>CAVQQG010000002.1:0-3281984 GCA_963714965.1 uncultured Planctomycetia bacterium | reverse complement strand
AGCAATACGCGCGCTCGCCCTCCACAGTAAACATGGCGATTACTCCGGGGGTATTTCGACGGATCTTTTCGTGCATCGCATCACGCGGATCATTCGCGCCCGCAACCTGACGTTTCCGAATCGTGTCAGCGGCATGGGTGGCATTTATCTCTGGGACGACGGCCGTGACCTGCCGGACAACTTCGAGATGCTTTGCGAATATCCGGCCGTGGAAGGCGTGACGCCGGGGATGACGGTGCGTGTGTTGGGGACGATGGCCAACCAGGCTGCCTCCGAGCATTGTATTCGCGGCTATGAGGCTACGCTGTACTTCACGGGCGAAGGGTGGGAGATTAAGTCGCAAGATGGCGGCGAGGTGATCGAGACGCATACGAAGACCGGCGGTGAAGACGTGACGCCCCATCACAAGAATCATCATGCGGCGATTCGTGAAGGCGCGCCGCTGAACTGTCCGCCGGAACTTGGCCTGTACAGCGTCGCCGCGGTGCGCATGGCGAATCTGTCTTGGTTTAAGCAGGCGACGATCGCGTGGAATTGGGAGCATGGCTATGCGCAGACGGCGTTGGGCGACGAAATCGCCTGACAAGGTCGAGGTTGTAGGGTTGGCCCACGCTAGTGGTGCGACTCAGCGTTGTGAGCCTTTATCCATGTTCCATTCTTCGAGGTAAAACCGACAGGAAGTGTGAAAGGGCCGCAACGAAGAGGGAAAGACCCGTCTCCGCTCGTGCCTCGCTACGCTTGCGTCAGTCCCTCTTTTGCTCGGTTTTCTTGCGAAGAGTCTTCGCAGGGATGATAATGGTTCATTAACATTAGAAGCTATCCCAAAACCTCTTTGAGTAACAGTAGGTGCAACTAAATGAAGATATCCTTGAAAGAGTCGCGTGGATTTCTCCCAGCGGATGCACAGGCGACGGTAGTTTTGGATCCATCGATCGTCCGTTCGACCGTCCAGCGTCGCGTGTAGCGTCGCAGCGGTCTACCGTCTTGCGTCATGTTTTCTATCTTGCGATTGGATGTGTGCGGCGCGATCATGTCGATGCCTTGTTCGGCCATTGCTTCGTCGAGTTTGTCGCTGTCGTAGGCTTTGTCGCCGATGATGCGCTCGGGCATCTCTCTCGGTCAGCATGAAGTCGAACAACCCTTGCACAAGCGTGCATTCGTGTGGGCTGGCCGACATGGTGTCGACCGCGACCGGAAGGCCGCGGGCATCGACCAAGAACCATTATTTTCACGCCTTTTCCGACGCGCGTGCAGCCGATGCCGTCGCCGCCGCCGCGCGCCTTGCTAAACGTGCCGTCGACAAAGCACTCGTACAATTTGTACTCGCCGCGTTCTTCGACAAGCCGACCGGCATCGCGCATGATTGCTTCGAAGACACCGTCTTCGACCCAGGTTTTGAACCAGCGATGCACCGTACTCTTCGAACCAAACTCGGCGGGCAGGTCCTTCCACTTCGCGCCGTTGTCGAGCATCCAGAAAATACCGCGCACCACTTTGCGCTTGTCCACGGAGGTCGGCCGCCCAACGGACTGCGCGGCGGATCCGGAATACGCGCCAAGAGCCAATCAAGATGTTCTTCGCTAAGCTGTAACATATCCATTAGACTAACAGTACAAAAAATAGGTTTTGGGATAGCCTCGAATCAGATCACCAGTCTTGAACGGATATGGAGTTCCTCGGTGACGGTGTAGCTCCAGAAACCGATGTGGCCGTTGGTGTTTTCCATCCATTCATCGAGGTGGCCTTCGACGTAGCCGGGCCAGCCGTCGTAGATCTCGATGGTGTAGTCCGCAAAGCCTACGAACTCGGACACATGCCAGGACCATGCCTCGCCGTCGCCGGTGACATTTCGGTTGGACGGATCGCCGGCACCGCGTTCGATGCGTGCGACGGCGATGTGCGCGCCGGTGGTGTCGGGGTTGACGATGAGCGCCCGGGCGTGGGCGATGTCGCCGGGATCGTCTAGCGGCAGGATGTAGGAATCTCCGTAGGGTCCGTTGGGGTCGGATACGAGGAAGTAGACGGTGTCGTGGGGGGCCATGGGGCACGCGGCGAGTGTCGCAAGGCTTAGGCATGCCGTCAGGGTGCGCATGACGTACATGATGGGCCTCCTTGGTCGATACGATGGCCAGAGGTCGTGACGTTGGGCATGCGGATATTGTAATTCCTTCGTCTTGGTTATGGTACCGGGGTCGATGGGGGGTGTTACGGTTTTTTGGGGGTATATTTTGGGTCCCATGGGACGTATATGACGAATGGAACGCCTAAGCGGGGCTCAGTGGCGTTGGACCTAGTGATAAATTCAATAATTTCCTTCCAAACTTGCCTTTTGTGCGGGCTGGAAGGTAAAATGCGTTTGGTGCTTTTGAAGCACGACACCAGGGAATTGGAATTGGGGTCAGCCTGAAACCGGTTTGGGAGAAGATGATGGTCCAGTCTGCATCGACGTTTGCCAGTGGTGGAAGCGTGAGCCAACTTCAGTATGACGTGGCTCGTGATGTAGCGGTCCTCAAGAAACAACAGGAAGTGGTACAGCAAGAGGGCGAGAGCGCGGTGAAATTGATCCGTTCGTCCAGTGTAGGCCAATTGCTCGACATCCGAGTTTGACCCTTCCCAACACGCTCGTGAGGAGGCACAGCCAGGGGCGGCTGCGCCTCCTCACGTGTTTTATAGAGCTAAGTTAGCGCAGGGGAAATCCATGAGCGTTACGACGTGCTCATCGGCCCCGCTGACGTGTCGAGCTGCGGAGCAGTCGATGTCGTGGATCCCCGGACGCTGAATAGCCGCCTACTCCGTCTTACTCGAAGAGCCTGCATTCCCCCGGCCGATGTTGATGGCCTGGAGCCGCTCCCGACTTTGTAACCACCAGTTGCCAAGTCTCGGAGATGGATGAAAAGGAACACGACGAAGAGGGTCGTGGGTAGAAGTGCCCATACCTGCATCGTCGTAACCCCGGCCATGGTGGAAGCGAGTTGGGCGACGTTCGACTCCGCGCTCTGCGGCTTGGCGTGTGAGTTCCTCTGAACTAGCCAAGGACCCCTTGAAATAATCGATGATGCCGCCAAACGTCGGGCCACCCACTGCGGTGGAAATACTGCCGGTGCCCCCAATAATGGCCAAGCCGAGCGCCCCGGTCTTTGGGCAGCGCTCGTTGGCGGTGCCCAGCATGGTCGGCCACCAGAAGCACACGCCGACATAGAGCAGCGTCGTTGCGACAAAGAAAAGGGGCGTACTGTGTTGTGCGTACGGATACATGAAGAGACCGATGGCCGCGAGCGGCGCGGTCAGGGTAATCAGCAGCACCGGCGAGATGCTATGGGCTTGCTTATTGAAGAACTGGCGCAGAATCCACATCAAACCGCTGCCCCAGACGAGGAAAAGTATCCCGGAGCCCGACACATCGCCCATGAGGTCGTCGTAGACGTTCTTGATAAAGCCGCCTGGTACGAGTTCCGTTGACGCGGTAAACCACATCATCAAGAAAAGTACGATGAAGAGCGGTCGGCGGAGCGCTTCATAAATCATCTCACGGAAGGGCAGTCCCGCGGCGACGCGTTCCGTCGGCGGGAACGTTTCACGCATTATCAGAACCATGTAAACAAGGGCCGGAATGAGCAGCGTTGCCATTTTGATCTTCCACAACGATATACCGGCAAACGTCGCCACCGATTGTCCAAGCACGAAGTCCGCCCCAAGCTTGCTCAGCGCGAAGCACAGGAGCCCGCCGATGACAATTCCTCCGGGGAACCACGCGTGGAACGCGGTGAGCTTTCGAGTCTTTTCCTCGGGATATATGGTTGCGATGAGCGGATTGCACACGGCTTCAACAAGGCCATTTCCCGCCCCGACAATGAAGGTGCCCAGGAAAAGAAACATAAAGTTGGGTGCGAAAATGGTGCAGAGTGCGCCAGCGATGTGACAGGCGACCGCGAGACGCAAGAGCCGTCCCATGCCCAGAAAATCGACCATGGGGCCGCCAAAGATGATGAATAGCCCAAAGGACCAAAACGCGGCTCCGTTGATCCATCCAAGTTGCGCCTTAGACAGACTAAACGTCGTCTCGAGGTCCGTCAGAATGTCGCCCCGAATCGCGAAGGACATTGCTGTTGCGATTAGCGCGACGCAACTGGCGACGAACAGCTTTGAACGTTTATCCATTACCCATTCTCCTCCCGCAGTCCCATGTGATGAATGCCCGATGCTTTTCGGGACCGGCCCTAACTCCTTGCCGCACATGCCCGAAACGCTGGAGGCAGTCTACCGTAGGAAGTAGCTAATAGCAAGTAGCTTATAGCCGGTAGCTCATGGCAAACGGCTCATCGGCGGTTAGGTTTGCGTTGCGTAATGGGTGGTGGCGGCGGCGATGGCTTGGCCGTGACGGATGGGGGCGCCCATGGCGTGGAGCGTCTCATCGATGGCGCTCAAGAAAAGGAGCACGTTCTTGGGGTTGCGCGTAGCCCATGAGGCCGACGCGCCAGATTTTGCCGGCGAGGGCGCCGAGTCCCGCGCCGATTTCGAGGCTGTAGTTCTTGAGGAGCGCGGCGCGCACGGCGGCTTCGACGACGCCTTCGGGGATTGATACGGCGTTGAGCTGCGGCAGGCGGGTACTTTTCCTCGACGATAATGGACAGGCCCATGGCTTCGAGTCCGGCTCGGAGGGCTTGGTGGTTGCGGTTGTGGCGGTTCCAGGCGTTTTCGAGGCCTTCTATCGCGTTTGGCTGTTCCGCCGCCAAATTGCGCAGAAGTAGCATCGTCTGTTTCGGCTGAGCGAATGTGAATCGAACCGTTCCGTCATCAAGGACGAAAACCAGATAGTAAGGAGCGAGCGGATTGAGCTTGGCAGATTCGCCCGTGCCAACAGCTACTTGTGAAACAGCACGATGGCGCAAACAAAACAATACTCCGGGCTGGGAAACGGGCACATCGGGTTTCGGTACGACTACGGCATAGACTCCTTCGGCCGATTCCTCCAATTCGCTGCGATTCGCTTCGAGATAGCGAAGCAAGTCCAGTCGAAATTCGTCAAGCGAAAAATCGGTGAGTGAGACCTGGTCGTCGAAATCTTCGAGATCGAGGATTTCGTCTTTGAGTCGTTTCAATTGCCTGTCTCGAAACAACAGATCGTCCTTGATCAATTCTTCCAACTGGGTTGTCTCAAGCAGGTTGTCGGTTTGGGTGGCTGTCATATCGACGAGCGCCATTCGGGCTTCGACCCGATGTTTGACTTGCAGGTATTGGTCCAAGTCGGCGACAGGCCAGAAATTGACGAGCTGAACCGTATCGTTGCGCGAACCAATCCGGTCGATACGACCAAATCGCTGAATGATCCGAACGGGATTCCAATGAATGTCGTAGTTGACCAGCAAGTCGCAATCCTGCAGGTTCTGACCCTCGCTGATGCAATCGGTCGCAATCAGCAGGTCGATTTCCTTTGACTGTTCGCGGAAGTGCGACTTTTGATCCGCACGTCGTTTCGATCGGGGCGAAAAGTTGGTCAAGATGTCGTCGTAGTCAGTGCGGCCCAACGATGTTGAATTTCCACCATCGCCGCAAACCAACGCAGTTTCCATTTCCAGCTCGTTGCGTGCCCAGGCTCCGACATTTTCGTACAAGTACCGCGCCGTGTCCGCAAAAGCAGTGAAGACCAGGACCTTCCGGTTCTGTTCGCCATCGCGGTTGGTCGTCGGCTGGCTGACTTTGTTTTCGATCAGGTTCTTGAATTCCGTCGAGCTTGCCATCACGAACAGGCGTAACAGATTTCGTTTTCTCAAGCAGAAACTGCAGCTGGGTTCGATCGTTTCGGACTGCTTGCAGCCATTCCGGCAGCTTCAGGTGTCCAAGGTGAATTCGCCGACGGCCGCCGATCGTGAACTCATCCTGTTCGAAGTCGGGATCCTCGAATTGGTCCGGGGTCAGCGAATCGAAGTCGATTTCCGGGTTGTCATCGACGTGTTGTTCGAAGTCGCGTGATCCTCTCTTCGAGCCGATCAATCTTGTCGATCGTGCGCTGCAGTGTCAGGCGAAATGAGTCGACGGAACTTTCCAGCCGCTTCAGGAAGTTCACCTTCATCATGGCGATCAAGATTCGCTCGCGGCCTTCCTGGGTAAAGCCGCCGTGGATCTTGTCTTCATAGGCCGCACGCAACGCCGTCGGCAGGTCGTCGCGGAGAAAGCTGCTGGGATGATAGAGCGCCAGCCTGAGTTTGCTGATTTCTGCATCGAGTTGTTCGAACGACAGGAATCGTTGCGAAAGATCGATCGGAGCGTGAATCGCCTTTGGCGGCGGACGTTTGGGGAAGCCGCCCAAATGCTTCATTTCGTCGGCGTAGTAGCTCGATACCTGTCGACGCGAACGGGCGATGCTCAGGCCGTCGAGCAACTTGAAGAAATCCCCGCCGATGGCCGAAATCAGATTCACGCGTCTTCCGCTTGGCCGCCGGCTTTTTCGCCCAGACCGTAAAATGAGCCTGGGCCTGGCGGGTCGTTTCCTTGACGGAATGGATTTTCAGGCTCTCGGCGAAAGCGGCATCGGCCGCTGTCATTCTCGCGACGACATCGCTCCGGCAATAAACGAAATCTGGTTGCGCAGATCGGCCAGTTGATTGTTGACGGGCGTCGCGGAAAGCAGCAGCACCTTGGTGCGGACGCCTGAGGAAATGATGTCTTCCATCAGCCGCTGATAGCGACTGCGACGTCGTTCGGTGTCGCCCGGCCGTTGCGTAGCCAGTTTGTTGTTGCGGAAATTGTGCGACTCATCAATCACGACCAAGATCGTACGCTCCCCAGTTCAAGTCGGCCAAGTTGATTCCGTTTGAATCGCCCCCTGATCCGGGACAAGTCCGTGTGGTGGAGAACATCGAAGCGAAACCGATCGTCGGCGAATGGATTCAGGGTGCTGTTGGAGCGATAGACTGTCCAGTTGCGACGAAGTTTCTTGGGGCACAGAACGAGCACTCGCTCGTTGCGCAGTTCGAAGTACTTAATGACTGCCAGCGCCGTGTAGGTTTTTCCCAAACCAACGCTGTCGGCCAGAATGCAGCCGTTGTAATTGAGGATCTTGTTGATAGCTGCCTTGGCACCGTCTTTCTGGAACGAGAACAGAGCTTTCCAGATCCCCGTGTCGGGAAGTGCCAGGCGACGCAGCGTTTCATCGATATCTCGATCGCCGTCGAGATAGTCACGAAACAGATGGAACAGCGTCAGGTAATAAATGAACTGCGGCGACTGATTCGCGTACAGTTTGTTGCAGGTAGTTCAATACGTCCGCTTTTACGTCCTTTACGAGCGTGTCGTCATTCCAGATTTCCGAGAACCATTGCTTCAGTTCTTGACGGTCGCGATTGCTGTCGACAATGAGATTGAGTTCGATGTTGTTGCCCGTTGCACCCAGGCCGAGGCCCGCGCACCGTGAAGTTCGAACTTCCCAGGATCGCATCCTCGACGCCTCCGTTGGCAATGTGATACATCTTGCCGTGCAACAAGTTTGACTGGCGAACAGTTTTGATATCGACTTTGCGGCTCGATCCAGTCAGCGCAGTCTTTGGCGACTCGCTTCTGTTGCAAGTTGGTTGGCAAGCTGCAGGCCATGGTCATCGATCAAGAACGACTTCTTGTCAGTTTTGTTTGGGATCAAGCCGATTGACGAATGAGGGTTCGCCAAACAGGAAGTCGAGGTGATCGATCTGCTCCAGATGCGGCCTTAAGCGCGTCATAGGCGTAGATCGTGAAATAGGCGGAAACGATGGAAAGCGAGCTGCCTTGACGAATCTTGTCGTCCAGAAAATCCGCTACATTGCCACGGCTATGATTGTCGCGAATGCCGGCCAAGTTGTTTTGAGTCAAAGCCATTCGTTACACCATGCCCTGGTTGACGAGGTCAAAGCAAGAGTCGCTACCGCCAAACAGCGTCGCACGCATGGGCATCACGTTCAGGCTTGGCTCTGACAATATCTGTCGAATCTGCTTGTCGTATGTTCGCGTCATGCCACTCTCTCAAAAGTGCTTATTTCCGTTTTTTCTTAACCGGCTTTTCAATTTGCTTTAGAAACGCCTCCAAGTCCTTTCGCTTGAACAATCTGTATCCATTGGCCGGGTTTTTGTGCATCGGTATCTTTCCGTCTTCAGCCCAAGTCCGGACCGTCCCCTGAGAGACGCCCAAGACTCGTGCCGCTTCGGCCACCATCACATATTCGCTGACTTTTGCTTTCATAGGTCTGACCTCGTCCGGGAGTACGATTTCAGTCAGGCTTAAGTCTAGCAAAGTCTACAGGTGAAAACATCCAGCTGGGAAAGCAATTCCATTGACGAAAAAGTCGCCCTAACTTGCCGGCTTTTGCGATACGGAACTAAGCCCAATCAACCAGTATCGGGTAAGACTGTGACACGTTTGGTCACGCTTGGAAGAAAAGTCGCGAGAATACAGAAATTCATCGACTTGAAGAAACGTACCGGCTTGCGTCGAGGGCCTGCAAAATGCGACCAATGATGAGTTGCGAGTCAAACATCTCGGCAAACACAATGTCTGACGTGCCGACGATCAATTTCCATCGCGATGTTCAAGTTCGAAACGTACTTTTCGAGTGAAGATTCTTCGAAAACCGAGGTCACGTTGGATTTGCCTGGTGGTAATCGATCGACGAAATATCCAGTGACGCCATGTTCGATGAACGGCGCACCGGTGCGGACGCCGACGGTGGGGCAGCCGGCGAGGAGGATTTCCTGGAGGGCGAGCGGGCCGTGATCGTCGTCGGCGAGGTAGGCGCAGGCGCGGGAACGGCGGGCGGCGTCGAAGAGTTCTTCCCGTTTGTATTTGCCGTAATGGATTTGAATGTGGCGCGGGTAGAGTTCGGCCAGGTGTTCGAGTAGTTGTGGGCGGTTGCCATTCTTGGCGTAAATCAGCAGGTCGTATTTGTCTGGCAATGGTTCGCCGGGCCACGGGTCGATCGGGTACGGCCACATGACGATTTCGGATTTGTTTTCCGGGCCTCGATGTTTGGCGATCAGGTCGCGATACCATTCGGAATGACAGAACATCGCGCGGCAATTGGGGGCGTCGAGCAAGCGCACATTCCTCGCGGTCGATTCGCGGACTGGCGGAATTGGTGAACAGCATGTTGGGGCCTTGGACGAATGGCAGGCCTTCGGCGTCCCACCACATCGCGTAGCGACGATCGTTCCAATTCCAAAACCACGGCAATGCGCCTTTGCTGACTGGCAGCGACTTGATCGAAAGCCAGTCGAGTCCGTCGTCGATTCGTTTCCGCAATTCCTTTTGCAGAGCGTACATTCCGTTGGATGGGCCGTTCCCTCCGGGATGATCGACGGGCCCGATCAGTTCAACTCGCATTTTGTCATCGACCGGATTCACGTGCGGTGCAAACGTGAATCGGCGAATCGTCGGCAGCTGGTCCCAATCGCGCGACCAGCCAATTGGAATCTGCGTCTTGCCCTCCCGATTGCCGTGGCGGAATCCGATACGCGAAAGAACCGCATGTTTCCGCGCAGAAACCCAACAACCCGGCGGGGCTCCTGGACCAGTCCAGTTCGAAGCCCAGGCAGGAACATGCAAAAAGGAGACCGCAGGCGAGAGATGACGAGCCCTGGCAGATTCTTCCGGCGCTATTGTCTACTTGCTGCTCTCGCCTGCTGATTGCCGCCAGGCGGCAATGGAGGCGGCCGCAAAGACGACCCGCAACGGGATGATGAATGACGGTGCTGGTTTTCCGTGTATCGGCAGTCCGGAATTTTGGCATAGCCGAGGAAATGGCCACGGATTCCCGGAACGTGCGCCTGCCGATAAATCAGCCTGGACTTCAGCCCCGCTCCGACACACCACGGACAAAACAGGTCTTCGGCGTCAGAGCCGCCCTGTTCGTGTTCTGCATTCTCCTGGCACTGTCGACAGGGCGACGCATCCGGGAACAATTCAAGCGGTTCCTGTGAAATCGGGTTTTGACAACGACTGCAACTCGTTTCGGCCTTCGCCCCGGACTGTCGATTACCGTCCGCCACTGCCCCCCGCTCAAGGATCCGGGTCACCTTGATCCAAACCACCCCAAAGTCTGATTGGGCCTCTTGCTGGCCGCCTACTGCTTTTTCGCTTCGGCCCCTCCCAATCCGGACAAATCGACGCGGTGCACGGTGCCGACGCCGCCCACGGCAGCGCTTTTGCCGTCCGGAGCAAAGGCAAACGTACCACCTGCTTTGGCCGGCAACACCATTGTTTCAATTCGTTCACCGGTCCGGGCATCGACGATGATCAGTTCATTTTGGGGAACCTGGTCCCAATTCGGTTCCTTGTAATTACCGGGCGAGATCGTCAAATCGGAATCCAGCGGAGGCACGCACAGGAAGGCAACCAGGTTTCCGTCCGGTGAGACCTTTCCCGAATTGACAACACGAACTCGCGCGAGCTCCGTTTGCCAGATTTTTCGCAGCGAGGGAATTTCGACTGCGGTCACTGTTTTTGGCGAATGCCGCCACGAGTGGTAAACCAGCAGTTCGTTGTTCGTTGGCTTGTCTGCGAAAACCGGCGAGTCGTTGTCAAACTCGTACATTCGGTCCGCGAGAATCTCCCCTTCCTCAACATTCAGGCAGGCGATGGTCGTTGTCCACTTGTTCCACATTCCCTTTTGTTCGTACGATCGAAATTCGGCGATGGCGTGATGGTTGTCTGGCAAAAACAGAAGCTTTTGCTCACTGTGAATGCCCGGCGGCAACGAAATCTGTTTCAGGGTTTTCAGCGACGGAAATGCCATGATTGAAATCGCGTTTGAGTAAACGCCGGATTCATTGATCAGAAAACTTGCGGCAATCTGCTCGCGATCGTTAATAGCCAGTTCGAAAAACGTTTCGTCAAACACAGTCCACTGGCCGGTTTCCAGATTCATCATTCGGCTCAGCTGTGGGCGGCCGTCAAACCAGGTGCCCGCCAGTTCCTCGTATGTGGAAATCAGGTGCGTTTTCTTCGGTGATAATTTGATACACCGGATCTGGCTGGGCGGGTCCGGCCGAATCGTGGTGGCCAGCTCCCCGCTGGACAAATCCCAAACCTGAATGCCGCTGTTCGGATACGAGCAGGTAACGCCGTCACGACTATCCACATTGACGCGCTGTGTCTCTCCTTTGGATTCATACCAGGTGTAAATCTGGTCGAACTCCCTGTCCGGATTCATGAAAAGGGACGTTGACTTGTGTTCTTGCGGCGTCCGAATGGTTGTCAACTGTTTCCCGCTGCGCCAGTCCCAGACCTGAATCGTGTTTTCCGGGTACGTGCTGGCCAGTAGCTGGTAGCCGTCCGGCGAAAGAGGATGGATCCGACAAATGCCTGGCGATCGGGATGCGGCATTGGCTGGCCGACACGAGGAGACACCGGTCGCCGTTTCGCCATGGGAATCGCCTCCATCATTTCCACGGCGGACCGTGCAGGCGGGACAGCGCCGGCGATCCATTCATTCAAACCGACCGAAATCCTGGCCGTTCCAGGGACCGCGTTTTCCGGGACTCGAACCGAGCCGTACAGTTGAAACGTTCAGCAGCGGCGATCCAGTGCCGCCATAACCGTCTCCGAATCTCCTGATTCACTGGTGACCACGTCCAATTCCAGATTCGGATGAAACAGATCGGGGACCACGCCCTCGTAACCCATAGCGGCAAACGTTCCCGGTCCGATGCCTGGTGTACCGATGTTAGTGAGGATTTCCACTTCGCTGCCCGGTCGAAGTTCCGGCATCGTCATCAGCCGGCTTTCCAGCACGCCGGCAAAACGGATTGTGGGCGCGGATTCGACGGCGTCGCCAAACTGCAACACTCCCTGGACGTCTTCGATACCGGCCGACACCGTCACCCGGCCGTCACTGTTTGCCGGAGTGAACCGGGCGTCCTCGATCCGTGCCCGCACCACGTAACAGTTCGCCTCGGGGTCCGACTCCAGAATCGGCTGGTACTGCGGCTCGCCGCGATCGTATTTTTTCAGCGGTTGCACAATAACGATGATTGAAGTGTGAATGCAGCTGCCGACGCTCAATTCGGAAACGGTGAACTTGTGGTGATTCTCCGATTCCCATTCGCGGCGGGTGGCAACTACCGTTCCCTCAGGCTCGGACAAGTCCCCGTCCCCGTCGTGATCAAGATACATCCGCTCGCCGTCGACGGCGATCAAAATTGTCTGCCGCTGATTCTGACCCGCCGGAAAATCCAGATAACAGAACTTTGGGTTGTCCGTCCGAAATTCGGGTAGTTGGTAGTCGCCTCTGGCAGGATCGTCCTGAATCGCCGTGGCCTGACCGGGAATCAAAACGGTCGCAGGATCCAGCAAATGCAACGCGCGATCAATTGATGGTTCATAATGCGGAAACCTTCCGATTTTCAGATTCGTAATGGCCGCAGGAAAAACAGGAGTTGGCAGAGGATGCAGAGTCCATTTTTTCATGACTAATCGGAGTCAGCAATCCTCCGTGTTCTCTGTTTCCTTTTGTTCAAAGAATCCTGTTCCCTGCTGCTCAAATGAGAGTCGTTCCAGCCTGTTGCGGATCCGGCTCGCCGCAGGAGATGGCAAAGCCCAGATGAACAGGAAACGCTCTGGAAACCGGGAAAGGATCCTGAACCTGGGTAGCGGAAGGGCGCGAGCTGGCTTGTGCCTTGCCGCTTCCCACCCAACTTTGGAATTTCTTGGCAACCTGCGTTTCTAATCATTGCTGGACACAATTTCCTCGCCAGCGATGGTAGCCAAGGCCGGAATCCGCGCCCGATCCACAGTCCAGGCGGAAAAATGAACCGAGCCATCGACGTTTACGAAATGGCTGCGCCGGGGTGCAACGACCAGAAATGGAACAGGTCGCATTGTTGGTCCACGCGGCCCGGACCAAATTCAAAGGGTCCCCGTGGGCAGGATCGCAGCCCGGTCACGGCAGGACGCAGGTTTTTCGCCAAGTTGCTACTGGCGTTTCGACCTAAAACCCCATTTTTGGCCAACTCGTTTCGCCCCTGTTTTTGCGGTGTTTCTGTCACAGGACACGATAGGGGTGTATCCCGTGACTTTGAGCCTTTTGGCCCGTTTGAGCCTTTTTGGTGGCGATTTTGGTTGAGGTGCGTCCTGCGACGATCGCGATCGTGAAACTTGCCAAAGCGCCAAAAACCCGCGATACGTGGGGCAAAAAGAAAGGCTCGCCAGTTGTTGACTGACGAGCCTGTTTCGTTTTGAGCCGGGTTGTAACTCCGGCGTCAGTGGAGGCGGCGGGGATCGAACCCGCGTCCCGTGACGTTTCCACCATGGCCTCTACGTGTGTAGTCGCTGGTTTGGGTCTCGTCCAATCAACCGGGCAGCGACACCCTGAGGATCAAACCAGCCGGAAACGGTTGTTAATCGCGGACGTGTCCGACGTGATCCGCGACGATCCGGAATTGGCAACGGGTTTTCAGGTCTCTCCGGAGAAAACCATCAACCCGGGCTTTGTATCTCTACGCAGCCAATGCAAAGTTATCGTTTGCAATTAAGGTTTTTGGTCAGATTTTTACGTGGCCCTCTGACCAACCACGACACGCCACCATCGCTTCCAGCATCCGGTCGAATCCAATTCGCCCCCAATTCCCTGAAACAATGCGCCGAACCCCCGTTCTCCCGACCCGCGTGGCCGAGTGACCGCCAGTGCGACATCGGCAAATCCTAGGCACCCCGACCTCAAAAAACCAGTCGGTCCCGGCCGGGATTGCCGGCCACGCCGGCCGGCCCGCGGTCCCCCAGGGCCCCGGATTCCCGCGGCACGGGACAGTTATTTGGCGGGCGGCGACGGAGATGCCCTAGAAAATTCCGCGTTTTTGGGGCATAATTTCCCGTTCGCCATTTATCTCAAACCGGGTCAGCGGCGGCCGTCCCGTGGCCCGCTGCCCGCTTTTTCACGCCACGAGCACGGTTTGCCAGTCAAATCCGGGCTCCCCGCGTTATCTCTGGAAGGAGCAGACACGATGTACAAATTCCTGTGTACGGACGGAATGGGCATGACCATTCGTCAAAATGAACTGATCGAACTGGCCCTGACCTTCGATTTCAAGGGGATCGAAATCGACATGGCCGATATGCTGGGGCGGGCCGATTCCATGGGCCGCCAATTCGCCACCCAGTTCGTCAACAGCGCCGATGTGGAGATCGCCACGTTTCGGCTGCCCCTGGACCTGCGGTTGTCCGACGAGGACTATGCCAAAGAACTCGAGAAGCTGGACAAAATCTGCGAACTGGCCCAGGCCATCAACGCCCGCCAGTGCTTTATCACGCTGGCAGCCACCCATCCGGTACTGACCTATCACGAGAATTTCGAAAAGCACCGCACGCGCATCTCGGATATCGCCGATCGACTGCAAGCGGTGAATGTCCGGGTCGGCCTGCAATTCATGGCCTCCCGGGGGCCGGGCAACGAGGAGATGCAGTTCATCCACAAACCCGAAGATCTGGTGGCCCTGGTCAAGGCCATTAACCACGACAACGTGGGCCTGATCATCGATACCTGGAACTGGCAACTGGCCGGCGCCACCGCCGACACCGTGGCCCAGCTGAATCTGGACCAGGTCTTCGAAGTCCGGATGGCAGATCCCCCGCCCGGCGCGACGGCCGAAAAAGTCGACCGCTCCCAGCGACTGGAACCGGGCTCCCATCCGGATTCGATCGCCCAGGCCGTGCTGGATGTGTTAAAGGAAAACGATTTTCCCAACCCGGTGGCCCTGACCGCCCATGTTCCCAAATCCCCAGGCAACGCCGGCGAACTTCCGTTTCAGCGGATCGGCAAGTGCCTGGACCAGATGATCGAAGGGACTCACGGCCAGGACGAATCCGATGTCGCATCGCAAGTGGCCGAAGACGAAGCCCCCGAAGACGCCGAAGAGGCGGTTTCCACCTGATCCGGGATCGGGCCACCGACATTGATTCCACTCCAGGCGGCACGCTAACCGGCGGGTCGCCTTTTTGATGCGCCGTTGCGCACCCCTGGGCCCCCGGCCTGGCGCAGGGACCGGACGGCACGAGCCTGTGAAACTTTGCCGATTGTACCGGGCCCGGTAAAGCAGCGGTTGTTGGGAAAGGTTTGTGGCCTGTTCCGATTATTCACTGTGCCAGCAGGGCAACGGCGATGGAATAACCGGAATTCTCCCTATTGGCGGAATAACTGGATCGATACCAGTATTGATACAACCCGCACGATCGGTGCGCCATGATGATGGATTGTGTCACCCTCACGATTCCCGCCCGCGGAGTTTTACTCGGATGAAAAAAGGACTAACGCCCATTCTCGTTGTGGCCGCCCTGGGATTCGGCATCTTTTGCCTCGGACATCTGTTGTTCGCGACCGGGGACGGGTATTTCGACTCCAGGTCCGCGTTGCCGTGGCAATCTCCGGCGACCCCCAAACCGCTGGCCCGCCCGCTATCCGGAATCGCAACTCCGCCCCTCGCTGCCGACGGAGGGCTTGTCAGCAAGCCGCTGCCGGCACCGTCAGCGTCCGACAAACCATCGCCATTTCAGCCCAACCGTCCGGCGGACCGGCCGCCAACGCCCGCCATCATCGGGTCGGTACACTTGCCGGCGATCGACGAAGAGATGTCGCCGCTGCCCCAGGTGACGATCCGGGGCACGAGTGAATCCGGCGAGCGAACCTCACATCCAGACCTGTCGCAGGCAAAGGTCGTTAATAACCCGTACAGCGGATTGGTGAAACCCGACCGACAGGCCCGGCCCTTGCCGCCCGTCGATCCGTCGACGGAATCTCTGGCCGTCGCCAGTCCGTCACCTGCCGCACAACCGGCGCAGCCACCGGCCCTGGCCGGCCCCGCTCCGGGAGCGTTTCAGCCGGCCGCGCCGAAAATGGATATCGATTCCCCGCCCGCCACCGAATCGGTCTCGGGCGACCTGCGGAATTCGCCGTTTGTGGCGCAAATGGCGGCGCAGGCCCAAGGCAGCCGGGGCCCTGCCCGAGCAGCCGGCGGTGGTCGAATCCAGTCCGTTTCAACCCGCGATGACTCCATCGCTGGAGCTGCAGAATGAAACACCGTTGCCTGATCGACGCTCCGCCAATGACATGGCGAGCACGCCGACGGGGCCCGCGTCATCCGAACCGGCCGCCAGTGATTCTTCCCTGGTCGTGGAACAGCGGGCTCGCGAACATATGAACTACGGCAATTCCCTGGCCCGCCGCGGCGCAACGTTCGCCGCGCGTGAGGAATTTATCCAGGCGTTGCAGTTAATCGCCGACGCCCGGGACTTTCAGGACCAGACGCGACAATACACCAGCAGCCTGGCGGAAGGCCTGAGGGCGCTGCATGAATCGGACGATTTTGTAACGCTGGGAGCCGAACAGCAGCTGAATCTGGAATTGGCACCGATTGTGGCCATGCACAGCAGCGACGTGATCTCGGAACAGGACGCCCGCGGACTTCGACCGGTCCAGGCGCTGCAGGCCTATTACCAGTACGCCAGTGAAAAAATCAGCCATGCCGTCGGCTATTCCCGGGTTGCCGGAGAAACCTTGCATGCGCTGGGAAAATTGATGCTGGCGACGGCCAGCTATGACGCTGCCGGGAAACCGGTCGACAAGGCCAAGGCGATGGTGATGTTTCAGGCGGCCCTGGTCGCTTGCCCTGACGAGTATCGCAGCGCCAACGAACTGGGCGTGTTGATGGCCCGCAACGGAAAATGGGACCGCGCAGTATCTGTTCACGCGCAGCCTGCAAATCGAAAAGACTCCCGAAGCGTGGATCAACCTGGCCAAAACCCACGAACACCTGGGCGAGACGGAGCTGGCCCGGCTGGCCAACAACGAATATCGGCTGATGACCGAATCCGGCGCCCGGGACTCCGGCGGGTCGATGGCCTGGGTCTCGCCGGAACAGTTTGATTCCAGCGGCGCAACCCCGGCCATCATCGATGAGACTGGAGCGACGCGAACCGCCAGCCAGACCGAAGAACCCGCCGAGTCAAAACCGGTCGGCAAGGGCGTATTTGGTTCATTCAAAAAATGGTTTTAAGCGCAAACGCTGCGATCGATCCCGGATACTTGTGAACAAACTTCGGAATTTCAGGTTGATGAAAATGAGCCCTGCGATGAATGCCTTTTTCAAAACAGTCGTGATCCTCCTGTTGGCCGTAACGGGGCCGCTGGTCGCGTCGGCCCAGTCATTCAACGACGACTGGCCGGCGGCGGATGCGACAGCGCCATCGACCCCACCCGCGGAATGGATGGACCAACCGGTTGAATCGCCCGGCCCGGTTCCGCCCCTGGAGTTGAACGGTTCAGTCGGCATTGACCCGGGAAATTTTGCATGTCCCGATTGTGGAACGGCGTGTGGCGGAGCCTGCAGCAGCGGCGTTTACAAATTTTATCGAGGTGTGGATGAGTCCACCTGTCGGCGACACCATGGCGAACCGTTATGGACCGACGCCGGAATGATCCCCTGGGAAGCGTTCGCGTTCGGTGAATATATCGGGCCCCACCGCGTGCCCGACGTGCCCTGTTACCGGGTTCGCGTGAACGATCAAATTGAGTTTGTCTATCAGTTGACCCGGGAACAAAGCCTCGAGCCGTACCGGTTGATGGTTGGCGATGTGATCGAGATTTCTTCCACGGCGGACCAGGACCTGAATCAGCGTGAAATAACGATTCTGTCCGACGGGTCCATCAGCGTGCGATTGATCGGCCGGGTGATGGCAGCGCGCAAAACGATTCAGGAATTGCAAGATGAGCTGAACGAACGATACAGCGAATATTTTGAAACGGATCCGGCGATCGTGGTCAGTGGTACCCGAACGGAGACGGCCACCCAGGATTTGATCAACGCCGTGGATGCCCGGTTCGGCCAGGGAGGTCAGGGGCGGCTGGCCACAGTTTCCCCCGACGGTACCGTCCAGTTGCCCATGATCGGCAGTGTTCCGGCCCTGGGATTGAGTCTGGACGAGCTGAAACGGGAAGTGAACATGCGATACCGCCAGCGAATTCAGGGATTCGAAATTACGCCGGTCCTGGTACAACGTGCTCCGCGGTTCATCTTTGTGCTGGGTGAGGTTGGACAGCCGGGTCGTGTGGAATTGACCGGTCCGACAACCGCGATCCAGGCAATTGCCCTGGCCGGAGGCTGGAATATTGGCGGCAACTTGCGCCAGATCGTGGTGTTGCGTCGTGACGAAAACTGGCGATTGATGGCCGTCCGGCTGGATCTGGCGGGCGGTTTGCAGGGGCAACGACCGTTCCCCTCGGATGAAATCTGGTTGCGGGACTCCGATATCGTGCTGGTCCCCAAACTGCCCATTCAGCGATTGGCCGACGTGATCAACTTGTCCTTTACACAAACCCTCTATGGCGTGGTGCCAATCGGGTTCATATTTGACCAGCAATCGACCTTTATCAACTGATTCCGGTCACCCGTCGCTATTGGCGAACCGGATCAATCGATCGAATCCGGTTGCGCCGTCCACTGCTGCAGAAGCTCGGGCAGGTTGGCGGGCGGAAAGGCGGTTGCCATGACAACGCCGGAGGCATCCAGCAACATGACGTGGGGAGTCCGGCTGATCCCGAATTCATGAGCCAGGTCCCGCGAGCCATCGGTCGAAATCACGATCGGCCAGGGGGGCAACTGGCCGCCGAACAGCGTGCGTGTGACGGCGGGCTTTTTGGAAAAACAAATACCGACCATTTCCCACGGTCGGTCGTCGCCGGCCCCTCGAGACGCCGCGGTCTGTTTGATCAATTCAACCGATTCCGGTTCGGCCGGCGACCAGAATATCAATACGACGTTGCGACCGGCCAACCGGGATCGATCCAGGGATTCGCCGTCGGCAGTGGGCAACGGCGTTGGCAACGGCTGGCCGGCCAGCTCCAGGCGGGCGGCACGCCAATCGCAAATCCGCTCCAGTTGCTGCCGCGGACCAGGATTCGTGATGTTGGCGAGTTCCGCGCGGAGCAGCTGATTGGTCTGGCGGGCCAGTTCCGGTTGCTGGCTCAACTCCAACCATTCAATCGACCGGTTAATTCCCGCGCTGCCGGAAATGGCCAGTTCGGGATTGGCCAGCATCTGGCTGATCAGCTGCGCGAACTCGCCGGGCGCGTCCGGTTGGCCGTCGCGCAGTCGATTGACCACGCGGTCAAAACCCAATTGGGCCAGCTCAACACGTGATTGCATCTGGCTGCCCAGCGACAGCAACCGCGGATCCGAATGCTGGCCATAAACGGCCACCAGCTGGTTCAGGATCTGCAGCCAGACATCGCGATGTCCCTGATCCAGCAGGCCGTCAGCCAGCTGGTTCAGTTCCATGGCAACGTCCAGGCTGTCGGGGAACCGCCGGGCCACAACGCCCGCCTGGGATACCACGGGTGCCAGGTTGTTGTCTTGCTGAATCAGGCGTTCATTCAGGTCGCCCCGCAGCTCGAAAACCGCGGCGGTCTCGACGATGCGGTGGCTGGAATCGCTGGCCAGTTGCTGGACCGACACCAAAAACTCTTTCCGGGCCGTGGTATCGCCACCGGCCGCCAGCGACAGCAGCGAGTCCAGTTTGTCCCGAAGGGCCGCGAGTCGCTGGTCCTCATTCAGTTGCAACCCCAGCAGTTTTTCCGCGGCGCGGTGCCGGTTCCACTGGATCGATAACCTTGATTCCAAATCGGTCGCCGATTGAAGCAGGGTTTTTTGTCGTGCCAGGAATCGAAACAGTTCCTGACGACCGGACGGCAACTGGACGGCCGCAAGCTTGACCTCGGCAATCGGAACCTGCTTCAAAACGGTGCTGGCCAGTGAGCCGGGGACCCGGCCGGACGTTTCCGGTGAGGTGGGGGGTCCGGGATGGCCGGACGAGCCGGAATCGCATCCGGCCGCGACGACCAAACCCAGGATCGTGACCCATATTCCGGCAGAGGCGGCTGTTTTCACGGTTGTGTTCATTTCCGTCCAAACCCGACGAGTGATGCGGCAGGGTTCGATGGCCCGCCCGGGATGGCCGATACTTTAGCGAGATTGGCAATTTGGGAAAACAGCAACCGGGGGAGCCCAAATCGGCAAATTTGGCTGTTTGGAGAACGTCCATTGGAGCAGCACCCCGGTGGCTCTGCCGCAGTGGGTTTGTCCGCGGAACGGGCACGGTTGGACCCGCCAACCGTGGCACCACTAATCCAAACGGGCACGGTTGGACCCGCCAACCGTGGCACCCGGAATCCGTTCAGGGCGGCCCTAACCCGGCAATTCGATGGTCGATGACCGGGGTTTGTCTTCCGCCGGGGGCTCGGCACGATCGGGAACCGCCACAAACACCATTCGCAACTGATGCAATGTTTCGGATAGCAGATCGGATTCCTCAGTCGTCAGGTTGCCAGCGGTTTTTTCTTCCAGCATCGCCAGGGTATCGATAAAGTGTTTGGCCAGCGCCTTGCGAACCACCGGCTTGTCGTCAACGGGGTCAGGAATTTGACCGAGGTTGGCAAGGGCCTGTGTGGCCAGGGTGGTGACCAGAATGGGCATCGAGGCCGGGGGCATTTCCGGTTGGCCGTGCTGCCCGGTTGCCATCGATTCCATTTGTTCGCGCAGTTGTTCCTTTTCCTGCTGAACCTTGGATTTCCAGTCATCGTCGACGATGATTTTGGGGTCCTTGTTGTCACTGCTCATGATGAAACACCGGTTCAAAGATTCAGGAGTTGGCCAATTCGATATCCACCTGGTCGCGCCGCAGGGCGGCCTGGATAAAACCGGAAAACAGCGGATGGGCGGCGGTCGGTTTGGATTTGAATTCGGGATGGAACTGGACGGCGACAAACCAGGGATGATCGGTGATCTCGACAATTTCGACCAGCCGATCACCGTCGCTGGTGGCGGCGATCATCAGGCCATGCGCCTCAAACCGCTGGCGATAAACATTATTGAATTCGTAGCGATGCCGGTGCCGTTCGCGCACCGACTCGACGCCATACCATTCCCGGGATCGCGAACCGGGAGCCAGGTGGGCGGTTTGCGCGCCCAGCCGCATGGTTCCCCCCTTGAACGTAATATTGCGTTGCTCATCCAGCAGGCAGATCACCGGGTCATTCGTGTCCTTGTCGAATTCGGTGGAATTGGCCGTTTCCAGGCCAACGACATTCCGGGCAAACTCGATGACGGCGCATTGCATGCCCAGACAGATTCCGAAAAAGGGGATTTTGCGTTGCCGGGCCCAGCGAATCGCATCCACCTTGCCTTCCGTTCCCCGCTCACCGAATCCGCCGGGAACCAGAATCCCGTCGTAGCCGGCCAGCAGCCGTTCCGGTCCCTCGCGTTCGATTTCCTCGCTGTCGATCCGGCCCACGCGAATCTGGGCGTGATGCTCCATGCCGGCGTGGTCGATCGCCTCGTAAATGGATTTGTAGGCGTCCTTGTGTTTGGCGTATTTGCCCACCACGGCAATGCTGATTTCCGTTTCCGGATTTCGCAACCGATGGATCAGTTCGCGCCAGTCATCCAGGTCCAGCGAGCGGGTCTGGAGCCCCAGTTTTTCGACGACCAGTTTGTCCAGGCCATGTTCCACCAGTGACATGGGCACTTCGTAAATCGAAAAATCCTTGTCCGGTTCCTCGATCACCGCGCGGACCGCGATGTTGCAGAACAGGGCGATTTTTTCACGATCTTCCAGCGGGATATGGCGCTCGGTCCGGCAAATCAGGATGTCCGGCTGGATACCAATTTGACGCAACTGGCCAACCGAATGCTGGGTGGGTTTGGTTTTCAGCTCCCCGGCCGCTTTCAGATAGGGGACCAGCGTCAGGTGAATGTACAGGCAGTTTTCCTTGCCCACATCCAGGGAGAACTGGCGAATCGCCTCCAGGAAAGGTTGACTTTCAATGTCGCCGACGGTGCCACCAATCTCGGTGATCACCACGTCCACATCGCCTTCGCCGATTTTCTGAATGCAACTTTTTATTTCATTGGTAATATGAGGAATCACCTGCACGGTTTTCCCCAGAAACTCTCCGCGCCGCTCCTTTTCGATCACGGACAGGTAAATCTGGCCCGTCGTGTAATTGGAATGCCGGGTCAGCGGGCTGTTGGTAAACCGCTCGTAGTGCCCCAGATCCAGATCCGTTTCACTGCCGTCATCCAAAACATACACTTCACCATGCTGAAACGGACTCATCGTTCCCGGATCGACATTGATGTAGGGATCGAGTTTTTGCATCCGCACCCGCAGGCCCCGACGCTCCAGCAACATGCCGATCGATGCGCTGGTCAATCCCTTGCCCAGTGAACTGACGACGCCCCCCGTCACAAAAATGTATTTGGTCATCGAGTATCCTTCCCCGAGAAAGCAAGTTTGGTGCGATTCTGCATAGATGACGGCAGGCCCGGGGCCGGGCCTGATCCAGGATGAGTCATGATGGTCAGCAACGATTTTATCAACTTGAAAACCGGCTGACAAACGCCTCGTAATCCTCGGGCGTATCGATTCCCGGGCTGGCGGCCGGAACGACACGGACCAAAATCGTCTTGCCCAAATGCAGGGCCCGCAGCTGCTCCAGCGATTCCGCCCGTTCGGCAGATGGACGGTCGGATTCGGTCAATTCCAGCAGAACGGGGCGGCGATAGACGTAAATGCCGATATGCTGGAACCAGGTATCCGGATAATCGTCCAGGGCGGTTGCGAATCCGCTGCGGGCAAACGGAATCGGGCTGCGACTGAAGTACAGCGCCCGCCCGGCGGCGTCGAACACCACCTTGACACAGGCCGGACTGGTCAACAGATCCGGCTGTCGAATCGGGCAGGCCAGGGTGGCCATGTCGGCCGCCGGCGCGTTGCGCAAGGCGGCGATGGCCGCATCGATGTGCTGCGGATCCATTTCCGGCTCGTCACCCTGCACATTGACCCAGATATCGAAATCCGGATGCTGCCTCGCCACTTCCGCCAGGCGATCCGTGCCACTGGCGTGATCCGGGCTGGTCAGAATCACCTGACCGCCAAATCCCTCAACTATGCGGGCGATGTCGGGGTGATCGGTTGCGACCATCACCTGATCGGCCAGCCGGGACCGGCTGGCTGCCAGCCAGGTGTGCTGGACCAGCGGCGTGCCAGTGCGATCCAGCAACATTTTGCGTGGCAATCGGGTCGATTCCATTCGAGCCGGAATTACTAGCATGGTTTTCAACAGGGAATGCTCCCGCAGTGCATCGGTCCGCGAGCGTGAACCAGACCCGCGATGGCTGGCCATCATCGAAAACGAAGCCGGGTTTGACAAGCTGTCGCCCCGTAACGCCCGTAAAAAAAAGAATGTCCACCTGACTTCGAAACAACACCAAAACGGTTGCGACTGTTGAAACACGCGGTCGAATTCCGTCCCAACGATTCGCGCGGGCTTGGCATGTATGATTGCAGCAGTATTATGAAACCGACTGATGATTAATACGTGCCGGGGAGGCATGCCGCACGGCCGGTCATCACCCTTTTCATATTATCTCTGTCTCAAAGGAGTACCAGCATGGCCGGAAAAACCGCTATCTCCCGTGCCGGAAAAAAAGTAAATAAATCGCAAGCGATTATCAAATACCATACCGAACACCCGGCCGCCAAACCCCGTGAGATTGTGGTCGCGCTAAAACGACGGGGCGTGACGACCAACGCCCAGTACATCAGCACGATTCTGTTTAATTATCGCAGAAAACTGCAGGCTTCAGGCCAACTGCCCGCAGGCGATTCGCCCGGCTCCGGCAAATCGGTTTCCCGCAATATCAGCGGCGTTTCCGCCAAAGAGATTATTTTGGCCAAGCAACTGGTCAAGACATCGGGCAGCATCGGCGCCGCCCGGCGGGCCCTGGAATTGTACAACGATATTATTGCCTGATTCGAAGCGGCGACCACGGAACGGACCGTCGGCCGGAGACGTGCCAGCCTGGCTCTGTCGAAAACCACGATCCGGTGCCGCTGCCGGCTCGCCAGGCACCCGGCATATCCCGGTAAGGGCTCGGTGGGACCAGCCAACCGTGACACCCCCAGCTCCAAACCCGGATGTATTCGACAGAGCCTGCCAGCTTCTGTTTTGGTTCGCCCCTGGCCGCCGCGAGAATACGACTGCGCCAGCTCAGCAGCCGGGACATTCAAGGTTTCAAGGCGGGTCCGCCGATAACGAGCCGGGACCCGTTTTGCTGGAACCCCCGTCGGGGATTTGTTGCCGGCCCGCCCCGGCAATACGGCTTTCTCCGGAATTCACACGGGTGGACCAGCCACCCGTGGCACCCGGGATGGGGAAAAGCAGACACGGGTGGACCAGCCACCCGTGGCGCCCGGAATTCCCAAACGACATGTTTTCGACCGAGCCGACACGACGGGCTGGTTGTGATTGGCACCGCGCCGGTCGTTCCGTCAGGCCGTAATTCAGACGCTTGTGCCCATGACCATGCAGGAAACGCTGGAACAAATCCGCCTCAAGTTGGGGCGCTGGGTGCGCGAGCATGACGCCAGCCAGGCGGGTTTGCCCTGTGAGGAATCCCTGCTGCTGAAAAATGGAAAACTGCACGGTTGCCGATTCTCGATTGGCGCAGTTTCGGCCGTTTGGATCCTGGGGGAATCCACCATGGAAGTTCGGGCGCCCGGACAGTCCGATACGCTGGTCGTGCCAGGATCGAGCGGGATCCACCGGGCTGCCTAGCCAGTCTGTTTTCGGGCGCGAACAGGGGGACCGGCATCTCGCGGAACGTGGCAAGGGAGAAAAGACTCATCGGGGCTCAGAGCCAGTCCCCTTTTGGCCAACGGGGACTCGCCACCGATGACGATTGTTGCCTGGCATAAATCTGATGCGTCGCGCCTGTCGCCGTTGGCAGCGGCTGTGAGCGGATCGCGTGACGAGCGACTGCCGAAAGAGAGACAGATACCTGGCGGCATGTCGCAGGGCGAGAGAGGCTCAACAGCGCCCGGAGCCAGACCCGGTTCGGCAAACGGGGACCGGCGCGGCAAAAAAGGATTATTTGGATTTGGCCGGTTTGGCTTCCTCTTCGTCCTCTTTCTTGGCCTTTTTCTTCTTCTTCATTGAGATTTTCTGGACGCGGACTTTGGGTAATCCGTAAACCGCATCCCCCTCGGTCCAACGCTCCGTCTCGATCAGTTTGGCCAGTCGCTCGGGCCGCGTCAAAACATTTCGCTGCTTGGTGGAGCCGGCCTGGATTTTCAAACTCTTGTCGATGGTCATGTTCGTTTGCCCAAAAATCGTGCCTGCCACCCGGGGAGGCGGCTCGTCGGGTTGCCCTGCCGGCAACTGGATTGATGCGTATATCAGAATCCAGGAGTATATGAACTGGTCACTGGCGGGGCAAGTCAAAATGCAAGACAGACACCGGGGCGAGGCAAATCGATGAAGATTGGGGTTTTTTGCAGTGGCGGGGATGCCCCGGGCATGAACGCTTGCGTCCGGGCCGTGGTTCGGTCGGCCATTACCCGGGGGCATCAGGTCGTGGGCATTCTCCGCGGTTACCAGGGATTGCTGGACCGGCAATTCTACATCCGCGCCGATGGTCAACCGTTGATGGATCTCCGCAGCGTTTCCGGATGGTCCAAACATGGCGGCGCCTTTTTGTTTTCGAGCCGCAGTCAGGAATTTCTGGCGGAGGCTGGCCAGAAAAAGGCAGCCCAAAATCTGAGGGATTCAGGGATCGAGGCGCTGGTGGCCATCGGAGGTGACGGCACGTTTCAGGGGGCCACCGCCCTGGCCCGTCACTGGAACGGCCAGATCGTCGGCTGTCCGGGCACCATCGACAACGATTTGCTGGGGACCGATTACACGATCGGATTTTCCACCGCGGTGCAAACGGCGGTCGAGGCGGTCGACAAGATCCGGGATACGGCGCAAAGTCATGATCGGATGTTTTTGATCGAGGTGATGGGCCGGCATAGTGGTTATATTGCCTTGTATACCGCGATCGCCGCCGGCGCCGAAATCGCCGCGGTGCCGGAAACGGTCACTGATTATGCCGCCATCATCCGCCAGCTCAACCATCTGAAGGGGCGCGGCAAAACATCCATCATGATGATTGTGGCGGAAGGGGATGAACTGGGTGGCGCGGAGATTTTAAACAACGAGTTGCAGAAACTGGGATGTCCGTTCAAAACGCGGGTCGTGGTGCTGGGGCACCTGCAGCGGGGCGGGACGCCCACGCCCGAAGACCGGCGGCGGGCCACCCAGATGGGGCATGCCGCGGTGGAAGCGCTGCTGGCGGGTGAAACCGGGGTCATGATTGGCACCGACGGAGAATCCTGCGTCAGCGTTCCGCTGTCGGAAACCTATGCCAGTCATCGACCGATTCCCCGCGAATTGTTGAACCTGCTGGACGTGGTCGGATCCTGAATCGCGCGGGCCCCGCCAACACGACCGTGAAAAATCGGACTTGGGAAATCAAGGACTTGGGAAATCAAGGACTTGGGAAATCAAGGACGTGGGAAATCAAGGACTTGGGAAATAACGTCAAGGTGTTGATACGAAACGACAATCCATGGGTCCGGGCATCCCGACCGGGGGGAATTCCACAATGAAGACTGATCGAACAGGGCCTCGCGTTTGGCCGAGCATCGTTCGTTGCGGCCTGTTGATCGCGCTGGTCAGCCCCGGCCCGGCCAGTTGGGCCCAATCGGGTGACCTGGCGGCGGGCCGCCCGGACGAACCGTCGTACCTGCCGCTGGCCTGTGACCATCTGGTCTTGCAGCAATGGAGAAACAGCGACAGCACCCGTCTGGATGACCTGTGCACGGGCGACCGGCTGGTCCAGTGGGACGGCCAACCGCTGCAGGACAACGACGATTTGGTTCGCCGCTGGCTCGAAAAAAAGGCCGGCCAACGTTCCCGCATTACCGTCCAGCGGGAAACGGAGGTGGACGGCGCGACGCAGACCCGGGAACTGGAAATTGAATATACGCACGAGGGAGCCTCCAGCTTCTATGCGGCCTGCATGGAGGGTGGTCGGGTCGATTACCCGTCGGCAGCCGCGATTCATGCGGAATGGGAATCGCTGGAACTTCCCCTGCGCGATGTGGTGCTGGAAGGTCTGGGACCGGAGGGCCAGCCGGTTTTGGCCGCCCTCGCCGGGGCGTTTTCGCGATTCACCGATTCGGTCGTGGACCATTACCGATCGGACCAGGCCGTGTATCTGATGAACCGGCCGTTTCATGCGGAAATCTGGGCCCGCCATTTCGTCGATCCGCTGGCGGCGGCGACCCGTCCCTCGGAACTCCTGCAACCATTGTGGCAACTGGCCAGCCCGCGCGGCGAACCCCTGCCGTCGGTGCCCGACGCCAATCCTCCGGGCAACCGCTTCGCAGATTATCTGGCATCGCTGGATCAGCGACTTCAGGCGATCGACGATGCCATGAACGACGCCCTGGCCGATTTGTCCGACGATCAACGGCAACAACTGGCCACCTGGTGCCAGAATTTTCAACCGGTTTGGCGGGGTGAAGACGGCTGGGATGAATTCGTGGCCGGCATCCAGCTGACCAAACGTGTTCGCAGCGCCGATCTGGCTCGCAGTATTGCGCTGGCCGGGCAACTGTTGAATGACATCGTTCCCGGCGGTGTGATTTTCGAAGGACTGAAGCGTACGGCGGCCGAGGCCGAAATCGGTCGCAATGCAACCCGCACACGGGTGCTGGGCCTCGACGATGACAACGTGCGCGTCACAACGGATATCGTGATTGATTTGGGGGGCAACGATGTCTATTTGTTCGACAACGAGACCGGGCGGCGTCCGTTTGCCAGTCGAATCATCATCGATCTGGCCGGAGACGATGTGTACCTCAACCGGGGCGGCGGGCTGGTATCGGCGATCGGCGGTGCCTGGCTGCTGGTCGATAGCGCCGGCGACGACCGGTACCTGGGCGAGAATAACTCGTTGGGGTTTGCCCTGCTGGGTGTCGCGGTGCTGTGGGATGCCGCGGGCCAGGATCATTATCAGGGCGGGCGTTTTTCACAGGGCGCGGCCTGTCTGGGTGTGGGACTGATTGTGGATTTGCTGGGTAACGACCGGTATGACGCCGCGGCGTATTCCCAGGCGATTGGATTGCCGGCCGGTTGCGGGGCCATTCTTGATCGGGCCGGCGACGACGTGTATTGCTGTACGGGAGGCCAGGCCTCCGGATACGGAGATGTCGGCGAATATGAAGGCTGGGGGCAGGGTTGCGGCTGGGGGTTTCGCGGTGCGGCGGCCGGAGGCATTGGCATCCTGCTGGATTCCGGGGGCCGTGATTTTTACCGGGTCGGGCAATTCGGATTGGGCTGCGGTTACTTTTTTGGTGTTGGGCTGGTCAATGATCGCGACGGCGACGACGTGTACGAATGCTCCCGATACGGATTGGGAACCGCTGCCCATTATGCCGTCGGTATGGTGCTGGATGATGCGGGAAACGATCGTTATCTGGCGGTGCGGACATCGGCTGTGGCCGAACTGGGCAGCAGCTGGGATCTGGCGGCCGGCGTGGTGATCGATTCCGGCGGCGACGATTTCTATCAGGTGCAGTCGTACGCGCTGGGCGGCGCGGCGCAAAATGCCTGGGGTTTGTTTTGGGACAAGGCGGGTCGGGATATTTACCGTTCGGCGGGCGGCAGTCCCGGGGAGGCGGCGGGCTATACCGGCGGCGCCAGTTACGGGGCGGGACGCCTGGCGCGGAATGTTTCCCTGTTCCTCGACGAGGGCGCGGCCGACGACCTGTATCTGGTGCCCGGCCGCGACAACAACGCCCGCGGTGTCAATGGTGAATATGCGGTTTGGTGCGACCGGTGAAACGGCCGACATCGGATTCAGAGGATTCCGTTTCCGAACTCCGGATTGTTTCCCGGACCCCGGCGGCCGGACCCGCCGGACGAGGTCGCGTCATCATCCTGGTCACCGCGAATGGACGCCTGATCGCTCCGCGTGGTTCGGCCGGGCGTGTGGGGGCCGCGCAATGATTCCGGCGGATCACTGTCCACCGCGGGGCGCTCCGGCGCCGATGCCACATCGCGGTAACGGGTGGACTCCTCGTAATCGTCATCGTATCGGGAAACATAGCCGGGCAAGCGGGCTCGCGCGAACTCATCGAGGAATTCCCGAACCACGCGGTTCTGAATCCGTTCGCGGCAATCGGCATTGATGGGATGGGCGATGTCGGCATACAACTTCGCGCGGCCTTGCGAGTCCGTATCTATCCGTTCGTTTGTCAATCGTTTGCCGCATTGATTGCAGAATCGGGCGCGCAGATGATTTTTTGAATTGCAGTTCCGGCAATGGGCTGTCAGTTTTCGACTGGGCATTGCCACAAACGGCCCACTGTGACCCTCGATGATCTTTAGATCGCGAATCACAAAACAATTGTCAAAGGTCACACTGCAAAATGCCCGCAGCCGATCTTCGGCATTCTCCATCAACTTGATGCGAACTTCTGTAATTTCCACGCGGGCACTCCCTTGGGCTGGCGACTTAATCCAGGCGTCTTCCTCCCGGATCGGCTCCCGTGCGCATTGTTGCTACGGTATAGAATCGACCTTGTGGCATGCGGGCCTGTAATGTCTTTGCCGCCCGCGCGGCCGAACGACGTTCGCCAAACAGGCCGACATAACTGGTGCCGCTGCCGCTCATCAGGTGGCCCGGACATCCGACCCGGGCAAACTCGCGCTTCATCCGGTCAATCCACGGACTGAGATTGCCAGCAGCCGTTTGCAAGCGGTTGTACAGGTGGCTCGCCAGCCGGCACAACGGCCCTGATTGCCAGTTCTCACACAATGCCTGGCTGCTCTGCGGCGCTGATGGCAAATCGGCATGCCGGAACACGTTTCCGGTATCCAGTCCCTCGGGCGGCATGCCAATCACGGTCCACAGTCGCCGAAATCCGGGCAAGGGCGTGACGCGTTCGCCACGACCACGACAGCGGGCGGCCGCTGGCGCAAAGAAAAAGGCCAGGTCGCTACCCAGTCGATTCGCCAGGCTGACCAAATGCTGGCGGGAAAGAGCGCGACCCAACATCCGGTTGACGGTCACCAGCGTGGTCACGGCATTGCTGCTGCCGCCCCCCAGCCCCGCTCGCGCAGGAATCTGTTTTTCAATAATGGCATCGATCCCGAACGGGCGGCCGGTTTCCGATCGGATTGTCTGGATGGCCTGCCATACCAGGTTTCGTTCATCCAGCGGGACGGGCCAAACGGGGACCGGGAAACCGGTGGCCGATCGCTGCCGCAGACAGATTCGGTCATCGTGGCGGAATCGAAACGACAATCGGTCGCACAGGCCCACCTTGGCCATCACCGTGTCCAGGTCATGAAACCCGTCATCTCGCCGCGCAACCAGTTCGAGGAACAGGTTGATTTTGGCCGGTGAGATAACCGTCGTCCAGGCCATAACATCATGTCGGCGCTTCAGGATCGGTAATTCAAACGTGGGTTTGAAATTCTAGACGTTTTGACGGAATCGGACAATCAAGCGTATCGGGAAGCCGGCGGCCTGTCGTTCGGTTGGTTCCGGAGCGACAAAAGACGGGTTTCGCGGGAATCGGGGTGCGGTTCGCGGGAATCGGGGTGCGGAAATGCGGCAGAATCCAGGGTTTGGGGGCTCCGGTGCACGGGTTGCCGCTGACAATACGGGGATCGCGAGGGTGCTGCGAAACCGGCGATTCCTGTTGCCGTGCGCTGACCCAGCAATTAGTCTTGGTGCCCGACGAGTCGGCAGCCGGTTTCTGCCCAACCGGCATGTCCGGGTGCGGCAACGATTCAGGACGCCGCGTTGCCCCATCGAATCCGAATTTTGAAAGTCGGCCTGTTGTCACCAGAAGCATCCGAACCCGCCGCGTCCCGATCCGTTGCGGATTCCAAATCGGAATATGTCCTCACGTATCTGAAGGGAGTGGGGATGGGCGTGGCCGATGTGATCCCGGGTGTTTCGGGCGGCACGGTGGCCCTGTTGACGGGTATTTATCAACGGCTGATTCGGGCCATTACCCGGTTCGATCCAGGTCTGCTGGGGTTGCTGATACGGGGCCGCTGGCGGGCCGCTCTGGATCACGTGGACTGGAAATTTTTGCTGGCTTTGGGGGCCGGGATCGTTACCGGTTTTGTTCTGGCCATCCGGACGTTGGGCCATTATCTGCAGCAGGATGCCGTGCGCGGCATCATTCTGGCCGCATTTTTCGGAATGGTTGTGGCCGCCGTGGTGATCGTGGCCAGAATCATCGGGCGTAATTCGACCGGTCGCTGGCCACGTTATGTCGGACTGGCGGTGGCCGGAACCCTGATCGCCGGGGCAGTCGCCCAGGTCAGTCCCGCACCGGATGGCGAATCGTTGCGGTTGTGGTACGTATTTCTCGGGGGTGCCATTGGCATCTGCGCCATGATTCTGCCGGGCATCAGCGGCGCGCTGATTCTGTTGTTGTTGGGTTTGTATGAGCCGTTGATTGCGTCGGTCAAGGAGTTGCTGGAACTGAAAAACATGGCGGTTAACTTGCCAATTTTCGTGACCTTTGCGGCGGGCGCCGCATCGGGTCTGGCCATTGCCAGCCGATCGCTGCGGTGGATGCTGGAGCATTTTCAGGCAGCCACGCTGTCGCTGTTATGTGGATTGATGATCGGCAGTTTGCCATTGCTGTGGCCATGGCAGGTCGCGCTGGCGGGTGCCACGGGCAGGCACGGAGAGAAAGTATTTCGCCCCGTTTGGCCGGATTCGATTGACCAGCGGGTCTGGATTTTCCCGTTGACGATGGTGCTGGCCATCGCCGTCGTGTTGCTGGTCGACGGGTTGGCGCGGCGTGTGAAATGGACGGGACGCCAGCGAGCGGCAGCGGGCGTTTCCGACCGGGACTGAGTCCTTGTTGCCCGGGATGTCCGCGGTCGCCTGGCCGGTTCGCCGTTATCCGAACCAGCCCTTCTTTTTTCCGGCGAACGCATCCAGCGCCTTTTCCTCTGACGCATACAGGTGCACGACCTTGTCCAGTTTCATCAATTCAAAGACTTCCCGCAGATTGTCGTTCAGGTCGCACAGCCGCAGATCAACTTTTTCCTGACGGCATTTCTTGTTGACCTGAATAATTTTTCCGATCATGGCCGAGCCCATGAACTTGACATTGCGGAAACTCAGCAGGATTTTTGAAACGTCCGTCCGGTTAATCAGGGTGATCAACTCGGCGGCCAGTCCTTCAATCCGCGCTTCCTCGACCAGGCGAATGTCCGGAATATAGACAACCAGCACACCGTTATTGGTAATGGTAGGCAATTCGTTCACGACGGGTGTTTCCCGGAACCATGAATCAGTCAGAAAAACCGGGCGGGACAGCGGCCACGGGCCCCGAACACCGGTCTGTTTGTATGTTAGTCTGCCCGGCAGCGCAATGTAACAGGCGGCCGGGGCATTTCCGCACCGCGCCAACGTTGCTCCACCCCGGCATTCGGATGATCAGTCGGGATTCCCGGCGGCTGATTCCGCCGGGGAGGCCTTGGACCTGGCCAGTTTTTCCCGCCACATGGATTCCGTCATCACGCATCGAAAACCGGCATGCGACAGGCCGGTGTCGCTGCTGGTGGACATGCGAGCCGATGGCCGGTAGCTGGAACAATAATCCCGGTGGCAAAGGAACGAACCGCCTCGCTGGGAGCGTCGCGGCTCCAGAGGATGGTCGGTTGACTCCGGCCCGGCCGGATCCTGCGATTCAACGTCGACCAGCGACTGGTAATAATCCTTGCGGTACCAGTCGCTGCACCATTCCCAAACATTGCCGGCCATATCGTACAGTCCGAAACCGTTGGGTGGAAAACTGCGGACCGGAGCGGTTGTTTCGTAGCCGTCAGCCGCCACGTTTCGATTGGGAAACTGGCCCTGCCAGACATTCGCCTGGGGTTTTTCGTCGGACACTGGTTCGGAGCCCCACACATAGGGTTGCTGGTTCAGCCCCCCGCGGGCCGCAAATTCCCATTGCGCCTCGGTGGGCAACTGCTTGCCGGCCCACTGGCAATAGGCCACGGCATCGTGCCAGGAAACCTGAACCACCGGGTGATCCTGCAGGCCTTCGATCGTACTGTCGGGTCCGGCCGGGTGCCGCCACGATGCGCCGGGAGTCCAAGCCCACCACTGAAACAAAACGCCGGGGCCCGTTGTGGGAACCGGTCCCTCGGTCTTGTGAAAAACCAGCGCGCCAGGGACCAGCTGGCTTTCGTCCGGGGGCGGTGTGCCGGGCGGTTGCTGGGCCATAATTTCTGCCATTTCCGGCTTGCGTTCGGCGGTGGTCACATAACCGGTGGCCGCCACAAACTCGGCGAACCGGGCGTTGGTAACTTCCGTGACATCCATATAGAAACCGCTCACCCGAACGGCGTGGATCGGCGCCTCGTCGGGGCGAGCTTCCCGGTCGGTACTGCCCATCAGAAACGTCCCGCCCGGAATCCAGACCATGCCGGGTGGCGGGGGCAAATCCGGCCCGGTTGAACCCGGCCGCGTCGCGTCGGATGCCGGCGATTTGGCGGTGGCCGGCGGGTTGTCGGCTGGCGGCGATTCCGGTTGTTGTTCACAGCCGATCATCAGCCCCAGCGGAACGATCAAAACGATCAACGGCACAGCCAGGCGTAATGGAATCATGAAACGACAATCTTGCAAAGGGTTGTGACGGTCCGGTTTTGCGACGGATGGTTGTTGTGCCATCCTGATGTCCGGCGCAAACTGGGTCAACCACTTACCACCGGTCACCGGCAAAATGGCTCGCTCCATCCATCTGGGAATCTCCACCTGTCCCAACGACACGTTCGCGTTTCATGGCCTGATCAGCCGGTCGGTCGATTGGCGGGGACTGGATTTTCGAGTGGAATTGCAGGATGTCGAGGAATTGAATCAGGGATTGCTGGCCGGGCAATTTGACGTTGCCAAGGCCAGTTTTCACGCAGCACTGCTGCTGACCGGGGACTGTCTGGTTTTGCCCAGCGGTTCCGCCCTCGGGTTTGGGGTGGGGCCGCTGTTGTTGTCGCGTCATCCCGGTCTGGATCCGGCCGCGTTCGCCGGACCTGCTGCACCCCGGATACTCTGTCCCGGTGCCCTGACCACGGCGACGCTTCTGTACAAGCTGTTTTACCCCGGCGTGGGTGAGATTCAACAAGTGGTGTTTTCGGAAATCATGCCCGGCCTGCAGAACGCCAGGGCCGATTTCGGTGTGTGCATTCACGAGGGCCGATTTACCTGGCAGGACAGCGGCTTACATTGCGTCGCCGATCTGGGCCAGTTGTGGGAAACGCGTTTCGCCCGTCCCCTGCCCCTGGGAGGCATTTTGGCTCGCCGGAATCTGGGTTCAGACACACTGGCCCGCGTGCAACAGGTCATTCGGGATTCGCTGGAGTTCGGCCAGGCACACCCCGCGGAAACGCTGCCCACCATGTCCCGTTATGCCCAGGAATTCAGCGACGATGTCCTGATGGCCCATGTCCACCTGTATGTCAATTCGCAAACGCTGGATCTGGGCGCCAGTGGACGTCAAACGCTGGCCCATTTGTGGCAATTGGCGGTCGGGGCCGATCTGGTCGATCCCGCCGCGCGTCCTCTGGAAGTATGGTCCTGACGGGTTACCGGTTGCTCTGGGCGGCAACGAGGTTTGGCGTAACGCAATTTTCAGCGCGATGGCAGGCGGGCGTCCGGACCGGGATGGATGGCGATTGCCCGATCAGGCCAAACCCACATCGGGCCGCTGCGCAAAACGGGACAGGCCGATGAGCCAATGCCATCGACCTGCCCAGGTGTTCACCGAATTCAGGTGCTGCCCGCCGATCCGGCAGCTGTCCCGACGGTTAGCGATTTCGCACAGCCGCGTCCGACTGGGCCGCCTTGAGGGCAGCTGCCTCGCGCGACAATTTGAATTCAGGTCCCTTGCGAAAATACTGAATGTCATCCTTGAAGTACCAGCTGCTGGGCAGCGTGACACCGGCGATACTGGACTGGCACCCCGACAAGGCGACGGCGGAAAGCAGCATGACGCCGCACAAGAATCCGTTAAGCCAGCTGGTGGTCATTTTGCGTTTCATTGTCAGTTAGGCTCCTGTTTGCCCGTCGGTCGCGTTGGCCTGCGGCACTTGGTCCTGAATATCCACAATGGTTGCGGGGTGTATAATCGGATTAACCGGTACAATTGATATCGGACAGCCCAACGGCAGACTTTGACGGAAACGGCAAAAATGCCGACAAACGATGCACGAACCAACGCCCGGCGCCAGCAGATGGACAAAATGGTCGTTTTTTTGTGTCGGTAACGATATGCTTGAGTCGTACAGGGGTTCAGGGGGAGCGGTGAAAGCGTTGCCCGGGTTTTGTCCGCTCGGAACCCGAAGGTAACCGGATTGCGGTAGCACAATTTCGCTTGCATGGGTCTTCGGCCGCGCTCTGCGCCCGCTGGCACCGCCCGGAACAGGGCTCGCACCGCCCGGAACAGGAAAAGGTAAACCGTCGTGAGTATCCCATCAGTCCGATTGCCAGGCCGTATCAACCTGGCGCTGGCCGTGACCCTGAGCCTGGCGATCTGTCCAGCGGCATCCTTGTTGGCCCAGCAGCAGGGAGTGCCACCGCTGCCCCGCCAGCAATACTATGCCGTATTTGGTGATTTGTATGGCGGGGAGTACCAGGACGCCGCGCGAGGATTGCGGACGCTGTCCAAATCGGCATTTCGCGACGGGGACGGCTATTTTCTGGATTCGGTTTGTTACTGGACCATGCTGGGCGAGTGTTATTACCGGCTTGGCGATTATGGAGCGGCGATCGAACAGTACGAGGCCGCGTTGAATCTGTACGCCGGTTTGCAAGCCTGGCCGACGCGGATCGGGGGAACGTCGCCGGAGATTCTGGAAGATACCGGCGCGGCCCGACGCGCCGCCGTTTCCTGGGCCACATCGGCCCGCACGGCCCGATACGGCAAATTTGACAACGCCATGTTGATCCGGATGGGCAATACTGACGCGGAAAACGAGGCAGCGATTCGCGGTGGCGGGGTCGTTGATTTTCAGCGGCTGCGAAAAATCGACATGGCGGAAATCATGCGGTGTGTCAGTCTGGCTGCCTATCGCCGATACACGATCAAGGGTCCCACGTGCAAGATCGATCCGTTCACCAAACAGTTGTCGATCAGTTTGGTGGGCAACGGCGGCACAACCGTTACGTCTGCCTGGCAAGGTGTGGCTCGCGGCGTTGCCCTGGCATCGATCGGGGATTGGGCCAACGCCCGGACCGTCCTGACCAATTCTTTGCGGATCGGCGGATTCGATCATCCGCTGACACCGATCGCCTTGCTGGTCCTCGGACATGCGGCCGCCGAGGATATGAATTTCGTGGAGGCCCAGAAACTGTTTCTGGAGGCTTCGATTGCCGCCGCGGCCTATGAGCAGTACGACATGATTGAAGAGTCGTTGCATTTTGCCGCGGTGATTCACAGCGCCCAGCGGACCGGCCAGCCCTTTGATCCGGTAGTGCAGGCGGCGGCCTGGGCCAAGCGCGAAAAAGCCGATCCGCTGCAGGTTTCGCTGATGGTGGATGCCGCCTGGATTTCGATCGAGGCCGGTGACACGTCGACGGCCGATGCAGCGCTCAATCAGGCGCGGCTGGCCATGCGCGGCAACGGGATCGATGAATCCGCGTTGCAAACCCGCTGGCTGTACACGTCGGCCCTCAATCTGTATGTCCAGCGGGACCTGGACTCGGGCGACAAGGCGTTTTCCGGCTTTCTGAAACATGCCCAGGGAACCTCGCGATGGCTGTACCAGATCTCTCTGGCCGATGCCGCCGTGCGCGGCAATAACGTGACCGAACGGGATGCGGAGTTGCTGTATGATGCGCTGCTGAACGAACCGGTCGAAGCCGACTGGTTGTTTCGCCCGGACGAGGCCATGGCCTTTTTGGCCACGCCCCATTTCGGGCCCATGGAACGCTGGTTCACCATCACGCTGGCCCGCAAGGCCGAGGAGAAGGCGATTGAAATTGCCGAACTGATTCGCCGCCAGCGGTTTTTCAGCGCGCTGCCGATGGGTGGGCGGCTGGTTTCGCTGCGCTGGATTCTGGAGGCACCGAATGAATCGCTGAGCGACAGCGCCCAAAAACAGAAACAGGATCTGCTGATCCGCTATCCCGTCTGCAAGCAGCTGTCCGATCAGGTTCAGGCGGTTCAGGCCGAACTGGAGAAACTGCCGATCGATCCGGAGGCCAATTCGGAAGAACGATTGCAGCAAAAACAGCTGCTCGACCAGCTGGCCCAGGCGAGTGCGGCCCAGGAAATGATCATTCGTCAAATCGCCCTGCTTCGCGAACCCTGCGAACTGGCTTTTCCGCGGCCGCTGTCGGTTCCCCAGATCCAGCAAGCGCTCAAACCCAACCAGGTGCTGGTTTCATTCCTGCGAATCGGGGAAATCTATCATGTGATGACCCTCGGCAGTGCCCGGTATTCGATTGAGGGTACGGTGGCAGCCCGCGATCTGGATCGCAAGATTCTGGAGTTGCTGAAGCGGGTTGGAGTGGGTGACAAGGCGGCCATTTACGACTCGGATGAACTGGCCAGTGACGAGTGGCGAAGCACCGCGCGGGAAATCTCCGGAATGATCTTTCAAAAATCGGACGCCCAGTCGATGTCGGCCATCGAGGAACTGATCGTGATTCCCGACGGCAAGGTTTGGTATCTGCCGATGGAATTGTTGCAACACGGCAGCGACCAGCAATCCGCCAGCCTCATCGATACCGTGCGAATCCGCTATGCCCCTATGGCCGCACTGGGTGTGCCGGATCAAAGAACCAATCGCCGGTTCCAGCGCAGCGCCATTGTGGCGTTCCGCAATTTCAATCGCGATCCCGACGAGATAATCGACAAGGGCGTTTCCGACATGCGGGATGCGATGCCGCAACTGGCCCGCATCGCACGCACATTTCAGGGACCGTCATCCCTGATCGAATCGACGCTGGATCAGCTGTTTGTGTGGCACGATCACAAGGACCGCGGATCCCGGCGCGAGGGGCCGCTGGATGTATCGCCCATGCAACTCGACGAAGGGAAACCCGGTTCCACTCTGATGGACTGGATGGCATTGCCGTGGCGAGGCGTCGACCAGTTGGTGTGGAGCGGATTTTCCACGGATATTGAGGGAAGCACCCGCGCTCGCGCCGATGGCAGCGAGATGTTTTTTGCCACTACGGCCCTGATGGCCAGTGGAGTCCGGACCATGCTGCTCAGTCGATGGCGGGTTGGCGGCCGGTCGACCCTGGACCTGACCCGTGAGTTTGCCATTCAGCTCAACCGGCAACCGGCGGCAGCCGCCTGGCAACGCAGCGTCCAGCTGTTTCGCCGGGCCGATCTGGATTTGACCGTCGAACCACGGGTCCGGCCCGTGGAACTGGAACAACCGCTAACCGGCGAAGCCCCATTTTTTTGGGCCGGTTACATGCTGATCGATGGCGGCGGGAATCCCGATCCAACCGCGTTGCCGGCCGCCAACGTCGATGATGCCAGCGCCGCCCCGGATTCCGATGCTGGCAAAGCGTCGGACGACGGTTAAAAATCCGCCCTTGTTGCGCAACCGGGAAGCGGTCGGTTTGCCCACGTGACGAACGCGGCACCGGCGGGATTCGTGGTGCCATCGGCTGCCAGCGGATATGATGGGGGAAACCGGCTCATCAACGGCAACTTGCGCAGATCTGCCTTGTCTCTGGTCGCCCGTTGCCCCTACATTCACGCCATTGCCCGCTCCTCTGGAAAGGATTTGCCGTGATTCGCAATTGTCCGATTCGACCGGTATCCGTGACAGGCATGGGCGTCCTGGTGTTGTGTCTGGCGAACAGTCTGAACGCGCTGCAGCCGGGGGCCACACCGGCCGCCCCGTCCCGTCCCACTACGGCGGCGGGCAACGAATTCCTGCCGGCGCACCTGCGTGTCCCGGCCACCGGGTGTGACACGCTGGTGCTCTGTCCCCGCGCCTTGTCGCAATCGCTGGTTCCCTGGCTGGAATATCGGCAACGTCAGGGATATCGAATTCATGTGCTCCAGCCTGCCCGGGATGCATTTCGCATCAAGCAACAAATTCGCGACGTTGCCCGCCAAACCACCCTGAAATACATCCTGTTGATTGGGGACACACCGGATTATGCCGGACATAACCGGGAGGTGGCGACGGCCACCGATTACATCGCCGCCAGGGTCGTGTCGAAGTTTGGTTCCGAGCCCGAAATTGCCAGCGACAATGTATTTGCTGATTTGGATGACGATGGACTGCCGGATGTGGCTATTGGCCGTTTGCCGGCGGATTCTGCCGAACAACTCTCGTTGCTGACCGCCAAAATTATGGGTTACGAGGCAGCTCGCCTGGGGCCGTGGCAGCGACGAATTAATCTGGTGGCCGGCACCGGCGGATTTGGCGAAGTATCGGACAATGTGATCGAAAAGACGTCTCGCGGCATGATCTCGGATCTGATTCCACCGGCCTATTCGGTATCGCTCACGTGGGCAAACTGGTCCAGCGCATTTTGTCCGGATCCGCGAGAATTTGCCGATACGACCGTGGCCCGGCTGAATGAAGGTTGTCTGTTTTGGGTCTATATGGGGCATGGTCATCCGCACAGACTGGATTACGTGCGGACCCCCGTCGGCGGTTATCCGATGTTTTCCCAGCGGGATGTGCAGCGGGTCCATTGCCGGGATGGATTGCCCGTCGCCCTGATGCTGGCCTGCTATACCGGCGCGTTCGACTTGCCCAATGACTGCCTGGCCGAACAGCTGGTGTTGCAACCGGGAGGACCGGTGGCGGCGGTCTGCAGTTCCCGGGTTTCCATGCCCTACGGGATGAGCGTTTTGTCGCTGGGGCTGATCGAGGAGTACTTTACCGGCCAGCGGCAAACGCTGGGGGAGATGCTGCTGGAAGCCAAACGCCAGCTGGCCCGGCCGGCCGAAAAACTGCAGCCGCAACGAATCATGGACGGCGAAATGATCAGCCAGAATCCCCATCAAAAGTATCGCGAGACAATTCGGGTGCTGGGTGAAACGCTGGGCCCGGCCGGCAACCGGTTGTCCGATGAAGCCCGCGAGCATGTGCATCTGTTTCATTTGCTGGGCGATCCGCTGTTGCGGATGAAACGTCCCGAGTCGATGGAGATTACCGTTCAGCAGGATCCGGATCTGCCCCAGCGGCTGATGGTTCAGGGACGCGTACCGCAGGCTGGCGAGTTGCTGGTCGAACTCAGCTATGCCCGGGACCGGTTTCAGGCGCGGCCTCCCCGCCGCGGCGAATTCCGGTCCGATGCCACCAGCCTCGCCGGTTATCAAAAGGTCTACGCGGATGCCAACCAGCGAACCGTAACGCAACGGGTCGTGAGTGTGGACGGGGGCGAGTTCTGTACCGAACTGGAATTGCCGGCCTGGGCCCGGGGACGTTGCGTGGTGCGGGGTTTTTTGACTTCCGGCCCCGAGCGATTCGCCCTGGGTGCCAGTCCGATCAAACTAAAGCGGCGTTAGCCTGAGTTTTTTTTAACGTCGGCAACCAGCACGGTCAAAATACCCAACGGGCCGCTGCTGCCTCCGCGGGCTTGCGCGGTCATCTGACGGGTGGACCAGCCACCCGTGGCACCCCCATCCCGCTTGACTCGTTTTTTCGAGAGCGGCGGAGAAAGCCCCGGCACGCTCGCTCCGGAAACCCGCACGAACCGGTTTTCAGCCCGGGCAACACTCCCCAACAAAAAATGCTGAAGCGATTGCTTCGCTTCAGCATGGTATGAAAAATCTGTCCGGCGGGACGCTGTCAAAACGCCCGCCTGCGAAACTGGCTACTCGCGAGGACGGACGGCGCCGGTCAGGCCGGAATAATCTTCACGGTCTTCGAAGTGCCAAAGAGGCATTCCCAACTCGACTCGACGGCGCAGTGCTTCGATTTTCTCATCGGATCCGGCAGGCGCGTCGGTGGCCGAAAACTCATCGGATTCATGAGGAACAAAATCCTCGTCGTGCCCATACTTGAGAATCGCCTCGAACACATTTTTGATTTTCTGGTTTTTTTCTGACATTTCGAAATGGACCAATCGGGATGGAACGTGAGTAAAAACGGACGGGAATACTCGGTCTGACAGGTGCACCCCCAGCGCAAACCGCGAGGTGTTGGGTTGGGGTGGTCGGGAACGAGAGAGAATCAATCTTGATCGCTGAAGCAGGCCTCCCGCCTGCGGATTCTCGACTACCAGTCTTCGCAGAACCGATTCTGAGTCGCCACGTCCTGCGGCGTGCCGCGACTTATGGCCATTATTTCCGCGGGCAACAACGTGTCAAGAAAAATCCGGCAAATTCCCCGAAATTCGGGCCGCATTGGCACGGCCGGTAGCGCAGATCACCGGCACCGGCCCCGGCGGCATGGACTAATTGCCCTGGGGGGGTGCGGAATCCCCGGAATCGGCCGCTGGCAAGCCCTCGGCTTCCTCCTGCGGACGGTACTTGACGATCGTTTTGCGGATGGATTCCGAGCCGTTGGCCAGCGCTGTTCGGAGCTGCTCGGCAAGTGTTACCGGGTCCTCCTCGACCTTGTCAGACGCCGGTCCCGAATCCGAGGTATCGTCCTCGGGCTTTTCCGCGTCGGGATCGGGCTCCCGCACATCGGTGGTCGACATGACCTGTTCAAAATCGCTGATCAGATCCCGGATGAACGGCTTGTCGTCGTCCGACGCATATTTGAAAAGGCCACCGTCCTGGGTGCGTTCGGTTCCCACCAGGGCGATTCGACCCGACCACAGAAAGGATTTGAACCGGGAGCGGACCAGTTCCCGTTGATACCCAGGCAAAATCTCGGCTTTGGCCCGTTTCTTTCTGGCATCGCCGGACGAGTCACCGCCGCCTTCGCCCAGACCGCCGCCCACGCCCGGTCCGGATTTGCGGTTACCGCCATCATCCGACCCCTCGGCTTTTTTGCCATCCAGAAACTGGGCAATAAACTCAACGGCCAGGGTCTTTTCTTCCAGGTAGGCCGCGTCGGCGTCGGCCGCCTGGGCCACCAGGTTGCCAATTATTTCCGTCATCTCGGCAACGCTGGCCTGGGCGGGATTGGACGAGAAATCGAGGCCGGCATAGGCTTCCGCAGCTTCGGTCCGCAGCAACAGGCTTTCATTTTCATTCACGATCAAATCCCGCAGCACCTTGGCATAGCGATTGTTGTCACCCGGGATCCCGAGGTATCCGAGAATCTGAACGGCCCGCCGTTTCATCCAGTAGACCGCATCCCGGGACAGCGTCTCGCCCGGCTGTTGGCCAATCATCTCGAGCATGGCGTCACCGATTATGCGCTGCTCGCTGCCAGACAAGGGGTTGGCAGCCGCATTGCTGCGCAAACTGGCGTGTCGAACCAGACCCGTCAAAGCGCAAATTCGGAGAAATTCCGGCTGGTCCGCGGACGTGGCAATCTGCAACAGGTACGGACTCATTTCCGAAACGGGTTGGGGAAGGACGCCCGCCGTACGGTTTCCTTCCCGCGCATTCAATCGGCCCAGCAGGAGGATGGCATTGATCCGGCATGCCGGATGAAAATTCCCCTCGGCAACCCGGCGCATGGCAGGAATCGTCAGGTCAATCACCTGACTGCGTAATGACGGGTTGGAAGTGTCTTCCAGATAGAATTTGAAAAATCGTTGCCGCAGTTCACCCAGTCGCGATAGCGTGGCATCGTCTGTCTGCGTCATTTCGGGGATGACAAAACCGTTCAGCCAGCTTTCGATCGCGGCCGCGTTACCGCCCCGGCCCTTGAGCGTGTCGGTAATTTGCCGCTGCATGTTGCGGCGCTTTGTAAAAACCTCATTCCGCTTGTTCTTGTAATCCGAATCGTTCGGGTCGACCCCCTCGGAATCAGGAAGTTTAAATTCCGCTGCGATTTCCAGAGTCTCGTAGGCCGGTTGCTCCTGAGCCGCCACGACACCGTTTGTCGCAACGGCAATCAACAGGGCCAGCACGATCAGGCCGCCGGTTGTTGCCGTCCGTCGACAAACATCGGTCGCCGGCAGGTGCGGGACAGGCAGGTGCGGGATATGGTCGCAAGCCCAATTCAATTGGCGGAATTTAAACATGGCGTTTGGCAACACAGGGGGGGCAAAAGGGCTACTTGTAATTTTACCGACACCGGGAAGTGGCAGAAAAGGAGCGAAAGTGGTAGCAGATTGCGATGGACTGCCAGCCGCCGTATCGAAAATCCGGGCCCAGCTGCAATAACCGCGATTATCGTGGATTATCTGACAAAAACCAAAATACCACTGCGACCGCGGTATTGTCAATTTTGACGAGAAAGAAACCGCGCAGGTTCCCGATTCCGGTCTCGAAAGTTGAACAAACTGCGGATTTTAAGGGTCACGCGTAGGCCTCCCGAGTCCGGCACCGGGTACCGCGGCCGCAACTGGCACCAATCCGCCGGCTTTCCGAAAAGCTTGTACCGCCATGAAAACGATTGATCTTCCCACGACCCTGAAAAAAGGTTTAGAGTTTGCGGCGATTGGAAAACATCCGTTCCAGGAAGGAGTCCGGTACCAAAATGAAATTGAGTTTGCTGGTCGTGTTTTGGGTCGTGGCCGGATTAATGGCCGATGGAATTGCCAAAAATATTGAACGTCCGACGTTGATGCCGGGTGACCCGGTTTGCCAACAGGGTGCCGTGCGGACCGGGCCACCGGTTGTTTCCCCGATGTGGCCGGCTGGTGTTGGGCAGCGTGATCCGGTTCATCAACCCGTCAGCCCCCGGCGATCGAACCTGGACCGGCCCGCCCCGATCCTCGAAACAACTGGCAAGCCGCAGCTGCCGCCGAATGAAGCCCATCCCGTGGTTCAGGAAATCCTGCAGATTCGGGAGTCGCTCGGTGTCGAATCGGTGGCCTCGGTCCTGGGGGACGCTCCCAGGCTGGCGGGTCCCTGTCCGGGAAACGAGAACGGATTTCGCGCGGCAATCATCCAGCTCGCCATCGACAACGGTTCCGCCAATACGGCCGGTTCCGGGGACACAGGTCGCCTGGGCACGATGCCCGTCCCGGATCCAACCGGCAACGCTGCCCATCCTCGACCCGGGTTGGCGATGAGCCGGCTGTCGCGTGATATTCGCGAACTGGAGCGGCTCGCCGACGAACTGGAATCCAGCGAATGTCCGGGATTTCGCCAGCGGGCCGTCCGCTACCGGCAACTCTGCCGGGACCTGGAAATCCTGTCGCCTGGCCCCCGGACCCGGGAGTCGGTGGATCGTCAGGCCGGCGGCCCCGAATCCGAAAACATCCGTTGATCCGGCCACGCCCGCTGGTATCGTCCTGCGCCGGCCCAACCGAACGCAACGCCGCCCGGCCGCTGGTGCTGGTCCTGAAGCCGGGCAATTTGCGGGTTTTGCTGCCGTCGAGTCTGATTTGACAATTCGTTCACCGGGCAACCAGGATATAATTGCCAGTCGGTCCGGCGGGCCAGGTCGGTGGGACGAACCGGGCAATGGGGCCCCCCGGATTCCGGATTCCGCCCCCCATCCGGTCGTGTATTTGCCCCATGAAACCGTCTGGTCGAAATACCCTCATCCCCCGTCATCCCGCGTTGCCAAATGGGGACCCGTGCCCGGGGTTCGCGGGTAACCGGCGGTGCGGGTAACCGGCGGTGCGGGTAATGGCCAGCCGACACGCCAAAACGCATACTGGATGGAACAGCAAAACAGGCCGGGAATAAAACGGGAGTCCTCGCATGGGTGACGAAATAAAAGGGTTTGCCAAAATCCTCATCGATCGTGGCGTGATCACCGGTGACATGCTGTTGGATGCCCAGCAGACGGCCAAAACCACGTCATCCGACGTCGGCGACACGCTGATCAAACTGGGCTATGCCACGGCCGATGAAGTCATGCGGGCCATGGCGCTGGAAAACGGTCTGGATTACGTTGACCTGACCACCTCGGACGTGCCGGACGGAGTCATTGAGTTGATGCCCGAATCGGTTGCCCGGGAAAATGTGGTGCTTCCGTTTCGGGACGACGGCGGACAGCTCACCGTTTTGATCAGCAATCCACGCGACGTGGATACGATGGAAAAATTGCGATTTATTCTCAATCGCGATATCAAAATCGCCCTGTCTCCCCGCACGGCCATCCTCGAGGCCATCAACCGGTTGTATGGCCAGGTGGAAGGTGAATCGGCCGACTCGATCCTGCAAGAGTTTACCGACACGGCCATCGACTTTACCGAGACCGTCGACGAAGACATCCAGGACAGCGAAATGATCGATGAGAGCAGCGCTCCCATCGTTCGCCTGGTGAATCTGATGATTACCGAAGCCGTGCAGTTGCGGGCGTCGGACATCCACGTCGAGCCGTTTGAGGATCGGGTTCGGATCCGATACCGGATTGACGGGGTCTTGCATGAACGGGACCGATTGCCGCGGCGCCAGCTGGGCGCGGTTTTGTCCCGCATCAAAATCCTCGCGAAAATCGATATCGCGGAACGACGGCGTCCCCAGGACGGACGAATCAAGGTCACGGTCGGGGACAAGGAACTGGACCTGCGTGTCAGCATTATCCCCACCAATCACGGCCAGTCGTCCGTGATGCGTCTGCTGGACAAGGACAGCATCAAGGTGGGGATCCGGCAACTGGGGTTCTCGGAGGAGAACTACAAAAAGTTTCAAAACCTGATTCGGCGCCCCAACGGAATCATTTTGGTGACAGGTCCGACCGGTTCGGGCAAGACCACCACGCTGTACGCGGCCCTGAATACCCTGAATCGTCCCGATCGCAAAATCATCACGGCCGAGGATCCCGTCGAATATTATCTGCCAGGGATCAATCAGGTCGAAGTGAAACACAAGATCGGTCTGGATTTTGCCCGGATCATCCGTTCGATGTTGCGGCAGGCCCCGAATATCATTCTGGTGGGTGAAATGCGTGATGCGGAAACCGTTTCGATGGGAGTTCAGGCCAGTTTAACCGGACACCTGGTTTTTAGTACTCTGCATACGAACGATGCGCCCAGTGCCATCACACGTCTGGTTGATATGGGAGTGCCGGGTTATCTGGTGGCCAGCAGCGTCGTGGCGATCCTCGCCCAGCGGCTGGTGCGAACCATCTGCCCCAAATGCCGGGCCCGATACACACCCCCCAAAAGTGTGATCGCGGAGTTCAATATTTCCGAAGAGCAGCTGAAAGAGGCAAAATTCATGCGGGGCAAGGGCTGCAACAGCTGCCAAAAAACGGGCTTTAAGGGCCGGATTGCTGTATTCGAAATGATGATGATCGATTCCCGGGTTCGGGAGATGATTTTTGCCAATGCGGTCACGTCCGAGCTCCGAAAGTATGCCATAACTAAAGGCATGAAAACACTTTATCACGATGCCATCAGCAAGGTCCTGGCGGGCTACACCACCTTTGAGGAAGTGGCCCGCGTTACCAAGAAGACCGAACAGGATTAGGTGTTTCTGTCAAACTGATCACAGCGGCCGGGAATTCCGGGCCGGTTCTGCGCCAATGGGCCATCGCGCCGCGGGCTTTTTCATTTTGTCCCGCCGTCTATGGTGGAATAGACACGTTGATTGCCGAAACTCGGCTTGCGGGCGACGCTTGATCTGCCCCGGCCCGCCATGGTTCGCCATGGCAGGCCCGGAAACCCACTGGGATCAGATGGGTCGTGGGCCAGGCCGGCTGGACGCAAAACGCGTCGCGCCCTGGAGCATCGGGGACGGGCCGGGAATAATCACTGCCGACCGATGGTCGTCATCATTTATTCTTGTCATGGCTCGCCACGCCCCGGTTCTCCTCCCCCAACCGCGTTTTCCCGGACATCACCCAAACGAGCGTATTGAAAATCGTTATCGCCGATCTCAATCTCATGGACGCAAACCGTTTGGCGCCGGGGTCCCCCGGCTGGCTCCAGCGGGACCCATCGCGGCTGCGGCAGGTGGTGATCGACCGATTACCGATCATTTTGAACCATGATCATTTCGGACCGTGAGGTCTCGGCTCAACGCGAATGAGGGTCGGCCCTCGAGGGGCATAGCAGTCCCCGGGTGCTCCCGCATTCCACCCGTAACTGGCCGGTGGCTGGCAGACAGCCCGCTTGCCGGATGAACGATTTGCCAAATTAACCGGAATACACCCAACGGATGACGGATCGATGGCCTCAGTATTAATCGACAAACTGCTGGAAGCCTGCGTCAAACAGGGCGCCAGTGATATTCACATCACGGTCGGTCAGCCTCCGGTATTCCGGCTGCATGGCCGGATGCGCAAGCTGGAAACCAAGACGCTGGGCGCGGAAGATACCGTGTCGTTGATGAAGAGCATCGCGCCCGAGCGTTGCCAGCGCGAATTGCAGGAAATGGGCACCTCCGATTTCGGATTTGCGTTTGGCGACAAGGCCCGGTTTCGTGTTTCGATTTTCAAGCAGCGTGGCAATATTGCCATGGTGCTGCGGCAGATTCCCAATGAAATGCTGACTCCCGATCAGCTGGGGTTGCCGGAAGTGATGACCAAGCTGGTGATGCGGCCGCGGGGTTTGATTCTGGTGACCGGACCGACCGGTTCGGGCAAAAGTACGTCACTGGCCAGTCTGGTGAATTATATCAATGAACGGGTCGATCATCACATCATCACGATCGAGGACCCCATCGAGTTTTTCCATTACCACAAGCGATCCACCGTCAACCAGCGGGAGATTGGTGTGGATGTTCCGAGCTTTGCCGAGGCCATTCGGCGGGCCCTGCGTCAGGATCCGGATGTGATTCTGGTGGGTGAGATGCGCGACCTGGAGACCATTGAGGCGGCCATTACGGCGGCCGAAACCGGCCACATCGTGTTTGCCACGTTGCACACCAACAGTGCCCAGGGAACGGTCAACCGGATCATCGACGCCTTTCCCGGCAACCTGCAGGACCAGATTCGGACGCAGTTGTCGACCACGCTGATTGGTGTTCTGGCCCAGACCCTGTTGCCTCGCATCGGAGGGGGCCGGATTGCCGCCTTTGAAACCCTGGTGGTGACGCCGGCGGTCGGGAACCTGATTCGTGAGAACAAGACCTTCCGGATCAACTCGGCCATCCAGACCGGTGCCAAGTACGGCATGAACCTGCTGGACGACAACCTGTTTGATCTGTGGATCGGCGAACGCGTGGAAATGGAAGACGTGCTGGCCAAGGCCCATGATCCGGACGCTCTGGCGCGGCGGATCGCCACGGCCCGGCGACAGATGCTGGATCTGGAAGAACCGGGATGCCCGGTGAGGATGCCCTGGATCAGGACGCGCGAATCCGGCAGCCAGGTCCCTGGCCACGCCACCTGTAACGACCCTGACGGACCCCCTGAAATACCAGCAGCCACCCGGAACCTGAAAGCGGAATCATGGCCATTCGTCGTCTTGGACAAATTCTCGTCGACCTCGGTTTCATCACCGACGAGCAGCTGGAGTTGCTGATCGAGGAGCAGGCCCAGCATCCCGGGCAGCTGATCGGCCGGATCGCCGAAGACATGGGTTTGGTCACCGACGACCAGCTGATTCAGGCCCTGGGCGAGCAATTCGGTTTGCAAACGATTGATATCGAGGGGTTCAGCCCGCCGGATGACGCCCGGACCCAGATTACCAACGCCATGGCCCAGTTGTATCGGGTGATCCCCCTGCAACTCAGCGACGGAATTCTGACGCTGGCCACCTGTGATCCGCACAACCTGTCGATGCAGGACGAGATTCGCCGGTTTGTGGGTCATGACATCCGCATGCTGGTGGCCACCGAAAACCAGATCCTCAAGGCGATCGACAAGTTCTTCAATGAAGAAACCGAGAGTATCGAAAGCATCATCAAGGAACTGCAGGAAGACGCCGATCTGGCCAAGGCCGCCCAGAAACTGGCATCCGACGGTCCGATCAACCTGGGGGATGTCAGCGAGCTGGTGGAAAGTGCGCCGGTCCGCAAGCTGCTGAACATGGTGCTGTTGCTGGCCATCAAGGACCACGCCAGTGATATTCACTTCGAGCCGTTCGAAGACGAGTTCCGGATTCGGATCAAGTCCGATGGGGTGCTGTACGAAATGGTGCCGCCTCCCCGGCACCTGGCCTTTGCCATCACCACCCGCGTCAAGGTGATGGCCAACCTGGACATCGCCGAGCGGCGACTTGCCCCAGGACGGGCGGATCGAACTGACCGTGGGCGGTCACCCGATCGACCTGCGGGTCAGCGTGTTGCCGACCATGTTTGGGGAAAGCGTGGTGATGCGGGTGCTGGACCGCAGCGTCGTATCGCTGGACCTGAACAACGTGGGCATGAACGAGGCCACGATTGCGGGTTTTCGCGAGGTGATGCAGAAACCCAACGGGATTATTCTGGTGACCGGGCCCACCGGTTCGGGCAAGACCACGACGCTGTATTCGCGCCCTGTCGGAACTGAACGACATTCGCGACAAGCTGATCACGACCGAGGATCCGGTGGAATACGACATTGACGGAATTATCCAGATTCCCATCGATGCGGACATTCAGGTCACCTTTGCATCCTGTTTGCGGGCGATTTTGCGGCAGGACCCGGACAAGATCCTGGTGGGTGAGATTCGCGATACCGAAACCGCCGAAATCGCCGTGCAGGCCTCGCTGACCGGCCACACCGTGTTCAGCACGCTGCACACCAACGACGCGCCCAGCACGGTGACGCGGCTGCGGGACATGGGGATTCCCCCGTTTCTGATCACCGCCACGGTCGAGGCGATTCTGGCCCAGCGGCTGGTGCGGCGGATTTGCATGGAATGCCGCGAAGAAATCGAACCCGCGACCGATGACGTTGCTGGAACTGCGTTTGACCGAGGAAGACGTGGCCGGCAAGAGTTTTTACCGCGGCGCCGGATGCAACAGCTGCAACAACACCGGCTACAAGGGTCGGGTGGGCCTGTTTGAATTGATGATCATGGACGACGAGCTGCGCGAGATGATTATGGACAACGCCACCACCGACGCCTTGCGCGACCGGGCCCAGGCCAAGGGGATGGTGCTGTTGCGGGATGCCGGAATCCAGTTCATTCACGATGGACTGACGACGGCCGAGGAAGTCATTCGGGAAACCATTCTGGAGGCCTGATATCGGCCACGACCTGTCCCGGCGGACCCGGGGCCGGCAACTGCCCAATCAACCACGGAACCACGAGTACTGTTTTTTTGCGAAAGTAACCGATGCCAACTTTTCAATTCGAGGCGATGGACCCGCAAGGGCAGGAAATTCGCGACGTCATCGAGGCCCAGACCCAGGACGAGGCCCAGGCGACCATTCGCTCGATGGGCTATTTCGTTACCAAGATCTCGGTCCAGAAATCGGACAAGAAAAGCGGCACCCGGAACTCCCGCCGCAAGACGTTTGCGCTGGGCGGCGCCGGCGGCAAAAAAATGGTGACCTTTACCCGCCAGCTGTCGATTTTGCAGGACGCCGGTCTGCCGATTTTGCGCAGCCTGAAAATCCTGGAATCGCAATCACGTCCCGGTGCCCTGAAAAACGCCCTGATTGACGTGTGTGATGAAATCGAGGGCGGGTCGACCCTGTCGGAAGCCCTGGGCAAATCCCCCAAGGTCTTTGATCGCCTGTATGTGAACATGATCAAGGCCGGTGAGGCCGGCGGTTCGCTGGAAATCATTCTCCGCCGCCTGGCCGAATTCAAGGAACGCACCCAGTCGCTCAAGACCAAGGTGATCGGTGCCCTGATTTATCCCGCCATGGTGGTGTTGTTCACCTGCGGGATTCTGACGTTCATCATGATTTTTATTATTCCCGAATTCAAATCCATGTTCGAGGAGTTCGAGCTGGATTTGCCGGCCATGACCGAACTGCTGATCGCCATTTCCAATCGCGTCGTCAAGCTCTGGTTTCTGTTTCCGCTGATTCCGATTGCCATCTTTTTGTTCGTGGCCCTGCTCTGCAAATTCCGGGCGGGCCGGATGGGTTTCCACCTGTACGTGCTGAAGTTGCCGGTCATTGGCAAATTGCTGCAAAAGGCCAACCTGGCCCGAACCACCCGAACCCTCGGAGCCCTGGTCGCCAGTGGCGTGCCGATTCTGGAAGGTCTGACCATCACCCGGGAAACCTCCGGCAACGCCATGTACGAAAAAATGTACAGCCGGGTTAACGACTGCAATTCGCGAAGGAGATACGATCGCCCGCCCCATGAAGATCAATTGCGTTCCCCCGTTTCATCCGGTGGCGATGTTCTTCTTTGCGGCCACCTGTGCCCTGCCCCCGCTGGCCGTGCTGTTTGTGGAAACCAAGTTTCTGTTTGAGGTGCTGTATGCCTCGGCAGCCATGGGCGTCGTCGGCTGCCTGTACTATTTCCTTCAATACAAAAAACCGGTCGTCGAAGAACTGGTGATCAACATGGTCGACGTCGGCGAGGAAACCGGTGAACTGGACGTCATGTTGTACAAGGTCGCCGACTACTACGACGAGGAAGTTCGCACGTTGACCGACGGCATGATGAAACTGATCGAGCCGGTCATGATTATCGTGCTCGGTCTGGTCGTGCTGTTCATTGTGGTGGCCCTGTTCATGCCGCTGATCGGCCTGATTTCCGGTTTGCAATTCCTGACCCCCGAGGCCGGGCTCCCAGGGCACCTGTCAACCATCCCCACGATTCACACCAACACACACATAGAAACATTCCCCGGAGACTTTTCCATGTCCGCTCCTCATCGCCCCTCATCGTTTCGCACCCCGGCGGTTTCACGCTGGTCGAATTGCTGGTGGTCATCACCATCATCGCCGTGCTGGCGGCCATGATCACACCGGCCTATTTTGCCGTGCGCGCGTTCGGTTTTCGAAACGGGCGTGGCCTCCGACCTGTCGCAGGTGGAATTGGCGCTGGACCGCTTCAAGGACGAATTCGGGTTCTATCCGCCGGACTTCAGCGAGTTTGTGGATGCCAATGGTGATCCGCTGGATCTGGGAGACCTGATTCCCAACTTCGTACCGCCCCGACGGTGGAACAGCGGATATTGCAATTCCTGGCCAAAATCTCACCGACCCATAATGAACTGGCCCTCGATCCGTTTGATCCCATGGAAACGCGGCTGGAACATTGGTGGCACAGTGTCGCCGAACCCATGATCGTGGACATGACCGCCGCCGGCGCGGCGACCAAGGACAACCGGTTACGGGGACCCCGAGCACGCCCTGTGGTTCTGGCTGAGCCAGTTGCACAACGACGCCCAGTATCCCATTTCCGGGCAGCGGTTGAACAACACGACCGGCTCGGATGTGAACGCCAACGGGGTCGACGACACGCTGGATATCGTTTCCGAGCGGCGTGTGTTTTTTGAATTCCCGGGCGGCCCTGCTGGTGGAACGGACCAATATTGCCGTCGAATACCCGGCTCCCGGAATCAGCTACCCGATCTACGTGCCGATCCAGCGCGGCGGTGACGGGCCGCTGGTCTATTTTCACAACGATACCTACATCGAAAACACCTCGAATGATCCGTCGATTGCCACCGTCATCAACTACGACCCGGCGGCCGTTTTTCCGGCACCGCTGAACATTGCCAAGCCGGTACGGGTTCCGGGCTCGGCACTGCCGGATGGCAGTTTTCTGCAGGCCAAACGGTACCAGATCGTGGCGGCCGGCAGTGACGAACGGTTTGGCGAAGTCGATGCCGGAACCTACGAGGCCCTCGACAATATTTGCAGTTTTTCCGAAGGGCGGCTGGACGGATTTGTAACCCGCTATGAAAACCCCTGATCAATGACATGCCGCAGTGATTGCCACCCCCACAACTCCTCTTCACTCTCCTGTCCCCGGGCAACACGATGACAACTGAACGACGACGCCGGATCCGATGGCGACGCGGGCCGCAATGCCGCGGCCGCGGTTTCACGCTGGTTGAATTGCTGCTGGTGATGGCCATTCTGGCGATCATCTCCTCGCTGGGACTGGCGGTCATTGCCGGCGCCGAAAAGGACGCTCTGGTGTCCCGCACCCGGGCCCAGCTCGACCGGCTCTCCAGCGTGATGAATCAAAATCTGGAAGAGTTTGTTTACCGGGTGTTGCCGGTCCGCATTAAAGTCGCGCCGCCAGTCGATCCGGAGGCCGCCCGGGCCTTTCGCGAGGCCATGTTGAATGAGTTTTTGCGAGTCGAATTCCCGTGGAAACAGGCGGATGTGGATCCCGCCACGTTTCCGCAAAACATGACTCTGGCGATGGCACCCAATTTCATCAATGCCGCCGAACATTTGCCCCAGATTTCCAGACGTTTTCTGGCCCTGCTCAATTCGCAAACCGCGGGCACCTGGCTGGCCAAAGTGCCCCAGGACCTGAACATGAATGCCATGATCGATCCGGAGGAGCTGGAAGTGTTCCAGCGAACCGTATCCGCCGAATGCCTGTACGTGATTCTGTCACTGAATACCGATCAGGATGGAGAACGCCTGGTGGGCCTGTTGCGATCCGGGGAGATCGGCGATACCGACGGCGACGGAGCCCTGGAGGTGCTGGATGCGTTCGGCGATCCCGTGCGGTTCGCCCTGGTCGGAAAACCCGATTCGGCCGAGTTGGCCGCGTTACCGGCCGCCGATTTCGAGCCCTCGTTGCGACCGGATTTTTCGGTGGAAAACGGGTTTGAAATCGTCCTGTCGTCCGCAGTGTTGGTGGCGGGGCAACCAATCGGCCAGGTTCGGGGCCCCCGACCGATTAATGAATTTGGATTCCTGATTCAATCCGTCAACACCGGCGAGCCCCCGGCCACCGGCCAGACGATCCCCAGTTACTAGCAACGTGGATTGCGATCTTTTCTGCGAACTTTTCATGAACACCACAAGCAACAAAAAATCCCGACCCGGATTCACGCTGATCGAACTGGTGGTCACGATCGCCATCCTCAGCGTGGTGGCCGTGATTGTGATTCCCACCGTGCGAACCCTCAGCAAGGATCGCAAGGTCCGCGATACCGCGCGAATTGTGGGAACGGCCTTTGCGGCCGCCCGCGAACGGGCCGCCGTCGACGGATCGGCGGGGGTCGAGATCGTGCCGCTGGCCAATGCCACGGGGGGCTACAACGTGCCCAACATGGGAATGGCGATCTATCAGCTCCGGGCGATCCCGCCCTATCTCGGCGATGTGGCCAACGCCACGGCGACGATTACGATGATCGCCGGCATGACCGGGACGGCAACCATTCCGGGCACGTCCGATCTGTCAGCGACCGGAGCCAATGTTCGGGTCGACGATTATATCGAGTTCAACCATTCGGGTGTGTTGTATCGAATTACCAACGTTATGGCCGGCACTCCATCGACGATCACGTTTGCGATTGGAGCGCACGACCCCAATCCTCCCGAGGGGGTGGCCCTGCCATTCAAGATTTATCGCCAGCCCGTACGGGTCGAATCCGGCGTGGTACGGCTCCCCAACAATCTGTTTGTCGATCTGGCGTTGTCGGGTCACGGCAACGATGGTTCGCAATTTGGTTTGACGGGTGCCTTGCAAATCGACCCGGGAATGCCTGGATACAACGTGCCGGTTCGTGTCTGGTTCAATCGGGACGGATCGGTGGATCGTGTGTTTGACCGCGACGCCGCCGTCATGGTATCTCCCAATGGTCCGCTGTTTTTTCTGATGGCCGTCGGAGAGGGCGACATTGACGTCACGGCTCTCGGCACCCAGCGATTCATTGAAGACGACGATAACCTGTGGATCACGGTGGATCACCGCAACGGCAGCGTCTCGATCGGTCGCATGGCCGAACTGGGTGCGGCGTTGACGCTGGCGGAAAAACTGACGGCCGCGGGCCCTGGCCCGCAACCGGCGATCGGCTACTCCCTGATGACGATTTCCCTCCCTCGCCCATCCGTCTTTTCACTTCAGCAAGTTATGAAAAACCATCTGTCAACTCGACGATTTCGACCGCGGCCGGTTCGCCGCGGAATCTCGTTGTTCGAGGTGTTGATTTCCATCCTGGTCGCGGCCATTGGGGTGTTTGGCGTGCTGGTGTTGATCCCGTTTGCCGCCCGCACGGCGCAGCTGGGAATCGACCGCGAATCGGCGATCAACGCCGCCAAAAACTACTTCGCCGATTTCCAGGCGTACGGGTATCACGATCCGGAGACCTGGATTGACAATCTGGATTACCTGGACGCCCAGGAGCGAAATCGGCAGGTCGACCGGATCGAACCGATGGGCGTGCCACCGATGGTGCTGCCCCTGGTGCCGCAGCCCTGGCCGCCGCAGACCACCACGAACAACAACAATATTGCCCTGGGCTGGCCCTACCTGATTGATCCGCTGGGGTCATTGACCAATTTGGGCAATCCGGCCGTGATGCAATACGGCCAGTTTCCCCAGTCCACTGCCGCGTTTCCGTTGCCCAACAATTTGCCGACCATTAATCTCGCCAATACGCTCGATCCGGACAGCCCCAATATGCCGGGGCTCCGTTTTGGCAACGGGTTTGGCCTGGCCCGTCGATTGTCATTGCAACCGGACGATCTCCGGTTCCTGCCCCCGGCCGACGAACTGGGGCCGCCCCGGCAAGTCTACTATTCAATGGACGCGATACCGGAAGCCAAACGCCAGTATGACGGCCGCTATACCACCATCGCGTTTGTGATTCCCGAGGACGACCAGGGCCGCCAGTACCGGATGATCACGATCGTGGGAAAGGCCGGGGATCGGGTTGCCGAACGCGTCTTTGAAGTGATTGATCCCGGCGCTGCCCCGGCCATGCCGCCGGACATGATGCGTATCGTCAAGACCGATACGGCTCCGCTGACCACCCGGGAATACGAACAGGTCGCCATCGGCGGTGGTGATTTGCTGTTAAGCGAAATTCCGACGGCCGGGCAACCGGCCCTGGATGAAGACCAGATTCGCAATAACGACTGGATCATGTTGATCAGTTACTACCGTACCGACCCCCTCCCCTACACCCCGGGACCGCCGCCCACGGGAGAACCCACCTTTGACGATATCCAGCTGGATTTTCACCGTGTCATTCATGCCGATCGCGTGTCACCGGATGCGGATGCAGATCCCATGCCGATTCCCGCCCAGGGAATCGACCGCGGGGCGGTTACGGGAGCCGAGAGAACCTATTCCGTGACCCTGCAAGGATCCGATTTCGATTTGTATCGTGACTGGGAAGGCCGGATGGTCAATGATCGGACCGACGTTTCCACGTATGCCATTTTGATCCCCAATGTGCTGGCCGTGTACGAGCGGTCGTTCCGGGTGGAACCCGATTCGACGTGGGCGGCCGATCCCTAGGCAGCAATACCAGACGATCCCCGTGAACGACGGTTTCCGTTTATGGGCGACCCGAACCTGAACCCGATTCAAATTCCCCAATCCAGCAACTCTCTTCTCTGCCCCTTCGGAGGCGAACATGAAATCCCTCACATCTCCCCGCCCGTCCGCCCGAGCTCGCGTCCCGGGGTTCCGGCCGCGTCGCGGACTGGCGCTGTTGTTCGTGGTCAGTCTGATTCTGTTTATCACGCTGCTGGGCGCCTCGTTCGTGGCGGTGTCCCAGCAGTTTTCCGCATCCGCCAAGGCGCGAGCCCGCGTGGATGCCCGCGGCGACAGCAGTCGTTCGCTGGTGTACCGGGCCTTTTACGACCTCGTTCGCGGTCCCGATTCCGATAACATCGAATCTCCGTTGCTGGGCCACAGCCTGCTGGCCGACATGTACGGTTACGGGTTCTCGGCGATCGTGGCCGATGTCAGTGACGCCTCGGCGGCCACCGGGATACCCGGGGCGGTCGAGTTCATATTGAATGATCCTGCCAACCCCCTGCCCCGGGGACTGGGTCCGGGCGGCGCGGCGATCGATTTCACGACGGACAAGCGTTTTCGCCCGGCCAGTCTGCTGAATGGTCATGTCCTGACGTTTGTCGACGGCCCGCTGCGTGGTACGTCGGTCCGGGTCATCGGTTATTCGGGTTCGGATATGGGGCTGGTCACCGGTTCGCCATTCTCGTTCCTGGTGTATCCGTCGCAGACGCTGGGTTCGGTGATGAACCTGACCGATTTGAATGATGCCCGAGTGGTCGTCAATGGACGAGCCTTCTTTGGCTGGGGTGCCGGCGGTCCGAATGCCGGGGGGGGCGCAAATGCCCTGTCGGCCGACGCCTTGCGTCCGCACCTGGCCAAATCAACCGTGGCGCCGGTCGATTACGTATCCACCGGGGTCAACGAAAGCTATGACGCGCCGGACTACCAAAACATGTTTTTGGCGGCGCTGGACAATATGGGGCTGATTGCCAGTTTCGATCGGGAACAGCTGTTTACCAGTCAGGGCATGGATCCTGCCACGAATTTTCGAGCCTTTGGAAATCCCGGTGAACCGTTGCATGTGGACAATGACGGCGACGGAACCGAGGACAGCATCTGGATGGATCCCCGGTATCCCGTGCAAACGGATATCGACGGGCGGCGCTACAAGTCGCTGGTGGCCTATCTGGTGCTGGATATGGATGGCCGCCTGAATGTCAATGCGCACGGGAACGTGCATCAACTGGATGTTATCGACACGGCCGGAAATCCCGGTGCCGACGGATTGCCGGATGTCCTGGCCACCAGCACATTTTTGCTGGGCAATGTGGAATCGATTCCCCCCGGATTCATGCAGATGGACGGGTATGCGGGTCCGCCACGCGGTCAGTACCTGGGTCCGCCCGAGGTTTCCCTGGCGCCAGTATTCGGCACCGGTGCCACGTATGGCCAGATTCTGATTTCCCGCTACGGCGAGGACAGCACGCCCGGAATTGAAAACATTCGGGATCCCTGGTCGGCCGTACGCCTGTACGGTTACCCGGACGGTTCGGCCGCTTTCAACAACAATTTCATCGGCGGCTACTTTGGTTCCGCCATGGACGTCAGTGGTCGCTACGGAGTCGGGATTCCCAATGTCCCCAACGGCAACGTTCCGGAATTTCGCCCGGCGCTGGACGCCAATACGACCCTGACCGGACTGGGACAGAACGAACTGACGGACTCGCCCTACGAGTTCACGCTGATCCCCCAATCCCGGTATCCGTCGGGCGGTTTGACCAGTGACGACCAGCCGTATACTCCCAAGGAACTGGAACGCATTCTGCGGCGTTTCGATCGGGACAGCAAGATGTTGCCGGGGCGGCTGTGGGACCTGATCCCGCCGGCGGACGTGGATTCCGTGGCGGATGTGATTACCAGCGACAGCTGGGAAGTGCCGCTGGTGCCGGGTCTGGATCCGGATTTGGCGCTGATTGATCCGCTGGACGGAATGCCGCTGGAGCTGGCCGGGCAACCGGTCTCGATTCCGCAGCGGCTTTACAACCTGTTGATCGTCAACGGGGTCCCCCCGGCAAACGCCAATGCCGCGATGGCGGACCTGGTGGCCCTGGATGTGCGGATGGGGTTGCCATTTGATATCAACCGGCCATTTGGCAATGCCGCCGACGACAATGGCAACGGGACTTACGATGAGTCATCGGCGACTGCAGCACTTTCCGGTGATGCGACCATTAACGAAACCAATGGCACGGAAACGGTGGCGACCGTTAACGGCGTTCGGTCGCTGGATAACAACGGCGACGGACTGGTCGATACCAATGAATACCTGGGCCGTTACGAGTTTGCCAAACAGCTGTATGTGCTGGCCCTGTTGGCCACGGGCGATACGGGTCCGGCACCTCCCGTCCCGGCCCTGATGCCCTACGACCTGATCAGTGATCCCAACACATTGCGCCGTATTGCCCTGGCCCAATGGGTGATCAACGTTGTGGATTTCCGCGATACCGACGCGATCAACACGCCGTTTGAATTTGATTTTAATCCGTTCAATGGCTGGGAGCCGGATGGTGATCCGGATACCGCCGATCCCGATGCCTACACGGTGTGGGGTGTTGAGCGACCCGAATTGCTGATTTTCGAAACGATGGCCAGTCACGATCGGCGCACCGAGGATTTGCCAATCGGCGGCGGGGGCGACCCTGATTTTGACAACCAGCTCGTACCCCGGGCCACAACGTTTGTCGAGCTGTATCACCCCTGGAATGCGAACCCTTCCAACCAGTTGATGCCCGCCGAGTTAATGGACGGCGGCGGAAACGGAATCGATTTGCTGCGCACGACCAGCGCCGGTGATCCGGTTTGGCGGCTGGTCGCGGTGCGCGGAACGGCCACGAACGAGAATCCGGAACGGGTGGTGTTTGAGGAGGACGACATTGCCCGCCGGGTTTATTTTGTTCAACCGAATATTGCCGATGTGCGGAACGACAATCTGGGGAGCGGGGCCGCGTTTGCCGGTCAAAAAGTGTACTTTCCCGGTGCGGGCATCGCTGCCGACGGAGTCATTACTCCGGGAGGTTTTGCGGTCATCGGTTCGGCTGGCGTGGGGACCAACGCGGCGGCGGGGCAAACCTTTTTTGGTCGCCGCAGTGATTCCATGCCGTTCGATCCCACCTCGTTGCCGACGACCCGCAACCTGGTTCTGGATAATGCGGCCCGCGAGGTTTCTGTCTACGACCCGGTGGCCGACGCCACAGCCACCCGATCCGATGTGGTGGCGATTCCGATCGATCAGCATTACGACCCGATTTCCATGGCCGCTGCGCCACGTTCGTTGGGGCTGAGTGACCCGGACGGCGGGTACCCGGGAGCCACCATGGTGGGGCCGGATGGCCTGGAGTTTGTGGCGGTCGTCGACACGCCGGTGGACGCCGATCCAGGCATTCAGTCACCGGAAAACATCGCCGCGACCCAACAGGACGGGAATACCGAAACCTTTTCGGCATACCTGCTGCAACGCCTTGCCAATCCGCTGGCGCCCTGGGATCCGGTTTCCAATCCGTACCTGACAGTCGACCGAAAAACAGTGGACCTGACCGCCTTCAACGGAGTTGCCGATGACAGCGCGTCCGCGGGGATCGTCGCCGGTGACACCGTGTTTGCGTCCGCCGAACGAGGTCGCATTGAGGATCCGTTGTACGGCTCGCCGGCGCCCTTGCCCTTCAAACGTCAGTTGTGGCCGATTGAGGAACCGACCGGAAATACTTCGATGCTCGCGGCTTTGCCGGATTTTGCAACACTGGCGGGAGCCGACAGTCACTTCCACAGCTTTGAACTGCGGGAGTCTTTCGGGTTTTTCAACCGGGCCTACACCGAGCAAATGGACTATCAGGCCGGGGCGGCGACGCTGCCGCTGGGATTTGCCGGACTGCCACTGAACAACCGGCCGTTTTCCAGTCAAATGGACCTGCTGGATGTTCCCTACACCGATTCGCTGGAACTGTTACGTTCGTTCTCGTTCGATTGGGGCAACTTTGTAACCGATCCGTTTGATCCGCGCCCGGGACGGGCGTTAACCAGCGTTATCGGCAATTGCTGAATTTTTATTATCCGCCAGAGGCGGCTCCGGGAGATACCCCGTCGGGAATGGCGGCCTTGCTGGATTACCTGCGGGTGCCGTCCCGATTTGCAGCCAATTCAATCTACCTGAACGATACCAACGTGGGGACAGTCACCGGGGGCGCGGTGTTGCCGCCCTTTAACCTGTTGTCGCGGTACCGCGAGCCGGGCAAGATCAATGTCAACACCCTGTTCGACGATCGGGTTCGCAAGGGCTGGCTGGGCCAATTCGACGCCGGGGTCACGGTGATGGGCCAGGACCTGGCCGGAAATGTGGCGAACTTTTCCATGGCCGCGTTCCCGAATGGCGAATTTGAAGGCTCCCGGCGCGATGCCAGTGGGACGCTTCCCGACCAGTTCGATAATCCATTTCGCAACACCAGCGACTACAACAAGGTACCTGACGTCGCGTTGGTTGCCAATTCGCCGGTCCTGGTATCGATGCTTCGCAAGGATGATGGCGGGGGATCCGACTCGCCTCTGCTGGAAACCCAATCTGATTTTCCATTTGCCAATTCGGTACGAGACAGCTGGGCCCGGCATCAGGGGTTGCGACGTGTCGGTAATATCACCACAACCCGCTCCAGCGTGTTTGCCATTTGGGTGACCGTTGGCCGGTTCGAGGTTGACGAGGCCGGCAATCTGCTGGTCGATGCCGCCGGAAATGGCATTGAACTGGGATCGGATACCGGCAAGATCCGGCGAAATCGCGGATTCTTTATCGTTGACCGCTCGATCCCGGTGGCGTTTGAACCCGGCAACAACCACAACATCGAACGAGCTGTACGGGTCAGCACGATTATTGAATGAACGTTGGGCCGGGTCGGGCGACCCGCCCACAACCGGGGGTCGGGTCGGGAGACCCGCCCACAACCGGGGAGTGGGTTGGTCTCCATGTTGTGGGTTGGTCTCCTGACCAAGCCACCCGCGGAGCGAGTGTGGGTGGGTCGGGTCGGGAGACCCGCCCACAACCGGGAGGGTCGGGAGACCCGCCCACAACCGGGAGGGTCGGGAGACCCGCCCACAACCGGGAGGGTCGGGAGACCCGCCCACAACCGGGAGGGTCGGGAGACCCGCCCACAACCGGGACACAATGTGGGTCGGGTCGGTCTCCCCATGTTGTGGGTTGGTCTCCTGACCAAGCCACCCGCGGAGCGAGTGTGGGTGGGTCGGGTCGGGAGACCCGCCCACAACCGGGCGAGTGTGGGTGGGTCGGGTCGGGTCGGGCGACCCGCCCACAACCGGGACACAATGTGGGTGGGTCGGGTCGGGACATCCGCCCGCAACCGGGTCGCCAATCCACCCGCGGACCCGCCCGCCTCCTGCCGCCTCCTGACCCAGCCACCCCCGGGCAACCGCGTACAACCACGCCACCCTGTTGCGGGTGCACCTCCCCGAACCGGCGAGGTCGCCGGATTTTTGGCAAGGATTCCCGGAGCACGTCGAACAGGGGAACGTCGGGTCGTGAACCGGACCCGCCGGCGCTCCGCCGATGGGCGGGCCACCTGCCGTACGGGTTGCCGGCCCCCCTCCTGAATTTCCAACGGCTGCCCGTTCATGCCCGAGCCCATCATTCGAATCCGCCATCTGGTCAAACGCTTTCGCGATGTGGCGGCGGTCAACGATATTACGCTGGACATCATGCCCGGCGAGGCGCTGGGGCTGCTGGGTCCCAACGGGGCCGGCAAGACCACGACCATTAACCTTCTGATCGGATTGCTGCAACCCGACGAAGGATCGGTGCATATCCGGGATGGTACGCCGACCGACGCGGCCACACGGCGCGAGATTGGCGTTGCGCCCCAAACCCTGTCGCTGTACGAGGAATTGACGGGCCGGGAAAACCTGACGTTTTTCGCACGCATGTACGGACTTCAGGGACCGCGGCTGCGGGATCGGGTTGGCTGGGCTCTGGAATTCGCCGGTTTGACATCGCGAGCCAGTGATTATGTCGGGACGTACTCGGGGGGCATGAAACGTCGATTGAATCTGGCTTGCGCGCTGACGCATGAACCGCGCATTGTATTGCTGGATGAACCCACGGTTGGCGTCGATCCACAATCGCGCAATCACCTGTTTGACTGTATTGAACAGCTCAAGTCCGAGGGGCTGACCCTGATTTATACCACGCATTACATGGAAGAGGCCCAGCGATTGTGTGATCGCGTCGCGATCATTGATCATGGCCAATTGCTGGCCCTGGACGGCGTGCAGGTGTTGATCGATCAATATGGCGGAACGTCGCTGGTCGTGGGGCAATTGCTGTCTCCCTTGCAACCGGATGTCCGGCTGGATGGTGTACTGGACGGGTTGCAATGGCGGCTGGAAACCGGGGATCCCATATCGGTTGTCACATCGATTGCCCGCCGGGGAGTCGAATTCCACTCGCTGGCTATCACACGCCCTGATCTGGAAAGTGTGTTTTTGAATCTGACTGGACGACGTTTGCGCGACACATAGAAACGGAGTAACGATGACCGAATGCCAAAAACGGCTCGAGTGGGTCACAAGCAACCGTGCGCATTGCCAGGAAAACGACGACGTCGGGTGAGCCCGCAGCGGCATCCCATCGGGATTTTCCAAAGCGCTCATCGGTCCCTGATCCCTGAATTTGAATCAACCGAACCCCCCGGCGGCCCATGCAACCCATCCTGCAAATGGCGATCAAGGACATCAAATTGATTCTGCGCGATCGTCTCGGATTGATTTTCATCGTGTTTTTTCCGATTCTGATGGGACTGTTTTTCGGCCTGATGATGGGCGGTGTCGGCTCGGGTGGCAGCAGCGGCAAGATGAAAATTGCCCTGATCGATCAGGACCAATCGGTCATGTCCGGCAAGTTTGTCGAAGCGCTGCAGGCCAACGACAACCTGAAAATCGATCAGCCGGATTTGGAGTCGGCCCGCGACAGCGTCCGCCGTGGCCAGCAAGTCGGAATGATTGTCATTCCGCCGGGATTTGGCGAACGGGCCGGTGTGTTCTGGGGGGATCCGCCGGAAATCCAGCTGGGGATGGACCCGTCCCGGGGCGCCGAGTCCGCCATGCTGGAAGGGTTTGTCATGCAGGCCATGGGAGGCCTGATCGGCGAACGTTTTCAGAATCCCGCCAGTTTTCGCCCCTTCCTGCAGCAGTCGCGGCAGGAATTGGCCGCGGCATCCGGCATGCCCGCCGCCCAACGGTTCCTGATGACCGGGTTTTTTGATTCCCTGGATTCGATGATTAATGCCGCCGACGCGCTGGGCAACGCCGGGGATGGCGACAACGATCCGCTGCAAACCGCCGGCGCGGGATTGCAGTTTGCCAATATCCGGTCGCTGGATATTACGCGACAAATCGATCCGCAAAGTCAGGCAGCCCAGTTGCAAAAAATTCGTTCCGGCTGGGATATCAGTTTTCCGCAAGCCATGTTGTGGGGGGTGCTGGGTTGTGTTGCCAGTTTTGCCATCTCCATCGCCCGCGAACGCACGTTGGGAACGATGTTGCGATTGCAGGTCGCACCGCTCGGCAACCGCAGTATTCTGGCGGGCAAGGCCCTGGCCTGTTTTTTGACCGTTCTGGGAGTGATCGCCATGATGACCGTGCTGGGCGTGATGCTGGGGATGAAGCCGGCGAGTTATCCCAAGCTGGTCGCCGCCAGTCTGTGCGTGGCGGCGGCCTTCACCGGAATCATGATGGTTGTCAGTTTGCTGGGCGCACCGAACAGGGCGTCAGCGGGGCCGGCTGGGCCGTGAATATCGTGATGGCCATGCTGGGCGGAGCCATGGTGCCGGCCATGTTTATGCCGGAACTGATTCAGAACGTCAGCTTGTTCAGTCCGGTCCGCTGGGCGATCCAGGCGATCGAGGGCGCCGTATGGCGCGATTTCAGCTGGCCGGAAATGTTGCCCACCCTGGCCGTCCTGGTGGCAATCGGCGGCGTCTGTTTCATGCTGGGGACGCTGATGATGAAACGGCAGGTGGCTTGATCCCCTGTTGTTATTCGATCGCCCCGGTTGCGGCGTCCAGGGCTGCCTGCATGAGCAGCGCCTGGCGGGTGGCCCGAACATCGTGGACTCGCAGGATCTGGACCCCGGCCCGGGCCAGATACAGGGACACCGTCAGGGTTCCGGCCAGTTGTTCGGGGGCGTCGTCGCCACTGGCTGTTCGAATGAAACCCTTGCGCGAATGACCGACGAGAATCGGACAGCCGGTTTCCTGAAAGCGGGCGATGCCAGCCAGCAGCTGCAGGTTGTGCTGGTGCGTTTTGCCAAACCCAATCCCCGGATCCAGGCAGATTCGCGGCAGCTCAATACCCCGCTCCACCAGCCAGTCGCGGCGGTCGACCAGCCAGCCAAACACGTCTTCCACGACGTGGTCGTACTGCGGATTGTCCTGCATGGTTTGCGGCGTGCCCTGCATGTGCATCGCACACACGCCGGCATCAAACTCCCGCGCGACATCGACCATCGCGGGATCCCCGGCCAGTCCGGTCACATCGTTGATGATCCGGGCCCCGGCCTCCAGGGCGCGGCGGGCTACCTCGGCGCTCGACGTGTCGACCGAAATCGGCACCGATGTCTGCTCCGCCAGATCGCTGATCACTGGAATCACACGCCGCCGTTGTTCATCGGCGTCGACCGGTGTGCTGCCCGGCCGGGTACTTTCCCCGCCAACGTCCAGCAAATCCGCGCCATCGGCGACCAGTTGCAACCCGTGCGCGACCGCGCGGGCCGGGTCGGCAAATTGCCCGCCATCGGAGAAGCTGTCGGGCGTTACGTTGACAATCCCCATCACCAGCGGACCGGGATCGAGTCGCAGCCGCGTATCCGTTAGTTGCCAGTACAACTCGGGCATCACAGGGTACCGGGGTGACGAGGAATCGATTTCCCGGCAGCCTAGTCGAGGTCCAGCTGTTTGAACAGCGGCAGGTGGCGGTAATAGACCTCCAGCGTGCAAACGGCCAGCGCCGTGACGTAAACCCGGCCGCCGGAGGGACCGTATTCGAAATCGTCCGGTTCCCAGCTGCCGGGGTATCGGCCCCCCCGTCGCTGCTCGACCACCAGCAAATCACGCAGGTGCGAATTCCACAGTTCCCATTCGGGGCCGCCGTAGTGGTGCATGACCTGGGTAGCGTAATACCAGTAGTACAGGTTCATGTCCTGTCGACTCGGCAGCGCATTTTTTAACAGCCATTTGACGGCGTAGGTCATTCGTGGATCGTCGCGTTTCCAGCCGAGGTACATGCGGCACAACATGGCTTCCGCCGTCATCGCCACCTTGGGCTGGTTCTCGTCCGGCAAATAACGGTACAGGGCGCCGCTGGGCACCTTGCGAAAGTCCCGAATCTGGTAGGGCCGGCTGGCGAGGTCCAGGAAGTAATCGGCCAGCTTGAGCGTGGAATCATCCACGTGCAGACCGGTGCGGGAGCCGGCGCGGCTTGCAAGGCCATCAGCTGCCAGCCCAGCACACTCGTATCACCCGGCTGTCCCGGCTGGTACCGCCATCCTCCCTGTTGATGCTGGGCCTTTTCGATGAAGTCGATCGCCCGCTGGGCGGGTTGGCGAAATCGTTCGTCGCCGCTCATGGCCAGGGCTTCGACCAGCACGATCGATGCCTGGCCGTGGGCATACATGCCGGCGTCCGAGGCAATCCCCTTGCGCAGGTCACCGTTGGGCCGCTGGTTGGCGATTAACCAGCCGAGTCCGCGGGCCACCGTTTGTTTGTAACGACCCTGTTCGTGGGTTTGTCCGGCCCCCAAAAACGGCAGCAGGGCCAGCGATGTCGCCGCGGCATCGCCCGGATTCTTCGGGTCATCGTAACTGCGGTACCGGGACAGACTCCAGCTGCCGTCCCGATTTTGCACGCTGGCCAGCCAGCGGAGACCCCGGGCGACGGCCGCCTCGGTCAGCGTGGTGCCCCCTTCGCGACGCACAATTTCATTGCGCAGGCGCGGGTCCCGGGCGGCCACGGTATACATGGGGCCGGTGCGCACGGTGACTGACTCGACCACCTTTTCCAGGTCCGGAGGAGGCATCATCGGCTGGGGATCGATCAACAATTCCCGGGCGTCCTGTTCCGCCGCCACGCGGACTTGCTGCAATTCCCGCTGGACACGCCGGAAATCGGGGGGCAACGGCGTATCGAATTCCAGAGGGTCGTCCGGGCGATCGGCAAATTCAACACCGCCCTCGCGATCCACCGGCGCCACCGCCGTTGACAGGGTGATCGACACCGGCTGCCAGTCTTGGGGAATCAGGATCAACGCCAACGCCAGCAACAGAATCAGGTGCACCAGGGCGCTGACCAGCCAGGCGGGAAACGAATTCAATGTCCGCCGCAGAATATGCACAAAGCGTTGCCGCTGCGCGGCCCCGGCCTCGTCCTCCGGTTCAATCTGTGGCACAGCGGGTGAGCGTGAAACGGGCATCCTCGCGGCCGGCGGCGCCACGTCAGCGCTGGGACGAATCGGTTCGTGCCGGTGAGTGTTGACGGCCAGTTGCCGGGCCGCCTGTTGTTGTTCGTAGCTCAATTCAATGGCGGAATCACAGGCCCAGCAATCGGCGATCATCAGCCACAGTCGCACGGACACGGGTGCCAGGCATTCGGGACACTGGCACATGACCACGTTGCCGCTTAACCAGACGGGTCCGGCCGACGTTTCGATCCGGAACGTACCCGGCCGGCCCGTCGCTGCCCCGGTTGTGTCGCTGGCCGCCGCGGCGGTGCCTTCCGCCTGGCGTTCGCCCAGCTCCATGGTGGGCAGCGGGGTCAGCCGGCCCGCCGTCCGCGTTGGCAAAAAATCCCGTGCCAACAACCGCTCAATGGAGCGGTCGACAAAGTCAGTGGTTGTTTTCCGCACGGGCCGGCATGGGGGCAAGAGACGGGACGCAAGTCGTTGGAAACGCGAGCAGCGATTCCGGCAGTTCATCGTTACCGGCGACCGGCGGGCTGTCAAATTTCGGCCGGCTCAACGGGTGACCGTTGGATTCGGTCCGGCAAGCGGTAGTGATTGGGGGTTGCCGGCCGGGGTGCCTGATTTGCGACAGCGGGCCCCGGTCGTGCACGTGTTTGGGGGGGGCCATCCGGGGTCCTGGAACCGCTCCGAGGGGGGGACTTGGGGAGGCTGGAACCGGCTGTCCTAAAGGGTTTCTGTCGAAGCGTTTATGGCGACCAATTCTGCCTTGTGACGGTTGTCGACGGGGCCCTCAAATGGTATATTGGCGGCACTTGAAAACGTCGCCAAAACCCCGGTTTTTTGCGGCCAACTGCCTCGGATCTGGCACCGTGGACGGAATCCCTCAAACTGGCCTTTGCGGGTCGGACTGTTGGGGTGTTTTCCGCCCTTTTCTGTTGGCGAGCCGGACGGACCAGGTGGACGTGGAGCTTGCCATGCCCGATCGACCCGTCGGCATGGCTCCAGCAGCTGTTTGGTGCTTGTTTTTTGTCTTCGTAGACGTATCGGCAAAGGAACTCTCTCGTGTCATCTGACATCAACCAGCCTGCTGACGACGACAACAACGGCAAAGGCCCGGTCAATGGCGACCTGCCCGAAGGCGAAGTATTCGAGCAAATGCCCATTGAGCAGGAGCTGAAGGACAGCTATCTGACGTACGCCATGAGCGTGATTGTTTCGCGAGCCCTGCCGGATGTTCGTGACGGGTTGAAGCCTTCGCAGCGGCGGATTCTGGTGGCCATGAATGACCTGAACCTGGGGCCGGGATCCAGTCGCGTCAAATGTGCCAAGATTTCCGGGGACACCAGCGGCAACTATCACCCGCACGGCGAGAGTATCGTCTATCCCACGCTGGTGCGGATGGCCCAGGAATGGAACATGCGGCATGTGCTGATCGACAAGCAGGGAAATTTTGGATCGATTGCCGGATTGCCGCCGGCGGCGATGCGGTATACCGAGGCCCGATTGTCTCCGGTTGCCGCCATGATGCTGGACGATTTGCGGCTGGACACGGTCGATTACGTACCGACGTATGACGAACGCCGCACCGAACCGGTAGTGTTGCCAAGCAAGTTTCCGAATTTGCTGGTTAACGGATCCAGCGGCATTGCCGTTTCCATGGCGACCTCGATTCCCCCGCACAATCTGGGTGAAGTCTGCGATGCCCTGATGCTGCTGATTGACAATCCGGAAGTCTCGATTGACGAGATCATGGAGGTCCTGCCGGGTCCGGATTTCCCCACGGGCGGTGTGATTTGCGGCCGATCAGGCATTCGCCGGGCCTATCACACGGGACGCAGCACGATTGTGTTGCGGGCCCGCTGCGCCATTGAGGAATACAAGAAGGGCCGTTTCCGGATTGTGGTTTCCGAAATTCCCTACACGCAGTCGCGAGATGGCGTGGTCGAGAAAATCGCAGCGCTGGTCAAGGGGGAGAAGGTCAAGGGGATTGCCGGGATCAAGGACCTGAGTGACCTGAAGGAACCGGTCCGGTTGCTGATCGATTTGCGAAACGACGCCGATCCGGAGGTGCTGCTGAACCAGTTGTACCAGTTCTCGCCGCTGCAGTCCTCGTTTTCGATGATCTTTCTGGCGCTGGTGGACGGCAAGCCGCGCGAGTTGACGATCAGGCAAATGCTGCAGGAGTTTATCCGTCACCGGGTCCGCGTGATTCGGCGGCGGACCGAGTTCCTGCTGATCCGGGCGCGGCGCCGCAAACATACCATCGAGGGCCTGTTGCTGGCGCTGGCCAATATCGACGAGATCATCAATACGATTCGCAAATCGGCCACGCAGGTCGAAGCCAAAACGAGACTGATGGGAATCGAGTGTCCGGCATCGATGATGCAACGGGCCCTGGGCGAGGAAGGCTTTCGCGCCTTTCAGCAGGAACGCGGTACGGCCGACAGCTTCACCCTGACTGCCGTTCAGGCCGATGCCATCCTCAAAATGACTCTCGGCCAGCTGGTGAATCTGGAGCAGGAAAAACTCGCCGGCGAACACGCCAAACTGCTGGAGGAAATTGGCGATCATCTGGAAACGCTGGGTGACGAACAAAAAATCTATCGCATGATCCGTGAGGATCTGGCCGAAATTCGCCGCAAGTATGCCGATTCGCGACGTACCGAGATTACCGGCGAGGAAATCGGCAACATTGACATCGAGGACCTGATTGAAGAAGAAAATATGGTCGTGTCGATCAGTCATCGCGGCTATATCAAGCGGACCCCGGTCAGTGTTTACCGGGCCCAGCGCCGGGGCGGCAAGGGCATGAAAGGCGCCAAAACGGAAGATGAAGATCCCATTGAACACGTGTTTGCAGCCAGCACCCACGACTACCTGCTGTTTTTTTCCAACAAGGGCAAGGTGTATTGGCGCAAGGTCTTTCAATTGCCGCAATTGAGACGCGACAGCCGGGGGCGGGCCATCGTGAATCTGTTGCAGTTGTCCGAGGGAGAGGATATCGCCGATTGTCGTGCCATCCGGGACTTCACCGCCCCGGATCATTTTCTGATGATGGCCACCCGCAAGGGACTGGTCAAGAAAACTCCGTTGCAGGCCTATGGACGTCCCAAACGTGGTGGCATTATCGCCATCAAGCTGCGGGAAGATGATGAAATTATCAACGTGGTCGTGACCAAGACCGGCGATGATATTGTACTGGCGACGGCTCAGGGGATGGCCATCCGCTTTGACGAAGCCGACGCCCGGCCGATGGGACGCAACACGTCCGGAGTCAAGGGTGTCAATCTGGCCGGGGATGACGAAGTCGTCGGCATGGTGGTCGTCGATCCGCAAGCGACTCTGCTGACCGTCTGTGAAAACGGTTATGGCAAACGCACCTGGTTTGGCCGGGGCGACGATGAGGGAGATGATGAATCCTCCAGCACCATGAGGTACCGGCGTCAAAAACGGGGCGGCAAGGGACTCCGGGATATCAAAACAACGCACCGCAATGGCAAGGTCATCGATATCTGTCCGGTCACCGAGGATGACGAAATCCTGATGATGACGTCGCGCGGGAAATTGCAGCGAATTTCGTGCGGTGACATCAATCCCATCGGCCGCAACACCCAGGGAGTCCGGATCATGACGCTCGACGAGGAAGATACCCTGGCGGCGGTCGTGCGGGTTCCTCCCGATGACAACGCCGGGGAGGAACTGGAATCGTCCCCGGCCGCGCCGCCCGACGATTCGCCGACCGACGATTCGCCGACCGACGATTCGCTGGCCGGGGAATCCCCCGCCGACTGAACCGGCTCGTGGCCGATTTGACCAGCATACCGCGGCTTGCTGGCATTCCCCCCGCCGAAAACCGCAATTCCTCTTTTCCCAATTCCGGCCTTGCGGCAGAATGGCGCAGCCCGGTTTCCGCGAACAGCGCAGCTTGCCGGCACCCATGTAGACTTTTGAAATTATCCCGACGCGCCGTTGCGAATCGCCTGCCCAGTTCGCGCGGCGTGGGGCGGGAACGTGGTTGGGGATCTGTCCGGAACTGAACTGAACTGCCTGGAGTACATCAATGGATATCGTCGTCATCGGCACCGGTTACGTGGGTCTGGTCACGGGAACCTGCTTTGCCGAAAGCGGGAATCAGGTGACCTGTGTCGATATCGATCATCGAAAAATCGAACAGCTGAAAAACGGCAAGATCCCGATTTACGAACCGGGCCTGACCGAACTTGTTCAGCGCAATGCGACCGCCGGACGACTTGAGTTTACGACTGATTTGGCCAGCTCCGTTGGCACCGCCAAAGTCGTTTACCTGGCCGTTGGGACACCGCAAGCCGAAGACGGCTCGGCGGATCTGTCGGCCTTGTGGAGCGTCGCCGATTCGGTCGCTCCCCACATTCGCGATGACGTCGTGATTGTCACGAAAAGTACGGTGCCGGTGGGCACCAATCAGGCCATTTTCGAACGCCTGAAAACACTCAACAACAAAACTTATCACGTCGCCAGCAATCCGGAATTTCTGAAGGAAGGCACGGCCATCAACGACTTCATGTACCCCGATCGTGTGGTGGTCGGAGTTCGCGATCCGGAAGTCGCCGAAATACTCAAGGAACTGTATTCTCCGTTTCTCCGCACGGACAAACCGTTTCTGACGATGTCTCCCGAAAGCGCCGAATTGACCAAATACGTGGCCAATGCCCTGCTGGCGACCAAGATCAGTTTTATCAATGAGATGGCCAACCTGTGTGAAGCCATGCAGGGGGACATCAACGACGTGCGCCGCGGTATCGGGCACGATCATCGCATCGGATTCGCGTTTCTGTTTCCCGGCGTGGGGTATGGCGGCAGTTGCTTTCCCAAGGATGTCCGGGCCCTGTCCAGCATGTCCCGGTCGCTGGGTTTGCAGCCAACGATTTTGCAAGCCGTTGACGATGTCAACAATCGTCAAAAACAGCTGATGATCAGTAAAATCCAGGCGTTTTTCGACAACAGTTTCTCTGACAAAACGTTTGCGGTGTGGGGTTTGGCGTTCAAGCCGAAAACGGATGATATTCGCGAAGCGCCGGCACTGGTGCTGATCGATTTCCTGCTGGAGCACGGCTGCAAGGTTCGGGTGTATGATCCCGAAGCCCTCGAGAATGTCTGTCAGCAATACGGCGATCGAATTGAATATGCCAACCGCTCCATCGACGCGCTCAAGGGTGCCGATGTTCTGGTGATCAACACCGAGTGGGATGCATTCCGGCACCCCGACTTTGAGGAAATGAAGGCCATGATGAATGCGCCGGTCATTTTCGACGGGCGCAATTTGTACGACACGGGCCAAATGAAAAAGCTGGGGTTTGTCTACCATTCCATCGGTCGTCCGGCCGTTCAGGAAACGGTCTCAACGGCCTGATTCGGGGACGTGAACCGCGGCATTCTTAAACGGCCCGGTTTGCCTGTCCTGCCATTTCAGATTTTCGGTCGCTGAACAACGGACAAGCGCCTCGCGGATCATGCTCCGGCGTTTGAAACCGAACGGTCCCGGAACCTGCCCCTTTTCACGACGCCGACACCACGGCAAACGGCAACGGGCTCGGCGCCGGTACGGCTTTTTCGGGGGAACCGGATGGTGGCGTCGTGCCAGCCCCCGCGTGCGTCAGCGGCGTGGTGTCCGTTTCGCGACACGGCAAAATGCCGCTGCAGCAACCTGGCGACCGGTTTGCTTGAGACGGGCGTCGCGTTGACGCATAATGGTTCCGGAAAGTCTGAACGGGACTTGATTGCTCTCCTCCTGCCTGCATTGGAACCGGAACACCGATATGAAATTTCAGAAACAGAATACCCGCCTGCACCACGGCCGAAATCGTATCTGCCCGGGCGCTTCGGCTCGTCAATTTTCGGGCACCCTGGAGAAACTGGAGGAGCGCCAGTTGCTGACCCTGTACACCGTGAACACGCTTCTGGACACCGCCACCGATACCATGGACGGAATGCTCAGCTTGCGCGAAGCGATGATCGCGTCCGATCTGAATCTGCCCTGGGGTGACGCCGCGGCCGGCGACGCCGATGGTGACCGGATTATTTTTGACCCCAGCCTGGACGGCATGACCATCACCCTGACCGAGGGGCAACTAATCTCCACCGACGACCTGATGGTCGGGTCGGCGGCGACCCGGGTGACCGTGGATGGCAATAATGCCAGTCGCGTGTTCGTCGTGGCCGGTTCCGAAGCCTGGACGTTTACCAACATGATTTTGACCGGCGGCAATGCGGACTCGGTTGGTGGCGGGATCTGTTTTACGGGCACCGGCAATGTGGATATTAACGCAATGCACTTTCTGACCAACAACGCATTGGGTGACGGCGGCGGCGGATTTTATAACGAACAGGGGCTGATCAACATTTACAATTCCATGTTCACGGAAAACACCGCCGACAGCACCGTGGGTCGGGGCGGCGGGATCCTGTCCGATGGTGGCACCGTCATCCTGACCGGCGTCAGGATGGAACAGAATGCGGCGACGTTGACCGGCGGCGGGATTGATATTGGCAGCGGGATTTTGAACGTCTACGACAGCATCCTGGTCAGCAATTCAGCCGGCTTTATTGGCACGGGTGATCCCGGAAACGGGGGCGGAATCCATGTCCGGAAGTCCAACTCGCCGGGAACAGTGACCATCAGCAATTCCAACATTCGAGGTAACATGGCCACCGACCAGGGGGGCGGGATCTGGAATGCGAACGACGGTCAGGTATTTTTGCGGGGTGGCTCGGTCGTGAATGAAAACACGGCCTCCGGCAACAATACCACCGATGGTGGTGGCGGGATCTACAATGACGGCGGCTACGTCCAGGTGCTGGGTTCGACCATCAGTCATAACGTGGCTGACGGAACGTCGGGCAGCGGCGGCGGAATCTTTACCTGGGGCGGGGATCTGGATATCCGCCAAAGCAATATCTTTTCCAATACGGCCAATCGGGCCGGCGGCGGGATCGAGGTCCTGAATGCCATCGTCACGTTGCAAGATTCCGTCCTCGGTGGTGGATCGTCGGCCGACGGCAACGTGGCCGGTCCGTCGGGAACGGCCGCGCCTGGCAACGGCGGCGGATTGAATATCTCGGGGGCCGCCGGTTCGGTGGTCGATATCGATAATACGATCGTCCGCAACAATCGCGCTGCCAGCGAAGGAGGCGGGTTGTGGAATATTGTGGGGAGTCAGCTGATTATCGAAAATGGCTCCAGCGTTTCATACAACTTCGCCGCTGGAAATGCCGCCCATGATGGTGGCGGAGGCGTCTTCAATAACGGCGGTACGCTCAATGTCCTGTCCTCGACGTTCGACCGCAACCGCGCCACGGGTGCGTCCGGCCGGGGTGGCGGACTGTTTTCTTCGGGCGGTTCCGTGGAAATCACCAACTCGGGATTCATCAATAATGTGGCCAATCGGGCTGGCGGCGGTATCGTGGTATTGGCTGGTACGACGACGATCACCGATTCCGCGGTGTCGTCCAATGTGGCGGGACCCGCCGGCTCGGCCAATCCCGGCAACGGGGGGGGCGTCCATGTGACCGACACCGCCACGGTCCTGATCCAGAATTCCCAAATCATCTCAAATACGGCGGCGTCCAAGGGGGGCGCGTTCTGGAACGGCACGGGCAGTACCCTGACCATTCAGGGCTGTAGTGTCACGAGTAACATCGCGCAGGGCGCCGCCAATCTCAACGGCGGGGGAGGTCTGTTCAACAAGGGAGGTACCGTCCAGGTACTCGCCTCCATGTTCGCGGAAAACCAGGCCACCGGCCTGTCCGGCAGTGGTGGCGCCATCCTGTCGCTGGGGGGCATGCTCGATATTCAGAACGCAGACCTGCTGTCCAACACCGCCAGTCGTGCCGGCGGGGCAATCGATATCAATGCCGGCACCGCCTCATTGCTGAATTCCTCATTGAAATTCAATGTGGCCGGAACGACCGGCAAGTCAAATCCCGGTAACGGGGGCGGTTTGAATATCTCGGGCAGCGGTGTCAGCGTCGTCATTGATGGGGGTACGATCTCAGAAAATGTGGCGGCCTTGTTTGGAGGCGGGTTGTACAACGCCCCGGGCAGCACGTTGACCTTGCTGGGTGGCGAGATGGTGGTTGCCAAGAATCAGGCGATTTTCGGCGGCGGCGTGTTTGCCGCCGGTGGTATGACCGCGGCGACCGATGCGTTCTTTTCGGACAACAAGGCCGTGGCCGGAGCCGGGATTTATGTCGACGAAGGAGCCAGTATGGACCTCAATACGCCGTTCATTACGGGTAACTCGGCCAGCGGTCAGGGTGGCGGAATCTACAACGCCGGCGCATTGACCATCACCGATTTAGGGGAGATTACGGGCAACACCGCCAGCAACGGGGGCGGGATTTTCACGGCCGTCACCGGAACCACCGATGAGGGAACGGTTTCCAACACCGGCAATACCCCGAACAATCGCAATTGACCGGTTAACGGTTGCTCCGGCGAACCGGACTGATCGGCCGTCACTGGCCCCGGCCAACCGCACGGCGGTGGCTCGGCGCGAGGCGGGGTCCGACGGTCAGGCCAGTTTGTACAGTCGACGAAGGATCCATTCGCTGGTCAGGGTCAGCACCAGCCATCCGGTCAGCCAGGCGGCCAGCCGTCGGGCAAAGGGTTCGTCGGGTGTGCCCGGCAACCACGTTTGCTGGTCGGTGGCCGTGATCCGCTGGGCCAGTCCCCGGGACCCGGCCAGGGAAACCCGGCCGGATTCCAAATCGCGCGTCGGCGACTCGGGCGTCGCGGGTTGGCGGGTCGTTCCATCCGCAGCCAGGTCCGGAAAATAGAGTCCGCTGGTTTGGCGGGCAATGCGGGTCAACAAATCGTCATTCCGTTGCGGGTTCATTTTTTCCAGATCGGGAATACTGGCCTGGACTTCGCCCCGCAGGACCTGGCCGTCGGGTTGTCCGGGAACCGGTAACCGGATTTCGTACATGCCTTCGCTGGCTGCCAGAAACTGGCCGGTAAAACTCCCGGGCCGGGCGGCATCCCGGGCATTTTGCAGCTGGATCGTGCGCGAATTGCCCCCCGGTTGGGCGATGGTTGCCTGAACCTCGCTGGCGACCAGCGGGTTACCGGCCACATCGTTCAGCAGGGCCCGCACCACAATTTGATCTCCGACCCAGCAGCGGTTGCGGTCGAGTAACAGCAGGCCCTGGCGGGATTCGCGCAACAGGCGTCCCTGGGACGCCCAGCGAATCAGGTTCAGGTAATACGTTTGAAAATAATTGACATTCCCGTCCCGCAGTCGCCAAATCTCGCCGCTGGCCTGAAACAGAACCCGTCCGGCGCCGTAAAAATGGGATGCCAGCCAGACGGGCTGCCGGCCGTCGACCGCGGTTTCCGGATCGGAGAACCAGGCCAGAATATCCGCGCCAGCCTTGGCTTCATTGACCGCATAGTACCCGTAAACGCCGGGAAAGCTGTCCCAGATTTGCTGGCTGGCCGTCGCGGTTTCTGCCAGTCGCAAAAACTCGGCCGTGCTGCCTTCGCGTGAGAATTCCAAAGGAAAGGGTCGGATACCGCCAAAGCGGCCGAGCTTCAGGGCGGCAGAACCCTGGCTGTAGAAGGAGACCGGATAGAACTGGCGCACCAGATCGATGGCCTCGTCTCCGCGCGGGCGACGTGTCCATTCCGGTGTGAATACCGGCCCGGCAATCACAATCAGGCCACCCGCCTGATTCGAAATCCATTGCTCCAGCCAGCGTGTCTGGGACAGCGACAATTGCCGCCAGTCCGGGTCGAACGCCACCAGGCAATCGTATTGCTGCAGATCCGCCGCCGATTCCGGAAATCCGGTCAACAACCGGTCCGATTCCTGATCGGCACCGGGACCGGCCATTTGCAACCATACATCCAGCTCGATATCCTCGTCCCGATACAACTGGTTGCGGAGGAACTGGTAATCGCGGGTGGGTCCACCGGCCATCAGCAAAACCCGCGTCTTGCGGGTAATCACCTGTACGGTCGTACGGCGCTGATTGTCGCCAGAATCCAGATCACCGGCGGGGGGCTGGATGTGAACCGTGTACTGGCGACTGGCCTCGACTTGCGAAGTAATCGGAAAGTCGATCGCCTGGGGCTCGCCATCATCGATCAACTCGATCGAAATTTCATCGATTACCGACTCGGTCGCGTCGTCCCCCGGTTGCGTGCCGGCCAACAACCGGACTCGGGCGGTTTCGCCGCTCATTCCAAACGACTGAATAACCGCCTTGATTTGAAATCGATCGCCGGGGAAAACTTTTTGGGGAGCTTCAATTTCGCTCACTCGGGCATTTTGCAGGGGGCGTCGGCTGCCCACACCCACCACGTAGATGGGCAAATTGGCATCGGCCGCCGCCGCCACGGCCCGAGCCGGCGGCATTCCCTGGTTGCTGCGGCCGTCGGTCAGCAACACGATCCCGGCGGTCGACCGACCCCGCTGGTTTTGAACCAGATCGATGACGGCATCGCCGAGGCGAGTTGACGTGCCTCGCGGAGCCAGTTCCGTCGGCCAATCAATCCCGGTCAGTTTCCGGTCGAGGCCCGAAAACGGTTTGGAATCCAGACCGGATCCGCCGGAATCCGGCAGAACGGCGTTGGCTGCCTGCGGGTCCAGGTTGGCCAGATCGGCCAGTCCGGTGGCTGCCACGGCAACCACGCAAGTCAGGCTGCCGACACAGACCAGCCAGTCGAACCAGGGTCGGGCAAATCCGCCAATCCCGGCAATCGTGGATCCGGCCAAACACAACACGCCGAACCCCAACAGGCCGTAACCCGCCCATGCGGGGATGTTGCGTCCCGGATTCCTTGCGGCGGATTCGATCACGGTGGCCTGTTGCTTTTCGGAGGACGCAATTTCCTCGGCGCGGGCCGTTTCGCCAAATCGAAAAACCCGAACCCGGTGTTGGCGATTGAGTTCGTTCAGCATGGGCGTTTCGACAAACAGATCGACCACCGAATCAATACGCCGTCGATCCTGATCGCCGGGATTGTCACTGAGTCCCATACTCAGGCTCGTGTCAATCAGTACCAGCAACTCGGACGGTTTGATGATTCTGGTTTCGCTGCGTCGTTGCGGTCCCAGAAAAAAAACGAGCAGCCCGATCAGCGTCGCTGTTCGCAACGTGGTCAGTGTCCAGGCGACCGGTCGCGGCAGCTGCCTGCTGTCCCGGCGGTACATCCAGATCGCCAGCGATGCCAGCGTGACCCACACCAGAACCACAATCAGCCATTGCCACCAGTCATCCAGCGGAACCAGCGGGACCAGTTCGTAGAGGGTGCGGGATTCGGACTGCAGCGGGAACTCGGACATTGCGGTCGGCGTTGGGGAATTGGCTCAGGGAGGTCAATGGCGTACCAAAGGGCCAGGGCTGGTGCGATTTTGCGGTCCGACACAGCGGAGCGTACCACGAAATGGCGGTCGCCCGTTATGAATGATAACTGTTCAGTAATGCCAGGATCTGTTCTGCCGTTAACACCAGCACCAGTCCGGCCAGCAGAATCCGGACCAGCGAACCGCTGCGGTTGCGCTGCAGGGCCGGTTGGAAATCCTGCCACGTCGTTGCCCCCAGACGGGGATGTTGCGTCAGTGCGGTCATTTGAGCCCGATCGATCAGGCGGGGTTCGCTTTCGGTAACATCGACGTTGACCGCCCATCGGTCGAGTTGCGTTGCACCGGTCAGGTCGCGACGCCAGATTTCGTAAACGCCGGGTTGAGTGGATTCGCTGGCGGAGATCCGGGCGTCATTTCCGGCGTTCACCGCCAGGGTCTTTTGCCAAACCAGCCGTTCACCCGGTTCGTTTCCCGGCGTCACAATCTGGTAATCTGGCTGAAAGTCGCCGGGATCCTGCCCGATTCGGATCGGTTGCCCGGCCCGCTGTGTTGGATCGTTAACGCGGCCCCGCGAAACATAATCTTGCATCAGCAACAGGCTGGCGGGCCAGGTTCCGTTGCGGCACCAGTTGTTCCAGGCCGGACCGGCCGTCGTCAACACGGCGAGGACGTGGCCCCGACCGGTCGGCTTCTCAACCATCAGGGGCAATTGGGTCTGTCCCCGCAGGGTCGCCAGGATCCGGACTCCGTCGGCATCAGCGGACCAGTCGGCCGGAGGCTGGCACATGCGACGCACCTGAACCAGATCAAGGGGCGAATTCCGCACATCGACGACATGGGCAAAAACGGGATGCCGGCCGGGCACAATGTCGGCCGGATCGGAATCGGTCGGCGGGGGTATGTCAACGATCCGGTCCAGGGGAAGCGGAAAGATTCCCTGGCCCTCGTCGTACAGTGTTTGGCGAAACTCCGCCAAACCGGTGTTGGGACCCGTGAAAAAAACCAGGCCACCGCCATCGTTAACATATTGGCGCAATCGCCGGACGGTTGCTTCGTCCAGTCGGTCGATGTCCAGCAAAAATACTGACTCGTACTGGTTCAATTCCTCGATGGTCGCATCGCGCAATCCGGCGCGGGTGGCGGGTGTCGTCTGAATCCCCGTCATCCCTCCCGGGTTCAGGGCCAGCGAGACCACGGGACTGTCATCCAGCGGCGGGTCATCGACAACCAGCACCCGGGCGGAGGGGGTTACCCGGACGACGGCCCAGGCCCGATTGTCGGCGGTGATGGAATCGGTGGGCAATTCCACGACGACCTCGTGTTGACCGGGTTGGGCAAAGAACACCGGGAATCGGCGAGTCACCGTTTCTCCCGGATCGATGTTTTCGACCAGCAAAATCGGCAATTCATTCGCCTCCCGGGTAATCAGCTCCGGGGCCGCGGCGGCGACTTGCGATTCGGGAAACGCCGCCGTCGAAACGCGGACCTGCAGATTGCGAACCGGATCAACTCCCAGGTTTTTTACATCCAGGGTCATCATCAGGGGTACGCCGGCCACCCGAATCGCCCCGTCGGTCCGTAATTCGGTAATGGCCAGATTGCTGGCGGCCTCGTCGCAACAGCGCACCAGTTCGATCGTCGCGCTCGACTGTTCCAGGGCCTGCAAGGCCGGGCGGCCGCTGCCGTTGTTGTCCCAATCCTTGCTGCGAAAGTCGGACAACAGATAGACGACAGGGGTTTCTTCCTCGCGCTGACCGATCAGGTGGGCGACCCATTCCAGGGCGGCCCGCGGTCCGACCGCCAGCGAGGTCGGTTCCATCCGCACAATCATGGATTCGATTTGCGACGATATTTCGCGATCAACAGCCAGTCCGTTTACCAGGCCGCCGGGCGCTGATTCCGACTGTTGCGTCGGAAGCGGGTCCGCGGATTCTGCCGAACCGGGTTCGTCCGGGCCACGGCCGCTGGCGGGCTGGTCCTGCAGCTGGGCCTGCGAATAGCGAATCAAGGTCAGTCGCTGGTTGTCACGGCTGGCAATTTGCCGGGCGAGGTTGCGCAAAACCTCGTGGGCGCGTGACATCGGGGTTTGTCCCCGAATCTGCTCGCCCATCGAATAGCTGTCGTCCACCACCACGTAATGGTGCGTCACCGACCCGCCAAACCAGCTGGCCCAGCGATTCTGGCGGCACCCGATCTGGGCCACGGTCAGCAATACCAGCAGCAGGGCGGCCATGCGGGCCGCAATCAGCAAAATCTCTTTCAGCCAAACGCGACGCCGGTTGCGGCGGTGACTGGCCAGCAGAAAATCCATGGCGGCCCAGCGGACACGCCGATAACGCAACCGATTGATCAGGTGAATCAACAAGGGCAACGCCACCATCGCGGAAACCAGTCCGCACCAGACCCACGGCGACGTTGAGAGCAGGTTTTGAAACATTCGTGGCGAGCAGGCGAAATACCTGAACTACTCCGTGGCTGGTTTCAGGGAGCGAACCGGGGTACACGGTTCGCTAGTTTCGGTGATGCATCCCGAGGCGGTTACTCAGGTAGTAGGGCAAAACGGCGTCCAGCGGATCACTGGTGCGAATCAGCGCGTAATCGATCCGGTCCCGGGCACAACCGCGCCGCAACTGGTCAAGGAATTGTTGCAGGGCCTGCAAATAGCCGTCGCGCAAGGCCAGCGGATTGCAACGCAATTCCAGATCCGATTCCAGCGATGCGAACCGGGTGGGACCACTCAGATCAAAATCCAGTTCCTGATCATCCATGATGTGAAATACCATGACGTCGTGCCCCTGTTGCCGGAGCAACCGCAGTCCCCGCAGCGATTGTTCGACGTCACACAAAAAATCCGAAATGACGATCATCATCCCGCGTCGCGGAAAGGTCGCGGCGGCCTGTTGCAAAATCCGGAACAGATCCGTTTTGCGGTCCGGTTGATGGGCGGCGAGGGCATCGACCAGCGTCGTGAGATGTTGATGGCGGCTGCGGACGGGGATGCGGCTGCGGACGTCCGAGTCAAACGTCAGTGCGCCCACGCCGTCCTGTTGTTTGAGAATCAGCCAGGCGAGCGTGGCGGCGGCGGTGGCGCCGTACTCGTACTTGTTGAGCGGGCCGGCGCCAAATTCCATGCTGGCCGAGATATCCACCAGCAGGTGACACCGCATATTGGTGTCTTCCTCATATTGCTTGACGTACAAACGATCCTGCCGCGCCCACACCCGCCAGTCCACATCGCGCAAATCGTCGCCGGGTGTGTACTGGCGATGTTGAAGAAATTCCACGGAGTGACCGAAATAGGGACTGCGATGTCCCCCGGACAGAAAGCCCTCCACGATATGCCGGGCGCGGAGTTCCAGTCGGGTAATCCGGCGGATTGCCTCAGGATGCAAATATTTTTTGGAATCGGGCATCGCCCAGCAACTCGTCTTCGCGTACGGGGGTGACTTCGATCAAACGCCGGATCATGTCATCGGTCGTCACGCCATCACTTTCGGCGGCAAAATTCAGGGTCAGTCGATGACGCAGGACGGGCCCGGACAGGGCCTGGATATCCTCGGCCATCACGTGCGTTCGGCCCTGCAACAGGGCTCTCGTCTTGGAACCGATAATCAGATACTGGACCGCTCGCGGTCCGGCACCCCATTGCATTTGCTCGTTGATAAACTCGGGTACGCCCGGATGGCCGACGCGGGTTTGGCGGACCAGCGACAATGCGTATCGAACCAGATGGTCGCCGATCGGGACCTGCAATACGGTATCCTGCAATTTCACGATGTCGGCGGCGCTCAGCACCGGCCGAACATCATGGTTGACCGGAACCGTCGTTTGGCGGGCAATGGTGAATTCATCGTCAAACGACGGGTAGCTCACATATACCTTGAACATGAACCGGTCCTGCTGGGCTTCCGGCAGCGGATAGGTCCCTTCCTGTTCAATCGGATTCTGGGTGGCCAGCACAAAAAACGGGTTGGCCAGCGCATGACGCACCCGGCCAGCCGTGACCTGACGTTCCTGCATGGCTTCCAGCAGGGCCGCCTGGGTTTTGGGCGGCGTCCGGTTGATTTCATCGGCCAGAATGATGTGCGAAAAAACCGGGCCCTCCAGAAACCGTCGTTCCCGCTGCCCGGTGGAACGGTTTTCCTCAATGATTTCGGTTCCCGTGATATCGGCCGGCATTAAATCGGGTGTGAACTGGATTCGGCTGAATGACAAATCCAGCGTTTTGGCCAGGGTGCTGACCATTAACGTCTTGGCCAATCCAGGCACGCCCTCCAGCAGGCAGTGTCCCCGGCTGAAGATGGATATCAGGATCTGCTCAATGACTTCCGATTGTCCAACAATCACTTGCCCCAGTTGTTCCATGATCCGGTCGCGGGCGGCTGCCAGTCGATCTGCGATCGCGGAATCGATCACCTGGGGGGTGGCATCCTTGTTCATCGTCCTGCTCCTGGTGGTCGCCCCGGGGGCTGTCGTCATTTGTCAACGGTCGTGTCTGGTTCGGCCGACTGGCGGATCAGCTGCCGTATGATTTCCTGCTGGCGGCGCAGCGGGTCCTGGACCGTCTCCACCGAGTCGCCCTGGTCTGTCGCCCGAACCATGGTAAAGGCATTGACGAGCGAGGCCGGTGCCGTGGGGGGCATCGCCTCGCCGGTCAGCCGAATCACCAGCCGCTGGTCGCCAAACCGCACTTCGGCGGTTTGCGTTTCCGGATCACCATGAACGTCAAACGTACCGAAAGACAGGTTATCCTGCCGACAAATACTTACCAAACGGCCGTCACGCAGATCGATCGTAAAGAATTCCGGGGACATGCCGGCGCGGGGTTCCGAATGGTTGTTGACGATGCGGCTGAGGGTCATCAGCGGCAAATCGGCCGGCTGATCCGCGGGAATGGAGAAATGTTCAATGCGAACCGCGGTCGGCCACCGGGGGAGGTCGACCTGCAGATCAATGCAAAACAGGTATCCGTCAAACAGGGGCTCCAGATTGGAGGTCGCCCGGATCGTGCGGTTGGGCTGAATCGAACGCGCGGTCGCGGTTTCCTGATCCAGGCCAATCCGCACCAGATCATGATCGTCCAGCCGGTGCACATGGATGGTTTTTCCCGATAACGGCTCCAGGTTAATACGCCGCCTGATCTCGCCGTCACGCAGGTCCAGGTATTCCAGAATTCCGTCGCTGTGGTAGATGGCCATCGTGGCCGGATCGCGAAAACAGCCCAGGCTGCCGCGCTGGCACCGGTATTCCCAGGTGCCCTGGCCCGTTTGCAGGTCAATCCCGGTCAGAACGTTTTCGCGGCCCTCGGCGCGGGTAAACACAGCGGTGTCACCCAACGTTTGCCACAAGGTTTGGGCCGCCGGGTCGAGTCGAATCTCGTTCAGCAATGTACCGAATTCGGCATCCAGCATCTCAACAGCGTCGAAACGCGTCGAACGGTTGCCGGATTCCACCGGCGCCATCAGGTAAACGGCCCGGGGGCCGGCCGCAATATGGGAATTTGGCACAACGTTCGTGCGTTGCCAGCGCAAGGTGCCGGTCATGGCGTCCACGCAATGCAGGCTGTCGCCGATCAGATACCAAACGCTGCGGCCATTGCTGGCAAACATACCAATCGCATTTCCGTCACGCCCCACAATTTGAAATCGCTGGATACCCCACGGGTTGTCAATCGGTCGTGCGCCGACCCCGGAGTTCAACAGGATCGACTCGCGAAATCCGGTTTCATTGTGCAAGGTGCGATGCCACAACGGCGACGTTTCACCCGCCTTCAGCCGATACAGGTCCACGGCAATCAAATCGTATCCATAGCCAACGATGAGCAAATGTCCGTGCAAGGCGTATCGTCCACTGGCCATTCGGGACGCCTGATAACGCTGGTGATCCTGGGGGTTCCCGTACCGGACCCGACCGATCTCGTTTCCGAGGCGGTCGTGAACCACGACCTGTGCCTCGTTCACGTCAATTTGAACATGCACTTCCTCGACCGGGGTCCCGGTCAGGGCCACGCATTCGGGATGAATGATCATCCGGTAGTGCAACGGCTGGCGATCGTCTGTCGTTTCCAAACGGGTTTTCGCGGCGCCGTAGTTCCAGTTTTTCCAGCCGCGGGCCGTGACCGCGCCGGGAAACCAGCGGTCGGCCAGGTCGCGGGCCGGGAATTCGCCGCCCGGGTCCTGCAGGATCTGATCCGGAAACCGGCTGGAAATGGATTGGGCCAGTTCGATCGCCGCTCGATCCCAGCCGGCGTCCCGCAACAGGCGGCACATTGCCACGGCGGCGGGACCGGATTCGGTTCGCCGCAGTATTTCGGCCAGTGTTTGTTCGCCCGCCAGCGTCGCTCCCTGCCGGATCCGGGATTCCGCCAGGGTCAACAGCTCGGCTGGCTGAAAGAAATCCGAACCCGTCCAGTCCATCAGTCGTTGCAACTGGTCAGGCGTCAACCGGTCCCGGTGGTCGGCCAGCCAGCGGGAGATCTGCGGATGCTGCTGGCCCGGATCCGGCAAGTCGACTCTGCCGGAATTTCGCAACTGGAATTTCAGCGCCTGTTCCGGTTCCAGGACGGTGCGGTGATCACCGAGAACCGTGCGGGGGGCCCGCATTCCGGCGGTGGCCAGCGTGCCGGTTGATGAAACGATCAGGTCCAGGGCGGTCCGGATCTCGTTGGCTTCGATGGCGCCGCGGAGACAGGCGGTCCAGAATTCTTCCGGTGCCGTGCGCTGCAACAGTTCCGAGTACTGGTCGGCCACCGGTCGTGCGGCAACGTAATCGGCCATAAGCCACTGCAGGATCAGTTCGGTCAGCACTTTTTCGGAAATTGGTTCGGGCGTATTTTGCCAGGCCTGGCCGGCCAGGGAAACAGCCTCCGCCAGCTGTCCATCATGTGCCAGAATGCGGGCCCTCAGGCATTTCCCGTACACATCCATGTCCCCGGGCGGGACGTTGGCCAGTCGCTGCCGCAGCGGTTCCACCTGATGATAGACGGAGACCAGATCATGGTTTTGGGAAATCACGTCACCCCGGTGACAAATCAGGTTGCCGGGCAGTTGCCGGGTATTGGCACTGCCCACAATGGCACCCTGACGGATGTCCAGTTCCACAATCAATGACTTGCTGGTGGGCAGGAAATAATGGCCCCGGGCCAAAAATCCCCGGCCGCCGGGTTCGCCGTAGCGGGCCAGTGAAACCGACCACAGCAGCGCTCCGGTCTGGATATCCATTCCGCGCATGTTCGATTGTCCGGCAATGACGACCGTCTGGTCATGGACGCAGGCGACGTACAAACCATCCTCACGCGGTTGTCCCGGCTGGTCATCCTCGCCCTGCCACAGCGACCGCCCACTCATCAGGTCGAAACACAGAATCCGGTCCGATTCGACCGGCGCAACAATCACCCGATCGCCGGCGATGGTGACCGTGGAGTCCACGGACCGGGATTCGAATCCGGACAATTCGTCCCGAGGCAGCGGCTGCCTTCGCAATACCGAATCTCGTTCGCCGGACGCATCGGGCAACCGGGGATACCGGGCGCCCCACAACAGGGACCGTGTTGCCAGGTCGATGGCGACCAGTCCGGTGGCTGACGTGGGACAGACCAGCACACCGCTGGCCAGCGACGGCGAAGCGGCCGCCAACCGGCGGATCGGGTCGCGGCCGATCGGGGGGATGGTGTCGATCGAGGCAATTTGCTGGGTCCAGATCAATCGACCCGTTTCCTGATCCAGCGCCACCACGCGGATTTCCCCATCCAGTTCACAAATGGCATACAGTTCGCCGTTGCGGCCGGGCACCGGGGCACCCAGAAAAAAGCACCCGGCCAGGGCCGGTTCGCTGCCGCCGTCGCGGCCGCCCGTGTCCCACCGAAAGGCTCCCTGTCGAACCAGATCCAGGCACTTGAGTTCGTTGGATTCCCGGCCACCCAGCGGATCGACGATGGACAATCCCCGTTCGATGACGATTCGCCCCCCGGCACCGCCTGTGTACCCGGGTTGATCGACAAAATAGACATCGCGGCCATTGCTGCTCATTTGTCCGTACAGGTGATCCTGCCAGATCCGCTGCCGAACGTGCCAGTCCGAGATTTGATCTTCGCGGTTGGTGATGGCCTGTTCACTGCCGGTGGCCAGGCTGTCGGGCAACCACGCGGGGAATTCCCAGATTCGTTTCCCGGTTTCAAAGTCAATGCCAATCAGCCGGTTCAGCGACCGGATCACTACCGTATTGCCTGCGGCCAATGGCTGTAACGACGGAACCAGCGGCTCTCCGGACTGACGCAGTGACTGAAAGACCTGTCCGGCAATCGATTCCTGAACCGGATCATTGAGGGCCGGTACCTGCCAGCGCGGCTGGACCAAAGGGATTCCGGTGCCGTGTGCTGCGTTGCGTGCCGGATCGCCGCGAAACATCAACCATTCGTCGACCGTCGCGCTGACCGGCAACGGCGCATCACCGGTCAATTTCGTCAGCCAGGCCAGGGCCTGATCCGGATCGCCGAACATTCGGATCGATTGACCCTGAAACACAACGGGCTGGTCGCCGGTGCGGGCCGCCAGCTCGGTCAGCGTCCGGGCGGCGCGATCGGACGAGCCAGCCAGCACCTGGCAAATGGCCAGGCTGAGGGAGGCATCCGGATCGTGCCGGCGTTGCGCGGCGGGGGTGGCCACAATTTGCGAAAAACAGCGGCCAGCCGAAACGACCTCGCCCGATTCGAGGAAATAATGCCCCAGCAACATGGTCGCAGACTGGCCCGCCGGGGTGTAGAAATAGTGACGCGAGACGCGTGCCAACTGGCTGTAGTCTCCCTGGGCAACGGCCTGTTCCAGCATCTGGCGGGCGGAGACCGAGTATCGCAATTCGTAATCCGACAACCAGGACTCGGGAACCTGTCCCAATAACTCGCGGGCGGTTAACTGGATACTGCGAGCCAGCGCCGGTTCGTCGTCATCGACCAGCAGGTAGTCCTCAAAACTGGTGTCGGCCAGCAACTGGCCCAGCAGATCGACGGCCTGCCGGAATTCCCCGGCAGCGATCGCTTCGCGGGTGCGCGTTAGGGGGCGCGACAACTCCCGCGGCGGGGGAACAAACAGTCGCCCGGCAACTTCCCCGTCGTCCGGCTCCTGCGCCCTGGCGGGTGGAAGCATCCCACCTGGGGCGACGCCCCCGGCCCATCCTGGCCAGAGAACGAAACAAACGGCCGCCCATCGCCTGGCCCGATTCCGGGGACCGGGTCGCGAACGGCAATTCAGGCTGGGTCTGGCACGGGCGAACACGTCAATCCGGACGGCCGAGGAGGAGGGGTAGTCAAAGTCGCTGGATGAAGTTTATCCCAATGTCGGTTTTCGAAGAATAACAAACTGGCCCGTCCTGCCCGGGGGGGAGCGGCAAAGCGTTTCGGGTTGGGCTAAAATCGTGCCAAATCATCCCCGGGGCAACCGGCCGTCCCCGAAAACACCCGTTTGAATCGAGCTGCCATGAGTGATCCTGCCCGGGAAATCGACCGGCTGATTCACGAAATCCGGCGCCACGATCGCCTGTATTACGTGGAAGCCCGGCCGGAAATCAGTGACCTCCAGTACGACCAGCTCATGCAACGACTGGCCCGGCTGGAGCACGATCACCCGGAATTCCGCCGCGCTGAGAGTCCCACGCAGCGAATCGGCGATGCACCGATCCCGGAATTGCAGCAGTATCCGCATCGCGTCCCGATGCTGTCCATCGAAAACACCTACAGTATTGACGAACTTCGCGCGTTCGGCCAACGCACCTTAAACAGTCTGGGTGTCGAATCGGCTCCGTGGGTCGTGGAACTGAAAATTGACGGGGTGGCGGCGTCCGTCATCTATGAACAGGGCGTTCTGGTTCGCGCGTTGACCCGGGGTAACGGAACGGTGGGTGACGATATTACCCACAATGTTCGGACGTTGCGCGATGTTCCGCTGCGGCTGACGACCGACACGCCGCCTGCGATTCTGGAAGTGCGAGGCGAAATCTACATGACCAACGGCGATCTGGTGCGGCTGAACGAACGCCAGGCGAAAAACGGGTTGCCCGCCTACGCCAATACCCGCAATGTGGCGGCGGGCAGCATTCGGCTGCTGGATCCGCGGATTTGCGCCCGGCGCAACCTGCGGATGTACTGCCATGGCAACGGGTTGTGCGAAGGCATTCACAGTGACAATCACATGGATTTTCTGCAGGAGATCGCCGGTTACGGTCTGGTGCCGACGCCGCACGTCAGAAGATTTGACCGCCTTGATGGTGTGATCGATTATTGCGAAACCGTCATTGGTGAGCTGTACGATCTGGATTTTGAAGTTGACGGTTTGGTGATCAAGCTGGATCGTTTTGACCAGCGGGAACAACTGGGGGCGCGGTCCCGCAGTCCCCGCTGGCTGGCCGCATGGAAGTGGGAAAAATACGAAGCCATCAGTCGGCTGACGTCCATCGAGGTGCAGGTGGGAAAGACCGGAGCCATTACACCTGTCGCCAATCTGGAGCCGGTCGAATTGGCCGGCACCACCGTCAGCCGCGCCAGTTTGCACAATGCCGGGGAAATCCAGCGCAAGGATATTCGGGTCGGTGACATGGTTGTCGTCGAAAAGGCCGGCAAGATTATTCCGCACATTGTGCGGGTCGAAAACACCGGCGCAAACCCGGAACCCCCGCGTACCGGTTTCCCGAACACTGTCCCGTATGCCAATCAAAACTGGTTCAGGACGAAGGCGGCGTTTACATTCGCTGCCCCAATTTTGATTGTCCCGCCCAGCTGCGCGAACGCATCCGCTATTACGCCAGCCGGAGTGCCATGGACATCGAGGGACTGGGCGACAAACTCGTCAACCAGCTGGTCGATGAGGGACTGGTGACGGGCTACGGCGACCTGTACCGACTGGACGTCGAGTCGGTGGCCCGGCTGCCGCGGATGGGCCAGCGCTCGGCCGAAAAACTGGTCGCCGCGATCCAGTCCAGCAAGACCCGGGGACTGGCCCGGGTTCTCAACGCGCTTTCGATTCGCCATGTAGGCAGCACGGTCGCCCGGGTCCTGGCCCGGAATTTTGGCAGCGTCCAGCGGATGGCCTCGGCGTCCGTCGAGGAACTGGCCGCCGTGGACGAAGTCGGCGAGATCATTGCCGACAGTGTGTTCCGGTTTTTCGCCAGCGAAACCGGTCGTCAGGTGATCGCTGACCTGACCGGGCAGGGTGTCGTGATGACGGACGATGCGGCGGACTCGCCGGCCGACAGCCAGGTACTGGCGGGCAAAACGCTGGTGGTTACCGGCACGTTGCAAAACCGTACCCGGGACGAAATGCACGCCCTGATCGGGCGACATGGTGGCAAGACATCGTCCAGCGTTTCTTCCAAAACGGATTATCTGGTGGCCGGCGAGAAGCCCGGCAGCAAATTGACCAAAGCCGAAAAGCTGGGCGTGCCCGTGCTAACCGAGCAGCAGCTGGAACAAATGCTGGGAATCGGGACAGATTCCTGAGGCGGCAGCCCGGTCGGGCAAGCCAATCGGGGTTTCGGCCGAGCCGCCCCTCCCCTGTTTCAGGTCCCCGTTTTCAGCGGGATTCTGCCGCGGGACTGTCGGCCGTCAGGACCCACTGGATCACCGCCGACATCGGCTGTTCGACCCCCAGGTGTCGCAACATGTTCAGGCACTGGGCCCGATGATGCATCCCGTGGGTGGTCACGTGGGTAATCACGGCTCCCCGGGTGAACGTAAAGGTTCGGCCACCACGCGAACCGGTTACTTGTTCCGAGACCGCATGCGCACGGGCCGAGCGATCGAAGTCCGCCGAGATGTCCTCGTGCATTTGATCCAGCTGATCGATCGTGAACTGACCCTCCAGGTGGGGGCGTTGGTCGCGTTCGGCCAGCAAATCACCCCAGCCGCGCATGGCTGACAGAATATGCAGAAGGGTATCGTGCAGACTTCCCGGTCCGATATCAAACGGCTGGTGCAGTTGCGAGGTGTCCAGCGCGGGCCGCCTGAATCATGTTGCGATTGGCCCATTGATTGGTCACCAGCAGGATATCCAGGGGGTCACTGGCGGGCATGGCGAAATCTCCGGTTGGGCTATCTGACATTTTGAAAGGACTGCTCGTCGCGATTAAAGCTTTCTACCAATACCAGTCGTTGAAATTCCGGATCATCCCGCAACAATGCCAGAGATCTTTCGAATGAAATGCCCTGTCGGGTCCAAAAACCGTCACGGATTACGGTGCGCAACTTGTCGATGGCAGCGTCGGGGCGGTGCTGAACGGCATCAATGCACGCCAGACAATAAAGCGACTCCAGGCGGTATTCGGTAAATTCCCGCTCTGGCGAAATTGTTCGGCCGCCTCGTCCAGCCGGCCTTGACCGTGCAGACTGCGACCCAAATTGAAAATCGCCCGGCCATCGAACGGATCCTCGGCAATCAGTTCGCGACAGGCCTGTTCCGTGCCTGGCCAGTCGCCGCTGGCGCTGGCGATGGCCATCCGCTGATCCGCCGGCAGCGGTTGTTCCTGTCCTGCCGAAGATGCCCTGCTGTCCCCCTGAAAAAAACGGGTTCCGTAAACAATGGTTGCCAGGATCCCCGAAAAAACGGTTATGGCAACGAAGCTCCGCAGCCAGTGAGGAATGGCCGGGGCGGCGGGCGGAATCGTTGGATTCGTCATAAACCGGGTTGGCAAATCAGGAATGAAATCGTCGTCCCGTGTTGCCTGTCCTATAATCGATCGGGCAGAACCGGTAATCCGATCTCCTGGCAATCACCGGCCGGGTCACCAACGTGACCGGTCATGTCCCGGATGAACTTGCCAGTTGTGTTCCATCACCCGGGCCGTTGCCGGCGGCCGCCTCATCGTTACCAATTTCGCCCATGAATGCCCATCTGTCCACCATCGACCAGCGGCCCCGGGCCGATATCGTTATTTATGACGGCAACTGCCAGTTTTGCCGCAAGCAGGTTGAGCGTCTGGCTCGCCTGGACACCGGTGGGCGTCTGGCGTTTGTTTCGCTGCACGACCCGCTGGTCCGGGAACGGTTTGCGGATTTGACCCACGAGCAGTTGATGGAACAGATGTATGTGGTCGACCAGGACGGCAATCGTCATGGCGGCGCGGCCGCCGTCCGCTACTTGTCCCGCCGGCTACCGCGCCTGTGGTTGCTGATGCCGTTTTTGCACATTCCAGGCAGCATGCCGGTATGGCAATGGGGATACCACCAGTTTGCCAAACGCCGCTATCGCCTGAACCCCTCATCGACCAACCCCAATTGCGACGACGGTGCCTGCAAGATTCATTTGAAGTAGGCAGTTCGCATTAACCGGGGGGGTGGAGAGAGCCGCCCGACGCCGGCCCGGCGATCGACGCTGACGGTTCGCAAGTTGCCTTGGCTCTCTTGGCGTTGACTGCCAGCAACTGGCTGGTGTACTGTCTGGCGGCTTGTCGATCGAATTTGTCTGGAAACCGGGGAATAGCGGTCTGCGCATGAACAGCGGCGAAAGGAAGCAGCGAAACACCCGTTCCGTCGCGAGTCAGTTCGCCCGGAACGTGTTGTTGGTGTGTACGCTGGTCCTGTTGCCATTCCAACCGGTGCCCGGCCAGATTTATCAGCCTCTGCCCCTGGACCCGCCGCACGTGTTGCCTCCGATTCCGGGCAGTCGCATGGAACAGGGCTTTGATGCGTTTGCCCCGCTGGAAATTGACAACCGCTACCTGCGTCCCTGGCAGACTGCGGGTATCCCGCTGGGAACTTGGGGAAGCGAATTGCAGTGGGATCCGCAAATGCTGGGCTCGACCACAATCGAGCGCTATCGCCGTTCGTTTGTTCAGAAAACGCTGTTCAACAGCGGCTATATTTACCGCAATTCCGGCGCCAGTCTGGGCGATACGTTCGCCGCGGCGGCGGTCTTGATGGTCGTGCCGATGGGTTCCGAGGACCAGATCCTGGCGGTGACTCCCCGCTACCGGGTTGATTGGCTGGATGGACCGGACACGGTCGACGTTCCCCCCCGGCTGTTTTCGGCCTCATTCGATTTGGGTGTCCGGATCAAGGCCAGTCAGAAATGGACATTCCTGGCCGGAGTACAGCCCGGCTGGTACAACGACCAGTTTTCGTCGGATCAGGGGCTTCGGATCGGTGGCCTGCTGGTGGTGGTTTGCGACATTGTCCCGAACAAATACTCGTTCATGGCCGGCGTAGCCCGCCTGGACCGCAATGACTTTGATATCTTGCCGGTGGTGGGCGCGACGCTGGTTCCCAATCCGGAGACCCGCTATGAGCTGACGTTTCCGCGCCCCAAACTGGCCCGCCGGATTGGCCATATCCCGTATTTGCAGGAAGACTGGGTCTATCTGAGCGGTTTTTTCGGTGGAGGGACCTGGTCGGTGTTGCGGACCGATGGAACGAATGACCAATTAACGCTGCGGGACTATCGGGTTTCACTGGGCGTCGAGCGGATCCTCCACGGCGGGACCGGATTCAATATCGAATTGGGCTATGTATTTGGTCGCCGTCTGGAATACGAGAATCCATCCTTGAGCCTGGATTTCGACGATTCGTTTATTGTCGAGGCGGGATTGAGTTTTTAGTGTCGGCGGGCGATGGCGGTCGATAGTGTGGCCGGGGACAAGATCCCTGACCGGAATCCGGCGGTTGGTCGCTGCATGGTTGATTGCCGGGGCCGCCAGAGGCCCGACGGTCCGGCCGTTAGCGTTCATCCCGGGTTGTCAAACTGATCTAGGTGATTGGGGCGCTTGTGGACTAGATTCGGTCTCCCGGAAACCGGCGAGCCGCCGTCTGCCCGCCTGTTTTCGCCTTTTGTCGATAACCCAAAAAGGATGTTGTGGCGACAATCGGGCCCGCGCGTTTCGCAGCAGCCGGCCAGCAAGAACGGTGGTTCCCACGGGACGCGCCGCAACCAGTTTGTGGCTCGAAACATACCGACTTGTCTGTTCCAACATCGATCGACCTGCGATCTTCGCCGTGGCGTGCGATCTTCGCCGTGGCGTGGTTTGACACAATCGGCTCCGGCGAACGATTGCGGGTCCTGCCCTGCCCCGAAAGCGCCTGGTTCAGGGTCCATTCAGGAATAATGGAGCAACAAGCATGAAGCTTACGGAAATCGCTATCCATCCGGCTGCCGGTCGATCGGTGCACTTGCAACGATTGTCCGACGGGTTGAACGTGGTCTGCAGTCATTCGGCCCATGCCGGAACGGCCATCGCGCGGTTTATGCAGTACGTGCTGTTCGGTTGCGATGAATTCTCTGCGCGGCCTCAACCTGCTCCTCCGCCGCGGGCTATTTGCAAGTCACTTCCGGTGGTCACCCCTACCGACTGACCCGATCCGGATTACATCCCGAAGGTCAGCTGGCGGTATCCGACATTTACGGCAACGGTGCGGGTTACCGGACACCCGACTGGCTGAATCACCTGGATCGCGAAACCTGGAATCAGTTGTTTCAGGTGACCCTGGGATCCGGGGCGTCGGGATCTCCGTCGGATTTGTTGAAATGTCTGCTGCGGCACTTCGATCTGGATTTGTCCAGTGACGTCACGCCGGGCAGCACCATGCCCTTTGCCGCCGACCGGGCCAGCTATCAGTCATGGCGGACGGCCGCTGACGCGCGCGTGGCTCGACTGGAAAAGGTCGTGGGGGAGCTGAACGCAGTGGGTGTGCAACGGCAGTGTTTGCTGGATGAGGCCGCCTCGTTTGATCGCGAAAATCGGGATCAGCTGGTTTCGATCGAGCATGAACTGGCCGTATTGCAATCCGAATGGGATGCCGTTCAGGTTCGGATTCAGAATGAACGCCAGCGGTTGGCAGAACTGGATCGGGAAATCGCCGAGCTGGGCGGCTGCATCGAGCGGGATGAGTTGCAAGCCCGCCAGACTCCCGTCAGCGGTCCGCCATCGGACTTGTTGCTGTACTACGAACGTCTGGACGAGATCGATTTCCAGATTCGTTGCTGGCGAAGCGTGCAACATGAAATCCAGCAGCAACGGGAAAAACTTCGCGATGCCATGACGGTCACCAGCGAACTGGGTATCGATTCGCAGGATCACCCCTACCACGAGGCCCGTACCATTCTGGCCTCGCTGGAAACCAGAGTAAGGCGCACGGATGAACTGGTGCGCGCCCTGGACCCGGCGTGGACAACCCCGGAACATGCGCGTGAAGTCAAATCAATGTGCCACGAAATGCGAGACGATTTGCAGGCGCTTTGCAACGAACTGGGCCATCAATACACGCATGTCCGGCATCGGGCCGCGGTTGCCGAACTGAAACAACTGCGCCGCTGTTTCCGCGCAATGGAGGAGAATGTACAAAAGCTGCTGGCTCGCCGTGATCAGTTGATTGCCGAGATCGGCAAACGCGATGCGGCCGGTGCCACCGCGATCGAGCGGGCCGATCGGCAATTCATGGCTTGTGCCGAACAGGAGGGATACCTGGCCGCCCGCAACCGGTTTCTGGTCGAACCATTGCGTCCGCTGCCGACAGCGGCAACCCCGGAAACGCTGCCGCCCGGGGAGACCGAAGTCCGGCGGCGGCTGGCGGACCTGAATGCCCGGCGACCGGCCCTGACCAAAGAAATCCACCGACTGGAACAGGCGTCCAGCGAGGTTCAGCCACGGCGGGTATTGCTGATCAATCGCCGCAGCGAAATCAACCAGCAGGGGTCGGCCAGCTACCGGCAGCGCCAAGCAGAGCTGGACGCCCGGCATTCCAGGCTGATGCGGGAAATGCAAACCCTGGAACGCCAGGTCCAGTCAGACCGGCCCTGGTATCAATGGAAACCCAATTATTTCCTGACGGATGCCGCCCGGTACCTCGCCAGGCTGACCGGGGGCGCTGGTCACAGATCGCCGTGGATGGCCAACAGCGGTGTTGGCTGGGAGCTCCGGGCCGCAGTCGCCACGAACTGGCGATGGCGTCCGCCGCCGATCAATCGCTTGCCCGGTTGAGTCTTTGTCTGGCTGCTGTGGCCCACCTGGCGATGCGCGGCATCCGGATGCCGCTGGTAATCACAGAACAACTGGCCGAGAGCCCGGACAAGTCTCTGGTGACCACGCTGGAATCGTTTTGCCGAAACGGACACCAGGTTATTCTGGTCACCGCATCAGCATCCCTGGGTCATACGGCTCGGAACGAGGGGCTGCCGGTTTACGAGTTGCCGGACAACGATTTTATCGAACCCGTGTGGTACCCGGATCCCGGAATCTCGCGACCGGTTTATCCATCGTCGAGCTGGCCGGGAAGCGACCATCACACGCTGGTTGATGCGTCGAATTCCAGCCCGATGGCCAATCACTATCCGGTCCCGTCCGGCCGAATCACCGCCAAACCGCTCGCCCGCCACGAATTTCCCACCGCCCCGATTCGGGCGGTTCGCGAAATGGCGAATTCCCCGCAGCCAGACGCAACTCTCGATGTTCCGGTCGCCGATTTGACGACGTCGCTGACCCGGATTGACCTGGTGGAATCCATTTACTTGCCGGCACTGGAGTCAGTCAATATTGGTACCATTGGCGAACTGCTGGATCTGGACCTGGACCAGGAAGGGCCGGAGTTGCTGCGCCGCGGTTTTAGTCGCGAACAGCTGCAGGCGCTGGCAAGCCCAGGCGTGGTTGCTGGTCAGCCTGCCCCGAATCGAGACCGGACAGGCACGGGCCCTGGTTGACGCCGGAATCACCGATCCGGAAATGCTGATCCAGTCCAGCCCGGCTGACGTCGTGGAGCGGGTCGAACGATTTCGGGAATCGTCCGTCAGACGTCGCAGTCACGCGGCGCACACCGGACTGGGTATCGGGCAACTGCACAGCTGGGTGGACCATCTCAAAAACGATCCCGCCTGGCGAACCCGGCGTCGGCCCCGGCGTTCCTGGCCAGCGGCGAGGCAGCGCCCGCAGGAACTGGCCGCCATGACCCGCGCTGCCAGTTACCGCTCGGGTCGACGGGAAATCGAACTCACGCAGTCCGACGACGCGACGCGGCGGCAGCCTCACTCGCCCGTTCCGCCGCACCCGGGATCAACCCGACCCGCCGTCCAATACAAGTTTCATTTGCAATTGTCCGACGAACTGGAAACAGCCCCGTCGATTGGTCCCAAGACCGCCGAGCGATTCAAATCGATCGGTGTCAGGACGGTTGACGATTTTTTGAATGCCGATGCGGCCGACATGTCCGCTCGACTGGAAAACCGGCGGATGTCGACCAGAGTGATTGAAACCTGGCAGCGACAGATTCGTTTGATGTGTCAGGTTCCCAATTTGCGGGGGCATGACGTCCAGCTGCTGGTCAGTTGCGGCATCAACGACCCTGCCACGCTGGCAACCATGAATGCCGATGAGCTGTTGGCCAAAGTGGCACCGTTTGCCGACAGCAAGGAAGGCGCCCGGATTCTGCGGAACAGCAAGAAACCGGACCTGGCCGAAGTCAAACAGTGGATCGATGCCGCCACGCACGGGTGCGTCCTGAATGCTGCCTAGCTGGCACGTCGCTGAACCAGGGACAGGCAGCTGGCGGATCCGGCAAAACAAGGGGCCACCGAACCGGGTCGGAGCCGGCCGGCCCCGGTCGCGATCGGCTACAGCCATGGGGCCAGCGGACCGCCACGGCTGGCCATGGCGTCGACTTTCCGGGTGATCCCGGCGTCCTCAACCAGGGGCGGCGCATGGTGCGGTTTGATGCGGGCATCAATCACCAGAGAACCCCGGCATCCCCAGTGCTTGTCGACAACGAACGAGTCGACTCCCAAAACATCGCTGGCCGGGTTGCTGCGGGTAAATACCACCCACAGGAAATGGTTCAGACTGGCCGCACAAAACCGGGCATCGTCGACAATGACAATCAGCGGCCACTGGTCAACCCCCAGGGATTGTTGCAGGGCCGGTTCCAGCTGGTCCCACCAGCGGACCTGATTCGGCTCGTAGGCGGTTCCGTCAATCGCCAAAACGCCCGGCAGGCAAACGCAAGCCCGACCAAAACCCGGCAGCCCGGACCAGTCCTGCGGCAGTTCCGCGGACAACGGTCGAATCGGCTCGCCCGCGGCTGCAATGACCAGTTTCGACCCCTGGTTCATCCCGCTGCCGGAATAGTCCAGCGTATCGATCGTGGTTTGGGTCTGAAAATGCAGGTCGCGGCGCCAATCGGCACGCCGCAACACACTTGTCAAAAAACCACCCACATCCTGAATGTCCAGTTCCGGATCTGCCGCCCGATCGATGATCCACAGGTACTTGGCCAGTGACAACTGGCCTTGCCCGAGTATGGCATTGGCCTGGGTCAACAGTTCCTGGGGACCCCGGCCCGGGTGCCACGGCGTGTACCTTTCGCTGCCGATGGCCAGCAACAGGGGATGCACGCCGGCGGCATCCACGGCATGGACGGCGCTGACGCCGGGCAAGACGGTGGGAATGATCGGGCCTGTCAATTCATGAATCAGCTCCCCGAAAATCGTGTCTTCCTGGGGTGGTCGTCCCACGACCGTAAATGGCCAAATCGCGTCGTCACGGTGATAGACGGTGTCGACGTCCAGCACCGGGAAATCGTGCTGCAGACTGTAATAGCCCAGGTGATCTCCAAACGGACCCTCGGGCAATAACAGGTCGGGATGGACCCGGCCGCAGATGCAAAAATCGGCGTCGGCGTAAATCGGCAATGGTTGCCGTTTGCCCAGCATCGGGATGCGATGTCCGGCCAGGGCACCGGCAAACGACAGTTCGCTCATGCCTTCGGGCAAGGGCATGACGGCCGCCAGCGTCATGGCCGGTGCGCTTCCCACGAAAATGTTTACCCGAAACGGGCGGTTGGCATTCAGGGCGCGAGTGTGATGCACACCAATACTGCGATGGATCTGGTAATGCAATCCAATCTGCCGGTCGGTTTCGTACCGGTTGCCGGTGAGTTGAATGCGGTACATGCCCAGATTGCTGTGGTTCAGCCCGGGGGACGTAACGTCCTCGCTGTAAACTTGCGGCAGCGTTACAAAGCCGCCCGCATCGGCAGGCCACGAAACCAGTTGCGGAAGTTGACTGATCCGGGTCTGATTTTGCAGCACGCTCCCCCGCCGCACCCGCCTGGGACGCATGGCCAGGGCGGTCAACGGAGCTTTCCAGTAACGAAACGGTTGTCGCATCAGGGCGGTCGGATCGATTTTCAGTTCGATGGCCCGCCGCACATGTTCCAGGGTATCGCGAAACAGGAATCGGGCCCGGGGCAAGGTTCCAAACAAATTGGAAACCATCGGAAACCGGCAACCTGTGACGTTGGAAAACAAAATCGCCGGACCCCCGCTGGCAAAAACACGACGCTGGATTTCCGCCATTTCCAGTCGCGGATCGACGGGCACGTCGACCTCGACCAGATGGCCGTGGCGGCGCAAATCTTCCACACATTGTCGGGTACTGCGATATCCCATACGGCCTGTTCGTTGCCTGGCAGATCAATAAAATGGGGCCTGATTCTTCCCGCCTGAATGAATTTAGCCTGATCCACGAATATGAAAATCACAAGGACCGACGAAAACGCTCATGAAATCCAGTGCGACGTTGTCGTGATCGGCGTCGGGAAAGACCAGCCGCTGACCGGCCAGGCCCAGCAGGTCGACCGGGCCAGTGACGGATTGTTAACGCGTTTGGTGAATTCCGGGGATATCGCCACCGGCCTGTACAAGGTGACATCGCTGCCGGGAGTTCCCGGATTGGCCGCCGGCAGTCTGTGCGTGGTGGGTCTGGGAGAAGCCGAAAAAGCCGATTCCACGTCGTCGTTTCGGGTCGCCGCCGCCGCCGCCAAAGCCCTGGCCGAACGACAACGCGGCCCGGTGGCGTTTTGCCTGGAACCGGCCAACTGGTGCGATGCGATCGTCGGCAGTGTTACCGGTTGTATTGGCCAGGATTTGTATCGCAAGGAAAAAAACCTGCACCCCTTGCACGAAGTGATTTGGCATGGTCCGGATGCGGCCGCGCTGCGGCGGGCGGAGATTCTGGCGCGGGCTGTGGACCGGACGCGGACGCTTGTCAATCAACCGGCCCAGGACGTTTTCCCCGAGTCATTTGCCGCGGCCTGCCAGGCATCCGGTGACCAGGCCGGATTCGATGTCGAAATCTGGGATGAAAACCGGTTCGCGCAGGAGCGCTGCGGATCGTTGCTGGCGGTGGCGCACGGTTCGGATCGCCCGCCCCGACTGGTCATCATGCGGTATCACGGCGGTGGTGCCAGCCAGCCCCTGGCCCTCGTCGGCAAGGGAGTTACGTTTGATTCCGGCGGGTTGTCGCTGAAGCCCAGCGAGTCCATGTTGACGATGAAGTGTGATATGGCCGGTGCCGCCACGGTACTGGGGGCCATGCAGGGCATCGCCGAATTGAAACTGCCGGTCAATGTGGTTGGGCTGGTCGGTCTGGTTGAAAATATGGTCAGCGGACGTTCCTACAAGCTGGGCGACGTGCTCACGGCACGCAACGGGACGACGATCGAAGTTCACAATACCGATGCCGAAGGAAGGTTGGTGCTGGCCGATGTGCTGGACGTGGCCGTTTCGCAAAAACCGGCTCGCATCATCGATCTGGCAACCCTGACCGGCGCCTGCGTCGTGGCGCTGGGAACTGGTATCGCCGGATTGATGAGCAATCATGACGAGTGGCTGAATCGGGTTCGGCAGGCATCCGTGCAGTGCGGAGAAACCGCCTGGCCATTACCCATGTTTGCAGAATTCGATGAACTGATTCGCAGCAAGGTTGCGGATATCAAAAACGTCGGCGAAGGTCGCTGGGGAGGCGCCATTACGGCGGCCAAACTGCTGGAACAATTCGTGGCCGGATTGCCTTGGGTCCATGTTGACATTGCCGGCCCCGCCTTTGCCGACAAGCCGGCCGCCTGGCGAGATGCCGGGGCGACCGGCTATTTTGTTCGAACCCTCGTCGATATCGCCGAGTCGCAGGGCAACGCGTAACGTCGTTCAATGCCGAGGGGCGGGTACCCCGGCAAAACGCAACGGCTGGCTCGCCCGGCAGCCGTTGCGGGGGCCGAACGGGTCCGGGGGATCCCGCCACCTGCGGCATCCGTCAGGTCCACACGGCATGTCCCGTGCCGCGTCCTGTTCATCGCTGTCGCCGCGGTCACCCGGGATGGGCCGCGGTCACCCGGGATGGGCCGCGTTGAGGATATTGCCCGAGTTTTGGCGTTTGGGGTACAACATCACAGCTGCACGCCAGCGACTGACGGCATTGCGTCCTCGGGGAAGGGCCCATTTCGAATGTTGCGTGTGTTCTGTTGCGTGTGTTCCTTACCGCGATTCACCTCTTTTCCAGCATGCTTCACAGTAAAGGGAAACGGCATGGGATTTATTCAGGATTTCAAGGATTTTGCATTCAAGGGCAATCTGGTTGACATGGCCGTTGGCATCGTCATTGGGACGGCTTCGGCGGCGATTGTCAAATCGTTTATCGACAACATTATCTCGCCGTTAATCGGGGCGTTACTGAAGATCCCTGATTTGAGTCAGCTGCGGCTGACGATGGGCCAGTCCAGCGACGGCGATCCTATCTTTCTGAACTACGGGACCTTTGTTCAAAATGTCCTCGACTTTTTGATTCTTGCCTTTGCGGTGTTTGTGGCGATCAAGGTGATGGCCCGTTTCATGAGAAAGGCCGAAGAAGAATCGGGACCTTCGGCGGAAGTCCGGTTGTTGACCGAGATCCGGGATTCACTCGCCAAATAACGATCGGCGACCTGACCTGGACCGGGAATACGACAATCCCGGATTCCGTCCCGCCCTGCCTGGTGCCGGGCGTTTTTTGTAGGGCAAGACGTGCCACGCTACAATGACGCCGTTTGGGAAAGCATCCGCCGGATGCCTTCCCGCCGGGAGCCTGGTTTCTGCGGAAGGACCGAAATACGATGCCATTCACAAACGGGACGACGGGTTGGGTCGTTGCGGGTTGTCTGTTCAGCCTGATTTCGCTGGGCTACGCGGGATTTCCGGTTCGCTGGCAGGAAATCCGGGAGCCCCGGCCGGCCACCGCCCATCAGCGCATCGACGAACTGGAATCACGGGTGGCGCGGCTGGAAAGCCTGATGTTTAATACGATCCAGTTGTCGGTCTATGATGCCCGGCGGCAGCTGGGTCTGGCCCGGCAAACGCTGGAACAAAACAAGCGTCTGTACTTTCGCGGGTTGTTGTCGTCGATCGAAATCGAGCGCAGTCGATACGAGGTTCGGCGGGCGGCGCGGGAACTGGATTTGGCGCTGGCCGAATCGGGCCAGCGTCGTATTGCCGGAGAAATTGACGTGATGCGGGCCGAATTCGACCTGCAATACGCCGAGGACCAGTTGCGGCGCAGCGAAAATGCCGTTAATCGAGGCTACGTTTCGGAGTACCAGATTCGGCACAGTGCCGACGCGGTCGAGCGGGCCGCGGCGGCCTTGCAACTGGCCCGGGACAAGCTGTCGGCGATCTCCACCGAGCCGGCTGCCGAACCAGGTCAGCCCAACCAGTAATCTCCCTCCTGACCGCCAGGCCGATTCATGACCCTTGCGCCAATCGACTGGATCATCATCCTTGGTTACGTTGCCCTGACGCTGGTCATTGGCGTGGTGTTCAGTCGGCGGGCGGGCCGCAGTCTGGAAGAGTATTTTATTTCGGGCCGCTCCCTGCCCTGGTGGATCGCCGGAACCAGCATGGTGGCGACGACCTTTGCCGCCGATACGCCACTGGCGGTGACCGGAATCGTCATCAAAAACGGACTGGCGGGCAACTGGATTTGGTGGGCCTTTGCGCTGGGCGGCATGATCACGGTATTCGTGTATGCCCGACTCTGGCGGCGAACCCGGGTCGTAACCGATGTCGAACTGGTGGAGTTGCGGTATGGCGGGAAACCGGCGGCGGCGTTGCGGGCGATTCGGTCCGTGTATGTCGCGCTGCTGGTCAACGCGATCATCATCGGCTGGGTGTGCGGCGCCATGATTACGTTTTTTGATGCCACGCTGTTCGCCGATCAACCTGATTCCCAGTGGCGCCAGTGGTGGCTGTTGCTGGGCTGTCTGGCGGTGGTGGGCATCTATGCCGGCATCTCGGGCATGTGGGGGGTGGCGATTACCGACGCGTTGCAGTTTGTGCTGGCCATGGCGGGCTGTATTGTTCTGGCGATTGTGGCCGTTAATCACGTCGGCGGAGTCGACGCCTTGCGCGAAAAAGTGAGTAGTCAATTCGCCGATGGCGAGGCCGCGCTGCAGTATTTACCGGACCTGACAGGAAACAACGCCTGGATGCCCGTCCATGCGTTTCTGATTGTGGCCCTGATGCAGTGGTGGGCGACATGGTATCCGGGTGCCGAGCCGGGTGGTGGTGGTTACGTGGTTCAGCGGATGGCGGCCTGTCGAAACGAACGAGACAGCTTGCTGGCCACGCTCTGGTTTCAGCTGGCCCATTATTGCTTGCGGCCGTGGCCGTGGATCATCGTGGCCTTCGTGGCCCTGGCGATTTACCCGGAACTCCGCCAAAACTACCTGGCGGACCATGATTTCAAACCGGACGTGGGTTATCCGATGGTGATTCGTGAACTCGCCCCGCCGGGTTTGCTGGGTTTGATGCTGATTACCTTTTTTGCCGCGTTTATGTCAACCATCAGCACGCAAATGAACTGGGGCGCTTCCTATCTGGTTCGGGACGTTTATCAACGATTTGTCAGACCGCAGGCCAGCGATCGCCATTACGCCCGTGTCTCGCGAATCGCCTCGATTCTGGTGTTGACGGCCGGCGGCGTGGCGGCGTGGATCATGCGCGACAAGTCCATTGATGCCATCTGGAATATTCTGTTGGCCCTGGGCGCCGGAACCGGAGCCGTGTTTATGTTGCGCTGGTTCTGGTGGCGGATCAATGCGTGGAGCGAAATCGTGGCCATGCTGGCTTCGCTGGTGTTTTTTCTGCTGGTGGGGGTCACCGGGAGTTCCGGAATCGGAACCGAAGTTGTCGCCGTGTCGACACCGCAACTCAAAATCATGATCGTCGCCTTCGGCTCCATGGCCTGCTGGTTGCTGGCCACGTGGCTGACCCGGCCTGAGTCGCCGGAAAAACTGGAGCGTTTTTACCGGCTCGCGCGTCCGGGTGGCCCAGGATGGCAACCGGTCGCCCGCCGCTGTCCCGGCGTGCAGGTCGACCGCCACCTGAGCCTTTCCGTGGCGGCGGCCTTTTTCGCCGCCGGTATTGTTTACAGTGTGCTGCCATTGACCGGCTACCTGATCTTTGGGGATTACCGGTCGGCAACGATTTGCGGGGCGATCGCTGTCATCTGCGCGGCGGTCGTTATCTGGCTGACACACCGCATCGGCTGGAGCACCGGCGACCGGGCGGACGACCGATCGAGGGAGAATTCCGGATTCGGAAATCCCTGATCGGGAAACGCGATGGCCCGGCAGTCGAAATTTCCCGCGAATATTCCGGAGTGCGACGGGAACCGCCTGCCCAACTCCTGCAGTTCCGGGGAAATCGGGGCGGTCCGGTCAGGGTTGACTGGAATCCACGGGCGCCGGCTGCAGATGCCGGATCAGGTATTCCCATTTCAATTCGTTGTAGGGGAACCCGTGCGCGCTGTTCGGATAAACCATCAGGTCAAACCGTTTGCCGGCTTTCTGCAGGGCCTCCACCAGTTGCCAGGTATTGGAGGGGTGTACGTTGTCGTCCACCAGACCGTGCAGCAGAAAGAGTTTTCCGGTCAGCTTGTCAGCGTGCTGGATACACGAGCCCGCCGCGTATCCGTCGGGATTTTCCTGGGGTGTCCGCATATAACGTTCGGTGTAGATAGTGTCGTAGTTTTTCCAGTCGGTCACCGGCGCGCCGGCGACTCCGACATGGAACACGTCCGGATAGCGCAACAGGGCCAGCGCCGACAGGTACCCGCCATACGAATGTCCGAAAATTCCCACGCGGCTGCCGTCCAGATAGGGGCGTTCCGTCAGGAATCGGACTCCGGCGGCCTGGTCATCCAGATCCAGGATTCCCAGTTGCTGGTAGGTGGCACTTTCAAAGGCCTTGCCCAGATTCATGGTCCCGCGGTTGCCGATCGAGGCGATGGCAAAGCCCAACTCGCAATACGGATTGCCGGCGCTAAAGCGGTTGGTCACGCCTACCGAATGCGGGCCACCGTACACATCGATCAACAGGGGATACTGGCGATCCGGGTCGAAATTGCGGGGCAGGAACAGCCGCCCGTAGAGGGTGGCCTGGCCATCGGCTGCGGGAAACGAAAACAGTTCGCCGGGTGTCAGGTTTTGGGATTCCAGGGCCGAGGTATCCGCTTCCGCCAGCAGGCAAATCCGGTTGCCCTGCATGTCAAACGCGGCAACCGCTGGCGGATCCGAAACGGTTTCAAAACTGGCCACGAAAGACTGATGGTCGGGGGCGATTTCAAATCCCGAATAATAGAAACCGCCGGGCGTCAAACGCGATGATTCCACGGCGTCATTGCCATCCAGTTGACACCGGTGCAACTGCTGGTTCAGCCGGTTTTCGTCACTGAATGCGGTGTAGTACAACCAGTCAGCGGCCTCGTCAATCCTGACAATCTGGTGCACGGGATAATCCGCGTCGGCGGTCAGGGTTTTTATCAGGCGGCCGTCGATGTGTCGCAATTCGAATTGTTTCCAGCCGGTTTTTTCGGTTTCCCAGACAAATCGCTGTCCGTCCTCCAAAAACCTCATGAGCGGTGAATTTTCCTGCCACGTCTCCTGGGTTTCGGTAACGATCGTTCGCACCGTGCCTGTCGCCACGTTGGCCGCCAGAATATCGAGTTTGTTTTGCAGGCGATTGGTTCGGTGAAAGATCAATTCTTCGCCGTTCGGCGAAAACTCAATTCCGTAGATGTACTGGTCAGCGGGGCCGTCGACTGCCACCGATACCGTTTCTCCTGATTCGATATCGTAGATGTGCAATTGAACGTGCGGGTTGTCCTCGCCGGCCTTCGGGTACTGTTCCTTGTTCAGCGTCGTATACAAACCCGTATTCTGCCCGGTCAGGTAATAGGTCTTCATGTGGCTTTCATCGATTTCATAGAAAGCCAGCTTGTTGGAGTCGGGTGAAAACCACATGGCGTCCTGCTGGTACAATTCTTCGCCGTAGACCCAGCAGGCGGTCCCAAAGCGGTGTTTTTCCGTGCCGTCGACCGTAACGACAATGGCGGCTCCGTCGGCCTTGCCGGTTTCGTCCAGCGGCTGCAGCTGGATGTTGAAGTCGGCGTATTGAGCCTTCCATTTTCCATCGGGACTGGTAATGGATGTGCGTTGACGGGCCCGCGCGGCCGTGGACAAACGGCGGCGACCGGAATCATCCGGGGATTCGGTCCGCTCCGGCTCGTTCTCGGCCGCCGACACCAGGCCGCTGGCCAGGTCCAGCTGTTGCCGTCCGGCTGGCCCCGAGAAGTACAGCATGCCGTTATCGGTCGACCAGTGAACGTTGCTGATCTGCCCTCCCCGGATTTTTCCGAATGCCGACCGGGCGTCCTGGACCCGGGCAAATCCAGGCAAGTCGCTCATCCGAATCGACTGGGCATGGATGGGCAGTATCCAGGCACTGGCCACAAGAATGCCGGTGACAACAAGGCAGAATCGGGTGCGAGGATTGCTCATACCGGACGTCCGTAACTAGAACCAGGTTTCGAAAGGGTTATGGGTTGGGCCTCAATGACCCAGTTGATCGGCCAGGAATTCCGCCTGATACACGTACCGCAGGGCCGCCCGAATTGCTCCGGCATTGACGCTGACGGCTCGCGCCCGGCAATCGCTGTAGAAAAAGTCGCTGGTCAGAGACTGGATATTTCCGTCAAAAATCAGGCCAACCAGTTCCAGCTTGCGATTAACGACCGGGCTGCCGGAGTTGCCGCCAATAATGTCCGCGGTACACACAAAATCCAGCGGCGTGGCTGCCGGCAACCGCTCCCTGGCAGCCATCCACGACGCGGGCAGCAGCCACGGTTCGCGGTTGTCGTGTTCCAGCTGGTGCTGAAAGGCCTCGCCCATCGTTGTCCAGGGGGGAATCGTCTTTCCGTCTTCCTCATAACCCTTGACGACACCATAGGCCAGTCGCAGGGTGAACGTGGCGTCGGGATAGACCGAGGTTCCGCGAATGGCGAACAGGGCCCGGGAAATTCGGGCATAAGCCTGCCGCTCGATTTCGTCCAGTTCCTCATCTTCCGCCCGCAGACGTCGTTCCTCGGGATCCAGTGATGCGGCAAAGACAATCAGGGGATCGTCGGACGAGCGGATCGCCTGGGTCCCGCCCTCGGCCAGCTGTTGCCGAACGTTGTTATCCACCAGTTTCGTATTGCAGATCAATTCATCGGCCCGCTCGCGAGGACTTTTGCCATTCAGCATCATCTGGCACATCGCGTCATCGGCTCCACGCACCTCGACCGTGCGGGCGATCAGGTCGGCCAGTTTCACCCGTTCGAGATCGGAATAAATGGAAGCCTCGGATAACAGCCCCTGCATCAGCGATTCGCGATTGGAGTCCCGATACTCGGGCAGTCGGGCGGTATTGGGCTTCTCGTCCTCGGCCGCCAGCTGCACGAGAGTACGGGCGATACCATACAGGCGGGTGTTCAGTGTAAACGCCTGACGCCGCAGCCGGGCCCGTTTTTGCTGGACGTCACGAATCTCCTCCCAGGCGCTGGCCAGGTCGGCCAGTTGCGGGTCCGCCGCGATTTTCTGCAACAGTTCCTGTTCGCGGTTCATCAGTTGCGACATGTACGTGGGGTTTTGCAACCCCGCCAGCATGCCCGTATAGGCCTTGCGGGAATTCTGGTAACTCATCAGTTCGTCGGCGGCCCGCCGTTTTTGCTCGGGACCCTCAAGCGAATACTGTTGCAACAGAATCTCCCGGCGACGGATATAATTCAGTACGTCGGGCATGCGGACATCGCGTTCGTATTTGAGCGCGGCCGTCGTATAAATACGGCTGGTATTGCCCGGGTTGCCTGAAACAAAAACCAGTTCTCCCTCGGCCGGGCCGTCGTCATTCCAGCGCAGATAATGTTCGATCCGGGCCGGCTGGTCATCTTCGTAAACCCGAAAGATACAGGCGTCCAGGCAATACCGCGGGAACTCGAAGTTATCGGCATCGCCACCGAACTGGGCGGCCGCCTGCTCGGGTGCCCAAACCAGCCGTACATCCGTATACCGTTTGTACTCGTACAGATGATATTGCCCGCCGCCGTACAGCGTTACGACGCTGCAGTAATTGCCGGATTTCTCGCGGGCTTCCTGCTCAATTTCGGCGATTACCGCGCGGCGGGCGGCCGCGGCATCGGCCGCTGACATGTTGTCGGCAATCGCGTTGTTGACCCGCTCCGAGACCGGGCTGATGGAAATCAGCTGATTGAGTTCCAGGTCCGGAGCCGGTTCTTCCTGACTGCGGTCTTTGGCCAAAAACCCCTCCAACAGCAGGTTCCGCTGCGCATTGGACAGTTTTTGCAAGGTGTCGGATCCGACATGCTGGTTGGTCAAAACCAGTCCGTCGGACGAGACAAACGAACCGGAGCCACCGGAATTGAAACGGACACTGGCCTTCATCAGGTGGTCGACCCACGCGGCATCGGGTTCGAACCCGTACTGCTCCGCCAGGTGGGCGGTGGGCAGATTATTAAACAGCCACATCCCTTCGTCGCAGGCGGACAACCGGCCAATACCGGTTGCCAGCAAGACTCCAGCAAGGGCAAAACTGGCTCGGGAACGGGCGGCCATGAATGACAGGCACGCGGTCACGCAATCGCCGATGCGAAGGCGGCAGGAACGGGAGTGTTTCATCAAAATCAGTTTCAGTTCACCAAAAGACGAGGGTGGAAACGCCCGGACAGGGGGCGGGCACGGACCGGTTACCGCCGGGGCGATGGAATTGCGAGTTTATCTGGCCAAAGCCCGATTCACAACCGTTTCCGTCATGACCAATACACCCGGGGGGACTACGATCGAACCGCCGACTGACCGGGCGCCCCGGTTCGGTGAGTTCCGGTACCCGTCAGGGCCGCTCGCTTGCCAGTCTGGACAACTTCGGTTCCAATTCGTACTGACCCGATGACCCACGGGGGTTGGCCATCGGGAATGGCCGGCCAACCGATGCGAGGATCACGATCATGCCAGCCATCATTCAGATTGTCCGGGCCCTGTCGGTCATGCTGCTGCTGGGGATTCTGTGCGGCCATGCCGCGCCGGGACGGGCCCAGGACTCCACCGCGGATCCCTCCCCGGGCGCTGGCCCGATCCGCTGGTGCACCTGGCAACCGGACGCCGACATGGATCTGCCCGGTGTCGGCAAGACGATCGTTTTGATCTCCGGCGATGAGGAGTACCGCAGCGAGGAAGCGTTGCCCATGTTGGGCAAGATGCTTGCTCACCGCCACGGCTTTACCTGTCACGTACTGTTCGCGATTGACGCGGAAACCGGGGAAATTGATCCCAATCAGCAAGCCAACATTCCGGGCATGGAATTGCTGGAAACGGCTGATTTGGCCATCATCGCCTTGCGATTTCGCAACCTGCCCGATGAGCAGATGAAATGCTTTGATGATTTCCTGATGGCCGGCAAACCGCTGATTGCCCTGCGCACATCGACCCATGCCTTCAATTACCCGGCCGACAGTCCCAGTCCCTATGCCCGCTACGGATACAACTCGCAACAGTGGCCGGGAGGGTTTGGTCGCCAGGTACTGGGCGAAACCTGGGTCAGTCACCACGGCGCGCATGGCAGCGAATCCACGCGGGGAATCGTCAATCCGGATCACGCCGGTCATGTGTTGCTGGGCGGCGTGCGAGATGTCTGGGGACCCACCGATGTCTATGGAATTCGCCAGTTGCCGGACGATGCCACGGTGCTGTTGTGGGGTCAGGTTCTCGGTGGCATGCAACCGGACAGCCCTCCCGTCGAAGGTCCCAAAAACGACCCGATGATGCCGCTGGCCTGGATTCGACCGTATCAGACCGCCAGCGGGAAAACAGCCGAAGTGTTTTGTACCACCATGGGTGCCGCCACCGATTTCGAGAGCGCCGGACTGCGGCGTCTGATCGTCAACGCTGTCCTGCTGATGAGTGGTCTGGAATCGGCCATTGCCGATGTTTCCAGCGTCGATCCGGTGGGCGATTACCGGCCCAGCCCGTTCGGGTTTGACCGGTTCCGCAAGGGCGTCAGGCCAGCGGATTACCAGTAGGCGGATGTCGGGCAGACCGACCCCGGTCAAATCGGCAATTGGCCGCGATCACCGCCGCCGGACCACTGAAACCGGTACTTGTCGCCGAGGATCATTCGCGTGATGAAAACGATCTGGTGGGTGTGGCCGACAAAGTGGCTGGCGGTATGCATCACAGCCTGCAGCACGGTCACGTTGAAACCCTGGATGTCTCGTGATTCGGACAGCTGTTGCACCGTCAGGCTCTCAAAAACATTTCGCAGCGGCGCTGACGGTGGCCTCGGCGTGTTCGATTAACTCGCGGGCCGGGATCATTTCCGTACAGGCGAACTCGTGGTCCCGGTCCCGATCGTCATCGCCGCCGGCGATTCCGGACACGGTCCATTGCCGCAGGTTACCCGAAATGTGCAGGAGCAGATTACCGATGCTGTTGTCGGCTGGCCGCGATCGCCACCAGATTTGCCCGGTCGACAGCTGGGACAGACAGTGACGAATCTTGACCAGGGCCTGTTCCAGCAGTTCGCCGGATTCGTTCACAAACAGTCGGGCAATCGATTCCTCACTCACGCTCAGGTTTCTCCGGCTCGGGTAGTGACGTGTTGCGGGCGGGTTGGTTACAGTGAAGGGAAGTTCTGGCAAGTCAGTTTACCCGATTCCGAGGTCATTCAGTGAACCATCCTGGCCGGCGTTTTTGCGGATGCCTTTTGACGATCGCGTTTTTTGGGGGAATCGGGCCGGCTATTCGGCCAGCGATTGCCCAGGACGATAACCGGCCGCCGGCTGGATTCATCGCGTTGTTTAACGGTGAGAATCTGGCGGGATGGTACGGCCAGCGCGATATCAACCCCGCTCAGCTGGCCAACCTGTCGCGGCTGGAGCGGGCCGAGATGATCGTTGCCGATGACCAGAACATGCGGGAACACTGGCGTGTGGAGAACGGGGAAATTGTCAATGATGGTTCCGGCGTCTTTCTGTCGACGGAAAATGAATATCGTGATTACGAATTGTGGATCGATTACCGAACCGTACCGCAAGCCGACAGCGGGATTTATCTCAAGGCCTGTCCGCAGATTCAGATTTGGGACACGACCGAGGCGGGTGGCAAATGGAACATTGGAGCCGACAAGGGCTCCGGCGGCATGTGGAACAACAGCCCGGGAGCACCGGGCAAGGATCCGCTGGTGCATGCCGACCGGCCGTTCGGCCAGTGGAACCGGTTTCGAATCCGCCAAATCGGACAGCGCACCAGCGTCTGGCTGAACGACCAACTGGTCGTCGACCACGCCATCATGCAAAACAATCACTGGAACCCGGGTCAACCCTTGCCCGTTCGCGGGCCTCTCTGGCTGCAAACCCATGGTGGCGAAATACGCTGGAGAAATATCTTCATTCGCGAAATCAGTTTGCCGGAGGCCAATGAAATTCTGGCCGCGCACGCAGGCGAAGGATTTGAGTCGGTCTTCAATGGTCAGGATTTTGCCGGATGGTCGGGACCCACCGATCACTATCAGGTGGTCGGTGATGCGCTGATGTGCCGGCCCGGCCAGGGAGGGACCATTTTTACGGATCAGGAATTCGGCGATTTTGCGGCCACTTTCGAATTCCGGCTGCCGCCGGGCGGCAATAACGGTTTGGCCATTCGGTACCCGGGACAGGGCGACACCGCCTATCAGGGGATGTGCGAGTTGCAGGTGCTGGATAACACTGCCGACAAGTATGCCGATCTCGACCCGCGGCAATACCATGGATCGGCCTATGGCATGGTGCCGGCCGCCCGCGGATACCTCCGAAAACCCGGCCAGTGGAATTTCCAGCAAGTTACCGTTGAGGGATCACGAATCATCGTGGAGCTGAATGGTTCAGTCATTCTCGATACGGATCTGGCGGGTGTTGATACGTTCATGGCCGACCATCCCCATCCGGGCAAGGACCGGGTGAGCGGGCATTTCGGATTTGCCGGTCACGGCGATCCGGTAGAGTTTCGATCCATACGAATCAAGCGGCTTGATTAGGACGAGTCCAGCCATGGCCAACCTGTTGCTTCGAATTTTCCTGGCGGTGTCGTTCGTGATCCTGGTGATTGCGGTGATCGGCAGTTTGTTGCCGCGCGATTTTCAGACATCCACCAGCGTCGTGATCCAGGCGACGCCCGAACAGGTATTTCCGTATGTAAGCGATTTGCAACGCTGGCAGTCATGGAGCCCGTGGAATGCGCATGACAATTCCCAATTGACGGTTGAGCTGGGCGCAAGCACGACCGGCGTCGGAGCGACCCAGACGTGGAGCGAGCCCCGGGGTGAGGGCAAGTTGTGGATTACCGCGGTCGATCCTCCCGGGTCGATCGGTTTTTCATCCCGCTTTTCCAACTGGCCACAAATGGACAGCTCCATTGACTTGCACGCTGAGGGAAACGCCACGCGGGTCACTTGGCGCAGCGCCGGTTCAATGCCCGGCGGACCGTTCTACGGGTGGCTGGGAATGATGTTTTCCTCATCCCTCGACGAGGAATACAACAAGTCGTTGCAGCGTTTGAGGGCCACAGTTGACCGCAACCTGGCCAACGCCCCGTCCCGGTCCGACGGCTGATTGACGCATCCGGGCGCGGGATCGGGTTGCTGAATGCGCGGGGATTGGCCCCGGGCGATTGTCGGCTGTGGCAATGTCAGCCGGTTCCGCGGGAGTTTGCGGGATAATACGCCTGTTGCCTGAAAAACGTCGCCGGCAACGCCGCCATCATCCCTTGCCGCCCCCCCCGACGCCATGACTTGTGGCTGGCACGCCCCGTTCCTATAATCTCCCGCTAAATCATCACGGACGCACCGCGAGTGTCACAGTTGGCCAGCGTCTGGAGTAACTGTAACTGAATCTTGTGCAGAGCTTCGCGGGCGGGCCGGCCATCAGTGCCCGGGGCCGTCGGCGGCCTGGCAACCACGGTTGGGTGCTTCCCATGAAAATCCACGAATATCAGGGGAAACAGCTGTTTCGCCAGTCGGGTGTCACCGTACTGGAAGGCATCGTTGCCGCAACCCCCGACGAAGCCGCTGAGGCGTTTGAGAAACTGGGAGGTGACCTGGCGGTCGTCAAGGCCCAGATTCATGCCGGCGGCCGCGGCAAGGGAACGATCGTGGAACACCCGGACCAGCGGGGTGTGCAGTTGGTCAAATCCGCTGACGAGGCACGGCAGGCGGCGACTCGAATGCTCGGGAACCGGCTGGTCACCATTCAAACCGGGGCCGCCGGCAAAGTCGTCAATCGGGTTTTTGTCGAAGCCGGTTGCGATATCGCGCGGGAATTGTACCTGGGAATCGTACTGGACCGGGCCCGCGCCCGGCCGGTTGTGATGTGTTCCCGCGAAGGAGGCGTCGAGATCGAAAAAGTGGCCGAGGAAACACCGGACCGGATTTTCAAGGAACATTTTGATCCGGCCCAGGGAATCGAAAGTTTTCAGATTCGCAAACTTTGCAAACAACTGGGTCTCGCTGGCCCGACGGTCCGCAGTGCCGACCGGTTCATCAAGGCATTGTGCCGGATGTTCGTCGAGCTGGATTGTTCGCTGGTTGAAATCAACCCGCTGGTGATCACCGGCAGTGGCGAAATGCTGGCTCTCGACTCAAAGATTACCTTTGATGACAACGCCCTGGTTCGCCACCCCCGGTTGCTGGAACTGCGTGACTTGTCGGAAGAAGAGGAATCAGAAGTTCGTGCCGCCGATGCCGGACTGAGTTACGTCAAGCTGGACGGAAACATCGGCTGTCTGGTCAACGGTGCCGGTCTGGCCATGAGCACGATGGATATTATCAAGCTGTACGGGGGCGAACCGGCGAATTTTCTGGACGTGGGTGGCGGTGCCGACGTGGATTCCGTGACCGAAGCGTTTCGGATCCTGTTGGCCGATCCCAACACCCGGGCGGTACTGGTGAATATATTTGGGGGAATTATGCGTTGTTCGACCATTGCCGATGCCCTGGTCTCCGCGGCCAAAACGGTTGGCATTCAATGTGCCGCTGGTGGTCCGGCTGGAAGGGACGGAAGTCGACGAGGGGCGACGGATTCTGGAACAATCCGAGGTCGATTGCATCATCGCCACCGATCTGGCCGACGCGGCCCAAAAAGTAGTTGAGGCGGCATCGACCGTCAGTGCCTGACCCGCGTAATCCGCCGCCAGGGTTTCCCGGCGCTGTGTGGAACCCGGCCAAACCAGACGAAGTTCACCAAACACGAAGTTTTGTTCAAACTCCCTGAAAGGAATGATCATGATGATTTCCCAATTCCTTCGCCTGTCGGCTGCGTTGCTGCTGGGTGTTGTCATCTCCTCGGTCTGGGGCTGTACGCCGGCCGAGGATGCCATCCCTGCCGGCGCCGCAACCCAACAGGTCGACGGGGATCATGGTTCTCAACATAATGGCGATGACATGGATCATCACGATCACGATCACGATCACGATCATTGACAGGAGTAGGGGTCTGGGTCCGAGCCAGCGTAAAAGTTGGATCCGGCGACTGACCGCCGGTCGACTGTTCCGCCCGTTCTGAAAGCAATTGTTGCCATCCATGAGTATTTTGATTGACAAAAACACCCGGGTGATTTGCCAGGGAATCACCGGGGATGCGGGTGGGTTTCATACCCGCGGCTGTCTCGAATACGGCACGAAAATGGTCGGTGGTGTGACCCCCGGCAAAGGTGGTCAGATCTTCGATGGGCTGCCGGTATTCGACACGGTCATGGAAGCCCGCGCCGAAACCGGATGCAAGGCCACCATGATTTTTGTGCCCCCGCCCTTCGCGGCCGATGCCATTCTGGAAGCCATCGACGCCGAACTGGATGTGATCGTGGCCATCACCGAAGGAATCCCGGTCCTCGACATGGTCCGCGTGTACCAGCGGTGTCCAGGTCCAGCAACTCCGTATCTGATCGGCCCGAACTGCCCGGGCGTCATCACGCCCGGGCAATGCAAAATCGGCATCATGCCGGGGTATATTCACCAGCCCGGCAAGGATCGGCATCATGAGTCGCAGCGGCACGCTGACCTACGAGGCCGTTTGGCAAACCTCCAATCTGGGACTGGGGCAATCCAGTTGTGTGGGTCTGGGAGGTGATCCGATCGTGGGGACGTCGTTTATCGATGTTGCTGCGGATGTTTCAGCAAGACGACGACACGGAAGCGATCCTGATGATCGGCGAAATCGGTGGCAGCGCCGAGGAAGAGGCCGCTGAATTCGTCCGCGATCACGTGACCAAGCCAGTCGCCGGATTTGTGGCGGGCCGCACGGCCCTCGCCGGAAAACGCATGGGGCACGCCGGCGCGATTATCTCCGGAGGCAAGGGCACGGCTGCCGAAAAGATTGCCGCCATGGAAGCCGCCGGCATTGAGGTCGCCCAGTCACCGGCCGACATGGGTGGCGCGGTGGATCGGGCGTTGCGCAAGGCCGGTTAACGAATGGGCCCGCCCCGGATGCCAGGCATTGCCGGTTCGGGAGTATGGCACAGCGCAATAAAAAACGCGACGAAGTCCCCTCAGGCATCATGCCATCCTCGTCGCGCGAACAACCTCGCCGCTCCCCATTTTGGGCGTGGCTGCCTCAAACCCTAGGTCACCGGCGATCGTTGTCAAAGCGGCGCGATCGCAACGGTTTCCGGGAGCGTCCATTTTTTTGAAATGGTCCGAATTCCCGCGGGAAACGCCGGCCCGGCCCCTGTGGCGTACGGGCATCAACCGGCGGGCTGGCCGTTTGGGCTGCGCCGGTTATGCCAGTTGCCAATCCAGTCCGATGTCGAAGTTGACGGCCGAGTGGGTCAGGGCCCCGACGCTGATGCGGTCTACTCCGGTCCGCGCGATATTGCCGATCGATTCCAGATTGACCCCGCCGGAGGCCTCCAGCAGCACCTCCGGGTGCCGGGCGTCGCGCCAGGCAACGGCGGCAACCAGTTGTTCATTGGTCATGTTGTCCAGCAGGACAATGTCCGGACGACAGGCAATCGCCGCCTGGAACTGGTCCGCCCGATCCACTTCAATTTCGACGATGGTCCCCGCGCCTGCCGGCAGAACATTCGCGTGGTCGGCAATCCACTGGCGAGCTGCTGCGATGGCCGCCGGGATCTCCGCCAGGGGCGGGTCCGTCATCAGATCCATCAGCGCCAGGTGATTGTCCTTGATCAAAACCGCATCGAACAAGCCGAACCGGTGGTTGTGTCCGCCGCCAACCGCCACCGCATACTTTTCCAGATGTCGCCAGCCAGGCGTGGTTTTGCGGGTGTCCAGTACCTGCGCCGACGTGCCTCCGATTTGGGCTACGAAACGGGCGGTCAATGAGCTGATTCCCGACAGTCGCCCCATGAAATTCAAACAGGTGCGCTCGATCATCAGAATGTCACGGGCATTGCCGGAGATCGTGGCGATCACATCACCGGGGCGGACGGGTTGGCCATCGCTCAAAACCGGCTGCAGGTGCAAATGGCGGTCGGCCATTTCGAGGATCATTTCACAGACCGCAATTCCGCAAACGAGGCCCTGACCCCGCGAAACGAAATGTGCGGATCCGGAGGCCTCCCGGGGCACAACCGCGCAGCTGGTGATATCGTGTTGCCGGCCGGAGACCGCGGAACCCAGGTCCTCATCCAGGGCCCACCGAATCAGGCGACGGCATTCCTCGCGAGTCGCGAGGGACATTGCAACGGGAACAGGACTGGTCAACTCACAACCTCCCGGGAGCGGAACCACCAGAGCGATCCATTAAACCGGTTTTTCGCCGCCTGAACAGTCAAGCGCCGGTTGCTGGACCGGGGACCGGTACCTGGCAGGCCAATCAGAACGGGGCTAGCCCCCGCCGATTGCGGGAAAGGCACCTCGCGGCTTGTGCCAACAGGGTGCCACCGAACGGCGCCCGGAACCAGTCCCTTTTCACGAATTGCCGAACCGGCGTGGCAGTCCTAATACCAGCTGACGCGATCGTCGATTGCCTTGTTGATCAGCAACAACAGCGTGTTGGGGTCGTATGGCTTGTGCAGGAAGAACTTGCCGCCGCTCGCACGCGAGCGGCGGACAACGTCCTCTTCGGTGGTGCCCGAAATAATAATAATGGGAGTATTGGCCGTATCGGGTTGGTCAGCCAGACGAACACACAATTCCATTCCGTTGCCGTCGGGCAGGCCCAGATCCAGCACAATCACATCCGGCAATGTCGCCATCGCCATTCGCAAACCGTTTCCGGCCGTCTTGCAGGCAACTACGTGAAAGCCGTTTCGTGTCAGACCTTCCTCCAGCAATTCCAGCTGCAACTCGTCGTCCTCAATGATCAGGACCGTCGACCGATCGGTGATTACGAGCGGCTGCAATTGCGGCGAGTTTTGCGTAAGTGTGTTGTCCAGCACGATGGTTACTCCGGAATCCCGTGTGACCGCAATGCCGTAACCCAGGGGGGGACCAGGGTGAGGGGGACCAATCCCGGACTTGAAGTCGCCTCATCGAACCGGCTTGCGGGGACAGGCCGGCAAACTCGATTTGGCAACAGGCAGGTCAAGTCGTCTGGATGAGTTTCAGCCGGCAACCCCTGGCTGCCCCTGAAACTGGCCACATCTTAAGATGCGCCCTGGTCAGCAATTGTCAAAAAAGAATCTGCCACAACCACCGTCAAGCGGGATTCCCGAGCGCAGCCATGACGACGATTCCGGTTAGGCCAGTCAGGCAATTTCCCGCGAGTTGTGAATGACCGCAGCGGCCGTTCGCCACCTGATTTTTTCGTAAATGACTCAAGTCCGGCCTGCCGCCGCCGAACGCGTGGGGACGAATTCAGCGGGCCCGCCAGATCGCCGCCGGGTTGATCTTCAGCGACCGTTGCACGTCGGCGATGTCCCGCCGAAACCGTCGCGCATCCAGCGGGTAACCGGCCGTCGGTTGCAAGTCCGGCAGGTGCCCTTGCCAAAATCGATTCCAGGCCGTCATCGACAATTCCCGGAAAAACTTGGCGATCATCGACGCCAGAGCCACCGGCATGCGGCGTTCGCCGCGGGCTGAAAACTCGATTTCCAGCCGGCGACCGTTATCGTCAGACCACGCGTACCGACTGGCTTCTCGCGATTCGCCCCGCACGGTTACGAAATGGGACGTGATTTCCTGCTGGATGATGGCCGCATAACGATTCCGGCCACCGTGCTTGTCGCAAAAAATATGAACCGGTTCGTGTGGCTCCGAATCGGGGAGCGACCGCAATAATTCCCGCACCAGCCGACAGCTCTGGATGCTCAGCAGGCTGGCCTTGTTTCCAAATTCCTGCAAACCCTGATTCCAGTCCTCCGGAAACATCACGGTAACCGCCATTCGGTGAAAATGAACCTGACCCGCCGCCAATTGCCCGCGAATCAACCCGGCCCAGCGCTGCAGGCCAGCCGCATCCGTGTCGATCGGCAGCGACAGGCCGGACCAGTCATAGCCGGGTCGGGCGCACAAGTCATCCGGTTCGATATTTGCCAAACATTGAAACAACTCCACCGCCTGCGACACCCGCGTACCCAGGGTTGCCAGCAGCGCCAGAACCGGCAATTCCAGCTTCGCCAGGCTGCCGCCACTGGAATACAGCCGTTTGGAGTCCCCTACGGCCAGCGACGAACCGTTGTTCCCGTTGGTCTCGGGCGGGGATTGTCCCGGGCTGCAAAACACCGGGTACAGCAACTGATACAGATCGCTCGTCACGTCGGGCACTTGCCACAGCGTACCGCCAACCACCAGCGGTCCGAGATTGGGACCATAGCCAGCTTCGTCGATTCCAATCAGCAGCGCCATGAGCGTCCAGTCTCCTGCCAGCAGTCTTCAGGATAACGATTCCTGGCCCCGGCTGGAAAAATGGGCCGCAATGTTTTCCGTGGTCACCGGATCGATCACGCCACGTTCAGTAATCAAGGCATCAATCAGTTCCGCCGGCGTCACGTCGAACGCCGGATTGTAGACGTCGATGCCTGGCGGCGCGGTGGAGCGACCAAATCCCTCGGTAATCTCCGAGGCAGCCCGCTGTTCGATCGGGATCCGGCTGCCGTTTTGAATCGAAAGATCGAATGTGGACGTGGGGGCTGCGACAAAAAACGGAATATCATGATGCCGGGCCAGCACGGCAATCGAATAGGTACCGATCTTGTTGGCGGTATCTCCGTTGGCGGCAATGCGATCGGCCCCGGTCAGCACCGCCCGGACCCGCCCTTCCTTCATCACCTGGGCGGCCATCGAATCGCAGATCAGGGTGGCCGGGATGTTGCGCTGTTGCAGTTCCCAGGCCGTCAATCGGGATCCTTGCAACAGCGGTCGGGTTTCGTCCACGAACACATGCACCGGATATCCCAGATCCTGGGCTGTAAAAAACACGCTGAGCGCCGTTCCGTACTCGGCCGTGGCCAGTCCTCCCGCATTGCAATGGGTCAGCACGCCCTGCAACCGGTCGCCCAGCAAGGCAGCGCCATGCCGTCCGATGTCGTGGCACATCTGACGATCCTGGTCGTGAATGGCGCGGGCCTCCTGCAGCAGGCGACGGCCGATCTCCAGGCTGCCGGACGATTCCGCCAGACCGGACAGCGCGTTGGTCATGCGTTGCAGCGCCCAGAACAGGTTCACGGCCGTTGGCCGGCTGGTGGCCAGCCGGTCCACGGTTTCGGTGACCCGTGTTCGAATCAGGGCGGGTTCGGCGGTCCCGCATCCGGCACCCAGCACGACGCCATAGGCCGCCGCAATACCAATCGCCGGAGCTCCCCGCACCCGCAAGGCCCGAATCGCTTCCCAAACCGTTTCCACATCACGGCATTCCAGCAACACCAGGTCATGCGGCAATCGGGTCTGGTCGATCAACACCAGATGACCGTCCGGACCGCCCTGCCATGAAATCGTGGGCACGTTGGCGGGTTGGATGGCGGCGTTCATTCGGGCACGTCGGGGTCAGATTTTCGAAACACGAGCGGTGTCAGGGGGAGCTTGTCCGTCAGACCAGCGATTGTTGCAGTTGTTCATTTTTGGCCTGGATTTTGCCCACCAGCGATTGCTTGAATTCCAGCAACTGCTGACGCAATTCCGGACTGGCGAGGGCCAGGATTTGAACGGCAAACAGTCCGGCATTGCGAGGGCCTCCCATGCCGACGGCCATGCTGGCCACGGGCACATCACCGGGCATCTGCACCGTTGACAGCAACGAATCGAGGCCCCCCAGTTCGGCGGTAGGAACGGGCAATCCAATCACCGGCAACGTGGTGTGGGCCGCCACGACACCTGCCAGATGAGCGGCGCCGCCGGCCGCCGCGATGATCACCTGCAATCCGCGGTCCATTGCCGTCGTGGCGTAATCGGCGACCAGATGCGGTGTGCGGTGTGCACTCATGACGTTGACTTCATATTCGACGCCAAACTCCTGCAGGGCCGCTCCGGCGGCCCTGATTTTGGGCCAGTCGCTGTCACTGCCCATGAGAATGCCCACGCGTGGTTGATTAGCCGTCATTGTTTTTCATTCCCCGTGGAGTTCGCGATGATCCGGTTGCGGCCGGTCACACGGAATCCCGGCGAACTGCCCACCGGTCGATGCCTGGCAGGGTTTCCCGAAACGAGTCGCACACGCCACAGCGATTCCTGCCCGAAAAATACCGCTGGTGGCCGTCCAATTTGGCGGTTAGCCCGGTTTCCGGTTACCATGGCGTCGATGGTATCCGTTTTCTGCCAAACGGGAATCCCGGGGCGCGGTGTTTTCGGCCAATCCGGCAATTCCGCGATGATTGGCCAGGGGTTAAGATGAGGGAGAGCAAGCCGCCCGAGTCCTGTTGACATCGTGCAGATTTCGAGCGAGGCAAAAACATGCCCCGAATTTCCCAACGTGCCCTGAAATTGCCGGCGTCGCCGATCCGAAAACTGGCCCCCTTTGCCGACGCGGCGCGGGCCCGCGGGATTCACGTCTATCCGCTCAATATTGGGCAACCGGACATTGAAACGCCACCGGTCTTCTGGGAAGCGATTCGCGATGCCGATCTGCAGGTGCTGGCCTACAGTCCGTCCCAGGGACTGGCGCCGTTGCGCGAGGCGATTGCCGGATACTACCGGCAATTGGGACATTCCCTGACCGCCAGCGAAATTCTGGTGACGACCGGGGCCTCGGAAGCCCTTGGATTCACGTTCGCCGCATTAATGAATCCCAACGACGAGGTGATTGTTCCCGAACCGTTCTACGCCAACTACCTGTCGTTCTCGCTGGCCCGTGACGCCCGGGTCGTTCCGGTGCCCAGTCGCATCGAGGACGATTTCGGATTGCCGCCAGTGGAAGCCATTGAAGCAAAAATTACCGAACGAACGCGGGCCATCCTGGTTTGCAATCCGGGTAATCCCACCGGCACCCTGTATGGCGAGTCGGCCCTGAAACAACTGCAAGACATCGCCCTGAGGCACGATTTGTTCCTGATTGCCGATGAGGTGTACCGCGAATTTGTGTATGGCGGACGGCAACACCATTCGATCCTGGGATTGAGCGGTTTGGAGAACCATAGCGTGGTGATTGATTCGATTTCCAAGCGGTTTTCGGCCTGCGGTGCCCGCATCGGTTGTGTCATTTCCCGCAATCAGGAATTGATGGACGCGATTCTGCGGATGGCCCAGGCCCGGTTGTCCCCGCCCACACTGGGCCAGATCGGAGCCGAGGCCATGTACCGGTTGCCACCCGCCTATTATCAATCCGTCAACAGCGAATATGCGCTCCGCCGTGATTTGCTGGTACGTTCATTGAATGCCATTGACGGCGTGCTGTGTCCCCAAATCAACGGGGCGTTTTATGCCATGGTCCGGCTGCCGGTCGACAGCGCAGAAAAGTTTTGCCAGTGGATCCTGCAAGAATTCTCCCACAAGGGGGCCACCGTCATGATGGCGCCCGGTGAGGGGTTTTATGCGACGCCGGGACTGGGCGGGGACGAGGTCCGCATCGCCTATGTGCTGAATCGCGAGGATTTGACCGCCGCCATGGAGTGCCTGCAGGTCGCGCTGACCCAATATCCCGGGTCGACACTGACGACCACATCGGCGTCAACCTCATCCACGGATTCCTGATCGCGATATCCCGGGGCGGCGGCCGAATCTGCAAAATCCCTGAGGAATGGGCGAACGCCACTTCAAATTTTCTGTCCGATCGAGTAGCTTTTTGGTGCCTGTTGCATCGCCGGGAGACGTGGCTGAGTGGTCGAAAGCGCCGGTTTGCTAAATCGGTGAAGGGGTCAAACCCTTCCGCAGGTTCGAATCCTGTCGTCTCCGCTTCTGTCAAGAAACCGCTCTGAACCTCGAAGGTTTTGAGCGGTTTTTCTTGTGCCGTAATGACTGGTTCGTGGAGTACCGCAGCCAGCCGATGGGTTGTCAGTGAATGATCTGCATCGCCCGGCGCGGCGACCTGGGTCAGTCGTTTGAGATCCCGGATTTTTGTCCTGGTGTTGGGGATCATCTCGTTCCTTTCAAATAGCAACAAAAAACCAGTCCTCCGTCGCGCATCCGTAGAACTCGTTGTATTCAGGGAGGCGCCGACGGCCAAATTCGGCATCGACAGGGAGACGACGGTGTCTGACGAGTACGACCGGGCGTGCAGCAATTTCACCCTGAAAATCGGCATGGTGACCATCATGCCATCACGCTGAAGTGAAAACGTGGTCGAGCCACTGTTCGGACTTCAGGCAACCCTTTAAATTGACATGCGAATCACAGCGAATTCGCATAAATCGCTGAAATCAAGACCTTCATCCTGTAGCTTCGGAGGAAACCTGTGAAGAGATTAACCCGTCAACGATCGCTGGCTTTGATGATCGCGGTCTGCCTCGTGGCCGGCATTCCCGAGATTGCCTCGGCCCAACAGAAGAAACCCAACATTCTGGTCATCTGGGGGGACGACATTGGGCAATTCAATGTCAGCTCTTACAACCTGGGCGTGATGGGTTACAAGACGCCCAACATCGACCGCATCGCGAGAGAGGGCGCCCTGTTCACGGATTGGTATGGTCAGCAGAGTTGCACCGCCGGTCGCGCGGCGTTTATCACCGGCCAGTCGCCGATTCGTACCGGACTCACCAAGGTTGGTCTGCCGGGCGCACCCGAAGGCATGCGGATTGAAGATCCAACGATTGCCGGGCTACTGAAGGCGCAGGGTTACATGACGGGCCAGTTTGGAAAGAACCACCTGGGCGATCGCGATGAAACGTTGCCGACCAATCACGGCTTCGACGAATTTTTCGGCAACCTCTACCATTTGAATGCAGAGCAAGAACCCGAGCATCCTGACTACCCGAAGGATCCGGAATTCAAGAAGAAGTTTGGACCGCGCGGCGTGATCAAGTCTTACGCCGGTGGAAAGATCGAGGATACCGGTCCGCTGACGAAAAAACGTATGGAAACGGTGGACGAAGAAGTCACAACGGCAGCACTGGACTTCATGGATCGAGCCCACGACGCCGACAAGCCATTCTTTGTCTGGTGGAATAGCACCCGCATGCACATCTGGACGCACCTGAAGCCCTCGTCCGAAGGGAAAACCGGTTTGGGCATCTACGCCGACGGGATGGTGGAACACGATGGGATGGTTGGCCAGTTGCTCGACAAGCTTGACGAACTTGGCATCGCGGACAACACGATTGTGATGTACTCCACCGACAACGGAGCCGAGTTTTTCTCGTGGCCGGATGGCGGCACGACGATGTTTCGCAACGAAAAAGCCACCCAGTGGGAAGGCGGTTTCCGCGTGCCCACCGCAATCCGCTGGCCCGGCGTCCTCAAACCAGGCACGATCATCAATGGCATCTGTGCCCATGAAGACATGCTCCCGACTCTGCTCGCCGCAGCCGGTGACCCCACTGTCAAGGAGGATTTGTTAACGGGACGACAGATCACGGAGATGAACCGGAGTTACAAAGTTCATCTCGACGGATACAACCTGCTTCCGTTATTTAAAGGCGAAGTGAAGTCGAGTCCACGAGAGGAATTTATCTACTGGACCGATGATGGCGACGTGGCAGCACTGCGTTACAAAGATTGGAAGGTTACGTTTCTAAAGCAAAATTCCACAGGAATTGATGTTTGGCGGGACCCCTTCGAAGTGCTCCGGGCTCCCATGTTGGGCAACTTGCGGATGGATCCTTTCGAACGTGCTGAGGATGAAAGCATCGGTTATGACCGATGGTGGGTGGATCACATGTTCGTGTTCGCACCCGCCGGAGGGTATGTTGGCAAATGGCTGGAAAGTTTCAAGGAGTTTCCGCCCCGCCAAAAACCGGGCAGTTTCAACCTCAGCAACGTGATGGAAAAAATCCAGGAAGCCGCGGGCGACAAGTACGCGCCTGGCGTTGTTGATTGGCTATCTCAATTTGGGCCGCACCTGACCGGTTCAGGTGCGGCTTGACGCGCAGCAGGAAAAGCTTCACGCCAGTCCCGTTGTCCGGCGATCGTTTTGTCAGCGGGAAATCAGCCGCGGACGGGCGTTTGTGTCGCGTGACCTGGCCCGCCAGGTATCGTTTGACTCGCTCTGTCGGATAAAATCGTGACGGTTGGCGGGCTTTGCTGGCTGGCGATTGTGCCGCGCCCCGCAGTGGCTCGTGCGGTTGGTGGCGGGTCGTGTGCGAGGTGCGCGGTCGGGATACCAGTCCCGCGTTGCTCGCAATCGATGAGCGGAAGCGACCCACGTACGTAACGACCCGGAAGGCCATGAACCAGAAATCCAGCAAGCACTCCCGCGAGCACGGCAATCTTCATTCCGGCAAAACAAAGCACTTCGCCGACAGCCCGCCAGGCCGGAAAACGGGCAAATGGGCTCCCCACAGGGATTGGCGCGTCTGGGTAGCCGTTGGCCTGATGTTGCTGGCGATGGTGGCCTACGTCATGTCGTTCGACGAGTCACTGCGTCCCGGGGAGCGCAATGAGCAGCCTCCCGTGGCGGTCGAAAATCTCTGAAACCGGTCCGGATTGCCGATCCCGGATGCTGGCAGGTCCACCGGGGTATTAGGGACCCGGCCCCGGGCAACCGAACAGGCCAGCCGCACTGTCGGTGGCCCCGTCATTCCGGAATGGTCTCCGGTGATCCTGCTGCGTCGGCTGGCCGCGTTCGGAGTATGGCCGGATGTGCGTTCCGGGTCGCCGGCGAACACGCAATCTGGAGATGCCGGTGTTACAAAATCCCGGCGTAGTCGGCCTCGATGGACTTGAGGTTCAGTTGGCGGAGAAAGCCGGAGTAGCACATCCACGCCGTCAGGCCTTGCAGGTCGGCAATGGGCGGTGGCAACAGGGCAGGCGGGACCACCACGCCCGACGACACCAGTTCGTCCAGCGTTTTCACATCGGTCAGCGTTACCTTGCCGCAAAACAACAACGGAATTCGATTCAGCAAACCGCGTTTGACGGCCAGTTGAATGTAGTTGTAGACCAGCACAAACCCCTTTACATAACTGATATCTTTCGTAAACGGCAGGCCATCGGGAGTGCTGCCGCGGAATACTCGCGTGGCGCTGGTATAGGCATCGTCGGCGGAGACGCCCAGTTTGCCATAGAACCGGAACACGTCCAGAAAATCCTGCGCGATCCTCGGCCATGGCGACCGCGCGAATCCGGTTCCCCACCCGCTGCACCCGTTCGGCATAGCTGCGGAACGACAGGTTTTCCACGAAGATGGCCAGTCCTTCCTGGGTAATCGTCGACGAGGGCGGGCCCTTGCCGAGAAAGGTACACCAGGGTTGGGCGAGCCCGTTGAGCGTCGTGCCAACATGCACCCAGCCCTCATGCGCTTCCAGCAATCGCAGATCGCGTTCGCTGAATCGGGCATCGGCCTTCAGCTTGATATAGTCGCAACCGGCGGCCGCATCGGAAACAATCCCGTCGCTCAGCTTGACCGTCACCGGACTCCCGGGATGCAGAAACGACTCGTTCAAACGCTGTTGCAGCATTCTGACGGCGTCGGCCGCCTCGATGTCCTTCTCGTCCACCGGCAGCGTGTTGGAGTTGCTGATCACCGCCAGGTCGCTGGTGATCAACTGGCCGAATTCGGCCATCGTCGGTTCGCCCTGATAGAACACGTCATGGGCGCTGCCGTACAGGTCCCGGGACCAGCGCGAAAAGTCGCCCGTGCCGCGTGCCTGAATCATGCGCACGGCATCGGCATACTCCAGCGCCATGCGGCGAATAATCTTGCCCACCGGGTTGTACTCACCCAGCTGGCGCTTGGTGTCCAGATCGATATCCAGCAGCTCCGATAACTTGTCGTCCGGATCGTACGTCAAGGCGCGACTCAGGTAATAGTCCCGGTCCACGTTGGGCAGACGTTGACACTTGGCATTAAAAAAATGGCGTCGAATATCGTCGTCCCATTTGACCGCCTCGAGAATCCGGATGGGTCGCTGGGCCCTGACCAGCCGTTCCGACAACTCGCGAATCGTGTGCAGGACTTTGGGATTGGTGTCACTCACGGAACGGCCCTGATGCGATGGAGAGTTTCCCGGGAACGGTTTCGGCGCGGGACCCTTTGACTCGGGCTGGGGCCCCTGGCAACGAACGGCAAGCTTGCCCGCATTCGAACACCTGCCCGCCGCCGGGGATCCCGCAAGCGAGCCGGGTTTCCTGTTGCAACCGGTGACGCGGGCACAGGCGCGAGTCCGTCAATAATTGCAGATTCGGGTCCGGATCGCCATGCCACCAGTCATCCGCTTTCAGGGGACCGGTGCTTCCGGATGCGGACCCATCCGGTGGCAGCGCCGGGACGATCCGGGGAACCCGGAATATCCGGTCGCGGCTGGACCCAAAAAATCGGGTACCTGCGGGACAGGGCGTCCTGCCCGCGTCGGGGCGATACCCGTCCTTCGCTGGCGGTGGCAGCAGCCGGTGGGTCGGCAATGTCTCATCGGTTTTCGTCGTCATGCAATTCCGTGAAAGTCGTCGGGCCTTGCGGGAGAATCCCGGTCAGTGAAAACTGGATTGGAAGTTTTTTTTGGCCCTGCGCCCGACCGCCAGGAATACCGGTGACCAGCAAATCCCATCCCAGGTCAACCTGTCAGCTTTGCGGAAAATCCTTTTCGGCCAGCGAGCTGTTTCCGGCAGCCATGATTCGACCGGCGATTGCCAAGTTTATCCAAAACGAAAAGCCGGACTGGTCCAGCCACGGTTTCATCTGTCATGTGGATCTGAACCGGTTTCGCACTCAATACGTCGAACAAATGCTGGCCACCGAACGGGGCGAGTTGAGTTCTCTGGAACAGGACGTTTTGGAAAGTTTGCGGCAACACGAAACGCTGGCCGCCGACACGAACAGTCAGTTCGACCGGGCGGCAACCGTCGGCCAACGGCTGTCGGACAAACTGGCAACGTTTGGAGGCAGCTGGACCTTTTTGATTTTCTTCGGCTGCGTGCTGGTGGTCTGGATCCTGATCAATTCCCTGCTCTTTTTGTGGAGACCATTTGATCCTTACCCGTTCATCCTGCTGAATCTGGTGCTTTCCTGCCTGGCTGCCATCCAGGCACCGGTGATCATGATGAGCCAGAACCGGCAGGAGGCCAAGGATCGGATTCGGGCCGAGAACGACTATCGGGTGAACCTGAAAGCCGAACTGGAAATCCGCCATCTGCATTCCAAGCTGGACCTGCTGTTAACCCACCAGTGGCAACGGCTGCTGGAGATTCAGGAAATCCAGCTGGAAGTCATGGAGCAGATTGGCGAGCGGCGCAAGTAGCCATTGGCCGAAAACCGGACGACGCATGCAGCGGGTTGATGATTTTTTCGGACCGGGTAAACCGTGTCGACAAGCCCTGCTCAGGCGACGCTGACGCCGAACAGCCAGCCAATCAGTGACGTAATGGCCATCGCCGCGGCTCCCCAAAAGGCGACCCGGACCGCACCCCGCCGAATCGAAGCGCCGCCCACCCGCGCCGAGATCCCGCCCAGCACGCCCAGCGACAACAGGGTGGCCGCGGAAACGGCGGCAATCAGCCAGTTCGCCGGAACGACAACGGCCACAACCACCGGCAGCGCCGCCCCCACCGCAAACGACAGCGCCGATGTCCAGGCGGCCTGGATGGGCCGGGCTGCCAAATGCTCGCTGATCCCCAACTCGTCGCGCAAATGCGTTGCCAGAATGTCTCCCGCGGACAGCTGCATCGCCACTTGCCGCGCCAACTCCTCGTCCAGCCCGCGACGGACGTAGATTTGCGTCAATTCGTCCAGTTCTCCGTCCGGATTGTCCGCCAGCTCCCGTTGCTCCCGCCGGCGATCGGCGTCCTCGGTGTCCGACTGCGAACTGACCGATACGTATTCGCCCGCCGCCATCGACATGGCGCCGGCGACCAGTGCCGCCACACCGGCCAGCAGGATGCTGTGGCGATCGGTGGATGCCGCGGCCACGCCGACCAGCACGCTGGCCACCGAGAGGATTCCGTCGTTGGCGCCCAGGACCGAAGCCCTCAGCCAGCCGATACGGTCCGTGCGATGCGTTTCGGAATGTCTCATGGTTCCATCTCAGGTGGGTGACTCGTGCCTGCGGCGGGGGGGTGGATTCCCTGCCCGTTGCCGGGTTGTTCGGATTGCCAAAATTCGCAATTCCCTGAACGCAAAATCGAATACGCGCGGTCGATGGCCTTCGCCAAATCGGGTATTCTGGCAAACCTCCAATCATACACGTTTGCATTGCACAGGCGAGGCAACCTGCGATGACCGAGAAACCCCGGTCCCACGAAACATGGCAGCAACTGGCGGATGACTACGCCCGACTGATCGATACCAAACCCCACAACGCCTGGTACGATCGACCGGCCATGTTGTCGCTGTTACCCGAAGTGCAAGGATGGCACGTCCTGGACGCCGGGTGTGGCCCCGGTGTCTACGCCGAGGAATTGGCGAGGCGGGGAGCCCGTGTCACATCGGTCGATGCCAGCGAACGGATGATCGAACTGGCCCGCGACCGGTTGGGACAGGAAGCCGTCATTCACCGCGTCGATTTGTCGCGGCCGCTGTCGATGTTTGACGACGGGCAATTTGACCTGGTCATCGCCCCCCTCTGTCTGGACTACATCGCCAACTGGCTGGCGGTTTTTCTGGAGTTCCACCGGATCCTGCGTCCGGGGGGCATTTTCCTGATGTCTGCCGGTCACCCATCGTTTGACGCCGAGTACTTTCGAACGGAAGATTATTTCTCGGTGGAGTCGGTAGAGAGTGTCTGGAAGGGCTTCGGCCAGGAAGTGCTGATGCCCAGTTTCCGGCGTTCCATCGAGGAGTTTCTGACCCCGTTTATCGATGCCGGATTTGTTTTCGAGCGAATCATGGAACCGTTGCCGACCGAGGAATTCCGCGCTGCCGATCCGATGGGCTACCACCGATTGATGCGACGTCCCGGATTCCTGTGTGTGCGAGCCCGCAAACCGGATCGTGGTTGAGCGGGCTGGCGTTGTTCGGACATCCAGATGTCGGTACCGGGTCAATCCGCGAATGGCTAAAATCGACTGTCTCGAGTTCTTTCCCCCATGCGAGATCCTCATGACTGCCCGTTGGTTATTTTGCACGGTTGTGGCGGTGGTTGGGTCATATCACCCGGCGGTCCTGGCCCAACAGACCATTGCCCGCGTCTCGCCGGACGAGGCAGCGATTGCCTCGGAAGTCTCGATTGCGATCAATCCGACCAACCTGAACAACATTGTGGCTGCCAGCCTGGTCCGCGGCATTCCGGATTCGGAAGCGCCCGACATGGGATACTACACGTTGGACGGGGGCCAGTCGTGGAAGTCGTCCGCCGTTCCCAATCCCGATTCCCGGACCCAGGGGGACGATGTGGTGTTGTTTGGGCGTGATGGAACCTGTGTCCATGCCTTCATCAGCTTTGTGGGACTGTGGCAGGAGTTCCCTGACCGCGCCGCCAACGGCATCGCACTGACCCGCTCGTCCGACGGAGGAAAAACGTGGTCGGACCAGACGATCGTGGCCGATCACCGGAATACCAAATCGCCGATGGAAGACAAGCCGTGGCTGGTATTTGATCGCACCCGCAGTTCGCCCCATTACAACAATCTGTATTGCAGCTGGACGCGGTTCGATGTGTACGGCAGCGAGGATCCCCAGGACACCTCGCAAATCATGTTTGCCCGCAGCCGTGATGGCGGTGAGACCTTCGATCCGGTGATCCGGATCAGCGACCTCGGGGGCGACTGCCGGGACGACGATGATACCGTCGAGGGAGCCGTCCCCTGTGTTCATCCCGATGGAACCGTGTTCGTCGTATGGGCGGGACCCCGCGGTCTGGAAATGGATCAATCGGATGATGGCGGAAAGACGTTTGGCGCCGATCGCGTAATCGGTGAGATTCCCGGAGGCTGGTCCAGCGAAGTCGAAGGCATTGGCCGGCATAACGGAATGCCGGTCACCGGGGTCGATCATTCAGCGGGCCCGTATCGCGGCAGTTTGTATGTCAACTGGATCGACGAGCGGAACGACGACAAGGATGTGTTTCTGGTGCATTCCCGTGACAAGGGTCTGACGTGGAGCGATCCGGTCCGCGTCAACGACGATCCGGATAAGGACGGCCGGGACCAGTTTTTCACCTGGATGGCGGTCGACCCGGTTGACGGTTCGGTCAATATCGCCTTTTACGACCGGCGGGATACCACCGGAACGGGCACGCGATTGACACTGGCCCGCAGTATCGACGGCGGACAAACGTTTCAAAACATTCCGATCAGTTTTCCCGAATTTCAGTGCAACAGCCCGCGACTGTTTTTTGGCGACTACATCGGGATCGATGCGATGCGCGGCCGGGTGGCCGTGGCGTTCATGCATTTCGAAAGCAAAACCAAAATTGCGGTTTCATCGTGTGTCATGGATTTTGTGCCCGGCACCATGGAACGGCGACAAACGCCGCCCGGCGGTGACGAACCGGAATTCATTACCGTGCAGCACATTCTGGTGGCCTTCGAGGGAACGATCCCCGACAAGAATATCCCGCGAAGTCGGGAGGAGGCCGAATCACTGGCCAATGAGTTGCTGCAACGGGCCCGGGCTGGTGAGGATTTTGACGCCCTCGTCCAGGAATACACCGACGATGAACATCCGGGGATTTACCAAATGGCGAATTTCTGGTCGCCACCGGACATGACGCCCGAAGCCACGGCCGACAAGGTGTTTCCAAGGTCGCTGATGGTCCCGGCCTTTGGCGACACCGGGTTCCCTCTGGCCGTGGGTGATATTGGCATGGCCGGGTACGACGCGGATGCCAGCAAATACGGCTGGCATATCATCAAACGCCTCAAGTAGGCGGGACACCGGATCCCGGAGACCGGGTTGCGTCGGAATTACTTGAGGCGTTTGATTTCGACGTTCAGCGACCCCGCGTTGTCGGCGATCCCGGCCAGCGGCTCGCGGCACCGCAGATACAGCGCGCCGTCCTGGGGCGCCGTCCACTGAACATCGGTACCCAGATCGAATTCCGCGGACAACTGGTAGTCTTTCAACAACACGCCAATCAGACGACCGTGGCCAGCGCCCCCCAGACCGTTGGCATCCGTCGGGGGCCCTGTTTCGCTGGTTTGCCAACGACCGGTGGCGGAAACCTGATACGTCATGTTGGGCTGCACCTGGACCCCGCTGGCCTGCCAGCCCCGATTGGCAACGACTGTGGCCATTGCCGTGTGACCCGCGGCCAGGGGTTTGCTGGCAGTTTTCCAGTCCCAGGCGCACAGATCGGCGCGAAGACCGGAGTTCAGGTTTTCCAGAAACTGCAGATACTCAAACGATATCTCGCTGGCGACGCTGCCAAAGGCATCTTCAAAGCTGCCCTTGTCACTGGTCATTAACTGGATTCCCAGCTTCTGAATCCGCCGGGCATAGTTGGGGTTGTGGACCAGCATGTGACAAAGGATCCAGCGCCAGGCATAGGCTTTCCAGGTTTCGCCATCGATTTGCTGCGCGTTGATAATGGTGTTCATCGATTCCGGCGGGGCGTCGCGGAGGTAGCCCATGATCGCCGGATCCGCATGCAGGGCCAGGTTGCCGGGTTCCCAGAACCGGCCTACCTCGGCCATCCCTTCGGCGTACCAAAGCGGTCCCGTGTTTCCAAACACCAGGAAACACCAGGCATGGACGGCCTCGTGCTGAACCACCGCATCATTGGCGGCCGAAATGACCAGCGCGGATTGATCCCGACCGATGCGGCCATAGACGGTCATGCCTTCTCCGGCTCGCACCTTGGAGACGGCCCGCTCCACCAGCTGTTCCGGGTTGACATTCGGTATGTTGGCAATCACCGCATTGTTCAGAAGTTGGGCGGGATCCCATTGCGACAAATTGGAAATCACAACACACTGGACGGGCTGGCCTGGTTTGCGGCCATAGTAATCATTGATCAATTTGATCATCGTCTCGAGTTTGTCCAAAAGAATGGCGGCGCGCCGTTCGGACAAATCAGTTCGCATCACAAAGTGCGCGGACGTCACTTCCCGCGGAGGCAGCGGGTCGTTGGGCAACTCCGCGTACTTCAGTTGCAGTTGTTCGTCGATCGAAAACCCGGGATTGTCCCGCATCCCGACCAGTTGCACATCGATCGACCGTACAATGATGTCGCCGGTTGATACCTCGGTCGCCGTCAGGGCATTGACAATATCCCCCTTTCGAATCATTCCGGTCAGGCCATATTGCACATCCACCGATTCAAGATCCGAAATATCAAACATCAACCGGCTGCGGCCAATCTCCTGATTCCTGGGAAATTCCAGCGTCAATCGGGTTTTGCTGACCGAGCTGATCCGACCCGAAACGATCGCCGGCGCGGTGTTGCGTCCTTGCGGCGGCGCCGCGGTAAACTCGACGCCCCGGGCCACCGAGCCGGGAGGCTGAAGCTGGATGTTTATTTTTTCACCCGCCGCGACCCGGCCAATACTGGTCAGCTGGCAAACAACGTCAACCACCATCCCGACGGACAACGCGGCCGGGTCGAGGGTGCCGGTTACCTGGATTTGCGCGGGAGCATTCACCGGAATCGGGTTTCCCGAAAGCATAATTGGTTTCAGGGGATCCGTTTGAATCCGCAATGCCTGGGCCTTGCCGTCGGCATCGATGACGATCAAATGATCATCGCCGATCGCGTCAATCGTGCCTTGCAAGGCCAGTTCCCGCACGCTGGCAATCTCGTCCTGGGCAACGGCCGCCCACGGTGCGTTGACCAGCCACAGCGCAGCGGCGATCAGCAAGGCGTCCATGATTCGTTTTGCCGCGGCCGATTTCCGCAGCGCGGCCGATATGAACATCACAGCCGATTCACAGGTTGCGGGCAAAGCCGGTAATGGAAATGAGTTCATGATTCCTGGATTGCTGGCCGGTGGGCAGGCCCGAACCCTGAGTCTAACGTTCGCGCCGCCGGTTCCAAATTGTCAAATCGGAAAAATCGGCGAAAATGCAACGGGACCGATTCAACATCAGGTTTGCCCGCGGTTCGCGGCATGCTTTTGCGCTGCCCTGTCGTCTATAATCACGGGGTGCCGGCTGCGGAGGGCGACTGCCGCATCAGGCGTTCAACGGTGTCGAGCGCATGTGTCGTATATTTAACACAGCGAGTCCACGATGGTTTCTGACATTCGCTTGCGGGCACGCACGGGCATCCGGGCTGCGATTTGGGCTCTGGCGACTTTTTGTCCGGTGGTCACCACGGCGGCTGCCCAACAACAACTGGCGGAATCGCCGGCGACGCCGGATCCGGACGGGCCAGCCGAGCCGGACAATCCGCTGCAGCGGGAGGGAACTCTGCAAAAGCTGGCGATTCCGATCCGGGAACTGGTGGGCATCCAGTGGGACCAGGGCCAGCTGGAACTGCGCCTGAAGGAAGACGCACAGGAGGTCAATTCGGTGGTTGACAGGATTCGCGAGATCACCGGTTACGGTGGCGGGTCCAGTCATTATGGAGGCGGAACGTTTCGATTCGATTTGGGTAACGACCAGATCACCGGATATGTCGCGCGGGAAGGCGGGCAACGGGGGGAGTTTTTGACATCGATTCTGATTCAGGAGGAAACGGCCCCCAACCGGACGCTGGCTATCGAAAAATCCAGCAACGGACGGATCAAGATCACCATCAATGACAGCCAGTCCGGTTATCTGTTAAGGGTTCGCCAGCAACCCGGCGGCCAGTTTGGCGTCCAGGAGTTGCGCGGCACGGACGTCTTCAGCGGCGTAGCGAATGATTTTGATTCCTTTTGTCACCAGTACCGCGAGTACGTTCTGAAACGGCTGATCCCGGCGCTGCAGCATTTCGGAGTCGGCCTGCTGCAAACACCCTACAGCCCCGAGGTCCAGCAGGCGATTGTCAGCTGCCTGCGGCCATGGCAGGACGACGAGTTGCAGCGAGTGGAGGATTTGACACGCGGTCTTGACGCCGCCTCGTTCGCCGATCGCCAGGCGGCCAGTGAATTGCTGAAATCCAGGTGCCAGCAGCACCTGGCGCTGTTGATTCGTGTGACCCGGGACAACCGGTTTTCTCCGGAAACGAGGACGAGGATCCGGGCCCTGATTCGCGAGGGCATGGCACCGGAAGAAATGCTGGAAATGGATTTTATTGACAACCTGCTGGCCAACCTGGATGCAGCCTACGTCCGGGAGCTGGTCCAAATGCAGACTGACGCTGAAAGTCGTGATGTGCTGACGGGTCACCTGCGACGACTGACCGGTCGCGACGACCTGACGGCAGACGGGCCGGCGCAACTGGTGGTCAGCCAGTCGGCGGACACGCGGACCGGTGACGGGCCGCCCCCGGTGGAACCTGATTTGTTGTCCGAGCAAGGCCCGCTGCAAGAGGTGGCCGGGCACACCGCCGGACTGGTGCATCTGATTTGGCATAACGACCAGTTGGCGATCGATCGCGACCACTGGGCCCAGTCGTTCGACGGCCGGCCGGTGGCCGAGCTGATCGCACAAGTTGAACAGTCGGTTGGCGACACGCAACTGCCGGCCCACTGGTTTCAAGCCGGCGGAGATTTTGATCCCGCCTCGGTACAGTATCCCCAGATTCTGTTTGAAAAACTGGAGGAAGCCAGCGGACCGGCCGACCCCAATGTGCACCGGGCACGCTACATCTATTATGGCCGGGGACAACAAAAAAAAGGTTCACCCAACCGACAGTTTGAGTTGAAAAACCTGGCGGGCCGGATGCAGTTTGTGGCCGAAAACCGGCGTCAGCCGGCCAAAGCAGTGGAGTCGCTGGACGACAAGCCGTTTCGGTTTTCGCTGACCGAAAAAACCGAACCCCTTCGCAGCCTGGTCATTGATGAAACGCGCCCCGGGGAATTGAAGATTCTGGTGACTGGCGACACCTCGAATTTCATCTTGCAGTTAATCCTGAGCAAGGATTCGGCACTGGTCCAGGACATTCGCGGAACCCGCATTACGGCCTTGCAGGCCGACACGTTTCGGCAATTGCTGGAGCAACACCCGGAATATTTTGAACGGTCCTTGTTCCCGCTGTTGCGATATTTGGGGATCAGCGTCGATGCCGGAGTGATGGCTGACGACGAATCCCGCGAGACCACAATCCGGGATATGCCGCGGCGCCGCCCGGTCCGGGTTTGCCGAATTTCGGGCCATTCCATATCGCCGGAGACCATTGACGTCCTGACCGGCAAGCCTGCCAGAACTGCCCCACGCGGACTGGATCGGGGATCCCGCAGCTTTGCAGTGTGCCGTTTGGATTCCCGTCGCCCTTCACCCTTTGGTCGATGACAATGGCTGGCCAAACATGGAAGCTCGGCTGGTGGCAAATACCAGGGGTGCAAACACCGGCAGCCAGAGCAGCGGGTTGTCACGAATTTCTTTGAGCATCAGGTGCACAGGTTGTGTTTGACTGGATTCGCCTGTGACCTCCGGTCCGACGTGGTTTTTGGCCGATCGCCCGCTATCGCCCCGGAACCAGGTTGTCGCTCTGCCGCTCGCCAGCCATTGACTATTTGCTCAAAGTTTCGCGTCGAGAATTTCTCATTCCCGCGGCCAGCAGAACCCAGCCGCCGACCAGTGTCCCCGCCAGCGGCCAGGGAGCCCCCACGACGATTCCGGCAACGAGCGCTTTGATTACCGCCTTCCAAAGCGGATCCTGGGCGATCCATTTCTGCAGGATCAGCGTTCCACCACCACCCAGCAAGAAACCAATCGCCATGACAATCGGTGTCGCCAGGCCCGCAGTCATCAGGTTCGACGAAAACAGCAGCCAGTCCAGGGCCAGGATCAGGAACCCGGTCAGAGGCAGCAGCAACCCGCGATCGGGATCGATCAGCCAGCGGACCGGTCGGCCGGCCGGACCCGGTGCAGAGGGTTGTGCCAATTTGGAATTCTGTTCAGACATGCTGATTGTCCCTTGACGAATGTAATTCGAAATGGCTTTGGCACCCTGACACATTTTATCTCCGGCAGATGGCGATCAAAGTCAAGGCACACCCTGGTTGAACATCGCCTGTTTCTCACAAATTCGAGATTCCGTCGGGCGGGTCTCGACTTGGCCGCGGATCGGGACGTCGCACATTTGCAGCCCGGAACCGAATTGGTACGATACGGGTCTGACCACTGTTGCGAACCGGATTCGCCCTGGATCCATTCGATGGCCGAGTGGCGGAACTGGCAGACGCGCATGATTTAGGATCATGTTCCCTTGGGAGTGCAGGTTCGATTCCTGTCTCGGCCACTTTTATTGTTGTGTGAATACGGGGTGCCGTTGAAACGCTGAACGCGGCCTTTTCTCACGAGCGTCGGGTGGCCACCAGGGGGGTGGGCCGGTGGCGGTCCCCTCTCGCTGACAGCCCGGCGTCGCGTTTGCCGCCATTTTTGGGATAACCCACCGGGGATCCCCGGATGCCGGGCGAGGCAGTTGGCCCCGTCCTGTGCCGGGTCGACATCAATTCACACGGTGCGGTATGGAGGTCTGGCCCGATGACCATCTTCGGGCAGTGACCCGCACCGCAGCCCGGTCGCCGCCGGGCCGCCGGGGCCGGATTGTTTTTCGGGATCGGTTGCGTGTTCTGTCAAAAACCGGGTCCTTTGGATAGGCTGGTTTTTTGCTCGCCTGGGTCGCCCATGCCGGATCGTTTCGGGATGACCGGCCCGTGGATGGTTCTACTCCGATTTTGCCAGAATTCCCATGTCCAAAAGCACCGACATCTTTGACAAAATTCCCCCAATCGGGCATGTGGAACGGGCGCTCTCCACCAGCGCCGAGGAGTTTGAAAAGGTGGTTCGATCCCGCCGCAGTACCCGCGTTTTTACCGGGGAACCGGTTCCCGAATCAGTCATGCGAAAATGCCTGGATCTGACATTGCTGGCGCCGAATTCCTCGAATTTGCAACCCTGGGAGTTTTACTGGGTTCGCGACGCCCAAAAGAAACAGGAGCTGGCGCGGTTGTGCCTGGGCCAACCGGCGGCCACGACGGCCCAGGAGCTCGTGGTATGCGTGGCCCGTCTGGACACGTGGGAGCGGAACCGCCGGATGATGCTGGAGCTGCTGGAGGCACCCGAGTCACGGGCTCCCGAGGCGGCGTTGACGTACTATCGCAAGCTGGTGCCGCTGGCCTACCACCAGGGACCGTGGTATTTGCTGGGACCCGTCAAGAAGTTTTTGTTTTGGTGTCTGGCATGGAAGAAACCCATGCCGCGCGGACCTGCGGGAAAATCGGACATGCGGGTCTGGGCCCACAAGTCGACGGCCCTGGCTTGTGAAAACCTGATGTTGGCATTCCGGGCGTATGGGTATGACAGTTGTCCCATGGAAGGGATCGACGAAGCCCGGATTCGCAAGTTGCTGCAATTGCCGCGATCGGCAGAAATTTCGATGGTCATCTCGGCCGGCAAACGGGCGGATAACGGAATTTACGGGCCCCAAATTCGCTTCGATCCGGCGCTGTTCGTTTTTGAGATTTAGCCAACCCCGACACCCGCTACTTGTCCGATCCGGCCGGAGGATTTTTGGGGAGTTCGGCCAGTTTCTGCCTCAGCACCTGGATCCGTTCCCGGGCCTCGGCCACGGCCGCGGGATCGCCCCCCTCACGCCGGATCTGTTCCCAGCGAAGAATGGCGTTCTGCATTCGGCTTTTCAACTGCGGAAAATAAAACTCATGTTTCTCTTCGGTCGCCAGGCGATCGTAGCCGCGACATCGTTCCACCGCATATTGCCTCAGCCAATCGTACTCCGTTTTCTTCCATTCCGGTTCCAGACTCAGCAATCGGCCGGCCCGTTCGGCAAACTCCGTGTCTGGCCAGCGCATGGCAATGCCCTTCAGCAACATTTGCGCATCAAATTTGCGGTCCTTGTCGATCATCATTGCGCCGGCTTCTTCAAAAAATGCTTTGGCCTGCTGCTCAAGAGTTGGCGGATCCTGATCACCGGCAATGCGGGTGGTCGGCTCCCTGACCGCCAGCTGGCGGCGCTCGTCGATGGTCTCATCCAGCCAGCGAACGGCCTCGCTCAATACCGGACTTTCGGGGACGCTGTGGTCCATGCCGTCGATGACCCAGGTTTTGGTTCGCACACCCGCGAATTGCAACAACGGCTCCCGAAAGCAGGTAATCTCGCAAAAGTTGAAATCTTCAGCACCAACCAAAAATGCCACTCCCAGACGATCGGCCACGCACTTTTGCAACCAGGTCTCCTGAATCCGCATTTCACCGCCCGAACCAATCGGGATCAGACCACCAAAGTATTCCGGTAACGAAAATCCAATCATGCAGGTCATCCGGCCGCCACCGGAAAACCCGGACAGATACGTGCGGTCGGTGTCGATCCGATATTTGCGCCGCACGTCGTCCAGAACATCCAGCACGATCCGGGTACGAACCCGAAAATCGCATGTGTTTCCGGCGGCATGCGGGGCGGCCAGGATCAGGCCCAACTCATCGCACACCGGGCGCCAGCGGGTCCGGACCGCCATCGCGCGGGGAGTCGGCGAAATAAACAAAATCAATCCGTTTGGCTCCTCCAGATTACAGGACCCGGGGACATACAGATCGTAGGTGACTTCATCGGGGAAGCCCTTGAGCCAATCGTCAGGCCAGGTTTCCACGCTTTGCTGGCCCACGACAAAGGTCCAGTCCATTCGGGTCGGTTCGGCAACCGTCACTTCCGTCGGTTCGTCCGTTTGCCACGCGGCAGCCGGACCTGCCAGAAAAACACCCAGCAACATGGCCGTTAACCGGCTGCGGGTCGGAAAATGAAATTCTGGTAACATGGCGATGGCACAGGGTAAACCGCTGAATGGAGTGAAGCCGGGACGTCAAACCTGGCGTCGTCAATACAAACTGGCGGGATTCCGCGACATTTCGATTATATCAGGCGCCCGATCCCTTTCGCGTTCGGACCCGTTGCCGGGCGAGGCCGGTTTGGCGGTCGGGAAAACCGGGCCGGCATGCGAAGCGGATGGGTTACAAATCCCGGTATTGGACGGTTACCACCCGGCTGAAGTCCCCCACCATTTTCCGAGCGACCATGCGACCCAAGACACAAAACCCCGGCCCCGGGCAAGAGTCGGTTTGGGATTATCCCCGTCCTCCCGCGGTCGAACCCTGTCCCCATACCATCCGGATCGTGCTGGGTGGCCAGACCATTGGCCGTTCCAACCAGGCATGGCGTGTCCTGGAAACCAGCCATCCGCCCGTATATTACATCCCGTTACAGGACTTTGAGCCCGGTGTCCTCGAAATAACGGACAAGACCAGCTTTTGCGAGTTCAAGGGGCAGGCTTACTACCTGAACGTGTCCGGGGGCAACCAGATGAGACCCTCCGCCGCCTGGACCTATCTCAAACCCTCACCCCGGTTTGCCGTGATTCGGGGCCATGTAGCGGTTTATGCCCAGGAAATGGATGACTGTTTCGTGGGCGACCGTCGGGTCCAACCCCAGGCGGGGGATTTTTATGGCGGCTGGATCACCGACGACATCGTGGGTCCGTTCAAGGGCGAACCGGGGACGTGGGGCTGGTAACCCCTGCGAAATCTCCATTTTTCCGGCGCTGTCGGTTAAGCGTCCGCAGTGACCGCGGATCGATACCAGTCGCCGTCAAACAACCGTTTCACTTTCAGCCGGGTCCGCCATGAAAACAGGCTTTGCGATTCTTCTTGCCGGATTGGTCTTCTTCACATTGCTGGACCGGACCGCCTCCGCCGACGAGCGGGCGTGGCCCCAGTTTCGCGGCCCCAACGGTAACGGAGTGCTGGAATCCCTGAATCACCCGGAGGCGTGGAGTGCCAGTCAGAATATTGCCTGGAGCGTCGAGGTCCCCGGTGGAGGATGGTCGTCACCGATTGTCACGGGAGACCAGATCTTTCTGACCTCGGCCGTTGGGGCCAAAGCGCCAGTCGGATTCGCTGAAGGCGTTCGGGACATGCGGGCCAAGCGCCCCGATGGCGAGGTTCAGTTCAAGGTGTTTTGTTTGAGCCTCGCCGATGGTTCTGCCATCTGGGAGAAAACGATTGTTGAACAACGGCCCGAGTATCCGATTCACGGATCGAATTCATATGCGACCGAATCTCCGGCGACCGACGGTCAGCGGATTTATGTCTATTTTGCGGCCACCGGCACGGTTGTGGCGTTGAACCTGGATGGCGAAGAAATCTGGCGCCAGGAAGTCGGAGCATGGCCGACCGGTAACGGTTTTGGGACCGGCAGTTCGCTGACGATCGGTGACGGCAAGGTCTTCGTCCAGTGCGACAACGACAAGAGTTCATTCATCGTGGCACTGGATTCCCAATCCGGGAAACCGGTTTGGCGACAGGATCGAAAAACCGGCACATCCTGGTCAACACCCCTGTTCTGGCGGCATGACGGACGTAGCGAGCTAATCGCTTGCGGATCGGGTTTTGTCACCTCATACAACCCCGGTACCGGCGAGCCGCTGTGGACAATTACCGACGTCAGCTCGGCTTTCAGTGCGTCACCTGCCGCCGACGCCCGGCGGGTTTATTTCGGAAACAGTGGGCCCCGCAGCAGCGGGCCGCTGCTGGCGGTCAACACCAACCTGTCCGGGACCCATACCTTTGTTCCCGATGAGAGCTTTGAAAATCTGGCGTGGTCCAAAATGCGGGCCGGCCCAGGGATGTCTTCGCCGGTCGCTACCCGGGGTTTCCTGTACGTGCCGGGTCGGGGAATCCTGACGTGTTATTCGGCCGAGACCGGTCAGCAGCTTTACAAGGAACGCATCAATCTGAAATCGATGGCGGCTTCCATGTGGGCCGCCGGGGATCGGGTTTTCCTGATGGATGAAACCGGGAACACGCTGGTATTGAAAGTCGGTCCCGAATTTGACGTTGTGGGCACGAACCCGCTGGAGGACGACGTCTTCTGGTCGACGCCGGCGGTCGCCGGCGATTCGTTGCTGGTTCGCGGCGTCAAAAAGCTGTATTGCATTCGCCAGTAGATCGGCCGTTTGCCGGCCAGTGACTCAGGAAAACGATGTGGCGGGATCGAAACGCTGGCGTGTTGGGCCCGGGCGATCTATTCTGCGCTTTTGAATACCTGGCCCCCCTTCATCACAAAATCCACGTGTTCCAGGACCGTGATGTCCTGCAGCGGGTCTCCCGTAACGCCAATGATATCGGCGAGCATGCCGGGTTTGATCAGCCCCCGGTCGTCCACGCCCAGCAAATCAGCGGCATTAAGGGTGGCGGTGCGGATGGCGTCGATGGGCGTCATGCCTTGCTGCACGTACACCGCAAATTCTCTGGCGTTGTCCCCGTGAGGGAAAACCGCAGCGTCGGTTCCAAAGGCGATTGGCACACCCGCGGCAATTGATTTCTTCAAACTCTCGCGGGCCCGGGGCAAAATGTACTCCGCCTTGGCCCGGATCGGTGGCGGCAGATTGTCCAGATCGATGGCGTCGACGAGGTAGCTGGTGGGAACATGGTAGGTCCCTTTTTCTTTCATCAAGGCGATAATCTCGTCCGTCAATTCCGATCCGTGTTCGATGGATGCCACTCCGGCACGGACGGCCGCCAGGATGCCTTGCGAGCCATGAGCGTGGGCGGCCACCTTGTGGCCGTGTCGCGCGGCTTCCTCGACGATTGCCCGCATCTCTTCTTCCGAGTATTGTTGTGCGCCAACGGGTCCCTCAAACGACAATACCCCGGCGGTCGCACAGATCTTGATGACTTTGGCACCATGCTTGATCTGGTAGCGGGTCGCCAGCAGGCATTCGTCCACCCCGTCGGCCGTTCCCTGTTCCGGACCCAGTTCTCCCAGATGAGGTGCGTATCCGGTCCGATCGGCATGCCCTCCGGTGATGCCCAGTGTGTGGCCAGCCGGAAACATCCGCGGTCCAATCGCCATTCCGCTGTCGATCGCCTTCATCAACGCGATGTCGGCGAAGCCCGAGGCCCCCACGTCGCGCACCGTCGTGAAACCGGCATTTAGTGTCGTTCGGGCGTTGTGGGCCCCGCGAAGCGCCCAGTCGGCCGGGCCCTCCTTGACGTTGCGATGCACCCAGTCCCCTTCCAGGCTGTAACAGAGGTGGGTGTGCATATCCATCAACCCGGGCAACAGCGTCGTGTCGCCAAGATCAATCACCCGGGCCCCGGCGGCGGGCGGCTGTGCACTGATTCGCGCGATCGTCTCGCCCTGTATTTCGATGAACGCCGGCGACACGTACTGGCCCGATTCCACATCCAGGTAGCGGGTGGCCGTCAGAAAGGTGTTTTGCGCGAGGCACTGATTGGCGGCGGCCAGAATCAGCAAGCCCAACGACGCGGCCAGGTTTCGATGAATCATGAATGTTCCTTGCGGCTCTGCGCAATACAAAGCAGGTTTGAATATGGGGCGGCCACGCGTGGCTTGTTCACCCGAGTCAACTCGGCGGAAAACCGTACTGCTGGACGAGCCAGCCGTGGCACCCAATCGAGGTTGTCTGCCGAGCCGTTGCTTGCAAGCAGGTTTTCGATTTGCGATTATAGCCAACCGGATCGGTGCCTGGGCAGTCGACCCGCCCGCCATTCCTGGCGGTTTTGTGACAGATGGCCGCCGGTTGAGTCATGAGAAGTTTTGCATGCCTGCTGTTGCTCGCCAGTCTGTGCCTGACCTTGGCGCAGATCGGCGTTTACGCGAACCAGTTGCCGGCGCGGGTTGCGTCGCATTTCGGTGCCGGCGGCGTGGCCGATGGCTGGATGTCGCGGGGGAGTTTTCTGGCGTTGTATGTTGGGTTGCAGCTGGGACTGGCTGCCGTCATGTTGGTGCTGGCCTGGTCGCTCTCCCGGTTGCCCGTTTCGCTGATCAACATTCCCCACCGGGAGTACTGGCTGGACGAAACCCGCCGGGATGAAACGATTCGCGTCAACCAGTCAATACTGTTGCTGCTGGCCGGAATCACGGCGTTGTTTCTGGTCGTGATGTTTCAGTTGACGATCCTGGCCAATTTGCGACCGGATGCCCGACTGAATGGCGCGGTCACCGGGGGATCGCTGGCCGTGTATCTGACAATGGTGCTGGGCATTTGCGGCTGGCTGGTTTGGCGGTTTTCGCGAATTCCGGACGCCTGGCAGGCCCCGGACGGGTCGCAACGGGGTTAACGCCGGGTAACGCGGCACGATTGAGCGTGCGCCACATCCGTGCGGCTTTGTTACGCTGGAAAACGCTAATGGCACGAACAAAACGCTAATGGCACGAACGCCAAATGTCAGTGCGACTCGCACTATTCATTCGGGGCAATCGGCACCCGGATCTGGAGATTCACCGCGGGGTTCCAGCGGCAAAAGTACTTGATCTGAAACGTGTCGTCGCCGTTTTCCAGTTCGAGGGGCTGCCCTCGATTGGAGCCCGGCAGCCAGATGTCGAACCATGGATGTCCCGACTAGCCGTTGCGGCGTCGAACGCGAACCGGCGACCAACGTCGGCCCACGACGAGATCGCCATCGATGCGCCGCGTTCGATCGACCAGCGCATGGCACCCGAACAGCAACGCGGCAAACCACAAGTTGCTGATCATAGTCCATTTGAAAAAGGGCAACCCCATCGCCAGGCATTCGGCCAGACCGGACAGGTCCCGGGAATACCAGGGGGTCCAGCTCCAGAAGGCCAAATTGGTCGAGAGGTAAAAAACGGTCGCGGCCAGCGCCGAACTGCCCGCAATGCCCAGGCCCAGCGACAATCCGCCGAGCCGGCGTCGCCGGATCCATACGCCCATGGCCAGCGGGCTGGCCAGCGCCACGTACACTACGGCCAGCAACGGCCATTGATAAAACCCGGTCAGGGCATCCGACAAACCCAAACCCGTCAGTACCGTTGCCAAACCGATCCCGCGACTGGTGAACACAAAGCCGCAAAACAGGGCCACGGCCATGATCGGCTGAAAATTGGGGGTGTCGATCAGCAAACGGCAAACGACGATCAGCAACACCAAAGCCGCGGCCAGCGCCAGTTCGGCCAGGGGCGTCCTGATTTGTGTTTGTGAGTAATTCAAGAGTCTGTCCCGTTGTGAAATCCTGCGAACTGACACGACTCGCCAGTAACCCCCGGCGGTTACTCCGGGTATTTGCCCATGTGCCAATGCACGTGGTCCCCTGGGCGGAGCACCCTTGAGCCGCTGGACTCCTGAGCCAGCTGCCCATTGACGGAATAAATCCACCAGGGATTGCCGTCTCCACCACCGACGATACCGCCGATGGAGTTTACGAACGCCGACGAGCTCCGTCCATCATAATCGACCGCCAGCTGATTTTCAGCGGCTACCGCCAGCAGCAGGTCCAGCACCGTCATTTTTTCCGTGGTTTCGATCGCGCCGGTCACGGATTCACGCTGTTCTCCGAAATCGATGGTCAGTCGGAATTCGACGGGATCGAGTGATTGAGGATTGGACAGGGTGCCTGCATTTGGATCGCTGCGACCGCAACCGGTTTGAGCCGGAATGACCAGGCAGCCAACGGCCAAAAAGGCCAGAATCCGCAGATAACCGGTCGTTTTCACGAAAACGCTCTCATGGTCTGCCGAAAGGTCCTGATCGATTCATTGTGGCCGGCGGCAAATCGTCACCAGCCTGCCCGCTGCGGAGATGATTTTATATGCTGCGGGCTGGCGATCGCAAGCGCGCCCGCGTCCGCACAGCGGGGGCCCGGATTCCCGCAGACCAGCCCCGAAAGAGAGACCGTGTCATCCATTCAAATTGCCCGCCATCGCGACGATATCATCCTGTTGACGCTCGACATGCCGGGCAAAAGTGCCAACGTGCTGACCGACCAGGTGTATGCGGACCTGGCATCCGCACTGGACACCCTGGAATCCAGTCCTCCTGCAGGCGTGATCCTCGTATCGGCCAAGCCGTCCATTTACGTTGCCGGAGCGGACCTGGTCAAGATTTCGCAGGCTCTCGACTGGAGCGACGAACAGATTTTTCAGTTTTGCGAGGACGGCCGGGGCATCATGTCCCGATTCAGCCGCCTGCCCTCGGTCAGTGTGGCTGCGGTCCACGGGGTTTGTGTCGGAGGTGGAATGGAACTGACGCTGTGGTGCGATCAGCGTGTCGCCGCGGATGAACGGCAAACCCGGTTCGGTTTGCCGGAAGTGAAACTGGGGTTGATCCCGGGATGGGCCGGGACAGTGCGCTTGCCCCGCCTGATCGGTTTGCCGCCAGCCGTGGATCTGGTGACCAGCGGCCGACTGGTCTCCGCCGCCGAGTGTCGCGAACTGGGAATCGTGACGGAGTTGGTACCTCGCGAGCAATTACTCGATGCGGCCACCAGCATGATTGACAGGGAACTCGCCTCGGGTGACTGGATGCGACAGCGGGAAAAACTGTTGGGACCTGTGACCGGACTACCGGCCGACGTGGCCGTGTTCCGCGCGACCGCCCAGACCGCGATCGACGCCAACCGTGATATCGACCCCCGCGCACCGACACTGGTCCTGAACCACATGTGTGACTCGGCCGCCATGGACGCCGCGGCAGCCTGCGCCAGTGAATCGAGGGTGTTTGCGACGGTTTGGGGCAGCCCCGAAAACCGGGGTTTGCTGCATGCTTTTTTCCTGGAAGAGCGGGCCAGGAAGACACGCGGTGATTACGGTGCGGCAAAGCCACCGGTCCTGAAGACGATTGGCGTCATCGGAGCGGGACTGATGGGATGCCAGATCGCCCGACTGGCACTGGCCGCCGGATACCAGATCCGCATGTTCGATGCCGACCAGGAAAAGCTGCAGCGCAACGTGGCGGAGCTGGCGGTGGTCGCAAAAAACGGTGACAACCTGCAAATCGCTGACTCGATCGAGTCTTTTCGGACTTGCGATTTGGTGATCGAATCGATCGTGGAAAAGCTCAAGATCAAACAACAATTGTTCGAGCGGCTGTGTGCGGTGGTCAGTCACGATACCTGGCTGGCGACCAATACGTCGACGATTCCGGTTGCTGACATTGCGACGGCGGTGATCAACCCGGCCCGGCTGGTCGGGTTGCATTTTTGTTTGCCCGTGGAGCCGCTGCGACTGGTCGAAATCATTGCCAGCCGGCAATCATCGGAATTCGTCGTCGCGGTGGCCGTCGATTTGGTCCGGGCGATGCGCAAGACGCCCGTGGTCGTTACGGATCAGCCGGGCTTTGTCGTTAACCGGTTACTGTGCCCGATGCTCAATCGGGCTCTCGATTTGCTGCAAAACAACATCCGTGTTCCCGAAATTGACGAACCGATGCGGGAATTCGGATTTGCGGTGGGGCCACTGGAAATGATTGACTTCATCGGTGTCGACACAATCATGTACGCCGGCGAAACGTTTTTGCGAACCATGCCCGGTCTGATTTCCCTGAATCCGGTTTTGCCAGTGCTGGTCAAGCGTGGTCGACTCGGTCGTAAAACGGGTGCCGGATTCTACCGGTACGGGTCGTTCGACAGCCCTCGGCAGGCCGACCCGGAATTCGAATCGATTATGGGCAATTACCAGAAACAACCGTGGCAGCCAGGTGCCGGGGAAATCCTGAACCAGTTACTGGACCCGATGATTGCCGCCGGCCGCGGCGTGTTGAACGATGGAGTGGTTCCGGATGCCCGGGATGTGGATCTGTGCTCGATTCTGGGGACGACGTTTCCTGCCGCTCGGGGCGGAATCCTGTACTGGGCCGATCATTTGCGCCAGCCAGTCGCGGTGACCGGGCCCACTATTCCGCCACCTTCAAAATCGCGTATTTCTTGCGCCGCTGCGCACCACGATCATGGATTCACTGGCCAGGTCCACGCTGGTCAGCCGGTACTCGGGGTCTTCCACCCGCCGGTTGTTCACATAACCACCTCCCTGGACGATGGTGCGCCGCGGCACCCTTGCTGGTGGCCAATCCGGTCTGGACCAGAGCGTCAACCAGCGGCAGGCCGTCGTTTTCCAGCTGGCTGGCTGCAATCTCGCTGCTGGGAACATCGCTGAAAATCTCGCCCAGTTCGGAATCGGTCGCGCTGTGAATCTCACCGCCGAACAGGACATCGCTGGCCTGTTGGGCCCGGGTCAAACCGTCGGCGCCGTGAAGCAGGCGGGTAATTTCCCCGGCCAGCCGTTTTTGACTGGCCTTTTCGTGCGCGGCCTGGCTACGGGCCGCGTCCAGTTCCTCGATTTCGTCCTGTTCCAGATCGGTCAAAAACCGCAAACACCTGCCAACGTCCTCATCCGTCGTGTTGATCCAGTACTGGTAAAACTGGTAGGGGCTGGTGCGCTCCCCGGAAATCCATACGGCGCCCTTTTCCGTCTTGCCCATTTTCGTTCCATCGGCGGTTGTCAGCAGCGGGTTGGTGATACCGAACAGTTGCACGCCGTCCATCCGTCGGGCCAAATCAATCCCGGCGGTAATGTTTCCCCACTGGTCACTGCCTCCGATCTGCAGCTCACATTCGTAGTGCCGGTGCAAACGCACAAAATCGTAGGCCTGCAGCAGCATGTAACTGAACTCGGTGTAACTGATCCCCGATTCACTGTCCAGGCGGCTGCGAACCGAGTCTTTGGTCATCATCACGTTGACCGGAAAATGCTTGCCCACATCCCGGAGAAATTCCAGGTAGCCGATTTTCTGCATCCATTCCAGGTTGTTGGCCACGATCGCCCCGTTTTCCCCGTCACAATCCAGCACCTGACGGATCTGGGACTCGATGCCGGCAACATTCTTTTCCAGTTGTCCGGGGGACAGCAGATTTCGCTCGGCACTTTTTCCCGAGGGATCGCCAATCATTCCGGTGGCGCCACCGACCAGGGCAATGACGCGGTGTCCGGCGCGCTGGAATCGCCGCAACATCAACAGCGGCAACAGGCTGCCCACATGCAAACTTTCGGCCGTGGGATCAAAGCCGGCGTAGACCGTTCGCGGCTGGCTGGCCAGCCATGTCGACAGGTTGTCCGGGTCGGTGGACTGGTGAACCAGGCCGCGCCATGAAAGTTCGCGGAACAGGTCGGTGTGGAGGACTTTGGAGTTCAAATTCGTCTCCGCGGGGAAAGAATCAGGAAAAATCGCCCGGTTCGGAAACCATCACGACGGATCGGGTTCACCCGGACGTTCCAGTTCCTGCCGCAACTGCAGGTACTGTTCCCGGGTATTAATGTTTCGTAACGACTGCAGGCCTGGATCAACGGGTTCCAGCCGGTCACGGGTCAATTTCAGGACGGCAATCGAGTCCATCAGTTCCTTGACGCGAAGTTGACGCCGCTGGACCCGTTGCTGCACCTGTTCCAGGATGCGGGTCCGATATACCGCGGTCAAGGGGTGCCAGGTATCGTCGACATACGGGACGACCCCGTCATGGTCGGGGTTTTTGACCAGCAAATCAATCATGAACCGGTACAATTGCGGTACCACCAGCGGTGCGTCACCGGTGGTGACCATGGCCAGTTCCGCACCCAGCTGCTGGCAAACCCGCAACCCCACCCGCAAGCCCTCCAGCGGCCCCAGGTCAGCGTGCTCATCGGCCACGACGATCGGATCCCGATCCGATTCGGGCGGTTGCGCGGCATGCCCAATCACGACCACCAGGTGACTGGCCCACGGGGCAAAGGTGTCCTCGACCCGGTGGTAAACGGTTTTACCCACCAGCGGCAACCGGATCTTGTCCGTGCCCATGCGGCGAGAACGTCCCCCGCACAGCATGATGACCGGCACCGGTTGTCCCGACTGGCAATCGACGTTGTCACGGGATGTATTCATAATCAACCGGAACCGGTCCGGTTTTTCCAACCCCCAGGCGAGGCGCTGCCATGCTGAGATTCAAACTGCGTCAACCGGACTCCGGGCCCGTGGAGGTATTTGGAACCAGTCCCGATACGCTGGCCCCATTATCACTTGAAACTGTCCGGAGACATAAGGTGTATGCCGGGAATCGGGCCCTGCCGCTCGGCGAATTGTTCGAGGTGAGCGGGGATCCGGCGGCGGCCCGGCAACACTGGTCAGGTGACCTGGCCACCGTTGATGGAATCGGGTATGGCATGACATTCGGCCAGATTGCCATCGATGGCCACGCCGGCCACCATGTGGGCGCGAGAATGAGTGGTGGCACCATTCGTGTCCAGGGAAACGTCGCAGACCATCCGGGATGCGAAATGGCCGGAGGCCTGATTCACGTACAAGGCAATGCCGGTGATGGCGTGGGCGGGGCCGGGTCCGGCAGCCGTAACGGCCAAAACGGAGGCGCCATTCTGATCCAGGGTTCGGCCGGCAACGGGGCCGGGCAACTGATGCGACGCGGTGTGATAGCGATCGCGGGGGACGTGGGAAATTGCTGTGGCTGGCTGATGCGGGCCGGAAACATTTGGGTGGCCGGCAAAACGGGAAACAATATCGGCGCGGAAATGCAGCGGGGAACGATTGTTTTGATGCAGGATCCCGGAGAGCCCCCGCCCGGTTTCGATCCGGCCGGAGCGCATTCGATGCCGGTGACGGACTTGCTCAACCGGTACCTGCACCACCTGGGCATGGCCATGTCGTTCGCCAGGCGTCGGTACCAGGTATTCCACGGCGACCGACTGCACGGGGCCCGCGGCGAACTGCTGGTTGCCCGGGACGAATTCTGACCCCCGGCCTGCGGGACCAGCCGGCGTTTCGCGGGACCGTCGCCGTCCGGTGCGGTGTGTTTTTTAACAGCGGTATTTTTCCGGGAAGCCGGGCCTGAATCCGGTCACGGGCCAAAAGATACGGGTGACCTGCAAGGGCCACCCGGCTAAAACATTACCGGTTGGATTTTTGTGCGGTCATTCCCTGACAACCAGACGCGGCCTAGTAGCGTCGTCCGCCACCCCCCCCGGTCCGCGATGGTTTGGGCCGGGCTTCGTTGACCGTAATCTTCCGGTCGTTAATGGACGCCAGGTTCAGACCTTCAATCGCCTTTTGTGCGTCTGCCGCGTCGTTCATTTCCACGAATCCGAAGCCGCGAGAACGGCCGGTTTCCCGGTCGGTGATGATGTTGACATTGGCCACGGAGCCATACTCTTCAAAGGCACTTCTCAATTCTGCTTCGGTTACACTGAATGCCAGGTTGCCAACATAAATGTTCGTCATTGAAAAACCTTTCCGCAAATTCCACCAGGGCCGAACTGCCAAACGATCAAGACCCGCCAGGGCGGACACATTCCCGCCAGGCGAACGTTGACTTCGGTGGATTCAACCATTTCAGCATGACGGCCGATTTTCGCTCCGTCAACGGTTTGCCGGCGTTTTTTGCCCAAAACGGATGCGCTCCGGCCCGCCGCCGGCACGGGACGGATTGCAGGCATTTTTTGCCAGTTCCGGGTCGGTTTTTTGGCCACCGGTTTTGCGGCCGATTATCGTTTCCAAAAAAAATCTGGTGACACGCCAGTTTTTGGGGATAATCAAAAAAGTTCCGGTTTGGCATTTGAGTTGCCGGTCGGCATCAACTGAATTTCCATTGAGCCCGGCACGGCCGCCGCGTGGCCGCAGGACGAGTCCCACTTGTTGAAACCGGAATTGCAATTCGTGGTTTTGCGGCACTGGTTTCCGACGACCGATGGCGCCGCAGATCACTGGGATTTGATGATTGAACATCCCGATCCCGGCGGGCCGCAGCGGGAATTGGCTACATGGAGAATCCATCAATGGCCGGTTGGTTTGCCGCAAGGCGCAACTCGACTGGCAAACCACCGTGTGGAGTACCTGGATTACGAGGGAGCGGTCTCCGGCAATCGCGGAATGGTTCGGTGTGTTTGCCGGGGGACCTGTACGGTGCTGGCTCATCACCCGACCCGGTGGCGGGTACACCTCCGGCCGCAACCGGGTCCGGTCGACAGGCCATCGACCGATCCGGCAAACAACCCGGTGTGGATCGAACTGCAACAAATATCCCCGGAGGTTGATCCCGCAAACGGCCGGGACTGGCAATTATCTCGATGGCCCGGCGACGCCGTCTGATTGCCTTATTGTCCCGGCCGCGGCATTTGCGGCGGCAACCGGCCGGCGTCGATCGCCAGGCAACCGGGCCACCGCCCCGGGGAGCAGCCGGCCGCGACAGAATGGACCCAAATGTCGGGGGGCTAACTGCTCTGTGCGTTGACTTTGACCAGTCGTTACAATCGCAGCATGAATACCGCCGGATCTCATGTTGCGCGGAAGATCACCCGAACGCTGGCAATCACTGGCGGGATCGTGGTGACCGGGTTGCTGGCCAACCGGGTTCTGGAAGCCCAGACCGGGGGGCTGGAGCGGGCCCGCCAGGCCGAACAGCGCCGCATTGAAGTCATTCAACGGGCGATGCCGGCCACGATCAGCGTTTTTTCCACCGATGGCCAGGGCGGTGGCTCGGGGGTCGTCGTCACACCGGATGGATACGCGTTGACCAACTTTCACGTGGTCGATCCCTGCGGCAGCTATATGCACTGTTCGATGCCCGACGGCCGAATCTTTGACGCGGTTCTGGTCGGCATGGATCCGGTCGGTGATGTGGCAATGATCAAGCTGTTGGGCCGCGACGATTTTCCAACGGCCACACTGGCCAACAGTGATACCGTCCGGACCGGTGATTACTGTTTCGCCGTCGGAAATCCGTTTCTGCTGGCCACCAATTTTCAACCCTCGGTTTCGTGGGGCATTGTGTCGGGGGTCCACCGCTACCAGTATCCCTCCAATACCCTGCTGGAGTATGCCGATTGCATTCAGACCGACGCCGCCATCAATCCGGGCAATTCGGGAGGGCCGCTGTTCAATGCCCGGGGCGAGTTGATTGGGATTAACGGTCGGTGCTCGTTTGAAAAACGCGGTCGCGTAAACGTCGGTGTCGGCTACGCCATTTCGATCAACCAGATCAAAATGTTTTGGGACCATTTGGCCAGCGGCCGCATCGTGGACCATGCCACTCTGGGCGCAACGGTTGCCGCGGATCACAACGGTCGAGTGACGGTCCGGGATATCTTGTCCGGCAGTGACGCCTGGCGGCGAGGTCTGCGTTTCGGTGACGAAATCATCTCGGTGGACGGCCGACCCCTGTCATCCGTCAACGAATTCAAAAATGCGCTGGGCATTTATCCCGCCGAGTGGCGGCTGCCGCTGGAATATCGCCGGGGCGAAACGACCACGTCGATTTGGGTCCGCCTGGAAAGCGCCCATTCGCCGCAAAACCTGGCGGCTCTCGTCCAGCGACGCGGGCCCGAGATCCCTCGCGAATCCGGCCCCGAGGCCGAGTCCACCCGACGGCACGCGGGACCACCGGTGCCGGACGCCGTGCAGGCGTTAATCGAGCAGCGCGCCGGTTTCGCAAACTACTATTTCAACCGGTCCCGCCAGGAAGCGATCTGGAAATCGTTTCAACAGTCCGCCGGCGCCGGACCGCTGCCCGAAACGCTGCTGATGACCGGGCAACTGGGTGAGGGCATTTCTGTGCAGTTGGCGCTGGCGCTGGACAAATCCGGAATTCGCTGGGCAGACCAGTCCCGGGTGCTGGACGCCCGTCTGGATCCCGGCCTGCAAACCGAACCCCCCGGATCGGGCGGTTTGCTGCCCGCCTTGCATTTCTGGTACCGATTGATTCGGCAGGGACCCGCCGGTTTGGGAGATGTGTTTTATCTGGGCAGCCTGCCAACCGGAGCGGGCGAAACATCGGACGTGCTGGTGTGCAACACCGAAGGTGTACAAGTGCGATTTCTGTTTGATCCCGAAACCGGCTTGCTGACAGGAATCGAATTCTGGTCCGCCATGGACCAGGATCCGGCCGAAATCCGGTTGGGTGATTACCGGTTGAGCGATCAGTGCCTGCTGCCGCATCGGATGCAGGTTACCTGTGGCGATTCATTTCGCTGGGACCTGCAGTTTGACCAGATATCAGCCGGCCAGTCACCATGAATCGCCGAACGAAACCGTTGCCATGTCGCGTCCGAATGCGACTGTTGATCGCCGGTACCCTGATTGGCGGATTCGCGACCCAGGCTGCGGGCCAGACCGAAATTATCGATCAGGTGCTGCCGCGAGTGGCCAAGGTATTTGGCACGGGCGGTATGAGTCGGCTGGAATCGTGGCAGACGGCGATCGCCGTGTCACCCGACGGAATGTTTTTGACCGCCTGGAGCTATGTGCTGGATTCCGGGGCCACCATCGTACTCGGAGATGGCCGCCGCTTTGAGGCCCGACTGGTTGGGTATCATCCGCGCCGGGAACTGGCCCTGCTGAAAATCGACGTGGACGGACAGCCCTGTTTCGACGTCAACCAGCGGACCAGCGTCCAACCGGGAATCCCGATCCTGGCCGTCAGCAATCTGTACGGGATTGCCACGGGCAATGAGCAGGTCAGCGTACAACGGGGCATTGTGTCGGCGGTGACCGTTGTCACGACACGACGAGGTCCCCGCTCGGGCGGATACCAGGGGCCAGCCATCATCGTGGACGTCATTTCCAGCAACCCGGGAGCCGCCGGTGGAGCAATCACGGATGAACGGGGGCAGTTGTTGGGCATGATTGGACGGGAATCGCGGGACGCTGCCAGCGACCTGTGGCTGAACTACGCGATACCGCTGGAGCAAATCCGTGACGCCATGGATGAAATTATTACCGGTCAGGTTAACACGGCGGCCGCGACGACCGGGGATCCAGCCCAACCCGTGACGCCCGAGTTGCTGGGTCTGGTGCTGGTGCCCAATGTCGTAGCCAACACGCCCGGCTGGATCGAACAGGTAATCCCGAACGGTCCGGCCAGCCGCGCCGGGCTGCAGGCCGACGATCTGATTGTGGAAATCGACGGCGTCCCGGCCGCCACGCGGCGCCGGATTTTGGAGCGACTTTCACGCATCGAACGCGATCAGCGGTTTTCGATAACGGTACAACGCGAAGGTGAATTCCTGGATTTGGAAATCGTTGTCAACCAGTAAACAATGATGATTCCCGTATGACAAAAGCCACTCTCATCGGCTGTCTGGCAGGCTGGGCACTGCTGATACCGAACGCCTGTCCTGCCCAGCAGGACCTGGATTCGTGGACCGCGGAGGCCATTCAGACCATTGCGGGCCGGGTTCAGGATTCGGTGGCCCGGATCGAAACGGCGGGCGGTACCGTGCCCGAGCCGGGGGCTGCCATGACCGGCCAGGCATTCACCGGCACGTTTGCGGGACCACCGGGATGTTTGCTGACCGCCACTGCCAACCTGGCGCACGAACCGGAGTTGATTCTGGTGCGATTGCCCGACGGCAGCCGGGTGCAGGCGGAAATTGCCGGTCGCAACCGGTCCCGCCAGGTGACCATGTTGCGGCTCGATACGCCCGCACCGCCTCGTCCACTGGTTCCCGCCGCGAACGTCACGGTGGGCCAAACGGCCATTGCCGTTGGCAAAGTGTTCGATGCCGCCGTGCCCAACCTGTCAGCTGGCATCGTCAGTGCGACGGGCCGCATCGGAGGCCGCGTTATTCAAACCGATGCCAGCGTTTCCGCCCTCAACTATGGCGGACCGCTGGTCGATCTGGAAGGCAACGTTCTGGGCATCCTGGTCCCCATGTCACCGGCCAGTGATCAGGCCGGTGCCGGAACCTCTTGGTACGATTCGGGTGTCGGTTTTGCCGTCCCTCTGGATGAACTTCGCCTGGAACAGATGGCCAGCGGTCAACGGCTTTGTCCGGGGTTGCTGGGCGCGACGTTTCGTGAAGATAACGGGTTTGCCAGTGTTCCGCGGATCGCCACCGTAGACGGGAATTCACCGGCCAGCCGCGCGGGCCTGGTGGCGGGTGATTTAATTCGATCGGTTAATGGGCAACCCGTCGAGCTGCTGGTACAGGTGCGGCAACGGATGGGACCGCTGTATGCCGGCGATCCTGTCCAGTTCGTGATCGATCGCGAGGGAACGTTGCTGGAACGGGAACTCGTCCTGACCGATCAAATTGAAACGTGGCAGCACGCCATGCTGGGAGTTTTGCCAGAAAACGAGATGGCGGAGGCGAGTGGCGTGGGACTGCGATACGTGGCACCTGAGAGTCCGGCCGCCAACGCCGGTCTGCAAGTCGCTGATCGAATCCTGGCTGTCAATTCGGTGCCCGTCCCGGATCGCGACGCCTTGATGGATCAACTGGCGGTCTGGACCGTTGGAACCAGCGTGGAACTGGAAGTCCAGCGCGATCAATCCCGGCAAACGTTCACCGCCACGCTGTCATCCGCGATGGCCGAACCGTGGCCGAATCAGCGAGCCGGGGCATCGCCTGCCGACGGCAACCGGCCATTGAGGCGTATCGTCGTGGCAGAGAACTCCTCGGCCAGCTGGGCCTGCTTTCCGACGGCCGAACCGTTTTTGGGTCTGCTGGTTTGGCTGACGCCGACGGAGAACGTGGACACGCAACAGGAACTGCGGCGCTGGCAGGGTTGGTGCGACCAGTATCGAATGGCCCTGTTACTGGTTCCCCCGGCCGGCCCCGACGGTTGGCACCCCGATGAAATTGCCCGCATCAACGGCTCGGTCCAGCAACTGCTGGGCGACTATCACCTGGATCGAAAACGCATTGCCATCGGCGGCAGCGGGGCCGCCGGCCAACTGGCCTCGATTGCCGCATTGCAGTCCCCGGCCCTGTACCGGGGCCTGATTCTGGTCGACAGCCAGCCCGATCCGCGGGTGCGGGACGTGACTACGACTCCCGTGTTTCGGCAACTGGTCCTGTTGTTGCAAAGCACCGACGGTGAGGAACAATCCGGCCCGGCAACGTCGGCAGACGAGGATCTGGCTGCCCGAGGCTTTCCCGGATGGTCCCAAACGTTGCCAGCCGACGCGATACCGGGCCTTGTCATTCGCTGGCTGGACACACTGGACCGGTTTTAGGCCTGGTGATGAATCAGAAACTGTGAAACAGAAACGAATTGCCTGCGGCTCCCGGCCACTGACGGCCGCCGCGGTCCGCCGGGAGTTGAAACCATTCATCGACCCGTCAAAAGCGGCCTTTTATCGGCGATTCTTCGAAACGGGTCCGGGGGAATACGGGGAAGGCGACGTCGTGGTTCCCCACCAACGGCGTGTGGCACGTCGATTTGCCGGATTGCCGCGACAACAGATCGATCGTTGGCTGAGCGATCGGTATCACGAGTGTCGTTTTACCGGTTTACTGATTCTGGTTCGTCAATTTGAACAGGCGGGCGCGGATGCTGAAAAAAGGGAAATACTGGTCTGCGATCTCCGTCGCGCGGACGCCGTCAATAACCGGGACCTGGTGGATGGATCGGCCCGCCAAATCGCGGGCCGCTACCTGGCCGACAAGGTTGACCGAAGTCTGTTGCAAAAACTTGCCCGATCCAAAAACCTGTGGCAACAGCGGATCGCCGTCATCGCCACATGGGCACTGATTAAACAGGGCGAGTATGACGAGATTCTGCAATTGGCCGTAATATTTGTTTCGCATCCGCATGACTTGATTCACAAGGCGGTGGGATGGATGTTGCGTGAAGTCGGCAAACAGGATCGGGCCGTGCTGTTGGCCTTTTTTGGACCAAACTGCCGGCGACATGCCCCGTACCATGCGGAGGTATTCGATTCAGCGGTTGCCGGAATCGAAACGATGCGACTATCTCAACCGTTGATCCTCAACCGTTGATCCGATCGGGGTCAACCGTTGATCCGATCGGGGTCGGGACACAAATATCAGGGAGAGAATACGGGCAGGAAATTCAGGGGCATCTGCAAAATGATACAAGCCATGGAGGTTCCGAATTCCGAACCGGCCATCTGCGAATCCCACGAGCCATCGGCGTTTTGGCGTGACACCAGCTCGTCCCGAATGGCTGGATACCACTGGTTCCAGTATTCGCCGCCAGCATGCCACATTGCCTGGACTGCGTAATAGTGGGCATAAAAATAATGGCTGGTTGATCCCGAACCCGTCGGTTTGAACTGCATCAGGTGTTTCAGGGCTTTTTTGACCTGTTCACTGTCATAAATACCGGCGCTGTACAGCGAGGTGACGCCAGCCGCGGTCATGGCAAAGGTGGAGTGTCCGCCCTGCAGGGTATATCGGAAACTGCCGTTGGCATTCTGGCTTTTCTGAACGTAGTCGATACATTTTTGACGGGTCTCGTCAGGTACGTGAATACCCGAGTCGCGGGCGGCCCGCAGGCCCATGATTTGACAAACCGTAATCGACAAATCGGCGTCGCTTTTGACCGGTTGGTAACGCCAGCCTCCGGCTTCATTTTGGGTGCGCACACTCAACGTGACCGCCCGTCGCAGCTTTTCCCCAATTTGGGTTTTTTGTGTCATGCCGTAGGCTTCAGCCAGAAACAGCATGGCAAACCCGTGCCCGTACATGTTTTCATTGGCGGCATTGTCCATTCGAGCGATATAGCCGGTGTCGCGCACCTGGCTCAGTACGAATTCGACGCTGCGCTCAACCTCCTTGCCGTATTTGCCTTCTCCCGGTGCGCTGCCGCCACACATCATGGCCAGGCCGCCAAGTGAGCTGACGGCGACGCCGCATGGATAACCACTGGATCCGTATGCGCCTCGATTGGGACCGGAGCGGACCTGGCGACGAGCCAGGAATCCCAGGCCCCGGTCAATGGCCCGCTGGGTGGCGGGATTGACCAGTTCGGCCGGAGCCTTTTCTTGCGGCCCGGGCCCGGCCCACAACCGGTGACACGCCGAAATGCCGATCCCGGATGCCAGGGCGGCCGTGCGCTGCGCAGAAAATGGCGGCGGCTGGCGAAACGGGGGGGGCTGGATCTCGGTTCCATCATCGTGCAAACAGCGTGAAGTAGCGGGTGATCTGTTTCAGTATACCGGATTCCAGGATGGGGGCACGGTCAAATTGCCGTGCGCTTTTGCCGCAACGGCCTCCACGGCGGCAACTCTCCGAACTGGAACCGTGGTGTTGCGTACATGATTGAAGATCGGAAGGGGGCCCGATAGAATCCGGAATTCCCATGGCACCGCGGGCGGTATTGCGTTTTGCGGGCCGGCTTCCGCCAGATTGTTTCTCAGGGAAGATCCCATGACCGTATCCTCGACCAGTATCGAACAACTTGCCATCAACACGGTTCGAACGCTGTCGATGGATGCCGTGCAGGCGGCCAACAGCGGACATCCAGGCACGCCGATGGCGCTGGCGCCGGTGGCCTATTGCCTGTGGCAGGATACGTTGCGGTTTGCTCCCCGGCACCCCGCATGGGCTGCCCGGGACCGGTTTGTTTTGTCGTGCGGTCACGCCTCGATGCTGTTGTATTCGATGTTGCATTTGTGCGGAGTCCGCAAAGTCGACGCTGCGGGACAGACTACCGGCGAACCGGCCATTTCACTGGATGACATTCGCAACTTTCGCCAGCTCCACAGTCCCTGTGCCGGTCATCCGGAATACGGAGAAGCTGCGGGGATCGAAACGACGACGGGGCCGTTGGGTCAGGGGATTGCCAACTCGGTGGGGATGGCGATTGCTGCCAGCTGGTTCGCGGGCCGCTACGATCGACCGGGTTACAACCTGTTTGGCTACAACACGTATGCCTTGTGCAGCGATGGCGACTTGATGGAGGGGGTTGGTCGCGAAGCGGCATCGCTGGCCGGGCACCTGGGTTTGTCCAACCTTTGCTGGATCTACGATGACAACCGGATCACGATCGAAGGTTCAACGGACCTGGCGTTTACCGAGGACGTGGACCGGCAGTTTGAATCGCTGGGCTGGAATGTGGTTCGGGTGGACGATGCCAATGATATCGAACTGATCAACGCCGCGATTCAACAGTTCCAGGAAACCGACGACCGGCCGACGTTGATCATTTTGCGATCGATCATCGGGTATGGTGCGCCCCACAAACAGAATACGGCGGAGGCCCACGGTGCGCCGCTGGGTGTCGAAGAAGTCAGGCTGGCCAAACAGTTTTTCGGCTGGCCCGAAGATCAGCAATTTCTGGTTCCCGATGACGTCATCATTCATTTCGCCGACGGCATGGGCCGCCGGGGCGAGGAACTGTTTCAGCAATGGCAGGTGGACTGGGACCGCTATCAGGCCGCGTTTCCGGCCGAGGCCGCGGAGTTGCAAACGATCTGGGACGGGGACTTGCCCCCGGACTGGGATGCCGACATTCCCGAGTTTTCCAGTGACGAAAAGCCGCTCGCAACACGCTCTTCCTCGGGCAAGGTGCTGAACGCGATTGCGGACCGCGTTCCCTGGCTGATGGGGGGTTCCGCCGACCTGGCCGGTTCCAACAAGTCGCTGATCGACGATGCGGAGGACTTCAGTCGCCAGTGCCCGACGGGCCGCAATTTTCATTTTGGAGTTCGCGAACACGCCATGGCCGCCATCTGCAACGGGCTGGCGCTGTCGGGGATCCGCAGTTACGCGGCCACGTTTTTTGTGTTTACCGATTACATGCGACCATCGATGCGGCTGGCTTGCCTGATGCGACTGAACGTGCTGTACCTGTTAACGCACGATTCAATTGGCCTGGGCGAAGACGGGCCGACCCACCAGCCCGTCGAACATCTGGCGGCCTGTCGGGCCATCCCCGGACTGGTGGTGATGCGTCCGGCAGATGCCAACGAAGTCGCCCAGTGTTACCGGGCCGCCCTGCAGCTGGACCATCATCCGACGGCCCTGGTTTTGTCCCGCCAGGATGTCCCGACTCTGGATCGGTCGGGTTTGGGGGCGGCGACCGGTGCCCGGCGTGGAGGCTATGTCCTGCTGGACTCGGACGATCCCCAACTGATCCTGATCGGGACCGGCAGTGAATTGCAGCTGTGCCTGGAGGCGGCCCGGCAACTGGCGGCCGATGGCCTGGCCGTACGAATCGTCAGCCTGCCATCGTTTGAGCTGTTTGAGATGCAGGATGCCGATTATCGGGAAAGCGTGCTGCCAGCCAACGTGACCCGGCGGATCGGCGTGGAAGCCGGCATTCGCCTGGGCTGGGACCGGTACCTGGGGGTAGCTGGCGTGTTCGTGGGTATGAATTCTTTTGGAGCCTCGGCCCCCTTTGAAACGCTTTACGCGCATTTTGGAATTACCGTCGAGCAGATTATTGCCGAGGCCAAACGATTGCTGTGACTCGTGCCGCGGGAGGCTGGGCCACTTGGGCCCTGGGCGCCAGCTGTGCCGTTGCCGCCTGAGCGCGGTTGGGTCGACCTGGGCCGTTTTCCGGCGAGGGTGTCACGGGTGGCTGGTCCTGCCGTTCGGTTTCCAACGAAAAACCGGTTGGTCAGGCGAGTCAGCGGGGGCACCGCACTGGAGTTTGACCGTGCCGCGGTGGCCGATTTCGCGGTCCGGTCCCGGCGGGATCAGGCGTCATCCAGAGCCGCCAGGGCCTCAAAGGTCTGGCCTTCCAGCATGGCGAGGCTGGCGCCGCCTCCGGTGCTCACGTGGCTGACCCGGTCCTCGTAACCCAGTTGCGCGATGGCGGCGGCGCTGTCACCCCCGCCGATGATGCTGGTGGCGTGGCTGGCCGCAATCGCCGCCGCGACCGCGCTGGTTCCCTGGTCAAACGGCGGCATTTCAAACACACCCATCGGCCCGTTCCACACGACCGTGCGGGCGGTGGCCAACACATCGGCAAATCGGGCTGCGGTTTCCGGACCGATGTCCAGCCCCATCATGTCGTCGGGAATTTCGTCGACGGGACAGACCACGTGGCGACCCGCGGAGGAGAACTCGCTGCTGCAATGCGCGTCGACGGGTAACAGCAATTTTCCCTGTCCTGCATCCAGTAACTTTCGGGCCAAATCCAGCTTGTCCGGCTCGATCAGGCTTTTCCCGATCCGGCCCCCCCGGGCCAAAACGAAGGTAAAGGCCATGGCGCCTCCGATGAGCACGAGATCGCACAGGGAAATCAGATGTTTGATCACATTGATCTTGTCCGAAACCTTGGCTCCTCCCAGCACGGCCACAAACGGTCGCTCCGGCTCGACGAGGGCTGCTTGCAGGTATTCCATCTCGCGCTGGACCAGGGACCCCGCCACTCTGGGTTTGTTGCCCATGGCCCGGGGCAATGCGACCATCGACGCATCGCTGCGGTGGCAAGTTCCGAAGGCATTGTTGCAGTAGATGTCCGCCACGGCCGCCAATTGCCGGGCAAAGGATTCGTCGCCCGTTTTCTCGCCCGGGTTGAAGCGGAGGTTTTCCAGAACCAGCACATCCCCGGGTTGCAGCGCGGCGATCTGTTTCCGGGCATCATCACCTGCGGCGTCGGTTGCAAAGGCCACCGGTTTTTCCAGCAATTCACCCAACCGGTTGGCCACCGGTCGCAGGCTGAACTGGCTGTCATGCCCGTCCCCCCGGGGCCGACCCAGATGGCTGATCAATACCAGTTTGCCCCCCCGCTCGATGACGCTCCGAATGGAAGGCAATGCCATTTGAATCCGTCGATCATCGGTAATCCGTGCGTCGTCCAGCGGGACGTTGAAATCCACCCGCATCAATACGGTTTTGTTCCGGACATCGACATCATCGATGGTTTTTTTGGTAGTCATGGTTTTGGGATCATCCTGATGGCCGTGACGGTCATGGCCAGGCCCCCTGGGTCAATGTCCGGGAACCGGGCCCCGATGCAATGACAACGGGGCCCCTGAAGACCGCGGGACCCCCTGGGTCTGGCCGGTTTTTGCCGCCTGGAGCGGGTCGTATCAGTCAGGCCGGCTGTTGATCGACCACTCGTTTTTGAATATCGGTTTCAATATTGCCAAATACCTTTTCATGCCGCTGAACCGAGACGTGCAGGGCATGCAGCAGGCGTTTGGCGGTGTAAAAGTTGAGCACGATGCGCTGGGTGACGTCCACCGGCTGGTCATTGTTTCCCATCGGTTGGGCATTCAGGCCAAAATCGATAATGAGTTCTTCCGGCGAACCGGTGACCCGGCAAAAATTGGCGTAAGCGCAAATTGCATTGTCATCGTTGACCGATACGGTCCTGGGGGCAGGATTCTGTGCGGATTCAGCCATGGGTTCCTCGTGCTAAACTGGTTTGGCAAAACGGGACATGGAAATGGATCAAACAGGACGGGTGCAGTTGCGCCATCCAGCGCTAAACCGCGGCGTACCAATCAAACCCGCTTCATTCCAACCGCCCTATCTTGCAAAACCAGGACCCGCAAGGCAACCGTGATTGCCGCAACCAGCGTCCGATGACGCCCGCGACCCGCCCGCCGGGGCCCCGACCAGCAAAGGCCAGTATGCCACAAAAACAAATTTTGATCATTCACACCGGCGGAACGATCGGCATGAAACCGGCCCGCAACGGATTCCGCCCTGCTGGCGGGTTTTTGGGCCAGCAGCTGGCGGCCATGCCGGAACTGGCCGACGGTCACATGCCGGAGTTTGAAATCATCGAATACGATCCCCTGCTGGACTCCGCCAACTTTACGCCCCGCGACTGGCTCAGGATTGCCCGGGACATCATCCGTTATTACGACCAGTACGATGCATTTCTGATTTTGCACGGAACCGACACGATGGCCTATACGGCCAGTGCCTTGCCCTTTATGCTGCCCGGGCTTGACAAGAACGTCATCCTGACCGGCTCCCAACTGCCGCTGTGTTTGCGGCGCAATGATGCCCGTGGCAACCTGATCACGGCCATGATCGTCGCCGGCGAATACGAGGTGCCCGAAGTTTGTGTGCTGTTTGGGAGCGTTTTGTTGCGGGGCTGTCGCAGTACGAAGATCAGCGCCAGCAGCTTTGATTCGTTTGCTTCGCCCAACGCGTCTCCCCTGGCGACGATTGGAACCCGGATTCGCGTCTATCCCGAGCGCATCCGGTTTCCTTCCCGAACCGCCGACCGGCCACTGCAGGTGTTGCCGATTACCGCCACGGATGTTGCCACGGTGCGGCTGTTCCCTGGTCTGGACGCCGCGATCCTGGACAATGTGCTGCAAACTCCGCTGCGCGGTTTGGTCCTCGAATCCTACGGGTCCGGAAACGGGCCGTCGGTTGACCGCCAGTTTCTGAAAGTGTTGCGGCAGGCTGTCGCACGGGGCGTCGTCATTGTGAACCTCAGTCAATGTCGGCACGGCAGTGTCTCGCAAAAAGACTACGCCACCGGACGGGCCCTGCATGATGCCGGCGTCATTTCCGGAGGCGACATGACGGTGGAAGCGGCTCTTGCCAAATTGATGTTTTTGTTCGGTCAGTACCCGGATGTGGAGTCGGTGAAACGGGAAATCGGCTGTGATCTGGTCGGCGAAATCACGCCGGCGCCGGAATCAAATATCCAGGCCTGATGTTTCTGGCCAAACCCCGGCATGCCAAGACTGGTCGACGACGAGCGTCGCCATTAGACTGAACCGGTGCGTTCGTTCAGATTGCGCCGCCAATCCGCAACGACGGAATTCCAATTGCCACCGGAACCGACCAACCTCCCATGACTGATTACCGAGGCTTTGTTTCATACGTTTCGGTGTTGCGCCGTTTGCTGGCGACGCTGATCCTGCTGTTGGCAAGTCCTTCGTTGAGTGCCCAAACGGTGCCCGCGGAACCCGCCGCCGGCACGGATCCCGGGCCGGGGCCCGGCCTGGTGCGCCAGAAGCCGGCAACCGGCCCGTTTGTGGAGGCCGAAGGATGGTTCATGGTTCCCTACACCACCACTATTCCGGGCACGGATATCCGATTCCAAATGGTACCAATCCCGGGCGGAACGTTTCTACTGGGCAGCCCCGGGGATGAACCGGATCGCAATCCGGACGAGGGCCCGCAGGTCGAAATCCGTGTCGATCCGTTCTGGATGGGAAAGTATGAAGTGACCTGGGGTGAATACGGACAGTACATGGCCCTGCATGATTACTTCAAGGAATTTCAGGCCCAGGGAATTCGCGAGGTGACGGAGGAACGGAAAGTCGATGCGATTACGGCCCCCTCCTCGCTGTATGATCCCAGCTTTACTTACGACGCAGGCGACGATCCGCGCCAGCCGGCCGCCACCATGACCCAGTATGCCGCCATGCAATATACGAAGTGGTTGAGTATCCTGACCGGCCAGTTTTACCGGCTGCCCGGCGAAGCGGAGTGGGAGTACGCCTGCCGGGCCGGTACCACCACCCCGTGGTCATTCGGTGACGACGCCGATTCGATCGAGGATTACGCGTGGCTGGACGACAATGCCGATTACGAACGGCATGTGGTGGGCGAGAAAAAGCCCAATCCGTGGGGATTGTATGACATGCATGGCAACGTGTCCGAATGGGTCCTCGACCAATACGATGAAAAGGGCTACGTGCATGTGCAGCCGGGTACGGTTTGCAGCGCCGTCGATGCCATTCGCTGGCCGACCGCGCCGGATCCGTATGTGGCCCGTGGCGGTTCGTGGGAAATGACCGCCGACCAGTTGCGCAGTGCCGCTCGCCTGGCCAGTGACAATGACGAGTGGAAACAGGAGGATCCCAACGTTCCCAAAAGTCCCTGGTGGTTTACGACCGAGCCCTCGACGGGTGTTGGATTTCGAATCATCCGCCCCTTGCACGTCCCCGAATCGCGCGAGGAACGGGAGCAGTACTGGAATGCGCGGGCGGCCAAAGACCAGTACGCGATCAAATTTCGTATTGAAAGCGAAGGCCGTGGAGCCCTGGGAATCGTCGATCAGGATCTGCCCGGGGCCATCGAACAGCTGAAAAAGAACGACTAGCCTCCGATGCCTGCCCGGTGTCTGGTAGCACAAGATTACGCCAGCATCCGGATGGCAGCCATCGATGACTCGCCGGGGCACGGCAAATCCCCCCTGAGGGTGTGGACCCGCCACTGGTGGCACCCGGAAGCCCTGAATCGACCTGTATCCCGGAGTCGGTGACGAACCAACCTGCACGGGTTTGCGTATCACACACGGATTCATGGACGCCCGCCGGAATGGATCCCGGGTCAGGCGGAATAACCGAAATATCCGTTACAGGTTTCCCAAATGAACATATACGCCAGTCTCACCAGTTTTTTTGTTCGGTAGAACCTGCGTACCGTCAACGTTTGCTTGTGAAATCCGGGGATTTTTACTTCACCCGCCTAAAGTTGCATCCTACCTTTCAGCGTTGCAACGCAGTTTGCAGCCCTGCCGCCCTTGCGCTGGCATGGCGAACCGGTTTTTGAACTGCCGGGCAATCCCTGGATTGCGGACAAGCGACGAAACCCCAACACGGACCAGACCCCCCTCCCGGAGTCAACCATGTCTCGTACGAAAATATTACTGCTCCTGTCGACCCTGGTGATCGGCCAAATGATCGGGGCGTCGACGGCCGATGCCGGTCCCTTGATGGACTGGATCCGAAACCGCCGGATGGCGCGACAGTCCTGTCCTCCGCCGGCAGCCCCCTGCGGCACGTGCACGACGACCTGCCAGCAAACCTGCTCGCGGACGGTGGTGAACTACGTCCCCTATACCGCGTACCGCTGCGACTGGGAACGGGTTCCCGTAACCACGTATCGTCAAACGACATCGACCGATCCCTGCACCGGTTGCACGACGACCTGTAACCGGCCGTGCACGAGCTATACGTGGCGGATGAAACAAACCCCGTATACCACCTATCGTCCGGTATACACCCAGGAAACCTATCAGGTTCCGGTGACGTACACGACGCAGTTGCCCGCCGCCGCTGCGGCGCCGGCCTGCAACAGCTGTGCCGCGCCCACCGTGGTCCAGTCACCTGGCTGCAGCAGCTGTGCTGCTCCGACACCGGTTTATTCCGCCCCGGTTGGCACGATTCAGCAGCCGGTCAGTACCGTCCAGCCGGGTCAGTATTACCAGCAATCACCCGCCAATGGCGGAACGATTTACCAGCCGACCCCGGCCATGGGAACGACAGAAGCCGATTTGCAGCCGGTGCTTGATACCAATCCGCAAAACATGAACAAGCCGGTGATCATCGACAACACATTGGGTTCGTCCGGCACCTACTGGCCCACACCGGTGCAATCGCAGCCGGCCGCCACGGCGATCCAACCGATGCAGGATCCCAATCCCGCCGCACGCTGGAACACCAATGCGGCACCCCAATTGCTCAATCCGTTTAACCAGACGACCAGTGCGCCGTCGGTGCAGCGGTGGGACTACTCGCCGGTTCAGCTGGCCAGTTACCAGTCCCCGACGGAGCGGGATGACGATGTGCCGGTGGCATTGCAATCGCCACACGGTCGGCAATACGTGGGCACGGTTACCGCCGATGTTCCGGTGGCTGCCCCCCGCGTGTCAACGACGGCTGGCGCGTCGACTAGGGCCGAACCCTTTTGAATCACCGCAACTGGAAATCACCCCCCTGAACGGGTCGCCGGCAGTCCTGCCTGGCGGCCCTTTTTTGTCGCCAGTGGCTGGCGGGTTCAGACCGCTCGAAGACCGGTTGTTCGGTCAGCGGCGAGCGAACGGTCTGGTTGCGAACGCCGACACGACCGTCGGCGGAATTTTCGGTGATCACGAACAACGGCAGCATGTTCCCGCAACCGCTCGATCGTCTCACCGTCATGGACGTGCTGGAACTGGACATTCCCAACACGTAAAACCGGCGTTGTGCGATCAGCAAATCCCGGAAACGGTCGGCGATTGGCCCGGCGGCATCACCGGCAAACATTGGCATCGACATTCCCTCGTTGTTTGCCGGATTGCGGATGTTCGCAAATCCCGGCCAGTGGCCGAATTTTGTCTGTCCACCCATTCGGTGCCAGGGGCGGTTGGCCAACCAGCGGGGTGATATTAATCTGGAGCTCTCCGCCACAGTTTGATTTCCCGGCGGCCCGATCCCGAGTCGTCCCGTTACCAGACGGTCTCCCATGCCTGCCAATCTGACGCTGCAATACCTCAAGGCCGAACAGGCCTGGCGGTGTGCCACGACGCCCCAGGAAGAACTGGAATGCCTGCAGCTGATGCTCAAGGAGTTGCCCAAGCACAAGGGTACCGACAAGATGCAGTCGGAACTGAAGCAAAAGATCAAACGGGTCAGGGAAGAACTCGCCAGGCCCAAACAGGGGGCCGGTGGACGCGGTTTTCGAATCCCGCGTCAGGGGGCCGGGCGGGCCGTGATAATCGGCGGGCCCAACGCGGGCAAGAGCCAGTTGCTGGCAGCCCTGACCAGTGCCAAACCGGAAATTGCCGACTATCCGTTTTCCACGCGCGAACCCCAACCGGGCATGATGCCGTGGCACGACGTGATGGTCCAGTTGATCGATACGCCGCCGATCACGGCCGATGTCTACGATCCCGGAGTTCAGTCGCTGATTCGGGGCGCTGATCTGGTCCTGTTGATGTTGAACCTTGGGGATGACGAGGGAGGCCAGCAACTGCGGGATGTCTGGCAGCAGATGCAGGAAACCAAAACCAGATTGGGACCTGTGACCGAGGTCGACGAAAACGATATCGGACTGACCCGTACCCGCACGTTTCTGGTGGTTAACAAGATCGATCTGCCCGAGGCCGCCGATCGCCGCGAATTTTTTTCCGGCTATGTGAATTTCAATTTTGACACGTTTGAAATCTCGGCACGGGACGGAACCGGACTGGAACCACTGCGCAACGCCATTTACGAGGCGATGGATGTCGTGCGTGTGTACACCAAAATGCCATCCAAAAAGGAGCCCGATTACGATTCACCGTTTACCCTGCCCCGCGGCGGGACGGTGCTGGATCTGGCGGAACTGATCCACAAGGATGTTGCAAAAAATTTCAAGTCGGCCCGGGTCTGGGGAACATCGGTTCACGACGGGACCCCGGTCAAGGGCGACTATGTGCTGAACGACTGCGACGTCATCGAATTGACCGTGTAGATTCCCGGATCGGGTTTTTGGCGGCCGGATTGCCGGTCCGGGACGTCCGCAACCCAAACCGGGTCAGGGCGACTCGCGCCCAACGTTGTCGGCCGAGCCGATCTCAGGGCGAGCGGACCAGCCCCTGGGCCAGCAACGCTTCGGCAATCTGTACGGCGTTGGTGGCCGCGCCTTTGCGCAGGTTGTCGCTGACACACCACAAGGCGATCCCGTTTTCCACCGACGGATCGCGGCGAATCCGGCCGACAAAAACTTCGTCCCGGTCATGGCAGTTGGCCGGCGTCGGCAGGTTCCCGGAATCCGGATCATCGACGACGACGATCCCCGGGGCCTGGGCCAGCCTCTGGCGAACCTGGGCAGCGGTCACGGGCTGGCGGGTTTCAATGACGACGGTTTCGCTATGACAGTTTTCCACCGGCACGCGAACACAGGTAACGTTCATCCGCAATTCGGGCAGTCCCAGAATCTTGCGCGATTCTTCCACCATCTTGATTTCTTCGCTGGTGTGGCCTTCCCCGCGCATGCTGCCAATCCGTGGCCACAAATTCAGAGGCAGCGGGCTTTCAAAATACCGGCTGGGAAATGCCTTGCCCGCCAGGGCCAAACGCGTTCCCTCCAGAAATTCTTGCCGCGCGGCATTCCCCGCTCCACTGGCGGCCTGATAGGTCGAGACCACGACCCGTTGAATTCCAAATGCCTGATGAATGGGATGCAGACACATGACCAGTTGGGTCGTGCTGCAATTCGGACTGGCGATGATACCACGATGATTGCGCAGGGTGTGCCGGTTGACCTCGGGGATGACCAGCGGTACGTGGTCCAGCATTCGGTGAGCGGCGACTTTCATCCACCACAACCCCACCGGCAGCCGTGACCCACGGGGCACAGCCGGCGGCCACCTTGTCGGGCGTGCTGGCAATTACCAGATCCAGATTGCCCATGGCCTCGTACTCCAGCGGTTCGACCGGATGGCTGGATCCGCGGAATTCGATGCGGCGCCCGGGTTCGGCGCCCGGCGACCCAAAAAACCGAATGGACTGACACGGAAAATGCCGTTCGGCCAACAGTCGGCAAACCAGGCCACCGACGGCGCCGGTGCGCGCCAGGACCCCCAATCGTACACCGGAACCGGAACTCAAAACAGTCAATCCCTGGGTCTTGCGCCGACCGGCATTGCGTCCCATTGCGGGAATCGAGCTGGCCGATCAAGCGCCTGTTTATCTCACTCGGGGCACTGCAACGCCGGCCGGATATTGCAATCGGTCCGAACGGCGGCGGCGGTCGGACCTGGTCCGATCCGGACTTGCCGGATGCCGGTAACCGATTATCGTATCAATCCTCGCCGACGCCACCGGGTGCGGAATCAGGCCGTTTGCGATTAAGGAATCTCCGCATCTGCGGTACAATTTACAGGTTGCCAACGCTTTTTGCCGGCTCTGCCCGTCGGGCAGACCGGAAACAACAAGGGAATCAAGATCGTGAATCGCCTGATTGGGCTGTATCAAACAACGGTTGGAAAAAAAATAATCGTCGCGGTCACCGGTATTGTCATGCTCGGTTTTCTGGTCGGACACGTGGCGGGCAATCTCAAGGTGTTTTTGCCGCCGGTTGAGGGAATTCCGGATATCGACGTGTATGCCGAGTATCTGCGGACGATTGGCGATCCGCTGCTGCCCCACGGATTCGTCATCTGGGCGGCTCGAATCGTGTTGCTGATCTCGCTGGTATTGCATGTGGCATGTGTGATTCAGCTGTCCCGTGGCAATCTGACCGCGCGGGAAACCGATTACCAGCGGCGTACGTATGCCCGGGCCACGCCGCCTGCCCGCTGGATGATGTTCACCGGTCTGTTTCTGCTGGGGTTTATTATTATGCATCTGGCCCATTTCACCGTGGGCGCGATTGAGCCGTCACGATTTGAACAGGGCCAGGTGTACCGGAATTTGCAGGACGCGTTCGGCCGTTTTCCGTGGTTTGCCATCTACGTGGCCAGCATGGCGGTGATCGCCCTGCACCTGTATCACGGAGCCTGGAGCCTGTTTCAAACGCTGGGGCTTGACAATCCGGACCGCAATCGCGGATTGCGGCGACTGTCGGCGGTCATCGCCATTGGTTTGGCGATCGCCTTCGCCTCAATCCCCTTTGCCTTTTTTTCCGGCGTGCTGAAACCGGTCTCAGCCGGGATTCAGGCTGAAACGGCTGCGGCCGACTCGGCGGGCCTGTCAAACGCTTCATTCGCAGAGGAACGACCATGAAACTGGAATCGGGAATCCCCGCGGGACCGATTGAGGAAAAGTGGACGAGGCACCAGGAACACTTGCGTCTGGTGGGTCCCTCCAATCGATCCCGATACCGGATCATTGTTGTCGGCACCGGGCTGGCAGGCGCATCGGCGGCCGCTTCCATGGGCGCCATGGGTTACCGGGTGGAGACGTTCTGTTTTCAGGACAGTCCGCGGCGGGCTCACAGCATCGCGGCCCAGGGCGGCATCAATGGTGCCAAGAACTATCGCAATGACGGCGATTCGGTCGCGCGGCTGTTCAATGACACTCAAAAGGGTGGTGATTTCCGGGCCCGCGAGGCCAATGTGTGGCGGCTGGCGGAAGTCAGCGCCAGCATTATCGATCAGGCCGTGGCCCAGGGCGTTCCGTTCGCCCGGGAATATGGCGGTTTGCTGGCCAATCGCTCGTTCGGGGGCGTGCTGGTCGAACGCACGTTCTACTGCCGGGGCGAGACCGGACAACAACTGATGCTGGGGGCCTGTTCTTCGCTCGCCCAGCAGGTTCATGCCGGCAACGTTCGATTGCATACGCGCAGCGAGATGATTGACCTGATCGTGATTGACGGACGGGCCCGGGGAATCGTTACTCGCAATCTGGTGACCGGTGAAATTCGTGCTCACTGGGCCCACGCTGTGGTTCTGGCCACGGGCGGCTATTCCAACGTGTTCTATCTGTCGACCAATGCCAAAGGCTGCAACGTTACGGCCACGTGGCGGGCCGCGCGACGGGGTGCCGGGTTCGCCAACCCGTGTTTTACCCAGATTCATCCCACGGCGATTCCCGTATCCGGCGAGTACCAGTCCAAGTTGACGCTGATGAGCGAATCGCTGCGGAACGACGGCCGCATTTGGGTGCCGCGGACCGCCGGCGATACCCGTCCGGCCGCCGACATTCCGGACGCCGAGCGGTACTACTACCTGGAGGAGCGGTATCCCCGGTTCGGCAATCTGGTTCCCCGTGATGTGGCATCCCGGAACGCCAAGGATGTTTGCGACCAGGGACTGGGGGTGGGACCGCGGGGACTGGGCGTGTATCTGGATTTCCGGGACGCCATTCAAAAGCACGGCAGATCCGTGATTGCCGGGCGTTATGAAAACCTGTTTGAAATGTACGAAAAGATCACCGGCGATTCGCCGTGGCGAACTCCCATGCGGATTTACCCGGCACCGCACTACACCATGGGCGGTTTGTGGGTGGACTACAACCTGATGACGACCGTCCCGGGTTTGTTTGCGATTGGCGAGGCCAATTTTTCCGATCATGGCGCGAATCGACTGGGTGCCAGTGCCATGATGCAGTGTCTGGCGGACGGGTACTTCATCATTCCGGTTACGATTGGAGATTATCTGAGCCGGCACGAGATCGATGACCTGTCCGGCCATGCGGCACTGTCCGACGGCGAAAAACAGGCCGAGGCGGGCATCAACAAGCTGCTGGCGATCAAGGGCAGCAGCACCGCCGGCTCCATTCACCGTCGTCTGGGACGGGTCATGTGGGATCATTGCGGGATCATGCGGGACAAGGCGGGTCTGGAACAGGCCCTGGAGGAAATCCCGCGGTTGCGCGACCAGTTCTGGAGTGATTTGAAGGTGACCGGAACCGGCCAGCAACTCAACCAGCAACTGGAACATGCCGGTCGCCTGGCGGATTTCCTCGAATTTGGCGAACTGATGTGCCGGGATGCCCTGGCCCGCGACGAATCGTGCGGCTGTCATTTGCGCGAGGAGCACCAGACGCCCGAGGGCGAGGCACTCCGCAACGATCAGCAGTTCGCCAACGTCTCGGTGTGGGACTGTCAGGGTGACGGGCCACCGCAACTGTATTCCGAGCCGCTGGAGTTCGCTGCCCTGCAGCCGATTCAGCGCGATTACAAAAACTGACCTTGCCTGCCGTCCCCGGCCAACACGACTCAACACGTTTCAGAAACGGGCAACATTCATGAAATTCAAATTGAAGATCTGGCGGCAGGAAAACTCACAGGCCACGGGTCGTTTTGAAACGTACACGGTCGACGATATCAGCGGCGAAACGTCGTTTCTGGAAATGCTGGATGTATTGAACGAAAACATGAACCGCGAAGGTCGCGATCCGGTTGCGTTTGATTCCGATTGTCGCGAAGGCATTTGCGGCATGTGCTCGATGGTCATCGACGGACAGGCCCACGGACCGTTGCCAGGCACCACGACCTGCCAGCTGTATATGCGGCACTTTCCCGACGGGTCCGAGATTACGATTGAACCCTGGCGGGCCCGGGCCTTCCCCGTGGTTCGCGACCTGGTGGTCGATCGCAGCTCACTGGACCGAATCATGCAGGCGGGGGGCTATGTCACGGTGCACTCGGGGCCCAAGCCGGAACCGAATTCCATTCCCGTCGATCCGGAAATCGCCGAGGAGGCACTGGATGCGGCATCCTGTATCGGCTGTGGCGCCTGCGTGGCGGCCTGTCCCAATGCCTCGGCCATGCTGTACACGGCCGCCAAGGTCTCGCACCTGGGATTGTTACCGCAGGGCCAGCCGGAACGGGCAACCCGGGTGCGGAACATGGTCGATCAAATGCAGGCCGAGGGGTTCGGTTCGTGTCGCAATTACGGCGAATGCGAGGCCCAGTGCCCCAAGGAGATCAGCATTCAGTTCATTGGACAACTCAATCGGGACTACATGTGGTCCATGCTGGCCCAACCGCACGACCGGCGGGGCAAGATGGCGCCCCAGTAACGCGGTCCGCTACAGCGGCGGCGGAATATCGCGACGGCGAAACACTCCCAGGGCCACGCCAAAGAACGCGATCGAGCTTGCCAGTAAAACCAGGTTTTGCCCCAGCTGCCCGAGCCCGACCCAGTGTCCCTGCTCGTCGTACCGCATCATCTGCCAAAACGAGGCGGGATCGTTTTGGAACAGCTTCACCGAAAGTTCGGGTTCGTACAGTGAAAAGAACGTCAACCATTGGGTCCAGGCGAACGTTTCGGAGGACATTCCCAGGATCTTGATCATGGCGGCCGCCATATAAACAGCCACAGCGATTCCCAGGGTTCGCCAGCGGTACTGGTCAACCGACGACAGCAGGGTAGCCAGACCGGCCACGAAGCACCCCAGCAAAAACAGGTTGAGGATCCCCGGTCCAAACACCGCCGAATGGACGAATTCGGACATCGGCCGGTTTTCCGGGACCACGTCGCCGGCTCCGGCAGGATTCAACGGAATCAGGTCGTTGATCTGTCCCCAGAACGTGGGTTCCGGCGTCGGCAGCACCTTGACGCTGGTGGTGACCACGGCAATCCACATGAACAACCAGGTGACCCCGACCAGCATCAGGACCCCGGCCAGGGTGACCGCCGAGTGAATCAGGAATACCCGGGCCCGGCTGACCGGCTGGGCCAGCAGCATTTCCATGGTGCCCCGGGAAATTTCGCCGCTAATCACATCACTGCCCCGCACAATGCCCCAAATGGCAATCATCATGATCAGGAAAGGCTCGTCCAGGGTCATGGCGGTGCGACCCACGTATGAAATCAGCCAGTCCACATCGACGGACGTGAAACGCAACCATTCTTCCGGTAACAAGTCAAGGATTTTTTGAAACGAACTGGTGTCGACTTCACCCACCACATGCACACGGAACCAGGCAAAGGCGGCGGTGCCAAAGGCCAGCGCCAGAAACAGGATAGCGCTCTCGGCAAGACATTTTTTCCACAAGGCCAGATTCATACGGTCGACGCCACCTGTTCCGCCACCAGTTGATCGTGATGGTACCGGTCGTACACGCTCCGCAGACCAACCGGCTGAACATATACGTCATCCAGATCCGCGTTGGCCAGCCAGTGCAGGATCGTGGACAATTCGCCAGGCGTTTCGATGCGAACGGTGTGTTCATCCAGTCGCGTCAGGCTCATGTGCCCTTCCAGCGAGGCAGGAACGTCCGGTAACCGGCCCTTCAAACGAGCGGTGATCCGGTGTTGCCGTTTCAGGGTATCCATCCGCTGGGTATGAACCAGATGTCCGGCGCGGAGAATGCCGACGCGATCACAGGTGTCCTCGACTTCCGACAGAACATGCGAGGAAAAAATCACGGTACGCCCGGCTGACTGGGCCTCGACCACCATTGTCATCACTTCTGCGCGAACGTTGGGGTCCAGATTGGCGGTGGGTTCATCCAGAATCAGCAGCGGCGAATTGACGGCCATGACAGCCGATAGCGCCAGTTTTTGTCGCATGCCGGTCGACATGAATCCGACCCAGCGGGAAAGATCCAGTTCCAGGCGATCGGCGACCTGACGGGCCGCCGCCAGATTGGTATCGGTCCGGATCCCGGCAAAGAACTTCAGGACATCGCCGCCGCGCATCGTGCGAAACAAACGGGCTTCGCCGGGCAGATAGGCAACCAGATGATGCACGGCCACGCGTTGACGATAACAATCCAGCCCGCCGACGGTTGCCGAGCCGCCGCTCGGTTGCAGAAAGCCCATGATCAGTCGCAACAGCGTCGTCTTGCCGGCGCCGTTGGGTCCCAGCAAACCGAACACCTCGCCCGGCCGGATCGCCAGCGTGCACTGGTCCAGGGCGGTCAACTCGCCGTAACGTTTGGTCAGCGAGCGGGTTTCAACAAGGGCATCCACGGGTCGAACTCGGCAAGGCTACGGGCGGTGGGAGCATCAACAATACAAAACGCGCGTGAGTCAACGGACGGGGGGTTTCCCCATCAGCCGTCGCAACAATCCAATTTGACCGGCGTGCAACATTTCATGATCGGCCGCAAACAGCAAAGCCCCGTATTTGGTGGCATAGGCGGCGTGCGGCGGATCAATCGGATCGTCCAGGTCCGTGTCCGCCATTTCGGCCAATTCGCGAATCGATCGCAGGTAAACACGATCCAGCGTTTCGCGGATTTCATCCACGGACGGATAGTCTTCCCGGCGGTCCGAGGGATGCGTTCCTTTGGCAAAGGTTTTGCGAAAGCTGCCTGACATCAATGCTCCGTCATCGGTCTGCCGGCCGCGCTGACGAAACAACACCAGACCGTACTGGGCAAACGCCAGGTGGCCGACTTGCCAGGCGATATGAGTCACCGGAGGCCGCGGCGTCCAGAACCAGTCGTCCTCACCGAGGTCGTCCAGCAACGTCAGCGTGTACCGGCGTGCCGATTCGATGTGGCGAGTCGCAATTTGCAACCGGGTTGGCGGTGCTGCGGTGTTTGTGGAATTTCCGTCTGCTCCACTCATGATTCCCGTGGTCCCCGGAGTCAGCCTCACTGGCGAATTTCGAAAATTCCCTCGATCTCGACCGTCATGCCCAGCGGCAACGAAATCATTCCCACAGCACTTCGAGCGCCCACCCCGGCATCTTCGCCGAACAGGTCCCGAAACAGTTCGCTGCAACCGTTGATCACGGCGGGATGCTGGTCAAAATCGGCGGTGCACCACACCATCCCAAACAACTTGACGACCCGCACAATCCGATCCAGATCACCGAGCTGGCTCTGCAGGGTGGCCAGCAAGGCCAAACCGGTTTGTCGGGCAGCCTGATAACCGCCGTGCTGATCGTGATCCGTCCCCACACATCCGGTGATCAACGTACCGTCGGACCGCAACGGACCGTGACCCGACGTCAGGCACAGGTTGCCGGTGATCACGGCCGGCTGGTAAACGCCCACCGCCCGGGTGGCCGGCGGCAATTCCAGTCCCAATTCGGCAATTCGCTGTTGCACGCTCATTTTGATACTCGTCCAGGCCAGGCAGGGTTTCGGGTGTTGGCCGGCCATTGAGGGTTCGGGCCGGCCTGACATCGTACAAACTATCCCGCCCATCGGCGACCAGCCCCTCCGGGCCCGGTCGACCGGGTCAGGCCACCGGACGGGACGATCCCTGATCTGCGCAGAAACCGCTGATCGCGGGCCAGCCGACCAGCGGCACCGCACAGCGATGCTCCTGACACACGTACAGTGCGGGCTGGCCATCGATAACGGTTTTTCCGCGCAAGCCATCGGCCAACGACTCGGGGATCACAGAATCCGGTCTGACCACCAGCAGGGTGCCCTCCAGCGGGACCATTTGCTGCAAATCGTCAACTGCCGCGGCCGGCCCCTGCCCGTCGCTGCCCAACACCAACACGTACTGTTGCTGATCATGAGTCCAGACGTGCCAGGCGATCAACATTTGGCTGACCGCCAGCGGCGCGCGACGGGCAAACGGCATGGCCGCCGTCATGGTCCGCTCGGCGATTTCCAGTAACCGCGGATTACCGGACATCCGCCCCAGCCTCAGACAGGCCAGCGCCGCCATCGAGTTGCCGCCGGGAACCGCGCCGTCCTGCCAGTCGCGCGTTCGAGCAATCAGCTGTTCGTGATCGTCGGCGGTAAACCAGAACGCACCGTCCGCTTCCTCAAAAAAATGATCGACCATGTCATCGATCAGGTGCATGGCCCGTTCGATCCAGACAAAATCGAAATCGATGCGGTAGCAGCTCAGGCAGGCACAGGCCATCCAGGCATAGTCGTCCAGATAGCCGGCCAGTTTCGCCTGGCCCGCGCGGCAGCTGTGCAACAGTCGGCCGTCCCGGTCCCGCAACCGGTCCCACACAAAGTTGGCAGCGGCCAGGGCGGCTGCAGCGTAGCGTCGATCACCCAGGCCGATTCCCGCATCGACCAGCGCCTCGATCGCCATGCCATTCCAGCTGGTGATGATCTTGTCGTCACGCCCCGGGCGAATTCGCTGGTCACGCACAGCCCGCAGCCGGGTGCGGGCTGTTTTCATTTCATCGATCAGTGACCGGGTTTCCAGTTGCCGGTCGGCGGCAAAGTCGGCGATCGATTGCCGCAGATTCAATATGTTTTTGCCTTCAAAATTTCCGCCGGGTGTCACGTCATACACCTGACAGAATCGCTGGCCTGCCGGCTCGCCCAGTGCCTGCGTAATTTCGTCCACGGTCCATACGTAAAACTTGCCTTCTTCGCCTTCGCTGTCGGCATCTTCGGTGCTGTACAGGCCTCCCTGCGGATCGCACATATCGTTCAGCAAATAGTCCAGCGTGGCGCGGCAGATGTCCGCGTATTCCGAATCGCCGGTGATCCGAAACGCTTGCAGGTACACCCGGGCCAGCAACGCATTGTCGTACAGCATTTTTTCAAAATGCGGCACCAGCCACCGCTCGTCGACGCTGTATCGGGCAAAGCCACCGGCCAGGTGGTCGTAAATGCCACCCATGGCCATGCGGCGGAGCGTCAGTTCCACCATCTCCAGCAGTTGCGGCCGGTCGGGGGTTGCCTGGGGGGCCGGGATGCCGGCCGGGGATGGCCCGGCCAGACGCAACAGCAGGCCCAGATCCATGGGGTGAGGAAATTTGGGAGCGGTTCCAAACCCGCCCCACGTGCTGTCCCAGCGCTGGTGCAACGTGGCGGCTGCCGTATTGATCAGCCCCGGATCCAGGCGATGCTCGTCGGCCCGGGTGTTGCCGGCGGACTGAATCATCTGCGTGATTTGTTTTGACTGCCGGATGACGTCCTCCTGTTTGTGGTTCCAGGCATCCAGCACACTGGCCAGCACGCGATCAAAGCCGGGCATGTGGGCCCGGCTGGTGGGAGGCCAGTAGGTTCCCCCAAAAAAGAAGTCCTGATCGGGTGTCAAAAACGCGCTCAGCGGCCAGCCGCCGTGACCGTGCATGGCCATGACGGCCGCCATGTAGATCTGGTCCAGATCGGGCGCTCCTCGCGATCGACCTTGATGGAAACGAAATGCTGATTGAGAAAGTCGGCGATTTGCGCGTTCTCAAAACTCTCGTGCTCCATCACATGGCACCAGTGACAGGCCGAGTAACCAATCGACAGAAAGATGGGCTTGTGTTCCTGGCGAGCCCTTAACAAGGCTGCGGCCGACCAGGGATACCAATCGACGGGATTGTCAGCATGTTGCAGCAAATAGGGACTGGACTCGCCAGCCAGGTGATTGGGCATGACAGGGTTGGTACCGGGTTAATCGTGGTCGAGCACCGGCGCGGCAGGATCGGTTTCGAAAAATTCGGGCGGGGACCGGCGGCAACGGCCATCGGCACGGACGTGTTGATTTGAGGAAACAGTCATTCGTCCCACAATTCCACGACTTCGCCATCGGATTTCTTCACCAGAGGCTCAAAAATCGAGGCCAGTTTCTCAAAGCTGAGGAACTGAACGCTGCCATCGGCCAATCCCACATTGACTCCGTTTTTCCAGGCGTCGCACAGACCTTTCGCCGGACGCATTTGCTCCTCCCACCGATAATCGTCCGGTTTGGTCCAGATGACGGCAAGATCGGCGGACGTTTCCAGGACCAGCGCCGTTTGGCTGGTGCCGTCGGCAATCTGTTCCAGTCCGGTGCCGGTTGGATATTCGGTGTCATCACAGGTTTGGACCGGATCGCTCATGATGGCGTCCGGTCCCTGGGGAACCTGGTAGACCGTGCGGCCCGGTTCCAGTTTCAGCCCGGGATGGGCAAACAGTTCGGGCATCTTTTCGATCAGGGCCTGGTTGTGCGGGCTGTCCCAGGGTTCGTCCAGGTGGAATTGCCGGTACAGGTCGCCCTGTTCCAGATATGGCAAAACATGCACCCGCCAACTGAGCAACGGCTGGCCGGCGGCGTCTTTGGAGAAACGGGCTGGCAGGGCCCGATTGGCATCGTGATAGTTGTGCATCGCCAGAACCAGTTGCCGGATGTTGTTGGCCGAAACCGTGCGCCGCGCCGCCCGCCGCAACTGAATCATTGCCGGCAACGAGACAACGCCTCCGGCGGCCACCAGATTAACCGGTGAACCGCCCGGCAACGTTTGACGATGCACAAACTCGTATCCTTGCGGCGTCCGAAACACCGACGTCAGGCTCGGTTTCATCTCGCGGGTCAAAACGTCGACCGGGGGCAGGTCGTCCAGTGAAAAACCCAGGTCGGGCGGCAGCGACTGGCCCACCAACGCACTGAACACGGGCAGGCCGATGCCCACCAGTTGTGAATAATCCACCGACGAAACCAGGACCGGCCCCACCGCCTGGTCATGGGGCGGCGTGAACAGGCGGGCCGACCAGGCGTCGTTCACCAACGCATCACTGGCCATCGGTTCCCGGCGCAAATGGCGGCGAATGGAGGACTTGTCCAGCGAAAAAACGATTTCGCCGTTGGCCAGGCTCCAGCTGATGTCCGGCATAAAGGCCCAGTCCCGCCGGTCGCTCAATGTCAACACGGCATTGCCGCTGACGTCGGAATTTTCCAGCCGGAAATCCCCGTTCTCGTCCAGCCAGCTGGTGATCAGGTCGACAATTTTTTCAAAGGGATCAGTCAGGCCCATTTCCCGGGAGGCGCCGGCCGCCAGCACCCAGCCGGCGGTCGGATTGGCCAGATTGACCGACCCGTAGACGTAGGCGAACTCGTCCAGCTGATTGATAATGTCGGTCTCCAGATTCAGGCCCGCCATTAGATTCAACTGGTCGATCATTTCCCGAAATTCCTGTTCGGCAAATTCATTAATGCCCGCCAGATCGCGAATCAGCCGAAACAGCTTCCGCGGCGACAGGGCGGCGGCGGACACCAGCATGCGATCGTTGCCCACCAGACCCAGCATGCCCGGTTCCAGCGGCTGGTCGCTGAACAAGTCAAACAGGCCGGTCGGCGTATCGGCGACCAGCAGTTCGGCACGGCCCAGGAATCCGTCTTCGTCCAGCCCGGTCACGACATTAAACCCGCGGAATTGATTGAGTCCCAACCGCTCAAACGTTGTATCGACTTCCGGTCCGCCACCATTCTGTCGAGCCGTTTCGGTGACCAGTTGCATGAGTTGTTCGCCATCGATCCGGGAAACGCTGGATACCCGTGGCACCGGCAATCGTTCCCGCAAATCCAACAGCCAGGCCGGGGGTGGCGTTTGCAGGCGGGCGATCAAACCGGACATCTCGTCGTCCCCGACGGTGATCGCAAAGTGGCGATCGTCCAGCATCCCCCAGGTCAGTCGGTTCTCTTCCGGGCCGTCGATCCGAAGCGTTCGAAATCTGCGATCCCCGAGAGTCAGGGTGTCCGGTTTGGTGTCAGCATTCTCCAGAAACTTGTCAACGAGGGACTCGACTTGCGTATGCAACGCCGATGCCTGATCCCCGAAATCCGCGACGACCCCGCCCACGATTTTTTCCAGTGGCCCGCTCTCGGTCAGGGGGGCCTCGGAAATGTAAAAGGCGACCGATGAAGTCATTAAATGCCGGGCAATTTCCGCGGCCGCCCGAATCGCCGTCCGGTCCTCGGCGTCGGCCATCGAAAGGCTGTAATCCACATACGCCTGCTGAAGTTTGGCCCACGCGGCCACTATTTCCGGTTGCGCCATCCAGCGTTCGGTGACCGAACCATCGGAACGCGGGGCCACGCTGCCCGCCCACATCGAATAAACCAGACATTGCTCCGGCGCAATTGCGGCCATGAGCGGATCCTCCGGGCCCGGGGGCAATCCCAGGGGTGCCCCCACGGAACCACCCAATCCGAAAACCAGGAAAACCAAAAACTCGATGCCGGATGCCATCATGTCTTGAACTCACGAGGTGGAGGTAGCCAATCATTCCGTTGCCGGCCCATCATCCTAACGTAATACCAGGGGCTTGTAAAAAACCATCGTCAGGCAATTCCGGGACTAATGGAGTCGTGGCGGCGTGCGTGGAAGCTCCCGTCGGGTGTCGCCACGGGTTTGACCGGCAGCGCGGTTTTTCCTGTAATGGGCACGGGTGGGCCAGCCACCCGTGGCACCCGTTACGTTCTGAATGGGGACAGGTGGGCCAGCCACCCCTGGCACCGCTTGCGTCCAGCAACTGCATGTCTTGTCAAACACCGGTCGTGTGCCGGTTGTGCAACAGCGTGTGCTGGCAATGAGCCTGGGGACGGCGTTCTTTGAGAAGCCAGCACGGATTGCGGGATGGCAGGGTGACGCGATTTAACGCCGTTGGCGAGATATTCAATCGAAGCGGTTGGCCCGTCCCCATTCCGGTGGGGCCGAAAGCCGTAAAATGGAGTTCCGTTACCGGCCAAAATATTTGCGATTGGAGCCACTGGTTTCCCAGCGAATATTGTCGCGAATCAAACCGTCCAGCTGCCGCTCCAGCCACTCGCCAAATTGTTCCAGTGTTTCCACTGAAGCGCAACTGCAGACCACCGCAGTACAGCCAAACTCGCAACGAGCATTGCCGGTAACGGGTTTTCGCTTTTCGGGTTGTCGAGGTGATGGTGAGTTCATGGTTCGCGACCGGAAAAATATCGCCCGGATATATATTCGACGCTTTGGGCTGATTGGATGTTCGTTTCCTGATGAAAATTACAGCGGCAAATTTGGTGCCCTGTTTCATTGTTTTTCGGGTGTTTCCGGCTTAAATCCCTTGCCCGCATTGGTTTAAGTTGTTTTTTTTCCTGAAAACCGGCTCCGGGCCCCAGCCAGTGTGGTCAAAACGACTCTCAAATCCGCGATGATGATGCACCCTGGATGAAACGGCCGTATCAAAATGCGACACTGAAATCTCCTGATTGGCACGGCTGGATTTTGGCGGGGGTTGTAGGAGAGCCCACGGAGAGTTGGTAAAATCCAAGGGTCAGGATGGCAAGACCTTTTCGCTGGGCAGGCAACCGGTGACTCAAACAGGGAGATCGGGACTTGAGAGATTGCCTGTTAATTGCGATCTGCCTGGCGGCAGTCACGCAAGCCGGCGGACAGGAACCGGCCAGTTCCGGCCGAGCTCCGTCATTCGATAACGCTTCGCAAAACCCGGGGATTGCAATCCCGGGCGCCACGTGCGTAGCCCCCATCCACAGGGTGTGTCCGACGTCCCGGGTGGTATGCTGTTGCTGTGCGGTGTCGTATCAGGAACCTGACAACCCGGTGTATTCGGGCAATACGTTCAGGATGTTTCCCGAGGGACCCGGGATACCGGCACGGAATACGCCGCTGGTGATGTTACCCTTGCCGCGAGAACGCCCGGCGACGGCTCCCCTTTCCAAACGAAACCGGTTTTACGTGTTTCCGTGGCGGGAATTTCGGCAAAGCCGGTGGCGTCCGCGGTAGCCGTCCGAAAATCAAACGAAACTGCCGCTCCCTGCGTGAAATCGCAAACAACCGATCCAGCCGAGGGCCGTTTTGTAACGGCATTCCATCTTCCATTAACGTCGATTGAAAGGTTGAATTAAGTCGTAGCCGGACTGGACCAACGGCCCCTGCGGCGGGCGGCGCATCGATGGAAGAACCAGGACACAACAACCAGGAGGAATCGGCGACCTGGGCCACTTGAGGCCCTTGCAGACAAGTGTTAGCCTTGTGAGCCAGAATTGAGCCAACGGTAAAATCGTTAGTTGGTCATTGTAAAATAAAAGAAGGATTCGAATTTTGCTTGGCCGTTGCTGCTGAAGCATTCGGCCTGTGTTTTGGCTGGTTCAGGATTCTGTTCGCGCCGTGGCATGACGGGGCAGAACCGGAACAGGAATGACAAGGGAGGATTCCATCGCTGATGCGGGCCAGGTGAGCCCGCGGTGAGTTCTTCCGATTTGATTCAGACTTTCACAGTTACTTTTTTTGGAGACTTGTTATGAATCGTGTTTTGGCACTGGGCGTTGCTGCGTTGTTCGTAGTCGCCTTTTCGGCGAACGCAAACGCACAATGTTGCGGCAACTCCGCACCCATGTCGTATTCGGCCCCCGTTTACTCGGCACCGATGTATTCCAGCGGTTACAGCAGCTATGGCGATTGCAACAATGGTTGCTGCAATACCCGTCCGCGTCGTCTGTTTGCCCGCCGGCAAATGCGAACCTCGACTTGCTGTCCGGCTCCTTGCAACACGTGCAACACGTGTGCTCCGGTCGCTCAGGTGACCTGCGTTCAGCCGGCCTGTGACACATGCGCAACCTCGACCTGTGGCAGCTCGGGTTGCAATACCTGCTGCCAAAGCCGTGGTCTGTTGGCTCGTCGTCGATGCAGCACTTGCAACACCGGTTGCTGCGCGACCGTGCAGGCGGCCCCGATGTACAGCAGCACCTGTGGCTGCTCGGGTTGCACGTCCGGTTGTGCCGGTTGCGGCACCACGGGCTGCAGTGGTTGTGCTGGTGGCCAGATGATGATCGAGTCGACCCCCATGCAGGGCGGAACGATTGTTGAGCCGGGCGCTGATGCCCAGCCGGCCAATCCGCCGACTCCCGACGACACCTAAATCCGCCGGTTGCCAGCAGGCAACCCCTGATTGACATCAACCAAATGAGCCGGTCCCGCCAGCGGGTACCGGCTTTTTTTTGCCGTCGCCGGGCGGCCAATTCGCCCGTTACAATGGCTGCGGGGTCCCGCCGGGACTACCCGCATGCTGACGAATCCTCAGGCTACCAGGAACCACGCGCAATGCGAACTCGCGGTCCCTCCGGTCCCCGCCGCCATGATACGCCGAGGACGGTCAACATGAATGAATTCCTGCATACCCGGTTGAGTTTGCAAGTCATGTTTGGATCGCGCCGGACCTGGGTGGCCCTGTTGTTAATCGTGGTGGTGGGCGTGGCCGGCTTCGTGGCCGTTCGTTTCTACAGTGATCCGATCCGAGGTGTCAGCCAGGCCGACCGGTTGTGGGACCGCGACGAGAATGTTCAGGCGGTGCGGATGTACAAGGACTTGCTCAACAAGCGGGATCCGATCAATCCCGAATTTGCGCTGGTCCCCCGCGTTGACCGGCCCCGCATGTATCGGCGTATCATCACGCACGAGGCGGTCTATGGCAGTCGCCAGGACGCCCGCGACTGGATTTCCCGAGCCTATCTGGAAGGCATTAATTTCGAGCAGGCCGATTTCGAACACAATTCGGTGTTCGAGTTGTGGCAGGAAGTGATTGTGCCGCTGAAACCCGAGAACCCGCCACGGCAACGGGACCTGATTGATGAATTGCCTCCGGAGTAGTCCGCCGGTGACTGGCCGATGTCACATGTGCTGAAAATCCAGCCAGCGACAACGGCCCCGGCAAAAATAATGATCGCCGAAATGCTGTAACACCGGCCGCCGTCAAACCGGTCCTCTGTCAGCCAGCGCCGAACACCTCGCCAGCACAGCAACAGCGATCCGGCGATGGCCGTGGCGAAAACAAAAGGCACGAACAACCCCGTGAATTCCGGGTCGATCCCCGGCAACCACAGCGCAAACGCCATCCCCCGGTTGCCTGCGATCAGGGTCATCAACCAAATGCAAAACGCGACAATCACACGGGCGAAACAAACGAACGCTCATTTTCTCGCAGGAGATTAACGCATCGGACACGTATCCCACGCGCCGCCGCAACGGCAATGCATGCCGCCCGGGGTCCATTTCCAGGAGACCTCCAGCGATCCGGAATCCAGCGGGTGATAGCCCGGCAAACTGCGGATCAGCGTGGTCTTGCCGGCCCCGTTCTCCCTGATCAATCCGTAAACCACGCCCCGGGGGACCGAGAGGGTAATGTTGTTCAGCACGGGCAACCTGCCAAAACGCGACGGGCCGGTTGCCGAAAACGGGCCGGCCGGGTGCGCGGAACGGTGACCGGCGTTCGGTTGTCTCCGCCGAATTAGCGGCGGGGCGGCGCGTTCGGCACGGCGGCCGAGCGGTCCGCGGGCCCGGGGCTGCCGCCGGTACCCGGCAGATCGGGAGGCCCGGGCAGCCAGTCCAGCACCTCCTCCGATGCATCGGGGAACCGGGTGCCGGGGGGGGCCAGACCGAGAGCGGGCAGCGTGCCGATCACCTGGCCCGACACCGTTGGTCGCGTTGGTCGCGGCGATACCGGGGTCGCGACGGGGGGCCGCACGCCGAACCTGACGGCCGGTTGCCCGGCGATAACCGATTCGGGTCCCAGGGGCAGCCGCGGCGAACGGTATTCGTCGGGGGAATGGCGCCGCAGAAATTCCTGAAAAAACCGGTTTTCAATCGCGGCGTCAACCTCCAGAAACAGATCCGGTTGATTGGCCAGCACAATGGCCAGAGCCCGCCGGCGGGTCAGATCGCTGGCCGACGAATTGTACAAATCGAATTCGGCCGTCGTGACGACCGCCCGGGAAATCAGCTTCTGTTCCAGCCCCAGCGGCCCCGGCATTTCAAATCCAAACCGCACGTACAAAAACGTCAGAACCATTCCGGTGATCATCCCCAACAGGAATTTCCAGAATCGTTCGCCTTCCTGATTGCTCATGGCATTCCCTCGCCGTTGAAACCGGGACCCCGCGGCCGCCGCTTATCCTGGCGAAACGGGATGCGGGGCGAAATAGCGAAAAGCGGCCGATAGCAGATTGCGGTCAAGGCCGGAAACTGGTCCTGCGGTCCCAGGTTCGCGTCCGATCGCAGCCCGGGCTCCCTGTTGTTCCCCACGCGGGCCCCCAACCGGGGCCGGGGCCCGCCGCCCGCGGCCGAACCTCGCGGTTCAATCGGCTTGTTTGCCGGTCGGCTGCTTGCCGAGGATATCGTCCAGGATCTCCTGGGTTTCCAGCTGTTCCAACGGCGATTCCGGTTCGATCAATCGATCATCGATATCCTTGATGATCGTATCGAGCTGTCGCGCCTGTTGGTCGGAGATTCCGGCATTGTTTTTCAGTTCCTGGCGGTCCAGATCCGCCAGGGCCGCTTCGATGCGGCCGATCGCCTGATCGTAGACCAGCAGGTCGTTCCGGAATTTTTCCACGTCCGCCATCAGCCGTTTCAGATTGGAAAATTGCAGCTGGGCCTGGGTGTTGTTGGCCAGGTCGTCGGCGGTGGCGATCCCCGCGTCTTTCAGTTTCTGGCCGGCCGCCTGTTTGCGTTCATCCAGCCGGTCGATTTGAACCACAATTTCTTCCCGGCGCTGCTTGATGTCTTCCAGTTTGTCGTTGTAGTCCTTGCGGGTTGACAAAAACCCTTTCTGAACCTGTTCCTGTTGCAAAGTCTCGTCCCGGGCCCGGGACGAATAATCCCGATAGACCCAATAGCCGATGCCGATGGCCGCCAGCAGCAGCAGTGTACCGAACAGGGTTGATGAATTCATGGCTTATCCGGGACTTGAAATCAGGCGAATCGATAAAAACCCCGGCGCCGGTGAACAGTGGCATCCGGGGTGCGCTTTTCAGATCGTGGCGGTTACTGGTCGGGCTTGTCACCGGAATCATTGTCCCCGGCGGCGGGCCCCAAAATCTGTTCCAGGCGGGCGGCCGTGGCATCGACCGATTGCAGCTGGTCCAGGACGTCGTCGACATTGGAACCGGACGTGTCCAGATCCCGTTCGCGTTCGGAGATTTTTTCCGACTCGATACGCATGCCGGATTCGACTTCCACGAACAGGTCATTGATCTGGGTTTCGAGCTTGGTGAATTCATCCGAGATCGTTCCGCCTTCGCCCAAAATAGTCTGGGCGGTTTTCATGGAATCGAGCGCTTCCTTCTTGACATCGATTTCGTTGAGCTTGTCTTTTAGCTTGCGCATCGTTTCACCGGCGCTGGACTGTTGCCGGGCCAGCAGTTCATAGGACTGCCGAAAGGCCTTGATGGAAACTTCGTATCCGCCCAGTTTCTGATTGAGCGATTCGTATTCATCGGCCAACGTGTTGATGCTGTCCCGAATTTGCTCGGGCGTGTAGGTCTTGCCATTGATTTCCACATCCTCTTCGGATGAAACATATGGCTGGAATGCAATCAGGCCTTCCTTGATGCGGGTAATGCGACGTTTGATGGGGTCGACCTTTTTTTGATATTCCTCCAGGCGAACTTCCGCCTGCACCTTCTTTTGCCGCACGTTTTCAACGGCCTTGTCCAGTTCGTCGATCTGGTTGGAAATTTCCTTGCGTTTGACGTCCAGATCCCCGAGCCAGTTGTTGATTTTGTCCATCAGCTTGTCGCTGGCGACCTGGGTCTGGGCCTTGCAGCCCCCGGACGACAGCATATAGACGCCGGCAACCAGAGCGGCTACCAGAATCAGCGAGACGAGAGCCTTCATTTTTTTCTCCAATCGGAAATGGTGAGCAAACTGTATTGTGGCACGAAGGGTGGTCAATGGCCGACAGCAACCAGCCAACCTTCATCGGGAAAACAACCCTGCGGCGCGGCGCGCGGGTTCCGCCGCGTGCCTGCCCGTACCGTTAGTGATTGACGACGGGGAACGTGTGAGATTATCGAATTTGCGGCAACCGCTGGCAAGTCTCAGAGCGGGAATTCCGGACCGGCCGGTTGACACCGACTTCCGCCGGATGGTCGTGATGCACCGGCTGGCCAAAAACTAGAATATGCCCAGCTGGTCGCGGGCGTCGTCGGTCATGCGTTCGGGCGACCAGGGTGGCTCCATCACCACCTTGACCTCGACCTCGCCGGCGTCCTCCAGTTGGGCGGCGAACTGTTTGCACTCGGCAACCAGCTGGGGACCGGCCGGACACATCGGACTGGTCAGCGTCATTTCAATGTTTATATCTTGCCGACCTGTGTCGCCGGCTTCGGCGACATCCACCACGTAGACCAACCCGAGATCGACGATGTTCACGAACAGCTCGGGATCAATAACTTTCTTCAGTTGTTCACGAACAACATCTTCGGTAATTGGCATGATTCTGTCTGGAAAACGGACTTGCGGGGATCAGGAATGATTTAATCAGGGCGAGGTATCCGGTAACCCGGATTTCCCGGTCGGGCATCCGTGCTGCCGGGCTTCCCTGATTCTGGCGTAAACGTTGCCGTCGTCGAGTTTCACTTCGTGACTGGCGGTATCCTGGGTCGCGGGCATCGTCAGAGCCCGACCGCTGGTGACGTCAAATCGGGCACCGTGCCGGGGGCAGGCAATCTGGCAACCATCCAGCTGCCCGTCACTTAACGGTCCGCCATCGTGCGTGCAAACATCGTCGATGCAATAGAACTGGCCGTCGATGTGAAACACAATGGCCAATCGATCATCCAGCTCGACGAGCAGCATGCCGCCGGAGGGGACATCGGTCTCCCGGCAAACCAGTTGAAATTCGGACATTCAGGCTCGCGTGTAGTTGATCTCCATGGCCTTCATCTCGTTGCCATCGGCACCGGTAAAGAACATTTCGATTTTGTGATGGTGATTGTCGATCAGTGTAATCACCGACCGTTTTTTCATTTTGACGCCAGTCCGGGAACACCGGACCTCGGAGTGCATGGTCCAGATTTTTCCGCTCTCATCAACGTCACCGGATTCCATTTGCATCATGGTCGAGGCATTATCGATCCAGAATCCTTCGTAATGGCCGGTCGTGGTATTGAATCCCCAAAAACCCTGGCCCCGAAATGCGGGAACCGCCCCCTGGCTGGCATCGCCGACGTAATCCTGATGCAGAAACAGGTCGTCCACCTGCCACGAGTTGGTCATGGTTCCCGTGGAAATATACGGATCACCTGACCCCATCCACATTTTTACTTCCGAGCGAAATTGGCCCGCGAACGGCTCCAGCCGGCGGTGTTGCGTCGTGGGCCGGGGCATCATGTTCGGGGCTTCGGTTTGGGTTGAGTCGGACACCGGTGTGGCCTCCATGAATCGGGGATAGCGGGCCCAAACCGCGCTGCAACAACTTCCGCTTGAGTGCCCAACCTGGCTGCCCAGTTTTCCGGGGCATCGACGCGGCTGGACAAGCCAGCCGCGACACTCTCCAGTCCCGAAAGCGGCAGATGGTCTGCAGCACGGTCCAAAACCGTCATTGTGCGTCGGACGGGAATCCAAATCAACAAGTGATGAATCCCCGCCAAAAGCGTTACGGGACCGTTGCCCTGACGGAGCCGCCGGGGGGACGGCCAGTGGCCAGCGGTGCATCCGCGTGTTTATTCATATTCGCGAACCCGGCGGGCGATCGCCAGCCCCAGGGCGTTGCGAACGCTCTCAATCGTGATTCGATCAAACACCTGCTGAAAAAACCCGGTAACGATCATCTGGATCGCCTCGGTTCGTGTAAATCCGCGGCTGCGGGCATAGAAAATCAGCTCCTCGTCCACCCGGCCGCTGGTACTGCCGTGTGTGCAGCGGACGTCGTCGGCCTCGATTTCCAAGCCGGGGATGGAATCGGCCCGCGCCTGGGTGGACAGCAGCAAGTTGTCGTTTCGCTGGTAGCCGTCCGTTTTTTGAGCTCCCGGGTCGACCTTGATCATGCCTCGCCACACGGTCCGCGAGCTGTCTTGCAGGGCCGCCTTGTACAGAAAATCACTGGTGCAGTGCGGCGCCTTGTGATGTTGCAGCGTGTGCAGGGACAGGTGTTGTTTGTTTTCGGTAAACATCACGCCGTTGACCTGGCAATTGGCGCCGGCGCCGGCCAGGACCACATGTTGATTGACCTTGGACAGCCGCGATCCCAGTGCGCCCACCGTCCACTGAATCGAGGCGTCCTTGCCGACAATGGCCTTTTGGTGTCCAAATTGCCAGGTCCCCTGCCCCCAATCCTGCAGATTGACGTAACGCAAGTGGGCGTTGTCGCCGACAATGATTTCAACGGCACCGCAATTCAGTCCGCCCGCCTGGGGATGCGTGCTGGCGGATTCGCTCAGCAAGGTCGCTTCGGCGCCATCTTCCAGAACGACCAGAGTATGGCCCAGATCCGAGCCTCCGTCGCTCAAGGCGGCAAAATGGTGCAGGGGCCGGTCCAGCACAACACCGCGGGGGACGTACAGGAAAACGCCGGACGACCAAAACGCGGCATGCAGGGCGGAAAACCGGTCAAAATGGGGGTTCACCGCCCGGGACAAAAGGTGTTTTTTGATCAGGTTGCCGTGCTCGCCCACCAGGTCTGCCAGGCTGCCAAAAATGACACCCTGTTGGGCCAGGGCCGGGTCCAGATTCCAGTCCTGAACCACGCCATCCATGGATACGGACTGGCCCGCCAATTCGACGCCCTCGGCCAAAACCGGTGCCGGCAGTGGCTGGTCGGACTCACCATTCAGGTTGTATTTATCCAGTTTGAACAGCCGGATGTCGGTCCGCATCCACTCTTCGTCGCGCAAGTTCGGCCACGGCTTGCTGTTAAACGTCTTCCAGGCAGCCGTTCGCAAATCGGTCAGCCAACCCGGTTCCCGCCGCGATTGCAAAAAGGCGTCAAGACCGGCGTCCGTAAAATCAACTTGTGTCAAGGCTTGTGTCATATGGGGGTATAACCGGAAAGCGGACTGGAGATGAGTTGAAAACGGTATCAGTGGAGGGCTGCGGTGCGAAGGGATCCATCAGGAACCCGGCCGGGCATCCCTAGCCCACGGAGCCTTCCATCTGCAACTGAATCAGCCGATTCAGTTCGACGGCATATTCCATGGGCAATTCCTTGACCAGCGGCTCGATGAATCCGTTGACGATCATGGTGCTGGCTTCGGCTTCGCTGAGACCCGCGGCTCATCAGATAGAACAACTGCTCTTCACCGATTCGGGAAACACTGGCTTCGTGACCGACCGAGACATCCTGCTCCATGATTTCGATGTAGGGATAGGTATCGCTGCGGCTTTGCGGGTCCAGAATCAGCGCGTCACAGACCACGTTGCAGCGGGATCCGACGGCCCCTTTTTCGACCCGGGCCAGCCCGCGGTAACTGCTGCGGCCGCCATTCTTGGAAATCGACTTGGAGATAATTTGACCCGTGGTGTTGGGAGCCGCATGCACCAGTTTGGCTCCGGCATCCTGATGCTGGCCCTGGCTGGCAAACGCGATCGACAGGATTTCGCCGCGGGCGCCCGGTTCCATCATGTGGACGGCCGGATACTTCATCGTCAGATGGCTGCCCAGATTCCCGTCAACCCATTCCATGACGGCATCCTGATAGGCCATGGCGCGTTTGGTGACCAGGTTATAAATGTTGTTGGCCCAGTTCTGGATGGTGGTGTATCGGCAGCGACCGTTGCGTTTTACCAGCACCTCGACAACGGCCGAGTGCAATGATTCGCTGGTGTACATGGGCGCCGTACAGCCCTCGACGTAGTGCACCTGAGCGCCTTCGTCGACGATGATCAGGGTCCGCTCGAACTGCCCCATGCTTTCCTCGTTAATGCGGAAATAGGCCTGCAGCGGGAAATCGATCTTCAGACCCCTGGGCACATAGATGAACGAGCCGCCGGACCAGACTGCCGAATTCAGCGCGGCAAACTTGTTGTCCTGCGGGGGGATGATCGTTCCGAAATATTCCCGCAACAGATCCGAATGCTCGCGGACGGCGGTATCGGTATCGGTGAAGATGACGCCTTTCTTGGCCAGATCTTCCTGCAGCGATCCGTACACCACCTCGCTCTCAAACTGGGCCTTGACCCCCGCCAGGTATTTTCGCTCGGCTTCGGGGATACCCAGTTTCTCAAAGGTATCCTTGATTTCCTGGGGCACGTCATCCCATGTCTTGCCCTGATGGTCGGTCGGTTTGAGGTAGTAAAAGATGTCCTGAAAATCGATTCCGATTTTGCCGCCCCAGGTCGGCATCGGCTTGGACTCGAAGATTTCCAGAGATTCCAGGCGGAATTTCCGCATCCAGTCCGGCTCGTCTTTCATGTCCGAAATCTGGTTCACGATCTCGGCATCGATTCCCTTCCGCGCCTTGAAAAACGCCGTCGATTCGGTGCGAAAGTTGTACTTGTTGATCTCAGTTGACTTGAGCTCATCACTTTCGGAGAGCGTTGTTTCCAGATCGGTTGCCATCGTGATTTCCTGAATGGTTAATGCGAAAGTTGGCGGTGCAGACCGGGGTCGGGAGCAAGGCTCCCACCCGCTCAAACCAGACTGGTTTCTTTTTCCTCGTGCCGGTCATTAAGGGCCGCGGCATCCGGATACTCGCGGCGAATCCGCTCGTAACCCTGTTCGTGCAGCTCATCAGCCAGTTCCCTGCCCCCGGTTTCAACAATCCGGCCGCCCAGAATCACATGGGTGTAATCGGGTTTGTTATGGGCCAGCAACTTGTCGTGGTGCGTGATGATCAGCAACCCCATTTTTCGGTGACCGATCTCGGCGATGGACTGGCTGGCCAGTCGCACGGCATCCGCATCCAGACCGGAATCGGTTTCATCCAGAATGGCAAACCGCGGTTGCAACATGGCCAGCTGCAGGATCTCGGCCCGTTTCATCTCTCCTCCGGAGAATCCGTCGTTGACGTAGCGGCGGGCGAATTCACCGTCCATTTGCAATTGATCCATTTTTTCGCGGATTTCCTTGCGGAATTCGCGCATCGGAATCAAATCCTCACCTTCCTTGCGCTGCGGATTGCGGACATTGGTGGTGGCGTGACGCAGGAAGTCGGCCATTTTGACACCGGGCACGGCAACGGGACGCTGAAACGCCATAAAGATTCCGGCGCGGGCCCGCTCGTCGGGGCCCATCTCCAGAATGCTTTGGCCGTCAAGCAGAATATCGCCCTCGGTCACTTCGTAGCCGGGATGGCCCATGATGACCAGTCCGAGCGTGCTTTTGCCGGATCCATTGGGACCCATCAGGGCGTGGGTTTCGCCTTTTTTGAGGATCAGGTCGACGCCGCGCAAGATCGGCTTGCCGTCGATCTGGACGTGCAGGTTTTTGATTTCAAGAGTATCGGACATTCGGAATTCCACGGAGTGCGTATGATTAACGAAGGGTTCAGAAATTAACTTGTCAAAGGGGTTCAGAAGGCCCGTTCGGGAACCGCGTCAGGCTGCGATTCGGCAGCGGGCTGCGATTCGGCAGCGGGCTGCGATTCGGCAGCGGGCTGCGATTCGGCAGCGGGCAGCTGATTCAGTTGCAACCGGGCCTCTGCGGTAAACGTACAACACTGTCCTCCCTGGGCGTCACAACGGCAGTGATTCAGGGCTACCGGGGCGTCCAGCAGCCGCGCCACCAGACGTTGTTCCAGTTGACAGATCTCGCTGCTGTAATCGTTCAGTTTCGGATACGGACAGCCCACAATCCGCAACCGGGACTGGTTGGATTCGGTTTCGACGACAAACGGAATGTTCCGGTCGCGGAACAGCGCCGCAATCGAACGCAATCGCTGCGTAATCGTACTGCCCGAAATCTGGCTGGCGTATTTGTCAGCTAACCGATCGAGCACGCCATCGATCACCGCCTGGCGAATGCCGTCGTCCGGAATATTGATGATTTCCAGCCACAAGGCTTCGGCCAAATCCGCCAGGTTTTCGCCGATCGCCGCCCGGCCCGCCGTGGTCAGCTGGTACTGATGCACCGGTCGTCCCCGATCCTGACGAACCACAACACGTTCCAGCAGGCTGGCCGCCGTCAGCCGACCCAGGCGTTGCCGTATCGCGGTCGCGGTAATTCCCAATTGATCACATAATTGCGAGACCGACATCGGTCCCTGATACCGGATCAGGTCCAAAACGGCTTGCTCGTTGACGTTGATCGACTTGAGATTCATCAAAGGGTGCCATAAGGAGCGGGCTTTTCCGGATCGTATGCAATTCCGACATTTTTGACAATCATTAATGTCAAAAATATCCCGGGAGGGGACCGATTTGCCGTAAATGATTGACAACAAACAATTTGTAAACTAAAAAACTTTCTTAATTTTTTTCTTGTTGCAGACCTGATTCACCACGAGACGGCGTAATGGCTGCAGCAGTTCCCGGGGATTATCGCGTTTCCGCGCGCTCGTATTACTGATTCTGGCAGTTTTGTTTGGAATGTCGGCGGCCAATCTGGCGGCTGGCAGCCCGGCCGGGACAGCCTCGTGGCAGGAGCCCACCAGCGGGGCCCCGGAAACGTCGCCGCCGGCCCCGGCAGCGGAAACCGGGCCGCCGCCGGGCGGAGCCCCGGCCCAACCCTCATGGATCGACCGGGTGGACGGCTGGTTCGGCACCTACCTGGTTCAACCGATGGCCAGTGTCCTGTTTCGATCGGTTTATACCCAGGAACAGGAGATCGAGACAACCAACACGGTTACCGGCGAAACCAAAACGGAAACGATCACGACCAATCTGCCGTTTATTGTGGTCTGGTTGCTGGTGGGGGCCATTTTTTTCACCCTGACGATGGGCTTTATCAACATCCGTGGATTCTGGCATGCCATTCGGCTGACCCGCGGCGACTATGACGATCCCCACGACGTTGGCGAAGTCACGCACTTCCAGGCGTTGGCCTCCGCGCTTTCCGGAACGGTTGGTTTGGGCAACATCGCCGGCGTCGCGATAGCGATCGCCCAGGGCGGCCCGGGCGCCACCTTCTGGATGATTCTGGTGGGTCTGCTGGGAATGACCTCCAAATTCACCGAATGCACGCTGGGCCAGATGTATCGCACCGTCGACAAGACCGGCAAAGTGTCTGGCGGACCGATGCGTTACCTGAAATCCGGTTTGGCGGAGTTGGGCCTGAAACCGGTCGGTTCGGTATTGGCCCTAATGTTCGCGCTGCTTTGTTTGGGCGGATCGCTGGGGGGAGGCAACACCTTCCAGATCAGCCAGTCGCTGGATGCCATTCGCAATGATGTGGCCATTATTGACCAGTATCCGTGGATCTACGGTCTGCTGATGGTAACCCTGATCGGACTGGTGATTGTCGGCGGCATTAAATCGATCGGACAGGTGGCGGGCCGCATCGTTCCGTTCATGTGTCTGGGATACGTGATCTGTGCGATTTACATTTTGTCGACCAATTACACCGCGATACCGGCAGCCTTTGGCCGGATTTTTGGCGAAGCCTTCAGTGCCAACGCCATGTATGGCGGTTTCCTCGGTTGCCTGGTAATCGGGATCAAGCGAGCCGTGTTTTCCAACGAGGCGGGAGCCGGCTCGGCGTCCATCGCCCACTCGGCGGCCAAGACCGATATTCCGGTTCGCGAGGGCTTTGTGGCCTTGCTGGAGCCGTTTATCGATACGGTCGTCGTTTGCACGATGACGGCGCTGGTGATTATCGTGACGGGCGTGGTCGACCAGCCTTACGACAGTGTTCCGATCGGTTACGCCAAGCAGGAACTGATGGCTCTCGGTTCAAAAACCGCAATGGAACTTGAGGATATGAGCGAAGCCGAAATTCGCCTGTCGGCCGCCGGTCTGGGCCAGCTGGACAGCAATGGCGATGGCGTTCTGACCACCAAGGATTACATCGACCGGGATCGGGGCGCGTTTTTTACCAAGCAGGCGTTCGTCAAGGGCGGACACGAATGGTTCAAGTGGTTTTTGTACCTGGCGGTGTTTCTGTTCGCCTTTTCCACGTGCATCACCTGGTACTACTACGGCGATCGCTGCTTCACCACGCTGTTTGGGGAGCGCTCGTCGGGAGTGTTCAAGGTGATCTTTCTGACCTTCACCTTTCTGGGTTCGATCGTGGCGACGACCAATATCAAGGACTTCAGCGACATGCTGATTCTGGGGATGGCATTTCCCAACATGCTGGGCATGTATTTCCTGTGCTGGAAAGTGCGCCGGCAACTGAACGAATACTGGGCCGACGTCAAGGCGGGGAAATACGTCAGGAAATAGCCGCCCGGGTCAAGCCGCCATGCAGCTGGTTTCCCCAAAAAAACCGGGGTGCCAATTGGCAACCCGGTTTGGGCAACCCGGTTTGGGCAACCCGGTTTGGGCAACCCGGTTTGGGCAACCCGGTTTGGGCAACCCGGTTTGGGCAACCCGGTTTGGGCAACCCGGTTTCGCCTGCTGCCGATTGGGCGGTTCAGCCCACTTCGGCGCAGTTCACAATTTTTTGTTCACCGGGTTCCGGAGTGCCTCCACCGCGTGACGGCGGCGGGTTGTTGCAACTGGCAGGCCCGGACTGCTTGACCCATTGGGCCCCGTTCCACTCCCAAACACATTGAGGTATTTCAGGCATTACTGGCTCCTGTTTACTGAATTACTGACCCACTCAATCCGGAGCGACGGTGCCCCGGAACCAAAAAAACTCAATTCTTTTCCTGCGGCAGAATTCGCACCACACGAAAGCCCGCATACGGCGCGCTGCCAACCAGTGGCATGACGGGTGTACCCCGGTGATCGTCCACGTCTCTGGAGTACAAGGCCACCCCCTTTGCCAGTTTCGGGCTGTCGTTGCGCCGGGATTCCGGATACTTCGATTCGAAGTCCACGGGCTGCAAGTAGTCCGAACCCGGCTGGACCGGAAACGTTCCTTCCAGCAGATCATCCGTCGAACCATAATGGTCCGAGCAGTATTCCTGGACATTGCCAAACAGGTCAAAGAGACCATTCGGATTCGGCTTTTTTCTTCCGCCACGGCGCAGTTTGTCATCTCCATCCATATTAAAGCCGAACCATTCGTAGTTGCCAAACACTTGCTCAAATGATTTGGAATGCAGCGGATTTTCAACGGCGAAACCCGCCAGGTAGTCCCATTCCGATTCCAGCGGCAGGCGGAATCCGGTGCGGTTGCGGTAGTCGTGGACCAGTCGAAGTGCAGGTTGATCGTCGTGGGCCCGCCGAATGAGATCGGGGACCGGATCGGGGTGCGGCTCGTAGCACCATTGATCTTCGGGGATGCCTTCCTGGCGACTCAGCCAATTGCAATACTCGGCGGCCAGCAGCCATGTCATGCCGGTGGCCGGATAGTCATGAACATCCGGGATCTCGTTGGCCGACGGGATGGCTACATTACCGGCCCCGAACAGAAAGTCCTCCAGCGTGGAATCAAATCGCAGGAACTGGCCGATGTTGATTTCCATCGCCGAAACTTCGAAATCGTAGTCGACCAGGGCGGGTCGCTGGAAACTCATTACGAATGCGCCCGGAGCCGCGATTCGCACCATGGTGTGCCGCTGGGAGGTGATTCGCCAGGTTTGGCCGGCCGGGTAATCCGGCAATGCGGTCTCGGCCAAAAACTGGTCAATCCATTCCGCGTGCCCCATTTTTCGAATCAGCCATTCCACGGCAGCATGCACCCGCGCGTCAGGGTGTCTGGTGAATTCGGCCTGGGCGCGCATCAACCAGCTGTCTGACTGACTGACCGGTTCTTCACCCGCCAGGTAGCCGCCCAGGGACAACCACAAGGCGGCCCGGACATCCGGATTGGTTTGCCGGTCGATTTCCCGCGTTAGCGATTCGGGTTCCACACCAAACCGGGCAAACTGTTCGATCAACAAGGCCCTGGTCCGTTCGTTGCGGGCGGAATCCAGCAAAGGCAAAACAGGCTGCCATTGCCCCAAACCGGCCAGCGCCGCAGCCATATTCGCCTGTTTTTGGGACAGCCCATCATACTGAACCACATCGGTCGCGGGGTCGCGTCCAGACTGCGCCCCATAATCGTATTCGGCCAGCAACGATTCCAGGAAATCCGGGAACTCCCGGGATTCGCCCGCGCACTCGCCGATCAGGGCGACGATGAGACCCGGATTGTGCAACTCGTCCGCCTGGTCGTACCGATAATCCGTCAGGTGCTGGACCAGGGCCCGCGACAATTGCTTGTGTACGGGCGCGAAGGCTTCGCTCCATTTCCAGACCGAAAACGAATCCTGATTCAACAGGGATCCCGCCAGGTTGAATGACACGTCCTGCCACTGGACATCGCCGGGCTCCCAATGCGCCAGGGCCGCTCCGGCCCGCAGCCGCCCCAGGTCGGTCGCCGGGTTGCCCGGTTTGCGGAGCGCCTGCCACAGCCGGTTCAGCTCGTCGGGAGTCGGCGTGATGGTGTCGGCGATAAACGGAATGGCCGCCGGCTGGGCCTCAGCCAGCAACTGGTCCCACAACCGGGCGCGTCGATCGGGCAAATAGGCCAGTGCCAGGTTGACATGCAGCTGTTTTTTGGGATCACCGGTCACGTCGGCCGACAGCAGCCGGGGTTCCACAAAACTTCGCCAGCCCGTCATTTCCCCGATGATGGCCGGGGCATCCACGGTTTCGGCGCGGAGCAGATTTTTCACCAGGCTTTCTGAATGCACGCTGGCATAGGCACGCCACCCGACCACGGCGATCGCGGCCAGAATGGCCACCAACGCCAGTGACCGCCGAAGAAAAAAACGATCCGCGGCCCGCATCAGTTTGTGCTCGTTTTCCGACCAGCCCGAGGGGCGGGTCAGTGATCGAATATTTGCGTATTCGGCCAGCGAAGGCAGGAAACGGTTTTCGGGAGTCCGGGTCCAGGTGGCACAGCGTTCGTCCAGCCGCAATTCGGCCCGTCCCCGGGCCGTTTCGCGCTGCTTCTGGTTCAGCCATTTGCGCAGCGGCGCCACCAGAAAATCGTGAGTCAACTGGTAAAAATTGCGACCCGCGTCGCTGTCCGGATCCCGCCCGGCACCAACACCTTCCGGATCGGTCGGCGTAATCAACCGCAACTCCTTGTCCAGGATTCTCAACAGGTTGTCAAAGGATCCCGGTCGGCCGGCGTAACCGGAAATGTGCAACAGTTCCTGTCGGGACCGCATGTTCCCCCGAATGTCGACGGATGTATCGGGCAACAGGGCGCCCAGCACCGCCCGGGCGGCCGGTTCGTGCAATCGGTGCTCGGGAGGCGCATTTCTGGCGGAGAACGTCTCTTCCAGAAACGCTACCCCCACGCCAGCGGCGCCCCCCATTTTTCGCAGGGAAGCCGGGGTCCAGGGTTTTCCCTTGAACATTTCCGCAAACAGCGACAGGCGGACGCAGATGACGCGGTCGTCTTCCGCCAGTTCGTGGACGGCCAGGCGAACGAACTCTTCCTCGGCCTCGTCGAGTTTCGAACCCAGCCGACCATAGCCCTGTCCGTACAGCGTCAGCACCTTGTGCGCATGAGGTTTGTCGAACAGGTCGATCAGACTGGCGTTTTTCCCCTCCACCAGATCGATTTCCAGGGCTTTCAGGAAACGGCTGGTGGCCAGCCAGAAATCATCCCGTACCAGCAACAGGCACTGCAGCTGATTCCCGTCGCAATGTCGTAATGCCTCGACCAGCTCCGTGTTGAAATAGCCGGACCGGTTGTGCAACCACTGTTCGAACTGGTCAATGACGATCAGGATTCGCTGGTCCGCCGAGGACCATTCCCCTTCGCGCAGCGAATGAAACACCTCGGGCAGCGTCAGCTCCGTGGGGATATCGCGGAACGGAGCGCGCAAGGCCTTGATCAACCGGACTTCCGTATCCGCGTGCGTGGCCTCGATTTGAACGACCCGCACGAACGGTGCCAGGTGCGGGACCAGGCCCGCCTTGACGAAGGAAGATTTGCCGCAGCCGCTCGGCCCGTACAGCAAACTGACGGGTTCGGCCAAATTGCCTTTGCGTTCAATCCGGGATTTCCAGGAACGGACAATGTCGGGAAATCCCTGTCGCCCGCGGGGGCCCGGTACCAGCTGCATATAGAAATCGGCGTCCTCGCCGTCGAACGAACGAAGTCCCTTGGGGACGACCGGCACGTCACTGGCGAAACCGGAATCAGACGACCCGGCACTTCGGGAATCCTGTAACCAGGCACGCAGATCCCTGGCCACGTCGATGGCCGTGGCGTAGCGGTCATTGAGCGGCTTGGCGAGGCATTTCAGACAAATGCGTTCCAGTTCGGACGGCAGATTTGGCCGGATCTGGCGGGGCGGACGTGGTTCCCGATGCTTGATTTCGTCGAACAGCTCGGCCCGCGTCTCTCCGGAAAACGGTTTTTGACCGGTCAGCATCAGATACAGAATGACGCCCAGACTCCAGATGTCCGAGCGGCCATCAATCCGGTGGGATTCACCCCGCACCAGCTCGGGAGACATGTAACCTGGGGTTCCGGACTGGTCGCCCCGGCGCTGCCGTTGAAAACTTTCATGAATGGCCAGGCCAAAATCGGAAATGTGGGGATTGCCGTTTTTGTCGATCAGAATGTTGGCGGGCTTTAAAATCGCGGTGCACAAACCCCTTGGCATGGGCAAATGCCACACCGCTGCAGATGGCAATCAGCAGTTCCGCGGCACGTTCCACCGAGGGTGGATGGGCCTCAATCTCTTCACGCAAGTCCCGACCGTCGATCAGCTGCTGGATGATTCCAATGAAATCGTCCTGTTGAATCACGTCGTGAACCGCCACGATTCCCGGATGATCCAGCTGGGCAGCGGTTTGCGCCTCGCGGATCAGGTTTTCCATTTCCTGGGGGTTTTGAAACCGTGAGGTGCGGGCGAATTTCAGTGCCACGTGCCGGTCCAGCTGGGTATCAAATGCCAGGCAAACGATTCCGAATCCACCCGTGCCCAGCACCTGTTTTACCTCGTATCGGCCGAATTGTTCGGGGACGACGTCAAATTCGCTGGCGATGCCGATCCCGCTGGCCTCGACGCTGTTATGCACCGATTCGTAATTGGCCGTGATGGAATCTTCGTCGGACAAAATCGCCGATTCCACGACCGACCCGAAATCCGGAAACCGTTTCCGGTACTCGTCGGCCTGCAGCTTTTCTCCTTTGGAACTGCGCAGATAAATCTCCAGGCGAATCAGCACATCGCAGGCTTCCCGCCGCAGGGATTCCGGCAGATCGCCCAAAAACGACTCGATCCGCCGGGTTTCGTCGGCCAGCCACGCGGTGACGAAGTCTCGTCCCAGTTGATCAATTTCCGGGGAAACGCCGCTATGCGACGGGCTGTGCGAGTTGGTGCGATTTAAATCCATGGAACCAGGCGATTCACTCCGAGGCGGTCCACATGGTCCAGTCGATTTGGGACAGGCATTCGATTCCCGGATCACCGGAAAAGTAGTTCAGGTGATGGCAGGTAAGATTCTGCTTGACCGGGGCAGGCGACCGGTTGTCCAGCACGGCCCGCATGCTGTCGACCGAGACAGCGATGTCGTGCGGCGAATTGCCAAACAGTTTGTGAAAGCTGTCCGAGGCCCCGATTTTCAGCAAAAAACGCTGAAACCGGCCGGCGTCATTGCCGTGGGCCGTGTAGTCGCTGATATCACCAGCCAGCACGGTATACCGAATTCCGGGATCCTCACTGGAGTTCAGCTCGAGCATGAAATCGGATCGTTCGTGCAGCTGCGACAAGGTCGTCGTCAGCGAGGCCCGGGCCAAAATGCCCTGCAAGGCTTGCACGGGTGCCCGGGCGACCGCCGGCGTGAAGTCAATCGCCACGTTGATCAGATTGCTCAGAGCCGAGGGGGCCAGGGACAGCATTCCAAACGGCGAACCCTCATTGGGCGTGCCGCACAATACCAGGTGGTCCACCATGCGGTTGCCACCTTCCTGTTCGACAAACCAGCGGGCCAGCAATCCGCCAATCGAATGGGCCACAATAGTAATGTGTTGTTCCGAGTTTTCGTCGATTCCCTTGGTCTTGAGCAACTCCTTGAGTTCCCGCGCCGAATTTTCCAGAGGCGTGTTGATCGACTCGTAATCGAATCCCAGTACCAGATCAAAGGGGAGCGGCGGGCCGTCCCCGGCCGGTTGCATGACGCCCCGCATTTGTTCCAGCATGGCTTGCGAGTCGCCGGCAATTCCGTGGATGAGGATCAGTATATTGGAGGCCTGGGCCACTTTTTCCCCCAGGCCGGAGGTGCTGCGGCGGATCCGTCCGTGATCATCAAATGCGCAACTGCACAGGCTGGCGACCCGCTTGAATCCGCAGACCGATTTCAGAAAGTACATTCGGAATGCGGACAAGGCGCTGCGGCCGCCGGACCGGTCCTCCGGAATTTTCCGCACAACAATCTGCGTCTTGCCGGCATCATCCTTCCAGGCATCACCCGCCAGCAAAACATGCTCGCCGTCAAATACGACCGGCACGACGGATTCGTCATCGGCCAGTTGAAAGTCCAGTTCGATCTCCAGCGGCTGTTGCTCCAGCGATTCGGGGTTGCGGATATTGTTGAACTCCAGCACGTTGTGCGACCGGCCCCGGGCCGTGGACAAATTCAGCAGTTCAAATCCCTGATCCGCCAGGGCCCGGGTAAAATCGGCCGAGCCGGCTCCCCGCGTGACATCGGCGGCCGGCAGCAGGCTGGCACCGGCGGTAAAAGCCGGATGCGCCTTGATACGCACCCGTTCATCGGCCAGTACGGCGTCGGCACCGGGCTGCAGTCGAGACGCCTGTCGCACCAGATGGATCTGGATTTTCCTGGTGAACCAGGAGACTTCACTGACCTTTTTGGTGAACTTCATGCCCCGCGTTTGACGGGGTCCGAATGCATCGACCACCTTGCCCATTTCGATCGCCGGCTGATCCAGCATAAAATCGTCCACCTTGTCCTTGCTGACAAACAGCATCAGCGTATGCGTCGCCTGATCGCCCTCCTCGTCGTCCAGCGCCAGGTGGATTTGTTCGTAGATGTCGCCTTCCACATCCAGCTGAAACGTAAATTCGTCCTTGTCCAGATCGTGAGGTTCGTTGTACAAGACCCGGATTTCGAATTGCCCGGTGAAATAAACCAGCATCAGGTTTAGCCGCTGATCCAACGTGTTGCGTCCCCGAATCTGGCCACTGACTTCGCTCCATCCGCCGTTCTGCGGCACAATATCAAAGGTGACTTCCGGTCCCGAATGAACCGTCTCGTTTCCGGCCGCGTCAATTTCGACAAACCGGAATTCGACCGGTGAGGTATCCACGGCGGGCGACAGGTTGTGCAGGTGGATCGCGTGTTCCCAGGCAGCAATGCGATTGAGGACCGAACAGACATACGCGGCGGCATCGGTGGACTGGCCCAAAACCCGTTGAATCAGCAATCCGTCCGCCAACAGCCGGATATCAAACCCTTCGTCCCGGGCGGTGACCGAGTATTTCAAACCGTCCGAATGTTCCGTATCCCAAACAAACGAAGTGACAACACGGCCCCCCCCGGTTGTTTCCAGCAGGGACTCGATACCTTTGGATTCTCCCTCCAGACAGACCGCCAGGCCCGGAGCGGGCATGCTGGTGATCTCGCCTTCATAGACGGTTTTCTTGTCCGGCGTGAAGTCGCGGAGTTCCACTTCCGATTCCGTCAATCCAATGGACGTGGTCAGGGCATTGCCCAGGGGTTCCTCCGGTTTGTCCGGCCGGTACAGTTGCAATTCGACGGCGGTGTCCAGGTCCGCCGGCAGTCCGTTGATCACACCGCATTCGAATCGCCAGCCTTCCCAGTCCACGTAGCGAACGGAGTATCGTTTTCCACGCCGAGTCGCCAGTCGGTTCAGGAAACCATGATAGGCATTGAATCCCTGCCGCGCTTCGAACTGGGGATTCTGTCCCCAGGCGTGGCGACGGACCAGCGAGCGGACCTTGAGAAACAGATCGGCATAGGTGATTTCCGTGCCAGCCTCTTCGAGAGCGGCCAGCAACGTCTCGCTGAAAACGCCCCGCTGTTCGTGGGTTTCGAATGCCTGACTGTGCCGGTCACAGGCTGCCAGCAAAACGTGGCGACTGCCCGGTGGCAGGATGCTTCCACCGCTGGCCAGTTGTTGGGCGTAGTACCCGTCCAGGTAGCTTTCCAGGGTCTGCGCCCGATTGATCGTATGCGAAGCCCGCGTTTTGTACTGGCGAATGTCGTCGGCCGAACGGGTGCCCGAACCGCTGTGGCAGGAGTCCAGGATCACCGCAATATGCGGCTGTTTGCGGGCGACTTCGGCCAGTAACAGGGCCAGTTCCTTGTCCGCCAAATCGAACGCGTCCGGCATGCGACGACTGTCATAACAGATCAATCCTTCGTCGTACCCGTCGGGAAAATAACCGGAAAACTGGGTGCGCGGATTTCCAGCGGGCTCCATGGCCGGCATACTGAAACAGGGCGACATCGTCCCCGGTGGCCCGGCACAAAAAATTGCGAAACCCCGAGATGATGTTTTCCCGCGTGGCGTCGGCGTCGGTCAGGGTCTCCACATGCAGCTGCGAGGCGTCGAAATGCCCGGTCAAAAAATCCCGATAATGGTTGACGTCATTGACCGCGCCGCGGAGTTTGCCCACCGCGGGACCGTAATCATTGATGCCAACCAGTAACGCGTAAATGCGCATGGAATGTTTCCTCGTGCCGGAGGGGACGAAATGGGGCGCGGCGGGAACCGAATACGGGTGGCAAGCGACGGCAAGACCGAACGCATCGATCGGATCAGAGGCCGGGCGGGAGTCGGAACACCGCCAAATCAGGCTGTTTTTTGATGGCGGCGCCGGCTGTCGATCACCTCGTGCGACGGCAACCGGGCCCGTCCCTCACCCCTGCCGGGCAATATTATGGCACGACGGCATGCCCGGTGACAGCTGTTCCCAACGGCAACCAAAAACCGAGCGTTTCCGGCAGTTTGACGGTCGCGGGGGAACGTCAGCAAGCCCTTGTATTTACGGGATTTGGGACGATTTCGGAATCGCGGGGATACTTTTTGCAATTTGAACAAATATCTGGACGAGGCCAGCGAATAAGTCCCGATAAGCCGTTTCACCAGGTGTCAGGAGTACCCGGGTCATGCGATGTCACGTCCCTTTCGCTTACCGAAATCGGCCGCCGGGCCCCATTTATATCGGATTTGAACAGCCGGTCTCCATTCAGCGCCGGCGAGGGCGGTTTAACTGGGCCGGATTCGGCGGACTGATGCTGGCCTTGTTGAGCCCGTTTACGCTGTTTATGGCCGCCCCGGTGGCGCTGCTGCTCAGCCTGTTCGGAATGCGTCGCGCCCTCGCGGGATGGCCTTGGTGGGAACCGTATTGGCCCTTGGCGGAACCGCCATTTTGTCGGTGTTTGTGATTGGGGCGGTTCAACATCGAGCCCACCGCGAACACGTGCGGCATCTGCAGATGGTGGCCACGGAGAACCGACCGCTCATTGATGAAACGGCTGATATCCTGGACCGGGCCAAATCGGAACTGCGTGATTACCGGTCGGCCAATAACAACTATTTGCCGGACCTGCAGGACGGTATGCTGATCGCCGTGCAATATCAGGACGCCTGGGAACGGGAGCTGTTCTACGAGCCGGTTGACGATGGTTGCCTGATCCGCAGTGCCGGACCGGACGGTGAGTTTTACACCGGGGACGACATCACGGCGGAAATTGCCGGCATTCCCGGACCGGTCCCGGTTCAGTAAACAACTCGACCGTTGCCGGTCGGGCCCCCCGGATCCGATCTCCCCCCCGGGCCCTGCCGCGGCGGGGCGGCCGCCCGATGCTCTGGCGTCATGGCCATCGATCTGGCGTCATGGCCATCGATCTGGCGTCATGGCCGTCGATCTGGCGTCATGGCCGACCGGATAACAGGTGTTGCCGGATTAATTGAATTCCATTCGCGGATCCCTGCGCCAGGCATCTCTGGCAATCTCTTGAACAGCCGCCGATTGGTTACAGCCCGTGTGATCGCCTGGGGTTCATCGAAAATCGGGATTTTCCGCATGAACTGGCGAATCTCTTCACCGTCGCCATGCGATGAATACCAATGGCTCGCTGTGCTGCTGATTCGTTTCGATTTCCTGGAGTATGAACATGTTGCGTTTTACAGTTACGCTGGCTGTGCTGGTCGCCACGCTGGGGACGAGTACCGAAGTCATGGCCGAGCGCCGCAGCCCCGTCAGAAACTTCGCCCGACAAATCGGCTTTCGCTGGGGAGCCGGTAATCACGTTCGCAACCCGGGTCCGGATTCCGGTTACTATTCGCCGTGGTCCGAAACCAACACACCCGACCACCAGTCGCCACGCGACCCGAACTCGATTCCGCAAGACCAATTGAATCCGGGGCAAGGTTCATACTTTGATGATCCCTCGATTGACGAGGTGCCGGGCATTGAGAATTCGGCCACCCGACTGTTTCGTCAGCCTCCCGCCTCCGGCACTCGTTATCAATCCGGCATTCAGTCGCAAATCCGCATCGAACCCGAGTCGCCAGCCAGCCAGATTCAATCGATCGACGCGATCTGGCAGCAAAACCTGCAATACAATCAGCGGATGCAGCCCTATCAGGTGACGGGCAACGCGGTGCCCGGCCGAATTCCGGAAAACCACACCCCGCGCAGCTGGAACCAAAATTCCGCCGGGTAATCGACCCCGGCTCAAAATGGCCGGGAAACCCGTTTTGAACAGCAGTTCCAGAACAGTCGCCCGTTTGTTCCGAACAACCGATAGTCGCAGCGGCGAGGGCCCCTGTCAGCGGCCGGCCGCCTTCCAATTGACCATTCCCCGGTAACGATCCGGTTTGACCATGGGCGGCGTGCCAGTGCACACCGCCTTTTCTGTTGGCGGCACCCGCGAGCGGGATATTCAGCGAACGGTGCGTGCCCACCATGGTCGCCAGCCGTGGAAACCGCGATCGGTGCCCGGCAGATCCGGTATCAACCTGCTATCAGAATCGTCTCCCCAGGGGCGTGTTGCTGATTTGTATTGAGCGGAATTTGACGTCCGTTTATACTCCCGGCCTCGATGGAACTGGCCTTGTGCGGTTCGGACAAAAATTGCCCGTGACCGGCTGACTACCCAACACGACCCTGTGTACCGCGTTCGACGGTTGCATTCGGACCGTGCCTGCAGGTTTAAGGAGGAACCCATGACACGCTCGATTTGTCTTGCTGCCGCATTGCTGTTGTACCCCGGTCTGGTCGTCAGCGCCCCGGCCTGGCAAACGCAAACCATTGCCCCCGCCCAGGCGGACCAGAACATGCAGGTCATGGCGGTTGTCAACGGCCAGCAAATCACGCGGAGTGATTTGGCCCGCGAAACGGCCCGCCGTTTCGGCGAGACCGTTATCGAAAACATGATCAACAACCAGTTGATTCTCGAGCAGTGCAAGGCCCAGGGCATCCAGGTGTCGGCCGAAGATATCCATGCCGAACTGGAGCGTTGTGCCAGAAGTTTCGTATGTCAACGGACGCCTACATCGAACTCATTGCGCGGGAACGCGGCATTGACGAGAGCAAGCTGCGAAACGAGGTGGTGTGGACCGAGCTGGCCTTGCGACGTTTGGCGTCTTCGCAAATTGAGGTGTCCGCCGAGGAAGTCGAGCGCAAATGAACGCTGAATTTGGTCCCAAGGTTCAGGTTCGGGCGATCGCTGTTGAATCCGGGGACAAGGCGAAACGGGTGCTGGCAGCGGCCCGGGCCAACCCGGAACAATTCAGTCGTTTGGCGATCGATTACTCCGTCGATCCGAACAGTGCCTCGGTGGGCGGATTGTTGCCGCCCTTGCGGCGAAACATGGGTGAACCGGTGCTGGAGGAGGCCGCCTTTGCCCTCCAGGTCGGGCAAATTTCGCCCGTGTTGCAGGTGGCCGACCAGTTCATCATTCTCAAATGCGAACGCCATTATCCGGCCAGTGAATTGGGAGAGGAACAGGCGGTGATGATGCGGCAGCGGATCCGCGAAGAATTGCGGGAATCGCATCTGGGAGACGCCGCCGCCCGGTTGTTCCAGACCATGCAGGATCAGGCCGAAATCATCAACGTCATCAACGACCCGGAACGGAGCAAACAAATGCCCGGCGTCGCAGCCATGGCCAATGGCCGCCAAATCACCATGACCGAGGTTTCCGAGGAATGCCTGAAGCGATTCGGGCGCGATGTATTGAAGAGCGAAATCAACCGGCAACTGATCATGCAACGGCTGGGTCAGGAAGTGCCACCGTCAGCGACGAGGACCTGCAATTTGAAATTGGCCGGGCTGCCGCCGAGTTTGGATACTTGAAGGAAGACGGGTCACCCGACATGCAGCGCTGGATCGACCGTGACCCAGAATGATTCGGCCAAAATCGAAATCTATGTCCAGGACGAAGTCTGGCCGACCGTGGCCATGAAAAAGATCGTTGCCAAACAGGTGCAGGTGACCGACGACGACATGCAAAAAGGATTCGAGGCCAACTTTGGACCCCGCGTCCAGGCCCTGGCGATCGTGTTGCAGGACCAGCGAACGGCCCAGCGAGTATGGGAAATGGCCAAGGCCAACCAGACCGAGGAGTACTTTGGCGAACTGGCGCACCAGTATTCCATCGAACCGGCCTCCCGGGCCAATTACGGTGAAGTCCCGCCGATCCAGCTGCATGGCGGGCGGCCGGTGCTGGAGGACGAAGCGTTCCGGCTGAAGCCCGGGGAAATCTCGGACTCATTCCCCTCGGCAAAAACTGGGTTTTGCTGTGGTGCAAGGGCAGGACCACTCCGGTCGTCGAGGAATTCGACGCCGTCAAGGACGAATTGTACCGGGATATCCTGGAGAAGAAGCTGCGGATTGCGATGGCCGAAGAGTTCGAGCGGTTAACCACGACCTCCCAAATTGACAACTTCCTGGAGGGATCCTCCCAGCCCGGCGAGGCCGCCGTCCGCGCCGCCCGCAACCAGACCCAGGGCCGTGCCACCGGCGACCGATAGCCAGCCGATGACGTCCACCCGGCCTGTTCAGCCCGGTCCCGGACGACCGGGCTTTTTTTTGTCGAATTCGGTCAACCCGCGTCCCGAAAGGGGTCGCCCGGGGCGCTGGTTTCGACGAGCCGCCGAATGGTCCGACCCAATTCAGGCCTTGCCCGGGACAGTTGCTGGCGATTAATATTTTGAAGTGGGTCGGGTGTGACCGATTTCCCGCGAACTTTTCCGGGATGCTGCGGTCGGACCTGCAGGGAGGATAAGCGAATGGTGCAGCAGGCTGATTCGAAATCAGTTGCCCCTCACGGGGTTGTGGGTTCGAGTCCCATGTCCTCCGCTAACATCGATGACGCTCTCGTCATGGCAGGTGGCAACAGGTTGCAACCTGCCGTTTCCCTGGGTATTTCGGTAACTTCCGTTCCGGGCCTGCCCCGCATTGCCGGCCGTTGGCGGCGTGGGATTCAACCCGGTCGCACAGGGAAACACCGCATAGCCGAGATCTGCATATCGGATTGCGGCTTCGAGCAACGCGCTCATGCGGACACCTCATCCTTGCGCACAGCTACGAACTCAATCAGGTCGGCCAGTTCGTAGCGCACGCTTCGTCCTGATCCGCACTGCTGGCAGTTCACCTCTTTGAGTCAATGACCACAGCGTTCGTTCACTGATCTTGAGCCAATCCGCTGCTTCCCGCGGCCGTAGCAACTCGCTTGTTTTTGATGCCGTTTGCACGAAGCCGAACCTCCATGTGAGTTGTTGCAATGGGTCCCTGCCTGTAGAGCTATCCCGTCGGCATCGCGTCTTGGCGGGAAAATTTCAAGAACTTTCGAGATATTGCTACATGTAGCAATCGTTTGCAGAAAAATTCGAGGTCATGCTGCCCGGTGATCGCTTTCAGATGTGATTCAGCGTTCACAACAAATTGGCTGGATATGAAATGCCTGGTACAATGACAGAGACCAATTTCATTGGATTCAATCATGCTTTGTGTGGTAAACTATGGACATGACTCCCAAGCTTACAAACGAACAGTCACAGGCGCTTCACGAAGCGGGTGATGAGTTGCCGATTCTGGACCCATCAACCAACAAGTTTTACGTTGTCGTTGAACAAGCCGTGCATGAACAAGCCAAGGCAGCTTTGCAACGTCAACAATCCGACGACTTGGCTGCGATCAAGGAAGGAATCGAGGACATGAAAGCAGGAAGAGTCATGCCGCTCGAAGAAGCTCATCAAGAAATAAAACGCAAATTTGCTGAACAGTATGGCTCAGACGTTTAAGGTAGTCACCACTCGAAGGGCCTTCGAAGACATCTATCGCAATATGGAATGGTGGGCAGACCATCATTCAGTGAGTCAGGCGATCGAGTTTGAAGAAACCGTCGTCCGTCAAATTGCGACTCTCGCGGAAATGCCTGAGAGGTTTGGTTTCGCGTATGAAAATGGCAACTTTGAATTTGAGTTGCGTTAAATGCCGGTCGGGTTGGGGGCGGCGGCGGAAGCGATGCGGCGAATCCTGATTGAACGAGCCAGGTCAAAGGGAAGACAAAAGCGTGGCGGTGGAATGACCCGTGGCGACCTCGACTCGGGTTGCGCCGCGGTCCAGTCCGACCCATTCGACCTGCTCGCCCTCGATGAAGCACTCACCAGACTGACCGCCGATGAACCACGAAAATCCGAACTGGTCACGCTTCGATTCTTTGGGGGCATTAGCATGGTGGAAGCCGCCAATGTGCCTCGGTGTTCTCTGGCGACAGCCGACGCGACTGGATGTTTGCCAAGTCATGGTGGTTTGCGGAACTTGCGGATGAACCCAAATGCGATGAACGTTTGGAGCCCACATAACAAAATCTGAATTTTTACATGAGGGGCGGAGAGGAAAACGTCGCATTGAATGATAGAAAGCGAATGGGGCTCAATTCCAGGTGAAAATCACCCAAGGTGTGACCAGATTCGCCTGGAGCAACCCGTCATGAATACCCCGTCACCCCTCGAAATCATTTTTTTTGCGGCCCTGCAAAAAGGGACTTCCGAGGAAAACGCGCCGCCTTCGATACCGCCAGCGATTGGAATACCTGCGTCAAGGTTCATGCGTTTACGGATGATGCCATTCGGCAAGCGGTCGAGGCTGGGGTGAAGTTTGTCGAGCACGGGCACCTGACGAGCGAAGCCACCATGAAGTTACTCGCCGAAAAGTCGCGATTCCGTTGGTCGGATCGCATTTGAATCAGCAAAAAATCCTCGGCGCCGCAGCGCCCGAGGAATGATTAACACGAACAACAGGTTAATCGCTCGGATGACCCGAGGTGGTAATTGCCCGCTTGCGGGCGTTGATCTGCTCCATCACCTGGGCCAGGTTGTAGGACGGCGGCGCCTGCATCGGCGGAAACTCCTCAAAAGTCTCCAGGTGACGCAACGCAATTCCCTGGCCGATCGGCAGGAGATTCCAATCGTAGATGTAGGCGGTCGCCGGAGCGGCGAGCGAACCACCCAGGCCGAAGGCCGATTTCAGATCGGAGCCGACCGCCTGCTCGAAGGGATCGCGCTTGATGTTCTGAACCAGGGTGAAGTTATAAGTGATGAGGGGGTTGAGCCAACCATCCGGACCGGGCCCCGCCATCGAGTAGTAGAACTTCCAGTTCTTGTACCGCACGGCAGAGAGCGTGGCGCCCGAGTAGTAGATGAACGTCTCGCGCCGTCTTGTCGGTCTTGCCGGTGAGGTAGTCGATCTGGTTGACGCCGGCGAGCTTGGTCTTGACGAATCCCGGGTATTTCCCGGCCTGGACCTGCTTGTCGAGCTCGTCGCCCTTCGGTCCGCCGGCGATCTCCGTCAGAGTCGGCATCCAGTCGTAGGACGCGAACATTTCCTTGTAGAGGGTGCCGGGCTTGATGTGACCGGGCCAGCGGATGACGCAAGGAGCGCGGTAGCCGCCCTCCCATGCCTGGCCCTTCTGACCCTTGAACGGCGTGACGCCGCCATCGGGGAAGCTAATCGCTTCGGCGCCGTTGTCAGTGGTGAAGACGATGATCGTGTTATCCATCTCGCCCATTTCCTCGAGCTTTGCGAGGACGTAGCCGATGTTGTCGTCCATCTGCTTCATGCCGGCCTCGTTGGCACCCCAATCCTTGCCGCCCCTGACGCCCAGCATGTTCAGATACTTCTCCGAGAGCACGGTCGTAACGTGCATCCGCGCGGGGTTGTACCAGCAGAAGAACGGCTTGTTGGTCTTGTCGGGGTCGTTGCGGTCGAGCCAGTCGATGACCTTGGCGGAGATTTCTTCATCCACCGTCTTGGAACGCTCCAGCGTCAATGGACCGGCGCTGGTGACTTTTTGATTCGCTTGCGTGCCGTCGATGGAACTGCATGAGAGAACCGGTCGCGGCGGGATCATGCTGATCGTGGTCAGCGGATCAACGGAACCGGCCGGTGGCGTGAGGCCCGGGATCGGCGTGTTCAGACCGGGAGGCGCGACGCCCTGCTGTTCCGGCGAGCTGTTGATGTCAGGGAAACTCACCTGTTGCATCGCATCGAGGTGATACAAGTAACCCCAGTATTCCTGAAAGCCCTGTGCCGTCGGCAGCGATTCGGCGTGGTCGCCCAAGTGGTTCTTTCCGAACTGGCCGGTCGTGTAACCCTGGTTCAGCAGGATCTTTGCCAGCGTCGGCGTGCCGGGTCGCAGCCAGGCCGGGCTTCCCGGCAACTGTGGCACCGTGAGGCCGACACGGATCGGTTCCATTCCGGTGAAGAAGGCGCAGCGCCCGGAGGTGCAGCTCTGCATGGCGTAGTAGTCCATGAAGCGTCCGCCCTCGGCCGCGAGACGGTCGATGTTGGGCGTTTCTCCGACCATCAAGCCCTGGTGATAGGCACCCACATTCATGATGCCGATGTCGTCACCCATAATGAACAGGATGTTCGGTTTCTTGTCTTGTCCGTGTGCCATGCCGGCAACGGCGATGACGGCAAAGACCGCTATAACTCGTACGATCGATTTCAAGTTGTTTCTCCCTGTGAAGTTAAAAGTGGCCGTTTGCCTTTAGCATCTTATTCTCAAAAACGCAAAGCGGCAGCGTTCACCGGGCCGCGGCGAACGACATTGATTTTAAGAAGCAGCGCGGCCCGCGGCTCCGTGGTGAGCAGACTAACTTCTCGGGGTACCAGATTAAGATTGATTATCCCCGTTGTACAGCTGTTTTTTTTTTTGTTTCACAATGCCTTAAAAACCCTGTTTGAACCGCTGGCTCCTGTCGATTCTTAACCGCGGTTACGAAAAAACGTTCAATTTCCATGTGTCATCGAGGATGGACGGTGGTGTTGCCCTGGCCAGTACATTCGCAGCATCAAAACGAACGCGCCTTGGGGGGCCGTTCGTAGCCCTGCCCGATGCCGTCCGCGCAGGTGCGGCCGAGGATCCACATGTGCTTCGATGGCGACTTGACCTGTTTTATGCCCTGGGGAACTTCGCCGTTCCCGCCGGGTCCGGTGACCAGGAAACTGGCCCGCCTTTCCGCCGGTCGTGCGACTGTCGAGCGACTGGACCAGGTTCATCTGCATGCAGTATATCGGGAACAGAAAATATCGCTTGCCCATATCAGATCAGGATAGGTGAACACGATTGGCTCCTTACCAGGATCCTGCCAGGCAACGGAGTAAAGCGTGTCAGCGTTGGGTGCCGAGACGCCACGGTAATCGGCCGGGGGATAGCGCTTGACATTGATGAAGCTGTTGACCGGTTCGCGAAACGCTTGGACCGCGGGTACGTTGGTCATTTGCGCCCGCGTCACGTTGGCGGTGATCAAGGAATAGCCATAGATGCAGGCGTCCACGACGATCTGCTTCGCTCCATCAACAGAGACCTTGTTAATTGATGGGGCCTGGACGGAAGCCAGTGGCAAGCAAAATAGAATAACCGATGTCCACATGAAAGTAAACAAGGTGCGTGATCTGGCTTTCATCTTAATTCTTGAAACCTCGTTTGATACAATCCTGAGCCGGAAACTGAACCTTGATGATTGTGATTCGACCTGGTTTTCGTCGACAGGCAATGGTTGACCTGATTTCGCGGAAGCGACCTGATTTCGCGGAAGCGACCTGATTTCGCGGAAGCGACCTGATTTCGCGGAAGCGTTTTGCGAGGCCTGTCGCATGATCAACGATGTCGATGGAGAGATGCGAATGACTGAATCGCTATTCCCTCCAACCTCAAGGATCTTGCAGCTATGAGTACGAACCCCGAAAGGGTCCATGCCAGTGATAATGGAACGTTTGGCTTGGCAAAGCTGGCTCTGCTGTCGATTCTCACAGGTACCACAATCGGCCTCGTCATCGGGTGTTTTCGGGTGGCACTAACTCACGCGAACACTGCTCGCACGGAAATGATCAACTGGGCCCACCAGTGGCCGGTGATGGGCTTTGTTCTGGTGTGTGCGGCGGTTGCCGCAGCCACGGCTTTGGCTGCTTGGCTGGTGCGGCGTTCCGGGCAACCTGCGGCGGGCAGCGGAATTCCCCACGTCGAAGCGGTGATTGAGGGCGAGTTGCCCGCCGCCCCGCTGCTACTGCTGCCTATCAAATTTATCGGTGGCCTGCTGGCTATCGGGGGTGGTTTAGCGCTCGGACGGGAAGGTCCCAGCGTGCAAATGGGCGCGAACCTGGCTCAATTTCTGGAAAAACTTGCCGACTGCACGCCACGGATCGGATTGCCCTGTTCGCAGCCGGTTCCGGTGCCGGGCTGGCCGTAGCCTTCATGGCTCCGATGGCGGGAGCGATATTTGTGCTGGAGGAACTGGTCCGTCGATTTGATGTTCGGATTGCCATCGCCGCGCTGGGCACCTCCTGTTCGGCCATCGCGGTCGCATCACTAATGCTTGGGCAACAACCTGATTTCAATGTGGAAAAACTCCCCAATCCCAGCTTCTGGACCGGCCCCCTCTTTGCCTTGTTGGGGATCCTGGCTGGGCTGGCAGGGGTTGCCTACAACCAGTTAATTATCAAAACCTGCGCGCTGTTTGACAGTTTGGCCCGTTGGCGACCAGAGGTTCCGGCACTCTTGATCGGTGCACTGGTGGGTGCGATCGCATGGTACGCTCCGCACATGGTCGGAGGCGGTGATACGATTTCCCGGCAGGCCCTCGTCGGTGGATTCGCATTGTCAGCTTTACCCCTGATTTTCGCCGTTCGGTTTCTACTGGGCCCGTTGTCCTATGCAGCGGGCACACCGGGTGGCTTGTTCGCGCCGATCCTCGCCTTGGTGCGCCTGCCTGGGCCTGGGATTTGGTCTGCTGTGCCCGCAGTTTGTGGCCGACGCCGGTGCCACCCCAGCTACCTTTGCGATCGTCGGCATGGCGGCTTTTTTAACCGCAACGGTTCGAGCGCCCGTGACTGGAATGATTCTGATCTTCGAGATGACCGGTGCTTTCAATCAGGCATTGCCGATGCTCTGGGCTTGTTTCGCGGCGATGGCCGTTCCCACCTTGATGGGCAATTCGCCTATCTACGACTCCATGAAGGCTCGCACCATCGGCGTAGCAAAGACCATGTAATGGCTGATCGCCGGAAATCGCGGTCATTCAGGGGCCTTCCACTCTTCTCATTTGCTGATGCTGCTGACAAAAATGAGCAGGTACCGACAACCCCGGCGATTGCCTGAAACAACGACACCCCATGCCCCGTGACTGATGTCATTCCTGCAGGAGGATCCCCGAGTGAACAGCAAGCCATTTGAAACACTGCCCGAAAACGGAGGCGAGCGTCAAAACGCGCCAACGGGAACAGAGATGGACAAGCACCTTCCTGTTTCCGGTCGCAGGATTGTCGGGGTCCATGGCGTTGCGCTGCTGCTGTCGCTGGTATTGTTTTATTTTCATGTGGTGGTGATTTTTGATGTGATCGGTGAGATGCTCCTTTACAAGGCATGGCTACTGGAGCACCTGAAACCGAAAGATGCCGGCAAGCTTCTCCTCCTCGGTTGCTTTTTCGCACTGACGTTGGCGCACGTGATTGAGGCCGTTGTCTGGGGTTTATACTTGCGTTGGACAAAGCTGTTACCCAATATTACCGAGGGTGTCTACTTCTCCGCTTCATCGATCACAACGCTGGGCTACGGCGACATCCTGCTGAAGTATCCCTGGAGACATCTGGGCACGCTGATCGCGATAACCGGGGTACTGATGTTTGGCTGTTCGACGGCGTTCCTGTTTGTGGTTCTCCAAGCCGTTTGGGAGCACTTTTAAGGAGGAAAGAAAGGGGACGCAGCTCATTGTTTGCGAGTCAATTCTTTTCTACGATACTGGAATGCCTCGTCGACCAAGAATCTGTCCAGCGGGAACCTGCTTTCACGTTATTAATCGTGCAGTCGCTCGTTTGACATTATTTGAAAAGCGAGAAGACTATGAGGCATTTGAGAGAGTCTTGGAATTGGCACACCAGCGAGTCGCTCTGCCCATTTTCGGATACGCCGTGATGCCGAATCATTGGCATTTTGTCGTTCAACCAAAAACCAAAACTCAGGTCACCGATTTCTTTCGGTGGCTTACCCATACCCATACGATGCGGTGGCACGCACATTATCACACCGAAGGGACGGGGCACCTTTACCAGGGACGCTTCAAAACCTTTCCGATCGAAAAAGATCAGCATCTGCTGGCAGTGTTGCGGTATGTTGAACGCAACCCGCTTCGTGCTTCGTTATGCGAACAGGCTGAGGACTGGAAATACACCAGTCTGTGGCGGAGGAGCTTTGGAGATCAACGATCCCAATCACTGTTATCCGCCTGGCCGATCCCCCGGCCACGGCAATGGAATGCGATGGTGAATTGCGCCGAAAACGAAAAAGAAGTTGATGCAATCCGCAAGAGCTTGAAGAAAGGCTGTCCTTACGGAAGCAAGCAGTTTGTGAGCCAGTCGGCTGTGAGGCTGAAACTGGAACACACATTGAGATCACGAGGGAGGCCAAAAAAACAATGAGCTGCAATGAGCTGCGTCCCCTTTTCTCCCCCTCAACGCGAGATCGAACCGGTGTGGACCGGGGATCAAATCCTGAATGTTGTTAGCCAATCGAGAAACGTTGGCCGGCTCAATTCGCCTTGACGACTGCCGGCGGTTTCCAAGAGCCGTTTCCCGCAGGAAGGATGGAAGGCGCTTCGGTTTTCGGCCAGTAAAGACGCATGACCATGTAGATTGGATCGCTGGGTGCCGGTAGCCAATTGCTCTCCTTGTCGGCACCGGGGTTGTCCTTCTGGATGTAGAGGGTCAACGAACCGTCCTCGTTCTTGTTCATCTCGGGCAGCATCGGCGAGTTGATGAGGTAGCGGTCGATCGGATTTTCGATCAGGAGCTGGGTCTTGCCGTCATACATCGTCACCGACCAGAAGGCGTTCACCGGCGGAAGTTGTCCGGCCGGGAAGGTCAGCGTGTAGTTTGCCTTGCTTCCGTCGAGCAACTCACCATTGGGAAGCGTCTTGACCATGGGATACACCGCCTCGACCGCATCGTTGCCGTAGATGCCTGCTTTGGCGGCTGCCGCGCGGAGCAGCCAGTCGCCGTTGTAGAACTCCCGGTTGCCGAATGCGGAAGCGATGCTCCAGCCGTTGACCTTCTTGCCGATGGCGGAAACCTTTTCCTCCACTTTCTTCTCGCCTTCCTTCATGCCGATCAGCACGGCGGCCTTGTGCTCAAGCGAAAGGTCCTCGAATTCAAACGTCTTGTCCGGACCGATGCCGATCTTCGCGAGCTTGGCGCGGATTTCCTTCTCCTCCGGCCCGGCGGGCGCAAACTGCAAGGCGAAGTCCACGTATTCGAAGAAGTTCGTCTTCACCAGTTCCTTGCTGGCTTTCGGAAAATCGAGCTTCGGAGCCGCGGGTGGTGCGGGTTGTTTCAGGTACGTGGAAAGCGGCTGGATCCGGTAGCCATCCTGGACCTTGATCACGTTCGGCATATCGTCCGCTCCAAACAGCTGCGTACGGAACAGAACGATCGTGAACTGGGTGCTCGGTCGCAGCACGCCCTTGATGCCGGCGGGTGTCTCGCCCTCCCAGTCCGGGCCGACGACGAGGTAGTCGCCCGCTTCGTCGCCCGTGACGCGGCTGCCCACGTAGCCGTAGTTGAAGGTGTTCCAGTCGACAAATTGCAGCGAGAAATAACGTGCCTTTTCCACGGCAGGCACAGAGACCACAAAGGGTTCGGCGCGGAGATCAAGACAGGCGAAGGAATATGGCGTGTCGCTGTTGGGCGTGACGACGGCGGTGTCCTTGTACGTGAAGACCCGGTGCTCGTTCACCAGTTCGTTGAATCCGCTCTTGTATTGGCCGGAAGTCTTGTCCACCCAGAAATCGTAGCTGACCGTGTAGTTCATCACGATCGGCAACCCGTAGATGAAGCCCTCCTCGGCGATGGCTTTGACCTCTTCGATACCAGGCGCCTCGATGCCGGCCTGCTTTTCGGCCTGGTCGGCTGAAGAGATGGGGTCACCCTGCTTGTCGCAGCCGGCCAGCAGCATGATGGCGATCGCACCGCACAGCGTACCGATGGAAAGCGTTGTTCTTGGGTTATCCATACTTTGTTTTTCCCGGTTTTAATAGTGTGGTAGTCGCGCAGGATAGCTGTCGGCCACTCCCGCACGATAACGTGTTCAGCCTGATGCATGTGAATCCTGACCGCATTGTAACGCCCGGAAAACAGTTGGGATATCTGGTTAAAGCTGTGCAGAAAATCGGATGAATTTGACTCGGGGACCAGTTGCATTTCGTCCACCCCCGCTCGTTTCTCGCGATGACTTCGACGAAACGGCTGCAGTGGAGGAGAGTGAATCACCTTCCTCTGCAGCGGATGGTCAGCTGGCCAATCTCAATTATTTCACGTTTTCGGCGACATGAACCTTGCATGTGCCATCGAGGATGGACAGTGGCGTTGCCTTTGGCCGGTTCATTCGCAGCATCAGAACGAACGCGCCTGTGGGGGCGGGCAACCCATTGACCTCGTTATCGTTGCCCGGGAACTGGTGCGGGAGGTACAACGTCAACGAACCGTCGGCGTTGTACTTCAGGTGGTTTCGCGGACTGACGGTGAACTTGTTCAGCTCGTTCGGCACGAACCACCAGCCCTTCCAGGCCGGCGGCTACACGATTGCGATACTCGCGTACGTCCAGCCGGACGCGAGTTTTCTCCGATCTATTCGAACCACCCTCGCCAGTACAGGTACGCGCCAGTCAGCAGAGCCGTGGCCAGCATGAAACCGATGACGAACCAGTATCCACCCGGGACGCCCATGCCGGGCAGATCGGTGAAATTCATGCCATAAACCGCCGAGATTAGCGTTAGGGGCATCAGCACGGCAGAGAGAATGGTGAGAAATCGCAAGCGATTGTCGACTCGTTTCTGTAATGACAATTCGTAGTCGCGCTCGAGGCTGCTAACACGAGCTTCAGCACCGTCGACCAACTGCCCGGCCAGTTCGGACAGACGCAGCAACTCGTGAAAGAATTGCGACTGCTGACTAGCATTGAAGGCTTCCGATTCGACCGTTTGCAATAAACCAGCACAGTAAGTGTGGTCATCATGAACGGCAGCGTGATGATTAATTCTCCTCCGCAACTCGGAAATCATTTGCGGGTCAACGTCGTCGAGACTCTCATTGCTGATCTGATCCAATCTCTCCGCCTCGGCACGCACATCAAGTGCAGCATCGACATTGCACCTGCCGATTTCCAGCAGCACGTAGTAAAGCAGCGCCGACGAGCTTTGGGCGTACAATGGAACTTCTTCATCCAGACCGCTGATGATGTCCTCCAGTGTGTGTAGCGGATCCCGATGAATGGTGATGATCGTCGTATTCAGGCAGATCACCGACAGGTAGGGTTTCTCCGACTCGTCCCAGCCGAGATGCGTTGGCAGCTCGAAGTACAAAGCGTTGCGTTGCGAGATGAAACGCGTGCTCCGCTCGGGCACCAGACAGGCGTTGAGCAAGGATTCGTGCAAATCCAGTGGCTCCAGCAATTGCCGCAGCTCGTCCTGCGTTGCTGCTTCCACGTCGATCCACCGATGCGTGTCGTCTTGCTGCCACGAAGCTGAAAGCTCCGTCTCTTTCAACGCCTGGAGCGTTGCCTTGCCGCTGATTCCGAATAATCGCACTTTCATTTGTTCTTTCCCGAAGCGTCGCTCTCACCTTGAGCTGTCCTGCCCGTCGCCCGTGGACATATCACAAGTGAACGTCCACAAATCAGCGGATGTGACTCGGCCATCAGGATACAGGACTGGCGGACATTCCCCACGCCCCTGAACAGGATGCGGTCCGACCGATCCTGTCAGCCTGTACGTTCCTGACTGGAAGCATCGAAGCTGATTTGCCTTCACGATGCCCCGGGGGGGCCCGCGCCTTCGCCCGGCGGCAGGATACAAGCAGTGTCGGTTTTGGGCCAGTCAATGCGCATGGCCATGTAAATCGGATCGCCGGGTGCCGGTAGCCAGTTGCTCTCCTTGCCGGAACCGGGGTTGTCCTTCTGCATGAAATAGAATGACCAGAACAACGAGGGCTGGTCCAGGACAACGAGTTGGCCATGGCGGCAATCGGCTTTCATCCGCGGTTCCCACCGAACCTCGGGATCGAGCCGCGCCCGAAAACCGTTTGGTCATCGGGCCACTTCCACCGCAAGCATGGCACGCAAGTACTTGTCAGTCGCCCAAACAATCCGTTCAGGGCCCTGACCGGATTGTGACATCTCCCTGCAGGGTCACTTCGTGTACGGTGATATGCATTCCGTCCCGATGGAATTCCATTTCTGCTGCAGCGCCTTCCAGTCGTGCGGCAGCCGCGCATTTGAATTCAACATGGACGGTGACCGGGCCACCGGAGGGGGCCCCGAATACCGGAATGGGCCGGTCACGGAACGCGTCGCCCGGCAATACCCGAACCGGTCCCCAGCGAGGCGCGTCGGGTGACAGCCACGGGGGTCCCAGCGAAATGGCTCGGCAGCTGTGGGTCTCGGCCACCAGTTCATTGGTGACGACCTCATGCACCAGCAGCTCCTCCCGGCCACCGGTCCGAACCGGCTGTTCGACGCGCACCGAAAGGCCCAGGGTGGCCACGCCGCCACCCGTCAGGGCGATGGATCCGAACAAGTACACGCCGCCCGAGGCGTTGGACTGGGCGTAGCCGAAGACCGAATGCGGGACCCAGACACGATCAACCAGCAATGAATAATCGGCCGGAGGAGCATGTTCATAGATCAGCGTTTGCGTGACCCACGAATCCGCTTCACCGTAACGGTCGGTGCTGCCAACCTGCGCCGAACAGGCCGGGTGAATCGTATTGACAACGTCGCCCAGCGCGGGATCCTCGATGACATCGAATTCATGGTGATGGCTCCAGCTGGTGACACTGTGAAAACCCACCCCGCCCCCACCCATTCCTGGAACCGAGGGTTTCGCGTCGTGTTCCCAACGTCTGGCCAGTTTCATACGAAGGGACGGATTGTGGTGGGTCTTTTCCAGCAGCTTGGCCATTCCACACTTCAGGTGGCGGCGCAAGGCGACCTGGAACTCGCGGCTTTCCCGGGTCACAATGTCCCGGCCCTGTTTCCGAAGCCGAGCCTCTTCCTTGCGCAGGGGCTCGAGCTTCGCGTCAGCATGCTGCCTGATATCTCGCGCGATCTTGACGACATCCAGCCCCGTGGCCTGGGTGATACACTCCACCAGCGCCGATTCCGTTTCAGCGGTCGCGGCGCGCCTCTGCTCATCATGATGCGCCATCTCTCTTTGCCACTCCAGGTACCTGGAGTTGTTTTGTCCGATTTGCGCCACCCGGGGTTGATGGTCCTTTTTTGCCATGGGTGTTCTCGCTGTTTGAGAATGCGGTCTGTACAGTCAGCGGCTTGTCAGCAAATGGAATATTCGGACGTCCCAGGCTTCCGGTTACTCCCGACGAAGTTTATCACCTGACAGGTATTCATACAACAAAATCGCCCAATGCGTACCGCCGGCAAAACTGGGTGACGTGGCGGTCGCGCCGGTCAACCACAGGTTATCCAGGGGCGTATGGCAGTCGATGTGTCCGGACTGCAACCGTTGCGGTGTGAGGTGAGCCCCGTAAGTATTGCCGCGAGGGGCCAGCAAAAATCGCTCGTTGGTCAGGGGGCTGCCGGCCACCACCAGGTCCAGGTGGGCCCGAAGATTCGGAATATAATGCCGCTCAATCTGGTCCAGGACCAGCTGCGTAACGCGATCCTTTTCCGCCAGGTAGGCTGCTCGGCCTGTCCGCCTGAACTCCGCGAAATGGTCGAAGTTGGCGCCGGTGCAAACCACCAGTTGCTGGCAGTCGTCGGGTTCAAGCCGAACGGTTTTTTGATGCAGCGTCGGCGTGGACATGAACAGGAAAGGATTGCTCAGATTGCGTTGTTCGATCTGTTCGGCATAGACCTGATCCAGGTCATCGTGCTGATAGTGCCAGACGTTCCAGTTTCCGAATCCGTAGTCGGCCAGATCGAGACCGCGGACCCCCAAATAAAGCGTGAAACTGCCCGGTGAGTATTCGTACGACAGGCGCTTTCGATAATCGGCCGGAAGCGGTTGCTCGAGCAGTCCGGGCAATAACGCGGGGTCGCCGTTAAACACAAACCGCTGGCCGTGAATGGCCTGGCCCTGTTTGGTCTCCGCGGCAACGATTCGATTTCCGGCTTGTCGCAATTGGGCCACCCAGTGCTTCAACAGGACCTGGCAGCCGGGTTGGCGCTGGATGAACTGAACGAGTTGATCGAACAAGTGGGCAAATCCCCGCTGCGGCACGTAAGCGCCGGCGTCGTAACCGCAGGTCACCATGGCCTGCACAATCAGTGATGCCTGACCGGGTGGCACGGCGATGTCACCCATCTGACCAGCCAGAATCGATTGAAGCGGCAGGGGCAGAGACAAACGGTCAAACAAGTCCCGGGTCGTCCAGTTCCGGTACCTCAGGATATTGCGGAACCGAAACGGATGCCTGATCAGCGTATCGGGACCAAAGTCGAGCGGCAGGCGGTACACCTCGCCATTGATGCGGGAAATGACTTTGAAGTACTTTTTGAGTGGTTCCCGGTATTCAGGATACCGCGCCGCCAGGTTCTCAACGTTGCGATCGAATCCCTGGCACAGTTCGTAACGAAAACCGGGGAAACGAAAATGTTCGTAGCCGTCGGGATCCAGTTGCGAAAACAGAATTTCATCCTGCAGGCCCAGATAATTCAGCAAATGACCAACATCCTGGTCCCGTCCGCAATTCCACAGGTAATGGAGTTCGGCACAAAACGTGTAACCCTGCCGGAAAAAACTGTGCCCGTAGCCGCCCGGCCGATCATGACGCTCCAGAACGCAAACACGCCGGCCACTGCGCGCCAGCAACGTCGCCAGCATCAGGCCACCGATTCCCGAGCCCACGATCACGTAATCAAAATCGTCCGGCATTTTGGTTGCTTTCGTCAGGGGTGAATATGCGGCGGATCAGTCGCCAGCCGCCCGGAACCACGCTCCGGGACGCGCGAACCGTCAGGGAGGGCCATCGCGGCAGCATCAGCTGTCGGGGCATTGTATGGCCTGCCGCGTGGCACTGCCCAGGCCAGCCCGAGGATCCTGGCTCGGTAGAAAACCTGCCGTTTTCGACTTGAGGGTGCCAGGAAAGGCATGTCCACCTGCGCCCGTTCCCTGGAAAACCGTACGGCTGGGCAAGCCAGCCGTGGTACCCAATTTGAGTTTCTACAGATCCAGCCCAGGCAATTTTTTCGCCTCCCGCGCCGGAACGGTCATCGTGCATTCGGCGTTTTGCAACCGGAATACGCGGTTGGTTGCCGGATTGCCGTGTGCCGACTCTCCCGTTCCAATTGAACGGGTCGGCCAGCAGGTAACGAGGTTTCGGATGCGGAGCGGTATTGGTGTGAATCCGACCAGGAGCAACGACGACCCGATGGACAAGCTATGGGCGAGTGGCAGATGCCGGAATGGCTGGAGCAGCCGGTTGCTGTGCCTGGCGGCGGGCCTGGCGGCCATCCTCGGTTCTGCCAGTCAAGGTTGGGCCCAGGATGGCGGCCAAAAACCGCTGGTCGTTGGCACGCGCAACATTCCACCGTTTGCCATCCGCAATGCCGATGGCAGCTGGAGTGGACTGAGCATTCAGCTCTGGAGTGAAATTGCGGGTGAACTGGGACTGACCTGCGAGCTGCGCGAATTCCCCTTGCAGGAGCTTTTTGACAAACTCGCCGCCGGTGAACTGGATGCCGTGGTCGCCGCCACCAACCTGACTGCCGAGCGCGAGGCGCTGGTCGACTTTTCCCACCCGTTTCTGATGTCGGGCCCAGGCGTCGCGGTCCGCAAAAAAAATGCGGCGGGCATGCTGGCATCATTGGCAAAAGTCGTTTTGTGGCCGATCGCGACGATGCTGGTCCTGATTGCCATGGCCCTGTGGGTCGCGGGTACCGCCATCTGGCTGGCTGAACGCAAAAGCGACCAGCCGGAGTTTCGCCGGGGGTGGCGCTCCGGAGTTGGTCATGGAATCTGGTGGGCGGCCGTCACCATGACCACCGTCGGGTACGGCGATATCGCCCCCCGCACGTTTGCGGGCCGGGCGGTGGCGCTGGTTTGGATGCTGGCGGGCGTGGTCATTATCGCGTTGTTCACGGCGTTTGTTGCGTCCCGGCTGGCCGCCGAACAGTTTTCGGCAAACGTGCAAAATGTGAATGATCTGGCCCGGTGGCATGTGGCCACGATTCGGGCCACAACCAGCGATGAATGTTTGAGGGACAACGGCATCTCGCGGCGGCTGTACGACGACCCAAAATCCGCGCTCGATGCGCTCGTTTCAGGCGACGTGGATGCGTTCGTCTACGACCGCCCGACATTGCGGTATCTGGTTCTGAACCACTACGCTGAACTGATGGTTTTGCCAGTAATTCTGGAGCCGGAGAGCTACGCGTTTGCGTTTCCGCCACAAAGCGCCTTGCGAGAACCGGTCAACCGGAAATTGCTGGAGTATCTCGACTCTCCGGCGTGGAAAATCCTGATCCAGCAATACCTGGTTCACTAGCAGGGTGCGTCACTGCGGTGTGATCGTGCGTTGTCCGAATACGCGTTGGAAAACAATGGCACCCATGCCGCTTGTCAGTGTGAATCGCACTAGCGGCCGCGACCCTGGCCGCCACCATTACCGAGGGGCGCCGTTTGATCCGGACCGTCAAACGCAGCGCCTTGCTGGATCCAGGTTTTGATCAGGGCAATTTCCTGTTGGGGAACTTTTCGTCCCCGCGGCGGCATATCACCACTTTCCATCATTTGAACGATCAGGCTGTCCCCGGCATTCCCGGCAACCACCGGGTCGCCGCTGGGGGATTCAGCCATCAGTTTGGCAAAGGTCGCCATGCTGAAATCGCCTTTGGCATCCGCACGTGGCAGTTGCCGCAATGCCGAACCAGTACCGTCCGGACCTGATTTTGAAAGCTGACAGCCCCGGCCGGATCTCCCGATGCATCGGCGGGTTCATCCGCCGCAGGCTCGCCTGGAGACGGCATATCCGTGTTCGACTCGTCCGTGGCCGGCGGATCCCCGGCACCGAGCACACTCGGCAATGGTTGCAGGGCCGGCATTTTGATTCCCTCGGCGGTCAGCAGCTGGTGTGCTTTGGCAATCCGGCCATGCTCTTTTTCCAGCAGATCGCGGATGTCTTCGTGGCCGGTATCGGCAGCGCAGGATCAGCAGCGCCTGGGCGGCAATGATTTTTTTGCCGGATTCCTCAAATTCCTTGTCCTTGTACAGGGAACCGGCGTCACGAATCAGGTCGCTGATCCGGGCCAGGCGTTTGGCGTCCTGGCCGGTCGGTCCCGCATCCTGGAGTACGGTTGTTGCTGCCCCAACCAGCACCGAAACAGTCATCAGCCAACGAATCATTTTGGTCCCTGCGAGTAAAGTCCGTGACAATCAGCAGTGTCCAATATAACACCGCCGGGGCCCCGACGTTTCCCTTCGGGGAGGCGGCATAATACCAAAAAGAAGATCCGTTCGGCCAAAAAGGGAACTTCGCGGCTCTGCAGAAAACACCTGGTGAGGACTTGAGGGTGCCCCGGTTGGCTGTGCCAATCCCGGGAAACTGGCCGCCGCTCGCCCCACCGCCCGTGGTACGTCCGGGCCCGGGCAGCCGGCGGGGGGGCGGCCCGACGCCGATGTGGGATTTTTGCCCGGTTATTGGAATGCGGGTCGTGGCTGTTTCCCCTGACCCGGCCGGTGAACGAGCGATCAGGATTCCAGGGTTTTGCGATCGAGGGCCGAGTGGTTGGGGTGTACCAAATCGCGGACAATTCCGATTTTCTCCAGCGTCCGCAAGGTATACCAGGTCACATCAAATTCCCACCAGTGGTGACCGTGACGGGCCGAACGCGGATCGGCATGATGATTGTTGTGCCATCCCTCGCCGTTGGTCAAAAAGGCAAACAGCCAGTTGTTGCGGCTGTCCTCGCGGGTTTCATAGTTGCGATACCCCCACATGTGCGAGAACGAGTTGATTCCCCAGGTGACGTGCCAGGTAAAAATGGTCCGCATGATAACGCCCCACATCAACCATTGCATGCCAATCTGGATCGCGCCCGCCAGGGTGCCATGCATCAGCCAACCCACCGCCACGCCGACAATATAAAACAGAACCGCATGGGCAGCGTACACCCAGACCCAGTTGTATCCGCGCTGCAACCACAGGTAATACGGATCACGCATCAAGTCGCGGCAGTACCGGTCGTAGGCCGTCGCCGTGGTAAGGTCCCGGTTGTCGATGAACAGCCAGCCCATATGGGCCCAAAAGGCGCTGACTCGCGGCGTGTGCGGGTCGGGCCGATGATCGGAATACTGGTGGTGTACGCGATGGACCAGCACCCAGCGTCCGGGCGAGTCCTGAAAACTGCAAACTCCCAGTGTAGTCAGCAAATATTCAAACCATTTCGGGCACTTGAATCCCCGATGCGTCAGCAGACGATGATAACCGGCGCCGATTCCCATGGAAGTAAACAGATAGTTCCCGACGAACAACCAGGCGACTCCCCACCAGCTAAAGAAGTACGGGAAAAAGGCAAACGGAATCAGCAAATGAAAGGCGATGACCGGAATCACGTATTCCCAGAGGATGCGACTTTGCTTGTTGACCCCTTCGGGGTGCGGCAAGCGTTGCCCGGGAGCCAACACGGTTTTCTCGTCCGCCACCAGAATGTCCTTGGCAATGCGATCGTCATCAGACAAACCGGTCTTTGGGGGGGGAGTGGTGGTCGACATCAGCAATCAGGGTCCCATTCATAACGGTCCGCAGAATTCTCCCGAAACCGATCCGCGGGAAGATCGATTGGAGTGAGCTTCCAGTTTACCGCCCGAGTCGTCAATCAGTAACCTCAAAATCGACGAGGACCACGCCCGCCGCGGGGAATTCCTGAATTTCTCAAACCGCTGTTTGGCGTTCCGGGCTGGTGCGCGAGGCGCGAGCTGATCCGCCCGGCGATGCGTTTCCGCACACGCCCCGGCAACTCGCCGGGCGTCGCCCATTCGGATGGTTGAGCCGCCCCATGCCGGTTGGTACGAACAACCGGTCGGCTGTTCCGGCCGCCCTGCCATCCGTTCAATCCGGGCCGGGCACCGCACTGCCCACCGCCTCGGCAATGCTCCGGCAACCCGCATCGTGCAGCCGGCGGACGAGGTGTCGATTGATTGATTTGACGAACCGGGGGCCTCCATAGACAAATCCTGTGTATACCTGTACGAGCGTTGCGCCGTGGCAGATCATCTGCCACGCGTCTTCACCGCTCATGATTCCACCAGCGCCAACCAGGGGAATCTGGCCGCGCGTCAACCGGTACAGCCGGCTGACGACCTGGCGACTGCGCTCGGTCAGCGGCGATCCCGACAAGCCGCCCGAACCGATGGCCTGAATCTCGCTGCGGGGGGTATTCAGATGGTCGCGGGCAATGGTGGTATTGGTGGCGATCAATCCATCGATCGAGGTCTCCATTGCAATTTCGGAAATCCCGGCAATTTCTCCGTCCGTCAGGTCCGGAGCAATTTTGAGCAGGATGGGCCGGCGGGGCGCCTGATTTTGATCGGCCATTTCATCGTTGCACTTTTGCAGCGCCGTTAACAAATCCACCAAAGGCTGGCGCTGCTGCAACGATCTCAAACCCGGCGTGTTGGGCGAACTGACATTGACGGTGAAATAGCTGGCGTACGGATAAAGAGTTCGAAAGCTGTGCCGGTAGTCGGCCGCGGCGTTTTCCAGGTCCACGATCTTCGTCTTGCCGATATTGATGCCCAGAGGGCCGTGTATCACCTGCCCGCGCAGGTGGTCGGCCACGGCATCGGCTCCGGGATTGTTGAAGCCCAGACGGTTAATCAGCGCCCGGTCGCGCGGCAGTCGAAACAGGCGGGGCCGCGGGTTGCCGGGTTGCGGCTGGCCGGTAATCGTGCCGACCTCGATATGAGAGAACCCGAGAAAACGTAATGAGTTGAACCAGTGAGCCTGTTTGTCAAATCCCGCTGCCAGGCCCACCGGGTTACAGAAATCGATATCCCACACGCGGTTTCGCAGCACCGGGTCCGACACGGCCGTCAGTCGGCCGGTGATCGTCGAAACCGGCGGGAACATCGAGTGGTGGAACAACGCCATCGATCCGTGATGCACCGTCTCGGGTGGCAAGCAAAACAGTAACGGCCTGGCCAGGTATCGCCAAAACATCCGTTCGATTATTTGCTTTCTTCCAGGAACGCGTTCAGCGGATACCAACCTGCCAACCGGCCGGCAAGGCTACCAGTTCAAACCGAATTGCTCGCCGCCACTGGTCCGGCCGCGGCCTCCCTGCAAAGGTTCGTCGCGTCGCTTGACAGCCATTTCCCGGGTCGGTTCGGCCATCGCATCGTCCTGTTTTTGTTGCGATTTTTCGGGTTGCGTCTGGGTGGCCTTTAGCGACAAACCGATTTTTTGAGCGGCCGGGTCCACCGTCAGGACCTTGACCTGCACCGTATCCCCGCGGGAGACCACATTCTTGACCGCAATCACGCGATGATGGGCCAACTCGGAGATATGGATCAGTCCCTCGATGCCGGGTTCCAGTTTGACAAAGGCCCCAAACTGGGCCAACCGCGTGACAACGCCTTCCACGACCGCCCCCGGCGGATATTTTTGGTCGACGCGTTGCCACGGGTTTTCCTGGGTGTCGCGCAGTGACAGCCCGATCTTGCCCGTGTCGGCGGCGATCTTTTCTACCTTGACCGTGATTTTTTGACCGGGTTCCAGAACATCTTTGGGATGGGTGACGCGGTCCCAGCTGAGTTTGCTGACGTGCACCAGCCCCTCGGCCCCTCCGATATCGACAAAGGCTCCAAAATCCATCAGCCGGGTCACGACCCCGTCCAGCGTTTGCCCGACTTCCAGCGTTTCCAGCAGTTCCTGTTTCCTGGCCTGCGCCTCGCGTTCCAGCACGGCCCGCCGCGACAGGACCAGTCGTTTTCGTTGCGGATTAACCTCCGTCACGACACACTGCATTTTCTGGTTAACGTAGTCGCCAAAATTTTCGACATGGGCCACATCGATTTGACTGGCCGGAATAAAGCCCCGGATATTGTTGATGTTGCATTCCAGTCCGCCGGTGTTGGAGCCGGTGATGCGAACATCCACGACGGCACCCTCGTTCAAATCCGACCAGTCGGCAACGCTGACCGCAGCCCCTGGAATGTTGACCTCGTACAGGCCCTCATCCTCCCGAAATCCGCTAACGACGACTTCCAGCATGCGCACTTCCCCGGGCGGCGTTTTGAACTGACGCAGCGAGGCGATTCCTTCGTACTGGCCCTTGAGTGTGAAGAACACGTTGTCATGGTGGATTCGGGAAACGACTCCCTTGATCCGGGATTCCAGCTCGATTTCCTCACCCGACAGACTGCTGCCCAACAGCGACTCCATTTGCAGGTCGTCGAGGGCGGCCTCCAGTTCGTCATCCATGCCTGGCACGAGGCTCGATTCCGTAACCGCCACCGGTGACGGCGCCGGGGCGGGCTCGCCCGGCAGGGGTCGGCTGATCACTGGCGGGGCCGGCGCGGCCGTCGGAACCGCGGCCGGCGAACTGGACGCGGGCAAAAGCATTTCGGACGCGGGCCCGGGCTGCGACGCGGACGCCGGCTGCGGCGCGGACGCCGGATCCGGCGGGGTCGCGGGTTCCAGCCGGTTGGGTTTGATCACGTCCTTCGTTCGCGAGGGATTCAGGTCGCCATGGTGCAATGTTTTGCCCGCGCGGAGGGCCGGATCCGCCACGTCGCGCTGGGAGCCTATCAGGATTTTGCGGCCGCCCGCCCGAGCAGATTGTGACTCGGGTGCGATCGTTTCATTCGAATCCGGGCGGGCGTCGCCGGCCACCGCGGGTGCTGTCGACGGATTGTCCACCGGATGAGATTCGGCGGAGTCGGACGAGGGATGAGCAGACATGTCGCAAAGGCTTGTATCAACAGGATGCAATGGGCGGTGGACGATACCGATGGTCGACCAGATAACTGGAGGAAAAGCGGGCCGCAGCCGGGGCAGCCTCGCAGCCGGGGCAGCTTGGCAGCCGGGGCAGCTTTCCAACCCCCCCAATCTAGCGAACGCGTTGGTCAAAAAACAGGGTCAAACCCTTCAATTCGGTCGGCCAAACCTCGCTAAAAATGCTCGTCACGCGACAGCAGTTCAAACTTGTCCGTCCGAAACGGCAGCGCGGGCAATCCGGCGCCGTTAAACAGGTTGCTGGCCGAGGTGTCGTCCCACAGATATCGAACCGCGACCGGCTCGGCGACGTCGTCGGACCAGATGATCACCTCGCCGTCCCCGATTTTTGCCTGGGCCGGTACAAACTGCTGGTCGGGCCCGCAGATCAGAAAACCGTGCGGCGTTTCCCCGGGGCAATCCAGTTCGTCGGCAAAGGCGAATTTAACGGCCATCCGGTTGCTGTCGCCGATCCGTCGGGCACTTTCGAATTGCGGCCCGGACCAGGCAAAATCGGTTTCACCGTACGTCAGTGCCCGGGCGATCAACGCCAGGCGTTCTCCCACCGTTTCCTTGTTTTTGGGGTGGATATCGGTGGGGTTGCCGATATCGGACGTTGCCGCGATGGCGACATTGGGTAACTCGAGCGCCGCCCGCTGGGCATCCCATAACTCGGCCAGCGCTTGCGGATCCTTGTTGGTATATCGAAACGGTGCCAGTTGCACGATGTAAAACGGGAGTTTTCCCTGATCAAATCGGTCCCTCCAGTCCTCGATCAGCGTCTTCAGGATGATGGCGTATTGCTGTCCGCGTCCCACGTTGGCCTCGCCCTGGTACCAGATCACACCCCGGATGCTGAAGGGGATGAGTGGCGAAACCATGCCGTTAAAAAGACTGGCCGGTCGGTCCGGCGTTTGCTTGTCGGCATTCTCGGCCCAGTAATCCAGCAGGGGGGCCAGTTCCGGCTGGCGGTCGAGCGCGTCGCGAGAGACCCACGATTCACCGGGTGTTCCCGACCAGCTGCAATCAATCAAACCAATCGGCGTATCTTTCAACCGCGCGGATTCGTGCAGGGCCCGCGCAAAGTAAAACGCGGTTGCCGAAAACCCGGCAATGGCTTCGGGCGAAGCGACTTGCCAGGCCGCCGGTTCGGCAAAGTTTTTGGAAGGTTCTTCGATCGCCTGGGCCGGCACAGTCAACAGCCGTATTCGGGAGTCCACCAGCCCGCTCAAATATTTTTCCATTTCAACCGGGTCGGTCAGCGGGCTGGACTGGGTAACAGACCATTTCATGTTGGATTGTCCGGAACAAAGCCAGACTTCACCGACCAGCACATCGCTGATGACCACCTGGGCATCGGCTCCGGCAATCACCAGCTCATAGGGTCCGCCGGCGGGCGGCGGCGGCACGAAGGCGGTCCAGTTGCCCGCCGAATCGGCCGTGGTGGTAACGCTGGACTCGGCCAGCGTAATCTGCAACTGCTCGTTGGGTTCGGCGGTTCCCCATACCCGCACCGAATCGCCTTGTTGCAATACCATACGATCCGAAAATACCCCCGGCAAACTGATGTCTCCCACGGAATATGCGGCGCCGGCCAGGGCAAGGATCAGGGTTGCGGCCGTGATTTGGCCGCCGCGCATCAGGTTCATGGCACGAACACCGGCAGGAAGGATGATGGGGACATAAACGCGGTCTCGATTCAACTGAACAACCCGGCGGCGGCTGGTGCGGGATCCTGGATTGCGGGTACGGGGCGCTGGCCGGGCTATTATGAATCGATTAACCTAGTCGCTCAAGCTGACAGGACCACTGGAAATCGCCACAATCTCGTCGCCCGTCCGAAACCGGTATTGGCGGGGGTTGATCAGCAATTGACCGTCGAGCTGGTAAACACCGACAAGAATGATATTGTTGACCATCTTCTGATCGATCAGCAATTCCAGAAATGTCTTGTCGATCCAGTCCGGTGGCACCGGTTTTCTGAAGAATTCCTTGCCCCGCTGGATCGTCAACAGCTCCTTGAGCAGGCCCAGCAGGCCGCGATTCATGGCGGCCTGGGCCAGCAGGTAGGCGCTGAATTCGCCGCTCACCACAAACTCATTGACGTGCCCCATTTCCAGGTGAGTGCCGTAGCTGCTGTTGATCAACTCGGCGCAGGTAAACACCGTGGGACTGATTTTTTCGACGGTCAATGACGCCAAAATGGTTCGGGCATCGACGTCCTGATCCGACCGGCCTCCAGTCACGTCGGACAGAATAATGCAGGTGGTCGCGCGATGAATACCGGCTTGCTCCAGGGCCGGCACACGCGTGAAATCATCCTGCAGAAAATGCACATTGGAACGCAGTTCGCGCGGCAAGCTGAAGGTTTCCGGATCCCGCTCGGTAATTACGATAATCGGCACACGCCGGCTGGAGGGCGAACTGCGATATTCGCGTATGATGATTTCGGTTTTCACGGACCATCCGCAAATGATCACATGATCACGAATTTCCTCAAAATTCGGCACACGTCCCTCGATCCGCAGGCGATCCACCATGAACGCTGATACGGTTCCGGTAAAAATGGCAAATATGGTCAACCCCATAAACATAATCACGACCGTTGTGATTCGACCAGCCACAGTGCGGGGCGGCCCGGGAATCGGTTCCCCGGCAAACAACGTGTAAACGCTGTACCAGAATGAGCCTTCCAGGGAAAACTCGCCGCCGGCACCGTCGGCTGGCAGGCTGGCCCGGTGTTCAAAATGCAGCATGGCCACGGTGCCAAAGACAACGGCGATGACCAGCATGGTGCAAACCACCAGAAAATCCCACGCGCCCCGCCGGAACACATTCGGATAGTGAGAGGTCAGCCGCGAGGCCACTCCAAACAGACGCACGACCCGCACCAGCCGTAACAGCCGCAACGCCCGGCCGGCGCGGAAGACCCGGAACAGGGGCAACGTTGCCAGAATGTCCAGCCAGAATTCGCGAAAGTACTGGCGTTTGGAGCGGGCTGCCAAAAAACGCAGTCCCAGCTCAATAACGAACAGGGCCGTGATCAGGTCATTGACCAGCACGATCGATCGAAAAAATGCCGGATCGACCCCGGGATCCCGCTCGATCGAGAATTCCAGGACCGTCAAACCGACCGACACCAGAACCAGAACGCCGACCGCGATATCGACCTGAATGCGGCAAAAAAAATCCTGCAATCCGGCCTGCCAGGCCGGAACCGGCGCCAGCCCGTCGCTACGGTCATCGGACAGGCGCTGGAGTCCGGGTTCGATCACGTGGCCAGGTACCTCGAGCCAGGGCAGGCGGGGAAACAGCTCAGGCCGATTATTGTCGGCACGGCAATCCCGGTCGAGTGGCGGCCGGCCGACTCGCCAAAGCGGTTCGATTGGCCAACGTTCCCGGCGGGCTGCTTCCGGCGGCGGCCCGAGCAAACCGGCATTACAGCGAGCGCAAGTGCAGCAGACATTTTCCCAGCCGGCCGCCGTAATTGCCCGCCGTGACTTGCACGATCCGGTTGGCTGACGGGCTGGCCAGGGCCGCCTGGATTCCGCGCCGCATCGATTCCCGAATGACCGCTTCGCTGGTCCCGTCAATCACGACTTCATAGGCGGCCTGGGCCTCCCGGTGCAGTTGGCTGGTCACCCGGCCGCGGAGCGTCGGACAGTGGGCCTCGGACGTCGAGGCGACCTGATTTTTGTAACGCGACCCCACCTTGCTGCCGCTGCGGGCAATCCCGCCCGGAAAGGGGGTGATGCAATCGGCCAGTTCCGCGATCGCATGAACCGCGGCCTGCGTGGCGGCCAGGGTCGCGCCGGTATCGTCGCCAACAATCACGAAATTACCCCCGCCAATCCCGCGGGCCACTCCCACGGATTGCTCGACGACGAATTCGCCATCCATCACCGGAATCCGCCAGAAACGCCGGTCGCCCAGCAGCTTGCTTTTTTGAAAACCGTCGCCAAAAAAACGCAGCTGACGGCCGAGGGCAATGTGCTCGTCCGATTCCAGGCCGTTAAAAACGGCCGTTGTGGGGCACGTCATCAGGCATTGGCCGGCCCGGTTGACCACGGCTTGTTGCAGCTTGCTGGCGGAAAACGAAAACGCCAGCAGGGCCATGCCCGGTCGGCCATCGGGGGTTTGGCCGGATTCGATCCAGCGTTCAATGCCGCATTCGGCGTCACAGCCAATCACGGAGGTGCCGTAGCCGCAAAAGGAACCGGCCGCCATTTCCAGCCAGCCGCGGTCGATGGCGGTCACGACCAGCCGCGTACAGGACATCTCGAATGCTTCCGCATACGTGTCGTCGATTCGCGGATCATCCCGCCAGGGACTGTTCGCAGTACCGGGTTCATTCATCGGGATGGCGACTCTTTCCGGCCGCGCTGACCGTATCGGAAACGTGCCATCGATTGGCCAGGCCAATCGTGGCGGCCGTCATCAGCATCAGCAGCAGGGCCAAAACGTAGGGTAATGTCATACTGCGTTTGAGCAGGGGAATCCCCACCGCCGAGCCCGTAATGCGGGCCATCGCATTCAGGCTTTGCGCCAATCCCAAAACGCTCCCTTGCTGGTCCGACCGGGCCCATTTGGAAACCAGCGCGTGCAAGGGCGGCTGGATAAAGGCAAATCCGGCCGAGATGACCAGCAATCCGCCAAACAGCCAGACCGTGGAAACGGATCGAATGGCCACGAACAGGATCGCGAATCCGGCGATCTCCAGGGCAATTCCAATCATCAACAGCGGTACATCCGCCAAATATCTGGTCAGTGGCCGAATGATGGCGCCTTGCACAACCGCCAGCACGATTCCAATGAAGGCAAATGTCAGCATCAGTTGCCGCCACGTGAAATCGAATGGCGTCTGGTCCAGGCCATGTTCGCTGCGATACAACAGCAATGGAAGTGTGGTTTCGAACTGCACAAAGGCAAAAATACAGACGGCATAACCGGCCAGCAATAACATCAGGCTGCGACGGGACAGCGAGTAACGCAGACCGGCGATGTCCAGCCATTTGCGGGCCGTCGACTGAATGCCTGGCGGCTTGGATTCCGGGAGCCACACAATCGCCAGGCCAAGGGCCAACAGCGACAAACCGGCGGCCATGAATCCGGGCCACGGCCCCGGGTCCCCCTGGCCGGATGGCAACGCCAGAAATCCCAGCAACGGTCCGAAAGTAAAGCCGAATCCCATCGCGATTCCGATCAGCGCCATCCCGCGGGACCGGTTGTCGGGGGTTGTGGAATCGGCGATGTAGGCCTGCGTGGTGGGGATGGTGGCCCCGGCGATGCCGGCCCCGATGCGCGAGGCAAACAGCAACAGCAGGCTGTGTTTCCATGACGCCCACGCGAACACCGAATAGAAAACAACCGATCCGGTCAAGCCGGCAATCAGTACCGGACGGCGACCAATGCGGTCTGACAACATCCCCCACAGCGGCGCCGAAATGAATTGCATCAGAGAAAAACTGGCCATCAGGGCGCCTATCGTCCAGCCCCGGGGATCCATCGAATACTGGTCGGCGTAAATCGGCAACAACGGCATGACCATGCCAAACCCCAGCAGGTCCACAAACACTGTCAGAAACAATACCAGCAACGAGCCGCGATGCATTTTGTGTTCGGCCGCGACGGCCGTGCCGCCAGGGAGCGACGAAACGGGTGCCGGGTCCGGCAGGGACGTATTCATGGATTCCAGTCAGCCGGTGAACAGGTGGTGGCGGGTTCGCGATCAGGGCGCGTATTGACGTCTGCCAGCCGGAGACCGATAAAGATAGCCTTTGCGGGCACGCGGGGAAACGGCGGCACCCGCCGGCGGCACCCGCCGCCCGTAACCGGGAACCGCAAATCCGCCTGCCGGGATCACCTGATTCGTGTCGGTTCCGGGTGCTGGTCGAGCCCCGGGAAACGAGTGTCGCCGGACAATCATTGTTGGGAGGATTATTTCATGCTTGCCACGACTTGCCCGGAATGCGAAGCCGGGATTCAGGTTCAGGACGACGCCGTCATCGGCGAAATTGTGCCCTGTCAGGAATGCGGGGCCGAATTTGAAGTTGCCTCGCTGGACCCGCTGGATTTGCAGCCGGCGCCTGAAATCGAGGAAGATTGGGGCGAATAATCGATGCGCATCGGAATGCTGCATTCCCGCGTGCGCGTCGAGGAAAAGCAGCTGTTACAGCAGCTGGAGGAACTGGGAGCCGACGTGGACTGGCTGGATGTCCGCGATGTCATTCTGGATCTCCAAAATCCCGAACCGTGGCACCAGTACGATGCCGTGTTTGACCGGTGTCTCAGCCATTCGCAGTCGCTGGCCATTGCCACCGTTCTGGATGCCTGGAAAGTTCCGTGCGTCAATCGCGCTTCGGTGAACCGGATTTGCGGTGACAAAATCGAAACGTCGGTCCAGCTGATGCTGGCCGGTGTGCCAACCATTCCGGTACGGATTGCCGTGGCGCCGGAATCGGCCCTGCAAGCGATCGAGGAAACGGGCTACCCCGCCGTCCTGAAACCGGTGACTGGCTCGTGGGGACGGTTGCTGGCCAAGGTCAATGACCGCGAGGCTGCCGAAGCCATTGTGGAACACAAGACCATCCTGGGATCCGTGATGCACGGTTTGTTTTACGTCCAGCCGTTCATTGAAAAAGGAGGCGTGGATATTCGCACCTTTGTCATCGGCGACGAAACCATTTGCGGGATTCGCCGCCGGGCGGAACACTGGATTACCAATACGGCGCGAGGCGCGATCGCCGACAACTGCCCGGTAACGGAGGAAATCCACGAGCTGTCGGTGCGGGCCGCCCGCGCGGTCGGGGGTGGCATGCTGGCCATCGACCTGTTTGCCACCGCCGACGGGCAATTGCTGGTCAACGAAATCAACGCCTCGATGGAATTTCGCAACAGCATTGGCCCGACCGGTGTCAACATTCCCCGGCGGATGGCCGAGTACGTGCTGGCCCAGGCCGAACGGGGACGCGTTCCATGACGTTAAAGGCCAGTATCGCGGGAGGTTCCGGTTACGTGGGTGGCGAGCTGCTGCGCCTGTTGCTGAGGCATCCGCATGTCCACGTGGCCCAGGTCACCTCCCGGCAACAGGCCGGCAAATTCGTGCATTCGGTTCATCCCAATTTGCGGGGCCAAACCCGATTGCAATTTTCGTCGCAGGAGCAGTTGCAGCCCTGCGACGTCCTGTTCCTGCGCTGCCACATGGCCGCAGCGCCGCGACGCTGGACCAGTTCAGCGGTCGGGCCGGCAAGCTGGTTGACCTGGCGGCAGATTTTCGATTGCGCGATCCCGCCGCGTATCAGCAGTGGTACGGGGAGCCGCACCCCTGCCCGGAACAGTTGTCCAGCTTTGTCTACGGTTTGCCGGAGTTGCATCGCCAGCAACTGCGGGGTGCCACGCGATGCAGCGGCGTCGGATGCAATGCCACGGCCACAATTCTGGCCCTGTTGCCGCTGGCTCGGGCGGGGTTGGTGGCGCAGGCCGTGGTCGAGGTCAAGGTCGGCTCGTCCGAGGGCGGCAACAAGTTTTCCCTGGCGACCCATCATCCGGAGCGAAGCGGCAGCATGCGATCCTTTGCACCGACCGGGCACCGGCACCAGGCCGAAATCCTGCAGGCACTGGGAGAATTTCCGTTGCACTTCTCGGCCACCGCCGTGGAAATGGTGCGGGGTGTATTGTGTACCGCACACGTGATGCTGAATGAGGATATCGATGAACGCGGTATTTGGGGTCTGTACCGGGAATGTTATGGCGCCGAACCGTTTATTCGGATCGTCCGGGAAAAACGCGGCATCCACCGGTTGCCCGAGCCCAAATGGGTGGCCGGTACCAACCTGTGCGACATTGGATTCGAGCGCGACCCGTTATCACGCCGCGTGGTCGTGATCAGTGCGCTGGACAACCTCGTCAAGGGCGCCGCCGGTTCGGCCGTACAGTGCATGAATCTGATGACCGGGTCCGACGAGACGTGCGGACTGGACCAGATCGGTTTGCATCCCTGAGGCATGGCATCGCCGAGGCATGGCAGCATCCCCGGGGCGGGACCATCACCCCGGCTGTTCCGCCAGCGACGGGTAGACCCGTTTGGCCCGACGCCATTTTTTCCAACCCGTTTTCAGCAACCGGGTCGCCCCGTCGATGCGTCCCTGGCGAACCCAGTCGTCCAGGACGGGTTTGGCAATCGGACCGTATTCGCGCGGCTTGTCGGTCCGCACAATCCACAGATCCAGGGGGGAATCCCCGGGATTGACGTGGTTCCCGGCATCCGCGGCGGGCGGCAGCGGGTGGGCCTGATACAGCACCGGTGGGCGGGTGGGACGAACCAGTCGGGACGGAGGCAGCAGCGCATCCGGCCGGGGGCCGACCCCGTCGGCCAGCCAGCGGGATGCGGCCCCTGCCAGCGGGTGGTCGGGAAACCGTTCCAGCACCCGATCAAATTCCTTTTTGGCGCGAATCAGGTCGCCGTGTTGCACCAGGACAATGGCCCGGGCACAGCGGGCGGCGGCCACGCTGAACGGATCCTCCGACTGCAATTCGATCACGGCTGAGAAATCGGCCAGGGCGGGGGGGAATCGGCCCATCTGGTAAAACACCTTGCCCCGCATCATCAGCAACTCGGCGATGTACCGGGGCTGATGTTCAAACCGCTGAAATGCCTTGGTCAGCCAGATCAGCGCTTTTTCGTATTCCCCTTCATGGGCCAGGCAGGTGCCGCGTCCCACAAAGGCACGCACCTGATTCGAATCAATCGCCAGGGCCTGTTCGAAATCCTCGTTGGCCTGATGAATCTGGTCGTTTTTCAAATAGGCCTGACCGCGCAGCACCAGCGTTTCGGCAAGACCCGGAAACAATTCCAGGCTGCGTGTCAGATCGGCGATGGCCAGCAACGACTCGTGTAACCGGAAATAGCAGTTACCGCGTTTGCGAAACGCGAGGTGATCGGCCGGATCCAGGACGATCGCCTGGGTGTAGTCGTCGATGGCCCGCTGGGGGTCGCCCGAAACCAGTCGAATATCACCACGCAACACATGGTATCGGGCATGGCCTGGAGCCAGCTCAATCGCCCGCCCGATATCGCGGCCGGCGGCCGCCAGATCCCCGGAATCCAGATGCACGCCTGCCCGCGCATAGTAGGCCATGTCGTTATCATGATCGCCGCGAATGACCCGTGACAAGTCGTCCAGGGCACGGTCGATTTCCCCGGTTTTGGCGTTCAGCCGGGCCCGGGCGATCATGGTGACCGGATCGTTGTGTTCGTCGCCGAGCGCGGCCGTATAGTCGGAAATGGCGGCCCGGCTTTTCCCCAGAAATTCGTGAGCCCGGCCCCGGTTCCGGTAAACATCGGCGGTCGCGTGACCTTCCCGAATCATTTTTTCAAAGTGTTCAATCGCCTTGCGGGCAACAGGAGAACCCAGTTTGCGATACTGCTGGGCGGCCGAGGGACGCAGGCGAATGGCGGTATGCAGATTCTGAATCGCGTCCGGCCAATCTTCCAGTTTGGCGCTGGTGGCCGCCTGCCAGATATGCGTGCCGGCGTGTGCTGGCCGCAGCTGACTGGCCTGCTTGAAATCGTCAATCGCCTGATGGGCCTTGCCGGATTCGTACCGCGTGACGCCGCGCAGGTAATGGATTTCTCCCAACAACAGGGAGTCGTCAGTCAATTCAATGGCCCGGCCAAATTCGGCCTCGGCCTGCTGGTAACGGTCTTGCTCATGAAACATCTTGCCCCGCAACACGTACGTTTCCGGATTGCGCGAATCGAGTCGCAAGGCCCGTTCACTTTCGATCAATCCCTGGGCGTGATTGTGCATTTGCGTCATCACCTTGCAACGACCCAGGTAGGCGGCCGCACAAATATCGTCGATCTGCAACGCGCGATCATATCCTTCACGAGCCTGTTCCAGTTGACCCAGTCGGAAATGGATGTCCGCGCGACGCAACCAGATCCGCTCATCACCGGGCACCTGCTCCAGATATTCCGTATAATCCGCCAGCGCCATTTCGTAGTTGCGAATTTCCGCGTAGGCATCGCCACGCGCGGCCAGCACAACCGGCAGATGGGGATTCAGCTTGCGGGCAATGTTCAGATCGCCAATCGCCCCCGACAAATCGCCCAGCCGCTGACGCAACGAAGCGCACAGCAGCAAACCTTCCACGCGATCGCCGGTCTTTTCCCGCAACCGTGTCACGTCCTCAACCGCCAGTGACAATTGACCCTGACGGGCACAGGCTTCGGCGCGACAGGCCAGGGCGTCGGTTAAAATGTCCGGATCCAGTTGCATCGCCTGGCTGGCCAGGCGAATCGCCGTGGCCAGATCTCCCTCCTGCAACGCGATGCGTGCCAGACCAATGCAGGCACCCCCGTGAGAATCGTCGAGTTCCAGGGCCGCCTGAAAATCCGTGCTCGCCGCGGGCAACTGGCCGGCCAGCAGGTAGATCCAGCCCCGGTCGAAATGCAATTCGGCCTGGCGGGGCCGGGCGCTGATCTGCCGCTCGAACGACTCCAGGGCCACTGGCAACCAGTTATGCATCATGCGTTTGTACATGCCGCCGGAATGTTCGTCCGCCTGACAGGCCAGATTGAGATCAGCGAAAGCGTCTCGCCACAAACCGCGCTCGGCCCGGGCCGCCGCTCGCCACGACAGCGTTTCCGGATCGTTCCCACGCCGTCGAATCGACTGGCTGCAATCGTCTTCGGCCAGCTCGAATTCTTCCAGTTTCAGGCGCACGAAACCGCGCAAGGCAAAACACTCGGCCAGCTGCACGTCGCCAGCATCCACAATCGCCCGGTTCAGCGTCGACAAGGCCGTCGCATAGTCCTCGCGCTCGATCGCTTCCATGGCCGTTTCCAGGTACATCGAAACGGCCACTTCGGCGTCCGCGCCGTCCCCCTTGCGGCGACCCGGAATGGAGGGAGTTGCATACAAGTCGTTGGCCATGCAGGCACCTGCGAGAACAAACAGGACAAAGACCGGCAGCCGGGATCCGGCCCGAGGCCGGCGTTACCGCGCCGGAACCGGAAATAATCGTCTAAAACCGGAATTGGCGGTCGGCCCTATTATCCGTAGCCGTTTCGTGCGGGTCAACGAAATCCGGGCGCAGTCGCCCAAACCCGGCTGCCAGCCCCGAAAAAACCATAAAAACCGACCGTTGAGCCCCGGGATCGCCGGATTTCCCGTTTCGTTCGGCAGCCATTCGCCTGTTTGATCGTCACCAGCCGACCACCCCGGGGGTGCAGCCGCGGCTCGATCCCCGATCGGGCGAAACCCGGCGGTTGTTTGGCGGTTATATTGTTACGGTGGGCCGCACCAGGCCCGCCCCGGTTTTTAGCCGGCCCCCTCAAATCTGTGGCTTGTCGGGAATTGTCATGAACCTGAGCCCAATGCAACCGTCTTCGCGATCGGCCATCCATGGGTTGTCGATCCATTGGCTGTTGGTCGTTACCTGGCTGGCCCTCATCCCGGCGACGGGCCTGGCCCAGGACGACGGGGGCCGCGGAGGGGACCGGGGGGACCGGGCGGAACGGGGCCAATGGGATCCGGAAGCGTTCCTGCGGCGCCTGGACCGGGATGGCAATGGTTATCTCGACCAAAACGAAATGGGTGGCCGTAGCGGGCGCTTTATCCAAAACCTCGGTTTTGACCCGTCGCGACCCGTCGCCGTCACCCAGGTCATCAAGAAGATCCAGTCAGATCGCAACGAAGAAGCCCGCCAGGCACGGCGTCAGGAAATCGAAGCCGGACGCAAGGTACCCCGGTTCGGAGAAGAGGTGGATTTGCCTCCCGTCGCCTCGTTTGGCGAACTGTCGTCCTCCGGTGCCCCGGGGTCCATCGGGGACCAGTTTGACGAGGAAACCCGACAGATTGTCGAAGCCTATATGCAGCGTTACGACGAAAATCAGGATGGTTTTTTGGCCGGTGGTGAGACCCGTCGCGTCGGTCGCCTGATCGGAGGCATCAGTGAAGCGGACACCGACAAGGACGGGCGGCTGAATGCCCAGGAATTGGCCGAAGGCTACCAGCGGCAGCAAAAACAAAGGCTGTCGGATACCGGTGAGTCATCCTCAGATAATCGCAGCGGCCGCGGTCGGCCGGACCGGTCCCCGCCCTCCTCCGCCGGCAACGGCTTCGCCACCCGCCCGGTGGTTGTTAACGATCGTTCGCTGGACGATCGGGTATCGTCGTACGTGGATGGCGTATTCAAGAAGTATGACACCGATGGCAACAACAGCCTGAGCGAGGAAGAGCGGGCCAAGTTGCGGGTTCCCTTCAAGGATACGGACGGCGACGGCAATATTTCGCGTGAGGAGGCAATGGGATACGTCGGCGGCGCACAGCAATCGGCTGGCTCGGTATCTCCCGCAGCCAGTGCCAGCCGGAATTCCGGCGCGGCAGCGCTCGCGATTTCAACAACGATCCGGGTCAGCCGGCGGATTCTGGATCGGACGTCCGCCGAGATGTTTTTCCCACGGGACGCACCGCCGGGCCGACCGCTGGACGCAGTACTCCCGAACAAGACCTGGAGCGGGCTGGCGCATCCGGTGAGTTCATGAAACTCGACACGAACCAGGACGGTCAGCTGCAGCTGGCGGAATATGCGGCCGGCCAGAAATTCAGCCACGAATTGTACGAGGAATTTCTGGCGGCAGACGTCAACCAGGACGGCGTCATTACAAGTAATGAATTCAAGTAGCTGCCCGGGACCGATGGGCGGCGCGACTGGCGTGGATCCCGTCCCCGAAAAATTCGGCGGGATATTCCGGTCCCGGCGTGCTTGAGGATTTCGGTATCGTCGCGGTTGGTTGGGAGCCGGGCCGGCATTGCCGGCATTGCCGGAAACCGGAGGCGGATGGTCTCCGCATTCCGGACGCGGCTAGCGATTCATCAGGGCTTGCAGAATCACGTTGACGCCGATTCGGGCAGCGTCATCACTGTCATATCCGGGACACTGGGCAGGCGAGGCATTCTCCATCGCGCAACTCAGGTCATGGGGCGAAAAGACCACGGCCCAGCGGCCATCAATCTGAATGCCTTCCAGCTGGGGCGGCGACTTGTAGCGGCGGATTCCACCAGCCGGGTCGGGGCCGTGCATGGAAACCTGGGGCAGGGAGTAGCCTCCGTTTTCATCGGACCAGATCGGATCACCGGGCGGGATCACCTGCAGATCGTACTCGGGCAGGATGAACTTGATTTCCGCGCGAAACGAATCGGCAAATCCGCTGGCCGAACAGATCGAGTCCGCAAACAGAAATCCGCGGCGACGGGTCAGGTATTCCCGCAAGGCTTCGCGCTGGGTCACACTCCAGGCAAAGGGCGAGCGACCGTGCATGAACACCATGGGATATTCCTGCAGCTGCTCGATGTCGGGTTCAATAATCAGGCGGTCAAAGCGGAACCGTTCGCCCAAATCGAACTGGGCCCGTCGAACAATGTTTTGCCACGCATTGGGAGCGTCATTGGATCCACCGGTATGTCCCAGTTTGGGGATGAGCACGGTTCGCGGACCGAGTTCCAGGCTGTCCCCCTGCAATCGCTGGGGACGATCCAGTTTGTCGCGAACTTCCTGTCCCGTGGCATAGGCCACCACGTTGGCGCCCAGCTGGACACAGTACTGGATGTCCCGTTTCGGCCCGTCCGCCAACTGGCCCAGCGAAGCCGGCTGGTTGTATTGCCAGAATCCGGCCAGATTTCGCGGGCAGAAAATGACGCTGGTTCGACAACTGGACTGCAACCCGTACAGGGGACGATCGGGATTCGGGATCAGGTTGTACTGGGCACCGTATACCGGATGGGATTCGTCCAGCAATTCCAGCTGGCTGTCGGGGAACAGTTCCGCCATCAGGTTGCGAAAATCTGCCTCAAACGGAACGTTGTCGCCGCATCCGTCCCCCTGATTGGCTTCGGCGAAAATGAAACCCCCGAACTCGACATATTCCCGGAGAGCAGCCTTCTGGGCATCACCCAGTCGCAGGGCGTCCCGACCGCTGAGATACAGGACCGGCGTTTCCAGCAAGTCATCGACGCTGGCAAAGCGTCCATCGATCGTTTGCCAGTTGAGTTTGGAATTCCAGTCCGATTCCAGCTGCCGCGTCAGATAGTGCACTCCCTTGCGATGACGGTCCCAGTCGTTACCGTCGGAATGCCGGTATTTGCCAATCACGACGGGCCGTTTTCCCTTGGACAAGAACAGCAGCGCGAAGGAGGTGGCCACGTCCGGATTGCTTTCGCCGTGCATGGACGTACCTTTCCAGGTGCCGCTGGTGTACTGCAGCCGGACCAGAAACTCGTGCCCTCGCGATACCAGTCGTGGGTTCCGAAAAACCGCTGGCCGGAGAGGCGGGCGGCGCGTTCCATGCCATACAGGTAGTACAGAAAGTCGCGGGCAAACGTTTGGGAATTGTTCTGGGACGGATTCCGGGAAACGGCGAAGCGTTTGGCGATCCAGCGGCTGGCGCTCTCCACGGCCGGCAACTCATCCTCCTGGCGGCAGCACTGGATCCGACCGTTGACCAGCGGCACGGGCCCGGGCAAGTGCTCGTCGATAATGATCAGCGAGGAAATCGCACCGCAGGTCATGCTGCCGGTCGGACCGCCGGTCTCGAGGCTTTGCATGTACGAGAATCCGCCCGTGGTCTGGTCACGCAGGGAATTCCAAAACACGCGGCTCCGCTGCCAGATGGCCGGATCGACCTCAATGCCTATCAGGGCCGCCTCATGCAAGGCCAGCAGGGCGAACTGGGAATTGGACCCGTCGGGACGACTGCCCGAGGGATGGGCCTCTCGCATTCGGTAGGTCCAGCCCCCTTCCCAGTTTCCGTCCCGGCCGCCGGCCTTGTACTGTCCCCGGGCCAGATGTTCGGCACACTCGCGAATGCGGGCCCGCCGCATTTCCGGAGCGGCCTGGCAATACACCATCGTCATCAGGGAAACGGTGTAAATGGTGGAAACGTCCAGTTCCAGGCCATCCAGAAATTCCAGACTCCGCCGAACCGTCGGATCCTGGGGTGGCACGCCCGCCGTCAGCAGCGCCAGCGTGGCCAGCGCGGTAACGCCGCCGCGATGGTAACCGACCGGTTGCCACGTCCCGTTGGCTTGCTGGCTCCGTTTCAGGAAATTGATACCTCGTTCAATCGACTCGCGCACCTGTTCGGCGGTTAATGGCGTTTCATCGGCTTGCCAGCCATACGCGCGATGGCTGGTCGGGTTTCCCGTCACCAGCCCGAACACTGCCCAAACCGACAAAACGGTCGCCAGACGCCGGCCGCTGACAAACGGGGGAAACATTGCAGTGAAGATCATCTGGTTAATCCGGTAAACACGGGCGGCCCGCGTCCCGGGCCACATTTGGTAAGCGGTTACTTTGACATCCTACCGCTGTGCCATGATGTGAACAACGATAATCCGGCGTCGTTGCTGTTTTCTGCCGTGCTGCCTAGAATTTTAACCTGACCCGAACCGGACGCCGGCGCCCCATCCTGTTCGACATTTTTGGACCCGATTCCCTGCGCCCTTACCGAACGAGCACACCGTGTCAACCAAACAACGCAGCCTGGGCGACGTATTGCAGGAGTTCAGCCATCATCGCCAGTTGATGCAGGACGAACTGGGCAAGATCATCGTGGGTCAGCACGAAGTGATTGAACAGGTTTTTGCGGCGCTGTTCACGCGCGGTCATTGTTTGCTGGAAGGGGTTCCCGGGTTGGCCAAGACACTGATGGTCAGCACGATCGCCCGGATTCTGGATGTCGGGTTTAACCGGATCCAGTTCACGCCGGATCTGATGCCTTCGGACATTACCGGAACCATGGTTCTGGATGAGGATGAACGGGGGCGGCGCGAGTTCCGGTTTGTGGAAGGTCCCGTGTTTACCAATATTCTGCTGGCCGATGAAATCAACCGGACGCCCCCCAAAACGCAGTCCGCCCTGTTGCAGGCCATGCAGGAACGGGAAGTCACGGTGGGGCGTGACACCTACAGCCTGCCGGACCCGTTTTTTACCATTGCCACCCAGAACCCGATCGAACAGGAAGGTACCTATCCGTTGCCGGAAGCCCAGCTGGACCGGTTCATGTTCAACATCCGGGTGGGTTATCCGACGGTGGATGAGGAAGAACAGATATTGACCAACACCAGCCGCAACGAAACCCGCGACGTCAAAAAAATTCTGTCGGCCAAGGCCATTATCAATTTGCAGAAACTGGTGGGTTCCGTTGCCGTTACGCCGTACATCATCAAATATGTTTCCGCCCTGGTCCGGGCCACGCGTCCCGGTGACGAATCGGCGCCGGAGTTTGTTCGGGACCTGGTGGATTGGGGAGCGGGACCCCGGGCCGGTCAGTTTCTGATTTCCGGTGGCAAGGCCCTGGCGGCCATGGAGGGGCGGTTTTCGGTCAGCCTGGAAGATATCCGGAAAATTGCCGTCCCCGTACTGCGTCACCGGGTCAGCACCAATTTTCAGGCCCAGGCCGAAGGCATGACGACGGAAGATCTGATCGAGCGGCTGGTCCGCGAAATCCCCGAGCCCGTCATCGACAAGTTTGAAAAGTAAAGGCAATTCTGCGCCGAACCGCAGAATTGATTCCGCAGTCGCCGGCCGGTTTCCGCATGTCCGTCGAAAAATACCTGAAGCCGGAAGTCATCAACCAGATCAAACGTCTGGACCTGCGGGCCAAGTTTGTCGTCAAGGGATTTCTGCAGGGCCTGCACGCCAGCCCGTGGCACGGCTTCAGTGTCGAATTCAGTGAACATCGCAAATACTCCCACGGCGATGACCCCAAGGACATTGATTGGGCCCTGTACGCCCGCACCAACAAGTATTACGTCAAGAAATTCGAGGCCGAAACCAACATGACCGGCATGCTGGTCGTCGACAGCAGTGCCTCGATGGGATACACGTATCGCCAGGAACTGGCCAAATTCGATTACGCCGTCTGCCTGGCCGCCGCTCTGGCCTACTTGATGATTTCCCAACAGGACCCGGTGGGACTGGTCACCTTTCAGGAATCAATCAACGGCAGCCTGGCCCCCAAATCCCGACGAGCCCAGCTGGGTCATGTGTTGTCCATGCTGGCCCGGCTGAAACCCGGCGGCAACACCGATTTGGCGCATTCGCTCAACCAGCTGGCCGGCATGCTGGAACATCGCACGCTGATTATGATTTTCAGCGATTTGCTGGAAGACATCGATCCCGTTTTTCGATCCATGTTTCGATTGCGGCACGGCGGGCATGACATCATTCTGTTTCATGTTCTGGACGAGGCCGAAGTCAGCTTTCCCTTCTCCGGCATGTGTGAACTGGACGACCCCGAGTCCGGTGAAAAACTGCAGGTCGACGCCAACGCCTATCGGGCCGACTATCAGCAACGTATCGAGGAGTTTCGCGGGATGCTGGCCAGCCGGTCGGCCCAGGCCGGGATCGACTATGTACCCCTGGATACGAGCATGCAATTTGACAAGGCCCTGATCGAGTACCTGCACAACCGGCAATCGAGGTTTTAGCGATGGCCCTGATGCATGTCCTGATTCTGGCCCTCGGTGGCGGATTGCTGGTTGTGCCGGTGGTGCTGCACCTGTTGATGCAACCCAAACCGAAACCGTTACCGTTTCCCGCGTTGCGGTTTGTTCAGCAAATGCAACGCACCAACCAGCGGAGTTTGCGGCTGCGGCACTGGTTGCTGTTGGCGCTGCGCTGCCTGTTGTTGCTGGCGGCAGCTGCCGCGCTGGCGCGACCGAGCGCCAGTTCGGCCTCCTTTGGAAACTGGTTAAGTGTGGGTGGCGGAGGCCTGCTGAGCCTGCTGTGCGGTTTGCTGCTGGTGTTCGCCCTGCTGGGTTCCCGGCCCGCCAATATCCCGCTGGCCCTGATCGTCGGCGCTGTGCTGGCCCTGGCCCTCGCCTGGACGGGATACGCCGTCGTCGCAGCGCTCGGGAAAGGGTCGGGAAACCTGCTGACCGATCGTCAGGCACCGGTGGCAGCGGCGGTGGTCATCGATACCTCGCCACGTATGCAATACCGTCACGAGAACGCGAGTTTGCTGGAAAAGGCTGAGGTCGAGGCTGGCTGGATCATTGGACAGTTGCCGCGCGACAGCCGCATTGCCGTAATCCGCAATGATGGTCAGCCGCCGTTTTTTTCCGTGGATGTCGGGGCCGCCCGAAAACGCATCAACACGCTGGAGACCAGCTATGCCAGCATTTCGCTGCCCGAGACGATCGAATCGGCGGTTCGGTTTCTGCAGGATGCCACGCAGGAGCGCAAGGAGATTTACGTGCTCAGCGACATGACCGGCGCCGGCTGGCTCGCCAGCGGAACCGAATTGCAACAACTGCTGGAGGCGCAACCGGAGATCAGTCTGTATCTGATCGACGTGGGTGTCGAGACGCCGATGAATCTGTCGCTGGACCAGCTCGAATTGTCGGGTTCGGCCATCCCCGAGGGCGGAACGGTGACCGTCAATGCGCAGCTGCGGGCCGTCGGCGAGGGGGGATCGATGGTCGCCCGGCTGATGCTGGAACGGCCGGACCCTTCCCGCCCGGTTCGCCGCGATGGCAAAACCCTGTTACCCGATCAGCACTGGATGCGGGCCACCAATGTCAGCGTGGCCGATGATGGGGCCACATCGCTCAGTCTTTCCCTGCAGGATGATTTCCAGCCGGGCATTCATCATGGCTGGCTCGAACTGGAGGCCAGTGACGCGCTGGCCGTTGACAACCGGTTGTATTTCACGGTCGACGTGCGGCCGCAATGGAAAGTCCTGGTTGTGCACCCGGAAAACGTCGATCCCGGAAATCTGGTCGACGCGCTGGGCCCGTCGGAGCGTGACGGGGGCGGGTTTTATGATGTGCGGGTGATCGGGCAACGCAGTCTTCCGCAGGAAGTGCTGGAGGACTTTAACGCGATATTTCTGCTCGATCCCGGTCCGATCTCCGATCCACTGTGGAAGCTTTTGGAAAATTTTGTCCGGGGCGGAGGCGGGCTGGGGATTTTTCTGGGGCACAACGCGGCGGTCGGCAGCCAGCCCAACGGCGCATTTCAGACCGAGGCAGCGGCCGCCGTTCTGCCCGGGCGGCTGGAACGACAGTGGCGCAGCGGGGCGGGAGAGTTCGGGGGCCCCGCGGTTCTGATCTCTCTGGACACTCTGACGCATCCGGCACTCAAACCGTTTCGGCCCTATGCCACGCTGGGTATTTGGCAACCGTTTCCAGTCTACCGGCACTGGGAAATGGACAATTCCGGCGATCCGGAAGTGCAGGTGATTGCCAGATATACCGACGGCGTCGCCTCGCTGGTGCAACGCCGTATCGGGGATGGACATGTGATTTGCATGACGACACCCATTACCGAACCGGCCGGCCGGGCGGGGCGACATGCGACGTCCCTGGAACGACCTGTTCAACAGCGCCAGTGGCGAAGTCTGGCCCGCCTGGTTGCTGGTGACCTCCGTCGCCCAATACCTGTCCTCCGGAACCCGCGACCGTTTGAATCTGGTGGCCGGTCAAACGGCCACGATGCAAAATGACCGGGATTCGATGCCGTCGGAATACCGGCTGTTTTCACCCCGCGATGAAGAACCGGTGCGATTGGTCGCCAGTGACAACAGCCTGCGCTACAAATACACCGACATGCCCGGAACCTATCGTCTCAAGGGGCAGCTGAACGGTCCGGTGCTCCGCGGATTCAGCGTCAATTTGCCCTCCGGAGTGACCAACTTGCAGCGGATCGAGCCTGGGCAAATGGACCTGCTGCTGGGAAACGACCGCTACCAGCTGGCCCGGCAACGGAATGAACTCCAGCGACAACAGGGCACGGCCCGGCAAGGCCAGGAGTTCTACCCGATTCTGGCGTTGCTGATGAGCTTGCTGCTGGCTCTGGAGCTGGTGATGTCCAATCGTTTTTACAAGAAATAATCAGACGCCTGATTGCCGGCCCCGGGGCGCGGATCATTCGTGGATAATTTTACGATACAACCTGTGGCCAGTTACTGGATCATTGCCATCATCATGGCCGTGGTCGCCGCCGCGCTGTGGACGGGCCCCCGGTTTCGGGGACTCAGCCGGTTCCAGCGCAACACCCTGTTTGGCTTGCGTTTGGGCCTGGTATTGCTGTTGCTGGTCGCCTTGCTGCGACCGGGACTGGTTTCCTCGGTGCGCCAAAAACAGACGGGCGTACTGGCGGTGTTGCTGGATTTTTCGCGTTCGATGATTTTGCCGCACATGGCCACCGGGCCCAGTCGCTGGGAAGCCATGAAACAGGCATTTGCCGACAGTGCGGACGCGATTGCCGGTTTGCAACAACAGGATATCGATGTTCGGTTTTTTGCGTTTGGAATCAGTCTCAAACCGCTGGAAACCGATGGGGCATTGCCGGCCTTGCCGGACAGTCCGGCCGACAGCGAGACCGATCTGGGGACCGCCCTGTATTCGGTCATCGATTCCGTTCGCGATCAGCGGCTGATTGGTATCCTGATGTCCAGCGACGGCGTTCAAAACGCCTCGGACCCGGAAGTCGAACTGGCCCAGGCCAGTCGGCTGCTGGAGGAAAGTCAAACGCCGCTGGTAACGGTCCCGTTCGGCCAATCGGTCGAAACACGCGAGTTTGCCGATATTTCGGTCGAAAACATGGCCGACCAGTTTTCGATGTGGGTCAAAAACGACCTGCGGGTAACGGCCACCGTGCGGGCCCGCGGATTTGCCAATCAGGAGATTCCGATTCAGTTGATTGTCACCGACCCGCAAGGCAACGAAACGGTGGCCGATACGGTTCGACAGGTGTTCACCAAACAGTCCGAAGCCGTCAATGTCGAACTGAAATATACGGCCGATCAGGCCGGCCAGTACCGGTTGACGGTCCGGGCTGAACCCCAACCGGGCGAAGTTTCACCGCGGAATAATGAACTGCCGGCGTTCCTGACCGTCAACGAGGGCGGATTGCGTGTGTTGTACGTGTATGGAAGCCTCGGGTGGGAGCAGTCCTACCTGCGGGCCTCGCTGGGCGCCTACCAGGATATTCAACTGGATGAGCTGCATATCCGTACGTCCGAGCGACAGCGCTGGCCCGAGGACCATTCCGATCTGTTTGGCGACCCGCGGTACGACGTGTTTATTCTGCATGATGTCGATGCGAGTTCGCTGTACGTTCGCGGCACCCAGGAAAAAAATCTGCAGTTGCTGGCCGATGCGGTGATCGGTGGCAAGGGGCTGATAATGATTGGCGGTTACCACAGTTTTGGTCCCGGGATGTATGCCCGGACACCGCTGGCCCAGGTGCTGCCGGTGGAAATGGAAGTCTCGGAGAAACAGGATTTCGAGGGCCCGTTGCGGTCCGATTTGCATATCGAACGGGACATGAGGATGGTGGTGGTCCGCCAGCACTTCGTGACCCAGTTGGGCGATCCCGCGGAAAACGCAGAAATCTGGGCCAGCCTCCCGACGCTGGACGGTGCCAACCGGTTTGGCGGTCTCAAGGATACGGCCGGGGTGCTGCTGGAATCGCCCGCCGGTGATCCCCTGCTGATTGCGGCCCGGGTGGGCGGGCGGGTTCTGGCGTTTGCCGGCGACTCGACGTGGAAATGGTGGACCCATGGCTACGAGGAACTGCACAAGCGGTTTTGGCGGCAGGTGATCCTGTGGCTGGCGTTCAAGGACAACCTGTCCGGCCAAAATGTCCGCATCGATCTGCCCCAGCGGCGGTTCCAGCCCAATGCCAATATCCGGTTCACGGCAGAAGCCCGTTCGTCCACCAACGAACCCATCAGCAACGCCCAAATGAGCGGCACGCTGGTGACTCCGGATGGCCAACGAGCTCCGCTGGCAGTCCTTTCCGGCGGCCAGTCCCGCATCGAGCGCAAACTGGTTGAGCAACCCGGAATTTACCGGATTGAAATCACTGCCAGCCGCGATGGCGAATCGCTGGGAGACGCAGCCGCCGAATTCGTGGTGTTTGACAATGACAAGGAAACGTCCGTTCCGGCAGCCGATATCGACCAGTTGAAGCGACTGGCCGAACGAACGGCCACCTGGGGAGGACGCCTGATTTCGCCGGCCGATCTGCCGGCCGCGCTGGATGAATTTGCCGAACTGGTGCCCAACCTGGAAATCGATGTTCCCCTGCAATGGCAAATCGGGGATACCCTGGCCGACTCACTCGTTTACGTTTTGTTGTTTGCCGGTTTGCTGACCATCGAATGGTGGCTTCGAAAAAAATGGGGGATGGTTTGAATCGCGAGGGGACTCCCAAACGGAATTCGTTCCCGCCGGACAGGCCAATCAGGGATTGCCATTGGCGAGGGAGCCGGCTGTGGTTTGGCACCCGTTCATTGCTCGCTCAAATGGCGACCGGTCAGGCTGACGAATACGTCCTCCAGACTGGCATGACGCGTATTCAAACTGGCCATCTTCAGTCCCCGCTGGCCCAGTTCCGTCATCAGGGCCGGCAAAACCAGATGGGGCTGGCGGGCGATCAAACGGACCTGGCCATCCGACTCGTCGACTCGATCGACCGATGGCAGTTCCGCGGCCCACTGAAAGCCGGCGGGATTTGGCGAAGCACCGGATGCCGGCGACGCGTCGCCAGCGCCGCTGGATTCGGTCGAAAATTCAATCACGTGATCGGCGCCCAGCGAGGCAATCAGTTCCCGGGGTGTTCCCTGGGCAATGACCCGGCCGTGATCAAAAATGGCCACCCGGTCGCACAACCGTTCGGCTTCCTCCATGTAATGCGTGGTCAGCAGGACCGTTTTGTGACTTTCGCCAAAGGCGCGAATGATGTCCCACAGATCGCGACGACTGGCCGGGTCCAGGCCCGTTGTCGGTTCATCCAGAAACAACAGGTCGGGATCGCCTACCAGGGCGGTGGCTACCGCCAGCCGCTGCTTTTGGCCGCCCGACAGTTTCTTGACCCACACATCGGCTTTTTCCGTCAAATCGACCTGCTGCATGCTGGCGGACACGCTCTGACCTGTGCGATAGAAACTGCGAAACAGCGTCAACGTTTCGCGTACCGTCAGCCGCTCGCTAAGTCGTGTTTCCTGCAGGGAGACCCCGATACGCTGGCGAATCTCCTGCTGGTCCCCGTTCCATCGGCGCCCCAGTACCCGCACCTCGCCGCTGGTCGCCGGCAACAGGCCTTCCAGAATTTCGATCGTCGTGGTTTTGCCAGCGCCGTTGGGTCCCAGCACGCCAAAGCATTCTCCGGGGAAAATCTCCAGGTCCACACCACGGACGGCTTCGACCGGAGGTTTCCCCGGATAGGTCTTGGTCAGATCTTTGCAAGTGACAGCCGCTGACATGGGTCCGGGCGCGCAGGATGCGGATCGTGAAAGACCCGATTGTATCCGGTGCCCCCGGTCTCCGTCAGTCGTGCCGCCAGGCGGGGGCGTACGGCGGGACAATCAGATGAGCTGGCTCAATTCGGCCATCACGGCATCCAGAATATCCAGGCGGGGTTGCATGAGGCTGTGATCCCCCGCGGCCTGGTATGGCTCGAAATAATACTCCCACGACGTGGCCATATCCTCATGAGGATTGGTGCGGCCATAGTTGTCATAAAACCAGGCGCTGTTGCCATACCACCACTGTCCATCCGCGGATCGGGTATAGCCGGGGCCGGGATCGCTGTCCCGCCAGTCGGCGATTGCCAGGAAACTGTTCCAGGTGCCCGCCAGGTCACCGGAAACGCTGGTCAATTCCAGTTCGCTGTCCCAGTTGTGCCCAATTTCGTGGACGAACACATCGATATAAAAGTCGTTGACAAAGGAGTTGTTCTCGTCCCATTCGGCGATGCTGATGCGGCGCGTGTAATCATAGGTCGTGGTACAGCCGCTGGCATTGCACGTGGTCCAGGAACGCCAGCTCAATGAGTTGATTCCGGCGGCACCTCCCAGGTTGGCTGCCTTGTAGAATTCCAGCGGCTTGTCGTTCAGCGATTCACGAAGCAGTCTCGTGTTGCCGGTGGCCGAGAACAGCCGCTGGAACGCCCTGTCAGCCGTTTCGATTTCAGCATCATTCCACTGGCTGTCCTGGTTGATAAATACCAGGCGGGCATCTCCGGGCTCAAAATCGGCAATCGAATCGCCGGCCACCGTCAAAAACCGGTCGTGCCCCCCGTTACCGAACAAATACTCTGCCTCGCCCGTCGTGGCTCCGGCGAACAGACTGTCGTGTCCCGCGCCGCCACTCAGGTAATCCACAGCAGCGCCGCCCCGAACCCGATCATTGCCATCCTCGCCGTACACAAAATCAGTCCCGGCGTCACCGGACAACTGGTCATTTCCGTCGCCGCCGAGCACGGAATCGTTCCCGTCGCCGCCGCCCGCAATATCGTCATCTTGCTGGCCAAACAACAGGTCGTCGCCGGTTCCCCCCAACAGGCTGTCATTGCCAAACCAGCCGAGCAGGATATCGTTGCCCGCCTCACCCTGCAGGTTGTCGTGGCCGTCATCGCCGGTAATCAGATCGGCCCCGGCCCCGCCCCGGATCGTGTCGTCGCCGTCGCCGCCGCCGAGTCGATCGTCCCCGGCGTCACCCTCGATCAGATCGTCGCCATGCTGTCCGAAAACCTCGTCGTTTCCGGATCCGCCATACAGCTGGTCGTTGTCAGTGAACCCGAAGATCTGGTCGTCTCCATCGTTCCCGTAAATCGTGTCAGCCCCGTAGTAGCCCAGCAAATAATCGTTTCCCTCGTCGCCGTACATCAGGTCGTCATGGGCTCCTCCGCTTAACCAGTCGTCACCGGGACCGCCGTGAATGATGTCGTTATGTCGCCCGCCATCGACGTGGTCATTGCCGGCACAGCCATGATGGTGTCCTGTCCGTTTCCGCCAAAGATGCGATCGATTCCGCTGCCCCCCACCAGCAAATCGTTTCCCGCGGCGCCGATCATTTCGCCGGGAACATCGGTTTCATTGCGGAACTCGTCGTCACCGCGGCGGCCGTTGAACACCAGCCCGGTTACCTCGCTGCGATCAAACTGCCGCGTTTCAACTCCTGTCAAATCGACCTGGATCCGATCGGTCCCTGCTGCCGTAACGAACGCCTGATTGTCGGATTGATCGCCATTGACGGTGACGATTCCGGTAGCGGCGTCAAACAGGATGGAGGCCGCCAGCAAATGCCGCGTTTCCAGGTGTTCGAATTGCGGGATGGTGCGTCGTCCGGTGCCGGGGACGGCACGGCGCGGGCGGAAGGATTCGTTCATGGGCGGCCAACCGATCAAAACAGGGGTCCTCCCAATTCTGCACCCGGTTTGCCCGCCCGGCCGCCAAAAAACGCACAAAACCGGACGATTTGGCCGATCTGGTGGCGTGCGGGCGCGAATGACCGACCCGTGTTTTCGGCACGCCACCTTGTTGTTCCGAGTCAACACCGCCGGGCATTTGGGAACTGGAGGTATCGGTCGCGAGTTCGATCGCATAAATTCAGGGGATACCGCTGAGCTGTATTCTGAATTGCAAACCGGGCGCCGCCCAGGCCGGGCCGGCAGAAAACATGGAAATCGACATCTATCAAACCTGCCCGTGCCACAGCGACAAGAAGATCAAATTCTGTTGTGGCAAGGCGATTGTGGGCGATTTGAACCGAATCGTTGAACTGAACAAAAGCCGCCAGGCCGTGGCTGCCCTGGAGCATGTTGAGCGCAGTATTTCTCGACTGGGGCCGCGGGATTGCCTGTTGACCCTGAAGACCCATATTCTGCTGAATCTGAAGGAATTTGACACCGCGGCCGAGGTCAATCGACAGTTTCTGGAACGCAATCCGGCCAGCCCGATTGGGTTTCAGCACCGGGCCCTGCTGTTGGCCAGTCAGGGCCAGACGCTGGAGGCGGTCGAGGCGCTGCAGGATGCCATGGATCTGCTGCCCGGCCATGAAGTCCCGGTATCACTGGCCAGCGCGTTTCGAATTGTCGGCATGTTGCTGATTTCTGACGGGCACCTGGTGGCCGGACGGGAACACCTGATCTTCTCCAGCAAACTGTTCGAGGAGGAGGCCATCGGCCCGATGATCGCCCAGACATGGAGGGCGGCGGACATTCCCCTGCCGGTCAAACGAAATTTTCAATTGATGCCGCTGGACGGGGAAACGGAGCATCCGTGGTCGGCCGCATGGGAAAACGCCAGACGATTCGCCGAGCAGGGGCGTTGGCGGGCAGCCTGCCAGCGACTGCAACGGCTCGACGAACAGTATCCCGGACAAGCTGCGATTCTGGATGCCCTGGCCCGGGTGTCGCTGACCCTGGGACAAACCGGTGAGGCCGCGGATGCCTGGCGTCGCCTGGCCGACCTGCAGGAATTGCCGTTTGATGACCGGGCCGAATTGCAGGCGCTGGTTCTGACGATCAGCGAAGTGCCGCTGTCGCATTCGCTGGATCTGATGCGAGTCACGTTTCCGCTGCTGGATCAGGAAAAGCTGACCGAATCGATTTTGGGCAGCCCGCGAATGGTCCAGGGATCCATGCTGGGCGTCCATTATCACGAGGGGGGACCGCCTCCGGTGGCCGCCGGCATGTTGCTGGATCGGGATGAAATCAGGTCGCTGGAACCGGGCGCCGCCCTCCCCCAGGAATTTCCGCGGGTGATCGCCGAATGTCTCGTGTACGGCAAACGGACGGACCAGGACGGGCGTGTGGAGCTGTTTGTGGTGGACGATCGCCGGGCAACGGCGACGATCGAACAGTTTTGCGAAATCATGGGCAACGCGATTGGTCCCGAATCGGCGCAGGTTGCCATCGATCAAATCACCGAACTGGAACATCTGCTCGATTCGCGCTGGCACTTGCCCCGAAACCTGGACAACAACCAGCGCCGCGAGTTTCTGGAGCGGCAGCGGGAACGGGACTACCTCGAGACCTGGCCCCACATGTCGTTGTTGCCGCTGGCCGGCAAAACGCCCCTGGAAGCCTGCCAGGACGACCGGACGAAATCGGTCATCGCGGCCATGGTATTGTTGCTGGAACAGGGCGCTGACGCCTCGTTTTGGGGAACGTTCGATTTTGACCGGTTGCGGGACTTGCTGGGTTTGCCCCGCCGGCAATCCATTCCCCGGGGGGAACACAACCTGCTCCACATGTCCCCCCTGATGATCCAGCGGCTGGATTTCGAAAAACTGGATGACGACGACCTGGTCACCTGTTTCGTGGTTGGCTCGACCACGGGCAACCACCGATTGCTGCGGAAATGCCTGCCGGAACTGCTGGCCCGACCCCAACTGGACGAGGAAGCCCCGTTCGAACAGGTCTATGTCCTGCTGGCCCGAATCACACCGGACAACGAGACGGCGCTGGAGCTGATGCAACAAGCCCGGCAGCATGCCGCGACCCGGCAGCGAAATGTCGGAATGGTTCTGGTCATGGAACTGGATCTGCGGCTGCAGCGCGACATGGCAGACGGTTGCCAGGAATTGTTGCGGACCATTGAAACCCGCTACCTGCAGGACCCCCAGGTTCATTATCAGCTGGCCAGTGTCCTGCAAAAATACGGATTGTTGTCCGGTGAGGGGCGGTCCGGGGGTGGCGAAGCGGTTGCGGTCGAGCAGCCGGTTGCGGTGGGTGTCGACGAAGAGTCCGGGTTGTGGACTCCCGATGGCGGCCGGCCTCCGGCGGCCGGCGGCACCGAACCGGGCCCCTCCAAATTGTGGCTTCCGGACTGATCCGGACCCCTCCGCCAGAAAACCCGGGAACCCTAAAATCAATCCAGCGACTGGTCCCCGTGGGCCGGCGTTCGTCGCGCCGCCAGGGACCCGGTTCAGACAAGATGGCTGTTACAGGAGGCGCTGTTGCCGGCGGCGCACGACGAGTGTCACGATTTGTGGTTCGATACGGATCCATGCGCACCCTGGGAGTATTCTCGACCCGCGGACGTGAGCAATACCAGCGCGGCATGAGCGTGATTGCCCGAACCAACCGGGGCCTGGAGACGGGATTCGTTCTGTGCGCGGCAACCGACGATGCTCTCGCCCACCTGGATCAGCCGCCGGCCGGCCAGATCCTGCGCGAAATGTCCGACGACGACGCCAACGAATTCGCCCATCTGCAATCGACTCGTGCCGAAAAACTGAAAATTTGCCAGCAACACATTGATCGAATCGGATTGACCATGGAGCTGGTGGATCTGGAACATCTGTTTGGCGGGGAACGAATTGTCGTTTATTACCTGTCCGAACAACGAATCGACTTTCGCGAACTGGTCAAGTCCCTGGCGGCCGAATTTCAGACCCGGATCGAGATGCGTCAAATCGGAGTCCGGGATGAAGCCAGACTGTTGGCGGATTACGGGGATTGTGGCAAACCGGTTTGTTGCAACACGCACCTGACGTCGATGCCGCCGGTGTCGATGCGCATGGCGAAAATCCAGAAAGCCACGCTCGACCCGACCAAGATTTCCGGCCGCTGCGGACGACTTAAATGCTGTCTTCGATACGAATACGACACCTATGAAGAGCTCCTTCGCGAATTGCCAAAAATTGGCTCCCGGATTGTGACCGGCGACGGCCCGGCGACCGTACTGAATCACGAGATCCTGGCTCAGCAGCTGCTGGTGGAAACGGAAGACAATCGCCGAATGCTGATTGATGCCGACGAAGTCCTGTCGGTCGTGCGTCCCCCCAAACGTCCATCGACCGGCAAGTCCAAAAAACGGCCGGACTCGCCGGGCAAGCCGACCGCTGAATAGATGTCCCTGCCGGAAAGGCCCACGGATGCCGCCTCAACCCAAACTGGTTGTCGTCCATGCCAGCGGCCAGTACCCGATCTTTATCGATCAGGATTGGTGGGGGGAGTTGGCCGGGGCGGTGGCCTCCGCCTGCCCGCGAAGCCTGGTGATTTCCGATGATACCGTCGCAGATTTGTATGCCGGCGATTTTTGTGACCGCTTGCGCGAATCCGGTCAGGATATCCGGCTGGTAACCGTGCCCCCGGGGGAATCGTCCAAAACGCTTTTGGTGGCGGGGGATCTGTACCAGAAATTGTTGTCGGCCGGCGTCGATCGTCAATCGACGATTATTGCACTGGGAGGAGGCGTGGTCGGTGACCTGGCCGGTTTTGTGGCCGCCACGTGGATGCGGGGAATCGACTTTGTCCAGATTCCGACCACCCTGCTGGCCCAGGTTGACAGCAGCGTTGGCGGAAAAACGGGCGTAAATCTGCCCGGCGCCAAGAATGTGATCGGTGCCTATTGGCAGCCCCGGGCGGTGTTCATCGACACGGCGGTTCTCAAAACGCTCAGTGACGTCGAGTTCACGTCGGGACTTGCTGAAGTCGTCAAATACGCGGTCATTCTCGATCCCGGGTTGTTTGACCTGCTGGAAAACCATGTGCAACCGATCCGTCAACGCGATCCGCAAACCCTTGTGGATCTGGTGCAGCGATGCTGCCAGTTGAAAGCCCGGGTCGTTGCGCGGGATGAACGGGAAACCACAGGTCATCGGGCGATTCTTAATTACGGACATACTTTTGGCCATGCGGTCGAATCGGTTTTTGGCTACGGAACCGTGCCGCACGGGCATGCCGTGGCCATGGGAATGTCGGCTGCGGCCCGGCTGGCCTGTTCGCTGGGATGGGTCGATGAACAATTTGTCCGGCGGCAATCGGAATTGCTGGACGCGCTGCAGATCCCGTCCCGATTTCCGGCCGACCGCCATGCGGAGATGATGGAAGTGATGCGCAGCGACAAAAAAGCGGTTGCCGGCCGACCGCGGTTTGTGTTGCCAGTGCGTATGGGCGCCGTCGAGCTGACCGATCAGGTTGAACCGGAACAGGTGGTACAGGCAATGCGTCAATCGGCTGGAGGGCCACGATGAACCCGGCAATTCCCGCGACAGACCGTGACCGAAAACCGCAAGTTGATTTGAATGACCCGCTGGCCGCCGCCCTGTGTTTGGCACTGACACCTGGTATCGGTCCCATCAATTACCGTCTGCTGGTCGACGCCCTGGGAAGTCCCCGGCAGGTACTCACTGCGGCCCCGGACGTGTTGCGAAAAGTGCCCGGGATCGGTGTCAAACTGACCCGGGCGCTGGTCACCGCCCCCGCCTCGGTGGACATTGCTGCCGAACTGCAGCGGTGTGGTCAGCACGGGCTGGAATTGTTGCCACTGGACCACCCCGGATATCCCCGCCGCTTGCTGGACATCCCCGATGCGCCTGCCCTGCTGTATTGTCGGGGTCAAATGGAACCATCCGACGAACTGGCGATCGCGATCGTCGGTACTCGTCATGCGACCCCCTATGGAATCCGCCAGGCGGAACGACTGGCGGGCGGACTGGCGCTGGCCGGGTTCACGGTTGTTTCCGGAATGGCTCGCGGCATCGATGCCGCCGCCCATCGTGGTGCCCTTGCGACCGGAGGCCGAACGATCGCGGTGCTGGGCTCCGGTTTGCTCAACCTGTATCCACCGGAGCATGCCGGGCTATCACTGGAAATTGCCGCGCAGGGCGCCGTGCTCAGCGAATATCCCACCCGGCAGTCTCCCAAAAGCGGCGCCTTCCCCCAGCGGAACCGGATTATCACCGGATTGTCGGTGGGAGTGATCGTGATTGAAGCGGCCGACCGCTCCGGGGCCCTGATTTCCGCGCGTCATGCCGGCGAGCAGGGACGGGAGGTTTTCGCCGTGCCCGGACCGATCGACAGCCGGATGTCCAGCGGCACCCACCAGTTAATCCGGGATGGCGCCACCCTGGTGACCAGCGTCGATGACGTTTTGGAGGGGCTGGGTCCCATGGCGGCGCCGGTAATGCTGCCCGGCTGCGGCGATACGGCCTTGCAACCATTGCATCATCCGGCCGAGTTGCAATTGAACGACCAGGAACGCCGGGTGTTGCAGGCGATTCAGGTTCAACCCACGGAGATTGACGATATCGTCGTGGATTGCGGACTGCCGGTTCATCGCGTACTGGCGACAGTCAGTGTTCTGGAAATGCGGCATCTGGTGCGGCGCGTCAGCGGTACCCGCTGGTATCGACTGTAGTCCGGCGCCCGAACGCCCGATTTGCCGCCGTCGCCGATCGGGCGAACGTACCCGCACCCTTGCCCCGGCAGGATGCAACTGGATTTCGCAGCCACGAATGAATGGTCCGAGTCTAGCGTTGCCGGGTGGCCGGGCCGGATTGCCGGGCCGTCCGCGTGAATTGCTGGCGCAGTTGCCCGGCTTCTGAATTGCGACCGGACTTTTCCAGAAGCAGGATCAGCGCGGACGCGCTCTGCGCGGTGAGTTCGTGGTTCGCTCCCAGGTGTTGGGATTGAATTTCAATCGCTCTGCGCAACAGTTTTTCCGATTCGTCCAGTTTTTCCTGACGACCCACCAGCACCGCCAGTTTGAAGCAGGTGGCGGCGGAGGCGACCGGATCCGGATGGGGGCCGCTGGTCTGCGCCTGCAGCACTGCCCGGAGTGTTGTTGCGGCCAGGTCGGTTTCACCGGCCAGCACCAGGGCCGTTGCCAGGTGCGTTCGGGCGTTCAGGGTATCGGGGTGCCGGTCGCCCAGCCGGGCTGCCAGGATGTCGCTGGCCATCGTCAACCAGTGACGCCCCTCGTCCAGTCGCCGTGCGGCCAGGCAGGCAATGCCCAGATCCATCAGCGTGCGGGCTCGCCGCGGATGCTCGGCGCCCAGCGTCGTTTGCTGGATGGCGTCACCGGCTGCCAGCCACGATATCGCCTCGTCATAATTGCCGACCTGATGCATCGTCACGCCCAGGGCCGTCATCCGGTCGGCGTACACGGGTGATTGCTCACCATACAGCTGTTTGCTGATGGCCACACTCTGTGACAGCCACGGGATGGCTTTCTCATGTTCGTTGCTGATCTGCAACAGATTGCCAATGGAGTAGTTGAGGGCCTCGATTTCCGGATGATTGACCCCCACTATCTCGCGCAGGGTCGCCAGGGCTTCCCGATACAGTTGCCAGGCCCGTTGGGGGTCGCCGCCGGCGTGGGCCATCTGGGCCATGCTGGTTTTAATTCGGGCGGCTTCATGGGATGACTCGCCGAACAACCCGGCCGTTTGATCGTAGGCCGACTGGATCAGGTCGGCGACGGCTTGCCAGTCCTGTTTTTCAGCGGCAGCGGCGGCGGCGGATTGCAGCTGGCGAATCTGCGATACGGTTTCGCGCTGCGTCGGGTTGAATGTTGATTGGCGACCGGCTGTTTGGGCTTCCAGTCGGGCATTGACGGCCTGCCACGAATCCTCACCGAACCGGTGTTCAAGCCCTTCGGCGATCTGATTCCAAAGCCGCTGGGCACCGACGTAATCACCCGTTGATTCCAGTTGCCGGGCGCTGTTGACCGAGAACTCCAGTTGTCGCTCATCGGCACCGGGCAAGCTGGCCGGAATTACCGACGTGTCCGATTGGGCCAGAATCTGTGCCGGAGGCACCGTGGCGGCGACCAGCAGATAAATGATCAGCAGACATCGGTTTTTGAACATCAGGAGATTTGGCATTACCTGTTCCAATTGACCCGGACCAAAAAGCTGGATTGCGTCCCGACTCAGTACCAAATCCCGATCCGATTTGAAACAGCGGCTCATGTCGAACGAATCGGGCCGCCCATTCCGTCGAAATTGCTCAGCGATCAGGAATGCCAGCCCGATCCGATCGCCGGGCCGCCGAGACGTCCCCCGACGGCACGCCCGGTCAGGACGTTCATGCAATGGAACAACTCAGCGACGGTTGTCGCGGATACTGCAACCGACCGGGTTTTCTGAAAACGGGTGGGCGGCCAGGCTGGATGGAATGCTTTCCCGGCCGGCCAATTCCGTCGGGAGACAGGTCACCCTGGAACCATTCAGGGAGTTTTCGACGCCAGGATGTCACGGGCAGGACGGGGTCCACACCCGTGCCCGTTTCGTCCCGGAGTGTCACGGGTGGCTGGTCCACCCGTGCCCGTTTCGCCCCAGTCAGCGTTGACGCCATCCGGGTCACATGCATATTCTCGGGCGGCGGCTGGCAAGCATCGTGAAGGCCCCGGTTTTACAATTTGGCTGACCATGTCTGCAAAAACGAATCCGTCGCCAACGCCTTCGCTGAATATCCTGCAGATTATCTCGGGACGGGATGTCAATGGCGCCCTCGAACACTGTCGATTGCTCAGTCGCCAGCTGTGCCGCCGGGGGAACCGGGTCACGATCATGTGTCGCCGGGAATCCTGGTTGTGGAAACAGCTGGACGATATGCCCGTGGGTGTGGTTCAGAGCGAATTGGCCCGCTGGCGACCGTCCGAGGTGCGGCGGATGGCGGCATGGGTGTCACGTCAGCAATTCGATGTGATCCATACCCACATGAGTCGTGCTCACATGTACGGAATTATCTTGCGTCAACTGACGGGCATTCCGGTCGTAGCCACGGCGCACAGCCAGCATTTTCAGCCCCACTGGCATCTGAATGACCGGGTGATCTGCAATTCGGACGACACGCTGCGTTATTACCAGCGAGTCAATCGCGTGGCCCGCGCGAAAACCAGAATGGTTCATTGTTTTATTGATCTGGAACGGTTTTCCGGAGTGGACTCGTTGTCGCGACGCGGCGTCCGCCGGCAATGGCGAGTTGCGGCGGAACAAAGGGTGATTGGGATCGCCGGCGATGTCGTGCCGCACAAGGGCCACTGGTACCTGTTTCGCGCCTTGCCCCGGTTGCTGCGCGAGTTTCCGGATTTGAAGCTGGTGGTGGTCGGTCGGTTCAATCGCAACGAAAAATTCACGGCAAAGCTTCGCCGGTTTCAGCTGCACCAGGGGCTGGACCGGCGGGTCAAGTGGTTGGGCCGGCGCGACAACATGCATGAGATGCTGGGTGCCATGGATGTCGTCGCGGTTCCTTCGCTGGTCGAGTCGATGGGAATGGTTGCTCTGGAATCCATGGCGGCCGGAACGCCAGTCGTGGCGGCCCGCACCGGCGGTCTGGTGGAACTGATTCAGGATGGTCGCGACGGAATCCTTGTCGGTCGCCGGGATGTCGACACCCTGGCGACCGGCATTGCCAGTGTCCTGGGCAACGATCGGCTGCGGGCGGAAATCATTGAAAACGGGCGGCAACGGGTGGCCGGCCAGTTCGGACCGGACGCCATGACCGCAAAAATTGAGGCAATCTACCGGGAAGTGGTCCTTGGGGAGGGGCGGCGAGCCGTGCAGCGGCCTGATTATCTCCCGGATTTTTAACGGGTCTTAACGATAACTCCTTGCGGGAATGACGGTTACATCCTGGGGCCAGTTTGACATTTGATCCCCGGTCGGCTACGATACAGTCACGGTATGCCGGTGCGCCCTGACACGTATGCGCCCGCAAGCGCATTTCCCGCATTTCCTTTTCGCATCAGCCTGCACTGCGCGACAACCGGCCCACCAACCAGATTTGTCTTGTCACCCCAGCCCTGATTAATTGCTTTTCGGTCCAAACCCTGCCGCAAATCAAACCGGGATTTGGGCAGCCATCCCTCAGGAGAATAAACATGCAGACCTTAAATTGCCGCCTTCACCGAAACAACCGCGGTTTCACACTTGTGGAATTGCTGGTGGTGATGGCCATCATTGGAATTCTCATGGGTCTGTTGTTACCCGCCGTTCAACAGATTCGCGAAAGCGCCCGGCGTACGGAGTGCCTGAACAACATTCGGCAGATCGGACTGGCGACGTTGGCCTATGAGTCAGGACTGCGCAGTCTTCCACCCGGCTGGCGCGAATTGTTTCTGACCGATCCCAATGGCGATTTGAGCTTCCGTTACGGCTGGGCGACCCTGATCAGCCAGTTTATCGAGCAGGACAACCTGTACCAAACGTACGATATCCGAACTGCCTATTGGGGAGACGGAGTAACCGGCGACGTTGCCTATTACCCGGTGACCGGAGTGGGATACAATCCGACGATTGCCGTCGGTACCTATATCTGCCCCTCCGATGCCGCTCCCAATGTCAGCGAAAACTGGAATCTGTTTAACGACATGATGGAGCCCGTGGGTTTGGCCAAGTTGAACTACGGCGCGAACGGCGGGATTGGCCTGATTGGGGTTCAGGATGTTTCGGGAACGAATGCATTGCCTTTTGCCCCCTCGCCGACCCAGCTGTATCCGCTGAATGTCGCCATGCCGTTCCGATTGAGCGGCGCCGTCTCCGATGGATATGGCCTGTTCTGCTGTAACAGCAGGACACGCATCAAGGATATTACGGATGGCACCACCAATACCATCATGTACGGTGAGCGAGGTGGCGACGACCGCGGGGCGAATGACCCAGGCCTGCCCGTGCCCCGCAAGGGCCAGCCAAATCTGCTGGTTCGTATCGGATTGCCCGCCTCATCGGTGTCGCCAAGTCTGCCTTCCACATTTGTGGGACTGGGCGGAGACGGAAGTTCCCAGATCTCGATTGGGCCCATGGTGCAAAACACCGCCGATGGATACATCGTGGAAAACTACGCCGGGAATCCCTATGCTCCGGAGGATTACATGATCAATTCCTCCTCGGATAATGATGACGACGGCCTGAATTCGTATTCCAGCGGCTACTCGAGTCCCCATCCGACGGGAGCCAATTTCGTCTTTGCGGATGGTTCCACCCGCCTGATTAACGAAGGCATTGATATGCAGACGTTTCAGCAGCTTTTGCAACGTAACGATGGTTTCGTCATCGAATTTGACTCGTTCTAGCGAGTTCGGAATGGGAAACTGAATTTTTCCGACCCGGCGTGTATGCAATCCGCCGGGTCGTTTTTTTGTGTCGGTCGTCTGGACTTTGCCATTTCCCGGGAATCGGCAACGCCATGCCGTCCGGGGCTGCCCATTTGTTCGACAAGGCCAATCATGAATGGTAAATCGCGCTGGCGTTCGCTGCGGAACCGACTGGCCCTGATTGCGTTGGGATTGTTGCTGGGGCTGGCCGCCCGCTGGTTGATTCCGGCCGACGCCCGGCAATCAGGTGCCGGCCTGTTCGTGCCGATGCCGGCCAGCAATGCAGCGGCCGGGGCCACCGGGCAATAACCGGCAGGGTTTGGTGGGCGTGTGTTCGCCGGCGATCGTCGGTGCCAGGCCGCAGGGCCAATCGCCAGCGGGAATGGCGCGAGTCAAACCAGTTGTTCCAGGACTTCGATCGTACCGCAGGCCATGGCGGATGCGTTTCGGCGCAGCAGAACCGACTGGCGGCCGACATCGCCCAGGTTCCGGGCGGCCGGGGAGATCCGTGATCAACTGGTGCAGCTGATCGACCAGTTCGCCGGTATTGCCCGGCTGAAACAAACGGCCCCCTCCCAAATCCCCGATAAGTTCCGGAAAGACACCATGGGCCGGCTGCACGACAGGAACCCCGGCGGCCAGGGATTCCAGAACGTACAGCCCCTTGGGCTCCAGATACTCGGCCGGCACGCTCAACACATCGATGGAGCGCAGCATTTCCAGTTTTTCCGTTCGCGTCACCGATCCCAACCGGTCCACATGGCCCGCCAGGCCGGCTGCCTGCAGCCGGGCAAATTGCCGATCGGCGAATTCGACATGGTCGGCCCCCAGCCAACCGGCCACTTTCAGTCGCAACGATTCCAGGCCGGGCCGCCTTTTGAGTTCGATAAACGCGTCGACGATGTGATGCAGTCCCTTGTCGGCTGTCAGTCGGGCCAGATAGCCGATGGCCGGGGGCCGCTCGATGGATACATCATGCCGCCCGAAATCCGCAAAGTCCCGGGTATCGATCCCCAGCGGCGTGATATGCATTTTGTCCCGTGACAGGCCCAGATAGCCGGCCATCGCATCTGCGTAAAACCGGCTGTGCACCAGGTAGGCATCGATCTGCGGATCCAGCCGGGAAATCAGTTCCAGAGCCTGTGATTTCCAGGGTTCCGTCAGACTTTCCAAGAAGATGTCGTCGCCCTGCAACGTGACCACGACCGGGACCTGAAGTTTCTGTTTCAGGTCGCCAACGAATCCCGCGATCAGCACGTTGGTCAGAATCACGAGATCCGGATGCGCCTGGTCGCAGAGCCATGACACCAGGCGGCGGACTTCCTTTTTCTGGTAGCCCGCGCTGCCCTGCAACATGGAAACCGCCAGCTCACCCAGCAGTTTGGGGTTGGTTTCGATGGCCCTGGAAGTCACCCGGCGAATCAGTCCGGGATGGTCGAGAAACCGGTCCAGGAACTTCGGAACATGCCGAAACAACGGCAGCTTTTGCTGCAAATAGACGTTGATCCCGCCAAAGAACACCTGATCGATGGCCACCTCGATCTCATCGGTCCGAATCGGGGTGTATGTGGGAACCAGCATGGTGTCCCAACCCGCATCAGCCAGCGCATGGGCCAGGGTGTTGTCATGCATGCAGCTGCCGCAAAACATGCCCGCGGCACCGGCCGTGATATACGTGATTCTTCGGCTGGAACCGCTGGTCACCGTTTTGAACTGCCCCGAAAGAAAGTCATTTGCCGGACCCGCTGTTTGACCTGGTAAACTGTGATTATCGCTGATGATGTGCCGGGAACAAACAGGACACAAAGCGGGGACAGGCACGCCGCGCCATCCTGTTGCCAGATAACAAGCCGGAATCGGCGCCGCGCCTGTCCCCGTTTGCGGCGTCACCCGAGTCGCGAAAAGAGACGTCCCTGTTAATGCCAACCGGCTAGGCGGATTCCGGTTGCCCGAATAACGACCCGGCCGCGGTTCTGGTGACCCGGACATTGACCAGGCCCCCCGTTTCGGCGGGCATCCGGTCGGGTTCCCGGCTGTAATTGATCTGGACGGGCAAATAGCGGCAAGCCGTCCCGGTCATCGTCCCGCGGTCGGGGTCCCGTTTTTCGATCAGGACGCGGACGCGGGTCCCCACCAGCGACTGGGCGTATTGGTCACGCAGCTGGCCTTCGCAGCGGGCCACCGCCCGGCCCCGCGCCGCCTGCACGTGCCGCTCAATTGGATCGGGCATTTCAGCCGCTGGCGTGCCCCGGCGGGGGCTGAAGGGAAACATGTGGATTTTGGAGAAGCCGATTCGCCGACAGGTTTCCAGCGTTTGTTCGAACTCCTCATCCGTTTCTCCCGGAAAGCCGACGATCACATCGGTTGTCAGGGCGGGCCGGTCGAGTTGTTGCTGGACCTGTTCGCAGCGGTCCACAATTTGACGCACGCTCCAGCGGCGCCGCATCCGCCGCAATACCGGGTCACTGCCGCTTTGCAAACAGACATGCAGATGGGGGCAAACGTTGTCCGGGAACCGGGCCATTACGTCAATCAGTTCGCGGGTAACTTCCGTGGCCTCAATACTCGACAATCGAATACGGATTTCGGTGTTGGTATCGCAAATGGCCCGCACCAGCCGCGACAATCGCACCCAGTCCGGTTTGGAACGGCCTCGATTAAAGTCCACACCGTAGTGTCCCAGATGAATTCCGGTCAATACGATCTCGCGAAAACCGCGATCGGCCAGACGCTGTACTTCATCCAGCACGTCGTTCATTGGCCGGGAATACATCCGGGGGCGGACGGCCGGTATGATGCAGTAGCTGCAACGGAGCAGGCATCCGTCCTGGACCTTGACATACGCGCGATGTCGATTGGACAGACCGGAGATACCGTTGGGGATATCGACCACTCCAAACCGGCCCAGCAGGTCGGGCAACTCGCGTTTGTTGGTAATGACCTCGGCCACACCCGGAATCTTACGGACTTCCTCCGGAGCCCGGGTGGCATAACAGCCCATGACGACGATGCGGGCATCCGGGTTTTGCCGGTGCATCCGGCGAATCACCTGACGGCTTTTGCTGTCGCCTTCGGCCGTGACGGTGCAGGTATTGATGATGCACAGATCGGCCGACTCGTTTGGGGCGGCGTCGCGATAGCCGATCCCCAACAGGCCTTCGCGCAGATACTGGGTTTCGTACTGATTGACCTTGCAACCAAGCGTGTGGGTTTTGAGGCGCGCGGTCACTCGCTGCATTCCGGTTCGATCGTGGCCGACATGGAACCGGCACAGCGCTGGATCAGCTGGTCTCGCCCAAAGGAATGAATCTGGTCCCGCTTGAGCTCCGCATGTTCGCGGGTCGTCGTCAGGCAAACGGCCTTGCCATGGCGATCGACCCGTTCCGCAATTTCGAATCCGGTTTCCATGGTATGACCGAACAATTTCCGCATCATCAAAATGACATACTCGTAGGAATGATCATCATCGTCCCACAAAACGACATGGTACCGGGGCTGCCGTTTTTGCTTGTGTTCCCGTCGCGTTTCCCGCTCGACAACCGGTTCCATGACCGTTGCGGAGGCCTGTTTGGACATTGGTGATACCTTTCAGCAATCCTTTGTGATTCGGTGGGTGCGGACCAACGGAGGAGGACCGCGATACCCAGCGGCCCTGCGCATCGCTATATTATACGGAGACTATTTTAAGGGCTCGACCGGTCGTCGACCAGTTATTTTTTGTCGGCCGCGGCCGACCGGTTTGCGGACGGCGATACCCGGATGGCTGACCCGGACCTGAATGGGCACGGGCGCCGGCGAGCCCGTTTTGCCCCGGAATTTTGGCGGAATATCTCATGACCCAAACAACGACCGATGTTCAGCAATATCTGGACGAGAACTCAACGCGGTTTCAGGATGATTTGTGCCAGTGGCTGACGATGGCCAGCATCGGTACCGATCCCCAATACGACGCCGAGGTTCGCGATGCGGCCAACTGGCTGAAAACCAGGTTCGATGATTTGGGGTTTCAGTCGGAATTGATTGAAACCGTGGGGCATCCCATCGTGTATGCCCAGTCGCCGGCGGTCCCCGGAGCTCCGGTGGTCCTGGTCTACGGGCACTACGATGTCCAGCCGCCGGACCCCCTGGAATTGTGGACTTCGCCACCGTTTGAACCGGCAATTCGGGATGGCAGGGTATTTGCGCGGGGGGCGACCGACGACAAGGGGCAGCTGCTGACCCATGTGTTTTCCTGCGAAGCGTGGATGAAAACCGCGGGAGCCCTGCCGCTGCAGGTCAAGTTCCTGATTGAAGGTGAAGAGGAAAGTGGCAGTACCGGATTAAGTGAATTTCTGGCGGGCAAATACGACGGCCCCGGCCTGCCGGTTCGCCAGCGACTGGCCGCTGATATTTGTGTCATCAGTGACAGCAACCAGTACGCTCCCGGGCAACCGGCGATCACTTACGGACTTCGCGGCATTGCCTATTATGAATTGCGACTGACCGGACCCAATCGCGATTTGCACAGCGGTTCGTTCGGGGGTGCGGTCACCAACCCCGCCAACGTGCTGTGCCAGATGCTGGCTGCATTGCACGATGCCCAGGGCCGCATCCAGGTCCCGGGATTTTATGACGACGTGATTGAACTGGCACCGCGGGAACGCGAGGAATACGCGGCATTGAACTTTGACGACGCGCAGTTGCAACAGGAACTGGGCGTCAACGGATTTCTCGGCGAGCAGGGCTATACGTCGCTGGAACGGCGCTGGGCCCGGCCCTCCCTGGATATCAACGGGCTGTGGAGCGGCTATCAGGGCGAGGGTGCCAAGACGGTGTTGCCGGCGCGGGCCGCGCCAAATTCAGTTTTCGCCTGGTGCCGGACCAGGACCCCAAAAAAATCAGCCAGGCGCTGGAGCAACGATTGCGGGATCTGTGTCCCCCTGGCATCCAGATGGAACTGGTGGACATGCACAGTGCCGAGGGCGTCCTCGTTTCGCTGGACAACCCGATGATGGAGCCGGCCGCCCGCGCCATCGAAACCGGTTTTGGGAAACGGCCGGTCTTTATTCGATGCGGCGGATCCATCCCGGTGGTTGGCTACTTTCGAGACCTCTTGGGAATCGACACGCTGCTGCTGGGCTGGGGCCAGGAAGATGACAACCCGCACAGCCCGAATGAGAAATTTTCGCTGCAGGACTTCCAGCGGGGCATCAAGGCCAGTGCCCAGTTGTGGAAGGAAATTGCGGCTCACTCGTAAACGACTCGTTGTCGTGTTGATTCCGGGTCACCGCATGGTGCGACTTTCCGGAATCATTCGGAACCGGACCGATCCATTTGCCGATCTGCCATGGGTGCGCCATGCTCGACAGAAAATTCATCCTCGACAATGTATCCGCCGTCAAGCAAAACTGTGCCAATCGAGGCGTGCCGGAACAGGTCGATCAACTGGTGGAACTGGAGCGGTCGCGGCGTGAAAAACAGGCTGCGGCCGAAGAATTCAATCGCCAGGCCAACGAGATTTCCAAAAAAATCGGACCGGCCAGGGACGATCAGGAGCGCCAGCGACTGAAGCAGGAGGGCCGGATGCTGCGGGAGCACAAGGACGCGGCCCAGGCGGAACATGACGAGCTGGAACGGCAGGTGCTGGAACTCCAGCGGACGTTGCCCAACATGGCGCACCCGTCCGCTCCCGTCGGCGTCGACGATCAGGCCAATCTGGAATTAAGCCGCGGCAAACACGATCCGCGGCGCTTCGATTTCAAACCCCTCGACCATCTGGAACTCGGCGAACGGCACGGCTGGATTGATTTCGAGGGAGGGGCCCGCACCACCGGATCCGGGTTTTACTTTTTGGGCGGTGAACTGGTGCTGCTGGACCTGGCGCTGCAACGATTCGCCGTGGAGTTTCTGATGGCCCGGGGGTTCACGCCGATGATCACACCGGATCTGGCCCTGGACAGCGTGCTGGAGGGCATCGGATTCATGCCTCGCGGTCCGGAAACCCAGGTTTACAGCATCGCCAATTCGGATCTGTCGCTGGTGGGCACCGCGGAAATCACGCTCGGCGGACTGTATCGGGACCGGACGCTGATGCTCGACGATCTGCCGGTCCGGTTGTGCGGTATCAGTCATTGTTACCGGACCGAAGCCGGCGCGGCGGGACGGGCCTCGCGCGGTTTGTATCGCGTCCACCAGTTCACCAAAGTTGAGATGTTTGCCTTTACGGCGCCCGATGCCAGCGAGGCGATGCACGACGAACTGCTGCAAATCGAATGCGACCTGTTTGATGCCCTGGAAATCCCCTACCGGGTCGTCGACACGGCGACCGGGGATTTGGGCGGGCCGGCCTGGCGCAAGTTCGATCTGGAAGCGTGGATGCCGGGCCGCGGCGAGTCCGGCGAATGGGGTGAAGTGACCAGCACCAGCAACTGCACCGATTATCAGGCCCGGCGACTGAATTCCCGCTTCAAGATCAAGGATCAAAAAGGGACCCATTTCATGCATACCCTGAACGGCACCGCCCTGGCGCTGTCCCGGGCCATCATTGCGATTCTGGAGAATCACCAGAATGCCGACGGATCGGTGAGTATCCCGGCCACCCTGCGACCGTTCATGGGCCGCGACGGCATGGGGCAACCGGCGGTCGCCACCGGCGCCTGATCAGCTAATCCGGCGACCGGACCGGCTCACCGACGGGCGTCAAGTGCTTCAGGGTCAGTTCCAGCAATTCGCGGGCCAGCTCCGGGCCGACCTGGCGGGGGTCAAAATGCAAGTCGAGCTTTTGGTGCCCCCGGTAACGAACCACGGCAAATCCGGCCGGCGTGCGGGGCCGAATCGGGACCGTCAATTCGATATCTTCAATCACCAGATTGCCGGCCAACAGCCGCCCCTGATGGTCGCTGTTTAATCTGACACGCTCCAGCGGAGCGCCGAGATTGGTCACGACGCTGGTGGCCCGACAAACCGGCCGACGGGCCGAGCGGGGAATCCAGCCCGGCATCAGTGACATCCATTTCAATGCGAGCAGGAATGTTTTTTCCAGATTCCAGCGGCGGATATTTCCCAGTTCGTAATTGATTCCCCACAACAGGCCGTCCGGATCGGCGAAGTCGCGATCGGTTCTGTCCAGCTGCACGATGGTCGCCCGATTGGCTGCCGGCAGACGCCGGTCGGCAAAATCCCGGATGCTGACCGGAATCACCAGCCTTAACCATTCCTGATCGGCATGCCAGGCATGCCGTTTCCTCAGTTCGTGCAGGGCCTGGAATACGGCCGACAGGACGACCTCATTGACGGTAACCGAACGCTCATGGGCCCGCCGCTTCAATCGATCCACCTGGGAATCGTCCAGCGCCACCGACAACCGACGGGAGCCAGCCGGCGGTTTGTCCAATAACTCCGAATCTCCCCGGTTGTCGGGGACGACGGGGGTCACGTGACGGAACAGAAACTTCATCGCGCCCAGCAATGCGATCGGTTGTATCCACAGTTTGCCGACAAATTCGCGGGTCAGCAATCGCAGCGCGTTGCGGCGGCGGAGCAATTCCTGATTGACTGGCCGGGGTCGAGGCTCGTCCTGGCCCAGGGAAATTCGATGGTAATTTAACAGCCAGTCAATGACGAACTGCATTCCGCCGCCGCCATCCATCGATGCGTGATGGGTGCGAAAACTGAGTCGCGTCCGCCCGTTTTCCGCACGCCAGCAGAACTGGCCCGGAAAATCCCGGTTCAGGTCGATATAGTCCAGCGGGCTCGAGTCAGCGACGTGGCGACCAGCCGTCTGCCAGTGCAGTTGCCCGGCATGACCCGGATCCAGTTTCCAGCACGGCCGCCGCCAGCGACGTTGTTGCAGTCGGGCACAAATTAACAGGTGCCGGCGGGCCGCCTCCCGCAAGGCAAGGGTGGCGATATCGCGATCTGCCAAACCGCTGACAATCAGGTCACAGGCGATGACGTTGGGATACCGCGGACTGTCATCGGCCAAATGGTACTGTTCGATCGACGTCAGCGGTAACAGGACAGTCAAGGTCGGGCGTCAGGTCCAGCAAACAGGGAACAGTAAAATGCCGCAGTCAACGCGCCCGGTTACACCCGACGTCAGGCGCAACAACGCCGGACGATTCGGCCGTGACACGCGCTGAAAAAAGTTCAAGGCCCACTGTTGCCTGGTCAGCACGAACATCGGGGATGGTCGGCCTGCGGCCCGCGCCGTGCCGGCGGCATCTTGGCAGGCCAGACGACGGCACCACAAAAACCACACACCCCAAATCTTTGGTTTTGGCGCGGCATTAGTGGTTCGAAGTCGCCTGCGGCGACAGGCGGCGAATCGTGATGTTGCGATACCAGACTTCATTTCCGTGGTCTTGCAGGCATATATGACCCGTCCGGACGGTTGCAAATTTTTCCCAGTCGTGGAATTTGCTTTTGGCCAATCGTTCCTTCCAGTCATCACTGCCCTGTTCGGCCTGGACAACCAGATTGCCATTTAGCCAGTGCTGGATCTGGTTGCCGCGAATGACAATTTTGCCAGTATTCCACTGGCCCACCGGTTTGGTTTTGCCACCGTCGGCGGGATACAGGTCATACAGCGCGGCCGCCGACGTCAATTCCCGGTTACCATCGGGGTGTTTGTCGTTATCCAGAATCTGGTACTCAAGGCCGGTGATAAAGGGCGCACTGTCACCCAGACCGACCTTGTAAATCACGCCGCTGTTGGCCCCCTCGGTGACGGCCCACTCAAAACCCAGCTCGAAATCCTCAAACGCCTCGCGGGTCATGAGGTCTCCCCCGCCCTTGCCGTCGAACTTCAGGACGCCGTCAACGATTTTCCAGCCGGCGCCAATGGGCTCGTCGTGATATCCCCGCCAATGGTCCAGACTGCTGCCATCGAACAGGACGACCGTTTCATCCGTCGCGGCGTCCTGCCACGCGCATAGCGGCTTGGCGGTTATGGCTGCAGCACTCCGGCCAACAATCCGGTCGCCAGCAGACGAATCGCAACCGCAGAATTCACGTGTTTTGGCATTTGGCAGCGCTCCCCAATTCAGTTGTGTGGCGTTGGACCGGTGACCGTCGGGCTCCGGGAACTCCGAGTATAACGACCGTCCGGCAAATCGCGAGCGGATTGTTTGCCCGTCGGTTGTTCGTCCCGTGAGTTCGGTCTCGAATCCCGGGGCCTGAATTGCTAGACTTCGCGACCTGGGGTCATGCACCAACACGCGGCAGATCATGAAAGAATCGGGATTCTGGAAAACCTGGTGGATGGATACCGAGGTTCGGCTGGTTGCCGACGGTCGGAGCGGGGAGCCCGGGCCGCGCAACTTGTGGCGGATTGGCAGGCGACGGCTGAAACGCCGACTGCTGGAACAGCGTGCTTTGCACCAGCCTCGGTATTTTTGCCTGAATAGCGGCTGTTGCGGCTCGACCTACCTGATTCGCTTGCTGGCCGATAACGGCTGGCCAGGCGTGTATCACGAGAAAAATCCCGATTTCAACCAGCTGGGTGTAACGCATTTCGAAAGGCCGCTGAACGAAGTTCGTCTGGCGAGTCTGCTGCGCTACACGCGCTGGGACGTCTTTCTGGAAGCCAACAACCGGTTGTTCAGTCTGGCCCGGCCACTGCACCGGGCATTCCCCGGAGCGAAGTTTATTCATCTGCATCGCGACGGTCGTCAGGCCGTGCGTTCGGCGCTGTCTCGGCCGGATGTGGAGGGGTATTTGCGAGACAATATTCGATTTCAGGGGGCCCTTGCCGGCGACCGCCAGCGGAAGCCCCTGGAGCGATTCTGCCATTACTGGAACAACATGAATCGGCGTATCCTGGACGATCTGGAATCCCTGATACCTTGCCGGGGCACGTGGTTATCCCTGACGTTTGAGGATTTGGTGGCCGGCCGGCTGGAACGGTTTTGCGAATTTGTGGAAATGCCCCTTGCGATGAAACGTCGCCCGGTGGTGAATCGGGGCCAGGTCGGACAACAGGGCCGTTATCCCGATTTTGGTGACTGGCCGATCGCGGACCAGCAACAGTTCTGGCAAATTTGTGGCGAGACCATGACCCGACTGGGTTATCCGGGGTCCTGAGTCTTGACGAATCCCTGCCGAGTCACCGGCCCAGGGCATCGGTGAGGGGAAGATGAAAGGGGTTCGAGCCTGCCGCCCGAACCGCCGGTCCACCAAACACCGCGGCCACTTTCCGCTCGACGGGGAGTCGGCGCCCCGGGCGGTGGCTGCCGAGGGTCCCCGACAGGCGAGTTCATGGCCGGGATCCGTGTACGGCCGGGATCCGTGTACGGCCGGGATCCGTGTACGGCCGGGATCCGATTATCGAAATTCGGTAGTGTCTTCGTTGTCCTCGATTTCGAATTGGCCGGGCAACCAGTCCCGCAGGGACTGTTCGCGTTTCTGGATATCCGCATCGACGACAAGGGCGGCATTTTCGGGCCCAATCAGTTCGGCGGCTGCCGCCACGAAATCGTCTTCGGAAATCAGATTCTGATCCAGGTACATCCTGATTTCCGCCAACCCCGGCAATGGATTGGACGTGTCCTGATTTGCCAGAAAATCGACACGTTTCGCGGCGGTCTCGGCACTGATTTCCGGGATGGCCGAGGCCTTGAATGTGTTATCCGTCGCTTCCTGAAAGATTCCATCCAGTTCGGTTTCAATCTGGTCAGCCCGACCGTCCGCCAGAGCCTTGACGTAAGCGAGATGGTTCAGGCGCCTGGTCGACGCCACTTTCTCGCCGGTCTTCACATTGTAAACCGACACCAGAGTCGAGTTTTTGGGTACGTCCCGCGACGAAACGGAAACCATCACATCAAACACAGCCAGCAAATCCAGACCGTGAGTTTTGGCTTTTTCCAGCATTTCGGTCGGATCGCCCATGCCGAGCATGATCACCCCGGGCTCCAGCGAGGTTGGCGGCGCACTCGAACTCGGGTCGGAATCCCGACGTTTCGGCATCGTTGCCACGCCCGTCACGATTTTGTCGATTCGGCGGGTTTCCGGGAGACGTGTCAGCGGGCACGGCGGGTGCCGCCGCGCCACCGTCGTCCAGCGCCAGATTACCGCCACCGCCACGATTCGGATCGTTGTCGCGACTGCCCAGATTCCCGCGCCGACCTCGATTGCTGCCGGGGCGGCGACCGTCGACATCAAATACCTTGCTGACATCGATGTCGTGCAGGGCCTTGCCCCACCATGATTCGTCGTGGGTGCGTCGCATTTCGATGCGTTGCAAAAACTTGTCCCCAAATACACCGGTGTAATAAACCAGTTGTTCATTGGGGTCGTCAAACTCGCGAGTTGCTCCGGAGCGGGATGACGGGGACGCAGTCGCAGGCGGTTCTGTCAGCCCCGATCCCCCGCCCGAACGTCCTCCGCCGGAACGCCCGCCGCGGCCACCCGAACGCCCGCCTGGCAAATTCAGGCCACCGCCCGAGGATTTCCCGCGGGACGTTGCTTCCGGTTCGGCGTCACCAAATTTGGGGGGAGCGCCGTCGAACTTGCGCGGTTTGTAATCGATTGCCACGCCCCATCGCAATCCAACGCGGGGTTCACTGATACCGTCGTACCAGCTGATGGGATGTTCCTCCAGCGCAGTTGTCCTCGGCAATGATATGGGCATACAGATACTGAAAGGCTTCGGTTTCGTTGCCCGTCGCAAAGGCCTGATTGGCCCGTTCAAAAAAAGTGAAGCGACGAGCCATATTGGCATCGTCGTCGACCGTGGCCGCATTCGATTCGGCCGATACCGGTTGCTCTTCCTTTTCCTCCTGACCGGTGTCATCCGCGCGACCACCCCCGCTCCTGCCGCCACCACCTGCGGACAGACCGCGAGGCCGTCGGCGGGAACCAAATCCGCTGGAGGCGCTGGAACCGGACCGTCGGGGATTCTTTTCAGCGTTCGCTTCGCCCTTGTCACCTTCGGCGTTTTCCGGGTCGACCGCGTTGGGATCATCCGCCTGGCCGGATTCATCACCGGCCGACTCGTCCTTGCCCTGATCGCCACCCCTGGGCGGTCGGGAGCGCGGCGATCCGCCAATCGACAGACCGGACCGGTCACGGTTTGAACCGCCCGATGCGTTGCCCTGGGACGACTTGCTCAGGTTTCGAAGCTCGGCGGCCCGGTTGACGGGCTCGCCTGGACCACCACATCCGGTGGTCACCCACGCCAACAGCGCGAACATAATCAAGGCAATGAATCGATGCATCGGAGACCTCGTCTGGATGGGCTCGCTCTGGAGCACTCACGACGTCCAAAGCGATCCCCGGAAAACAACTTATAATGCCCCGGCGGACCCGTTTTGCTATTGTATGGCCCCCCAATTCGCATTACCACCCGATTTTCCCGGGGTTGGGGCCCCGGGTCCGGGGGCAACGGGTCGACACGCCCCGTCAAACAGGCGTGGAATACCGGGGTTCTGCCGATGAAATGGATCCGAACAAGCGACTGGATCCGAACCAGCGGAAAATGTTCCCGGTCGCCCCGGGTTCGGCTATTGGCCACGATATCTCAGCGTATCGCCGCGTTCCTGGAATCGACTGTCATATTCAGCGGTCCCGCAACCGGACAATACGATGGTGCCCAACAGCAGAAAAGTGCACAGGAACATCCGGAATAATTTATTATGATGCAAGATCAAGACGGGTGCTCCAACTATCGCGGGTCGACCGCGTTCATGATGCTCGGCCGCGGACAGGCGTCGCCTGCGATCCAAATTGTCGTTACCGGCACGCGGGGATGCAATAGCTGCCTGACATGAACTCGGATCGCGCGGTTGAGGATCGCGGGTTTGACAGGGAAAGATATTGGGATTTTCGGACCTGCACCGGCATTTGCCAGTTTGGAGAAAACGATGGGCGCAATGCATTTCCGGGTTGGGACGGCGGGGGTCGCCCGCAGGCGGAGTCGGCGGCGAGCCCACGCTGCCTGGCTGATCGTCCCGTTTTTTGTAATCCTCTTGCCCAATCCCGGGCCTGCGCGGGCGTTGCTGCAGGACACGGCGACCGACGGGGACGTTGCGGCAAGGATGGCCGATCTTTGTGAACAGGTCTGTCAAACCCTGCAGTCAAATCAATTCCGACCGGTGACGCGGCAACAATTCGCCTTGCTGGCTGTCCGCGTGATTCGGGAGCAGGCCGGACTGGGAATCGATCGTTCGCTGGCCGAAGAAGCTGGCAAACTGGCCGAGCCCGCTGATATTCGCAACTGGCTGATCGAAAACATTCGGCAAGCCGCCTCCCGGACCGACGATTGGGATACCGGCGAAATCGTTAATCGGATTGCCCAACAATTCGATCCGCATGCCCTGGTCATCTCCGCCAGTCAGGCAGCCGTAAACCGGCAGCTGGCAGAAAACCGCTACGTCGGAATCGGAATTCGCATTCGTTTTGTGGATGGTTTTGCCATGATTGAGGAGGCCTTTCCGGGTGGGCCAGCCCGCCTGGCCGGTGCCCGCCAGGGTGACCTGATTGTGGAAGTCGACGGTCACGCCATGAAGGGACTGGAGTTGGCAGAGGTGGTCGAGCATTTGCGCGGAAAAATCAGTACGCCGGTTTCGGTGGTTGTACGCAACACCGGCGACGATGAGATGCGTACTCTGGAAATGGTCCGGGAAATCGTGCCGATTGCCAGCGTGCAGGGTGTCCGGCAAGACGATGACGGTACGTGGGAGTTCATTTCCGAATCCAGCCCGGAAATTGCCCGCCTGTCGGTGAGCAGTATGACGGGCAGTACGGCCAGCGAACTGGCCGACGCCGCCAACCGGGTGCGTCTGGCCGGGGTCCAGGGAGTCATTCTGGATTTGCGGTTGGCCGAGGATGCGGATCTGCACCACGCCCATCTGATCGCCGATGCTCTTGTCGGCAAGGGGCATTTTGCGACCGTCGTCGATGGCAGCGGGAATCGGCAGGTGCTGGAGACCGGTGATGAAACCGCATTTGCAAATCTGCCTCTTGCCGTCCTGGTACCGCCCCGACCCAGCGGGCCGGTATTTGCCATTTTGAATGGTCTGGCCCGGCGCGAGCAAACGGTGCTGGTTGGCGACCCGGTCGAGAGTCACCTGGATTGTTATGCCGCGTTTGAATTCCCGGATGGCGGCGGTTCGGTGGAAGGGGTTGCCTGGGCCCGAATTGATCGCGACTCCCTGGAAATCCCCCAACCCGACGTGCCCGACCAGGGGGACTCGCGGCAGCTCCGGGACAGCCACCTGGGCCCCGCGGTTTTGCTGCCATCCATCCGGCAAACCGGTTTGGAACGACAAATCGCCGCCGCCGAGCAATGGTTGATCCAGCACCGCTAGACGCGGCGCGGTGTTGCCGGTGCTCAGGTGTGAATTGCCCGGCCCTGCACATCCAGGGCAGCTTCCATCACAATTTCTGACAAGGTTGGGTGGGCATGGCAGACCCGGGCCAGGTCTTCGGAACTGGCCTGAAATGTCATCGCCACGGTGGCTTCGGCGATCAGGTCGCCGGCATGCAGGCCGATTGCGTGGACTCCCAGGATTCGATCGGTGCGGGCGTCCGCCAGAATCTTAACCCGTCCGCTCGTATCGCCCAGCGTCCGTGCCCGGCCATTGGCCCCAAACGGACAAGAACCTTTTTTGTACTCGATCCCCGATTGCTGCAGCTGCTCTTCGGTTTGACCGACACTGGCAATTTCGGGGTGGGTATAGACAATCGCCGGGATGGCGTCGTAGTCCACATGACCAAAACCGGTAACGATTTTTTCGACACAGGCGATCCCTTCCTCGGAGGCCTTGTGGGCCAGCATGGCACCTCCGATACAGTCGCCGATGGCGTAAACGTTGCTGGTCGTGGTTTGAAAATTGTGATCGACCGGGATCGCGCCGCGGCGATCGGTTTCGATCCCGATCCGGTTCAAACCAATATGGGCGGTATTGGGAGTCCGGCCTGTGCAGACCAGGACGCGGTCGGCCTGAATCGGTTCTGCGTCGCGACACTGAACGATGCAACGTCCGTTGTCCGTGGTCGCCGACTGGACAAACATGCCCGTCCGAAACTGAATCCCCTGTTTTTCGAAAGCTCGCCGGGCCAGCCTGGCCATTTCGCCATCCAGTCCGGGCAGAATCTGGTCCAGCGCCTCAAGCACGGTCACGTCGCTGCCCAAGCGGCGCCAGACGGAGCCCAGTTCCAGGCCGATGTAACCGGCACCGATGACAATCAGCCTGGCGGGAGGCGCGGTCCACGACAGTGCTGTGGTGCTGTCCCCAATGCGGTCGTTGTCAAATTCGATCCCGGGAAGCATCGCGGGAATACTGCCCGTGGCGATAATTATTTTTCGGGCCACAATGGTTCCGGCGTCGCGTCCGGTTACTTCCAGGGTATTGGGACCTGCCAGGACGCCCCGGCCGACCACGGTGGTCACCTGATTGCGTTTCAACAGCATGTTGATGCCGCCGGTCAGCGCATCGACAATCTCGTCCTTGCGTTGCATCATTTTCGCAAGGTTTAGCCGAACGTCACTCACCGCGATCCCGTGAGCGGCCAGGTCATGGCGGGCCGACTCATAGCGATGACTGCTTTCCAGCAACGCCTTGCTGGGAATACATCCGACCCGCAGACAGGTCCCGCCGAACCGTTCATGGTCATCGATGACCGCGGTGTTTAATCCCAGCTGGGCGGCGCGAATGGCGGCCACATATCCTGCAGGTCCCCCGCCCAGGATCACGAGATCAAATTTCGAATCGCCCATCCACCCTTGTCCGTGTTGAATTTCGACTGGTTATTGCCGGGCCGGGATTCACCCGCCATGTCCCGCCGCGGCCCATTATCATCGGTCGGCGGCCGGGGTAAAGCGGGACCGCGCCCCGGGCCGGCTGGGCCCGGGACCGACTCACTTCTTGCCCAACTGCCGTTGCCGACGAAAAAATTCCGTCAGCACCGCACTGCACTGAACGTCGAGAACGCCCGCGAGGACCTCGCATCGATGATTCAGCCGCGGATCGTTCAGCAATTGATACAGTGAGTGAACGGCCCCCGCCTTGGGATCCGGGGCCCCGTAGACCACCAGGGGAATCCGGGCATTGACGATCGCACCGGCACACATCGGGCACGGTTCGAGCGTGACGTACAGCCCGCAATCCAGCAACCGCCAGTCGCCCAGTGCCCCGGCTGCCTGTGTGATCGCCAGCATCTCGGCGTGGGCCGTCGGGTCATGCAGGGTTTCCCGCTGATTGTGGGCAGCGCCAATCACACGTCCCTGATGAACAATTACGGCGCCAATCGGAACTTCCCCGGCGGCCTCGGCGGCTCCGGCCTGCTGTAACGCCAGCTGCATGTAATACGGATGCGGCTGGAGGTCGTCCACCGATATTTCATTCATGACATTGCACGTTGGCCAAACAGATCCTCAACACAGCCGCGGCCCCGGACAGCCGGTGCCACAGCCAGCCACTGCTGTATGATAGTCGGCATGGTGCCCGTAAAACACGGCTGGGCAAGCCAGCCGGGGCACCCCGGTGGATCCCCACCATAAAGGGCCAGCCGGGGCACCCTGGTTTTAGTCGGGCACCGGGGCCGTGACGGCGGGCTGAATGAGTTGAATATTGCGCCAGGCCGATTCGGTTTCAAAAGCACAGATCCCCACTGGACGCGTTGCCTCGACTTCCGTCCGCAGCGAAAGGTGGATGCCTGCCAAAGGCAAATCGACCAGCGTTTGACCATCAATGCGGCAAACAATTCGCTCGTCAGAAACATCAATCTGAATCGCGTACCACTGGCCCGGTTCGAATTTTTTCAGGGTCCGCGTTTCATTGCCGGCGGCGTCAACGCCATCGATGCAGCTGATACCGCAGACCGGGCCGCCCCAACCGCCGAGGACCAGGGAACAGAACTCGTGGTTGACGGGAAAGGTGATACAACAAAAAAAATCGGTGCCCGAGATTTTCATGGCTTCCACGCATAGCCTGTAGTTGGTTTTGGGCAGATCGCCTCCGGCAAATCTGACGCCGGCCAGCGGAGAACCGGCACCGGACACCAGCATTCCGTCCTGCACAAGAATTTCGGACTGGCTGCCAAAGCCGATTGTCTCCCAGCCGGCCAGCGAGCGGCCATCGAACAGTGCGCGGGTGGTTTGGGAAACCGCCAACGGCGGGCCCGGCCGGGCCGTGGTCTCCCGATCCGGTTGGGCCGGCGCTTCGGCAGGCGGGGAAGGCTGCCAGGGGGCAGATTCACCGATCGTTTCGATCGCCGAGCCGCCTTTCGAGGCCGTGTCGCGGCAGCCGATGGCAGCCAGCAATGTGGCCAGAATCGCCCCGGTGATCCATCGCATTTCGGGTTGGCGGCCTGGTCGGCGGTTCGCTTGCATGGATCCTGTTTTCGGTGAAAGTCGGGAAAAGTCAAGCGCGATGACCGCCGAAACGCCGTTTCATCTTCTGGGCAAGCGGCTGCCTGCTGTAGAATGGCCTGACGAGGCAACGCTCGTGAACTCACGCTGCCGGTATTCCCCGTTCATGAATTTTCCACGGCCCAACCCGAATCAGGATACCCGAACCGGTCATCTGCCACCGCAGGTGGCGATCATGCTGGGCGAGGTGCGACGACGGATCCGCCGCTTTGTGATGTTGCAGGGCATCCTGTTGATCGTCATTTGGATCGGTCTGTCGTACTGGGTGGGATTCAGTCTGGACCGAATCCCGGTTTGGCTGGGAATGCCTGAATTGTCTTTCGGGGTCCGGCTGGGTTTGCTGGTCGTTGTGGCCGCCGGGGTCGGATGGTTGTTGTACCGCCAAATCCTGAATCGACTGCTCGTACCGTTCGCGCCCCCGCAGCCTTGCCTTGTTGCTGGAACGCCGATTCCCGCAACTGGGCGATTCGCTGGCCACGCTTGTGTACCTGGGGGATTCCGGGGATGCGGGACAGATTCCAGGCTCACTATCGGTTCCTCCCGAGCAAGCCCAGCTGCTGAAACAGCTGCAGAACGAGGCCACCGAAAAACTGGACCGGTTGTCGGTCGCGGAGTTGTTCAACTATCCCCTGCTGCGCCGCACCGCTCTCCTGGCCATATTCGCATTACTGGCAATTGGATGGCTGGCCGCCTCGCGACCCGCGACGTTCTCCACCAGCATGCGACGTTTGTACCTGCTGGATGCCGCGCCCTGGCCGCGAGACTGTCGCCTGGAGCTGGTTGGATTGCGCGTGCAGAACTCGGGCGCCGTGCCGGCAATCCCGGCGATGACCACGATTCGCCAGTTCGACAATCAGGAAATCTTTGTCGCCGCTGGTTCGAGCCTTTCGATCCTGGTTCGCGCCGAAGCACCGTTTTCCGAAAATCCCCGGCGTCGATTGCCGGAACAGTGTTTGTTTCAGTACCGGTCGGATGACGGCAATCGCGGCACCCTGCCCATGAATCCGGTGGGTGCGGCCCGCGACGGGTACCAGTGGTACGCGCTTGACGGACCGGTGCTGGAAGGGCTGGCCGGAGTACTGCGGTTTTATGTTCGCGGCGACGACCACCGTATTGGACCGTTTCAAATCCGCGCAGTGCCGGCACCGACCGTTATTTCGGCCCAAATGGATTTGAATTATCCCGAGTATCTGGTCGACGAGATCTCCGCTCGCTGGACTCCCCGCACGGTTCCGGTAACCAGTGGCATGCGCATCCCCGCGGGCACCGTCGCAAAACTGCTGGCCGATTGCAATCGACCGGTCGAAACGGTGTTCGTTGTGGACGCCAGCGAACAACTGGTGGCCGAATTGTCGCCGGTGACGGGTGACGCTACCCGGTTCGAGATGGACCTGGGAACACTTTCCAGTGACCTCCGGCTGGCACTTTATTTGCGTGATACCAGCGGCGTGATTTCCCAATCGCCGGTCCCGATTGTCATTGGAACGGTGGAAGACCATCCTCCGCAGGTCAGGTACCGGCTGGATGGCATCGGGACCGCCGTTACGCCCAACGCCATGATTCCCGTGAGTGGCCAATTGACCGATGATTACGAAGTCCAGGCGGTGTGGGCCGAACTGACAACACCGGTGACCGACCACGAAATCGTGGTGCCTTTGGAATTCAGCCGCGACGGCGAAATGACCGGACAGGTTGATTTTCTGGAGTTGCGACGCCGGGGAGTCCTGCCCGGTGAACTGTCCAGCGGCGACGGCAACCGGATTTCGCTGACGATCAAGGCAAATGATTTTTGCGATTTGCCGGGATCGTCCAATACGGGTGTTGGCCAGCAGTACTCTCTGGATGTCGTCTCGCCAGCCGAACTGTTGAGGATGCTCGAACGGCTGGAGGCGGACCAGCGACGACGGCTGGAACAGATCCATGGAGAGTTGGTCGAGGCTCGCGACAACCTGGCCCGTTCCCGAACACCGTCGGGGGCCTCCGGGGCCGGCAGTGAGCCGGGCGATACCCGTGAATCCGACCGGTCCCGGGAGGTGGCGGACGACGACTGGCAGCTTCGCCAGCTGTTCGTCCAGCGGAGTTTGTTGCAGACTCAAAAGTCCATGCAGGAGATTTCCGCGGTGGCCACAGCCTTTGCCGAAATTCGCGGCCAGCTGATCAATAACCGGATTGATGCCGAGGACCGCAAATCCAGAATTCAGGAAAACGTCGTCAGGCCCTTGCACCAGATTGCCGATCGCTCACTCGTTTCGCTGGAGGCGATCCTGAGCGATCTGGATTCCCGTTACCGCCGGATTATGTCCGGGCCGCCGGATGAACCCCAACGACAGCGGATTGATCAAACGTCGCTGGAATCACTGGCGATGGCCGATTCGGTCCTGGCAGAAATCCAGGCGGTTCTGGGTGCCATGCTGAAATTCGAGACCCAAAATGAGCTGTTGGAAATTGTGCGAAGCCTGCTGCAGCAGGAACAGGATCTGTTGCAGCGGACCCGCGCCCTGCGCGAACGGGAGGCATTTGATGACCTGTTCAACCAGTAATCGGCCCGCAACGGGTCGCCGGGCCTGCCCCTCGGCTGGCCCGGTGTGGCTGGTGCGCGCGGTCGCGGGGCTGCTGGTATGTCTGACGGGTTGTGATGGGGCCCTGGTGCTGGCCCAGACCCCGGCAACCGGGCGTCAGGACAGCCGCGATGCCATTCTCGACGACCAGTCCCGGCTGGCCGAGCAATACCGGTTGCTGGAGGAAAAGTTGTTTTCGCTGTACCAGTACGAACAGGATCAAAACCCGGATCGGGCCCGTTTGCTGCAGGATGCTTACCAGCAATCCCGCGAAAAACTGACGCTGGATCAAATCCGGGCCGCCACGCAAATGTTGCAGCAGTCGCGGTTCCGCGATGCCGAAAAAAACCAGGCCACCGCGACAGAACACCTCCAGCAGTTACTGGAATTGCTGCAAAGCGAGGATCGCAACCAGCGCATTCGGGAGGACCTGGATCGATACCGGGAATATCTCAGGGAAGTCGATCGGATCATGCGGATTCAGCAGGGTGTCCGCGGCCAGGCCGAAAACGCCCGCCCATCAGCAAGTCCCCTGGAGACCGGCCCGTTGCCGGACCAGCAGGCACAAATCGCCCGGCGGACCGCGGATCTTCAGGCCCAAATGGCGGATCAGGAGCCGTCGGGCCAACCGACCGGTGACCCCGGCCAGGACGCGGCGTCCGAGCCTGACGGGCCCGATTCCACATCGCCCGATCCATCGGGGAACGAGTCGGGCGAAACCCCGTCGGACTCGATGGAGCCGGGTCAACTGGCCTTGAACCAGGCCCGGCAAAACATGCAACGTGCCCGTCAGGCGCTGGAAAAAGCCCAACAGGACCAGGCCGTTGAGCAAATGCGGGCCGCCGAACAACAACTGGCCCAGGCGCGTGAGGAACTGGAAAAGACCCTGCGCCAGTTGCGCGAGGAGGAGATCGCGCGATCCCTGGCGTCACTGGAGTCGCGGTTCCGGAAAATGCTGGAATTGCAACTGAAGATTTACGACGAAACCCAACGGCTGGATTTGAAATTTGCCGGACGGCAGGATCCGGAACGGGGAATTCAGTCCAACCGGCTGGCGGCCAGCCAGCGGGAACTGGTGGCCGAATCCGGGCGGGCTCGCCTGGTGCTGGAAGATGACGGGTCGTCGATTGCCACCATCGAAATGGTGCGGCAACTGGGGATTGATTTGCAACAAATTGTCGATCGACTGGTGGCCGCGCGAACCGGTACCATCACACAGCAGATCCAGTCTGATGTGATCGAAACGCTGGGATTTCTGGTCGAGGCTTTTGAGCAGGCCCAGGAGGACAACGATCAATCGGCCCAGGATTCGTCGGGTGAGGGCGATGGTGATCAACCCGGCCAGCAGGCCCTGGTGAACCGGCTGGCCGAACTCAAGCTGATTCGCAGCTTGCAATCCCGAATTTTGAATCGACACAAACGGTATGCTTCCATGCTGGCCAATCCGGCAGATCCGCTGGGTTACAGCGATGATCCGGACATTCGCCAGGCGTTGCGGCAACTGGCCGATCGCGAAATTCGCTTGCACCAGGTAACCCGCGATATCGTGACCGAAGAGCAACGTCGCAGGGCAGAACAGGAGAAATAGCATGCCGGGCACGCGGCTCCGCAATGGCAAGGCGATTCATCGGCAACGGCTTCGGGGCGCAGCTGGCCGCATGGCTGTCCGTTTGCTGGGTATTGGGCGCACCGGCCGCGGCAACGCTGGCTGCCCAGGAATATTTGCCCCGCTCGGCCACCTGGCAGTTGCCAACGGCCGGTCAGGTGCGGGGTGTGATCAGTCAATGGATCGATGGGGCCGGCGAAGAAGTTGCTCCGGCCGTCCGCCAGCAGCTGCAAAAACTGCTGGATGACAGCCCGCGGTTAACCGCTGCGCCTCTGGACAACGCCGCGACGGCCCTGTTTTTGTTGATTCCCGATGCAGCATTGCTGGCCGAACAAATAAACGGTTTGCCCGACCGCGCGGCAGCGCCCTGGCAACGGCCGGGTTTGCTGGATGACGACCGCCTGCCCGAATCGGCTCGCCAGACACTTGCGCTGCTGGCCGGACGCTGGCTGGCCCGCCACCAGCAATATGAACAGGCGATGCAGCTGCTGGAGGAATTGTCGGTTGACGACGTGATCGATCCGGCGGCCCTGTTGTACTACCGGGGTTTGGCCCAGCATCGACTCATTCGCATGGAGCCCTGTATCGAATCGCTCGAAAAATTACTGGAACATGCTGACCAGCTGCCCCGACGCTATACGTCGATAAGCCGTTTGATGCTGGCCGACGCCCGATCTGTCCAGGCCGATTCGCTGGATGAAGTTGCGCGATTGATGGAAGACATCGGCCGCCGCCAGTCGCTGCAGCAAAGCGGTTCCCGGGTGATTGGCCAGCAGGAGGAGGTCATTGCCAAGCTGGACAAACTGATTGAAGAGACCCGCCAGAAAATGCAGCAACAACAGCAACAGCAGGCCGCCCGCCAGGCCGGCCCCTCCAATCCCATGCCCGACAGCCAGAGTTCGGGCGGTCAGGGAACGGGCCGTGTGACCGAGCGGCAGGTCACCGGGGGCGGCACCTGGGGCAACCTGCCGCCGCAGCAACGCGCTGCCGCGCTGGTCGAAATGACGCGGGATCTGCCTCCCCACTACCGGGAGGTCATCGAGGAGTACTTTCGGCAACTGGCCCGGGAAAAAAATCAATAACACCCCGCCACACCGGCGAGGCCGCCCCGCGCATCCCTGCGCGGGATCAGGAACCGGTCGACCGGACGGCCTGCCGGGATCAAGTGTCGTAATACAGACAGAACTCGAAGGGATGCGGCCGCAACCGCATGGGATCGATCTCCTTTTCCCGTTTGTAGGCGATCCAGGTATCGATCACATCCTGGGTAAACACGTCCCCCCGCAACAGAAACTGGTGGTCCGATTCCAGGGCATCCATGGCCGCCGACAACGAGGCCGGCGTTTTGGCGACTCCGGCCGCTTCTTCCGGTGGCAAGTCATAAATGTCCTTGTCCAGGGCCGGGCCGGGATCGATTTTGTTCTGGATCCCGTCGACCGCCGCCATCAGGATCGCCGAAAACGCCAGATACGGGTTGCAACTCGGGTCCGGGCAGCGGAATTCCACGCGTTTGCTTTTGGGTGACTGGCTGTACATGGGAATCCGGCAGGCGGCGGAGCGGTTGCGCTGGGAGTAAGCCAGATTAACCGGTGCCTCGTATCCGGGAACCAGACGCTTGTAACTGTTGGTGGTTGGATTGGAGAATCCCAGAATGGCGGGTGCGTGACGCAATATGCCCCCGATGGCGTGCAGGGCCATTTCGCTCAGCCCGGCATAACCGTCACCGGCAAACAGTGGCGTATCGCCTTTCCACAATGACATGTGGACGTGCATTCCCGAGCCGTTGTCGCCGTAAATCGGTTTCGGCATGAACGTGGCGGTTTTATTGTGCCGGCGAGCCACGTTTTTGATAATGTATTTGTACATCATCAACTGGTCCGCCATCTTGACCATTTCATTAAAACGCAAATCGATCTCACTTTGCCCGGCTGTACCGACTTCGTGATGTTGGCACTCGACGGGCAAACCACAATCAATCAGGGTTTGCATCATCTCGTTGCGAATATCCATCAGCTGGTCCGAGGGCGGACAGGGGAAATAGCCTTCCTTGTGCCGAATCTTGTGGCCAAGGTTGGGACCTTCATCCCGCCCCCGATTCCATTCGGCTTCATTGCTGTCGATGTAAAAGTAACCCCGATTGGGACCCTGATCGAAGCGAATGTCATCGAAAATGAAAAACTCGGCCTCGGGACCGAAATAGGCCGTGTCGGCGACTCCGGTGCTTCGCAGGTAATTGACCGCCTTGCGAGCCACATTCCGCGGGTCGCGGCTGTAATCCACGCGAGTAATGGGATCCTGAATGTTGCAGATGAAGTTCAACGTGGGCAATTTGGTGAACGGGTCCATGAACGCGGTGTCGGGTTGCGGCACCAGCAACATGTCGCTTTCGTTAATGGCTTGCCAGCCGCGAATGCTGGAGCCGTCAAAGCCCAGTCCGTCTTCAAACACGCTTTCCGTCAGTTCGCTGGCGGGAATGGTGGTGTGTTGCCAGAGACCGATAAAATCCATAAATCGCAGGTCAACGGCTTTTACGTCGTTCTCACGGCACATCGCCAGCACGGACTTGGGGGTCATGTATTCTCCTGAAAGGAAAAAGAGGTCTTCGGTTGATTCAACCGCTCGAGGGCGGAATTCAAAGCCCGCTGCCAATTGCAAGCGGCGAGCCAATCGGTCAAAATTTTTTGCGGCAACCACCGTGCGCCCGTTTTTTGTCGACCTGGATTTTTTTGACACGTCCAGGGTCTTGCCAAAATCGTGCGCAGCCTGCCCGGAATTTGTGCAAGTCGTTTCGAAAGTCTGTCATGAACCCAGCGATCAGCTTTGAATCCGGCCGCCGCAATGATGTTGATGACGACTGGAAAGAGATTGCCGCCCTGTTTTCGATTCGCCCGGGCACGACGTACCTGAATCACGGCTCGTTTGGAATTACCTCACGGCCGGTGCTTGAGGCCCAGTCGGCTTGCCGGCAGCGTCTGGAACAGCAGCCGATGGACTTTTACGTGCGGCAGTATGAACCATTGTGGTTTGAGGCGATCGACCGGCTGGCCGAATTTGTGGGGACGGCGGCCGACAACCTGGTCTTTGCGGAAAACGCCACCTTTGCCATGAATATTGTTGCGGACAGTTTTCCGTTGTCGGCCGGTGACGAGGTCTTGTCCAGCAATCACGAGTATGGAGCCGTCCATCGAATCTGGGAACGGGCCTGTCAGCGGCGGGACGCCCGCCTGGTGGTCGCCCGATTGCCGGATCATTTCGAATCGGTACCCCAACTGGTGGAGGCAATTTTCGCGCCGGCCACGCCCCGAACCCGGTTGCTGATCGTCAGTCACATAACCAGCCCCACGGCGCTAATCATGCCGGTGCAGGAAATCTGTGCCGAGGCCCGACGGCTGGGAATTCATGTTTGCATCGATGGACCCCATGCGCCGGCCCACGTTCCCCTGGATCTGGGCGAAATGGGATGCGCGTTTTATACGGCCAGTTGTCACAAGTGGTTGTCGGCCCCGCTGGGCAGCGGGTTTCTGTTTGCAGATCCGGAATTCCACGAACAGATTCAGCCACCCCTGAAAAGCTGGGGCCGCTTGTTGCCCCATTTGCCCCACCGCTGGTACGAGGAATTCATCTGGAGCGGGACACGCGACCCGAGCGGGTGTTTCGCCATACCGGTTGCCATCGAATTGATGGAACAGATTGGGCTGGACGTTTTTCGCAACCGGGTCCGGACGATGGCCGCCGAAACCACCAAACGCCTGGTGGAGTTGACTGGTCAAACACCGATTGGAGTCGATTCCGATCACTGGTACGGGTCAATGGCCCATGTTCCGTTGCCGCCCGGGGACTGGTCCGAACTGCAATCGTGGCTGTGGGAATCTCACGGTATCGAGGTTCCGGTCATCGATTTCGAGAATCGCTGGTATATCCGGGTTTCCCACCATTTGTACAATACCCGGACGCACATCGATCATTTGCTGGCGGCCCTGGCAACGCGGTTCGACCGCTAGATTCGCTGTGAGGGCGGGATGTCGATGAATCCTGACGGGTCGCGGGTGACAATTGCCATTCGTCCGGGAGCGCGATGCTGCCCATGACCGGTGGTGCCAGGTATAATCTGCATGGCGGCGCAAACGCAGATGGCGTAAACGCAAATGGCGAACAGTCCCTGACAATCAAGCAAGCAGTCGATCCATGTGGCCTGAAGCCAACAAAACCGAGGAACTGCTGGCCCAGGCTCGCGCGGGTGATGACCGGGCGGTAGACCAGTTAATTGAGCGGCACCGGGGCGCGTTACGGCATCTGGTCCGCATGCGACTGGATAAAAAGATCCAGCGACGAGTCGATGTCAGCGACATTGTGCAGGACGTGCTGATCGAGGCCAATCGGCGGCTAAAGGATTATCTGGAGAATCCTGCCATGCCGTTCCACCTGTGGGTTCGTCACATTGCCCGCGATCGCATCATCGACGCGCATCGTCGACATCGTTCATCGGCCAAACGCTCCGTGGACCGGGAACAGGCCATGGTCGTGCCGGGCGGTATGGACAAAAGTTCGATTCTGCTGGCCGGGCGGCTGGTCGACGGCGGCAAGGGGCCGGCGACCAAATCCATGGAAAAAGAACTGGCCCGGCATGTCGAGCAGGCGATTACGGATCTGGAGGATCTGGACGCGGAAGTCATCGTTATGCGTCATTACGAGCAGCTGACCAATCAGGAAATCGCCCAGGCTTTGGGACTGACCGAACCGGCGGCCAGCATGCGGTATTTGCGAGCTGTCCGCCGCCTGCGGGAATTGATGCAAAACAAGCTGGATTGACCCGTCAAGATTCCGGAGCATGGCCACCACCCAACCTGCCTTTGACGAGACGCCCGAGCAGCGGGACGAGCGGCTGGCCGTGGTGGTGGCGGAATTGATGGACCGCCTGCAGTCCGGAGAGGAAATCGATCTGGGGTCGGCCTGCCGCGAGTTTCCGGATTTCCACGCCGAATTGCAGGATTTGTGGGGTACCGTGCTGGTGACCGAGGCCGCCGGTACGCTGCAAAGTCAGGACGCGGGCAGTGAGTCCCCGTCGCTGTCGCCCTTTGAGGAACTGCCGGCCCGGTTTGGGCCCTACGAATTGCTGGAAGAGCTGGGTCGCGGTGGCATGGGGGTGGTGTATCACGCCCGCCAGCGGGAAACCGGCCAACTCGTGGCGCTGAAGATGATGTTGCAGGGCGATTTCGCAACGGCCGTCAATCGCAAACGGTTTCAGGCCGAAGCTGTGGCCGCCCAGGGACTCGATCATCCCAATATCGTGCGGATTACCGATATCGGGCATCACATGGGGCGGGCCTACTTTTGCATGGAATCCATTGTCGGCGAAACGCTCGCCGATCGGCTGGCTCGTGGTCCCATGCCACCCCGCCAGACGGCCCGCATTCTGATGCAGGTCGCGGAAGCCATCGACTTTGCCCACAACAACGGTGTGTTGCACCGGGATATCAAGCCATCCAATATTCTGATTGCCGATGAAGACAACCGCCCCTACGTGGTCGATTTTGGACTGGCCCGCGATGCCTCCGCCGAAGAATCGTTGACGCGAACGGGGGCCGTCATTGGAACACCGGCCTATATGGCTCCTGAACAGGCCGTCGGGCGGCGCGGGGAGGTGGGACCGACCAGCGACGTGTACAGCCTGGGGGCCCTGTTGTACCACATGCTGACCGGACGCCCGCCATTTCAGGCCGCGTCGCCCGTGGACACGGTGCTGATGTTGCTGGAGCAGGATGCCATCATGCCGCGCGTGCTGAATCGGGATGTCGATCGGCAGCTGGAAATGATTGCCATGCGCTGTTTGCAAAAACCGCAGGATTTGCGGTATGCATCGGCCCGGCATCTGGCCCGCGACCTGGAGGCCTATTTGAATGACCAGTCGGTGTCGGCGCTGCGCGGCGACTGGCGCATGTTATGGCCAACATGATGAAGGAAACCCATCATGCCAACGTAATGGAAAACTGGGGATTGCTGTGGATGTGGCATTCACTGGTCTTGTTGCTGGCCTGTACGATCACCCAGATCATGTATCTGGCCGGCGTGGAAAACCGCGTGGTCTACTGGTTGTTCTGGATGGCCGGTTTCGGCACCTGGGCGGTCGTATTCTGGTACATGCGGCGCCGGTCTGGACCCGTGATGTTTGTCGAACGCCAGCTGGCTCACCTGTGGCTGGGCAGTATTATCAGTATCGGCGCGATGTTTCCCTTCGAATGGTGGCTGGATTTGCCCGTGATGACTCTGGCACCGCTGCTGGCGGTGGTCGCCGGATCGGTTTTTCTGGTCAAGGCCAGTATGCTGGCCGGCGCGTTCTATGTCGCCGCCGCGATCTTGTATGCCACCGCTCCGGTCATGGCCCTGTACCCCAGATGGGCGCTGCTGATTTTCGGCGTGGTTTGCTCCGGCTGTTTTTTTGCTGCCGGATACAAGTACTACCGAAAAAGCCGGCGTTGACGCGGTGGGGACAGGCCAGGTCGCAATCGCTGCAGCGGACTTTGCGAACCACCAGCCAGTCGACGGCTACCGACTGGAATTGCGACGGGCCACCTCGATGGCAATTCGCAAGGCATCGTCGGATGCGGAATCGGTCGGTCGCTGGTCGGCGGTGGACGGGCGTGCCACCAGCTGGACCGGCACATCGGGTTTAACACCCCGCTGGGCGATCGTCGTACCGTCGGGCGAGTAGAATTTGGCGGTGGTCAGTCGCACGCCACCTCCACCCACGTTCAGCGGAAAAATCCCCTGAACACTGCCTTTTCCGTAACTTTGTTCACCGACGATCACCCCGCGTTGGTGGTTGCCAATGGCGGCGGCAAATATTTCGCTGGCGCTGGCCGAGTTTTCGTCGATCAGCACGACCAGGGGCACATTCCAGGTTCCCGGCGGTTTGGCCCGGTGCACATAGTCTTCCAGAGGATTGCGTCCCCGCGTGGAGACGATGATACCGCTGGTCAGGAACCGGTCCGATATGGTTACGGCCGAGTTCAGCAATCCGCCCGGATTGCCGCGAACGTCAACGATCAGGGACCGCATCCCCAGCTGGTTCAGTTTCCAGAGGGCGGCATCAAAGTCGCGAACGGTCGTTTTCTGGAACGTGGTCAATTTGATATAGCCGATTTTGGCATCCTGATCGACCAGTCGCACATCCTCCACACTGGGAATTTCGACGCGCTGCCGCTGCATGCGAACTGTCTGTTGCTGTCCGGCCCGCTCGATTGACAGGCTGATTTCGCTGCCCTCCACGCCGCGCAAGGCATCGGCGGCGACGTCGGCTCCCAGCTGGCTGACGGAGCGGCCTTCGACGGCAACGATCCGGTCGCCACCGACGAGTCCGGCCCGGCCGGCCGGGCCGCCGGCAATCACGCTGACAATCTCCAGGTAATCTTCTTGCGTCTTCAACTCCACGCCCAGGCCGACGAAGTTGCCCTCGATCTGCGACATCGTCTCGCCATACTGGTTACTGGTCATAAACGCCGAGTAGGGATCCAGTGCGATGATCGCGCCGCATGTGAATTCATAGACGGAGGTCTGAATCGGCAGGTTCAGTTGCCGCTGCATCGTGCGGCACACATCGCTGGCCACGATATAGGCGTCCTGGCGGGAGGCGATATCGTATTTTCCAAGCACCGAGTTCATCTGGTCGATCGCGGGCTGGATCCGCTGCCGATCCACGTTCGGCAGATTGTTGCTGACGAACTGGTCGTCCGAGAGCGCGATCTCCATGCAGGCCAGCCCGTGTCGCAGGATGTTGTCCCAATTTGGCGGGTCCACGTAATAAGACTGGATTTTGAGCAGGATTTCCGCATACAGATTCAGGGCATTGGCGCCGCCCATCCGCTTCAGGGATTCCACATAGGTGGAATCCGAGTACCGTCGCCGGAGGTCAAAATGAATCCGGGCAATCGAGCGGCGGGTTTTGATTTGCGGGTTTTCCGGCAGCGCCTTGAGCGCTTGCTGGTAATAATTCAGGGCATCGCCCCAGCGTCCCTGGACCTCCAGCTGTTTGCCTTCATCGATTAGCGAGCGGAGCTCAACCGGCCGCGCCGCCCCGGACGTCGTGACCGGACGCACGGTTTGGGAAAATCCGGCGGTGCCAAAACAGACGCCAATGACCAACAGTGTCAGGCAGCCCGGGAACCTGGTCAGTGCAGACAGCCAGAATGACCGCAGATGGGGTTTCATATGATTCAAATCCGTTTCGCACGACGAGCCGCTTGCGGGCAGGCAACCGGTGAACGTCAACATTTGAGGGAGCGAACTGAATTCGACGGCCCGCAGGACGGCCGCGCGGCAGAATTCAGAACGTTAGAACATAGATCACGTTTTGACCGCGGTCAAAAAAACGAAACGTTTTCCCAACTGCGTGATCCGTACAACCATTGTGTCCCGACAGGCAGGATCAGGTATTGAGAGTTAGGCGATCTGATTGGTCGCCCGACAGGTTGTATGGTGCGTCCCGGCAAAAAATGTACGGCCTGGTTCATTTGGTGGTTCGCGCCGGCCATAAAAAGTTGCCGGTTTTTGTTGGCGAGCCGGTCGCAACATTCGGCGATTGCCGTTCATTCGGTAATTTTTTGTTTTGCCTGAAGTCGGTGCTGGCAGTCCTGGTTCAGCCCGAGATTCAGCCCAATGTCATTCAGCCGAATGCGCCCTGCCGGGTGTCGTTGTTTGGAAGGCGGGCGACAACCCGCCGCGCCATGGTGGGGACACGCGGCAAGGGGCAGGGACACGGGCCCGCCGCCCGATCGCCCGTGTCAACCCGCCAGCCCGGAACGATTCAGGAACGAGACAGCGCATTGCCGGTTGGCAAGTCGTTCAGGATGATCGGCGGTGCCGTCCGTGCCGCGGGCCGGCCGGACTCGCCCGGTCGACGCCGACGCCGTTTGACCCGTGAGCTGGCCCATTCCTTGGTCAATGTCTCAAAGACTTCCGGCGTCTCGTACCGGGCAATCCCCTTGCCATCGGGGATGGGACCCACCAGGCCCCGAAAGACCGGACAACTGCGCAGTTCCAGGTCGGTACTGCAATCGTCAATGCCGATTTGCTCGTGAGAAACCAGCAATTCATCAAACGCGTTAAACTCGCGAATTCGGATTTCGCCAACGGTATCGCGAGTAACCAGACGAACGAGATTGGCAGGCATGGTTTGACTTCTCCTGAGCAAGGTTGCGGGTACTGAGGGTAAACCAGCGCCCGAACTCTCTGCCGTGGGCCCGTTGTCATTCCGTTGCCAGACTGGTGTGCAGATGAAGGTATCGGAACATTCAAATCCGCAATTGACCGCTTTTGCCCAAACGTGAATCTCACCCATAATTGCTACAATTGGAACTTTGCCGGGGATGGGGCAATTTCTGCCCCTGCGGGGGTACTCCATTCAATACCGCCGGGCAACCGTTTCCGATTCGCGCCGGTCTGTCAAAATCCGCGCGATCTCCCATTCCACCGCGCGATGAGATGGGTGCCGAGCGCGACGCGCTGAGGCATCCGGCATCCCGGCCATGAAACAACCGTTTGACTGGCAGGTAGCCCGGTTTGGCACGATGATTGCAACTGGTCGAGTCGGAAGTGGTGGGCCCCACCAATTGCAATTGCAATGGGTCGGGGCTGGAACCGAGACGAGGTAGTGCCCGAGCCACTTCACTAACCCTGTTGTGGTTCGGGCCGCCATTATTTTATCCTTCGTTCAATCCTCGGGACCAAAAAGACCCCAAACTTCTGCCGGTTTTGCTGCCCATCTCCCGTTCGCTGTTGCATTCTGATTGTATTAAAACGATACAACTGTATCAGGATGATACACGCGGGAGTGGAGTTGAGAGTCGATTTTGGCGACGGAAACGGCGGAACCAGACAAAATTCCAAATACCCGCGGTCACGGTGGATCCCTCCGTGGCCTTTTTTTTGTTTAGTTACGGGGCAGCCGGGCTGGCCCCCCGGATGTCTACCGTCTGGTCGGCTGGTTTCTTTGCGACGGGGCGAAGCCTGTCATTGCCCGCAGCAAGCTGCAGATTGCGGCGACAGGATTAGATTTCAGCGCCATGTCCCGGTACAGTGGAAGGTAGCAGGTTCGCCACCCTTTGGAACCGATCAATGTTAAGTCGATCCCGCCTGGTCTCGCCGTCCGTTACCCTGCCGTCAAGCATGGCCGGTCCGGCCATTGGGCTGTCGCATTGCTTCGCGGTCATCCTGATGTCGTCCGTCACGGTTTTCGGTCCGGGCCTGTGTCAGATGGCGCAGGGCAGTCTCACAAATCCGCTTCGGCGGACACCATCCCCCAGGTTCGGCAGATTGACCGGATGATCAATGAGTCGTGGTCGGCCTGGGGAATCCAGCCGTCGGCGCCGGCCACCGACCATGAATGGTGCCGGCGGGTGTTTCTGGATTTGTTGGGGAGAATCCCGACGGTCGAGGAACTCAATGAGTATGTCAATGACAAGGGCAAGAGCAAGCGGCAAAAACTGGTGGACCGGTTGTTGCAGGATGATCAATACACCGAGGAATACTCGAGGAACTGGACGACGATCTGGACAAACTTGCTGATCGGCCGGACCGGAGGCAACGGCAACAACTCGATGATTAATCGGTCGGGGATGCAAAAATATCTGCGTGACTCGTTTGCCCGCAACAAGCCATACGACCGGATGGTTGACGAACTGGTAACGGCAACCGGGATGCCCGGGCCGGATGATGAGCAATTCAACGGGGCTGTCAATTTTCTGATTGACAAGGTGAACGAGGATTCGGCGGCCCAGGCAACGGCCGCCACATCGCGAATATTTCTTGGCTTGCAAGTCCAGTGCACCCAGTGTCACAACCACCCGTTTAACGACTGGAAACAGCAGACGTACTGGGAGATGAACGCCTTTTTCCGCCAGACGCGGGCCCTTGGCGGGCGGCGTGTGGCGTTGACCGGTGGCAGCAACGAACTGGTGGATCAGGATTTCCGGGGAGAAAGCAACAACATTGAACAGGCGGATTTGTACTACGAGATGCGAAACGGGCTGGTCAAGGTTGCCTATCCCGTGTTTCTGGACGGGACGGAGATCGATCCCCATGGCGATTTGAAACGAATCAACCGTCGCCAGAAGCTGGCGGAGTTGATGGTCGGTTCCCGGTATCTGGAAATGGCCCAGGTCAATCGCCTCTGGGCCCATTTTCTGGGCTACGGGTTTACGCGGCCGGTTGACGACCTGGGCCCCCACAACCAGCCCTCCCATCCGGAGTTGCTCGGTTACCTGGCGACCGAATTTCGGGACATCGGCTTCGACAATCGCCAGCTGATGCGGTGGATTGTGTTGTCGCAGCCATACAGCCTGTCCAGCCGCATTGGTCGCAAGAACGAAATCGACAATCCGGAAGCCGGAAAAATTCCCTTGTTTTCCCGATTTTATCTGCGACAAATGCGGGCAGAAGAGCTTTACGAAAGTCTGCTGGTCGCCTCCGAGGCCGAGAAAAGCTATGGCAACTACGAAGAGCGCGAACGCCGCAAGAACCAGTGGCTGCAACAGTTTGCCCAGGCGTTCGGAACCGATGAGGGGGATGAAACCACGACATTTGCGGGAACGATTCCGCAGGTGCTGATGATGTTCAACGGTGAGATGACGCGGGTGGCAACCAGCGGGGCAGCGGGCAGCCTGCTGAATCGGCTGGCCAGCGATACGGCCATGGATTCGCGGCAGAAAATCGACTATCTGTTCCTGGCCGGTTTGTCACGTCGTGCCACTCGCGAGGAACTGGAGGTGGCCGGGCAATTGTATGTGGCCCGGGGCGGAAACGCGGCCGAGGCCTTGCAGGATATCTGGTGGGTTATCCTGAACAGCAACGAATTTATTTTTAATCACTAGGGTTTCACGTTGTGAAACCGGAAACGGACATCGCCATGCAATACCAGGTACCCGCGGGAATGACACGCCGGCACTTTGCCAGGCATTTGCTGAGTGCTTCCGCCCTGGCCGGAACGGCGCTGGCATTGGGTCACAGCCTGTCGGCCAGTGCGACCCGGCTGGCGCGGAATCGCAAAAGCGCCATTTTGTTGTGGATGGGGGGTGGCCCCTCGACCATGGATATATGGGACCTGAAGCCGAACACGGGCACCGGCGGCCCGTTCAATCCCATCGCCACCAGCGGCGATGTCGAGATCTGTGAGCACCTGCCACGCCTGGCGGGGCACATGGACAAGCTGTCGGTTATCCGCAACATGAGTACCCGGGAAGCCGACCATGACCGCGGCCGTTACTACATGCACACCGGATTTGTTCCCAATCCCAATATTGAACATCCCGGGTATGGCTCGGTGATTGCCAGTCAGTTGACCGAGGGCCGGGAGGGGCTGGCCTTGCCGCCGTTTGTCAGTGTCGGCGGTGCCAGTGAAGGCCCCGGATTTTTGGGCATGGCCTGGGCTCCCTTTACCGTGGATTCCAACGGCAACGTTCGCAATCTGGAAATGAACCTGCCCCCCGACCGGTTGACCCAGCGGATGCAGGCGCTGCGGTTGCTGGAAACCGGTTTTATTGAACAGAACCGCGGGCGCAGCGCCGCCGAGCATGCCAAGGTCTTGCAAAAAACGCTCAACCTGATGAGCAGCCAGCAGATGTCGGCCTTTCGGGTCAGCAACGAACCGGCCGAGGTCATCGAACGCTACGGAGACAACAATTTTGGACGTGGCTGCCTGATGGCCCGGCGACTGGTCGAGGCCGGGGTACCGTTTGTGGAAGTCAACTTTGGCGGCTGGGACAATCACCAGAACATCTTCCCGACCCTGCAAAACGACCGGTTGCCTACGCTGGATCAGGGGATGAGTGCCCTGGTCGAGGATTTGGCCGGGCGGGGGCTGCTGGAGGATACGGCAATCATCTGGATGGGCGAATTCGGTCGCACGCCTCGCATTAATGGAAACGCCGGACGCGACCACTGGGCCCGATCGTGGAGCGTGGTGGTGGGCGGGGCCGGGATGCAAGGCGGCCGGGCGATTGGCCAGACCAACGAGGACGGGACCCGCGTGGAAGGTCCCTCGTATGCCGCGGAAGATTTGATGGCCTCGGTGTGCCGGGCCATGGATATTTCGCTCGACACGAGCTTTACCAGCAATGACGGTCGACCCATGAAAATTGCCAACAGCGGTCGTGTCATCGAGGAGCTGTTCTAGCGGCCGCTGCGCCGCCAGGCCGGAGCGCCGAACCCAACGGCGGGACAGGTTGCACGCGCGATTGCCTTGTCCGTGACACACGCCGGATCGGCGTGCAGCCCAGTGGCCGAATGCCCGGCGCCGGGGGTGCCTGACCCGGTTGATGGCCTCATCTGGCCTAATCGGCACTGCTTTCGGGGTCTTCCGAAGACTTCCGCTTGTGAAACTGCATCAAGTCGGAAAAGGAGCGCATCGGGGCCTTGCCCTCGACCATCTCCTCGGTGATCGGTGTTACCGGTTTGGGTTTGTGGGGGCGTCGTTGCGACGTGCTGCCCGAATGGGGATGCCGTCCCCGCGGTCCGCCTCCCCGCTGACCGGAGCGGGCCGGCCGCCGGTCGCTGCCGCTGCGGGCGGATGCCGGTTTTTGCCGCGAACCGCTACTGCGTCCTGCGCCGCGAGGCGGGCGCTCCTGGGCCGGGCGAATGGCCGTTAACGTCACCCGCTTCTTGTCGAGGTCCACGTTTTGCACCCATACGTCCAGCACATCGCCGACCGCAAAATGCCAGTGCGGATCACGAATGAACCGATTCGACAATCGGCTGATATGGACCAGACAACTGTCACCCATCCCTATATTGACGAAAACGCCAAAGTCGACCACGTTGACGACCTGACCTCGCAACGCCTGACCGGGCTTCAGATCCTCCAGCTTGAGGATGTTGGACCTGAAAATCGGGGCCGGCAGGTTTTCCCGCGGATCGTGGGTCGGATTGCGCAACGCTCGCAGAATGTCGCGGAGTGTCATTTCTCCGACGCCCAGTTGTTGGGCCATATCGACCGGGTCAATCGCGCGGATCCGTTTCGCCAGGGCGTCGCGGCGATTCCGCAACTCGGCCCTCCGGGCAGGCGAGATGTCCGCGACCGCAGGCCGGTCGCCCGCCACCGCCGGCGGGTCGCCCGTGACCGCCGGCGGGTCGCCCGCCACCGCAGTCGGGTCGCCCGTGACCGCAGTCGGGTCGCCCGTGACCGCCGGCGGGTCGCCCGCCACCGCAGTCGGGTCGCCCGTGACCGCAGTCGGGTCGCCCGTGACCGCAGTCGGGTCACCCGCGACCGGCGGATCGGCAGGCTGGCCAGTCGTCTCGGGTGGCTGGTGGGATGGCTGCCCCGAAGCGGTTGCGGTGCCGGTCGCGGTGGTCCGCGCGGTTTTTTCGCGGGATACGGGTTCGGGAACAAACAGGTCTTCGATATTCGCGTCGATTCGTTTCAGGAATGCCTGAACCACTTCGTAGCTTTCCGGGTGGATCCCGGTTCGATCGAGCAGGTTGGAACTGTCTTCGATTCGCAGGAAACCGATGGCCTGGTTCCAGGTCACATCGCCCATGCCGGGGACTTCTCGCAGTGCCTGGCGGTCGGAAAACGCGCCGTGCTGGTCGCGGTGTTCCACCAGGCGGCGGGCCGTCAGGGGCCCCAAAGCGGAAACGTGCCGGAGCAGGGCGACACTGGCCGTGTTGACATCGACGCCGACCAGGTTCACACAAAATTCAACTTCCTCGTTGCAAAATGTCGGCCAGATGTTTGGCCCGAATGTCATGCTGGAACATGCCCACGCCGATATTGGCCGGGTTGCACCTTGACCAGTTCCGACAGCGGGTCCTGAAGTCGCCGGGCAATCGAGATAGCGCTGCGGATCAGGGGATCATAATCGGGCAGTTCCTCGCGGGCGATTTCACTGGTCGAGTAACTGCTGGTACCTGCCTGATTGACGATGGCGTAGCGGATGTCACTGTCGGCAAAATCCCCTTCCAGAACGTCGGCGACAAAGTGTTCGACGGCGTGGCAGCCGCTGCCATTGCCGAGGGCGATTAAACTGGGCCGGAATTCATTCAGCAACTCGGCCAGCCGTCGCTGGTTGGTTTTTTTTCGCTCATCGTTGCCCACGATCGAAAAAACGCCCGTTCCCAGGGGCCGACCGGTCGCGTCGATCACCGCAACCTTGCAGCCCGAACGATATCCCGGGTCGATCCCCATGATCCGATGACCGCGTACCGGCTGTTGCAAAATCAGATTCCGCAAATTGCGGGCAAAAACACGAACGGCATGCGTCTCCGAGCGTTCCAGCAATTCCCGCCACAATCTCGCGCTCCACGGCCGGCAGAATAAACCGTTGCAGCGCTTCATCAGCCGCCTGATTCAGTATTTCGGCATATGGGTGATCGGCGGGGACCAGCAATTCGTGAGCCCGCTCCGCGCCGTGGATTCGTCAACGGCGATCCGAATCTGGATGCGACCGGCCCGTTCCCCCCGATTAATGGCCAACACCCGGTGGGGCGGAATCTTTTGAACCGGTTGCGAAAACGTGGCGTACTCGGCAAACGGATCGGGACGCGATTTTTTCTTCTTCTTTTTTCTTTTCTTCTTTTTGGACGGCGCGGCCGCCGGGGGGGGCCCGGTCGCCACGGGTGATGGCGCGCCGGGTCCGGACTCGTTCCCGTTGCCGGGTTGCAATTCGGGTTCCGCAGGGACGCCCGACACGATGCCCGATTCGTTCACCGGGGGGGCCGCCGGGTGACCGCCAGGTTCCGGGGCCGCCGATTCGGCCGCCGGGGTGTCGGCCGCCGGGGTGTCGGCCGCCGGGGTGTCGGCCGCCGGGCCGGCATCGGGAACAGGATCGGGAACCGCTGCGTGTTGACCGGCGAGTGGTTGAGCGTCGGGCGGAGCATCGCCCGCGGCGTCGAGTCCGGGCGGGTCAACGGCGACCTGGGGGACAGGCGAATTCCCGGCGGATTCGGTTTGCGGTTCAACGATCGCCGCCACGGGTTCGATGGAACCCGTTGGCGGCGGTTCGCCGGCCGGTCGAATCGCGGCCGATTTGGACGACCCCGGTTTCTCGTTCGCAGGCGATATCGCCGGTTTGGGTTCAATCAGCCGCGTTTCCACGGTGCCCGTTTCCCAAAACAACTTGCGTAATGCCCTGCGCAACTTGAGGTGTTCCGAAAACCGTTCCGCCAGAATGTGTTTGACGCCCGCGAATACCTCATCCACGGTCGACAATCCGCGGTCAACGCGAACAAACTCGGCGGCCCGCGTCGGCAGATCGATTTCGTTGGTCCGGGCTTCCAGGATATCCCGGGCCAGGGGCTCCAGGCCTTGTTGTCGCGCCGTGGTTGCCAGCGATGGCTTGCGCGGCTTGAACGGCAAGTACAAGTCTTCCAGCTGACGGGACTGGGTTGCCTGTTCAATCTGTTGACGCAAGGTATCGGAAAGCTTGTCCTGATTTTCGATCGATTTCAGGATGATCGACTTGCGTTCGGCCAGGGCAGTCAGGCGACTGATTTCTTCCTGGATATTCAGCAGTTGCCGTTCGTTCAGGCCGCTGGTGGCGTCCCTGCGATATCGGGTAATGAACGGAATGGTGTTGCCCTGATGCAACAACCCGGCAGCCGCACGAACCTGGGATTCCGGAAGTTCGAGATTTCTGCGCGACAACGGATAGATCGACGGCGTGTTCCGTCTTGAAAGCTGTTTCCATGTTAACGAGGTCATTGACCCCTGGATGGCGGGTCAAGGGTTGATACGAGGAATGTGATCAGCGACAGCCCGTCGGTACCAGCAGAAACGGGATGGCAGTGCCGTTTGAACGGCGTACCGATACTGCCATCAGGTCCGCAGGGTACCCCGGGGAATATACCAGACCGGGCAGGCGATTCCAAATGGCTGGCATCGGCGAAAACAAAAAGGTTTGCGCGGTGCCAAACGCAGGAATCAGACGGATGGCTATTGATTGTTGCGCCGACCATGGCGGGTGAGGCCCGGCCGCGGCAGTGGAGGTGTGAACGGTGACGACCGTGGAATGGTCGGAAAAGTCGGGACATTCGCCAGAATCGGCCGTCAATTCGATGCTTCTGCGGGACTGGCAGTTTGCCCCGGCTGCCAGCAAAACCAACACTTTGCAGGTCTTTGCGGACCTGACCCTGTCTGCCACAGCGTCAACGGAAGTCACGTGTGTGTTTTCGTTATCAGCAGGTCTTTTTTTTGTTTTCGGGTGTTTTTTCGATGCCACCAGCAGTCCCGCCAACGAATTCGAGTTCGCGGGTCGGCGTACCCGAGATGAAAGTCGACTCACTGAAATTCGGCGTCCTGTTTGCCCTGCTGGTCACCGCCGCACAACGCATCATCGGGCTGATTCGCGGGATTCTGTTTTGCCGAATCTTGCCGGATGACCAGTTGGGACAATGGTCACTCACATGGAGTTACCTGATGCTGCTGGCACCGCTGGCCGTGCTGGGATTGCCTGGCTCATTTAACCGATATGTGGAAACCTACCGCCAGCAGGGACAATTGCGTTCGTTTCTGGTTCGGATCACTACGGTCAGTCTGATTACCACCATTCTGTTTTCGTGTCTGATGTACGTGGCGTCCGCACCAGTCGCCCGGTTGCTTTATCGCGACGTTTCCCAGGCGCCACTGGTGACCATGCTGGCCACCACGCTGTTTGTGGTTGTGGCGTTCAATTTTACGGCATCACTGATGGAGGCCTTGCGCCAAATCCGCCTGGTGACGGTGATGCGGCTGGTCAACGGTGTGTCGTTCGCGGTTCTGGCACTGGCCCTGATGTTTTTCTGGTCAGCCAGCACCGGGGCTATTTTGGCCGGTTTTATTTTGAGTTGTGCGGCGGGAACGGTTCCTGCCCTGATTTACCTGACCCGCAACCGGGATTTCATTGATTCCAGCCGACAACCGCTGGCCCCTCGATCGATGTGGTCCCGGGTGGCCCCGTTCGCCGCATGGTTATGGATCATCAACATTGTTTCCAACCTGTACGAGACGGTCGATCGCGCGATGTTGCTGCATCTGGCTCCGGTTTCGCCGATCGAAGCCCAGGCGCTGGTGGGCCAGTATCACAGCGGACGGATTATTCCCCTGGTCCTCGTGGGACTGGCGGCCATGCTGAGCGGCATTTTGATGTCCTACATGACCGCCAGCTGGGAACGCGGAGATCACGCCAAAGTCTCCCGGCAGTTGCGCTGGACTTTGAAACTGACCGGCCTGGGGTTCACGGCCATTGGCGTTGGGGTCCTGTGGTGCTGCTCCGCTGTTGTTCGATTACGTACTGCAAGGCAAATACTCGGAGGGCCAGTCCGTGCTGCGACTGACGCTGGTGTATTGCATCTGGTACAGCCTGTTGACGGTGGGGCAGGACTACCTGTGGTGCGGAGAAAAGGGCAAATGGGCCTGTGCGGCCATGATCTCCGGACTGGCGGTCAACCTCGTCCTGAACTTGTGGCTGATTCCCCAATTCGGTTTGTCCGGTGCGGTATGGGCCACCACATTATCCAACGCCACCGCGTTGCTTGCGTTGTACCTGATCAACTACCGGTTTGGGTGGCAACCGGATCGCGGGGTCTGGTTGACGGCGATCATACCGCTGGCCCTGCTGTTGCCCGTATTTCAGGCCATGCTGGTGGTTGGTGTTTTGGCGTGGGGTGGCATACATTACGGCTGGTTACTGGACGGTTCGGAAAAGCACGAGTTGTTTCAGGCATACCGGGAAATGTTCGGGCGCTGGACCGCGTCGCCGCTGGGCGGGCTGCCGCAGCGTCAAGACCCATTGAAGTCGGAACCCGGTGGTCGACAATCCCGACCACCGCCTTGCTATACTGGCAATCTCTGCAACCAGTTTCCCCGCCGGCCTCCGGGCGCCCGATGACGAATTTTTTTCCATCCCGTTTTCCATGCCGTTTGGCAATTGGGTGGTTGTTGGCCATGGCCATCGGGCTGCAGCTGGCGGAGATGCGGCCCGGTCCTCCAACGGCCATCTGCGATTTCCAACCCGCCGTGTCCCGGCGCCGGCCGGTGACCTGTTGTGTCGATCCCGCCGGTGATCAGCTGCTGGTCGCCAACGGTCGGCGTGGAACCATCTCCCTGATTGATCTCGCCAACGGGCAGCTGGCCGGCGAATGGCCTGTCGGACAACGCCTGTCGGACTTGCGATGGTGGCGGAACGATTTGTATCTGGCTGCTGATTTTGACGCGGGCCAGTTGATATGTTTGCGGTTAACGGCTGAACCTGGCGTGCAAATCGTGTGGCGATCCGCCACAATATCATGGCCCCGGTCATTGCTGGTCGATCCGCAGCGCAAGCGATGCTATATCGCCGGTTTGTGGTCGCGTCAGCTGGCATGTATCGAATTGCCGGACGAGATCACGGCCCCGGACCCGCCGCATCTGGCGTTGCCCTCGACCGTTGTCAACCTGCCGTTCGCCGCCGGATCGCTGTGTTGGCTCGCCGATCCGGCCCCGGCGATTCTGGCAGCCGATGCGTTTTCCAGCCGGTGGTCTTGCCATTGGCCTGATGGGCTGGAGGTGGTCCATGGTGGTCGCAACCTGGCTCGCCGGGCGGCCGATGTGGCCGTGCAGCCGTCAACCGGTCGAGTTTGTGTTGCCGGCCAAACCCTGAATCCCCTGGCTCATGCGGTTCGCAACGATGTGCATTGGGGACTGGTGATTGGCAATCAGGTGCGGATCTATTCGCCCGATGCCTTCTTTTCGGCCCCTGGCGAGCACGCGGTGTCTGCAATGCCGGCCGGCGGTATCGCCCTTTCGCTGGGCGGGGCCGGTGCTGGAAAGGCCGATCCGGAATCGATTACCTTTTCCGGGGACGACGTTTTGGCGATCACGTTGGGGGGGGTCGACCAGGTGGCTCTTGGCCGACTGGATGGAAAACCGCTGGAATATCTGCCGGTCGGGCGACGCCCTGTCGCAGCCGGTTTTTCGCCGGACGGCACGCGATTGTATGTTTGCAATCAGCTGGACGATTCCGTCACGGTCGTCAACGTCGATCAGCGCCGGGTGGTCGACACAATTTCGCTGGGTCCGCAACCGCCACCGACACAGGTCGACCAGGGGGAAAGCCTGTTCTTTGATGCGCGGCTGTCGCATGACGGCTGGATGAGTTGCCACAGTTGCCATGTGAACGGTCACAGCAACGGGTTCCTCAACGACAATTTGAGTGACCAGTCGACGGGTGCACCCAAACGGGTCTTGTCCCTGCTGGGTCATCGAGGCACCGAGCCGCTGGCCTGGAACGGCTCGTTTACCCGGCTTGCCGATCAGATCACAAGTTCGATCGAAAACACAATGCAGTCGGACCAACCGCCGACCGCGGACCAGGTGGATGCCCTGGTCGCGTATGTCAACGCCCTGCCCGCTCCTCCTCCGTTGGCCAACGCCCGCGCGGAAATGACGGTCGAGCGGATTGACGCGGGAAGGCGACTGTTTTTTCAATTGGACTGCGCCGCATGCCACGCCCCGGAATTGTGGACGTCCCCGGAGATCCGCGACATTGGATTGATTGACGAAGCGGGAAATTCCCGGTTTAATCCACCATCACTGATCGGGGTCGGCCAGCGATCGGCCTGGTTCCATGACGCCCGCTATCACCAGCTGGCGGAGGTATTCACACGGGGCAAACACCAGTTGGACCGCGTCTTGAGTGAATCGGAATTGCGTTCGTTACTGGCCTTCCTTAACAGCCTGTAGTTCCCTGACCCGCGCCAGGAAAATTTTCGCCTTGGGCAGCCCTGTGACCTGAAGACCTGAAACCGGCCCGGAAGCTAACATGAAGTTTTGACGGCAGGGTGCCGTTTCCGCGAGCCAGCCGTGGCAACCCATCCACGTATTCGACAACACTCCTGAATCCATTTTTTCGTTTCATCACCATGAATTATCCAGCCCCCAACCATTCGGTCTTGCGAGCATTCCAATCCATCCTGGCATTTTGCATGGCCGTGGCGCCGGGGGGCTGCTGGCCGGCACCGGTCAGCTGGTGGCGCAACAGTCCGCTGATCTCGTGTTGCGTGGTGGCAAGGTCGTGACGGTCGATCCCGAACAACCCGAAGCCACAGCGATCGCGGTGGCAGGCGACCGGATCATGGCCGTCGGGACTGATCAGGAAATCGACCAACTCGTAACCAGCCAGACTCGAGTCATCGAACTGGACGGCCGGCTGGCGATCCCGGGATTCATCGAGGGACATGGCCATTTCGTGGGGTTGGGACAATCTCGCATGATGCTGGATTTGACCCGGGCCGAATCGTGGGATGACGTTGTGGATCAGGTTGCCGACGCGGTGCGGATCACGCCGCCGGGAGAATGGATTGTCGGGCGAGGCTGGCACCAGGAGAAATGGACGCGAACACCGGAAAACGCCGTCGACGGCTATCCCACGCATGAACGGATCAGTCAGGTATCACCCAACAACCCGGTGTTGTTAACGCATGCCAGCGGACATATGTGTTTCGCCAACGCCTATGCCATGCAACTTGCCCAGGTCACGGCCGATACTCCGCCCCCGTCGGGAGGTGAAATTCTCCGCGACGAGTCCGGTCAGGCGATTGGTATATTTCGGGAAACGGCCCAGGGACTGGTTACCCGGGCCCGTGTACGAGACGAGGCGCGGCTGACCGACGCCGATCAGGCCCGTTTGCTGGATCGGGCGATCGAGCTGGCGACCGAAGAATGTTTGCGCAAGGGGATTACCAGCTTTCAGGACGCCGGCTCGTCGTTCGCCACGATTGCCCGTTTTCGGGACCTGGCGGAACAGGGAAAGTTGGGAGTTCGCCTGTGGGTGATGGTGCGAGACCATCCGGAATTGATGGAATCCAACCTGGCAGCCACCCGCGTCATCGGTGCCGGCAACAATTTTCTGACCGTACGCGGTATCAAATTGTCTCTGGACGGAGCCCTGGGAGCTCACGGAGCATGGCTGCTGGAACCCTACCAGGATTTGCCGACCAGCGAGGGATTGAATACGGCGCCGGTCGAAACGGCCGAACGGCTCGCCGAACTGGCGATCGAACACGATTACCAGCTTTGCATTCACGCCATTGGTGACCGGGCCAACCGGGTCGTGCTGGACGTATTTGAAAAGGCGTTTCAGGCGAATCCGACGGACGCATCGCGACGCTGGCGTATCGAGCATGCCCAGCATTTGCACCCGGACGACATCGGGCGATTCGGGGAACTGGGCGTGATTGCTTCCATGCAGGGGATTCACTGTACCTCGGACGCCATTTTTGTACTGCAACGTCTGGGGCCCCGGCGGGCCGAGCAAGGCGCCTACGTCTGGCAAAAATTGCTGCAATCCGGCGCGGTGGTGACCAACGGGACCGACGCGCCCGTCGAGGATGTGGATCCGATCGCCAGCTTTTATGCCACGGTCACACGCCAGCTGAACAATGGATCAACCTTTTTCCCCGATCAGGCGATGTCCCGCCAGGAAGCGCTGTATTCGTATACCATGGCCTGCGCCTGGGCGGCGTTTGAAGAATCCATCAAGGGTTCACTGACACCCGGCAAACTGGCGGATATCGTGGTGCTGTCCCGGGACATCATGTCCTGTCCGGTGGAGGAGATTCGGGACGCCCGGGTCGATTACACGATCGTCGGCGGGCAGGTTGCCTGTGAGGCGGCCAACCGCGATGACGAGTAGTCGCGGCGCCGCCTGCGCCGGGCCTGATGCCGGCGCAGCCACGGGATGTGTCGCCTGAACCATGAATCACGCCAGCATAGTGTCGCTTCGTCAGAAATCGTTTTGGAAAACAACGGCCCGAACGCGGCCTGTCCGGGCGACTGGCGCTGAGCGACGCAACTGGTCAACCGCAATCACCCGCTCGGCCGTCACGTGTTGCAGATTCAGTTGCTGGTTGAATCCGCGATTCCCGATTATTCCCACGCGTTGGGTTAAATAGCGTCGCAAGTTCAGGCCGGGCGGTGCGGTGATATGATGCGTAATTCGTCCCAGGTCATCCTGCAATACATAGGTGGAGGGTCCCCGACCCCCGTCACGAACCAGTTCGTTCAACCAGCCAAAGGCATCATAGTTGTGCAGCAATTCCGCGTTGTTGCCTGACGTCATGCCGGTGACCGGGGTGGATGGCCCGGACCGACTGAACCCGCCCGCAGAACCGGTAATCGGGTCGCTAACGGCCAGGCCATCGGTGGCCTGAAACCCTGCCTGGATTTCCCGGCAGCGGCGAATTTTTTCCATCAGCTGGTCGGCCGCGTTTTGTTCCGGGGTAGTCATGGCGGTGTCACGGATTCGCTGAACCTCGCGCGCCAAATCTTGCAGGTTCCATTCGACCGGCGATGGCTTGAGCATCTCCCGGGTCAAACGCAACTCCAGCGTCGACAGGGGCGATCCACTGCTGGCCGATGCCGCCACAACCGTTCCCGGGTAATTGACTCCGGCGCTGTCCAGCGAATCAAATATTCCGGCACGAATATGCGAAACTTCCCCTTCGGCGAATGCGGGTTGATTCCAGGCAGGCAAACCGGCGTTGGCCGGCTGGACGTCAGCGGAAAAACCGGACCGTTGCGACACAAAATTGGCGATGGTTTGACGGGCCGGCTGCCATCCCTGAGATTCGGGTTCCCGTGCGGCGGTGGATCGGGAAAGGTCGTGGCCCGGCACCGGGGTCTGCGACCCGTCTCGCGCACGAGTCCGGTCGTCGACCTCGATTGCCCAGGAGTCCTCCGCACCGGTTGATTGCGGATTGCGATTTCGTACACGCGTTGATTCCCGGCGGGAGGGTGCCGGATCCGCATCCCGCGATGATGACGCACGATCGGGATCACTGGACCCGATGTCGCCGGTTGAATGCGCGACCGCCCCGGAATCCCGGGCCGCCGGCAATGGCTGGCGCTCGCTCAGGTCCAGGTCGCTGGCCGCAATCCAGCGAAATTCGCCCTTCGGCGGCATGATCTGTATCCAGTCCGGTTCGTCGGCACCGAGTTCGAATTTCTCGCGGTCGACCATTCCCAGGACTTCAACCACTTCTCCCTGCTTCAGCCGGATTTGCCACATCGGATTGTCGACCGGCGTCAGCCGGGTACCGATCCAGGCCACCGTGTCGTCGGATTTGACGCGTGCCAAACCGTCCGGCAACAGTTCCAACTCGTCCCGTTGCAACAGCGAAAAACTGCCGGCAGGCGGACGAATCGCCATCCAGCCACCGGGGTCATGCCGATACACATCAACGGTTGTCCCGGGCGGCAGCCGATCGGTTCCGTAGTGGGTGGATCCCGGTCCGGCATGAACCACGGCATTGTTGCCGCTCACTGGAACCCGATAGGGTGTTGCCGGTTCCTGGGCCAACAAACCCCGCGCAGCGACAATCGCCGCCACGCATCCGCAGGCGCGTAAGATCGAGCCGGTTTGCCGAAGCAAGAACATGTTTGCGTTGCAACAGCCTGGAGAGATCCTGGCTTCCAAGGGCAGCGGTCAGTAATAGTCAGCGGCTTCTACCTGAAATCCGCGGCGGGACTCAAGGTCAATTGCGCGCTGTCGCGGGGGATGGGTGGCCCGCGAGCCCGACATTGCTAGCGTCCCCGGTGACACCCCGCGGCTCACGCCACGCCATGGATGGGCCGGGGTCATGTCAACCGATGGCCGGTCGGGCAAGCGGCGGCGCGTCCTGGTCCGGCCGCCGACCAGGATCCCGGCACCGACAACGGAGTCGGCGGTTCAGGCTGCGCGGTCCGCCGGAAAACGCCCTCGCCACGGGTGCCGACCGGAAGGCCAACTGCAATGACGCGAGCGGTCAGGCGTTGACGCGAGCGATGAGTTGTTCCTGACGATCGACGGGAACGACTTTCCCGGCGCTGGCTGTGATCCTGGAGTGACACGCCGTGGCGGGTTACCGGGCGGTTTTCCAGGTTTTTCCGGCATGGGGCCTCCTTTCCCGGTTCAACAACCATGCAAAAGCCATCGACCGAATGGCCGAATCGGGCACGGGTTCCGATCGCACGATGCCGGTCCCGGTGCCCCGAAATGGCGTGACATTGCACCGCTGATTCATGCTGTCAGGCCGGCATCAACACGGTAGAATCAACGTTGCGACGGGTCGTGAAGCAACTCGGCTTGGTGAATATTTGACCGTCAGATTATAGTTGTCATTGAAAATCGGAACACAACATGAGTATTGATACCGAACCCGACACGGCGACCGGCGGGACCCCGTCCGACGGTTTTCGCACGGAACACGACTCGATGGGCGCGGTGCAGGTCCCGGCCAACGCCTACTACGGTGCGCAAACCCAGCGGGCCGTTGAGAACTTTCCCGTTTCCGGATGGACCCTGCCAGCATCGCTGATCCACGCCATGGGGCGGGTCAAATACGCGTGTGCCGTCGTCAATCGCGATCTGGGAAAGCTGACGGGCACGGGTAAACATCCGCTGGAACAGTCGCAGGTGGATGCCCTGCTGGCGGCTGCCCAGGAAGTCATCGACGGGAAACTGGACGATCAATTTCCGATCGACGTGTTCCAAACCGGTTCGGGCACCTCCAGCAACATGAACATTAATGAGGTGATTGCCCACCGCGCGATTGAAATCTGGGGCGGGGACCGGTTTTCCAGGGACAAGCCGATCCACGGCAATGATCACGTGAACATGGGGCAGAGTACCAACGATACGTTCCCGACGGCGATTCACGTGGCGGTTGCCTGGCAGATTCGCCACGATCTGGTCCCGGCACTGGAACGACTGGGGAATACGTTTCGCCAAAAATCGCGTGAGTTTGACCGGGTCCTGAAAATTGGCCGCACCCACCTGATGGATGCCACGCCATTGCGTCTGGGCCAGGAAATCGGCGCCTTCGCCCGACAACTGGAGCTGTCTGTGAAACGGGCCGAATTGGCCCTGCAGGCGGTCCTGGAATTGCCGGTCGGAGGAACGGCGGTGGGCAGCGGCATCAACACGCATCCGGAATTCGGCAAACGCGTCGCGCATGCACTGGCTGAGGAAACGGGCATTCCGTTTATCGAGGCGATTGACCATTTTGAGGCCAACGCCCAGCGCGATGGCCTGGTGGAATGTCACGGCAGTTTGCGCACCATCGCCACGACGCTGTTCAACGTGGCCAACAACATTCGCTGGCTGGGCAGCGGTCCGCGATGCGGGCTGTTCGAATTGCAATTGCCCAGCCGCCAGCCCGGCAGTTCGATAATGCCCGGCAAGGTCAATCCGGTGATGTGCGAAAGCCTGATGCAGGTGGCGGCCCGGGTCATGGGGAACGATCAGACGATCGTCGTGTCCGGGGCAGCCGGCGGCCAGTTTCAACTGAATATCATGATGCCGGTGATGGGGCAAACGACGCTTGAGAGCATTCAGCTGCTGAGCGGAGGGACCAATGCGTTTGTCGATTTTTGTGCAGCCGAGATACAGGCCAATGTGGAACAATGCGAATCGTTTGTGGAACAAAGCCTGTCCATGATTACCAGCCTGAATCCGTATATCGGTTACGAAAAGGCAGCCAAACTGGCCAAACAGGCTTTCGAAACGGGCAAGACCATTCGCCAGCTTTGTACCGAACAGCAGATTCTGCCACCCGAGACGCTGGCCAAGGCGCTCGATCCAATGCGAATGACCGAACCGCACGAATAGATGGTTCGGACCCAATAGATGGTTCGGATCCACCAGGGAGGGAATGATGAAACGACATGCCAGGCAACATCCGCTAACCCGACTGATTCGGCGGGTAACGCCGGGAACGGCCAGTTTGCTGACCCTGTTGCTTCCCGCGCTGCCCTGTGCACTGCAGGCGCAATCCGTGCCGGAGCCTTCTACTGCTCCGGCAGAATCCGATGACGGCCAGGCCGTGATCCAGAAAATCGGGGCGGTTTCCCGATTGTCCCGTTCGGCCGGGTCGGCGACCGAATATTCGGCCATTATTCAGCAGTGCCAGCAAATTCTGGAAACGCCGCCGGACAGTCCGGAGCACGTGCGGTACGTCCAGTCGCTGCAGTCCTGGGCCCTGAATCGACGGGCCCGGACCCGGATGGATTTGGCCGACCAATTCCAGAAAATTGGAAACGAGGCTCAGGCCCAACAAGTGCTGGAACGGGCGTGCCGGGACCTGGATGCGGCGATCGCCGCGGATCCCGGCAAATGGCAGGCCCTGAAAAACCGGGCTATTTTGCTGACGCGACTGGAACAGTACCAACGCGCGGTCGATGACTGGTCCGAACTCATTGCACGGCGACCGGATTCCGGCGACGCCCGGGTGGCCCGATTCAATCGGGGCGAATTGCTGTATGAATTGGGGCAATTCGACGAGGCTTTGACCGATTATCGGGCTGCCGTTGCGGCGAACCCCCGGGATTTGCCGGCACTGAACGGATGCGGCAACTGTCTGCTGGCTCTGAACCAGCCGGAACCGGCCATCGAATTTTATGACCGGATTCTGCAAATCGATCGCGGCAATTCCGGGGCTCTGGTGAACCGCGGCGATGCCCGGCAACAGGTGCAACAATGGGCCGGTGCGCTGCAGGATTATCGCGATTCCATGGCGGCGGCCCCCGAGGGTCCCGCGATGCAACGGCTGGCGTGGTTGCTGGCCACCTGTCCGGATGAAAGCCTTTGCGATCCGGATGAGGCGTTAACGATCATCCGCCAGGCGATCGCCAGCGAGGGGGAAACGCCTGAAAACCTCGAGACCCTGGCGGCCGCCTGGGCCGCGGCGGGCCAGTTCGACAAGGCCCGCGACGTGCAAACGCGGGTGATTGCCCTCAGCGATTCGCCCAATGAAGCGTACCAGGTACGTCAAACGCTGTACGAAAACCAGGAGCGATACCGGCAGCCGGGCGACGGCGACCAGTGATGGGGAGGCTTCCCCGGTTGCTCCGGGGCGGATTACCAGTGCACCCAGCCGGATTCATCCTGCAACCATTCCGGCAGATCCGCTTTTTCCTCGTCACTGACCGGTGGCCCGGTCAATCGGCGGGAACCGTTGCGGGTGATGGCGATCGTGTGTTCGAAATGGGCACTGAGCGAGCCGTCGCGGGTGACGGTGGTCCAGTGATCGGCCAAATGCCGCAACTCGGGACCGCCCACGTTGACCATCGGCTCAACGGCCAGGACGACTCCTGGACGCAATCCAAAATCCTCATCCTTGACCCAGTGCGGATCGTAGTAGTTGGGCACCTGGGGGGATTCATGCATTTCCTGGCCGATGGCGTGACCGACCATGCTGGTGACCACCGAGAAGCCGGCCCTTTCGACGAACGATTGCATCTCCCGCGCCACCTCACTCCACTTGTGGCAGCAGGCCATCCGTTTAACCGCCAGGTTGAGAACGTCGCCGGTCACGCTTAGCAGACGTTGGGCGTTGTCCGGGATCTGGCCAACGGCATGGGTGACGGCGGCATCGCCACACCAGCCCTGCAGTTTGCACCCGGTATCTATACTGACGATATCCCCGTCGGCCAGTTGCCGATCGCCCGGGATTCCGTGCACGACTTCCTCGTTAATTGAGATACAGGAGACGGCCGGAAACGGCGTCTTTCCGGGATACCCCAAAAACAGGGGAATCGCCTGGTGCTGGCGAAACACGTCCGCAATGGCGGCATCCAGTTGGCCGGTGGCGACCCCGGGCCGGATCAAACGGGCCGCCGCCTGATGGGCTTGCCACACCAGCAGTCCGGCCCGTCGCATGAGCCCGATTTCGCGCGGTGAACGCAGGACGCGACGCGGAGTTTCGGTGCTCATGACCTAGCCCCGGTTGCGTTTGGGTTTGTAGACTTCGGTGGCTGTGCCATAGAAAACTTCGCCGGCATTCATCAGGGTTTCGCTGAGCGTCGGATGGGGATGAATGGATTCGGTGATATCCCGCACCTCGCAACTCATTTCGATTGCCAAAACGGCTTCCGCGATCAATTCGCCGGCCCCGGGTCCGACGATGCCGCAGCCGATCACGCATTCGGTCTCCGGATCCACAATCCATTTGGTCAGTCCCTCAGTGCGGCCCAGTGCCTGGGATCGGCCGCTGGCGGCCCACGGGTAACTGGCGACCGTAATTTCTCGCCCGGTCCGCTTGGCGTCGGCTTCGGTGATTCCAGCCCAGGCGATTTCCGGATCGGTGAATACGACCGCCGGGATCGCGCGTTTGTCGAAGTTGACGTTTTGGCCATGAATCACTTCCACGGCCAGTCGGCCTTCATGTGTCGCCTTGTGGGCCAGCATGGGTTCACCGGCCGCATCGCCGATCACGAAAATGGCCGGATCGTGGGTTCGCAGCTGGTCGTCATGCTTGATGAACCCGCGCTCGTCGGTTTGACAACGTGTATGTTCCAGCCCGATGTCGCCCGTGACGGGTCGGCGTCCGACCGAGACCAAAACGGCATCGAAGGTTTTGGTTCCGAATTCGCCGGGGCCTTCAAAAGCCACTTCGATTTTCTGGTCGCGTTTGCCGAGGCTGCCGACTTTGGTGTTCAGCCAGATGCGATCCCCGAACAGGGTTTTCAGTCGTTTCTCCAGTGGCCGGACCAGGTCCCGGTCGGCCCCCGGCAACAGTCCGTCGGTCAATTCCACCACGCTGACCTCGCTGCCCAGGTTGGCATAGACGGTTCCCATTTCCAGACCGATATAACCACCGCCAATTACCAGCATTTGCCGGGGAACCTGCCGCAAAGCCAGTGCTCCGTTGGAATCAAACACCTGATCGCTGCCGATATCAAAGGCGGCCGGCATGGCGGGCACGCTGCCGGTGGCGATGATGCAATGGTCAAAACCCAGTTGGCCGCCCTCCGGAATCGATTCGTGATCACCCTCCAGAACCAGACTGGACGAACTTTCAAACCGGGCCCGGGCCTGAATGACTTTGACCTTGCGACGTTTGGCCAGTTGCCCGAGGCCACCGGACAGGGTCGATATAATCTTGTCCTTGCGATCGCGAACCTGGTCAATTGAAATGTCGGCCGGACCAAAGGAAACTCCCCAGTCGGACCGTAGCTCGTCGACTTCGGAAATGACGCGGGCCACGTGCAGCAAGGCCTTGGAGGGAATACAACCACGCAGCAAACAGGTGCCGCCCAGCCGCGGTTCGGATTCCACCAGCGTGACGTCCATTCCGTGATCGGCGGCCAAAAACGCCGCCGCATATCCACCGGGGCCACCACCAATCACTACCAGGGGAGTATGCATGAAACCAGATTCCTGAGGTTCGAAAAAAAAGCAAGCCGTGACCGCAACTGGCTGGCTTGCCGGGATTGTGAAATTCCGCGTCATCGCGACGAACGGGTTCCTGGGGATCACCCGTTGTCGGGCCGGTCATTTTCCGGCCGGTCATTTTCCGGCCGGTCATTTTCCGGCCGTCGCCCATTGTTCGGCCGCCATTGTTCGGCCGCCATTGTTCGGCCGCCATTGTTCGGCCGCCATTGTTCGGCCGCCATTGTTCGGCCGCCATTGTCGGGCGGGCCAGATTCCCGCGACCGCCCTAGCGGGACATAAACTCGATCACCGTGTTGACGTCGACCGGCAGGCTGATGTCGGTGGGCCCGGGCGTGCCCTGCACGGTCGCCGTCAGGGTTTCACCATCAAATGCGACCCATTCCAGCCCGGCGCCTTCGACGCCCTGCGCCATAATGGACTGGTACAGGTTGAGAATCGCCGGCTTGCTGCGCAGGGTGATGACATCGCCCGGCCGCACCTGAAAGGACGGTCGGTCGACTTTGGTCCCGTTGACCCGAAAGTGACCGTGGGCCACTCCCTGACGCGCCTGACAGCGGGTCCGGGTCATGCCGACGCGGCGAATCACGTTGTCCAGACGGCGTTCGCACATCATCAGCAACTGTTCGCCGGTATTACCCTTCAAATGAGTGGCTTTGTCAAAGTAGCGGCGCAGCTGTTTTTCGCCCAGACCGTAGTAATGCTTGATCTTCTTCTTTTCCATCAAGGCGGCGCCGTAATTGGAGGGGCGCCGGCCGCGGGTGTGCATCCCGGGCGGATTGGGACGTCGTTCCAGTCCTCTCGAGGCACCGTTGGATTCGTAGATTAATGTGCCCAGACGACGATTGATGCGGGCTTTGGGACCAGTGTATCGAGACATGTGGAAAAACTACTCCAGATTACAAACTTGCCGGCAATGTCCGGTCAGGCGATTTTCCGAGATTCCATATTGTGAAGGGACAGGCGCCGCCGGATCCATCGCGGGGCACCCCGTATTGCAACGTTGGCACATCGGTCACCGACCGAATCGCAACCTTGCCAAAAACCTGATCACGAACACCCGGGTGGCCATCCACCGCCAGGGAAACGGTTCGATGATCCCGCATTCGCGAACACGGAACTTTCGAAACCGCCCCGTGCGCATCAATTCATACCGCATCGTTTTACCCTGAAACCGCGCGGCCACGAGAGTCAGCTATTTTTATAAAATCGCTGGAAACTCACAAGGGGTAAAACGTTGCGCCGCCGCGACCCCAGGCGACAATCCCTGCCTCCCAGGCCAACGTGGGGGACCACGGCCGGAATCGGCGATTCGCCGTTCAGATCTGGTCGGCCAACAGGTTTCCCAGTTCTTCGCCGGTCTGGAAGGTCGCGAAGATTTGCTCAGGCAGGCCGATTCGGGCGCGAATGATGGATTCGCGGTAGCGGTGTTCGGGTTTCGTCAAGCGGATCAGGATGCGCTGGATGGCATGGGGGTGGTCCCGAAAACAGCGGGCGTAGATCTGCGGGTCCTTTTCACCCGAATCGCCAATCAGCACGAATTTGCGCTGCGGACAGCTGGCCAGAATGCGGCGAACGGCGGACGATTTGCCACCTCGATGAATCACACCCAGGCGTTTTAACAAATGATCGCTGAGACGGAACGTCCGAAAATGCATCGATCCATCGGGATAGGAAAAGTCGATCATGAACTGCTGCAGATGTTCATGCAATTGCCACGGGCTGGCGGTGACATAATGAAACCGCGCCCCCTGGCCGGCCAGCCAGCCGTAAACGTCGGACATTCCGGGAATCACCTGAAATTCCCGAAGAAACGTATTGGCCAGCAATTCGGCCCGATTTTCCACGTTGGAAAACTTGATCGTGTCGTCGATATCCGAGATGACCGACAATCCCCGGGGCTCCAGCAAGTGCAAGCGACTGGTAACCTGGTGATTCGGAATGGCTGCGGATATTTCGATCGAATCGGTGGTTGCCGGCAGCGGGGGCAGCATTTCGTGATGGACCCGGATTCGAAAATGCCCGTTTCGTTTGGTCCTGGCAAAGCCGGCGATCGGGCGATCCTGCACGGTGAAACGAACCCGGGTTGCCCGGGCCGGAGCCAGGAAAAACGGCTCGGTTCGACGGCGGCAGATTTCGGTTTGCAGTTGCTCGGGACGGGCATCCATCAGCCGTCCCAACAGATTAATCAGTACGCGGCGGCGGATCCGGTGCGACCGCGCACGAACGGCGACGCCCGACACCAGGCCATTCCATTGCACCCGGGAATCATGTCCGCAACGCAGTGCGAATCCCGGGAACAGCGCCAAACGGCGCCGATCCGGTTTGCCGTCGGGCGGCATTTCGGCGATGGTCGAACGATCTGTTTTCACCAATCCGTCCGTGAATTCAATGCGGCGGTCGCGATAACGGGATGGTCGATTGCACGATAGTGATCGGACGGGCCCCGATCCCGGCAAGTCATTCCCGGGCCGACAGCCTGACATGGGTCAGGTGCAAAAAAAACCGGGGTGCCGAAAGGGGCACCCCGGAAAGTTGGTAAGTAACAACAACCTAGTTGGGAGCTACACCTGCGGGGAGATTCTTGAGATCATCCGCAGTGACATCTTCGGGGAATCCAGGAGGTATTTCCTGTTTTTTGTTATCCCCCCGTCCCTGATCAAATTTTGTCCCAACGTAAGGAGCTGTCGTAGGCTCCCCCGGTCCTCCACACCCGATGGTCGTTAAACCAGCCAGCGAGACCGAGCAGACAGCAACTACGATTGCAAATTTCTTAAACATGTCAAAAATCCTGTTGACTAACCCTTAGAAGTCGAGAGGAACGCCACCGTCAGCGGCACCACCGATTTCGTACAAGGTCATCCAGTCGGTCGAGCGGGTAACCGTTCGGACCGAACCGTCAGCCAAGCCCATGTTGACACCAGCCGGGTGCGTGGCACCAAAACCGATATCGGACGAGAACTTGGTGTCGCCCAGCATCGGAATCTGCCGGCCGTCAAAAATGTCCCCGGACGGATCCAGCGGATCCTGAATGGTGTAGGTACCGTCATACAGGGAAGCCTGATTGTAGGGGATACATCCCCGCATCTGAACTCCACCGTTCATGAACCAGCATCGAGGCAACGAATTCGTGACATTGGCGTTGTTGTCATCATCAATCGTACGGCCGCGAATGTTGTTAAAGAACGGGCCAATCGTCTCGGCCATGATGACCGTACGGCTGGTGCCGTCAAAAATCGTTTCCAGCGTTACACGACGTCGAGGAGCAACACAGCCTCTCCAACGCTCGCGTTCCGGACCAATGTTGTGGCCGTGAGCACCGATGCAGCCAACGTAGTTGGTTCGGTTGAACCAGAAGTCCTGGGTATTAACACCGCCAATGGAGAAGAACCCGAGGAAACCCGACCAGTTCATGTCGGTGTTGGTTACACCATCCCACAGGGGCTGGTACGAAAAGAACGACGAGTTGGCACCGGCCGAACCACCAACACCCAGGTCGAAAACAACGTCGTTGATGTTGTCCGAGGGGCACAGGAAGTCAGGAACGGCGGTCAACAGGAAGTCCTGGAAACCGTCGACCGCGTTGGGGTCAGCCGTTCCCGGACCGTGACAGTCAAAAGCATCGATGTAAAGCCGATTGCCCATGACGTCAACCAGTTCGTTCAGGTCCTTGCGGAAGTTGAATCCGTCCGGATTGCCGCCCTGATACAGAGCATTCAGCTCCATAAACGGCTGGCACAGACCCAGAATCGAGGTGCACTGATTGTCGTAGACTTGCGCAAAAACGTCATCGCACGTTTGTTGGGCAGTCAAACCGACAGGCAGTTGCTTGTTGGCATCGTGAAAGGAATGAGTCGCCAACACACATTGACGCAGACGGTTGGCACAGTCGGTGCGACGTGCCGCTTCGCGTACCTGCTGAACGGCAGGCAGCAACATTGCCATAAGAATACCAATAATGGCAATCACAACGAGGAGTTCAACCAATGTGAACCCTTTTCTACGATTAGACATACACAGTCCTCCGAAAAATAGAAAAAAACAGCAACTTCAAACGGTCAAACACTGGCCAGGATTTATCAGGGATGGGCAGCGGAAACCAGTTTGGCTCGTTAAACGCGACGTTAGGGTGGATGAGAAAAAACGCCTGGTGATACAGACTAGCACGCAATTATCATGACTGGGCGGTCAGTTTACAAGCACCCAAATAAAGAAAATTTAAAAGAAATGTCCGGAAACTGGCCCGCTTTCACCCGTCAAGGGGGCGAATCCCGTTACTTGTTACCATCCCGGCCGGCGTAAAAATCCGGCTGGCTCAGAATTTTTCGCGGGATTTGACGGTTTTGCGGGTGGTACGGGTGGTTGGACGTATTGGCCGATTCCGGCGACTGGTCACCGCGCGGGTGGCCTGCCGCCGGCCGGCATGATCCAGCCGCAATCCCGTGTGGAGTTTGCAAAACCCAACCGTCTGGCGAAGGTCCGGGCCGCTTGCGATCGGCTCGACCCAACTCGTCAGGTCCGACAGCTGAAGTTGCCGCCGGAGGCTTGTCCACCCCTGAAAATTTCGCGGAATCCTCACTGCCGGGCGGGCCGCCGTGGCACGCCGGCGGCGTTTTCAGACGAGTCCCGGCGAATCCAAACACGTTCGTCAAGCTCGCCCAGAGGGCCGTTGTCGAGTCCCGGCGAGTCCTGTTAACCAGGTGTCCTGTTCGACCCGGCCGGGTGAGTTCGGTCGCCTTTTTGGGTCAAAAATCACCGAACCGGCGGATCCCGGCGGTCGTCATTTCGTCCGGGTCGGTGCGTTTTGAAGAATTGGACGACGCGTCGCGTCACGGGGACGAGGCATCCCGTCACGGCCATGCTGAATTCGCGGGATCGTCCGGCCTCAACCCGTATCGCGCCCCACCCGTTCAACCCCCTCCCCTGCGAGGTGGAAAGAACCGGAAACTCCGAAAAGAAAGGAACGCATCGCATTGTTTCACGAACTGGAACTGGAAACCCACCCTCATTTGCCCAGCGGTGAGTGGTCCGGGTTTTATTGTGAGGATCATCGGCCCCGTCGCGGCTGGATGCACCTGTATTTGAATTTTTGCAACGGCACGATTTCGGGCGAAGGGACCGATTACGTGGGTCCGTGGCATGTGACCGGCACCTGTGACATCGCCACCGCCCGCTGTTCGTGGGTCAAGCAGTACCTGGGAAAGCATTCGGTGAGCTACGAGGGCTCGTTTTCCGAACAGGGGATTCGCGGATTCTGGAACATTCGCGGGTGCTGGGACGGGCCCTTTCATATCTGGCCCAGCGGCCGGACCGACCTGGCCACGCGTTATTTGCAGGAAGAGATGAACGGCGACGCCGGAAAAAATCCTGCGCCGGGCGGTGACCGCCCCCATTGATGGCCGCGAACGAATCAGCGGTGGAATCCCGAATCGGCATTCTGCGGCAACGTTTCGATCGCCGGCCCGGGGCCGCGGTGTTCGGAACACGCCGCGGTGATCGGCAAATCACAAAAAATCCCCTTTCGCGACCGACGACAAACCCGTAAAATCCTCGATTCCCCCCCGTCTGCCACAACCTGCAGCGTGGTCGAATCGCGGCTTGCCGTGTAACCCCTCGATCATCAACTTCGTCGTTTATCCTTCGTCATTATTTATATCCGTCGGGATTTGAAGGGCTGAGAGTCGTACTGATGAACAAAATGAAAACCCACAAGGGTGTCAAAAAACGATTTCGCCTTTCGGCCAGTGGCAAAGCCAAACATCGACCGGCGGGGACCAGTCACCGGAATGTTCGGGTCTCGCAGAAGCGGACGCGAAATTTGCGGCGGTCCGGTGTGCTGGATGAATGTGATGAGGTCAAGATCCAGCGGGCATTGGGCAAATACAGCCGTTAACGGGGTTTCCCGGGAACCGGCCCTGGATTCAGCCCGTCACCGAATCAACGGATGTAGCCAATGGCGGGCCCATGGTTCGGTCAGTCGCCGGGGACCTCGCGACCGGGCCGAGCTCAAAGCGGCAATCAACATCCCGGTACCGGAGTTGTAAACCAGGTAATCCATACCAACACGACTTGAAATTGAACACGCGGGCGGGATATCAACGCTGCGTTCCAGCGAACGCGGGGCCTGGGCGGGTTCACAACCAGCAGGAAAAATCTGATGCGTACGACCAAAGGCGCCGCGCGGACGCGTGCCAAACGCCGGCTTTACAAACGTGCCAAAGGCTATCGGGGTGGCCGGGGCCATCTGCTTCGGACCGTCAAGGAAACCCTGATCCGGTCCGGCGCCTATGCCTATCGGGATCGCAAGAACCGAAAACGCAATTTTCGCCGATTGTGGATTATTCGAATCAACGCCGCCTGTCGCCAGCGCGGTATCCGTTACAGTCAGTTCATCGCCGGACTGAAGGCGGCCAATATCGAACTGGACCGGAAATCGTTGTCGGAAATTGCAATCTGCGATCCGGCCGGATTCGACACCATTGCGGCGGCTGCCCGGGCGGCATTGCCGGCTGAAGCGGCGGCTTGAGCCGGTCCCGGGACCGGATGCCGTCCCGCCACAGCCCCGAACAGGTGTTGTTTTCTTGTGTCATTGGATCATCCCTGAAAACGGACCCCGAAAATGCCGGGTTCCGTCATGATCATCCTTTCGCCAACCAACGCCACCATGTCTTCTGAAACTGCCACGCCGCTGGATCAATTCCTGGCTGAACTGGACGAGCTGGTGGACCAGGCCAGGGCGGCCTTTTCCGGCGCCACCGGTCCGGACCAGCTGGAACTGGCCCGGGTCGAGTTTTTGGGAGCTCGTCAGGGGCGCCTGAAAGCCGTGCAAAAAAAACTGGGCGGGATTGCCGGGAATGACAAGCCGCTGGCTGGCCAGCGACTCAACCAGGTCAAGCAGGAAATCCAGGCGGCGCTGGAGACGGCCAAATCGCAGCTGACGGATTCGGTGAAAACCCGGCAACGGGATCCGCAATTCGATCCCTCCCTGCCCGGCGTACCCATTCGCACCGGGCGGTTGCATCCGATTACGCAAACGATCGAAGAGTTAAAAGATATTATGGGTCGGTTGGGATTCACGCCCGCCGAGGGTCCCGAGGTGGAAGACCCGTGGCACAATTTTGAGGCCCTGAATATTCCCGAAATCCACCCGGCCCGGGATCCCCTGGACAATTTTTATTTGTCGGTGGCTGGTCAGCAGACGGGCATCGATTCCGGGCTGCTGTTACGCAGCCAAACGAGCACGGTTCAGATCCGGGTGATGGAAAAGACCCGTCCACCGGTCCGGATAATTTCCCTCGGGCGGGTCTACCGGCCGGATACGGCCGACGCGACCCATTATCCGATGTTTCACCAGATGGAAGGCCTGCTGGTTGACCGCGACGTGACGCTGGCAGATTTGAAAACCGTCCTGAAACTGTTCGCAACCAACTACCTCGGCGAATCGGTGCCGATCCGGATTCGGCCCTCCTTCTTTCCGTTTACCGAACCGAGCGTCGAGGCGGACTATTTCTGGAATGACCGCTGGGTGGAATTTGGCGGCGCCGGCATGGTCGATCCGAACGTCTTGCAGGCCGTCGGCTACGACCCGGAAGCATATTCCGGATTTGCCTTTGGACTGGGTGTGGAACGTCTGTGCATGATTCGTCATCAAATCACCGACATTCGCTATTTGTTTACCAATGACGTGCGTTTTCTCCGCCAGTTTTAGTGCCGCGAAGCGCCCGTTCCCGAATTGAACCCTTTATCCCATCGGCGGGACGCTTGTCATGCTTGTTTCCGAGGACTGGCTCGGCCAGTACGTTTCCCTGCCCGCCAGTCACGACCACATGGTCGACCGGTTGACCATGTCGGGGCTGAATCACGAAGGCACGCAAACCGTCGGCCAGGACCGGCAGATCGACCTGGAGGTCACCAGCAATCGTTCGGATTGCCTCGGGCATATCGGAGTGGCCCGGGAGATTGCCGTGCTGTTTGATTCGTCGCTGCACCTGCCGGCCGCCGAGCCTGCCGGTTCGGGTGCCGAGCTGCGGCAGGAATTCGGGGTCCGCATCGAATGCCCCGGGCTTTGTTACCGGTTCACGGCGCGACTGATTCGCGGGGTCAGGATCGGCCCCTCGCCCGCGTGGCTGGTCAACCGGCTGGCAACCGTCGGCATCGAATCCGTCAACAACATCGTTGATATTTCGAACTATGTGATGCTGGAATGCGGCCAACCCCTGCACGTGTTCGATTACGACCGGTTGCAGGGAGGCCAGATTGTCGTCCGCGAACCCCGGCCCCGGGAGCAGCTGGTGGCCATCAATCATGCCACGTATGACCTGCAGCCCGGGATGGTGGTGATTGCCGACGGCCAGCGGGCGGTGGGCCTGGGCGGCGTGATGGGGGGAGCCGATACCGAAGTTTCGGAGGCCACCCGGAATGTGCTGGTGGAGGCGGCGTGGTTCAATCCGATGGCGATCCGGGCCACCGCCCGAAAACTGAATCTGCACAGTGCGGCGTCGTTTCGGTTCGAGCGGACGATTGATCCGGACCAGATTGACTGGGCCAGCCGGCGGTGTTGCCAGTTGATTCTGGAGTTGGCCGGTGGCGACCTGGCCGCCGGAGCGATTGACGAGGGATCGGGTCCCGAGCCGCGGGCCCCCATTGAATTTCGGCAAAGCCAAATCCGCCGCGTGCTGGGGATTGAGATCCCGGCGGACCGGGTAACGCAAATTCTCAAACATCTGGGATTTGCCATCGCCGATTCCGTCGATGGCGAGCTGACCGTCACGCCTCCCTCGTGGCGCCGGGATGTTTCCCGGGAAATTGACCTGATTGAGGAAGTGGGCCGCGTTCACGGTTACGAGCATGTCCCCGACAATATTCCGGTGCCCATGTCGGCGTCGGTTCGCAGTCACGCCGACCGGGCCCTCGGCAAGCTGCGCGGGGCGTTGACCGGGGCGGGACTGGATGAAGCGATAACGGCCAGCCTGGTGCCGGAAAAATGGTGTGCCACGTTCTCGCCCTGGACCCCGGCCCAACCCCTGTGCAGCAGCCAGCCGATGCTGGGAGTGCTGGACAAGGCCTCACAAAACCTGGGCCCGGTCAACGTGCTGCGGCAAAGCCTGATTCCGAGTCTGCTGGAAGTGTTCCGGATCAACGAGTACAAGCAAAATACCGATATTCATTTGTTCGAAATCGGACGCGTCTATCTGGCCAACGGCCCGGGACTGCCCGACGAACCGGTCAAACTGGGCCTGGTGTCGGAATTCCCGTTTGAGCGACTGAAAGGCGTGGTGGAATCGTTGCTGGCAGTCATGAATCCCCGGCTCGTCCTGGATGCCAGGTCATGCGATGTTCCGTTACTGGACCGGACGCGGGCCGCGGAACTGTTCGTGGATGAAACCCGCCTGGGCTGGATGGGCGAGGTATCCGAGTCCGGCCGCGAGACATTTTCGCTGCGGCGGCCCGCCAGCGTGGCCGAACTGGATCTGGACCTGTTGATCCATCGGGCCGTGACCGTCGTTCGGCATGCCGATGTCAGTCCCTACCCGGCGATTACCCGGGATTTCAATTTCGTTCTGGACGAATCCGTTCGCTGGGCCGATTTGTCGCGGACGGTCCGGGAATCGGCCGGGCCACTGCTGGAATCGGTTGCCTGGCGGGAGACGTTTCGGGATCCCGGCAAGGACGGGGCCGGCAAAAAAAGAATTCTGCTGACCGTGGTCTTGCGTTCGGCAACCGGGACCCTGACCCGCGAGCAGGCGGAATCGGCCTGCGCCGCCCTGATCCGCCAATGCGAACAGGATTTCGGGGCAGCGCTGCTGGCCTGACCACGCGAACTGCCGGCCGCCGAACGAAGGCCGGTTGAAACGGGACCGGACGGCACAGCACGGACTGACGGTGGGGGCTAAAATTCCGGAACCGGAAATGCCCGTTGGACTGGAGGGTGGATTTCGTGAGGTGGTGCGTTCCCCTTGTTTTGCTGGTGTTTGGCTGCGCCGCCCCGGTGCTGGCCCAGGCCCCGTATCCCGTTGCCATCGGCCAGCCGCATCCGGATTTTCGTTTGCCGGATGTCACCGGTTCGCCGCCGGTTTCGTTGTCCGACTATCGGGGCAAAAAAGTCTTGCTGATTCATTTTGCGTCCTGGTGAGCGGGCTGCCGTCGCATCGTGCCCGTGTGGCATGAGAAAACCCGGCAATGGGTGGCCGATGGCCGGCTGTCGATTGTGGGTATTGTTCAGGAGCAACATGCCGGGCGGGCCCGGTTGTATTGCCAGTGGCGACAATTCGATTGGCCGGTTGTGCAAGATTCACTGAACCTGTTGCAGGTCGAGGTGGTTCCGATTGCGGTCGCCATTGACGAAAACGGCATCGTTTGCAGTCACCAGGCCACGCCCGGGTTTTTGGCGTCGTGGCTGGATATGCCCCCGGCCACCGCCACCGCCCCAACGGTCACGGAGCGAGATTCGGGAGATACCGGGAATCCCGAATTGCAGCGGGCCCGCCGCCTGGTTTTGGCGCAACCGCCGAACGAGGCAGCGGGTATCGACGACGCGATCGACCTTTATCAACAGCTGCTGGCCGGTCCCCATGCCGAAAACGCCGCCACCCATTTCGAAGCGGCGGTTGCTCGCCGGGTTCGTTACGACATCACTGGCAACGTTGGGGATTTTCAGCTGGCGATCGATCACTGGTCGAGGGCTCTGGAACTGGATCCCAATCACTACATCTACCGGCGCCGGATTCAGCAGTATGGTGCCCGGCTGGGCAAGCCGTATCCGTTTTACGACTGGATCGGGCAGGCGCGGGCGGATATTCGTCAACGCGGCGAAGAACCGGTTCCGCTGCGCGTCCCGCTCAGCGGCGCCGAGATTGCCCAACCGGTTCGACAGTTTACCCGCGATCAACCGACCCGCATCCATCCGGATCCCGATGGCCAGATCCAGCGTGACATTGCGAACCTGATCGATGCCCGGTTGGTAGCCGTGCCCGCTCGCGTGCGGCCCGGCGAGGCCACCCGTGTGCACTTGATTCTCCGGCCCTCCGGCAACGCCCGTTGGAATAATGAAGCGGGGCCGACGGTGGTTTGGCTGGATAGCGCCGCGGGCGTGCCGTTGTCGGCCAACCACTTCGAGTTGCCCCGGCCGGACGAATCCGAATCGGCGGAAACCCGCACGATCGAATTCGAACTGGGGATGCCCGAGGGGTCCGACCAGCCGGTTCGGGTCAGCGGATTTGCCCTGCTTCACGTTTGTCGCTCCGCGGACGGTGTTTGCCTGTATTTGCGCCGGGATTTTGAAGTGGAAATCCGCCCCCGGCCCTGATCCGTTTCGCGGAAATCGATCTTGAGTTGATTTCAGGCCGCGACCGATAATCGGATCTTTCGCGGAAAGGAGATTCGGTTTGACGCGTGACAGGGTCCTGTCCTCACCGGTGTTGCCACGCATTCGATGCGATGCGCTGCACGTGGGGATGCCCAAATGCGGCAGCACGTTTTTGCAACAGATCGGATTCGCCCAACACCCCGGGATTGCCCTGGTTTGGGAACCGGGACTGCGGCTGTTTTTCGAGCTGCGCGATCAGGTCGACTCGCCATCGTTTGACCTCCGGTGTTATTCGCGGCGGTTTGCAGCGTATGTTGACCGGCGGATTGCCGATCGCGATCGGGCGGCTCGCGTCGTCATCAGTTTCGAGGGATTTTGCGGGCCTCAAGCGACCAACCGCAACGACCGGCGGCTGGCCGAAACGCTGAAAACCCTGGTGGGGCCCACCCACGTGATCTTCATTGTTCGCGAACAATATCGATTGCTGTTTTCGCTGTGGGGACAATACGTCAAGGAAGGCGGAAGGCTGGGGTTGCCGGACTACCTGAACGCGCCATTTTCACCGGCCTCGCCGTGTGATGAACAAGAGAACATTTTTCTGCGCGTTCAATACGACCGCTACGTTGAAACACTGTTCCGGTTGTTTGGACGGGAAAACGTCGGAGTGTTCTTTTTTGAAGAGTTCATCACCCACTACGAAGGGTTTATGCGGGATCTGTACGGATTTATCGGTGCTGACCCGGATCAAATTCCTGACAATACCCCCCTGTGGCGGGGCCCGAACCGGCGGAACGCCAATTTGATTCGAATGCTGAACCGGTTTTCGACATCCCAACACCATGCGGGCCTGTTGCCCGTCGATTTCTACCGGATGTATCGCCAATGGTTCGAACGACACGTCCTGCCCAGCCAGCGCTGGAACCGGTCGTCAATCTGCCCGACACGGCGGCTGGTGCCGGTGGTCCGGCAGGACCAGATTCGAAACTCCAATCGGCGGCTGGCGCAGCTGCTGAATCGCGATATCGGGTCGCTGGGGTATTGCGTGCGTTGACTGGCGGTCGGGCGGGGCGTGACCGCGGGCCATTGCGGCGGCTGGCGAGCGAGTGGGCTGAACGAACGGCGGTCGATCTGGCAGGGCCGGTGCTGGCTCCGGACAAGACGGTGCGACCCCGCCGGGTTCCGGAAAACCACCCCCGGGCGTCGCACACCGGGTCGCAAAACCTGCTAGAATCCGGGCCTTGCCCGAGCCTTCAATACCAGGTTGAACCATGCGAAACGTTGTTGCCGTTGTGCTGGGAGGAGGTCGGGGAACCCGGCTGGCTCCACTGACCAGTATCCGTTCCAAACCGGCGGTTCCCCTGGCCGGCAAATACCGGTTGATTGATATTCCGATCTCCAATTGCATCAGCAGCGATATCAACAAGATCTACGTGCTGACCCAGTTTATGTCGGTCAGTCTGCACGCCCACATCCGTCGCACTTATTCATTTGACCAGTTCAACGACGGGTTCGTCGAAATTCTGGCCGCCCAGGAAACCGCCGGTTTCGAAAACGACTGGTTTCAGGGAACCGCCGATGCGGTGCGCAAAAATCTCAGATACATCGAGCAATATGGAGTCGACTATGTCCTGATCCTGTCCGGCGACCAGTTGTACCGGATGAATTACAGTAACCTGCTGCAGACCCACATCGACAGCGGCGCCGACGTGACCATTGCCGGTCGGCCCGTCGATCGCACGGCCGCCCGCTCGTTTGGCATTATGCGGCTGGACAAAACCGGTCGGGTCACCGGTTTTCTGGAAAAACCGCAAACCGATGCCGAAATTGAGATGGTGCGGATGGATCCGGCGTGGATTGATGCGCAGGGCGTCCCCAGCGAGGGCCGTGATTGCATGGCCAGTCTGGGCATTTACGTATTCAACCGGGAAACGCTAATCGAAGTTCTGTCCAAAACCGGCTATGCCGATTTTGGCAAGGAAGTTTTTCCGGCAGCCATTCGCAGCCGCCATGTGCAAATGCATCTGTTTGACGGTTACTGGGAAGACATTGGAACGATTCGGTCGTTTTACGACGCCAACCTCAGCCTGGCCAGCGAACATCCTCCATTCAGTTTGACATCCGAGCAGCATCCGGTTTATTCGCGGGCCAGATACCTGCCGCCCACGTGGATGCACAGCGCAACGATCCGCAGCAGTCTGGTCGCCGACGGCTGCCGTATCGGCAAGGGGGTGACCATCGAAAACAGCGTGATCGGATTGCGCAGTATCATCGGTGACAACGTCACGATCCGGGATACCTACATCATGGGTAACGATTTCTATGAGCAGGATTCAGACATCCAGCGACATGGAATGATCCCGGTGGGAATCGGCAACAACAGTTCAATCGTTGGCGCCATCGTCGACAAGAATACGCGGATTGGTCGTGACGTCCGGATCCGAAACGAGGCTTCCGTGGATTCCTCCGATCCCGATCATCCACTGTATGTCATTCGGGACGGCATTCCGGTTGTGATCAAGGGGGTGACGTTGCCCGATGGCTGGAGTCTGGCACAGACGCCGCAGTTGCAGGGAAGCTGACCCGATTCGCAAACCCGTCGCGGGCGCGGATACGTCGCATGCCCCGATCGTCGGGTTAGGGTCCGGCTGGGGCAGGCCGCCATCCGGCTCCGGGGCCGCCGCAATCCGGGGTTACTGGCAGACCACCGTTTGGCCACCGGATTCGGTCGCGATTCCAAAAACCACATAGTGGACGTCGTGATCCGACCGGTTGGTCATGATGTGAATCTCCATCGGGTCAATCAGAATGGCGTCGCCGGCATCCAGCTCGCACGTGATATCTCCGACCTGCATCCGGACCTGGCCGTCGAGGATGATGAATACCTCCTGCATGTCTTCGTGATAATGCCGGCGAAACGATTTGCCGGCAGGTATTCGCGACCAGTTGACCATTTGAACCGTGCCGCGGATCAGTTGGTTGCGGGTTGCCAACACGCGCTTCAGAACCCCGGGATCCGCCGGATCCTCGTGGGAGGCCGGGGTAAAGGGTATTTGGTTGCCGCGAATAATTTGCATGGAATCTCCTGTTCGGCAGCTCGCGCGGGGCCCGGCGGATCCCGGGCCGACGGGCGGGCCGAGTTGCGGATCGCCGCCCCCCTAGCCTCCGCTGGCGCCGCCGGCTGGCTCCTTCTTTTCATCTTTCGCCGCCGGTGTTTCCCCGGCGGGCTGCCGGGCCTGCCGCATGGGATTGTCGCGGCCCCCCTCGCGAAACCGTCGAAACCCGGGTTCGGTCACGACCGATTTGTTTTCGATGCGGGGAGGATAGTAATTGTTGGTCGTATCGGCATCGGCCGTTTCGCCGCGCGGATCCAGGGTAATCTGTTTGAGACGTTTTTCGGTAATCAGCAGTTTGGAAACCCGCTGGTTGTCAAATCGCCAGATTTCGGCGGGCAATCGACGCACTTCGCGGGTGCCGTCGTCAAACTCCAGTTCGAGGATCACGGGCATCACCAGGCCGCCCACGTTTTCCAGCTCGACCAGCCAGGCGTTGGGCAGGCTGGCCAGCGTGTCTTTCTGTTCGTCATTCAGGCCTTCCATGAATTTCTCATACGCCATGCGGTCGTCCTCGGTGACCGCCAGTTCATTGTATTCGTTGTAAAAGTCCCGCAGTTCGGGGAACCGGTCAATACGTTTGGGCAAGTCCTGATTGCGCTCGCTGCTGACGTTGGGTGGCTGGCTGGCTTGCTGCCCGGCCTGTTTCGGTTTTTCGATGTACGGATTTTGCGTGTCGAAATCCAGGGCTGTCACGCTGGTTATCCCGATATCGACATGGTCGGTTGAATAAAACCAGCCCCGCCAGAACCAGTCCAGGTCGATGCCCGAGGCGTCTTCCATGGTGCGAAAGAAATCGGCGGGCATGGGGCGCCGGAATTTCCATCGATTGGCATATTGCCGAAACGCATAGTCGAACAGCTCGCGGCCCATCACGGTTTCCCGCAAGATATTCAGGGCCGTAGCCGGCTTGGCGTAGGCATTGGACCCAAAGTTCAGCAGGGAATCGCTGCTGGTCATTACCGGAACCTGCCGGGGGCTGGTCATGTACGAGACGATGTTGGCCGGGTCACCGCGCCGCGACGGATATTTCTCTTCCCACTCCTGTTCGGCCAGAAACTGCATGAATGTGTTCAGTCCTTCATCCATCCACGTCCACTGGCGTTCATCGCTGTTGACGATCATGGGGAACCAGTTGTGCCCGACTTCGTGAATCACGACCGAGATGAGCCCGTACTTGGTGCGGGCTGAATACGTGCCATCCTCTTCCGGCCGCGGCCCGTTAAAACAAATCATGGGGTATTCCATGCCGCCCACCGGACCATTGACCGAACTGGCAACCGGATACGGGTAATCAAATGTAAACCGCGAATAAACTTCCAGCGTGTGGGCGACGGCCTGAGTGGAATATTTGCTCCACAACGGTTCGGCTTCGTTGGGGTAATAGCTCATGGCCATCACGGTTTTGTCCGCCAGCGGAACGCCCATCGCATCCCACGCAAACTTGCGCGATGTGGCAAAGGCAAAGTCACGTACATTCTCGGCCTGAAATACCCAGGTGCGGGTGCCCTCGGCACGGCTGGCCTGGTTTTCCAGTGCCTCGGCAGGGGTCACGATGAATTGCGGAGATTCGGCGTTCCGCGCCTGTTCCAGCCGTCGTTGCTGATCCCCGCTTAACACGTCGGCGGCGTTTTGCAGTACGCCGGTGGCCGCCACCACATGGTCGGCCGGGACCGTAATTCGAACTTCGTAGTCGCCGAACTCCAGCGTGAACTCGCCGCGGCCCAGAAACTGTTTGTGCTGCCAGCCGGTCGCGTCGGAATACACGCAGGCCCTGGGAAACCACTGGGCCATTTCGTAAATGCAATTCCCGTCTTTCTCAAAATACTCGTAACCGGTTCGACCCCGAACCTCGTCGGAGTTGTTGATGGCGTAATGCCAGTTCACGCGAAATGCGTACGAATCGCCGCTCGTCAATGGGTAGGGCAGGTCGATCCGCATCATGGTCTTGACGATCTGGAACGGCAGGTCGTTGCCGTCCTGATCCGTCACCGATGCGATCTTGATGCCACCGTCAAAACTGTCGCGGACCTGCATCAACCGAATCTCGTCCAGCGATGTGCGATCCATGTCGTCGGCGGTTTGCGCCAATCGGGCGTCGGAATGCGGCGTGCGGATATTGGCGTCCAGTTGCAGCCATACGTACTGCAGCGAATCGGGAGACAGGTTTCGGTAGGTAATCTGTTCCGAACCGGTCAGGGTGTGTGTCGACTCGTCGATGCTGACATTAATGACGTAGTCGATTTTTTGCTGCCAATACTTGTAGCCCGGCGATCCGGAGGCGGTGCGATAATCATTGGGGGTGGGGAGGATTTCCTCCAGTTGGCGAAACTTGTCGGGCTGGGTGATTTTGCCGACTGCGTCACCGGATTGCCACGCGTCCAGCCGGCATGGCGGCCCGCCGCACCAGACCATCAGGGCCAGCAGACCAACGAGGAGGCAACGGGACGGCGGGGGCACGGTCGGCGCACAAAACTGGGGCATGGGGATACGACTCCGTAACAGAAGCAAAGCGGCCGCCCGAGGATAGCCGGCGGCCAAAAGAACCATACTATTAAAGTAGCCAAACCGTTTGGCGGCAAGTTGTACGGACCCGGGAAGCCGGGAACTCCGGGATTCCGTACAATGTTCTGTATTGAATTGCGCGATGAACCAGGATTGCCGGTTCCTATCCACATCCGCCGGCAGCCCGAACCCGAGCGCTGGACCCATGATGAAACGACGGAATTTTCTGGCCGGCAGCGCCGCCGCAGGACTTCTGACCTGGGTACCCGGGCCCGCCCCGACCGGGTCGGTCCTGACCAGCAAATCCGCATCCGGCCGGGAATGCCGCGCCGGGCGGAGTGGCCCCTGGTGCCCGTGGTCCGGGCAAGTCCAACCGGTGGACGAACTGGTGACGCCCGATACCGTGTCCGCACTGGATCGCGGGCTGGACTGGCTTGCCGGTCGCCAGGTGCGCTCGGGGTCCCTCGGCGGATCCTTCGGGACCAGTGGTTATGCTTCCGGTGTGGCGGTGACCGCGCTGGCCGGCCTGGCGTTCCTGTGCCAGGGCTCGACACCGGTGGCCGGTCGCCACGCGTCCAGTATCCGCGGTTGCACGGCTTTTATATTGCGCAACACCAGCGACCGCGGTTACATTGCCAGCGACAGTACCCGGTATTCGAATATGTACGGCCATGGCTACGGGATGTTGTACCTCAGCCAGATTCTCGGGATGTCCGGCAGTGCCGAGGTGCTGGAAAAACTGAAACGGGCGGTCGACATGACGTGCGACGTGCAAAACGATCAGGGCGGCTGGCGGTATCAGCCCCAAAAACAGCCCGGAGACCTGTCGGTTACGATTTGTCAAATCATGGCATTGCGGGCCGCCCACGATGCGGGACTGCAGGTATCGGCCGAAGTCCGCGACAAAACGATCCGCTATGTGGAAATGAGCCAGAATCCGGATGGCAGCTTCAAATACATGCTGCAGGGCGGACGCGTTTCGCTGGCTTTGACGGCAGCCGGTGTGGTATCGCTGTACAGTGCCGGCATCTATGAAGGACCGCGCGTGGACAAGGCGCTGTCGTGGTTGAACCAGCGCCGACCCGGATCGGGCCAGTCGGTTAGCCCCATGAACTATTTCTACGCCCACTACTACGCCGTACAGGCCATGTGGCACGCCCAGTTGCAACACCCCGAGTACTGGAACCAGTGGTATCCTGCGATTCGCGATGAACTGCTCGGCCGGAGAGATGACCGCGGATTCTGGCCGGATTCCCGGGTGGGGCCCGAATTTGGGACCGCCATGGCCTGCATTATCCTGCAGATCCCGTTTAATTACCTGCCCGTGTTTGCGCCGTGACATCCCTGGCCAACAACCAGCGACCGGCATCACACGGGTGAGCGAATGGCCAACCGCCCGGCGGCGGTCGCCAATCAGTCCCGCGAAACTGGTTCCTGCCCGTCGGGACCTGGTCCGGACCGGCTATCGATCCGGTGCAGGCAATCGCGAATGTCAAAAATCACAATAATTGTTTCCAGCATGACGCGGCACCAAAGCAGGGTCAGCAGCAAACCAGTTAGCGATGTCACAAACAACAAAAATCGCCAGCCCCGGCCCGTGGCGGTTTGCCAAATCGTCGGTTTCCGGTCGGCAGCGGACAGATTGCCACCCAACAATTCTCCCAGGCCGGGCAGTTGGCCCGGCTGGCCATTCAGTAATGCCTCCAGGTCGATCGGCGGAACGGAATTCGCGCCGATTGACGCGGCGCCACCGTCAGTCGGGATCCACGAGGTGGCAAACACCAGTGCCAGAAACACAATCCACAACGCGCTGGTGCCCAGCACCAGGATCCACGACCAGCGAATGATGGACGGCGTCAGATATCGTTCAAAACGGACGTCCAGCAGTCCGCGCAGCAGGCCCGCCCGCGATGCCCGGGTTGAAGCGGGCGAATCCGAATGATGCTTCCGGATCGGCTCGGTCTCCCGTGCCGGGGCCAGGATTCTGGCGGACCCGACCGGACCGGCGGGGCCCGGACATGCAATCCGGTGCCCGCATCGCGGGCATTTGAGGGACGTGCCGGCAAAGCCGTCGGGCAGTTTCAGTTTCGCCGCGCACTGGTGGCAAACAAGTTTGGTCATGGCGATGACGGCCAGAATTGCAGTGAACGGACTACAGGCGTGCCGCAAGTCCGACTGCTGCCAGCGCCGGCGGAGCCTGCCGCCTGCTACTATAGCCTGCCTCAACGCCCCCGGATTGCCCGGTCCCGAATTCTGCAGCAGCGCCGGCGGAACGTCGCATATTCCGTCCCCGGATTCCGTTGCCTGCGGGTTGGCGGAGGCCGCGGGTGGGGTGGCGTGACTCAGGCGGGGACAACGTGCACCAGGTGTTGCCGGGGACCAACGGTCTGAACGGTCACCTGAATTTCCAGAAACTGGTGCAACACATCGATGTGGGTCTGGCTGTGCGGCGACAGCGGGCCCGTCAAAAAACGGCTTGACTGTCCGTTGCGTGCGGCCAGCGCCAACGGCAAAAGCAACTGGTCACACAGAAACTCACCCACCGGAGCCTCATGGGCCAGGTACTGCCGCGCCTGTTTCCAGGCCGACATGGCAACCTGCTCGGCGGGCAAGCCGCGACGGCCGAATCCGGTGAACAATTCGGTGATGCGGGGGCTGGCCAGGCGGATCATCACCACGTTACCGGGACCCGGCGAGTTGTCGACGGTACGCACCAGACACTGTTTCAGTTTCCAACCGGCCCGGCGGCGAATCAGCTGACATTCTCGCCAGCCGATCTGTTCCGGCAGTTTGGAAACCAGGGCCGTGACCGTGGGGGTCGCAACTCCGCCGGCATCGGTCAGATCCAGGCCCTGCAACGCGGAGCCAGGACGAATATCGATTCGGACTCGCCCGCCTCCCGCCGGATAAAAGCCCCACGCATCGATGCGGGCGAGGCATTGGGGACCCATGCGGGAAACCAGCGGCAAGTACACCTCCTGCAAGTATTCAAACGGAGGAGCCGCGGTATTGTGGGTGCCGCCTTCGATTTCGATCGAGGAGTTTCCGCCGGCCGTCATCAAGGCGGGCAAAACCGTTTGGGCGACGAGAATCGCGCTGCCGGCCGAACCGACCGAAAACTGAAACTGGCGAGTCTGAATGGGGCCCGGAGCAAAGATCAAATGACGGGAATGCAACTGGTTCCCCGTCACTCCGGCCCCGCAGATTTCGCGGGCGGCGGCCACGGCCGTCAGGTGCTGGCGGAGCAGCCCCGGCGACTTGCGGGCGGCCCGGATATTGGTGATTTCAAAGGGTCGTCCGGTGACCGCCGACAACGCCAGCGCCGAGCGGACGATTTGTCCGCCGCCTTCTCCGGTCGCACCGTCAATTTGTACCAGGTCGTTCATGATGGGGTGAGAACGGTCAGCCTGAATGCCGGCAGGGGCCTGTCACGACACACGGATCGGGCGCCGGGTTCTCACCAATCTTTTTCAAAACGCGAGTGCCGCGGATGCCCGGATTGTATTGCTTTTGCCAGCGACGACCACGGCGTTCGGGCAGCTGTTTGACGGCCGTCGGTATCGGGTATAGGCTTGAAATCCGGGTGTCTTGAAAGACATCCTGTCGTTTCTGAACACCGGCATCTGGAAAACTACCACTCATGCGATCGATCCCAAAGGGCCCGCGTCGCGGGCCAGAGCATCCGACCCGGTATTTATCAGGGTTCTTGCGGTTTCCCGCGGTGATGATGGGAATGATGGCCGCCGCCGCGTGGCCAGGCATGTCGTGGGCTGCCGGCGATGAATTGGCCGGCCAGGATCCACAGAAACTGGTGACGGTTCGCGGCCAATTTGTAAATCCCGACGAGCGATTTCAGGACTTCGACTGGAGCGAATTGGAGGCTTCCCTGATCGAGGTCGTTCAGACCCGGCAACCGGCCCTGCCTGCGGCCTGGCTCGATATGACTGCCGAGCAACGAAAGCAATGGGTCCAGGACTTCCAGGCGAGTGAGGAAGGCCAGCAATTGATTGCCGCCAACCGTGAGCTGCTGGCCAACCGCACGATCATCGAAATCGAGGTTGGACGGGACGGGAAATTCGTGGCCTGGGATGTCCCGCCCGGCCAGTACGACATGCAGGCGGCCGCCGGGTACGAGGAGAACGGGCAAGCGTGGATTCTGCAGGCCTGGGGCCAGATCGAAGTGACCGAGGTGGATGTCCTGGAGCTGGCCAGAATGCCCGTCGATGTGATTCGTTTGCTCAGGAACCAGGAAACAGCTCCGGATCTCGGTGGCCAGACCGTGGCCGGTCAACCGGTCCGACTGGCGGATTTGCAAGGCAGCTGGGTGTTGCTGAATTTCGCCATGCTGGGCAGTCCCGAATTCGCGGAGACCTGCCGGGCCATGGGTGAAGCCCGACAGTCTGCCGACGTCGCCAGCCAGTTGAAAATCCTGACCGTGGCGGTCGACAAGGATCCCGATGTTGTCGAGAAATTTGTCGCCGATCAGGCAATCGACTGGGCGTGTATCGTCCTTGGAGGCTGGGACACGACCGTGCTAAACCAGTACGGCGTCAAGTCGGTACCGTCGCTGTGGCTAATCGATCCGGACGGCCGGATCGCCGTGACGGGGCAACAGTTTTTGCAGGAGTTGGGCCGCAGCGGCCGTACGATTCCGGGGCTGGTGGCCGACGCGATTTCGGGAACGCTGGAACTCCGTGTCGAGCCGTCGGCGGATGAAGCTGGGGTCAACCAGCCGCCGGGCGGGATTCCGTAGATCAGGATCCGGTGGTTTTGCGGGCCCGCGGATGGGCTTTCTGATAGGCTTGCCGCAGGGTGGCGGTGCTGACGTGCGTGTAGATTTGTGTGGTGATCAGGCTTTTGTGTCCCAGCAATTCCTGAACACTGCGAATGTCGGCCCCGGCGTCCAGCAAATGGGTGGCGAAACTGTGACGCAGTGTATGCGGCGATGTCCGCAAATCCAGGCCGGTGATTTTCAGGTATTTTTCCAACATGCGTGCGACGCTCCGCGTCGTAATCCGCCTGCCGAACCTGTTGACAAAGACCGGGGCGTTGAAGCCCTCCGGTTCGCGCGGTGCAAGATTCCGAATGGCCAGCCAGCGTTTCAGGGCCCGCATGGCGTACCGGCCCAATGGAGCCAACCGCTCGCGTTTCCCCTTGCCGCGTATCCGCACCAGTCCCTGACCGAAATCAATATCCCCGTCATTCAGGCCCGTCAACTCGCTGACCCGCATGCCGGCCGAGTACATTGTTTCGAGGATAGCCCGATCGCGCAGTCCCAACGGCTGATCGCCCGGCGGCGCGGACAGCAGTTTGCCGATTTGGCGAGTGGTCAAAAAATGAGGCAGCTTTCGCTGGCGACGTGGATTGCGCAACGGCTTGGCCGGGTTGCTGGTCGCCAGGCCCTCCCGCTGGGCATAACGGTAAAAACTGCGGAGTGACGCGAGGCGGCGGGCGATCGATGATGCCGCATAACCGGCCTCGTGGAGTGCCGCCACATAATCGCGCAATTGCAAGGGAGTGACGGCGTCGGGCCGGATGCTCGACGGGTCGTCACCCAGAAATTCCAGCAAGCTTTCCAGATCTTCCCGGTAGGACTTGATCGTCAGGTCCGACGCATTGCGTTCCACGGACAGATATCGCAAGAACCTGGGAATCGCTGCTTGCATGTCCGGCCAATGGCGGTGTTCCGTTCAAAAGCCCCGCCGTAATCGGGACGTTCATTCCAGAGGTCTAAAACGCCGGATCGTCCTCAATCCACTGATCATCGGAGGCCGGCCAGTCGAAGCTGGGGAATCCGGTGTTTTCATGCAGTTGGCTGGATCGGCTGCGGCCGAGGGTCGGGTGTTCGAGATGCGGGCCACCCGTGCTGCACGGTGGATGCCCGGCGGTCGTACGGATCTTTTGGCTCAATACGGCTGCGTCATACCAACTGAAACTGAGTTCCGGATTGGAGGCAAACCGGCCAAGCGTTCGCAACGTTTCGGCCCGAGTGTCGTCGTCGAACATGAACACGTAACGTTCGTCACCTTTCACGATAGCAACGATATTGATGTCACCTGCCATGCCGAATACTCTCCGGTTTCGCAATTTCTTTCGCCGAATTCCCTGACTTGTTTGACAGGTATCGGCCCCGCAAGTCTGCCCGCATTACCGTAGTTGATCAGGAGTCGGGGATTGCCAGGCCCAACCGCAGTCGAGCCTGAATAAACGATACCAATGGTCCCGGATGCTGGCGAACGGGTTGCCATGATGTCACAAAAATTCCCGGCGACATCTCTGGCGGATGGAGCCGGGATAACAACCCACTGCAATGGGCGGCCGATTGGCGGCAGGGGCAGAACGCGATGTCGGCCGTGTGTGAAATGAATGGCGTTGTCGCGTCAACCGTTTTTGGACAGAAAACTGAACAGGCGTTTCTTTTCTTTTTTGTCACCGCCATCCTCGTCGTCGGGAGCGGAGCCTTCTCGTCGAGCCATTTTGTCGGCCAGCGTGATAATGTTTTGGGTGATCGACGAATTGGGACTGGATTCGATCAGGGGCACACCGTTGTTGCGACCTTCCGAGACGGCTGAAAAATTGTTGGGAATTTGCCAAAATATTTCGCGTCCGATATGCTCTTCGGCCTTTTTCAGACTGATTTGCTTGTTATCCAGTCCGCTGCGATTAACGACGATGCGGATTTTGCGGGACATGTTGTCGATTTGGTCCAGCGATGTCAGCAGGCGAACGACATTGCGCAGGCAGGGCAGATCCAGTTGTGTGAGCAACAGGATTTCGTCGGCCGCCTGCAGCGTCATGATATCCAGCGCGTTGTACGATTTTGACAGGTCCACAATCAGGTGGGTAAAGGAGGCCTGGAGGAGTTTCAGGACCCGCCCAAAATCGGTGACCGAAATGGCGGCCATGTCCTGCAATTGGACAGGACGCGGCAGCAGATAAACCCCGGATTCGTGTTTGGTAAGACTTTTGCGCAACAGGGACAAATCCAGCCGGGCGACATTTTCGGCAACGTCCAGCAATGTGTATTCGGGGATCGAATCCAGAAAGACGTCGGCGTCTCCCAGGCTCAGGTCCAGATCGATCAGGGCCACACTTTCACCGGGAATCTGGGCGATGGAGCAGGCCAGATTGACGGCGATGGATGTCGTGCCGACTCCCCCGGAGGCACCGGCCACGGCGATGATGCGACCGGACTTGGGGCGGGTGGACGCGGATCCCGAGCCTTCGCCGATGCGTTCCAGGGCGGCCACCAGCTCCTGAACCTCGACCGGCGTATTAATGAATTCGCGGGCACCGGCCCGCATCACCCGTAAAATGGTCTGTCCGTCGGTGCTGCTGCTAACCACAACAATGCCATATTTGGAATCCTGTTGTCGCAGCTGTTCGATCAGCTCGATCGCCAGTTCGATATCGCTGTCGATATTGACCAGCACGGCTTCCGGCCCCGTCTGTTTGACGACATCAAAAAAGAACTCGTAACGCGAGCAATCGGCCTCCAGACAGACCCGATCGATTCCCATGACCATCTTTTTGAGGGATTCGCGCGACTGTTCAGTCGGATCACAGATTGCCAGACGCAAAGCGCTGCTCATGATGATTCCTGTCCAACGTTGATTTTGCATGTGAGAAGCGAGGGACCGGCCAGCATTCCGGCCGGAACTCACACTAGTATGTAGATCACAGATTCCCGCCACGGGCCGAAAATGTGGCCAAAAAAGAACCAGCACTGGTGATTCCGGTTTTGACCGTTGTGTCAAAAAACCGGATTCACCAGTGCTGGTGTGCTGGATCGGCTGAACGGGAGGCCGAATCGGACTGTGGCAAGGATTGGATGACCGGAAATGGTTGGCCGGCCACCCCCCGACAGGTTCCGCGGGAGGTGGCCACCGTCTCCGCGGCCTAGCGCCGGATGAACTTGGGCAAGTTCCATTTGCCGCTGTTGTCGGGCACATTGGCGGCCTGACGCGGCCCGGCCGGGAAGCCGAAACCGGAGGTTGCGTTGGAGGGCATATACCCCTGCGGCTTGACCACCGGAACCGCCCCGGCGGGAGCCTGGCCGTAGCCGCCTTCGGCATAACCGTAGGACTGGCCGGGCAGCCCGTCATACGGCTGATTGGGCAGTCCGCCACAATCGGGACCGCAGCGAGGCACCTCGATATATCCCTTGTGGAACAGCTCGACGTCGGACGGTGAAACGGATTGCCGACCGGGCATGTTTTTTGGCATCAGCACCGGGTCGACTTCGCCGATGAAACGGGGCGTCAGCAACATGACCAGTTCCACTTCGCGTCGGGTTTCCTCCACACGCCGGAAAAAGGCTCCCAGGTAGGGAGTGTGCATCAAACCGGGGATACCCCGTGTTTCGGATTCGACTTCCTCGCGGATGTCACCGGCCAGCGCCAGAGTATGACCGATTTTCATGTCCACGCCGGTATTGACCCGGCGGGTCCGGAATCCGGCCACGCCGGTATCGTTGGACAGGTCTTCCGAGGGCTCGGAAATCTCGGCACGAACCTCCAGGCGAACCGTACCTTCACCCTGCACAATCGGTACGACATCCAGCTTGGTTCCAAAGGGTCGGAACTGAATCGAGGTGGTTCCCAGGCCGGCCGCGACCTCAAACGGCAATTCACCCCCCTCAAGGAATTCGGCGGGACGACCGTTTTGAGTGACCAATACCGGCTTGTCCAGCAACTTGGCCAGGTTCTGGCGTTCCAGGGCCTGCAGAAAGAAGTTCACGCGGGTGGAATTGTCGACCACGCTAAAGGCCAGATTGTTGAGGGGATTGCTGGCGCCGAACACGTCCAGATTGAAATTGTTCGTGCTGACCTGCCAGTCAATACCCAATTCACGCACCTTGGTGCGAGCCACTTCGTAGACCTGAACCTCAATCGCAATCAGCTGGGAGTCCGGCAGACGCAGGTTGTTGTGTACGGTCGGAAAATACTCGGCCGCAACCTGCAGGGCACCGTTCACGTCGTCGGCTCGCGCCAGGGTACCGGACAATACCACACCGGTTTCCAGCGCGGTTGCGCGAATTCGCGAGTTGGGAAAAAACTGTTGCAAAACCAGTTCCAAGGCTCGCACGTCACCCTGAACCAGAACATTAATGGTTTGGGTGCGATTTTCGGCATCACTGACAGTGATCGTTGCAATGCCCGGTTTGAGCGCGGTCAGCAACACCTTGTCGGAAGCGATGGGTGTGGCTCGAATCACACTCTGGTTGTCAACCACCAGTTCGGGTACATCGTAATCGAATTGCAGCAATCGACTGGTTTTGGCGATCAGTTCGAGGCGGCTCATGGTTCGGTCAACCTGTACCGGAGCACTCGACAATGACGTTGCGTCCTGACCGTACGTCGTATTGACCAGTGCCGCAACAGGCAGGCAAATAGTCAGGGCGACGAACATCAGCAGACGTTGGGGTCGCGGCTTGTTCATCCTTGAAATCCTTTTCTCGGGAAATTTTGACCGGTCGCAAGCAGGTCACGGGGTCCATCAAAAGCCACTAGGGCCGTTTCATTGGGTTCCGGTTCCAGAAGAGATGACTAACTCACCGACATTGCTGCTGTCAGTATTTTCGCTATCAACTGGAAAAGGCGGACAAGCGTTGTGACACGCTTTGCCCGCCTTAGGTAATTCGATCAATTCGGTCCAGAATCTGATTACATTAGGCTCCAGGCTCAGAATCCAAATCATCGATTAATAAATCAGAATCCTCATCAGCCGCGCTATCCTCAAGGTCGACCATGTTGTCGAGGGGAGAAGATTCGCTGGCGGCCTCTTCTTTCTGGGCCGAGAATCCCTCGATTCGCTCGGGAATACTGCTTTTGTTGGCATCGAAATGGTACTGGGTGGGGCCTTCGGAAGTGTACACCACCATGGTGAACTGCTCCATTTCGGGTTCGGCCAGGGCACCGGCGCTGGCTTTGGGACCGCTGTTGAGCAGACTGTTGGAGAACAGCTTGGCCAACGCTCCGACATCACCGACGCCGCCTCCCGGGTTATCACCGGTAAAGTCCCCCAAACGGGAACCACTGCTCTGACTGGCAAGGCTGTCCTCGGTTTCCTGATTGCTCCGCATCGCCAGTTTCAGCTCGGCGACTTTTTTGACCAGAACAATTTGTTCGGACTGTTTTTCGGTGACCAGCAGGCCGACCACCGTATTGCCCTTGGCTCCCGTGTGATTCTCCGGATCCTTGGTGGTGCGCGAGGCAACGGAAAAAACGCGGACCTTGCGGAGAAAGGTCTGGGAACTCGGACCGGCGGACTTGTTATTGCGGAACACAGCGATCAAATCCACCAGATCACCCGGTTCCAGCAGACCGGAAATGTGGTCGTCGGAACCCATCTGAACGCCGATAACCTTGAAGCCGGCGGGAATGGTCTTTTGCCGCAGCTCGGACTTGTTAACCAGATTGGAGAGGAATACGGGTCCCTTTTTGCCAACCCGCGACGTGGTGACCTTGCCTTCGATTTCCGCCAAATCGGTCAGCACGCCATCGGGCACCAGATCGATCGGCCATTGTTCTTCGGAAAACATTTCGGGTGTCAGTTCCGTGTTAATATCGAGGTCTTCGACCGCGACCAGAACCGACTGTTTGGCAACTTCAGCGGCAGGCTCGGGCTTGTTGCGGCCCATCACCTGGGTGATACCGATTGCGGCCACCAGGCCAAAGCCCAGCGAAACCGCCATCAAAAAAATTGACTTGGATTTCATGGATGGTTTCCTTGATCAATGCACGGTAAATCTTGCGGGTACGGTGCGTTCCGGGATTACTCAAATTCCGGCAACGACTCTCAAACATCCATGAAATTCCGGCGAGTCCCCCGCTTGCGCGAGGGTGGCACACACCGTTGCATCGATCTGAATCCTTACGGACCAATGTATGTCGTTGGGCGGCAATCGGCTCCGGTTGATAGCATCGACCGGTTTGGATTACCTCTTCTACAATCAGGGTGTCATGCCGAACACGACAAACATTCGGCATAACCGCTTGTTCGGTTGGCAACCCGTGCGGGACGGGCTGCCCAGGCGAGTCGGCAATTCCGAATAACCGGAATTGTCCAACCGGCCCGCGTAACTCGTTGGCTAGACCAGCAATCCGGTCATGGCAAAATACATAATGGTTCCAATACAAATCGGGATCCCGTACGGCAGCAGCATCATCGAGCTTTTGCGGTCGGCCGCGATGGTTGCCAGCGTTTCAGGATTTCGCACGGTCATGATTTCGTTCAGGATGTACATGAACTGACCGGAGTGTTTTTTGGTTTTGCCGGCGACCAGCACCATGATGATGGCAATGATCGCTCCGATTATGGCGGACAGGCAGAACGCATAAAACGTAATCCAGCAATGGACCCAGGCTCCAATTCCAGCCATCAGCTTGACGTCACCGGCTCCCATGCCACCGATGGCATAGGCCGGCAACAGCAATGCCAGTCCGATGGCGGTCCCGGCCAGACTCCACGCCAGTCCCAGATACCAGCCCTCACCGGCCATGCCATACGCCATGGCGCTGAAAACCCACCCGCTGATAATCATGGGAAAGGTGATCCAGTTGGGGACCTTGAGTTGAATTCCGTCGATAATGGCGGCCACAATCAGCACCACGCTGACCAGCCAATACTGCCAGTTCTCGACCATTCCGTTGCCCAGGGTTTCGATAAAACTCATTCCTGTTTCTCCGAGGGGTACGTGCCGGCTGGTCGGGCGACCGAAAGCGGCATCTGGCTTGCCGGCCAGTCAGCCGGAGGTGAATTCCGGCGGGCTGCCGACAATGGTTTGTGTTGTGATTTTTGCTTGCCCGTCCCGTGGAACGGGCGACATTGAGCGGTCGGGCAGCGGGGCATCAATGGGGCCCGCAGCTCAAAACCGCATCGTCAAAATGTAGCTCGCAAACACGGCGATGATGGTAAAAAAACAACAAACCATCTGGAATGCCTGAGCGTAACTGTCAGCGGGAATTACGGGATACATTACAACGGCACTATTCGGAATAATCGATGAATCATGAATGACACAGAAAAAAGCCCGCCCCGGCAACAACGCCAGGCGGGCTTGGTGACCAAAATCGTACGCAGACCGTACTAGTTAACCTGACCCTGACGGGCCGAGTCCAGGTCAGCTGCAATTTCTTCGAAAGCCGAGTTGGCGTTGGTACCAATGGCCTGAATCGCGGTCAAGCAGACGATTACGATCAGGGCCAGCATGATGGCGTATTCAACAGCGGTGGGGCCATCTTCCGACTTCAGAAAGCGTTGTACTTTCAAAGCAAAATTCTTCATGTCTTCCTCCGACAGGAACAAAAAGTGTCTCGGTTGAGACGCGAACCGGACACGCGTCCGGCTCAGACAAAAAACCCATGGGTTCGCTGAAACCATTGCCGTTTGCAACGTTAGCCTGCACTAAATCCAGCGATGTCCCAACGTTAATGCCGCGGCTCCAGTGACGGAGGAGCAGCACGTTGCAGGCACTTTTTCAACCTCTGCGTATTGCTTTGGTCGCGGTGAGCAGGTCGGGATGACCCACTCTGAATAGCGGTGAATCCGCGTTCAACTGAAACCTATGTCACGTTGCCGACTAGTCAAACTTTGCGGCTTGCGGAAACGTGAAATATTTTTGAGGGAATTGACCCGGGTGCATTTGGGGAACATTGGTGAAAAACCCGCCGGGCAGCAAGCCGTTCGACCGGTATAACCGGCACCAGTAATCGCCGCAGCCAAAGCGTGGCGGGCGTGAGGGGTGGCGAGCGGCGTGTCTAGATCAGCGCAGCCCGTTCGGCGACGGGCCCGATTTCCTGGTCAGGTGTCGGGGCATCCGTCCGCGCGGCGTGCGTACCCCTGGGCCGAAACAAAACCAGCGTCGCCGACGGCACAAAATAAAGAGCGAGAAGCGTGGCCCCCAGCACACCGCCGGCAACCGCAATCGCCAGCGGCGGCCAAAACCCGCCGCCGGCCAGAATCAGCGGCGTAAAACCGGCAATGGTGGTCAATGTCGTGCTCAAAACATGCCGGGTCGAACCATACACCACCCGGCGTGTTGCCGTTACGTCCCCCCGACGCGCCCCGGGATCGTGGCGCAACGCGGCCAGAACCACAATCGAATCGTTGATGGCGACACCCACCAGACCCATAATGCCCACAATCGCCATGAAACCAAACGGATATCCAAACCACCATAACGCGGCCAGTCCCAGTCCCACCGACAAGCCACCGACGATGCCGATCAATCCGGCCAGCCGAAACGACTGGAATGACAAAACCAGGCCGGACAACATCAGCACGCCCAGTACTCCTGCACTGGCCAACAGGTTGCCAACCGCCCGATTTCGCTCAGCCGACTCACCGGCAAAGTCAATCGAATAGCCGGGTGGAAATTCCATGCCCGATGCGGCCAGCCGTTGCCTGAATTCGGCCAGCACCTTGCTGGGCAATACGCCAGCGGCGACGTGGACCTGGATTTCGTTCATGCGAAACCCGTCAATTCGTTCAATCGTCGAATCCCCGGGAATCAGGTCCCACCGCGACACCGCTTCCACAGGCAGTCGCTTCAATTCACCCGCCGGGGTGCGGGAAACGAGTTCAAACGAATCCAGGTCCTCACGGCTCCCCCGCTGCCGGTCGTTCAGCCGAATCCGGACCGGCAACACTTCCGTGCCTTCCAGCAGCGACCCGCCCAGTTCACCATCCAGTGCGGTGCGCAGCTGGTCGGCGATTTCGCGGTGACTCAGTCCGGCAATCCGGGCCTGGGCCTCGTTGACCTGCAAACTCACCCGGGCCGTGGAACTTTCCACCTCCGAAACGCTTGTCACCACATCCGGGATTTCCGAGATCAACAGCCGGACCTGCTCCCCCAGCCGCTTCAACTCGTCCAGGTCCGGTCCAAACACCCGAATCATGATGGGCGCATCCACGGGGGGCCCCTGCTCCAGCTGGCGGACCATGAACTGGGCGGCCGGCCACTCCGTTTGCAGCCGGGTTTGCAGTCGCCGAATCAGACCGGTTACATCGGTACCCGGCCGGACTTCCACCATCGCCTGGGCGTAATTGGGCAACGCCGTCCGCAGGGGCAACATGTTGTAATAAAAGGCCGGAGCGCTTTCTCCGGCGAACCAGTGAATGTTTTCGATCTCGGGTTCGGCCAGGACCGTTTGGCGGACCTCCTGAACCAGACGGACCGTTTCATCAATCGAGGACTGGGCCGGCAGCTTGACGGCAATCTGAAACTGGTTGCGATCCGACGGGGGAAAGAATTGCTCGGGTAATCCCGCCACGGCCAAAAACCCGATCAGCGGCAGCAGCATTCCCAAAACCAGCCCGCGCACGGGTGGTGAAACAGGACTTCCAGCGATCGTTTATAGAGCCGCTCCACCTGCCGGTTGTGGATGCCCGAGGTCAGTAATCCGGTACGACCCTGATCGCTCATCCCCCCCCGCAAAATCGCCACCAGGGCGGGAACGATCGTCAGGGACAGAAACAGGCTGCTGGTTACCGCCAGAATGACACTGATTCCGATCGATCCGACAAACTCGCCCGCCGGCCCGGGCATCAACGCCAGCGGCGCAAATGCGAGGCAGGTCGTAAACGTCGAACCCATCAGGGGAACCGCCAGATGCCGCACCGTTGCGACGATCGCAGCCGACGGCGTTAGACCGGCGCGCAATTGTTTTCGCATTTCGTCGACAGCCACAATGGCGTTGTCGATTAACAATCCCAGGGCAATGATCAGGCCGGTGATGGACATTTGATGCAGCGGAATCGACAGCATTCGCAACCCGCCCAGCACCATCAGTCCCGACAGCGGAAGCGCGGATCCAATGATGATGGCACTCCGCCAACCCATCATTACCAGGATTACCAGGGTGACGGCTGCTGCCCCCAGCGCCAGATTGAAAACGAGGGAGGTCAGCCGCTGGCTGACATACTGCTGTTGCAGAAAAATCGGCTCCAGCCGGATGGCATCCGGCAATTCCCGGCGAAACTCCTCGACTGCCTGCAGAATATCCTGCGTCCAGAAATCGATTCGCACATCCGGCTGGATAAAACAACCCAGCACAATGCCCGGCCGTCCGTCAATCAGGGTCACGGTATCCGGCGGATTCCGGGTCGATTTTCGCACCGACGCGATATCGCCGAGGGAAATCACCACGTCATCGCCGATCACCCGGATCGGGGTCGCCGCGATCTGTTCCAGAGTCTCGAATTCACTGTTGACTTCAACGACCAGGTCACTGTGTTCGCTGCGCAAACCGCCCGCCGAAACCTTGGCGTCACTGTCGGCCAGCGCCCGGGCAATATCGGCGGCTGTCAGACCCCGGGCGGCAATCTCCTGCTGCTTGACTTCGATCACGATTTCCTCGCCCGACAATCCGAAAACATCGACATCTTCGGTGCCCGGCAGGTTCCGCAGGCGCTGTTCCAGCAACTCGGCGTAACGCTGCATCACCGCGGCACTGGACTCACCCTGACCGGTCCAGTTCAAGGAAAACAATGCGGCGTAGGCCGAGAATTTCAAATCGACAAACTGCGGCTGGCCGGCCCCTGCAGGCAAACGGGGCGTCACGTCATTCAGTTTGTCGCGAACCCGCGACCAGACCGTGTCGACATCGTAGACACGGTCCTCCAGCTCCATGGTGACGGTGGACAACTCGTCCCGCGAGGCCGAGCGAATCAACCGGATTTCCTCAATTTCCTTGAGAGCGTCTTCGATTTCCTCAGTCACCAGCGACTCGACGCGAACCGCGCTGGCCCCCGGAAAACTGGTGTGAATCAGGGCAGCCCGCTGTTTGAGGGTGGGGTCTTCCAGTCGCGGCAGGACCATTATCGACGACAGTCCCGTTACCACGATCAGGGCGATCGCCAGCATCAACAGGCGGCGGTTTCGATAGAACAGGTCGTACATGTCGGCAAGATTGGGAGAATAACAGGACGGGACCAGCGGGCTCGAACGCAGAGGCCCCCCGCCTGACAGTTGCCCGCGTACCCGCCGGCTAAGGTCTCTGCAGGGGACCGTCGACACCAGCCGGCGGAAACGGATTGAGCGTCGTTAAGATCAGAGGATCCTCGTCTGGCTGGACGGCCGAGGTGTCAATCCGGGCCGTGACCATTTGGCCCGGAACAATCCGGTGCAGGCCATTCGTAATCAGTATCTGTCCGTCCTCCAGGGTACCCCGTACAAACAACCAGTCGTCACGCTGATGCAAAACTTCAATGCTCTGTTTGCCAACCACGCCGGAACAGCTGCTTTCGCCGGTGCTGGTTTCCCCGACGGCAGTCCGATCGGCAGGAATCAGGATCAGACAACTCCAGAGCCCGCTGTGATCACTGGTAATGGCTGTTGCCGGCACCCAGAAACCGGGTTCCGCAATGCGATCCTCCAGACGAATTTGGGCCAATTGCCCGTCCACCACCGCCGGAAACAAACCCTCGTCGGGGGCCACGGAATTGACGGTTAAATCAAAAATGGCGCGACGCGTCTGGGTCGCCGAATCCACCGTAGGCAATATGGTCCGTAAAACCGCCGGCACCGTCCGGTTTCCGACAATTACCTCGCACGCCTGGCCGGGCTGCAACCGCGGCGCGGTCTCTCGGGGAACCCCGACATGAACTTCCAGGTGCTGGTGATCGATCAGTTCCACGACCGGCGCACCGGCATCGACCACCGCTCCCGGGTCGACCATCCGCTTGACGATCATGCCGGCAAACGGCGCCGTCAACAAACAGTCATCCAGCTGATACTGGATCAGCTGCTGATCCGCCTCGATACTCTTGACCAGCGCCTGCTGGGCGGCAACCTGTTCCGCCCGGGTTCCGGCGAGCAATTCATCGAGTTGACTTTGAGCGGTTTTCAGGCGGGCCTCCAGACCCCGCGTGGCATACAGCTCTCGCTCAAAATCCTGTTCCGCGATGGCACTGGACTGCACCAGTTTCTGGCTGCGATCCAGCCGCAAGCGGGCCGCCAGTAATTGCTGATTCAGGTCATCCACGCTGGCCCGGGCAGCCTCGATGGTCTCCGATCGGGGACCGACTCGCAGTTCCGCCAGCCGGGCCTGGGCCTGTTCCCGTTTGGCCGACAGCGCCTCGTACTGAGCTTGCAAATGGCGGCGGTCGAGTTCGGCCAGCGGTTGGCCGGGAGAGACCGATTCCCCTTCGTCCACCAGCACCGTCAGGACCATTCCGTCGCGCTGAAACGCCGCTCGGGTATTTTGAGCGGTTCGAATATTTCCGCTGTGAGTGATGCCGCGCCGATAATCCGATACCTGACGAACCACCATGGCCGAAACGACCGGCGGCCGGACCCGGGGAACGGGGTCGATGGGCCGGCCGGAAATGGCCGGTACCGCCGCCGGACCGCCGAATCGGGCGAAGCCAAAACCCGTGGCAATCACGGCCAGCAACCCCAGGGAGACGCCAACCACGATCCGTTTATGACGACTCGTCATTTTTTTGGGGTGCGGCCGCGAGGCCGGGGGTTCGGCATTACTGACCGTCATGAAAAATCTCCCGCCCCGCCTTTTCGTAAACGGCATCGTAGTCGAATCGGGTCGACAAGGGTTTCCAGCCGAATCCGTCCAGCAAGCGGTTGTTGATATCACGAACCATCTGAAATCCGTCCCCGATTCCCATTTGTTGCATGGTCTGCCGGGAATCCATGATCGAGTAACCGCCATAAGTGGTCGACCATAATCCGAAAACCAGTTGATCAGGCTGAACATTTTCCGGCAAAACCAGATCACCGGCGGCGATCCCGTCCCGCACGATTCCACCGACCAGGCTGATACATTTGAGTTCCGCAGCCGTTTTCATCATTTGCAGTTTTTCACTGGTTTTTTCAATGATCGAGTGGCAGCTCAATACTTTTTCCAGTTCGAAATGATCGGGAAACCGAATTACAAACAACTCGGCGGCACAACCGATGGCGGCCATCCGGATACGGGCCCGGCCCCGCAACACGACGGCCCGCTCGAACATGGCTGTCCGTTTTTCCAGCGTTTCAATGGCCAGCGCCAGAATAATCTCTTCCTTGTTCTTGAAATGCTGGTACAGGGTCCCTTTGGCAACGCCCATCTCGGCGGCCAGGCGGTCCATATTCAGCCCCAGGTAGCCGCGTCGGCGAAACAGCTGGCGGGCCAGTTGCAAAACCTGGTGGCGGCGCTGGTGGATTTCCTGCTGTTTGGGGGTGAGTGTGGTCATTTCCCAATTTTTGACGCTTCGTCAAAAAAAGCAAGTGAGTTTTTGCCGATCATCTGGTTTTTTCCGGGCCGGCCCCCGAGGCGCCGTCTCAGCCCGGTCCGAAGTGCCGGCGTTTCCACCCTTGACCCAGGTCGGTGATCAGGTAAACCAGCGCGGTTGCCAGCCCGCACAACAACAGAACGCCCAGCAGGACGGTGACCACGGGAACCAGCCAGTCCCCGTATGTTTGGGTCAGGTCGGCCGAATCCGGTCCCATCAGGGAAACCAGCATGCTGGCCAGCACCAGCAACCCCACCACCAGCAGGCCGCCGATCAGGGCCCCCCGGTAATCGTCGCCGCTGGGCCCCATGTGGCTGCCCACGCAGACCACCAGGTACAGGAACAGCCACAGCCGGATCGTCAACAGGTTGTGCGCCTGAAACAGTCCGGCAAACAACCCCGACAGCGCCTCGGCCACCCGGTTCCAGAACGGCAGATCGGGATTGGTTTGAAACAGCGATTGCTGACCGGTGTCCGGATAGAACAGCAACAGCAACAGCAGCAAGGCTGCCGTGCCACCCAGGAGCGGGGCGATCCCGATAAAGAAGTTGCCGATTTCCTGATACCAGTTGCCCCGTTCGTAGGAGTGAACCACGTATCCCAGACGCCGGTTGACACGGTCCGGTTTGAACAACGCCATATCGATAATCTGGTGCCGAAAGACCACGCACATCAACGCGTGGGACAGTTCGTGCACCGGAGTACCCAGCCAACCGGTCCACATGACGCTGTGCCAGCCAAACCGGCTGGCAAGTCGCCGTTGGGTCAGGCCTTCCAGAATGTGGATTAGCCAGGTAAACAGAATCAGCGGACCCACGACCAGCGCCAGTAGCGACAGGCTTTCTCCCAGAGTGCTGGTCAATGTGGCAACAGGCACGAAACGATTTCCATCGGGTTACGAGGGGCAGGCCAACGACTCATCCGTTGTAACGATCCGGTGTGGCAGCCGTCCATCATGCGGCGGAGGTCCCGGCGGTTGTGGGCCGGATCCGGGGATGCCCGCAGCGGGCCCGGCGGAATCGACGAGGCAATCCCCGGGAAGCGGCAAAATCGGAGATCTCCAGCCTTTAATGAGGTGCAACCTCGAAACTGGCCTGCTATAACTAGTCACGATTCCCTCCGGAAAAAGGAATATTTGCGCAATTCATGGCTGACGATTATTACTCGGTGTTGGGCGTGGCCAAATCAGCCACGCCTGATGAAATTCAAAAAGCCTATCGTCGTCTGGCCCGGAAACATCATCCCGACCTGGCCGATGACAAGGAAAAGGCCAAAGAGCAATTCCAGAAAATTCAGCACGCCTATGATGTGTTGAGCGATCCGGAAAAGCGGCAAATGTACGATCAGCTGGGTCCGGCCTTCGAGCAGGGCGGCGGCCGGCCACCATTTGCAGGCGGCCAAATGCCGGAAGGCTTTGAGTTCGAACAGGCGTTTGGCGGGGGCGGCCGGGGCGGGGGCGGATTCGAGGATATCTTGCGCCAGGTCTTCGGGGCCGGGGCGGCTGGCGGCGAGGGACCGTTTGCACAGCGCGGCGGAGCCGGAGCGCGGACCCAGCCACCGCCGGCCCGCGGACAGGATGTTGAACAGGAAATTACGATCCCCTTTGCGACCGCCATCCTGGGTGGCAAACACCAGCTGTCGCTGACCCGGTCCAGCGGCGACGTCGAAACCATCACGGTCACGATTCCGGCCGGCATCAGCGACGGCAAAAAGATCCGTTTGCGGGGTCAGGGTCGATCCTCTCCCCGGGGCGGTCCCCGTGGCGATTTGCTGGTGAAGATCAAGGTTGCGCCGCATCCGGTTTACCAGCGATCGGGCGACAATTTGCAGGTCGTGGTTCCCGTGACCATTTGGGAAGCGGCCCTGGGATCCAAAATCGACTTGCCTACCCCGCACGGTCAGGTAACGTTAACCATACCCCCCGGCAGCTCGGGCGGGCGTCTGTTACGGCTCAAGGGGCTGGGTGTCAAACGCGCCGAGGGGAAATCCGGTGATATTGTGGCCGAACTGCGCATTGCCATCCCCGACAAACTCTCGGACGAACAAAAGCGATTGATCCGTGAATTGGCCGAGGCCTCGGCCGCCGCCGACAACCCGCGGACCGGTTTGAAATGGTAGGACGCGGCCCGCGGCAATTGTTAAAACGGGAGTGGAAACGGGCCGGTAACCACAGGTTGTTTTTTCGAATTCAGGGTGCCATGCGGGGCTGAATCACCCATGCCCATTCCGATCAAACGGGGCGACCGTTCGTGACGGGCGCCCCTCCCGGTCCCTGCCGCGGGAAACGGCACGGCCCAGGCCCGCAGTGGCGCTCACACGGGGTTTTCGACAGAGCCGGCGGAAACCGCCTTTCCGGTTGCCGGCCCGCCAGGAAGCTGCATTGATGCCAGCCCGTTTTCAAAAATCGGACCGCCTGCTTCACCAGGCCGATTTCGATCGCGTGCATGGCAGCGATTATGTGGCCGCCGATGAGGTGCTGGTGATCAAAGCCGCGCGGAACTCGACCGGCAAAACCCGTCTGGGGTTGTCCGTTTCCCGGCGGGTGGGCAAGGCGGTAACACGGAACCGCTGGAAACGCCTGATTCGCGAAGCCTTTCGGGGGCAGGCCGGACAGCTGCCCGCCGGCTGGGACCTGGTCGTCAGGCCTCGGCGGGGAGCCCGCCCCGACGCACGGGCGATCGCCCGTTCCCTGCCTGCCCTGATGCGACGCATCGACAAATATGCCCGTCGCCGTAACCCGCCGGGCCGTCGCGGTGCGGTAGCCGGTCCGCAAGCGGAACCTCAATCCGGCCGACCGGCGTCGGGGGGCTGATTGCCATGGCATCCGTTGTGCGCTGGCTTGTTGGTCTTCCCGCCATGTTGATGATTGGTGGCGTTCGGATTTACCAGTCCTGGATCAGTCCTCTGACGGGTCGCCAATGCCGGTTCACCCCCAGTTGCAGTGCCTACATGATCGAGGCGATTCAGAAGTATGGGGCGGTTCGCGGCGGATTTCGCGGTGTGTGCCGGGTGTTGCGTTGCCATCCATGGCATCCCGGCGGGCACGATCCGCCCTGACACCCTTTCGCTGGTCACCCGGTCACGAATGTGGTTGGCATTCCCGGCGGCGGCGCCTATCCTGACGTTCGCGGCGGGTGCGGCCATGCTGTGGGGGCGGCCATCATCCGCGCCGCCATTTCCCGGAACTCAGGCCGCCTTGGGGCAAGAACACGATGATTGTAATCAAGGCCGGTGGTGGCGAGGGAATCCATTATGAATCCGTATGTGACGAAGTGGCCGAATTGCATCGCGGAGGCCAGCCTTTGATCCTGGTGCATGGAGGATCCCACCTGACCAACCAGCTGGCCATGGCCCTCGAGCACCCGCCGCGTTTCGTGACATCGCCGACAGGGTTTACGTCCCGGTTCACGGATCGCCGCACCATGGACATCTTTATGATGGCCTACTGCGGATTCAGCAACAAAACGATTGTCGAAGGGTTGCAACGCCGCAGCATCAACGCCCTGGGGCTGTCCGGGATCGACGGCCGAATCTGGACGGGGTTGCAAAAAGCGGCCATCCGGATTGTCGAAAACGGACGCCAGCAGATCCTCCGCGGCAACCTGACCGGAACGGTCGAGTCGGTCAATTGCAGCCTGCTGAATCAGTTGCTGGATGCCGGGCTGTTGCCGGTGATCACTCCGCCGGCCATGACCCGCGAGGGACTGGCGATCAATGTGGACGGGGATCGGGCGGCCGCGATCACAGCTGCCCAAATGGGGGCCGCCCAGCTGGTGATCCTGTCCAATGTCCCGGGTGTCCTGCGCGACATCGGCCAGCCCGATTCGCTGATTCGCGAAATACGCCGCGACCAGCTGGACAGCGTGCTGGCCGAATTTGCGCAGGGACGGATGAAAATCAAACTGTTGGCGGCCGGCTCGGCGATCGATGCCGGATTGCAGCGAGTGATCATTGCCGACGCTCGCGCCGGGAACTGTGTCTCTGCTGCCCTGGCGGGACAGGGGACGGTCATTGTTCCCTGATCCGTGCGAGGCGTTTGCCGGAGCCCGCCTTGCAACCCGGGGATCCAACCACCCCGCCCGCCCTCGGGTCAGATTCGACGGCAAGTCACGTGGAATGGATATGAAAAAAATGCCCGCATTGTCTGACCAGCAACGCGTCGATCTGCTCCGCGAGCTGGTAACGATTGAAAGTTTTTCCGGAAACGAAACCAGGGCCGCCCGGTTTTTGGCCGGGCAAATGGCGCGACTTGGATATGACAGCCATGTCGACCCGGCGGGCAACGCCGTCGGCATCCGCGATACCAGCCACCCGCTCCCAGCGCCCCGGGTGACCATCGTGTTGCTCGGTCATATCGATACGGTGCCGGGTACGATTCCGGTGCGAATTGAAAAGGGGGTTCTGTATGGCCGGGGCAGCGTGGACGCCAAGGGTCCGCTGGCGACGCTGGTCGTGGCCGGTGCCCTGGCCCGCTTGCCCGCGGGAACGCGTCTGATCGTGGCCGGTGCGGTCGAGGAGGAAACGGCGACCAGCCGGGGGGCGCGGCAGATCGCCCGGGATTACAGCGCTGACCATTGCGTCATTGGCGAACCCGGCGGCGCGGCGCGATCACGCTGGGATACAAGGGGCGGGTTTTGATCGATGTGCAAGTCAGTGTGGATGAAGGACACAGCGCCGGGCCCGAAAAAAACGCCGCCGAGACAACGGTCGCCATCTGGCATCGGATCCTGGCGCATGCCGAGGCGTTCAACCGGACACGGCCGCGGCTGTTTGATCAGTTGCTGCCGGCACTGCGCAGTATTAACAGTTCCAGCGACGGGTTAACCAGCCAGGCCACCGCGCGGGTCGGTTTGCGGCTGCCCCCGGATTTTGAGTTTGATGACTATTGCCGGCAATTGCGGGAATGGGCCGGCCCGGGGCAGCTGACGACCCGTGGCTATGAGCCGGCCTGGCAATCGGGTCGTGCCAACCGGCTGGTGCGGTCACTGGCCCGGTCGATTTCGCGGGCCGGAATGCGTCCGGTATACAAGCTGAAAACCGGCACGGCGGATCTGAATGTGGTCGGGCCGGTTTGGCGGTGCCCCATCGTCGCCTACGGACCCGGCGACAGTTCGCTGGACCATACGCCCGGCGAGCATCTGGAATTGGCCGAGTATTTGCAAGCCATTGAAGTCCTGAAAGAAGCGCTGGAGTCACTGGCCGGCGAGGTTGGGCCGGGTTGAACCGGATGCGGCCGACCGCCAAAACGTTCCCGGGCGGATGATCCGGACTGGCCGCCCACCGCGGTTCAGGCGCCCCGGTTGGGAAACCGGGTCAGACGTCTTCGTAGAGTTCCGGAAAGACGTCTTGCGAGAGATTCTTGCGTTTGATGAGTGTCCGCAAGCGGGACAGAAAATCAAATTTGTAATTGGCAACTTGCTGTTCGCTGATATCCAGCATTTTGGCAACTTTCTTGTTGCTGATGCCACGGACGGTCAGCAACTCAATGCACTTGAGTTTGTTCCAGTCACCTCGTTCCTGCCAGCGGGTGACCTGGTTTTCGAGCGCTTCCAGCAAGGCGTCTTCTTCCAGGCGGCGGCGTTCGGTGCTGCGGGCAATGCTGCTGGCCGGCCGGGCCCGTCCCTCCAGTTGCCAGTCGCCGCTGGTATCGGAGGCACCGGCAGACAGGGGAATCGCCGGTCGGCGACCTTCCCGCCGCAAATGGTCCGTGATCTTGTAGGCGCAGATGGAAAACAGATAGCTGTCCAGCGACCGGCGACCGTCGTAGTTGGGCAAGCTGTTCAAAAAGCCCACGAGCGTTTCCTGAACAATGTCTTCGGCCGCGTTGCGACGGGACAGCCGGTTTTCCACGAAGGCCAGCAAACGTCCCTCGTACCGTGCGATCAATTGCTCCCACGCCCGGGCATCGCCGCCACGAATTCGCTGGATCAACAGTTGATCAATTTCCGAGGCAGGTTTCACGGTTTCAGACCTGAAGCGAGGGCCGGTTCCGGTTACGGCCCGGATGCATGGGAACGGAAATGCACGATCCGGAATTATCGGGGGAATTGTCGGGAGGAATTATCGGGGCAGCTTGCGGATAAAGGAACCCAGCGCGGATTCATCGGCATCCAGCGGTGCCGGAGTGTTACCGTCGGCTTCAATTCCCCGAAAATCGTGGTCGGTATCCAGGGCCCCGGGTTGGCCGGCCGCCAGGCCCTCGATGCTGCTGGCCGCCGCGGGTGGCGCAATACCCGGCAACAGGCGTTGTATTTCGCTCAGGGATTCCGGTCTGGGCCCGGTGGTCGCGGCCACCCCCGCATCTCGCATGGCGGCACAAACTGAATACTGCGGTCGGGAATCGGCGGCGACGTCCGACAGCGGCGTATCCGATGGCGGCTCGTCCAGCACATCACTTGACGGGTCGCCGGGTGATCGTGCCGGGTCGGGACGGGACTCTCCGGGCGACTGTTTGCCGGGTGTTGTTTTCCGATCGCGAATCGAGTCGGCACCGGATCCGGCCTTGCCGTTGGATTCCGTCAACACCGTCGCGGTAATATCGATCACCTGTCCCGGGCGACCGGATATCAGTTTGTCACCCTGCGGTTTCAGAACGGTCGCCGGGGAATGATTGGCACCGACGTCGTAAATGGCCCGAAATGTCACGTTGCCGATCGTTAACAAATGGTCCGGCCGAAGTTCCGAAATACCGTCGATTCGCTGGCTGTCGACATAGGTTCCGTTGAGTGACTCCAAATCGCGGACCTGCAACAGTCCGTCTTTCTCAAACAGCTCGCAATGCTGGCGGCTGACCAGCGGGTGAGGCAACGTCAGCGTAACTTCGCGGCCGCGTCCAATCGTGGTTGGCAGCGTCAACGTGATCTCGGCAGCCTTGGCGTCACCACCTACTACAACCAGCTTGGCGTTCAGCATTAGGCGACTCCTGACTTGATGATCGGAAAGTGATGGCAAGACCGGGGCGTTGGTGGCGGCCAAATTCAGTCGACTTGTCCGCACCCGCAGGGTAAACAGGCGAACGAAGGAAATCGGGCAGCACGTGTACGACCGTTCGGATCACGAGTAAAGCAGGAAACCGGGGGCGGTGCCATCCGGACCGGATGTCCCGGCCATCCGGTGGGTGCGTTTACAAAGTCCCGACCACACCGCGTGAAGTAATCCGTTTTTCTACTTGTGAATGCCGAACGGTTTTATAAACTTGTCGATGCCGGAGTGACGTTTTGAAGAAATTCGCCTGAGCGGCCCGATGAATCCTCATCGCGCTGCAAGCGCTGGTTGGTCACCTCGGTTGGGCACCGTCTGAACAGACAAGTTTAGACAAACTGTCCAGCAAAGGCAAATCCCTGACTTTTAGGGGCCGGCAATTGGGGCAAAATTTCCCTTAAAGACCGATTGCCGGGAATTTGAACGGTTTTTACAATTTGGGCCGGCTCGGGGGCCAGGGTCATCAGCCGGGCCGTTTCCCACAGGATTTTGCGGGTGTAGCTCAGTGGCTAGAGCGTCACGTTGCCAACGTGAATGTCGAGGGTTCGAATCCCTTCACCCGCTCTTGAGGCAAGACGATCGCGGCGCAGGTCGGGACGTGTGGCAAACCACCTCCCGGGATGGGCCGGCCAGGCGGTCGGTCGTGGGGGATCGGATCGAATTCCAAATCGCCGCCCCGGGTGCCGCAGACCACCGACGATTTACTATCATATACTCCTGACTCGACCCTGCCTGGCCCAACGGCTTGCGGCGTCCAATCGGGTCGACCCCTGAAGAATCCGTGTCCCGGGGCTCCGTCCGCAGCCTGTGGTGACACGGATTTGTGTCTTTCAATCCATTGCAGGAAATGCCCCCCGTGAATACCGATCTCGAAAATGATGACAAACCGTCGGCCGAAGAAACCAAAAAACTGGACCTGACCGTCAAGGTTAACGAAACCAGCGCATGCGAACGTCATGTCACGGTTTCCATTCCCCGCGACGATATCGAGCGGTATTTTTCCGAGAAATTTGATGAACTGGTGCCGCAGGCCGAAGTTCCCGGGTTTCGCGCAGGCAAGGCTCCGCGGCGGTTGGTCGAAAACAAGTTTCGCGGACAAATTGAGGATCAGGTCAAGGGTTCCCTGTTGATGGATTCGCTGGCCCAGATCAGCGACGAGGAATCGTTTTCGGCCATTGGTGAACCGGATTTTGATTTTGAATCAATCAAGATTCCCGATGACGGTCCGATGACTTATGAATTCAACATCGAGGTTCGCCCCGAGTTTGAGATGCCGCAGTGGCGGGGATTGACGCTGACCCGCACCGAACGGACGGTTGGCGACGACGAGGTAGACGCCGAAATTGCCAAACTGGTTGCCCGCTCTTCGGACCTCGTGCCGGTGGACGAGCCGGCTCGGGAAGGAGATTATGTGGTCGCCAACCTCATCAGCCGTCATAACGGCAAGGTGCTGGAATCGGCCAGCGAAGTCATGGTCGAGGTTCGCCCGGTTTTAAACATGGGTGACGCCACGATTGCAGACTTCGGCAAACTGATGCAAGGTGCCGTTGCCGGCGACCGCAAAACGACGACCGTCAAGGTGAGCGAGTACGCGGCCGATGAAGAGCTGCAGGGCGTCGAGGTGGACCTGGAATTCGAAGTGCTGGATGTCAAGCGACCCGAGCCGGTGGATGTCGGCGAGGTGGCGGGCAAGCTGGGCTTTGACGATGCCGGTCGGCTGCGCGAACTGATTCGTGAGAACCTGAACAATCAGGTCAAGTATTCCCAGCGGCAGGAAGTTCGTCAGCAGATCAGTGAGTTGCTGACCGAGTCGGCCAACTGGGATTTGCCCCGCGACCTGTTGCGCCGGCAATCGCGCCGGGAAATGGACCGCGCCCTGATGGAATTGCGATCGAGCGGTTTCTCCGAAGGCGACATCCTCAACCAGGAGAACTTGCTGCGGCAGAACGTGATGAAGCGGACCGAAACGATGCTGAAAGAGCACTTTATTCTGGAGCGGATTGCCGAGTCTGAAAAAATTGAGGAATCTGACCAGGATTTTGAAATGGAAATTGCCCGGATTGCCGTGCAGCAAAATGACTCGCCGCGACGCGTGCGAGCTCGACTGGAACGGACCGGCCAGATGGATGCCCTGCGCAACATGATTATCGAACGCAAGGTGATCCAGCTGATTGAGGAAAGTGCCGAATTCAAAACGGCAAAGCCCCGCAAGAAAAAGGAGTCCGGGGCGTCCGCCATCGACTTTTTTGTGGCCGGGGAACGAGCCGGCGAGAATATCCCGGAAGCCCGGTACGACGACGCGGGCGAGCAGCCGCTGCCGGCCACACCGGTCGAACGGGACTAGCCCGGTCGTGACTGGTACGCCGGTTAATGCGGTATATCGGGACGAGTTGGCGGTGGTCGCTGTACCGAGGGACTGTCGCTGAACCAGGGACCGGCACGTCGCGCATCACGCAGAACCGGGTGCCATCCGCCCGGGACTCGGAGCGCGGCACGGTCGCTGCGCGTCGCCGCGAAACCGGTGAGCCAGCAACCGCGCGGTACTCGGCCAGCCGCCGGCCACCCGCGCCGGCGGCCGCGCCCGCTGAGCTGAATGCACGGGGCGACGAAAGCGCACCCTGACCAGGGCATGGCACACCAACCAGGCGCATTGGGTCGCCTCCGTTTTTTGCGCAGGGGTCACCAAAAAACGTCCGGCCCCGCATCATCTCGCCAGGCGCCACGGACGCAACAACGGGCACCCTGTCTCGCACCGCGGTTGCCCGTACGACTGCCTGCTGGCCTGGCCAAATGATTCGATGGGGCCCGGAGTCACGGCGTCGCCAGGCCAGCGCCCGGCGGCGAAGTTTCCAGTGTTCAGGGGTCCCGGCAAGCCGCCTTGTGAGTGTTTGAAAAAAGGGGTAGCTTTGACACCACGCAATGGCCGGCGCCCGTTTGGCGTGACAAATGGCGGTGGCCGGCTGGCATCCGCGGGAGACTGCGATCGCCGGTACGCAACCATTCCCACAAAATTTTTGCAGGACGAACTCAGCCCATGGACTTCGGACCGCTTTCCAACATTCGGAATTCCTATTCCTACCAGCAATATCAGCGTCAACGGACAATGACGCTGGGCGATTTGCTGCTGGAAAACCGCATTGTGTTTTTGCAGGGCGAGATTCATACCGGAAACGCCAACGAAATGGTGATGAAACTCCTGTATCTGCAAAGCGAAAACCGGAAAAAAGACATTCATTTTTACCTGAACTCTCCCGGTGGAGACGTCATTGCCACCCTCGCCATTTACGATGTCATGCAAATTCTGTCGTGTCCGGTGGCGACCTATTGTGTCGGGCAGGCGGCCAGTGGCGCTGCCGTACTGCTGGCCGGCGGTACCAAGGGAAAACGATTTGCCCTGGAACACTCGCGGGTCATGATTCACCAGCCCTATGGCGGCGTCAGCGGGCAAGTCAGTGATATTGAGATTCAGGCCGGTGAGATTCTGAGAAACCGCAAGGTAATGAACGAAATCCTCGCCCAAAATACCGGACAAACCGAGGAAAAAATTGCCAAAGACGTGAATCGGGATTTCTTTCTGACTGCCGCACAGGCCCGGGAATACGGATTGGTCGACGAGATCACGATTCGTCAACAGCCGCGGGATGACGAGGATGCAGACTAACGGCGATTGACGCGCCGCATGACAACCGGCTGAGGGCGGGTTGGCGGCCGGAACCGGTTCTTGAGTCCTCACCAGAAACAGTAACCATCGACGGAGTTCCCCGAATAATGTCCTACGTACCCTACGTTGTCGACAACACCGGTCGTGACGAACGCGTTTACGACATATTCAGCCGCCTGTTAAAGGACCGGATTGTTTTTCTCGGTACCCAGGTGACGGCCGATCTGTCCAATTCAATTGTGGCCCAATTGCTGTTTCTGCAGTCGGAAGACCCCAAAGCCGACATCCATCTGTATATTAATTCGCCCGGTGGCAGTGTGACGGCCGGGCTGGCCATTTATGACACCATGCAGTTTATCAATTGCGACGTGGCCACGTATTGCATTGGCCAGGCCGCCTCGATGGGCGCATTGTTGCTGACGGCCGGTGCTGCCGGGAAACGGTTTGCCCTGCCCAATGCCAGCATCATGATTCATCAGCCTTTGGCGGGCATGCAGGGGACCGCCGAAGAAATCATGATTCATGCGGAAGAGTTGCTGCGCGTCAAACGCCGACTGAACCAAATTCTGGAACGGCATACCGGCTCCACACTGGACAAAATCGAGGAAGATACCGATCGCGACAACTTCATGTCCGCCGAGGAAGCCCGCGATTACAACCTGATTGACAAGGTAGTCGACCGAATGGCTGACACCAAAAGCTAGTCCCGCTCGTGGAGCCGGCGGCGGCCCGGTCCACGGGGCCTCAACGACCGTGCCATCCAGCAAGGATCGCTGCGGCCAGCTAGCAGCGGCGTTTTCGGTGCGCCTGGCCGGCCTGGTGCTTCTGGCCGTCGATGCGATACCCTCCCCCAAACGGGTCCCCTGAGCCTGGCCGGAAGGAAACGCGCCGTTTTTCTCTTTGGGATGCGACGGGTGGTTGGTCCAGCCTTGCCCATTCCCCGGAAAATCGCCCGGCCGGGCGAGCCAGCCGTGAAGCCTGGCCGGAGTTTTCGGCCGAGCCGGTCAAATGCTGTTGCTTCAATCGCCCCAAATCACCTATTAAGTTGCGCCACAAACCTCAACCTTGGCCGGTTCTCGTTTCAACAGTCGTCGCAATGCACGTCGTCAACAGGCTGGAATTTACCGTTTGGTTGTTGGCCGTCATTTCCGTCATGACGGGATGCCGCAGCAATCTGCAAACCCGGCAGGCCATCAACAACCTGCGCCGAGAAAATTCAGCTGGAAAACCAGTATTATTTGCTCAAAAGCCAGTACGAAGCCGACATGAGACGGTTGGGCCAGCCAATACAGATCGGCGGGCCGGCATTGTCGACCGGCAGCAATTTTTCGGGGCCGGGGATGGCGTCCGGACTGCCTGTGATGCAGCAACCCACCCTGGCATCCGGTTTGGATATGATTATTTCCGACCAGGATATGGAATTGGCGCGGTATATCCAGGACGTCGAAATCAGCCAGCTCCCGGAAAACGTCAACGAGTTTGCCCGCCTGTTGATCCGGCCGCTGGACGATCAGGGTGATGTCATCCCGATGGCCGGCGACGTCACCATCGAGTTAATTGACCCGGCAACCAATATGTTGCTGGCCAATTACCATTATTCCCGGCCCCAGATTGCGGGCATGATGGAGCTTCGGTCGGATCAGTATCCGGGTATTCATTTGGGGCTTCCGCCGCTGGCACAAGCCGGCGGATCCGCGGGATCCATCGTTTGTCGCTTGCAATTTCGGACCGCCGACAACCGGATGATAAGCCAGCAAGCCCCGCTGACAGCAGCTGGCAATGCCGCCATTCCCACCCGGTCAACGGGGTCATCGGTTCCGGCTCGACAGGCATCCACGCCGGTCTCGGACACGCCGCAACTGACCGACGTGATCGTTGAGATTGGCGACGAAACCAATTTCGACATGCTTGATTCCGGTACCCGCGACGGCGGCGAATCGTCACGTCCGGCATGGAGTCCGGATCGCTAATCCGGAATCTCCCGCTCGCCCCGTGCGCCATTCCGGGCGTCCGCGAACAGGCGTCAATGCGTGCTGGCCTTTGCGGTGCCAGCAAAGCCTGCCGTTAGATTTGGCAGACTCTTCCAATTACATCAATCGTAGCTGTTTTTCTAATGAGCTAGACGAATCGGTGTCGATGACCTGTAACACCTGTACTTTTTATGCAGGTTAATTGCGCCCGCCTTTTAAACGCATCCAGGCGGTCGCGACCCCGGATTGGAGTCATCGATCAGGAGTATTCGATGAAGATTTGCAAGCGTTTGCTCTGCGGCAGCCTCACATTGCTTTTACTACTGTTGGCCAATCCCTCAATGGGCCAACAGTTTGGCAACGGCGTATATGAACCCGGGGGAATCCAGCCCTATATGGCCGACGTAAACGTCGGTTGGCCAGGACGCGTCTGGTTTGAGGTCTCGTTAGCCGACCAGGGGCTCGGCTATCAGGGCAGTTACCTGTCGCTGGGTGCCAAAACCAACGCCTTTCAGGACTATTTTGATGGACGTTGGCTGCTGGAGGTGCGTGGGCACGTAAACCCGGATGCTGATCAGGGCGGATTTTTCGCCAACGTCGGACTGGAGCGTGTCTTTACCCTGGCGGCTGCCGATGCCGAGGTGACGACCAGTTTCTGGTACGACTACGACGGCGACCAGCAGGGAGACTTTGCCCACTCGTTCAACTCCCTGGGAATCAGTGGCGGGATCAAAAAGCGTCAATGGGAATTTCTGGCCAACGGGTATTTTCCGGTGGGCACGACCGATTACACCCAGGGGGATCCGACCGGTATCAACTGTTTTCTGGGGAACAGCATTGTAACGCAGGCGGGCATCGACAGTGCCTTGCGCGGATTTGATGCCTTGATGCGATTCAAGCCCAATGCCCTGGCCCAGGTGAATGGCTCGTTTGGCGTTGGCGGATACAGTTACGGCTCGGACGAGGTCGCCTACTTTGGCGGTGTACGACTGCAGTACGGCATGCAATTCGCCCGGGGCATGATTGTCAATCTGGAACTGAATCACGACAACCGGTTTGACGTGACCGGTGTTCTGCAGCTGGGATGGCTGTTCGGGACGGGAGCCCGCGGCACGGAATACGGATTACTGGGCACCGATCTGGAGCCCACCATGAGAAACGATCATATCGTTCGCTACCAGCAGGATTTGCAACTGGCGATCGACCCCGATACCGGACGGCCCTACAACGTCTACCATGTCGACAATACGGCTGACCCCGGGTTTGCCAACGGCATGGCCGAAACGCCCTTTACCAGTCTGCTGGACGCCGAGATGGCCGCCTCCACCGACGATATTATCTTTGTTAACGAGGGCGACGGCACGACTCGCAATATGGATGCGGGCATCACCCTGAAAGATGGCCAGTTGTTGCTGGGTGACGGAGTTCGCCAGGTTATACCGCTGGCCGGCGGCACCAATTTCGTATTGTGCAACGATCAGGACGGCAATGTGCCGCGGATCACCAATCGCTTTGGAGGCAACGCCGTTACCATGGCCAGCCGCAATACGGTCCGCGGTTTCATTATCGACGGGTCCCAGGGTGGCATGCTGAATGGAATTGGCGGTGCCGGGGCGGTGGGCAATCCGTTGACCGATGGCATTATCGAAGACGTTACCATTACCGGGGCACCGATCCTGAACGGGATTTTCCTTGACCAGATCGCCGGAGACTGGCGATTCGCCCGCAACGATATCCAGACGGCTGCGTTTGACGGTATCTTCATCGACAATGCCTGCGATCCGACGTCGGTGTTTGATTTTGATTCCAACAACGTTTCCCTGAACGGACGCGACGGCATCCACATCGAGGACTATGACGGAGCGGATTTCAATTTTGTCGCCAACACAACGAACAACAATGTTCGTGACGGTATCCGGATGGAACGGTACAAGAACGGTTCCGGAAGCGGGGCCAGTCTGGATTTCTTCAGCCCGGTATCCCTGGGCAACCAGCAAAACGGCATTACGCTGCAGGATTTTGCGGGTGACGTTCGATTCCTGAATTCCAACGTTTCCGGCAACCTGAACCACGGTATTGCACTGATTGATGTGCGGACGCCAGCCGCCAACCAGATGGTGTTTATTGGCACCAACGGCGGCGGCACCAGTACGATTAGCGGAAACGGCGTGGGAACCGGTTCCGGCATCTTCAACGAGTTGAACGTGGCATTTGGAATCCAGCAACTGCTGGTCACCAACACGACGCTGGACAGCGGTGGGACCGGGATCACCTCGTCGGCCACGGCCGTCGGTGCCAATTTGCAAACCGATATCATTGACAACCTGTCGATCAGCGGCAATCAGTCCGACGGTATTCGCCTGATGTCATCGGGAGGGGCCACGCATACGGCGGCCATTGTCAATACCGGCGCCGGCCTCGCGATGAATGGCAATGCCGGCAACGGGATCAGCATGTTCTCGTCCGGTGTCGGACCGGTTTCCCTGCTGGAGGTCGACACCGACAACGTGATCATTAACGGGGCCGGTGTGAACGGCATGTTGTTCAACGCCAGCGGCGATGGCCAAATCATTTCGCGGGCACGAAACACGGCGATTAGCGGCGTCGGTATCGATGGCATTCAGATCAATGCCAACAATCTGAACTCGGTGGCCGTCAATGAATTCCTGTTCGACAATATGAACATTTCCGGCGTCCTTGGCGATGGCATCGACATCAATGTCGGCGATCAAACCTTTGTGGACTTTGCCCTGACCGGCAGCTTACTGTCCAACGCCAACGCCGGAAACAACGGGATCGAGGCAACGGTCGTGGGCGATGGACTGGCCGGCGTCGACAGTCGCCTGCGAATGAACATAACCGGCAACATCATCAACGCGTTTGATTCGGGAGACGGGATCAACATCACGTCCAGCGGAGACGCGCATGTACTGGCCGAAATTGCCGGTAACACGATCACCAACAACGGTATCAATCAGGTCGCCACCGGCGCACCGGCGTTACCGTTCGGAAATGGTATCGATATTCGGGCCAACGGCGACAGTGAGGTATTCACCCGAATTCTGAACAATAACGTCACCGCCAACGCCGATCCGGGATTGAACATCGCCACGGGCGGAAATGGTCAGGTCACAGCGCTGGTCGCCGGAAACTTCCTGTCCGGAAACGATACCCAGGATGACGGGACCACGATTCCCATCGAGTCGGGTATTGCGGATGTCACCGTTTCGAACGTGGTTACCGGCCGCATCTGTCTGGCCATGTCGACCAACTTCTACAGCCTTCCGACCATCCTGACCAACCTGTCCGGCGCGGCCAATTTCGAGGTGGAACTGGACGGGGCGACCAACGGTCCCGGGCCCGTCATCTTCCTGCCCAACGCGGCGGCCTTTACACTCACTCCGTTTGGAGCGCAGTGTGCAATGGACATCGATATCGAGGAACTGGCCTTCGATTTGAACGGGTTTTCACCCTGGCCGTAAGCCGGCCGGGGCCTGACCATCCGGATTAAATGCGATCCCGGTCTGTTGCAGGCCGGGATTTTTTTTGGGAGTCCCGGGTATCGGTCATCGGAGGTTGCTCGCCCATACCCGGATTCAGGCCGGTGGCCGGGCGGCAGTGAATCGAAAGGACCCCGGCGGATTTCGCGATACGCGATTCCGCGTGCCGCCGGTCGATACCGGTTGGCCCGTTGCCACGGGACCCCCGCCGTCGGTTGTCCCATACTCCAATACTGGTCAGCGGCATATTTTGTTATCCTTGTTTTCCGGTAACGGGCGGGCGCCAATCCCGCTTCAGCGTTGACCCAACAACCTGCCCCCGGCCGAACCGATTTACCAGGATGATCATTCCCTGCGATGACTGAATTCGAAGAGCAGCTGAAGAAAGCGATTGAACGGGGCCAGCGGATCAACGACGCCCGCCAGGCCGAGGAGAAACAGGCCCAAATGTCGGCCGATCAGCTGAAGATCCGGCACAACGAGTTTCGTTTGAAATTGTCAGAACGGATCGAGCGGACCCTGCAATCTCTGGTCCAGCAGCTGCCCGGCTTTGAATACGAGAACATTTACGGCAGCCGCGGCTGGGGCGGGGCCGTGTCACGCGATGAACTGGTGATTGCCGGCGGGCAGCGGAGCAACGCCTACAGCCGGCTGGAAGTGACCGTCAAACCGCTCCGGGAAATGAATATCGTTGACATCGGTGCCAAGGGAACGGTCAAAAACCGGGAAGTGTTTACGCGGCAACACTATCGCACGATCGAGCAGGTCGACCTGGACGAATTCCTGGAAACAATCGACCGCTGGGTGCTGGAATTCGCCCAGCTGTATATGGCCGCCGACGTACGCTGAGGCTTTGGTCCCGGACGGCCCTGGTGTTTCCCCGATCCTGTTGATTCCCCGATCCTGTTGATTTCCCGATCCCGTTGATTTCCCGATCCCGTTGAGTCCCCAACCCTGTTGAGTCCCGGACTGATCCATGACCTGTTCGATTTCCGAAAACGACGACCAGTCACCCGCATTGGCGGATGACCAGGCGGCCACCACCGCAGCAGCCGCCCATCGACCGGTGGGGCGACGCGCCTGTGGCTGGGCGGTGATGGTCGCCGCTGCCGGTTTGCTGGCCGCCGCCGTGTTCTTTCTGGTGCTGGCGCCCCTGCTGCAACCCGACGTCGATCCCCGCATCGGGCGGCTGGCGGTTACCAGCAACTTGTCGGCCGACGAAACGGACACGGCCCGGCGGGGCAGTATCACCGACCAGTTGTTCGTGGAACCCCAAACTCCGTGGGAGCATCCCCTCGATCCGGCCCTGGCGGTCGCCGAAACAGGTTTGGAAAAAATGCGGGCCGAGGTGCAGGACTATACGGCACTGATGGTCAAGCAGGAACGGGTGGGTGACACGCTAATGGAAGAAGAATGGATTCGCATCAAGGTGCGGCACGCCCGCCCCGAGCAATCGCCGCCGGTTGCCAAGTCGTTTTACCTGAGATTCGAAAAACCGCGCTCCAAAATAGGACAGGAAGTCATCTGGGTCGAAGGCCGGGACGACGGAAAACTGGTCGCCCACGCAGGCGGCTTGTCCAATCTCATGACCGTCCGGCTGACGCCGACCGGTTTTATCGCGATGCGGGGCAACCGGTACCCGATCACCGAATTGGGGATCGAAACGCTCGTGGTACGGATGCTGGAAAAAGGCGCGCGCGACCGTGCCTGGGAGGAATGCGAAGTAAGGGTCGACCGCGAAACCGAAATTGACGGTCGCCCCTGCACGGTCATCACGATCACGCATCCCCGGCAACGCGAGCATTTTGAGTTTTATCAGGCAAAAATCTACATCGACGATGAACTGAATTTGCCGGTCGGCTACGAGGGATTCCTCTGGCCGGAGCAGGCGGGGGGACCACCGCAATTGCTGGAACGGTATTTCTATCGCAATCTGGAAATCAATGTCGGGTTGAGCGACGCCGACTTTGATCCCGAAAACCCCAACTACCACTTTCCCTGATCCGCTGCCGGCCGGCGGTCAGAAATCGCTCCGGGGCCAGCCATTAAACTGCGATGGAAACCGCCTTGCCGGCAAAACGGCGGAACCGGGTCCACTGGCCGCGGTAAAATCGGCCTGCTGGCAACCGTTGCCAGGGGCGGCTGCAGCGATTATTCTTTGACATGTCACACGGGCAGTGAATCGGGTCTGAATCAACGGACCAGCCCGCTTAATCTGCTTGCCATCCGCTGTTTGCCATCAGGAAACCCGAGTCATGAGCCGATCTTTTCAACTCCTGCTCGTCATCGCTTTGCTTGTATTCCTGCCACTCAACTGCAACGCCCAGGTCAACGATCTGGAACAGTTGTACGGTAGTGGAGTTCACGCCTGGTACGCCGGGCATCCCGATGATGCCGTGGCCGCATTTGATCGAGCAATTGAAATGGGCACACGCGATCCCCGCGTCTGGTTCTATCGCGGTGTGGTTCGGGACGCGCTGGGTCAGACTGACCTGGCGCAGGCCGACTTTCAGATCGGAGCCCGGCTGGAGGCCTCCACGACGGGTCGTTTTTTTGCCGTGGGACGCTCGCTGGAGCGTGTCCAGGGGGCCATCCGTTTGCAAATCGAAAACGCCCGCCGCCAGGCTCGCCTGGCGGCCATCGAGCAGGCGGTGGCCCTGAATGCCGATGGTTCCGCCATCGTGGCCTTGCCGATTGTGCCCGACGGTGTAACCGGGCAACTGGTCGCTCCCCAAATGAACTTTCCGGACACCAGCGGTGGCGTTTATCCGAATACGCCGTTCGCGGGTACGCCGGCCCCCCTGGATTCGGCCGCGGCCCCGTTTGATATCACGAAACCGATGCCGGGTGACGCCGGGGCTGCGGCCGGTAATCCGCCGGCTTCGGCAGCGCCAGCGGATCCGGCCAAGCCACCCGCGGATCAGCCCGCCGATCCCTTTGGCGAGGAAAGTGACCCACCGGCCGGCGACCCACCCATGGATGAGGGAACCAAAGATGATCCGTTCAGTGATGACGATGGTGACAAGCCGGGTGATGCGGACAATCCATTCGGCGACGGAGGCGATGCGGGCGACCAGAGCGACGACTCCGACAGCGGCAGCGGCGGTGCCGACGAGGACGATCCGTTCGGCGATGGATAGGCGGTGGCGGATCGGCGCCCCCCAGGGATTCGAAAACGGCTGCGCGACAGACAGCGTGCCGACGGGAAATCGGGACCGGCCCGCAGTCTCCGTGGAATTTCCCCGGCAATTATGCGCAACAGCTCAGCTGACGGGTGCCCCTGCCAGCAAACTCGTGGCTTGCTGCGTGGCCCGGGCGTTTCTATACTCCTCGACCCTTTTGCCGCGGTCTTTCCGCGCCTGGCCCGTCCGTCCGTTGTTGCGCAAGAAAGCAAAACAAGTTGTATCCGGCCGTTCCCAATGTGTTGGCGCATGGTTCGCGGAATGCTGGTCCGCCAGTGCGCCTGAACAGCGGCCGGTGCCGGGTACCGGTTTGGTTCCTGATCATCGTGTGGTTGATCGGGGGGCCGGTGTGGGCCCAGGTGGACATCTCATTTCCGCAGCCTGCACCGGAATATCGCGTTTCGATCGATGGCGATGTCATTCAGCGCTGGAGCCAGGGAGCATGGGATATCTATCACGCGCAGGGCAACGTGCAGATTGGGCATGGCAGCAATCAGTATCTGGCTGGCCAGGCGATCCTGTGGGTCGATGCATCCGGCGGGTCGGAACCGACTGATGTGCTGGTGTATCTGGAACAGGACGTGCAAATCCGGGTACCGCAGCGTCCGGACAATAGCGAGCAGGGTACCGGCCTGTATACCGATGAACAGTGGTTTGGCCGGCTGCGAACCGGTTCGGGGATTCACGTGGCGCAGCTGGTGCAGGAGATCGCCGGCGAGCAGGCGCCGGCGGTTTTCTCACGCGCGGTGCAGCGACGACAGCAAGAGCTGAACCCGGTCCAGCCGGTCCAGTATGTAACGCCATCGTCACCGGATTCCGGTCTGACGCTGGTTTCTCCGGTGACCGGCAGGGTCCAGCAACTGGCCCCGCCGGTTTTGCAAAACCAGCAGCCTTCGACGTTATCCGTCACGCCGGGGGGCGCGGTTTTGCCGGTCAATCCCCGCCCTGGCGTGGCGACCGGCAATGCCACGACGGACGTTCAAATCCTGCCTCGCAATCCCTCGATTGGTGGCAATATCAAAATAAAAAATGGATCCATTCCGGGTGAACGAATTCTGGTCAGCACCGGCGGCACCCGCGTCAATATTGACAGCCAGGAACTGGGTGCGCTGGACCAGTTGGGCCAGCCGCGGACCCGCCGGCTGGTGATCCAGGCCGACAACGTCGTCGTCTGGGAGAATCCGATTCAGAATGCTGACGGCAGCGGGGGATCCCGCTACGAGATTTATCTGGAAGGCAATGTTGTGTTTGCGATGGGCAATCGGGTGATTTACGCCGACCGCATGTACTACGACGCGACCTTCCAGCGGGGCACGATTCTGGCGGCCGACGTTTTGACTCCGGTGCCCAGTTATCAGGGACTGATGCGGCTGAAGGCGGATGTGATCCAGCAACTGGGCGAGGACCAGTTGCAGGCCTACGGGGCAGCCGTCACCTCCAGTCGGCTCGGCGTGCCGCGATACTGGCTGCAATCGGACGCGGTGACGCTGAACCGTCAGGACCGCCGAATCGTGGACCCGGCCACGGGCACGTTGCTGGTGGACCCGGCCACGGGCCAACCGGCCACCGGTGACCAGTACACGGCCGAAAGTCGTGACAACACGGTTTACATTGGCGGCGTCCCGGTTTTTTACTGGCCGGTATTGCGCACCGATCTCGACAACCCCGGCTTTTACATTGACCGCATCCGGTTTGGCAATGACGCGGTATTTGGGACTCAAATCGGCGTTGGACTGGACATGTTTCAGCTTCTGGGAATTCCCAATGCGCCGGAAAACATTCGCTGGGTCGGGTTGCTGGATTATTTCAGCGAACGGGGCCTGGGGTTCGGTTCGGACGTCGATTACACGGGAGATTCCTTTTTCGGGATTCCCGGGCGGACCGAGGGATTTCTGCGGGCCTGGTTTATCAACGACTCGGGACTGGACAACCTGGGCCGGGATCGGCGGGCGGTACCGCCGGAGACCGGATTTCGGGGCCGGGTGCTGGCCCGCCAGCGACAAATTCTTGCTTCCGGAGCCACGCTGCGCTCGGAAGTCGGCTGGGTGTCCGATCGCAATTTTCTGGAGCAATACTACGAGTACGACTGGGATCAGGATATCGATTATACGACCGGGCTGTGGTGGCAACGCAATATCGACAATCAGTCGTTCAACTTGCAGGCCAGTGTCCGGCTGAATGACTTTTTTACACAAACCGAATGGCAGCCGCGGGGCGACCATTTCATCATTGGTCAACCTGTTTTCTTTGACCGGGCGGTTTGGCACGGGAAGTCCACGATTGGCTATGGCCGCTTCCGAACAGCCCAGCCGCCAACCAATCCGGTCGATGCGGCCAAATGGTTCCCGCTGGCCTGGGAGGGCTTTGATCGTCAGGGGGTGGTAGCCGGCACCCGTCAGGAAATTGATATCCCGATCCAGGCGGGCCCGGTCAAGGTCGTGCCCTATTTGCTGGGCGACGCCAGCTACTGGCAACAGGATCTGTCGGGCAACGATCTGCTGCGTCTGTACGGACAGGCCGGAATTCGCAGCAGTCTGCCCTGGTGGCGCGTGGATCCCACGATCCACAGCACGCTGCTGAATCTGAACGGACTGGCGCACAAGGTCTCGTGGGATAATGAATTCCTGTACGCCGACGCCAACCAGAATCTGGACGAACTGGTCCTTTACAATCAGCTGGATGACGATTCCCAGGAGGCGTTTACCCGGCGACTGCAATTCAACACCTTTGGCGGGCCGCCCATTCCACTCCGCTCCGACGAGCGTTTCTTTGCCCTCCGCAGCGGTCAACAATCAATCGTTTCCTCGACGGCCATGGAAATTGCCGATGACTTGACCATCTTTCGAACCGGATTGCGCAATCGTTGGCAAACCAAACGCGGATTACCCGGGGAAGCGCGAATCATCGACTGGGTGACGTTTGATATTCAGGCCAGTATTTTTCCCAAAGCCGATCGTGACAATTTTGGAGAAGATCTTGGTCTGGTGAATTACGATTTTACCTGGCATGTCGGAAATCGACTGACCCTGATCAGCGACGGTTACTTTGATTTCTTTTCCCAGGGATTGCGGACAGCCAGTTTCGGCGGATACATCACCCGTCCCGGTGCGGGCAATTTGTTTCTCCAGTTTCGGACAATCGAAGGGGTCATCAGCAGTAACGTACTGACGGGGGCAGCCAGCTACCGGATGAGCGACAAATGGATTTTCCGGGGGGCTGCCTCCATTGACTTCGGACAATCCGGAAACACGGCCCAGTCGCTGGGATTTGTGCGGGTCGGTGAATCGTTCCTGATCAATTTTGGCGTCACGGGCGATGTCAGCCAGGACAACGTCGGTTTCGTGTTCGGGATTGAACCGCGATTTGTACCCGGGGGACGTCTCGGACTGGTGGGGGGCCGCTCCATCCTGCCGGCCAGTTCAACCTACCTCGAATAAATTTTAATTCTGTTGCACCGGACCTCATGAGCCAATCGTCACCGGATCCCCCTGTACCACCGCCCGGCGCCGGCCGCAGACATCGCACCTGGTCCGCACGGTTTGGCTCTGCCTGGCGGGGTATCCCGCAAGGGATGCAGGGTCAATCCAGTTTCATCGTTCATTTGCCAGCGGCCGTGGTGGTCCTGGTTGTTGCGGCGCTGACCCGTCTGCCCATCCTGCACGCCTGCCTGTTGTTATTGTGCATCGGTCTCGTTCTGGCCATGGAATTGGTCAACAGCGCCCTCGAATGGACCTGCCGCGGTATCACGGACCAGTATGATGAACGGGTCAAACGAGCGCTCGATATTTCCAGCGGTGCCGTGCTGGTGGCGGCATTGACGGCAGCCATTGTGGGCAGCCTGGTTTTCCTGGACGGGCTGTTTTGGTCTCGCGGCGGGTGATTACCGCCAGTTTCCGGTGAATAGCCGGTGACTTTTGTCCGGGCCGTTTTATAATTGTGAAAAATTGGCAAACTCACATTCAGCACGGCACCAGCTGCTGGCCACCAGGCCAATCGGCAAGCAACCGGGAAACCGACGATGAGAGACGAAGTTATCTCGCTGCACCGACTGTTACGCAAGGATCCCCGTTTTCCGCTGGATGCCTATTTGTTTGTTCGGGAAGCGTTATCGTTTGCGGCGGACGAGCTGAATCTGGGCAGTCCGCAATATGAAGAACCGGTTTTGGAAATCGAAGACGAAGCCGCCGATGACGAGGGCATCGTGGAACGCCATTTGACGGGCCAGGAATTGTGCGAGGCGATTCGCCAGTATGCCATTAACCAGTTCGGATACATGGCCCAGGTCGTCCTGAGAAACTGGGGGATTTTTTCGACTGGCGACTTCGGTGATATCGTGTACAACATGATCGATGTCGGATTGATGAAGAAATCGCCTCAGGATTGTCGCACACATTTCGACGACGTTTACGATTTCGATGAGGTTTTCGATCGCCAATTCCGTATGAAGATGTCCGGTTCCTGAGATGTCCAGTCGGAAACGCCCGTCACACCCCGACCGTTCACTCCCTGCGGCGAGGCCACCCGTGATCGCCCGCAAGGGCTCGACCAAAGCCGATGGCACCGCAGCGGGCGAGACGGATTCCCGGCAACCATTCGGCCTTCTGCCACGCGAACCGGAACGCCCCCACCCCCGGGTATTGGCCGGTTTGTCAGTCGGCTTCGTGGTGTGGCTCAGCCTGTTAATCTGGCTGGCGATTCAATCCGCCTGAGTCCGTTTGGCCCGGACGGGATCCGGTGCTGGCGGTATGCCCGGCTGGATCGGCGACCTGCCGCAATGCCTGACCCGTCAGTCGATTACCGATCCACTCGTTCAGTTGTTCGGCGCCGAGCGACTGATAAAACTCGATGGCGGGCGTGTTCCAGTCCAGCACGGACCATTCCAGCCGTCCGCAATCGCGGGTGATGGCAATACGGGCCAGGGTCTGCAGCAAGGCCTTGCCAAAGCCCCGCCCCCGAAAGGCCGGGCGAACAAACAGGTCTTCCAGATAGATGCCGGGGCGCCCCAGAAAGGTCGAAAAGTTGTGGAAGTACAAGGCAAATCCGACAGGCTGCGTCCGGTATTCGCCCATCAACACCTCGGCCCGGGGCACGTCGCCAAACAGATGCCGGTTGAGTTCGTGTTCTGTGGCGACCACTTGATCAGCCAGTTTCTCGTAGACAGCCAGTTCCCGAACGAATTGCAGGATTTGGGCACAATCGTCGGGTCGCGCATCGCGGACCACGTAATCAGCGATTGAAACGGGATAGTTCATGGGCCGGGCCTCGATGTTCGCCAACCACCGTGGCGAGTTGGCGCTAGTCGTTCGCGTGATTCAGGGTTTTCAGCAGATCCCGGGTCCCCAGCGGGCGCACCGGAATCACAATTTCACCGGCCGCAAATCCGGCGGCCATGCCGATGGCCCGGGCACCGTGCTGCACCCGGTCAAAAACCCGCTGCTTGCCCGGGGGAAACTGCGACCGGTAACAGGCGATCGATTTCAGTTTTTGGTCCAGGGTATGGCTGATATCGACCGTCACAAACCCGACCTGGCTGGGAATGCCCGTGATATCGAAACCCAGATAGAAGTAGCAATGATGATCAATCGTATGTACGGGCAAGTCGTCAAAGTACTCGTCCCACTTCGTCAACCGGCTGTAAAAAATGGCAGCGTCCGTGATCTGCATGGCTTGCCAGTGGTCGGGCGATGCCAAAGGAGTTTTTTCCCCGAATCCCAGCACCAGTCGGGGGCGATACCGCCGAAACTGACGGGCCACCGCGACGCGTGCCTCGAAGCAATCAAACAGACGACGATTGGGCAATTCCAGCGTTATTCGCTGCTGCACACCCAGCACCTGGGCCGCCGCCGCGGCCTCGGCCAAACGGGCCTCGGGACCGCTGCTGTGAGGCGTCGGTTCCCCGTCGGTCAGATCGATGATTCCCACGCGATAGCCCTGTTGAACCAGTGCGGCCAGGGTGCCGCCGCAGGCGATTTCGGCATCGTCCGGATGGGCGCCCACGGCGATGACATCCAGCGGATCGGGCAGTTCGGTATTCATGGAGGACGATCGGGACGTAGCGGTGAAACGAACGCCGGCCGGGTGCCGGAAACGGCCGGCAAATACAGGCGGCGGCCGGCAAGTCTACAAAACCGGATCGGGTTTCAGAACCCGCCCCCTCACGCAATCGGTCGAACGCATGGCCGGGCTATGGTTCCGGGAATTGCAGGACGACCACGTCGGCCATGGAAAACGCCAATGAATGACCGGCCCGGCCGACCGACACCCTGTCCCCCTGCAGCTCCTGCAGCTGGAATCCGCTGGATCCACCCAGCACAAACTGCTGGCCGTCAGCAGTTCGCAACAGTCCGGTGCCGGAGGCCCGGTTGACGGGGGGCGCCAGCCAGACGTTTGAGAAATCCGTTACCGGATGCGCACCGGCTCCCGCCCGGCGAATCCCTGCGGGAATCGCCTCGCTGATTTCAAAGGGATCGCCACCCGGCCCGGGAGACTGGCGAATCGTTTTTCCGTTGGTCAGGTCGAAATCGACCGTGCCAGCGGTCCAGTCGATGACGCCGTCCAGGGCCACCCGCTCCAGCGGCTGGACCACCACCAGAGAACCATGCCGGAAGTCATCCGGGTTTGGGTAGCGGGCCGGCTGGTCCGGTTTCCAGTAGCCGATCACTTCCCCGGCCGGCAGCACCTGGTCGGGACTATCGACCGCCGTCAATCCGGCCGGGTTAACATGCAGCACCGATCCGTCCTGCGTCATCACCGACAGCCCCGGCAACGATTCGGTGGCCGCCGATTCGGGGTAGTGACCGGTAATCGAGCGAATATCTGCCACAGGGATCGACACCGAACCCGCGGCGCCGGTGGTGACATTGGCTTCAACCGATTGACCATCTGGTGAAAAGGCCACCGATCGGGCCAGCACGCGATTGCCGTCCCGCGTGACGATCGCCGACAGGGACGCGCCGGGATCCGGGTGCACCACGTCGGCATAAAACAATGGTTGCGTAAAGCACAGATCATCCACCGCAAAGTCCCGATTCAGTTTATCAACTTGCAGAAACTCGTTCGCACTGACGGTCAGCCAGGCAATTTCCGTGTTGGAGTCAAAACCCATAAACGAGTTGCGCTCGGATGCCGACCACGTCAGGCCCACCACGTGTCCGGCGGAATTCCATGCCTGGACCACCGTGTGTTCGGGAGCCACGATCTCGGTCCCCAGTCCGGCTGCGGTTACACCGGCCGGAATCATGGGCTGGCCGGGCAGGCAGAATTCAATCCGCATGACACCACTGTAGCGGGTCATTTTTCCGGATTCCGGATCGCGATACAGGTTGCTGACCGAATTCAGCCGGCTAATCCCTTTTTTGAATTTGTAACCCGAGATGATCACGTTGCCGTTTTCTGTCTCGCAGCGGAGCAAGCAACCGAGGAACGAGAACATTTGTTCCACGGGTTCCTTGATCTCCTTGACCAGCGTGACGTCGTTGTTGCCGGTTTCAAACGTGGCCATCCGGATCCCGGGTCGCGGCGCCGTGTCGTCGATGAAATGATCTGCCGAGATCACCGGGTTCACCCGGATCGGCCGGCTGGCATCCGGCGGCGTTGCATCCAGTCGAACGGGGCTGTCCACGGCCAGTCCCGAACAATTGCCCCGATTGCCCTCGACCGGGTAATTCCGCCACGTGCCGCGAAAGCTCCAGTCGCCGATGTCGCCTTCCAGCGTTCGGCCGTCCAAAGTCTCCAGCCGATCAAACTGGATTACCGCCGGAACCTGCGAATTATCAGTTTCGGTCTTCAGCCGCTTCAGCACGCGGGCAATCCGGTACCGGGCTTCGGGTTCCGAATGGTTTCGGAACTGTTCGATAATCGTAACAAACGGAAGTCCCTCCACACCCAGTTGCTGCTCGGCCAGGTGCCGCTTGTGGTAGTCGTCATCTGCCAACTCGTTCACCAGACGTCGAATTTCGGCGACCTGCACACTGGCCGGGGTTTCCGCCAGCTGCAACGAACGAATTTGCGACAACTGAATATCGGAGCGAGTGACCTCGCCGTCGATGGCCACGGATTTCCAGACGATTGCCTGTTCGGCACTGCTGGCCTGAATGATACCGCCGTCGCGCATCTGCAAGTAGAACGACGGGTCATCGGACTGTCCGCCCGCCCGGGCCACAATCGGCAGGGCAGGCCCGGCCACCAGGGCCAGCACCGCGGACAGCCAGCAGGCGGCCCGTCGCCGCAACCCTGGGAATTCAATTCGGGCGGGGTGCTCACTGGTCATGGTGGATCAGCCTCGGTGGGATTCTTTTTCTTGTGTCAGGATTCTGGCGGCAACGGGAGGCTGGCCGGTTGATGGCGTCGCGCTATTTGTTCCACTGGCTGACATCAACGTACCGGTAGGTGCCGGAATTCTGGCTGGCCAGGGTGCGCATAAACGTATTGCGGTTCTGTTGCGGCCCGGAACCGAACTGAATGCAATGGATTTGCGTTCCCCCGGCAGCCCGGCCAATCCGGCGCAGCTGCGATTCGTTCAATTCGGGCAATCCGCCATCGGTCAGCAAAACGACCACATCGGGATTCATGGACAGGGCGGTAATCAGGGCGGCCTCGTGCTCTGTTCCACCAAACGCGGCCAGATTCTCGATGAATTCCGCAACCTGTTCCCGGGCACCTTGCGTGGCGTTCAACAGCGCACGGCGCGAAATGGTAAGGGTTTGATGATGATACGCGACGATTTGAAACTGATGGTAATCCTTCAGGGACCCAATGGCCCGGGCCAATTCTCCGGCGGCGGCGGACAAGACATTCAACCCCTGGCCGCCCATGCTCTTGGAACGATCGATCACAAAAACAAATTTGCGGCCCGTCAATTCACCGGAGCCGAACACGCTCAGCGTCGTTGCTGGCCCCTTGGGTCGCCGGGCCTCAAAGGCGGCGCGTTCGGCCGCCAGCATTTCCTGCTGTTCGGCGGTCAGTTGCAGATTTCGGGGGCTCCCCGGTCGGCTGTCGGGACGGGCCATCGCCGTGGAATCCAGGCCGGGCAACGGCAGATCCAGCGGTGCGGTATCGTCCAGCATCCGGGTGGTGTCCACCGGCGGTGTGTCGCTGGCGGGTAACAACTCGGCCAGGGCGGCGGGCGAATCTTCACCCGCTGCCTCGGGCGGTTTCAAATCGGCCTGTTGCAGGTATTCCGGTTCCTCGTCGCCGGAGGCCAGCACAATTTCCACACGGCGCGGCGGTTCGTCACCGCCAATCGTGCGGGACGTCCACAGCAAGCCGAGTGACACCAGCAGGATCACGTGGAAAGCCAGCGAAAGCACGATGGAACGCCAGTCTCCAGCGGGCTCGACCGGGATCATGTTGGAACCATCAGCGGACATGCGGATATTATGCGTCATTGGACCGTCGTTGCAAAGTTTCCGCAAGGAATCATACACAGGGCGTTTCGCAATGCCGGACAGCCCCGCAGACTGGTTGCCGGCTGTTTTTGAAAGGAATCGCCCGGTATCCGGCTGGCCGAATGTCCGGCAGGATTGTCAGAAACGTCGTTGGGGGCGGCCGGGACAATCGGCTGCCAGTGGCCAGATTGGCACGTGCGGAGTTACAATTGGTCAGCCTGCGACCGGCACCGTTCCGATCGCCAGGACGGGAGGGCCTGCCGTCGGTGTGCCGGGCCAATCCAGAACATGGGAAACGGGTCATGGCAATGGAGAAGAGTCGACGCATGAATCACTCCCCCGACGGTCAAATCGCGGAACTGGATGCCGAAGAACTGCAAGCCCTGGAGAAACTCAAGGTAGCCTACCAGGATGTCCGCCGGGAATTGGGCAAGGTCATTGTGGGACAGGAGGCGGTTCTGGAACAGATGATGATTGCCATCTTTGCCCAGGGACACTGTTTGCTGGAGGGCGTTCCGGGACTGGCCAAGACGTTGATGGTCAGTACCCTGGCCGAGACCCTGCAACTGGAGTTTAACCGGATTCAGTTCACGCCGGACCTGATGCCCAGCGACATAACCGGCACGGAGGTGATTCAGGAGGATCGCAGCAGCGGCAGACGGGAATTCAAATTTCTCAAGGGACCCGTTTTCGCCAACATCATTCTGGCGGACGAAATCAACCGCACGCCTCCCAAGACCCAGGCCGCCTTGCTGGAGGCCATGCAGGAAAAGCAGGTCACCATCGGCGGCCAGCGACATCCGCTGCCGGCCCCGTTTTTTGTGCTGGCCACCCAAAACCCGATCGAGCAGGAAGGCACCTATACCCTGCCCGAAGCCCAGCAGGACCGGTTCATGTTCAAGGTGTTTGTCAAATATCCGTCGTACGACGAGGAGTACATGATTGCGGCCACGACCACGGCCGATATCACGCCGCATGTGGACCGGGTGCTCAACGGCGACGACATTCTGCGGTTGCAACATGTTGTGCGGCGGGTGCCGGTTGCGCCGCACGTCATCCACTATGCGCTGCGGCTGGTTCGCGCCACCCGGGTCCGCGATCAGGACGCACCGGAGTTTGTCAGGGAGTCAGTCAGTTGGGGGGCGGGCCCGCGCGGTGTCCAGTACCTGCTGCTGGGCGGCAAGGCGCGTTCGGTGCTGGAAGGCCGGTTTTATGTATCGACGGATGATATTCGGGCGGTCGCCCATCCCGTTTTGCGGCACCGGGTGATTACCAATTTCAATGCCGAGTCCTCCGGAATCAGCTCCGATCACGTGATCGACGAGCTGTTGGAAAAAACACCCGATCGCGACGAGGGGGACCAGGTGGCGCCGGAACTGGCCCGCGCCTTTGCCGGATAACCCGCCAGTTGACCGAGTGTCCTGTTAACCTTGCAGTTTTTGGAACCCTCAATCACCGTGCCCGCCGACACCAGCAACGACTATCTGGACCCCGCGGTTCTGGACCATATCAAACGGATGGACGTCCGGGCCCGTCTGGTAGTGGAAGGGTTCATTACCGGACAGCACCGCAGCCCGTTTAACGGATATGCGGTCGAGTTTGCAGCCCATCGGGAATACGCACCCGGAGACGATTTGCGGCATATTGACTGGAAAGTCTGGTCGAAAACGGACCGCCTGTACATCAAGGAATACGAAGAAGAAACCAATCTGAAATGCACGATTCTGCTGGATCGCAGCAAATCCATGCGGTACGGGGACAAGTCCGAATCGGGAATCAGCAAGTTCGATTATGCCGCCACCACGGCGGCCTCGCTGGCCTACCTGATGCAGCAACAGCAGGATGCCGTCGGCCTGGTGATGTTCAGCAACCGAATCGACAAGTCGCTCAAGCCCAGCTCGCATCCCTCGCACCTGAAACTGATGCTCCATGAACTCGAGCAGGTGGAACCCGACCGGCAAACCGACGTGGCCGGGATTTTTCAGTCACTGGCGGCCCAGATTCGCCAGCGCGGGATGGTCATTCTGATTTCCGACCTGTTTGTGGACCCCCGGCAGCTGGCCGAATCGCTGCAGCAATTTCGCCTGCGGCGGCATGAGGTCATTGTGTTTCATGTGATGCATCATGACGAACTGACCTTTCCCTTTCAGGATAATACGCAGTTCCGGGGGCTGGAGGTGGATACCCGGCTGCTGGCCGAACCGCGGGCCTTGCGCGACTCGTATTTGAAAGCCGTCGAGGAATACCTGGCCGGGGTCCGCCGGGTTTGTGCCGGTCAGGGAATCGATCATGTGTTGCTGGATACCGGCCAGCGTCTGGACGTCGCGCTGTCCAGTTATCTGGCATTTCGCCAGAAACGGCGCAAGACCCTGTTCCGCCGCTGACGGCCGGCCGCCGGCCGTACCTGATGCGCGGCGGCGATCTCAAACCCGAAACAACACCCATTACGGAATTCAATGAGTTGGCTCGCCCCCTGGTTATTTAATCCGGCCATGTTCTGGGTTGGTCTGGCGGCTATCCTGTCACCGATCCTGATTCATCTGCTCAACAAGCGGCGTTTCAAGATCGTGGATTGGGCGGCCATGGATTTCCTGCTGGATGCCGACAAAAAGAACCGCCGTCGCGTTCGCCTGGAAAATTTTATTTTGTTGCTGTTGCGGTGCCTGGCGATGTTGTTGCTGGGACTGATGCTGGCTCGACCGTTTTTGCCATCGCAATTGGCCGGGGTCCTCGGTCAGTCCCGGGAATTCCAGCGTGTGATCCTGCTGGATGATTCGCTCAGCCAGCAGGTTGCGGTTGGAAACCAGACCGCTTTTGATGTGGCCCGTGACCGCCTGAAACAGCTGTTGCAAGCCCTTTCCGCCGACGGCGGCAGTGACTGGCTGACGCTGTATTTGACCAGCCAGCCAGGCACTCCCGTGATTGCCAACGAGCCGGTCACCGGGGATTCCGTGGACGCCCTGATCGCCCGCATCGACGAGTTGCCGTGCTCCCAAACGGTGGCCCGGTACCATGACGCCCTGGCCGAAATTGACAGCTTTGTACGGGAAGACCGCTCCACGACCAACAAGGTTGTTTACATCCTCAGTGATTTGCGGCAGCGGGACTGGCAGAGGGAAGGCGACGACGCCGCGACTGCGCCGCACCGGGCCCTGGCCGAACTCGCCGAATCGACTCCCAATATCTTTCTGGTCGATGTCGGTTCACCGCTGCAAGACAATTTGACAATTTCGGACGTGCTGGTTGAGGATTTGCTGGTGGCCGATACCGTCGTTCGCTTTTCGGTGGCGGTAACCAACCGGGGTAAAACGACCGCTGAAAATGTCGAAGTTCGATTTCGCATCGACGATACCCAGCCCCAGCGGGAAACCCTTGCATCGATTCCGCCGGGCCAAACCGGGCAAATCACGTTTCGTCACATGTTTCAGTACGACCGGGACGCCTTCGCCGAACTGGATTTCCAGCAACAATTGGCCAGCAACCGGATCAACGCCCGGGTCCAGGTGGAGATCGTCCAGCAAGGGGGCGTCCGCGATTGTTTGCTGGCCGACAGTGAGAATTTTCTGGCCGCCCGGGTGCTCAAGGGACTGCCCATTTTGATCGTCGACGGTGACCCTTCGCCCGACGAGGAGAGAAGCGAATCGTACTATTTGCGCGGTATCGGCCTTCCCGGAACCGGATTGCTGGTCGATACCGTCACCGCCGGCGAATTGGAAACCGCTTCGCTCGGAAAATACAAGGTTATCTTTTTGTGCAACGTGGACGAGGCGTCGGCGGACCGGGTCAATGTGCTCCGGCAGTGGGTTTCCGATGGCGGTGGATTGGTGTTCATGCCCGGTGACCGGGTCCGCGCCAGCACGTTTAATGAGACCTTCTACCGGGATGGCCAGGGTCTTTCACCGCTGAAACTGGAATCGGCCGAGGGAGATCCGACTCGCGGCAACTGGGTTTACATGGAGTTGCAGGATCGCCAGCATCCGGCGTTTCGCGTCACGCTGGACGAAGACGTGGGCATGAGCCAGGTCGAGATCTTTTCGTGGTGGAAGGCCAGCGTGGCCCCCGATCAGCAGAACGTGTCGGTAGCCGTACCCCTGGTACTGACCGATCCCGGCAGTTCCCCGGCAATGGCTGAACGGACCCTGGGAAACGGTCGAGTCATCAGTTTCGCGATTCCGGCGGATGCCGACTGGACGATGTGGGCGGCCCATCCCACGTATGTTTGCGTGATGTGGGATCTGGTGAACTACCTGGTCGGAAACACGTCCGATACGTCCCGTGATCTGGTGGGGCAGGCAATAACCCGACTGATCGACCTGACCCTGTTTGAGCGGGATGTCTCGTTGACCGATCCCCGCGATGAAAAAACCCAGGCCCGGGCCCAACCGATCACCGATTCCCGGGCCAGCAGCGAATCGTCACTGTACCAGGTCCAGTTTCCGCCCCTGATTACGCGGGGTTTTTACCGGATGGACCTGAAGCGCAAGGACGCTGAACCGGAATCCGTGTTGTATGCGGCCAATGTCGATCCGGGCGAAGGCGATCTGCGGCGACTGGACCCGCCATCCCTGCCCGATGATTATTTTGGTCAGACGACAAAACTGGTTTCGGGTGAAGACATGGTGCTGCAAAACGAAACCGGAACCAGCAACGAGATTTGGCCCCAGTTGCTGCTGCTGCTGGCCGGCATCCTGTGTCTGGAACAATTGCTGGGATGGGTTTTCGGTTTGCGACGGTGAGCCGGGGTGGAAACAGGCAAGATGAAACGACAACCCGAAGATTCAGAATTCCGTCCGCCGGACCGCCATGCGCCCGGTCACCGCCTGACGCTGGTGATCTTCGGACTGGCCGGGTTGCTGCTGTCCGGGTCCCCGGCGAGCGGCCAGGTGCAACAGGCCGGGGCGGTCGTCGAGAACCGGGAAGGAGCTCGGCAGGACCCGGCGGCCGTTGAGGAACCGACGTCCCAGCTGGACGGTTCGGGGGATTACCTGGGTGGCGCACCGCTCAAAACCGATCCCGACCTGATGGCCCGGCTGGAGCGGGCCGAGCAGTACCGGCAGGAGGGTAACTACCGGGTCGTGGCCAAGCTGTGGCAATCCGTTCTGGATCAAAGCGGCGACACATTGTTCACCGAGGACGACGAAACCTATTACGCCCTGACCCGTCGTGTCGAGACCATGCTGGCCGAATTGCCGCCGGAGGGCCTCAATGCCTACCGGATTTCGGCAGATGCCGATGCCGCCGAGATCCTGGCCGCTGCAGGCAGCGATCAGGATCTGGAGGCGCTCAGCCGCGTGGTCAAGGATTATTTCATGAGTTCGCTGGGGGATGATGCCGCCTTTCGACTGGGGTGTATCTATCTCGACCGGTTTGATTTTGGCGGGGCCATGGGCATGTTTACCCGCATTGTGGATCACTATCCCGATCCATCCATTGCCGTGGAGGAAGTCTGGCTGCGCATCGCCATTTGTTTCGTCTGGACGGGAGACATGGTCTCGGCTCAACAGGCCCTGGACCAGGCGCGGGTGCATGGCGCCGAAGCCACCGATCGCCTGTATCAGGCCGTGGCCGCCCTGATCGCCGGGGCCCCGGATCTGGACACGCCGACCGGGCTGACCGGCGGCCACTGGCGGGATCGCCTCGGTGGCCCCCGCCGGACCGGCGTCATGCCCGCGCTGGCCGATCCGCCATCGGGAAAACTGCGGGCGGTTTGGCAATTCTGGTTCACTCCGGATGACCAGTATGTGGGTGAGCGGTACCAGGGTGATGCCCTGGTGCGGGCGGGCAAGCGGGCAATTGCCGATACCGTGGACAAGAAAGAGAGCAAGCTGCTTGACAACTGGCGGGCCGGCCAGTGGCGGCCATCGGGAGCGTTGTTGCTGGATCAACAAAAGGCCTTGTGGAAAACCGGAGCCGATCTGATTGCCTTCGACCGCGATGTACTGGATAACCCCCGGCCCGTTTGGCGGTCGCTGTGGCTCAACCAGTTTTTGGTGGACGACGCCACGGAGACCTGGAAGCAGATGTTCGACGCCTACGGGCGTTATGGTGATGGTTCGCAGGAAGTACGAACGGTCCCCTCCCGGATTCAGGAAGTGCAGTTGTTTGGCGACCGGATTGCCCAGTCCATGTCGATCCACCGGGACATCGTTTATTCCATTGAAGGACCCGAATACTCGTCCCTGGACAGCCGCACGCCGTCGCGGTCGCGTGAACGGGGTTACAACTGGGGATCGATCCCGCGCCGCACACGCACCAACCGGTTGGTCGCCTACGACCTGCAAACCGGAAAAATGTTGTGGAGCCAGCCCCTGACGCGATTGCCGGACGAATCCCCGCAATCGGCCGCCAGTGTGTCTGCAGAGGATGCAGCCGGAGCGATCGACCTGTCCGAAATGAATCCCTTCGAGGGTGCCGGTTTTATGGCGGCGCCGGTGGGATACGGCAATCTGCTGCTGGTTCCGGTAAACCTCAGTGGATCGATCTGGATTTATGCACTGGATGCCGAACGCCAGGGCGAACTGGCCTGGCGATCGTATTTGTGCGATGAACCCGGGGGAGGCAGCCAGCCGTGGTCCCCGATTCAAATGTCCCTGGACGGCAGCACGCTGTATGCGCTGTGCGGGACCGGCGTTGTTTTTGCGGTGGATGCCATGACGGGCATGGTCCGGTTTGCCCGGCGGCACCCGCGGACCGGAGAGCCGAACAACCTGATGGCGCGGTTCGGAAATCAGATGGAACTGCTGGAATTCGATGGCTGGCTGGAGGATAACGTCATTCCCGTCGGCAACGTCCTGCTGATGATGGCCTCCGATTACAACGTGCTGTGGGCCATCGATCGGCAAACCGCGAAATTCGCCTGGCGTACCGAGAATCGGCCGTTCGGTCACAAGTTCGATTATTTGATTGGCATTCAGGGGGACTATGTTTACCTCGGCGGACGCGAATCGGTGGCCGCCGTCAGCCTCAAGGCGCAGGGGCGCTGGGCCTGGGTGTACAGTCTGCCGCAAACCTCGTTTGGCCAGGCGCTGTTGACGACCGATGCCCTGTATGTGCCGCTCCCGTCCGGAATTCAAAAACTGGGTCTGCACGGCAAACAGGGAAGCGGCGATGTGCTGGCCACATTCCCCGTCGAACTCGGCACCGGGGCGCCGCTGGGCAATTTGTACAGTGACGGCGAAAAGTTTTGGGTGGTCGGTGGCAATCGCCTGTACGTGCTGGGCGACGACGACGGATCGATTGTTGATGAGGAAGCAACGCCCGTCGATGAAACCGCGCCCGCCGATGAAACCGCACCGGACGCTGCCGGCCCGGACGCCGATCCCGAAACGACCGGGAACAACCCGGATGACGGTCAGGTGCGCTTCCGCCGCAGTTCTGTGGATCGCCGGTCCGTCGCGGACCGTGGGCGGCCGTGCGATGAACAACCCGTGAATACAGGAATTGACAGCAGGAACGTGTTTTGAATTCACTCTGGAAATGGTTACTGGGCGACGAGGCAACACGGCAGGGAACGCCGCAGTTGCAATGGGCCAATTTGCCCGAATCGTGGGTCGTGTTCGTCCTGATTGCCGTCGTCGTGCTGATCGCGGGGCTGGTATTCTGGCTGTACAACCGGGAAATCGAAACCTGTCCGCGTCCTGTTCGCATCATGCTGGCCTGTTTGCGGTTTTCGGTATTGCTGATCCTGATTTTGATGTTTTTGAAGCCCTCGGTCGTGTTTCGCCAGATCAACGTGATCCAGTCCAGTATTGCACTGGTGAGGGACAGCTCGTTGTCGTTTGCCCGTCAGGACAAGTTCGATGGGGCGGAGGCCGAACGACTGGCGGCGGTGACCGGGCTGCTGGCAAATCCGATTGGAGCCGGCGGATTGTCGCGGGCGGAACTGTTGCAAGCGGCCCTGACGCGCGACGATGGCCGGCTGATCCGCCAGTTGCGGGAAAAGGGTTCGTTGCGTGTGATCGATTTCTCGGAAGTTTCCAGTACCCGAATCCTGTTGCCGGCGACCCGCGACGATGCCGATAGACCACCGCCGGCGGGTCCAATGGAAAACCGTTCGCCGGGCGAGGCTCCCGGGTCCGGGAACCTGGCGGCGAACGACCTCCCCCTGCTGGTTCCCACGGGTCGAGGGACGGATATCTGGCAAACCCTGCGCGAGTCTCTGGGTGACTCCGGTCGCCCGTCGGCCATCATTCTGGCCAGTGACGGACAGCATAACGGAAGCGAGGATCCGCTGGAAATGGCGCGGAAAGCCAACGATTTGGGGATCCCGATTTTCACGATCGGCGTCGGCAATCCGGCGCGTCCCAAAAACCTGTCGGTGACCGATTTGTATGTTCGCGACAAGGCCCCGGTTGAGGAACCATTCGAAATCGAGGCCCTCATTTACGCCGAGGATGTGGATGCCGGCCAGGTCACCGTCGAGTTGCTGGAGCATACCGTCAATCGCGACACCGGGGAATTGTCCGAAGGTCTGCCCATTGACGCGATCGACGTGCAACTGCCTCCCGACGGGGGGCGAATCCGGGCCGATTTCCAGCACACGGTCGCGGTGCCCGGCAGCTACGCCTGGTCGATCCGGGTCCCCGCGGTCGACGGGGAAAGTGATCCGGCGGACAACCTCCGCACCAGCGGCCCGGTCGAGATCGTCGACCAGCAGGTCAAGGTGTTGTTAATTGCCGGCGCTCCCACCTGGGAATACCGCATGTTGCAGCGGTTGCTGCAGCGCGACCAGAACATCATCCTGAGTTGCTGGTTGCAAACGATGGATCAGGATCGTCCCCAGGAGGGCAATGCCCCGATCAGTCAGTTGCCGGCCAATATCGAAGAGCTGGGGCAATACAACGTGGTCATGATGATTGACCCGGACCCCCGCGAGTTTGACGAAGCCTGGATGGAGATGCTGAAACAGTTTTGCAAGCGCAAGGCCGGTGGCGTGTTCTATATGGCGGGCCCCAAATTCACCACGACTTTTGTTACCTTGAACCGTCTCTCCGCCATTCGCGAAATCATGCCGGTTCGCTTCGGTGACCCGGAGTTTATTGATACCAGTCAGACATTGGCCGCCACCAGCAATTCACGCCCCGGGGAAATGCTGGTGGTGAATCACAATCTGGGACATCCGGTCATGAGTTTCGCCAACGATCTGGAGGAAAATCGCCGGCTCTGGGATCTGATGCCCAGCATTTACTGGAGCTTTCCCACGCTGTCGGCCAAGCCCACGGCGCTGGTCCTGATGGAACGGGGTGACCAGATCAACGCCGAAGGCAACCAGCCGCTGCTGGTGGCCGGGCGGTATGGCGCAGGCAATGTACTGTATATGGGATTCAACGGCACCTGGCGCTGGCGGCGTGTGGGATTGCGGGCCCAGTACTTCGACCGGTTCTGGATCCAGGTAATCAATTTTTTGGTGGAAACCCGGTCCCTGCAGGGCAAACGTCGCGGTTTGATCGATACGGATCGCCGGGACTACGAACTGGGTGATAATGTGATGCTGACGGCGCGAGTCCTGGATGAACGATTCGAGGAAATGACCCTGCCCGAAATCCCGGCCGTCGTGCGCGATGAAGATGGCCGCGCCCAGAATATCAGCCTGAAACTGCTGCCGGGACAGTCGGGGGAATATGAAGCTCGGGTCGTCGCCTACAAGACCGGCGTGTTTCAGGTCGTCGTTAATTTGCCGGGCGCCGATTCCGACAGCGGCATTGAACCGGAAACGTGGCGTGTCAAACCACCCGGCGCTGAATCCCGGGCCGGGTGGCTGAACGAGAAACTGTTACGTGAGATCGCCGACGCCTCCGGCGGTCGTTACCTGTCGCTGGACCAGCTGGATCAGCTGGCCGAGCTGGTTCCCCGGGTGGAAACGACCAGTGAATACAGCAGCCCGCCGCGACCCATCTGGGACATGAATGACCGAATTCGATTTTTGACGTTTCTGTTGCCGTTTGTGCTGCTGACGGTCGAATGGGCGGTTCGCAAAAAATACAAGCTTCTGTAGGTGCCGCGGATTGCCATTCGGTTACCGTTCCTGGATGTCCCGATCGATTTTTTTTAGCCGCATTCTGCCCGATGATGTCAACACTCAGCACCACCCCGAAACCCTCGACCCAGCCGATACCGGCCTCGATTCGCGGGCGCCTGAACCAGTTGCGGGGGCGGATCACCCGGTTTGTAGTCATCGACGGGATGTCGCGAGTGCTGGCAGTCGCGGTGGCTCTGGTGTTGCTGGACCTGGTGCTCGACCGGTTTTTCAAAATGGACGGCGCCCAGCGGCTGGTTTTGTTGTGCGGGATGATCGCGATCCTGGCCGCCATTGTGTTCGTTCGACTGTTGCGCCCGCTGTTGCGCCGGGTCGGCGACGATGCGCTGATCTTGCAAGTTGAGAATCAGAATCAGCAATTGGGCGAAAGTCTGATCAGCACGGTCCAGTTTTCCCGCCAGCGTCAGCAATGGGCCAGCCAGGGTTATTCCGATGCGCTGGTCGAGGCCACTATTCGACAGGGAACCGGGCTGGCCGAAAACATCGATTTTGGCAGCACGATCAACCGCCCTGCCCTGAACCGCAATCTGGTGCTGCTGCTGGTCAGTCTGGCCGGACTGGTGCGCCATCACATGGGGTGTGTTCAACACCAGTCTGTGGCGGACCTGGTTCAACCGCAACATCATGTTGACCAACGACCAGTGGCCGCGGAACACCAGGCTGTCCCTGACGGGTGTCGAACAGGGCCGGCTGGTTTTGCCGCGTGGCGAAGATCACAAGCAGTTTGCCGAGGCGTTGCCGGACAGCCGGGTGACTGATGTGGAGGTCACCATTGAGTTCGACGATGGAGCAACGCGCAGTCGCCAGAAAATGCGGCGCACCGGCAACCTCGATGGCCGCCAGCATATGCTGGTTTTCCGCAACGTGGCCACGGAATTCCGGTTTCGGGCGATCGGCGGCGACGACACGACCGACTGGGTCGACGTTTCCCTCGTGGACCCGCCCGGCTGGACCGAATTGCAACTCACGGTGCTTCCCCCCGAATATACCGGGATCCGCGCGGAGATATTGCCGCCGGGCGGGGGGCCGTATTCGGTGATGACGGGCAGTTCGCTGGACATCGCGGCAACGGCCAACAAACCGATCGGTGAGGCCACGCTCAATGCGGTTGACCGGCAATGGCCCATGCAGCCACTGGGGGACGGTCGGTTCGCGGTGTCGGTTCCGGCAGCCGAGCTGTCCGGCGGCAAGTACACGTTTGACCTGGTCGATGCCAGTGGTCTGCGTTCCAGTCGCCCGGCAGCGTTTTCGATCAAGATCAAGCCTGATCGGGCACCCGCGGTGCGGGCAGCCCTGCTGGGCATCAGTGGCATGGTCGTTCCGCGGGCACGGATCCCGGTTGCCTGGACGGCGACGGACGAGTATGCCGTGACTCGCGCCGCATTCGTTTTCGACTGGTCCGGTGACTCGCCCGCGTCGGTACCCCAGTCCGGAACGATCGACATGGCGAGCCTGGGCAGCGAAACAGTTGTCTTGCTGGGCCGGCCGGAGATTCGGACCGTGGACGTCCTGGATCTGGAACCCCTGGCGATCCCGACAGGGGTGGGATTGAACCTGGGCGTGACGGCCACCGATAACAACACCCTGAACGGGCCCGCTGTCGGGGAATCACGCCGATTCCTGCTGCGGATCGTGACCGAGGACGAATTGCGGTCCGATCTGCTGCGCCGTGAAATAGAGCAACGCAAGGTGTTTGAATTGATCCTCAAAAACCAGGAGGAATTGCAAGTCGAGTTGCGGGCCCTGGTGGCAACGGGCGTCAATGAACCGGACGAGACCCGCGTGGCCAACGACATGCTCACCTGGCAACGTCGTCAAAAACTGGTGGGGACCAATATTTCCAGTGTCGCCGACCGTTTTGAGGAATTCCTGGTCGAAGTGAAAAACAACCGGCTGGACGAATCGGAAGACGAAATTGATACCTCGCGGTCGATCGAAGAACGGTTTAACACCCGCATTATTCAACCCATCCGGCAACTGGACCAGTCGACGATCATCGAGGCTGTGCAGTTAATGGACCAGTCACAGCGATTGATCGGTGATCCGGATCGTCTGGGGGACAGCCTGGCAACAACCGCTGACAAGCAGGACGAAATCATCGATGCCATGCGGGTAATCCTGTCCGCCATGCAGGATTCCGAGACGTATCAGGAAGTGGTCAACCTGGCGATTGAAGTCAAACGTCGTCAGGAACGGATTCGTGACATGACCCGGGAACAAAAAAACAGGGCCGACCCCAATGACGTGTTTGACGACGAGTCGGACAAGGGAGTATTCGGCGATCAAGAGAAACCGGATCCGGCGAGCGACGGGTCCGGCGATGACGGTTAGGTCCCCGGCCGACCGGGTTGCCGCGGCAAGCCCGGCCGATGACCGGACTGCGTCCGGGGCCCGCCGGGTCGGTTGGAAAACCGGACGTTACCGGTGTTATTGCCGACGGATGCCTTGTCAGCACGCGGTTCCGGTTTGCCAACCCGTCGTGATTGGCGGATACTTGGACAAATCGGTTGCCGGGCCGGACTCCTCCGGCAGCGGGGCAGCGCAAAGTTTTCGCAATCTGACGAGGAAAGGTTCGCCATGAAAAACCTGATGTTCCTGATCGCGATCATGATCGGTTTTGGGCTGCCGGGACCTGTGGCGACGGGGCAGGACAACGATACCCGCCGCAGCGAACTGGGGAGCGCCAGCGGCTGGTCGAACGAAAAATGGCGGAGTTGGAAGCCAAGTTCGAAATCATTGCCCACCGGCTGGAAAACCAGGAGCCCGAGCGCGCCCGGCGGCTGGTGGAGGCCTTGCAGCAGGCCAAACGAGACCTGATTGCCGTCAAGATGGCCGAAGTGACCCGATTGCTGGATCAAAACAAATTTCAGCAAGCTGAGGCCGAACTGGACCTCGTCATTATCAAGCTGGATCAGCTGGTTCGACTGCTCCTGAACGAAAAGGAGGAGACGATGACCAAACAGCAGGAAATTGACAAACTGCAACAGTGGAAAGAGGAAATCACCCGCATTCGGCGGGAGGAACAACAGCAGAATCGCGAAACCGAAAAGATTGCCAACAAGGACGAGACGCTCCGCGATCTGGAGGCCCAAATCAAGGCCGTTGAGGGTCTGATTGGAAAACAGCAATCCGTGATCGGCGAGACCGAAAACCAGACAAATAGCGGATTGCAGGCGCTCGATCAGGTGGCCGACCGGCAATTCGACGTTCGCCAGGAAACCGAGGCGCTGGCCGGCAAAATCTCCGGTGTCGGTGAACCCGGTCAGTCGGTCAGCACGGGCGGCCAGCCCGCCGCCGATGAGGATTCGGGAATCACCCCCCAACCACCGGTCGAACAACCCGATCCGGCCCAACCGGCCGATGACCCGCCGGCCGGGAATGACCCGGGCCAGCGGCCGGGCTCCGATTCCCCTCCCGGGCAGCCATCCGATGCCGCATCGGGGAATAATTCGGCCGGCCAGCCCCAGCCTCGGTCAGCCGCTGAGGCGGGAACGGACTCGGCCGCCGCCCGTCAACCCAAACAGCCCGGCCAGCGTCCGCTGGAAAATGCGTCCGGCCATCAAAAACAAGCTGAGCAAAAACTGGCGTCCGGCAAGGCCACCGATGCGTTGCGTTCCGAGGAAAAAGCATTGCAGGAACTGAATGACGCGCTGGCCGAACTGAAAAAGGAGATGCGTCGAATCGCCTCGCTGCCGCCCGAGGCATTTCAGGAAATGGCGCGGCAGCAGCGACAAACAGAACGATCGGCCGCCGACCTGTCTCGCGACATGGAACAAACTCCCCAATCCGGCGCCGCAGACGAGGCCGGGGATCAGCCGGCATCAGGCCAGCCGCAGCCGGGTCAGCCGGGTCAGCAAAGCGTGCAGCGAGCCCAAAAAGCGATGCAGAATGCGGCTGGCGATTTAAACGACGAGGAGCCCCAAAAGGCCTCCCGTCAGCAGGAAAAGGCGGTGGAGGAACTGGACAAGGCGTTGCGGGAAATCGAAGAACGTCTGGACCAGTTGCGTGAAGAAACCCGCGAGGAAAAACTGGCTCGCCTGGAGGCCCGTTTTCGCGAAATGCTGGCACGCCAGCAAGTCGCCACGATCATGACGATGGATATTGATGAAAAGAAAACGCACCTTAATCGTGTGCGTCGCCGTGATGTGCTGGCAATGCTCCGGCTTGGTAATGAAGAGCGCGAAATCAGTGAATTGGGCCAACAGGCCTACGACCTGTTACTGGAAGACGGAACCAGCGTCGTGTTTCCAGAGATGGTTCAGGTAACCCGGGAGGATTTGGAGCGAGTCGCACAAATGCTGGAATCGGAACAGACCGGTCCATTGTCCCAACTGGTGCAGCGTGAAATTGAATCCAGTCTGGAGGAATTGCTGGAAGCATTGAAAAAGACCCGTCAGGAGAATGCCGGGGGCGGGGGTGGCGGCGGAGGCGGCGGAAACCAGCCTTTGCTTCGAAAGTCGGCGGAACTTATCATGCTGAGATCCGCCCAGTTGCGGGTGAATCGGCTAACCCGCCAGTTTGACCTGATTCGGGGCGCCGATACACTTGTAGAGGGTTTGAGGGGCGAGTTGGATAATATTCGCAATCGCCAGGCGGACATCGTGGAAATGATGGTCCGAGTCATGGAGAAGGAATAGAATTTAACCGCCCGCTGCGCGGGTGTCGGAAGCCGGCTTCGGCAATTTGATATGCAAGGAACCTGATATGAAGCTTTTGCGACACTCATTGGCCTGTTGCGCCGTGGCTCTTTTTGGATTGGCGGTCGCAGGCAATCTGGTCGCCGACGATCCCCTGTCGTCCGACGATGTCGTTAAAAACTTCATTGCGCACGTTGAGTCTCTGGACAGCATCGATGCCGCCACACGCGGCGAAATCACGGCGCTGGTTCAGGAAATGACGGCTGACGAGTACTCGCAAATGGAAGCGGTCACAGCCGGTTTGGCGCGCATTTATCCCGAATACGAGAATGCCATCGTGGCAACCCAGTCGGATGATGCCGATCAGGCCATGGCGGCCCTGCGACCCCACATTGACTCGGACGATCTGTTTTTGGCCGCCGACTCATCGTTTTTTCTGGCTCGCACCCTGATGAACCAGGAAAATCACGAAGCGGCCATTCCCATTCTGGAGCGTTTGTCGGGCGAACTGGCAAATTATTCGCTGCATGCCGGACCCGCCATTTATTTCAGCGGCGTCGCCCAGGCAGCGCTGCTGGAAAACCAGCGCGCGCTGCAGTCATTTGCCGATTTTCTCGAGCTGTATCCCGACGCCCCGGAACGGTTGCGGGTCGCCGCCTGGCGGCAGGTCCAGATGATCCGTTCGATAGAGGAAGGCGGGATGGAAGACGTATTGCAACGCATGGATTACTCGCATCGTCGGCTCAGGCTGGAGAATACCGACGAAACGACGCAGGACCAGCAGAACAAGATTGTTACCATGTTGCAAAAGATGATTCTCGAGCAGGAAAAAAAGGAATGCAGCAGCAGCAGCAGCAAAAAGAATTGCGAAGGTCAGCAAGAAGCTCAAAGCCCCGGCGAAAAGGATGGCCAGGCGGAAAACCAGGGCAAGTCAACGGCCGGAGGATCCAGCAACAATCCCAACGGGGTCGTTCGCCGCACGTTTGATGATGGGCCGGCGAGTCCGTGGAGCCGGCTCCGGGAACGCAGCCGGGATGCAGCCAATAACGCTATCAAACAAAAACTGCCCGCTCGCTACCGAAATGTCGTCGAAAAGTATTACGAAACCATTTCGGGTAATGAAAAGGACGGAAACGAACTTCCCTAGGCAGTCCCCAATGCTCGGGAGTGGTCTTGATTCGACAATTGCGGAATAATGGTGGTGCCCGGGAAATATCCCTCCCGAGGCACCTTTTTTGTGCCCGGTGACGGAAGCCGAAAACCGGAAGCCGGGCATTGGCGGCCCCTCAACGACCAACCCCGACCATCGGGTTGCTTTACCGGTCTTGCGAGATAATGTCATGTCTGCCCGCACCACGATCTGTTGTGTCGCCCTGTTCAGCCTGGCCGGGCAGGCGGATCTGGCAGGCCAGGAAACCGCGACGCCGGTCCAGCGGAGCCCAACGGCTACCATCACGACCTTGAGCGGGCAACGCATCGCCGTTGATTTGAAACAGATTTCTGCCGGGACAATCATCGGTGCCCAACAACGCCTGAATCTCGACGACGCGATGCGGATCGACAGCGGCCGGCGGGTCGTTGCCGTTAACCGACCGATCCAGATCATGCTGGTCGGCGGCGGCTGGCTGAATGCCGATCGGGTAACGTTCACCGGCGAGGCATTTGAAATCATCACACCGTGGGGGACAGCCCGGCTGGCACCCGACATCGTCGCCGGGATTGTGTTCGATCGCAGTGCAGACCGGTCCCGTTTCGATCAGGCCCTCGCCGACCGATCGGTTGAATCGGACACGGTCATTGCCAAAACCTCGCAGGGCCAACAGGCCGTTTCCGGAGTGCTGGAATCGATCGATGACGAGCAGCTGATTTTGAACTATCAGGGCCGCCCCCGCCCCGTCAATTTGTCGAAGGTTGCCGGCATTGTCACGGCCGACCTGAAACCGGCGTCGCTGCAAGGTCCGCGTTGCACTGTGCAACTGGTTGATGGCGGGTCGTTGACGGGTTTGCTGTCCGGGTTGAATGACGGCCAATTGAAAATCGAGTTGTTGGCGAATTCCGCAATCCAGCTTCCCTGGTCGTATGTGGCAAGCGTTACCATCGCCTCGAACTCGGTGGCCTGGCTTTCGGATCTGGAGCCGGCCAGCGCGGAACATTCGCCTCTGGCCACCCTGCCCTTTCAGTGGCAACGCGATCGGAGCGCGGATCAAAACCCGTTGACCCTGATCTGGCCGTCCACGGGAGACACCCGGATTTTTTCCCGGGGGATCGGGACGCGTTCGGCCAGCCGACTGGAGTTTTTGAACGACCAGGGATTTCAGCGGCTGGTGGCGACCGTGGGAATCGACGCCGAAACCCAGGGTCGTGGCAACTGTGAGGTGAGTGTTTGGGCCGACGGCATCCAGCTGTGGAGCGCCGGGATTTCCGGACGCTCCGATCCGGTCCCGCTGGACGTCGGGATTGGCGACATGAATCGAATCACCCTCGTGGTCCGTCACGGAATGCATCTGGATCTCGGTGACCATGTCGACTGGGCCGAAATTCGGTTTGTCAAAACGGACCCGCAACCCGCCGACCAGTAGTTCCCAATTCATCCCGGAATCCAACCCGGCCATTCGCGGGCCGCTTGATAATATGAACCCAACCTTTCCTGATTTCCGTCGCCCGGTCGCTGGCGGGTGGTTGATCCTGGCGATCCTGTTGTCGGGCGGCAAGCCGCCTGTTGTCGCCCCGGAATCATCGACGTCGGCACCGGCGATCGCCGGACCGCAGCTGCTGTCGCCGGACGACGATCTGACAGCGGAAGAGATGGAGTGGGTCCGGGCTGCCGAGACGGGCCGGATACAGGTGATTAACCAGGTCATCGGCAGTGTGGTTGCCGTTTACGATCCCCATCGCCAGGGAGGGGGATCGGGGGTGATTATCGATCCCTCCGGAATTGCCCTGACCAACCATCACGTGATACAGGGAGCCGGACTCCATGGCCTGGGAGGACTGAGCGACGGCCAGTTGTATCAATGGGATCTGATCGGCACCGATCCGGGCGGCGATGTGGCTCTCATTCAGATGAAAGGCCGTGACGCGTTTCCGTTCGCGCCGCTGGGTGATTCGGATCGCGTGCGGGTTGGCGACTGGGCCCTGGCGATGGGCAACCCTTTCTTGCTGGCTCACGATCAGGTACCAACCGTTACGCTGGGAGTCGTATCCGGAACCGAACGATTTCAGGAGGGGGCGGGCAGCAACCAGCTGGTATACGGAAACTGCATTCAGATCGACAGTTCGATCAATCCTGGCAATTCTGGCGGCCCGCTGTTCAACATGCAGGGTGAAGTCATTGGAATCAACGGCCGCGGCAGTTTTCGGGACCGGGGCCGTGTCAACGTCGGGCTGGGATACGCGATCAGTTCCAACCAGATCAGAAATTTCATTCCCGATCTGCTGGCCACCAGGATTGTCGAACATGGCACGCTGGACGCCAGTTTTTCCAATCGCGATGCAAAGGTGGTCTGTTCCACGCTGAATCTGGATGCCCCGGTGGCCCGGGCCGGTCTGCAGCTGGGTGACGAACTGGTGGAGTTTGAGGGGCGCCCCATCCAGTACGCCAATCAGTTCAAAAACCTGATCTGCACGCTGCCGGAAGACTGGCCGGCGACCCTGAGAATTCGCAAGCCGGACGGCAGTGAGCACGAGTTCACCGTTCGCCTGTTCGGATTGCCTTACAACTTTCAGCCAGATCAACGGGCCGGCGAGGACGGGGGGCGGCCCTCTCCCGAACCGGACCCGAACCCGAACAAGGGCGGCGAGGACGAACCCCGGGATGAACCGGGCCAGGACCCGGGTCCGGAACAACCCCCCCCGGATGCCGCGGCGGCCGAGGCGCTGCGTGCCTTCTTGCTGCAGGAAGCGGGCGTCGTTACGAATGAGACGGTCAATACCCGAAACGCGCTCGCGCTGCTCAAACAATGGACCGACCAGGCGTTTCAGCCCCTGCCTGAGTCGCCGCCGGCCGGCTGGCAGATTCAGGACGAGATTCGCCGGGGTGCCGTGCCGATTGGTGAACAGACCATAACCCTGTCAGCCGATGGGCGATTTCATGTCGTGCACCGGCTGCAGGACCAGTCAGTCAGCTGGATGTTTGACGGTCAGGATTTTTGGCAGCAGAGTCAGGACGAGACCAAAAAACTGACGTTAATCGAGGCCAAAACCAGTCCGGTTTTGATGCAGGCGGCCGCCCTGATTGCGCCCGTCACACCCCGGCCGCTGGAAAAATTTGGCCGAATCATCCTCGACGGGGGCGACAAGGCAGCGGGTCGAATCGCCAGCCGCGTGATGTTTCTGGACCCGGATGATGACTGGTTGTATGGCTGGTTCAGCCTGGGTGATGAAGAGGGTCGACCGCGGGTACGGCTGTGCAAATTCTCCAGCCACCGGGATTGTCTGGGAACGGGCGGGATGCTGCATTCCCGCTGGGAGCGCCACGGCGGACTGCTGATTCCCCGACGGAAAGACTGCATTCGCGGGCTGGACGAATCGGTGGTTTGGACCGCCCATACCGTTTCCTGCAACGCGCTGGCAACCCTGGATGAAAGTTTGTTTCGGATTGACGAGGATCGGCACCCGTGAGCAAAAATCGATTGCTATCCGGCGCCTGGGCATTACCGGCGGTTCGCGCCAGCTGGTCGGGAATTCTGGTGGCGATTGCCATGGCGTCCCCGGTCGGATCAGTCGATGCCCAGTCCGGTCAGAATGGCGTGTTTCAGTCGGCAATCGATTACGCCCAGAAACGCATGGTCAAGGTGTATGGAGCCACGGCCGGCCGGGTCGATGGGTATTCCAGCGGGGTGATTGTTTCGCCGGAGGGATTGATTGTTTCCATGCAGGGTGTTTATCTCGACGGAAAGAACACGCGGGTGACGCTGCCCGACGGGCGGCAAGTCCCCGCGACGGTGCTGCGGCGCAATCGCCAACTGCAACTTGCCTTGCTCAAAATTGATGAACCGACTCCGGATTTTTTTGAATTGCCGGACGCGCCGGTCGGGGCACAGGGAGATTGGGTGGTAACACTGGGCAACGCGTTCAAGGTGGCCGATGGCCTCGAGCCGATGTCGGTCAACCTCGGCATAATTTCGTTGCGTACCCGAATTCGCGCCCGTCTCAATTCCCGCGATATTGCCTATGAGGGCCCTCTGGTACTGATTGATGCCATTACCAGCAATCCGGGAGCCGGTGGTGGCGCCGTAGTTACCGCGAGCGGACAACTGGTCGGTACAATCGGGCGGGTGATTAACAGCACCCAGACCAATACGCGGCTGAACTATGCGGTGCCCGCCGAGCTGTTGAAACAGTTTGTGGCCAACCAGCTGGAAACCACGCCAAAACTGGTACAGGCTGATTCACAACCGGGCGACCTCGGTATCCGTCTGTTTCGCCTGGGGGGCCGCCGGTCTCCCGCCTATATCGATCGCATCATTCGGGGATCGCCGGCGCAGGAGGCCGGGTTGCGGGCCGACGACCTGGTGGTATCGGTGGGTGGAGAGAAGATCGGAACCGTCAGCGAATTTGACCGCCAGATGGAAAATGTATTTGCCGGTCAGGAGATCATTGTGGTAGTCAAACGCGGCAACCAGCTGTTGCGGATACCGCTGATGCCGGTGGCCAGGGACGTCAAATGAACCTTGCAAAAAACAAATGGCACGCTGTGAAACGCTGCCTGACACCGCCGGGACTGGTCCTCGGGCTGCTGGTTTGGGGGAACGGTCCCCCCCTGGCGGCCTGGCAGGCCGAATCGGTGTCCCCCGACCAGGCTGCTTTGCGGGGCCTGCAATTGACTCCCCGGGCATTCCGGCAAGCTGCCCAAAAAATTGATCCCTGTCTGATTACCATCGAGTCGTTTGGAGGCTCCAGTACCAGTTCCGGCGAAATCGGCGGCATTCGAATGCGGGGCGAAGGCAATACCACGGGTGTCATGATCTCGCCCGACGGATTGGCCATCACCAGCTCGTTCAATTTCATCGACCAGCCCGGCGCTATTACAGTGCTGACGCGGGACGGTGTGCGACGGGTGGCCCATGTACTGGGTCGCGATGACACCCGACGAATTTGCCTGCTCCGGATTGAAGGCGTCAGCAACATGCCGGTTCCTGAAATGTTGCCGTTGAGCGAGGTCCAGGTGGGTCAGTGGGCCATCAGTTTGGGAGTCGGGTATGGCGACAGCCGACCGGCCATTTCCATGGGCATCATCAGCGCCAAGGACCGGTTTGGCGGTCGCGCCATACAAACTGACGCCAATATCAGCCCGGCCAATTATGGAGGTCCGTTGGTGGATATCGCGGGGCGGATGATCGGTGTGTGCGTTCCCATGTCGCCCGACAGCCAGGATTTGGGTTCGGGCGTGGAGTGGTACGATTCCGGAATTGGATTTGCGATTCCTCTGGCCGGGGCCAGCGATTTGATCCGGCGAATGAGCACCGGCCAGCATATTCGCCGGGCGTTTTTGGGGATCCAGTCCGAAAACGTTGACGATACAGGGGGCACACGCGTGACCCGGATCGTGCCTGGCTCGGCCGCCGCCCGGGCCGAATTGCAGGTGGATGACGTCCTGTTGCGGCTGAATGATGACCCGCTGCCCAATGTCGCCGAATTACGGACGGTCCTGACCCGATATTACGCGGGCGACATCGTGACGGTGACCTATCGTCGCGGCGACGACGAGCGGACCGTTGAACTGGAGTTGGGGGTTCCGCCGGATCCGGAATCGGAAGATACGCCCAGTCTGTTTCCAGGCCGGCGGCGAACTCCGCCGCCAGACGGTCGTTAAACCAGACCGGGTGTTGGGCGACAGGGGCGTTGACTATTGCGCCGGATAACCGATCGCCCGCTGGTTTTCCAGCCCGAGCCGCTTCATTTTCTTGTACAGCGTCGTTCGATTGATGCCCAGCTGGTCTGCTGTCTCATTGCGATTCCAGTTATTTTCGCGCAGGACCTGCAGGATGATTTGCCGCTCAGGGCCTTCCATTGCCTGCTTGAGGGTTTGTTTGGCACTGGCGGCCGCACTGGCCACGGGAATTCCGGCGCTGATGTGGGCCGGCAGATCGACGATGGTGACCCGTGGTCCCTTGCCCAGCAACACGGCCCGCTCAATGACATTTTGCAACTCGCGAACGTTGCCGGGCCAGTTGTAGGACTGCAAGGCGTTGAGGGCAGCTGCGTCGAATCCTTCGAAGGGCTTGCCGATGTTTTGGGCGATTTGCTGCAAGAAATGATCTGCCAGCAGGGGGATGTCGCCGGTTCGATCGACCAGTGACGGAATGTTCAGATTGATCACATTAATGCGGTAAAACAGATCCTCGCGAAACCGTCCATCGCGGACGGCCAATTCCAGATCTTCATTGGTGGCCAGAATAATTCGGGTATCAACCGTAAAGGTTTGGGAACCGCCGACCTGCTCGAATTGCAATTCCTGCAGGACCCGTAACAGTTTGACCTGCATGGCGGGCGAGGCGGTACCGATTTCATCCAGGAAAATCGTGCCCCCGTCTGCCTGGGCAAATTTGCCCTGCTTGTTGCCAATGGCTCCGGTAAAGGCTCCGGCGACGTGACCAAACAACTCGCTTTCCAGCAGGTTTTCCGGCAAGGCGCCACAGGCGACTTCCACGAACGGCTTGTCGCGCCGCCCGCTGAGGCGGTGGACGGCCCGGGCGACCAGAGATTTTCCGGTTCCGCTTTCTCCGGTGAGCAGAACGGTTGCCCGAGTGTCGGCCACGCTTTCAATCACTTCAAATATCTTGTGCATCGGGGGAGCGTCGCCGATGACATTCTCCAGACCAAACCGGGTATCCAGTTGCCGTTTGAGATTCCGGTTTTCCTCGATAATTTGTTGCTGTGCGATGGCGCGCTGAATCGAAACCAGCAACTCCTGATCGATCAGTGGTTTGGTCAGCATGTCATGGGCGCCGGCTCGCAGGGCCTCGATCGCAGTCTCCACGGTTCCATACCCGGTCATCAAAATGACAGGCAGCCGGGGCTGGTTGAGGCGGCAGTATTCCAGAATCTCAAATCCATCGCCGTCACCCAGTTGCAAATCCACCAATGCCACGTCCAGCGGGCAGCGGTCAACCTGCTGGCAGGCCTCCGGGACCGAGCTTGCCGTGATCACCTGGAACCCCTGCGTGGCCAGCCAGTCCGACATGGATTCCAGCAAATGACCATCGTCGTCGACCAACAGCATTTGGGGCAGCGAAGTTGTTGACATTTTCGTTATCGATTTTGCAACAGGACATGTGTTGGTGGAGTCGGCACCGTCGCCAGGTCCAGCCGGACCGCGTGGGCAAATGTCGACGATGGTTGGAAATATCTAGGTTGCCAACTGCAGCCGGTCAAAGTGACCGAACCGGATGCCGCAACGAATCTCGTGATTTCCTGTGATTCGGGGCTTTTGTGCGGGCCGTCCCGGCATCACCGGGGGCCGTTTGGGCAGGTTATGCGGCTGGTTCCGGCCGGGTTCGGGACTGGCCGGACGCGGCTATCCCCCGTTTGACCGCCGTTCTAAAATCGGGCTGCGCGACCGGTTTGGACCCCGCCTGCGGGACGATCGAGCGATCGGCCCGGGAGGTGTTGCGCCCGGTCGTGGCCCCAACTGCCCGGGAGTGTTCTGGAATGCCGGTGAACATTGTCCTGATCGACGACCAACCGGTGGTTTACCGGGGCCTGGCAGCGGCATTGCAGCCGTATCGAATTCGCCTGGCCCCCGCCAATTTGCCGGTTGGGACGACGCGGATCGGGCCGCCCCATCCGGAGCTGATCATCATGGAGTCGAGGATTGGACCTGACGACGGGCTTCAGCTGCTCGAGCAAATGCAGGCAGGCGGAGAGTCCTGCCCGCCCATGCTCGTTTATTCGGAGAACGACAATCCAACGTTTGTTGCCCGCAGTGTGGCCCTGGGGGCCAGCGACTACCTGCTGAAGTCCCGGCCGATGGCGGACGTCGTGGCCTCGATTCGGGGTGCCCTGGCGGGGCGGGCGCCAGCGGTCGACAGCCTGTTTGGTCAAATGAAACTGTTTTTGCAGGAAACCCCGGTTCCCCGGGAACGATTGCCGGACATGACCGGCCGCGAGTACCAGGTCCTGCGGCATTTGGGAATGGGACTCAGCAATCGGGAGATTGGCAAGTCGCTGGGCATTAGCATCGAAACGGTCAAGGAGCACGTTCAAAACATCTTGCGCAAACTGAATGCCAGGGATCGAACGCATGCCGCGGTCCGGGCCATTCGCACCGGAATTGCCTGACCGCAACGATTCCGGCGTCGTGGCCTACTGCCATTTGGGATCGTTCAGATATTGCACAAAGTGACTTTGCAACATGACGAAATCGATCCCGAACGCCTCCCGAAAATCGGCGACGCGGTCACCGGCGGTATACGGTTCCAGGCGGGGGCGGGCGGCGATTCGTTGCAGGTAGGCATTGAACTGCGACTGACGGGTTTCCGCCAGGTACCAGACCAGTCCCCAGGAAAGCCCGTATCCGAGTTCCAGATCCCGGTCAAACAATTCGTCGCTGGCCACCAGGGACCGCAACAGACCATCCGGCGGTTCCCGGCCCAGCCGCTGTTGGAGTACCCGCAGGTAATGCGGGTCGAGTCGGTCGCGGGCGGCGGAATACCGTCGGCTGTTGTTGACTCCGCGGGCCTCAAACATCGTAGCCAGGCCCTCCGCGCACCAGTGAGGCGTGGCCGACCACCGCTCGTGAATTCCCGTATTGAACGCGTACTGGTGAAGCGCCTCGTGAATCAGGGTGCTGTGGTTGGCGTCGTTGTTGTCATCGTGTTGCGTTACGATCCAGTTGGAGGTTTGGGAATAGTATCCGGCATAATCCCGGGGGTTGCTCAGTCCGTCCCGGATCGCCACGCGATGGAATTCCGATTTCGATTTGAACACGACCACGACCAGGGGGAATTCGGGATTTCGCAATGTGTATCCGCGCACGGAAAAATAGTGCAGAAACCGGTTATACAACGCTTCAAATGGTTCGGCCCACTGTTGCCGCATTCCGCGAGGATGTACGACCACGTAGTGCGCGGTTCGCGAAACGTCGTACTGGTCGCCAAACAGTTTTTGCAGGTGCTCCTGAATGGCCAGGGATGTATACGGAGCGAAGCTGTTGGAAACTTTTTCGGCGCTTTGAATTTCACCGGTACCAAAATCCACCATTCGTCCATCGCGTCGCAACATGATGATTTCGTTCTTGCTCATCACCAGGGGACGGCCCAAAACGGTTTTTCCGTTGGATACGATTTTGACGGTCGCGCGTGGCGGGTCACCGGCCGGCAGGGTGGACGCCGGCACCAGCATGGAAAACAGCAATCCTGCAAACAGGCGGGTCCACGGTCGCCGTGTTTCCGGTTGACGGGTGGGTGACATGACGGAACCTGATGTGGCGGAAGGCGAGACGATGCGGCGCCCGGGGGGGGCGATGCAAGGGTCGCTAAACTCTACAACGCCACGGGCCGGTTGCTGGCGGTTTTTGACGGATTTGGCGACCTCCCGCGGCTGGTGGCCGCCAGCCGTTGCGGGCACCGGGCCGGGAAGCCTGCCGGCCTGGTGATGGCGACCTCCGCTCGATTGAAAACCATGTCGTTTCGCAGATAATTGGAGGCTCCGGGGGCCGATCTGGAACAGGAAAACCATTTATGTGTTGTACCACCGCAATTTGCTGCCTGACGGGCGCGCTGGTTGCCGGTAATTGGCAGGGCGGACCGGTGGACGATCCGGCGGCCGCCATGGTCGCTGACCAACCCGTTTTTTGCTCACAAGTCGAATGGTTGTTTCACAGCAAACTGGGGGGGCATGAACCGAGTCCCGAAACGGCGGCCCGGTTGCGCGCCGAAATACTGGATCAGCTGGTCAACCAGCAACTGATTCTGGCGCGGCTGTCCCAATCGGGGTTGGACATGACGCCCCAGGAAGTTGACCTGGAAATTGCCCGTATCACCGAACGTGTCCAGGCCACCGGGGAAACATTTTCCGATTGGCTGGCCGCCAACGGTCAATCGCTGGCCAGTTTGCGGTTTAACGTCCGGTGGCAAAGCGTGTGGGGCCGCTATCTGGAAACAACGTTGACCGATGAGGTGCTGGAACGATATTTTCAGCGACACTTGCGGCAGTTTGACGGTACGCAGATGCAGGTGGCTCATTTGTTGTTGCCGCTGGCCAGCGCCGCCGGGCCCGGGGAACAGGAACAGGTCATGGAGCAGGCCCGCACGATTCGCCAGCAAATGGTGGACGGTCAACTGGCCTGGGAGGAAGCGACGCGGCGGTACTCGTCCGCGCCAACCGCCGATTCGGGAGGGCAACTCGGCTGGATTGAGTATTCCCGACCGATGTCGCCGGAGTTCAGCGAGACCGCCTTTGGCCTGCAGGCAGATGAAATCAGCCAGCCTGTCCAGACATCCGCCGGTATTCATTTGATCAGGTGTCTGGCAATACGGCCGGGATCAAACAACTGGTATGACGTGCGACAGCCCCTGAAATCTGCAGCCGTCCGCGAGTTGTTTCGACTGCTGGCAGATCGGCAACGCCAACAGTCGGAAATTCGTTATACCGGAGCCGCGCCCTATCGCGATCCCCAAACATCCCGGCTGGTATTGCCCGCCCAAGACGCATCCGGCGATCCGCGTTGACCTTTTGTCCATGAACCATTTTCGGGGCAACAACGGGTCGAGTCAGCGTTTCGCAAATCGTCCAAATCACGAGTCGCTCTGGTGAACCGGCAAGGATTCCCGGTCACGGCCGGCACCGTGGCGGAACCCCGGGACGGCCGCAGCAGATAAGGCGTCGCAAATCATGCCTGAACTGTTAAAATCAGGGTACGATTGGTCTGTGAGTTTTTTCCACGTGGATGCATCCCAGTGAATATGCGATTCAATCTTGGCCAGCACATGCAGCAGAAGCAGACGCAGACGCTGGCCCCGCGGATGATCCAGTCGATGGAAATTCTGCAAATGCCGCTGGTGGAGTTGCAGGAACGCATCGAGGAGGAATTGATCGAGAATCCGGTGCTGGAGCTGCGGGACAACGATCCCAATCTGCCCGATGAAGCCGAGCGGGAACGGAGCGAGGGTCCGGATCTGGAGCAGCGCGAACTGGTTGTTAACGATGACGGAAAGAACGAGGACGACTTTGAACGGCTGCTGAATCTGAATAACGAAAATCCTGATATTTTCGACGAGCGTCCCCGAACCAGTTCGAATCGGGTTCAGGACGACATGAATCGCCAGCACGATCTGATGGCCAACATCGCCGACCGGGGCGAAACGTTGCAGGATCATTTGTTGCACCAGATTGGCGAGATGGATATTTCGCCGCAGCTGGATCTGATGTGCGAGCGGATCATCTCGGCCCTGGCTCCGCAGGACGGTGGTTACCTGAAAGTGGCATTGCGTGACCTGTTGCCGCCGGGAGCTGACGAGGAGGATTTGCGGCTGGCCGAGGAGGCCCTGGCCCTGATTCACACGCTGGAGCCACGCGGGATTGCGGCCCGGGATTTGCGGGAATGCCTGTTGTTGCAACTGGACAACAACATGCAATACGTCGACGAAATGAAGGCCCTGATCAACGGGCATCTCGAGGATTTGCGGGACAACCGCTTGCCCCAGATTCAAAAGGCCACCGGTTATTCGATTGAGCAGATCCAGGATGCGTGGGAAGCCCTGAAAAAACTCAACCCCCGACCGGCCGCCCGTTTCGCCGATCGATTTGTGCAGGTCGTCACTCCCGATTTGCAGGTCGAACTGGACGCCGACGGGAACTATCTGGTCAAAATGGATGAGGGTCCGGGCCGCGGATTGTACATCAGCAAGTATTACCGAAAACGGCTGGCGTCCGGGCAGGCAACGCCGGAGGAAAAGGAGTTTATCAAGCGCAAGGTGATGGCCGCCCAATGGCTGATCGAATCGATCGAACAGCGACGCAACACCGTTTCCCGGGTGGCTCAGGAAATCGTCAACCACCAGAAGTCTTTTTTTGACAAGGGCCCGCGGTTTATCGAACCGCTCAAAATGCAACAGATCGCCGACCGCGTGGGGGTTCATGTGACGACGGTCAGCCGGGCGGTGGACGACAAATGGATCGAGACACCGCGAGGCATTTTTCCACTACGCAAGTTTTTTGTGGGAGGGACCCGAACCGAAACGGGCGAAGACGTGACGTGGGATGAAATCCGGATGAAACTGCAGGAAATCGTGGACGCCGAGGACAAGTCCCGGCCGTACAGCGACGATGAACTGGTGAAACGGCTCAAGGCCGAGGGCTTCCCGGTTGCCCGCCGAACTGTTACCAAGTACCGCAAGAAAATGGGAATTCCCAGTTCCCGGCAACGACGCGACTGGTCCAAAAGCTGAGTCCGGCCCGTCCGCCGCCGGTTGCCCACCGAACTCCGGGAATCCCGCGACGACGGGCCACGGCGGCCTGACTCGTTTTCCCGCGGGAGACAACGTTGCATCCCGATACCATTTCAAATGATCCACATGTTTTCAGACATTCCTGTTTTTTCGACGTCCCGACATGATCCGTAAATCCAAACCGACTCGTGAGCAATTGAAGCCCGGTGAAGTGCTGTGTGATCACTGCACGGCCAAGTGTTGCCGTTATTTTGCCCTGCCCATCGAAACCCCTGAGGATTTCGAAGACTTCGAGTACCTGCGCTGGTACCTGTTGCACGGACAGGCAGCGATATTTACCGAGGATGACACGTGGTACTTGCTGGTCCACACGGTTTGCAAACACCTTGGCAAGAACAACCTGTGCGGCATCTATGAGACGCGTCCGCAGATTTGTCGCGACTATTCCACCAAAAACTGCGAGTACGAGGACGACTGGACCTACGATCGTTATTTTGAGACGCCCGAGCAGATCGGGGAATTCTCGCAGGCCATGTTCGCCAAACCGGGTGAACCGGGATTTCGCTCGGAAAAACCGCCGCTGCTGCCCGTGCTGGGACAGGTTTGAGCGGCCCATGAAACAGCCCATCCTCCAGCCACGCACGCTGCCCGGTTTTCGTGATTTTTTGCCGGATGCCATGATGCCCCGCGAGCAACTCATGGACACGGCGCGAAAAGTCTATCGTTCCTACGGCTTTGCCCCGATCGATACTCCGGCGCTGGAGTTTTTGGAAATCCTGACCGGCAAGGGCAGTGAGGAAACAGACCGCCAAATGTACCACTTTGTGGACAACGGGGGTCGCGCGGTCGGGATGCGGTTTGATTTGACCGTTCCGCTGGCCCGGTTTGTGGCCCAGCATGTGGACAAACTCGGCACTCCGTTCAAACGATATCACATCGGTACCGTATGGCGCGGCGAAAAGCCCCAGACGGGTCGGTATCGCGAATTTGTGCAATGCGATTTTGACACGATCGGCACAACCTCCATGACCAGCGACGTGGAAACCGCTCTGGTCATCCATGACCTGTTGCGAGCAATTGGATTCCAGCGATTTGCGATCCGGATCAATAATCGCAAGGTACTGAACGGGCTGTTGCAGCGTTTCGACCTGGCCGGAAAGTCCGCGCAAGTCCTGCGGGCGGTGGACAAACTGGAAAAGGCGGGTCGAGACAAGGTGACGGCCGAATTGGCCAAAAGCGGCGTCGGCACACAACAAATTTCGCAGATTCTGGATCTGGTGGAGATTGGTGGTTCCGCCACCGATGTCTTGCTGCAACTGGAGACGCTGGTTCGGGGGAATGAACTGGCGGAACAGGGACAGCTGGAGCTGCGAGAATTATGGGAATTGATTGTGGCTTCCGGGGCCAATCCGGACAATTTTCGCATCGATCCATCGATCGCCCGGGGCCTGGACTACTACACCGGTGTGGTTTTTGAAACGGTGTTGACCGACGATCCGGATATCGGAAGCGTATGTTCGGGTGGGCGATACGACAATCTGGCCGAACTGTACACCAAACGGCAATTGCCCGGTATTGGAGCCTCGTTGGGGCTGGACCGGTTGCTGGCCGCCATGGAACGACTGCAGATGGTTTCAGCGGCCCGCACGCCCGCCGAGATATTGATTGTGAATTTTTCCAGCCAGTTTGCCGGTAATTACCTGCACATTGCCCGGCAGTTGCGGGCCGCCGGATTGGGCGTGGAAGTTTACCCGGATCCCCGAAAACTTGGCCAGCAATTTAAATACGCCGACCAGCGCGGTTTCGCGGTGTGTCTGGTGGCCGGTGAAGAGGAGTTCCAGCAGGGGCACGTCCGCTTGAAATGGATGGCCTCCGGTGAGCAAGTGGATACCATTCTCGATGCCGGGGCGGCCGGCATTGTTGAGGCCTTGCGGCAGGGTCTGGAGCAGGTCGCCCCGACCACGGCCTGATATCATGCGGGGGCCTGCGGGGGCGTACGCCGGGATTTGCGGTGTACCAGGTTTCCAGCATGGTAGAATAACCAGCTGGCGCGGTTTCAGCCGCACTGGCCGATTGGCGATTCCGGGAGTCGAACACAGAAGATGGTCATGTTGTTATTAGCGCAAAATTATTCGTTCGCCTACGTACTGATCATTCTGATGATCCTGCTGGCACTGTTGGCCATTTGCGTGCCTCGTCTCCGCAAGCGATTCAAGATGCCGGAACCGAAAACCATCCGGCACAACCGACCGCGCCTGAACCAGTAGTTGTTATCGGCCGCTCCCGCCCCCGGGTTTGTCAATTCTGAATCCGTCATGAGCCAGCCCAATCCGAGTGATGGCCCGCCAGGCGACATGCAGGAGATCCACCGCGCCCTGGGATCGCTGCCGGGTATCAGCGAACCGCCCCTGGTGGATCCGGGATTTCGTATCGAGTTTGATCATTCCGGACGCGACCCCCGAGATGACGACCGGTTTCTGGTGCGATTCTACAGCGTGTGCATTTTTTTGGTTGGGTTGACGACCTGCGTGCCGTCCCTGTACCAGTGGATCGAGACGGCCCGCGCCGATGAAATCCTGCCGGTTCCTCGCTGGGTGTACCTGCTGGGATTTGTCGGCAGTCTGCATCTGTTGTACGCCCTGTTGCTGTTTCAAATCGACGATTACAGCGCGTTGCAATCGTTGGCCACATTCCTGTTGCTGATCACCTGCCTGTACGGATTTGCGGTCATCACGCTGGTATTGGGTGACCGGAACGGTCCGGTCCAGGCGTTCTTGCAATTGCCCTCGGTGTTGCAGCCAAGGGCTGCGATTTGGTGCGGAATCATGTTTGGGATATCGGCGTTAAGTTGTTATTTGCTGGGGCGGGAAGCGATGATTTTCAGGCGTCGTCAATCGGTCAGGCGTGCCTGAGATGCCGTCCAACCGCACATTGATTCTGGTCCCCACGCCCCGGGAAATGCAGTTGCTCGAGGCGCTGCTGCCGGCGGACGTGCCCCGCCAGATTTGCGGTTTTGGTCCCGTTGCGGCCGGTATCGAAACGACCCGGTTTCTGAATACTCGTCCGTATTGCGATGTGCGGCATGTGATTCTGGTGGGCATTGCCGGGACCCGGGACAGCAACCGGTTTCCCGTTGGCAGCGCCGCCAGTTTTCGGGGCGTCTGCTGTTACGGGATTGGAGCCGGCAGCGGCAGGCAATTTTCAAGTCCCCTTCAGCTGGGGATTCCCCAGGTGCAACTGGATCACGATCGGGCCTGTTACGATCAATTGCCGCTGCAATCCCTGGCGTCCGGTCCGGTTGGCGACGGGTTGTTAACGGTCTGCTCCGCCGCAGCCAGCCGGGCAGAAGCCGAACAACGGTTTCAGCGTTTTCCCGATTGTGTATGTGAAGACATGGAGGGTTTCGCGGTCGCCCTGGCCGCGACCCGGGCCGGTGTTTCTGTTTCGGTGGTCCGCGGAGTTTCCAACATCACGGGCGATCGGGATCACGACCACTGGGTGATCGGCCCGGCTCTGGCTGCAGCAGCGGAGTTGGTGCGGGCGGCGGTCACCTGATTCGTTCGGGTGACGGTGTTGGGACGGAGGCGTCAGTCGTTCGCCGGCATGATCCGCAAAATGAAACTTTCCACGGGGGGGGCTCCGGGATCGGTGGAATGCAGAGGATAGCGAGCCATCGTTTTGACCAACAACCGCCGGGTCAGGCCCCGTTGTTTGGCGTCGGCCAGTTCGTCGCGCCAACGGGGCCCCTTGAACGCATACAATTTGCGGACGCTGGCCCAGCGGCCGTCCAGCCAGCTGAACAGTTTCCACAACGGGCCGACCGCCCGGGCGGTGCAGCAGTCGAAACCAAGATCGTCCAGGACTTTTTCCGCCCGATCGTGAAAGACGCTGACCGGCAGATTCAGCGTGTCGGCGAAACTCCGCAGCAACCGGGCCTTCTTGCCAACGGATTCACAAACCGAAACTTGCAAATCGGGTCGCAAAATCGCCAGCACCAGACCGGGAACGCCGCCTCCCGAACCGATATCCAGCACGTCCAGACCCTCGTCCAGCAATTTTGACAATTCCAGAACGTCGATCAGATCGCGGGTCACAAATGCGTTCCACGTCGTGTGGCGTGTCAGGTTGACGTGGCGATTGGCCTCCCACACCAGCTCACACCATGATTGCAATTGTCGCCGGGTGGCGGGCGTCAGATCAATCCCCTGCGACTTGCAGGGCAAGCTCCAAAGCGGGATCCGGATTGTGACCCGTTGCCGGTTCCATCAAACCCACCAGCTGGAATGGAACCACCAGGTTTGCACGGCACTGTTGGCGGATTCTGCCGGCTGGCCCAGAAAGATTCGGGTCACGTGAAAGAAGATGGGCGCGGCAAAACAGAGCGACGCGATCTGGTCAAGGATTCCCTGATGACCGTGTACGAAGGTTCCGGCACTGACCACACCGCGATCCCGCTTGATGGCCGCCATCGTCATGCTGCCGGAGCTGCCCATGACCGAAATGATCAACGCCATAAATCCCGAGCCAATCACCGTAAAGGGGGTCACCGGCAGGAACAGCTGAATCAAAACCCCCACGACCGCCGAAATGCAGGCCGCCGCAATCAGGCCTTCCCACGACTTCGTTTCGTGAACCCGCGGGGCGATGACATGATTGCCAAACGTGCGATCGACGACAAAATGACTCAAGTCACTGATCTGAACGATGATCACCAGATAAAGCAGCAAACCGCCCTTGGCACCGGTCCACTCCTGCAGCTCGCCCGTCGCTCCGTTCCAGGTTTGCAGCGGATCGAGCGTCAACAGGGCCGGTGCATGACTCAGAGCATACACGGTGATCAGCATGCCGAACTGGATTTTGGCAATTCGTTCCAGGAACCGTTCCGGATCGTTGGCAAAGGCGATGCGGGCCGCCACAAACAGGGATCCGTAGACGGGAATAACGATCGAATACAGTCCGTATTGTTCCAGCCACACCAGGACATACTGAACGACCGGAAACACCAGCACCACCCAAAACAGGGTCCGATGGTCACTGGGACGCGTTGGTGTCAGCGTAACGAATTCGCGCTGGGCCCAGAATGAAACCACCCAAAAGAAAACAACCGTGACCGTCACGGCATAGGGCAGCGTCAGGGCCACCGCCAGCATCAGGCAGACGACAATCCAGCTGAGGATGTTTTTATTAAACGTTCGGACGATGTTGACGTCGATGTCCGATTCCGATTTCTTTTTCAGAAATCGCCCGACACAAAACAAGGCGACCAGGGCCGTCAAATCAGACAGCAGCAGGATCAGCGTTGGTTGGTCGAAAATCTTGAAATCAAACAATTCGGAAACCGTGCAATGGTCGGGGTCGCGGTGACGTCGCAATCCACGTGATATCATAAACCGGAATCAAATGTCCTTTAACTGCTCGATGGCGCTACGGGCGCGGTGCAGAAAATCGTTCTTTGATTCACCCGGTTCCAGCCACATCGGTGGTCCAATCGTGATCGAACTCAGCAGCGGAACCGGCAAAAACTCGCCCTTTGGGCATGATACGGTTCATATTGTTCAGGTAAACCGGGACCAGCTCCAGTTCCGGACGTTTTTTGGTCAGGTAGTACAGACCGCTCTTGAAGGGTTGCATTTCGCTGGCCGTGTTGCGACCCCCTTCCGGGAAAACGATCAGGGAATACTTGTCGCCGATTTCCCGCAACATCATGTCGATCGGGCTGTTGTGGACCTTGATCTTTTCGCGATCAATCAGCAGGGCGTTGAACATGCGTAGCCATATACCGCCTGACCGGCCCGCGGACCCAGTAGTCCTTGGCCGCCACCGGTCGCGTCAACGCCCGAATCTGGCGGGGCAGCGAGGCCCACAGGATCAGGGCGTCCAGATGACTGGTGTGATTGGCAAAGTAGACCCGTTGACAGGTGATCCGGCTGGCAATCACACCCAGCGCAGTGTGGCCCCCGAAAACAGCTTGGCATCGCCACCAGCAAGGGAACCGTAACAACTTTCATGAATGACCACGACCGGAAAACAGGCGACCCGGCAATTGTATCAAATCGCCGTCACTGTTCCGGAGAGTGGACGGAACCGGGTGTCGACCGTCGCCCGGGGCTGGATCGATTGAGCCGTAGCGAACGAAACCGGTTCCCCGCCGGCCCGCGGATTTGCCGGCAGCAATCTGTCTTGTGCGCGATACAGTTCCTCAATCAAATCCATGTAGCCGCGGATCATGAGATCCAGCGATCCGTATTCCAGGACATGCTGGCGGGCCGCCTCCCCAAACTGGCAGGCCAGCTCCGGATCCTGCAGCAATCGGGACCAGCTGCGGACAAATCCTGGCTGATCGTTGGCCGACACCAGAAATCCGGTCCGCTGGTCCAGCACCGCCCGGTCAATTGACCCCACGCGCGGCGCCACCACGGGCAGCCGGCACGCCATCGCTTCCAGAATCGATACCGGACTGGCCTCGTTGTGGCTGGTTAACGAAAACAAGTCCATGGCGGACAGTGCTCCGACGATATCCTGGCTGTTTCCGGTGAATCGAATCCGCTGGCGGCATTCCAGACGGGAGGCCAGCGTTTCCAGAGCCGGGCGGCAGACGCCGTCGCCGACCACCAGAAAAAAGGCGTTTTGGAACTGGCTGGCCACGGATTCCGCGACCGATAAAAACAACTCGTGGTTTTTTTCCGGTCGCAAAGCCGCCACGATCCCGCACACCTGCGCCTCCGTCGGGATCTGCCACCGCTGGCGCCAGCGAGCCCGGGCCGCTGCATCCCGGACGAACCAGTCGGTATCAATTCCATTGGGAATCAGTCGTACCTTCGATTCCGGTAATCGTTCCTCACGGATCAGGTATTCCCGATGGGGTTGGGCCACGGCGACAAAGGCGTCCGTCACCGGTGTCAACATTCGATTCAGGCGACCGATGTTGTCTGGCCAGCCTGTTGAGTGCAAGGCGGAAACGATCACCGGGACTCCCGCCCGACGGGCTGCCAGACGCCCCCAAAACATCTTGTCGCCAGCACCCACGGTCACCAGCGCGTCCGTGCGGCTGCGTTTCATCAAGCGGGTCAGTCGACCCAAGACCCGCGCGTCCAGTTTGTGACCGATCAGGTGGCTGTGCACCGGTATTTCACCGGAAATCTGCCGGCCCAGTGCGCCCGGTTGTTTCAGACAGACCAGTTCGGGTGCAAAGCGTTGCCGGTCGAGTCCGCGGATCAGGTTGACCAGCAACACTTCCGCGCCACCGGTTTCCATGCTGGTAATCAAAAACATGACCCGCAGGGGGCCTGACCGCATTTGGGATTGGCCACTCACGGTACTTGCCCGGCGGTCGGAGAATGGACCGGGTCCGTCAGGGGGAGCGAGTCCAACCGGCGGGATGGGGAAATGGCCGAGTTGCCCGGAACCGCAGCTGCCGATTCCAGCATTGTCTGAACGCGAGCCGATTGCCAGACACGTCGTTTGCGGGGATCCAGCGTCAACCAGTTTTTGAGGCAGGCGATTTCGGGATCGCCGTGAAACCGCTGCAGGTGAAACGCGTCACCCCCAATTTCGTTCCAGCCACCGTACGCCGAACAAACCCCTTCAAATCCGTGCTCGCGAGCAAGTTCAAAAACCCGCTGGTTGAGGTTTTCCAGTTGTCCGTACGGAAATGCAAAATAGCGGATGCGTCCGCCAATCAATTGCTCCATTTCCCGGGTAGCCGTCACCACCTCGTCCAGCAGTTTTTCGGGGTCGTCGATTGATCCCAAATCCGCATGGCTGCGGGAATGCCCCCCAATCTCCACTCCGGCATTTGCCATCGCCCTGAGGGTTTCAATCGAATTGGGAACCAGGGGTTGTCCGTTTCGCAGATCGTGAGCGAACGGCGATCCGGACGAAAGATGCGAGGTCGTCACAAAATAGGTGAACGGGATTTTGCGGCGGATCAACAGGGGCAACGCGAAACTGGAATTGTCCGCGTACCCGTCGTCAAACGTAATACACAGTGTGGGCGTGGCGTTGTGTCCGGACCGGATTCGCCGCTGGGCCTCTGCCAGCGAAACAATTTGGAAGCGGCTGTGCAGCCAGTCGATCTGCCGTTCAAACGCCTCCTGCCCGATGGTCCACGGATTGGCGTCCACGTCCGAGACGCGATGGTAAAACAGGATGCCGACGGGCATCGTGCCGTTGCGCCGCGCCGTCCATTCCATCAGGGCCCGGTACGGATGGGTGGCCACTCGCCAGGCGTTGACCAGCAGCGGGCGAGCGTGGTGGAGTGAGCCGGTTTTCATGACGCCAACGGCTGAATTCGAGGTGAACCAGTTGAGACCGTCGCAGATCACGACGGGAGTTCAAGTTTTGGTCATGCCCCGGACGCTGGCAAATGCCATTCGTTGGCCGACATGGAAAGACGCCTGATTCAATCCGGCGGGCCGGCACATCCGGCATAACTGGTAACCCCCCATCCGGGGTCTGGCGAACCCGCCCGGGACCTGCGGATTTCACAAGTCGCCCGGTGCCAGCATGCCAGAATTTGGCAACGTCCCGCCGGCTTCGTCCCGTTGACTCGCGCTCATGCTCCAGCACTCCCACAGCAACCTGTTTGGCATCCGGATTGATGCTATCGATATGGAACAGGCCGTGGGCCGGATTCTGTTGTGGACGATGCAAAAATCCGGACGTTGCCATTACGTGGTAACCCCCAACGTCGACCATGCCGTCTTGTTGAGGGATCACGATTCGCTCCGCCGCGCCTACGCCGATGCGGATATGATTTTGGCGGATGGGCATCCCATTGTTTGGGCCTCGCGGCTGCTCGGTGAGCCGGTACCCGGCCGGGTTCCCGGCTCGGATCTGGTCCCGCAGTTGTTTGGGGCGATCAAGCCGTCCGAATCGTTACGGGTTTTTCTTTTGGGGGCGGCGCCCGGCGTCGCGGTACGAGCGGCCGAACATATCAAAATGCGCTGGCCCCAGGTGCAAATCGTGGGAACCTACAGTCCGCCTCCGGGATTCGAACAGGATCCGGTTGAATCCGGGTACATGCTGGGGCGAATAGCCCTGACGCGCCCGGACGTGGTTGTTGTGGGGCTGGGAGCACCCAAACAGGAATGCTGGGTGCACCAGCACCGCGATCGAATCCAGGCGGATGTGGCGCTGTGTGTGGGAGCCACAATCGATTTTCTGGCCGGAGAAAAACGGCGGGCCCCCGTGTGGATGCAGCGAGCCGGCGTGGAATGGTTGCATCGGATGTGCAGCGAGCCGCGTCGATTGATTCGACGATATGCGCGAGACGCCTGGATCTTTCCCCAGCTGGTGATGCAACAATGGGTTAGCAATCGAACCGGAAGCCATCGCAGGCGGTCGTAACGGCCGCGGGTCGACGTTTCACCGGGCCCGGGTGATCCATGGCAGCAGCATCAGAAAAAACATCACTGCCAGCAGCAACCCGACGAAGGCCACGCTCACCCAGCCTTGCGAGCGGCGGGGGCGTCGGCCCCGGTGCATGCCCACCATTCGCAAACCGGCAAAGGCGCCGATAATCGTGGCGCAGGCGTTCAGCACAAACAACATCAGGGGTGCAAAAACCATTTGGACGTTGGTGGTGGCCCGATGCCCGGTTTCCAGCAATCCATGTGCCTGCAACGCCGGCCCTGGATCACAGCCGATCAGCGCGTTGACGGTTTGCCACGAGCCATCAATCCAGATCACGCGCAAGACCAGCGCGGCCTCCAGCCCGGCCGTGGCAATCGGAGGAACCAGGGCCGCAGCAATGGCCACGCCCGCCACGGTCCCGATTTGTCCGTCCCGACCGATTGCAAACCCGCCGGCCAGCCCGGCCGCCAGGCCGATAAACGGGTCCAGCAAATTGGGCTGGGACCGCGCGATCATCTCGTTGGTTAACAACAGTCCCGATCCGGAAACCAGCCAGGCCGGCATCATCAACGAGAATAATCCGACACCGACTCCGAAAACAAATGAAATTGCCACGCCCACCAGTATTGTGCGAATGGCCATGCCGAACAGCGGTTTGTTCCCGTAAATCATGGCCAGTCCGGCTCCCAGCAGGGGGGTCATCAGGGCGCGACGAGCATGGCCCCGATAATGACGGCGGCTGAATCCTGGATCAGCCCGATGCTGGCCAGAAACGTGGCCACGGCCATAAACAGAAAAAATTCGGGGGATGATTTGGCGCCATTTTCCAGCTTGCCGGATAATTCCACCCGTCGTTCGCGCGACATTTGGTAATCGGCAAACGAGGAACGGATTTTTTCATCGATCGAGGTCGACAATCGCTCCAGCCACGAATCATACGGATTCACCAGGATGATGGCCGAAAACCGGGGATCCCGACGCCACTTGTTCCACACCTCGCAGTTATCAAGATGCGTCCGGTTGGCCTTTCCCGGAATCCCGATGATCAGCATATGCCGATCCGGCTTGTCGACCTCGTCGATTTCCCGCAACCGCGCTTGGCGATTCAGGCTGTGACCCAGACGGACGGCAATTTGGAGATCCGATTTCGTCGCGCCCGCCACCAGAATTGTCTCCAGCGGCAGCCGCCTCGTCCATTCCGGGGATACCAGTACCAGCAACGTCTGGGTCGGTGCGGTTTCAAACAGACGCGACGCCGGATCGCGATTCGTTTCGGAATCGGTGCCCCGAAACACAGGAATCACCAGAGTGTCGATCTTCAATGTTCCCAGTTGAGGGGTTTCGCATGGCTTGCGCAACCACTTGCGGATCTCGCTTACGTCACTCGGAATCTCCACGACGTCGCTGGCAGGCAGACCAAACCGGTGTTTGGCGATCACCTCGGCTATGATGTCCCGGGCCTGGTCCACGTATCCGCCGCGGACCAGAAAACGCTGTTCGTCAGCATTTGCGCTCGCCGGGGGATCCGCTGTGCCGCGTTTCCTGGCGGACCGGGCCGCCACCTTGTCACCGGCTGGTCCGGTCGGTGTTTTTTCCGGTCGCAGACACAAGGCCACCATCGGCTGATCCAGATGCGAGGCGATGTCCAAGCCAATCTCCACGCTGGCTTCCAGCTCGCTCGCAGATGGAATCAAAACGCCAATTGCCATGACCGACCGACCGTGCAATGAACCCCGGAAACGGCCCTATTTTCACGGTTTTTGTCCGATGTGCCAATCAGGCTGCTATCGCAACGGCCGGGCGTCTGTGGATTCGTATTTGGTCGGACCGGCGTTTTTAATAGCATGGTGGCCGGCAATCGGACTGGCGACGCATTGAACCGGTAAAACCCATGAATCCTGACTCCCGACCCCTGCCCCGCTGGATGCATTTGGTTTTGCGGATCGCCGGTTGCTATAACATCGGCGCCGGACTGGCGATGATGATTCTGTATCATGAAGGCTACAAATTGCTGGGAATCGCCAAGCCGGAATTGACCCTGCCAATCCAGCTGGTTGGATTGATGGTGGGTTTGTTTGGTGTCGCCTATCTCGTGGTAGATCGCCATCCGCTGAATAACCGGAATCTGTTGCGGTTGGGGTTTTGCACCAAGGCGCTGGGTCCCGTCCTGGCGACTGGCTATGTCATTGGCGGCGTGCTGCCATGGACCATGCTGGTGGTTTTGTGGTTTGCCGATTTAATCTACCTGATTCCGTTTTTTTTGATCGATCGGCAGATTGGGAAACTCAACGCACCCATCCAGCTGGAACGCAACGCCTGTTCGGACGTCGGCCGGCGGCGAGCTGCCTGAGCGGGCATCCTGCGGTGTCAGACGGTTCACCGGTTCCGTGAGCCGGACCGCAGGTTTTTGTTCGGGAGTGCCATATCCTGCCGCGACATCGGAGATTGTCATGACGGCGTTGGGCCGGAAACGGGACGGGGCCCGATGGGCTACAGGGCCGCCCCGCCCCCCGAGTCCGCGGCCCGGGGGTATTTCCGCCGTCCCGGGCGCGAACCCGGTGGCCGACCCCGGGTGTCGTTTTGACTTGTCAGCCGCAACACCACTTGTAAAATCAAAGGGGTGGTGTTTATAACCTTGCCAGCGAACACCCCAAACACTCGGGCCGGAGTGGCGGAATTGGCAGACGCGGCATGATTCAGGTTCATGTGTCCTTACGGACGTGGAGGTTCAAGTCCTCTCTCCGGCACTCAAGTTTCTTCTTGCGGGATGACGCTGCCCGCCGCGGCCCGGTTGAGGCCCCGACAGGAACAACCATGACCCATCGACCCGGCTATCGAATCGTCTGTCGAATTAACCGCAAACCGGTTTCCACGGCCCTTTCCAGCGCTTCATGGGCGTTGGTGGCCGGCATGCTGGTAGCGGGGTGGAGTGCCGGTCAGCCGGTCCAGGCGCAATCGGATCCGTCGCCTGAACTTGCCCGCGGCGACGGGCCCGCGGAGATTGATCCCGGGATATCCAACAGCCAAACATTGCTGGCCGCGGCGGCCGGGGCCGCCGAAGCTGGCGATTTCGAAGATGCGGGCTTCTATTATCATGCGGCTGTGATCCGTCATTTGCTGGACGCCCGGTTTTTCCCCCCGGCCCCCGGACAGACGGACCGCTCGCTGCCGGAGCTCGACAAGGCACTGGCCGCGTGGAATCCGGTGATCGACGCAGCAAACCGTCGTCAGCCGGAGCAATTTGCCAGGATCATTAACCGGATTCGAGAAGTTCGATTCCGGGTGTCGGACGGCTATCAGCCGGGTTGGAAAACCAGCGAATTGCCGGCCGCCAATTATGAACGGACCGCGGCCGAGCTGGTTAACATCTACCTGAAACCGAGGGTGTTGTTACAGGAACAGTTGGACAATCCGGAGTATCGTGAAATCATTCGTCAAATTCAGGATCAGCAATTCTCGGAAGCATTGTTGCAGTTCCTGGATGGTGACCGTTTTCAGGCCGCGCCGAAACTGGCTGCCAGCGAACTTGCCGGTCTGCAACAGAAACGTGACCGGTTGATCCCCGAATCCGGGGCGGATCCGGAACAGCTGGAGCGCCAGGCACAACGGGAAATCAGCAAACTGCTGGGACAGGAAGCAACCATGTCGGAACAGGAAATCGATATCGGGGCCGGCTACAACGAACTGACCGCCGAAGAAACCCGAATTATTGTGCACAAGGGAACGGAACGTCCCGGCACCGGTGAGTTACTGGACAACAAGGCGGCGGGCACCTACATTTGTCGCCGTTGCAATGCCGCGCTGTACAAGTCCCATCACAAGTTTGACAGCCATTGCGGCTGGCCGAGCTTTGATGATGAGATTCCCGGTGCTGTGCGGCGGGAAATTGATATCGATGGTTACCGCACCGAGATTCTGTGCCTTAATTGTGGTGGCCATCTGGGGCATGTGTTTGTCGGCGAGGGTCTGACGCCCAGGGACACGCGGCATTGCGTGAATTCGGTGTCCATGCGCTTCGTTCCCGACGGCCAGGAATTACCGAAAGTCCTCGGTAAAAAATCGCCTGACGACCCATCGCCTGACGACCCATCGCCTGACGACCCGTAAGGCAGCCACGCGTCAGCCGGTTGCCCCGGTCTACCGCATCCGTTCCGCGTAATCGGTCGCGTTACCAACCGGGACCTGCAATCTCAGCGTTTGACCATCACGGATGATTTCCACGTTGGCCCTGGAATTCGGCGGGCTTTCACCAATGTAGCGGTACAGGGTATTGTACGACGTGATGGCCTTGCCCTCCCAGCGGCGAATAATGTCGCCAACCCGCAAATCAGATCGCTCAGCCGGGCCGCCCCCCGGAATTCTCTGGACGACCGCCCCGTTTAAATCGGGAAGTCCATGCCTGAGCAGATCGGTATGAACGACCTCGCGCGGCAGGATGCCCAGAAAACCGCGGGTGACCCGGCCGTGATCCACGAGCTGATTAAACACAAACCGGGCAATCGAACTGGGTACGGCAAAACTGATGCCCAAAAACGATTCGCCGTAGATGGACGTATTGATCCCGATTACTTCTCCCTTGGCATTGACCAGGGGGCCGCCGCTGTTTCCGGGGTTGATGGCCGCATCGGTTTGCAAATACTCCTGGGCATCGCCGGATGCATCGCGGCGCTCCTTGGCGCTCAAAATCCCGGAGGTGACGGTTTGTTGCAAACCGTAGGGGCTGCCAACGGCCCAGACCATGGAACCTACCTGCACCTCGTCACTGTCGCCCCATTCGGCCGGCAACAATCCCTCGGCATCAATCTTGAGAACGGCCAGATCGGATCGCTCATCCAATCCGATTACGGTTGCCGGAAACTCGCGACGATCATCCAGCATGATATTGATCGCTCGGGCATTCAGCACAACGTGCCGGTTGGTCAGGATATAACCATCCCGTGACATGATGACACCCGATCCCTGACCACCGGAGGGACGGATGGTCCGACCATTTGCGGGAGGATCGACGGCATATATGCTGACAACACTGGGACGTATTCGTTGGGCAACCAGTTGGTAGGCGGACGACAGGCCGGCCAGGGGAGCATCTGCCAAAACGTTCCGGGCGTTCTCGTACTCCGCGGTCACACGGCCACGCGTCGCCGCGTACTGGTAACGGGCCACGAGTTCGGGGCCAACAAACCAGGCAGCCAGCAGGAGCAAAACGGATGCGCTAAACCAGACGATTCCGCTGCCGCCAGCAACCGCGTCCGGCCGTGGATCCAGTCCCCGGGGGGTGGCCGGTGGCCCGGCCGCAGGGCCCGGGGGGGATGCAACCGGATGGCCAGAATACGGAATATCAACAAAACGGTCGGCTCCGCTGTCCGACGCATTTGGCGAAGAATAATCCATGATGTCCAACTGCCTGGGATCATCGAGTCTGCACGGATCCGCAGCCGCGCAGTTAATTACCGGTACGGTGATTATAGCCGGACCGGATCGCGTTCCGGCAACCGGTTACCAAAAAAATCACGACGGACCCGGTCGTGGAGGCTCAGCGGGTAATGCCAATCGCCACCGTAAAGCCGTAAAACCCGAAATCACTGCCCGTTTCCACGGCCGAATCCCCATTGGACCAGTATTGTGAATCGAGGGTGGTTCGCAGGAATGCCGAGCGACACCGGGACAGTCGGAAATTTCGCTGGACACCCAGGTACAAGTCCAGAATTCCGAGGGGCTCGGTTTTTCCGATCTGCGTGAATTGCAAACGGCCGACTTCGGTGACGACCTGATCGCGGCGGCCAAACAGCAACGATCCGAAAAGCCCGGATTGAAATTCCAGCCGCGTGTGACCGATCGGCCGAAAATATTCGATCCCGATTTTTGGCCCCAACCCTTCCCAGTCGTTGACATTGCGCAGCGACGTGACGCCGCCGGCCGAGTACAAATCGGTAAACAACAGGTGTTTCAGCGAAACGTATCCCAACCCCATGTTGCCGCGTACTCGCGATATCGGGTTTTTGTGATCCTTGTACAGAAGTACGTCCACCGAATTCAGCTTGATTTGCTGCTGCGATTGCAGCCGGTCGCCGGCGGACGTGGTCGCCAGCACCACGGAATTGCCCGCTGTTCCATAATCGACCTGGCTGATTGCCGATGCGGTCCCGGTCGCCACAAAGCTGGCCGGTGCGGAAAACTGGTTCAAGTTGAGCCAGGCCAGCTTGATGCCCGGTCCGGCCGAGGATTCAAAACCAAAATGACCTTTCCAGGCGGGACTGAATGCATAGCTGGCCGGGACGGCACCCGTCACCCCGCTGGCGCTGTCAAAATCAACGATCACGTTATTCGACTGAAAGATGGGTTCGACAAACAGGATGTCCAGGCCAGCAAACCAAAATCCGTTATTCAGAATCGCCGCCAGTGACTGGTTGTCGGTATGGTGAGTGCCTGGACAACCGGTCGGTGTACCGGCGAATTGTTTCCAAAACTGCTCGCGTTCCCATGCCTCCCCTTGCCCTGATTCGGACATGCGCAGCCCGGATGGCAAAACCAGTTCCGGACCGTCGGAGAACATCGGCTCTGAAATTTCCGGTGCAGCTCGATACGGGGCGTTTAGGGCGGGTAATCGGGATTCGAATGCCTGTTCCGCGGGTTGCGGCCGGGGGGATTGAAATGCCAGCGGATGCCGGGCCAAACCGGCCACGCGCGTTGGTGAATTCACGCCCGGTCCCCAAGGCGTCCCGGCGGCGGCCGGCCGGGGACCGGCTGGCAGGTCGACCGGCGAATTCGGGAAACCCGGGCCAGCCTCATCCCGCGGTTGTGTTAACCAGGCGACGGATGCCTGGTGAGCGGGCGGCCGGGTATCGACACCCGCAAAATCCCCCGAATGCGCCATTACTTCGGGAACCGACGGAAGCGCCGCATGAATGCGGCCAGCGGTCCCTGATTTTGATCGTCGCAACACGGCGTTAATGGATCGTTCCAGGCGGCCGTAGTCCGGCAGCGCGGCGAAGGCCGATGGTTCCGCGGAATTCGGACTCGATTGCCCCCAGACGGGCGAGACCAGGCCAGCCGTGACCAACAGGCCGGCCAACAGACACGATCCCCATCCTCCCCGTTGCATCCGGTCCAGCGGCCGATTCAAACGGCAGCTCGCCACAGCGACTCTGGATAATGGGGTGCAATCGGGTGACATCGATTAATCAGGCTGGGAAAATCGCCGGACAGGTGGCTGTGCAAGACCACGTCCTGGCCGGGTTCCAGGGTCGAAACAGACATTGGCGGTGGCCAAAAAACTAGATCGACCGGTATTCTCCCGGGAACGAGAGTTTACAGAATATCCGGTCATGTCTGCCCGGCGAGACGAGTTGACCTGACAAGCAGATATGACCTGACAAGCAGATTCAGCCCAGGCCGCAGTGTTTGACACCGGGCTGGCACGAGAACCCTCCGTGGGGCTTTCCAGAGCCCTGGCGGTGGCGTTGGTTGCTGGTCTGGGGGACTCCGACCCAGGGCCGGACCGGGCCCGGGCAGACGAAGATTCCGGCCGGCCCCCGGGGCCGGCCGGTGTCGATGCCCGGTCTTTGCCAGCAGTTACAGGCTGTCGAGGTCCAGTTCCGGTGGCTGGGAAAAATCGGGGCTGTCGTCCAGGATGACCTCGCTGGACATATCCAGGCGAATTTTTTGTTCCCGAATTTCCTGCAGAACAATCTCCATTTTGTCCGTCGAGGTCGTATCCACCAGCGGGTTGGCCCCCTGATTGAGCTGGACGAGCCGTTTTTGGATCAGGGTCGACAATTTGAATCGCCCTCCGACCAGATTGACAATCTCTTCTTCTTTTAACTCGTCGTACATGATCTACCTTCCTCCAGTTGTTTCAGCAATCCGCAAATCGTGTCCGCGGTGTATTGAACGTCTTCGTTGGTGACAACATGATCGTAATGCCCGGCCATTTCCAGCTCGGCGGAAGCCACGGCCAGGCGGGTCCGGATTTGTGATTCAGTTTCCGTTTCGCGGCCTCGCAGCCGCCGTTCCAGTTCGGCGAGCGAGCCGGGATGAATAAAAATTGTGACGGCGTCGGGAAATATGTTGAGAACCTGCAACGCTCCGTTAGTGTCGATTTCCAGAATAATATTCCGCCCGTCTGCCATCGCTTCTGCAACAGGCTGCCGCAGGGTCCCGTACCACTCGCCGGCCCCGAACACCTCGAAACATTCGATGAACTCGTTCTGCTGTCGGCGACGCAGAAATTCATCATTGTCCAGGAAAATGTAATCCACACCGTCCGTTTCACCGGTTCGCGGCGCGGGTCGTGGCCGACACCGACAACTCCAGAGGCAGTTCACAGGTTTGCAACAACTGCCGCACGACCGTCGATTTGCCGACTCCGGATGGACCCGAAATAATGATCAGTTTTCCCTGTGCGCTGGATTTCATGGATTTGGCAGGAAGGCAAATCGGTCTCTACATGCAATGCCGGATTTGGGCGATGGATTCGTCCGCCGGTACCGCGGAACAGCCTCTTGGCAATCCGTCGTCAGCAACCCCCCCGGCCAATCCGGAACCCGAAAACGCGGCGCACGACCGTCGCGTTTCTGGCAGGGTCGACAGCCGGCCGCCCCCTGGCCCGATTGCGTCATTCAATATTCTGAATCATCTCGCGGATCCTTTCGATGGCGGTCTTGATTTCGACCACCGACCGGGAGATTTCCCGGTCATTGGCCTTGGAGCCAATCGTATTGGTCTCGCGCAGCATCTCCTGAGTCAGGAATTCTAGTTTCCGGCCATCGCTTTGGCCAGAGTTAACACTGGCGTCAAATTGTTCGATGTGTGCCTGTAACCGGACCACTTCTTCGGAAATATCACAGCGATCGGCAAAAATCCCCACTTCCCGGATGAGATCCGTTTCGGAAACGGTCACCGGATACTCGACCAGCAACTGGTTGATTCGTTCCCGGAGCCGTTGGGCATAGTTGCGGGCAACCTCGGGAGCCTGCGACTGGACCACGGCCAGTTGTTCCCGTATCTGGCGGCAGTTTTCCCGCAAATCCGAGGTCATGGACTGGCCTTCCTGACGTCGCATTTCATGCAATTGTTCCAGCGCGGATTGCAACGCGGGCGCGATTTGTTGCCACAACTTTTGGCAATCAGGGCGGCGGGGCGCCGCGTTTTCCACGATTCCAGGTAACGCCACCAGACAAGCCGCCGACGCCTGGGGATCGACCGTCGTCAGCTCCCGGTGCAACTGCTTCAGCAATTCCGTGTTGATCCGCACCGAGTCGAGGGAGGCCTCGCGATGGATTTCCAGATTGACGTGAACCGTTCCCCGCCGCACATGTTCCTGGACCATTTGACGAATATTGGCCTCCAGTTCCGCCACGCGATCACCGGAACTGATGGTCACCTTCAAAAAGCGATTGTTCACCGAGCGGACTTCGGCCCAGATGGTCATTTCGTCCGTGACGCGCTGGGATTGTCCATGTCCCGTCATGCTGAGCAACACGATCAACTCCCTGGGATTTCAGCAGCAAGAAACACGAACATGGGATCTGGTCAGGTACCGGCCTGAAACATGGCGGGTTGCCTGGCTGGCCGGGCCATCATGCGGACACCCCGTGGCGAACCCGAACCGGATGGATCGCCCGCCGGCGTTCGCGGACCCGGTTAACCACCACCGTCGTCATTCGGATCCTGACCCTCGCCAGCCGGTGGGGAATTGTCGCCCTCGTTGTTTCCCGACATGTCCGACTTCGATGCGTCCGACTTCGATGCGTCCGACTTCGATGCGTCCGACTTCGATGCGTCCGACTTCGATGCGTCCGCCCCGTCATTCTCGCCATCAAAATCACCTCCGCCTGGCAACTGGGGTGGCGCTGAATCGGCACCACCATCGGGCGTACCCGGAGCGTCGCCGGGCAACGCCGGGACGGTGCCGGTTTCGGCGTCGTCGGTCGCGCCCGTTTCGTCGACCGCCGGAACCGCCGGGCTGGCGGCACTGCCCGCACTCAGTCCGGTCCGCGCCGCTTCGGGGGGCGGCGGGGGATTGAATACCTTGATCGTGATCATGCACAGCGCGATCCAGAAGACGGCCGTGAAAATCGTGATTCGGGTAAAGGTGTCGCCGGCCTTGGCCCCAAATGCGCTTTGCCCCCCCATTCCACCCAGGGCGCCGGTTAATCCGCCACCCCGTCCGCGCTGGACCAGAACCACCAGAATCAGGAACAGGCTCGTCAGGAATAACAGAAAGCCCATCAGGAACAACGCTAAATTCATCTTGCAATCCTGGTTGAATTCTGTTGTGAATTCGAAACTGGGGACCCCGCCGCCGGGGATCTCGCGTGTTCCCGGCATCCGGCTCAGGCCAATTGCCCGGCGGCGGCAACGATTCCCGAGAAACTTTCCGCCGTCAGGGACGCACCTCCGACCAGAGCGCCGTCGATATCGGCCCGGCCCATCAAGTCACGGGCGTTTTCGGGTTTGACACTGCCCCCGTACAAAATTCGCACACGCCGGGCCAGCTCCCGATTGTAATGACTTTCCAGCATTCTGCGAAGGTCGGCATGGACTGCCTGGGCCTGATCGCCGGAAGCGACTTTTCCGGTTCCAATCGCCCAAACCGGTTCGTAGGCGATGACCACCCTGGAGACCTGCTCCGGGGTAATTTCGGCCAATGAGCCGGCAAACTGGCGGCTGATCACGTCGCCCGTCTGGCCCGCCTGGCGTTGTTCCAGGGTCTCGCCAACGCAAACAATCGGTTCCAGCCCCGCTTGCAAGGCGGCCCGGGCCCGGGCGTTTACCGTGGCGTCGGTTTCTCCCATCAGCATCCGCCGTTCACTGTGCCCCAGAATGACGTAGCGGCAACCGGTGTCCAGCAACATGGACGCGCTGATTTCTCCCGTGAACGCCCCGTTGGCCTCCTGGTACATGTTCTGGGCGCCCCACGCGACCGCCGAACCCTGCAGGGCGGCGGCCACGGCCTGCAGATAAATAACCGGCGGGAACACGGCGACCTCCACCGGCCCCGGCTGGCGGTACATGTCGGCCAGTCCTGCCGCCAGGGCGGTGCTTGCCTGGCTGTCCAGGTTCATTTTCCAGTTGCCGGCGATCAGGTATTTATTCACAGCGGGGCCCGCTCGATGGGATTGCGATCAAGACATTCCATTCGGCAATCAAACGCCGTAGCGAATGACTGTAACAAAACCGGGCCCGAATTGAAAATCAGGTCGATGCCAAAGCCGGGCTGGACGGCCCGTCCCCGACGGCAACCGGGCAGATGTTGGTCCGGCACTGAAAACGAAAAAACCGTGGTATATCCTGCGGGATATACCACGGTAATGAGTTAGATCCTCCGACTGGTTGTAGCGATGGGAGCTACTGGGAGACAGACGCGAATCGGACGTGCTGAGCACTAGCCACTGGTGATTCGGGCCTACCCTTAAAAATGGTCCCTCAGCCGTAATCGTCAGAGGAATCTAGTTCCAATTGTACTTTTGATGTGCAGGTATGTTTGCTCTGCCGGTATTGTAGCTGATTTTGAAATCTGCGGTCGACCATCAGGTGACCGTCCAATCATTATTCGTCACCCGGGCCGAAAACATTTGGCCAATCCTGCCAAATTATACCAATCCGGTTGTTCCGAACCGGCCGCGGCGAATTCCTCCCCGGAAGTTCCCGGGGATACCACCGCGAACTCAAAAAATGGCCGGTCCTGCTATAATCATCGGGATCGAAGTTATAGACATCATGCCCGGGGAAGTCCAGTCCGGACTGGATTGCCAGCAATGGCCAACCAGTCCGCACAACCGACGCGCCCGGCCGGCCGTTCGGTTTCCGGGTTGGCGAACCCTGGTCCGCCTGGAAATGCGACCCTGCCCGGGTTCCCGCCCGGGAGGCAATTGCCGCTGTCCGGTCCCGATTGCCAAACTCGTTGCAGACTCGATCAGCTCCACGCGAAGTGACAGGATTTGGCCGGTAATGATCGCCATTCAACAGCTCCGTTTCAGCTATCCGAATTCGCAATTTTGCCTGGACATTCCGGGACTGCAGATTGCGGCGGGCCAGCGCGTGGCGGTCGTCGGGCCCAGCGGATCGGGAAAGACCACCTTGCTGAATCTGATCTCGGGAATTGCGGTTCCGGCCGCCGGGACCGTGCGGGTCGATTCCACCAGCGTATCGGAACTGAATGACGCCCAACGACGAAATTTCCGGATCAGCCGCATTGGTGCCGTGTTTCAGCAATTTGAATTGGTCGAATACCTTTCGGTGCGGGACAATATCCTGTTGCCCTACCTGATTACGTCCGCGCTCAAATTGACCCCCGCGGTTTACCAGCGCACGACCAGTTGGCCGGGCAGGTTGGCATCGCCGACAAACTGGGCCGCCGCGTGCGGCGACTTTCCCAGGGGGAACAACAGCGAGTCGCTATCTGCCGGGCCCTGTTGCCGGCACCGCAACTGGTATTGGCCGACGAGCCGACCGGAAACCTGGATCCGGCCAACAAACGCAAAATCCTCGACTTGCTGTTTCAGCAATGCGCCGCCCGCAATCTGACACTGGTCGCGGTGACCCACGATTTGGGTATTCTCGAGGGGTTTGACCAAACGATCGATTTTGAACAATTCTGTGCCGGGGCCATCGAGTGATGAAAGCGTGGCGACTGGCCTGGCGATACGTTTCCTATTACCGGCTGAAGTCGGTATTGATGATCCTGTGTATCGTGTTGACGATCCTGTTGCCGATTACCCTGGCCATTTTGCTGGCCAGTTTCAATCGACAAATTGTGGCCCGTGCGGCTGCCACGCCCTTGCTGGCCGGCGCAGCCGGAAGCCGCCTCGATTTGACCATGCACGCCCTGTATTTCAAAACCGTGGCACCGGGCATCATCGGCTGGGGCCAGCGGGAAACCGTGGGGGATCTGGGACTGGCGATTCCGATCCACGCCCGAATTTCGGCGGACCGGATTCCGGTCGTCGGAACCACCCTGGATTATTTTGAATTCCGCCACATGTCGATTCAGTCCGGCAACGGCTTGTCCCGTCTGGGCGATTGCGTGCTCGGCTGCAACGTCGCGAAACGCCTGGGCAAAATGCCCGGCGATACGGTGTTGACGGACCGTGAGAATCTGTTTGATATTGCGGGAAACTACCCGTTGAAAATGCGGGTGACGGGCGTTTTGACCCCGACCCGCACCGCCGATGACGACGTGATTTTTGTCGATATCAAAACGGCCTGGGTTGTCGAGGGATACGGACACGGACACCAGGACGTGGCCGGGGAAACCGACGAAACGCTTGTCCTCGGTCGGGATGACCTGTCCGTCACGGCGTCGGCGGCGGTCCTGCCCTACACGGAGATTACCGACGACAACATTGGCTCCTTTCACTTCCATGGCGACTTTTCGGAGTTTCCGGTGACCGCACTGATTGTGGTACCGAAGGATACCAGGGGTGAGGTCCTGTTGCAGGGTCGGTTTGATCGATCCGGCTCGCCCGCCCAAATGTGCCAGCCTGTGGCGGTCGTCGGCGAATTGATGAACCTGGTGTTTCGCGTGCAACGGTTTATCAACGCCAACGCCATCCTGATTTCCGTCTCAACCGGCCTGCTGCTGGCCCTGGTCGTGGCCCTGTCGGTGCGACTGCGGCAACAGGAAATGCAAACCATGTTCAAGATCGGTTGTTCTCGCGGCACCATCGCCAGTCTGATTCTGGCTGAACTGGTCCTGGTGTTTGCCGGTGCCGCGGTGATTGTGGTCGCGGCCGCTGCCACCATCCACTACTTTGCCAACGATTTGGTAGCCGGTTGGCTGGTGGGATAACGGAGTGATGGCGGCACCGGGCATTGTTTGCGACGGTCCAATGGCGTGGTGCAAGGGGGCACTGCCGGCGGCGGTGCGGCCGTTCAGTGGCTGCCCGGGCCGTTACCATCACGCTTGCCGGGCGCGCGGGCGATTTGCGTCAATTCACCCCCGTTTAACCACATCACATCGCATTGCCTGCAGGCGTCGATGACCACGCAACCAGGACCCGCGTAGGGAAACGTTTCCATGGTCAGTCCGCAAACCGGACAATCGGTTTGTCGTCGCAACGCGTCCGGATTCAGGGGATCAGGCATTTCACCGGTGTCCTGCCCTGCCTGCCGCAGACGCTGCACGATTGGCCACACAAACTCGCGCTGGATCAACACGCCATGGCAGCCCGGACAGGCGGCCACCTTGATTCCGGCCAGATCGGCAAATCCCAGAGTCTGTCCGCAATCCGCACATGAGACGCCCGCCTGGCGGGCCAGGAATTCCGGTACGCCGAGGGGAACCGATGCCGGAACCTGACGGACGATGTCATTTGGGCGACTGGCGGGATCGTTCATTGTCATCACTCCAGACGGAAAATGCCGCCATGATCCAACGCGATCCGCGAGTTGGTCGCGAAACCGGTTCATCAACAAAATCTGGGGTGCCAGCCAGAGAGTGACCCCGTAGCGGGCGGGATTCGGTCAATTTCGTCAACAAAACCGGGCAACGCACTGTCAAATTCGGTACAGGACTCCTGATCGTCTCCAAAATCATCATGCAGCCAATTTGCAACCGACAGTCGCGGGCCGCGGGTTTGGTGCGATTCAACCCGTCGCCGAACGATCAGCCCCACGGAGGAACCCCGGGTACCGCGCATAAAAAAAGCTCTCGCAAACTCCGGGTTCCGTAGGGGGGGCTGTGGAACGCCTTCGTCCGTCGAGAGCGATTGGATGGTAGATCAGAAGCATCCGTGCCCTGATCACCCCGGTTGTTCAAATGTCAACGAAAGTCGTAGCACCGTGCATCCTTGCAACAGCGCAACTTTTCAAAATCTTCGTTAGCGAACTACAGGAGAATGCCAAAAGACTTTTTCGCTGGCAATCAATCAACCGATTTGTTTTGCCGGTTGTCGAGCCCCGGCAACCGGCTGGCTCAACAACGCCGCGAAGATTATTGAATTCAGGATAAGGGGTCAATAGACCTTTCCAGGAAATTTCCGGGCGTCGATTCCGTCGCCCAACGGCGGGTTTATCCGGTTTTCCAGAAGTTCGCGGTTTCTCCCGTTCGCCACATGGCGGTCTGGCTTCTGTTGTGTTTTGGCATCATTCGGCGTCGGGGCGTCGTCCCGTTTTGCTTCAAAAATGCGGCTTTTTTGCGGGAAAACCCGCCAATGTTCAACGGCCTGCCGCGGTCGGCCTGGCGGTTGCAATTCCATCGGCAGCGCCCGGAACGATGAACAAGTGCATTCATTTTTATTAAGCAACGCATGCCCAGCGAAACCATGCCGACCGCTATCAGGACGAAACGCATTGTCGAGCTCGATTCGCTGCGCACCCTGGCGGCAATCAATCTGGTGCTGTTCCACTTTACGCACGTGTACACCGTGAAGTACGGATACACCTCCCCATTGGGATTCGAATTCCCCTATGGCAAATACGGCGTCCAGCTGTTTTTCATGCTTAGCGGTCTGGTGAACGCCATGACGTTGTTGAAAAAGCGCGACGCCACCAACTTTCTGGCGGGCCGGGTGATTCGCATCTGTCCGTCCTTCTGGGCCGTCATCGCGATCAATTTGATGATTGTCGGTTTGGCGCCGCTGACGGCTGTGGCCTTTCCACCGGAACAGGTAATCGCCAACCTGACGGTCATGCCAAATTTGCTGGGGTATGAATGTCTCGAGCCGGTCACCTGGACGCTGCAAGTCGAAATCCTGTTTTATGGCATCATTCTGTTTCTGTTTCTGACGGGATCACTTCATCGGCCGCTCCGGACGGTAATGTTTTTGTTGGCGTTGTCGCTGGTCACGTGCCTGTCGATCAACTACCTGTCCGGTTCCGCGCATAACCCGGTGTGGCTGGCCTGGCTGGAAACTTGCCGGGAACTGATGATTCTGGAATACCTGCCGCTGTTTACGATCGGGATTTTGCTGAACGAATGCAAGAACGGCCGCGGCAAGGTATGGCACAACGGATTGGGGATCGCAGCCAGCATTGTCGTGTTTCACGTAATCGACCGGCACGATCACAATCCGGCCGCAACCCTCATTCTGTTCGTTCTTTTGGCATTCAGTGCGTGGGGGCGAGTCCCGCTGCTCAGATTCCGTCCCCTGGTGTGGGTCAGCTCAATCTCATACGCCCTGTACCTGCTGCACAACAACCTGGGTTGCGTGTTTATCTGGCACATCAACCAGGCCGGTGTGCCACCGCTGGCGGCCTTTCTGGCCGGAATCGCGTTTGTCATTGCGGTGTCCGCCATTATCACATCGAAAATCGAACAGCCGCTGACCGCGTGGTTGCGCGGGCGGTGGCTGTCGTTCCGACCGCGGCCGGGCACTCGCGGGATTCCCGAGGTCGCAGCACCAGGCGGTCCGTAGTTAATTCTGTCCAAGTCCCTTTCATTCCGAGCATCATGATTAGGCAATTATTCCAAACCCGGCTGATCACCACGACGGACCAGTTCGCCGACTGTCGGTCACGCTGGAACGAGTTGGCTGGCGAGCGGCTGTTTCACCGCTGGGAGTGGATGTACAACTGGTGGCGGGCATTTGGGCATCAGGGTCAGCTGGCCATCGTGGTCATTGTCGACGGGAATGGCCGCTGGATTGGCCTGGCGCCCTGGTACAAGACGACCTGCCTGGGTCAGGGTCGGGTAATCAAACAACTGGCCAGCGGTGCCGCCTGCTCGGACTACAGCAGTCTGGCGATCCGACCCGGGTTTGAGAACATTGCGGGCAGGGTCATGGCAGAGGTCATTTCCGGGGCCCTGCATCGGGAACAGTTCGCCGACGTTGACCTTTATGAATTTGAGGGCCATGTGCAGGATGATCCTGCGATTGCCGCAATTGGGGAATCCCTGACCGGCGGGATAGCCCGGTTGGCATCCAGCGAGTTTGCCGGAACGTGGCGATCCCCGCTGCCCGAGTTGTGGGAAGACTACGAGTCCCGACTGCACCGGTCCTTTCGCCGCAAGACCAGGCGGGCGAGTCGCCACCTGGGTCAGCCGGAATTCCGGGCCCGGGTGTTGCGCGATCCCTCGGCCATTGCCGAGGCCTGGCCAATCATGGTGGAATTGCACCAGCAACGCCGCGAGAGTTGCGGTGACAAGGGGTGTTTCGCCGATCCGCACTTTGAGCGATTCCTGGTGACGGCCACCACGGACCTGGCCGCGTGCGGACGAGCTCAAATCAATTTGCTCGAATACCTGGGCCGCCCCCTGGCGGCCAATCTGGAATTCACGACGGCCGACTCGGTATTGATGTATCAAACCGGATTTGATCCCCGATACCTGGAACTCGAACCCGGACATATTACGTTCACCTGGGCGATTCAGTCAGCGATCCGGCGGAAGTTCAAATACTTTGACTTCCTCCGCGGAGACGAACCCTACAAGGCCCGCTGGAAATCGGAACGGCTGCCGCTGTACCGAACCCGGGTGGTGCCAAACCGCCTGCGGGCCCGCTTGCGACATCGCGTTTGTGACACCGGTCGCCAGATGCGAACCTGGTCACGGCGAGTCTGGGCGGCCTCGCCCAATCCGGGCGCCACTTCCTGAATTGCCGACCGATGGCCCGTACCAACATCAACCCGACGGTTGCCCCAATCATGAGTGCTGCTCCAGCCCCACCCGTTGTCAATTCGCCAGCGAGCCTCGAGACCTCGGTTGCCTGGGACCGGTTGTGGATGGCCAGTCCGGGGGGCCTGCCCACATTGCGCCGGGATTGCCTGATCAGCTATGTCCGGACGTTTTCGAATCCGCGCGCGTTTGCGGCGATAACGGTTCACCGGGACCGGCAACTGGTTGCCGCACTGCCACTGGTTACCCGTTATCGGGCCGGTATTCCCTGGGCCCTGTCGCTACCCAACAATCCGTGGATGAAGTGCGGTGATTTGCTGGTCGATCCGCAACGGGTGGACCCGTCGGTGTTTGATGAATTGGCCGAAAGTTTGTTGCGGTTGCCCGGGTGGCAAATGGATTTCGATTGGGTAACTCCTTGTGCCAACTGGGATCGGTTGCTGACGGCCCTCGAACGCCGGGGGTGTCAGGTCGAAAGGCGACATCAATTCGACGCCGGAGTCCTGTCCATCGAGGGTGTTTGGGAAGACTATTTTGCGTCGTGCTCGCGGCGCCACCGCCAAAACATGCGTTCGGGCTGGAAACGTCTGGCGGCGCTGGGGCCGTTGACACTGCAACGGTATGCCGGGATCAGCGACCCGCCGCAATTGCAAAAACTGATGGACGAGGTGATTCGTGTCGAACAGGCCGGGTGGAAGGGAGAACAAGGTTCGGCGATCGGATGCCATCCCCCGATCGAGCAGTTTTACCGGCAGATCGCCACGACCTTGGATCGGTCCGGGTTGCTGGAGATTCATTTCCTGCGGTCCGGCGACCGGCCGATTGCTTTTGATTTTGGCTACGTCGCTGACCGGATCTGGTATTCGCACAAGGTGGGTTACGATCCGGAATTCGCCCGGTTTGGGCCGGGTCAATTACTGATGTACGGGCAATTGCAGCACTGGTTCGCCAACCGGGACGTCCGGCAGGTTGACACGATGGGGATTCTCAGTGAGGCCACGGCCAAATGGACCCGCCAGACACGCCCTGTCTGCCGGTACCGCATCTCGCGACCGGGACGGGTCGACCGTTGGGCATGGAACGCAATACGCAAGGGGCGGGAAGTCTTCCGCACGGCCCTGGGGCGCGGCTAATCGTCCCGGGCCGGCGATGACGGCCGGTTGGAATTGCCGGGGGAGTTGGCCCGCCGATCACAGGGGCACCAGTTCCAAAGCGGCTGCGATCGATACCCCCAGCAACAAGGCCCCCGACATCGCCAGTCGATCGTGCGAGTGAAACTGGACTTCCGGCAACAGGTCGCTCAGCGAAATGCACAGGAATACTCCGGCCGAAAAGGCCAGGGCAGCACCCAGCAGGCCCGTCTGCGCTGGACCCACAACGGCCAGTCCCGAAACAAAGATCAGGGCACCCAGGGGACACATCAGGGAAAACAGCGCGTTGACCAGGGCACGTTTTTTGGGGGGCCAGCCGCGGGCGGCCATCAGCGACGTGATGGCCATGGCATCCAGCGGCTTGTGCAACAAAATTGCCAAAAACACGCCCAATCCCGCCACGCCTCCCAACACCACGCTGGTGCCTGCGGTCGCTGCCGCCAGGGCGATTCCGTCAATGATCGTGTGGACCGAAAATCCGATTGCCAGCCCCACCCAGCTGACGTCCGTTCGGCGAATTTCTCCGGCGTGATCATGGTGATCACATTCGTGGCTCTCCGGCAACTCGTCCGAATCATGATAATGAAACGAAAACATTCGAATCATAAAAAACATGAACAGCAGCCCGCCCAGTGCGATCGCCATCGACTGGTATTCATTATCCAGGACGTCGATGGAATGGGGCAGCAAATGCAGCATGGCCACGCCCAGCATGACGCCCGAGACGAGCGAAAGGATCAATTGCGTTTGACGGTGCCCCAGCGTCAACCCCGACGGGATCCAGCCGCCCGCCCATGAGGCCATCGCGATCAGGATACAGTAAACGACCAGTGTGAGGCTCATGGTGAACCACCGGGGGGGGAAACCAGCGGCAGCCGCTGGGGCGACACGACGGGCTGCCGGTCACGATGATAGATTGAACCCTGCGGACTGCAACCTGACCGGACCATAATCGGCGGGCAGCGGCCGATTTTGCGTCTCTAGCGGCGCAGCCCGGTTCGATGGGCGGTTTGGGGAACGGTCTCCTGCGACAGGCGATCCAGTTCCTGGCTGACAACTGGCAAACTGGCGTATCCGGCCAGGTTGTGCTCACAGCCTTGCTCGGCGGATACATCAAACTGCCGGGTCCCGGGAACATGTTGAGCCAGCATGTCGACACCCGAGCAGGTGCGGTCCGGTGTGGTCATTTGACACAGTTTGCGAAATGCCCGAATGGCAATATCTGACTTGTTTCGAACCAGCGACAACTGGCGAATCGATTGGGCGGCGACCGACAATTCGATCTCGTGGCACGGCCATTCACAACGGGTAACGGGCGCCACAGCCAGCACCCGAAATCGCTGCCGGTTTCCGGCGGCCTGCAAATCCGTCAAGGCCGTTACTCCGATCTGGGTTCCCAGACTGTAGGTGATCAGAACAGGATCCGCCTCGACCGGCAAATGCGACAGGTAATAGCCCAGCCAGAAACCGTCGACGCGCGTTCGCTCCTGCTTTTGGAGGAAGTCCTCGAACGGGCGGACGGATTCAATCGGGTCCGATGGCCAGGCCCAGATGACGAATCGCGTGGGCGGGGCGCTGCTGTGATTGCCGACGGTTGCCTGATAAACCTGTTTGCCGCGGCGACGTGCCCAAAAATCCTCGGTTCGGTTGCCATGCACAAATACCAGATTTCGCAAAGCGGGACGATCGGTGTGTGCCTGCATCAACTGTGACAGGGGCACCGTATCCCAGGCGTCGCCGCGAGCCCGTTTGCAAACCAGCTTGTCGGCAGGATCATCGATCCGCTGCAGCTCGCGGGACGATACCAGCCACAGCTCATCCTGGGCCCGCAACCGAAAGTTCAACTCCGGAACACCATCCAGCATGAAACGGCGGGTCATCGTGACGCCGGGTTCGTCGGGAGTGGGGGGCGGGTAAGGAAAGCCAAACGGGTTCGGGGACCGGGCCGGCATGGGCCACGCGTCGTTTTGGGCAAACACCGGCAGACTGCCCGGCCCGGCCATCAGGCACACCAACACACAGACCAGTCGCGCGGCTTGACGGATCCTCCAGACAACGGCAGAACGCTTAATCGGAACAATCTTCATGAAACGCAAAAAAGTTCGATTGGTGGTAATCCCCGTAACCGGTATCCCTGTGCAGGTTTTGCAACAGTGACCCGTCCATGTTGGATTTTTGCAACAAATCCGCTTGCCACATCCCTGCCGCGCTGTACGTTTGCTCGACGTTGCCCCCAGCCCATTGAATTGCCGCTACCCCCAATCCCTGATGTGGAGTTGTCCAATGAAAAAGACACTTGTTTTCCTGACGGCCACCGCGATGCTGATCGCCACAACGGGCTGCGCCAACGGCCCCATTCGAAGTCTCTTTGGCGGGAAACAGTGCAACAGCTGCAATGCGCCCGCGGCGGATCCCTCAATGGGCTACGGTTATAACGAATCGGCATACCCCACCGGCGACTGCCCGAATTGTGTATCCGGCCAGGCCGACTCTCCGGTCTATATGAACGACGGGACCATTGATCCGTATGTACAAGGATCGAACTATGGCGGTGCTACCATTAATCCGCCTGTGTTTGATAGTTACAGTAATCCGAGCTTCGGTGGCACAATCGTCCCACCTGGTTCGAGCGGAACCCTGCCCTCCCCGGGCAACGGCGGTTAAATCGGCGCGATGCCTGTCGCCCGAAATCGCCCTGCCAACCGCAGGGTTTTACATCCCGTCGAATTTTCTGCAACATCGCCGCAGGGGTTACAAACGGGAAAATGGTCAGGATTGCGCCCGCGGTCCCCGGCCGCCCTTATTTGCTGGACCGGCGGCGGGTCCCGACGCTAAACTTGATAACGGGAATACCGGGGATGCGGTGTTCCCGTTGATTCTGGTTGGCCCTGCATCTGTCCCCTGCCGACGACTGTGATGGTCATGTCCCGCTGCCGTTTTGTTGCCCTGAGCGCCGGTGTTTTCCTGCTGATGACCGGACCGATGCGGTTGCTGCCGGCCAGTCAGCCAACCGAACCCCGGGTTGCCGGCGAAACCGTCCGACAGACCGCTCCCCGGCAGTCGCCCGATCAGGAAGATGACCTGAAATCGATCAAGCGGGTCGTGCGTGTGGGCGCCTGGCTGGAGTCCGGGGCCCGGGGCGCCAGCGACGTGCAACTGGCACTGCCTGTCCCCACGGACTGGCCGGAACAACACGTCAACATGTTCGAGGAAACGATCCCGAACGAAGTGTTGCGGAGCGATTATCAGCAAAGTGAAACGGTTCGGCGTTTGATTGCCAATATTCCCAAAATCAAGGCTGGCCAGCTGGTGGAGCTGCAAGTGATGTTCGAGGTTACGGTGCAGGAAGTCCCTTTTCCCGACCGAACCGATCATTTGGTGAAACCCGACCGCCCCCCGCGCGAGATTCGACTGTATCTGGGTCCGGGCGAGATGATTGAAAGTCGCAAGGCAACGGTCCGCCGGCAGGCCGAAGCGGTTGTCGCCGGGCACGAGTTTCCGTGGGATCAGGCCCGGGCCATTTACGACTGGGTGACGAACCACATCGAAATTGACAAGGAAATGACGGAACGCGGGGCGGTCGAGGCGATCAAAAACCTGAAAGGATCCCGCGAGGATCCCAGTTACGCGTTCGTGGCCCTGTGCCGCTCGCAAAAAATTCCGGCCCGGATGGTGTGGGCCGATGGCGGCGAGTACGCCGAGTTTTATTTGCAGGACGACACCGGCGCCGGGCGCTGGTATCCGGCGGTTCTGGAAGGCAAGCCCGAATTTGGCAAAATGACCAACCCCCGGGTCATCTTTCAAAAGGGTGACAATATCAGGATTCCGGAAAGTTCGCAGCGCAAGTTGTTTGTAACCGAATCCGTTCGAGGCACCGGCAAGCTGAAATCAGTTCGCTGGATGCGCGACATCCTGCCGGCCCGGGACTCCCGATGATGGCACCACGGATCCGAGCCATGACGCCCCGCGGGTGCCACAGGTTGATTCTATCCGTGCTGGGGGCGCTGTGGTTCGCTGCTCCGCTGATCGCCTGGCAGGCGGACAACCAGCCGGCGACCGCCGCGGCATCGGTTTTGCCCGCGGCGGAAACGTTGCCGTATACCAGCGACTGGCAATTCGGCATGACCATTCGCGCCACCAGCGATACATCCGGGATTCAGGCAACCGTGCCGGTACCCCTGGACTGGCCCGAGCAAACCGTTGAAGTCGTCTCGATCGACAAACCGGATTCGGTTTCCGTCGCCAGGATCAAGGCGGACCGGAATGAATCCAGCCATCTGTATTTCAAGGTAGGACAGCTGCCGGCCGGTCAGCAGGTTACCGTGACCGTTCGCATGAAGATTCAAAAGCTGGCGTCCGGGGTCCCGCCCCAAACCGACCGGTTTGTGTTTGATACCTCGCCCGGCGCTGCGCTGCGCAAATACCTGACCCCCAGCCCGTTTATCGAGAGCCGGGACCCGGCGATTGTGGCCCTCGCCGAATCGATCCCGGTCGACTCCCGGGCGCCCGCCTGGAATCAGGTCGAGACGATCTATGACTGGGTTCGTGACAACATCGAATACCAGTTCGATCCGGAAATCCGCACCTGCCTGTCCGCCCTGGAAAACCGGCGGGGCGATTGCGAGGAATTGTCATCGTTGTTTATTGCCATTTGCCGGGCGCGCGGGATCCCCGCCGCGCCGTCTGGATTCCCGATCACACGTATCCCGAGTTTTATCTGTTGGATGAAAACGGCCTCGGTCAGTGGTTCCCCTGTCAGGCAGCCGGATCGCGGGCCTTTGGATTCATGCCCGAACGCAAACCAATATTGCAAAAAGGGGACAAATTTCGGGTGCCCGGTCAACGCGAGGAGTTGCGCTACAATCAGCCGACGCTGAAGGCTCGCCATGCGGCCAGCAATCCGGAGCTCGTCTGGATTATGCAACCGGCGTTGTGACGGCCAGTCCGGGCGATGCTACAATACCCGGGAGATGCTGCCATTGGCCGGCGGCAGCGCCCTGGTGCTCACGACTGGTCCGGGAGGATGTTTATGTTCCTGTTCAGGCAACTGGTTCCTGTCAGTTTGCTGGCGGCGGCGGCGCTGCTGGCCGGTTGTTTGCCGCCTCCCCCGGAGGCCAGCCCTACCGGGAATCCGCAACCGGCCGACCCGGGGAATCAGGTGCTGGTGCCAGCCCAACCCGGTGTGGGCAAACAGGGCCAGATTATTGGCGATGGCGGAGGCCTCCTGACGACCCCTGCGGCGGTTTTATTCAAGACCAAACAGCGTGTGGTATTTGAAATCCAGATCCCCCAGGCCATGCAGCTGTATCAGGCCGAGCGGGGACATTATCCGCTGACGCACGACGAGTTCATGGACAAGATCGTGCATTTCAACCGGATCGCTCTGCCCGAATTGCCGGCCGGCCAGGAGTACATTTACGATCCGGAAAAAAACGAGCTGATGGTCCGGCGGCCCGCGGATTGACCCGCCACCGTGCGATTCCAGATCGCGTCCGCCAGCAGGCCAAAACCGGGCTGGACGCCAAAACCGGGCTGGACGCCAAAACCGGGCTGGACGCCAAAACCGGATTCGATTCCGGCAACCGGCAGAGGGATGGTTATCGGAGGTCGCCCCGGGTTCGGCTGGCCCGAACCAGCGGAGGGCACGAGATTCGAACTCGCAACCGGTTTCCCGGCACTTCATTTCCAATGAAGCCGCTGAGCCATTCGCTTACCCTCCGGGGAGCTGAACCCGTCAGCCGGGGGGACACCCGGCCGGAGCGGCAGGTTCAGTCTGACGAATATTTTGCGCCGCCACCGGCTAGTTGTCCACGGCCATCTTGCCGCTGATCAACTGAATGAACTCGGAATTGGTTTTGAATCGACCCAGCTGCTTGGTCAGCTGCTCCATGGCCTCGACGTGATGCATCGAAGTCAGCGTGCGCCGCAGCATGGTAACCGCGTGCAGGGTTTCCGGACTCAGCAGCAATTCCTCACGCCGCGTACCGGACTGGGAAATGTCGATGGCTGGCCAGACGCGACGATCGGCCAATTTGCGGTCCAGAACCAGTTCCATGTTGCCGGTGCCCTTGAATTCCTGAAAAATCAGGTCATCCATGCGGCTGTTGGTATCAATCAGGGCGGTTCCCACGATGGTTAGCGACCCGCCCTCTTCAAAGGCCCGGGCCGTAGCGAACAGTTTTTTGGGAATATCCATCGCCTTGATGTCGACACCGCCGGACATGGTGCGGCCGGTGTTGCCAACCCATTTGTTGAACGCCCGGGCCAGGCGGGTAATGGAATCCATCAGCAGGAACACATCCTGTCCCATTTCCGCCAGCCGCTTGCAGCGCTCCACGACCAGTTGCGACAGGCGAACGTGGCTTTCCACATCTTCATCCAGGCTGCTGGCAATCACCTCGCCGTTAACATTGCGGCGCATATCCGTGACTTCTTCGGGGCGTTCGTCGACCAGCAACACGATCAGTTTTACTTCGGGATAGTTTTCCGATATTCCGTGACTGATATGCTGCAACATGATGGTCTTGCCGCTGCGCGGCGGGGCCACAATCAGTGAGCGTTGGCCCTTGCCCAGCGGCGTCAACAGGTCCATCACCCGCGTCGTCAAAGGCAGTGGTCCGGTTTCCAGCTGAAACCACTGGTCCGGGTTGATGGGCGTTTTGGAATCAAACGTGGGGACATCGATGTACTTCTCGGGGGGCATCCCGTCGACATCGTCGATCACCCGCACCCGGGGTCCCTGTTGGCGCCGGGCCCCCTGAATTTTGCCCGTTATCATCAGCCCGGGACGCAAGCCGAATTTTTCAATCATGGTTCCCGGGACAAATGGATCCGTCCGTTCCCGGGAATAGTTGTTTTCCGGGGAACGCAAAAACCCGTACCCGTTGGGATGCATTTCCAGCAAACCGGTGTAGGAAGTCAGTTCGGATTCATCGACCTCCACGTTGTCTTCTTCCGGTTGATAACGGGAGCGGCGATTGGTGGTATAGGCCGGACGGTAATTTCCGTTGCCGCCACCGCTGCCGGTGTGACGACGTCGACGGTTGCCAGCACTGCGATTGCTCGAGCGCGAGCCGCTGTTGCTGCCGCTTCCAGAGCTTCGGGGACGCGAGCGTTTTTTGGCCATTGACAGTAAACCTCTTGTAATGGCATCGTTCAGTTCAGAGACGATGCGACCAAATAATAAAAGACACAGGAAAGGGAACGCGTAACCGGGCCGCCAACACCGCGTCAGCCGATTTTTCCACCAGGGAAAAACCACCAGAATGAAACACCGGTTGATTCAAGACACAGATTCCTGCAAACAGAAAGTCAAGTTTTTGGGTGACGAGCACGGTCACCGACGATATGGGAAGGCACCCGCTCAATCCGGAGTGCCGGAAATAGGTCTGGTGGTCTGCCAGGTCAGCTTGCCATGGTCCAAACTTCCGGTCCGTTTTCAGCCAGCGGCGTGGGTCGCTGCCGGCTAACAACCGGTATTTGGTGGCCGTTGGGGCACAAGGGGATTTTCAAAAACCGGCATCCAGAAACTCCCGGATCTTGCGATTCTGAATCCCGAACAGAAAGTGCAAGCCGTCTGGCAAAAATCCGTTCGACTCGGCCAGCCGCTGAAAAACGGACGGTGCCGAAGAATTGCTTCCAGGAAAATCTGAGTGGGGTTGGGAAAAAACCTCTCGAAACCGACTCTCCGGATTCCGAACTCAAGAGTCAGTTCTGCCGAATTGGCCGTCACGGGTCCGTCGTCAGCAGACGTTCGCAATTCCATGCGAACAGTTTCAGGATGCGACAGACCGTCAAGACAAAAGCTTGCCTGACATTGTTCCAGGGAGACACCGCTGCGGTGCTCTTATGGCGAAGTGTTATCCATGTGATCGACCCTGTCAAGCGTAATTCGTGTCAATAAATTGTGAAATTCCGCTAATTTGACCAGTTTGTCCCCTGGCCGGGACAAGCGGAAAAACCCGTAAACTTTCACTGGTTTGGCTAATCCGGAGCCGCCCGTCCTTCCGATCTATCCGAATAGGGCCGTCCAGGACGACACCTCCTTGCGGTGGCCGCCGAAACCGGACATTTACCTGCAAAAACCAGCCAAATCGAAAAACCGAGCGATGATTCCCAAGTCACCCCCCGCCATTGGATGCCTGATTCTTCCGCTGACTTGTCTGCTGACCGTTGTCTGCAGTCAATCTGGCCTGGCCCAGGACCACATCGAATGGCTGTTTGATCTGGAGCAGGCCAAACAGGTCGCCAGCGAACAGGACAAGTTGGTGATGATTCATTTCTCAGCAGCCTGGTGCGAGCCCTGCAAGGAACTGGACCGGTTTGTTTTTGTTAATCCCATGGCCATTCGGGCCATTTCCAGTCAGGTGGTTCCGGTCAAAATCGATGTCGATGTTCATTCCACCATCGCCGGGCAATATGATGTTTCCAGCGTCCCCTGGGACGTACTGATTACGCCTGCCGGACACATCGTCGCCGAACAATCCAGTCCGCGTTCTTCGGACGGTTATATTCAGCTGATTGCCGATGCCGGGTCGCGCGCCAGGAACTTGACCGATGATATGGCCCATCGCGCCGAGACCATGCGCAAAGCCAATCGGCTGGAAAAACAACAACGCGCCGAGGCACAAGCTGGCTATGAGACGTCCGGTTCCTTCACGGCGCCGTCGCGACCCCCGGCCAGCGTTTCCAGCGCAGCCGAATTCCGGTCCGGCGGCGTTCCAGCACCCGCGTCCTTTGCATCTCGCCATCCAGGCCTCGCGGAGGACTCACCCAACGAGTCAATGCCAGCGGCTACCGGCAATCAACCGGTCAGCGGCGGCGGCAGCTTTTCCACGTCGCCCGAAAACACCTGGAACATGAACGAAACGACCGGCAAGGCGGCCGAGAGCTTTGCCGCGACGAAGGTCAGTCCCCAAATGGGCGCCGGTCTGCCCAACGCGATCCGCGAACCCAACCAGTTTGGTGATGGACATTTTTCCAACTCCGGTGAACGGTTTTCCAGCGCGGCGGGCAACGTGACCCGTGGTGGCGGCAGTTTTTCCGCGTCTCCGCAATCGTCCCCGGTCGCCTGGAGCAAAACCCGTGGCTCCGCGGCAGTGGATTCGTCGCCAGCCGGTTTGCCGGGTCAGTCGATTTCAAACCGCCATTTCACTCCCGCTGCGGCGGACGACCCGGCCAGCCCGGTGCGGATCACCAACTCATTCATGTCCGGTAATGCGGGTGATCCGGTGGCCCTGCAGGAAACGCCGGCCAACGACCGGGGGGCCGGAATGTTGTCGCCCCAGGCGGGAACCGTTCCGTCCGGTCCTGCGGGCCCGATGGACGTTGCCCAATCCGGCCCAAAGGCCGTTGATTCATCCGGGGCCTCCGACTTGCCACCCGTGGGCCTGGACGGCTATTGCGGAGTCACGTTAATCGAGGATCAGCGATGGGTCAGGGGGTCCCGGGAATTTGGTTGCATCCACCGGGGCAAACTTTACCTGTTCGCATCCCGGGACCACCTGGAACGATTCAAAATGGCGCCGGACATGTTCAGCCCGCTGCTGGCAGGTGCTGATCCGGTCACCTGGTATTCCAGCGGCCAGTTAACCGACGGTGCGCGGAAACATGGCGTGTTCTACGGAGATGAAGGGGAACCGACCGTGATTGTGCTGTTTGAATCACAGGAGAATCTGCAAAAATTCGAGGCCGACCCTTCGCGTTATCTGCAATCGGTTCGCCAGGCGATGTTGCAAGCCGACAAGGATTCCACGCTGCGATAACCGCACGAATCGGCCGGTCCCGCTGCGGGGCGACGGTCGCGAACCCGCGCTTCAATACCGGTCCTGCAAAACCACGATGTTCCGGTTCGCCACGCGGACAAATCGGGTTCGGTAACCTATAATATCCTTTCACAAGCCCGGGTGCTGCGAACGGAACCCGCCGGGCCGTCCGGAATGAAGCACCGCGCAGGGAATGATCGAAAGGACTGTCACCGGTTCGATGACTGGCCGTATTCAGTGCCCGAAATGCCAAAGCCGTTTTCAGTTGCCCTCGCAAATCACCGGCAACCGGGTTTGGTGTCCGTCCTGCGGCTGTGCGTTGACCCGCCGCCCGGCTGCCCCGCCGAATACTGAGGCGCCTGATTCCGAGCCGATCGTTGACGGGTCCCCGGTTCGACCAACGTCCAGTGTGGTCGCTCCGCGACGCTTGCAAACCAGTGCTCGAACCGATCCACCGGCGGCTCCGGGGCAGGAATCCGCCGCCAGTCTGTTCCAGTTCGATTTGCCTGGTGGAGTTGCAGCCGCGAATGCCGATTCGGTGTATCCCTGGCGTCGACCGTCGCGGACATGGCCGGGTATTGTGGCGGCCCTGCTGGCGACCGGATTAATTGCCGGGCTGTTTCTGCTGATTGCATGGATGGCCGATGGGCAAAACCGGGCCCCTGCAACGGATTCCCAAACCTTCGCCGAGGCTCCCGAGCCCGTTGCGTCAGGACCATCGGAAATCGAAAAAGGCGATCCGGGTGCCGGTGAATCTCCATCGCCTGATCTGGCTCCGGAGCTGCCCCCGGTCGTGGAAACGCCTGAATATTTCAGTCGTCGGCAATGGGACCAGGCCTGGCAACGCGTCCACGGGTATCTGGTCCGGCTGGATATTGAAACGCCCCTGGCCGGGCGTCAGGCGACCGGTCTGATTGTGGATTCGCGGGGCTGGGTGGTAACCAGTTTGTCGGCCATCCGGGATGCCGCTCGGGTAACCGTGACGGTGGCTGCCAAACGACTCGATGATGAACCGCAATGGATGGTCCTGTCGGACGAGGCGCGAGGGATCATCGCCACCGATCCTGCCAACGACCTGGCAATCATTGCGATTAATCGCTCCCAGGTGATCAATCTGACCGATCCGGTATTGGCCACCGAGGACCGCGTGGTGCCAGCCCAGCGTTTGTTGATCGCCCGCACTCCCCCGCCCCGACACCGCCCGTGGCTAACCGAATGTCGAATCGAGCGGCGGGCCAGTTTCCCGGAACTGGACCCCAAATGGCAGCAGATGTTATCGGGAAATGACCTGCACTGCGACGACAGGTTTCGGTGGGTCATTTATGCACCCAAACAAAAAACAAGTCTGGCGCCCCAATTGGCCGGCAGTCCAATCCTCGATCTGCAAGGAACCGTCGTGGCATTCAATACCGGTTACAGTGTTGCCAACGCGGCATTGGCCGTCCCGGCCGAATCCGTAGCGGCCTTGCTGAAATCAATCTCCGGCCAGCCACAAGCTCGACCGTTTGCCCGGTCAGGGGAACTGAATCGAATGACCGGCGGCACGGCTCCCGGCGGCAATACCGCAGCCGCGGACCCGAACGACGAGTTTTCGCGGCTGGTTGCCCAGGTCGAGGAAGGAATTCGATCATGCCGGGCAACGGACTGGAGCGCCGACGATGCGACGGAATACACTACATTTCAAAATCTGGTCCGCGATATCGTGACAGCCCGTGACTGGCTGGCCTCGAATTCCCCGGATGACGCCCAGTTGGCGACGCGGACCGAATGGGTGCAAAACCAGATGGACGAGATCGTCAAATCCATGACCGACGACATCGACATTGACGAGTTTGACTCGGGCAAATCGAATCACTGGTTCGCAACTGCCATTAATCCCGACAATCCGTGGTGTGTCCTGGCGGTTGAGGTTTATCAGGACGCCATTATGACCGGCACCGTTGACAACGTGCCGGCCTGCACGCTCAAGATTTTGGGAACCAACGAAATCATCGTGGCTCCATTGCTGGTCGATGGGCGGCAATACCGAAAGGGCCGCAAGTTTCTGATTTTTGGTAAAGTCAATCTGGACAAACAGTTCCGCTTGCGGGAATCCGGTGAGGTTCAAATGGCCAGGGTGGTTGATGTGCACGCCTCATTCTGGATGCATGAAGGAACCGCCTCCGACTAGAATCGGACGAATGCCCGCCGCATCCGCTGGACCGGTGAATCGACGCAATCATCAATCCGAGAAAGCAACCGGAAATGAAGAAAAAATCCCTGGCCCTGCACTGGCAGATACTGATCGGCATGGCTTGCGGAGTGGTGTTTGGCCTGCTGGCGGCCCGCTTTGGCTGGTACGGTTTCGTGGCCAACTGGATTGATCCGTTTGGCAAGATCTTTGTCAACGCCCTGAAACTGATCGCGGTGCCGCTGATTATTGCGTCATTGATCAAGGGTGTCTCGGAGCTGCGAGACATTTCCAGCTTTTCGCGCATGGGCGGTCAAACGATTGTTTTGTATTTGTTGACCACCGTGTGCGCCGTCAGCCTGGGATTGCTGATTGCCAATGTCGCCCGTCCCGGCAGCGGATTCACCGAAGAAACCCGCCAGAAACTGACGCAGGATCAGGGCAATCTGCAGATGCTGAAAGCGGTGCAGCAGACGGCCGACGAGCAAAAAGCCCGGATTCCCCTGCAGCCCCTGATCGACGTGGTACCCGTCAATATTTTTGAAGCCGCGACGGACAACCGCCAAATGCTACAAGTGATTTTTTTCGCGATCTTCTTCGGGGTTGGTTTGATACTGATTGAGCCCAACGCAGCCGAGCCGGTGAAACGGTTCTTCGACGGCCTGAACGAAGTCATTCTCAAGATGATCGATTTGATCATGCTGGTTGCGCCGATCGGTGTATTCGCCCTGCTGGCCTCGCAGGTGACCCAAACCCCGACGGTCGATGTCCTGTTGGCCCTTGTGAAATACTCGGCCTGTGTCGTCCTGGGCCTCGCCTTCATGATGTTTGTGTTCTATCCGGCGCTGGTGGTTCTGTTCACGGGACGCCGTTACGGATTTTTCCTGCGCGGCATTGCCCCGGCCCAGCTGCTGGCGTTCTCGACCAGTTCCAGTGCTGCGACATTGCCAGTCACGATGGAGCGTGTGGAGGAACATCTGGGAGTGGATAACGAGGTAGCCAGTTTCGTGCTGCCGGTGGGCGCCACCGTCAACATGGACGGGACCAGTCTGTATCAGGCGGTGGCTGCCGTGTTTATCGCGCAGGCCTACGGGCTACAGCTGGATCTGGCCGGGCAATTGTCAATTGTGCTGACTGCCACGCTCGCGTCCATCGGATCCGCGGCAGTCCCCGGGGCCGGCATGGTGATGCTGGTCATCGTACTGGGAGCCATCAACGTCCCGATTGAAGGGCTGGCCCTGATCATCGCCGTCGACCGGATCCTGGACATGTGCCGGACCTGTGTGAACGTCACGGGTGACGCAACGGTGGCCATGCTGGTGGCCAAATCAGTCGGAAAACTGGGCCCGCCCCATGTGAAGGACTGGGACGACTACTACCCCCCCAAACCGAAAGAACCGGTCGCGACCGACCATGCCGAGGAACCGCCGCTGGCCGGGGACGCCAGCTGAGCGATCCGGACATTAACGGGCGCCCGCCAGGTTTTGGCGCTTTCCCGAAATCAGTTGCAACAAGGCTTGCTGCGGATTGGCGAATTTTGCGATTCCTTCATGCATCAGGGTTTGTTCCATGTGATCAAAGTCGACGGTCCGGTCGATCTCTTCGATGATCGACGGATCGGGCAGCTGATCGACCTGGCGTTCAAAAGTTCGCCCGCTCGCCGCCACGGCCTCGTTGGTCGCCGGGGGATTCGTCTGGATGTCGCTGCCGGCCAGGGCCTCCACGTATTTCCAGGGCGGATCGGCAGGCTTTTTGGTTCCCGTGCTGGCAAAAATAATCTCCTGTTGCAAGGGACAGGACTGCCCGGCCCAGAAATCCCGATTTAATTGCCAGATTCGCCGGGCATTGAGAATCCCGACCTGCCCCTGAGCCATTCCGGACAGCATCGGGCAATGCTGGTCTGTGTACACATCGATCCGCGAAACAAAAATGCTGTAACAGCTTTTGAAATTTGTCAGATCGGTCCGGCGCCGGGCCCCCCGCCAAACGGCATCGCGAGCCGCCGTGTACTGCCGTTGCGAAAAGATCAGTGTCACGTTGGGATTGACGCCGCCGGCGACCAGCTCCTCCAGCGCTTCGATGCCAGCCGGCGTGGCAGGCACCTTGATCAGTCGATTGTCGTGTCCCGCGTTCCATTTCAATCCGCCGGCCACGTACGAGCCAACCCGTTCCTGATGGGGAGGTCCGGATTGCGGATCTTCCAGCAATGGATCCAGTTCGAAACTGACGTAACCGTCATTGCCCGCGGTTGTTCGCCAGATGTCATGGAACACCTGTTCGGCCCGGGAGACCATTTCGTCGGTTAACGCCCAGGCGATCGTCGAATCGTCGACGGCGTCGACGGCCAACTGCCGCAGTCGCTGGTCGAAGCGGCCGGATTGGATCAGGTCCGCAACAATGATCGGGTTGCTGGTTGCCCCGGTAACCCCCAGTGCCTTGTTGACGCTGACCAGTTCCGGATCAATGGAATCCAGCCACAGCCTGGTGCCCGACTGGATCAGCGATTGGAGAGGATGGGTCATCAGGGGCTTCCGGCGAAGGAATGTGTGCGGCCATAAAAACGGGCAGGAATGCACCATTGTTTCCAGCGGGTTGCCAGGCGCCAACCGGTGTCAATTCCACGGGTTGCGGGCTTGCCCTGGCGACGTGGCCACCCGGCACCGGCGGTTTCCATTTGGCGGGCCACAACGGCGGGCGGTGCGCCTCGACAGGCGCCGCTTGCCGGGAGCAGCAAACACGGATTCCCGACGGATGCCTGGCCGTTGACGGCAGCGGGATTCACGGGACGGTTTCAATCGAGTGGATCTTCGGGGGGCCGGGCGGACTCCAGCAAGTGGACCTGTGCGGCCAGACGATCGACGATTTTTTCCAATTCCCGGAGGCGTCCCGTCAGCCACACCAGGCTCTCCTTTTGAGCGTCGAAATCGTGTTGTAACAAACCCACCGAGGATTCAATATCGTTAATTCTCTGGTTCAGTTTGTCATTCATGGCGGGTTCCCTGACGCGGTTCAGGCTCCAGCTCGCGCACGGTTTCGCGTGGCCTGGATTCGATGGGTTCGACATCCAGCAGGACCAGTTGCACGCGCTCAATGGACCGGCGGCTGGCTTGCTCGATGCGGATTCGGATATTGTCGATGGTCAACACCTGGCCGCGTCGAGGGATCGAACGCAGGCGACTCATGATCAGTCCCGACAGCGTGTCAAAGTCCTCGTCCAGCGGAAAATCCAGCCCCAGTTCATCGTTCAGCAAATCCAGGCGAACAACACCGTCCACCTCCACCGTTCGCGGATCGATCCGCTGAATCAGTCCCGGTTCTTCCTCATCCATCTCGTCGACAATCTCGCCCACGATCTCTTCCAGAATATCCTCAATCGTGATGACGCCCGCGATCGCCCGGTATTCATCGATCACAATTGCCATGTGCGAGCGGCGGGCCTGAAATTGTTCCAGCATTTCGTCCAGCGGTTTGGATTGGGGAACCACCATCGGCGGGCGAACCAGTTCCCGCAAGCTTTTCCGCCGGTCTTCCGGGACCAGGATTTCACTCAGCAGATCCTTGACGAACAGAATTCCGATCACGTCGCTGGCGCGCGAAAACTGACCGTCCACGACCGGCAACCGGGTTCGCCCACAACTGGCAACCTGCTGGATCATCTCCTGCCAGGTCGACCGCACATGGATCACATCGACCCGCGAACGCGGTGTCATGACCTTGCCGACAATGCTGTCATCCAGTTCAAACACGCCTTCGATCATGTCGCGGGTTTCGGATTCCAGCAGTCCCTCGTGTTCGCCTTCGGAAACCATGGACATAAATTCATCCTCAAAGGCCTCCCCGCTTTTTTCAGCCATCCGCTGGCGTCCGGAGAGTCGGTGGAACAGCGACGATACCACCTGCACGCCGGCCGTCAAGGGCGCCAGCAACAGCGACGACAGCCACCAGATCCGCCAGGTGCGGTACAGAAAGGGAGCCGCCGCGATATGGAGCGTGGCCCGGGGAATCCAGCAGTTGGCCGCCACCAGAATCAGGGCCACCAGACCGATCAGTCCGGACAAGGCCAGCGGTGTCGTGGCCGCCACGTCCCGGGTGACATAAAAACGCAAAAACCCGCAGCTGGCACTGGCCGCAATGGCGATCATTTGCAAGGTTTGGGCGCCCAGGGCCAGTTGCTCGCGATGTTCCATAATGCGGGTGAACCAGTCGAGGTTGCCGCGGCGCCGGCAATAGTCCTCCAGCTCGTGACGCCGGAATTCGTGAAGGATCTGAACAGCGCAGGCTGCGGCCGAGGATACTCCGATCCCCAGCACACTCAGCGTCAACAGAATGGCGGGGTTCATGGCGGGGATGTGTCGGCCGGCAATGCCGATTCCGTGGCGGTCGCGGCAGGTCGAATAATTCCGGCCCATTTCAAATAGCGATCCTCGGCCTGCTGCATGGCCGCCCGTTGGGTATCCGTGGCGTCGTCCAGACCGGTCAGGTGCAACGAGCCGTGAATCAAATACAGCAGCAGTTCTTCCGCATCCGACCACCCGTACTGACGGGCCACCCGCATGGCAGTATCCTGGCTGACAATGATCTCGGCTTCGAGATGACCGGTTGCTTCGTCGGCGGCCAGCAGGAAACTCAGCACGTCGGTCGGGTAATCGTGCTGCAAATACTGGCGATTCAACCGATGGATCGCCGGATCGTCCACGATCGCGATACTGATGGATCCGCCCGTAAAACCGGCGTCGCCAACAATTTTTCGCACCACGCCGTCAATTCGGGCATCCGCCAGGGAACTGGACCGCGACCGGTTGATTTCGATCGTGCCGCTGAATTCAGGCAAATTGCTGGTCGGGGTATTTGACGCGTGCATGGTACATCGCATTGAGCGATTTGATCAGACTGTTTTCAATGGTACGCAGCTGTTGCAATGTGAGCGAACATTCGTCGAACTGGCCGTCATCCAGTTTCTTTTTGGAAAGACTTTTCACCAGGTTTTCCAGGCGGGAGGGGGTGGGTTCGCGCAGCGTGCGACTGGCGCTTTCGACCGAGTCGGCCAGCATGATCACCGCCGCTTCCGGAGTTTGCGGTTTGGGGCCCGGGATACCGGAAATCCGCTTCCACAATCGCGGTCGAATCACCACGGTCACTTCGCTTTTTGCGAGTCGCCTGCTTGTAAAAATACTCCACCAGCGTCGTCCCGTGGTGTTGTTCGATAATGTCGATGATCGGTTGGGGCAAGTGGTTGCGGCGGGCCATTTCCGCGCCTTCCTTGACATGGGCGATAATCACCAGCGTGCTCATGGTGGGAACCAGGTCATCGTGCTTGTTTTGGCCGGATTCCTGGTTTTCCACAAAGTACTCGGGCTTTCGCATCTTGCCGATGTCATGAAAATAGGCGCCGACGCGGCAGAGCAAACCATTGGCGCCGATCGATTCCGCCGCGGCTTCGGCGATCGAAGCCACGTTGATGCTGTGGTTGTAGGTGCCCGGGGCCCGCTGCACCAGTTGCTTCAACAGCGGATGATTGGCATCACCCAGTTCCAGCAAACTGATATCGGTCTGGATCTTGAACCACTGTTCCAGAAACGGCAACAGCGCCGTCATGAACAACCCGGCCAGCAAGGCGCCTCCGGCAAACCACAGCCCGTCCAGGAACAATCCCGATCCGAGCGGCTGGCCGACCATGGTGCCGACCCCGATCGTCGTGGGAAATGCCACCGCCGCTGCGATCAGGCCGATATACACCAGTCGTGTCCGGCTGCGAATACGCCCGCACAGCAGACTGGCCACAAAACTGGTCGCCGTGAGCACAACGAATTCATCGACTCCGTAGCCGTGCGAAACCGTAAACACCAGAGCCACCAGTGCGCCCAGCATCAACGCCAGTTCCCGGTGCCAGGCAATCGCAGATCGTCATGGAGAACATGCAAACCGGAATAATCTCCGCCCGCCAGTCGACATTCAGGGCCAGAATCCAGCCATAATGACCGTGATCATGAACAGTGCCAGCAGACAGCGAGAACTGGCGCAGATCATCGATCAGGGCCCGGTCGCGATAATACAGATAGCCGCATAACGAGCGCGAAAACGGCCACGTACATGCCCCAGTCGGCCAGCGAATAAACGATGCGGTGGCCCAGCGACAAGGAGTTGACATAGGCCTGGTGTTCAGCCCGCAGCAAGGCGATATCGTCAGTCGGCCAGCGGCTGATCGGCGGTGATGTAATTGGCTCCCTCGACCGACATCGTACGTTTGTCCAGCGGACTGCCTGGCGTATACAGCCGGTATTCGGGGGGCGTGTTCGGCCTCGGCCTTGCGGATGGAGCGTTCCGTGGCGGCCTGATCCAGCGTCAGGGTGGTCGGTAACTGGGGCCGCAGCCAGTCGTAAATGCGATCCGCGACGTATTGCGGGGATCGGTGATGTTCTCCTGATTGTCCAGCGACAGCTGCAGACGCTCGTACAATTCGCCGGCGATTTCGCCAATCCGGACGTCCGATACTTCGATCTGTCGGCTCTCTCCCGGGTTGCCCAGCGGGTAGACCATGATCTCCATGGAGCTGCCCTGGCGAAATTCATGATCTTCCAGATGTTCCAGCAAGTCCGTTGCGGACGAACTTCAGCAAAGCCGTTTCGACACCCAGTTTCAGCGCATCCAGCGACGGGTCGTTTTTCAGGGCATGGGAAAACCGGATGAACGCCCGCTTGCCGGGTCCTCGATCGCTGGGGACGGCTGAGCGAGCGTCGCCAGCGCGTCAGCGGGGCGTTGACGCGGGATTCGGCCAGGGTGTCCGCGACGGCCCTCGGCCGACAACTCGCCGGTCGACGGTGCCGCCTGTTCCGTGGGCAAGGGAATGTCGGTACCGGGGTCCAGGGCAAATCGGTCACCGAGGAATTTTTGCCAGGTTTCCGGGCTCGACTTCCCCGTAGGACTTGTCCTTGATCTGGAAAATCCGATCAACCAGTGCCTGCCGCAATTCGTTCAGAGCTTCCTGGTCATTGGAGTAATAAACCAGCGTCGATCGGCGAACCCGTTCCAGGGCCCGGCTGGTTTCGATCGCGTCGATGTATCGAAAGGCCACCCGGGCATGGGGAAAGTACATCGGAGCCCGCCGCGCCCGCCACGGAAAACCGGGAGCCCAGCCGGCCGTGACAATCCACAACACCAGCATCGTCATCAGGCACAGCCCGACGCGAATCCACACATCCCGCTGTCGCAATCGCTCGCGAACCAGCGTCAATGGCTTCCTGGGTGAGGGCGCTATCCAGCGGGCCGGTTTCGGATTGTTGGAATTCACCATGGCGTGAGCGGGTGGCAGGCGGGTGGCTCAGGATCGCCGGCCTGCCGGTCTTCCGTTTTGGGTGGAACCATTGGTGGTCGGTGATTTTGACTCATAGGCGTCGACGATTTGCTGTACCAGCCGATGTCTCACGATATCGGAGGGCGTCATGCGAACAACATCGACCCCTTCGATTCCCTCGAGACGCTGCAACGCATCCTGCAGGCCGCTGTGGGTGTGCCGCGGCAAATCCACTTGCGTGGGATCACCGGAAACCACGATCCGGGAATGTTCGCCCATCCTCGTCAGGAACATTTTCATCTGGGCCACGGTCGTGTTCTGGGCCTCGTCCAGAATGATAAACGCCTCGTTCAGCGTTCGCCCCCGCATGTAGGCCAGCGGGACAATCTCGATCACATCCTGCTGAACCAGCCGCTGAATCTGGTCGAATCCGATCATCTCGTAGGCGGCATCCAGCAACGGACGCAAATAGGGGTTGATCTTGGCCTGCAGGTCGCCGGGCAAAAACCCCAGATTTTCACCGGCTTCGACGGCTGGTCGAACCAGCACAATTTTCCGAACCTGCTGGTGCTTGAGTGCCTCGACCGCCATGGCCACGGCCAAATACGTTTTGCCGCAACCGGCCGGACCCGTCGCAAAAACCAAATCACTGTTGCGAATCGCATTGATGTATTCGGCCTGGCCTTTGGAACGAGGTCGAATTTCCTGGCCCAGTTGCATCACGTCGATCGCCTGGGGCAGGGGCAGACGGGGCGATTGACCCGTGACCTGATTAATCACTTCATCAAACAGCTGGGGCGTTAAACTGCCCCGTCGCCGGACAATGCCCGTCAACTGCTGGATTGCCTCGGTCGCTTTGGATACGTCTTCTTCGTTTCCCTGAACACGGATTTGTCCGTCCCGGTGGATAATCTCGACCTGAAAGCGGTCACGAAGCCGCCGCAGATGCTGGTCGCGAGCTCCGAACAGGGGTAATACCAGCCGCGGCTCGATGGATGAAATTGTAGATTCAGTCATTCAATTTGCAGTGCCGTCAGGGCACTGCACCCGGGACAATCCTGTAGCCAGTTAAATATAACTAATTCCCCTGAACAGAGACCGCAGATTTCGGCCTGGCGACTGGAAACCGTTGCCAGCAAACAAGATATACCTTCCGGAAAAAAGGTTCACACGTCGAAAACTGTTTGTGCCGGTTGTTCGGCAAACGACTGGCGCGATCGCCGCAACGGGAGCGGTTGCGCGGCGGTTTGGCCGACCCTACCCCGCGGCGGGCAGCAGCAAGCCGCTGGCCCAAAACGCCATCACCACCGGTCCGGCGGTCAACAGCGAATCAGTCATGTCGATAATGCCTCCCAGGCCCGGCAGCCAGCGACTGGAATCCTTGACGCCTCCATCCCGTTTCATCAGCGATGCCGCCAGATCACCCATGACTCCGGCGCCGGTTACCAGGATGGCAAATCCGATGATTAGCGACCAGTGCGCCGATGGAGGCTGGCCGGTGATCCACGGACCCAGGACCCAAAACACCAGCAAGGCACCGGCGCAGCCTCCGGCCAAACCACCCAGCAGGCCTTCCACGGTCTTGCCGGGACTCAATTCGGGTGCCAGTTTGCGAGTCCCCCAGGCGCGGCCTACCAGGTAAGCCATCGAATCCGACATTTTGACGGTCACGAACAGCGACAGCAGGGCAACCAGCCCCCACTCGTTGTTCTGGAAACCGCGAATCGGCGCCCAAAACCCGAATAACAGCCCGACATAGGCAATGACCAGCATCGTTCGGGAAACGTCGTTCATCACGTGATCGCCCTTGCGGTATCCGATCATTTGACTGACAAACGCAATTCCCAGAGCCGCCGCCATGGCAAATGCCAGCCAGCCAATGCGGCCGATGCTGCAGTCGGCCGGGTAGGCGGGATCCAGTTGCGGAACAAACGCGAACGCGATTGCCACGACTGTTCCCAGATAGACGGCCCACGGTTTGACCCGGCGATTCAAATCGGCTGAATTGAAATGCAGGATTTCACTGGCGGCCATCAAACCCAACACCAGGCAACAGATGCCCAACACCAGGCCTGGTCGATTCAGCCAGGCCGGCGTTCCGCACTGGTAGTCCAGCCAAAGCAGGCTGAGAATCGTTGCGACCACAATCGCGGAGGCAATCAACCGGGTACGTGTCACGGAGCCGGGATGCTCCCGGGGCGAACGAGCCCGCCAAAACGTCGCTGACGCGCCGCGTAATCGCGCATCGCCTGATGCAAATCCTGAACCCGAAACTCGGGCCAGCAACGTGATGTGACCCACAGCTCGGCGTAACTGATTTGCCACAACAGGTAATTGCTGACGCGCATTTCCCCGGCCGTCCGAATCAGCAAATCCGGATCCGGCATCCCCGACGTATACAGGTGGCTGGCAATCATCCGCTCGTCAATGGCTTGCGGATCCAGTTGGCCCCGGGCCGCCTGGCTGGCAATTTGTCGCATGGCATCGACCAGTTCCTGACGCGCGCCGTAGTTGACGGCCAGGCACAGGCAAAACCGGTCGAAATGTCGAGTCATCTCCAGGGTTTTTGTCATCTCGGCCTGGACGTAATCCGGAAGTTTGTCGCGACGACCAATGATCTGCAATCGAATCTGTTGATCAATCAGTTCGGCCCGTGACTCAATCATGAATTGCTGAAACAGCTGCATCAGAAAATCAAGTTCGGCCGGCGGGCGTTTCCAGTTTTCGTGAGACAGGCAGTACAGCGTGAGTTGCCGTACTCCCAGTCTCTGGCACTCGTTGACCACTTCACCGATGACCCGGGTGCCCCGCCGATGACCCTCCGCCCGCGGTAACTGGTTGCGTTGGGCCCACCGCCCGTTGCCGTCCATAATCATGGCAATGTGTTGCGGCAAACGATCGGCCGGGATTTCCAGGCCGGGACTGGTTGCGTCTTCAGAAACCGGAGCGTGCGACACGGTCGTGACAGATCGGGAATCGGATCGGGGTTCGGCGGCAGCAACGCCAGTTACAGTTTAGCAAAATGCCCCTTAACGAGCCACCGAAGTCAGTTTGCCGCAAACGATCGTTTGGGCCCGATCGGGTCCCACCGAAATAAACTCGACCGGACGGCCCACCAATTCGCTGATGCGTTGAACATAGCGGACCGCATTTTCCGGCAAGTCGTCAAAATGCCGGACGCCAGTAATTTCCGATTGCCAGCCCGGAAGGGTCTCGAATACGGGCCGAATCCGCCGCAAATCGTCGACATGGGCCGGAAAAACGTCGATCCGCTGGCCGTCAATTTCATACGCGGTGCAGATCCGGATTTGCGGCAGCTCGCTCAGCACATCCAGCATCATCAGCGACAGGCGATCTGCTCCGCTCAGTCGCGCGGTGTACCGGACCGCCACGGCATCGAACCAGCCGCATCGACGCGGCCGCCCGGTGGTGGTTCCGAACTCCTTGCCCTTCTGACGAATGTGCTCGCCGGTCTCGTTGTCCAGTTCCGTGGGAAACGGTCCTCCGCCCACGCGCGTGCTGTAACACTTGGCCACGCCGATGACTTCGTCAATCCAGCGCGCCGGCAATCCCGATCCGCTGCTCACGCCGACCCCGGAACTGTTGCTGCTGGTTACAAAGGGAAACGTGCCGTGGTCAATATCCAGCAGTGCGCCCTGGGCTCCCTCGAACAGCACGGCCTTGCCCTGTTCCACGGCATTCAGCAAAAAGCAGTTGGTGTCGCCGATCATCGGCGCCAGTGCCTCGGCCAGCTCCCGGTAGCGGGCAGCAATTTGAACCGGGTCCAGCAGCACGGGGTGCTCGCTGAATTCCGACAAAAACCGGTGTTTGAACTGGCAGATCTGACTTACCCGCTCCGCGAAATCGTCACGCAACAAATCACCCAGCCGCAATGCGTGCTGCCGCCCGACCTTGTCACGATAACAGGGACCAATACCCCGCAGGGTCGTTCCAATACTTTCGTCACCGGGTTCTGCCGTGTTGGAGATCCGGTCCTCCTCCACATGCCAGGGAATACCACATGCGCCCGTTCGCTCAACTTCAGTCGCTCGGCGACCGAAATGCCCCGCGCCTCCAGGCCGCGAATCTCCTGCAACATCGTCTCCGGATGAAGGACCACTCCCGGGGCGATCACATTGATCACCGTGGGGTTGATGATTCCGCTGGGGATCAGATGCAGTTTGTAGACCTCGTCACCCACCACGACCGTATGACCGGCATTGGCCCCGCCCTGGTAGCGAACCACGATATCAAACTGGCCGGTCAGCAGATCCACCAGCTTGCCTTTGGCCTCGTCGCCCCATTGCAAACCGATCACACACAAATTTGGCACATTTTCACCCATGGTCACTGTCGGGCCCTGGCTCGTTGAACGGAGATTCAGCTGCGGGATCCGGTTGCCGTTGCCCCCGGCCCGCATTCCAGGTTACGTTGATTGCTGCGAACGGCCAACCCTCCATTATTGTTGTCCATGAATCCGATTTCTGCGAGTCCTGGCCAGTTGCTCGACCCGCTTCGCCGCGACGGGGCCGTGCCCGGCCGAACCAACCGGCGATGGGCCCGCCGCTCAGGCCTCCGCCGTGTCCACCGCGGCCGGCGGTCGACAGGTGATCCCGCCGGGAGTGCCGCCTGATGAGACTGGTGCTGGCCGCGCTTCTGACGATCCAGGCGGGTTTTGTGCATGCCCAGCAAGTGGTGCTGGTGACATTTGACGGACGGGAATCGGCCGCCCGCCTGGTTGCGATCGGCGGCGAATCCGTGGAGGTGCTGGTTTCCGGTACCCGCCGGCAATTCCCGCTGGAGGAGGTGATGGCGATTCGCCGGCGGGGTGGTCAAGTCTCCGAAAATCCAACCACCTGGCAAGTCGCCCTGGTTGATGGTTCCCTTTTGACGGCGACGCAGGTCCACGCCACGGATACCGAGGTTACGCTGCGCAGGCCGAATGCCGACGAGGTGGTCGTGCCCCGACGGGAAATCGACTGGTTGACACAGGTCCGTTACGAGGACCCCGGGCTGGAAGCTCGCTGGCAGGAGATTTTGAAGCCTACCGAACGAGCCGCTGACTTGCTGGTGTTTCGTCGAGACAATCAGCTGGATTACCTGGAGGGTCTGGTGGGCGCGATCGGGGACGATGCCATTGAGTTCCGGCGTAACGGCCAGATCAATCAGGTGCCTCTCAACCGGGTGGATGCCGTGGTCTGTTTTCAGCCGGTCCAGCGAACGTTTGGTCAACCGACCGGACAGCTGACCACCGCTGCCGGAGATCGCATTGCCCTGAAAACGGCAACGGTTGCGGACGACCAACTGCAATTGGTAACGGTGTGCGGGCTCGAGATGTCCATGCCACTGGATCAACTGGTGACCATCAATCTGGGGAATCGTCGGCTGGTCTATCTGAGCAAGCTGGAACCTGCTCTGGCGGATTGGCAACCGTTGATCCTGAATCGGGAGATTGTCGGGCACCAAAAGGTCCTGAACCGGCCGCGATTCGATCAGTCGTTTGACGGACAGGTTTTGCAACTGCGGTTTCCCCGCAATGACGCCGGCAACGTTCCGGCGCGGCGGGTCGAGTACTCGCACGGGATTGCCGTCCGGGGGGGAAGCCGCCTGGCTTTTGAGTTGGCGGGCCAGTTTTCGGAATTGTCCGGGATCGCCGGTTTTGCACCGGAACATTCCCGTGACGGCAATGTGGAGTTGGTCATTTCCGGCGATGGCCGCCAATTGCTGCGACAGGTACTGAATCAGCAGCGGGACGGGCCGCTTCCCGTACAGGTCAATGTGGCCGGAGTCCGGCGGCTGGTGATTCGGATCGACTACTCCGATGGTCGAGACATCGGGGACCTCCTGCATCTGTGCGATTTCAAGCTCAGTCGCTAGTGTGTCCCTCCGGCAGGCGTTGCGGGGGCGTGCCAACTCTCGCTGATCGTCACCCGGGGTTCGGATGCCAGGCAGTGTCCGGACAATGGCAACAGGATGCCAATCGCTAGTCATGCCAGCGAAAAATGATCAGGGCGATCACAAACGAGACCATTCCCCAGATCGTGATAATCAACAGCTGGGGCCATTGCGACGTGAGGCTGGCACCCTCCTGCATGATCGCCCGCAGGGCATCGATCAGCGGGGTCAGCGGCAACAGCCGGATCACGGGCTGGACGGCGTCCGGAAATCGTTCGTACGAAAAAAAGATTCCGCTGAGCGTCCACATCGGCAGCATCACCAGATTCATCAGGCCGGAAACGGACTCGAGTGTTTTGGCCCGCGAGGCCACCAGCAGGCCAATTCCCGAAAATTCCATGGCCCCCAGAAAAACCAGCAACACGATCGCCCCCCAGTTGCCGAACACCTGGACTCCAAACGCGAGCCGCGCAAATACAATCAACAGCACAATTTCCGGAATCATGAAAAACAACCGGCTGGCAATCACGCCCAGCAGGAAATGGCTTTTTTTCATCGGGGTTGCCATCAGCCGTTTCAGCAACATGCGAATTCGCATATCGACAATGGCGAAGCCAACCCCCCACATGCCACCTCCCATCAGTCCCATGCCAATCAGCCCGGGGACCAGAAAATCGATGTAGCGGCCCCCCGGCTCCAGCGATTCCCGGTCCGATGTCACAATCGGATCGGCTCGACCAAAGGCCTCCTGAATCCGGTTGTTGACTGCGTCGCGGGCGACCAGACTGCCAGGCCGGGTGGGATCGAAGACAAATTCAATTTGTGGCCGATCGGTGCCGGGCCGGGCGATCAGGTACAAATCGGACTTGCCGGTCCGCAGCCGATCCCGGCACTGCTGTTGATCCAGCAGTTGCCACTGGATTCGGGGGTCGTTGGCCACCGCGTCACCGAGCACCTCGGATTCGTGCGACGCCACTGCGTCGACAGTGATGGATTCCACCGGTTTGTTGCGAAACGCAATCCCCAGTGCCACCACCATCAGGATGGGAAAGAAATAAACCCAGAAAACGGCTTCCGGCTGCCGGTAAAATTCGCGCAGCCGGGCCAGAGTCAGGGCGAGCAGCGGGTAACGCAGGATCGGGGACACGGGCGAGGGGGCAACAACCGGGCCGAATGATGTCAGCGGCGATAACGACAGCGTGAATTGTAAGCCCGCCAGCGTCAGTCACCATCACCCCGCAAGATATTTTTTCAACACCTGTTTCAGCGTCTCCGGTTCCAGCGGCTTGGTTATGTAGTCGTTCATACCCGCCTCCACACACCGCTGCTGGATCTCCTGGACCGCATGCGCGGTCATGGCGATCACCGGAATCTGGCGACTTCCCGGATCGGATTGCCGGCGAATGCATCGGGTCGTTTCGAGTCCGTCCATTTCCGGCATTTCGACATCCATCAGGACGAGGTCAAAGTCGCCATTTTCCAGCAATTGCAGGGCCTTGATCCCGTTTTCGGCCACCGTCACATTATGCCCCAGACGATGCAGGAAACTGGAGGCAATCATGGCGTTGACGTCAACGTCTTCGGCCAGCAGGATGTTCAAACCGCGCTGTGAATCGGGCGACGGGGCGATCGGAGACGGATCGTGGTCCGGAACCGGTTGATCGACGGAATCCGTCAAACCGAAGCATTGGGCCATGCTGTGGACCAGCGTCTCCCGCCGGACAGGTCGCGGCAGCCAAATCGCCGAGGCCGGACGCGTGTCCCCCTGCACCAGATGGTCCTTGCTGAACAACCCGATGATCCGGGTGGTGGAACCCGGAGGTCGGCATTCCAGCAGGCGCTGGTGAAAGGTTTCATCGGCCGGCATTTCAATGATGGCCAGATCGCAGTCGATGATGTTCCAGACCGGCGTTCCCTGCTCCACAAGCGTGGAGGTTCTTTCCCGGACCAGTACTTCTCCGGCCAGACGTTCAACGATTTCTCCGTAGGCGTCGGCCGCCCGCGGCTGGATGGTATAGATGGACACGCGTCGCCCCTGCAAATCGGGCAGGTTCCGTGAACCCGGCAGAGCGGTTGTTTCGGGCAGGTCGAAACGGGCGGTGAAATGAAACGTGCTGCCCTGGCCAATCGCACTGCGGAGACCAATTTGGCCATCCATCATGGCGACAAACCGGCTGCAGATACTCAACCCCAGACCGGTCCCGCCATATTTTCGCGTTGTTGAGCTGTCGGCCTGGCAAAACGAATCGAAAATCAGTTCGCGTTTGGACTCCGCAATTCCGACGCCGGTGTCATGCACCGAGAACAGCAGTCGAATACTGTCCGCGGATCGTGACTCGATGTCGACTTCCACGAATACTTCGCCTTTTTCCGTAAACTTGATCGCATTGCCGATCAGATTAATCAATACCTGCTGCAGACGCCCGGGATCACCCCGCAAAATGCCCGGAACCTCCGCGGCGACCCGACAACCGATTTCAATCCGTTTTTGGCAGGCATTAATGCTCAACAATTCGCAGGCGTCCTCCACGACCGTCCGTGGATCAAAGGCAATCACTTCCAGATCCATCTTGTTGGCTTCAATTTTTGACAAATCCAGAATGTCATTCAGGATTTTCAGCAGCGAAGCAGCCGACGACTTGACCACCTGCAGGTACCCGCGCTGAATCGTGTCCAGCCCGGTTTGCAGGCACAGTTCGCTCATGCCGATGACGGCGTTCATGGGGGTGCGAATTTCATGGCTCATGGTGGCCAAAAACTCGCTTTTGGCCTGACTGGCCAGCTCCACCCGTTCCTTGGCCAGAGTCAGTTCGGCCTGGGTACTGCGCAAATCACGGGCTACCTTGCGCAGCTTGGAGTTGGAGACACCCAGTTGCTCGGCCCGCTCCTTGAGCGACTGGGTCCGTTCCTCAACCCGTTTTTCCAGCGAATCATTCAGGGCCTGCAGCTGGGAAAAGCCGTCCGCGTTTTCCAGTGCGGCACCGGAAATCGTGGCGATGAAGCTGGCCAGCCGCATTTCGGTTTCATGAAACAGGCTGCCAATTTCCCGATGGACGACGAGCAAACAGGCATGGATCCGGCCGCGGACGTGGATCGGGACCGCCAGGGCGGAGCGGTGTGCGGCCCCGGCCGACGAACGTTGTCCGGTGTCTGAAAATGTCGTGGCGCTGGAACTGGCCACTGCCTGACGGACCAGTTCGATTTCGTCGTCCAGCAGGTTTTGGGGCAGATCGATGTCAGGCGACTCGTCTCCGCCCTTCATCCGCACCGGCATCAGGTATACCTGCTGGCCGCGAAGCAGCCGCAATGTGGACGATTCGACCCGGCGGATGATCGCCGATTCGTTCAGCGCCGACGTGATTTCACGTCCGGCCAGCATCACCTGATTAAACCGGTCGGCCAGGGAAACCGTTTCTTCATGTCCGGACCGGTTGCCACGGGCATTGCGTTGTCCAAAGAATTCAGGACCAAACGGGGTGGAGTGAATTCGCTGTTGCAAACGAGGTGTTTGCCGGCGCGCGGATTGATGACGGCCAGTGCCAGGCGACACAGGCGCTCTTCATGCCGCATTTCCATTTTTCGGCAAATCTTCAGCCCCTTGCGAATATACAGCAGGGCCCGGTCATAGTTGCCCTGCATGGCCGTGGTCAGTCCCAGTTCACGCAAGGCATGCGGCGTGTAGTGGTTCATGGGCCACGACAGGAACAGCAATTGCCGGGCATGTTTTTGCGAGGCCACCAGCAACCGCGACTTGAGTGTCGGATGATAGGCGGCGGTCATTTCGGCCTGACTGCGAAAAACCGTAGCCAGCCAGGCGTGATTGGCCAACACATAGATACTGCGATGTCCGGACTGCCGTGCCGTGCGCAAGGCCTTGCGAAACGAGTTGGCCGCTTCGTGCGGATTCCCGGTACAAAACAGCTGGACACCGCGGGCCAGTAACAACTGGGCAGTGCCCTGCAAATCGAACCGGCGGCGCTTCAATTCTGTTTCAATAATCCGGGGTTCCGGATTGCCCGGTGATGTCCGGGCCCAGATATCCAGGCTAATTGCCGAGGCCTGATGGTCGCCCAGCTCAATCCCGGATTCGTAAATCAACCGGGCCTCCTGCCGCGCCGCTTCCAGATCCCCCAGCATGTACAGGGAGGCGGCGATCTGGTAGCGGGCAATGTGCATCTCCCAGTAATCACCCGTTTTTTCCAGCAGGCGAACGGCCTCGCGGCAGGTTTGGATGCACTCGCGAAAGCGACCCGCCGCATACAGCACGATGCCCTTGTAGTGCAACGACTGGCCCTGGCCCCAAATATCGTTCATCTGGCGACGCATTTCCAGACTGCGGTCGGCGTAGCGGATCCCGCGGGACGGCCAGGGAATCAGGCTCATTGCCGGTGCGTGATCGGAACAGGCCTGTGCCAGTTCCCGGCAGGGCAAGAATCTTTCGGCCTGATTCAGCGTCCGGAAATGGCCCCACATGCAACGTATTTTGCTTCGGGCAAACCAGCATCCGTGGGCATAGCGGCCGCGCAAATGCATCTGCAACTGTTCGGTCTCGCTGGGCTGTCGGCCGGACCGCTGCAGGAACAGTCTCGGAAATACGGTATGCAGCACCTGAACCAGCACTTCGAACAGCAGCAACACGAACAGGGAAAATCCGGATTGCGGTACCCGGCATCCCAGCTCGCGCAGGGCCTGATCCAGCGACTGCGTGGCTTCGTCCATATTGCCGCGTTTGAATGCCAATTCACCCTGTTTGCCGGCCACGATGGCCCGCTCCATGGAGGTTTGGGCAACCCGGGCCGCTGCCGCAAACGCCTCTCCGGCCTCGGCATATCGCCCGCCAAGCATCAGGACCTCGCCCAATCCTTCGTCGATCTCGAAATGCTGGCGGCGGGTCATGGTGCGGGCCCGCCGGGCAATCCGGTATTGTTGCTCGGACAACTCCAGCGAGCATTGCTGCCGCGCCTTGTGGGCGGTGGCCAGGGCAAACGGCAACGCCAGATTGCTCTTTCCGGCGGCATCGTAGTGATAGGCCAGTTCCGCAGCGCAATGTTCGGGAAACGCTACGAAGTATTCAGCGGCTCGCAGATGCAAAGCGCGGCGGGATTCCGCGCTCAGTTGCCCCAGTAACGATTCGCGAATGCGATCATGGGTGAAATGGCAAAGGTTTTTGTCCCCCTCCAGCCAAACCAGATTTTTGCGGACCGCCTCGTCAAGGACGGTGGTCCAGGACGCGGCGGCCAAATAATCGGCGATGTCCAGATCGAATGTTTTGCCGAGAATGGCTCCACAGCCGAGATACGTGACCAGCGAATCAGGCAGCAATTCGATGCGCCGGGCCAGCAGCTGTCCGGAATCGCTGGATGATGACAGATCGCCGAACGCTTCCTGATTTACCTGCCAGCCCTGATCCGACGGCGTCAGGATCCCGGTTTCGTACATGCCGCGCAACATCGCCGTGGCCATGTACGGGCTGCCTCCGGCCAGTCGGCAAAGCAGTTCCAGAATGGCATTGGGCAACGGGCCGGCCATCGATTCGGCCATGTCGTGAATTTCCGCGGCCGACATGGCGGACAAGTGGAAGTGGGTCCACGCGACATTGCGCAACGGATGGTTGTCGGGGATCTCCTCTTCCCGAAACCCGGCGGCCAGGATCGTGAATCGCGAATCACGGGGCCACTGGTTCTGGATTCGCTGCCAGTTGGTCAGGACCGCCAGCGTGGCTTCATCGACCCACTGGCAGTCGTCCATAATGATCAGACAGGGGCGTTGGGCGGTGCCCAGCAATCCCAGCAATTTGCAAATCGCATTGGTGCGACGCGTCTGGCCAAAATCCCGCGGGGCCTGACGTTGCCGGGAACTCCAACCCATCGCCGCCACGAATTCGGGCAAGGCCTGGGCCAGTGTATCAATCTCCTCGGTCAAGTTGTCCTGCAAGTATTTCCCGAATTCCGGCTCCTGCTGAAATCGCTCGATGACCGGTACCAGTAACTGCACAATTGTGTCATAGGTTCGGGGGGCAACGTCGTTTTGTCCGTTTCCGCCGATTACCCATTGTCCCAGTTGCCGGGCGATATCCCCGACGGCATCCAGCAATCGGGTCTTGCCGCAGCCTGAAACGGCCTCGATCGCCAGTGTCCCCGCGTTGCCCTGGGCACCCTGCAGCAGGCATTGCTCCAGTTGCTCCAATTCCTGCTGGCGACCCAGAAAACTGGGCTCCACGAGCGATTGCCGCGAATCGGTCGCGCCAATCGCAAAACAGGGATTGGGATCGTCGTTTTCGAGTGCCGTGGCCAACAACGTCAAATCGTGAATAACGCCGTGGCAGGTCTGGTACCGTTGTTGCGGGTGGCTGGCAACCAGACGGCGGATAATGTGGTCCAGCACCCGCGGCATCGCGAGACCCGGCTGGCTGCAACGCGGCGCAGCCGCAGACATCTTTTGGTACAGCACGGATCCCACATCACCGATCTCAAACGGCAGCTTTCCTGTCAGGCAATAAAACAGGATGATCCCCACCGAATACAAATCGGCGGCGGGTGAGACAGGTTCCTCCAGCATGCCCAGTTGTTCGGGGGCGATCCAGACGACCGAGTCAACATCGTCCGAATCATCCGAGGCACAATCAAATGCTGCGAAATCCAGACCCCCGTCGGTCAGCGTCATGTCACCGTTGCTATCAATGATGACATTGGCGGGCTTCAGGTTGCGATGCAGCAGGCCCAGGTCGTGTATTCCGGACAAGCTGGTCAGCAACCGGATGCCGACTTCGATAACCTGTCGCGGCGGGGCCGGTCGCGGCAGGAACTCCTCGAGATTTCTTCCCGGACAATACTTGCGGAACAGTTTCAGCGTCGAATCGGATCGCTCAACCGCATCGAACTCGCAAACCCCCGGGACGTATCCTGAAAGGGCGGATCGGGATGACAGGTAGTTTTGTTCCAGCCGGTACAGGTGGGTATCGTTGCCAGCGGCGCGACGGGCGGTCTGGAAATGTTTGCAGACATTTCGAATGGACGATTCGTCCGGCGGCGGGTTGGTCGGCCCGGAACCATTCGCGCGGGTGACAAATTCGGTCCAGCGGCCCGAGAAATCGCTGGTTTTGTTTTCGGAAGTGGGATGTCGCATCGAGGCGTTTTGCTCGGGGGTGGGCGCGTCGCAACACGTGATTGGCCGGCAGTCAAACGGGGTCACGGCTGTGGCCGTCTTCGGGACCCGGAAAAGAGGGCCGCCCCATGCTCAAAATTAGCTTTCGCCGGGCGGGAAACGCGACGGATTGTTCCCGCCCGGCCGACGCATTTTGATTTGATGCGGATTAATCGGGATGTGCCGGTTGGGCTGCATGGCGAAGATTTGGAGACTCAAATCGTTGCCAGCGTCGGTTGCGGAAGGGCCGTTCCGGCAGAACGGATCGGGAGGGTCAGTGCGGGAGAGGCAAGCTGTGATGTTTCCCGAATCCGCGGCCGGATTTGACGCCGAAGATGTAATTAAATAGTATACCGTCCGGAAAGGTCGCCACGGAGAACCTTGTCGTGTTCGGTCCACGGCAGAATGACTCGTTCGATCGCCGGCACCCGTCTGTTCCCTGTTTTAGGCGGCAAACCTCCTTATGATTCAAAAAGTACCGGACACCAGGAGGAACCAGCCAGTTGCGCGGCGCAACCCGTCCGCCACTGATGCGCGAGTTGACAATACCCATTTGTTGTTGCCCTCGCCCAAATTCGAAGTCGGGCGCGATGAACCGGTATTGATGTTTTTGGATGTGGCCCTGTCGCGTCTGGAGGACCCGGACGTCGATGGAGAACAAGTGGCCGAGTTGCTGCGGCACATCTACGCCGTTTTGCATTTGAGACGCCGCGACCTGGACCTGGCCGGGTGGCACGCGTTTGTGGAAAAGTGCCGACGGCACCGGATTGCCCGGGTATTGCACGAAGACGCCCTGACGCGTCGGGCGTTTGCGAAACCCCGCGGCTACGCCGGTGACGCCGAATTGCTGGATTACATCTACGGGACCGAACATTGCTGGGATCCGCCTCCGATGAGTGAACTGGGGCAGCGTTTGCACGCCTGCACCACCCTTTCCTCGGCCTGCCAGGGGGTTAAAAGCCGGCGTGGCATTATCGCCGACATCATCGACCAGTTGTCCCGCCAGATCGATCGTCCGCATGTCCTGTCGCTGGCGGCCGGTCACCTTCGCGAGGCGGAATTGTCGGCCGCCGTTATCCGTCGTCAACTGGGCCGTCTGGTGGCCATCGATTCGGACCCCCTGAGCCTGCAACTGATCGATCGCGAGTACGGCCGTTATGGCGTCCAGACCGTGCACGCGTCGGCCCGGGAAGTCCTCAGCGGTCGCATTGACTTGAGCGGGTTCGATCTGATCTACAGCTCGGGATTGTGTGATTACCTGAATGACGCCATGAGCCAGCGGCTGGCGGCGGAACTGTTCGATCGCCTGAATCCCGGCGGCACGCTGCTGCTGACCAACTTCGACCATGACATCGAAGGGGTCGGTTACATGGAGGCGTTTATGGACTGGAACCTGGTCTATCGGGACAGGCTGGAGATGATGAGGATGACCGCCCGCATCCCGAACCGGCAAATCGGGCAGATTACCGTCTTCCCCGAAGAGAATTACAACGTCCTGTTCATTGCGATTGAGCGGAGTTCGAGGGGCTGATCATCAGGGCAGCCGGCAAGGTGACGACCGGCACAGCGTCCGGATGCGGAGTCGCCAGACGATCGTTCGCCGAAAAAGCGGTGTGTTTCCCGTTGGTGTCGTCACAGAACATTTGCCGCACCCGGTTAAACTCGCCAGAGCATTTCAGGAAGGCGTCGACAATGTGAGGGTCGAAGTGGCTGCCAGCATCATCCACGATGATTTGTGCGGATTGCTCGTGAGTCAGGGCGTTCTTGTACACCCGTTTGCTGGTCAGCGCATCGTAGGCATCGGCCAGTGCCACAATCCGGCCGCACAGCGGGATTGACTCGCCTTGCAATCCGGACGGGTAACCGGACCCGTTGAACCGCTCATGATGACTCATCGCAATGTCGCGGGCCATTAACAAATAGGAATGATTGGGATGCAGGGATGCGGCCGCGCCCAGCGTTTCACCTCCCAGACGCGCGTGCGACTTCATGATCTCAAATTCTGCATCCGTCAGTTTGCCCGGTTTCAGCAGGATATGGTCGGGAATTCCTACCTTGCCGATGTCATGCAAGGGACTGGTCAAATAGATGGCTTCCGCAAAATCGGCGTCGATCGCGTGTTGAAAACGGGGCATTTTGGCCAGTTCACGGGTCAGAATCCGGCAGTACTCGCGCATCCGCTCCAGGTGGGCGCCGGTTTCCGGGTCCCGGGATTCGGCCAGTTTGGCCAGCGAGAAGATCAACACGTCGCGGCCCTGCAACGAAAGCAGTCGCTCGGCCACCCGAATCCGGAAAAACAGCTCCTGGGGTTCAAACGGTTTGGTCAGGTAGTCGTCGGCACCCGCGGCCAGCCCGTCGATCACGCAACTTTTGGCGTCCCGGGACGTCAACATGACAATGTAGATATAGTGGCTGCAGGCCCGGTTGCGAATCGTTCGGCACAGCTCCAGTCCGCTGATTCCCGGAAGTTCCCAGTCGGTAATCATGACCTGAAAATTCTGCTGCCGCAGCAGTTGCAGGCCCGCTTCGCCGGTTTCGGCGACGACCACGTCATGGCCATGCGTTTGCAGTGCAAACTGGACCATGGCAGCGTCAGTCATGCTGTCTTCGACAATCAGAATCTTCATGATCGGAATCCGCTGAACTTTTTGACCGGTCACGCTGGCTGTTGCGTCACTTCAGTAACTCGCTTTCAACGTACCGGGAAACCTTGTCGTACTCGGCGACTGCCTGGTCGAACTGGTCCAGCAGCTGGCGAGTGGCCTCCGGTTTGCCGGAGCCGGAGTGGACAAGGGCCTCCAGGCGTTCCAGCGACGCGTGCAGCGGTTGGGCCGCCACGGTCGCTGCCGTTCCCTTGAGCCGATGGATTTTCCGAAACAGGGCGTCCGGGCAGCCGCTTTCAATCTCTGCCCGAATTTCATCCAGCTGGATATGGCAGCAATCCAGAAAGCTCTTCAGGATGTTTTGGGCAAATTGCAGCTCGCCCATGCACCGCTCCAGCAATTCATCGAGCGTGATCGGCTGGTTGTGAGTCATCTGCCTGGTCCTGCCCGGTTTGCAGCGTGGTTGGGATAGAAAAAGTTGGCAGGGAAACGTAGCCTGGTTCCCCGTCATTGCCAAACGGCTCGGCCGATTTTTCGAAAAGAGTGGATAAAAACGCCGGTCCCGAGGGGGCGACCACCGAATATCGGCGCTCACCGCCCCATTTCATCCAGACGATAAAACCGGCGGGGCCGGGACGGGTCCAACCCGGCGCCGGGCCTTCCGCCCGGAAAAGCGGGCCCGGGACCGGTCGGCAGCCTGACGGACGGGCAGCGCGCTGGCCGGGAATCGTGGCGACGCCGGCAGTGGCAGTGGCGAGCCGCCCCTCAGGCCGGTTGCAGCGTGGCCAGGATTCGCTGGAAAACGGTTTCCATGGAACCGGTTCCATCGATGGTTTTCAGCAGATCGTTCTGTTCCGCGTAGAAACTGAGCAGCGGTTCGGTTTCCGCGTGGTACAGGCGCAACCGGTTGGGAACCGACTCTGGGCGATCATCGGGGCGCGGATGCTCCATTTGCCGGAACCGCAGCTCAAGGCGTTTTTCCAGTTCCTCATCCGCCACCCGCAGTTCGACCACATGGTCCAGCTGCTGCCCGTGGCTTGCCAGATAATCACGAAAGGCAGCAGCCTGCGGTACCGTTCGCGGAAACCCGTCCAGCAGGTAGCCATTGGCACATTCCGGCTGCATTAATCGTTCACTGACCACGCCCAGCATCAAATCGTCACTGACCAGGCCGCCCTGCTCCATGATCGGCCCCACCACCTGACCCAGTTTGGTCCCCTCGCGAATGGCGGATCTGAGGATGTCGCCGGTCGACAAATGGGGCAAGTTGAGGTGCGCGGCCAGCCGCTGGCATTGGGTACCCTTTCCGGCACCGGGTGGACCAATGAAAACGATTCGCATTACGAATACCTGATGAGGACAACCCCTGATGAGGACAACCCCTGATGAGGGACAACCCCTGATGAGGACAACCGGCGGGATTACTCGAGCAATCCCTTGTAGTTTCGCATCACCAGATGGCTGTCAATTTTTTGAACCAGGTCAAAGGCGACGCTCACGGCGATCAGCAGGCCAGTTCCTCCATAAAAGCTGGCCACCATATAGTTGACATCCAGGAAACTGGACACCAGCGTTGGAATCACGGCGACCAGTGCCAGAAATCCGGCCCCCACGTACGTGATCCGCTCGATCACGTTTTCCAGATAATTGGAGGTCGTTTTGCCGGGCCGGTAACCCGGGAATAAAGGTACCGCTTTCCTTGAGGTTTTCCGATATTTCCTTGGGGTTGAACGTAATGGCCGTCCAGAAATAGCAGAAAAAGTAAATCATGGCGATATACGCCAGATTGAACAGCAGCGACGCCTGGTTCTGGAAGGCATCCCCGATCGTGCTGAAAAAATTTCCAAAGATGTTGTCGCCCAGCCAGCTGCCGAAACTGATCAACAGCAGCGGCGGGAAACATTAACAGGGAACTGGCAAAAATGATCGGCATCACACCGGCCTGATTGATTCGCAGTGGCATGTACTGCCGAGTTCCTCCATACACACGACGGCCACGGACATGTTTGGCGCTTTGAGTGGGAATCCGTCGCTGGGCCAGCGTGATAAACACAATTCCCAGCACCACTCCCACAAACAGCAGACCCAGGGCAATAAACGTTTCGATTCCGACGGTTGCCGTTGAACAGTCCGGACAACTCGAAACTGGCGTTGCTGATCAGCGAATTCAGGGCCCCCGGCATTTGGGCGACGATGCCGGCCATGATCAACAAGCTGATTCCGTTGCCAATCCCAAACTCGTCGATTTGTTCACCCAGCCACATCAGGAAGACGGAACCGCAGGTCATGATCAGAACGGCGGTCAGCCACCATCCCATCCCCATGTGCCCGTCGGCATTCTTGAACTCGGCCGCGATCATGTTGTGGCCGCCTTCATCGGGTTGCATAACCACAAAGGTCAGAAAGGCGGCACTCTGCAGCAGGCAAAGCACCACCGTCAGATAGCGCGTGTACTCGTTAATCTTCTTGCGTCCGGCCTCGCCTTCCTTCCGCAGATCCTCCAGCGGTTTGTAAACCGAGCCCAGCAATTGCAAAATAATGGCGGCCGAAATGTAGGGCATGATCCCCAGGCCAAAGATCGTGATCTGCGTCAGCTGGCTGGCGCTGAATACCGAGACCCGTTCCAGAAACCGGCCCAGCGTGCCGGAGTCACCTGCCAGCGATCCCAACTGGGAATGGTCGATCATGGGCAGCGGAATCTGCCAGCCGACGCGGTAGACGCACAGCAGGAACAGGGTCAGAAAGATTTTCTGACGAAGTTCCGGGATGGTGAAAATGATTCTGAGTTTTTCCAGCATCTCAGGTACCGTGTTGGGTTGACGTATGAACGACCGCCCCGGGGGAATCGGCCGCTGTGCGGGTTGAATGGGTTAGGGGCAATTTTGAAGGCTGAACCGCCCGGTGGCAATACGAGTTGGCAAGTTGGCCGCAGCCGCGCCGTGAATTTCCCGGCGGCCGGACTGCGGTGCCGGTCCGCCAAACTTGCCGCCGGCGCCCGGGACCGAATCACAACCACCCGCATGCAGGGTGCCATCCCCCCGTCGCGGCCATTTACCGGGGCGGCCGTGCCCGCGCCTCGGGAGCCCGGCCGGGCGGGCGGACCGGGCCCGGCGATTTCCGGGCGAATGGTTGTCCCGAGCGACCGGTTGCCTTGCCGGGCGACCTATTTGGCTGCTGATTTCTGACGGTTCTTGACCACCGGCGTTTTGCCGGGCAACTCGACGATTTGACCGCCCGCGTTCTCAATTTTTTCCCGAGCTGTCTGACTGAACCGGTGCGCTGCAATCCGCAGCTGTTTGGTCAATTCTCCATCGCCCAGAATTTTCAGCACGTCGAAACCGGATTTTCCCACGGACGTCATGGCCAGCGTTTCCGGATTGACCTCGGCGCCGGATTCGAACAGTTGCTCCAGCTGTCCGACGTTGACCGCCAGGACGCTGGCCGCGAACTTGTTGTTGAAACCGCGTTTGGGGATTCGCCGGAACATCTGCATGGCGCCTCCCTGGAACTGTGAATGCTGGGACGAGCCGGCCCGCGACCGTTGACCCTTGTGTCCCCGCCCGGACGTTTTGCCCAGTCCGGATCCGGTGCCCCGGCCGAGCCGTTTGCGGCGTTTGAACTTGTGGATGCCGGCGTTGACTTCATGCAGGTTCATAGTTCGGAAACTCCTCGCAGACGTTGGACGTCGTCACGGGTTCTCAGTTTGGTCATGGCATCGATCGTGGCCTTGACCAGCGTGACCGGATTGTTGCTGCCAAAACTCTTGGTCAGGATGTCGGTCACGCCAGCCGCTTCGCAAACGGCCCGGACTGCCGAGCCGGCGATAATCCCGGTTCCGGCCCCGGCCGGCAACAGGATCACGCGGGCCGCCCCGAAGCGGCCCTTGACCGTATGCGGAATCGTGCCGTCGACCAGGGGGACCTGAATCATCGTGCGGGCGGCCTGCTTGTTGGCTTTTTCCACGCTGGGGGGCACCTCATTGGCCTTGCCGTACCCCCAGCCGACCTTGCCCCGGCCATCGCCATTGACGACCATGGCGGCAAAGCTGAAACGGCGACCACCCTTGACCACGGCGGCGCAACGCTTGATTTTGACTGTGCGTTCAATCAGGGAACTGCTGGAATCGTTGGACACGGTACTTGTTGCTCCGCGGGAGAATTTCAAATCCTGACAGGTTTGCCCGAACGGTCGTCGCCGACCGCTTTCAGACAGCTAAAACTGCAGCCCGCCCTCGCGGGCCGCGGTGGCCAACTCGGCGACCCGGCCGTGATACTTGAAGCGGCCCCGATCAAATGTAACCCGGGTGACTCCGGCGGCCTGGGCCCGCTGGGCAATGGTCTGGCCCGACCAGTTTGGCGGCATCACAGTTGCCACCGTTCTTGATATTGTCGCGCAACGATGAGTCTCGAGTACTGGCGGAGGCCAGGGTGCGTCCCGATTCGTCATCGATTATCTGACAGTACAGGTGCTTGTTGCTGCGATGCACCGACAACCGTGGCTGGTCCGGCGTTCCGCGCAATTTCTTGCGGACCCGGTTTTTCCGACGCCAACGTTGTACGTTTCTGAATTTGGCCAGTCTCACGATTCTGATCCTGAAAAAAAGCTGGGTTGGCAGGGGCTGCCCGGCGCCTGCCGGTCGCCGGCCATCAACTTGCCGATTTACCTGGTTTTATCTTGACATGTTCCCCGACGTAGCGGATGCCCTTGCCCTTGTAGGGCTCGGGTTTGCGCAGCGCCCGCACCTCGGCGGCAAATTTTCCGACGAGTTGCTTGTCACAGCCGTCGACGTTGACGTGGGTATTGTCGGGGCAGGTGACGTTCAACCCGGCCGGAATGGTCATTTTGCAGTTCGTTGGCATACCCCACACGGAGCGACAACTGGTTTCCCGAAACGCTGCAGACGTAGCCGACGCCCTGCAACTCCAGTTTCTTTTCATAACCGTCCTTGACCCCCTGCACCATGTTGTTGATGAGGGCCCGGGTCAGCCCGTGAAAGGCCCGGGAGGCCCGCTCGTCGTTGTTGCGGGTCACGACAACCTGCTGGTTGTCCTGGTCGACACTGACGGCAACCTCCGGACGCGTGGCACAGGTCAAATTGCCACGGGGTCCCTGAACCGAGACCTTGCGGCCATCGATCGTGACGGTCACGCCGGCGGGAATGCGAACAGGTTGTTTGCCAATTCTGGACATGGTGAAAATCGGAAACGAATGTCAATGAAATGTTGTGGGGAAAGGCCGCGGGTGCAGGACCCGGCCGAAAAATTTACCAGACCTCGCAGAGTACCTCGCCACCGACTTTTTGTTGTCGCGCTTCGCGATCGCTCATGACACCCCGGCTGGTGCTGAGAATACTGATGCCCAGTCCGTTGAGAATGGGCCGCAAGTCGCTGGAGCGGGAATAAACCCGGCACCCCGGTTTGCTGATTCGTCGAATCCGGCGGATCACTTTTTCGCCGGCCGGGCCGTACTTCAGTTCAATTCGCAAGTTGGATACGGGTTTGGACTCGTCGGCAATTTCCGACCAGTCCCAGATGTACCCTTCGCGCTTGAGCACGTCGGCGACACCCCGTTTTACCTTGGAGATCGGCATTTCAACTTGTGGCCGTTCCACACTAACCGCGTTTCGAATTCGCGTCAGCATGTCGGCGATTGGGTCGGTCATCATATGCAGTTACCCTCGTTACCAACTTGCTTTTCGAACACCAGGAATCAGTCCCTTGTCTGCCAGATTGCGGAAGCAGATCCGGCAGATCCCGAACTTCCGGTAAACCGCTCGCGGGCGCCCGCACATCTTGCAACGCCGCTCGCGACGCACCGCAAACTTGGGCGTCCGGTTGGCCTTGGCAATCTTCGATTTTCGTGCCACAACTGAACCTGTTGTTACTAGTAATGAATCGGTTGAATGAATGAAAAAACGGTTGCCCGGCGGTGTCGCCGTCAGGCGGCGGCGCCGGATTTCTGCTCGCGAAACGGCATCCCGAACTGACGCAACAATTCGCGGCCTTCCTCGTCGCTGTCGGTTGAAGTCACGAATACAATATTCATGCCCTGGGACCGGGTAAATTTGTCCGGATTCAGTTCCGGGAATACCAGGTACTCAGTCAATCCCAGACTGTAATTGCCCCGCCCGTCAAAGGCCTTGGGGCTGACGCCGCGAAAGTCACGAACCCGGGGCAGGACCAGGCTGAGCAGGCGATCCATGAATTCATACATCCGGCTGCCCCGCAGCGTGACCTTGCAACCGATCGCGTTGCCTTCCCGCAAGCGAAAGTTGGCAACCGATTTCCGCGCCAGTGTAATCACCGGTTTTTGACCGGAAATCAGCGTCATCGCCGCCACCGCATCTTCCAGGTTCTTTTTGTCCTGCAGGGCCGATCCAACGCCCATGTTGATCACGATCTTGTCCAGGCGGGGCAACGACAACCGGTTGGTGCGGCCGAATTTTTCCGACAGCTTGGGAATGATCTGGTGGTCGTACAGGGTTTGCAGTCGGGTGGACATGGCTTTATCTGGATTCGTTCGCCTTGGCGATTCAGGGTAACGGGTTAACGGGTTAACGGGTTAACGGGTTGGCAATCTTTCAGTTTCAGCGAGTCACCGGCCCGGGTTCCGCCGCGGGGCGGCGATTCCCGCCGGTCAAATCACTTCACTGGCGAGGCTGACAATTTTCATAAAGTTGCGATCCCGCAATTCCCGGGCAACAGCGCCGAAAATCCGGGTCCCGCGAGGGTTTTTCTCGTTATCGATAATCACGGCCGCATTGCTGTCAAACCGGATGTAGCTGCCGTCCGGGCGGCGGGTCGGTTGTTTGCAGCGAACGATGACCGCCCGCACAACCGTCTTTTTCTTGATGTCACTGCCCGGCAGTACGCTTTTGACACTGCACACGATAATGTCCCCGACACTCGCCGTGCGGCGGCGGGAACCGCCGAGGACCTTGATACACATCAGTTCACGTGCGCCGGTATTGTCGGCTACCTGTAACCGGGATTCTTGCTGGATCATCGGACGTCGTAAGGGGGTGAATGGTTTGAGCGAAACGGGTCAGGTGCCGGTGGCGGGGCCGCATGCGGCGATCCGTCGGGGACGCTGCAATCAGTTATCGGCCGCGACGCCGGCGGCCGCGTCCAGTTCTTCCTGTTTCCGGGCAGCCCGCAATGCTGCCACGTCGACTTCCTGGTTCTTTTCAATCACGCGGACCAGGGACCAGCGTTTTTTCTTGCTCAACGGGCGGGACTCGATGATTTCCACCGTGTCGCCGTATCCCGATTCGTTGTTTTCATCGTGCACGTAGCACACGGTTCGCTTGCGAACGAACTTGCTGTACTTGGGGTGCCGGACCAGCCGGGGGATCTCGACGACCCGGGTTTTTTGCATTTTGTCGCTGGTCACTCGACCAATGGCTTGACGTTTTGGCATATCTGGCAGTCTGTCGGAATTCGGGGATCGGAATCCAAAAGGGATAATTGGTAATACGTTTGTACGGTCAGGGCCGGCGATTCAGGCCGGCAGGCCTGGTCAGGTTGCGGCCCGGGCAGCGGCCAGTTCGCGTTCGCGCTGCACCGTTTTGATTCGGGCGATCAACTGCCGGTTGCGGCGCAGTTCGGTGGGCACATCCAGTCGTTCGGTTTGCGACTGGATCCGCAAACGAAACAGCGTTTTGCAGGTTTCCTGCAACGTGGCGGCCAGCTGCTCGTCACTCATTTGTCGCAATTCGGATGCTTCGCTCATTTCAAATCTGCCGTTGCACAGGTGCTGAAAGTGTCTGGTGTTTAGATCGTTCTGGTTGGGTAAACCCCGGAGGGTCGCGGCCGTGTTGCGATGATGCTACCTGGACCGGGTTGCTACATGGACCGTCGTTTCACCATTCTCACCCGGAAAGGCATTTTGTGGGCCAGACGGGCAAAACAGATTTTGGCCTGTTGTTCGGTCACGCCTCCCAGTTCGTACAGGATCGTGCCTGGCCTGATCGTGGCCACCCAGAATTCCGGTTCCCCCTTGCCTTTGCCCATCCGGGTTTCCAGCGGAGTCGATGTAATGGAGCGATGCGGGAAAACGCGAATGTACAGTTTCCCTTCACCCCGAATGTACTGGGTTGCGGCAATACGTCCGGCCTCGATCGTTTGCGCCTTCATCCAGCCCGGATCCAGCGACTGTAACCCGTAATCCCCAAAGACAACCTTGTTGCCCCGGGTGGCGTTACCTCTTATACGACCTCTTTGGACCTTTCGATGCTTGACCCGTTTGGGCATCAGCGCCATCGGTTTCGTCTCCGTAAGTTACCCTGGTTAATCCAGACCTGCACCCCGATGTGCCCTTGCGCGGTCATGGCTTCGGTAATGCCATAATCAATTTTTGCGCGAAGGGTACTAAGCGGGATCGATCCGGCGATTTGTTTTTCACGTCGTGCCATTTCAGCACCACCGAGGCGGCCCGCCAGCTGGACCTTGATTCCCCGGGCGCCGGCGTCCATGGTTTCCTCGATCGCCCGTTTCATGGTGCGGCGAAAGCTGGCCCGTTTGGACAGTTGTTCGGCAATTTTCTCGGCGACCAGCTGGGCCTGCAATTCCGGGCGGGACAGCTCCTCGATCTTCAGGTTGATGCGGCGGCCGATCAGGTTCTGCAGTTCATCCTGCAGCACCTCAATCTCCTGACCTTTCTTGCCAATGATCAGTCCGGGGCGGGCCACGAACAGGATCACCTTGACCTCGTCCCGCGTCCGTTCGATTTCAATCCGGTCGATCCCGGCGGCCTTGTAATTGCGGGTAGGGTGTTTCTTGATGAACTCGCGGAGCTTTTTGTCCTCCAGCAACAGCGCCGCAAACTCCTCCTTGGGAGCGTACCAGCGACTTTTCCAGCCCATCATGATTCCGGTTCGAAATCCGACCGGATTTACCTTTTGACCCATGGTTGTGTTTCTCTTAACGGAATTTCTTGACGGAATTGGCTTGTAACTAGACCTGGTCAATTTCGACGTGAATGTGCGACATCCGCTTTTTGATCATGAATGCCATTCCCCGGGCCCGCGGCCGGACCCGTTTGAACGTGGGGCCGCCGTCGACCCGCACGGTGGCAATGAACAATTCGTCCACGTCGACCATCCGACCGGGATTCTGGTCCGGATCCTGGGCATTGGCCAACGCGCTCTTGATCACGTTCTCCAGCATCCGGGCACCGCGGTGGGGCTGGTAACGCAAAATATCCAGTGCTTCATCGACAAACTTGCCGCGCACCAGATCGGCCAGCGGACGAACCTTGCGGGGGCTAATGCGGGCTCCCCGGTGCGATGCGATAAATGACATAGTGTGATCTCCGTCTGTTGCCGGCCCGTGGGCCAGTCGCCTACTTGCCCTTGCCCGAGTGACCCCGAAACGTCCGCGTCGGCGCAAATTCGCCCAGCTTGTGTCCCACCATGTCTTCGGTCACAAAAACCTTGATGTGCTGTTTGCCGTTGTGGATCATGAACGTGTGCCCCACAAATTCCGGTACCACCGTGCAGGAGCGGGCCCAGGTCTTGATGGGTTCTTTTTTGCCGACCTCGTCCAGTCGAGACACCTTGGCGTACAGTTTGTCGTCGACGTGCGGGCCTTTTTTCTGGGAGCGACTCATATCACTGTCTGGTTGGTTGGCTGAACCGGATTTGAAATAAAACTGTTTGCGAATTCGGGCGGGAACGGTCAAGGGGATGACGGCCGGTCTAGCGGTGCACCCGAAGCTGGCCATAGCGGCGCGACCGTCGCCGGCGCACGATCGCCGAGTTGGACGGTTTGCTTCGTTTGCGGGTGGCCCCGCCCTTGGCCGGCTTGCCGGACGGGCTGACCGGATGCCGTCCCCCCTTGGTCCGGCCTTCGCCGCCACCATGCGGGTGATCAATCGGGTTCATGGCGGTGCCCCGCACATGGGGCCGACGGCCCAGCCAGCGTTTCCGCCCGGCCTTGCCCAGTCGAATGCTGTTGTGATCGGTGTTGCCGACCCGGCCGATGGTGGCCCGGCAGGCGGCCGGAATTCGCCGGATCTCGCCGCTGGGCAACGAAATCTGGGCCCATTCGGCTTCCCGGGCCATCAACGTGGCCGAGGTGCCGGCGCTGCGGCAAATCGCCGCGCCCTGCCCGGGACGCATTTCGATATTGTGAATCACGGTGCCTGGCGGAGTGTTTTTCAAGGGCAGGCAATTGCCGAGCCGGGGCGCCACGTCACCGCCGCTTTCCACAATGTCGCCTGCCTTCAGGCCGTCCGGGGCCAGGATATACCGTTTCTCACCGTCGTTGTAATGCAGCAACGCAATCCGGGCACTGCGGTTGGGATCGTACTGGATGGAATTCACCCGGGCCGGCACGCCGTCCTTGTTGCGGCGAAAGTCTATCATCCGGTACATGCGTTTGTGTCCGCCACCCCGGTGTCGCGCCGTGATCTTGCCCTGATTGTTGCGGCCGCCGGTTTTGCGGACCGGTTTCAGCAGCGACTTTTCCGGTGCAGCACCCGGTGTCAGGTCGGCAAAATCGCTGACGCTGGCATTGCGGCGACCGGCCGATGTCGGTTTGTATTTTCGAACGCCCATTTCGGTTGCTTCAAATCAAATGAGGGTGAGTTGTGCAGCTTCAGGCCAGCCGGTTTCCCGGTCGCCGGGATTAAAAGAAGTCAATGCGGTGATCGCCATCCAGACGCACAATTGCCTTTTTGTACCCCTTGGTTCGACCGTACCGAAAACGGTACCGGCGGGGTTTGCCTTTGCGTGTCTGGGTCATGACCCGGGACACCTTGACCTCAAACAGCAATTCCACGGCGTTCCTGATTTCCGTCTTGGTCGCCAGGGGATTGACCTCAAACGTGTACTGATTGTTGGCCTGCGAATAAAACAGGCCTTTCTCGGTGACCATCGGTCGCAGGATGATCTGGTGCGGCTCCAGCCGGGGACCTTTCGGTTTCGGTTCAGGCCGGTTTCGTTTGGTAATCACGCGTGGCATCGCAGTCGGCTTTCGCTGGGGCTGGTTGGTTTGGCGTTGTTGAACCAGGAACGGATGGGGTGAATTCGGGCAGCCGGCCTAGTCGGGACTGGCCGCATCGGCGCCGCGACCCTTGCGCATGGCGTCCAGAGCGGACCGCGTAATCAGCACCTGATGCGGTCGCAGGATCGTAAATGCATTCAGATCGCCGACGTGCGAAACGGTCACGCCAGGAATATTCCGGGCACTCTTGTAAACATTCTGACTGGTTCCATCGGTGGCAATCAGGGTTGTCCTGTCACGCAACTTCAGGGCTCCCAGCAAGGCAGCCACCTCCGAGGTCCGGGGCTGCTCAAGCGACAATTCCTCCAGCACCCAAACCTGCTCGTCCCGAATTTTGCCAGCCAAAGCCATCCGGGTGGCCCGCTGCAGGGCTTTGCGGGGCAGCCGGTAACCGTAATCGCGGTTGTTTTTGGCAAAAATATGACCGCCACCCCGCCGAATCCCGCTCCGGCGTGAACCGGCCCGGGCGTTTCCGGTCCCTTTCTGGCGGTACATTTTCCTGGTGCTGCCGGCCACCTCGCTGCGTGTCTTGGTCTTGTGCGAACCCTGACGCAAATTGGCCTGGTACATCACCACGGCATCATGCAGCAACTGCTTGTTGATCGTGGCCGACAATTCGTCCGGATCAATGTCGTATGTCCCGACCTGACTGCCGCGTTTGTCGAATACGGGTAAGCTTGCCATCTGGGTTTGTCCGCAATCAAAAACAAAAAAAACCAAACACCAAAATTAAAACCACACCAGAAATAAAATGTTTCCGCCCGGGTTGCGGATCGTGCCTGCTCAGACCATGTTGGTTTCGCGAATAATCAACATGCCGCCATTGGGGCCCGGCACGGCACCCTGGATCAGCAACAGGTTGTTTTCCGAATCAATCCGGTGCAGTTTCAGATTCCGCTGGGTGGTACGGGCATTCCCGTACTGGCCGCCCATCCGCTTGCCCTTGAACACCCGGCTGGGGGCGGCACTCATGCCCGTTCCTCCGGCGTGCCGGTGGACCTTCTTGACCCCGTGCGTGGCCCGCTGGCCCGAAAAATTGTGGCGTTTCATGACGCCGGCAAACCCGCGACCCTTGCTGATTCCCACGACATCGACCGAGGCCACGCCCTCCAGTGTATCGACGCCGATTTGCTGGCCCACTTCGTATCCGTCGGTGCTGCCCCGCAATTCGCGGACAAACCGGGGTGGCTCGCAATCGGCCCGGGGAAGCACGGAAACACCGGCGCTGGCCAGCTTTTTGCTTCGCTTGCTGCCGATACTGGCAACCTGACCCCGCTCGGCGCGGCTGGCCTGACTGGGCCGGGAGCGTTTGTCTTTTTTGGGCCTGGCCTTTTCCAGAAAGCCCAGCTGAACCGCTTCGTAACCATCGCGATCCACGGTGCGAATTTGCAAAACCGTGCACGGTCCTGCTTCCACGACGGTGACCGGCGTGGCAATGCCGGTTTCCGGATCGAATACCTGGGTCATTCCGACCTTGCGGCCGAGGATTCCCTTGCTCATTTCAGTCACCTGATGGCTGGTTCGTATTGCTGGGCACTTGCCTGCCGGGAGACCAGGTACAGTGGGCCACCACCTGTGGCAGCCGTGTCGGCCTGACCACCATCCCCCCGAGGGGTGGCGCGGACCGATCTCTGACCTGACTTACCCCGCAAGCTTCCAGATCATGGAGATACGATGGAAGGATTGACGGATGCAAATTCGTTAACGCGATGGATCGGACTGGCGACAGGCCAGACAGAATCCCGACAAGCCCGCCTGTTACCAGGCGTGCTTTTATTATTTGGCCGAAGCCTTGATCTTGATCTCAACGCCTGCCGGCAAACTCAACTTGTTGAGCGCCTCGATCGTCTTGGCAGTCGCCTGCACGATATCAATCAGACGTTTGTGAGTGCGGATTTCGAATTGCTGCCGCGCTTTCTTGTCGATAAACGGACTGGACAAGACCGTGTATCGTTCAATTCGTGTCGGCAGCGGAATCGGACCATGCACCTCCGAGTGCGTTCGCTTGGCGGTATCCACGATTTCCTGCGCACTTTGATCCAGCACAGAGTGATCGTATGCTTCCATACGGATCCGAATGACTTCGTGAATGGGACCTGCCACCGAACAATCTCAACAGGGTAAGGGTTGAATCCAGCCCGCAAAGGATCTGTTCACTCCGGAAAGCGGGCTCGAAAGCGAGCTCCGAAGCGAATCGGTAAAGTTAAGAAATCAGCCCCCGACCGTCAACCGCTAAATACCAAAACACGCCAAATTCGACGAAACGGCCCTCGCCACCGCAAACTGGCTTCGGCCCGCTCGATCGGTATAATGCCCCGTAACACCGACCACCGGTCGGGAACGGCCAACATTGCCGGCCGGCGGCGAAAAACCGGAACCGTTACGGACAGATTCGTCAAGGAACCCATACGATGGCCCGAATTACCGCTCCCCTTCCCGGGTTGGTCGCTGGCCTGGCCGCCGCGGCCCTGTTCGCCGGCGAACTCGCCGCTCAGGTGGTGCAGCTTCCCACATTTTCTACCTTTACCTATCGTGGTTCCGTCATGGTTCCCGATGGAGGAACGCTGTCGGTCGGTGGCGTAACCCGCTCGGCCGAAGGTTCCACCGCCCGTGGCGTTCCGGGTCTCAGCGGCATTCCCGGTCTCAATCGCGGTTTTACCAATCGCGGTATTGGCCGGGAAACCGGCAGTTCCGGGCTGACCATTCGCCCGCAGGTTCTGATCATGAGCGAACTGGAACAAGACCATTTGGCCGCCGCCGGTTACGACCCGGACGATTTGCCGGCGGCCGGCTCCAATAACGCGGTGTTGGCCAAGGCAGCCTTTTTGACCCGACACGTCGGTCGCCGGGACACGACCAGTGCCGCCCGCCGGTAACGGGCGCCGACACGTTGCCGCAGTTCATTTCCCGGCAAGGACCGGTAGCGAACCGCCACCGGCGGTCCCGCCAGCCCCGTCCCCCCCGGGCTCCAAAACCGGCCCGCCGGTCCGTTGCCGCGGAGTGTCGTGTCACCCGCCAAATCGAACCAGGCGGGTCCCCGTCTCCGTCGCCAACCGGCAATCCGGGCCAAAAACGCCGGTGCGGATTTGTTCCGGCGGAACTGGCCAAGCCGCTTGCTCTGCCGGGGAACCGGCGCCGGCAATCCGAATCGGAGATCCTGTTCAATCGTTGGGTGCTGAAGCATAATATGAGGTCGGTGTCCCGGATTGCTCATGCCGACACCGGTGGATCGTGGCATTCACCGGGATCGGGCGGGCGGCCCCCTCTTCAAAACCATTCCTGAATTTATTGCTTTATTGATATCGATCGATTCCACCGAGAATTCATGACCAGCGATTTTGGGCAACGACAGTTTCAGCGGCCGCAGTTCGGGCACGATCCGTCGGAAACCGCCATAAAAGTCGACCACAACACGATCCGCGCCCGGATGCGCGTTCCCTCCCGAGGGTTGTTGTTGACAGGAATGCTGTCTGTGGTCATTGCCATCGCCGGGCTTGCCGGCGGAATTATCTACAGCGCCATGAATCGCGATTCCATCAAGCGGTACTGGGTGGTGCAATTGTTCGGGGAAGAAATCGCGGACATCAACCCCCGTTCGACGTCCGCCCGCGTCAAGGAACTCAAGGAGAAACGGGAGGCGCAGGCGCAAACGGCCTTTGCCCTGGTGCTGGGCGCCATTTCGATCGGCTGTTTGATCGTGGCTTCGGTCTACATGATGTATGTTTCCGGCGGCATCCTGATGGGTCAGCTCAAAAACTACCGGTTTTGCCGCTGGGTTTGTCTGATGGCCATTGTGCCGGTCATTTCTCCCCTGATCGTGGTCGGAATCCCGTTTGGACTGATGGGCCTGGCCCAGCTGAGCAAACCCGAGGTCAAAAAGGCCTTTGATGCCTGAAAACGCGGGTCGCTGAAGTCCGACCGACTTCGCTGAAGTTCGAACGACCTGAATCGCAGCAACTTTGGGCTGCCGAATCCGCCGGGCCAGACGCCGGTCGATTCGGATGCTGAGTGTGGCGCGGATATTTCGCGTTCGTGCCAGTGGTTGGCAAAGCGTTTTCTGACAACGCGCTGGCCAAGCGACGCGACCCGAACGTGATGCGCCCGCTACACCGGGCCGCGGGGGGCACGGACCAGTTTTTCCAGCAGTGACAATTCCGCCGGTTTGAGCAGGTGGTCGTCGAACCCGGCCGCCAGCGATTCCCGCCGGTCGGAATCGCTGGACCGCCCGGTCAGGGCAATCATGCGGGTCTGTTGCAGTTGCGGATTGCGGCGCAGCTGTCGGGCCACCTCCAGCCCGCACAAATCCGGCAATCCCAAATCCATGATCACCACCTCCGGCAGCCAGCTGGCGGCTTGCTCAATCGCCTGGACGCCGGTGTTGACCAGCATGACCTCGTGTCCGTCCAGTTCCATGTATTGCTGCAACATGCGTCCGGCGTCGGTTTGATCCTCGACCAGCAAGATCCGGCGGGCATCTGCCGGTGGCCGCTCGGTCCCGGCCGACGCGGCGGGCCGCTGTTCGGTCGGCGGAGGGGACAAATACGGCTGACCGGGCTCGCGAAATCGCGTGGCAAAGCCATCACCGATTTGCGGACTGCCGGCGGCGGCACCGTGAACGTGCCGGGCGATGGTCTCCAGCAACAGTTGCTTGTCGATGGGTTTGGTCAGGTAATCCGTGCACCCGGCCGCCAGGCAGGTTTCGCGGTCCCCCTTCATGGCATTGGCGGTTAATGCCACGACGGGTTTGTCATACCCGCCGGCCCGCAGTCGTCGTGTGGCCTCCAGCCCTCCCATTTTCGGCATTTGCAGGTCCATCAGGATCAGGTCGATCGGGCGTTCCAGCTTTTGATTGGCCCGTTCAATAATCTCCAGCGCATGTTGACCGTTGTTGGCCCGGCGAACGGTACCGCCGGCCTCTTCGATGATGTACTGGACCAGAAAGCGGACGTCACGCCGGTCGTCGACCACCAAAACCTTGCAATTCAGTTCAATGCACTGTCCCAGATGGTTTTCGTCCAGAGTTTGCTCAATCGGGACCGTCTCGGTCGGATCGACCAGTGGATCTTCTCCGTCGCAACCGGCGTCAATCGACAGCGTAAACGTACTGCCGCGTTGCAGTTCGCTATGCACACGAATATCCCCACCCATCAGCCTGGCCAGCCGCTGGCTGATTGTCAGCCCCAGGCCGGATCCGCCGTAGCGGCGCGTGGTGGAGCTGTCCGCCTGGGTAAACGGCTGAAACAAACGTTCCACCGAATCGGGAGAAATTCCAATTCCGGAATCGATGACGGAAAACTCGATCTTGCCATTTTCCGGCAGGTAGCGAACCGCCAGTCGCACCGCGCCCTTTTCGGTGAACTTGATGGCATTGGCCACCAGGTTGACCAGGATTTGCCGCAGCCGCGTAGGATCGCATCGGATGGTTTGGGGCAAACGGGTTTCGTAGTCAATGTGCAATGGAATTCGTTTTTCGTAAGCCCGCACATCCATCAGGGAACGAATCTCCTCCACCAGTGCCACCGGAGAAAAACCGACGTGCTCGACTTCCAGTCGTCCCTCCTCGATTTTCGACAAGTCCAGAATATCGTTGATGATATCCAGCAGATACAGTCCGTTGCGGCGAATCGTCCTGACACAATTTAAATTGTCGGGATCGGACAGATGCCGGCTGAGGATGTCGGCATATCCCAGAATGGCCGTCATGGGCGTTCGGATTTCGTGACTCATGTTCGCCAAAAAGTCGCTTTTCGCGCGACTCGCCTGCACCGCCAGTTGCCGGGCCCGCTCCTGCTCGGACTGCACGTTTTTTCGATCGGTAATGTCGTGGGTCGCGATCAGCGACGTTGCTGGATGGCGGACCCCGTGGTCATCGGTTTCAAAGAAGATCTGCTCGTTGACCCGCAACCAGCGAATCTGTCCGTCGCTCCGTCGCACAATGCGGTGCTCGCTGTGGACTTTTCCGGCCGCAGCACCACGCTGGGCATCGTGAACCAGTTGCAGCACCGTTGATCGGTCATCCGGATGAATCAGGTTCCGCAATTCCCCGTGGGCCACTACCAGCTGATCGGCTGGCAGCCCGTAAATCTCGGCTGCCCGTTCGCTGAGTTCGGCGGTCCCCGAGGCATAGTCGACTTCCGTGATCGCCACCCGCGCCACAGCGATCCCCAGCCGCAATTTTTCTTCACTGGCGCGCAACCTGGACTGAATCATCAGTTGCCGGGTAATGTCAGTTGCCGTTCCGAACCAGCGCACGACCTTGCCATCGGCATTGTGAATGGGCATGGCCCGTGACAAGAACCAGCGATACTTGCCATCCTTGTGCCGCAGCGGAAATGTGTCTTCCCAGACCTGACCGGTGGCAAACGCGTTTCTGATTTTACGAACCACCCGATCCAGGTGATCCGGATGATGAACTTTTCGCCAGCCCCACCCGCGCATTTCGTCCAGGCACGTCCCGGTATAGGAATACCAGCGCCGGTTGTACCAGAACACGGAACCTTTTTCGTCGGCCATCCATGCCAGTTGTGCCATGTTGTCAGCCAGGGCGCGAAATCGCTCGTCCGTTTCGTTGGCTGACTGCTGCATATTCTGCGATCCCGGGATATAACGCGTGATCGAGATTAGGCATTGCGGCTTGCCATACGGATTGAAAACCGGCGCCAGAACCGCGCTCCACAATTTGTTGGCCGGCTGGTCAACCGGCATCTGTCCCGCAAAGTGGGCCACCGCGCCTCCCAGGGCCTTGTCCAGCGCCTGACGGACTCGCGAATGAGATTCGACCGACCATTGGGTAATCCAGGGTTGCCCAATGACAACATCCGGGTGGGTCGCTTTCAGGATCTCCGCGCCCGCCCGGTTGATGGACAAAACGGCGCCGTCCAGCGTCAGGGTCTGAACCAGATCCGAGCAATGGGCCAGCACGGATTCGCAGATCTGCTGCTGACCGTTCTGCTGGTCCGATCGCCGCTCCCGCGCGGAGTCCATCTCCTCCAGTAACTGATGGTACCGGGCGCGAAGCTCGGCATTCTCCCGTCGCAGTTCGGTCAACTCCTGGGGACTGCCCGAAACAATGGCGTGGTTAATCACCGGACCCCTTCCGTGAGGGCGAAACTGTTTTGACGATCAGGGGGGCAAGCCGTCGCCCAAACCCCTATTCTACGGGCCACCCACCCAACCGACCAGCAAACAGTTGCGGGTTGCTGAGCTTCTGCGGGTCCGGACCATCACCGCGGCACACCAGGGTTTTGGTTTCAGGGCTACACGGTCCGCCAGTTGTCATGGCGTGGTGAGATGATTGGCTGTTCCGGTTATCGATCAAGTCCATCCCGGTCGAGTCGATAGCGTTCTACAAAGGCCGGCGTCTGCTCCTTGCCCAGCACGGTTTCCAGTGGCACCCAGGGACGATGGCCAAGGACCCGTCTGCGGATTTCCGGATGCCCGCCCCCTGACTTTCCGCACACCGGACAACCGGGTCGCGAGTTGGCAAATGGAGCCCGGCAGCGGTCGCAGTGGCGACCAATCGTCCAAACGACTCCATCGCTGAAACCGCCCGGCACCAGCTCGACATCGACGATCAACCCGGCGGTTCGGGCCGATACCAGGACCTGATGAAACCGACGGGCCGCGTCGCGGATTTCCGATTCCACCGCCTGCATCCGCGCAAACAGGTCAATGGCAAAATCCAGCAGGCGGTGGCGAAGCGGGCCGCTGGCCCAAAGCCCGTACCAATGGGGGCGGGTATTCAGCAGGGCCTCGGCAGTGGTATCGTTCGTCCAGCAGTTTTCCACCAGCAACTGCCAGGGGGAATCCGCGTCGGCGGGATCCAGCCAGCCGCAGCATCCGGCGATGGCGCCATTAATCTCCGGGACACGGCAAATGTTGGCGGGGCAGTCCTGGCAAAGGTGCAATACCTGTTCCGGGCCGCCCCACAAATCAAACACATCGGCCAGTCGGAACCCCTGCAACTCGGCCTGGTCCGTGCGACGAACGGCAATGTCCTCCAGCACCGTTCCCGATTCCAGGACGGCACCAGCGGCGCGCAGGCGCGAAGGCGTTTTTCCGTCTGATCGATTGACGCCAGGTCGGTTTCGGCTCGCATGGGGCATCGCTGGCGAACCGACCAGCGCACAAATTCAGGGGTGGGCCCCACAATCGCCGCTCGTCGTTTCATGCCCGCCGTATGACCGCTGAGGATGGTTTGGAGAACAGGGCACGATGCATCAGACAGCCGGGGAATCACAGCGGGTCACGAACTGGTTCCAGCCGGCGGCCTCGCCGGGACCGGACGACGCGGTGCCTCGATGGGGCGGGTTAATGCAGGAAATGTCGCCGACCCGTCAGCACCAGCGGGATCGAGTGTTCGGCGCAGGCCGCCACAACTTCCGAATCCTTGACGGAACCGCCAGGTTGTATGATGGCCCGAATTCCGGCCGCCGCGGCAATTTCAATGGAATCGGGGAACGGGAAAAACGCGTCTGAGGCCAACACACTGCCGCGGGCCCGTTCGCCGGCTTTTTCAATGGCGATCTTCACGGCGTCAACGCGACTCATTTGACCGGCCCCCACCCCGCACAGCGCACGATGGTTGGCCAGCAGGATGGCATTCGATTTGACAAAGCGGACCATATTCCATGCAAACTCCAGATCCAGCCGGGTCCGATCATCCACGGAGCCTGCCGGTTCGATTTTCCATGGCGTCGAGTCCACCTGCAATTCGTCCGAGCGCTGGACCAGCATCCCGCCGGGCACGCCGCGGATATCCAGGCGGGCGGCATCGGCCGGCAGCATGGGACAGCAGAGTAACCGGACGTTCTTTTTCCATTTGGGACGGGTCGTCAGGATTTCCATCGCTTCCCCGGAGAACCCCGTCGCCAAAATACACTCCACAAAAAATTCACCGTTTGCCAGGAATTCGGCAGCGACCGAATCCAGTTCCCGATTCATGGCCAGGATCGAACCAAAGGCGCTGACCGGATCACCCGCCATCGCCCGCGGCAGGACGTCGGCCAGTGATCCGCCGGTGGCTGCCCCGCAGGGGTTATTGTGCTTGATCACCACACAGGCCGGGTCCTCAAAGCTGCTGGCCATGGTCAGGGCCGAATTCAAATCCAGCCAGTTGTTAAACGAAAGTTCCTTGCCGTGCAACTGACGTGCGTCCGACAGGCGGGGTCCCGCGGCCCCGGCGATATCGTACAGGGCGGCCGACTGATGCGGGTTTTCGCCGTACCTCAACTCGTAACGCCGGTTCAGCTTCAGATGGATTGAGGGGGGCAAGCCGTCCTCTGCCGGGGCGCTGTCACCAGGCCCCTGCCGCGCGAAATAACCGGCAATCATCTGGTCGTATTGGGCGGTGTGCGCAAACGCCTCGGCCATCAATCGCTGCCGCAGCCGCGAACTGGTCCCGCCGGTTTCCCGCAATTCGCGCAAAATTTCCGGATACTGTTCGGGGGCCGTAGCGATGGCGACAAACCGGCTGTTCTTGGCAGCGGCCCGCACCAGGCTGGGGCCCCCGATATCGATGTTTTCAATGGCCGATTCGATGGTTACATCCGGGCGAGCGATCGTCTCGGCAAACGGATACAAATTGACGATGACCAGATCAAACCGCAGGATCTCGTGCTCGGCCGCCGATTGCATGTCTCCCGGATGATCGCGACGACAGAGAATTCCGCCAAAAATTTTCGGGTGCAGCGTTTTCACCCGGCCGTCCATCATTTCAGGAAACCCCGTATAGCCGGCGACGTCCGCGACCTCCAGCCCGCGGTCGGCCAGGAATTGGCGTGTCCCGCCGGTGCTGAATAACTCGACGCCGAGGGCCGACAGTTCGCGTGCAAACTCCGCCAGCCCCGTTTTGTCGCTAACACTGATAATGGCGCGTTCAATCGACAGCGATGATGTGGCTGGTTCGGGATGCATGTCAGCGTGAATCGTGGTGGCCATGGTTCGGTTCCGGAGGGTTTTGCAACACGGCGTCGGCGAATTCTGCCGCTGCCCCTGTTGTATTAAAACTCTCCAGCCAGTCCAACCACCACACCCCAGACTGCGGGACCGGGAATCCGGTTTCGCGTCTCAGTTCGCGAGCAAACCGGGTGCCTGACTGGTCCGATGCCCAAAAAAAATCCTGTCGCGCGGGAACCGCGACAGGACGGGATGGGTCGGGCAGCCGGACTCGCACACGAGTCCGGCATGAAGGGCGGCTTAACCTCCTCCAAACGGGTCATCCGGGTCCTCGGCGGGTGGCGGATCACCCGAATCGTCATCGGACGGGGGCTGATCGGGATTGGTCGCGGAGTCGTCGTCGGCAAACGGATCGTCCGGCTTGTCAGTCTGGTCGCCGGCAAACGGATCGTCCGGCTTGTCGTTCGACATCCCCTGGCCAAACGGATCGGCAGGGTCACTGGCGGCTTTGCCCGGGTCACCTGGCGAATCGACGGGGTTTCCAAACGGGTCGTCTGTGGCAGCCGGCAGGTCCCGGGCGGCCTCTGTGGAATCTGCGGGCGAGTCGGCTGCCGCGACCATTTTGTCACCCGACAGTACGACTGGATTGACGTTGGACAATTCCCGGATACAGACCAAATGCCCGGCCGGATCGGTCAGATACATTCGGTCGGTCTCAAAATTGGCAATCACCCGTATGTCTTCGCCGAGCGGCAATTGCAACACCTGACTGCCTGTATCCCGGCGCAGACCCACCAGACGACCGACGACATCGATAAAGTACAGGACGTCCTGACTGGCTCCGACATATTCCCTGATTCCCGGTACGCTGCGTGGCCATTCCGGTACGAACTGGCCGCGTTTGGCGTCCAGGATCATCAAGTGGTTCAGGGATGAGATGACGGCCAGCCGATTGTCGCCGATGTTGATGGGTTGTCTGGAAACAGGTTCCCCGACGGCGATTTCCCATGCCAGGATTCCATCGGTTTCGTGCACCGCGTAAGCCTTGCCGTAAATGGAAACAACGACCAGATAGTCGCCCGCCCGGGCGCCGCCCGCCTGAAATTTCTCGTCCGTTTTTAGCCGAAACAAGAACCGGCCGCGCTCATCACTGCTGGCCACGTTGAAATAACCGCGATCGGTGGCCCAGGAAACGGTTTTGGGTGATACCGTCGGATCCACCAGGGCCGCACCGCTGGACGCAAAGAACTTTTCAGGCAACCCGCGGGTTGCCAGAGGAAACATCTGCAAGTGACCCCGCACGGACGTCACATAGGCAAAATAATCGGAGACGGCGACACCCCCTCCGGGCGCGTGCCGGCACAACCTGCTCCATTCCACGTTGCCGTTACTCGCGTCGATACAATGCACCGTCGAGCCTTTCAGGACCACCACGTATTGATCGTTGGCGGCAATCCCCACCGACGGCTGAAACGGATCACCAACGCGAATTTTCCAACGGGTTCCCCCTGTTTCGGCATTAATGGCCTGCACATCGCCAAAGCCGGACAACGCGTAAATGCTGGTTTCCGGCGTGGTGACCAGTTCAATGGCGACATCGGCCCGTCCCTCAGCCTCGAGGATTTCCTTTCGGAGCTCCGCGGCTTCCCGGGCGCCGTCCTTGCCCAGCGGATTCCCCCGGGGGCCAACGTCGTCGAATCCGATCGTTTCCCGGACGCCGTCATAGCGGATCTCGTAATAGGAGGTGGCCCGGTCATCATGAACGTGCAGACACAAGTCAACGATTTCGTCGCGCGACGTATCCGCCTGAATTTGCGATTGCCAGTGCAACGCCAACCCGGCAGCGCTGGCGTCCGTGACGGGCAAGGTGTCGGCCCCCGGTTGGGGGGTCGGAAAGGCCAGCAGCCATGGGGCTGCCAACGCCAGGAATTTGAGCATTGCGTTCATGAATCACCTGATATATTCGGGAGTCCGCCTACAAGTTTACTCGCCAAACGGGAGAATGTCATCGAAATTCCCCGCCGCCGGTCGAGACGGCGACCTCCCGGCGGGCCCTGTTTGCTACCGAATACCGGCTCATTCGTCAAAACACGAACCACGACCTCCGGGGTTTCCACCCCCCGCGTGCCGGTTGGCCACGCCTTGTTGCGTTGGCCCGGTTTTTCAGGATAATTTTCGAGGACTGGGCTGACGGACTTTGCCAGGGCCCCCTCATGCCACCGGGTATCCGGGCGCCCGCCAGTCGACATCTGCCACCGGTTTGAACGCCTGATTTGACGGGGATGACGGGGTTTTGAACGGAGTCACCGTCTGTGGGCCCGGCGGAATCTCCCGAAACATGAAGCCGGCCATCAGCCGGTTTGCCGTTGGTTGGCCCGACTCCTGAACCCGATACGAACCCAAGGATTCTCGAATGTCCGCATCGCTGACCGAACTGGAAAAAAAGCAGATGGCCCAGGCGGAGGAACTGTTGTTCTCGGGCGAAGAAAAGGAAGGCTTTTGCAAGGAACTCTTTTTTGGACGATTTCGTGAACAGTCGGTGATGCCCTGGCCCGAGTTGACCGATCAGGAGCAGCAGTCGGGCGACGAGGCGGTCCAGGCTGTGCGCGAGTTCTGCGACCAGCACATCGATGCGGCCGCCATCGATCGCAAGGAAAAGATCCCCAACTCGGTCATTCACGGATTGGGGGATCTGGGAGTGCTGGGAATGACGATCAGCCCGGAATTTGGCGGCGCCGGGATGTCTCAAAAAAACTATTGCCGGGTCATGGAAGTGATTGGTGGACATTGCGGATCGACCTGCGTCTTTGTCAATGCCCACCATTCCATCGGGGTTCGCGCTCTGGCCCTGTTTGGAACCGACGAACAGCGGACCCGCTGGATGGCGCCGCTGATGACCGGGCGGAAACTGGCCGCGTTCGCGTTAACCGAGGTCGAGGCCGGGTCCGATGCCGGCAACGTGCGAACCCGGGCCGAACGGACCGCCGATGGCAAGGGATACAAAATTACCGGCGAAAAACGCTGGATCACCAACGGCGGCATCGCTGATTGTTTGACGGTCATGGCCCGCACTCCCGATCCCGCCGAACCGGACGGAAAGATCACGGCTTTTCTGGTGACCCCCGACATGCCCGGCTTCGAGGTGCTGGAGGAACGGATGGAGAAGGTCGGCATTCGGGGTACGGCGACCGGCCGAATCAAATTTACCGACATGTATGTGCCCGCCGAAAACATTCTCGGACCCCTCGGTGGCGGACTGCGAGTGGCCCTGACCGTTCTCGATTTTGGCCGGACCACGTTTGGCGCCGGGTGCACGGGAGCGGCCAGGTTCTGCGTCGATCAAATGGTGGCCCGGGCCAACGAACGAATCCAGTTCGGCAAGACACTGGGTGAGTTTGAGCTGGTGCAGCAAAAAATTGCCGAAGCCGCCGCCGATACCTATGCGATGGAAAGCGGAACCTGGCACACCGCAGCGCTCATCGACAGTGGAGCCGAAGATTACATGATCGAAACCGCCATGCTCAAGGTGTTTGCCAGTGACCAGTTGTGGCGGATCGTCAATGACTGTTTGCAAGTCTGGGGCGGCAAGGGATTTTTCACCGATGAACCGTTCGAACGAATGATGCGCGACGCCCGGTTGAACCAGATTGGCGAAGGCGCCAATGACGTACTTCGCTGTTTCGTGGCCGCCGTGGGATTGCGACACCTCGGCAAGGAAATGGAGTCCATTCAGCGGCATGCCCTCAAGCGACCCTGGGACGCCGTCAAACTGTTGCCCAAACGCGTGCATCTGCCCATCAAACACGAGCACCTGACCTGGTACGCCCGGCAGCTGGGCAGCCAGATCCGGCAGTTTGCATGGAGTTGCCAGTCGTCGCTGATCAAACACCGGGAAGCCATCATCAACCGCCAGTTCATTCAGGGCCGGCTGGGCGATATTGCCACCGAGCTGTTTATGGCCAGTTGCGTTTATTCGCGGTTAAGTGCCCTGATGGTTAACGGGACCATCGAGGAGCCGGTCAAATTGCAGGAGTTTCGAACCGGTACCCTGTATATGCGGATGGCATTTGCCAGGAATCACCGGCGGTTCCACGATCTGAAAACCAATTTTGACGAAGAAATGGTGGCGGTCGCCCGCGACTGGCTGGCCAACGCCCGGCCAGATCCGGCCTGACCGCCGGGCCCGCCCCCAACCCGGTTCGGCCCACCCGTTTCGGTCGTCCGCCGCCCCCCGGCTGCCTGCCCGTGAAGCTGCCGGTTTGTACGTTCGCCCGTTTCCCGGATTTGACTTTCAACTTCCAAGGTTCTTTTTTGACCATGACCTGGCAATCGCTCATCAAGGAATTCCGCCAACAAGCCGACGTGATTCGAACCGGGGGGGGCGAGAAATCCATCGCCCGCCAGCACCAGAAGGGCCGGATGACGGCCCGGGAGCGGATCGCCGCCGTCACCGATAACGATTGGTGGCTGGAGGTTGGCCTGTGGGCAGCCTTTGGAATGTATGACGAATGGGGCGGGTCACCGTCGGCCAGTGTCGTGTGCGGCGTGGGCCAAATTGCCGGTCGACGCGTGATGATCATTGCCAACGATGCCACGGTCAAGGCTGGCGCCTTTTTCCCGATGACTTGCAAGAAAGTCCTCCGCGCCCAACGCATTGCCATGCAATGTCATTTGCCGCTGTTGTATCTGGTCGATTCGGCCGGCGTGTTCCTGCCGCTGCAGGACGAGATCTTTCCCGACGAGGATGATTTTGGACGGATCTTTCGCAACAATTCGGTGATTTCGGCCATGGGAATCCCGCAACTGGCGGCCATTATGGGGAACTGCGTGGCCGGGGGCGGTTACCTGCCTGTGCTTTGCGACAAGCTGATCATGACCGAGGGCTCGGGGTTGTATCTGGCGGGACCCGCCCTGGTCAAAAGTGCCATTGGCCAGGAATACACGTCCGAGGAGCTGGGCGGGGCGGAGATGCACGCCAGTATCAGCGGAACCATCGATTATCGCGAGCCCGATGACGCGGCCGCGCTGGCCCGGGTTCGCGAACTGGTGGGCATGATGCCCGAAACCGGCCGCGATCCGAAATTCCGCCGCGATACGTGGACCGATCTCCAAGATCCGGCCGATGCCGTCGAACAGGTGGTGCCGCTGGATACCCGCCAGCGCTACGATGTCCGCGACCTGATCCAGCTGATCGTCGATCCGGATTCCTTCAGCGAATACAAGGCCGAATATGGTCAAACGATGGTTTGCGGATACGCCCGGATCGGCGGATTTCATGTGGGCATCGTGGCCAATAATCGAATTCCGGTGATGACCAAAAAAGAGGGGATGCAGTTCGGAGGCGTGATATATCACGATAGCGCCGACAAGGAAGCACGCTTCATCATGGACTGTAACCAGACGTGGTCGCCGATCATCTTTCTGCAAGACGTGATGGGTTTCATGGTGGGCCGTGACAGCGAAGAGGCCGGAATCATCCGGGCGGGTGCCAAGGTCGTCAACGCCATCTCCAACAGCCGGGTTCCCAAAATCACGCTGATCACCGGAGGCAGCTACGGGGCCGGCAACTATGCCATGTGCGGCAAGGCCTTTGATCCGCGGTTGATTTTTGCATGGCCCAATGCCCGCTATGCGGTGATGGGCGGCAAACAGGCCGCGGCCACCATTCTGGACATCAATATCGCGGCCATGCGGCGGGCTGGCCAGGAGCCGGACGCCGCCGAACTGGAAACGTTGCGGCAGCAAGTCACCGAGGCCTACGACACGTCGACCGACGTGCGGTACGCGGCCGCCCGCGGCTGGGTGGACGGGCTGATTGCCCCGCAGGACACCCGCCAGGTGCTGATTCAGTCGCTCGAAATCGTCACCGGCCACGCCGACGACGAGCCCTTTCGCACCGGGGTTTTGCAGGTTTGAAATCAACGCATTCCGGTCAGGATTGCCCGGGCCCGGCTGGCGACGGTGGCGGTGCGGCCCGGGTACCGCCGTCTCCCGTCAGTTCCCTGGCCCGGCGAATACTCGTCCACTGGTGACCGAGGTGCTCGTAAAAGGCGTGAGCATCCGCAAATCGGGCATGACGGGTGATTTCCAGCTCCCCACGGTCTTGCGGCCGGCATCCATCGCGGCATCCATCGCGGCATCCATCGGGATTGCCAATTCCAGGTCCAACCGCCGGTTCGTGGATCATCCCCGAACGGCCGGGCGGATCGCCTGGCGACCGCCCGCCCGTCGCCAATTCACGCATCCTTTCCGCGGACCAGGCTGGTTAGCGCAGCACCAGCTCAGTCAAATCGAACCAGATTCCCGGCGGACGATTGTCGGCATCGTTGACAGGTCGTCCGCTGGCCAACTGGCTCAATGCGTTTCCCGTAATGTCGTCTTCGATCAGCCAGGCAAGCCCGGTGCCAAACCCGATGACCATTTGTCCCGCGTCGGCCGATTGCACCAGTATCGAACCACCTGCGGGAATGAACCATGCGTACACGTCCGGGGATGCCATGATTTCGACCAGACCGCCGAGAACTACCGTGCCCTGGTCTGGAACGAGAACGGAATGGATCGGCCGAACCCGGTCCCCGATACCAGATCCATCCCCAGGCGATGCACCGGGGAATACCGGGGTTTGGGCCTGGACGGACACCGCGAATCCATTTGAGAGGATGCCGAATGTGACCACGGCCATGGTCGTCAACAGAGAGTATCGCATCGTGAATTTCCTTTCCCAACAGGTTAACCGAAATGGTTGTCACCTGGATCAGCGGGAATTCACAAGAATTGTTACAGGTCGGGGCCGGAAAAAAACAACGGCATTTTTCGGACCCGCCGGGAATCCGCGACGGGCGGCCTGTCGGGACCGGGGCATCGTTCCACCAGTCGGGGTTGCTACCGGGTCAGCACCAACCTTAGCGGTGGCGCCTGCCGGAGACGTTCAAACGCATCATTGATCTGCGTCATGGGAAACAACTCGACGTCGGGCGTGATTTCGTGACGAGCGCAGAACTCGATCATTTTGCGGGTCGTCGCGATACTTCCCAGCGGCGAGGCTGCCAGGCACTTTTGGCCAAGGATCATTGGAAAAACCGCGGCTTCGACTTTCGGCGCGGCACCCACCGTGTGCAGGATCCCTTTGGGAGCCAGTGCTGCCACATAGGCGTCCCACGGCAAGTTGACATTGGTCGTGTTCAGAATCAAATCGAACTTGCCGGCGACCGCGTCCAACGCACCATCTTCGCCCGTCGCCACAAACTCGTGAGCCCCCATCTGCCGGGCGGCGGCTTCTTTTTCGCGACTGCGCGAAAACGCCGTGACTTCGCAACCCCAGGCCCGCAGAAACTTGAGGGCCATATGGCCCAGGCCTCCCACGCCCACGACGCCAACCCGCGCGGTCGGCGAAAGCTGGTGTTGAACCATCGGATTAAAAACGGTAATGCCACCGCACAAAAGCGGTCCGCACTTTTCGGCCGGCAAGCCGTCCGGAATGGGTACCGCCCAGCCCCAGTGGCAGCGAACCCGATCCGCAAAACCACCCATCTGGTGGGTGATGGTCCCCTCGGCCTGCAGGCACAGATTCTGGTTGCCGCCGAGGCATTGATCACAGTGCATGCAGGATTGCGAGAACCAGCCCAGTCCGACCCGGTCGCCGACGTTCAGGCCCGGCACCTGATCGCCGACGGCCGCGATTTTCCCGATTACCTCGTGTCCACCGACAAACGGGTATTGAGTCATTTCCCAGTCGTTACCTTGCATCGACAGGTCGCTGTGACAGATCCCGCACGACTCGACGTCGATATCGACGTGTCCCGGTTGCAGGTCCGGCAACTCGTATTCGAACGGCTGAAAATCGCCGCCCGCCTGCATCGCGGCATATGCCTTGACGGTCGTCATTGCACCTCTCCCCGGCCATCAGCATTCAGGTTCAATCCGATTGCCCCATTCAACCGGATCCGCGCCCATCCCGCCATGGGGCGTCGATAAAAAAGGGGTCAGGCACCTTTGTTTGGACCCCTTGGACCCGAGGATTTGTTGGAGCGGTACGACCGGCTGGAAAAAAAGGGGCACGCCACCCGCTTCCGATAAAAAAGGGGTCAGGCACCTTTGTTTGGACCCCTTGGACCCGAGGATTTGTTGGAGCGGTACGACCGGCTGGAAAAAAAGGGGCACGCCACCCGCTTCCGGTGCGCCCAATACGGTCTGGTTGGCCAGGCCCGCAACCGCACGTCGTTGTTGTCATCGGTCGGGTATTGGCGCGCAGGCATCCTTGATCCAGACCTCAAAATCCTCGGGATCAATGTCTGATCGCCACTTCAATGCATACGATACGGACCGGTTTGTCAATTCCGATAAACGCGATGCGTTGGCCGGTCGGCAAGAATGTTGTCCTTGCCCCAGTTGGTCACTTCGCGAAACATCGCGCTGTGGATAAAGTCCGTAAAGGCTTTCTCATCCGACCACTGGCTGGCAATCATGTACGAAGTCCGGTCATGCACATCCTGGAAAAGATTCGATTGCTCGTGCCCGGCGGCGGATTTGAGGGCTTCCAGAACCGTCTCGAACTTCTGTTCAAACTCCGACTCACGGCCCTCAATGACCCGGTAATTCATCCCCACGGTGATCATGGCGAGTTCTCCAAATGTTATGCAAATATTCGCTTTCCGCTGTCATGGCGGCAGCAGCTCGCTGAATGGCGGCTGACGGCAGTGACGGATTGTGTCAGCACCAATTCTCGCATGGATGCCGGTTTTCAGAAACACAGTCACCGGTCGACAAGTTCCAGAACCCGATCGGCCGGCGGAACGGGAATGACCGTGTTGTTCCGGTAAAGAGGCACCCCGCAGGCATCCCATTCGGGTACCCCCGGAATGTTTCGCCAGCAAAAACCGCGCTTGCCGGAATCGTTGCGATTACAGGCATCATCGTACTTCGCCAAAATCGAGCAATGAATATCCGTTAAACGCGGTTGCAGGTGCCAGGCGGGTTCACCGTACGGGTGGCTGCGGCCGACACGCATTTCGGCATGGCGGTGTCAGGCGAATCCAGCTACCGTATTTCGCCCAAGCGGGATAACAGGCGGCTTCAGTGATCAGGGAAGGCAAGATGAATAAAAGGATTTCGTTTTTGGCGCTGTCCGGATTAACGCTTGCGGTCGGTTGCCAGCCAACCGATTTGCCGGACCATGCTGACAGTAATCTGTCGTCGTATGGCTACTTTGAGGGCGAAGTTGTCGCATCGTGGGACAGCGGCGGGCGGACGATGACCCTCCGTGAAGATTTTTTCTACGTCGATCCCTATAACCGCCGCTGGTCAGCACCGGCTGGCTCGGTGGTCGATGGCGCGTCGATTCCGGCAGCATTCTGGACAATTGTCGGTGGTCCTTTCGAGGGCCGGTACCGCAAGGCGTCGGTTGTTCACGACGTTGGCTGTCACGAAATGACGGCCAGTTGGGAAGATGTTCATCGCATGTTTTTCGATGCCTGTGTTTGCGGCGGAGTTGACCTGCAAACCGCAAAAATACTGTACTATGCGGTTTACCATTTTGGACCGCGGTGGGAACCGGTGGTTGAAACCGTCCTCGAGACTCATCCGGACGCCCAAGGCCAGCCGGTTCAGGAGCAGGTTCAAAGGCGAGGTATGCGACGCACCCGTCCCGCGCCTCCAACCGCAGAGGAAGTTCAGCAGGTTGTCGAGCTGATCGAGGAAGAAAATCCTGCGCCGGCGGTACTGGAGGATACGACCCGCGAAGAACTCCGTCGACGACCTCGCCGGGGCAGAAACTACCATCGCGGCAACCCCATGGAAATGACCGGCAACAACGCCAATGCACGGACTTTCAGCAGGCGCTCCGATGGGCGTTTGACAGATTCGTCAACCGGGACAACGACCGCCAGTCAACCTGGCACGCCACCGTCCGAGAGGGAACAACTGATCCAAAATCAAAACAGTCAACCAACCGAACAATCGGGTGACCGGGCGGGCATCAGTCGACGCGATCGGACCCGCGACCGGTCGTCGGCAGCGACCATGACGGAACAGGAAAAGCGATGGGTGATTCAGCAAGTCAGGGACTGTCTGGTCAACCAGCCAGGACAGCAGGTTCCGGATGAATACGAAATCGAACGAACCCGGGAAGGATACCGGGTGGCGCTGCGATACTACGAGCGCAATGAGCGAAACGAACCGGTCGGTGTTTCCTCGTGGATTCCAACTGCCCGCGTTTCAGAGAATGGCCAGGTACTGGAAATTCGTTGACATTTTGCCAGCGGTGCACCCTGGCCTCCGAATACTCAATTCGGACTCTCCCGGTTGGGGTGATTGATTCAGCCGGCGCCACCGTGATCCGTTACTAACCCGGCCCGCTTGCCACTTTCCGCGAGCCGCAAAAATTGCGATTGCCATTGCCCGGCCTGAAAGCCAGTGTCGTTACGTCCCCACCAGCTGTCCGACCGGTAACCGGCCCAATCCGCGACAGATCGCCGCGATCAGTTGGGACCGCGTAATGCTCCCGATGACATGCCCTGATTCGACCACGGCGCAGCGATCACGACGCTGGCTGGCCAGCCATGCAGCGACCGAGCTGACCGGCAGACTTGCCGGCACCGTTTCATCCAAAAGCGCAATTTCGTCGTTCGAGCCGGGCGACCCCCTTTCGGCAAATGAATTCGCGGATCGCACGAACCGAACGGCATGAGGTTCGCCGGCCGCAACATGGAAATTTTCGGCGCGGGCTGCCAGGAAGACAAAACCTGCGATCAAAATCAACATAAAATTACCGGACAACAATCCCAACATCCCCAACCCGACCGCAGCAGTCTGCCCTACCAGTGCGGCGATACTGGTTGCCCGCGCGTAGTCCATAAACATGGCCAGGACACTTCTCAAGACTCGTCCGCCGTCCATGGGAAAGGCCGGAATCAGGTTGAACACAACCAGCACCATGTTCGCAAATGCCAGTTGCCACAGAAAATGGCCGGCACTGGATGCAGCCACGGCCGGACTGATTGCCAACCCGGCAACCACCACGGTGGCAATAACAACGTTGACCAGTGGCCCGGCAACGGCAACCCACAGTTCCTGAAACGGATTTCGAGGCATTCGTTCCAGGGCAGCGACGCCACCAAAAGGCAACAGCGTAATATCCCGGGTGGCAATTCCGAATTGCCGCGCCGCCAGGGCGTGTCCCAGTTCATGGAGCACGACACAACCAAAGATGGCCAACACAAAAACCAGCGCCGCCACGGCCGCGGCAAAACCACTGCCGGACATGATTGACGAGAAGTAAATCCAAACCGGCAACAGAACAAACGACCAGTGCAGGCGAATTCTGATCCCGCTGATCGTTCCCAGGTTCCACGAGTTTCCAAACATTGAATTCCTCTTTCCGGTTCCGCTCCGCACGCACCGACGCCTCCCAAAAAAATGGCATGTCCGGGAAACGGGCAAAGACACGAATGCAACTCGCGTGCCGCAATTTTACAAGGGCGGAGGGTCAACAAGACACGAAATCTTCAACGCGGGTGAGTCAAAATGCCCCAATGGACCAAAATGTCTCATGGTCACTTGGTCCCGGTTTTGGTGGCGGGTGCCACCGATGGCGGGTCCATCCGTGTCCCTGCCGAGCCTTCCCGACACCATTACGGCTCGGGGACACCTGTACCGCCGCAACCGGCCGGTGCCGCCATCGGAACGCGTTTTGCCCCGGGCACGTCCCGGGAAATGATGGCTCGCCCGAGATTGCACCAGGGACCGCATCGATCGATTACCACGCTGTCGGCCGAAACCACGATCGACCGACCGCGTTGCAGGACGCAATCGGGATCCGCCACCAGGTCGACTTCCCAGTTCCAGCCCCGCTGTTCTGCGGAACGGCGGATCCGGGTTGCCAGGCGACCGCTATTGGAAACCGGGGCATCCAGCAGCCAGCGCACGCGCCCGGGACGGATCGTTTCCAGGAATTGCCCGATCAGGTCCAGCGCCGGCAGGGTTTCCTGCACCAGTCGAAACGTGCCGTGCACGCTGGCCATGTCCCGGTAACAGCCATCCCGGCCCACGATAATGATCCCGCCGCACAGCGCGGCCTCGACGGTCATCAACAAATTTAATCCGTCGATCTCGGCGACCGCACCCGACATGGTATCCGCCATGACTTCCCGTTCGCGGCGATCCGCCAGGGACTGATCGCTGCAGGCACTTCGCAGCACGGCCAGGCGTTGCCGCTGTCGCAGGGAGTATCGATCCCCGGTCAATTTCAGAGCGGCCGACGGGGAGTAGTTTCTCGTCAATAGCCAGGACAGATCCGCCGTCGCATGCTGCAGGGCGGACCAGTGCCGCTTGTGAAACAGGCCGGCGTCTTCCGGATGGGGTCCTCGATGTTGTCGCTGGTCGGGCATGGGCGCGATATGCATCATCCATCCGACCATAAATTTACGGGGACGGATTGACGAGGTTGGCGGTCGTGTCGCCTGGGTACGTCGATTCAGGTCCCGGAGGAGTCGGCTCCCGGGAAACCCGGACGGCCGACCTGTTCGGGGTTCAAAAACACGCTTAAGCGGATTTAATTTTTATTCACAGGGTTTTCCCACGGGTCCGTGACCGTACCGCATTTTCGGCACCGAAAAAATTTCCTTTTCGAAATGCGGCCGGACCACCCGACAACGTCCGGAGTCAGCTCCACACGTGGGGCAGTAAAACAACCCTGACCGACAGGATCAGCAGGACGCAAAAATGCGCCAAATACCCGGGACGCCTTGCGGGCAAACTCCCGGTCACCGTCGGCAACCTGGTTCAGGGGCATCATCGGCACGACGATGACCCATGCCAGGATCAACAGGCTCAACCCCAACTTTGTTCGCATTCCAGATCCCGGTACCTGTCGCAAGGCCCGTCGGACAAGCCCGGTGGCATCCAGTTTCGGGGATGGATTCCCGGAATGCAAAAGCCAGGCAGCGTTGGGATCGTTTCTGCCCGCAAGATTCCCGCACGAGCGAGTCGCAAAAAATGGGGTCCAACCGCTGCGTCCCCTGACTGCGGCTCCCCGATTTCCCCCAAAAATGGTCGTGGATGATTCGTGGGATGCCACGGGTGGCCGGTCCACGTGTGTTTTTTCTGCCCCGGTTTCCTCCCCTGGTTTGTGGCTTCCCCGCCTCCGGCCGGTGCCAGCCTGCCCCAACCCGGCGAGTCGTCGAATCCACGACCTGGAAAATCAGCCTGACGATTTCACGGGCACGAAGCGTAATAGTGGAGCCAGCACCGCCGAGTTGAGCACGATGATCAGGACTACCACTCCCGAATAGACAATCGACGAACTGACCGCAAAGAACCAGCATTCCGCATAGCCGTTGTTGCCGTCCCCGTTGTCCTGCCCCAAAACCATCGGTGAGAAGCTCAATCCGAACAAGACGGCGACTGCCAATATCCACGCCAGAGACGGGTAAACCAGCAAGCGTTGACGGATAGCTGCCAGCGAGTCGGCTTTATCCAGCGCATGCGGAGGGGATTTCAAAGCCATCAGGAAACTTGCCGCCAGGAACACCACGGAAGCAATCTGCCACGGGCGGGTGTAATAGGCGTCCTCCTGAAAGTCCATAAATACACCAGCGACGAGCACGGCCGGCAGCGTCGCCAGCACCACGAACAGCAGGTAACGTATCATGGCATGGATTTCCTGGACGGCGTTTGGCAGGGCGATTCACGGGTTTTACGCAACGGCAGCTGCCGGATGGCAAATGCAACACAGACGGCATGCGTCCGGTAACGAAACTATAGGACAGGATCGGCCAGCGTGCCGTCAAACCGGGTTATGCCGTTCGCGACGTATTTAACTGGAATGGGGAACGACTAGTCTGCAAACAACGCGGGATCCGGCGGGTCGGTCAGGAGACCAGCTCACGAGCCGAACCCATCCGCAACACAACGGGGCCGCTACGGCGGCCGGCGTCGGTCCCCGGATTTCAATCCGTCAAATCGGGAGTTTTTCCGGGCCTCATTTTGAGACTCTTTCTGGCTCTGATTGACAGTCCATTCCACCAGGATCAAATTGTAAACAGGACCGCGAACTGTGGTTCGGCCAGGCGGTTGATTCAATCCTGATTTTGCGGATGGTGTGTTAACATGAGAATCGAATTGACCGCCGTTATTGCGTTCGCCGTCACGGGTGCTGGTATGGCAAGCGGCTTGCCAGCCCAAACGCCCAAAATCGCGGCCCCGGTGATTGACGTTCAACCGGAATTGCTTGGCCAGATCATGGTATCGCTCGGCGCTGGCGTGGATGCCGGGCAATTCGCTCGCGCACATGGCCTGGGGATTGACCGGCAGTTTGCGGGTGTCGAAAACACCTGGTTGTTTCGTACCGCCGACGTGGCATCGGCAACCGGAATGGCCAGCGCTCTACGGGGCTCTGAAGGGGTCAACTGGATTTTTCAAAATCAAACGTCCGGGTACGTGACCAGCAGTTTTGATCCCGACGATCCACTTTTTGACAATCCGCCCCCTCCCAACGATTTTGGAGGGCAATGGCATTTGGGAAACAACCAGACCACGTTACCGAACGTCAATATCCGCAACGCCTGGAACCACAACGTCACCGGTGCGGGAGTGATGATTGGCATCGTGGATACCGGTGTTGAGCCAGGTCATGAAGATCTGATACCCAATTTCTCGGCGGCCAATACGTACGATTTCTTTGTCGATTCCCCGGTACAAAACCTGCTCGATATCGACGTGCATGGTACGCTGGTTGCGGGAGTCGCCGCAGCCCGGGGCGGAAATGGAACGGGCGTCACCGGTGCTGCTCCGCTGGCCGGGGTTGCTTCACTGAAAGTATTCCAGGGCAACCAGGTGGCCTCGGCGGCCGGATTTGTCAATGCGATCCTGTTTAACAGCACCGGGCCCAATCCGTCGATTCAAATCAAAAACCACAGTTACAGTTATCTGGCGCCCTACCGCACGACCCCCGGGGAAGTTGCCGCCGTTGAAATGACGGCCGCGGCGGGGACGATCCACGTGTTCGCGGCCGGAAACGACCGCGAGAATCTGACCGAGGACTCCAATAAAAAGCATCTTCAGAGCTCTCCCCACCAGATCACCGTTGCTGCCCTGGGCAGCAATGGTGTGTTTGCCAGTTATTCCAATTTCGGAGCGAATGTTTTTGTGACGGCGCCATCGCATTCCTGGACACCCGGAACGCAGTGGATAACGACCACCGACCGCACCGGCTCGCTGGGGCTGAACCAGGACGGAACTGCTGATTATTCAGATACCAACTACACGTCCGGGATGGGTGGAACATCGGCATCGGCGCCATTGGTGGCCGGGATTCTGGCACTGGGCAAGCAGGTCAATCCCGACATGGATGTGCGTTTGGCCAAGCACGCGTTGGCCCGTTCCAGTGTGGTTGTCGATCCAATGGACGCCACGGCAACCAGCGACGGCGGCTGGCGCACCAACGCGGGCGGTTTTGCGTTTAATCAGAATTACGGATTTGGACTGGTGAATGCATCCGGTTTTGTTGAAATCGCGGCCCATTATGAAGTTACTCCGCTGGTCGTGTCCAGCAGCGGCACGATTGATGTGTTGACCCAAATTCCCGATGACGATTTGGGGGGAATTACGTTCGACGCGTATAACGGAACGGAAGGATTGCTGGAGGAGGTGCTGGTGGACTTCGACATCGCTCATTCATGGCGCGGCGATCTGGAGGCGTACCTGGTTAGTCCCTCGGGTTATTCGAGCCGCCTGTTTTATCGAAGCGAGCCGGACGATGGCGACCTCATCGACTGGACGTTCTCCACCAACGCCTTTTGGGGCGAACAGGCGTTGGGTACCTGGTCGGTTACGGTGCGTGATGTGTTCGCCGAAGATACGGGGACCTGGAATTCGTTTGCCATTGACTGGCGAATGGGGACGATTGTGCGGGCGGTGCCCGAACCCGCCAGTGCCTGCCTGTTTGGGATTTTGGCATTCGTGGCGCTGATGGGTTACCGTTCCCGATTTCCGTGGTCTGGTCCGGAGACCAACCCGCAACGCGTGTCGGCATCGACCGGGCAAGCGCGGCTGGACCGGCCAGGCGTGGCTCTCCATCGCTGATTTCTGTCGAACCAGAATGTCCCCCTTCCCGCCCCGGGCCTTCTGGTGGTCTCCCTCAATAGGGGGTGCCACCGGGTTCACAGAGGCCACAGAGCGTTGCTGCCGGCTCGCCTGACACGCGGTATTTCCCGGAAACGGCACGGTTGGACCAGCCAACCGTGGCACCCTTGCCCCTGGCGAGACCGGACCAGCCAACCGTGGCACCCTTGCCCCTGGCGAGAAGAAAAAAAATGCTCACCGTGGCACCGCTTGTCCCCAGGAACAGGGCGGTGTGTTTCTCGTTTCCCTGAATCGGTACTGGAAGGACTCGGCGGTGGCTGTTTGTCAGCCGGTTTTTGCCCGCCTGGAACCAGCCACGATATCCAGGACTTCCTGAGTCGAGCTTTCCCGGCGGACGGCCGGCCATTGTCGCTGCACGGACTGGCGGGCATCGTCGATCCACTTGCGTGCACTTTCGGCAGCGAACAGGCGCATACCCTGTTCGGCAGCCAGCGAGTCCAGCAGCAGTTCATAAACTGTGATATAGAGATACTCGCGTACAGCAACTTCCAAAAGATGGCCGCGGGATTGCCATGGCGTTGCCACCGGGGGTGGATCGGACGACATTACAATCGGCAGCAGTTGTGTCGGAATTGCCGTGAATCGTCCCGCACCTTCAAAGCGGGCGGAAACAACCGTTAATGCGGATATCTTTTGTTGCGAGTATGCCGTGACGATCTCTTCGGCGATTTCCTGGACTCCGGTTGGCAGACCGTCGACGCTGGCAGGCGCCGCAAATGTCCGCTCGCAGGGAACCGGTTTTTTGGCCATCGCCATTCGCCCTCGCCCACCGAAAATGTAAAGCAGGGACTCCGGATGTTTGTGCAGGAAATCACTGGCAAACCGGCGCCGGTTCCCCAAGGTTGGCGATCGGCGAATACGACTTGAAGCAATTGCCGTGCCGCCGCGGCAGCGAGGATACCCGCGGCGCTGTTAAATAAAGAAACGCCATTGGGGCTTTCCGGGTGCCGCAGATGGCTGGTCCACCCGTGCCGATTCCGGTTGCGAGTGCCACGGGTGGCTGGTCCACCCGTGCCTGATCCGTGGAAAACCGCACAGCCGGGGGAGGCAGCCATGGCACCTCGTCTGCGTTTTCTGCATAACTGAAATGTCCTCCGTCGCCCCCCTGGTGTTCCGGATATCTCCATGAATGGTGTCGACTGGTTGCCACCGGGTTCACAGCAGCCACAGAGCTTTCTGGCATGCCGTTTCCTGGTGTCCTCGGTGTCCTCGGTGTCCTCTGTGGCGCATCTTGTTGTGGAAGATCGCGTTACCGGTTGTTTCATGCGGCGCAAATCGGTGACATGACCGAATCGGCACGATAACTGGTGCGGGCCAGCACAGCTGTTCGTCAAAACATCCCGGATCGTCGCAACCTGGTGCCTTCGCCGATTTTGGTCTGGTTGAGTACATTTCGGCACGCGCTTGAGTTTCTGGTACGGGACTCCGTGGCAGTTCGTTCCATTTGGGCAAGAACGGTCGGAGAAAACATTTGGGTTGGGAGGTCAGGGTGCCACGGTTGGCTTGTCCAGGCGTGCCATTTCCGGAACATAGCGGTGCCGGGCGAGCCGTCAGAAGCGCTGTCGTGGTTTTCTGCAGGGCCCTGCCGACCTCTTTCTGATTCCCTTGCAGATGCGTGACAAACGGGTGCCCCACTGAGCACATTGGGTCAGGATTTCAGGATTCCTGTGGCCGAAGCGGCAATTTCAGCGTTCGGCACACGTTTTGCACCACCGAATTTTCGTTTCCTGCCATACTGCGCGAACATCCCGTCCCTCGTGGCGGAACCAGATCACATGAATATGACCATAATCTTTGTCGTAATGGCCCTGATCCTCGGCGTGGCCATCTTCGGTTTGCTGGCTTATGTCACCTTGAACGAATAGCCGCGAACACCGCGGAGCGAGCGCCTTTTGTGTTCCGTCCTGGTTCAGCCAAAACTGCCAACACGCAACAAAAAGTCAGGACGGATCCGCAGTAAACCCGGATTTGGCGCCACTGCCGGCTCGCCCGGCACGCGGTATTACCCGGATATGGCACGGTGGGACAAGCCAACCGTGGCGCCCTTATCGCCGGACGCGGATGGTTCTCGGGATTAGCGGGCCCTCCCCGCCATCCGGACAGCCTGGTGAAAATCCAACGCGCCGGCGTTGTTTCGTTCCAAAATCACGCATCAAACATCCGGCCTCCTGGCATTTTCATCTGCCCACAGGATGGCACTCTCTTGCCGTGACGTGCCTTAACGGCCGACAGACAGCCGCATCAGGAAACCCAACACTCTTTTGCTGACCGGTGTCAGTTTGGTCTTGTTAAACTGATCGCCCAATTTGCGAATCGCTTCGGCCTGTGTCGGATAGGGGTGGATCGTCGCGCCGATCCTGGACAATCCAAGCCCATTCGTCATGGCGAGATTAATTTCGGAGATCATGTCGCCAGCGTTTTCGGCGACGATGGTTGCGCCGACAATCGTATCGGTGCCCTTTCTTGTATGAACTTTGACAAATCCCTGATCAGCGCCTTCCAGAATTGCCCGGTCCACATGTTCCAGGTGCAGAACGTATGTATCGATCTCAATGCCGGCGTCCCGGGCATCCATCGGATACATGCCGACATGAGCAATTTCCGGTGACGTATAGGTTGTCCAGGGAATCACCAGATCGCTGGCCTTTTTTCTGCCGAACGGACCCAGTGCAAACAGCGCGTTCTGGATCACCAGGCGCGCCTGAAAGTCTGCAGCATGAGTGAATTTGTATTTCGAGCAAATGTCCCCGGCGGCGAATATACGCTGGTTGGTCGTTTGGAGGTAATCGTTCACGTCAACTCCGGACCGGCCGTATTTGACGTTGACCGCTTCCAGGTTGAGTCCCTCCGTATTGGGTGCGCGGCCGACGGCGACCAGCAACTGGTCGACAACGAAATCGAACGGTTCACGATGCTGTGTTCCGGTGACGCGTATCGTTCCATTTTCGTCTGGAGCAACGTGCAGCTCAGCACTGTCCAGGACCAGATTGACACCATCACGAAGGAACTGTTTTTGCAGAATGGCCGCCGCATCAGCATCTTCGCGTGAGAGGATCTGCCCGGCCTGTTCAAACAGAAAAACCTCACTGCCAAATCGGGCAAACGCCTGCGCCATTTCTGAACCGATCGGGCCAGCGCCAATAATTCCAAACCGCTTCGGCAGCTGGGTGAGTGAGAACAGGTTTTCATTGGTCAGGTAATTGACCTTGTCCAGGCCAGGAATCGGTGGAGCGGACGCCCGCGCTCCGGTGGCGATCACCGCTTTCCTGTAAATCAACTTCGATGTTTCCCCATTCTGGCGGGCCACGGCAATCGTCTCGCTGTCCACAAACTGTCCGTGGCCAAAAAACACGTCGACGCCCAGTTCCGAAAACCGTTTTGCCGAATCGGCCGGACTGATTTTTGCCCGCAGACGCCGCATTCGCTCCATGATTTTCCCAAAATCAATATTCACACCCCTGGGAACATCGACGCCAAACGGCGCGGCATTGCAAACCGTTGCGGCGACTCGCGCGCAGCTGATCATTCCTTTGGATGGAACACACCCAACGTTCAGACAATCGCCGCCCATCAGTTCACGCTCAATCAGGGCCACCCGGGCACCGAGACCAGCTGCCCCGGCAGCCGTGACCAACCCCGCGGTTCCCGCTCCAATCACGACCAGCTGATAAGGTCTGGACGGTGCAGGATTTGGCCAATTGGGCGGATGTACATTTGCTTCCAGTTCCAAATTGTGCTTGTCATTTGGGAGAAGCTGAACAGGCTTGTCTTCCAATACCGTTTCCAATTCCGCTTTGGCAAGATTTATGAGTACCCTTCGATCCTGAATACTGATTTTGACCGCAATCGCAGCGTGCCAACACCCCGGATCGGTTGGCTGGTCCAACCGTGCCATTTCCGGGAAATTCCGGGTGCCGGGCGAGCTGAAAACGATCACACCCGGCCATTGCGGACGGAAAAAGGGACGAACAGGCACCCTCATCTCCAAACCCGCATGTTTTCTGCAGAGCCGGACGCAACTGCTTTCCCTTTTCCGCCGCTGTCCCTTTTTGGCCCTTGGTTTTCCGCGTTGTTCTTTTGTTTTGTTGATTATCGCCAGATCAGTTTTTTCCGAAACATTGGAGACGCTTGCCGGTTAATTACAACGTCGAATGCTGATTGAGGATCTGCAAATGGTGCGAGTATCGAAGTTGACAGGGATTTTCCAGCCAATACTGGTGACAATAATCCTCGTGTCGTTTGCCGCGACCGTGCGCGGGCAGGTCGATTCCGGTGCGCCGGGTAGTGAAATGGCCGACGCCCGTTTTGAGCCCCTGGTTACCGAATCCTTGCCACAGAAAGTCGTCTACGTAGGGGCTAACAAGAAATTTGAACGCACCAGTAACTGGATGGCCTTTCTAAAATCGAACTTCGCGACCGTGGTACACGTTCGATCAAGCCAGTTTAGAGCGGAAGATTTCACCGACTTTGATGTTTTTGTTTTTGATCTCGAACAAGCACGCCTGGCAACGGCGGGCAACGGATCGATGGTTTCCGTGTCCTCGGCAAACCCTCCAGTTTTGCCCACCACGTTTGACCGCGCGGCGATTCTTGTCGGGTCTTCCGGCGTTGACTTGGCAAACGCAAACCAACTTATTTTTGACGGCTTGTGACTTTGTCTGCTAAACATGGCTCACGGGTTTGAGTCCAGCCATCCGATCTTTGAAACGCCAATCGACATCAAACTCCAGTTTGAGAGCTTCGAGACGCCCGTCAGTTACTTCGGCTACCGCTCCGGACAAAACCTTGGAAACGAAATGCCGGGGATCCGCATATATGATAAGGAACAGACGCCCATTTCGTTTCAAGTCGGCACGGTTTATTCACCCCAGTCGTTTGAGGAGGCTCCGGATGCCGAATGGATATCTTCCGGAATCAACTCCCGCTCCAGCCGATCAGTGGCCATCGGTCGGCACGCCAACTGCCTGGGCTGGGGTTTTGCCGTCGATCCTGGCCACATGACAACCGCGGCCCGAGCCATGTTTGTCAATTCGATTGTGTATATCTCAAGGTTTGATCATCAAACACCGTTGCTCAAGGTGCCCAGGGCAATGCTGGGGCCGTCATCGATTTATGCGGTTCCACGTGATTCGCTGTACGATCGCGCAACGTACCTGTCCACGGCTGCCGCAAGGTACCAACAGGAACAAACCATCACTGCAAACCAGCAGCGGACGATTGAGCGGATTTCGGCCATCCAGGATCAGCGCGACTTGACTCAATACGAAAAACTCTATTTGCAAATGGCGGAACGAAGGGTGGCCCGGGCGCGGGAAGAGGAGGAAACCGAATCGGAGTACGTCGAGCGATTTTTCAAACGAACCGTGGGCAGTCAACTGTACAGGGATTTCGGCCAGGACATCGAGAAATACAGAATCTACTACAACCAGTACGGGCCCACGGTCTACTACGACACGAACAAATACGATTTCGTGGTTGACGAAGATCTAAAGCAGCGGGGCATCCCGGTTGGGGACGTTCGCATTCTGGAAACCGCCATTGAAATGCTGGAGGCTGACAATTCCGACAAGGTTGCCATGCGATTGCTCAGGCGTTACACCAACGAACGATTCAGGCAGGCGCACCAATGGCGGGCCTGGTTCGAGGAGAACAAGGGCAGATTGTTTTTTCATGAAATTGCAGGCTACAAGTTTTTTGTCGACACTCGGGATCGGGCTGCAGGACCCGAACGCTCGGCGCAGGCAACGCCGTCGTCAACCGAAGCAAGCCATCAGCCAGCTCAGCCCGCCGAAACCGGCAATCAACATCCGGTACTGGTAAATTGCCGGGCTGATTCGACCGTTGTTTCGCCGGGCCAGGCCGTTACCCTGTCAATTGAGTTCGACATTCACCCAGGGTGGCATATCTATAACGAGGGGGATGAACAGGGAATCTGCATTCCAACGACCGTCGAAGTCCAACTGCCAGGGGGTGTCGAGTTCGTCTCCGATTGGGAAAAGTCGATCGCCAGGCCCGGTCCTTCCGGGACACGTATCTTCGAGAAACAGGCGGTATGGAAACGGCAAATCAAAGTCCTGGAAAGTGCGACGGCGGAAGTCTTGATTCCAGTCACCATTCGCTACATGGCGTGCAATGTTGACCGTTGCCAACCGGTAGAAGTGCTGGAACGGAATGTAATGCTCAAACTGAAGTAAAGACCACAACGGAACAGAAAAGGGGGACGCAGCGGCTCTGCAGACAACATCCGGGTTTGGAGGCAAGGGTGCCACGGTTGGCTGGTCCAGCCGTGCCATGTCGGGTGATTCAGGAACACGCATAAGGGGTCAGGAGGGCTCTGCAGACAACATCCGGGTTTGGAGGCAAGGGTGCCACGGTTGGCTGGTCCAGCCGTGCCATGTCGGGGAAACAGCGGTGCCGGGCGAGCTGGCAGAGGCACACAATCGTGGTTTTCTGCAGAGCCGGAGGCAGCTCTAAAACAGAAAAACGGGACTCCGCGGCGTCCCCTGTTCCGTCTCAACCCGTTCTGGCCACCCGCCTTTTGGCCCGATCAAACCGATTTTTCGTAAATGTGATGCGTGAGAACGGGTTTCAGACCCCATTTTTCCAGGGCGGCGCGGGACTAGGCTGACCCCTTTTCCCTGACTGAGTTTCCCAGCGTCAACGGATGCTGCCAATGACCCGCAATTTGTTTGTGAAAGCGGAAAAAGTCAATAATCCAGTGAACACAGGCGGTTTCGGTGTGCGACGCGACATATGTCTGAGTCGCATGGCGTTTCGGACTTGATCGAGCAAGCGGGTCGCGTTGCGATCGCTATTGATATTTTCCGATTCATGCACCACGGTATGCATCCTCTGCCTAAAGTGTACGTTTGTACACTTGTGTTCATACAGATGTCTGTATAACAAGGAAAGGCCTGTACCGATTTACGCGGAAATTTGACGAAAAGCGTGTTGCGGCCCAGACTTGCGCAAACTGCGCCGGGGACGCTGCCAACCTTGTTCTTGGTGTTAGACAGACGTCTGTATAATAATTGTTCGCCTACCAACCCGCATACCGCATGACAAACACGTACGGACCAGAATTTACTCGCTTTTTTCCGGCGATTGTACGTGCGCTTCGAGAGATGGGTGGTTCAGCTACCACGTCGGAAGCAATCGACCGAAGCATTGAAATGCTCGGCATCTCAGAGGACGAACAAAACGTAGAACTTGCGAGCGGGTCCTCCCGCGTACGCAATCAAGCTCAATGGGCGCGTCTCTACATGGCGCGTGGCGGAATCCTTGACTCAACGCGTCGCGGAATATGGCAACTAACCGAAAGCGGGAACTCTATTGACCCAGACACCTTTGATTGGCGGGGGCTGTTTCGGGAAGTTCAACGCAAATTTGCTGAAGAACGCCGCGCCCGCAATGAAGAAGAACCAGAATCGCCGGACGATGCAGAAACCGAACTTCCTACCGTAGACTACCAATCAAAAGTCTTACAGATTGTTCGTGCGATCTCACCCGCTGGCTTTGAACGATTGTGCCAGCGACTCCTGCGGGAATCCGGTTTTGAAACCGTTACCGTTACCGGCCGTTCTGGAGACGGCGGAATTGACGGCATTGGTACGTTACAAATCAACCCCTTCGTCAGCTTTAACGTATTGTTTCAGTGTAAACGCTATTCCGGCTCTGTATCTCCGTCACAGATTCGAGATTTTCGTGGAGCAATGCAGGGCCGCGCGGACAAAGGCCTTATAATCACGACAGGGACGTTTACCGTAGAGGCAAAACGAGAAGCACGACGCGATGGTGCTCCACCAATTGAACTTGTCGATGGTGACGAATTGGTGCGACTTTTTGAATCACTAGAATTCGGGCTGGTAGCCAGAACCACCTACGACGTTGATGAAACATTCTTCGCACAATACGAAGAGTAGGCGAACCAAGCGATGAACCGAAGTCGCGGAGCCGGGCGATTTCGCAATGGATAAACAACTCCTGCGACTCGATTATCGCGGTCGTTATCCGGCTTGAGAATTCGCCAAGATTCGATAGCGTGGTTCGAATAGCTTCTCGTTCGGCACCGAACTATTCGGATACTCAATGTGCGACGACAAGAAACAGCAGAGAAAACTTGAACTGACTCGTTCGATTAACCGGCTGGTTTTTCGCCTCTGTTTCTGTGCTGCCGTTATTGTTGGAATTTGCTTGATAGCGTTCCGTATCTCTGCTCATCTTCCATCGGATGAATATTCTTATACGCGTATTCTGCTCCAGATATTCACGATCGGTGCGGTGTTCCCCGTTTGCTTAGCTATTGCGCTTCACTTAACGGCGTTGCCCGGTTCGCAGATTTGGTTTGAACGGCTGGGCGCGTTGATATTGTTTGTGTTCTTTCCGATAATGATTCTCATGGCCATTCTACAATGGATTACAAATTAACACTCGACGAGATCGCTGGATAAGAAACGGATGAACCGAAGTCGCCGTCAGCGCGGCAATTGAATGGTGAATCATTTCCGGCGGCTCGTTGATCCTGACCGTTATCCGATTCCATCAATCTTGGAAATGAACGGAAGAATGAATTTGACTCGACTGACGCATCTGCTCCAAGGCGTTTTATGCTTTTTGTTGTTCGTTCCCGCAGCGATCGCACAAGAAGTCAAAGAAGAGCATTCCAACGATAAAGACCCTACCGGCGCCTTTCTGGGGAAATGGAAACTCGTCTCAATCTCAGGCCCGGGCGAACAAATGAAAACGCTGGACGTGCAAGTTGCTGTTGAAGACGGCTCGTTCAAGCTGTCAGGAACGGACGCAGGTCCGGATATTGTGCATCGCTCCTTCGAATGGAATATCCCAAAAGACCGTGATGAAAGACCATATCGGATACTGCGCCAACGCGGCGTCAAGGGCATTGACGAAATTGTCGATATCGAACGGCAAATTGTTATTTTTTGGTTTGTTGGAATTTACAGATTCCAGGGGAACCGATTGGAACTGGCGCTGAAGTACTGTGGTCAAGGATTGGAGGGGGAAAAATTTGAGAATTTCCGTCCTCCTTCGACTTTCGAAGGAAAACCTGACAACGATGAAATTCGTATTGTCTTGAAACGGCTGGACAAATAGGCGAACAATGAGGGCACGGAAGTTGCCCCCGGCGACTTTGGCATGGACCATTTTAGACAACGATTGCAGCTACCAACTTGAATATCTCATCTCGCACTCCTGAGGGAATGCCCAGCGAATGTCCGTTGTGCGGTGCTTCCACTAACCTTGTTTTCTCCGATCCGCCCGGCGACGCACCTTGTCCCAATTGCGGTGTCCTGATTTTGAAATCCGCTCACCTGCTCAATCGCCTGGAGAAACGCTTCGCAGACACGCTGGGTTTATCAGCCGAAAAGGTCGGCGCCAAAATGCGATTTGATGAATTTGGAGCGGAATCGTTGGATACTGTCGAAATGATCATGGAACTTGAGGAAGAGTTTGATGTTGTCATTCCCGAAGACGTCGTTGAAAATATTAAAACGATCGGCGATGTTGTCAGGTTCATTGAACGTTACCGTCGTGGTAATTCGGATTCGTGATTCCTTTCGCCGGATAACAATGCGATGAACCGACGTCGCGGAGCCGGGCGACTTTGGAATGGACAATCAACTCCCGCGACTCGGTTATCTTGGACGTTATCCCAGTGAAATGATGCGAATGCAAATTCGAACACTGACTGGCGTACTTGGGCTGTCGGCGGTTTTGACTTTCGTCGCCGCATTCTTCGTGGTGGGTGCTTTGACTCCCGATTTCAACCTTGCAAACGATTACATCAGCAAGCTGGGCAGTCAGGGCCAACCGTATGCGGGTTTGTGGAATGCGATTGGATTTGGTGTCGTCGGATTTGGTTTCGCACTGTTCGGATTACTTTTCGGCGTATGCTCAAACGATCGTATCCTTGGCACTTGCCTATTCATCGCGGGTCTTGGCTTTGCCTTCGCGGCAATCCCGACGGATTTCACCGACGAAGCTTCCACGCTCTCAAAGGCTCACTACGCATCACTTTGTTTCGGCCTCGCTGGATGGTGCATCGGGCTCGCAAGGTTGACGGGTACGAATTCGAACAATGACTTTGCGCGAACAACCGCAACTTACACCGTTACCCTATCGCTGCTACCAATGCTTGCGATTAGCGGCGGAGTTTCAGCAGAACCGGTCGCCCATCGACTCGTAATAGTCGTCGTTTTTGCGTGGATTGTTGCAAACAGCCTGCAGTTGTTGAAACTCAACGTCAAACCGAAAATCGCGGGATAACAAAAAAATGCACCCGAGTCGCGAAGTCGGGCATGTTGACAATGGACAATCTCTCGTCGCGACCGGGTGATTTTAGACGTTATCCGACACAATCAGCATGACCGACAATCCATATTCCTCATCAACCGCCGAAGCCGAATTGCCCAATTCACGCAGCACATATGCGGCAAAAGTGGTGATGTCTATTCTAAAACACCTCGGCTCCTACGTTCTGGGAATTATGGCATGCGTCTTGTTTACGCCAGCGGAACTGGAACTCGCTGGAGTCGTACTATGGCCTTACTACCTTGTATTTGCCGCGATCGGCTTTTTCCTGTTTTACTTGTATTTATCAAGCGCGTATTTGCCGTTCGGCGGTTCTGGCGCGTCCTACTGGTTGTTATTCTTAATCGGTTTTGTTCCCATCGTGTTTGAAGCGGCAGCGCACTTCGTGCGAATGCCGAGTTTTCGTGCGTACCGACCGCTTTGGATCGGTTTCCCCATCGGATTCGTAGGCACTTTGGGGGTGTACTACACAGCGGCTGCATCCATCTAATCCGAGTAGAACAAGTCGATGTGCCCAAACGCTATTCCATCTCGGCATCTTCTCGACACTATCGGATAACAAACGGATGCACGCGAAGCCGCCGAAAGCAGCGCGGCGGCTCGGTGATCCTTAACGTTAGCTGGCAATGAATCCTTCAATGGCACCACCATGGGCACCCAAGTCATCATCTATGTCGTGATCGGTCTCGGCGTCACGATTGTCGTGGCACTTCTGTTCATGATGGACAACGCGTTTGACTCGCTGGGCAATTGGGTGTTCACCAAGCTCGGTTGGTCATCCGGCCACGGTCCATTACTCGTAGAGGCTGAAAGGAACGGGGACAAGCTGACTCTGATATTGCACAATCAAGGTCAAACAAGAATTAAGCTCGCTGCCGTGGAGGGGCGTGACTCCAACAATCAGCGACACTTCCCGAATCCGTGTATCGCCGAGGACGATCAAGATGGAATTCCGACAGAAGAGCAGGTCCTCAGACGTTTTTCCAAAATCGTCCTTGATCCCCAAGGTTCACAGACGGTAAGCCTAAATATGACTGACTTGTTGGCCCTGGGGTGCTCCTCACTCGCGATCATTGACTCGAATGGCAAGTCCTGGCCGGTCCAGCAATTCAACGCCAACGAACTCAACCGCGAAAGCTGATCCAATTAAAAGCCTCACGGCCGACAGCCCAACTGTGACAAGTCCGCAACAGCCAGCTAACAAACCAATGCACCGGAGCGACGAAGTCTGGGCGTTTTCAAATGGTTAAATCACCGTTCCGGCTCGGTGATCACTGACGTTATGTTGCTTCGAGTCAGACATGGACATGATCACCGATATCGAAGAATACTTCGCGAAAGGCTGCGGCCGCTGTGAACGATTCGCAACGCCCGATTGTTCAACGCGGCAATGCAGTGATGGACTCGCCAAGCTCCGTCAACTTTGCCGCGGCATGAATCTGGTGGAGACCGTTAAGTGGGGACATCCATGCTACATGCACGCTGATCGAAATATTGTCATTTTTGGGGCCTTTCGGAATGATTTCCGTCTCAGCTTTTTCAACGCCGCTCTGATGAAAGACCCCGATGGCGTATTGGAAAAACAGGGGCCAAATACTCAGCACGCCGACATGATCCGGTTTACGAAAAACAACCAGGTAGCGAACATGAAACCGATCATTGAAGCCTATTTGATTGAGGCAATGAGCTATGCAGAGGCGGGCATCAAACCACCGAAACAACAGGGCGAACTTGAACTACCCGATGAATTGCTGGAGGCGTTGGAATCTGATCCCGAACTTGCCGAAGCATTCCACGGTTTAACGCCCGGTCGAAAAAAGAGCTACGTAATTAATCTCAATTCGGCCAAGAAAACGGAAACACGGATTTCACGCATCGCCAAATTTCGAGATAAAATAATATCCAGAAAAGGAGCGATGGAGCGATAACCGCGTAAAACGCAACATAACAATGCGATCAACCGAAGCCGCGGAGCCGGGCGACTTTGAAATGGAGAATCAACTCCCGCGACTCGGTTATCGCGGTCGTTATGCCACCACTAGTATGGATCACCCAGAAATCAATAAGGGTTACTTCGCATGAAATACAAAATTCGAATTGGCGTGTTCCTTGTCGCCATCTTGTCCGCTTTGATTGGAGTCGGAAACGCTTGCACCCGCGTGCTCTATAAATATGGCTCCGATAACTTTACGGTCGGCCGTACAATGGATTGGTACGACGATACAGGGACAGATCTTTGGTCGTTCCCAAGGGGGATGGCGCGTGATGGGGGTGTTGGGCCAAATTCGATCAAGTGGACATCAAAGTATGGCTCTGTCGTCGCGGAAATCTACGACATTGCTTCCGCGGATGGAATGAACGAAGCTGGCTTGGTCGTTAACATCCTCTACCTTACTGAATCCGACTACGGAAACGCTAAAGAATCAGGTAAACCGCTGCTCTCCGTAGGTGCCTGGACACAATACATCCTGGACAACTTCGGAACCGTTTCCGAGACGGTAGTGGCGCTAGAAAAAGAGCCCTTTGCAATCGTTGCTCCGGATCTTCCTGGAGGCAAAGCGGCCGGTGGGCATATTGCGATTGCTGATGCCTCGGGCGACAGTGCCATTCTGGAATACATCAAGGGGAAGCTCGTAATTCACCACAGCCGTGACTACACGGTCATGACGAATTCCCCTCCCTTCGATCAACAGCTGGCCATCGAGACGTATTGGAAGGATGTTGGTGGCCTCAAGTTCTTGCCGGGCACGCATCGTGCGTCCGACCGGTTCGCACGCGTCAAGTGGAACCTCGATGCTACCCCAAAGGCAGACAATTCTGCACTTGCGACGGCCACAGTGTTTTCTGTGATTCGCAATATATCTGTTCCCCTTGGTATCTCCGACCCAGAGAAGCCGAACATCGCGTCCACCTTGTGGCGAACCGTGGCCGACACAAAGGAACGGCGATACTATTTTGAGTCTGCATTCTCACCGAACGTCTTTTGGGTCGACCTTGCCGCGCTGAACCTCGAATCAGGGGCCAAGCCATGCAAGCTGGACCTCAGCGGAAACCCAATTCTTGCGGGCGAAGTCTCCGGGAAGTTTGTTGCCACGGAACCATTCAAGTTCCTGTCGCACTGATCAACCGGAGCAGGGCATAACAAATCGGTGCACCCAAGCGGCGATTGGGCGCGTTTTTGAAATGGAGAGTTACTCATCGCCGCTGGGTGACCTCAATCGTTAGCCATCAAAGCACTTCACACAAATGGCCTCTCCATCTGACACACCCGAAGCTCCCGCGAATGTCGAACCGCGGGCATTGCTGTCGCAACTCAACTGGTTGCGTGTGTCAGCTGACGAAACCGATACGCCAATCTACGAATATCCACTCTTCTCCGATGCCCACATCACCGGAGAGGTGACCGACGGTTTGGGGCCGTATAGTTTTCTAAATGCCGTTCCAATGCCCATCGGCCCCGGCATCATAAACGCTCCGATTGTCTTGCGTGCTGTTTTCTATTTGGGTGAATACCGCCCAGATATGTCGAAAACAGATGAGTCGCTGTATCACGGCGGCACGCTGGTTGACGAGATCGCCGCTTTGGCGTGCCTCGCTCTTGGTGTCCGCATCCGCGCTGGCGGTGAAACTCGCCGATTTGAACCCGGAAAAGATCCATACGGCCGCCCTTGTGCATGGAACGATGAACCACGCCCAGTCATTCGCGTGCGTCGAAATCATTTGGTTTTGCCGTCGGTGACAGGCACACACTCAATGGACCCACTGGAGACTTTGAAGTCCATTCCGCTCATTGATCCCGCGCGATACGTCAGCCTGATCCGTGCATGCAAGTTCTACCAAGACGCCTTGTGGGTCGCAGAATCTGAGCCAAATCTTGCTTGGTTAATGTTTGTTTCGGCGCTCGAAACCGCTGCGAATGACGTCTACGAAACGGATGCATCAGCCGACGAACGCCTACGTGATTCAAAGCCTGATCTTGCAGCGTTGCTTGAACAACACGGCGGCCATCAACTGGTGACTCAAGTGGCGAACATGATTGCACACACATTCGGTGCGACAAAGAAATTCATCGACTTCACCATGCAATTCATGCCTGATCCACCGCCGGAGCGTCCAGAACAAGACTGGCTGTGCGTAAAGTGGTCAAAGACATCGCTCAAAAAAGTTCTAAACGCGGTCTACGATTATCGCTCACGTTCATTGCACGCGGGCTTGCCGTTTCCTGCCCGAATGTTCGAGGCTCCGTTCAAATTCGCGGCAGACGCTCCGCCGTCAGAAGTCCCACTCACAGGTCTCGCGTCTCATTCACGCGGTGGTACGTGGATGCCCAAGGACACGCCGATCAACTTACATTGTTTCCATTACATTACGCGTCATGTCTTGCTCAACTGGTGGCAAGACATCCTAAACGATGGCTAACAAAAAAATGCACCGGAGTTGCCGTCCGGGCGGAATTTCGAGATCAACGTCGCTGGCGGCAACCCGGTGATTTTAGACGTTCGGCTACCGGTTTTGATGCTTCGAATGAAGCCGAGTTCGCGTCAAAAGACTAACGTCCGTTGAAGAGGTCAAGGAGATGAACGCATACCTGGGAAAGGCATTCATTATCGCAATTCTCCTGGCAGGTTTTGCAGGCATTTACTTTAGGACGCCCTTGGGCGACCGGACGTTTGCGCTCGGAGCCTGGCTGGTTTTCTCCCTCATTGCCGGCTGCTGGGTTCTGTTGTGGCCTGTGCTTTACTGCCCCAACTGCGGACGTGCAACCGAGTATTTAGATAACTACTCTGAACGTCAGAACTCGCTAACCGGTGGGCATCGCCGCCAATTCAAATGCAAACATTGTCACTCTGTCATTGATCGGTTGGACGGCACTGTGGTACACCGGTTGACCGCAGCAGACGGCAGGAATCTGGACCGCATTAGCTTCCTGATCAATATGTGGCTGGTGCTTCTGGCCGCCGGGATTTCGTTAATCGGTGTCTCGATTGTCGTTGGCATAATCGTGGTCCTCATCACTCTCGAAGGCAGGGCTAATAACGATCACGCTCCAATTGTAAGGCTTGGCTGCGTTGGCGTCTTTGTCATAGGACTCTTGTTGGTGGTGATTGGCTGGTGCATGAAACGCCGAGCCCATCGGTTCTAAAATTGCATTCAGTTTCCGAAAAAGGCACGCATTCGCTGGTGATGCTGTAAATGCTGAAATGCTGCCGAACCAGGCGATGCACCCAAGTCGCCGATCGGCCGCCTATTTGAGTCATAGTTTTTTGGCGGCGACTGGGTGATCGTCAGCGTTCGGCGAGAGAATCGATTTAATTTTGACAAAGACTAACTGACGGGAAGACGCCTCGTTTTTGATAAGACGATGAACGCTATCGCACGCCCCGCCCGCCAGCGTGTGAGTTCCAATTCATGGCGGGGCAACATAACGAATGGAGAAACTATGAAAACGCAGATACGCATCCACCGCTGGATGCCCGCCCTTCCGGTTGCGGCACTGCTGGCAGCCTGCCTGATGGCTGTCGGCACCACCGCACAAGCGCAGGAGAAAAAGCCGAACATCATGTTCATCATGGCTGATGACATCGGCTGGATGCAGCCGAGTTGTTATCATCGGGGCCTGATGGTGGGAGAAACCCCCAATATCGACCGGCTCGCCAGCGAGGGTGGCATCTTCATGCACTACTACGCCCAGCAAAGCTGCACGGCCGGGCGCACGGCGTTTATCACCGGCATGAATCCAATGCGGGCCGGGATGCTCATGCCGCAGTTGCCAGGTGCCATCTCGTACCTGCGCCCGGCACTCCGTGCCTTGCGAAGTTCCTTTTAGATCAGGGCTACAGCACCGGCGAGTTCGGCAAGAACCACCTCGGCGATCATCCGGATTCCCTGCCGACCGCGCATGGGTTCCAGGAATTCTGGGGTTACCTCTACCACCTCGATGCGATGCAAGGGGTCAGCTTCCCGGACATCAACAAGAGTCCGACCGATCAATCCGTCGTGCCACCGATGAAGATGGTGCCGATCCCCGGCATTCCTGAAACACCCGGTGCCATCACCCCCGAAGAAGGCGTTTGCATGGCCGCCCCGCGGCCCATTCTCTGGATGAAATCGTCGGATGGCACGGCGAAGAATCAGACCGGCAAGGACGAAGGTCCGCTTACCCTAGAACGCTCGAAGACTGTCGACGAGGAAATTTCCGCCAAGGTGGTGGACTGGCTTGATCGCCAAGATCCCGAGAAGACGAGCAAGCCCTTCTTCTGCTGGTACAACCCGGCCCGCATGCACATCACCACGATGTTTTCGCCCAAGTATGAAGCCATGCTCGGTGTGAAGGGCGGCAAGGATTGGGGAATCAACGAAGTCGGCATGAAGCAACTCGACGACAACATCGGTGTGGTCCTCAAGAAGCTCGAGGACATGGGTGAACTCGACAATACCATCATCGTCTTCACGACCGACAACGGCGCGGAAGTCATCACCTTCCCTGATGGAGGCACGACCCCATTCAAAGGCGGTAAGCTCACCACCTGGGAGGGCGGCATGCGTGCTCCCTGCGTCGTCCGCTGGCCCGGCAAGATTAAGCCGGGCACTGTCTTTAAGGAAATCTTCGCCTCCCAGGACTGGCTGCCCACGTTCGTCGAAATCGCTGGCGGTGCCAAGGGTAACGACCTCAACAAGCAAATCATGTCGGGCGAATACCCCGGCATCGTTAAGACCAAGCTCGATGGCGTCAATCAGATCGAATACCTGACGGGTAAGTCCAAAGAATCCGCCCGGGACACGTTCTTCTACTACACCGGCGCGCAACCCTCGGCGGTGCGATACAAGAACTGGAAGTTCTACTACACAATGGTCGGTGCCGGTGCCATGGACGGGCTGATGGGGGCCCAAACCTACCACTGGACGCAGCTTGCCAACATCATGCGCGATCCGTTCGAGATCAGCGTCGGTGCGGATACTAAGTCGCTCCTCAGCTACGCCGGAGCACTCGCAGCACCTAGCACTGCGTACATCTACGACTGGAACCTCCTGCCGATCGGCCAGCTTCTGTGGGAGAAGGAGCTGATGTCATACAAGGAGTTCCCGCCTCTGCAGATGGCGGCCAGCTATAACCTCGACCAGATCCTCGAGTCGTTGAAGCGCCAGAGTGGCTCCCACTCGGACTAGGCCATTCCCGTTTGATCGTAAACCGCGCGGGCCGCTTTTCGTGAGCGGCCCGCGATTTTGGGCCTGAAAATCAAACGTCGGACTGTGTGAACGCCGAACAAATCGGTGAACCCGAGCGGCGGATCGGGCCGAATCTGGAATCAACGTCACTTGGCCGCCGCCGGGTTACCTTGGGCGTTATCCGCAAAAGCGCTTGTTACAGAATGGCACTCACTCTCATACAAAACGACTTCTGTGAATTTCCATGGCCCAGTGGCATCTCATGGAAGTTCGAATCAGTCGAGCATGGCGACACGAAAACTCTGGTGCTATCCCCACGAGGAAGAACGTTGCACGGGATCATTCAGGTATGGGATCTCAATGGAAATGACCTGAAGACTTTTCATGCAATGCAATGGTCTCGCCTGACGGCCGCACCAACTGGGTTTCCACCGGGCATCACCGTTGAGCGGATCGAGACAGGTGGCGATTACAACGATTGGATAGGTGTTTCACACCTGGTCAATCAAGACCGATTCGTTGATTATGAATTGATGTCGAAGAAGAAAGACACAATTATCTATGTTCGTCGATCATCCAACGAAACCGGCACCTTGAACATTCGACGGGAACTGTCGATGATCAAAGTGAACTCTCCCGACACCTGGACTGTTGGTGCATCGCTCGAACGCACGCCGGCCCCTAACGGCGGATAACAATGGCATGAACGCGGAGCCGCCGACACCGCGTTTTCAAATGGAGCATCAACCGCGGCGGCCCGGTCAACGCCAGCGTTATCCGAGAAAAACGCATCACGGAAAATCCATACTCATCGTCGATGGCCGAAGCCGAATCGCCCACTTCACGCGGCAGATCCCCTGCAAAAATCGTGTTGGCAATTCTGGCATACGTCGGGTCGTACCTTCTTGGGATCGGAGCGTGCGTCCTGTTCACACCAGCGGAACTGGAACTCGCTGGAGCCGTACTATGGCCTTACTACCCGGTTTTTGCCGTGATCGGGTTCTTTTTGTTCTACCTCTATTTGTCGAGCGCGTAACGAGCCTGCACGAAGCCGGGGAGGATCTGATTGCCTTGCAAAGCCTGAATGTTCCCAACACGCTTCATCGAAACCTGCTCAGCACCAACGCCGTTGAAAACTCATTTCTGAACACGCGGCGAAAGATTGACCGCGTGACAAGATTCCGCGCAGAGACCGATCAGGCGACGCGGTGGCTGGCCTTCGCACTGGTGGAAGTCGAGAAAGGCTTCCGCCGAATTTCAGGGCACAAGGACCTGTCACACTTGATCGCAGCTTTGGAAAAACCAAAAAATCCGCCGCCGAAAATTTCCGTGGGACTGCGACGGGACAATCAAACGGTGAGCATTACGTAAGCAAGCAACCGGCGGCTTGACGCGAGCTATTCCTGCGGACTCGCTTGCCGCCTGACCAAACCCTAAACTTTAACCAGCGAGACCACCGACAGTTTCAACAACAAACGGGACATCCCCGCAATGGATGGGCGATACGCGGCCGAAAGTAGGCCGGTCTAATCTCATTGCTACATGGTCATACACAATGGAACCGAGACCAAATGTAAGTCCCCCATGATTCGCCGAACAATGCGATCAACGGAAGTGCTCGAAAAGCCGCGAATTGATGGCTGACTCCTTCGCTCGCACTCCGTTATCGCCGTCGTTATCCTGCTTGGGGATCCTGATTCAACATTCACCATTCAGTTACACCATGTCGAAGGAGTTGCGAGATGAACCGATTTGGACAAACACTCATAGTTGTTCTCGCCATTATTGTTTTCTCACCCGACCTCGTAAGCGCTGGGACTTACCGAGAAAAAGGGAAGTTTTGGCAAATCGATCTTGAACATGTTGAAGTTCAAACGCCAGAAACATTGCGAGCAGCTTTGCTCGCACTCAATATGCCAGAACCCAAAAAAACTGCTGGCAAACATTTGTTCGAAGTTTGGGTGAAGGGGCACGCGATATTCAAATTAATTGACGAGGAGGGTGGAAACGAAGGTGTCTCCGTGTTGGGTTCAGACGAATTCAACCTTGCCGTTCCTGTGGCAAAGGGAAGTATAAACATCGAAGACCTAGATAAAATCGACCAAATAGTTAGCAAGCTAAAGAGAGTGTTAGGCGTTCAAAATCTTGGAGTCATTAAGAGTTTTTCAGATTTGAGAGAACATTTGAAACTCAGTTTGGAAGTGCGGTTTTTACCACAGATATTCATTTTCAAAAGCATATTTGGCAACGATGTCAAAGGCGTTGAGCTTCCCCGTCAAGCCAATGGTTCGCCGCAACCACTTGGTTTTTCAGTTATTGTAAAGCCTGGACAATCTCTAAAATCCAAAGTCGTTTTTTGGCCCTTTCACGATAGCCTAAAGGGCGTTGCAGTTCTAATTGACAACAAGCATGTGCTCTCTTTTATTAACCTGGATGGTCATTTGTGGATTGGGGCACCATATCGCGGAGCGAGCGATCCTCGTCACGTTCCGCAAGGGGATTATTTTAAGAAGGGGGACTCCGAGTGGACGCACAAAAACACGACGCGAAATAACCAGACGATCGTTTTTGTTGGGCATTACCAGACAAATAAAAACGCGGAAGACCGGGAACAAGAAGCCCAGTGGTATTTGTCTCCATGCCTTCCGATAGAATTATCGCCAAACAAAGCAACAGTTTTGTTTGACGATCCTGCAACAGATCGTGCGACAGATCAGTTTCCCAATATTGGCGCTGACATCACGCTGCAAGTTGAAGTGGTCAAACAATAATCGGATGGTACGCGGTTCGACGACGAACTCTGAATTGGCCATTGGTTTAAGCCTCCACAAAACGTTTAGCGCTGGATAACAAATCGATGAACCGGAGCCGAATTGCATCGCGCGTTCGCTGCGCTCATCATACCTTTCACTCGGCCCGGTTATCGTTGCCGTTATGTCGCTGGCAATATGAGAATCGGAGAATCGTGATGAAACTGCCGATAGGCCGACAACCTCAGTACTTCGTCAAGCGTTGGCAACGTGTCGCATTAGGGGCTTTCGTCGTTTGCTGGACAACGATGTTGCTCCCAATGTTGCTATTCCCCAATTCCAATGTCGCTGGGGTTGCGACGTTTGTCTTACTTGGTGTCGGTGCGCTTTCAGTCCTGACGCTCATTGGAAATGGAATGCTCTATCCGCGAACATTACCGTCAGCAAATATCAATGCCAATCGATCTACCATCGAATAACGTTCGCCGATCGCGACATCGGTTGCCGATCGTTATCCCCGCTTCGGATACGCAAGCGTCGTTCAGCGATTTCTCTGCGTCCTCTGTGGTTCAACATTGTTCCGACGCAGATTGATGCGCGGACGATGGTGTTGCCCGCGAATGATCGCGAATCGACTCGAATGACGGACTCGATCGACTTGATTCCCGAATCTCACTTGGCAATAATGGACACCCACGGGAACGGAGTGCGCGGCGAATCGCATGCACGCTTCCAGCCGTTGACCGATGGAACGTCGCTCGCCGATGCGACATAACAAAGCGATGGACCGCAGCCGACAAAGCCTTGCTCGTTGGTCCGGAAGACTTTAGGCTGTTTCACGATGACTCGTCGGCGCGGTCATCGCCAACGTTATGCATCAAGGCGATGAGTGAAAACTTAAACCACCTCGCGGACCGTTTTCTACGCGGCTACGGAATTGCCGACCGCCCTGTCAACGCATGCCTCGGCAAAATCGGAGAGCCGTACAGAGGTGACGAGGCTCCTTTGAGAGTTGTCGATGCCACCAGCGATGTAGCGATCGCGCTCAAATATCTCTCCACTCTCTCATGGCCCGCGTCGCGTCACGTTGCCTTTGCGGTTGGCGAAAAAACGGCGTTTATCAACAATAGCCGAAACGGCAGTGACTATGCAGACCACGTCGTGTGGTTCGCCCGGTACTTGGATGCCCGTTTTGTCCGCATTGTGAACCAAGATGGCTGCGTCTGGACAAACGGCGTCGATCGTGTAGTCATGAGGTATGCAGCAACAATATTTGAACTCGTTGCGCCCAACGGAGAATCGGTGCGCAGCGTCAACTGTATTAACGATGGAGGCCGATGGCATTTCGGAGAGTCGGGGGAACGTCTTCCTGTTGAAGAAGGTTTTCCATACGAAGCGCCGAGAATACGAGACCGATTCACGGTCACGGAACTCGCGAAATTGGCGGAGGCGTTTCGCATTCCAACGGTCGGAACAGACGATCTTTTCGGTGCTCCACGCTACTATTTGGTTCATTCGCGGCATTCGGCGAGCAACACATGCACGATTGCCGAGGCGGATGATCCGGCCTATGGTTACTACATCCGTGGATTGACATGGGTGCCACGCATTGAAACCCACGCTTCAAGTGTTGTCTCCGACTTCGAGAGATGCTTGAAGCTGAATCCGAACTACGAATCAAAGGTGCGCGATGCGCTTGATCGGGCACACGCGATCCTCAACTCGCAAGCGGATGCATAACCATCGCATGCACGGGAGCGGCGGTGGCCAGCGTATTTTGAAATTGGCGTCAACTCCCGCCGCGCCGTGATGCCAGACGTTATCTGGCCAGAAACAGCCGCGCAGGGCCACACATGATGACAATAAGAAATGGTGACCGATGAACAACAAGACCGAAGCAACCATTAATGCCCTTGCGGCTATTCTCGTTCTCTTCACCGCAATGCTGGATCCCCGCATCTCTGTCGGCCTCGCGGTCGTCTTCCTCATTGGCCTGTCGATCTACAAGTTGCGGCCAAAAAAGGACGCGAAGTGAATAAGTGAATCGCCGATGGGCCGTTGCCTGTTGACAGTCCGGATTGCCGGACGACCAAGTGTTTGGCGGCCGGCTAACAAGGCAATGCAGCGGACCCGCTCCGCCGGGTGCTGATTACCAAGGGTCATGAAAAGGGGTCAGGCTACTTAAGCTGAAAATGTAGCCTGACCCCTTTTCCCTGATTAAGTGCTTTTGAAATTCCGCCGGAGCGGATCAAAAATATGCGAGCCACATCGCGATAGCAATCGCCGCACCGATGAACCCAATTGCAAAGAGCAACCAACCTCGGGCGTCTATGTGATCCAACATTCGTTTCGTGCGCTGAAACCGTCTGAACAAAAAAATACCCACCAATAACGGAAGAAATATCAGGACGACTGGATATTCAATGATGAAATCGAGGATTTGATCTTGCATGAAATCGCTTTCGTTTTTCGTTTCACTCTTGCTCCAGAAAAAATATCAGCGGCAAGAGTCTGATGCCATTCAGATTGTATTGGCAATCACTTCACCGTTTCCCGGAATTGAGCCAACTTCTCAAACCTTCCCGGGCACGCCCGGCACTTGAAACGGCGCACCGCAATCCGGGCAAGAATCTTGTTTCCCTGCATCCGCCTCCGGGTTCGTTAGTTTCGTCCTGCAAGCAGGACACTGATATTTGATGCGAACTCTTCCCGTCAGAAAATTCCTGCTGGCCGTGTAACCATTTGCCGGTGACGCTCTTTTCTTTTTGGCCAGGTAACTTGCCAGAAATAGGATCGTTAACAAAAAAAAGAACGGTGTGACATAAAACATGCCAAAGAACCCCGCAACAAATGCAATGCCATTCAAAATTTGCGGTAATTGCCCGGGACTCTGGAACATCAAGAATCCACCGGGCCGGTTTTCGACTTCCAGCCCCATCAAGATCCCGGCCAAATAGCAAGCGAAAACAATCAATACGGGAGCAATTGTGATAGTCGCGCATATGGCAGCGAGGTTTCGAAAACTTCGCACGTCCGCCAGCTCGTCAGCGATGGTGTCAGGCCGAGGTTTTTTTCGTGTAGCGATGCTTGGCGACCTCTCAAAAAAAACTTCTCAGTGATAAATGGATTTCAATCCTGCCAAGACACTTTGTTGCATGTCGAATATTGGTCGTTGTTCGGAACTGTTCAATCGTAGCAGCTTGCCACTTTCTTGCCCTGCTCGTGCCCCGTACAAGGTGCGAAAAAAATCGTAAATCTGTGACCAGGTCTTAGTGGTGAACGGTGCAATAAGCGACACCAATGCTGCCAGCGCAATTTTTGGATTTTTTGATGAAAATGCGCGCAATGAGCAAATCACGCCAAACAATAACAACATTGCTGCCAAGGCAAGTAACGGGAAACTGGCTACCAAACCCTTAAGTCCGCTCGGATCGTCGGCGTGGTTAAGAGAGATTTGCGGTAAAACAATGACATCGAAAACGAAGAGTAACGCCATGAAAACATATGCTACTGCCAACGAAAAAAGGCGGATTGTTCGCGCTTTGATTGTTCGCGCTTTGAATCATTGCCCATATCATTACCGATGTTGAACTAGAAGCTGGGTTCAGGGGTTGATTCCCGTCCCTCCAGATCGCCGAGCGGCATATTTCCACATTCCTTTTTCGTTCCATCTTACCTGACAAAATACCTGACAAAAAAACGTCTACGGCAAGAGTCTGATTCCATTCAGATTGTAGCAAATAATGAGCAAAAAGCCGAAACCTCGGAGTGTAGTCCAACTGCCAACTGCCGAAGTTCGGCTTAATCAGCCGCACATTCAATTTCCAAGTTGTCAAAGAACAGTCATGCGTGATTAAGCGCAAAAAAATGCCGACTTACCTGAGTGGTTCAGGTAAGTCGGCGGTGGTAATTCCTGATTGAAATCAAGTACTGTCAATCAGCAGTCAGACGATTCATTAGAAGGCTTATCTTCCTGCTCAACCACGTTCTCCTTTTCATCTGCAAGAGCCGACGGCATTGATTGGGCTTCGTCACAATGACGATCAAGCGTCATTCGGTAGTCTGACTTACTTACTGCCTCACAATGCCCGAACCAAGCATCAACCACATGTGAAGGGAAGTGGTCGTGAGCTTCCGTTACGGCGGAGCGTCGGAAGTTCAACAGCAACTGAGGCCAGAGGTCGTGATTGATTCTGCCAAGCCACCGACGAACCTCCTTGGTCAGGCAAGCGTTCGAAATTCCTGGCAGTACAGGTATCGCACCATCAGCAGCACGTTGCCACGCCTCATCCAGTTCCTTTTGAACGTCGGGGAAAATCGGCAGAGTGCGAAAACCGCCGTTGTCACAAGGCAACACATCCAGACAGCAAGAATGTGCCGTTTCGCTGGATCAAGAAGCATCTCGAAGACGAATACAAAATCAAATGCAAGAGCATCAGCAACTTCTTTGTGGGATTGCTTGACGATTACGAATTGGCAGGCGGTAACCGGAATCGCAGCATCGTACTTGAATCAAAGTACGCACTTTTTGAGTTCGGTACGCATAGAAGTACGCAGCAATTGCGAACCTTTGCGGTCAGCAAGAATCAGCAACGATCAATAGAAAAACCGCAAGTCATTCGCAATGAACAACTTGCGGTTAATTTCGAGCAAATCTGATTGCTGGGTAGTAGGCCGGGCAGGACTCGAACCCGCGACCAAGGGATTATGAGTCCCCTGCTCTAACCAACTGAGCTACCGGCCCAATACCTCGGCGATGGCCGAAGTTCAGCCTCCAATTTTAACGCGAAGACCCGAACTGTCGAATGGGCAGCGGTCAGATCCAGGTGGGAATTCGGACGTCGAAAGAACGGACGGAAAGCGGAAATTGGTCAGGATGAACCCCCTGAACCTGAACCCGCAGTCGAGGCGTTACTGGACCAGCCTCAGAAATCCCGGACGGTCCGCCAACGCCTTGAAACTCCCGGAGGAAGCAATCCGCTTATGGCCGCCGGCGAAGCGTGGATCGCCCTGGCACTTTTTCAGCAGCGATACGATTTGCTGCTCGTACTGGTCCAGAAGCCGTTCCAGGTTTTCAGCGGATTGGTCGTCATCCGCACACGCCCGTTCAAAACAACGTCCCACGATCTCGGCAGCCAGGAACCGGAATTCCGGATTATCCGGGAACTCGGCCGCGCTGATGGCCGCCTGGCCGGCATCCCGGTAGTTGCTTGTTTTGGAACAGGTCAACCCCGGGTTCGCGTGGTGTCGGGACAGCGATTTTCGACTGCGCGAATGCTGTGGCATCAGCTGCCAGGCAAGGGACAGATGTTCCACAGCTTCCGTCAACCATTCGATCGCTTCGCCGTGTTGCTGCGAGGAATTGAGAGTCTGGGCCAGGTTGTTCAGCAAATTACCCCACAGCAAGCGACAGATCGCATCGTCGGGGAACTGATCCACAAGTCGCTGCTGGATAACCACGACCTCCTGACCCGGCTGGCGGGCCAATGCTCCGTTTCCCCGGTTTTGCCGATGCCGGACCTTGTCCGCCAGCACGCGGGAATATTTCAGCCAGTGACGCCGAACGTTGGGAAAGGCGTCGACCAGTTTTTTTCGCAATTCGATGGCACGGTCCAGCAGCTGGTTGTAACCATCTGGCCCGGTTGCTTCTTGTTATCCTGAGCCTGAAGCTTAATCCCAGGCTGGTCGGTACGTGGCGATTCGTCATACCGATCTGCACCTGACTCAACAGACCGGGGCGAAAGCGGCTCTGGATGATAAATCATGTCAAAACCAAAACCGAGGAAAGCAAGGATCGAAGTGGGTGTCGTGGCGTTGCAGGTGGTCGCCTTGTTTTGCCTATTCAGCACCTCGGCTCCATGGAGCCGCTGGCAGTACTGGCAGGGCCCGGTCCGGGACGACGTCCATCGGTTTGGCTGGCGCGCGGGCGTCAATGACGCTGCAATGGCCAAGCCGTTTGAATCGCCGACCGGCCGTGATGCGGTAACTCAATCGACCAGCAACGCGATTCATGACTACCGGTTCCATCATCAAACCATCAGCGAGTCTACCGGGCAACATGACTCAACGGCCTTGATCCTCACCCGAGGCAATTCCATGCTCCTCACCTCTGGCGCCGTGGCGACCAGGACGGCAACCCAAAGCATTAATAACAGGATGTCCCCTTCGGCAGGCACCGACATCTGGCCACAGACCGAGTGGCAAATCCTGGAATCTCCGGAGGACGCCGGATGGTCGGTCGAAAAACTGGAGGAAGCCAAAAAATTCTCTGAAAGCGTCGGAAGTGACGCTGTCGTCATTGTTCAGGATGGTGTGGTTGTTCAGCAATGGGGCGATTTCGATCAACCGTTTGACGTCTATTCGATCCGAAAATCGTTACTGGGTGCCCTGATTGGCAAGGCGATCGATGATGGCGAACTTGCACTCGACAGCACGTTGTTGTCGCTGGGTATTGACGACACCAACCCGTCGCTGTCGGAAGCCGAAAAACTGGCGACCCTCAAGGACTTGCTGACCTCGCGTTCGGGAATCTATCATCCTGCCGCTTATGAAGCTGCCGAGCATCGGGCGCAGCGGCCGCGCGCGGCTCTCATCAGCCCGGCGAATTCTTTTATTATAACAATTGGGATTTCAACACGTTAGGCACCATCTACAACCAGACAACGCGGCGTGATTTGTTCGGCGACTTTGAACAGCGAATCGCCCAACCGCTGCAGATGCAGGATTTTTCACTCGACGATACCGAATACCGGTCCGAGCCCCCGTCCCGGCATCCGGCCTATCTGTTCAGGCTGTCCGCTCGCGATCTGGCCCGATTCGGTTTGCTTTATCTCCGGGGTGGGCGTTGGCAACGTGAGCAAATTGTTCCCGAGACCTGGGTGTCCGAAAGTACGCAAACCCATGTCCCCGATGCGACCGAGAATCGATCGTACGGCTATCTCTGGTGGACTTATCCAAAATACGGTCGGTACTTTGGCGCTTCGGGCGGCGGCGGCCAAAAGGTGATTGTTTTTCCAGCCAGGAACCTCGTCGTGGTTCATCTGGCCAAAGAAAACCGTCTCGGACGCGGCGGAGTGGGGAATCGCGATTTCTGGAATCTGTTTCAGAAAATTGTTGCCGCAGCACCTGCGTCCCCGGACGCTCGATCAAATCAGAGACCGGAACAATCCGATTGACTCTTTCGGGGTGCTCGCTATTCTCCAAAAACGCGAACCGGCGACGGCCGTTCCGGTTGCACATTGCCTGGTGCAACGTCAGTGGCAGCGACGGGAAACAATTCGAGAGATTATGTTGACCTTCAGTTTCAACCGCTGTCGACAGGCACGAGCGCCGGGGATTCTTCTGCGTCAAAGCGCTGTTAATGGCCTTGGGCAGGCCTCGGATGTCCGGAACACCTGCATGCTGCAGCCGGTCACTTTCCTTCGTGAGGCAACCGGCCGTTTGAGACGACCCAAACACGGCTGGACCAGCCAGCCGCGGCACCCTGTCCCTCGTAAAACCTGGACCAGCCAGCCATGGCACCCGTGCCGTCCAGGGCAACCCGGGCACCGCTGGTCCAGCCAGTCGTGGCACCCGGTTGAGCCAAATGTCGAGCTTCCATGTTTTGGGCGGGTCTCCCGACCCGACCTGGTCAGGACTTAACCAAAAACGCAGTAAGGCAGGCCCGCCAGTTGGCTGTCGCCACGGCAGAATTCAGCCGGCCCGGGCCGGGACCCGAATCGGCAAGATCAGGCCAGGCCAGGCGGAACAGTCGTCCGGGCCAATCAAGCCGGGTATGATGCATTGGAATATCCGTCCAACGTTTTTTTGCAATGAGCATGGTATTGAGGCAGGCGGCAGTTGGCGTGGCAGTGCTCGTCGCCTGTATGACCGGTCCGGCCACGCCCACCTGGCAGCGCGGCGCTATTGTCCAGGAGGAGGATCTCCCAAAAGACGGCGGAAGCTCCGCCCACCGGGCAGCAGGTTCGTTTTCAAAGTGGCCAGGATACCCTGCAGGCGACTGTTTTTTGGCCCGCGGAGCCGGCCAGGGAACATCCCGCCATTGTGATCCTGGCGGGCAGTGACCGAAGCCAGCGAGGTCCGTTGAGAATCCGACTGGCACGTTACCTGGCCGCTCACAATATTGTTGCGCTGGTCTACGACAGTCCGGGAACTGGCGGATCGACCGGTAACGCGATGTTGCAAAGCCGCGAGGAACGGGTTGCCGAGGCATTAAGTGCCGCCGCGTTTCTGCGATCTCGGTCGGGCGTTGTTGCTGAGTCCGTTGGACTCATGGGCGGGAGTGAAGGAGCAGACATTGCCATCATGGCGGCAGCGAAAGAGCCCCGGGTCGCCTTTGTCATTGCGGTTTCCGGAGCCATGGACGTGCCGGTCCTGGACGTGTTGCGATACGGCGCCAAAAAAGAGGCTCCCGGGCCGGACTCACTGCGGAAGAGGTCAACAAGGCAATCACGTTCAAGGAAGTTTGCTTCGTGCTGCTGAGCCGTGTCGACATTGTCGAGTGGCCGTTGATTGAATCAAGAATCGACCGGTGGAGCGATCCCGCATGGAATGCGCTGGTCGATCTGGCGAAAATGCGATTGCAGGGAGAGTTGACGAACGGGCAACAGGAGTCGCTGCTGACGACACTGCAACAGATCGTCAGCCATTTTTCCAGTGAAAGCTGGTTCACCGCGGTTGACCCGGATGGCAACCTGCAACGCCTGGTCCAGCTGAACCAGAACTCCTTTTTCCGGCTGCTGGATTCCGGTCGGTTTGCACGAAGCTGGAACCGAAGCCTGTACCGGGATGCGAGCGGGATTCGCTGTCCGGTACTGGGCATCTGGGGAGCGGAGGATTTGTTCCTGCCGCCCGCGCAGAGCGCGGCGAGGTTGCAGCAGTTTTTGGTCGATTCCGGTCATGAGGATCACCAAATCAGGGTTTTCCCGAAAGCCAGCCATTTTCTGACGACGTCCGGACCCGATACCGGGTTCATTCCCGGCTATCTGGAACTGATGACCGATTGGCTGGGCCAGCGATTTCCCGCAACCGGGCGGACAGCGAAATGATGAACATCCGGTGACCGCATCGCGGCCTTTGCCCATTGCATGATCGCTCTGTCCGGCCAGCGGGGCGAACCGGTGGCTCGGTTACCAGCCCACAAGGGGGGGCAAGCACGGCTGGACCCGCCAGCCGTGGCACCCGGTTTCTCCGCCTGGCCGCCAGCCGTGGCACCCGGTTGATCCGAACCGGGGTGACGCGTCCGGAGCCCCGCTCACATCGTGGTCGTGGACCAGACTATAACGAAAGCGCCCGGTTGAATCCGCAATCCGAACCCATTGCCCAACGACGTGACTTACGGGTTGTCGGCCTGGTCCCGCCCGGCCTCAATCACGTCGGAGGCCAGTTGAAAAAAGTAATTGCCGAATACCCAGTCGTTCAGGCCGCCGTGACCGGTGCCGTTGCGGACGATGACCAGCCGGGCCGCGGGGCTGATGTAAATGAACTGGCCAAAGTGCCCGTTGGCATAAAAGTCATATCGGCCAGCCCGTTCGATGCCCCACCAGTAGAATCCGTACCGCAGCGCGCAATGTGCTCCGCCAGTTCGTGGGCGCCGCGACTCTCGGCCCGATCGGCATTCGGGGCAAATCGTTCCTGAACCAGTTGCCCCGCGTGTCGATCCAGAACGGATTGTAGCACCCAGTCGCGGGAAACGATCGTTTGCTGCGGGTCCGCCAAAACGGCGCCCAGCCGGGCGAAGTCAATGGCCCGCGCATGCAAACCGGATTCCGGTTTTTCAAAACCGTGGCGGCGGCTGTCGATACTCCAGCGGGCCGGGAACTGCATGCCGGCCGGTTGCCAAATCTTGCTGCTCAGGTATTCGGTCAGGCTTTGGCCGGTCACGTTTTCCAGCATCATGCCGATCAGGATCGGATTAAAGTCGTGGTATTCAAACCGTTCGCCCGGCGGGTGGTCGAGCGAAAAAGATTTGGCCAGTCGCCGCAGATCGGGATCGTAATACCCCCGAACTTCATCGGACCACGGAGCCGGTACCACACCAAATAGTTTTTCATCCGTGTCGCTAATGCCGGATGTCATCGTCAGCAACTGACGCACGGTGACGTTGTCAAATTCCGGGTTCAGGCCTTTTACGTAATCGGCAATGGGATCGTCGACCGACCCGATCAGGCCTTCATCGATCGCAATTCCCACCAGCAGCGAAACAACGGATTTGGTACAGGAAATACCCGACTGCAGGGACTCCCGGTCATTGCCCTGAAAGTACTTTTCCAGCAGGATTTCACCGTCATGAACCACGACGAGCGCTGTTGATTCATGGCTCGCGGCAAACTCCTCCAGCGTTTCGTCGTTGATGCGGAAATCGGAAATTGCCCGTCCTGTATCGGTGTGTCGGCGTCGGCGGGGGTGAACAACCGGGTCCCGTTCGGATTGATCTCGACGGTCCGCCACGCGAAGCGATCGATATCGCCCCAATCAACATTCTGCCAGTACAGCCAGCGACCGTAACGTGTCGAGGTGTTAAACACACACAAAAAACCGATGGCCAAAACCGCCAGCGCAGCCAGCACCCGGCGGGTCTTTCTCCAGCGTCGGGTCGACATGGCAAAACCCTCATTTCCAGAAAAAAGGCAGTTCGGTTCCGGGCCGCTGCGCAGCCGTGCCGAACGGACAACCGCCGCCGTTTCCAATCGACCACGGGATCGTCCGGCCAGGGGTGGATGATTCCGCTACCTGTTAAAGAAGCAATGGTTGGGCAAAGTTACCGAAAAAAGCTTGTTTTTTGAACGGTCCCCCCAACAGGTTGCAAAACCTCCGCAATTGGTAAAGCGGGACAACCGGGTGCCGCGGGACAACCGGGTGTCGGGCGGGACGGAATGGCCCGGCAATTTGCCATTCGCAGCGTCGACCCGCCAATTAGGTCACGGGGATTCCACCGACGCAGCCACTGGCCGTGGCCCCGCGACGGTTATGCCCGTTGCCAGCGCGGCCTCGTCACCCGTCGCCATTAACAACGACCGGGACCACTCGGCAACCGGGGTCAACCTCCGGACGGTTTGGGTGCCATTCGTTGACGAATCTGGCCCGTCGTTTTGTCGCGCAGGATCCACCTGGTACTGCCATCGGGCATGCGTTCCTGTTTGACGAGATAATGGTCGTTATCAAATTCGCGTCGCACCGAAATATTTTCCACGTTGTCCCGACCGCGCCAGACAGCCAGTTCGACGGGCTCCCACTTTTTCGTGCCGACCGACCGATAGGCGGCGTCCATGACAGCGTTGACCACGTACCCGTCATAAAATGTTTCGGCGGGCGTGGTTCCATTTTCCAGTGCCCCCAGAACATCATCAAACATGTCGACGTAACCCAGCGCCGACGCTTCGTCGCCGACGGGGAACAACCAGCCCGTCGAGGATTCGGCCTTTTCCGCCACATATTCCGCCTCGCCGGATGCCGAGAACATTTCCATCCCGGTACGAAGCCAGTGATTGAGCCAGACAGTGCCTTGCGTCCCGGCAATTTCATCCCGCAAATCCATGCCACCCCGAAACGTCCAGCTGACCTCAAATTGTCCGATCGCGCCGTTTTCGTAACGAACCATGCCAATGGCATGATCTTCGGCGTCAATTGGATGCACTTGCGTGTCGGCCCAGCAGACGACTTCCACAGGGCGAATATCCTTGCCAATAAAGCTGCGGGCAATCTCGATGCAGTGACAGCCCATGTCAATCAGCGCACCGCCGCCGGACATTTCCCGATTCCAGAACCAGTCGCTGTGCGGGCCCGGATGGGTTTCGCGGGAACGCACCCACAGGACGTCGCCGATCGCCCCGCCGCGTACCGACTTGAGCGCCCGCAGGGTTTTGGGCATGTATACGAGATCTTCGAGGTAACCGGCAAAAATCCCGGCCGCTTCGACGGCGGCCAGCATTTCGAAGGCTTCCGCGGCCGTTCGCCCCAACGGTTTGGTGCACAGCACCGGTTTGCCAGCGGCTGCCGCGGCGAGTACCGCGTCCCGGTGCAGGCTGTTGGGCAGGGCCACAATGACGACATCAACCTCGTCATGTTCGACGGCCTGTTGCAGGTTGGTTGTGGTATGCGGGACATTCCACCGCCTGGCAAAGGTCTCCGCCGATTCGCGAGTCCGCGAGTAAACGACGGTAACCCGATCCCGGCCGCGATGGCCGTGCAAGGCCATGGTATAGAACATTCCGATGAACCCGGAACCCAGTAATCCAATTCGCATGCCCGTCCCCGTTCAAACCTGGAGCAACTGACCATCAAGCGTCTTGCAAAATCTGACTGACTTTTTGATCATCCCAGATTTCCAGCGGATGATAACCCGGATGTTTACCAGTGAAAATCGGGTCGTTGTGCCGTGTGTTGTAACAGCATATGAGTGACCAGCGGGGATGCGGGCTGGTATTGGAATCGGACCGGTGGAGCGTGTTGCCGTGAAAAAAAATGGCATCGCCCGGCTGCAGTTCACCGTAAACCAGTGGCATCCGCTGCAGCGCCGCCTCGACCCGCTGCAGGTCGGCTCCGGTTTGATCGCCTGATTTTGCATGGTCGATCCGGCCCATTTTATGCGAGCCGCGGATCACCTGCAGGCAGCCGTTTTCCCGGGTCGCCCGATCCAGCGCGATCAGGCAACTGGCCATATCCGGAAACAGGCATCCGTTGCTGTACCAGTATCCATAATCCTGATGCCATTCCCAGGCACCGCCCGTCCTGGATTCCTTGAGCATCATTTTGTGGTGGTAATGATAGACCTCGTCGTCCAGCAACAATTGCATGGTTCCGGCGACTCGCCGGCTGCGGACGATCGCGGCATACGGTGATTCGTCCAGCGCATTGCGAACGGCCAGTTTGCTTTCCCCGCCAGAGGCATCCCTTTTGGCATACGATTCTCCCAGAATCGCGGGATCGGATCTGGCGACCGCCAACAGGTGCCCGGTCTCCCGGGAATCAAACAGCGACCGGACGATCAGGTAGCCGTCGTCCTGGAATCGGGTCTTGTCATCGTCGCCCAAACGAAATGCCATGAAACTGCCTTTCACTGGATTACGGGAACCGGATTATGGGATCCACCCCGCCCGGGGTCCCAGGCTGTTATCAGAATCTCAATCACACACCGGGGCAAGCAGTCCGGTTCGCCCGGCCCAGGCACGAGTCGACCAGCCACCCGCGGCACCCTCCAGGGGCATCGGCACGGTACCAAGGGCGGTAATCCCGGGCACGGGTGGACCAGCCACTCGTGGCACCCCGGCGCAGAATCGGACAACCCGCTGCCGGATTGGCCCGAACCGTCGTCACAAACCCTCCAGTCGGAGTCCGCTTTGCCGGTTTCCGGACCTGGAATTTCCCGTGTGTCGGACCTCCAAACTAGACTTTACAAAGGTATTGCGGAGCACTGGAGACAAAAAGACATGGTGACCAGCGTAGTCATTCGTGACGAATCAATGAACGGGGAACTGCTCGCAGAAATACCGGTGGAATTCCCGACCAGTCAAATCACGGTCAGCGAGTTGATCCGCAGCCGGGTCTATCAGGAAGTTCGGGAATCCAATGCCCGAGCCGCATCGACGCCGCCGGACTTCAGTCAACGGGTCACCCCATCCGACGAGGAAACGATCCTGAACGGCCCGCGTCCGGAGGCAACCACGCCGGTCGACTGGCCAACCCGGTTCCAGCAGGCGGTGGAGGCGTTTCGCGCCAATCAAATCATGATCCTGGTCGACGACCGGCAGGTCACTTCACTCGACGATCAAATCGAGATCCGCTCGGCAACCCGGATCAGCTTTTTGCGTCTGACCCTGTTAATGGGCGGCTGACACCCCGCACACGTTTTTTTGAATCGGCATGCCCAACCCCCCGCCGGAACGGCCGCCGGGCATCGAGGGCTTGCACAGCGCCCGGAACGGCCCCGCCAGCAACCGGAGCCGCAACGCGGCCAGTCCCCACGGGAAACATCATCATGACGCTTCAGGTTTTCAATTCGGCCGGCGGCAACGACGAAGTCAGCTTTCCGTCCGGTGACCGGCATTCGACCGCCCGCCAATTGCTGGCCGATTGCGTGGCCGAGATTCAACGCGTCCGCGACAGCGCCAAACCAGCGTCCTCCGGCGACCAATCGCCACTGGCGTCGGCCATGGCGATGCTGGACCAGTTGCGGTACCAGATGAACTTCAAAATCAGCCTGAGGGACTATGAAACGGGTGTCGCCATCCTCAATGCGGCCCCCGACCAGCAAGTCGAGCTGGTACTGTTGGCGATGTCGACGGTGATCCAGGACCAGCACAGCGATCCGGTTACGGACCGTTTGTGCCACGAATTGCTGAAATCCCTGTTGCGCCGCAAACTGGCCTGTGATGCCACGGCCATCTCGCAAATGTTGACGATGGTGGAAGCCGACGCAACGGTGGTGGCGGCATTGCCTGTCATGTCGATCCTGACCAATGTTCAGCGACACATTGAGCAACACGGATTGAGCGAAAAAATCCGCAAACAGCTGAACAAGCTCTTAAAGATCTGGTCGCCGGAGGGTTACACGGCCGAAGACCGAAAACGGGGAATTCGAATCCGGGAATTGCTGGACCTGGCGAGCACCGAACCGGCGGTCAAACTTCATTCAGCCACGCCGACCAAAAACAGGTCGGAACCGCCGCCAGCCCGTCCGTTCAACGTCCGTACCGGCGAAGCCTGGACCAATGCCCTGCTGGAGGAACTGGGAAAGTTGTCCGTGGATGCCCAAAACAACTGGCACCAACTGCTGGCTCACTGCGGCACCGCGAAATCATCGAGCCCCTCGCAGAAGTGGCTGAAACAGTCGGCGCAAATTTTGGAACGAATCGGGCAGGTTGAGTTGATCCAGGTCCTTGCTCCGGCCCTGGCGGCGATTGGCCAGCCGGGCGCGAGCCAGCGTCGTAACTACGGTGGCCATATTGTTTTTGGTGAGCCGACCCTGATTCACGACACGCATGCCGATTTGCTGCGTGGGCTGGTTTGGTCAACGTCACTCTGTGATGATCCAACGTTAATTGGAATCGTCGGTGACGCTGCGGAAAAATGCTTTCAAAAAATCCGCGAAGTGGGGCCGCGTTCTCCCAAAGTGGGAAATGCGTGCCTGGTCGCGCTGTCCCGGCTGGCCAGCGAATCGGCGATTGCCCAGCTTGGCCGGCTGCAGTCCCGGACGAAACACGCGTCGACGCGGAAACAAATCGGCAGGGCATTCGAGCGGGCTGCCGCGAAAGCGGGGATCAGCGAAGCCGATCTGGTCGAGCTTTCCGTTCCCAAATTCGGGATGAACAACCCCGGACCGTGCCGCGAAACGATCGGCCAGTTCACCGCCGAGTTTACGGTTCATGCGAATCGAAAACCGGAACTGGTCTGGATGCAGGCCAGCGGCAAGCGACAAAAAACGGTCCCGGCTGCGTTGAAATCGGAACACGCCGCCGAGCTGTCGGCCCTGAAAAAGAAGCTGAAGGATATCGACACGTTGATGCCGTCGGTGCGACATCGTGTCGAACAGCTGTTCCTGGGTGATCGCAGCTGGCCGTTGGCTGATTTTCGCAGCCGATTCCTGGATCATCCTCTCGTGGGGGTTGTCGCCAGACGGCTGGTCTGGAACCTCCACACCGGCGAGACCGGCACACCGGGTTTCTGGCACGAAGACCAGTTCGTCGATGCGGGCGGTCGCGCGGTCGAGGTGTCGAACGAACAGACACGGGTGACTATCTGGCACCCGATGCAATCGGACAGCACCGCCGTCCTGCAATGGAGGCAATGGCTGGAAACTCACCAGATCAGCCAGCCGTTCAAACAGGCCCATCGCGAGGTGTACATTCTGACCGACGCCGAGCGGGAAACCGCTGTCTATTCCAATCGTTTCGCGTCCCATATTGTCCGGCAACATCAACTGGCCGCCCTGTGTCACCGCCGCGGTTGGCGATACGAATTGCAGGGTGACTGGGATTCGTGGAACGCGCCCTTTATTGATTTGCCGCGGCACGGGATGCGAGTCGAGTTCCTGGTCCATCCACTGGACGGACTGAACGACGTGACCGAGTCGTTCATTTACACCCATCTGTCGACCGACCAGGTTCGGTTCCTGCCACTGAACACGAGCGACCTGACCCCGCAGGAGCAACCCGTCCCCCTGGCGAGTATTCCACCACTGGTCTTCTCCGAAGTCATGAGGGATGTCGATCTGTTTGTGGGGGTGACCAGTGTTGGCAACGATCCAAACTGGCGATTGGGCGGCGAAGGCGCCTGTACCAACTATTGGCAAAAATTTTCGTTTGGCGCGCTTTCGGAAACGGCGATTACCCGAAAGCAGACGTTGGAACGAATCGTTCCCCGGCTGAAGATCGCCAGGCAATGCCGGTTCGACGGCAACTTCCTGACTGTTCAGGGAAAACTTCGTACGTACCGGATTCACCTGGGCAGCGGCAACGTGCTGATGTCACCCGATGATCGTTTTCTGTGCATTGTCCAGAAACGGGGCAGCGGAACCCGGCGAACTGACAATATCTATTTGCCGTTCGAAGGCGACCATACGCTGTCGTTGATCCTCAGCAAGGCATTTTTGCTGGTCGATGATGACCAGATCAAAGACCCGACCATCGTGAACCAGATCCGACTGGACCGCTAGACGGACGGGGCCTATCGGCAAATCCGTTCCTCCGCCGGCCGGGTTCCGCGGGTGCCGGCCCCACCATTCTATTTTGGCCGTTTGCCGGTCTCCGATGGTTGGTCACCGGTTCCGTTTTTGGCGGGCCGGTGAAACTCAAACGATTCCCCAAAAATTTCCGCCACCTTCTCTTTTTGAGTCCGATTCAGTTTGGAGAGCAGTTGTTCCCGGGCTTTTTCCCGCAGAGCGGCAATCTCCCGTTCCAGCTGCTGCTGAATCTCACGCTCGGCCTGCCGCAGTTCTTCCGACTGCGGGTCGGAGATTTTCAGGTCGGATTTGAGCGGCTCGCTGGTCAGAATTTCCACCAGACTGCGATTTCGCAGCTGGGTCCGGGCCCGGATCTGTCGAAGCCGCGTGAGCTGATGGGGCAGCAGCACGGCGTTGAGTTCGCTTTCGGCCTGGTCGCGAATGCTGCGCAGCTGGCTGACAAGGTTCTGGCGGTCGCTGAGATCCAGGGCCCGCAATTGCCCGGCCGCCCGCTGTTGAATTTGCTGATTCAGTTTTTGCAAGGATTGATATTGATCGTCGAGCATTTCCAACTCGTCACGCACCCGGGCATTGGATAGCAAGTCCAGTGTGTTGCCGGTTTCGCCATATTGCATGCTGGTTGAGCCGATCGGTTGGCCCAGCGCGATATCGTTTATCAGTGGAATCATCGCCGCCATCTCGGGATCCTCGGCGGCCGCGCGTTTCACGCCCCCCATGAACTGGTAGTAGGCCTCGCGATTGGGAAATATACCAACGGGTTGCTGATCGGCCTGCTTTTGGGCCACGGCCGTAACCGGAAAAACAACGCACAACGCCATAAAAAACAAACTGAATGGTTGCATGGTTATCTCGCGGTTGATCGTGTTGACAGGGATCCCGGCAATTGACTTGGTGAACTCCGAATGCCCGCCCCGTTCATCCGGCGGATCATTTGCCAGACCCGATCGGTCTGTTGTCCCGTTTGCCGGTTAGGTTTGCCGGTTGGTTTTAGGGGTTTTTCAGCGAAATCACAATGGATTTGCACTGAGACCTGACCGTAAAGCCGGTTCGGGGATTCGATTTGGGCCGGCAGCCGGTAAACTGTTCAACGTGGCTGTTTCGGCCATTGATGTTCGGATTCGCCACGCGAGCCAGTCATGACTCTGGACCCATCACGCGCAGCAAATATTTTCGTGTCGCTGGTGTTGGCCAGTCTTTGCTGCGTCGGCGGATCGGCCCGGCAGCCCGCCCCGGTGGAACGGTTTGCCGTGACCGGAACCGTCGTCGACGCGGACGGCAACCCGGTGAACCACTCCATCGTGATCCCGCTTTCCGGATTCGGCGTTCCGTTGAACAAACAAAATGCCCAACCACTTTCCTGGAATTCCCTGCAGCAGTTTGGCGACGAGGACTTTGTGCTGTTCACCCGAACCGACGAACGAGGTGTTTTCCAGGTCGATTTGCCGGTGGGCCAATACCGCATTGTGGCCCAATCCTGGCTGGACCAGCCCCATGTCACGAATCTGATGGCCAAAAACGGGTCCCAACTGAGAATCGACGGTGTGACCGAAATGGAATTTGGCAGCGAAATGGAAGCCGCCGAGACCATTGAAATCCGGCCTGCCGGCAGTGGTACGGTCCGACTGACCTCGCAGGAAGCCAGTGACATGCTGCTGATCAGCACCCAACCGCTGGCCGGCGATCCGGTGCTTGGTTTCATGGCCCTGACGGGCGGCTTCTGGGGCGGTTTGCTGGGAGGGACCCGCATGGAAAACCGGGCGATTGCCATTTCCGGTTTGCCCGACGGGGAGATTCAGTTTTTTTCATTCGTCAATGACAACAACGGCGGCATGGGCGGCGTTATGGCGACGGTTGTTGCCGGCCAGATTTCGCAAGTCCACTTGCCGGTCATCGCCGGATGGAGCAATGGCCACAGGACGCCGCCCGCGGAACTGGAACCGCTGGTGGGACATTTCCGGGATCATCCGGAGGAGATCCAGCGGCTGATGAATCATACGGAAGCATTGCAAAAACAATGCGTGCCTGATAACCCGGACGACCCGGCCGGCCACCGGTTCGAGCTGCAAGTCAAAATGGCCGCTCACTTGCAGGATGAATACCAGCTGGCCAGCGGCGACAGGATTACACTGGCGGATGCCTGGGCCGCCATGGCGTACAGCCAAATGAACCGGTAAACGAGTTGGCCCGGTCGTGCCGCGGTACATTGCGCCGGTGCCGCTGGCCAGAGCCCCCGGTCGTGGTCCGATTCATCAACGAATGCGGGGAGCAAATCATGACGCGACCTGTCCGAACGGAGGACGACCGTCACCTGTTGTTGCAAATGATCGACGAGGCCTACCGGCTGCCCAACTGGAACGAAACCAGCCTGCGATCCGCGCTGGTACGGGTCAGTCCGGAAATGGCGAGCTGGCGACCTCCCCATGTCAGGCGGTCAATCGCCGATATCGCCGTGCATTGCGCGTACTGGAAATACGCGTTGCGGCGGCGACTGACCGGCGGTCCGCCGGGGACATTTCCGCTGAAGGGCAGCAACTGGTTCAGGACTCCTCCGCAACTGACCCCGGACCAGTGGACCGATTATCGGGCCTTGCTGGATGACCAGCACGAGCAGCTGAGCGCGGCAATTGCCGCCGCTCGCGGGAATTTGAGCCGCCGCCAACCGGTCCAGGACGGCCGCTGGACCCGGCTGCAACGCGTGTTCTGGCTGGCCATTCATGATGGTTACCACACCGGCCAAATCAACCTGATCAAGGCCATGTATCGCCGGGCCAAAAAGCCCTGATTCGCGGCGATCCTGATTCCGCAATCGTCTGGCGCGAAATCGGGTCAGTCCACGACCAGCGTCGCCGGGGAAAATCATGGCGGGCCGAATCAATGCCCGCTGCAACACCCGGGACTGGCGGACTACGCCAGGATGTCCCTGACGACATGGCCATGCACGTCGGTCAAACGATACTGGCGCCCCTGGTAGCGAAACGTCAGACGCTCGTGGTCGATGCCGCAGAGGTGCAGGATGGTCGCCTGCATGTCGTGAACATGGACCGGATCGCGAGTAATATTCCAGCCGAATTCATCAGTCGCTCCGTAGACCATACCCGGTTTGACCCCGCCGCCGGCCAGCCACCAGCTGTAGGCCTGGCCGAAATGATCGCGGCCGGTTGGCCTCGCCGGATCGCCTTGCCCGAACGGGGTTCGGCCGAATTCGCCGCCCCAAACCACCAGCGTATCGTCCAGCATGCCGCGCTCCTTCAGGTCCTGCACCACGGCGGCCGACGGTCCCTCGGTGTCCCTGCACTGGGCTTCCAGTTGCGTAAACAGGTTGCTGTGCTGATCCCAGCCGGAATGCATCAGCTGGACAAACCGTACGCCCCGCTCCAGCAACCGCCGCGCGATCAGGCAATTGTTGGCATAGGTACCCTTGACCAGGGCATCCGGTCCGTAACGCTCCAGTGTCCGGCGGGATTCGCCGGAAAAATCCACCAACTCGGGAACACTCGTTTGCATTCGGAATGCCATTTCGTACTGGGCGATCCGTGTATCGATGTCAGGATCGCCGTAATCGGCCAGGTGCGCAGCGTTGATAGCGGCGATATCGTCCAGCAATGCCCGACGGGACGCCGGACTGACTCCGGGGGGATTGGCCAGGTAGGGTACCAGATCGCCCGTGTTGCGAAACCGGACCCCCTGGAATCGACTGGGCAAAAACCCGCTGCCCCAGTAGTAATCAAAAAACAGTTGGCCGCACGTTTTACCCTGGTCGCTGGACGTCATCACCACAAACGTTGGCAAGTTTTCCGTTTCGCTTCCCAGGCCGTACGACAGCCAGGCGCCCATGCTGGGTCGTCCAGGGACCTGCGAGCCGGTCATAAACAGGGTCACCCCGGGTGCGTGATTGACCGCTTCGGTGTGCATGCTGCGGACCAGGCAAATATCGTCCGCCAGGCCGCCGATGTCGGGCAACATTTGGCTCATCACTGTGCCGCACTTGCCGTACGCCTGGTGGGGTTTGATTGACGGAACGCATGGCCATTGGGCGTATCCTGACGACATGGTCGAAAGCCGCGTGTTGCCGCGAATCGTATCAGGAACGTCTTGTCCGGCCAGTTCCCGGAGCTTCGGTTTGTCGTCAAACAGGTCGACATGCGAGGGGCCGCCCCCCTGCCAGAAAACCACGACCCGTTTGGCGCGGGCGGCGTGGTGGGGCAGTTCCGGCAGGCCGGGCTGACCGCCCGCCGTCTGTGGGTCGCCGTGACCGGCGGCAATCGTGCCCCAGGATCTCTGCGGCCCCAGCAACGTGGCCAGCGCGGCGACCCCGATACCGCTGGCGGCCGATCCGAACAGCTGGCGCCGCGTCACGCGGGCGATGTTTTCGCGTTGCAGTTCACGGTTCATGTTTCAATGCCAACGAACAATCATTGGGGCCTCATTCACGAGTTAACGCGGCGTCCAGGTTGAAAATGGCCAGACAAACGCCGGTTAGCGCCGCGTGCCGAACGGGATCCAGGGTCATGTCCTGCGGCGTCGCCCCCACGCTCAACAGCTGCCTGGCCGATTCCACATCCGACGAATAGATTTCCAGTTGTTTTTCGTATGCCAGTTGCAATCGCCGGAGTTCCTGTTGGGCCGGTTTGCGGCACAGCACGCGACGAAAGGCAAACAGGATCTGTTGTTCGATCGCGGGACTTTGCCGGATGCTATTTCGGGCAAGGACCCGCGCCGCCTCGACCCAGGTCGGATCGTTGAGCGTTGTCAACGCGTGCAGCGGTGTGCTGGTTTCGGACATTCGGACGCGACAGGCCTGGCGATTGGAAGCGTCAAACATGTTGGCCGGCGCAACGGTTCGACGCCAAAACGTGTACAGGCTGCGACGATACAGATCCGCGCCGCTGGATGCCGGGTAGGTGAAATCCCGTTCCTTGGTAATTGCCAGCGGCTCCCAGACCTGGTCCGGTTGGTAGGGATAGACCGGTGCGCCGCCCAATTCATTTACCAGTAATCCGGACGACGCCAGTGCCCAGTCGCGCAGAATCATGGCGGGCATCCGAAATCGACGGGCCCGGGCGAACCAGCGGTTCTCCGGATCCCGCTCCCGGTGTTGCGCGGTGACGCGGCTCGATTGCCGATAGGTGGCGCTGGTGACGATCAGGCGGTGCATCGTTTTCATGCTCCAGCCGTTCTCGCGAAACTCGACCGCCAGCCAATCCAGCAAGTCCTTGTGGATCGGATACTCGCTTTGCACCCCGAAATCCTCGGTGGTCTTGACGATCCCTGTCCCAAAGAAGTACTGCCACATCCGATTGACCTGCACGCGGGCCGTCAGGGGGTTACCGGGTGATACCAGCCACCGCGCCAGTCCCAGTCGATTGCGGGGCGCATCGTCGGCCAGGGGAGGCAGGAACGCCGGTGTGCCGAACGAGACTTCGTGGCCTGGCTGCAGGTACTGCCCGCGTCCAGGATATGGGTCGTGCGCGGCTGGTCATCGCTCATCACCATCACACGGGGAATCTGATCGCCGCGATACGCGGCAAGTTGATTCCGGAGGTTTTGCAGGTCGTCCAGCGCCGGGAATCTGCGACGCCAGATCAGGGCGAACGGACGTGGCAAAGCACTGGCGCAGCCCCTGTTCCAGGTCCTGCTGTTGCTGTTCCGACCGGTTCTCGGCCGGTGTTTGGAGCAGGGCAGCCAGTTCTGCCGGAAATTTCCCGACGTCCGTTGTATTGCCGCCGGCCAAAACTCCCAGACGCCAACCCGCGAAAGCCGCCTCCAGCAACGGTTGGGCCGCTGTCTCGGCCGCCTCAATCTGCGCCTCGAACTCGGCGATGCGTTGTTTGTTTTCTTCCGTCGGCAAGCTCGATGAACGGGGCCGCGACGCGAATGCGTGCCGACTGATGCTGGGGAACACCGGATTCCGGGACCCGATTGAACGCGTCCAGCAAGCGGTAGTAGTCGCGTTGAGTGAGCGGATCGTACTTGTGATCGTGACACTGGGCGCAGGCCATCGTCAGTCCCAGCCAGGTCGTGGCCGTGGTATCGATGCGATCGAACAGGTTGACGAAGCGCTGTTCCTCGGCAATCGCTCCGCCTTCGCCGTTGAGCAGGTGATTGCGATTGAACCCGCTGGCGATCTTCTGGTCGGTCGTGGCCTCGGGCAGCAGGTCGCCGGCCAGTTGCCAGATGGTGAACTGGTCGAACGGCAGATCGTCGTTCAAGGCCCGCACGACCCAGTCGCGCCACATCCATTGCCAGGTGTCGCCATCCTGCTGGAAGCCGTTGCTGTCGGCGTAGCGGGCCGCGTCGAGCCACGGCAGTGCCATCCGCTCGCCGTAGTGCGGACTGTCGAGCAACCGATCGACCAGTTTTTCGTACGCCATGCGGATCGGGGTCGGCCACAAACGCGTCGACCTCATCGGGCGGGCGGCAGGCCGGTCAGGTCGATCGAGAGTCGCTTGATCAGGGTTGCCCGATCGGCTGGTGGCGACGGTGGCATTCCGGCGGCCTCCAGCCTGGCCAGCACGAAACGGTCGATCGGATTCCGGACCCACGATTCCCGTTGAACGGGTGGCGGGTCCGGACGCCGGGGTGCGACGAACGCCCAGTGCGTCTGGTACGCTGCGCCTTGCGGATCCACTGCTCGCAGTTCCGCCTTTTGCGTTTCCGACAATTGCCGATGCGAATCCGGCGGAGGCATCATGTAATCGGGATCGTCGGATTCGATCCGGTCGATCAGCGCACTGGCCGCGGTATCACCCGGCACGATGGCCCCCAGGCCGACGGCCGCTTCACGAACATCGAGTCGCAAACCGGATTGCCGTTGGTGGGCATCCTGCCCGTGACAAAAAAAGCAGTTTTCCGACAAGATCGGGCGGATATCGCGATTGAATTCCACAGGTTGCTGACCCCACAGGGATACCGCGACCCAGGCCATCCACCACAACACGGCAGTACCTGCAACGGCGGCAAGCCCGCGCGATGGGCTTGTCCTGGTCGGTTTGGCAAAAGTCCGGGGCATGGGGGTCCGCAACCAATGGTGCAATGCGTCCATGATACTTGATGGTGGCCCTGATATTGAACAGGATTAACCGGAAGCAACGAACAGGGACGATGAAATTTTGCAGAGTCCGGTCATCGAGAGGCGATTTACCGGTCCCATTCAGGATCTTCTGCAGAAGCGGATTTGCGGCATTTCTGGCCGCCCCAATCGATTTCATCCGACGCAGACCAGCATGATTCGCCATAATCAGCCGTGACACGTGGCCCGCTGACGCATTTGCCCATTATGATGACCAGGCCGCTCGTTCATTCCGGAGGTTCGCCGGATTTCGCATGGCGCGGAACTCGCATGGCGCCGGAACTCGCATGGCGAGCGGAACTCGCATGGCGCCGGAACTCGAAAACGCCGGCCAGCAGGGCGTTGTCTTATTTAAAGGTGACAAGTCCATGTCGAAACAGCTCACTCGAAGAATGTTTGTCAAGGCATCGGCGGCCACGGCCGTCGCGCCAACCATCGTGCCAGTATCGTCATGGGGGCGGTCGGCTGCGCAGCGGGCGCCCAACGACCGGATTACTGTGGCCCTGGCAGGTTGTGGCAAAATGGCGCACAATTATCACCTGCCCGAATTGCTAAAACAGCCGGATGTCCAGCTGGTCGCCGTTTGCGAAGTCGATCAGAACCGACGCGAGTTGTTCCAGCAACGCGTGAATCAGTATTACACAGCCGGGAAACAGGAATTTCGGGGTTGCGATGCCTGTTATGATTTTCGCGATCTCCTGGTACGCGATGACATTGATGCCGTGTGCATCGCGACACCCGATCACTGGCATGCCATCCCGATCATTGCGGCCTGCCAGGCCGGCAAGGACGTCTACTGCGAAAAACCACTGACACTGACCATTCGCGAAGCGGAATTGTGTGTGGCCGCAGCCCGCAAGCATGCGCGAGTGGTGCAGACCGGCAGCCAGCAACGCTCCAACGTTTTTGGCCAGTTTCGTCAGGCTGTGGAATTCATTCGAAGCGGTCGTCTGGGCAAAATTTCGAGAATCACCATCGGCGTGGGCGGACCCAGCCAACCCTGTGACTTGCCCGCCGAAGACCCCGAGCCGGGACTGGAGTGGGATTGGTGGCTCGGCCAGGCTCCCGCCCGACCCTATCACTCGATCCTGAGCCCGCGGGGAATGCATAATCATTTTCCGCAATGGCGCAAGTATCGCGAGTATTCGGGGGGTGGCCATACCGATATGGGCGCTCACTTTTACGATATCGCACAATGGGCTCTGGACCGTGATCAATCCGGTCCCGTGCAGATCATTCCACCCGAGGACGCGACTCGCGGAACCGGTGTGCGTTACCTGTACGACGACGGAGTCGAAATGGTGCATGGTGGCCCCAGCGGTTGCGTGTTTTATGGCCAGCACGGCCAGATGCATATCGATCGGGGAGTGTTGACCAGCGAGCCCGCCGAACTGGTAACAACTCGCCTGGCTGACAACGAGGTACATCTGCCCGTTTCACCCGGCCATCATCGAAACTGGCTGGATTCGATCGCCAGTCGCCAGCCGCCCGTCGCTGACGTGGAAGCGGGTGCCCGTACGGTGACCATTGCGCATTTGGGTAATCTGGCCTACTGGAACCAGCGGGCCTTTCGCTGGAATCCCCGGACATGGTCGTTCGAGGATCCGGCCGACAATCATTTGCTCGATCGCCCGCGACGCGATCCGTGGCAGTTGCCGGAGGTGTGAACTCCGTGGGCGACTCGGTTGCCGACGCGTTGTCCGGATCTCACCGGTCACACGACTCTGTGAAATTTGCCATAATCAGTCGATCGTCCGGGAGAGTAACACGCCTGGACGGCGGGGCCACCAACGATTTGGGAAGATCAGGATTTCAGCCATGGCAAAACCGGAACCCAAAAAACGTGAATTGAAGTACGAGAACCTCGACGAGATGCTGTCTGATGTGCAGGCGTTGCAAAGCGGCGGCTACGTCAGCAACGGCAACTGGACGCTCGGCCAGGCCTGCGGGCACGTGGCTGACTGGATGCGTTTTCCCATGGACGGGTTTCCCCGCCCACCGCTGCCCATGCGGGCCATGTTTTGGCTGATGAAGGTCACCGTGGCACCCCGCATGAAACGCAAAATTCTGGCGGAGGGATTTCAGGGAGGCATGCCAACGGCGCCGGAAACTGTTCCCGCGGCAGGCAGCATTACGGACGAACAGGGTATCCAGAAACTGAATGAGACCGTTAGCCGCCTCAAGGCCTGGAACCGGGAACTGATCCCTTCTCCGCTGTTTGGACCGATGGACAAGGAAACCCTGATCCGGGTCAGTTTGCTGCATGCGGCGCACCATTTCGGATATCTGGAACCCAAATAATTAATCATTCCGGCGTGGCGTGAATCGTTTCGGCCACGCACAACCGGCCATTGGGCGGGCGTCGTCGATGACCGGGCGGAACGAACCAAAAGCCCCTTTTGCCAGTATTTTTGCGCACGGCGAAACGCATGAAACGCTCCATCGCTCTGGGATTGATCGTTTTGTTGTCAGGAGGTTCCGTGATCCAGGCACAACAAAATGATCTGAAACGTCTGGTGGCAACGGAACGGGCGTTTGCCCGGGCTGCCGAAAACCAGGGGGTCCGGGAAGCATTTATCCAGTTTTTCGCCGAGGATGGAGTCGTTTTTCAGCCTGCGGCCGTCAATGCCCGGGAACACTGGATGGCACGACCGGAATCCGGTGCCTTGCTGGTTTGGTCACCCGCCTGGGCCGACATCGCGTCGACCGGGGATATGGGCTATACGACCGGACCGTGGGAGTTCAAACCGGCGGGTCCCGCGGGCCCACCCATCGCGTTCGGACAGTACATCACAGTTTGGAAAAAACAATCCGACGGGAATTTTCGGGCCGTTGTCGACATTGGTGTTTCGCATCCGCAACCCGGAGGGCCACCGGATACGGAGTGTGCGTTTCCCGGTGACATTGTCAAGCAGAGCGACGTCGCCATCAGCGGCGACCGGCCCGCGCTGACATTCATGTCCGAGACCGATTACCGACCAATGCTGGCCGATGATGTGCGCATTTTCCGCGATCAGCAATTCCCCGTTGTTGGTCAAGCCGCTGCCCTGCGGCAAATCCGGCTGGAAAACGACAAAATTGCCAGTGGAGCAATCTCTGATGCAACCTGTGACGGCTCGGGCGACTTGCATTATTGTTACGGGACGCTGCAACGTACCACCAGAGACGGATCGGTGGAAACCGGCAACCTGCTGCGGATTTTCAAGTGCCGGGACCGCCAGTGGAGATTGGTGCTGGAAGTGTTTGGAGGTCAATGAGCAGCCGGCTCTCTGGAAAACAGCTGGTTCGGGACTGGAGGGTGCCACGGTTGGCTTGCCCAACCCTGCCATTTCCGCGCTGCCAGGCGAGCCGGCATTCGCCCGGATCAGCCCGAGGTTGAACGGTCGGCGCCAACGACAGCGGCAATTGCAGTTTCCCGGACGGACGTTAACCTGTGCGGCCCGGGGTCGCTTCGTCCGGCCGGTCCAGTTCGGCCAGTTCGCCGCGGGTGTCGATGTCCTTGGCGAACGAAAGCAGCCGGGTTGTGGAAATGAAGACGGGTCGATTATCGGCCGCGTGCTGAAACCGTCGATGCAACAACGCGCGGGTCAGGAAGCATTCATGATCCCGCAGTGTGGCAGTCCCGTGACGATATTTGAAATAGTCACGCAGACCCACATACGGCAACACAAAGGTCAAAACCGGCAACTGAAATTCAAGCAAATTCCGCAGGTCCTGGGCAATTAATGCAGCCATTGCCTTGAACGTCATACCAACAACCCGTTTTCGCAAGGCGCGGTTGCGGTACCGGTAGGCCAATTCCAAAAAGCGGTTGGTCAGTTGCAATCGCAGGGCATCTGGCCGGACAATGACAACATGACCCGGATACAGGGTTAGCAGCGGTTGGCCTGGTTCGGCAGCCAGCCGGTAGCGGGGCTTCCACGAACTGGCGCCCATTTCCGGCGGTTCCGCCCGAACCATTTGCCACCAGAACATCGTGTCGGCATGCGGGCGGTAATCCTGTTCGATCAGTTGCCGAAAATCGGACGCCGGGGGCAAAATGTCGCAGGCTGTAATGGCGACCGGCTGGTGACCCGGGAATCGTTCCGCCATCGTGGCCGTGAGCTTTCGCAACGTTTGAACCAGCGAACCGGCGACCGGAATAATTTCACAGTCCACCTGACCCTCGTACCAGTCCCGGGGGCCCATCAGCAGCGGTTCCAGAAAACAGCCGCTGCTGCGAATGCGGGCCACAACTTCGCCCGCCAGGCAGCGTCCGGTGCTCAGCCCAATGGTTCCCTTGGGACCGGTCAGCATTTCGTGCGACTGCAGGCCGGCGGGCAGGGTACCGGGGCGGGTATCGCTGCCGGCCAGAACGATAATGGGCAATCGATGATTCATCGGATGGAAAACATGGTGGCAGGAAACACGGCCCACTGCAATTCCCCGGCGGGCATGCGGTCGTTACCGCCCGAAAAAGCGGTGGGGCCGTTGGCGGTCAATCCCTGGACAACCGATTTCGTGCGCGGAGCGAATTGCCTGGATAGGATTCGCCGCCATCGCATCGTAGACTGTATTGCAAGCAACAACCGGTTTGTTTTCCAAACAACAGGAGATGTGAAGCTTATGATCGTTGGCGTACCTCGGGAGATCAAACCGGACGAGTATCGCATTGCCATGTTGCCCAGTGGCGTCGAGGAACTGGTCGCGGCGGGCCATCGGGTGATTGTAGAAACGGAAGCGGGTTTGGGCAGCGGCATTCCCGACTCGGACTATCTGGCGGCGGGCGCCCAAATGGCGGGCACGGCGGCCGAGGTATTTGGTGAGGCCGAGCTGGTGGTGAAGGTCAAGGAACCGTTGGCGGCCGAGTGGCCGCTGTTACGGGAAGGACAGATCCTGTTTACGTATTTTCATTTTGCCGCCGACGAGCAATTGACGCGTTCGGTGCTGGATACCGGCGTAACGGCCGTGGCCTACGAAACCCTGCGCGGACACCAGGGAGATTTGCCATTACTGACGCCCATGAGCGAAGTGGCCGGGCGAATGGCCGTGCAGGAAGGTGCCAAATACCTGGAGCGACCACAGGAGGGGCGCGGCATCCTGCTGGGGGGGGTCCCTGGTGTTGAACCCGCGCATATTGCCATTCTCGGTGGCGGCGTCGTGGGCAAAAATGCCGCCCAGATTGCCGCCGGATTTCAGGCCGACGTGGTGATACTGGATATCAATGTGGATCGATTGAGATATCTGGAAGATATCATGCCGGCCAACGTCAATACGGTTTTCAGTGACCGGCACGCCATTCGAAGTCAATTGCAGCGGGCCGATCTGGTGATTGGTGCGGTTTTGGTCACCGGGGCCCGGGCCCCCCGACTGGTTACCCGTGAAGATCTGGGTTTGATGAAACCGGGTGCCGTAATCATTGATGTCGCCATTGATCAGGGAGGTTGCACGGAAACCTCGCGGCCCACAACTCACGCCGATCCAACCTATATCGTCGATGGCATCGTTCATTACTGTGTGACCAACATGCCGGGTGCCGTGGGACGTACCAGCACCTATGCGTTGTGCAACGTCACGTTTCCCTATGCACTGCGAATTGCCAATCGGGGCCTGAATGAGGCCATTGCCGGGGAACCGGGATTTGCTGCTGCCGTCAACATGATGGGTGGCCAGGTCACCAATCAGGCCGTGGCCAACACGTTTGGATTGCCCTGCGTGCCGCTGTCCCGTTTGAAGCAGCCGGCCTGACACGGCTGTACCCCGGGCCGGGCCCCGCTCCCTGAGTGAATGTCGCAGGCGCAGCCCGCCGCCGGAACTGCGATCCCGGGGATCGCAATCCCGCGCCGCAAGTTCCGGCCGCAGTCACGAGCGGAAATGGAATGGGCCGCCGTTTTGCCGCGGTGGCTCCCGCGGGGCCCGTAATTGGACTCGCCCCCGGAGCGGCAAGATCATTACCATGTGGCCTGTCCGCCTGACGATCCCAACATGCCGCACGGGATCCGGAATGGAACGACCATTTCATGCAAACGCCCCGTCAAACGAATTCCAAATGTAGCGACGTGGACCGTTCCGCGATGGGCCGGAGGCTGACGATTCCAGAGTCCGAACAGGGGGTTGCTTGAACGAAACATCCAGCGAGGCTCGAAAACTCGGACTGCTGGGGGCTACCAGCGTTGGCGTGGGCGCCATCGTGGGGGGCGGCATCCTGGCCCTGGCCGGTACCGCGTTCGCCGCGACGGGACCGTCGGCAATGCTGGCATTCGCGATCAACGGAGTGATCGCCATCATAACGGCGCTCAGTTTCGCCGAAATGGCATCACGGTTTCCGGAATCGGGAGGCATCTATATTTTTTCGCGGAAGGTGTTGTCGGTGGACGCGGCCTTCTGCGTGGGCTGGGTTGCCTGGTTCGCCTCGATCGTGGCGGCCATGTTGTACGCCATCGGTTTGGCGCATTTCGTATTAATTGCGGTTGGACAGTTCCTGGTTGCCGAATTCAGTCCCGCGTGGCTGACCAGCCGCTGGGCCGAATCGTTACTGGCGGTTGCCATGACGCTGGCACTGACCGGCATTCTGCTGTATCAAACTGCCGGGGGCGGCAGCAAAATCAACATCCTGAAGCTGGCGGTATTTCTTGTTTTGATTGCTGCCGGCTGGTGGACCGTTGCCCGCCAACCGGTCGTCGAAACGACTACGGCCCTGAAACCTTTTTTCGCGAACGGGTTTGCCGGACTGATGCAGGCGATGGGATCGACCTTTATCGCCTTGCAGGGATTCGATTTGATCGCCGCAGTGGGCGGTGAAGTGCGTAATCCGGCGCGGGTTATTCCACGGGCCATGGTTGGATCGCTGATCATCGCCCTGGCGATCTATTTGCCGTTGTTGTTTGTCATTTCGGTCACCGGAGCCGCTCCTGGAGTTTCCATTCAACAGGCCGCCACGGCGGATCCCGAGGGAATTGTCGCGGTGGCCGCCCGAAACTTTCTGGGCCCGGTTGGATTCTGGATGGTTATTGTGGCGGCGATCCTGTCGATGTTTTCAGCGTTGTATGCCAACCTGTTCGCAGCATCGCGGATTTGCATGGCGATGGCCCAGGACCGAACGTTGCCGGCAGCCCTGGCAATGCGAAATGTGGCCGGGAATCCGGCGGGGGCCGTGCTGGCGACCGGCGCCCTGGTCACGATCATTCTGTTCATCGTTCCGGATGTGCCTGTCGCCGGAGCCGTTTCCAGTTTGATTTTTCTGGTGACGTTCGCGCTGGCCCAATGGATTGCGATTCTGATTCGCCGGCGGACCAGTGCTCGTCCTGCGACGTTTCAGACTCCGTGGTTTCCGCTGGTTCCGGTCGCCGGGGGACTGGCCTGTCTGGGCCTGGCCATATTTCAGGGGATTGCAACGCCGATGGCCGGCGTGATCACCATTTGCTGGTTGTCCATCGGCACGATGTTGTTCCTGTTGCTGTTCGCCATCCCGGCGCGGGTTCGCCAAACCACCGAATCGGCGATCAATCCCGAGCTGGTTCGCTTGCGCGGCCGTTCACCGCTGGCGCTGGTTCCGATTACCAATCCCGAGAACGCGGACTCGCTGATCGCCCTGGCAGGTGCCCTGGTTCCTCCCGGGATCGGGCGCGTCGTCATCCAGCATGTCCTGGTCGCCTCGCTGGAAACGGGTTCGCCCAGCCCATCGTCCAGTCTGCAGAGTTCGTCGCAGGTCGTGGCGCGATTGCTGGAAACGGCAGTGCGGGTAGACGTGCGGGCTGAAATCCTGGTGACGATCGCCCCCCGGCCCATGGAGGAGATTGCGCGGGTGGCCAAAATGCACCGCTGCCATGCGATCGTTATGGGATTGAGCAAGATTGCGGAAACCGAACCGGTCCGCAACATGGAACAGCTGCTGGCGAACATCGAAACCGATGTTGTGGTGTTCCGCGGCGGTACCGGTGATCGCTGGGCGGGTTTCGACCGGGTTTTGGTGCCAGTTGCCGGCCGTGGCCAGCATGAGTTTTTGTTGGCCAAGTTGCTGGGCAGCCTGAATCGAACCCGACCCCGTGACGTAACTTTTTTGCGAGTCTTGCCCGCGTCCGCCAAACCGGTGCAGGTGGCTCGCGAAAAACGAAAACTGCGAAGGCTGGCCGAGGATCGACTCAATATTCATGGACAAATTCAGGTGGTGCTGGACGACGATCCGGCCACGGTCATTGCCGACGCCTCCCGCCATCACGACCTGCTGGTACTCGGTGCCCATCGCGACGCCCGGGGTGACCGGGTCCTGGGCAGCTTTACCTTGCGCATGGCGGGACTGGTTGAATGCCCGTTAATTGTGATTAGCAGCCAGGGGTAACGGGCGACCCATGCGGTTCGTGGTAACCATAAATCCGGGCGCCGTGGCGGATGGCGGGACGGCCGCATCGAACCGGTTCGTGCTGGCCCAGCCGGGCATCCCCCGGCACGTCAACTACTGATACTGCTGGACGAACGAATTGACGATCCGGCGGGGAATGGCGTAGCTGCGAACGCGGCTGTAGCGGGCGATGTTCAGACCAATAAACTGGCCGTTCAGGTCGTACAGGGGACCGCCACATTCATCCGGTGGCAGGTCGGCATCGTGTGAAATGACCTTGCTGAATCCGTCGCGACGTCCACTCTTGGCCATCAAGTCCGCGGCGTGGCCTGAACCGGTCGGAGGTGGACCCAGGGTAATCTGTTTTTCGAGCTTTTCGTCGCCGCGTTGCACGATCGCCGTGACGCGGGTGTAGGGGTCGACACCGGACAAAAATCTCAGCAAATCAGCGCGATCTGAAATGGTGGTGTCGTTCATCCTGACGATGACATCGCCTGATTCGAGTCCGGCCTCCTGAGCCGCGCCCTGTCGAACCTGTTTCAGGGCCGCCCCGTTGCCGTCCGCCCCGGCATCCAGCATCACACCGAGATAGCCCTTGCTTTCGCGTTTTCCCGAGACAAATTCGCTGGCGCTGCAGACACTGATCCAGCCCATGCCATCCGGATCGGGAGTTAGCAAAAATCGGCCGATGGCCGGCTGGCCGGCCGGAGATCCGCTCAAATCGACGCCATCCGGATTGGGGACGGGTGCCCGCAGCAACACCAGGTCATTGGCGGGATCGCGAGCCACGATCGTCAGGGTCAGAAACTGTCCGTCGACTGTCATGACCGGATCGGCGCCGACCATCGAGCTCTTGCTGACCAGGTCCCGGCTGGCGGCCAGTCGCGTTGCCAGGATCCGAACGGTCTTGCCCGCCAGCCGGCTCGAAACGGTGACACAGTGGTCATCGAGTCCGGATTCGATATCCGAAAACTGCGCAGGTAACCGCATCAACTCGGCAATCGCCCGGGGCCGGGGCGTGTCCGGTGTCTGCAACCGGGCGGCAGCACCGGTGCTGCCATTTTTGGGCACGCCGATCGGCATGGTCACGTTGGTCAGTTTGCCTTTGCGGCGCACCGTCAATTTCAGTTGCTCCAGCCCCTGATCGCGTGCCACCATCAACTGGCTGCGGATCCCGCGAATCGATTTGATGTCTTCGTCCTGAATGGCGGTTATCACATCATTGATTTGCAATCCGGATTGCCGCGCCAGGCCGTCGTCCACCAGGCTGACAATGGCCACGCCATCCCGGTTTTCCGTTTCCTCACCTTCAAAGCCCAGCCGGGGCAAGGGGGGGCCATCGGCAAAGAACTCGGGCTGATTCAACTCGCCCCAATGCTCCTTGAATGTATCGATGGGCACGTCGTAGTTGCGGTCCATGGAACGACCGATGCGGGAATGAATGGCAATCAGATTTCCGTTCAAGTCAAACAGGGCACCCCCGGAATCTCCGGGCTCCATCAGGGCGGTCGACTGAATCATTCCGCCCGTCGCCCGGGGCCGGACGATCCGCCCGAAACGGACCAGCGGCTGACGCCGGTTTTGGGTGCCGCCGGGATAGCTGAGACCCAAACAGGGCTGGTTCGTCAGCACACCGGATGAATTTCCAATCCGAGCCAGCGGCAATTCGCGAGCGTCACTGATTTTCAGCATGCCACAATCGAGTTTTCTGCTGGCGCCCAGTCCCTCGGCGACAAATGTCCGTCCATCGGGCAATAAAACCCGGTATCGCGCGCCGGGTTCGACCGTGTGTCCGGCCGACAGCACAAGGCCCTCTGGTGAAACGATTACTCCGCTAAAGGCGCTGCCCCGTCCCATCACCGAAACCACGGCGGGCGAGACCTGATCGACGGTGGCCCAAATACGCGACTGGAGCTGCCCGATTTCGAAATCCTCGGCGGTGACCCGCCGCTGTGGGGCAACGGTCAACGTGACGAGTGCCAGGAGCAAGACGATTGTTCGCATGACCGGAATCCTGTTTATTTCCGCAGGGTGAAAATCACTCAGGCTGCTTCGGTATTATTCACGATTCCGCAGGCCCGATGTTTTGAAAATCGAATTTTTGACCCGAACGGCTGACTCGTTGGCGGTATTTGCCATGCGGCCGGTTTGGACAGTTTTTTGCGCCCGACGAGGCACCCGCCCGCGGTAGTTGTCGAATGATGTGTCGGCATTCACACATCATCGACCGCGTCGTGTCCGGATAACCGGAAATCCAGCGTTCGAACAACCATTCGCCAAACAAATCCGCAGCCGACGACCAGGGCGGCAGCCGCCACGATCCGCAGATCGACAAATAGCGCAAGGCCCAGACAACTGACCAGACCGAACCAGACCGGCCAGACGGGAAAAATTCGCTGGTCCGTACGAATTCGCAACGCGCACAGGTTGGTCAATGCGTAATAAACCAGCACCGTCACGGCGCGTAAAGGACCAGGAGAGCCGGACATCCCCCAGGCCAATGAGAACGGCAACAACCAGAACGACAAACAGCGTCGCGGGCACCGGAACCCCCCGCGCACTGATCGTCGAAAACTGGCGTGGCATGTCGGAGCGTCGGGCCATCGCCAATACCACGCGGGACAGGCCCAGTAACAAATTAAGCAGCACGCCCAGCATGGCGGTCACGGCTCCCGCAGCCAGGATGACTGCCAGCAGGTTATGATCCAGCTGTTCGGCGACCACCAGCAACGGGGCCGCCGACCGTTGCGTCGCCTCGCCGAGTTCGACCGGTCCAACGGCCGCCACCGCCACAAAGCTGACTGCCAGGTACAACACGAGCGTCAACGAAAGCGTGACGATCATGGCCTGCGGAATGGTGCGGGCCGGATTGGTGACTTCCTCACCCAGGGTCGCGATCCGTCCGTATCCGGTGTACGACACAAACATCAGGGCCGCTGCGGCCAGCATCTGTTTCCAGCCCCCCGCACCCAGCGAAAACAGACCCTGCAGATGAACATGAACGCCGCTGACTGCCGGGCGCCAGAGGACCACCACAAACAGCAACAGCGCCGTCAGCGTAACGCCCACGATCACGGAATTCACCAGGGTGGTGCGGCGAATGCCCAGCAGTACGACGCCGGCCAGCACGGCCAGCGCGGCGAGGGCGATCAGGACCAGCCACAATTTGCCTTGCGGAGCACCGAACATCAATTGCAAATAACCGGCCAGACCCAGGGCGGCCGTGGCCGCCGATGCCGACTTGGCGCACAAAAACAACCAGCCCGCCGTGAAACCGGCCGCCGGTGTCAACCATCGGTAGCCGTATTCATAAGTTCCGCCGCTGACTGGATGAAGGGCGGCCAGCTGCGCACTGCTCAGACCGTTGCAGGTAGCCACCAGGGCCGCCAGAACAATGGCGGGCAGAATATTGGCTCCGGCGACGCCAGCGGCCACGCCAAGGCTCACAAAAATCCCCGTTCCCACGATCGAACCCAAACCCAGCATTACGGCGCCGGGCAAACCAATGTCACGGCGCAGTTGATGGCGGGTTCCCATAACAATCGTTGTCGAACATTGCCCAAAGCTTGGCAAGGGCGTGGTCGTCTGCGGTCCGTGGAACCAACCTGTCTTGGCAAGCCGGCATCGATTGGGTTACGATGCGCTTCATCACTTGCGGGAAGCTGCCGGATTAGGAGTTGAGCATGCGATCCACCCTTTCCTGCCTGGTTCTGGTCGCCGCTGCCGGGACCGCCAGCGCAGGATTTTGAGCCCGCTGTCCGGATTCTGGCTGCCGGCGAGGCCATCGATACCGAAGTCGGGCATGCGGCGCCTTTCATGGCGGACTGGGACGGCGACGGCCTCCCGGACTTGCTGGTGGGACAATTTGGCCAGGGCCTGTTGTGCATTTACAGGAATGTCGGAACCCGTCCGGATCCGGAATTTGAACAGGGCCAGCCATTCAAGGAAGGCAGCCCGGATGGCCGCGTCCCCACTGGCTGATGCGTGGGTTTTACTCCACAGTTGGTGGATCTGAATCATGACGGTCATATCGATATCCTGTCCGGATCCTGGCCGGGAGAAATTTTCTGGTTCGAGGGTGCGGGCCCCGGAGAATTTTCGGCACCCGTGATGCTGCAGGACCGCGACGGCAAATACATCAATATTGGCGGTGGTATCCGGGAGGAAGACGACGGGATTTTGATCACCGGTAATGCCGAGTTTGAAGAATCCGGCGAAGGGACCATCGTCAATTACCATGGCCAACGAATCGAGAGCACGGCCGAACGACCGGTAATGATTACCGGTACCGCCTCAGTGGTTCACGCCGCGGATTGGGACAACGACGGTGACCACGATTTGATCGTGGGTGATATTAAAGGCAATGTTTATCTGGTTCCCAACGAGGGTTCGGCGACGAAAATGGCCTTCGGCCCGGAAATCCCGCTGCAAGTTGACGACCAGGATATTCGGGTTCCCGGGGGAGACGCCGGACCCGTCGTGGTGGACTGGGATGCAGACGACGATCTGGATCTGGTCGTCGGCTGCGGTGATGGCAGCGTTGTTCTGTTTCGCAACGCCGGCAACCGGAGCAAGCCGGTGCTGGAACCGGCGGAAGAACTGGTGGCGGCCGGCAATATCGAATATGGACCGCAAGCCCGGCCGGAACCGGTGCGCGGCATTCGATCCAAGGTTTGTGTTACCGACTACAACGATGATGGCCGGATGGATTTGCTGGTCGGTGACGTCGCGACGGTGGGTAACCCGCCATCCGCGATTGGCGAGGCGGAACAGCTGGAACAGGAACAGCGAAAACAGGAACTGAATGAGTTGCAAACCCGATATCGGGAACTGGTTGAAAAACTGGTGGGGCCGGAACGCGTCAAGGATGAATCGGAACTGCCGGCCGTTCGCAAGGAGTTGGAAACCTGTCAGGAGCAGATGGCGAAAATTCGGGCCCGGTTGCCGGAAGAGTACAGCATGCACGGCTGGGTTTGGTTGTTTTTGGCCAGCGGGGATGATTCGGCCGCCACCCGTCAGGTCGACGAATCCCGGACCCCGGTTGCCCGGATCGCTCAACTCGTCGCCTTGGCGGTTTGGCGGGCAACCCGGTGAAAAAATCCGCAAGCAACGCGGTTCGCCGTGCGGCAATCTGCTCGGGATACCGGGAGTGACGAGGCGGCCCAACGTGGCCCACACTGAGGTGGTCCACAACAACCCGCGGCGATCGGTGCCCTATTGGCGACGGGATGCCCGGGCTGGCCGATGTTAACCGGCCGGCCCGCCCTCCGGGCGTACTTCTGCGGAAACGTTTGTGGGCCAACAACCTGCTGTTTCCGGCTGGAAACGAACCGGGCCATACCCGCCGAAAAACGGTTGACAGCTCTGGCGTTACCGCCTGGCAGGGGTTACGATGGCAGGGGTTAAAATGTTGGTTCCACGGGGCCGACTTCGAACGAGGATCCTGTTACGCTGTCCCTCCCTTCCTTGTTCCTCCTGCCCCGCTAGTGGCCCCTTTTTTGAAAAGAATTACTCGATGAGTACTCAATTACATCCGCGCTGGTTGGTTCGCGTCTGCATTTTGACTTTGCTTTGGGCAATCCCGCAAACGGTGCTTGGATCGCTGATGACGGTCGACGAGCTTTTGTATCAGGGAAACGCCGGTAACAGTGCGATCCTGACTGGAACCGTTGACATGACCGTCTCCGGGAATACGTTGACCATCGTTTTGACCAACACATCGGCCTCACAGGCAATCGACGGTTCCGGAGCGTGGAACCTGATGACGGGTGTCGGGTTTACGATGCCGACGGGCTATTCCATTGCTTCTGGAATCGCAACGGTCACCGCCGGTTCGATGCCAGCCTTTCCGGCAATCACGAACATCAGTTCGGAGTGGGGATTTTCGAATACACCCACGAGCGGCCACTTTGATGGCTCGCCATCGGTGTACGGCTACGACAGCGTGGTCGGCACCGTCACGTCTGACGTCCAAACCGTGTTTGCGGCGGGAAGCGTTGGCGGCCCTCCAGGACTGGGTGGCCCTGATTTCGGATTATTGAGTTCTCTGGTAGCCGGTTCTGCAGCCGGTGGGCAAATCTATGCCCATTCGCCGTTGACGGTCGTCCTCACCTTGAACCAGTCCGTTGCCGCAGGAACCGAATCCTCCTTTTTGAATGTTATCGAGTCGAACCCGGTCGGTATTGCATTTGCCAGCCCGTCGACGTCATTCGTGGCGGCCACAGTGCCTGAACCCAATTCCCTGCTGATGTGGACGCTGGGACTGGGGTTGCTGGGTTGCGCCAGCCAATGGCATCGCGGTGCGCCGCGTTAACGAGTCGATGCCTCGATCCTGAATTGAATGAAATGGCGTCCCTGGGGACGCCATTTTTATGTTGGCCGATTCATTGGAAATCAGCGGCAGATTCGGGGTGCCATGGCGCAAAGCACACGAAACGTTGCTTCAACCAGCAAGGGTATCTCGCTGGTGTCCCCTGGCCGGTTGCACCCGGACGGGTCCTGCAGCCAGTCCCCAGGCCCGACCGGCCCGGTAGCCCGGGAAATGGCGGCTGCCAAGCCGCTGGCATTTCAAAAACGACCCCGCCCCAAAAACGACCCCGCCCCAAAAACGACCCCGCCCCAAAAACGACCCCGCCCCAAAAACGACCCCGCCCCAAAAACGACCCCGCCCAATTGGGTTTGACGCTCGGCCTAGGCGGCCCGCGGCGTGTTGCGCGTGCGGTCCGCGCGACCGGCCGGGGAGGCACCGTCCAACACGATTCGCTGGATGGCCGTCCGGCAAGCGGTCAGATGCTCGTCGCTGGTTTCCAGGGAATTCAGCATGGTGATCAGCGTGGGATCGGTCACTTCGATTGTGGCGGACGCCCCGTGGTGGCCGGGATGCAGCGGATGAAAGGGAAACTCGGTCCAGTACCGGTGGCCGAATTGTTGGACGTCGACCGCCGGAGCGGCCGCCACCAGCTGGTCGTTGGGATCAAACAACAATGAAAACCACATGGCTCCCTCCCGGCCCCCCCTGATCGGTGCGGGCCGTATTCTGGCTGTATCCGTTCTGGCGCTGCTCCCGTCAACTCGCGGGCGTAAAGTATAAAGGGCACTCACGGCCGCCACCAGCGACGGCTGGATATGCTGAGCATTTGGAATACAGTGACGACGGGGTCCGCGCGGAACGAAGTCCATGGCAAGCCCTTTGGTCTTTGACTACGAAGGTACATCGGTCGCGATGGCGATGAGCAAGGTCGATCGTGCGCGATTGTACGGTTTCAAGGAATTGCGTGTGCTGGACGAAGATGGCCAGCCGTGCGAGTTGGCAACGCTGGGCGACGATGGCCGCAAACTCGTGGGGCGCGGAGGCACGGCGATCGGCTACCTGTCCGCCGATGGCATGTGGTGCGAGAAAGCCGACTTGCGGCCGGTGAATCTGGAGGGCGAAACGATCGTTCCCGTCAAGTCGTCCTTTGGCAGCCCGATTGTGCTGGACAAGGCAGTGACGATTGAAGAGTTTCTCGATCACAGTATCCGGCTGATCTACCATCTGGTGCCCGAATCCCCGACTCTTCCGGATTCCCTGCGGCATCGCCTGGACGCTGGCACGATCTTTCGCTTCGATTACAGTTACCGGGGCGGCCTGGAGGCGGATGCGGGCTTCCTGATTGCCAACGAACAGGGTGATTGTTTCCTGCTGGTCGGTGACGGCGGCGCGATCAATTTCGTCGGATTGCAGCAGGCTGCAGCGGTTGGCGGGGACACCGAACCCGAGGACGAATCGGATGCCGATCCGATGGATTTCGGAATGATCTAGCTTCCCGGGTCGCGGGCAGAGTTTTCCAAAAACAGAATTGCTTTGGTTATGCCTGAAATCAACATCAGCAACAGCGCCGGTCGCGACGCCGTGGTCACGATGGAGGCGATCCTGACCCCGCGCCGAATTCGCTGGCTGGATGACCAGGGGCGACAGGTATCACCTGTCCGCGTGATGAAAAGCACCCTTGATCGGGATCTGGAATCGCTGGTGGAGCAAATGGGTTCCCTGGCAGATGTCGGTACCGCGCTGATTGCGGGCGATCCGGAAATCGATCTGGAAACCACCGGATGTTTCCTGCAAAACACATCCCGCGTTTACGTCAACGGACAACGGGAAATCGTGCACAAGGTGCAATTGCTGGAGGTCATCAAAAACCCGGATGGATCGCTGCGCGAGGAACGACCTCGTCAGCTGACGCCACCGAATGTTTCTGCGGATGTTCCCGTGCTCTGGTCGGGCCGGTTAATCGACAAGGCCGAGGCGTGCCGGCGATTTGTATTTTCTGCGCGGATGCAACTGGTGCACATCAACGGATTGACATACGATTTTCTGTACGCGATGGCCCGTGAACTGCATGAAAAAAACAGCCTGATGCTGGTGGGTGGCGGACCCAAATCGGCCCAGCCGCTGGTGCTGCGACGCGGTGGATTGCCGTGGCGCGGATTTTTGGAGGGACGGGTTGACGGCGAGCGGTACTGTCTGGTGTTGCATCTGTCCAATCTGGAATTGCGGGTGCCGGAAACAACGCCCGACGGCTAACGCGGATATCGCGCGTCGGCGGTCGAAACCCGAATCGCCGTATTGCGGGTGGCCACCCCGTTGCCGTAGTGGATGGAGGCAGGCGATCCGGCCCGTTCGCATCGGGGCCGCCGGGCAAACCGCACAACCACCGGCGGCTGGTATTCGGCCCCTGACAATCGTGGTCGTACATGATATAAGACATTGCCGCCTCCGGGGTGTTCCTTTGCGGGCCCACTTGTTTGGCGATTCGTTCACGTCTGATTCCGGGACATGCCACACAAGACTTTTTTGCTGATCCTGCCACTTCTGGTCTCCATCCTGCTTATGGCCGGATTCGTGGTCGGCACGGGGCATCTGACCGATGGTCCCCAGATGATCGATGACAACCAGATCTACAAGCTGCAAATTGACTTTGAGGAAAAGGGGTTCTGGCCGGTATTGGGAGCCGAGTTGCAAGATCGCATCCTGATGCGGCGGCTGTTCCCGATGTTCCTCGTCCAAAAGGTTGTTCAGGCCCGCCTGTTTGGCGGCAACATGATTATCTGGTCGCTGTGGATGGCCGCGCTGGGTGGCTGTGTGACCGGGCTGCTGTTCAGTTTCTTTCGTCAGTGTCACGGCACGCTGCTGGCGTCCATTGCGTTTGCGCTGCTGGTCGTGGTTGGCGAGCAAACCGTGGTCTGGTGGAGACTGGTCAACGGTGAGGGGATCGGCATGTTCTGGTTGTCGCTGGGACTGGTGTTGATGGCCCAAAATGTCAAGACCGGAAAACGGCGTTTCGAGATTGCGTTTCTGGTTGCGCCTGACACTGGCCACGTTATCCAAGGAGAGTTTCATTTTGGTGACGCCGGCAATCCTGTTCCTGAAAACCTGGCTGACGGTCCGGGAACGGGACGTCACGATTTGGCAGGGCATCCGGCAGAACTGGTTGAGTATCGGTTGGCTTGCGGCCGTGATGATGACCGAACTGATGATCATCAAGTTCGGATTTGCGACGACATCGTTTGTCTATACCGGCTGGATGGGATTCAATCGCTATCAGTTTGACCGGATGGTCAATCAGTTTGCCGGAATTACCAATGCCTGGCTGCTGGTCATCTTGCTGATTATTCCATGGGTGTTTTGGACGTTTCGACCAGCCCGGCATTCCGGGGGCCGGCCGGTCCGGCACGGCAAGCGAACGGACGATAAGCGGGCCGGTCTGCCCTGGACCCGGAGCCCGTGGGCGTCGGTATTGATGGCCGCCGTGTTTTGCCTGTTGATGACGTTGCCTCAGCTTTTGCTGTACATGAGCAGCGGGATGCTGAATGAAAATGACGGACATTATGGTCGCTACATCCTGCCCGCAATTGTCGGGTATGCATTCCTGATTGCCGAGATTACACGACTGGTCCAGCAAGCCCATCCCGGAAATCGATTCGTGACCGTTTTGCTGGCTCTGGCAATCACGGGTTCACTGATCGACAAGGGCTGGACCGCGACCAGCGAGGCCCGCGCGTTTGCGGTCTATTCGCGGCAAACCGACGAGTGGTTTGAGCAGGTGGTTGCCAATAGCGAACCGGACGACCCCATCGTGCTGGTGTTTCGCGGCAACACGCTCCGCGCCTATTCCATCCAGGTGGCGTTGCGCACGTACTATTTGCTGGCCAAGCGATATAACCGGCCGAACGTTTATTTTTGCCTCATTCCGCCCGACCCGTCCATCGCCGAATCCATCGCCGAACTGGAACAGGAAGATACCAAACGGCACGCCCTGAACATGCGCACCGTGGACCAGCTGGAGGGGCCCCCGAGGGTCGTCATGGTTCTGAATTGGGGGACGGATACCTCCTATTATGTGCCGACCGTCGCCTTGCTGGAATTCTGGTTGTGGCAGCAAGAGCGGCGGTGGTTCGACCCGGGCAAGTATCGGCGTGTGATTCACCCGCACCAGCACATCACGTATTTTCTGAAAGAGTAGTTGCCCGGCCGGCACATATCGCTGGCCAGTGTTATTCAGACAAAACATCCGGGACGGGACGTTGGTGACGAATCCGTTGCTTGAAAAATCCGGTTTGCAGATTCGCCGCGGCACCTATGCGGTGGCCAGTTCCACGGCGCTGGCCGATCCGCGAATTTTGCCGCTGGTGCAGGATTACCGCCGCCAAATCAGTGGCCGCATGGTTCCGCTGGACCGGGCTGATATCCAGCGCAAATTGCCGGTCGCCGATTACCACGTCAGCCGCAAAATCGACGGGGAATTTGCGGCCTTGTATTTTGACCGGGACAACCTGTTCATCATTAATCCGGGCGGGACGGTGCGGGTCGGAATGCCCTGGCAAACCGAGGCGGACCAGTGGCTGTCCCGGTCTGATTTGCAGCAGATTGTGCTGGCTGGTGAATTGTATGTTGACGTCGATGGCGATCGACGGCCGCGCGTGCACGACGTCGTCAGCGTGGCCCGGCAACCTGATTCGGACGAGGACTTGCAGCGAATCCGGTTTGCCGTATTTGACATTATTGAACGGGATCGCCAGCCCTGCGCCGGCAGTTTTGACCAGACACGCGAGTTGATCGAGGAACTGTTTGGCCACGGTGAACGGGTGCACCCGGTGGAAACCGTGCGCGCGAGAGCGGCCAGCGAAATCGAGGACTTGTTTCACAAGTGGATCGACGGTCAGGGGGCCGAAGGGCTGGTCGTGCGCAGCGATTCAGCCGGAATGTACAAGATCAAGCCCCGGCATACGATTGACGCGGCCGTGATCGGATTCACCGAATCAACCGACGACCGGGCCGGAATGATCCACGATTTGTTGCTGGCCGTTGCCCGCAACGACGGAACCTTGCATGTATTGTGCCGGGTCGGCGGCGGCTTCAGCGACGGGCAACGACGCGAGCTGCTGAGCGACCTGAAAGACATGGTGGTTGAAAGCGAATACGCCGAAGTCAATTCCGACCATGTGGCCTATCAGATGGTTCGGCCCGAATGGGTCGTGGAAATCAGTTGCCTGGACCTGATTTCACAGACCACCCGGGGAGGACCCGTCAATCGAATGGTTCTGCAATTCAGCGATACCGGGAATCGATACGAGGTCATTCGCCGTCTGCCGCTGGCGAGTGTGATCTCACCCCAGTTTTTGCGGATTCGCGATGACAAACGGGTCAGTCCGCAAGATGTGCGAATTGCCCAAATTGCTGACGTGGCAAACGTACCCATGGTCGACCGCGTGGCCACGGAATTGACGTTTGCCAGGAGCCAGCTGTTGCGGCGGGAAGTTTACACCAAAGTCCTGAAGGGCGAGACGATGGTTCGCAAATTCCTGCTTTGGAAAACCAACAAGGAACAGGACAGCGACGAGTTTCCCGGATTCGTATTGCACTACACGGATTTCAGCCCCAATCGCAAGGTGCCGCTGGCCCGCGACATCCGCGTCAGCAACTCATTACCCCAGATCGAGGCGCTGTGGCTGGCATTCCGGGAATCCAACATCAAACAGGGCTGGTCGCCGGTCGTCGTGCCACCCGCCGACGACCAGGCAACCGGCCGCAGGGCGACTGCCACGACGACAACGGCCCCCAGGAAAACGGCCCCCGGGAAAACCGCCAGCCCATCAACAAAATCCGCACCCGTTGCCCGAAAAAAAACCGCCGGGAAAAAAGACGCCACGCCCGACCGGAAGAAACCCGCGGCTCCCGGGAAGTCCGCCAGCAACCGCAAAAAGCGAAAGTCGTAGCGCGAGTCGACCGGCGCTGGGCCTTGAGGCGAGTCTTGGCGCAGTTGATGGTCGCGGGCAAACGGGGACGGGCCCGGCGCCGATGAAGCGTTGGTACCCCGGATATTGATCGCGCGACGTGCCTGTTCCCCGCTTTGCCGGAACAAACATCCGGCTGTGGACTTGAGGGTGTCACGAGTGGCGGGTCCGCCGGTGCGTCCTGCCGGCAAAGTCGCATGGACGGGCCGGCCAGCCGGCATGATTCAGGGAGCCGGCCGAATCCTCGCGGATCAACCCGGGCGGGGTGAAACCGAACCAATTCCGGCGCCCGTCGCTTTCGCGACTCGGCGCCCGGGTGCGGTCGGGTCGGGTTAATCACCTTGCTCGCACCACGCTTTGACCGCGTCGAGATCGTTTTCCACGAGCTTGCGAATGTGTCCGTGGATCAACGGCAACAGCAGTTTTTGCGCCAGGTGATGTGGCGTCGATTCCATGATCAGGGTCAGTCGGGTCGTCCCGTTACCGGCGTCCTGCGTTTGGAACAGAGTATCCCACGTCGTGCCGTGGCTTTCCGTCACCAGGCGAACGCACTGGTCGGGTTCGTACTGAACGACCTGCAATTCCGTCCGGTGCTCCCGACCGTTCATCAGGCGGGTCTCCACAAATCGGGTCCCGACACCGGTTTTTTTTTCGGTCAGGAACTGCACGTCGGTGATATGCGGGATGACTTTCGAAAACTCCTCGATGTGGGCCACGGTCCGAAACACCTTGTCCAGCGGCGCCTGAATGGTTCGTTCGATCGTCAGGGAACGCATGGCAGGAGCGGCTGGAACGGAAAACGGCAGGTGCAGAATGAACGTGGCGTCAGGTTAATCCGCGGCAGGAGCAGGGGCCAGTACGGGTCCCCGGTCGCAAAACACCGGACCGCTACCCGGTCAATTCCCCCGGGTCACGCGTTTCAGCGTTTCATCGGCCACCACGCCCAGCAGAATCACGATACCGACAATGGCCAGTTCCAGTTGGGCCGAAATTTTCCACAAAACGATCATGTTGTACAGCGTTTGCATGAGGGCCGTGCCCACGATCACACCCAGAATGCTCCCCTCGCCGCCCCGCAGACTGCAGCCACCCAGCACGGCCGCCGCAATGGCATACAATTCAAAAAAATTGCCAAAACTGTACGGGGCGATTGAGTTGGCGTCCAGGGCGAACATCATTCCACCCAGCGCCGCCAGACCGGAACAGATGACATACGCCAGGATCTTGTTGTTGTCCGTGTTGACACCCGAGTACCGAGTGGCTTCCTCGTTGCGTCCCAGCGCCTGGATATACCGCCCCCAGATCGTCAGATTCAGCAACACCATGGCCGCGAGGGCCACGATCACCAAAACAAAAAACGGGTACGGAATGCCAAACGACCAGCCATCGCCCTCGGCCAGCAGCCATTTGCCAGCGCCGAATTGCTTGAGCACCCCGTACTCGTTGCCAAAGCCGACCATTTGGTCACTGGCCAGCCAGCGGCTGATACTGCGAAAGATCAGCAGGCTGCACAGCGTTACCACGAACGGTTGCAAATCCAGTTTGGTGATTAGCAAGCCGTGCACGATCCCGATCGCCAGTCCCGTCGCCAGCACGATCAAAAGCGCCACGGGCACCGAAGCCGCGACCGTTCGCCGCAGGGCGATGGCCTGCCATCCGTTATCGATTTCCACCGGCTCGTGGAAACGGACCGTGGTCCCGCCACGGTCCTGTGCGACGGCCGTCAACCGTCGCTTGAGCAATCCCTTGTCCGGGTGCACCAGCCAGATTTCGTCGCGGGCCGCCAGGGGGATTTCCGAATCCAGCGTCAGCTGGTTCGGATTGATCTCGGCCAGCGGGTGTACCCGAACGAGGCAGCCGGAATCATCATCCCGCGAAAACGGCCGGTCCAGGGTCAATCGGCTGGTGTCCGCGTCCCACGGTTCCACGCGGGTAATCGTCGCCAGCAGGCTGCGAGCGCGGCGGCCCCGGTCAAAACGCACGGACTGGCCCTGCGCCAGTGAATGGCCGGATGCCAGGATGACATGACCGGACTCCGATACGGATTGCACCGGTATTTCATCGATCGGCCGATAGCTGACCTGTAACAAAATGGCCAGCAGGCAACCGGAAAAGCAGACGACCGATCCGATCGACAGATCGATTCCGGCGGTGATGATGACGAAAGCCACGCCGATCCCCAGCACACCATACAGCGCCGTCCGCCGCATCAGGTTTTCAATATTGTTCGGCTGCAAAAACGACTCGGGGGTGAATCCCGCCATCAGGATCCACAGGACGATCAGCAACACCGAGATGCCGGCAATCTTGTACAGTCCGGCAGGAATTCTGTTCATGGCGGCAGTTTACCGGAATGTGTGACGGGTCGCGAGCCGCATGATCGATTCCTCGCTGGCCTGGTCACGGGACAATTCGCCGGTGATTCGGCCCTCGTGCATCACCAGCACACGGTCGCTCATGCCGATGATTTCTTCCAGCTCACTGGAGGCAAACAGGATCGCCATCCCCTGGCTGGCCAGTTGTTCCATCAACTTGTAAATCTCGTGTTTGGCACCAACGTCGATACCGCGGGTGGGTTCATCCAGCAGCAGCAGTCTGGGTCCGGTGGCCAGCCACTTGCCAATCACTACTTTTTGCTGGTTGCCGCCGGACAGTAACCCCGCCAGTTGCCCGGGTCCGGTGGCCACGATTTGCAAGCGTGTCATTTCCAGCCGGGCCTGCTGTGCTTCGGCGCGCTGCCGCACCAGTCCATGTCGGGAAAACCGGTCCCGCAACAGCGGCAAGCTGATATTGCGCGTCACGGTCCACGGCAGCAGCAAGCCATGCCGTTTGCGGTCCTCGGGAACCAGCGCCAATCCGGCGGCGATGGCGTCCCGCGGTGAACCGATCACGGTTGCCTGGCCAGCCATCCGGATGGTCCCGCCCACCGCCCGATCGATGCCAAACAGGCAATTCAGCAACTCGGTGCGCCCGGACCCGACCAAACCCGAGAGGCCCACGATTTCCCCCTGGCGAATGACCAGCGAATTTTTCTCGGTCGGCCAGCGCCGGGTGGTCAGGTCGTCGACGACCAGGACCGGATCGCCGATGGGGTGCTGGCTGCGTGAATAAAACCGGGAGACATCGCGGCCCACCATCAGGGGGACCATTCGGTCATGACGAATATCATCGCCGGTTAACTGACCCGCCCGGCGGCCATCCCGCAGCACCACCACCCGATCGGCGATCTGTTCGACTTCCCGCAACCGATGGCTTATGTAAATCACACTGACGCCCCGGCCGCGCAGATCCCGGATCACCTGAAACAGTTTTTGCGTTTCGGATTCGGACAGGCTGGATGTGGGCTCATCCATGATCAGGACACGGGCGTCAATCGACAACGCCTTGGCGATTTCCACCAGTTGCTGCTGGCCGATGGACAACCGGGCGACTTGCGTTCGGGGCGAGATGTCCAGGCCCACGCGTTGCAAAACCGATGCCACTCGCTGTTGGCCGGCCGCCCGCCTGAGAAAACCGAACCGGCCAGGTTCGTTGCCCAGCAAGATATTGCTGGTCACATCCAGGTTGTCGCACAGATTCAGCTCCTGGTGGATCAGAACGACGCCCAGGTTTTGAGCTTCCCGGGGCGATGTCATACGGACGGATTGCTGATCCATCACGATCTGGCCGTCATCGGCCGCCAGGATGCCCGCCAGGATTTTCATCAAGGTGCTTTTGCCGGCTCCGTTTTCGCCGATCACCGCCAGCACTTCCCCCGGGGCGACCTCCAGATCAACATGATCCAGCGCCACCACACCCGGGAACATTTTGCAGATTTGCCGGGCGGCCAGTAACGGTCGGGTCGGGTCGGGCCGGCGCCGGGACGGCGTGGAAGGAGATTGCATGATGAAAGTTGGTGACCAGGTCCCCCCGGGTTTCGCGCCTGATTGTGCCTGGAGGGGCCGGCCACCGGCGGTCACGCAACACGGCCGCGGCCGCCCGGTGCAGGCGAGGCCGTGCCGCGCTACTGGTTGCCCATGCGAGCTTTTAATTCCGCTTCGAATTCATCGACATTATCCCGGGTCACCGCCACGGCATCGATGGGAACATAGCCCGATTCGGGGATTTGGGCGTCCTCACCCCGCAACAGGGCGGACAACATTTCCACGGACTGGTAACCATATTGATAGGGGTTTTGGGAAACGGTTCCCAAAATGGCGCCGTCCTTGATGCCTTGCAGGGTGTCATCCGCCTCGTCGAATCCCGCGATCACGATGTTGGTCTTGCCGGCTTTCCGGACGGCGTTCAGACAGGCTCCCGGATTGTAGGCAAACAAGCCGGCAAAACAGTTCAGGTTGGGGTAGGCGTTGATCGCGTCCTCGGCTTTTTGCTGGGCCACTTCCTTGGTCCCGCCATCCGTGATCGTGGCCAGGATCGTGAATCCATTACCGCTGATTTCCCGATCGGGATCGTCAAACCGGTTCTCGTCACTGGAACGGTCCAGCAGTTCATCGATGACGCCCTGGCGGCGTTTGCGCGAGTTGTCTTGCTGCAAACGCCCAATGCAGATAATCACGTTGCCACCGTCGGGCATCGCCTGCCGAATCATCTTGCCAATCGTTCGGCCAGCCTGATAGTTGTCAACGCCAATAAAAAACAGGCGGTCCGATTTGGGTGCATCCGAATCATGGCAAATCAGCGGGATTTGCTTGCCCCACGCGTTCAACATCTCCACCTGGTTTTCGGCGTCCAGGGGACTGATCGCCAGGGCATCGATGCCCGAGGCCAACAAGTCCTCAACGATTTGTTTCTGCATGGTGACGGTCGCCTCCGACGGAAATCGCACGACGACTTCCACATCCAGATCACGCTCGGCGTCGCGACATCCAGCCGCTGCAATATCCCAAAAACTGTGAACCTGATTGGTCACGAACGCAATCGTCGGGCGATCGCCACCCGCATCCTCGCGGGTGTCCGATCCGGCGCGGTTGCCGGAGGTTTCGCATCCCGCCACAACGGCAGCAACCAGGAGTCCCGCGATCGCGAATCGACGTTTGCCAATGGAACAGCCAGCTTTCATGACAATTTCCCCCGGTCCCCTGAAACCGTTCTGCCGGATCGGCTTTTATCAAGGCCGCGAATATATCAATCCCCGACCACCCCAATCCCCGACCACCAATATGGCAACTGCCGCAACCGGGGGCCAGCGGTCGGGGCCGGGCCGGGTGGAAAAACAGTTCTGTCCCGGACCATTCGCGCCGCACATCCGGTCGGTCTGCAACGGTTGTCAGAGGTGTCTGGCAGAAGATCGGAGTACCATGGCGCGAGGTCGAAATGACCGGCCGAATGACGATCCTGATCGGGCGGTTGGGGAACGACCCAAAACCAACGGCGGTCAGCGTCCGGCAGTGGTCGGGGCCGGGATCGAACCGGCGACACACGGATTTTCAGTCCGTTGCTCTACCAACTGAGCTACCCGACCGCGGGCGAACCGAAGATACTACTTTTCCCGGTGTTTACTGTCAATTCGACTGTCAACGCCGGGTGTTGTGGCGGGTGCGGGTACGGCGGTCAAATTCCGGGTGGCCAAACGGCGGCGGGGGGATCGCTGTTCAATTCAATTAATTGACGGGTACGCGGGAGGCTGGTACCATCCAAACTGGCTCGGCAGGTTCCCCCGCTCGCTATTTCCGACCTCCAACTTCCTCGCCGCCGCGCCGACAGTCGCCAACAGTACTTGCCAGGACAAAGCCTGGTTACGGACGCCGTGTATGGCATTGACGCCCTCTTGGGAGGCCTGAAACACAGACATCGTCATCCCCCCGCGCCCCCGAAAGGAAGTTTTTCTGAAGCTTCGGACTCGGGAGTTGAAACGTGGGCCGACGGAGTCAGAATGTCGGATGGGGTGACGGCTGAGACAGCAGCCCGGGGGGCCCTGTATTTGGCGACGGCGCAACCGTGTCCCTCCTGGACGAGCAAAACCGGACAAGGATTAAAAAATGCATTTGCCCGATTCTGGAACACTGGCGTCGGACCGGTTGTCCCTGGGGCGTGTTATCCACGCGTCCCGGCCCGCCGGCCTACTGGCAAGGTTCGTTGACAGGTGCCCGCTGCGGGCTTTCCGGGCCCTCACTCTGGCGGCAATCGGTCTGGTCGTTTGCCTGGCGGCCCAACCGGTCGCCGCCCAAAAGAAATACGATCCGGAACACCCGGAAGTTCTGGCCATCATTCGGCGGGCCATGGAGTTTGTTGAAGAAAACGATAAGGGCGATTTTGGCCGGACGGTGATATTTGCCATGGCGGCCTACAAATCCGGGATTGTGCAGGGCGCAGGCCGCACCCAAGGAACATCCGCTGGTCGTCAGGGCGGTGGGGATGATCGACAAGCTGGACAGCCGCCAGCTCAATACATCGCCCTCGTTTCGCACGATGTACGCCAGCGCCCTGGCCGCGGTGCTGTTGCTGGAACTCGATCCCGAGAAGCACCGGGAACAAATCCAGGTATTGCTGAACCACATTGCCTCCCGGCAACAGGAATCGGGTGCATGGGGATACCGGGAGTACCCCCTGGCGGGCGATACGTCGCAGATGCAGTACATCGCCCTGGCCCTTTGGTTGGCCCGGCAAAATGGTTTCGAGGTCGATCCGGTGATGTGCCAACGGGCTTTGGAATGGATGGTCCAGTGGCAACTGGACGATGGTGGATGGATCTACCAGCAACCGTTGGGCGTGGTCCCCACGGTCGGAACCGGGGCCCGGGAAGTGCGGCATTCGCTGGTGGCGGCCGGACTCGGCACGGTTTACCTGTATGCCGACGCACTGCAGCTGTTTAATCGCAGCGAGGGCAAGGCATTGGCAGTTCGGCGCGACGACATTTATGAACTGCCGGCCGCTGTAATCGATGTAACCGATCAGGCTGATGCGGCTACGTCCACAGACAAGATCAAACCGCTGGTTTCGATGGATGTGGGCGGCGTGCGTGGCACCATGAACCGGGGAAACAGCTGGTTCAGTCGAAATTTTCAGGTCGAAACGAATCGTTACAATCTTTATTACCTGTATGGATTCGAGCGGTATATCAGTATGCGGCAATACCTGGACGGCGATGTCGGCCCGGCCGGCGGCCTCGACACGTGGTACGACCAGGGTGTGGAATTCCTCAAACGGATCCAGCAGGACGATGGGCGATTTCGCAGTTCCGAGGGCGATATTGACGACGTCGTGAACACCGCATTTGGCATTTTGTTTCTGACGCAAAGCATGTCCATCACGCTGGAAAGCGGCGCTGCGGGACAACTCCGTGGTTTTCAGAACTTCCGGAACAATGTGATCCTGCAAGAATCGCCCGGTGGCGGCATCCGGGTCGGTTCCGTCGAAAAATCGCTGAGCGATTTCCTCGACATCATGGAGACCTCGGAGACCGACGAACTGAGCCTGTTTACCGATTCCCTGCTGAAACTGGATTTGCAGGGCGAAAATGTTTCGCGGGGCCAGCAGCTGTCGCAATTGCGAACGTTGGTCAAGCACGAGAACTGGAAAGCCCGGCTGATTGCGGTCCGGTTTCTCGGCCGACAGCGATCACTGGACAATGTACCGGCCCTGATTTTTGCTCTGACGGATCCCGATCCCCTGGTGGTTCATGAAGCCAACCGCGGCATGATGTTCGTCAGTCGCCGAACCTCCGGGCCCAAACTGTCCGACGAGCCCACCCAGGGTGAAAAGGTGCAGGCGGTACGGAAGTGGACGCAGTGGTACCGACGGATCAGTCCGGAGGGCGTGTTGCTGGAATTACCCGAAGGATTCAACAAATAGCCGGGGTTGCCGGCCGGCCGGTCCGGTGCGTCAATCGTGTGTGAATGACCGACCGGGTCACAAAGGAAAAAATTCATGAGCAGTATTACCGGCCAGCGGCCCCAACTGACCGCCGACACCCGCGTGTCGGGGTATGACAAATTGTCGGCGTTTCTGGTGGCCGGCGTTGTGGTCATCGGGTTTCTGGTATTTTTGTTGTTTATGATCTGGTTGACCCTGATCGTTGATTTTGGCGGCCGCAAGGCACCCGTGGTGATCCTGGAACTGGCCGGAAACGACAATCGACCCGAGGGCGTTGCTGACGACTGGCTGGAACCCGGGGTTGAGGAGTTTCCGGAGGTCGAGACTCCACAACTGGCCGATGCCCTGGAGGCCACCACGGAAGCTGTTTCGACGATTCGGGCCCAGTTGGAGACGGTGGATGGCAACGCCGCCGAAATGGGCGCCGGTCGGGGTCTGGGGGACGCCCGGGCCCGCGGGCCCGGCAGTGGAAACGCCAATATTATTCCGGAAGCGGATCGCTGGAAAATCGAAATTGCGGCGTCCTCGCAGGCCGAGTACATGGCAATCCTGGAATCGTTCGGCATCACGATGGGTGCCGTCAGCGAACTCAGTAATCTGATTCAGTATGTGGACAACCTGACCGCAGCCTCCCCGGCGGTGACCGATGGAGAACGCAAGGATGAAAAACGGCTGTTCTTCATGAATACCAAAAATCGACTCCGCCGCTGGGATCAAAACAAGGTCGCCAGTGCCGGGATTGATTTGAAAAACACGCTGGTCGGTCATTTCTACCCGGCGGAGTTGCGGCAGCAGCTGTTGCAGCTGGAGGCCGCTGTCTATGACGCGGCTGGCAAGGATCTGACCGAGGTTCGGCAAACCCTGTTTCGGGTCCGGCCGCGGGGAAGCGGGTACGAATATTTTGTCGAAAACATCGAGTATCGTCCCCGGCCACCGCTACCGGGTAATGCGGGATAAGGGTTAATTAAACATGGCGAGCCGAACGAGTTTTGCGGGAGTCGTCCGGGCGCCCGTCCGGCCGGACCCGGTTACCCGGCCGGCGAATGGCAAGATCTTCGGTGAACCCGGGATTCGTTCGCGGACAACCGCTGGCGTCGATCGGCGACCCGAAAACGGTCGATCCGGCCCGGTTGGCGAGCGACTCGGGCCAACGACGGATGCTTGGTGGCATTAACCGGGGGGTTGGATTATTCTGTTGAGTTCCCCTGTATTACCGAGTGATGGTCACCGAACGACTGCCCCGCATTACCTCCCTTCCCCCTGTTGAATTGGTTTTTTTGCCACGCAACCCCTGACAAGAGCGCAACTGGATGTTTGATGTACTAGGAAAAGTGATCTATGTCGTTTTGTTTTTGATTGCCCTGTGGGGCGCCTATTGCGTCGTTATGGTGTGGGCCCGCGTAAAACAAAAACGGTTCGAAAACGAACAGGGCCAGTCGATATTTCTGGAGGCGCTGGAAGAACCGTTGAGCAAGGGGGAATACGACGCGGCCAGCGAAATCTGCAGCGGTGATCGCCGGGCCATGTGCCAGTTGTGCCAGTTGGCGGTGGACAATCGCAAACTGGGGTATGCCAAGGTGAAGCAGCTGGTGACCGACCGTTTTCAGCGCGACGTGCTGGCGGATCTGGAAAACCGTCTGAGCTGGGTATATACGGTGATCAAGGCCGCACCGATGGTCGGTCTGCTGGGCACCGTGATGGGGATGATGGCGGCCTTTGAAAAACTGGCCGTTCCCGGCCAGGCTCCGGATCCGACGGCCCTGGCCAAGGATATCCAGTTTGCCCTGATCACCACGGCTTGCGGGCTGGCCATTGCCATTCCCCTGGTGCTGTGCACCACCTTTATCAATGTGCAAATCGAAAAAATGAAAGACCTGATTGCCTACGGGATGAATCAGTTCCTGGAAATTTTCCGGGAAGCCCTGATCCGGTACCCCAAATAGGCAAATCCCCGGAGAGCCCCTCGTACCATGCCCGACCGACAGGAAACCCGCATCGAATTGTCGCAGCGGAAACGTCGCTCCGATGACGGCGATCTGGACATCACGCCCATGATCGATATCACGTTTCTGTTGCTGGCGTTTTTTGTGGTCGTTTCCAAAATGGATCCTTCGACCCAGGTGATGATGCCGAGGGCCAAGTACGGTGCCACGGTCCCCGAGCAGGCGTCCGTGATCGTGATCGTCACCGAATCGGGACGGGACGAACCAACTGTCTTTTTGGGACGCGCCAAAACGGATGCCGCCCGCTGCAGCGGATCGATTGAAGATATCGAAAACCGGATTGCCGAATACGTGGAAAACGAAATGCAGGATCCACTCAAGACAACGGTAATAATCAAGGCGGAGCGGAAAGTCAAATACCGGCATCTGGACATTGTCAAACGGGCCGTCAGCCGTAACCTGGGAGAAGACCAGATCATCAACGTAGGTGTGGAAGAGGAGTGAGGCAGGGGATTGAGAGCCAAACGGTGGAAGTGTCCGGTGTGTCGTGCCCGGTTTGGCATCGCCGTCCGCATGACGGGGCGTCGAATTCGCTGTCCGGGATGCGGGCAGTTTGTATGGTGCCCGGCCCGGCGGCCCAGGCCAGTCGACCGTTCCCCCGGACCCGACCCCCGGGAGTCATCCGGTTCCTGATGCCCGTCCGGCAAGGCGCAACCCGTCGCCGTCGTTTTTTAACCGCCACGAGTTTGCCATGCCGCCTGCCCCAGACGCCCGTTTCACCATTCGGTTCCCGTCATGACCAAAGCAAAAAACAACGACTTCGATAGTGACGGTGGTGACCGGGATCGGCCGGATTCCGGTTTTGACCTGGGTGCGCCGATCCATTCGGTTAAGCAACAGCCGCACGATGAGCAGGCCGGGTCGGCCGGGGAACTGCAGGAATCACGGGTGGCCGATCCCCGGATGGCGGCCGATTCCCGTTCGTTTACCGAATGGCGCGGGTTCGAACAGGAAGAAGAATATGAGCCAGAGGTCGGATTTGAGAAGAAAGGTGTCCAGGAGGACGAGCTGGACATGACACCGATGGTCGACGTGGTTTTTTTGTTATTGATCTTTTTTATGATCACCGCGTCCTTCACCCTGCAAAAATCCATTCAGCAACCGCCGCTGCAAACCGACGAGCCGTCGCAAACTGTTGAGGAACGGGAGGACGAATCCCAGTACGTGGAAGTCATTATCGACCAGTTCAATACGTATCGACTGACGTCCAAGGACGCGGAAGAACAGGAAGCGCCGAGCGATCAGGAAATGCGTACCCGGTTGCGGGATATGATCAGCTCCAGCAGTGCCAAGCGGGTCATTATCACGGCTCATGGCGATGCCTGGCACGAAAAGGTGGTGACTGCATGGGATGCTGCGGTGGATAATGACATTACCGATATCGTGATCCGCTTGTCCGAGGAAGATTTTTAGCAGCTGCCGCCAGCCCTTCCCGGTGACAGCCCGCCAACCCGCTCACCGAAAAACTGCCGGGTGGCCACCCCACATCGAACCGCTTTGGGAAACAACATGAAATCGGAAGACTTTTTGAGATCACTTCGCAACAGCAGGATCCTGGCCGGCGAGATCATGGACCGGCTGGAGGCCAAGGTCGAGCGAACCGATCGGCATGTGACGCCCAAGTCGATTGCCAAATACCTGGTCGACAAGGGACTGTTAAGCAAGTACCAGGCCAAGCAGCTGCTGACCGGTGAATTGACCCCCGCCGACGACCTCGAGTTGCAAGTCCCGCATGATGAGTCGCAGGATACCGACGAGCTGCTCCGCGACCTGTATCCCCCGCCGGCCCCGCCGGCCCCGGATGCGACCCGTATGGAAATTGACGCCGGCACGGGCGAGCACGACGAAAGCATCGAGGTGGTCGACGTCGAGCATGAATTGACCATGCATCAGGGAATCCACCCGGATATCACGGCGCTGCCGGATCCGCACCCGCTGGATCCGCACCAGCTGGATCCACTGACCGGCATGGGATTTGACCAGCCGGACCAGGTGGTGGAAAGCGTGGCGACACACGGGTCTTTTGCCGGCAAAAAGGCCCGACCCAACCAGTGGGAATCCAAATGGCTGTTTATCGGATTCGGATTGCTGGGCTTCTTCATACTGACCGGTGTCATTTTGGCGGTGACCCTGTTCAAGACCGATGCCTCCAAAATGTGGGAAGACGCCCTGGAGGATTTCAACAAGGGTCGTTACCAGTCGGCCCTGCCCAAATTGCTGCACTATGTCGAAGCCTATCCCGGCGACGAAAAAATGGCCGATGCCCGCGTCAAGATTGCCAATTGCGAGTTGCGAATCCCGTACGACGCCGGCCATTGGGAGAATACGCTGGCTCTGGCCGGGACCGTTCTGCCCCGGTTGCAGCAGGAGTTGAAATCACTGGATGAAGAAACGGAATTTGATGGCATTCGCAGCGAACTGTCCGTCATCTTGCCCGGAACGGCCAGGGGTTTTACGGAAGTGGCGATGGCGGCTCCGGATGTGGCCACCAAACAGGCCCAACTGGATCTGGCCATTCAGGCCCGGGACCTGATTGACAATTCCGCCTATGTGCCCGGCAGTTACAAACGCAACCCGGGGGTGGCATCGGTGCTGACCGAAGTGACCAATAACATTTCCATTGTGGAACGACAAATCCAGATGGAAAATGATTATGCCGCCGCTCTGGTTGAAATCGCCGCACTAACGTCGGAAGGCAAAACCACCGACGCGTTTGAGGCTTACAACATGCTCACACGGGAATATCCCGAACTGGCCATTCGCCGTGAAATGCGCGAAACCGTAGCCGCCATCAGCGAACGGGAGGCCGAATTGGTCGTCACGATGGATTCGGCGATTCAGCCCGTCGCGGCCAAAGCCACGCCGGTTTCATCCAGCCTGGTTTTCGGCACCCGGAGCGGCCAGTCATCGATCCCGGGAATTGGTGAGCGAATTCTGGTCAAACTGGTGGAAGGCGCCCTGTACGGGATCCGGGCCGACAACGGTGAAATCGTGTGGCGCAAGTACGCAGGTCTGCAAACCTCCATGTCACCCGTCCCGCTCAACGATCAGGCTGCGGCGGATCTGATCGCTACGGATGCCCGGCATAATCACCTGATGCGAATCGCTGCCGAGTCCGGGGATGACATTTGGCGAGTCGACATCGGTGAGCCATTTGCCGATCCGGCGGTATCGCCCGACCGGATCCTGTTGACGACCCTGAGTGGCAAGGTGATGAGTATTGATCCGGAAACCGGGGTTTCGTCCCGAGCCGCCCAGTTGCCCCAGACGGCCGAGGTCGCGGCGGCGGCTGCCGGGATCGGCCCCTCTGGTTTATCAGGTGGGTCACGACTCCGATGTCTACATCGTTTCCACCGAAACCCTGACGTGTCGCAACGTTTATTTTCTGGGACAGCGTCCTGGTTCGGTCACGATCCCGCCGTTTGCCATGAGTGACCATCTGATCATCGCCGAAAACGGAGCCGACTATTGCAAATTGCATGTGCTGCGACCGACCGAAGACGGTTTGTCGCTGGAACAGGCGCAATCGCCGATTCGCCTGGATGGACAGGTGACCGAACCGATCGTCCGCTACGGGCGGTGGGGGCTGGTGGTATCGGATGCCGGCGATTTGCGAATGCTGGAGTTGAACAAGGGTCAGGAAGCCGAGCCGGTAACCGTGGTGGCCAGTATTCGGTTTTCACCCACCCGTCCGACCCGCAAATTCCTGTTGGCTGACAGTGGACAAGTGTGGAGTGCGGCTTTCGGGCTGCGCCGCTACAAGATCAAAAAGGCGACTGCCGAATTTGAGGAAGAACGCGTGGAAGACAGTCTGGATACATTCATCGCACCGTCCACGCTGATCAACGAGACCCTGTTTACGGTTCGGCGGCGCCACGATTCGGCCATGGTCAGTATCGCTGCCATGGACGCCACGACGCTGGAGGAAATCTGGCGAAACGATTTCGCCGCTCCGCTGGCCGGCGTTTCCCGTCAGGGTGATGCGGGGTTGGCGGCCGTGTCATCGCAAGGAGACGTATTCCGGATCGATTCCAGCACGTTGAACCAGGCCGTGTTCAACCGGCCGGAGTTGCGCGGCAGTACCGTGGTTCAGACACTGGTGTTTGATGAAGTCATCCCGTTTGACGACGAGCGATTTGTGGCGATCGGTCCTCCACAGCGCTCCAGCATCATCAATGTCGACTTTCGTCGCGATCCGGCCTCGCAGTTGTCGAACCTGAAATCCCCGACCAATCGTCCGGCCTGCCGGCCGGTCCGGTTTGGCGATCACTTGCTGGTGGCAGCCCTGCGCGGCCAGGTGTTTCGAATTGATCCCCTGACCGGCGGACCCGTCGGTGCGCCCTTTCAGCCCGAATTGCAACCCAACGTCGAGGTCCAGTGGCGGGAGCCGGCGGTGCTGGTGGATGGCCAGCGGTTTGTGATTGGCAATGCGGATGGCGATTGTTTTCTGGTAGCCGCCGAGGGAGCGTCCGCGCTGACTCGTGTCGATCAGTTATCCCTGGATGGCCGCCTGGTGTCGCCGCTGATGACCGTGGCGGAGTCTGCGGTGGGTGTCTGCCGCAACGAGACCGATCAGCTGGTCAAGTTGACCGGCGATCAAAAACTGGCCATCGCCAAAGCGGTCGATTTACCCGGGGGATACGTTTCCGGGCCGATCCCCGCCGGAAATGACCGTTTGCTGTTGACGCTGGATAGCGGCAACACCGTCTGTTATGACAGCCAGCTGGACCGGTTGTGGGAAACCGCGCTGCCTCCCGGCGAATTGCCTCGCGACAAAATAGCCGGCCATCCCCTGGTCAGCGAAGGCCGCCTGATTATTGCCTGCCAGTCGGGGCTGCTGGTCTCGCTGGATGCGGCCAGCGGTGAGCTGATCGGCACTCGCCAGTTGGGGCAGCCGATCTCCGGGGCTCCGTTTGCGTTTGACAATGCCTGGCTGGTCCCCGGGATTGACGGGACACTGCACCGTCTCGAACGTTTGGATTTTGAGTAGCCGGAACCCGGTATCAGAAAGTTCATTGCATGAACCTCCAGTCGTACAACTCGCTTGCCGATCCAGTCCCGTGCCGGTGCACGGCCCCGCCGCGGACGGTCGTGGAGGTCGCCCAATCGGCCCGGCTGCCGGGGGTATGGCGGGTTTTTTTGACGGCCGGCATGGGCCTGCTGCTTGTCGGGGCATGGCCGGACGCGGCGGCCGTCAGCGGCGGGACCGTATCCGTGGTCTGGCAGCAAGACGACACGCAACCGCCGTCGCCCGGTAACGCGCCGTTTGCCACCGAGGCCGACCTGGCCGATGCACCGGAAATACCCGTGATTGACCGGGAACCATTCGACCGGTTGCACTTTGACGATCAGCAGTTCCCGGTGCTGGATGTCAATCCACTGGAGCTGGACGGTATTGACCGGAATCAGCCGGTGGATCCCACTGGCAAACAGGGACGATTGGTGTTCACCATCCCCGATTATCCCGGGCGTGTTTTTGCCACCCCCTGGTCGGCACTCGTCAAAATCGAACGCTATTCGGATCTGGTTCTGGCCGAGGCTCGCGAGGCGATGGAGCAGAAGGATTGGAATACGGCCTTCCGCACGCTGGTGTTTCTTTCCAACGAGGCGGATTTGGGCCGCACCGCCGAGCTGAACCAGATGCTGGACCAGTGCCTGTACCTGGATGGCGTTCAGCATCTGGAGGCCGGTGATTTCGCGGATGCCCTGTCGGCCTTCGAGGGATTGTATGAACGCAATCCGCAATACCGGACCGGCGGGTCCGGGTCGGTGCTGGACAACATCATCAACTGTTATCAACAGTTCGTTGAAAAGGAATTCGACAAGGGTGATTTCCAGGGGGTCCGCGATTTGCTGCGGGCCATGCGACAGGTCTACGGCGAGCGCGTGGATCCCATCGCCGCCGACTGGGACAAAAAAATGCTGGAGCACGCCCTGCGGCAACTGGGTGAGGTGCGACAGGCAGTCGCCGCCGGCCAGGCGTTTGACGCTCACCTGGCCGTGCGTCAGGTTCTGTACACGATGCCGGATTTGCCGGCGGCCGTTGCCGCGTTTAACGAAGTCGTTCAGCAATTCCCAATGGTGCTGGTGGGTGTCACCCAGTTCTCCAGTGATCGGGATCCATTCAGGATTGAAAACTGGGCTTCCCGCCGGTTGGGTCGGTTGCTCAACCGGACCATCATGGAATTCCAGAAACCGGGTGATGACGGCGGCAAGTACCAGTTTCCCAGCGGTCGATTCCAGCAAATCGATGAACTCGGTTTGAAGTTCCGGTTCACGCTGGCGACCGATCCGTCGGCCGGTGTTCCTGAATTGACGGCTTATGAATTGTCCAACCGGCTGATGGATCTGGCCGACCCGGACTCTCCCGATTATTACATTCCCTGGGCGCGAATGATTGTGGGAATCGAAATTGAAAACGCCCGCTCGGTCGTGATTCGAATGCGGTACCCGCACGTTCGTCCCGAATCATTGATGCCACTGGGTTATTTTGCGGCTGACGATCCGCGGCGCGACGAGTGGTTCGGGTTGTATCGACCGGCCGGGGCGACGCGGACGCGGGCGACCCCGGGCGACCGGACGCGGGCGACCCGGACGCGGTCGCGGGCGACCAGCCGGCGGCCCGGGATCGGGCGAGCTACCAGTTTGATCCGCGGTACTCGCGTCCTGACGGCCAGTTACCGGTCGTCGTCGAACGGCTGTTTCCCGACACGTCGCAGGCCGTGGACGCCCTGTTGCGCGGGGAACTGGATGTGGTCGATCGCGTCCATCCGGCGGACATTCCCCGACTCCGGCGTAACCCGTTTATTACGGTGGAACCCTATCTCATCCCGCTGGTCCATATGCTGATTCCGAATCCCCGAAATGAATTCATCCAGAGTGACAACTTTCGCCGGGCTTTGCAATTTGGAATCGATCGGGAGTTGATCATTCGCGAAGCGCTGACCCTGGGACGGCAAACGCCGGGTTTCGAACTGGTGAGTGGTCCGTTTCCACCCGGAACCGATACGGCCGACCAGCTGGCCTACGCCTACAACAATGAGGTCAAGCCGCGGCAATACGACAACAAACTGGCCATGGTGCTGGTGCAGCAATTCATCGTTGAGCAACAGCGGCGACTGGAGGCCGATGAGGGCAAAAAGGTCGAAGTCCAGGTTCCCGAAATCGTGTTGGCCTATCCGGATTCCGATTTGATTGAAACGGCTTGTCAGGCCATTGCCCAGCAATGGCGGGCGGTGGGGATTCCTGTGATGCTGCGGCGTCTGCCTCGCGGGGTCATGGTGCCTGACGATGGCGACTTTGATCTGCTGTATTGCGAAGTTCAGATCCAGGAACCGCTGGTCGACGCCTACCGGATTTTTGGCCGGGGCGGACTGGTTCGCATATCCGATCCCACGATCGAACAGGCCCTGCGACAACTCGATTCGGCCTTCAGCTGGGCCGAGGTTTCCAAATCGTTGCGGCGGGTGCATCGCCAGGCGTACGCCAATTTGACGATCTTGCCCTTGTGGCAAACGGTCGAGCATTATGCCTACCGGAAAAACGTCTACAACATCGGCGATCGACTCACGCACCTGTATGAAAATATCGGTAGTTGGCAAATCGACGGTATTCAGGTTCCCGACCCCCAGGCCAGTGCACAGTCCCGGTAGCATGAACGATCAGACAATCATCCGGTTTTGGCTCCCCTTGGTCCGAATTCTGGCGATGCGCGGCCGGGTCCCCGTCCTGGCCCTCGGCCTGGCGGCCGGCTGGCCCGGTTTGGCCGCGGCCCAGCAGGATTCGGCCACCGCCCCGGAACGCGATACCCGGCCATCGGCGGCCGCGATCCAGGATGGCGATGGCCACACATCGATTCGAACCGATGCCCGTGAGGCCAGCGACGAACGGGAACAGGCGGCCTGGGAATATCGACCGTATCAGGTGCTGGTCTGGCTGGTCCACGATCATGGCGCGGCGGTCGAAGCGCTGCAGCAGCAGCTGATCGGGGGACTCGACCGTCGATGTCAGCTGGCTGATTCCAGTGCCTGGCAGGTCACCGTCCAGGCGGCGCCGCGGCCCTGGAATGGGCGTCTGCTGTCTTCGGATCAATTCGAGTCGTGGACATCTGACATCATCCTGGCCGCCCAAACCGTCGCCGGCATGCAATTGGACAAGCTGATGATTGTTCGACTGGACGAGCAGTTTGGGATGATTCGGTCCGAAGTCCAGGAGCTGGATTTGAAGACGCAATTGTGGGGGGCCCGGATTGAACAGACCTGTGACACAAGCCGTCTGGATGCGGCGGTGTTTCAGGGACTGCGGAAAGCGTTTATGCCGTTAACCCGCATCGACCGCATCAGCGGGCTGGAGGTCCTGGCGCGGGTCCGCGCCGCGGGTATCGCATTGGTGCCGGAAACGACCGACGATGGCCAGTTAACCATGATTCCCAATGTCGGGTCTCCGGTCTGGATCGGTGATCAGGAGATTCTGTTGCCCGTGATTCTGCGCAAGGATCGGCTGGGCAACGTCAGCAGTATCCGCCCGGTCGCCAACACATTTTTGTCGATTTTGGGCGCGCGGGTCCCCAATTGAATTGCACCACCATCGCCATGCAACGCGCTCCCCTGGGCGGACGCTCCGGAGGCCGCACGGAACGGGTTGCCCTGTGCGTTCGTGGTCCCGAACAGGGAACCCGGCTCAGTCTGGTTTCCAACGAAGAGCCCCCCGAGCCGCTGCGTGACCTGGAGGTCTATTCCCGATTGCCGGGCCAGGACGAGGACCAAGCATCAGAATTTTTGGGCAAGAGCGACTGGCAGGGCCAGATTTGGGTGCCCCCGCACGAGTCCGGGATTCGCATCCTGTACGTCAAAAGCGGTCTGCGGCCCCTCGCCCGGGTGCCGGTTGTCCCGGGACTGTATCCCGAATGGACGGCCCGCATGCCCAATGATGAACGACGTCTGTATGCCGAAGGAATCGTCAAAGGCTACCAAAACGAACTGTTCGACTTGCTGGCCCGGCGATTGATCCTTGGCACGCTGGTCGAGTCCGCTCTGGCGCGGGCCGATCTGTCGACCGCAGAAGCCAAATTGGCCGAGTTGCGTCGGGTCGAAGACTCCAAGCGGTTTAACACCCGTTTGAACCTGGAGAAGAAGGGGCTGTTGACGGCCGACGAGCGCCAGCGGGGATTCATCGAAAACATGTTTGACGAGTTGGAGAAGTTGTCCAACCTGCACCTCGATTCGCAGCGTGTCGCCGAATTGAGCAAACTGGTGCGGGAGGCCCAAAAGGCCAGCCAGGCGGCCGCAAACTGAAACCGGCTGCCCGCGAGTTTTGCCCGCGGTTGTCGCCCGCCATCGGCGGGAACCGGCATGAGGCCAACGGCCGCCGGGTACCCTGGTCCGGCATCCGCCAGTCCACGCGTCATACCGGTTGTGGCGTCGCCTTCGTCGCCTCCTCGGAAAACGCTTGGGAAAACAACGGCACCAACGCGGCCTGTCAGCCCGCCGCGCACTAGCGGGAGGGGTTGGCCGGATGTTCGGCGACCTGCTCGGGCTGTTCGTACAGCCAGGCCATCAGATCGCGTATTTCCTCCAGAGACAGTTCGTCCAGCAGTCCCTCGGGCATGGGACTGGTTTCGGCGGGCAGGATTTCCTCGATCTCGTTGCCCGACAACGTGGTCTTTTGCCCGTTGGTCTGCAGCATAATGTAATCGTCGCCGCTGCACCGCAGCAGGCCCAGCAACTGCCGCCCATCGGTGGTCAGCACTTTCTTGCCGGCAAACTGGTCGGAAATCACCTCGGAAGGATGCAAGACAGCCCGCAACGTTTCCCGCCGGGAAAACCGCCGCGCCAGCGTCGACAGTTCGGGGCCCAGCGATTCGCCGTGCCCGTTGCAGCGGTGACAGGAACTGCACTGCGCCCGGGAAAACATCAACATCCCGTTGTGCCGGGCCGCCGCCGGGTTGTCCTCGATAAAGGACAGAATCTGGTCGACCGAATATTTCCCGGTGGACGCCTGGTCGTCGAACACGATGGGCTCCTCATCGGGGTATTGTTCGTTGAACCACGAGGCCCACGATTCCATGATGACGCGCCAGTTGTGTTCGTCCCCGTCAACCTTGTTACCAGTCCAGTGCTGAAGCAGCTGGCTGGCGGGTTGGGCGCCCTGGTCGCGGAGCCGGTAGCCGGTCAGGATAGTTTGCTTCAGGAATACCGGTTCACTCGGTCGTTTGTCGACCGTCGCCAGCTGTTGCAGGACTTCGGCCGAGGTGTCGTCGGTGACCTGACCCAGACTGCTGATCAGGTACGGCCAGTTGGGGCCGTCGGGTCGCTGGGCCAGAGCCAGGGTCACGTGGTCGCGGCGGCTGGTGTCATGCCGCCAGACCTCGCGCAGGTAACTCATTGCCGGTTCGTCACCACTGCGCCCCAGGACGGCCAGGCATCCCAGGCGGGCCTGTTGCGCCGTGGCCTCCGTGCGACCTTTCAGCTGACGATCCATCTCAATGATCCACTGGACCTGTTGTTCGTCCAAATGCTCGGGCAACAGGTAAAAGGCTGCCAGCGCGGCCGAAGGCCAGCGGGCTCCGTTACGAAGGATCTCGGAAATTTGACCCGGTTCAATCTGGCTGGACCAGGATTTGAGGATTTCGGAAACGTACAGGCTGTAGTTGCCGGTGCGAACCGTTCGGGCCGAGGTTTGCATCTCTTCCAGAAACGCGATGGCAGCCATGCGTTGCTCGCCTGAAAAATCCGCGGTCAAGCCGCGGACATTCATCAGCACCTGCATCTTGTCCATGTCGGAGTCAATGCTGTTGGCCAGATAGTGCGGTATTTTTTCGCCAATCGCCGACTCCTGCAAATAACCCAGGATTCGACTCAATTCCCGATTGATTCGTCCGTCGGCGGCCGGGAACTGGTCCAGAATCCGCTGGTGGAACAGCGGGATTTTGGCTGGATCGACCGAGCCTTCGGCCAATGCCAGTTCGGTCACCCGCAGCAAATCCAGCATGTCCGAGTCACTGGCAGACTGGTCCAGCCATTGACTGACTCGCGCCAGGATGGCGTACGCATTGGCGAGGCTGGGTTCGACGATCATCAGGGCGGTCGCACCGTTGACAAACAATCGCCGTTGCCCGGATTCCAGCACGGTCGTTTTCCAGGATTCGACATCCATGGTTTCCAGCAACCGGCGGGCGGCGAACGATTCGGTGCGGTTGGCGGATTCCAAAATGGGGGCCACTTGCGAGAACTCGGGTTTGATATCCAGCCGAACCAGCGAATGACAGGAGGCACGCCGGACCCGGGCATCCTCGTCCCCCAGCATTTTGATCAGAACCGGCGCGGCCGTGTCGGCCAACCGCCATCCCAACTCCCTGGCGACTCGCGCGCGGATCGCGGGATTGATGTCACTGGACAACCGAATCAGGTCGTCGTCCCCGGGCGCCGGACCGTACAGCGACAGGGTTTCGAGGGCCCGCAACCGGTATTCCGCCTCGTTGCGTGATTCCAGCATGATGCCACGCAACGTTTCGGTCCATGCCTGATCGCCAATCTCCGTTTTGATTTTTGCCAGCTCCTGTCGCGTCCACGCGCTTTGAGGCTGCGGCCGCCCCACCAGTTTCATCAACGGGTCGTCGAGATTCAGGAACGATTCCGGAACGTCGCCCTTCCAGCTGACTCGGTAAACGCCACCTTCGGTGCCCCGTCCTCCGGTGCAAAAATACAGGGCACCGTCCGGCCCCACGGCCAGGTCCGTCACGGTCAGCGGGCGGGCCGACAGAAACTCCTCGAACCGGGCCCGGAAACTGTCTCCGTCCGGCTGCAACCGGACTGCCAGAATTCTGCCCTCGGACCAGTCGCCCACGAACAATTGTCCGTGATAGCGGATCGGCAGCATGAAATGGTCGTACACCACCGCTCCAGTCGGCGAGCCCCGGCCGGTATCGGCGATGGCCGGCAAGTTGTCGACGAAATAGGCCGGAAACTTGGCTGTGCCGCTGCGCCAACCATACTCCCCTCCCTCGACCAGGTGATAGACCTGGGTGGGGCGATACCAGGGGGTGCCCACATCGGATTCCATGTCGCTGTCCTGAAAAAACAGCTCGCCATTTCGATTGAAGGCCAGGTCGTAGGCGTTTCGCAATCCAACCGCCACCAGCTCGCGACGCTGGCCATCAGGCGAAATTCGCACAACCGTTCCGCCCGGCGCCCGAATGCCCGTGGCGTGTCCCCCGGGATCATCCAGACGTGGCAATACCTCGCCCTCGTGAATGTGCCGAACCGGACTGGTGGCATCAAAGTCGGAGAGCAGACCGCTGGTGTTACCGACCATGACGTAAATCATGCCGTCGGGCCCCAGCGTGATACCATGGGGTCCATGTTCTCCCGGTGGTCCCTTGAATTTTGCCAACGTCGCCGACGGCTCCAGGTTCCCGTCGCGGTCCGCGTCGCTCAGCCGATACAGGGCCAGTCCGTCGGGACCGTCACCGGTGACATACACATCTCCGTTCAGCGGCAAAATTCCCTGAACATTGTCGATCGCATCACAGTACTGGCGGACGGCGATTTCGCCCTGTTCCGAATCGGTGAGATCGGCCAGCAGAAGCTTGCCCCCCTCGCGGGACAGCAGTAATTGACCAAATTCATTGAATTCCATCGCAATCAGCGAGCCCACCGAGTTGTCCAGAATCTGCTGAACCTCAAAATTGGCAGGGACCTTGAATGATTTGGGCTCCGGCGGACCGGAACGTTCGGCAGACCGACCCGGTTTTGCAACGGCCTGTGACGATGCGGCCAGCCGCGCGGTGTCCCACGGCGACGTGGTACCGAGCACGCCCAGTCTGGAAACCGGAACCCAGCCACTGTCGTCATAGCGACGATTGATCCAGGTTGGCGCGACGTCCGTCGCTGATTTCCAGGTTTCGTCTGTTGCCAGCCAGCGCCATGCCGTTTCACCCTGCAGCTTGAACCGCATGATGGCCGACAGTGCGGCCGTGGTACCCTCGGTGTTGGTAGCGCGAATGGCCAACAGGTTGTCCCCGTCGCGCAGCCATGGGGTCAATTCAATTTTTGTCAGCGAGTCGTAGCCGGCCCCGTATCCAACCAGTTCGCCGTTAAAGTAAACCTGAAATTCGTCATCGGCCGCTATCACCAACTCAGCCTCAACCGGCCGGGTTAGCGTAAAGTTCTTTCGGTAATGCGTGGGGCCGATGGGTACCAATCCGGCTTCCTGGCCAGACGTCCAGATCCAGTGGGCGGACTGGGCCTGTAACGCCGCGCCCGATACCTGACAGACCAGCAACGCACTTGCCAGTGCAACGATCCGGCGAATGTTGCCATACGGTCTATTGATGAGGAAGACGTCCATGTCTGGTCCCTGGTGGTTGAATTTCGGATTCGACCGGTTTTTTCGTTGATCAGAAACCTGTCGGGATGAATGTTGACGACCGCCGCCGGCGCCGCCGGTTGTCAGGCCGGGCGCTGGTCACCCGGGGGTCAATCCTCCACAGCCGGTTGCTGGCTGGTACCGTGCATCCTGGCGAATGCTTGCAGGACTTCGTACAGGTCACCGGAGATCATGACGTCGTCATTTCGAAAATCATGCAACCACGTGTGACCGTGGCCCATTGCCACTTTTAGTTGAGTCAGCACGTCGCCAAACCGCATGGAATGAACAGGCTGTCCGCGGAAGCCGGCTGCTTCGATTGCTGTCAATTCGTGCCCCGCATGAGCCCGGTCCATTGAAAAGTAATTCATTTGGAACGTTATCCCGTAAGTGAACTCAGCGACCGAAGTGAATTCAAATTCACTCGCCGGGTCGCAGTTTTTGATAGAATCCTTGTCTCTGCATCGGCAATTCCGGTTGTCGGGATTAGATAAACTTTTTGGGTCAGATAGAATGTATGCCAGCAAGACGAGTCACCGGGGCCGTTGTGCGTTCGGCAACCAGTGACTGGTTTTTGAAAGTAATGGTCAGGGTGGCCAGTCCAGGCAATCTCGGTACGATAGGTAAAACATCGTGCATTGGTTTTTTGCGCGGCATCTGCCAGAGGTAACGTCAACGTGAAGGTGTTGCTGACAGAAGTGCAGATACGCGAGGGTGTGGCTCGCCTGGCGGAGGATATTCGGGCCGTTTACGGAAAACAACCGTTAACCATTATTGGCATCATGACGGGCAGCATCGTGTTGCTGGCGGATTTGATTCGAATGCTGGACATGCCGTTGCGAGTTGGCGTGATTCAGACCAGCAGTTATCGGGGCGGGACGCAGCGCGGTGACCTGTTGATCAATTCCAGCATGATGCCTGATATTTTCGGCATGGACGTCTTGCTGATCGATGACATATTTGACACGGGCCATACCTTGACCGCCGTAACGGGAAAGATTCAGGAGTTGGGTCCCCGATCGATTCGATCGGCGGTTTTGCTGCAGAAGACGGGTCGCCAGGAAGTTGCAACGCGCCCCGATTTTGTGACGTTTGAAATTCCCGATGAATTTGTCATTGGGTACGGTCTTGATTTTTGCGACGAGTACCGGCATTTGCCGTTCATCGGGACGCTGGAACCATCAGAGTTGCGGGAGTTGACCTCGTCGTGAGCCGCCCGCCTGATTCCCGGATTTCATGAGGAAGCGCTTTCCGCAAAAATGATGGACTCCAAACGTCTGCTGCTGGTAAGTCCCCGTTTCTGGCCGGTTTCCGGTTCGCTTGAATTGCTGGCGAGCGGACTGGCGCAGGAGTTGGCCGAACTGGGTCACAAGGTGACGGTATTGACCGGGGGAATGGATCGGGTTTGGCCCAACTCCTTTGAGATGGGCAGCGTCAGTGTCGTGCGCTTGCCCAAACGTCGCGACGGCTTTTTGGACGCCTGGCGACTTTTGAAACGCCGCAATGCCTGGTCGAGCGATTTGTACCGCTGGTTGTCCCGTCATCACGAAGCGTTTGATTATGCCATTGTCATTTCCGGGCCTGATGAAATCGGGGTTACCGTGGATTGTTTGCGGCGAGCCGGATTGCCAGCCATCGTGCGGCGTGATGGAATCTGCAGCCGGCGGTCCCCGGCATTCCTGGAGCGGTCGCCGAACTTGTCGCGGCGGATTCGATGGGTAAGTGCCAGTGGTCAGGCGGCCGAAGACGAATATTGCGTGAGTATTTGCGATGGCGTTGCTGACTGGCGAAGTATTGAATTGTCGCGGCAACAAATCCGGGAAGCCCTGCAAACGGCCCATCCGCTCTTTCAATTGGGTGACCGGGATCTGTTGGCCGTTTGTCCCGTGGATCTGGAGGCCGGCAACGGGGTTTTTGAACTGGTTGACGCCTGGCGGGAAATATTGTCCCAATTTCCGACGGCCCGGCTCTGGATGACCGGAGAGGGCGTTGATGGATACGAGCTGTTTCAGCGAATTCGCGATCTGGAGATGGAGCATGCCGTGATTTTGCCGGGAAACTTCGACGAGATTCTCGATGTACTTCAGGCCGCGGATGCGATTATCATGCCGGGCAAGGAAACGCCACCGGGTTGGTATGCCGGATCCGTGCGAATGCTGGGTGTCCCTGTCATTTGCCATGCCGCCAATCGGGAGATTTGCGAATTGATCGGTGAATCCCCGGTGCCGCGGGAACGGTAATGGCAATGGCAAGTCAGGGGGAATCGGGAGTACCGGTGGTTTGTGTGCGTTGTGGATGTTTGACGACACATCGGGCCAGCTGGAATCGGTATTGCTGCGGTGGGCAGAAACGAGGACGTCGGATATCGAACGGGGGCGTGTTGGCACCGGCAACGCCGGTCCTGAAAAATCCGAATGGTCGATGGACAGGAACTCGTTGCGACAGATGGCCCGGCAATACGTTACTGCCGGGCAAAGTCTGCGGGCCCAACGATGTTGAACCGCGAAACCAGTTGGACCGGAGAGATCAGGCAAGGAGGATGGGGATCAAATGAAAAGGATTTTGGTGGTTGAGGATGGAGTCGAATCGTGGGGGCCCTGCCATGACGCGCGGTGGGTTGCCGATTGGCTGGGCCGGCAGGGAACTCAGGTGGTTTGCCTGGTATTGCGATCCCCGTCCAATGCATCGCCGCTGCGAACGCCAACGGAACATGAGGTGCGGGATGTTTTCTGGCCCAATCGATTCAGCTGGTCCTCGTGGCAGGAAATCCGGCAGCACATCCGCTATCTCCAACCCGAGGAGATTCATGTTTGGGGAATGCGGGCAGGAACGCTGGCAAAGGTGTTGGCGACCCTGGTCCGCTGTCCGGTAAAGCAATTCGTGACCAGTACCGCGGCCAACCGACCGCGGACGGGGTGGCGGGGCCGGCGATGGTTCAGCCAAATAACGCCGGTTATCCGCCACGAACAACTCGGCGATCCGTGGAAACATTCCGGGTCGTCCCGGTCCGAATGTGAGGTGTTGCCCTGGTTTCAATATTCGCGACCGGACCGGGCTGCGACTCGCGAGGAGGTTCGCAACCAGTTGGGAATCCCGCTCGAATCCAGGCTGGCCGGTACGGTTGCTCCGCTGGTCCCGGGAGCGAGGATCAAGGATTTTTTATGGGCCGGGGATCTGTTGCGCTGCGTGCGCGACGACGTGTACTGGCTGGTGATTGGAGATGGGCCCCACGGCTGGCGTTTGCAGCGATATGCCAGTCAGCTGGACATGGCGGGGCGGATCCGGTTTCTGGGGAACCCGGCGAGGGCCATGGATGTGCTCGGGGCGCTGGACATTTACGTCCAGCCCTCGGATTGGCTGGACGACTATTGCGGATTGCGGGCGGCCGTCTCGTTTGGAATCCCGGCGGTGGGCGTCAGTCAGTCGATCCATCAAGCATTGATCTCCCATCACCGAACAGGCTATCTGGTCGAACGGGGAGCCAGAAACGAAATTGCCCGCTGCGTCAATCGGCTGATTTCCGAACCGGCGATTGCGAAGCAAATGTCGGAGACGATTCAATCCGCCAACAATCCGTGCCGGCTGGCTTCGATCGAACAGGCCATGGATGCCTGGCGAGTCACCGGATCATCGATGACACCGGCCGGGCGGGCCGCTTGACGGGAGAGCCGATCGCCGTTTCATCGGGGCACCACGCCGGCCCGTGTCAACCGTGTTACCCGCTATTTTCGGAACGCGTGAATGGCGGCGATCGTGGCGTCCCAGTCGCCGGTAAATCGTACCGCGCGATCATCGACATAAATATGAGCGGGCGGTTTGTGCCGGCTGACCTCATCCACCTGAATCTGGTGGCGGGCCAGCCATTCGGCAATGGCCCTGGCCCCTGCGGCCGTCCGGCACCGCGCCGAATAAACCACGACCCGGTAGGTTTTTCGGAGCTGCCGAATGGCTTCGTCGACCCGGTGAATCGGCGGATCGGGAATGATGGATTCCCCCTGCCAGCCACTTCGAAAGGAATGAATGACGCCGTCGAAATCCAGGCAAATGGTGGGCCTTGCCAGTTCCAGTCCGTGCCGGGCACATAAATCCTGGGTTGCCGGACGGGTGCGGAGAATCCGGTCAATCGCGTCATGACCGGTCAACCAGCGATGTTCTTCATCCCATGTCTCATCATTCCAGACGCGCGTGTAGTGCGGGTGGGTGTGGTGTAACCCGGGCAACCTCAGCCAGCTGCCGTAACGTCCCCGGTGAAACTGGCCCGGGAACAACTCGGGGGGCTGGTCGAGACCCCGCCGGTCGAAATCGGCGACCAGCCGCGTTGCGAACTGACGCACGGTTTTGGCGATCACGGGGTATTCGAAGACAATCCACAGGTGAAAACCGCCACGCCCGTTGGAGTCCAGCAGCAGGGGGTCAAATCCGGCCTCGACCAGGTGGGTCCACCAGCCATGGGCGGCCACAAAGTTGCCTTCAGCCGTGACCGACAGGTTATCGTCATCGTGTAAATCAATATCGATACCCAGCCAGCGTGACGAGCCGTCGGCGGCCGTGCTGTGAATCCCGAGGATGCCGCCACCATCGCGAGCCTTGTAGTGCTTTTCCAGCGAGGACTGGCCCAGAAACACCTTGCCGCGTTCGTCGCGAAAGGGGGCCGTTACCGCATTGTTTGGTTGACCGGCAGCGTTTTTACGGTGGCGTTGCGGGAGGTAATGACCCCAGACGTCGGTTCGGTTGACCAAACGCAACAGGGTCCATTGGGCCAATTCGCCGGAACGTTCCCGCCACTCGCCGGCGATTCGCTCGTGAAATGCTGTCTCGGAACCAGTCATAGGCGATGACACATCCCGTCACGGACCGGGATCATGTGTTTTTGTCTTTGGCGACCTTGATGGTCAGCCCGTCTGAGGCCCTCAGGTTGATCTCGTAGATCATACCGGGTTCAACTTGCAAGTAATTGATTTGGCCGTGGTTGGCCCGAATTCCCAATTCCTGCTGGCGTTCGGGCTGATTGGCAATGGTCCAGAAATCCTCCCAGATTTGTTGTTCCAGTTCGCTCCGCGAATTGAGTGCGCCATAGGCCGTTTCCACGTCGGAATTGATATCATCCAGTGCATGCCGTTCGGCGCGGGTATCCAGATCGCCCCACAATCCCTTGAACACACACAGGGACCCCCCCCGCAGTTCGTCGGCCTGTTCCACGTACTGATCGTCGAATTTGATGACCCACGAATCAACGTACATCATGGTTCCCTTCAACCGAAACTGGCGCGGCTGTGAGATCGGCACACCGTCGGGCGTGACTTCCGTGAACTCCACGTCAAACCAGCCGGTTCCCGACAGCTCGTCGGTCCCCTTGTCGAGGATTTCGATTTTGGCCTTGCGATGATCGATCTTGACCAGTTTGAGCGCTGTTCTGGTCTTTTCCAGTTCTCGCCCCTGATGATCGAATTTGACTTGCAAGGCGGCCATTTCCTCGCGGATCCGCTCGGCTTCAAACCCCGGTTTAATGTAGCGGTGGTAGCCGGCCCACCCGACATAGCCGATACCACCCAGAAAGACCAGCAGAATCAGGGTCCGCACCACACTATTGACCGTTTTGACGTGTTCCATCGTTGAAGGACGATTCATGAGCAACTCATTTCACAGTCGGGAGTCAAGGCAATGATCCTGTCCGGGAACCGCCATCAGGGTTTGCTGCCCGGTTTTTGCAGTCGTTCGCGAAAACCGTCCGGGAATGTCACGATCACCCGTATGGTCAGAAATCGGCCGCCAGCATCGGGCGGCATTAAACCTGTTCGTCGGTCAGCCCCGATTATTTCTGTAAAAACAGAGGGCCCTGACGGTCACCCATTTTACTCCAAAGTTTACTCCAAAAGGGGGGCGGGAAAAAACGTCGGAGCCGGCCAAAACCGTCTGGCAGCCGTTTGTCCGGATCGGGGACGGCCCGGTCTCCGGATTCGCGTTCCGGCCGGGGTGAACGCCAAATTGGCGATTTCACAGTAAACTTCGTAATTCCATATCCCGTAACCGGTCCCATGCCTGCCACGCCCGAAAAACGACTTTTCTGTTTTCGTGGATTCATGAAATCCGGTACGAACTGGATCGGGAACCTGCTTAACCTGCATCCCGCGGTGTCCTGTATTGGGGAACTGCATTTGCAATCGTTGTACCAGACGCTGCAACGGGATTTGCGTTCCCTGCCGATTATGGTCGACGGGCGAGTGCGACGCGTCGTCCGCGACAATTTTCAGGCGATGGTTCGACAAACCCTGGCCGACCTGAACGATCCGGCGGCGACGGTGATTGGCGAGCGTACGCCGCACACGCTGGCTCCGTTGGCCGTCAAGGGCGCTGCGCACATTACGGTCATCCGGGACGGGCGCGATGTGCTAATCAGCCGGATGTTCCATCTGTATAATTTTCCGGAGGTCTCGCGCGTTTTTCAGCGGTTTCCGGCAATGCAGCAAACCCTGGCAAAATTTCAGGCCAACCCATGGCACTTTCACCAGCATCCGCAACAACTGCTGGCCAATGAAACCGTCGTTCGGGAGTCGATGCGGTGGTGGCGGGAACATCTGGAGTGCGACCGGCGCACGATCGCCCGGCATCCGGGATTGCAAGTCTGTACCGTGCGCTACGAGGATTTTCACCGGGACATTGAAATGCAGCGGCGAGGGCTTTACCGGTTTTTGCAAGTGGACCCCAATCAGGCCGCAGACATTCCGCCTTCGTTGCGACCCTCCATGGATCAGGAGCGGCCGAATGAATTCAATCGCAAGGGGACTATTGGCGATTGGAAAAATTACATGCAGGATGAGGCCCGCCGCTGGATTAACGATGAGGCTGGCGAGGAGCTGATCCGGCAAGGTTATGTGGCATCGCCGGACTGGTAATCCAACGGCCGCATCCGCCATTTCCTCAGGGAACGCTCCGCGATGTTTGCCGGAATTTCATCGCCCGTTACCGAAGCATTCCAACCATCGCTGAAACGCGTCCACCACGATTTTGGACTCGTTATTTTCTGAATTTCCAGCCGATTTCCGGGAACTGAAAAAAGTTTCGGAAATTCTCACTCAAATCCGGATTGGGCAGTTATTCATCCGGAAACGCTGCCGGTTCACGCCGTCACACTGCTTCCAGATATTTCTCCCCCACTTTAAAGGTCTCGCAAAAGGGCTAACTCATGAAACGGTTGACTGCAGTCTGGCTTCTCGGCGCTTTGTTGTGTTTTCCCGCAATTTCCAAGGCTCAGACAATTACCGACATCGTCGCCCAAAGCGGTGGCGAGTTCGATTTCAACTATTTCGACTACGACATCCTGCTGAACGCGGTCCAGACCGCGGGCCTGGCCGATACGCTGGCCGATCCCAATGCCAATTTTACGGTTCTGGCGCCCAATGACGCGGCTTTCGTGCGACTCGCCCGTGACCTGGGTTACCAGGGTTTTGTCGAGAGCGAAGCGTGGACCTTCCTGGTCGGCGCGCTCACCGAACTCGGAAACGGGGATCCGGTTTCCGTACTGACGCCGGTGCTCCTGTATCATGTCGTGGACGAGCGACTGGGTTTTATCGATATCCTGTTGTCGCGTAGCATCACGACCGTCCAGGGGGGCAAGATCCGTCCGGTGTTCCTGATCCTGCGTGACAATGATCCGGACATCCGCAACCCCAAACTGTTCTACCCGTTTAACGTGACGGCCACGAATGGAATCATTCAAACCATCAATCGAGTGCTGCTGCCGATCGATCTTCCCTGACAGGACATCTCCGGGCGGCCGAAACGCGGTGGACGCGTTGGAACGGCTCGACAGTCAACACGTCGTTTGAGACGCGACAGGACAGCGACTGGCTTGACCACCCGTGCCGATGTGCGGCACGGGTGGCTTGTCCATCCCCTGCCAATTTTCCGGAAAACTGCACGAATCTGGCGGTCAGCTGTGGCATCCAGCACGGGGTATTGGATATCGCCGTGGCGACCCTTTCGAACCAGGTGTCGTGGCCGGCCCGAAAGCGGATCGATAATGTCCTCAGCGGGTTCGGGCATCGTTATCCGACTTTCCTTGATACCGGGGTTGGAAGGTGGTCGTCACGCAATCGGTGACATCTCGGAAACCGACGATGCCGGGGTGGCCGTCGGGACCCGCCCCGCGTCACCGACCACGGAAGTTCCGGAGCGCGGACGGCCATTGTCTTCCGATTCCCGGTGGGACTTTAGGCAAAACCCCGTGGCCAGCCTGATTCTTGGCCAAAAAGCGGGCCGGGACCGCATGTATGTCGTTGGGCGGTCCCAAATTCTTGGACGAATTCGAAAGTCCCGGGCAATCGTGGATACCCCAAGTCGAATTGACCGATACAAGCCCGGGGGAGAGGCTCCCGAACCGGATCATTCCGTCGTCGTCGGAATCGGTGAAATGCCGTGATTCGGCGGTTTACGTAACCAGGCCAGGGATTCCGGGCGATAACCTCGTTTTTGAACTGGTTTTTCTGACCGGGACGATTAACTTTCGGCCGATTTGGCTTTATGATGAACCGGTTCAATGGCAACTGGGCGTATCGGGCATGTGGGTTCGCAAACGTATTGAGATAACACCACGCGAATTGCTTCGCGCCGTTGGATATTGCCTGCAACCCGGCAATGTCCAGCAAGCAACGCAACGCATCGCGGAGTACTGGAATCCGGCGGAAGCCGTGATTTGCCTGAGTGTGCGCAGCGGATTCGACTTGCTGCTGCACAGTTCCGGCTGGCCGGCGGACAGCGAAATCATTATGTCTGGCTTGACGATTCCCGACATGCCGCGGATTGTCGAGGAAAACGGGATGGTTCCGGTGGGGGTCGATATCGAGCTGGAATCGATGGTACCGGCGGTGGAGTCGATCGAGCAGCGCATCACACCGCGGACCCGGGCCATTGTGATTGCCCATCTGCTGGGCGGCCTGTGCGATTTGAAGCCGATCGTCGAATTGGCCCGCCGGCATAACCTGTTGGTGATCGAGGACTGTGCCCAGGCGTTTTCGGGAAAATCGTACCGGGGAGATCCGCAGGCCGATGTGTCGATGTTCAGTTTTGGACCGATCAAGACCAATACCGCGCTGAGCGGGGCACTGCTGCAAGTTCGCGATGGCGAGTTGCGGCAATCCATGCTGCGACATCAGGAGCAATGGAAACAGCAATCCCGGTTCACGTTTGGCAGGCGGCTGGCCAAGTACGGCGTGGTCAAGACCCTTTCAACACGTCCCATGTGTGGGGGGATTTACCGGGCTTTGAAGCTGATTGGCAAGAACCATGACGGCGTGGCCAGTACGATGGCGCGAGGATTTGCCGGCCCCGGCTTTTTTCAAAAGATTCGCAAACAGCCATCCTTTCCGATGCTGAAGCTGCTTGGTTACAAACTGTCGAACTGGCAGAAGGTTGCTGTCGAAAATCGCCGCCAGCATGGCGAATTTCTCCGCAATGCCCTGGGCCCAGACGTGTACGTACTGGGTTCGGCAATGAACCGCCAGACCTGGTGGGTGTTTCCGGTGCTGGTGGATGAGCCCGAGCGCATCATTCCCCGTTTGTGGGATGCCGGATACGATGCGTCCAACAGTTGCAGCTTGCACGCCGTGACGGACGGGGTTGGCTCCATTGCCAGCTCGGTACTCGAACATATTGTCTTTTTGCCCCTGCACGTCGATATGCCGAAATCCGAGCTGTCCCGAATGGCCCGGATTATCCGGGAATCGGGCGTTCAAAAACCGGGCTTTTTGCGGGCTTTGGAACGTGTCTCGCGGCCAATGCCCCCCTCCAGTCGAGCCGTGCCAGTGGCGTTGCAGGAACCGATTCCCCATCCAATTTCGTCTCCGGCCAACGCTTCGCGCCCGGACCTGGGCGTCATGTCCCGGGAATCCCAGCTGGCGCGTTAAAACCGGTTCTCCCGGCGGTTGGTGTCCGGCCACCCGCCCCGGAGTTCTGGAAATTTCTTCACTTAACGCCAATTGCGGCGTACATTTTGTTTCCCAACTGCTTTTACTTTGGTAACCGGATCGATCGTTACCGGCCGTACCAGACCGTTTGCAAGTTGGCGGTTCTTTTTATTGTTTCCCAGGATTATCACAGACAGGGTTGTTCGCCATGATCAGGGCTGAGCACATCATGACGGATCATTTCATCCGGGTTGGCCCCGAGGTGTCGGTGGGCCGCGCCATTGAGCAGATGCTGGATGAGCAGGCCAGCATGATCGCGATTGTCGATTCCCGTGACCGGCTGCAGGGGACATTGCCGGATTCCGTCATTCTGCGAGCGGTGATGGACTCCCATTTGCGACAGGATCCGATCAGCCTGCACATGTTGCGGCAGTTCGCTTCCGTTGACCCTCAGGCGCCGGTGGATTTGGTATTGGACCAGTTTGTATTGCACCATCCAGGCATTCTGCCGGTCACCAGCAACGGATGCATTATGGGTGTGATTGAGCGGATGGATTTGCTGCGCGGCGTTCTCGGTACCGGCATCGACGCAGATCACAGCCAACCGGACTTTCTGAACGATGTCGTTGGCCGGTAAATGACTCCGCTAAATGACTCCGGCGGCAGAGGCATCTCGATCCTGACCGCCGGCGGCTCGGCGGCCGTTTTTCGGCGAAACCGGCTCCTGGCAAACGGGTCGGGTCATCGCCGGCCGCCCGAGACGCACGCTTGCCGGGTCGGCGGCGTTGCGACGGCATCCGTTGAGGCGGTCAGCTGCAGGATCCTGACAAATATGTTTTGCGGCCAGGCGAATAGTTCGCGGGGTACGACCCGCCGACGTCCGGAGCCTGAGTGGCCCTGCCGGGCACCCCGACTTGCCGTATAATCGCCAAGCGTCTGGCCAGGTTCCCGGATCGCCGCGCGGGTGCCGGTCAGTCAGTTGCGCAGGGTCTCATTCGACTGGACTTTCCAAAAACGGCTCATGTCAAACGATTTTCAAAGATACGGACCCGCCGAAGAGGCCTGGTCCAGTCCTTACGAGGCGAAACCGGAAACGCCGCGTCGTTCCGGATGCATGAAGTATTTTTTGGTGGGGTCTCTGATCGGTTTGCTGGCCTGCGGCGGCTGTTGTGTGGGAACCGTGGTCTTTTTGATCAACGGGTTCGTCTCTGACGCCGAACAGATTGGACAGTTGGCCGATCAAATGGTGGACTGGGAGTTCAACGACGAGTTGAGCGGCGAGTTCGGTTTGAACTATTTTCTGTTATCCGTTGTCGGATTGGCCGATCCCGACAAGGGGATGGTCATCCTGATGCAGTCGCGGCTGATCACCGATGACCAGTCAGCCAGTGAGGTGCGAAAGAGTATTCGTCGACAAATGGAATTCGGTTCCAACGACGACCGCGAGCAGACGGACGTCATTGAGGGAGGCGAACGGACCATCGAGATTCGGGGCCAGCAGGTACCGTTGATGTTCAACAAGACGCGGGGTCGCGAATCCGGCAAGATCTTTTGGGAAATTGCCGGCGTCATTCCCGGGAAACCCTGGCCGGTGGTGCTGTTCATGGAATTGCGAGACGACGCCTATAGCGATGACGTCATCGAGCAGCGGTTGCGGTCGATTCGCTAACGGGTACCCCTTGCCGCGCTGCGGATCGGGGAATGGGTCCCGGGTCTGCGGGAAGCCGGCAGTTGGCAATTGTGGTTTGGTGCCGCCCGCGTAAAATACAGGATGCCCCGACCGGAGGTTTTGTTGTCCCGGTCACCAGCGGCATTCGCCGTGCGTCCCATACCAAGGCCACAGATGGAAACCATGCCAACGACTCAACTCACCAACTCCGGTTCGGCCACGACCGTTGCCCGACAACTAAATAACGATCCGCGTATCGAACAGGCCCGGCGTTTGGTGCTGGAGGCTCTGGAAGAACACCGGTCCGGGATTACGGGTATCCGGGAAGCAAATCCGGATCTCGTCGCCCCGTACCAGCAGATGTTGCAAGACTACGGACAAATGCGGGGTGCCAATCTTTACTTTCCGTACCTGGGCAGTGGTCTGGGGAACGGACCGTTTGTGGAGTTGGCCGACGGCAGCGTCAAACTGGATTTTATCACCGGAATTGGTGTGCATGGATTCGGGCACAGTGACCCGCGGATCGTTTCTGCCGGACTGGACGCAGCGCTTTGCGACACTGTCATGCATGGAAACCTGCAGCAGGGAACCATCAGTTACGACTTTGTGAAAACCCTGCTGGCAGTCACCAATGAAACCGGAGCCCGGCTCGAGCATTGCTTCCTGACGACCAGTGGTTCGATGGCCAATGAAAACGCCCTGAAGATCGCCTTTCAAAAGCACGCGCCGGCCAGCCGGGTGATTTCCTTTGAGCGATGTTTTGCCGGCCGCACGCTGGCGCTGGCCCAGGTGACCGACAAGGCCAAATACCGCGACGGGATTCCCAACACGATCGATGTCGATCTGATTCCGTTTTTTGATGAAACCGATCCGCAAGGAAGTACTCGCCGGGCCGTCCATGCCTTGCGCGGGCATGCCAGCCGTTTCCCGGGTCAACACGCCTGTCTGTGGATGGAGATTGTGCAGGGCGAAGGCGGGTATTACCCGGGTGACAAGGCTTTTTTCCAGGCGCTCATCGCCGAGGCCAGGAAACATGATATGGCGATCATTGCCGACGAGATCCAGTCGTTTTCCCGAACGACCCGACCCTGGGCATTCCAGCACTTCGAACTGGACGAGCACATCGACATTGCCATCGTGGGCAAGATCACTCAGGTTTGCGCAACCCTGTTTTCAGATGAGTACAAGCCCCGGCCAGGACTGATCAGTCAGACCTTTACGGGCAGCTCGTGGGCCATCCTGGCCGGCCGGACGATTATTCAGGGCCTGGTGGATGGCGGGCACTTCGGACCGCAGGGCCGCAATACCCGGCTGCACGATTATTTTGTGGCAGGTTTGAAACGCATCGGCGATAAACACCCGGGCAGCATCCACGGACCGTTTGGAATCGGCGGGATGGTCGGCTTTACCCCGCTGCAGGGAAAATTTGAGCAAGCCCGGGATCTGGTGGGAAAAATGTACGACCTGGGCCTGATGTCCTTCATGGCCGGTGCCCATCCGGCACGCGTGCGGTTCCTGATGCCACTTGGCTGCGTGCAGGAATCCCATATCGACCAGGCGCTGGGGATTCTCGAGCAGGCGATTGGGGAAATGGCCTAAACGCCGGGATATCTCATTATGTTGGTCGTGCGACCTGCTGAACTGGACGACATCGATGCGCTGTTTGACTTGATCCAGCTGTCCGAACTGGGCCTGTCGACACTGAAGATCTCCAAACCGATGCTGACCGAGCGCGTCGACGAATCCGTCCGGGCGTTTTCCAAGCCGACCGCCCGGCCTGCCGGTCAGCCCTACGTGTTCGTCATGGAGGATCCGCACCATGACACGATTGTCGGGACGGCCACGGTTTATTCCAAAGTGGGCGGATTTGAACCGTATTATACCTACGAAATCAAGGTTGAATCCAAGCGGTCCGGAACCGTTGGTGTCGCCCGGGAAATCCCCTATTTGAGTTTGCATACGACCCACGACGGCCCCACGGAAATCGGTTCCCTGTTCTTGTCCCCGGATTACTGGGGCTGCGGGCATGGCCGCTTGCTGTCGCTGTCCCGATTCCTGTTCATGGCGGAGTTTCCGGAACGATTTGAACAGGAAACGATCGCCGAACTGCGCGGGATTGTTCGTGCCGACGGTTACTCACCCCTGTGGCATGCGCTGGGCTCCCATTTTTTTGAAATTGAGTATCCGCATGCCGAATCACTGACCCTGGAAAGCAAAAAATTCATCGCCGAACTGATTCCCCGGCATCCCATCTATATCCCGTTGTTGCCCCAGGAGGCTCAGGATGCGATTGGCAAGGTCCACGAAAAGACCGTTCCGGCCCTTAAGCTGCTGGAGCAGGAAGGATTCGAAATCCGGAATTTCGTCGACATTTTTGACGGGGGACCAACGGTTCATTGCGCAACCAGTCACATACGCAGTATTCGCGACAGCCAGGTGGTTGGCGTGGCGGAAATTCGCCCGGACGTTTCCGGCCCGGATTATCTGATTTCCAACCGGCAGCTCCGGTTTCGTTGTATTTCCGCGCCGTTGGCAACAGTCGGACCAGAAAAAATCGCAATCAGTCCCGAGGCAGCCTTGCAACTGGAACTGAACCCCGGCGCCGAGGTGCGCGTGGTCCCCGCGCGACCCGAACGAAAAGCCTGATGCACCCGATCATGCGTCGCGCCAGCGGCCGGTCCCACGAACAGGCTGAACAACCACCACCGGGTCCCAGCCAGCCATATTTATTCGGAGTCGAAACTTATTCAGAGTCGAAACCACCGCGTGGCGTTCCGCTGAAACTGATCTGTAACCACCCCGTGCACCCGTCAATCGATGAATGAGACTGCAGCATCTGGCGATCAATCTGTTGTTTGCACCGGCTGCAGTTTGTTATGTGATGACATTCGGCGGATTGTACAACCTGGTGAATCGTTCCGCCTGGAAAATCTTTGTTACCGGGGCCGGGACTATTATGCCCGTCTGCTCGATCAAAAGCGGGAGGGAGCGGTCCCCCAAATCGATGGAATCCCGGTTTCCATCGAGCAGGCGATTGAAGCGATGGTCAGTCAATTGGTGCGATCACGGTTTCCGCTAATCTGCGGATTATCCGACCAGTCGACGGAGTGCCAGCTGGCAGCGATCCGACTGGCGCGACAATCCGGTGCCGCCATTGACTGGACCAGCAGCCATAGTCCGGTGGCCTGGCATCAGGCATTGCAAGTGACTGGACGCGTCAGTTGTTCGCTTGGCGAATTGCAGGAATTGGCTGATCTGGTCGTCGTTTGGGCGCCGATCCGCAATCCACTCACCCGCGACTACTGGAACGGTTCTCAGGAAATCTGCTGGTGATTGATGAGGAATTCACGGCCACGGCCGCCACAGCCACCGAATTTTTCCAATGGTCCCGGAGCGATCAACGGGTGGCGATCCGGGGCCTCCGCGAATGCCTTTGCGGAATCGCGCCTCCGCAAATCTGCTCCAGCGATCCGGAAAACCGGTTGTTGCAACAATGGGGCGATCGAATACGGGCCAGCCGTTACCCGGTATTCGTGGTCGACGAAAAATTTGCCGCGCGGCTGGGAAATGTGGGAGTCGTCGGACTGTCGCGTCTGGTCCGGTCTTTGAACGCAGAAACACAGTGTCGATTGATTCTGCTAACCGAACAGTCCAACAGCCGGGGAGCCGAGGAGACGTTGACGTCCTGTACGGGGGCCCCGCTGGGCGTGTTGTTTCGAGACGGACAGCCGATGTTTCGCGGACGCGCAATGATCACCGAACGGCTGCTGAAAAACAAAATGGTGGACATGGTGATTCTGGTCAGCCACTCGGAGCCCGGCGATTGGCTGAACCGGCTCGTGGCGCAATCCGCGATTCCGGCGGTTTGCATCGGCAGCACGTCGCTCGACGCGCGGATCGCCATCCCCACACGCCGCTGGGGGGTTGCGGCCGCCGGTAGCGGTTACCGCACCGACGGAAGTCCGATTTCCGTGCCCGCGGTTGCGCCGGGTTTTAGCAGTGACGCCTCCGCGATACTGGACCAGGTTTGCCGCACGCTCGCGTGCCAGGCCCCTGCCCCATCATCCGACCCGTCCCAATGAGCGGAACCGGTGGTCGGAGCGGATTCGTGCGTTTGCCGTGCGCGATAACGCCCAAGGCGCATCGAATGAGGCGCCTTGATGCGAGCGAATCCTCTGAATTGTTGCCAAGTCAATCGGATGTGCGACGAATGCATGATGTCGGAGGACATCATCTGACCAGCCGTTCGGAACAGGTCGGCAGGCCGCTCGATTTATGCGGGAACAGAAAAAATCGGCAACCGTTGCCAAGCCATGTTGGACGAGGGCCAACGGCCGTTCATGGGACCGGGCGGCAATGTCTGCGCTGCGTTCCGTCTTTCAGCGAATTCCCGCCGAAATCGGTGGTTGCGGGCACGGTGGTCATGATTGGTGCAGGATTTGCCGCGGAGGTGAGTACCGGAACGGCGCTCGCCCGGACCGAGACCGGACCAGATGGGCGCAAATGATCCGGTATGCCGCCCGGTAACTCGCGTGGACCATGACTCCGGGAGATCGCGGATGGGTGGCATCCAGAAACGGGAGACCTGAAATGCGTCGTTTTTCAGTCTGGGCATTGCTCGCGATCGTATCGCCAGTGGCATTCGGGCAGATTTCGTTTGGCGTGGCAACCGCTCAATCAGTCGATACGGACCTGGAATCACGACAGGCCATTGACGATTTGTTGACAAGGTTTCGCCGAGCCGCCGCTCAGGCTGATGCCGACCGGTATTTTGACTGTCTGGATGGGGACGGGATCTTTTTTGGCACGGACGGCCAGGAAAGATTCACCGTCGAGCAGTTGAAAGATGCTCTGCAGCCGTCCTTTTCACAAGGGACAGGCTGGCAACACAAAATCAGGCAACGCCACATCTTTGTTGGTCCGGATTCAAAAATCGGGTGGTTTGACGAGCAATCGGAACGCGCGAACTTCGGTGAAATGCGAACCACGGGAGTCGTAAAAAAAACCGCTGAGGGCTGGAAGATTGTCCAGTACCACGTGGCGTTGGTGGTACCCAACGAGGCGGTTGACGAGGTCGTTGCGGTGATCCGCAAATCGACCGTGCCGGTCGCCCCGCCGCAACCTGCGTCCGCGGATGACGCTCCCCTGACTGCCGAACAGCGGCAACAAATGGACAAGGCATTCGAGTACGTTTGGCAAAAAATACGTGATTCCTACTGGGACCCGGAACTGGGAGGCGTCGATTGGCAAGCGGCCCGAAATGAGTTGCAACCGAAACTGGAGGCGGCCCGGACCCGCACGGAAGCACTTCAGGTGCTGGACACTCTGGTGAGCCGCATGCAGGTCTCCCATTTCTCAATCATCCGGAAATCGGCCTATCAGGAATTGGCCAACGCCGACGAAACGGGTTCCCGGGGCGGTGAATCCGGTCTGGATGTCCGGATTATTGACGATCAGGTCATCGTGGTTTCGGTGACCCCCGGTTCGCCGGCCGCCGATCAGGGCGTTCACGCGGGCTGGGTTGTGGAGACCATCGATGAACTGGCAGTGGCCGAACGACTGGCAGAAGTCAGGCAGGAGCTGGCGGACAACCCGCACCAACGTCTCATTCTGGCGTCGGCCGCCAATTCCCGCGTGCGCGGCCGGGTTGGTGACGAAATCACGGTGACGTTTCGCGACGGAAACGACCGACAGGTGACAAAAACACTGGAATTGGTCCCGCCACGCGGTGAACCAACGCGATTTGGACACCTGCCCGAGTTTCGGGTTTGGTATGAGATTGATTCACTGGACGACGGGATCGGTTATTTTCGATTCAACGCATTTATGAATCCCGTCCAGTTGATGGCGGCCTTTAACAAATTCATGACGGACCATCGCGATGCCCGCGGCATCATTATTGATGTCCGCGGCAACGGTGGCGGCAGTGGCGAGATCGCCATGGGCATGGTTGGCTGGCTGATGCCCGGTGAAAAAGCCTCGGCAGGCAAAGTCATCTTGCGTGACAACGAGCTGGATATGATTGTTCACCCCCGACCCCGGCCGTATTCCGGACCGGTTGTCGTGCTGATTGACGAGATGTCGGTTTCCGCGGCCGAGTTTTTCGCCAGTGCCATTCGGGATTTGACCCATGCCCGTTTGATTGGAACGCGTACGGCCGGGGCCGTGCTCGGCAGCCAAATCGAGCGATTGCCCACGGGCGACGGATTCCAGTATGCGGCCGCCAACTTTATCTCGATACGCACGGGGAAAACGCTGGAAGGCACGGGAGTCAGTCCCCATCAGGTTGTGAAACCCGACCGTCGGCAATTGCTGGCCGGCAAGGATTCCGCGATCGAATCCGCAATCCAGTGGATCCAGTCGCACCCCCGGTAAACGCGGCCGGAGCAGGCGATCCATTGCCGGATCGCCCGGCTGTCAGACTTTCGTTTCAGGAGACTACCATGAAATCTTTCCGATCCGGCCCGCCGTCCATCACTGACCGGCACCGCCTGGCGTCCGTACCGACTGCCGCCATCATTGCAATCTTGTGGCTGCTCGGGCCGGTTCAGCCACTGGTCCACGCCCAGGACCTGCCCTCGGGCGAGGAAGTGATGATCAACCATGTTGCCAAAACGGGTGGACAGGCAGCCTATGACAAAATTGAGAACCGGGTTTCGGAATCCACGCTGGAGATCCTTGGTCAAGGCGTGTCGCTGGATCTGGTGACCTGGTCCGCCCGACCCAACAAGACCCTGGTGAAAATCGATTCGGATGTTACCGGCAAGATTGAAAAGGGATGCGATGGAGAGGTGGTCTGGGAGAATTCGCTGATTAACGGACCCATTGTTCACCAGGGGGTTCAGCGTGAATCCGGACTTCGCGATTCGGTGTTCGAACGATTCGTGTACTGGAAAGACATTTACGCGTCCGCCGAATGTGTCGCCCGGGGAAACGTGGGGGACGCCGAATGTTACGAAGTCGTGCTGACACCCCGAACAAAGGATGCGGCAAGCGGCGACGCAGGTCTCATGAGGTTGTTCATCGACTCAACCAGCTACATCATTCGCAAGATTCAGACGGTTGCGGAAACGGATGCCGGGAAGATAGAAATTGTCGCTTTTCCGAAAGACTATCGGGAGGTGGATGGAATCCTGATTGCCCACAAGGTGCGATTGGAATTGCTGGGTCAGAAACGCGATGTAACGGTCAACAGTATCCAACACAATGTCGATCTTCCGGACAACTTTTTTGATTTGCCGGAAGAAGTCCGGCAACTGGTTAAGTAATTCACGTGCGCGAATGCCAGCCGGCCCGCCGAATTTCGGCAGCCAACGGGGATTGCACCGACTCGACACCGGGCACTCTCCGGGAGATGAATCCGCGAATTCGGCGAATCGATTGCTGTTGACCGGCGTTTTGCTTGGCACCGGTGTCGCTGTTGCGTTGGCGGCGGGGACCGGAAGCGTCGCCGTCGGCATTGGGGCAGGTGCCGGACGGGTCGTTTTGGGGGTCGCCCTGGCGCTGGCTGCCTCGGCTGGCCGCTATCACCGCTGTCAACGGTCAGGGTCGTTACGCCTGCGGCGGGCCGGAATGCCGCCCGGCGGTCCCGGGATCCGGGAAAACCGGAGGCTGCATCCAGGCCACGCTCCTGCCAATTTTCGTTTTCAGATGGCACGGCGTGAAAATCCCGCTCGCCGGGGTACAATCAGCGTTGCAATACTCCCGCGGTTCCCGATGCAAAGGAGCGAATGATGAGGTTGGCGAGCAATCCGGACTCCGGCAGTCATCGTCGCCAGGGCAATACCTACCAGGTTACGGCGGACGAAATCAGGCAATTCAGCGAGCAGGGTTATCTGATTCTCGCCGGGTTTTTGACCGAACCGGAACTGCAGGAACTGGATCCCTGGTTCGAACATTTTGTGAGCGGCCAGGAACCCGGCATGGGAAAAGACTTCTGCGACATGAGTCAGCCGTACGGCACGCCCATGGAAGAATTTCGACTGGTCAATGCCATGTTGCCCAGCAAGTATCGTCCGGAGCTGGTCAACAATATTTTTTTTCAGGTGGCCTCATCGGTCGCCAACCAGCTGTATTCCGGATCGGCCGTCATGGACTACGAGCAGTTTTTGGCGAAAAAGCCGCAAAAGGAACGGGCCGAATTTGCCATGCACCAGGACCTGGGGTACTGGCCCAAGACCGGCAACACGTGGACCGCCACGTTTTCGCTGGCGCTCAGCGATTCAGGGTTGGAAAACGGCTGCCTGCAGGTCGTTCCCGGTTCGAACCGGGAACCGGAGCTGCGGCGCCATAAACCCATGGACCACGGAGACGGCGGCTCGCGGGACGAGTCGCACACCCTGGTCATTGAAACACGGGAGTCCGATCAGGTAATCTACTTGCCCGTGAAACGGGGCGATGTCACCATTCACGATGAAAGAATCGTCCACGGTTCCGCCGGCAATCTGTCCGGCGAATGGCGAAAAACCTATGTCATGGCATTCCGCGACGAAGACACCGTCCGGCAGGAACGGGCCATGGGGTTTACCCACTCGCATAATGACACGGTGAACTGGGACGAGATTATCAGCTAGTGCGATTCGCGCTGACAGTTGGCGTTCGTGCCAATGTTGTTCCAGAGCGATTTCGGACCAAGCGACGCTGCACGGATGTGACGCATGCTCGGGTCACCGGCATGGGGCGTCGGCATACCGGTCATCCGAAGTCCATTGGCACCGGGGCGCCGACGACTGACGGGGACCCGGGCCGGCCGTCAGTCAGGTACGCCCGGCAGTCGCAACGGCCTCGCTCCGCGGTTGCACATGGGGCGTGGCCACTGTCATCACCGATTCCGGGGATCCCAGCAAATAGGTATAGCTGTCAACAGAATTCTTGAAGAAATTGATGGTGCTTTGGGCCTGGTCGAGCGTTACGCGGCCGGCCGAGGTTGCCTGACGGGCGACCGATTCGACTTGCTCGATCATGTGCCGCACATCATGGTGCACGTGCTCCAGCACTTCCCGCAAATCCGAACCGGCGGCCGACTTTAACCCAACCCGCCAGTCGGCCGAGTCGTCGATGGTGACCACATGGAATTTTCCAAACAGGTTGTGATCATCGCTCAGCGCTTCCTGATAGGCACCGATCAGGAAGATGCCCAGCCAGTAGGGCTGGCCGGGCGTAAACTTGTGCAACGCAAGCGATTTGGCAGGTCCGCTGTCGCCGGCATAGCAGGAGATTTTGCCGTCTGAATCGCAGGTGATATCGCCAATGATGCCAACCCGGTCAGGACGTTCCTTCAGCCGGTGAATGGGCATGATCGGGAACATTTGATCGATTGCCCAGTGATCGGGCAATGCCTGAAACACGGAAAAGTTCGCCAGATAGGTTTCGGCAAACAGTGTTTTCAGGTTGCGGAGTTCCTCCGGCACAAAGCTGAGCGTTTCCAGCATGTCCTCCAGCCGCAAACAGACCCGTGAAAACATGTCTTCGGCAAACGTGCGTTCGCGAAGGGTCAAATGGCCGTTGATAAACAGCTGGTGGGCCATTTCAATCGCTTGCTGGGCATCATGAAATGATTCATTGGCATTGTCTTCGGCCAATCCGTTCAGGATTTGCCGCAGCTCGATCAGCGGCAGCGGCTCCAGTTCGCCGTTGACCATCGAGGGCTCGGGGACAGCGGCCTGCAACAACCCGGCGCTCAGTCCGTTATCGCGGTAGCGGGCTGCCGGTGACCAGGTGCTGATCACCGGTACCACCAGAATGGAGTGGTGAGCGACCATGGCCCGGCCACTTTCGGAAAAGATATTCGGGTGCGGAACCGACTCCCGTTCGCAAATCTGGTGCATGTAATACACCACGTCGTTGGCGTATTCCTGCATCGTGTAGTTCATGCTGGAGGCCCGGGAGTTTTTGTTGCCGGTGTAATCAATCGCCAGCCCGCCGCCCACATCGATCGTTTCCAGCGGTACGCCGCGGTGGACCAGATCCGCATAAATCCGTGTGGCCTCGACAACACAGGATTTGATGTTGCGGATGCTGTTGACCTGGCTGCCCGGATGAAAATGCAACAGGTGCAGGGCGTCGATCAGGCCAGCGACCTGCAGCTGTTCGATCGCGACCGCCAGTTCCACGGACGTCAACCCGAACTTGGACTCGCTGCCCACCGATCCTTTCCAGCGTCCGGCACTGCGGGCCGCCAGTTTGACCCGAATGCCCAGCCGCGGCCGGATGTTCAGGTCCCTGGCGGCCGCAATAATCAGGGGAATATCTTGCGGGCGGTCGATGATGATGGTCACCTGCCGGCCGATCTGGATGGCCCGCATGGCCATCTCGATGATGGCCGCGTCCTTGAATCCGTTGCAGAGGACCGGCATCTGATTGTCAGCCATGGCGATCACGGCCAGCAATTCCGCACGGCTGCCCGCCTCCAGTCCCCCGCCAAAGGGCCGGGCCGCCTGAATGTAGGCGTCGATGACCTCGCGATGCTGGTTGACCTTGATCGGGTAAATGCTCTGGTATTTGCCACGAAAACCGAATTCGCGAATGGCACTGTTAAACGCGCCATGCAGTTTGCCGACCCGGCTGCGAATGATCGGCGTGAACCGGATCAGAACCGGAGCCGGGATTCCGCGGCTCTCACATTCGTCAACAATTTCGGCCAGATCCCACTGCTGACGATCCGTATCGTCGGACCGGACAACGACCGTACCCTGTGGGCTAATCCCAAAATGACGCGTGCCCCAACGACGGATCTTGTACAATTTTGCCGAATCGCTGGTCGACCATTGTGCGGTTGGGGGGGATTTTGCCATAGACCTCGTTCCAGCTGGTTGTTTTGCCCGGGCGTTCCAAATCAGGCCACGATCGGTGAGGAGTTGCCATGGCCAAAACATGTTCGCCGGATTATAAACCATCGTCAGTCGTTAATCAGGCCCAAATCGCCAGGAAACGGGGGTGGTGGTCAGCACGGCTCCCCTGCGCGACCTGTTGGCCAGTGGAAAGCGGACGGTTTCATGCCTGGAAAAATCAAGGCCCGGTTGTTGTTTGTTCCCACCATTCTGTGGAACATGCTGCTGGGTCGCTGGCTGCGCGTTCGCAACTGGTGGGATCGCATTGATGACCAGCTGATTGTCGGTGCGATGCCCCTGACATCCGATGTCCCGGAACTGGCCGGGCTGGGCGTGACCGCGGTGGTCAATACCTGCGAGGAGTACGGCGGACCGGTGGACGCCTATGCCCGATACGGGATCCGCCAGCTGCGGATCCCCACGGTCGATTTCACGCATCCATCGCTGGAAAATGTCACCCGGGCCGTTGAGTTTATCGAAGAGCAGGTGGCCCGGGGCGGTACCGTTTACGTGCATTGCAAGGCAGGACGGGCCCGTAGCGCCACGGTAGCCCTCGCCTGGTTGATGAAATCGAAGGGCCTCGATCCAAAACAGGCCCAGACCCTTTTGCAGGAAAAACGTCCGCACACCGACAGACGCGTGTTTGCCAGGCCGGTGATCCGGCAATACTACCAGCAGTTGCAGGCGGCAGAGCGGGCCCAGGCAGAAAACTCCCGGTAGGCAGCTCCAACCCCCACAGCGAGGCTCAGCTGGTCACCCACTGATCGACCTGGTTCTTCATGAATTCCAGCGCGTTCCAGGCCAGTTTGTCTTCCGTGTCGTACATCCGCCGCCAGATTTTGGTCGCCGCCGCCAGCTCGGGCAACGCCAGACCAAAGGCCTCAACGACCATCCAGCCGTCGTATCCGATTTCCCGCAGTCCGGCGAACGTCGCCGGCCAGTCGATATTGCCTGTTCCCGGGGTGCTGCGATCATTCTCCGAAATATGAACGTGGCAGATCAGATCGCCGCCGTCGCGAATCGCCTGACGAATCTTTTTTTCCTCGATGTTGGCGTGGAATGAATCGTACATGATGCGGCAATTCGGGTGATTGACGTCACGCGCAAAGCGGGCCGCATCGGCAACCGAATTGAGAAAATAGGTCTCAAACCGGTTCAAACTCTCCAGGCCCAGGGTGATGTCGAGCGAACCGGCATGCTCGGCCACCGGCCGCATGCTCTCGACCCCCCATTTCCACTCGTCAGAACTGGGGCCCGCCCCCGAGAATTCACCGAGCGCTGAATGCAAGGGACCAACCAGATGCGTCGCACCCAGCGCAGCGCAGCAGTCAAGCGCCCGTTGGGTCGCCTGCACCGATGCCCTGCGCACGGCCGCGTCCGGGCTGATCGGATTGTCATCTGCCGTGCGAATCGTGACGGCCGTCCGTTCGAGTCCCAGGTCGTCCAGGCGGCGGCCCCACGCGGCATAATCCAGATCCAGATTGAACAGCGGGACCTCAACGCCGTCATAGCCCATCTTTCTCAACGAATCGCAGTGGACGAGCAATTCATCGGACATTTCCGCGGCCCACAGCAAAAGGTTCATTCCAAATTTCATGAGCACAGTCCTGATGATCGGGGTGGCGACACGAGAAATCCGGCTTCCCAAAAGCAAACCTGCGAGGCTTCAGGATAATCCTCAGGCAGGTCTTTCTCAATCAACCCTGGACCAAATCCGGCATTTGATCGCCCCGGCCGATGCACCATCACCCGCCGGTTTGGCTAACCCGGGTGCCACGGCTGGCTCGCCCGGCCATGTCGGGCACCGGCCATGCTGACGATGTTGAACCCGTCACCCGTAGCCGGGGTCATTCGGCGCTCCGGTTTTGACGAGCAACGGTCAGGAAACTCCCTGGCAGTCAGGAAACTCCCTGGCAGTCAGGAAACTCCCTGGCAGTCAGGAAACTCCCTGGCAGTCAGGAAACTCCCCGGCAGTCAGGAAACTCCCCGGCAGTCAGGAAACTCCCCGGCCGTCAGGAAACTCCCTGGCAGTCAGGACGCCGGCGGGACGGGTTCGTTGAGCAGTTCCCGGGCTCCGGCATAGACACGTTTCCGAGCCGTTTGCACCCAGTCCGCAAAGGCTGGCGGCAACTCGGCCATTCCCATTTTGGTGAGTACCCGATTCAACCGGTAACGGACACGGACATCTTCCAGGTAATCGTACAGGTAGCCTTCCTGAATGAACCGGGGTACAAATTCGGCGATTTGGTCCGTAGGCCGGGGGGCCATTCGGTTGACGGCCAACTCCAGCAATTCCGGATCGGTTTGGCCGATCAGGGCATAAAACCGGTCCAGGCGTGAGATGTCCCGTTCGGCCAGATAACTGTCCAGCAGCATTTCGATTCCGATATGAGCCGCCAGGTGTGGCCGAAATCCGGCATCGGATCCCAGTAATTCGCGCAGCTCGATCGCAAACCGCATGTTCAACTCGACAAAAGTCCGGCTGTTGTGAAACCAGCCGTCATCATGATGATGCTGAACGATTCCCCGGGCCAGCGCTGCCACCTGGGGACTGGCTGCGGACAATTGCGACCGGGCATTGCGGGTTCTCACCCGCGTCCGGCGAGCCACCATGGTCAGCCAGTCCGGAATCACCGTGCCGGTTACAAACCAGGGATCGCGTTCCAGAAACCGGTAACCGTGGGCAAAGCAGTTCATGGATGCTGGTGGTCACTCCGCGGCGCATCCAACATCGACCCAGCGACCCTGGGCCGCACTTGACAGCACGGCATCACAGACTTTCTGGGTCTCCAAAGCGTCGCGAAACGTGGGAGCCGCCGGCTGTTGTTCGGCCAGCCCGGTCAGAAAATCGGCCACCTGATGAACAAAACTGTGTTCGTATCCAATTTGCAGCCCGGGCACCCACCAGTGATCCATATAGGGATGTTCACCGCCGTGATCGGTCACATGGATGCTCCGCCATCCGCGCACGGCGCTGTCATCCGCATGATCAAAGAACTGCAGGCGATGCAGGTCGTGCAGGTCCCATTTGAGGGACGCGTTCTGGCCGTTGATTTCCAGCGTGTACAGGGCCTTGTGACCCCGCGCGTACCGCGTGGATTCGAACAGTCCCAGTGAACCGTTTTCGAAACGGCACATGAACGAGCAGGCATCGTCAATGCCTACCGGTTCCATCTGGCCGGTTTCCGTATGCATCCGCTGTTTGACAAACGTCTCGGTCATGGCGGACAGGTTGTCAATGGACCCGTTCAGCCACAATGCCGTATCGATGCAGTGGGCCAGCAAATCGCCGGTGACACCCGAGCCGGCGGCCGCTGCATCCAGTCGCCACAGGGCATTCCCGCCCTGGGGAACGTCTTCGGCAATCGTCCAGTCCTGCAAAAAACTGGCCCGATAGTGATAGATCCGGCCCAGTCGCCCGGCGTCGATCAACCATTTGGCCAATGTCACGGCCGGGATCCTGCGGTAGTTGTACCAGACCATATTGGCCACCCCGGCCCGCTCGACCGCCTGGCACATTTCCTCGCCTTCCGCCACATTCATGGCCAGCGGCTTTTCACACAACACCATTTTCCCGGCTGCCGCGGCAGCCACGGCGATTTCCCGGTGCAAATGGTTGGGGACGCAAATATCGACGGCATCGATATCGTCCCGCTCGATCAGTTTTCGCCAATCGGTTTCGATTCCCGCATATCCCCAACGATCGGCGAATTGCTGTAATGGTTCAGCGTGCCTGGCACAGACGGCCCGCAGGACCGGACGGTATTCCAGATCAAAGAAGTGACTCGCGGTTAGCCAGGCATTCGAATGGGCTCGCCCCATAAATCCGGTGCCAATAGTTCCTATGTTCAGGTTGCGCATGCGATTTCCGTTTCCAAAACAATCCCGAGTTGCATCCGTTTGTTTTTCAGTCAACCAGCGAATCACGAACGTCGATCATCGTTTTCAGGACCACATTCCACGTTTCCGGGTTTTCCAGCGTGGCATTGGGGAACATGCAACCATCCCAGCAAATGTGGCGAATTCCCCGCTGCTCGGCATCCCTCAGCCAGTATTCCGAACACCTTGCGATATCCAGCTTGCCACGGGGATCGTCGGCCGGACAATGTTTGCCCGTCTTGTCATGGGAACCCGCCCCGTGGACCTGTCCATCATTCTGGGCGACATGGAAATCGATCGTCCAGGGACGCAGCTGATCGGTCATCGTTTCATAGGCGGCATAGAACTCCTCGTCACTGCAGTTCTCGCCCAGCAGGGCATGCTCCGGCGCGTTGTAACCCAGCAAAAACAGGTAGGTATGCGCCAGGTCGGCCTGAAAACCCAGTGTCTCGGGCATATCGACGGCCTCCAGCAAATCCAGCATGTCCCGCCACGAATGCATGCCTGCCCAGCAAATCTCCCCTTCGGCGGCCAGTCGTTCGCCGTGATCGGCGGCGATTTCGGCGGCGCGGCGAAATGTGTCGGCAATTTTGCGGGTGTTGGCGGCCGGGTCGGTCCGCCACTGTTCCACTCCGAACTCGGCCGAATCGATTCGAATGACGCCGTATTTGCGAACGCCGTGCTCATTGAAAATCCGGGCGATGCGGCAGGCCTTTTCAATGGCCAGCCAGAACTTCTCCTGCTGCTGGTGGTCTCCCATGGCCGAATCGCCCACCGTTCCCGGCCAAACCGGAGCGACCAGCGAACCGACCGCAAATCCGCGGCTGGCGATCGAATCGGCGATTGCCCGGATCTGGTCGTCGCTGGCATCAGGATCGGTGTGGGGCAAATACAAAAAACAATCGACTCCGTCGAAGTGCTGACCGTGGCAGCTGGCTGCGGCCGTCAGGTCCAGCATCCGCTCCAGACCAATCGGCGGTTCCTGACCCTCTTCGTCGCCCTTGCCCACCAGTCCGGGCCACATGGCGTTATGAATCTTGAGCGGTTCGGACATCGTTTCTCACAATAAAGCGGGGCAGTGGAGCTGGGGCCGATCGTGGTTATTGCCGGTAGTCACCAACCTGGGGAACGGATTCAAAGACATCGGGACCGAAGTATCGCAAACCGACCAGCGGTTCGCTACCAGTGTTCTCGACCTGCACGCCGGCTCCGGCAGCCATGTAACTGATGAAAACCTCGTCGGTTGTCGATTCACCAAACCGGATTTGCACGGGAGTTTGCAGTTCCAGATCACCCAGACGCCCGCACCCCTGCACGGTAATCCAGCCGCTGGCGCCGGGATCCTGAATGCGGCAACGGGCGCCCGGCGCGAGCGTCAGTTCCCGGGCAGAAAACAGTTGCTGACCGTTGACGTGACCATAGACGATCCAGCGATCGATCCAGCCTTCGCCGGCATCTGCCGCGAGCGGCGCCAGGAAGTTGTTGTCGCGGAAATGCGGGTCGACGTTTTTCTCCCAATCCAGTTGCCCCACAATAAACTCCGGATCGTCATGGTGCTCGGGCGGGATGTCCTTGACCAGCAGCGACCACGGAACATACCGGCCCTCCACAATGTTCTGAAACATCGCGAATACATCGCTGCCCCACTGGGGTTCGTAGGTGCACAGCGATCCGGCGCGTGCAGAACACCCGGCGGAATCAACCAGCCCGACCCGCGTTGCAGCCGGTAGGCCCGCGACAGATTCAGGATGCCGTTGTCCCCCTGTTGCCAGTTCTGCAGACAACTGCGGACCTCGGCGGGGCTGGTTCCCGGTTCCAGTCCCATGAAAGTGTACGGAAAATGGTTGTCGCAGTTGTTGTACTGGGGCGGGAAATAATAACTTTCGGGTTTTCCCTGGCGTCCCAGCAACGCGGCATCCTCGAAACCCTGGTGCATGTGATGGGGAATCGGACCCAGGTTGTCGAAGAATTTCGAATACACGGGCCAGCGACCATAACGATCCCAGATATCGGGACCGATCAGCGATTCGCCCAGTTCGGAAATGGCGTCGCGCAACAGAAATGTTTGTCCCTCAAACTCGCAAAAGCTCAGTCCCTCGTGCCACTGGCGGTTTTCATTGGCGGCTTCTGTTGTGCTGGCGAACCAGCGTTCGTCGATGCCACCCCGTTCGGCACCCAGCGCGTAATAATCGTCCGGGTGCAGTCGCAGCCGGCGTCCCGGATGCAAAAAACTGCGCGGGACCCACGTCGGTGTCAGCCGCAACAATCCGGCGCCACGATCCAGCGCGGCATCCAGGATAGCGGCCACGTTGTCCGTCGCCACAACATTTAATTCCTTCATCGTCCGGTTCCTGAGCAAGCCATGGGGGCGGAAACGGGTCAACAGGCCACTGGGAACCCGTGCCCGAACTGGTTGTGCCTGAATTTTCATACCCCGGCGCAAGACTTTCAACCAGGCCCCGAAATGCCGTTGCAGGGCATTTCCCCGCCCCGCCGGGCCCCTTATAAACGGGGGCGGTCCCGGCCCCGGGGTCGACCTCGGGCTGGTTGCTGGCCGCCCGTGAATTCCATGGAACCGGTTACGTCAGGAATGTCCGTCGTGAATGACTCGCTGCCCGATTCCCCATGTTTGGAAACCATCCAGGGATCGATTTACGATTGGCCCCGCTATTACGAGTTTGTGTTTGGTTCGGATTGGGCGGCGGAAGTCCATTTTTTGAATCGGTGTTTTGAAAACTATTTGAGTGGTCCGGACGTCCGACAGTCCGCGGCGCGTTTGTTCGAACCGGCGTGCGGGACCGGACGGCTGCTGTTCCGGCTGGCCCGCCAGGGATACCAGGTGTCCGGTCTGGATATCAATCAGGCCGCGGTCGACTATTGCAACCGGCGACTGGCCCGTAACGGTTTTGGCGAAACCGCGTTTTGGGGAGACATGTGCGATTTTCGCCTGCCCAAACCCTGTGATGCGGCCTTCAACACGATTAACAGTTTTCGCCACCTGGACACAGATGCCCGGGCCATCGACCATTTGAAGTGCATGGCGTCGGCGATTCGACCCGGCGGCATCTATGTCCTGGGGCTTCATCTCACTCCAACTGCCGTCGAACCCGACGATTGCGAGTCGTGGAGTCACCGACGCGGGCATTTGCAGATTAATACCAGCATGTGGCTGCTGGAACGCGACCTGAACAAGCGGCTGGAACGGCACGCCATGGTGTTTGACGTCTATACGCCCAGCCGACAATTCCGGATTCGGGACGAGTTGGGGTTCCGGACGTACACCGTCGGACAGTTCCTGAAGTTGCTGGGCACGGTTCCCGAATTCCGCACGGCCGATGTTTTTGATTTTGCCTATGACGTGCAATCCCCGCTGGAATTGGACGACACGACTCAGGATGCCGTGTTTATCCTGCAACGGCAGTGACAGCAGTTTTCCGGGCGGCATGCGGTCGCCGGGGCAAACCCTGCCCGTTTCACAACGAGAATCGGGGGATGTCGTTTTCGGGGTGCAGGCACCGTCGCCTGCCATTATCCGGCCGGGGAGGGCCTCACCAGAATCGGCCCCTGTCCCGGACTTGATTGCTGACAACACACCCGTCACCCGGCATCAAATGGCGGGCGGGCGCGAGGGCCATTTTCGAATCAGAGAAACCAGCAGCAACAGCAAACCGATGCCCGCCAGGATCCCGCCGGCACAGCCGTAGATCCACAATCTCCTGGCGGCCCCTCTGGTTTTCAAATGTTCCGGCTCAACCCAGGCTTCCACGGCGAAAGTATCCGAATTCCGGTTCCACTCCGCCAGCATTTCCGCCGGTGACAAATTGTTGATTTGCGTCTTGACGGCTTCAGACATTTGCCAAGGCGGGCGATCAATGTCCAGTTGCGAATACCTCCACATCGACAGCCCGCCGGTCACTCCTCCCAAGACAAGGCCCAGGGCACCCAAAACGAACACGCCGCGACGGGGTGTGCTCCACGTCGGTTTTCCCTGCTTGATTGGCGCGGACGGGTCCTGATCGAGCGGCAGGGCCCTGATTTCGCGCAGTGTCCCCAGCTTTTGGTCGCTTTGACAACGGCTGCAAGTGATCGACTGTCCGGCCTGCGTTGATTCAACGAGAATCGTATCTTGACATTGCTGGCATTTGTAGATGTAGCGCTGCGCCATAATGGGTCATTCGACAGGCAAAATTCAGGGGGATCCGTGGTTGGTGTTGCAGTGGGCATCGCGAACTGGCCAGCGACTTGAGGTGGTAATTTACATCGGGAAATGATGATCGGCAACGAGTCGCAATGGCGACCGCCAGGTGGCAGGACGGAACCTTACGGGCAATCATCAGGACAACCGGGCCCGATAATGGCAGCCCGGCGACCCTGGCGTCTGACCGGATCGGGTGGGCGCCGGGCCTGGGGCCGGCCACGGCATCGATGTGGGTCGAACCGATTGACGGGGGCGTTTTGGGCCGATTGAGATTTGCGTGCCAGTCAGGCAGTATGGGCGCCCCCGGGGCCCGTTTTTGGAGCGGTCGACCCGGGAGATGATAAGGATTTCCAAAGGTTTCACGGTCCGATTTGGGGGTTTTTCGCTGGACCGGAAATCGTCACTGGCTAAAATTGGAAGATCGCCCGACATGGCTCCCCCCAGCTGATTTTGAACAGCCCGCTCAGGCATTTTTTTGGCCTGAGGTAATTCGAGTTCGAATGTCGGCGATTCCCCACCCCCCCCACCGGGGACGATCGAAGGACAATCGCGTTGGCTTTGATTCACTTTGACGATCCCGAACAAACCGGTTTGCCTGTCCTCGTGGGCCGCAACCGGTCGTGACAACCGACGGCTCCCGTGAACGAAACGGGGGCGGCTGGTTTAACGAAGCCCGGGGGTCTGGAGTCGACGCCAATGAATTGCGATTCGCGATTGACGAGATACCCAGGATGGTGTTGACAGGGCTGTTGAATTGCAAGTTTTGAATTGCAAGTTTTGAATTGCAAGTTTTGAATTGCAAGTTTTGAATTGCAAGTTGTTTGCGGAGTGCGTGGTCACCGAAACCATTTCTGGTCAGGCAGGTACCACGCAATCGGCCGGCATTGCGGACTGATGTGCGAGAAATCCGAACGTGATGAACCACAGGTCACAAGCAAAGCCGTCACATCCTGAAAAAACATCGGGCCATTTCTGTCAGTCACAGTTCAAGATTGGTGCTAACCGTTATCTTTTTCCAAATGGAAAAACGATTTAAGTCCCCTGCAAAAACGATGGTATGGTTCAACGACAATCCGCAGTGGCCCGGCCCGGGCCACCAGGTCGATGATCGAACCCCCCGGTTTGATCAATTTGCGGCGGTTGAACCGGTTGGCCGGATTCCGGCCGCGATACGACCTGCCAGTCCCCCTCACACGGTTCAGGAGTTGGAAAATTGTATAACGCGATTTTGGACGAGTTCGAGGATGACGCCACAAGAACCCGTATATCCGATCAACCCTTTGACGAATCCCTTGCCGAAAAAGAAGCGCCGGAGCATGACAAGGATGACGATGTAACGGATGATATCGAGGCCGAGGTCGATGATGACGCGGACTCGACCGATGACGAGATGTTGTCGGGAATCGATGAGTCCGATTCGTGGTCGGATGATCCGGTTCGGATGTACCTGACGCAAATGGGCGAAATCCCGCTGCTCACCCGACAGGAAGAAATCACGCTGGCCAAGCGGATTGAAGATACCCGGCGCAAGTTCCGTACCCGGTTGCTGGAATGCGATTACGTGATTCAGTCGGCCTACAAGGTGCTGCACCGCGTGCATAACGGTGAACTTCCCTTCGACCGCACCGTTCAGGTTTCGGTGACGGATCGCCTGGAAAAGGAACAGATTCTGGGCCGGATTTCGTATAACCTGACCACCCTGGAAAAGCTGCTGGTCATGAACCGGCACGATTACCTGACCGCCGTTAGCAAGTCGGTTCCCAAATCCCGCCGTCGCGAGGCCTGGACCAGCCTGGCCCGCCGCCGCCGGCGTTGCGTTCGCCTGGTCGAGGAACTCGGATTGCGGACCCATCGCATTGAATCACTGATCGCCACGGTTGAGAAATTCAGCGAACGAGTCGATCAGCTGATGGCCAAGATTCAGGAATTGAAAAAAGCCCGGCGACCGGTCTCCGAACGACAACCGCTGCAGGACGAACTGCGAAATATCCTGATCACCTGCCAGGAATCACCCCGCAGCTTGCGTAATCGGGTCCGGGATCTGAAGGTAGTGTTTTCGGAATACCAGCAGGCCAAACGGGAATTGTCCGAAGGCAACCTGCGTTTGGTCGTTTCCATTGCCAAAAAATACCGCAATCGCGGATTGAGTTTTCTGGATCTGATCCAGGAAGGCAATGCCGGATTGATGCGGGCGGTCGACAAATTCGAATATCGACGCGGGTTCAAGTTTTGCACGTATGCGACCTGGTGGATCCGCCAGGCGATTACCCGGGCGGTCGCGGACCAGAGCCGCACCATCCGAATCCCGGTGCACATGGTCGAGACCATGTCCCGGGTGCGGACCGTGTCCCGACAGCTGCTGCAGGAACTGGGTCGTGAGCCGACCCTGGAAGAAGTGGCCCGCCGCAGCGAAACCACGATCGACGAAGCGCGGCGGGTGTTGGCCATGAGCCGCTATCCCATCAGTCTGGATCGGCCGGTCGGCAACAGCGAAGACAGCCATTTCGGTGATCTGTTGCCGGATGGTGAGGCCGAGAATCCGGCCCTCGGTGCCGCCCAGGAAATGTTGCGGGGGCGAATCGACAAGGTGCTCAAAACCCTCAGCTACCGGGAACGGGAGATTATCAAGCTGCGGTATGGCCTGGGCGATGGCTACAGCTACACGCTGGAGGAAGTCGGGCACATATTCAAGGTAACCCGGGAACGAATTCGCCAGATTGAGGCCAAGGCCGTTCGCAAACTGCAACAGCCCAGTCGCAGCCAGGAACTGGTCGGCTTTCTGGACTGATTCCCTGCGGTGGCAGTGCGGAGCGAACAACCCCGCCCGAAATGGCTGCCCGAATTTGGCCATCCGGTACGGTCGGCTTTCCCGGCGGGGAGGTCGGCCGTTAACCTCCGGGACGGGGGACTGAACGTCCGTCCAGCCTGAACCGTTGACGGGTGACCGGGATTGCCGGCTGACGCCGCCGTACTAGTGAAAGTGTTTGATGGGTTCGCCCCGTTTTCCAATTTCGGCCATGGCCTCGATTCCGATCTCCAGATGAATCTCCGCCCAGTTCTCTGAAACTTGCTTGTCCGATTCCTCGGTTTTGACGCCATCGGGTGTGATGGGTACGTCGGAAACCAGCAACAGGGCCCCGCGGGCGATTTCGTTATAGTGACCCACAATAAACAATGTGGCGGTTTCCATTTCGATGCCAATGCACGTCATCCGTTCCAGCCGTTTGCGAAATTCGTCATCGTGCTCCCAGAGCCGTTTGTTGGTGGTGTAGACCACACCCGTTCGGTATTCCAGACCCCGCTCCACAAGCCGATCCGAAACAAATTTGTGCAGTTTGAATGATGGCAGGGCCGGAACATCGCGCGGGAAATAGTCCAGACTGGTGCCTTCGCCCCGAATGGCTGCGATGGGCAGGATGAAATGCCCAATCTCGGTAGACGGTTTCAAACCCCCGCATTTCCCCAGAAACAGCACTCCCCTGGGTTTCCGGGCGATCAGCAAGTCCATGATGGTTGCGGCATTGGCCGATCCCATCCCGAAATTGATCATCGTCAGGCCGGAACTGTTGGTGGCGGCCTGCATGGCTCGACCGTTGCCATAGACGTCACAATTAAATCGGGCGGCAAACGAATTCAGATAGTCGTGAAAATTGGTCAACAGCACATAGTCCCCAAACCGGTCCAGTGGCATGCCGGTATAACGAGGCAGCCAGTTTTTTGCGATTTCCAGCCGGTCAATTTTCAGCGGAGTAGCCTGGGAAGGATGGGGCAGGTTATTCATGGCCTTTGCCTGGATCCGAACAGCTTTCAATCCCGATGTGGGTTACCATAGAGCGAACATCTTACCAGTGAATGTCCCCTCTGTGACGGACGCCCCGATGGATAATCTGCCCGACCCACCGAAAACCGAACGGGACTCGCTGTCTCCGGATTCCGGAGTCGGGCCGCCGACTCCCGGCGGTGCCTCCGGCACGCTGCCGGGGGCCGGGCACGACCCGGCGCTGGCGGTCACCCGGACAGCTGAACCGCCCGCCGACCCGGCGATCCCGGAGCCGGCGATGCCGGAGCCGGCGATGTACACGCTTGATCCGCGTTTTGTTCGGGCGGAACAAGTCGGCAATCTGATATTTACCGCGGTGCTGGCGACCGGCGCGGTGGTCTGGCTGGCCATCCGCTGGTGGATTTGGGGACTGGACCTGTTTTTCTATGGACTGGCGACCGTTTCGTTCCTGGTTGTAGCCGCGTCCTTGTGGTTCGGCATCTATTGGCCCGGCAAGACATTTCGACACACCCGCTGGCGAGTCGACGATAGTGGCCTGGAAATCCGCAAAGGCGTTCTTTGGCGGCATCGCATCGCCGTTCCCATGAACCGCGTTCAGCACGCCGATGTGTCCCAGGGACCTTTGCAACGAGCTTTTGATTTGGGAAGCCTGACGGTTCATACGGCCGGGACCAGCAGCGCGTCGGTCGAGCTGCCGGGACTGAATCATGACGTGGCAATACAGGTTCGTGATGAAATCGTGCGGGCCCGGAGGCATGCTCATGTTTCCTGAGGATCCGGTCGGGAATCGACCCGTCGGGGATATCAGCGATTCCGCCCCCCCGGAAGCAGGTCCACCGCGCCACGATTCCGGGGGAGACAGGCCGCCAGGTTCCCCGGAACAACCATCCCACCCGGAGCATGCGGTGTCCCGGGACAAGCCGAATTCCCCGATGTGGCTGCATCCCAGTTCGCTGGTATTCGATCTGATTTCCCATTTTCGGCAGTTATTGATCCCCGCCGCGATCGCCCTGTTTTCGGCCGCCCAGGGCAGCTGGGGAGGAATGTTGTTTGCCGTCGTTCTGTTCGTTCCAGCGGTGCTGTTTTCCGTGTTTCGCTACTTCACGTTGCGGTATCTGGTGACCGATGGCGAAATGGTGATCAAGCAAGGCCTGATTTTTCGACGGTTGCGAACGATTCCGGTCAACCGAATCCAGAACATTGATTTGGTCCAAAATCCCCTGCACCGCTTGCTGGGCGTTGCCGAAGTCCGGGTCGAGACCGCCAGCGGCCAGGAGGCGGAGGCGACCCTGCGTGTCCTGTCGATGCGTCAGGTCTCGTTGTTGCGTGAGGAGTTGTTCCCCGAACGTTACGACGAAACCGCGGCGACCCCTTCGGGACCGCCCGACACCGAATTCGAGGCCCCGGCGGGGGCCGTATCGGTCGGGACCGGTCACATCGCAGAACCTCTTCTGGAAATTCCGACCGGGCTGCTGGTCCGCGCGGGACTGGCCAGCAATCGGGGAATGTTGTTGATCGGAATCGCCGTCGGCCTGGTCTACCAGAACGAGCTGTACTCGCGCCTCGACATGGACCGCCTGCTCAGGTTTCTGCCGGCTCTGGACGGTTCCATCGTAAATACTCTGATGCTGTGCGGAATGGTGGTAGCCGTCCTGCTGGTGCTGCGTCTGCTGGGCGTGGTCTGGTACATCCTGAGGTTCTTCGGATATCGTCTGACCCGTCATGGAGAAGATTTGCGAGTTTCATGCGGACTGTTTACGAAAGTCAGCGCGACGATCCCCCGAAAACGGATTCAGTTCATCAGTATTCACCGGACCTTGCTGATGCGCTGGATGAATCTGGCTGCGATTCGAATCGAAACGGCCGGTGGCGGCGGTGGCCAGGCGGAGAACGCGTCCGCCACGGTTTCGCGTCGCTGGTTTGTGCCGGTCATTCCCGAACGGCACGTCGACCGCCTGTTGCACGAGCTGCGCCCGGGTTTGGAATGGAACGAGGCCAGGCTGGATTGGCAACCCCTGGCCGGCAATGCCCGGCGACGGCTGGTTCGCCTGGCCGGGGTTCAATCGTTGCTGGTGGCGGCGCTCGGTTGGGCAGTCACCCGCCCCTGGGGATGGCTGGCGGGCGTGCTGGCAGCCCCGGCGCTGATCGCCTGGGCCGCCAAAAAAAGCCGGGCCATGCGGTATTGCCGCAGCGGAGAAAAGATCATTTATCGCAGCGGTGTCCTGAACCGCAAAACCAGTATCACCTTCTTCGACAAGGTGCAAACGACACGGGTCGACCAATCGCCATTTGACCGTCGCTGGCGGCAGGCCCGGTTGATGATCGACACGGCGGCTGCCGGCCCGGCCGAACACCGCATCATCGTTCGTTATTTGGACTCGGCCTTTGCCGCTTCAGAATACCAGTCCATCGCCCAGATGGCCGCGACGCGAACCCCGGATTTCGGGTAAGGCCGTCTGCCGCGCCAAAGGCCGGTTGGGCAAGCCGGCCCCATCCCTGAATGACCTGAATTTCACGGAACCCGTGATGGGAGGAAGCAGCGCCGATGTGGGGCAATCTGCTCAGCGATCCCGGCGCCCCCGCCGCGATGGCGCGTCGTCGCCGGGCAGGTGCATTTTTCCCAACCCGAAAACTCTAACAGAGCTGGCAGGATTAGCCCATTCAACCGATTGGCTTTTGTTCAATTCTGCGATTTGTAACGACGATGAACGAAGTGACGATGTGAACAGTTGTCGTTCGTTCATCGATTTCACAAATCATCCGGCTGGATCCCGCAAATCCATTTCCAACCGGTGTCCCGCAAGGAAAATTGACTTTCACGGTTCCCAAACGACCGCGAATCGACCCGGAATATCGCAATACAAGGATGTGAACCATGCGTTCAATAATGCTGGCCACGGCAGTGGCCATGATGGCCTGTAGCTTTTCAGGATGTTGTATCTCCCAGTCGACGTGCGGCAATGGTGGCTGTGACAGTTTCGGCGGTGGCTGCGATGGTTCCGTCGCGGCGATCGGGGGCCGGGGAGGTCACTGTTGCAGCACCGGACTCTTCGGGGGAATCCACCACCGAAGTCCGGTCACGGTTGCCTCACCGGGACTGTGCGGCCTGGGTTGCAAACTCGGTTTGAATGGCATGGGATGTGGATCGTGCGGATTTGGCCACCATGCCGACTACGCGGAATACGGCAACCTGTGCACGGATGATTGCGCGGGTGTCCACGGTGGTCTGGGTCTCGGGTGCCGCGGCTGTGGTCTGGCGGGATGCCGGGGCGGGTGTGGTCTCGGTGCCGCTTGCCGCGTTTGCCGCAAGGCCGGATGCGATGGCGGCTGCGACGCAATCGCTGATCGTTCGGCCACCGGTTGTGACAGCTGTGGAAACGCCAGTTGCGACCCGGGGTGCGACGCTGCTCCCGCAGCGACCGGTTGTGACGGTTGTGGAAATGCCAATTGTGGCGGAGCCTGCGGCCTGCGAGGCGTCCGCCGCGGTGGCGGCAGCGGCTGCGGATGTGGCAACGCCAACTGCGGCGGTGGCTGTGGTGGATCGGCTGGCAATTGCGCCTGCGGAAACCCCAATTGCGGCGGTTTGGCCGGGCGTCGAGCGGGTGCCGGTGGAAATTATTGCAGCACAACCGCCGGTCAGAACGGCGTTTGCGGTTGCGGCAATCCAGCCTGTAACGGGCGTTGCGGCCGGGGTGCCGGATCGGGCAGCGTTTGCGGATGTGGCAATCCCAATTGCGGTAACGGCCGTGCGTTCGGCAACGGCGGTAACGGGTATGGCAACGGCGGCGTGTTCGGCAACGGCGGCGTGCTCGGCAACGGGGGCGTGCTCGGCAACGGGGGTAACGGGTATGGCAACGGTGGTGTCGCCCTGGCCAGTGGACATTTTGGATGTGGTCAAAACGGTTGTGGCATCGGTGGCCGCCTCTGCAACGCCTGTCGGGCCCGCCTGGGGGCTCACGGCGGCGGCCTGTTTGGCCATGGAGGAAACCCCTATGGCGCCATCCCTCACACGCCGGCCATCCAGGGCCAGGGCATGGGCGGCCCGGGCGCGGAGGTGTTCCGGCGTACGCCTATCCGTACTATACAACGCGAGGTCCTCGTGACTTCCTGTTGGACGGTTGTGGTCCGGCTCCGGTGACGCCCTACGTTCCACCGCGAAAGTTGTGCCTGCCCTCGATCGGCTACTAGAAACGGCGACGGTCGACAGTTCCAGGCGGACCGTGACAACCTGAACCATCAAAGGCCGACCCAACCATTTCGGGGTCGGCCTTTTTTTGCCGGCTTGGGACCGGCATGGCGATCACCGACCGCGCTGGCTGCGCCGGAGAGCAACTCTGTGCTAAAATCCTGATGGCGCGGTTGCCCCGCCAACGGACTCGCCAGAGGGTGCCTGTCATGTCAAGCGAATTTTACCTTTCCCGCCGCCAGTTTGTTCAGCTCGCTGGCGCCAGTGGTTTCGTCAGCAGCGGACTGGTTTCCGCATTGGCCGCCGCCGAACCACCCGTGTCACAACCTGTGGACGAACGACGCATTTTCAAGTCCCTGAAAATCGGGATGGTGAGTTCCGGCCGGACCCTGGTGGAGAAGTTTCAAATAGCCCGCGACGCGGGATTCGATGGAATTGAATTGAATTCACCCGGCCTGGATGTGGAAGAGACTCGCGCCGCGATCCGTCAGTCCGGATTGCCGGTCGACGGAACAGTTTGTTCCACGCACTGGACGGTTCGGCACACCAGTCCGGACGCAGAGACGCGGGCAGCGGCCCTGCAAGACTTGCAAACCGCCATTCGTGACACTCACGCGGTGTCAGGCAATACCGCATTACTGGTCGTGGGCCATGGACAGGATGGAGCGGAAGACGAAATCTGGCCCCGGGCCGTCGAAAATATTTCACGGGCCTTGCCGTTGGCCGCCCGGTTGGGTGTGGTGATCGCCATCGAAAACGTATGGAATCATTTCCTTTACGATCACGACGGGGGCGCAAATCAATCCGCCGACAAATTCGTCCGGTTTGTCGACGAACTGAATTCCCCGTGGGTCGGGATGCAATTCGATATCGGCAACCACTGGAAATACGGTGAGCCCGGAAGATGGATACGGGCTCTCGGGCGACGCATTGTCAAACTGGATGTCAAGGGCTACTCCCGCGCGAATCAGGACTGGTCCCCGATCGGCGAGGGAGATATTGACTGGGCCGACGTGCGGGCGGCACTGGCGGAGATCAAATTCAGCGGCTGGGCGGCAGCCGAAGTCAATGCCGGAGATGCCGAATGGCTGCATGCGGTGTCGCAGCAGATGGATTCGGTTCTGAATCTGGCCGGATAGCGGCCCACCGGCCTGTGGACCGGGGGAACGGGCTGCGTGACCACGATGGTCGCATTGCGGGAAACACCTGCCCTGGTTCAATCAGCGGCATTCAGCCAGACGACCGCGAATGACCAGGTTGTCAAAATCGGCGGTATCATCAAACGAACCGAGCCCGATGCGGCCGCGTACCAGCGTGGGGTCCCGGGCGCTCATCACCGGCCGATCCATGTCGTCGAACCAGACGCGGATTTCCCCACTGGCCACTTGCCGCTCAACACGCACCTGGTGCCACTGGTCATCCCAGGGCGTTCCGGGACTGGTTTGAACCGATATCTTTTTTCGATCCGAACCGTCGACGATAAAAATCTGGTTACAGTGCTCATCCGTCTGTTTTCCGAGGTGCACGTAGTAGAACCGGTCGGCCGACTGATAACCAAAAAACAAGCAGACATCGCGATGTCCATAATCCGGGTGCGTGCTGCGGACCGATACGTCCAGCACAAAATCTGCCAGTTCCAGCCGGTTCAAAATCGCCAGATGCAGAGGGCTGCGTACCGGCGGCTGATAATGGCTTTGTTTGACGCGTAGACTCAACCAGCCGGCGGCGTCGCGTTGCCAGGCAGCCGGATCACTCATCTGCCAGCGGTCATCGTCGGCGGTAAAGTCGGATTGAAATACCACGGGCAACGATTCCAGCGGGGCCACCGCCTGGGCACTGGCCCACGACAGCGACCATGCCAGCCAGAGGGGCCCGATCAGCAATGCGGGCCCAATCGCCAACGTTCGCGGGACATGCATGGTTTTTGGTTCCTGGTCCGCGGTTTCATCCAGTGGTTACGGGTTCGCCTCGCATGATTCTCCCCAGATCCGACAACCAGCATTCCACAAGCACGGACGGATTGGCATTGGCCGCAATCGCACTGCGGACATCCAGGCAGCGTTCCAGGCAGTCGGCGGCCGTTTGCAAATCGCCGCGCCAGCGGGCCACGGCCGAGGCCACGGCGGATGGCGCGGCCGGGTCGCCGGGGGCTGAATGGCCAGCCAGCAACAACATGACGTCGCGGAAAAACATGGTAGCCAGGTCCGCCACCATCCGTAAACGGTCACGGCGGGCCGCGGCATCCTTGCCGGCTTCATCCACGAAACCGGACAGGATTTCGGCAAAATCATGGTCGGTGGGATCCAGCGTAGCCAGTTGCTGAAACAGCTGACTGCGAAAATCCAGCGTTTGGCCGCTGGCCATCTGCCGGGCCAAATCCAGGTTGCCGCCGGCGGCCAGCGCCAACTCGTTGACATCAACGTCTTCTTCGACCAGCTCCTGGTCGCGAAGGATTCGCGAGATTTCATCGACTTGCAAGGGCCGAAATCGCACAATCTGGCAGCGCGAGCGAATCGTCGGCAACTGGCGATGCTCATTGCTGGCGATCAAAAAGATCAGCGCATGCGGGGGCGGTTCCTCCAGCGTTTTCAACAGACAGTTGGCACCTTCCTGGTTCAGGAAGTCGGCCTCGTCAATGATACAGATCCGATATCCGCCCCGGAACGGTTTGAGAGCCAGATCATGGCACAGTCCGGCACGCATTCTTTGTTCCTTGGGACCAATCAGCAATTCCAGCGGGATCAGGTTCTTGCCCGCCGGACGAGTCACTTCCAGCAAGTCCGGATGCGTCCCGGCATCGAATTGTTGACACGCCGAACAACGGCCGCAGAACGTCAATTCACGGCGGTGGGTTCCCTCGCACAACAGGCTCCTGGCAATGAAACGGGCCGTTCGGTATTTGCCGATTCCCTGGGGTCCCGCCAGCAAATACGTTGACGCCAGTCGATCCGCAGCGATCCACCTTTGAAACTTTTCCAGGACATGATCGTGTCCAATGATGGCAGGTGTGTTCATAAGCGCGTGTCGCGAATGGTGCGAAGCTGCCGGGTGCCGGGCGCGGATTCTGGTTCGGTCAGCCGGGCGGGGCCGGCAGGTGCGGCTGGATCACCGACTGGACATGTTGCTGAATTTCGGCGGGATCGCCGCTGGCGTCAATCACCTGAACTCCGGCCAGCCGGGCGGATTCGGCCAAAAATCCGCGGCGGGCTTCGGCCAGAAAATCCTCGCCCCGTGATTCCATGCGGTCCAGGCGGGAACCCATGCGGTGCATGGCCACCTCGATCGAAGCGTCGAACACGAGGGTCAAATGGGGCTGGAGACCGCCGGTGGCGGTGCCGCCTATCCGCCAGATTTCTGCCGGATCGAGGCCTCCGGCGTAACCCTGATAGACGACCGTGGATAACAGAAACCGGTCGCACAGCACAATCCGCTTCTCGTGCAGGGCCGGGACAATTACCTGCTGAACCAGCTGCGCGCGGGCAGCCATGAACAGAAACATCTCCGAAACGCCGGCGATTTCCAATTCACGACCGTCGAGCAACAGCTCCCGGAGCCGGTCTCCCAGGGGGGTACTGCCGGGGTCACGGCAGACTGTTACGGTAAAACCGAGTCGGTCCAGCCAGGATTGGCAGTGGCGCAACTGGGTTGATTTGCCGGTCCCGTCGACGCCTTCAAAAACAATGAACATTCGTTCACGGTCCGCTGATTACCGATTTCGCAAGTTCGCCTGAGCCGCGGCCAAGCGGGCGATCGGCACACGGAACGGCGAGCAACTGACATAGTCCAGGCCAATCCGTTGGCAGAAATCAATCGATTCCGGATCGCCACCGTGCTCGCCACAAATACCGATCTTGAGCTTCGGTTTTTCCTGACGTCCCTTGAGCACCGCGATTTCCACCAGTTGACCCACCCCGCTCTGGTCCAGAGACACAAACGGATCGACGGGAAAGATTCCCTTTTCCAGGTAGGTCGGCAGGAACGAGCTGATGTCGTCGCGGCTGAAGCCAAACGCCATCTGGGTCAGGTCATTGGTTCCAAAACTGAAAAAGTCGGCGTGCCGGGCCACCTCGTCGGCCGTCAGGGCCGCACGGGGGATTTCGATCATCGTGCCGATAATGATGTCCAGGTTACCGCTAAACTTTTTGGCCAGTTTCACCTTGTCGATCGTTTGTTCGGCCAGTTCCCGCAGCATCGCCAGTTCACGATCGACACCTACCAGGGGGATCATGATCTCGGCGCGGGCCGGGACTTTCCGGGCGGCACAGCTAATGGCCGCTTCGGTGATCGCGGTCACCTGCATTTCCAGAATTTCGGGAAAGGAAATACTCAAACGACAGCCGCGGTGACCCAGCATCGGATTCTGTTCGTGCAGTTGCGCGACGCGATGTTTCATCTGGTTTCCGGAGACACCCAATTCGGCGGCCAGTGCCAGCTGGGCCTTTCGCTCATGCGGCAGGAATTCGTGCAGCGGTGGATCCAGCAGGCGAATGGTCACCGGCAATCCCTGCATGGCCTTGAAGATTCCCACAAAGTCGCGGCGCTGAAACGGCAACAGTTTCCGGAGTGCCTTGCGGCGGGCGGGCTTGTCGTCGGCCACAATCATCTCCCGCATGGCCGCAATTCGGCTTTCATCAAAAAACATGTGCTCGGTCCGGCACAGGCCGATGCCTTCGGCCCCAAAACTGCGGGCTTTTTTGGCATCCGCCGGCGTGTCCGCATTGGTGCGAATGGCCAGCGTGCGGTTTTTGTCGGCCCATTTCATCACGGTCTCAAAATCGCCCGACAATTTGGGCTGAACCATGGGCAGTTCGCCCACCATGACTTCCCCCGTCGACCCGTCCAGGGAAATCGTATCCTTCCAGGTGAGCGTTTTGCCGTTGACCACGACTTTGCGGGCCGTTTCCCGGATCTGCAGTTCCCCGGCTCCGGCCACGCAACAGCGGCCCCAACCACGGGCCACCACCGCCGCATGGCTGGTCATCCCTCCGGTGCTGGTCAGAATGCCTGCGGCACAGTGCATGCCATCGATGTCTTCCGGACTGGTCTCTTTGCGAACCAGAATCACGCGTTCACCGTCGGCGGTTCGCTGCACGGCTTCCTGGGCAGTGAATGCCAGTTTGCCCACGGCCGCCCCGGGGGATGCGGGCAAACCCCTGGCCAACACATTGGCCGATTTGCGGGCGACCGGATCGAATCCCGGTAACAACAACTGGGTCAGGTCCCCGGCCGGAATTCGCATAAAGGCGGTTTCCTCGTCCACCAGTTTTTCGCGAACCATGTCGCAAGCAATCTTGATCGCCGCGGCACCTGTTCGTTTTCCGGTTCGCGTCTGCAGCATGAACAGCGTGCCCCGTTCGATCGTGAACTCGATGTCCTGCATGTCCAGGTAGTGCGTTTCCAGTTTCTGCTTGATTTCCAGCAACTGGGCATGCACCTGCTTGTTCCATTGGGGCATCTCGCTGACCGGCTGGGGCGTGCGAATGCCGGCCACCACATCCTCGCCCTGGGCGTTGACCAGGAATTCGCCATAGAATTTGTTCTCGCCGGTCGACGGATTTCGGGTAAAGGCGACGCCGGTTCCGGAATCGTCTCCCATGTTGCCGTAAACCATGGACTGAACGTTGACGCCGGTTCCCAGTAACCCGCGGATTCCTTCCATCCGCCGGTAGCTTCGGGCGCGCGGCGTATTCCAGCTTTTGAAAACGGCCTCGATCGCCATTTCCAGTTGCTGGTAGGGATCCTGGGGGAAGCTCTGGCCTGAATGTTTTTTGAATACGCGCTGATAAACGTCGCACAATTCCTGCATGCCTTCCGCCGGCACTTCATTGTCCAGCCGGGCACGGTACTTCTTCTTGATGGCGGAAAATTCATGCTCGAATTGTTCATGCTCCAGATCCATCACGACGTTGCCGAACATGTTGATCAGTCGCCGCCACGCATCATACGCAAACCGGGGGTTGTCCGTGGCCGTCGCCAGTCCCTTTACCGACTGGTCGTTCAATCCCAGGTTCAGAATCGTATCCATCATGCCCGGCATGGAGGCGGCGGCCCCGGAACGGACGGAAACCAGCAACGGGTTTTCGGGGTCCCCGAACTTCTTGCCCAATTCCTTCTCGAGCGTCGCAATATGCTCGCGGACCGAGTTCATCAGATCACCCGGCAGCTTCTCCCTGTTTTCGTAGTACCGGGCACAGACCTCCGTCGTGATGGTAAAGCCGGGCGGTACCGGCAAACCAATCCCGGTCATCTCCGCCAGATTGGCTCCCTTGCCGCCAAGAATGTCCCGGCCGATGCCCCGGCCATCCGTGCGGGTTTTGCCAAAGTAATAAATCATGCGATGGGTCGCGGCAGGTGACATCGTTTTTTGGTTTTCCTGAGTGCCGGATTTGCCGGTTTGCCGTGCCAAAGTGGTTTGAGTCATAACCGACGGTTTTCCTGTAAGCCAAGGGTCGGGTGAGAGAGACGGGTGGATGGTCCGGTGATGCCCGTGTTCGACCGTGAATTGTACCGTTACCGCGCATCGGACACGAGGTCAGCCGGAATCGGCTATCGGGAAAAGGAATGACCTAAGACCCCCATAAGGGGGCTGGTCGGCCAGGGGGGCCAGAATGGACGGATCACTTCGTTCGATCTCGATGAAGTTCCGGGTTTTGGACTCCATGAGCCTGGCGGTCGTCGCCGGTGCCTGGCTCCAGGTCCCTCGCCCCTCATCAGCCTCGACATCGTCGCCCATCGCCCTGATTGTCCGGCCGCAACGACATCGGCATGGGCGATGAGGAATTCGATGCGCACGGCGTGACAGCTAACGGCCGGGAAACCAGTGGCTCGTCGTCCGTCACACCTATTCCTGGATTCGTTCCAGCACGAAATACGCCACGGGGACTTTGGCCAGTCCTGTTCGAATGGTCGCCCGTCCGAGCATGTGATTGTCATCCAGCTTGACCACCTGATCCCAAATCAACCGGGAGCGGTCTCCGCGGGGGTTGCCGCCGGCCCGGTAGTCCAGGACGAGTCCGTGCCGAAAGTGACCGATGCCCTGCGGCGGCCGCACGGCGAATCTGCCCTGTCGCTTCACTTGCCCGGTGCGTCCATCAATTACCGGACGCCATCCGCATTGCAACAACTGATTGTCCGGTACCTGGCGAACCACAATATTGTCGCCACAAATCCGGCCGTTAACCATGTAAAACTGCTTGATGAACTGGCGATCGATGGCCACGGTCGCAATTCCCTTGTTCACGCCGCGCCATGTACCGACCAGTTCGGACGGGTGAGGTGTCCCTCCACATTTCATCATATGGCGGAATTGCAACAAACTGTAATTGTGCACGGACATCGCGGGATGGGTCATTCGCGCATTGTAATGCGCTATCGGCCCCGCAGGAGGCTGATGATCGAATGGTGCCAAATCCGGCTTCGGCTGGCTGACACGGTTTTCTGTGGCGGCTGTTTCTGGTTGGGTGGTGTGGACGGTCGATGATGCTGCGGTCGGCAATCTTGTTGGACCCACTGACTTTACGGGCAGCGATCGAAGCGGCTCGTCGTTTACGGTCAGATCGCTCGCAGCACTGGACGCGACGGGCTCCGTGGCTGTTTCCTGCCGCGCTTCGGCAAACACCGTATCCTCGCCGGGATTTTCAGGATCTGGCGGCTCGGCGCCGTTGGCAGGCACTTTCGGTTCGAATGATGACAGAGCACCGTCGGCGTCCGGATGGTCGTCGGATTGTGCGATCGGTTCGGCAACCGTTGGCATAATCGCCGGCAACTGGCCTGGCCACCCGATATTCAAGGAAGCCAGTAGCAGGGCCGAAACGACAAGAACAACACCGGGGAATCGAACCAACATTTTGATGCCCTTGTCAAACACTGACGGACCAGCCAACGAACCATTGAACCCGTCAGGAATGCAACTCCTGTGCCCGCGGCAGACGAGCTGCCGGATACCGGTTTTTACCGTTGTTTTGGCGGGAACGCTCAACGTCGATGATTCGAAATGGCCACACTGTCTTGTTTTGGCAACACCGGGATCGGCAGTAAAAAAGGGGTCAGGCAGTAAAAAAGGGGTCAGGCTACTTATTGAAAGTAAAAAAGGGGTCAGGCTACTTATTGAAATAAAGTAGCCTGACCCCTTTATGGCTTTCCCTTTGCTATTTGTCTCCAGACGGGGCTTTGTGGCTTAGCGACGTGCAGCGCGATTTCGAAGGATTTTGATCGGGCAGAAGCTGCGCAATCGTGACCGAGCCAAAGGTTGTCTCGATGAGCCCCATGGCATCATCGACCTGCCGATGTAGCGGGCAAAGATCCCTGGTGTGAGACTCGAGCTTCAACGGACACGTGTCAATGCGTTCGATCGGATCGACCGCATTGACAATTTCAAGCACTGCCAGGTCGCGGGGATCGCGCTCCAGTGTGAAACCGCCCTGACTGCCTCGCTGGGCCGAAAGGATACCGGCCTTGGCCAGACGCTGGAGCACCTTGACCAGATAGCCCGGAGGAGCCTGGATTCCGGCGGCAATCTCCCGGACCTTGCAGGTTTGGCGGGGTCGATCCGCGAGCCAAACCGCAGCCCGCAGTCCGTATTCGCAAGCATCTGAAAAAATCTTCATTTTGGGGGCCATCACCTCTGGACACACTCTAGCCGGATATCATATCCTCGTAAAGAGGTAAAGAAAGCATCAATGCCCTGATTGCCTCATTTGTGCCCTGATTACCTCATTTATGCCCTGGTTACCTCATACATGGCCTGATTACCTCATACATGGCCTGGTTACCGAAAACTGACAAGGTTGCCTTGTGAACGCCCCGAATGAAGACCGCAGTGTCGGCCGCCGCCAGTCCGACATGAATTCGCTGGTGGCGCTGCTGGTGGTTTCCCTGTTACTCGGGCTCATCGCGGCTGGTACGGTCGGCGGGGCAATGGCAACGAATTTCCGTGTCAGCGCGCCCCTGCGTGCCCGGAACATGCGCGAAGAAATCATCGCCGGGAAATACTCTCTCGATCTGGCCGCAATCAAACGTGGCCGCACCGAGTATCTGAAGACATGCACAGCCTGTCACGGTCCCAATGGGGAGGCGAAGCCGAAACTGGGAAAAGATCTTCGCACCAGCGAGTTCATTGCCGGAAAGAGTGACATCCAGATGGTCATGTTCCTGAAGCTCGGCCGCAACACATGGGAAAAAGACAATACAACAGGTGTTGCGATGCCACCGAAGGGTGGTAATCCGATGGTTACCGATCAGCACCTGGCGGACATCGTACAGTTCATGCGGTTCTTGCAAGCCGATTTGCGAGGTTCATCGGAACATTCACCGTAAAATGTTTTTCAAACAACTCGGAGGTCGCAGTGAATAATAAACCTGACTACCCGCGATGGTTAACGGCTCTGGCCTGCGCAGCATGTTTGTCGACGTGCGCATCCTGCAAAGGCAAGCCCTCCGAACCAACCGGGAAAGAAACTCCCAAATCCGCGGTGTCCGCCGGTGGTGGCATGCCCGCCGTCGAGGCGGTGGCCAGGCAGCGTGAGCTCACTCCGGACGATCTGTTGGCAGCCGCCAAGACGTATTTGCCATCAGGCAAGCACGATGAATACCTTTGTTTCGCCTCCGGCGGTCACAGCGGGCAGGTCCTGGTGATTGGCGTGCCGTCGATGCGCCTGCTCCGTGTCATTGGTGTGTTCACCCCCGAGCCCTGGCAGGGGTGGGGCTACGGTGCCGGTGAAGAGGTGCTCGCCGAGGGCCGCATTGATGGACGGGACATTCTTTGGGGCGATACACACCATCCGGCACTCAGTGAAACCGGCGGGGACTACGACGGGCAGTTCTTGTTCATCAACGACAAGGCCAACGCCCGCATTGCCGTGATCGACCTGCGAGACTTCGAAACCAAACAGATCGTAAAGAACCCCATCTCGCTGAGCGATCATGGCGGTACGATGGTCACGCCGAACACGGAGTGGATCATCGAAGGCGGCCAATACGGGCATCCTCTCGGCTGGTCGTACGCTCCCATCGAGAAATACAACGAGCAATACCGTGGCATGGTGACGTTTTGGAAATTCGACCGCGCTGCCGGTCGTGTTGACGTGGAAAAGTCTTTCGCCATGGAGCTGCCCCCCTACTGGCAGGACTTGTTCGACGCCGGGAAAGGCGTTAGCGAAGGTTGGGTGTTCGGGAATTCGTTTAACACCGAGTTGGCCACGGGGGGGATTGAATCGGGCAAGCCGCCATTCGAGGCGGGCGCCAGCCAGCGCGACAACGACTATATGCATGTCATTAACCTCGAAAAGGCAGCCCAGGTCGCTGCAGAACCTGGAAACACCGTGGATGTCCGCGGGTTCCCGGTGGTATCGCTGGAGAAGGCGCTGGAAGAGAAACTGATCTGGTTTATACCGGAACCCAAGAGTCCTCATGGCGTCGACGTATCTCCTGATGGCCAGCACATTGTTGTCTCGGGCAAGCTCGATCCCCACGTGACCGTCTACAGTTTCGACAAGATCCAGGGAGCGATCGCATCGGGGAAAGCCGAGCCCGACCAGTTTGGTGTTCCGGTCCTCGACTTCGACGATTGCGTTGAAGCACAAATCGAGGTGGGATTGGGCCCGTTGCACACCCAGTTTGACAATCAGGGTTATGCGTATACCTCACTGTTCCTCGAACCCGCCGTGGCCCGCTGGGCGATGGGCGGAGACGCTGGCGCGAAGAACCCGGAGCCGGATTGGTCCATGGTGGGCAAAATCAATGTTCACTACAATGTCGGACACATTGTGGCGGCCGAAGGTGATACCGTCAGTCCTGACGGTCGATACCTCATTGCGATGAACAAATGGTCAATCGATCGCTTCTTCCCGACCGGTCCGCTGCTGCCACAGAACTTCCAGCTGATCGACATTGAGGCTCCCAGCGAGAACATGCAGTTGCTGTATGACTGTCCCATCGGTCTGGGCGAACCGCACTACGCGCAGATTATCAAAGCCGACAAGCTGAACGTTTGGGAAGTGTATCCCGAATTGGGATGGGACCCGCATGCTCAAGCCGTTGATCCTGCCGCGCCGGTCGCCGGGCAGGAGCGCATCGAACGAGACGGTAATACGGTAAATGTGTACATGACCGCCGTGCGAAGTCACTTCACGCCCGAGCACGTCAAGGTGCAACAAGGCGATCACGTGATATGGCACATTACCAACATCGAACGTGCCAAAGACGCGACACACGGCTTTGCCATTCCAGGGTACAACGTGAACCTGAGCCTTGAGCCCGGCGAGTATGTGCGTTTGGAACTGGATGCGGACGAGGCCGGAGTGTACCCGTTCTACTGTTCGGAATTTTGCTCTGCCCTGCATCTGGAGATGATGGGCTATTTTCTGGTAGAGCCAGCGTCCGAATAACAGAACCTGGTTGAGACCCCAAGCCACAGAACCGGCGAAATCCCGGGATTGCCGGACTTGTCCATTAACGGGTTGCGAGTGTTTTCATGAAGTCGATGGTCGGTGTTGTATTCGGTCCGCGGGTACCCGCCGCAGAGCTGCAGAAAAAAGGATTGCGGTACGCCGCGCAGACGATTGCCCTGTCGTTGGCGCGAGTGGCACTGCTGATCTCCATCTTTCTCCCGTACTGGCACATGCTGCTGATTGCGCCGCAGTATCCCGATGGCCTTTCGGTGACGGCGTATGTGAACCGGCTGGAAGGCGACGTTCGCGAGATCGACGGCCTGAACCACTACATCGGCATGCGCCCGCTCAAGGAAGCGGCCCAGCTGGAACGGTCACTCTCGATTTTCGCCCTGATCGCCCTGGTATTGCTTGTGGAAGGAGCGACGTACATTCACACCAGGTGGGCGGCCCTGTTGGCGATACCGGCCATCCTGTTTCCGGCAATCTTCCTGGGAGACCTGTACTACTGGCTCAACGATTTCGGGCAGAACCTGGACCCCACGGCCGCCTTGTCCAGTTCGATCGAGCCGTTTACGCCGCCCCTGCTTGGTACCGGCCTGATTGGCCAATTCGAGACCCGGTCGTCGATGGGACGTGGTTTGCAACTGGCCATCCTGGCGTCGGTGCTGACCATCATCGGACTCTACCTGCACCGGCGCGCCTACAAGCCGCTCGTTGACTCGGCACGCGCCCGGCGGCAGGAGCAGGTCTCGTGAGGATATTTTGGCATTCGATCTCCGCGGTTTTGCTGCTGTTGTTCACCGCAACCAGCGGTGTTGCGCAGTCGCGGAACCTGCAGGAGTTGGTCGACGCACAGCCATCCGGCGCGACGCTGACAGTGCCCGCCGGCACGTATCGCGGGCCGGTATCAATCGAGCGACCGCTCACGCTCGTGGCCTGGGGCAAGGTTGTGATTCAGGGACCCGGGAAGGGTGACGTTGTGACGATCACGGCGCCCGACGTTACCCTCCGCGGATTCCACATCCGCGGTACCGGCAAAAGCCTGGATCGTGAAAACGCCGGTATTGTGGTCACCGCACCACGGGTGACGATCGAGGACAACGATCTGGCCGACGTGCTGTTCGGCATCTACCTCAAGGAGTCACCGGACAGTGTTATCCGCGGCAACCGGATTGCGAGCAAGCCGCTGCCCGAACCGCGGCGGGGCGACGCCATCCGGCTTTGGGAAAGCTCCGGCAGTGTCATCGAACACAATATTGTGCATGGCAGCCGCGATGTTATCGTCTGGTTCTCGAAAGGCGTCGTGCTCAGGGGTAACCGTGTGACCGGCGGGCGTTATGGAATGCACTTCATGTACAGCAGCGACAACATACTCGAGGACAACGTCCTCACCGACAATTCGGTCGGAACATTCCTGATGTACAGTCGCAACCTTGTGCTCCGCCGTAATATCATGGCCCGCAACCGTGGCCCGAGCGGATTTGGCATTGGCCTGAAGGACATGGATGGACTGATCGCAGAGGACAATATCGTGGTCGGCAACCGGGTGGGGCTGCACCTCGACAACTCGCCTTCTGAAACAGGTGTGGTTCACAACATCCGCCGGAATGTTATCTCATACAACGATATTGGTGTGGGCTTCTTGCCCAACGTGTCCCGCAACCGGTTCTCGGAGAACTCCTTCGTCGACAATGTCGAGCAGGTAGCCATACTCGGGTCGGGAACACTGCGCGACAATGTCTTTGCTGTCGACGGACGCGGAAACTTCTGGAACGACTATCAGGGCTTCGATCTGGACGGGGACGGAATCGGTGAAACTCCGTACCGGGCTCAAGCATTTTTCGAAAACCTCATCGACCGGCATCCCCGGATGCGTCTGTTCCTGTTCAGTCCGGCACAGCATGCGCTGGAGATGGCAGCGCGGGCGTTTCCCGTCGTTGCCCCGAAACCCAAAATCGAGGATCCCGCCCCGCTTCTCGCCATGGTCCCGCCACAGGCTGGCACCGGGCAGGCTGCGGAGGCGCAATCGAAGACTGACCGGGCATCGTGTGCCCTCGCCGCAATGACCCTGCTTGGCATCGGACTTGCCTGCATGGCGCCGGCGATGTCAATGGCCGAATGGCGGCTGAACGCCGGGCTGCGCGGAGGCGGGAGTGAGCTGCATGATTGAGATGAGCAACATTACCAAACGGTTTGGGCGCTATGTCGCAGTGGATGATGTTTCGCTGACGGTCGCGCCGGGCGAAGCCGTGGCATTGTGGGGACCCAACGGCGCAGGCAAAAGCACGCTGATCCGGTGCCTTCTCGGTCTGCTGCCGTTCCGTGGTGACGCGTGCGTCGGCGGGCTCGACGTGCGCCGGAACGGCAAGGCGGCCCGCCGGTTGATTGGTTATCTGCCCCAGGAGCCGGCGCTGTTCGACGACCTGCGCGTCACCGAGGTGGCGGTGCTGTTTGCGCGGTTAAAACGGACGGGTGTGACCGAGGCGCGAAGCATGCTCCGCGATATCGGCCTGGCCCGGCACGCACGCAAGCGCGTCGGGCATCTGTCGGGGGGAATGAAGCAGCGGCTGTCGCTGGGGCTCGCGCTGCTTAATGATCCGCCTGCCATCGTCCTCGACGAGCCCACATCGCATCTCGACGAATCGGGACGAATCGAACTGCTGGATGACATCGATCGCCTCCGGCTCGCTGGCAAAACCGTATTGTTGATCTCCCATCGACCCGAGGAGGTGCGCCGAATTGCTGACCGGGTGGTCACGCTTGAGTCGGGTCGGATTGTGCGGGATGACGCTACCTCGGCCCGCACCGGCGAGTCGGCCGAGGTTTCCCTGCTGGTTGACCGGACAAACATCGGCAAAGCGATTGACACGTTGAGAAACGCCGGTATCGACGCGCGGTGCAACGGCAGCGTCGATCATGTGACGCCTGCTGACGACAGCCTGAACCTGTCCTCCAGCACCAACCGGACCATTCCCAGGGGAGCTGTTCAATGACAGGTGTGGAAGTCGCGATATCCCGGCCGCGAGAGTGGATCGTCGATCCCCGCACACTGTGGCCCCTGCTGTGCAAGGAGTTGCGCGACTCGTTACGCAACAAGTGGTTTATTCTCTATACAGTGGTGTTCGTTGCGCTGTCGATCGGGTTGGCGTATCTGTCCCAGCTGGGGACAGGCTATGCCGGATTGGCGGGCTTTGGCAAAACCGCAGCCAGTCTTGTGAATCTCACACTGCTCGTCGTACCGCTTATGGGTATCACGATGGGGGCCCTGTCGTTGTCCGGAGAGCGGGACCGTGGCATGCTCGCCTACGTGCTCGCCCAGCCGGTAACCCGCACCGAGGTGTTTTTCGCCAAGTTTATGGGCCAGTCCGCTGCGTTCGTCGCCACGATCGGGATTGGTTTTGGCCTCAGTGCGATGTTGCTGTCGCGGCACGGATCGGCGGACGGCGCACTGTTCCTGTGGTTGGCCGGGTTGAGCATGTTGCTGGCCCTGTCGATGCTGGCGATCGGTATGCTGATCGGAACACTTGTCCGGCACCGGCGCGGCGATCGGAGTTTCCATATTCGTATGGCTCTGCGTGACATTGCTGGGGGACCTCGGAATGATGGGCGCCTCGACATTGCTGTCGCTGGAGGTCGACCAGATGTTGTTCATGTCGGTCGCGAATCCGACGCAGGTGTTCAAGCTCGCGTGCATCGCCAGCTTCGACTCGACGCTGGACTTGCTCGGACCGGCCGGATTGTATGCCGTGCAGAAGTTCGGCGATTGGCTGTTCCCGCTGCTGATTGGCCTGCTCGTCGCCTGGATCCTGATGCCGGCGGCGGTGGCCTGGGCCGTGTTCGTTCGGAGACCGCTATGAGAAAGGTATTTGCCATCTTGTGTTTCATGCTGTTGCCGCTCGCCAGTTGTGAGCGGTCGCCGACGGAGATCACGGCACCCAGGGTTCACTTTGGGCAAGACGTATGCGCCAAGTGTGCGATGATCATCAGCGACGAGCGATTTGCCGGCGCGATCGGAATGCGCAAGCAGGGACGCATCGTCTATCTGCTCTTTGACGACGTGGGGGAAATGCTGGAGTTTGATCCAGGTGATTGCGAGGAAATTCGGTGGTTTGCGACGGACGCGGTGACGCGTGAGTGGCTGGATGCCGAGACCGCGGTGTTCCTGCACAGTGACAAGCTGGTGACGCCCATGGGCACCGGCATCGGCGCCTACTCGACCCGTGAGGCGGCGACCCGGGCACAACAGGACCGCGGCGGCACGATTCGGGTGTTTACCGACCTTCGGGCCGCTGACTGAACGACGGCAGGGAACCGACCTGCCGACCGGAAAAACGGGCCGCACCGCCGACCGCCGCCGACCACCGGCGGGCAACAAACCTTCAGACTTCGGCAGGTAAAACAGGGTTTTCCAGTCAGTCGGGGCGACTGAATTCGAACCAGCGACTTCTGCCATCGCGAATTTGACACGTGTTTGCGTCACGTCCCCCGCAAAACCCTGCATCGAATCCATTACCCAACGGGGCGTAATGCCGGCAGGCGAAACAGGTAACAGCCGCCGCGCGTTATTCTGCGGTTGCACGAATGCCCGCTGTAGGGACCGCCCATCGGCAAAACTGGGACAGGATCATCCGGATCGGGAAAATGCGACGCCGCATGGCTGGCAAGGTCCCGAAGGGCACGGCAGGCCATCGCCGGGGCGTGTCAGTCCCGATCATTCGTGGTTGAAAATGCCCTTGGCACGGCCAGAGCCGACGTTGCCACCATCGTCCCTGACGTGTCCGTCCAACCGCCTGCGTACCTCCTGGATTCAAAAACATGAAACTCGCGGAGACACTGTCGAAATTTTGCGGTCTCATGGTGCCGTTGTATTTTCAAATTGCAGCTCGACCGTGTTCGAGACAGAGATGTACCAGGTCAGCCAGATTCGCCTCGCCCACACACATGACCGTATCCGCCCCACCCCAATAAATTTTTACGGTTCCATCGGGCTCGGGGACAGCGCCGCAACTGAAGACCACGTTGTGCACGTACCCGGTGATTTCCCACGGGTCTTCCGGTTGCAATATCCAGGAATCACCGACACCGATGACTTTCGCCGGATCGCGCAGATCATGCAGGGCAACACCCAGCCGGTAGACGGATCCGTCCATCGTTTTGAAAACTCCGTGATAGATGGACAGCCAGCCATCGGTTGTCTTGATCGGCGGCGCGCCTGGGCCAATCTTCATTTCATCCCAGTGATAGGGTTCCGGCTTCATTACAATTTGGGACTGGCCCCAGTAAACAAGGTCCGGCGAATAGGTGATCCAGATGGACCAGGGACAAATCTCCGAATGGGGCCGGTCCAGGCGGGCGTACAGTCCGTTGAACTTCTCGGGAAAAATCACCGTGTTCCGGTAATCGGCCTGGGTGACAAGTGAGACCCGTTCGATATGAACAAAGTCCCTGGTCTTTGCCAGGGCAATCCTGACCCCGTTTCGCGAATAGGCACTGTAGGTAATGAGATAAACGTCGTCCATTTTGGTAACGCGCGGATCCTCGACGCCGAATTCTTCACAGGCAGCAAACGGCCCTTCACTGGCGGGTGTCAAAAAAGGCCTGGCATCAGCGACAAATTGGAATCCATCCAGACTGCGTGCCAAACCGATGATGGATCGTCCGGTACGCAGGTGGGACCGGAACAGCATGATGTACTGTTCGCCGTGCCTGACCACCGCCGCGTTGTGAACCGTTTCCACCGGGTAGGGAATATCCGCTTTGGTGAGGATGGGGTTACCGGAATATCGCCTGACGATGTCTCTGGTCATATTTGCCTTGTCATCTCGGTGTCGAAAATCTTCTGGTAGACGCGTTCATACCCGTCGACCATGCTATTGATGGAAAAATGCTGCTGGACACGTTGCCGGCAGGCAGGGCCGTCGATTTTCGAAATCCGCTGCAGAGCCTGAACGGCTTGTTCCACATTGTTGACCAGAAACCCGGTCGTGCCATCATCGATCACTTCGCGACATGAACCGAGGTCCATGGCGATTACGGGAACGCCGGCCGCGTTGGCCTCGGCCATAACCAGTCCGAATCGCTCGGGAATTGTGTTCAGGTGCAGCACCGCCCGGCGCGGGCAAACAATTCGTTTTTGCCAGCGACATCGACTGGTCCCAGAAAGCGAATCCGTTGGCCGTCAAGATGCGGTTGTACCTGATCGCGAAAGTAGGCTTCGTCCTGAATGATTCCCGCGATCAGCAGAGGGCATCCGCTTTGGCGAGCCACTTCGATTGCCAGATGCACGCCTTTGTCGGGGTGTATCCGGCCGAGAAAAATCAGTTCTTCGCCACGCGATTTTCGCAGCGGATACAACGACAAGTCGATCCCGTTGTAGACGGTTCCCAGGTAATTGAGTCCAGGCGCTCGATCTGAATTGCTAATGGAAACGAAATAACCGTCGCGATATTTCTCGTATACCTTCATGATTTGCGGCGATGAGAACCCGTGAATCGTTGTCAATACCGGCGTCTTGACCAGCCGCGTGCAGGTCAATGCCATGAAGTCGTAGTGGCTGTGGATCAAGTCAAACTGGGAAGCCCGTTCAAAGACCTCGGAAATGTGCAGGTACTCGGCGACCTTGGGATCGATGCCGGAATCTTCTTCATATCCGCGATCAACAACCGAGTGCAGCCGGGCGCCGGTTACCGAATCAGCGGTTGCGAACAATGTGACGTCCCAGCCACGCGAGACAAGTCCCTCGGTGATGTTGCTGGCAACCGTTTCCCAGGCGCCGTATTGACGGGGGGGGGTTCGCCAGGCGACGGGAGAAAGGATTGCGATTCGCTGATGGTTCGCAGTCCGTTTTGGCATCATGTTGATTAAAGGTCCTCGCGACTCATGGCAGCCAGAACTTCATCAACGGCAACGGTCGCGAAGCTGGTTGCGTGGTCGGCCAATCCGTAGGGAATAATGAGGACATCCCGGTGTAACAACGCACCGCAGGTATAAACCACGTTGGGCACATAACCCTTGCGTTCATTCTCGTTGGGTTGAATCAGGGGTTGGCGCAAACGGCCGATTACCTTGCCGGGGTCATCGCGATCCAGCAGGAACGCACCAATGCTGTATTTGCGAAGCGGGCCGACGCCATGGCTGAGTACCAGCCAGCCTGCTGCCGTTTCGATAGGCGAACCGCAGTTTCCGATCTGGGTCAGTTCCCAGGGAAACTTCGGTCGAAACAGCAATTTGTGTTCGTCCCAGAAATGCACATTTTTGGAAAAGCTGAGGTAGATGCTTTCGTTATCGTGTCGCGCGAGCATGGCATAATGCCCGCCGATTTTGCGCGGGAACATCGCCATGCCCTTGTTTTGCGCAGCGGGGCCATTCAAAGTGATAAACCGGAAGTGAATAAAATCGCCGGTTTCAATCAATTCGGGCATTACGATTTTGCCATCGAACGCCGTGAACGTCGCATAATAGACATGGCTTCCATTGCCGTTTCTGAAGCGGACAAACCTCGCGTCTTCGATTCCATTGCTTTGCGATGGCGTGGCTGGAAACAGAATACGCTCCGAAAGTTGCTTCTCGGGCTCGAATCGGACCTCGTAATTCGACTTGGCCAACATCCAGATCCCGTGCGCTGTGTCATGATCCGCATGCAATACTCCGTCCGTATGACGCTGCCGGTTGATCTCCGCGTCAATGCTGGCGCGAAGTTCCTGCATTGAGAATGACGTGCCAAGTTGTTTCAACACCCGGCTGGCAAAGTCGCTGCGGATACCAAGCTCATCAAGTTTTCTTTTGAACAATCCCTTTTTGTAAGCCGATGTGGGGATTTGACGAGGCTCAGTGAGAAAGCCGGCCGGGGGATCGACTTCAATCCGATAATCGCCATGAATGATGCCGGTGCGAAACGTTATCGAGGAAATGTGGCCTTCGCCCGTCGCGCGCAGACTGAGAATAAATCGGAGTGCTCCGTTTGCCAGTCCCGTTTGGTCCATGTGCGGGACAATCGACGGGTTGAAAAGCGCCGACGATTCGAGCGAGTATTCGGCCAGAAAATAGGCGCCGATTAGCTGGCGTCTCGGTTCGGATACATCGGCTCCTTCCGGGATGCGCTCTCCGCGAACCTGCTCGAAGCGCTCCAGACACATTCGATGAACACGCTCGTGACGCTGGGAAAATTCAGCGGTGACGTCATCCAGAAGAGGTCCGATCTGTTCTTCCGAGAGCGACATGATCCGCTCAATGATCCGGTCAATGCGTTTCGAGTCCCCCGGAGTAAAAGGCCGCAACAGGACGCGTGACTGGTCGGGCTTGAGGAACGTGTTGGTGCGGCTGAGATTTATTTCGCTGTGGTTCATGCAGAACCTGTCGTCCCGTCTTTCAGAATTTGGTGTGGCCAGTCGTTCGATCATAACCATCCCGGGTCGCTTCGCGACAGCGGGGCCGGGCAGGAGCACAAATATGCCAAGCACGTCGGAAAGTTGAGCCGTGGCCAACGCGAGGCACGAGTCGGCGGCCCCGTAGTACATGCGGATTGTTCCACTGGCCTCATCCAGAATCCAGCCGCAGGGAAACACGACACCGTTCACGTCGCCTTGTCGCTCATAAGGCATCTCCGGCGAGAAGATCCACTCATCGCTGCGGTGCAACACGTGCCCCGGGTCTTCCAGGTCGAGCAGGGCCAGGCCCAGTCGGTACAGGCACCCGCCGGGCGTTTGCCGCACGCCGTGATAAAGTATGAGCCAGCCGGCGGGCGTCTCCAGCGGAGGAGTGCTGAGGCCGATCTTGTCGGCATCCCACCAGGGACCGCGCCGCGCGTGCAGGAGAATGCGATGATCGCCCCAGTGCTGGAGGTCGGGCGAAAAGGAAATCCAGATGTGCGTGCCCGAACTGCCGGTCGATTCGGGCCGATGGATCATGGCGTACCGATCGCCAAAGCGTCGGGGAAAAACCGCCGCGTCCTTGTCCTCGGGCGGCATAACCGGCCCGATTCGGGTAAAGGACAAAAAGTCATTCGTCCTGGCCAGAGAAACCAGAGGTCCGCCGTGCGAATAAGCGGTGTAGGCGATAATCCATTCATCGCGCTCTGCGATCCACGTTAGTCGAGGGTCTTCCACTCCCCAGGCTTCTTCCGGAAAGTTGGCCGGGTCGGCCGAAAAGCTGGGCCGGGGATCGATCCGCCAGTTTGAAACGCCTTCCTGGCTGCGGGCCACGGTCAGGTGGGAATGGCCCCGGCGATCTTCCACACGAACCAGCAAGATCGTCTCGTCACCCATCTGGCAGGCCCCGGCGTTGAACACCGTATGGGCCGGGTAGGGCCAGTCCTGCGAAGTGAGGATGGGGTTGTGCGGATAACGCCGAAACAACTCCGTGTACGGGTTTGGCGTTTTCATTTCTGCTGACATACTGCCCGGAACATTTGTTTGCAGGGAGATTCGTGACTTGTTCGCCACGCGTGGTTACCGGCCGACGGCGACCGCCCCGGTGTGTTTGGTGAATGACGGCTGATTGCCGCCCCATACCAGCGCGGTCCACAGCCAGGCCAGCGTCGATTCGGCGCCTTGATTCATGTTCACGCCAGATGGTTCAAGCCCGTCAAAACAGGCACCTTCATCCACATCAACCAGTGGTTGCCTGAGGCTGTTCTGCCCAAGAAACCACTGGTAGGCCCTGAAACCAACCGATAAATATTTTTCGTCGCCGCTTCGTTCAAATCCGGCGAGCGCCGCCGCCACCATGGTGGACGCTTCAACAGGTTGTTGGGCATACAGCGATTTCTCCTCGCCATGTGAATACCATTCACGATTTCCAATTGGCCAGAAAACCCCGTTAGCCGTTGTGACCAGGTCAAGAAAACCAAATGACGATTCTGCGACGGAATAAAACTCATCGTCCGGCCAGCATTCACCGGCATCGAACAGGGCATGTGGCAGCACGGCATTCGCATAGGTCATTTGCGACTCGAACCAATACCAGTCCGAGCGCTGCGAACGATCATAACACGCAACCAGCCGATTGGCCGCCCGTCGGGCAACCTGTTCAAACGGGCCAATATCGGCGACTTCGGCGCGCGACAGGATTGCAAAGGCCTGAATCACGTACGCTTGCCCTCGCAGACTTCTCAAGTCCGTCATCGCTGGCAAGCTGCTGTTAAGCAGTTCCCGTGCCAATTCTCGAATGCCAGCCGGCAAACCACTCCCCAGTACTTCGGCAAGTGCCAAAACCGCCTGGCCCTGGCAATCACCCGTACCGCCAGCGTCCAGCCAGTCTCGTTGGTAACCCATGAAATTATGAAACCCTTTCACCGGACAACGAGCATGCTCGAGAAAGCTCAGGTATCCGGTGATGCGTGCCATCATCCGGTCGTCCGGTTCGTCATCCCCCAGACAAACAGTCAGCCGCAACGCACGCGCGTTGTCGTCCGTGGTGTAGCCGCTTTCGCGCCGCGGAACACTGTAAATGCAATGCTGAATCAAGCCGGTCGAATCGGTCATTCGGTCCAGATGTTTCAGCGACAACGAATTGCGGGGGGGCATCAAGATTCTTTCTGAACAGGTTGGGCGGATCGGCTCTTGTCGTACAGCAGGGGGTAGCCGTTCAAGGGTGCAGCGGGCACAAGCTGATTTTCTTTCACGACCTGATGGAACAGGGCAAGGTATTTTCGACCCACATTGGGCCAAAACATGGGTTTGGCATATTGCCAGGCCCGTCTGCGAGTCTCATTCAAGAATGTTGTATCGGTCAGCAGTCGCAGCGTTGCATCGGCCATCATCTGGCTGTCGCCAAACGGTACCATCAAACCCCTTGCATCCTCCAGCAATTCCTGGGCATACAGATACGGGGTACTAACGATCGCCCCCACGGTCGCCATCGCGTAGGCCATCGTCCCGCTGACGATTTGGTCTTTGCCTGGATAGGGAGTCACAAAAACATCGCATGATTGCAAATACTGAAGCAGTTCGGAAAGGCCAAGGTACTTGTTGATGAAGCGAACATGCCCTCCCACTCCGAGCGAATCTGCCAGCTCGGTCAGACTTTCTCGATAGGATTCGCCTTCCTGAATCTTCACTTGCGGATGCGTGACGCCAATGATCAGGTAGACAGTATTGGGAATGTTCCTGACGACGCACGGCATCGCGCGGATCATTTGCTCCAGGCCCTTGCCCGGGTTGATCAGGCCGAACGTGCAGATGACGTTTTTCCCGGCCAATCCGAGTTGGCTTCGGTGACTGTTGTCGCGATCAAACGGCACGACCGGGACGCCGTGCGGAATCACATGGATCGAGGAATCGTCAACGCCGTAGACATCCACCAGCAGCCTGGCCGCGATTTTCGACATTACCACGCTGGCACAACTGCACTCTGCCAACTTTCGAACCAATCGTCGCGGCGTCGGTTCGGGTCTCGCCTGCAAAGTGTGAAAAGTAGTGACGATCGGTTTGTCGCACCGATGCACAAATTCCAGAATTCGACCGCCCCAATCATCAGGATACAGCCCAAATTCATGCTGCAGGCTTACCATGTCAAATGCGCCGGCGTTGGTTACGTCTGCAGCAAGTCGGTATGCATTTTGATTTTTGTTGTCAATGACGTGGACGACACGTGAATCGTTGCCCGCGTGTGTACGGATCTTTTGAATCGCGGCGATCGAAGCAACACGAGCCCCCGCCGCAAGGTCAACTGCATCCGCTGTGTCTTTGGTGAACGTCGCCAATCCACATTCTTCGGGCGGATAAGTTGAGACGAAGAGGGGGCGAATCATTTTGTACCCTGTGAATTTGGTGTTGTTTCAAATGTCGTGCGACTGAAACCCGGCGAAAGAGTGAGGGTCAAGCTGGAGAACCGGTCACAACAAAAAGCCGTCCTTGTGCTTTGTCAAAGGCCAACGGAACACGCTTCAGAATCAATAAATGCCAAAAGCGCACAAAAAAAACCGATGGTGCCAAACGCTTGCGCGTTATCGACAACATCGGTTTACTTTTTAACGGACCCCCTGAGTTCCAGGTCGTCCTTTATCTAGTCAGCCGAAAATGGTTTGTGTCACGTATTGGGCCCGGTTTTGGTGCCGCGTCCAGTCGCGTCCTGTTCCCTACTCTATCAGTTCGCCCCGGAAATACAAGAGCGGGAGACCGACGGTTGACCCGGATCCGCGTTTGCCAAATCGATTTTTCCCGTTTTCCTGCTGTCGCTGTTGCCGCAACCTTGCCCAGGGACCTTGTTGACCAAGCTGGCAAGCCGTTGAGTTTATTTTTTGGGTTCCCTGTGAACCGGTGCTTCATCCAGCGTAAAAACGACAATCTCTTCACCCGTGAGTGTGCTGATGTCGTGGTGCAAACTGACAGGTTTGACGCCCGTAATCTGGTGAGTCATTTTTTCCAATTCCGGGCGCGCGATCTCGATTAATTGCGTACGAACCTGCTTTAACAGGTCGCGTCCCTTTTCAACTGGTAATGTTTCCACGAGGTGTTGCTCCGCGGCTGTCAATACGCCTTGCATGCGAACGACCAGCATGTCACCGATCAGGTGGGCACGAATTTCCTTGGGACCGCGCCCCATATATTCCTGTTCAAATTTCGACATCGCCTGACATAAGGCAGCTTCGATTTCTCCCTGAGTTTTCAAAAACAGATCTCCAAAAAAATAAATGACGGGCCACATTTGTTGCCGGACAACAGCCTGTCGGTGGTTCAGATAGAACATTGTAGCTGTTTTCCCGTTGGCCGGGTACAAGACTTGCAGGTCGGGGAATCCGACCTGGACAGATAACGCATCATCGCCGTGCTTGCAAAAAAGGCGCCGTTGGTTCGCGTTCACGGCATTCTGTGACCATCTGCCGTTTTGTTGCTGGCCCATTGACAACCGACCAGGATGACCTACACTGCAAGGCGTTGAAAGAAGAACGCGGTTGCGATCGCCAACTTCCTTCACACCCATCCTTTCGGATGACTAAATAAAGGGCAGTCTGGTTGGCACCAGAAGGCCGATTAAGAAGTAAACCGACGCGGAAGACACATTGAGTGTTCGTCCACGTCGGTTTTTTTTTGGCCACTGCCAAACCACCCGAAATTACTTGAGTTCTTTGTCAAGTTCTCGTGAGATGGATCGACTTCTTCAGGCTGTCCAGGCGTCACCCCTTGTGGGGAATCCCGGTGGATTCGGCTCATCCCGATTCGCACCGAAGTACCAATTGTTTGCGACCGCAAGTTCGTCAGTCCACTTTTTGTTGTTGGAAACGCGTGTTTGACTGTTCAAACCTGGACTGTTTCCAGATTTCCGGTGCACGCCCTCTGGCCGTATGGCTCCACGGCTCGAGTTGCTGAATGTGACGGGTCAATTTCGACTGTCGTCCAACAAAACGAGTCACGTCCCACAGGGACAAAAGGAAAAACCATGTTATTTCGCATACATACTGGTCACCGCACTGGCTGTGACAATGTTCACCGGCACAACGACGCTGTTGGCCCAACAGGTGGCAAAAAAAGATATCGTTGAAACGGCGATATCCAACGGTTCATTCAAGACACTCGTCGCCGCGCTGACGGCGGCCGACCTGGTCGACTCGCTGAAAGGCAAGGGACCGTTTACGGTATTTGCGCCCACCGACTCGGCCTTTGACGAATTGTCGCCGGGTACCGTGGAAGACCTTTTGAAACCGGAAAACAAAAAAAAGCTCATTGCAGTACTCACCTACCACGTTGTTCCCGGGAATGTGATGGCAAAAGACGTCCTCGAAATGACCGGCGCGAAAACGCTGAACGGTCAATGCATTGACATTGCCGTCAATGGCCGGATGGTCAAAGTCGACGAGGCGAACGTTTCCAAAACAGACATTGAGTGTTCCAACGGGGTAATCCACATTATCGACAAGGTGATGCTCCCTGCCGAACAAAACATTGTCGAAACCGCTGAACAAGCGGGCAAATTCAAGACATTGCTGGCCGCGGCCGAGGCAGCCGGACTCGTCGAAATCCTGAGCGGGGACGAATCGCTTACGCTGTTTGCACCCACAGATGAAGCGTTTGCAGACCTGCCAAAAGGTACGGTTGCATCATGGCTGGAGCCCAAAAACAAGAAAAAGCTTGCCGCCATTCTCAAGTATCATGTTGTCGCCGGAAGAGTATATGCGGATGACGCCATGGCTGCAGTGAAGGAAAAAACGCTTCAAGGTGACGACCTCCAATTCGAAATCTCAGATCGTATGGCCAAAGTCAATCAGGCGAATCTGGTAAAAACGAACATTGATGCATCCAACGGCGTCATTCACATCATCGACAAAGTCCTTGTGCCGCGAGCCGACAAGTAGTGGCAGTCAATCGATAGTTCTGAATCGAAAACCACAACCCTGTTCGTTTGTGACCATCCGAGATGTGCACCTTTTCCGGGGTTCGGCGACGGCCGAACCCCGGTTTGTTTTTCCGTGGTCAAACAGGCGGCCGTTTTTCCCGCGGTTTGGCCATCGCCCCGGCATGACCATGCTGCACAGTTTTAATCGCAATTCCTGGCCGGGTGAGTATGGCGGGTGGTCGTTCTCTACCGATCCTGCCTGTCTTTTACGCGCTCCATCGCGTACAATGCATTCACCCGGCAAAAGGTCGTTTGATCCTTGCCAATGGACGTTTCGGATGACTGGATAGAAAGCAGCCTGGCGACTCCAGGAGGCTTGTTAAATAGTAAGCCGATGTGTCGGATACCTGCGGGTGATCTGACACATCGGTTTTTTTGTGCGCCGATTGATCGGACCAATGAACGAAGAAATGAACAAGCATATGAATGTCATGGATCAGGATATTGCCAGTCAACTGGTACGCGTGGCCAGCGAGCTTCAACAGCAGAGAACGGGACACGCTCATGGTGCCGTGAATGCGATCCTGAGCGGCGACACGCTGGTTGTGCGGTTTGACGACGCATTGACGGCCGCCGAAATGGCATTGTCGCGCGATCCCAGGGGTGCCTCCCAGGTTCAGGAGTTTCACCGCCAGCTTTTTTTAAATTCCCCGGAACCCATGCGACAGGAAATCAAACAGATAACTGGCAGGGGAGTTCGAGAAGCGGCTTCGGAAATCGAAACAAACGCCGGATCCATTACCCACGTTTTTACAACGGGCGCGATGGTTCAGGTCTACTTGCTTGATCCGGATGGCAATCCAACGGAGGTGCAGGCAAGTTCAGGGGCGGGCCAACCTGATTCGGGTTCAATTGCCCGTGCCGAAGACGACGGGTTGCGGGTAACTCCGCTTCCAGATGATTGAAAGAGAGCAGACGTGCAGGCATTGCGAAACTTTCGGGCGGCGTTGCCCGGCAAACAAGAAGATTTTTTGGAGACTGAAATGGGAATTTTGATCTGGACAGTTGTCGGCCTCGGCTGTGGAGCACTGGCTAATTGGATGCGGCCGGCGAAAGACCAGCGCGGCATGATGCTGACACTTTTTTTGGGAATGCTTGGTGGACTCGTGGGCGGCATGGTCGGCACCGCTCTTGTAAACGGAAGTGTCACGGTCTTCAGCATTGAAAGCATGATGTTCGCTGGCGCGGGCGCGTTGGTTTTTTTGCTTGGATTTCAGTTATCCAGTTCAATTCTTTATCTGGAGCATTAGGTTCATTTGCGCCAATGCCAATGAACAGGACAGGTGGAATGGCATTTAAAAAAATGATCGCTTTTGAACAACTGGGCTCAATTCGAAGTGCCAACCATGACCATTAATGATGTCGTTGTCGCGACGCCGCGTTATGCCTTGTTAATCGACAATGAAAAAATCGGGCCCATTGTTTTGCTGGATGACCCGGATGCGAGGTGCGTTGCCATTTATGGATTCTCGGACAAGGGCCCGTACGACCGGTTTCGGGAAAATGGCGATTTGTCGTTGAGGCCTTATCCACTCGTTGAAGGATATTTGAGAAGTCAGTTGGGCAATGACAACGGCCATGAAAACGAATGCCTGAGGCTGGTCGTACTGGACTCCGGCAGTCCCGACGAACGGTCGGTACACGCCGCGAGCATGCAAGCAGTCCTTGATTCAATGACGAATCAAAAGCCCGATGTTCTGGCCGAATATCAGTTGTCGCTTGTTCATCCCAACGGCGTCTATCGACTGACCGAAAACCGGCAAGGTTGAATGCAGTCAAACAATACCCAACAGGATCAAGCGCAATTATCCACTCCAGCGGCTGTTTGATACTCATTGTGAAAACAGACTTCGAGGAAAATGCGAGTGAAATCGACCAACCGCTCGTCGATCCAGGCGAAATGGCTGATCGTCAAGATTGTTAAACCGGTTGCTGTGGTTCGAATCGCCGTTTGCAACTCGTGGCAAAAGCAAAGGAATTTTCAAATGCCTGAAAAAAGTTACAAAATCGAATTTTTTGGTGGACCCTGTGATGGTCATTTGGAAACGAGCGCTTTCCAACCAGTACATCTGGCGGTGGATGTGGTCTTTTTGGTTTGCGAAAATGCGTTGCGAATACTAAATGGGGCTGCACCACGTCCCGGGCGATCGCTCACCAGTGTCGCGCTGTATGAACTGCAGTATGTCAATGGAAACGCGCGGTATCGGTTCGTTGGCGCCATTCCGGGCAAGGACTTTTTGGTTTTTGTTTGAGCGAATCAGTTTTCGCTCGGCACCCCGATGGGCCGGTTTTTTGCCCTGCGCGTGCAACCTCCCCGGATTGCAGAATACGGGCCGGTGTCAACCCAGTGGATCGTAATCGCCGGCCAACCGCCTTCCACACAAGCAAACCAAGGCGTCCAATGGTGGTTTTGAAGGGTGCTGTCCGTGATGCGAGCGGCTGGAGTCACCCCGGCAGGGCGAATGGACGGGCAGTTCTGCCAGCCAGTGCCGGCGGCTAGCCGGGAAACGACAGGATGACCGAAATGACCACTGCATATACCCACATCGCTGATCTTGCCGGGAAAATCGATCCGCCGGCTGACGGAATTCTGACCCGTACGCTATTCCATGACGATGATATTAAGGTTGTGATCTTTGGCTTTGGCCCGGGAGAAGAATTGTCCGAACATACAGCGTCCATGCCCGCCATTCTGCATTTCCTTCAGGGCGAGGCGAAATTGACGCTTGGCGATGACAAGGTCGAAACGCAGCCGGGCACATGGATTCACATGCCGCCGGACTTGAAACACAGCGTGAAGGCGAAGACACCGGTCGTCATGCTGTTGTTGCTGTTGAAACACGGGAGGTAACGGATGGTCCAGCAGGTCGCCAGCAAGCTGGATCCGGAAATCGAGGAAGCCATGGCCGAAGTCGTCATCGGCATGGGGCTTGGGCAACTGCCGCGGCTGCCCGCCGGTCACACATTGCAGATGATGGCGAAGGCGGCAGTGACCGTTTACGAGGCGGTGGTGGACGACCACCGGCCGAGGGAATAAATGTGGCGACCTGGTGAAACCGTGCCTCCCCATTTGAAACACATCGTCAGGGCAAAGGCGCCGGCTGTCATGCTATTGCTGCTGGTGATGAAGTAGCCGGAACTGCGGTGAACCTCGGGCGGTTCGATGATGCGTCGCCGCCACCGCAGCATTCGCCGAGTCTCTGCACAAGGCTGTGCGACAGATGGTCAATATTCAACCGGGCTGTTCTTTCGTTTGAGCTCACAAAGATTGTGCTGCGATGGCGTTTCGGCATCCGGCCATGTCGGGCTGGCTTTCGCCAGCACAGTCCATTTGAGTCAGGATCGCACGTTGCTTCCACAGTAAGTTGATGGTGCATCGGTGGAGTCCTTTGCCACGAGTGCCGCAAAAACACAAATTGGAATACCAGCGATGAATGTTAAAAAAAATCAGTTGTCGCTCGGGTACCTGGCATCCACCGTTGAAAAAAGATTGATAGTGTGGATAATAACGTTTTCAAGATTAAGCCTCCGAACATCAGTAGCGAACAGGCCTGGTCAGGGTTGACACCAGGTCACGATCGATGAGCGGGCTGGAGCCACGGGTTGCCGGGGGCGACCCCACCGGGAACGGAAATCAGGCAATCCTGTTTGATACAGAAATGATATCCAGGCGACCCGTAATTGCAGGTGAGACTCTGTTCGATGAGTTTGAACGGGGGCCCTCTGTATTGGGAGGCGCCCCTTTGAATGTCGCCTGGAACTTGTGTGGATTCGGACTCGATCCATTTTTTATTTCGGCTGTTGGTAACGATTCACGGGGCCAGAAAGCAAAAGACGTTATGAGTCAGTGGGGTTTGGATATTCGCGGAATCCAAACCTCCGGCAAATTTCCGACCGGTACGGTTCAGGTAAGGGTCCACAATGGAAACCCGGTTTTTGAGATCCTTGACAATCAGGCCTGGGACGATATCCGGCTGACTAATTTGAATTCCGATCAATCGGACTGGGCCTTGTTTTATTCCGGCAGTCTTGCGTTTCGCAACGAGACGTCGCAAGCCACCTTGCGCCAGCTCATCCAGACTGCCGCGCCGCGATTTGTCGACATCAACATTCGTCAGCCGTTTTTCGAACCCGCATGGCTTGAGGAATTACTTGACGGTGCTCAATGGGTAAAACTCAATCATGAAGAACTGGAATTTGTTTGCGGTATGACCTGCCAATCGGTTGAACAAATTCGTGTGGCCATCGCCAGGCTTCGCGAACAGTATTGCAATACCGAATTCCTGGTTACCTGCGGAAGTGCCGGAGCCGTGGCCATCGACAAAAGTGGGGAATCGTTCTTTGCCGCAGCCCCGGCACCGCAGCCCCTGATTGATTCCGTTGGAGCCGGCGATGCATTTTCTGCCGCCACAATTTATGGGCTATTGCACGATATTCCGTTGCAGCAAGTCCTTGCCGCTGCGGTTCATTTTGCATCAAGGACGTGTTCCTTTGTCGGTGCCCTGACGACGAACCGCCAACACTATCGCGATTTTACGGAACGGATGATTCCCGTTGTGAAATCCGCCCATCCACACGAGGGAAATGATGACATCGAGCCTGACGGAACAATGCGAAGCCACGGTTGATGATGAGATGGCACCGTATTCTGTCGAACCCACGAAAAACCTGAAGATTGCGCTAATAAGCTTGCATGGATTGATTCGCGCTCGCGACCCGGAACTGGGTCGAGATGCCGATACCGGCGGGCAAGTTAAATATGTACTGGAGCTGGCGCGTGAATTGGCAGCCCACGACCGTGTGCGCGAAGTAGAAATACTGACGCGGCAAGTCGTCGACCCAATGGTTGATGATGACTACGCATTGCCGGTAGAGCGGATTTGTGACAATGCCAGGATCGTGCGAATTCCATTCGGACCGAAACGATACCTGCGCAAAGAGTCGCTCTGGCCGTACATCGAGCTGTTTATTGATCAAACGCTGCCACATTTCAAGCGTACCGGCATTCCTGACATTATTCATGGTCATTACGCAGATGGCGGGCTGGCCGGTGCGCAATTGGCACGCTTGCTTCACGTTCCGTTTGTTTTTACCGGCCATTCCCTGGGTCGTATCAAACGGCAACGGTTGTCGGAAGCCAATGCAAATTCCGGGCTGTTGGAAAAAAAATACAATTTCACGAACCGTATTGAAGCCGAAGAAATCGCACTTGAGACAGCCGCCATGGTCGTCACCAGCACGAGCCAGGAGGTACAGCAGCAGTACGAACTTTACGACCACTACGTGCCTGGTCGAATGGAAGTGATTCCGCCCGGCGTCAACCTGGCGTCATTCTCACCTCCCGGAATTGACTGGGAATATCCAGCGGTCGCCAACGAGTTAAGTCGCTTCCTGCGCGATCCGGAGAAACCAGTCATCATGACGATGGCACGACCGGACGAACGCAAGAATCTGGAAGTTCTGGTCCGTGTATTCGGTCAAAGCAAACAGCTGCAGGACATGGCAAATCTCGTGATGATCCTGGGGACCCGGGATGATCTTGGCGTGCTGCCAAGGGCTCAGCGGGCCGTCATCCAGAATGTACTCTACCTGATCGACCGTTACGATCTGTATGGCAAGGTTGCCTACCCCAAGACACATATGCCAAATGACGTTCCTGAGTTGTATCGCCTGGCGGCCAGGTCAAAGGGTCTTTTCGTCAATCCGGCGCTGACCGAACCGTTTGGGCTGACCCTGCTGGAGGCCGGTGCCAGCGGGCTGCCGATTATCGCAACCAATGATGGCGGGCCCCGCGACATTATCGCGAACTGCCGAAATGGATTGTTGATTGACCCGACCGATGAAACGGCCATTGAACACGCATTGCTGCGAGGATTAACTGAGCCCGACCAGTGGGAGGCATGGTCCGCAAACGGGATCGCCGGGACCCGCAAGCACTACTCCTGGTCCAACCACGTCAATCGCTACCTGCGTGATTTGCATGATATCCTTGATCACGCGTCGCTGTCTTCGAACATCAACCAGCCGATCACGCGTCGACTGCCCGATTTTGACCGCCTGATCATCACCGATCTTGACAATACGCTAACCGGCGATGACGAAGCATTGAGTGCCTTTAAAGAGCTGATTACGAGCAATGAACACATTGGGTTCGGAGTTGCGACAGGCCGGCGCCTGGACATTGCAATGAACCTGATCGAAGAGTTGCAATTGCCCCGCCCTGACCTGATTGATACTGACGTTGGAACGCAGATTCACTATGGCGAAAACCTGACACCGGATCGAAGTTGGCAGAAATCGATCGGTTACGCCTGGAAACCGAATGAGATTCGCGAGTTGTTGGCCAGTTTGAAGGGCCTGAGTCCCCAGGGCGAACCGCATCAGTCGGATTACAAAATCAGCTACAAAATTGATACAACCGTCAGCCCAGGTGTGGCCCGGATAAAAAAGAAGCTCCGCGAAGCCGGCCTGCGTGCTAAAGTTGTTTCATCCCACGGCGTTTACCTGGACATCATTCCGGTTCGCGGCGGTAGCGACTTGTCGATTCGGCATGTACTGTGGAAATGGGGGTTCGCTCCCGAGCATGTTCTGGTGGCAGGTGATTCCGGCAATGATGCGGGCATGCTGCTGGGGCGAACCCTGGGAGTGGTCGTTGCCAATCACAGCAAGGAATTGAACCGGCTGCGAAACCGACCTCGAATTTATTTTGCGAAAGCGAGCCACGCAGCCGGAATTTTGGAAGGCATCGAGTACTACAACTTTTTGGACAAAATCGTCATCCCCAATGACCGGATCGAATGAAAGCAGTACTGATGACATCCTGTTCAAGGCCGACATAACGCTGCGACGACTTCAACCCCGCCTGAAAACCGTTTGGTGCGATCTGCAGGTTGCAAACAACAGGATTCAGGAGTTTGAGTCTCGTCTCCACGACCACTGGCGGCCGCTGTTTGGCATCCTTTATCGTCTTTACCGAGATCGCTACGATTTTTTCCATTTCGTGGAAAAAGTTTTGACGGCTGCCGCCAGTTCCTGGTCCATGCGACCCGACGAATTGTGCGAAATTGACCGTCAACGCGTCAACAACCCTGACTGGTTGCGGTCCGAGGCCATCGTCGGGGGAGCGCTGTACGTTGACTTGTTCAGCGAGAATCTGTGCAAAGCCCGTGAGCACGTCGGCTATTTCAGGGAATTGGGGCTCACATATCTGCATTTGATGCCTTTGTTTGCGGTGAGGCCCGGCGACAACGACGGGGGATATGCCATCAGCAACTACCGATCGGTCGATCCACGACTGGGCACGATCGACGACTTGCGAATGTTGGCGGACGATTTGCGGCAAGCCGGTATATGTCTGGTGCTCGACTTTGTTTTCAACCACACATCCGACGATCACGATTGGGCCCGGGCCGCCCAGGCAGGGCAACGGGAATTTCAGGAGTTTTACCATATTTATCCCGATCGAACTCAACCCGAAAGATACGAGAAAACGCTTCGTGAGATTTTCCCAACAGTCCGTCGGGGCAACTTCACATGGCACGATGGAATGCAGCAATGGGTGTGGACCACATTTAATAATTATCAGTGGGACTTGAATTACAGTAATCCGGCGGTGTTCTGTGCCATGCTGGAAGAGATGCTGTTCATTGCCAACATGGGCGTCGACATATTGCGGCTGGACGCAATTGCATTCATCTGGAAACGGATGGGCACAGATTGCGAGAATTTGCCGGAAGCACATTTGTTGATTCAGGCATTCAATCGTCTGGCCAGAATTGCGGCCCCGGGCCTCGTGTTCAAGTCGGAAGCAATTGTGCACCCGGACGAGGTCATCAAGTACATTCATCCGAACGAGTGCCAGATATCCTATAACCCAACACTGATGGCCCTGCTTTGGGAGTCGCTGGCCACTCGAAAGGTTACCCTCCTTGTTCAAACCTTGCGACACCGGTTTCAGCTGCCCGGTCATACGGCGTGGGTCAACTACCTTCGTTGCCATGATGACATTGGATGGACGTTTGACGATAACGATGCAAGTGCGGTTGGAATCAATGCCTGTGATCATCGCCGATTCTTGAACGAATTCTTCACAGGACAATTCCCGGGTTCGTTCGCTCGCGGCGTGCCATTCCAGGAAAACACGGAAACGGGCGACATGCGAATTTCAGGTACGATGGCTTCGCTGGCCGGTTTGGAGCAAGCAGTTGAAGAGAACGACGAAGAAAAAAAGGAACTCGCTGTTCGACGAATGTTGCTGTTGCACGGAATCACGTTGAGTATTGGCGGAATCCCGCTGCTGTATCTGGGCGAAGAATGGGGAATGTTGAACGACTACGGGTTCATCAAGGATCCTGCCAAGGCCGGAGATACGCGCTGGATACATCGTCCAAGAATGAACTGGGAGTTCCTGGAGGAACTCGGCGATCAAATCGACTCCGGGAATGGCTCTGTTCGGCAACGAATCTTTCGATCAACACAAACAATGATCCGTCTCCGCAAATCATTGCCTGCTCTGGCGGGCCAGGAGATGGAGCTTGTGGCAACAAATGAGCACGTACTCGGTTATTTGCGAATCAACGATGGGCATCGACTCATTGTGTTTGCCAATTTTTCAGAACAGCGTCAAGTCGTTGATGGCAATACCCTCCGTACCACTGGTCTGGGCCGGTTCTTCAGGGATACAATTTCAGGCACAACTTACAGTGCATCAGAAGCGGTTGCATTGGAGCCATACCAGATTGTGTGGCTGGAGCGGGTTTAGCAAAAACAGATCAACCGGATTTGAACACGAAATGGAAAGGGCAGGGATTGACGGCACCAGGCGTCAAATATTGGCAGTTGATCTCGATGGAACATTGATTCCGCTACCTGGCAATAAACAGAATCGAGTCGATCTGGTCGTCCTGGCGAACGAACTGGATCGAAAACGTGACGTCATTCTGGTCTACGTTACGGGGCGGCATTTCGCTTCGTTTGAGAGTGCCCGGGAGGAATTCGGGCTGCCCGCCCCGCAGTGGGTCATCTGTGATGTCGGTACGTCGATATTTGCTCCCGTTCCGCACGGCGGTTTCGGCATTGTCCAGGACTATCGAGCTGCTCTGATGGAAGTCGTATCTGCGATGCCGGCAATAACATTGCGCGAGCACCTCACATCCATCGACGGCATCCGGCCACAAGAGGACGAAAAGCAGGGGTTGTTCAAACTCAGCTTTTATTCCGATGCGGCGCAACTGGAAACAACTGCTTCCCTGATTCAGCAACAACTCGACAAGGTTCAGGCACCGTACACGATTATTCAAAGCGTTGATCCGTTTAACGGAGTTGGCTTGTTCGATTTGGTTCCCTTGCACTGTTCCAAGGCATATGCGCTGACGTGGCTCATTCGGCACCTCAATCAGGCCGCTGAGGACGTGGTCTACGCGGGGGATTCGGGGAACGACGTTGAGGCCCTGACTTCCGGTTTTCGCTCCATCGTCGTTGCAAATGCTGACCGCCAACTTGCGAAACGCGTTCGAAACTCCCACCAACAACGTCAAACGGAGAATCAGCTTTATTTGGCCCGCCGCTCAGCCACGAGCGGGGTTCTTGAGGGATGCCGCTGGTTCAGGTTGTTCGAACACAACTTTCACAATAATCGCCCCGGAGCGGTGGTCATCAATGATACCGCGACACACTTTAAAGTGTGGGCGCCTGGACATACCCGTGTTCAAGTTGAGGTCAAAAGGGAACCGGGGACAAGCAAGACCAGTTTGTCGAAAGATGACCAGGGATACTTTTCGGGATGGATCGGCGACGTCAAAACCGGTTCACAATACAAATTTGTTCTGGACGAATTGGAGACCTGTCCTGATCCCGCATCCAGATTTCAACCGGATGGTGTGCATGGTTATTCGCAAGTGGTTGACCCGAATTCGTTCGTTTGGACCGATGATGACTGGAGCGGGATCGCCAAACGGGACCTGATTATTTACGAATTGCATATCGGTGCGTTTACACGAGAAGGGACGTTTCTGGCAGCCATCGACCGGCTTTCCAGTTTGGTCGACCTGGGAATTACTGCAATCGAGTTGATGCCCGTGACCCAATCGCCGGGAAAATGGAATTGGGGATACGACGGCGTTTATCCTTTCGCGGTTCGAAACTCCTATGGCGAGCCGGATGACTTCAAGGAATTCGTTGATGCGTGCCACGCGCTGGGAATCGCCGTCATTCTGGATGTGGTTTACAACCATGTTGGGCCCGAAGGCAACTATCTGGGCAAGTATGGCAACTGCTTTTCCCAAAAGCACTCGACGCCGTGGGGCGATGCCTTCAACTTTGACGAGGATGACTCGAAACATGTTCGTCGATTCATTGTCGACAATGCGATTTACTGGCTCGATGAGTTTCATTTGGATGGTCTGCGACTCGATGCCGTGCATTTCATGTATGATGACAGTGACCGGACAATCCTCAATGAGATTCTCGATGCGGTATCGGATTTCAGGAAATCGGTGAAACGTGAATTGCATCTGATTGCGGAAACCAACGTATTTGACCACCTTCTGCTTGACTCCGCATCGCATTTGTCATTTGATGCGATTTGGTGCGATTGCCTGATGCACTCGATTTATTCGCATGCTTCTCCGGACTTTCAATTCGCCAATCGCCAGTACCGGGCGCAAACGACATCGTTGAATCGGTCCGGCACGGTTATGTCTATTTCGGTAAAAAACATCGTCGAGCGACACGGCATGCCCCGGATGCGGAATCCACCGCAAGTTTAACTTCGCTTGTCGTAGCATTGCAGAACCATGACGCCGTTGGCAATCAGCCCTGTGGCAAACGCATTCACCAGCTGGCGTGTCCCGAATTTCAAAAAGCGGCGGCGACACTGGTCCTGCTAAATGCCGGAATTCCCCTGATTTTTATGGGAGAGGAATACGCGGCTGATTCGCCTTTTCCATTCTTTGCAGATTTCAGCAACGAGCGACTGCGCAAGGATGTGGATCGACATCGGGCACAAGAGCCGGGAGTCCCGTCCAGGCACAGGTTCCTGTCAGCATTTGATCCGACGTGCTTTGAAGACGCGAAACTCGATCGGACCCGCATCGCCGATTCCGATGTATTTAACTGGTATCAACAACTTGTTTGCTTGCGAAAACGGGGAATTGCTGAGGGATGGTTGTCCGGGAAAAACGCAGAGATTGAATACGACGCGGAACACCAGTTATTCATCCTGAAATTCTTCGCGGACGCAAATGTCATTACGGCATACGTGCGTTTGACACCAGTTGCTCAGGAAACGCGCCCCTGCAACCCGCCTGGATCTTGATTCCCGGGAAATTCTCCTGGCATCGGCACCAATACAACCAAGTTGCGGCAAGGTTGTGGAAATACAGCGGAATCACGCGATCATCGCGAAAACAACCCGATAGTTGGTGCAACAGCCTGTGAATTGTGTGTCAAAGGCTGACGAGGCTTCGTGGCGAGCCCTGTTCAATGGAGCCCTGCCGCGACTCCTGACATCAGATTTCCAGTGCTGCCAGCGGGGGCGGCCGTGCAGGATGCTGTTGCGGGGAGCGAGTGCTGGTATGCCCATCGGGGACTTGCAACACCAGTCGGCCATTTCAGTTGGCTGCAAATGTGAACAGGCGATTGGCTTGATCGTGTCTCAGGACGGCGAAGTGACAGCGGTAAAGGCGGATGACGGCCAGCTCATGTTTTTTGGCCGGGATTCTCGACCAAATTAGAAGACATGTATAACATGACGTTTTGGAAACGGTCACGAACCGTGAGCGATCTGAACCGGACTCGTCAGCTTGTGCCTGTCGGCCGCGCCGGTTACCGCTCCGGATTACTCGGCCCCAGGCACACTGGAGGCGATGATCATCACTGATGAAAACCTGGCTCTTCAATGTCTGGGACACCTGGCGATCGAGCTATTGGTTCGTGCCGACCTGGTTCGCGATGGGTGCCGTCTTCCTTTCACTGACGGTGCCGCTGCTGGACGCGGCGATTGCGAAATCTGGCTGGTCGCTGCCGGAATGGATTCGCACCACGACGCCGGCAGCGCGCGCCACATTGTCAGCCATGGCGGGAGCGATGGTGGCGGTCACGGGCACCGTGTTTTCCATCACCATCGTCACCCTGTCCCTGGCGTCGCAACAATTCGGGCCGAGACTCCTGCGGAGGTTCATGTACGACCTGCCGACGCAGATCACGCTCGGCGTGCTTCTGTCGACGAGCCTTTATTGCCTGCTGGTTTTAAGAATCGTCGAGCACGATGAAGGCGGGCCGGCAGCCCCGCACTTTTCCGTTCTGCTGGCTGTTATATTTTCAGTGCTCAGCATGGCGATGCTGATCATGTTCATTCATCACGTGGCGATGCTAATCCAGGCGCCTCATGTCGTGGCGGCGGTCGCGGGCGACCTGGATGACGCAATCGACCGGCTGTTTCCCGAACAGATTGGCGACGCGGCTGGCGATGAGCCGCGCAAAAATGACGAGGGACGCGATCAGGCAACGCGGCCCGGTGAAAACGGTCTTGTTGTTCGTTCCACTGGCGATGGCTACATCCAGGCGATCGACGAGGATGGCCTGATGCAGTTTGCTTGCGAGCGTGATCTTTTGCTGCGTCTGCACTCTCGGCCGGGCAACTTTATCGCGACGGGATCACCGCTGGCGGACGTTTGCACGTTTGGCGAGCCGTTTGCCGAAGATTCGAATGCGGATGATCTGACCGCGACGCTAAACGGAACGGTCATTCTCGGCATCCGCCGTACACCGCGACAGGAGGTTGAATGTGCGATTGAAGAACTGGTGGAAGTCGCCGTACGCGCCCTCTCGCCTGGTATCAACGACCCATTCACGGCAATGAATTGCATTGATCGCCTGGGCGCAGCGCTGGGCAGATTGTCTGAGCGGAAGCTGCCCACGGCGTATCGCTGCGACGACGAAGGCTGTCTGCGAATGATCGTGCACCCGGTTTCCTTTGCCAACGCACTGGACGCCGCTTTCAACCCAATCCGCCAGTACGGCCACAACAGCGTCGCGGTCACGATCCGTCTGCTTGAAGCGCTCGCTTCGGTCGCCGAACACGTTCAGCGCGACGAAGACCGCGATGTTGTGAAGCTCCATGCGGAGATGATTTCTCGCCACACCCAATCGTTTTCGGAAGAACATGACCAGGTAGCTGTACGACAGCGACTTCAGAGGGTGTATCGTTTGCTGGGTGACGCTGGAATCGCCTGACCCGGCGCCAACGGTGCCTCAGCGACGAAAAAACGCCATCCCGGTTTTTACATGGAAATTTCCGCGGATCCTGGTGGAATCGCGATCGTTCACATCCAGGCTTGCCATCCCGTTTGGAGGGTTGGCGAATTCACCGGGCTTTCCGTCGGGCATGGCACGACGCGTTTTTGTTTCGTTGGCCATCGTCGCGGCCTGGTTTGTCGCGTTGTGTCCACTGGACCTGGAGTTGAACCGGCTGGAACAGCATTTGGCCGATTTCGTCCTGTTGGCACCGCCGGCCGGCCAGATCTCCGCAAATCCGGAATATTTCAGCCACCGATTGGCAGATGTTCCGCCGTCCCGGCCAACTTAACTCGACGAAACGGGCATCGCAATCCGGCGGGACGAGCGTTTCGCCATGGTCGCACCGCGCATCAAACCGCCTGGATCGATTCGGGGGGTGGCGAAATTCAGATGAACGGGCCAGACAACACGGTTGGACGGCAGGCGGATGCAATCGCCAGCCATTCAGCTTCGGGAATGGTTACAAAAAAAAGTGATTCAGGCCAGTGTCGGAATCACCTGGTCATTCGTAATCATCGCTGAACGGTCCAGCGGCGTCGCCGGGCGAACAATCCCAGTCCAGACAAACCGGCAAGCACCGCCGATGCGGGTTCTGGAACCACGTTCGGACGAAGCGTCCAGATGTGGGTATTGCCACTGTCGGAATTGCCGGGCCCGTTAAAAGCCCAGGACGGGGCCGAGTCGGAGGTGAAAGACCCGTTGTCAAAAACGAGGCTGAATGTGCCGGGCGCGACTCCCGAAAAAGCGGGAAGAATTCCTGATACGGAGACAAAGTTGCCATCTCCGGGAACGGTATAAAAAATTGCCGGTGGCTCTGAAAAACTGAACCCCAGGAAATCAATGTTGGAAACAGCCGTACCCGGTGTATAGGTATTGGCCAGCGTGAGCACGGCCGTGGCCGTTCGTCCGCCGCTGGTGTCACCGGTCCAGTCATAGACGACGTCGGCCGAAATCGGTGCGGCAGAAACGACAACAACCACGATCAACAATGGAATGAGTGTTTTCACAAGTAACCACGCCGGGATGGAATTATGTATGTATGTCGCCTTGTTATCGAGCGAACATGATAACTCATATCGAAACGACCCGCAATCATGAAACGACTTTGTTGTTTCGCCCCCCGGGTGGTAATTGCGTGCTGTTATTTCGGGTCCAGGGCGGTTTCACCGGAATCGGCGCAGCAAAGCGGGCGCCCGAAAGGCAGGAGAGGAAAGCCAGGAAAGGGGAAGGCAACTCGATTGCCGACCCTGCTCGAGTTCCCGTGCCCCATAATTAAAAGAGATCCACGAATTCCGTGAGTCTTGATTGAAGTCGGGGCGACTGGATTTGAACCAGCGACCTCTGCGTCCCGAACGCAGCGCTCTACCAGGCTGAGCCACGCCCCGATGAAGATGCCATTAACCTATCTGGCCCGAGTCAGACACGCAAGCGAGATTTGGGTTCGAATCAGGCGGCCGGTGAAGCCCCGCGCCCGGCGCCGGGGCGACACAGGCCGGTGGAACGACCGGCCCGGGAACCGCCGGCCGGCCAGCGACGCCGGCAGAATGCGCCGGCGATATCAATCGGCTGCTTCACCCGAACCCACCCTTCCATGCGGAACCACCGCCGCCAATCGACCGTGTCTCAATCGGGGAATCCAGCAGGGCCTCCCGTTTTTCGCGAAGAGCCGCGGCGATTTCGAGACTCTTGTTCGCGGGGTTGTCCAGCAAATTGGTCGTTTCCAGTGGATCCAGAATCAGGTCGTACAGCTCTTCCCGGCTGTCCATCCCGTCTCCGAATGAGCTCCCGCCCATGCCAGTCCTTCCGCCGCCGCCAGGGTTCAGGACGGAGTCGCCGATCGGATCGATGGGTTCATTGCCAATGACCCGTTTGTCGCGGCTGTCGCGAATGGCAAAGAGTCCGCCAACTTCCGGCCCCAATTCCGTATAGTTGCACTGGTGCAGGCCCATGACGGGCAAGCCGGGATTATTGACACAGGCCGCAAACGAGCGGGAATCTGTGGCGGTGCCCGGCGGCGCAACAAGTTCGGCATCCAGGCCAGCCAAATCCAGTATCGTGTCAAACACGTCCACCGCATGAATCAGCGCGTCGTGCGTGGTGGGTTGGTTTCCAGACGATTTGGGGACCGCTGCGGTACACCATGCAGGGAACGTGCACACCACCCTGGTAACAGGTTTTCTGGGCGCGGGCACCCCAGTACAGAGATCTGTTTTTGTCATTGCCGTTGTCGCCCATGAAGATCACAACCGTGTCGCTGGTGTCGACTTCATTGACCAGTTGGCCAATCAGCGTGTCCATGGCCTGGTTCATGGCTGCATACCGTGTCATGTTTTTTGGCAAAAATGTTATCCGAAAAAACCTGTCGACGACTCCATGCAGCAAGCACCCACTGAAGCCCGGTCATGCCGGTGCCGGTCCGCCAATCGATAACCTGTTTCACGGCCCGCCGGTCGATGGACCCGGTATCGCCTGGACCGGGCACGGCTGGACCAGCCAGCCGTCGTACCCGGTTTTCCAGGACGATTGGACCAGCCAGAAATGGCATCCGGTGCCAATCACGGCTGGATGACAAGGGCCAGCCACGCATTCTGCCGGACTTCGTGCCCGGATCGAAGGGTCGTGCTGCCGACTCGGGCACGGCTGGACCCGCCAGCCGTGGCACCCCGCCGATCATCGTGCCCGGGTGTGCCCTGCACTCCTCCCACAAGCGCAAAGGGACTGGCCCGAGCGCGACAGCCTTTCGTGCCGGTCGCTGGTGTTACCGGACCGTGCGAGATCGCTGCAAGCGTTCAAAATCCTGTTTCAGCTGATTCAGCGAATCCGGCAGGGACACCACATAATTGCGGTCGTATTCAATCGTGTAGGCATAATCGATCATCGTGGCCTCGTTGCCCGCCGCGCTGGCCGGCACCTCGATATCCCACCGCAATATGCCTTCCGGCTTTTCCACCCGTACGTAATACGGATCCTCGGACAGGTCGCTGGAGAATGAATTGCGGGTGATGCGGATTTTGGCACCGTTCAGCGGCGTCGGCATTCGATCCACCAGTCGAATTGCGGTGGGCGCGTCCTTGAAGTTTTCGACGATCATCCGGTATTCAAATTTCAGTTCCCGGTTGCCTCCGTTGATGCCTTCCATTTTTTCGACCAGCTCGCGGCTGGTTCGCAACTGGGGATCGGCGCCGAAGCCGACGACAAATTTCTGGCCCCGGGCGACCGTCGGGATTTCGCCCCGACCGACAAATTTGTCATCCAGATAAACCATGATGGGCCCGCCCAGCAAATCCTCGCTGCTGTTGTTGGTCAACAGGGCCTCGCGGTAAACGAAATTCGTGAGCACCGGCGTGGCCACATGGTAAAACTCGCCGGGCAATTGCGAGGAGATGATGCGCACCATTTGCCGGTCGTTGCGACTGGGCAACGTGACGCTCGTGGCCAGTCGATAACTCAGGCTGGGTTCGTCGGCCAATTCGTCCATCTGCGTCTGCAAATCGGAAACGACGCCGGTGTCGCCGAACAACACCACACAGGCCAGTTCGTTGGCGGCATCGTTGAGCGACCAGTTCGACTCGTTCATGTCGCGGTAATTGGTAGCGGCCCGGTTTCCCACTTCCGCCATTTTTTGCTTGGTCACGATTTCGGCCAGTTTGACAGCCTGTCCGGCCTGCCCCATTTGCAGGTTCAAATCCACCTGCGCCTGTTGCATTTCCTGCTGGCCCATGTTCTGCAAGGTGACCTGCAGCGGCGCCAGGCCCGGGCCCGCGGCACTCAGCGCGGGCGAGGCCGTCGACAATGTGATGGCCACGTCTTTCCAGTCTTCGCCACTCATTTGGTAAATCAGGCCGTTGTAGTCGATCGCTGCCGATTCCCCCTCGGCGGCGGCCCGGATGGTGTAGTTGGGAGACCAGCCACACTGGTCCACCAAATAGTTCAACCGCACGTCCTGGGGAGTGTCGCCGGTTTTGCTCAGGTACAAAACCGCCTCGCGGATGGTTTTGGTAGCGCCGGCGGTCGTTTCGGCCAGTTGCCGCTGGAGCAACGCCATTTTTTCGTTCAGTTCCCGCTGTTCGCGAGTCAGTTCGATTTGCCGCGCTGCGATGGCTTCCCGCTGTTCAAATGAGAATTTTGTCAATCGTTCGAGCGCCTCGGCATCCAGGACGCCCTGGGACAATTCGGTAGAAGCGGTGGGGGCCACGAATCCCTCCAGACTGTCCAGGTACTGAACCTGCCGCTGGGCGATTTCCTGATTCTTCTGATTCAGTGCCAGCTCGTCCTGCACGGTCTGGATCTGGGTCTGCAAGGTACGAACTTCCTCGCGCGGCGATTCGCCCACCGCCCGGGATCGAAACTGGACGGCCCGCACCTCGATGTCCGCCGTGCCCTCGGCAAACAGGCTGTCAGCCACGATGCGTTCCGGCAAGTCGCCCACGACGAATTCGCTGATTCCGGCCCCGCCGTCGATTTTGATCGTGCGTGTGACGAGGGCCTGATTTCGATAGAGGGTCACTTGACTGACGCGGCCCGGGTCGTCGGCTTGCAGGGGCAACGTCCCGGCACCCAGGAAAATCGTGATGGCCGTTGTCAAAAGGGAGCTGGTTTTCAGAATCATGGGTCAGATACTCCGTCGAAAACATGAATTACGCCACGCTCCAATCCTAAACGATTCTCCGGGATGCACGAGTAACGAGTTTGTAAGCTGTCGGTCTGTCCGGTGATCGGCCGGCCAACAACCGGGTGGTTCGGACGGGGCCGCGCCGGCGATGGTGCCCGGGAGGCTGTCCAAATGCCTGACGGAGCGAGGCGAGACCGTGGTGCCGGGACCGGCGGCGGTGCCGGGCACGTGAGCGCGGCGGGGGTCGGGCATCGCGCGATTGGCGATCAGCGGCCGGTCGGGCCGTTGTTTTCCGGCAACTTGTGCCCCAGTTTATCGCGCTTGGTATCCAGATAGCGCCGATTGTGCTCGTGAATGGGCGGCAAAATGGGGACCTGATCGACCACTTCCAGGTTGAAGCCCCGCAGGTTGAATGCTTCCGTTTTTTTGGGGTTATTGGTCAACAACCGAATCTTGCTCAATCCCAGGTCTTTCAGAATCTGGATGCCTACCCCGTAATCCCGCATGTCGGCCTTGTATCCCAGGGCGTGATTGGCTTCCACGGTATCGAGCCCCTCGTCCTGCAAGGCGTAGGCCCGGATTTTTTCGGTCAGCCCGATTCCGCGACCTTCCTGGGGCAGATACACCAAAACCCCGTATTGCTCGCGGGCAATCATCTCCAGTGCCAAATGCAACTGGTCTCCGCAATCGCACCGCAGGCTTTCCAGCAGATCCCCGGTAAAGCAGCTGGAATGCATCCGCACCAGTGGCGGTTGGGCCTGGCCGGCCGGATTTCCCATGACCAGGGCCACCGGCTGCTGGTCTTCGTATTTCACCGACCAGGCGATCACCGTGAACGTGCCGTAACGCGTCGGAAGTTGGGCGCTGGCGGTTTGGGTAACCAGTTGTTCGCTGGTTCGTCGATACTTGATCAGGTCTTCGATCGTAATAATTTGCAAGTTGAATTGCCTGGCGATTTCAAACAACTGGTCGCGGGTGGCCCGATTGCCGGTTTCATCCAGCACTTCACAGAGAACTCCGGCCGGTGCCAGTCCGGCCATTCGGGCGAGGTCGACGGCCGCTTCGGTATGGCCGGCCCGTCGCAACACCCCACCTTCCTTGGCCATCAGCAAATGAACATGGCCCGGCCGCTGGAAATCCGCAGGACGGCTGGCGGGGTCGGCGATGGCCCGCACGCAAACGGCCCGCTCTTCGGCCGTGATCCCCGTTCGCGCCGAATGATGGTCCAGGGGGGTCAGAAACGCCGTGGTCAGCTTGCTGGTGTTGCGTTCCACCAGTGGAAAAACCTCCAGTCGCTGGGCAGTCTCCGGCAATATGGGCATGCAAAAATCGCCCCGCCCGCTGAGCACGAGATTGACGGTTTCAGGCGTTGCCAGTTCGGCCGCACAGATAAAATCTCCCTCGTTTTCGCGATTTTCATCGTCCAGAACGATCACAACTTCACCGCGGCGGATCGCATCGACCGCGTCCGGAATCGTCGAAAAACGGTTTGACATGGCGGGCACATCCCGGGAGAGCGTTAGAATTGACAATCTGCAGTTGGCCAGCCGGGCCGACGTGGAAACAATTATATACTGACGAACAATTATATACTGACATGCTCCGAACCGTTAGCCTTGCTGTTGCCCAACACGTCTTATGCATACCGGTTTCACAACATGGCGGCTGATTCTGGCAGTGATCGTCGCGGTCGCAGCACCCGATCGGTGCCCGGGGCAAACTCCGCCGGCCGGCGGCCACGAGGCCGGGAACGGCGAAACCGCGCTGCCGGAGGACCCGGGTCCCGAGTTTGCCTTTGAAAAATTTGGCGGCGTTGAATATCGGTCGGGAGACGATTACCGTTTGACGCTGGACGTTTATGTTCCCGATCGACCGGGTCGTTGCCCGGCGATACTGGCCGTTCATGGCGGATCGTGGCGGAGTGGAACCAAGCTGAACTGGTTTCGCCATGCCCGCAAACTGGCCCGGGCGGGATTTGTGGTGGTGGCGATCAATTACCGTCATGCGCCGCAATTCCCGTTTCCTGCCCAGATTCATGACTGCAAGGCGGCGGTGCGGTGGATGCGAGTCCATGCCGACCAGTACCATATCGATCCGGACCGCATCGGCGGCATCGGGTATTCCGCGGGCGGGCATCTGGTTGCCCTGCTGGGAACCAGCGATGCCGATGACGGGCTGGAGGGAGCAGTTCCTGAATCCGAAAGCGGTATCAGTACGCGGTTGCAGGCGGTGGCGGTTGGCGGTGCCCCGTGCAATTTTGACTGGATCGACGATGACGCCAAAACGCTTAATTTCTGGTTGGGGGCCACACGGCGTGAGGATCCGGAAATCTGGAAACAGGCCACGCCGGCAACGTGGTTGACGGTCGATGATCCTCCGTTTTATTTTTTTCATGGCACCCGGGACTGGCTGGTTCCCGACGCCTGTGCCGAGTGTTTTCACCGACAAATCCAGGAAACAGGGATCGAATCGGAATTCAAAACCTGGGACAATGGACATTTCGGGTTGTTCAGCCGTCTGGAAGCCCTGGACCCGGTGATCGTTTTTTTCCGCAAACATCTCGGAGACCAGTCCAGCCAGCGACCTTGAAACGTTTGGGAATTTTCACACCAGGGACCGTATTCCGGATCGGGCGCTGCAATGGCGACGGGCTGGATGATCTTGCATGACTCCCACCAACGCACCGCTGCCGGCAGAAGAATACATCGAACAGGCATGGATGTTCGGCAGCCTGAAATCCCGCTTGTCCAGCAACGAGCCGGTGCAGGTATTGCTTGCGCATATCCAACAGGAAATCCTGGCCACGACCAAATTGCCGATGGCCATCGATTACATGCTGGCTGAACTGAACCACAGCGGCAGTATTGCGATTGCGATGAAAAAGCTGGGTCATTATTTCGCGCCGTTCCAGGCATGGCTGATGAGTGCCACTGAGGATGAGCGGGGCCGGATGGATATGTTAACGGCGACATCCATCCTGGAGCACGAAGCCCGATATCGCAGCGAACAGGCTTCGCCAGTGGCCCTGTTTTTCTTTCAGCTGGAAGTCCTTTGTCGCCACCGGTTGAGCTACGACGAGGGTTTGGCAATGATGGCTGGTGATCCACTGTACAGTCCGGCGTGGCGACAGTGGTTGATGACGGCCCGCAAAAAACTGGGATTTGTGGACATCGCCGATTTGATTTACGTGCACAGCGAATACTACGCCCGCACGGCCGGCGACGACACCATACCGCCGGATTCGATTTTGTTTGGGGAAAAGGAAGGTCGCATTGCCCTGGCCAATCGCCGCCGCGATCCGCTGTACCTGTTTGCGGCCCTGCAGCGGCAACTCAAATACCCGGCCGTACCCTTGCCACCGCGGGCCGATCCCCAGGCAGATTTGCTGCCCCGGCTGTCCCGGCGGATGGAGCATCTGGAGACGCGGTTGAAATTGCTGGAAGAAGAGCAACGCGAATCCGGAATAGACCTGAGCCGGTTTTTCGAGAAAGGAAGCCCCTTCCCGAAACCGGACGGGCTTGGCTGATCCTCAGCCGGTCAGCGGCGGTCACCCCAACCGGCTGGACCGGCCGGGCAGGCTGCCATGCGGAACCTGCCGCTCCCGGGACGTCACTGATTACCGAGCTGCAAGCGGTCCACCAGTTCGCTGGCGCCGGGCGTCATGCGACGCAGCTTGTTGGCCAACAGTTCCTTTTCGGATGCCGACGCCTTTTCGGCGCGCCGGGCAATTTTGCCAACTTGCTCTTTCCGCTTGCGACGCCGTTTGATTTCCTTGTGTCGTTCGCTGATTCCACCCATAACCAAGAGGCTTTCCCAAAAAAAGTTCCGGTACCCGTGATACGTCCCCGGCAGCAATCTGCAACGACCCCCCGCCGGGCGTCGCCAGATCGTAGTCGATGGGGGACGGTTTTTCAATTGCATCCGTTTTCTGACCCGGCCGTCGATCCCGGGGGGCGGCCGGCCGCTGCCGACCGCGGAATCAGGGGTCGCATCTCGGCGACCAGAAATGCCGAACCGGCAATGCAGATCAAATCGTCGGGTCCCGGCTCCAGGGATTGCCAGGCGTCGTCGGGATTGTCGTTGACCGTCAATTTCGGCTGCCGGGCCGGACCGTCCAGCAGTTCGCCGGCGGTTTCCAGCAACTCCCGGGGCTCTGTGGCTCGCGGATTCATCAGAAATTTCGTAAATATGATTTGGTCGAACTCCGGCAACAACTGGACCAGCATGCCCCGCAAATCCTTGTCTTCGCTGGAGGCAAAAATCAGACGCCGGACCGGGCAACGCCGGGCGGCGGTCAGTTGTCGCAGCGTGGCAACCAGCGCGGCGACAGACGCCACATTGTGAGCCATATCGACCACCACCAGGGGATGCCGTGAGACAACCTCGCAGCGGCCAGGCAGTGCGAACATGGCCAGTGCCCGCCGCATCGCCGATTCCGAGACTCTCTGGTCCCGCTTGTGCAACGTCTGCAAGGCGGCCAGGGCCACGGCCGCATTCTCCGCCTGATGGTCGCCCACCACGTTCAACCGCACCTGCTGCATGTTGTAATGGCCCGACGGTGGCGGGTCGGCAGTCCCGGTCCGGAGGCTGCCGGCGCGGGCCGAATCGAGTCCTTCTCCGGGCAATTGGCCACGGGTACTGAGGGTCAGATTCATGAATTGCGGGTCCATGCCCGAGATTTCGAAGCTGAAGTCCCGGCCCAGTTCCATCAGCCGGGCATTGCGGACGGAACAGCTTTCGCGAATCTCCCGGGACGCCAGAGGATGGGTAGCACCACTGATCACGGGAATTCCCTGTTTGATAATCCCGGCCTTCTCGCGGGCAATCTTGTCCACCACGTTTCCCAGCTGGCGGGTATGATCCAGCGAAATATTGGTAATGACACAGAGTTCCGGGAGGCAGACGTTGGTCGAATCCAGTCGCCCCCCCAGGCCGACTTCGAGGACCACATATTCAACGGCCCGGTGGGCAAAGTACAGCAGCGCGGTGGCCGTAATGACTTCGAAGAAGCTGTGCGACGGCGGTTGGGATTTGGTCGTTCGGCGGCGAGCCAGACGTTCGGTGGCCCTCCGAACGGTCTCCAGCGCCGGCCAAATGGTCGTCCGGGATGGCCAGGCCGTCGACCTCGATTCGTTCGTTCAGGTGGAGGATATGGGGCGAACTGTAACGACCGGTCCGAATGCCGGATTGCACGAGGCTGCCGGCAATCATCTGACATACCGACCCTTTCCCCTTGGTTCCCGCCACGTGGACGATTCGATACCGGCTTTGCGGATTGCCGAGTTCCCGCAGCAGGGATCGCATGGCATTCAGCTTGAAGTACCGCGGGTGTTCGTGCTGCCGAAAACGTTCGTAGTCGATTCGTCGATAGAGCAATTCCAGCTCCCGGTCCAGGCTGGAATTCGTGGGGAAACCGGGGGTTTCAGAGGCGGTGGCAGGGGGATTGCGGGGCATCGGCGTCAGGTTGCCAGGGGTCAGACCATTTCTTATAGTATTCTCGGTCGAAAACCCTGTTTTTCACTTCAGGAAAACTCGTTTCGGCGACATGCAGCGATCGGTGCCCGGAATCTGAACCTGGCCCGCCAGCGAGTCGTAAAAAAACCGGGTCTGTTCTGCCGCTCGCCAGGGTTTCCTTACAGGCGTCCTCCGGACAGGTTGTGTCCCGAATTATTAACAGCTTCACCGCCCCCGGTGCAAGCAGGAGTCACTTGATGGCAAAGCGCCCAACGAAAGAACACGCCCCGGATCGCCTGGTTCAGAGTAATCCCGATTACAACCCGGATGTCGTCATCGAGACACAAAACCTGTCCAAAGTCTACCGGGATTTCTGGGGACGGCAAAAGGTGCGGGCGCTCAAGGCGCTGGACCTGGAGGTCCGGAAAGGGGAGATCTTCGGATTGTTGGGACCTAACGGTTCCGGCAAGTCCACCACCATCAAACTGTTGCTGGGACTGTTGTTTCCGACCAGTGGCCGGGCTCTGGTATTTGGCAAGGACGCCACGGAAACGACCAAGAACGAGCGAATCGGCTATTTGCCCGAGGAATCATATCTGTACAAGTTCCTGACCGCCGAGGAGACGCTGGATTTTTACGGGCGGCTGTTTGACATGCCTCGCGATGTGCGTCTGCAACGCATCAATGAACTGATCGAGCGGGTTGGTTTGACTTGGGCCCGGCGACGGCAGCTGAAGGAATATTCCAAGGGGATGACGCGCCGGATCGGTTTGGCCCAGGCGCTGATCAACGATCCGGATCTGGTGTTGCTGGACGAACCAACCTCCGGGCTGGACCCGCTGGGGACCCGCGAAATGAAAGACATGATTCTGGAACTCAAGGCCCAGAACAAAACGGTGGTTATGTGCAGCCACCTGCTGGCCGACGTTCAGGACGTTTGCGACCGAATCGCCATCCTGTACCAGGGGGATCTGAAGGAACTGGGCGCTGTCAACGACTTGTTGCAAGTCAGCGACGAAACGTCCGTACGCGTCCGGAATCTGCCGGAATCGGCCCGGCCGGACGTTGCCGCGGTCATCGAAAAAAATGGTGGCCAGGTGATCTCGATCGAAAATCCGCGAACAACGCTGGAAGAACTGTTCCTGAATATTGTTCGCGAAAGCGAGGAACGGCCAGGCCGACGGGCGGCGGCCGCGTCGGGTACCGGTAACGGGGAGGACGCCGAACGTGGTCGTTGAAACCTTTCCCGAACTGATCGACTGGCTGTTTGGCTGGCAAGAGCAGACCGGCGCGTTTTACGTGTTCCTGCTGCTCATACTGGTATCCGTGCTGTTTGGGCTGTTTTTTGGATTCCTGGTGGCCTCGTTCCGCCACGGTCCCGGAGAAGCCTTTTATTCGGTGGCCAAGGTTGTTGCCGGAGCGGGACCGGACTGGTTAAAGATGTCGTTTCGACGCATTTTTGCGATTGCCAAACTGGCCATGAAGGAGGCCATTCGGCGGCGCGTGATTCTGGTCGCTTTTCTGATTTTTGCCGTGACGCTGCTGTTCGGGGGCTGGTTTCTCGGTGGCGGCGAACATCCGGATCGGGTCTATATCAACTTCGTGATGTGGGGGACTCAGCTGCTGATCCTGATGATGGTGATGCTGATCAGCGCCTTTAGTTTGCCCGACGACATCAAAAACAAGACGATCTACACGGTGGCCACCAAGCCGGTGCGGACCAGCGAAATCGTGATCGGCCGGGTCTTGGGGTTTGCGGCCCTGGGTACCGGGCTGTTGATTCTGATGGGAGTCATCAGTCTGTTGTTTGTCTGGCGCGGCCTCTCGCACACGCATCAAATGGCGGCCGGAGACAATGGCGAAATCGAGTTTCGCGCGGTCGACCGAACCCAAACAGGCCACCGGGCGTCCGAAAACGCCCTGCTGGAGTCCGTGACCACGGTCGATTCCGGCCATCGTCATTTTGTGGAGATGGTTGAGGACCTGCGGAACTCGGACGATCCGCCCCCGTCCAATACCGGGTCCGTGATCAGCGAGGAATCCCGGGGCGACAAAATCGTTTACAAACGGCTTCAGGTAACCCCGGAATCCGGACACACGCACAGCATCACCGTGGCGGGCGAAGGGGACTCGGCGACGTATGAATTGTCGGACGCCCGCGGCTTTTTCCGGGCCCGCCAGCCGATGTACGCCACGCGTCTGGTGTTTTTTGACCGGCAGGGGGAAGCCCGCCGTGAGGGACTCAGTGTCGGTGACCAGTGGACGTATCGCGGATTCATCGATGGTGGTGTTACCTTGTCCCGGGCCGAATACTACTTCGAGGATTTTTATCCGGAAGCATTTGCCAATACGGACGTACTGCCGCTGGAGTTGACGCTGGGTGCGTTTCGTTCGGTCAACGGCGATATCTATTCACGCGTCCGTGCCGGACTGCAGTTTGAAGGGTTTGTGGGACCCGGAGAACCCGTACCCGCCCGGCGGTTTCGGTCCGATCTGATCGAATTTGAGACCGACGAGTTTACGATACAGGTCAAGGGGATTCCGCGAGAGATCCCTGGCCAGGTTTTTGGTTCCGAGGGCGAACTTCTGGAATCCGGAGTCTACGACCTGTTCGAAGATTTTGCCAAAGGCGGCCGTTTGAAACTGACGATTCGCTGTATGAATACCGGCCAATATCTGGGAATGGCCCGGGCCGATGTCTATTTTCGGGTCACCGACCAACCCTACTGGTGGAATTTTGCCAGGGGCTATTTCGGGATCTGGTTGCAAATGATGATTGTGATCTCGCTGTGCGTGGCATTCAGTACGTTCCTGAGCGCACCGGTGACGATGCTGGCGGCGATCTGCGCGATTATCTTCGGGTTTTTCTCGGAAAGCATCAAGAAATTGACGGTACCGGACGTCTCAGGCGGCGGGCCGCTGGAATCGCTGTACCGGCTTATTACACAAAAAAACCAGGATGAGCTCTTGAACAACACCCTCGGCGTTCAAATCATGGAACAGATCGACAAATTTTTCATTTCCATGGTGGGCGCCGTCACCCAAATTGTTCCGGATTTCTCCCGACTGGACTTTTCGGATTTTCTGACGTTTGGGTACTTCGTCGACAATGACCGCATCATGGTGGCCTTTTTGATCTCGGCAGCGTTTTGCGTGGGACTGGTCATCCTCGGATATTTTGCCCTGAAGACACGGGAGTTGGCTGGATGAACCAGACTGGCAGTTTCACCCGGAAAGTCATCTACATCGCCATCATTGGCGGGTTGTTGATCCCGTTGTCCCTGATCAGCCGGCCAGCTACCCGGGATCAGTCCAATGCCATCGCCGACGCTGGCGGGGTTCTGTCGCAGTTGCGGGACAAAAATGACCTCTCGCCCGCCAAACTGTCTGAAATCGATCCGGGAAGCGAGACCATGAAGCTGGCCTCCCTGGGCCTGCGTGGACTGGCCGTCAATCTGCTGTGGATGAAAGCCATCGACGCCAAGGAAAAAAAGGAGTGGGATCTGTTTTCGTCCACGCTCAATTCACTCGTCAAGATCCAGCCGTCGTTCATTCGCGTTTGGGAGTATCAGGCTCACAACCTTTCCTACAACGTGGCGGTGGAGTTTGACGATTACGAACAGCGTTACCACTGGATCAAAAAAGGCATCTACTTTCTCACCGAAGGCATTCCCTATAACCGGCGAGATCACCGGATTGTCGACAACCTCGGAATGTTCAGCGGCAACAAGTTTGGAACGGCCGACGAACGGATTCAGTACCGGGCCCTGTTTCGCAACGATGACGTGTTTCACGATGACATGAGCAAGTTCGTCGATATCGACAAGATCAACACGCCCTATGGTCCGGATCACTGGCTGTTGGCCTACCAGTGGTACGATCGGTCACTGGGCATGGTGGAAAAGGGTGTCGATGGCGACAGGGTCCAGAAGCACCGACAGGACATGCTTTACTACCAGTACAAACCGTCGCAATTGCGAAACATGGGTTTGTCAATGCATGCCGAATTCCGTTCCGACGAATTCGCCCAGGCCAACTGGACCCGGGCCCATAACGAGTGGCTGGACTACGGCAACCGCCCCATCGGCGTGCCCGGGGATCCCAGCCGAAAGTCGGTAACACTGGAGGGCATGGCGGATTCGGTTCAGGAACTGCAAAACCTGCGACAGCAACTGGACGATCTGGCCCCGGGGGCCCGCACCCAGTTGCTGGCCAGCCGCATGGCCGTTCTGCAGCCGGACGAGATCGATTTGTTGTCTCGCCCGATCGATTCCCTCAATGATGAAGAACTGGAAGAGCTGCGTTCGCTGGAACAAAGTCTGTACGCGCGGGAAAACATTGATTTCAAGGTGTTCCAGTCCGTGGCCGTCGACAAGGCCAGCGAAGCGGAGCTGATTTATGCCAAAATCCGCGAGGTTCAGGACAGTCTGCGCATCGGTGACAATTTTCGCAGCACCATCAACTACGACCATTGGCGCGATCATACGTTAGTGGAATCAACGGACCGGGGAATTGCGGCTCGCCAGGCCGAATTTGATGCCAGCGAGCTGCGGTGGCGATCCCTGCTGGACGAACATGCCGTTCGCAATCCGATTACCGGCGACGAAACCGTTTTTCCAGGGGCGATGCAGAATTATGAAAAGGCCTTCAACATCTGGAGCGAAGTCTTCAGGGAGTTTCCACGTTTGCGGGAAGGGCCATTGATGGACGAACTCGTGGATGTCATCAAACAGTACCAGGTGGTTCGCGAGGCAGCGGGCCGAGATCCCTGGCCAGGCGATTTCGTACTGCAGGATGTGATCGACTATCGCGCGCTCAATTCGCGTTTTCCCGACGAGCTGCCCACCAGCGAGGATGTGGCCCAGGCCGAGCAAGCCCGGAGTCGGATGCGGTCGCTGCGCATTCCCACCCGCCCGGATATCCGGTTTCAGTTGAAGTCCGACGCCGACCAGTAGCTGTTCGGATTCCCCCCGATTTGCTCCGTCGTTCCGGACGGCCACCGCCCGGTCACGCCGATGTCAGGGGAATTAGATGGAAACCGCCGTCAATGATTTGCCGCCGCGCGCGGCCCCGGGCCCACGGCGTCACTCCAGGCCGAAGGACTACGCCACGGGTTCGTCCGGCGGCGCGGCGGGCTTTCCAAATACATAACCGCATTCACAAACCAAACCGCGGGAACGGGCCGGTTTTTGACAGCCGGGGCAGGTTGTGTGCCAGCGATTGAAGCTGCCTTTGGAGAGCGGGGGCTCGGCGACCGTTTTATTGCTCAACCGTGATTTTCGGCCCAGCTCGTCTTCCCGACGGACCGAGCATTGAGGATGCACGCCGCCCCGCGAATAGCTGATTTCGCCGCAAACCGGGCAGCGATTTCGGGAGGGAGTCGGGATCAGCGGGTCCGGCTTTTTATCCGACATCAATTCCACTTTCCGGATTCAGGACGTGATCGGGGATGACCGGATCCGGGCCCGGGCTGCCTCAATCACACAGGATGGATGCAAGTTGCTCGTTCTGATTAATCGTTCGGCTGCCGTAATTTGGCACCGGCCTCAACCTTCCCGATTTCCGACCGGCGGTCTTTGCCACGATCGTCCCGGGGCCACCGCGCAGGCATTTTCGCCCGTTATCAGATTGCCCCCCGGGAACCAATTGTCGCCGGTATCATCGTCGGTAAAGGACTTCCGCTATCCGGTTTTCCACGATGATTTTCGGCGAACAGGGGTGCAACCGGGGGATTGGCCGGGCGTGCGCCCGGTGCCAAAACAACTCGCGTAATGTTGACGTTGAATAATGCGCTGCATCGATCAGCCCCGTCGGCCGGCGACCTGGTTGGTGTGGCCGGTTGATGGACCCGATTGTCGTCGCCGCCGCCCGGCGTTCAATCGGACTTTGCGACTCGGTGCTCCGGCCAGGTTGCGATTGGAAACGCGTGCCGTCCTGGCCCGGCGACTGCCTGGTGGCGTAACAGGGGAGGCCTTCGCCGCGCCGGAAGGGCGTGTCCCGGTCTGCTGCGGTTCCGGCCGGGCGTGATTGCAGGGTACCCGCTGACCAATCAGTTTTTCGATGGCCCGCAGGTCCGAACGTTCGCTGGCCGAGCAAAATGAGATGGCAATGCCGGCGGCCCCGGCGCGTCCGGTACGACCAATGCGGTGCACGTAACACTCGGGTTCGACAGGCAAATCAAAATTGACGACATGTGTGATACCGGCGATATCAATGCCTCGGGCGGCGACGTCCGTCGCCACGAGGACTTTCACGCGATTGTGCCGAAAGGCCAACAGGGCCCGCTGTCGGGCCGCCTGGGACTTGTTGCCATGGATCGCGGTAGCGCTGAATCCGCTCTTGACCAGCTTTTCGGCAATGGTGTTGGCGCCCCGCTTGGTCCGCGAAAAAACCAGGGCCCGATCAACGTTGGCGGCTGACAGGACGGTTTGCAGCAGTGCCTGTTTTCCCGGACGTTCCACGAACAGCACTTGCTGCTCGATCAATTCAAGGCTGGTGGATTTGGGCGTAACATTGACGCGTGCCGGGTTTTTCAGCAGGCCTGAGGCCAACTCGACAATTTTCGGTGGCAAGGTCGCTGAAAAGAACAGGGATTGCCGCTGCCGGGGCAGTTGCTTGATGATCCGTTTCAGATCCGGCAGGAATCCCATGTCCAGCATTCGGTCGGCTTCATCCAGCACAAACCATTGCAACCGGTCCAGTCGAACGTGTCCCTGGTTCATCAAATCCAGCAGCCGGCCGGGTGTGGCGACGAGGATGTGGGCTCCGCGTTTCATGGTCCGAACCTGCGATACCTGGCTGACGCCGCCATAGACGATGGCTTGTCGCAACCGCAGAAACTGCCCATAGTTCGAAAAGCTCACATCGATCTGGATGGCCAACTCGCGGGTTGGGGCAAGGATCAGTGCGACGGGCTGGTTGGGTGAGGCCGGCTGGGGTCGCTGGCCCAGATGGTTCAGGATGGGTAACGCGAAAGCCGCGGTTTTGCCCGTCCCGGTCTGGGCACATCCCAGCACGTCACGTCCCAGCAACGCGGGCGGAATGGTGCGGACCTGTATGGCGGTCGGTATTTGATAGTTGGCAGCGGCAAGGGCCCGCTGCAGCGGCTCAATCAGTTCGAATTCCTGAAAAGTATTCAATCGTATTCCTTGCAAGTGGCAGAAAAAGGTCGGAAATGGCCCGGGCTGGCCGTCCGCCATGCCAGATCGAATCAACGAACGAGGTCGACGGTGGGCGGTGCAATCTGGTGACTGGCCGCTATCCCTGATGGTTGTGTTTGCCGCCGGAGTATTGGCCCGGGGCCGGTTGCCATGTCGCATCGCGACAATCATGGCCAGGTGACAAAATGCCGGTCGGCCGGCGCAGGTGAACGGTTCACCGGTACCCCGACGTTGGGTTGTGTGAGGCAGACCCAACGGTAACCGCCAGACAATGCCCGTCGTATCTTGGTGAAAACCGGAGCATCGAAGGAGTCCCGGAGTCCAGGCGTCGGAAGCGACGCCGGCGGCTTTCCAGAGCGGTTAACGCAACCGGTGGTTGGCAGCAGAAGGGTTCGGCGAAAATGCCAAACGCTGGAATGGGTCGTCCAGGAGTTTCCAATCCTGGCAGCAATGGTTTGAGGTAACTATACACTGCCGGGGGGCTTCGGCAAGCGCAATTGCCGGGATTCCCCGGGCAACCGGGCAGGCACGGCCGGGTGATTCCACAGAATCCCGATCGCGGACCGACTCAGGCGGCCGATTCCCCCAAACGGGGTTACAGCGGTGTTACAGATTTGGGGAACGGCTGTCAAAAAAAGACTGGCGGGGGGCGGGGGCCAATCCGCTCAGAACCATCCGGCTGCCGCGGGTTCGCAGTTTTTGCCGAAACTGTGCCAGAACATCAATTGAGCCGGGGCCGATTTCGGTCACCCCGGAAAAATCCAGCAATACCCGACTGTCTTTTTCCAGTTTGTCGGCCAGCTGGTTAAAGTCCTCTCGCAAATCGTCCACCGTTTCGTCCGTTATCGAATGGGCTTTCGGAAACCGGACATGCGTCAATCGGTTGGCGCGGGACACCACCAGATGTTTGAACGTCCAGGATTCGGAGTCTTCGGTTCTCGGGTCCCGCTCGGGCATGCCCGTGGGCCGGGACGCGTTGGGCGTTAGGGCCAGCGCCGCTTCAGCGGGCGTTTCATACATTTCAAACAATCGATGTCGATATTTTGCCATAATCGTTTCCTGACGGGTGAATCCGCGGCAATTGACCAACGGTTTCACCTGATACAAATAGTTCTGGAGTAAAATTCCTGATATGCAAATTCAATGGCATGCGGGTCGATCCCGTCCGTGCCATTTGATTTCAGCCACCGCCCGTACGGTCGATTGATGAACGGTTGGCAATGCCAGCGGTCGATGTGCACCATCGCCCGCCTGCGCGAGCGGACGGTCACAGGGGGATTTCGGCGCTGCGCGGGCATTTCCGGGTCGCGTATCAGACGGTGGACCACGTTCAGCCGTCCCGCCGTCCGGCGGGCCTACCCCACCTCACCCACGTTCCTGTCAGACCGGCGTTTCATCCTCACCAGTTTGCGTCGGGCTTCCATTTTGATTGACCCAAGGTCCTGTTTCATGGCCAGCACGGCATTCAGGTCGGCAATGGCCTTCAACTCGTCGCCGGTCGATGCGTATACCAAGGCCCGGTTGTAAAGCGCCATGGCCTTGATGTCAGGCGGTATTTCCGGCAGGCCAATGGCGATGGTGTATTCTTCGATGGCACCCGGAGTGTCATGTTTCTTGGCCTTTGCCATCCCCCGTTTGTAGGCCAGTTTTGCCCTGATGCGGCTGGAGAAATAGCTGGTTAGCCGGTCCAGTATTTTCATGATTGACTTTCTTCGGGGACGTGCCGATCCGGCATGTGCCCGGTTTCGTGCCGGAATCCGTTATACCGGCCAGATTCGGCCAGCATTCGACATTGGGTGTTGTCGAGCGTGCCCACCCGGATGCCGACTGCCCGCCTCCCCTGGAAGCCTTGTGTAAAACACCAAAACCGTACGGTCAACGAGTCGGATCGAATTCGTTGCCGCGTTGCCGCACGTTTTCGAACCGGCGGTCGCGGGTTCGCTGGTTTCACTCGACGAGGTTCAAAACCAGACAACCAGACGATCAAAATGATTCGCCGGGGCCGGGGTGTCATTGGCCGTTGCGATTCGGGCCGGCCCGTGCCGGTGTCGGTGTGCGTCGCTCAACAAGAACCAAAGCACGAAGGCAAACGGGTGGTTAGGGTCCGGGTGATTCGGGTCCGCAACGAACATCGCACGGACCTGCCGGCCAGACCGGCGAGCTGTTTCCGCGGTTCTGGCAGTCGGCAGCGCCGTAACCGGATCCCGTCGGCACCGTTTTGGCATGCAAATATTGTACGTTCATTATCAGGATGTGGACAAGGGCAAAATCGCGGGAATCCGGCAAATGCCCCGGGGAACCGCCGGCCGTCGGGGGCTGTCGGGGACCGCAGCGCAGGTCCTTGAGCGGTGCGGCGTGTGACTGGTCAGGTGTGTCGGGGCGCCGAACCGGGTCAGGATCTTTTTGATGGCGGGTGGTTCGCCCCCAGGACGACGCGGAGGGCATCGTTACAACCGGCACACCCGGGGAACCTGGCAGGCTGGACGATTGCCAATCCCGGATTATTCTGCAGCTCGTCTCCCGATTTCATGGCATGCTTGTAATGGACTTTCAATGTCATCGAGCTTCTGCCGAGTTCCACCTTGTGGCGCGTCGACCGTTTGGTCGCGCTCCTCAACACCATGGTCCTCTATCCACGAGTTCGCAATATGCGAAGGGACCCATTCGACCGGGTACGGTGCTAATGACGTACCTGCTTTTCACTTCTGGAGCTTGTAATGATTTCAATCATGGCCCTGACCTTGCTGATTCTGGCGCTGGTGTTTGCGTTTTTTCCGCGTTTCGCGTGGTACTACGTGTTGTCCGGGCATTGGGGGCGGAACGAACTGGGAGCCCCCAGCAACGTTCAACTGGTCGTCGTTCGCATCGCGGCCGCCTTGCCGCTCATCGGTTTGCGATGCCTGATGCTGGGATAGGATACCACGGCCCGTCCCGTCCGCGTTGAATCCGTAATCCTGATACCGTCTGCCCGGCAGGGCGGCCTGCGATCGCGCCGCCGAACCAGCCAGCAGTGGCGCACCGGGGGAGCAGGCCTCCGCCGCCCCCGGCTCGCGCGCAGCCAATGGCGCAGCAGTCAGGATGCGAAACGGTGCGACGGGATGCGAAATGGTGCGACGGGATGCGAAATGGTGCGACGGGATGCGAAATGGTGCGACGGGGCGAGCGCCGAAAACGTCGCCACGAAAACGCCCAAGCCGTTGCAGATCGCGGACCTGGGCGATGATTGGCCGGCGGGGGGGCCTGGATCGGGCAGTAGCAGCGGAGGGATTCGAACCCCCGACACGCGGATTATGATTCCGCTGCTCTAACCAGCTGAGCTACGCTGCCAGGATGGAACCTGTCGGACAAAATTACCAAAACGGGGATAGTCCGGCAAGCCGCGACCGGCCGACCGGGATCGAGCGCCGTACCCGCTGTGCCGCTGGCCGGTTCGGCCCCGGGCAGCGAGCGGTGGCTCACCCGATGTTCGCTCGCGCAGAGGCCATAGCCCGGATTACCTCCGGCATTACCCCGGATCACATCGTCCTTATCCCGGATCAGTACCGCCGTTGTCGTCATCGTCGCTGTCATCTTTTTTCGACGCCTCCTCGATTGCCTGAGCGTTGGCCGGGCTTTCAAAAGTGGCGTGCCGAAATGACGTTTCGTCATTGAAGACGTTGCGCACGATCAGGCGACCGTTGCGGTCCATGAGCAGCACTTCGGCCGGTGCAAAAAAGGTGTCAGGCCGCCGCGAAAACGGCTGGCGCTGGCCGCCCATGGCATCGACCAGGATAGCATCGGTATTGAACAGACGCCCGGTTTTTTCCTCGCCGCGACGCGTGCGGGTCTGGCTTTCGAACAGCTCCTTGACTTCCAAAGTGATCGGATGCAGCAAATTGGTCACCTTGCGAAAATTCAGCACGGATCCGGGCAGGGTGGTGGTCAGAGCCGGAACGAAGACCCCGAGATCTTCCTGAAAACTGTTGACAACCACCGTCGCTTCGGGTTCGGTTTCGTAAAATACGGTTTCGCCGATTCGGTTGGCGGTGGGTGCGTCGACCGGGCCGGCCACAAAGGTTTCAAAACCGCGGGTCACCTTGACCGGGGTTTTGGATTCGACCCATTCACCGGGAATGACCGTCCGCAGGTAAATCTCTTTTTGATCCTCGATCCATTTGGGCAGGCCTTCAACTTCGGGAAGCGGAGCCACCAGGCGGCGGCGCACCTCCGGGGACAAATCGTCCCGGTACAGCGGTTTTAGCTCTTTTTTCTTGTTGCTGCCCTTTCCGTCACCGCTGCCCGGCGGGCCCTCATCCAGTGAGGATCCCCCGCCCCCGCCGCCGACTTTCAGACTTCCCGACGAACTCTTGGTGGAGGCGGCGGCGGCGTCGGGGTTGTTGGGATCCTTGAACCACAGCCGGACCCGATAAAAATATTCGTCACCATATTTTTTTGGATCCAGGTCATAAAAACGGATCAGTCGATACTTGACATTTTTCTTGTCGGTCTCGCCAGCGCTCTTGTCGTCTGTCTTGCTGGCTTCATCGGGTTTCGAGGCATTGTCACTGCCAAAGATATTGCCGGTGTCTTCCGAGTCGTCTCCCTTTTCGTCGCCCGTTTTTTTCTGGTCTTGCTCCTGCATTTTCAGGAACTCCTCGATGATGACCGCTTTCATCTCGGGCAGCGTGACCAGTTCCCGATAATCAATTCCCAAAAACGGCGGAATGTCCATCGTGACATTTTCAATTTTTTCGAGCACCAGATCCTTGGCGGTCGGTCCCATTTTTTCGTAATTGTTAAACAGGCTGGCCGTAATCGGCTTCCACTCCGAGTCAGCGGTTTTTCGTTGTACCTCGATAAATGCGTATTCCGGCTTGTCCCGCTCCGCGTCGTAGCCGCGCTGGTACTGGAACGTGTCACGATAGGCTTTCAGCTGGGCTTCGTAATCGATCAATGCCATTCCAACCACAGCATTGACGGTGACAAACGGGACATTGGGGTTCTTGACCCGGTAAATGAAGGATTCGCTTTTTTGGGCGGCCGGATACTTCAAAACTGAATCCGGCAAATCATCGATATTGGCAGCAACGCGGGGCTTTTTCTGGTCATTGGCCAGCATCACCTGGGCACGAAAAAACCGGGTTTGCAATTCTCCGGGTACCAGAAAGGCCGGATCGGTGCGCTTCTCCAGCATCCGCAAACCGGTCCCCAGCATTTGCCGATACGGCAAGCGGTCGGGGTCGACCGGCTGGGCCGTACGAATCTGGTCGACGGTGTTGGTCAGGGGAACGCGATGCGCGGCCAGTTTTTCCCAGCTGTCGGTGGCATGAATGTAATCATTGGCCTGCCGGGATTTTTTCAGCAAGTCCGCCGGGTCGGTGTCCGTATATTCCGGTGTCTTGAAGCCAAGCCAGAAGAAGACCGCCACCAGCGAGATGGACAGGGCAAAGAACAGTTTTTCGCTGTGGCGGAAAAAAAAGTCCTTGATGCCCTGCTGGCTGATTTTGAAGCTGGGTTTTTTCATCGTTGATTCACCGGGTTGGAGAATTTCAGGAGCGCTTGCTGTTTTTACTTGCTGGCGGTCGTGTTGCCAGCCGCCTTTCCGCCCGGGGCCATGGCGGGCGGGGCGTCCTCGTCCGCGTTTGGGAAAAAGACGGCCCGATTGGGCGGGTTGTAGATTTTGACAATCCCGCTGAATTCGACATTCACATCAAAGGTCTTGCGTTGTTCCGGGATGAACGGGCCATCGCCCGAATCGCCGCCCCCGCCACTGCCGGCGCCTCCGGTATCGGACAGCGTCGATCCGCCCCCGCCCCCGCCTCCGCCCCCGACGGTCAAATCGCCTTTTTGGTTGCCGCCGCGACCGGACTCCCGTTTGACCCCGGCATTGGGAACGTGCCGGTTAATGCGAACCTGACGGATTTCAAACGTAAATGGCGAATTCGCTGCGGCAGCGATAAAGTCGTTGATCTTGCGCTCGTCCATGCGGACGCCGACGCGGACCGGAATCCGTTTGGCGACGGCCAGGTAGGAGCGGTCGGTCATTTGTTTGGCGGTCAGTGCATTTACGATTTCCGACAGGCCCAGTTGCCGGTAATCACGGTCCACGTAGCGTCCGTGAAACGGCGATCGGGATTCGGAATTGTTAAAGGCGACTGCCCCCCGCGACGGGGCGGCCGAGGCCGCCGACCGGAACAGGCGCCGTTCCGAGCGGCCGGAGGTTTTTCCCAGCGCATCGCCCGCCTTTAAATCCGTCCGAAAAGTTACCGGACTGATGGCCGCACGCTCCGCGGCCAGTGCGTCGGCCCCCACCAGCACATGATCAAGCCGTTTGATGGGTGCCAGATCATTGGCCACGTACCCTTCGTTCACCTTGGCCACGATTTTGAACATCGCTTCCAGAATCCACAAATCCTGTTGCAGGACCAGCATTTGTTCGGAGGTTGGGATGTTTTCGGGACTGCTGTTGCCATCGAATCCGGCAAACTCGGTCACCTTGGAATGCCACAGTTCCTGGTTGGCTGAATTCCATATGACCAGGTCTTCCTGCTGCGCGCCTGATGTCGCCTGACCCGACACCAGATCTCTCAGTTTTTTCTTTTCCTGGGCAATTGGCTTTCCTTTTTCGTCGTACTGCCACGTTGCATCCAGGGTCTCCCGTGCCAAACCCGGCATCCGCGCGACAATAAACTCGCGGTAGGTATCGCGAAAGGTTTTCTCCATCAATTCCTGCTCCAGTGGCAATTCCATCGGCTGATGTTTTTCCAGCACGGTCCGAATGTGCGCGGGAATTTCTTCCGCAAATTTCAAAACGTCCTTCTGCTGGTCATACCGTACCTGCCAGGCGGCCATGGCGGACTCGGCGGCGGCCTGGATTTGAACGTCCATTTGGGCCTGCGTGATGTCGTTGGGATGAACCGGCACGGGAGCATCGGGATCGTCGGTCGGAACCGTCGTATCCAGCACACTCTTGATGGCCGAATGCTTGCTGGCAATTTTTTGCTGTTGTTCGGCGCGTTGTTTGTCGATTTCGCTCCAGGCCAAAAACCAGGTTACCAGGCTGGCTGCCGCCACCAAAACGCAAACGACCCAAAAGCGATTGCGGATCAGCCAAAGCAGGATGGTTTTAATTTGATCCATAAAATTTTCTCCGGTCGTTGGGCGATTCGACAACGATTACCGCGAACGGCCTGGTTGGATGGTTGTGATTCAAGTCCGGTTGTCAACATGAAATGAGGCGGAAAAGTGCCAGGCGGGGGGCCCGTTCAGTTTCCATCGGGCGGAGGTTCTGCGGGGTCCGCATCGTCGCCCGCGTCACCGTTGCTGTTCGAATCCGCTGCCCCGGCATCGCCGGGCGGCGGTTCGGTGGCTGCGCCGGCATCGGCTCCGGCGGGGGGAGCCGCATCGTCGGCGGGATTTGCGGGCGGTTCGGCCGTGGCGGGAGGGGCTGCCCCGCCGGCCGGGGGAACCACAGGCGCTGGCGGCGGACCGGCGGATTCCGGCTCGACCTCCTCGTCATCCGGCGCTGGATTTTTGGCTTCCTCGGCTTCGGCCGCCAGTCGAGCCGCCTTGTTGGCGTCGCGCTGGGCAGCCGTCGTGGGGATATGGGCCATTTGCAAAATAAAGTTGTATCGAACGACCTCAAACGATTCGACCGGCTTCGCGGGCTCGTCGGAGTTTTTGTCCGCACCATCGGGGTTCTGGTCTTCACCACCGGGGGGGGTGTTTTCGCCACCGGAGGTATTGCCATCACTGCCCGGATTGTCCTGGCCGGATTCGGCTGAGTCTCCATTGTCGGCGCCGTCCGCCGCCTCGTCATCGCGCTCCCGCCCTTCGCGGCCGAACAACGGATTGGGGATTTTGTAATTGAATTGCAAGGGCGATTCGGCAACGACCGTGGGATAATACAGGCCGACATCCTCCAACCGGTAGTCTTCCATGGCACCATTCTGGTTGGGCAGCGAAACCGTGCCATTCAACATGCGGTCCAGCAAATATTGCTTAACGAACTCGATGCCATGTTCGGAGCGTCGGCGAACTTCTTCACTGTTGTAAAAATGGTGGCCTTGCAGCTGAATCACCCAGCCCGGTCCGGAAATATCGTACTCGGTTGCCAGTTTCTTTCGTCTTCGGCTTTTCTTGCCCAGTTTCGCCCGGGCTTCCTCCACGGCTTCGATATTTCCCTGTTGCTCGCGGAACGCCAGGATGACGGAGTTTCCCCAGACGGTCAGGTTTTCATAAAACTTCGTTTCCATGTCATCAAAAAAGAATTCCTTGCGATCCTCGAAAGGAACTTCATCGGGATTGGCGACCAGCGACAGCCCGTCGTCGCCGACCAGTCGCGGGTCACGCGGCATTATTTGTTCGAGTGCCGAGAGGACTTCCCCCCACGAGGAGCCGATTTCGGAGGCCTCGGAGAGTTCCGCGTTGACGGCATTCATACGTGTCAGACGGATGCGTTGTTCCTCGTCCGTGTTTACAAAATCCGAACTCTGCGAGCTCTTGGCGGAAACATCGGTAATCGCCTCTTTCCAGTTGTGGCCGGCGACCGAATAGTTTTCGTTGACGGACCACCACCGCTGATTGACAAAGAAATAGCTGAACAGCATGCCCAGCATTAACAGGCTGACCGAAGCCAGAATCCACGGTTTTTTGGCGCGGATGATCCGTTCGTTGACGAATTCCAGCGGCAACAAATTGGTATTCATCCGGGCCTGATTCAGTCCTTGCAGGCAAAGTCCGTAGGCCGGAGTAAATGACAGCAGGTTTTCCTGAAACGCCTGTTCCTGGATGACCGGACCCTGCAAGCGGGAGAAGTCGTTGAGCTTGACAATATCCATCTCCAGCTGTTTGGTCAGGTATTGTCGTAATCCGGGCAACTGGGCGGCGTTGCCCAGCAGTACAATGCGTTCCAGCCGGGCGTTTTTGTCGATTCCGCTGTAAAACGAAAGCGAGCGGTCGATTTCCTTTTTCAGATCATTGAACACACGCCGCATGGCCTGAAACACCGTTTTGGGATCTTCGGCCTGACGGGCGTTGCGCTTCAGGTGTTCGGCCTTGGCGTGCGTCAATTTCAGCTCGCGCGACAGTTCCTTGGTGAAATGGTTTCCACCGATCGGAATGTTTCTCAACCAGAGACGCACGCCATTGGTTACGATCAGGTCGGTCGCATCGGTCCCCATCGACAACACCACAACCGAATCCGGCAGATTGTCCACGTCGAGGTCGTCCGGGATTTCCTCCAGCACTTCCCGGCACACAACATTTTGGGTGGCCAGCGGCGACAATTGCACCAGGTCGACTTCGATGTCCTTGCGCAGGAACGGTTGCAAGGCCGTATAGACCGTGTCCCGCTTGATGGCAAACAACCCGACTTCGGTGTCAACCAGCACTCCGTCCATCTCCGAACCGCCGAGCGACTGCCAGTCCCAAATGACGTCTTCGATGGGGAACGGAATCTGCTGCCGCACTTCGTATTTGACAATGTCGGGAAGCGTTCGTGCGTCCACCGGTGGTGGTTTGAAGAAACGCGACAATCCCGACTGGCCCGAAACGGTCATGCCGACAAAATCGCCGCGGACATCATTGCGGCTGAGAAACGTGTCCAGCGCCTCGTCGATCAGCGCTTCTTCGTCCGCGTCCGGCAAACTCAGTATTTTGGGGTATTCGATGAAATCATAGGAGTCGGCAACCACGTTGCCGTCCTCGTCCAGCGAACACCGCAGGGCCCTGAACGCCGTCTGGCCGATGTCAATGCCCCAAACACCACGGGTCTTCTTCGCCATGGAAACTTCCTGTGCCTCGATTGATGTCTATCGCCGTTCGCCAATTCCGACTGGCAAATCGCCGTCCTCAAAATCCACGCTGCCCGACGCCGGCATAACGGAACCCGGCACCCGTCGGGAGCGGGCAATGCGAATTGCCTGTTACGGACAACTCCTGTGCTTCTCGATCGAATCGCGTCGAACCCAACGGGAAGTGGCGGTTCAGGCGATGGAACGGTTCAGGTCGAACGTGGTAATGAGACGAGGCAGCAGCGAATACGAATCCGGTGTCAACGCTTTCCAATACCAATTTACTGACGAAACCGGTGGATTGTCAACGATTTCGCAGACGGGCTGGCCATTTTTCGATGCGTGGGCACCGAAAAAAATCGGTCTTTCCCGAATGATTTCGAATTGTTCGCCGGAGATTCGACGACAGCCAGGCCCGGCAGGTTCCAGGACAAACCAATTTTTTGAACCAGTCGGTACAATCGGAACGCGGGCGTCCGGTCGGGTCGCCGGAGATTGTGGGCCGGGGTCGTTTTCGGACAGCCCAGCCAACGCGGAGTCGCATCGCGAGCTCGACCGGGTTTTTCACACGCAATTGACAGTCTGGTTCATGAGCGATTCGAAACGCGGCGAAAACGCAATTCCCGGTGCCGGCGACCGCGCGGGCGACCAGGCCGCCGACAAACCGCCTGGTCGGCGCCTGGCGCTGGCGGTCGACAGCCATGGCTGGGAAGATTTTCCGGCGCACCACACGGGCCAGCCCGCGGCCGAATTGCTGGCCTGTTGGACCGCCTTGTGGGATCCGGCGGTGCTGGATCGTTGCCGCACCGTCCCGGCCTGGCAACGCATCGACCAGATTCCGGAACCGGCCGCCGGCGCCGTTATCCTCGTTCCGAAATTCGCCGAGAGCCTGTTGACCGGAGAACAACAGGGCCGGCTGTCGGAGCTGGGCGGACAATACCTGGTGGGCGGAGCCGACCGACAGGAGTGCGTCACTGACATCCTGCAGTCGATTGGCCCGGCAGCCCGGCAGCCGACCCAACGGCAACGCCGCGATTTTTATGCCCTGGGTTACTGCTTTCTGCAAATCCAGTTGATGACTCGCCAATTGAGATACGTCAGCACGCTGGATGATTCGCTGTTTCAGAAACGGTTGTTGACCGCCGTGGACGCGCTGTCGCGGGCGGCAGATGCCGATTGCCGGGCTTCCCTGCAGGGCTGTTTTGATCAGCTGGTCGAGGAACGAAACCGGTACTATCCCACCAATGCCTCGCTGGTCGATTGCCTGTACGTCAACGAAGGGTCGTCCCGTCAGGCTCTGATGGAGGCACTGGATTTGTCCCACCGGTTTTCGTTGCAGTTTCCTGGACACGTTGCGCGTCGGCTGGGCAAGGACCGGCAACTGGGCGACCGGCTGAGACCGCGGCTGGCGGCCGGCCAGGTTGCCATCGTGGGCGGGCCGTATTACGAGTTGATGGACGCGCTGCTTTCCAGTTCCAGCATGTGTCATCAACTGGCGGCGTCCCGGGCCGCAATTGCCAAGGCCTTCCCGGAAACCAGCGTTTGCGTGTTTGGCCGGCGGCGGTTTGGCCTGAACACCTCCACACCGGGAGTGATCAAACGGGCCGGCTTGCACTCGGCCATTCATGCCACGCTGGATGACGGTGTGTTTCCCCACACGGCACCCAACAATATTCGCTGGCAAGGCGATGATGGAACCACGGTCGACGCCTTGACCGCCCCCCCCCGGCTGGCCGATTCTCCCGAAACCTGGCTGCGTTTGGGGATCACCATCGGCGAGTGTATTGATTCGTCGCATTACGCCAGCGTGTTATTCGTGCATTGGCCCGGCCAGCACTGTGACAGTTATCTCGATTTGGTTGCCAGCGCCGAATTCGGCGACGTGCTGGGGCGGTTTGTTAATCTGAACGAGTATTTTGAACAGGTCGTGGATCCGGGCTATGCCGAGGATTATCCGGCCGACCAGTATCGCAACCCGTGGCTGGTTCAGTTGGTGGAGTCCGCCGCCTGCGATCCGTTGTCACGGTTTGTCGAATACTGGAAGCGACAGACGCGTTTGCTTGCCTGGCAGGGGATCGAGGCGATCCGTGCGGCCTGGGGGATGGACATCGATGCCGGGGATCCGGCAACGGACCCCCAAATGGACATTGATCTGGGATCGGAGCGTTCCGCCCCGGCCGGTTCCGGGGCATCGCCACGGGATCAGCAGGACGGGATGACCCGGTTGGCGCAACGGTTGTTGCAATCCCCGGGCCCGCCGAAATCAGGGGACCCGGAGACCTGCGGGACCCTCGTCATCAATCCGTTTTCCTTCGCACAAAGTATTCCCAACCCGTTGCGGCCAGGCGGCGACGTCCCGGGCATGGGTTTCGTGTGGCTTCCCGAGGCGGCGGCCACTGCAGACCCGCCACGCAAACGCCATGGCAAAACCGTGCCGCTGGTCGTTAATGAAACCACGCTTCGCAACGAGTTTTTTGTCCTGGAAATGAACCCCGAAACGGGCGGAATCGGTGCCATCCAGTTGCACAACCGGCGCGGGAATCTGATCGCCCAGCAGGTGGCCCGCAGGCTGGCGGGCCGGGCCGTGGCCCGGGGCGGTCGGCGGTCGGCGGGTACCTACAGCCAAATGGTTGCCGAATCGATGGAGATCACCGAATCGGGGCCGATCGCGGCGGCGTTGCAGACGCGGGGACGACTGGTTCAGGGGACGCGTACGATCGGCAGTTTTTCACAAACCGTCGATGTGCGCCGTGGTTGGCCGGTGGCGGGACTGCAACTGCAAATCGATCTGGATGACGAAATTCAGGGCCATCCCTGGGACAATTATCTGGCGTGCCGGTTTGCCTGGCAGGACGAAACCGCCAACCTGTTTACCTGGCTGAACGAGTGCCGCCAACCGACCAGCCTGAATCGCATTACCGCGCCGCTGGTTTTGGAAATCGAGCAGGCCGCGGCTTCCAACTGTATCCTGACCGGCGGGTTGCCGTTTCATCATCGTATTGGTTACCGCCGCCTGGATACGATTTTGATCACGGCCGGGGAGACGTGTCGCCAGTGGTCGCTGGGAATTGGTGTCAACGTCAACTATCCGCTGACGGCCGCCCTGGCTCATATCCACCCGCCGATTCAGCTGCCGCACACCCGGCGGGCCGCATCCGCGCCCGATGCGGGCTGGCTGTTTCACCTGAATTGCAAAAACGTGGTCGTTTTGCAGTGGCAATGCACCCGACCCGAATGCGATGTTGACGATGGCACGGAACGGCCAGCCGCCTGGCGACCATCGGCAATTCGGATGCTCGTCCGCGAAACCGAGGGACGCAGCGCTGAAGTTGGGCTGGACTGTTGCCGACCCGTCAAGCATGCTTTTCTGATTGATTTGGTCGGCAATCGGTTGCGGGAACTGGAGATTGACAACGGCAAGGTCAAATGGCAAATGGTCGCCCGGGAATTGGCAACTGTTGAATTGGTCTGGTAACTGATGATTGTAACCATTGACGGTCCGGCCGGATCAGGAAAAAGCTCGGTAGCCCGGCTGCTGGCAGGTCGACTGGGGTTTCGATTTCTGGATACGGGCGCGATGTATCGGGCCGTTGCCTGGTTCCTGCAAAAGCACGGAATCGATCCGAAGGACGGGCAGTCCGTGCACGAGGCGCTCGGTCAGATGGACCTGGAAATCGATGCGGCGCGCGTGCTGGTCAATGGTCGGGATGTGTCGCGGGTCATTCGCTCCCCCGAATTGTCGCAATTGGCGTCAATCATCGCGGCCTTGCCGATGGTCCGCGAATTTCTCGTCGTTCGTCAACGGGCGATTGCTGAACAGGGGAACTTTGTTTGCGAAGGTCGCGACCAGGGGTCGGTGGTATTCCCCGACGCCGAATGCAAGTTCTTTCTGACGGCGGCCCCCGAAATCCGGGGCCGGCGCCGCTGGCTGGAGTTGTGCCAGAAACAGCCTGATCTGAAACTGGACGATGTGATCGCCGAACAAAAAATCCGCGACCTGCGCGATGAAACGCGCCGGTTCGGCCGCCTGGTGAAACCCCCGGATGCCGTGGAAATCAGCGTTGACGACGTCACCCTGGAGGAACTGGTCGATCAAATGGAGCGGCAGGTCCGGATCGCCATCCGCCAGCAGGCCGCCGGTCCGGGTCAGCGGTAGGCCCGGGGGACCCGAAATCGAGCCGCAGGGCGCTGAACCCGTCGCATCCGAAAACCGCGGCTTGCCGACGTAACCCGCACAATCCGAATCCGGTTGGCCAGGCCCAACGGGTCCGCCCGCGACTTTAGTTTTTTCAGAAACAACCCAATTTGGTGGTTTTGCCGGGCACTCCCTCTCCAGACGCCGGAACTGTCACCAATTTCCCGGATTTTCTTGCTCGCGCCGCTTGCCGTAATTAACATTTAGGTGTGATATTTTGTAGAGGTTCTGCAGCCCACAGGGGCGGGTTGCAGTCCGACCGCTGCGGCTGTCGAAATACCGTGCCGTGCAGACGGCTTTTTTTGGAGGAACCAAATGGCGAGTCGCATGATTCGTAGCAAGCTCTTTGCCTTGATGGCCTTGTTGGCTGTCGTCGCTGTCGCTCCGATAGCTCAAGCGCAGATCGTCAACTTTGTCCCGGCCGGTGTTGAAATCGATGCCGAGGGTGTCTTGCGCCAGAGTGTTCAACGATTCCTCCGGCGAATTGACGCGACAACGCTTTCAGGCCGCCCGGCAGGCGTTGGCCACCGAGCTGCAGACACCCAGTCCGTTGCGCAAGATTTCGCTGAACCGTCTGGAAGCTCACATTGGTGAACGTCTGGCCGACAACGAGGGGCTGGATGACGCGATTCGAAATCTGGCCGGTCTGACGCGAATCACCCATGTATTTTTCTATCCGGAGTCGGGTGACATTGTCATTGCCGGACCGGCCGAGGGATTTTACATGGATGCCTCCGGCCGAATGGTGGGGATGCACACCGGTCAAGCGATCTTGCAGCTGGAGGATTTGCTGGTGGCACTGCGGGCCTATTCCCCCACGGCACCGTCCACCCAGGTCATTGGTTGTTCGATTGATCCGACTCAGGAAGGACTGTCCCGCTACCAGGCAACGTATGCCGATTTGAAAGCCAAAACCCAGTCCAATCAGATTCCGGTTCGCGGTAACGAACAGGCAATTATGGATGCGTTGCGGCAGGCCCTGGGAAAACAGGTCGTCACGATTCAGGGTGTCCCGGACAATTCGCATTTCGCGCAGGTGCTGGTCGAGGCGGATTACCGGATGAAAATGATCGGCATCGGTCTGGAACAACCGCCGGTCAAGATTTCCAGCTGGGCGGAAAACGTCAAATTCCGTGCCATTGCCAAAAACGCCCTGCAGCGCTGGTATTTTACCCCCGACTATCAACGCATCAGTGTCAATCATGACGAAACCGCGATGCAGCTGGTCGGTAACGGAGTCAAACTGATTGGCGCCAACGAACGGGTTGAATCCGACGGATCACGCAACTCGTCGGCCGCGGTTGACCGCGCCAGCAACAATTTCACACGCCAGTTCACCGAGAAATTCGCGGCATTGTCGGAAAAATCGCCGGTCTACGCCCAATTGCGGAATCTGATGGACATGAGCATTGTGGCGGCGTTTATCAAGGAAATGGATTACTACGGCAAGGTGAACTGGGAAATGAACCTGTTTGCCGACGAATCGAAATTGCCCGTCCAGACGTACCGCACCCCGACCCATGTCGAACCGCTGGTCAATGGAATGTGGAAAGATGGACAGTTCGCGGCGCCGATCGGCGGCGGGGTCACCATTCAGCCTCGTTTGGCATTGACGGTCGACAATCTGCAGGTTGACGAAGAAGGTCAGGTTGACGAGGTGCGGGCCTCCATTTCGCTGGACCAGTTGAGCGAAGGCCAGTGGTGGTGGGACTAGTTGGTCGCCGTCGGCCACAGCCGAGATAACGCGAAAACTGCAACCCGGTCCCCCGACCGGGTTTTTTTTGGTCCGGGGGGAATGCTCCGCGGAGGTCCGGTTTTGCACTGCCGGCAATGGCCGTCAGGCGGTTTGATCCCTAAAATTGGCGGTGGATTCCCGGACCCCGAATCATTCCGAATGGGCGGTTATTTTGCCGATCTGTTTCTCCAAACCTGTGCCTCGGTTTCTGCGGGCGGCGCTGATCGTCGGGCTGGGATGTCTGCTGACGGGACGGGCATACCCGGTTCTGGCCCAATCCGAAGATGCAACCTTTCGCGAGTTTCCTCCCGAGTTGGTTCCGGGACCCGATCAACTGAATCAGAAACTGGTGTCGCTGGGCGCGGTTGCGCCGTCGGGCCTGTCGGCCGAATGGCTCAATACATTTCTGGAACAGCAGCGGCAGATGTTGTCAGATCTGACACCGCAACAACGGCAAAACCTGGCGAATCTGGCCAACCAGTATTTGCGGGATCGCGGGATTGATCCATCAGAAATCGGCCCGCAACAGGTACCGGAATTGGCCCGGGACATTGCGCAACAGATGCAGGGAGCGGATCCGCAATTCGAGGAATTCCGGCGACGGTTTTCGGAATTCCAGCGCCAGCAAACGGCATCGCAAGACCCCTCGGGCCGGTTGGGAAACCGTGCCGAGCCGTCGGGCGGAATGTCGCCGTGGCCTGTTGATCCTCGCGGCCGCAATGCTCGCACGCCGGTCGACAGCCCGCCTGAAACTCAGCCGGTCCCGTCCCCGCCGCCGGAAAATGCGCCAGCAGCGCCCGGACAAACAGGCGGCGACGACCCCGGTCCCGCCTCCAACAGCGGCCCGCGGGCGGGACCCGCTGCCGGCAAACGGGTGCCTGGCGATCCATCGCCCGGCGCCCCGCGTCCGGGGGCTGCCGGTTCCGGGCCCCAGGAGCGAATCGGTGTCCGCTTTGACCGATTGATCGTGGAGGCGGCCCAGCGGGGGCTGGAGTCAACCAGTGCCGAAACCCGTTCGCGACTGGCCCAATCGGTCAATTCGCTGCTGGACGGGCTGGCGGCAAACATCGAATCGGTCATTCGCGAACATGCCAGCAACCGTTCGAATTCCCGATCGGGATCCGACCGGCAAAGCGCCAAATCACGTTCGGCACTGTTTTCCAAATGGCATCCGTTGTCAGGCGAGATGGATGCCCCCGCGATCCGGCCGTGGTGGTTGCTGGTTTTGATTGCCGCCGCGGTGTCCATTTGGCTGTTGATACGGTACTCGGGCGGAGTCCGGCCATTATCGGCAGATCCCAAACGCCGGCGAAACGTTCAGTTTCGATTCCGCAAAATTCGATCGGCCGATGGGCTGGTCGCCTCGGTCGACGAGTTTTTGCTGGCCCGTTTTGGTCAGCCAGCCAGCTGGTGGGATGTGCGTCGGGCGCAGGCGGCGCTGGGCGACGAGCAATTGCGGAGGGTCTCGGACAGCCGGATCGATGAGTTGGCGACCGCTTATGAATTGGCCCGGTACACCACCAGTTCCGGGACGTTGACATCTGAACAACTGGATCGACTGGGTGAAACGCTTCGGGAACTTGCCCTGAATCTCTCGGCCGCTGCAGCTCCGGCAACGCGGGTGGGATCATGATCGGGCCAACCAAACACAACGTGTTGTTGGCGATCCTGTGTCTGGCAATGACGGGATTGAATTCCGCAGCGACGGTCGGACAGGAATGGGTATCGAAAGCTGACTGGGGGCGGGGCTACAACGGTTTGGCGATGATCAGTCGCAGCGTGGGCCTGGATCCGGTCCCGCCGGGCCAATGGAATGAGATTGATCCGGACCGTACCGTCATCGTGGTGCTGGGCGCCGTGTCCGGGTTGCCGATTGACCCGGGTTTGTTTCTGCAACGGGGTGGCAGCGTCCTGGTGGCTTGTGATCGTACCGAACCAGCGGTCTTGCGTCGCTGTGGTATTCGTTTTTTCGAGAACGGGTTTGTGGCCGGTCGTCGTGGCGATGGATTCCAGGGATGGCGGGATTGTCCCGTCGTCAGCAACCTGGATCATGATCATCCGGTGACGGCAGGGTTGAATGAGCTGATCACCAACCGTCCGGCCATTTTGACTTTCGCCGCGGGACGCCGCAGCCAGCGATTGCAAATTCTGGCCCGCTTTCCCACGCTGCGCGACATTGGCCCCGATCGGCCCCTGATGGTGGCTGGCGAGGATGAATCGGGAGGCCGGTTGCTGGCGTTGTCGGATCCCTCGCTGTTGACCAACCAGATGTTGCTGTATGGCGACAATGCGCGTTTGGCGTGGCAAGCACTGACCTGGCTGCGAGCTGCGGAACGCGATCAGTTATTGTTGTTTGTGGACGGGACTGTGACTCAACCGGCCGGGCTGGATCAAACCCAAATCCAGCTGCCACCTCCCACGCGGCAGGAAGTGCTGGAGGCCCTGAAAAACCTGCCGCCCGACCAGCTCATCGAATTTGGTAATACGGTGGCGACCGTTGTCGAGGACGAGGGCATGGTCAACGAGTTTCTGGCCACGATCAGTCGTGAGATCCCGCCGGTCGTTTTTCAACGATTCCTGTTGCTGCTGGGAACCTTTGGCCTGGGATTTTGGCTGTGGTTTGGCTATTTTTCGCGGGATACCCTGGTTGAGGGGCTGGATCCGGAGGGAACCGGAGACGGACAGGTGTTAACCCGCCGGCAACATCGACGGTTGGCGGGCAGACAGCGAGCCCGGGCCGCTCGGTTCCTGTTGAATCAATTCCTGTTCCGGGTTACCGGACACGGACTGGGGCTCGCCGATCCCGGCCGGATTCGACAGTTACCGGCGAGTGATGTCAACGGATCCAACCCGTTGATGCAAATCCGGCGGCGGATTCGTCAGATTGATCGCAAAAACCCCGGCTGGTGGACCACGCGGCGCTTGCTGCGTCTGGAACGCGACGTTCAGAGCTGGAACCAATTGCACGAAAACGGGGTGCTGGTCTACGATGCATCACTCCCACCGGACAGTTCCCCGAGACAGCCGTGAACGAGACCGTCCCGATCCAGCAAATAGCCGATGACGCCGGGGCCGTGGGCCAGGCCATCGTGGATTCGCTGGGCGAAGTGCTGGTGGACATGCGATCGGTGGTCGAGCAAGTGGCCATCGCGGTGGTCGCCGGTGGCCACGTGCTGCTGGAGGGTGTTCCCGGCACGGCCAAAACCACGCTCTGTCGCAATCTTGGCAAAGTGCTGGGGATGGAGTTTCGGCGAATCCAGTTTACGCCCGATTTGTTGCCGACCGATGTGACCGGTACCCGAATCCTTGATCAGGCGACGTCCAGGTTTGTGTTGCAGAAGGGACCGATTTTTTGCCAGTTGCTGTTGGCCGACGAACTGAACCGGGCACCGGCACGAACCCAGTCGGCGTTGCTGGAAGCCATGCAGGAACGCCAGGTCACGATCGAGGGAGAGACGTTGCCGTTGCCCCAGCCCTTTATCGTACTGGCGACGCAAAATCCGGTTGAGCAGGAAGGCGTCTATCGATTGCCGGAGGCCCAGCTGGATCGATTCATGTTCCGGGTCCAGGTTGGGTATCCGCAACGTGAAAACGAAATCGAGCTGCTGGACAAGCCGATCAACAATGACCATGCCGTTGTGCCGGTGTGCAAACCGGACAAGGTGATGCGGCTGCAGGGATTCGTTGATTCGGTGCACTTTTCCCGCGAGCTGAAAGAATACGTGGTTGACCTGATCCGGCGGTCACGCCATCACGACGATGTGCTGCTGGGTGGCAGCCCCCGGGCAGGCATGTATTTGTTGCGGGCGGCCCGGGCCCGGGCCCTGCTGCGAGGCAAGACTTTTTGCACGCATCAGGATGTTCAGGCCGTCACACCGGCAGTCCTGGAGCATCGCGTGATCCTCCGGCCCGAATCCGAACTGTCAGGGCGCACCGTGTCCGAAGTCGTGGAGGAAATCATGCGCAGTATTCCGGTGCGCGAGGCTTGATGCCAGGTGGAGTTTGCCAGTGTTGACAGCCCGCGGCAGCATGTTACTTCTGATCGCTGCGATTGGACTGGTCGCCGGGTTGCTGGCGTCCAGCCAACAGGTCGCTTTGGCCAGCCTGACGCTGTTGTTGTGGATTGGCATTCAATGGCTGGCGATTTTGTGGTTGGCCAGCAAGCATCCCCTGCTCCGCGGGATCTCGCGACAAATCGACGGGCAGATGTCGCCCGTTATTCACCTGACCATTAACCAGCCGGTGGCGATTCGTACTCGCTGGATCATGCCCCGGAATTGGGCCGGCTTGCGATTCCAGATAACCGATGTACTTCCCGACACGTTTTGGGAAATGCCGGGGGAATCGACCATTCGCCTGCGTTCCCGGACGGGTCAAAAAGTGAAACGGGTACGCCGAATTCGTCCCGCCGCGTGCGGACATTTTGAACTTGCCGGTCTGGCGGTCCAGATTTCCGACTGGGCGGGTTTGTTTCATTTGCAGCGGTTTTCGCCCTGCCATCAGGCCGTCACCGTGCTGCCCTGGCTCATTCGGCCGCAAACCATTGCACCGGTCGTCAAACCGCACAATGTGCAGGGCGTTCCGGGTCAGCACGCGTTTCGACGGGCCGGCCTCAGCGCAGAGCTTCTGGGGATTCGCGATTACCAGACCGGTGATCCGCCTCGCACGATTGCCTGGAAAGCCACGGCCCGCACCGGACGCCTGATGAGCCGTGAATTCGAAATGGAAGTTCCCATTCGGGCGACAATGGTATGCGGTTTGACGCACTGGCAGTATGCCCAGCGCCCGGAGACGGCGGTCGCCGATCGCGTCATCACGGCAGCAGCCTCGATCGCCCGGCTGTTGTTGGCTGATCGGGACCCGGTTGCACTAATGCTGGCATCCGAAAAGGGGGCGACCCGGCTGCCACATGGAAACGGCCAGCGTCATCTCGTGCGATTGCTGCACCAGTTGCTGGATGCCACCAGCCGGATGGGTGCGGTCGAGGATTTGCAGGGAAATGAGCTGTATGATGCCGTGCTGGAAAGCGCCTGGCGGCGATTTCCGGAATTGTTTGACCAGCGTATCAACTCGTTGCCGCCATTGAAATTGCGTTTGTTACCCGAACGCCGGCGACTGGCGGCAAATCGCCGCCGGCTGGCCATGCTGTTGTGCCAGTTGCTGGATTTGCCGGCGGGCAGCGAATTCCGCCTGGCTTGTAATGGCTCGGCCCTCGAGGCCGCCTGTTGCCGGTATGCACAACGTTTTTCAATTCAAAAACCCCGCCGCGATTCGGGGGTCAGCCAGGGGACGCTGGATGAACAACGGTCACTGATGCACCAGATCAGTCGTTGCCTGCTGCAGGCGCAGAGTCGGGCCCGGGATAACGAGTTATTTGTGATCATCGCCGAGTTTGCCAACACGCCGGCCCCGATCCGCGAACTGACTGACACGATTCGCCTGTGCCGGGCGGCGCGACATCGTGTGATTGCTGTGGATACACCGGCCGGGATGACCACCGATGGACTGGTCGACAAGACCGCTGCCCGGATTTTGGCCGCCGCGGGCGGGCGTTTGGAAACGCAGCCCAACCCTGATCTGCACCGCGAGCTGACTCGCCTGGGAGTGCGCTATGCGCGGCTGGAGGATCCCCGGTTGATGCAGATCGTGATCAACGAGCTGGAGATGATTCGATCCGGTCGGGGACGTTCAGGCAGTCAACGGGCGTTTGCCCATTAATTGGAGAGCCAGATGAATGACACGCCGAACTCCGATAACAGGGGGCATTACCAACCCATGCTGTTTGGGCTGTTAACGGGAATGTTTTGCTGGATCCTGCTGGATTGGCGAATCAGTTTCGAAACGGCCTTGTGGATGTGGTTGATTGTAATGGGGTGCCTGATGTTTCGGTTCACGATGGCTATTTATGCGGTCACCGGAATCTCGCTAATCGCACCCCTGTTGTCCGTACGGCGGAGTTTCGCCCGCCTGGTCGAGACGTCGGTTTCAACCGGCGACATAATGTTTGCATTCACGTTGCTGGGTTTTATTTACTTTGGTTTCCGGCTGGTTGATTCGTTGCCCCGCGGGCGAAGTTCAAAGTCCGCCGGGGCCGCAAGCCGCGTTGACCGCTATCCGGAACCCGGGCCGGGACCGGGACTGATCGGTGCGGCCCTGATTCCCGTGGCAACCCTGGCGGCCGTCACGCTGCTGGGCCTGTTTCCGGAGAATGCGGCCAGCCGCCAGATCATCCGGTTAACGCCCGGTGGATTGCGGGCCGTGACGTTTATCTGGCTGCTGGGTGCTGGCTGGATCGTGATCATTTCCGGTTATGGAATGATCGGATGGTTTCGATTGAACGCCCGCCAGGCCGCCCTGTACGTGCGGAGTTGTTTTGCCCGCGAAATTGGCGCGGAATTGGGTAGAATAGAGCGAGCTCGGGCCCGACACCATGGGGAAACCGGGCCCGGTTTGTAGTGGGAGTAACGATGTCGCGAATCCGGGAATCCATTGGCTGGTTGATCACCCTGCTGGGTTTGGGTCTGATTGCCATTGTCTTGCTGCTGGCGCTGAATCGCAACGTGTTTGAGGCCATGGCCCTGTCGTTGCCTGGCGTGATCGTATTTCGGGCCGGCATCGGGATGGTCCGACTGGCCTCGGCGGCTCGAATTGCCAGCGGGCTGGGACGTGACCAATCCAGCCAGTCCTGACCCCTGCGACACGTTGTCGGCCTGCCGCCGGCGGCGGGAAATCTGGAGACGGTTTGTGTCCCGAATTGTGAAGCGTATGGTTTATCTGGCAGCTTTCGTCTATTGCGGCGCCATTGTCTTGCTGGTTTTTCTGGAAAACAGGATGGTCTATCCGGCGCCATCCGGCGCATTTGATCCGGAACAGGACGGAGCCGAATGCGTTGAATTCCAGGCGGCTGACGGGACCAGGCTGCACGGCTGGTTTTTGAATCGCCGGAACAGCGATTACGCGATCGTTTATTTTCATGGAAACGGCGAAGACGTATCCCATGCGTGGGGCCGGATTGAATATCTGGCGAGTCGATTGAACGCCCGCGTGTTTTTGTTTGACTATCGGGGCTACGGGCATTCTGAAGGCAGCCCCTGCGAAGCCGGACTGGTGGCGGACGGGCTGGCCGCCGTTCAGTGGACCAGCCAGCGCACCGGACTGCCAGCCGAAGACATCGTTTTGATCGGCCGCTCGCTGGGGGGTGGAGTCGCCGCACAAGTGGCGGCGCAAAGACCGCCGGCGGCCCTCGTCCTGATCAGCACATTTTCATCGATGGTCGATGTGGCGGCCGGTCAATACCGGCTGTTTCCGGTTCGCTGGCTGATGCGAAATCGCTACGATTGCCAATCCGCCCTGGCCAATTTCCAGTCGCCGCTGTTGCAAATTCACGGTCGTGGCGACCGTATCGTTCCATTGCGTTGCGGCCAGGATCTTTTCGACTCGGTTCCCTGCCGTACGCGCCAATTCCTGGTGATCGAGGGCCGCGGGCACAACAACCTGCAGGTGGAAGACTTTGCAGAACCGCTGGCAGCGTTTTTGAAGTCGGCCGTGCCGCCCCGCGCCGGTTCATTAACGATCGGTCCGCGCGGCAATGCCGGTTGAGCGGATGGGTGCTGCCAGCGCCAGGCGGGAAAGTCGCAATAAAGTGTGGCGGCGGGCCGCGTACGGTTTCAATCTGAACCGGTTGATCGATGACCTGCCTGTCCGGCGTTGGGCGCTCCGGCACCAATCAGGCGATGCGGTCTTGGCGAGGCGTCGTTCAGGCCATTCCCTTCCATCGGCGGATGCCCCATTCGGTGACCAGCAACGTCACCACCAGGGCGAATATCCAGCCGTTGTGCCACCACGAGACTTCTTTCTTTTCCATATACGGGGCTGGCCGTGTGGGCAGCTGGCGAGTCAGGCGATCCAGGTCATCCAGCTCGATGACTTCGCCGCCGGTGCGCTCGGCAATTCGCTGCAAGTAGTCTCGATTGGGTTTGAGGCGGGCAAACTCGGCCGAGTCGCTGTCGGCGACCCAGCCGCTGTCGCGGCTTCCAATCAGGGTCCCGTCCGCGGCCGTGGCCTCGACGCTGACACGATAGACGCCCGATTGCCGGGCACGGTAATCCAGCTCGTAGGTGCCCGGCGGATCATCGGCCGGACGCACGTCGATTTCAGTTTGTTGCCCGTCGGGACGCGTAACCCGAGCGGTCACGGTGGCCCCGTCCAGCGGCCGGTACTGGTCATCCACCACGTCAATCAGAACGGATTTGGCGGGACCGGAGTCGTCCGTGGATTCCACCCGTACATCCACGCGTCGCGGCACGTCGGCCACCAGCCAGCGAATGGTCTGTCGCCATGATTTTAACAGGTCGTCGCCGGCTGCGCCGCGCAAATGCCAGCTCCACAAGTCTCCGATTAACAGGGCGGCGCTGCGGCCGCGGCCAAATCGCTGGGCGACCAAAGCCGGCCACATCTGGCCATCGGGGGAAGTGACCTGTGCCAGGACCATCGCTCCGGGCTTTACATTACGGACCTGATTGACGGTGCCAAACCCTGGCATTTCGTCCAGACGCCGGTCTTCGGACTGTTCCGTCGACTCAATCCGCACCCAGGGCTGCAACCAGCCCTCGCGGGTCAGTGACAGCCGGTAACCGGTATCTCCCTGGAACTGGATGTTTCCGTCCAGATAGACCGGCAACAATTCACCAACCGGTGTGCGGTCGTAATCTCCCTGGACAAAGGATTCCTGACCGCCGAGCATTAAAAAACCGCCACCTCGGCGACTGACAAAGTCATCGATCAGGGACATTTGATCCTGGCTAAAAAACGCCGCTTCGACATCGTCCAGAATCAGGGCCTGGTACTCGAACAATTCCTCTGCCGATTTGGGAAATCCGTCGCGCAGTTCTGACGCGTCGCGGGTTCCCATGCGGACAATTACCGGCTGGTCGTATTGCTGGGCTTCTTCATCTTCGTCGTTACCAAATCCGCGGAATAGCGGGTTGGTTCGCTGTTCGCGGCGGCTGCGAAACGTAAATTTGGGCTCTTCCCGGGCGATTCGAATCAGGCCCACCAGATCGACTTCGTCATCCTGTTGCAATGCCCGACGAAGAAACTTGAATTCCCAGTTGGGACGACCGGAGACGTACAACACGCGATAGGGCCCGCGGGCCCGGTCGACCAGGACGTTTCGCTGGTTGTTGACCTGCGTGGCCTCGGACGATGAAATCACTGACGAGTTCCCGTCATCCGCGACTTGTACCCGAAATGCGCTGACACCCGGTTGCCCGGGGCTAAACTGGAATCGGACGGCATGGGTCTGCGGGTCGGACGTGCTGGCCAGCGTTTGTCGGGACACGACGTTTCCGTCGGAATCCACCAGCTGAACGGCGAACGGCTGGTCGCGAAATCCGGTGGTCTGCACCGTGGCGTTAATCGTCACCGGCGCCGCTTCAAAATTTGTCTGGTTCACCGAGACCCGGGTGATGCTGATGTCGTCTGCCAGGTCGTCGCTGCCCACCAGCACGGGATACACGGGCGGCAAGTCTGCGAAATCGATCTCGACGGGGTCCGTGTCAATCCCGTCGGTCAACAGAATAATGGCCGCGGTTGGACGATTACGAAATCGCTGGGCCAACGAATTGAGCGAGCGGGCAATCGAGGTGCCGGCGCCGTCCGCCGTGTAGACCGCGAACTCACTCGATTCCAGTTGCCGGGCGAAGGTATACCGCCGCAAATCGAACAATTCGTCCAGGCGTTCCTGCCAGGCCTTTTGGTTCACGAGCACCTCGCGAAGTTGTTGTTCGCGGGTTTGGGGCCGGTCGGCATCGCGGATTTGCAGACTGCGACTGGCATCCGCCATCACCAGCATCAGATTCGCCCCGGATTTGGGAACGTCAACGATCCGCATCGGCTCCAGTAACAGAAGGCCGAGCAGGCCTGCTGCCAGCGCCTTGCACAGTCCGCCGGCCAGTCGCCAGCGGCGGGGACCGGTTGATCGCCCGTACGACCAGAGCAGCAGTAACAGGCAAATGCCGGCCAGGATGCCGGCCGGCCAGCGCCAGTCAACGGAATTCAGATAATCCGGAATGATCACTGGCCTCGTCCCAATCGTTCGTAATATTGCCGAACGGCGTCTTCGAATTCCGGTGGAACCGGATCACGGTCAATCGGCACCAGCAACTGTTGGCCGCTGCGGCGAAGCAATTCTTCGTGCACGCGGTCCTGCAATTCGACCAGCGGGCGAATGACCTTTAGCTCGACAAGATCCCAGTTGGGTGGTCGGGAATGCCGGCGGACCTCGCCGCGGATCGTGCGGGCTTCCTCGCGAATTCGCGAGGCCTCGGCCCGCAATTCGGGATCCGCCACCATTTCCTCAACATCGCGGAGCCGGTCGGACCAGTTGAGATAGTCGTCCCCACCGAGAGGATCCAGCCATTCTTCGGCATTGTCGTAATTCAGCTGCGGCGAAGCGCCCAGCGTTCCGCGGGCATCCTGGCGATTGCGATTGTTCAACGAGGGCGGTCCGGCGTCCGGGCGGCTGTCCGCCGGGCGCTGTGTCCCGGAGGGAGGACCCGCGGGGGACGAAGGTTCACCGGCGGGCGGTTCCCGGGATTGCTCGTCCGATTGCCCGGTGCCGCGCCGGCCGTCCGTCTGCGAGCCGCCCGGCGGAGGGTTTTTTCCGTCGGTTGCGGACGCCTGGGCGCCGGGATCGGCGTCCTCGGGAGCCTCGGCGCCGGCTGTTGACGGTTCCGAATCATCGGCGGCCCTGTTCCCGGACGGCTCGGGACCATCCTCGGTGGACGACATCGTCGGATCGCCACGTTCGTCCGACCGGGATTCGGGACCCGTGTCGCCGCGGGCCCGACGCGACTCGTTTTGAACCTCCGCGCTGAGTCGCTGCAATTGCTGATTGGCCCGGCGGAGGGCTTCGGTTTCGTCCCCCAACACAGCTTCGGCGGCCGAGTCAATTCCCTCACGCAACTGGCGGATTCCTTCGCTGGCCTGTTCATTTTGAATGCGGGCGTCGTCGACGAATCCGCGCGCGAGTGATTGGGCGGTCGACTGCAGGGCGTCATCGGGCGGGGCTTGCCGGGATCGTCGCCAGGTGTCGTACAATCGCTCGGCCATGATCGGTTCGATCTCTTCCGAATCGACCACCAGATCACGCATTTCCTGTTCCAGCTCGCGAACCCGTTGCTCCTGCCGCTGCAGCCGTCGCGTCAGGTCGTCGCGTGGCGTTTCATCCGACAGGGAACGCGCGCCCTCGTCCGGTTTTTCGGTCAGGGCCTCGCTGATTTCCTGTTGCTCGGCCTCGATATCGCGGGCTTCGTTGCGCATCTGTTGGATCTGGTCATCAAACTGGCCGGAGGCCTGTTGCTGAAATTCATCTCGCAGCTCACGCAACTGGCGCTCGGCCCGGGTTCCGCGAGCAGCCGAGTCGGGTACGTCACCCTGTTGCAGCGCCTGGTTGGATTCCTGGATGTTTTCCCGGGCCTGATCCAGTTGTTGCGTCTGCTCGCTCATCCGCGACTGGTTCCCGGGTTGCTGCATACGTTGCTGCAGTTCCTCGGCATCGCGCAGGATTTGTTCCTGTTCGCCTTGCAGTCGCTTGAGTTGCTCGTTCAGCTCCTGTTTCTCTTGTTCCGTCCGGGCTTCCTCAAGCGAAGATTGCAGTTCGCGAATTCGCTGGTTCAGGTCATTTTGCCGGCGGGCCAGTTCCCGCAGGCGGCTGAGGATTTGGCGATCCTCACGCTGCTGCCGGGTCTCGGTCTGTTCCTGCGCCTGTTGTTCGGTTTGGTACCGGTTTTCATCGTTTTCCAGTCGCAACTGATCGAGTTGCCGCCGGGAGCGCGAGTTTTGCCCTCCGCCGGAACCCTGGTTTTGCTGGCTGCGGGCCACTTCGTGCTCCCGCTCACGCAATTTCAGCAAGGCGGCATAGGCGGCCTGTTCGAAATGAACCGCCTGATCCAGGGGCTGGGGCTCCTGGTTTTGGCGGGCCTGATCCAGTTGTTCGATGGACAGTTTCATTTGCAACAGGGCTTCATCACCGGCCACCTGAGCCTGTTCATCTGCCATCTCCTGCAAACCCGACTGCAATTGTTCCATCACGCTTGCCTGGGACCGGGAAACCGTGGCCACATCCTCAATAAACGATGACTCATTGTCAGAGATCCGCTCGCGGCGAATCAGATTCCATGTCGCATTGATAATTTGTTTCTGCAAATCAATCAGTTCGTCTGACCGGCCGCCCTGCCCTCCCGGGCCGCCTGGTGGCGGGCTGCCGCCAGCCGGTTGCTGGCCCTGGCGGAAGACTTCGTCGAAGGCCCGGACTTCCACAAAATGCAAATCGCTTTCCGTCCGCCGCGGTGCCCCGTCCGGTCCGACATCCTCGGCCCACAGGTAAAACGTCAATAAATCGTCCGGTTGGGCGGCGAGCTCCTCCAGGGCCAGCGTGTGGGCCAGTTCCTGCCGGCTGCCGGCGGCCACGGACTCGGCCAGTACCTGATCACCGGACTCGCCGCCTGCCGAAGTCCACGAGACGCCGGCCTGCAGCACGCCCGAATCATCCCAGACACTGGCTGTGATATCGATTTCTTCCAGAGCGGATACCTGCACGTCCCCCGTCGGATAGTCGATTTTGATTTTGGGCCGCTGGTTGTCGAGAACGTTGATCGTAAAGACCGGGGGCTCCTGGTTTTTTCGCTGCTGATCGTCCAGCAACTCGAGCTCGTATCGATCGGACGCCAGCATGGCGAGCTGACAGGCCAGCTGGCAGGGGTCATCCGCACTGGCCGTCAATTCAAATTGCTGGCCACCGGAGGCAATCAGCCGGGCGGATGCAACCGGCTTGTTGACCTGCAATTTCAATTCCAGTCGACTGTCCTGCAGGGCGGTAATGCGACGGACATTCTCCACAATTTTGACTGGATCAGCGGACCATGACGGCGGAGTAATCAGGGCGTCGGCCTGCACCAGTTCCGGATACTCAAACACCTCGACCGTAAAGTCCCGCGATTGCCGCTGGTCATATCGAACATGATACGACATCGGTGCATCGACCACGGGAATCCGCACACCGAACACCGGATCCTGCAGACTGCGCGGCATGTCCAGTTCGTGCGCGGCGCCGGACGGGTCCCGATAAACCAGTTCCACATCGCCAGGTACCGTGTCATTTCCAAACCGGGCCAGCACCAGCAGGCTGGAGCCCTTTTCGACTTCTGTATCGCCGGGCTGAACATCAATCTCCCCGTTGTCACCCGGCAGGCCGTTGCCCAGGCCGGACATCATCCGCCGGATATCCATGTCGGCGGCCGCGGAAAAAAACTGGCCCCCGGTCGAAACCAGCAGCAACGCCAGGCTGATCAGGCTGAGCATGGCGGTCGCGACCAGTTGCCATTGCGGAACGATACGGTGCCAGCCGTGCTGATAGCCATGGTAAACCGCCCGGCGAACCACTTCGGATTGCAGGTATCCCAGCGTACCGGCGGGCGACGCGGGCTGCTGCTCGATTGCGGTTACCAGCGACGAATTCAGCTCCGGAAACCGGCGTTCGATTCGCCGGGCGGTTCGGACAAAGTTGTCATCGTGACGCAGGGCCAGCCACAGACCGGTCAGGGTCAGGATGGATGTCACAGCCAGGAACGCGATCAGGCTGGGCCACGAAAACCAGCCCAGCGACGATTTCATCCACCACAAGGCCAGGCCAGCCAACCCGGTGATGCTCCAGATACCGGCCAGCCACAAAAAAGCGCGCCGCATTTGCACCCGGCGGGCGATGGGCGACAATCGATGATAAAGCGTCGAGTCAATCATGCGCTCGTTACCCCGGTTCCGCTGCGGCGGCCCGCCAGGGCCGTTTCCACAATTAACAATACCAAAGCGGCCAAAATTAACCACTTCCAGATACGTTGCCGACCTTCCATTTGAATCTCATTCATCTTCCGCAGGTCGCTGGCCAGTTGGTCCGGATCCGGTTGCGATCCCAGTCGCACGCCCAGCGACTCCAGACGATCGACGGCCATCGGCGTGGTCAGACTTTCGGCATCCGCCAGATTGGCAACCAGTTCGAAACTCGAGCGGCCATCGCCGAGCATGTAACGGCCGGGCCGATCCAGACGGACATCGGCTGCCTGCTGCCGATTCAGGTCCAGTCGTGTGCCATCCGGTTGGGTCAGCCGCCAAACGTCCGGTCCGGTTGCCGGCAATCGCAGCGGGTCGCCCACCTCGTATTGTTGAGCCGGAGTTTCGGCCCGGCGGGACAGCCCCAGCACGCCCCACATTAACGGCAGGAAACGTGACGACAACGCCAGCTGACTGAAACCGGGTTCCCAGCTGGTCGCCAGACCGATCACGGTGCCGTCACCGATTCGGTGTTCCCAAAATGCCAGATTGCCGTTGTCAAAACGAGCAACGGGCGTCACGTCCGAGTCCGGCGCCGAACGAATCGGAACCGTTTTCCAAAACCGGATCTTTGAAAAATCGCTGTAGCGGGCCCCCGCCAGGGCGCGAACAGCGGGTGGTCAAAGTCAATATCGGAAAGCATGGCATAGTCGCCCCCTGCGCCAGCCGACCGGGGGTTGGTCTCGGTTGCCAGTTGAACCGCTCCCGCCAGCGGTTGCACGCTGTCCAGTATTCTGGCATCGGTGACCACGACCAGCGCCGTTCCACCCAGTTCCACGAATCGCAATAACGCGGCGGACTCATCGTCACTGACCGGACGGTGAACGACGACCACCTGGGGCAATTCGGCTCCGGCCAGCCTATAGTCGACAGCCGATGGCGGTCGCTGTACCGTGACCCGGCGGCTGGCCGTTTCGGGGAAAACCCGCGTCAGAAAATACAACGCGCTTTGCGGGTCGTCCGCTTGCGCATCCCCGATCCAGTCAATGCTCAACTCCTGTTGCCGAATTTCGCTGACGAATCGCCTGTTGTCAAAGGCACAGTCGTCGCCGTCGAGCACCAGTTGGAACGGGCGGGAGTTTTCCGGAGGGGGAACCGGCAACACCTGACTGGTGCCGGCCGGTACGTAGAAATCGGTCCAGGTCGATTCGATCGGCAGGCCATCGTCACCCGCCCAGGCAACGCGAAACTGGTCGATCAGGGAGTCCGCATTGTTGACGACACGCACCCGCGGTCCGCGGGTGGCGCCGGGCACCCGGGCCGGTCCATCACTGGCCAGTCGCATCGTGGCATTGGTTGGCCGATCCGGCTGGACACTGGCGATTTCAACAACAATGTCATCCGGCCATTCTTCGGCCTGCAAATCAACCAGACTGGCTCCCGATTGCAGATCACTAACCAGCAGGATTTGGCGGTTCCAGTTTCCTGACATTTGGTGAGGCGACTCGGACATGAGGCGGGCCACGGAAATCAATGCCTCGCCCAGTCGGGTTTCCATGAAACCCGGCGACAGCGTTTTGAGCTGTTCGGAAATCAGCGCCAGACGGGAGCCGGATTCGGCCGGATCCCGGGCCTGAAACGGAACAATTTCCTGCAGCTGATCGGCAAACCCGTACAAGGCGACCTGATCGCCGGGGCGGCATTGCTTCAGCGCCGACCGAACTCGCGCCAGGGCCTTTTGCCAAACGCCGTTGCGTTGCATGCTGCCGCTGGTGTCGATCAGGATGGCCAGTTGCTTGCCGGGCACCTCTCCGAAAAACATGCCGCTGGTGGATCGCAAAAAGGGCCGCATGAATGCCGCCGTAATCAGCAGAATGACCAATCCGCGCAGCACCAGCAACACCCAGTTGTCAATCCGGCTGCGTCGGGTGATCCGGGGAGGCGATTGCCGCAAAAACATCAGCGATCCGAATTTCAGACGCCCGCGCGGCGTCGGCCGGATCAAGTGAAACAGAATGGGGAATGCCAGCGTCAGGCCTCCCAGCGCAAACACCCAGGCGAGGAAGCTCATGAGGCACCCCCGCCGGGTTTGGGCGCGATCGCTCGCCGGCCCGACCGCTTGCCGGAATAGCGGCGACGATGCTGGACAAACTCGGCCAGCGCAACATCCAGGGGCAGATCGGTGGTCAGCGTAACCAGTTGCGCCGCCTGGCTGCGACAAATCTCCTGCAATTCCGTGGCATGCGCGGCAAAGCGGTTTTGATAGTCTCGCCGCACGGTCAAAGGATCCACAAACAACTCGCGGCCGTTTTCCAGATCTTCAAAAACGCTGGCTTCGGGAAACTCAAAATCAACTTCACGGGGATCCAGGATCCTGAAAATCAGGACTTCATGGCCCTGCGATCGCAAATAGCCAAGGTTCCGGCCCAGATCGTCGATCGGCGCCAACAGGTCCGAAACCAGAACCACCAGACCGCGGCGGTGGGTCAGGCGGGCAATTTGTTCCAGCGAGGGACCGATGTCCGTCCGCCGGCCGGAGGTGGCCCGTTCCAGTCCAATCATCAACCTGCGCAAATGACCTGGTCGAAACCGCGGTGGCAGGTATTCCCCAATCGTTTCATCAAATGTCAACAGGCCCGCGGCATCGTGCTGCAGCGACAAAAAATAGCCCAGCGTGGCCAGAGTCGTTCGCGCGTAATCCGCCTTGCTGTACCCGGTGGTGCCGAATTCCATCGACCGGCTGAGGTCGGCAATCAGGTAACACCGCAAATTCGTTTCATCCTCGAACCGTTTGATGTAGTAACGGTCCTGACGGGCAAACAATTTCCAGTCCAGGTAACGAATGTCGTCGCCCGGAGAGTACTGGCGATAATCGGTAAATTCCACCGAAAACCCGTGCCACGGACTGCGGTGAATGCCGACCATGAATCCATCCACGACCGAACGGGCCCGCAATTCCAGGTTTTTCAGCTTGATCAGCGATGCCGGATCAATGGAAACCCGCCCGGGCGAGGATGCGGTGGCGCCGTCGTCCGGCGAACGACCCAGCAGTTCGTTCCAGATTCGTTTGATTCGGACCATTGATCGGATGTTGCCAGGATTGATGCCGGAACGACGCGCACAGGGCCGCCCCGGGCGTTGCCACGACTAGTTGCCCCGGGGCCCCACATGTTCGACGAGTTGATCGATGATTTGTTCCACCGAGACGTCTTCGGCTTCGGCCCGGTAGCTGATGAGAATGCGATGTCGCAGGACCGGGTGGACGAGGGCCAGAATGTCGTCGCGAGTCACATGGGGCCGCCCGGACAGAATGGCCCGGGCCTTGGCACCCAAAACCAGATACTGGGCGGCCCGCAGGCCGGCGCCCCAGTTGACCCAGTCGTTGATGAACGACGGGGAACCTGTCCGGTGAGGTCGACTGGCACTGGCCAGTCGAACGGCAAACCGTACCAGGTCTTCGGCCACCGGAACCCGCCGCACCACATGGTGAAAGTTCAAAACGTCCTCACCGCTGTAGATTTTACCGATCGGTTCCGGACTGCCGGCCGTGGTTCTCTGGACCACGGCCACTTCATCATCCTCCGGCAGGTAATCGATCCGCACGTTGAACATGAATCGGTCCAGCTGGGCTTCCGGCAGCGGATAGGTACCTTCCATCTCGATTGGGTTTTGGGTGGCCAGCACGAAGAACGGCTCTTCCAGAGGATAGCGAACGCCGGCCGCGGTCACCTGATGTTCCTGCATGGCTTCCAGCAGGGCAGCCTGCGTTTTGGGGGGCGTTCGGTTGATCTCGTCGGCCAGGATGACATTGGCAAATACGGGGCCCTTGACGAATTGTAATCGGCGATGCCCGTCAGACGACTCTTCCAGTATTTCCGTACCCGTAATGTCGGCCGGCATCAGGTCGGGAGTGAACTGGATGCGCTGGAATTTGAGGTCAAAAATCTCGGCGATGGAACGTACCAGCAGGGTCTTGGCCAGCCCCGGAGCGCCCGTGATCAGACAATGCCCGCCGGCAAACAGGCTGATGAGCAATTGTTCAATGACATTCTCCTGCCCCACGATCACCTTGGACAGTTGCTGTCCGACCAGCTCGCGGGAGCGGTGCAATTGATTGACGGTTTGTTCTTCCAGCTGGAATTCTTCGAGGCTTGACGACATGCGGCTTGAATATCCGGAAAAAGGCAGTTTGAAACAAATCGGGTTTTAGTTCGGCAGCCATGCGGGTCCCCGCCGGTCAGGGAGCCATGTTTGCTGGCCGGTCAGGTTCGCCACGACGCGCCAAACCGAATCCCTTGCGGCGCTGGCGAATCGCGTTTTTGTGCCGGCCGCAATCCCCGGTGTTGCGACGGCCACCGAAACAACATCGCCGGCTGGCGGGCCGGACTGGATCGCATCGACAATTGGCCGCTCGACAACGGGCAGTTAATGGGTCATGGCGTACATCACGATATTAATTCCCAGCGGATAGGCATATTTTTCGGAATAGCGTTCAAAATATTCGGTCATTTCGCCTTCGCGTTCCCAGCCGTCTCCCAAATCCGTGTTGTGGCAAATCATGACCATAATTCGGCCGTCATCGTCCAGGATGGCCCGATAGTTCGCCTCGCGGGCATCCCAGCGATCCGAAGTGTAACCCATTCGAAAATGGCCAATACTGGGAATCATCGGTTTTTCGTCAAGCTGGTAGACCAGGTTGAAAATTTCGTGTTCCAGAGGAACATCAATGATCTCCCGTTCAGGAAACACGCGGCCCATTTCCCGGGCAAATACACTCCATTCCTGCTCGCCCCAAAAGTCGTCAACCATGACAAAACCGCCACGTCGCGTGTACTCGCGGAAAATCTCGATTTCCCGCTCGGTCAAACTCATTTGTCCCGGTTCGATCAGGTAAACAAACGGATAATTGAACATTTCCTCGCTGCTCAAATCCACAATCACCGGCAGCGGGTTCACCTGCAATGACGTCAATTCCTTGAGTCGGTAGCTCAGGTTCATGTCACTGTCGGGAAAGTCGACGGACCACTGGGGCTGGCCCCAAACGTCCCGGGCCGACGTATAACGAACCCGCGCAAACGTAAACACATCGTTGGGGAATTCACTGTTTTCCGGCCACATGGGTTGCAGCCGGGTGTCGATTCGACGCATTCCGTAACGGCCATACTGGCCGCGATAGTTGTCGCGAATCCAGTCTTGCTGGGCCAGCAACAATCCACTGGCCAGAGTGCCCAGGACTACGGCGATCAAAATTGACTGGCGGATGGGCATATCGAAAATCTCCGGGAATGGCATTCCCTGAATTCGAATCAAAATTCAAATGGGTTACTGGCCGGAATTTCCGGCATCGGTGCTGGTGTCCGGCTCAGCGGTTTCTGGCGGGACGTCCGCGGGCGTCAATTCCAGCAGCAGCCGGTGAGCTGCCTGGAAACGGGGCGCCTGCTCCAGACATTTTAACAGTTGGCGGCGGGCCATGTCCGGCGCACCGGTCTGATTCAGTGCCTGGGCGTACCGAAAATGGATGTCCGCCGGATCGACCGGGTCCATTCCGGTCAGCGTCGCCAGAGGCGCCAGGGCCGACGAATAGTCTCCAATGGCTTCGGCGGCCCGGGCCAGTTGTTCGTGTGCCAGCGGCCCCAGCGGATCGACGGCCAGCACCTTTTCCGCGGTGGCCCGCAGTTTTTCCCAATCCTGACGTTCGGCGTACAGTTCCAGCAACCGCGTCAGCACCTGCATGTCGCTTGCGGACAGGGCGGCACTTTTTTCCAGCATTTCGATTTCGCGATCGGTGTCCCCCTGGCCCCGGGCCACGGCGGCCAGCATCGTCCAGGCACTGTCAGCCGCGCGATGATCCGGAAACAAACTGGCCACTCGTTCCAGCAACGGACGGGCGGCGGCCCATTGACCTTCCCGGATCAGCAGGGCCGCTTCCGCTCGCAAGCCGTACCAGTTATCCGGATGAGCGGCATTCCATGCCTGGCATTGTGCCCGACTGGCCAGCGTGGCGGCGTCCGGGCGTGTCCAGTCCATGCCGGGCGCCAACGCGTCGGCCAGCCCCCGGGCGTATTCGGCGAATTCCTTGTCCAGCAACTCGATGCCCCCCGTCCGCCGCCCCAGCACTTCGTTGACAGGCATGCCGATGGCCAGATCGTCCAGGACCTGCAGCAATGTTTCGATTCCATGTTGCTCAACCAGGTACCGGACAACCAGGGATGACTCGAAGTAGGCGAACTGCAAATGTTCGGGAGAGGCCGGTTGCAGAAATGCCGCACTCAACTGGCTGACCGGCGGCATCTCGCCATCCAGAATCATCTCGCGGTAACGGGGCGTCATCACCTGACCCCATGTGGCGTCGGCCTCGAGCTCCTCGTAAACCGAAATCCCCTCGCTCAACCAGCGGGGCATCTTGTTTTGTGTTTTCTGCAGGGTTACGACATGGCAGAATTCGTGCCACAGCACCGACTCCCAGTTGACATGGCCGGCGCCCGTTTTTGAAGCCGGGCTGTTCATGGTGATCACTCGTCCAAAACACACCCCCAAAAACCCCCGGCCGCCAGGCAGGCCGAACGTGCGAATGGCAAAGTCCTTTTGATCCGGAAAAATCTCGACAAAAACCGGTTCCGAAACCGTCATCTGGTATTTGTCGGCCAAACGCCGCTTGCCCTCGCGGAGCAACTGCAGCACCCGCTGGCCATAGATGTCTGCTTCATCGGGATGCATGCGAACGATGAAACCGTCGGAATTCAGTACGCAAAAGTCGGCCATTTCGCGACCCAGGGTGACGAGGTTGTAAGCTACCACGTTGTAGCCATCGTCCCGGTAAACCTCGCTGGCCAGATTCCAGCCTTCTTCGTCGCCCCCCAACCGCAACAAATCATTGGCCAGCTGAATCTTGGCCTGCAAATGATCCGGATCATAACTCAGCGCCCGCCGCTGGTACCGGGCTCCTTCGGCAAACCGGTACTTCTGCGAAAGTTTCTTGCCGATCAGATAGTCGATTCGGGAATTACTCGTCCACTGGCCAAAGGCCTCGCGGCGGCACTCGGATTCCCGGTCCGGATTGTTGTCCAGATGCGCCAGCACCGCCCGATAACACCAGGCATCCGTGTTTCGCGGATTGACCGCCAGAACACGCTGGATCAGTGTTTCGGCATCCGCATACTGTTCGGAGTTGATGCGGTCGTCGATCAGGTACAACAGCGCCGGCACATACTCCGGATCGATTTGCAACGCCTGTTGCAGCGCCTCGCTGGCGGCCGCCGGATCGGACGGTCGAAAGGCCCTGGCCAGTCCCAGGAAGCCCGCCGGGTTGGCGGGAGCCAGTTCCACCAGTTTTCGCCAGTTCTCGGCCGCCATGGCATAATCATGATTGGCCTGCGCCAGTTCCGCGATGGCTTGCCAGGCCCGAATGTCATTGGTGCGTGCCGATGTGGCCGGAATCAGCAACTCGTCCAGAACCTGTTTGGCATCCGCCCGCATGCGCAGGGCGAACCGGGCCTGCACTACCCGATTGGGGGCGTCCCGGTATCGCCAGCTGCGATAACGGATTTTATCCTCCAGGTCCAGCAGTAATTCGGCCGCCCGTTGCGTCTGGCCGTTCAGCAAACAAACCCGGTTTCCCAGCCAGCGCAAGCGGATGCTGGATGGTTGCGTCGTCAAACCTTCGTCCAGGGCCTCCAGGGCAGCTTCGTACTGGCCGGTCCCCAGATGGCACCGGATCAACAATTCATACCAGTCTTCCAGCGCGTCATCGGCCAGGATCGCCCGCTCGGCTGCCTCCCGGCACTCGGCGAACTGGCCGCTCCAGAACAGCACCCGGGCGTTGTCCAGTTCGTCCGCATCGGCCTGCCCCGGAAATGTGGTGACGCAACTCAGCCAAATCATCATCAGGCATCCCGTCAACCAACCGGGCAATGCAATACGGCCGGGGGGGGACCCGTGGCGGAGGTGTGACAGGGGGCTGGCGATCACGAAAACTTCCATGCAAGGCAAAGTGAGCGATGCAGCAGGCCGCCAGCGACAGTGGACAGTGGCTGCATCGTGGGTGAATCCTGAGATTCTATTAAACGGGCCCGCTCAGGGATAGTTTCGCAGGCGGGCCCGAGTGGCGGGGTTTGTGAAGCAAGCCACCGGTTTTTCCGGGGAAACCGAAAAATAAAATTCACCGGACCCGGACCCATCACCGCAGCTGGGCCCGCCCCGTTAACACAGTCGCAAACTGTGTTGGCGTTGCCGCCGCGCCTGATCAAAACACTCGCGGATTCGGCGTTCCAGCTGCACCAGCAATTCCGCGTCGTCCAGATTTTGGTAATCGGCGCGCGTCAACGGTGGCCCAACGACCATCCGGATGCGGGCCAGTTTGGGAAAATGTGTGCCTCGCGGCCAGGCCTGAAAGGCACCGTCGAACCCGACCGGCACCAGGGGCACGCCGGTACGCCGTGCGAGGGTGCAAAAACCCGGCATCAGGGAATTCATCTCTCCGTCGAACGTGCGTTGTCCTTCGGGGAAAATCAGGACAACTTCACCGCGTTTCAACCGCCGCAGGGTTTCCTTGATTCCTCCCAGGCCGATGCCCTCCCGATCGATCGGAATCGCGTCGAGATGCTCAATCCACCATTTCAGCGGCTGGTGACGAAACAGTGTTTTCTTGGCCAGGTAATTCATGCGCCGATTGGACATCATGCCCACCAGCGGCGGATCCAGATTACTTTGATGATTGGCACACACAAGGGCCCCGCCCGACGGCGGAAAATTCTCACGACCCTCACAACGGATGCCATATCCAAGGATCCCGGCCAGTCGGAATATCTGACGCATTACGGTGTACGTCGCCCGCTGGCCGGCGGGGCGAACATATTGTTCGGCGGGTTGGTCCATGGTGTTGCTGACAGCGAAATTGGATTGATTCGTCAGGCTGCGGGAGGTCGCCCTCCACGTCCAGCCTAGTTGCCACGGGCCTGATTGCAGCCGGCTTGCCGGATCGCCGGACTGTCCCGATTGGCCAATTCGGGAAATCCCGCCAAATCCGAAAACCCCGAAAACCGGCCGGTTGGGGCGTTACCGGTCGATCCCCATGGCCTGCATCAACATTTGCATGTCTTCCCACGTCCGGACCTTGGCCGCCGGGGTGCGCAACAGGTAGGCCGGATGGTACGTCACCACGACCCGGCTGCCCCGGTAACGGTGAAACCGGCCGCGCAATCGACCGATCGAATCGCGGGTTTCCAGCAGAGTGCGGGCGGCGACCGACCCCAGGCAACAAATGAATTCCGGCTGCAATATTTCCAGCTGCTGCTCAAAATATTCGCGACAGTTGGCGATTTCCCCGTCCACGGGATTGCGATTTCCCGGTGGCCGGCATTTGATTGTATTCAGGATGTATACATCCGCGCGGCTCATGTGACAGGCCGCGATGATGCGGTTCAGCAACTCGCCGGCCCGACCCACGAACGGTTCACCCAGCCGGTCCTCATCGGCTCCGGGGGCTTCCCCGAAAAAACACAGTCGCGGGCTGGACGGTCCCACGCCGAACACCGTCTGCGTTCGGCATCGCGCGAGCTCCGGGCAACGGGTACAGGTGGCAACGGCCTGCTGCAGCCTTTGCAGTTGCGCGGTACGAGCCGCATGGTCCAGAGTCGTTCCGTATCCGGCATCGCCGGGAATCGGCGGGGGGGGCCGCTCGGGTGCCGGTGGAACGGCCGCCACCGGTTCCGTCCGCCAGGGGGACACCGGCTCAGCGACCCGCGACGCAGGTGCCGCGGCAGGGTTGTCCACCCCGTCTGCCGGAATGACCCGGCGGTCGGAGTCATGATCCGCACTGGCCGGCAGATCGTGCAAGCCGGCTTCTCGCAGTGAATTCAGCCAGGCGATGGCCGTGCTCCGCAAATTACCGGACGATGGCATGACAAGATTCCCGGGTCAGACAGTTTCAAGTTTGACTTTTGGGTGGCTTCTGACACAATCGACGCCGGACGGCCGTTTGAGTGCGAATTCTTCCAGCTGCGGTCGCGGCAACTCTGATCGCCTGAGTTTTTCCCAATTATGTCACTTTCGCAAGTAGCCATTGTCGGTCGCCCCAATGTCGGCAAGTCCAGTATTTTTAACTGGCTGGCCGGACGGCGGCTGGCGATCGTCGACGACCTGGCGGGAGTGACCCGGGATCGCATGACCCGGCTGATTCGGCATGGCGAATATTATTTTGAAATTGTGGATACCGGCGGCATCGGAATCAACGATGTCGACGACTTGTCGGACGAGATCGAGGAACAGATCAGCTACGCCATCGACCGGGCGCACGTGCTGCTGTTTGTGGTGGACACGCGGGACGGGATCACGGCACTCGACCAGCGCATCGCCAAACGTTTGCGGTCGTCCCGCCGGAGCATTCTGCTGGTCGCCAACAAAACCGACCATGAAAAACTGGATGCCCAGGCGAGCGAGTTTTACCAGTTGGGACTGGGCGATCCGATCCCGATCAGCGCCAAAAATCACCGCCACAAGGAGTGGTTGCTGGATGCAGTTTGTCGGGCCATGGGCGACCTTGCGGACTTGCCATTGCCCGATACCCGCGATCCGGAAATGAAGATGGCCATCGTCGGTCAGCGGAATGTCGGCAAAAGCACGTTCATCAATACGTTGCTGGACGAACCCCGGATGATTGTCAGTGAAGTCGCCGGAACGACACGTGACAGCGTGGACGTGCGATTCGAAATGGACGGCAAAACGTTTGTGGCGATTGACACGCCCGGGCTGCGCCGCAACAAGAGCGTTCGTACCGATATCGAATTCTACAGCACTCACCGCGCCCAGCGATCGATTCGCTATGCCGACGTCGTGCTGATGTTCTTTGACGCCGGTCGCCGGATCAGCAAGGTGGATCGGCAACTGGTTGGGTATATCGAATCGAATTACAAGCCCTGCATTTTTGTCGTCAACAAGTGGGACCTGATGGCCGAGCATATGGTAACTGAGCGGTGGGCCGATTATCTCCGCGACAATTTCAGCACTCTGTGGAATGTGCCGATTGCCTTTGTCACCGGACAATCCGGTCGCAACGTCAAAAAAATGCTGAACCACGCCCAGATGCTGTACAAACAGGCCCACGAACGCGTTTCGACCAGCGAGTTGAACCGGATTGTGCGGATGGCGCTGGAAAACCATCCGCCAGGACTGACCAGCAGCAAACGGCGTCCCAAGATCTACTACGCCACCCAAATCGATATCGCTCCGCCGACAATCGTGCTCAAGTGTAACAATCCGGACGGCTTTGATGCCACCTACCGCCGGTACCTGCTGGGGGTCCTGCGCGACACGCTCAGTTTTGGTGAAGTGCCGATTCGGCTGATCCTCGAACAGCGGGGTTCGACCGATCCCCGCGACGAACTGGCCAGCCATGCCAGCTCCGGCGAGACGTAACGGCTGCGGGCCGGTACGCCGCCCGTTTTGCAATATTTGGCAAGGGACCAACCAGGGCATCGACCATGCCGACCGCCAGGAACGGCAACCGAACGATCCATCGCTGCCGCGGAAAATGTCCCGACACAGGCGACCACCCTGCTTGCTGCCGCACCGACCATCGGAACGAACGGCTTTTGTTTTCAGGCCGGTCCGCGATCCGGAATGATCGGGGACAGCGACCGTGCCGGAGCAGCAGCCCCGCAGGCGTGCCACCGGATTCCCGGCTCGCTGACAAACGCGGGCGCCCGCGGGATCGCCACTCCGACGGTCGCATTTCATGATACCGGGGCAATAACGGAAACCGCTTTCCTCCGGACTCAATCTGGATTAGCCTTGGGCCGATCGCAAATATCGAACGCGGGAAAATGGCATGTTCTCTACCCCGGATTGTCTGCTGCTCGCCGCATCCGCCAACGATTATATACCGCTGGTCGAAAACGACGCGGTTGTCTTTGGCATGCTGATGATCATCCTGGCGGTGGTCTTCAAAACGTCGCGCAGCAAGCATCCATGGCTAAAAAGATTTTACAAATGGGTGCCGATGCTGCTGATGTGCTATTTCTTGCCATCGCTGCTGACGCTGCTGCACATCGTCAACCCCAGCCGTTCCAGCCTGTATTTCGTGGCTACCCGTTTTTTGTTGCCTGCCAGCCTGGTTTTGCTGACGATCAGCGTGGACCTGAAAGAAATTTTCCGGCTGGGACCCAAAGCCCTGATCATGTTTCTGACCGGGACGGTCGGTGTCGTGCTGGGCGGACCGATCGCCATCCTGCTGGTCAGCATTTTCAACCCGGATCTGGTCGGCGGCCAGGGACCTGCGGCCGTCTGGCGGGGCATGACCACCATTGCCGGCAGCTGGATCGGCGGCGGGGCCAACCAGCTGGCCATGAAAGAGATCTTTCTGTCCGGCGAAAACGTCAACGAGGATTTGTTTACCGTAATGGTCACCATCGATGTGCTGGTGGCCGAGACCTGGATGCTGTTTCTGTTGCTGGGGGTCGGACAATCGCGGGCCATCGACCGGATTTTCCGGGCCGATGCCTCCAGCATTGACCGACTACAACAGAAAATGGAATCGTTTTCGCTCAGTACGGCCCGCATTCCGACGACCACCGATCTGATGGTTCTGGGTGCCGTGGCATTTGGGATTACCGGGGCCTGTCATGCGTTTGCGGATGTTGTTTGTCCGGCGCTGCAAGGCGTTTACGATTCGGCACAGAGCGCGGCCCTGGCATCGGATCAGCCCAACCCCTGGCAATGGATCGTCAATTTCAGCCTGAACAAGTCCTTTTTCTGGATCGTCGTCCTGGCCACCACGGCCGCGGTGGGCCTGTCGTTTACACCGGTACGCAATCTGGAAGGGGCCGGAGCCTCCAAAATCGGAACCGTGTTTATTTTTATTCTGGTGGCCGTGATCGGAATGCAGATGGATGTCACGGCCGTCTGGCAATACAAGGGGCTGTTTCTGGTCGGACTGATCTGGATGATTTTTCATGTCGGATTGCTGTTATTGGTCGGCTACCTGATTCGGGCGCCCTATTTTTTTATCGCAGTGGGCAGCAAGGCCAATATCGGCGGGGCCGCCAGCGCGCCGGTGGTGGCCGCGGCCTTTCATCCGGCCCTGGCACCGGTCGGCGTGTTGCTGGCCGTTCTCGGATACGCGCTGGGAACGTACTGCGCCTACCTGTGCGGCCTGTTGATGCAGGGAGTGGCGCCGACCTAGAATCGCGCGAAACAGGGACAGGCCCCTCGCGGCGCACGCCAAACCCGGGTCACACCGAACGGGGCCCGGAGCCAGTCGCGGCGGGTTGAATCAGGGACCTTGTCGCCGTGAATTACCGTCACAACCGGCCTGATTCGGGCAAACCGCGAATTTTTGGATCGCTGCGGCGCGGTGGCGAATGGATTGGGCTGGCGGGTGACGTACCCTTCCGTCAGGCAGGGAAAAACTGCAGATTTCCCGCCACGCAATTTTTTTCTTCGTCTGATGCCCTTTCGGCCCAACCGTCTGCGCCCTCCACATGTCCTTTCGCTACTGGCTGGCACTGATACTGATTATTGGTTGCGGGGGTCGGCTGCTGTACCAGACGCCGCGGCCAACGGTTCCCTTCGATGCCCGTATCCTGCCCGCCTCGTTCCGGATCGACCTGGATCATTACAGCAACATTATGCCGGCCGATTACGTCGGGGCCGAGACCTGCGGCGATTGCCACGACGAGCAGTATGATTTGTGGCTGAATCATCCACATCGCAAGATGAACCAGCTGCCTTCGGAGGACACCGTACTGGGCGACTTTAACGACGCAGTGCTGGAATTGCCGACCGGCCAAATCCGCTTCACCACCGCGTTAAATCCGGACGGATCGACGGCCTGGTTGATGACCGTCCGGCGCAGGTCGCGTGTTGCGGCAGTATCAGGTGACTCGTACCGTGGGGTCCCGCTACATTCAGTCGTATATCGGAAAACAGGTTGCCGGTCCCGAATCGTCCGGCCACGCCATCTATCAGGAACACAAATTGCCCTACTCGTGGCGGTTGGGCATTCGGCAGTGGTTGCCATCGGACTATTTCAATATCTGTTGCGACGAGCCATTGGTGGACGGATTGCCGCAGGACGAAGCCCTGGATCAAACGCCCCGGGTCAAGCTGTACACGGAGATCTGCAAGAATTGCCACAATACGATTCCGTACGCCTACCGGATTTTTTCTCCGCCCCTGGTTGGTTTTCGGGATGCCCGGGTCGCTGCGGCGGTGGATTCGCTGGCCGCACGACTGGCCGAGAGCCACGGGGGTCCGGTGCCGGACGGCAAAACCGGAACGGCGTCAATGGTATCCCGGTTCATCGGGCGGATGGACCCGGACCGACATATGGTCTCACTGGGAATCGGCTGCGAGAGTTGTCATTTGGGTGGGCGTGAACACGTGGAATACGAGCGCCATATTCGATTTCTGCCCACCAGCGGCTACACCCGCATTGTCCCGCTGAAGGGGAAACCGGCCCTGGTCGACAGTCGCTCCGACAGTCGGACCCTGCTGGGCACCTGTACCCAATGCCACAGCGGTAACAATCCGTTGTTGCCCAATGGCGCCGCCAAGGGAAATTCGCGCGAGGCGCTGGATTTGCTGGCCGGCTTTTGCACCAGCCAACTCGGTTGTGTGGACTGTCATGAACCACATACGGCCAGCCCGTCCGCCTCCGGCGGCCCTGACTCGCAGGTCCATATTGACGTTTGCCTGAAATGCCATGAACGGTTTCAGGATCGCGAACAGGCGACGGCGCACAGCGGCCATCGGGATGAGATCGGAGTCTCCTGTCTGGACTGCCACATGCCCCGTTACACCCGCGGTGTCGACGCGTTGATCCGGACGCACCGCATCAGCCACCCGGTCGAAGCATCGATGATCAACGCCGGCTCGGCCAATGCCTGCAATACGTGCCACCTGAATCAGTCGACTCGCTGGACGCTTAAACAAATGTCGGACTTGTGGGGCCGGAAATTCCAGATTGACGCCGACGCGCCGGTTGCCGGCAAGCTGGACCAACCCGTCGGAGAAATGTGGCTGGCCAGTGAAGACAGTCATCTGCGGCTGATGGCAATCCAGTTGTATGCGCGGTCGCCGCTGGGCGAACAGATGCTGGAACCAATCATTCGCGGTCTCAACGATCCCGAACGAATCAATCGGGTGTTTGCGATTCGTGCCGCAGCAAAACTGGCCGGGCAGCCCCGGGACCAGCGGTTGCCAGTGGATATCGTGCAATCGCCGGCGATTCGTCAACAGCAAATCGAATCGTGGCTGCGCGAACTGGCGTCGCAAAAGCCTGGTGTTCCGGGTCCGCCTGCCACCACCCAGTAGACCGGGATCGCCCCTGCCCGTCCTTCCCGTGCTTGACCCCCTGACAGGCAACATTCACGATGGCGGTCCATTCAGGCGACCCGAGCCCCCTGTCCGGATCACGATCAATGGCGGATTTGGAATTTGCTTGCGGCCAAAACGACTGCCACCAGGCAGGCTGCGCCGCTGTTTTGGTCGAGCGGCGTCGCGCAACGCGTTGCCGGTTTTCGCACCGGTTTCAGACCGCCTGGACGAGTGGTTCGTTCACCGGGCGGTGTCGTGATGGAACGGCGACTCCCACCCGGGTGAACCTGCGATGAGTCGATCTGTTTCGATCCTGGGGATCCCGACCGACGAACAATCGTCGTTCTCCAGGGGTTGCGCCAAAGGGCCACAGGCCATTCGTGAAGCGTTTTTGTGCGAATCGACCAACACCTGGTGCGAGGCCGGATTTGATTTGAAGAATCATCCCTGCATACGGGACGAAGGTGATTTGCAGCTGACCACCGGACCCGGCGGGCGTAAGACCATCCAGCAGACGGTCCGGTCATTGTCTGGCCAGGGGCGGGGGGTATTGTCGCTGGGTGGCGATCATGCCATCACCTGGCCGATTCTCAAGGGACTGGCTGATCGCGGATCGCCGGTCAATGTGTTGCACCTGGATGCACACCCGGATTTGTACGACCAGCTGGACGACAATCGCTACTCGCACGCCACTCCGATGGTGCGGGCCCTGGAGGATAAATTGATCAAGCGGCTGGTACAGGTTGGAATCCGGACGATGAACGGTCCCCAGCAATCGCAGGCCGACCGGTTCGGTGTGGAAGTGGTCACGATGAACGACTGGAGCCCGGCCAGACAGTTCCGGTTCGATGGTCCCGTGTATTTGACCGTCGACCTGGACGTGCTGGATCCGGCGTTTGCCCCTGGGGTCAGTCACCACGAACCAGGCGGATTTTCCACCAGGGAATTGGTGGGCATTATCGGCCAGCTGGATGTGGAGTTGATTGGAGCCGATATTGTAGAACTGAATCCCCGTCGCGATTTCCAGTCGGTGACCGCCATGGTGGCGGCCAAGTTGATGAAGGAAATCCTGGCAAAAATGCTGGATTGAAGGCGGCAGCTGCCGGGATGCCGCAAATCCGACCGTCCGCACCCGGCTCAGGGAAAAAGCCGGCTTGCAACTTGCCCCCAAACGGGCTGGCGGAGCGACCCAACCGAAAAACCGCCGACAAGGGAGCGGTATCTGCCGTAAAGTCCGCCTTTTGGGGTTTGTTGGCAGTTAGCCGGCAGGTAGCCGTTTGGCCGATTTTGGCGGTTTGTCAGGTTTTTCGGGGAAAAAGCTTGCATTGGCTTCAGTGCTCAATGAAAATTAGGCAAACTCTCGCGATCCACACATGACTCCCCCCCGGTGGATCCTGGTATGCCTTCCATGAACATGAACTTCCCACTCAGATCGGCTGTCTTGTCGCTCGCGATGCTTTTGATCGCGCTGGGGGGACAGTGCAGCGCCAGTCTGTTCGCGATTCGCGATGGCAATCGCCACCAGGCGGAAGACGCGCTGATCGCCTGCTATCAACATCGCGAAACAGAAACCTCCGCTTCGCCATCGCCAGCCTCGCCCCGGGACGAAGATCGGGATGAGGATGTTTTGAGTTTGATGTTGCAAATTAATGGGCAGGGGCCGGCCATGTCGTGGGCCGGCAATGCCGGGGTCGGTGGATCCCACGCCTGGTGTGTTGCAGGCGGAACGGAAATTATTTCCGCGTCGCTGGTTTGCGCCGGAAAACTGTATCTGAACGAAACGCTCCATCTGCCGATCGCCCCGATCCGGGGCCTGCTGAAAATCCCGATTTGCAGCTGATTGACTGGTCGGCCTGGATTTTTTTAAATATTACGTTTTAAGTTCTTGGAGCTTTTCATGAAAAATGCATTGGCATTATCAATCATTGTGGCACTGGTTGCGGCGACGCAATTATCCGCCGCATTGCAGGTAGGTACCCAGGTTCGCCTGGACACCAACGCCCACCCGGGCGGGATCGGGGGCCAATTCGGTGCCGAGGATCCTGGCACGAATGCACCCGGGTTCGAGTTTAACGACTTTATCACTTTTTGTTGCGAATTGGGGCAGTTCATTTCCGACGACGTAGTGTATACGGTTTCTGCGATCGCGACCCAAAATACGACCGGTTACACACTCGGCGGTCAGGCCGCCTATTTGTACACGCAGTTCCGCGAAGGAACGTTGGCCAATTTCGACTACTCCAGCACCAACGACGCCAACGGATTGCAGTACGGGATCTGGCTTGGCATGGGTTACACACCCGGCGTAGGTCCGCTGACGGGTACGGCAGCCAGTTATTCGGCTTACTGGAATCCGACGTCCTGGCTGGCCGGATTCACCAGTTGGGGTGCCAACAACATCGGCAATGTACGTGTGATGCAGTTTGGCAACAATCAGGATCAACTGGTGCTGGTTCCCGAACCGGGTTCGATCATGATCTGGAGTCTGATGGGTGCTGGCGTTGCCGGCGCCTTTTATTCCCGGCGTCGCAAGATCGCCTGATTCAGGTCACTGCCTGATTGAGCCGGCGAGTGCCGGTTGGGACCAACAATCCAATGCCGCGATGAGCACAGCTCCTCGCGGCATTTTTTTGTTTCCGCTTTCGCGCCGCGGGATTTTGGGCCATGCCCTGGCATTCCGCCAGCCCGGCGCCATCCCCCGACGGGGCGGCCTCTGGCCGATCGGCACACCGGGCGGTTACTCGTCCCCCAGGCGGCCGGGCATCTCGGCCAGCACCCAGGCGGCGACGGCCATGGTAATGGTACAGTCCGTCAATTGGCGAGGATCGACCTTGTCGACCGTATCGGCCATCGTGTGGTGCGTATTGAAGTACAGTCGGCCATCGACTTGCAATCCCATACAGGCAGCTCCCAATTCGCGTAGCGGACCAATGTCGACGCCGGAAAACCCGACCTGTGTGCGAGTGGCATTGACCGGCTGGAGCAGAGCGACGATTTCCTGCAATTGGATGGCCGCCAGTTCTTCCTTGCGTTTGTCCTGCATTTCGACACTCAGGCCCACGGGGGAAAAGGCTCCGGAATCGGATTCAATGCCGGCCACATGGATTTCATGCTGGTGTCGGGCCAGATAACTTTTTGCGCCGGCAGCTCCGTTTTCCTCGTTGGTCCACAAAACGACACGAATGGTCCGCCGGGGACGCAGATCCAGTCGACGCAAGATATTCAGGGCTTCCATGGAGGCCACACACCCGGCCCCGTCATCCTGGGCTCCGCTGCCGACATCCCAGGAATCGATGTGCCCGCCGATGACCACGATTTCGTCGGGCAGTTCACGGCCCACGTATTCGGCCACCACGTTGGCCGACAGGACCTCGCCATGATCGGCGGCCTCCATTTTCAGATGGACCGTCGGCGTGATTCCCCGTGCCTGCAAGCGGGCCAGCAACGTGGCGCCCTCCACCGAAATGGCGGCCACCGGGATTTCCGGAACACCGGGACCACCACTGTAAAACATGGCTCCGGTATGCGGAGAATTCAGCGAGTAGGCTGTAACGGAGCGAACCAGCGCCGCGACGGCGCCACGCTGGGCCGCCCAACTGGCCCCGTTGGTCCGGTAAACAACGGCCGAACCGTAACCGGATCCTTCGCTCTCGGAATATCGCGGCATCGGGTAATTAAATACGACGATTTTGCCCTGCAGGGCCGTATCGGACAACGCGTCCAGTTCTTCCTTGTCAGAGACCACGACAACGTCCGCGGTAATACCCTCGGGATCCGTTCCCACGGATCCTCCCAGGCCCAGCATTTCGATCGGCAGTCGGCGGGCGCGAGCATTTCCACGGACTCCTGGCCGCGCACCCATTTGCGGACCGTCACTTCTTCGGCCCGTACATTCTCCTGACCGTCATCGCGCAGCGATTGTTGGGCCCACTCGATGGCCTGCTCCAGTTGGGGACTTCCACTCAGTCGATGACCGATGTCGTCGCACAATTCCTGCAATTTCAGATAAGCGTCATTGGACTCGCGAGCCGCGGCAATAATGCGATGGGCGGTTTCCTGATAACTGGCCGGCAGGGAGCGGGTTTCCTGGCTGGCCAGCTGGCTGACGCTGGAAAAACAAATGCAAATCGCGAGAGTGAAGCATGCAGTTTTCATACGAAACATCGGGGCTGGCATTTGGGAAAGGATGATCCGTTGCACCGGACGAAGAACACAAAAAATGGCCCGGTCGCCAAACCGGGCCGATCAGTCACCACACCGGGGAGGCCGCGGCCGCCCTTCGATTCCCGGCTGAGGGCCGGTTGCAAGCTATTTCTTCACGATCTTGCAGCACAATGTGGAGCCTTTGTGCATGCCACAGGCCTCGCAAACCTCGCCATCCTTGCTGCAGCAATTTTCACTCCCCTTGGCCCAGCCGCACGCGCAAAAATCCTGGTCTTTCAGGTCGTCCGGAATCTCGACGCAACATAGCGGAGAGCCGGCAATTTTTCCACATTCACACTTTTCGGCGCCGTCGGCACAGCAGTTGTCCGAGCCCTTGATTTCTCCGCAAGCGCAGTAGGACACCGTATTGGCCACGGTATTGACCGCCGGCGTTTGGTTGCTGGCGCCCTTGTCGCTATTGTCCATGGTGCCGCTGCCGCCCTTGTCACCTCCGGAGTTGCTGGCGGTATCACCGCAGCCCGACATCAACACAGTGGCCAGAAGCAGGGTTAGAAATCCGAACATCTTCATGGTTTTTTCTCCAAAGAACTTTGGGATGATTCGACAGAATTGGACCGCCACGAATATCAGGCAGCGGGGCCGCGAACCCGGTTATCCCGTCGATCGTGTCTTGTTGACACGATTCGATTATGTCGGATTGGAAGCTGGTGGAAAACCGCCTGAATAAGAAAACGCCATCGGGGCAGTGTGTGACAGGGCACACGCCGTATGATTCGTTCACCGAAATCAGCCGGATCGGCGTTTGATCATCGTGATCTGGTTGCCGGCGTCATTAAAAATGACTTCGTCAATAAAGGTCTTGATCAACACCAGTCCGCGGCCGACGCCGTCGCGAAAGGAACCCGGATCACCGGCATCGGGAATCAGGCTCTTGTCAAACCCCGGCCCCTCATCCCGAATCACAAACTGGGCCAGGTCGCGTGTAATCAGGGCGTTGACGTAAACCCGCCGGTCCTTGTAGGGTGAAATCCGCGATCGTTCTTCGATCATTTGCCGATCCAGAATATTGGCCTCATTGCGCTGAATCTCGAGGTTACCGCGATACATGGCATTGTTCAGGGCATGTTCCAGGGCAATTCCCAGGCGGACTCGTCCGGCCGAATCAAACAGGTTCATGCTGGCAATCACCTGTTGCACGAGGTCCACCAGGGGATCGATCAAATCGCCGTCGTTTTCCAGATCGAATTCAAACTCGGTTTTCGTCGAGCAGGAAATCAGGCGTCGATAGCGCTGGTCGGAGTCCGACATGGACAGAATCTGGACCACGGTCGACAACAACTCCTCCGCCAAATCCACCTTGGGCACGTAACAGGCGGCCCCGTTGGCGAGGGCCTGGGCTGCCACGTTTTCGCTGCCATGGGCGGTCATCAGCACCACCGGCAAATCCGGCCAGGACTCGGCGATGGCCGTGACCAGTTGCAACCCGTCAATGTCGGGCATTTGCAAATCCGTCAGCACAAGATCGGGCCGGTCCAGTTTGATTTGTTCGAGAGCCTGGGAGCCATTGTTGGCATAGGCAACTTGCAGATTGGCAGATTTTTCCAGCAGTCCGCCGGCCAAACGGCGGTCGACAGCAGTATCGTCAACGATCAGGACCTTCGCCATATTGAATCATTCCTTTGCCGATCACGACCGTGGCGGGAACAACAACCCCGGCCAGCCAGCTGCAGACGAGTGACGTGGTTGGTACCGGGTGGGGGTTACCTATTTGTAAAGGCGCTGAATTCGGTCGTCAACTGTCTTGTGGTCTCGTCGAGTTTCGTCAGTGTTTCCCCGATTCCGTCCCATGATCCGGTGGCACCGGCCGTCTCCAGTTCGGCCGCCAGGCGAGCCACCGGAGCCGCCCCCAAATGATTCAGGGCTCCCTTCAGCGCGTGCGCAGTCCGCCGCAATTCCACCGAATTTTTTGTATGGATGGCGGCCTGGATTTCAGCCACCATCGTGTCCCGTTCGGTAATAAAAACATTCAGCAACTCGCATAACAGTTCCCGATCACCGCCGACGGTTTCGAAAGCGTCTTCCCAATTGACCAGTCGCGATTGGTTGATGGAAACGCTGTTCATAATCTGGGAATCGTCCACGCTTTGCCCCAATACTTCCATCAGCCGATGAATGCGAATGGGTTTGGCGATGTAATCGTCCATCCCGGATTCCAGACAGCGTTGCCGGTCTCCCTGCATGGCATGGGCGGTCATGGCGATGATCGGAATCCGGGTCCCGCGATCCTGTTCCAGTCGCCGAATTTCGCGGGTAGCGGCCAGTCCGTCCATTTCCGGCATTTGAACATCCATCAGGATCACGTCAAACGGTTCCTGGTCAAACGCGGCCACGCAGCGTTTTCCATTGTCCACCACATGAACCTGATGACCGTGCTTTTCCAGCAACCCCACCGCCAGCCGCTGGTTGACCAGGTTGTCTTCGGCCAGCAGGATTTTCAATCGCGTCTGATCCCGGGATGGATCTCCGGCCCCGCCATTCGACGAACTGGTGGTTTCCGGCGGCAGGGTTTTGCCCAGCGCGGAACAGATGCTGTCGTACAAGTCCGATTGCTTGACCGGCTTGAACAGCTGCGCGTGAATATTCAGCTCGCGACGCATTTCCGATTCGCCTTGCCGGCCCCCGGAAGTCAACAGGATGACCGGTGTGTCCTGCAGCGACGCGTCGCTGCGGACCTGACTGACCAACCCGTAACCGTCCATTTCCGGCATGTTGACGTCACTGAGAACCAGGGCCACGGGCTGGTCAGCGGCGGCCAGACTTTTCATGCGTCGCAGCGCGGCATCGGCGCTTTCGGCCATCTGGGGCTGCATTCCCCAGCCATGCAACAGTTCCTCCAGGATGCGGCGGTTGGTTCGATTGTCGTCGACGACCAGCACACTGACATCCGTCAGATCGACGGACCGGGGCGTCGGCCGGTAATCGGTGTCGACCGGGAAATTGAGCGTGAAATGGAATTCACTACCCTTGCCCAGCTGGCTGGCAACCTGCAGGGTTCCGCCCATCAATTTCACCAGTCGCGATCCGATGGCCAGGCCCAACCCGGTCCCACCATACTGCCGCGTGGTGGATGAGTCGGCCTGTTCAAATTCGTGGAAAATACTGTCAATCTTCTCGTCGGCGATGCCGATCCCGGAATCCCGAACCGAAAAGTGCAAGGCACACCGGGCATGATCAAACGCCTTGACCCGGACGTCGACTACGATTTCCCCCTCGTGAGTGAATTTGATGGCGTTACCAACCAGGTTGACCAAAACCTGACGCAGACGTGGGCCATCGCCGATGACGGCTTCCGGGGTTCGTGGATCGATTCGGACGGCCAGCTCCAGTCCCTTGTGATGGGCCCGCAGCGCCAGGGTCCGCAGGGTGTCCGCCAGGCGGTCCCGAATATTGAATGACTGGTGATCGAGTTCCAGTTTTCCGGCTTCGATCTTGGAAAAATCCAGAATATCGTTGATCAGGGTCAACAACGAATCCCCGGACTGCTGAACCATCGCCAAATATTCGCGTTGCGAATGGTCCAGCGAACTGTCCATCATCAAATCGGTGATTCCGATGATGGCATTCAGCGGCGTTCGGATTTCATGGCTCATGTTTGCCAGAAAATCGCTTTTGGCACTGTTGGCAGCCTCGGCCAGTTCCTTGGCTTCCCGCAAGGCATGTTCGGCACGTTTGCGGGCGGTCACATCCCAAAACATGCCCTGGATCCCCACCCGCCGGCCATCTGCGTCGGTAATCGGCGCCTTCAGCACCTCCACAAAAATCGTGTTGCCATCGCTGCCCGGATGGGCCTCGATGTCATGAAAAGGCAATCCTGTCTGCAGTACCCAGCGGTCATCATTGCAATACTTGTCGGCCAGTTCCTTGCTGAACATGTCGTAGTCGGTGCAACCGACCAGCTGCCGGAGCGGTTTGCCGAGCGTATCGCAGTAGCGCTGGTTGCCAAAAATGATCCGCCCTTCGCGGTCCTTGCGAAACACGTTGATGGGCAAACTCTCCACCAGCGAATGGTAGATGGCGGTCGCCTCCTCCAGCGCAATTTCGGTGGTCACGCGCTGCGTCACATCCTTGGCGATGCATCCGATTCCCACCGGATTGCCTTCGGCGTCCGTCAGCAGACGGAGCGTGGATTGCAGGTGCCGGAGTTCTCCTGACGGCTGGACCACGCGAAAATTGTGCTGGACGCGACGGTGCCGCCGCACGGCCCGGTATTTCTCCCCCAGTTGCTGCTTGTCATCGGGATGAACTGCCTTGTGCCAGAGTTCCGGATTGTCGGCAAACTCGCGCAGCTCACGCCCGTAAATCTGCTGGGCGGCCGAATTGATGTACTGCAGCGTGGTCCCGTCCAGCGAGGCTGACAATACCAGGTCGTTGGTCAAATCCAGCAACTGCGAATAAAAATCGGCAGGATTGATGTTCGAATTTGCGGGGGACACGTCCACCGGTGCGGGCAATCCGAAAAAGCGAATGGCGATGTTACACAACTCAATTCTATAGCGACCTGCGGGGTGGTTCAAATCCGCGGGGGGAGCAACATTACAATTCAAACCGGTCGTCGAGACGGGCGATATCCATCCCGCCGCGGCGGATTTCGCCAGCTGCCGGCGAATCCGGATTCAATGCCGGGTTGGTATGGTTCAGGTGGATCAGGTTGACCCGGGAACGGATCTCGGGTGAAAGCGGCTGAAAGCGGCGCATCGTCTCGACCACAAAGGGATGCGGGATCTCACTCAGGTCGCGCCCCGGCAGTTCCCGGGTATCAAAAAATGTGGCGTCCAGCCAGGCCACATCCACGCTGGCCACCACCTCCTCGATCGCCTGATCCCATCGTTCCCATTTGTCGATGTCCGGCAAAAACAAAAATGACCGATTCGGGCCCGTTACACGAAACCCCACGGTTTCCGAAAACTCGTCACGATGGGGTACCACCAAAGGAACAACCTGAATCCGCTCGTTCAGTTTCACGGCCGTATGGGCCGCCAGAGGCCGCAGTTCGATATTGTTCAGTTCCACCAGCTGGCTCCACGGGCCCTGCGTCGCCAAAAACTCGCGCATCCGGGGCATCGCATACACCGGTATGGCCCGGCTGCCCATCACCTCGCGCCCCAGGTGAACCAGGCCGGCGTAATGTCCAATATGGGCGTGCGTCAGCAAAATACCATCGAGTCCCGGAGACGGTGACACGGGAGCGATATCGTCCAGCCGCTGCAGCTGAAGCGGAAATGCTGGCGTGCATTCCAGCATCCAGCGTTGTCCACTGTCGGGATCGACAATCGCCAGACAAACCGGTCCGGATGCCAGTCGCGGATGGGTCCGGGCCACGGCACAGCATTCCCGCCGACAACCGGCTTGCGGGTAGCCACCGTCCTGGGCGATACCCAGCACGACCACATAGGGTGGGTGGGAGGTATTCACCTGGCCCCGTACGGCGGAGGCCGACAACAACAGCGCCAGGCCCCAAACCGGGATCAGCGGGATTTGGCCGGTGAACCGGGCCGATGGAACGAACCAGGCTCGGAACAGGGTTGTCATGGCTGTAACTCCGAATGGCCAGCGCATCATTGCCCGTCGTGTGACCACGTCACGATCGAGGGGACGTTGTGTCGGCCAGTCATCGTCAGCGAAATTGCCAGGAAACGCCAGCCGGCGACGCCAACCGTTGACAATCCGGCCAGAGGCCGTTAACTTTTTTTGGGTCGGACTGGCGGCAAAATCCCCTCACAGTCCCCCCTTCCCGGGCCCGTAGCTCAGCTGGGAGAGCGCTTGAATGGCATTCAAGAGGTCGTCGGTTCGATCCCGATCGGGTCCACTTGGACATTACCCGCCGAATTGAACTAATCCTTGCCCGGCGGCGTTCGTCCGTGCGGCTGTCAGGAATTCCCGAAAGGAGAAATTTCTCCCGGGGAACCACTGGCAGGGACCGCACGCCTGATATCCCCGCGTATCGCCGGGAAACCGTCAGGTCATCTGCCGCCAAAATCGCTTGCGCCGTTGCCAAAATCGACGGCCGGGAGACGATTCCCGCGCGATCCGGGCTGGTTGCCGAGTTGCCGGACGCCAAATACGACCTGACTGACCAGTTTCCCCGGTGGGACCGGGATCAAGAACAAATCGTCCGCATGGCGCTGGAAACCGCCAGGACCGGTAGACAGAAATCGGTATGCTGAATTCGCACCGATTCCATGAATCCACCAGCCACGGAGCCATCTAATCGGTGGTGAACCGAAGCCGCCGTTGGCGCGTTTTTAAGATCATTGTTTTTTTGTGGCGACGGCTCGGTTACCGCGGTCGTTGGGCGGACAACCTCGGACAAGGGCCGATGACAAAGAATCACAACGATGATCGCAAACCGTCATTGCTCTACTTCCCGCTGGTGCTGCTGGCTGGTTTTGCCGTGGTCGTCTGCCTGCTTGTGGTCTTCTACCGGCCGGACCGTCCCGTGGCCACCATTGTCCCGGCGTCCTCGTCGGGACCAGCTTTCGTGGTTCAGGTCGTCCGTCCACGCCTCGGCCTCCCGCTTGGTGGCCTTGTTCCGCCATAGCTCCTCGGGCTCGATGAGCACCTGGGATTCGACTCGAACAGCAAGGCGGCTGCCATCGGCAGTGTGGGCCCCAGGCGAATTGAACTCGGTGCCGACGGCTGGGATCTGCTGCTTGTGCTTGACGACGACGGGCGAGTCGCCTCCGAGACCACAATTGTCTTTGATCTCGTGTTCGAGGATCGCACGCGAAGGGTTCGCTGCCGCCCCGGTGATCCGGCGGTCGGCACACTGAATTCCGTCACACCGGGTGAATCAGGTGAACTGTCCGGCAGCTTCGACATCGAGCTGGCACACTGCGAGGATGCGGAAACCGGGACGCCCCTCGGTTGGCCGCCGAGGCCTCTCCTTTTGCACGGCAGCTTCGACCGTCTCCCGCTTGACACCGACACGGAGCAACACTGATCTGATTCAGCGGAGCACAATGGCAAGATTCGCTGGTGCATCACTTTCACCTTCAGCCGCCCAACAATCCGATGCACCGGCGCGGGCGGCGTTATGGTTCGGACGGCGTTATGGTTCGGACTGAATGGTCCGTCTTTATTTATTCCACCTGCAGAACAGGAGGCGGCGATGTCCGCGAACGGTACTTTCGAAGTAAATCTGACGCCCCAGGAAGATGCGGATTTTCACGCGGGACGGATGCTAATCAGAAAAACATACATCGGAGACATGAATGGGTCCGGAACCGGCCAGATGATTGGCAAAAGAACAGAAACCGGAGCAGCGGTGTACTTCGCCATCGAAGAGTTCTCTGGTTCCGTGGGCGGAAAGAGCGGCGCTTTCACGCTTGTCCACCAAGGTCGCATGGACACGAAGTCTCAGTCGCTGGAGATCACGATTCTGGAGGGCTCAGGTAGCGGAGAACTTCAGAACATCTCAGGCTCGATGCTCATCATTCAAGATGAACACGGGCACAAATACGAGCTGACGTATGAACTGTAGAACAAAAAAAGCAAATCGTTGCAGCTGACCGGCTGCTGACCTGCGGCAGGGCGTGCAGGGAGGCTGTTTTGCCAGGGGCGACTACATGATCAGTCCCGCGATCAGCACGGCAATCATGATGCCACCGGCCACGGACTTGCCAATCGTCCCCAGCATCCGGCCCGTGGCGGCCGCCCCGCCGACTTTCATACTTTGACGCCACTGACCGCCACTGGAGTACTCACCCGCCATCCCACCCAGCAACGCTCCCGCAACGCTGCCCAGCAGGGCCGCAATGACCGATCCGACAACCGGAATTGGCAAGGCGACCAGGGCGCCCAGAACTCCTCCGGCAACAGATCCCACCAGCGACAATACGGCAGAACGACGACTGCCCCCCGCGCGTCGGGTCTGAATCCCGCTTGCCAAAAACTCCATTGCCTCCCCGGCAATGGCCAGCACCAGCAGGACGGCGATCACCGGCCATCCCAGTGACCAGTGCCACGCATCCGGCAACAACCATTCGTATCCGGCAGCCATTGCCAACAGGATCCAGTTGCCAAACAGGCCCAGCCAGGTGAGCAGCCAGCAGACGACAGCACCGACCAGCAACAAGACCAGCAGGATGACGGCCATCATGTATTCACGACCGGGTTCATTGAAAAAAAGGGCAACAGGGGAGGGAGGTCACGGATCCCCGGCGATTGCCGCCGACACCGGGGCCGGCAGTCAGCCGAAACGCTCCGTTCCGCGCTCAACCGCCCCCCAGCGCAGTACGGCCGGGCAGGCAAGGCCAGCCGCCCGGTTGCGGCTGGCCGATAAACGCGGATAACGCCGCAGCGGGCGGTCGGGCCGATCTAGATCGCAAGCAGTTCGTCCAGCGATTTGGCAAAAACCTGGTCCAGTTGACCAACGGTTAACGAATCAACCGTAGTCGGCTGCGGTCTCCGCTGGGCCAGTTCCCATGCCGATTGGGAGATGGCGGAAGGCCTCCCGGCGGTCATAACCGGTGCCGTATAGCCGGGTTTGCTGGTTGGCCTCTTTCCAACGGGAGTAAGGCATTTCCAGTCGACGGCCGCAGTTTCCCGCGTCGTCGATTGTCGGCGAATCAACTCGGCCGTGGCAAAATCCGGTTTTGAAACCGGGTCGCCGACCACCACACCGCCGGCAAAGGACTCGGCGCCGCTGCCGCCGGTCACAGTTGCGATTTCGGTAATTCTCAGCCCGGCCAGAAAGGCGTAGTTGACAGGGGCCCCGTTGGCATCCAGCGTGAGATTGAACTGGCCATCGGTGACGGTGGCGGTGGTGATGTAGGAGGAGTTGTTGGTGACGGTCAAAACCACCGGAGTGCCTTCGATATCGAACAACGAATTCTGGCTGGCGGGCCGGTTGCCGAAAATCAACTCGATTTCGTAGTCGCCATTGGGAACATCGGCGGCAAACGAGGCAAATGTGGTGCGAACCCAGTCTCGTTCGAGATCGGTACCGACCGTGTCAGCGATGTCGGCCGTCACCGTTCCCGGATCCGTGTAGCCATAGCCGTCCACGGCGTTGTACAGCGTGGTCCTGTGCACCGGAATGTAACCGGCTGCCACCGGAGAATTCGTGGGACCAAAGTCAAAATTCCATTCCACCGGTGTGGAAACATCCAGGCTGACGAAATATTCGCCGGACTCGTCATTGGCCGATACCACCAGGCGATAGACGCCAGGAATCTGGGCCGTATGGCTGAGCACATCGACGCCCGACGCGACCGTGACCAGATTGGGATCAATCAGGTCCAGACGCAATTCGTTGCTGGTGCCTTCCCCCAAAAGATTTTCGAATTGCCCGGATCCTCCGCCTGGCAGATAACCGGCCACCTCGATGAGCTGTCCCATTTCGGCATTAATTGTGTAGGTGTCGGTGTCGCTCGATATGCGTTTGAAGACGAGACGGTCCAGTGGCGTTATATTGCCGCCAATGCCGGTGGCCTCCACATAAGAGATTTCATTGGTGGCCCGCCGGATAAAGATGGTTTCCGAGCCACCGTTGGGAACCCCTCCGCTGAAAACTTGCTCCAGCAGGTTTCCGGCAAAATCGTAAGCTCTCAACACCGCCGAGTCGGAATTGTCATCGGATCCGACATCGATTGATACGTAGGCCTGTTCATTTGTGAAAGTGGCCCGCAACACGTTGCCGGCCGAGTCGTTCCAGCCGGCATCCGCCCCGGGAGCGGGCGCGAATACGTGGTTGCCCGTGGGCGGAACAAATTCGGCCAGGGCAGCATACACGCTGTTGACAATTCCGTTGGACAGGACCACTCCCGGAATCGCCACATCCAGTATGGCACCGTCATTAAAGTCGTCGGGTTCGGCATAGGCCGTTGAAAGTTCACGAACGTGGCCCAGCGCTCCACCGACGGCGGTGATATTTTGAACGCCGGCCTCAAAGTCAAACTCGGCGTTGCGGGTCACGACCAGGCTGTAGTCGCCGTCGCCCGTGACGCGGACGTAATACGTGGCATCGGTCGGCGCTGCAAACTGGCTGATCCAGCTTTGCACTTGCGTTCCTGCGATACCACTTGTCAGCAACGTTTCTGTGGCGTCATACAATTCGATGGCAACGTCGGTGGCACCTTCCAGCAGGGTCGCGGCGACGGAAGCCCGTTGTCCGGCGGTCAGGTCAAACGAATACCAGTCGGCGGAGGTTACCGGCACGATTTCGGTAATTCTCAGCCCGGCCAGAAAGGCGTAGTTGACAGGGGCCCCGTTGGCATCCAGCGTGAGATTGAACTGGCCATCGGTGACGGTGGCGGTGGTGATGTAGGAGGAGTTGTTGGTGACGGTCAAAACCACCGGAGTGCCTTCGATATCGAACAACGAATTCTGGCTGGCGGGCCGGTTGCCGAAAATCAACTCGATTTCGTAGTCGCCATTGGGAACATCGGCGGCAAACGAGGCAAATGTGGTGCGAACCCAGTCTCGTTCGAGATCGGTACCGACCGTGTCAGCGATGTCGGCCGTCACCGTTCCCGGATCCGTGTAGCCATAGCCGTCCACGGCGTTGTACAGCGTGGTCCTGTGCACCGGAATGTAACCGGCTGCCACCGGAGAATTCGTGGGACCAAAGTCAAAATTCCATTCCACCGGTGCCGCCGGAGGTCCCAGGGAAATGTTGTCAAACGCCCGGCCGTCCGCAAAGGAAATGCCGTAGTTGTCGTATTGCTGGAACTTGATCCTGAATTCGCTGCCCAGGGTAATGCCGAAGGTGGTTGCGGCCGCCTCCAGATCAATGGAAACGGATTCCCAAATGCCGTTGGGCGGGGTCACATCGGTCAACACCGGATACCAGGCCAGGCCGTCCTCACTGATCGACACGCCATCGCCGTTGTAATGACCGAAAAAGCCGTTGGCCGGCAGCCGATCGTTCTCGTCACCAAAGCTGACGTGATCGAAATTCAGGAAGGGACTGGCCAGTCCGTTGAGGTCTACCGTGTAAACGGCTTCATTCAGGTTATAGGTGCCAAATGCCGTCTGCTGCATCACCAGGGCGAAACTGCCCGAGGCCGCCCCATAGGCATCGGTCACTTCGATTTGGCCTCCGGGATGGGAACTGTAGGTGGTCCACGAACTGTCCAGGATACCGGACTCGAAATCCTCGGTGATGCTGCCTCCGCCACCGCCTCCGCCCCCACCGGTCTCCGGCGTCACGAAGCCCAGGGTGGCCAGCCGGTCGGCGGAGCTGGTGGCCGGAAGGCCCAGTGCGATGGCGCTGGGTTCCAGGCTGACGGCTGAGGCCAGCGAGCCATTGTCGCCCAGTCCCCAGGTCTCCAGCTCGACATCGGAGTTCAGCAGGAATCGAACATCGTAGGTACCGGTGGATCCGGCCGTCCCTTCGATCAGCACCTGGTATTCGCCGGCCGCCGTGGCATCCAGCGTCTGGACAATGGTCGTATTGTCGATGCTGGGGCCCGGGACCACCATCGGGACGGCCAGGGTGTCAAACCACGTTACCTGGGGTACCAGGCCGCCTGTGTCGCCCTCGACGATCACTGTCAATTGCTGGTTTCCATCCAGATTGATGGTATACAGGTCCGAGGGGTTGGAACCGGTAATTGCACCGGAGTAGTTGGCGTCATAGATCAGCGAGCCCTGCGGCGCCAGTTGGGTGAACTCGACCTCCGTTCCGGTGGCGTACAGGCCCACTGCTTCCCACGCTTCATCGGTGGAAATGTGTTGCTGGGATCCGTAACCGAACAGGTCGATGGCGGCCTGGATCGCTCCCTCGCGGGCATCCTGGAACGTCGAGCCCGGCGTCAAATAGTTGGTCAGATTGCGATAGGCGATGGCTTCGGCGTCGTCCATCCCGATGCCTGTTACATCGTAGACGAAACCGTGATCATTCACTCCCGCCTCACCGACGGTGAGAATATAGAACCATTTGTTTTGAACACCGGAGTTGACGTGAACGCCACCATTGTCGCCGGCCGAGGTCCACCACAGGTCTCCCTGATAGGTATCCGGATCCCCCTTGGAATTGGGATTCGACATGCTGCGGAATCCGTCGCCGTCTACCAGGTCAAAGTCGCCGCCGATGGCCCAGTCATTGGTTCCCCGGGCGAATCGCTCCACGGCTTCACCAAAAATATCCGAAAACGATTCGTTCAGGGCTCCCGATTCGTAGCTGTAAATCAGATTGGCCGAGTACTCCGTGACACCATGGGCGATCTCGTGACCCACCACGTCCAGTGAAACCAGCGGTCCCCAGGTCGTGCCGTTACCGTCACCGTAGGTCATGAACGAGCCGTTCCAAAAGGCGTTCACGTAGTTGGTCCCGTAACTGACGTAGGAGCGCAGGGTGGTCCCGGCATCGTCGAAGGAATCACGTCCGAAGGTCTGGAAAAAATATCGCAGCGTGTTTTCGGTCCCCCAGTGGGCCTGAACGCCGGTATGCAAGTCGGCATTCACGAACATGTCGGTTGCATTTTCGAAATCAACCGCGCCGCCATAGGTCGTTGCATTGTTCAGGTCGTAGGTTTCCACTCCCTCACCTGACTGTCGCAACCGGTAAATCGTGGGTGAGCCCGTTACCTCGTCGGCCGTGAAGTTCACCGTGCCGTCGTACAAACTGGTCCCCGAGGCCGGCACGTCGCCGGCGTGAATGCGATCCAGATCCCCTTCGATCTGGCCGGTATCGGCATTGACGAAAACCCAGGTGCGCTCGACCACCGGTTCGATCACGTACAGATCAAACCGGTAAACCAGTTCAACCTGGTTCTCGGCCGTGGTGTAATACACCAGCTCCCCGGCCAGCGGGCCATCCAGGCCAACCAGTTCGGCCAGCGCCGGATCGTCCTGGACATACCGCTTGGGCTGGTCATTCACATGCAGGATGTCGGAGCCGTGCGATTCGATGGCACGTTGATCCATATATTCAATCGCCCGGGCCGCGGCCAGCTCGGTTCCCAGTCCGGCGTAAATCGGCGTGTCGGGACCCAGCTCAATGAACTTGCCGCTGAGGGAGGTAATTTGCCCGGAGGCGGAGTGGACGGTGTATACCCCGCCGGCCACATCGATCCCGGCGTACATCTGCTGGTACCGGTCGTGAGCGATACCCAGCTGGTCAACGGTACTGGTCAGCAGGCGAAACGAATCCTGTTCGTCCGCGCCGACATGGGCCCGCAATACTTCCAACTGCTGACTGACCGGCGTTCCGGGCGCCAGATTGTAGACCAGCGAGGACTCGGCGAAATTGACATAATCCAGTCCACTGGCGATGCTGACCGCCAGCATGTTTCGCGGTTCCAGCGTCTCAAAACGAACGCATTGTTCGTGCAAATCGGAAGCCCGGCGACCTGTTCGTTTCCTGTTCATACAAAATCCCCTTGAGAAGTACGCGTCCATCGCGACGCCGAAAAGACCTGTGCTGGATCGTGCTGGAAAAGTCCGAAAGTGTGTGCACACCGAACCCGCCCTCGAGCCGGATTTCCGGTGCTCAGCGCAAACAAGTAACGTTCGCTATGATAACACACCCCGGCCCGGCAAATACCCGTTGGCGGGCGAAATTCGGGGCAAATCCCGCCCCGTCCCCGGCATGGCCGGTCGGGTTCACCACCCGCATTGGGTCGGGTCGACCGGTTCAACCTGAAACCCTGCGATGAAATTCACACTCACCGCCAGCAATATGGGCCAGGGGGCTCGACAGGTGGCCGCCAGGGACCGATTGCTGGCCGGTGTGTACCGGCGTCTCGGACCCCCCCCGCCCTGGCTTCGCCGGCCCGGTCTGGAAACGTTGTTACACATCATTCTGGAGCAGCAGGTTTCGCTGGCCGCGGGACGGGCGGCGATGCAGCGTTTGCGAGCTTGCTGCGGCGGCCGCATTACAGCGGGGCGGGTTTGCCGGCTGGGCCCGGTCCGGTTGCGGGGCCAGGCAAGATTGACCCGCCAAAAATCCGAATTCGTCCATGCCGTGGCGGTGGCCTGCCAGCAACGCTGCCTGAACATGCAGATGTTGAGCCGGAGTTGCGATGATGAGGTTCGTCGCCGGCTCGTGGCGATTCGCGGGGTTGGTCCGTGGACCGCCAGTATCTATTTGCTAAACGCTTTGGGCCGTCCCGACGTCCTGCCCGCCGGCGATCTGGCATTGGCCGCCGAACTGCAGCACTTGTGTGGTCTGGCGGAGCGCCCGGGCGATGCCTGGATTGAACAGCGGGTCGAAATCTGGCGACCCTGGCGGAGTGTGGCGGTCCGGATGATTTGGCACAGTTATTTGGTGCGACACGGCCGCCACGCCGAGATTACCGAATAAACACGGGTTTCGGTCCGGCGACATCGGTTGCGGAGCGGTTGGGCGTTTTGGGGGGGCCGCGGCGCTGCCGACTCCGCTCTGCTTGTTGCCGCTCCGAATCGAATTAAACTCTTCGAGGTCGCCCCGACTGGAATCTCACCCAACCAGACTGACCTGACCGCACTGGATCAATCGCATGGGCCAAGCCAGAACTGACAAAGCAACCCTGATCAGCTTGTTCATCATGATGGTGATGGAAATCGCCATTTGGGGTGCCTGGCAGGTCAAGATTTATACGTATATGGGGGCCCTGGAATTTGCATCGTGGCAAATCTCCCTGGCCGGCAGCATGTTCGCCATTGCATCGCTGGCTGGCGTTTTTTTCAGCAACCAGTTTGCCGATCGCAACTTTGCGGCCGAGCGATTCCTGGCGTTCAGTCACCTGGCCGGCGGTATTGCATTGCTGGCGACGTCGTATTTCACCGACTTCTGGCCATTCTTTGCCTGTTTCCTGATTTACGGGCTGTTTTTTGTTCCCACCATTTCGGTGACCAATTCACTGGCATTCGCCAATCTGAAAGATCCGGCCGCTGAGTTTGGATTTGTTCGCATGGGCGGCACCGTGGGCTGGATCGTCGTTTCCTGGCCGTTCATTTTTCTGCTGGGCCAGGAGGCCACGATTGATCAAATGAAATGGATTTTCATTGTCGCGGCCATTATTTCGTTCTGCCTGGCGGCATTCAGCCTGACGTTGCCGCACACCCCCCCCCGCCGGGATGCCGTGGGACTGGACCGCTACGCATGGCTGAAGGCGTTCAAGCTGCTTTCGGTACCCTACATCCTGGTGCTGTTTGTTGTGACATTGATTGATGCCACCGTTCACAATGGCTATTTCGTGTTAATTGACGGTTTTCTGGCCGACGCCGTCAAGCTTCCCCAGAACTGGACGATGGCGGTGACCACCATCGGGCAAGTTGCCGAAATTGCCACGATGATCGTGCTGGGACGGGTCCTGCTGCGGCTGGGCTGGAAATGGACGATGATCATCGGGATTCTGGGGCATGCCGCACGGTTTGGCACGTTTGCCTTGTTCGGAAACGAGCACTGGCAATGGCTGATCATTGCGGTTCAGGTCTTGCACGGTATTTGTTATGCCTTCTTTTTTGCCACCCTGTATATTTTCGTCGATACCGTGTTTCCCAAGGATATTCGCACCAGTGCCCAGGGGATGTTCAATTTGCTGATCCTGGGTGCCGGACTGGTGATCGCCAATTTCTGGTTTATTGCGCTCAAGGACCGTTACACCGATGCGGTCACCAAAGTGGTTTCCTATGACAAGGTATTTCTGTATCCGACGGGACTGGCCCTGCTGGGTGTGCTGTTGATGGCGTTTTGCTTCAAACCCCCGGTGGCGCGACCGGAATCAGTTGAAATTTAACAGGCGGTGAATCAGATGAGACTGGATGGCTTGCGCAGTTTTGCCCCTGGTGGCGGTGGTGGTTTGCGGCGGCGCCCGCGTGTCCGCGGCCCAGGATGCCCGACCTCCGGCGGTCCAGGGCCAAACGACCAACCTGTTTGACGGGTCTTCGCTGGATGGCTGGAAAGGGGACCAGCGGTTTTGGTCGGTGGCCAACGGGGCCATTGTGGGCCAAACGACCGAGTCCGTATCCACGCCGCACAACACGTTTCTGATTTGGCAAGGCGGTGAGGTCGGCGATTTTGAGCTGGAACTGGAGTTTCGACTGACCGCCGGCAATTCCGGCTTGCAGTTTCGCAGTGTCGACCAGGGCGAATTCCGTGTTTCCGGTTATCAGGCCGATTTTGATGCCGGGAACCGGTATACCGGAATTGTCTACGAGGAAAACGGCCGGGGCATCCTTGTCCCCCGGTCCCAACATGTGATGATTAATGCCGGGGGAGAACGGACCGTATCGGATGAAGCCACTTGTAACGAGCAGGCGTTTCTGAAAACCCTGCAGGCCGGTGACTGGAACCAGTCCCGGATTGTGGCGCGGGGCAGCCAGATTTCCAATTTTGTCAACGGTACCCTGACCGCCCGTCTGGATGACGGAGAAGCCCAAAAGGCCCGGGCAAGCGGGATCATTGCGTTGCAGTTGCACGCGGGTCCTCCCATGAAGGTTGAATTTCGCAACATCCGCCTGACCCGATTCCCCTGACCCGATTCCCCTGACCCGATTCCCCTGACCCGATTCCCCTGACCCGATTCCCCTGACCCAATTCCCCTGACCCAATTCCCCTGACCCAATTCCCCTGACCCGATTCCCCTGACCCAATTCCCCTGACCCAATTCCCTGATTCGGTCCTGGCCATGACCCTTGCCTGTTGTCGTCTGCTGATCCCATGCAGCTTGCTGGTTGCCGGACTGGGCGGCCTGCCGCAGATCGCCCAACAGCACAAGGGATCCCCGCAAAAACTGGCGGTCGATGTAATCCGCCTGAATTCCGGAGAGTGGCTGTACGGTTTGGTGACCGACCAGGACGAAGCTGAAACTCGTGTTGTGGTGGAACGCCGCTGGCTGGAAACCAGGCATCCCGGGATGTTTCGCCGGGCCGCTGAGGCGGAACAGAAAAACGCGGCGGCCGCCCGCGAGTTGCTGATCCGGCGGATTGACCAGTGGCTGGCCGAGCGCGGTGACGAACCACTCCTGCGTGTTTTTCTGGAAGATGAGCGCCGGCGGATCAGTCAGGTTGTGCAGCCAGCCGATTCCAGCCGACGAAAATTTATTCGGGTACGCATCCCGGCCTCCGATATCCGGACCACCACGATTCAGGCGGAAACCCGCCACCGGATTGCGGCCGTCGCCTGGCAACGGGATTTGGCCAATGTGAGTGTTCGCACGGCCGAAAGTTTGCGTCGCGAGCTGCAGCGGCAACAGGTCGACATCGCCAGCGAACCGGTGGACCTGAGCGTTCAGGTGGTCCCCCAGGGCGAATCGGACGACCAGTGGGCCATCCGCCAGGCGCTGGTGGAATACGAACTGACTGACCCGCTGCGCTTTCAGGGAACCGGGACTGCGTTGTTTCGGGCCGACCAGCCACCGGGACTGGACCAGCTGATCGGGCAGCTGGCGGGAACCGCAGGCACGGCGAACATGTTGCAGCAGGTGGGCGAAGAGTTGGGCATTCCCGAATTCACGATGGGCAAACCGGCGCGGGAGCAGCGCGAGCGCGACTGGTGGAAAGGGGTGGCGGCTGCCGCTGACCGCGCCGGGGTTCGCGTCTTTCAGGTCACACGTTTGCAACAACAGTTGCTGGACAGCAACAGTTCCGTCACGAGTCATTTGTTTGCGCGGTTGCCGGACGGATGCTGGCGTGAGATATTTCAAACCGGGACCCGCGTTAACACGGACGGGGTCCACGCGGACGAAGTTGAGTTTTTGCGAGATGACCCGCAAATCAGGCAGGTGATTGCCGCATTCGGGCAACTCGGACCGGGCAACGTCAACGACCGGCTGGAACAGGCCTTGCGGCAGGGCGCCGCCACCCAACGAGCGCTGAACGACATTCACGAATCGGTCGGACAGTGGACGGCCCGTTATCGCCAGCGGCTGGACGGGCCGGCGGTTCCCACGCCCCGGCGGTAAACCGGCCTGGCCGGTCCGCCACGATCCCGTCGCACGTCGCCATTTTGGTCCCGCATCGCCAGACATCATGATCTTTGGGTGGTTACGAAAACGCCGGCGGCAACGAATTCTGGCCGAACCGGTGCCCGCCAACTGGCATTCGGTAGTGGCCCGGGCCATTCCCTGGTTTGGCGGCTGGGATGCCACGATGCGCCAACGACTGCTGGATAACGCCCGGATTTTTATGGCTGAAAAGAACTGGGAGGGCTGTAACGGACTGGAAATCGATACCGAAATGCAACTGGTGATCGCGGCCCAGGCGGGGATGATGCTGGTCGGGATTGAAAACTACTGCTTCGAAGGGGTGCAAACCCTGCTGGTATACCCCTCCTCGTTCCGGCGGGAAACCAGACAGGGGATGATCGTTTCCGAAACGGCCCGGATTGGCGAGGCCTGGCATCGCGGTCCGATCGTCCTGTCGTGGGCCGATGTGGTCCATGTGGTTCCCGGCCGCAATGTGGTGGTGCATGAATTGGCGCATCATCTGGATGGTCTGGACGGGGACATGGGAGGCAGCCCGGTATTTCCCGATGCCCGATCCACGGATCGCTGGCAAGCTGTGCTGCGGGCAGGAATGGACCGGCTGGTTGCCGATCTGGATGCCGGGCGCCGCACGTTTCTGGATCCCTATGCGGCGACCAACCAGGCTGAATATTTTGCGGTGGCCTGTGAAGCGTTTTTTGAATTGCCCGCCGATCTGCGATCCGCGCATCCCGAACTCTATGATTGCCTGACTACCTGCTTTCAAGTCGACCCTGCGCGTTGGCAGCATTAGCAGGCGAACGCGGTACACGGCTGCACGCGACGGATGGTGTGTTTCAGGCCGTATGGGCAGTCGCCTGCCACGCCGAAGCGATGGCGGCGACCGCGTAATCAATGTCGTCCTGGGACGTGTACCAGCCGACACTCAAACGCAGGGTTTCGGCCGCCTCGGCGGGACTCAAACCCAGATCGGCCAGCACCGGCGACATCTGGCGAACGTCACTGTGACAAGCCGATCCGGTGGAACCGTAGATCTCCGGGCAGCGGGCCAACAGTTCGTGTCCGACAATGCCAGGCAGCCGCACGCTCAACGTATTGGGCAACCGCGGTGCGTCGCCGCCATTGACGGGAACGGGCCGGTCAATGGCCTGCTGGATCCCCCGGTACAGGCGGTCGCGCAGTTCCGCCATGCGGCGCGAGGACTCATCCAGGCAACCGGCCGCCAGTTTGCATGCCTGGCCCAGTCCGACAATAAATGCCGTGTTCTCGGTGCCGCCCCGCATTCCGTTTTCCTGGTCGCCGCCATGTAACACGGGCTCCAAATGCAAGCCCTCACGCACGTACAACGCGCCAATTCCCTTGGGCGCGTACAGCTTGTGGCCGGCAATGGTCAGCAAATCCACACCGAGTTCTTGCGGGCAAGTGCGAATCTTGCCAACCGACTGGGCCGCATCGGTGTGCAACAGTACGGAATGTTCCTGACAGCAGGCGGCGATTTCGGCCAGGGGCTGAATGGTTCCAATTTCGTTGTTGGCATGCATCACGCTGACCAGTCGCGTATCCGGCCGAATGGCCCGGGCAATATTGTCCGGATCGATCACGCCGTCGGGCTGGACGGGCACGATGGTCAGATCATGTCCCAGTCGTTCCAGAAACCGGGCGGGCTGGGTCACCGCCGGATGTTCAATGCTGGAAATGACCAGATGTCCCGGCGAATCGTCCGCCAGCATCACACCCTTGATCGCCAGGTTGTCGCTGTCGGTACCGCCGGATGTAAACACAATCTCTTCGCGATTGACGCCCAGTAACGAAGCCACCTGCATGCGGGCATCCTCGATCGCCTCGGCGGCCGCCCGACCCAGTGCGTGACTGCTGGACGGGTTTCCGAAGTGGGTTGTCAGGAACGGTTCCAGCGCTTCCAGAACGCTGGGTGCCACGGGCGTCGTGGCGTTGTAGTCCAGATAAACCTGTTTCACGGGCTCTCGTCTCCGTTGGTTACCGATGAAAATCTCCGATTCCGGCTGGCCGGAATGGCCGGGGCGATGGCGTGGCCGGGGTGTGGCGATTAATGTCGGGCTGCGGCGGGTGGTCCGGCATGGACCAGCCGTCCTCCGTGGTCTCCGCCCCCTGGCCCCATGCGGATTTCCCAGTCGGCAGTCGCGATCAGGTCCGGGTGATGTTCGATTACCAGTACCGAGTTTCCCTGATCGACCAGACGATGCAATACGGCCAGTAATCGCTGGACGTCTTCAAAGTGCAAGCCGGTCGTTGGTTCGTCCAGCAAATACAACGTGTTGGTGGCCCGTTTGCGCCCCAACTCGGTTGCCAGTTTGACCCGTTGCGCCTCGCCTCCCGACAATGTGGTCGAGGGCTGGCCCAGCGGCAAATAGCCAAGGCCGACGTCCGCCAGTGCGGAAACCGTGCTGTGGACACTGGCCACGTTTTGAAAAAACTGGCGAGCCTCCTGGATGGGCATATCCAGAACATCGGCAATCGTATGCCCCCGATAGCGAATTTCCAGTGTTTGGTGGTTGTAACGGCGACCCCGACATTCCGGGCAGGTCGTGTGAATATCCGGCAGGAAGTTCATTTCAATACGCTGCTGGCCGTATCCCTGACAGACGGGGCAACGCCCGGCGCTGGAATTGAAACTGAATCGGGCCGCCGTGAATCCTCGCGCCCTGGCTTCGCGGGTACTGGCAAACAGTTTGCGCAGATCGTCCATCAGACCGCTGTAGGTGGCCGTATTGCTGCGTGCCGAGCGGCCGATGGGTCGCTGGTCGATTTGAACCAGACTTTCCAGCGGACCGTAAACCGCCAGCTCGCGAAAGGCTCCCGGACGGGGGGCCAGCAAACCCAGGTGACGGGCAATGGCGGGAGCCAGGGTGTCCTGAACCAATGTGCTTTTGCCGCTGCCCGAGACCCCGGTGACGGCGATCAGCAGTCCCAGCGGGAACGGCACGTCAATGTTCTGCAAATTGTGAGCGGCAGCGCCCCGGAGGATGACGGCGTGGTCCGGATTGGGTGTGCGGACCCCGGCCGGACGGGCAATGTGGCGGCGGCCCGACAAATAGGCGCCGGTCACACTGGCGGGATCCTCAACCAGCTGAGCTGGCGTACCCTGAAATATGATCTCACCTCCCTGTTGGCCGGCCGCCGGGCCCACGTCGATAATCCAGTCGGCGCGACGCATCATGTCGGCATCGTGTTCGACGACAATGATCGTGTTGCCGTCGTCCTTCAGTTTCAAAATCGAATCAATCAAACGCTCGTTGTCGTCGGGATGCAAGCCGATGGTCGGTTCATCCAGCACATAACAGACGTTGGCCAACCCGCTGCCGATGGAGGTGGCCAGACGAACACGCTGGTACTCGCCGCCACTCAGTGAGTCGGCGGGGCGATCCAGGGTCAGGTAATCCAGCCCAACGTGACACAGAAACCGCAGCCGCCTGGCGATTTCGGTCGCCAGGGGTCCACCGATATCCATGCGGGATTCGTCAAATTTCAGGGATTGGAAAAAATCCAGCGAATCGGCCAGCGATGCCCGATTGATGTCGATAATCGTACGGCCGGCGATGGACGCCGAACGCGCCTGGGGGCCGAGTCGGCTGGCCTGACAGGCGCGGCAGGCGACCAGTCCGCGAAATGACGCCAGCGTCTCCTGACGCTTTTCCGACAGGGTCGTGGCAAATTCCTGTTCCAGCAAATTGAGCAGTCCGGGCCAGTCCGCTCCATCGCCCCCCAGCAATTCGTCCGTTTGCTGCGGCGACCACCGGGCCAGCGGTGTTTCGGCGTCCAGGTTGCGGCTGGTCAGAAAGTCCGCCACGGGCGCCAGTCGCCGGCGACGCGCAGCAGCGGTCAACATCTGCCACGGGGCGATGGCCCCGGCATTGAGGCTTCGCCCGGCGTCCCCGATCACCAGCTCGGGGTCGAACTGGTCAATCCAGCCGAGACCTTGGCATTCCGGACAGGCCCCGCAGGGACTGTTGAAGCTGAAGTTTTTGGGCTCCAGTTCGGCATAGGCGACATCACAGTTGGGGCAGGCAAAACGGATGCTGAAAACGGATTCCCGCCACGTATCTGTGGCGGAGTCGTTGGCGGCATCGAGGTAATGGACCAGGCAGGTACCGTCGGCCAGCCGTAATGCCAGATCGACCGACTCGGCAACCCGCTGTCCAATTCCCGGGCGAACCACAATTCGGTCGGTCACGGCCTCGATGGTGTGTTTTTGCCGCGGATTCAGTTGACCGAGGACGTCGATTTCCACCATTTGCCCGTCCACGCGGGCCCGTACCAGACCGGCCTGGCGAATCTGTTCCACGGTCTCGATGTGTTGGCCCCGGCGTCCCCGAACCATGGGTGCCAGAATCATTACTTTGGTACCCGCCGGCAGGGCTTCGATCCACTGCACAATTCGTTCTTCGGACAGTTGCCGGATCGGACTGCCGCACTGATGGCAATGAATCTCGGCCGCCCGGGCCATCAGGATACGGAGGTAGTCATGAATCTCCGTCACCGTGCCCACGGTGCTCCGCGGGCTGGAGTGCGAAGGGTGCTGGTCGAGGCACAGCGTTGGTTGCAATCCCTCAATGGAATCAACGTCGGGTCGCGGCAAATCGTCCACGAATCGCCGCGCGTAGGTCGACAACGTTTCAATGTATTGCCGCTGGCCTTCGGCAAACACGGTGTTGATCGCCAGACTGGTTTTTCCGGATCCGCTGGGGCCGGTCAGGACAACCAGTTGGCCTTGCGGGATATCGACATCGATACTTTTCAGATTGTGTTCCCGCGCGCCGCGGACCTGAATCTGGAACCCGTTATCGGAGTTGCTCCGGTTGCGTGGCGACGGCGGCGCTGGTCGGGTCTTGCTCACGACCGATTTGTACGTTGCCGGGCCTCAATCGGCAAGGTCGCAGGTCTGGCTGCCGGTTCACCCGACGCCATCCGACTGAACCGTGTTGGCTCCCAAAAATCGTCTTGCCAGCGATCCCGGCCGCAACAGGCGACCGGTATCCCGTCACAAATGGCAAGATTCCCCTGGCCGTGAACACTATTCTGGAGCAGGTCAGTCCGCGTTGTCTGGTAACCGGCACGAGTCACCTGCCAGCAGGATTCGGCACCTATGGTATTTGGTCGCAAAGCAAATAAAATCAGGACGTGCCGCCAGGTCGTCTGTGCACCCCTGCACGGCCCAACCACCTCTCAAAAACTGAACTCAGGTGAAACGATGATACGACGATTGACGGTGTTGCTGACTGCCAACCTGACCTGTATGGCGTTGGCCTGGTCGTTGGATGTTTGCCTTGTTGCCCAGGGACAGGACTGGAGCCATTGGCGGGGTCCGTTGCAAACAGGCGTATCACCGGACCTGAACCTGGTGGACAAATGGTCGCTGGGTGACGAGCCCGAGAATGTCCTGTGGGTTTCCGATGTTGGCGGCCGCGCAACACCGGTTGTGATTAACGGCCGCGTCTATTTGAATTGCCGCACCGAACATGACGTGAACGATCCGGACGAGGTCATTTTGGCAGGGGAGCAGGTAATATGCCGCGACGCCATGACGGGCGAGGAATTGTGGCGGGACGTGTTCAATGTCTTTCAAACTGATATCCCGGCACCGCGCGTGGGCTGGGCAGCCATGTGCGGGGACACGGAAACCGGCAATGTGTATTTGCACAGCGTCAGCGGACTGTTTCGCTGTTACGATGCGGATGGCAATGTGCTCTGGGAAAAATCGCTGGCGGAGGAATTCGGAAAGATTTCGGGCTACGGGGGGCGGACCCACACGCCCGTGATTGATGAGGACAAGGTGATCATCAGTTTCCTGTCGGCCAACTGGGGCGACAGCAAGGGCCCGGGGCCGGCCCACACCTATTACGCGTTTGACAAGAAAACGGGCGATTTGATTTGGGTGTCGGCCCCAGGCGGTACGCCTCTGGACACCACCTATTCAGCGCCGGTGGTGGCCGTTATTAACGGGCAACGTTTGCTGATTGGCGGCAACGCCGATGGCGGCATCTACGCCATGCAGGCCCGCACCGGCAAGAAAGTCTGGGGATTCCAGATGTCCAAGCGGGGGCTCAACACAACGCCGGTGGTGGAAGGCAATCTGGTCTACATTTCCCACGGTGAAGACAACATTGACACCACCGAATTCGGACGAATTCAGTGTATCGATGGCTCATTGTCCGGTGACATTACCCAATCCGGAAGTGTGTGGCGGCTGGACGGTATCAAGGCCGGATATACCGCGTTGCTGATTCGGGATGGAATCCTGTATGTCGTATCCGATACCGGAAAACTGTATGCCCTGGACAGCAAAACCGGCGACGAGTTGTGGACGCAAAGTATCGGGACGGTCGGCAAGGGATCTCCGGTTTGGGGAGACGACAAAATCTACGTCATGGAGGTCAACGGCAACATTTGGACGCTGAAACCGTCCCGGGAAGGCTGCCAGGTGCTTAACCACGTTGAGTTGCACGCCGCCGACGGAGTCAGTGGCATGGACGAAATTTATGCATCGCCGGCGATCGCCGATGGCCGTGTTTATTTTGTCACCCGCGATCGCACAATTTGCGTCGGTCTGCCGGATGCCGAACCCAAAGCCTGGACGCTTCCCGAAATGCCGGCTGAAAAACCAACCGCTGATGAAATTGCCACCCTGTTGCTGGTTCCCTTTGAAGTGGAAATGATGGCCGGTGAATCCGCGAGCTTCGAGTTGCGGGCATTTGATGCCAATGGCAATTTCATCAGCACGGTCGAGCCCGACAACATCACCTTTCCCGATCCGGTGTCGGACGTCGAAGTGGATGGCACCACGATCACGATCACGGCGCCGGTCGTGAGCGAATCGCTGGCCGGAAATATTACGGCGTCTGGCAAGGGTCAGACGGCCAATGGCCGGATTCGCGTCTTCAGCGACCAGGCCGAGTGGAGCTGGGATTTCGAGGGCTACAAGCCGATGCAGGTTCCGGCCACCTGGGTCCGGGCCTTTGCCAAACTGAAACCCGAACAAATCGGTCCCGACGGCAACATCGCGCTGAAATCCGGGGGTATGGATGCCGTGCGCAGGCGCCCCAGCCATCTGGTCTGGATCGGTCCGCCGGAAATGACGGACTACACGGTGCAGTCGGACGTCTACTTCACCGAACAGAAACGTCGATTGTCCAGCATGGGGATCACCGCCAACCGCTATAACCTGATTCTCAAGGCCAACAATAACAAACTGGAGTTGCAAAGTTGGCCCGCGCACTTGCGGTTGCGCTCCGACACGACATTTCGGGTGGATCCGGACACCTGGTACACCATGAAGCTCAAGGTAAAAATCGACGGCGACCAGGCATTGCTGTTTGGCAAGGTGTGGAAACGGGACGAGCCGGAGCCCGAAGCGTGGACCATCCAAACCGTGGACCCGCGGGCCAACAAAAATGGCAGCCCCGGATTGTACATTTATGCCCTGGCCGACAGCTATTTCGACAACGTCCGGGTGACGCGAAACGACCACTGAGCGCAAGCCCCGGGATTGCCGCCGGTGGCTCCCAATCGGATGACAACTCACCATTACCGCCTATCAGGCCAATCAGGAAAAGTTAAATGAAAACCTACGTTGTATTGTTTCTGTTGACCGGGGGATTGATTTTTGCCGGCATCCGGACGGGCGCGTTTTTGGGCCAGCCGGATGCCCCGGCCCGGGATGGTGTGTGTGCTGCGGCGGATGCGTCAACAGCCGCCCAATCCGGCTCGTCCTGTTGTTCGCCATCGGAGGCCGTCGGCTCGTGTTGCCAGGCCGCGCCGGCCGAATCCGCCTGTCAGGGTGACGGGCAATGCCCCCATTGCCCGGGAACCTGCGAAAATGAAACAGTAACGGCCTCGGTCGGCGGATCGTGCTGTCAAACACCTTCCTCCCGGGCCATGGCGATGATCAGCACCCGTAGCGGTCAGCCCGGCGCAACGGCCGGGAACCCCGGCATGTCCGAGGAAGAAAATGGCAATACCGACTGGCCGATGTGGGGTGGGACGCCCAGTCGAAATATGATTTCAGCGGCCCGCAATGTCGGTCTGGATTTTGATATGCGCGAGGGCCAACAGGTGGCCTGGACGTCGGCTCTCGGATCACAGACATACGGCAATGCGATCGTGGCCGACGGCAAGGTGCTGGTGGGTACCAACAACGGCGCCGGATACCGGGCAGACAAGTATCCGGCCGATCAGGACAAGGGTGTGGTGTTGTGTTTTGACGAGAAGACCGGCGAATTCCTGTGGCAACTGACACGCGACAAACTCACGATCGGTCGCGTTTGCGACTGGCCCCTGCAGGGGATTTGTTCGACCCCCACGGTCGAAGGGGCGTCCACCGAGGAAGATGTGGCGCGAATGTGGGTCGTGACCAACCGCGGGGAATTGATGTGCCTGGACATGGACGGCATGAAGAACGGTAACGACGGCCCCTACACGGAAGAAGTCGATACCACCGAACAGGACGCCGACATCCTCTGGATTTTGAACATGATCGATGACCTGGGTGTGTTTCCACATAATCTGGCCACCAGTTCACCATTGCTGTACGGAGACGATGTGTATCTGCTGACGTCCAACGGCGTCGACGAAGCGCACCTGGAGATGCCCTCGCCGCGGGCTCCCAGCATGTTGTGTGTGGACAAGAATACGGGTGAAGTCAAATGGGAACAAAACTACCCCGGGGATCGCGTGTTGCACGGCCAGTGGAGCTCACCCAGCATGGGCGTGGTTAACGGCCAGCCGCAAATCTACTTTCCGGCCGGCGACGGATGGTTGTACGCGCTGAATCCGGAGACGGGCGACATCATCTGGAAGTTTGATATGAATCCCAAGGAGACGGTCTGGGAGCTGGGCGGCGCCGGGTCTCGCAATGCGGTTATCAGCACTGCCGTTTTTGTTGACAACAGCGTCATTGTGGGCGTGGGCCAGGATCCCGAGCACGGAGAAGGCGTAGGACACCTGTGGCGAATCGATGCCACCAAATCGGGCGACGTCAGTGCCGAACTCGGCGAAATCGGCCAACCCGGAAAACCGAATCCGAATTCGGGCGTGATCTGGCACTACGGAGGCATTGACGAGACCGGAGATATTACCGGGGAAGCGGGCAACACGGTCTTTCGCCGCACGATCAGTACCGCGTCAGTGGCCGATGGCCTGGTTTTCGTCCCGGATTTGAGCGGGTTCCTGCACTGCATTGACCTGAAAACCGGAAAACGTCACTGGGAATACGACTTGCTGACCGCCGTCTGGGGTTCGCCAATGGTGGTCGATGGCAAGGTCTTTCTGGGAGTTGAGGACGGCAAGATCGTGGTGTTTGAGGCAACCGCGGATGAAGCCCGGCTGTTGAAGGAATACGACACGATCAATTACTCGTCCGTGTACACGACCCCCACCATCGCCAACGGGCGCATGTTTATTACCGACCGGACTCGCTTGTACGCCATTGATCTGGAACCGCAAGACTGAACAAAGCCCGGTTTCATCCATGAATTTGCCACCCGCCCTCGGCGACCGTTCATGAAAGGCGAACCCGCGTCGGAACGGCCCCAACGGTTTGGTCGACAACCTCGCTGAGCCGCTGCGGCCGGTATACGCCCCGACCGTGAGTTATTCTTCAGGGAAACGCACCGGTGAACCCGCCACCCGCGGGACCCTCCGGCGGCAACGGCACGGGTGGATCCGCCGGCGCCAGCGGCGAGCCAACTGCGCTGTGATACCCGGCCGGCCGGCGGAGACCGGTCAATCGGCCGCTCGTTTTTGCGGCGTTAACCGTCCTTCGACAATCGGCAAAGCGCCCGCAAATAGTCCCTGGATGACCCGCGTCATGTGGCGGATCTCCAGCTTTTCCCAGCGATCGTTGGGTTGATGATAATCCTGATGCAGCGAACCGGCTGAGAAACTGTGCGCGATCACACCGGCCTGAACAAAGGGCCAATTGTCGCTGGCCCGGTACAACCGGCTGCTGTACGACGGGTGCTCAAACACCTCGACATCGGCGCGGGCGGCACCGGCAGCCATGACGGTTCCCAAACTGGATTGTTCCCAGCCCGTCATCCACGCTTTCTGATTGGCACCGGGTTCCGGCCGTCCAATCATCTCCAGATTGATCATGGCGACGATCTTGTTCAATGGCCAAACCGGGTTCTCGACCGAGTCCCGGGACCCCATCAAGCCCATTTCTTCCCCCCAGAATGCCACAAACAGGGTCGTCCGCGACGGGCGGTTCTGCAGTGCACCAAATGCATCGGCCAGTGACAGCACACCGGTCACCCCCGAGGCATTGTCGTCGGCCCCGTTGTATATGGAGTCTTCGGTTCCATTGTCACGAATTCCCAAATGATCGAGGTGGGCCGAGATTACGACCGCTTCTTTCGAACTTTCCGGATCACTGCCGACCAGTTTTCCGATCACATTGGAAACGGTTTGCCGTCCCGGAATCACCGCCGGAACCCTGATGCTGAGCGGACCCTCCACCTCCATCGAGCGGTCAATCAACAAAATCGGCAAAGGGGCCGATTCACGGCGTGCCGTCCACCGGGGTCCGGCCGAGAGTTGTTTCGACAACGCCACCAGCTCATCGCCCGGGTCTACGGCCAATAACAAGACCTGGGCGCCGTGCTGCTGCAATGCGCGGGCCCGCCGGGTCCATTGCCGGAGCTGCGCGAAGGCCGCCTGGTTACCCTCGGCCGGGATCACGACGGCACCGGCCAGTTGCCCCTTTTGCTCGTCCGACCATCGGTCCCATGTATCCCAGCCATCGATTTGGGAGGCCGCTCCGGTGTACTGCAACGGCTGGTCGGTCGCCGCGACAAGTCCCAAACAGGGGATTGTGGAACCGTCGGCCAGGCTCAATTCAATGCCATTGCGCGGCAATTGGATGGTTTCCAGTTCCCGCTTCTGAAAAAACGTTCCGTCGGCTGCGCCGCCCTCCAGGCCCGCGGCGCGTAACCGGCTGGCAACGTAGGCACAGGCAATCGTATATCCGGGCGAGGGTGTCCCGCGCCCGCCCAGTTCGTCACTGGCCAGAAACGAAACGGTGGCCTGCACGGTGCGATCGTTGATCACCTGCATGGCCTGCCGCTGGTCCTCCGTCAACGGCGGCAGGTGGTCCGCCGCATCCGTCCGGGGCCGGTCTTCCTGAGGGAAGTTCCAGGCTGCGGCAGGACGTTGCAGACAGCCGAGCAGCACCGGCAATACCAGCATCAGGCGGGCACTAGACAACATCGAATTACTCCGGTCCGGGGATCAGGCAGTCAGGACCAGTGAGTATAGTCGGTTCCCCGGAGGACCAGAATAACGGTGCCCGGTCACCCGGCCGTTGTTGCCAGAAGTTCCTCGGCCTTGCGGGTCCACGCTTTCGCGCCACCTTTTTCGTAACCCAGCTTGCCGATCACGTCCCCGTCGGGAGTGACAAAAACAACAGTGGGAAAACCGCTGATATGGTCGTCATACTGTTGTTTGAGGGTTTCGTTCAGAACTTTCTGGTCACCCGGCATCGTATCAGATTGCGGGAAATCAACTTCCACCATCACCACGTGGTCGGTCGCCCACTGTTCGAATTCCGGCGTCTGAAATACTTCCTCGTCGAGACGCATGCACCAGGTGCACCAGTCACTGCCGGTAAACAGCAGCAGCAACGGTTTGCCCGTCTCGTTCGAACGGGAAACGGCTTCCTCGTATGCCACAAACAGCCCGGGTTGCTCCGCCGGGGAATCCGGGGTCAATCGAAACCAGCCGGGAGCGGCCAGTTTCATCGAGCAACCGCCAACGATGCAAACCGTGATCGATATCGCAGCCAGCGCCGCTGGCCATGGCGTCGGAAGTGTTTTGGGATGGATGGGCCGCATGATATCCTGACCTTTCGCATTCGGCTGAAAACAACCCGCTTCGAAGCCGGCAGATTAGTGATCTGTGTCGAGCGAGTGAATAGCGAAAAAAGCCAATCGAGGATGCGGATTGGCGAATCCCGGGAACCGGTCGCCGCCCGTCAAACGACAGCATGTTTTCAGAATGCGGCCGAGGGACGAACCGCCGGATGATCACAAGTGATAGCATCCGCGACCCGGCGTGCAGGCCGCCCGGTTCACTGGCAGCTGCCCTGCGCCTTGTGCATGCGTCCATCCGGGTGTTGTCCCGGTAAATCCTCGGCGTACCGGCGGTGCAGCACCTGGTGCCAGTCGCTCATATCGCGGGCGACGGCAAACTCCTGGCGCAGCTGTTCGTGGTCCGGGTGCAGGATGGAATACTTGATGCCAAACTTCCGCATAATCGGGCCCACTCGCCGGGCTCCGTAAATTCGGGCGGCCAGTTCCAGATGTTGAAGAATCGTTTCCCGCTGCTGATGCAGCGACGGCGGGTCGGGTAACGGATGGCCGGCCGCCAGCGCCCGTGCCTGTTCAAAAATCCAGGGATTTCCGATTGCTCCGCGGGCCACCGTCACACCATCGACGCCGGTGAACCGGATCATTTCCAGGCAGTCCTGCGCGGTAAACAGATCGCCGCTGCCCAGGATGACCCGATTTCCGGCATGTTGTTTGACGGACTTTAAAAATTCCTGGCGGCTGGGTCCCACATACCGCTGCTGGACCGTTCGCCCATGCACGGTAATAGCCGCGACCCCGGCCTCAAAGGCTCCGTCGAGAATCTGAAAAAACTTGTCACGACTTTCCTGGCTGTCGTCGATGCCGCGCCGCATTTTGACGGTGACCGGAATTTCGGCCGGGACGATATCGCGGGTCGCCCGAACAATTTGCAGCGCGACATCCGGTTGTCCGAGGTGGAATCCTCCCCGGCAGCGACCCAGTACTTTTTTTACGGGACAGCCAAAATTGATATCGATCACGTCGAATCCGGCCTCGACCAGTCGGGCTGCGCCGGCAGCAAACTGATCGGGTTCGGCACCCATCAGCTGGCCACCCACCGGATGTTCCTCGTCGGCGATTTGCAGAAAATGACTGGTTCGCTGGCGATCCCGGAGTTCGACCAGAAACTTGTCCAGCATGACTTCGCACAGGCAATACGGGGCGCCATGGCGGCGGGCAATCACGCGCATCGGCAAATCGCTGTAGCCGGACAAAGCCGCCTGAACCACCGGAAATCCAATATCGACACCACCCACGACCAGGGGTTTCAGAGGCGGGACGGTGTGCGGAAACGTGGCAGCGCTCATCAACAGGCCAAGCGGGTGACCGGGAAAGGGTTCAAACGGATTGAGATTGTAAATAACTCGTCCGATAAGGCAAAATGCGGGAGGGCGAATCCGTCGCGGGATTCCCGGCAGGGTGGCAGGACGGCCGGTTTCCGGGCCCGCTGCGGATTGTTCCATCGAGTCATTTTTGCGCCATCGGACGGTTCGACATGCTGGAATTCCTGTGGAATTTGTGGCCGCTGATTGTCATCGGGATCATGGTGGCGGCCGCCCTCAAGCTGCTGGGTCTGTTGGGAGGACGACCAAAAACTCCGTATGCCCGACGCCGCAAACTGATCAGCCGCAGCGAACTGAAATTTTTTCGGGTCTTGCAACAAGTGGCCGCCGATGAATGGGAGATTTTTGCGATGGTGCGGATTGCCGATTTGCTGGCGGTACCCCGGGGTACCAAAAATCATCGCGCCTGGCTGAACCGGATTCTGTCGAAACATATCGATTTCGTCCTCTGTGACAAGGACAGTCTGGAGGTTATGGTGGGAATTGAGCTGGACGATCCGTCCCACCTGTTGCCGGCTCGCCAGCAACGGGACCGGTTTGTCAATGGAGCGTTTGCCGATGCCGGATTGCCGCTTTTGAGGATTCCGGTTTCCGACAACTACGACTCGTCGTCCCTTCGCAAATTGATCGAAAAAGCGATGGCCTGACCGGAATAAACCATGCAAGTCGTTTGGCCGCCGCGTCTGGAACGCCAGATTGATCTGCCGGAATCCTGCGAGGTTGAAGGGTCGTTCGACTACCGAACTCACGGATACGCCCAAATAATGCTTTCCCGGGTTCCGGGGCGGTTGGACGCATGAAAACGGACAGGGGTGGAAGCAGGTCAATATGGTTATTGGACGAACGATTACTGACGAATCGGCAGCCAGCGGAGCATCCCGTGGACGGGGCCCGTGAAAGCCCGGTGATTCAGGCGCTTTCCGTCGGTCCGTTTCCAACTGTACGGGACAGCCTCAACGCCCGGTCAATCTGACGCGGTCCCGGGCGAGAGAACGTGGTCGGCCGTACTTCAAATCCGTGAACACGTAATGGACGCAACCTCGGACACTGTTTCGTTTCAATCGTCAGCGCCGTCCCGCGTCTCCGGGCGTCGTCGCTGGAGCAACGCACTGGCACGGGCCGTCATGTTATGCGGCGTGGGGGTAACCGCGGTCACTGCGGCGCAACTGGTTGCGACCCGCTGGTGGTTTGCAGATTTGTTAACCCAGTTTACGGTGCAATATGTCATTTTGCTGACTCCTGCCGTACTGGTGATGCTCTGGTATCGACGCTGGCGCAGCGCGTTACTGTTCGTATTGGCGCTGATTTGCAATGCCTGGCTGGTGACCGCCTACTATGGTCCGGTTCCGCTGGCCGCGCGGTCCGGCAAGCTGGATTGGAATTTGCGAATCATGACGCAAAACGTGTTGAGACCGAACACCGATTATCAAAAAGTCAGGGAACTGATTGAACAGCTCGATCCTGACATTGTTGCCCTGCAGGAGGTGGATCCGGCCTGGATGAACGCCCTGGCCGGGTTGCGAAACGTCTATCCCCATGTGCACTTCGCAGAATACCCGGGTAATTTTGGTATCAGCCTGTTCTGCAAATTCCCGTGGGATTCGATCGACGTTCAGTTGAATGGCCCGCTCGAACTGCCCTCGATTCACGCCCGGTTCTCCCGCCAGGGTCGTGCTGCGTTTGAACTGGTGAACACCCATCCGCCGCCTCCCGAGGGGCGGCAGCACTCCGAATACCGTAATGAACAGTTGCTGGTGGCCGCCCATGAAATGGATCCCGGGCGGTCCCGAATCATGGTTGGGGATTTCAACCTGACTCCGTGGTCACCGTGGTTTCGGGAAATTTTGCGGCGCGGGAATCTCGTCGATTCCGCGCGGGGCTGGGGCGTCGCACCGACCTGGCATTTGTTCCCCTCCTGGCTGGGCGGCGTTAAAATCGACCATGTCCTGATCAGTCCGGACATTGTGGTTGAGCATCATCAAACAGGGCCGTATGTGGGATCGGATCATCGCGCCGTCGTGGTGGATATCCGGATCCCCGGGGACCTAACAGACAACCCGTCGGAAAGGTGACAGGCCATGACGATACCGGGGTTGGCATATTAACCTCACCCGGATCATGCCGGCCGGGTTCGATGAACGTTTGAATTGCCTGTTCCGTTGGGAAACTGGTGTTTTTGCCACAGCCGCTGGCAGTCGGTACCATGCAGCGAATGGCGACGAATCGTGGCAGGCGTCCGCACATTATTCAACTTCGGCCCCCCTCGCGCAACCCTGATTGATGCCGAACAGCCCACCACCCGCCCGGACGCACCCGACCGTCAAGCTGCTGTGGCGGCGATTGTTCGTCACGGAAAATTACTCGTTATCAAACGGGCCCTTACGGTGAGGGCTCCCGGAAAGCTGTGTTTTCCCGGCGGTCACATCGAACACGGTGAACATGCGGCCGAAACGGTGGTCCGCGAACTGCGGGAAGAATTGAATTTGGCCATCGTGCCGGTGGCCCCGCTGTGGTCCAGTTTTGCGCCTTCCGGCTGTCGATTGCACTGGCTGGAATGCAAGCTGCAGGACCCGGTCAGCGAACCGTCACCCAATCCCTCCGAAGTTCATTCCTGTCTCTGGATGACCGTGACTGAACTGGCCGAACATCCCGACGTGCTCAGCAGCAATTTCTCGTTTCTGGAACGCGTCGTTAGCGGCGAGATCGGGTTTGTCGGCGAATACCCCAGTTATCGATAAGGCCGGATTTCGTTTCGCTCGCCCGGAACAACATCCACGGGCGGCAAGGGTCGGCTTTTGCCGGGAGGAACGGCAACGGCCGGCTGCCGCGGCGTTCGAACGGGGTCGGCGAACTGACGATTAAACATGTCCGGATCAAATGGGTCGGTCGAAACGGGAGCCGCACGGCGGGTCGTCGACAGCAAATCGACTGGCTGTGGGGGGACCGGGCCGGGCAAACCGGCGTGGGCGGGGTCCGCAGGTTCTTCCCAGGAGGCCTGCCTGATGTCCGATCCTGTCTGACCGTCGGCCACCGTCGGCGACAGCGCGGTGGAGATCACCCAGTCCCGAATCTCTTTCCATTCGCTGGAGTTGATCTCGAAGGTCGCCGTTTCCTGCCCGCCATGCGGTCGGGACAGGTATTCCAGAAACGGACTGGATGGAGGATTCGTGCGATTGATTTGCTGGAGCATGGCGTGCAAATTCCGTTGGGCACTGGTGGAATCCAGCCCCCGCGCTCCGTTGGGGCGCCACAGTCGCATCGCAGATGAGGCATGCCCGTGGCACCGGGCCGTAGCACATCCCGCGACAATCCGGTTATGAACCTGGGACGTAAAATCGCGTCGCGCCTGCCGCGACAGCGATTCGACAGCCTGCCGCAACTCCTCATGCGTGGCCATTTGGGGTTCGCTGGGTGGCAGCTGGCGAGTTCGGGGATTGCCGTCCGCCGGCCACATTTCCGGAGATTCTTCCGCCGTGTTCCGGCCATCCCCGGCCGCGTCTGCCGTGTCGCCACGCAATTCCCGGTTGCCTTGATCCAGGCGGCGCTGCAAATCGCGAACATCTGCCGTTTCACCGGTCCACCGCCGTAGCCAGTCGATTTCCCGCTGCGCAGCGCTCAGGGCTCCGTAACGCAGACACCAATTGGCCAGCTGCAAATGCTCCTGCGCACCATCGCCAACAATCCGGTTGGCCAGCCGGGAGGCGGCGTAATCCAGTGAATCGGCAATGAAATCGATCTGGTCCTGCTCCAGTCGTACCACGACCCCACTATCGGTTCGAACTGTGGTTTGCTGACCGGAAACATCGACCGCGCCGGAAAAAACACTGCCCGATTTGAGTATTACATGTCGAATGCGCAGTCCAGGGCTGGCCGGCTGGATCTGGGCGACCGCGCATGCCGGCACCATCCCCAAAATCGTCATCAAAACGATTTTCAGGCACGGGCGAACTCCGGCTTGTGTTTCCCGGCAATTCAACGGTGCATCAATCCCTGGTTGGATCGTCATCGGAGTCGTTCTGGTAGCAAACGGCCGGAATCGGTGTCAAGGGCATCGATTCCACGATGACCTGGGGGAGTGTTCCGGCAAGACCTGCTCCATCGGGATTCGCCTCGCCTCAATCGCGAGCGAACCGGCGACGCGCCCGGGGGAGTGGTGGAAATGCCCGGCGGGATACTGCAACTGGCACAAATTGCCAGCATGCTTTCCTGAAATCCGGCACAGCCGGTCGCCGGTCCCCAAATTCACTGACCGGCATCATCCAGCCGATCTGTTTTTGCGTTGCGTCGGGAATGAGATCATTAATTGCCACGACTGGCCGGACTGGAACCCTGTTCGGATTTCTTGACGCAATTCGCCGCTGTCGTAACCAGGTCGACCGGCAATTGTCCGATAGATGCTACCAGGCATCCAACTGTTCGTCTGCTCCAATTCGCCACGTTGATTCCAACGTGCAGCTCGCCAACAGTCGGCCTATTCGATCAGCAGGAGACATCGATATGAAAATGGAAGGATTCATCGCCGCGACGGCCATGGCAATGATGCTGTGCGGTTCCATCGTCGCCCAGGATTGTGGTTGTAACTACGAGGCCAGTTCAGCCGAGGGTCACTATCTGCACAAGCACATTTGCGGTTGCCAAAAAGCCTGGACGTACGATCAGGCAGCCGCCCTGTGGGCCGGGTATTGCAGTGAACCTTGCCCCACCGGATGCGGGCTGGGATGTGGCGGTTGTGGAAACGACTGCGGATCGCGTTGGCCCAACGGCTGTGGAGACACGTGTGGCAATTGCGGAAGTGGTTGCGGTTTGAATTTTGCGTTGGGTCGACATGGCTGCGGACACGGATGGGGCTGGGGACAGGCCGCCGGATGCGGCGCCGGATGTGGCGCCGGTTGCCATGCCGGCGGCACCGCGGGCTGTGACGCGGGGTGTGACGCGGGGTGTGACGCGGGCTGTGACGCGGGCTGTGACGGTCGGCGGCACGGGATCGACCTGTTTTCCGGCCTGAAGTCCCGCGGTGGCTGTCTGGGTGGCCGGAGCGGCTGCGACGATCGGGGTTGCGGTTGCGACACGGGCTGTGACGCGGTGACCAGCCGTAATTGCGGGTGCAACTAGGCTGATGACCGCCACCGGGCGGGGGCGGGCCTGGCAGACGGTGTTTGGTACGAACCAATACCCACCGGCACCGGGCCTGCGGCAACCTGACAATGTTTTATATGGGAATTTGGCGACACGGTAACTGAACGGGTCCAACCGTCTGCATCCATCAATTCGCTCCTGGTTGTTGAGCCGAGCGGCGGGTGCCCGCACGGAATCCGGTTGCCACAAACGATCCTTTCTCGGGAAGGGCTCTGGCGGAACGTGTCGCCGGGGCCCTTTTTCTTTGGTTAGGGAGGTATTTTACGCCGCCGGTCGCCAAAAACTTGACGAACTGCCCCGGTATCTGCGATGCTATAGTCTGGCAGGGCAGAGTTGAGGAGGCACAATCCATGTACGCGCACATTCCGGGGCGGTCTGTTCTGTTTTCCCGCCTTTTGTTCTCTCGCCCATTGGCCGTTGCGGTGTTTCTGTCGTTGGCGGTTGCTGGTACCCTGTCGGCCTCTGGTCAGGATCTCGACCCCTTTCACCGTCATTTGACCAGCGGTGAATTCTCGGTTGCCCGAACGCTGGTTTTGGCCGCGGCGGACCCGGCGACGCGCGATCAAATGCTGGCCGAGTTGGCCGTTGCCCAACGTGCCGCGGGCGTCGCTGATGATTCATTTCAAAACGCGATCGAAATATCCAACGACGACTGGCGCATGGGGACGCTGGCCCGGATCAGCAGCTTTGGCGACATGCCCCCCGTTGGGGGAGACGGCGGAGCAGGTGACATTCCCGGGAGCGGCCCGGGTGGGGTCGGGGGTTTTCGGGGCGGCGGAATCACCGAAGCGGATTTTGACGATCTGATTAACCTGATTCAGGAAACGATCGATCCGGACTCGTGGGAAATCAACGGGGGCACAGCGCGGATGCGGCCATTTCCGTCCGGCGTGCTGGTCGATCCCGACGGGGTAATGAAACAGGTCAAGACGGCGCCCGGCGGGCGGCTGGACGAACTGCGGCAGTCCGCCGATGTCGTTGATGATTTGACGCTGGAAAAGGAAACTGCGTTGCGGGCCATCTCCCTGACCCGCCTGGAGCGGGCCTTGCAGTTGCGGGCGGCCCGGGGTCAGCCCGCGAATCCCGAGATGCTTTGTCTGGGAGGAATTTACCGGCTGCAGTATCTCATGCTGTATCCGGAATCGGGTGACATCGTGATCGCAGGTCCGGCCGGTTCATGGCATTACGATGCCCAGGGACGGGCCATCAATGACCAAACCGGGCAACCGGTCCTGAACCTGGATGACCTGGTCATTTGCCTGCGGAATGCCGCCAGCCATCAGGGCCGGTTCGGGTGCTCGATTGACCCGCGAGCCGACAATCTGGCCGCCGCCCGGCAGTTTATCGAGACGTCCACCCTGCAGGGCCAGGCATGGCGCGACCGACTGCGCGACATCCTGGGCCAACAGGACGTGTTTGTCGACGGTATTGATGCGGCGACTCATGCGGGCCGGGTCATTGTCGAGGCGGATTACCACATGAAACTGATAGGCATGGGCCTGGAACCTTCCGTTAGCGGCGTGCCCGACTATTTTCAGCGTCTGCATCTGGACGAACAGGGCAATCCACCCCGGATCGACTCGCTGGTCCGCTGGTGGTTTACGATGAGTTACGATGCGGTGCAAACCAATGTCGACCGGACCATCTTTGAAATCAGCGGCCAGGGGGTTCGTTTGCAGAGCGAGAGCGAGTTCATGGATGACCAGGGTCAGCGGGTCCACACCGGCCAGTCGTCTCCGGCTGCGGGCGGATTTGCCCGGGACTTCACGACCCATTTCGATGACCTGGTGCAGCAATACCCGTTGTACGGAGAGCTTCGAAATCTGTTTGATTGCGCGCTGGCCGCCAATCTTATTTATCGGGAAGGCCTGAATCGGCAGATCGACTGGCGACTCAACTATTTCCAGGGGGATTCCGGGAATGCGGCGTTCGTCTATCAGCCAGCCATTCACCGAACTCCGCTGGTTGTCGATTCCATCATGGGCCAGCGCGTGATGACCCACCGTCAGGGGCGGCAAACCCGAACTCATACGGTGTCCGGGGTGAGCGGCGGCGTGGAATACGATCCGGACCGTCTGGTCCGCAGCGACAGCATCATCCGGCAGGACGGTCCCCGGTTGACCGGCAAACTGGAACGGGTCCAACCGGAATCCGGCGTCTCGGTGACTCGATGGAACTGGGACGAACCGGAACAACCGTAATGAGCGGTCTGATTCCCGCGGTGCCCCGGGAGCCGGTTGCCGGATAGCATCCCGCCCTGTCCCCGCATTCGGCCCTGCCCTGGCAGGGCTTTTTTTCCAGGTCGACCGGCCGGGAGACTTCCCGCATCAGGTTGCCAAATGGCAACATTGTTGGCCCGATCGAGCATCTTGCGGACCACCCGGAATATTTTGGGAATTCAACGACGACGCTGCAAATTTTGAGCGACCGGGGGTGGTTCCTGGTCCAGGATTTAGATGTTTCCGGCCGGAATTCCGGGTCGAGAAACCGGCCATTCCGGTTGGGAACACAGCAAATCACAGAACTCCCTGCGGAAAACAAATACGACCATGAACCAGAAACGATCACGACGACGGGGCGGCGCGGCAGTCGAAGCCGCACTCACATTGCCCCTGATCCTGTTGCTGATTACCGCAACCATCGAGCTCAGTACGGCCATCTACCTGAAAGAATCATTGACGGTTGCGGCCTATGAGGGCGCCCGGGTGGCCGTAACCCGCAAGGCCACGGATGCGTCGGTGATCGCCCGGATTCAGCAAGTCTACACCGAACGCGGTATCTCAACGGGCGGAGTTCAGGTCGCGCAGAAAGTCGAAATTTCGCCGGCTGCCAATGCCGCCCAAAAGCTGGAACCGATCACCATCACGGTTTCCGCCCCGACCGCCGGCAATTGCGTCGTTCCGTTCCGCTGGCTGCAGTTTGTAACTCCCGAAGAGATGTCAGCGACGGTCGTGATGCGCAAGGAATACACGCTGGAGGCGCTGGAACCCTGATCCCGGATACGAATTCAACGCACCGCCAAAATCTGCTATCGGACCGTTTACCATGATTACCCGAAAATTCAAAAAACGATCGATTGCCCGCACCGGCGCAGCCGCTGTCGAATTTGCCGTCGTGGCACCAGCCGTTTTTGCCATCATCTGGATCGCTTTCGAATTCACGCGAATGACAATGATCCAGGAGCTGGCCGATATCGCAACCTACGAGGCCGCCCGAAACGTCATGGTTCCCGGAGCCAAGGTGGCCGAGGCCCATGCCGAGACATCCAAGTACCTGAAGTTTCTGGGCACGCGCAATGCGACCGTCACGGTTACCCCCTTTCAGGGAGAAACGCCCCAGACGGAAATTAATGACTACACCAGCCGCGTGCACGTTGCCGTTTCGATTCCCTGCCGCAGCAATACCCTGCTATTGTCCCGGTTTTTCGGAGATCGCAATATTACGTCCGACACGACCCTGACCTTCGAAAGCTACTCGGGATTCTATGATGGCCAGGCCAATTAACCGGTCAACCTGTCTCGCAAACCACCTTAACCCCTTGCCGTTACCACCAGGACCCACTCAACCGGATTCGTTCAGAAAAAGGGCCACATCATGGCTACCAAGCATCGTCCACGCAGCCGTTTTACCCGTCCCGGTGCCATTGCTCCGCTGATGGCATTGCTGATTCCCGTGATTTTGTTGATCAGTGGCATTGCCGTCAATTTTGCCTACATGCAGTTGAATCGGACCGAATTGCGGGTCGCCACCGACGCGGCTGCCCGGGCTGCCGGGCGAGCTTTCAGCGAGTTTCAGGATATTGATGTGGCGATTGACTACGCCGTGACCACCGGTCGCATGAACAATGTCGGGCCCCATCCCCTGGAGATCGACCGCCGGGAAAGCAAGGGCGAAATCGTGTTTGGACTGGCCCAGCGGACCCACGGAGGCGCCGGCCGCTACGGTTTCGACCCCAAAACCCGCGCCGGAGTCCGCAGCAAGACCGAGAAAGCAACCGCGGTCCGCGTGTTTGGCAAACGCACCGAGGATTCCATCGGCGGCACCATTCGCATGCTGTTCGCCGGTTACGGACCGTTTGACCAGTTTTCACCGGAGGTGTCGACAACCTCGACCCAGGTGGACCGCGATATCGCCCTGGTTCTGGATCGCAGCGGCTCGATGCTGGAATACAAGGACTTTCCCACCCTGGAGAATGAAACCTGGCGCCTGTACCAGGAAGGACGGATTTCCAGCAGTCAGCGGAACAATTCGCTGGACAGTATTTGGGGCCGGGATTATCCCTACCGCAACCGGGTCTGGAATGGCCGTCGTTACGTGTGGGACTATCGGTATTTCTACTATTTTCACAGCGACGATTCGTATGACGAAGATCTGTGGGAATACTGTTACGACTATCAAACCCGCCTGGGGGGCGGTTCGACACCGGCCTACAACACCAACGACCCGGCTCCGCGTCATTCGCGGTGGGACCAGCTGGAAGCGGCCGTCGATGCCTTTCTGGATGTTCTCGATGATACCGACCAGGAAGAACGGGTTTCACTGACCACATTCAACAGTGACGCCAACCTGGTTCGCGAAGTCACCAGCAACTACAATGCCATCCGCAACTCCGTGATGGGAATTGCACCCAAGAACGGAACCAATATCGCCGATGGCATGGGCGTGGGCGGACTCTCCATCATGGATCACGACAGCTACCCGAATGCCCGGTATTATGCCGCCAAGACCATCATTGTCATGTCGGATGGCCAGCAAACCGTGGGATCAATTTTGCCAAGGGTCCAGGCCTCGAACCTGGTCAACCAGTACAACGTCACGATTCACACGGTTACGTTCAGCACCAATATTCCCCAGTCAGCCCGCGACGAAATGCGCGAAGTGGCCCGGATTGGTGGCGGCAAACATTATCATGCCGATACCGGTGATCAACTGGTCGCCATCTTTCGGGAGATTGCCAACAACCTGCCAACCATCATCACGGAATAGATCTCTTTCCCGTTACCCACAGTCCGATTTATTCCAGGACCGCCGCCGAAACCGTTTTCGGCGGCGGTTTTTTTCGGGAGGGGGCAGAAGGAGGCTTTTTTTATTCAGGCGGTAGCGCTTCCAGGCTGGCCACAATGGATTGCCACTGGTTCTTCAACAATTCCAGCCCGTCCCGTTCCCGTTGCACAATATCGTCCGGTGCATTGGCGACAAATTTTTCGTTTCCCAATTTGGCCTGTTTGCCCTGAATCTGGTTTTGCAGGCGGTCCCGTTCCTTGCCCAGACGCTTTCGCTCCGCCTGGACGTCAATCAGGCCTGCCCGATCGACAATCACCTCCATGTGTTCCAGCGTTTCAACCGCCGGAGGAATGGCCGGCATCTCGATTTCCGGTCCGATGGCCGTGCACTCGGCATTGGCCATCGACGGAAAACAGGTCAACAGTGGTCCTAACACGGCCGCCCGGTCGGCGTCGGTGCGGATGGCAAAACGAATCTGTTTTTTGGGCGGAATGTTGTGCTCGCTGCGCAGCATGCGAACCGCACCCAGTGCCGACTGGAACAGGCCGAACTGCTGTTCGATCCGGGGATCATGATTTCCCGTGGCTGCGTCCGGCCAGGCGGCCACGATCAGGCAGCCGGCGGGCGTCAGCGGCCGGGGAAATCCCCGTTGGGGTGCAAACTCGGCCAGTCGCTGCCAGATTTCCTCGGTGATAAACGGCATGACTGGATGCAGCAGCCGCAGCAATTGGTCCAGACAATGGGCCAACATGCGCTGGGCCAGGGGGCGCCGCCCGGAGTCGGCCAGCCGATCCTTGAGCATCTCCACATAGAAACTGCAAAAATCCTGCCAGGCAAAGTCGTACAGCTCCCGGGCCGCGTCCGCGTAATGATAGCCATCCAGCATGCCCGTGACCTGACTGATCACCGTTTCCAGCCGACTTAGCATCCAGCGATCCTCGATGGCCAGTTGTTGCGGATCAATCTCCGCAGGCGTATAGCCCTCCAGGTGCATCATGGCGAACCGTGAGGCATTCCACAGCTTGTTGGTAAAGTTGCGGGCCGTTTCGAACCGTTCGCTCAGGACCAGACCGCGGGGCCGCGCCGATCGGCCTCCGTTTCAGCCCATTGCGTGGCGAACGGTTTCCGGCACGACACACAATCAATCGTCGGCAGCTGGCGATTTTTGCGGGTCAACTCCATGGACGTCTGGCAATGCGGGCACTCAATCTGCACCGGCATCCGAACATCCTGTGTTTCCGTCGTCAGCCGGGCCATCCCGAACCGCAACGCATCGGCCCCGAACTTGTCGATGACATCCAGCGGATCGATCCCGTTCCCCTTGGACTTGGACATGGTTTCGCCGTCCCCGTCCAGAATCTTGGGATGGATGTAGACTTGCCGAAACGGTACATCCCCCACGTTATTGAGCCCCATCAGCACCATCCGGGCGACCCACAGCGTAATAATGTCCCGACTGGTGATCAGCACACTGGTGGGGTAAAAGTACTCCAGCTCCGGGGTGGGGTCGGGCCAGCCCAGGGTGGAGTGCGGCCACAACGCGGAACTGAACCACGTGTCCAGAACATCTTCCACGCGTTGAAACCCGCCGCGTTCCAGGATCGCCTCCAGAGGGTCCCCTTCGTTCTGGATGCAGACATGCACCGTCGCCAGCGGCAGACCCAGTTGCTGGCGTTTCTGTTCGTCGGGTTCGCTGCCCGTTTCAATCTGGAATGCGGCGGAGGTGCCGTTGATATTCAGGCCGTCCGACAATTCACGACGCCACTGCTCCAGTTCCGCGGCGGATTGAACGGGAAGCGACCAGACAGGGATGCGGTGGCCCCACCACAGTTGTCGGGAAACTGGCCAGTCGCGTTTTTCACTCAGCCAGTCGAGGTAACCGCTGGTGTAGCGGGACGGCAGAATCCGAATGCGTCCGTCGGAAACCGCATCCATCGCCAACTGGGAAAGTTCATCCATGCGGACGAACCACTGGTCCGCCAACAACGGCTCGATGGGTGTTTTGCTGCGATCAGAAAACGGCAACTCGATCTGCCGCTGTTCAATCTGGTCAACCAGCCCCCGGGCCTGCAGATCGGCAACCACCTGTTTTCGGGCTTGCTGAATTGACAATCCGGAATAGGGACCGGCTTCCACATTCAATGTTCCGTCCGGCTGCAGAATATTGATCAGCGGCAGCCCGGCTCGCAGGCCGACGTCGTGGTCGTTCCCATCGTGGGCCGGCGTAATTTTGACGCAGCCGGTTCCCAAATCGGGTTTGGCCCAGGTATCCAAAATCAACGGTATCGGACGATTAATCAGCGGCAGCATGATCTGGCGGCCGTCGCGAGCCATGGCCACCAGTTGAATCAGGGTCGGTAGCAGTTCCTGGCGACGCCGGTCCAGTTCGGCGAGGCTGGCCTGAATTCCGGCCTGTTCCGTGCCGCCGGCGGATTCCAGTTTTTCGCGCCACTGGTCGGCCACCTTGTCCAGGGCAGCGGCCGGATCCGGATGAACGGCGACCGCCGTATCGGCCAGCATGGTTTCAGGACGGGTCGTGGCGATGGCCACGAATTCCGGTTCCCCCGGACGGGGATCGATCACCGGGTAGCGGAAATGCCAGAAATGGCCCTCCACCGTTTCATTAAAAACTTCATCGTCGCTGACCGCGGTTTGCAGGAATGTGTCCCAGTTGACCAGGCGTTTGCCCCGATAAATCCATTCCTTGCGAAACAGGTCAAAAAAGGCGTAACGCACGGCCCGGGCGCAGGTTTCATCCAGCGTAAAGCGGGTGCGCTGCCAATCACAGCTGCACCCCAGCTGCTTGAGCTGTGAAATGATTCGTTCCTCATACTGATCTTTCCACTGCCAGATTCGCTGGACCAGTTTTTCACGGCCCAGGTCATGCCGGGTCTTGTTTTCCTCCTCCCGCAAACGGGATTCAACCCGCGCCTGCGTGGCGATTCCGGCATGATCGGTACCGGGCATCCACAACGTTTCAAACCCCTGCATCCGGCGGAGGCGAATCAGAATGTCCTGCAGGGTATTGTTCAGCGCGTGACCCAGATGCAGGGCCCCTGTCACGTTGGGAGGAGGAATGACGATGGCGAACGGTGATTTGTTCGGGTTGGGCCTCGCGTGAAAAAAGCCGCCTTCCTCCCACATCCGGTAGATGCGGGGCTGGGCCGTGTCAAAATCAAATCGTTTGGGGATTTCCATTGCGGTCGTGGTCATGTCGACAAACGGGGGTTGAAAACCGTCAGGATCGGGCGGTCCGGGCAGCCTGCCACTCGCGGTCGCCCAGGCGGGAATTCTGTGATGATGGCAGAGTTCGAGGCAAAAAAAAAGAGATGCCGGATCCGCCCGGGTTCACCGGCGTCGGCTCACAATCACAGGACCAGGGTCAACCCGTTACCGGTGTTGAGCCTGTCGGCTGTGAAAGGGACTGGCTCCGGGCGCCCCTGGGCTGCGCCCGGTTTCGGGTGAGACGCAAGGCGCCTGCCTGATTTGGTCGTGCACTAACGGGTACCGACCAGCTGGGCTTCCTTTTGCTTGCGTCGTTCTTCCATGATCGCTTCCTGGATGTTGGCTGGCACCTTGCGATAACCGGACAATTCCATGGTAAACGTCCCCTGACCCTGGGTCATGCTCCGCAAATCCGTGGCATACCCAAACGTCTCACTCAGCGGAACCTCGCAGACGATGACGGAGATGCCATCGGCATTGATGTCGGTCGACTCGATAATGCCCCGCCGCGAGGTGACGTCGCCGACGATCCCCCCCTGAAACGACTCGGGACATTCGATTTCGACACGCATGACCGGTTCCAGCAAGACCGGTTTGGTTTTGGGCATGTATTCGCGGAAACAGCCTCGGGCCGCGGTCTGAAAGGCCATTTCGCTACTGTCCACGTCGTGATACGACCCGTCCTGCAAATGAACGAACAGTCCCGTGACGGGGTATTCGGCAACGGTCCCCTTGGGCAGTGAGGAACGAAATCCCTTGTCCACGGCCGGAATATACTGTTTGGGAATCCGTCCGCTGACGATGGAATCCTCGAACCGGTAATCCGTTTCCGGATGTTCCTCGCTGGGAATCAGCGGTCCCATCGAGCCCACGATGTGTGCGAACTGTCCGGAACCGCCGGACTGTTTCTTGTGTTTGTAGTTGAACTCCACGGTCTGCGTGGGAGTCTCGCGATAACTGACCTTGGGAGCCCCGATCTCGACATCGATTTTGTATTCGCGGCGAATCCGCTCGGTGTAGACATCCAGATGCAGTTCGCCCATGCCGGCCATGATTACTTCGCTGGTTTCTTCATCGGTAAACACATGAAAGGTCGGGTCTTCCTTGCGGAACCGCTGTAATGCCTTGCCCAGCTTGTCGGCGCTGCCGCGATCTTTGGGACTCACCGCGATCTTGATGACCGGCTCGGGCACAAACATGCTTTCCAGCGTGCACATCCGCGGCTCGGCGGCATAGGTATCACCACTGGCACTGTCGACGCCCATAATCGCCACGATGTCGCCGGCCGAGGCGGAATCAATCTCTTCCCGCTTGTCCGAATGCATTCTGAGGATTCGACTGAACCGATCCTTGCGCTCGGTACGCTGGTTGAAGTACAACTCACCCTTGTTGATCGTTCCCTGGTAAATCCGCATATAGGTCAACTGGCCGTACGGGTCCTCGACGATCTTGAACGCCATTCCCACAAATGGCTTGCTGGCATCGGGGGCCAGCGGCCAGGCCTGTTCGGGATCATCCCATTTCTTGGCAGAGATTTGTCGGTCCAGTGGCGAGGGCAAATAGCGGCAGATCGCATCCAGCAGTGGCTGGACGCCCTTGTTGCGAAATGCGGTGCCGAGAAAAACAGGAGTGCAGCCCTGCCCCTGAACCGCGGCCAGCGTGACTTTGTGGATCAGTTCCTCGGAGACTTCTTCTTCCGACAACAGCAATTCCATCATTTCGTCGCTGTACATGGCCAGACCTTCCAGCATTTCCTGGCGGGCCGCCCGGGCCCGCTCCAGTTCCGCGGCGGGAATCGCTTCCTCGCGAACGGTTTCCCCCTTGGCGCCATCGAAGTACAGGGCTTTCATGCGGATCAAATCAATGATCCCTTCGAAATGCTCGCCGGCGCCGATCGGCAACTGCATCATCAGGGCATCGGCATTCAGCTTGCTGCGCATCTGCTCACAGACCTTTTTCGGGTCGGCCCCGGTGCGGTCCATCTTGTTAATAAATGCCAGTCGCGGAACGTGATACCGTTTCATTTGACGGTCCACGGTTAACGACTGGGCTTGTACGCCGCCCACGGCGCACAACACCAGTACGGCTCCGTCCAAAACTCTCAGGGATCGTTCGACCTCCACCGTAAAATCCACGTGCCCGGGCGTATCAATCAAATTGATGTTGAAATCCTTCCACAGAACACTGGTGGCGGCGCTGGTAATCGTAATGCCGCGCTCTTTTTCCAGTTCCATATGATCCATCGTGGCACCGTCGCCACCGCCACGAACTTCCTCGATCTTGTGAATACGTCCGGTGTAGTACAGAATCCGCTCGCTCAGGGTGGTTTTTCCCGAGTCGATATGGGCCGAGATTCCAATATTTCGCAATTTTTTCAGGTTCATGACTACACCATCAAGATTTGGAGCGACGTTCTGGCGGGTTGGGGACTACGCCTGTGGCGATTCGCTCTGTCTGATTCCAAGTTATCACTAACGCCGCTGGCCAATTCGGTCCGGGAACGCGATTCACAACCTCTCATCCAGCGGGCTCAACCGCCGGATGTCACATCCCGAAACTTGAGCAGGACTGCAGCCTTGCCGCCATCGTGTCTGCTGGACCGCTGGCAGAGTGCCTGTTTCGGGGAATCCCGCTCCGCAGCGATTGGGGCTGCCAGTCGGCGCGAAGCTCGAAACGCTTGCCGGCCAATCCGTGGCCCGGCCGGTCAACCATAGATTTGACCAGCAGGAGATCGTTTGGTTCCCTTGGTCGCGGCAAGCTAGTAATGTTATTTAAAAAGCCGTTACAGAAAAGAGCAAAATGCCGGATTTGAAGCAATTCAAACAAAACCCGGCGTCGATTTTGGCTTCCCGGACCCGCCGTTCCAGCCCGACACCGGGCCGCCGACCTGCGGTTTTGCCGGGGCGCCGCCAATAACGGGAGCCGTTCGAACGGGAACGGGTGCCGCCGTCAGGCGGGACGCCAACCACGGAAACGATCACCCGTCGCGGGGAAAATCGCCCACCTTGCGGCCGGTCTGAGCGGTCCTGCGGAACCTTGTCTCCGGGTACGCCCGCGGTTCGATCCCCGGACCTGTTCCTCCCGGGCAGGCAAATTTCAGGATCCGCGTATTCGTTCACAGACCCTGCCTCCGCCAAATCCTGGTTCGCTGGCGGTCGCCGGGGACCCTCCCGGGCGGCGAGGCCGCGCCGCAGGTGCCGGGCGTTTCAGTCGCCGGATTTCCAGACCGTTTCATCAGAATTTTCGATTTCGGAGACGACAATTCGATTTCCCGAAATCTCGGTGACACGCACCTGGGTGCCCGATGGCAAAAACGAGCCGTCGCTCACCACATCCAGCGAACGGGTCTGAAAGCGGACCCGTCCGGCCGGACGCAACAGGGATTCCGCCACACCCCAATCGCCAACCGACACGTCCGGATGGACCGGAGGCAGCGGTTTCCCGGTGGCCTTGTCTACCGGGACAACCGGTTTTTCAACGGGCGGATTCAATGTCATTCGACCCAACAATGGCAGCGAACCGATGCGCTGCGACAAAAATGCGGCCCCGATAGCAAATACACACAGCGCACTGAACACGACCAGCAGGGTATTCGCCAGTTGATTCCACTGGCCCGGCGAATGCGGGATCATGAAATCCTGGCTGGCCATCACGATACTGATCAGTAACAACGCCATGCCGGTAATCCCCGAGATTCCAAAGCCCGGCAATACAAACACTTCCATAAACAAAAACACCAGGCCTGCCAGAAACAGGATGACCTCCAGCCAGCCGGCGGTCCCGCCGAAAAAGCGACTCCAGAAAAACAGGATGGCGCACAGCCCGGCAATCAATCCGCCGGCGCCGATTCCCGGGGCGCTCAACTCCAGATACAGGGCAATCAAACCAACCACGATCAGCACAATGGTGATGATCGGATGCGTCAGCCAGTCCACCACGCGATCCGCAAAATTGTACCGGTAGACAAGCGGAGGCGACTGGGCATTCAGTTCCTGAAACAGTGACTGTCGATCATCGGCCACAAAATTCGCCATGCCGAGGGCAACCGCGGTGGGCCCGTTCAGTGTCAAAATGCGATCCTTGCCCGATTCGGGCACCAGTTCCCAGCGGTTCAGGTCCAGTCCCTTTTGCCTGGCGAGGACCAGGGGATCAGTCCGGGTTTCGGACAACTGGACGATGACAAATTCGCGAGGTTGCGGCTGCGCGCCGTCGCTTTTTCGAACAAAGACCACCGAGTTTTCGTCGACCATCGCTTCGGCCAACTCCGGTGGCTTGCCTTTGGCCACGGCCAGATCCCGTGCCTGTCGCACCAGAATGGACTTGGCCTTGGCGGGCACATATCGATAGGCCGCCATCGCCGGATCAAAATGTATCGGGCCGGCATCTCCGATTCGCGCCTGGGATCCTGTAACAATCTCATCGCATCCCAGCGACATCAGCGCTGCACCACTGATGGCCTCGCGCGGGATGTAGGCGACCGTGTAGGCCCAGGTGACATCTCGCAGCGCCTCGGCGATTGCCAAACTGTCCAGCGCCACACCTCCGGGACTGTCAATCTCAACAATCACCAAATCAGCGCCCCAGGCCCTGGCACGTGCCAGCCGACTGCGCAAATAACTGGCGTTTCGCGCATCGATCATACCCGCAAACTCGATGACAACCGGGCGCCGATACTCCATGGCACGTGTTTGCAACCGGCTCATGCCAGCATTGGGCTGGGCCGATACCGAACCGGCCAAGAACCATGCGATCCCCAGGGCAACCGTCGCCGGAATACGGCAAGCCAGTCTGGCCAGCAGTGGATGCCGCGCCCGGATTTCCGTGGCGGCACTTGTGACGGCAGGCTCGCCGCCTCCCCACCGGGGCTCGGGTACCGCCGTTCGGTTTTCGGGACACCCACAGCCCGATGTTGTGCGCAGCGATTGACTTGCCAAACAAGGATCCCCGTTTTTTTGGAATTGACCAGTCCCGGCCCGGGACCCGCATGCAGTCCCCGAAACCCCATTATTCCCGGCGTCCGGTGAGGGTGCAACCGATCCCGGGCACCGCCGCCGGGTGTCTTTCGGGCTTTTTCAGCCTTCGCGCCAACTCGGGAACTCTGTAAACCCTGCCCATGCACAAATCACATCTGCAAGGCGACTGATCGGACCGGAGTCAATCCGGTCCGTTCAATCCCCGCTTCGAATGGTTACAAGGATGTGGCCAATCCACAAGCGGGCGGCTGGTGGCCAAGACTGACCCTGATTTGTCGATGCACCAACATCCAGGGAGGGATGTCATGATCTGTTTGAAAGTCCTGTTGATTTTGGCAACGTCACTGGCAAGTTCCGATTTGCGAGTGCTCTTTTTCACGATGAACGGGTGCCCGCCCTGCCGGCAAACGGAACCCCATATCGACCGATTGCAACAGTCGGGCACGGCGGTTTCCAAAATCGATGTGCGACAGTATTCGGAGTACTCGTCCAGCTGCGGGGTCAGCCAAACACCGACCATCATCCTGACGGATGGAAATCGCGTGCTGGCCCGGCATACCGGGGCCATGACGTACGACGAGCTTCAACAAATGGTCGCCGCCCATCAGCCGGCCGCATCGCCCGCCAGTACCGGTTCCAATCGCGTGGCGGCATCGCCCGTATCGGTTGCGGCCACGGCGGCTCCGGCACCTGCCGCCGGGCCGGCCGGCGGAAATGGTTTGACTCCCGAACAACTCGCTCATCAGGCAACCGTACGTTTGCGGGTCGAGGATGCCGCGGGAACGTCCTATGCCACGGGGACGATCATTCACCGGGTCGACAACGAGGCCCTGGTGCTGACGTGCGGGCACGTGTTCCGGGATTCCGACGGTCAGGGAAACATTAACGTCGATTTGGGGTTTGATCAAAACCAGCCGGTGACGGTCGTCGGTAATCTCATTTCATTCGATGCCACCAACCACGATATTGCTCTGGTCGCCATTCCCTGTCCGCTGGCAATTCGCCCGGTGAGCATCGCACCGGAGACGTTAGCCATGCAAACCGGCGATCAGGTTTTCAGTCTGGGATGTGACCGGGGTCAACCTCCCTCGGTCCGGCAAAGTGCACTGAAGGCCATCACGCGTTACTCGGGAGTTGCCAAGTATGACATCGTCGGACGTCCGGTTGACGGTCGCAGCGGAGGCGGGCTGTTTACGCTCGGTGGCCAACTGGTGGGTGTCTGCAATGCCGCCGCGGTGGAAGTCGACGAAGGAATCTATACGGGGCTGGAGACGGTCTGGTGGCAATTTGCCCAGTCGAATCTAACGCATTTGTTCCGCCCCGCGACATCGCCGGTTTCACGGCAAGCCTCCAATCCGGCGTTGCCGGCCGGGTCCGGCCATCAGGCAGCCCCGATTCCCGCCACGGCCCAGGCTGCCAGCATGCAGGTTCCGATCCGGAATGCTGTAATTCAGGGTGTTCCATCCGCGGCACGCAACGCCCCGAACGTGCAAACCGCTGCCGCCCCGCTGGAATTGATTGTGCTGGTTCGCTCCTCCGACGATCCGACCCAAACCGAGGCGATCACGATCACCGATCCTGATCCGGGCATGCTGGAGTTAATCAACCGGGCCCGCAAAACGGCGGACAATCGGGTTACCAATGCCCGGTTGGCCCGCTTGCCGGACCTGCAACCGGTCACCCGCCCCAATCCGTCCCAATTCCGGGCCCAGTCTCCCCGGTAACATCCGCTCATCCCGTGCCGGGGTCAGAAAAGCCCCGGCCGCCGGGCCGGATTTACCGCGATTTTTCCGCAAATGACCGCTTTTCGGGTCCCCGGTCCGGACGACAGCGGTTTTTCTGGTGAAAACGGCCGCGATCGCGAAACGACGTGCGTTGAGCGGCGTTTAATACCCGGTATCCCGCGGTGGTTTCGCGTCTGATGGTACCGTTACCCCCCTGGCCCCGACGATAACAAATGCATGTCCCATGATATTACGCAGGAAATTGGAGAACCCGATGAAAAAGTCAATGCGATGGCTGCCGGTGCTGGTAGCGGCCTGTTCGCTTTTGTTGACCGATGTGGTCCTGGCACAGCCCGGAGGCGGTGGCGGCGGTCGCCAGCGTGGCATGGGCATGGCAGGATTTGGCGGCGGCACCATGGGACTTCTCAATGATGAACGAGTCCAGGGAGAATTGGAGTTGGTCGACGACCAGATCGAGGAACTGAGAGCAATTCAGCAGTCGGCCCAGGAATCGATGCGGGACATGTTCAGCGAAATGCAGGACCTGCCGCCGGAAGAGCGTCGCGATTTCATGACGAACATGCGCGGACGGTTGCAGGATCGCATGAAGGAATTCGAGGACGAAGCCAATCAGGTCCTGTTGCCCCACCAAAAACAACGATTGAAACAACTCGTCTATCAGTCGTCAGGTCGACGTGGCGGGGCGGGCGGCACCCTGGCCAACGAGGATTTGCTGGAAGAATTGGGCGTAACCGACGAGCAGCGCAAGCAACTGGAAGAGGCCCGGACCAGGGCCCAGCAGGAGTTGCAAAAGAAATATGCCGAGCTGCTGCGGGCAGCCGAAGATGATGTCTTGAAAGTGTTGACCAAGGACCAGCGTAATAAATACAGGGAACTGGTCGGAGACGCCTTTGACTTTCAAGCCAACAACCCGGGAATGGGCCGGGGCGGATTTGGAAACCGACGCGGCAACCCGGGCGGCGACCCCCGCGGTAATCGAGATGGTGGACAGAACCGTTCCGATTTTTAAACCACCCGGCATCCGACGTGCCTGGCCATGAAGCGGGATCGAATCGGTCGATCGCCCGATGCGTCAGGAATTCGCAGGGTGCCAGCCGGCCAACGACGGGTTATACCTGTTTTGGCAAACCCTGGATGTTCCCCGAGGGGCCGTCCAGGGTTGTTCGTGAATCGGGCGGGCGGGGCGAGGATCGCAGCCGGATTTGATCAAAGCTGGCGATGATCGGATGGCTATCCTTCAGCGCCGGGTCGCCGTCCCTCACCGGCCCGGATTCATCGGCCCGCCAAATCGTCGGCATACCGGCCTGCCGCGCGGCATCCAGTTCGTCGGTGACATCGCTGATAAAACAGATCGATGCGGGTGGCTGGCCAATCTGTGAAGCGATCGCCAGGTAGCTGTCAGATTGTTTCTTGTTGCCCGTGGTCGTATCAAAATAGCCGGAAAACAGGCCCCGCAAGTCGCCTTCCCGGGTGTGCCCAAAAAACAGTTGCTGGGCCGCAATGCTTCCCGACGAATACACAAATAATTGCAGGCCGGCCTGATACCAGCCGCGGAGCCGCGGGGTCACATCCGGAAACAGACTGGCCACCAGCTGGCCGCTTTCAAACCCGCTGCGCCAGACCAGACCTTGCAACTGTTTGAGCCCGGTGACCTTGGCGTCCTGATCCATCAATCGCAGTACGGACTGAACCACAAACTCCAGTTGCCGCTCCGCGTCACTGACGTTGTGCTGGCGAAACCAGGCATCGCTGTCGCTGGCGCCGTGGTCGATGGCCAGCAATTCGATCGTCTGGCGGACCGGCGGCGTGTCCCAGTGTGCTGTCAGGAATCCGGCCAGATGTTGGCGGGCGTAGGGAAACATCACGTCGTAGACAAACGCGACAGGCGAAACGGTCCCTTCGATGTCCAGCAATACGCTGCGGCAAGCGATTTCAATCACAGCTCAACGACCGGGTCGATGGGATGGTCCTTGTCACCGGGGAAATATTGAGGCCCCATGCACAGTGGTTCGTAATCCCCGTGGCGGCTGTGCTCTTCGTAATGCGGAGTCCACCCCGACATATCCTCAAACAGGCGAATACAGCGAATGGTCCGTGTGTCGCACAGGTTAAACCAGTGCCGGGTCCCGCGCGGTACGTTGATCAGATCGCCGGATTCTACCGTGATGCTAAACACCGGACCGGATGGCGGGTGAATGTGGAATACGCCCTTGCCCTTGACCGTAAATCGGACCTCATCCTCGCTGTGGGTGTGTTCCTTGTCGAAGCGGGCCAGCATTTCATCCAGACCGGGCGTTTCCGGTGTCACGTTGATCACGTCGGCCGTGACGTAGCCGCCCTCGGCCTTGAGCCTTTCAATTTCCGGCGCATAGGCTGCCAGAATCTCCTCGCTGGTCGCATCCGGACCGATCCGGCCGGCGACGTCCCAGTTTTCATAATGAATACCGTGGGGCGCCAAAAACTCGTTAATCTCGCCCGGTTCGCTCAGGGTCCGGTTCTCATCGGGAATATGGACTGTGGCCACTGGCCTGCCTCCGGTCGGGGGATTCAGAATCGCCAACCGGACGCCAACCCGTGCGGTCGCGATGAACAACTGGATTCCAGAACGTGTATTTTGTCAAAACCCCGGTCAAGTTGCAACACAGTGCGTAGCGGCAGGCCCCCGGCGCGCCCTGGTGCGTTCACACTTGACCGCGACGGGCAACGCATTCAAACAGAAATTCCAGGATTTCGACGTGTCGCCGGGCAGCGGCTGCATCCGATCCCCAGGTGTACAATCCGTGCCGGCGGATCAGGAATCCGTGCCATGGCGGGTGGTCCGGGTTGTCGAACTGCGGTTCGATTTTACCGGCCAAAGCCCGGATATCCTGGGTGTTTTCGTAAATTGGAATCCACTGACGATGCTCGTGCGAGGTAACGCCTGCCAGACCCTTGAGCATCTCGTAGCCCGCGATCCAGAATCCACCCTGTTCGGCGTACACGTCCGACAACAGCGTTGCCCAAACACTGTGCGTATGCAGGACCGCGCCGATATCCGCTTGCCGGGCGGCGACAACATGCAACCAGGTTTCGGCAGAACTTTTTGGTTGTCCCGGGACGACGGGCCGGGCATCCGCGCCGATACGCACAAAATCGGTCGGACCCAGGTTCCCCTTGTCCATGCCGCTGGCAGTGATCAGGATCTCCAGCGGGTCCCGGCCCGTGACTATGCTGTAATTGCTGCTGGTTCCGGTAGACCAGCCGCGGCTGAAAAACAAGCGGCCAATTTCGCGCAGTTGCTCGACCGGTTCCTCATACCCGGCAAGCACGCTGCTGGATTTTGTGATGTTCATGGATCAAAATCTTCTTCCGGGGTTGCACTTCGTCCGGTGACCGGAACCATTTGGCCCTATCGTAGTCATCCCTCACGCGAAGGACAATCAAATCCGCAGCGACTTGAATGATTCGAATCCGCGAACCTGCGCAGACGGACCGCCGATGGGCTGGTTCAGCGGGGATTTCGTACCGCAAACCGAGATTCGTCTGCCTCTCGACGATGCCGGCCTGGCCCAAGGCATTCTCATCAGCGAGCAGTTGCGAACGTTTGCCGGGAGACCCCTGCTGCTGGATCGACACCTCCGCCGCCTGCATTCCAGCGCCGCGACAGTATCGATCCGGTTGGCCAGCATCGATCTGGCCGCGGCGGTCCACGAGGTCGTTGCCTGCAATTTTTCCCGAGAGCCCGCCGGCAGTGATTTGCGCGTGTCGATTCTGGTTACCCCGGGGCCGCTGGCCGATGCGCACCGGAACAATACCACTCCCACAGTGATCGTTACCAGTTCCCGATTGCCGTTTGACGATCATGACCGCTGGTACCGATCCGGTGTGCAACTGGTTGCCGTGGACACCCGCGAGATTCCGGCGGCCTGTATTCCCCGACATGTAAAACACCGCAATCGAATTCATTACTGGCTGGCCGAGCAGGAAGCGCGATCGGTCAACCCGGAGGCGCGGGCGTTGTTGCGGGATTGTGCCGGAAACGTTTGCGAAGCGTCGACGGCGGCCCTGGCGCTGGTCGTCGGCAACGGGGAGTTGGTCGCGCCGCCGGTTGAGCAGGTGTTGGGAAGCATCAGTCTGCAAATGGCAACCGGATTGGCCGGGCAATTGGGATGGACCCTGCGGCGGCGACCGTTGGAATTGCCAGACGTGTACCGGGCCCAGGAAGTCCTGTGGCTGGGTTCGCCCACGGGTATTCTGCCGGTCACCCGGGTTGATGACCAGCGGATTGGCGACGGCCGGCCCGGTGAGCAGTTTCGGCGGCTGATTGCCGCATGGGCCCGGGAAACGGGAATTGATCTTGTCCGTCAGGCCGCCGTGATGGCAGGTTGGAATGACAGCGAGTCGGGCTGAAAGATTGTTCCTGCGATCAACGTGGGGTAGAATCCGATTCGAGGGTGAGGCTGGTCACGGTTCGCCAACCAGGGGCACAACTGGTCAAAGGAACAATTCCGTGCGTTCAAATTCAGGATCTCCCCGGGACGGCATTCTTTCTGTCGGACTTCGATATCATGCTTTTCCGCCGCGACTTGCGGTTCTGCTGTTTCTGGCAATCCATTTCGCGGCACCCGAATCCCGAATTCAGGCGGCCCCCCAAATTCAGGCTGGTTCCCTGGCACCGCCCTCCGGGGTCCAGTCCCCGGCTCATCCGTTGGACCTGATTGAGGTTGTCCGGGTCCAGTCCGATTCCAGCGCAAAGCTTTCCCTGCGCAATGCACGCCAGGATATCCTGGCGTTTACCAAACGATTGCAGTCGGCGGACGAACCGCCGCAACGGATCGCCGCCATTGTGGATTTATGTGGATTGTACCTGCAAATTATCGCCGATCCGCGATTTGCCAGAGCCGAGCCATTGCAGGGGTATCGAGGCAGAATCGGCGCCCGATTGCAGCGGGAATCCAAAGCCCTGAAACGTGAATTCGGTGCGGCGGATTCGGGTGCGCCTCCCGACGTCACGGCGGCTGCCGTGACCTGGGAAGCCGACGCGGAATATTCCAACGATTTTGCCAGCGGAATCATCGATCCCCATTGGGAACTAATCGGCCATTTTGGCGGCGCCACGGGTCCCGTCAGTTACCATGCCAGCGGCTTGCATGGCAGCAGCGGACATTTCCTGCGAGGGATGAACGCCGGGCAAATGTTCGATCATGGCCCGGAACTGGTCGCTTTGATCGAGGCCATATTGCATCCCGATTACTGGCAGGCGGCGGGAGGCGAAGGCACGATTCACTACTATCAACCGCTTCGAATCCTGGTGATTCGGGCCCGAACGACCGTGCATGAAGACATCGAGGAATTCCTGGAGCGACTGCGCTAAATCGACGCTCATGCAAATGGTGACACGGCGGATTGCGTTTCCGGCAGCGTCAAACGGTTGCCGGGCGCGGCCCCCGGACCCGGATGCATTCGGGGGATCGCTCACCGTCGCACCAGCCAGTTTGAGTGGTCTGACGTGTCGCGTCGGTGCGATCGTTTTCCGAATCGAAGTCTGACGAAGCGACACGACACTGATGTGGCGCGAGCTCTAGTGAACAACCAGGTTTCTGGCCTCACGCAATGCCGCTCCCAGCAACGGGTCGGCGCCGTTGCTGTAGGGGCCGGCATCGGCCACGACAACGTCCGGAGTCACCCCCTTGCCCTCGATCAAATCGGTGTACTTGGGCATGCGAAACGAGGGATACATCAATCGGGTGTCGCTGCCCACGTCGGCAAAACTGGCCGGGATCACAGCCCCGGCGGTGCGTTCACCCACCAGCAGCGCAAAATCCCGGGATTTTAGTTCGAGGGCGATCACTTCCTTGGCGCTGCGGGAGTACCTGTTAACGATGGCAATAACGGGTTTGTTCCACGTTGACTTGTCACCACCCAGCACATCCAGAATTCCCGGAATGGCCGCTCCATTTCCACCTCGTCCCCGCAGATCAAGTATCAGCGCATCGCAATCGGCAAACGGTCCCTCCAGTTGTTCCTGAAGCAACTCCCGAACGCCGCTGAAGTGAATCATCCAGAAATGGATGTGCCCGAATTTGAGGTTGCCGTCCTGAATTACGATGGCACTGGACTGGGCTGCCTGATATGCCGACCAGGGGCTGGCGGTCACAGAAATTTCGACGGACTGGTCCCACGCCGGTTTAACCTGCAACTCAATGGTCTCGTCATTTTCACATAACAGCAAATGTACCGGCGGGTCCTCCAGCCACGAATCATCCGATCGCCAGTCCAGGCGGGGATGATCGTTAACCAGCCGGTTGTCGATTAATGTCACGCGATCACCCCTCCGCAATCCCGCCCGCTCGGCGGGGCCGCCTTCCAGTACGTTGTGCGCAAAATACTTGCCGTCCAGTTCGATGAGTTCAAACCCAAATGTGGGCCGCGGCTCTTTTTTTAACTCGCTCATCAGGTGGTCGAACGTGTTTTTCGAAAGCAGGCCCATATGGGTTGCGGGCAGGTTGGACAGCAAATCATGGGCCGCCTGGCGTTGTTGATCGAGCGTCGTGGCTGCCTCCGCCTGCGGTCTGTATCGTTCAATGATTTGCGGCAGTTGCGTGTTTCGAAATTCCTTGTCGACGTAATTTTTCTGCAACGCGGCGGCCACCCGATCAAACAGCGATGGTCCGGGTTCCTGAGCCAGCGCCAGTCCGGGTATGACGATTACCGCAAACACACCTGCCAAAATCGAACGACGCATCGCAATCACCTTGCCTTTGAAAACACCTGAATCAGAAAAAAACACCTGAACCAGAACGACAGCCGGCGGGCCCGGCCGGTCCGGGATTCGGCCGCGCCGGTTATTGTTACCCCCAACCGTCGTTATCCGGTCCCGGTTCCGGCAAAAAAACATTTTCTGCGACGAATAACGTCGGAGATTGCCTGCACGGGACGCGGTTTGCCCGGAAACGGGTCCTTCGCCGTTGGCCCCGGCCGGTCCGGGAAGGTTGGGGTCTCCGGCGTCGGAGGACAACCGTTTCAAAAACGCTCCTCCGGTGCGTCCGGTTTCTCCCGATTCCGCAACAGGCCGGGCGTTCGGATCCGGCGAAGGAAAATGGTGGCGGGATTTTTTGGGCGACGGCGATCGCGTTCAAACCGAGAGGTCGGGCCGGGGAGGGGACGTGCCGCCACGGGACTCGCTGGCCTGCCGCGACTTGCGGATTTCCAGCGAGTTTCCGACCTCGTTGTAGTTGACTTCATCCATGAAATGTTTCATCAGCATCAGGCCTCGCCCGGAACACAGCTCCAGATTGTCGTCTGCGGTACAGTCCGGCACGGCCTGCGGATCAAAACCAGCCCCCTGATCGGTGACGCACAGGTAAAATGAATCGGGCGTGGCCTCGACCACGACATGAACCTGCTTGTCATCGGCTTCCCGGTTGCCATGCTTGATGGCGTTGATGATGGCTTCTTCCAGAGCCATGTGGATTCCGAAAACCTCGGACTCGGTCCAGCCGATCTCCTGCAGTTGTTTGACGATTTCCAGGACGATCCGGTTACCCACATTGCAGTCGCTGGCGATGTATTGGTCAAACGTCCAGGTCTGGTGAGCCGTCATGTCGCCGATCCGGGTTGGGCGGGTGATCTCAGGAACCGGGAGAATTGCAGATGCGCCAGGGCGGATTAGTTGAAGGCATCGATTGCCTGCTGGGCATCGGGACAGATATCGAAAACGGAACTCAATTGCGTGATATTAAACACCTCCTCGACGGCCTGGCTGAGGTTGGAAAGTTTAAGTTCGCCGCCGTTGTCGCTCAATCGCCGTTCCAGCACGATCAGTTTGTTGATCGCGGAACTGCTGAGAAACCGCACGTTGTCCATATTGATGAGAATTCTGGCACCTGATTTGTCGTTGGCCAGTGACAACAGCTCTTCGCCCAGCAAGGCAATGCGTTCGGCATCCATGACTTTGTCATCGATCAGCCGCACAACAGAAATTTCATTCTGTTTCGACAACCGGATGCACTTGTAATCGGACATCTTGGTATTCTCCCTGACCCTGGACCGGACCGCTCGTCCCGAATCGTCCGGCACACCAACGGCTCCAGTGGCCAACGGTCCTGTCACCTCATGATAGACGTGCCTCGGGCAAAAACCAAGGTCGCGGAGGGAGATGCCGGAAGCGCCTGGCAGCCTGCCGGCAACGGCTGAACCCAACGCGTTCCAAACGATTCCCGTCGGACAAAATCGTGTCATTGTCACGTTGACCCGGGGTTACGCCACGGACGGGTTTCGGGCGGTGCGACGGAGACTAGCGCTTTAACGCCAGCCCGTGCAGGAAAAATACCACGCCCATGAACAGCGCCGGCCAGGTCACCCATTTGGGCGGAACCACGCGGTGCTGGTAACCGCGTGGCGGCATATTGGCGTAACTGCCATATCGGGACGGCACCGCGCTGCTGCCCGAGACGGATTGGCCGGTGGGATAGTACGGCCAGTTTTGAGCCGATTGCGGGGGCGCACTGCTGCCCAGATTGACGGGGCTGTTGCCGGAAAACCGGGATTCGCCATTCTGGTTGAAATTCTCAGCCAAAAAACTGGTGGCAGTAGGGGTCAGCAAATACGATTTCACCATAAACAGCTGGATCCCCATGAAGATCAAAATCAGTCCGATTGTCATTGCTGCGACCTTGGACATCGTTTCCAATCCCCTTTATTGATGCGCCCGCCAGCCGGAATTCGGCCAAACTCTCGTCGATGGAATGCTGTACTAATCATCGAGCGTCTCGATCAGGGTCTTTAACTGTCGGGCAAGCCTGTCGGGTTACAGCAACTGGATCCGTTGTTCCGGGAATGCGGCAAGAACCGGGTTGGGCCCGTTTGAACCGGGCCGGGACTGCAATTCTCGTTTCCAGGCCCGGCGGTTAAGATGGCGTCCCAACCGTTCCTGATGGCGTACCAACCCGTTGCACGTCTGGCGGTTCCCTGGCCCGCTTGTCCCGGGTGATCTGACAGATTGGTGCACGTCCAGACTTCCCCATGCCTTGTTCTTCATTTGCCATCGCTGACACGTTTTTGGCACTGACGGATTCGGTCACCGATCACCGGACCGGGCCGGTGGTCAGCCTGCGGCTGTTGCTGACCTTGACCGGTTTAATCCTGGCGACGACCCGCTGGACGTGGTACCAAAGCGCATTTCGCTATTTCTGCCTCACCCTGTTCCGGATGGCCTACCGGATTCGTGTTCGGGGTGCGGAGAACTGGCCGGCGCGGGGGCGCGGTGCTGGTGGCCAATCACAGCAGCTGGATCGATGGCGCGATTATGCTGATCATCGCACCGCGGCGCACCCGGATGATTGCCTGGTCCGGAAACTTCACGAATTTCGTGATGCGATTTTTGGCGCGGCTGGCCGACGTAATCCTCATTTCCGGTGGCCCCAAATCCATCTTGCGGGGACTCGGTTCGGCTCGCCAGGCCGTGCTGGAGGGCCAGGTCGTCGGTATTTTTCCCGAAGGGGGAATATCCCGCACCGGCCAGGTTCAGACGTTCAAACCGGGGATTATGCGGGTCATTGAGGACACGAACGCACCCGTCATTCCGGTTTACATCGATCAGATCTGGGGCAGTGTGTTCACCTATTCGGGTGGCAAGGCGATTTGGAAAATGCCTCGCTGGCGGCGTCACCGGATTACCATTCATGTCGGTCGCCCGGTCCCGAGTCCACAATCCGTATTTGCCATTCGCCAGTCACTTCAGCAGTTGGGAGCCCGTGCCGTGTCCGATCGCCAACCCCCCTTTGTTGCGCCGGTTCAGTCGTTCATTCGCAGCTGCAAGCGGAAAAAATTTCGGTTCAAGGCCGCCGATTCGGCAGGCATCCAGGGCAGCGGCGGTGCCGTATTAATGAAAAGCCTGATTCTGCGCCGCATGTTGGCCAAACATGTGCTGGCCAGCGACGAGAAAAACGTGGGGGTCCTGATCCCGCCGTCGTTCGGGGGCGTCGTTGCCAACATGGCCCTGGCGCTGGATCGTCGTGTGGCCATCAATCTGAACTACACCGTATCCAACGAGATTATGAAACAGTGCATTGCCACGGCCGGCATCCGCCATGTGCTGACCAGTCGCAGGGTGCTGGAGAAACTCGATTTTCAGATGGATTGCGATGTGTTTTGCCTGGAGGATCTCAAAGACAGAGTCTCATGGGCAGACAAGTGGGCCGGCATGTGCGGTGCGTATCTGACCCCCGGAAAATGGCTGGAACGCCAACTGGGCCTTTCCCGCAGCGGTCCGGATGAACTGCTGACGATTATTTTCACGAGTGGTTCCACCGGTGTTCCCAAGGGAGTCATGCTGAGCAACCGGAACATCAGTTCCAACGTCGAGGCCATCGACCAGGTCATCAAGCTGCGGCCGGATGACGTCTTGCTGGGCATACTGCCCTTCTTTCATTCCTTCGGCTACACCGTCACCTTGTGGGGTGCCATGTCGCTGAACATTGCCGCGGCCTATCATTTCAGCCCGCTGGATGCGATGCAAATTGGCAAGTTGTGTCAGCAATACAACGTTACCATCCTGCTGACAACACCGACTTTTTTACGGACGTATTTGCGCAAGTGCACACCGGAACATTTTCACAAACTGGATGTGGCGGTGGCTGGTGCCGAAAAACTGTCTGGCGAATTGTGCGAGGCCTTTGAAAAGAAATTCGGTGTCCGACCGGTCGAGGGATACGGATGTACCGAATTGTCCCCGCTGGCCTCGGTAAATATTCCCCCTTCGCGACGCGGCGACAATTACATGGTCGATTGCAAGGAGGGAACGGTGGGGCGTCCGGTCCCCAATGTGGCGGCCCGCGTCACGCACCCGGAAACCGGCGAGGAACTGGGAGCCAATGCCGAGGGGGTGTTGTGGATTACCGGGCCCAACGTCATGCAAGGCTATCTGAACCAGCCGGAAAAGACGGCCGAGGTGATTGTCGACGGCTGGTACAATACGGGTGACATGGCGCTGATCGATGAGGACGGGTTTATCAAGATCACCGGGCGAATCAGCCGATTCTCCAAAATCGGTGGTGAAATGGTACCGCACGTGATTGTCGAGGACATGCTCAACAGTTTCCTGGACGAGGACGAGCAGGATCAGCTGCGTTTTGCAGTCACGGCCGTCAAGGATTCCAAAAAGGGAGAACGCCTGATTGTGCTGCACACCGATTTGAAAATGCCGCCCTCGGACTATTCCCGGCGACTGGCCGACGCCGGCCTGCCCAATATCTACATTCCCTCAGCCAACAGTTTTCTCAAGGTCGACGAAATTCCGGTGCTGGGTACGGGCAAACTGGATTTGCGAGCGGCCCAGGAATTGGCGGTCGCCAAAACCCGATCGGGAAAATGATCGACGGGTTGGTTCCGCGGGGATTCGGCATTCGAATGACTCCGGCCGCACCCGCCCGCCGGACGCTACCGGGCTTCCCGGCGAATTTTGTCGACCAGCGAACTGCCCGAGGTGTACTCGCCGACAATGCTGGTGCCCGGGAACAGTAACTTGGGCACGTTCCCCTGACCCACCATCTTGTACAGTTCGACATGCTTGGCGACGTATTGCCCCGGGGCTTTCCGGGCCAGCTCGCTGTCAATCGACTCCTTGCCAACCAGTTCCTCGGCACGCCGCTTGGCTGCCGCGTAACTGGGCGTATTGCCTTCAAACATCCATGCATGAAACTTTTGAAAGCCCTCGGGATTGACCCGCCAGCAGGCGACGGCCAGTCGCGCCATGTCACAGGACTCGGTAAATTTGGCATCCGTCCGGGCAACCGCATCATTGCAATTGCGATTCAGGGGCACCGGCAGCACAATGATGGCCAATTCATCGCCCAGCGTTCGACACGCTTCGTCGATGGCCCTGTGCGTATTGCGGCAGTGCGGGCAGGCGTAATCGAACATCTCGACAAATACATACTGCGCGTCGGGTTTGCCGATCAGCGGCCATTGCCGGACATCCAGCTGGACCGTTCCACCACTGATCGAAATCAGCCGGCGTTCCGGATTTGCGGTCTGTGGCTGGCTGGAATCGTCCGCTGGCGGGTCGTCCGAATCCTGGGGCAATGTCGATACGCTGGTCAGTGTGGTCATTAATCCGGGTCGCAGCAGCACGGCCATGGCCCCCAAACCGCTGATGGCGGCTTGCATTCGATTCAGCTCCCGGGGAACTGACGCGTCAAAGGGCGGGTCAAACACCGGTGGCTCGAATTCACGGCTTTCTTCCTCAACAGGAGCTCCGAATACGGGCGTGTCGCCGGGCACGACCGATGTGGGCTGCCCCGGTTTGACGATCATTTCGTGTCGCACCTCTTCGAACTTGGGCGGTTCGGGGGAGGTGAACTGGACGGTAATCATGACGGCCAGCCCGCCTGCCGCCACCGTCGCCAGACTGGACGCGGGTTTCCAGCCAAACGGTCGGCGCACCAGCAGCGCGGTCGCGATTGCCAGGCCACAGGCATGGGCGGTCAAACACCAGGGACAATAGTGGCCGATCGCAAACACTTGCAGGGAGATAAACCACAACGCCGCCAGTCCGGCCGACAAGCCCAGGGTCGCGATGGCCATCCAGGCGAGGCGATTCAGGGGGGAGCCGTGGCGAGTCAACAAACTGCAACCCAGGCCCAACAACATTCCCACGTACGTGACCGCTGCCAATACGGCCACCGGAATTCCGAAAAACGATGACCATTTGCTATTCAGCACATGGTTGCAATCGAACAACCCGCCACCGCAACCGGCTACCGGCGACTTGGTGAACGCCACGTAGCCCAGGTAAATGGAAACTCCCAGCGCGACCAGAGCAGGAATGGTCAGCAACACGACCATCCGCCAGGTTGGGGTTCGGAGCCCCCGAAATTCGGGAATCCAGCGATTGACGGGCATTTTTGCGTGGAAACCTGTTTGTTCGATACTCGTAGTGGAATCGCCCGGGACGGTTGCCGAAGGGAGCCTGACGGGGCGGTGCGATACGGAACTCATAACAGGAACTCTCAAAACCGCTTGGGGACCGAACGCCGCCGGCCCCATTGACCGGGACCTGGTCGAATATGTCAGTCGGGCGATCTATCTTTCGATTTTATAGGGGAAATGCCATGAAAAAAACAAAAAACTGCTGTCAAAACCGCCCTTCAGCGTCGTTTTGGCGCCGGATACTCCGGTTAGCTAAACCTGGTGATTTGGACGGGTTCTGCATCACCTGGGACAATTGGGCCGGTGCCGGGTTCGGGCCTTGCGGAGAAACACCTCCCGAAAGTACCCCGCCGCGAGGGCCGGAACCTCTGGCAACCGCCGAATTCAGCCGTCCCGCTTGCCGATGAGGCGACCAATTCGACGGCCCGCTTCGGATCTCGAAACCGGCCCGGGTGGTCCGCCACCACTGTCAAACGGATCAACTCCATTTCCCGACCCGCGCCGGGTTCGACTGCCTGAACGAGAGGGCCGCAAGCCGCGCTCGGTATTGAATCTGCATGTCCAGCTAATTTTTAACAGACCACATGCGTTTGTCCAAATGCCAATCCCGAAGATCAACTGTTTTTTTCCAGCCGCTTAACGACCGTCACCCGGGTTCAAATCGCAGCCAGGCCGGCGCTGGAATCAATCGCCCGACGGAGCCGGCCAGTTGCCAATTCGGTTACCGTCCCGATCAAACAAGTGAGTCGACTCAATCGGCACACGCAGATCCATGCGTCGATCGTTTTCGAAAGGCCGGTCGCCGGGTATCCGGGCAACGCAGGTTTGACCGGCTACCCGGAAATAGACCATGGTTTCGTTCCCCAGTCGCTCCACCTCAAGGGGCCGGTCACTCGCCAGCGGAACCCCGATTCCATCCGTCCGGACATGCTCCGGGCGAAATCCCAGAGTGGCCACGTGGCAGGCGACGGCCGGGTCCAGCTCTGCACTGACGGATAGCGGAAACCGGAAGCTGCTGGCCGCAAACTGTTGCCCATCGGAGTCGCCGTCGATGAAATTCATCGGTGGACTGCCCAAAAAACCTGCCACAAATCGATTGGCAGGCTGGTGGTACAGGTCCATCGGTGCGCCGAACTGCTGCACCCGGCCACGATCCATGACCGCAATGACCTGTCCCAGCGTCATCGCCTCGGTTTGGTCATGAGTTACGTAGACCATGGTGGACTGGAAACGCCGGTGCAGATCAGCCAGTTCCATCCGCGTGTGACTCCGCAGCCTGGCATCCAGATTCGAGAGCGGCTCATCCAGCAAAAAAGCGGCTGGTCGACGGACAATGGCCCGTCCCACGGCCACTCGCTGGCGTTGCCCTCCTGACAACTGGGCCGGGCGACGGTCCAGCAATTCCTCGATTCCCAGCAGGCCCGCCACTTCCTTAACCCGTTGCCGGATTTCACGGCGGGGGGTTTTTCGCATTCGCAAACCAAATCCGAGGTTTTGTTGCACGGTCATGTGGGGGTACAGGGCATAGTTTTGAAAAACCATGGCAATGTCGCGCCGGGCCGGGGGTAAATCGGTCACATCCCGGCCACCGATCAGGATTTGGCCAGACGTTGGCGTCTCCAGGCCGGCAATCATCCGCAACGTGGTTGATTTTCCGCAGCCCGACGGGCCCACCAGCACCAGCAATTGTCCGTCGTGGATGTCCAGGTTGACCTGATCGACGCCCAGCGTCCCATTGTCAAAACGTTTGACCACATTTTTGAGTTGAATCGAGGCCATGCGAGCCAAAAATACCTGGATCGTGAATTGCCCGTTGCCAACCGGGCCGGACAGAGACGGGCCACCGGTTATTCATAACCTGGGCGCCCCAACCAGCATACCGGCGTTTGGCCGAAACACGATGGCCGGCATGCGTGGCGCACGAATGGGGGACCCGCCGGGCCGGCATGCCAGATCCTGTCGCCATCGATATACTGAATGGCGACCTGTTTGAATTTCCCGCACAAGGAGCCCGGCATGTCCACCGCCACTCATTCGATTCCGGAAAACCTGTCCGCCTTTCTGGCAACTCCGAAACGATTGCTGATTAACGGCCAGTGGACCGAGGCCGCCGACGGGACGACCCTGGAGGTGGTCAATCCGGCAACCGCCGAAACGATTGCCCGGGTTGCCGATGGCAAGGCCGAGGATATTGGCCGCGCCGTTCAGGCCGCCCGTCAGGCGTTCGACTCCGGCCCCTGGTCCCGGTTTACGCCGTCGGAACGCGGCAAGGTCATTTGGCGAATCGGTGACTTGATCGAACAGCACAACGACGAGCTGGCGCAACTGGAGACGCTCGACAATGGCAAGCCGTTTTCGGTCGCCCGCGTGGCCGATGTGCCGCTGGCGGCCGACATGTTTCGTTACATGGCGGGCTGGTGCACCAAGATCGAGGGCAACACGATTCCGGTGACGGTTCCCTATGCGCCGGGTGCCCGGTTCCATGCCTATACGCTTCGCGAGCCGGTGGGCGTGGTCGGTCAGATCATTCCCTGGAATTTCCCGTTGCTGATGGCTGCCTGGAAACTGGCGCCCGCCCTGGCCTGCGGATGCACTGTTATTCTGAAACCGGCCGAGCAGACACCCCTGACGGCCCTTCGCCTGGGTGAATTGATGCAGGAAGCCGGAATCCCGGACGGCGTCGTCAACATCGTCACCGGGTTTGGCGAGGCCGGCGCAGCCCTGGCGGCCCACAACGACGTCGACAAGGTCGCATTCACCGGGTCCACCGAAGTCGGCAAGCTGATCGTCAACGCGGCGGCCGGAAACCTGAAAAAAGTAACGTTGGAACTCGGTGGCAAAAGCCCCAATGTGATCCTCAGGGATGCCGATCTGACAACGGCGATTCCGGGAGCGGCCAATGCGATTTTCTTCAATCACGGACAATGCTGTTGTGCCGGATCCCGGCTGTACGTGGACCACGAAATCTTTGAAGAAGTCTGCGCCGGGATTGCCGGCGAGGCCGCCCGGATACGCGTCGGCGACGGGTTTGATTCGGACACCGGCATGGGCCCCCTCGTTTCCCGGGAACAATTCGAGCGGGTCACCGGATTTCTGGATCGGGGCCGCGCGGCAGGTGCCCGGGCAGTCTGTGGCGGCGACACGCCGGAGCGGGCCGGGTTCTTTGTCAATCCGACGTTGCTGGTGGACACGGATGAACAAATGGAAGTCGTTCGTGAAGAGATTTTTGGCCCTGTCGTTACCGCCATGCCGTTCCGGGATGCCACCGATCTGGTGACCCGCGCCAATAACACGCATTACGGCCTGGCGGCAGGTGTCTGGACCCGGGACGTGACCCAGGCGCATCGTTTGGCCGGGGAGCTGCGGGCCGGGACGGTCTGGGTGAACTGTTACAACGTCTTTGACGCGGCGCTGCCCTTTGGCGGTTACAAACAGTCTGGCTGGGGGCGGGAAATGGGCCACGCGGCCCTGAGCAACTATCTGGAAACCAAATCGGTTTGTATTTCCCTGTAGGCACGGCCATGCGGCGGCTGAACGGGGCGTGGTGCGGCGCGGTTTTCGCAAGCCGGGTGCCGCCGGGCATCGTCGCGGGGGCCAGTGGTGCATTGCCGCGGCGTTGCCCGGCCATCGCCGGCGGACCGCGATGGTAACGGGGGCATCTCCGTTATTTCAGCCGCTGATAGATCAGCCAGGCGGCAACCAGCAACAACACCGTGCCGCCGATCCATCCGTAAACAGCGCCCGGATACCGACCGGCGCCCGACGACTGCTGACGACCCGCCGCCGGGGCCCGTCCGCGATGGTCCGGTTCCCGGCACGGAGGACCGGGCGATCGCGATGATGTATCACGCACTGGCGAACCGGTTAATGTATCAATCGCCTGAATCACCTCGGCCGGCGTCTGCAATCGCTGATTCGGATCCGGATTCATCATTTGGCCCAACAACCCGGCCAGGGCGGGATCCAGGTCCTGACGAAACAGCGTGACATCCGGAGTCGCCGCCGGGTCGTCGGGCGGCAGCCCAAAAAAAGGTGCCCGATTGGTCAACAGGAAAAACAAAGTGCAGCCGAGGCTGTAGATGTCTGACCGAATGTCGGCCGAACGCGCATCGCGCGCCTGCTCGGGGGCGATATAGCCTTCGGTACCCAGCCGGGTGTTATTGAGAGTCAGGACCGTTTCATCCGTCGCCGAATCCAGCTCATCCGGATCGGCAACTTGCCGCCGAAACTTGGACAAGCCGAAATCGAGTATCTTGACGACGCCGTCGCCGGTCAGCATCAGGTTCTGGGGCTTGATATCGCGGTGCACCATGCCCTGCTGGCAGGCATGCTCCAGACCCAAAGCGGCCTGGCGGATGTAATTCGTGGCCGTCGCTGCATCCAGCGGCCCGTTTCGGTTGACGATCCGGTTCAAGCCTTCGCCGTCGACGTATTCCATCACCAGGAAGTGCAAGTCACCCTCCTGTTCCGCATCGAACGCCGAGACGATATTGGGGTGGGACAGCCGGGCCGCAGCCCGGGCTTCCTTGGCAAATCGCCGAACGGCTTCCGGATGATTAATCAGTTCCGGCCGAATGGTCTTGAGGGCCACAATTCTTTTCATCAATTTGTGGCGGGCCTTGAACACCTGGCCCATACCGCCCTGACCCAGTTCCGCCAGCAATTCGTAGCGCGAGTCAGGTCCCAGGTCAAACGGCCGGGTCGACGCCAGGCGATGGCCGGCCGGCAGCTCGGAGTATTCAAAGTGGCTCAGTCGTCGGACCAGCGTGTCGGCCGGTGCCGCGGCCAGCCGTGCACTGCAACGTCCGCAAGTCTCCAAATGCAACTCAATGTCAGACAGCCGGGAGAAGGCGATGCGCCCGTTGGCAAAATCGTTGAGCTCCCGGTCACTCGGGCACGGCGAGTTGACGGCGTTGGCCTGATCCACAAGGCAATCCTGTTTCGTCCGGTTTCGTTGTTCGCATCACAGGGTGACGGAAGATCCGGCAAAAACCCATTGTCAGCAATCCGCCGAACAATACAACAATCCAATTGGACACCGGCATCCGCAGTGAAATGACACGAAAAAAACCGTGCTGATTGACACTTTCCCGAAAGTGAATCAGAATCTCCCCCAGTTCGCCCAGACAAAACGGACGACCCCCCGCAGTTCGCAGTCAGCGGCGGAGCCGGCGCGGTCACGGGGATGAGGGGATGAAATGTCGGAAAATACCTCGGGACTGGAGCGGCGCCAGTGGGGCCAGACCCTGCGTCGCGATTCGTGGTGGGTGTATCCCCTGGTAGTAGTTTCGATCCTCGGCGGATTCGTGATTTACGCCACATGGGCCGCGTTTCAAAACGCCCACTACGAGTACCAAAACTACCTGTCGCCCTTTTATTCGCCGATTTTGTGGGGCGAATCGCATCACGCCTGGTTCGGCAGCCCGACCGCCGTTTTGGCCTGGCTGGCTGCCGTATTCACCGGCGCTGCTGATCTTGCCGTTTCCCGCCGGATTTCGCCTGACCTGCTATTACTACCGGGGCGCGTATTACAAGGCGTTTTGGTCGGATCCGCCTTCCTGCGCCGTGGGCGAGCCGCGACACGGTTATCGCGGAGAAAATTCCCTGCCGCTGATTCTGCAAAACATCCATCGGTACTTTCTGTACTTTGCGCTGCTGTTTCTGTTCTTTCTGACGTGGGATGCATGGAGCGGATTCTGGTTTGACACCGACGGCGATGGACAGTTCACCAATTTCGGGGTCGGCGTGGGCACGCTGGTCCTGTGTCTGAATGTTATTTTGCTGGGCGGCTATACCCTCGGCTGTCATTCGCTGCGGCATCTGGTCGGTGGCGGCCTGAACAGTTTGTCCGGACGTCCGCTGCGCAGCCAGCTGTTATGACTGCGTCAGCTGTTTTAATCGCAAACACATGGTCTGGGCCTGGTGCAGTCTGGTCTGGGTGGCGTTTTCGGATATCTATATCCGGTTGTGTTCGATGGGCATCTGGACTGATTTTCATGTTTACGTTTGGCTAATGGCCGAGTTCGAAACATTTGAATTTGATGTCCTGGTGATCGGGGCCGGTGGCGCGGGACTTCGCGCAGCGATCGAAGCGTCGGCGGCCGGGGTCTCGGTGGGACTGATCTGCAAATCATTGCTGGGCAAGGCGCACACGGTGATGGCCGAGGGCGGGATGGCGGCCGCTCTGGCCAATGTCGACGAGCGCGACAGCTGGCGAACCCACTTTGCCGATACCATGCGGGGCGGCTAGTACCTGAACAACTGGCGAATGGCCGAACTGCATGCCAAACAGGCTCCCGACCGGGTGCGCGAGCTGGAAGCCTGGGGAGCGGTTTTTGACCGGACCCGGGATGGCAGGATCATGCAACGCAATTTTGGCGGCCACGCCCATCCCCGCCTGGCCCATGTCGGCGACCGAACCGGGCTGGAAATGATTCGCACCCTGCAGGATCACGGCATCCATCAGGGCATCGATGTCCACATGGAATGCACGGTCACCCGGCTGCTCAAGGATGGCAACCGCGTGTGCGGGTGCGTTCGCCTATACACGGGAACTGGGGAAATTCCAGTTGTTCAAGGCCCGAGCGGTCGTTCTGGCCACCGGCGGCATTGGTCGGGCTTACAAGATCACCAGTAACTCGTGGGAGTACACCGGGCGACGGTCATGCCCTGGCCTACCATGCCGGCGCCGACCTGATCGATATGGAGTTTGTCCAGTTCCACCCCACCGGAATGGTCTGGCCGCCCAGTGTCCGCGGGATCCTGGTCACCGAAGGAGTGCGCGGCGAAGGGGGAATTCTGAAAAACAACCAGGGTGAGCGGTTCATGTTTGAGGACATTCCCGAAAACTATCGCAGTTCCACCGCCGACAACCCGGAAGAAGGCTGGCGGTATGTTACCAAGACCGATCGTGCGGCCCGGCGGCCTCCGGAATTGTTGACCCGCGACCACGTGGCCCGCTGTATTTTGCGCGAAGTTCGCGAAGGGCGGGGCAGTCCCGCACGGCGGCGCGTTTCTGGATATCGCCTGGATCAGGGAAAAAATCCCCAATGCCGAAGAGCACATCCGCAAAAAGCTGCCCAGCATGTACCACCAGTTCAAGGAACTGGCCGGGATCGATATCACCCGGGAACCGATGGAAGTCGGTCCGACCACACACTATGTCATGGGTGGTATCCGGGTCGAATGGCGAAACCCAGATGTCGACCGTTCACGGGCTGTTTGCCGCCGGTGAATGCGCGGCCGGATTGCACGGTGCCAATCGCCTGGGTGGCAACTCCCTATCTGACCTGATTGTGTTTGGAAAACTGGCCGGCGAACATGCCGCCCGATTTGCGCATCCGGAAAACGGTTCGGTGGACGTGCCGGCCGAGGTGGTGGCCGACCCGCGCGAGACGCCCTGGCGCCGCTGGATGAAAGCCGCCAGACGGACCAGGCCGGAGGGGCCTATCCAGGTGCAGTATGACTTGCAGGAATTGATGCAGGAACAAGGTCGGCATTATTCGCCAGGAAGACGAAATGCATCAGGCGATCGAGGGCATTGAGCGGCTCAAGCAACGGGCAGCCCAGGTCGGCGCGCCGGGTAATCGCCAGTACAACCCCGGCTGGCATACGGCCCTGGATCTGAACAATTTGCTGACGTGCGCCGAAGCGGTGACCCGGTCGGCGATCGAGCGACGGGAGAGTCGCGGGGCCCATTGCCGGGATGATTATCCGGGACAAGGACGACGAACGCTTCGGAAACGTGAACACCGTGATGCGACAGGGAAGCGACGGGCAAATGCAGGTCACCCAGGAAACCGATTCCGGAGATGCCAGGACGAACTAAAACAGGTTATCGAGGACCACCGGTAATGGCGACGCGTAACGTTCAAGATCTGGCGTGGCAGATTCCGGCAGCGGCAGATTTCCAGGAATACCAAACCGACGTGTCCGAGGGCATGGTGGTGCTGGACGCAGTGCACCAGATCCAGGCGGAAAGCTGCCAATGATCTGGCAGTTCGCTGGAACTGCAAGGCCGGGCAAATGCGGTTCCTGTTCGGCCGAAGTCAACGGGATGCCCAAACTGATGTGCATGACCCGGCTGTCCGACTCTGGAGCTCGACGAACCGGTGACCATCGAGCCGATGCGGGCGTTTCCTCCGCTTCGTGACCTGGTGACGGACGTATCCTGGAACTATCGGGTCAAGAAGAAAATCAAGCCGTTTCAAGCCGCGCAAGCCGGACAACCAGGACGGTTCCTGGAACATGCAACAACAGGACGTGGAACGGGTTCAGGAATTTCGCAAGTGCATCGAGTGTTTTCTGTGCCAGGACGTTTGCCACGTGCTGCGGGACCATCACAAACACGAGGAATTCATTGGCCCCAGATTCTTTGTGTACAACGCGGCCCTGGAAATGCACCCCCTGGATACCGAAGACCGGTTGGCGGATCTGAAAAAGGCCAATGGAATCGGCTATTGCAATATTACGAAATGCTGCACCAAAGTTTGCCCGGAACACATTACAATTACCGACAACGCCATTATTCCCCTCAAGGAACGGGTGGTCGACGAATTCTATGACCCGCTGAAAATTTTGTATCGCATCGTGGTGCCGCGGAAAAAGAACAAGGAGTAGTGTCATGCAACTGAAGTCCCTGCATCCCAAGGCCGTCGCTGCGGCGCTGGAACGGGCCAAACACTACCGGTTGTTGAATGACCCGCAAAACGCCGAGAGTATCTGCCTGGATATTCTGGACGTCGACCGGGACAACCAGCCCGCCCTGATTCAGCTGGTCCTGTCGCTGACGGACCAGTTCGACGGAGGAACGGCCCGGATTGAACAAGCCCGCGAATTTCTTCAGCGACTGACGTCGGAATACGATCAGGCGTATTATCAGGGGCTGATTTGTGAACGGGCGGCCCGTTCCATGCTCGCGCAGAGCCGCCGCGAGGGAGCCCCGGCCGTCTGGCAATGGCTGAACCTGGCCATGCAACATTATGAAAAGGCCGGTGAGCTCAGTTCCCGTGAATGCGAAGACGCGGTTTTGCGGTGGAACGCCTGCGTCCGAATGATCGAGAAACAAAAACTGAAACCGCCAGCCGGTGACAATTTCGTGGCGTACGGCGACTGATCAGCCGATCCCGGTTGCCCCAAACAGGTCCCCATGTTGGGGGTTGTCGAGAATGCCGTCGGCGATTCGCAACGATATTGCGGAAATCGTCATCAGCGGGTTGCAACCGAGGGACGATGGAATGATGGATCCGTCAGCCACGTACAATCCGTAATGCACCGCCGGCCGTCCGGCGGCGTCCGTTTGGCCTGCCCGGCTCCCGTCAAAGACCTGGCCCCGGGCATTGACGACCCCGTCAATCGGGTCGTCGGCCATGGCGCAGCCGCCCAGCGGATGCACCGAAACGAGATTGTCACCAAACAGCCCCAGCCGTTTGTATTGCCCCCCTTCCATCCGGGCAATCCGTTCGAACTCGGCCCACATGTCCCGCCGAAACGGGGCGTCCTTCAGCCCCGGCCATTTCACCGTGGCATTTCCGTTGTCGTCGATTTCGATCCGGCCAATGGCACCGTCATGCCCCATCCCCAGCATGATCGAACTGTTGTCCAGGTCGGCGTCGCGCAAGATCATGCGAAACAGGTTGCTGGCCGCGCGGGGTATCGCTGCGTCCTGAATCAAAAATCGCTGCTCCAGTTGGGGGCGGTGCTTGTAGTTCAGCGAAGTCTGGACTGTGGGACCGATCCAGTCCTGGCGCCGATCGTATGCCCCGACCCCCCCCACCTTGCTGCAATCGGGCTTGTCAATCACAAAACCCAGCGTGTCCCCGTTGCCCGACCAGCGATGCCCGAGGGCTTGTGACAGACAGAGTCCACAATCGCGGCTTTTCAGCAGGATCTCCGGGCTGCCCGGACTGCCCGCACCGAGTATGACCAGACGACTGCAGACGGACGTATATCGACGCGTCAGGCCGCGGTCGCGATCGTCGTAATAAACCAGATTCACCCGCCACAGCCCGTCCAGCGGCTCAATCGAGCGAACCTCCATCTGGGTATAGATCTCGGCGCCGTACGATTTGGCCACCGGCAGGTAATTCATGGTCAATGTGTTTTTGGCACCCACGTTGCACCCGGTAATGCAATCACCGCACATGGTGCAGGGGCGCTGAATCAGACCCTGGGGATTTTCCGAACCCGGCCCCAGCCAGCGCTCGTCGTACATCACCGACAATGGTGACAGGTCAAAGAACTCCGGCGAAGAGCCAAGTTGTTCGGCAGCCCGCCGGCGAGCCCGTACCTTGGAGGTCAGGTCCCAGGGCGTGCGGGACAGATACAGGCCGGATGCCGCGGTCTGAAAATACGGATTCAGAACATCCCGATCGGCCAGCTCCCGCGGCCACCGGAATCGCGAGAATACTTCCCGGTCGGGCAACAGGGCCACGTTGGCATTAATCAGCGATCCGCCCCCCAGCCCACTGCCGGTCCACACATTCACCTCGTCATTCATGATCACGTTGTGCAACCCGAGTGGATTGACAATCGTCCGCCGCCCTCGCCCCAGCAATTGTCCCCGGGCCTCATCGTTGATTCCGGCAAACGTATCCGGAAACTCGCCGGGTACCCATTCGCGGCCACGTTCCACGATGGCCAGACGTCGACCCGGCTGCAATTGGGGCGCCAGTCGGGCCGCCATCATCGATGCGCCATAACCCGATCCAATAATCAGAACGTCGAACTGGCCTGCCGGATCCAGCGTCGACGTGTGAAACAACTGCTCCGGAGCGTTGGATAACTGGCCTCCCCAGCGGGACATGCTGCGCCGGTAGTCCTCGGCCGCCCGGCGTTTCAAACGGGTGTTGGGCGAGGAGCGGGTATGGGCCACGACGCTGGCCAGATTGCGATCCCGATTTTGTCGGGCCACCAGCGAACCCGGCGTGGCGGCGGTCGCTGCAACGGTTGCCAGGGCCGCTCCCAGGGCAGCCCGCCGCGACGGTTGACCTGAATTGGGCTGATCGGAGTTGGACATGGGCCAGGTCGCAAACCGCGAAATGGGGCGTGGAGCGATCAAATTGCCGCCATGAAACGGCGGATCCCGTAGCTATTGCAATCGTATTCCGGGTCGCAGTGATTCCACCCAAAACGCGGACAACGACAACATTTCCGTTTATCCCCCGGGCAACAGACCAAACACGTCAAGACCAGGGATCGGCGACCCTGTGCCGGTCAGGTAATCTGTGGCGGCGGTTCCGGTTTTTCCGGGATCCGGTCCGCCGGCAGTGCGGCATTCAACAGTTGCTGGCAAACATAATCGCCATGCAGCAGTCCGGCACGAGTCAGCTTCAGCGTATCCGTACTCCGGTCCAGCAGGCCGGACTGCTTCAGCGATTCGATCGCACCCGGCTGGACAATCGCTGACAACGAGAAACCGGTGCGCGTCGTCCAGTCCCGCAAGTCGACGCCCTGCAAACGGCGCAGTCCAAAGACAATCTGGTCCAGCACCCATTCGGCCCGGGACAGCGGCCAGGACTCCTCGCGGGCCGAACGATGGGCCAGCACCTCACGCAGGTAACGCGTCACGCTGCGATGATTGGTGTAGCGGGTTTGATTCAGCAACCCGGCCGCTCCCGGTCCCAGCCCGATCCAGGAATCCCCGCTCCAATACACCTGGTTGTGACGGCTCCGCTGACCAGGGCGCGCGAAACTGGAGACTTCGTATTGCGCGAGACCGGCCGGACCGAGCGTGGCCAGAGTCAGTTCGTACAGATCCGCCAGCTCGTCGTCCGTGCCACGCACCACCTGGCGTTTTTGCTGGCGATTCCAGAAGCGGGTCCCCTTTTCAATCGTCAATTCGTAAGTCGACAAGTGCCCGGCCCCGCTGTCGATGGCGTTTTCCAGATCCTGTTTCCAGATCGCTGCCGTGTCACCAGGAACTCCAAAGATCAGATCCAGGGACAGGCCGGCAACCGTGCGGCGGGCAAATTCGATGGCTCGCTGAATCTGACCGGCCGTATGGTCGCGGTCCAGCAAGCGGAGGCGTCCGGCCTGAAACGACTGGACGCCGAGGCTGATGCGGTTGATGCGGCTGGATTCGATCACCATCCCGATGCGACCCGGCAGGTCTTCCGGATTGGCCTCGATCGTGAATTCGCAGTCGTCATGCAACGGGAAATACCGATCGATCAGTCCCAGCAGCGATGCCAGCGCCCCGGCGGACAGGCGACTGGGGGTGCCACCGCCCAAATAGACGGTTTCCAGAGGCAGCGGCGGGTCCACCTGCTGCATCTCCCGTTGCAGGGCCCGCAAATAGTCCGGCACCAGATAATCGCGATTGGCCACCAGCGTGAAGTTGCAGTAACCGCAACGATGGCGACAAAACGGAACATGAATATACAACGCCGACGGCTGGCGGGCACGGGGTGGGGGGTTGGTTGTCATGGCTCGCTGGCCGCGCGGGAAAGATTCGGGATCGCCCCTACAACCACAACCGCAACCGCCCCCCCAGCATGTCCGGCAGTTGTTTGCGAACCCAATGCTCCGCCTGATTCCGGGAATAACGCGTGCTGAAGTGGCCGCAAATCACCAGCTCGTTTCGGAATTGACCGGCGCGCTGCACGTAGTCGTCCAGGTGCATATGCCCGTTCTTGTGGATCAACTGGCGGCGATGATCGGGTGCAGCAAAGGTCATTTCGGCAATCAGGATTTTGGCCCTGTACAGGTCCGGGTTGTCGTCCAGACCGCGCGGCGACGTATCGCCCGTGTAGCCGACCAGTGGAATTCGGACTTCGCGCGTGATTTCCGTGCCGGATTCCCGCAAGTCACGGATTTGTTCGCCAGACAACTCCAGGTATTCAGGCTTCAGCTTTTTGCGCCGGTCCCACACGATATAGCAAACGCTGGGGATCGTATGATCGGACTTGCCGACCGTCAAAACCAGTTCCCGCGACATTTCGATGTCGTCGCCGGGCCGTACGCCCACAAAATGGCAGGGCAGGCGGCCGCGATCGAGTCGGGTAAACCCGTCCAGCATCTCGCACACCGGGCCGATGGCCGCATCTGGCAAATAGACCGTCGGCGGTTCCATCTTCATCATGCGACGCCGGGCCAGGTACAACGGCAGGGCGGCAATGTGGTCCAGATGGGTATGCGTAATCAGCCAGTGCGGCGTGCCCATAAAATCCCACGGCTGTCCCCCCAGGTCGAATCCCAGCTTGAGCTCGGGAATTCGCCAATAGGTCTGGACGGCAGCGCGCGAATAACCCTCGACGGTCAGATCGCCGTGTGTGCAACTGATAACGGGCGCGTTTTCCAGCATTGGCTCAACAGTTTCAGGTTACAAACCCGGGATTTTAGCGGGATTGGCATGGATTCGACAGCGGAGCGCCGCGGAGGCTGTGGCCGGTGACAGGAGACTCCCGGCGCCGGGCCTGCGTGGGTTCGGGAGACTCGCCCACAGCCCGTGGTTCGGACGTCGCCCGGTAACATCCGCAAACATCACCATGTTGATCTTACGGATTGCGGATGGATCTCCTGATCAAGCCCCGTCGTTGCGGGTTGGTCTGCTGACCAACCCGCCCGACCCGATGCCAAACTGTGACGAACGATTACAATGGAGGTGACCGGCGGCCGCGGCCGATCCCCCGAACCGTCGAATCAAAACAACGGACGCCCGCGATGACGAAATGGCCCCAACCGGTTCTGTTGCCGATTCTGGTGATGTTGGGAGTGGGTCTGACCGGATGCAATGGTGTGCCCAGTTCCACCATCGACAAGGAGTCGTCGTATGCGGACCACAATCTCGGCGGGACGCTGCTGGGGAAACTGGCGACAGACGTGTCGGCCGGCCGCGAGGATTCCGAGTCCGGGTTTTTGCTGCTGGACCGGGGGCACGAGGCCCTGGCATGGCGGCTGTGGATGGCGGCATTGGCCCAACGCACCATCGACGCCCAGTACTTCTTGTGGAAGGATGACCGGGCGGGCCGAATGTTCATCCACGCGCTGCTGGATGCGGCCGACCGTGGCGTCCGGGTACGGGTCATGATCGACGACTCGATGACCGAGTCCGATCCGCAGTATCTGGCGAGGTTCGGACGCACCCCAACGTTCAGGTGCGCCTGTACAAACCGTTTGGCCCGGCCCACAACTCCTTTGTGTTTCGCTGGATCGATTTCGCGGCGGACTTCCGGTTGCTCAATCGGCGGATGCACAACAAGTTGTATATTGCGGACAACAGCATCGTGATTTCGGGCGGTCGGAATATCGGAGAAGACTACTTTGAGTATCAGGCACCCGATGTGTTTCGCAGCCGTGATCTGCTGGGCGTGGGGAAAATCGCCGACGATGCATCAACGGCCTTTGATTTGTTCTGGAACAGCCCCTGGACCGTCCCCATCGAGAGGACAGTCGATCCGGTGCCTTCGGTGAACGACGGCCAGGTCTTCCGGCAAACACTCGACGCGGCGGCCGGGGACCCGATCAGCTACCCGCCCGGCTACCAGCGGATCGGCGATCTGGTTCCGGCGCAACAGCAATTGACCGCAACGCTAATTTGGGGCAAATCCCGATTGGTGTATGACACGGTGCCGGGTGAAAACGGCGAGCCAAAAATACCCGAAAACGAGGATGATCAGGTTGGCAAGGTGCTGCGAAAAATCGCCGACCAGTCGACTCGGGAAATTCTCGTCGAGAGCGCTTACCTGATTCTGACACCGGCAACGATGGAACACATGCAGCGACTCACCCGGCGCGGCCTGCAAACCCGATTTCTGACCAATTCACTGGCAGCCAACAATCACACCACCGCATTCGCAGGCTACCGCCAGCAGCGCGCACAACAGATCAGGGCCTTGTCGGAACTTTACGAGTACCGGCCCGATGCCCTTTCGCAGACCCGCCTTTTTCAGGAGCTGTCACCCGGTCAAACCGTTCCGCATTTGGGGTTGCATGCCAAGACCAGCGTCTTTGATCGCCGCACGGTCTTCGTTGGTTCTTACAATCTCGATCCCCGCTCGCAAAATCTCAACACGGAAATTGGAATTCTGGTTGACAGTCCGCAACTCGGCGCGGCCGTGGCGGACAGCATCCTCGGCGATATGGCGGCCGGCAACGCCTGGCAGGTCCGCCTGGATGAGCAGGGCAGGACGCAATGGGTGACGGTCCAGGACGGTATGGAAACCCTGGAACCGGACAGCGAACCGTTGAGTTCTGCCGCGCGAAGGCTGGAGGCCGACGCCGCCCAACCCCTGACGCCCGCTTCCGAGATGTAACCGGGAATTGGCTCGCCCGCCGCTGACCGAACCCGGCACGGGGCCGTCGACACGCGATTAAAAAACATTCGCACCGATTCGGGCCACGCAACACGCTGGGCAGATCGGTATCTGGCGTTGCTCCACGACGGGTCGAACGAGCGTGTCAAGGCACGGGAGCCGCGCAATGGTTGGCCACCCTGCCAACCGCGTTTCGAACAACGCTCGTGAGGTGATGGCGCCTGTCGGTCAACGTCCGGGCCACATCCCGACGGATCCGTCGTTCAGACGCCTGAACCACGTTAACCCGCCGGAACGGCGAACAGGGTGACAAAGGCGAGGACCAGCGCAATCGCGCGAAAAAACCACCTTTGATTGGCGTTTTTTGACACGCCAATGGCAACCAGGCATTGCAACAGGTAGTAGAACGCAAAGGCCTTGGATGCCAGAGTCAAAATCGTGAGGGTGGGGGCAAAGGCCAAACAAACCGCCCCGGCGCAAATGAGCAGGCAGGCGTGATTGGTGTTCACCCGTTGATGCGTGGCCTCTTCCACGTTTCCGCCGCCCCCCATCGTATCAGCCACGGCGGCACTGAATTGACTCAGCACGGCGGCTCCCACCAGTGGCAGCGGCAGCCAGACCGCTGCTTTGCCGGCCAGCATGACAAGCGCGTTGTCCTCGACTGTGCTGCCCAGGAAATGCATGAGCGGCGTCGCCAGTCCAATAAAAATCAGGTACACCGCAGTGGAAATGATCTGGGACCACCGGCAGGCACGAATCCGTGTCTGGCTGTCGAATTCCTCGCCCAGATACCGGGTCGTTTCAAATCCCTGAACGACGATCAGCGTACCACCGACGATCGTCATGATTTGCCACCAGTTGTTGTCGGGCGTCGCTGGCCAGGGAAGACTGCCAGCCGACCACTCCCGCCAGTCGTAGATGCCGAAACCAGCAAACAACGCCAAAATGATCGCCAGCGTGATCCACAGGGCAAAGTCCTCCAGATTCTCGAGCATGTCGAGCCCTTTGAAAAACCCGATCGCTCCGATGACCGCAATCACGGCGGCTGTCAACAGATGTTCGTGGAACGGCGTATCGATTCCCGACCAGATATGCTCCAAACCGCCGAGCAAAAATGAGGCCAGAATATTGGCATACAGACAGACCGAAATGACATAGGCGCCGACCAGTGCCAGATCCGACGAGTCCTCGACAAGCTTCAGTTTTTCGGGAGGATCCTGAGACGTCAAAACGGGTTCTGCGTACTGGATGTTGAACCGGATCACATGTCCAACGGCGTAAGCCAGAAAGCAGATGCCGAGCATTGCCACCATCGACCAGGGACCAACAACGCCCGCCAAAATCGGCACGATCACCAGGAAGCCACTGCCGAAAATCGATGCCAATGGCGTCATGGTGGCCTTGATGAGCTGCTTCATCGCGTTGTTCACTTGACCGCAATTCGGGATACGGAAACCAGGCGTTTCGACCGAATCAACCTGTTGAATTCACCCGAAATCGGAAAACCTGTGAACCGACGGCTCGGGATGCCAGTCCCGGGAACGCTTCAGGATTTGAAACCCGGCGGGAGGATTTGAATCCCGGCGGGTTATGGCGGATAATCCAGCTCAACCCTGGCCGTGGCCCGGGATGCGGTGAGCGTCAACCCGTGCCGGGCAAAGCACATTGCCCATTCGTTCCGTGGTTCCCGGGGCGGCTTTGCCGGTCACCACGCCGAACGCCGGAATCACCGCGAGTTTTCTGCATCGATCCCGCCGACCACTCAACGAAAGATGCAACATGAACCAGTTCGTCATGCGGACCCGGGCCGGTTGTCGCCAGTCATGGACGCCTCGTCTGCGGCCGCGTGCCGCGGCACTGGCCGCTTGCCTCGTCGCGGCGCTGGTTCCCCGGTTTGGTGAATCGCTGGTCCGGGCCGGCGAACCCACCCAGGGTCCCAACATTATCCTGATCGTGGCCGACGATCTCGGTTATGGCGAGCTGGGATGTTACGGGCAGCGGCGGATTGGCACCCCCAATATCGACCGAATCGCCGACCGGGGAATCCGGTTCACGCAGTTCTATGCGGGCCAGACCGTATGTGCCCCCAGTCGCTGTTCGCTGATGACCGGATTGCACCAGGGTCACGCGTGGATTCGCGACAACGGCAACCCGCCCGAGCGCGGCAAACCGCGGCCTGCGGATTTGCATTTTCCCGGCCAGCATCCGATTCCGGACGAGGCCCTGACCGTCGCCGAGTTGCTGAAATCGAAAGGCTACGCCACCGGGGCGATGGGCAAATGGGGCCTGGGACCGATCGGCTCCAGTGGTGATCCCAACCGCCAGGGATTCGACCTGTTCTACGGATACAATTGCCAGGTCCATGCCCACAATCATTACCCGCGATTCCTGTGGCGTAACGATCAAATGGAGATGTTGCCCGGGAACGACCGAACGATGTATGGTCAAACGTACTCGCAGGACCGATTTACCGAAGAGGCCATCGAGTTTGTCCGCGCGAATCGCGCCGGACCGTTCTTTTTGTATCTGCCTTTGGTCATTCCGCACCTGGCGATTCAGGTTCCCGACGACTCACTGGCGGAGTTTCGGGGAGATATTGAGGAGGAAGCCTATGAGCATCGCGGGTACCTGCCCTACCCTGAACCGCGCGCTGGCTACGCGGCGATGATCAGTCACATGGATCGCGACATCGGCAAGCTGCTGGATCTGCTGGACGAACTGGGGATTTCCGATCAAACCCTGGTGATGTTCACGTCCGACAATGGCCCAACCTACGACCGGCTGGGCGGCAGCGACTCGGACTATTTTCAATCCTCCGGTCCCTTGCGTGGACGCAAGGGATCGCTGCTGGAGGGGGGAATTCGGGTCCCCCTGGTGGCGTGCTGGCCCGGTCGCATCCGGCCCGGCCAAACAACCGATCATATCGCCGCGTTTTGGGATTTCCTGCCAACGATTTGCGAGGTCGCGGCGGTGGATCCACCGCCCGCGATCGATGGCATTTCGATGTTGCCAACGTTGACCGGTTCGGGCGAACCGCGGCCCCATGAATTTTTGTATTGGGAGTTTCCCGGATATGGTGGCCAGCAGGCGGTTCGCTGGGGCGACTGGAAAGCCGTCCGGCAACAGCTTCACAAACATCCGGATGCCCCGTTTGAGCTGTATCATTTGCCGACCGACATCAACGAGTCCAGCAACGTCGCCGACCAAAATCCGGACGTCATTCAAACAATCGAGGAATTCTGTCGCCAGTCCCGTGTTCCATCGAGCCTGTTTCCCTTTGCGGCGCTGGACCACTGATGCCGCATGTCGGAATGAGGTGGAAAGCCCCGGGGCTGATGGAAGCCAAAACGGGAAATGACCCGTCGGCGATTTGACGGGCAGCGGCGTCCGCGGCAGGGCCCCCTGGAAACGCCGGATGGCGTCTACTCCGGTTTTCCCGTGATCGCATGCACCCGCTTTTTCCCCTCCAGCCAGCGTTGCGTCTGTGACAGGACCTGGGCCAGGTCGCGGCGGGTTCGGCCCTTCAGGGCGCATTCCCAAATCGTCAGCACACGCCACTGGTCGGCATTCAATTGCCGGATGGCCGTCCGGTCGCGGCGCCGGGTTTCGCCAATTTTATCGCGCCACCACTGCCGGCGCGTCGCGGGCCATCGAAACAAATGACAGCCGTGACCGTGCCAAAAACAGCCGTTGACAAAAATCACGGCACGGCGTGAAACAAACACCAGATCGGGTTTGCCAGGCAGTCCGGTGTCATGCAACCGGTACCGGTAGCCGCGGGAATGCAAACCGCGACGGATCAGCAATTCCGGACGGGTATTCTTGCCGCCAATACCCGACATCATGCGGCTGCGTGTTTTGCGGTCGACAATATCCGTCATGGCGGGCAAAAAATCGGCGTTCGGGGTTCGGTGCGGCCGGGTTGCGAGACCCGGATATGCTGGCCGGGCGAGGGTTCTTTTTCAAGCCGGCAGCAGAATGACCGGCCGCGCTGATCGCCGGTTCGTCCTCCGGTTTGCGGGACCACTGCCGGTGGACTAGAATCCGGCCATGTCAGACCAGGAAATCATTATCGGTGTAACCGGGGGTGTGGCGGCCTACAAAACGGCCGGACTGGTCAGCCAACTCGTGCAGTCCGGTTTCGGGGTTCGGGTCGTGATGACCGCCTCCAGCCGTGAATTCATCGGTCCGGCGACCTTTGAAGCCCTGACCGGGCGACCGGTGACCAGCGATATTTTTTCGAATCAGCAATATCCCCTTGGGCCGCACATCGAGTTGGCGCGGACCAGCGACCTGTTGTGCGTGGCCCCGGCCACTGCCAGTTTTTTGGCGAAAGCCGCCCACGGCATGGCCGACGACCTGCTCAGTACGCTGTACCTGTGCTTCGCGGGACCGGTGATATTTGCTCCTGCCATGAATTGCGAAATGTGGGATAAACCGGTTGTCCAGCGGAACGTCCAGCGGCTTTGCGACGACGGCGTCCAAATGGTCGGTCCCAACGAGGGCTGGTTGAGCTGTCGGGCCACGGGGGCCGGTCGCATGTCGGAACCGGACGAGTTGCTGGCCGCGATCCAGGCCGTGATGAATCCTGGCAAACTGGTTTGAGTTTCCACCGATCTGTTTGAATTTCGGGTATAAACACCATCCGGTGTTCCGCGGCGCCACCGCCGCTGCGCCGAACCGGCCGCTGCCAGCACCTGTCCTGCCGCGGCCCCCCAACCTTCCCTGCCACAGCCCACACCTTTCCTGCCAACGCCCGCACCTTCCCACCAACCTGTCTGTCGCGACCAGTCATGGCCAGAATCCTCATTACCTCCGGACCCACCCGGCAATACCTCGACCCGGTTCGGTTTATTTCCAATGCCTCCAGCGGAAAAATGGGCAGCCAGATTGCCGAAGCGGCGATTCAGTCGGGCCACGAGGTGACGGTGGTCACGGGACCGGTCTCGGTTGAATATCCGCGGCGGGCCCGGGTTATTCCGGTCACCACGACCCGGGAAATGCTGGATGCCTGTCGGGGCTGTTTTTCGGATGTTGAGGGTCTGATTGGTGTGGCGGCACCCTGTGATTACCAGCCGGTGTCCGTGGCCGATCACAAGATCAAGAAAACGGGCCAGCCGCTTTTGATTCAGCTGGTGCAAACCCCCGATATCGTGGCCACGCTGGGGGCCCAAAAAAGGCGCGACCAATGGGTCGTGGGCTTCGCTCTGGAAACAGAGGACTCCTATTTTCAGGCCGTGACCAAATTGCACAAAAAATGTTGTGACCTCGTCGTGCTGAACGGACCGGCCGCCATGCAAGCCGATACCAATTCGGTTGAGATCATCGATCGGGGTGGCCACGTGGTTGCCAATTTTTCGGGATCCAAGTCGGCGGTCGCCCGGGCGACTTTCCTGGAAATCCAGAAACGCCTGATTGATGCACGCCTGGCAATCGCCGGAGAGAATTCCGATCCCTGAAACCCGGTCACCCAATGTTCCTCGTCCGAACGCGGTTCAGGTGCTGGCCAGGATGTGCAGGATATCCCCGTCCTGGATGACATAGCCGCGGGGCTCGCGGGTCATCAGGTTTTGGGCCTTGATTTCACGTTCACTGCCAACACGAAACAGGTCATCGCACGTCATCCGTTCGGCCCGCACAAATCCCCGCGCCAGGTCCGTATGAATCGAGCCGGCCGCATCCTCGGCGGTCGCGCCCCGGGGAATCATCCAGGTTCGAACTTCCTTGTCACCGGCTGTGAAAAACAGCATTTGACCGGACGCTTCCATCAGGGCCCGCAAGACGGGACCGCGATCGACGGCCGACACGCCCATTTCCTGACAGAATTCGGCGCGCTCGTCGGGCGGCATATTTTCCAGGTCCCGTTGCAAGCCAACGGCCAGTCGCATCACGGGGTACGAAACACCGGGCAGCGGATCCGTCGCCGCCGGTTTTTCATCCGACTGATTGACAATCACGATACGAGGTTTGCGTGTGACGAGTTGAAACGACTTGATCGCCAGCGCCTGTTCATCCGTCAGCTGAATTTCGTGCAGCGGCTGTCCATTTTCCAGCCCGGCCAGCAGGGGTTCCAGAGCGTCCAGTTCGGCCAGTTCCCGGTCGCGGCTGGGGCGCGGTTTCTTGACCGATTCGCGCAGCTTGTCGACACGATTGCTGACCAGTTCCAGATCCGCAATCAACAAGTCTTCCTCGAACGCCCGCAGGTCGTTTTCGACATTCGCGCCGGCAAATTCTCCCACCACGATTACCAGGCATCCGGCTTCGCGAATGAGGGCCAGTTTTCCCGCCGAGCCGCTGTGATCCCGGCTGAGCCCTGGTGTGTCCACCAGGTTCAGCGACGCCTGGGTAATCTTCTTGGGCTGATAAATCTTGACCAGACCCTCGACGCGGGGATCGGTCACAATGGCACTGGCCGATTGTCCGATGTGCGCCAAGGATGGATCCGCGGCAACGCCGGCCAGCCATTCAAACAGGGTGCTTTTGCCGGCACCCTGATATCCCACAATTCCGATTTTCATGAATCCGATTCATCCGTAACCGGGGCCGTTTCCGGGCCGGTCGCTGCCAGCAAACGTTCCAGTTGTTCCAGAGATTGCCGAACGTCCAGCTGTTGCCGGTCGCTCAAGGGACGCGCACCATACCGAACGAGATAGTAAAAGTCAGTGATCCGGGTCGTCAAGGCGGTCAGCTCATCGGCGTGGCCGGATGGACCGGATTGGCCGGCCCGCAGGGCGAATTCCCGATGCGTCTGGCCGGGCTGCCGGACCAGTCCGGCGCGGCCCAGCAATTTCAGCATGTGCTGATAGAACGGGACAGCCGCCGCTCGCTGCGGGCGCGGCTCCAGCCAGCGTGCCAGGCGGGGCGAAACGCCCTCGGCCAATCGCGCCATTTGCCGGCGGAACCACGCTCGGCCACGAACCGCCTGCCGCGAATTCCCGGCACCATGCAACGACCGGACACTCCGCCGCCGATAGACATAAACGCCAACGGCGATCGCCGCGATCAGGATCAACGGGGTACTGGTCCACAACCAGTTTTGCCATGTGCCCGACCTCCGGAAATTGGCCGCTGCCGTGGTGAATCCTGCTTGCCACCAGCTCAAATCCAGAAATTTGAGAAACCCCGTCAATTGGATTCCATTGGCGTCAATCACGGTGGACCCGGTGTCGGATTGCAGCCCCAACACATAATCGCGCCAAAAGCTCTTGGCGTAGTTCAGGGCATTGGCGCTTAACTGGATGTCAAAATCGACCGCCGGCGTGGCATCCAGCTGCATCCACGCTCCCAGCCGTCCTGCCTGGCCCGTCGATTTCATTGGGGAGGGACAGTCCTGCGGGCGCACATAGGCCTCAACCCAGGCATGTCCGTGGCGGGCCTCCACGTCCAACTGGGTTCCGATATCGTTGGCCACGCCACCGCGAAATCCGACCACGACCCGGGCCGGAATTCCCTGACTCCTCAGCATCAGGGTCAGGGCCGATGCATAATAGACGCAATGGCCGCTCTTGTGATTTGTGAAAAAATCCTCGATGGCATCGATTCGGCGATCGCGCGAGACCTCGCGAAAGTCGACGGTGTAGTTGAATCCGCCGTCGGAGCGGAAATGATCCTCCATGGCGCGGGCCAGTCGATAATGGTCGTCGGTTCCCATACGGGCAGCAATCTGGCCCGCCACCCGCACCAGGCCGGGATAACGCGATTGATCCAGGTAAGTCAACCACCGCCAGATTCCCGGATCATCGCGTTCGGTCAACGGCTGGTCGCCGGAGCGGGGTCGGTAGGGCCAGGCCGCGTAAAACGTGCCATCGGGCAGAATCGGCACCGCCAGCGTGTAACGGTGATGGGCAAAGCTGATTTTCTTGCTTTCGCGCTCCCGGGTGATCCCCCCCAGCGGCCAGCAGTATTCAATGTCGTCATCCGATTCCTCGTCGAGACTGCAGGGGGGAACCGGGGAATACAGTAACGGGTCATCTGTGGGTTCCAGCACAATTTCCTGAATCAGCCAGGGGCCGGCTGCCTGGCGAATATCCGGCAGGAAGGAAAAGTCGCTGCTTTTCACCTGACTGGTGGCTGCCAGCCATGTGGTTTCGTTATCTTCGATTACCAGTTTGGGCAGGGTCATCCCGCGCAAATAGGGCAATTGGACCGGCAGCATGACTTGCTCGCTGCCGGGCCGCCGGTATTTGACCGTCATTTCCAAAGTGCTGGACAGCGGAATGAGTTCGGGATGATTCAGGCTGATGCGTTGCTGGTAACCCGTTTGCCGCATGGGCAATTCGAGCGGCCCGGACCACGACGAATTTTCCCGTGGCAGGAAATAAAACAACACAATGCCGAACACCAGCACCCCAATGCCCATCAGGCTGTATTGCCGGGTCATCAGGCCCAGTGGCTGGTGATGTTTCAGGGGGGACGGAATCGCCTGCAGAACAAGCCCCGAACGGCCTGCGGCCAGATCGGGTCGAGCCGGTCCATGGCCGGAATCCGGGCCAGGCACCAGTTGCTGTTGCTGGTACAAATGCAGGATCAAAACCGAAAAGCCGGCAAACATGACATACAGGATAAACAGCAGGCCCCCTTCAAATCCCAGGTTGAATACGGCTCCCACCACAATCTGCAACAGGCTCAGCACCAGCACCTGCCAGTAGACCCGCGCGGATTTCACCTGAAACAACAGGATCGATTCCAGGTACACCAGCAATTTGCCAACGCCCAACAGTTGCCGGACCGGGTCCGGATCGCCGGTGAAGAAAAACGAGGCCATGGTGAACGCCGTGACGGTAATCGCAATCAGGTTGGCCAGCCATTGGGGCAAACTGAACCATCTGGCGACGTCCACAAAAACCCAGGCGGCGGTCGCCGCGGTCACGGCAATAAAAAACGGCTCAAAGTCGCCCTGGCTCATCCCCAGCAACAAACCGCTGAGGCTAATCGTGACGATGACCAGAATCTGCAGAATTCGATCGACGCGTTTCATGACCCGCTGGCACCCGCCCCGAACACCGCCGGGGGTGTGTCCGCGATCATGCGGGATCCCCTGGCCGGTCGTCCTGGTTCGAAAAACGAATGGTCGCGGGTGATGTCGATCCACGTGTATCCCGGTCCGGCGCTCGACGGGCCGGCGGGACTTTGGCCGCCAGCCCGGGCCAGGGCTGCCGTGTGGCTGCGGTTGCTGAGCACGATGATCCGGTCGCCGGCATTATTTTGGCGTTGGGCTTTTCGCAGCGCGTTCAGGATCCCGGTGTCCTCCACCGCTTCCATGGCGGCCAGCAACTCCATCAGGTGCGGCAAAACCGCCGGACCGGGCGTCACCGGACGGTCCGTGTTTTGCCTGCCATAGATTCCCAACGACAGTTGCCGTGGACCGTACCGGCCCGACGATTGACAGGCAATTGTGGCCGCCATGCTGGCCAGCGTTTCCACCGATTCCGGCGTGCCGCGAGCCACATCCACCAAAATGGTAATCCGTTGGGTGGCCGGATCGACTCCCTGGCGAACCAGCAGCTGGCCGCGTTTGGCCGAGCTGCGCCAATGAACAAGCCGCCGACTGTCTCCCTGTTGCCAGTTTCGCAACGAAAAGAAATCGTCGTGCGACGTGCCTCGCCGCCGGCGGTTGGCAACCTCGTTTTCGTCGGGCGAAGATCGTATCAGCTGGAACCAGTCCGGCGACAATCGACCCAGCGCCGGAGCAATCGCCAGTCGCCCGGATTCCGGAATCCGGATACGGGTCCGCACCAGGCCGAGCGGATATGCCGATCCGGCCAGCGCCGGACCGAATTGACACACACCGCGACGCGGTACGATGCACTGAAAACTGGCCGATCCGGTTTGCCCCGGATCCACCTGGTGCACCAGCACATCCACGCCTCGTGGTGCCCGATGCAACGGATCGTCGGTGGTAATCCGGTCGCTGATACGAATGACCCAGGAGGCTATTTTTTTTCGATCATTCGTGATTTTCCACTCCACGCCAAACGGCGTTCCGGCATGGGCCCAGGCGGGCAAATGACGACGGATCCGGACTTGCTGCAGCATTTTTCGACTGATTCGCCAATTAAAAAAAAACGGGGCGATCATTAGTCCTGACAACAATACCAGCAGATTGATTTGGCGGAGAATCGAACCCAGCACAATAAAGGCCAGAATCGAAAGAAACGAGGCACCCTCATAGGTAATTCGCGTTCGTCGACTGGGGTAATTCATTCGCCGTGGCCGTTTGCTGTTTTCTCAACCTTCCATCCCCGGAGTCCCGCTCCCGATGCAATGCGGGCTGCCTGGGCCGATTGCCGACCCGTCGTGCTGGCAGGCGGGATTCGATTCCGCCTGGCCGGATGGGTCCGGACCGGCAACCGGTTATTCAATGTCCACCGAATCAACAATCCGCTCGATGATCGACTCGGTCCGGCTGCGGTCGGTTCCCTGGGCGATTCCGTCGGCCATTACGCGATGTGCCAGGACCGCCACCGCCAGCTGCTTGGCGTCATCCGGGACCACGTAATCACGGCCGTCCAGCAGGGCGGCCGCCTGGGCGGCCCGGCTCCACAGCAGGACTCCGCGGGTGCTGGCTCCGACGACCAGTTCCGACGATTCCCGCGTGGCATGGACAATATCCAGCATGTATTTGCTGATCGCCGCGTCAATCGTGACCGTGCGTACTGCCGATTGCAGCTGCTGGACCTGACCGCAATCAATGACAGCGGGCAAGTGATCGACTGGTTCTCCCAGCAGGTGGCTGTTGATAATCTCCTGTTCGTATTCGGGACTCGGGTAACCCATGGAGACCCGCAACAGAAACCGGTCCAACTGGCTTTCGGGCAACAAATAGGTGCCTTCGAACTCGAACGGATTTTGCGTGGCGATTACCATAAAGGGTTGAGGCAGGGGATGCGAGACGCCGTCGATCGTGACGTGGCGTTCGCCCATGGGTTCCAGCAAGGCACTTTGAGTACGGGGCGGAGCCCGGTTGATTTCGTCGGCCAGAATGAAATTTCCAAAAATCGGCCCGGGATGAAACTCAAAGGAACCGGTTGTGTTGTTGTAAACGCTGCTGCCGGTAATGTCGCCCGGCAACAAATCAGGCGTGAACTGCAACCGGCGAAATTCACCGTCAACACTTCTGGCCAGCGCCTTGCCCATCAGGGTTTTTCCAACGCCCGGAACGTCCTCCACCAAAATGTGTTCGCCCGCCAGCATGGCGATCAGGCATTTGCGGGCCACATCGCGTTTTCCCAGAACAACGCTGGCGATGTTGTTTTCGAGCGGGACAATCAGCGACGTCAGCTCGGGGATTTTTATTTCGTTCACGCGGATTGGGCCGGATTCAGAGATGACGGGTGCATACCGATGTGGCGGACGCCAATATGGTAGCCCTTTTTCCGGCGATTGTCTGCATCGTTACGTACAGTTGTACACAAACGGGCGTTTAAGTCGGCCGGGCCGGCAGATGCGAAGGGCCGGCGACGAGGAGAGTCCGTGTCGGGGATTCAGGTTGAACCGGTCGGTTACGGGCTCAGGGACTGGCCTGCACGGGCGTGGCCCCGCTGGTCCGCCAGGGGAAGTCACCGACATCCCCAAATTGCTGAAGTTCCCGCAACATCAACAGGGTTCCGGTCAGCAGGCAAAAGAATGAGATAATCAACATGACCGTGAAAATATTGAAATTCTGCTTCCGCGTTACGGCATTGCGAACCGACGTTGACGTGATCGGCACGTCTTCGGGGGCGGAAGCTTCAAATACCTGTTCCGACATGATGTTGACTGTCCTGTGCGCGATTGGTGACTTTTCGAAAGACGGTCGCCGGGACGACTACTTTTGTTCCAGAACCCATTTGGTCGTGACACGGTCACCTGATTCAACGGCAAACTTTGTCAGATTTCGATTGATGCGGGCCGCTGACTTGTTGGGCTCGGCCACGGTCACTTCGGCGGTGCCGACATAGCGATTCTTGCGATAAATGTCCACCGTGTGGCCCACTCGCATCCCGTCATCGGTCCCCAGACTGAAAGCAATCAGATCGTTATCAACCGCAAATACGCGACCTTCGATGGACGGTGGAATGTGGTCGGTCAGGTCGGTTTCCAGCAGTCCGTTCTTTTTCAGCACCTTGCTCAACTGGGCGTTCTGGGCCGCCAGTCCGTTGCGGATGGATTCCAGATTGCGCGTCTCGCCCTCCAACTCAAAAATCTGGTTGGTCATGGCCACAACCTTTTCACGTTGCGCGGCAATGTCTTCGGTCAACGTCCGCAACTCGGTACGCAAGTTGGCAATGATCTTGTCCTGCTCGGCCAGCCGCTCTTCGTTCTGACTGGCAATATTCTGATTCTCGGATGCCTTGACCCGCTGGTCATTCAATTCCACGGCCAGTTGTTCCAGGTTCCGTTCGGCAAGCTGCAGTTGCGACTCCAGTTGCTGGATCCGCAGGACCCGGGCCACCTTTTCGGTCTGAATGATTTTTTCTTTCTGGGCCTGTTGCTCCTGGGCGGTTTGCTGCTCCCGACGCAGATTTTCCACAAGAACCTTGTTTTGCATCGCCTTGTCTTTCCAGTTCTGATGCGAGGCGTTAACCATAACGCTGATCATCAGAAAGCAAACACTCAGCAGCAGAATCAAAAGCGTGATGATTTTGCCGACCAGATTCATGAGCGGATATCCCCAGGTACAATGGTTCTGTGTTGCGTACCCCGATTTTACGCTGTACGAAAGTCGCAGCCAGCTTTCGCGGCCTCTCGCCCATCAACAACACACCAATGACGGGAATCGGGCTCCCGCCTCTCGTTTCGGGCAAATTTTCCAGCTGCCCTATTTTACCTCGGCTCCCAGTATAGTTGCCGGCCAAAAAAAGTGTCAACGAAATCATACGGGTAATTCATCGATTCGCCGTTGGGCCCCCCCGGCACCCGGGTACCCCGTCTTTTTCGGATAGAGCATCCCGCAAAGTCCGCAAAATCGACGCCTGGCACGGTGATGGAGGGTCGTTTTTTCCGCCCGACAACGCCAACTGATATTGTATCGACTCCGCATTTCCCGTAATTCTGGTTTGGCGAAAAACTCCCCGTTTTACCGATTTTTCCACACGGGCAGCCTCCCAACCAGCGTGATCCAGACTGATGACACAAAATCAACAACAGCGTTCCGCTGCCGGCGAGGTCGTTCGGCAGGGCCATCGACCGTTGTGCTGGGAAGATGATCTCAGCGTCAACACACTGGATGACCGCGATTTCGAGGTGCGTCCACCGATTTGTGACGAGCCGCCGGGAAAATTCAATCACTGGCGGGATCACATTCCCGAGGAGCTGATCGCTCCCGCGGATCTGCCGGAGCTGATTGCCCGGGACCGGTTTCCGATCCCCAGCCCGGACGATCGTGAAGGCTACACACCCGACTCCGATATCGGCTACTGGTTATCCGGGCTGGGCGATTGTCTGAAAGTCATGGGGGCCGCCCGCGACTGCGGCGTCGGTGTCCAGTCGTTACTGGACTTTGGGTGTGCCTCCGGGCGCGTCACACGACATTTTTGCATCCAGCGGCAAGTCCCCGAGGTATGGGGTACCGATGTCAACCGGCGGCATATTCGCTGGTTGTGCAAATTCATGCCCCGCAATCTTTTGCCTGTGTTTGTTTCCGGGCTGCCGTCGCTGCCCATGCCCGATTCCTCCGTGGACGCAATTTGCGCCTTTTCCGTGTTTACCCACATTGACACCTTTGAAACGGCCTGGTTGGCCGAACTGAGGCGCGTGCTGCGACCGGGTGGCCTTTGTTACGTAACGGTCCACAATGAAGACACGTGGGCTGCATTGCGCGGGCAAGATCCGTCGAATCGGTTGCTGCAATCGATGATCAACACCGGTCGCTTTTCAATGGACATGCTCGACCGGGAAATGCCTGACGAAAGGCTCGTTTACCGGTTTTCGCAAACGGGACCCTACCGCAGCCAGGTGTTTCACTCCAGTGGCTACCTGGAGCGCACCTGGGGCCGGTTTATGGAATTGCAAGACATCAAGCCCTGTTATCACAACCGCCAGTCCGTCGTCCTGATGACGCGACCCAAATCCATCTGGGCGGTGGGGCGGATGGCTGCCTGAGTCGAAGGCGATTGCCATGCCGGGCACAGCGGGTTCGCCGGAAATGGGGAGCACGCCGCATGCGTGAATACCTGGCCGCGCCGTCCGGGGACCGGTATCGGCCAGCGATTTTCGGCCGCCGCGGGTGATCAGGGGTTGTCGGGAACCTTTCGCGGATGGCGCCACCCCGGAATCCGGCCAATCGGCTGGGCGCACAGGTCAGGTCACAAACAGGTCCAGTTTCTCAAAGGACCGGCCCAGGACGGGAACGCTTTCAATCCCCAGCCAGTCCTCCAGAACTGTCGCGTAAACCTGGCGATAGTCGACAGTAAATTTCAAATCGCCCTGGTCCAGATCAGCCAGACTGGGATGCGGGTTGGCGAGGCCGGATTTGACACGTCCGCCCGCCAGGAACAGGGGTGCCGCCGTGCCATGATCGGTGCCTCGACTGGCATTTTCCCGGACCCGCCGGCCAAATTCGGAAAACGTCATGATGGCGGTACGATCGGCGTGGCCCCGCTTGTCCAAATCCTGCATCAGAGCCGCGGTGGCACCGGCCAATTCCCTCAATAATCCGGCGTGGGCTTCGGCCTGATTGGAATGCGTGTCGAATCCATCGTGGGTCACATAATAAATGCGGGTTGGCAATCCGGAATCAATCAGTTGACCCACCGCCCCAAGTTTGCGTCCCAGTTGCGTGTTCGGATAGTCGGCCGACGCTTTGGCGTCGATGACGTTTTCCAGCCGCTCGCTGGTACGCAACGCGACCTGAGCGCTTTCGTGAATGAATCCCAGTAACCGGTTTTCCGGGCTGCGGGGTACGTTCAGGTCACGCTGCACCGTGCTGGAGAATTGCCGCGGACCGTTGCCCCGAAACCGAAATTGATCGAGGCTGGCAATGGAGGGGACCGGCCGGGATCGCGTCCCCAGCGCCAGTGGCTGCTTGCCGCCACCGTAGTGAATCGCCGGCAATTCCCCTTGCAACGACCGGTCCGAATCGATGCATCGTCCGATCCAGCCCAGTTGGGAACTCTCGTCGATGCGATGGGCCGTATGCCACAGATCCATGGACTCAAAATGGGAGCGGTTGGGGTTGGGGTAGCCGACGCCCTGCACAATGGTCAGCTGTTGATCATCCAGCAATTGTGAAAACCCGCCGAGCGCCGGGTGCAGGCCGACCGAGTCATCAATGCGTGAGACCTCGTTACGGGGGATCGCCAGGGTGAACCGGTTTTCGTAATAGGCCTCGTCGCCGTGGGGAATAACCGTGTTCAGTCCGTCGTTGCCGCCGCCCAGTTCAATCACAATCAAAATCGTCTCGCCACCCCTGCCCTGCGCCCGTGCGGAAGCTCCCAACAGCACGGCAGGCACACCCTGGGACAAACTGACCAGCGCGGAACTGCCAAACGCTGCCTGGATGAATTGTCGTCGACTGGTCATGGGTCGGCCCTCGCAAATGGACTTGAAATGACGGTGGATTGTTAACCTGACAATGGCGCCGCGCCCCGGCACCGGGTGGCCGGTTCCCGGATCTAGCTCAACTGGAATTCGGGGGTGGCAGCCACCGCGCCGATTACGTTGCGGACCCGCGAGTCCGCGTTGTTGCCGGAATCCCGGGCGATTTGGTACAGCTGGTGGATCGTTGATTCGGTCAGGGGTACCGGCACCAGCCACGCCGTCAGCTGGCCAACCCATTCCCGGGGATTCGCGTTGGCGTTGACACCGGCGGCCCGGCTCAGGGATCCGGCGGTGAGGGCGGAATTCGGATGCTCCAGAATTTCCCGAACCAGATTGACACGGCCGATATAGGTCGACGCATTGATCCAGCGTCGCCCCCCCTCCCAGCCCTTGACGTTGGGCGGAAACATGGGCAGGTGCCCGAGAGCTGCCAGTTTCGTTCGCAACTCGTTCATATTGACCGAAACCCCCAGTCCCCGAATCATGCCAATCGCCAGTTCCACCGGGCTGCGGACTTTTTGGCCAATGGCCTGCGAGGACCAAAAGAAGCGACTGACCAGAATCTGACGAATCGTGGCTGCCAAATCAAAATCGGTTTTGCGCAACGTGTCGGCTACCGGTTGGCAAAATCCGGCATCGGGGACATCATCAACAACCAGGTAGTTGATCAGTTTTCGGGCCAGAAATCCCGCTGACGCCGGATGATCCAGGACAATCCGCACGGCCTGCTGGCCGTCAAAGTTGCCGGATTTTCCGAGGAACGATTTCACTCCCTCGTCGTGCTGGTGTGCATTGATGCGGAAAGCTCCCCGGCGAACTTCCCAGCCGGTAAAACAGCGGGCCAGCTGTTTAATGTCCTCTTCGCGGTAGTTCCCCGGCCCCAGACAAAACAGCTCCATCAATTCTCGCGCATAGTTTTCGTTGGGGCGTGTCTTGCGATTGTCGGTGGAGTCCAGCCAGATCAGCATCGCCACGTCCCGGGAAATTCCCTGGACCATGGGCTCGTAATGTCCCAGGGCATTGGCACGGAGTAACCGGTTTTGAGCCAGCATGGCGCGAGCGTCAGCTACCTTGTCGGCACCGGTGGCAAAATGCCCGTGCCAAAACAGGGTCATCTTTTCCAAAAACGGACAGGGGGTGCGGGCCATTCGCAGCAGCCACCATGAGGCCAGAGCTTGCGGATCCTGGGAGCTGGTCAGCACCCGTTCGATGGGCTGCATCTCGGCCTCGAATTCCTCGCGGCCACCACAGGCAAACAATTGCTGGATCGCAGAATCAAATCCGGCATCGACCAGGTCGTCCAGTGTTTTGGGACTCGACCCGAATCCGGCGCGACGCATCAGGTGCGCCGCCCTTTGCCGGTTCCACGGTTCGCTGGCCGACGGTGTCCACGGGGACCAGGCCGTTTCAGGATCGCGACTCATCGTTTACTCCCGGATAAGGTACGAGGTCAACGGTCACACCGGGCTTCGGCTGCCCACCCGGACGTCACACGGTTTTGATTTATCGGGCACTGGCAAATCGAAATTGCAGATCCAGCGACATGGCCTCAGGGCCAACGCGGTAATCCAGGCTGGCATCACGGGCGTAATCCAGCAACTCCAGGACCAGGTCAATCCGTTCCTCGGCCTGTTCGCGCGACATGCCCTGTTCGACCATGGTATTGGCCACCAGAGTCTTGCGATTGACCGCCAATGCTTGCTTGATGGATTCCCCGTTCAGGCTGATCCGGGTATTGGAGTCGGACGTTGCGCTGGTGTCGTCCAAAGACCTGGTGGCTTCGGCGATTTCTCTGGCAAAATCCATCGTACTGGAAACCACCATGTAATCGTCCTGAAACGACAGGGCCGGCGAGAAATTGTAAATCATTAATCCGCGGGACAGGTTGTTGTCGGGCAAGTATTCGCCGCCGGTCGTAATGATCCCGTTTTCCCGGGTCGTCATGATTTCAATTTGCGGGCGTTCCATGCCGCCCTGATCCAGATTCAACAACCCCATCAGGCTTTGAAAGGAAATCCGGAATCGCCGCGCGTCCTGGGGATTTTGCAATCGCGCAACCAGCGCAAACGCCGGAATTTTCACGTCCGGCTCCAGGCCGTCGGGGTATTCCTGCTGTTTGACCAGCAACCGCATCCCCGGTTGCAAGGCACCCAGCACGTCTTCGCCGAAATCGACGCCGCCAAACAGAGTGGACAGCTGGCTGTCACCCTGGGCGAGTTGGGCAATTACGTTTTCCGGAAACAGGTCTTCCTTGGACAGCCACCAGCTCCCCAGGTCGCGGTACGTGACGACCTGCCCCAGTAATCCCGGCACATCCATCGGTTGCGGCGCCCGTCCCATGCCCCGGGTGCCAAAAAAGAACTCTCGCTGCCGGGGGCTTTTTGACGCGTCGTAGGGCAATCGCACCCGGGCCGCAATTGCCTCATGATTGATGGCGATATTGGCGGATGCAAAATTCGCCTCGTGCAAGGCCTCCAGGATTCCCCCGAACAACAACTCGACCGGCGGCTGGTCGGTCGCGCCGGCAAACAACTCGTGCGCCAATCCGGACTGTCGAACGGTCTGCAGATTGGCAAAGGCCCAGGCATCACTGCGGTTGTCCCGGTTTGCCCAGGCTGTGGCGAATTGCGGCGTGCCGGCCAGGGAACTCCCGGGTGCGCGGTTTGACGTGCGGGACTGGTCCAGTCGCTCGGCCATCCCCAACAGAAACGACTTGTGATTGGATACCAGCAGCCAGTCATCAATTCGGGCGATCGTCAGCTTGTCCAGCACCGCCAGCTTGCCACCATGAAAGTCCTCGATCTTGAAATCGTTGCCGCCGCTTTTGGCAAACCCCAAAATCGCACCGGCTGTTTTCTTCAGCAGGGCCTGGTCCGTGGCATGAATGGCGACTCCCGCCGATTTGGATCCCGCATCCAGGCCGATCGAGACGCCCGTCGCCAGCTTTTGAAGCGCTGCCAGCCATTGTTCGCCGATTTGCGATTCCATCAGGCCAATGGCCAGTTTGAACTGCTGGAATTGCGGGCTCTTGATGCCCTTTTTTACCTGATCGAGCGCCTCGATTTTTTGGCGGAGGGGGTGAGCGAGAATTCTCTCAACCAGTTGGCCTGGTTCGTTCAGATGCACAAATACGGTTGTTTCGGAGGGAAACAGACTGGCGCCCGTTAACGCCGGATCGTTGGGGGCACTGTCTTGCCAGGCATTGACAGAAGCAGTCTGCCACGAGACGCCGATCAGCAGCACCGTCCCCCATACGAGTCGAGGCAATGTTCGTCGGTCCAACCGCGGTGTCCAGGATTGCAAGTCGTCGGATGCCCGTGTTGACATGGCTGGTATCCCCATTAATGCCCAAGTTGATCGAATGTGGCGTTGTGCCTTCTCCGGGAATTACCGGAGGGCGGCTCGGCAGGTTGCAGAATTTGGGAACTTTTTTGCAGAAAGCACTCTGTCGTGGGGGCCGGCCAAACCAGGCCGACGCTGTCGCGCAGGGGTCCGGTGGTTGCCAGCCCCTGCCGGTCCAGCGGCCAGCAGCTGTGCCAATTGAATGTCGGTAATGGCCACAGGGTTCCGGGGAATCGGGGGTTTCAGTTAACCCGCATGGGAGCCGTGATCGTCGCTTGCGGACCGTCGAAAGCAGGGCCGGGCACCAGACCTGGACTTGATTTTCGAGTCCGCCACGTTCGGAAATCCGGGCAATCGGCGACGGTCGCCACGAAACGCTTTGGTGATCAACCGCCGATTTGATCGGGGTGCCGACCCACGGCTCGCGGCCGATTGATCCGGCGAACGCGGGCGGGCAGGGAACGAAGCCGGGAAATTCCCGTGTTTTTGAAACGGCTGCAAAACCATGGCCCGTTTGCCGGGGTATCAAATTCGGAGCCGGGCTGGCCGACGACCCGGAACCGGGACCATCCAGCGATATTCGCGAGGCCCGCCTTGCCGGACACCGACCACCCGTTTCAATTTTCCGGCCATCACCGGTAGACTGTTAGACTGCCTGATTCGATCCGGCCCCATCGTTTCAAACATGCCCCGGCGGTTGGCGCCGGTCCCGGCTTACGACCGATATTTTTTGAATCCCGAACTGGAGCGTACACGTGAGCAAATTGTTTACAAAAATCTCGCTGGCCATGTTGGCGATGATTGTGATTGCATTGCCGCAGCGGCCGGTTGCCGCGCAAACCGACATGGAGTTGCAGCCCGGCATTATCATTTCGCTGACCAGCCTGAACGAGCATTTGAGCGACATCGAGCATCTGGTGGAAGCGGCCGGATTCGGGCAGATGAAGGGTCTGGTGCGGATGGGAACGGCCGAGTATATCCGCGGCATCGACCCGGAGAAGCCGTTGGGTGCCATGCTGTTTTTTGAAGGTGACAATCCGGAGCCGGAAGTCCTGGGATTTCTGCCGGTCACCGAAATCGATGACGTGCTGGACACCATTGCCCAGTTTGTGGACATCGACGATGACGGTGATGACATTGTCCTGACCACGGACGATGGCACCGAGTTGACCGTCCGGGTTCAGGATGGTTATGCATGGGTGTCACGCAACCCGGAAATGTTTGAAAACCTGCCGTCCGATCCCGCCCAATTGCTGGAAGAGCTGCCCAACGACTACAACCTCGCGGCACGAGTGTTTGGCCAGCGGATTCCCGAAGAATTGCGCAACCAGATGGTCGACCTGATTCGTCAGGGAGCCGAGGAGTCGATGAACAAGGCCGGTGACGGACCCCAGGCCGACCTGCAACGCGCCAATTTTGAGTATTCGATGGATTCCATCGAGAGCCTCATCAACGATACCGACGAAGTCGTTGCCGGACTGCGTGTCGACGAGGAAAACCAGCGGCTTTACATCGACATGAAATTTGTCGGTACGCCCGATTCACGATTGGCCAAACAATGTGCGTCCATGGCCAGTGCTCCACCCACCCGGTTCGGCGGATTTTTGGTGGACAATGCGGCGATCAACATGCAGTTTTCCGGAAAAATGATGGATCAGGATATCGCCCAGTTGCAAACGATGATTGACGATTTGAAAGCGTCTGCGCTGAAGGAAATCAGGCGGGAAGCAGAAGGCGGCGATATGAGCGACGCCGAAGTGGAAGCCGCCAGCCGAATTATCGGCAATCTCGTTGACGTAGTCCGCGATTCGATGGCCGACGGCGTCATGGACATGGCCGCCGTGCTGACGCTGGCCGACGAATCTCCGGCCCTGGCCCTGGGGATGAAAATTGCCAACGGCTCCCAGCTGGAAGCCAGCGTCAAGGAACTGGCGGAAATTGCACGATCCGAAGACGCCCCCCTCGAGTTCCGGTTTGACACCGCCACCGAAAACGGAATTCGTTACCACGAAGTGGATATTCTGATTCCGGAAAGCGAAGAAGAGGCCCGGAACATACTGGGTGACAAGGTGAAGATCCTGTTGGGCGTCGGCGATAACGTGCTGTATGCAGCCGCCGGAAAAACCGGCAAGGAACTGCTGGACAAGTGCATGAACGGTTCTGCCAGCGGCGACCTGCCGGCCATGCAGGCCAATCTGCATCTGCTGCCGTTCCTGCGGTTCGCCGCCAAATTCCAGGATGCCGGCGAAATGAAAATGATCGTCGATGTGCTGCCGGACGAAGGAGCCGATCGCATGCGTATGACGGTCAGGATGATTGAAAACGGGCAACTGGTTCGCATGGAAATGGAGGACGGGATCCTCGAGATATTCGGCAAGGTTGGCCAGTCCATGGGCGGAGGATTTGCTCCCCCCCAGGATTTCTAACCTGCCCGGTTCCGGATGGGCGCTGCCGCCCCCCGGAAACTCTGCAATTCGTGGCCCGGCCTGGTCAAGGCCGGGCTTTTTTTGCGGCCCGTCGGCTCGCGGCACGGCGCCAGCTGCCGGGTCGGTGACGGGTCGCGGTGATCGAATTCCACCTGGCAGATACCGGCCAACGACCCGTGGGTCACCAGGGAAACTCTTCGGATGTGCCCACAATCTCAATGTCCCGGTCGGCCTGAAAGATCGTCGTCAGGTCCTGGTGCAGTTGATTGACCCAGGGCGATGTATCCACACACCGGAGTTGTTTCCAGCTCCACGTCCGCGGTCCCGCAGCACCGTCGGTACAGGCAAACTCGGTCGGTTTTTCATCGTTTCGGGAATAGATACACACCCCGAATGCGAAGGGAGCGGTTTTCAATTCAACCCACCAGCCCCAGTCTTCACAACAAACAAATGGAGCCGTGTAACCCCGTTCGGCCAGTTTCCCTTGCAAGTAATGGGCCAGCGCCTTGCCGTGCATTCCCTCGTTGACCACCTCGTCCTGTTCACCGGGAAGGATCGGAAACTTGCCTGACCGGATGTGGATGAATTTGCTCATGCGGTTTCCGCGATTCCCCGGAGTCTCCGGACCTCGCCAGGCCAGGTTGAGTCAGCCGCAGGCGGCCATTCAAAATCCGGGTCGCCGGGGCTGGTGTGATTCGTACGGACATTTAACGTTCGTGCCATTGATTTCCAAACCGTTTTCGGACGAAGCGACGCGGCACGGACGGGATGCACGGTCTATACAAACGGCCTGCTGACCGGTGGTAATCCCATCGCGCGCCTCCAGATCGTCATTTGACCGATATGGTTGGCCGTATGGGCCGCCAAAACCTGGGTGATTGCATGACCGACGGTAGGCAGAATTTCCCGAAACCTTTCATCCGGCAGGGGTTGATTGAGTTGCGTTGCGTCCATGTCGCGTACGGCGCGAGTGATTCTGGATTCCGCGTCACGCAGGATGGCCACCAATTCGTCTTTGTCCGGGTATGCCTGGACATCCGGCAGCGGCACACTTCCCGTACTGAATTGTCCGGACCATGGTTGCGGCAACCACGGTTCCAGTCCCATTTCGCCACCCAGCGCCTGGCAACTGTAGGCCAGGTGTCCGATGACCCAGGCCGGATGATTGCGGATTTCCGCCGGTTGGGCAACCATGTCGTCCGGTTGCAGATCAGCCACCTGGTCACGCAGGAAATCAAGGCAATAGGCAAACGTGTGCAGTACCCGTTCCATCAGCGGCACTTTCGGATTCAAGAGTCGGGATGATGGGGTTATGCGGCCGATCCAATACGGTCCCGCCTGGTCGGTCGGCCATTTTTAACCCCGGTCGCGGTCCAGGGCAAGCGTCGCAGGTTCCGATTGACATTGCGCCGGGGGGCGTATCGGGCCGCAATGATTCATTGGCAACGTCACAACCCGGCAGAGCGGGAAAGATAACAGCCGAATCCCGCAGCCTGGGGACGTTGACCGGGCATTGCACAAGAGCCCCATTGGGGGGCGTCGCATTCAGGGACTGACTCGTTGGAAGGTCAAAGTTTGGCGGGTGCCGTCATAGGGTCCCGGCAGGATGAGTTTCAGCGAATCGCCAATGATTTCATACTGGTGTGTCCGATTGCCATTGCCAACGCTCAACTTGAGACGCTGGTTGTCCAGAATCCAGAAATGACAGGCGTGATAGCGTGGGTTGTCGGACGTCCCGTCCGCCTTGAAGGTCAGTGTTTTTGGGATGTACCACGTGCCGTCGCCGATCACAAAGTTGCGCACGACCCCCGCCTCGGCATCGACCAGATCGTCGCCCGTGTATTCCCATGTGCCAATCAGGGGACCGGATTGCGGAATCGCCGGATCAATTTCTCGGGTTTGACCGCACCCGGACACAACCAGTAGCCATGCAACCAGAACCGCGATGAGTGGGGAGGTTCGCATCAAGGGTAATCTGGTAATAAAGAGTGTGACCAGGCGGCAAGCCGGTTTGCAATTCGACCGGATTCCGTTCGTCCGGCCGCGGTCTTTCCGGTTGTCCACGAAATTGTACACCGTTCCGGCGACGGCAAATATCGATTTTGTTTCCTGGCAACAGGCTTTGGCGACTCGCCATTCCCCGGGGTCATCCCGGGCCTGCCCCGATGCTGGTTGTTTCGAGATGCATTTTGTGAAGAATGCGATGCAGAACGGGAAGAATCAGGATGGTCACGGCTGTAAAAAACACATCGTCCGCCGACAGCATGGCGTTTCAGGTACCGCTCATCGTTTCACCACCACCGATGTGATTGAGCGCGCCGCCGAGGCGTGTTTTTCCTGTATTCGAGGTTGGCCATCCGAATGATCCCTCGGGCCGAATGTAACATCAACCCGCCCGGCCCGCCTGGATCGTTTGCGGCCAAACTCCGGGAGTTTGCCATGCTGCCACGAAAGATTGCCCGGAACCATCGTGAACGCATCGCACCAGGGATCGGGCATCGTTAGAATTTGCAAGATACGTGGCGCAGGATCCCGTGAAAGCCTGCAGCGGCGTTTCGTGCACCGCACGTACGCGACGACTGAATCGTCCCCCAAGGTTTCAGCCCCGAGGCAGACACGATGCCATTTGCCGGACCACCCCTGACGCACGCCAATCCCGTGGGACGTTTGCTGGACCGCGGCCTCGAGACGAAACCGGATGATTTGGCGCTCATTTCGTCCAACACGCAAATGAGCTGGCAGCAGGTGTCAGAATCCGCTACCCGGTTGGCGGCACAGTACCTGGGACTGGGACTGAAACCCGGTGATCGGGTCGCTTCCCTGATGCCCAATCGCCCGGCATTGGTCATTCATTATGTGGCTTGTCTGCAAGCCGGTTTGGTGGCAACGCCGCTGAACTATCGCTACCGGTCACCGGAGATCGATCATGCGCTGAAGGTCAGCGGTGCATCGTTGCTGCTGCATCACGCCGAGCGTGACGAGGATGTCGCCGCCAGCCAGCTGGGCGACCAGCTTCCCCTGGGAGTCATTCGCTTCGAAGCGGGCGACAGTCGCGGCAGACAATACGAGGAACTGGTTGCCCAGCCCTCCGGCGAAACCCGATTTCCGGCGCTCGGGGGCGACTGCGCCTGCGTTCATCTATTTTACCTCCGGCAGCACAGGCAAGCCCAAGGGTGTGATTCATACCCGGGAAACGTTCGGCGGAATGATGGCGGCAACGATCCAGGGGATGGAGCTCGGCGACGCCGATACCTTGCTGCCTGGCGCTTCGTTTTCACATATCGGCGGCTCGCTGTTTGGGCTTTCCGCTTTGGCGGCCGGGGGACGTTTGGTGATCCCCCGCGGCAGTGATGGTCCCGAAATCTTGCCGCTGCTGCGGCAGTTTCGCCCGACCGTGCTGTGGATGCTGCCGGCTGCATTGATCGCCCTGGTCCGCGATCACGATGCGGGCGCGTCCGATTTTTCCTCGATTCGATTGTGTCTTTCGGGCGGCGACAAAGTCGCTGCCGAGCTGGAGCGAGAGTTCACTGCCCTGGCCGGGTTTACGGTGGATGAAAGCTACGGCATGAGCGAGATCGGTCTGGCAACGCTCAATCCCCCATCGGGCGAAAACCGCCTGGGCTCGATCGGCAAGCCGTGTCCGGGTTATGAAATGTCGTTGCGTGATGATCGGGGCGCCGAAGTGTCGCCGGGCACGCCGGGGCGACTGTGGGTTCGGTCGCCCGCCAATTCCATCGGGTACTGGAATAACCCGCAGGCCACCGCCGAGGCGATCATTGACGGCTGGCTGGATTCGGGTGACGTGATGCGGCTGGATCCGGACGGCTTTCTTTGGTTTTGCGGCCGCAAAAAGCAGATCATTATTCATGATGGCTCGAACATCTGTCCCCAGGAAGTGGAGGAAGCGGTCGAGGAACATCCCGCAATCGAGGCGGCCGGCGTCATTGGCGTGCATGATCTGGTTCATGGCGAGAATGTCCGGGCCTACGTCACCCTGCGGCCGGGCCTGGAACGGCCGACCAGCGCCGAGCTGATCCGTTTCGCCCGCGAGCGGGTAGGCTACAAGGCGCCTGAGGAATTCATCATCCTGAACGAGATGCCGCTGAACGCCACCGGCAAGGTGGACCGCGTGACCCTCAAGCGGATCGCGGAACAGCAGCTGGCGGGCGGCGCCAGCGGTCGACATGCCGGGGCACCGGCCTGAAATGGCACCAGGCGGTTGTTTGGCGCAGAGGTCCAACAGGTGTTGCGGTTTTTTTGATGTTCCGAATGTTGCCATCCTGAATTTTTCCCGTTTTGAATTCCAAACAAGTCGGCGGATCGCCGGTTTTTTTTCCGAAAGTCCCAAAACGGAAGCGTCCTGGTGCAGAATCCTGGCGATAATCAACGCGATCTTTTGAAACAACTGACAGGGTGAATGAATGTCCCCACGAATGGCGATCATGATGGCGTTGTTGGCGAGTGGTCCACTGATCGGGCAGGCCCAGGAACCTGTTTTGCAGGAGGCCGGCTATGTCAGCCTGTTTGACGGCCAGTCGCTGGCGGGCTGGACGCAACGCAACGGGACGGCCAGCTATCGCGTGGAAGGCAATGCCATTGTTGGAACAACCAGTGACGGAAGTCCCAATTCGTTTCTCTGCACCGACCAGCTGTATGGTGACTTTGACCTGATGTTTGAGGTCAAGGTCGATCATCGGCTGAATTCCGGTGTGCAAATCCGCTCCCAATCCAGGGGCGACACTCCTGCGGGTCGCGTCAATGGGCCGCAAGTCGAAATCGAGGCTGGCGACGATAACGGTTCCACATCCGGGTATATCTATGGTGAAGATGCGGGAGGCTGGATGACTGCCGAACCGGATCGAAAGCCACACCCGTTTTTTGTCCGCGACGGCTGGAACGCCTTTCGGGTGGTGGCGATCGGCCCCCGGATTCAGACGTGGATTAACGGTCATCCTGTTTCGAATCTGATTCACAACGAACGTTACCAGTCCCATCCCCGCGGTTTCATAGGATTGCAGGTCCATGCCATCGGAGCGGGACAGGGACCCTGGGAAGTGCGCTGGCGAAATATCAGGCTGCGCGACCTGACCGGATTTGTTTCGCTGTACAACGGGCACGACCTGGCCGGCTGGGAAACCACGGGCAACTGGCTGCCCCAGGCCGATGGATCACTGCTGATCCAGCCCCGCGAGCATCAAACGGGCTGGCAGCGGTACGACGCCTATTTGTGGTCGGAGAAAAAGTACGGGGACTTTGTCCTTGATTTTGAGTATGCGTATCCACCCGGCGGCAACAGCGGTGTTTTTTTTCGTGTGGGTGATCGCCAGGACCCGGTTGAAACGGGTATCGAGGTCCAGATTCTGGATTCGTCACAGACCCGGGAACCCCTGGGCCACCACGATCATGGAGGCGTGATCGGCACCCAGGGCCCGTCCAAAAACATGTCGCGGGCACCGCACGAGTGGAACCACATGATTGTCGATTGCCAGGGAAATCACCTGCAGGTTGTCCTGAACGGCGAGCCGGTGATTGATTTGCAGCTGGACGAGGGAGCCATGAATGACCGCCCGCGCGAGGGATACATCGGCTTTCAGGATCATGGTGCACCGAATCATATCCGGTTCCGGAACCTGCGGATTCGGGAAAACCGGTGATCGATCCCGCGGCGCCGCGCCACCGGAATCTCCCCGCAAGGGATGCCCGCGGCGAGCCCCGGGGAAAATTCAGTCCGCCGGCTCGTCCGTTAGGTCAATCGCTGGCGGTGTGGCCGACACGGTGGCGTTGTCCCGATTCTCGCCCGACAGGTGGTGCATGATTCGCCAGATGTGATATGACACGCGGCGAATCCAGCGGAGCGCATCCAGTTTGCGGATCGCGGTATGGGCGTCCAGTTGGCCAGCCGCCGCACTGGCAATCAGTTTGTTGCGGTTTTGCTCGGAGCGGGCGTCGAAATTCAGCCACACGTCGTGTGGGGAAGGGTCTGCCGGGATACGGGGAGTGGAGGTCCCGGAGGTGTCGGCAATGGCCGCCTGCGCCTGCCGGGCGTCGTCCAGCAGAAGCTGGCCGAGCTGGACCAGTTCCGGTTCGGTCCGGGCACGTTCTGCCCGTTTGGGCTTTTGACAACGGTCGATTAGTCGGCGCAGATGATCGATCGCGTGAATCGCCGACATCTTGCCCGGATACAGTGATTCCGGGAGCGTGGATGCCTGGACCAGCGTTACGTAGTCGCGGGTTCTCTTGAGCGCTTCGTTGGCATCATCCAGACGGGTGTCGATTTCCAGCGAAGGACCGCGCTCCAGCATCAGAATCAATTGTTGCAACACAACCTGGGCCAGTTCCCTGAGGGTTGCCCGAACGGCATCCAGGGCCACGATGGGACTTGCATACAGCGAACGATCCAGCCGCTGGGTGTACTTGACCGGTTGTTCCGGAATTAACCAGATCATCATGCGGGCGAACGCCCGCGTGAACGGCAACACCACGATTACGCCGATCGTGTTAAACAGCGTGTGAAAGCCCACCAAAGCGATTTCCGGACTACCCCGGAACCAGTCCGGAGCGATGGCCTGACAGGCCTCTGCATAAGGGGTCACCAGCAGGAAAGCAAGCGTCGCGGTCAGAAGGTTGTAAATGACATGGGCAATTCCCGTCCGCCGCACATCGGTCGATCCGCCGATGGTGGCCAGAGCCGCCGTCGCGGACGTCCCGACATCCATGCCGATGACCAGCGCCGCGGCCTGCGGAAAGTTGATGGTGCCAGCGTGAATCGCCACCAGCGCAGTTGCCACTCCGGCGCTGGATGACTGGGTCACCAGCGTCAGCGCCACGCCGATCAGCACCAGCAGGAATCGTCCGCCCCGTGTGTCGCCCGGAAAACTGGCAGGTGTGACAATTCCCTGCAGTCCTGACATGCCCTGCTGGATCAGGTCGATTCCGACAAAAATCAGTCCGAACCCGGCGATGGCAAAACCCAGGGCGGCCCAGTGCCTGCGCAGGAACAGGTTCATTAACACGCCGACCAGCACAAACGGCAAAGCCAGCGTTCCCATCTGCAACTTGAATCCCACGATGGCAACCAGCCAACCGGTAATCGTTGTGCCAATGTTGGCACCGAACATGATTCCCAACGCCTGCGAAAATGTAATCAGACCGGCACCGACGAAACCGACCGCGGCAACCGTTGTGGCGCTGGACGATTGAATGATCGCCGTGGTGACAGCTCCGGTCACCGCACCTGAAAACGGGCTGGTTGTGAATCGGGCCAGCGCCCTGGCGCAACGTTCCTCCGGCCAGGGATTTCAGTCCGCCGGTCATGACGACCATGCCCAGCAGGAAAACGCCCAGGCCGCCCAGCGCATTTAAAATTCCCGGCAGCATCCCGGCCCGGCCTGAAAAACAACAAACAGTTGGCAACGACACGCTGCAGTTTAGCTGATTGGCCAGGTTCCAACGACAATCGGTTGATGGAGGGCTGCCTTGATTGGCCGTGCCGCGCCTGCGCAATCTGCCACCCCGGCTGAGGTCGCGATGCTTGACCTTGCCCCCGGGCCGGTCATCCCGGGCCCCGGCTGGCAATGGCTGCCGACCCACCGGATGCGTTACCCCCAATCCGGCTGTTCGGCCCACAGGTCCGCCAAGTGTTGAACCGGCAGTTCGGGATCCAGGCTGGGGCCGCCCGGCCGGGATTCGCCGGATTTCCTCCATCAGCGGCAACCGCGGCTGCTGGCGGCGGGAGGCCGTGGGATGATGTACCAGAATTTGTCGGCGGCCCTGATGATGGCCCTGATCCTGCCTCTGACGGCGTCCATCCCGGAAGAGGTCATCTATCGCGGGATTTTGATGGACCGGCTTTCGACTGTCTTTGGACACGGCCGTTTCGGGAATGTCGTCTCCGTACTGGTTCAGGCGCTGTTATTCGGCGCGGTGCATTTCCAACGGGTCGCGGGCGGAATGTTCGTTGCCACGCTCATGGGCATGATTTGGAAAACGGCATTCCTGTTAGCGGGCCGCAACCTGTGGATCCTCATTCTGGCCCATTTCCGGGGCCCACATCCTGATGGTCAGCCAACTCTATTTCGTCAAGGTCATTGAAATGGCTGCCGGACAGAGCAAACCCGCCAGGGCGGCGAAGTCCCTCGGGAGTGGTCGGGAGCCCGGAAAGGGGACCGGTGACTTGCAACAGCCCCCCGGTTTGGCTGGCAGCGCGCACTGCCAGCGTGCCCGATTGCCCACTCGCTCATCTTTGGCACGGGGCGGTTTTGAGGCACGCGAAAAGCAGCCCGCATTTTCCGACGCCTGAAGAATTCGGTGTCGGATTTTTGATTTGGCACACCAGTTGCAAATGATTGTCAATCGAAAAAGCACTTGTCCCGCCATGATCACGGGACGCCGGAAGTGAAGAAATTCAGGAGCCGGCCAGGGTGCGGTGAACCGCATCCCAAACAGGTCGGCCAGTGATTTAATAGCGGATGTTCCGCAGGAGGAGTGAGATGTTATCGACAACATTGGTACCGACTCGCACGAGATTTCCACGCCCGTTTGCCCGCCGGGAAAACGAACTGCAAAGATTTTGGGATCCGTTTGAGCGGTTCTTCAACCAGGAAGATTGGGAAATGATGTCCCAGGAGGTTCTGCCTCGGGCCAATGTCGCGGAAACCGGTGAAATGTTTGAAATCACCGTCGAATTGCCCGGCATGACCGCCAAAGATGTCGTGGTTGAATTTCAAAATGGAGCGCTCTGGATTTCTGGCGAAAAGAAAGAGGAGAAAGAACAAAAAGACAAAATGTTTCACAGGATCGAAAGAACCTACGGCAAATTCAATCGCAAGATCGATCTGCCGGCCATGGTCAAGGAAGCTGAAATCAATGCCGAGTTTGAGAACGGTGTACTGAAAATCGTCGTTCCCAAAAGCGAGGAGCTAAAGCCAAAACACATCAAGATCAAGACTCACTGATTTGGTTGAGTTTGGCAACTCGCTAATTGAAACAGGGGCAGGTCCGCGAATCGAAATCGGACCTGTCCCTTGTTTTGTTGTCGGCGTGCGACTGGGCGGGCCAGTCCGGCCAGTCCGGCCGTGTCGACGTGCAGTTTTGCATTTGCGGGTGCCACCGGTGGCACCCGATCAGGGTTTTTCCGCCGAGCCGAACGGTTCGATTTTTTATCCGGGATTATCGACCTCAAGACTGACTACCCACAATTCAAGGTGCCCGCTGGTGGTATTGGTGCAGGCGGATACCAGCGCGGATCGCCGACCCTGATCGATCCGGATCAGCGGTGAGGTTTGGCTGATTCTCAATTCCTTGCGACCGGTCCCGAGCCTTCGGATCAGGGTGCCGTTGGCGCCCGAGAAAATGGCAATCGCGCGTCCCGTCGGCTGCTGGATGATTGTGGCAATGTCGGTAATGCCGTCGCTGTTAACGTCCCCTGCGGAAATGGCGGCCTGCTTCCCGAACTCGGCGTCCCGCATGGACTCGGATTTTTTGCCCGCCCGATCGACGGTAAATGATTCGGTCCCTCCCTCCAGGTCGGTTCCCGCCACTTTCCAAATCACTTGTCCGTCCAGCGCGACGACTCTCAAGGAACTGGCCCGGTTTTGGGGCCCCTCGCCGGTATTGGTACTCATCACCAGCGCCGATGCGCCCGGCACGGGCAAATCCATTGCGACGCACCAAAACTCCGCTCCCGTCACTCGCGGTCGGTCGGTCTGGAATTCACGAATCAGTTTGAATTCGCTGCCGCAAATAATCCCCATACTCCACTGGTAAACCGGATCCCGATAATCCTGTTGCATACCCTTTCGAAACAGCCATTCGCAAATCCCGTCTCCATTCTGATCCGGAAAACCGGTTGTCAGCAGGGCCAGTTCGCGGAGCGGCGGGCTGCCCCACTGGACCGCTTGTTGACCCAGTTTTTCCAACCTCCTGGCTTCGGCAAATTCGAATGCCGGTTTCAGCGGGTTTTCGGAAAGTCGATTAACCGGAAAGACCAGCTGCAACAGCTTCCCGGCCGCGGTCCGGATACCGGCCGGGCGGCGCCACCAGTCGCGACCTTCAATCGGCCACATGCCGATGATCTGTCCCGATTTTCCGGAAATCCACAGGGCGTCGCGTTTGGAGTAATCTTCGATGGCGTAAACATCCGGCACCTGATCGCCATCGACGTCCGTGACGATGTAAGCGTCGTTGAAATAAACAGCCTTTTGAAAACCGGCCGCGCGGGCTTGCTCCGTGTTCATGCCGCTGACTTGCCAAAGCCGCTTGCCCGAAACGCCGCTATAGGCCTCGATCCATCCCCACCCGATCGGCTGACCGGGTCGTCGGGAGTTGCTGGCTACCAGGATATCGTCACTGCCGTCGCCATCGATGTCACCCAGGTTCGCCAGTCCGCCCGATACCGAATCGAGCTGAACAACACGTTTCCCGGTGCTCAAATACTGGAGTCCTTCCAGATCAATTCGCAGCATCGGGCCACTGCCGGTCGCCGTCGCATCACGGCCGGTCATCTGGCCGCCACAACCCGTGGCGGACAACACCACCACGCCCAGACACACCAGTTCGCACAACCGACGCGGTCGGGTTTTCACGGCAAAATCAGGTTCTGGCATCACGGGCGACTCCATTTTTCCGAAATTCCGTGTCAGCGGGCGATAAGCAGAAACGTTCCGCTTTTGCCGGCGACGGCGATATCGATTTTATCATCACCGGTCAATTCGGCCGTAACAATTTGCAAGCCGCATCCGACGTGTCCTTCCTCGATAGTGTGACGCGTAAACGTGGATGATGGCCTGTCCCAATCGTAGTAATACAGACAGGGCGGGTCGTTGCCCCCCGGATCGCTGCCGTTGTGAGCCCGATAACGCTTGCCGGTAATCAACTCCGGTTGACCGTCTCCGTCGATATCGGACCAGGCAAGCGTGTGTGGCTGACTGTAACTGGCATCGATCTCGTGCCGGATCCAGGTGATCGTCCCGTCGTCGTCGGCCAGCCCGGCGTTTTGCCACCAGTACAGACCGTAATCGTGTCCATTGCCCAGGATCAGGTCATTCCGCCGGTCGCCGTCCAAATCCGTAACGATGATCGGCAGACTGACGTGAATGTCCCAATCGGCGTGAAAGATCCACGGTCCCTCCCAGTGATGCCCGGCGGGTTGCTCATACCAGCCCTGGCCGACCAGCAGATCGGCCCGACCGTCGCCATTGATGTCTCCCACTCCCAGGCCGTGTCCGTTACCCCGCGGACCCAGTTCGTGCGCCACCAGCGTGAAACGCGGGGCGTCATCTGGCAGACCGTTGGCGTCCTGCCGGGGCTGCAGCCGCCAGACGACTGTCGGCACATCCGGGATCCAGCTGTTAACAATCCACTCCGGTCGTCCGTCTCCGTCCAGGTCGTGCAGCAACTGGCCTTCATTGGCCGAGTTTCCGGTGTCTACCAGCAGATGCTGCGGCCAGAGCTGCCCCCGGCCGAGCGCGGCGGGCCCCGGGTTTTGGTACCAGTAAACCTGGCTCGGTACAAAGGAACCGGCAATTACATCCGGGTATCCATCGTCGTTGACATCAAACAGAAAATCGCCGTTACTCTGAACGTATCCATTCCAGTCCTCAATGGTGCGCAGCGGGCGGGGGACCCAGTCCGGTCCACGATACCAGTTTCTGCCGGCGACCAGATCGAGCGCTCCATCACCATCGATGTCCCCGGATGCGATTCCCTCGTTGGCATCCAGCGCCAGCCTTCGCGGCTGAAACGCAACCTGGGCGGCGCCGGGGCGGCCGGACCACTGCACAGAATCAGGAACATGATGCCGACCCGTCGACGGGCGCGGGTGCGCAGGGATTTTTTGAAAAGCATTTTCAACCCGGTTGGTTTTCAGGCAACAAGATCTTTCAGGACGCGGCCGTGGACGTCGGTCAACCGCCGGTCGATCCCGTCGTGACGGACGGTCAATTTCGTGTGATCGATTCCCAGCAAATGCAGGATCGTCGCGTGAATATCATAAACCCGGGTCGGGTTTTGGCGATCCAGCGGCTGGAAACCCCAGGCGTCCGATTCACCGCGGGTGATGCCACCCCGGATGCCGCCGCCCGCCAGCCAGTTGGTAAACACGTGCGGATTGTGATCGCGCCCCAGGTTCCCCTGGGAGCTGGGCATTCGGCCGAATTCGGTCGTCCACAGGACAATGGTTTCATCCAGCAGCCCCCGTTGCTTCAGATCCTGGATCAGGGCTGCCGTCCCCACGGCCATCCCGCGGGCCAGGGGTTCGTGATCGCGTCGCAGGTTTTCATGGCTGTCCCAGTTGCGTCGGGGGTGACTGTTGTCGTTACCCGACCAGATCTGGACAAATCGCACGCCCCGTTCCAGCAACCGCCGGGCGATCAGGCACTTGCGACCAAAGTATTCGGTTTCCTCGGCGGCATTGATCTGGTCCGGATACGTGGCGCCCATCCGGTCCAACCCGTACATTTGCAGAATATGCACCGGCTCGCCCGAAATATCCAGAGCTTCCGGTGCGCTCAGTTGCATGCGGGCGGCCAGCTCATACGAGCGGATTCGCGATTCGAGTCGGGAATCGCCAGGCCGCGCCTGTTGGTATCGACGATTCATCCGGTGCAACAGCTCCAGCCCGGCGCGATCGGTGCCCGGGGAGCCGGGCGGCGGGGTCGCCTGCAAATTGGCAATCGGGTTGTCACGTTGCGGAAAAATGGCGGTTCCTTGCGCGGTGGCCGGCAAAAAGGCAGAACCCCAGTTCTTGGGTCCGTTGCTGGCGAACCCCCGATGATCGGGCAGCACCACAAAGGTCGGCAGGTTTTCGTTGATCGATCCCAGGGCATAGCTGATCCATGCGCCCATTCCGGGAAACCCGGGACGTTGAAAGCCGGTTGCCTGCAAATAGGTCGCCTGGGAATGGACGCCGGTTTTGCCAGTCATGTTGTGCACAAAGGCGATATCGTCGACGCAGGTACGCAGCGGCTCGACCACCTCGCTGATCATTTTTCCGGACGAGCCGCACGGCGAAAACTGGAAGGGTGATTTCATCCACGGACCCAGCCCGTCCTGAAACGCCTCCACCGGTTCGCCAAAATCGGACGGCTCGCCATGCAACTTGTCCAGCAGCGGTTTGTGGTCCCACAGATCAATATGGCTGGCGGCCCCGGCCATAAACAGCTGCACGACACGCCTGGCCCGCGGCGGATGGTGCAACACCCGCACTGCCGCACCCTCGTCGGCCCGGGCGTCCTGGTGCAACATCATTGCCAGAGCCAGTCCGCCGAAACCGGTCAGGCCGTCCATCAAAAAGTTTCGGCGGTCATGCATGGCAGGTATCCCGGATCAGTCGACGAATACAAACTCGCTCAGGTTGAACAAAAACCGGCACAGGTTGGCAAGGCCGTGTGAGTGGGCAAACTCGACCAGTTCCCGGCGTTCGGCCTCGTCAGGCGGTCGCTGCAGCAGCAGCGAAATCGCCCGATCGACTTGCCGCCCGGGATCATCCGATTCCGATTGCAGGCGATCGGCAAATCGGCCGGCCATTTCCAGGTTGAATCGGCTGTTTAACAGTGTCAACGCCTGCAGCGCGGTCAACGTCTCGTTGCGCCGCGGCGTACTTTGCGAGGAGTCGGCGCAATCGAGCGACGTCATCCACGGATCCGGCTGGGATCGGACAATGAACCGGTAAATGCTCCGCCGGTGGGTCGCCGGATCGGCCGGATCAAACTTGTGATATTCGTAATGGGGCGAGTGCTCGGTTTTTTCCAAAGCAAACAGATAGTATCCCGGCCCGCCCATGGCCGGATTCAGGGCCCCGCTGACCGACAGGATCGAGTCACGAATCTCTTCCGCCGTCAGGCGTCGCCGATTCATCCGCCACAGAAACCGGTTGCTGCCGTCGATGTCGGCTCGGGCCGCGTCGATTCGCGACGACTGTCGATACACCTGGCTGGTCACAATGATGCGATGCAGATGTTTCAGGGACTGGCCGTGATCACGAAATTGCACCGCCAGCCAATCCAGTAATTCCGGGTGGGACGGCAGCGCGCCGATGCGCCCAAAATCGTTGGGGGTCGCAACGATGCCCTCGCCAAAATGATATTGCCAAACACGGTTGACAATCGATCGCCAAACCAGCGGATGATCGCGAGCGGTTAACCACTTTGCCAGGATCGCCCGCCGCCCGGTTGGCGGTGTCCCGGCATCCATGGCCCAGTCGTCCTGGTCCGCCAGGGGGATGACGCCCGGTCGGGCCCGGGAAACCGGTTGTTCCACCTCGCCGCGGTGCAGTACAAAAACCGGTCGGGGTACGCCCCCCGTCGGTAGAAAATTGCCTTGCGGTTCAAAATCGGTTGCGGCTGCATATACCGATTGCGGCGGCGGCAGCTCCGACAACGCGCGTCGAGTTTCGCCGATGGCCCGCTCGATCGACTCTCGGCGTTGTTTGAATTCGGGGGTTTCCAGACCGGCCAGCAGTCGTTTCCGCCGATCGAGCGCCGCGGCCAGTGGATTCGTATCGTTGTCTCCGCGGGCATCCGCCGCCTGGCCGGGCGGTTGTTCGGCGGTCGTGTTTTGCCATTCTGGCCAGTGTCCGTCTGTCAGATTGCTGCCGCTCCAGCGCGGACGCATTTCAATCGAATCCAGTGACGAAATATGCGCGGCCGATGCCAGATTCCGGCCGGTTTCGTCCCGAACCACAATTTCGGCCAACGCCAGAATGTAATCGTCCGACCGCTCGGCCAGTCGCGTCGCCGTGATCCGCAGATAGCGGGCGTCCCGTGCACCCGCATCATCAATCACCAAAGCGGTCAATCCGGGATTCGGGTAATCGCGGGTGGACTGGTCGAGAACGGTGATCCATGTCTCAGCGTCGGCTGAAATCTCCACCCTGAATCGGCGCGGAAATCCGAATCCGGCTCCGATGCCGGCAAACTCGTCATGGCAGGGTCGCAACACGATTTGCTTCGGGGTTACCGGATGTGGAAAGTCCAGCTGAACCCACTTTTCGGTATCCGGTGACCTGGCAATTTCGCTGTGGTAACCGAAACGGGGATCCTGTTTGACAACGCCGCTGCCTTGCAATTCGGCGATGCGGCGGTTGAGTTCGGCCAGCGCTGTGCCGCCGGCGCTGATCATTTGGGCATTCAACAATTCCTGTTCCCCGCGGAGCTGGTTCAGTTGGCGGTTCAGCTGGCCGCGTCGTGACGCCACCCGGGGGTCGGGTTCAAACGGCCGGTCCGCCCGGTCAACATCCGCAAACACCGCTTGCAGGCCATAATAATGTTCCTGAGTCAGCGGATCGAATTTGTGATTGTGACACCGCGCGCACTGAACCGTTACGCTGCAAAACGTGTTCAATGCATTGGCAACCATATCGTCGCGGTCCAGGTTGCGGGCCACCTGGCCGTCAATTTTTGATTCGGGAACTTCCACATGCCCGATAAAATCCCACGGTCCGGCCGCGATGAACCCCAGAGCCTGAATTCCCTCGGGTTGACCGGGAAACAACAGGTCGCCGGCGATTTGTTCCTGCACAAATTGCCCGTACGGCTTGTCCGAGTTGAACGAACGGATGACATAATCGCGATAGGGCCAGGCGTTTGGTCGCAACTTGTCCTTGTCGTATCCGCATGTGTCCGCGTATTTGACGACATCCAGCCAGTGGCGGGCCCATCGTTCGCCGTAATGCGGCGACGCCAGCAAGCGATCCACGAGGTGCTCGTAGGCACGGGGGTCCGGATCATTCACAAAGGACTCGACGTCGGCCGGATCCGGAGGCAAGCCCAGCAGATCAAAGCTCAGGCGCCGCATCAGCGTGCGGCGATCCGCTTCGCCCGACGGGGTCAATCCCTGCTGCTGCAACCGGTCCAGTACAAAGGCATCCACGGGGGTCCGCACCCAACTGTCTGCCGCGCAATGCGGCAGCGGCGGTTCGCGCAGCGGTCGGTACGACCACCAGTCGAAATCAGCAACCCGTGGGGGTTGCAAAACCAGGCCAGCCGGCCATGGTGCGCCGTCATTGATCCATTCACGCAGCACAGCGATTTCGTGCTCCGGCAAGGGATCGGCGTTGAGAGGCATTTCGGCCACACCGTCGGTCGGCGCAAGCAGTTCAATCAGGTGGCTGGAGTCGGCATCCCCCGCCTCGATATGGCCGTCCCGAAAGGCCGACGCGAATGTCTGCAGCGACAATTCGCCTTTGCGATCCGAGTCATTGTGGCAATTCAGGCAACGGGCCTGCAGGATCGGAGCGACCTGATCGCGAAACCGGTCGTCGGCAACAGCTGGCCCCCGGCATGCCAACTGCCCACAGAATGATCGGGACCAGATTTCGGACCACAGATCTTTTCCTCGCTGCCGGGTGTGTCGCCGGGGCTGTCAAAAACGCAAAAAATCTTGTGTCGCGACGTTCGATTTCGGCAACCTGAATTATAGATTAACCATCCGCGTGGCCGAAGCGCCCGGTTTGGGCGTTCCGGGTGGCCCGGTCAAAATGCTTCCGGTTCCCGGTACTTCATGACCGCGGATAACGGCCCCGCTGTTTTCGAGTATGATATGTTACGTCCGCCGGGTAAGGGCCCGGATTCGGTTCGCTGCGGGTTTCGACAGTTTTTGCGGGAATGGAGTGGTTGATGAAAAAAATCGCGGTAATCACCGGGATCTTGCTGATCATTATTGGTCTGGTTGGTTATGGCATGCCGCAGGAGATCGTGACGGACGGACCTGACGGGGCCACCATCGAAACGCACCGCAGCTGGACAGCGCTCATTCCGTTATTCTTCGGATTGCCGATTTTGCTGTGCGGCCTGGTCGCCTGGTTGAAACCCGACTCCAACAAAATGGCAATGCATATCGCGGCATCGTTTGGATTGCTGGGAGCCGTCGCGGCCTCGGCGCGAGGCGGTTCGACCATGCTCAAGTGGGTTCGGGCCGAGGGAGAAGTGAATGGCCGCGCCTTTGTGTTTCTGTCCCTGATGGCAATCCTGTGCTGGTGTTTTGTTGTATTTTGCTTCGCGTCGTTTATCAAGGCTCGCAAGGCCCGCGAATCGGGTGCCGCGGAAAGCGATGCGGCGAAAGCCGATTAGCCATCCAGCGCAGGGCAATCCATCGGGCACCGGTTCGCCGCCGACAACGGGTATTTGGGTAACACAATGTCCGTGTGCGGTGCCCGGGCATCAGAGGCACGTTAAACGGCTGGAGCACGCGTGGACAAGCCACCCCCGGCATATGCAAGCGAGAATGGATGGACCAGCCACCTGCCGCATCCCCGGCGCCGGATGGGGCACGGCTGGACAATCTGCCCCTGGCATTGTCCACGGGACGCGGCGCCCTCAACCTCAAGACGACGCGAACTGCCGGGAGCCAGTCACAGCCGTTAGACAGCACGATGGGATTCACCAAGGAACAGATCCGGGCGGGAAACGCGGTCTATACGCCATTGACCCTGGCCTGTTACGACTGGTTGGTTCTGGGTGCCTTCAATCGATTTGTCTGGGGCTGCCCGACTTCCCGGATGATCGACCACTATGACCGGCACCTGTCGGGCAACCACCTCGATGTCGGTGTGGGCACAGGATTTTTTGTGGATCGATGTCGATATCCGTGTGACCCGCCGCGTGTCGCATTGCTGGATCTGAATCAACACCCCCTGAATTATGCCGCGCGTCGGATCGCCCGTTTCCGACCCGAACGGTTCCTTTGCAATGTGCTGGAACCGCTGGCGATCGATTGCGAGCCGTTCGATTCGGTGGGCATTAACTTTCTGTTGCATTGCCTGCCGGGGACGATGGATGCCAAGTCGGTCTGTCTGGATCATCTGCGCGACGTCATGCGACCCCGGGCCAACCTGTTCGGATCGACCTTGCTGAATCGCGGCGTTGCAACGGGCCGGGTGGCCAGGCGGCTTATGAAAGCATTTAATCGGCGAGGGATTTTTTGCAACGAGCAGGATGGTCCAGAAAGCCTGCAGCGGGCCTTGCGCCGTCGCTTCCGTAATGTCGAGCTGGAGGTGGTGGGGTGCGTCGCCCTGTTTGGTGGCAGGGCTTAATTTCAAATTCGGGCAACCGCCGGATCGTGGTGTTGGCAGCCCGTTTTGCGGGACTTCAGGCGGCCCGCCGGCGAACGGGTTCCCCGGATTGGGATGTCGCGGGGCGGACACCCTGCGATGTGGACCGTGATCGGTCGGGAATGCTTCCGCGCGGCGAATGGTTCGGGGCATCCGGGCCGCGGCGGCTCAGGATCGATCTGCCGGGGTGCCGTTTTTGATACCGGGCGATGTGCCACTCCACCAGCTTTTCGATCTGCAACAGACGCCCCAGCACGACCAGGACCGGCAGGATCCAGCCAATCACAATTCCGTGCCGCCGTTGTCGCCAGAGCCGATTGAATTCGCGGTTACTGATTTGCGGATCCAGCGCCAGCCGCATCGAGCCGGATGGAATCCAGGTCAGAAATTTGAGGCCCCGCAGGGGGTGTTTTCGAAAATGATCGCCCGGCGAGCGATCGGGGTACGCTGATTTGATCATGTGCGCCACATACGTTGACGGGTGTACCAGGGTGCGCAGCCGCCCGCGCCCGGCAAGCGTTCATCCCAGCGCTGGTTGGTCCACTGTTGCCGTTGCCGCATTTCCGATTCGGATGGCAACGCCGCCTTGCCGGACCACACCCGGAATGCCCACAGACATTGCATTTCAGTCAGTACCGGGATGGATCCAATAATCGGCCGGGCAAATCCAAACAATGCCAGACTGGGATCGTCGGGCGCGAATACGAAATGATAAAAACGATCCAGTTCTCCGCGGTCATAGGGAGCCGGCAGAAACGGGCAATGAAATTCATAACCGTAACAGCAAATAACATGCGTAAACGTCTGCCGTTCGCCGCTTTTGAATTCCACGACGTCGCCGGTGACGGAAACAATGTCGTTCTGCGGTGTTATTCGGCCGCACGTTACATGTTCGACGGAGTGCCCGTTCTTGTTGAAAAACTGGTGTCCGTAACGATGTTGATTTCGCCATACCGGAACGCCATGACCCTGGTATCCGCGAATGCTGCCGGTGGACAGGAAATCAGCAATGTAGCGACGGCCCGGCGCCCCTTTTTTGAACGGGCTGGAGGCGCTGATCACGGCACTGGCGATCAAATCCAGCGCGAAATCATGTTTGTCGTACTGGCCGGCCGCCGGCCGTTGGTGAAAGGCAGTTTTTCGCAAAAAATGCTGACCGCCCCGAATCGCCCAGGTGATGGCGGCCGGTGTTTTTACCAGCAGATCGATTATGTCAGACGCCGTCTCCCCTCCCCCGTACACCAGCACGCGATCCTGTTCGGTGAAATCGGCAGGCCGGATTTCCTTGATGTCGCCCGCGTGAATGATGGTGCCGCTGAAATCAGCGACCGGCCGGGTGACTGGCTTTTTCTTGTTGTGCAGCCCGGCGCAGACCGCCAGATTCGTGGCCTGTAACGTTTGGGTTTTTCCGTCCTGTTCCCAGCTGACGTGCCAATGCTGACCGGTTTTTTTCACCTGGACGACCTGGCATCCGAAATGCAGGTAGGGCTGCAATTGAAACCTGGCAATATACTGCCGCAGATAATCAATAACCTCTTCATGGTGCATGAAATGACCAACGGTCTCGTCCATGAAAAAGTCAGAGGCTTCGGTCACGATTCGTGAAGACGATGAAATCGTCGACTTCATGACCGTTGTGATTTCGGGGTCGTCCGAATAGTTCCAGACACCTCCGATATCGGATCGTCGCTCCAGCACCACGGGATTCAACCCGTTTTCCAGTGCGTACTTGCAAGCATATATTCCGGACCAACCCGCCCCGATGATACAAACATCGATGGACTCATTGCCAATATTCGACATCGCCTGTCACTCGCCTCAACTACCAACGTCGTGTCCACGCAAGGGGACAAGGCGCAAGTCTACAGACCCGGCGGGCGACCCGACAACAGAAATTGTTCCGGTTGCAACCAGCTAGCGTTGGGGATTTGTCAGCTCCGAAATGGGGTGGCGATGCCTGCGGACGCGATCGCAGCGGATCGAGAGGGCCAATGCTACCGGTTTTCGGACGTGCGCAATTGCAAATGGACGTCGGCAACCCGACCCATCAGTTGGCTCCTGGGGACGGGATTGTCGGCGACAGCTTTTCGGATTGCTGTCAATGACCGCTCGGGTTCGCTCATCATTTCATAATACAGGCCGGTGTACAGACGGGCGTAGTACGTTTGCAATCGGCGGATTTCATCCGAAGTTCCTTCCGGGCCGCTGGCGGCATTCATAACATCGTCGACGGTTCCGGTGCCGGCAAACAGGTGGTAGATTTCCGCCATGGGAACGCGCCGGTCACCGGCAATGGGGATCAGCTGCGCGCGGGCTTTTTCCACGCCTTCGATCCTGCGCCACACACAGCATGTGCCAGACCGCATTTTCAACATCACGGCGGTTAACCGTCTGGTGCGCCTCGAACTGCTCCCGGCCTGCCTGAAACTGGTTGGTGTAATACAAGGCCAAACCGCGTTGCCAACAGCCCGGTCCCGCGTCCGGTTGCAATTCTATCGCCCGGTCATAGCTGGCCACGGCCTGCGCGACCTGACCGTTCATGAACCGCGCATCACCCAGCCTCAGATGCAATGACACCTCGTCGGGACTGGACGCAATGAGCGATTGCAATCCATCGATGGCCCGGGCATAGTCACCGGAGCGCATATCGCCGGCAACGCGTTCCCGCAGCTCCATGAGCCAGTCATCCGTGCGTTGCTGGCCGATGGCCTGTCTCGTAACCGGACCGGCCAGAATGATCCCGAACACAATGGCCGACGACAGCGACAACGAATTCATAATGGATGTCTCTCCGCATAAACGGTTGGCCCAATGATACCGGTGAGCTCAAAAAAACTGTTGCCGGGGTGGCCGCCCTCCGCATGCTGTCGCATGCAGCCACAAACCGCACGTTGCGGACCCGCGGCGCGGTCCCCCTTTGGATTACTGAGCGGAAATACAAACCGCTTGAAATCCTGCCGAAGACGAAACACGACAATAACCTGGGGGCGCCGAAACAAGAATTGCGACTGGGCAATCCCGGGTGGTCCGGGATCGATGCCATGACGGCGATCCTGACCGCAGAATTGACCAGTCGCTTTTCAGCAGTGCCAAATTGCGTTCGCAACCACTAGCGAACCGGAAAATGCGGATTTTTGCTGACCGAAGGCGGCCGGGCTTCCAGGTGCAGCCGGTCCGTCAGTTCCGCCATGCGGGCCCGCAAGGACTGGTTTTCGGACCGAATCTTTTCCATTTCGCCCGTCAGGGCCTGCAAGTGCGACTGCAAGCCGGATGAATCGGACTGGGCCCGGGCCTGGTGAAACTCGCGAATCAGTTCGGAACGTTGTTCCTGGAAATGGGCCTGGGCCGCCAGTTCGGCGTTTCTGGCGTGCAGCCCGGCCAATTCGTTGAGAATATCCTGCCGTTGCTGAAAAAGGTCTTGGGCAGCCAGCAGCTCGGCATTCTGAAGGCGGGCCTCAAACAGCTGCTGCTTGAGAGTCTCCGTTTCACGGGCAAATTGGGAACGCATCTTCTCGTGGGCTCGCAGTATCGCATTCTCCATCTGCAAGCGGGCCATTTTGGAAATCAGCGCCGCGTTATTTGCTCCGTCCGAGCCAGAGCCACATGGGCCATCGTCGCCGCAAGCGCAGTCTTTACTGCCACGGCAGCACTGGCCATCGCCGCCGCCGCAGTCATTCCGTTTTGAAGCCGAAATCGTCTTGGTGTTGACGTTCCGACAGCAATCGTTGGACGCGGTCGGACGCGTGTGCATCTTCAACAGGCCGGCGAAGGGCATTGACCCCAAATGAATCATGTGGCCGCCTGAAATGTTCGTGCAGCCGGAGGCGTGATCGCAGGTGCCGGAATCGACGGTCACGTCAACGTCCATGCCGGTTTTCTGGCCAATCACATATTCGACGATCCGCACCTTGTGGTCGCTCGGGCAAGCGGAATCACCATCACAGGGGCATTGGTTGTCATCGGCCTTTTGGGACCAGCCAACCTGCCATAATCCGGAATCGGCGGCGGCTTTCTCCGTGTCGCGGTCAGGCATCCGGATAACGACGCGTTTCTTGATCGGTGGTTCGCTGGTTGTCGTCTCCTGATTCGGGCAAAACAGTTTGCCGATGACTGGAATCGTGCGGGTTCCGCCCGGCGGCAGAGAAATCGAAAAGCCAAACCATTTTTGGCCGTTGAGCAAGGGGAATCCGGCACTCAAATCGGCCTTGATTTCGCAACGAATTGCTTTTTTGGGGGCCGGCAACGGGTCCGCATTGCAATCGGCGGTATGACGGGCCTGCGGCTGGCTGTCTTCCGGGTTTTCCCGGTGAGAAAATGCTGATTGTTGAGCCAGTGCCGCCTGCGCGGCCCCAAGAAGAGCCAAAACAAGACCGATGGCCATTAACGGAACAGTTTTCATTGAGGAATCCCTTGAAACGCGTTTGCTTGTGATCCCGGCACGGGCGATGTTGCTCGTGAGATCCGGAGAGCGATGTACAGCACCGCGCCGCGACACGCAACGTCAATCAGGCGGATGGCGGCGCTGCCCGGCCGGTCCAGTGAAGTGTCCGGGCCGGGCATCCCCGGATGGCGATCCGCCCCGTTGGCGGACAAGACCCGCAGGAATCCGGGGTTTTTCCGGCCCGGTGATAATCGAGAACAAAATGCCCGGGTCACGGCAAGATCGCCCGCTGGATGGCGAACAAGGACTATGATTGCCCTGGCAAAACTTCTGACGATTTCAATAATGGTCGGCGTCGTGTGCGCCGTGCTGGCCAGCGGCGCTGTCGGTCTGTTGACGGGAATTCCCCTGGCATTGAGGGAGTTTGTGCCGGGTGACGAGCCGCCGGAGTTGCGTCAATTGCCCTGGCACCTGTTGGCGGCCGGGATGGCCGGGATGCTGGTGGGCACCCTGGCGGGCCTGGGTTCCCAATTGTCCGGACGCCGCGTGAATTATGTCGTCAGCGCCCTGATCATTGCCGCCTGTGTCTGGACGGCGATCGTTGGTACTCATCCCTCGCCGCAGCTGGCGGAAAACGCCGGCTGGCTGGACTACCTGGAATCGTACCGCATCACGGCCCTGGCAGGCCTGGGGGGAGTCGTCGCGGTGGCGGTGCTGGGCCTGCTGATGCGTCCGTTTTCCCGCCACGGCCAGGCCCGTCCCGAAAAATAGCCGTTTGGCGGATGCGGAGCGCGGGTCGGACTGGCCCATGTTACCCACCCGGGTCGCCGCGCCCCGTTGTTGGCCGCGTTTTCTGGTGGCCCCCGGCAGGACGTGACCCGCCCGGGGTCCCCAATTTCGGCAACCCGGAATTTTCGCTTATTGACATATCGAAATATTTCGATATATTGGATTGTCAGAGACGTCGAACCTCGCCAAATGACTGTCCCATGATCCGAAAATCGAAAACCCGAAACGCGCCACTCGACTGGCAGGCCCTGAACAATGCCGCCGAATGCCTGCGGATTCTGGCCCACCCCCATCGACTGCAGATTGTGCAGCTGTTGCTGCCCGGCAATCGTCACACGGTGGGTGAGATTGCCATGCAATGCGAGTTGAACCAGCCCACCACCTCGGACCATTTGCGGCTGATGCAGCGGTGCGGGTTTTTAACCAGTCAACGCGAGGGACGTACGGTGTATTACGAGATCGCCGAGCCGCACTTGCAGGACATCATGAATTGTATCCGGTCGCGTTTCGGCTAGTTTTTATTGTTGCCCAACCTGTTGAATGTTCGGGAGATTCGAATCCATCGCCAGGTTGGCCCATCCGTTTGTTCGCCGGCAGAAACCAGGGAGAATCGGCCATGTTGCTCAAATACTTTTATGATCCCCGACTCGCTCACGCTTCCTACATGGTGGGTTGTCAAAAGACGGGGGAAGCGATCATCGTGGATCCGGGTCGTGACATCCAGCAGTATCTGGACACCGCCCAAAGGGAAAAGATGAAAATCACGGGCGTGGCCGAAACACACATCCACGCGGATTACGTTTCCGGAGCCCGCGAACTGGCCGATCGGGTCGCGCAAAACTGTACGTCTCCGACGAGGGGCCTGCCGAATGGAAATACCTGTACGTCAGTAACTACGACCATCAGCTGTTAACCGAAGGTGATACCTTTGGCGTTGGCAACATTGAATTTCGGGTCATGCATACGCCCGGCCACACACCGGAAAGCATCTCATTCCTGTTGACCGACAGAGGCGGCGGGGCCGACAAGCCGATGGGCATGTTCACTGGTGATTTCGTGTTTGTGGGTTCGATTGGCCGGCCCGATTTGCTGGAGGAAGCCGCCGGCATTGCCGGTACCGCGGAGCCCGGAGCCCGGGACCTGTACCAGTCCATCAAGCGGTTTCGCGAGTTGCCGGATTACTTGCAGGTCTGGCCGGCCCACGGGGCAGGCAGTGCCTGCGGCAAGGGTCTGGGGGCTATTCCGTCCAGCACCGTGGGGTACGAAAAAATGTTCAATCCCGCGTTGCAGTACACTGACGAACAGGAGTTTGTCGACTATATTCTGTCGGAACAGCCGGAAGCCCCCCGGTACTTCGCATTGATGAAGCGGGTCAACAAGGAAGGTCCGGCCATTCTCGGCCACCAGTCGCTGCCTCCGGAACTGGACGCTGACGAGCTAACCGCCACCGTGGCCAGCCAAATGGTGGTCGACACGGGCACCTCCCGCAAGTTTGCCAATGGTCATGTCCCGGGGACGATCAATCTGGAGCCCAGATACATGGCCATGTGGGGCGGATCCCTGCTCGATTACAGTCAGCCGGTGTACCTGATCGCCAGTCCGCACGACTTGCCGGAAGTTATCCGGATCATGCAAAAAATCGGGATCGAGAAGTTTGGCGGCTGGTTTGATGCCGACAAGGTCGCCGAATCCGGACTCGACACCGCCGACATTCCCCAGGCAACTCCCGGGGAACTGGTCGACCAAATCAACTCCGGTGAAGTCGAGCTGGTCGATGTACGCGGGATGCCAGAACGTCACGAATTGATGATCCCCGGTTCTCACTACTGCTTTTTGGGCAGCATGCTGGAAAACGCGGACCAGTTTCGCGGCGACAAGACGTATGCGTTCCAGTGTCGCACGGGCGGGCGTTCGATGATTGCTGCCAGCATCGCCGAGCGGGCCGGTGCCCGGCACGTGATCAACCTGGCCGGCGGCATTGTCGCCTGGGAAAAGGCTGGATTGCCGGTGGTCTCGGCCTCCGAGGCCAAACCGGTGGCCAGCCGCTAGTCGACCGTCAATTCGGCTGATGGCTCGCTCCGGGCCGACCGGGGCGGGTCGCCGGACCGGCCCGTGGCCATTCACAATTACCCGGAGGTTCTTTCACGATGGAATTTATTATGCAACCCTGGCCGGTGTGGCTGTCCGGCATCCTGGTCGGATTGACGGTGCCCCTGTTGTACTGGCTGACCGGACAGGGATTCGGAATTTCGACCAGTCTCCAGCAAATCGGTGCCATGTGTTCACCGCGGAGCAAGCTGTCGTATTTCAGGGACTATGATCGCCGAACCGGGCTGTGGACCCTGTTGTTCGCCGTTGGAATTGTGATCGGCGGATTCGTGGCCAACCGTTTTCTGTCGGCGGAGCCGGTCCAGTTTCTGCCGGAGTCCTGGCACAACACGGGTGGAGCGATCCGGTTGTTGATCGGAGGGATCCTGATTGGTTTCGGAACCCGCTACGCGGGTGGTTGCACGTCCGGACACGCCATTACCGGGATTGCCAATTTGAATTGGCCCAGCCTTGTGGCCACGATCTTTTTCTTCGTGGGCGGCCTCGGCGTGACGTGGGGCCTGGGAAGTCTGATTTTTGCCAACTAGGAATCCAGCGATGACCACCATTCAGGAAAAACCAACGCATGTTTCCGGCGACGACGCCAACGTCGCAGCTCCGACCAACCAGCGCGGTGGCCTGTCCTCCAGGGCGCTGGTCATGTCGTTGTTGCTGGGCATTTATTTTGGCATCGTGCTGACCAAATCCGAGGTCGTCCGCTGGCAACGGGTGCATGACATGTTTTTGTTTCGGGAAGCCTACATGTATCTGATCATAGGTATTGGCGTGGCCGTGGCGATGATTTCGATGGCCGTGATCAAGCGGCTGCATGGCAGGACCATTGAAGGCCAGCCGATCGAGTACCAGCCCAAACCATTTCACACCGGTGTGATTGTGGGCGGCACGCTGTTCGGAGCCGGCTGGGCGATTACCGGAGCCTGTCCCGGTCCCGTTTATGCCCAAATTGGCGGCGGTGAAATGATGGCCCTGATCACGCTGCTGGGCGCCCTGCTGGGCATGTTTTTGTATGCCAATTTGAAACCCCGTTTGCCGCATTAACGGGCCCCCGCCGGGGCCCTGGAAACGGTTGACCGTGCCCCTTGTACTCTGCACTGGAGACCACCATGAACGATGTATCCTGCCCACCGGCAGCAGCCGGTTTGCCCCGACTGAACGAACCAACGCCGGATTTTGAGGCCAAAACGACGCACGGCTTGCGAATGCTGTCCAGCTACAAGGGCCGCTGGCTGATCCTGTTTTCACACCCGGCCGATTTCACGCCGGTGTGCACCACCGAGTTCATCGCCTTTGCCCGGGCCTTCCCCGAGTTTCAAAAACTCAACTGCGAGCTGCTGGGACTGTCGATAGACAGTACCTTTTCGCATTTGGCGTGGATTCACAACATTCGGGAAAAGTTTGGCGTCGAAATCCCGTTTCCGGTCATCGATGATCTGTCGATGAAGGTCGCCAAAGCGTACGGCATGATCATGCCCGGCGCCAGCGATACCTCGACCGTGCGGGCCGCCTTCCTGATTGATCCGGCAGGCATTTTGCGGGCCATGGTTTACTATCCCATGAGCAACGGTCGCAGCATCCCGGAATTTCTGAGGCTGTTGCAGGCGCTGCAAACGTCCGATGAGCACGGTATCGCGACTCCGGCTGACTGGAAGCCCGGCGATGCGGTGATTGTCCCGCCACCGGCAACGGTCAGCGAAGCGGAAGCCCGGGCCAGCCAGGGGCATGAATGCACCGACTGGTACTTCTGCAAAAAGGAACTGCCAGCCGGGCAATCGCGAAAACCCCGGTTGCAGGAGGCCCGATGAACGTTCCGGGGTGGCTAACCACGATTTCGCCGCTGGCCGCACGGTTAACGCATTACCGGCGCGAGTATTTCGTCGGTGATTTGATCGCCGGACTGGTGGTTGCGATCATGCTGGTGCCGCAGGCCATGGCTTATGCCATGTTGGCCGGATTGCCACCCCAGGTGGGATTGTACGCCAGTATTCTGCCGCTGTTGCTGTACAGCGTTTTGGGAACCAGCAATGCACTGGCCGTCGGGCCGGTGGCCATGATCTCGTTGCTGGTGGTCTCGGGTGTCGGCGAATTGGCAACGCCCGGGTCCGCGGAATTTGTGAGTCTGTGTCTGACGCTGGCGTTGCTGGTTGGGACGCTGCAAATCCTGATGGCTATTTTTCGCCTCGGATTCCTGGTCAATTTTATCAGCCACCCGGTACTGGCCGGGTTTACCAGCGCGGCCGCCATTGTGATTGGGTTCAGCCAGGTCAAACACTTGCTGGGGATTTCGGTCGAAACGGGCCATTACCCCTGGCAGCTGATTGGGCGAACCATGCAGCATCTGGGTGACGCGCATCCGGCAACCCTGGCCATCGGCCTGACCAGCTGTGGATTGTTGCTGTTATTTGCCTGGGCCGTCAGCCCGCTGCTGCACCGCGCCGGATTGCCCAAAAACGTGGCGGACGTAATCGCCAAAACCGGGCCGCTGGTGGCGGTCGTCGCCATGGCGCTGTGGGTGTTCGGCGGTTCGCTCGATCAATCCGCTGCGGTGGCCGTGGTCGGGGAAATTCCCGCAGGACTGCCACGGCTGACCATGCCCGGGTTGAGTCCCGGTCTCCTGCAGTCGCTTTTCCCTTTGGCGCTGGTCATCACGCTGGTGGGTTATCTGGAAAGTATTTCGGTCGCCCGGGCACTGGCCAGCCGGCGGCGGGAAAAGGTAAGCGCCAACCGCGAGCTGTTTGCGCTGGGAATGGCCGATTTGGGTGCCGCCTTTAGCGGCGGCTATCCGGTCACCGGAGGCTTCAGCCGTTCGCTGGTCAACTATTCTGCCGGGGTGCGAACGCCCCTCGGATCCGTGATTACCGCGATCCTGGTTGCCGTTTCGGTTGCCTTTTTGACGCCGCTGTTTTTTTATGTGCCCAAGGCGGTGTTGGCCGCGATCATCGTCGTGGCCGTGACTGGCCTGATCGATTTCAAAACGCCGTTTGTGTTGTGGCGGCATAATCCGGCCGATGCAATCGCCCTGGTGACGACCTTCGTGGCGGTTCTGGCCAGCGGAATTGAAACGGGCATTCTGGTGGGCGTGGCCGCCACCATTGTCATGCTGATGTGGAAAACGAGCCGCCCTCATGTGGCCGAAATCGGTCGCCTCGGGGACAGCGAGCATTTTCGAAATGTCCGCCGACACCCCGTCCGGTGCTCGCCCGGTTTGCTGGCGATCCGCATCGACGAGAGTCTGAATTTTGCCAACGCGCCGTTCGTGGAATCGTGGATTATGGAACAGGTCAGTCAGCGGCCGGACATCCGAAATGTGTTGCTGACCGGCAGCGGGATTAACGACGTGGACGCCACGGGTATCGAGATAATCGAGACGATTCGGCATGAGCTGGACGCGGCCGGAATCGAATTCTGGCTGGCGGAAATCAAGGGTCCGGTGATGGACAAGTTGCAACGGGCGGGACTGGATGCGGCATTTCTGGATCAGCATGTATTCCTCTGGCGCATCAGGCATTTCGCCACCTGGAATCCGGGCCCGGCGATTTGCGACCGTCCCCGCCCGATTCAACCGGCGCGGCCAGCCGTGAGTCGGAAACGCATGAACCGGAACCGGTATCAAACGTTCCAGCGACCATGTCCGGGAATCCGGCACTCCGGGTTCCTGTTCCGCAAGAAACCAGTCTGGGAGAGAGTAAACGATGAATGAGGTACTGGTCATCCTGGGAATCGTCGCCGCCTGGCTGGCGTTGCAGCTGTGGATTTTGCCGATGTTTGGCGTATCGACGTGAATGAGCGGAGCCTGTCACCAGCCGGGTCCGGCTGGCAAATCCGTTACCCAAAAATCGCTCGCGGCCGGTCCCGACACAGCCGGGCTAACTCCAGACGTTCCGCCGGTCCGGCAATCGCTCGGGAACGCGGCCCGGCAGCGGGAATCTCATGTCATTTCCGTTAGCGGCGAATCCTTTCCGTCCGAGGTGCTGCACAGCGAAATTCCGGTGGTTGTTGACTTCTATGCCTCGTGGTGCCCGCCCTGCCGTGCGCTGGCGCCGATCCTGGACCGTTTGGCCGGTGAATTCGCCGGGCGCATCAAGTTTGTCCAGATCGACAGTGACCAGGAAGAGCAACTGGCTGCCTCCTGGAATATTGACTCGCTGCCGACGATTCTGGTTTTCGAAAACGGCCAAAACCTGGGCCAGTTTTCCGGTTTGCCCGACGAGAACCAGCTCCGCGATCAACTGCAGAAATGGGTGGCTTCGCCGCCAGACGTCCCCCGGTAAGGGAGCCAACGGAAAATCGGGACCTGGAGAAACGATGAACAAACGAGCTCGGACATTGCGAACCGTTCTGCGGATCGGGAAACGGATCATTCCCGTGGGGCTGGGGCTGGTGGGGCTGGCATTGGTGATCGCCTGGGTCTCCGGTGCGTTTGAACAGAAGATTGAGCCTGGCGAATCGCCGCCGCCAGCCCGGATGCTCGATGGACAACCGACCGAAGTGGTCCACGAAGTGGAAAAGGAATATATCGAGGAAGCGGTGGGAACGTTGAAAGCCGCCAGCCGCAGCGTGATTTCCTCCAAAATCCTGGCGACCATCGAGGAAATCCACGTGAGCGCCGGAGATTTTGTCAACCAGGGAGACTTGCTGATCACTCTGAATACGCGAGAACTGGAATCGCGACTGCGGCAGGCCGGCGAGCTGCTGACGGCTGCCGAGGCCGCGACCGAGGAAGCCCAGTCCGATTTCGATCGCAATCAAAACCTGTTGCGATCCAACGCCATTTCCCAACGCGAGTACGATGAATCCAATCGCAAGTTGAATGTCGCCAGGGCCAACCAGCGCCGTGCCGGTCAGGCCGTCACCGAAGCCGAAGTGTTGCTGTCGTATTCGCGGATTACCGCTCCCAGGTCCGGTCGGATCGTCGATCGCACGGCGGAACCGGGGGACACGGCCCAACCCGGCGTGCCGATTCTGACGTTGTATGATTCCCAGTCCCTGCGACTGGAGACTCCGGTGATGGAGAATTTGGCCATCAAGCTGGCGGTCGGCCAGCCGCTGAACGTTCTGGTGGATTCGGTCAACGGCCGCTTTGTGGCCACGATCGATGAAATTGTTCCCCAGGCCGATGCCGCCAGCCGCTCATTCCTGGTCAAAGCCAGCTTGCCCCGCCACGACAACCTGTACGAGGGCATGTACGGTCGACTGTTGATTCCGGCCGGAACCCGGATTCACTTGTGTTTGGCCACCGATGCCATTCGCCGAATCGGACAACTGGAGTTTGTCGACGTGGTGATGGACGATAACACGCTGCAACGGCGACTTGTCAAAACCGGCCGACTGGGAATGCCGGGACGTATTGAGGTCCTCAGCGGACTGAAAAAAGGCGAACTCGTTGTCTGCTATCCCGATGCTGACAACGCCGTCGAATCATCTGGCGAGCCCGCCAGTATCTCGCCGGCCAGCCAGGAGGAGGTTCGGTGAGCGATTCGCGACCGGAATCTGCCGGGTCCGGAGTCACCCATTCGGGGGAACCGCCGGAGCCAATCCTGACGCGGCTGGTGGCCCTGTTTTTGCGCGGCGATGTGGCGATCCTGTTTACCGTCATTTCGCTGGCCATCGGCGGGGTGGCGTTGTACCTGACGCCCCGTGAGGAAGAACCTCAAATTGTCGTGCCCATGGCCGACGTGCTGATTGAGGCCCCCGGATTGTCGGCGGCCGAAGTCGAGCGACAGGTGACTCAGCCTCTGGAAAAACTGCTCTTCCAGATCGACGGCGTCCAGTATGTGTATTCGATGTCGCAAAGTGGTCGCTCGATCGTCACCGTGCGATTCCACGTGGGCGAGGACCGGGAGGATTCCCTGGTCAAGCTGTACAACAAGGTCCAGTCGAATGTCGACCAGATCCCTCAAAGCGTCAGCCAGTGGGTCGTCAAACCGGTTGAAATTGACGATGTGCCCATTGTGATCGTGACGCTTTGGAGTGACGACATCCGCCGCTATGACGATCATCAGCTGTATCGCATTGCCCAGGAGTTGCAAAACGAATTGCAATCGATTCCGGATACCAACCGGGTCCGGATCAGCGGCGGCCGGCCCCGCGAGATTCGGGTTGAACTGGATGCCCAGCGGATGGCCTCCCGCAGCACATCGCCCCTGCAGGTCGCCCGGGCCCTGCAATCGAGTAACCGGCACACCCGCGCTGGATCGTTCGAACAACAAAACCAGTCGTTTGTGGTCGAGGCCGGAACGATATTTCGGGACGAGGGCGAACTGGGAAGTCTGGTCGTCCAGATTGTCAACCAGCGTCCGGTATATCTCCGCGATATTGCCGACATCCGCGATGGTCCGGCCGAACCCGAGGCATACAGCTGGATCGGTTTCGGTCCGGCCGGGCACACCGGAGCGGGCGAACCGTCGCGATCAGAGATCGACCTGTTTCCGGCCGTTCATCTGGCAGTGGCCAAACGCAAGGGCAGTAATGCGGTCGCGGTTGCCCGGGAAATTGAACACAGCCTGCAGGTTTTGTCTCCGTCAATGCTGCCCGATGGCGTGCATTATCGGGTGACGCGCGACTACGGCGAGACGGCCAACGACAAGGTCAACGAACTGGTCGAGGGACTGGCCATCGCCGTCATCACCGTTGTTGGATTAATTGGATTAACCATTGGCTGGCGGGCCGCCCTGGTGGTGGCGCTGGCCATTCCGGTCTGCTACAGCCTGACCCTGGCCGTCAACCTGCTGTTCGGATACACCATCAATCGCGTCACCATGTTTGCGCTGATCCTGTCCCTGGGTCTGCTGGTCGATGACCCCATCACCGACGTGGAAAACATTGCCCGATATTTTTCCATGCGGGTGGCTTCGGCACGCCGCAGTGTCCTGGCGGCCATTCAGGAGGTTCGTCCGGCACTGATCATGTCGACGCTGGCCATTATTGTCAGCTTTTTGCCGCTGTCCTTTATCACCGGCATGATGGGACCGTACATGGCGCCGATGGCGCTCAACGTCCCGTTGACCGTGACGCTGTCGACGGTTGTGGCCTTCCTCGTGACACCCTGGATGGCGATGGTCGCGCTGCGCCCGATGCTGGCGGCCAACAGCGACGGGGAAGGATTCGATGTGACAAGGGGATTCCTGTATCGCCAGTGCGGTCGCTGGCTGCGGCCCGTATTGCGCAATCGCCGGCTGGCCGTGGCCACGCTGGCGGGAGTGGCGCTGTTGCTGGCCGGCGCCATGTTTCTGCCTGCGTTGCGGCTGGTCCCGCTCAAGATGTTGCCGTATGACAACAAGAACGAGTTTCAGATTCTGATCGACATGCCCGAGGATACCACGCTGGATCAAACCGATAACGTGGCCCGCGAGATTGCCCGCTTCCTGTCGGGAGTCGCCGAAGTTCGCGACTTTGAGGTGTTTACGGGGCGCCCCTCGCCGATGGATTTTAACGGTTTGGTGCGACACTACTATTTGCGGACCCGGCCGTCCGAAGCGGATATTCGTGTCAATCTGGTCCCCAAAGAACAGCGGCGCCAACAATCCCACGAGATCGTTTTGCGGCTGCGTGACCGGCTGACCGAAATTGGCCAACACCGGGGAGCGGATATCAAGATGGTGGAAGTTCCCCCCGGCCCACCCGTTCTGGCGACGATTACGGCGGAAGTCTACGGACCGGCCGATCGCGACTACACCAGCCTGATTGCGGCGGCAGAAACCGTTCGTGACCGAATGGCCCGGGAGCCTGGCGTCGTCGATGTGGACATGAGCAGCGAGTCCGTTCAAACCCGCTGGATTTTTGAAACCGACAAACCCAAAGCCGCCCTGTCCGGGATCTCCACCGACGATGTCGCGCGAACCCTGCAAATGGCGCTGGGTGGCGACCGGTCCGCGGTCATGCGCAATCCGCACGAAGTTGCTCCGTTGCCGATCGTTTTGCGGCTGCCACGGGCCAGCCGATCAGCCATTGACGATCTCGGCGAAATCTATGTCCAGGGCGAGTCCGGTGCGCTGGTCCAGCTGAATGGTCTGGGACGGTTCGTCGAACAGGTGGAAGACAAAACCATTTACCGCAAGAATCTGAAACCCGTCATGTACGTGTTTGGGGAAGTCGCCGGACGCCCCCCGGCCGATGCCATCATGGATATGGAGTTTGATCGAATCCGCCCCCACCCCGGTGTGGACGACAACGATGCCCGGCCCGTGGCCCGGCGAACGTGGTTGTCCCCGGGCGGAGGAATCGCCTGGAACCTGCCCGCCGATTACAACGTGAAATGGAACGGTGAAGGGGAGTGGAAAATCACGCTCGACGTGTTTCGCGATCTGGGCCTGGCGTTTGCGGCCGCCCTGCTGGCTATCTTTTTGCTATTGATGTTTCAAACCGGATCGCGGCTGTTGCCGATCGTCATCATGCTGGCGATTCCATTGACGTTGATCGGAATCATGCCCGGATTCTGGCTGTTGAATATGAGCCGTTCCGAAATGGTCGGCGGTTATGCCAATCCCGTTTTTTTCACCGCCACGGCCATGATCGGGATGATTGCCCTGGCCGGTATCGTGGTACGCAATTCTGTTGTGCTGGTTGATTTCATCCACTATGGCCTGGCCGACGGACTGTCGCTGGAGGAGTCGATTGTGCGCAGCGTTGCGGTTCGTACGCGTCCCATTCTGTTGACCGCCGGTACGACGCTGCTGGGCAACTGGGTGATTACCCTGGACCCGGTTTTTTCCGGGCTGGCCTGGGCGATCATCTTCGGCATTCTGACGTCCACCCTGTTTACCCTGATCGTAATTCCCGTGATGTACTGGTTGTTGTATCGAAACACCGAAACCATCGACCTTGTCACGACATCTCCTGTTTCCGACTCCGGAGAAAAACCATGACTGCCTGCAAAAAATATTTCGGCCGACTGATCGTGCTCTGTTTCGTGATCGGTTTGCTGGCGGCCGCCTGCGATTCTCCCAAGCGAGTTTCCCAGGCGACCGACGCAACCACCAGCGTCCAGCCGCCGGCCGCTGGCGGGTATTGTTGGTCGACGACCGGCGAATCCGTTGGGAATGCCGCCGGCGGAGCTGTCAAACAGATCGCCACGAATTCGCCGTCCGGTTGTTGTGGCCTGTGCGCCAGGGAGACCGACAGGTCGCAACAGGCGGAAACCGCCTGCGCTGACTGTCAGGCTTGCGCCGCCGGGGATTCATCCGAATGCCAGTGCCCGGACAATCAGACGGCAACCACCGCAACGCCGCCTGGTTCCGGCGCGTCCGAATCGGAAACGCCCCCGGACGATTCCGCCCGGCAATCCGAACCACCCAAAACACATGCCCAGGACCGCGATCTGTTTCATTTTTTGCTGACCAACAAGGACCGGATTACCCGGCAGGTCCAGTTACTGGAAAACGGCGTGGAAACGTTGACCGAATCGGACGATCCGGAAATAACTGCCCGGATTCAGGAGCACGTCGCTTCCATGCATGAGCGGGTTGAGCACGCTCGACCGATTCGCATGCGTGACCCCCTGTTTCGTGAAATATTTGCGCATGCCGGCCAGATTGAAATGCAGCTGGAAAATACTCCCGGGGGCATTCGCGTTCGGGAAGTTTCGGCCGATCCATACGTCGTTCAGCTGATTCAGGCGCACTCCAAAGTGGTAACCGGCTTTGTGGAACGAGGATTCGAGGAAGCCCGCCAGAATCATGAGCCGCCCGCGCGCTGAATACGTCCGCGGTGCGCCCCTTTCTTTAAGGGGTTTCTGTTCAAGGCGACGGGTCGGCTCTGCAGAAACATTTGGGCTTGAAGGCAAGGCTGCCACGGTTGGCTTGTCCAACCGTGCCATTTCCGGGGAAACCGATCTGCAAGACAACGCGGTCGTGGCATCAAATCATCATTTTTTGCAGAGCCGGACAGGCCCGTTTCATGGGTTCAGGATGGTTTTTTGGCGGGAAGGCCGCGGGGTCTTACTTTCGATTCCGGACCGCGTCGACGGCCGGTACTCTGGATCCAGTCGGCGGCGCCATACGGGGTGACCCGCCGGGCGTTGCCACGCAAGGCAGTCCGCTCCGTATCGGTCACCGCCCGGTGCACGTGACGGTCAATCAATGGACCTGTCCCTGTTATGTCCCGGCCGGCATGTCCCCTGTGTCGGCGCGTGCCAATGGGTTGGAAAACCGCACGGCTGGACCAGCCAGCCGTGGCACCCATTCAGAGTCTTCTGCAACGCCGGTCAGGACTCAAATCCGTTAATCGGTCCTGAAATCCATTCATGGGCCCTGACCCTTTTCGCATGAAAGCACTACGATTCTACCGAGCCAGAATGTCCCCTGTTTCGGTGTGTCGCTGTTTGGGCGCATGCCAATGCCGTGGAAGACCGCACGGCTGGACCAGCCAGCCGTGGCACCCAATCAGAGTTTTCTGCAACGCCGGTCAGGACTCAAATCCGTTAATCGGTCCTGAAATCCATCCATGGGCCCGGACCCTCGTCGGCCCCCCGTTTTTGACTGAACTTTTTTTGACTGGATGCACAGGCATGCAACCCAACGCGACATCGTCACCCGAACCGTCTCAAAAACCCGAAGTCGCCGAATCCGATCCGCGTGTGCAACTGGCCACCGAGCGGACCTTGCTGGCGTGGATCCGGACCGGACTGGCGCTGATGGCGTTCGGTTTCGTGGTGGCCCGTTTTGCCCTGGTAATCCAAAGCCTGGGTATCACGACCAACCCGTGGTTGACGCTGTTGTCCACGGTCATCGGCGTCGTCATGATCGTCATGGGCGTGATCGTCAATACCGCGGCACCGCTGCACTACCGTCGTTATTTTCGACGAATCAGCGGCGCAGCCGGAAAACCGTTTGCAGACTGGGCGCTGGTCGTCTTTGTGGCCTTTGCCCTGTCAATCATTGGTATCCTGCTGGCGATCCATTTGTTGCTGTTTGAACTGATGCAGGTTCATGGCGGTCCGATCCGACCTGTGGGCGAGTGACCGATTCCCGGAATGCCGTATCGATCAGAGCGTCGGCCCGTCCATCGCCCCGAACCTGTGGTAGCGCCGTGTTTCCATGGTCAACCGGACGAACCGGGGAGCGAATTCCCGCCAGGTCAGGAGCAGCTTTCGCGGTCGTTACGACCGCTGGATCAATCTTGTTCGTCCGGGAACAGTTCGTGTTCGACTCCAAAGATGTGGGTCAACAGCGCGGCCCGGGCCCACATCCCGTTGCGAGCTTGCCGAAAATACATGGCCCGGGGATTGGTGTCGACCGATTCCGGAATTTCCTGGACATGACTGTCGCGCGGAAAAGGATGCATGATGGCTGCCCAGGACGGCAACCGTTCGGCCCGTTGGGGCGTCAATTGAAAAGGGGACAGGTCCAATTTTCCGATTTCCTGCTCGTCGTCCGCGGAATTGTGTTCCCGCTGGATTCGCGTCATGTAAAGGCAATCCGTTTGTTCCAGCAGGGGCCGGCCGGCCACGGAATCATCCAGTCGCCGTGGCCTCATGCAATTCCACGCCGCAGTCAATCAAATGCTGGCGAAGTCGCTCGTCCAGACGCAACGCCCTCTGGTCGGGAGCCACAAAAATCATTCGCACATTTTCATATTGCGCCAACACGGTGGCCAGGGAACGGACGGTCCGACCGCGTCCAAAATCACCGCAAAATGAGTAGGTTTTGTTGTCCAGCCCCTGGGTCAGCTGTGGATTCGTCTGACGCAACTGGTGAAACCGCTGATCGGAACCGCGGCGATCCGTAAACGCAAACGTCCGTTTGAGCGTGTACACATCCAGCAACGCCTGGGTTGGATGCTCATCGGCACCGGAACCGGCATTGATGATCGGGACCCAGCGTTTGCCGAGGGCCGCCAGGTCGTTCATCAGGTACGAACAGGCTTCGGCAAAATTGGCCAGCGGGCTGCGCATGATGATGACGTCAAAGTAGCTGCTGAACATGCGAATGGCGTCCATCCGCGATTCACGTTTCACTTCCGACGACGTCCGCGGGTCACGGACTTCATTGCAGGTCAGCCCCAGAATCTGGCACGCCGCCATGAATGACAGAAACGTCCGCGTGGAAGGCTGGGTGAAGTACAGCATGGCCCGCCGGTGACAGAGCAGTTGGCGCAGCTGGTTGGCCGACTGGCGATCGGCCGAGAGCTTGCGTATGCGGTCGGCCAATCCGCACAGATGGTCCACCCGATCGGGTGTGAGTTGCCCGGCGTTGATCAAGTGACGCAGACGGCCGTCACAGGAAAACTCTTCGTTTTTTTCACTGGCCGGTCGTTGCAGGCGGTCCAGGTATTTGTCAAATTCCATTTAATTCCAATTGTCCAGGTCGGACCCTGACGGGTGTGGCCGGTCATTCGCCCGGAAACGTTGCCCATTCTTGCAAATTCCCCTTGAGGTGACATCCCGTGACCCGTGCTGCGGCCCCCACCGCCGATTCCGGCGCTTTCACCTGGCCGACGGGCAGCGACTGGACGGGGCCGCTGATCGGTCAGCGCCGTTCGGCGTATTTCACCGAACTGGAACAATTCGTGGACCGCCGTCGACGCGCCACATCGGTGTATCCGGACCGTGATCAGGTGTTTCGGGCTTTGGAATTAACGCCCCTCTCCGAGGTCCAGTTCGTGATACTGGGACAGGATCCGTATCACGGGGACGGTCAGGCCCACGGTCTCTGTTTTTCGGTCCCGAATGGCATCAAGCATCCGCCGTCGCTGCGCAACATCCTGCGCGAGCTGGCGGACGATACGGGGATTGCCGGTACCGCCGGATGCGGCGATCTGACCGGCTGGGCCCGTCGCGGCGGCTTGCTGTTAAATGCGGTGCTGACCGTGGACGCCCGGCAGGCCCATTCCCATCGCGGGCGGGGTTGGGAGCGGTTCACCGACCAAATCATTTCACTGGTCAGTGCCCGGCGGCAAAACGTGGCCTTTATGTTGTGGGGAAACCCGGCCCGGCAAAAACGCCAACTGATCGATGAGCGGCGGCACCTGATTATCGAAGCCCCGCATCCGTCCCCCCTGTCGGCGCATCGCGGGTTTTTCGGGAGTCGCCCGTTTTCCCAGGTAAACAGCTATCGCCGGCAGCAACGACTGCCAGCAATCGACTGGTCCCTCGATCAATGACCGACGGCCGACCCCATGGTGGATGGCCGACGCGTGTTGGCAAACAGCCGCGATTCGCGTTGGCAAGGGGCACGATTCGCGTTGGCAACTTTGGCTGTGCCTTTATAATCCTTGGAGTATGCCGCGAATGAATGGGCCTGCGGCCCACCCGCCAACCACGAATCGCCAACCACGAATCGCCAACCACGAATGGACTCAGGGACTGGTCACTCGATGACGGACCGCCTCACCGCTCGACAGCTGGCACAACCGACTCAAAGACCGGTGCCGCGTCGACCTGACGAGATTTATCAACTGGAGACGTTGCGACCGATCGTTTGTCTGGTGTTTGTCACGCCGATTCTTTTGATTTACGAACTGGGAATCGTGTTTTGCGACTCGCCCGTGGCTCGCAATGGCGTGGAAACGGGAGTGCAATGGGTCCTGCAGGGACTGGGGGCGGGTCAGTTGCTCCTGTTGCCCCTGTTGACGATACTTGCATTGCTGGCGATGCACCATCGCCGACGGGATCGGGCCGGATTTCGGTTTTCGACACTTGCCGGAATGGTCGTGGAATCTGCCGGCCTGGGTCTGATCCTGCTTTGCGCCGCCAAGGCCCATCAATTATGGTTTTTGGAACATTCGCAGGCATTTCTGATGGCCGTCCCCGGCCTCGATGCGACGGCCCTTGTTACGTCCCGCGGCGGCTGGGAGTCATTTGTTTCGTTTTGCGGGGCCGGTCTTTACGAGGAACTGGTCTTTCGACTGTTGCTGCTGAGCGGATTGGTTTTGGGATTGCGGCGACTCGGGTTTTCCAGGGTCATCGCCATTTCGGGCGGCCTGCTCCTGACCAGCGTCGTGTTTGCCGCCGCCCATTACCAGATTGTTAATCCCGCCGGCGCGGTCCTGGATCTGCCGACGTTTGTCATCCGCTTTCTGGCCAGCCTGTTCTTCTGCACCGTCTTTCTGTTGCGGGGATTCGGAGTGGCAGTGGGAACGCACATTGCCTACGACCTGCTGGCGCAATGGTAGCGGGACAATGGTGGGGTTGCCGGTCGAATGCCTGAAACAAACGTTCCAGGCAGGCATGCCGCATGTGGACCCTCAGGTCACCCGGCGTGTTGGATGCGGGAGCCCGGTCCTGCCGGACGGTTCAGCGCCGGTCGCGAATCGCGTCCAGTTCCGCGGTCAATTCGTTTCTGATCCCGGAGGTTTCCGCGCTTTCGCCCAGCTTGCGAATGGCGCGCGAAAATTTCGCCCGGGCCGCTCCAAATTTCTGCTTGTTAACCAATCGCCTGGCGTCGGCAACCAGCGACTCAATTTCTGCCTTCCATTCGGACTGCTGCTGCAATTCGCGGTTGGCATTGAGTCGGGAAATCTCGGCCAGGCTCAGGGCCCCCTGAGTGGCCGTGCTGTCGGGGTTGGTATAGGTTTGCGGCGCGACGTTGAGGGGTCGTTCCGGATTCCCCGATACGCGAAACCCTTGTGGCAATCCCAATGGCCGGACCATTCCAACGCCGCTGGAATTACCGATGACCGGGGTGATCCCGGTTACGAACGGCCGGAGTTGGCCGCTGAATATGGATCCGGACTGACCGTTAAACATCGTCACCGACGGCGTTGAGGAAACCAGACTGCGCGTGTTTCCCTTCCCGGCAACAAGGCCCAGCGAAAATCCGCCGTTACCGCCAATGACCGCGAAGCCTGTTCGCAAGGCGGCATTGGGGTCATAGCCTCCAAAGGGCGGAATGGTCGAGCCGATGCTGTTTTGGGAAATATCGATGTTGGGGGTGATTTGCCCGGCCGCGTTGTATCCCCGGATTCGACTGTTCCCGGCAAACGACATTCCGAACTGAATGCCCGTTCGATTGAAAAACGAATCGCTGGTGGATGTCAGCGGCTGACTGACCCGAATCAGTTGAGCCTCCAGCAACGCCGGCGACAATCCCGGCAGCGTCGCAAATCCCAGCAGCGAGGTAAATCCACAGACGAAGATTCGAAGGATCGCTGGCCCGTTGGGCCCCGGGCGTGTTGAAGGTGCTGGCATTGTCAACTCCTTGCGGGTTTCCCGATCCGCCCTTGCCATGCGTTGCGGGTTGATCCAACCCGATGTCAACCATTGTAGAGACCGTGCGCGATCCGTCAAATCAGCGTTGCTGGTGGCGGGCACGTGTTTCCTGAACTCCCTGAATTGCCAAAACCCGCCGTCAAAAACCATCAATTGCTGTTCGCTCGCAGGTCGATATTTGTTAAATCAGCCAAACGTACCGTATCCCGGCAACGGCAATTGCCGGTTCCGCGGCGTACGGCCCCGCACAACAGCTGCCGATCCATTCAGGAAAAACGCATGGACCTCGAACTGCTCGCACAATACATGAATCTCGGTTTGACATGGATCGGGTTTGGAACCGTGGTGGGTCTGGCCGCCAAGGCGATTATGCCGGGGCGAGATCCGGGCGGATCCGTGGCAACGCTGCTAATGGGAATCGTGGGGACACTGATTGGCTGCGCGATCCTGCAGTATTTCAGCAGCGGCCAGGCAGTCCAGCCGGTCAGCGTTCGCGGGTTTTTTGTGGGCACTGCGGGAGCCCTGGTCATCCTGATTTTTTACAAGGTGTTGGGGGGATACTGGTTTGAGGAAGGCGAAACGTCGTTCTGGCAACACAGTGTCCGTCGCCGCCGCCGCCGCCGTTATCGTTCCGTCGTCGACGAATAAATCCGGTCAACATCGGCCGCGAGCGGGTATCATGCCGAACCGAACCTTCGGCCAGGGTCCCGTATCGTGCCTCAACGACGTCGCACCGAACCACCATTTTTCGGATTTGACAGTTCCCTCGCCGCCCTTTTCCCAATCAAATTCCTGTGAATCCAGTTCCGGTGCATTCCAGTCGTTCTGCCGGTAACCGGCAATCCTTGACCGGGTGGCTGTTGCTGATCGCCGTGACCGGGCTGTTGGCCGGGCTGGTCTATCCACTCGATATTGGCCTGTCCCGTGTCATGTCCGACACCTCGTTATGGCCGGGCGACTTGCGGCGCGTGTTCAAATTCAGCGAGTGTTTTGCGCACGGCTCGGGCATCCTGATCATATTGATCGCGGTCTGGGTGTTGGCACCGATGGCCCGGATTCACATCCCCCGAATCGTTGCCTGTGCATTCGGTGCCGGATTGGCCGCCAACGGCATGAAGTTACTGGTGGCCCGTCGCCGACCCATGGTGATTGACGAAGCCATCACCGATGTTCAGGCGACGTGGGCCGGGGGTTGGTCGGGTTCGCCGCCGCCGGCCGATTATTTCGATTACGGCTGGCAATCCTTTCCGTCGGCGCACGCGGCCACCGCAGCAGGACTGGCGATCGGCCTGTCATGGGTATTTCCCCGGGGCCGCTGGTTGTTTGCCGGCCTGGCGATGCTGGCCAGTATTCAACGTATCGAGTCGCAAGCGCACTGGCCCAGCGATGTGTTGGCCGGGGCCGCCACAGGGATGCTGGTCGGCGTATTGTTTACCGTGGCCGGGACACCCGGAAACCGCCTGGTAACGAGCTGGGAACAACGACCCGGATTCCACCGCCCCGCCCGGCCAGCAACGCCAACCGCGCCTCGACAAGCCGCCTGAGCGGAAGGCAGCCGCGGCATCGGTCGGTCAGTCGCGAGGGCCCTGATATCGCTGCAGCTGTTCGCGATAGTGCTGGCTAAACGGGTTTAGCTGGATGCAGCGTCGGGCCAGCGTGATCGCTTCGTCCGTTTCGCCGCCCAGGTACAGGACTTCACCCAGCGTGTCCAGATAGCTGGTATTGTCCGGTTCCAGTTCGACCGCCCGCCGCGCGTGAGCCAGCTGCAAATCCGGGCGGCGGTGACATCGGGCGCAGGCCCATGCCAAATTGTTGTGGTGCAGGGCGCTGTCTGGCCAGCGGGCCAGGACAGTTTGGAAACGGTCGATGACGGCCGTGAACACGCGGTCGGCCAGTCGGGTTTCATCCGCCTGATCGAGTTGGGGAACAAACCGCTCCACCAGGGATGTGGAGGCCGAAGAAACGGTCGCGCAGCGCAACAGGATTTCGGCGGCGCGGGAGGCGTGGCCTTCGTTCAACGCCACCTGGGCTTCGGCCATGGCCGCCTCGGTGGCGTAATATTGAGTCCGGTACGTGTTGTTGATGCTCAAATCCATATGGCCTGTCCAGGATAACTGGGCCTGACGCCAGTGCCAAAGTGCCTGCCCGGGATCCGAATCCTGGTGGAGGGTCGCCAGCCGCTGGTGGACCCAATAGACATCCGATTGTTCGGCCGTAATCGCCGACAGGAACCGGCTGGATATTTCCAGGGAGACTTCGGGGAAGCCGCTGGCCTGCAACATCTGTGCCGTGTCCAGTACGTTCCAGGAGTGCAAATCCAGCAGTCCGGCGTGGCGACATTCGCTGGCAAACGCCTCCTCGTCGCCCAACATTTTTTTGTAGCAGGCCGCCCGATAGCGGTGTTTGCCGGGCGGACTGATTTCCTGCAATCGCTCGGCCCAGGCCAACGCCTGGTCCCATTGTTGGGCGGCAGCCGCCTCGTCGGCCAGCGCCGCAAACGCTTGCGGTTCTCCCAGAAAGCCGGCCTCCAGGGTCAGGTCCCGGGCCAGTGCCTGTCGCTCGTGCAGCTGGCATGTGCGGCCGAGCAGGAACAGGTAGTTGGCCCGCTGGGCCGCCGGGCGGCGGTCGATGTACTGTCGTGCCACGCTGGTCAGCAACTCAATGTCGAACTGTTGGCCGGCGTCACCATGCGGACTTTTTAACAGACTGGCGACGAATCGCATGCGCTCGACCGGCTCGGGCACCGACTGGCGAAGGATCTCGGACCACATCGCGGCCTCGTCGGGGGTATCCGGAAACAGGGTTTCCACGACCCGCTCTACTTCCTCGTGCAACGCCAACAACTCGAAATAGTGCCAGATCTCGTCGCCGATGTTCAATCCGGATACCTGTTCGAACGTCTGCGTTCGCCAAAACAGCGACTGATAACTGACTTCGCCGCGAAGCCGTTCCGCCAGTTGTTCGAAGTACCATTTCGCCTGTTCAATATCACCGAGGTCGCCGACGCATTTGGCAAAAGCAGGCAGCAGCAACAGCAGGTCGACCGCTTCGCGTTGCGCCTGTTCGTCGTCTCGGGTTCGGGACAGATTGAGTTTTCGGTCCAGGATTCGCAGCTGGCCGCGAAACCAGGTTTGCCGACCCTCCGGATCCTGCGGCGCGCCGCTAATTCGAAACGCTTCCTCGTATTGTTCCATGCGACACAACAGCTCAAAGGCTGCGCCGGGTGTCATCTTGCCGCAGGTCTCCCGCAAACCCGGCAAATCCATTTCGGCCAGCTGGATCGTGGCCAGCGCATTGCAGGATTCGGGAGTGTCGGAGCGGGTGATCGTGGACTGCCAGGCAATTTGCCGTTCAGGATTTCCGGACCAGTAGTGCGTCAGGGCCGCCTCGCCGGCGCAGACCATTGCCCCCGGGCGTCGTTAACGCGACCCAGTTCATACTCGTTCGCCAGCGCCTGCCAGCGACCGGCCTCACGCAATACCCGTTGCCGCAATGCATTGCGGCGGGCCTGGGACCCCGGCAACTGCTCGATTTGCGCAAGGGCCCTGTCGTACTGTTTATCGAATCTCAGGCATTCAATTAACCGGATTTGCAATTCGTCGGATGGCCCGTCCGACTGGATTTCCTGCCGCAACGCCTCGATCTGTTGCGGGATCCGTTCGCGAATCGACCAGTAGACGAGGCAATCGGAAGTGTGCCAGTGCCACATGAAGGAATGATCCATCAGCCCATCCAGGCGGGCCAGCCGGGTGGCATCGAGTTCCCCTGCCGTCGCGGGCAGTAACGCAAAAATGGGCGAATGGTCCTCGTCAAAAACACTACTCGCCAAATACTCCCGAACGTAATCATCTTGCAAAGACGTGATCAGATTCATGACCAGTTCGTGCTGGCCCAGCTGGACCAAATCGTACAGGATCGAAAACATTTCGTCCTGGTCTGCCGCATGAAAGGCGTAAATCCTGCGGGCCACATCCGGAGGTGTATGCGGCGTAATCCCCATTTCAATCTGGTCGACCAGCCGCTGAATCCGGGCAGCGGTTTCCGGGTCCGTCGTCTGGGTAAATCGTTGCAACGATTCCAGCGTCAGATGCGGAGAATTCCAGATCTGTTTCATGGCCGCCTGGCGGGCCTCAAACGTATCCTGTCCCAATCCCGCCACCAACTGCTGCAGGGCGGCGTGTTCCTGATCCGCTGGTGGTTGCTGGGCCGCCAGCGTCGCAGCCGTCAGCAGCCAGGCGAAAACCAGAACGAGACCGCCGTGACCGGAATTCATCGAGCACGATTCCTGGGGAGCGAAAAAACGGGGGGCAGGCGGGTCCGGCGATTGGAGCAACCGGCCGACATCGCATCTTGATCCATCATACGCCGGGCAATGGCGCGAGCTACCGGCAATTTGCCAATTTGCCAGAGGCCGGGCCCGGGGTCAGCGATCCAGGCGGCAATGCCTGGCCAGCCGGCCGGGTTTGACACCCGGACCGGCGCGGGTTGCGGCAAACGGCATGGACGTGGCCGGACCGCTTTTCTATGGTCCCGCGTCCTTCCGATCCCGGTTTCAACGCAAGGAGGCGTTGATGCGACCTTCCCTGTTACTGCAGTCCATCGCCGCACTGGCCACGCTGACGGCGATCGGCCTGGTGACCACCAACCCGGGGTGTCGTGAAATTGCCCAGGTCCGAGAGGCAGCCGATCGCCTGATCGAACAGGGCAAACAGGCGGGGCTAACCGGCCAGCATCCGGCGGCGCCGGCCATTACCCAGGTGATTCTGCCGCGCAGTCAATCGGCCATCATCATTGGCACCATGAACATTCGGACATTCGGGGTTGCCAAAGTTCAGGACCCCCAAGTCATGCCGACGCTGGTGCAAATCGCGCGTCAGTTTGATTGCCTGGCCATTCAGGAAATCCGTTCCAAGCATGATCAGACCATCCTCAAGCAATTTGTGCAAATGATCAACGCCGATGGTGCCCGCTACGATTATTTCCTGAGTCCGTTACTGGGTGATACGTCGCAGACGTTCCAGTACGGAGTCATTTTCGATACCAACCGCATCGAGCCCACCGGATCCGCTTTTGTCGTCCCGGACCCCTACAACCTGTTGCACCGGGAACCCCTGGTAACCGGATTGCGGACGCGGACCAATCCGCCATCCCGGGCTTTTTCGTTCGCTTTGGTGAACGTGCATATTGACCCGGACAAAACCCGGGCCGAGCTGGATGTGCTGTACGAGGTATATCACTGGTTACGCGCGGCCCTGCCGGGCGAGGACGACATTATTGTATTGGGTGATTTCAACGAGCCTCCCCATCGCTATGGCAACTTGTGGCAAATCCCTACCCTGCGAGCCGCGATCCCGGACGGGGTTGCCACCAACACACTGCAAAATGCGGCCTATGACAACATCTTGTTCGACGGCGACCTGACGCGCGAATACACGGGAAAATCCGGCGTCATCGACATGCAACAGGCGTTCGGCCTGACGCTGGAACAGGCCCAGGCCGTGTCCGATCACCAGCCCGTCTGGGCCGAGTTCACAGCCGGCGAAATCACGGCCCCCCAATACGCCACGCAACCGGGTCCAATCGGCCGCTAGGATTACCGGACGGATTCGGGCAGCCATCGTAAAACGCGGCCAAATGCGTTAAAACGATCATCCCTGTGCCGAAAACCGGTCAGGCGGAGCGGGACTGCCCGATTCGGGTTTTTCAGGCGAGGGCGTAATCAATAATGGGCAAGCGACTTTACCAGTGGCTTTTTCGACTCGTCGGCGTCCGGGATCTTTATCGCGAGTTGGTCGTCGAGGACCGGCTGAGCCAGGTTCGTCCGGGAATTCGTCAGGATTTGACACGTCTGTTGGCGGCCGTCGATCGGGACAATCCCTTTTTTCAGGGAAAGTTCAGGACGTTCCTGGATAAAAACCGGGACGTTGATGACGAAACGTTTTTTGCCGAGTACGCCCGACTTCCCTCGTTTGGCAAGGAGGATTATGCCCGGGCCGGTCAATCCGTCATGGCGGGACGGCTGGCCACCGCGGATTTGGCCACGCTGGAATTGCAATTCCGGGGCCGGCCCATCGAATCGCTGCGCCGTTTGCGGCGTGGTGATTACCTGATGCCAATGGCCACGGGCGGTTCCACGTCCCTGCCGCTGGTTGTGCAAATGACGCGGCACCACATGTTTTCAATGCTGTTTACGTTTTTCAAATGCTGGTACCGAATGGGCTGGCGACCCGGCGAGCGGATGCTGATCTTCTACCCGCGGAACACCTACAACATTGACGATATGGTTCAGTTCAACCGCTACAGCAGGATTACCGGGTTCCGCTATCACCTGTTTGATCACATTGATGAATCGACGGTCCGCGGACTGATTGACGACATCAATCGCTACAAGCCGAAACTGCTGCTGGTGTTTCCGTCGCCGATGAACATGATTGCGCATACCGTGCGTCGATTCAATTTGCCGCTGAAACATCATCCGCCGCTAATTAACGTCAGCGGCGAAACGTTTTTTGACTGCCAGCGCAAGAACATAACCGAGGTGTTTTCGGGGAGCCAGATCGAGGATTCCTACGGTTCGGTGGAGTTGGGTGAAATCGCGCATGAAACGGCGGGCGGGCTGGAGGTGTTCGCCAGGGTGGCCTACGTCGAAACCGAGCCGAACGAAGCCGGTCAGCCGGAGATGATTGTGACCAACCTGCAGACCCGGGATTTCCCCTTTATTCGCTACCGCATGAAAGATATCGCCGATGTCTCGTTCATCCGTGACGAGCAAGGCGCCGAACGGTTCCTGATTACCAAAATCGAGGGCAAGGACTCAAACTACATTCGGTGCGACGCCGGTCGACGGTTTTACCCGTCATTCTTTAACCAGTTTGTCAATCAGCTGAACACCCGGGTCGATGATACGATCCTGGAAATCAAGGTCTACGAACGCGACCAAACCGAGATCGAGGTCCAGTTCATCGTTCGCGATCCGCAACGGGAAGCCGAGGTTCGGCAACTGGCCCTGCAGTACCTGCAACGCGAGATGAGTGAATCCATGAAATATCACATCCGCTTTGTCGATTTCATCGACCATGACTATCGCCGCAAGTACCGGGTGATTGAGCGGGTTGGCGATGTCGAATTCGCCGGCGGGATGGTGGGTGACCAGCGGAAGCAGGCGGCCATTCACGAAATCGAGGCGGCAGCGACACCCTCGTAATACTGCGGAGCCAGGCCGGCCGACCGGATCCCGGCGACCGCCACCCTCCATAGCGAGGACGCTGGCGGCCCGGGTAGACCAGAGCCGGCACGTCCGTCATTGCGGCGGATTCCAGTTCATTCAGCCAATCGGTGTGGCCCAGTCCCTCACGACAGCCGCCGTTCCGACAGCAATTCGGCAGGCGAGGTGCGCCCGCACTTCAAAATCGACAACCCCGTATTTCAGTTTGGACGCGGCCCTAGACTTCCAGGAACAGCCGGGCAGGTTCCTCCAAGACCTCCTTGATGGTTTTCAAAAACTGAACCGCCTCGCGTCCGTCGACAATCCGGTGATCATAGGTCAGGGCCACGTACATCATCGGTCGAATGACGATCTGGTCATCGATCGCAATCGGGCGTTTCTGAATCGCGTGCAGTCCGAGAATGCCGCTTTGCGGCGGGTTAACGATCGGTGTTGACAGCAGGGACCCGTAAACGCCGCCATTACTGATGGTAAACGTACCGCCCTCCAGATCCACCGGCTGGATTTTGTTGTCCTGGGCCAATGCGGCGAAGTGCCCGATTTGTCGTTCGATCTGGGCAAAACTCAATCGCTCCACGCTCCTCAGCACGGGAACAATCAATCCCTTGCCGCCCCCGATGGCAATCCCGATATCGCAATAGTTGTGATAGATCACATCGTTGCCATCGACCTGGGCATTGATGGCGGGGAATCGCCGCAATGCCTCGACGCTGGCCTTGGCAAAAAATGACATGAAACCCAGCTTGACGCCATGTTTCGCTTCGAATGCTTCCTTGTACCGGTTCCGCAACTGCATAACCGGTTGCATGTCGATTTCATTGAATGTCGTCAGCAACGCGGCCTGTTGCTGGGCCTCGACCAGCCGGTTGGCGATCGTGCGACGGATCATGCTCATGGGCTTGCGGTCGTCGATTCGTTCGCCACTGGCCAGCAATTCATCGTGCCCCGAATGGGAGCGGACGCCGGGACCGGCACCGAAGCACGGGCCGGGGATGGCGAAGCGGTATCCGGCCCACCATTGCGTGTGGCGGCCACGTGCTCCAGTACATCTTCCTTGAGTAACCGGCCGCCCGGTCCGGAGGCCGTTACCTGATCCGGTGCCAGGCCGTTTTCGTGCAACAATCGCGCGGCGGCCGGCATGACTCGGGTCGCCGTGTCGCTGGATCCGGCCGCGGTGGCCGCGGGGCCCGAATCAGCATCGGCCCGGGCATCGGCCTTTGCCGGCGGGTCACCTTGTTGCATTCGGCAATCACGTCTCCCACCTGCACAAAGGCCCCGTTGTCATGCAGGATCTCGGCAATGATCCCCGATTCCGGTGAGGGCAGGGCCTGGGAGGCCTTTTCCGATTCCAGTTCGACCAGTTCTTCGTCCTTGCCGATAAAGTCACCGACTTTTTTAAGCCACTGACTGATTTGCACTTCCTGAATGGACTCACCGAACTCGGGAACTTTCACTTCGATCATGACGGGTTCCTGAAATATGCTGTTAAAAACCGGGTGACCAGGGTTCGATGGGCCGCCCCGCATGCGACTTGCAGCTTCCCGGACCCCTCGCGACGGCTCAGCCCATTTTACCGTTTTTGCCGATTTGGCCAGCGGGGACAGGCAGGAATTATCGGCCGCCATGTTGACAGCTATCGGATGTTTGCCCGGCGTTTGTCCAGACTCGCGTTTCGCAAATCCGGTTATGACCAGGGCAACTTGTCCAGATCGACATTGCCACCGGTAATAATCACACCGATGCGTTTCCAGCGATGGTTCATCTGGACATCGTGGGACAGGGCAGCAGCGACGGCCACGGCGCAACTGGCCTCGATAATATGCTTGGTGCGCTCCCAGTAGAAACGCATGACTTCAATCGTTTGGGGATCATCCACCGTGACGATCTTCCGAACGTGATCGCGTATGATGGGCCACGTCAGATCACCCAGGCTGGTCAGCAGTCCGTCGGCCACCGTTTGCGGTGCCGTTTGCGGAATCAGTTTTCCGGCTGCCATGCTGCGGGCCGCATCATCCGCTCCGGCCGGTTCGGCCCCGACGACGTCGATCCCGTGTTCCGCAGCCACCAGGCAGGTTCCCGACAGCAACCCGCCGCCGCCTACGGGCGCAATGATCAGATCCAGGTCGGGAACCTGTTCGATCAATTCGAGCGCGGCCGTGCCCTGGCCGGCAATCACATGGGGATGATTGTACGGATGAATCATCGTAGCGCCGGTTTCGGACTGAATCCGGGCGGCCGTCGTTTCGCGTGCCGCCAGGGTAGCCGGGCAGTCAATCACATTAGCGCCGTAATCCACCACGGCATTTCGCTTGATGGCCGGGGCCGTGATCGGCATAACAATCCACGCCGGTGCACCGCGCCGGGCGGCGGCCAGAGCCAGAGCCTGGGCATGGTTGCCGGAACTGTGCGTCACAACGCCCCGCGGCAGCGCGTCGTCATCCAGCAGACTGACCGCATTGCAGGCACCACGAAACTTGAATGCTCCCACGCGCTGCAGGTTTTCGCATTTGAAAAACAGCTGTCGAGAACCATCCGGACTGGCCCGTCTGTCCAGCGATCGACTGGTGATAACCGGTGTCCGGTGCGTCTGGCCCGACAGACGTCGGGCGGCCGCCAGCACATCCTGGTGGTTGGCCGCATAACGCATCCCGCTATTCATACATCGCACACATCGCATCGCTATTCGATATCGGCGTCGGGCAACAGGCTCTCGGCCGACTGGGGCAGGTCCTCCAGCGAATCCAGACCGAACAATTTCAGAAACCGGTCGGTCGTCCGGTATTGCTGGACGCGGGGATTGTCGGCATCGGGTGCGAGCGTCAGCAGTTGGCGTTTCACCAGCTGGCCCAGCACGCTGCTGCAATCGCGAGACCGCAATTCGGAAATATGTTCGCGGGTTGTCGGCTGATGGTAAGCCACGATGGCCAACACGTCGATGGCCTGCTGGCTTAGCCGGGCCTTGCGGACCTCTCCATAAAACTGTTCCCGAACCGGTTCGTAATGATCGCCCAAAACCAGCCGCAATTGCTGCCGGTCCTGCCGGATCCGAAACGCGGCGCCCTCCTGCCCGTATTGCTGATCCAGTTCCCGGGCCAGCTGGGATATTTCACGGGGCGACACATCGCGAATCCACGAGGCGATTTGTGGCGTCGTTAACGGATCGTCATCATCCGCGGATCCGACAAACAGCATGGCTTCCAGAATCGATTTTGGTGAAATGGGGCACACGCTCTGGTCGTTGACGGGTTCATCCGGTGTCTCCGGATCCTCTTCGGCGGTGTCCGGAATCAAACCCACCGCCCGGGCGTAGGTGCGCCCCAGTTCTTTCAGCGACATTTCCATGCCGCAGTCGGCGGAGTCCGGCTCGTCCGGCGGCCGATCGGATTCGGGCGATTCGTTCATAAGGCCAAGAATAGGTTATGGACGGACAAAGCGAAATACGGCAGTCAGCTTGCGTCGCGGCCGGGATCCTTTGACAATCAGCCTCCGTCCGGATCGTTTCGCCCGGGGGTCTCCTGTTACCGAAAACAACCATGTTCCTGAATTCAACAACCCGTTGGCTGTGGTCGCTGATGATTATCGGGCTGTTTGCCGGGTGGACCGAGCGGGAGGTCGTGTACGGTCAAGCGTTGTCCGGCAATGCCAGTCCCTGCACCGTGGCCTGCAGTTGCCGCAACATGGTGGCGTCGGTACATCCGCTGGCAACCCGGGCTGGCGTGGACGCGCTGGCTCGCGGGGGCAATGCCATTGATGCGGCGGTGGCCGCCGGTCTGATGCTCGGGGTGGTGGACGGATTTAACTCCGGCATCGGAGGCGGTTGTTTTATCCTGATCCGCACGGCGGACGGCCGACTGGTGGCCATTGACGGACGCGAAATGGCTCCGGCCGCGGCGCACCGCGACATGTTTTTGGTCGACGGCCAACCTGATACCCAACGGTCACAAAACGGACCATTGGCCATTGGTGTCCCCGGTGCCCTGGCCGCCTATGCCCGGGTGGTCGCCGAGTACGGTCATCTGTCGTTGGCGGATTTGATCATGCCGGCCGCTGAGGTCGCCGAAACCGGTTTTGAAATAACCGACGGATATGCGGAACGCCTGGCATCGGTGGCAAAAATCCTGAATGAATACCCCGCCAGCCGGTCGGTCCTGTTGAAACCCGACGGCCGGCCGCGGCAGGCCGGCGAGATATTGAGGCAACCGGACCTGGCCAACACCTATCGCTGCATCGCCCGCCACGGCGTTGACTATTTTTATCGAGGCGAGTTTGCGCAACGCACGGCCCGCTGGATGGCTGACCATGGCGGATTGCTGACGTTTGAGGATTTTGGCAACTACCGAACGGTGGCTCGAACTCCCATCCAGACGACCTACCGCGGATACACCATTGTGGGTTTCCCGCCCCCCAGCTCGGGAGGCGTACATGTGGCCCAAATGCTGAACATTCTTGAAAATTTTGAATTGCAGGCAGCCGGCGAGCGGGATCATCCGCGAACGGTGCACCTGATCGCCGAGGCGATGAAGCTGGCGTTTGCAGATCGGGCCTACTGGCTGGGAGACCCGGACCACGCCCATGTACCGCGGGGCCTGATTGACAAGCAGTACGCGGCCCGGTTGGCGGCCCGCATCAATCCCGACGCCGCCACCGCCGTCAATTCTCACGGCATCCCGCCCGATGCCGACGCAGAATTCTTTGAACGACACACGACGCATTTCACGGCGGCCGACCACGACGGCAACTGGGTGGCCATTACGGCGACCGTCAATACCACGTTTGGCTCCAAGGTAATGGTGCCCGGCCTCGGCGTGGTGATGAATAACCAGATGGATGATTTTGCGATTGCGCCGGGGGTGCCCAATGCGTTCGGGCTGGTGGGCGCGAGGCCAATTCGGTACAACCCGGCAAACGTCCCTTGTCAAGCATGAGCCCGACCATGGTGCTGCGCGATGGCCAGCCGATTTTGATGGTTGGCGCCGCCGGCGGACCCAAGATCATCAGTCAGGTGCTGCTGGCCGTTGTGCGCCGTCTGGATTTCGACGCCAGTCTGGCCGAAGCCGTGGGGCAACACCGGTTTCATCACCAATGGTCGCCGGATGCCCTGGTGCTGGAGCAGGGGTTTGACTCCGAACTGGTCCGGCAACTGGAGGCCATGGGCCACCCCATCCGAACCGTTCGAAACGTGGGGATTACCCAGGCTATCGCGTTCGATCCGGAAACCTGTGTGTTTACCGGAGTCCACGATCCGCGAACGCCCGCGCACGCGGCTGGCCAATAACGGCGGCAAGCCGGATGGCCTGGTCCAAAAACCCCGGCAACCGAAATCCCTGGCGAAAACCGGACTGACTCTCATCGGGAAACCAATCATGCATGGCGTCTGTTTTCAGTCTGTGGGCGAGGTGGCCTGGCGGGAGCTGGCTGATCCGCAAATCGAGTCCGAAACGGATGCGATTGTGCAGGTGGAACTGGCGGGCCTGTGTGGCAGTGACCTGCATCCGTTTTTCGGGCGGGAGGCGGGATTGGAACCAGGGACCGTCATGGGCCACGAGTTTGTTGGCCAGGTGGTGGAATGTGGCCGGGCGGTCAGCGGGGTCCGCCCGGGTGATCGCGTGTGTGCACCGTTTTCCACCAGCTGTGGCCGATGTTTCTACTGCCGCAGCGGTTTGACTTCGCGGTGCGACCAGAGCCAGCTGTTTGGCTGGCGCAGTGGCCAGACCGGTTTGCACGGCGGCCAGGCGGAACTGGTCCGGGTGCCTCACGCCGACGGCACGCTGGTCCCGCTGGGGAGTCATGCCGCCGAGATCGGATTGCTGCTGGGGGACAACCTGAGCACGGGGTACTACTGTTGCGAAATGGCCGAAGTTGACTCCACTGGCTGGCATGTGGTGATCGGCTGCGGGACGGTCGGCCTGTTATGTATTCTGGCCTGTCGGGCCCGCGGAGTCGAAAACCTGTTGGCGCTGGACCCGCAACCCGAACGTCGGGCCCGGGCCCGACAATTCGGGGCCCAGGTGTTTGCCGCCGCGGACGAGCTGCGGGTGGCCCTGGATCAGGGCAGCGGCAATCGGGGCGCCGACTCGGTCATGGAACTGGTCGGCCTGCCGCAGGCCCAGCAGGTGGCGTATGACCTGTTGCGGCCGGGGGGAATCATGTCCGTGATCGGCTGTCATTGCACGGCCGCGTTTGCATTCAGTCCGGCGCAGGCCTACGACAAAAACCTGACCTACCGGACCGGGCGTTGTCCGGCCCGACATTATATGGATTGCCTGGACGATCTGGTGTCGCAGCACGAAACCGAACTAATGTCGCTGATAACCCATCGATTCCATCCGTCTCGTGCCGGTCAGGCGTACGAGACGTTTTCGAAACGCCGGGACGGTTGCATCAAGGCGGTGTTCGATTTCGCAACGCCGGATGGATGAGTGCCACGGCGAGCAACCCGTCGCATTCGGGGTGGCTGGCTAGGCCAGTCGCCATTCGGCCTGGTAACTGAGTCCGAGCGTCAGGATTTTTTGCAGCAGGTTCTCATATTCCAGTCCGGCCCGCTCGGCCGATTCAGCGAAATCCTCACCAAACGAGAGGTTGGGATTGGGATTGGCCTCCAGCACATAGATTTCGTTGTCCGGAGTCAGCCGCAAATCCATGCGGGCGTAACCGCTAAGGCTCAGGGCCCGGTAAACGCGTCGCACGACGGCGTTGATCTTGTCGGTGGTCCGCGGATCCAGATCGGCCGCTTCCTCGGTGGCGACCCCCATTTTTTTCTGGAAATCCAGGTCCCATTTGGCCTGGGACGTGGCGATGACGGGCGTTCCGGCCGGTGCCTTGCGGAAATGCAACTCCCAAATCGGCAGGGTGGTGATACGGCGGTTGCCCAGTGCGCCCACGTACAATTCCCGGCCTTCGATAAACGATTCCACCAGCGCATCGGTTTGCAGTTCGCTGTGGATGCGATCGATCTGATCGAGCAATTGCTGGTCATTGCGTACGACCGACGCGTTGGAGATTCCCAGCGAGGCGTCTTCGGTTACCGATTTGGCCAGCAGGGGAAATTCGAAGCGACTGGGCCTCCGCGGCTTGCGTCCCCGAAAGGCCACAAAAAAACCGGGTGTGCGAATGCGGTGATAGGCCAGTATTTTTTTGGACAAGGGCTTGTCGTGAGACAGCATCAACCCGCGCGGGTTGCAACCGGTGTAATGCAGTTTTTTCAGTTCCAGATAGCTGACGACATGCTGGTCGTAGACGCCGACGCCGTGGAATTCCTCCAGCAGGTTAAACGCAATGTGGGGGCAGTGGGTGCGAATCGCCCGCTGGATTACTCCCAGTTCGTCGCTGACGCCAATCGGTGTGACTTCGTGGCCCAGTTCGCGAAGGGTGGTTACGACGTCGAACTCGGTCTTCCACTCCATCATCTCTTCGTCACTGTATCCGGAGAGACTTTCGGGCGGCACCAGCAATTCGTGCATCAACACGATAATCCGGAGCTTTCGGCGGCCCCCCGGCGAGCTGCGTTTGCTCATAAAGCTACCCGGTGATGGCCACCATGCAAATAATTCATGGTGTGGACCGTCAACAGCACAATGGCCCTCTGACGCGTCTCGGATTCATCGCCGCACAGGTACAAGTCCAGTTCGTAGCAACGTTCGATCATTTGCCGCATGACCTGGTGGACGCTGTACCGGTATTCGCCCGTCCACTGACAGACGACCCGCACCAGTTCACTGCGGTGGCGTTGCAGAAAATCTGCGGCCAGCATCGCATCCCGGGCGGACCGGGGCTTGCGGGAAAACAGCCGAACCAGATCATGATCGAACACGCCGGGTTGCCGTGTGGCATAGCGTGATTGCCGTTCCTCGTAATGTTCGCCAAGCGTATGCGTCATTTTACGCACCGGATCGACGTGGATTCGCGAACGAACCCGGGTTGGTGTGTCGGCGATTTCGGCGATCAGCTGGTCGACGAACTCGATTTTGCGAAGAGCTGGCCAACCGGCATACTGGGTTCGCCAAGGCGAGCGCGGTTTCAGCCAAACCGCAAACGTCTCGGCAAAATCCTCCGCCGGATGACTTTGTGCGTACCACGGCTCCAGATGCAGCACGTAGCGTTTGCTGTTGGGCCGCGGGCGATACGAATCCGGATACGGGTCGCTGTAATTGCCAAACACTTTTTTGTAGGATTGCCGCCGATGCAATCGCCACGCGGTATCGACGGCGTGTCCCGTTTCATGCCTGAGAATGCGCATGCACCACTGGGAGGTGCCCCCCTCGACTTCCATCATCTGCTGGCGTTCCAGTGACCGCAGTCGCGGATGGGCCAGACAAAACGGAATGGCAATTCCAGGCACGCCGTCCGGTGAAAACCACTCGTCGCTCAGCCAGACATGCGGGCGAAACTTCAAACCACGGCTTTCCAGTTCCTGATACAGCTTGTCAATCTTCGGACGTAACCAGCTGTCCCGCTCGATTTTCAGGCCCAAATCACAGATGCGGGTATCCAGCAGCTGTTCGTCCGAATATTTCTCCCAGACCGATTGGGAAATCGAACGACCGGACGCCTGTTCGGCGGGCTTGATGGTCGAGCGACGGCCGCGCCGCACAATCTGACCCGGCTCAGGCGCGACCGGGGCACCGCGACCGGCCGGGCGACGGGCCGTACGGCTTGGCGGTTTGCTGACTTTCTTGCGGGACATTGCGCCGGATGTGACGTGGGGAATGGTGATATCAGGAACCGCGATCCCGCCTTGGGCGAGATCGAAAATCGCGAATCCGGAAAACCCGCTCCCCGGGGGAGCGGACTGGCGTATCGCAAGGTATTTCAGAGAAATTCGGAATCCGGTTCAATACCAGTATCGGGTCATACGGGCCGTGGGCGACAGCGTTTTTTTGTCCGGCCCGTTCCACTCTGGCGCCTCACATTGTAAGCCCGCCGATGATTAAACCAAGGGTTGAATCGTTTCGCCACCGGCAAACGCCCGGCCCTCTCCCACGGTCACCAACCGAGGTTCGTTGGCTGCGGGGATCGGTCGCCGTACCTGGCATTGCGGGGCCGGGATCCCGGGAGCAGGCGCCGGGGAGCAGGAGCCGTCCCGAATCCGACGGCCGGGCACCGCAGGGCTGGACCATTTTTCATCAGAAAGCCACGAACGTACATTTTCCGATAGATCGATTTCCAGTAAAAATAGTCTGCTGCCCAAGCGGCGGAGTTGCGAAAGCCCGGCCCGGACGGCCGGCTGCGAACCAGTTCCCCACGATCGTTGGCCAGCGCCTCGTTTTGCCCGTATCTGAGACGTTACCCCGCCCGCGTTTTTCTGTTACAGGACTGCCCCGGCTCGCACGCCGGATGGCCGCGCCCGAATGAACGTATTTAGTCACGATTACGTCGAATCCTTGTACCAGCAGTTTCTGCGGGACCCCGGCAGCGTTTCCGCGGACTGGCGCAGTTATTTTGAGTCCTTTGGCAGCATCGACGGCTCGGTGGCCGGGGCTGCCGCCCGGGGCGCTGAATCGGTCGCCCACTTGCAGGACCGGGTGGACCAGCTGGTTCGCGGCTTTCGGGTCCGCGGTCATCTGGAGGCCCGGATTGACCCGCTGGCCATTCCCCGGCCCACCAATCGGGAGCTGAATCCCGAGTCCTACGGGCTGTTGCCTGCCGACATGGACAAAAAGTTTTCGTCGGCCACGATTTTCGGGGACAGCTTTCGCACGTTGCGGGAAATTGTCCAGCAACTGCGAGCCACGTATTGCCGTTCGATCGGCGCCCAGTTCATGCACATCGACGACCACGCGGTCCGCAACTGGTTGCAAAAACAAATGGAAGGCACCCAGAACCGGATCCAGTTGAGCCGCCAGACGCAATTGCGGATTCTGACGCGATTGACCGACGCGACGATTCTGGAACAGTTTATGCGGAAAAAATTCATGGGGGCCAAGACCTTTTCGCTGGAGGGGGGCGAAACGCTGATTCCCCTGCTGGATCTGGCGCTGGAAAAGGCCGGACAACACGGCGTGGTGGAAGTGGTCCTGGGGATGGCGCATCGGGGCCGGCTGAACGTGCTGGCCAACATCATGGGAAAACGGGCCGAGAATATTTTCTGGTCCTTTGACGACCCCAGCCCCGAGGACTCGCGGGGCGGAGGCGATGTGCTGTATCACATGGGGCACAGCAGTGACTGGGTCACCAGCCATGGTGACAAACTGCATATTTCCCTGTGCTTCAATCCCAGCCATCTGGAATTTGTCAACGCGGTGGCGCTCGGGCGGTGTCGGGCCAAGCAGGACCGCATCCAGGATTACCGGCACGACAAGGTAATGACGGTCCTGATTCACGGCGATGCGGCGTTTGCCGGAGAAGGCATTGTTCAGGAAACGCTTAACCTCAGCCAGTTGCCCGGCTACAAGACCGGCGGCACCCTGCACATCATCCTGAACAACCAGGTGGGATTTACCACGACGCCCGACGAAGGCCGCTCCACGACCTACGCCAGCGATGTGGCCAAGATGCTGCAGATTCCGATCTTTCACGTCAACGGCGAAGATCCGGAAGCCGTCGCCCAGGTCGTGGAACTGTCGATGGAGTTCCGCAAGAAATTTCATCGGGATGTCGTGATCGACATGTACTGCTACCGGCGACTGGGACACAACGAAAGTGATGAGCCCCGATTCACCCAGCCGGTGATGTACCAGACCATTGATTCCCGTCCAACGATTCGCGACAGTTATTTGCAACACCTGACGCAAATGGGTGAAATCTCGCTGGAAGAAGCCAATCAACTCGCGGTTCGCCGCAACGAGGCCCTGCAAGCCGAATTTGAAGTCGCCCGAACGGATTCCTTTCGCTCCGACACCCAGACTCTGGGCGGTTACTGGGCCGATTACTACGGGGGCAGCGAACGCGACGATGATGATATCGAAACGGGAGTCGCCCTCGGCCAGCTGACGTTTACGCTCGCCAAACTGGCCGAGATTCCGCCAGGATTTCAACTGAACTCCAAACTGGCCCGCATCTACCAGCAGCGTCGCGAAATGGCCGGCGGCGAGCTGCCGATCGACTGGGCCAGCGCGGAACTGGCGGCCTTTGGAACCCTGGCCCTCGAAGGACATTCCGTACGGCTGACGGGCCAGGACAGCCAGCGAGGCACGTTCAGCCAGCGGCATGCCGTGCTGCACGATTCCGAAAGCGGGCACATCTGGTCGCCAATCCGGCATCTGGCCGATGACCAGGCCGATGTCAACATTTACAACAGTCCGCTCAGCGAAACCGGCGTGCTCGGTTTCGAATACGGTTACAGCCTCGACCGACCCGAATCGCTGGTGTTGTGGGAAGCCCAGTTCGGCGATTTCTACAATGTGGCCCAGGTCATTGTCGACCAGTTTATCAGCAGTGCCGAAGACAAATGGCGTCGTCTCAGCGGGCTGGTCATGTTGTTACCGCACGGGTTCGAGGGGGCCGGTCCGGAACATTGCAGCGCCCGGCTGGAACGGTTCCTGACCCAGGCCGCCGAACACAATATGCAAATCACCTCCCCCACCACAGCGGCCCAGTACTTTCATTTGTTGCGGCGGCAAGTCAAGCGGAGGTGGCGCAAGCCGCTGGTCGTATTGACGCCCAAAAGCCTGCTGCGGGAACCACGCGTGGCCAGCGATATCGAATGCCTGACCAGCGGCCGGTTCCAGCGGGTTTTGGCCGACCCGGAACGGGAAACTATCTCGCAGCCCTCCAAAATCATCCTGTGCACCGGCAAGGTGGGCGTGGACCTGTTGAAACTGCGCAACGATCGGCAACTGGACGATGTCGCCATTGTCCGGCTGGAACAACTGTATCCGATTCCCCACCAGCTGCTGGAAACCGTCCTCGCTGCCTACCCGGACGGAACCCCCGTGGTCTGGGTCCAGGAAGAACCGGCCAACATGGGTGCCTGGTATTTCATCAAGGTGCACTTTGGTGATTCGTTTTATGGTCGCTGGCCGCTGACCGATTCCGTCATGCGGCCCGAATCGGCCAGTCCCTCAACCGGATCCAAAAAGACGCACAAGATCGAACAGTCCGAGTTGTATGATGCCGCTCTGAAGACCAGCCCGGTCCAGGCTCGCGTGTAAACGGAAAAGTTGGGCTCGGGCAAAAACGCAACCGGACCGGGGCACGCAACCGGACCGGGGCACGCAACCGGACCGGGGCAACCGGTCTGACGGGGCCGTCCCCAATCAACCGTCCCCAATCAACCGTCCCCAATCAACCGTCCCCAATCGGCCGGGGGACGCAAAACAGCCGCACCCGGCGGCCGCGGTGGCGTCCCGTTTGTCAGGCCAGCAGTGAATTCATGTCGGCGGTCTCGGCCACCAACAGGTTCATGAAATCGGCCACGGGCATTTCATGCAAGGTCGACACGTCCTCAAACAGATCCCGTATGGCCTGACAGACGTCGGCGTCGAATCGGGTCGCCAGATTGTTGGCGAATTTTTGCTTGAGCACCGGAATGCCTTCCTGACGACGACGTCGATGCCCGATGGGATACAGCACCTCGACTCGGTCGGTGCTGGTTCCGTCGGCAAAGTGCACCTGAATGCTGTTGGGAATGGCCCGTTTGTCGGCGTCGTAATAATCTCTGGTAAATGAGGGGTTTTCACTGACAACCATCTTTTCGCGCAGCGCGTCAATCCGCGGATCCCGGGCCACGGCGTCTTCGTAATGGTCGGCCGTCAATTCGCCAAAGATCAGGCCAACGGCCGCCATGTATTGCAGACAATGGTCCCGGTCGGCGTAATTGTTCAACGGTCCTGACTTGTCGATGATCCGGACGCCTGGTTCCTGGGTTTCCAGAACCACGCGATCAATGTCGTTCAGCCGATCGACAATTTGCGGATGCAGTTGCAAGGCACATTCCACTGCCGTTTGAGCGTGAAATTCGGCCGGAAACGAGATCTTGAACAATATGTTTTCCATCACATAGGCCCCCAGCGGTCGCGCCAGGACCACGGGGTTTCCCCGAAACAGGACATCCTGGAATCCCCAGCGGGGCGCGGTCAGCGCCGTGGCATAACCCATTTCACCGGAGCGGGCGATCAGCGCCAGACGCACTGCCCGGCTGGTGGCGTCGCCAGCCGCCCAGCTTTTCCGCGATCCGGTATTGGGGGCGTGGCGATAGGTCCGCAAGGCCCCGCCATCAATGAAAGCCTGCGAGAGGGCATTCATGGTTTGTTCCCGGGTGCAATCCAGCATCTCCGCGGCCACGGCGGTACTGGCCACACGGACCAGCAACACATGATCCAGTCCCACGCGATTGAACGAATTTTCCAGGGCCAGAATTCCCTGAACCTCGTGGGCCTTGATCATGGCGGTCAGCACGTCGAACATCGTCAACGATTGGCCGCGAACGCGGCACTGGTAATCCGCCACAGCCAGTATGGCACCCAGGTTGTCCGAAGGATGCCCCCATTCGGCGGCCAGCCACGTGTCGTTGAAATCCAGCCAGCGGATCATGGTTCCGATATCAAACGCCGCCTTGACCGGATCCAGTTCCAGCGGCGTGCCCGGAACGCGGCAACCGCCCTGCATCTGGGCTCCCGGCACCACCGGTCCCAGCATGTTGCGGCACTGGGGATAGTTCAGCGCAAAAATCCGCAGCCCAGTGTGTCGGCCAGGCACCAGCGAGCGGTGTCGTACGCCAGGTCGCTGGTAATCTCGTGATCGTGTATGTAATCGGCGATTTCGACAAAAAGGGAATCCATTTGCCTGCTTTCCTGAATGACAGAATCGTTATTGGTCTCGTTTGACGATTTCCAACCAGTGCGGGTTGGCACCCTCAAAACCGGCCTGCCGGGACGGGCCAGCCATCGGGCAGACCGATCCCTCGCGATCGCGGCACCGGGATGCCGGCGTGACCGCCCGGGACCGGCATCAATTATCAACGTCGCTGCCGGGTTGAACAGGCCCAACGGTCGACCAGGCTGCCGTTGCCTGTCGATGGAGCTGGCGGTCGCCTATAATCAACGGTGCTGCTCCCGATCCCCGGTTGAACCGAAACAGTCGGCCATTCATGTCCAACCGCCGCCATCCACCGGACTCGCCCGGCCGCCTGCCGGTTCAAAAGACATACAAGCTGTATATTGGCGGACAGTTTCCCCGCACCGAATCGGGCCGCTATTACGAACCGGTGGCCGGCAAACAACCACTGGGGAACATATGTCAGGCTTCCCGCAAGGATCTGCGGGATGCCGTCGTCGCTGCGACAGTGCACAGCCTGGATGGGCGAACCGTTCCGCCTGGAATCGCAGCCAGATTCTCTACCGGATCGGTGAAATGCTGGAGGGGCACCGGCAACAGTTCGTGGACGAAATGGTCCTGCAGGGCCTGGCCATCGAGGACGCTGCCCGGCAAACCGACCTGGCCATTGATCGACTGGTGTACTACGCCGGCTGGTGCGACAAATACCAGCAGATCTTCAGCAGCGTCAATCCGGTTGCGTCGTCGCATTTCAATTTTTCGTTGCTGGAACCGATGGGGGTTGTAGCGATCCTGGCCTCACCCGATTCACCGCTGCTGGGTCTGGTTTCGCTGGCCGCACCGGTGATGGCCAGTGGTAACACGACCGTGGTCGTGGCATCGGAAAACCGGCCCTTGTCGGCCATCACGCTGGGCGAGGTATTGCATTCGTCCGATGTCCCGGGAGGCGTTGTCAACATTTTAACGGGTAAACGATCCGAACTGGCTGAGCCGGTTGCCAGCCATATGGACATTAACGCAGTGGCAGTCGATTCGGGAGATCCGGGACTGCTTCGCAAGATGCAAGAGTTGGCGGCCGGAAATGTCAAAAGATTTCGGCAGTATGCGTGCGACTGGTTGCAGGCGGACCAGCAAAATCCGTATCTGATCCAGGACTTTTGCGAACTGAAAACGACCTGGCACCCCATCGAACAAATCGGACCGGCAGGTTCCGGGTACTAACCCGGGCGTCCCGGCTGGCCTGGTCGGCCGTGCCTCGAGAACCGGGTGCCACGGCTGGCTGGTCCAGCCGTGCCTGGATGGGATACGTTGCCGGTTGGCCTTGTCACCAGACGACGGCGGAATTGTTCCAACCCTGTCGAAAAACAGGGGTGCCCCGGCTGGCCTGTCGAGAGCGGTCCTGCAATTACCGAATCGAACTGCACTCGTCAGGAATGACCCCCTCGAATGAATCTGCCGTGCACCGGGTTCCAGTTCCGCCAATTCCACGTCGGGCACGACCAGTGTGCGATGAAGGTCGGAACCGACGGGGTCCTGCTGGGGGCATGGGCCAATGCACCGGCAGCCGGACGGATTCTGGATGTGGGCACCGGCAGTGGAATCATCGCGTTGATGCTGGCCCAGCGGTATCCGATCGCCTTCGTTTCGGCGGTTGAGATCGACGCGAATGCCGCCCGGCAGGCCGCGGAAAACGTCCGGCGATCACCATGGCCCGATCGCATCAGGGTGTTTAACGAGTCCTTTGCGAAATTTTGCCAACGACCGGAAAACGGAGCTGGCCGGTTCCACGGCATCATCTGCAATCCGCCGTTTTTCCAGGCGGGCACCCGTTCGCGTGACCTGTCGCGGCGGCGGGCCAGACACGACGACCAGTTAAGCATCGATGAGTTGATGATCGGAGCGGCCCGGGTGCTGGATGAAGCGGGCGCAGCTTTCGTTAATCGTGTCCGAATGCCGGGCCGCGGATTATCTGTCCCGGGCGGTCGATTACGGACTCCACTTGCGGCGGCAGACCCTGGTTCGGCCCCGGGGAAACCAGTCCGTGAATCGCCGATTGCTGGAGTTCGCCCGAACACCTGGCGACCCGGTCCAGGTGGATGAATTGGCGATTTACGCGTCGCCGCGCATCTACACCCCCGCGTACTGGAATCTGACCCGTGAATACTATTTGCCCGGCACGGCGTCCGCCCCGCGTGATCAAGGCCCGAAATCCGGTCAATCGTCGAGTCGATTGATGACAACTTGCCCGTCGCGAATCACCAGCAGGGGCTGACGCAGGGTGGTCAGATTCGCGACCGGATCCTCGTTGACCACAATCAAATCGGCGATAAAGTCCGGTTTGATTTGTCCCAGTTTGTCTTGTTGCAGAACCTGTGCGGCGATGATGGTTGCACTGCGCAGCACGTCTTCGATGGGCATGCCGAACGCAAACATCAATTCCAGTTCGCCGCGTTGTCACCATGCCGGAACACACCCGCGTCGCTGCCGCAAGCAATGGTGACGCCCGCATTCAGGGCCCGCCGCATCAACGATTTCGCAGTCTCCATCCGCGGATGGGTTTCCCCGCTGGCCGGATCCCAGCCGCTGTAACGGGCCATTGATTCCGAGGCTGTCAGCGTCGGGCACAACACGACCCGGTGTTCCAGCATTTCCTGCAGCGCCAGGTCCGAGGCTTCGTATCCGTGTTCAATGGTGCGAACGCCGGCGGCCACGCTGCGCAGAATACCGGAGTCGGTGGTGGCATGGGCGGCGACGGGAATGCCGGCCGAATTCGCTTCTTCCACGATCGCCTGCAATTCGTCCGGGGAAAACGTTGGCGTGGCGACATCACCCGGTCGGCGGCGATAATCGGCGTAAATCTTGATCCAGTCCGCACCGGCGGCGATCTGCTGCCGCGTTGCCCGCCGACATTCGGCTATCCCGTCGGCAGTTTGGGCACCCACCGGCATCTGCCAGCGGGGATCGAATCCCATTGGCCCGTAACCTCCGGTGGTCACCAGCGCGCGGGTCACCGCAAACACTCGCGGGCCGGGGATCATGCCGTCATGGATCGCATCACGCAGGGCCACGTCGGCGAATCCGGCTCCCTCGGTTCCCAAATCACGCAGCGTGGTCCATCCCGACTCCACCGTGGTTCGCGCGGCTACGGTGGCCCGGATTGTTCGTAATTCCAGCGACTCGTTCAAAACCTGATCGTTCCAGCTGGTCTCGTCGTACGGGTGCAACAGCAAATGCGAGTGCAAATCAATCAGCCCCGGCAGCACGACTCGCCCGCCGACATCGATCACGGTAGCGCTGGCCGGGTGGTCGATGGCATCGGCGGGGTCCTGGATCATCACGATCCGATTTCCCGAGATCACGATGGACTGGGGCGCGGGAGCCAGTCGTCCCGCCTCCACATCGAAGATGCGGGCGTTGCGCAAGATCAGGGAACCCGCGCCTGGCGGTTCCTGACCGGCACCGCCAGCGGCAAAAACCAATGCCAGGCACACGGTGGTCAGCGGGCTGAAACGCGAGATGTTATTCATAACCAGGATCCAGGTTGGGCGTTGCCGATTTCAATGCAAATTCTGTCAGGGGACATCAGGAATAAAAGGGGCTGCCCCAAAAAGAAGAGGAAAAGGCATCAACAAGGCTCTGTAGAAAACATCTGGTTTTGACCTTGAGGGGTGCCACGGTTGGCTTGTCCAACCGTGCCATTGGACCTTGAGGGTGCCACGGTTGGTTTGTCCAACCGTGCCATTGGACCTTGAGGATGCCACGGTTGGCTTGTCCAACCGTTCCATTTCCGGGGAAAACCGCATTGCCGGGCATCGCGGTCGTGGCATCAAATCATGGTTTTCTGCAGAGCCCCAAAAAAAGGCACTGTCGATCACCAATCGGTTGGGTTGGTATCAGGGGGACATGTCCACCCGTCCCAGTTCTGGGGAAACCACACGACCGGGTCAGCCAGCCGCGGCGCCGCGGGGGGGGCAGGCAGACAAGGTTTACGCCATAAACGCCTTGAACCCGGTCAGCGCAAACTGAAATCCCATGGCCAGGACAATCAATCCCATCAGGTTGGTGATCGTTTGCCGGACCAGGCCGCCGCTCTGGTTTTTGCCGCCCAACAGGGACACCAGCAGCATAACGCCCAGGGTGACGGCAACGGTGACTCCGATCGCGATCAAGGCGGTTTGTGGTATATCGGTTCTGGAGTGAGCTACGGCCAGGGTAATCACTCCGGTGATCGTGCCGGGACTGGCGGCAAACAGGACCAGCGGAGATAGCGAAACGCGCCCCGAGGGGGTTGATTCGGCCGCAGCATGGGTGGACGTGGCATTGCTCCTGATCATGCCAAAACCCATCCAGGCCAGCACAAATCCACCCGCCACGCTAAACGCATCCAGTGAGATGCCAAACGTCTGCAACACGTTGGCCCCAAACAGAGCGGCCAATCCGAGGATCGCCAGGATCACGACGGCAGCCTTGACCGCATCGGCCGTTTTGTCTGTCGCACTGCGACCCGATTCCAGTTTGGAAAAAATGGCGGCGCAAATCGCCGGATTTACCAGCGAAAGAACGGTCGCGATGGCTTGAATCTGTTCGCTCATCCGGGTGGGTTGCCTCAGGTTGCCGGGGCGTCCGGTTCGTAGACGCCGGGGATCGGACTGCGAAGCAGCACGACGCGAATCAGGTAAATGGCTACGGGCACTCCCAGAATCAGTCCCCAGATTCCAAAGAAATGCTCGGACACCAGCAGAATGACGATCACCAGCACCGGGTGCAAATGACCGATTTTTCCAATGATTCGCGGCGACAAAATCATGCCTTCGATCAGGTGGATCGCGGCAATCGCCAGGATCACTTCCAGAAACATTGTCAACGACCCGCCGGGCTGCAACAAGGCAACGGCGCACAACGGGATTCCCGACAGAATCACGCCAACGACCGGAATGAAACTGAACAGAAATACGATAAATGTCAAAACAAACTTGTACTCGACGCCAATCCACCACAGCGCGATCAGGGTAAACAACGCATTGAACATCGCGATGATGACCTGCCCCTGAAATGACTTGCCGATCAGCTTGCCCAGGGCAACTATTCCCGGAACAACTTCATCGCAGACCGGTCGCAGCCGGGTCTGACGGAGGTCGTCCACGCCATTTTTCAATCCGTGCCATTCGATCAGGATAAAAATCGCCAGCACCAGTGCGGTCGCCACCTGGATCGGGATCCGCACCAAATGACCGAGTCCGTTTTCGAACCAGCCGGCGATCGATTCCAGAACCTTTGGCCCGTCCTGCCGGGCATGATCCCGAACCCAGTCCGCCAGGTGGCTGTGGGCCCACCATTGCTGGCCCAGTTCCAGCCGGGTCGCTGTTTCGAAGTCGTGTCGCTGATGGGCAAGCGATTCCTGGCTGGATTCGAAATGCTGGTCGACCGCCGCCAGAAAGGCTTCCTGGCCCCCCGGATAGGCGGCAGCCAGGGTTTGATAGAACGCGAAATCAATTGGTGCGGCTGCGGGATTCTCCCTGCGCCGCGTTTCATAAAACTGCTGGAACCGGGTTTGATATTCGGGTGACTGGCGAAACTCGTCCCATTGGCGAATGGATACCAGGCCGGCCCACTGGTTTTCGAATTGGGCCAATTGTACGGGGTCAGACTTGATGTCGGCCAGGATCGTTTGACGAATCTGGTCGTTGCGGACGGATTCAAAGTCGAGCTGCTGTTTCAGGGTGGCCAGCTCATCGGCTTTACCAGGCTCCGCAAATTCCGACTGCCAACGCGCAATATAGTACTCGCTTTTGTCGTCAAACAATCTGGGCACCTGAATCTGCATCAACCACTGTTCAAACCCGGTGCTGCTTGCTGCCGCCGGTCCTGATTGCAGATGGATCACCTGAGCCCGTTCGTAATCGGCTTCGAAATCGGCTTGCAGCCGCGACTTCATTTTTGGGAACGATTCGTACAGGCCTTGGCTGTTTCGCCCGGCTTCCTGAAACTGTTGCATCGCCTCTTGATACCGCGGGTCGCCGGGCGCTCCAAATTGACGACGGAATTGCCAGGCACCGACCGTATTGGACAACAAGCTGTTTTGCACCTCTTCCGGGCTCGTATTTTGCACCTGAACGACCAGGCTCCTCGCTTGCCGGATTACAGGCGGCACAAAAAAACGCCCGATTCCATACAACACCAGACAAATTGCCACGAAAACCAGCACGGTCAGCGCCAGTTCCAGAGCGTGGCTGTCGCGATCGGGCGCAATGCGCCGCTTGATCAACCCCACCGCGCCACGGACGATGAAGCACAATAAAAAGGTCAGGAAGCCTATCAGGAAAAATTCCTGGAGCAGATAGACGATTGCCAGCAACCCGCCCCAAATCAGCGGTTTGTACCACCAGGTGGTCGATTCATTGGCGGACATTGACGCAACTGCCGGGTCGTGATTCATGAAACCGTGTTCCCGATGCTCAGTGGCTGCCGGCGAGCGGTGGCCCCGCGCCACGCGATTAATCCAGGGGCTCGACAGCGGAGTGGCCTTTCCGGGATCTCAAAAAGAAAAGCAGGGCGGCGCCGACCGCGGCGGCGATCATCAGGATCCACAAGACCACGGAGTATTGCTCCAGCGTCGCCATAGCCACCAGCATCACGGTCAGGACAGCGCCGACGACGACAAACAGCCAGTCGAAGTGGGTACCGGCCAGACAACATGTAAAGGCCAGTAACAACAGGGCGAAATCCGAGGCCGATTGGCGGTTAATAATCTCGCGTTGTTCCAACAGGTACAGAATGGCCAAAAAAACGAGCAACACGCCCCAGTGGCTCAACAGGCGCACCATTATCGGCCGGACCGGCTGGCCCCGTTGTTGGGCCGATTGCGTGCTCCGCCACACGGCAATGGCCGCGTAGACCACAACCACGACCAACCAGAACTCCCAGGCGCCCCGGGCCGTGGCCTGGCTGAGGCCGGCTCCGATCAAAGCCAGTACCAGCATGCCGCACAGGATTCCCAGCTGAAGTTTCCAATTGCCGCCGGAAGGGGATGTGTGGGCAGCTGACGGTTCGACCGAAGGGTTCATGGCGTTCGCCTGGGCAAGGGATTACGGGGGTTATGGCCGGGTGACCGGCGGGCCGGGCAGGTCCCGACCCGCCTTGCGAGCGGTCGTGACTCAGGCTTCGGTCAGCCATTGCCGGGCCTGGTCCTGTTGGCCAGCCTCAAAGTACTTGATCTTCGACATGGTAAACGGCTTGCAAATGGTGGACATCCATTTTTCCCAGTTTTTTTCCCCCACCATGGCAATCCGTTCCACGTCGCGGCAATGTTTGGTGGCAAACTTGATGTCTTCCCACATGGCACCCGCCTCCCAGCCATGAAAGTCATGCATCTCAAACAGGATCCTGATTTTGCCGTTATCGATCAGGCGCTCCACGGCCGGTTCGAAGTTATGGTAGTCTTCGGCCGAAAGTTTGCCGCTGGCCTTGACCTCCAGCAGATGTTGTTGGGTATTCTCATTCAGTTCGATGGTCATTTCGGTTCTCCCTGATGGAACTGGGTGGTTCAGGATTCGTGTGTGTCAAAAGCATGCCACGAACATAGGGTGCTGTTGCCGAAAATGCAAGTTTCGCGCGGCCCGGTATCACACGTTGGCGGGACGGCCATCGGGGGTCCACGGTTCCGGGTTGGTCCCGTCCCGGGCTGCCCACGGAAAATACGCCGTCAAAATCAGTCTGTGGCGGCCGTCAACTGTGTCAATTCGTAACAAGCTGTTCTGGATGATGACCTCTAGATTTTTCCGCCCCGTCGTTGCATTTGTGCGCCATACCAGCGGGCCAGCGGATGGGCGGTCAGTCCGTGCAAGACAATACTCAACAGGATCGTCACGGTAACGGTTGGCAACAGGATGCTGCCGCCAGGCAGATTATCATTCAGCACAATGACAACGAATACGATGCTGGCCAATCCGCGGGGTCCGAACCAGCCCATGAAGAGCCGGGTGTCCGTTGCCTGTCCCAAACCGGCCAGGCAGAGGTAGACTGGCAACATGCGGACAAGGGTCAAACTGGCAACGGCGTAAACGACAACTCGCCAGTCCAGAAACTCCCAGCTCAATCCCAGTGCGGCGGCACCGGTCACAAACCAGGTCACCATTGCCATGACATCTCCGCCCCCTTCCGCCGCATCCAGATATTGCTGCTTGTGTTTTTTGCACAGTGCCCCAAAAACCAGGCCGCCAATAAAACAGGCGATAAAACCGCTGCCACCCAAAACCTGCGCCGAGGCAAAACACAGCAAGGCCAGCGCAATGACCGGAATCTGCAGCCAGGTGCCGGCGATCCATTGGCGTTCGGCACAAAAGGCCAGGGCACAGCTTCCCGACATGCCCCCGATGACACCGATCAACAGACCAATCCCAATCGCCTGCAGCGGCAGTTGGATGGCCAGACTGGCGGCCTCCGCGGCCTCCGTTTCACCGACGGCCAGCGACAGAAAGAACAACAGAACCGGCACGCAGATTCCATCGTTCAATCCACTTTCCAGGCTCAGACTCTCGCGAACGGGTTCGGGAACGGCCGGGTTGGTCACGACGGCTTTGCCAAGAGCCGCGTCGGTCGGCGCCAGCATTACGGCCAGCACGGCGATTTCCAACAGATCCAGATCGTCAAATATCAGCCAGCCGACGCCAAATCCCAACGCAATGGTCAGGGGTAACCCGATGAATAACAGTCGCGCAGAAATCGACTCCACCCGCGGCAGCAATTTCAGGTTGATTTTCGCGGAATCCGTAAACAGAACCAGTGCCAACGTCAGCTCGGCCAGCGACTTGAGGCCTTCACCCTCGATTCTGATATCAATCAGACCAAAACCGTCAGGTCCGCACAAAAACCCGGCGGCCACGTAAACCAGCGCGCCACTGACGATGGTGCGTTGCAATCGCGACGCCACCAGGCTGTAAACGAGCGCAAAGGCTGCGACGACTGACAAGACCTGGTAATCCATGTTGTCTCCCGTGATCGCCTGCGCACATCGCCGTTTTTTTGGTTGATTCCGGCGTCATTCTGGACCGAACAACGAGGCGAAGGCTCCGGTCCAATGGGGTGGACGTTCTCCGTTTACCCGTTCATCCAGGATAACAACTGCAGCCGTCCGGGTTCAGCGGCGTGCGCCCTGGCGGTCGCCCAGAATCTGTCGGGCGGCCAGTTTTCCCGGCCCGCCGGTTATCGCGCCTCCGGGATGGGTGCCCGACCCGCACTGATAGTATCCGGCAATCGGCGTGCGATACTGGTTCCAGCCCGCCGCTGGCCGATTGAAAAACATCTGCTCCAGCAGCAATTCGCCGGCAAAAATGTTTCCTTCGCTCAGTCCCACGATCCGTTCGATGTCCAGCGGCGTGACCACCTCCCGATGCAGAACCTGGTCGCTGAACCCTGGAAAAAACTCTTCCAGTGTTTCCTGAACCGTATCGCCCAGATTTTCCCGTTGGGCGTCCCAGTGATCGTCCGCCAGCGCGTAGGGCGCGTACATGACAAAGCACGACATGATGTGCTGGCCCGGCGGCGACATGTCCGGATCGATCGTGGACTGAACGCAACAATCCAGGAAGGGCCGCCGGCTGAAACGCCCGGCCAGGCAGTCGGCGAAGGCTTCCTCCAGATAATCGATTGAGGGGCCGACATTGGTAAATCCGGCATAAATATCCCGGCGTCCCGGGAGTCCCGGAAATTGCGGCACGTCGGACAGCGCAAAATTCACCTTGGCAGCCGTGCCCTGAAACTTGTATCGGCCAATCGCCTCAACCAGATCGTCCGGCAGGTCCGCGGGATTGACCAGACGCAAAAACGTCTGCCGCGGATCCAGCGCGCTGACGACAATATCGGCCTGTATTTCCCGGCCGTTTTCCAGCGCCACACCCGCGGCTTGTCCGTTCTCGTACAACACCCGCTGGACGGCGGTGGCGGTCCGGATTTCACCGCCGAATCCGGCCACGGATCGGGCCAGGACCTGGGTGAATCCGCCGTTCCCGTGCTTGTGAAAACCCCACTCCCCGTAATGCCCGTCGTATTCACCCATCTTGTGAAACAGCCACACCAGTCCGGAACCTTTGGATCGCGGTCCCACCCGGCTGCCAATAATGCCGCTGGACGCAATCATGGCCTTGACCAGGTCACACTGAAAATACTCATCCAGAATTTCGGCGGCGCTGCCGTTGGCGAACTGGTCAATCAGCGAACGGACGTCCGCGTCCAGTCCCGCCAGGTACCGCTGCAGTTCGGTCATGGCCGCGCATTCGGCCGGCTCCTGACTGAGCCGGTTGGGAGGGATCGCGTCCATGATCGGCTTGAGCGCGAAACAAACGCGCTGGATCCGGTGATTCAAGTCGCGCCAGGCCTCGGCGTCTTCGGCCGAATGGCGGGCGATCTCGTGGAAGTTTTCGTCGGCATCGGCGCCCAGTAACAGGTACTGACCCTGAAATCCGGGTTGAAACGTGCGGGTCAGCGGCAACACCATCAGCCCGTGCCGCACCAGGTCCAGGTCCTGCACAATATCGGGTCGCAACAAGCTGATCGCGTAGGAAAACGTCGTGAACCGGAATCCGGGCAACAGTTCCTCCGTGATCGCGGCGCTCCCACCATCGGCCGGCACTCCAGGACCAGCGTCTTCAAACCGGCTCGTGCCAGGTACGCGGCATTCACCAGTCCGTTATGGCCGCCACCAATCACGATGGCATCGTACCGGCCAGAATCTGGCATCAGGCAGTCCTCCCGTTCAGGCTGGCGGCCTTGCGAGGCGGATCAAAAAAGGGCAGCGGTTGCACATGTGCCAATACGTTCATCGGCTGCCGAATCACGGGAATTTCCAAATCGACTTCCATACCGGCTTGAGCCAGGTCCAGCGGCAATTTGGCAATCGCCAGAGGCTTTTGAAGCAATGACGAAAACAGAAAACTGCTGGCGTACCCGGCATAGTCCCACGGCCGGTCTCCGCGTCGGTAGATGCTCATGGTTGTTTCGCGGTACAGTTCGTGCTTGGGAGGCCGTATCCCGGCCGCCCGGTAGATCCGTTCGTAATCATGCCAGTCGACCGCCAGTCCCACGGTGGTCCAGCGACTGGATTTTTGACGGATTTCCGATTCGATGGCTGCCCGTCCGATAAAGTCCCGGTCGTCGCGGGCCAGTTGACGAAACATCCAGTCCCAGCCCAGTTCCAGCGGTGTTTCCCGCTGGGCATCGACCCACGCCCACCGGGCGGAATGAAAGTCCACGCCCAGCAACAGCAGCCCCGCCTCGACCCGCGCCATTTTCAGGGCCGTCGTACCGATGGGCGTGATATTGAACCCGGCACCGGCGTTCATCAGCCCGTCCCAGACGCCGGCGGCGTTGCTGGCCGGCACCCACAACTCGTATCCCAGATCGCCGGTGTATCCAGTGCGTGAAATGACGACCGGGGTATCGTTCACGGACGCCTGACAGACGGCAAAGTATTTCAGCCGAGCGGCGGCATCGGTCAACTCGTTCAGGACATCCAGCGCGTGCGGACCCTGCAAAGCGAGAATTCCGTAATTCGCAGAAATGTCCTCGATCCGGACGTCGTTCAGTCCCATGTGCCGGGCCACATTTCGAAAATAGCGGAGCGACGGTTCGGCCGCGGTCATCCAGTACTGTCCCTCGGCCACCTGCATCACGACTCCATCCTGCAATACAAATCCCCGTTCGTCACACCACACAGTGTATTGGGCCCGGCCGGGCCGACAGGATCCGATATCGCGGGCCAACAGCCGACCCAGCAAGGAGGCGGCATCAGCCCCCGTCACCCGGTATTTGAACAGCGGTGACGTATCCAGTAACGAGACCGCATTGCGAATGGCGTAATATTCATTGAGCACCGAAGACTGATAACTGGGCGCTACCAGGTATCCGGACCAGTGTTTCCAGATTTTTGTCCGGTTCAGCGGTTCCAGCCGGGAATGAAAAGCGGTGGTCTTGGGCATCGGCCGGTCAGCAACGGGATTGTGTGAGGCAAGTGCAGGGAGGGCAACCAAAGCCGCTGGAATTTCCGGGCAATTTCGTTGCGGCTATCGTTACCGGTCAGGGACCCCGCTGCCGATTTCGGTCACGGCTGTCAGCCAGCCGCTTGCGGCATCCAATCGCCGGGCCGGCTGGCACATCAGTTGGCGACGCTGCAACGCGTCAGGCGATCGACAATGTATTTGCTGAACGGCGAATGTTCAAGGCAACCCCTGCCGCACCGGTTGTCATGCCGCGGGCACGGGCAGGTCGAATCCGGCCTGACGCAGACGCAATCCGGTTCATGCGGCCGGGCAACGATTTGCCGAAACCACAACATTTTGACGGCACTTCAGGCCAGGCCGTTGTCTGCCGCCCCGCATCACGTGTGCAATTGTTATATTGGTGCCGCGACGAATACGTCAGTTAACTGATCAACAAGGACCGCATGTGAGTCTGGCAATCCTCGGAATCGGAACCGCCCTCCCCGCCTATAATGCCAACCAGACCGAGGCGGCCGTCATCGCCAAACAAATGGTCCACGGCGAGGTACGCGAGTCCGGATGGTTTGACAAATTGTACGAACTGTCCATGGTGGATCACCGCGGCAGCGTGCTGCTGGATGCGCCGGATGAAGACGGACCCAACCAGACGTTTTACCCGCCCGCCAGCGCGGTCGATGATCGTGGTCCGACGACAGCCGAACGCATGCAACGATATGCCCGGGAAGCGGGACCGTTGGCGATCCAGGCGGCTGACCAGGCAATGCACCGGGCCGATGTATCGGCCGGCGAGATAACGCACCTGATCACCATTACCTGTACCGGGTTCGGGTCACCGGGTATCGATTTTGCACTAATGCAGGCGCTCGGCCTGTCGCCAGGTGTCCAGCGAATCCAGGTGGGCTTTATGGGATGCCACGCGGCACTCAATGCCTTGTGCGCTGCCCGGGCCATCGGTGAATCGGTACCCGACGCCAGAATCCTGATGTGCTCCGTGGAATTGTGCAGCCTGCATTACAGTTATGGCTGGGACCCGTCCAAAATGGTGGCCAACGCGCTGTTCGCCGATGGCGCAGCTGCCGTCGTCGCCGCTCCGGCCGAATCCGCCGGTTCCGAATCCCGCTGGTCCCTCCGCAGCACCGGCTCCCAGGTGATGGCCAACACCGCCGACGCCATGACCTGGACGATCGGCAATCACGGGTTTGAAATGACTCTGGAACCATCGGTGCCCGACTCGATTATGGAGAATCTGCGACCGTGGGTCACACAATGGCTGGAGCAGCATGAATTGACCATCGACCAAATCGGCAGTTGGGCCGTGCATCCCGGAGGTCCCAAAATCATTTCCAGTGTCGGGCTGGCACTGGGTTTGCGTCAGGACCAAACGGCGGCCAGCCGTCACATTCTGGCCCGCTATGGAAACATGTCCTCGGCCACGATCCTGTTTGTCATTGAATATCTGCAGCACCAGGGTGCGGCACGGCCCTGTGTGGCCCTGGCGTTTGGTCCGGGATTGGTGGTCGAAGCGGCCTTGTTTGACTGAACGCCGGACCGTTATTTTTTTTCCAGAACAAACCGACCGTACCCCATGGCCCCGGTTCGGTACGCCAGGCGAATTCGCCATACCGAGAATAAAAAAACCCAACTCGAGCTTTGACGTCGAATCAAATACCACCAGGCATCGGGTCGGGTCGCCAGGTGGATCAGCACCCGTCGCGTGCAAATTTGCCAGGTTTTGCGAACCTGCGGCCCCCATTCCGCAAACTCGACTACCGTCAGTCCTGCCTGTTCAGCCATCTGCTGATACTCGGCCGCCCGACCCATCGATGGCAGCCGACCCTCCTGGCAGATCGGCTCCATTAACCATCGCCGTTGCCACTTTCGATCATGGTCACCCAGCAACCAGGCGGTGATAACGGCCCGCCCTCCCGGCTTCAAGACGCGGTAAATCTGCTGAAAAAATGCCGGTTTGTCGACGATATGGGCCAGGCACTCGATCGAGACGATTCCGTCGAACCCGTTGTCGGCCAGACGGTTATTCGTCCAGTCGCCCAGCAGGAACGCCGGATTCGACTGGCCGCGAGTCTCCTGACAGGCAAATTCAAACTGGGCTGGCGACAGCGTGATTCCGGTCATGTGGACCTGAAACCGATTGACCAAATACCGGGATGTTTCACCGTACCCGCATCCCACATCCACCAGTCGCATACCCGGCACCAGGTGCAACGGCCGCACGACGGCCTCGATCAACTGTTCCACGGCCTCGGCCGGTGTCTCGTTTCCATTCCGCCAAAACCCGTGGTGCAAATGACGGCCCCACAGACGCCGGTAAAAACGGTCCAGTTCATCGTAATGACCGGCTACCTGTTGTGGTGAAATCGGTCGCCGGGCCGTGATCATCGTGGTGCACCTGTGGAAAACGGCATTTTGGCCCTGTCCAGTATCGCGAAACTGGCAGCCAATGTCGCCGGTTCCCGTTTGCCTCACAAGCCGTCGGGGCCATAATGCCGTTTGAATCCGGAGTTTTGTCAGCAGGCCGGAAGCCCCGCGCTCCCGGGATCGAGGACCGGCCATGATGTTTCCCGCCCAGCTCAACCGTCGACAACTGGTCGGCGAAGTGATGGACCAGCCGGATCTGGAAATTCAATCCCACGAGCAGGCGCTGCGAGGTTTGCGGCGGATTAACCGGTTTAGCCGCGCCGCCGCGATCATGGGGGGGCCGATTCAGCAACTGGCCCGCGACTACGTGGCCAGCGACTCCCGCCAGTCGCTGCGGATTCTGGACCTGGCCAGCGGTGCCGGCGACCTGCCCATCGCCCTGTCGGAACAGGCCCGCCGTCGCCAATGGCCGCTGACCATTGCCGGCTGCGACAAAAGCCCGGCAGCGATCGAGTTTGCCCGGGATAATGCCCGGCAACACCAGTCTGCCGTGAGCTTTTTTCAACGGGATCTGATGGACCAGGGAATACCCGAGGGCTACGACATCATCACTTGCTCGCTGTTTTTGCATCATTTGGAGGAATCGCAAGTGATTGGGCTGTTGCAGCAAATGCGCGACCGGGCCCGCCAGATGATCGTGGTGTCCGATCTGCGACGCAGCTATGCCGGATACCTGCTGGCCTGGGCCGCGACCCGATTGCTGACCCGTTCGCCCGTCGTCCATATCGATGGTCCCCTGTCGGTCCGGGCCGCCTTCAGCATTCCGGAAATGCATGATATGGCCCGGCAGGCGGGGCTGGATGGCGTCCGCCTGACCCGCAAATGGCCTTTTCGATTCCTGATGACCTGGCAACGACCATGAGCATTGAGCCGACGCTGACGCTGGCCGACGCTGCAACCGGCCATTGGGATGTCCTGGTGGTCGGTGCCGGTCCCGCCGGCGCCCTCGCCGCGCGGGAAATTGCCCGTTTGGGAAATGCGGTTCTGCTGGTCGATAAATCGGATTTCCCGCGAACCAAGGTTTGCGGGTGCTGCCTGAATCGGGACAGTCAGTCAAGTTTGCGGGCCGCGGGCCTGGAAAACCTGACAAGCCGGCTGAATGCCGTGCCAATTCGCCAGTTTCGGATTGGGGCGCACCGTTCGCGAATGGCCAATCTCCCCCTGGCCGGAAGCGTTTGTCTTTCGCGGACGGCGCTGGACGCCGCGTTGATCCGGTCCGCGATCGAACAGGGCGTGGAATTTCTGCCACGTACCCAGGCGCGACTGAATTCGCTGCATGGAGACCGGCGCGTGGTGCATTTGCGAAGCGCGAGTCGTCAAACGGAAATCAGCGCGCCCGTATTGCTGGCCGCCGATGGCCTGGGTTCGGGGCTGATGGCCGCGTCCGGCGAAGTAGATTCCGTTATACGCTCCGATTCGCGGATTGGCGCGGGAATGGTAATTGACGCCGATATTCCCCAATACCAGCCGGGAACGATTTACATGGCATGCGGGCGTCATGGCTATGTTGGCCTCGTTCGTCTGGAGGACAGCCGGCTCGACGTGGCAGCCGCCCTGGATCGTGGGCCGCTCAAACGCCTGGGAGGCATCGGGCCGATGATCGCCGGGATCCTCAGTGACGCCGGCTTTCCGGGCATTGCCGGTCTGGATGGAATGCAATGGAAAGGCACGCTGCCACTCACCCGCACCACGGTCCGTCCCTGGGCGCACCGGACCTTTTTGATCGGTGACGCGGCCGGATATGTCGAACCGTTCACGGGCGAGGGGATCGCCTGGGCGCTGGCCAGCGGATTGGCCGTGGCACCTCTGGCCAGTCGCGCCGTGGTGCAATGGAATCCCTCGCTGGGTGAAGCATGGTCTGGCCAATACCGGCAACTGATTCGCAGTCGACAATGGCGGTGCCGCGCCTGGTCCGGGGACTCCGTCATCCGCTTTTAACCAGCCACGCCGTCACCCTGTTGTCCCGATTCCCGTTTTTGGCCGGTCCGTTGACGCGGTCCCTGACGGGATCGGCTGGCTGACACGGTTTCGGGCACGACCGAATCTGCAGGTCGTCCAATCCCGACGGCGAAATCGTCAGGTGGCGAGGCATCCGATGAGGTGTGCAAGCAATCAAAGTGATTGCTTTTCGTGGCCACAATCATTCGCTATTGCTGCCAATGCGACATGCTGTCACCATCGCGAACTTTGTACGCCGGTTGCAGTGGTCTCCCCGGCTGCAGTTGCCTCGCCTCACATTGGCCGTCCAGGATTCGCCTTGCTATTTCATACCCGACGGTTGCGCAGGTCATTCGGCCAGCTCCCTCGCCAGGCGGATGGGTGCCGGGTCACATCGGGCTGCGTGTTGATGTTCGGGATATTGACGTTTACGCCGTGTGTGGTGGCGACGGCTGGCCCCCAAGACGTCCCGACCACAAACCGCGGTGTTCCGGATTCGTATGCCGCATGGTCGCCGGGCACCGTATCCGGGTTCCCGGGCGATCGCCCGCAGTACCGACCATCGGAATGCGCGGGTCGCGGATTCGGCCGTTGGCACGCAGGCCTCAGGGAACCGCCCGATTTCCGGCTGCGTCGCTTTCAGTTTACACCCGCCGATTTTTCATGTCCGCCAAGGCCCGACGGTCCGGTCGCCCGTACATGGATCTTCCGGGATGCCTGGTGCGGAAACGTGGTTTGGGAACAAACCGAGTGCGACCAGCAAACGTTACCCGAGTATTTTTACCGGCCGGCCTGGCAAGTCAGCGGCGACCTGTTGCAGGACAACCGGTCATTCTACTCCCGCCAAAGTCTGTTGTGCCTGGGGGGCACGGTGGGCGTGGCGGCGATATTTGCCAACACGGACATCGATGAAAATTTTCGCAGCTGGATGCACCGGCAAAAACTGACGGAACCGGCCGTGGACTGCTGGTTTCGTGATTTTGGAAACGGATATTACACGATATCAGCGACGGCAGCGGCCCTGCTGCTTTCCCACGCATGGAAATACGGTCGGTACGGCCGACCGACACCATTGGCCGACGGTGTCGAGGACTGGAGTTATCGATCCATGCGGGCATTTTTCGTGGGTGCGCCGTCCGTGCTGGTGATTCAGCAACTTACCGGGTCGTCACGACCAGGCGAATCGTCAGCGGGATCGGACTGGGTCCCCTTCGCCGACAATAATGGCGTCAGCGGTCACGCCTTTGTGGGTGCCGTTCCGTTTCTGGCGGCCGCCAAAATGACGGATCGTCCCCTGGTCAAGGGAGCGCTGCTGGTGGGTTCCGGCATGGGAGCTTATGGTCGATTGTGTGACGATGGTCATTACCTGTCTCAGGTCCTGCTGGGCTGGAGTATCGCCTGTTTGTCGGTCGAGGCGGTCACCGCGACGGAACAATCGCGGGAGCGCTACCGGTTTGTGCCGCTCAGCATCCGCGGGTATCACGGACTGGGTATCGAGTTCCGCCGCTAACATCGCCCGCCGCACACCGGGTCGCTTGACAACCGCACTCTCGACACAAGGTCCCGGTTTGGCGGTGGTATCGGCGCCGCTGTCCTGCGATGATCTGTTACGGACAGCAATCGTGATGCGCTGATGACGCGCAGCGGGAATCCGGGAGATTCGAAATACGACGCGAACGGGTGATGACGCGTTGGAAAGGCAGGTAATCCGTGGCTTGGGTTTTTTTGATCGTGGCGGGAATTTTCGAATGGGGCTGGCCCGTCGGGCTAAAGATGGGTTTGCAGGAAGCGGGTGTCCGCTGGGGCTGGATTGCGTTTGCGGCCCTGTTCATGATTCTCAGCGGTGTATTTCTGCTGCTGGCCCAAAAGACGATCCCGATGGGAACCGCCTATGCCATTTGGACCGGGATTGGGGCGGTGGGCGCATTTGTGCTGGGGATCCTGCTGTTTGCCGAGGCACCGACGGTCGCCCGGATTTTCTTTGTGGGCGTTATCATCGCGGGTATCGTGGGACTGAAACTGGCGACGCCGACTGACTGATGTGTCGCGCGACAGCGGATCCGGGAATCCGGCCCGCCCGGTAATACGGTGACCGGCGGTTGTATCCACGCGTCGGTCAAATCTGCTCAAGCAGTACCGCAAAGATTCCGAACAGCCCGCCCAACGAGGCTCCGATCAAAAATCCAATTCCGGCTGTGGTTCCGTAGCCGGTCGGTCCCTGATGTTTGCGAAACAGCAGCGGGACCATCGCGAGCAGCGACCCTGCCCCACCGCTGGCCAGCAGAATCAGCACAACCTTGACGATTTTGGGATCAATCATGGTGCTTAACCCTAACGCCAGACCGATGGATTGGCAATGATCGTGCGAGAGGGGGCCGGGTATTCCGCCATCATCCTGCCGGTCCCCGCCCGGATCTCGCGCCGACCGGAGGGCGGGAGATTGGGGGCGAGGTAATAATGTGGGGGCGAGGTAATACCGTGGGGGCGAGGTAAAACACTTCGCGGGCAGGGTCATACCTCGCCAGGCCTCAAAAAGCGCAAAGTCGAAGCAACCGGAACAATTGCGACATCCGAACCAATCCGGATTCTGCGCAAAACGCGTCATTTCGGAATTACCCGTGTCGATGGAATATTTGGGAAAACCGCTTCATGTGGCATTACCATTTACGCGGGTCAGGCGATGTTTCCGGTCAAAATCGAAATAATCCGCAAACTCGCCCTGATCGTTACCGGTCTGGCGATGGCATGCACGGCTTCACCGGCCTGGCGCAGGATTTACTTTCACTGGCCCGTTCGGTAACGGCCCAGCCGGATGCCAACAACGACGCCCGACGCAGCCATTCATATTTCCGCGGACAGCAGGATATCTTTCCGCAATTGGCGCCCCGGCCGCGATCAAGTCGTAACGAATTCGACCGCAACGAGACCGGGATTGGGGGGCAACAGGAAATCGAGTGTGCCTGGGTCGATTCGCTCAGTGACGAGTGCCGGCACAAGCTGGCCTGGGAAGTGGGCCATTGGCAAGTGGTACCGACGTTGGCGCTGGAAGGCGAAATGATATTCGCGACGGATGCGACAGTGAATCGGTCTTATGTGCTGTACCTCCGCGAATCGGAATCCACCCGCAATGACCAGATCCTGATCACGGGCCAATCCACAAGCGTTGGGTTGCAAATTTCCGGTCCGCAAATCGGCGTTTTTGAAACGGGTGGTTTGATCCTGTTCGATTTTCATGGATCGCCGCCCGCGGCCGGCGAAGCGGGTGCGTATTTCCTGCGCGGCTATGGAGAACTTCGCAACGATCGCTGGCGAATTGCATTTGGGCAGATGGAAGATCTGATTGCGCCGCGCAACGCGGCAACGGTTAACTGGACCGGACTTCAGGCACTCGGAAACATCGGAAACAACCAGCGCGGCATGTTTCGCCTGGAACGCTATTTTCATTCGGGACCATCGACCCGCTGGGCGCTGCAGGGAGCGATCTCGCAGCCGATCGTGACCGATTTTGCGGACAACCCGAGCGTATTGGGACGGGATAACGGGCTGCCCAATTTTGAGGGTCGAATCGGTTTGGAGCTGGGTAACGACGGCGGTTGCGGCCGACCGTTTGAATTGGGGATTTCCGGCATGTACGGGCAGACGCTGGCCGGGCCCGGGCAGGGGTTTCCGGCCCCGACAACGTCCGACGCCTTTGCGATCGTGACCGATCTGCAATGGTCGCTGAACCGTTTGGGATTCCAGGGTGAATTGTTCCACGGTGCGGCGCTGGGAACATACCTCGGGGGAATCGGCCAAAGCCTGAATCTGGTGACCGGTGACGCGATTCGTTCCTCAGGGGGCTGGGGCCAATTGTCATACCAGGTCCGCCCGCGGGTGACCCTATCGGGAATCTTTGGCATGGACAATCCGCGCGACATTGACTTGTCGGGTGGCCAGCGCAGCAATAACAGGGTGATTGGCGGCAATATTTTCTGGGACGTCAACCAGTCACTGCGGATCGGGCTGGATGTGTGGCAGGTCCACACCAGTTACGTGGCACCCGATCAGGGCAATCAGGCGACTGTTTTGATGTTTGAAACACGACTGTCGTTTTAGATCTCCGCCAGGGAGCCGGTCATGCGGCGGTCGGCTCACCGGGGCCGTAACGTATCCAGCCACAACCCGGGGCAATAGTCCCTGCTGGCGAGCAGGCGTCTTCCTGGCCAAATGGCAATGGCCGCACCAGATTGGGTCCCGGCGCCGGTTGCCCCTGGCTGATGCGGCTTTAATTCAGTTGATTCAGGTCGCGGGCCTTGAACGTCAGGTGCCACCATCCGTTATCAATCTGGCTGGTGATAATTTTCATTTGGGATGCGGTGCCCCAGGCACTGCCGACGGGCGCCGACATTCCATCCATATGCATCCGGGGAGCGAAAAAGGCCTCAAACTTGTCCAGCACAAACTCACGCATCCGGACCGCGACGGCGGTATCCGGCGGCGCAGCGGACAGCCACTGAAAAGTCACGTCACCGTCACGTTCGAAGCGTGGCATATCGATTTCCGGTACCACCCGGTAACGGGCCGAGACCAGGAATGGTTGGAGGCAACGCTGATCCTGAACAGTCAGCGAGTCCATGCGGAACGTGAACATGACGCGGTCATGGCGAAACCGGATCTCCAAAGGCATTTCCGAATGGAGTCGAACTGACCACGGTGGGTTTCCAGAGATACGCAGTGCCTGGGGCACGAATCCGCGCAGCTCCCGGTGGATATTTCGAAAATCCCGATCATCGATCTGCCGACCACGGAGGAATCCTGCCCACAGGCTGCTGGTCATGGTCTCGTGCAGCGAGACACGCACATCGCCGGCCAGTTCGCCGTCGGGCAGGGGATCCGGGGCTCCAATCCCGCCACAATTGGGACCCCGAAACCCCAGCCGAATGGTGTCCGGTCCGGAGCGGCTGGTGCCCACCGGATACACACCGAGACCCATCAGCGGTGCACGATAAAACTGGTTGATCTCCCCATTGGCGGAATCGAGCAATGCCTGGACCTCGGCGTCCAGCTGTTCCGAGATTTCGCGTTCGGCGAGTTCGGCCGCCTGGCGATTGGCCAGCGGCGACTTCTTTTGCACTTCCTCGTACGTTTTCTTGCGAATCTGCTGATCGACGCGACCGGCCAGCCTTCGCTGCGGGAACCGGTATTTGCGGGAGATGTCCACGTGCTCGACCGTGGCCGAGGTCTGGCACTCAATATGCGCCGGTTCGGTTACCAAACCCGTTCCATCCCAGTAAATTTCCTTGAAGCCATTGACGGTCGTCTGGCCATTGGATTGCAACGCGACGGAGACATTGCCGATCAGCGGAGCCCGTTGCGGATCGGGCCGGGATTCGTTGGCTGGTGATTCAATTACTCCGTCAATCTGGAGCCGCAGCGTGGCCCGATCCGGATTTTCGGCCAGCGCGGGCGAGATCGCCGCCGTAATATGACTCATGCCGCTGACCGGAACACCGACGATCCGGTGGGTGGCGAACTGGCTGTGCGAAAACTGCTGTTCGTAATCATCCAGCCACGGCGCCAAAAAATCCGGGTTGATGTCGACCACAATGCAGGGATGATCAAACTGCTGTTGCAGCCGGGTGACCAATGCCGGCACCTGACCGGCCGCCATCAACCATTCGACCTGCCAGGCGACTTGCAACGCATCGGGTACCTCGGGATCAGCCAGCGCCTCGTCCAGCAGCCGCAGCCGGGTTTCGAATTCCGATCGCAGATCAGACTCAGCCGACACGACCAGAAAACTGACGTAACGGGTCAGGGCCTCGCGAAGTTGGACCAGAGGATCCGCGTCCAGGCCTGCCGCCAGTCCGTAAAAGTTTCGTTCCACGTCGCGAAGCGACTGAACGTGGGTGGAATCCGATTCCAGCAATTGCCCGAGCCGGTCGAGTTTCAGCAGGTTGTTCCATCGTGACTGCTCGATGGGATCCCGGTGGGCCAACTCGGTCTGCAGGTGCTGCCAGGCCGACGATACCTGATTCGCCAGTTGCAACCGGTCCGCTTCACCCGGTGGTCGAAACTGGTGGGCGTATTGCTCCAGCCATCCGGGACCGGGCGGAGCCAGTTGCGCGGCCGCGACGCCGGTACCCAGCAGGCACCCTGCGACAACCAGAAATTTCAACAAACCAGACATGGGCAGGATCAAAAAAGCGCCGACCGGCAAAACGGTTACTTTTGCACGGCGACAGGGTGATTTTCGCGTCGCTGTCGTTCGGCAATGACGTCGGGATCGTCTTCCTCCAGCGTTCGGTAAATGAACAAGGTGTTGAACATTTCGTGATCGACCTGTTGTCCCCACGGAATATTGCTGGTGTAGTTCGTGACGCCGGTATTGAACCGGGTATTGTCCCAGTAACCGGTGGCCAAAATCACATCTCCGGGCAACAGTACCACCGGTTCCTCAAACCGATACGTTCTCTGCCACTCGAAATCCCACGCGGGAATAATCAACAGGGTTTCGGCCGGGATCCCGCGTTTGCCGTGCAGTTCAGGATCCGTGATGATGCTTTCCTCAGTCTTCCCCTCGGCCACGAGCTGCCGGACCAGGTCCTGGTATTGCTGCTGCCGCACAATTTGCAGCATCATGGATTTTCCACGCACGTGCATGTGCGGCCGAATGCGTTCGATGCGGACCGGCTTGTCCGTATCAAAATCGTAAACGTCCTGCAGGGTGAAATGACTTTGATTGGAGGGGATATTGAAATCACCGCGACGGCGAAATGGCAACGTCGTAAAGATTTCGTAGTCAGGATGTTTTCTGGCAAACCGGATGCCCACCTTGCTTTGGTCGAGCATGGCAGTGCCATTGGGCGTGTAGTGCAACTCAAACAGCAAATTGGCATGGGGTGCCACGTGCATCCCAACCGTCTTGTCCCCCTCGCTGTAGCGGCGCCAGTTGTCGTTGTTGCCGGGGGTAAATGAACCCAGCAACTTGGTGGTAACGGCAAACCCGTAGGTCATGAGTTGTTCGGCAAAATTCAGGGACGTTCCGGAGTCGTCCGGGTTGACTGGAGCGAGGTGCTCGTGAACCTGGATATGGTGGACCACGGGCGCGGCACCGGGAACCACCTGGATTTCCTCGATGTACAGACCTTCGGGAAAGTCCGTCAACAACGTTTGCAGCAGATGTCGCTTTTCCGGGTCGGGATGATTCCTGGCCAATGCTTCCAGATCCATCTCGACCGGATAATACACGTAGTCGATTCGCCCGGATTCCGGAATTCGACAGGGCTGGCTCATTTCGAAGATAAAGTCCGGATCATTCATGGCCCAGTCATCGGGATCGGGCAATTCCTCCATGGGCGTCGCCTGGGCCGGATCACCGGCCGGCATCCCGCTTCGCACCCAGGCCCGAAACATGGCGATTTCACGGTCGCTCATCAAAACCGATGGTTGGTCCAGGAATGTTCGCGGCGAATACCCGGGCCAGGGAGGCATGCGACGATCGCTGATCACCTGTTCGATCATGTCTGCGACCGACACGACATCGTCGTAGCTGAGCAATTCGTAATTGGAACCAACGGCTTGGGGCCGGTGGCAGTGATAACATTTTTTCCCAATCAACATCGGCTGGATATGTTCATACCAGGTGATGTCGGCGCTGGAGGCCGGCGGCGCTTGCTGCAGTTTGACGACGCAACCCTGAGGCTCCGAAGCGGCCCGTTCCCAGGCAGACAGTTGAAATGGCTTTCCGTGCAGGACGCTGTCGATGGCCTGTTCCAGGAACTCGTGTTCTGCGGCTGCGCCGCGGCGCCCGGGGCGTGCTGGTCGTTGATGGCGCCGGAATAGACCAGCTTCATTTGGCGATCGAAGACCAGAACCTGACTCAGAATCACCTGTTTCCGGTCATCAACCAGCTCGCCGTACTGTTGAATAAACGTTTGCTGCGGATCATGCAGTACCCGAAACGGTATGTCTTTCTCTACCGCGTGTCGGGCAATGTCCTTGACGTTGGTATTGGGAATGGGGTGAACGCCGAGGAACTGGACCCGGTCACCGGGGTAGACGAAATCCGTGTCCAGACTGCCGTCCGGCCGGGTCGTCACCAGAAAATTGCGCTTTCGCACAATCTGTCGATCGGTATAGTTGTATTTGTAGTGCAGCTGGCGCAACTTTTCGATGTATTGATTGACCACAGGACAACCCGGACTCATCAACACAACGACGACCGCCTCGGGAGGCGCCTGGGTCGGGTCGTCGGGAGACGGGGTCTCAAAGAACAGCGGAAACCGCTGGGTGATCCCCTTGATCGATCGCAGACGTATGGCCGACGGATTCGGCTCATTCGCCAGATGCCCATTTTCCGCTACGGCACATTCCGGGGGTCGTTCGCCGGCAACCGGAATCGAACCTTCATGACCGTGGGCGGACGGGCCGCTGATCGCCAAACTGGCCAGCGCTGCGAATAACGTTGCCCCGAAAGACGTTGCCCCGAAAGCGGCGTGATCAGTGATTCGTGGGTGGGATCGCATGACGTGTGACGTGAAGGTTTCGGGCGATGCCGGCGAAATTCCGCGGGGGCCGGTTCTGGCGAAAAAGTCCGCCGTTCTGAAAACGCCGCCCGCAGGGAATCTGTGGATTTCCTTTCAATGCACGATGATCGGTCGTTGAATTCATCGGCATCCTCCAACCGGAATCCTGTTCCTTGTCATTAAAAACCGGATCGGGTGGATCAAATCCCGGAGAAAATCCGTTACGCCGGCGAGAATCGGTGAAATCGCTACACCTTCTGCCGTTTGTCGGGTAACGGCGTGCCGTCCCGCGCGTCGCGCCGCCGACGGGGTACAGGTGGCGCGTCGGTGCCCGGCCCGTGGTGCAGGACGGAGAATCGCCACCGAACTATACTGGGGTTCATGAACCTGTTGCAACTTGCCCGTCCCCAAAACGCCCTGCAAACCACGATCGTCTTTGCGGCGGTTTCACTGGTCTTTATCTTCGGCACCATTGCCTGGACCGCTCGCGAAACCGTTTCGTTCAACGATCCGCCGGAAGAAATTCGGGACGGTGTGTACTACGACAACATGGCCCAATGCCTGCTCAAGGGCCAGGGGATCGCCTTCGATTTTCGGGATCCCGCGTGGCAGCAGCGATACCACCAGCTCGATCAACAACCCGGCTTTGAGGGCAAGTTGTCATGGGTTCAGCAGGAGATTGTGCGGGGGCCGACTGCCTCGCGTCCGCCCGGTTATCCGGTGCTGCTGGCGACCGTTTATCGGCTGGTTGGCTGGCGGTGGGATGCGGTGCGGTTGATCGATTGCATTCTGGTCAGCCTGGGACTGGCCACCCTGATAACCTGGTCATGGTGCCGCTGGGGTGCGATTCCGGCTCTGGTTTCGACCGGAACATTATTGCTGGATTTCTCGGTGATGACCTTTGCCGGTTACATTTTGACCGAGCCCCTGGCCACAGCGCTGGTGTGTGTGTTGTTTGTCGTTGTCGCTGCAGCCAGTCACCGGTCAACCGTCGGTCGCTGGCTGCTGGCCGGCACCATTTTGGCGTTGCTAATGTATGTCCGGGGTACGTGGAATCTGTGGTGGTTGATGCTGGCGATGGCCAGTCCCCTGTTGCTGTTCCGCGGAATTCGAAATCGCCTGCTACCCGTAACGCCGCGACATATCGCCGTGTTTTTGTTGACACCGCTGCTGCTGGCCGCACCCTACTGGGTTCGTAATTGTGTCGTAACCGGACATTTTCAACCGCTGGGTACGGGCGGCTCCATGGGCCTGGTCGGTGCGTGGTGCGACGAGTCGCTGGCGGACCACGGAAACTGGCAGCATTTGGTATTCCACGAGCACAAGAATGCCGTGGTGTCCCGGGTTGCGGACCACTCGAAATGGACAACGGCCCAGTGGGAATACGAAATCGGGCGGCAGTCGGCGGCCAGGGCCATGGACTGGGCCATCCAAAACTGGTTCTTCGTGCCGAAACTGGCGACCGAGCGGTTGATCACGCACTGGGGCTTGTATCAGCCGCTGCCGGTCCACGTTTACGCAGCCAACGTCTGGCTGTTGGTTGTCGGTTGTGCCGGCATTTATCTGGCCGGCGACCGGGTCCGGTTTGTACTGGTTGTTATCCTGGTGCTGGATTCAGCGGTCATCATGGCGACGTGGGCGCATCAGGGTCGATACGCCATTCCGCTACGACCCCTGATTCATCTCGGTTATGGTCTGGCGGCCGTCATGTTGTTGCAATGGATAATTCACCAGGCAGCCCGTCTCCGGACCCGATCCTGAGTCGTGAACTCCCGGGTTGCCGCGGTTTTGGCGGCTGGCCGGTTCGTGGAGCGAATTCGCAACGGTCGCGATGAACAACGGGTATCCGACCGGCCAGAAGTGGCAACGCAGAAAATGCCTGGATTTGAACGACAATTGAACCACAATTCGTTGAAAGCTGGCGCTGGACAATCATAATGGAATTTAAACCATCATTTGGCGGATCCTTGATCCGCAGCCGGCCAGTGACTGGCTGATCCTGCATCCCCGGGCCTGGTCCCGGAATGCTTTCGGATTTGCAACCCTGAATTGACACCATGATTAGCACCCGATTGCGGCCACGGTCCACGGGCCCGTCTTTGGGCATTTCTGCCGTTGCCCATTTTCAGCCGGCCTGGATGTTGAACAACGCGTGGTTTGAATCCATGCCGCGCAAGTTCGTCAAGCATACGGGAATCGAGCAACGCCCGGTATCGACCGAAGACGAAGTGGCGCTGGCGCTGCATGCCACCGGGAACCTGATCGACGCCTCCGGTTGTAATCCCGACAAGTGTGCTGGTCTGGTTTTCACGTCTCCGTCGCTGGTGCCTGTGTCGATTGCCCGCAAATATCCGAACGAAACTCGTGTTGCGGACGAGCAAATGATCCGGCTCGCCCACCGGTTCGCCGAACAGATGCGAATCCGGCCACGCCTGATTGCAGCCACCAACACGTTTTGCGCCGGCTACGCGCGGGCCCTGTCGATCGTGAAAAACAAATTCCATCCGGTGATCCAGTTACAACCCGATGAGTTTGTTTTGGTGCTGACGGCCAGTCGAATTAGCCGGATCACCGATTATGGCTGTCGCGACACCGCCGGCCTGTTTGGCGACCTGGCCACCGCCACGATGATTGCGCGAACGGACAGCATTGTACATCCGGTGCACTTTGAGTTGCTCGACGCCCACGTCGAGCGCAAGCCCGTCAACCGGCCGTTTTTCGATTTCCACTACCGTCAGCATGTCGTTTTTCCAACCGCCGATGGCGGTCAGCAGGTGGATCCCGGGCGGATCGTATTCTCGATGGACGGTATGGGAATTGCCGATACTGCGCCGCGAGCCATGGCCAGTGCCGCAACCGCCATGCTGAATGAAACCGGTCTGTCAGCCGGAGAGATCCGCTACATCATTCCTCATCAGGCGGGCACCGCGATCGTTCGTCTGGCGGAAATGAAATTGCGGGACGCCGGATTTACGGGCGAAGTGATCAACGGCATGACGTGTGACGTGGGCAATGTCAGTTCCGGTTCGATCCCCTATACGCTTTCCCAAATATGGGATGAACTGGACGGCTACATCCTTTGTCCGATTGCCAGCGTCGGCCCTCCCGGTCGCCCGGTTGTTGCCCAGGGTTGCATTGCGTTGCGGACAACCACCCGTCACCAGACGTCCGAGCCGGGCGTTTTGCCGACATCTGGCCGAACGAAACGGCCTTGCCCGACTACCGGGTGACAGCATCGGCGCGCCAGCAAATGGCGTTCAGATATCTTCGCGCGTCGAAATTCAATGGCCTGTTTGGTGAGCCTGGCGCAATCCGGCAGCACCGCTTGGGCAGCCTTGTTCCTTCATTTTGCGGGCTGAGCGGCATTCCGGATTGACCCGAAAAACGCAGAACGGTATCAGTTGAAGTTACTCATCCGCCGTCAATTCCCGAATTTTCGGCCATTCGACCTGATTGCGCCAATGACATGACGTCCTCTGCCATCATCGTTCCCTGTTACAACGAAGCGCGACGCCTGGACAGGCAACGTTTCGCGGAATTCGCCGCGCAGCATGCGGACATCCGGTTTGTGATGGTGAACGATGGCAGTACCGACGACACACTCGATCATTTGCTCAGGTTGCATCGCAAGGCACCTGGACAATTCGAGGTCATGACACTGGGCCGCAACGGCGGCAAGGCCGAGGCGGTTCGGCTGGGAATGTTGCAGGCTTTAACGCGATCCCCGCAGTACGTTGGATTTTGGGACGCTGATTTGGCAACGCCGCTGGCGGCCATTCCCGAATTTCTGGGCGTCCTGGAGTCGCGCAGCGATATTGACCTGGTGATCGGCACCCGGATGTCATTGATGGGACGGCAAATCAACCGGCATATGTCCCGACGGTTAATCGGACGATTGAGTGCCGCGGCTGCCTCACTGGCGTTGCGTCAAAAAATTCGCGACACCCAGTGCGGAGCCAAGATGTTTCGGGTAACCCCCGATATCGGCCGGGTGTTTCAACAGCCGCTGGTGGCGCGGTGGATATTCGATGTGGAGTTGTTCGCCAGACTGATTTTGCTGGGGAAAATGCCCGGCAACCGCCCGTTTTCCAGCCGCCTGTACGAATTGCCGTTGGCGCGCTGGGACGAGATTCCCGGGTCGAAGATCCGGTCGGCGGATTTTCTCCGCGCCGGACTGGAGCTGGGCTCGATCTGGTGGCATTATTTCGGCCCTTTCGCGCCGGCCACGCTTGAGGGCGAACGACCGGACAGCGCACCCGGCATCGATCCGCCCACCCGGCGGGCGGCGTGATCCGTCTGAAATCGCGGTCGCCCGGTGGCGTTTGCTGCTCGGGATTCGGGGAACCGGGGCTAACCAGGCAAACACAAAACGCGCCGCAGCGGTTCGGGTTTCGACAAGCGACCTGTTCCAGTCAGTCGTTGGCCTCGCCGGGCCCTGCTCCGGGGGCGCCACTGCGGGCCGTCATTCCGGTTTGTACAATATGAATCATCATGTCGAATGTAATCGTTGAGGCGGTGACTGACCGCCGGCTGCAAAATCAGTTTTTGCGTTTTCCCTGGGACCTGTATCGCAACGACCCCCGATGGGTCCCTCCGTTGCGTGGCAATCAGCGGGAGTTGCTCGGTTTCAGGCCGCATCCGTTTCATGATGATGCCCAGGTGCAGACGTTTGTGGCTCGTCGCGGTGACCGGATCTGCGGACGAATTGCCGCCATCATTCATCGCGCCCATTTGAAACGCTACCGGGACCAGCGCGGGTTTTTCGGGTTTTTTGAATCGGAAGATGACCAGGAGGTGGCGGGGCGGCTGGTCGACGCGGCGATCCAGTGGTTGCGCGATCGTGACATGGTGTGTCTGCGGGGACCGATGAATCCGGCGTTTCATTATGAACTGGGGATGCTGGTCGAGGGCTTTGAGCATGCACCGACGTTCATGACGACGTACAATCCGGCCTACTATCCTGAACTGCTGAAGCGGATCGGCAAGTTTGAAAAAGCGCAGGATCTGTATGCCTTTCGCGGACACATCACCATGGCGCCGCAATTGCTGGACAAGATCGGGTTCGGAGTTCGCCAGGCCAGAGAGCGGTTTCAGGTCAATTTGCGGCCCATGGATGCGCGGCGATTTGACAAGGAAATCCAGATGTTTCTGCAAATCTACAACCAGTCATTCCAGACGCACTGGGGTTTTGTCCCGATGAGCCCCGCCGAAGTGGTCCGGATCAGTTCCGAATTGCGGCATTTGATTATTCCCGAAATCACGGTCATTGCGGAAGTGGATGGCAAACCTGTGGGCTGTATGTTCGTGTTGCCGGATTACAATCCGCGGATTCGCAAAATTGATGGACGATTGTATCCGTTCGGATTTGCCCGACTGCTGTGGAATCGCCGAGGGATCAAGCAGGTCCGCGTTATCTCCGCCAACGTGTTGCCCGAATACCAGATGTGGGGTGTGGGCCTGGTGATGCTGGATTCCCTGGTGCCCATCGCCCGGAAACGGGGCCTGGAGGAAGTGGAGTTTTCATGGGTCGCCGAGAGTAACAAACTGTCGCGGCTTTCACTGGAGAATGGCGGAGCCCGCCGCGTGAAAACGTGGCGGGTGTTCGATCGTGACATCGCCTGATCATTGAGTTCCCCGGCTTGCCCGGCGGCTGTCACACACGATTTTGGCATCTCCGGTGTCAGCGCCGGGTTGGTTGGGCAGACGCCCGGGTCGGGGTTGTCTGGCAACCCGGTTCCCAATCCCGCGGTTCATTTGCGGCACGCTCGGGATACACTGCCCGCTCTGCAAAAACATTCACGTTTGGACGGGAGCGTGTCAGGGGTGGCTGGTCCATCCGTGCCTGTTCCGTGTTAAGTGTGCCACGGGTAGCCTGGTCCACTGGCGCCGATTCCGTTTCCGGGTGCCACGGGTGGCTTGTCCACCCGTGCCTGTTCCGCCGAGAATCGCATTGCGGCACGAGTCCGCCGCGGCACCCAACCGGGTTTTCGGCAGAGCCTGCCCGACCCGGGTCTGGTTCGGATTGCCTGTTATTGATTTGAAACAACGCCATGCTCGAAGATGAACACTCAGACGCTGGCCGGCCCGGCGGGTTGGACTCACTGTGGCGAGAACCTCTGGTCCCGTTCGCGGTAATGGGCGGATTGTTGTTCGTCCTGTTTAACGTCCTGAACGTCCAGTGGACCGATCGCCCGGGGCGCGATTCGCTGGTGCCAGTCGTGCGCACGGTCGACTCGATCACGCGTCAGGCGTTTTGGGAGGGTGTCGGGCACGTTTGGTTCAGCTGGCACCACGGGTTGCTGGTGCTGGCGACGGCTTTTCTTTGTCGGGGACCGCGACTTTTCAAATTGTTATTCTGGTTTGCGGCAGGCAGTGCGGTCGGTCTGGTTTTGGTCGATTTCGGCTGTCCGCCGGTACCCCGTTGGGCCGCGCACTGCGGCGGGCTGGTCACGGCAGTGTTGATGGCCCGCGCCGCGGCCATCGGCCAAACCGGCGCCGATGGTTTTTGCCCGATCATGCTGGTGTTGGGTGGGCTGGACGGGCTGGCTGATGGCCAACTGCCGGTTTTGGCCGATTTGCCGCATGATCTTGTAATCTCCGGGATGTTTGCGTTCATGTTGGCGGTAAACGTCGTGCAGTGTGTGACCGGGATTGCGTGCGCGGCATTCATCTGGATCCTGTGGGGTTTGCCGTGGAAAAAATGGCTGGCCCGATACGGCCAATTGCTGCTGGGATCGACCGCCACGGCAGCGATCGCCCTGATCCTGACTGCCGCGCCGCGGGTACCGGATTCATCTCATGCGACGCCCGCCGGTCAACCGCTGCGGGAACCGCCGGTGCCGGTCGAGCAGGCAACGAAATCGCTGACCGGCTACCTGAACATCGAGCCGTTCGAAGTTCGTCTGGAAATACTGGTGCCGTATCGCGAGGTGGGCGAATGGATCGACGTCGAGACGCTGCAAGCCAACGTGATTCCCGTGGAACGCCAGCCGGAAATCGCGACAGCGGTCCTGAAACGATTTGCCGAGGCGTTCAGAATGATGATCGATGGCCGACCGGTCACGCCCGCTTTCCGCAAAATCGACCTGGTTCAGGTGACACCCGACGGAATTCAGGTGCGCCAGGAGCCGCGGCCCGAGCCCGCCGACACAGCCCACCTGGGAGTCGTGTTGGCTTTTGAAACGGATATGTTGCCGCAAGATGTGACATTGACCTGGCAAGTATTTGTTCCCGGCGTGCCGACCATTCCAATAGTTGTTGTTGACCCGCTGGGCGTTGTGCAACAAAAATTGTCGCCGGCCGCGCCTGTTTTGGCCTGGCAGGCCGCGCTGGCCGGTTCTCAAATGCCCCTTCCGCGGACGGTACCGGTTTCGGGATTCTCGATCCCGCTGGCCTCGCTCGTCATCGCGGTCGTATGCGGGCTGATTTGGCTGTTCCGCAAAAGGCAGCCCGCCAATCCGGCAACGGCATGGGTCGTTGGCCTGGGACTGACCGTCGCCACGTTTATGTACCCCGCTTTGCGCTGGCCGGCACGCGTCCCGACGGCAGGCACCTGGACCATGGGCAAGGACGCCGCGTCCGGGATCCTGGACCGCTTGCTGACCAACGTCTATGATGCGTCCGGAATTCGCAACGAATCCAAAGCGCGTGACCGGTTGGAACCGGGGGTCGTGAGCGATCGGCTCGAGGGAATTTATCGGCAAGGCCGCCAGTCGCTTCGGATTCCCCAGGCTGGCGACACCTGGGCTCGACTGGAACAGGTTGAGATCACCGACATTCGATCGGTTCAGAGGTTGTCAGGCGGTGAACTGGTCATTGAAGCTGCCTGGACCATCAGTGGCTCGGTCAATTATTTCGGCTACACCCGCTTTCGCAAACGATATTGCGAGGGGTTGGTCGCAATGGTCCCGGTCGACCGCGTTTGGAAAATCAGCCAGATGCACATCCGCAGCGAAACGAATTGATTTAAGCGCAGGCAGCGTACCCAGGCAGCCACAAGTGCTCTTCGGGGAAACCGGTTATCTGGTGTTGCCGTTATCCCGCATTCGCGGAAATCAGGAGATGGTATCGGTGCCGACATTACCCTAAAATCGCGGATGCTCAGGTGACACCGACGATCCCTGTTCAGATTCCGCAGCCAACGGGAATTCTGAATCAGGACCTGCCCGGAGAAAGGCGCCATGTCCGTTGCCCAGGTGCGACCCACGTTTTCCCTGAACACTGAAATGCCGGCCGACCAGGTGATGAGGTGCATTCAGCGCTCGATTGCGGAATCCCCCAACGAATTTCAGGGACAGTTCACCAGTTACCATGCCATGATTTCAATCGAGCCGGCGCGACGCCGGTTTTGGTCTCCGTGGCTGCATTTGGAGGTTCGCGACGGGGACGACGGACGGGAAGTGTTTGGCCGGTTCAGTCCGCATCCAAGTATCTGGACGGGTTTTATGTTTTCGTGGCTGGCCATTGCCGTGCTGGTTTTTTTCGCGGCCATGTTCGGGATTTCCCAGCAAATGGCGGGGGAAGCCGCGTGGGCGTGGTACATGATACCGGTGCTGCTGGTGATTGCCGCGTTGCTGTGGGTCGGTTCCCAGGCAGGGCAACGTCTGTCTCACGACGAAATGATCCAGATACGCTCCAAGATTGAACAATGCGTGAGGGGCCACGGATAGTCCGGTCAAAACACGGTGGAACTGACCCTTGACAACCCGGTGGAAAAATTTGCGTCGGACGCTCATGTCGCCAGGTTGCGCCGGGGTCGGGTTGTGATCGTGGGCGGCGGATTTGGGGGCCTCAGTACTGCGCGGGCGCTGCGACGAGTCCACGTCGACGTGGCACTGGTCGACCGCCGCAATTTTCATCTGTTTCAGCCGTTGTTGTACCAGGTGGCGACCGGCGGATTGTCGCCTGCCAATATTGCGGCGCCGCTCCGCAGCCTTTTGCGCCGGCAAAAAAATGTGGATGTCCATTTGGCGGAAGTCGTGGATGTCAATCCGCTGCAGAAATTCGTCGAAATCCGCAGCGTCGAGCCGGGAGAACTCTTGCCCCAAACGGCACGGCTGTCGTACGACTGGCTGGTGGTCGCGGCCGGTGCCGGTCACAGCTATTTTGGGCACGCCGAGTGGCAGCAGCTGCGCACCGGGCTCAAGACCCTGGAGGACGCTACGGAGATGCGCCGCCGGATCTTTTCCGCATTTGAGGCCGCTGAGCATGAAAAAAACTCGCGGCAACGCCGGGCACTGATGACGTTTGTGGTCGTGGGTGGCGGACCCACGGGAGTGGAATTGGCGGGTGCGATTTCCGAACTGGCCCGCCACACGTTGCGAAACGATTTTCGAAATATTAACCCGTCCGATACTCACATCATTCTGGTGGACGCCCAGGACCGGATGCTGTCCGGATTTGCGCCGGTGCTTTCGCGCAAAGCCGAAATGTCGCTGGAACGACTGGGAATCGAACTGCTCCGGCAAACAACAGTGAACGGCATCCATACCGATTCGGTAACCCTGTCGACTGACCAGCAACAACGGGTTATTCCGACCCGGACCGTATTGTGGGCAGCCGGCGTGGCGGGCGTTCCGCTGGGCCAGTCGCTGGCCCGGGTCACTGGCGTTCAACTCGATCGGGCCGGCCGGATCCCTGTCGAACCCGATTTGACCATTGCCGGTCATCCCAACGTGTTTGTAATCGGGGACCTGGCCCATTGTCCCGGTGAGCACGGCCAGTTATTGCCGGGCGTTGCTCCGGTGGCCATGCAGCAGGGACGTTATGTGGGGCGTTTGATCGCGGCCCAGGTGCGGGGTCGCACGCCGCCAGCGGCGTTTAAATACCGTGACCGGGGCAGCATGGCCACGATTGGCCGCAAGTCGGCTGTCGCGGAACTGGGTTTTCTCCGGTTGGGTGGCCTGTCCGCCTGGCTGATGTGGTCGCTGGTACACATTCTGTCCATTGCCCAGCTGGAAAACCGGATGCTCGTCTTCTTTCAGTGGATCTGGAATTACCTTACGTTTAACCGTTCCGCCCGCCTGATTACCGAGACCGTGCGAACCCAGGGTCCGGCCAGTCGTGCGACCGATCGCCAGCCGCCACCTTGAAATTTTTTCCGGAGCTGTTTCGTGAATATTGAATCCGCCGAGTACGATGAAATCGCCCGGGAAATTAACAGCGATTCCAGTCCCGTCGGCATCGACGCCCGAAAAACGCATATCCTGATCATTCACCTGCTGCGACAATTGCACCAGCGGCTGGATCAGCTGGAACAGCGGATTGAATCCTTGTCCGGCCGGAAATCACCAACATGAAATGCTGACAAACGGACTTGTTCAATGCGCAATGCCACCATCATCGCCGTCCTGCTGTCCGGCTTGACGCTGGCTCAGGCCGCTGCCTGGCAAAAAAACTCGACGTCCAAACAACGCATTCAGCCGGGCGATTATTCGGGCCGGTGCGGATCCGCTATTCTCTGGCGGGAAAGCGTGGAGCAGGCGATCACCGAATCGGCCCGGTCGGGCAAACCTGTATTCTGGTACGTGCCGACGCTGAAGGGCAGTTTTATGGATCGCACCCCGGTTGTTGACCGGTATATGCTGGCGGGTCCATTTTCCTGGCCGTCGGTGATCCAGCTGATCAATGACCATTTCATCCCGGTCAGGGCCGTGGCCGACGGGGAGTTGCAGAAGAAGTACGAGGTGCAGCCTTACAAATTCGTCGAGCCTGGATTTGTCGTGATCGACCCAAATGGCGACCGAGTTGCAGCGGTCGACCAGATCACGACATTCAGCCCGGACTGGTTTGAATCGCTGGTTCGACATTGGGCCGATGCCGGACCGGCCCCCTCCGACCCGGAGGCTGGCCAGCTGGGTGCTGCCTGGGCAGCCTTTCGCGCTGGCCAGTACCGCTTTGACGACTCCACGATCGAGGCCGGGCCCGCCGATCTCGCGGAAATGATTTTGCTGCAAGGCATGTTTGCCTTTCGCCGGGGGGATCACGCACGGGCCCGCCAGATCTGGATGTCCGCCCGTCAAATGCAACCCGATCATCCGTTGGCATGGAAGGCAGCGGCGGAGGCTGAGAACTGGGGTCCGTTTGTACGAGGATTTGAGATTCATCGCCGTTTGCCAGCCGCGGCCATGGAAGCCGGCGTTCGGTCGCGAGGCAGCGCCGCCCCGCCGAATACCTGGGACGAACAACAGCTTCGGGAACGATCCGTCGAGTTCTTGCTGGGGATGCAGTCCCGCGAGGGCGGCTGGTTCGATTCCGATTACGATTTTGGGGGTACCGACAGTTTGCCCAACGTGCATGTGGCCGTAACCGCGCTGGCCGGAATCGCCTTGCTGGATGTGCTGCCCCGGATGGAACAACGCCGTGAATCGCTGCTGGACGCGATCTGGCGGGCTGCCGACTTCGTTTCCGACAACACGCATGTCAATTACGCCGATCGGGACGAAATCCTGTGGGCGCATGCCTATCGGGTAAGGTTTTTGTCCCGGCTGGTACAGTATGACGAGCGCAACCGAATACGCTACCGCAGCGCATTGCAGCGGGCTGTGGCTGATCTGCAGTCCATTCAAACGCGTACCGGCAGCTGGTACCACGAATACGCCAACCCGTTTGTGACGGCCACTGCGTTGACGGCCCTGAAAATCGCCGCCGAGGCCGGCGCAAACGTGGACGACGAAAAAATCCGGCTGGGCCTGACCTCACTGGCCCGCGATCGATTCGACAATGGTGCGTTTCCCTATTATCAATCCAGGCCGTCGGAAGTCCGGCCCGCGGGCAAGGCAGGCGAAGCCGGGCAGATTGCGTCCAGTGCCGGGCGAATGCCCATTTGCGAATTGGCGTTGTGGCGGTGGGACAAGTCCGATCATGTCCGGTTGCAGGCCGCCATGACCGCGGCCTTTGACCACCACGGGCATCTGGCCGTCAGCTACAAATACGATAACCACACGTCGCGCATGGGATACGGAGGCTTCTTTTTCTGGTACGACATGCGAAGCCGCGCCGAAGCCTTGAGCTACATGAACCCGGGGCCGCAACGCGACTCATTTGTCCAGCAACATCGCCAACTGGTCCTGGCCTTGCCGGAGCTGGACGGCTGTTTTGTTGATTCACACGAATTGGGTCGGGTTTACGGCACCGCCATGGCCCTGCAGACCCTTGAGCTGCTGGATCGGACAGCCGGCAACCGGTTTTGATGCTACCGGCGCGGTGCGGATCGGAAAACATGAAGCACAATCTGCTGGCCAATTTGCCACCCAAACTGTCTGCGGAACAGGTTGATGTCCTGGTGAATCAACGAGGTGTCCGAATCCAGCGGATCGTGTCAACGGGTCACTGCAGTCCGGCCGGCTTTTGGTATGACCAGTCACAGGACGAATGGGTTGTGCTGCTTCGGGGAAAGGCTCGACTGGTATTTGAAAATGCGGAGGCCGCGGTCGACCTGGTCCCCGGCGACCATCTGCTGATTCCCGCCCATCGCCGGCATCGCGTGGACTGGACGTCCCGCGACGAACCCTGCGTCTGGCTGGCCGTGTTCCTGGCGGAGGAGGGTGAGGCAAATCATGCCTAGCCGTACGCCCCCCGCAAGCACCAGGCAATCGGTTGCCGGAATCGGATTGGGGGCCGGCGAAAAAAAGTGCTGAATTTCTTGAGGATGAAACCAGTCCCCATGTCGACGATTGATCGAGGTGCACCGGTGATGATCACCGGAGCGACCGGATATGTGGCCGGCTGGATCGTGAAACGGCTGCTGGACGACGGATTCACGGTTCACGCACCCGTTCGTCAGCCGGAAAATCGTGAAAAGCTGAAGTACCTGAATGCCCTGGCCGAATCCGCCCCGGGCGGCATCCGGTATTTTGAGGCAAACCTGATGCGCCGCGGTTCGTACGCCGCAGCCATCGCCGATTGTCAACTGGTGCTGCATACGGCATCACCCTTTGTCACGCGGGTCGACGACCCGCAAACGGAACTGGTCGATCCGGCCCTGCAAGGCACCCGCAACGTTTTGGAACAGGTCAACGCCACGCCGGGCGTGCGGCGGGTTGTGCTCACCAGCAGCTGCGCTGCGATCTATGGCGACAACATCGACATCACCCGGGCGCCCGGCGGCATTTTGACCGAAGAAATCTGGAACACCAGTTCATCACTGGAACACAATCCGTATTCGTATTCCAAGACGCTGGCTGAACGTGAGGCCTGGAAATTGGCCGGTGCCCAGGAACGATGGGACCTGGTCGTGGTGAACCCCTCACTGGTCATGGGACCCGGAATCAACCCGCGGGCCACGTCCGGGAGTTTTCACCTCATCCGGCAACTGGGGGATGGCGCAATGAAATGGGGCGCTCCCTCGTGGGGGCTGGGGGTGGTCGATGTCCGTGATCTGGCCGAAGCCCATTGGGCGGCGGCCCTGCGGCCAGATGCCGCTGGACGCCATATTGTGTCCGCGCACGACACCGACTTCCTCAGTCTGGCCCGGCCACTGATTGAAAATTACGGTGCTGCCTGGCCGTTTCCCAAACGAAGAATTCCCAAATACCTGCTGTGGCTGGCGGGACCGTTGATCAATGACAGCTTGACGCGGAAAACCATCCGCCGCAACGTCAACTACCCGTTCCGGGCCGACAACGGAAAAAGTATTCGCGCGGTGGGAATGCGTTACCGCGGCCTCGATCAATCGATGGTCGACATGTTCCAGCAAATGATAGATGAGGGAACCGTGTGATCGCCGACTAGCGGATCTCGGCGTCGTCATCGTGATCGATGTCCGGCTCGCCATCATAGGCTTCACCCCCCCCGGCGATCTCATCGTCAGCGGCAACCAGATCATCGTCGGGCGAGTCGACATCCATTTGATCGGCAATTTCGGCGAGATCGTGCTTTTCGACCGACACCACCTTGCCCTGGTAACTCAGAATCTCCTCGATCTGCGCCAGCTTGCCCCGGAAAAACGGAAACAGGGGGGTCCGGTACAGGCCGACGACGCGCTTCATGGAAAAGATCGGTTTGTTCATGCGGGTTTTCAACGACAACGAACCCACGCCGGCGATGAACAATTCCAGGTAGTCCAGCGGTTCATTTTCAGTTTTCAGTCCAATCAGTTCGAATCGTTCGCCCTTGCCGCCCCAGCGGTTGATGGTCAATCCGGACTCGTCAATGCGAACCCGCAAATGAGTGCGACTCCAGACGAAATTGCCCAGCCAGATGACAAAAAACACCAGCGCCAGCACGATAAATCCGCCCGCATTGACCTCCGGCGAAAACCAGGCGAGGAATTCGGAGGTGACCGAAAACGGCCGGATGTACCCCGTTAATTCCAGTACCACCGGAATGCCGATAAACGTGCCAAACAGCCCGAACATTAACCAGAATTTGTTCTTGGGCAAATTGAATACAAAGGCCACATACCACACAATCATGACCGACAGGCCAATCCAGAACAGCATGTGTGGATTGAACTGCCAGGACCAGCCACGTTCGTGAGGAATCGACAATAAACCCAGGATCAAAAACAGCACTGCCGGATACCCGGCCAAAATGCCCGGCAGGTGATCGTACAAACGAATCGGTTTCAGCGGTGAATCGGATTTACCGGATGCGGACATGAACTCTCCAGCGGGGCAGCAAAAACAGGTCAAACAGTCGGGCAGGGGGCTGTGTTCGCCAACAAGCGTTATTCGCAATCCTGTCCGCGATCTTGACAATTATTGCCGGCCTGGGCCGACAAATCGACCAGGGCAGACCGCCAATTTGCGGAAATCTGTATCATTACCGCGAATTGGCAAGTGCCGGAGGGATACCGACCGGGCCTGCCGATCGTCCGAAGTGGTGATGCACGAATTCTCCAGCCTGCCGAATCCATGCGGCCGGCATCAAAACGACCTGATGCGGATGTGTGCCCATCCCGCTGGATGTCCCGCGCGCTGATTCCATGACCCGTCCGGACGATGCCGCATCGTATCCCCGCCAACTCGAGCGATTCCGGGTGCCACGTCGGGCTGGTCCCACCCTGCCCGTAGCGGAAACGGCACCTCTCCGGTATCGGCGTCTCAGGCCAGGATCGCCAGGCATTCCAGATACATTCGGGGTACATGAAAGGGGCCTTTCCACAGGTTGCCCTTGAGCGTGGAACTGACGGTTCCGTCCCGATGCAGGTAACCAAACCACTCGCCGTATTCCGGATCCGGAAAGTGCTGCCATGTCCAGTCAGCAACCTGGTTAAATCGATCGGCCCACAAACGTTCCCGCGTCAATTTCCAGGCCAACAGGGTGGCAATGATCGCCTCGTTGTGCGGCCACCAGAATTTCATGTCATGGCAGTATTCCTGGATCGGCCGGTCGTCGACGGACACAAAACAGAACAGCCCCCCGTACTGCGCATCCCAGCCGCGCGCCACATCCAGTCCAGCATTTGCAACCCGAGATGGATCAGGTTTCGATCGCCGCGAATCTCGCCTTCACGCATCACAAACCAGGCGGCCTCGATGGCATGACCCGGATTCAGCGTCCGCCCCTCAAAATCACCGAGCTGCTGACCGTGTGGACCGGTTGTCTCCATGACGCACTGAATGTCGGGCTTGCAGAAATCGTTTTTGATTTCCCGGATACAACGATCCATGATGGCGCGGGCCTCGCCCAGTCCGATCGATTGGCTCAGTTGCCGGGCCGTGGCCAGCGTGATCATGGGCAACCCGATGCTGTGCAGGGGACGGGCCGCTGTATATTTGTCACCGTGCCGGCCGTGATCGATGAACTGTTTCAGACAATTCCGGGCGCGCTGTTCCCAGTCGCGGCGGCCGGTGGCGCGGGCCCACTGGGCGTAGCCGATTGCCGCAAAGCTCTCGGAAAATCCATAACGGCGCTTTCGCACCGGCTGGCCGTCCCGGGTCACCTGAAACCACATGCGGCCATCAACCGGGTCGAATCCGAAACGGTCCAGAAATTCGATGGCGGCGATCCCCGCATCCTTCCATTGCTGGCGCGGTTCGACGTGGTTGAACAGCTTCCCGGTGATCCACGCCCAGCGCCCCTGGGCCCATATCGATTTGTCACTATCGACCACCGCCCCGTCGCGATCCAGCGCCGTCAGGATCCCGCCGTGGACGTGATCCAGCCCGTAATTCAGCCAAAACGGCATCACGTCGTTCAGCAATTCGTGCCGCAGCCGGTCACACCAGTCACCGACCTCGCGCGGGTTGTTCAGATCAACGGTCATACAACGTTAGCCCTTGCAACGATTTGCGCGGACCACCGGTCGCCACGCTGGCAACCCAACCCACGCCGTAACAGATCAGGATGCCTGCGATGGCGTACAGATAGCCGCTGATCAGATACACGGGTGGACCCGGCAGGTGATCCAGCCAGGCCCGCAAGTCAAATCCGGCCAACGCCGGATGCCGGGCAGCCAGAAACACGACAGACACTACGGCGATTGCCGACAACGCTCCGATCAGGCCTCCCGCCGCATTGGCGCGGCGCGACGTTGCGCCGAGTGCGAACAATCCGGCCAGCACACCCAGAAACAACCCCAGAATCTGAATCCACTCGTCAAACAGGGATTGGATCCGCGGATTGACGAACAACAGTCCCGTCACCATGCCGCTCGTTCCCATGGCCAGCGTCATGCAACGCGCCGTGCCGAGGAACTTTCGGTCGGACCATTGCGGGAGCAGGGGACGCAGAAAATCGGTCACGATCGTCGTCGCACCGGAATTCATGCTGGTCGAGACAGTCGACTGGGCCGCTGCAAAAATGCCGGCCACGACCAGTCCGGCCAGTCCGGTCGGCAGATGCTGGCTGATAAAAAGCGGCAGAATCGCGTCCGGGGCCATGGCCGGATCCAGTTGCTCCGCCCGACTGAGGTAAAACATCCACAACGCCGTCCCCAATCCAAAAAACAACAATCCGGCCGGAATCGCCATCAGTCCATTGAACCAGATGGATCGGGCGGCCTGACGTGCGGTGGATGTCGTCATGTATCGCTGGACGACGGCCTGATCGGCGGTGTAGCTGGCGATGTTTTGACCAAAGCTTCCCAGAATCACGACCCACAGGGCCATGGTGGTGAACGACAGTGGTCCAAAGTCCCAGGTGACCATTTGAAACTTGCCGGCCTCAACCGCCGATTCCAGACTGCCCGGCGCGGCACCCGTCCAGGCGACGACCAGACAAATCAGGGCACCGGCAATCAGCACCAGTGTCTGCACCGTGTCGGTCCACACGACCGCCTCGATGCCGCCCAGTGTGCTGTAGGCGATCGACAGGACGCCCATCACGACCACGCACTGGACGGGGGTGAGTGGAATGATGCGGGAAAGGGCCAGTGCCGCCAGCGCCAGGACAATGCCGATTCGAAATACATGAAACAGGGTGAAACTGCCGGACCCGATCAGGCGGAGTGAACGGCTGAAACGTTTTTCCAGGTATTCATACGCGCTGGTGGCGTCAATACGCCGGAAAAAGGGCAGGGCGACGTAAATGGCAATCGGGGCCACCCCCAAAATCATGAAATTGCCAACCAGGTAAATCCAGTTCTGGGCAAAGGCCTTGGACGGAATCGCCATGTACGTGATCGAGCTGAGCATGGTGGCAAAGATCGAACAACCCGCCACCAGCCACGGCACTTTCTTTCCCCCCCGAAAATAGTCATCGGTGGTCCTGTTGCGAAAGGTAAACCAGACACCGACTCCGAACACGCCCAGCAAATACGCAACAATCACAACCAGGTCCGGCGTGCGCAGGCGGGGCATGGTCGTGGCAAATGAAATCCGCCAGCCGTCGCGAGTGCGAACCCGTGGACGAACCTCGCCGCTGATCAGCAAAATGTCGTTTCCCAGGCGGACCGCCGGCGTCGTGACCTGATTGACGGGAATTGCATCCAGCGACCAGCGCCGCAATCCGGTATGGTAGGTCAACGCCTCGGCAGGAAATCCGGGATGCGCGAATTGACTCATCGGCAACCCGCTTGCCATTTGCTGCGCCAATCGGGACCCGTCGGCGTAGGCCGGAATCATAATATGGGCCGGACCTGCCGGAACCGCCGTTCCGGCCGACACCGGACGTGGCGTGTTGCATTCGCGACGCCAGCAATCCGGACCCCGATACGCCCCGGTCGCGGCGTCGAATCGCCCGGGGTCAAATGACCGCGGATCCAGGGACCACACGTCCGACAGGAATTCGAGTTGCCCCCCGTCCGCGGCCGCTCCCGTTGGCGGGCGGCGACCCCCGATGACGTACAGGCGTTGCCCGAATCCGTCGTGCTGGGCCGTTACCAGCGCGTGCCCGCGCGGTCCTGCCTCGTCAGGCCAGCCCACAACCGGCTGCCAGGCCTCGGGCACGTCCGGACCGGCCGCCGCCGCCAGGGCGGCCAGGGGCAATCGCCAGATCCGGTTGGTCGGCTGCGTCGATTCGGACACGTCATCGCGGACCAGACCGGCCACCAGGTAGACCCAGTCGTCCACGACCGCCGCGCCTCCCGCGGTGCAGGCGACCGGCAGGTCCGGGATGCGGTCGTCTTCGACCACCTGATGTCCGTCCCACGATAACAGGAACACGCGGGCCACCGGTCCCTGTTCGTTCTCGCCGCCCATACACAGCACGCCGTGCGATGTACTGACGACCGCGCTGTAGGCAACCGGCCGTGACAACCGCCAGGTTATTCCGGAAATCCAGCGCCAGCGCGGATCGCCGCCGACCGTCTGCAGGACCCGGATCGCGTCGTGGAACTGTTTGGGCCGCTGCCACAAATCGGGCGCGTCGGGTGGGGCGAAATTCGCTCCGCCGGCCACGATAACGGCGCCGTTATGCGCGCCCGTCAGCGGACCGGCGACCCCCACGGGATCGGGCAGCGGCGGCAAGGGCGAAAATTGCAAACGCCCGGCGGATTGGCCCGCAGCCGTGCTGGCGAGCCCCATCACCACGGCCAGCATCCACAGGATCACTGTTGGGAATTGGATGAGCCGGTTTGGGAATGGTCGCGGCTGGGGCATGAGAAGGGCAGCTCGGATTGCCTCAATGATTCGGGCGATGTGGCTGAAGCACACCGAGTTGATCCAGTTGGTCGGCCAGCGCCTGGTACTCGGATTCCCGCAGTGGCGCGTAGGGTGCCCGGCACGGGCCGCAATCGAAACCGATATAACGCATAATTGCCTTGCGGTAACTCCAGTTTTCATACTGCAGCATCAGGTCCGTAACGGTGTTGACAGCCGATTGCAGACGGGCCGCGGCGGCGATGTTGCCGGCCCGGTAGTTTTCAAAAATTCCTGCGTAGTGTTCCGGAGCAAAATTAAACGTGGAGCCGATCCCGCCCTGAAATCCGAACGACAGGGCGGCCACAAACTGCTCGTCAAACCCGCTTAACAAGGCCGTTGGGCGATCCAGGCGGCGGGCCAGTTGCTGAACCGAAAAGAAGTTGGATCCGGTGTATTTCATGCCGCACACGTTGGGGATGTCAAACAACGCGCGATCCCGCTGCCACTGAATTTCGTGACCGAACGAATAAATCATGAATGGCAGTTCGGTTGCCGCAGCGATCTGGCGGTAATGCCGCAGGGTTCCCTGGAACGACTGGCCATACCAGATGGGACCGACCGCAGCGATCCAGTCGACGCCGGCCGCTGCCGCCGCCCGGGCCAGGGCGGTTGCCACATCGGTGGACGGGTGACCGACGTGGGCGATCACGGCGGCCCGGCCGGCACTCCGCTGGACAACGCTTCGAATCACATCGATCCGCTCGTCATCTGTCAACAACAATCCTTCGCCGGTCGTTCCGGCCACAAAAAAACCACGGATTCCGCGTTGCAGCTGAAAATCGACCAACTGGCCCAGCATGTCGTGATTGACACGATTGGACCCGTCAAAGGGGGTAAACAGCGCGGACAGGGGGCCCTGCAAACGATCAATTGCCTGATCAACATTCATGGGGAGTCTGCTGTGGCCTGAATACCCGGTGGTGTCCATTTCAAACCGTAGCCGGTTTGTTCAGCCCGGGGAACCGGTGTTTGTTCCGCTGGCCCGAAGCATTCCGGCACGAACGAGGGCCCGCCGTATAAAACAAACGCCACGGAAACGACTCCGTGGCGCATCGATGCTGCAAAAAGATCCCCGGTCCGGCTCGCGCGGCGTCGAGGCCACGTCGGCCGGGCGCGGCCACTCCCCGCCGAACGGTTTAGTCTTTGCGAGTGTAGACGACTTCCATTTCCTTGACCCACTGGTCACCGCCGTCCGGCCCGGCCGCGTACATGACCAACACGCGCGTATTTTCGTCCTTGTAATGCAGGGTGGATTTTCCCTTTTTGGGGTTTCCCGCTTCATCGCGCCCTTCGCTCATGGATGTCAGCATCTTTGTTTTGGGATCGTAAACGCCCGACATGCTGGTCACAAAGGGTGTCATGGAATCAAACCAGGTGGCTTCGTATTTTTCGGTTTCCGGATTAAATCCCATCCGTCCATGTCCCCGAAACGGAACGCCCTGAAAATCACCGCGAAAATCGGACACGACCCACAAATCGCCAATCATTTCATTGACCTCTGTCCCCTCAAATTCCATGGGGTCGTCGACGCCGGGCATCCACATTTTGCACGCCGCTTGCCAGGTCCCGACTTCCTGTTTGAGCACGGCGTGTTGTTCACTGGCCGGAAATCCCTGGGCCAGCAACGTTTGGGCTCCGAGTGCGGTCACGATCACGGCACAGATGGTGGTTGCAATTCGTTTCATGGTAACTCTCCCGAAAGGTTGACGGTTCTGAAAGGTTGACGGTTAAAAGACAGTGATTCCCGGTTCAATTTCCAGCCAGCCAACGGGGACTGGCTCGACGGCAATCAGGGTTGTTCGCGTGGCAACATGAGGGTGTCAGTTCCGGGAAAATTCCGGGAAATTTACCCGGCTTTTGCCCGTTCGAGCGACCACAACACGTGGTTGACTGGCAGAATTGTATCTGCCCCACGGTCAAACCGCGAACGATTTTTTGGAAACCGGATTCAGGAGTGCAGCAATGGTAACGTGGAAAACACGGGGATTGGCTGGTTGTTTTGCCGTTCTGGTTCTGGCAGGTCCCGTTTTGGCCCAACGACCCGATCCCAATGCAGCAAATGTACGAACCGTCAGGGCGTTGGCGCAGATTCTGGAACAGGCTGCTGATGTCACCGGCGAATCAGTCGATGCCCTGGTGAACCCCGAAAACCGGGAAGCGTTGCTGGACGCGATCCTCAAAATTCGGGCTTTGGTTCGGGATGCGGATGGTGTGGACGTCCGTCTGAACAGCCCGACCAGCGGGCAACTGGTTTACGCCCTCGGACAACGCACACTGACCGTCGACTTCGAACTGACCGGAATCGACCCCTGCCATTTGAAATCGCTGAACGTTGCCCAGGCAACCGGTGATTCCGGTGACACGCCACCGCCGCTGGCCTGGGAAACACTCGAACAGCAGCTGGACGAGGCCGCCGCGCAGATGAACCTGGACGGGGCCGTGCTGATTGTACGGGACGGCCAGATCGTGTTGCACAAGGCCTGGGGAATGGCCAACCGCGAAAAAAAGATCGCCAACCGGCCGGATACCATTTTTGCCATTGGATCGGCACCGATCGATTTTACGCATGCCGGAATCTTGCTGCTGGCCGACCAGGGAAAACTCAACCTGGATGATCCGATTACGCGATTTTTTGACAACGTACCCGAGGACAAGCAATCGATTACGATTCGGCATCTGATGACCGGCGGGTCGGGCCTGCCGGACTTCCACGATTTGCCAGGTGACGAAAATCCGGATCACACCTGGATTGACCGGGACGAGGCGGTCCGTCGCATGCTGGCCCAAAAACTGCTGTTCGCTCCGGGAACCGGCGAGGAGCATTCGCATTCCGCATGGGGCATGCTGGCCGCCGTCATTGAAGTGGTCAGCGGACAAACCTATCAGGAATTTTCGCGGGAGAATCTGTACGGGCCGGCCGGGTTGACCGATACCGGTTTTTTCGGCGACCCGTTACCCGAGCCGCGCGTGGCTGTGGGCTATGGCGTTCGCAAATCCAGCGAACCAAATTCCCCGCCCCATTGGGGAAAAACATCGTGGCTGGTGATGGGCAGCGGTGGACAGGTGTCGACGCTGACCGACATCCATCGCTGGGCCGTCGCCATGCGAAGCGGAAAAATCCTCTCCCCGGAATCCACCCGGCTGTACGTGGGAGACGGAGACCAGGTGTCAGTCGATGGTGACATGTTCGGGTTTGAATTCATGCATTCACACAAGCCGCAAAGGATGTTTCTGTTTATTTCGAATTCGGTTGACTCCCCCGAACAGCTGCCGCAATTTTTCCCGGCTGGCAGACCGAATCGCCGGACTGGTTCGGGGTGCCGAACCGGCCACCCGATATTCCCTGGGTATTTCGATGGCGGTGGATCCGGACCAGGGTGTGACGATAGACCAGGTCATCGAGGGAAGTGCCGCGGAACGGGACGGCTTGCAGGCCGGTGACCTGTTGATGGCGGCGGCTGGAACGGACCTGGGCGATGATCCCATGGCCGTACTGGGTCCCCTGTTGCAGGATGGTACACCGATTGAATTCCGCGTGCAGCGGGGATCGGAACAGGTAACCATCACCGTGCGACCGAACCCCAAAAAGTAGGCTGGCCCAATCTGGCGTTGCCGGTTGCTTGCGGTATATTGACGGCTCAATTTTTCGAATCGGCAACGCACTGCCGGCCTGATTCGTTCCCCGCCAGCCTGTCTGTTGAGCCGCCAATTGCATGTCCACCAGCATCGGGTTTTCCGAACAAGTCAATCGCAACTTCGACAAGGCAGCGGCCCTGACGGACCATAATCCGCGTTTGCTGGCCCAAATCCGGCAATGCAATTTTGTCTGCCGTTTTGCATTTCCGGTGCAGCGTGATGATGGCAATATTGAAGTGATTCATGCCTGGCGCGCCGAGCACAGCAATCACAAATTGCCGACCAAGGGGGGTATCCGGTTCAGCCTGGATGTCAACGAGGACGAGGTCATTGCGCTGGCCAGTCTGATGAGTTACAAATGCGCGGTGGTCAATGTCCCGTTCGGCGGTGCCAAGGGGGGAATCCGTATCGATCGCCGCCAATATTCGGATCACGAGCTGGAACGGATTACGCGGCGATTTACATTCGAACTGAATCGCAAGAATTTCATCGGTCCGGGCGTCGATGTGCCGGCCCCGGATTTTGGAACCAGCAGTCGCGAAATGTCGTGGATGGTCGACACCTACCAGTCGCTCAACAACGGCGAACTGAATGCCCTGGCGGCCGTCACCGGAAAACCGGTGCAATTGGGCGGGATTCGGGGCGCACCGAGGCGACGGGCCTGGGCGTTTACTTTGGAATCCGCGAGGCCTGTGAGATGGCCGATGACATGAAAGCGCTGGGTCTGTCGCGCGGCGTTGACGGCAAAACCGTCGTGGTCCAGGGGTTCGGGAACGTGGGCTATCATTCGGCAAAATTTCTGGCCGACGCCGGAGCCCGGGTGATTGCCATTGCGGAATACGACGGCGCGATCAGCAATCCCGACGGTCTGGACATCAAGTCCGTCGACCAGCACCGCCGTGAGACCGGTTCGATTCTGGGAAGTCCCGATACGCAAACCCTGGCGCGTTCCGAAGATGCTCTGGAAATGGAATGCGATATTCTGGTGCCGGCAGCCCTTGAAAATGTGATTACGTCCCAGAATGTGTCGCGGATCAAGGCGAAAATTATTGCCGAGGCGGCCAACGGGCCGGTGACCTCCGACGCCAGCGAACAACTGTTCCAGCGGGGCGTGATGATTATTCCCGATACGTTTCTGAATGCCGGTGGTGTGACGGTTTCGTACTTTGAGTGGCTCAAGGACCTGTCACACGTCCGGTTTGGCCGACTGGAAAAACGGTTTGAAGAGCATGCCTATCGGCGCTTGCTGAAAGGGGTCGAATCGGCGACTCAAAAGGCGTTCAGTGAAGACATGTTGCGTGTGCTCAGTCAGGGGGCCGACGAGCGGGATTTGGTGCATTCCGGTCTGGAGGAAACCATGGCCAGCGCCTTTCAGGAAGTTCGCGACACCAAGCTGAAGCTGGGTTCCAGGTCGGATTTGCGCACGGCCGCGCTGATTAACGCGATCGACAAAATCGTCTTTTGTTATGGCGATATGGGAATCTTTCCCTGATGCCGTTCGGCCATGGGTGGGGCGGCCCTTTGGGCACCGGCCATGCCGGCCAAGAGAATCTGTCCCGCAGTTGTTTCGGCAACGTCCGAAACTGGCATTCAACTTGAGGGTGCTTCCCTTTCCCGCCCCCCTGCCTCCCGTCGCCAATCGTCTGATGAACCAGCCCGCGAAGGTACGCTCGATATTCTTCGCTTGCCGATTCCGCAGAGGTTTCCTTCCGGTTTTCCAGCTTGTCCCGGTGTCCGGGCAAGAAACAGCTCACTTCTTTTCCCTCGCGAGCTTGCACAAGCCGCAACCACAGGCAAAACCGAAGTTTTTCCAGGCTGGGACAACCGGGACCGTCGGGCCGGCGTTTAAGCGGTACACGGTCCCTTGTGACGCCACACCGCGGAACCTGACCAAAAAGCAAATCCAAACCGACTTGCAAACCAAATGACGGTTAACGACTGCAGTGCCGGAAACCGGTCGTTCCTGGAACAACTGCAGCAAACGCAGATGCTGGAACATTAACGCCGCCCGGTGCATTGCCTGTCCAAAAGTTGTCTGCAAAAGTGATTATCAAAAATTTGCGGGGGTCACCATCAGTGCCTGACGCTGGCCCGGACCGGCAGGCAAAGACAGCTACCGCCGCTTCGAGTATGAGAGCTGTCGGCGGGATCCCGCACTCTTCCACTCCTTGAGCGCTTGATAGGATTCCTCAGGAATTGACTTGGTATCGGGAACCCAAAGCCGGGTACCAGCCCACGTCGCGAACGCCCGCGCCGCATTCGGCTCCAATGACTCGAGTTGGTTAAAATGGAATTGAAATCCGGGCCAGGTTGCCAATCGCCGGGCTACGGGCTCGCTCATCGACTTTAAACCCAGCCACAACCTTTGTCCGTTCCAGGACGCGAGGATTTCCGCCGACACCTCCTCAATTTCTGCCAAACCGTTCAAGTAAAGCCACGTACCCGGCCATTTGACCAACTCACGCAATGAATCGGGTTCCACGGTCGTGAGACCGTTGAGATGCAACTGCTGGCCTGACCATTCCGAGATGGCCAGGGCGGCAGCCTTGCTGATTGTTTCCAACCCGTTGAGCTTCAACTCGTCGCCCTGCCATTTCGCCACGGCGCGTGCCGTCGGCTCGTCCAGAGTTTCCAATCCGCTGAGATCCAGTGAAACTGAAATGACGATTCCGTCGAAGTCGAGCACTTCGCCGCCACAGGTTGCCAGGATTCCGGCCTGCTCCGCGGTGAGCGATTTGAGACCGCTCAAGTCGAGGTAACGTCCTCGCCAACGGGAAAGACCCCGGGCAGAATCGTCAGTTAGTTGAGTCAGGCCACGAAGGATCATGGTTTTTCCCTTCCAGGAACCCAGGGCAGCTGCCGTATCGGCCTCGAGGCTGGCAATCCCGCTGAGATCCAGCACACCCCGATCGAGCATGCCCTGCCGGTTTCTCAGCGCACGCCAGTTCGAGAGTTCTTTCGCGGCGTCTGCGTCAAGCGTTTTCATACCTGACAAGATCAGCCGTTCCCCCGGCCAGCGCGACAACCGGGCTGCGGCGTTTGCGTCGAGAGATTTGATCGACGACAAATCGAGGATCTTCTCCGGCCACTTGGCCAGTTCGCCTGCCGCATCGTCCGTCATGGACTGAAAATCCCTGAATGGCTGTGCGCCGATGTTTGTGGTTAACGTCAGTTCCTCAACTTCCGCAGCCGTCAGTTCCCGATTGACCTGCGGTTCCTGCACGAATGCAAACGCGGAGGACAATGACCAGATTGCATTTGCAACAAACACAATTGAAAAAAGCATCGACATTAAACTCGGTCTTGCCGCTTTCACCGACGTTACCTTTCGACCACAAAGTTGTAGTTGGACATTTCACCAGCCAGGCATTCGATTGTCAATTTGGCACCATCGTCCCGCCATAGTTGAGTCAGAGATTTGGCAACATCGGGCAAGTCAGGAATTGAGCGCGGTGTTTCGATCACAAAGCCCGTTCACACCAGCTGCGATGCCCATGCATTTCTCCAGATTGCATCGGAAAGGGGAGCCCGTTACCGACCTCCGGACACCGTTCGATTCCGGTTTTGCCGTGTTGCCGCACGGGTGCATGAACTTCCCCCATCCGGATGAATCGGCTGCCGGTATTGGAAAAGGATTCCGGCAGTCCCCGGTGGCAATTCTCGTCACAGGGTGCGGTTGACGAGCTACGTACAATACGCCCGAGCGGACTCGAACCGCTGACCTTCGGTTTAGGAAACCGATGCTCTATCCAACTGAGCTACGGGCGCTTGGTCAGACAGTTTACCAATTTAATCGCCGGGTGCAGACGTCGGAACATCATGCAATGCTCCGGCCATTTGCGGTCGCCGGGTGATCCAATCGACTGCCCGGATCGGAAACCATACCGGGTGTCGGCCACAGTTGGTCCTGCCAAAAACAGCGGCGGACGTGAAAAACAAGTGCCTGGGACTCTGCCCGGAATCCCGACCGGGCGCCATGGCTGGCTCGATCGTTCGTGCTGTATGCTGCGAAATGGCACGTGTGGACAAACCACGCGCAGCACCCCCCCGGGTCCAATACGACATGTTGTCCGGCGAGCCGCTGGATCGCCTGTTTGCCGGATCAACGGGGTGATCAATTTCGACTGCAGGGGGAGTTGTTCTGGCAACCTTCGCCATGTGGTCTCGACCTGGGTATATTGTTCTTCTTCGATGAAAGACAAATCTCAATCCTGGCACGCGTCAGATCCCGCTTTTACTTTGCTGGAACCGTTGGTGAATACCGGGGGATGATCACAATCGCCGTTTTGGCGGTTATCGGTGCCGCCCGCTTCGTCGTAATGCGAAAGAAAACGGGGTTGATGAGCACATTTGCTGCTGCCCGGGTAGCTGGTTCGAACCGATTCATAACCCCACGTTTTCCCATGACACCACAGTTTCTCATAACACCACGCATTGTCCCGGAACGCCCGCCGATCCGGCGGCGGCAGGCCTGACATGAAACTCAACTACATCGTACTGCTGGTTTTCTGCGGCGCCCTCGTCTGCGGCTACGAGCTGGTCAAGCTGCTGGAGAGCGAGTTCCCGCCCCTCATGATGGCGGCGGCACGCGCCTGTTGGCAGCGATGGTGATCTTCCTGTTTTGCCTGTTCGCCCGACAGCCAGTCCTGCCGGCACTGCGTCGTTCACCGCAGCTGGCGCTGATTGGCGTCCTCGGCGTCGGAACGCTGTGGGCGATGGTGTCGCTCGGCGAGCAAAGTGTCGATCCTGAGCTGGCGATGTTGCTGGTCTGCATCGTGCCGGTTGCGACGCTGGTCATCACGGCACTGCCCCCCGATGCCAAACGCATCTGGTGGCCTGCCTGGGTCGGCACGGCGGTTGCCACCCTGGGACTGGTCGTGGTGATTGGCCCGGCGCGGCTCGCCGACGAGCCCTCCTCGCTGCACGCCGTGCTGATGATCGCGCTCGGCTTTGCGAGCTTTGCCCTCGCCAACGTCCTGGCCGAGCGCAGAACCCGGGGGCTCTCGCCGGCCGCGGTGGGCGGCGTGACGATGCTGTATGCCAGCATTTTGCTGTGGGGACTGGTCTTCCTGCTGGAGTCGCCGACCGAGGTGCGTCCTTCGCGACAGGCCTGCCTTCAGCTTGTCGTGCTGGGAATCGCAGGCTCGGCTTTGCCCGGCATGCTCGTGTTCGTGCTGATTCAGCGGGCGGGTGCCGGATTCGCGAGCCTGTATGGCTACGTGCTGCCGTTGTTGGGTATCGTCGTGGCATGGCTCGTTTTCGGCCGGGCTCCGCAGACCACGTTTCTCGTGGGCATGCCAATCACGTTTGCCGGTGTGGCGACCGTGCAGTGGGCCCGCCGACGCGGTCGAACCGCCAGCGATCCGAGCAGGTAAGCTGGCATTGGCGGAGGCTTGCGCCGCACGGCGGCCGGAAATGGCACGTTGGGACCAGCCAACCGTGGCACCCGTAATCGGAAATGGCACGTTTGGACCAGCCAACCGTGGCACCCTCAAGCCCCAAGCCAGCTGTTTTATGCAGAGTCCTCCCGCCCCCTTTTCATGTCCCGGCGGTCGGATGAATCCCGGTTTTCGGTCGCGACCGCCGTTGCGGCGTCCAGAATCAGCAGGCGGCGCATGCTCGCCGATTTCATCTGGATCAGCACCTGCATGGTGATGATAAAGATAAACAGGAAAAATGCCACCTCCGGTACAAAACCGGCGGCGATCGTCCCCACCAGATACAGTCCCACGCTGGCGACCAGCCCGACGCGAAATTGCCCAATTAAGGTGGGGTTGATTCCGTCATACAGCAGCCGGAGCGTGGCGTAGCCGAAATTCAATGCCAGCGCACCGCTGGCCAGGAACAGGTTCAATCCGTAGACCACGCCGGCCACGGCAAACGGATGATGTTCTCCCAGCAAATCGGCCGAAAACGGTATCAGAGTGACAAAAAACAGGAACAGCAAATTCAGCCACAAATGGATTTCATTGCTGCCACGAACAAAATCCAGATACGTATGATGGCCGATCCAAAACACGCTGATGACCACAAAACTGAGACCATAGGCCAGGAACTTGGGCCATAAACCCAGCAGCGTGGCGTGCAATTCCTCGGCAGTCCGGGCATCGGTGATGTCCGTCCCGCTCAAATTGAACACCAGCAGGGTGATCACAATGGCGAACACCCCGTCGCTAAACGCTTCCAGACGGGTTTTGCTGGCCAGCGGTCCTGATGGAGCTGTTGAGTGACTCATCGGCAAACCGGTTTGCCTCCCGGGGCGTTTTCGGTGCGAGCAGGAATTTTGGCGTGCCGGCCAGCCGACAATGGGGCCAGCATCGATGACGGGACGAGTCGGAGACCCGCCCACAACTGCAACATCGGCCCTCAATGAGGGCCTGAAGCAAAATCTCAGCTGGACCGCCAGCCGCTCGTCCGGCAAGCAGCAAAGCGCGACAGGTTGGGCGACCCGCCCGCACCGGCAGGTTTCATTGCTCCCGCCGCAGCCGGTCGTGAACGTTGGCGCACCGGTCCAGCCGCCGGCCAGGCAGGCTGAAAGCCGGCGCCGCATGTTGGATGACGGCATTACTTTCTTGATGACGGCATTACTTTCGGAACGCCTTGCTGAGCGACTTGTCCAGATCGCTGGCGGAAATGTTTCGGTCAATCACTTTTCCATCCGCCCCCACCAGGATCATCGTGGGGACCATGGAAACTCCCAGTTGTTCCGCCAGCGGGCTGTCCAGCCCGCCCTCTTCATACAAATGGAACCATGGCAGGCTTTCCTTTTTCAGATACGCCTGCAATTCTGCGACGGAGTTGTCGAGACTGATACTGACGACCTCGAAATCCCGCTCGCGGTACTTTTCAAAAGCCTGTTTGATCAGTCGCAAATCGTCCTTGCAGGGTTCGCACCAGGTGGCCCAGTACTGCAACAGCACGACTTTGCCGCGGCGCGACGCCAGATCAAATTTCTTTCCGTTGACCATCGATCCGGAAAAGGCGATTCGCTGGCCTTCCGATTTCAGTCGCGTCGTGGCGCCCCGGGCCTTGCGGGCCGAGACTGAATCGGGAAAGTTGCTGCTGATCTTGTTATACCAGTCCAGTGATTCCTGGATGTTTCCGTCAAATTCCTCCTGCAATCCAATTTGCAACATGGCTTCGGCGGACGGTTCGGCCCGTGGCCAACTGGTAACGAACTCGCGCAGGGTATCCATGTGCTGTTTCTGCAAATCGTCCAGTTCGCTGGCCCGGGCTTCCTCGATTTGACGCGAATGCAGATTGCTGATCCGGCGATATTCGGCGTAAGCAATATCCGAATCGTCAGCTTCCAGTTTCTTTAGCGCCGAAATGTTTTGCGCCAGTACCTTGACGCCGTCAGGAAACTCGTCGTTCCGGTAGGCGCCGCTGACCGTATCGGCCATTTGGCGAATCCAGTTGGAGCGATTCTCGGGCGAGTCGGCCGCCTCGATCATTTTCATGAACAACGCCGCCCGACGGGCATGCAGATCGGGCAATTGGGCAGCCGACGCATCCTGAATGGACTGGTCCAGTTTTTCGTATTCTTCAAACAGCTGTTGTTCCTCGGCGCTGGCGGTGTCGACGCCAGCCACCGACGCGGCGTCGGCATCGGCCAAGGTTTGGTAAAACAACCCGCCGTTGGCAATCGCCCGGCCTTCCTCGATGGGCTCGGGCAAATCGACGACTCGCCATGCATCACCGACCTGAATCAGTGTTCCGATCGACAGCTGGCCAGGCTGCCCCTGGCGGGAATCGACCACCGCCGTAACGCTGTCGTAGATCACAATATCGTTGCCCGACCCCGCGGTTCCGGCCGGAATGACCCCCGGACGCACGCCCGCAAAATGAACCCATTCGGAACCCGAGTCGATCAGCTTTTGGGCCCGCGCAAAACGCTCAAATGACTTGCGGGCCTCGCTGGATCGCTGCAGCACTTCACGTTTTTGCGTTTCGCCCATGCCCAGGCTGTCGATTTCCGATTCGGTGATCAGCAAACTTTCGAAACGGGCTGCGTCGGCGGCCTTGATGGCTTCCACCACCTCCAGCGACACTTCTTCGGCCGAGATCATTTTCCACGAATCGATCTTGCCGTTCTGGTCCTGATCCAGTCCCCAGCGGATGCCTCCGGTCCCCAGCCACCGCATCTGGTCAAATTTCTTGTCGAAATCGGTGTCGATGTCGCGGTAGACCTCGATCCCGCTTCGAAAATACGACAATTGATCAATGTTCCCGTCGCTGTTGAAATCCAGAAACCGGCGAATCACGCGCCCGTTTTCGTCGTACACGATCCAGCCCGGTTTGGATTGGCGGGTATCGGTGGGCTTGATGGAACACTTGTCCAGCTGGTTGGCGGCCGGGATGTCAATTTCAACACCCGGCTGCGAGGGACGAAACCGCAAGGCTTTTTCCAGGTTGGACTGGGCCAGCGCCAATTCGCTGACGCACAGCCCCAGCAGGATCGACAGCAGGGCGACCGTGGCCGGACGATGGCGGGGGACAACGATCAGGAAAAGCTGGTGTCGCATAAGGGTGGACCTGACAAATGCATGAATTTCGGTCAAGGAATCTGCGGCGGGGCGGTGCCAACGGTGGTCCCGCGGGACGTATCCCGGACCGGGCAATCCAGGTGATGGGCCACGCGTCGGGCCGGCCGCGACTGACAGGAAAGAGTATCGCTTGACGGGAACCCGTGAAAGACCAGTTTGGCGGCCTGCCGGGTGTGTCGACAACGTGATCAACCGGTTTTTTCCCGTGTTCAGCGACCTGCGCCCGCGGGCCGGCCGCAACCTCGATGGGGTCCCGTGGCAGGCAGGACCAGCGGTTTACACTCGTGTTTTTGGCCGGATTCCCGACCCGCCCCACTTCCGTGGTTATTTCCCCGGAAGCGGTATGGATGGACCAGCCTTCGGTGGCACCCCCAAACCCGAAGCGGCACGGATGGACCAGCTATCCGTGGCACCTGCTCCCGAACCGGCACGCAATTCGGGCCTTTGGCTCGCCGGACTGGCGAGCCATGCTGCCGGTCAATCCGGTATTGAGGTGATCTGAATCGTCAGGATGGCTGGCGGACCCGAACCAGGTTTGACAGGGATTGTCCAAAATCTACAATACGTGGCTTGTGATTTTTTGGGGTTTGCGCCTTGGCAAGCGTGCATGGCTGAACCGGAAAAGGATCAGCCGTTTCCAGGCTTGCTGCCCTGCCGGGGGCAGGGAGGTCAGCCCCAATCGATCCGGTCCTTGCCCTGCCGTTTCTGGCAAGGGGTGTGGATGTCAGGCAAGTATCCCGGCGCGTAGCTCAGTTGGTTAGAGCGCGTCGCTGATAACGACGAGGTCCCAAGTTCGAATCTTGGCGCGCCCACTCGATCCCGGTTGCCATTGGCTTCGCAGGGGTTCGGCCCCTTCAGGGATTCGGTCCGCCGGCCGTTTAGGCTTTCGGAACCGGAACGTCAGTACCCTGGATGCAGTACAGGTTCTTCTGACCGCGAATGAACAGACAGTTTCCGGAAATCGCCGGACTGGAACAGCTGGACTCTCCCAGTTCGTTCTCGGCCAGCAATTCGAATTCCGGGGCGGATCGAATCACCGAACAGATTCCGTCGCTGTTGGTGATGAATATCTTGCCGTCTCCAGCCACGGGCGACGAGTGATAGACGCCCCCTTCCCGCAGCCGTTTTCGCCACAACCGTTTCCCGCTGGCGGCATCAACGCTGGAGAGAATTCCGGTTTCGGTGACCCAGTACAGGCGACCATCCACCAGGACCGGCGATGAGACGCCGGTCACGCCGGTCTGAACCATCCAGTCCACGTGTGTGGACGTCACGTCATCACGGCCGCCGAGGCGAATCCTGGCCGCCCCGCCCGGCCCGTGAATCCCGCCGGTCATGTAGACCACACCGTTTTCGGGTTCCGTCACAAAACTTGGGACAGGCTGTGTCATCGGCATCAATACCGTCCAGTTCAGCTGGCCGGTTTCCAAATCGTAAGCCAATCCATGGTCGTACGTTGTAATCAGAACCGACGTCCGGTCCCCGTCGGAAACAATCACTGGCGTGCAGTAGCTGTCGTGCGCCTGGGGAGGCCTGGCCCGCCACAATTCCCTGCCGGTTTCCAGATCCAGCGCGGCCAGGTAGGAATTGTCGATCAGTTCGGGGTACATCCCGTAGCCCTCGCCCGCGATCCAGAGTTCGGCCATAAAGGTGAAAATGACACGGTTTCCGCAAATGACCGGTGAGCTGCCGGAACCGTACCGCAGATATTTCAGGTAGTTCGGTTCCATGCGCGTCCATTTCACATTCCCCTCCATATCCATGCAGGCCAGGCCATGCCCAAACGCAGCGACGATAAATCGGCCGTCGGTGACGGGCGTCGGCGTCGCAAACGAATTGGCGCGATATTTGCGCTCGGCCGGAGCCAGGAATGCCCGGCTGGTCCATTTCATTTCACCTGAATGCTTGTCCAGGCAAACCACACAACGCCACAATCCGGTCTCCGGTTGCAAAAAATTAAAGTATGCAAACAGCAGCCCGGACAGAGCCAGGACCGCCAACGGAAACAGGGTTCGCGCCGCTCGAACTGGCCGGGCCGGCAATTTCAGAATCCGCCGCGAGACAAAAAACATGATCACGAACCACAGGGCGGCCACGATCATCGGCCCCGACACCTTGGCCAGATCGGTCAGCGGCATCACGTTGGTGTACATGTCGCGGGGAGCGCGCAGGTGAAACACGGCGGCGGCCGCCAGCAACAGGGCCGCCCCGATCAGTCGAAATCCGGACCGGGGAGAAATAAATGCGAACGCCGCCATCATTCCGCTGGCCGCCAACGCTCCGCCGTGCATCCAGGCGCGGGCCACGTCCCCCTGAAAGGGGACGATTTCGTCCCCAAACAATCGGCGCCCCACCAGCAACAGTGCCACCCCAAATAACAGGAACGCTCCCAGCGCCGCCAGGCGGTCAATTGCATACGCAAATCGCGCCCCAACCGGCGCACCGGTCAATGACGGACCATCGCGGCGGCGAACCAGACTGGCCAGCCCACCCAGCGTGGCCACGACCGCCAGCCCCAGCGATGTCCAGATCACGTTGGCTTTCGAGAGCCGGTCGCCCGAACCGGGAATCGCCGTGGTCAGATAGACGTTGTCACCCTGAACGATCGGCGACGAAATCCCGTCACCGGCGATCGGGGATTTCCATTTGATATGAGTATGGCCGTCCCAAACCGCCGGTAACTGGCAGTTTGACGCAACCCCGTTTCCGTCAACCCGCCAGGCCGGCCAATCGTCACTGGGGGCCTGGATGACAGGGCCAATGGCAAGCACGCCTGCAAAAACCAAAAGAACACTTCGGATCCACGGTTGATTCATGGCTGGATTCGGCGGGGATGGTTGGTGGGGAGGCGGGCAACGCATCAATGGCAGGAGGGATCATCCAGGGATCTCTGGTTGATCCGGGAATTGACTTTGGGGTATTCTACGTGTGCCCGGGAACGCGTGCGATCCGCCCGACCAAAATTCGAAGTCACCACATTTGAAATCATCCAATGGGGTTGTCGGAACAACCACCGATGGCGACTGGACGGTTTTCCATGGCGGGCCGTCCCGCGGGGAGGCCGGTGCCAGCAGTTCAGGAACCGGAAATCGCCGTCGGTCACGTCTGGTTCACCGGGGGACGTAGCTCAATTGGGAGAGCACCTGCTTTGCAAGCAGGGGGTTGTCGGTTCGAGCCCGATCGTCTCCATTCGTGCACCGAACGCCAGCCGGACTTCGTTCGGCTGGCTTTTCTTTTTGTGTTGTTTCGGGTAACCGGGTGACTCGACAAATACGATCGCACCGCTGGCGTGCCCAGCCGTGATGGACTGTGACGGGTTAAATGCCCGGCTGGCTGGCCCAACCGTGATCGCGTATACCGCCGGGTGGCCAATGCCTGGCTGGTCCGGACTTGCCTGCACACCACCGGGGTGACACGGCTGGCTTGCCCTGCCGTGTTTCACGATGTGGGTGCGACCGGGGCAATTCCTGAGATCCGGTCAAAATTGGCACGGCCTGACGAGCCCGCGTTGGTACTCCCCTGCCCCGGTTCTCCCGGTCGAATATTTTGCCACAGAGATCCCGGAGACCACCAAGTTTTCGGCCAGCCTGTTTTTCTGTGCTCTCGGTGTTCTCTGTGGCGTTATCGTTGCCTGGAGGAGGAAGCGGGAATCGGCCAGATATTGAGATCAAGCGGGCGGTCTGGCTTTTTTTGTCAAAAAAAGGTGATTTGCCGTGTCGCGGCCCGGATGTTTGGAGGGTTTCGACACCGTCTCGGCCCAATGAAGTTTCCCCCGGAAATGCTTGCATGCGGTAATTGGTGGACTATAATCTCATCTCCTGGCGGTTCTTTCCAAGACGCATGAATCAATCGGCCGAAGATGACGAGACCTTACGGATGGTTGAACCTGGTGGTTGGGTTGGCAGCGGTTCTGCTGTTACCGGCCGGTTCGCTGTCCGCCAGTCTGATGTCGGGCCTTCAGAGCAACGTCAGTCCGGACAACTCGTGGGCGATCGTGGTCGCACCGGTTTTGAATCTGACGTTCACCGGTTCCACAGCCGCGCCCGATCCGGAACCGCCGCCGCCGGGGGAATCTCCGGATCCGCAACCGCTCTTGTCATCGTTGTGGAACGTGATCAACGGGGTGCCCGGATCGCTGCAACAGGCCAGCAGCTCGGGTGGCCACAGCAGTGTTACCCCGTTCCTGAATTCCGTGTTTGAATTCCGGCCCGACCGGCGCCGTGACGGGCTGTGTCGGGTGGAATTTCAGTTTGTTCCCGATGCACCTCCCGATGCGATGGGCAAGCCTCCAAAATCTCCAAAGGTTTAGTCGACAGGTTTTTTGATATTTTTCTGTCTCAAATTTTTGGTGATTAATAATGAAACGATTTATTGCTTTATTGGCCGTAGCCTGTGTTTGCTGTGCAGCAACTCAAGTGGAGGCTTCCATTTTTCGATTGACCTGGACGGGTTCGCTGACATCGACGGCCGGTGCTTTGGCGGGAGTTGCCAACGTGGGTGATGTGATTACCCTGAATGTGCTTGTTGACAATGGCGGCACTAGCGCCGCATCCCAGACTTGGGCCAGTACCGACACGGTATCCGCTGACTTGACGGTCGGTGGTTACCACGCATACTACGATTCCGACTTTTTTGGATCGGCAGGCTTTACAACCGATGCTGCTGGTAATCTTCTGACTGCTGATTGGTTTGGAACGTCGGATGCCGTATCCGGAACCAACTATGACAATTTTGGTGTCGGCACCGACGTACGGCTATTCAACGGTGCAATTCAAGAGCACGGAAGTGACCTGTCGTTTTTCCAGCCGTCTTTTGGCGATATCAACGACTGGACAGCCCCGACCGGATACGTTCCCGAGCCCGGTACGATTGCCATTTGGACGGTATTGGGTGTCGTTGGTCTTGGCGTTCGACGACGACGCAATGCGTAGTCCAGGCTAACGTCTGGATTCCCTTGCGGGATTGCGTCGATCGGTAAAAACTCGGCCGGCATGACATGTTCATGCCGGCTTTTTTGTTTTCCGAGAAAAAAGGTGTCCGAGAAAAAAGGTGTCAGGAACCTATTCTTGCATTTGGTTGGAGAAAAAAGGTGTCAGGAACCTTTTCTTGAGATTAACCGTCAGGTTTGGCATACTGTTTTGTCCTGGGACGACCTAAACGCACCTCATGCGGGGGCCTCATCTACCACGTGCTGAACCGGGCCAATGCCCGCATGACGATCTTTGAAAAGGATCGGGATTACGAAGCCTTTGAACGAGTGCTCGGCGAGGCGGTCGATAAGTACGGAACCCGCTTGCTGAGTTATTGCCTGATGCCCAACCACTGGCATCTGGTCCTATGGCCAAAAGAAGACGGTGAACTTTCGCGATTCACCGGGTGGCTGACACTGACCCACACGCAGCGCTGGCACGCTCATCACGGCACCAGCGGCAGCGGCCACGTTTATCAGGGGCGCTTCAAATCGTTTCCGGTTCAGGACGATGAGCATTTTTACACGGTTTGCCGGTACGTGGAACGCAATCCGCTCAAGGCCAAACTCGTGGCATCCGCCGAGGATTGGCGTTGGAGCAGTCTGCACCTGCGGCACTCGGGCTCCGACGGAGAAAAAGGTGTCAGGAACCTATTCTTGAAATTAACCGTCAGGTTTGGCATACTGTTTTGTCATGGGACGACCTAAACGCGCCTCATGCGGGGGCCTCATCTACCACGTGCTGAACCGGGCCAATGCCCGCATGACGATCTTTGAAAAGGATCGGGACTACGAAGCCTTTGAACGCGTGCTCGCCGAGGCGGTCGAGAAATATGGAACACGCGTCTTGAGTTATTGCCTTATGCCCAACCACTGGCATCTGGTACTGTGGCCAAAAGAAGATGGCGAATTGTCGCGGTTCACCGGGTGGCTGACATTAACCCACACGCAGCGCTGGCATGCCCATCACGGCACCACCGGCAGCGGCCACGTTTACCAGGGTCGCTTCAAGTCGTTTCCTGTTCAGGACGACGAGCATTTTTACACGGTTTGCCGGTACGTGGAACGCAATCCGTTAAAGGCCCAACTCGTGGCATCCGCCGAGGATTGGCGTTGGAGCAGTCTGCACCTGTGGCACAAGGGATCCGCGCTGGAAAAACAGCTGTTGACCAAATGGCCCTTGCCGCGCAAACGAAGTTGGCTGGAGCACGTCAATCAGCCGCTCACCGACAGCGAGTATCAGGCCCTGCAAACCTGTATTCAGCGTGGGCGGCCGTTCGGTGACGACCCGTGGAGCCGGAAGACGATCAAACAACTGGGATTGGAACGTACCGCAACTCCGCGCGGTCGGCCCAAAAAAAGCGAAAACGGTTCCTGACACCTTTTGTCCTCCTCGGCACGCCGGTCGCCGGGCAGGATGGCACGGTAAAAAGGGCGAACGGCAGGTTGTATCGCGTGCGGGCCCGGCCTAAATTCTGTTCAGGCTGTGGCCTGCCTGGCGACCGGAATCCCGACAGGGATTATCGTGCGGGCAGCGACCTGCAACAAACGAGGGAGTCCATGATGTTGCGGTTTCGAACGTTGGTATTTTCGCTTGCTGGCGTTGCAATCGTTTGGGGTGTCTGCCCCGGCCTGGCAGGGGGGGCCGATGTTGCTTCCTATATCCGGGAAATTTTCAGCCAAGAGCTTCACCGAAACCCCACCGGTTACGAGCTGAATTACCATTCGGGGCTGTTGCGAAACCAGGGGCCCCTGGAAAACTATATTGTCATCTGCGGCTCCGACGAGTTTTTTGTCAGGCGGACGGGCAGTGACAACCGGACATTCGTGGAGGAGATTTACCGCGTTTTTCTGGGGCGAAATCCCCGCCCGGACGAACTCAGCTATTGGGTGATCCAGTTCCAACAGGCGGGAAACAATCGCCAGCAAATGCTTCGGTTGTTCCTGGGGTCCAATGGAATTACGCGGCTGCCGGGATCGGTGCCGTCGCAGCCGGGGCCGCCTTCCTCCGCGAACGCCCCGCAGATCGCTGCGGACCTGGTGACCCAGTCCGGCATGTTTGCGACGCTGGTCCGGAATGAAATGGGGTACGCCGGGTACGGCGCTGCGGTCATTGGTCAGGCCGAGCAGTTTCGGGCGTTTTGCAACCAGTTTCAGCAGACTGTGAATCGTCCTTCGTTGACGGACCGCCAATGGACCGATGAAGTCAACAACCTTGCAAGATCGCTCCATGATCTGGAAACCGTCTTCAACCGGGTGCCGGCAGCCTCGTGGAATTCCCGCAATTTGCTTCAGCGGCTTTCCCGGCTGGTCACCGCGGCCCTAACGGCCCAGGTGGTCAGGCCCGGGTCCCCGATTCAGTTGCCCTCCAGTTTGCCGGGGCCGGGGTATGCCGAGGTTCAGCAGTTTTCGCTGCAGCTTGGGCAATTCGTACGGACGGTGCAGAGTCGGCAGTTTCGGGGCCCGGTCTACCAACAGCTCAAACGGGACGTGCAGGGGCTGGCTATCCAGACCAGTACACTGGACCTTCAAATTCGGCAGGGGCGGCCCCGGAATGAGCTGAAAACTTCAATGCGCCAATCATCACCGTCTTTGAGAACATCTCGGCGCGGATTGGACAGACCGATTTTCAGGTGCAACAGGAATGGTGGGGGCTCCAATCCCCGTTACAGCGGGCTGCGCGGGCCCTGGGAGTCCGCAGGAATTTCCTGGTCGATGGTTCGGTAATTGTTGACCGGCCGGTTTGGGGCCAGTTGCCGTATCAGCCCGGTGGCGTTTGGCAGGCCCCAAACTACCGGGAGGCCATTCGCCTGTCCGACAACCTGGTGGGGAACATCGACGATTACATTGTGGCACTGCAGCCGATGGTTTCATGGAATGGCCCGGCCCGCGAGCTTACCGGAAGTCTGCAGGACCTCAAAAATGCTGCCTTGTCCCTGCGTCAGGTCGCTGCCGGCGGGCAGGGCGGCAATGCCCTTTCGCGGGCCGGCGACGATGTGATGGCCAGATACCAGGCAACGGCGGGGCAGGTGGGCCGGCTGGTCGCACAAAATCCGGCTCTGAATTCTCCCTCGTTTTATCGTGTGGGTGAGATCGTCCAGAGGGTTGTAAATGTTGCTCGCGGGTATCCGGGTTAGACAGGCAGGGCGTCCGTGCCGCGCTGGAAACACTGACCGGCATTCAATATCAGGGACAGGAAAACCCGGGGACAGGAAAAACCATGAAAGCCAGATTTGTAAAACGCTCGCTCCTGACTGCTCTTGTGTGGTTCGCTCCGGTAATCGGACTCGCGCAGACCCAGGCCCCTCAGACGGACGGGGAACCGGCGTCTTCTTCGGAACAGCAAATCAACCGGCTGCATTCCCGGTTGTCCCGGATGGTTGATCACCTGAAGTCATTGCCCGGGTACTCGGTCGAGGTTGACCAGCAATGGAAACTGGAGGGATCGCACAATAGCTCCGGCAGTCACCGGATGATGCTGCGGGCCCGACATACCGGTGAGTTCCTGCTGGTGGCGGGAAATGGTGAAGCCGCGACCCGTTCGCTGCTTGTCTGTTCGTCGGATGGACTGCAAACGGTGCGTCAGTTGCGGATGGGTGAGAAATCGACCCACTCCCGGCAGGAGGGCGGGCTGGACGATATCTTGCAGGATGCGATGACCGAATCCTGCCTGCGTTTCAGCGGACTCGATCTCCTGTGCCGCCCCGGGCCGGGTGATCATATGATGGTCACGGCGTCGGATATCCAATATCAGGGGCGGGAGGCGATCGACGGACAGGAACTGGAGCATTACCGGATGCTCTGGGATCACGACCCGGATCACGTTTGCGAAATTTGGGTCACCATCGCCGAGCCTCCGCGCCTGGCTCGACTGGTTCATTCCCTGCAGCTGTCGCCGACCGCCGATCACTCGGACAAGCTGACCGTGACATCGCACCTGAAATGGAGCCTGGTGGATGATCACCCCGTGGGGGCCTTTGAACCGGCATTGCCCGCCGATTCCCGGGAAGTTCCCGATCTGCACCATCAAATGGTTCAGGGGCATTCGGCGGAACTGGTTGGCAAGCCGGCGCCGGAAATATCCCTGAGCGATGTCGACGGCAACCGGCAAACGCTTCCCGATTCCGGGGGGCCGGTTGTCCTGTATTTTTTCTCATCAAGATTTCTGCCGGGCACGGACGACAGGCAGGATCTGGTTGAGGTGGTGGAAGAATTTCGTGAATCCGGTTTCCGGCTGGTTGCCATCAGTGTTGGTGAATCGGTGAATGACATCCGTGCATTTGCCGAATCCGGAGACTTCAGTCATGCCTTTCTGGTGGATGGGGACCGGAAGGTATCGGACCGGTACGGCGTGACGTCGTTGCCGACAGTTGTGTTGATTGACAGGGACGGCCAGGTCAAAGGCACCTGGGTTGGCAATTCGGGGGAGGTGCGCGAGGAACTGGAACGCGAGCTCCGCCAAATGCAGGAGACCGGCGGGGATTGACGGCTGCCGGGTCATGCCGGGGTACGGAAACATCTGGGAATCGGAGTTGGGGAATGCGGCCAACGGAAGCCGGTCTCCGGAAAGGGCAGGATTGCTGCTGGCTGCGATTCCGCAGCAGGATGCCGGGCAGGATCGCGGGGTCGGGAGGGGCTCCTGGTGAATCCCGAATTTTTCCGGTTTACCCCTTGAGCCCGGCCCGCCGATCGATATACTTCGGCTTCTCACGCTGCGTATCTTTCCGCAGGGAAGCTTGAAAAAACCGGGGATTCGGGTCGGCCTGCGACGGTGGCCGGTATCCGCCATTTCCCCGGCTGCCCGTTGACGGACTGGCCCTGAATTGCTAAAATTCGCGGTTTCCCGATTGGGTGTTCGAGCGTGCAGCAACGACGGTTCGGGTGGATGACATCACGGTTTTTTGCGGTCCAGTCGCCACGAGGCGGTGAAGTCTGAAAAGCTGTTGATGCCTTCCATGAGGGCGCGGTTGGTCCGGTCCGGCAACGGGCGGGGCAGACCATTGATCTTTGGCAATCTGGAATTGAATTGATGGCATCTGGATAACGGTGTGCAGGTCTGCCTTTGGGCGGGCTGCAAACACTGTTGTTCCTGGTGTGACTGGCTGGCGGGTTAACCTCCACCATCCGGGAGCACCAATTACCATTCTTATGAAAAGCGCCGTGAGTTCAGCATGTTTCGTTTTGGCAGGTGTGCCGGGGTTTTCCTGGTGCGTTTGACGGGGCGGGGGGTGATGGATTCACAGTTGAAATTAAGAACTAAATAATCGTTACGAATGTACGCCGGCAGGCGTACGGATAGTGTGATTCGAATGGAAGACGCCTGGGTGGCTGGTTTTCGGACTGGCCGGTCGGGAGGGTTGGATATTTGTGGTCAAGCTACTAAGGGCGTATGGGGGATGTCTTGGCATTAGAAGGCGATGAAGGGCGTGGAAGTCTGCGATAAGCCTGGGGTAGTCGACAAACGGACGTTGATCCCGGGATTCCCGAATCAGGCGATACTGAATTCATAGGTATTGTCCCGCCAACCCGGAGAACTGAAACATCTAAGTACCCGGAGGAAAAGAAAGAAAAATCGATTCCGTCAGTAGCGGCGAGCGAAAGCGGAACAGCCCAAACCGCGGGAGTTTCTCCTGCGGGGTTGTAGGGTCTCTCACATGGGAGTTACAAAGTTCGAACTAGCAGAACGGTCTGGAATGGCCGACCACAGAGGGTGACAGTCCCGTACGCGAAAGTTTGGAACCTCCCGAGGGATACCTGAGTAGGTCGGGTCACGTGAAACCCCGACTGAATCTGCGGAGACCATTCCGCAAGGCTAAATACTCTCTAATGACCGATAGTGAACTCAGTAGCGTGAGTGAAAGATGGAAAGAACCCCGTCCAGGGGAGGCATTGAACCTGAAACCATACGCTTACAAGCGGTCGGAGCCCTATGATTCGTTCAGGGTGACGGCGTGCCTTTTGCATAATGATCCGGCGAGTTGTCGTACACGGCTTGGTTAAGGCCTTACGGGCTGGAGCCCCAGGGAAACCGAGTGTGAATAGCGCGAAATTTGGTCGTGTGCGGCAGACGCGAAACCTTTGTGATCTACCCATGGGCAGGTTGAAGCGCGAGTTATATCGCGTGGAGGACCGAACCCACTGATGTTGAAAAATCAGGGGATGACCTGTGGGGAGGAGTGAAAGTCTAATCAAACTGGGAGATAGCTCGTTCTCTGCGAAATATCTTGAGGGATAGCCTCGTGCCACTCTTTGTCGGGGGTAGAGATACTGAATCGGATGGGGGCCCTTCCCGGGGTACCCCACTGAACCAAACTCCGAATACCGACAAAACTATCACGGGAGACAGTCCGCGCGGGATAAGCTGCGCGGTCGAGAGGGAAACAACCCTGACCATCGTCTAAGGTCCCGAAGTAATACTCAGTCTTTAAGGAAGTTAGATTGCCGAGACAGCCAGGATGTTGGCTTAGAAGCAGCCACCATTTAAAAAGTGCGTAACAGCTTACTGGTCGAGCAGTCTTGCGCCGATAATGAACGGGAGTAAGTATTACACCGAAGACGTGGGTTCACACACTTGTGTGTGAGCGGTAGCAGAGCGCTGTACAGGAGATACAAGCCCGACGGAAACGACGGGTCACGGCCTGTACAGGTGATTATGCCGGAATGAGTAACGATAAAACAGGTGAGAATCCTGTTCGCCGAAAGCCTAAGGTTTCCTGGGGAAGGTAAATCCGCCCAGGGTTAGGCGGTACCTTAGTCGAGGCCGAAAGGCGTAGACGATGGATAGCAGGTTAATATTCCTGCCCCAACTTGTGGAGCGATGGAGGGACGGCAACCGGAGAGTGAGCGGTACGAACAGAAATGTCCGTGGCGACTGCCAAGCTGGCGGGATGTAAATGCGCCCGCATAATGCAAGGCTGAGACCGACTGGCTATGACCGGGAAGTCATTGGAAGGTTGTCCAAGAAAAGCTTCTAAGCTTTGAAGCAAGTTGACCGTACTAAAACTGACACAGGTAGGCGAGTCGAGTAGACTCAGGCGCTCGGGAGAACGGTGGTTAAGGAACTCTGCAAAATGGCCCCGTAAGTTCGCGATAAGGGGTGCCCCTGGCGGTTCACGCTGCTGGGGGCCACAGTAAATCGGTAGCAACGACTGTTTATCAAAAACACAGGTCTCTGCCAACACGCAAGTGGATGTATAGAGACTGACGCCTGCCCGGTGCCGGTAGGTTAAGGAAGTGGGTTAGCTCTTCGGAGTGAAGCTCGCGACCGAAGCCCCGGTAAACGGCGGCCGTAACTATGACGGTCCTAAGGTAGAATTTTTCTGCCCGCCCGGTTGGTGACAACCGGGTTGCTCCTGGCTGTATGCTGGAAACTCTGAGTATCCGACGGTACTCGTGCGCGTCTCGCTGAGACGCTCAGGCAGTGAAAATCCGCTCGGTGCAGACAATCAGCAGGAAACCTGCGGCGTTCATCTGCGGATGAATGGCCGGCGAGGGATCCTCAGAGACTATACGCCAGGCACTCTGCGGTCTGAACCCCGTTCAGCAGCGAGTTGAAGATATAGTCCGAGCTGCATGGCGACATGCAGAGGTTGTCCGAAATGGCAGCCCGCCGATGCAAGGTTCTCTTGACTGAAACACACACCATCGATTCATCATCTCTTTGATTTGTCAATTTGATTGATGTTTCGAAGGCGGTGAGACAGCGAAAGAGTGCTGAGCTGTGAATCGGAGTCTGAACCCTCCGGTTCTCGAACTTTCATGTTCTTCGGTAGTAACATTACTGAGCGAAGTTCCTTGTCGGGTAAGTTCCGACCTGCATGAAAGGCGTAACGATTGCTACACTGTCTCAACCACCGACCCGGTGAAATTGTAGTCGTGGTGAAGATGCCACGTACCCGCGGTTAGACGGAAAGACCCCGTGAACCTTTACTGTAGGCTGATATTGGGCTGAGGTATATCTTGTGTAGGATAGCTGGGAGACTGTGAGCCCGGCACGCCAGTCGTAGGCGGAGTCAACCTTGAAATACCAGCCTGGCTATGCTTTAGTTCTAACGTTGACCCTTGAATCAGGGCAACGGACAGTGTCAGTTGGGCAGTTTGACTGGGGCGGTCTCCTCCCAAAGAGTAACGGAGGAGTACAAAGGTACACTCAGCCTGGTTGGCAATCAGGCGTCGAGCGCAAAGGTAGAAGTGTGCTTAACTGCGAGACCCATCAGTCGAGCAGATACGAAAGTAGGTCTTAGTGATCCTGTGGTTCCGAATGGAAGGGCCATAGCTCATCAGATAAAAGGTACTCCGGGGATAACAGGCTTATCGCATCCGAGCGTCCATAGCGGCGATGCGGTTTGGCACCTCGATGTCGGCTCATCACATCCTGGGGGTGAAGAAGCTCCCAAGGGTTTGGCTGTTCGCCAATGAAAGTGGTACGTGAGCTGGGTTCAGACCGTCGTGAGACAGGTCGGTCCCTATCTGCCGTGGGCGTACGAAACTTGAGGAGGTTCTTCTTTAGTACGAGAGGATTTGGAAGGACGTAGCTCTGGTGTACCAGTTGTCACGCTAGTGGCACGGCTGGATAGCTAACTACGGAAAGGATAAACGCTGAAAGCATCTAAGCGTGAAGCCCTCTCCGAGATAAGGTTTCGTTCCCGTTTACGGGTGAAGTCCCCTGGAAGACGACCAGGTTGATAGGCCGTATGTGTAAGTGCAGTAATGCATTCAGCTAAACGGTACTAACGGACGAATGCTTGACCACATATATCCAGGCCTCTGGCGAGGCGTTGGGTTGACGGTGCGAATCTGGCCAACGGCCATTTGCGCACCAACCCGGCTGCGATTATTTGGTTCGGTTTCAAATCAACGCTTCAGGAATGTCCCTGCGCCATGCGTCCCGTCGGGAGCCCGGTCCGGGGTCCGCAGACACCCGTCTGCGACTGCCATCAATTCAATCCATGCCAAACATCAGGCGTAACAGGGCGAACAGGTCTGTCACGTCTCTTCCGGCGACCATATCAAAGTGGATACACCTGTTCCCATCCCGAACACAGAAGTTAAGCACTTTGAGCCGATGATAGTACTGCAAGTGCGAAAGTAGGTATTGCCGGATTATTTACGGGCCCGGGACGCGAAAGCGTCCCGGGCCCTTTTTTGTTGCGCTGCGAATCGGGACCGATCGGGACTGGCCCCGGCCCCCGAAAGCGGTCCGATAGGGTGCCACGGCTGGCTGGCTGTGCGGGTCCCCCTGTTCACCCTTCCCCTTTTCACGCGAGGAACTCGTGGTGTTTTCGAATGATGCGTTCGGCGACCAGGTCGGCAAAGTCCTGACCGGCAAAGCGGGATGCGTCATACAGCCCTCCGGTACTGAATACGTTGAACTCGATGATCCGGTCACCAACCAGATCGATTCCCGCCAGCCAGATGCCATGCTCGTTCAGCAGACAAGCAGCAGATTCCACCGCAACTCGTGCCCCCGGGGACAACACGACCGGGTGGGCGGTCCCCCCGGCATGCAAGTTTCCCCGAAAATCGCCCTCGCCGGGATGACGGGCAATCCCGGCGATCCGGTCACCGATTTCGAGGATCTTTCCTCCAACGACCACAATCCGGGCATCCCCGGGTTGGGCGCTGGTGACGAAACGCTGGACCACGATGGGGCCCCCGGCGACCGCGCGGTTGATCCGGTCGGACAGGTCCGGTTGACCTGGGCCAACCCGAACGACGTCCTGACCGCGGGATCCCACCAGCGGCTTGAGGACGCTGTCGCCCCGGGACGCCTGAATGAACTGGAGAATACGGTCCGGATCGTCGCTGACCAGCATTGCCGGGCGGAGGGCCCGATCAAGGCGTTCCAGTGAAACCTTGCTGGCAAAACAGGCCAGGTGAGTGGGGTCGTTAATGACGTGAACACCGTTGGTCATCAGGCGCTGGCAGGTTTCCAAAAAGGCTGTGTGGACCGGGGCCCGCGGCCGATCTCTGCCGGGATTGGTGCGGATCAGGACCAAATCGCCCGCGACCGGCCACGCTGAAGGTCGGGTTGCCGCGGTGCGGGCCCGCTGCTGGACCTGCCCGGCATCGCAATTGGGGCCGGCATCGATCGCAATGGCGGGGACGACCCGCGGTTCGGCCCCGGATGCCTCGGGCGGCGTCATGGCGTGGACTTCGGCCAGCAGCACCGGGCAGCCATGGCGAACGAGGCTGGCAACCAGCATCGCCGTGGTTTGGCGATCGGTGACATCGTCAAAACGGTTGACCACCACAAACAGTTGCATCGTACGACTCAGGATCCAAAACTGTTTTCGACCGTACAGCCGCTGATTTCTTCAAACTGGCGGCGATCCGCCGGGTCCATCGGAATCCCGAGGTGCAAAATCCGGGCACCGGTTTGACCGATTGGATTCACGCAATGCCCGATCACGATACCGTCCTGCGGCGCCAGATACTCGCATGTCAGATCGCCAAAGATATTCACCTGGGTGGCAATGGGCTCGCCCCGGTGAACCGTGTCGGTAATGCCGTGATGGACACGCAGCATGCCGCCCCGTTCGGCCAGGATCCAGAATGACTGGCTGCACAGGACCGGTGGGCTGGGACCCGGTGTGGGCGGTTTGGGTGCGGATGGCTTCCGTGTCGGAATCATTTCCACGTGATTGAGAACGCGGCGAATTCCCTGCAGGGTTCGTTTGATCGGATCGCGCTGGAATTTTTGGGGGTCGCAGACTTCCACGGTAATGGCCGGTTTTCCCAGTTCGGCGGCCACACCGCGCAGCGTGTAATCCGAGGGCGGGTTGTGCACGATGATCTGGGGATGCATCAGCCAGGCCATTTGAGCCGTGGTCCGTTCTGTCAAATCGGCCCGGATGTACAACGAATTGACGCGGCCCTGGCTGGCCGTATGCAGATCGACCAGGTAATCGAAGTGCCGCGTGATACGGTCCACCAGATTGAAGGCATAAACCTCCGACAGCTTGCCATTGGGTTTGCCCGGCATGATGTGATTCAAATCCTGACCGTCGGTAAACTCGCGTTGTTCGGCGAGCAGACCGGGAACATTGGCGGCTACGGCACAAACGATCGAACCCCGCAGGGTTTTCAAATTGAGTTTTTGCAACAGCTGGTGAATGACCGGAATGCCGTTCAATTCATTCCCGTGCAGGGCGGCCGTGATCCCGAAAATCGGCCCTTTTCTTTTGCCCCGGGCCACCACGACTGGCACCTGGATGGGGCGGCCGATTCCATTTTCGACAAGCTCGATAAACAGGCGTGAAAACTGACCCTCGGGCAGCGATTCGATTTCCAGCCGATCCACCCGCTGCCACATGCTTGACGTTTTCGTAGCCATTGGAAACGGGATGGTTCGTCACGTCGTTCAAGACAGGATCTCCTCGTTAAACCGGGGATCGGGATTGATTGATTGAAACAGCTTGCGACGAAACTTGCCTTTGGTATTGATCAAGCTGACCGCCATCCGGTCGATCGCCACAATACACATCACGGTCTGCAAATATCCCTCGATCAGGTCGTCCAGCCCGAAACCCAGGCGGTTGAAATCCCGGCTGTCGACCAGCAGCAGTCGCTCCGGTTGCGTGGCAAAGCTGCCGTCCTCGTTTTTGATCGAAAGGTTGGTTCCCAGCATGTCCCACGAATCGTCACCGGCATTCAGCTCGCGGGTCAGGGGCTGTCGTGCGCGACGGGCATAAATGGCAACCGGGAAGAATCCGCGAGGGCTGACCGCCACCATGAATCGCAAGATCGGCTGCATACAGATTCAGTTTTCGATCGGGCATCGTACCCACATGAAACAGGCGTCCAAACCGGCTTTGCGAACTCCATTTCGAATTGCCAATCAGGGATTGCACGATGTACTGGTCATAGCGTTGTTCCACCTGCATGAAGGCATCCAGTTCGCGCTGGCAGGTGATGGTGTAGACACCCTGACCGGCATTGGAATAAGGCACCTTGACCACGGCCACGCCGCCCATCCGCCGGACCCACATGGGAATCTCCTCCTTGTCGACATCCCAAATGGTTTCCGGTGTGTTGATTTTCAGTCCGGCCTTCAATTGCGAGGCGTTGTAAAAATCGTAGGCCTTGGAGGCCACCAGCTTGTTGCGTCCTCCGGCCAGACAAACCAGCACCGGGTTGTAGATCATGGTTTTGGTTACTGCGTCGGGATCCGGTCCCAGGGTCTTTGTGTGACGTACCGAAAGGCGGCCCGAACGGGTATCCGCTCGCCGTGGGCCAGGACAAACAACTGACCCCGGTCATCGAATTCCGCCGTACGGCCGACGTCGCCCGTGCAAAACGGAACCAGCCACACATCCTCGCCGGTCAGATCGGCCATCGCGGCGGCGTAGCCCGAGTTTTCCATGTGGTTCTTGTCGTACAGCACGGCCAACGCTCCGCCGGGCCCGCCTTTGCGGCGACTCAGCTGTTCCAGAAACGAATCACGCAACAGCCGGTCGTAACCGGCCTTTTCCAGGGATTCATTGACTCGCGGCATGGATTTTTGACCCGACGGACACGAGTTGGTCTCGATCACCACAACCTGCCGCAATCCGGCCTCACTGGTGACATGAAACAGGTCGCAGCCTCCCCACCGAAAGTATCTGGGTACCGACGCCAGCAGTTCGCGGACGGCTTGCTGGTTGATTTCCGGATGCAAATGGCAATACCGGGACGTGATCTGTTCATTGCTCATATCCATCAGATTGCGAATCAGTGGATGGATGTGAGCATTGAGAACCCTCGGGTAAAAGTGGTTCTGGGTCTCAAAATGACCAGGCGGGATCAATGTCGGTTCAACAAACACCGGGTTTCTTTCCGTTTCGAATGCCGGGGCCAGCCACGACCGGAGCCAGGCAAATTGTAACCTGCGGCGGAATCGCTGCCTGCCGTCCAATCGCCTCCCCGGGGCATTCAGGACTGGACGGTCGCTGCGGTCAGGCGGTCGCGAGCCTGGTCGGCCCATGGTCCCACCGGACAAAGTTGCAAAAACGTCTGCCAGTGAAAAACGGCGGTCTCCGGCTGACGGGCCAGTTCCAGCGCTGCGGCCAGATGATAGTGCACATCCGGGTAATCGGCGTGATATTCGAGGGCCCCCCGCAAGGCCGAAATCGCCAGGTCGATTTCGCCCAGTTCAATCAATACGCATCCCAGGCTGGCCCGAACCTCAACCAGGTTGGGGTCCATTTCCAGAGCCATGAAATACCGCTCGCGGGCAGCCGCCCCGTCTCCCGTCAGATACAGCAACTCTCCCAGCCGGAAACACGATTCGGCCCGTGGACCGCAGGCCAGGTGAAACGTCCGCCAGGCCCGGATCGCGTCGTGGATTTCACCGGCGTCTTCCAGTTGTTCCGCCAACCGCTTCAGTCGGTAACCATCGTCCGCATGAGGCAATTCGGTCAACCCGTCACCCGGTCCGGGGGCGGACAATCGCAGCGGGATAATATCGGCCGGCCGATCGTGGTCCGCCGGATCGCCGTCGAAGTCGAATCGTTTCTGGCCACCGGATTCCACGATCTGGCCATCGCGACGCAACAGCACCTCGTTGCCGTCGACACGCAATGCCAGATTTGCCAGTGAGTGCTCCGGCAACCAGTCGGCCAGTCGCTGGAGTTTTCGTTCCAGGGCGGCCGGTGTGATTCCCTGACCCAGCAAGTTCACCAGCTGCCGGCCAGCCGCCAGCTGGGTAAAGTCAAAATAGGGGACGCGATTGACGGTTTCCACCGGATGAATCAATCCCCGTCGTTGCCAGCTGCGAATGTCGGCAACGGTAACACCCAGCAGCTCGGCCAGCAGGGCGGGAGTATAGCGGCAATGGGTTGTGTCACCCGTCAACTGGTCCATGGTTTGGGCAACCGGGTCCGAATAAGTGCCTGGGATTTGCGCGGCAACGCGCTGACCGGGAACAGAGTGCGTCCATGGTACCGCGCCGCCATGCTGGCGGCGACACTACCGGAACGTGGCGGGCCGGGAAACGCGCATCCCGTCAACCTGCCCGTGCGGTCAACCCGTCATGGAAATCGCCTCAGGCCCAATCCGTGCGGAATTCCATTTCAGCATTTCGGATTTCGGTGCTCCCGGGGCATCAGGTGTCGATGGGTTTCTCGGGCTTGTCGGTGTTTTCATCCGTGGCCGGACGATTGGGATCCGGAATGGCCGGAATTGCCTTGTCACCGTTATCGTCGCCGGTGCCGCCATCGCTGTTTTCGGATTCGCGGGCCGCTCCGGCCTCGTCGGGATTCAGCGACGGTGGCTGATCCGCCGCCTCGCCTGAGGCGGGATCCGAATCCGTTGCTTCATGGGACAGGCTGGCCCCCTCGGGAATCTTGTCGACAGGCACCAGGGTGGTTTCCGGTTTGAGGCGGGATTCCGGAACCAGGACAGAGTCCTCCGCCGGCAATTCCCGGATTACGGTTTCCGGTCGGCCGACGTACACCCGCTCGACCGGAGACGCCGCCGCCAGCGGAGCGGCCGAGTAACCCGGCAGCGGATTTCCAAACATATCCACAGGCACACGCATCATGATGGTACGCGGCACCTGACGGGTGGTTTCCACGGGAACCCGGCGAGTCACCACGACGGGCACCTGGCGTTCGGTTTCCACAGGTTCCCAACGGCATACCTGTACTTCGTACGGCTCGACCCGTTCGACCCGTTCAAAACGTTGGGTCACCACAGGAATCTTGCGGACCATTTCCTGTCGCTCGTAACGGGTTTCCTCAATGGGAACTTTTTTGGTGATGTACCGCTTAACCGGTCGCTGAACCTCAACGGGGACCTTTCGTGTGGTGACCTTTTGTTGCACCTTGTACGTTTCGACGGGCACGCGACGCGTTTGGACTTCATCCACATAGCTGGTGACGGTCACCGGTTTTTGCTGGACAACGGTTTGCGGAACCAGCGACGTGCGTTGAACCGTTTGCGGTGTGACGGTCGGGACCATCGCAGTTTGTGGCACGGCGACCGAGGCACCGGGCGAATTGACCCAGTAAAAACCGCGAGGCTGCCAAACCGATTGCCCGGTAACCGGATTCACCGTGTAACCGGGCCGCATCCACTGCAGACGCGTCGATCCAGGGGTCTGGGCCACGCCCCACGTCGTGACGGCCGTCGAACCAGGCACGTACTGGGTTTCCATGGTCGTAACCGGTCGATAAACGGTTACGTTTTCGGTTTGCATCCGGGTTTCGGTTACCGGTTTGCGGACGACCACTTGTTCGTCGCGGTAGGACGTCTCGTAAACAGGAACATCTTCCACGACCTGTTCTTCGCGCATTTCGGTGGTCGTTTCCCAGCTGGTTTCTTCATAAATCTGTTCGCGAAACGAAGTTTCTGTCACCGGCTTGAGAACGGTATAACGCTCTTCCCGATAGGACGTTTCCTCAACCGGTTTGAGCGTGGTGTAGCGGTTCTCCCGTTGTTCCGTCGTCCAGACCGGCTTGTAGACCGTCGATGTTTCGGTGCGATATTGGGTTTCCTGAACTTCGCGCCAGGCGGTGGCCGGCCGGGACTCGTATACTGTCTGCGGCATCAGCCGGTACTGGATGCAGGCGCAGGGGTCCTGGCCCGCCGCTGAATTTGCGGCCGCCCCGACCAATGCCAGACACAGGGTAGCAACTGGGAATTTGTACATTTCAAAAAAGACCTTTTTTGAACGGGAACCCGATTTGGAGTTTGCCGGTATGGCGACGCGGAGAATGATCCGTCCACGGCTCATTGTTGGTCAACCGCTGTGCAATTGGCAAGTTCCAGGCGAAACTGGCGACAGCCAATGAGTTTGCAAAAATTTCGCGATGGCCGCAAATATTTGTCCTCCAAAACACCAGACTAACCAGCCTCAACTGTACGCGTGGCAACCACTTAGGAATTTTTTCGATGTTTTCCGGCAGTTTCCCATGGTGCGGCCGGCAAACCTGGCACAATTGACGCAACATGCTGTCCGGCGGCAGGTTGCGACGCAATTTTGCCTAATCGAAAAACCTTGACAGCAACGCTCTTGTGAGGCCTGGCAGCGACGTTCCAGGCGGGATGAAAAGGTGCTGGCTCCCAGGTGTCCGAACATCATCCATCATGCAATTGCTCAACCTGACTCTACCAAGCACCGCCGGGAATCTGGCCCTGGACGAATGGTTGTTGACGCGATCGGACGCGGCCGATCAACCCCGCCGACTGCTTCGTCTGTGGGAGAACCCCCGCCCGGCTGTGATTCTGGGGCGGAGTTCCCGATACGATTCCGAAATCAATGAGCCGGCCTGTCGGGACCGCGGGATGGATATTTGTCGCCGGGCCAGCGGCGGTGCCAGTGTGGTGATTGGTCCCGGTTGTCTGATGTACTCCCTGATTCTGGATTACCGGTTGCAGCCGGCGTTGCGCAGGCTGGACGAGGTACACGGTTTTGTAATGGCCCGAATGGCGCGTGCCCTTGGGCAATGTGGCGTCCAGGCCGAATTCCAGGGCACCTGTGACCTGACCGTTGGGGGCCGCAAGTTTTCCGGCAACAGCCTCCGTTGTCAGAGGAACTGTCTGTTGTATCACGGCACACTGCTGTACAACTTTCCGCTGCAGTTGCTGTCGGACTGTCTCCGCTCGCCGCCGCGCCAGCCCGAATACCGCGGCGGGCGATCGCATCGTGACTTTGTGACCAATTTGCCAGTCACTGCGGCGCAGCTCAAGACGGCGGTGGCCGCCGTTTGGCAAGCCGATCCCGAAACGCAACGGCCGGATATCGACCTGGCACAGGTGGATGAACTGGCCCAGACCCGTTACCTCGACGAGGCGTGGACCCGCAAACGGACATAGCGGGTCCGCATGGCCCGGATCGTGACCCCGACGGGGACGTCACGCTACCACGAGATTTCCATCTGGTCGACAATCTGTTTGGCGAGTCGATGGGTCAGTTGCGTTTGGGCGGTGGTCAGGGACTGGCCGCTTTCCGGGATAAAGTCCACGTCATCGGACACCCGCAACACCTGGCGCTGCATCAGCGGCGCGCCGTTGCGATCGACCCACGTGGCTTCGACCCGCATGCCCACCTGGATCAACCGCGCATCATCGTTGATCGTTTCGGCCAGGACACGCTTGTTTTCAAAGCGGATCCTGGCGACCAGAAAGCTGTCCGCCCGGGCGGCCGAGGTGACGAGATAGGGCGTGTCCAGTTCAATTTGTTTCACCAGGGCTTCGGTCAGCTGGGGTCCCAGAAACTTGCGGAACGAATCGGTCTCGACCATCGGCACGTGCACGCTGCGGATTTCAAATCGGTGCATCGTCGGCGCGCCGAACTGATAGGCCTGGCATCCGCCGGGGCCCAGCAGGCAGATCAGCACCAGCGGCAACCAGCCGAGCGTGGAATTCGAACGTGGAGGTGCAGGATTCATGTTTCGACGGGTGCAGGGTCTATCGCCATACGGATTCCCGATCACCGGTAGCGATCAGCGGTTTGTTGCGTTCCTTGACCGGAAACAAGTCAGCCAGCCACTTGGCGCGTTGGGCGGGCACCGGCGGCAGTCCGCCGAGGGAGGCGATTCGCTCGTTGGCGTCACCCGCGAATTCGGTGTCATCATAATTTTTCGAGACCTGGGCGTAATAGTGCCGGGCGGCCCGGTTTTCACCCCGGTTTTCGTAATACTTGCCCATGGTCCAGTCCCGTTCGGCCAACAAGTGCCGGACCTGCCCGCCGTGTTCCGCCAGGAACGCCTCGTCGTCCCGGGATTCTTCGGGAAACTGTTGCAGCATGGTCCTCAACACCTGATCCGCCTTTTTCAAATCGGTCCCGTCATAATCGGCTCCCCGGTACGCTGCCAGGCGGGCCTGCAACTCAAACTTGTGCGCCAGGTACTGGTGGCGGCTGCCCGGATACGTTCGGCGCAGATCTTCGTAGGCATCGGCGGCGTCCGACCAGCGGCGGGCCTCCATGAACGCGTTGGCCAGCGCGAATGTGGCATCGTCCGCCAGTTTTCCGGTGGGGTCATCCAGCCGGATTCGATGCAAGATCCGTCGCGCTTCTTTCTCCAGACCGGTCATGGGCCGGGCACTGTTGTTCAGGGCAATTCCCGCCCCCTGCCGTTTCATGGCCAGCCAGTACTGGGCAATCTCGAACCGGCGGGCCTCAACCAGGTCCAGTTGGGGAGTCCCCGAATAACGGCTTAGCAGAATTTCCCATGCCCGGTTCGCCAGCACATAGTCGTTGGCAAAAAAGCTGGATTCTCCCTGCATGAACAAGGCATCCTGTTCGAGGGCGGAATTTTTCCAGCTTCGTGCGGCAACCTCGAATTTGCCGGCGGCGGACCGAAACAGTTGCTGTGCCTCGGCGGAGTTTCTGTCCGATTTCCACAGCGCAATGGCCTCATCGTACAAGGCCTGGCCTTGCTGAAAATTCTGTTCGCCGCGGCTTTGATTCTGGCGGCCACCAAATCGTGACTTGAACGTGGTCCCGATGCGCCCGGGACCCAGGTCCGACAGCAGGATGCGATCGGGATTGGGTTCGCCAAACATGTCGTATTTTTCGTCCTCGGACAGGGCGGCCGCATCGTCCCTGGCGGCTTTTCCCAGCAGGTTGCTGAAGGACCATGGTTTCCCGGCTGAATTGCCGGTTGATGATTGACAACCCGTAGCGGCCGCGATCAACAGTGTGCCGAGAACTGCCAGAATGATTCCGATATGTTTCACAGGACTTCCCTATCCTTTTGTATTACTGGCGGTTGCCACGCGAGTCCCCGGCCGGGTATTTATGAAATGCCCGGCGGACGGTTCAATCCCGGAACACTTGCCGCAACCACGCCGATGTTTTCGGGCGGTAGCCCAACAGGTTGGCCATGTATTGATCCAGGATTCCCCGCAACTCACCTCGACAGGCCGGCGGCAGCGTGGTCCGCGTTTCGTTTTCGTATTCGGTTGTCAATTCGTTGACTCCGGTTGCGCCGTCTGCCATCTCTCCCAGTCGCCGCATCCATTGAAGTGTTTCCCGTTGCAGTTTGACCACCGACCGTTTTCCGCTGCGGCAGTGATCGCAGTAAACGCCTCCGCCCAGTATGCCGAACGCCACGGATTCGTGCGTGCGCCACTGGTCCACCGGCCGGCCGCACTCAATACAATCGCGCAGCGCAGGCAAATGACCCAGCTGGTTCAACAGTCGTAATTCAAATTGCAGCAAATGGGTCGTGGTTGGCTCCTGTTCGTCAATCGTCTGAATCGTTTCGACAATCGTGCGATACAACTCCGGCTGGGGATCGGCATGCTCCGTCAGCGCCGATACCAGCTCGATCACATACATGGCCGCGTACAGCCGCGACAGATGCGTCGATGCACTGCGAAACCGGCGGACCAGCCGTGCTTCGGTCAACAGGTCCAGCGTGTTCACAGATTTGCGGAGGAACACTATTCGACAGATTGACAACAAGTCAATAGCGCCCTCAAACGGGCTCCGCAGGCGGCGGGCTCCCTTGGCCAGGGCGCTGACCTTGCCAAAATCCTCGGTGTATAACGTCAGCACGCAACTGCTTTCGCTGAAATCAACGACGCGCAGGACGATAGCTGATGTCTTTTCTGCTGGCATTCGTGCAGGCCATGGAGACGGCGAAAGCGGGCGTTACCGCCAGCGTACACCCCGGCTTCGCTGGAACGCCACCGGTTGGAACCGAAAACCGGCCGTGATCGTTTGCCAATCCGGGTCGGCCGGCCTCTACAACAGGGGTTGGGCCCCGGCCGATTCCCGCCTGCGGCTCCCGGCATCCCTGCGGGCGGCCGCGGGGGCCGGCTGTCACTCGTCTCCGGGTTGTTTTTCGGCCAACAGCGCCTGACAAACGGATTCCAGTTTTTCCCAGGACTGCAGACCCACCAGCTGCAGACGGACGGTTCCGGTTCGGTCGACAAACAGGGTCGTGGGATAACCGCGGAACTCCGGAACCTGATTCAATACGTCGTCGGATCCCATCAGCAGCGGATAGTTAACTTCAAATTCGCTTTGAAATGCCCGGACGTTGCCGAGGTTCTCTTCCTCATTTTCCCCGCGTTCATAGGTCAGTCCGACAATCTCCAGGCCGCGGTCCCCGTACTGTTGTTTGAGTCTGACGAACGAGGGTATTTCAGCCCGGCAGGGCGGGCACCAGGTTCCCCAGAAATCAACAACCAGGACCTGGCCCTTGAAATCCGCCAGCGCCACGGTCTGTTCGTCGACGGTCGGCAGTCGAAAGTCGAACGGGAATGATTTGAACGCGGCCAGTTCAGCTGACGTTTCAGCGTGGATGCGTTCCACCATCAGGCGTTTTTGGGTAACGATCATTTCCCGAAAGGCATCGCTGTCAGAGATTGACGCCAGATCGGGGTCAGACGATGCCAAATCGAAATCGTCGTAGCCCCATTCAAAGGCCTCTTGCAGCCGGGCGAGGGCTTCCCCGGACTGGTGCGCCAGGGCCAGCCGGCAGGCGTCATTGTAAATGGTTGCCGACAGGAATGCCCGCACGCCTGTCAATTGGTCCGCTTCGGTCGCGGCCACAATCTCCCCGGCCAGTCCGGCCGCCCGGGCGATGTACTCGTCGGCCTCCGGGCGATTCTGGTCTTTCAACAACTCGGTGACGCGGGCGTTCAGCAGTCGAACCAAAAACATGGGCAGCCGGGGGTCATCCGGGTACTGGTTGCGCAGCGCTTCGACGGCGGCGATCGCATCGTCGTATTTACCCTGGTTGGCCAGGGCGATGGCGTCGCGAACCGCCTCGTCGAGCGTCTGTTCCGCCGCAGCCGCTTCGTCGACGGCCGGTTTGCCGGTTTCCTGTTTCGCCGGGGGCGGTTCGGCGGTGCCCGCCTGCAACGCGAACAGGGCCGCGGCATTCAGAAACACGGTCAGTCCAGCCACTGCGGCAGGGACCGTTACCAGCCGGTTCCAGTTCCATAATCGGGACATCTGCATCATCCTCTCAGTGTCGTACACAGTCGAACGGGAGTTTTCACGGGCGGGGCTACGGTGGCCATAACGGCGGACGCCGGTCGACGCCGGGTGGCTGCCAACCCTGGACCGACACAGCCCGGGGACGGGTCGGTTCCCCCGTCAATACGCTTCGCGGGGAACCGGGAGAACGGAATCAAGGCGATCGGCTGGCGGTTAACAGCCAACCGGCCATCACGTATAACATCCGCCCCGCCGGTGCGATAGTCCCGGGGCCGTCGTTTACAACGGGCCCGTATATTTCGTTACATTCGCCCTGGCGGGTGCCTGAATTTCCCCCCCCTGAATCGTTCGTCCATGGTTGCCTGTGTCACGCCCATCTTTAACCGAAGCGCCGGGGACCTGGCGGCCCATGATGTGGTTAACGGGTCCGGTGCTGGCGGAAGAGACGCTGACGCTGATGGTGACCTGGACGGACTGGTGGCTGACTGGCCGGTACCTGGCGGAGGGAGGCGACGCGGTCAAGGCAGCGATGGGATTAATGGGCTACACGATGTGGTTGATCCCCAGCATGTTCGCCGCCGTGGCCATTGGGGCAACCGCCGTGATTGCCCGCCGCGTCGGTGCGGGTGAACATCGTCGTGCCCGGATCGCGGCCAACCAGGCAATTGTGATCGGCGCAGCACTGGCAATTGCCATTACGATTCTGGCCATTGTTTTTGGCCGGGCATTCGTCGGGGTGATGCAATTGCGGGGGGCCGCTGCCGAATACGCGGTCGAATACCTGACGATCATCGTACCCGTCATTCCGCTGATCATGCTGGAACAGGTCGGTGCCGCCTGTTTGCGCGGGGCCGGAGATACGGTGACCGGACTGGTGGCCAAGTCGATTGTGGTGGCGATCAATTTGCTGGTCAGTTTTTGCCTGGTGACCGGCGTGGCAGGCATCGAGTCCTGGGGCTGGCAGGGCATTGCCGCAGGAACGGCGATCGGGCACGGCGTCGGTGGAACCATTTTGCTGGTGGCGCTGCTGGCGGGTCGGGCCGGACTGGGTCTTCGCCGGACCCTGATGCGTCCCCGTGCCGACATCATGGCGCGACTGCTGAAAATCGGGATTCCAGGTGGTCTGGAAGTGGGGTTGTTGCTGTTCAGCAATCTGGTGTTCGTGGCGATTGTCAACAGTCTGGGCACAGCGGCCGCCGCGGCACACGGTCTGGCGGTTCAGCTGGAGGCCTGTGCCTATTTGCCGGCCAATGCGTTTCATGTGGCGGCGGCCACATTGACCGGTCAATACCTTGGGGCGCGTCAGCCGCAACGGGCGGTCCATGCCGCGATTTCCTGCATTGTGGCCGGGGTCGTCGTGATTTCAATGGCGGCCACACTGTTGTACTTTGGGGGCAACGGCTTCGTCACGTTTTTCACCAACCAGCCGGACAATCCAACGACGTTGCAAGTGGTGCGATTGCTGCGCATCGTATGTTTCGCATTGCCCTCACTGGCGATTGTCATGGTAACCACCGGCGCGTTGCGTGGTGCGGGTGATACAATATGGCCGCTGCTGATCACGGCGGCCGGGTTTTTCATGATCCGCATACCGTTGGCGATTTTCCTGGCCATGGATGTGGTTCATATTCCGGGGTTGGGTTGGGAGTTGTCCGGCGCGGGTTGGGGCGTCGAGGGGGCCTGGATTGCCATGGCCACCGATCTGGTCCTGCGCAGCGCGATGGTACTGGCCCGATTCTGGCAGGGGGGCTGGAAACACAAGATCTTTTAAGCAGGAGTTGGTTGATACCGAAGATGAAACGGAGCAATACGCGGACAGCGCCGGTGCCATTCATCGCTGGTTGTCTGACGAACCTGGTGATCCTGTGGATCATTTTGTCGCTGATGGCATGCCGCGCCGTCGCGCAATCGGAACCCGTCGCTGCCGGTGGCACGGCCCAGGCCGTGGACCGGGGCATCCGTTACCTGATCGGCCGGCAGGCGGCCGATGACCGGTGGCATTCACCCAATTATGGCAATCTGAAACAGGGGGCTGGCATCACCGCGCTGGTTGTTTATTCCATCGGGCAGGCAACGGACCGATTGAGCGACCCGGATCGGAAACGGTTACAGGCGGGAGTCGCGGCCCTGCTGCCGGCGATTCGGGAACAGGGTTTCGTGTCCAATCCGGAGGGGCCCGACTATTCCAATTACGGATCCGCCCTGTTGCTGGCCGGTTGTCAAACCGCAGGACTGGAAATGCCGGACGACGTCGCTCGGCAACTGGTCGCCTTTCTGGTTCGAGCCCAGCTGGACAGGGAGGAAGGGTTCGATGATTCCAGTCCGGATTACGGAGGCTGGGATTTGACGGGCTGGATGACTGGCAAGCGGCCCACAACGGGAACCAATGTCTCGGTGACCGCGGTGGTACTGGAAGCTTTGCACGGGTACCCGGACGAGCCGGGTGTGGCCCAGGCCCTGAGCCGGGCCCGGCCCTGGCTGGCCCGTTGCCAGAACGGGGCGGGTGACGGAGGGTTCTTTTTTCATCCCCGTCGCGATCACGATGGAAACAAGGCCGGTTGGCTGGACGACGCCCGGGACCGGCCCCGCAGCTACGGCAGCGCGACCGCCGACGGCATTCGGGGACTGCGGTTTGCCGGTGCCCGCCGCGACAGCGAACCGGTCCGCGAGGGGTTGCGTTGGCTGGCGCGGAATGGCGACTGGAGGGTCGTTCCGGGTTTCGAAAACAATCCGGACGGTCGTTCGTGGCAAACGGGATTGCGGTATTACTATTACAGTTCGCTGAGTGCCTTGCTGGACTGGATGACCGTGGCCCGCGCCGAACAGTTTGCCAGCGCGGTGGGACGTCAATTGCTGGATGAACAACGCGCCGATGGTTCGTGGAGCAATCCCCAGGCTCGCATGCGCGAAGATGATCCGGTAATCGCTACCTCGTTTGCCATCATCACCCTTGCCCGTATCCTGAAACGACAGAACCGCTGAAGCCGCCGATGAAACGAGTCAGCAAACGAGTCAGCTTTGATAACGGCCGTGGCCAGCAACTGGCGGGCATTATGGAATGGCCGGCCGTGAAACCGCGGGCCTTTGCCCTGTTTTCGCATTGCTTCACCTGCACCAAGGATCTCAAGGCCACCGTTCGGATCAGTCGCCGTCTGGCGCATCACGGATATTGCGTGTTGCGTTACGACTTCACCGGACTGGCCGACAGTGAGGGAGATTTTGCCGAGACCAACTTCACCACCAATTGTCAGGACTTGCAGGCCGCCGCCGCGTTTCTGAGTCGAGAGTATGCCGGCCCCCAACTGCTGATTGGCCACAGCCTGGGGGGAACCGCCACGGCCGTCACGGCCAACGAGATTGAATCTGCGGTGGCGGTGGTAACGATTGCCTCGCCCGGGTCGACGCATCGACTGGCGGGCTACCTGCACCAGTCCAATCCCGGGATTGCCGCCACGGGCCAGGGAACGGTGACCATCGGCGGGTTCCAGCACACGCTGAAAATGCAGTTGCTGGACGATTTGCGAAGCTACCGGATCGAGTCCGATTTGGGTCAGTTGCGGCGGCCCATTCTGATGTTTCACTCGCCCGCCGATGAAACCTTGCCCTATGAATGGGGGCTGAAGATGTTCGACGCGGTGCAGTCGCCCAAATCCTTCGTTACGCTCCATCAATCGGATCATTTGCTGATGGCACGTCCCGGGGACGTCGACTATGTGGCCGATCTGATTCATGTCTGGTCGAGTCGCTACCTGAATCCGGTCCCGGATCCGGTATCGAATCGGGATGTCCCCTAGCCAGCCGTCGCGCAGGGTGTGACGGGGCCGGAAATGGCGGCGTGCGGGACGCTTGGGGAAACGACCGCCCCGGGGGATTCGCCCCGGGGGATTCGCCCCGGGGACCTATTAACGTCGCGGCCCGGATTGGTTAGAATCCCCGCTGGAAACACCACCATCCGCGCCGAAACAAGCAATCCACCGGAGCAGTCCGTTCGATGGCCAAAAGCAAAAAAAAGCTGGAAGTAATGCACCTGGTCTGTGAAGAAACCGGTGACTACAACTACACGATTCGCCGCAAGCCGGGGGGTGAAAAGCTGAAGCTGAAAAAGTACAGCCCGCGGCTCCGCAAACACACGGTGCACGTCGAAAAGAGGAAGTGAACGGCGGTGTGGCCGGATGGGACGCCGTCGATCCCGGTCAGACGGTCCGGATTCGGCGAATGGCTGGATGCAGAAAAGAAAATGGGTCTGTCGGTCGCAAGTGCTGACAGACCCTTTTGCTTGAACGGACCTGGCGGGAAGCTGATGCCGACGCTGAACAAGGAGTCTTTTCGGTGAACAAAAAGTGGATCATCAGGACCCACGATCCCGCCGCCATCGCCGCCATTGAGCGAACCGGTGGTGTTTCACCGGTGGTTGCGCAGTTGCTGGCTGCCCGCGGCATGCATGATCCCGAGGCGATCCGACACTTCATTGACGCGCCATTGCAGGATTTGCGACCGCCGTCGTTGTTGCCGGGTATCGATCAGGCCACGGCCCGAATCTGCGAGGCCATTTCGAAACAGGAGAAGATCGTCATCTATGGTGACTACGATGCTGACGGGATGACCGCCGCCGCCATTCTGTTTCGGTGCATCGAGCTGGTCGGCGGTAACGTTGCCACCTTTGTGCCCAGTCGACTGGATGATGGTTACGGGCTGAACGACCAGGCGCTGCAACGCATCCGGAAAGAAGGCGCGGACCTGGTCATTACCGTTGACTGCGGAATCGCCAGTCTTCACGAGGCCGGCACGGCCCGACAGTTGGGTCTGGACCTGATCATTACCGACCATCACCAGTTTGGCGACGAGCTGCCGGAGGCGGTGGCTCTGGTGCACCCGGCATTGCCCGGTCATGATTATCCGTTTGCCGGTCTGTGCGGGGCCGGTGTCGCCCTCAAGCTGGCGTGGGCGATTTGTCAAAAGACATCGGGCGGGGACCGGGTGGCGCCGGCCCAGCGTTCATTTTTGCTGCTGGCCCTCGGGCTGGCCGCGATTGGAACGGTCGCGGACGTGGTCCCGCTGGTGGACGAGAACCGCCTGATTGTTCGCCATGGTTTGGCGTTCCTGCGGCACGAAACCGTTATTGGCCTGAGCTGTTTGATGAAGTTGAACCAGCTGCAGGACAAACCCGCCCTGGACGCCGATGATATTGGCTTTTGCCTGGCACCCCGGTTGAATGCCGCGGGCCGCCTGGGCCAGGCCCAGTTGGGCGTTGAGCTGTTGACAACCGATTCCGCGTCGCGGGCAGAAGCCCTGGCCGACTACATTCAGCAACTCAATGGCAGCCGGGAGAGTCTGGAACGGAAAATTCAAAAATCCGCTTTGCGGCAGATTACCGACAACAACCTCGCTGACGAGGCGGCCATCGTACTGGATGATCGCGACTGGCATGTGGGCATCATTGGCATTGTCGCTGGCCGGATTGCGGAACGATTTAATCGACCGGTGTTTTTGATTTCCCGCGACGAAATGGCCGCCAAACCGGCGGTTGGCTCGGGCCGGTCCGCGGGCGGCGTCGATCTGTATCAGGCACTTCAGCATTGTTCGGCGCACCTCCTCGGTTTTGGCGGCCATCGGGCGGCGGCCGGATTGAAAATTGCGGAATCGTCAATCGACGATTTCCGTCAGGCGATGATTCAGTATGTCGCCGAGCATTCTGATGTTGGCCAATTCCAGCCTCAACTGGAAATCGACCTGGAAGTCCCGCTTTCGCATTTGACCCTGGCAACGGTCAGCCAACTGGAACAATTGGCTCCCTTTGGGGCTGAAAACCGCCGTCCGGTCTTTTGTGCCTGCGGTGTTCGCCTGGCCGAACCGGCCCGGCGAATCGGCGGCGGTGAACGCCATTTGGCGCTGCGACTGGCCCAAAACGATGTCCGCCTGCGGAGCGTCGCGTTTGGGGGTGGCGAATGGGCGGACCAGCTGAATCACGAAACTGGACTTTACGATTTCGCGTTTCACCCGATGATTAACCGGTTTCGGGGCAGGCGCAACGTCGAATTGCAGATTGTTGACTGGCGGGAAAGCGCCGTTCCCGCGGCCACATTGAGTTAGACCCGCTCGCTAACCCCGACGCGTTGACGCAATCCGTTGCGGGCCGGGTGAACACTGGAACAGGACGTTGAAAAAGCCGCTCGTTACCCTGTTGAAATTCGGTATCTCGTTCTGCATTTTGGCGTGGTTGTTTTACCAAACCTGGCAGGCCGATCAGTTTGACGTGTTGTGGTCTGGCCAAAAAAACCATGCCTGGCTGGCGTTGGCCCTGATCACCGGGATCGGTGTCGCGCTGGTTTCCTATTTCCGCTGGTATTTGCTCTGTCGGGCGCTGGATTTGCCCATTCGCTATTACGACGCCGTACGGCTGGGTTTTCTGGGCAGTTTGCTGAACCTGTTGTCCATTGGCGTGCTGGGCGGTGATGCGGTCAAGGCGGTGTTTCTGGCCCGGCAGGTGCCGGGGCGGGCACCGGAGGCGGTGGCGTCGGTCATCTTTGATCGTGCGATCGGCTTGCTGGCCATGTTCTCCTTTGCCGGGTTGGCCTGGTTGACAACGGATTTCCCGGCAGGAACCCGAAAACATGAAACCGAACATGCGGCGATGAATCTGGTTTGCCAGTTTGCCCTGATCATGGCGGTGTTGGGATTTATTGGCCTGGGAGTCCTGTTCCTGACGCCCCGATTTACCCGGACCGGTTTGTATCGACGCCTGGCCAGCTTGCCCCGGGCCGGCACGTTATTCAAGCGAATGACCGGTGTGGCGCTGGTCTACCGAACCCGATTCGGCTCGGTGATCGTCGCCTTTTTGTTAAGCTTGCTGGCCAACGTCATGTTCGCCACCACGTTTTTCGGAATTGCCGCGGGGATCTCCGATACCCACCCCAGCTATCGACAGCATTTGGTCATCTCGCCCATTGCGATGGTTGCCAATGCGGTGCCGCTGCCGGGCGGGCTGGGCGGCATGGAGGCCGCGGTCAGCTACCTGTACCGGGCCTTCTCCAGCACCGAGGTGCCCAGCGAACACGGCTTTGTGGTGGCCCTGGGATTTCGCCTGATTTTGCTGATCACGGCCGCTATTGGGTTCCTGTTTTACCTGGGCAGCAAGGGCGAGATTCGCGAGCTTTCGAAAAACAAAATCCCGATTCCTGCCTCAGGCGGCTGAATCCAGCCGGTCCCCGTCGACGTCGACGCCGGCGTCGGGTTGGCCGTTGGCGGTGTACAGCTCGATGATATCGAGGATTCGCTGGTTCAGGTGTTCCAGATCTTCCAGCACCTGGTCTTGGCGCTGATCGATCAACCGAATCGTCTCCAGATCGCCAGAGGGATAGTGGGACAAGGCAGATTCCGGGACGGGCAAAACAGGGACAGGGATTTCCGGCCTGGGAGCCGGCAACGGCAACATCCATACATCGGAATTCGGCCCGCCCGGCACCCGCCCTTGCCTCCGGATCCGATCCTGCCGATTGTTCTGACTGGGTAATCCGCAATCATCGGGCGGGTTGTTCGCGTCGGGCCGGGCTGCCGGCGGTTGAATTCCCGATACGTCGCTGGACAGCCGTGATGCCTAATGGCTACAATTGCCAGCTTGCCCGGAGCCGGCAAAATGCCGAATTGGCAAAATTTATTGGTTGGTCTGCCCAGGTCATTCGCTGTGAAGGGCCGATGAAACAGGGGTTCCCAGACGGAGGACAGGTTCGGAGACATAATGGTTAAATTGCAAGTAAGAGAAAAAGAGTCGATTCAGGAGGCTGTGCGCCGTTTCCGAAAAATCGTGGAAGAAGCGGAATCAAGAAAGAAATGCGACGCCGGGAATACTATGAAAAACCCAGCGAAACCAAGCGTCGGGCCCGTCTCCGTGCCGAGCGTCGCAACGAACGTGCCCGCAAGCTGGCCCGTGAGCCTGGGCCCCCGATTCCGGCCGGATCTGACGGCCGGAGACCCTGTTCCCAACCGTTTCCCGGTTGACCCGTCCGCGAATCCCTGTCACCGAACCGCCTGAGCGGATCGTTGGGTTCTGCGCATCCCTGAAAGCTTTTTGCCGGGGCGGAATCTCTGCGCCGCCCGAAACGCGGGCGTCTGTTCATCCGGGACAGCTTGCGGAAAAACCGGGGATGGCCAGCGGATGGCCGACGGGCCCGGGCGTCTTGCCTTGCGGATGTTTGCCGGGCCCTGTCCGAATCTCCGGAATCAACCCGCTGACCCCACTCCAAATCCGGTCACGCCGGGCGACCTGGCATTGCCGCGGCGAGCGGGCGGGCCATTTGCGCACGCCAGTTGCTCTGCAAGTTGCTCTGTGTCCGATTCGCATCCGACAGGGCCTCGCGGGAGGCGATCGGCGCAATCGGGATTTTCCGCAAAACCGGGAACGGCGAATTCCAGGATCCACCGGACCTCAGGCAAATGATGACCTACGATTTCAAGATTACCTGTTTGCACTGGCGAGCATTCGCGGCAATGCGGCGCGATGGCGTGAGTGTGGTTACATTGATGCAAGAATTCGAAAGGTTGATCGATGTCCAAGAAGATGCGACGACAACACTGGGTCGATTCGCGCGTTCAGGGAACGCTGATTCGAAGAATCCTGTTTCACTGGTGCGCCTTTTTTGTGGTAACGCTGATGTGCGTTTCGGTCATGCACCTGCTGCTGGGCGATCCGAACAAGACAATTGTCGAGCGAGCCACCTCGCCCGGTTCGAACTGATGCTGATCGGTCTGATCATGGTGGCCCTGTTTCCGGCCTTTGCCCTGGACACCATCCGCTTCAGCAACCGGTTTGTCGGTCCGATCGCCCGTTTGCGACGTCACATGCGCGAGCTGGCAGCGGGCGAAAAGGTAAGCTCGCTGGCCTTTCGGGACAACGACTTTTGGGCCGACGTGGCCGACGAATTCAATACCGTGGCCCAAATGGTTCAGGATCAGGGGCGGGAGATCGAATCGCTCCGGGAACAACTGGCCGACAGTCGTCCCGTCAGCACCCAGTCCTGAAGGCAGCTGACTTGTTTTTTCGGCGTTCAGGCTTTCTTCGCATCCAATGCCGGCACCTCCGGAGTCAACCGATGGTGGTTGTCCAGGGTCGCGCTGTCACTATTCTCACGGCGTAATCATGCTCGAAAATCATTCCCAAACAGCCAGTTCCCGCAGCATTCGGCGGCCCAGGAATTCCGGACGACGACGTCCCGGGACGGCCACCGTTGAATTGGCGTTGTGTCTGCCCATGATCGTGTTGGTCACGTTCGGCGCCGTGGAAGGAGCCAGTGTGATCTTTCTGAAGCAATCGCTGGTTCAGTCAGCGTACGAAGGCAGCAAGGTCGCCATTCGTCGCAACGCAACCACTGCCGACGTACTGGCAGCAACGCGTGCCGTGCTGGCCGGCCGGTCCCTGCATCAGGCACGCATCGAAATCAACCCTTCCAATATTGAGCAGGCCCGCCGCGGCGACAGGATCACCGTCCGCGTGACGGCGCCCAGTGATACCAACAGCATTTTTCCGTTTGGGCCGTTTCAGGGTCATGAACTGGCCGCCACGGCCGTAATGGTACGGGAATAGCTTTCCCCCATGATGGTCTCCGCCCACCGCATTTGAGTCGCTCGCCCCGTTCAGGATTGTCGCAGGAATCAACCATGATGAGACACGCAAAACCCACACACGCCGTTTGCAGAAGATCCGCGCGACAAGGTGCCATGATGGTGATGGTGGCCGTGATGCTGGTCATTCTGTTTATTGCGGCGGCGTTCGCCATTGACGTCGCCTACATGCACGCGACCCGGGCCGAATTGCGAACGGCCACCGATGCGGCGGCCCGCGCGGCATCGGAAGCGCTGGGCCGTTTTCAGGATACCGAAGCAGCCATTGCCGCTGCCCAGGCGCTGGCCCGGGCCAACAGGGTGGCCGGGGAGCCGCTGGAAATTGATCGCAGCGATGTCATTTTCGGATCACACCGGATTCAGCCCAGCGGCAAATTCGAGTTTCAGCCTGGCGCGACCCCGATCAATTCAATCCGCGTCGTGGGGCGCCGCACCGACGGCTCGCCATCCGGCCCGGTGCCCCTGTTTTTTGGTCCGTTGCTGGGAGTCACCGAGTTCGAACCGGTGCAACAGGCAACCTCCAGCCGTCTGGACCGGGACATCGCGCTGGTTCTGGACGTTTCCGGATCGATGCAGGATTTTGGCCGGTTCCCGGCCCTGACCAATGCCGTGGACGTTTTCCTGGCGGAACTGCAGACGTTGCCCCAGGAAGAAGTCGTGTCGTTGACGGTTTACAACCAGCAAGCCCGCAAGATTCAGGAAATGACGTCGGACCTGAATCTCATCGACAGGCCTTTTCCCGGGAAAGCCCGGGAGGATTCACGGCGATCGGGCGGGCCTTGCAAACCGGACTGGATTCGATTGAAAACGATCCTGCCAGTCGGCCATTTGCGTTCAAGGAATTGATTCTGATGACGGACGGAAATCACAACACCGGAATCAATCCCTTGCAGGTGGTGCCCGATGCGGTGGCCGCGCATGTGGTTGTGCACACCATTACCTTCAGCCAGGGTGCCAACCAGGGACTGATGCGTCAGGTCGCCGAGCGGACCGGCGGTTCGCATTTGCACGCCGATACCAACGAGGAACTGACGGAGGTGTTTCGCGAAATTGCCTTGCAGATCCCGATATTACTGATCGACTAACCGCAACGTCACTTTCCCGGTCAAACGGCTCCCCGAGGGGCAACGAGTAATCGATGAACAAATTGACAACTGCCTGCCAATCCATGGCCCGCCAATCGTTGGCCCGTCCGGCGCTGGCTCGCCAGCGTCGTTCACGGTGCGGTGCGACGGTGGTGGAAATGGCCATGTGCATGCCGATCCTGTTTTTGCTGTTATTCGGGTGTTACGAGTTCGCCCGGGCCAACATGATGCGGCATGCCGTCCAGGCCGCCGCCTACGAAGGGGCCCGGACCGGGATCACCCCGGGGGCGACTGTGGCGGACGTCGAAAATTCGGTGCAGTTTGTGATGTCGACCGTGGGCATCCGGCAATTCGATGTCGTGGTCTCGCCCAACCCGATCGCTCTGAGGTCCGAAAAAGTAAATGTGTCGGTGTCGGTAAGTCTGCGCGATAACGCCACGCTTCCGCTGCTTTACAATCACGATGCGGCACTGACAGGAGCTTGCGAATTGAATCGTGAGGGTGGTTTCTAAACCGTTTGGCGGCCAGTTGGCCGCCAGTCCCGGCTCCCGGCTCAAAACTCGAGTCGTTTCAGCCAGCGGTGATCGGGATCCCGTTTGTCGCGCAGTTTGCCGCCCACGATTTCCATGGCCCCCGTGGCCCCGGTCCCGGTCTCCGAATCCGGCGGGTAATGGGTGAACACCGCCGCCAGCAGTCGTTCCGGGACGCTTTCGGTTGCAATGCCCAGCGGGACAAACAGGTGTTGTTCGATGAGCCGGGCGCTGCTCCAGTAGGTGGGCAAACCGGCTGCCGTGCACAGCAACAGGTAATTCTGGACGGCCGCGGCCGTCGCCGCCAAATGTTCCTGGTTGACCTGTTCCAGTTTTTCCGCGGACGGTTCGCCGGGATCGGCGGGTGACTGGGGTAACCAGGTAAACACCGCCAGGCTTCCGCACGCCGCCAGCAGGCCTGCCAGCTTGTTGCCCCGGGTCAGATTCGGGATCAACTCGGGCAATGATCGGGCCAGTCGCCGGCACGAGTCACCATTCAGCCAGTAAACCCGCCACGGCTCGGCCAAATCATCGAGCCGCCGGTCGTAATGAAACGGGGCCTGGCCACAGTCAATTAGCGCCTGCCAGACCAGTTCGTCGCATCTTTTCAGCGTCGCGGACGAGTAAACCAGTGGCTGGTCGGCGCGTCCCAGCACCTTGTCGGTCCGCCGGGCCGCAATAATGCGTCGCAGGACCTGGAAATCGTTATTCATGGAATTGGGTCAGGACCTGCGAAAGCGGGGGCAGTAACCTGTGTCTCGCCGGGCAAATTGATAAACTGGACGGAAACGAACACACCGGGTGACCATGGTCTGTCGTCGATCGCTGTGGGTCAAGCCGCTTGATCCCCACAGCGGTTGCCCGAAATGACATGAAACGCAGGACTGGAACGGAGAGCATACAATGAAACTTAAACTGTGGGCGCTGGTACTGGCGGGTGGATTTCTGATGCCCGGTGCCGGGGACGGATTGCGGGGCCAACAACCCGCCCGGCAGGCCGAGATTGAGGGGATCACCGAATTTACGCTGGAAAACGGGTTGCAATTGTTGTTGTTCCCCGACGATTCGCGGCCCACGGTTACCGTCAACATGACCGTCATGGTGGGATCCCGTCATGAGGGCTACGGCGAAACCGGCATGGCCCATTTGCTGGAACATATGTTGTTCAAGGGGACGCCGACCCACAAGGACATCCCCAAACTGCTGAAGGACCGCGGGATGATCGACATGAACGGAACAACCTGGGTCGATCGCACCAACTATTATGAAACCCTGCCGGCCGGCGATGACAATCTGCAGTTTGCCATCCGCCTGGAAGCTGACCGTCTGGTGAACAGTCTGATTGATGCCAACGACCTGGCTTCGGAAATGACGGTTGTTCGCAACGAATTCGAAATGGGCGAGAATTCGCCCGTGTCGATTCTCCGCCAGCGGATGATGGCAACCGCTTATGAATGGCACAATTATGGCAAGACCACGATTGGCAATCGCAGCGACATTGAACGCGTTCCGGTCACCAATCTGCGCAAGTTCTACGAGCGATTTTACCAGCCGGACAATGTGATGCTGGTCATTTCCGGGCAGTTTGACGAAGCCAAGGCGCTGGGGTGGGTACAGGAGTATTTTGGTTCCCTGCCGGCGCCGCAAATCCGTCGCGACAACACCTGGACGGAGGAACCCGCCCAGGACGGCGAACGCAATGTGGTATTGCGCCGCGTTGGGGAGGTGCCGCTGGCGGGTGTGGTTTACCATGTGCCGGCGGCTGCCCATCCCGAGTTTGCCGCGATTCAGGTTCTGGGAAATATCCTGGGGCAGGAACCCGGCGGGCGGTTATACCGGGCCCTGGTCGAACCGGGAATCTTTACCAGCATTTCGGCGGGCGGCATGGCCAGCCACGATCCGGGAACGCTGCTGGCCCTCGGCGAGATCGCCGACGGCGTGGATGTAGAGCAGGCCCGCGATCTGCTGGTCGAAACCATGGAAAATCTGGGTGAATTCACCGATGAGGAAGTGAAACGCTCGATTGAGGAATTGCTGAAACGCCGCGAGGAATTGGTCGCCGACAGCCAGCGTTTGGCGATCGAACTCAGCGAATGGCGGGCTTATGGCGACTGGCGGCTGTTCTTCCTGCACCGGGATCGGCTGGAAAAAGTCACAGCGGCCGACGTAGCGGCGGCTGCCCAAAAATATTTGCGGCGTGACAATCGCACGACCGGCGTTTTCGTTCCCACGGAACAAGTCCAGCGTATTGCGATTCCCAATGCTCCGGCCGTGGAAACCATGGTGGCCGATTACGAGGGCCGTGAAAAAATCGCCGCCGGCGAGTCGTTTGTGCCCACGCCGGAAAATATCGAGCAACGGACTCTCCGCGGGCAACTGGCAGGCGGTATCCGGTACGCCCTGTTGCCCAAAAAGACACGCGGTGAAAACGTCGTGCTGACGCTTGCTCTGCATTTTGGTGACGAGAAATCCTTGGCCACCCAAACCACCGCCTGTGACATGCTGGGCACGATGATGCAGCGCGGGACTGGCACCATGACGTATCAGGAGCTGGAAGATTATCTGGACGAGAACCGGATTACCCTGAATGTCACCAGCAGCGCTGGCACGCTGGACGTCAACCTCCGGACACGCCGCGAGTTTCTGGACAAGGCCATCGAGATCCTTGGTCAGGTTTTGCGGGATCCGGCCATGCCGGAAGACCAGTTCGAGATTGCCCGCAAGGAGTTGCTGACGTCGCTGAAGCAGGGAATGGCCGAACCACAAATGCTGGCCATCAACCGGTTCCAGCGGGAATTGACGCCCTGCCCCCCGGACGACGTGCGGTACGTTCCCACCCTGGAGGAAAGCATTGCCCGATACGAAGCGTTAACGCTGGACGAGATTCGGTCACTGCACCGTGATTTTCTGGGCGCCGAACATGGCGAGTTGACAATCGTCGGCGATTTTGATCCCGACGAGGTTCGCCAGCAGCTGGACGGGATATTTGAGGGCTGGACAGCGTCTCAACCGTACGAACGAATTGCCCGAACAGGCCGACCGGACGTGGCCGGCCAGCGCATCGTCATTGAAACGCCGGACAAGGCCAATGCCTTTTACGTGGCAGGATTGACCGATACGATTCGCGACAATGATCCCGATTATGAAGCGATGATGATGGCCAATTACATCCTCGGCAGCGGTGGCCTCTCCTCGCGGCTGGCTGATCGCGTGCGGAAACAGGAAGGCCTGTCCTATGCGGTCGGTTCACAATTTTCCGCTGACGACATGGATGACCGGGGCCTGTTTGTCATGTTTGCCATCTCGGCTCCCGAAAACACGGAAAAGGTCGTGGCAACGATACGCGAGGAAGTTCAGCGAATGCTGGACAGTGGCGTCACGGGTGAGGAACTGCAAGCGGCCAAATCCAGCTACCTGGAATCGCTGCAGGGCCGACGGGCCGAAGATCGACGGCTGGCCGCCACCCTCAACAGCCAGTTGCAGGTCGAACGTACCATGGAATTCGAGAAACGTCGTGAAGATCGATTCCGGTCCCTGACTACCGAACAGGTCGACCAGGCCCTGCGGCGGATCGTGAATCCGGAGCGATTGATTGTGATCACGGCTGGCGACTTCGCCAAATTGGCCAACGGAGACGGCAAGGACTCGTCCCCGGCTGCCGGTGATGACGAATCCGACAAACCGGACCAGCGGTAGTCGGCGTTTCGATACCGGGCCGGCCCCTGCCCGCCTCGCGATTCCGTGAGGCGGGCTGCTGACGGGTTGGCGGTCCGTGACGGATCGGCACGTAACGCCAGACGGGTTTCAGTTGCCTCCGAACAGGCCGCGCCGTTTTGAAGCGCTAACTTCGGGAACCCGGACCGGAAGCGGTTGGGCATCAAAATTGATGTTGGTTCCCTTCAGCAGGGCGATGGTCCGGGGCCGGAATTGGCGGCTTCCGTTGACCGCGGTATCGACGGCCTTGTATTGCTGAATCACGGCGGCCACCTCGGGGTTCAGTTGATCCGGTCCCAGTTCCACCGGCCGGGTGGCCCAGTCAAAACTTCCCACACAAACATAGCTTTCATTGTGGTCGTGGAATTCCCAGGCCTCCACGCCCTTTTTGCGGAGTGCGGAGCACAGCAAATGAGCCTTGACGCCGGCTTCGGCCAGCTTGCTTTCGGTGAGCGGCTTGCCGGAACTCAGCAGGTCCTCGTATTCCCGCTGCTTCTTGACGATTTCCTTGTCATTGAACGTCTGGTCCCCGCGAAAGGTCGCCACCTTGACCGAGTATTGCCCGGGACAATCGAGCAGGCTGTAACGAACCCCCTTGTTCAGCTTGATCAGGATCGAGTCGAGGGTTTTGGTTTGAAAGTATTCTTCCGGCAACAACGGATTGGGCATCAGGAACGCCGAACCCATGGGTCCCTTTTCGTGAGCTTTGGGGTCACTGCTGATACTGCGATGAATTTTCCGCAGAACACCCATTCGCTGGCTGGTGCTGACGTACTCCTTGATCTCCAGTGCGCGGGTTGCAGGTGTTTGACCAACTCCAGATTTTTTTGGGCGTTGCTGTCCGTCAGTGAGGGAAAATTTCCAACAACAACAGCAATTTCCTCGAACTTGTCGGCATGGGCTGCCTTCAATTGCTTGGGTACGGGAAGTCCGGTTTGATCAGACGGAGGATCCCAGCCGAGCGCCTGAATCTTGTCAGAGTAGTTGAACGAATGCCGGTACAGGTAGGCATCCAGGTTGTAGTCGCTGCGCAACTCTTCGGCCAGCCGGCGGGCCTGTTGTTCACCGGGTTCACCGACAAATGAAGCGCACATGATCAACCAGGGGCCTTGCGACTGGGTCAACTCCAGTCCCTCTTCCGGCTGAGCCTTGCGAAACAGCTTGATCTGGCCCGTCGATGGGGCAGCGCAGGCCAGCGTGATGCCCAGGCCCAGCAACATGATCCAGTAGGTTCGGCAGCGCATCGATCCTCTCCTCTTCTTGATAATCGGCAACGCAAACATGCCTTGCTCAGGGTTCATCATTCTCGATTGCCGGCCAGTGGTTTTCGGATTCCGGCCGGACGGGAACCGGGCGCGTCGGGGCAGTGGTGCCTGTCAGCGGGTCGCCGGGGCGGGGACGGTAACAGAATTCAGGGCTGCCTGCCAGATCGAATCCGGGCGATTTGCGGGCCGCAATTTGGTGGCATGCTCCCCCATTAAGCAGCGTTTCGTTACCGCAAGGGAGTTGAATCTCACGCTACCGCTCATATACTGGAACTTGAGCCGTCACCGGTCGATCGGCGATTGCCGGTTGCTGGCGACCGGGTGCTGTCCGTTCTGCGTATGCCCGGGGGGCGGGACTGAACGAGTCCCCGACCCGCCTTGTTCCGGAGCGGCTGTGCCGGTTCCTCGTCGCGGCTCCAGGTATTTTCGGGAAGATTCATGCAATACTCGTTTCGACTCGCCGAATTGTTGGGCCACGTGCCCGATCCTGCGCCGCCGACCGGGAACGATCAAGGCCATTGTGGAATACACCGGACTGGATCGGCATCAGGTTGCTGCCCTGCTGAAAAATGAGGTCAAGTATATCCCGCTGAAGGCTCTTTCCCGTCTGTGCGATTATTTGATTGAGCACGGTCACTGCACGGCGGACCAGTTGCCGGGGGCCTTGTTCGCAGTCGAACCGGAGAATTTCTGGGAAATGCTGGCCCGCCGCCGCCGACTGGCCATGTGTTTGGGCGTGCGGCGCGATATCGAGGTCGACAGTCCGGACGTCTCGTATGTGGTGGCTTCGGATTCGGTTCTGATGGGAGAAATCCTCAGCGGCGTGACGACCCTGGGCGGCACGGCCCAGTTGAAGCGCGATGAAGCGGGAGAAGACCGATCTCCGATACCGCACCCGGAGCATCTGAAGCAGATTCTGGTGTGGAGTCCGGGTCAGATTAACGATTCGGAATTGATTGCCCAGGCCGAGTATTCGTATCGGGAATTCTCGGATGCCAGCGGCGACAAGGCCCTGGTTTGCCTCGGCAGTACCAAGAGCAATCCGGTGGTGGAGATCGTGATGGCCCTGGCGTTTGGCTGCGACCCCTTTGTTTCCCAGGACGGGGTTGAAAAGCCCACCGACCGCAGCTGCCCGGTTTTTTTCCGGTATCGCGAATTTGATCCCCATCCGGCGTCCTGTGTGGGCGGATTGTCGCTGGCCCGGGGTCACGAAGATTTGGAGCCCGGCATTTACTATGAAACGGCTGAGGGGACGTGGGTCCCGGCCAATTCCGGGAAAAAGTCCCAGCATGTAGCCATGGTGTTTTACATTCACCGTGAGTCCCAGGGACGTCTGGAGATGGCGCTGGGGGCTTTTCGGGTCGGGCCACGCGATTGCTGGCTCGGGCCCTGGCCACCCGGGCCGAGGATTTTTGGCCGCCGACCTACGAGGGTCAGGGAATTGCCGTGGGCATTTACCTGGTCGAATTCTCCCTGGGAAATACCAAGGAACAGGACATACTGCGGACGGATATGGTTGCCGCGACCAAAGTCACGGCGGTTCCGGCCGAGGCCATCGCGCGTCGACTGGGCTCCTGAACATTCCCTGTGGAGAGTCGGCAGGCCACATTGGAAACAGGTTTTTTTGCAGCGGACGTGGATCCGGCCGCACGGGTCGGCCCTGGTTTCCCTCTTGATTCAGGTGTCGTGGGTTCATGTTTCTTGATCGAGTCGAAATCGAAGTAACCGGCGGGCGCGGCGGCAATGGCTGTATGAGTTTTCGCCGTGAGCGGTTTATTCCGCACGGTGGACCCGATGGAGGTGAGGGCGGAGCGGGAGGCGATGTCATTGTGATTGCCCGGCCGGGTGTTGACAGCCTGGTGGCCCTGTCGCATCGCAAACAATGGCGGGCCGGGCGTGGAACACACGGCAGTGGCAAGCACCAGCAGGGCCGGCGGGGCGAGGACCAGATCATCGAAGTGCCGCCGGGAACCGTCGTGCTCGACGCCACTCACGGGTTTGTGATCAGAGACCTGACGACGGCGGAAGACCAGTTTGTGGTGGCCCGCGGGGGTCGTGGCGGCCATGGCAACGCCCATTACAAATCCAGTACCAATCAGGCTCCCCGACAATGGACATCGGGAGACGAAGGCGAATCGCGACGGGTGATTCTGGAGCTGAAGGTGATCGCCGATGTGGGGCTGGTGGGACTGCCCAATGCCGGTAAAAGCACGTTGTTAAGTCGTCTGTCCCGGGCCCGTCCCCAAATCGCCGATTACCCGTTCACCACGCGTTTTCCGAATCTGGGACAAGTGGTGATCGATCAGCAACGGGCTTTTGTCATGGCCGATATTCCCGGCCTGATCGAGGGGGCACATCGGGGCACGGGGCTGGGTCACGATTTTTTGAAACACATCGAACGCTCGGGCATTCTCGTGCACCTGGTCGAACCCCTGCCGCTGGACCAGTCGGATCCTGTCGAAAACTGGCGCTTCATTCGCCACGAACTGGTTCAGTACAATGCCCAATTGGGCGAGCGGCCTGAAATCCTGGTGGTCAGCAAGTCGGAATTACCGGGTTCGGCCGAAGTTCGACAACGCCTGATCGAGGCCTCCGGCAGCGATGTGCTGGCCATTTCGGCCGTCACCGGAGCGGGACTGCCAGAGCTGACGGGCCGCATAACCCGCCAACTGGACGAGCAGTCCCTATGCAGATAGTCGCGGCCGATGTAGGCAACAGTTCGATCAAGCTGATGCGGGGAGTCGTGAATCCCGGGCAGCAACGGGTCAGTCCCGTGTGGCAGAACTGTCGCAGCATCGACGCCCGCGATTTGGACGACGGACGTGCCCGGAAAGATTTGCGAGAGACCCGGGGTCCGGATCTCGAAAACGTGCACTGGTTTGTCTCGAGCGTTAATGCCCGAAATACCCTTGCCCTGCAAGCACTGGCTGGCGCAAATGATGCGATGGCTGGCTGGAACGAAATTACCCACACGGCCATCCAGTTGCGAATTGACGTGGACCAGCCGGATACCGTTGGCATCGACCGGTTACTGGCTGCCCAGGCAGCCGGCACGATGTATGCCAGTGACCGCGATGCCATTGTTATCGATTGCGGCACCGCCCTGACCATCGATCTCGTGACCCGCGATCAGTGTTTTCGCGGCGGCGTCATCATGGCCGGCCCGCAAACGAATCTGCGGGCGTTGTCGTCGATGACATCGGCATTGCCGGATTTGTCAGGTGAATCGATTCAACGTCCGCGATCGATGGTCGGCCGCTCAACCCGTGACGCTCTGCTCAGCGGAGCGTACCTGAATGGCCTGGGAGCCATTCGTGAAGTGGTCGCCCGGTTCACCGAGACGCTGCCCTGCCAACCGGTGGTGGTGGGTACCGGCGGCGGTTTGGGTCCCTGGCGAGACGATTTGCCGGATTCCTGGATTGTTGTCGAAAACCTCGTCATCGAGGGTTTGTTTCAGATTGCCCTGCGGACTGCCACGGGACGTGCCCGGCCGTGATCGAAAAAGTTGTCAGCGAGTTGACGCCGCCAGGTCGCGGAGCCATTTGCGTATTGGGGGTGCGAGCCGCCGATGTGACGGCCCGGGTGGGGCAGCATTTTCATACCCCCGCAGCCCGCCAGTTGTCCGGGCAGCCCCGGCAAACGCCGTTATACGGTTACTGGGTCGATGCCAGAGGGCTGGCCACCGATACCGGCGGCACTCGCGAAGACGTGATTGTTTGCCTCAAATCGGAATCTGAACTGGAGATTCATTGCCACGGCGGGCAGTTTGCCAAACAACGAATTCTCCAGGCCTTGCGAGAGCAGGGGTTTCGACCCGTGGCGGCCCATGAATTCGTCGCCAGGCGGACACCCCGCGGGACTGCGCGGTGGCGCAACGTTTTCTGGCTCAAACCACCACGGTGCGGACGGCAGCGGTGCTGCACTGGCAGGCCTGCGGCGCACTGGACCACATGCTGCATGCGATCATCGACGAATTGAATGATGGCCGCGCCAGCAGGGCGCTTGGCCGGATCGACGAATTGTTGCAATGGCAGGAACTGGGTCGCCATCTGCTCCGGCCCTGGCGGGTATTGGTGGCCGGTCGGCCCAACGTTGGCAAAAGCAGCCTGATCAATCAAATGCTGGGATACCAGCGGGCGATCGTTTTTGATCAGCCGGGAACCACCCGGGATCTGCTGGTCACCCCGACCGCCATCGAAGGCTGGCCGGTTGAGCTGATTGACTCGGCGGGACTCCGCGATGGTGGAGACCAAATCGAAGTGGCTGGGATCGAATTGACTCGCCAGGCGTTGTCCGACGCCGATCTGATCATTGAATTGCATGATGCGGTCGGCTGGCCGGGCTCATTCCCGAGCGGCGATTCCGTCCACTCCACCCCACGGCTCTTGGTTATTAACAAATGCGATTTGGGACAACCGGAGATCCCCGGTGACGATCGGCGACCCTGGATCCCAATCAGTGCCCTGACCGGGGCGGGAGTCCCCGGATTGTGGCAGGCCATTGCAAAACACCTGGTGCCCTGCCAGCCGCCCCACGGTCAGGCCGTTCCCTTTTTGGTCGGCCACGCGGATTTGCTGAAGCAGGCAAGGCGGCACATTGAGGCCGCGGATTGGCATCAGGCGATCGAGTCGATTCAAAAAATTCAGGAGGTCGGCGACGAGTCGACCTGATCTGCCAGCCAGTCAAGATATTTCCGGCTTCCGCCCAGCACCGGTGTCACGATCACTTGCGGCGTGTCGTAACTGTGCAATTCGCCAATGCAGGCAACCACTGACTCGACTTGCCCGGCCGTTGTCTTGATTTCGCAGGTCCATTCCACGGATTGTTCGACCACTCCCTGCCAGCGGTAGATGCTCGTGACGGGACCGGCGATCTGGACACAGGCCGCCAGTCGTTTTCCGACCAGTTCCCGGGCGATGTGTTCCAGCGTGTGAACCTCAGCGGCCGTCGTGGTGATTTGAACGCAATCCGTCATCATGTTCATCGATTCCCATCCTCAATCGGTTGCGGACATGCCGGGCCAGGTCCCCGCCGCGGCGTGATTGTCTCCGGTTGCCATGAACTCACCTGCCCACGATTTCGTTCCGGTCTCCTGCCCCCGCCACGCGCCGCACAGGATGCGCACCGGTAATGCCGGCCGGCACGGGCAGGGACTGAAATGGTTTACTTGTGAGACAACACCCCGCGGTTGTGGTTGTCTCAGTAGCCCGCCGCCTGACCGTCCTTGCGGGACTCGGAAGCCCCGTAATAAACGTCGTTTTCCGAGTCGTACCGGATTGCCTGGTAACCGCCGTAGGAACCCCGGTCAAACTGAATCGTATGACCCCGTCCCAGCAATTCCCGAATCGTCTGGTAGGGATATCCGGTTTCCAGCATGAGGACGCCGCCATCGGTCATTCGCTCACCGGTGGGTTGCGACGAACCGCCATGCAAAATCCGCGGGGCATCGCCGGCTTCCTGCAAGTTCATGCCGAAATCGATCAGGTTAATCATGATCTGGGCATGGCCCTGGGGCTGGGTCGCCCCGCCCATCACGCCGAAACTCATAAAGGGCTTGCCGTCGCGGGTTACAAAGGCCGGAATAATGGTATGGAACGGACGTTTGCCCGGCGCATAGCTGTTCATGCGGCCCGGCGTCATATCAAACAATTCGCCCCGGTCCTGCAAACAAAATCCCAGCCCGTCGGGGCACATCCCCGACCCCATACCGCGATAGTTGCTTTGAATCAGCGACACCATGTTGCGATCCTTGTCGGCCACAGTCAGATAGATCGTGTCACCGTGATCCAGAGCCGGATTCCCGGGGTCGTAACTGCGGGCCGCACGGGTGTCCCGGATTTGGTGGCGGCGCCCCTGCAGATACTCCTCCGATATCAGTCCGGCCACCGGAATGTCGGTAAATTCGGGATCGGCATAAAAGCGGGCCCGGTCCTCGAACGCCAGCTTTTTGGCTTCCACAAACCAGTGAATGTGATCGGGGCTGCCAAATCCGGCGGATCGCAGATCATAGCCTTCCAGGATCCCGAGGATTTGCAAGGCGGCGATGCCCTGGCCATTGGGAGGCAATTCCCAAATGTCATATCCCCGGTAGTTCAGGGAAACCGGCTCCACCCAGGTGGAGGTGTGATCCGCCAGATCCGCGGCGGTCAGGTACCCGCCCTGCTGCTTCATATAGTCAGCGATGGTTTGCGCAATCTCGCCGCGGTAGAACGCGTCCCGCCCGCCTTCGGCCAGCTGGCGCAGCGTGTTGGCCAGCATGGGATTGCGAAACATCTCGCCTTTGGCAGGTGCCCGGCCACCTGGCAAAAACGTGGCCGCAAACCCAGGAAATCTCGCCAGTCCGGCGCTGCGATTCCAGTACCAGGCAATCAGCTCGGAAACCGGAAACCCCTCTTCGGCATACCGGATCGCCGGGGCCAGAACCTCGCTGACCGGCAAGACACCGAATCGATGGTGCAGTTCAAACCAGCCGTCAACACAACCGGGAACCGACACGGGCAATGGGCCCAGAGGCGGAATAGTGGTTCGGTTTTGCCGGGCAAGTTCGCCGGCGAGGATGTCGGCGGTCAGGGACCGGGGAGACCGGCCACTGGCGTTCAGCCCGTACAGCTTTTGTGTTTTGGCGTCCCATACCATCGCAAACAGGTCACCGCCGAGGCCGCATCCGGTGGGTTCCATTAATCCCAGTGCCGCGTTGGCGGCAATGGCGGCATCCACGGCCGAGCCTCCCTGTTTCAGGATATCCAGGGCAATTTGGGTCGCCAGGGGCTGGCTGGTGGCGGCCATACCATGGCGGGCGATGACCTCGCTGCGCGTGGCAAACGGATGACCGGTTATCCTGTCCTGGGACCTGGCCAGCGCCGGCAGGGCAAGCAGGATACCCAGGCACAGGCCATACCGAACGGGCCGACGGGACCAGTGAATCAGGTGCAAGTTTTGCATAATCGGTTTCCATGCCAAAAAAAATGCCGGACAGGCTTCAGCACGATGCCTGATGCGGCCGGTGAACCGGCCCGCGCTGGCAATCCCCGTTTCGCTACGGATCACCGTCCGGAAAATACATCCGGGCCAAATTCAGCAAAATAATTTCCAGTTGCCCGTAATACTCGTCTTCACTCATTTCGTCTTTTTGTCGTCGCAATGATTCAATCATGGTTTCCAGCCGATCCCGTTCGGCACGCTGCCCGGGTGTCAGCTGTTGTTCGTGGCGACTGGGCAAAAAGAACACCTGATTGGCACGACGACCGTCCGGTTCGGTTTTGTCCCGGGCCTGTTTCACGATTCGCGTACCCCGAAACCAGTCAAAGGGCGTACCCAGGCCATCCCCGTTGTCTTCGATCATCGCCGTTTCGGTGGCCAAACGGGATTCCGATTGGTAAAACTCCGCGGTTTGATTGGCTGCGGCGACAAACGCTTCCAGTAGCGAAACCTGCTGGTCCTTGTCCAGGTCATGGTCCGGATCCACGATCGTTTCGGCCACGTAGCGGCCGAAGCGGCTGAAATTTTGTTCGAATCCGCTGCTGGTCGATGTGACGATCATCCGGTTACTCCCCGCCAGGGCGGCCGCAAATGGCGCACTGGACGAGGCGCAATTGATGATCACCGTCAGCCGGTTGCGGGGAGCCAGCCATTCGGCCAGTTCGGCCGCCGACACGTCGGGCCCAATCAGGTTGAAACGGGCGGCCGAGCCATCGAACGTGCCATGACCGATCAGGACAATCCACGCCTCCAGAACGGACGGGTCCGAGGCCAGTGACTCAACCGCCTCGCGCAGCTGCTCCCGGGGAGACTGTCCGGAAACCGGAGGTCCGATGCGGGCGGCCCGCAATCCGGCCAGACCTGCGTTGCTGGTCCATTGCCGGGCCCACTGCTCGAACATCGATTCATACTGGTTGGCGCCGGCGGCCCCCGTCACCACGACCAGTACCCGACTTTCGTCCATTGCGAGAGGCAGGTCCTGGGCGGGCAGGGGCAGAGTCCAGGCCGCTGCGACGCTGGCCAGCATCATGGCGGCCAAACCAGCCAGGCCTGATCCGTCGCCTCGCAACTCGTTCGATAAACGTTTCAACCGAGTCCTCCGGGAACCAGATCTGGAAATCAAACCCGCCGCCCGGAAAGAAAATACCGGGCGAGCGTTTCAGCACACCCCGATTGTAAACCAATTTGACCGCGGCATCTGCCCGGTCGCTGCCGGAACGGAGTCGCGAAGGCTCTGTCGAAAACATTTGGTTTGGGAGGAGAGGCTACCACGGTGGGCTGGTCCAACCGTGCCATATCCGGGAAATTCCGGGTGCCGGGCAAACCGGCAGAGGCACCCTGTCGTGGTTTGCTACAGAGCCAGTCGCGAACTGTTCGCAGCCGGCAAAGGTCGTTATCATCGGTGAGCCAGGTGCGACCCGCAGGGTCGCCCGTGGTACCGGGTTTCATGGGGGGATCAATGCGCTGCGCTTCTGCTTTTTCAACCAATTCGGATTTGGGCGTGGCGATGGAACAGGCTTGCGGCGCCGCGCTGGATGAGCTCGACCGCAGTGTTGATCTGGCCTTTGTTTTTTTCTCCCACCAGTATCTGCAGTCGGCCGAATCCGCCGCGGTAGAGCAACTGGCCGGACAACTGGTCGATCGCCTGGGGACCGACCACCTGCTGGGATGCAGTGGTGAATCCATCGTGGCCAACCAGTACGAACTGGAATGGCAACCGGCCCTGACGTTGTGGGTTGCCAGTTTCGACCAGTCAGATATCGAAACATTTCCACTGGAGTTTCAGACTCCCGGAGGCGATGCGGCCTTTGTGGGCTGGCCTCCGGCGATCGACGGCGCATGGCCGGCGGACGCTGCGCTGATCATGCTGGCAGATCCGTTCAGTTTTCCGGCGGACGTGTTTCTGAACCGGATGAATGAAGATCGCCCCGGTGTGCCGGTATTTGGCGGGGTGGCCAGCGGTGCCGCGGCGCCCGGCAAGGCGCGACTGATTTGCGGTCGACAGGTTCTGAATCGGGGTGCGGTGGTGGCCCGGGTCAGTGGCGATTTTCAGTTGCGGGGCATTGTGTCCCAGGGATGTCGACCGATTGGCAAACCGATGGTGATTACCCGCGCGGAACGAAACCTGATCCAGCAACTGGGCGGTCAAACGGCCTTGCAACAACTGGAATCCATTTTTCAAACGTTGCCAGTTCGTGAACAGCAGATGGTTAACCGGGGATTGCACGTGGGCCTCGCAATTTCGGAATACCGTGACCATTTTCAACAAGGTGACTTTCTGATTCGTAATGTGCTGGGCGTTGATCAGGAAACGGGTGCGATCGTCATTGCGGACTATGTCCGTGTCGGGCAAACGATGCAGTTTCAGATCCGGGACCACGAGACCGCCCATCTGGAGTTTCAGCACCTGCTGAATCGTCTGGCGGCCAGTTCGCCGAATACACGCGGCGGACTGTTGTTTACCTGCAATGGCCGCGGAACCCGGTTGTTTGGCAGTGAGCATCACGACGCCGGGCTGATTCGCGAAACGGTGGGCAGCGTTCCGATATCCGGCTTTTTTGCGGCCGGGGAAGCCGGCCCCGTGTCGGGCCGGAATTTCTTGCACGGATTCACAGCCAGTCTGGTCCTGTTTGAATAACGGGTGATCGGGGTCCGGTGGATATCGCGGATTACAATCGAAAGGCCTGGGACCGTCAGGTGGCCGATGGCAATCAATGGACCCGGCCGGTTTCCCGTCAACAGATCGCAGCCGCGCGGCGGGGCGATTGGCAAATCGTCCTGACCCCGGTTCGTCCGGTACCCCCGGAATGGTTTGGGGAACTGGCCGGCAGCCGGGTGTTGTGCCTGGCCGGCGGCGGGGGGCAACAGGGGCCCCTGCTGGCCGCCGCCGGTGCCCGGGTCACGGTTTATGACAACTCTCCGGCCCAGTTGCTGCAGGATCAAACCGTCGCCGCACGGGAACACCTGGATATCACAACCGTCCAGGGTGACATGCGGTCGCTCGAGCCATTGCAGGACGGCGCATTTGACCTGGTGGTTCACCCCTGCTCCAACGGATTTGTACCCGATATTTTGCCGGTGTGGCGCGAGGCCTTTCGGGTGCTCCGGCCCGGGGGGCGGATGATGTCCGGATTTACCAACCCGGTATACTACTTGTTCAGTTACGAGGCGATGCAGCAAGGCCGGCTGGAAGTCAGGTATTCCATTCCGTATTCCGACCTTCGCGATCTGCCACCGGCAGAACTAAAACGACTGAAGGATGACGGCGAGCCGCTGGAATTCGGCCATTCGTTGACGGACCAGATCGGTGGTCAGCTGCAGGCCGGATTCGAGCTGGTCGGATTCTATGAAGACGGCTGGCCGCTCAGTCATGCGGCAACACTCACGAACTTCATCAACTGTTTTATCGCAACCCTGGCCAGAAAGCCGGGCGGTTGACCTGGCGGTTCGAAACAGCCTGACCCGCCGCCTACAACATCGACAAGAGCTTTTGGCGAAGCTCTTCGACCGGGAACGGGTCAAACGCAGGCAAATGACCGAGGCGTGCGTTGACACTCTTCAAATACCCCGTGCTGGCCGCCGGTTCGCGCATCCTTGCCAGTGACCGCTGATTCTTTTGGGCACGCGTCGACAGCTGACGCGATTCCCTTTCCAGATCGGACAGCCGCTGGTTTCCCTGATTGCGGAGCGCCAGCATCTGGTTTTCAATGGCACCGAGGCTGGCGGCGATTCCGTCATACTGGCCGCGCAAGTCAATCAGGATGGCATTTTGTCCGGCCAGCGACAGTCGGGCCGCTGCCGCCTGCCGCAACCAGGCGTCCCGCAGCCAGGGGTCCGATTCCTGAAACGCCAGAAACTCCCGGTTGGCGATTTCGGCAACGATTCGGGCCGCTTCGTCCTGGGCAACGATTATCCGGGCATCCACCGCTGCCAGACTGGATTGCAACGGCCGGGCTTCGGAACGCAGTTGATCCAGCCCGGATTCTGTCCGCTCGCGAATGGCCTGGGCCTCGTCGTCAATCTGGGCCAGTCGCTCCGAAATCGAACGGCTTTCGGCGTTAATTTGCTGGACCTGCTCGATTTGCGCCCGGGCCGCCTGTTGTTTTTGCTGGTCTGCGGTTTCGCGTTTTTCGTCGATCATCCCCGTGTACCGGCCAACCAGCTGGGCCCGTTGGTCCTCAAAGCTGCCCAGATCCGTATCGTCCAGGCCGTCGGTTATGGTTAACAGGGTTTCGGCCAGCGTCGTGCCGCTGGCCTTTTCGGAGGCCGGGCCCTCCGCAAACGCGTACAACCGTCCGAAACGCGAAAAAATCCTGAATCGCGTAGCCTCGTCCAGCGGGCCCGCCGATCGAACCGCGGCCGCCATTTGTTGCATCGACGTCAGGGCTTCGTTAATGTTCCCGACAGTCATTTGCAACCAGATCCGGGTATGCCAGGCATCCCAGTCGTCCGGGAAAGTTTCCGTCAGTGAGGCCGCCGCCAGATTGGCCTCGCGATACTGGCCGAACCGGATACGATTCAGCGTCCAGGCAAACTGCAAACGGGCGGAGTCCGGGTACTGACCACGCGCTTCGCGATAACACGTTTCGGCCGCGCGACGCGTCGGCACATCGCGGATCCAGAACTCGTCCAGCAAACGGCGGGCAGCCTGTGCCCCCGCATCCGAATGTCCCGATTCCTGGGCCGCCAGATTCCCGTTCAGACCACAGCAACCCATGATCAGGGCCAGCACCATTCCGGCTTTCATGGACGTTTCTCCTGGATATGCTGTGCCCCCGTGTGTGACGATTCCATCGCCATTCGGATCAGTCTGGCTGTAATGCTATCGCCCGGGAGCGATTCCGACAAGTTTTCGGGAACCGGGCAAGCTGGCAACCGTGGACGACCACCGCTAACTGGTTTCGCCATTTTCACCATGGCGCCATTGATTTAATCAATTTGCCGGTTGATCGGGATTCAACGTCGCTTTCGCATTGACGCCATTACGGGAAACCGGGACAGTTCGGTCTGCCTGGGCCGCTGGAGTCATTCATGACAGGCAGGCCCCCATCTTGTGGAACAAATGCGGACGGAGGCGTTGGTATGAAATGGCGAAATCCAGTCGTGGGCGTTGGTATCGGGATCGGTCTGGTCCTGGTTCCCGGAGGAGCGGATGGTCAGGACCGGTTGCTGCCGCCGTTGCGGCCGGTTCCAACGGCTTCCACCGGACTCCCAACGCCAGAACATGGCAGGCAGCAATTTGAAGCACCGGCATTGTCGATTGCCCGGGAACCGGACGCCCCGGCTCGTTCGCAACCGTGGTCCGATGCGACCATTCCCGATACACCGGAAATGCACGAGCCAAAATCTGGCGCTGGAACGATTCAGCCCATACCCGTGACCGATGCACCGCCCCGCCAGGACGCGGTTATTCAACCCGTCGGATTCCAGGACGAACCGGGGACCGGCCGCGCAAGCCTTGCGACGAATCGAAAGACGGCTTTGGCACAGAATCTGATTGAGGAATTGAGCCTGGCAGCCGACCGCCTGATTGCCGAATTCCAGCCCATGGAATTGCAAGACATGCTGGCCAATTGCCGGGACGAACAACGTGCACCGATGATTCGCCAGTACTGGAGTACATGGCAGGCTTGCGCCGAGTACCAGTTCGCCATTGACGAGCTCCGCTGGCTGGAACAGGTCGGTCAGCCGCGGGATGAATCCGATCGGCTGGTCCTGGAGGCAGCGCAATCGATGGTCGCCGACGTGATGGCCGAAAAGAAACTGGCCATGACCCAGGCCCAGCAGCAATTGAACCGTTATTTGACGGGACCAGCATCGGAAACGTTGCCGTGGCCGACCGATTCGCCCCTGGTCGGCGACTATGTGACTCACTATGGTGCCTATGCTGCCCGGGGATCGGGTTCCATCCGATTGCAATCGATTCACCAGTGGCTGCCACGGCAACAGGATTTGGTCATGTCCCGGGCGGCAACCGTACACCGTTGCCGCAACGCGATCTTGCATTCCACGCAACGATTTCGACAAACCGCAGGCAGTAGCGCAACCATGCTGCAGGCCCTGTATCTGTCCCGTGAATGCCACTCGTCGTTTTTGCGGGCGGTAGCGGATTACAACCGGGCGATCGCCGAATACGCGTTGACCGTCCGGCCCGGACAACCCGCTGCCGAGCAAGTGGTGGCGATGCTGATTCCGTGGAGTCCGGGCACCGCCCGCGATCCCGCTGCCGATTACGGTTTGCGGCAAGCGGCCCTTCCCGACAGCGGGCCGTACCGCACACCGGCGCGGACCTACGAAAGCGGCGGGATAACGCCGGATTTCGGAGCCGGCACCCGGTATCCAGCCAGCCAGTCGCCGTCGAGCCCCGGCGGTCGTTCGGGGGATGCAGGGTTCTCCGCGGCGCCCGCCTTTCAGCCGCCCGCATTGCCGGCAGGCAATGGTTACAATTCGGGCGGCTCGCCCGGATTTCAGCCGGCCTCGCCCCCGACCCCTCCGGTTCGCGGTTCTGGCAGTTTCCGCAGGTAGCGTTTCGGTTGGGCGTATCCGGTAATCGACGGCCGACAGTTTTTGAGCGCGGCGCGGTAGTGCACGAACCTGACCTTCGATGAATGACGAGCAAATCCGCGTTCGGTATGAAAGCACGGTGCCGTTCGATCCCCGGCGGATCCGGGCGGCAGCGGTGTATTGCAGTGACGGACGGTTGGGCAGTCAGTTCGACGACTTCATGCAGACGGCCCTGCAGCTGCCCCGATATGATCGATTGGCCATTCCGGGCGGCGCAGCCTGTCTGGCCAGCCATTTTGCCGCCTACCGGGAAGAAGAGGGTGTGGCCGAGCAGTTGCGGTTTCTGGTTCGGGTGCACGGCCTGCAACGTGTGGTTTTGATTGCCCATGAAGATTGCGCGTTTTACACGCAACGACTGAACGTTTCGGCGCTGCAGATGGAATCGCAACAGCGGGACGATTTGCACAGGGCATTGCGACGAGTTCGCCAGCTGGACCGCGATCTGGAAGTCAGCGCGGTTTTGCGCGGAAAACCGGATCCGGTCGGATTCAGTTTGAAACCATCGATCCGTAACGCCGCCCGGGCTGCCGTTTTCGCCGGTTACCGGGCCAGTCGAAAACCGCTGAACTGCCACCGCGCTTCAGGTGGAAAGAAATTACGGTAGGTCGGCCGCATGTGAGACTCGCTCGTCGCCACGCTGCCGCCCCTCAGTACATACTGGTTGCACATGAATTTCCCGTTGTATTCGCCCAGCGCGCCTGCGGGAGGCTGGTATCCGGGGTAGGGTCCGTAGCTGCTGCTGGTCCATTCCCAAACTCCTCCGAACACATCCAGCAGCTCGCCGGGGCCGGTCGCACCAGCCGGTTGGCCGGTTGGATGCGTTGCCCGGTTGGCGGCCAGCAGCCGGTCGGCAAACTGGTTGTCGACCTGGGAACCGTTGTGCGATGCGTATTCCCATTCGAACTCGGTCGGCAACCGCTTGCCCGCCCATCGCGCAAACGCATCCGCCTCGAAATAGCTGACGTGGGCAACGGGCCAGTCCGGATGGACGGGGACCAGTCCGGCCAGCGTGAATTGGTGCCATTGACCGTCACGCCTGAGCCAGTACAGGGGCGCTTCCCATTCCTGTTGACAAACCGTGTCCCAACCCAGCGACAACCAGTGAGCTGGACAGCGGTACCCGCCGTCCTCGATGAACTCCATAAACTGGCCGCAATTGACCGGGCGCGAGGCAATCGAAAACTCCCCTACCCATGTCGAGTGCCGCGGTTGCTCATTGTCAAAAGCAAACCCGTCCCCGAAATGTCCAATCTCGATCAGGCCCTCACCACAGCGGTGCCAGCGAGCCATGTCAGACGACGCCGGTGCCAGAGGCAGATCCTGGCAAACGGGCAGAGTTGGATTGCACGACAAGGCGTGCAGGATATCCGTCAACATCAGTTCCTGATGCTGTTGTTCGTGATGCAGCCCAATCTCAAGAATCCCGGACAGTTCCTGGTCGGCCCAACGATCCGGGTCCGACAGCATCTCCCGCAGGTGATCGTCGACATACCGGCGGTAGTCGCGAATCTCATTCAGGCCCGGTCGCGAAATCAGGCCCCGCCGGGGGCGCGGAAACTGGCTGCCGACGCTGTTGTAGTAGGAATTGAACAATTCCCGAAAAGCAGGATCGAATACCTGGTAGTCGGCCCGGGTTTGCAGCACAAACGTTTCAAAAAACCAGGTGGTATGCGCCAGGTGCCACCGAATCGGACTGGCCTCGGGCATGGACTGGATCATGCAGTCTTCCGGTGACAAATCTGCCGTAATCTGTGTGGAAAAATCACGGATCTGACGGAACCGGCCAGCCAGCGACTGGTCAGCGTGTGGCCGCGTGGCTGCAGGGCGGGTTGCGTCGGAAAGGGACATTGCCGGACTCCAACAGTAAACCAAACGTCGTGACGGAAACGGGTGTCTGGCCGTGCGCCGACCGGCAATGCTCAGTCGCGGGACGGTAAATGAACCAGATGCAACACCGCGAAAAATTCCCGGGGGTCCGTCCACACCTTGTGCAATTCAAAGTCGGCCTGGCTTGCGAGTTCGGCAAATCCTGCCACGGTGTATTTGTGCGAATACTCGGTCAGAATCGATTCACCCTTGCAGAAATCAAACCGTTGCTGGCCGACTTGTACGGTTTGTTTCGCCTCGCTGACCAGCGAAATTTCAACGCGGTCGTGTTCGTCGCTGTATATCGCATGATGAGAAAACCTGTCGGGATCAAACGTCCCGTCCAGTTCGCGATTGATTCGGGTTAACAGGTTCTTGTTAAATGCGGCCGTGACTCCGGCAGCATCATTGTAGGCTGCCTCGATTACGTTTGTATCCTTTTGCAGATCGATTCCGATCAACAGACCACCATCGGGCCCGATCCGGTTGGCAATCCGCGCCAGCAGTTCACGGGAACGGTTGGGTGTCAGGTTGCCAATGGTCGATCCGGGAAAATAGACCGCGCGATGGTCAGGTTCCCGGCGACTGGCAGGAAGTTGAAAATCCACGGTGAAATCAGCCACCACGGGCAGTATTTCGATCTCGGGAAACTCAATTCGCAGCTCGTCGGCGGTATCGAGCAAGTGGTCGCGGGATATATCCAGCGGAACGTAGGCCACCGGATCAATCAGATGCTCGAGCAGGATGCGGGTTTTGACGCTGCTGCCACTGCCAAATTCGACCAGCATCACGCGAGGTCCGATTTGGTCGGCCATCTCACCGACGAACCGCTGCATGATGGCCAATTCGGTTCGCGTCGGGTAATACTCGTCCAGCTGGCATATCTTTTCAAACAGGCGGGATCCCCGCTGATCGTACAGATACTTGCTGGGAATCAGCCGCGGTTGCTGTTGAAAACCGGCGACGATGTCTTCGAAAAAGTTCGCCTGAATCGGGTTGGCAGTGATGGTTCGACCGCTTTCTTGTTAGCTGGTCCGGTATGCGCTGCGTCTGGCAGATCGCAATGGTCGGGATTGGAAACCCCGAGGTGCACGCCCGGAACACCGATCCCGAATGAGCAGTTTCCGGAATTGTAAGGGATTTTCGGCGACCGTGCAGGCCCGCGAATGTTTACGGGACAAGGTGTTCCGCCGGTCAACCCGGAAAGAACGATGCCGGTTAACAATTGTTAATATTTTTGCGGGATCGAGGACGCGGACCCCCGGCAATTCGCAGTTCGATCTCCCGGCGCGGGGGTGTCGACGGCAGGCCAGCGAGGGCGGATCACCAATTAATCATCTCAAACGGTGAAGTCGGGCACGCTCGACGTTACCGAAACCAGGCGGCGATTTCGTCGTCATCCAACCGGGAGCGAACGGCTGCAAAATCCTCACTTTCAAGCACATGTTGCCGGGCATCCTGATTGCCCTGCAGGAATCCGGCCTGTTGAAGATCCGCCATGATCGAGGACACCTGTTTCAACCGGCCAGGCGAACCGGTGGCCGTCGAGAGTGGGTTGGCTTCCTGAATCAGCAGGGCCCAGTTGCTGGCCATGACGAACCGGTTTTCGCCGGACCAGGTGTCCAGATTGCTGTGCGTCAACTCGTGTTCCGCTTCACCGAACCGGCCCAGCTCCAACAGATTGCGAATTTTCATGGCCTGACAATAATCACTTGTCTCCGCGTCCACGGCAATTTCGCGGGCCCGATCCCAGTTTTGTAAACTCAAGTCCAGCAGCCGGTCCTGCATCTGAAACATCGCGCAATTTCCGTACAACATGCTCAGGTAATTGGCGGCCACAAAATTATCCGGGTCGGCCTGGCAAACTCGCGTGGCGATGGCAATGCCTTGCTGGCAATCCGCAATCGCCTGCTGCGGATTCCCCTGACCGGCCGAGACGTTGCTGAGATTCAACCAGCAAGATGCCAGTGTCAGCAGCGACGGGACATCATCCGCGTGTTGCTCCAGTATTTGATTCAGCGAAGCAATAGCGTCACGAAAACCGGCGGCTGCCAGCGTGGAATTCCCCAGGCTCATTTCGCATACGGCCCGGCTCATTCGCGATTCTGTGAGGCGCCGCAACAGGCCGGTTTCGGGTAACGGTAAACCCTGCCGGCGGTTCGCCTCGAGGATCCCTTGCCGGTCGGCAATGGCAGTTGAATAGTGCGCAATCGCCTCGTCATAGCGATTCATGCCAACGTATGCATTGGCCAGATTGTGCAGCGTCCAGGCTCTCGATTCCCGGACCGGCAAGTCGTTTGGCAGTTGTTGCATCCGGTGCTCTGCCAGCCCCAGTGCGTTTTGCAGTATACTAATGGCTTCCGAATATTTTTTTTGTTCACACAAGACCACGGCCTGCTTGACCTGCGATTCCAGCAGCAGTCCCAGTCGCGCCAAGTCAGGATCGTGATCGTCCAAATCACGCAGGCTGGTCGATACTGATTCAAAAAAAGCCCTCGCCTCGTCCAGTTCTCCGGTGCCGGCCAGCAACGATCCCAGCAGCAGGCGGATTTGCATCAAGTCCAGCCGGGCGCTGGCCGTTTGTTCCTCGACAGCGAGCTTTTCAAACAGCGGCAGGGCGTTTTTGGTCTGCTCCAAAACCAGCCGGGTCAGTTGCGGCACTCGAAAAACGGATTCGTCTTTGGACAGGTTCAATACCTGCCACAACGTCTCCCGGGTGGACTGGTAATTGCGGACCGCCAGATCCCGTTGTTGCCGGGTAAACAGCTGCCAGGCCCCGCCAATGCCGATCGCGACCAGCAGCAATACGCCGGCCAATCCCGCGGCGGCAGCCTGCCACGGATTTCGCGCCATCCAGCGTACGGCCCGCTCGGGTGATCCGGCCGGTCGCGCCTGGATGGGCTGGCCGGCCACGAATTTTTGCAGTTCCTCGTGCAGGGCGTCTGCAGTTTCATAACGGCGGTGGGCAATCGGGTCCAGGCACTTTTCGCAAATCGTCGCCAAATCCCGCGGAACGTCCGGCCGCAGTTTGCGTACCGCCAAAATCTCGTCCTCGATCACGCTCCGCAATACAGCCGCGGTCGTTTCGCCGACAAACGGCGGGCGACCGGTCAACGATTCGTACAGAATGCCGCCGAGACCGTAGACATCCGTTGCGGGTCCCGCACCGGAACCGTCGCCACGGGCCAATTCGGGTGGCATGTATGAGGGCGTGCCCAGTGCCAACCCGGTGCGGGTATGCAGGGTGCCGTCGACCAGAGCCGAAAGTCCGAAATCTGTGATTTTGGGAATCACCAGCGGTCCGCTGACCGGCTCGAAATCCGACCATTGAGGTGGACGTAGCGCCGCCAATCCCGTTCGGTGGTCGGCCAGCAGGACATTCTGCGGCTTGAGGTCCCGATGCAGGATTCCCTGTTGATGAACGCATCGCATGGCATCGGCCAGTTGCCGCACGAGTTCCGCAGCTGTTCGGGGAGCCAGCACCTGTCGTTGCAACCAGAAGTCGAGCGTTCGGCCAGGGACCAGTTCCATGGCGATAAACGGCAAGCCGTCCTGATCACCGGATTCGAAAATGCGAACGACGTTGGGGTGTTCGACTTTGGCAAGAACCTCGGCCTCGCGGCGAAACCGGCGAATTTCTCCGGGACCGGCAGACGCTCCGCTAATAATCATCTTGACCGCGACATCACGGCCCAATCCGGGCTGGCGGGCACGATAGACAACGCCGGCGGCACCGCGACCAACCTCTTCCCGAAGTTCATAACGATCAGATAACCGGAATCCCGGTTCCGCCGACTGGTGCAATTCGCGGAGTTTGAGTTCCAGAGCATTGGCCGGCAGCTGCGCCGCCAGGGCCTGGCAGTGCCGGCATGCGGCCAGATGCCGTTCAATGGTGTCGCGGCGGCGACCGTCCCCTGTCTCCCCTCCCAGGAATTGCACAAGTTCATCGGTCGGAATGTGTTCGGCGCGAGTCGGCATTAGTCGGTCCCGAAGGTTGCGGGCGATTCCAGAAACTGGATCATTCCTTCACCGATTTGTTTCAGGCGACCCAGGATCCGGGATTTGGCGATCAGAACGGCGTTGACGGAAATTGCCAGTTGCTCCGCAGCTTCCGTTGGAGTCGTTCCCTCCAGCACCACCAGACGAAATGCTTGCCAGCTGGTTGCCGAAAACTCGCATCGAACCAGTTCCAGCAATTTCTCCACCAGGTGCCGGTCATGTTCCCGTTGCCACCGCTGATCCAGTTCGTTTTGGCATGAATGGAAATTGATTGACGCGGAATGCCGGGCGGCCCGAGTCACCGCCCTGCGTCGTTCGGCATTCTGAAAATAAGTCCAGACCCTTTGGGAAATGATGGTCACCAGCCAGTTGCGAAAGGCACCGGGACGGCCATTATGCTGAAACCGGCAAAGTCCCTGAAAAACCTGCGCCAGTGTTTCCTGACACAGATCGTCCACATCACTGGCCGGGACATGGCGTGCGGCAAGGCATTTCAGAATAAACGGACGATAAATCGCGACAAACAACTGCCACGAGTCCTCGGAGTCCTGCTGCGAGAGCAATCCCAATAACGACCTGGAGGTTTCGATTGTCACAGCACCGCAATCCCCGAAATCGTTCCGGCAATTTTGTCAGCGTATCCGCGACATTATAGATCGCGCCCGACCGGATCGCCAGAAATCTGGCGGGAATGGGCGGGTAATGGACCCAACGGACTGACAGGCAACGACCAGCACGGCCACAGCGCTTTGCACTGCGGGGCGCGGCTGCTTGCCACTGAAAAAAAACGCCCCAAAGTCCGATTCGGGAGATTGGTTTTCCAGGACTTGCCGGATCGGCGGCGGTAACCGGGTCGCGAGGACGGGGCGACTCAAGGAGCACGTCAACCGGACGTGTGTGCCCGGCCACGGCGCTGCCGAGCCTGGTGGATATTCACGCCGGTTAATGCCAGGAGCGCACCGGAACGGGATTTTGATGCACCGCTGGCGAGGTTTCCTGCCAACGAATGAGCATCGCTTTCCCGGTTTTGAACGCGGCCCGGGCGAGGGCCCGGCAGCCGGGCAAATGTCTAGCGATCTTCGCTGGTTCGACCGGCGGTCCGCGTCGATTCGCTTGAAAAAATGAACAGGCTGTTTTCGGCCGCGATCGGTTTGGTGCTGGCCGAACTTTGCACAGTGGCCCGGATGATGTGGTCACCGGCTTCCCGGCACTTGACCGGAATCGTCAGATTTCGTGTCTGACCGGGCCCCAGTTGGAAATTTTCGAAAGCGATGTGCTGTCCGTTCATCTCATAGTCAGCCGATTCGATGGGCTCGATCACATCCGGCAGGATCAATTGCACGGAAATATCTGTGGCGTCATGGGTTCCCCGGTTCTGGACCTGGACCATGATCGAGGTCAGCGATCCGGTTTCGACCGGATCGGGCGTTGTAACAACTTTCAAATCGATGTCGGCGCGACCGATCGCCTGGGTCGACATTTGGGCGTGAGTCATGGTGCCGGCCGCATTGCTGATGGACGCCTTGATCACGTGGCTTCCAAACCGGGAAATAGTGGCCTTGAACGGTATGATCTCGGTTTGGCCTGGCGGCAGGGTCGGCAACGACCAGGTGATCGTCGACGAGGCCGCATCAAAATCGGCGTTGCGATCAAGCACTTTCACAATCATCCCGTCTGGCAGCTCCAGGCTGACGCGGACATCGTCCACCGCCCGATCCTGATCGTTTGTCAATCTGATTGACCAGGTACCCACACTGTTGATGTAGGTCAATTCCGGACCCTCGAAGATTGCGGACAGATGATTCCTGGCGAACGAAAGCGTCTTGCTGGACAAGCCGCGAACGTTATCGCCTTCGACGGCGATCTGAATGTCGGCGTCCCCGGGTTGGACCGCCGTGGCCGTCAGTGTCAGTTCGGCAATTTGGCCGGGTGCCAGGACTGGAACAATAAACCGGTTCCCCTCAAACCCGGTGTTCTCGATCAGATTGGCAGGCGTGCAAGCCTGGCGGACAATCAGGTTTCGAACAGCCTCCGAGCCATCATTGCGGAGACGGATCGTCTGGCTAATTCGCTGACCCACCACGAATTCGCTCGCACCCTGGAATTCAATCTCCACCCGGGGAGCCGTGACCGCCGTGGTGACCGACGAGCTGAAGGAACTCGTAATCCGCGGCTCGACCCGGATTTGCCCGGGCGCATCGGGTTGAAATTCAAACCCAAACTCGCGGGATTGACCGACCTCCAGGTCACCTGCGGCAAAGTAGATGGCATCAGTTTGCTGGACACCGTTGTCAGGAAAGGTTGAGACCACCCGACCCTGCCCTTGAATATGGATTGTCAAATTGACCGATTGCGCAATGATCGGCCCGTCATTGACAACCAGAAACCGGAATTGGCTGGCGCGATGAATATTGGCTGACTGGGGTGACTGCGAGACAACACGCAGCCGGGGCGTCGATTGACTGGATTGACTGGCCAGCATGGCGGGCACCGATTCCCGGGATTCGACCGGGGTCAACGCCAGGGGTTGCGAAAGCTGTTGAGGTGCAGGAACAAAATCCCAGCGGCCTTCATCCGACTGGAACGGTCGGGGGCGGGCGGCCACCCGCGGCTGCAGCGTCTCCGGAGCCGCGTTGCCAGCGGACGACGCCGGGGACCAACGGTTGTCGGGCAGGAGCGGATCCGGGCCGCGGGTTTCCTGAATCGCGGCAAGCCCCTCCGGAGCCAGACTTTGAGTGGCATTTGACGTCAATTCGGCCGCCGAATTTGATGCGGTTTGCGGCGTTTCCGTATCCTGACGCCATGCCGCCGCCGGAGCCGCCGGGATCAACAGGGTCAGGCCAACCAGAGCGGGCCAAAATTTGCGGGAACAAAGTGACATCCGGGTCTCCTTGCGGTTTTCGCTGATTTCCTGAAACAACCCACGTCAGGTTCGCGGTCAGGCGTTGCTGACATGCCCCATGCCAATTTACGCGGGTGGTGACACGGGGTCCGCGTGCGCATTCCAATTTGCCAATGCTTCTGTTATCGAGTCTGCACCGCGGTCCGATTAGGCCGGATTTGCAGATTGTTCCAACAATCGGGGTTGTACGGATTCTCAGGCGGAATAACCGTTACAGATTAACATTGGCTCATCCCGCCCCTGCGCCAGCGGTGTTCGTGCGTTCGGTTTTAAAAAAAATTGGAGTGTGTGTTTGCTGAGCGGACCGGACTTGTCCGCCTCCTCGCGATACTTCCCAACGACGAGATGAGCGATTCGGTTTTGTGAGCCGAATGCATCCCGTTGCCGTCCCTGGGACGGCCAGTCCGTGAGCCCGATTGTTGTTTACGAGGAGCAAACCATGCTGGTATTGTCACGCAAAAAGAATGAATCGATCGTGATCAACGGCGATATCCGAATCGAGGTGTTGCAAATCAGGGGCAAACAGATCCGACTGGGGATTACGGCACCATCCAGTATGAAGGTGCGGCGAGGCGAGTTGCCCCCCACCGGTTTGCTGGCGGATGCCAAACCAGGCGAAACGCAGATCATCGAAACGTCTCTGGATTGCCTGACCAGCTCATTGCTTTCAGCCTGAGCCGGACCGGTCCAGGCGTATTGGTACCGTCCTGTGGCGGCACCAGCGCCTTACCTGGAGTATTGCCGACCCGACAGCAGGTTGGAAAAACCCGACGCCAGGAACAGGGCGCCGAGCAACAGCAGGCCATACCCGATACCTGATGGAGCTCCTCGTCGAATCAGTTCCGGTTCGCACCACAGGAAAATTGCACCAGCGACTCCGCAGAACAGCGCGCTGCGATAGTAAATGGTGGCTTATTTGGCATGGACGTGCCTGTTCCGGTTGATCCATTCGTTTAACGCAGTCACTTCATCTTCGCAGCGTCCGGGACAGGTCCAGCCGTTATTCATTTCGACAGCACCATTGGCGCACCGTCCGCGACTGCGGGATTGGCAGGTGGCCACGGCATCCGGATCATGGTGATAGAAACATTTCATGGGACGCCCGCGGCATTAAACCCGCTGAGGCACCAGCGGCCGGAAGCCTGCGGGATGATCATCCGGAGATCCTGGCCAGCTATTTATTCTGCAACACAATATAGCCAGGCCAGTCGTGCGGTGCCGTGCGATTGTGCTGGGCAATGTACACGGTCAAAAAATCCTTGGCCTTGTCGTCCGCCGGCACGTCGTGCAGCAACTCAAAGGCCCGTTGCCAGTTGCCAGCCGTAAATTCATCCAGTGCCTGTTCGTAGGTCGCGATGTGGTGGTCGGACAGCAACTGGTCCGGACCGGCAGGCGGCAACAGCTGACTGACAGGTATGGCGGTCTGCATTCCGACCGGCTGCACGATCGCCAGGCGTCTTGCCCGCAACGGGGCTGCGGCCCGATCGCCGGCGGCCTCCCGGATCAGTTCATCCGTACGTTGATCCACGAGAATCTCGGCCCGCAACTGACGGGTCATGGACTCCAGCCGGGCGGCCAGATTCACGACCGGTCCGAACACCGTGACCTTGACCTGGTCATCGGTGCCAATTCGCCCGGCCACTGCGGTCCCGGTGGCCACCCCCAATCCGATCTGAAAATCATGAAGCGAGTGGTGGGGATCGTTTGAAAACGAGGAAAAGTGACTCTGGATTTCGCGGGCGGCCAGGCAGGCGCGGCGGGCCCGGTCGGGCTGGTCCAGGGGCCAGCCCCAAAACCCCATCGCCGCATCCCCGTGAAAGTCCCCCACCACGCCGCGCTGATTGAGTATTTGGCGGGTGGTGACCCCCAGAGCATTGCTGACCCGATCGAGCAGGTCCAGCAGGTTCGCGGCAGCACGCTCGGATTTGAGCGAAAAACCGCGAAGGTCACAAAACAGGACCGACACCTCGCATTCGCGGGGTGCCAACACCTCGTCCGGGGACGATTCGGCAATGGCATCCAGAACGACGGGCGAAAAAAAGGAACGCAGGCTGGCCTGGTTTCTTTCCAGCCGTCGCAGATGTCGCACATTGGCCAAACTGGTGGCAACCAGTTCGGCAAACTTGATGTCATCCCGCAAATCGAACGATTCGGAACCGGATCCGGCATCCACCGGTAACGCATAATTGCCGGCCACGTAGATGACCAGGCCATCGCTGGCGGGGCCGGCCAGGGGTGTTGCGAATGCCCAGTCGCCGTCATGCAGAATGGTGGCCCGATCGGCCCCGAAAACGCCCCCCCTCTTCCACACATGCAGGACCGTTTCACCCGATTCCAGCGCCATCCGGATCAGGTTGCCACTGGGTTGAAAACCGTTTTCAAGAACCAGCCGCTGGTCCCAGTGCAAAATATCGACAGCTGCCGCCGCGTCTGTGCCGGCCGGGTTGCCAATCACCGGCCGGGCCGCGGGTTCGGTCATCCTCAGGATCGCCACGGCGTTGGCACGACGGATTCCGGTCAACAGCACGTTTACCAGATTGAGGTGCAGATCCGATTCGCTCCTGGAACGTGAAATGACGTCCGGCAATTGGGCCAAAACCGAGATTCGCTGGGCGGCATCCTGGTAATCCAGTTTGCGAAGCTTGTCCGGCGCATAGTTGCGCTGGGCGTCGGGCACCGGCAGATCCATGGTGACCCGCACGGGGCCGGATACCAGCGAAAACCGGGTTTGGCCGATCACAAAATGCTGGCCTGGGGAAACCAGGAATTCCGGCAGCTGGTTTCCCTGAAAAAACACCGGGTTGGTGGCGGTCGGCAGGCGCCGCACCCGCAACCGATGACCGTCCCATGCCAGTTCGGCATGGTGTCGACTGATCTGACCGTCCCACCCGGTCGCCCACCCGGCAGCACCCCGACCGATCACGACCGGCTCGTCAACCGGCAATGTTCGCCGCCATCGTTCGTGGGGTTCGCATCCCTGGGCAACGAGGTCAGCCATCGACGAATCGATCAAAGTAAATCAGTTGCCGGATGAACGGGCGGGTGAATCCGCAACCGCCCGGTGCCGCGTTGCGGTCCAACCTGTGCAACCTTACAGCCACGGAAAGGAATTGGAAAGTGCCAGAAAGACCGCGACAACGACCAGTACGGCCAGCAGCGTGATGGTTTGCAGGCGTCCGCTGTAAAAACCACGGGTGCGATGGTTCAAATGCAGGAACCCGTAGACGATTCCCAGCAGCGCGATTCCCGACAACAAAACCAGCGCGGTTTGCAATACACGGCTGTGAACCAGGTGCTCTTCGTAGCGGGCCCCGGCCCATTCATCAAACTCGTTGTCGAAATTCAATTCTGCCCAGCCGCAGTGAAACATCAGGTGCTCCGGTTCGTTCCCGTCCGCCGCAAATAACGGATTGGGGGTGCGATACAGGTGCATATGGACGTGTTGCGGAACGGTCAGGTGATTTTGGATATAATCCCGTTGCACTTGCAGCGCCTCACCGGCACCGGCCGCAATTCTTTCGTCCAGATATCTTTTCACCAGGACTTCCGCGTTGTTCCATAACTCGCGGGACGCTTCGGCGCGATGCGGATCCATGCCCGAGGACACCAGCATCCGGCGCCCGTCCGATGCGGCGTCCGCCGTTTCAGCGTCAAAATGCTCAACCCAGTCCGGCAATGAACCGACAGGTACAAATTCGTATTCCAGAGAGCTGTCGGAACCCGGCCTGGACAAGGTGCCGGACGCTTCGCTGACCGGCGTCTCGACATCCAGTTGAGTCGTCCAAACCGGAGCGCCGGTCCAGACCAGGCTGCAGCCCACCAGGATGGCCAAAACGTGCGATCCGGAATGAGTGACGTGGTTGACGATTTGCTTCATCGAATTCAATCTGAAAAACCGGTCGGTTCAATGGGACGGGCGCGGATCCTCCGGGCCGAGGCGGCCGGGACCGCCTCAAACCGGTATTTTTCCCGGCGGGAAAAATTGCCGGACCTCGGCCTGATCACGTTGAGCCGGGGTCAGCCACGGTGCGGCCAACTGGGTGGCGATGGCAACCATGACCGCCACAATCGCACTCCACGGCAACGGGAAATGAAAAAACTGACCCGCCAGGGTGGCCCAAACCAGGCACAGGCCCACGCTGACCAGGCTCAGCCGGGTACGTCGCGTTGGATCGGCCTGTCGCCACCAGCGGAGCACCAGAAACAGACTGCAGAAAAACAGAACGGTGCCCAACAGGTTGGGATCCGATCCGCTATGGAACATTCCGGGCGAAAACGGGGACAGGTCCAATTCGACGGGGGCCGTAACCGGCTCCCAGTGCAACCGCAAGTACTGGCCTGAGACAAACGCCACCAGGCCGGTGACGACACCGATGCTGGCCAGCACGAAGCGGCGCAAAATCGCTTCCCCGCGTCGATGCTCCCAGGCCTTGCTGACACACAGGATGGACCAGCTGGCCGTAATCGCGGTGACCGACGTCCAGGCATACCAGGCCCAGCGCCCCGTGGCGGTGGCCGATTCACCGGGCAGCGCCAACAGGGCGAAGAAACCCAGCACCAGGCATACCACCGCGGCAACGACCAGCGAACCGATCAGTTCTGTGGTCCGGTCCTCAACCGGTCGTGCGGCCAGCGCCTGGCGGAGCAGGTCAATTCGCTGTGCCCGGCTCAGGCGACGGGCGGCCGGCTTGCGTTGCCCGCCGGGCATCACCCAACTGCGAATCGTGTAGTAGACCAGGTACAAAACACCCAGGCCCAGCGACACAGGCAACAACCAGGCCATATTGATTAACAGCATGATCGTGGCCCCGACCAGAATCAGCGTCTTGACCGGCGTGTTCAAATTGGACCGGTTCCACCATTCGACCGTTCGATGCCAACTGCCGTGTACGGCACGGGCAATCGGTTCCCGGGGGGGCTCTCCGTCGATGGACACAAACGTCGCCGGGCCGGCGGCCGCTGCCGGCTGGCCGACGTATCCGGAAGCACCGGCATCGGCCGGCGCCACCTGCCGCACTTCGCCGAACCGGATTTCACTGTCGCTGGCCCGTTGAACGTCACCGATGAACATGGGTTCCAGCGGCGGCACCCGGCCAGCCGGCGTGTCCGGCGACCGCGTATTCGGTGACGCCACCGCCCCGGGAGCATCGATGGCGACGACCAGTTCGGCGACGGAATGAAACCGTTTTTGCGGATCTTTGGCCAGTGCCCGGGAGATCGCGGCGGCATACGGGTTGCGCAATCCGGCCACATCGGGATTGGCTGTCAGGTGTTTCATAATGATTTCCTGACTGCTCTCTCCCTCAAAGGGAACCCGCCCGGTCAACATTTCATACAGGATGATCCCCAGCGCGTAGATGTCGATTTCCTTGCCGTATACACCTTTTCCGATTTCGGGGGCCATATAGTGAAATGTGCCAACCGACTCGGTTTGTCCATCGCGATTGCTGCAGGAAATAAATTTTGACAGGCCATAATCACCGATTTTGATGACCTTTTCATCGTCATCGCGAAATATGTTACCCGGCTTCAGATCGCGATGCACGATTCCGCGGTCGTGCAAATAGGCGACTCCCGCACACGTGGCATCAAACCACTCGCGGATTTGGTCCTCGGGCATACCCTGGGGATAACGTTCAATCACATCGCGCAGACTCTCGCCGGGTACGTACTCCATTACGACCCAGCTTTCGCCGTGTTCGTTGCTGCGTATATCCCATAACTTGATCAAATTGACATGCTTGAGATTCAGGCACTGGCGAACGCCGCGCAATTCAATATCCAGATTGCGCTGGATCTTTTTCAGCGCAACTTCCTTGCCGGCATCGTTCAGGGCGAAATAGACTTCGCCAAAACCTCCAATACCGATACCGCGCTTGATCGTGTAGCCCTCCAGCGGTCGCGAGCCGCTGGGGTATGAGAATCTCATGGTTTTCACCCGCGGGTTTGGACGGTCAACCGACGGGGAATTGGCGTCTTGCGTCAGTTTCATGTCTTTCTCTAACGTAGCGGGTGATTTGTCCATTTGTCCAGATTCTTTTTGCCGTGGCCGGTCCCCAGGGCCAGTTCCTGCCGTGGCGGCCGCCTTTGGCATGTTATTCGCAATTTACCCCGGGCGAGACTCCCTGGTTTTGTTTTCGAAAGAATTATTCGGGCCGGCGCCGCCACGGCATATCTGCTCCACACTAATGGAATAACCGTCCCCCACGATCCGCAGCCCGTCCCGCAACGGGACCTCGCCCGATGCCAGTTGATCGTTCACTTCGAATTTGCCCGGGTCGCGCAGCACAAACCGGTCCCCCTGGCGATAGATCAGCAGTTCGTTGCCAACGTCCGGCGCCACGATATGATGACTGGGCAGCCGGCCGATCATGATTGCGTCCCCCAGCAACAGTACGGCATCCGACCACGGATCCGTGCGATGGCGGCTGGTGAAATCCAGCCGCGCCGAGCCGCCCAGCGGATGGGGCATGGTAAAGCGGGCCCGAACGCCGCCAGCGAGCTGAAGGATCTGGTCATGGCGAAGAACGACCGGTTCGCGGATATCCTGCCGATCCACATCGACTTGATCGAGGGGCTCGGCAATGTAGCTGGAACCGGAACGCTTGATGCGCAAGTGCCGGCGACGAATATCGGCCTGCAACGGTATATCAACCCTGGACTGCTCAACGGCACGACCAATCGTGACGTCCGCTGACGTGCAGACCAGAAACCCGCCGACGCCATCCACCCACAATATGAATGAATCGAGGACACAGGAAGGTTGCCGCGGCGACTCGGGCCGATCGACCGGATGCTGGTCCGGTGACGGGCGGTCCGGATTCCGGAGCGGTCCCCGGTCGTTCGCGGGCCGGGTATCGTCCCGATCGTTGGCCACCGAATTCCGAAGCGTCGCCGGGCGTGCTCCGTCGTCCGCCCCGACCAGCAATTCCGGCGGGCCGCCCCGCTCGGCCTGGTGATCGTTCCGCAAGTGGCAATGGCGGCGAGCATCCAGGGCGACTTGATGATGGGGGGCGATTTGCAGGATTTGGTCCGACAACGCCGCGGCGCCGGCCCACTGGGAACCGGTGATGGCCCGTCTCAGCTGGTCGGTCAGTTCCGAGACCGTGCGTCGCCCCTGACGGGCGACTCGAATCCGGGATTGAATAAACTCCAGCGAGGGCCGAATCGCACGGGCCTGCTCCAGCAATGCCGCGGCGTCGTTCCAGCGACCGGCCGAAGAGAGTGTTTCCGCATCCTGCACCAGGCGACAGACAGCTGCCAATTCGTCGGGCGCCGGTCGGCGATGCGGCGCTGCCGCAACAATTCGATGGCTCGTGCGGCACTGGCCGGCTGACCGCGCTGCAAACGGGATTCGGCGGCCCGGACGGTGGTTTCCACGAGTGCGGTTTGGCGGTGCGCCAAATCATCGAGGAACTCGGCCGGTTTGACCAGCACGGCGTTGGACAAATCGTCCCACGCGGCCGCCAGTTGCCCGGCCGCCTCGTGCCGGCCAGCGCGATCGATCAGCTGGCGCACCAGTCGTCGGGCGACCCGCAATCCGGCGGCCGACTGCAGACATCCGCTCCGCAGTGCCAGATGACAGGCGGATTCCAGGTCGCCGCCGCGTATCGACAGGCGGACCTGTCGCAAATCAGGGTTGCCAAAAAGGTTCATGACATGGTCCAGGGATCATGACTTGGTCCATTGCCCGGCCCCGAATCCTCGCGGCCCGGTTGTCGGAGGGCCGCCGGGCAATTGCGAGCGGGGGCCACCACACCCATCAAAAAAGCGGGGTTCGAAGCATTCCCAGCATCCGAACCCCGCCAGCGGTTTTTCATGGTCGCCTGCTACTTGATCACAACGGTATCATCATCCGAAGTTCCAAAGTACTGGTCGACGGCCTGAATGATGTCGACATCGGTTTCTCCGGAAACCTCCTCCATCGGGATTTCGCCCATGATTTCGGGGGCCATATTCAGCATCATGGATTCCGTTTCCAGGCGGCTGCGGATTTCCTCAATCATGTCGTTGGCCCGGGACAGGGCGCTGTCGTCAATTTGCGAGTACTGGCTGGCCGTTTTGGCCACATCCAGCATTTTCAGCTGGGCTTCCAGATTTTCGACTTCGACCGACAGGGTCCGCTGCCGCGCCAGGGTTTCTTCCAGATTTTTTTCGGCCGCTTCCAGTCCTTTTTGGCGCAGCTCCAGTGTGGTTCGCAGCGTGACCAGCTGTTCTTCACCGTTTTTGTAACGGCGAAACTGGTTGGCCAGATCATTGCGAACCCGGTCGTTGTTGAAACTGTGGCCGGTGGAGGAAACGTAGGCGGTGTCGCCCGAGGTCAGGTGATCGCGCAACCGCATGATGTGCACCTGAGCCTTGGCCAGTGATTCGTCCTGGGACTCGATTTGTTTGGCCAGACGATTGATCTCGACTTTTTGCTTGGCAATTTCGTAGACCATCGGCTTGACATTCTCCCGAACGGTTTCCAGCTGCCGTCGGGCCGTTTCAATCTTGTAGCTGGTGTCGACCTGGGAATCGGCCCAGTTCTGGGCCTTGCTGATTGCCGTTCCGGCGTAGGGCACCAGGTTGCGGCCATACAACAGGCCAAGTACCAAAACGCCTCCTGCAACCAAAAACAGGGTTTTCTTGATCATGGGATCTCCTCGGACAAAAAAATGGATCTGGGTGATTCGTTGGGGGTCTGTTCCAGTGGTAACAGGGCAGACATGGGTCGCTTGAGGAGTTGTTCGCCGGGTTTGACCGCTTATTTGGATTTTTTGGAATTTTTTTGGGACCCGTGATCGGCAGGGCCTGCCTCCCGCCGGGGCCCGACCCAAAGCCGAATATCCGTCAAAAAACCGCGTCAACCGTCGCAAAATGATCCTCCAATCCCCTAAATCTGATGCAGATTTCACGGATTTCCCGCCGATTCTGGCGGGAATTCGTCGTCCATGGCCACACCGAAAGCCATAGTTTTGGCGAGTCGGCCAGAGCCCCGCCCCGGGCAACGTGGCACCCCCTCAACCCCCTGATTCCCATGGCATGTTCCCATTTTGATTCATCCGGCGAGATTGTCGGCGGTTCACTGTGGACCCGGTTGATCGCCTGGCGGATCTGCCTGGTACCGCTGCTGTTATGTGCCGTGGCGATGCTGCATTTCTGGAGACACTACACGCTGAATCAATCCAGTTGGGGGGCCGGCTGCGGATTCGGCATGTTTGCCACCGTGGACCATCACGGATCGAGATTCATCCGATGCCATGTGGTGACGGATGCCGGGATATTCGCAGCCGATATCAGCGGCGTGTTCGAGTACCAAAATCTGAAAGCCCGGGTCGTACCCACCCGGGCCGAATTGCACAAACTGGCCTCCTGGTTAACGGCCGTGAACTGGCAAATGTCCGAAAGTTTCCAGCCCGACCTGGCCGATTCTGCGCTGGTGCCGGTGATCGCGCCCCGTCCCGGCAATCGATCGCTGCCGGAAGGTCACCAGGCCGCGGTGGTCAAGGCCGTCCAACTGGAATTGCGGGGCGTCTATCTGGACCTTGATTCGCGAGTCATCGAGTCGCGAGTGTTGCAGCAATGGTGGCAGCCGGTTTCCAGCTTCCGCGCAACGCTGATCATTCCCGCCGATCGGCCAAACGATCTGGCCCGCGTGTCATCCGGCCCCGCCGGGGAGGCGATGGCCTGTGAGTAATTCACTTTCGCTGTCGTCGACGCCGCGCAGCCCTGTTTTGACGGGCCTGTCCGCCACCACGTTTTCATGGCGACTTCATGTCGTGGATGTTGTCAGTATTCTGACGTTTCTGCAGTGCATTTACCTGACGTTTGCCAGTGATAACCGGTTTCAATACGCCGTATTGATCAAGTGTCTGTTGCTGGTCATTCTGTGGCCGTCATTCCGCCGGTCGTGTTTTTTGTGGTTGTGTGTGGTGCTGATCTGGTTGCCCACGCTGCTGCTGGAATGGTGCAGCCACGAGGATCACGTCTATTTCACGCTTTACTGGTGCGCCGCACTGGCTCTGGCGACGTGGAAACCGGTGGCTGGCGCAGCCCGATCAGCTGCCCAATCGCCGGGATCAGAAGCATGGCATGCTGACACAGAGGCGTTCCTGCGGCGCTCGGCCCGCTACCTGATTGGCCTGTGTTTTCTGTTCGCAACCGTCTGGAAAATCGTCTCACCCGAGTTTACCGACGGATCGCTGTTTCATTACAAGCTGTTGTTTGATGACCGGTTTTCGGAAACGCTGGCCCGCTTTCCGGGCGAAATGAGTGTTCCGGCGATCGAGGAGAATTACCTGCAGTTAACCCGGTTGCGAGCGCCCGGGTCGGTTGCCACGGCGGCGCCCATAGAATTGTCGCCGCGGATTTCCTGGCTGGCGACCGGAATGACCTGGTGGACGATTGCCATTGAGGGGTTTTTGGCGGTCACATTCCTGTGGCCCGCTGCCGGCCGTCCGTTGCGTTTAATTCGAAATCTGGCCCTGGCGGTGTTTGCGCTGTCGACGTATGCGGTGGCTCCGGTCATGGGATACGGATTTACGTTAATGATCCTGGGGTACGCCAATTGCGAAGACGAAGAACGAAAGATGCGATCCCTGTTTCTTGGCAGCCTGTTCCTGCTGGTGCTGATTCTGGTATTCCGCGACAGCCTCGTGCCGTCGGAGATCCGGGATTTTCACCAGGCGGTGCGGTCGGCAAACTGCCAAACCTGACACGTTGGCCGGGGATTGATCTGTCGGCATTCCGGAATTGGGTTTAAGCTGGGCCGTGTACCAAAATCCGGTTCAATTCCGCCATCGACAGGGGGGAGTAATAATGAAAACTTTGTTTGCAGGAATGATCCTTTTGTCAACGCTGGCCGCCAGTGCCTGCGTCGTATCAGCGCAGCAACAGGAAAGCGCTGCGACACCCGAGCATGCCGCTCCGTTCATGCGGGTCAAGCTGGCGGCATCCCAGGACGTATTAAACGGCCTGGTGACCGAGAATTTCCAGTTGATCCAGCGCGGGGCGGAAGACATGAAACGGATGAGCCAGGCTGTGCAATGGCCCACCGCCGACGACCCGGTATACAAGCACTTTGGCGTGGAATTTCGACGCCAATGCGACAAATTGAAGCAGTTGGCGACTGAGCAAAATCTGCAGGTGCGCAATACACGTGGTTGCACATGACGTCGACCTGCATCGATTGCCATAATTACGTCCGCAGCGCGTTCCGCGTCGAACACAATGCCAAAGACCCGAAGGGTCCGATCCGGCTGATTCCCACCGATTGGCCGGGACGAACGTTTAACAAGGAACCCTCGCAATCGGGCGGTGACCGGTAATGCCCCGGCAGAGCCCTCTGCGCCAGAGTCCCGGGGTCATTCGAACCCGCAGGTTTCCACACATCCATTGCCGGGGGTGCCAGCCACCGATTCATCGGCCAGCATGAGAATCCAGGTCCCCGGGGCAGCAATATCATCATCGGCCTGGTGAAACGTGTCGGCCCTGCAGGCCACAATCGCGGAACTGGTCAGGTGACCCGCCGGTAACACCGCGCCGCCGGCAACCTCGGAATTCCCGTGTCAACCACCGGGACACCCGGAAATCGTGCCGCGCGCGGCCCGGGAAGCGAACGACGCTTTTGACGGTGGCCGCAGTGGTTGGCCGGTTGTCTGCCGACGGGTTTCCCCGGACATCGTTTCCCCCCCCTTGCCGGCCCCCCGGCACAGGGACTGTCCGGTGCCGGCGTTAGCGGCAAGTGACAGGCGCAAACCGGAACTGAATGTCAAGTAGCCAAAACCATAACTGGAAAGTTGGCAAGAGAATTTTGGCGAAAATTCGCGTGCCAAACGCGCCAAAAAAAAGACGCATTTTTTGCCTCGACAATTTTGCCCCTGTTTGAAAAAAGTTCCATTACTGCGGCCGGGTGAACTGCTTACAATTGGAATTGTTCCGGCTGGTTGACGGCACCACAGAACGTCGATGATCAAGAACACATTTTACCCGTTGCGATTGGTGGTTTTCCGTTTCGCGAGCGAGTTCGCGAACGAATTTGAGAGATTGTGTCGTGTTAACTGTACGCCCCAAAATATCAGAGTTGGCCTTTCGGGTCTTTGGGCGTTCGTTGCACCCCGAGTTGTTTGAAATATTCGACTCGCGCACCATCGTTCGCGACCAGTACCGGTTGCGAGTGGATATCACCAGTGCCGGGCACTTGCTGACGTGGCAGCGGGACGGACTGACGATTTCCGAAGTCGCCGCCTCCCAGCACCAACCCTTGCCCGCGCATCGACTGTTGTTTGAGCAGACGGTCGGATTGCCGTGCCAACAGGTCCTGGATTTCCAGAAAACGGTGGACTATTCATTTCGTTTTCAACTGGACCCGGCCGATCCCCGGACGTTTGCCACGATTCAGAACGAATTGCTTAAATCCACGCCCTGCGAAGGGATGGTGTTCCAGTTCCAGTCCAGCGGCCGCATGGCGCTCGGTGCCATCAGTTACGTCAACATCCAGTCCCGGCTGAATCGCATCCACGTTCGCGCATTTCATACGTTTCCCGACGCCTATGTGGTGATGAAAAGTGAATCGGTGTTCAATGTCGCATGCCCCGACGGCGGTTGAGGCACCGAGTCACCGGACGGGTTAACACGGCGAGGATGGTTTGGGGCCGCAAGCGGCAAAATGCGGCCTAGCGAAACAGTCCTGGCCAGGCAGACGTCGCCGCCAGGGCCTGTCGATAACGGTTCAGCCCGGACTGCAACGACGGATTCAGAGGCGACAGTTCAATCGCCCGGACCTGCCATGCGATCGCCTCGCGATATTTTCCCCGGGCATGCAAACAGGCGGACGCGGTATCCAGAATATGGGCGTCACAGGGTGCGATTCGGCAAGCCCAACGGGAGTATTGTTCGGCCTGTTCCAGGTTATTTCCCGTGCGGGCCGCCAGCCAGGCATAGGCATTCAATTCACTTGCCAGCGAATTCCGGACAATCCCGCTTTGCTGTGGGTCATCCGTCACCCCGGTTTGCAACATTTGGATCTCCCGCTCGTGACGTTGCAGGGCCATGCCAATGAGCTCGGCGATCGCCGGTTTCCAGCCGGGCGTCGCGTCGGGGAATCCGTCGGCCGCGATCAGCAACGCGCTGTCGCCCGGACAGGCCTGTAATCCTGCGAGCAGGTGATTTCGGGCGGTTGGCACCGCGCCCTCCTCCAGAAAATGACGATGCCAACAGTAATGGGCCCGGGCCACCAGCTGTCGCTGAAGCTCCGGGTAACGCTGGCTGGAGTCGGGATGGCCGGCCAGCTGGCCAATGATCCGGTCGAGGGTCGTGGCAGCTTGCCGGAAATTTTGCCGATCCTGATGGATGCTCGACAAAATTCGCAACGCGGTAATGCGGCAGTCATCCATGGGATCATCACCCTGCACGCTGTCGTTCAGCAGGCAGATTGCCCAATCTTCCAGTCCGGAATCGCGCAAATGCACAGCCACCTCGATGGTCGCGGCCGGATCCCCTGCCAGTTGCCGTTTTACCTGATCGGCCAGATCCCCGGCCTTTCTCACCTGACCCCGGATCTTGCAAAGTTCTGCCATTCGTATGACCAAACGCGGGTCCGTGCGGTATTGCTCGGCGTGGCAACGGACAAAGCGTTCCGCACACTGGTATTGTTGCTGGTACAACAGCCAGTCGAGCAGTTCTGTCAGGCGCAGGGGATCATCGCGAACCGAATGGGCAAGGTACCAAATTAGCTCTTCGGCCCGCGTTGATTCGCCGATACCCCAGTACCGAACCGCCGATCGACGCATTAATCTGGCGACCTGATCGGAGAACTGGACCGGCTGTGATCCGTGGTCTGCCACCGTGATCTGGCGGACGATCGCATCCCAGTCGTCAACAAATTCCCGGGGATCGGAATCATCAAACCAGACTCTCAGCCAGTGGGCTCCCGTCCGGGGACTGGAATCGATGGCCGCGCGAACCGGCCCTGAATCATGATCACCGGAGATCAACTCCACAGCCGCCAAACGGGATAACGGCTCATCAAGCTCGTATTTGACAATTCCCAGCAACGCGTGAGTTGAACCCGGTGAACGGTCCATGCCGAACCGTTCGATGACCCGTTGCCGTTCGTTAACATCGCCGCGGGCATACGTCCTGGCCTCCGGTGCCGCCTGCACCAGCAGACCCTGCCGACACATCCGGCGACGCAACATCCGGGACGCGTTGGCAATTTCCGGGTCGGTCGAATACTGGGCCCGGTACAACCAGTCGTGCCAGCCAAGCGGACGAGCCAGGATTTGTTGACCTGCCTGCTTTCGCGTTTGAAAATCCGCCGCGCCCAATGCCAGGATTTGGTGAATTTCCGCGGGCAAAACCCGACGGGACAGGGCCGTGGCGGGGAGCTCCAGCAATTGGCCCGGCGAAGCAACCGGGATCAACGCCGCCACGCAAAACAAACCGGTCCGCAAGTAACGGATTGGCGATAAACAGACGCCACAACGCTCGTCGATCATTGGCGGCCTCCTTGCCCATCAAACGACCATGCCCGGCAGGGTAGAGACCGCGGTCATCCGAAGAAAAGGGCAATGCATCAATTCCGCGACTGCTGAGCACTCGCGTGCAACGGGTTTCGCGTCCCGCCAGCGTGCGTCGAATCGCCGTGGGGGCCCCGTCACGGCCGTCGGCCGGGCCCCAGCGGTCCGGCAAAATGGATCGCCAGCAGGCTGCCTCGGGCGGCTTGTCGACCTCTGCCACCCCCGCAGACCTGTACGGCCGGGCGGGTCACCCAGGTACCCCATCGGGGTTATCGACCGGGCCACTGGGCAACGGTTGCCCCGATTGGCCCGCCCTCTCGTTACCGCCAGCCGTCAATAACGGGGTACCGCGGCATCAATTTGGCGCGACCAGTCGTCAATGCCGCCGGCCATGCTTTGGGCATTGGGGAATCCGTTGTCGCGCATCCATCGCGCCGCGTGAAGACTCCGGATCCCGTGGTGACAGATCACCACAATTTGCCGGTTGTCGGACGATACCGAATCGGCCCAACCCGGCAAACTTCCCAAGGGAATCAGATTGGTTCCCTCGATGCGACACTGTTCATATTCCTCAGGTTCGCGGCAATCGATGAACAAGACGTCCTGCGACTGGTTTAGCAGTTGATGGACCTCGTGGACGCTAATCTCAACCGGTAATGTCGGATTCATGTATTCGGGCCAGGGGTTCACGGGGATACGCGGAAAACTGCCGGCAACGGACACCGGGCGATGCCGTTGGCCGATCTCAGTGGTATTGAGTCGGCCAGTCCGGCCGGACCATAATTTCGTGCCGATCCTGCGATTTGTCGACGGGGTCTGGGCGCCCCCATACCACCAACACTGGTCGCAAATGTCACCAAGTCCCCGCCAGTTTGCACTGACGGTCACCCAGCAGTTGCAGGACGCCGGATTCCAGGCGCTGTGGGCAGGCGGGTGTGTGCGCGACGAGTTGCGAGGGGTCAGTCCTGCCGACTACGACGTGGCCACGAATGCCACACCCGACCGGATCCGGCAATTGTTCGGATACCGCCGAACCCTGGCCCTCGGAGAAGCCTTCGGAGTTATCACGGTCATCGGTCCCCGTTCGGCCGGCAATATTGAGATTGCCACGTTTCGCTCCGATGGTCAATACAGCGACGGCCGCCACCCGGATGCGGTTACGTTTGGTACCGCGGAGATGGATGCCCAACGCCGCGATTTTACGATCAATGGACTGTTTTTCGATCCGGTTCGGGAAACGGTTATCGATTATGTCCGGGGACAACAGGATTTGGAAAATCGGCTGGTTCGAGCCATTGGGGACCCGGTGCAGCGATTCGAGGAAGACAAGTTGCGGATGTTACGGGCGATTCGATTTGCCGCCACACTCGATTTTCAGCTGGATCCGCAAACACTGCAGGCCATTCAAGACCTGGCGCCGGGAATTGGCTGGGTTAGTGCCGAGCGGATCGCCGCGGAACTGTCCCGGATACTGCTGGATGAACACCGGCGACGCGCCGTGGAATTACTGGCGGCAAGCCACTTGTTAACCCAGGCTCCGCTGCTGCCCGAGTTGCAAAAAGTGGTTGACGATTCCGCCGGATTCGAGCGCCTGCTGGACCGCATGGGTGCTCTCAGTCAACCGGCCCTGCCGGAGTGCATTGCCGCGCTGGTTTGCGATGTGGCGACCGCCACACAGGTTGCCGGGATCTGTGCGCGGATCCGCTTGCCCAATTTGGTTCGAGATACCGCGGTCTGGATTCTGCGTAGCGCCGAAACACTGGGTCGAGCGCACGTGATGCCATGGTCCACGGTCCAGCCACTGCTGGTCGATGGGCGAATTAACAACGCACTCCGCTTTGTCGATGCCTGCCGGGCAGCGGATCAACAATCGACCGCCGCCATCGAGTTTTGTCACCAGCGGCTGGCCTGGCCGGCCGAACAGCTCGATCCGCCGCGGCTGATCGATGGTCAGTCGCTGCAATCCCTGGGAGTCCGCCCGGGACCGCAGTACGGTGAAATGTTAAGTGCGGTTCGCCGCAAACAACTGGATGGCGAAATCATGACGACCGGGGAGGCCATTGACTTCGTGAAATCATTGCGCGATTAATGTCTGACCCGGCGGACCCCGCAGGATTCCGCAACTGCTACAGACCACCCGAGCGAGCGACCGGATCACCCACCGTTCGCCCTGATCCTGAAACCACCAAAAACACGCGAGGGCGGAGGGCTGCCGCGTTACCGTTCCCGATAGACGATTCGACCCTTGGTCAAATCATAGGGAGAAAGCTCGACGCGAACCTTGTCGCCAGGCACAATTCGAATAAAGTGCTTGCGCATTCTCCCGGCAACATGGGCCAATACCTGATTTCCGGTTTCCAATTCAACTTTGAACCGTGTATTGGCCAATGCCTGAACCACGGTCCCTTCGACTTCAAACGCTTCGTCTTTTGCCATACAGTCTCCTGTTGCTGGTGAATGATGGACAGATTTCGGCAATCTGTCATCGATGCCACTATCTTATACGCCAGGGGCGAATCGGGTCCAGTCGGTTTCGATGCAAGGGCAAGGCTAACAAGGGTTTGCGAAGACCTGAACGGTTGTTAGGGTGCCCGACGAGCGCCTAATCCGGTTGCAAGGGCGGCAATCCGCGACACGAACAGCCGAATACCAGCGACCCTGCTGCAGCGATTGGCAGGCGGACTTGGACGGACCAGCCAGAGATGCCGGTGCCGGCCGTCACGAATTTCGAGTGGCCGATGTTTCCTGAATACGTCCGAGGGGGACCAGTCACGGGCCCGGCTTGTCATCCGCAATGGCCTGAGTCACGGGGCTGGTGCCACCCTGACCGCAATCATCGAACCCCGCCGGGCTCCTGCCGAATCGTTCCATCCCTGAAGCGACCGCAGGCCGGAATCCGGATTTGCCAACGGCCGGGACCGGTTGACTATTGCCGGTGATTCCACAGTTTTGCTAGGATATGGGGCTTGGCATTTCTTCAGGCAATATCGGCAACCAGTCAGTTTCGGACGTGTTTCGAAATCTGGTTGCCAACCAATCAGGAGCATTAATTACGTGGGAACCAAGAAAACGGGAAAAGGCCGGCGAAAAATCGGTCGCAAAAAGCGTCGCATGCGGGCCAAGATACGGCATCGCAAAAAATAACAGCCGTCGGGTTCTGGCTGTCTTCCCATCATGGTGACCGTTGTCAATGAAGTCGGCAGATCCAGCGAAACGGGAATCCGGCGATTCCGGGCCAGGAATCATGCTGGTCGCCCTGGCTGCGGTGTTATGGAGTTCCAGCGGTCTGTTTGCAAAAGCACCGGCTTTCGATAACTGGGATATCAACGCCCGCGTCACGCTGATGGCTTTTTGGCGGGCCGTATTCGCCAGCCTGATTATCGTCTTTCTCATCCGCAAACCTGGCTGGTCGTGGCGGATGATTCCAATGATGGTTTGCTTTACGGCCATGAGCTGGTCGTTCCTGCAGGCGCTGGTCTCTACGGAATCGACGACCGCCATCTGGTTGCAGTATACCGCCCCCGGTATTCGTGTTGATCGGCAGCGTGCTGCTGTTTCACGAAACCATTCGGCGGCAGGATGTCTGGTTCATCCTCGTCTCGCTGACCGGACTGGCCATCATTCTGGCCGGTCAGGTGGGCCAGGCGTCGGTTGCGGGATTGACCTATGGCGTTTTGGCAGGGGTGTTTTATGCCGCAGTGATTCTGTCACTCCGCAGTTTGCGACAGTTTGATTCGGCCTGGCTGGTGTTTTTGAACCAGGTGGCCACGGCTTTGGTATTTCTGCCCGTTTGCATCACCGGAGGGGTCCGACCGGAGGGGGCGCAATGGATTTACCTGGGGGGGTTCGGGATGTTGCAACTGGGACTTCCCTATTTGTTGTTTGCCCGCGGGCTTCGACGCATCAGGAGTCATGAAGCGTCACTGGTTGTTTTGCTGGAACCGATTCTGGTACCCGTCTGGGTCTTTCTGGTTTGGCGAGATTCGGCTGGTTACGAACCTCCCCGCCTGACGACGCTGGTCGGAGGTTCGGTGATATTGGCGAGCCTCGTCATTCGTTACGGAGCGGCGTTGCTGCGGTCCCGGCGGCGGGCGTCACGGGGTAACCAGGGGCTGTGCTAGGGGCCGCGGCCGCCGGCAACATCGGGTCCGTTGCGGCTCGTGACGCCGTTGCAAATCCAGATCCAGCAGATCGGCCACCACGGCACTGGTTGTGGGCCAGCGACCCGCACCCACACCCTGAACGCAGACGACATCACCGCAATCACTGGTCAGTTGCAATACATTGCCGGCCCCGCTCACACGACCCAGCGGGGACTCGCCGGTGGTTCGTTCCAGGCCGACCCGGGCAGCGGGCGGATGTTCGCCGATCGACCAGCGGACGACCTGCCGCACGCGACAACCGTTGGCGCGGGCTGAATCCAGCCAGGCGGCGGTTAGCGGTTGCCGCCGGACCTGGTCCAGTGACAAATCGTGCCCCAATTGACGAACGAGCAATACCAGTTTTTCGGCGGCGTCGATTCCCTCCAGATCGCGATCCGGATCGGCTTCCATCAATCCGGCCCGTCGCGCAGCCGCCACACTGTCCTCAAATGACGCCCCTGCAAATACACAATCCAGAATGAAATTTGTAGACCCGCTGACCACGCCCGCGATCGCATTGATGCGCCGGCCCCGCGCTGTGACGTTGGTGATTTCCTCCAAAAACGGAGCGGCACCTCCGACGGCGGCCGAGCAGGCCAGCGTCACTCCATGACGGCGGGCGAGGGTTTGCAATCGATGGCCCGCCCGGGCCATCACGGCCTTATTGGCGGTAATGACATGCTTGCCGTTTTCCAAAGCGCTGGCGATCCAGATTTCCGGTAAATGTGGATCTCCCGTCAGTTCAACGACGATATCGCAATCTGATTGAATGGCCGCCTGAACGTCGCCAGTCAGGCAATCCCCGGGGATACCATTCGTGACCGCCTTGGTGATGTCGCGTACGGCCACGCGGGTGATCCGAAACCGGTCATGAAGATGCTGGTTCACCCAATCGAACACTCCCTGACCGACGGTCCCCAGTCCCAGTATTGCCAGTCGCAGTGGGGCCGGCGGAGTCTTTTCAGTGGCAAAGGTGCCGGAATCAAAATCGCCGACGACCGTGCCACAGGCGGCGTACAGTTCACCCACCTCAAACCGCAAGCGGCGGGATTGGGCAAAACGGATTCCCTTGTGTTGTATGATGGTTTCGTCCAGCTGCAGCGCATCACGATAACTGATTTTGCTGAAACGCCGTGGCGGAACCACCGCTGATCGGGGATCGTACTCGTATAATCCGGAAACATCCTTGATCAGGCGACATACCTCCGCGTTCAACTGGCCAGCCAGAAACAGCGCGGTCAGGTCCGAGCCGCCCCGGCCGAGCAAACACATCCGGTGATCGGTCGCGCGGCCGATGAATCCGGGCACCACAACGACGCCGTGGTCTGCCAGAAAACCTTGTAGTACGGAGGTATCCGCGGCCGTGGGCGCGGCGTCCAGGGGGTCGCCGGTCGTTTGCAATCCCATCAGCGTTTCGTCACACGTCACGCTGGATATCCCCGCCCGGTCCAGCGCCAGTCCCAGCAGAGCGGCGCTTTGCAACTCCCCGGTGGCCAGCAACTGGGCCGTCTTGCGAGAATCGACGCCAGTTCCGAACCGGCGGACCTGATCGCACAGCTGGTCGGTGGTGTCACCGATGGCCGAAACAACGGCCAACACGTGAAATCCGTCGCGTCGCCAGCGATAGATCTCCTGGGCCGCCCGCTCCAGGTCCCGGTCGGATTGCAAAACTGAACCGCCAAACTTCAGGACGGCTAAACGCTGCCGAGTACGCATGGGCGGGCTCCCGGTTCAACCATTTTCGCGGGGGTATGGTCAATGGCACGGTCCATGGCGGCTGACAGGTCGGCCAGGATATCGGCCGGATCCTCCAGGCCCACCGACAGGCGGACGAGCCCCGGGGTCAGCCCCACCGCCGCCAGTTGCTGGCGGGGCACATCGGCATGCGTCATCGACGCCGGATGGGTGACCAGGGTTTCAACCGAACCCACATGTTCGACCAGAGAGCACAATCGAAGTTGGCCCAGAAACCGGCAGGTGGTTTCGTAACCGCCGGTCAATTCAAAAGAAATCACGCCGCCATGTGCTCCACCGTGCTGGCGGGCGGCCAGTCGGGATTGGGGAAAGTCAGGCAGTCCGGGGTAATGGACGGTAATCACGCGGGGATCCCGGGCCAGCGCCTGGGCCACGGCCGCCGCATTTTGGGAATGCTGTTTGATTCGCAGCGGCAATGTCTTGACGCCCCGCAAGGTGACCCATGCGTTTTGAGGCGTCTGAATGGTGCCAGTGCTTTTGCGGACCCAGCGTAAACGCTCCAGCAACCCGGGGTTGCGGCTGGTAACGGCACCACCCAGGGCTGAGGAATGGCCCTCGATATGTTTGGTTGTCGAGTAAACGCTGATGTCGGCTCCCAGGTCCAGGGGCTGTTGCAGAACGGGCGTCAAAAACGTGTTGTCGACGGCCAGCGGAACACCCGCCTGGCGGGTGATGCCACTGATGGCCCGAATATCATTCAGGCACAACGTCGGATTGGCCGGCGTTTCAACGAATACCAGTCGGGTTTCGGGAACCAGGGCGTCGCCAACGTTTTGGGGATGGGTGGCATCCACAAAGGTGGCAGAAATGCCGAGTCCGGCCAGCAATTCCCGGATCAGCCGAACCGTTCCTCCATAAATTGCCTGGCTGAGCACGATATGATCACCCTGCCGGAGCAGTGCCAGGAACAATGCGGTCTCGGCGGCCAGTCCCGACGAAAAGCACACCGACGGGGGAGCCTGCTCCAGGCGACCCAGCACGGACTCCAGGGCCTCCACCGTGGGGTTGGTCACACGCGAATAAGTGCAGGTCGAATCCCCCGACAGTTCATCCTGGACAAAGGTGGTCGACTGGCATATCGATTCCACCAGCGGATTTGGATTTCCGCCATCAGACCTGCCGCAAGCGACGGTTTGGGGGGACACGGCGGCCGCAGTTGCTGTCGACGGGTCAGGGATTGAAAAATTCATGCCGTAAACTCCTCACGGCATCAAGACCCAGGCCAGGCGAAAAATCGGGTCGGCAGCGACCACCGCTACCATTTTGCCAAGTCCACAGCATGTTTCCTTGACCGCATCGTTCCCCGCCATCGGGGCTGGCCTCGGCACCGCGGCCGGATTCAAGCAATCCGGCTCGGTTGCCGCCTGGGAAAATTGGGCTTCCACAGGTCTCTTGATGCAATATGACCGCCAAGTCTAATCCGGGGCGGCAAGTTGTCAATCCGAAAAGTTTGGAGGCAACAATCGGACGGCCAGCCGCCACATTCCCGTCAGTTGGCGACATCGGTCGACGATGTGCGGATGCCGGTTCGGCGGCGCGGCGACGCGATCATGGCCAGCAGGGCGACGACCGCCACCATGCCGCCTGGTTCGGGAATCGCCGTGGGATTAAACACCAGATCGCTAATCCCGATGAATTGCGAAGCCGGATTGGCGACGGCGTCGTCGGTGGATCGGTAGCGAATCATAATACTGTTGATGTCCAGCGCTCCGAAATCCAGGTTGATGTTGCCGGTTACCTCGTTGGCTGCGGCCGAGGTGGTGCCCGACTCGAATCCATCCATATACGTTTCATTGTCCAGAAACACGATCGATCCAAGACTGTAAAGCGAAGGATCGGTTCTGACATTGATACCGTTATAGAATATTTCCACGCCGTCATCCCAGCTGCTGGCCGGCGAGCCGTCGATGTCCAGTACCGAAAATCGCAAGTTCGTTACCGGTGCAAAAAAGTTCATTGTCAATTCGAGGTAGTCTGCCGGGTCGTTGTTTTCGTTGTTGAACGTCATTTCCAGATAGCCCGTGTGGTTTCCGGTCGTTCCGGACTCAAACGAGAAAAAGCTGGCGCTGCGTTCGGCCACCAAATCGAACGTACCCCCGTCCGAATCGCTGACCACCTGTGTCAAAAACGTCACCAGAGTTGAACCGGCCATGACCGACGATCCGTTGGTGATGGCATCTTCGTCGGCAAAATGCGACTCCCACAGCAGGTCCCCGGGTAACGGGGCACCGAAAAACAGCGCCACCGCGAAAAACACCGTCAGGCCGGCCCGGCCCGTCGGGGTCTGGAGAGGGTTGGGGACTCTGTTATTGCGGCACAAAATCATCGTTTCACCGTGGCGGGTCGAATTAATCGGTCCAAACGGTCCTTCCGTTTGTCTGGATTTGGGGCTGCTTGATTCATCGGCTCAACGCCGGTGTGACGTTACCAATGACTGTTGTGCTGGTGGCAGTCACAGGTGACAGCACGACGGTTTGGCACGCCTGGGCAACCGTTGCCGGCAGGACCGTACGGCGGATATGAGGAAGTTTCCCTGATTGGGGCGGCATTCCGGATGATTATGGAAATTACAAAGTGGGTAACTGCGGTCGTTACCGGAAAACTTAAACGCCTTGTCGCGCGACTGGGGAGCTTCGATCACCCCAGAGCCCGGGATGCCACACAACGGAGACCTGCCGGGTTCACACCCGCGCGATACAGCCTTTACCGATTTCCTGCGGTTTATGACAATAGAAAGCATCGCAGGAGATCTGACCGACTTGCCCCGGCGGTTGCTCGCGGCAGGGTTTTTGTGTGCTCGCCCGCCCGCACCAACCAGCCCCGACCTCCGATGGACGGAGGTGTGCGGCGACCGGTCCATACCAGGCCAGCGTGAATCCAGGCACCTGAATCAGGACAGTGAGGCAGTTAAACCCATGGCAAACGTCGTACAACCCGGTGATTTGCAACCCAGCCATACCGCCACGCCCGACAGCGAACCGTATGTTCGGCAGATGATCGATGCGGACCCGGTCGAGACCGAGGAGTGGATTGATTCGCTGGAGTACGTGATCAACAGCCGGGGACCGGAGCGGGCCAAATACCTGTTGTCGGTTCTGGAGGCCCGGGCCCGGGCCGAGGGCGTGGATCTGGAGACCAAGTCCACCACGCCGTATATCAACACCATTCACGTGGACCAACAGCCTGCCTATCCCGGTAATCGGGAAATCGAGCGTCGCATCAAAAGCATTATTCGCTGGAATGCCATGGCGATGGTCGTGCGGCAGAACAAGAACGTCACAAGGGAATTGGAGGGCATATCTCCACGTATGCCTCCACGGCCACGCTGTTTGAGGTGGCTTTTAACCATGTGCTGCGCGGTCGTGGTGAATCCGGTTACGACGGTGATCATGGTGTTTTTTCAGGGGCACGCCTCGCCGGGGATTTACGCGCGGGCTTTTATGGAAGGTCGAATCAGCGAGGATCACCTGAACAACTTTCGCCGCGAGGTGGCGTTCGACAACGGCTTGTCGTCGTATCCTCATCCCTGGTTGATGCCGCATTTTTGGGAGTATCCCACCGTCTCGATGGGATTGTCGGCAATTACGGCCATTTACCAGGCCAGATTCAACCACTACATGCGCGATCGCGGCATCAAGGACACCAGCCAGCAGCATGTCTGGGCGTTTTTGGGTGACGGCGAATGCGACGAACCCGAAACCCTCGGCGCCATCACCCTGGCCGCCCGCGAACAACTGGAAAACCTGACCTTTGTTATTAATTGTAATCTGCAGCGGCTGGACGGTCCGGTGCGGGGAAACGGCAAGATTATTCAGGAACTGGAAGCCCTGTTTCGAGGCGCAGGCTGGAACGTCATCAAGGTGATTTGGGGAGATGACTGGGACTCGTTACTGGAAAAAGACGAAAAGGGGTTGCTGGTAAAACGGATGGGCGAAGTCGTCGATGGCCAGTACCAGCGTTACGTGGTTTCGCCGGGGTCCTACATCCGGGAACATTTCTTTGGCAAGTATCCGGAGTTGCTGGAGACGGTCGGCAACCTGTCCGACGAAAAACTGCAAACGTTGCGGCGGGGCGGACATGATCCGGAAAAGGTGTATGCGGCCTACCAGGCAGCTCTGGCCACCAGGGGCAAGCCGACGGTTATCCTGGCCAAAACCATCAAGGGGTACGGTCTCGGTGAAATTGGCGAAGGTCGCAATGTGGCTCACAATGTAAAGAACGCGGACACCGAGGAGTTGCTGGAGTTTCGCAGCCGGTTCGGAATTCCGATTTCCGATCAGGAGGTCGGCGAAGCGCCCTTCTATCGGCCCGGCGAAGACAGCGTCGAAATGAAGTACATCCGGGAACGCCGCCAGGCGCTGGGCGGTTATGTCCCGGCGCGGCCCCTCCAGCACCCTGCGCTGGATGTTCCCTCGTTTGACGACTATCGCAAGATGATTGATCGCGACAATGGCAAGTCGATTTCAACCACCATGGGATTCGTCCGTTTGCTGAGCCGTTTGTGCCGCGACTCAAAAATCGGGAAAAACGTGGTTCCGATTGTTCCCGATGAGTCCCGCACGTTCGGGATGGAGGGGATGTTCAAGGAAGTCGGCATTTATTCACATGTGGGCCAGTTGTACGAACCGGTGGATTCCGGGCAGCTGACGCCGTATCGCGAGGCGACCGATGGCCAGCTGCTGGAAGAAGGCATTTCGGAGGCCGGATCGCTGGCTTCGTTCACGGCGGCGGGGACCGCCTATGCAGCGCATGGTGTTAACATGATTCCGTTTTATATCTACTACTCGATGTTTGGTTTCCAGCGAGTCGGTGATTCGATCTGGGCGGCGGCGGACATCGGCGCCAAGGGATTCCTGATCGGTGCCACCGCCGGTCGTACGACGCTCAATGGCGAGGGGCTGCAACATCAGGACGGACACAGTCTCCTCAATGCCATCGCCTTTCCGTTTGTACGCAGCTACGATCCGGCGTTTCATTATGAAACCGCCGTAATTATTTTTGACGGATTGCGACGCATGTATGCGGAGGGTGAAACGGCGATCTATTACCTGATGGCCACCAACGCCAATTACGAGATGCCGGCCATGCCCGACGGGGTTGAGGAAGATATTTGCCGGGGGATGTACCGGTTTCGAACCGTCGAGGCAGATGGCGGCAAGCTGCGTGTGCAGTTGTTCGGCAGCGGAGCGATCATGCAGTGCGTGCTGCGCCGCGCAGCAATTGCTGGCGGAAAAGTACGGCATCAGTTCGGATGTCTGGAGCGTTACCAGTTATACGGAACTGGCCCGGGACGCCCAGCAGGCGGCTCGCTGGAACCGGTTGCATCCGACCAGCAAAAAACCCAAAACCGCGTTTCTCACTTCCCGCTTGCAGGAATGCGAGGGACCATTTATCGCCACCAGCGATTATGTCCGCGCCTACATGGAGCAAATTCGGGAATTCATGCCGGGCCAGTTTCTGGTGCTCGGCACCGACGGGCTGGGTCGCAGTGACACACGCGAAACGTTACGCCGGCATTTCGAAGTGGACGCCGAATCCATTGTTATCGCCGCCCTCGATCAACTGGTTCATCAGGGCAAGCTGAAAAAGGCCGATGTGGCCCGTGCCATTCGTGATCTGGACTACGATCCGGACAAGCAGTGGCCGTTGTACGCCTGACGATCCGGGCAGATCCCTGTCCGGAGTTGGCAAATGCCCGGAACCTTTTCAATCCACAACCATCACAACCGTTTTTGACAGACGGGGCACCCTGCGAATGGCTATTGAAATCAAGTTGCCCGATTTGGGAGAAGGGATTGATTCTGCGGACGTCCTGGAAGTCCTCGTCGCTGCCGGGGACATGGTTGCCCGGGACCAGGGGATCATCGAACTGGAAACCGACAAGGCCACGGCCATCGTGCCAGCCAACCAGGCGGGGCGAGTTGCCCAGGTCCATGTCGCCGAGGGGGATACGGTTCAGGTCGGGCAAATCCTGTTGACCCTGGAAAGCACTTCGGACGCCGGGCCAATCGAGCCGCCCGCAGCGCCACCAGAACCGCAAACCAAACCGGCCGAATCTTCCCGCGCGGCCGTCAGTCCAGGAAGCCGCGCAAAACGGGGCCCGCGCCGGCTCGCCGCCCAGCGAACCCGCCAGGCCCAGCGAACCCGCCAGGCCCAGCGAACCCGCCAGGCCCAGCGAACCCGCCAGGCCCAGCGAACCCACCAGGCCTGGCTGAACCCGCCAGGCCCAGCGAACCCGCCAGGCCGGCTGAACCCGCCAGGCCGGCTGAACCCGCCGTCGCCGCCTCGCCAGCGGCCTGCGCCGCCGCCGATTCCGGTCCGGCAGACCAATCGACCGGCTCCAGCCAGCCTGGACCGGAGATTGCCGCCGGACCCGCCATGCGGCGCTTTGCCCGCGAACTGGGTGTCGATCTGGCGACGGTGACCGGTACGGGATCCGCTGGCCGAATTACACGCGACGATATCCTGAAAGTGGTCCGTTCCGGCGGGAACCGCTCCGCCGAATCAGTCGCTCCGGGCGTCAGCGACGGTTTTGGGCCCGTGCGTCATGAAAAAATGTCACGTATGCGGCGCACGATTGCCGAGCAAATGCACCGCAGCTGGTCGACTGTTCCCCGCGTTACGAATTTTGATGATGCCGACGTTACCGAGCTGGAAAATATTCGCAAATCCAGCAAGGAGGACTATGCGGCGCGGGGCATCAAATTGACATCGCTGCCGTTTGTCATCAAGGCGGTGGCCATGGCCTTGCGGAATCATCCGGTGATCAATGCGTCGGTCGACCTGGAGGAGGGCCTGATCACCTACAAGGAATACATTAACGTCGGGATCGCCGTGGACACCGATCGGGGACTGGTGGTACCGTCCCTGCGAAACGCCAGTGAACTGTCCATCCCGGTCATCGCCCAGCAGTTGGGCAAAATAGCCGACAAGGTGCGTGACAATCAGTTCACGCTGGAGGATCTGAAGGGCAGCACGTTCACGATCAGTAATCTGGGAGCCATTGGCGGCACGTGGTCCACGCCGATTATCAATGTTCCCGAAACGGCGATCCTGCTGGTCGGCCGGGCCCGCCAGATGCCGGTCGTACGCAATGAACAGATCGTACCGCGGCTGATGATGCCGCTGAGCATTTCCTATGATCACCGTCTGATCGATGGCGGGGCGGCTGCCCGTTTCCTGAACGAAGTAATCGGGTTTCTGGAAGCACCCAGCCGTCTGCTGCTGGCACCCTGACCGGTCCCCATGCCGGGGTCGGGCCGGGCCGGCGTTGCAGGCATGTGTCAGCGTCTGCCCCGTCGCAGCGAAATAATGCCTGTTCCCAGGCACAGCAGTCCGCTGGTGAACGGTTCGGGTATCGCGGTCGACAACCGCAACTGTTCCCCGGGGGATGCCAGGGTGGTCGAGACGATACCACCGCCGGGCCACAGGTCGTACATTTCCAGGCGGGCTGTCCCCCCGCTGCTGGAACTTCGCCACAATACGTCTTGCAGAAACGTATCAGAGAAAAACTCCAGCAGGAATTCCCCGGTCGGGCTGGTTTCCATTGTCAAACCGGTTTCCGTGGCGATCAGGGTTGAGGCGGCACCGGCAAATTGAAAATAGCTGTTGGCGGGCGTCAGCGTGTGGCTGCCGGCCGGCGATGTAAAACGAATCGACCAGTCCGTGATGTTGCTTTCCGACAACGTTCCCAGCGTCCCGTCGGTCGTGATGGTGGAGGAATCGAATGTCCAGGGTGCCGGAAAGCCGGGGAAAAGATTCAGGTCATAGACAATGTCGGCACGGGCGGTGCCGGCCGTCAGCAATGTGGCGGTTGCCACCCAAAAACACGTCGTACATCTGGCGAGTCTGCACATATTTTTTTGCCTCAACTCGTGCGCGGGAAATGCATGGCAGTTCGGCAGGTCAAACTGAACCAGTGCTGAGTTGGCAAGGGGTCCATCAAACTCTAGTACAACGGATGACCGGTTGGCTGGAAAATTCTGCCGAAACAATCCGTCTCAATCCGTGGCGGGCAGTGCAACTGACAGATGTTGAAAAATAAATGGCCCGATGATGAAGCGGACCGGCATTGTTGGCCAATGGCAACATCCTGGGAGTGGCCGAAATGATCGTCACGCCGCCGACCACGACGACCAGGGGCGAGCGACGGAAGCCCGCGCACGCCGTTGCATGCTGGTGACGACCCGGCGGTTCTAGTGGGCAATCACCGCCGCCATCGTGATCCCGGTGGTCGCCAGCACCAATCCCCAAAACAGCTTGTGCAATACCTGCTGCCGGGTCGCACCGAGGACGGGCAGCAATGCCGTCAGCACCAGGGCGATCCGGGCGACCATGACGGGGTACATATTGAACCCCACGGCATCATAAAAAACGCGTTCCAGAGGCAACCAGATGATTCCCGCGGCAATGGCCGCCACCAGCGAGACCGCCCTGACGGTCGCTTGCGAGTCGGGCCAGCCCTTGGCCAGTCGGATCACAACCGCAAATCCTGCCGTCACCAGCAGCGGCACAACCAGCAGGTAACTGCCGCCGTTAACCAGCAACGCTGCGGCGGCGGCCAGTACCGCCCAGAGCCCAAACACCACCGCACTGAGGTGATAACCGGTCGTTGTCGCGGCCCAGCTGTGCGTTATCCCGACCGCCGCGGTCAAGGGCCACAGCCAAAACGTCAATTCCATCAGCAGCGGATACGCGGGGAAAGGGTTATCCAGAACGCCGTCCAGGCGCAGACCGAACTGGATCAGCCAGCCGAGCGCGACCGAAACGACCAGCCCGCCAAACAACAGGGCCAGGGCGGCCCGCCAGGGACGGGACGGGGGTAATCCGTCCCCGGACAACATCGACCCTCGACCCGGCCCGGGGATCATTCCCGCAATCCCCAGCAGGATGCCCGCCGCCACCAACCAGCCGGTCCAGCCGGCAGGCCAGCGGACGACACCGTAACCGTACAGGTCAAAATAAACACTGGTTCCGGCAACGGGCGTACCCTCCCGTTGGCGGTGGATCGTGCGCAAGACGTTCCAGACGTTTTCTCCCTGATGCTGCAAACTGCGACGATCCAGATTGTCAAAATTGTCGTCGGCTGTGTGGTAGTTTTTGACGTTGCCGATAAATGCAAAATTAAGCCCCGGCATGCCTGCGTCGCGAAAGACGGTGAAGTCAGTATCGTTGGGCAGATAGCGGTAGATTTCATAGAACAATGACGAAGCAAACGGTCGTCGCGCGGACCTGGCAAAAACGTCCACCAGCCAGCGGCTGTTGGTGCTGGTCTCGAACATCAGGCTGGGGCCGGACGTTCCACGGGCCTCGATATTGATGACCAGCGGCGGCTCGTTCAAATGAGCCAGTGGGTGGCTGCGAACGAATTCCCGGGCGCCCAACAATCCGAATTCCTCGCCGTCGGTGAGCAAGAAGTAACAGGCAGCCATCCCGGGCGACTGGCCGCGGCTGAGCATTCGGGCGATTTCCAGCAGGATGGCTACGGCCACGCCATCGTCGGAGACCCCCGGCGACCGGGGGTGCGAATCAAAATGTCCCGCCAGAATGATATTGGCAACACCGGGGCCGCCGCGGGATGCCGGCCGGCTGGCGATCACGTTGGTCAACGGGACCGGCAACTCGCCCTGGTATCGCCAATTGGGATTATGGGACGCCGCCTGTTGCAACTCGGTTTCATATCCCAGCGCACGAAACTCGTCCACGATCCGGTTTCGAAATGCGGCATTCGAACCGGCCGGATGGGGTGTGGCATTCCGGAACAGCCGCTCCACGAATGCTTCGGCTCGCTCGGCCGAAAACACGTCTGCCGGTGCCGTTGCCGGAACCACCGCAACCGGCTGGTAGCGATAACAGGAAAACCACGCAATGCCGGCCCATGCGACCAGGATGGAAACCACCGGCAACCAGGCGTGGCGATTTGCCGGAAATCTGTTCATCAACTCACGTCTGCAACGGCCGGGAAACCGTGGTTCCGCGGATGCCTGGCCTGGCCGGTTTCCAAACCCCGGGCCGCCGGAGCTACGTTAATTGAAACGTTTCCATTTCCGTTTTGATATCGGTCAGAAAATTCGCAGCGCCCACGCCATTGGCGATCCGGTGGTCAAAACTCAACGTTGCCATGACCATCTGCCGGAATTCAAAACCGTCGCCACGGGGCACCGGCAAGGCATAGGATTCGCCGATCGCCAGGGTGGCCACGGCGGGCGCGACAATCGCGGGAATACCAATACGCATGCCGGCCTTGCCGATATTCGAAATCGTGATCGACGTCGATTCATCGGCCTGGTCTTTTCCGTTGCGGGCCTGCACCACCTGTTTTTGGTAGGCCTCAAAGAACTGCGACTGGGTCATTTGGTCGGCACCGCGTATCACGGCGGTCACCATTTCGTCACCGGGCAAGGCCACGGCGACTCCCAAATTGACGCGGTGAAAGACCTTGAGCGATTTGCCGTCGGTCGTCAGGGCGCTGCGAAACCTGTCGTGCTGTTTCAGGGCCTGGGCGACACACCAGCAGGCCATGCAAACGGCCGTGGGACCGCCCTGGGGTCGCACCCGGTCGCGGGCCGATTCCAGAGCCCACCAGCCGATTTCGTTAATGACCGTGACCGGTACGCAGACCTTGGTGCCTCGCGACAACCGGTAATTCAGCACGATTTGCGATTGCGGCAGGGGCACCGCCGTCGAATTCGTCACTTGAGACGGCGGCCGCATGATCATCCGAGCGGGCCGCCAGGTAACGGTCAACATCCTCAGGCATCAATTTGGAACCGTCGGCAGGAATCTGGTCGGCCAGCTCCAGCAGTCCTTTTTCCTTCAGGTACTTGCGGGTTCGCGGGGGAATGGCGACCGAGGCCCGCCGCAGGGCAGAGCCCTTTTTCGATTCGGTCGCGGTCGCCGTCGCCGTGGCGGTGGCCGGTTCGCTGGCAAGGCCACCGGCAGCCTCCGCCGGAGGACCGTGTCCGCTGGCCATTTCCTTGACACCCTCGGCGACTTCCATGCGGGCGATTTCGGTGCCGATGGCCAGCACCGTGCCGGTTTCGACGGTCCATTCCACCAGCTTTCCCATATAGGGAGACTCGACGTCGGTGGTCGCCTTGTCAGTTTCCATGACGTAAATCGGTTCGTCGCGTTTGACCATGTCGCCGGGCTGTTTCAGAAACTCGACCAGCAACGCTTCCTGCAATCCCTCGCCCAGTTGCGGGATGCGAACTGAAATTACGGGCATTGGTTTTATTCCTCCATCGCCAGACGAATCGCCTCGATCACCTGTTCGGCACTCGGCAGTGCGGCGTATTCATAAATCGGATTGTATCCCACGTGTACGTCCGGCTTGGCCACCAGTTGCGGTGCGCTGAAGAACAGCGACCACGTATCCGGGTTGCCGACCAATTCACTGATGACCATTTGCCCGACGCTGCTGCTTCGGCCATCTTCCTGAACAATCACAAGACGCCCGGTTTTTTCGAGAGAATCAATCACGGTTTGCCGATCCCAGGGGACAATACTCCGCAGATCGATGACTTCCACCGATACTTCATCCGCCAGCTGGTTGGCGGCGGCCAGGGACTGTTCGATGCAGTTACCCCAGGTCACGACGGTGACGTCGTCGCCCGCCCGGCGGATCCGGGCCGACCCGAACCCGACCGCCGGAACGTCCACAGGCACATCCATTTGCAGCCGAAACAGGTGTTTGGGGATCAGGAAAATGGTGGGGTCTTCGGCCTGCATCGAAGTCCAGATCAGGGCCGCCGCGTCTTCGGGGGTGCTGGGCACAACCACCCGCAATCCGGGAACGTGGGCAAACAAGGACTCGTTGGCCTGGCTGTGCCAAATCGACCCGCCTGGCAAATAGGCGCCGTACGGTGCGTACACCACCATCGGACATTTCCAGTGACCAAAGGTCCGCCAGCGGAGGGTCGCCAGGTTTTGGCCAATCTGGTTCCAGCCGGGGCCCATAAAGTCAATGAATTGCAGCTCAAACACGGGTTTCATGCCGAAACTGGCCATGCCACAGCCCACGCCCATAATCGTTGCTTCGGCCAGCGGTGAATTAAATACGCGATGCGGAAATGCATCGGAAAGACCCGCCGTCAGCCGAAACACGCCCCCTTTGGGGTCTTCGATGTCTTCGCCAAAAAATACGTGATCGTCGTTGTCCGCCAGGGCGTGCCGAAACACCGAATTCATGGCATCCACCATCCGCCATTTCTTGCCGCCCTCCAGCGGCGGCGGCGTTGGCTCCGGTTCGGGTCCGAACAGATGGTCCAGCAATTCACTGGCCAACGGATCCTGTTCCGCTTCGGCGGCCACGTATTCCCGGTCGACCCGCTCATCGATTTCCTGGCGGGTTTTTTCCCAGTCTTCCTCCGTTAATTCGCCGGCCTCTATCAGCTCATTGGTAACCAGCAGAATCGGATCCCGATGGCTCATGGCATCGATCTCGTCCTGGGGCCGATAGACACGCTGATCATCACTGCTGGTATGGCTGCAGAGACGATCCAGCTGGCACCACAGAACGGTGGGACCGCCGCCATTTCGGGCCCGATCAATGGCCGGTGCGGCGGCTTCGAAAACCCGGTCAGGATGGCGGGCATCCACGTGCCGGACGGGAATGTCCTCGTTAAAAATTCCGAGTTTGAACGGGTTGAATTTCTCGGTGTTGGTGCTGATTCCGTACTGGTTGTCTTCCACAATAAAAACAATCGGCAATTGTCGCTCGACCGCAAACGCAACGGCTTCGTAAAATTCTCCCTGTCGCGAGGCGGCGTCTCCCACGGTAGCCACGGCCACGTTGGGCAGGCCTTTTAACTGCATGGACCAGGCGACGCCGCAAGCGGGCAAGGCGTTGGCGCCGGTGGGGGTGGGGACCGACCAAATGTTTCGCGCCCGGTCGGAATAGTGGCCGGGCATCTGCCGTCCGCCACTGCTGCTGCCGCGTTTTGCAAAATAAACGGTGGCCAATTCCGCGTTGCTGACCCCGCGGGCCAGCACCATGGCCCGATCGCGATAATAGGGAAACAGGTAATCGTCTTTTTCCAGCAACATGGCGACCACGGCCAGTGCCTCGTGTCCCATCCCGGCGACCTGGAACCAACCCTTGCTTTGGCGATGCAAAACGCCCTCACGACGATCTCCCTCGCGACTGAGGTACATTAACTTGAGAAGTTCCAGTTTGTTGATCGTCATCTGTGCTGGTTCATTCATTCAAAGTCTCCTGCCGGGAGGGCCACGGGGATCAGGTGGGACAGCAGATTTCACCTGGGCAGTCTTTTGGGGGCAACCGCATCACGAATCTGGCCGACGGACACACGTATTGAAATCCGGTTTTCCCGGCCGAGTCCATCAGCAGTCGGCAATGCCCGCGGGTATCGGTTGCCACGACGGTAAACCAAAACCCCGGAATTCCTGGCTCCGCAGCGGTCAGGTGCCGGTTGCCGGCGGAAACATACGCCGGATGGGCGTACCGGTCCATTCCGGATGGTTCCGGGAACACCCGCCGAAACGAGACGGCGGTGCCCCGATTCGAATCCAAAGTGTACCCCGAACCCAACAAATTTTGAAGGCGTTGGCCGCCCGGATCCTGTGGTCCCGGGGATCTGGTTTCTGCCGGACAAGACCGGCAAAGCCAGTGAACGATCCGGGTCGGACCGGGATACCTGGAGGCCGCGCCCAAACGGTTGGGACCCCGTGGCGGTCAGCGGGGTTCCGGCCACCGGCGGGTTGTCCAGGTGCGGTGACTGAGCGATCTGGAATTGTTACGATAGGGGGGTCCGAAAGCGTCTGGCCCGAACCATTGAATTTTCAGGGTACAACGGTTGGGCCGGGTTGCGCTGGCCCGGCCACATTGTTTAATCAGGAGAACTACGAGTGAAATATACGATCCCAGGTTGGCATACGACCTTTCGCGGCAAATTGGCTTTCATCCTCGTGGCTGTCGGATCGGCAGTTTCAGCGATCCACGCCTGTGCCCAGACCGATCCCTGCGCAGCGGATTGATTACGATATCAAGTTTCTTGCATCGGATGACCTGGAAGGCCGGGAGCCCGGATCGCGGGGGATTGAAACGGCGGCTGACTATATCATCGGGGAGTTCAAGGCGTTTGGCGTTGCCAGTGGAACGCCTGATGGCTCGTACCGGCAGCCTTTTGAAATCAACATGGGAACGACGGTTGATGCCGCTGCCACCCGACTGGTTTTTGAACAAGGCGATTCGGAGGAATCGAAAGAGGACTCGGGAATCGAGTTGACGCTGGATCAGGATTTTCGACCATTGATGGTGGGGGGGCCCGGGGAGGTTTCCGGTGCCGAGCTGGTGTTCGTCGGTTATGGAATCACGGACGAGGACAACAATTATCTGGAGTACGGCAATATCGATGTCGATGGCAAGGTCGTCGTGTTTATCCGGATGGAGCCCCAGCAGAATGATGCCAACAGCGTGTTTATGGGGACCGAAAATTCGCCGAATGCCTCGATCAGCCGCAAGTTGGCGCTGGCCAGTGAAAACGGCGCACGGGCCGCAATCCTCGTCAACGACCAGGTACGGGCCGCTGACGACGCGTCGGATGAACTGGCCCAGACCAGCCAGTTTGGCCGAAGTGGCAGCGTCATGCCGTTTTTTCATGTCAAACGCCGGGTACTCGACAAGATCCTGCAAAAAAGCCCCCTGATCCTTCCCTCCGGCGAAAAGCTCACGTCGCTGGCAGCGATCGAAGACCGGATTGACGACAGCCTGGAACCCCTGTCGCAAACGCTTGGCAGCTGGACCGTCACAGCCAGTTCCGAGTTCTCGACCAATGATGTCACGACCAGCAATCTGGTGGGTGTGGTTGAGGGCGAAGGTCCCCATGCGGATGAAACCATCGTCATCGGCGGCCATTACGATCACCTCGGCTTTGGCGGATATGGTTCGCAGACCCCCGAGCGACGCGAGATTCATAACGGGGCCGACGACAACGCCACCGGGACCGCCGGCGTGGTGGAACTGGCCCGGCGGTTTGCCACAGCCGACAAAAAACCTGGCCGCCGCCTGGTTTTTGTGGCCTTCAGCGGCGAGGAGCGCGGCCTGCTGGGCAGCGCCCACTACGTTGAAAACCCGCTTTTCCCTCTGGAAAAAACGGTGGCCATGATCAATTACGACATGATTGGTCGGTTGCGGAATGACAAGTTGACGATTTTCGGGACAGGAACGGCCGAGATGTTTGATGCCGCTCTCGACAAGGCCAACGATGCGAACCAACCCCTGCAACTGGACCGGCAGCCCAGTCCGTTTGCCGGGAGCGATCATATGGCGTTTGTCCGCGTCAAGGTTCCTGTCATGTTCCTGCATACCGGACTGACGGATATCTATCACACGCCCGAAGACGATTACGAAACGCTGAATATCGATGGGGCCGTTCGCGTGATCGACTACACCGAGCGTCTGATCCGCGAACTGGCCGACGCCGAGCAGGCTCCCGTCTATACCGAAGTGACTCGCCAGCGGCGCAGCCGCGCCTGGCTGGGCGCCCGGCTGGATTACGAAAAGGATCCGCGTGGAGCGCTGGTTGAGGAACTGCCCGATGGCACACCGGCTCTGGAAGCCGGCCTGCAAGTCGGCGACGTGATCCTCGATATCGAAGGGGAAAAAGTCACGGATGCTCGCGGTTTGGCCGGGCTGCTGGCCGACAAGCGACCCGGAGACGAAATCGAAATCCGATATATGCGGGGTGACGACGAAGGGACGCTGACGGTCGAACTGGGTCAGACTCCCCGCCGCCGCCGCGGTGGCGACAACTAGAGCCGCCCGCATCCCAATCAGGGAACCCGTCGACCGTTTCCGGTTTGGCCCGCGGCACTGACGCTGCGGGCCAAACCGTTTTTTTGTGCCCGGCGCGGGCCCGCTCGCGGAGCCGGCGCGAACCACGGCGGTGCGGTCCGCCATCAGTCCCGCGGCGGTGGCCCGACAGCATCGATTTCCCGCAACATGTCGGCCAGCAATTCCATGGGCAAACCCACCACGTTACTTTCGCTGCCCGCGGTAATATGCACCCAGTCCAAACCGTCCTGGTAGCCGAATCCCCCGGCCTTGCCGACCCAACCTTGCGAGTCCAAAAACGCTTCGATTTGCGCGGTCGACAACCGGTTCATGTGCAAATGGGTGGTGTCCGTGCGTACCAAACGATGATCGTCGGGCCTCAACCAGAGACAAACCCCGGTATGCACAAAATGATCCTGGCCACTCATCAGGGTCAGCATTTCCCGGGCCTGGTCCCGATCCCGCGGTTTCCCCAGAACCTGACCGCAACACTCCGCCACGGTGTCGGCCGCCAAAACCAGTCCGCTGGCCGTCCGGCTGGCCACGTCCCGGGCCTTTTGCAACGCCAGTTCAGCCACCAGTTCAATCGGCGTCAGGTCACCGCCGGGATTCTGCTCGGCGGATTGATCCGGAGGTTGCACCACAAACCGGTAACCGGCATTCGCCAGCAGCTGGCGGCGGCGGGGTGAGGAGCTGGCCAGAATCAGAATCATGGGAAACCCGATCGGTCCTCGCCCGGGGATTCAGGCAGGGGTGAACAACGTTGGGGCTGGCAGGCACCCCAGCCGAAACCGGCATCGGTGACCCGTGGGCAGGCCCTCGCCAATTCCGGACCGGCCGCAATAATCGGGGGCATGCAACAGCCCGTGCTCGATATCCTGTATGAAGATAACCACCTGATCGTGGTCAACAAGCCGCCACGAATTCCCACCATGGGTACCGCTGCCGGAGAACGGTCGATGGTGACGCTGGTCAAGGACTACCTGCGTCGGCGATACCGCAAGCCCGGAAACGTTTACCTGGGCGTGGTGAGTCGCCTGGACGCGTTCAGCTGTGGCGTACTGGTTTTTGCGCGGACCTCCAAGGCCGCATCCCGGTTGGCGAAACAGTTTCGGGACGGCCGGGTGATCAAGCAATACTGGGCCATCGTGGAAGCGACCCTGGGGGAATCGGCCGGGGAAATGACCGACTGGGTCGTCAAGGATGATACGCGGCGGCGAATGACCGTCTGTGAGCAGGCGACCCCGGGGGCGCGGCATGCCGAACTTCGCTGGCGCCGCCTGGGAGTGTACGACGCCCGGACACTGGTCGAAATCGACTTGTTGACTGGTCGCAAACACCAGATCCGCCTGCAGTTCTCCAGCCGGGGCTGGCCTGTCCTGGGCGATCACAAATATGGCGGCAGCCAGAATTTTCGGGGGATCGCATTGCTGGCGAAATCCATAAGTCTGGCACATCCGGTCCGGCCCGATCAAATGACATTTCAAGTCGAACCGCCGGTCAGCTGGAAAATTACGCGATTCACAGACATTTGACCTTGGTTCTTCTCGCCGACAGGCAAAAATAGGGTATTCTGTGGGGGGCCGCCCGCCGGATTCGGCCGCCAACAACTTGTCTGACAGCTCGTCCCGTTCGTGCCACCGTTTGCCCGGCTAATGCTGGACTGATCGGAATGTCTCTCAATTCGCCAACGATCTCGTTCAAGGAAGCTGCCCTGCAGAGCAGGCTGGTAACGTCGCAACAGTTGCGCGAAGCCATGATGGGAGTGGTCCGCAACGTGGGCCGCAGCATGACCGTCGAGGAAATCGACGACAAGGAACTGGCCGCGGTCCTGATCGAAACCGGCAAGATCACTTCCTACCAGGCCGATCAATTGATGGCGGGCCGGACGCGGTTGAAACTGGGTGCCTACATCATTACCGACTGGATCGGCCAGGGTGGCATGGGGCAGGTTTTCAAGGCCGTTCACGAAATGCTGGGCCGTGAATGTGCCATCAAGGTCCTGCCGTTGCAAAAAGCCAACGATGAATCGGTATCCAATTTTCGACGCGAAATCCGTACCCAGGCCCAACTGGATCATCCCAATCTGGTCCGGGCCTTTGATGCCGGCGAGGATGGCGGGGTTCATTTCCTGGTGGTCGAGTTCGTGCCGGGAACGGACCTGCGGCGACTGGTGCGCACCAAGGGGCATCTGGACGTTCAACAGGCGGCCAACGTCATCAAGCAATCGGCCGAGGGGCTGGAACACGCCCATTCCCACAATCTGATTCATCGCGACATCAAACCCGGCAATATCCTGGTGACACCGGACGGCGTTGCCAAACTGTCGGACCTGGGGTTGGCCGGCTATTTGCACGATGTCGACGATCCGCGAGCTGGCAAGACGGTGGGCACCGCCGATTATCTGTCACCCGAACAAATCCGGACCCCGCATAATATCACCCGATCCAGTGATATTTATTCGCTGGGCTGCACCCTGTACTACGCGGTCACCGGAAAGGTGCCCTACCCCGGTGGCACGCCCAAGAGCAAGGCCCGACGCCACATGGAGGAAACGCCGTGGCATCCGCGTCGCTTCAATGAAGAGGTTACCGACGAATTCGTCGATCTGATCGGCGACATGATGGAAAAGGATCCGGCGTTGAGGATTCAGTCGGCCGGCCGAGGTTGCCGAGCGTCTGGCGCCGTGGGCCAGTGACAACAGTCCGTTGCTGGCCGAGCAAATGGAGCGTTCGCGGTGGATGCCGGCACCGTTGCCCCGGACCGGCCGGAACAGGACACCGATCCTGCCGAAGATGTGGCCGACATGGCCATGACCGAGATCACTGGCAATAGCGAAACCATGACCTCGTCCCAGGGCTCGAGCGTCAGTGATTTCGAATCCCGGAGCGTAACACCGCCTCCCCCTCCCTTCACCCAGACCGTGGTCAGCCAGTACACCCGGGCCGGGCGTCTGGATTCGGACGAACCGACGTTTTCCATGAACGTGCTGGTCATCACCAGTGCCGTTTGTCTGGTCGCCGGGGCGATTGTCGGCTATCTGCTGGGTCAGGTGCTGTAAAAAGCCCCCCGTGGCCGGAGCGGGCCCCGTGGTTCCGGTGACGGCCGGCACAGATTCGGTTCACCCCAGTTTTGACGCAGGTTTTCGAGTATCGCACAGGCATGGGCAATCTCGGTTTTCTGCCGCGCCGGTTCCCTGGGAATCTCGCGTTCAATCGTCAGTGGTCCGTCATATCCGATGTCACGTAACGTTTGCAGGTAGGCGGGAATGTCCACTGCGCCCTCGCCCAGCGGAACCTCCTCGCCCCACGTGACGCCCGGCTGACTGGACCATTTGGCATCCTTGCAATGAACGCTGCGGACCCGCGAGCCCAGCATGCCGAACGCTTCGATCGGCTCGCCTGTTCCGTACAAAATCATGTTGGCCGGATCAAAATTCACAAACAGATTCTCGCAATTGACATCGTCCATGAACTGGACCAGTCCGGCGGCCGATTCCTGACCGGTCTCCAGATGCAGGTTTTGAGCATGGTGCCGGCAGTATTGGCAAAGATCGCGGGTCGTTAACACAATCTCCTGGTATTCGGCGGCCAACCGGTCATGGGGCACGAAACCCAGATGCAGGGCAACCACATCACAGCCCAGCAAAACACTGAAGTCAGAGATTTGTTTCATTTCCGCCAGCCGTTGCTGGCGGGTGGCCGCAGGGACCAGTCCGACCGTCCGCGCGACGGTCGGAATATCCGAATAGCTTTCACCTTCAAATCCGCCGAACACCGCCGTCAGACGAATGCCCAGGGATTCCAGTCGCTGCACGAAGCGGGCGGCGGTTGCCGGCGTGCGTGACGGGCGGGCCGGGGCATGCAGCTGGATGGTGGGAATCCCCAACTGGTGCGCCACGTCCAGCGAAACTCCCAGTCCGGCATCAATACTGGTAAAAACCCCGATGGGCCAGCGTTCTGCATCCATAATGAATCCGGTTCGGCGGTTGATCAGTCGTTACCGCATTGATCGAGGCAATCAGCGTCGAGAAAGGGTCAGATGCGGCCTATCCTGATCGCCACACATTCAGCCGTCAAGTCAACACCAGCGCGAGCCGCCGCCCGCGCCGCCGATTCGGGGATGCCGCGACCCGGGAACGGCCCATGGTGATCGCGATCATGTTCCCGGAGGCCATCGGGGTGTCGCCCGTCGACGGCATGCCGGAGTCGCCGTAACCAAAGAAAAAGGTCGTCGAGCCCGATGGACTCGACGACCCCTGATTTTTCGAACAGGCTGGACCAGCCGGGCTAGTTGCCGGTCGTGACCTGGAACTGTTCTTCCTCTTCCTGAATGATAATCCGCGGCGTCACCATCATCATCAGACTGTTGGTTTCGCGGCCGATACCGACGTTGGTGAACAGACGGTTGACATACGGAATATTGCTGAGGAACGGCACGCCGCGTTCCGTGCGGCCTTCGGACATCGATTTGATGCCACCCAGCAGGACCGTACCGCCGTCAGGCACGCTGACCGTGGTGGTAATGGTCGTGTTGGCAAAGGTCGGTAACTGAACCGTCGTCCCGGATTCGACGATTTCCAATTCGTCGTTGCCCAGCGGCGCATCCGGATCGAGGTCGCCGCCAATCGCATCCAGAATGTCGCGGAGTGCGGTACCTCGCCGCTGGCGAACCCGGCGTTCCCCGGCGAACTGGAATGTATCGACCTGCGTGATCTGGCTGAAAAACGGAACCAGCGTCATTTTGACAAAGCGGCGGTCTCCCGAGACCACTGCCCGCACATTCAGCTGGGTGCCCTCGGGCAGAATCGTGATGACCGGCTGTTGGGCAGCCGCAAAGTCACCCACGACCGGCGTGATGCTGGTCACAAACGGGACCTGCTCTCCACTGAAGACGCTGGCCGATTGACCGTTGAACATCGTCACCGTCGGGGCATCGGTCACGTTGGTGCGCTGGTCACCCTTGGCGGCCTGCAACAGGAAGAAAACCTCGATGTCACTCAGGATGGCAAAGCCAAAGTTGAGGGCCGTGTCAGCAGCAAATCCGCCGAACTGGGGGACGGAACTGCCAAAGCTGTTTTGGCGGAACGGGATGTCCAGGTCCGCCGTGGCCACAAACGCCTCACCAATAGGTTCACGACCCACGACGATCCGGCCGCCGATATCCGCGACGTTGTCCGGGATCTCGGTCTGGTTGGTCAGGCCCGATGCGTCATTCCACTTGAGGTCGAAGTCAATTCCGATCCGCTCGAAGAAGTCGTCCCGCAGCTGAATAAAGCGGACTTCGACCACGATTTGCACGTCGTTCAATTCCCGCAATCGCGTCAGCAGGTCCTGGATCCGGTCCTGGTTTTCCTGGGTTTGCGTAACGATCAAACTCAAGGTCGTGGGGAACGGTCGCATTCGGGCCGTGCCACCGTTAATTTCCCAGCTGTCCGGATCGATCGTTTCCTGAATCAGGTTGATCAATTCGTCAAAGTCGGCTTCCGTAATCCCGCCACCGGCCGCCTTGGGGCCCCAGGTGGAATACTGGGGAGCGACTGTTTGGGGCAGTGGCACCGCTCCACATGGTGCTGCCTGAACCAAAACCGAGTTGGCCGCCAGGCATTTGTTGCATCATATTAACCGGCATGGTGGTCCCGTCCGGCCTCGTTTGTCCAAAATCCCCGGAACCCGGACTCCATTGCGAGGACGGATTGGTGGGGCTGATGAACTGCATGTTCAGGGCGTTGCCGCTGTAGTCGGGAACCGGCATGACCAGGTCGCCGACGTAATAGGTTTGTTCGGCCGGATTGGCCTGCAAGGCCGCCGGGTTGGTGATCTTGACCACCTCGTCCTCGACCTTGAATACCAGTCCGGTTCCACCCAGCACAATATTCAGCGCGCTTTCCACCGAAATCGGTTGCGTGATGTTGTGCGTGATCGGCTGGTCGATGCTGACCCCTTCCAGCTCGAGGGCTCGTGTGTCGAAAATCATGTTCACATTGGCCCGTTCGGCGAGGACGTCGATTGCCTCGCGAAGCGGAGTTTCGTTGTACTGGACCTCGAACGGTCTGCTGCTTCAGGGCCGACCAGATCAGACCTTCCTGTTCATTGGCGTATCCGCCCATGCCCGGTCGGGTCCGGTTGGCGATTTCGTCCCAACGTGTGGCGTTGAACTGAATCGGACCGTCAGGCGAGACCGTCATGCCCTCGCTTTGCATTTCTTCCTGCCAGAATTTTTCCCGCAGGCGGGCATTTTCGTCCTTGATTTCGTCCGATCGCGCGGCTGGTTACCCATAAAGCGGGCTTTCTCCGTCATCAGCACAACGGCTTCGTTCTCGGGAGCAATTTCATAGGCCTGACGGGCCAGAACTTCGGCTTCGGCGAAACGCCGTTCATCGATCAGCATGTTGAAATCATTCAACAGGGCCTGAATTTTGCGTTCGATGTCGTCCCGGTACTGCCGGTCAAGATCAACCGCTTGCAGGTTGGCCATGTTGGTTTCATCGTTTTCGATCTCGCTGATGTTTTGTTCGATGAAACGCTCCATTTCGGCAATTTCGCGTTCCACAACCGCAATCAGCTGCTGTTTGCCGGCCGTATCCAGGTCGGACTGATCGATTTTGTCGCGTGTCATTCGCATATGATTCAGGGCACCACGCGGATTGCGCTGGCCGACCATTTTCTCGGCAATCGCCCGCTGTCGAATCACGTCCTGGAACATCTCTGCCCGCAATTGCTCGTCGACGTCGGCGACCTGGTTCGCCGGGGCCGTTGCCTCGGCACCAATGGTGTTGACCTGCAATTGTCGAGATCTTGGCTTGCAAATCCTGACGAATCTGGGGATCCAGTTGCATCGCGGTATTGCCATGCCATACGAAAATATTCCAGAGCGGCTTCCAGTTCGTCGTTGGACAACGCGCTGCAATCCGGCATCGTACATTCGTTGGGCCGCGGGCGTCGTCGGATCCGGTTCCGCGGGCCGATTCCGATGCGGATGTTTCATTGCCCACGGTTCGTTGTGCGTGCGATCCATGCTCCGGATAGTAATCGGCCTGCTGAACCAGCCCGGCTGAACCCGGATCGGCGGCGGCCACCGAATCACGACGCTGACGGGCCTGGCGAATCTTCAGTTCCAGATCCCACGGCAGAATCAGATTGTCATCGAAGGCATCGTCCGCAATATTCAGGCTGCGAACCTGATCGACCAGGGCCTGAGCCTCGTCCAGTTGCCCCTTGTCGTAAGCCAGTTGGGCTTGCGACAGACAGACGGTCGGCCTGCTTCGTGCCTGGCTGACATTTTGGGGCGGGGTGGCTGTGGCCGCGGCCTGGATTTGCCGCATCCGCGTCAATACGTGATCCGGATTCAGATCGCCCGGCTGGAACTCGACCCCAAAGCTGCGGGCCTGGTCCACCAGCGAGGTTACCGTGTCGAAATCACGGTAGTCGACCAGGCGATCCGCCTGTTCCAGCAGGAACATCACGGCACCGTGGTTGTACTCGTGGCTGTTGCCGTGATCTTGCGCATTTCGGCCAGTTGGCTGTGACGGGCAATCATGGCCGCCACCTTCTCGGGGGTATCGTCAGTCAGCGTGGTTTGCAGTGGCAATTGCCGGGCCTTGTCCAGCAAACTGCGGGCGACATCCAGCTCGCCCCGGGCCAGTGCCTGCCGGGCCCCCAAAAGCGTCTCGGCACTGCCGGATACCTCCGGAAGCCGCGAGGATGTCCTGGGGGCATTCAGGTTGGCAGGAGGTGCCGCAGCACTGGCTGGTGCAAACGAACCTCCCGAACGGTCAGGACTTTCCTGTGCCCGGGCCGGCACCAGCATGCTTCCCAAAGCAAATAACAGGGAGAGCCCGGTCACAGAGAACGGTGTCAATAGTTTCGAGGAGGCTTTCAACGCAACACTCCTTTTGCGAGATGCTCGAATCCAAAAATCTGTCGTTTATTTGAACCAGCCGACATTTGCAAACGTTTGGGAGTTCGCAGCGATGTGACCAGGTCGCTGAAATCGCGAAATCCGTTCCGCGACAATGTCTTGTTCCACTCGCATCCCGGTGATCCGTCGCTGCGGCTTTCCAACTCCGCAATCGAACCAACCACGAAAATACGAATCAACGTCATCCGCCAAAACGCCGTGGAGACAGCGCCTGGCCGAAAGTAGACGGGGGTTTATTAGAGACGTGGCAAAACGGCGTCAACGGCAGATTCTGCAAGTTGGCAAAAAAACTTTTTGCCATCCGCTGCAGCAACTTGCACCGGGCCCCTCCGCGCCGTTACGGTTCCACCCAGATCACCGAGGATCGGCCGCTGGAATCCGCGGTGGCCCGGGCCATGCCACCGGTGTTGAAATGCATGAAAACCCGGCCCAGTTTGTCGACGGCGATGATTCCCCCATCTCCCTCGCTCAACTGATCCTCGAGGATCGCGGTCACCGCCTGTTCAATGCTGGCACCCGTATATTTCATTCGTGCGGCGACGTCGTATGCCACGGCGTGACGGATAAATTCCTCACCAATGCCCGTGCAAGAGACGGCGCAGGTCGCGTTATCGGCGTAGGTTCCGGCACCCAGAATCGGGGAGTCGCCGACGCGGCCAAATTTCTTGTTGGTCATCCCGCCGGTGGAAGTTCCCGCGGCAAGGTTGCCACTGGAATCCAGCGCGACGCAACCCACGGTTCCGTGGCAGGAGCCCGTGTCCAGCGCCAAAGCCGCCTGATCAGCATCTTCCACGGAATCCTTGCGTTTGAGGAAATCCTGCCAGCGTTTTTTGGTAGCTGGCGTATCAAAGTACTGGTTGTCGACCAGCTCCACCCCCTGGGCCGCCGCAAATTGCTCCGCACCGTCGCCGGCCAACAACACATGTCGGGTTTCGGTCATGACCCGGCGGGCCAGGCGGATCGGATTTCGAACCGTGGAAACACCTGCCACCGCGCCACCGGATTTGTCACGTCCATCCATGATCGACGCATCCAGTTCATGTCGACCCTCGGCATTAAACACAGCTCCCTTGCCGGCGTTGAATTGGGGATCGTCTTCCAGGTAGCGAATGACTGCTTCCACCGCATCCAGGCTGGTGCCACCCCGTTTCAGGATGTCAACGCCAAGGTCCAAAGCAGCCTGCATGGACTGATGTCGTGCCCGATTGGCGTCATCCGAAAAGTTGCCCGGCGACGAGCCAGCCCCGCCGTGGATGGCAATCGCCCAATCCAGTCGACCAGACAGTTCCTGGGCTTGTCCGTCACTATTCATGAAATGTCCCGCACAAACGGCCATTATGGACAGGCACAGGAAGGCACGCATCGTCAAGCCGCCGATCATCGTCTGCCACATGATTTTCCTCCACCCGTTGCCATCTTACTCGCCGCAAAATCGGCTTTTTCGCTACGGACCAGATCCAATTCTAGTTTGCCAACGGAAAGTCTGTAAATGCAGGGGGCGATACGTCTAGAATAGTAGCGGCCGCCGTGAGTCGCCGAGCCGTGAGTCGCCGGTTTTGGCCACCAGCGACAACTCACCACATGGCCGGTGCCGGGGGCGTTGGTCGTTGTCCGTGCCCGGGTTCGGGGCGGACATCACTCAGGGTCTCGGGGATCGGAATCGGGAATGCAAATCAAACGTTCACTGCCGTCGTTTCCACAAATGTTCCGCAATGTGCGGCGCTGGACCGAGATTATTTCGGTCCTCAGCAAATATGGATTGGCGGACTGGCTCAGTCGGCTGAATATTGATTTTGTCAAGGACCGGCTGCGGGCGCCAGACGGAGCAGCGCTGGCCCGCCTGACCCAGCCCCAACGGATTCGACTGGCCATGACCAGCCTCGGTCCGGCCTTTATCAAGTTTGGTCAGTTGCTGAGTACCCGTCCCGACCTGGTGGGCGTGGAACTGGCGACTGAATTAACCCGGCTGCAGGCCGACGTCCCGGCGGATACGTTTGAACAGATACGCCAGACGATTGAATACGAACAGGGCAAACCGCTGGAAGACGTGTTCATGCGCTTTGAACCGGAGCCGATCGCCTCGGCCTCCATCGGTCAGGTGCATCTGGCCCAATTGCCTGGCGGACAGGAGGTGGTCGTCAAGGTGCGACATGCGGGCATCGGGCGGGTGGTGGAGACGGATCTGGAAATTCTGACCGGGCTGGCCCAGTTGGCCGAGCGGGTGGACGAATTTCGCCCGTATCAACCGCGTGGCCTGGTTAGCGAAATGTCCAGGTCCATGACCCGTGAACTGGATTTTCGGCGTGAGTTGCGCAACCTGACCCAGTTTGCCAGCCAGTTTCAGGATGCCGCGGAAATTCTCATTCCGGCCGTTTATCCGGCGTTATGCAGCGAGCAGATGCTGACGATGCAACGGCTGGACGGATTCAAACTGACCGACCTGGCCCAGGCCGGTGAGCTGGGCGCGGCCCGCAAACAGCTGTCATCCCGCATCCCGGATTTCGATTGCCCCGACCTGGCGCGGCGCGGTGCCAATCTGTATCTGCAAATGATCTTTGATCACGGACTGTACCATGCCGATCCGCACCCGGGCAACATCATGATCATGAGCGACGGGCGAATCGGGTTGCTGGATTTCGGCATGGTGGGTCGCATCAACGAACAATTGCGAGAAGATATCGAATCCATGCTGATGGCCATCGTTCATCAGGACGTGCTCATGCTGGTTGCCCTGGTCAAGCGAATCGGCTCCTGTCCCCTGGATCTGGACGAGGCGGCGCTGGGCAACGAGATTGCCGACTTTACAGGACATTTTGCGACCCAGTCGATGTCGTCCTTTGACATGAGCGGCGCTCTGAAGGAATTCGTCGCGATTGTGCGGCGGTTTCAGATCATCTTGCCCGCCGAGGCAGCGATGTTAATCAAGGTGCTGATTCAGCTGGAGGGCACCGGCCGCCTGCTGGACCCGCAATTCAGCCTGATGGAGATCATGACGCCCTTTCATCGCAAACTGATCATGCGCCGACTCAGTCCGCGACGGAATGCGCGAAAAATTCGCCGGCTGATTCTGCAAACCGAACAACTGGCCGAGTCCCTGCCCCTGGCAATTTCCAATATTCTGGAGCAAATCCAGCGGGGCAAGTTCGATGTGCATCTGGACCATCGTCGATTGGGTCCCTCGGTCAATCGACTGGTACTGGGATTGATGACCAGCGCGCTGTTTCTGGGATCTTCCTGGATGCTCAGCAACGACGTGCGTCCACTGTTGTTTGCCGGGTCGGAGTGGATGGGGATCCGCGATTTGTCCGTATTGGGATTGTGCGGGTTGCTGGCCAGCATGTTTGTGGGACTGCGTTTGTATATGGCCATTCGACGATCCGGAAACCTGGATCAGGGGGAGTAGTGCCCCATCGACGGCAGCCCCCGCGGAGGCCGTTCCTCGCCCCCCGGGGCATTACGAGACGGCGTTGGCCGCGTGTTCCCGGACGTCGACACGGATGTCGCGGGCAGTTGCCGATTCGAATTCCAGCAGCCACTGCTTGCGTCGCAATCCACCCGCGTATCCCGAGAGCCTGCCGTCAGCGCGAACGACCCGGTGACAGGGAATTAGTATTGCCAATCGGTTTGCCGCATTGGCCCTCCCCACCGCGCGGTGGCGCCGGCGTTGCGAACGCGGGCGGCGATTTGTTGATAGCTGGCCGTTTGTCCGCAGGAGATTTTCAACAGCTGCAGCCAAACCCGTTTTTGAAAATCGGATCCCGGAATTTGCAAAGGCAACTCGAATCGCGTCCGGGCTCCCGCAAAATACTGGCCCAGCTGCGCGTGGCTTCCGTAATCAGTGAATTGCGGCCGGGACAAAACCGGCACGACGCCAGCCGTGACAACTGCCCGAGACCCGTTCGCAAAGTCGGACAGTCAGAGAATTCCAGCAGGTAAATGAATTGTTCGCTGGCCGCGATCACCATCGGGCCCAAAGGGGTCAGAATCCGGTTGACTGCCAATGCGAGCCGGCAACCACGACCTGTGGCGTGGCCCTGCGAGACCTGGCCCGGAAGGATGCCAAACCATTTTTGAAACGCGTCGCGAAATCCGCTGAGCGAATCGAATCCGACCTGCCCGGCGACTGCGCGTCGGATCCTCGCCGGCTGACAAGCGGGCCAGCGCCATCGACAAACGATGGCAGCGCTGGTACTGGTGAAACGTGATACCGTGGTTTTGCTGAAACCAGCGAGCAACCCGTTTGGGATCGATTCCCTGATCGCGGATGTCACGGTCACGCCATTTGCGCGGCGGACCGGTTTCAACCCGTTCCAGCAAATCCGCCAACCAGTCCGGCGCATGGCCGGATGATTTCATGGGCCGGCATTTTTTGCATGGTCGATACCCGGCTTCAAGTGCCTCGCCGGCCGTCGCAAAGAATGTGACGTTGGTCTGCAACGGCATTCTTGCCGGGCATCCTGGACGGCAAAAGATTCCGGTGGTTTTTACCGCCATGAAAAACACGCCATCGTATTGCGTATCACGACGCTGGCTGGCGCGGTACATTTCTGTCGTGGAAAGTTGTCGCACTGAATTCATTTGCGAATTCTGGCAAATCAGGCGCCGGTCAATCTACCGAAAAATGGACAGGCAATTCGGATTTCCGGAAAAATTGAATCCTGATTATCGGCAACCGAATCGGCTGGCGGGGTGTCAGACGTTTAACGTGTACCATCGGGGGCGTGAGCCTGCTCGCACCCGTTGCGAAAATACCCATGATCGAAACCGGGGCTTTTCAGGTTAATCACTGGATTTTCGCTGACCCGTGCGTGACAATCAAATCGCGGAGTGGTGGGATCCTGTGCCGGTTGACCGGCCAGAAAGCCATCCGGCCAATTTCCGCCACGGGTTTGCAGTCGCTGTCCATTCAGGGGAGATTCCCATGTCCGACCCATCACGACGACGTTTTATGCGGCAAGTTGGAAGTGGAATGCTGGTTGCCGGATTGGGAGGTAACCTGGCGCTGGAACTGGGACTGGCCAGCGCCTGCAGATCTGCGGCCCCCCTCGCAGGTCCCCGGCGGGCAACTGGATCACTGGGTCGGGCGGATGCAGGAAATGAATCCAGACCAGCTGCAGATCCGGATGGTCGAGGAGCTGACCGCGGGTTCAGTCAGCCTGCGCGATCTGATCGCCGCCGCAGCGCTGGCCAATGCCGAAACGTTCGGCGGACAGGACTATGTGGGGTACCACGCCGAGATGGCCCTGATTCCAGCCCTTGAAATGGCCGGTGAATTGCCGCCAGACCGGCGACCGTTGCCGGTCCTGAAGGTGCTGTACCGAAATTCAGGTCGTATTCAGCAATGGGGTCCGCAACGCCGAACGTTGGAGAAACTGGATCTTCCCGGCGGCAGTCCGGCTGCCCGGGCCGACCAGCTGGGTCCGGAATTGAAAAAACTGGTACGCGATGCGGATATGGATCGTGCCGAACAGCTGATCGCGTCGGTGGCCAGTCGGGACAAGCAAATTGCTTTCGATTCCCTGCTGTACACGATCGCTGATGAAGTGGATGTGCACCGGTTTGTGCTGGCGTATCGGGGAATGGGACTGATCGACATCGCAGGACAGGAACATGCCGATACGCTGTTGCGGCAGTGTGTTCGGCACTGCGTCGATTTCGAACAACAACGGATTGCCAAGGGCCGTCCGGCGTCTCCCATTCGCGAGCATGTTCCAAAATTGCTGGACGAATACCGCCTGCTGGAAAAACCGCTGGGCTCGACTGAACCCGATGATGAATGGGTCCGGCGAATGGCAGCAACCATCTATGATGCCAGCAAGACCGAAGCCAGTTCGGCCGTGGCGGCCGCTCTGGCGGAAGGGATATCGGTCAAGTCCCTGTGCCAGGCCATCTCACTGGCCGCCATCCAGTTAACCTTGCGGCAATCGGGCGATCCGCTGCGGACCCACGGCGCCTCGGCCGGTGTCCACGGCAGCGATGCTGCCAACGCCTGGCGGCACATGATTTCCCATTCCAGCGAACTGAATTGCAAGGTGGGATTGCTGGTTTCGGCATGGCATACCGGTCAATACTTTCCCTGGGAAACTGAACCGTATCCGCTGGAAAATCATTTTGAAAAAGTCAAATCCAGTGACGCCCGGCAACTGCTGGGGCTGGCGGAAGAGGCGATCCGCAGCAACGACCAGCCGACTGCGGCGGCCGCCATTTACCGGTATGGCGAAAGCGGTTTTCCGTCGGAACCGGTATTCCAGCTGTTGCTGAAGTATGCGATCAGCGAAGACGGACGGCTGCACAGCGAGAAATTCTACCGCACGGTCGCCGAGGAATTCGCGTTCACCCGCCCAATCTACCGGTGGCAGTACCTCGTGGCCCTGGCACGCGTGACGGCCAGCGCTTACGGATTCGATGTGCAGGACAACCCCGGATGTCGGGCTCCCGGCTTTGAAGATGCCTGCCGGCTGCTGAAGATTGAACCCGCCTGAACCTGGTTGCAACAAAAAAACCGCCCGATGGCCATTTCATCGGGCGGTTCGACTTGGCGGACGGCGGAGGCCGTCAGGTTGAAAAATCTCCGGTGATGGTTTAGTACCGGAAAATCCAGTCAAACGTCAGCCGGTTGTCGATGATGTCACGCCGGGCGGTCAAAGGAAACTCCCACGCCAGACCGATCTCGGAATGGCAACTGGGCTTCAGTTTTCCCCCAAACGCTGCGGTTACGATATCGTTGCCGGTCACACCGGTCGACCCGAAATTGAACAGATCCAGACCTTCCACGCCCGGCACGCCTCCGGCTCCGGATTGCGTCCAGTGGTACCAGTTGAGTTCGGTCAGGGCGTACCACTTGTTGTTCAGCTGGTAGTCGAGGTGATTGGACCAGTAAATGCTTTCACTGTTGGCATCGGAATCCAGCGGGATTCGCCAACCGGCGGCGGTCAACCAGTGAGCGCGGTCTCTTATTCGTCGTCCGCCTGACACGAACAGATTAATAAGCCCGTCGCCATTGGCCTGCTGGGCCCCGCGTGCTCCCGAAGGAATCTCGTAGGTGAACCCGCCACTCCACAACCGTCCCTGGGCAACATCGCGTACCAGATTGAATTTGAGTCCGGCCGACAAATCCGCCCAGCCGTCCGAGATCAGCGGATTGCTCGAATTAATGTAGCCGTCTTTGGTGGCAATCAATGAAACGTTTTCACCCAGTCGGGCACGCAGTTGCAGGGCATACAGCTGAACTTCACCGCCAGCAGCTGCGGCGGGCACCTTGTGGTTAAGGAAAATAAACCGCGCTTCCGTCAAATTCCGCGGGTCTTCAAAATACACCGGGTTGGTCATCGGACTGATAAAGTCGTCGAAACAACGACTGCTGGGCTTGATGATATTTCCAAACAGTCGACCCCCCCCCCGACAGCCGCCGCCATTGCAACGCCCGTCGCAACCCGATGCACCGTCACAGGCAGATCCGCAACCACTGTCGCACCCAGCCTGTCCGATCCGGCTGTCGCAAACGGGGTTTCCAACTGATCCGCAACCGCAGGCGTCACATCCCGGGCTGCCGGCCGGGGCCGTCGCCGCCGGAGCGGATTGCAGCACCGACGATGCTTCCTCCTGATCGAGCATCGCCGATCCGGTGGTGCGGTTGAACCACGCACTGGGGCTAATGACCGGCGGTGCATCGCCGATGGCGCGTGAGATTTGCTGGGCCGATACGACCGATCCGGTCATCACTGCAATGCCGGCAGCTAACGTGAACAAATATTTCTGAAGCATTTTTCGTACGTCCTTGTATTGCGGGTCAGGCAGGTGTTTGATTGGTTTGCAATGTCACCATCAAGGTTGGCATGCACAGGTCTTTTTCAGAGGCCGTTTGAGACGTTCGAAAACCAGAACAACGGCAATAATCTCTTCGGAACGCAGTTTTGGATTTATCAAAGAATACCGGAAGTCACCTATTACCGGAGTACGTTGAAAATTCCCGGAAATTCACAAATCCCGGCTAATCCATACAATCGTAACCCGATTGCACCCGATCAACCGGTACAGCCGGAACATTTGCAACCTGCACGGCTTTTGGTGACATGCCGCCCGATTGCCAGCATGCCAACACGTTCGCTTCGGCCACCTCCAGTGCGCAAAAAAAACCGGACCTCAACTCCCTGAAAAGGCCCGGCGGTCACAAATTCGCAAAACGAGATGGTTCAGCGGCACTAACGCCCAATGATTACCGGGGGCGCATACAACGTCGTGACCGGTAGCGGTGCCGGTGCATAGTAGGTCGTGACCGGTGCCGGCGCATAATAGCTGGTCACCGGCGCAGGCGCGTAATAGCTGGTCACCGGCGCGGGCGCGTAATAGCTGGTCACCGGCGCGGCGCGTAATAGCTGGTCACCGGCGCGGCGCGTAATAGCTGGTCACCGGCGCGGCGCGTAATAGCTCGTCACCGGAGCCGGAGCCGAACCAACCACCACCGGAACGTATCCACGTCGCAGGCCAAACAAACCTCGGCGAACCGGTACAACGCCGATTGCCGGCGCGGGTGCGTAATACGTGGTTACGATCTGGGCCTGGGCTTGTGGCAGGTCGGCCACCACAAAAATTATCCCGGCAATGGCAATGGTTGCGGCAAATCTGATCATTTTATGTCCCTGTTGCAGATGAAGTTCGTCCCGGGTCCCCAGTCGACAGCAGACTCAATAATACCCTGCCTCCGGACCGGTGATCAATCACTCAAAACGGCAATGCATCCTGTTTTCCGGGAACGAGTCGAAGTGCTTTCAAAAACCAGATTACCCAAACCTCCCCGCCAACGGCTGTCCGTTTACGGTCCAATCAAGGGCCTCCCAAAATCCGATGTGACGACATGGTTCATCCGCCGGCGGAAACGGTGGCAGGCAGGTAAAACGGTTGTTTGGTTTGGGTCGAAAAACCCGATGGTGCTCCCCCTGGCTGGCCCGGCCGGGCCGTTGACCGCGGCATAGACAACGGGTGGACGAAAAAAACCGCGCGTGGCACGCTCAAACGGGTGGACCAGTCTCCCGTGACGCTTTCCAGTCAAAAATGCATGTCGTCTTCAGAGCCGCTTGTTTCAAGTGCCTTTCGGGACGTCAGCCGGTCGAACGTTCGCGACAGGGTTGGGCTTTCCGAAATGACATGTCGTGGCGGCCAGCCACCTTGCACCCGTTTGTGGCAAAAACGCGCGGACGCCCGCGGCGCCTGATGGTAAACGGTCGTCGAGCCGGGGCCAGAGCCGGCGCAGCGAAACGCCCGACAACATCCCGGCCGGGGCTTGCCCCGGAGTCGCGGGCCTCATTTGGATCCGGGAGGGTTTTGGCCCTGTTGCTGGAGAAACTCCACCAGGTCACGCAGCTCGAACCGGGTCAGCTTTTCCGACAAGTCGACAGGCATGGAGGAGAGTCCGGTCTTGCGGTCCTCAATCGTTTCGATGTCGATCGTTCGAGTATTGCCATCAGCATCCAGCAGACTCAGCGACGTGTCGGTTTGCGCCGTCACCAGTCCTGTATGCATCAAACCGTCGTCGGTCATAATCACCGACTGGGCAAAGCCCTCGGTGATCGTTCGATTCGGTTCCACAATCGACTCCAGGATGTAACGACGGTCTTTTTGTTGTCCAATCGTTGACAGGTCCGGACCAACTTGCCCGCCGACTTCGCCAATTCGGTGACAACGGACGCAAGAGACTTCTGTTTTTTCAAAAAAGACTTTGCGTCCACGCTCGCCATTGCCTCCCGCCAGGACGTCCGCAAATACCGTCATTCGATTGTTCGGATCCTGGTGGCGGAGCCGGTATTCGTCCACGTGGCCGTCCAGTGCTGGGTCATTGCGAGACTCGGCAGCCAGCAGCAAATCCAGACGGACCTCGGCGGGCAGCTGGCCGAGGGTTGCCCGCTCAATCAGCTCGATCAACAGCTCGGCCGAGGCCCCATCATTCATTTTGCCCAATGTGACCAGAGCTCTCTGTTGTCCGACAAAATCGTGGTCGGAACCGGGCTGCAGGATTTGCCGCAGGTGCGGCAGGGCACGTTGCGGATCTGATTGGGCAAGAACCTCGATGACCGCCGCAGCAAAATGATCCGGCAGCTGATCCAACGACCGTACCAGTTGTTCCAGCAGTTGTGGCAGACTGTCAGAACCGGTTTGCGTCAAACTGACAAATGCGGCCTGCCGCAATTCATTGCCAGCGGCCGGGTCCAGAGCCAGCGCTTTCAATTCTCGCGCCGCTGATTCCAGCTGCAATCGGCCAGCCGCGATCACCGTCTGTTTAACCACCGGTTCACTGGAAGCCTGCAGCAATTGCGGCCAATATTCCGCCAACGCATTTTGGGCTGGCCGGCGGGCGCGTTTCGAGAACGGCCGCCATGCGCCGAGAACCCGATCGCGGGGAGCCGGCTGGTCCCAGCTGCCCAGAATCTCCAGAGCTTCGATTCTGCGTTCGGCCGCCGCATGTTCATTGGCTGCAAATTGCGCCAGGGCCCGCGCACCAGCGTTGCCGCCAAGTCGCAAATTGGCGTTAATGACGCGGCGCATGACCGCGTCCGGCGCTGGTACGGTGTCGATCAACCCGGCCAATGCAGGCAGCGCCTCGTCAATCGGGACATCGTAAATCGCCCGGGCCGACTCCAGCACGACACGCGGGTCGGAATCATGCAGAAATTCGGCAATACGCGGGGAGCCCAGTTTGCGAAGCGCAACAGCGGCCGCAATCCGAACGGCCGGTTCCGCGTGCCTGGACAAATTGACGAGTTGTTCGAACGCTTCGGCGTCGCGCCGGGCGATGCCGGCCATCATCATGATGGCCCCGTGGCGGACGATCGGGTCCTGATCGTGGTTATCAACCAGAACAGCACAAACGCGCGGCAAATGTTCGATCCCTCCGGCACGGGCCAGTGCCATGCAGGCAAAATACCGGACCCTCAGGTTGTCATCCTGCAGCAACCCGGCGATCGGCGAAACCAGCTCCGGATTGGCCAATTCGGCTCCCAGCCCGATTGCCTGAGCCCTGATTTCAGGATCGCTGTCAGCCAACAACCCGCAGACCAGTTGGAAAAAATCCCCGGACGGCAAGGGAACAACCGCTGCCGGGGACGGGTCTTGCTGGCGATATCGGGCCAGCTGCGCCAGGCCCCAAATGGCATGCAGCCGGGCCATCTGTGACTGATGCCTCTCCGCGATTCGACAGAGGGCCGGTTCCAGGTTTCGTCTCACCATTTCAAACTGGGCTTCCTGACGGACGCGGCGATCCGCGTGTTCCAGTAACGATTCCAGGAACGGGTTGTCCGCTGATCCGATTTGACCGGCCAGCAATTGCTGCGTGGTCCGGACCAGAGGCGTGTTGACCCGGTCCGGATCGCGCCAGGTATAAATACGTCCCTTGTTTTCGCCGACCCAACCGAACACCCAGTCCGCGACATACAGGCGACCATCGGAACCGAAATGTACGTCGGTGGCCAGGGTTCCCCAGATCGTTTGCTCCATATCGGTCACCGTCCAGAAGGCGCCGACCGGTTGGTTGCGAAACGAACGTATTCCGCTAATCGCGGCAGTACCGCGAAAGTCACACAAAAAAAACCGGTCCCGGAACTCGTCGCCAAAACCGGTTCCCGGATAAAAGGCCAAACCGGATGGACCGTCGGCGATATTGGCAATCGGCGGCACGATCCAGGCTGGCGTCTCGTCGTGGTACGGGTGCCAGATCTTTTCCCGATTAAACGGACCCCGGTCGGGCAAGTACTGGTAATGCATTCGCCAACCGGAATCGCCGCCGGGCACCACAAATACCCAGCGCGCCCGGTCACCGCTGTCCGAGTTGTTGTCGCCCGTAAACAGGTTTCCAAAATTGTCAAAGGCCAGTTCCTGGGGATTGCGCAGGCCGGTCGCGACCACTTCCAGGCGACTGCCGTCCGGTTCACAGCGAAATACAGCTCCGCTGGACGGGTCCCGGATTTCCGGTGAAACGTTATAGCCCCGGTCGCCAATGCTGAAATACAGCCGCCCGTCGGGACCCACCACCAGTCCGTGCATGTCGTGACCGCGAAAGGCGAATCGAACACCGAATCCCCGGTGCAGGGACTCCCGAATTTCTGCACGATGGTCTCCGTCGCGATCCTCCAGTAACCACAAATCGGGAATACAGGTGAAATAGACCCGGTCGCGATACGACAGAACTCCGGCCCCGGTACCCGCCGCGATTTCGTTAAAGTGTTCCGCGAAAACCGACTGGAAATCGGCAATCCCGTCATGGTTCTGGTCCAGCAACAGGCGAATACGATCGTCCTGCTCGCGATAACGGATGATTCCCTGGCCCATGTGTTTTTTAATGTAGTTGACGCGGTCCACGACGCTTTCCGCCGCCAGGTCATCGTCCAGCCATTCGGGGTGACTGCGATTGTCTTCGACTCCCCGTTCCTGACGAAAACTTTCACAGACGAAAACACGCCCCTGGAAATCCACGTCCAGGGCGACCGGGTTGGCCAGCATCGGCTCAGCCGCAAACAACTGGCACACCAGGTTGGCGGGAAATGAAAAGGACGCTATGGCTTGTTGTCCCTCGTCGCTGGCCCCGGCAATGACCGGTTCCAGGGGAAAATGTTCCTGGGCCATCAGGGGGGCAAGTCCGCTGCTGCCGACGGCCAGTGCCAACAGCGTCAACCATCGTCCGGCAGGTCCCGGTCCAGCCGGGGCGGCGTGTTTGTTCACAAGCGATATCCGCAAAAGCAACGCAACCTGGAGTACATCTGCGGCCAGTTTAGCACAATTTGCAATCCCTTCGACGTGTACCCGGCAACGATTCAGGGGCGTGCCCCGGGGCCGCCTGCCGGCCCGGGGCAACCGGGTCATTTCCACAATCTCATACTTGAATGCCTCCCGGCGATCACCCAGAATCGGTGATATTCCTGACCGTCCTGTTTCTTTGTGTGCCGGGAGCAATTGCCATGGAATTTTTGATCGCACTCTGGTTGCCGGTTATTCTGACCGCCGTCGTGCTGTTTTTTGCCAGTTTCGTTGCCTGGACCGTTCTGCCGCATCACCAGCGGGATTTCGACAAACTGGAAACGGAGGACCAGCTGATGCGGACCGTTCGAGACCTGAAACCCCCGGCGGGCAGCTACCTGTTTCCTTATATGACGCATGCGGATAACAAGGATCCGGCGGCGGTGGAGAAATACAAGACCGGTCCCCGGGGAAAACTGGTGGTTTGGGACATGCCCAACATGGGGCGAAACCTGGGTCTCACGTTTGTATATTTTTTGATCATCGCGGCGGTGACCGCCTATATTTCGTGGGAGTCTCTCGGCGCCGGCGCGGGATTCATGAAGGCTTTTCAAATTACCGGCGCCATCGGTGTGCTGGTCTTTGCCAGCAGCGGACAACTCAATGCCATTTGGTTTCCCCGCCGCACGCTGAACGATTTTATCGACGGGATCGTTTTTGGAGTCCTGATGGGCCTGATCTTTGGATTCCTGTGGCCGGGAGTAACCGGTTAACTGCTGCCGGCGTTTGATAATTGCGCCGCCCCGGAACGCAGGCGCTCGCACCCGGCCGCCGGCTCCGGGCACGGCATCCATATCTGACGAACCCAACCCCCGAACGGTTCCCATGGCTGTGCGGTCAATTCGGGAGCCTGTCCTGCCGGGGTTGCTGGCAATCCTGTGCCGCGGAGCGTCGCGGGGCCAGGCATCATCAACACCATCGAATTCGAACCGCCGAGGACGAACTGCCGAGCGGTCGCTTTCCGGACGACTTTTGAAGCAACGTCCATTCACCCGGCAATCGTCTGTTTGGAACGGCACCTGTATCCCGGATGCAATTGCGACGAAAACAAACTCAAGTCGCGTACACACCCGGATTTCGGATCGATCGGCGTCGCGGACCTGGACAAGAATTCCGGATTTCAAAACGTCATGGACGGTGCGGATCGGCACACACTTGATCGCGCCGTTCGACGCCCACTTCACCAGGATTTTGACTGAAACCAGGCGGATTCAACTGGCATGTCGTTTGCAAGGTGCAAAAAAACGGCAGACAGGTTATTCAGGATGGGTGGAAGTTTCGAACGCGGGATCAAAGTTGCCTTATGATTGACGAGTTCAAAGACGGCGAAATTGCCAAATCACTTCACGAAGCAACCCGTCGATTTTCGATGGAGTCTCCGCTTGGGAGTTGGTGGTACACCGGGTCGACACTGCTTCTGTTGGTGATTGTGTTGTCGGGTGCTGGATTAATTGCCTGGTGGCCTGCGAGGCTTGCGTTATCGATTCTGGGCGGTTGAATCTTCAAGCTATTTGAAGTTGGGACCAGTCATGAATTGGTTTTCGGCGAATATTGGCGACCATCACGTACACCACCCAAATTCGAAAATTCCGTTCTGTCGATTACCTGAAGCGATGGAGGCGATTCCAGAGCTTCAACATGCCACCGTCACGACGCTTAGGCCCCGCGACATCATCGACTGTTTCCAGCCTGGTTTGTGGGACACGCAGTCCAATCGACTGGTTTCCTGTCGCGAGGCAGTTGCGACAAAAAAGTGGGCACGAATTTGAGGAATGCAATGCGGAAGTCCTCGCCCGGCACACCGTATTCCCCGGAAATGGCACGGTTGGACAAGCCAACCGTGGCACCCTCTCCTCAATGGCACGGTTGGACAAGCCAACCGTGGCACCCTCACCTGCAAACCCGGATGTTTTCGACCCAGCCGGGCAGGTACCTCGCGGGCTTGTTGCAACGGCCGCGGGAGACAACCGCCAGCGGGTATATTCGCGAGGTAGCAGTACGAAGTTTGCCCCTGGTGCGCTGCCCCGCCCCGGCAACCAATAACAACGCCATGCGGCGACCCCCCGCGTGCTGCGGCCAATAAACGTCATCCGTCATGCTGTCAGGCTGAGGGTGACGATTCCAGCACTGCCGAATCGTCTTTGCGCAGCATGTTTTTGGCCACAGACCACCAACCGGGTTGCGCCAGGTCGCGATAGGGGGAATCGCCGGGTAACTCCCGCATCAAATACGCATGCGCAAAGGCCAGATTGTGATACGGCAGGGAGGGAAACAGATGATGCAGGGCGTGATACTGGATGGCAAACGGAAAAAACAGCCATGTCAGCGGGTCGCGACCCGTGTAATTGCAGGAATCCAGAATGTGATCTGACATGCTCAACTTTTCCCCGTTGCCCTCGAAATGATGGTCAGCCAGCTGGCGCAACTGGTTGAGGATAACCACGGCAGCGCCCAGGAAATACAGCAGGTACATACGCGACCAGGGTGTCGCCCCCACCAGCACGGCTCCCGGAATTACGGTTGCCCGCAACCAGCACAGTAATTCCAGCGTTGCAAATTTTTTTCGGTCGATGCGACTGATGGGACGCTCATATTTCCAGTTGAAGGTAAACGCCGACAACCGCCGCAGCGTAAAATCCCTGATCTGCGGCGTAATGAAAGTTAGCGGCGCCAGAAAAAATCGCAAAAACACCAGCAACGGAAACGCCGCGACCACCACAAAATAAATCAACAGGTTGAGCACGCTGCCCCGCGGACAAACATTGACGACATACTCGGGGTCTTGCGGCGTGCCGTAGACGCGCTGGCTGTGATGATCACGATGGTGAGCGGTAAAAAATGTCGAGGGTGTCAGCGTGGGCACACCGACCAGCAAGTTCCAGGCAAGCTTGAACGACGGCAGTTCGTGGGCACCCAAATGGGCCACCTCGTGGACCAGCGAACCCACCCGGTATAACCAGAATACGGCGCAGACATACGCAATAATTTGCCAGACCGAAAATGCCGGAGCCGTCAAAAACACGTACGCCGCCGAATAGGCGATCGTGACGCTCAGAATCATATCCCGCCAGTAAACGGTGCGCCTGACCTGGTGAAAATCCTGTTCAGAGTTTTTTAGCGTCGTGCGCACGGTGCGCACCCAGTCGCTGGAGTGGGTCGTCCCTGACACAAGATTTTCCGGGGTAGCAGTTGAGCGAGGAGAGAACGCCCAGTTGTGACGGATTTTGGCGTTTTTGTCAATCAACGTTGCCGCACAGAGGCTGCCTTTCGGTTTGCCTGAATTGCAGTATCTGTTCAAATTACCGGGAACGTCGGATTCGGACCGGTTGAGCGACAACCGGAACGACCAGCGCGTCGGGCACGGGAAAGAGGTAGCCAGGTCCACTCGGACAGGCGACGGCCGGCGGCCCGGAATGTCCCCTGACCCCGAAATCCGATCAGCGAATCCGTTTGATTTCGCCGCTGCTTTCCACCTTCTGCTCCAAAATGGTGTTATTGATGTTGAGCGTGGTGACGCCGCTGGTGTGCGACACGACCCGATCGATGCAGCCGTCCTCCAGGTCAAAATAGACAATCGCATCCGATTTGTTATCCATCTTTTTCAGCATTTCCGATTCGAACGGTTTGCCGCTGGCGGCGGCCTCCAGCCGAAAAACGGCGAATGGCCGGCGATCGATCCCGGTTACCCCCAAAAAGGTGGCCTCGGCGCGAGTGTCGTCAGAGTCAAACAGCGAGACCACCAGGTCGACCGGCCAGCGGTCGCCCACACGAACCGGCTGATCGGGGACCTGCGTAAACATGGCCAGAAAATTGACCGAAACGGATTCCGCGCTAATTCCCATCGCGGCCACTCCCTCGGTCGATTCGATTTGGTCGACAATTTCCCGGGGCGGCCGGAATTCCAGCGGCAGGCCTTCGGCATTGACTTCGAATTCGGCGGTGGCCTGAAAGGCCGTTTTCATAATCTCAACCAGGGGGCGAAAGATTGGGGCGGCACGGTTGTTTTCCGGATTGGCCGAATCCACAAGAAAGCTGCCTCCCGGCGTATCCATTTGCATTTGCGTGTCACGGGTCTGGACCATCATCTGATACCCGTATTCCGTTTCGGCCTGGCAGGTCGCCGTGACGGTCGATACCTGTGTTTGCCGGCTTTTCACACCCATCAGGTTCAATTCCGTGTCATTCTGAATACTCCACGAGCGGGACTGGCCCGGGACCGGATGGTAGGCCAGGCGGATCGGGCGTCCGGGGTCCAGGGGTACCGGCAGATCCGGAAAGCTGGCCTGAAGTCCCGGCGACAGCGGTTCATAAAACGCCGCCCGTCGCGGGGTCTCGATGTCGTCGGACGCGGCGTGGCCCGGCGCTGTTTCCACCGCGGGTTCGGGTATGCCCCATGTGGTGTCGGCAAACTCCGCCGTTCGATTCAGTACGGCGAACAGGCGTTCCCGAGGTGCGGTGGCGACGACTCCCCGGTCGGATATTTGACTGGCTGACAGATAGATCGCCTCATCCGGAAAGTTCAATTCGCCCAGGTTGCCGCTGGGCAATTGCCATAAACCCGGTGGCATTCCGGACAACGCGACCAGCGAATGGCGGGGTACGAAGCCGGCTTCGGTCATTTGGGTCGGCGACGGCTGAATGGCGGCCACCAGCGTTCCGCTTCGCCAGTCAAACAATCGCACCTTGCGATCCCGACAAACCGTCAGTAACAACTCCACCGGCTCGTCGAACGTTGCCGAGTTGACCTGGTCCGGATGATTGAGCGGCGGAGCCATCAGCCGGCCATCCGCGGTGGCACGAACCTCGATGGTGCCATCCAGGCGGCCCGTCAGGAACAGGTCGGGCGAACGGGACAGGGTCACGTTGACGACCGGATCGTCCAGTTCCAGCGGTTGGCACCGGTCCGCACCCGTGCTCAGGTTCAGCAAGGCGACCCGTCCCGGTTTTCCTCCCAGCCGATCGCCCCCCAAAACCAGCAGGTTCTGGTCCGCACGGATGTCGACATCGCGAATTTGCATTTCGGCGTTTCGTTCCCATTGCAGCTGGCCCGTGCCGGGGTCCCACGCCCGAATCATTAAATCACCCGACACCACAACCAGCGATTCGTTTTCACCGGTAAATGCCATTGCCAGGGCAGGGCGGTTCATTGACAACCACGGCGTCACCGGTGCGGCCGTGGCAGAATCGAAAATCCGAACCCCCGGAGTGGTCCCGCTGACTGCCACGGCAATCCGGTTTCCATCGGGTGAAAACCCGGCGTCCACAGGACGGGATTCGACACCGAATTCCAGAACCGGTTGCGCAAACGATGACACGTCACGAATCGCAATACGGCCGTCCTGCCGGGCCTCCAGCAGGCGGGTTCCCCCGGCGTTCCAGCGGAGAAAGACAATTTGCGATTCCCGGTCATCCAGGTCCACCGCCACCAGCGACAGCGGCCGGGCAACGGTCGCGGCCTCCGCTGATGATGCCGCCTCAACCGACTCATCTGCCAGCCGAAACAGTGCCAGTCCGGATGGATCGGCAATCTGGCTGGCCAGCATTCGGCCAGTCGGGCTGACGGTCAATAGTTGTCCGGTATCCTCCCCGCCATGCCAGCCCGGAATCCCGTAAATCGTTTCTTGCGGCTCGGTGGACCAGACCCGCAGGCAGCCCTGTCCGTCAAACATCCCTGAGCCCCCGGCAATGGCAACCCGGGAGCCGTCGCGGGTAATGTCCGCGTCATTCAACGGCAGCAAGGATGACGGAATGGGCGATCCGATTTGCCGGCCGGTGGACGTTTCGAACAGCCAAACACTGTTCTCCGTCGAAACCAGTACCTGTCCTGACTGTTCCGCGAATTTGATTTCGTTGATTTGGGCAGCCAGTTCGGACACATGAACCAGGCCGCCTTGCGGTTCGCGAAATTCCAGTCGTCCCCCGGCCATCGCCAACAGCACGCGTTGCCCGTCCGGATCAACGGCGACCAGGCGAGGTGTGTCGGTGGTCTGAAATCGGCCAATCGTCTGGCCGCTGGCCAGTTCGATCAGGCGCAGGTCGTCTTCCGCGATCACGAGCTGCGTGCGACTGAATGCGATCAGGTCCCGGTCGACTCGCGGAAACGACTGATCACTTTCGAACACCCAGCGAGACTGGTCGATATCCCAAACACGGATTCCATCGGCGACCACGACCAGACGCTTCCCAAACCCGTCAAACCTGATCAGCTGGACGTCGGCCGGTAATTCCAGATTGCCAGCCGGCTGGCCGGATGCCAGGTCGTACAGTAAAACCTGTCGCGGATTTTCGGCATCGACGTGGGCCACGCGCTGTCCCGCCCATGACACGTGGTTTCGCTGGCTACCGGTTTCCACCTGAATCATGAATGAAATCAGGGCATCCGGCGGATCCCCTGCCGGCAGAGTCCAAACGCGGACATCCACCTGGCGATTCTGGAAATCATCAAAACTGTTTTCGAAACTGATTGAGACGGTGACCAGACGTGAGAAATCCGGTGCCGGTTCAAAATACAGTAATTGCCCGGGTACGTTCAATTCAGCGATCATGGTTCGCCGTTGCAGGTCGCGCACAATAATCTCGCGACTGCCGCTTGACGCGGCAACGAATTGTCCGGTGGCATCAAAATATACTTGCCGGACACGTGAATCGTTCAACCACGTGTCGACCGGTTGCGGGCAACTGGACCGGGCGGCCACGAATCGGCGACGATGCATTTGGCTTCGTCGCGGATCCTGTTCCAGCTTGATGGCCTCGGCAAACCAGGGCAGGGCCCCCAGCGGGCGGTTGTCACCCAGTAACTGCAATCCGTTATTGACGTAGTTGTCGACCAGTCGGCGACGACTTTCCCGGGCACTCGCCTCGGCCTGTTGTCCCGACCGGATGGCTGCCTGGCGGGCCTCGGATTCGGCATCCAGAGCCTCCAGTGCCAGGTTGCGTTGCAACTCGACTTCCCCGTAGGCGTGTGACAATTTGGTATTGAACGCAATCCCGCCGACGATCAGGCTGATCAGGCCGATTGTGGAAACCGCCAAAACGGCGGCTGCCCAGGGTTTGCGGCGGACCCATTTCCGGATTCGTTCCACGGACGACACCGGACGCGCCAGGATCGGTTCCCCTTGCGAGTACCGGGCCAGGTCTTGTGCCAGATGTTCGGCGCTGGCGTACCGCCGCGCCGGATCCTTTTCCAGACACTTCAGACAAATTGTTTCCAGATCACGGTCCACACCGCCGCGAAGCGCCGAGGGACGGACCGGCTCGTCGTGAATTACCTGCATCACCGTCTTGAACGGTGTCTCGCCAACAAACGGCGGTTGACCCGTCAATAACCGGTACAGGATTGCGCCAGGGCATAAATGTCGGCCGCCGGTCCAATGCGGCGCAGACCCCGGGCCTGTTCCGGTGCCATGAATCCGGGTGTCCCCACGATCACCCCGGTCAGGGTGTGGCTGGCTTCCTGCTCAACGCGCTTGGCCAGTCCGAAATCCGTAACTTTCGGTATCAGGTTTCCGCCAGGCAGATGATCGCCGGATGAGCCGGTCGGGGTGCTCAGCAGGATATTGGCCGGTTTGAGATCGCGGTGAACAATGCCGGCCGAATGGGCTGACTGCATGGCCCGCGCCAGCGTTTCCACCAGTTGCGCCGATTCGGCCACCGACAATTCCTGGTTCGCCAGCAGGTCATCCAGCCCGCCACCGTCCACAAATTCCAGAGCGCACCAGGGTTGGCCTGCCGATTGCCCGACGTCGAACACCTGAACGATATTGGGATGCTGCAGCTGGGCGACCGCCTCCGCCTCGCTGCGAAACCGTTCGATGGCTTCGCTGCCGGCATGGGCACCGGCCAGAATCATTTTGAGCGCAACGATTCGATTGAGCTTGCGATCGCGAGCCTTGTAGACAACTCCCATTCCGCCCCGACCGAGTTCGGACAGGATTTCGTAGCCTTCCACTTCCGGTATCGGACGCGTGGCCCGGTCCGCCGGGACGGTCGGCTGGCCCGGAGCCTGCGAAGCCAGCAAGACGGTCTCATCGCCACCTCGGGTCGGCGGATGGTGGGTCGGCGGCAGGGATTCCCCGGGCGATTGCTCCGCAGGCGACGCCTCAGGACCAATCGTCGGGTCGATGTGCAGGTCGGGTCGGGTTTTGTTGGGATCGCGTTCGGTCATGGCAGGGAGTCTGAAACGTTGCCTGGTCGACTGGGCAATGATCTGTCGGAAAAGCGGGGCGGAACGGCGGTCCAGCCTACCATAACGCGGCGATGACCTGCCGGGCCGTCCGGCGACTCCGCTCGGGAAACGGCTTGTCCGGCGGCGCGGGAGTGCGCCGGAAGCCGCCATGTCCACGCTTCTCAGGAGGCTTTGGCGGTCAACGCCTTTTCGGCGGACTGCAGCAGATCCAGTCCCCGGCGGATGCAGGTCGCGGCCTCGTCCACGTAGCCGTCCGCCGACGCCGACCAGGCCCGGTTGATCGAGCGTTCGGCAGCTGCGAATTCGGTCATGACTTCCGCAAAAACCTCCAGCCCGAATTCCCGGGCAATACTCTCCCGGCCCTCGGCGAAATCCCGAAAATCGTCGTTCAACACATCCTCGATGTATCGCAGTGTCTGGCGGGGCGTCTGGCTGGCATGTTCCTCGTCCAGCCGCCGGGTATTGGCCACCAGGTTCGCCAGGTTCCCGCGAATTTGTTTCAAACTGGAATGCGTCCGTTCGTCGTGGCTGGCATGCGCAAGGGATTTGCGAATCAGCACAATCCCAACCACTCCCACGCCGAGGGAGACGGTATACCAGGTCCAGTTGATGGACGACCAGGGATCATCCTTGTTCTCGGTATTGAAAACAGTTGCCAGGGCACCGGACAGGAAACCCGCCCAAAGCAGAATCTGGCCATAAATGAAGTTCATGGTCGAATGTTCGGTTGGATCAGAAATTTATTGGGAACGGAATCTGGATTACCAGCGAGGCAACGGAGTCGCAGCCGCGGTTAATGAGGATTGCCACATCGTCGGCCGTCATTGCCTCACCCATCACTTTTTTGATGGCGATGGCAACACCAATCAGTGCTTCACCCACAATTAACCCGGCCGCCAGCGGAATTCCAATCTCTTCGGCCACGCGGCGTCCGGCCACGCGGTCGACGACGATCCGCAAGATACAACCGATGGAGTAGGTCAACACAATGTTAAACGGCATGTAGAAGCCCAGCGCGACCAGCACACCGATGCCTCCCAGTCCGCTGATGGCCAGCATCAAACCCAGACAGGCTCCGGCGACGTACCGCCACGTTGGCACGTCACCCTCGACAATGCCGAGGATCACACTGGCCAGCGCGGTGGCCTGGGCCGCCGGCAAATCTTCGCTGCCGATGCCGTATTGCACGGTTCCGTCGGCGGCCATCCCTTGCTGGACCGCGGCATTTTCGCCTCCGGGCGTTGACAGGCCCGGCGGCGTGGCACTTTGTTCCAGAACAAACATCAGGCTGATGACGATAATCGGCCCCAGCCAGGCACCCGTAAACTGGGCCAGTTGCTGGCGCCGCGGAATGCCACCCACCAGGTAGCCGGATTTGAGATCCAGCATCATGTCGCTGGCCTGGGAAATCGCCAGACAAATCGCGGCCCCCACGATCATTGAACTGATAATGGTCTGCGGCTTGTCCAGGCCGGCGTTGGCAATCACGATCAAAATCGTCACCGCAATCAGCGTCATCCCGGACAGGGGGGACCAGTTCGTGCGACCGATGCATTCGGCCACAATCACGCCGGCAATCCAGATCCACAGCGTCCCGAGTACCGCCATCAGGATCGCCAGAGTCCACGTCATATCGGGAACCGACAGATGGGCCAGAACCACCAGCAGCACTGCCCCGATCACGACAGCAGCGGCCAGCAGCTTGATGGACATTTCGTCGTTGCCGGCCACGGAACCGCCGGATTGCGACCGTTTCAGGGCCCCGATAGCGCTGCGAATCAGCGGAAACGCCATGATGATTCCGCCAATCGCCGCGCCGATCAGCATGCCGATTCCGGTGGGCTTGTAAATGGCCCCCCGCATGGCTCCGGGACTGTTGACCAGTTCCTGAACATCAGCGGCGGCGTACAGGGCCAGCAATGGAGACAGCAGCCAGTAACAAATAAAGCCCCCGGCACCAAACCAGAATCCCCCTTTGCCGGACAGGAATCCGACGCCGATCGTCATGAGCGATGCATAAAACACGATATTGTAGCGGGTCGGCAGGTCGAGCCACTCGCCGACCTCGTAATCGACCTCACCCAGAGCTCCAAACCGCGTGACGGCGGCATAGGCCAATGCGGAAAAAGCGGCCGCCCCGAACAGCAAAACTGATTTCTGAATGCCGGCGCCGGGGGATTTCAAAATCGTGGCCACCGCGATCCCGCCGGGATAGGGCAGCCGCTGAAAATCGATCATCTGTTTTCGCAACGGAATCACAAACGCCAAACCGATAAACGCTCCCGCGATACACGCAAATACCATCAACGGCACGTTGAAATCCTTGACGGATTCCAGGCCGGGAGATTTGCTGAGAATAAACAGGGCCGGTACCGAAAACATGATGCCCGACGAGGCTCCGTTAACCGCCGAAGCAATCGTCTGGTTGATATTGTTTTCCAGGATGCTGTTGCGCCGCAGCAGGCCTCGCAGTATGCCCCACCCCAGGATCGCAGCCAGTTCCGATCCTTCGATGGAAAACCCCAGTTTCAGCGCGGCATAGGCGATCGAAATGGCGATCAGAATACCCAGGCCCCAGCCGACCAAAACGGCCGTCCACGTAAACTCCGGATAGGGACCACGCCGGACCATGATGTCGTTAACGGGCGTGGCAGATTTGCCGGAATCAGCAGACATAAGTCAAGGCTCGCTGCAAAATCGGTTTGGCTGTTTGGTATTCCTGGCCGCTGGCATCCCTAATCAGGGTAAGCCATGCCCCCACCGTCGACAAGTCAGCCCCACAACCGTTGAGCCACCTCCGAACATCTCCGTCCATCGCGCGCAGCCGAAACCAAATGGTCCGAATCCCGGACGGTGGCGCACAAAAAACCCCGCGCCATATTCTCATACCGCGCGGGCTTTTGAAGATTTCCAGAATCTCGCTGTTCAATTCTGACGTCTAGCGGTAGTAAACGGTGCGTGCACGACGACTGGCAAACAGCCGCATGCGACGGGGCTGGGCGCAGGGATCACAGCAAACTTGCGGTGCCGGCTGGCAGCTGCTGGCAACGGCTACCGGCTGGGCACAGCAGGGTTCGGGTTGTGCACAACAAGGTTGCGGCGGGCAACAGGGCTGGGCCTGGGCATAACAGGGCTGGGTACAACAGGGCTGAGCGCAACAGGGCTGAGCGCAACAGGATTGGGCACGGCGTCGCAGCAATGGCCGCCGCGTTTGGCAGCAGTTATTGCTGCAACAATCGTTGGCGGGTTGGCAGCAGGTGCTGCAGGCTGCCGGCTGGCAGCACGACGTCATCGCACCGCATCCCGAATCGCAACCGCATTGAGCGGCGGCAAGGTTGGGCAACGACAACAAAACGGCGACAGAAAAAACGGCGGCGAGCAGATTCTTCATTTGGGTTTTCTCCTAATTCACAAAGGTGCACTGATAATACAAACCGGTCGCTCATTGTTATATCAACCCCCGAGGTCCGTCAATGACCGGCAGCAGGCCACGGGGCCAGTTTCGGGTGGGTCAGGAACCACACCCCAGGACCAGCCGTCGGGCGGTTTAGATTCCGTCCGGGTTGGCTGCGTGCAGTTTTTTGCGGATCCATTGCTGGCAGCCGGAGACCACGTAACCGCCCAGCGAAATGGTCCGGCCGTAAACGAGGGCGGTCCCGCGTTGCCCGACGGCCAGCGTGCGAGCTGTTCCCGGGGGCAAATCGCAATGCCCCGAAAACCGGGGGGCCAACAAGCGGTAGTTATGATTTTCCTCATCCTGTTCATTCGCCTGTCCGCCGGAACGGACCCGCAAGGGGCCTCCCGCTACCGCGGTCAGGGACAGGTCCGGCGGAATGTCCGTGGCCCGCGGATCAATCGTACGCAGCCGGGTGGCCATCACCGGGCAACCGGAAAACACCAGTCGGACAGGCTCGCGGATTCGACTGCGAACCGATTGCACCTGTTGCTGGTCAATGCTGACCAGCACCTGTTTGTGGTCCGGATGGGCACACCGCAAGATGATATCGCCCTGACGGACAAAACTGCCCTCGAGGTTTTCGATCCCGCGGGCAAAGACGACCGAATCAACGGGAGCACGAATTTCCATGTGGCCCAGCTGGACCTGTTTCTCCTGGATCTGCCGTTCCAGGGATTCCAGACGCGCCTGTTCGGACTGTTGCAGGGCGATTTCACGACGCTGGCGATGAATCCGGATTTGAACCCGGGAGGCGTCTCGCGCCCGTTGCAAGGCCACCAGTTCCTGTTGCAAATCCGGATTGTTCAACTGCACGAGCAACTGGCCCGCCACGACCGATTGTCCGTCGCGAACCGCTACCTGGCTGACGAAACCGTCGGCCGCCGCGCGAAGAACCCGCTCGTCGCGGAACTGTACGATTGCCGGAACGCTGGTGGTTGCCGGTGCCTCGATCCACAGGAAACTGGCCAGCAACAGGAGCGTTGTCGCCGTGGTCACCACCGCCAGTCGAAGCGGGCGCACCGAATGCCGCGCAGCGTGCAGCCGGACCCGCCGCAGTGACTGAACGACGGGCATCACGACCCAGAAAAAACTTCCCATCGCGGCCAGCACCAGGCCGGCCCCGCCCAGCAAAGTACTGGCGGCCAGCAACAAACTCGCGCTTAACAGAATGCGCCAGACGAACGAACAAATTCCGTAAAGGGCCACGATGCGGCGTTCGCCCGGGGGACACACGTGGGGATCCCGTGGAAACCCGAAAATGAAATGCCGCATGCGGTCGCCCAACCAGGCCTGGCCCTTGCCGTACAGGTTGACAATGCCGACAGCGTCTGAAAACAGGTAATAGCCGTCAAATCGAATGAGCGGATTGGCGTTGAACAAAATGGTTGAAATGCCCGCCATGACCACCACATTGTAGGCCAGGTCCCGGGTCCAGCCGTCGGGGGTCGTGGCCCAGACCAGCACCGCAATGAAAGCTACCAGCAATTCGATATACATGCCGGCGGCCGCCACAATCATGCGACGCCAGCGGCTGGCCATTCGCCACGAGCTGGTGACATCCACAAAGGCCAGCGGTGCCAACAACAAAAACAGTAATCCGGCGCGGGGCACGGCGCCCCCGAATCGTTTGCACGCGACTCCGTGGGCCGTTTCGTGAACGATTTTCAGCAGCACCCAGATGACCAGCAACCACAACCACCGGTCCGGGGAAAGAATGCCGACCGCCGAGTCGCAAAACTGGCGATAGTTCTCATGGATCAGGGCAGCCGAAACCAGACCCAGCAGTGACCACACGATGGCCACCGGCCAGGAAAACATCCAGCCGAGTCGCGGTGTCAGACGGCCCAGCCATTTGTCGGGATTGAGCAATTCCACGCGAAAGCTGACCGGATTGAGCCAGCCCATCAACTGCTGGGCGCGTTTGCCGTGCGCGGCCTGAGCCAGCCGGTCGCTGGTGCCGCGGCCGCCGCTGCTGAGCAAATTCATCTGGGCCAGCCAGTTGCAAATTTCGCGAGCCATGGTTTCGTCGAATCCCTCGATGCCGCGCCTCTGACTGACCTGTCGAATGGCGTCGGCAATGGTGGTCATTCCGTTCAGCTGCGAGATGAAGTGGTATTCATTGTTGCCCACCTGAAAGAACCGGCCGCGGACGGGGTCTTCAATGACCGCCACCAACCGGCGGTTTTGTTTTCGCATACTCATCCGCAACTCGCGGCGCAACGCCGGGCGGGCCGTCAACCATTGCTGGTCGTCGGCGACGGGCGACGGGGCCGGTCCGGAATGGGAGTGTTGCATGGCGGTCACCAGATCAGCCAGCGGCGGGCGCTGTCCCATGCGTGATGAAACAGATTCCAGCCCAGCGGAAAGCGGGCCCCGCGAATCCGGGCCCGACCGACCATGCCGGGGCGTAACCGGCCATCGGGATTAGCGATTTCGAATTCGGCGACAAAGACGCTGTGGTTGTCGATCAGCTCGGCCCGTGGATGAATCCGCTGGAGCGTTCCGGTAAAGGTACGAAATGGAAAGGCGTCGAATTCGAAGTCGACGGTCATGCCCACCTCGGCACAACGGATTTCGCGTTCGGGAATGCGGACTTCCACCAGCATTTGTTCCAGGGGACCAACCTCAAACAGGGTCTGGCCCATTTGCATGGGCACTCCCTCGGCCTTGTCCAGGTCGCCACTGACCACGACGCCATCCAGCGGACTGCGGATTTCGGTGTTGTCAATTCGCGAACTGAGGATTTGAACCTCGGATTCCAGCCGACTCATCTCGCTGCCGGCAATCTGGGACTCCGCGATGTTGCCCCGGGCCAGCGCCGAATCGCGACGTTTTCGTTCACTGTCCAGCTGGGCCGAAAGGGCGGACAATTCCATCCGCAACTGACGCCCGTCCATGCGGGCCAGCACCTGGCCGGCCTGGACTACGTCCCCGCTTTCGACCATGGTCTTTTCCAGCAGGCCTTCGTAGGGAGCGGCAACGAATCGCCGCCGAGTCAATTGCAACTGGCAGGTGCACGAGATGTTGTAGGTCATCGGCAAACACAACAGCAAGCTGGCGGCCAGAACGACGATCATTAAAATTTTCAGCCACCGCCGCCGCAATAACTGCCGCGTGTTATCCAGTGCCGTTCGAAACAGCGATCGCTGGGTTTTCATCACGATTTCCAGGTGACCGGCCAGCAACCGGGCCAGTTGTCCCAGCTGTTTTTGCAACGAGTCGCTGAGTACGGCCGCGTCGGAAAATCCGAGCACGATCCAGCCAAATACCACGCCCGCAGGGCCCGCCAGAGGCAACAGTCCGACACTCTGATGGCCAAACGCATCGCAATAGGCTGCCAGGTTGGCTGTGTTTTCAACGCCTGCGCCCGATGCGGACGCCGCTGGTTCCCCGGAATCCGGATGCCAAAACAGCGGCTCGTCGTGCAGGCCCGTGACCAGTGCCTCAATGATTTGCGCGGATTCGGATTGATGGTCAAAATGTTCCACATCGGACAAGGCTGCCAGTTGCGGCGGGCGGCCCGTGGTGTTCCGCAGCAACAGCGCGACTTGCTGGCAACGCGTTACGGCCTTGATTTCATTGACCAGCGTGATGGTTGTCTGCAAGCGACTGGTGGTTCGATTCAACGCATCGGTGATTCCCAATACGCCGCTGACCGTTGCCAGGTTGGCTTGATGGATCAGCGCTTGTTGACGAACCTGCCACAACCCCAGTGTTTGGCAACAACTGGCCAGGGCCCAGTCCAGCGGAATTCCGGCGGGCGTTTGTTTTGGCGCTGTCATCAGCAGCGCGTCGATCAACTGTCCCTCGATCACCACCGGTGCGACCAGCAACACGCTGGCGGGAAGGCCGGGGATTTCCTGGCAGACGAGGGCAGGCGGCGAACCGGTTGCCTCCCATGAATCCAGGATGTCGTCCAGGGCCGGCCGCAGCAGTTCGAGGATTTGGCCGGCGTCATCGACCAGCGAGACCGGCTCCTGCCAGTGTCCATCGCGGTTACGGGAGACTACCCACATGGCGCTGGCTCCCAGTCGCATCATCAGGCCGGTAATTCCCTGAACCAGCTCTGACCGGGATTGAGCGGCCTGGCACAGCCCGGACAGGTGTCGAGTGAGGCTGTTGCAGGGCAACTGGTATCGCTGGCCCCGGGGGGCGGTCTCTGATGTGGCAGACGCGGTTCCGGTTGGCTCCGCCGAACCCAACCGGTTTTGTGGAATCGTTGACATGGGGGAAAGTGAAATCCGGGGAAGGACGGAGCGTAAGGCACGCGGACCAACCACCAACCGCCGGTGCCCGGGGACTGACCGGCGCAGGTATCAGTCGCGGGCCCCGCCCATGTGGCCGGCCACGTTGACTAGAGTTCCAGGTAGCATTGTTCGCCGCTTCGCAGGCTGCCGTTGGCGTTTTCCAGCCGCACCTTGATCTGAACCGTACCGCTTTCGGCATCGGTTTGCACACCAATACTGTGCAGCTGGCCGGTGACTTGCCGGTCATCGGCCAGCGTAACCGTCAGATGTTGCTGGTTCCGGATTTCGGGCAAATCGGCGCTGGGGATATTGAACACAGCCAGCAGGCTGCTGACATCGACGATGGTGGCCAGTTCCGGCCGGACGGGCGACAAAAATTCCCCCTCCCGCCGGTGAATGGTCGCCACGACCCCGTCGAAGGGTGCCCGAATCGATCGTCGTTCCAGCAACAGCTCGGCCCGTCGCAAGTCGATTTCGCGACCGACCGCGTCTTCCTGGGCGGCCAGGTACTTGGCGTGGGCAATCGCAAATTCCAGGTCGGCGCGTATCTGTTCGCTTTCGGTGGCATTTCCGTCGGCAATCAACTCACGAATTCGCTGCGCAATTAATTCACGTTTTTCAAGACTTTGGCGGGCCGCTTCCAGGGCGCTGCTGGAATGGGTCAGGTGCAACGCGGATTCGACCTGAAGTCTCTGGACCCGGTCATCCAAACGAGCCAGGATCTGGTCCTTGTGGACTGATTGGCCCTCGTCCACCAGCAATTCGGAAATGGCTCCGGTTTCGTCACTGGCCAGTTCGACTTGCCGCACCGGCTGGGTAAAACCGTTGATTTGCGCCAATAACACGTGCGGGGAAACCAGGATCGCCCCCATGCAAACTGTACGAATTCCGAACTTGAACATTGTTGTTTTTCCGTATCCGATTCGGGAGATTTGACAAACCACGGGTGAATCCGGGACTCTGGCAACCCGCTCGCGGGGCCGCAGATACACCGGATAGCTGAACCCTAGCTTGTGTTTCACGGGCTCAACCGACCGGATGTTGACAGAAGTCAACCGAAGGCGAATCCGGCGGACCGGTTGCGCGGATGATTCCGGTCATGTTCATTGGACCGGGACCGCATCTGGCGGGGTCGCCGGATCGTAACCGCTATCGATCGCCGGGCGGTTGCGGGGCATCGCTCGGTGCCCCTTCATCATTGGGGATTTCGGCCGGTGCCAGCTGGTTGCCGCCATCATCGAATGAATCGGGAATCGGACCGTTGTAGCAGCTCAAAAGGGTTCCGGTCGCGCGTTTGAGGGCGATTTCCGCGACCTTGAATTCCAGCAGCGCCTGGGAATAGGTCAACTCGGCATTGGTTAACCGCTGCTGGGCATCCAGCAACTGGTCCAGCAGCGTGGTGGGCGTCTGACCTTCGGCAAAATCACCTTCTACCAGGGCAAACGATTCCCAGCGAGCCTCGTTTTGCAACAGGTCGGCCCGGGCGGCTTCGATCGCCAAACCGGCGGCCACGGCGGTTTGAAAGGCCGAATCGACGGTTCGCCAGGCGACTTGCGCTTCGGCCACCACACGATGCATGACCTGATCAATTTCGTGCCGCACCTGCTCAACCACCAGCTGTTGCCGTGTTAATCGGGCGCGGGCGGCGCGGCGGCCCCAGGGCATCGAGAATTCAAGCCCCCCGGCAAAACCAGGTGTGGAGTTCTGGAACTGGTCAGTCCAGGCACCCGGGATATCGGATTCTCCGCGCAACGCCGACACGTACGTGTTAAAGATCAGGTTGAGTTCGGGCAGCAGTTCATTGCGGCTGACATTTTGCTGAATGGCAGCGATTTTTGCCCTCTGGACGGCCTGCTTGACCTCCGGCCGCTGCTGCATCGCTTCGGTAATAATATTGGCCAACTCGAAATGATTGGGGGTCAACTGCGGGGGTTCCCCCGGCACCAGTTCCGGCGCGTTGCTTTGAAACGCCTCGGGGCTCCCCAGAATTCGGCGAATTTCCGTTTCCGCGTCAAAAACATCTCGCCGGGCATTGGCCAATTCCGTGGCTCGCGCCCGAACGGCCGCCCGGGCCCGGGAAATCTGGCTGGGCAGTGAATCCAGTTCGCTACGGCCCTCCAGTTTCAGCAAAACGACTTCGCCGCGTTCGACGTTTTGTCGTTTTTGCAACAGCACAGCCCGGCTGTAGTACAACGACCAGTAGGCCTCGACCAGCCGGGTCAGTTCATCCTGCAATTCGGCCGCCAGTTTGTCCCACGCAACATTCGTCCCGGTCTGGGCAATCATAATCTGGCTGCGGTTGTAATATCTGCCGCTGCCCCGCATCAGGGGTTGGGAGAAATTCAGCGCCAACGTGGCCGTTCCCTGATCCTGCGGGTCAAAGAAATTGCTGTTGCTGTTCTGGAATCCCAGCCGTTGTTTCAGTTCGATTTCGCCGCCGGCATAAAGTTTTCGACGCAATCCTCCCTCGCCATACCAGATGTTGTCTTTCAGAAACGGCAACCCGCCGCCCGTCGTTAACTGGTTGCCGACCGGATCGACACGGTCGTCGTACTGGGATCGCAAAAACAGGTCGGTGTCGAATTGGGCCCTGGCATACGTCACCTCCGTCTCCTGAATCAGGGGATTCAGGCTAATGGCCAGAATCGAGGGGGAATTTTGCATGGCCATCTGGACCAGCACCTCGGGATAGACCGTTTCGTACTCCCGATCGCCCTGGGGTTCGGTGACGATCCGCGACCACCAGGGGGTAGGGCCCGCCGACTGTGTTTGCCCCGTTGCCGAATCATCAGGATCACTGGCTTGCCGGGCACGACCGTCGGCCAGTCGTGGTGCGGGTGTCGAATCCGGCACGCTGGCGGGCAAGTCGGCAGCGGCGGTTTCAGGCGCTGGCGGCGTCAGCGGCGGCTGGTTGATCGCCAACCGGATGGCCGGTGGCGGAACCGGTTCCTCGACGGGCACCGACGGGCGCTGGACGACGTGGTCCCGGCGGGCGTAGGCATTGCGCAACGCTTCCTGGAGGCTTTCGGCATTGCCGGGCGACGTCTGGCCCTGCACCGGCCGGGCGAGACAAATCAGGGCAATTAACAACAGTACACGTTTCAGGGTCATCCGAAACTCGCGAGGTCTGGATATCAACAGCCCGTGGCAGGCAGCCAATCTGGTTTTTCGAGTTTTGCACGCTGTTAGGATTATCGGGATCGATCGCCCCGTGAGTGATACAACAAGCGAGGACCGTGCCGATCGTTACAAAACGCAAAGTTGATGACGGTTGCCAGCAAGCGGAGCCCTGATTTTGCCAGCATGTCAAACGACGCGCGGCTTTTGCTTCTGAAACGGCGATTGCAACCTATGTTAGGGAAATGCAGGTCTCCGTTTCCCGGCGGCTGCCGCCAAAAACGGCGGTCCGTTCCGCAGATTGGGCCGTCCCGGGGACTTGTTTGGTGAACGCGTCTGGCGGCATTCATAAACACGTTGAGCGAATGATCAAAACAGCCTGTCGACTCGCGATCTCCATCAGCCTGATCACCGCCAGTGTGATCTGGATTGCGCACGGGATGCGAATGGTCCCGGACGCTGAAACGGACCGTGCCGTCGATCGGCTGCGAATGACCGAATCCATTGCCATCGCAACAACTGCCTTTGTGCAAAAAAACCAAACGGTCGGCCTGGGCCCGCTGATCGAGCAACTCGGAACGCGTAATTCGTCGATCGAGTCGATTGGCGTTTTTCGCGGCTCCCGGATGGTGGCCGAGTACGGCGACCACCGGTCCGCGTGGCGGGGCACGCCCGGCCGGTCGACGGTTGACAGCATGAGCGTTGACATCACGGTCAACGATCGTCCGTGGGGGGCCGTCCAGGTGCAGTATGCGCAGCCCGTTCTGCTGGGAAACGTTTGGAGCAACCTGATTCTGATTTTGTTCTGCGGTTCTGCCACCGGTCTGCTGACCTGGTTTTTCCTGACTCGTTCTCTCAAGTACCTGAATCCGGGCAAGGTAGTCCCCAGTCGGGTTCGCAATGCCCTGGACGCGATGGCGGAAGGGTTGATCTTGCTGGATCACCGGCGACAAATCGTGTTGGCCAACCTGTCGTTTTCCGAGATGGTCGAACGGCCTGTGGACTCGTTGTTGGGGAATGACCCGGCGGCCATTGCGTGGTTGACTGAATCAGGCCAGCCGGCCGACCCGGTCACGTTACCCTGGCAGATTTGCCAGCAGGAAAAGGCCGTGCAACGGGGCGTCATGTTGCAACTGACTCGCGCGGATCAATCGCGGCACAAATACATGGTCAACGCCACGCCCATCATTGAGGAAAACGGTAATTGCCGGGGCGTGTTGGCCAGTTTTGACGACGTGACGGCGCTGGAGGACAAACGAATCGAGCTGAGCCGGATGCTTTCGGTACTGAAGTCGTCGCGCGACGAGATTCGCCGCCAAAACGAGCAGTTGACGCATCTGGCTGCCCGCGATCCGTTGACCGGCTGCCTGAATCGTCGCGCGTTTCTGGATTACATGGAACGGCACTGGAACAACGAGGAATTGTCGGAGCTGAGCGTGTTGATGATCGACATCGACTTCTTCAAATCGATCAACGACAATTATGGCCACAGTACCGGTGACGATGTGATCCGGGGCGTGGCGGCGGCCATTGAGACGTTTGTCCCGGATGGCGGTCAGTTGTGCCGTTATGGCGGGGAAGAGTTCTGCGTGGCCTTTCCCAATGTCGAATTCCAGCAGGCTCTGGAACTGGCCGAATCGATCCGTGAAACCGTGGGCACCCGCCAGTTTCATGCCGTCGATGTGACGCTGAGTATCGGCGTTTCGTCGCGTCAGTTTCACGCCATGGACTCGCAGCATTTGCTGGAACAGGCTGATCAAAGTCTGTATGCCGCAAAGAATGCCGGCCGCGACACCGTCGTGGGCTGGGAAGAATATTCCAGCGGGATGCTGGCGGCCCAGCAAATTCTCGCCGATGGCGATCCGCACAGCATCCTGGCGCCGGTCGAGCATCCGTCGGTGATTGCGGCCCTGTATACCGCCCTGTATTACCGGGATCGCAATACCGCGTTGCACTCGGCCCGGGTGGCCGCCCTGGCGATGGCGATCGCCCGGCGAACACTGGATCCCGGCATGATTCGCGTAATCGAGATTGCAGCGCTGCTGCATGATATTGGCAAAATCGGAATTCCGGACAGTATCCTGCACCGGCCCGACCGCCTGGAGGGTTACGAGATGAATCTGATGCAACGGAGGGATTCCATTGCAGCGTCGATTTCCCGTTCGGCCCTCGTTTCTCCGGACGTCAGTACCGTGATCTCAAACTATGCCGAATACTATCGCAATGGCGAGGGGCTGGCCGAGTTGCAGCGGAGCCAGCCCCGTCTGGCGCTGGCCTGCCAGATCCTGCATGTCGCCGATGCCTTTGATTCGATGGTGAATGACACCGAGTATCGTTTCGCCAAAAGTATCAAGGAAGCCATCATCGAGTTGCAGGATTGTGCTCCCAATCAGTTTGTGCCGGAACTGGTCGAGGAACTGATGGCCTGCGTGGAATCCGATGCCAGCTGTCTGGTGCCGGTTCCCGTGCCCGGAGCGGTCCTGGGTGTCGAGCAATCGTCCGATTCCCTGCAAGTCATTGCCGCTGCGCAAACCGGGGATTTGGGTTCGTTACGCATCATGATGCGGCGGCTGAAACGGGAAGCGTTGAGCGAAAGTCCCGAGCTGCAGCAGGTTATCGAACAGCTGGAATCGAGTCTGGAAAAAAGCGACGACGAATTGCAACGCCTGTTCGACACCACCCAGGAAATCATGGAACTGTGTCGGCAAAACGCGCACCGATCCGATTCCCACCAGGTGCTGGACTGGCTGGATGACTGAGCGACGCCGAAACCGGTGAAGCAGCGCCCGGCCGGCACCCCCAGGACGCGCGGCGATCGCTCCGCGCCCGCACAGGTCGCCCGGGGATTTCCGGCCGGCACAACCGGCACGATGCGTTCGTTCCGTGCGACTGGTCGCCAAATTGGCCCATCCGGCCGGGAATGACACAGGTTTACCGGTCGGGCCGCCCCTTGGTCGTCGCCCAAAAGCTAGGTTTTTAAATTCTGTCGGTTGTCCGCGCCTTGTCCCGCACCCACGGCGTGGTCTCCGACGGCTGACTTTGGACCCGGGTTTTTGCGTTGGTATCGCCTTGTCATGAAATCATCTGGCCAATCCCTGCGCGTCGCGCTGCAGCGACTCAAGACGTATCTGGACCGGCTCCGGGACGCCCGTCAGGGATTGGGATCCGCCAGCGATCGGTCGGCCAACCCGGCCGCGGCGCTGAATCTGATCGCGCTGGAAGACCGTGTTCTGTTTGACGCGGTTCCGCTGGACATCGATATGCCCGACGTGGTCGCCGACGCCGATCCGGGATTCACCGGTGAGCCGATGGATGACGGACCTCTGTCGGACTGGGCGTTTGCAGAGTTGCCACTGGACGACTTTTCGCACATCCAGCCCGGCGATCGACTGGAGTATCTGGAAACGCTCATCAATACGGAACTGGACCAGCTGACGGGCGAGGCCAGCGATTATTCGGCCACCGAACTGCTGGTGATCGACGTGTCGATCGATCACTGGCAAGCGTTTGTGGCTGATATCGTCGACCAGCCAACTACCCGTATGGAGGTGGTTCTGATCGACGCCGGCCGAAACGGGGTTTCCGCCGTGGGGTCGGCTCTGGAGCGGCTCGGGCAGGTGGACGCCGTTCACGTTCTGTCGCACGGCGAGGCCGGCCGCCTGCAGCTGGGTTCGGTGGTTGTGGCCGCGGATACCCTGTCCGAACTGGATCCCCGGCTGCGGCAATGGCAAGACAACCTGGCTCCCGACGCGGACCTGTTGTTGTACGGATGCAATCTGGCGAGTAACGATGAGGGGACTGCCCTGCTGGTGGCCCTGGCGGAAACGACCGGTGCCGACGTGGCCGCCAGCCAGGACCTGACGGGTCATGCGGCGCTGGGGGGCGACTGGGTGCTGGAATATTCCACCGGCACGATTGAATCGTCCGTGCCGGTTTCGGCCGAATTGCAGGACCACTGGGTTTCGTTGCTGCCGGCCGTGATTGATCCCGACGTGACCACGGGACCCTGGTGGGAATTTAATGTGACAGACCGGGACGCGCGGGGCAGCGGACACGCGGTGGCGATGGATGGCGACGGGAACTATATGATCGTCTGGTCGCGCTACAACGGAGGTGCAGCAGGCTGGGACGTCTACGGTCAGTATTTTGATCCCTTCGGAAACTCCGCGGGCGAATTTCGTGTCAATGAGAACCAGTTCGGCGACCAGCAGTACGCCTCGGTGGCGGCCGACGCCGACGGAAACTTTGTGGTGGTCTGGAGCGACGTCAGCCTGAATGATGTCGAAGCCAGGATTTTCCACGCCGACGGAAGCGATTCGGGTGAATTTGATATCCACAATGATGGCTTCAATCCCTCGGTCGCCATGAACGATGCGGGCCATTACGCCGTTGTCTGGCAACGGGGGGACGAGCGGATCTATGCCAGCCTGTTCGACGCCGACGGGACCACCATTCGCAACGCGTTCCGTGTCGATTCCGGTTCGCGAATCGGCGCCGAGGACGCGGACGTGGCGATGGACGAGCTCGGCAATCTGGTGGTGGTTTGGGAGACCGATAACGGAATCACCACCCGCCGTTTTGACGACCAGGGTGACCCCCTGGGAAACGCCAACCCGGTTTTTTCAAACGCCGGCAGCGACAGCTTTCACAATCCATCGATCGGACTTCGCAGCGATGGATCGTTTGTCGTGCTGGCCACGGCCAATTTCAACGGCGATGTCGATGTTCTGGGCGCCATCGTTCAGCCGGACAACAGTCAGGCCGTATTCACGATCAGCGAAACCACCACCAATTGGCAACTGGACGCATCCATTTCGGTGAATACCGACGATTCCTTCGTCGTGACCTGGCATGGCTATGGCAACCAGCCGAACAACAGCGATTCCAGCGGCATTTTTTACCGCACCTTCGATGCCAGCGGAGACGGCGGCAACGAACTGCGGGTCAATGATTACACCAGCGGCACCCAGCACTATGCATCGGTTGCCTCGCTGGACAACGAAACATTTGTGGTCGTATGGAGTGGCCGAACCGCAACCCAGGACAACGGGATTGGCCTGAAACAGTTTTTGCCGGAAATTGAAATCAGCGGCACCATCTATCACGATATCGACGCCGACGGCCAATACGTCGACGACGGGGCCAGCTTTTCCGGCGTGAACGTATTGCTGTACCGGGACACCAACGGTGACGGACGGCTGGACGCCGGCGATACGGTCAGCGACGCGACCACCACCGATGGTGACGGGTTTTATGAATTTGTGGTGTCGTTTGATGGCAACTACTTTGTCGTGGTGGATTCCCGATCGATCGGTGCCGATCAGGACCTGAATTTCCCGTACTCGGCAACCGATTTGTGGGCCGAACAAACGTGGGGCGCGGCCGGCAGTCTGGTTCAGGGTGGCTTTGGACAGACGTTCACCAGCGACCGGGGCGCCCTGTTCGGTGGCCGCAGCGGCGACGGATCGGATGACTTGGGCAGTGTGACCACCATGGAACATGTCACCCGGGTCGTCGTGGCCGGACGGGAGGACGTTCGTGATGTCGATTCGGCATTCAGTTTCAACGTGGTGACGCATACCGGGGGCGGCGAACTGACCGCGGTTAGCGGACAAACCAGTCAGGGATCGTTGCGGCAGTTTTTGATCAATGCCAACGCCCTGGCCGGAGCCAACCACATGCGGTTTGTGCCGGCGACGGACCCCAATGAATCCGCGCGCCAGACGTGGCGGATTGACGTCAGCCAGGTACTGCCGATCATCCAGGACCGGCAAACCACGATCGATGGTCAGGCCTGGTCGGCCAGCGACGGAAATATCCAGATCGATGGCGACCCCGGCCTGATCGGAATCGCGGACGCCACGGTGGGAGCGGCCGGTTACGATCTGGCGCAAATTGACCGACCGGAACTGGAATTGTATGCGGTCGACGGACCGGCTTTTGGATTACACGTGGATGCCGACGAGGTCACGATCAACGGGCTGCGAGTCGAAGGATTTGGTTCGATCGGCGATCCGGATTCGGCCAATATTGTCGTTCACAATGTCGACGATTTCCGCCTGACCGACTCCCAGCTGGCAGGGGCCGGGCAGACCGGGCTGATCGTCGAAGGCGGCCGCGCGGGTCAGGTTTTGCGCAATGTGATTAGTGGCAGTGCCAGTTTCGGGATCCGCTTGCACGGCCAAACCGATCCGGTCAGTGACTGGCTGATTCAGGAAAACTTTATCCTCGGAAATGGCACGGTCAATTCCCTCGCCGATGGAATTGATGTGCAGTTCGACGGCGCCAACAACGAAATCTCGCGCAACTGGATTGCCGGCAACCGGGGATCCGGAATTGACTCGTATCTGAGCTCAGGCGGTATTTCGATTCTGGACAATACGATTTCCGGGAATGGTCTGGGAGGGAACGAGACGGCCAATATCCGGCTGTTCGGAGATGACAGTCTGGTCCGCGGGAATGTGATCCGGGATGCCGCGGGCAGCGGTGTGCTGGTGCTCGGATCGAGTCTGGTGACTGCGGAATCGGCCACTGGCAATATGATCTCGGAAAACGAATTTGGGGGTAACGGTGGTCTGGCGATTGATCTGACGGCGCCGTCCCTGACTGCTGCGGTGCTGAATCGCGGCGACGGCCTGTCCGATTTCACGGGGAATCCGGCCGGGGCCGGAAATGATGGAATGATGTCCCCGGTCATTGCGTCCACGACGCTCGCCGACGGCATCACGACGGTCCGCGGGACGGCCGGCGCCGGGCAACGGGTTGAAGTCTATCAGGCGCTGGCCGACGCGGACGGATCCGACGACCTGGGTGGCAGCAGTTACGGAGAGGGAGTTCGCTTTCTCGGCTGGGTGCTGGCGGATGGCTCGGGCAATTTTGAGTTTGCATGCAGTGACCTGCTGGCCGCCGATTCGGTCGTTGCCATCGCGATCGACGGACAGGGGAACACGTCAGAGTTCTCGCAAAACCGGGAAGTGAACGTGGCGCCGACGGCCGAGGATTTCTCGGTGTATCTGGCACAGGGCGCCAGTCTGGTGGTGGATCCCGGCCTGTTCGAATTTTCGGATGCCGATGGAGATGCGCTGGTGGGCGTGTATGTGGATACTCCGCCAGCCAATGTTCAGCTGCTGTTTAACGGCAGCCCGGTCGCACCCGGCCAATATCTGGATGTGGCCGACTTGCTGAACGGCAGTTTGCGGGTTGAGGTGCCGATTGGCGTGGCGGGCCAGCCGGTGGATATCGTCGAATTCCGCGTGTTCGACGGAGCGGCTGCGTCGCAAACGGTCACGGTTCAGATTCACGTGGCGAATCTCGATCCGGTGTTTGATTCGGCCGACACCATTGCGATTGGCGAGAATACCGGCAGTTTTGTGGTGATGGCCCATGATCCGGACGGGGGCCCGATCGTCTACCGCCTGACCGATGGAAACGATGACGGCCTGTTTACGATCGATTCGGCAACCGGCCTGGTTACATTCAACCAGCCGCCGAATTTCGAGGATCCGCACGACACGGACCGGGACAACATTTACCGAATCCAGGTCATCGGCCGTGACCTGGCTGGCGGAGAAACCACACTGGACCTGAGTATTCAGGTTACCGACGTGAATGAACCGGTCAGCGGATTGTCCCTGTCGGCCAACCAGGTCGCTGAAATGGAAGTCAACGGGACCCTGATTGGTGTGGCCCAGGTCGAGGATCCGGACGTCAAGGACTCCTGGTATTACGAGTTGCTGGACGATGCGGACGGACGGTTTTCCATCGATTCAGCGACCGGGCAACTGCGGGTCGCCGATGGCACGGCGCTGGACTTTGAGCAGGCGGTCGCGCACCAGATCACAATCAAGGTGACGGATGCGGCAATGCATTCATTGATTGTGGATTTTGTGATTGAGGTTACCGATCTGAACGAGTGGCCGGTGGCGGCGGACCAGATGTACGACGTGGACGAAGCGGGCAAACTGCTGATCGACCCGGCAGAATGGGCGAACGTCACGGATCCCGATGGCGATCCCCTGACGTATTCCGTGGTCAGTGCTGCCCGGCACGGCACCGTTCAATTACTGGCCGATGGCACGATTGTTTACCAGCACGATGGCAGTGAAACGACCTCTGACAGTTTCCAGTACCAGGCGGCCGACGGTCGGGGCGGATTCGATACGGCAACGATTTCGATTGATGTAAACCCCGTTAACGACGCACCGGTCGCCAACAGCGATCTGGTGATTTCGACCAGCGCCGGATCGTTCATCATTTTGCCAGGGCAACTGCTGAATAATGATTTCGATGTGGATTCGGCCAATCTCTCCATTTTTGCTGTCGGGCTGCCGAGTGAAGGCACATTGCATGTCAATCCGGACGGCAGTCTGACCTACACACCCGCCGTGGACGGCTCGGGCCAGGCCATTTTTCGTTACGTGATCACGGACGGCCAAAGCACCAGTCAACCGGCGAGCGTGAGGATCATTTTTCCCCTGCTGCCCGATGACCGGAATCAGGATCCGGTTGATTCTGGCGATGATCCTCCGGCCCCGGACCCCGGCATCATTGATCGTCCGGATGTCATCCCGGGCAATGATGACGACGGCACAGATGATAACGGGGAGTCGGGAATTGTTGATTCTGACGGTCTGGGCGCGGATACGGAGAATAACGGAATCGGCAGCAGCGAATTTGGGAGCGCGGCCGCGGACGATAGCGGAGACGGGTTAAACACGATCTATGATTTCTCGTACCAGAAATCGGAAATCGTGGTTTCGTCATTGTTCCTGCAGGCAATCGAACAAAACAAATCGGCAACTTTTGAGTCCACTTATGCAAGTGCCCTGGCGACCGGTTCGATCTGGCAAGACCTGGACAAGGTCAGCGAAGAATTGCTGGGCAATGTTTCGTTAGCGACTGGTACGGTCAAGGTGGCCGCCAGCCTGACGGGCGTGTTCACCGTCGGTTACGTCTTCTGGATGGCACGGGGCGGCATGCTGGTGGCCAGCCTGGTATCGTCGACCACCGCCTGGAGGTCGTTTGACCCGCTTCCCATCCTGCAATACGCAGCCGATCACGAAAACTCCGATGATGACGATTCGCTCCAGTCACTGATGCTGCAGGAATAACACCCGCCGGGTTGCCCGGTCCCCTGTTGACCAACACTCATGTTCAAAAACCTGATTTCAACCCGGTTTCGCCTGACGATGGGAGTCGTGTCCATTGTGATGACGATCCTGTTCACGGCTGCCACGATCCGGCTGGTGCCGAACGTGGAGGAAGCAAAACTGGAAAGTCGTGCCAAGATTTCCGAAACCATTGCCATGATGGCGACGCAATGTGTTCGACACAACGACATGCGCAATCTGGAGGCGCTGCTGCAATCCTGTGTGACGCGGAATCCGGAAATCTGTTCGATTGGACTTCGCGATCCCCGGAAAGGGCTGATTTTTGATTCAGGGTTGCACGAGGGTAATTGGTCAACGGACGATTCGGTCGCGGGCAACAGCCAGGTGCGGGTCCCGATTGCCCGCTCCGGGCGAATGTTTGCCGATGTCGAAATCCGTTTCGTTCCGCTCTCCCAGGCGGGCTGGCAGGGCCTGGTGGATCATCCGTGGACCCGCCTGTTTGCCTTTCTGGGTTCGGGATCATTTCTGGCGATTGCCTTTTATCTGTCGCTCATGTTGCGACAACTGGATCCCAAAAAGTCTGTTCCCAACCGCGTGCGTGACGCCCTGGACAACCTGACCGAAGGGTTGCTGCTGGTCAATCACCGGGGCCGGATCGTGCTGGCCAACAACGCCTTTCAGGAAATGGTTGAATTGCCACCGGAAAAACTGCTGGGCATCAATCCCGACAAATTCGTCTGGCTGGACGAACAGGACAACCGCCTGTCGAACTACCCCTGGCAGGCGGCCTTTGCCGAGGGCGTTACGGTTGTCAACCAGATGATGCGGCTGAAAACGGCCGATCAGCACATCCATACATTCAAGGTCAATTGCACACCGGTCGGCAGTGACGACAAACCCGACGGCGTCATGATCTGTTTTGAAAACGTTACGCTGCTCGATCAGGCCAAAGTGGAAATTCAGCAATCCCGCGACGCAGCCGATGCCGCCAATCGGGCCAAGAGCGAGTTTTTGGCCAATATGAGCCACGAGATCCGCACTCCCATGAACGCCATCCTCGGGTTTACGGACCTGCTGCAGCGGGGAATTGCCGAATCGCCGGATGAGCAACATGAATACCTTTCCACCATCCAGTCCAGCGGCTCGCATTTGCTGGAACTGATAAACGATATTCTGGACCTGTCCAAAATCGAAGCCGGCAAGATGGAGATGGAAATTGCCGAATGCTCGCCCTTTGAGGTGATTACGGACGTGATCAATATTCTCGGGGTGCGGGCGCAAGAGAAAGGTATCTCGCTGACACTGGAAGTGCGTGACAGAATACCGCGCCATGTCCGTACCGATGCTGGTCGTTTTCGCCAGGTGATTACCAATCTGGTTGGCAACGCGATCAAGTTTACCGAGACCGGGGGCGTCAAGATCTCCGTGTCCATTCACGCCCGCGGAGACGACCAGGCCGCGCTGCATGTGGACGTGATCGATACCGGGATCGGAATGAGCGAGGCCCAGCTGGCACGAATTTTTGACCCGTTTACCCAGGCCGACAGCAGCGTCACCCGCCGCTTCGGCGGAACCGGGCTGGGGCTTTCCATCAGCCAGAGAATCGTCAAGGCGCTGGGGGGCGATCTGACGGCCCGCAGTATCAGTGGCCAGGGCAGCGTGTTTTCGTTTGCCATCAATACCGGCTCGCTGCGAAACGTTCCGATGATGACGGCTGAGCAATTGAGTTCGGAATCCCGTCAACGCGGCGGATCACAACGGCTGCAATACCGGTTGCCCGGTTGCCGGATCCTGGTGGTCGATGACGGGGAAGCCAACCGCCGGCTGATAACACTGTTTTTGGGTCGCACCGGATGCCACGTCGAACAGGCCGAAAACGGACGGGTTGCGGTCGAAATGATTGCCGACGGGGAATTTGATGTCATCCTGATGGACATGCAAATGCCGGTGATGGACGGTTATCAGGCGACCCGCTACCTGCGCGACCAGGGATTCAGCAAACCGATTCTGGCACTCACCGCCAATGCCATGGAGGGGGATGAAAAGAAGTGTCTGGAGGCCGGCTGCAGCGGGTTTTTGACCAAGCCGATCAACATGGACAAGCTGGTCGAAGCGGTGGGCTCGGCGCTGTCGGTCGAGCCGGAAGTGGTGCCACTGGCATCCCCGGAAACATCGCCGAATGACCCGGGCGGGGCGGCAGACGCCCGGCCAGACGACCGCCACGCGACCGAGCCGCAGCACGGGAAAACAGGTTTTGCGGGAGTATTCGAGGTGGGATTGAACGCGATTTCGTCAGCCTCGCAACGTCGCGACTGGTTGGCACTGTCCGACATCTGCGACGAAATGATCCAGGCGTCTCTGGCGTTCGGACAAATCCAGATGGCCGGTTGCCTGGAATCACTCGGTTTGGCGGCCCGGGAATCCGATGAGCAGCGGGTAGAAACTGCCCTGCGACATCTGGAGATGCTCTCAATTACCGAGGTGACGGAGCCCACGATGATTCTGCCAACACCCGCCGGGGGCGGACTCGAACCGGATCGCGCAACCAGCCCCGGTGACCGCAAGATCGTTTCGCGATTGCCCATGGATGAGCCGGAATTTCGGGAGATCGTTTGCGATTTTGTACCGGTGTTGAATTCCAAAATTCGGGAAATGAAGGAATCCATGGCCGCCTGTGATCTGGAACAACTCGCCCACCTGGCCCACTGGCTGAAGGGCGCCGGGGGAACTGTCGGGTTTCCGGAGTTTTACCAGCCTGCGCTGGACCTGGAATCCGCGGCCCGGGATCATCATGAATCCGTTTTGGCGGATTGCGTGGCGCAAATCGAGGCCTTGTATCACGCGATTGAAATTCCAGCCAGCCCGGCCGGTTAACACCCCGCCAGCAGGGGCTGGCCAACCTGAAAACAAACCCATGCATACCCAATCCAACGACTTTGTCCCGACGCCGCTACCGCTGCCCGTGCAGGAATTCGGATCCGGATTTCGCCCGCAACGACTGGAAGCATCCATCGAGGGTATCAAGTCATCCAAGATTATGATCATCGATGATGAACCGTTGCTCATTCGGGTAGTCCGCCGGTTTCTGCAATCGGTGGGATACCAGCATTTCATAACGGTGACCGATGCACGAGAGGCGATTGTGCAAATCACCAGCCAGTCCCCGGACCTGGTGCTGCTGGACATCATGATGCCTCATGTAACCGGGCTGGATATTTTGCGGGCCCGCCAATCGCTCACGTCGGCCCAGTACACGCCCTTTATCATCCTCAGCGCCACCAGTGATACCGAAACCAAACGCACGGCCCTGGAACTGGGAGCTTCGGAATTCCTGAACAAACCGGTCGATCCCAGCGATTTGAAACTGCGTGTCCAGAATGCCCTGCTGGTCAAGGCTCATCAGGATCACCTGTCCAATTACGCCGACGAGTTGTCCCGGCAGGTTCAATTGCGGACGGCTGAAATCGAACGATCCCGGGAACAGATCATTCATTGTCTCGCCAAGGCGGCGGAATTCCGCGACAACGACACCGGCAAACACGTGGTTCGGGTGGGCAAGGTTTCCTCCGTGATTGCCGACGAACTGGGTTTCGATTCGGTCTTCTGCCGGCGGATTGAATTGGCGGCGCAGTTGCACGATGTGGGCAAGATTGGTGTTCCCGATTCGATTCTGCTAAATCCCGGAAAACTGGATGACGAAGCCTTTCGCATGATGCAGCAGCACTGCGATCTGGGTTGTTCCATCATCGAGCCGCTGGCCCGGCACGAGCTGGAAATCCTGAAGCGCCGCTCCCGTACCGGGCGCGCTGTCGCGGGAAGAACAGCAATCATCGCTGTTGATCATGGCCGCCAACATTGCCAAAACCCATCATGAAAACTGGGATGGAACGGGTTACCCGAATGGACTCCGGGAACACCGGATTCCCATCGAAGGTCGCATCACGGCGGTCGCCGACGTCTATGACGCGCTGTCCAGCGATCGCCCCTACAAGAAGGCCTTTCCTTTGGAAAAATGCCTGCAGATTATGGAATCCGAGACGGGACGCCGGTTTGATCCCAAGGTCCTGCAGGCGTTTTTGCGACGGATCGAGGATATCGAGCGCATCCGCCGTAATTTCGCGGATTAATGCAAGTCGCAGGGACCCGTCGCGGTGGGGCGGGCGTTTTCCGACAACGGGACGCGACACGGCTGCGGCAGGCTCCCTCAGGTTGTCGGGGCCGTGGCCTTGCCGGGAGGGGCCGGTTGGGGGCCGGCACCACGGTGTTGCGGTGGGCCTGCCGGAATCCTCCGGCCAGCTACAGGGGCTGCCGCCCGGAAATGGCGTCGGCCAAAATCTCCTTGTTGGTATATTCCAGAATGCTGCCAGTCGTTATCCCGCGGGCCAGGCGGGTCAGCCGAACGTTGCAGGTCTGCAGACGATTGGAAATCAGCAACGCCGTTCCGTCCCCCTCGACAGTCGGATTGGTCGCCATAATGACTTCCTGAAACTGGCCGTCGCGTACCCGGTCCACCAGGGCCTCGATCGTCAACTGGTCGGGTCCAATATTGTCCAGCGGGGCAATCCGGCCCAGCAGGACGTGATACAACCCGCGATAGGTGCCGGACTGCTCCAGAGCCATCAAATCACGTGGCTGTTCCACGACGCACAACAGCGTGGAGTCGCGCCGCGCGTCCTGGCAAATGGTACACAGCGGATTTTCCGCCAGATTGAAACAGCGGCTGCAATAACGAACATTCTGGCGGACATCCCGTATCGCATCGGCCAGGGCCAGCGCCTCGGTCTGGGGGACGCGCAACAGGTGATATGCCAGGCGTTCGGCTGATTTGCGACCTATCCCCGGCAGTCGGGAAAGCTGCTCAATCAACTCGGCAACCGATTCGGTAATTTCAGCCACACCAGGCTCCCCGATTGATTACGGGTTGGTGCCGGGCGGATCGTTGCCGCCATTGGCGTATTGATCCAGAATGTCATCCATGCCAGGCAGCGAGATCCCTCCGGTCAGCTGTTTCATGGCATCGACATGCATTTGTTTGGCGGTGGCCGCGGCCTGATTAAAGGCGGCAGGCAACAAATCCTGGATCATGTCGCGCTCGTTGCTTTCGATCAGGGACGCTTCAATCGTCACCCGCACGACCTGGCCCAGCCCGTTCACCTCAACTTCCACCATTCCACCGCCCGCTTGACCGATGGCCCGCTCCTGCTTGAGTTGTTCCGAAACGGCTCCAATTTTTCCGGAAATCTCGGTCGCGTTTTTCATTAGCGAAGCAATGTTTCCCAGTCCCTTGAACACGTTGATCGTCTCCTGCGTTGGCGGACAAACGGCTTGATTCATTAACGGGCGGTCGGCCAGTATCGACTTCGACGGTCCCGCCGATGGCCGATCGGGATTGCTGGCGTGCCACCATTGTTTGGAAACACTTCGGTAATTTCAATCGCAATCGGCCTGATCGGAGTGTTTACGGCCGTTTTGGCGCCGGTTTGACACTTTCAATTTCGCCGTCAAACAGCTCCAGAGCGGCCCGGACGAATTCGTTCTGTTCCATTTGCCGGACTCGCTGTCGGGGACTCAACATGGCCGGGGCCGGAATCTCAACTACATCCGGCTGTTGGGAAACCTGGAAACCCAGTCGCAGCGGTTTGCCTGCGGCCCGCTCCAGCGCCTGCTCCAGCCGCTGCCTGGGTTCCGGACGGTCGCAAATGTCCCGGTCGTATTCGGATTTCACGGTGACCAGCAGGCAGTCCCCCCGTAATTCCAGGGATTCGAAATTGCCTGCCGCCTCGGCCGTCACGTCGCTGAATTCTGCCAGCACGTTTCGCCAGGACGTTTCCAGGCGCGCTTCGGACCAGTCTGCCGACTCGCCCCGCGAACGGGATTCCACGGGGTCCGGCTCGACCCCGGCCGCCGGATCGAAGGCGGTTGGCGAGCCGCTGCTATCGGACATTTCTTTTTTTTTTGCGGCCGGCTTTGTCAATCCGGCCGATTTGCCCGGGGCCCCCGAGCCGGCCACACGGGTTGTCGCCGCGCTGCCCGCACCGGGTTCGGCGGCTTGCAGCTGTTCAATCAATCGGGGAATCATATCCAGGTTATTGAGTTGGCAACACCGGACCGCAGCGGTTTCCAGCAGGGTCCGCGACCAGGTACTGTGCCGGAGCTTTACCAGCGTTCGATCCAGCACTTGCAGAATCGCCAACACGCTTTCCAGCCCCAGACGCGTGGTCAACTCCCGCAGTCGTCCCAAATCGTCGGTCGAGGTCTGCAATAACAATTCCTCACCGCAACCCACGTGCACAGCCATCAGGTCCCGAAACAGACCCAGGACCTGCTCGGTCAGCTGGCCGGCATCCACGCCACCCTCCACAGCCTGATGGATCGAGGTCAGCGCGGCTGGCGGATCGCCCGCGGCAATCGCTTCCGCCAGTGCCAACACCAGGGCGTTGTCAGCCGTCCCCAGCAAGCTGTGAACATCATCCACCGTAATTCGGTCGGTCGCATAGGAAAGCAGCTGTTCCAGCAACGATTGACTGTCGCGCATCGATCCACCGGCACGACGCGCCAGCAATTCCAGCGCCGCATCGTCGGCGGCGATATTTTCCTGATCCACAATTTGCCGCAATCGATCACGGATGGCCGCCGTACGGATGGGGGGAAAGTCGAAACGCTGGCAACGCGACAACACCGTAATCGGAATCTTGTCCGGATCGGTCGTGCAAAACACAAATTTCACATGCGCCGGTGGTTCCTCCAGCGTTTTCAATAGCGCATTAAACGCCTGAGGCGTCAGCATGTGAACTTCATCGATGATATAGATTTTGTAGCGGGCCCGGCTGGGCCGTATATTGGCATTGGCGCGGAGCTGGCGAATCTCGTCAATGCCGCGGTTGCTGGCGCCGTCGATTTCCAGCACATCCACATCGTCACCGGCCGATACGCCCTGACAAATGTCACATTCGTTGCAGGGGGTCGTCGTGGGTCCCCGGCTGCAATTCAGACACTTGGCGAAAATCCGTGCCGATGACGTTTTGCCGACGCCCCGGGCTCCGGTAAACAGATAGGCATGTCCCACGCGGTTTTGTTCAATCGCGTTGCCCAGCGCAACAGCCACCTGGGATTGTCCGACCAGGTCGGAAAAACTGGCCGGTCGGTAACGCCGGGCCACCACCTGGTAATTCGCGCTACTGGCCATGGGCAACAAAACAGTACGGGTGCAGCGAGTCGGAAATCAGCAAATTCAGGCAAGCCGCCCGGGGCCAACGACCGAGGTCGCCAGTCGCGAAGGGACCGAACGGTGTTAGCGAAACCAATGTAGCGGAATGAACGCAGTGAAACGAATACAGCGGATCGGATGGCAAGGAAATGCGGCTAACAGAAGCTGATTGGCTGCCCGGCAGTGGACTCCGCACAAAAGTACCCCGCTTATGGCTGCTCCGTGTTTCAGGCCTGACCAGGTTCACGGATCCTCCTCGCGGAGTCCGCTGGCGGGCAGCAATCGCTTTACGCACCCCTATTTTTACGCCAGGCAGGGCGCCGCGTCAAACGCCCCCGGTGCCCTGGCCGGTGGCGGCCCTCAGTCCTCGTCGTCCCAGTCGACCAGTCCTTCGCTGTATTGTCTCAGTTGGGCCAGCACCCGGGACTTGGCCACATAGACAGCATTGGTTGACATGCCCAGTTCCGTGGCGGCCTGTTCCGGCGTTTTGCCATCCATCGTGACTGCCTGAAACGCGGCCCAGGTTGATTCCCGGACCGCCGGACGAATTTTATCCAGCAGCCGTTGCAACACGTACTGGTCGTGTTGCTGGTCCCATTGGCGGGACATTTGACTGTCCGGATCGGCCAGTTCATTCATCGCCTGGCCGAAATCCGTTCCGCCCACCGCCGCCATTCGTTGCAGATTTTTGCGGCGATAGTTTTTCCAGCAAAAAATCGTGATCGTTTTCAGCCAGTTTCGAAACGAACCGGTCCGTTGCCGTCGAAACTCGGGCAGTCGTTTGAGGACCACCGAGATTACCTCCTGAGTCACGTCGTCACGTTCCTGGTCACGAACATTCTGTGTACCCAGCCAGATTCGAATCAGCGGTGTGTACAACTCGACAAATTCATGCCAGGAACGGGAGGATCCGTCTGCCTGCAAGGTGTTCAGGAAACTCACGGATGTGTCATTCATGCCGGAATCCAGACGTTTCGAAAATTTGATATACCCGGAGTGATTGAAGTATAAACGCTGGAGATTCGGTTTCGATGCAGACTCATTTTGAAAAACACGGGAATTTTTCAAATCGGGAGTTTCCCGGACGTCGAAAGCGGTTTTTTGAAAGAATCCTTTTGTCGGCGACATGTTACCGGGTGCCAGCCATGACCGCGGTTACGTCATCCGCCGGTCGGGGGCTGTTCGACAGGAGGAGTTACCATGCAAAAGAAAATTCAGCGGCTGACGGTCGAAAACCACTGGTTTATGTCCGCCGTTTCATTTGCGGCGGGTTCGCTGATGCTGTACGCATTGGTTTGATTCCGCAGAACGACACCATCCGTGGCGGAACCGTTATGTTCACGCAACGCGTGACAACGTGAGGCGGCACCGTCCCGATACCGGGCCTCCGCCTGGCCAGGCCCCCCGGCCGGTGTTGCCGCGAACGATTGTCAGTGCATCCGGATGATGCCCCCGCATCAGTCGACCAGTTCCAGGGTCTGCCACAAACCGGGATCTTCAGAGACGGGAAATTCCGGCCCCACGGCCAGGGACTGCCAACCCAATTCCCGATCCACCACGGCGTAATTGAATCCCAGCCTGCGATGCTCGGCCGGATCCCATCCATCCAGTGCTGCGGCCGGAATGTGAACGGACATGCGATAACCGTTGTTTTGCAGTTTCGCCGCGACGTGCAGGGTCGCCTGGCCAAACGTCTTGGGAAAATCCCGGGCCCGGTTGATCTTTAACATGGATCCCAGAGGATCGTTGCGCTGCGAACCACCCCCGGTGGGCAAACACAGAAACCAGTGGCAAAACCGGGTGGCCCGGTGAATATTGTGCGTGTCCCGCGTGTCGACCCACAACTGCAGCCCGTCACTTTCCAGCAACTGGGTACTGCGACACCAGGCCGATTGCTGTTTGCCCGAGACCGTGACATCAAAAAACAGGCCCTGCTGCGACCAGCCTGCCCGGACATCGGCAAAGGGTGCCTGATCGTCCAGTTCGCTGAATACCGGCAGCCGGCATTCGTCCCCCAGGGCGATCCCTGAATCGCGATTCCAGTCCGCGGAGACGGCATGACAATCTGCCGCAAACCGGTACAGCATGGTGGGAGGGATCAATCGCTCGTCGGACGGGTTCATAATGCGAATCAACTCGGGATGACGATACAGGAACCGCGGATCAGGCGGACAAATGGCCGAGGTGTTCCAGCAAAAATTCCTCAAATGCCCCGGCTTGAACTTCCTCAACCGACTTGAAGGACATGCGAACCGCATCACGCTGGTCATCGAGTTGCCGAACGACCGGATCATTCCCGATTTCAGCGACCCGGCCGAGCGGCACGCGACCGCTGGGGCCGGTCAGTTGCAACCACACGGCGTCGCATTTCTTGGTTTGAATACTGGCCCACGGTTCCTTCTGATCTGGCACAAACAGGTGGACGACCTGTTTGTTGTTCCACAGGAACTGACAGCCGGCGGGGGCCGCCCGCTGCAATGCCTCATGCAATTCCTCCAGAACCTCAATTTCCCACTGGATGCGTTGACCTGGGGGAAAGCCCTTGCGCATGAAATGCCATTTCTGGCCCAGTTTGGACCACGGTGTGTGGTCCTCCAGGTTAAGGGCCACCCGCGACTGGCTTTCCAGGAACCCGTCCATGGCGGTTTCCAGAAATTCCCAAAATTCGGGTTTGTCGATTTCCGCCAGCGCATGGACGCGAATTTCAATTTCCTGCCAGGGTCCCCGCTGATTGGAAACCTTGACTCGCGGATCGTTTCCATAGATGGGCAAGTCGTCCATTTCGTTGGCCGTTGGCAGGGGAATCTTTTCCTGCAATTCGTCCCGTTTGAAGGTTCCCCGGCGACAGCGGAATTTCAGTTTGAGTAACCAGGTCTCACCGGTGATGGCGTGAAAGAACCAGCCGTCTGTTTTTTTGGCGGCCGGGATTTCGACGACGCTCCGGTGATTCCAGTTGGTCTCCCCGAATCCGTCCCGGGCCTCGATTCGATCCACCACTTTTTCCAGAATGCGGCCATCCCATTTGATTTCCTTGCCATTCCGCCCGACGCGGCTGCGGGTGTGCCACGTCCGACCGGCGGTCTCCCAGGGCATTTTCGTATCGCGGCCGACGTCCGCGATATCCAGTTGCGTTTCCGCTGAAGTCACCGAATCGGCCGGTTTGTATTGGCGGCGAATCCGGCAGGGACCGGCCGCCAGAACCCCGGCCAGGGCCAGGCCTGTATAACTGGGCAGCCGCCGGGCAGATTTTCGTTTGGCGGCCGCAACGGCCTCGGCATGGGCCACCACATCCTCCGGCGTTCCGGCGACCACCACCCGACCTCCGTCGCGGCCCGCTTCCGGTCCCAGGTCGATCACCCAGTCGGCCGATTTGATCACATCCAGATTGTGCTCAATCAGCAACACCGTGTTGCCCATGTCGACCAGCCGGTGCAGGACGTCCAGCAAGCGTGCCAGGTCCTCAAAATGCAGTCCGGTTGTGGGTTCATCCAGCAGATACAGCGTGTTGCCGGTATCGGGCCGGGCCAGTTCGGCCGACAGCTTGACGCGCTGGGCCTCGCCGCCAGACAGCGTCGGTGCCGATTGGCCGAGCGTCAGGTAGTCGAGTCCCACGTCACACAGGGTCTGCAGGATGCGGGCAATTTTTGGAATATTGCCAAATAACTTGACCGCATCTCCACAGGTCATCTCCAGCACGTCATTGATCGATTGGCCGTGAAACCGGACGGCCAGCGTCTCGTCATTGTAGCGGCGTCCCTGGCACGCCTGGCAAGTCACCCATACATCGGGCAGAAAGTGCATCTCGATGCAAATCTGGCCGTTTCCCGAGCACGATTCGCAGCGCCCCCCCGGGACATTGAAGCTGAACCGGCGTTGCGAAAACCCGCGAAGTTTGGAATCGGGCAACTGGGCAAACAGTTCGCGAATCAATTCGAAGGCTCCGGTGTACGTGGCCGGATTGGACGTGGGCGTATTGCCCAGCGGCTGCTGGTCTACCCGAATCACCTTGTCGATGTACTGCACGCCGCGAATCTGGTCGTGAGCACCCGGTATCAGCGACGCCCGATGCAACCGGCTGGCCAGGGAGTGGTAAACAATGTCATTGACCAGTGAGCTTTTGCCGCAGCCGCTGGGCCCCGTGACGGCCGTCAGGGTTCCCAGAGGAAACCGCACATCGATATTGCGGAGATTGTTGTGGCGGGCTCCGATCACTTCCAGCGCCCGCGCCTCAACCGGCGGTTGGCGTTTGCCGGCCGCCCCGCGTCGCGTCGGGCTGCCGCGGCCTGCCGTTGGGGTTCGGCGGACGGTGGAGGCAAACGCCGGACGCCGGTTTTTGGGAATCGGGATGGCTTTCTTGCCGGACAAATAGGGTCCGGTCACCGAACCCTTCTGGCCGGCCAGTCGATCGGGACGGCCGTGCGCCACAATTTGTCCGCCCCGGGAACCGGACCCGGGACCGAAATCGCAAACGGCGTCGGAACCGTTGATCACTTCGCGATCGTGCTCCACGACCAGCAGGGTGTTGCCCAGATCACGCAAGTGATGCAACGCCGACAACAGGCGGGCGTTGTCGCGCGGATGCAGGCCGATGGTAGGTTCATCCAGCACATACAGCACCCCGCACAAACCGCTGCCCAGTTGTCCGGCCAGCCGAATCCGCTGGGATTCCCCGTTGGACAGCGTCGTTGCCCCCCGCGAAAGCGCCAGGTATTGCAAGCCCACGTCACACAGGAATTGCACCCGATTCTGAATCTCGCGGATAACCTCTCCGGCGATCTTCTGTTGCCGGGTGTCGAGTTTCCAGTCACTGATCTCCTGCTGCAAAACTCCCATGGGCATGCGACAGATTCCATCGATCGTCCGCGTCTGAAAGCGGACCGCAGCCGCATCGTCCCGCAAGCGGCTGCCGCCGCAGATGCCGCATTCGACGGTGTCCACCAGCGTCTGTAACTGACTTCGCAAGCGGGGCGACAAACGCGAGCAGGTTGCCAGGGCCGGATACAGTCCGTGATACTGGAACCGGAAGGCGGCGGGCGGCGAAGCGGTGGAAGACGTTTTTTTGGCCGCGGCCACGGGCATCCGGGCGTGGAACCAGCGATCACCGGTACCATAAAAGACCAGGCGGCGAGCCCGGGCGTCCAGTTGCTCGAACGGTACGTCCACCGGCAATCCGGCTTCGGCGTGCAGAGCCTGCAACATGGCGTCGGCCACGGGCCGTCCGGCCGTGGGCCACAAATTGAGAGCCCCTTCCCGCAGTGTCAGGTGGCTGCCGTTCATCAACGATTCAGGGTTGGCTCCCACCTGCGTCCCCAGACCGTCGCATTCGCGGCACCAGCCGAGTTGACTGTTGAACGAAAAATTGTGAGGCGAGAGTCGCTCGAAACTGCGATCACACCGCTCACACGACAGGTGTTGGCTGTGTCGCCGGATTTGCCAGCGGGGCTCTTCCACTGCATCGTCCGGGTAGGCCACATCAATCACTCCCCGGCCCACGTTCAGCGCCGATTCAATGCTGTCAGAAATCCGCGACCTGGATTTCTCGTGGATCACGATCCGGTCCACCACAACGGCTACCTGATGCCGTATTTGGCGGTTGATGGCTGGCAACTGGTCCAGCGGCCACGTGACGCCATCAATGCGGACACGGACGAAACCGGCGGCCTGAATCTCGGTCAGCAACGACTCCCAGGTCTGGCTGCCGTCCGGCTGCACGGGAGCCATCACCATCAAACGCGTGCCTTCCTCATGCGCCATGACCTTGTCGACCACCTGATCGACCGTCTGGGTACCGACCGGCAGGTCACAATCCGGGCACCACGGCGTTCCCAAACGGGAAAACAGAATCCGCAGGTAATCGTAGATTTCGGTAACGGTCCCCACGGTACTGCGGGGCGTGTTGCCAAAGTTTTTTTGTTCGATGGCAATCGCCGGCGACAACCCCTCGATGTGTTCGACGCGGGGTTTCTGCATTTGATTGACAAATTGCCGGGCATAGGAACTGAGACTTTCCACATACCGCCGCTGACCCTCGGCATAAATGGTATCCATGGCCAGTGAGCTTTTGCCGCTGCCACTGGGACCGCAGAAAACTGTCATCTTGTCCCGTGATATATTGACATCAACGCCCCGCAAATTGTGTTGCGACGCGCCGCGCACGGTTATTTCACGAACCATCGTCGGTGACGAGTCGCCGGACGCGCCGGCGGGGGTAACGTGTCGCGGGCGGCGGCCCCGGGCCGCGGCACCTGCCAGGGACCGGGCCAGCGCCTGGCCGGTATACGAGTGGTCGTTCGCGGCAATCTGTTCCGGGGTTCCGGTGGCCACAATTTGTCCGCCGCCGTCGCCGCCCTGGGGTCCCAGATCAATGACCCAGTCGGCCGATTTGATCACGTCCATGTTGTGCTCAACCACCAGTACGGTATTGCCGGCCTCCACGAAGTTTTGCAATACCTGTAACAGCATCCGGATGTCGGCAAAATGCAATCCGGTCGTGGGCTCATCCAGCAAGTACAGCGTTTTGCCGGTGCTTTTTTTGGATAATTCACGGGCCAGCTTGATCCGCTGCGCCTCGCCGCCGGACAGCGTCGGGGAGGGCTGTCCGATTTTCAAATAATCCAGGCCCACGTCCTGCAAGGTTTTCAGCCGGTCGTACACCTTGGGGATATTCGAAAACAGCTCCAGTCCGGCCTGCACATCCATTTCCAGGACGTCAGCGATCGAATGCTCCCTGAATTTGACTTGCAGCGTTTCCCGATCGAAGCGTTTTCCCTGACATACCGGGCAGGTGACCCAGACGTCGGCCAAAAAGTCCATTTCCAGCCGATTTGATCCGTTGCCGTCGCAGGCCTCGCAACGTCCTGATTTTACGTTGAAGCTGAAGCGCCCCGGCGCGAAACCCCGGCGTTTGGCATCCGGCAGCTGGGCAAACAGTTTGCGGATTTCATCAAATACCTTGACATACGTACCCGGATTGCTGCGTGGTGTACGTCCGATCGGCGACTGATCAATGGCAATCAGCTTGTCCAGCAGATCGATTCCCTCAATCGACTCGTGCAATCCTGGTTCACCCTCGCCCCGATTCAGATCGCGGCGCAGGGCTTCTACCAGAATGTCATTGACCAGCGAGCTTTTGCCACTGCCGGAAACACCGCTGATGCAGGTAAACGTGCCGAGAGGAATGCTGACATCAATGTTTTTCAAATTGTTTTGCCGGGCCCCGCGAATGGTCAACTGTCGCTCCGGATTTGCCGGTCGGCGTTGTTCGGGAACGGGAATCTGAAGTTCGCCGGACAGGTACTTGATGGTCGCGCTGTCGGGGGCCAGTGACGTGTCGTGAATCAGTGCCTCGGGTGAACCATTGGCCACAACGGCCCCGCCGTGCAGTCCCGGGCCGGGACCAAAATCGATAATTCGGTCGGCAGCCCGCATGGTGTCTTCGTCATGTTCCACCACCAGCACAGTGTTTCCCTGGTCGCGCAACTGATGCAGCGTATCGACCAGCCGATCATTGTCGCGAGCGTGCAAGCCGATCGACGGTTCGTCCAGAATGTACAGTACACCCACCAGCCCCGAACCAATTTGACTGGCCAGACGAATCCGCTGGCTCTCGCCCCCGGACAGGGTGGGGGCCGTGCGGTCGAGCGTCAAATAGTCCAGTCCGACGTTCAGCAGGAATCCCAGCCGGTTGCGAATTTCCTTCAGCGCATCGACGGCGATCAACTGACCTGTTTCATCGAGTTCCAGACCGGAAAAAAACTCGCGGGCCCGAACAATGGAAAGCTGGCAAATCTCGGGTAACGACAGGCTGGGCGAATCGGCAAAATCCGGGCTGCTCGTTTCCAGGCGAATGCTCCGCGCCTGACGATTCAGACGCTGTCCGCCGCAGGAACCGCACTCAATCGTATCCATGCAGGATTCCAGCTGTCGGCGTTTGGAAGCGCTTTTGGCGTTGCGGTATCGACCATTCAGTTCCGGAATAATACCCTCAAACTGTCCCCCGTATTTCATGGGTGACTGGCCGCCCCGCCATGTAAACGTGATATGCAGGTCGCCGGTTCCGTACAGCAACAGGTGTTGCAACTCGCCGGACAATTCCGACCAGGGCGTCTCCAGCAACGTCCCGGGAGGCAACTGCCGGGTCCGTTCCAGCGTATCGGCAACTCCCTGATAAATGTGTCGCCGCCAGCGGCCCAGATCGGACCATTTCCCGAGGATTTCGACGCACCCTTTCTTGAAAGACAGCGACGGATTCGGAATCAGCAGCCGGGGGTCAAACGAAAACAGGTGTCCCAGACCGTCACATTCGCCGCACATGCCCTGCGGACTGTTAAAACTGAACAGCCGGGGTGTGGGCGGCTGAAAACTGATGCCGCACGGTGAACAGGCGTAGTCCACCGAAAAAACGCGGTCTCCGCCACGACCTGCCGCCGTGCGCCGTTTGCCCGGGGAACGTTCGCTGCCGGATTTCCGGCGGGCTGAATCGACGGCCGACTTGTCGACCGCCACAATCAGATTTCCTTCTCCCAATTTCAGCGCGGACTCCACCGATTCGGCCAGGCGGCCGCGAATCGACGGGCTGATGTTCAGGCGATCGACGACGACCTCGATATCGTGCCGCACCCGGCGATCCAGCTCCAGCGGCGTGCCGAGCGTGTGGATGTCACCGTCGATCCTGACACGGATGTATCCCTGTTTCAAAAGGTCTTCCAGCAGGTCCTGGTGCGCTCCTTTCTGACGCCGTACCAGCGGGGCCAGCACCGCGATCCGGGTATCAGGCTCGATTTGCAGAATGCGGGCCACGATCTGGTCGACGGTTTGCGCGGTAATGGGGCTGCCGCACCGCGGACAATATCCCTGCCCGACCCGGGCGTACAGAACCCGCAAGTAGTCGTAGATTTCGGTAATCGTGCCGACCGTGCTGCGCGGATTGTTGCCACTGGATTTTTGCGAAATGGAAATCGACGGACTCAGTCCGGAAATCAAATCCACATCGGGCTTGGGCATCTGCCCCAAAAATTGCCTTGCAAAACTGGACAAGGACTCGACGTATCGGCGCTGGCCTTCCGCATACACGGTGTCAAAGGCCAACGAGCTCTTTCCGCTGCCGGATACGCCCGTCAGGCAAATCAGCTGGTTGCGGGGCAAAGTCAGGTCAACGTCGCGCAAATTGTGTTCGCGAGCACCCTGAATGACTATGTCGGAAGCAGGCATTGGACGAGTGAGGTCGGACGAGCAGGCGAGAATGGGCAAAACGCGCCAGTTTATGGCCTGGGTGGCTTTTTTCCAATGCCGAACATTTTCAGAACCGCGGCTGATCGTGTCCCGGTACGTTTGTCCGACGACGTGGCGGTTCCAACAGGGTGTCGTGTGGCAGCACGCCGGATGAGCACGATTAAACGGGCGGTTTAACGCCTGCGGTCGAACGAGTGGGCTTTCGTTTTGCGGGGTGGCCGGGCCGCCAGTGCCGGATTCCGGGATCCAACCGGCGAGCGGCCAATTGTGTTTTGCCGTGCGGTTGGCTACAATTCACACATACCGCTTCCCGATTTTCTTTTCCAATTACCAGCCGGATTTCAGCGAATTCCGATTGGTCGGCTCCAGTCGATTCGTCACAGGACGGGCTCCCATGTCTGGATTCTCGCGAGAGTTTAAGCGGTCCAACGCGGCGTTTGTTACATCGTTCGCGATTCACTGTTTTCTGATTGTGGCCCTGGCACTGTGCCTGTTTTCCGTTCCCGGCTACGACACAATCGTGCTCAATGGCCAAGCTGACGAGCTGGGCGATATCGTCTCGTTTGAATTCGATAACGACGAGGCCGAGCAGGCGGCCGCGGCCGCGGCCGCGGCGCTGGACCAGTCCACCCTGGTAGAAATGGAATTTACCGAAACGCCGGAGATTGAGTGGGCGCCCGAGCTGGAGACCATGGTGGAAGACGCCTCATGGATCGATGAAATGGGCGGCCAACGCGATCCGTTCATTGATGCGGTTCTGGCGGCCGACAGCAAGCCATTGCTGGAATCCCGGGAAATTGGTTTTTTTGGAATCCAGCCTACGGGAAACCGGATCGTTTATATCATCGACATGTCGGTCAGTATGGGCTATTCCGGCTACTTCGGGCCCCGGTATCACCGGGCCGTCGCCGAAGTCCTCAAATCCATCGACGAACTGCAGGCGGGGCAGCAGTTTTATGTGCTGCTGTTTTGTTTTGAATGTTACGAAATGGACATTGGTCAGCCGCGGGGCAGTTTTTGTCCGGCAACCGATGAAAACCGGGAGCGATTGGCCCGCTGGCTGGAGGGAGTCCAGCTGGGTTCCGGCACCGATCCGCGTGTGGCCCTGGTCCGGGCCCTGGAGCTGGATCCGAGTTGCATATTTCTGCTCTCCGACGGCGAATTCAACGGCCGCGTTTTTAACAACGAACCGTACAAGCGAAAGTCGACGGCTGTCGAACTGGCCCAAATCCATAATCTCCGCGGCTGTCCCATCCATACGATCGGGCTGGAAGATCAGGCCAACCAAAAGGACTTGACGATCATTTCGGAGCAGTCGGGCGGCGTCTACAAATTCGTTACCGGTGAAAAGCACTGACGGGCCGAGACCGCAGGGTCCATTCCCGCCGGTCGCGCGGTGGCCCCGGGGTCACGGGCAGTCGAGGGGTTTCAGGCAGGCGCCCCCAATCGTTGCCGGCCGATCGGGTTCACCCGTCGTGCGGATGCCGCCGCACTATGATTCCGGATCCTCATCCCGTCCGCCGGAATCCGGTGGTTCAGCAGGCTGCTCCGGCGCATCAACCGGCCCGGCATCCAATTCCCGCCGCAACTGGTCCGTCAAGTCAGCCAGGAATTCGCCGGCCGCTGGCGCATCCAGGATTTCCTGTTTGAGGGCCGCCAAATCGGCAAGATCCTGCTCGTTCGCCGCGCCTGAATCAACCGCCACCAGCAGCTGTTCGTATCGTTGCCGCAGTTGCTCCGCTGCGGATTCCAGTTGTCCGATATTTTCCAGTCGCGTCTGGGCTTCGGTTCGGACGTATCGCAAATCGTCCAGCGGATCGATTTTATCGATCAGTTGCCGGTACTGGTCCTGGGCCGCTTTCAACTGGCCATTGGCCTCGGTTTGCATGATGGCGTACAGCTCGCGAATCAGCGGTTTTTCGAGGGGTCCGGCACCGCCCTGCAATCGATACATCATCGATTGCCGGCGCGATTCAAAGTACTGTTGCTCGGCCTCAAGTCTCAGGTCCTCGTCGCGACTGTATTCCATAATCCGCAGATACAGACTCCGCGCTTTTCGCCAATCCCCGTTATCGGATGATTCCAGCAGGGTGTTTGCCTGTTGCAACAGGGCCTGATAGTCCCTGCCGAAGGGCCAGAACGCGGCAGCCGCAAAGACAACAGCAATGAGCACCAGGCTGCCGACCAGGAACGGAACGCTTTGCAGTAACGGCTTTTCGTCTTCCGGTTCGATGCGCGGCTTGCGGATTCCCAGGGCCCGGCGGGCGGCCGCCCGGTCGGCCCCCACCGACAAGGCGCTAAAACCGCGGTTAATTTCTTCAGCCGCGGTTTTTTGGCTTTGGTCAACGGTCCGGATCTGGTCGAGTGTCATGATCACCGCGCAGGGCGCTGTGAGGTCGCAATTTGGGGTCGGGCAGGATCATTTTGCGGACCAGTTTGTCCAGCCATGCCGGGCAACTCATGACCGTTTCGGCCACCCGCTGCACTTTGGCCGATTTCTTGTCCCGGGCCAGCTGGGCCATGGACTCCGGTTCAAACGGCAATTTGCCCGTCAACATCTCGTACATGATGACACCCAGGGAATACAGATCCGATTTGGGAGTCGAACCTTCACCCAGCAGCTGTTCGGGTGGCATGTAGGCCGCCGTTTCCAGGGTGGCTCGCCGGGCAGCGTCCCAGCGTCGTTTGCGTGAGCGATTCAATCGCAGATCGGCCACGTGAATTTGACCCTCGGCGTCAATGATCAATTTGTCGGTCGTCAGCTTGCTGTGAATGATCTCGTTGTGGTGCAAATACTCCAGCACACTGGCAATTTGACCGCCGAAATCAATCACCTGGTCGGGTGCCAGCCGGCCTCGACGGGAAAGCAGCGAGGCCAGTGTCTCGCCTTCGATCAACTCGTGTGCGAAAAACACCTGATCCTCGTACACGCCCGCGCCATACATCCGGACCAGGTGCGGGTGCTCCAGCTTTTTCAGTACGGCCACTTCGCGGTTGATTTTGGCCAGCGCGTTGTCGCGATTTACATCCGGTGGCAGCTTGATAAATTTCAGGGCCACCTCGCGGTCCTGTTCAATTTGCCGCGCCCGGTAAACATGATGACGCCGGTGAGCACCAGTTTGTCCAGAACCTGGAATGGGCCTATAAAAGTGTTTTCCACAATTGGATCCTGCGCCCTCAGGCACGCGGTGGAGGGGTGAGACAAGAACCTGTAGTTTAGCCTGGCCCGCTCCCCCGGAAAATGATTTTGGCTTCAAATATCCGCAGGTTCGGACCGGTATCCTCAGCGGTACTGACGGCAGTACTCGTAAATCGCGAGGCTGGCGGCCGTGGCCACGTTGTAGCTGAAGGGCTGGCCGTACACGGGAATTTCCACAACCGCGTTCAGGACCTCCAGCAGCTCCGGCGGAATGCCATTCCGCTCGTGTCCCAGCAACAGGGCCGTGCGGCGGGGAAACGAAAACTCGTAAAGCGAACAGGAGCCCGTCGCCTGTTCCAGTCCGACCAGTTCGTACCCGTCGCGCCGCAATTTCCCGAGTACCGGCAACAAGGCACCCCGCGAATCGATCTGGACGAAGTCCGCGGCCGAGCGGGCAATATCCGGATCGATGGAAAAGGGCCGGGCTGCAATGATGCGGCGAATGCCAAAACACCCTGCCACCCGGACAATGCGGGACAAGTTCACCCGGCTTCGCAAGACCGGACAAACGATCACCAGGGCGCGTTCGGATTCCGGGTCCGTCGGGGTTTTGTGACGCTGGTGTTCGAATCGGGACACGGGGCTGCTGCCTGATTGACGGGCCGGGCGGACGCCAAAACGGTTATCCTATAATGAATGCATGCGGATCGTTAGTCACAGGAATAAATCTTCGGGGATTCGATTGCCGCATATCGATTGTCGCATTTCGATAACGGGACACAGGAGAGATCGGTTTATGGAGAACATCCAATCCAGTTGGCTGGCCGCGGCTGCGGAGTCCGTTGATTCCTGGCGCCGCCTGATCGATGGCGCGGTTGAGCAGCTGTCCGACGACGAGTTGCGGCAGCGTCCCGCCGGGGACCTCAATTCGGTCGCCGTGATACTGCGGCATTTGGGGGGCAACTTGCAAAGTCGCTGGACCGATTTTCTGACCAGCGACGGTGAAAAACCCGATCGCGACCGGGATTCCGAATTCCTGGACTGGGCGGGTGATCGCCAGTCACTGCTGGAACACTTCGATCGGGGCTGGCGTTGCCTGACCTCGGCCATCGATCAACTGAACGAAACCCGTTGCGACGCCACCCTGATCATTCGTGGAGAACCGCATTCGGTGCCCCAGGCGCTGTGGCGCAGCATCACTCATGTTGCCTGCCACGCCGGTCAAATCGTATTGGTCGCCCGCAGCGTCCATCAGGGACCGTGGAACTGGCTGACTGTCGAGCCCGGTTCCAGCCAGCAGCACAACCGGCAAACCTGGGGAACACCGGCCAGTCGGTCGGTATTCGGTGATGGGCCCTGATTTTCCGCGGATGATTCAGCGGTGATTAGTTGTCTCCCTCATTCATGGGAGTATCGTTGCGGTTGGCCCACTGGGCCAGCGAACCGTCGTACACCTGGACGTTGTCCCGCCCCAGCAGCTCGTGCAGGACGAACCACGGCACCGAGGCATGCAGGCCTTCATTGCAATAGGTCTGGACGGCGTGTTCATCGTCGATGCCCTGGCCTGCATACAGGGCTGTCAGTTCCGCCAACGATTTGAATGTTCCGTTCGCATTGAAGTTGTCGGTCCACGGAATGTTGACGGCGGATGTAATATGGCCCCGCCGCTGGTGTTCCTGTCCGGTATGAAATACCTTGCCAGCTGACTCCCCGGTAAATTGGTCCGCCGGCCGGCCGTCCAGCAACAGGGTCTGTTCGTCCTGCATGGCCTGTCGGACAGACTGCAGGGTCGTCAGATACTGACCCCGGACCTGGGTGACCCGGTACTCGGTGGCCGGGAATTCGGGCACGTCGTCGGTCATCAGCCCCCCGGTTGACTGCCAGGCGTCGCTGCCGCCGTCCAGAACGCCAACCCGATCATGGCCAAAATACTTGCACGTCAGGTACATTCGAATCGATGAACGGCGGTCCATGTTATCGACCAGGACCAGCATGTCGGTGGGTCGAATTCCCAGTCGTCCCATCAGCTGCTCAAATTGCCCGCGAGTCGGCATCGCGTAGGATGCGGATTGCGACGGATCAACGATATCGCTTCGCCAATCCACAAAACTCGCTCCCGGAATGTGGCCGGCCCGGTAATTTTTGACGCGGTGCGCCAAATCGATAACGCGCACGTCGGGCCGTGTCAGGTGGTCCGCCAGCCAGTCCGCGTCCACCAGCGCCCCGGGGGGTGTCACCGGTGCCTCCGATTGTTGACCCCGGAGATCCGCGTGCGGGATGGCGGCTGAGATCAGGACGACGACCATCCACGAATAAACGAATGCACCCCGTGGCCGTTGCTGGCGGCCTGTGGCGAAACGGGGCCGGTGACCGGATCTGGACAGCATGGGTTGGTTCCTAGTCAGATAATCCGGCGCTGTTGCGATAGGCGGCCCGTTGCCCGGCGATTCCAATTTCCTCGTTCACCTGATTCCATTCGCGAGCGACCGCCGCCAACGATTCGACGGCGTTGGCCTGGCCGTCGACCACCGCCCGGACGGCGTCGTCCAGGACGTCCAGATACCGGTCACATTCGGGGATCCGCAGAATGTTCAGGCAAAGCTGGTTGTCATTGACGGTCTGGATATATTCCCCATAGGCCGCCGCGTGGTCCGCAGAGAATGCTGGCCCCAGCCATTTGCCGGGGTCTGCAAGATGGGATTTTTGGGAAGGTCCGGCTCCGTCCGTTTCGATTGCCAGCACCGCGCTGATCTGTTTGTCCTGTAACCACACCAGAAAATCCGCAGCCAATCGTCCGCGAGGGGAGGCCTGCGTGACACTGGCGACAATGGCATTGGCACCAACCAGTGGCACCTGGGGAGCATCGTTCTCTCCGCGCAGGCGTCCAGGATCCGGTCGACGGGTCGAATACATTCGGACTGCCCGGAACGGCGGCCAGGCGAAACTTGAATTCGGCCGCCGTGAGATCTTCCATCAGTTTGGGATTAATTGGAGTGATCGCCATGGCCAACTCTCCGGACATAAATCGTCGCAGGGTTTCGCGGGGCGAATCCACTGGCTGGCCGGGTCCGATTTCGCGAGCCCAGTCTTGCAAGGCGCAGGAACGGTTCGCTGTCGATCAGCGGCCGCATGTCCGTGACGTCAAACAGGGCGGAATACCGGCCGCGTGCCCGAATCGCCGGCGCTGCGCGGACCATCAACATCTGACTGGCCCAGTGGCCAGCCAGCGGAATGCCGATTCCCGATGGCAACCGTTCCGCATCGCTGGCAGAGATTTTTTTCGCCAACTCCGAGAATTCGGTCCAGGTCGTCGGCACATCCACCTGGCAAGCGGTCAGGACGTCCTGACGACACAACAAGACGGGCAGGGACTGGCCAAGACTGACACCCATGGTTTGATCGTGCCACGTCACCAGTGGTTGCCGGTCAAAATAAAAAACGGAGCGACGTGATTCGGCGCCCGACAAATCTTCGAGGTCGAGGGGCCGGATGATCTGGCGGCTGGTTAATTCACCCAGCCGTCGGGCGGGGAAAACGATAACGTCATTTTTTTCGCAATCCGCAAATTGACTATCCACCAGGGCGGGCCATGTGGTTTCGCTAATATTCAGGGTCGCATTTTGGCGGGCCGAGTACTGGCGAGCCATCACGGGCGCCAGCCGGGTATCATCCACCACCAGAATATTCAGGGAGATTGCCGGCGACACCGCACGGGCCGCCTGCTCGTCGGATCCCGCCGGCAGTTCGGAGCGGTTGGTTCCGCAGCCGCCCGAACAGGCCGCCAAAACCAGCAGGGCCACCCCCCACCCTGCACGCGTGCCACCACAGGCCATTTTCATTTCAGGTCTTTGAAAGGGTCTTGGAAAAGTAAGTGCTTCCGCGCGTCAATCGTCCATCGGTACCGTCGGTATCCTGCGAAACTCGCTGCACCGGAAATCCGTATTCAATACGCCAGCAACCTGCCGGATGTTCAGCCCGCCCCGAGCCGAGGTCGGTCAGAGCCGCCGGATCGTTGTCCGGGCCATGACCGGATTTTCGACCGAACCGGTCGCGATTGGCAAGGGCCGCATTGCCAACCGGCCGCAAAATTGGCCAGAATCGGACTGAATACAAATCGCAAACGGGGGGTGATTCACCAGGCATGAGCTATTTCATTGGGATTGATGTTGGCACATCGGCAACCAAAACGCTGGTGATGGATCCTGCCGGAAAAATACTTGGCGAGGCCAGTTCGGATTACCGCCTGTATCACCCGCGTCCGTTGTGGAGTGAGCAGGATCCCGATGACTGGTGGCAGGCAACCCGGAAATCGGTTCGCGCCGCGCTGCGGGCGGCGCAGGTGTCCGGAAAATCGGTCCGCGCGATCGGTTTGTCCGGACAAATGCACGGCAGCGTTTTTCTGGATCGGCAAAGTCAGGTCATCCGCCGAGCCATTTTGTGGAACGATCAGCGGACGGCTGCCGAGTGTGACGAAATACAGCACCGCGCCGGAGGCCGCAAGAAGCTGATTCAAATGGTGGCCAATCCGGCATTGACCGGATTTACGGCCCCCAAAATCCTCTGGTTGCGCAACCACGAACCGGCCAAATTCGACCGCCTGGACAAGGTGCTGTTGCCCAAGGACGACGTGCGGCGGCGTATGACGGGCGAGTTGGCCACCGACGTCAGTGACGCCAGCGGCACGCTGTTGCTGGATGTAGCCCGTCGCGACTGGTCGGACAAACTGCTCGGGAAACTGGACTTGTCGCGCGACCTGCTGCCGCCGTGTTTCGAATCTCACGTGCCCACCGGTCAACTGACCGCTGTCGCGGCCCGGCAACTGGGTCTGTCAACCAATTGCAGGGTGGTGGCCGGTGCCGGTGATTGCGCGGCCAATGCAGTCGGTACCGGGGTGGTCCGCAGCGGCTCTCTGTCGACTTCCATCGGAACGTCGGGAATCATGTTTGTGCACAGCGACCAGGTGCACATCGATCCATTGGGCCGTTTGCACACGTTTTGTCATGCCGTGGACGGGTGTTGGCACATGATGGGCGTTTCCCTGACCGGAGGTGGCGCCATGAAATGGTTTGTGGATGAATTATGTCAGGGTCTGGACCGCCGTGGAGAATCGGCCTATGAGGTATTGAATCGTGAGGCTGCGGCCGTGCCGGCCGGCAGTGAAGGTCTGGTTTTCCTGCCCTATCTGGCAGGTGAGCGCACACCGCATGCGGATCCCATTGCCCGTGGATGCTTTGTCGGATTGACGTTGAAACACACCCGCGCCCACATGGCTCGCGCCATCATGGAAGGTGTCGCCATGGCCATGCGCGACAGTCTGCAGATTATTCGCGAACTGGACGTGCCGGTTCGCCAGATCATTGCCTCGGGCGGAGGATCGCGCAGTCCCCTGTGGCGGCAAATCCAGGCCGACATGTTTGGCCACCGGGCCGACACCATCAATGCCGAACAGGGACCGGCGTACGGCGTGGCGTTGCTGGCTGCCGTGGGTGCCGGCGAATATTCCAGCATCCAGCAAGCCTGCCGGGCCACGATTCACGTCGTTGATCGAACGCCATGCCACCGCGGCAACGCAAGAATCTATGATCGACTGTTTCCCGTGTACCAGCAACTTTATCGTTCGCTCAAGAACGATTTTCAATCAATCGCCGATCTTGATTTACCGGCCGTTTGACGGGGAGCCCGTGCGACAACCCGATTGCAGCGAACAGGTGCTGCAACCACGGGTCCCGCAACCCGCGGCGCCGGTCCCGCAATCCGGACCGCATCCCTGACTCAAACGCTCCGTGAACTGGCGAAACCGAACCCGGGCTTCCCATGTTTCTGCCAGTTCGTCGGTCAGCCGGTTCAAATCGTCGGTGACCTCTCCCAGAAAATAGAAGTACAGGGTTTGCCCGTCAAACAATTGCTCGGCATCCATCAGCACGGCAGGCAGCCGGTGTTGGCGAATGAGTTCGGTACAGGCCTCAAACGCCCGATCACGAAATCGTTCGATGCGTTTCAAAATCAGTCGATCATCGGGAGTCACCCGTCGCACCAGTTGCCCGTCGCAGGCATCGTCGCCGGGCACTGCGAACGGGGACTCCGGTTCCAGGGCCTTCAGGACCGTCCCCGCCTCCAGGCCGCGTCGGGTACGGCAAATCACGGCGCAACCGGGCTGGCGCCGCCGGCCATCGGCTGCCGTGAATCGGCCGATATGACCGAGTACTCCAATTTGCACGAGGTGAATCATGAGGCCAGTCTAGTCTCCGTCGCCAGGATTTGCCGGGCCTTTTTCCTCCAGGCCCGATATCTTCAGCAGTTGACCGGAGTTGTCCGATAGCGGGTCCCCCAGAGACGTGACCAGTAACTGACCGCCGCGGGTAAACGCCATCGCCGTTGGACAGGGGATACTCAGAACCCGTTCGGCCCGGCAGGTCCTGTTGCGGTCCGTGGCGATCAGTCGGTACAGTCCGCTGTGCGCCGGATCCCGGCGGGAATAGTCCAAGGCATACAACTGTCCGGTGGTCGGGGACCACGCGAGGGCCACAATATTGTCCAGTTCCGTTTCAAATCGCCCCCGCAATCCGCCGGATTCCATATCGTAAAAACCGATCACGGAAACGGCGTTGGAATCGGGGTCGCCACCGTTGGCGACCACCAAAAAGCCGTCCGGGCTGACGGACACGGCGATGGGGCAGGTCTGCCGGATCTGCTCGGCGCTGGGGATCCAGCGCTGGCATTTGCCGGCTTCGCCGCGATACATTTCGAAGCGACCAATCCAGCCAGCGGTGACATCACCGCGACATGAAAACCAGACCACTTCACCAAAACTGGCCACACCGTAAAAAAAATGTTCCGCGACCCGTCCCCCCGCCTCGTTCAACGTGCGGCTGAACCGCTCGGTCGCGGCCGACACGGGTGAATCGATTTGCGGCATGCCGTCCCCGGACAGTGGATAAACGGCGATGCGATCGACACCGGGCCCGAGGCCTCCCGTTCCCACGACCAGTGCCAGGCTCCCGGTTTCGAGTTGCATGATATCGATGCCCAGCGGTCCGGACACACCCGGAAATTCCGGGCCGGGCTGACCCTGCTCAAATCCATTGATCAGGTCATGGGCGACGCCGTCCACAATGCCGACAATCGTTCCGGCTCCACTATTGGAAACGACGGGCATTTCCGATTGGGGATGAACCGCGACGCCGCAGGGGTAACTCAGTCCCTGACACAGCGTTTCCACGCTGATTGGGACCGGGTCATCCTGTTGGGCGTTCGTACCGGCGGCCGGGGATGCCAGCGCCAGCCAGGCCGCCATGCCGGCCGTCAGAAAGTGGACCGGTCGTGGCGTGGATGATACGAGTTTCATGAAACCGGGGCTCGCTGTTTGCCGGATTTCCAGTCGTCGGGGTACGGGTTGTCACCAGTCACCGATCGGGTTCGGCGGGGTGGATTTTACCGCCTTGGCGCAAGTACCGGATCACCTGATCGGCCAATTGCTCCGGCGGCGCCGAATCGCCAGCCAACACGATTTCGGGATTCAGGGGGGGTTCGTAGGGATCGTCAATTCCCGTAAACCCCTTGATTTCGCCGGCCCGGGCTTTTTGGTACAAACCTTTCGGATCCCGTTGTTCACAGACCGCCAGCGGCGTATCAACGAACACTTCGATAAAATCGCCCGGCCCGCCACTGGCCGCGACTTGCTGGCGGACTCGCTGGCGATCGATCCGGTAGGGACTGACGAATGCCGTCAGGGTGACCAGACCGGCGCTGCAAAAAATTTCAGCGACGCAACCGATCCGGCGAATGTTTTCAGCGCGGTCTTCGGCTGAAAAACCCAACCCGAATCGATCGGCAAACGCGGGTCCAAACGTTTCCCGCAGGCGTTCCGGGCTGGCATTCAGGCCGTGCCGGATGTTGTCGCCATCGAGCACGAAGCTGCCGATGCCAAGCTGATACAGCTGATGGTCCACGCAATTTGCCAGTGTGCTCTTGCCACTGCCGCTCAGGCCCGTAAACCACAATACGCAACCGCGTGGTCGCACGACGGAATGTTCGTGCCAGACAACCTGCGTGGGTTCATTCATGCCATTGTTTTCCGGACATTAAAACTCGGGTGAGGCGAGCGCCAATTCACACAAGTTTGCGTTTTGCACGGCCTGGGGGCAACTCCAGACCAGAAAGAACAGGGCTTCCTGACACCAGCGGCCGACCGGGTGGCCCTGCACAAACCCGGCGCCCTTGGCCGCCACCAGAGCCGCCTGGGTCGCCCGCAGCACCAGGCTGTTGGCGCGACCGCAGGAGGTCATTGGAAATCAGCGGATTCCCCTGGGCCGCGGACAACAGAATATCGGTCAATTCCTGCAATGATTGATCCAGGGAATCCCGGGAATCGGTCAGGTGAAATCGGGCCTCCGCCTGAGTACCCAGGTATTCCACGGCGGCCCGGGCCAATCCCAGCGCCAATGTTGACGTCTGCAAGCCCCCGGTTCTGGCACCGCTTCCGCCTCCCAGGATTTGCGGCTCCGGACCGGCCACAATATGCTCGGCCGAGACCAAAACCTGCTGGAACTGGACCGGTCCGGTCAGGCTGGCCGACAAGGCGACCAACGGATGGCTGGGCCCCACATCAACGCCCGCGGTGTCCATCGGCAAAGCCAGCAGCAACTGGGCCCCGTCATCGGTGGTTGCGCCGACGACCAGGACATCGGCCAACGGTGCACCGGTGACCCATGGGCTGAACCCGTCCAGAATATAGCCGCCCCCGCGTGCGGGCCGGGCTGTCACCGCCGGGCGATCCAGATGCTGGCGGCTGGTGGTCAGGTGCGAGATGCCCACCGTCGTGAATTGTTTTCCGCTGAGCAAATCCGGAACCAGCCGTTCGGCCAGCGACCGATTGGAGCTGGCCAAAATCCGTTTGACGGCGGCCGTCCACTGCGTCATCACGAAGGTCGTGGTCAGACAGGCGCTGGCAAGTGCCAGATAGCCGCGAATCACGTCCGGTTCGCTCCAGCCCAGTCCGCCCAGGGATTGAGGTACAAACCAGCGAAACACGCCGTATTGGGCACACGTTGCCAACTGCCCCGCAATCCATTGCTGCCGCTCGTCAGGTGACAGCGGCTGGTCAATCAATCGTTGCCGCAGCTGTGACAGTTCCGGCTGGTCGGGCGACTGGATGAAAATGTCGTTCATGAATGATGGATCAGCGGGACATATCAATATCGGGAGAGTCGCAAACCACCCGCAAACTTACCAACTCGGCGGCCTCCGTGCCAGGTCGCGGCGGTCGTCGAATGCGTTCCGGACGCGGCTGGCCCCGGCCGCGGAGGGCCGGCGATCCGCGACGATCGCCGCCCGGAGACGTCTAGGACACCGCCGTCAACTCGTTACAATGGGCGGCTTGCGTCCGGGGCATCCACCGCGGGCCGGTCAAATTATCCTGCCTCCCCCATGTTGATACGGAAATCATCAACCCTCATGAGCATCATTCCCCAAGCCAGTCAGGACGAACCTGCCATTATGGATGCCAGTTCTTCCAGCGACGAGTTGTATGAAAAGTGTACGTCGCTGGCCAGTAATCTGTGGTGGACATGGAATGGCGATGTGGCGTCCCTGTTTCGGGATCTGGATCCGATTCGCTGGCGCGAGCTGGACCATAATCCCATTGCCTTGTTGCGTGAATTTACGCCGGCCCGGCTGGGCGAACGGGTGGCTGAAATGGTGTTGCATACACGAATCAACCAGGCGTTTCGTCGATTGAAGGAATACATGGCGCAACCGGCGCATACCTGGGCCGCGACCCAGGCCGGCATCCTGGGGGCCCGGCCGGTCGCCTATTTTTCGGCCGAATTCGGTATTCATGAGTCACTGCCCATTTATTCGGGTGGCCTGGGGGTCCTGTCCGGCGATCATATCAAAAGCGCCAGCGGTCTGGGTGTTCCGCTGGTGGCGATTGGCCTGTTCTACAGTCAGGGCTATTTTCACCAGCGGTTGCGAAGCGACGGTTTTCAGGAAGAAGAATACATCGACACGATTGTGGATTTGCTGCCGGCACGTCAGGCGACAGGACTGGATGGACAGCCAATTTCGATTTCGATCGAGACCCGTACCGGGAGCCTTGAGGCCCGGGTCTGGAAAGTCATGGTGGGCCGCATACCGCTGTTCCTGCTGGACTGCAATGTGGAGGGAAACAGTCCGGAAGATCGCCAACTGACCAGTCGATTGTACGGTGGCGATGAACGAACCCGCATCCGTCAGGAGCTGGTGCTCGGTGTGGGAGGCGTGATGGCTCTTAACAAATTGGGAATACGTCCCGGGTGTCTACCATCTGAACGAAGGCCACAGTGCCTTTGCTCCGCTGCAGGCGATCAGTTTGCGGATGGAGGAAACCGGTCAGCCGTTTGATGAAGCGCTCCGGCATATTGCCGCAGAAACCGTCTTTACCACGCACACGCCCGTGCCGGCCGGACACGACCGGTTTTCCTGCGAGCTGGTCGAAGAGCACCTCGGGCCGCTCCGCGAACAAGCTGGCAGTTGAGCTACGACGAGTTGATGAACATCGGGCGCGTGGAACCTCAAAACAACGACGAACCGGTTTGTATGACGGTGATCGGATTGAAACTGTCCCGTACGGCCAACGCGGTCAGCCAGTTGCACGGGCATGTTTCGCGGCGGATGTGGTCACACCTGTGGCCCTGGCGGGTGGAGGAGGAGATTCCGATTGGACATATCACCAACGGCGTGCACACGCTGAGCTGGATGGCCGAGCAGATGAAGCTGCTGTACAACCGGTACTTCCCCACGAACTGGCATGACCATATTGGCGAGCCGCAAATCTGGCAACACATCTACGAGGCGGATCCGGGTGAATTGTGGGAAACCCACAATACGCTGAAAACCCTGCTGGTTTCGTTTGCCCGCCGGCGATTGGTCGAGCAGGCCCAGCGTCGCGACGAGCGCACGGAAGAAATCCATCGCTGTCTGGCGGATTTTTGATCCCGGATCGCTGACGATGGGGTTTGCCCGGCGATTTGCCACGTACAAACGGGCCACCCTGTTGTTTTCGGACATCGATCGGCTGGCGGCGATCGTCAATAATCCGCGGCGACCTGTTCAGTTCCTGTTCGCGGGCAAGGCGCACCCCAAGGACGAACCCGGGAAAACGCTGATCCGCCGGATCGCCCAACTGCGTGATGATCCGCGATTTGCCACCCGGATCGCCTTTATTGAAGACTACGATATCAACGTGTGCCGCCACATGGTGCAAGGCGTCGATGTCTGGCTGAACAATCCTCGCCGTCCGTTTGAAGCCTCGGGAACCAGCGGGCAAAAAGTGGTGCTGAACGGCGGCCTGAACCTTTCCGTTCTGGACGGCTGGTGGAACGAAGCGTTTAACGGAGTCAACGGCTTCGCCATCAGCAACGGTTCGACCCACGTATCCGATGCGGTGCTCGATGCGCGGATGCGGAATCCCTGTATGACGTCCTGGAACAGCAAGTCGTTCCCATCTATTACGATCGCGATGTCGACAACTTGCCTCGACGCTGGATCGAACGGATGATGAACTCGATCAGCACACTCGCCTGGAGATTCAGTTCCGACCGGATGGTGATGGATTACACCCTGAAGTGTTATGTCCCGGCAGCCGGAGGACTGAGTTGTGACATGCCGTCGCGGTAACAATCGGACAGCGGCGGCGGGCTGAATGAGGCCACCGCCGCCGGCCTGTTGCTGAACGCATGGGAACCATGGACCCATGCCCCATCACCGTTTTTTGATCACCAACCCCGCCTTGCAACAACAGACCTGTACCCATGTTTGATCTGGCCAAGACACAGGCCGCTATCCGCGAATTTGGTTTCGACGGCTGGCTGCTGTACGATTTTCGCGGAATCAATTACCTGGCGGCCCGCGTGGCCGGAATTCCCGAGGATGATTTGGGATCGCGCCGCTGGCTGTATTTTGTCCCGGCCGAGGGCACGCCCCAAAAACTCGTCCACGCCATTGAACCGGCGATGCTGGATCATTTGCCAGGCGACAAGACGATTTATCTGAAATGGCAGGACCTGGATGAAGGCATTCGCAATATGCTGGGCGGGGCTCGCCACGTGGCCATGGAGTATTCGGAAAACGGCGGCAATCCCTATGTGTCGCGAGTCGATGCCGGGACCGTCGAACTGGTGCGCTCGTTTGATGTGAATGTGGCCAGCTCGGGAAACCTGATCCAGTACTTCGAGGCACGGCTGACGGACGAGCAGTGGCAATCCCACTTGCAGGCCGACCAGCTGAATCAGGCTGCCTTTGAAATGGCCTGGGACACAATTGCCGGGCATGTTCGGGCCGGCAAACGCCTGACCGAATCGGAATTGCAACAACAGGTCATGGACTATTACGAGTCCCACCAGATGACGACCTATCATCCGCCCATCGTCGGCGTGGGGCCGCACAGTGGCGATCCGCACTACTATCCCCGCCCCGGGGCGGATTCGGAAATTCGCAACGGGGATTTCGTGCTGCTGGATATGTGGGCCAAAATGAAAAAGCCCGGCGCGATCTACACGGATTTGACCAAAGTCGGGTTTGTGGGCGACGCCGTTCCCGACCGGTACACTGAAATTTTCGACATTGTGGCTGCTGGCCGGGATGCCGGAATTCGCAAGGTGCAGGAGGCCTTTGCTGCGGACCGGCCGTTGTATGGCTGGGAGGTCGACGCGGCCACCCGGGCCGTAATTGAGGATGCCGGGTACGGTCCCAGTTTCAACCATCGGACGGGGCACAATATCGGCACCGAGACGCACGGCAACGGAGCGCACATGGACAATTTGGAAACCCGCGAGGACCGACTCGTGATTCCCGGAACCTGTTTTTCAATCGAACCGGGGATCTACCTGAAAGAGTTCGGCGTGCGGAGCGAAATCAATGTTTATGTATCGCCCGAACGGGAAGTGATTGTCACGGGCGGGGTTCAGACTGCGGTTTTGCCGATTCTCGCGCGATGAAGGCCCAGCGGTGGATGCTCGGTGGACTGGCCACGGTCATGCTGGTCGCCGCGCTGATGCTGTATCTCAGCCGCGGACTCAACGATTCGGGCGCCTACCTGACCGGCATTCTGTCGCGAGTGGGCATTGTTCTGCTGACGATCTTTCTCGCCTGGCCCACGCTGGAAAAAAATGCCGAACGGATTCCGGCGTTTCTGACGGGGGCCGTCCTGCTGGGGCTGTTGTTTTTTGCCATTCGGCCCAAACTATTGCCGCTGATTCTTGTCCTGGTGGTCGCGGTCTCGGTCGTCCATTTCGGGCTGCGATTCGTCTCCAAACGGCTCGATCGGTAGTGCCCGGTTGAGGGGCCAATTTGCCTGGCCGTCAGGATGAGGTACGATGGGGGCGTCGAATGCGGGTCTCCGAACCTGCGGGCGGTGTCGGTCTTTAATAACGGGTTTCCCGGCTTTATTTCATTTTTGCGAAAGTCACAAACGAGATGTCCGATATTCTGGAACTGGAAAATCAGGCGGATGCCCTGCGCGAAGCCGGCGATTACTCCCAGGCCATCGAAAAACTGCAGGAATTGCTGGCAATCGATGATACGTTTGTGCGGGCCCATCTGGGGCTGGCCGTGTTGTATCACCTGACCGGCGACTACGAGAAATCGGTCGTCCACGGGGAGCGTGCGGTCGAACTGGAACCGGGCGACTCGTTCAACATCGCCGCGCTGAGTATTACGTACCAACGCGCTTTGGCGGCCACCGGTGACATGAGCTACAAGCAAAAGGCCGAAGAAATGCTGTTTCGAAATCAGGGCCAGCCGCGGATGTAACGCTGCCGCCGGGCGACTGGCCCGTGCAACTGTTCATCGGTTGGCAACCCGTTGCCGTTTCGCAGTGCGTGAAAGTCTGTTACGGTTTCCGGATAGCCGGATCCGTGAGGTTTCCGGAGCAGTGGTTGTTGAGGGCTGGCGTCGAGTTTTTAAACTTCAGAATGAGGAAACCGAATCATGAATATCACAGGGTTGCTCGTTGCATTGCTGATCGGTGCCGTGGCCGGTTTTTTGGCAGGACAAATCGTGAAAGGTCACGGGTTTGGCGTGCTTGGCAATATCGTGGTTGGTATTGTCGGTGCCCTCGTATTCGGGTTCCTGTTTGGCAATTTTAATCTGCTGGGCTCCGAGATCCTCAACGAAATTGCCGGCGGCACCATCGGCGCGATCATCTTGCTGCTGCTGATCGGGCTGGTGAAAAAAGCGACCTGACGGGCTCCGGGGAAAACACCCGGGTTTGGAGTTGAGGGTGCCGCGGTTGGCTGGTCCGGGCGGACCAATTCCGGGAAATACCGCGGCCGGGCGAGCCGCCCCAGGCACCCATTCGTGGTTGTCTGCAGAGCCGACCTGACGCCCCGGGGACCGCCCAGCTTCCGGGTGACGACCGATGACCGGCCCGCCACGCCCATCCCAACGCAACGGTGGTGCGGGTGATGTCGCGCCCCGGTTATCGGAATATGCGCGGCATCCGCCACCTAACCACGGCGCCACAAACGCGACGTCTGTCGCAGGGCAGCCAACACCGCCAGTTTGCTGGCGTCGCGGCCGGGTCGAATCCCGACCGGTGAGGGCGTAATGCCAAGATTTCGCAAGCGGCGGTTGAAACGGTGCAGGGTCTGGCGTTTCAGGGAATCGTTCGTCTGGAACGTGATGCTGAAGGAAACGGACACTTCGCTGCCATTTTGCACCCAGTGCGGCGCCACTACCGGGAAATGCAGCCCCTGACCCGGGCTCAGGTTGAACCAGTAACCACGCCCTTCAAACGATCGTTCAAATTCCAGGTTGCGGTGACCGCCCGCAAAGAAATTTTCGATGGCCTGCTCACTGAGCACTTCCCGATCCAGTGGATCAAACATGTGAACCTGCTTTTCGCCCCGGATCTGCAACAGGAAGTTGTTTTCCGGGTCGATGTGATAGGGAGTTACGCTGCCCGGCGAAGAAACGAAAATGAATCCTTCCCGCCGCGTCATCCCGGGAGCGATGCGTTCGGTAACAGCCTGGATTTCATCCAGGCATCCATCCAGCAACTCACGCCAGGCCGGGTGTTGTTCGACGTTTTTCAGCACCAGCCAGCTGTTGCAGTGCTGGATTCGCCGGATGGTTTCTTCCGGAGACAGGCCATTCATGGGCGTGGCCGACGGATCCTGGGAAATCGGCAGGTTGCCCGAATTGTATTCCACGCTGTGAGCGGGCAATTCGCGCGACAGTTCAACCAGCCGGTTCAAATCGAACAGCTCGTTGTTACTCAGGTGGTGGTCAATCAAGAACGGCTGACGATTGAAATTTACGGTAAAGGCACCAGTTCCCAGTTTGCCCAGCAGGGTAGCAGGTTCGGATTGGCGGACGATCATGGCGGGTTCTCCGGTGGTCAGGGTTTATTCAGACGAGTGGGTTGACGGGTTGTTGGCGGGGCGACCAAGCGACATCTTGGTCGCTCGCAGAACCGGCAGCATGGCGGCAGCCAGTTTCGACCCCCGGCGTCCGCCGGGTACGATCACCGACTCGATGTGGCGTCGATCCGGCCAAAGTGAATCGATCATGGGGTGCCGCGCCGATGCACAGGAATCCATCCAGCGAATTTCGGAGTCGGCCTGGTGCAGGCGATCGAGATTGGCGATTTCCAGCAAGACCCCCGGCGAATAGCGGGCCAGTCTTTCGTCGTAGGCAATCTTGAAGCAAAACGCTCCATCGCCAGCCCGCAAGTTGACTTTCAGGGCAATCGTTTGATGATCCAGCTGCATTCGCAGCATCTGCAAGCGACCGGCCGCAGCGGCCTGGCCCATCATGGATTCGAAGAAATGGCGGTTGATTCTGGACTGTCCCAGCGCGGTTTGTTGACGACCTTTCCAGCCCGCCGACTCCAGCCGCAAAAAGTCCTCGATCCATTCCGCCAGGTTAACGCCCGATTCCCAATGCTCGATGGTCACGGAGCCCAGTCCATTCAATTTCCGGTTCAGCCGGCGGATTTCGTGACGGCGTTTCCGCGTCATGCCAACATGCATCACGGATTCCGCGGTTTCGCGACGCAGTACGACGGCCCGCGCATGACGGTCGCGAACAACGCGCAACTGGTTGCGGCACGCCAGCAAATCGGTTAGCAAATTGTCGACGGGGCCGGCGGAGGAAAGTTGGGGAAGGTGCCACAGCCGACTGCGATCCCGTAATTGCCAGTCCAGGAAGGCGGCGATTGTTTCCCGGGCCACGTCCCGGCGGACCAGCGGAGTGGTCAGGTAACAGTGATCGTGCTGCCACATTTCCAGATTCGAAACAGGCCAGCCGCGCAGGCGGCGCCGTCGCTGCAACGGAAACAGCCCGCACAGGATCCGTCGTTCGTCAGGACAGACGCGCAGCGGGGCCTCAACGATGGCTACCGCGACGGACGTATCCGCCAGATGTTCGAGGGCCGGCAATAAAAACCAGGGCTCATAAAAACTGTTGGGTTCGATTGCGGTGGTTGCCAGTCGCTGCCACTGCGTGGTGCGGGCCCGCAGCCGGGCAAGGTCATGGACCAGCGACACCTGCAGGCTGGACGATGGCAGATCCGGTTCAGCAGTGGCCGGTTCGGCAATGGCGAATCCCGGCGGCGGTAATTGATTCACCCGGGTGCCATCGGGTACAGTCGGAGATGGGAGATGCTGGATCATGCAGGTGCAAGGATGGCAATTCGTATACCACAGCCAATGCTGCCCTAATCCGGGCAATTTGGCGGGGAAAATAACAGGAGTCAGGCCGATCATGTTGCAAAAACACAACGTCGTTTCCGGGCGCCGTTCCGCTTTCACCACCATCCCGCGCACCTGTTTCGCCTGACCCGGAGGACCCTGACGATGGAAAAGTTCGAACTGGTGCTGGGAACCCGCAACCCCGGAAAACGTGTTGAACTGGAAACGCTGTTGCGGGGCCTGCCCATCGACGTGAGAACGCTGGACGAATTCCCCGAGGCCCTCAATGTGCCCGAAACGGGTCAGACGTTTCAGGAAAATGCCCGGCTCAAAGCCACGGTCCAGGCGCGGCAGTTGGGAAAATGGGTGATGGGCGAGGACAGCGGATTGTCGATTCCGGCGCTCAATGGAGCACCCGGCGTATATTCATCCAGGTTTGCCGGTGCCAATGCTACAGACGCGGACAACAATGCGCGTCTGGTTCAGGCCATGCAGGCGATTCCCCAAGACCAGCGTCAGGCTTTTTATACCTGCCACATGACGCTGTCGGATCCCCTTGGGAATCCGGTGATCGACGTTGAGCGGTGTTGCCAGGGCCGCATCGTGCTGGATCCTCGTGGGCAGGCCGGTTTCGGCTACGATCCGTATTTCGAACTTGGGGAATATCACCAAACGTTTGGCGAGTTGGGGGACGCGGTGAAATCCGTGCTCAGCCACCGCGGTCGGGCCATGCGGTGCTTTCTGCGCCAGCTGCCCGCGGTGATTCGGCATCAGGGCCAGGCCGTGTAGCGCTGGCCGGCGGTTTTGAACGCAGGGTCGGCCAAACGCGGTTCGGTCACCGCCTGGACTTGCGCCCCGGGGCCCGGTGGCGGAGCCCCGGCGTTTGGCATTGAATCGGGGATCGTCTGGTCCGACGAGGATGGTCCATACCAGGTAAATGGCGACCACCACCGGGAGGATCGTAACCAGCACCGACAGGATCATGCCGACGGCCCGATCGCCATTGGCGGGCGCCGCGATTTCCTGCCACCGAAAGATCGCCGTCCACATGTTGGAGCCGCCCCAGACCGTCAGTACCGCCGCCAGGATCAGTCGCGGCCAGGGATTGGCTATCGCTCGTCTCGGTTGTTCATCAGCCATAGGGTGGACCGCCTGGGCGGCTCCATGTGAGAATCCGGCAAATCGGCGCGTTTCTGCCTTTATAGGATGACATGGTCTTCACGTAAATCGTCAACGACGGCGGACGCAGCGCATTCTCGAATAGCGGCTGGCCGGATTAGAATAGGTGCCGCGCTGCCGACCCGACACCGGTCACCGATCCTCGAAATTCCAGGTCCGAAAGGTTGTTGGTCTTTTGTATGTCCGAATTCCCGTATATCCATGGTTTCTCCCCGGAGGAACAGGCCCGTTTGCGCCAGCAAGCCCGATATGCCGAGCACATTGTTTATCAGGATATTGATTTTACGGACGTGTCTCGCGTCCTCGAAGTCGGCTGTGGGGTGGGTGCCCAGAGTGAAATATTGCTGCGCCGCTTTCCCCAAATTCACCTGACGGCGATTGACAAGAGTCCCCGCCAGCTGGAATGTGCCCGGGATTGCCTGGCGGATTTACCCGTTTCACCCGACCGTTATCAATTTCGGGAAATGGATGCCACGACCCTGGAGTTCGAGGACAACCAGTTCGACGGGGCCTTTATTTGCTGGTTGCTGGAGCACGTTCCGGTGCCGGGTCGGGTGTTGGGCGAATTGCGCCGCGTATTGCGTCCTGGCAGCCGGGTTTATATCAGCGAAGTGATGAACTCGTCATTTTTGCTGGATCCCTACTCGCCCAATACCTGGGCCTACTGGCTGGCCTTCAACGATTACCAGATTGACCAGGGAGGCGATCCCTTCGTGGGTGCCAAACTTGGCAACTTGTTGCTGCGCGCCGGTTTCGAAAATATTCAAACCACTCCCAAGGTATGGCATCTGGACGACCGAACCCCCGGCAAACGCAAAACGATGATCGAGTTTTGGGCAGAGTTGTTACTCAGCGCCTGCGAGCAGTTGGTGAACTCCGGTCAGGTCAGTCGCGAAACCGTGGAATTGATGAAGCAGGAGTTGGCCGTCGTTTCCCGCGAACCGAGTTCGACGTTTTTTTATGCCTTTATTCAGGCGACCGCGACAGCCTGAATCGTTGTCGCGAAGCCGTTTTTGCGGTGATTTGCTGCCCGGTGTTCTTCCGGCCGGTTCACCTGCGTGAGCCGCCCAGTTGCGTTGGAATCGCCAATGGTTCGCCGGACGTGCGAAACAGCACGATTTGCCGTCCATTTGCCAGGTTCGAGTCCGGGAATTGGGGAATCGGCGAATTGGGGTCTTTTGCGATGGCCTGCCGGGAACGCCGCCGAACATGCATTCACGATATCCGATTGCCGTAATATAATGGCGTTGCGGTCATCGAGCGGCTCGAGGGCCCGGATCGCTTCCAGACTTTTTTCCAATAATCGCGTCAGCGAAACTTAACATACCGATCGGAGTATCCATGAGCACCTCAACCAAAACGTCCGGTTCGCGCGGGTCTGCGACGGACCCGCTGCGACTGGTCGACGTGGATTATGTCCAGTTTTATGTTGGCAATGCCAAGCAGGCGGCCTATTTCTACGCCCAGTGTTTCGGATTCGAAATCGAACAGATATCCGACCTGACAACCGGCAATCGGGAGCGGGCCTCCTACTTGTTGACCCAGGGCAACATCCGGTTTGTGGTTACGACCGCCCTGACGGCTGACAGTCCGATTCAGGAAGAAGTGCGATTGTACGGTGATGGCATCAAGGACATTGCCTTCACGGTCGACGATGCGACTGCCGCCTGGGAGCAGGCGGTCAAAAACGGCGCCGAGAGCGCTTATGAACCCGTCGAGATGTCGGATGAGACCGGCACCGTGATGCGGGCCGGGGTCAAGACGTTTGGCCGGGTCGTACATACGTTTATTTCCCGTTCGGCCGGTTACGACCTGGACAAGGTGAAACAGGAACGTTCGCTGTTTTTGCCCGGATTCCGAAAAGTGGAAGATCTGGCGATCAACGAATATAACCGGCGCAATCCGGTCGGGCTGTTTTTTGTCGATCATTGCGTCGGCAACGTCGAACTGGGCAAGATGGACCACTGGGTCAACTGGTATGAAGACGTGCTGGGATTCAAGCTGTTCAAGCACTTTGACGACAAGGATATTTCGACCGAGTATTCGGCCCTGATGAGCAAGGTGATGGACTCCGGCCGGGGGTTGATCAAGATTCCGATTAACGAACCAGCCGAGGGCAAGCGAAAGAGCCAGATCGAGGAGTATCTGGATTGGCACCACAACACGCCAGGCATCCAGCATCTGGCGTTGCTGACCAAGGACGAAATTCACAGTGTCGGCCGGTTGCGGGAACGGGGCGTTGATTTTCTGGATATTCCCGAGACCTATTACGATATCGTCTGGGATCGGGTCGGCGAAATTGCCGAAGATACCGATCGCGTCAAGGATTTGCGGGTACTGGTCGACCGCGACGACAAGGGATACCTGTTACAGATTTTCACCAAGCCACTGCAGGACCGTCCCACATTGTTCTTCGAGATCATTTGCCGGCGGGGCAGCGAATCGTTCGGCAAGGGGAACTTCAAGGCCCTGTTCGAGTCGCTGGAGCTGGAACAGGATCGCCGCGGCAACCTGTAAACCGGACAGGCGATTCGAATCGCCCACTGTCATCAGCCGACCCGGCTCAGCCGTCACCAATCCGCCCCGGGCCGCCGCCAGCGGCGCCGGGGCTTTTTTTGCGCGGCCCGTCGGCTCCGAGTCCACGCCGTTCGTTTGGTGGAGGCGGCGTCAGCGGATTCGCAGCGGGGCTGAACAATGCGTGCATGGGTCATCTGCACCCGCGGTTCAGGCATGCGTTTTGCCAAAAATCATGAGCTGTGACCGGCTGCAGGAAACCACGATTTGGAGTCTCTGCCGGCGCCCCCGGCACGCTGTATTTCCCGGAAATGGCACGGTTGGACCAGCCAACCGTGGCACCATCACTTCCAAACCCGGATGTTTTCTCGATTGCTGCTCCGTCCTGTTTCGTTTGCGTCCCCCTGCATTCCCGCCTTTCGTTGCCATTTGCGACAACGCCGCATTCCCCGACTGGCGTTGGGGAGCGACCAGTCTGAACAATCGCAAATCAAAACCCGGAAGTAATGTGTTGACGGATCGTTCTTTCCAGCCTGCCGTGTCTATCGAGTCCCAACAATTCACGCCGCCTTCTTTCGACAGGATGAGAAAGCGGGCCAAAGATATTCATTAACCCTCTGCCCGGGTTTCGCGGGTGCCGGTCATAACCTGGGGGTGAAAGTTGGCAGGGTTGCTGGTTATCATGTTCCGCATGACCGACGTCACGCGAATCCTGAACCAGATCGAGGACGGTGATCCTTCAGCGTCCGGGAGGCTGTTGCCTTTGGTCTACGATGAGTTGCGGCGGCTGGCAGCGCGAAAGATGACGCAGGAAAAGCCCGGGCAAACGCTTCAGGGGACGGCACTCGTGCACGAAGCGTATATGCGACTGGTCGGTCGACCCGATTCGGACGCTCCCCGTTGGCAGGGGCGGCGACATTTCTTTGCCGCCGCCGCGCAAGCGATGCAGAGAATCCTGATCGAAAACGCCCGCCGCAAAAATCGGCTCAAACATGGCGGTGAATATCATCAACAGGAACTTCTCGATGTACCCGGTCACCCGGGGATTCCCACCAGTGATTTGCTGGATTTGGACGCCGCAATCGAAAAACTCCATCAGGAAGAGCCCGACAAGGCTGAAGTAGTTCGCCTGCGGTTCTTTGTCGGACTCAACCACGAACAGGTCGCCGAAGCCCTCGGGGTTTCGGAGGTGACCGTCCGCCGACATTGGCGGTACGCCCGCGCCTGGCTCCGCCGCGAAATGGGTCGTGACCCCATCGAATAGACCAGTTTTTTGGATTTCTTTCAAAAAACAGTGACCGGTCCCGCGCCCCGTCATCGCATGGGTGAATGAAGGCGAGCGCTTGCCCTCGAAACATCCGCTTTGGAAACTCGATTCAGACCGACTCAGCGACAGGCAGTCGCCAGAAGAACAACCTCACGCGCCTGCAAATCGGTACTTCCAAAGCTCAACAGGTTTGTCGTCGTGCAGGCACCATCAATTCTCAGGAAAATCCAAAATGACAGTTTTCAGCATCGGTCAAAGCAATATACAGCATGCCGTGACGGCACAAACCATTGTCGTTGCTTCGTCCAGGGCGTTCACGAGGATGTTGCTTGTGCTATTCGTGGGACTGGTGGCCATGACGTCTGGCAACAGACAACTGGCAGGGCAAAACTTTTCCTACGACATGTTGGTTCTGGACGAACCGCTGCAAGACGCCAGATACGCTATTCCCGCCGCCATGAATTCCTGGGGCGATATGGTTGGCAATCGCCGACTGGAGGCCGATCCAACGATCCAAACCGGGTTTTATTTCCAACGCGCGACTGAGTCCTTTGTTTACTGCGAATCCGGCCTGGTCCTGACGGATATCAATAACGTCGGCCAAATGGTCGGAGGTGACCAGTCCGTGGAACCGGATGCAGCTATCTGGTATCCCAGGCGGGGAGGTCTTTGGGTTGGTGGCCAGGCACTTTACTGGGAGAACGCGGCTGCGATTCCAGCACCGTTAGCCCCTTGTGAAGGCCACATGTGGACGGGCGCTGCCGCCATTAACGACCTGGGACTCATTGTGGGGCTTTCCTACCCCAATTTCGAAGGTGTGCCGGCCCCGATTTGCGCAGTGGTTTGGCATGTCGCGCCCACGGGCATAAGTCTTCCACTTGAATTGCCGGCACTGCCGGATCATCTCTATGTCGCGGCGGAAGGCATCAGTGAACCCAATGGCAATGGGGTATGCACGGTGGTGGGCCAATCGGGATCAGCCATTTTTGGTGATCTGGATGAGGTGGCGGTTCGCTGGAGGGTCAAGATCAATAACAACGGCCAGCTGGTGTTGAAAGAGGGGCCTGTTGCGCTCGGAACGCCTCCTGGCGGCGAGGCCTATGGCAACACAGCCTGTGCCTCAACATCCAACGCGTATGTCACCGGCATACTGGGACATGATGCCTTCAAGAAATCGAAAAACGGTACGGCACGCTTGCTCAACTTCGCCATTGTCGACGGAATACTGCCCTTGAACGGCGCTGCCGTAGCGATTGACGAGGCAAAGAACATTGTGGGGCACCAGTGGTTTAACCTGTCTCCCCTGCGCCGTGCAGGTGACCGCGCCATCCTGTGGCCGCAAGGCAAGGCTGCGATTGATCTCAACAACACTGTCGAATTGCCCCGACGACACCGGTTGGCCAATGCCGTCGACATCAATGCATCCGGGGAAATCCTGGCGTTCCTGGTCAAAGAAGGTTTCGGAAACGGGCGGCCTGTGATTCTCATCCCCAGGAACTAGTCGCTGTTTCGTGGTTGAGAGGTTGGGTCCTGTAAAACCGCGGATGAACCAGCAGGAGGATGTTTGTCAGGCATGTTGTTATTGCAAGATGATTTCCCCGCTCCTGAAATAAAAAACGGATGCATTGGGCACCCCTGTTCCCTGTTTTAATCAAACATCACTGAATCTTACTGGAGAACCCAGGCATGAATCTGAAAAACGCTGCAGTTGCTATTCTTGTGGCCCTCCTGTTGTTTGCAACTGTAAATTCGCCCGTCTGGGCTCAAGGAAGGAAGAAAAATAACACGCCACCCCCACGGTTCCTGGCATTGGAACTTCCGTATGACGGAACGTCCACCGCGATCAGTGAAGCTAATCAAGGGACGGTCGTTGTGGCGATCAATGCCACCGATGCAGGATATGGTTCAGCCGCGTTTTGCCAAATCAACGCGAACAATCCAGGCATCGCCGGTCAAGGGTTTTTGCCCGAACCGCCATTCGTGGATCCCAATGACGGCGAATTCAAGAATGGCCCAAGTTCGGCCAGCGACGTCAATGATAACGGAATTATTGTTGGCCGGGCCTCAGCATTCGAAGGCGATCCGAACTATGTGGGAACCAACATCAGCCCTGGCCGTGGAATTGTCTGGACATTTAATGGCGACAGCTATGACTATGAACTGTTGCCTACATTGAATTTGGCTGAGACATATGCGAATGGAATCAATTCTATCGGAGAGATCGTAGGCCGTTCCAACGGACGAGCCGTTTATTGGGACGCGATAACTCATGAGATTGTGGATCTCAACACGGCTGTCACGGAGGCTTTGGGCTGGGAACTGGTGACGGCCAATGACATCAACGACATGGGATTGGTCGTCGGTCATGGAATCCTTGCCGGACAGTCTCGCGGTTTCTTGCTGGACCTGGGCTCTGGAGCAATCTTGACCGTCCCCTTGATTGACGGAGCAGATGCCAACACGGCCTTCCGGGTTGATGCTGGTGGCCGTGTGGTTGGGCCGGCCTGGAACGGTGGCGGCAATCCCTACGGAACCAACCCCGACCACTACTACGGATACTCATGGGAGGGGCCAGGACATGACCCGGTGATTCTCGGATCGGTTACCAACAACACGTCGACGGCGTACGGGTTGAACGATCTGGGTGACACCACAGGCATCTCCTTCATTCCTACGGATGAAATTTGGGCAAACGATTGGGTCCCGACTCTGTGGGAATCCGATGGAAAAGGAAGTGTCACGGCGACTGAGCTGTCAAATGAAGTAGACGGTAGAACCAACTGGTTATTGACCAACTGCATTGACATCAACAATGACGGATGGATTTCCTCACGCGGTAGAAAGCGCGTGAGGGGGCGATATGAGTGGCACGCGTTACTCTTGATCCCCAATCCGTAGCAAACCTGGCAGCGTTGGATTTCGGTTGGTAACCGGAAACCGATGATTCGACGCCGGAATATCCTTCTGCACGCAAATTCAGCCGCTGAATCGAAACCCGCAGGGGGCAACGGGTCGGCAGATATTAGTGGATTTTCACGTTTCCAAAGCGTCACTGCGAGTGAATGGCCAAAGGAAATCGACGAATCGGCCGCTATGATTGGCCGAGATGCGGTGACGGGTCGAATTTCATGCTTTTCCGCAATAATCAACTTTTTTGGGCGAATCCGTGACCGGCTTTGGCAATGGGTGCCGCATGGATTGTTAAGCTGTTTTCGGTGAATCACATCTTCAGAGTGATTGAGTATGACTGCCAATCCCCACAAGGAAACGATCTTCAATCAGGCCTGCGAAATTGAGGACGACTCGGAAAGAGCGGCGTTTATCGCAGAAGCGTGCGGCGATGACGATTCCATGCGCGAGGAAATCGAGCAGCTGCTACGGTTGGATATCCAGCGCGACTCGCTGTTCGATTTTGAGGTGGCCAATCTGGCCAGCACATCCGACGCATTTCCGTTGCTCGAAAAACCGGGTGACGAAATCGGACCCTTCAAGTTGCTGCAGAAAGTTGGCGAGGGCGGCATGGGCGTCGTCTACATGGCCGAGCAAAAGGCACCGGTCCGCCGACGCGTCGCCCTGAAGATCATTAAACCGGGCATGGACACCCGCGAAGTCGTGGCCCGTTTTGAAGCCGAACGCCAGGCCCTGGCGATGATGGACCATCCCAACATCGCCAAGGTCCTCGATTGCGGTATGACGCAGATCCGGCCGACCTTATTTTGTGATGGAACTGGTCAAGGGCGTCTCGATCACCAAGTACTGTGACGCCAATCATTTGTCCGGGCGGGAGCGGTTGGAGTTGTTTGTCCCGGTTTGCAAGGCGATCCAGCACGCCCATCAAAAGGGTATCATTCATCGCGATGTCAAACCGTCCAACATTCTGGTCGCCGAATACGATCACACACCCGTTCCCAAAATCATTGACTTCGGTGTGGCCAAGGCACTCAACGCTCAACTGACCGACAAAACCATGTTTACTCAATTGGGCCAGATCATCGGCACCATTGAATACATGAGCCCCGAACAGGCCAAGGTCAACCAGCTGGATGTCGACACACGGAGTGACATCTATTCACTTGGCGTTCTGCTGTACGAGTTGCTAACGGGAGCGACCCCTTTCGACAAGAAGCGTTTGCAGGGCGTCGCGATTGACGAATTGATGCGGATTCTCCACGAAGAAGATCCACCCCGCCCCAGTACACGACTCAGTACCATCGAGACGCTCCCCTCGGTCGCCGCCAATCGAAATACCGATCCGAAGAAGCTGTGCCTGCTCTTGCACGGCGAACTGGACTGGATCGTCATGAAGGCGTTGGAAAAAGACCGGGGGCGGCGATATGGCACGGCGGCCGCCTTTGCCGACGATATTCAGAATTACCTGAATGACGACGCCGTAGCCGCATGTCCTCCTTCCACCGCCTACAAATTCCGCAAGTTTGCCCGCCGCAACAAAGTCGCCTTGGTCACCGCTTCGCTGGTCGCGGCGGCCTTGATTTTCGGAATCGTGGGTACCAGTTGGCAAGCTGTCCGGGCATCGCGATTTGCTCAAAATGAAAGCGATGCAAAACTAGCTGCCCAGGATAGTTTGGCCGCGGAAAAGGCAGCCCGCCAGGAAGCGGAGCACGCGCGGATCGAAGAAGCAAAACAGCGCAAGATTGCGGTAAACGAACGGAAAAGCGCCGAGCAGGCGCGCGACGCAGCCGAGACCGAAGCGCTTCGTGCCAACACCGCGGTTGATGTTCTTAAGGAATTGTTTGCTTCCAGTGACTGGACCGATGAACTTGCCAAGCCTGCCAATTTCACTGTCCGCGAGTTGTTGTTAAACATGGCGGACCGACTGCCCCAACGTTTGAAGGACCAGCCCGAAGTGGAAGCGGAAGTCCGCGCCGTGATCGGCCGGGCTCTGACGTCGTTTTACAGTGCTAACGAGATGTTTCGAGCGTACGAACAGCTGAAAACCGCATGGGAACTTCGCAAGAGGGTCTATGGCGACCGGCATTCCAAGACGATCGATAGCATCCTCGATCTTTCCGATTACTACTGGAAAATTGGAAATCGCAACAAGGCCAGAGAATATTCCCAGGCTGCCTTTGAGCTGAGTCGCCAACTCCTGAACGACGCGCCAAAAGACGTCGACAATGTCATTTCACGATTGCGAAGTTTACGAAATTCGATTCGCGAGACTGGATTTCGCGGGAAGTTGCCCCTGTGTGAAGAGGCCGTTGTATTGGCACGCACAAATTCGGTTAATGACGACCCCCACTTGGCTGAAATCCTGAGAATATACGCCGATTCCAAATGGGAGGAGCATAAAACCACACAATTCGAGACTGACGAAGAGCGCGACTTGAGCATGCAGACAGTGATTTCGCTGGCGGAAAACGCGAGAAATGAGAATGCCAGAATATTTGGCAGCGAACATCCAATGAACACATGGTGTTTGTTATTGCTGGGGAAGCTTGAATTGGCCAACGCTAACCGTGAAAGCGCCAAACAATATTTCCAACAAGGATTTGACATACAAAAACAATATGCATCTGGTGGCACAACGCTATTTATGGTGGAACTTGAGACAGTCCTGCCTCAAGACGAGTTAGACAGACTTGTCGATCGCAACTTTCTGTTCGGAGGAGGATTTTTGCTGGCCCAGCGCGCGATTGCAGCCCTGGAAAAGGGCAACCTCAATGAATACCAACAGCTGATCGCCCGGATCCTTGAAAACTATGATGCCGGGGAAATGGGCCCATGGTATTTGGCCTACGCCTGCTCACTGAGTAAAAACGCGGTGCAGGATTGGGCGCCAGTTGTCAAACGGATAAGGGACGCCAAGCCAAATTCCCGCCTGGATGAGGCAGAGATAACGGCTATGTTGGGCAGCGTGCTGTGGCGCACCGGCCAAACCCGTGAAGCCGTCAAATTGCTCCGCAGCAAACTCAGAGAATGGCAACCTCTTAAGTCCTCCCTATGGGCGGACTCGTTCGTTTTGCCATATGTCTGGCAATACGAGTTGATGTTGGCCATGGCGCTTCACGACGAGGGAGATAGCGAAGAAGCAAAACAAATATTTTTCAAGGTCGCCAATCAGGCCCCCCGGTTTCTGATAGGTAAGGAATTCGCCGCCTCGAATTATATAACGTCAAGATTGAATATGTTTTTTGAAGAAGCAGGAGTTACGTTGCAAATCAGTCCAGACTCATTTCCCTTGGAGTCAGGCAACCCGTGGTCCTTTGTTGCCCGTGGCTACATCTATCGATACCAAGGGCAAATAGAGAATGCCTTGGAGGATTACCGTCGAGCCATTGAGTTGAAACCTGACAACTGGCGTCTGATCCAGCTGCGTGCGGAGCTATTGAACGAATCGGGTAATCACCAGCAAGCCATCAATCACTACACGACTGCAATCTCGTTCCAACCGGAAAATCCGCAGCTCCACTTGGTCCGTGGCGACTTGCTTGCCAAACTGGGACAGCCGGATTCGGCAATCAAGGATTACGAGTCGGCGTTGAAATTTGCCAACAATTCGTCGCATGTTTCCAATGCACTCAAGCGGCGGGCGAAAGTGCACTTTGAAGTTGGCAATCTCGAATTGGCGTTATCTGACATCCGCGCCGCGCTCGCCGCAAAACCCGACAATGTGTCGGCCGTCAGTCACGTTGGCCTGGTTCGTGCCGCCCGTTGCCCCGACCAGAAGTTTCGTCAGGTCTACCTGCAACTGGCAACCAGGGCCGTCGAATCGGGGGGCAAAAATCAGGCAGTCGCCTACCGAAACCGTGGGTTGCTCCATCGCGAAATGGGTGAATTGCAAAAGGCGATCGCAGATTTTCGGCAGGCCCTTCACTTGAGCGGGGCGAATCGCTCTCAGAATTTCAAGGACCTGGTCGATTGTTACCGTGATGCAGGACAAACGATTCCGACCTCCGACCTCGATGAATTGATCGCCGATGCCCACGATGCGGCTGCCTGGCACCAGCGCGGCGATTTCTTGAACAGTGCGGGTCAATTTGAGTTGGCGATCGAAGACTACTCCCGCGCACTGGAACTGGATCCAAATTCTCATTGGTCCATTCTCAACCGCGGACATTGCTACTTTAAAAATGGCACCAGCGATCAGGCCATTGTCGCTGCCCAGGCTGCCAAAGAACTGGCGCTTACGGACCCAAAATACCAGGCCCATTTGTGCAGCCTGCTGGAATTGACCCGGCAGTTTGCACCGGCCCTTGAAATCGCCAACCGACTGGTTGAATTGCAACCCAACAGCGTCGATCCAATCCGTCGACGCGCCAACATTTATTGCCAACTCAAGGAATACGAAAAAGGAATCGCCGATTACGAAAAAGCTCTGAAAATCAAACCCAAAAATCAAAGACTCAGGCTGGCCCGACTGGGTGCCTTGGCAGCCAACGGTCAAGCTGAGTCCAGTCGAAAAGAACTCAACAAGTTAATTGCCGAAGCCAATAAGCCAGGCCAAGTCCTGGTGGACTTTGGTTTGGCAATTCATCGGGCCGGATTAGTGGAACAGATGGAATGGGCGGTCGAAAAAGCGGCCGAGTTTGGAACCGGCACGGAATCCATCATGTATTACAACCTGGGTTGCGGGCATGCGTTGGCCGGAGACACGGATCGAGCCTTTGCGGCGCTGAAACGATCCATCGAATTGGGCGAAAGCCGGGCTGAAATGTTTACCAACGACACGGACTTGATTCGGATCAGGGACGACCCTCGTTTCGAAGAGTTGCAGGCGATGCTGAAATGGACTGAGCCTTATCAAGCGGGCCTGCAGAATGAAAAAGATGGCAACATGGAAGCCGCCATCCAGGACCTTGCACGGGCCATCGAAATCAACCCTCAGTGCGGACTGATACACAACCGCCGTGGTCTGATCTATTACCGCACACGCCAATTCCAACTTGCGCGGGGTGATTTTGCCAGGTTCATCGAACTCAGACCCGGGGAAGCCCTTGCCTGGAGCAATCGCGCCGCCGCAAACCACGAATTGGCAGACTTTGAAAAGTCAATTGGCGATGCCAACGCTGCACTGAAGCTTGGTCCCAATTACTCGCCCGCTTTGGAAATACGGGCAAAGACGTTTCTGGCCCTAAAGCGGTGGAATGATGCGATTGGTGATTACTCGAAATTGATTAAACTTGAACCCCAAAAACTGGATTATTTGGTGGACCGTGGCATGGCTTTCGCCGCAGCGGGTGACGAACAAAATGCACAAACCGACTTCGTTCAGTACATCGCCGCTTTCGACCAGGCCGTCGAGGAGAACCCGAACGAGTGGCAGAACATCAACCGCCGCGGTGTCGCAAAAACCAGGATCCGACAATGGAAACAGGCGATCACTGATTTCAATCGAGCGCTCGAATTGGCTCCCCATGAGAGCGTGCTCCGAAAAAACATCGCACACTGCCTTTGCGAATTGGGACAATGGAAGTCGGCTGCCATCCAACTGGTACGAGTTTTGGAAGCGGGTGACGAAAACTGGCTGACCTGTTACCACCTGGCGCTCTGCCAACTCGGAGCAGATGACATGGACGGATATCGGGAGACTTGCCAAACCATGGCAAGTGTGTTTGCCGAATCGGATGACAGTCAGGCGGCCAACTTTACAGCCTGGACCTGTTCGCTTGCCCCCGATGCGTTAGAGGACTATTCGGTGGTCTTGAAACTGGCAGAAAACGCCCGGTCGAAGTATCCCGAAAATGTCCAGTTTCTCAAGACCTTGGCTGCGGTTCATTTTCGAATGGGTAATTACAACTTTGCCCTGGAACATCTCAATCGTGCGCAGGAACTGGATGTCGACTTGTCGAATAGCAGGAGCAGTTCGCCGGCTTACACATGGTATTTTCTGGCTCTGGCCCACGAGGCGATTGGCAATGGCAGCCAGGCTCAAGACTTCCTCGCCAAAGCCGATGCATGGGCTAAGGGCAAACGCGACAGTGACAGTGAATCTCCGATCTGGAATCGCTTGTTAACGTTTGAATTGATGCAGGCTGAGGCAAGCAAGATTCGTATCACACCAGCAGCAGCCGAGGTGGTAACCGAAGCCATGACAAGTCGTGATGTCAGCGAGGCAGGCAGTGGGAAATAAACAGGTGAATTGGAAAACAGGCCGCCAGCAGCCAGTTTCGGATCGACTGTTGGTGGATTCCTCTGAATCACTCTCGCGGAAATGTTTGCGTCCGATCCTTCTGATTCAATTTCCTTCAAACGGCTGATGTCCAGGTATCTTCGCGTACCCCAGCGCGCAACAGTGGCCTGCCAATGTTTGCGGCCGGCACTCTCCTCGCGAGTCACAGTTTGGCCTTGAAAATACCTGTTGGCCAAGCCGACAAAAAACCTGATTGACGGTTTGGGCGTGACTGTCTGACGGTTCTGGACTTTCAACGCCGGGGCGCGTTTTGGATGAATCACGGTTTTTGGAACCTTTTGATCAGCAGAGAAAACGGGGTCAGGACTCGTTGTTTCGGTTGCCGGATGCTCGTTGTCGTCGCGGCCGTCCGCGCCGGCGAACTGTCGACTCCAGTCCCAGGCGTTTCACGTGCTTCTGGACCCAGCCGCCTTCGCCCAATGGACTTCCGCGGCTCGACGATTTGCGCAGTGCTGCCAGTTCCGATTCGGTTCGCGGCTGATTGACTCGCTGCACCCAACCGGGCGAGCGGCGAATGGGCCTGAGTGATAACAAATGCGGCTCCGGTTCAGGTTTCACCAACCAGCGACAGAGCGAATCCCACTGCCAGTTTTCGGCAAGTTCGACCAGGTTTGCCCGCAGGGCATTGCGTTCGATATCACGACAAAACGCGAACTCGAAAGAACCGCGTATTTCGGCGAAGAAATGCAACGACCCGGATGCGGGAATTGCCGGGTCATTTTGCGGATGGTCACCTTGCGATGACCGGGCAAGTGGAGACGGCCACAAGGACTCGCAACGGGGCTAGAGCGTTTCGGATCCACTTTTATTCCAACTTCGGTCACCGTTCACCACCTCAAAAAAATGTATTCGTTGGGACCGACCTTGCAGAACCAAACGTGCGAGCCCCAGGGAAACTCAGCGTAACCCTTGACAACGTATCGTTGCTGAGCCCGATTCCAGACGGCGGCCTCGATCCCAAAATGGGACGCGTTTGAGTAAACAAGAACGCCGTCCTGATCTCTGACCGGTCTCCACTTGTTGTATTCGCCGTGGTTGGACCAGATTCGAAATCGAACGTCCTTGCCGGTGTAGTTCTTAACGTAAATCGCGGATTGGGGCGGCTGTTGGGTGGGTTCAGTCAGATTGATTAATGCACCCCACAAAGACTGAGCTTCCGCTTGTTGTGCAGATATTCCCATGCCAACCAGCATTACTGAAAAAGCCGCCGTAAATTTGATGATGTTTAGCATTGATTTCTCCTCGTTGAATTTCAATTTGATGGTTTCGGCTGAATGACAGCCGTTGACTTGCGGGCGTCAAAAGGGTTGGCGAGAATTGAAGGTGATTTGTGCAAAGAAAATCAAAATAAATATTTCCATTGATTTTTTGCCTTTTACCCGTGGTATTGCCGATGAACGATCGTTTTGGCCAGCCAGCTGAAAAGCGTTGGTCCGATTCCATTTATGACCAATTGCATCGCATTGCCGAACGGGCCCTGGCCCGAGAGAAGCCCGGCCATTCGCTTCAACCGACTCTTATGGTCAACGACGCCTGGCTGAAGTTGTTGGATCAGAAAAATGTAGATGCGGCCAATCGTTCGCAAGTCATGGCAGCCGGCTCCAACATCATCCGGCGAATGCTCGTCGACTACGCGAGAAAGCGGAAAGCCCAAAAACGCGGTGGAAAAAAAGGCCGCGGAGAACCGTTGCACATTTGTGTTGCAGATTCCGCCAATCAGATTGAACTATTGGAATTGAACGACGCTCTCGAGTCACTGGAGAAAGATCATCCGCGAACCGCACAGGTTGTGGAATTAAAGTTCTTCGGTGGTCTCACGGGAGATGAAATCGCCCAACAGTTGAATGTGTCATTGCGGACGGTCAACAATGACTGGCGCTTTGCCAAGGCGTGGCTGTATCGAGTCTTGAATTCGGACCAGAAAAGCGAACCTAAGAATGAGTGAAAATCGGAATGAACGAATTCAGGAATTGTTTGTCGGCGCACTCGACTTGGCGTCGGCCGAACAAGAGGAATGGCTTCGTTCAAAATGTGGCGATGACCAAGCCATGTTGAATGAGGTTCTGGATCTGCTGCGACATGACCAGCCGACGGCCGATCCATTAGAACACGGATTGGATAGGAACGTGTTGAGCGATGTCGGGTTGGTTCAACGGGCAGACCAATCTGGATTACACGTCCGCTGCCCCCATTGCCACCATCCCATCGAGCTGGTGGATGAGGCTGAGTTGAGCGACGTGGTCTGTGGATCTTGCGGCAGCAGTTTCAGCCTGATTGCGGCTGACGAAACCAAATCCTACGCAGCTTCCAAGCCAACCAAGCTCGCTCATTTTGAGTTGATCGAACGGGTCGGCATCGGCGCCTTCGGATCGGTGTTCAAAGCCCGCGATACCAAGCTGGATCGCATCGTCGCGGTTAAAGTTCCCCGTAAAGGTCAATTGACGGGAACTGAAGCCGAGCAATTTCTCCGTGAGGCTCGCACGGCGGCCCAACTGAATCATCCGAACATTGTGGCAGTGCACGAAGTCGGTCGCGAAGACGATCGGGTTTTTATCGTTTCCGATTTCGTCGACGGTGTGACGCTTTCGGATTGGCTGACTGGATTGCAGCCCACGCCACGGGAAACGGCTGAGCTTTGCATCACCATTGCCCAGGCACTGCAGTATGCACATGAACAGGGCGTGATTCACCGCGACCTGAAACCCGGCAACATCATGCTCGACCGCGAAAACCGTCCGTATCTGATGGACTTTGGCTTGGCCAAACGGGAAGCCGCAGAAATCACGATGACCATCGAAGGCCAGGTCCTCGGCACTCCCGCCTATATGTCGCCCGAGCAGGCTCGCGGCGACGCCCACTCGGTCGATGGTACAACCGATATCTATGCAGTCGGTGTGATCCTGTTTGAAATGCTGACCGGCGAACGCCCCTTCCGAGGCAATCTGCGGATGCTGTTGCACCAGGTGTTAACCGAAGAAGCTCCCAGTCCTCGAAAGTACAATGCGTCGATTCCCAAAGATCTGGAAACGATTTGTTTGAAATGTCTGGAGAAGACGTCAGCCCGCCGTTATGATACCGCCGAAAACCTGGCCGACGATCTGCAACGATTCATCGAACACAAACCGATCGATGCCCGACCTGTTACGAGCATCGAACGTGGCTGGCGATGGTGCAAGCGAAAGCCGGCCATTGCCAGCCTGGTGGCGCTGCTCTTCCTGGCAATGGGAATTGGAACGGCGGTATCCAGTTACTTTGCCGTGGACGCTAGTCGCAAAGCAAGTGACCTTTCTTTGGCGCTTGAAAAAGAAAAAGAATTGGTCGTCGAGAAAGGAAGACTTGTCGATCAAAAAGAACAGCTGCTGACAGAAAAGGAAACATTGATTAAAGATCTGAAATTATCCAATCAAAAGGCAGCGGCCGCCGCAAAGGAAGCGATTCAAAAAAAACTCGAAGCTGAAGAGATTCTGGCGTTTCTTGAAAACAGAATCCTGGTGGCTGGTCGCCCAAGCGGACTGGGCGGTGGCCTGGGAGTTGATATCAGCCTGCTGGAAGCGGTGGAGTCGGCGGAGCCGTTCATCACTGAAACGTTTCAGGAGCGACCTTTTGTTGAAGCAACCATCCGTCACTTGCTGGGGCAAAGCTATTACTATCTGGCTGATTATGAAAAGGCGACAACTCAACTAGAAAGAGCAGTGTCTATTCGGGGCCAGATTCTGGGAGAAAGTGACTTGCTCACTTTGGAAAGCCTGAGCCAGCTTTCGAGCGTTTACCTGCGGAATTTTCGGCAAGAGGAAGCGCTCACCAATCACCGAAAGATTCTTCACTTAAGAAAACAGCTGCTCGGCGACCAGCATTCAGACACGTTGCAGTCTATGCACGAACTGGCGGCCGCCTTGCATGCTGCAGGACGCAGGCGGGAATCGCTCAAACTTCGTGAGGAAACATGGACTCTACGAAAGAGTATCCTGGGTTCCGAGCACCCGGAAACCCTGCGGACGGTCACTGATCTGGCCAGTTCCTATCTGGATACCGGAAATAAGCAGCAAGCCATGGCGATGCTTGAGGAAAACATTGCTATTCAATCTCGGACATTGGGTGAATCCCATCCTGATACGATTGCTTCCCTGCACAGATTGGCTTCATTTTTTCGCTCAACCAATCGGCGGGAACGAGCGATTGAAATATTTCAAGATACTTGGAACCGTAGTCGCGAGACTCTGGGAGAATCGCATTCTCAAACACTAGACACCCTCGGAATGCTCGGTCTCACTTTTACTCAATTACGGCAGTTCGACGAAGCTGAAGAGCAGCTCTTGGAAGCATTTCGACTTGCCAAAGCGAAATATGGCGTGATGAGTCGAAGTGCGATACTCCATGCAACCAATCTTGCATATCTATATATGGTATCGGGGCGGCCTGCTGACGCACAGAAGCTGGGTGAAGCGGTACTGGACGAAATTGGGGCGAGTTCTATTGCTGACAATTCACTATTGACATTGAAAGTCAATCTGGCGGCGGCTTACCGGCAATTGAGATTGTACGATAAAGCGCGACAAATGGAGACTGAATGTTACGAGAAATACTTGCAACGCAACGGGCGCCAGCCCGGCACATTGCTTGAGTGGGGACGCACGCTGTGCGAGCTAGGGCGATACGCAAAAGCGGAACCCGTGTGCCGTGAGGCCTATGAAAAGTGGCTGGAAAAAGACCCGACACGTTGGGAAACTGGCTATGCAAGGACGCTCTGGGGGGCTTCCCTGGCCGCGATCGACCAGGAAGATTTGGCCGAGCAGTATTTGCGTGAGGGCTACGAGGCTTGGCGAACAAGTGATGGCGATCCTGGCCCATTTTGGCAGCCAGCGCCCAAAATTGATGCATTGAGCCGGTTGATTGTTTTCTACGAACAACGTGGCAAAGCAGAGGAGGCAAAGCGTTGGGAAACCGAGTTGGCTTTTGTAAAGCGATTGGTTGAACTGGAATCAAATTGGTCCGAGCTTCAGAATGCCGAGGAAATCAACCAGGCGTTGCAAGTATTTGAAAGGGCAGCAGAAACCGTGTCTGCGAAATATGCGATCCAACGTCGTGATCTGAACGCTCGTTCTCTCCGATGGAACAAGGCCCTGGAGGCTAGCGCGTCGATGCCCAACGGTAGTTCCAGTTGGCAACATTTGGCGATATTATTCATGACGGAACAGCACGACGAATACAGATTAGCCCGATCGAAATTCCTTGCGGGTGACTTTTCCAGCGCCAACACCTCGCATTGTTATCACAGCCTGCTTGCCGCGTTGTTGCTTCCGCTCAACGACGCGGATCACGATTCAGTGCGTTTACTAGCAGAGAAGGTTTTTCAGGGGACAAAGGATTGGGAAAAACAAATGGCTGCCACGGCCATGTATCGACTAGGTGAATTCGACGAGTGGATGAACAAACTACCGAAGGACTCGCCGCTGCGAGAAAAGAACCATTTTCAGCGTGCCTGTTTCAATTTTCAGTCGAAACCGTCGGACCAAACCAGGCGTGCGTTGAAACAAATCGTCGAACGTGAGGAAAAAAGCGCTCAAGGACAGATGAAAGAGGGAGTCCTGCCCCAGCACTGGCACAATTACGTCCAACGAATCGGCTGGATCGAGGAAGGCAAGCGACTACTTTCCGATGACAAAAAAAACGATAAGAACTAACCACACAGCGACGTCTCAGGTCTCAGTCACGAATTGTCGGTTTGAAGACTGTCCATTACTGATTTCGATTGCGGGACGCGGGTTTTATCACCAACACCTACTGGCGTTTCGAGTTAAAACCCCATTTTGGGACCAACTTACTTCGTCCCTGTTTTTTCGGCAATTGCTTTTACAGGACGCATTGGGGGTGTATCCCGTGACTTTGAGCCTTTGGGCACGTTTGAGCCTTTTTAGCGCCGATTTTCGGTGGGGTGCGTCCTGTGAACTTCGCTGCCTACTTTTCGGAAAGCACAGAAAACCCGCGATACGTTGCGCAAAAAACGAGGCCCGGAAGATTGCTCTTCCGGGCCTGTTTTTGTTCGAGCCGAGTTTTGAGTCGACTCTGTATGGAGGCGGGGGCGTAGACTCGCAACGGGGCTCGGACAATTACCGCAACTTATAGGCTCTTCAATTGCCCGGCTTGGACCAGCCAGACAAATTGCTGTTCGATTCGCTTGGGCATCGTTCCGCCTCGGACCAGCATCCCCAGTTCCATGTTGATCGTGACTGCCTGAGCATTCGTTCGGCCTCGTTATAGATGATCCGGGCCTGGTCCAGTCGGGTGGCCCCGACAAACACCTGCGCCCGGACTCCCGGTCAGCGGACGCCAGGGTGATGGTCAATCCGGCACAGTGGGTCGATTTGCCCTGCTTGCGGGCCATCGAAATGAACGCTCGGCGAAAACGTCGTGTCCCGTCGCTTCGTTTCCAGCCAAAGAGATTCCAGTTGATGAAGGTCTGAAACGGGCTGGTGGCAAACGGCTCACCCGCCCACACACCGATCGAATGCCGAAGCAGAAGGGGGAAGAAGGCACAGAAACGCTGAGCCTGCCGTGCATCCAGATGATAGGGGAAGTCATCGGTTTCCTGTCGTTCCAGATCCTTCTGGTAACGCTCGACGGCCAACCGCACCATTTTCGAGGTAACCTGCTCGCCTGAAACGACCTGGTCACAGTACTCCTCAACTACATCTCTGACCAGGAATTCAACTCGCTCGACGCCCAGCGCTCCGCAGCGGAGGCCTACATCCAGTCGCAAGTTCACGAAGGCTGGCAGAAGATCGCCACCCGGTATGACGACGGTGGTTTTTCAGGCGGCAACATGGAACGGCCGGCGTTGACCGCCCTGGTCAATGACATTCAGGCCGGCAAAGTTGATTGCGTCGTCGTGTACAAGGTCGATCGACTCAGTCGCTCGCTACTCGACTTTTCAAAAATTATCGCATTGTTCGATGAATACGAAGTTTCATTCGTGTCGGTCACCCAGCAGTTCAACACCACGACGTCGATGGGCCGGTTGCTTCGCCACCCCGACGTCATCGCCCGCACGTTTCGCGAGGTTTGCGCCAGTGGGGCCAACGGCCACGATTCGGGGGTGGTTTCCAGGCTGGACGAACTACGCGGACGTCGCCACCAGGCGGAACAGGCGGCACGATCGCTTTTGGGCCTCAAGGACCCCGAAAGCCCGCTGGTTCAGTCCGAGCTCAAACGGATCAACGGTGAGATCAAATCACTGGACGCGTCCATCCGCAGTTTGGGAATCGACGGAACGGGGCAGACGATCGAGCTGTCCGAGGTCACTGACGCCCTGCAACGACTCGATCCCGTCTGGGACGTGCTTTACCCGGAAGAGCAGCGAAGAATTCTGGAACTGCTGATCGAAAATGTGCAGGTCAACAAGAAACAGGTCGAGATACGATTTCGATCCAACGGGATCGAACGGATCGTCGACGAACTGAAACCCATGGTTGAGAACGGAAATGGCAAGCAAGCGAAACGGAAAAGCAAACGGTAAACCAGAACAATCGCCCGCGGTCGACGTCTGCCATGAGAATGACGCCGTGGTCGTCCGCATTCCGGTCAAGTTCTATCGGCGGAACGGGCGCCAGTCGATTCTGACCGTGGCCGATGCCGCCGATGCCAAATCCCGCGCGGACAGGGACGCGCTGGTGTTGGCGCTGGCTCGTGCCTGGCGATGGCAGGAGGAACTCGAGTCGGACCAGTACGCGACGGTCGAGGACCTGGCATCGGCCAAGGGGATCGACCTGAGCTACGTGCGGCGGATGCTGCGCCTCAATTCTCTGGCCCCCGATATCGTCGATGCGATTATGGAGAACGCCGCGCCCGATGGTATCAGTCTCCGATCTCTTTATCGCGGGATCGCCCCAGGTTGGACCGAACAGCGGCGCACTTGCTGAAGTAATGAAGTCAGTCTTTCACTGCCGGGACCGTGTACTTTAGCGGCACGATTTCCAGCCGATCACCACAGTCAACATAAAAATCGATCCCAACGTCGGACGGCTCGGCTCGGCTGGTGAAGTCCTGAACGGAAAACTCAAGAGCATGGCCGGACTCAATTTCGATAGGCAGGGACTTTGCACCAAAGTCGCATTGCTGGCCTCAGCATGCGTTGGTGCCAACGAGCCGGATTCGCGACCAGGTTCGGTTTTGCAAAGCCACCGGGATCGTCCGGCCGGTCTCACCAACCGGCCGGGCAAGTGCGTCCGAGTCCATGATCGCGACCTGTACCGATCCGGACGGCCAAATGGCGGCGACCAGCGCTGCGACCAGGGCCAAGCCAACTCCTGCCGCCACGCCCCGGGACAGCCAGATCCTTTTGTTTTTGGGTTGCATCACCAAATCATGCTCCGGCAACGACCAAATCTCCTGTCGTTATATTATACGTCGAAATAGCTGCCCGGTCTGACCGCCTCCAATGCCATATACCGGCGGGCTTGCACGTAGAACCGCAGGTTGTCAAGTGATTCCCAGATTTGGAGGGGGATGGCGCTTAATCATCGCTGGACACAATTTCCCCGCCGGCGATTGTAGCCAGGGCGGGGATTCACGCCCGGTCCACCGTCCAGGCGTAGAAATGAACCGAGCCGTCTGCGTGTACGAAATGGGCTACTCCCGGATGAAATGACCAGAAGTGGAACAGATCGCATTGCTGATCCACGCTGCCCGGACCGAATTCATAGGGTCCCGGTGGGCAGGATTCCGCATGGTTGGCTCCGTCGTTTACCTCGCGGGCGCCAAGCAACATGTCGGGCGAGCCACTGAATGACTGGCCTGCACCCGCGTACCACCAGCCGTACCAGTTGTCGGCGCTCGGTGGACGCTCTCCGAGTATGATCGTGCTGGACAGGCCGTCGCGAATGTCGGCGGCACGGGTTTGCGAGTTCTGAAAGAACACGCCGTCGAGGGTTTTGTAATTGGTGCCGCAAACGCCAACGTAGGATGTCAGGGCTACCAGCCGGTTGTCGTGTGTGTACTGGGGACCGGCGCCGGCGCACGGGTCCGACGGGCACATGAACGAATCCACATAACACTGGAAAGTCGCATGCGGACCACCAATCGGATGCAGGCCGGTCTGGAATTCGGTCGCCGATTGGCGCGCCAGATTGTCCTGTTCGATAAACGGCAGTATCTGCCCCAGCCAGCTCAGGCTGGGCCGCGTCGGATGATCGGGCGCGTTGATTCCACTGGGAAACTGGCGACGGGATGCCTCAAACGCCAGCGTGGCGAGTCCAATCTGTCGAACGCGATTGCTACATTCGGTTCGCAGCGCCGTCGACCGGACCGCCTGCACCGCCGGCAGCAACATCCCGATCAGGATCCCAATGATCGCGATCACCACCAGAACTTCAACAAGCGTAAATGCCGTACAGTGCCGTTTTACCATCGAAATTCTCAAAATTGACTATCGATTCAAGATGGGCGTTTTGCGGACTTAACCTTCCTAATGACTAAACTAGCAATCGCAAACGCCAATCCAATGAGGAGTACAATGCCCCAAAAACCAAAAAGCCAACCACGTCCGGCTACGACAACCGGCTCAGGAAAACCGTAACTCGACAAGCGAAAGCTACTTGAGTCGTCCAGTGTTTTCCATTTGTATCGGTACAACTCATTTCCAATTTCATTTCCATCCAGCTTGTATCGAAACTCAATTGATTCGGGAATCCAGCACGAGCGGATGCTGGCAAAATCGTTGTATCGCGCGACGCATTCGCAAGTACGATTATTCGCGATCCAACGGCACACTATCTCGTGTACTCGCCATTCATTGTCTGGATCGACTTTTGCACTTCCTGTAATTGAAGTGAAGTCCGTCGACAGATGAATTGACCGGGGTTGCAATCGCCAATTCAGTTCTAAAAGGCCGTTGTCTGGATGAGTCTCGGTCGAGACAACTTGGAATCCTCCTTGTTGAACAATTTCAGGAAGCGACCAAGGGAATTGCAAGGAATTGGCACCCGTCCCAGAAATACCGTACGGGAAATGGTCCAGAAATTGCCTTTGACTGGCGAGGATATTGGAAAAATCGTAAGAGTGTTTTTCCTTTTTGTCGTGGACAACTATTTCCCGTACGGTCCAACCTGGCAAATCGGACGGTTTTTTTTGGAGCCAATAATCGTATCGGTGGGCTCCAACCCACAGGACCCGCGCTGGAGTTTTTCCACCGATTACGTCACTCTCAATTAGGAACTCTCCGTTGCGATATCTGCAAATGTATTCCCCGGAACCATCAACAAGGACTCCTTCAAGCCCCTCATCGATATTCTGCTGAGTACTACGCCATGCAACCACAGCATCTGATTTCCATTGATCAGAAGGCTCAGTTTGAGATGACAATGTTGTCGCAAGGACGATCGCGCTGCCCAGGCAGGCACAAAAGACATGGGATGGTTGGGTGGCGCGCTGGGGTGTCGGATTCATTAGAGTCAAAGATCGTCGCATGAGTGCAATAACTCGAGTGGCTATTCGCAATCACACCAAACGGACCCGCCAGGAGTCGAATGGAATGTGCACGTTGGAACGGTTGCCGGACAGTTGGCATTGGTGTTACATGCTCCGCCCGGCCCGCCGGGGTCCTTGATCCACCTACAACTCTTATCGGGGTCTGTAGGCACCCAGTCGGCGTACAGGGCTGCACCTGCACCCGTTACCGAAATAGCGATCAGGGAAAGACCCAATACCTGAAAAAAACTTGCCAGGAACTTCGTCACGTACATTTCAATTCTCCGTTAGCGTTGTGAAGCAATTCCCACCACATCCAGCGTCAATCGGTCCTGTTGAGGATGATCGACGAAGCAAACAATGCGCTGGTGAAAACGACCCGGTTCGCGCGGGCGAATTTGAACGGTCAAGTCAATTTGCTGTCGGGGTTCCGCCACGATCCGTGGTTCGGCCAGCCCGATGCACGTGCATGAGGTCTGGCTTCCCAGAAACTCGATTGTCCTGTCCGTAATATTGCGCCACGGAATCGAAATGGTCGCCAGCTGGCCAAACGGCAAATCACCGGCTACATAACGGACAGACGGCATCGGCGGCTGGTCCGCGATCATGGATACCAGCGGGATGTGGCCTAGCCACGGATACGCGCACACCAGAACCACGATTAACATTCCCCCCGTCAAGCCGCCGGCCATTGACGGATTGTCCAACAAGTGTCGGATTGGGAATGATCCAGTCTTGCGAAAATCAAATAGCTGCCGACTCGGTGGGAAAGCGGCAAGTGTGGCGAGAACCAACAGGACCAGCGTCGTGTTTAGCGGCAATATCCAGCCCGGGATCTCAATCGCGCCCAGACAACCGCACCCTGAAATCCCCAGGCACCACCGAACAACACTTAGGATTCCAAACAGGGAAAACAAACCGGCCAGCAGTCTCCACTTGATTGTCCGGTCTCTACCCAAAAGCAGGTAACCGGCTACAACAAGCTCGATGACAATGGCGAGGACCAGCATAGAGGTGGGATAACCGGTTCGCAGATCGGCAAACGGATCGGTCGCCACCAGCCAAGCCTTGAGCGCCGCGGCCGTCACCAGCAGCATGGCCTGGGTGAACACAAGAACCTGAAAGACGACTGCCGCCAACCGGTTTGGCACACCGTTTTCAGTGTGTGTGTGTGTGTGTGTGTGTGTGTGTGTGGAAGCATGGTCCATCGTTGACAGATCCCGCAGATTTCACACAGTACGGTTCAGTTCAGTGATTCTCGTTTTTTGTGAGGCCGCATGTCAACAAAAAAATGCAATTTTTCGCGGCGAATTGAACGAACGCAAATTTCGGGTTTCGGCGACAGGAATTCCGGGAAAAATCTCCAGGTCGTCATAAACCGGTTTCAGCCAACGAGAAACAACGGCGCATTCTTGTCATGCAATTGGCGGGCTTGCTGAGATCGCAATCCGGTCACGGCAGGACGCAGGTTTTACTCCAGGGTTGCTACTGGCGTTTCGGGTCAAAACCCCATTTTGGGTCCAACTCGTCTCGCGTCTGTTTTTTCGGCATTTTGTATGGCGGGACGCACCAGGGGTGTATCCCGTGCTTTTGAGCCTTTTGGCCCGCTTGAGCCTTTTTGGGGACGACTTTGGTTGAGATGCGTCCTGCGACGATCGCCACCACGAATTTGCCCAATCGCCAAAAACCCGCGTTACGTGGGGCAAAAAGGAAAGGCTCGCCAGGATCAACTGACGAGCCTTTTTTGTTTTGAGCCGGGTTGAAACTCCGGCGTCAGTGGAGACGATGGGATTCGAAATAGTAGCCAGTGCTTGGAAATCCTGGCCCACACGGAAGCAGGCGGTGCAGATTCCGGTGCACTTTGCAAGTCCTCCCAATTTCAGGCCGACACGGACCGCGACAGCGCCATTCGTGATCCCGACCTGACGGCGGTCGTCGACGCCTGGCCAACGCTCCCAACCGCCATTCGCGCTGCGATCAACGCGCTCATCCAATCCGCAGGAGGCCGCGATGAATGAGCGACGCCAGTCCAAAGGTTATCAACCTGAGCGCCTTGGCCCTGAGACTGAGAACGTGAGCATCTGGAGCAACTGGGGATTTGCCGAGGGATTCCTTCGGTTTTCAGTCGCCATAGCCCACATGCTCAAGATGCGCTTGTTCCCGGAGTTGGGCACCTCGGCAATGGTTCCTTTCTGGCGGGAGACGTACGTGAGGCACGCGGGAACAGCCACCATTGGCAGCACAGTTTGTTTTTCTGGTCCGAATTTTGGAAAGGACGCCAAATGACCCCAACCACGATCCAACCCGCCACAGTGGGCCACACGGACGCCCGGTTCGCCGATTATCTGGCCGAGGCGGAATCCGTCTGCCGGCAAATCGCGACTCTCGACCTGGCCAACTACCCACTGTACATCCTCCCCCAGTCCCGGCTGGTCGGCCTCTTCGGTCAGGCAGGCAACGCCTACGCATACACGACCCCCAGCCTCGATCTGTACGTCCGCGATTACATCGACGATTGGCGCGGCCGCGGGCCCTGCGTGGTGATCAACGATCTGGCGCTGGACGAAGACTGCGATCCCGAATTCCACCGGGAAATGGTGCTCAATTCTGCAATCCATGAACTGGCCCACATCCTCGATCGACCCCAGCTCGTTCCGGATCGAAACGTTGATCCCGTCAGAATCCAATTCGAAACGCTGGTTATCGCCAATGCGGCCAACTCCGAGCAATCGACGCCGGCGAGCCACGGACATGGGCTTTCGTTCATCCGGATCGCCGTTCATCTGGTTGGCCGGGCCAATCTGAATGGCCACGACGTCCGGCCCGCCGGCGTCATCCGGATGCGCGAGCTCAGCCCGTCGTCCATCGATCAATACGTCGATGTCATCGGCCCGGAAGTCGAAGCGTACATCGACATCCGGCTCCAGGATTTTCCGGAGCCGTCGAACCGTTTGCTTGAGTTGTATCAGTCCGACACCCAGTCACAAGGAGGAATCACATGAACGCAACATCTTTTTTGAAAAGGTAACAGGCCTGCGGCGCCAGCGCGAGGAGCAGCAGACCCAGCAGTACGCCGACATCATCACCGCGATCGCTTTCGGTACTGAACCCGATCCCGAGGAGGTCGAGCGGATCCTGTCCCAGGCCGGCAAGTCCGTCAATGATTTGAAAGCCGACGTCGACAAGGCCGGACAGCGGATGGCGCTGCGCGCGCTGGCCGAATCGCTGCCGACGCTCCAGGCCGGCCGCGACGAGCTGGTCCAGCAGATCAGGAAACTGGACGCCGATTTCGCCAAGGCGGAAGAGGAACACGACGAAGCGAGGTTTCCAATCGAGGACCGCCTGCGCCAGTGCGATCAGGCAATCCGCGAGGCGACGCGGGCCCGCGAGGACCTGGTGGCCACTTGCGAAGATCCGGCCCTGCTTGCCGAGTTGGAACAAGTCGAATCGGAGCTGGAACGGCTGACCGAACAGAATCGCGACCTGCTGAGCCAGGCCGCCTATATCGAGGACAAGGCCGATACCGAACGGGCTCGGGCGGAAAAGGAAGTCACCGATGGAGATCGCGGTCACCGAATCGGCCAGGCGAAAACCTGGACCGATCAGGCCAAGATGATCCGAAAGCGGATCAAGTCAAACGACCAGCGCCGCGAGGCCCTTGAGCTGCGGCGATCGGAGATTGAACAGCGGATGCGCGAAGCTTGACTTTCAGAGCGGACGAACTGCCCAGTCCAGGTTTGCTAATGTGCATAGTCCATCGCACCTGTTTTCCAGAAACTTTCCGGAATTCCTGTCGCGTCCATCCAAAACGTGCGTTCGTCACGAATTTCGTGACACGTTTTGAGCTGCTGTCACGCGCCAAATTTTTTTTCGAAAAATGGTTTTGCCGCGCACTTTCAGTTATTGCAAACCGGAATTCCGACAGTATAAATCGCAAACCGGTGCGAGGCGGGACCTGCGACTGGACACGCTGGAGATGTCCAACCGGCAACCGGGCGCGGCTTGAAAAACCGGCGTTTTGCCCGGGCGGTCATGAAGGTGGCGACAAGTGCCTGCGTGGCATTCGATATCGGCACCCTTATTTCTAGCGATGATTTCTGGGCTCGAAGATGAACTTTGTGGGAGGGCTTCAGGTGAGTAAACGACAGCTTTTTGTTGCAATGTTAAGTGCATGGTTTTCCACAACGTTACACGCGCAGGTTCAAGTCCCAGAAGGAGGTAGCGGTGGCGGAGGTGGAGGAACTGGGATCACAGTCGTTATTACAACGGATGCCCCGGAAGACGGAAATGTTATCATCGGAAAGTCGCATGCATTCTCGTTTACGGCTGATGGCGGCACGCCTCCATACAGTGGTGTTTGGTCGGTGCAGTGTCCGCCGGCCGAGGGACCTATTGCGGGAATCCCGGAGTCCCCTCTGGTTCACTGTTTCAAGGTTGAAGGTACTCATGCAGTAAAAGTGCTGGTGACGGACTCGGCAGGAAATTCAAAACTGGAGACAAAAACTATAACGGTAAGCGGGCCGGACGATCTGGTACCGGACTTTACAGACGTATCAAACCCCAGTACCGGACCCGGCTCGATATTGACGATGGAACACACATTTACCGCCCAAGTGGGGGGGGGTAGATGTAGGGCCCTGCTGGCAGGACGCTTGTGTGTACGAATGGAGAGCCGAGACTGTTGACACAAACGGCGACGGACAGCCGGACGGCTGGGAACCTGATCCACCCGCGGATGTGGGAGAGTGGGAAAACAGCGCACAGGGACTTCGTTCATGTTCAAATGATCCAAAGCCGGGGTTTTTCTGGAACAACCCTTACATTTACGACAAAAAAACCTATGTGGACCCCGGAAGAGTCTGGGATGAGCTTGTTCCATACGGTGAAACCGGCTCAAATCCCTACTATGCGTACAAACAGTGGGTAGCGATCAAGGTGCCGATTTGCGGAGGTCCTGAACCGTTTCGATATCTGGTAAAGGGGCCGTTCGTTGTGTACCGGTACCATGCGGGCGGCGGATCGATAATTGACGTCATTCAGCCCAATCCATAGGAGGGAAAAGCCATGTTGTGTGCACTGATGGCCCTGGCGGTCATGGCTCAACAGGATTTGCCGACATTCGCCAAGTCTGAAATTGTGGACCATGGACTGTATATTCCCGTAACGGGGGCGGTACGACACAGCGCTGTTGGCGTGTCGAGACCCGAAACCGAACTTCGCCACAGGATTATTGGCGAAAATGCAGTTATTTACGAGTTGGTTCACAGGAAGCAGCCATTGACGATGAAGATATATCACGATGGATCAATGGAGTTCCTTGTTTATTCGGAGGTAGACGCCAGAATGCGGTCCGACTTGGATTTTTCCGTTGTTGGCGTCTCTGGTACGGTCGTCGGCCTGACAATTGAGCGCCCGTTCATGAGCGCCAGTCAGTTGGAACAGGCCGACCCGGCGTTGTATGAGGTCTTCAGGGATTTCCACAGATAGAGCAATAGTATGTTCAAGTTGTTCTTGTCGTTTGTATTTGTCGCGTTGTGGGCAAACACAATCTTTTCCCAGGAACACCCGGCCTTTTCACTGGAACGGGGCTCCTCGTATTATCTCGTTTACGCTCGCAATGGAGCACAGGATAAACTTGAACTGGTTGATGAACAAAAAAGGGAGGTTGAGGAGACCATCTCGCGAGCCCGGGATGATTTAGGCGTCCTGCATCGGCGTTTTCTCGTTGCGGAGGAAAACGAGCGCGAGAGAATTCTCACGGAAGCGAGAGAACGAATCAACGAGTTTGACGAAACGCTGATGGGAACTGTGTTTTTGCCGCACCAGAGGCAGGCGTGGAAGGCAATGATTCTCCGCCAGCATCTTGAGCGGAATGGGCTTTTTCGGGTGCTTTATAGTGGTGTATTGATCGAGCTGACAGATGAACAGAAAAAGGAGTTGCGCTCGAAAGCCATTGATGAAGCTGCGGAGCTGGAGAAGCAGGCGCTTGCGTTACATGAAAAATCTGTGCGAAGACTCATGGAGGTTCTGAGCAAGGAGCAGCGTGATCGGCTCGAAGACTTATTGGGTAGCGAGAATATCGGCCAGCCGAACCTTTCCAGGTACATTGATCAATTGCGAAATATTGACGGGTCCTGCGAGGGTTGTGATGTCGTCCCGGACCCGAATCTGAAAAATGTCGTGTTCCCTCCGATGCATTCAGTATTGGAACGGGATCAATAGGCGCTGTCAGGCCGTTAAAGGCCCGACCTACGGCTTTTCATCCTCATCGGTCAAGGCTCCTCGTGTGACAACCCGTCGGCTGTACCGTTTCTGCAGCGACGAGGCCAGGGGCTGGCGGTCGCCTCCAGCGGCAACACCGTGCTCAAGGTAGCCAATGTGGACGCCCGGTACGTCAACGAACTGGGCAATACGTCCCGCTTTACGACCGATCGGTTCGGCAACCTGACCTCGTTCACCGCGGCTTTGGGTGCCAAGACGGTTTCCGAAACCGATGATATCGGACGGATATTCCGGATCACCGAAGCGGATCCGGACGGGGCCGGCTCCCAGACCTCACCGGTCACCAAGCTGGGCTACGACGCCAAGAGCAATCTGGTGGTGACCGTCAACCCGGATACGACGACGGTCAAGGCCGAGTACGACGCGACGCTCAACCGGGTCACCAAGCTGTACAACGAACTGAACAAATACGACACGATCGAGTATTTTACTGACGGCGACCTGAAGAGCTGGACCGATGCGCTGGGCAACAAGTGGCAGTACACGTACGACGCCTACGGCAATCTGCTGACCGAGACCACACCGGATCCGGACGGCGCGGGCTCGCTGCAGCCGATCGTGACCACTTACGAGTATCACGCCACTTATCACAACCGGCTGACCAAGGTCACCTGGGGAGACAGCACCTACCGCTCGTTCACCCACACTTCGCGGGATGAAGTTGCTTCGTTCACCAACGAGCTGGGCCATGTGACCAGCTACGTGTACGACCCGCTTGGACGGATGCTGACGATGACCCTGCCGGACCCGGACGGTGCCGGTTCGCAAACTTCCCCGGTCTACACGTGGGCCTACGGCAGCAACCTGCAAGCATCCTCGCATACCGATCCGCTGAACAACGTCACCTCGTACACCTGGGACGTGACTGGCCGGATGACCAAGGTGACCCTGCCGGATCCGGACGGGGCCGGCTCGCTGACCGCGCCCGAATACGTGTACACGTACAACTTCCTTGGTCAGGTGACCGCAGAGGTCCGTCCGCAGTTCAACAGCGTCTCGATCGCCTACACGTACGATGCCAACGGACGTCTGACGACCGTCACCGGTCCGCTGTCCGGGCAAACCACATCATATTCGTTTGACGCGCTGGACCGGCTGACTCAGACCGCCGACGCTTCGGGCCGCACCGTCAATTACGTGTACGATTCGCGGTACCGGCTGACCAGCATGGTGGACCACGATCCGGACGGGGCCGGGCCCAAGACCGGTCCGACGACCTCGTGGCAGTACGACGCGGCCAGCCAGGTCACTGGCGTAACCAACGCGCTGGGACGGACGACGACCGTGAACTGGCTGGACAACGGCTGGCTCGACAAGTACACGCTGCCGGATCCCGACGGTTCGGGGAGCGGCATCGCCCAGGTGCACAAGTACACCCATGACAACCTGGGCCGGGTGACCAAGCACACCGACCCGGCCAACCGGGAAACCAAGTACGTCTACGACGCGCGGCACCGGATCACCCGGATCACGACGCCGGACCCGGACGGACCGGGCCCCAACAATCCGCTACAGCCGACCAACACCGACTACGCATACAACGCCGCCGGCTGGCTGACCAGCATCACCGAGCCGATGAGCCGCGTCACATCGTTCACGTACGACAACCTGGGCCGCACGCTCACCAAGACGCTGCCCGACCCCGATGGTGCCGGCTCGCAGACCAGCCCGGTCTACTCGTGGACGTACGATGCGGCCAGCAACATGGCCACGGCCACCGACGCCCGCGGCGCCGTGACCGCGTATGCCTACGACAACCTGTACCGCGTCACCAGCGTCACGTTGCCGGACCCGGACGGTGCCGGATCCCAGACGTCTCCGGTCTGGTCCTACACGTACACCAGCCGCACGCTGCTGGACAAGGTGACCGACCCGCTCTCCAAAGAGACCAGCTACGGCCATGATGCGGCCGGCCGCAACACGACGATCACCGATCCGCTGGGCAATGTCACGACGATCGGGCTGGACGTTCTGGACCGGGTCGTCTCGTTAACCGAGCCGGACCCGGATGGCGCCGGTTCGCAAACCGCCGCGGTCACCAACTACACGTACGACATCTACTCGCGGGTCACGCAAATCCAGGACCCCAACAGCGGGACCATCGACAAGACGTATGACCTGATCGGCCAATTGATTCGGCTGGAGGACCAGTCGGGCAACAGCACCTCGTGGGCCTACGACGATCTGGGCCGGGTCACGCTGGAGACGGATGAACTGGGGAACACCCGCAGTTTCTACTACAACGATATCAACCGGCTGGTCCGAAAGATGGACCGGGAGGGCCGCACGACCCAGTACGGGTACCAGGGATACACCGAGACCGAACTGTGGTACGCCTTCTCCGGGGCCGCCCCGGTGACCGACATCGTCACCACGACCCAGGGGACCACCGGGACCAACGAGGTCCAGACAGTTACCCTGCAAAACACGTCCAGCGGCGTGTTCATGCTGGGCTTCGACGGCCAGACAACCTCGCCGATCGCGTGGGACGCCACGGCAGCGGATGTGGAAACCGCCCTTGAGGCCCTGCCGGCGATCGACGATGTGACGGTGACCAAGTCCGGCTCGACCTGGACAGTCACCTTCGGCGGCAACCTGGCGGAGACCGACGTCTCGAGCCTGCAGGGGGCGGTAGCCCTGATCAACGACGGGGATTTTTTGCGGACGATCACCCGGGTCTACAACGAAGCCTTCTTCCTGACCAGCGCCAGCGATAGCACCGGCGCGGCGGCCTACACGTACACGGTGGACGCCCTGGGCCGGAACACCAAAGTGGTCGAGAACATGGCGGGCCTGACGACGAATGCCACGCTGGATCACAAGTACGACGCCAGTGGAAACCGAACGGAAACGACGGTTTCGTTGTCCACCGAGATGTTCCCGGAAAAGGACTACAAGACGACGTGGGCGTACGACAATCTGAACCGGGTCACCACCATCAGCCAGACCAAGCAGACCGGCGGTCACGCCGTGGCCGACAAGACGGTCAAGTACACGTACAACGGCCGCAACCAGGTGACGGACGTCAACCGGTATGCCAACCTGACCGGCACCGGGGCCGCGCTGCGGTCGGTGCTGGGTTACGATAACGCCGGACGGCTCACGTCACTGGATCACCAGGACGTGGCCAGCGGAGGGGGAGCGACCCTGCTGCACGGCTACGACTTTATCTGGGACAACGCCAGCCGGATCACGGGCATCGACTCCTCCCTGGATGGAGTCAGCTCGTTCACCCTGGACAAGCTGGGTCAGCTGAAGACGGCCGACCATGCGGCCGGACGGACCGACGAGTCCTACTCGTTCGATTCGACCGGTAACCGGACGGGAGGGGATTATACGGTCACGACCAAGAACCGGACGACCGCCAGCACGGGCTACACCTACCAGTACGACAAGGAAGGGAATCGGACCAAGCGGACCAAGACCTCCGACAACAGCTATGAACTGTACAGCTGGGACCACCGCAACCGGCTGACCAAGGTCCGGTTCTACAACTCGTCGGACGTGCTGGTCAAGGAAATCGACTACACGTACGACATGTTCAACCGGATGGTGGGCCGCAAGCTGGACTCCAACGGGAGCGGCTCTGGCGGAGTCAGCAACATTTACTGGGCCGGATTCGAGGGGATCAACCCGACTCTGGAATTCGATGGCATGGCGGCCACCGATGTGTCTCATCGCTACCTGTGGGGAATAGCGGCCGATGAGCTGCTGGCCGACGAGGTGGTGACCACGACCAGTTCCAACGGGGTGATCCAGTGGGCACTGTCCGACCAGGTGGGATCGATCCGGGACATCGCCAAGTGGGATACGGCGACCAGCAAGTTCGTGATCGCCAATCATCGTGTGTACAATTCGTTCGGCGTTCTGGAGAGCGAGACCAACACGGCGATCGATCTGTCATTCGGCTACACGGGCAAGTGGACCGAGACCGAAACGGGTTACACGTATCACTGGAACCGCTGGTACGACGTCGGCATCGGCAAGTGGATCAGCGAGGACCCGATCGGGTTTGCCGGCGGTGACACGAACATTTCGCGGTACGTGGGCAACCGGGTGCTGACCGGTGTGGACTCCAACGGGCTGGAAGAGTCGATGCCCCGCAGCGCGCCGGTTAGCACCGGGGCGGGAAGTGGAGAAAAGTATCAGGCAAATCAGGATGAAGGAGACCAAGACGACGATACAGTTCACGTTGTGGGTCCTATTTGGATTAAGGGCAAACCTGAGGACAGAAAGCCCGTTGAAGAGGCATGGAATCAAATTCAATCCTTGGCTGATGCTGACGACGATGACGATGGAGTTCCGGATAACTCGGACTTGAATACGCTTATTAACGAAATCAAATCCAAAGGCGGTCGAATTGAAATTGAAATTGTCAGAGATGATGACACCGTGGCGATTGGCAGTCATGACAAAAGTCAAATTGACGCAGGCGACGTGGAATCACTGCCAGATGGGCATGGTCCAAAAATGTCCAAAATGCGGGTTGTCTTGCATGAATTCGTCGAACAAATAACCAAAAGCGAAACGAAATCGCGTGACCTTTGGGACAATCATTTGCCAACAATGCCAAAAGAAGCGATGCTGGATGGATGGACACGTACAATTTTGAATTGGCCGGACCGAGGGCCGCCTCCTCCGCCCGTAGATGATGTACATACGTTTATTCAAGAATACACAAAGCCCGGCGAAGCGCCGGTGCAAGAGATAATTCAAATTGACAAGTCAGGTAAGGTAACTGTTAGAGACTTGGGGCCAAAAAAATAGTCGGGGCGTTGCGTTCGATCAAGGTTAGTCAGTTTGGTTCTGGAATAGGGCAAGACCTAGTGTACAAGGTAGTGTGTGTTGTACTGATATTTGCATTTGTATTTTTTAGTGGTCAACTCGCCAAAGGGCAAGAAGATTCGAGGGGCTTAAACTACTCGATTGATACAGAGGGCGATGCCGTGGATGTCGGTACACTTGGCTTTCTGATTATGGACTTCGCGAACGCCAAGCTTGACAAAAATGTATACCGCGAACTCGATGAAAGTTTGGCCGACCGCGACAAATTGAAGGAATTGGTGGAACGATCGAAGAACGGCAATGACGTTTTAGGCGTAGCTATTTTCTTGAATCAACGATTTCCGGAAAAAAAATTTGTACCGATTTCCAATTGGGTCTCTGTCGCCGATTTGACAACAATTCCTATAGACCTTTTCGCAGATGGAAAGAAACTGACCACCGCAATTTCTTCTGAGACTTTTGGGGAAATCTTATACGAATATTAGCGCGGCCAATTGGATTTGTCTGACAATTAGACGCATCTATTTTGCTCTTGGCGGACGTAAGCCTCTGGCTTGTTTGGCAGGATGCCGAGAAAGGCAAGGACCGGGTAAGAGCAGCCATTGGGTTTTTCCTGTGTCATCGGAAGCCTTCGAAGGACTACCACTGAAGTCGGTGAAAACGGGGAGATTCCGTTCTATTCGTTCCGTTCGTTCAGGAGAGTGGGACAACGCATGCGGATCCAGTGCGGAACACCAAAGTGGTCGAGAACATGGCGGGCCTGACGACGAATGCCACGCTGGACCACAAGTACGATGCCAATGGCAACCGGACCGAAACAGACCGTTTCGATGTCGGCCGAGATGTTTCCGGAAAAGGACTACAAGACGACCTGGGCGTACGACAATCTGAACCGGGTCACCACCATCAGCCAGACCAAGCAGTCCGGCGGTCACGCCGTGGCCGACAAGACGGTCAAGTACACGTACAACGGCCGCAACCAGGTGACGGACATCAACCGGTATGCCAACCTGACCGGCACCGGGGCCGCGCTGCGGTCGGTGCTGGGTTACGATAACGCCGGACGGCTCACGTCGCTGGATCACCAGGACGTAGCCAGCGGTGGCGGAGCGACCCTGCTGCACGGCTACGACTTTACGTGGGACAACGCCAGCCGAATTACCGGTATCGACTCGTCCCTGGATGGAATCAGTTCGTTCACCCTGGACAAGCTGGGTCAACTGAAGACGGCCGACCATGCGGCCGGGCGAACCGACGAGTCCTACACGTTCGATTCGACCGGTAACCGGACCGGAGGCGACTATACGGTCACGACCAGGAACCGGACGACCGCCAGCACCGGGTACGCCTATCAGTACGACAAGGAAGGCACCATCCTCGCAAGTGTGGAGCTCGAGTTTGATGCACATTCTGCTCTCGCTCATGCCGAAGCCGCATTGCAACTTAATTCGATCCAAGGCCAAAGAAATTATTCGCCTGGGTCCATAAAGCGTCGAATCCCATTAGTTCGCTCGTGGACACTCCATTCATTCGAGTGAGCACGCTTTTTTTGTTGGTATCGTTGTTGCCTGTTGATCGAGGTTGCGGATTTGAGTCCGGTATCGCCGCACGTGCCACCACTACGTGGCTCTCCTGTGAAGTCAATTTGAAGGGCAAGGACGCCTGTTTTCACGAAGTCGATCGCGGCCAGCTGGCCCTCGCCGGCTGGAAAAAGCCACGAATGGCCACCGCAACGCACACCAGTCCGCACGACGCGAACTTTCTTTTTTGGCTCTCTGATTCCGCCAATCACAAAGGCCGCGGCGTCGGCCAAACCTCACAGAACCGTTTCAACAGGGAAAAAATCCGAAAAAGACGTGAAGTTTTCCGCCAGTTTGGCGGTCGACCGGGTAGGTATACAAATAGGCACTTCTTGCGACGAAGATCATGGAGGTTCAGGTCGATGCAGATTACGACGACAGGTAACCAGTTGCTCAGGCCACGTGAGGCAGCGGATTGGCTCAAGGTCAGCGAGAGGACGTTGTGGTCGCTGACCCAACGCGGCCGGTTGACGGCGGTGCGGATCGGGCGAAGCGTCCGGTACGACCTTGCTGATTTGGTGGCGTTCGTCGAGTCCTGCAAGGATGAGGAATCCGAATGACCGACTTGCGCATGGCGGCGCTCCGGTATGCCGAACTCGGGTATCCCGTCTTCCCCTGTGTCAATGGACTGAACCCGGCGCCGTTGACCCGGCGCGGGTTCCGCGACGCATCGACGGATCCCGGTCAGATCGAGGCCTGGTGGCAACGGGATCCGGCCGCATGCATCGGACTGGCGGCGGAGGGGTTGCTGGTTGTCGATGTCGACGGGCCCGACAATCCCTGGCTGACCGAGGAGCGTTGGCACGAATTCTCGAATGTCCCAGCCGCCCGTACACCTCGAGGCGGATGGCATTTTGTTTTTCGGCGGCCGGAAGGGGTCGGTTGGCGTTGTTCGGTAGGCCGACTCGCACCGAATGTCGACGTTCGAACAGATGGCGGGTACATCGTGATGGCACCATCGACCCGGCCCGATGGCGACTATCACTGGGAGCCCGGCCGCGAACTGAAAGTCCCGGCCGATCAGCTTTCGGCACCTCCAGGCTGGTTGGCCGAGGCGCTCGATAGCCTGACCTCTACGAATGTTAGGGCAGCATCGACCCCGGTGATGCACCAATCGTTTGATGTTTCGCCGGGCTCGATTCCCACCGGACAGAGGAATTCGACACTCGCTTCGATCGCCGGCCGAATGAGGCAAGCAGGTTTGAGCGAATCAGAAATCCACGCCAGTCTGGAACAGGTCAATCGCAAGCGCTGCAATCCACCGCTGGGGTCAACCGAGATTGCCAAAATCGCAACCAGCATCGCTCGGTACCAGCCCGGTCTGGCACAACCGTTCTTCCCGCGACCGACTCTGCGTGCGGTCAATGGCACACCCATTGACGCAGAAAGCAACGTCATCTGGTTTTCAGAGATCGAGCCTGTCGAAATCGATTGGCTGTGGCCGGGCCGAATTCCCGCCGGCCGGATTACGTTGCTGGTCGGACTGCCGGGAAAAGGGAAAAGCCTGGTGACGGTCGATATGGCCGCCCGGGTTTCCAACGGAACGACGTGGCCTGACGGCGCAACCTGCCCGCGAGGGTCGGTGATCCTGATCACGGCGGAGGACAACCCGAACGACACGATCCGGCCTCGGCTGGATGCGGCCGGCGCCGACGTGAAACGGGTGGGCCTGCTGTCGATGATCAATCGAATAGGTGCCGACGGACGTCAAGTCCGAACACCATTCTCGCTGGCCGATGTGTACGAACTGGAGCAGGAGCTGGCGCAACTGTCCAATTGCAAATTGATCGTAATCGATCCTATCGGTTCATTTCTGGGCAGCCGAACGGACGCCCACCGCGACAACGAAGTCCGCGCGTGTTGGCGCCGGTCGCCGCTTTGGCCGAGACGTACGGCGCTGCGGTCGTGGTGGTCGCCCATCGGCGAAAAGGACATGGTCTGCTGGCCGACGATCTGGCGCTGGGAAGCCGGGCGTTCACCGGTCTGGCCCGGGCCGTATGGCACGTGACCGCCGATCCCCAGAGCAGGGATCGCAGGCTGTTGCTGCCTGGAAAGAACAACCTGGCCAAGGTCAGCGAAGGGCTGGCCTTCTCGATCGACGGCGAACCGCCGTCGCTGATATGGGAAGCAGAACCGGTGCACATGAACGCGGATGAATGCCTGGCAGCCGAAGCAAAAGCGGCCTCGAAGCCCGGACCGCGGGCCGATGAATTGCAGCGGGCGATCGAGTGGCTGCAAAAGGAACTCGAGTACTCATCACGTCCAGCCGTTGAGCTGTACGACGAAGCCCTTGAAAAGGAATCGATTTCCAAGGCGACACTTCGGCGCGCCAAAAAGCAACTTGGTGTCGAATCCTTTCGCTTGGAATCTCGTGGTCCGTGGCAGTGGCGATTTCCAGGTGTTCAAGCCGATCCCCAAGTCTCTGAACCTGAGCATCTTGAGCACCTGATCGACAATTTCAAAACCAAACGGGAGTCTCACCGGGACGATTCCCCGCAACTCCCTCCAGATTCGAAAAAGTGGCCGAAATCTCCCCACACGGATGGCGTCACCGCGCTGGAGGAGTCGGTAGCCACGAGGTAGTGTCCAAGTCCTAACCAAATATAAACCCATTCACCAAATCAGGAGGCAACATTTTCGTGGCAAGCATTATGCAGCAAAAAAATGGTGGCTACCAAATCCAGTTCGTGGATCCGGACCGGCGTCGGCGCAGCGTTCGCCTCGGCAAAATCAAGGCGCGTTCGGCACAGTTGATCAAGCTGCGGATCGAGCAACTGGTCGTGAATCGAAAAACGGGTGTGGCCAATGATGCGGAGCTGATCCAGTGGCTCAATGGCATTACGGACGAACTGCACGCCAAACTGGCTCGAGTTGATCTGGTCGCATCGCGAACGAAACATCAGGCCATTGAATTGAAAGCATTTTTGGACGCATTCAGGGATCGTCGAAAAGACGTCAAACCCGCCACCCGGGAAGTGTGGAAACAGCCGATGCGAAATCTGATTGAGTATTTTGGTGCCGACCGTGATATCAAGTCGGTCACCGTTGCCGACGCGATGGATTTTCGCCAGCATCTGATCGGGACAAAATTGGCACCTACCACGGTCGCCAAGCGATTGCAGTTTGTACGCATGTTCTTCAACGACGCCCGCAAACGAAAACTGATCCGGGAAAACCCGTTTGCCGAGGTGTCGGCGAAATCCGTGATTCGACTGAGCGAACGGCGATTCGTTACTCGCCAGGAAACGGATAAGTTGCTCGATGCCTGCACCAATCACGACTGGCGGACGATCGTGGCACTGGCACGTTACGGTGGCCTGCGATGCCCATCGGAAGTCCTGTCGCTTCGCTGGCAGGACATCGACTGGGATGGCAAACGAATCATTGTGCCTTCCCCGAAGACGGCCCACCACGGAAAGGAGACTCGAATCATTCCGCTCTTTCCGGAACTGAAAGTCGCACTGGATGACGCATGGGAGATGGCACCTGAGGGTGCGGTCTACGTGGTCGACGAAAAGTACCGCCTGTCGGCCAATTCGAAAACGGGATGGCGTAACTGCAATTTGCGAACGACGTTCAAGAAGATCGTCGAACGGGCCGGCTTGAAGCCATGGCCCAAACTGTTTCATGCCCTGCGATCAAGCTGCGAAACGGAACTGGCCCGGGAGTACCCGATTCACGTGGTCACGGCCTGGTTGGGTAATACGCCATCGATTGCCCTTAAGCACTACCTGATCACCACGGACGAGGATTTTGAACGGGCGGCACGCGGTGAACCGGCCGACGTCGAACCGGAGAAACCGGCATCCGAAAACGTGCCGGAGGTCGTGGTGCAGAAAGCGGTGCAGTATCGCGCCGAAAAAGGTCGCAGTGCCCGGCAAGCGGAAAGTGCCAATGTACGAAATACCAAAGGAAGCGGCCCATTGCGAGAGCTCGCAATTGGCCAGAATGGAGACGAAGGGATTCGAACCCTCGACCTTCGCATTGCGAACGCGACGCTCTCCCAGCTGAGCTACGTCCCCGTAATCATCCGTCTGTCATGGTAAATTTGCCAGCCGCCGCTGTCTACCGGAAAAAAGACATCGGCACCTGCCAACCAGCCGGGGCAGAATGACCGGTTGCCGTTCGCAGCTCGCAAAACGGGGGCGCTTGCTCGCAACGTGCGGCCCCGGTCGCCGTGCCAGATCGCCGGATTCGCCGATCGCCTTAACGGCCGGATACAGGATCCGGACCAGTGATCAAGGTGGGATGCGGGCTGTGCCGCAACAGTTCCACGACCCCGGTCGTTTCATCGCGGTCGCCGATCGGCAACACCAGCAGTGGCGGATTGGTGGACCGGTCCGGAATGGAGAAAAACCGGTCTTCCTGGTCATGATGCACCAGAAACTCGTATCGAAAGTCGCCGCCGCTGGCCAATCGCATTAACTGGGAATGCAACCCCGAGTACTTTTGGGCCAGGACATTTTCCAGCGATTCGATCTCCACGTGCGCGCACCCGGCTCCAGCGACTCGAAAGCATCCCGAAACTTCTCAAAAAAGTCCTGGGGCACGCGCAGGGACAAGGTCAATTTCCCGCCGGGGGCCAACAACCCCAGGCTCCAGCGAATGGCCGCGGGCGCCGCGGGATTTTCGCCGCTGACCGAAATCCGTATGACATTGAAGACATCGGCGTCGGGTGCAAAACCAGCGCGCACGGCCAGCAACGGTACCGGGCTCCGCGCCAGCAGGACATCAATAATCGTCCCGGTACTGTCGGCGCCCACCTCATCAAAAGCCCGGCCAAACGGGCAAGTCAGGATGACCAGTGCCGCTTGCCATTGATCGATCGCATTGAGAATGCGCTCGTAACCGCTGTCACCCACGGGCATCAGCACGTCGCAATCCAGCCGCTGGCCGACCTCGCGCGAATGCCGGGACGCTTTTTGGTCGTCGTGCTCGCGGGCATCCAGTACGGCCAATTGGCACCCGATCCGGTCTCGCAGCTGGCAGCCGATTTGCTCGACCTGGGCGTCTTCCGGAAAACCGTCCAGCGCCAGCAATACCCGGCCAGGATGGATGGGTGTCAAATCGACCAGCGGTCCGACCTCAGCCCGTTTGAAAAGGGCCATCGACTTGTGCAAGTCGTCTTCGATTTCTTTTTCCGTGGGATCGTTCATGCCGTTCCTCTCGTTAATCCGGTTTGCGGTCAGGCGGCGCCCGAAACGGAACTGGCCAGCTGGGGAATCCAGCCCGCCCAGTGCATCATCAGCAACCAGGCAATGGCGCCGATCACCTGGACCAGCATGATCAATCCGCCCAGTCGAATGAACTCGACCCAGCCCACTTCCTGTTTTTCCTCTTTTTTCAGCGTGTACAACGCGATGACACAGGAGATCGAGCCGATGGGTGTTCCGTTTCCCCCCAGATTGCAGCCCAGAACAATGGCCCACCACAACGGCTCGGCCGGAACGGGTCCGGCCCCGATTTGCTGAACAATCGGGATCAGGGTGGCAGCGACCGGGATGTTATCGACAATGGCCGACGTCAATGCCGAGAACGCGGTTAACAGGGGAACCAGGGCGGCCGTGCGACCGCCCGACAGGGCGACCACGTGTTCGGCCAGCCATGACAGTGCGCCGGTCTGCTTGACGCAGCCGATGATGACAAACAGTCCCAGGAAAAACAAAATCACCGTCCAGTTCACCTTGGCCACCGACTCTTCCACACCGGGCCGGATGAACAGCATCGCGGCCGTTCCGCCAGCCATGGCAATGAAGTCCATGCCGACCCCCAGCGGCTGGGCCATGGCGAACCCGGCAATCGTGGCCATCAGAATCACGGCGGCCCGCACCAGGGTTTGTCGGTCGTCAACCATGGCCCACGGGTCAAAGTGACTGATGGTTTCCCGTAACGCCGCAACTTCTGCCGGAGACTGTTTCCAGGATAACGCGCTGCGATATGACCATCGCAAAATCATGACGGCCATCAAAAAGCTGACAAGGGCGTAGGGTGCCGAAACCAGCAGGAAATCGACATAGGGAATGTTGGCCTGGGTCCCAATCATGATGTTGGGCAATCCGCTGGCAAACGTGACAATCGCGCCGCTGTTGGCGCAGATCGCCACTGAGATCAAAAACGGTTTGACCGGATAGTTGAGGGCCCGGCAAATCACCAGGACCAGCGAACTGAGAATCAGCATGGCGGGCACGATCGTCAGCAAGGCCACAAACACGAAGGTCAGGCCGCAGATGGCGAAGTACAGTGCGGCAGCCCGCCCCCCGGTGGCGCGGACCATTTGCATGCTGAAGAAATGAAACAATCCACTTCGCCCCACCACATCGACCAAAATTCCCGTGCCAATGATGACTCCAAAGATGTTCAAATCATGCGACAGAATCTCGTAGAGCTGTTCGTAGTCTTCCAGCACACCCAGCATCAGTGCCAGGGCTACCAGAACAACCGCGCCGCACAGGGCCGCCAACGTTTTGTGAAACCGTTCCGCCGCAACGCCGATATACGTGATCAGCATGCCGGCCACGAACAGAAGCATTACCCAGCCGGGTGTCGCTGGAACCTCTGTTTCGGCGAGGAAAGGCATGATGAAACACTCTGGACAACGGGGCGATGAATTCGCGTGCGGGAGTGGATGCTAATGAAATGAATGTTCGTCAGCAGGACACGTTCCCGCGCGAACCTCCTCGCACCACTGGGTCACGGCCTGATTGACCGTCTCGCCAAGCTGGGCGAATTGCCTGACGAACGAGGGGACATGGCCCGTGGTCAGGCCCAGCAGGTCGTGGGCGACCAGTACCTGACCATCACAGTCCGCTCCGGCACCGATTCCGATGGTCGGAATGGCCAGCTGCCGAGTGATCTCGGCGGCAATTTGCCGGGGAATACACTCCAGCACGACCGCAAAGGCACCGGCCTGTTGCGCAGCCAGTGCGTCCGCCAGCAACAATTCCTGATCGCGCTGGACCTTGTACCCCCCCATGGTGTGGACGGATTGTGGCCGCAGTCCGACGTGGGCCATCACCGGAATTCCCGCCGACACCAGGCCAGCAATGACGTCGCGCTGTTCCTGACCGCCTTCCAGCTTGACGGCATGGCAATGGGTCTCTTTCAAAACCCGGCCCGCCAGCTCAATGGCCCGGTGCACCCCCAAATGAAATGTCGGAAATGGCAAATCCACGATCACCAGGGCTCGCCGCACCGCCCGGGTCACGATTTCGCCGTGATAAATCATTTCGTCCAGAGTGACTGGCAACGTCGTGTCGTGTCCCTGCACGACCATGGCCATGCTGTCACCCACCAGAATGGCATCCACTCCGGCCTCGTCCAACAGGCGGGCCATGGGATAGTCGTACGCCGTCAAAACGCAAATCTTTTGGCCTGAAGCCTTGAGCCCGACAAATTCGGGGACCGTCAGCTTGCGTTTTTTTTTCGGCATGTTGCCAGCGTGGGAGAAAGGCACAGGGGAACCGCCAGATAATTCTCCCAGGCGGAATGAGCCGTGACAAGGCGGGTAACTCCATCTCCGGCCACGGCACGCAGGCGTGCGGGAACATGGAACGGGCGTCCGGCCGCGGACACCGGCAATTGTTTAACCGCTACAAATTCACACCCGTCGCCGGGGCGCGAGGCCGCCAGGACGTTTCGGTTGTACCGGTTGTGACGGGTTCGCCCGATATTCCGAAATCAACGGTTTTGTCTGCTCGCAACCACTCGTCACGGTTTTGGCGTTTGTTCGGCCGATACGTCTGGTAACGATGAATCCAAATAGCTTCATCACGCCATTTCTGTTGCATGTACCGTTCGTGACTGTGACGACGCTGTGGAGACGAGGCCAAAATGTGCTACCTGAAAGAATGTCAATCTGGCCCGAACGGATCTTTGGCGCGGTTTGGTCACCGCAAACGGGCACGGGTGGCTGACCGGTTGGCCATGATCCTGACGGCTCGTTCCGCCGGACTGGGTTTGTTGATAGCGGCAATCCTTGCTGTTGGCGGATGTTGCAACCGACGACCCTGCGGGTGCAATGGTGCGACGTGCGTCCGGCCTTGCCAGACCAGTGACCAGTATTCCGCCCACCGCTATTTCGTGCCACCGGCCGGCGTAACGTACGGAACCCCTGCGATGGCTCCGGAGAATTCGATCCCGCCCGGCGAGGTACCCGCGATGAGTTTCCAGCCGGAAAGCGTTACTGCCCCGGACACGCCCACGATCGACCCCGGGTTCGGGCCGGAGGACCTTCATGATCTGTCGGGCCGCGTCGACAGTGCCACCTCAATTTCCCGGCCGGATGCCCGGCGCGTCGAGCTGGATCCCCGGCAAATCGATGCACTCATGGATGAGATGTTTGCCAACAGCCAGCTGCTGCAAACTCCGGCACCCCAGGTGTCGTGGGATGCGACCCGACCCGACGCCGTCCTCACAACGGAACCAGGCCCCCTGCAGGTATCCTCTTCGCGACCGGGCGCGATACGTGACCAGATGGTACCGGGTCAGCCGTGCCTCCGGAATCCCATCAACCAGGATCCATCTCCAGCTCGGAACCGGCCGTGACAGATTTGATGACCCTGGACCTGGCTCCGAACATCGCGGTGCAATCCGATGATCTGAATCGGGATCCGGAAAACCAGGTACCCGATGCCACGACGCCTGACGTCGCAACCGGGTTGCCACGCGGTCCCGGGATATCGTCGGGGAGCTGGAGCCCCCGGAGGCCGACGGTCGAAATCGAATATGAATCCAGCCTGGTCGAAAACCCGTTGCGAGTCGACGCGCCGGAAACGTCCGGGAAATCAATTGCCGACCGGTTCCGGGCGTTTATTCCTTTTTCGATTCAGCAGGATTTGTCGACGTCGATGCCGGTTGAGGGCTCGCGCCACTCCATTTCACCTTTGACCAGGGCTCTCCAAACCCAAACCGATGAGGCGGACACCAACACCAGCGCCGTCGGCCAGGTTCCCACGTTGCAGGCCCGCCCCGTCGAAAAATCCCATCAGCGTCAGGCAGGCGTCCCCGTGTCCAATGCCAGTCACCAGCCGGATGCCAGCCGGGCCACCATCGTTCCGGACTCCGGTCAGGGGCTGTTTATACCCCCCTCGGCCATCCAGACCGTACCGGCGGTTGGGCCTGATCGGGAACCTCAGGCGTTTCCGGGTTTCCCGGGCATTCCGGCTCCCCACAGCGAATCCCTGAAACCGCGCAGCGCCAAGCCGGATTCCGGCGAGGTAATTCGCTAGTGCAGGCCGTATTGACCGGCAGCGTTGGCGCCGTTGGTCGCCAACACGTTCTGACGAAACGCCCTGACACCGTTGTGATACGCGCCATGGACGCAACTCCATGGACCGCCCGGCTGAATACCGGACAATGGCTGGTACCACCCGTTATGTCGGACCAATGACGGTCCGCTGCCTTTGACTGCTTTCGTCGCTGACATGAATCGGGACCTGCCAGAAATCATCGTTCTGGATGCCGCAGGCACGGTCATCCATCCGGTCGAAACCATCGCGGAAACCTATGGTCGGATCGGCCGGAAATTCGGGTCGAGCCTTTCGATCGCGGAAATCGAGGAATCATTCGCGAGGCTGCGGTGCAAACATTTCACGGAACGTTCCGCGCAGGTATCCAGTGAAGCCATCGAACGACGGCGCTGGTACCTGGTGGTCAGCGGTATTTTTGGCGATGTCACCCAACCGCAAGCGTTGTTCCAGCATTTGTGGGATCATTATTCCCGGCCGCAATCATGGCAAGTTTATGATGATGTCCCCGCCACCCTGGAAATGCTCGATCAGGCCGCGGTCCCGGTAGCCATTGGCTCCAATTTTGATCAGCGATTACTGGCGATCTGTGCCGGATTACCCCAATTGGCTGCTGTCAAAAACGTATACTGCTCCAGCCAAATTGGCTTTTGCAAACCGGATCCGCGGTTTTTTCAGGCAGTGGCCAATCGTTTGCGGACATCCGGGGATCGCTTGTTGATGATCGGGGACGGCTGGGAGCAAGACTATCTGGCACCGCGTCGGGCCGGTTGGCAATCCGTGTATCTGGATCGGCGATCTCTGGATCTGCCGGGCCATCTTCGCCGTTTTGTTCTCGACCGCAATCCGGAATAGCGCGCGGAGCAAACCGCGGTCGACCAAAACAGGGACGTTCCGGAATGTCCCCTGGTTCATTCCGATTTCATCAGGCAATACAGGTACTCAGGTACTGATCGGATCGCAGGAACAACTGCCCGTTGTCGACAGCCGGTATGGCGTTGAAAACGCTCGCGTCGGACTCAAATTTGTTATGCGCGACAATGTCTGGTTCGCAGGAAGGTTCAACGCCAATCAGTCCGTCGGTTGGCGTTTGAATATAGACCCTGCCGGCCACGGCAATCGGTGATGCGTAAACCGGTCGCTGGCCAGTTCCCGGCCCGGGTATGCGTGCACGATGAATTAACTGACCGGTGTCGGCGTCCTCGCAATAAAAGATCCCCCGATCATCAATCCAGTGCAGTCGTCGATCGAGCAGTACCGGCGTCGCCACACAGGACGAATTGCGGCTCGACCACAGGATTTCCGGTTTTTGGCGATCGCCCAGGGCCGTTTGGGTCGAGAATTCCCCAGGTGTCCCCTGGGTCGTCCCCGCAATCATTCGACGGAGAATGTCCGGCTCGTCAGAAAACCACGATTTGGTGCCATTGCCGGGTTGTCTCGCAGTGTGGAATTCCCCGGACATGGCACGGTTGGACCAGCCAACCGTGGCACCCTCACATCAACGGCGCGGTTGGACCAGCCAACCGTGGCACCCTCAAGTCCCAAAGCAGATGTTGTTTACCGAGCCAGCATGTCCCCTTCATTCGGTCACGGAGACGACAGAGTGTCCGAACCGTTTGGCCAGGCCGTTGACCGATGCACTGCGTGTCCAGTTGATCGTAATTCTTGTTTTGGCCCGCCACTCCTGAGCGTATGAGGCGGTCGGAACGGTTTTTTTCACGAGACGTCTCGACCCGCCCCCACCGGCTGTTCGAGTGATGGCTAACCGTCCATAATCATCCAGCAAAATAGGACGTCCGTGTTTATCCAGATCGGTGAGCGTTAATGGCTTTGTGGGGCAAAAAAAAGCGGCTGGTGGACTACGCCAGCTGCGCGGGGTGAGCCGGCAAGATGCCTCAGGAAGGCACCGCACAGGTCGTGCGGAACTTGCCGAAATTTGATGATCCCAATCTGATCGTGGGAGCCGAGGGCTTCAGCGACGCGGGGGTGTATCGCCTCCGCGACGATTTGTTGATCCTGCAGTCGCTGGACTTTTTTCCGCCACTGGTTGACGATCCATTCGTGTTCGGGCAAATCGCGGCAGCCAATTCGTTAAGTGACATTTATGCGATGGGCGGGCGCCCCGTCACAGCACTTAATATTGTTGGTTTTCCTGATGATCAACTCGATCTGCAGGTGCTGGGCGAAATTCTGCAGGGTGGGGCCGAACGCGTAAAGACGGCCGGAGCGGTTATTGCCGGCGGGCATACGGTTCGCGACACAGAAATCAAGTACGGTTTGTCGGTGACGGGTGTAGCGAAGCCGCAGGAATTAATGACGAATCAGGCAGCCCGACCCGGTGACCTGCTGGTCCTGACCAAGGCACTGGGGACCGGATTTGTTACGACGGCATTCAAGGCGAATCGCTGTCCGGATGACGTCATTGCGGCTGCCAGCCAAAGCATGAGCGCCCTGAATGCGGCCGCCAGTCAGGCTGCCGTCACCATGGGCGTCCGGGCAGCTACCGATATTACTGGTTTTGGGCTGGCCGGCCACGCCAGTGAAATGGCCATTTCCAGCAACGTGACCGTCGTTCTGGAACTGCACAAATTGCCGCTGTTACCCGGTGCCGTCCAACTTGCTCGCCACGGCAACAAGACCCGGGCCTCGGCCTCGAACCGAAGTTTTATTCAGGCCCAGCTCCGTATGGACGCCACCTGCGATCCGTTGTTGGTCGAGTTCGTGTTTGATGCCCAGACATCTGGCGGATTGCTGATCAGCGTCGCCGAGAATCAGGCGGATGAGCTCGTCGACCGGGTCGTACAAGGTGGGTCAGCGGTCGCCTGCGTCGTTGGGCAGGTGCAACCGCGCCAGGACGTGGCCGTGCTGATAAATCCATAACCGGGAACGCGGGATTGCAGTGCACCGTCCGGGCGCTCAGCGTGATTCCAGTCACGGCAGCCGTCAGGTGAATGCGCGCCTCGAAATTCCAACCCGCCTCGAGATTTCTGAGGCAAGATTCCGATACCGCGAATCCCGGCACCGGAGAGAGCCCGTTGCCGGGCAATGCCAGTGACAAGGCTTGTCGAACCGGAAAACCCCACGGCCGGTGTTAGCCCAGAACGCGACAGTCAATTGTCAGATTCACGACATGCAACTCGCCCGACGTGATTTCAGGACGGATCATTTGTGAGGAGTCTGAACCAGACTTCGTCTTGTCCTTGCCTCATCACGACCCGCCCGGACCACCACAACCGATCGCCGTTGCCGTTGTCCCGGCGATTATCAGAAAAAACAGCTTTCTCATTACCGTCTCCAAAACATTAACGTCCGGCTCTGTAGAGAACATTTGGGTTTGCAGGTGAGGGTGCCACGGCTGGCTGGTCCCACCGTGCCATTTCCTGAAATACCGGGTGCCGGGCGAGCCGGCAGTGGCAGCAAATCGCAGTTTTTTACAGAGCCATGACGTCCCCAAAAAATCGGCGCCAAAATTTCCGCTCGGCAAATACCGCATTAATGTAACAGGATTAACTGATGTTATGGTTCGCCTGTATTGGCGCACGACGAGGATCCACCGGAACCCCGGTGCGGGGTCACTATTCCGGGGTGACGCTACCCCGCATTTTTCGTCGGGGAACGGGACGAGAGACATGAGGCAGACACCGACCCAAAACATGCCGGCAAACGCAGCAACGGCCGTACCCGGATCCAGTCCAACCAAAGGTCTGCGTCAGCGACGACCCGTAATAAAACAGCCGATTTTTTTGCGAAGCGCCGAGCGTGGTAATTCCCTGGGCCTGCGGCAGGAACGGGTTGGACGCGCCTGCCTGCGTAACAGATCCCTGACCAACAGCGATCGGGCACAATTGACAGGCGGCGTGTTCACCATCGAACGACGGCGGTCCCGCAACGTTTGATCAATCTGACACCAGCGCGACACGCACATCCATCACGTTGGTGTGCGTGGGCCCGGTTTTCAATAATCCGCCAAATCGTTCAAAAAACGAATACGAATCATTGGTATTCAGCCAGCAATCAATATTCGCGTCTTGTTGCCGGACCCTGGCGAGGATTTCGGCATCAGCCCACGCACCCGCCGCATCGGTCGGTCCATCTTCGCCATCGCTGCCTCCCGAAAGCAACACGATGCGTTGCATGCCGTCATCGGCCAGCTGTCGCAATCCGGCCAGGACCAGCTGCTGGTTGCGACCGCCGCGTGCCGGCCGGTCCGTAGCAGCCAATTGAACAACGGGTTCTCCCCCGCTCAGGATACATACCGGCTGACGAGTCCGGGGATCATCGCGCACGGACTGGCAACGGGTCGCCAGTGCCCGGCCTTCCGCATTGGCTTCGCCCGCGTTGCCGGAACCCATGGAAACCACCTGATATCCACGGCGGCGGGCTTCTTTCGCTGCCCCGCACAAGGCCATGGCATTGTTGCCGATCACGTGATTGGAAACGTTTTCGGGGAACGGCAGGTCCCGTTTGTGTTGCATTCCGGATTCGAGAAACGCAAACACCCGTTCGGGAACATCCGGCGGTGACGCACCGTATTTGCGGAGGATCGCCAGCGCTTCCGCATGGGTTGTCGAGTCGGGAACGGTCGGACCGGAGGCGATCATTTCCAGCGGATCATTGACAATATCTGAAACAATCAGGGCAATCAGCTGGCCGGCACGGGACGCCCGGGCCAATCCACCTCCCTTGATCAGCGACAGGCGCTCTGCGCACGGCGTTCAATTCCAGAATGGTTGCTCCACGATTCATCAAAAACCGGGTGGTCAAGCGTTTGTCCTGCAGGGTGAGCGGAGGGCAGGGCGCCGGCATCAGGGCGCTGCCGCCTCCGGAGATCAGAACGAGGCAAAGATCATCGGGCCCCAGCGATTCCACCTGATTCAGGATGTGCTGCGATCCGGCGACTCCCTCGGCTGTTGGCTCGTTAACGCCCGGCGGCCGTGCGGCGTGCAGGTGGATGCGCGTCAGCGGGCGAACGCAATCGGCGGGAACATTAACCCAGCCCGTAACCCTGTCGATCACGTTCGATGCACCCAACGCCTGTTCCACCCCCGCGGCCATTCCGGCTCCCGCCTTGCCGGCACCAACGACCGCAATTTGACCGATCATGGCGATGGGAATCCGCTGGCCGCAAATCGTTATCACCTCGTCCGCACAACGAACAACGTTGTGCACCAGCCGTTCGGAATCGACTGCGTCGATGGCGGCTTGCCAAATCGCTCGCGCGTCATCACGCAATCGTGCAATATCGTTCATGCGTCAATGACGGGGCGTTATCGTTGGCTGTTGGGTATCGACCGGGGACTGGCAGCAATTATGGTCGTCGTTTTTCACGTTTCCGCGCCGAACCGCGAACGGAAACGTCCCGTGTCCGGGCGTGTACCCGAATCCCTGCAACGCGGATTCCGGAAACCCCGCCATCAGCGGGTAACGGTTGAAGCACGCGATTCTAGTCAGGCATTGCCGGACGCGATTCAATCAATTCCCCCAGCGGCTTGTACTCCAGCACAACCGCTACCCAGCCGTGGTATTTCGTAGTACCCGCGACCAGCCACTCCGGGTCCGTCCGAAAATAGGCGTGCGGGTATTCCGCGATAGCGGTCTTGCCGAAACGATCGTTAAGCAACTGGATCACTGCGCCCCGCAACGTCCGATCTGCTTCCTTGACATAAATTTGGACTTTTGCCAGGACTGAGTCAACAAACCAAAACTGGATCACGGCCGGACATTGGGCATAGGTATCATTGATGCCAACCAAACACACGCCACAGGCGACGGTGCGCTCCGAAAACAGCCGACCATCGAATTCGGCACGAAAATCATCAAAGGTGGACTTGCCCAGGACCAGTGACTTGAAGGATACCGGCGGTTCCGGCCCGACGTAGGGTGGGCTTTCCACACTGGTTTTGCCGGACTTCGAAATGTCGCACCCGGAGACGCTTGCGAAAAAAGCCAGCAGCATGATCAGGGCGACCGAATAGTTGTCACAAATCATCAAACGCGATTATTGGCTTGCAGGAGTTTGGCAGCAACCTGAAATCCTTGCGGAAAAAAGCTGCCGCAGCTGGCAGGTCCCTGTGCGAGGTCAATTGAACCCGGCCGGGTCAGGAAACAATGTTATGGCAATCGCGCAGAAACATGATTCAGGCAACCAGCCCCTGAAATGAACCTGTATCGCAACATCACCGGGTTTCCATGATCGTAACAAAAGTAATTCTTGTCCAGGTGTTTGGCCAGGAATGGGGCCTGGCACCGCGGTCAACCAGGGACAACCGGCAAACCCGTTACACTGTGGCAGGCTGTGTTCTGGCTGCCCCGGGACACGGGCGGCGGCCCGGTCCGCGAGCCGCCGGGCGACGGCGGATGCCAAACATCAGGCGACCGCACAATCGAAAAACAGGATTTGGAAAAAACAGTTGGCGGTCCCGGTTCCCCAGGGCTGCCAACTGCCGCATGTCGCCGCGACCGCTACTTCAACGCCGAAAGGTCGGCACCGTGGTTGATATGGAGCACCTGTTCCTCCAGCAGCAACGCGGGTACTGACCTGACGCCGGCCGATTCAGCTTCGGAGATTCGGGCTGGTGAATCGCCCAGATGCACGACCTCGACATCAAATCGATTGCGATCGAGCGCACCCACAATGCTTTTCTCTGCGGCCACGCATACGGGGCACCCTGCATGATAGAATGTTGCTTTCCTGGCCATAACCTGGCTCCCTGGTTGAAAGTGACTAAACGAACGCACTGCCATCAAAATAGACCCGGTTACCAGACGTTCAAGCAGGCACTTTTTTGTGTGGGACTAACCAAATGGAAATAAATGGTAAAGCGTCGGCGTTCTCGGTACGCGAAATCTTTGAAAAATGTATTGGTTGTAAATGGACGTTGCACATTCTCGCGCAGATTCGAGCGGGAATCCATCGACCCGGACACCTCGAACGAACTGCCGATGGCCTCACGACGAAAGTGCTGAACGAACGTCTCGTTAAATTGGCCCGACTGGGAATCATCTCCAGAGAATCGTTTCCCGAGGTTCCACCGCGGGTCGAGTATCGTCTCACAGAGTTTGGCATGCAATTCGTGATGATCCTGGACCAGATCGATGAACTTCAACGTCGATTCGCGGAATCCGGCGAACAAGTCGATGCACCGGAGTCGCCGAACCGGGCGATTTGACAATGTCAGATCAATTGCGGCGGACGTCCCGGCCCGGTGTTGGCGGACGTTATCCCGCCTGGACCTGTCATTCATTTCCATCCATCTGGTCGACCGACTGCTAGTTGACCGGTTGATGGACAAATTGCCGGGTGTCCCGGACGCGCGTGTTGCAAAAGCAATACCGGTATTGGGGGTCAGGATGCGAACCTCTCCATCTCGACAGGCGTACCAAACGACAAATGACGATCCAGCGCGAACTGGCAATGAATCTTCCGGAGTCCGTTCTCACGGAATCTCATTGACGAAACAATGTGCGGTACGTCGTCGCCATCGAACATTACCGCCATAATCGCGTTTTGGAAGCGCAAGCGACAGAATGCACTGTTGCAGTTGGAACGCTGGCAGGCTGGGGCGGTGCCCAGTTTGCGTCGGGCATCTGCAATCGTGGGCCCTGGGATCCTTACCCGTATCCCGACTGGTGAGCACCCGTCGCAGAATCATCCCATGCACCGGATTGGCAGGGATCCGCGTTGTTCGAATGGACAGTCAACGCCCGCCAGCCGGTGATGGCGGTCGTTAACCGACTTGAGAGGAAACACACCGTGAAGTTCCAGCATTTGGCCGTTTTTTTATTGGTGGGCTTGTGTGGATGCCAGCGGCCTGCCATCACCCAGCGACCGGCCATTGCACCCGGTCACGTTTTCTCATTGCGTCTGGCGAACAACGTTGCGACTCCCGGCATGACTGAAACTCCAATACGTTCGACCGGGGAATCGATATTCCTGGATGCACAAGATGTCGTTGCCGGCGCTGATTTTGAGAGTGTGCGAAAAACATTGGATGAAAAGGGGCGGCCCGCCATCGCGCTGCGAGTAAACGAAACAGCGGGAAAACGGATGCGGGACGTCACCGCTGAAAATCAGGGAAAAATGATTGCAATGGTCGTCGCCGGAGTACCTGAATTGGTTCTGCCTGTCGCGGAGCCTGTTGGTCATGAATTCTGGCTGACCGGATCGTACACAAACGACGAGATTGACCGAATTTGGTCCGCGATAACGGGCTACGATTAAGCCCATTTTCGGATCACACGCGGGGCTGCCAACAGCGTCGTTTTCAAATCGCAAATCAACCGCGGCGGCCTGGTTTTTCGCAGGCGTCAGGCAGTCCCCACTGGTGGGAAATCCACTGCTCATCAATACCGGCCGCGCTTCCAGCTTGGCAGTTGGCCTCGCGATGTACCCAGGCCATGCATCTCGTGTCCCGCCCACGGCCAGGGTTATGAAGCGTGATCAACAGCCTTGTACAATTTTCAGTTTCAGCTGAAACCCGGCCGGCTCTGAAGAAAACATTTGGGTTGGCATGTGAGGAGGCCACGGTTGGTCGTTCCAACCATGCCATTTCCGGGGAAAACCGCACGGCGAGGGGCAACCGGCAGTGGCAGCAAATCGTGGTTTCGAAAAAGCCCTCGCGCCCCTGTTTTCCCGTCGTTCCCGTCGTTCCCCTAGTAAGGGAACACGCTGAAGGCAATCCCGCAAAAGAGCGGGAACCTTGAAAACGTCCCCGCCCCTGAAAGCCGTAGAATGACCCCTACGGGACTCGAACCCGTGTTACCGCCGTGAAAGGGCGGTGTCCTAGACCACTAGACGAAGGGGCCGTCGATGTTTTCGCGATCGGCGTTGTCGCCAAACGACATCCAATATTTGTCCCGACAACAGGTTTCTGCCGGTTCGGGAAAAACCGGTTTTGTTGACCTCGGGCAAACCGGTTTTGTTGCCCTCGGGCAAACCGGTTTTGTTGCCAGGGTCCACTAAAATTACCGATAACCGCCGGACCGTCAAGGTCGGTGAATACGGCTTCGGAAAACAGACCGGTTCCAGCGCCGAGCCGGTTCGCCCTGATTGTGGGCACAGAATCACAGATTTCCAGCCGGGAACGCCTGAATGTAGGGAAGCATTGCGAACAGTGCGGGCCAACTCGATCAGCGCGAAAAACAGATCAAAACCAGCCGAAGGCAATGCAGAAAAGCCGGGATTAGCCGCCAACCGGGTCCGAAGAATCCAGTCCGGGCGACTCGGCGGGCTCCGAAGGCACCTCGTTCGAACGCTTGATCGCGTCATAGACTTCACGCCGATGCACCGGGACTTCCCGAGGGGCTTCCACTCCCAATCGGACCTTGTCACCGCGGATTTCGACCACCACGATGGTGATGTCGTCGTTGATGACAATGCTCTCGTTCTTCTTTCTTGAAAGAACTAACATTTTTCATTCCTTTGAGCTTGAAACCGTTGCTTCCTCAATTTCAAGCGCGATGCGTCACATCCCCCCTGAGCAAAAAAAGTGCCGGTGGGGTATTGACAGACAAACTCAAACGTCAATTCACTGTACGTGGCACTGCCGGGGAGTCAATGAAATCCCGCCATTCCTGCCGTTTTTTTCAGCAACAGGGGCGGCTTTACCGCCCGACGCGTTTCTCACGAAATCGGCGATCCGCTCGGGTTTGAGTCGCAAAGTGTTTGGTCGCAGTGGTTTATGGTTCGCTGCCGGGTGCGGTTTGGCAAAATTGGAGGGTTGTAGGGATTCACCGGCCGGTTCGTCGCCGGGACGCCAAAAACACTGGCGGTTGGGTGCCGATTGCGTCAACCCACCGGACACTTTGCGCCGATTCCGGACAGCGGCAAACCGCACGTTCATCCGGACTACTGGATTCGGTGGTGGGCATCTGGCGATCCACACGCCGAGCAGGCGACATCCAGCAGCAGCCGGGACAGCCATAAACTCAGAATTTGGTGTTTTCTGCGGAGTTTTGACTCATCCGCCCCCCCCAAAAAAACAAAGGCAGCGGCGGCCGCCCCGTGGCGGGGCCCTCCCTGCCGGCCGGGTCGGATCGTTTTTGGTGGCAACTTCACGCCAAACAGGCAATCAGTAGTTTATTACACAGCCGAATTGGTTAATCTGTTAGACGAGGCCAACCATGAAGGCAGCAAAAAACGACGCCACACCGTTCGTCGAACGGCACCACGACCGGCAGCAACCGCTGGAGCGGAAGCAGGCCCGGCTGTTTACGCTGGACGAAGCTCACCGCATGCTGCCACTGGTGCGGCGAATCACAAGCGATGTGTTGCATCTGTCGCGCAGTGTTCGACACCTGCGTTTTCGACTCAAGTTTATTGCCCGGGGCGGCGAAGAGCTGGAGCAGATGTTCCCAACCGAAATTCGCGGCTTGCGAGATCGGCTGGAACAGGACCAGATGCGTCTGGACGAGTGCATCCAGGAGTTGCTGGAATTGGGGATTGAACCCGAGGCACCGACGCTGGGGTTGGTTGATTTCCCGGCCATCATCGAGGATCGCGCTGTCTATTTTTGCTGGCGGCATGATGAATCCGGCATCGAGTGGTGGCATCCCCTGAATGGCGGGTTCGTTGATCGTCAACCGTTGGCGGAACTGGTTCGCCAGTCGCGTTCGTCCGGCGCGGTTCGCACGCTCGTGCCCCACGGTTAAGCTGGCGACGTTTTGAGGTTGGCCATTAGCCGCCGCGTCGCCCGTTTGGTGGTGTTTGGCGTCGAAGTGGCATCCCGGTAATCCGCGCCGCTGCCTGTAAATGTCCCTGATTGCCAGTATGTTGTTTGACACGCATTCCCATTTGGACTCGCCGGAATTTTCCGAATCGTTACCGGCCGTTATTGATTCGGCGGTCGATCACGGCGTTACCCGGATACTGACGGTGGCAACTGATTTGAGGTCGACCCATGCATCGATTCAAATTGCCGAGCAGTATACTTCCGTATATGCGGCCGCCGGGATTCATCCCAATCATTGCCAGGATGCCACCGACGCGCACTGGAAAGAGATTCAGTCGCTGCTGACGCACCCCCGTGTAGTGGCTCTCGGTGAAACGGGGCTGGACAAGCACTGGGATTTTTGTCCGCTGGAACGCCAACAGGATTTTTTTGCGCGGCATATTCGGCTGTCCCACGAAACCGGGTTGCCGTTTATCGTTCACATGCGGGATTGCGAACCGGAGATGCTGCAGGCGTTGGAACGAAACACCGCCCGGGGCCAGCTGAACGGCATTATGCACTCGTTCTGTGGATCCGCTGCGGCGGCCCAACAATGTCTGGAATGGGGCATGATGATCAGTTTTGCCGGTATGCTTACCTATCCCAAAAATACTGAGTTGCGGCGCGTGGCCGCCACGATTCCGGCAGATCGATTATTGCTGGAAACCGACTCGCCGTGGTTGTCACCGCATCCCCACCGGCGGGTTCGTCCCAACACGCCTGCCATGATGCGTCATACGCTGGAGTGCCTGGCCGAGACACGGCGTGAAGGCATCGATGAACTGGAACACACGACGACCGAAAACGCCTTGCGGCTGTTCGGCATTGAGCAAATCGACAACGCCCATTCCCCCAACCGGCAGCCCGGCGTCGGTTAGCGCAGCAAACCAGGACCGGATCGACGTCTGTTATGGTTGCGGGTCTGGCAATATGATTGTGCGTGGTGTCGGTTTCCGGTTTGCGCATGACACCGTCGCAAAATGGAACAGGCAGGCGTTGGAGAAAACATGTCGATTTGGACTTGAGGCTGCCGCGGTTGGCCTGCCCAGCCGTGCCCATTGCCTGCCAACCGACCGGCTGGACGAGCCCGGCGTGACACCCCATCCGGGTTTTCTGCCGAGCCGGACAGGCACCTCGCGGATCATGCAAAACCGGGTGAAACCGAACGGGGCTGGAAGCCAGCCCCTTTTTGCGAATTGACGATCTGACGCTGTCGTGCCAGACCCTGTCCCGCAGCAGGCGGCGCGGCACCGACAGCCCGAGGTGCAAAAAAATCATCAGGAGATCGCGTCCGGTTGATCGGCGCGGCAAGGCGAAACCGGACGTTTTTGTTTGCCAGGATGTGACGTTATGAAAGCGACGGTACTGGACGGATACACACTAAACCCGGGCGACAACCCCTGGACTCCAGTGGCCGCACAGTGTGAACTGGAAATTTTTGACCGGACGCCTGCGGAGACCGTTGTGGCGCGGTGTGCCGATAGCGAGATTATCCTGACAAACAAGACGCCTCTGGCGAGTGCCACGATCGCCGCCCTGCCGCGGTTGAAGTTCATCAGTGTGCTGGCGACCGGTACCAACGTCGTGGATGGAGCGGCGGCTCGGGCGCGACAGATTCCCGTTTCCAACGTCCCGGCCTACAGTACCGATTCGGTTGCCCAGCACGTGATGGCCGTGATTCTGGCCCGCATTCACCGCCCGTGGCAGCACGATTGCGCGGTGCGGGACGGGCAATGGCAGTCCTCCGGCGATTTCTGTTTCTGGCTGTCGCCGTTAACGGAATTGACGGACAAAACGATCGGGATCGTCGGTTTTGGACGCATTGGTCGCCGCGTGGCGGAACTGGCGGCGGCATTTGGCATGAACGTATTGGCCTACAATCCGACGCTGGCAGGCAAGGTGCGGCTGGATTACGAGCGTTTCGACTGGTGTCCGTTGCGGCAGGTCTTTCGCGAATCCGATTATGTGACGTTGCATTGCCCGCTGACTGATGACAATGCGGGATTTGTCAACACCGAATTGTTGCAATTGATGAAGCCAACGGCCGTCCTGGTCAACACTTCCCGCGGTGGACTGGTCAACGAGGCGGACCTGGCCAATTATCTGAATGACGAGCGCATTGCGGGGGCCTGCCTGGATGTAGTTTCCGAGGAGCCGATCCGTGCTGACAATCCGTTGCTGCATGCCCGAAACTGTATGATCACACCTCACAATGCGTGGGCCACCCTGGAGGCCCGGCGTCGCCTGATGCAGGTGACCGCTGACAATATTGAAGCCTTTATGGGGGGACGTCCGATCCATGTGGTCAATTAACACCACGCGCTCCCTTGCGTGCCTGAAATGCCTGATCGTCGACTTTGCAGAAACCCCCCTGTCGTTCCGGACTGAGGGTGCCCCGGGTGGCTGTCCAGTCGTGCCCGGTCCGGATGGTTGCGCAAAGGGGGGCAGGCAGGACGCATTGTCGTGTTGCCAGGCAATTACCGATTAATCGGAATCGACCCAGTCGCCGTTTGCCTGGCGGCAAAGGTGACGGTTTTTTGCGGAGGCGTCATAAATTGTGTTGCACCCATACGGTCGCCGGTCGCTGCATCCCGGCGCAGGAAATCGCATGCATTGGCCCATGAACCGGCACTCCGGCTGGTTTTCATTCCTCGTATTCGCCGTGGTCATTCCACTGCCGGTGGCGGCATGGCAGCCGACCGAGGTGCCCGGGGCGGGTCATCCGCTGGCCGTGCTGAAAACGCTGAACGACTGTTTTCCGCTGGTGCCCCCGACGACCATGGACCAGTGGCGGCAACGACGCGAGCGGTTGCGTCGCCATGTACAAATCAGTTTGGGATTGTGGCCCCTGCCGGCCCGCGCTCCTCTGGATCCGGTCGTGCACGGCCGGATTGACATGGGTGGGTACACGATTGAAAAGGTGTATTTCCAGAGTTTTCCCGGTTTTTTTGTGACCGGCAATCTGTATCGGCCTGCGCAGGTAACCGGGCCGGTGCCCGGCGTGCTGTGTCCCCACGGTCATTTTCGGGATGGCCGGTTTCATCAGGCCAGCGATGCCGAGATTCGACAGCAACTGGAGACGGGTGCCGAACAGTTTGCCAGTAATGCGCCAGTCCCTTGCAATCCCGTTGCGCCCATTTGGCCAAAATGGGGTGCGTGGTTTTTCATTATGACATGGTCGGCTATGCGGACAGCCAGCAAATCACGCATGGCCTGGCGCACGGCTTTTCCGATCCGCGACCGGAAATGAACAACCCGCAGGCGTGGGGTTTTTTCAGCCCCCAGGCCGAGCTGCGGCTGCAGTCCATCATGGGATTGCAGACCTGGAATTCCATTCGCAGCCTGGATTTCCTCTGTTCCCTGCCGGACGTCGACCGTTCGCGCATTGGAGTGACCGGGGCCAGCGGCGGTGGTACCCAGACCTTTATCCTGTGTGCTGTTGATCCGCGGCCGACTGCGGCGTTTGCGGCGGTGATGGTCTCGACCGGGATGCAGGGAGGTTGCACATGCGAGAATTGTTGTCAATTGCGTGTCGACTCAGGCAATGTGGAATTCGCGGCCCTGTTCGCTCCCAAACCCCTGGGGTTGACCGCGGCCGATGACTGGACTCGCGAGATGCCAACCCGGGGATTCCCGGAGCTGCGCAGCGTTTACAAGTTGTCAACTGGATTGGCCGCTGGCGACGGGTCAGGGATCCCGTTGTCGTTAATGACCCGACTGGAGTTCGGGCACAATTACAATCAGGTCAGCCGCGAGGCCATGTACCGGTTTATGAACCGGTATCTCGAGCTGGGGCTGGCCGACGATCCGTTGCGTGAACAGCCGGTTGAGGTGCTGCCGCCAGGTCGTCTGACGGTCTACAACGAGACCCATCCACGACCTGCCTGGAACAACGAACAGGAAAGCCGGCTGTTGAAGGATTGGGACCGGCTCGGTCGCATTTCCGCTCTGGATTCCCGACCGTTGTTCGACGACAGTTTTTTGACTTTGCAAGCAACGGTGGGGACCGCCCTCAATTCCCTGATTTTGCACCCGGATCTCGAAACCGCCGTGCACTGGGATGAAACGGCGAGCACAACGACGGATGACCATGAAATCCGCTATGGTGACCTGAGGACGACGTCCGGTGAGTTGAGCTTTCGGGTCGCGCTGGCAGATCGGTCAGCCCTGCGGCATGGAAACGTCGACCGCGTATCAGTCATCCTGGACGAATCGGGGGTGGCCGGATTCAGCGACATGACAGGTCCGGTTCCGGAATCAGCGGCGCCCCGGGCGGATCAGATATCGACATCGGTCGTCGGGGTGCGCATGAACTGGCTGCCGGGAATGGAATATGCCGCCGGTCAGCAGGGGAATCGCCTGGTGGACAACGGACGGGCAGCGGCCGGTTACACCTATGGCTATAACCGTACATTGCTGGCTTGGCGCGTCTCGCAGCTTCTGTATTTGATTGAAACCCTGCGGGAACAATTTCCCAACGCACCGATATCGGTGGACGCCGACCGGTCGTCCACACCGGTCGCCATCCTGGCTCGGGCGATATCGCGCCAAGATATTGAATTGCATTGCCAGCTGGACGGATTTCGATTTGCCAACATCACGGATATTCGCGACCCGGATTTTCTGCCCGGGGCGGTCAAGTTTGGAGATGTGGATGCGTTTTTGGCGGCGCGTCCGGGGGCTCGACTGGAGATTCGCGGGGAAACGTCTGAGTCATTGCCCCTGACGACCAGTGCGTTTCACCTGAAAAACGCCATGCAGGCGTTGACATTTGATGCCCGGTAAACCGGGGGTTTTGTCGAACGCCGCCTCAATGGCCGCGTGATTCCGGTCGCTGAGCGATGGGGAAACGCAATCTCTATTTCGACGTTGCGGCAACGCCGATATTATGCCCCGAACGATCCCCCGGTTGAATCAAAACGATGTCCGAAAAACGACCCCACATTCTGATTTGCCGATTGAGCCACATTGGCGATTGTGTATTGACGCTGCCGATGGCACTGCAGTTGCGACGCGGGTTTCCCGCGGCCCGCATTTGCTGGGCCATGGAAAGTCCGACCGACCAGTTGTTGGCGGACCATCCGGCTATTGACGAAATCCTGCTGATCCCCAGGAAATGGCTAAAAAGTCCCTCCGCGATCCTGGAAACGCGGCGGAGGCTGGCGGAACGCCGTTTTGATATTGCGGTTGATCCGCAAAGCATTTTGAAAAGCGCATTGCTGGCCCGATTGTCCGGGGCGCGGACCCGTCTGGGCTTTGCCGGGGTTCATGGCCGGGAAAAATCACACTGGCTGAACAACTGTCGGGTCGTGCCGCAATCGTCGCATCTGGTGGATCGGTCGCTCGAACTGATTCAGCCGTTGATTGGCTCGTTCGGTTTTCCTGGATTCCGCCTGCCGGTCCCTGCGGTTGCCGCTGCGAGCACCCAACAGTTTCTGGACCAACAGGGTATTTCGGGACCGTTCGCCGTCATCAACCCGGGGGCCAGCTGGCCATCCAAGCGGTGGGAGACGGATCGATTTGCAGATGTCGCACGGGCCCTGTCCGAGCAACCGGGAATTGCTTCCGTGATCACCTGGGCGGGCGACGAGGAAAAGCGAATGGCGGAACAAATCGTACAGCGGGCCGCGGGATCTGCCCGCATGGCACCGGCGACCCGTCTGCCGGAATTGGCGGCGCTGCTGGCGCGGGCCGCAATTTTTGTCGGCTGTGATACGGGTCCACTGCATATCGCGGCCGCCGCAGGAACCGTTTGCGTAGGGTTATATGGACCAACCCGGCCCGGAGATTCCGGAGCCTATGGAGCGGTACACGTTGCCATTCAAGCGCGTTACCAGGCGGGCAGTTGTCGCCAGCGACGAGCGGCGCCCAACGACGCGATGCGGGACATCCATGTGCCCGAGGTAATCGCGGGTTGCCGACTGGCGCTGGGGCGGGCGGCGGGCGGCGCGACGCAGGAAGCCGCCTGAACGCACCGGCACGGCCCGGTGCCACATTTTCGCCACATCCGGACCGGACCCCATCGAGGCAACCGCGCCGGAAACCTCCCACCTGAAGTTGACCGGACCGGATTTGGTGCGAGGCGGACCGACCTGCAGCGTTCGTGCCACTGAAGGGCCGGGTGTTTATTGACGAAACGACGCTGGAGGGATGTCGCGCACGGGCTAATCAATCCCTGAGGGGTCAAACTCTTCCATCGGTTTTATTTGCTGATTGGTTCGTTGGCGGCGAAATTTCTCGTGTTCGTTAAACGACAGTTCCAAAATGACGGGCAAATGGTCCGATCCAACGTGCGGTCCGGTTTCGCGACGATGCACATGCACATCGTCGCTGACAAAACCTTGATCGATACATATCGCCAACGGCCAAAACCACGTGGGCCACGAGCTCTGGATTCCGAATCCCTGGCGGGTATCCCGCAAACCGGTTTCGGAAATCAATGACCGCATCGAATGGCAATTGGTGGTGGCATTAAAATCACCAACCAGCACGACATGGTGCCATTGCGGCAACTGGGCAAGCGGTTTTTCCAGCATGGTGATCTGCGCGTCCCGTTCCAGCAACCGGCCCAGTGACGTCGGCGAAATCGGATGCACGGTGACGATCAAAACCGGCTGTTCGTCGACCGTCAATTTGGCGGAGGTGGTCAGCCACTCGATGGGAGAAAAGAACGGGTGCCGGGCCTCAAACGGCTCAGCCGGTAATCGGCTGAAAATGGCGTTGCCATCAAGTTGCATAATGCAGTACGGGTACTCGCGCATTGTCTCGTGCAGGCTGGATTGCCAATTCTCGTCAAATTCGATCAGATTGACCACGTCGGCATCCGATTGCCGAATCAACTCACTGACAGCCGGGTGGTTCCCGTTTTTGTTGTACAAATTCAACGTCAGGACGCGGAGTTTGGTCAGGCCGGGCGGTGGTTGGGTCGCTGGCACGTATAACGATGCCATCCGCAGCGAGGGCAGGGCAATCAACCCCACGATGACCAGCGCCCAGACGAATCGCCGATTGACCAGCTGGTAAACCGCCAGGCAACCGCACAGAAACACCAATTGCCAGCGAAAATTGCCCAGCGTGTCCACCACGCCGAACAGCCACGGTGTCCCGTGATTCAGAAGCATGGCCGCGCACAAGGCGAGCGCAGCGAACAAGCTCCAGTGCCATCGCCAGGCAGGGGACGCCGTGGCCGACTCACTGGCGCCGGGGGATGATTCCGTGGCGACGGCGACTTCCCGGGGTGGCTGGGCCGGCGGACGGATCCCGCCCGGGGCGGACGACTCACTTTCCGGAAAAAGACCGGATTCCACGGAGGGAGTACTCATGAATACACAATTGGCGAACGAATTCCCGGGAAACCGGCGGCCGGCAATGGCCGCGATGACCATTGTAGTTTAACGCCAACGGAACCGTTAGCGAGGAGGGTCAGGCGGCACGCTTTTGGTCGTCCGGAGAGCGGTCGTCGTCGGAGTACAACCACGGATTGAGTGCAGGATCATTGTACATCTTGAACTGGCGGTACGTACGGTGTCGCACTTTTCCGGCCCCGATGTTGTCGAGCAACTGCTGCAAGGCTGTGGACAATTCGTCTTGCTGAATCATGCAGATCGCCAGTTTTCGCTGGACCGATTGCAATGTGCCCGGACGACACGCCTTGCCTCAGTAGTTGTTCGTTCAGATGATAGATTCGAAGTGCCATGATCGACAGCCGGTCAATTGCACTCCCGGGCGTTTCCGTATTGATCGGGGCATCCGGCCGGGTTTGAATGTTGCGCTGGCCGATCAGCGTCGTCAGGCAATCGTCGACTTTTTCGATCCAGTCATTGCGCTGCTGATTGAGTTTGTCGATATTGCGTTTGACCTCGGCGATTTTTGAGTCGTCGACATTCGGGGAGCGGGCAATATCTTCCTGGTGCCAGAGGCGGAAATTAAAGCTGTGTTGCTGACAAACGGTAGCCGGCAATCCGGCGTAGGGGTTGTCGATTTCGACTTCGTGCCATTTGCGGACAGTGATGGCATGGAGGTGCGTGATTTCCTGGACGTCGATCATCATTTGCATCCTTGCATGTCGAATTCCGGCCGACCCGTTGAACCGGGCCCGGTGGCGCGGGATTCTAGTCAGAACCACGTCACTCCGGCAATACGAACCGCCCTCGCCCGGGGTTGTGCTGGTCGGGGTCCCGGGGTTCCTCCGGCGGGTGGCTGCCACAATTTGGTCGGGTTTTCCATAACGCGATCGACAACAAACTGTTATGATTGTCGAAATCGATTTCCTCCGGATGATAGCAATGACAGGCTTCCGCATGACAGCACTTTTCCGCGAGCTGGCCGGTTTTGCCGGGCGCGGTCCGGGGCATCGCCTGGGCGGGATCCTGATGGCGGTATGGCTGATTGGCAACGGAGGCGGCCTCGGGCTGTGCCCGGGTGGTCAAATCCCCCAGGATTCAAGACCCGCTCCATCCGGAATTCGACCCGCACATACCACCGCCAGCCCGCCGGATCGACTGGACGGAGCGCTGGCATACGAGATTCTTCAAACGGTCTGCCGTTTGGGGCCACGGATCTCGGGTAGTCCGGCGATGACCAGCCAACAACAAATGCTGGAGGCACATTTCAGTCAGCTCCCGGGGGCGATTGTCATCTGGCAGCCCTTTTCCGCGGCACACCCGGTGCGGCGTGACGTGGTGGAGATGCGAAACATGCTGGTTCAGTTTCACCCGGATCGCATGACTCGCATCCTGATTGCCTGTCATTACGACACGCGACCGTTTCCGGACCGCGATCCGCAGGATCCGGCGGGGGTGTTTTTGGGAGCCAATGACGGCGCCAGCGGCGTGGGTCTGTTGTACGAACTGGGTCAGTTCATGCCGGCACTGGAATCCGAATTTGGAGTCGACTTTGTGTTTTTCGACGGTGAAGAATTTGTCTTCCTGCAGGGGCGTGATCCGTACCTGCTGGGATCGACACATTTCGCCCGCCAGTACGTTGCCGGTCCGCCGGCATGGCGATATTCGGCGGCTGTACTGGTGGACATGATTGGCGACAAGGAACTGCAGCTGTACTACGAAAAAAACAGTTGGCGTTACGCCAGGGACATCACCCGGCAAATCTGGGACGTCGCCGCGCGGGAGGGCATTGGCGAATTCATTCCCCGAACCCGACATGAGGTGAAAGACGATCATTTGCCGCTGAATACCATTGCCCGAATTCCCACCTGCGACATTATTGACTTTGATTACCCCAATCCGTCCAGCAATCCAAAAAACCGATACTGGCACACCCGGGAGGACACACCGGACAAGTGTTCTGCCGAATCGCTGGCCAAGGTAGGAAATGTGCTGTTGACCTGGCTGCGGGAAGTGAGGATGCAACGATGACTTTGCTGGTTGGCGTGGCAACCTGTCTCGGCGGCGTGATTCTGGTGTTGCGGCATTTGCATGTTTGGCGGCTGCAGGTGGACGCCACCGACGATTCGCGAACACGCAGATTTTTTACCCGGCAATGGCGACGCCGCACGCTGACGAGCACCTGTATCGCGGTCCTGGGTTTCATTATTGCGTTGTTGCATTTCAAGGAGTATTGGCGCGATCGCCCGTCGGGCTACGTCATCCTGATATCGTGCGCCTTGACACTGATTTTCATGATTTTCGTGCTGGCCTCGCTTGATTTCCTGGCGGCCAGCCAACTGGTCCGCTCCCAGCGGCACAGCGACCCGCGAGGCTGCTGAAGAACTGGCTCGCGAGTACCATCGGTTGCAAAAGAAAAAACAGCTGGGTGGCGAAAGTGAATCGCAACCGCCTCCCGACACCCATGAATCGCCGCGGCGACCGCCCCCCGGGTAGCCGATTGTGCGGTTGTCGGATCCGTTCTGCGAAAATCCGCCACGGCCCTCCAGCGCAGGCTTGCGGATCCATTCCCGACGGTCACCCATGAAAAATGTCATTGCCGTAATTCTGGCCGGCGGAAAAGGATCCCGGCTGGAACCCCTGACCCGTGATCGGGCCAAACCGGCGGTGCCGTTTGGTGGTCAGTACCGGATCATTGATTTTTCGCTGTCCAATTGCCTGAACAGCGGCATGATGAATCTGCTGCTGTTAACGCAATACAAGGGGATGAGTCTGGATCGACACATCGACCTGGGTTGGCGACAGTATTTTCGCCGGGAGCTGGGCGAGTCGATTGACGTGGTGCCGCCCCAGCAACGGATTGACGAGCACTGGTATCAGGGGCACCGCGGACGCCGTCTACCAGAACATTTACGCGATCGAACAGACAGCAACCGGATTACGTCGTGATTCTGGCCGGCGACCACATTTACAAAATGAACTACCGCAGCATGGTTCGAGTATCATGTGGGCATCGGAGCGGATCTGACGATCGCCGCCTTGCCGGTCGAACGGGAGGCAGCCCGGCGATTCGGGGTAATGCAGGTGGACCGGACCACGATCGGGTTGGCGGCTTTGAGGAAAAACCTGCCGACCCGCAATTCCATTCCCGGCCGAGACGGACCTGTTGCCTGGCCAGCATGGGGATCTATGTGTTTTCGGCACCGGTACTGTTGGAAGCCTGTGCCGGGATGCCAATTTACCGGACAGTTCCCGTGATTTCGGCGTGATATTATTCCTCCGATGATTCATTCACACCGGGTGTTTGCCTGGCCGTTTCGTGACGAGAACCGCAAACAACGGCTTATTGGCGGGACGTCGGAACGCTGGATTCGTATTTCGAAGCCAACATGGATCTGGTCTCCGTCGATCCGCAGCTGAATCTGTACGACCAGGATTGGCCGATCCGGACGCATCAGGTCAACGCCCCGCCTCCCAAGTTTGTGTTTGGCAGTCGCGGCCCCGCCCCGTTTGCGGGGCACGCTCTGGACAGTGTGGTTGGTTCGGGCACGATTGTTTCGGGGGCCACCGTTCACCGCAGCGTAATTGGCCCTCGCGTGCGGATTGCCGAGGGGTCCCTGATTGAAGATTCGATCGTGTTTGAGTCGGCGGTCATCGGCCGCAACGTGACCGTTCGACGGGCCATCATTGAAAAACGGGTGGTGATTCCCGACGGCACGTGCGTGGGAGTCGACTCGAAATCGGATCGCCGCAGCGGATTTACCATTACCCCCGGCGGAGTGGTGGTGATTGCCAAGGGAGACCGTATCGGGAATGCCGGAGTGCCAGACGACGGGGCGCTGATTGCGCAGGACCAAATGGCGGGCGATGCATGAGCTCGCCGAACGCGTTCGCATCGAGTTTCGTGTTTGTGGCCTGCCAGCCGGCGGCGACGAGATTTTGCCGGCAGGAGATTGCAGCCCTTCATCCGGACTGGTTGCCAGCGTTTTCCCGCCCCGGATACCTGACGTGGAAAATCCCGGCCGGGCTGGCCGCACGATTCGAGTTGCCGGCCACATTCGCACGCACGTTTGGATTCTCCGGTGCCCCGTTCAGGACCACGGACCGTCAGGAACTGGTTCGGGAAATCAGTCGCACGCTGGAATCCGGGCCGGCCATCGACCTGATTCATGTATGGGATCGAAAATGGTCCGCGGCCCCGATTCCGGGCCAGTCGGACGCCAACTCGGAAATATTGCAACTCTACCAGGCCTTGCGGCAACAATTTCCCCGGCTGATCACGGCCGACCAAACGGCGCGGCCGGACGCGCAGGTGCTGGATGTGGTTTTGATTGATCCGGGGCATTGGGGACTGGGCCGGCACGTGGCCGGTACGACCAGTCAGCGGTGGCCGGGAGGCGTTCCCACATTGGTGGCTCCCGACGAACTGGCAAGTCGCGCCTGGCTCAAGACGGCTGAGGCCCTGGCCTGGTCGGGGATCCCGCTCACGCGGGGCGACGTCTGCCTGGAAATCGGGGCGGCTCCGGGAGGCAGTTGCCAGCGGCTTCTGGAACTGGGAGCCCGCGTTATCGCCGTCGACCCGGCCGAACTGGATCCGCGAGTGGCCAATCACAAGGATCTGGTTCATCTGAAAATGCGTGGGCGAGATGTCCCGCATCGTCGGCTGGCCAGCGCCAAATGGTTGCTGGTGGACACCAATATTGCACCCTGGCGGGCCCTGGAAATGAGCGAGGCCCTGGTGACCAGTCAGCACACCAGATTTCGGGGTCTGTTGTTGACCCTGAAAATGCTGGACGCCGGGATGGTCTCCGAAATCGACCAGTACATGGCGCGGGCCAGATCGTGGGGATATCGCTACGTCAAGACTCGACATCTGGCCTGGGGCCGTCGCGAAATCTGCCTGGCGGCGTTAAAACAAAAATCGGTCCGCCGGTTTCGCAAATAGCCGTTTGCACGGGGGCCGTGTTCCCCGCTACTCCGCCGGGGAATTTTGCCCGCATCACGTCCGATTCGGGACCAGTCGTCAATTTCCTCGGTTCACGTCACGAATCATCAGCAGGATATTCTCCGGCCGAATCCGGACGATCGTCCGGAAGGGGCGCCAGGCACCGGTTGACGGCTTTGGCCAGTGAGGGATGCAATCGCGGGCGCAATTCGAGGATATCGGTATGCGGGCGCTGGTCGTGGACCAGCGCGGCCATCCCGCTGGTATCGGTGGTGCCCCACGGATGTTCGCCGGTCAGCAGTTTGTAATAACTGACGCCCAGGGCAAAAATATCGACTCGTCGATCGGTGCCGCGGCGACGGACGATTTCGGGAGCCATGTACTGGGGGGTGCCGGTCCGGTTTCCGGGTTGCCGAAATTCCGGCTTGTCCGGAACGGTCAGCCCAAAGTCAATCAGCTTGAGCCATTCAAAATCGTAGTGGCAGATAAAGTTTCGGGGACAAATGTCTCGATGAATAAACCCGGCCGCATGCACGGCCTGCAGGCCTTCGGCCATTTGCCGAATAAACTCCAGACGACGCGGAACAAGTTCCGGGACCCGTTCATTGATCGCTGAATTGAGTCCCGGACCATGCACGTATTCCATCAGAATGTATTCCTGACCGGTGGTGGTGAATCCGAATTCATGGGTTTCGACGACACGGGGATGACGAATCGACATTCCAATTGCGCCTTCGCAGGGTTTGTCCAGGCCCCGGAACCGGTCGGTAAACAGTTTGGTCTTTTCGGCGTCGAGCAGTTTAAGGCCCATTCGCCGGTTGGTCTTGATTTCGCGGGCCACTCGAAATTTGGACATCGTCCCGCTGAACGCGTGGCGTTCCAGCGCGAATCGGGCTGAGACGTCCAGGCGGCTGCCGCTGCTCGTGAGATAATCCCGGAGTTTGTCGAAGATATTCATGGGTGAGGCCGGACAGGTGCCCGGCAATCATGTTGGCCCGACGCGGCAACCGGACGCCGGGCCGTGCGGCGTTGCCAGACAGGATCCCGAAACAGTGACCTACTTACCACAATAGTCAATCGTTCGGGCAATTTCGGATTTCAGATTGGGCCTCCGCACAATTCGGTCGATGTAACCGTGTTGCAGCAGGAATTCGCTGGTTTGAAATCCCGGAGGCAGTTCCAGTCGAATCGTGGCTTTGATGGTACGGGGTCCGGCAAAGCCGATCAGGGCCCGTGGTTCGGCGAAAATGACGTCGCCCAGCAGGGCGAAACTGGCCGCCACCCCGCCCATGGTGGGGTGCGTGAGCACCGAAATATACAGGCCGCCAGACTGGTCGAAGCGGGCCAATGCCGCCGAAACCTTGGCCATCTGCATCAGCGACAGGATTCCCTCGTGCATGCGGGCGCCGCCCCCCGAGCCACTGACGATGATCAACGGCAGGTTCTGCTGGGTGGCCCGTTCCACCAGGCGGGTCAGTCGTTCGCCGACGACCGAGCCCATGCTGCCCATAATAAAAGCCGAGTCGGTAATGCCCACGGCCACCCGCCGGGCGCGAACCATGCCGGTGCCCGTCAATGCGGCATCGACCAATCCGGTACGTTTTTGTTCGGATTTGAGCCGGTCCCGGTACGGTTTGGTGTCGGAAAACTCCAGCGGATCGCCCGGCATCAGGCCGGCGTCCCACTCCTCAAACGTGCCTTCGTCCAGCAATTGTTCGACCCGGGTCCGGGCCGACACGTACAGGTGATAATCGCATTCGGGGCAAAGACCCAGCCGTTTGTTGGCCTCCTTTTGAAAGATGGCCCGCCCGCAATCCGGACAGCGCATCCACAGGCCCTCGGGGACACCACGTTTGAGTTTCCGGGGGGAGGCGGGATCATTCACGGGTTGGTTCAGAACCGACATGGGTATGCGGGGGGAGGGAGAACCGGCGAGTCAACATTGTGACACGACCAGCCCCTGTGAATCAAGGTTGCTGGATCCCCAAATCAGGCCGCCGCGGCCGGGTATGGCGGATCCCGAACCGGCGGCGGCGGGCGGCGAGGCGGTTTCCGATCAGAGAACAGCTCTACCGGTGGCAATCTCAATGGACTCCCATTGACCACAGCGGCATTCCGCCAGCCACAAATCACCCATCGTGTCGGTCCGGGCCAGCTGTTGGCGGAGCACACTGGCCAGGGGTTCGGACACGATTATGGCGATTGTGCCCTGTTTGTGTTTGCGACAAATTCGGTTGATGAATCGAACAATTCGCTGGCGGGCATCTTTGATGGTTTCACCGCTGGGAGGACAAACCGTTTCCGGCTGATCTTGCCATTGGCGGTAGATCCGGGGTTGCGAATCGCGGAGTTCCTCAACCCGTTTGCCATGCCACAGGCCTCGATTCAGATTTTGCAGTTCGTCCAGAACGCGGACGCGTGTTGTTTCGTGGGCAACCAGTTCGGCGGTTTGACGGGCCGCCAAACCGGGCGAACAGTAAATGGTCTCGATCGGTTCGTCACGGAGTTCCTCGGCTGACTTGCGTGCCTGTTCGCTGCCCTGACGATTCAGGGGTACGTCCAGCGACCCCTTGATTCGTCCCTGGGAATCGAGGTCAGTGGCACCGGGAAGTACCAGAATCACGCGAAGCATGTTGTTTCTCGCTTTAACGGCGACACTTTGAACCATCGTTGGCCAACTCCAGTAACCGGGTATGGGTCTGTTGATAATCTTGACTGTTGAATATGGCCGAGCCGGCAACCAGCCATTGGGCGCCGGCCCCGGTGCAGGCCTGAATTGTCTCCGCATTCACGCCACCGTCTACCTGCAAAACGGGATCGACGCCGGCAATTTGTCGAACGTCGTCCAGTTTATTAAGCAAATCGGGAATAAAACGCTGGCCGCCAAACCCGGCCTTGATGGTCATAATCAACACGATGTCACATTTTCGGGCAACCGGTTCAATGCCGGAAACCGGTGAATCGCGGTCGATCGCTACACCGGCGGCCATTCCCAGCGCATGAATTTCGTCAATCACGGCGGCTGCATCAGTGACGGCTTCGATGTGAAAGGTAATGGAATCCGCCCCGGCGTCACAAAACTGCCGCAGATAATTCTGCGGATTGACCATCATTAAATGCACATCCAAAGGCAAATCCGTGACTTCACGAAAAGCCGCCACGATGCTGATTCCATACGAAAAATTCGGAACAAAAACACCGTCCATCACGTCCAGGTGCAGAGCCTGAAATCCGGCCGCCTCCAGCCGCGCAACCTCGCTGCGCAAGTCCCCAAAATCACACAACAACATGGACGGCAATATTACCGTGCCCGCTCGCGCAATGCCAGAATTTTTGATCTTCGGGACATGGGTCAAAGCCGACCGAAAGCAGGTTCAGGCAAAAAGCCGGGCCGTCAAAAAAACCAATTGGCCCGCAACGGACAGGCATTCCTGAATGACGCTGCCAACGGGATCCCGGCAGCACGTCGATGCAAATCTGATTTGGTTAACCGCTGACAAAACCACCGTTTTGAAAAGCGGCGGGCGGGCCAGTCATTGATTCACGCAATACAGGCGTCGTCGAGTCAGACGCGAAATTCTATCAAGCCGTCGGGGGGCTTCCAGTGGAAATGCGTCGAATTAGCGCAAGGTAATACAGGCAAACAATTTAAGGCTCGTTCGACGGTGACGGTTTTGAATCGGCTGCCAGGCGAATCCCGGGGTTTACAACGCAACCGGTCTGTGTTTGTCCCGAACACGGGGTCAGCCATCGGCGAGTGGCGGTGCCCGTTGGCCGCACCGGCAGTTCACACTGCCCGATTCGTGGGGGCGGGTTTTTCGGCGAGCCGTCGCCTCGGCCGAATCCCGGCTATCGCATCCGTCCGGAGACCAACTCCCGGTGATCCGGCGGGGTCCCGGCCATAAACAGGTGGGCTAATCCGACAGTCATGCCTGGCAAATTGATGTGAATGCCCGGAAACGACCCTGCCCAAAGCAAGCGTGGTTGGTCAGGATACCATCCCGACATCAGCATGAACACGAATTCCGACGGTGACACCGACTGTTCCTGTCCCATCCAGGCAGAAGCCATTCGCAAGGCGGGCGACCGGTATAATCGAACGCGACTGACCCCGCTGGTTGATGACCGACCGATTCGATATGAATGCCATCAGACCCGATTCGAAATCGAAGCGCTCAACGGCCCGGCTGGCAGGAACGATTGTGGTCATCGTCGCGCTGTTGCTGGTATTTCAGTGGTTGCCGGTCTCCCGGTGGGTCGATCAACTGCAGGAATGGATTGGCAGCCTGGGGTTTTGGGCCCCTGTGGTTTTTGGGCTGATTTATTTTCTGGCCACCATTGGGATGGTTCCCGGCTGGATTCTGACAACGGCGGCCGGGGCCCTGTTTGGGATCGGGCAAGGGTTCATCGTGGCCTCCATCGCTTCCACGAGCGGCGCGGCGGCAGCCTTTTTGCTGGCTCGCTATCTGGCTCGCTCCCAGGTCGAACAGTTGGCCCGTCAGAATGACCGGTTTGCGGCGGTGGATGCCGCCATCGCCCAGGGGGGCTGGCGCGTGGTGGGCCTGTTGCGATTGTCACCGGCCATCCCGTTCAACTTGCAAAACTACCTGTATGGCATGACGGCGATTGGTTTTTGGCGTTACGTCGTGGTCAGCTGGATTGCCATGATGCCGGGAACGCTGCTGTACGTGTATCTCGGGCACGTCGCCGGGTTGGCGACGGGTGGCAATTCACCCGCGAATGTATGGCGGTGGGTGCTGTTGGGGGTCGGTTTGCTGGCCACATTGGCGGTAACGATCTATCTGACACGACTGGCCCGACGCAAGTTGGCGGAATTTGAGAAAGACCGGTCGCTGACAAATCCGTCCGATGCGGGCAGTGGATAACACACCGGGCCGGGTGGACGAAGTTCCGGCCAGTGTTAATCCGGGACCTCCAGGGGTGTTGTTGCCGGCAATGTCATTGTCACAACGCGAGTCGGTAGTCGAGTCCGTTCCGAATGCACTTCCGCGGTTTCCTGATTCCATCCCAATCGGGCAAAATGCTGCAGGAATTCGCGAGTCATGGGCCGGGATGGATCCGCCAGAAGTACGGTGCCCTGATCGGTCAAATGCCGGCGAAAAAAGCGGTCCAGCGGTTCAATTTCGCGGCGTTCGTACAGGATGTCGGAGCCCACAATCAGATCAAATGCACCGTCCAGCACGGTGCGGTGCCAGTCAATTGGTAGCACCCGGCAATTCGCTCGCCAGGGCCAGGTGTTGAGACGTGCGAATTCCACAGCCGGCGGGGCGTTGTCCCCGGCCACGACCGTGGCTCCGCCAGCCAGTAACAGCGCTGAAGTGATCCCCAGACCGCACCCCAGATCGAGGACTCGCCGACCCGATAATGGCAGCCCGGCCAGGAATTCACAGGTTCCGAAACTGGCCTCCCAGGCCTGCGCCCCAGTACGGCTGCCAACGCATTTGTTCGTACGTCTGCAGCAATATCTCATCGTCCAAAATCGATTCCGGCTGAGCGGGTCGCCAAATCTCCAGCGAATGCGGACCGAACTGGAGTGAATCCCGTGTCAGCGGAAACGCAACGTCGAGCCGGGCCAGCAGTCCGGCGAATTCAGAATCGGCAGGTGCCGGCGAATGCATGGGTGGCGGCCGGGTTTTGGGCAGGGGGTGATCGAGCGCAGTCCGGACAGTTTACACGTCAGAAGTCGACGGCGGCTACCGCTTGCGGTACCCGACTGTTCGCGGCGGTGATGGTTGGCCACCGCCCGGGCGGTGGCCGGAGGCAGCTCAACCGGAGGGAACCGGCCAAAGAAAAACGGGCGGCCCCGAAATTCGGAACCGCCCGTTGTAATGACCAGACTCGTCCTGGTTATAGAAAGTCAGATTTGACTAGTTGCAGCCGCATCCACTACCGGCATAACCAGCGTCGCAACCACTGTCACAGCAGCCAGTTCCGCAACCGGAACCGCATCCGTGACCATGACCGCCAAACAGTCCGCATCCGCCGCAGCAGCACTTCATGCGAGCAAACATGGCCCGCAGTCGATCGCCGAGGCGGGGGCGGCAGCAATTGTTGCCGCATCCGCAGCCATCACCGCATCCGCAGCAGTCGCCACAACCGCAAGGGTCGCAGCAAGTCGGGCAGCAAACCTGAACCGGCACTTGCTCGCAAACAACGCGCGGGCAGCATACGGTTACCGTGTACGGCACCTTGGTGCAAACGCGACGCGGGCAGCAAATCGTCTTGGTTTCGCATACCGGACGGCAGGTCGTGCAGGGAATCTGGCACGTTTTGGTTTCACATTCCCAGCGAACGTGGCAGCAGGGTACCTGCTTGGTGCACTGTTCGCAAACCCAGTTGCAGACCGTATAGCAAACTTCTTTCGTCTTTTGTTCGCAAACCCAGTTGCAGACCGTGTAGCAAACTTCACGGGTGCACGGTTCGCAAACCCAGCGACGCACGCAGCAGTTAACTGTTTTGGTGCAGGGCTCGCATACATAGCGAGTTCGGGTGCACGGAACAGTCTCGCAAACACGCTCGCAGCGGTAGCGGCAGCACTGGATTTCCCTGGTTTCGCAAGTCGGAACCCAGCGCTTGCAGCACACGGTCCGATCCGGAGTCTGGCAGCATACCGTGTGGCAGCAACCCGGATTCCAGACGCGGCATCCGGTGCACGGATCACACGACCACGAACCCGGGGTGCGGACCCGGCGGGTGTAGCTGCGACCAGGAATGCACTTGGTGTAGGATTCCCAGTGACCTCCCCGGACCGTAACGGTGCGGGTGTAGTTCTCGGGAACCCGAACCGTGCGGTAAACCGTACGATTGTAGGTTTCGCAAACCGGCTTGCGGACGTAGTAGGTAACTTGCTTGGGTACGTTTTCCACGATACAACGACGCTTGTTGTACGTGATCGTTTTGGTCCGCGTTTCGCGAACCGGACGACGGACGGTGTAACAAACCGTCTTGGTGCGTTGTTCACGCACCGGTCGGCGGACGGTGTAATTGACCGTCTTGTAACTGACTTCCCTGACGGGACGACGAACCGTGTAGGTCTTCGTCTTGTAGGTGGTCTCGCGGACGTAGCGAGTCACCTGGACTTCGCGGGTCTCGTTGACCGTTGAAACCTCGGTGCGATATCGGGTTACTTCACGGGGTTCCATAACCACGCGTCGTACCGTTCGCATTACGGTGTAGCTGCCGCAATCGGCGGCTCCACCCACGCCAGCACCGTCGCCGTCGGCGACCGAGCCGGCTGCCGAACCACAGCCCTGATAAGTGGCACCGCCACAACAGCACTGGGCCCAGCTAGTGCCTGCTGACATCATGGCCACCATGGCAGCCATGGTCAGAACACTCTTGACCACTTTCATTTGAAACTCTCCTAAACTGACGTTCTAAAACCTTGGGAGGCGGCATCTGGTCTGGCGATACGTTCGCCAAGCGCCTGATCCAATACGCGTTCGGTTCCTACCGGGGAGCCCGGCTGCTATCGCGCCGCGGTTACTCACCGTGCGGTAGACGATTCCACGGACTGCTGTCCAGTCACGTGCAAGCAAAACCTCCTGCTGCCGTAAAAATCGGACGGTCAGGGAAGACTGCTTGATTGCGGTGAGTGGGTAGTTGAAAAAAACTCGAATTCCTGCGATGACTTTGGGGGTTGGTTCGGTTTTTCAACAAAGTCCGGTGAATTGGGGTCGGCAATTCGGGACCGGTTCCCAAGTTAAATAGCACATCAAAGCTGTCAGTTTGCGTAAAATGGGAAAGATTTCCGATTCCCGGTGATTTGCCGGAACTGAGGGTTGGAGTGGATGGCTCCGTCCAGGTTCCCCATCCGCTTAACGGGGGGGCCATTGCGAATTATTGTGATTGCGGGTTTCTGGCCGGTCGCATCATGTATTGCCGGGCCGGGGACCGCCCGATAGAAATTGCCCCTGACTTACGCGGATCGGTCGCCCGTGCGACCCACCCTGAGCCTGCCCGGTCCAGCAACCGGATCCACCCTGTTGACGCGCAAGAAAAACAACCCGCCGGCTGAAGTCAATGTGCCCAAAGCGGTGGTCAGCCGCCTGAGTTTGTACTTGCGCGAATTGCAACAGATCCTGCGGAGCGGAGGCACAACGATCAGTTCCAATCAATTGGGTCGCAAGCTGGGAATCACCGACGCCCAGGTTCGAAAGGACTTTGCGTTTTTTGGCCAGTTTGGCTATCCGGGAATTGGGTATCGATGTGCCGAATTAATCCGTGAGATTCGGCGGATTCTGGGAACCGACCGCATCTGGCCCGTGGCTTTGGTGGGTTGCGGAAACCTCGGTCAGGCATTGTTGGGCTACCGGGGGTTCGACCAGCAGGGCTTTTCGGTGGTGCTGGCCTTTGACTCCGACCCCCGGCTGACGGGTTGCCGAATCGGCGACCTGGCGATCCGCGACTTGTCGAACCTGGCGGCAGACCTGGTGGAGCACGAGGTCAAAATCGCGATACTGGCGGTCCCCTCCGGTTCGGCCCAGGAAGTGGCGGTTCAGCTGGTTGAAGCTGGAATTACCGGAATTCTGAACTTTGCTCCGGTCACACTTGCAGTTCCCGAGGCCGTCACGGTGGCCGAAGTGGATTTGGCCATCGAGCTGGAACAGCTGTCGTTTGCGGTTGTCAAACAGCTGGAGAAATAATAATAATAGTGTCGGTTTTACCCGATGGTGTAATGGTAACACTACGGATTTTGGTTCCGTCATTCTAGGTTCGAGTCCTAGTCGGGTAACTGGAACTTGCCGGCACGGCGGCCTCCTTGCCGGGGGCATGGTTTTGGGGTCGGCCACGGGACTGGGGGCCAGACGGACCTCCATTCAATCTCTGACGGTGGCACGCCGGACCTTGATGCGAGCCTGCCCTTCCGATTCGCTGGCCGTCCGGGCTCGCCGGCCTTGTCGGTTCCCCCCGGCGATATTCGTTTCCGGTCTGGTATCCCGCCGGGCACGGTCCGACGTTTGGGGGCACCGGAAGATAGCCGAATCCATTTCAAATCGGCAGTGTTTGCACGAAACCTCCGGCGGTGTGGCGGGTTCAAGGGATGCGGCTACTCCGTCGACGTTGCGGGGCTCGCCGAGGCCACGTTGGGGCGGTCGTGACACAACCAGTTTCGGGCGGTCGGGGCGGCCGGGATTCCGTGCCCGCCAACGCCGATTCCGTGTTTTTTGGCTGTGTTGATGTTGGAACAGCTGAATCAACTTGATTCGCCGTTCGTGTCTCAATAAGCTGTCAAAAGGACGATTGACGTAACCCACCTTGTTCCGCGATTGGTTGCCGGGAAATCATGGTGCCGCAAGTCGGGATTGCCACCGGTTCCCTGTTCTGATCTTCAATCCCGCCGGTCCGTTATGGACATTCAGTTTCGCTGCAGCAACATCTCGCAATTCGACGAGGCATCGGGCCGGTATCAGCACTGCGGTCAATTGATGGAGGCATCGCAGGATCATATTGGGCTGAAAGTGCGATGCCCCAAATGCCACCAATTGACCGTGGTTCCGGCTCCGGCAATGGCCGGATCGGCCGGGCGTCAGCCGGCGTCGGCGAGTGCGGCAGGTTCACCTGCCCGGCCACAACCCGGCGATTCAGCAACCACCGGTTTGAAATATGGACAATTCAGCAAAAAGACGCGTTGCCCCAAATGCGGTTCGTTGCTGGACGGCGACGGAAAATGCACGGCCTGTTATTTTGTGGCACCCGCCATGAAGCCGGCGACGACGCCGATCCACGAAATCGTGATTCAGCCCGCCGGTTTTCAGCTGTGGTTTCAGCAGATTATGACCGACGGCATCGGCGCCCAGATGTTTGAGACGGCCGCCCACAGTTTGTTTGTGGTCGCCATGTTATTGTGTTCCCTGGCGGCTCTGGCACTGGGCGGATCGGCGTTCGTTTATGTGCTGATCGGCGTGGCGATTCTGACGACCCTGTATGTCATCGTGACCGTTCAGATTAAACGGCTGTCCCGGGTGCCGGCGGCCCGGATACCCTTCTACCTGCGACCGTTTTGGTATCTGATCCTGGTCTTTGCCCGACTGCTCAGCTGGCAGCGATACGATTCCCGGCTGGCGGATCGCGTGATTATCGATGTGCGCGGTGAAGCGTTTGGCGATCGGGATCTGCTGGAACTGGACCAGCTGCCGGTTTGCCAGGTGCTGGACGCCGAGGGCACGGACCTGACCGATTCGGGACTGGGCCTGATGCATGGACTGAAAAACCTGCGGTGTCTGGTCATCCGTCGCACACACGTCACACGGGAGGGAGTATTTCGCCTGCAGCAGGCGATTCCCCGCTGCTGGATCTGGTATTAGGTCGAGGCGGGCCTCCTGACCCGGCCCATCGCGAGAAAAATGCGGCATCACTTGCAGCGAGGCGCGGAATCAAGGAAAACGTACGCAAGTGATGCCGCCTGAACGGGCAGACGGGCGGGGATGTTCCCTTTTTGTTATCCCTGAGTTGTTGGACCTCATGTGGTGGGCGGGTCTCCCGACCCGACCCGCCGCCATGACCGAACGTCTTCCGTTGAATTTGCCGATCCGGTCCGTTGCGCAATGCACCAGGAGACGTGGCCTGTTCCGGAGACCAACCCGCAAACCGCGGCCTGTGTATAACAACCGGGGCTTGCCCGATCCGCGGCGGGTGGACGGGAAATGTCGAATCGGCGGCCCGTCTTTCAGAAAAATCTTCGGCAGTGGGGCGGAGACGGATGACGTCGGGCAATTCCATCAATACCGCCGCCGGATCCAACCCGCGGCGCCGGCCGTTCCGAACCGGGCGGGTGGCCGGACCGATGTTTGCCAGTCCCTGGCTGATTGGATTTGCATTGCTGGTGGTATGGCCCTTTGCGGCGTCGGTGTACTGGAGTTTTTGCGAATTCGATTTGCTGAATCCTCCGCGCTGGGTGGGAACCGGGAACTACTCCCGGCTGGCCAGTGAGTTGCGGGAAGGAACCGGTTTTTCGGTGGCTCTCCGCAACACCGCCTACTTTGCCATGTTGTCCGTTCCGCTGTCGATCATCGTCGGTCTTGGACTGGCGCTGATGCTGTCGTGGCCCATTCGCGGTCAATCATTTTACCGGACGGTATTTTACTTGCCGGCAATCGTGCCTGTGGTGGCGGCCAGCATGCTGTGGTTGTGGATGCTCGATCCGGCCGATGGAATGGTCAATTACCTGCTCGGGTGGCTGGGGCTGGCCGACCAGAACTGGCTGACCCAGGCGCGGTCGGCGGTCTCTCCCCAGGGACTGGAGACGATTGCCGGCTGGTGGCGGGGTGAGAACCGATTGACGTTGTTTGGCGCCAAGGACGCGCTGGTGTTGATGGCGGTCTGGACTGTTGGCAATTCGATGATCATTTTCCTGGCCGCGATCGGCGATGTTCCCCGTTCGCTGTACGAGGCCGCCACCATCGACGGCGCCGGCTGGTGGAACAAATTCCGGCATGTGACGTTGCCGATGCTTTCACCGGTGATCCTGTTCAACCTGATCATGGGACTGATCCGCAGCGTCCAGACGTTTGCCTCGGTTTACATTCTCAGTGAAGGTACCGGGCAACCCGGCCAGTCGTTGCTGGTTTTTTCGCTGCATCTGTTTTTGTCGGCCTTTGCCGATCTGGAGATGGGGTACGCCTCGGCCATGGCCTGGGTCGTTTTTGTATTGCTGGTGGTGTGCACGCTGTTGCTGTTTCGCAGTTCGCGGTATTGGGTCTGGTATCGAAACGCCGTTTGACGGCAGCACGGCATCCCATGTCACGACAACATTTTGGATGGATTGGTTTGGGCCTGTTAACCCTGGCATTGATTGCCAGCGGTCGGTTGGCCCGTCAAATCAATCCGCTGGCGGGCGCCGTGGATTCTCGCCGCGAAGTCGTATTCTGGCATTTCTGGGGTGGCGCGGATCGGGATGTGGTGGACGATGTTGTCGACCGTTTCAACCGGTCCCAGAATCAATACCGCGTGCGGGCCATCGCCATGCCAGGCAATAATCTGCAAGCCAAACTGTTTCTGTCGATTGCCGGCGGGGATCCGCCGGACCTGGTGAATCAGGACGACCCGATTGTCGGTGACTGGGCCTCACGGGGCATTATCCGGCCTCTGGATTCGTTTGCCTCGGCCAGCGACGTGAGCCGCATCCAGTCGCACCTGTTTCCGGCCGCCCGAAAACTGGGGCTCTGGAGGGGACGCAGTTACGCGGTGTGCAACGGACTGGACGTGCGTGCCCTGTACTACAACCGCTCTGCCCTGGAACGTTTCGGATTGCCCGTCCCGCAATCGACCGATGACCTGGATCAGATCGCCCGCACCATTTGTCCACCGGCGGCCGGCAACGAGAACCCGCGGATTTTCGGCTATTTGCCCGATTCCCGGCGGTTGTGGGCCTGGGGCTATGCGTTTGGCGGCTCGTTTTATGACCCGTCGACCGATCAGCTGACATTGACCGATCCACTGGTGGTTCAGGCGGCCAGCTGGATGCAGCGTTATGCCCGCTGGTACGGTCCCGATACGATCAACCGGTTTCGGGCCGGTGACCAATCCCTGCCAGGCAAGTCGTTTCCCCTGTTGCCGGTTTCGGACAATGAAATGAGCGGCCGTTACGTGGTGCTGATGGACGGCCAGTGGCGGACGCGTGACATCCGGGCTTTTGCCGAGCGACGTCGACGGTTATCGATTCCGGCTCCCGAATTCGGCGTATGTCCCCTGCCGTCGCCGCGGAACGGCCGGGCGGACGCCGGGTGGGTCAATGGCAATATCTTTGTCGTACCGCGGGGCGCCAAAAATACCGACGGAGCCCTTGCGTTTTTAAAGTTCTGGATCGGTCTGGATGAGCCCGGGGAAGCGGCCAGGACGTGCGCTGCCGGGGGATGGATACCGGTCTCGCCGTCGGTCGTGTCGCATCCGCAATTCGCGGATTTTCTGAGTCGCGAGCCAATGTTTGCGGAGTTTGTCCGGCTGGCGGCCAGTCCCCACCAGTTTCCGATTCCGGTGATCCGCGGCGCCCCGTTGCTGAAACGAACGGTGGAACAGGCGGCCTCGGACATCATGAGTTCGCCGGACACGGACCCTCAAACGATCCTGCGCCAGGCGAGCGAACGACTTTCACGATCCGACGTGGGGGGAGGCCGTGCGCAATGAACCGGTCCCGGCTGACCCGACGGCTGTGCCGAATCGCCCCGCATTTGCTGCTGGCCGGCTGCGCGGCCATCTTTGCATTGCCCTTGCTGGTGATGGTCTTTTCGTCCCTCAAGACTCCCGAGGAGCTGGCCCGCAACCCCTACGGACTGTGGCCCGAAACCTGGCGGTGGCAAAATTATGCCGACGCCATTGCCGCGATTCCCTGGTGGCGTTATTTGTTTAATTCCCTCGTGCTGTGTGCGGGCTGCGTCGCGGGAACCACGTTGTCCTGTTCGTTGGTGGCCTGGTCACTGGCCTGGATTTCGTGGCGCGGGCAGCGCTGGACTTTTGTGCTGGTAGTGGCGACGATGTTGTTGCCGTGGCAGATCACCATGGTGCCGCGATTTGCGCTAATCAGCTGGCTGGGCTTGTACGATACCTGGTGGGCCATCATTTTCCCCTGTTTTCTCGGCGATGCGTTTTATATTTTTTTGTTGCGCCAGTTTTTCCTGACAATTCCCCGGGAGCTGCTGGATGCCGGGCGGGTCGATGGACTGGGCTGGTGGGGGCTGTTTTGGCGAATCGGGTTGCCGTTGTCGCGGCCGGCGATTGCCACCGTCGCTGTTTTTCAGTTCGTCGCGACGTGGAACGACTTTAGCGGGCCGCTGTTGTACCTGGATGACCCGGAAAAATTCCCGCTGGCTTATGGACTGGAGCGGTTTGTCAGTTCCTATGGCGACCAGACCCATTTGCTGCTGGCTGCCGCCGTGATGTTCACGATTCCCATGATCATGTTATTCTTTCTGGCCCAGCGAACGTTTATTCAGGGCATTGCCACAACGGGTGTCAAGGGATGAGGCGAAATCTGGGAACGCGTGATATAGCCCACCTGATGTTTCCCCCCCGTGTGCCATCCTGAATCGATCCCCCGGACTCCGCAAGGAATTTGAGTTGCTGTGGCGGCAAGCTGAGGAAATATGGACGGCCCGGGAGTCGTTTCCGGAGTTCGCCGGATACGTCAGCGCCGACTGACAGCGCCGTCCTGGAAGCCCTGATTCGATTACAGCATCGGGCCATCACCTTTCTGGAATGGGGTTCCGGGCTGGGCGTGGTGACCCAAATGGCCGCCCGCCTCGGCTATCACGCGTATGGCATCGAGGCCGAACCGTTGCTGGTCGAACTGGCCCGCGACCTGGCGTCGAGATTTGACAATCCGGCCGAGTTCGTGACCGGCAGTTTCGTGCCCGATCAATTCGTATGGCAACCGGAGCTGGGTCAGGAATCCGAACGAACGCTGTTGAATCTGCCCGACGCCTATGGGGATCTGGGTCAGGAGCTGCGTGATTTCGATCTGGTTTACGGCTATCCATGGCCGACCGAACACGAATTGCTCAAGGGCATTATGCGCAGTTGCGGGGGATTGCACAGCCGATTGCTGGTCTACGATGCCCGGGAGGGAATTGTGGTTTACCAGGCGAGCGACTGGCGGATGCCGTTTTCGCAGTGATCGACCACCCGCTTCAGACCGCCACGAATCGTTGGACTCGCGCGAGTTGCCGTCCGAACGGCTGGCAATTCCGGAGCCGGCAATGGGTTGCACGCAGCACGTGAATCCGCTCACAATCGCGCGGTGAAAATGGGCTTGTGCAAAAATGACGCCCCGAAACAATTGGGAGGCAACGACAAGATTTTCAAATCCTCAAACCGGGAACAGGCATGAATATCCGATCCCAAACGTGGAGCGTGTCGTGGATACTGATGATTTCCTGGCTGCCGTTGGTTGCCATCCCCGAGTCGCTGACCGCCCAGACAGCCAGCCCCGAGGCGCTGATCGCCGCGGCTCAAAACGGCGATCAGGCGGCGGTGGCGGCGGAGTTGGACGCGGGTGTCGATGTCAACGCCCGAACCCGCTACGGCGCATCAGCGCTGTCGTTTGCCGCTGAAAAGGGTCATCTGGAAATCGTCCGGCTGCTGATCGAACGAGGCGCCGATGTCAATGTTCAGGACACGTTCTACAACGCCACCCCGTTGACGTGGGCCAGCATGAACCGGCACAAGGAAGTATACCGGCTGCTCAAGGACAGCGGTGCCGAGCTGCCCACGATCAGGGCCGGCGAGGATGCCAAAAAAAAGAAGCCGGATTCGGAGTCCAAAACAGCCAGCGGCGAGAACGCCAGCGCCGACGATACCCCGACCGATTTTCCCGTGGACTCGACCGAATCGCGAATGGCGGACCGGGCGGTTTCCGGACCCAACTGGCCCGGATTTCGGGGAACCGGCGCCCGGGGCATCGCCGATGGCCAACAACCGCCGTTGCGCTGGAATGTTCCCCAGGACAAAAATGTGTTGTGGAAAACTGAAATCGAGGGGCTCGGTCACAGTTGTCCGGCGATCTGGGGCGACTGTATCTTCCTGACATCGGCCATTAGCAGTGCCGGTGACAACAGCCTGAAAATTGGCAACTACGGCGGTGTCACGGCCGTGGACGACGAATCGGAACACCGCTTCGTTGTATTTTGCGTCAACAAGCATTCCGGGCAAATCGTCTGGCAGCAGGAGGCGACGCGCGGCGTGCCCCGTGTCAAGCGACACCTGAAATCGACTCACGCCAATCCTACCGTGGCCACTAACGGACAATATGTCGTTGCCTCGTTTGGCGGGCAGGGCCTGTTCTGTTACACGGTGGAGGGCGATCTCGTGTGGCAACGGGACCTCGGCCTGCTCGACAGCGGCTGGTTCTATGACAAAACCTACCAGTGGGGCTTCGCCAGCTCGCCTGTGATCTTTGAGGATCAGGTGATTGTCCAGTGCGATGTGCAGGAGCAGTCCTTTGTGGCCTCGCTGGGACTGAGTGATGGCCACGAAACATGGCGAACCGAACGGGACGAGATCCCCGGCTGGAGCTCTCCGACCGTGGTTGACTCTCCCCGCGGTCCGATGTTGCTGACCCACGCCAGTGGATTTGCCCGTGGATACGATGCCCGCACGGGCGAATCCTGGTGGCAGTTTGGAAAACATTCGGAAATCGTGGTTCCGACTCCGTTTGTGGCGCACGACCTGATTTACATCACCAGTGGTTATTCGCCGATCCAGCCGATTGCCGCCATTTCACTGGATGCCACCGGCGATATCACGCTGGATGATGGTCAAACCTCCAGCGAATTTGTCCGCTGGTATCGGCCGCGGGGCGGGCCCTACATGCCAAGCCCGCTGGTTTATGGAGACTACCTGTACTTGTGCAGTAATGACGGCCGATTGACGTGTCTGGTGGCCAGGACCGGCCAGCAAGTGTATCGCAAGCGGTTATCCGAGGGATTTAAAGACCTGAGCGAGCCGCCGGATGCCAGCGCACGTCTCAGCTTTGTCGGTTCACCGGTTGCCGCGGATGGCTATTTGTATTTTCCGGCCGAGGATGGCAATATTCTGGTGTTGCAAGCCGGGCCCGAATTCCGCCTGCTGGCCGCCAATCCGGTCGGCGAATATGTCCTGTCGACACCGGCGATCTCGGAAGGTGTCTTGTACGTACGCGGCCAGCAACATTTGATTGCCCTGATCGACAAGGGGCAGATGGATTCCGCGGCGGAAGGGGCTGCTGAAGCGTCTCCGGACGAAACTGCCCGGCAACGTCCGGATCCGCCGGAAAACGATTCGGGTTCCAACCATCCGGGCAATTGAGGCGTCGTGCCGCAAAACAGGAAATCACCCGACAGATCCCGTGAACAGCCGGATGCGGCCGACGGTTCTCAATCCCGGGCCCCCAGTCCTGGATTTCCCGACAACCGGTGCAGGCGGTGTAACCGGGCGGGGGCCGGCCGGCCGGATTACGGCCACTTGATTGTCGAACCGCCGGCATGCTGCGTAAGATCGTTGAGTAACCGTTGCGTTTTTTGTCCACGAGAGTTCAAGTGAAATTCAAGAACGGGTTTACGCTGATTGAGTTGCTGGTCGTGCTGGCGGTGATTGCTGTGTTGATGGGGTTGTTGTTGCCGGCGGTCCAGCAGGTCCGCGAGGCTGCCCGGCGAACCGAGTGCCTGAACAATATCCGCCAAATCGGGCTGGCCCTGCAAAACTATCACGATGCCAGTCGGGAATTCCCGGTGGGAGTTCAATACGATACGACGACCCAGGTCGGAGGGCGGAATGCCTACAGTTATTTGCTGCCCTTCGTTGAATTGAATCAAATCGCCAGTGATCAGCGGGTCGATCCGGCGGCCCCGAAGTTTCGTTCGATCGACATTTCGACCTTTCAGTGCCCCACCAGTCCCAGCCGCGTCGATCAGGACGGCGGAGCACCCGGCGCGGCAGCCGATTACGCGTTTTGCAAAGGCCGCAGCGGTGCGATTTGTGACCTGAACGTGGGTCTGGGGCTGTTTGCGATCAATCAGCCGATGAGCCTGCAGTTGTGTTACGACGGAACAAGCCGGACGATCGCCGCAGGCGAAGCCACCAGCGATCCCTCATGGAAGGCCGAATCCACGTGAATGTGACCGGGGCTCAACATTGGCCAGGTCTGGACCAAAGCAACTTTTGACGGAACCAACGAAGCCGGACACCGCGGGGGGCGAGGTTCCGTGCTGGCCGTTACAGCCCAAAATCCGGGACCGGACGGGCGCTGGAACACTCCCGATGACTTGCTCGAGCGGCTGGACAAACGGCCCGCCTCGATTTCCATTGACAACGCGCCGGGGGATGACTGCAAGGATCCCCTGGATCGAATCCGGGGTTTCGCCAGCAGCCATCCGTCGGGAGCCAGTTTTGTGTTCGCCGATGGCTCCACGCATTTCATTTCCAACTCCATCGATCCGTGGCTGTTTCAGAGTCTCAGTACGGCTTCCGGTGGCGAAATCGCGTTTGTTCCCGATTAATTCTGTTCCCGTTTAATACCCGTGTGACCGGATCGATTGGATGCGACCGATTCCGGCAGCTGCCGGGATGCATGTCCGTTTCAGCGAATGGATGAATCGGGCGGGGCTTTTGGGTTCTGGCCTCTGAGGAGGCTGCTGGAAATATCGTACCGGAACAAAGATTCGGGAACGCAGGACGAGATGTCGAGCAGAGCCGCCGGAACCGCCCGGCCGGCATTTCCCGGCGGCAGCGTTTTGAATGTTCCATCCATCAGGCGTCCGAACACCAGGAACCGGCAGCCTTGGCCGGCGATCAACTCCATCGACGGACCATGCATGCCGGGTCCGTAATAGACCGGATCGGCAATCCGGATCCAGGTATCGATCCCGACGGCAAAGATCGCGTTGGGGTATCGCGCGGATTTGGCCACGAAGCCTGCCAGATCGGAAAGCAGCAGTCCGTGTGGCGCGAACCCGGGCACCGGGCTGGTTGTCAACCGGGCGGCCCGGTCCGGGGAGGGCGGCCCGCCGGCGATAGCCGGCAGCAGGCGCCGCCCGGCCTCAGCCGCGTCCAGCGGCGGTTTGTCAGCGTTGTTGATGGACAGTTCGAAATGAAGGGGCTGTCCGCTGATGTCCGCGGCCACATCGGCCATTCGACGGTGCCCGACATGTAACGGGTCAAAGGAGCCCGCCAGCAGGACTTTGGGGTCCCTGCTTGGGCGAGAACCGGCCGGAGGCAACAATTCGACGGCATGAGTCCGGCCCTCGATCAAATCCCGATGGGCCTGGCAGAGCCGGATGTGCCATTCGGCCGTTGATTGCGATCGCTTTGAGTCCGCCGGGCTGGTCATTGGCAATTGTGGGAAAATGGCCGGAACGATACACTATTTCACGGACGCGGAACGCGATTGCGTTACCGCCTGACTAGTCGATTGTACCCTTTTTGGATTCGTCTTCGCGCCGGTGATCCTGCCTGAAGGACCCCTTGCAAGGCCCGGATACGAACATCACGGAGCAGTTACCGATGGCCAACAAAGTCGTTGAGGAAATGGTCGAATCCGGAGTGCATTTTGGGCACCGCAGCAGCCGCTGGAACCCCAAAATGGCACCCTACATTTTCGGTCGCAAAAACCAGATCCACATTATTGATATTCGGGAAACGGTGCGCGGATTGTTGCGTGCCAAAAAGTTTTTGTCACAGGTTTCCGAAGGCGGCAGCCTGGTTTTGTTTGTGGGAACCAAGCGTCAGGCCGGTGCCGTCATCGAGCGGGAAGCCGCGCGGTGCGGCATGCCGTTTGTCAGCGAGCGCTGGCTGGGTGGTTGTTTAACCAACTTTCGAACCATTCGCAGTCGCATGGGGCGTCTGGAGGAACTGGAACAAATTCGCAGTGGCGAGGAGCTGGGCAACTATTCCAAGAAGATGCAGTCGTCGCTGAATCGCGAATACCGAAAGATGTATCGAAACCTGAACGGCATTCGCAACATGAATCGATTGCCTGAGGCTCTGATCGTGATCGACCCGCGGAAGGAAAAGAATGCGGTGCGCGAGGCCCGGGCGATGAACATTCGCACCGTTGCACTGATCGATACTGATTGTGATCCGGATACGATTGATTTGCCCATTCCTGGAAACGATGACGGGATTCGCTCGATCGACCTGATTGTGCGGCATCTGGCCGACGCAGTCGCCGCGGGCCGGAAAAACCTGAAATCGACCGAGGAAAAGGGGGACCAACCGGCAGCCGCCAGCCATGGCGAACCCGTGGATGACCAGCAAACGGTGGCGGCGTCGGCAGAGAGTGCCGAGGGCCAGTCGGCGGTGTGATTCCTGGTTCAAACGGCGGTTCCCGGCACAGAACATCGAACAGCCGGCCGCCAGACAGCAGAAAAACAGCAAGTCAGCAGTAAAAGGATAATCATGACGACCATAACAGCAAAAGATGTAGGTGAATTGAGAAAGGTAACCGGCGCCGGCTTGATGGATTGCAAGAAGGCGCTGCAGGAGTCCGGTGGAGATTTCGACGGGGCCCTGGACTATTTGCGCAAAAAGGGACAAAAAGTTGCGGCCAAGCGTGCCGATCGCGAAACCCATGAAGGAGTCGTGATCGCGCTCGTCAATGAGGAAGGCACCCGGGGGCTGTTGATGGCGCTCAGTTGTGAAACCGACTTTGTCGCCAAAAACGAGGATTTCGTCGAGTTTGCCGAAAGACTGGCCAGACTGGCGATGGACCACGGCGTGCAAACGAAAGAGCAACTGCTGGAGCTGGAGATCGATGGCACGCCCGTCAGCAAAAAGCTGGTGGAACAAACCGGCGTCATCGGTGAGAAAATCGCGGTCTCCGACTTTCGGATTGTCGAAGGCAAAAACATTGCCTCCTACATTCACGCGGGCAGCAAAATTGGTGTCCTGGTGGCCTATGCCGACGGTGGCCAGGACGGAGCCGCCCAGTTCTTTCGCAACCTGGCCATGCATGTGGCGGCAATGAGTCCGTCCATTCTGCGACCCGAGGAATTTGACGAGGAACTGGTCCAGCGGGAAACCGAAGCCCTGCAGGGACAAATTCGGCTGGAGAATGAGGATCGCCAGCGACTGGGCAAGCCGTTGAGAAATGTCCCGGAATATGCCAGTCGACGACAGCTGACACCGGAAGTCATGGCCAGAGTGGAAGACGACATCAAGGCAGAACTGCGGGCGGAAGGCAAACCCGAAAAGATCTGGGACAAGATCATTCCGGGCAAACTGGAACGATTCGTCGCCGACAACACGCTGCTGGACCAGGAGCGCTGCTTGTTGAGCCAGTTTTATGCGCTGGACGACACCATGACCGTGGAAGCCGCCATTCGGAATTTCAGTCCGGATGCCGAAATCCTCGACTTCAAACGGGTGGCTGTCGGCTGAGCGGCAATACAATCCCCGCAACCGCGGAGACTTTTTAGGGACACAACCAGGTCAATCCATGAAACAGGTTCCCCGTTACAAACGCGTCGTCCTGAAACTTTCCGGCGAAAGCTTTTCCAAACACGGGGAACGCGGGATCGCCATGGACGAGGTCCTGCACATTGCCAACCAGATCAAAAAGGCGCGGGAGTCGGGCTGCGAAATCGCCGTGGTCATCGGCGGCGGAAATATCCTGCGGGGCAGCCAGTTCACGGCCACCCAGGCCATCGTCAACGAGGCAACCGCGCACTACATGGGTATGCTGGCCACCGTCATCAATGGACTGGCGCTGCAGGATGCGCTGGAGTCGGTGGGCTGCACCACCCGGCTAATGAGCGCGATCCGGATGGATGGCGTTTGTGAACCCTATATTCGGCGGCGCGCCCAGCGGCACCTGGAAAAAGGCCGGATTATCATTCTGGGAGCCGGTACCGGAGGTCCGTTTGTCACGACCGACACCGCGGCCGCCCTGCGAACCCTGGAGCTCGATGCCAATATCCTGCTGAAGGCCACGCGCGTCGATGGCGTTTACAGCGAAGATCCGGAGCGAAACCCGCACGCGATCATGTACCCCGAACTGGATTTTGGCACCGTGATCGAAAAGGGACTGCGAGTCATGGATTCCACCGCCATCGCCCATTGCATGGAGCACAACAAGCCTGTCATGGTGTTTAACTATTTGAAAGAAGGAAATATTCAGCGAGCCATCGCCGGTGAAAAGATCGGTACGCTGATTTCCAGCAAAACGGAATCGGTCCCGGTTTGACAGGCTTGTCGAACCGGCACTCAGTTCGATCGAGCAGCGGCGACCCCTTTTGACACTTACGAGGAAATCCTGGGATGTCAGTGGAAGAGATTATTCTGGACACAGAAGAGCGGATGGAAAAGGCGATTGAGGTTCTCAAGAAAAACCTCAGCGGAATCCGGACTGGACGGGCCAATCCGGGGCTGGTCGACAGCGTCCGGGTGGATGTCTATGGTTCGCCGACTCCCATCAAGCAGGTGGCCACGGTCGGAGCGCCCGAACCAACGCAGATCGTAATCCGGCCCTACGACCAGGGAATCATCAAGGAAATTGAAAAAGCCATTGTCAGCGCGGACCTCGGTTTCAACCCGCAAAATGACGGTCGCGTCGTGCGAATCAACGTCCCGCCCCTGTCCAACGATGTGCGGAAAAAAATGGTCGCCCGAATCCGGGAGTTGTGCGAGGAGGCCAAGGTCGCCGTTCGCAATGTGCGGCGTGACGGGAACAAGGCAGCCGATCAGGCTGCCAAAGACAAGACGATCAGCGAAGACCAGAGAGACGACCTGAAAGACCAGATCCAGGAGCTGACTCGCAAGTTTGAAGACCTGGCCAATGCCACCGCCAAGGGTCGCGAAAAGGACGTCATGGACGATTAATTCGGTCCCGTTCGCCTGCACTCGACGGACCACCCTCAATGGGGGGCATTCCCGTCGACCGTGTCGCAAGGCGTTACCGATGCTGCGGATTCCCGTCGACCCGCAATGCCCGGTCCCGGCCGTCGTCAACGAGCGGCTTTAAAATAAAAGAAGGGTCCCCGCTCGCCGCTACAGGGAACCCTTCAAAGTTTGGCTGTCCGAATCCTCCAGACCGAAGTCTTTTGGCTCGGAGACCCACAGCCAAAGGAAGGTATCGGTCCGAATTCCGACATAACTTTGCCAGAAACAGAACGCTCGGGGATTCGTTGCAAGTGTCAAAGTTCCACAATTCGGATCAGGCTGGACATTCCGTGTAACGGGTTACCCCCGGATCTCGCGCCGGATCGGGAATTGTCAGGACAGGCAAAAAATCGCCGGGAATCATCCGTTTGCGAAAAAACCGGACCATGCCGCTACAAATTTTGGTGAAATCGGCAATAATTTCCCAACTTTACATTACCGCCGCTGTCTCGGCAGGGACAATGTCGGCAGCCTCGCCGGAGTCGAATTGAACATGGAAAAGATCGCAAAACTCGCTTTGGAGGATGGCACCGTATTTCGCGGCGTCAATTTTGGAGCGGCCGGGGAATCCAGCGGCGAAATCGTCTTTAATACCTCAATGACGGGATATCAGGAGATACTGACGGATCCCAGCTATCGCGGCCAGATCGTTACGATGACCTGTCCGCAAATCGGCAACTATGGTGTGAACGAAGAGGACGTCGAAAGCTGGAAGCCGCATTTGGCAGGATTCGTGGTTCGCCAGGTCAGTCAACTGGCGAGCAACTTTCGTTTGACCGACACCCTGGACCAGTACCTCAAGCGGCACGGGATCGTCGGCATGGCGGAAGTCGATACCCGTCGGTTAACCCGGCAAATCCGGGAACGCGGGGCCATGCGAGCCGTTTTGTCGACGATCGATCTGGATGAAACAAGTCTGGTCAACAAGGCCAAAAACAGCCCCGGACTGGTCGGTCGAGACCTCGTCCGTGAGGTTCTGCCCAGCCAACCGGTTGACTGGCAAGACCGGCTGGACCCCTCATGGCATTTCTCGGCCACACCGTCGCTGACCGAATTCGATGACCACCCGCATGTCGTCGCCCTGGACTTCGGGATGAAACGAAACATTGCCAGACACCTTTGCCAGCAGGGATTTCGGGTGACCGTGTTGCCCGGGATCGTAACCGCCGAAGAGGTTTTGGCCCAACAACCTGACGGACTGTTTTTGTCGAATGGACCCGGTGATCCGGAACCTCTGACGTACGCGATTGAAACCATCCAGAACTTGTTGGGCCGCGTGCCGATTTTTGGAATTTGTCTGGGACACCAGCTGCTGGCACTGGCTTGCGGTGCCCGGACTTTCAAGCTCAAGTTTGGCCATCGGGGTGCCAACCAGCCTGTCCAAAACTGTGACAGCATGCGAGTCGAAATTACGTCGCAAAACCACGGCTTTGCCGTTTCTGAAGAGGGGTTGCCGGAATGTCTGGAGATCACGCATCGCCACCTGAACGACAACACGATCGCCGGGTTGCGACATCGTCAGCTTCCCGCCTTTAGCGTTCAATATCATCCCGAAGCCTCTGCCGGTCCGCACGACAGCCATTATCTGTTCGCGCAGTTTCGAGAAATGCTGGCAAACACCGTGCGCGCTTGATAACGTACGCGCTTGGTCGAATTCTCCGGGCCGTCCTGGACACAAACGTTTTGCAGGCACCCGGGGATCCGGTGCCATCGGGCCGGCCAACGGCAGATCATCGGCCGAATGGCTGTCGGTAACCGCGGCGAATTGCGCGAGCGGGCCTTGTGACGGCATATCGATCTTTTCCGGAAGCTGCCTTTTCTCTAAAAGAGCAGAGGAAATACGGGCAGTCCGGGCCGTTTGACGTCACAAACGGGCCCGCCGTCCCTCCAATCGCCTGACACCCCATTTTTTTGACGCAGGCCCTTTATCCACGCGAAATAGTCAGCGGTTTTGAGGAATTCCCGTCGGGAATGCTACCACTTTGTGTGCCTCGCACTAAAATGGCAAACTTTCACTGACTTGCATCGCTGGAAACTGCCTCAATGCCTTACCGATCCGCCATATTTGTCTGCCTGCTGACCTGCGCGTGTGCAGTTGCGCTTCGGGCAGACGATATTTACGTTAACAACGTCACGGGGGACGACAAATTTAACGGTCGGCCCTCTGCCAGCGGCTCCGCCGACGCCGGTGCAGTCCAAACCATCGGTCGGGCGCTGGAAATGGCACGAACCGGTGATCGGGTAATTATCGAAAAAACCGACATCCCGTATCGGGAGAGTCTGACCATCCAGGGCGCCCGCCACAGCGGTACCGGGTTGATACCATTTGAAATTGTCAGCGACGGAGCTGTTCTGGACGGCACGGGTCCCGTATCGGGCACTGGCTGGGAGCCGGTGCGGGGCGAGGTTTTTCGATTCCAACCGGACTTGAAAAGCCACCAGCAGCTGTATTTGGGTGATCGACCCGCCGAACGGATCCCGGTCATGCGGGACGAACCGCTGCCATCGCTGGAGCCATTACAATGGGCCCTGTACAACGGCTGGATTTACTTTTGTGTGGAACCCGGAAAAACGCCGGGACAATACCCCCTGTCCTGCTGCAAGCTGCAAACCGGCATTACTCTTTACGAGGTTCATCAGGTTGTCGTCGCCGGGCTGGTTGTGCAGGGGTTCGCACTGGACGGGATTAACGCCCACGACGGTGTCACCAATACCGTCATTGCGCGGTGCACGTTGCGTGGAAACGGACGCAGTGGATTGTCGGTGGGGGGCGCATCGCGTGTGCAACTGGACCAGTCGCTGGTGGGCAACAACGGGGTCGCCCAGGTACGTACCGAAGCCTACGCCGAGGTGGAAATCACCCGGTGTCAGATACTGGAATCCGCGCAATACGGGCCGGGCCTGGTTCGAACGGGCGGTCGAATTATCGTGGACGGCGACCGGCAACCGGATGCTCTCGGCCGGCGGATAACCGGGAACCGCTGACGGCAGCCAGCCAACGGAACAAAAAAGGCCCGGAATCGGGTCCGGGCCTGATGAAGCGCACGCCGTTTGCCCGTCCGGATCGCCTGGCCCGAACGGGTGAGTCTGGTTTAGTAGCGGTAGTGATCCGGTTTGTAGGGACCACTGACCGGACAACCAATGTAGCTGGCCTGTTCCTCGGTCATTACTTCCAGCCGGACCCCGAGTTTTTCCAGATGCAGTCGGGCGACTTCCTCGTCCAGAATCTTCGGCAGCACGTGCACTCCGACTTCGTATTTGTCAGACTCTTGCCAAAGCGCCAGTTGGGCCATGACCTGGTTGGTAAAGCTGTTGCTCATGACAAATGAGGGGTGTCCGGTGGCGCAACCCAGATTCACGAGACGCCCTTCGGCCAGTACGATAATCGCCTTGCCATCCGGAAACACGTACTTGTCGACGGGGCCACCCGCGTCGCTGTGCTTTTTGATGTTGACCCGCTCGATATCGGCCCGGTCATTGAGGTATTTCATCTGGATTTCGTTATCGAAATGCCCAATGTTGCAGACGATCGCCTGATGCTTCATGCGGTCCATGTGTTCGCCCCGAATCACGTCCTTGTTACCCGTCGAGGTTACAAAGATGTCACCAATCGGGGCGGCGTCATCCATCGTGATGACCTGAAAACCTTCCATGGTGGCCTGCAAGGCGCAAATTGGATCGATCTCGGTTATGATTACCCGGGCACCCAGACCATCCATGGCGTCGGCACAGCCCTTGCCAACATCTCCGTAGCCGCAAATCACGACGACCTTGCCGGCGACCATGACGTCGGTGGCTCGTTTGATACCGTCGGCCAATGATTCGCGACAGCCGTACAGGTTGTCGAACTTGCTCTTGGTAACGGAGTCGTTCACGTTGATTGCCGGAACGGCCAGTTTGCCTTCTTTCATCATTTGATGCAGCCGATGAACTCCGGTCGTCGTCTCTTCGGACAGACCGCGAATGCCCTGCAACAGCTCCGGGAATTTGTCATGGACCATCAACGTCAGATCGCCACCGTCGTCCAGGATCATGTTCAGCGGCTGGCCATCGGGGAAGTGCAACGTCTGTTCGATACACCAGTCAAATTCTTCTTCGTTCATGCCTTTCCAGGCGTACACCGGAATGCCGGCCGCCGCCATAGCTGCTGCCGCATGATCCTGGGTGGAAAAAATGTTGCAACTGGACCATGACACCTCGGCACCCAGTTCGACCAGCGTTTCGATAAGCACGGCCGTTTGTACGGTCATGTGCAGACATCCTGCGATTCGGGCACCTTGCAACGGTTTGGACGAGCTGTATTTTTCCCGCAAGGCCATCAAGCCCGGCATTTCGACTTCGGCGATTTCGATTTCCTTGCGGCCCAGTTCCGCCAACCCGATGTCGGCGACTTTGTAAGGCAATTTGTTGGTATCCACGTTGGCCACGAGACTCTCCTGATTGAGCAAAAACGGAAAAGCATCAGAGGACCGATCGAACCGGACCGGATGCCTGAGCATTGGAATAACGGCGAACGCCGGGATTCCCGCAAGGACCCGACGCAATACGACTGCCTGAAAGGGTGCAAAACAACTCGGCAGCAGCCTTATTATCACTTCGCTGTCACCTGGTGAAAACCGCAAACCCGTGGACCGGATTCAATTTTTTTCCCCGTTACGCCGGTTTTTTTCGGGTTGCGCGGGTCGCCACCGACGTGCCTTCGGCAGGGTGCAAATAACGCCCGTCAACAGTCGCTAACGGGCCTTGTCCGCCTCCCTGTCGGGCTGCTTCGGCCCGCTCCCACCCGCCAGCCCGCGGTGTGTCCGGGAAACGGCCGGGCGACTGGAACCGCCATGGGCGGGGTCCATTGTCGGCGCGGCGTTTTTCCGTCCGCAGCTTGCGTTGCCCGGACCCGGGTGGCCAACGGTTGCCTGACAGGCGGCGGGGCCGGATGTGCGGGTGGCGGGCCCATACGTCCCGGTTTTTTGCGTCCCGGTTTTTTGGAAAGCGATCCCGTTTTTTGGAGAGTGTCGCCCCCCGGGGCGTCGCCGCGCGGTGCCCATCGCTGTTGACCCGGCAGGGCGGAAACTGCTAATGACGACCCGAATTTCTGCGTAATCGTTCTGTATCGACTGGACAAGCTGAAAATGTTTGGCAAAAGCGGTCCAAAAATCCGAATTTGTGCCTGGTTGCTGACGGCTGCCAGCATCGCCGGAGCCGCTGCGCCTGTATCCGCTCAGCGCGCCCGGTTTGGCGATTCATTTGTGATTCCGAACGGTCAAATCGCTCCGCCCCTGATCCAGCCAGCACCCAACACCGGGCCCAATCCGGTCCAAAACCCGGCGATGTCCCAGCCCGCTATTGTTCCGCCGCCGCCCGCCACGCTGCCGCCCCCGGTTTTGCCGCAGCTAACGCCCAATCTGCCGGCGGGAGCAACCGCCGGACAACCGGTATTGATCCAGCAACAGGTGTTTGATCCGTTTGCCATTCAGCCGGGCAATCCGATGGGAGGACTGGCGACCCCCGAAACACAGTCCGTTCAGCCGCCTCCGTTTATTTATCCCCCTCCGGCTGGAACATTGACCGCGCCGGGGACCGCGTATCAAACGCCAGCGGGCAGCCCATTCGCCAATTCGGCATCGGCCTGGCCCAACGAGGCATGGGCGCGACTGCAGCAATCGCAAGTCTACCGGCTGCTGGAGCGCCCCCGCTGGCGGAATACCTTTATTGCAGCCCCGGGCGACAACTATCTGGGATGGGTCGAATCCGATATTGCCACGACTCTGGCGATCCCGAATTTTCTGTGGAGTACCCAGCCGCTAAGGATTTCGCCGGGGTTCACGTTTAATTTCTGGAACGGGCCCGACACCGCGGTGACGGGCGCGGACCTGCCGCCACGGACCTACAACGCGTATTTGGCCAACGATTTTTCCACGCCATGGGATCGCAATTTTGGTGCCGAGATTAACGTGACCGTCGGCGTCTATTCGGATTTTAACGTGACCAACAGCGACAGCATCCGGATTACCGGACTGGGGCTGGGCTGGTTCCGATTGAATAACACCAACACGTTCAAGATTGGCATCGAGTATTTCGACCGTGTCAGTACCAAGTTGCTGCCCGCTCTGGGATTTTTCATTTATCCCAATCCCGACCTGAAACTGGATGTCTATTTCCCGCGGCCCCGTTTGGCCCAGCGATTGCCGAATTTGGGGAACAGCGAAGTTTGGGTGTATGTCGGGGGTGAGTACGGAGGTGGTTCCTGGACCATCGAACGTTTGGCCGGTTTCGCTGACCAGGCAGACGTAAACGATATTCGGGCCTTTATCGGCGTGGAGTGGGTGGGGCCGCGGCGTGTCTCCGGACTGTTTGAGTTGGGTTACGTGTTTAACCGCGAGATCATCTATCGGTCAGATCCGGCGACGAGTTACGAAATGTCCAATGCCCTGATGGTTGGCGGAGGTATCGCATTTTAGGCCCTGGTTCCGGCAGGGTTAGCAGGGTTGTGGAAAACCCGTTTCCCGTGCCGATTGAAATTAACCCTGTCCCTGTTTGAAAGACGTTCATTCATGAAAAATGTAATCTCCCATCTCATTCTGGGGTCGAGTCTCGCGGCGCTGGCTTTGGCCGGTTGCCAGGGCGCCCCGTGCAGCAATTGCGGTGCCTACGGAACCAACTACGGCCAGTACGCCCAGCCGTACAATCAAATGCCCAACGTGCAGGCGCCGCCCCCCGGCATGGTCACACCACCGCCTCAAATCCAGCCCGGTATGCCGATTCAGCCGGGCATGCAGTATGCGCCGGGGACCGTTCCGGTCGCGCCGCAACAGCTGCAGCCAGGTTCCATTTACGGTGGCTAGCGCCATTTACGGTGGCGGGTGCCATTTACGGTGGCGGGTGCCATTTACGGTGGCGGGTGCAAGTCGCAAGGACAGGACCCGGCGCGACGCACAACCGTGGTTCCATGCCACACCCCGTTGGCGGCGCTCTGCGCGAATCAGGAACGGCTCCGGGCCCGTTTGGTATGAGCCTGCGGTGGGTGATCCGCAAGGTCCCGGTCCCGGTTCACGGGACAGCTGTCGGATGCCGGGGCGCCGCGTCATCCGGCATCGCTGGCCCGGTGCGGATGAAACATCTTGTGAGAATTCCGGGCAGCCCGCTCAAATTCCTGGCAGGCCAGCGAATACAGATGGGCCTGGCTGCGAAGCGGCGTCGATTTTCCGGGAGTGAGCGGTTTCCAGTTTCCGTCCGGCAACAGCTCGTGACCGCGAACGTTGTCGGCCAGACAGGCATTCAGCATTTCCAGGACACGTCGCGAGGCATGGGGTTCCTCCACCGGGACGAGCAACTCGATCCGCCCGTCCAGATTGCGTCCCATCCAGTCGGCGCTGGAGATAAAGGTTCGGTGATCACCGCCGTGCAAGAAATAGTAGATGCGGGCGTGCTCCAGCAAGCGGTCGATGATACTGACCACGCGAATGGTCTCGCTTAATCCGGGAACACCGGGCCGCAGACAGCAGATACCGCGAACATTCAGTTCGATTTGAACCCCGGCCTGTGAGGCCTTGTACAGGCGATCGATGATTCCGGGATCCACCAGCGAGTTCATTTTGGCGCGGATCACGGCCTTGCGGCCCTTGCGGGCGCTGACCGTTTCGACATCGATCAGCTCGTAAAATCGCTCCCGCAACTGCAGCGGGGCGGCGACCAGTTTTTTCATGGCTTGCGGCGCCGACAGGCCGGTAATGGCGTTAAACAGGTTGACCGCATCGTTCCCCAGGGCTTCATCACAGGTCAGCAGACTGGCGTCGGTATACAGCCGGGCAGTAGACTCGTTGTAATTGCCCGTCCCAAAATGCAAATAGCGGCGGACGCCGGACGGCTCCCGGCGAACCACCATGCAAATCTTGGCGTGGGTCTTCAGCCCCCGAACTCCGTACACCACATCCACGCCGGCGCGTTCCAGGGTTCGGGCCCAGTCGATATTTCGTTTTTCGTCAAACCGGGCCTTCAGCTCCAGAATCACCGTAACGTGCTTGCCCGACTCGGCCGCGGTTTTCAGGGCCGCCACGATTTCGCTGTGGGCACTGGTTCGGTACAGGGTCTGCTTGATCGCCAGTACCTTGGGGTCGGCGGCCGCCGCCTTGATAAAATCCACCACCGGTTCAAAGCCCTGATAGGGGTGAATCATGGCCCGGTCGCCGCTGGCGATAAACTGAAAGATATCGTCCCCGGCCGAATAGCCCGAAATCTGCTGGGCCGGCCACGGTTCGAACTTCAGTTTTGCAAAGCCCGGGATGCCGCTCAGTTGAAACAGGGCGGACAGGTCGATGACTCCCGGAATCTGGTAGGTCAGTTCCGGTCCGATCTCCAGGCAAGACTCCAGGAACCCGACAACCTCGTCGGATGCCGAGTCATGCACTTCCAGACGGACACAGCCACTGGTCCGCCGCTCTTCCAGCATGGCCTGCATGCCCACCAGCAAATCGGCGGCCCCTTCTTCGTCCAGCGCGACATCCGCGTTGCGACTGGTTCGGAAAGAGACCGCTTCCAGAATCTCCTGTCCGGGCAGGAGCTGGTTCGCAAAATGAATCAGCACATCCTCGACCAGCACAAAACCGAATCCCTGTTCGACCGGGACCGACATGATCCGCGACAGGAACCGGCCGATGGGCACCACCACCATGCGTTCGCCGGATTCCGGGCTTTGCGGATCGGTTCGGCCAGCCCCGAATCGGTCAATCACGGACTCCAAACCGGGGCCCCGGACGCGAAAACAGACGCCCAGCGCCGACCCGATCATTGTCGGAAAATCGTGCGAATCGCGGACGGCAATTGGGCTGACCGCGGCGATCAGCGATTCCTCAAACTGGCAGGCCAGATGCTCCAGTTGGCGGCCGTCCAGTTCACTGATCCGAAACCGCCGGATTTCGTGCTGCTCCAGTTCCGGTAACAGTTGTTGCGTCAGGCACTGGTACTGGTCAGCAACCATGCGCAACACACGCTCGCGAATTTTTTTCAGTTGCCGGTCCGGTGTCATCCCGGCGATCCCGGTGCGGTCCGGATTGCCCTCGGTCTGCATCAGCAAACCCCCGACACGCACCATAAAAAACTCGTCCAGATTGGAACCGCTGATGGCCAGAAACTTGACGCGTTCCAACAGGGGAGTTTTGGCCCGTTGGGCTTCGCCCAAAACCCGGTGATTGAATTCCAGCCAGCTCAGTTCCCGGTTCAGATACTGGTGACCGGGGTTTTGTGATTCGTTCATACTTGACTTGTGGCGTTGTGATGGTTCGACATGGCCGGGCCCGCACCGGCAGCCCCGGATTCTACTCGATCGGCCTCAGGCAGGCTCATCCGGGCCGCGGGTTAACTCGACGGTCAGCCCGAAAACATAGACGAACAAATCCTGTTGTCGCCGCAGTTCCAGCTGGGCCAGTGACAAATCCGCGCTGCCAGGAACCTCGATAACCAGTGATTTGCCGCGGACGCGGCAGCGGAGTTGCCGAATCGCCTGATTGCGTCCGACATCCAGGGCCTTGGCAATCCGCAGCATGGCGGCCAGTTTGGACACGGCCACCCGGTCGTCCTGGTCCAGCCGGGAGTAGATCTCATGGGTCCGCTGGGGCAGGGCCCGTCGATGGTATCGCGCGACCAGGGAGATCAGATCCAGCTCGCGGGAACTGATTCCGAAAAACACGGAATTGCGAATGATATACATCGAATGTTTGTGATAGCTGCGTTCATTGATCGACAACCCCACTTCGTGCAACAACGCGGCGACATGCAGGCTGAGCTCCCAGCGGCCGGGCATCTGGTGCAATTCCTGCGTCTCGCGAAAAAGGTCCAGCGACAGACCGGCCACATGCCGGGCGTGCACCTCGTCGAAGGCAAATCGGCGCCCCTGGCTGATGACCGAGCCAATCACCTGTTCCCTGGTGCCGCCGACCCACTGCCGTCCGGAGATCATTTCCTTGATCAGCCCGTCCCGCAAATTGGCCTCGGCCACATACACCTGTTCCACGCCCAGTCGCCGGGCAATCATCCAGTTAATCAGCAGGGCCGGGCCCAGCGATTCCGATTCCTGGACTTCCAGCTGGTACCGGGAAACCAGCTTGTCGGGGCCCAATCGCAATGTTTTTTCCGTGAACGAATGCAGGTCCTCGGTGGTAACGGACTCCAGGCCGGTCGGCTGACGCCCGGTGATCTCACGAGTCGCCAAACGCATTTCACTTCCCATCACGATCAGATTGACGGGCTGGTCACGATCCACGACCATGCTGATTTGACTGGCCGTTTGGGCAATCTTTGATTCCAGAACATGACGCGAACGGACCGACGACGTGTACCTGTCCTCCAGCGAATGGATCAGACGCAGGGCCCCCAGCCGCCAGGTGCGGGCAAAGGCCACGCTGCCGTTATTCAAAATCAGCGATTCCGTACTGCCACCCCCGATTTCACAAATAACGGTTTGCCCCTCCAGCAATTCCGGGTTGGCGTCCAGAACCGGCTTGATTCCCAGCCAGGTGACCCGATGAACCTGGGCCTCGTCGAACGGTTCAATATCAAATCCGGTGGCGATATAGATGCGATCCAGAAATGCCAGCCGGTTGGCGGCCTCGCGCACTGCGCTGGTTGCCACAACCCGAACCTGGTCCGGTCCGTTGATGTCGTATTCCGCCAGTTTGTTACGATAAATTTTCAGAACATGCACACAGTCCTCGATGGTACTGCGGCGGATCCGCCCCAATACAAACGAATCCCGGCCCAACTGGACCGTTTGCGACAGGTTTTCCAAATTGCAGACACGCCCGTCGGCCAACACCTGGGCGATCATCATCCGAACCGATGTGGCACCGACGTCGATGACGGCAACGATCCGGGAGGCGGTTTCGGCGGTATCGTTCATGGTCCGGCCTCAATGCTGTGCCGGGCCCACGCAGCCGCGCCAAGGACTCCGGCATCATCGCCCAGTTCGGCCGGCACGATTCGGTAAACATCTCGAAAGGCGGGCAGGATCATCCGCTGAGTCCGTTTGCGAACTTCGTCAATCAACAGCTTGGGCATGGCCTCGACCAGGCCCCCGCCCAGGACAATGACGTCCGGCGCCATCAACAGAATCAGGGTCACCACGCCCCGCGCCAGGTGGGTGGCGGCATGCCGCACGATTTTGGCGACGGCCTCGTCACCCGCCCCGATCGACTGGGCCAACGCGCCGCTGCGAATTTTTTCAATATCCGTACCGGTCAACTGCATCAATTCCGGTGCCTGGCCCCGGTAGGCGGCCGCCGCGGCGGCGCTGGAAATGGCCAGGCGGCTGGCCACGGATTCGAGCGTTCCGGCATTACCGGCGCCGTCCAGGGGACCGTCGGCCATGACCGGAATGTGGCCGATTTCCATGGCCGTGCAATTGGCGCCTTGAATCAGTTGGCCCCGAAAGACGCAGCCACCCCCAATACCAGTTCCCGGAAAAATGCCGGCAACACAATGCGCGTTGCGGCCAGCCCCAAACCGGTATTCGCCGTAGACGCCGGCGTCGACATCGTTGGCCACGACCACGGGACATTGGAAGGCTTTTTCCAAAACGGCCCGAACCGGAACATCTTTCCAGCCCAGGTTGGGTGCCTCGCGAATGACACCGGCCGCCAAATCCAGGGGTCCCGGGCAGCCAATCCCGATCCCGGCCAACCGGTCGACCGAGACACCGGCATCCTCCAGGGCCTCGCGAATGTTTTGCAAGACCCGCTCCAGCCCGGCCTTCTGGCCCAGATGGGCCTTGGATTTTTTCTTGGATCTGCCGATGCCCTGAAACTCGTTGTCGAAGGCGACCGCCAGCATCTTGGTGCCGCCCAAATCAAAGCCGATCCATACCTTTTCCGGTTTTCCCATCGTTGCCAGCGCTATTTCATTGATCGATTGTAACTGCGGTTCCCCGGGCGCCCTGATGCCATCCATTTATCCGGCCGGATCAATGTCCGCCAGGTCCCGCCCGGGCTGGTTGCCCAACCGGGCATAGCCTTGCGATTACTTGACCGTCCCGCAAGCCCACCGATATAGTACCGTATGTGCACCGTTGTGGCTCGCCGGGCCCAGCTAAACGACTCCTGACCCTGATTTCGCATGTCGCCCGCGGTAATTGACCTGAGAGGCTCGGAGGATCCGCGCGACGGGATTCATCGGGCCGTTGCCGCACTGGCTGCCGGAAAACTGGTGGCCATACCGACCGAGACGGTCTACGGATTGGCGGCCAGCGCACTGTCGCTGGAGGCCGTCGAGAAACTGTTGCGCGTCAAACGGCGGGAGGGCAAGCCATTGGCGCTGGCGATCAAAAGCGCTGATGATGCGCTGGACTACGTGCCCTCGATGTCTCCCCTGGCCCTTCGTCTGGCCCGTCGTTGCTGGCCGGGTCCACTTACGATGGTGCTCAGCGACTCGCATCCGGACAGCGTGATCAGCCGGTTGCCGGAAGCTGTGCAAGACCTCGTCTTGCCGAACGGCCGGGTGGGGCTGCGAGTGCCCGGTCACCCAACGGCGTTGCAAATACTGCGCCTTTCGGCCGGCCCGCTGGTGCTGACCAGCGCCAACATCAGTGATCAGCCTGCCGCCACCACGGCGACCGAGGTGATCGAACAGTTGGGTGACGCGGTCGACCTGGTCATCGATGACGGACCCAGCCAGCTGGCTCGGGCCTCGACCGTGATCGAAGTGGCGGGGAACCATTTTTCCGTACTGCGTGAGGGTTCCCTGTCCGCGGAAACGCTGCAACAACTGACTTATTTTCTGGCGCTGGTCGTGTGCACCGGCAATACCTGTCGCAGCCCGATGGCGGCTGCCCTGTTGCGCCGGCGTCTGGCCCGGCGTCTTGGCTGCGCCGAAGATGAACTGGAGCAACGCGGGATCTCGGTCCGTTCGGCGGGTGTGGCCGCCATGCCAGGGGGAATGCCCAGTCATCAGGCCGTGGAGGTCATGAAATCCCGTGAGATCGATATTTCCGGTCACGCCAGCCAGCCGATCACCGATCAACTGGCCCGGCACGCCGACCTGATCTTGACCATGACGGGCGGCCATCGACGGGCGCTTGTCTCGCAATGGCCGGAACTGGATTCGCGGACTTTCCTGTTCTCGACCGACAACCACGATGTCAATGACCCGATTGGTCAGGCCACCGAAGTTTACGATCGGTGCGCCGAACAAATGGACTCCTTTACAAACTCGTGGGCCGACCGGATTATCGCCGAGACTATTGAGCAAGAGGTCGCATGAATATTCAAACGGTTGCCATCGGAGCGGATCACCGCGGGGTCGATTTAAAGACCCGAATTGCCCGGCGCCTGCAAGCCAGGGAGATTCGCGTTCTGGATTGTGGCACGCTCAGCACCGCCAGCTGTGACTATCCTGATATCGCCCATGCCGTTGCCGGCAAGATCGCCAGCGGACAGGCCGGGCGGGGAATCCTGATTTGCGGCAGCGGGATTGGAATGTCGATGGCTGCCAACAAACACCCGGAAATTCGTGCTGCGCTTTGTCACGACAGCCAGGCTGCCGAAATGTCGCGGCGACACAACGATGCCAATGTTTTGTGCCTGTCGGCCGATCGGATCGAGGTGAAGCCGGAATCCGAGCTGACCGAGTTGATCGATGTCTGGCTGGACACGGAGTTTGAGGGCGGCCGGCATCAACGGAGGGTTGACAAGATTCCCCTGGGCACCGGATCCGCTTGCCAATGAATCGTCCCGTCGCTGCCGATATCCGAATCGGTATTTTGACCGTATCCGACCGGGCCAGTCGCGGCGAGTACCGCGACCTGGGCGGACCCGCCATTCAGGAATACATGACCCGGGCCGTTGCCGGTGCCTGGCATGCCGTTTACCGAATCGTGCCTGACGAGCAGCCGTTGATTGAGTCGACCCTGATCGAGTTATGCGACCAGCAGGGTTGTTGTCTGGTGATTACGACCGGCGGAACCGGTCCCGCGCAACGCGATGTGACTCCCCAGGCGACCGAGGTAATTTGCCAACGGATGATGCCAGGTTTCGGTGAACTGATGCGTGCCATGTCACTGCAGCACGTGCCCACGGCCATCCTTTCCCGGCAAACAGCCGGTATTCGCGGCCAAAGCCTGGTGATTAACCTGCCCGGAAAGCCGCGGGCGATCAGCCAGTGCCTGCAGGCCGTCATGCCGGCGGTTCCGTACTGTATCGATTTGCTGGAGGGGCCGCGGATCGAGACCAATGAGGAATTTGTGAGGGCCTGGCGACCGGGTTCCGGTTAACGTCTCGGCCGGGCAGCGCCCTCGTCAGACCTGCTCGTCCAGCAAACGAGCCTGGCCGCCGGACCAGGAATAAACCGCTTGGGGATCGATTTTGGTTCGCCGGACAAACCCCAGCGCCAGTGCCGACCCCGAATCGGATGATACGGCGGAGGTGATTCGTCCCACTGGCTTGTCGTCTCCGGCAATCCGTAATTCGCTGCCGGGCATTTGTTGCCAATCGCCGGTAACGGACAGTTTCACCAGGAACTGGTTGACGTGTCCCAGGGCGTCGATTCGGGCAACCGTCTCCTGGCCCAGGTAACACCCCTTGGTAAACGAGATCGCCTGTTGGTCCCGGCGAAACTCCTGGGGAAAATTGGCGTCCGTCAAATCGGTGCCATTCAGCGGCCAGCGGGCGGCAATCCGGCCTTGCTCAAAACGTTGCCGGTCCCCGGACTGAGCCGGGTCTGTCGTGGTCCGCTCCGCCTCGCCACCGGTTGTCCCGTTGATGGTCAGCAGCAGCCAGTCGCGCCCGGACGTGATCGACGAGGCAATCAGCAACCGATGGGGGTCCAGCGGAATATGGGCCCACGGTTTCAGGCCATCCTCAGGGATGCCCGGCACGGGCGGTTGCGGGCCGCCGAACCAGGCGAGTTGGCATTGAGCGGACTGGTCAGCGATCTGGACGTCTTCACGGATGACATACCGATCCAGGTGATCAACCAGTGACGCAGATGGGGAACCGATGGCCAGCAGGTAAATCGAGACCTCACCCACCAGCACAATCACATGCGCCAGCGTCCGCCCCCGGACGTTCAGAATGAACGCTTCGCAAGCCGTTCCGGGCGTTCGTTGTTTCAGATCGGCAGTGCAGAAATTTTGCAGCCAGGATTGTCGATCTTCCCCGGCCAGCTGGCAGACCACTGCCGGTGTCAGCGGGACTGCCGGCCCTGCGACGGCGGGTTCGGTCATCCGGTAGTCCTCGCGTTGCCGCTGGAGGAAGCAATCCGGAGTTCCGCCTTGTGCGCATCGCGGATCAACGTGCCGGGTCCGTAGTGCTGCAGCAATCGCTGGAATTCATCCGAATCGGCTATCGGTGCGAAACCGGATTCTTCCGCGACCGCCCGCGTCAGTTTGCTGAACAAATAGACGTGTCGGCGCTCAAACAGGTCGACCAATCGCGACGCCGGAGACAGGGCTTGGCCGGCCCGTTTCCAGTGCGCAGGCGGGGCTGTGGAAATTCGTGAAATCAGGGCAATCACGCCCTCGACGCCCGCCACCTGATCAGCCCGCAGCAGGGCCGCTGCGGCGTTTTCCCAGTTTTGATCGGCGTCCGCCTCCAGCGTGACAATGACCAGTCGATGGTCCGCGGCGGTTTCGATTTTCCAGATGTCCCCGGATCGCCCCACGCATTCCAGCAGGACCCGCCGCCGGGCTCCAACCAGGATGTCCACCAGCTCATTGCCCGGACCGTCGAGCACATTGATTTGCCAAAACACACCCAGGTTTTCATTGATCATGTTGATCGTGGCGTCTGCCTCGCGCGGCGGTAATCCCAACAGGTATTCGCGAGTGGGTCGGTCGCAAAAAGCCGGGCAAATGCTGTCCCGCGGCGCGGCCCCGTAAAACGAACCAACCGGGATCACCACGTCCGCGTCAAATAACACGCGGCTGATATAGACGGGCTCGGCATCCATCCCCGCGATCAGGTAGGCGCGCTGGTGCGGATCATCCGGATCAAAGCGAACCACGTGGTACCGGTCCGAACTGAAATCCTCAAACTCGGGGGAATCGACGACCAGTAACGAAATGTCACCGGGGGCGGTCCCGTTTTCCGCCAGCAAATCGGCCGCTGCCAATCCGATTTGCGATCCGCGAGTCGTGCCGGGCACAATCGCAATCACCACCGAATCGCCGGGCACGGTCGACTGGAATATGGGGGGATATTCCATCGGCTGGTGAAACCGCTCCAGCAGCACCGCATTGAGTTTGGCCAATTCCAGCGTCGCCGGGATCACATCGCGTTGCGGCTGTTCCAGCAAATCCAGAGCGTCGGCATCGATTTGCAATTCGTCACACAACTGAATTCCGGAGGGCCTGGTACTCATCACACGGTTGACCTGGTGCAGGATGTCACGGACGGAAACGGAAATGACTGGACGGGACCAAATGCCAGTCCGATTCAGCCGACCTCCCCGGGCACCATCATATCGGCTGGTGCAAAAATGCGTCAATGATCAGCGGTCCCGCGGTCAGGCGGCCGCCTCGAAGCGATGTTTACCCGGACGCCCGGTTGGCGGTCTAATGGAGCGATCCAAACTCCCGAATTACTGTTTCAGGGATTCTTTAGCAAATGGAATGTTCTCGTTGGGGGCGCCGGGGCCGCGAATCCCATTCCGCGGTGATCGGGCTGGGGCTGTTGTTTCTGTTGGTCACGGCCGCCTGCAACCCGGTTGACCAACCGGCAATATCGGGATTATCCGAAAACGGAATCGAGTCCGTCGACGTACCCATGCGGCCCTCCGCGCGGGACATTCTGGCGAAGATGCGGCAGACGTACGCCGCTGCCCAGGCCTACCGGGACGAAGCGTTCCTGACACTCCGTTACCAATTGCAGGGCCGTTACCTGGAGGAGCCCCATCCATGGGCGGTCGAATTCCAGCGCGAAAACAAGCTGCGTTGCAGCGTCTACAACGCGCGGATTCGGGCTGATGGTCAGCGCATGGGATGCTTTATTTATGACTTCAGTTCCGGAAACCTGGATAACCAGTGGAAAATTCAAACAGCGGATCAGGTCTTGCCGCTGAAGGGGTTGTTCGAGGATGAAATCTGCCGGCACTATGTCACAGGTCAAATGGACATGCCGCTGGATCCGGCCAGACCCGACATTGCCGTCATGTTTTTTCCTCCGACCCCTGGTCTGTTGACCGGGCGGCTGGATGTCGGATGGCTGGATGGCGAAACCGCCGCCCGTTCGGCGGACCGGGTGGTCGACGCCCGCCCCTGTTACGGTATCCAGGTGCGCCATGGCGACCTGACGATTGAATTGATGGTCGACAGGGACAGCTGGTTGTTGCGGGAAATTCGCTACCCGATTCAGGCTCTGGATCGCAAGTTGCAAGGCAATCCGGCGGTCCAAAACCTCGAAATTGTAGCCACCTTTCGAGCTGCCACGACCAGCCCCGATTTTCCGCCCGACCATTTTGCACTGGAGTTGCCCGATAACGCCGTTCCGGTCCGCCAGTTCGTGGCCGTTCCCGAACCATTCCCGTCGGCCAGTATCGGAAAGCCCGTTCCGGCCATGGGCCTGCTGGATGACAAGGGAAACGGGATCGACCAGACTGGATGGCAAGGCAAAGTTACGTTGCTGGCGTGGCGCGGCGACACACTCGCTGACGATGCCTGGCACAACGTCATCCAGCAGGTCGCTGAAAATCTGTCGGGCCGGGAATACCACATAGCCGAGATTCAACCGATTCCGGATCTGCAGCCGGGCGATCCACAACTGCGCGACCTGCTTCAACGCATTCCCTATTCGCCGAACATGGCCACTTGTGCCGATCCCGGATTTGCCAGCGGGCAAACGATTGGTTTGAATTCGTGGCCGGTCTACGCCATCGTGGATCGACAGGGAGTGCTGCAGTTTGTCAACACGATCGACGACGAGTTGCCAGATGCCGAAGAGATTTGCAGTGTCATGATTCGGGTCCGCTCGGCCGATGATGTAGCCGGCGAAATGCGACGCGAGTACGAAAAATTTCTCGACGAATATTTTGACCGGCTGCAATCCGCCCGGCTGGACACCGGCAACTAGAGTACCCCTGCGGTGCGTTACGCAATCCGCGGGAACTCGCTCGACCGGGTCGGCGGGTGACTGGCCGGCAATATGATTGAGCATCGTGCCGGTCCCCGGCGGTGCAACAGGGCAATATATTTCGCCCCCTCTTTTCAGCCGGGGCGGCGCCCGTAAACTGAAGGACCGCTGAGCAGTTCCCCGGATTCGGTCTTTTTTTAACCAGTCTCAATTGTGGCAGATATCCAGTCATTTCACGCCTTGCGTTACGACCTGGCCCACGTCGGAAATCTGAGCGATGTCGTCGCGCCACCCTATGATGTCATAACCTCCGAAATGCAGCGTGACCTGTACGCGCGGCATCCTGCCAATATTGTGCGGGTGATTCTGAACCGCAGCGAACCGGGAGATGAGCCGGGAGCCAACTACCAACGGGCGGCCGGTTTCATTCGGGAATGGTGCCGCCAGGGCGTAATGAAGCCGGATTCGCAACCGGCCCTGTACGTCTATCACCAGGAATTTGAGCTGGATGGACAACCGGTGACACGCCGCGGATTTGTTGCTCGGGTGCATCTGGAGCCTTTCGGCCAGGGGCGCATATTCCCGCATGAGGAAACGCACTCGGCGCGCCAAAACCGATCGGTTGAATCTGGTCCGGGCTACCCGCTGCAATACCAGTCAAATTTTTTCAATCTATGTCGACGAACAAAATGAGGTGATGGACGTACTGGAGCAGGCGATTGACGACCGAACGCCTGTGCAAGCCGTCGACGACTCAGGTGTCATCCACAAACTGTGGCTGGTGACCAGCCCGGCCGCAATCAGTCGAGCCCAGACGCTGATGGGGCCGCGTGAATTGTTCATTGCCGATGGCCACCATCGCTACGAGACGGCACTGAATTACCAGGCAGAAGTGTCCGCCGAAACGCCGTTACCCGCCGAGCATCCGGCCAATTACGTATCCATGTGTTGCGTCAGCATGAGTGATCCAGGCATGATCGTACAGCCGACCCATCGACTGTGGCGCGGTGTTCCGCCAATCCGCTCGGATGAACTGGGCCAGGCCTTGTCGGTCGTTTGCCGCTGCGAGGTAATCGGCCAGGGCGCCGGGCGGGCCGAACACGTCTGGGAGCGCATCCAAATCGAGGATCGCCAGGCGCAAATGGCCTTTTACTGCGCCGCCGACGACACCTGGCTGATGGCCGAACTGAACGACGCCGGTCATGCGAGGTTGGCGGAGTGCCGGCCTGATAAAAGCCCCGCGTGGCGTTCGCTGGGAGTATCCATATTGCACGAATTGCTGATACCCGAAATCCTCGGACTGGACGATTTGCCAACGCCGAAATATGTGCGCACGATCGGCGAGGTCGCCGGGGGAATTGAACAGGGGGACGCCGCGGGCCGGGATGCCACAGGGCAGGAGGGTGTGGCGGGACGGTTCGAACTGGTTTCCATCGTCATGCCTGCAACCATCGAACATGTTCGGCAAATCAGTCTGGCCGGCGAACGAATGCCGGCCAAAAGTACGTACTTCTATCCCAAGCTGCTGAGTGGTCTGATCCTGAATCCGCTCACCACATAGTCGCGCAAACCGACCGGCGGTGGGCTCCGTTGCCTTTCACCCGGCATCGCGGAAATCGGGAACGGCACAGCGCACCACCGAATTGTCAGGCCATCACCCGTTTCCGGCGCCGAACCGGTCCCCGTGGGCTGCCGCTATCCACGCCCGTCGTCTGCTGCCGCGGACCGGGGATATCGAAACGGTGCAGACGGAGGTTGTCGGCACCCTGCACAATGAGCCCGAAATTAGGGACGGTTCCATAGGAAACATTGCCAACGCCAACAGGAACGCGGACTTGAACCCCCCCGTCTGCCTCGTTTCACATGGAACGACCGGGCAATTTGCGGTTTTTGGGCAGAGTTTCATGTGGAACTGGTTTCTGTCAACTGCGGGGACCAGAATGGTCAGGCAAACAGGGTTTGTCCGGGAAGCAACCGCCTGGAGGTCGATCGATTTGGGAACCCAACAACTGATATTCCCGCGCGGCCTCGGGGCTGCTATTGAGGAGCGGTCAAAAACGCGTTGTTCAAATCCGGTTTGTGACCGGGTTGGAAATGCGTCGGTCTACCGTCGAGATGGGCTGTGCCGCGGACAATCTGCATTGCGAATCAGAAGGGCGGGGTGGGCAAAACGACCACCTCGATCAACCTGGCAGCCAGTCTGGCCCGGGCTGGCCAGCAGACGTTGCTGGTGGATATGGACCCGCAATGCAACGCCACGACTGGTTTGGGACATCGGCCCACGGGCGACCACGCCCTGGTTGGGGACCTGGCCTTGCGTCACTGCGTGGTAGCAACCCCCTGTGATCGACTGATGCTGTTGCCGGGCAGCCTCCGTTTTCGGGACGTCGATATGCTGAGCGAATTTGGGGGACAGTCAGTCACAACGAGTGGTCGAGCAACTGCGAAATTGTACGGGTCTGTTCGATTATGTGTTAATTGATTGTCCGCCGTCGACTGGTCGCCTTACGCAGACGGCGTTGTCATCCAGTGACGAAATCCTGATGCCCATTCAATGCGAGTATTTCGCCATGGAGGGGCTGCGGCAAATGATCGACATCATCCGCGAGGTGATGCAGCGACAGCCGGGCCAACTGGAGTTTGCCGGTATCCTGCTGACCATGGTTGACGAGTCTCTGGAACTGACCGGCGAGGTGGACGAGGAGGTTCGGGATTTTTTTGGCGAGATTGTTTTTGAAACCGTAATTCCGCGTGACGTGACGCTCAGCGAAGCGCCCAGCCATCACCAACCGGTGCTGGACTATGCTCCCCGCAGCCGCGGCTCGCGCGCCTATATCGAACTGTGCATGGAGGTACTTGGACATGACGGGTAATAATCGAAAGAGACTGGGGCGAGGGCTGGAAGCACTGTTGAGTGTCAGCAACGAGCCTGAGTCGGGAGACCAGTTGTCCGGTGATACGCCGGGTTCGTCGACCACCAGCGACATGATTCAGCTGAGCGTCTACGAGATCGATGACAATCCGTTTCAGCCACGGCGGGAATTCAACGAACCCGAAATCGCCGCGCTGGCCGAAAGCCTCAAGACGCACGACATGCTGCAGCCCGTGCTGGTCCGTGTTGTCGGCGGGCGGTACCAGCTGATTTCCGGAGAACGTCGTTTGCGAGCCGCGATTCAGGCGGGCTGGTCAACGATTCCGGCCCGGGTCCGACAAGCCGATGACCGGCTGGTCGCCGAGTTGGCCATCGTTGAAAACCTGCAGCGCAAGGATCTGAATGCGATTGAAAAGGCCCTGTCGTTTCGGCGTTACCTGGACGAGCACGGGTGCACCCAGGAATACCTGGCCAACCGGTTGAAGATCGACCGCTCGACATTGACCAATTTGATACGGCTGCTGGAGTTACCCGCGCTGGTTCAGGACGCCTTGCGGTCCGGAAAGATTACCATGGGCCATGCCCGGGCCCTGTTGCCCCTGGGTGACGAGGCGTCCCAAATTGAGTTTTGCAATCGAATTCAACGGGACGGGGTCAACGTGCGCACCACCGAACGCGAGGTGGCCGACCGGATCGCCCGGGAGGACAACGCTGCCCGTCCCGGCAGTCCGCCGCCCCGCACCACCAACCAGCAACTGGAGGCACTGAAACAGGAACTCAAACATGCCCTGGGAACCAACGTCGACATTCGCCAGAACGCACGGGGAAATGGCAGGATCATTGTGCATTTCGCCAACAACCGGGAATTCGACCGGCTGCGTGAATTGTTGGCCGGACCTTCCCGCGATCGACAGGCGGCATGATGGTTACCCGGCTGACGAACTTGCACCGGGCTGATCAGCTGCCCGGCAAACGACCGGAGCGCATTGCAGGTCGGGCTCCAGGCAGCTAGGATTTACTGTCCGTTTCCCGGAACGGGGTGTGGCGCAGTCTGGCTAGCGCGACTGGTTTGGGACCAGTAGGTCGTAGGTTCAAATCCTATCACCCCGACTTGATAACCGAATGAAATAACTCAATGGCGGACCAGTTGCCCGGCCTTGAGCGCCTGCCGCGCCGGACTTGTTGTTGTCCGGACCGGGGGGATCGCCGGGCGGGTATCACGGACCAGCAGACACGACGTCAGCACATTTGACCCCGGGAACTTTTGCGTCAGGGACCGACGAATTATGGACATGCGATTGACGTTCGATCAGCTTGCCGAGGGGCGCACCTGGGTCAGTTCGGCCCGTACGATCACCGAAACCGACGTGGTCAATTTCGCCAACATGACCGGCGATATGAATCCCCTGCACGTTGACCGCGTGTTTGCCGAAACGACTCCATGGCGTCGCCCGGTGGCCCATGGCCTGCTCGGATTGTCATGGGCGGCCGGGTTGGGAAGCCAATGTCCGGCCGTGGATACCGTCGCCTTTCTGGCCGTACGTGCCTGGGAATTCACACGCCCGTTGTTTATCGGCGATACCATCCACGTCCGGACGACCGTGGCCGAAAAACAGGCGGCAGCAAAACGGACCGGACGTGTTCTGTGGAAACTGGAATTGATCAACCAGGACCATGAGATTGCCCAGCACGGGTCCTTTGAGACCCTTGTGCGGGTCGCCCGGAAGGACGACGCTCCGCACTTCCGGCCCCGGCCTCATCCCGGAATAAAACAATCCGTGGACCAGTAACCGGTCGAATGGATACCCGGGGGCCGGGTCGCATCGATTGGAGAGATGGACCGATCCGGCTCGGTAGAAAACCACGATGTGGTGCCGCTGCCGGCTCGCCCGGCGCCGTTATTTCCCGGAAATGGGACGGTTGAACCAGCCAACCGTGGCACCCTCACCTCCCAGCCCAACTGTTTTCTGCAGAGTCGACCGATCCCTTTTCCTGCCCGGCAACCTTGTTTTCTGACCCGGACCCAAACGGTCATTTCGTTCCGGACGGCTGCGGCCGTCTCGTCAATCTGACAAGCTGGGAAAGCTTTTCCGATTAATCGGGTTCGGCCATTTAAATCAGTTAAAGCGAAGTTTCGTTTTTTGACGATAGGGATGAGGTCGGAATACCCGAACGGGGTCGCCGACAATCTTGCGCCGCGGGAGGCATCCTGGCGCGGGCGTGGCATCGGCTGGCAAATTTCCTACCCTCGGCACTGTGATGAACCAACCCTTACCCCATCCAGCCAAACCGTTGAACCGGCCGGCCGGCATGAAGCTGTACGCCTGGATTTTGACGTCCAGCACGCTGCTGTTGCTGGGTTTGCTATTGTGGCCGCTGTCGGTCAAAACGTTTCGTTCCACGGCCAGTTTTCAGCTGGTCTATCAGCCTGAATCGGGGATCGAAAAAACCTCGCTTAACGGACAAGTCACTGCGGCCTTGCGCGAACAAACGGCACACGACAAGGTCACGGCGCTGATTGCTGCCTTGAAGGCTCCCGTGACCAGTCCGGTCCTGAAATCCGGCGATGCCGGGCAAGTCCGCAATGCCATCAGTATTCGCGCGCGGCTCGGTGACTCGGCCAACTCGGCTGATTACCAGATCGTGCTGCAGGGTACCGGCGGGCGGGACGAAATCGAATTCCTCAATACCCTGGTCGTAAATATCAATACGTCACTGAATACCCGATTCCACGAGAACAATGCCACCGGGATTGTTGATCAGCTCAGTCGTGATTTTATGAGTTTCCATGTGGGCGTCGTGGACCGAATGGCATCCCAGGTGAATGCCGTTGCCCAGGGAATCGAGACAGTCCGCAATGATATTCAGATTATTTCGAATGATTTGGCCAGTTATCAGCCGGCGGCAGCGGGCAGCGGCCAGCGGCGGCCGCTGGGCCGGGCACGCGACGATCAGTCGGAAAGCCGGCTGGCCCGACTTCTGGCCGAAAAACAGGAATTGCTGGCCCAGCCCGGGATGACGCCCTATCACTGGCAGGTGACGGCGGTGCAAAAGCAGATTGAGAGTCTTCAACACCCGGCCCCGACGTCGGGAGGCGGCAGTTTCCAGGCCCCGTCCGGGACGGATGCCAGTCTGGTTAAAAACCGGTTTGCCGCCCAATCCGGGGTGCCCGCTTCCATCGACCGTCCGGGTGACGGGTCGGCGTTTGATGCCTCGCTGACTCATATCATCGACGGCATTCGCGGAATCAATTTGCAAATTCCGCAACGTGAATTGGCCAGTTTGAGTCATCAGATGCAGGACTCCCGGGAAAACGCCGAAACGCTGGTGGGCCGACTCAACCAGTCGGCTCAATCCGGCATTCAGGTGCGATCCCCGATTGCAATGAGCGATTTTCAAAGGGCTGCTTCCAGCCTTCCCGTTGGCGGCGTCCCAACCGGCCGAAATTTCCTGTGGCTGGGTGTTTTCGCGGGCCTGCTGGGCGGGTCGATTGCCCTGAATTTCGATCCGGCGCTGAAAACCCGGCCATTTCGGTCCATCGCCCAGATGCAGAACAAGCTGGGACTGCCGGTCATTGGGCTGGTTCGTTCCATCCGGACCATTCGGCAACCGCGATCTTTCAGACGGCAAATCGCGACGTCGCTGGTGAAATATTGCGAATGGACTTTGCTCGGTATCGGCGTTTTGCTACTTCTCGCGGCCATCCTCAACAGCCACGTGGCGGCTGCATTTTTGGAAAACCCGTTTCACGGAATCACCCGCACCGTCTGGATGCTGACTTCCCACAGTTAACCGGCCAGCCCCGCAGTCGCGGCGCCCCTCAGAAGACCATACCCATCAAACCTCCAACGGGAACCGGACTCATTCAATGTACGAGGAATTCTTTGGTTTCAAACGAAGGCCGTTTTCGCAGACACCGTCAGCCAACGGCTGCGTCATGTTGCCCGGCTTGAAAACGGAACTGGAACGGTGTTGCGAATCCATCAAGCGGTCCCGGGGACCGGCCTTGATTGTGGGTGCGTCGGGCTGCGGAAAATCGACACTGTTGGCCCTGATTGAACAACATTTTTCCGGTCTGCTGCGAACGGTCACACTTGGTTGCGCCGCGATTGGCAGTCGTGTCGAACTGATTCAGTCCGTTTTGTTTGAAATGGGATTGCCATTTGATTCGGAGGGTGTCGGCCAGCTGCGTTTGTCAATGATCGATCACTTCAAATCGGAACAACATTGTCCAGGTGGATTGTTGTTGCTGGTGGACGAGGCGCACGGTCTGAGCCGTGATGTTCTGGAAGAGCTGCGGATGATCACAAATCTGGTCTGCTCCGGCCGAACCCAGGTGCGACTGGTAATGGCTGGCTGCCATGAACTCGAGGAAAACCTTTCACGCATGGAGTCCTTCAGTCAGCGAATTGGCGTGCGCAGCTATTTGCATCCGATGAGCCATACCGAGACCATGTTGTTTGTCCTCGCCCAGACGCAAATGTGTGGCGTTGACGGACGCAGTCTGTTTCAGCCATCGGCCTTGCAAAAGTTGCATGACATTACCGGTGGAGTCCACCGTCTGGTGTGCCAGGTTTGCGATATTGCGCTGCGGCTGGCGGCTGACAACAAGTCCACCATCATCAAGGCTGGCGACATCGAGCTGGCATGGCGTGATTTGCAACAATTGCCGGCCCCGGCCAACGACGCCGATCCGGCGATGGCCGAATCCTCGCCGACCGCTTCGACACTGGAATTCGGGAGTCTTGCCGAAGAATCGGACACTCCGTCGTCCGGCGTTGATTCCGGTCCGTCCAGCAGCCCGCCGGAATCGGTTGCGGACCCGGAATGGAACCACAGCACCGATCCGGTGGGGTCGCAAGACAGGGACCCGGCCCCGGTCGGCGACATGACTGCGGCCTCCGTCGATACCGTGCTGGATGACCTGCTGAATCAACTTCGCGAAATTGACGAATCGACCGCCGCCGCGGAAACCGGCATGCCGGTTGGCAATCACGAGTCTCCCTCGCATCCGGCCGAACAGGCATTTGATGATGCCCGTTCACCGGCCCTGTCGGATGACGGTTTCCCGGATTCCAGCGAAGCCCGGCAGGAACCCGTCGTCCAGCCTGACGCCCGTGAGCTGTTTGGAGCCGATTTCGAACAGGAAGAACAGGTGTTTGATATTCAGGGCCAACAACTGGCGGACCAGAACCGGTCATCGGCCCAAACAAAAACCGGTGATCTGCGCCTTTCAAACCCGCCGTATCGCCCGATCCGGCGGCTTGGGAAACCGACCCGACCGGGCCCGGTGAACGACAGCAGAGACAGCAGGATTTGGCCGGCGGCGACGCAACGGCATCTCCCGTGGATTTGCAACGGATTGCCACCGATGACCGTGACATTTTGATCGTGGATCAAACGTCCTCGACGCCCCGGCTGCCAGATGATCAACACGACCCGAAGCCCGCGCAACCGCCGGCTCCCCCCGCCAGCCAGGTCATTCGCATGGATTACGAGGATCTTTTCCGGCAATTGCGTGACAGCAATCCCAATGCCGGTCACCCTTAACAGTCACTCCGACTCGTCATCAGGACTCCGAATCAGATGAACTCCGTTCTCGAATACATTCGACAGCTCAATCAACAGTCGGTGACGTTGCCCAATGTTTGGCTGGATCGACTCCGACATGTGGAGTGTGATTCGGCCGAGCGGGCCCTGACACCGGAAATCGTGCTAACCCGGGAATCCGATATTCGGCGCGGAGGTGCCGTCGAATCCGGGCCGCCCGTGACGCTGGTCGGCCCATCGGCGGATTTGGGTACGGATCACATTCGGAAACACGGATCCGCCACAACGCCGTCGACGCCACATGGCAATGCCGGACTGGCACCGGACGCGTCGACGGGTTTTTTGGAACCCGTCGACACCTGGCAAGACCTGAATGGTATTTTGCGGGAAGTCATTGACGAGTCCCACGATCTGAAAATCTCCAGTCACGATCCAGTTGCGTCATCCGGCAGCGACTTGTTGCCGCCGGATCCGGCGTTCGATGACATGCACACGGCCACCCCAGAAGGTGCGCGAGCACCTTTGTCCGATCCGGAACCATTGGATCCGTTTGCACAAATGGCATCTTCGCACGCCATCATTGATTCACTGCGGCAAACAGATCCAGGCGACGGGCACGACCTGGCCAACCGGGCAAATTCGCTGGATCGCCTGGAACGGGAAACCGGAATTCGGATCGCCGGGGATGCTGCCGACGCGGCCCGTTCACCCGATTCGGGAAAACGCAAATACATCGTCGATGACAAATTGGCCCAACGCTTTGATTATCGGAAATGTTCGCGACCCAAGTCGATTGATCGCGTGGCGGACCGGTTACTGGAGCGATTTCCGCCAGTATCATCCACCACCCTGATGCTGATCGCCGCTCACGCCGGCATCGACGTTGACGGAATTGCCGGGCAAGTTGCCACCTGCCTCGCTACCCGGGATCTGGGTGGCATTCTGCTGATCGATGGCAATACGGGGTCTCGGCAATTGAGTTCCCTGATGGGAACAGGACGATCCGACGGGTTGGCCGAAGTGATTCACCGGGCCGCCTCGTTGTCCGGCGCGGTTTGCCCCACGGACAATCCCCGTTTGGAGTTTTTGCCGTGCGGGACAGGTGATATCACTCATCGCAAACTGGATACCGCGCGGTGCAGTCAGTTGACGAGGGAATTGAACCAGTCATTTCAGTTTTCCGTGATCAGTGGAGGGATGGCCGACGATACACTTGCCCAATCATGGTCACCGTTCATTGACGGAGTGTGCCTGTTGCTGGATCCCGACATTGCCGATCGAGAACGGATCCGGGGGATCGTCAATGAACTGCATTCCCGGTCCGTACGGATTGCCGGATGCATTGCCGTCCAGACGTGAGTGCCGGCGTCGATTCACACGGCCGATCAAACCCCTAACGATGATCGGCCTGCCTGTCCGCATCGACCGTGATTTGCAGTGTTGCCGGGGGAGATTGCACATTGCCCGAGTCGTCGACGGCCCGGCTGCTGATGTATAACGAGCCGCGGACACGGGGATGGGAGTAGCTCCATTTTCCGGTTCGCCGTGAAACCGGCAACGCCAGGTACGTCCAGTTGTTGACCCAGCGTGTGCCGGTCCAGTAACGGCCACTGGCCGAATCCCGAATCACCAGTCGCAAGCTGGTAACGATTCGTTCATCGGTGGCCGTTCCCTCGAGGTTCAGTTTTGAGCTCATCGACCGGTTTGCCGGCATCGTGATCGAGGATGACGGTGCGGAATCGTCAAACCGGAAAATGGCCCATGGCGGATCCGGGTCGCAGTTGCCAGACACATCGCATGCCTGGGCCCACACGCCGATGTTTTCGTTCCCCTCCGCCGCCGGGGGGCCATAGCTCCAGCTGGTCAACGGCTGCCCCGGGTTCGCCAATTGGGCGTCGACACGCGTGTATCCCGGCTGCCAGGTTTGACCGTTCCAGCAGTGGTAGTCCGACAAGCGACGGATTACCAGTTGCACGCGGCGAACCCCCGCATCGTCCTCGGCCATTCCGGCAAGCGGCGAGTCCCGTTTGAGGACATCTCCGGGAAACAGTGGTTGACTCAGCGTGGTATCGGGAGGAATCGATTTTCGCCGCAACGATTTCAAAATACGGGCCAAATCCGCGCGGCGTTCCGGCGACAGTTCCGCGAACGTATTCTGCAGCTGGAGAGGATCGGATTTCAAATCGTAAAACTCCGGAGTTCCGCTGGCCCATTCGACGTAGACACTGTCGAACAGGCGTGCCGCCAACGAGGCGAAGTTGTAATCCACGCCGCGCACGTTGCGACGCTCCCAGTTTTCAATCAGCACTGCTTTGCGCCAATCGGTTGCGGGGACGGATTCCGGATCGACCAGTAACGGACGAAAAGAACGGCCGTCCACAAACGACGGAATGCGGCCTCCCGCCAGGTCCACCAGGGTCGGCGCGATATCGATATGGGCCAGCAGGTGTTCGGCGTCGACCCCCGCGGGAATACCGGGACCGAGCACGTACAAAGGCACGTTGGTTGAGCGGTTAAACGCATCGGATTTTCCGAACAGCCGGTGATGCCCGTTGCAATAGCCATTGTCGGACGTCAACAACACCCAGGTGTTTTCGCTCAGGCCAAGTTGTTCCAGCTGGTCCAGCAACAACCCGACCACGTCGTCGACCGTCTTCATGGCAATATGCCGGTAGCGATTTCGCTGCCGCGCATACTCCAGCCAGTGATCGTTCAGCCGAGGCACCTGACGCATGGCGCTGGATTTATCGCTCAGATCGCGCTCGTCAAAATCGGCAGTTCGCCGGATTGACAGGTCAGGCCAAAGGTCCTGGTATCGTTTTTCGATCATCCCAAAGGGAGAACCGGGCGCCTCGTTATGTGGCGTTAGCGGGGCAAAATACAGGAAAAAGGGCGTTGCGGGTTGCTGTTCGGCATGCCGCTGTATCAGTTCCAGCATTTCAGCCGATTCCACACGCGTGCGGTAGGCCGTTTCGTCTTCCCGCGACATGGCACCCTGCGGATCCAGACGGTTCGTAAAGCGCCAGGTGCCGTAATATTCGGCGCCACGACTGGAATAAAAATCATCCCACCCCGGGGGGACGACGTTCACCGTATCGCCATGCAAAAACTTGCCCACCATCATCGTCCGGTAGCCGGCCTGCTTGAGCCAAACGCTCAGGTCATCGTCCAGGTAACCCTGTTCCTGGTAACGCCGCATGCCACCGCCAAAACCGTTCGAGCGATCCGAATACGGATCGTTGGTGCGAATGCCCGTGTTATGCGCGTATTGGCCGCGCAGCAAACAGGCACGCGATGGTCCACACAGGGGAGTGGTGACGTGAAAATTGGTAAAACGGAGTCCGCCGGTCGTGAAGCGGTTCAAACCGGGAAAGAATTCTGCCAAACGTTCCGGCGCCAGCAGGTCGGCGTCGGCATCGTCCAAATTGATCAAAATGAGGTTGGGTCGCACGTCCGGCGGGGCTGCCCAGCCGGGGTCCGCCGGGATCATCCCGGCGGCAACCAGCAGCACAGTCAGGAATCCGATCCGGTGAAGCTGTCTGGAAAAAAACATGTATTGGTGCTGTCCCGCTCCCTCAACCCTTAAACACGCGCCCGGCAAACCGAAAGGACTCCGGATTATCATACACACAATTTCCGGATTTTGCCGCGCCAGAGCGGGGCAGCAGGCCGGGTGTTGGACGTCTGCCCCGTCCGGGCCACCATGCAATTGGGACAATTACCCCCATCGTCCGGACGGGCTCGACACCCAATTACCGGCGGGCGGATCAAATGCCGGATGCATGCACTTGCCGCGGTGCGGCGGCGGAACGACGTTGCAGGCCACTGCCATCCCCCCGCTGGTACATGCGGAACAGAACGATGCCACAGACGATCAGCATCACCGCAAACATTCCAAACATACACGGGTAGCCCGGCCAGCCGGCGCGACGGGCCACGGTGACCGCCAGGCCGGCCAGCGGCGATCCGATGAGCACACCCAGGTCATACATGGCCATCACCAGACTGGTGGCCAACCCCCGATTCTCCTTTGGAAAAAACGCGGTGCCGCCCGCCACCACGGCCGGAAACAGAAATGAATGGGCCAGGCCTCCCGCAATGGCTGGCCAAACCAGACTGGCTGGCGAGTGCACCAGGTTGTACGAAACGGCGCTGAGAGTCATACAGCCCAATCCAATCAGAATCGTGTTTCTCAAACCCAGCCGACCGGGTGCATGGCGAAACGACAGCCGCGAAACAAAAGCCACCGCGTTGTAAGTCAGAAAAAAAATCTTGATCTGTTCGAACCCCTGTTCGCGAGCCAGCAGTGGCAGAAACGTGCCCGGCAAACTGATGGTCAAGCCCATCAGGCCGGCAATCACCAGCAAAAATCCGGGATGGTGTTTCTTCATCAACGCGAACATCCCAATCGAATTTCCCGGATCACGTCTCAATCGAGCCTGTCGAAATGAACCCATGGTCCGCCATTCCAGCCATCCGGCGAGGGAGGCGAACAGAAACGACACGCCGATGATTGCGGCTCCCGTCAAAAACATCAGTTCGACCCGCCTGTCTGCAGGCCAGACTTGCGAAAAAATCCAGTCTCCAATAACCGGCCCCAGTGCCATCCCCAGGAATCCCGACGAACCCACCACGCCGATTACCTCCACGACCCGGTGCGCCTCGACACGCAGGGTGACGAATGACAACCACGATCCAAATACGCCGGCAATGCACAGATTCATGAGCGTGCGCGCGGCAAATACCGGCCAGGTGTCAATATTGTGAATCAGCACATGTAACAGCAAGCTGGCAGCCAGGCCGGCCAGCGATACCAGCCACACGGTGATCGGGCCAAAATGGTCGATCGCCGGGCCCTGAACGAACCGGAACCAGACCGCACCGATGGTCCCGATTCCCACGATCAGGCCAAGGCTGAATTCATCGCCGCCCAGAGACTTCACAAAATCGGCGTATCGAAACAGCAGGCTGACCGCCGTCAACATGCAAACGTTGGCGGCATAAGTACAAAAAAACACCCGGTCATAGATCGGCCGGGAGCCCGGTTGCGGAATGGCGATGCCCGGTTTCAAAATGGTACGTCAACCCGGTTGGTGATAGTTGGATGGCGGCAGCATGCGCCCGGATTCCCGGATTCGCGGACTTGCGGATGTTACGACCCGACCGCGGTAACCGCAATGCCCGTGGCAGGATCACCGCCGTTGTTTCGCCAGATTTTCCCCGAAAGCCAATGTGCGCTACCGAATCGATTGCGATTGTCGTGGCAACCTACAACGAGATCCGGACCTTGCCGTCACTGGTCAGCCGCATCCAGGAACTGCTGCCGCACGCCCGCGTTTTGGTGGTTGACGACAACTCACCCGACGGAACCGGTCGTTGGGCCGCGGAAATGGCCGCCCGCCAGTCGTGGATCGAGGTGTTGCAACGGCCGGCCAAGGAAGGACTGGGACGGGCCACGCTCAGTGGTCTGAAAATGGCCCTGCAGTATGATGTGGTCTGGATTGCCACCATGGACGCCGATCACAGTCACGATCCGGTGGATCTGAAAACGATGCTGCAAGTCGCCAGTCAACCGGTAAATCCACCCTGGGATGTGGTCATTGGTTCGCGATACATCCCGGGAGGACGAATCGAAAGCTGGCCCCTGCATCGGCGATTCGTCTCGCGACTGGTCAATACCATTGCCCGCCACGGGCTGGGACTGCCGGCCCGCGATATCAGCGGTGCCTTGCGCATCTACCGCCGCCAGACGCTCCAGCATCTTGACCTGAATCGTGTTCAATCGCGGGGACACGCCTATTTGGAAGAAATCCTGATGCTGCTGAATCGGGCGGGGGCGGCCATCACGGAATGTCCAATTCACTTCCGAAACCGGGTCGCCGGTCGATCCACCGTCAATTTGCAAGGCTGGTGGTTCAATGCCCGGGAACTGGCCCAATTGTTGCTCGATCGCGGCCGAACCTAGTGCTCGACCCGTACAGCGCGTTACCGCCGATCTGCGCGCTGGCCGCGGGACGCACACGGCGTGTTTGGTCGATCACCGGTTTGTGCTGCGCCGCAGGCTACATCCCGCCCGCTGATTGGTTTATGATAGGTCACGGGGTCGAGCACATTTAATCGCCTGTAACTTTTGCTGGCGCGGCGCGTCACGGGATCCTGCATCCATATGAAAACCGGTATTCTGAAAACGGCGGTATTTGTGCTGGTGTTGACCAGCAGCCAGTCGTCGTGGGGTCTGGTTCAGCAATCGCCCTACAGCCGCGATTCGGGGGGGCGTTCCGGCCGCCAACCCGGTTCCTGGGAAACATCGGCGGTCGATGCCGCTGAACGGGCGTCCGCCGAGTTCGTACGTGACTTTGTTGTTACCGATGAAGCCCGCGAGATTCAGAAAACGGTACTGGTATTTGACGGTCATAATGATCTTCCCTGGACCATGCGGGCCCGGGCCGACTCGTCGTTTGACAAGGTTGATATTGCCAACCCGACCGAATTTCATACCGACATTCAGCGGTTGCGCGTTGGTGGCGTTCGAGCCCAGTTCTGGTCCGTGTTTGTGCCGGCGTCCACCATGGGTTCCGGCAACGCGCACATTACCACGCTGGAACAGATCGACCTGGTTAACCGAATGTGCCAGCGCTATCCGGACGTATTCGAAATTGCGTTGACAGCCGACGATGTGGAGCGCATTGCGGGAGATGGAAAGATCGCCTCACTGATTGGTGTCGAGGGGGGACATTCCATCGAAAACTCGCTGGCCCGACTCCGCGAGCTGTATAATCGCGGGGCCCGTTACATGACCCTGACCCATTCCAAAAACCTCGATTGGGCGGACTCCTGCACGGACCAGCCCGCCGTGGGAGGCCTGAACGCGTTCGGAGAAGAAGTGGTGCGGGAAATGAATCGCCTCGGGATGCTCGTCGATATTTCGCATGTGTCCCCCGAGTGCATGAGAAAAACTCTCGCGGTTGCCGAGGCGCCGGTCATGTTTTCGCATTCTTCAGCGCGGGCCATTTGTGATCATCCCCGCAATGTGCCCGACGACGTGCTGGAACTGACGGCTCGAAACGGTGGTATCGTGATGGTCAATTTTTTTACCAACTTTGTTTTGCCCGGCGGGATAACCGATATCGAACCGGCCGCGCGGGGTGATTTCCGGATTATCGTCGATCACATCGACCATATCGCAAAAGTCGCCGGGATTGATCATGTCGGCGTCGGCTCGGATTACGATGGCGTGCCTCGCCTGCCGCGTGGTGCGGAAGATGTCTCCAGTTATCCGAAGTTGACGCAGGAGTTGCTCAACCGGGGCTACGAGCGTGAAGAGATCCGGAAAATTATGGGCGGCAACATGCTGCGAGTCCTGCGGGAAACGGAGGCGGTCGCACAGCGGCTGCAGGCGAAATAGAAGCTTGTCCCTGTTGACGTCCCTGGCGGATCGCTTGCCGGAATCACGTTTTACCAAAGGAACAAACCATGCCGAGTCGACGACAGTTTATCGTACAGGGATCGGTCGCCGGATCCGTGCTGTTGTATCCGTTGCGGGTTGCCGCAGGCCGGTCCCGGCCGGCGGGCCCCCGACAGGAATCGGCCCAGGAGCCCTCGCCGGCCCCGCCCCAGGCCGAACGTCCACCACGCCTGGATCTGGACATGGTCCGCGAGATGGTAGGGAAATCACACAGCGATCTGGATCGCGTCAGGCAACTGGTGGCGGATGAGCCGCGTTTGGTCAACGCCTGCCATGACTGGACCGCAGGGGATTTTGAAACGGCGCTGGGCGCCGCATCCCATACCGGTCAGCGCGAGATTGCCCTGTTTCTGCTGGAACACGGCGCCCGGATGGATATCTTTGCGGCCACCATGCTGGGCGAGACGGAAATCGTGCGGGCAGCCCTGACGGCTTGCCCCGGGCTGATCGATGCGCCCGGACCGCATGGAATTCCCCTGATAAAACATGCAGAGAAAGGTGGCCCCGAGGCTGCCGAGGTTTTTGAATACCTGCAATCATTGAAACCATGAGGTAACCATGTCATCTGCCGGATCCGGGCAAATCGAGCATGTCTTGCACGAGGAGCGACTGTTTCCACCGAGTGCCGAATTTTCCAGCCGGGCGCAAATTGGTTCGCTGGCCGAATACGAACAGCTGTATCAGGCGTCCGCGGCCGACCCGGTTGGCTTCTGGTCCGGCCTGGCCCGTCAGGAATTGCACTGGTTCCGCGAGTTCGAACAGGGGCTGATTTGGGAGGAACCGTTTGCCCGGTGGTTTGTCGGAGGCCAAACCAATGCGGCCTACAATTGTCTGGATGTCCATTTGGATTCCGAAACGCGGCAGCGGACGGCCATCCTGTGGGAGGGAGAACCGGGTGACCAGCGGCGGCTGACCTACGGCGAACTTCATGCAGAAGTCTGCCGATTTGCCAATGCGCTGAAATCGCTGGGGATCGGCGCGGGTGATGTGGTGTCGATTTATATGCCGATGGTACCGGAGCTGGTGATCGCCATGCTGGCCTGCGCCCGGATCGGCGCCGTGCATTCGGTGATTTTTGGCGGTTTCTCGGCCGAGGCCATTGCGGACCGCAACAATGACGCTTCCGCCAAACTGCAATTGACGGCCGATGGCGGCTGGCGGCGGGGCAAGACGCTGCCATTAAAAGCGACGGTGGACGATGCGCTGAAAAAATCGCCCTCGGTGGAACATTGTATTGTGCTGCGGCGCACCGGCCAGGAGGTTGCCATGCAGCCCGGCCGTGACCATTGGTGGCACGAACTGGTGGAGCAGGCAAGTTCCGATTGTCCCGCCGAGCCACTGGACAGCGAAGCACCGTTGTTCATCCTCTACACCAGCGGTTCAACCGGCAAGCCCAAGGGGATCAAGCATACCACTGCCGGTTACAACCTGTTTGCCAAAATGACGTTCCGCTGGGTATTTGACTGGCGACCGGAAGATGTTTACTGGTGCACGGCCGATTGCGGCTGGGTCACGGGCCACAGTTATATTGTGTACGGACCGCTGTCCAGCGGGGCCACCGTATTGATGTACGAAGGCGCTCCCAACTTCCCCGCTGAAGACCGGTTCTGGGATATCGTCGAGCGACACAAAGTAACGATTTTGTACACGGCCCCCACGGCGATCCGGGCCTTTATCAAGTGGGGTGACCAGCACGTCGAAAAGCATGATCTTGCCAGCTTGCGCCTGCTGGGTACCGTCGGCGAGGGAATTAACCCCAGTGCCTGGTTGTGGTATCACGAAAAAATTGGGGGCGGCAAATGCCCGATCGTTGATACCTGGTGGCAAACCGAAACGGGAGGCATCATGCTGTCACCCGTTCCCGGCGCGATTCCCACCAAACCGGGCAGCTGCACCCGCCCGCTGCCCGGCGTCTTTCCCGAAATTGTCGACTCGACCGGGACACCGGTTACGGGTGATTCGGGGGGCTGGCTCGTTTTCACCCATCCCTGGCCGGGCATGCTCCGCGGAATCTGGGGTGATGACGATCGGTACCGGGAGGTTTACTGGTCGAAAGTCCCGGGTGCCTACCTGGCCGGCGACAATGCCCGTCGAGATGCGGACGGATACTACTGGATCATGGGTCGCATCGACGATGTGATTAATGTTTCCGGGCACCGACTCAGCACCATCGAGGTCGAAAGTGCACTGGTTTCGCACCCGGCCGTCGCCGAGGCGGCTGTCATCGGCCGGCACGACGAATTGACTGGCCAGGCCATCGCGGCCTTTTTGACTTTATGCGATGGTGACGCCAGTGAGGAATTGCGGAGCGAACTCAAGGCTCACGTCCGCAAGGAGATCGGCGCCCTGGCCGTGCCCGCCGAGATTCGCTTTACGGCAGCCTTGCCCAAAACCCGCAGTGGAAAAATTATGCGGCGATTGCTGAAGGACATTGCCGAAGGCAAGGAACAGGTGGGAGATACCACGACCCTGGAAGATTACACGGTTTTGGCCCGGCTGCGGGAATCCGCCGAATCCTGAAATAACTGCCGATTGCGGGCAACTGCCGATTGCGGGCAACTGCCGATTGCGGGCAACCGCCGATTGCGGGCAACCGCCGATTGCGGGCAACCGGCCACCGAATGTGATACATCGTGGCGGGGCCAACCGTTTGTTGCACCGACGAACCGTCGCCCGCATTGTGGGTGTTCAGCACGGCAGGACAAGCCAGCCATGGCACCCCGGACGGATGATAATGTTCAGCCGGGCTGGACAAACCCGCCGTGGCACCCCGGCCGCACACAGCGAGCTGGCTGCCATGGGGTCTTGTTCAGACCTGTTTTTCAGTCGATGGCGACCCCGTGCGGCGCAATTTGGGCCGGGGCACCCGTCCGGGTGACTCGACGGACGGCTCGCTGATCGATTCGGCGGTTTGTTCCGCGGTTTTTCGGATTTCGTCCCAGTCGCTGCGCTGCGGGGCATTGTCCGACTGAGATACGAAATCCAGCAGGCTGTTCATGGTTTGATCGACGATGTTGTTTTGAACCGCCAACTGTTCTGCCAGGTTAATGAACTGGATTTTGCGTTTCTGTTGTCGCATGATCGGTACCTTTGAGGTCCTGGTGATTACATCGCATTCGGATCGGATTTGCGGTCGAGGCTCGCGGTTGATTGACTGGTACGTCCCAACGCCCTCTGGCTTGCGCATCAAATCTAGGTTGCGAATAATCAACGCCCGCCAGTTTCCGGGTAAAAATTCAACTTCAGAAACTACCGGGGGATTGCCGAACCTTATCGGGTTCGGCGGTATCAATTGTGAAAGACGATTCGGTTTCGCGGTCAGACGGGTCACCAGGGGCATTATCGGTTGGGGCGGCGTAATTTGCTCAGTCTGCCCAATCCTCTTGACCCGCAGATACAGATTCGATAGTTTCGAAGCGTGCGGGGAGCCACGCATTTGCCCCCGCCCGGCAACGGGGCGTGGTAGCCAAGTGGCTAAGGCAGCGGATTGCAAATCCGCCATCGCGGGTTCGACTCCCGCCCACGCCTCTGTTATTTACGGGGTTTCGGTGACAGCACCGGCCCCGTTTTTTTGTGGGGTCGCCCTCGATATCACTCACAATGCCGATTTCCGAACTTTCGGCCGGCGGCGATTCGCAAAATGGGGCGATTTTTGCCGGGTGGGGTCCACGATGGCGGGGGAAAACCGGCCCCGATCATTTTTCGCGTTGCCGCGGGTTGTTTCCTGTTTTTGACGGAAGTCTGACTGGCTCGCGACCCACCGTGTCGTCGCCATCGGAAATGTTCTACGGCATGGCAAAATCCCGAACCGACCCGGCCATTTACACCCGACAAGCCGCAGAAGTCATATCCCGGCGTCTGGATATTCCGCTCACGTCCCTCCGCTGGGCAACGTATTATTTTCACACGGGCGAAAACTGGACGCTCCGCTCACAATGGGAGCGCAACGTCGACGGCCACTGGGAAGTGGTTGAACTGGAGCAATGGCAGGAATTGCACTAGCCTGCAGGGGCGGGAGCGCCGGAGCCCGATTCCGGGCAAGCTCACGGGTGGACCAGTCACTGGTGGCCTGCAATTCCGGTGCGAGACGTTATCGACAGCGCGGATCCCCCATGAATCCAGGGCAATCCGTATCCGGACGAGTTGTTGTCACTGGCGGATCCGGTTTTCCGGGAATGAACCTGGCCCGGTATCTGGCTGGCCGCGGCGGCGACGGCGATCGATCAGTCCTTGTCGGCCCGCAGGACTGAGACAAAGGCTTTTTGCGGGATGTTGACCTGGCCGAACTGTTTCATTTTGGCCTTGCCCTTTTTCTGTTTTTCGAGCAGCTTTTTTTTCCTCGTTACGTCGCCACCGTACAGTTTCTCGGTCACATCCTTGCGGTACGGCTGAATCGTCGATCGCGCGATGATGGTTCCCCCAATCACCCCCTGGATCGGGATTTTGAACTGGTGGCGGGGAATCGCTTCGGCCAGTCGTTCGCAGTAATGCAGGGCCCGCGTTCGCGCCTTGTCCCGGTGGACCAGATACGAAAGCGTGTCGACCGGTTCCTTGTTGACCAGGATATCGACCTTCACAATGTCGGTGGTTCGATATTCGATCGGGTCATAGTCAAACGACCCGTAACCGCGCGTCATCATCTTGAGTTTGCCGTAGAAATCGAACAGAACCTCGCCCAGCGGCATTTCGCTGGTCACTTCCACGCGACCCGCCGACAGGTAATTCATGGTCTGGCTCTCGGAACGATGTTCCCGGCACAGCTCCATTACGGGACCGACATACGCTTCCGGGGTCAGAATGGATGCCTTGATGAAAGGCTCGGTAGTCGATTCGATTTTCATCGGATCGGGCCAATAGCTGGGATTGTCGACATCCAGGCTGGTGCCGTCCTTCAAGGTCAGTTTGTACTTCACCGACGGTGCCGAAATGACCAGTCCAATGTCAAATTCCCGTTGCAGTCGCTCCTGAATGACGTCCAGGTGCAACAGGCCCAGAAACCCACATCGAAATCCGAATCCCAGTGCCGCCGAACTGTCTTTCTCCCAGGTTAGCGCTGCATCATTGATCGCCAGCTTTTCCAGAGCCTTCGTCAGGTCATTGTATTCATCGGTATTCATTGGATAGATGGAGGAAAAAACGACCGGCCTGGCTTCCTGATAACCCGGAACCGGCTGGTCAGCGGGACGATCACGCAGGGTGAGGGTATCGCCGATTTCAATGTCGCGCACACTCTTGACGCCGGCGACAACATAGCCAACCTCCCCGGCGCTGAGGCATTCCCGCGGATGCAGCCTGAACTGGTGGTAGCCCAGCTCGTCAACCGTATAGTCCCGGCCGGAATGCATGAAGTGGATCGTATCTTTCGGCTTCAGCGTGCCTTCCATGACGCGAACTTGCAGGATCACGCCTCGATATGTGTCGAAATGGGCGTCGAAAACCAGGGCTTTCAGGGGAGCGTCCGGGTCACCCGCGGGACCGGGCAGCTTGTCGACGATACCAGCCAGCACGTCGTCAATGCCAACACCCGTTTTGGCGGAAACCGGGATCGCCTCGAACGGATCGAGTCCCAAATCCGAGTCGATTTCCTCGCGCACCCGGTCAACGTCCGCGGCCGGCAGATCGATCTTGTTAATCACCGGAAGCAGCTGCAAATCGTATTCAAGGGCCAGATACAGGTTGGCAACGGTCTGGGCCTCTACTCCCTGGGAGGCATCGACCACGATCAACGCCCCCTCACACGCCATCAGGCTGCGCCGAACTTCGTGCGAAAAATCCACGTGGCCCGGCGTGTCAATCAGATTCAGCAGGTAGTCACGACCGTCCGGGGCCCGGTAGTTGAGCGTTATCGTATTGCTTTTGATGGTAATGCCCCGTTCACGCTCGATATCCATCGAATCGAGCATTTGGTCCCGAAAATCCCGTAGCGCAACGCCGCCACAGGCCTGGATCAGTCGATCGGCCAGCGTGGATTTGCCGTGATCAATATGGGCAATGATGCAAAAGTTCCGGATATGTTGCATGGCAGTCGTACTGTTTTCCTGTCGCGAATGTCCGGGCACTTCGCCCCATGTCCCGATCGAAACGGAATTTCGGCCGACCACCGGGACGACGGGTCGGGACTCATTTCATCCGGGTCAACCGGAGTCAGACCAACAACCCGTCCGGTCACGGGTGCCGGGTTCGGCGGATTGGTATGGCATAACCGTAAAGCGGGGACGGCACCCAACCCGCGCCCGAAATCGGGCTGCCGACATTCTATGCTTTTCGCGTCGTTTGTCGTTGAGACACCTGGATGGCATCCAACGGCCGCCGGGCGAAAACCAGGAAACACCTAATTCCCCGGCACGAGATGGATGGGTACCCGGATCACCGGATCTTTGGCCCAGGGGACTCTCAGTCTCACCTCGATGCACCAGCTGATACTGAAATTGGCCCCCGATCCGGTATGCGGACCCTCGATTTCCGGAATCCGGATGTTGAACTCGTGTACCGAATCGCCGGAAAGGATGTTGGGGGAATCGATGTTGTCCAACGGATGGCGATGGATGTAACTGTCCGTATGACCGTCAGCCCGGGTCGATTCGGTTCCCGCCAGCTCGACGGAGATTTCGTCCAGTTTCAGGGGTTGGGGCGTTTCCACCGTCAGCATGGCCAGGGCGGATTCGCCGGCCGACAAGGTGTCGCGATCCAGTGCAAGATTCAGCGTTACCTCCTTGCCCAGCGTTCTGTCCCAAAACGATCGCCCCGCCTCGTCGGGCAAGACGACGTGAACCGGATTGACTTCATGCTGCGGAATTTTCGGGCCAACCGAAAACGAGTGCGTGCGGGACCAGTCAATTTTTACCGGCAGATCGACTTGCACGTGAAGCCGATAGAACACTTCGCATTTCTCTCCCTGGAACGAGGCGGGTGCCTGAGACGGGATTTTCAGGCTCAGGGCAAATTCCTTTCGGCCCGGTTCCATTATCTCATGTTGGCCACCCCCGAACCAGGTGAGCAGCGAATCCAGCAGTCGCGAGAAGAAGCCTTTTCTGGAACTGCCGAACAGCAAAAACGGTTGTTTCACGATATCGCAGAATTCGACAGCGGTTCGGGTTTCGGTACGCGCCCGGCCTTTTGCGTCGGTCGTCGTTACCGTGTAGGTCGCTTCTGTTCGTTCTGCCGCATGGAACGTTGCATGAATCCCCCGAACTCGCGTGGGCCTGTCAAAATCGATCACGATCGTGACCGGAGTTTCACGGTCCCGGATCAGTCGGGGATTCGCGTCAATGTGGATTGATTCGCTCATGGTGATTGCGGGTTGGTGGCGGGGGTGGGCTGGCAGACCGTGCCAGACAGGTTTCTCCGCGGTGGATGTTCGCAGAGCCAGTCCGGCTCGATGTGCTGTGGGAGTGCGTTTGCCATGGCGGTCGGAGTCCCCGACAAACCGGACCAAAAAGTTAATTCCAGCGATCGCTGACTCGCTGGAACGGCTCGCGCAACCGGGGCATCAGGTCCAGCGAATTGCCGGAATAGATTTTCTGCAAGACGGCGTCGGGCAAGTGCACGCCATAAATTTGCCACAGGCCCTGGGGCGGTGGTTCTTTTTCGGAATACGGAAAATACTCGTCGAGTGTCTCGAGGAATCGCCAGTAGTACGTCAGCCGCAGTTCCGGCCACGGACCATCGGTGCCAAACAGAATCCGGTCCTGATACCGGATCATAAACTCCCTCGCCGTGTAGGGTTGTCGGCCGAGTTCCGCGATCCGCGAAGCCGTTTCAATATACAAATTGGGGTACCGGTCCAGCCACTGTGCCACGGTCGCCAGGTCTTCCGGATTGCCGGCCATATGGGCACCAATAAACCGGGTGTCCGGATGCCGTTCGATCACGCGATTTCGCGCGGCCAGCAGCTCATCACGGGTCGGAAAATCCTTGCCGTAAAAACTCCAGTCGGGATGCCGGGACAGTTCCTCGTAACGTTCATTGAATCGATCGACGGGCAGGAAGAAGGCCGCCGGATCCCCTGTATGCATCAGGACCGGCAGGTCCAGACGTCCACAGGCTTCCCAAATCGGATCCCAGCGCGAATCATCAATCCGGAGCAGGGAGCCGTCGGGATTTCGATAACCCAATCCGAATTGCTTGAAAAACTTGACGCCCACGACGCCCCGTCGACTGGCATCAGCGAGTTGGCGGGCCATCCGACGGGCAAAATCCTCACGGTGACAATCCCACGTTTGCGGCTGATCGGCCAGTCCGTCCCCCTGAAAGTCGATGTGGACAAAGACCGCAAACCGGTCCGGATGCCGCGCCGCCAGGAATTCCAGATGCTCGCCGCAACTGTCGTCCAGGCGTTCATCCAGGCTGATCGCAATCGCAATACGGTTGCGGTCCATGGCGGCGACATATTCGTCCAGCGCTGCCTCGTCACCCCGTTGCCGAAGTCGAAAATGGTTGTGTACGTCGATGACCGGAAACCGGGCAGACGTCAGGGGGGTCAGGCGAATGTTCCGCAACATGGATTGGGGGCGGAAATTTCCAATGGAAATGTCCTGGGCTTCAGCGGCACCCGTCACGCCGCCGGCGATCAGCAACAGGGCCAACCAGGCGCGGCCGGACCGGCGCCACCGCACGGCCAGGGGCGAGCCATCAATGTCGGCGGTCGGGTTTTGTATTTTGGCCAACGACCAGTGTTGTGAAAAGGAACAGATCATGGGCATGACGGTATCAGGAACGGGATACAATGGTCTACAATATCAGGATCCCGATTCAAGCACAGGAGCCCGGATTTACCCAATGCCCCTTGTTACTCAAAAAGCTGGTCTTTCCACAGCCGTGCTGGCCGCCAGTTGCCACCTGCTGGCGACTGTGGCGCTGGGGCAGGCACCGGAATCCCGCCAGGATGTCACGGCGGAACAATTGCAACAGCAGTTTCTGAATGTTGAGCTGAGGGTTGCCCCGAAACAACCGGGATTGCCAGAGATCGAAAATCTCTCGGAAGAATTTTATCGCCAGGTCGAGCTGGGACGCCACCTGTTTTTCGATCCCATATTGTCCAGTGACGGTTCGACCAGCTGCGCCACCTGTCACCAGCCCCAATACGCATTTAGCTCGCCAGAGGCCCGACCGACCGGCGTGGCCGGTCGGCAAGGACGTCGCAATTCGCCGTCACTGGTCAATCGCCGTTGGGGCCGGGCCCATTTCTGGGACGGGCGGGCAGGAACGCTGGAAGAGCAGGCGTTGCAACCGATTGAAAGCGAAAATGAGCTGGCTCACTCGATTGACATCGTGCTGGAAACGTTGCGCCAGGATCCGGTCTATGCCAAACGGTTTGCCGAGGCCTACGACGACGGCGTGACACGTGACAACCTGGCCAATGCGATTGCCAGTTTTGAACGGGTCCTGCTTTCGTCCGACAGCCCCGTGGATCGATTTGTGGCAGCCGTTGATGCACCTGATTTGACGCGCGGCCAACGACAGGGCCTGTGGATTTACGAAAGCAAGGGTGGTTGTTGGCAATGCCATTCGGGGCCGAATTACTCGGACGAAAAATTCCATAATACCGGAGTGTCGTGGGGTGCCGAGCCGCTGGATTTGGGCTACTTTGAAGTCACCGGCGACATCCGGCATCAGGGCCAGTTCAAAACGCCCACTTTGCGCGACGTGGCTCTGACGGCCCCCTACATGCACGATGGCAGCATGGCCACGTTGCGGGAAGTCATCGAATTTTACAATCGGGGCGGCAACGACAATCCTAACCGGGATTCGCGAATCAAGCCGCTGAACCTGAGCGAGCAGGAGATGGCCGATTTGGAGGCGTTTCTGCGCCCCTGACCGGCCGCCACGTTTGGGACTGACGGCACGCGACGAACCGTGCCGGTTCCCCCCGGCGGGACCAACGGTCGGTGGCAGCGACCGTGCCGTCCGGATTGCGGGCGGAGTTATTTTTTTGGGGGAAACCCGTCCGGCGTCCAGGGGCCTCCCCAGGCGTCGCGCAATTCGTCACACCGCTGACGCATCCGTTCCAGCGTTTCTGAGGCTTGCCCGGCGGCAACCAGGTTGACCAGTTCATCCGGATCGCTGTCCAGGTTGTGCAGGAATTCGAAAACCGGTTGTTGTCCAAAATATCGGGCATACATGAAGTGTTCACCCCGCACGCCCTCCCATTGGGGAATCCGCGAGCCCGCTTGCATCAGATGTTCGCAAAAGAAATCGGTTCGCCAGTTCGGGACGGCGACGCCATCCAGCAACGGGACCAGGGATTGCCCCTGGTACGGTTCGGGAATCGGAACACCGGCCAGCTGCAGGATGGTGGGGGCCAAATCAATGTTCAAGGCCATTGCCGAAACCACGCGGCCGCGCCGGGCCTCGGGCAAACGGGGATCGCAAATGATCAGGGGAATCCGCAACGATTCGTCGTAATGCGACCACTTGCCGGCCAGACCCCGCGATCCCATGTAATATCCGTTGTCACTGGCAAAGATGACCACAGTGTTTTCGGCCAGGCCCTGGTGCTCCAGCGCGTCCAGCACCCGCCCAATCACTCCGTCCATGCCCGAGAGCAACCGGTAGTAACCGCGCATGTTTTTTTGATACTTTTCCGGCGTATCCCAACGCCAAAAGAAGCGTTCCCGGTTTAACGAGTCTTTCAGAAACTGCGGATGGGCGTCATAGATCCGGGGGTCGCTCAGGCGGGGAGGCGGAAAAACGGTGTCGCGGTACAAATCGTCGGCAGCCGGCGGCCACGGATAATGATCCTGCAAATCTCCGTCCTCGGCGTGGCCGGCATTAAAACTGATTTGCAGGCAAAACGGAACGTCGTTGACGGTATCCCGCAAAAACTGGATCGCCTGATCCCCGCTGATGTCGCACACATGGCGGACGGTTCCATCGGGCAGGTTTTTGAAATAGGGCGTCCGGTTGAGCGGGGTCCACCGATCAAACCATTCGTTTGGCACTGCCGGGCCCACCTCTATCCCGAACTTGCCGATAAAACCGGTCCGGTATCCCGAATTTCGAAGCAGGCCGGGCCAGGCAACTCCGGACACCGCTGGCGCCAGCGGCCGCGCGCCAAATGTATAGCGATGCGATCGCTCATACATTCCGGTAAAAAAACTGGCGCGGCTGGCTGCACAAATGGACGTGGTGACGAATGCATGGTCAAATCGCACACCCCGTTGGGCGAGTTGATCAAGATGCGGTGTTTGCAACAAGCGATTCCCGGCACAGCCCAAATGATCGCTACGCTGATCGTCCGACAGAAAGAAAACGATGTTGGGTCGAAAGCTGTCCGCCGCAGGGTCCGACGCGCTACAGGCCGCACCACGAATAACGCACACCAGGATGATGCAGGCAAATCGGACACGGTCACCCGGGAGACCGGGCCACGCGGTGCGGAGCGAACTCGGAGCAGACATGCAGGCCGTCGATTGCGGGGTTTGCCAAAAAATGGCCCGGCTCAGTGGCCGGGCCAACATCGTTTTTTAACCAGCGCCAGTCACCACCTGCCCGGAATCATCAGATCCCCGGCACTTCGCCGAAGCGCCGGATTCCGGATCAGTGCTGCGCTGAAAACAACACACTGATCGCGGTGGCGTCTTGTTCAGCCTTTGGACTCGTCGCCAAATTTCCGTTCCCGCTCTTCCCTGGCGGTGGCCTCAATCTCTTCCAGCGGAAATTCCTCGCCGATTTCTTCCATCAGCTGGGCCAGATTTTCGTCAAGTTTTTCTCCGTGTCCCACGTACCGGATTTTTCCTTCCGGATCCAGTAAATAGATGGTGGGCCAGCCCTGAACGGCCCACTCGTCGGAGATCTTGCGTCCTTCGCTTTCATTTTGGAAACTCCGCCAGGTGACTTGTCCGGTCTGGACCAGTTTCTGGGGGATCGAAACATCGTTGTCGCTGTTGATGCCGACCAGAGCGAACGGTTTGCCTGCCAAATGCTTCACGAGCGACCGCTCGTGGGGGTACATTGCCCGGCAAGGCGGTCACCAGTTGCCCCAAAAGTCAATCATGACGACTTTGCCGCGATAGTCGCTCAGTTTGAACTCCACTCCATCCGTATCCGGCCCCGTGATATCCGGAGCCATCGTGCCAACTGCCGGAGCCATGGGGCGGGCGGGTGCCCTGGGTCTGGCCGGAGCCTTGGCCGCAGGCTTCGGCTTGGCCGGAGCCGCTTCCGGCGGTCGGGCCGCGGACTGGTCGCTTCCGGGTGAGCAGCCAATGGTGCCCAGCAAGGCCACCAGGGCAACTACCCGGGCAAATTTGAGTTTCATCTGGTCTCTCCAATTAGATCGGAACCGCTCCTGCCGGCAAGACCGCCGGACTCACGCCTGAATTATGGTCGATCGGCGAGACCGGGAAAAGACTGCCCGGCCCGATTCGCCAGGCGACCATCCAAAAAAACGACGCCAATGTTGAATAGATTACGTGGATCGGCGCTTGCCGAGCTTGCCGTCCGTTGGCGGCCATCCCGTGTCCAGCCAGGCGGCAATCGCTCCGGAACCGACATTGCCTCGCGAACGGACTGGCCATGCGGCCCGTATGGGGATCAGCCGGGCACTGGACAAAACCGGACGATGTGCCCCGTGCATTCCGCAACTCGGCGGGGCCGCCGGTTGATCAGCCCGCTCGAACGTCAGGGGGACTGGATGTCGAAGCAGTAAATCATTTCCTGATCGCGCAGATAAAGTCGGCCACCGGAAATGACCGGGTGCACCCAGATTTTTCCGCGCGGGCTGCGATGCCCGCTTTGCGGTTCCAGTTTGAATCGTCCATGTTCGTTCCATCCTTCGGCGGACGCCTCAATCAGAACGACTTCGCCGCTGTCCTCGGCCACCAGATAAAAATGGCCGTCGGCGTAACCAATCGCGCCCTTGCCGAGCTGTTTTTTTTCACTCCAGACGGCTTTGCCGGTTTCCATATCCTGGCAGACCCAGCCCACACCGTCGGAATATCCGTAGAAATGTCCATCCACCAGAATCACCCCGCCGTGATGGTTTTTCATGACCTTGTTAAGCCACAGCTCGCGGGGATTTTCCAGATCGCTGATGTCCACCAGTGTCGAGCCGACGCCATAACCGCTGGTAACGTAGACTTTATTGTCGTGATAAATCGGAGTTGGAATGACGGCGGTCCGGCCCAGCCAGCTCTGCTGCCACAAGACTCCGCCGTCCTGCGGGTCAATTCCGACAAACGCCTTTTCGGTCAGCTGAACATAATGCCGCTTGTCCGGATGATCCGCGATGATGATTGACGAATAGTGGGCCGGTTCTGTAAATAGCGTTGATCGCCAGTTAATGTCTCCACTTTCGATATCCACCGCGACCAGGGCGCCATCGGACCCGCCAGGTGTACAAACCACCTGATTGCCATCGACCAGAACCGATTCGCTGTAGCCCCAGCCGGGAATTGACCCGCCCATTTCAGTCAGGCTTCGGGTCCACTGGACAGAACCATCGCTCGTCGCCAGGCAAGCCAGCGTTCCATTGGCGGTCAGTACAAACACGCGGTTTCCACTGATGGAAGGCGTGCCCCGCGGCCCATCACCCCAGCCGTTTTTGAAACGTTCATTGGCCACCGTTTGCCGCCAGATTTCGGCGCCCGTGTCGGCATTCAGGCACAATGCGAATTCGGTGTTTTCATCAGCCCCCATGGTGTACAGGCGGTCTCCCACGACGGAAAACCCGGAGTAGCCGTCGCCCGCGTCCTGACAACGCCACCGCAGCCGGGGGCCCCCCTCGGGCCATTCCTGCAGCAATCCCGTTTCAACCGAAATGTCGTCCCGGTTGGGGCCTCGCCACTGGGGCCAGTCATCCGGTCCGCAGGCGACTCCCCCGTCGGGAAACCCCCAGTAGCCGAAGATTGTCAGGAACAGGATCAGTTTCCAGCCGGTTTGCGTTTTGCTTTCGGGACGAGTCGCGTACATCAATAGCTCCTGACAGACTGCCGTCATCTATAATTCGCGAGGGGAGTTTTGCAATCCTCCGACGCGGCGTATTGTAACCGTGTGGTACTGCCCTGTCGCCCTCGCAGATGGCCAGAAGGATGGTTGCAATTCAATGATTGATGCTGCCTGGAATACCCTTTGCCTGTTGGCACCCTGGTTGATTCTGGGGGCCGTGCTGGCCGGTTTTTTGCATGTGCTGTTGCCGGGCGACTGGCTCCGCCGCCGGTTATCGGGTCCGGCCGGCGTCTGGCAGGCCGTTTTATTGGGTGTGCCGCTGCCGCTCTGTTCCTGCGGTGTGATTCCGGCCGCCGTCGGATTGCGGAAAAGTGGTGCCAGTGACCAGGCGGCGATTGGCTTTCTGATCAGTACGCCGCAAACGGGGGTCGATTCGATTCTGGTTAGCGGATCGTTTCTGGGATGGCCATTTGCGCTGTTCAAGGTGGCGGTGGCGGTCATCACCGGAGTCGTTGGCGGACTGTTGGCCGAAGATACACGAACCCCCGGGGAGAGGGGGCAAACCGGTCCCGACGTTCTGGCAGGGTCCGGGCAGCGCCGGTCGCTGTGGCAATGGTTCCCGCACGGGATTGAGGTCATTCGATCGATCTGGCCGTGGCTGGTGGCCGGTGTCCTGGTTTCGGCAGCCCTGGAAACGTGGATTGTTCCAACGCGTTTCTTTCAATCGCTCACTCATTGGGGGCCAATGGTCAGCATGCTGATGATGCTGCTGATATCGATACCGCTGTATGTCTGCGCCACCGCTTCGGTTCCGATCGCAGCGACACTGGTGGCCGGGGGAATGCCGCCGGGGGCGGCGCTGGTATTCCTGCTGGCCGGACCGGCCACCAATGTCGCGACGATCGGCGCCGTGTATGCCCGGTTCGGGCGACGCAACCTGGTGGTCTACCTGGCGACGCTGATCGTGGGCAGCATGCTCGGCGGACTGGTATTTGACGGAGTAATCGGCCCGGCCGGCGAGAATCCGGTGCCCCACATTCATGAACACATGAGCTGGTTTTCGAGGGTTTGCGGGGCGCTGTTGCTGGGCTTGTTCGCGTGGTTCACCTGGCAAAATCTGCAACGCTGGAATCGCCGCCGCCGGAGCCGGGCCGGGACGGGCCCGCATGAAACGCTGCTGACATTGCAGGTTTCAGGCATGAATTGCCAGAGTTGCGTCACGAAAATCTCTGACGCGCTGGACCGCGTTCCGGGCGTGAAATATGCTCGCGTCGATTTGGAATCCGGACAGGTGGTTGTCGCCGGTGCCGCAGATACCGATACTGTTCGCACCAGTATCCGGTCGGCGGGATTCCAGCCTGGAAACGTGGTGGAAACTGACGGCTGAACGGACACCTGTCTGGCGGTGTACGGACGGGCAGCCGACCGGTTTCCCGCGTCATGTGCGGTCGCCGATCCAGACTTGTTTTGCATTCAGCCTGCAGGAATATACATGCCCACCGATTTGCAAATTGCCTCCCAGGCAACGGTTCAGCCCGTCACCTCGATCGCCTCCCAGCTGGGAATCGCTGCCGACCAGCTGGAATTGTATGGAAACTACAAGGCCAAGCTTCCGTTATCGTTGATCAATCAGGATGCCATCGACCGCTGCAAACTGATTCTGGTAACGGCCATTTCGCCGACGCCGGCCGGCGAGGGAAAAACGACGACATCGATCGGCCTGACGCAGGGCCTGAACCGAATCGGCCAGAAAACAACCGTCGTTCTCCGGGAACCCTCGTTGGGTCCGGTATTCGGCATCAAGGGAGGAGCCACCGGCGGAGGGCATTCGCAGGTCCTGCCGATGGAAGACATTAATTTGCACTTTACCGGAGATTTTGCAGCCATCGAAAAGGCCCACAACCTGCTGGCGGCCCTGCTGGACAACAATCTGCAATCCCGCAGCCGATCACTGGATATTGATCCGCGAACGGTTGGATGGAAGCGGGTTTTCGATATGAACGATCGCGCGTTGAGAAACGTTATCGTGGGCCTGGGTGGAACGGGCAACGGGGTTCCGCGGGAGACCGGGTTCGATATTACTGCCGCTTCGGAAATCATGGCGATTCTCTGCATGTCCGGTGACCTGGCGGATCTGAAACGCCGCATGGGGAACATTTTCATCGGATTGACGTTTCGCGATCGCAGTCCCGTGTTCGCCCGGGATCTGCGTGCCGAGGGGGCCATGGCGGCCCTGCTAAAGGACGCGATCAAACCAAACCTCGTACAGACCATTGAGGGAAATCCGGCGATCATCCATGGTGGCCCGTTCGCCAATATTGCCCAGGGCACCAACACCGTCATTGCCACCCGAATGGGAATGAGTCTGTCCGATTATGTCGTCACCGAGGCAGGTTTTGGCGCTGATTTGGGTGCGGAGAAGTTTTTCGATATCAAATGCGTCAGCGCAGGCCTGCGTCCGGCCGCAGTGGTGCTGGTTGCAACCGTCAGGGCGCTGCGGTACCACGGCGGTGCCGAACTCAGGCAGGTCAACGACCCCAACGCGGCGGCCGTCAAGAAAGGTCTGGAGAACCTCGAAAAACACGTCGAAAACATTGACAAATTCGGATTGAAATGCGTAGTGGCCATCAACAAGTTTACGACCGATACGGATCAGGAAATCGGGCTGATTCGCGAGCGCTGTGAAGCGATGGGACAATCGGCGGTGGTCGCCGACGTATGGGGCTGCGGAGGGGCAGGTGCCGAGGATTTGGCGAGTGAAGTCGTCCGCCTGGCCCAGTCGGATAGCGGGCATTTCCGACCGCTGTATGACTGGAAATGGCCCGTCAAGAAAAAAATCGAAACGATTGCCACGGAGATTTACGGTGCCCGGCGGGTGGATTACACGTCGTCGGCCAATCAGGCGCTGGCCCGAATCGAAAAACTGGGCCTCGAGGAATTGCCCATTTGCATGGCCAAGACCCAGAAATCCCTCTCGGATAATCCCGATTTGTTGGGCCGTCCGCGTGATTTTGACCTGACCGTTCGCGAAATCGAGATTGCCGCCGGGGCCGGTTTCCTGGTTCCCATCACCGGTGACATGATGAGAATGCCCGGATTGCCGGCGACGCCGGCCGCCGAACTCATTGACATCGACGACGATGGAAAGATCAGCGGGTTGTTTTAGTAATAACGCGCCGTGTCGCGCATGGCGGCGCAGTCCCCGCTGGCTGCCGATCAGGTGGAGCGATCAGGGACTGGCTGCGAACCGGGTTCGACTTGACCCTGTTGGGCGTGATTCGCGAGGGGACCTGTCCGGGTCTGCAGACGACCACGACGTGGTGCCTCTGCCGCCTCGCCCGGCACGAGGTATTTCCCGGAAACGGCACGGTTGGACCAGCCAACCGTGGCACCCTCACCGTCCTGTGTGAATTTGTAACGGCTGGGGCATTCGTTCCGGCATTGACGGGGTGGTAAACCAGGGCGCCCTTTCCCGATGCCATGGTGCTGCTGCAAGTACGGCGTGTATTGGCACGTCCGCAATCTTTCGACCCCGGCCGCGGCGCTGGTCGAATCTGTAGTTGCGGCCAGGACGGTTTTGCCGCATGTGTGTCAAGACGTTTCCGCGGCCCAACGCGGGCCGGCACAGGACGCCGCCAGTTGTCTGGCGAAATTGACCGTTGGGTAAGGGAAGACCAACCATGATGACTCCATTGCGTTCACTGCTGCCGGCCTTGATCATCACTCTGGCCTGGGGGTCAGTCGCCGCGGGCCAGCGTCCTGTGGATCGTTTGAAGCAGGGTTGGGACGACATTCGGCCCCGCGGTGAACTGTTGCGCAAAATCTTCGGCGAGGATGAACCGGAGGCTGACGGCCCGGCAGCCCGGGACCCGGCAATCGGCCGACCGGTCCCGCCGCGTCAACCCACCCTGGCGGACCCGCGTGCAGCCCTCGAAATGCAACGACGCCAGGAGATGGCGGCCCGGCAGCAGCGGCTGCTGCAACAGCAGCGGTACCAGCAACCGTTGCGCGAGGATGCGCCAGCCGGATTCGGGACCAGTTTTGTACCGCAACCTCCAGACCGGGCGTCCCGCCCGACCCACGCGATTCCGCCAGTGGCCGGACCCGGGTCCGCCGGCCGTCCCCGACATCTGGGGCTGCGGGTCGTCCAGGCGAGTGACAATCAGGACGCCGCGGGCCTGCTGATCGAACAGGTTGATCCGCAAGGCGCCGGTGCTGTGGCAGGATTGCGTCGCGGTGATGTGATTGTCTCGGTCGGCGGTATCGAGGCCCGCAACGAAGCCGATTTGACGAGCATCGCAAAGATCATGCAACCCGGCGATCAGGTGGAGTTTGAAATCTTGCGTCGCGGTCAGCCCAAAAAGATTTTGGTCCAGTTTGGTGATGTGCCGGACGGGGAAACGGAAATGGAAAAAGGACCGGTTCGAAACGGTCGCATCGGCGATATCACTTCACCAGCGCCAGTAACACACATCGCCAGCCTGAATGACGGAGTCCTCAAATCCGTTCTGGTCCGCGACTGATTCCATTCAGCGCAACACCGGGGTGCCCGCTCAGACCGTGTGAAAAACATGGCCGATGGCATGCCGCTCAGGGCGTGGTTCAATGCGATCGGACTCGTACGCGGTCCGGCCGCGCGCGTTAAAGATTTCGACCTTGCGGGCGGCACTGGACCACGGCAGGCGACAACCCGGTGGCTGTCTTGAGCCGCCCCCCGGTACCGGTTGCCGATTGGCGTGATTTGCCAGCTCGCGGGGGCCATCGCTGCTGGCGGCCAATTGCTGGCACACCGGTTGAAGGTTCTTCTCTGGACGGTGGCTGGCCGCTTTTGCTACCACCGGCCGGCTTGAACTGGTGACGACGACCGGCCACCCGTTGAACGTCGGCGTTCACACCCCGGGGCTGGTGCAGTTTGCTTTGGCAGGTATCGATCATTCGGCATATGTCTGTTCCCTCCCGGACTCACGACCCTCACCCGCCGAATCCCGAACGAGGCATCGACGAACTGGTTCTGGTCGTCCACGGCGTCGGTGATCCGCAGCCCGGCGAGACGCTCAGTTTGTTTGCCCGCAGTGTTGCCGAATCCCGGCATCCGTTGACCGAACATCAGGAGATTCTGTGGCTCGCTGACGAACGGCGCGACAATCAGAAACGGGACGTGGAGACGTTTCCATGTCACACGCGGCATCTTGAATTCGGTGGCAATCGCTCCACGCTGTCCGAGGTTTATTGGGGGGATTTGTCACGCGTGCAACGGGGACTGTGGGGAATTCTGTCGGGCATGGTCTCGATTGTGTTTGGGTTGCGGTATGTGGCCTTTGTGGCCAGCGAACAAACCGGTTGGGCGGCCCGGGGACTGCAGGTGCTCGGATTGATCTGTTCGCGAATCCTGCATGGACCGGTGCTGGCGGTCAATTTTGTGCTCGCGATTTTGATTTTGACGATGGTGGTTACCGAAGCCCTGTGGCCGGGTTCATCGCAGGTCGTGCGGTGGGCCAATTTGCTGATTTTTGGCAGTGTGTTTGTTTGTTTGCTGGCCAGTTTTCTGGGCTGCGCCTGACCCGCAACAGTGTGTGTCACCGGTTTTGGTACTGGGTGATGATTACGGCGCTGTTTATGGATGGGTTGATGATGATCCATTTGTTTTTGCACCAGCGGTATCCGCTGGTCCACTATTGCAACGTCATGGTCACCATGCTGGGCGCTCAATGGATGTCGCTTGTGGTCGCCCTGTTAGCCATGCTGGCGTTCTGGGCCATGGCCGTATTGCAGTCGGGCAATTACCGTCCGGCATTGCACGTGGCGATGATATTGCCGGCACTGGCGGTGGGATTGTGGGGGCAGGTGTTGCCGTTGATGTGGGTGGGTGGATCGTCGTTCCTGATGCCACGGGCCCGTGAAAGCCTGCTGGTATCCGGGTATGCCGGGCCCCCCGTTTCGGGGAGGGTCGGTCCGCTGCTGGGCGGTTTGTCACCGGTGCCGGGGGCCGGCGTCCGTCCGGCGGAGGTATCTCGGGATTTGCGAAAACAACTGACACAAATGTTTGATCGGGCCGTGCCGTTGCTGGGGGTGCAATTTGTGATGACCCTGTTCGTGGGGTTGGTACTGATTATTCAACTGGCCAGGTTTATGAAATGGGCGGAAAAGACCACGGTTGCGGAATTCCTGGGCGGTCGCCGGGGACCGCGCCTGATCGTCAACGGTGCCGTGCAGTTTTGCCTGATTCAATGCGCGACCATCGGCATGGGGCTGGTCATGTATATCGGGATTCTGGAAATGCTGGGCAGCAATCACCGCCAAAACTGGCTGTGCCAGTCGATGATTGAAGCCAACAAGTACGCCGTCGGAGTTCTGGTTCCGATCGCCGGCGTGCTGGTTGTCAGCGTTCACTATTTGCGGCCCGGACTGGACATGGTGCTGGATGTCGTGAACCATTTTTATTTTCGCAGTGCGACCAGCCTCGACCACCATCAGAATGAGGGGGAGGACTTTGATATTGACGAGGTGACGTTCAACGGCGGTGAGTACTATTTTTGCGCCGGGACGCCATCCACCGCCGCATGAAACGGATTCTGGAATACTATCGCCACACGTTGACGGGCCAGCCTGCCCTGACGATTGTCAGTCATTCGCAGGGGACCATGATTGCAATCGAAGTGCTCAATGACGAAGAGCTGGACTGGGTAACCGGCAAATTCAGCCGCGTGAATCTGATAACCATGGGATCGCCGTTTCACCACATTTACCAGCAGTATTTTGCCCATTTTTATCCCCCCCTGGACTCACCGGCATGGGAGCGTATCCGCAGCCGGGTGCATCGCTGGATGAATATTTTTCGGATTGATGATTACGTCGGTACGGACATCGACTTTCCCGCGTCCTTGCCTCAGGCAGCATCCGGGCATTTCAGCAATCATGCGGTTCAGCGGCGGGGACACAGTTATTACTGGCGCGACCGACAGGTCCTGGAGGTCATTCAGGCGAACAGTATCTGTCGCTCGCTGGCCGAGCCCGATTTGGCCAGCCGCCGCTCAGCGGCCTGAGAATTGGCGCTGAACCCTATTGTGAATCAGGCCGCCGCCGGGCATCCTGAGGGGATGGGCAGCATGGAACGAGGAAATCGGCGGGGACCGGATTTGAGAAACGGCCAGCGGTTGCGCTGCCGAATGCCACGGTTCCAGCCGTCGGTGGCCGAGTTGCCCGACATTCCCCTGCCGCTGTTGATCACCGGCGTGGCCGGTGTCGCCGGTTACAATGCCTTTTACGCATTTCGCCAGCGATACGGCGAGCAGGTAATCGGGCAACGTCCGGTCAATAACTGGCCCCTGACGGGTCCCGGCATTGTGGCCTGCGATCTCGACAACCCGTCGATGGTCCGACAACTGGTGCGTCGTTTTCGTTTTCAAAGCGTACTCAGTTGCGGCGGGAGCTGCGCCTTGAAAAGCTGCGAACTGGATCCGGCGATGGCCCAGCGGGTCAACGTGCTGGCCATCGAACATTTGCTGGATGCCCTGCACGAATCTGAAAACCGGTTCGTCCATCTTTCCATTGATCTGGTGTTCTCCGGCACCCGGGGAGGATCGCACGTCGAAACCGATCCGGTCGATCCGGTGACGGTTTATGGCAAGACGATGGTGGAGGCGGAACGAATCATCAGCCGGCGAAGGCCCGACGCCTGCATCTTGCGGATTTCGCTTCCCATGGGAATCAGTTTCAACGGTCATGCCGGGGCGATCGACTGGATCGAGTCCCGGTTTGCCAAGGGACGTCCGGCCACCCTGTACTTTGACGAGATTCGCACACCCACGTACACCGAATGCCTGAACCAGGTAATCGCCCGCGGGCTGTCCAGCGACCTGGCGGGCCTGTTTCATGCGGGAGGCCCGAGGCCCATTTCGCTGTATCAGATCGCCCAAATCGTAAACCGGATTGGCGGATATGATCCGCGGCTGTTACACGGGTGTCCCCGCAAACAGGCGGGACCCGTTCCTCCCCGCGCCGGGGATGTTTCGATGAACAGTCAAAAGCTGGCTGATACCCTGGGGTATGACCCGTTTGCGCCGTGGCCGCTGGATGACTGTCATTTCCCCGATCACCGCAACTGGCATTTCGCGCGGGACGACAGCATTGAGGGCAGTGCCCGGTTGCTGCGTGACGTGCTGCACAACAAACCACGGCCAGCAATCTTGCCAAAATCGTAACAAATTCCGAAAAAATCAGACTTCGTTGCGCGGCGGATTCCGCAATCGATTGAACCGTACCGCATCCCCGGATAGAATCGTTGAACGGTCGGATTCGAATCGGAAGGGTCGGGGCTGGCAATTAACCTGGAAATAAGCGGACCAGGCAATACCCACATGAATGAGAAATTCTCATGGACAGCCGGGCTGGGGCGCTGGTGGGGCGTTGCGCTGCAAGTCCACATACTTTTCATTCTGTTTGCCCTGGCCGTGTTGGGTATCCAGTGGCAACAGGCTCAACAACCGGCCGATATGCTGGGGACCGGCGTGGCAACCCTGGCAATTGTGTTTTGCGTGGCCCTGCTGCACGAAATGGCGCATGCCTGGGCGGCCGTTAATCTGGGCGGTGGCATTCGAAAACTGGTGATCTCTCCCTGGGGAGGACCCTCCGGATTCATCTTGCCTCCGCAACCCCGGGCCCAGCTGGTGGTCCACTGCGCAGGACCGTTTCTTAACCTGTTGCTGTTTGCGGTCGGTGCCGTGTTACTGGTCATTACCGGTCACAATTCACTCTGGGAACTGATGAATCCGCTCCAGCCCCTGCCGTTGCGCAGCGAAGGCCTGGATATTTCGCTGATCCAGATTGCGACCTGGGTCAGTTTTCAAATGCTGGTCCTGAACCTGATTCCCGCCCCGCCATTTGACGGCAGCCGTATCATGCGGAGTGCCGTGCAATCTTATAATCCGCACGTTTCCGATCTGCGACTGGAAACAGCCATTCTGGGCAGCGGGATCGCTTGCGGATTGATCATGTTCATATTTGCCTGGGTTTTGCGGGACAACCAAACGGGTCCGGTCCAGCCGACCTGGCTGGTACTGGCCTGCACCGGGGTAACACTCATTTTTACCGCCCGCTACGAATTCCATCAGTGGTTCGCCAGTCAGCAAAATGACTTTTCCGTGCTGGACGAATTGATGAACTACGAATCGATGGAAGAAGATTTTGTGGATTCGGTATCCGATTACGAAGACGATGAGGACGCGATCGCAGACTGGATGGTGGATCAGTTGCCAGGCAGCGAACTGGCCGAGCGATCCGTGGCGATCGACGAGGAGCGGCGCGTCGATGTAATTCTGGAGAAGCTGCATCGGCAGGGGATCGAAGGACTCACTGATGACGAACGCAAGTTTCTGGATCGCATTAGCCAGCAATACCGCCGGCGCCGCGAAATGAACCGCTAGTCTCTCGCCAATACCGGGTTACGTGCCGGCCCCGCCGCTGGCAGCGAAATGACTGCAAAACGGGGCATCGGTCGATTCCCCGAAAAATCTCATCCAGGCCGGGTAAACGCAACGGTTTCGCTTGGACGGTTGCCGAAATCGCGTGGGCGGCTGCCACAAGCCGGGCGGGGACCGATTGGGCCACCCTGCGCGTTCCCGCCGCGACCGGATCCCCGGGTCGCGACTCCCGGCAACCCGGCGGTTGCTGTCTGACGTCAAAACGACCGACGCAAAATGCCTCTCCTGACTGACCGTTAAACCTTGTCAGACGAACGGCATTATTCTCAAAATTACGTTGGGTGGTCTTCGCGTACCCGCCGATACATGACGTGATGGAGAAGTTTTCCGGTTATGCGGGGAACTGACCATACAGCTTTTCTGTGGGACCCAACCTGGTGGGAGACGACCAGACCATGTCAAAAATTCGTGCCTTTGGATTGCTGGCAGCTATCGGCTGTCTGACCCTGGCCCCGGCCGCGAGTTGTTATGGACAGGCCGGCGAACAAATCAACTGGTCCAGTTTCGAACTTCAGGCCCCGTCCACGGGGCATTCGGGAATGCCACCGGTTGTGACCGCCGCACGGCTGCAACCCGGTGGTTCGCTGGTGGCGGTGGTGGGCGACGATCACGTGGTCAGCCTGTACGACCGGGATGTCGGAAGATTCGTCCACCAGCTGACAGAACATCATGATTGGGTGCGAACGGCCCGGTTCTCGCCGGATGGCAGCCGTTTGGCAACTGCCGGCAACGATCGAAGACTGATTCTTTGGGACATGGCCGGTTCCATTCGGTCCACCGAGATCGCCAGGCATCCGGCGGCGATTGTTGATGTGGCTTTTTCTCCGGCTGGCGATTTGATTGCGACGGCCGGATTTGAAAACAGGGTCCGGGTCTACTCGGTAAACAATGGCCGGCTGGTCCATGAACTGGCTGCCGGGTGCCAGGATTTGCGTACCGTGGCCTTCTCGCCCGACGGAGATCACCTGGCGACCGGGGGTCGCGACGGAATCATCGAACTGTTCGATCTGGCGTCCGGGCAACGGGTCGATTCCTGGCCGGTCCACTCACGCCGTATTCGCTCGTTGTTGTTCCTGGACGATCGGCAAATTGCCAGCTGCGGAGAGGATTGCCACGTACACATTGTTGACATCGATCATCCGGCGGCCGTTCGGACGTTGCCTGACGAGGGTGGCAAGCTGTTTACGATTTGCAAACTGCCCAATGGATTGCTGGCTACCGGCGGCAGCGACAACACGATCACCGTCTGGAACCCGGAATCACTGGAACTGGCCGGGCAGCTGAGGGGACATGCCGGCAGCATTACTTCGCTGGACGCCTCGGAAAATATTCTGGTTTCGGCCAGTTACGATACACGCATCCGGTTCTGGACGACCGAGAAAATTGCCCAGGATTCCGGGGAACCCCTGATTCGCCGTTAATCAACCGCTGGCCATGGACGGCAGGGGGCGAGTTCTGTGGCACGGAAACCCTGTACATCATTTTCACAAATACCGGAAACGGCGCGGCTGCATGGATGTCGTTTGGCCGCCAACCCTTAACCGAAACAGTTGTTCACGGAGGGCACTGAATTGGGACTTTTCAATATTTTTCGACGCAACCGGATTGACGCTACCCGAGTCGACGACGGACATTCCCGAAAATCATCGCTGCGCCGCTGTCATTTCGAGCAAATGGAACCTCGACAAATGCTGGACGCTGATCCGGTCATTGCCGGTATCACCTACCTCGAAAGCGATTTGGGACAGGACACGGGTCCGGATTATTTCGAAGTCACGTTTGAGGGTGGTTCGGCGACCACGCAGATGACCCAGTTCGTCATCAATGGCGATCAGGATCAAAATGGCGCACTGTCCGACGGTGACATGTTCTTTGACATTAGCGAACAGTACCCCGGCACCGGTGGTTACCACAATTTCCAGTTTCACGCGGGCGGGTCAGCAGGCGTTAACGCCGGTGATATTACAGGCGTAAGCGTGTCGGAAGACGGACTGCGGTTGACGGTCAATATCAGAAACTTTGAGGCCGGGGACAAGCTGGCCTTTACAATTGATGTCGACGAAGTCGAGCGGTTGCGGGTCGACGAAATTGCGTCCGGAGTCGAATTTGAGGGATCCTTGTTTACGGGGACGTTTGTTGACGAGCACTACACGTTCTCGCCCCGCGATATCGCCCTGACCACTCGTCTGGGCGACGGCCAGCTGCAAGACCAGTACCCGGGCGTCTTTTTTGACGAGTATGACGCGCTGCTGGACACGGGCGAGGACCTGTCGCAGGGCTCGCTGGATCTGGTTCGCGACAACCAGCAGGGCAACGAAAACCGGACCGCCGGCGCTATTGATGCCTGGGACCTGACTCCCAAACCCATTGAGATTTCCGGTTCGGTTTACCACGATGCCAACGTGAACTGCCAGCACGATGCTGATGAAGACGGGATTGCCGGCGTTCACATTACGCTGCAAAAATTCAATTCGGACACGGCCGCCTACGAAACCGTTGCCAGTACCGTCACGGATGCCGGCGGCCATTATGTATTTGGAAGCGACCTCGGTCTGTTACCGGGAAAATTCCGGATTGTCGAAACCCAGCCCGAGGGCTATCTGGACGTGGGGGCATCGGCCGGGACAGTGGCCGGAACGGCGAGCGGCATCGTCGCCAATTCCAATGTGCTGAGTGAGATTAACGTCCCGCTGGGCGGCACGGTTGCCGAAAATTATGACTTCAAGGAAGTGTTGCCGGCCACCCTGCAAGGCAACGTGTATCACGACCGCAACGACGACGGGGTGCGCGGCCCCGGCGAGGAAGGAATCGCCAATGTGTTGATTCAGGTGACCCGAATCGGCGCCAAGGATTCCGGACTTGATGATCCCTTTATCCAGACCGAACCGGTTCTTGTGCGGACCGATGCCAATGGACATTACGAAGTCACCGGATTGCCGCCGGGCATTTACCAGGTGACCGAGATCAACAATTATCCACCTGGCGAGAATCCGCTGGTCGGGTTTGTGGATGGCAAGGACACGGTTGGCCGGGTGAATTCGGTTCAGGTTGGCAGCCTGGCCAACGACCAGTTCAACGGGGTACTGTTGTGTGCCGGTGAAAACGGCATGGAATACAACTTTGGTGAACTGAAACCCGCCTCGATTGGCGGCTATGTCAGTCTCGCGACTCCGCAAGGGGATTGTCTGGATCCGACCGATCCGGATCATACGGGTATTGCCGGCGTCGAAATTCGGTTGCTGGACAGTGGCGGAAATCTGGTGGCTTCCACCCGGACCGACGAAACCGGGCATTACGAATTCAATAACCTGGGGACCGGCACCTACACGATTGTGGAGGTGCAGCCGGCCGGCTATCTGGATGGCGACGAGTCGGTGGGGACCGTGGCGGGCAGCCAGGTTGGCCGCCCGGGTTCCAATGACCGGTTGACCGGTATTGTGCTGGTATCCGGTTCGGCCGGTACCAATTACAACTTCTGCGAACACTTGCCCGCCGCCCTCCGCGGCAGTGTCTGGCATGATGTCAACAACGACGGAATATTTGGTGCCAGTGAAAGTGGTATTGCCGGCGTCACGATCCAGCTGTTTGACAGGGCCAACAACCTGGTGGCCGAGACGGTCACCGATGCCGACGGCCGGTATGCCTTCGACAACCTGTATGCCGGGGAGTATCGAATCGTCGAAATCCAGCCAGGCGACTACGTGGACGGCAAGGATTCGCTGGGTGGCATTGATGGAAACCTGGTGGGGCAGGCTGAAAACGACAGTTTCCGCAACATCAACCTGCTGGAGGGACAACAGGGAGTCAAATACGATTTTGGTGAAATCCGGCTGGCATCCATCCAGGGGACCGTGCATCTGGATCCCAATGGTGACTGCGTTTACAACCCCTCCGCGGGCGATCAGCCGCTGGCCGGTGTCACCATGCAACTGTTGAACGCGGATGGCAATGTGGTTGCCGAGACCGTGACGAATGCCCAGGGGCAATATTCGTTCGACCATCTGTTGCCCGGCACATGGTCGGTCCGCCAGGTTCAGCCCGGCGACGTATTTACCGCCGGGCAACGGGCGGGCGACGGAGGTGGTACGGCCAGCGAAAACCTGATTGCCAACGTCGTGGTGCAAAGCGGTCAGCGGTTGACCCGGTACGATTTCTGCGAACAGGAAGCGGCTGAAATCCGCGGTCGCGTCTGGGAAGATGGCCCGGCATTCGAAACCGCGGACGGTCGGGTTCCGGACAACTACCGTGATTTGCGCGACGGCGTTTACCAGTCCGGTGTCGATACGCCACTCGCCGGTGTGCGGATGGAATTGTGGTATTACGTCGATCCGGTGAGCGGGGAAATTGCCCCGCGTCGGGTGACGCTGGGTGAGGTGTTGAATTCCGGCCAGTACGCGCACCTGGGGACCGACCCCAACGCTGCGGTGTGGATGGAGACCACGGCCAGCGGCGAATACCGGTTCACCGGTCTGCAGGCCGGCAACTATATCGTTCTGGAGACACAGCCGGACGGCTACGTGGATGCCAACGATATCCCCGGTTCGACGAGCGGATTTACGTACAACTCGGAAGTTGAAGCGGCGCTGGCTCCCACCATTCTGTCGTCGACATTTTCCAATACCCAGATTATGGACTCGATTGTCAACATTCGGGTCAATTCCGGTGACGTCTCGATTCAAAACAACTTCAGCGAGGTCCAGGCGCTGGCCAATCCGGACGAGCCCGTCATCCCGATTACACCGCAACGGCCGGTACCGCCCGGCAATCCCCTGCCACCCACGCCACCGCTGCGGCCCGGGCTGGGTCTGGCGGGCGCCCAATCGGCCAATTTCACGGCCTATATTGGCGGTGGCCGAAGCGTGGTGGCGGAATCCTTGCCGGTGGGCATGCCTTACACATGGCATCTGAGTGTGGTCAACGGAGGTCAGCCCCGCGGCGACGACGCCGAAACCGGCGGCCCGTCCTGGTTGCAAGCCGGTTACCTGACCGAGCAGGACTGGAATCGGTTCGATATGACGGCCGGCCAATGGACGTTCACGACCACCGCGGAAAACGGAACGATCAGCATTGATGGTGATGCCACCTGGTTCGGCATGATCGATGGCACGCCGCTGGCCGGTGACTTCGATGGTGACGGGAATGACGAGGTCGTGGTCTACAGGGACGGATACTGGATGATCGACCTGAACGGCAATGGCCGCTGGGACATCGACGATTTGATGGCTCGGCTCGGCAATGCGGAAGATCGTCCGGTCGTCGGAGATTGGGACGGCGATGGAAAGGATGACATCGGTATCTTTGGTCCCATCTGGGACGGAGACGACCTGGCAATCGAAACCGAACCGGGAATTCCCGATCCGGACAATCAGGTCGCTACCCGGCCCAAAAATATTCCTCCCGCGACGATAGCCGCCAACGAGGGATCACGTGTCATGCGTCTGAGCAGTTTTGGTGACTCGCGACGGGATGTGATCGACCACATTTTCGGGTACGGTGACGAAGAAGATGTTCCGGTGACCGGAGACTGGAATGGTGACGCCATTCGCACGATTGGCCTGTTCCAGGGCGGACAGTGGCAAATTGACCTGAACGGCGATGGCCGTTTTGATTTCGAAGACGCCCGGTTTTCATTTCGGCGCGAAGGCGATATTCCGCTGGTTGGTGATTTCAATGGGGACGGCATCGAACAGGTTGCCGTTTACCGGAACGGTACCTGGATTATCGACTCCAACGGCAACCGGGAACTGGACGCCACCGACAAGGTGTTTGAGATGGGGGGGCGAAACGATGTGCCTGTCGTGGGTGACTGGGACGGGGACGGCGTCGATGAACCGGCCTTGTACCAGTCCCGGGGAACCCAGGCCAGCAACGTGCAATAACCTTAAAGTTTAAATTGATGATCCAACCCGGCCCGTTCGGCCGGGTTTTTTTGTGGTTTGACGGCCGCACCCTGACTTGTGAAACAAACGGCCTGCTGCCGAGGAGACAAATCCGGAGATCCCGGTTAATCTGGCATAACTGGATATCCGAAACCTGGGTCTGCTTGCCTCGCCGTTTCATGCGATTGTTTCTGGCAGTTGTTGCGATTTGTCTGATCGGGAGTTCCCCCTTCGCGTTGCCTGGTCAGGTCGCATCAGGGACACGGGGCGAGCTCTCTCTCGACGGCACCTGGGAATTGCGGCAGATTGACTCGGATATTTGGCAGCCGGTAACGGTTCCCGGCACGTTTGAAAGTCAAATCAATGTGTCATTTGACGGAACGGCCGAATATCGCCGCACCGTCGAACCGATCGACCTGAAACCGGGCCGGCGACTGCTGTTGCATTTTGATGCGGTGGCGACCCTGGCCGACGTCTGGTTCAACGATATTCCGGTCGGCAGCCATCTGGGCGGCTGGACCCCGTTTCGCGTGGACGTGACCGAGGCAGCGGCCGCACGAACCAGCGCACCGTGGGAAATCCGGGTCCGCGTCGAGGAACGGGTGGGGCACAATTCCCAGGGGTTCTTGCCAGTTATCGCCCCGCATTTTGGAGGCATCTGGCAGAGCGTTCGCCTGATCGAGGTGCCGGGTGTCTGGATTGACGAATTGGCCGTCCGTTCTCTCGCCGCACACGATTCCCAAGTCTGTCATGTCGATTTTGTCTGCCGAACAGCCGGTTCGCCGGTTGACGTCGACGACGTGAAGTTGGCAGCTCGCCGCGTTGGCGACCCAACCTGGGTAACGCTGAATTCACCGGAGTGGGAACAAACGGGGGCTGCCGACCAGTCACGAGCCCTGACCGCCAGGGGCCAAATCCCGGATCAGCTCAAATCCGGCAGCGTTCGACCCTGGACACCTGAGGATCCGGCCCGATACGAACTGCGCTTGTCAATCGTTTCCAATGACACGTTCGACACCGTGATCGTGCCAACTGCCTTTCGAACCCTGACGGCCCGCGGCGACCGGTTCCTGCTGAATGACCGTCCACTGACGATTCGCGGACTGTTGAATTGGGGGTATGCACCGCCGGGTACCGCACCGAGCATCGATGAATCTTTCATGCGGCGTGAAATTGAATTCGCAAAGGCCCGCGGATTCAATTTGATGAAGTTCTGTCTGTGGGTACCGCCCCGACGTTACCTGCAGCTATGTGATGAACTGGGCATGCTGGCATGGATCGAGTATCCCGCCTGGCATCCGGATTTCTCAATCGAACGATTGCCGGAACTGACACGCGAGTACGACGAGTTTTTTGCACATGATCGCAACCATCCGTCAGTGATATTGCGAAGCCTGACTTGCGAGACCGGACCCGCCGCCGACCTGGCCGTGATCCAGGCCCTGTACGACCGTTGCAAGGACCAGATTCCGGCAGCCATCGTCGTCGATGACAGCAGCTGGATTGAGTGGAATCGGGTTTTCGATTTCTACGACGACCATCCCTATGGCAACAACCACACCTGGGTTGCGGAACTGCGCCAGCTGAAACGTTACATCAACCAGCGCGACATCAAACCGCTGGTGTTGGGTGAGGCGATGACGGCAGACACCTGGACGGAGCCCGAGACACTCGTCACGAATTCCGAAACGGGTCCTCTCTGGTTCTATCCGGGATTCTTGCAGTCCAGCCGGCAGTGGACGGAGGTGGCAAAAACAGTTTACGGGTCAGCTGCCGTCGAACACCTGCTGGAGGATTCGAAAACCTATGCCATGCTGATGCGCAAGTACCAGGTCGAAACCTTTCGACGCGAGATTCCGCATGGTGGGTATGTCGTCAGCGTCATTCGCGATATGCCCCTGGCGGCCATGGGGCTGTTGAATTATCAGGGATCCCCCAAATGGACCCCGGAGGACTGGGCGTGGCACGGGGAAAAGATGCTGTTATTGAAGACGGCTGGTGATCATCGGGCCTTTCGGTCCGGCGCGGACGTGACATGTGCTGTCGTAGCGGCAGACATCGATTTCCACGATCTGTTAACCGGTTCGTTAAACGTTTCGCTGGCGATTGACCAGGCACCGCCGATCGACGTCCGTGTTGCCGGTGGCGGCGCGGTTGGGGACGGCGCCGGCGAATGGCAAGTCCATTTTACATTGCCCGAGGTCAAAACGCCGACTCGCTGTGTGATGGCTGCCAGTTTCCAGGACGAGGCCTCGCAGACGGTTGCGGCCAATCAGTGGCCGCTGTGGATTGTTCCCAATGTTCGGCCGGCGGCGAAGCCGGTGCTGGTGCATCCCTCGGCGATCGCCTGGACGCCGTTGCTGACGGAACTGGGGATAGCCACCGGGACCACGAAGCGTGAAAGCGGCATGGTCCCGGGTTCCCCGCCGCTGATTCTCAGCCAGGTGATCGATGCGGAGATTCTGGACTGTCTGGCCCGCGGAGCGACGGCGGTGGTGCTGCCGGATAACAGGACGGGCAGTTTCCCCTTGCAGTCTCACTGGTTCCTGCGGGGAGGGCCGGTAATGACCGACCGGTTTCACGCGCTGGACGACGGGGGCTGGCTGGGACCTCGCGAATGGATAGTCGAATTGCAACACTTTGATTTGGCGGCCGATGTGATCCCGAATGTCCGTTACCTCGATTCGATCGATCCGCTGGTCATGCTTTGGGAGTCCCATGACCTGTCGGAAGTCAGGACCCATGGACTTGTATTCCGAATGCCGGTGGGAACACACGGGCAACTGCTGGTTTCGGCCCTGAATCACGGGGGCCCGGGCAACGTGGCGGGACATTATTTGCTCGGCCAGCTGTTGAAGCCACCGGCATTCTCGACAACCGAGACCGCCGACGAACTGCGAGGCCGCCGGAATCTGGCGAGGTTGCAGGCGGAGGTGACCGCGCGAAGAATTTCACTGGAGGCACGGGACTGGCGGTTTTTGCCGGATGGCCTGGCGGAAGGGGCCGCGGCATTGTGGTACGCCGTTGACCTGGACGATTCCGGCTGGGAAACCATACAGGCCAATCGTCACTGGGAATCCCAGGGATATCCTGAGCTGGATGGCTGGGCCTGGTACCGGATCCAGGTCGCTGTACCGACGGACTGGCCTGAGGATCCGACATGGCTGAATTTCAGCGGTGTCGATGATTGCTACGACGTGTATATCAACGGCCAGCACGCCGGGAGTGGCGGCAATCTGGAGCGGCGGGAAACGGCCTTCGACCTGAAAACCAGCCACGATATCTCGCGATTTGTCAAACCGGGACAAAACCTGACCATCGCGGTCGCCGTTTACGACTGGTACGGGGCGGGCGGGATCTTTCGTCCGGTGGAGTTGTCGAACCGGAAATTCGACGACCAGCCACAAATGCTGAAATAGCAATGGCGACCAATCCGCCGGAGTCAATCGCCCTGTCCGCATTTTGTCCGGGCCGGACGACACTCCGCGCCTCTGACACCGCCCGGAACAGCCCGTCGGGGTCCAATCCATGGGGTGCGGGCCAATTCCGTCAGGCATCTTGCGAGGTGGCCTACCGGGTAACAATCAGCAATGCAATGAGCGGTACCAGGTTGAAGATCAAAAACAGAATTTTGAACAGGGCCAGGAAACAATACATGACCAGCTGAAAAGTTTCCTGCGACCGTGGAAACCATTTGCGCTGGGTTCGGAACAACAGACCGGGGGCGGCCACGAGCATCAGGGCCCAAAACCCCAGCAGGACTCCATTGATGATCGTGCACGCCAACAAGAACGACCGGAGCGTTTCAATGTCCATCGGGAACCGCATGCAAGGTCAGGATTGATTGCCATCGGGGAGATGCCCGGCCCATGAAACCGGGTCGCGCAGGCCAGGGACCCGTCTCTGCCGTTTGCCAGGCTGGCCCGGCTGTTTGTGCCGGCATGGGAAACGGCCACTTGTCATCCGCGGGCCTGCTCAATTCCCGATCCGACTCAGTTCCCGATTATACCGCCTGGCGAATTCACGACTGGCGCGATCAAATTGCTGAATCGCCATGATCAGGTCCGGTGGGTCGCCAAATGGCGTGAAATCGCCGGCTGCCCTGGCCAGGCGTTGCTGTTTGCCTTTCGCGGGGACAGACCCGTCCCTGGCAATCCGTTGTGGAACGCTCGACGGGATTCCCGGGAATTGGCAGGTTCGGTGGTCGCCCGAAGCAACGGCGGCCTGGGCTTCCGATTCCGGATTTCGAAATTGCAGGCCGAGGGTGCGAATTTGCCAGTATTCGGGAGTTGTCGGAATGGCAACACGCTGCGAAATCCGGTGGCAAAGCTGCACATAACCCAGACAGATAAAGATCAGGCAAGACATCAAAATGACCAGCCAGCTGCGTCCGTTTGTTCCCATGGTCTGATTTCCTCGTTGCGGCGTGGTTGGGTTTGGGCGGTCCTGCCGGATCAGGGAATAATGGTCACGGTATCGCGGGCGGACACCTCGGCCGGCGATCGGGCACTGGTCGCCTGAACTTCAAACGTGGCGACGCCCTGCTGGAGCGGCTGGAGTTCGACATCGAAAACGAGGTCTCCGCCGGCTCGCATTTCGGCCCGGGGTTCAAATCGCACTCGGGTTCCATCGGGTGACACCTCGACAATCCGCAGTCCGATTTGGGCGGGATCGGGGGGTTGCAAACGCACGCCCGGTGGAATCAGGAAGCTGATTTCGACATTTTGATCCGTTACCGGGCGATCGTTCACGATGGTCACGCGGAATCGCGCGTTGTTGCCAACCGCTACGGTTCTGTCCAGTGCCTGAACGTTGACACGCAGACTGCCGGCCGGGTCGGCCGGAATTCCGATCGGCGGTTCAGCGACCGGCGAGCCGCTGGCGGCGGCTCCCCCGGCTCCCGAATCAACGCGAATCGAAACGCCAGTCTGTTCACTGACGCCCATCGGATTGGTAACGGTAACGCGGCTGAAGGCGTTACCATCGACTCCGGTCGCAGCAAACAGAACTTCAATCAATTGTTCCTGGCCGGGATCAAGCCGACCGATATCAAACGCGAGGTCATCGCCAATCCAGCGTTGGGGCAGGGGTGAACGCTGCACCGGTGTCAGGGACCGCGAAAACGAATTGAGAACCGTGACGTCGTTCAGCGGCATGTTTCCCACGTTGGTTACGCGGGTCCGCACCAGAATCTGCTGACCGACCACGGCGGTTGCCTGACCTTCCATGTCGACCCGGACGCGGGGCTCAACCAGGTTTTCAACTTCCAGACAGCGGCGGGCCCGGGCCGTATCACCGCGGCCGGACCGCACTTCCAGCGTGAAGCAACGCGTACCGCTTTGCAGGATCTGAAATACCAGCGGCGGCAGGTTTTGAACCTGCCCTGGAGCGAGCCGTTCGATCGGTCCGATTTCGACCGGATTGGGGACTCCCACCGCGCTCAGGCCTTCGTCAAAAGCCAGCCGTACCATGACGTTTTCCAGTGGTTCATCGCACTGGTTGGTAATGTCAAAATTGAATGTGGCGGTATCTCCGACCTTGCCCCCGGTGGGGCCGTTGATCTTGAGCCCGATGCAGGGGACCGCGATTTCCGTTTCCGCGCAGGCTTCGGTCTTGAGCTGGTCCGATTGGCTGGCGACCTCGAAACAGAGTTGTTTGGGTCCCCGCTCGGATGACCGCATCTGAATGTCGATCGTTTGAACCTGGCTGCCTGGCGCGACGTCTCCCAGATTCCACTCGTATCGATTTCCGTACTGGCCCGGTTTGGGATTACTGGAGATGTATTCCACATTGCCGCCCAGATCCCCGGTGCTGACAACAACGTCCCGGGCCACCTGGTCACCCGGATTGGAAACCTCGATCCGGTAGTTGAAAGGCTGGTTGATCCCCGCCGTACGCGGGCCAATCGCCCGGATAGTCAGTGCCGGGGAACTCCAGTTCACGGCGGTAATGCCGCTTTCCAGAACCACCTCGCGTTCACCGGCCAGCGAGGGCCGGACGATCTCCACGCGGACCTGGGTTGGGCCGGCGACGGCCTGACCGGCGGGCTGCCGAATCTGGATCGGGGCCTGGCCCCGGGCATTGGTCGTTACCGTCGCGGTCTGGGTGCCATCCGGATGAAACTCGGCCGGCACTCCGCCCACAACCTGGTAGCGGACTTCCCAGCCCTGAACGCCTGTGCCGTCCGATGTTCGGTTGACCGAGACGTTCAGGGGTGCGATCGTTCCGGCGGTTGCCGAGGACGGCATGGGGATCGACCAAATACCGTCCACCCAATGGACCCGCGTAATACTCTTTCGTTCCGGCCATGCCTCGTTGCGGGGGGCCACGCAGGTCAGGTAACTGGTGCCCTCGGACGCCGACGTCAAACTGATCCAGGCTTGGCCCTTTTCCACCTGAATGTCATCCACCGTGGTATCGGTTCCGCGGTCAATCATCAGGGTTTTCAGTCCCGTCCGGCCCCAGGCGTAATCACCGGCAAACTTCCTGGAAGTGGGCGGTACCAAACGGTTGAACAGGCTGTGATCCATGCCGCCGACCTCGATAATCTGGCCGGCGCTATCCTGGGACAACATCCATTCCAGCGGCTGATTGGTGACATAGTGGCCATCTCCGCCGCAAACACCCGCCAGCACGACCACTTCGGCGCCCACCGGCGCAACAATTCGCGAAGGAGTGGTGGCCAGCGTCCCGCGTTGCTTGTTTTGTCCGGAATGTTGGTGACGATGGGCGATCAGCGAACCGGAAGGCTGCAAATGCGGGCGTCCCAGCTGGGCGCCGCACTGGCCGCTGGCGCAGGGGGCCGGGTTCGGCGGTTGCTGAAACGCCGGACCGGAAACCGGCGGTTGCTGATAGGCCGGACCGGAAACCGGCGGTTGCTGAAACGCCGGACCGGTCGCCAGATTCCCCACCTGGTTTTGCTGAAACGGCGTCATGATGGTCGTGGTGCTGGCCGCCGGGGGCAGAAATATACACCGCCCCACGGGGTCAATCTGCGGCACCTGAAACCGTGCGCAGCCCAGCGTCATGGCCGACCAGACGATCAGGCAGACGATAATCGCGGCTTTGATGGTGTCGGTTGGTTTCATGGTTCCGGGCGGGAAGGAATCGCCATCGCGCTGCCGGCAACGTTTGCCCGACGCGCATAGTTCAACTAGCTGGGAAACCTTGGCACGCGAATCGGGGCAGTGTGGTGTTTTGTCAACGTCCGGTGATGAGAAAACACAACATGGCATTTGGAGTTTGACGGTGGCAGGGATTATTCAGCCCGGGCCGTCGGGTCATGTCGCGAAATTGCCTCGCCCGGCGGTTGCCACGAGAACCCGGGGAACCGGTCGCCAAATCCCGGCAAGTGACGAGCTGCCAGGCTGAGAAAAATCGGGTTGGCAGTGCGTCTCAATCGCGGACTGACGATAACGCGAGATGCGTTTTGGGTTTAGTCGCTCGCCGTTTGCCGGTCCGCGGCCCGCGGAGCAGTTCGACATGGGGCAGCAAACGGGTACCAATGATCAAGGAGACCAGGGGGAACTGGCTGGCAAACCCGAATCAGGGACGCAAGATCGAAAATGACGTCGGTTGCCCCGATATCAAACGGGCTGCCGAACTGCTACTTGATGGGAACCGGAGGGTGGTCGTCGTCCAGAATCTGTCCCTCGGGCATGTCCCTGGTTCGAATTACCTCTTCGCGATCATCGGGTTGCTGTGCCGGGCGCATGACGGGCGGCACCAGCGCCGGAGCGTACGGCAATACACGGGGAGCCATTTGCAGGGGATCAACCCCAAACACCCACCACAAAATCAGTTGGGCCACGGGCAGCGCCAGAACGCCCCCCAGCAGCACCTTGAACCATTCACCCGGGCCAGCTTTTTTGGGGGTAAATGGTTCGGTTTTCGAACTGCTGCCTCGTCGCGACGGATGGCTGCGACGCCTGGAGCGTTCGGCCGTTTTCAGCGGCTTGGGAATGGTAAAGGCCCGCTCGTCAAATTCATATTTGGACGCCGTTTCGCGCATTCCGGCTGATCGGGCCTGCGAGACCACGCGAACGTCGGATTCCGACGAGATTTCTGCCACAGGTATACTGTCCAGCAAATCCCCGATGGCCAGGTCGCATTGGCACATCGGGCAAACAATCACCGAACTGCCGGAAACGCCCTCGGGCAGACGGAACAGACCTTTGCATTGGGGACAATTGACCGGTGCAGCTTTGCGGGCAGAACCCGATGCGTTATCCATGCTCGTACTCGACTCTGGCGAGCAAACTGGGTTGGAATGACAAAAACATTAAACTGCCAGGCCACGTGGCAGGGCCCCGCGAGTTGCCGGGAAACCGGCGGCGGGCCGCAACGCCGTGGTTTGGAGTTGCGATCAGGGGCTACAAGTATAACCGGAAAGTCGATGGTCGACACGAGCCAGGCAGTGGTCAGGTACCGATTCCGTACAATTGACTGGCCTTGTCGCTGAGATGGGTCACGAGTGGCTGCAAATCAAGGGGCGAACCGGCCGCCCGCTGCATCAGTTCGCCAGACGGACAACAGGCTCCGGCGGCATGCACATGCTGGCGCAACCAGTTCAGCAACGGGGCGAATTCGCCGCGGGCAAACTGGTTCTCCAGATCCCCCAGGGCCCGGCCGGCGGCCTCAAACAGCTGGCTCGCGAAAATATTGCCGAGCGTGTACGTGGAAAAATAGCCGAACAGCCCGGCACTCCAGTGGATATCCTGCAGCACACCATCAGCCACGCGATCAGGTACCCGACCCAGGTATTTTTGATATCGTTCGTTCCAGGCGCCTGGCAGATCAGCAACCTGCAATTCGTCATTGAGCAGCGCGATTTCCAGTTCCACGCGAATGACAATATGCAGGTTGTAGGTCATCTCGTCAGCCTCCACGCGAATCAGTGACGGCTGGATCTGGTTGACCGCGGTGTAAAACTCGTCGACGGTTGTACCACCCAACGCGGCGGGAAACGAACACGCCGCCAGTGGCAGAAAATGTTCCCAGAATCCACGGCTGCGGCCGACCAGGTTTTCCCACAATCTTGACTGGGATTCGTGAATTCCCAGACTGCAACAGGTTCCGGGAGGCAGCCCGTAATGCTCCGCCGGCAAGCCTTGCTCGTACAATCCATGGCCGGTTTCATGCAACGTTCCAAAAAAAGCACCGCTGAACCAGTTTTCGTTAAACCGCGTCGTCAACCGAACATCGTCGGGGCCCATTTCGGTACAAAACGGGTGGGCGGCGGTGTCCAGTCGACCTCGCTGGTAGTCAAATCCTGCGGCCGCCGATACCTGCCGCGCGAATTCGCGTTGTGCGCTCGCCGGATAGTGTCGGCGCAAAACCTCTGCCCGATCCCCCGGGTTGTCCCGCGTCACTGCGTCGACCAGGGGAATCAGTTCCCGCTTCAGGTCGTCCAGAACCGTAATCACGTCGTCCGTTCGGGCCCCTGGCTCGTAGTCGTCCAGCAGGGCGTCGTACAGGCAGTCGCCGGTGGCAGTGGCCTGGGCCTCTTCCCGTTTTAGCCGCACGATTTTTTCCAGTTGGGGTGCAAACCGGTTGAAATCATTTTCCCGGCGAGCCGTGACCCAGATCTGTTGCCCCAGCGAATGGGCCACGGCCTGGTCGCGGACCAGCCCGGACGGCAATCGGCTTTTTTTGTCAAACTCATGTTTTAATACGCGAATGGTTGATCCGGAGACGCCGAACGGATCAGCCGCCAGGTCCGTATCGGCCAGCTCGTTCAGCCACTGGCCCATTTGCGTCGCCGTCTGCCGCTGGTGAATCCGTTCTGCCAGCCAGGCCGATTGCTGGCTGCGATACGGACTGGCGGCAACGGGCATGCCTGTTTGCTGGTCCCAGTCGAGCAAAGCAGAGATGGATTGCAGGATTTTGGTTTCCCGCTGGTACTGGCAAAGCTGCTCGAAAACCTGTTGCGGACGGGACGAGATCGGCATTTCATTTCCGGATTGTTATTAAAGTTTGCCGGCCAGTCGCGGCAGAACGCAGTCCCCGAACCAGCCACGGCTATACGGTATCAGCGCGCGTCGGCCTGTCCAGCCGGCCGTTCCACGGTCCGCCCGGTCGGCAAGGGTACCGGACAGGCACCCTTCGGGCCGGGCTCGGGCCGCCATGAAATTCGATCAGCGTTGCGGAAGGGCCGATCCGCCGCCGGCGATTTTTTTTCCGGTATTAATTCCACGGAGAGTCGGCCGGGCGTCGTCCCGGCTGGATGTCTTTTGCGCTGCCCGTGCCCGGTCCGATGACCACAAGACGATTGTTAATCCGCGCGACAGAAACCGGAACGTCGCTGTTTTCCAGCGTGAACAACAACTCGTCGTCCGTCAGCCGGGAAAAGGCCAGCCTGGCCTTGTCAACCTGCGCTGCGGATGACGACGTGCTCCACAAGTTCTCGACGATTGCCGACAAGGATTCGGTTGGCCGGCGACCGGGGCGCAACGGTATCGGGTCCGGGCCGACTGGACGCCGTCGGGGGCAGGCCCGGAGCGCGAATGGCAGCGGACCACCAGATTGCTCCCATCGCTACCGGAATGACTGCAATCACAGCCGCCATGCGGCGGAATCGCCTGCGTCGCCTGCTGGCGGCCGTTACTTCCGCCTGCAGCCCGGATAGCAATTCCATACGCTGTTGCGGGTTAACCGGAATGCGATTGGAAACGCTGCGCTCATTCATGATATTCTGCCTCGGCCTGTTGTTTCAGTTGCTCAATCGCCCGTCGCAGGCGACCATCCACGGTGCCAGTCGTCAGCCCGAAATGCTGGCCGATCCGGGCGAGGGACCAGCCCAGCCGATAGCGCAGCGCAATCATGCGTCGCAATTCCGGTGGCAATTGCTCCAGCTGTCCCTGCACCCATGCCAGGCGAGCCTGGTCGGCCAGCCGAGAGATATCGTCGGGCGGGTTGACCGGGTCCGCAATGGCGGCGTAGCGCCGCTGCCTGGCTTGCTGGCGGCCCGCCCTCCGCAGCCAGTCCCAGGTGGTCGTGCGAGCCACGATTCGGGTCCAGGCCTCGAGTTTCGGCTGGTCCTCGATCACCTTCATCCGCCGTATGATTTTGACAAACGTTTCCTGAACGATGTCCAGACACGTTTGCTCATCACGACCGACGGTTCGATGGACTTCGTGGTAGACCAGGTCAAAAAACGTTTCATAGTAAATGGCAAACGCCTGCTGATCGCCGTTGCGAATCCGTGTCGTGACCTGACCCCAGTCGGGGGGCGTGTCTGACTGGGCCGCGGCGCTCGGGCGGTTGGATGCGGTCGTCAATGGAAGAGCCACGGTCATCGGAAGGCGTGCGGGTTGCCGGGAATGCGACACTGGCGGAAGCGGTCGGCAGTTCAGGGTGTTGGCCCCCCGGGTCCCCCGCCGCGGTCGAGTTGCTGGACGATTTGCTGGATGACTTCAATGCGGTCGAGGGGCCCTTTGACGAAAAACAGACCGGTTTCCTCGTGCAATTTCATATCGACGCCGTCCGGGTCTCCGCCAGCCATTTCCAGACCGATCCCGATAGCAGAGACGAAATCTTCCTTGTCCACGTTGACGAGAATCGCCTTGACATTCATGACCTGCACGACCGGAGGATCGCGATGGTCCCGCATAATGATAAACAGCAAATCGCCTGTAATGTCGGATTCAACGAAGACTTCCTGAAACTCGGTGGCACAGGCCTCCAGGCATCCAACAGCTCCGTCCAACGTCGTTTTGATTTCGATCGAGGGCAGGACATAATCGCGGGCACTATCGGTCACCACGATGTTCAGGGGACCCTCATGCCCGGCCTGGCTGGCCGCCTGATGGACCATTTTCAGGTACTCGGTTACGGTTCCGCCAGGAAAATCGACCGTAAACCGGGTGTCTTCATTAAAAGTCGAGGCCGTTTCTTGCCTGGAGTGCTGGATATCGGTCGGCGGATCCTCTTGCGCCCACCCGTTGGTGGTCAGGTTGGCAGCCAACACCAGGGCCGCTCCGACGATGGTCAAAATGTGTCGGGCACCGGGGCCCGGAGTGTGGCGGCGCATGATTGTCCTCTTCTTTTCTGGTTGGCGAATCAGGAGTGCCCCGAAGCCGTTTGGCGGGGCCGGCAGGTGTGACAGACGCGGGGTCCGGTCGGCGACCCCCGTTTTATTACCATAACGCCGCCGGGGGCCGGATTTCGCGCGAAAAATTGGGAAACGGGGGAACTTTAACGGCGTGTCCGGCGTCGCGCTGTTTCGGGAGGGGCGAACACGGGATTGGCCGCGTTGCCGAATCGGGAAAATGGAAAAACCGGGCGGACCGGGCAGCGTGATGGGCCGCCACGGGGCCAATGCGGCAGCGACCTGGCGGCGCGAAAAATTCGCCAAAAAATCCGTCCTTAGCCGTTGACGACCGCTTGTCCAGCGTTAGAATTGGCTCCACTAAGGCGGCGGGCGTACGCAAGTACGTTCGCTTTTTTGTTCTTTGGCAATTTGGTAGTGATCTCTTTCAATCAATTCCTGACTGGTCTCGCGATCAGTTTTGGGTTGTTTGAGTAATCAACTTTCAGGGTCCTTCCCGGATTCTGGAAGTAACTTTTTAAGTGAACGATTATTTGTCAGCACATGATCATGGAATCATGGCATTGCCGGTCGCACATTCCAGCGACGGGCAATGATGGTTCAAACAAGGTTCGGACTTCGGTTCGGCCAGCTTTAATTGGTTAGCCACGCGAGGCATTCGTGTTTCGCCAAGCATACAAATTGAAGGGTTTGATCCTGGCTCAGAATGAACGTTGGCGGCGTGGATTAGGCATGCAAGTCGAGCGAGAAGCTTTTGATTGATCTTTCGAGTGAAGTCAAAAGCGGACAGCGGCGAAAGGGAGAGTAACGCGTAGATCACGTACCCAGGGGTTCGGGATAGCGGGGGGAAACCGCCGGTAATACCGAATAATGTCTCCGGACCAAAGATTTATTGCCCCTGGAGCGGTCTGCGTCCTATTAGCTTGTTGGTGGGGTAATGGCCTACCAAGGCTATGATGGGTAGCGGGTGTGAGAGCATGGCCCGTCTCACTGGGACTGAGATACTGCCCAGACACCTACGGGTGGCTGCAGTCGAGAATCTTCCGCAATGGACGAAAGTCTGACGGAGCGACGCCGCGTGCGGGATGAAGGCCTTCGGGTTGTAAACCGCTGTCAGAGGGGAGCAAATTTTGAGCGATCCTCAGAGGAAGCACAGGCTAAGTTCGTGCCAGCAGCCGCGGTAATACGAACTGTGCGAACGTTATTCGGAATCACTGGGCTTAAAGGGTGCGTAGGCGGCGATATAGGTCAGGTGTGAAATCCCACGGCTCAACCGTGGAACTGCGCTTGAAACCATATTGCTTGAGGGAGTCAGAGGTAAGCGGAACTGATGGTGGAGCGGTGAAATGCGTTGATATTATCAGGAACACCGGTGGCGAAAGCGGCTTACTGGGACTTTTCTGACGCTGAGGCACGAAAGCCAGGGGAGCGAACGGGATTAGATACCCCGGTAGTCCTGGCTGTAAACGATCTGTACTAGTCTGTGGGGACCTCCACATCCTCTCGGACGTAGCGAAAGTGTTAAGTACAGCGCCTGGGGAGTATGGTCGCAAGGCTGAAACTCAAAGGAATTGACGGGGGCTCACACAAGCGGTGGAGGATGTGGCTTAATTCGAGGCTACGCGAAAAACCTTACCCAGGCTTAACATGCTTGAGAATTCCTGTGAAAGCAGGAAGTGCCCTTCGGGGAGCTCTTGCGTAGGTGCTGCATGGCTGTCGTCAGCTCGTGTCGTGAGATGTCGGGTTAAGTCCCTTAACGAGCGAAACCCTTATCCTTAGTTGCCAGCGAGTCATGTCGGGGACTCTGAAGAGACTGCCGGTGTTAAACCGGAGGAAGGTGGGGATGACGTCAAGTCCTCATGGCCTTTATGCCTGGGGCTGCACACGTCCTACAATGCGGCGTACAAAGCGATGCGAAATCGTGAGATCGAGCAAACCGCAAAAAACGTCGCCCAGTTCGGATTGCAGGCTGAAATTCGCCTGCATGAAGCCGGAATCGCTAGTAATCGCGGATCAGCATACCGCGGTGAATGTGTTCCTGAGCCTTGTACACACCGCCCGTCAAGCCACGAAAGTTGGGGGGGCCCGAAGTCGCGATGCTAACCGCAAGGGGGCTAGCGCCGAAGGTCAACTCGATGATTGGGACTAAGTCGTAACAAGGTAGCCGTAGGGGAACCTGCGGCTGGATCACCTCCTTTCTAAGGATTATTAGAATGCGGCTCTGACTTGTCAGAGACGTAAGATAAACTGTCCCGGTTTTTACGACCCGGGACAACATCTGTGGACGTGAACTTGTGCACGTCTCGCCGCAAGGCGAGGCGTTAATGACAATAAGAGATCAAGCTGGATGCCGGTTCGCCGGCACGTCAGCACTACTATTTTGATAACAAAAACCCGTCTGCTGGTTCTTAGCCAGGAACCTCAGGCGGGTTTTTTGTTTTAAATCCTGCCGCTCGAAATCCTGCCACTCTAAATCCTGCTTCTGTTGGAACCCGCTTTTTACGGCGTCACGAGCATAAAAAGAGGGCGGGGGCTCGGCAGAAACCATCCGGGTTGGGCGCGGCGGGTGCCACCGGGGGCTGGTTCAACCGTGCTGTTTCCGGGAAATAGCGGGTGCCGGGCGAGCCGGCAGAGACAGCAATTCGTGGTTTTCTACAGAGCCTGAATGTCCCCTTTTTCTCATCTGACCCCCCTTTTTGCCCGGCAAGCAGCCGGCAAGCGGCACTCAAAGTTCGCCATGGAGACCGCCGGAACAAATAACCAGCCAACAACGTCCCAATATCAATGATTCGGGTGAAAACGGGCCAAATTCGCCAGTCGACAAATGAACAATCACCTTTTCCCAACCAACGGGTTGCTGCTGCTGTCCGTGTGGTTCATCGTTTGCGTCCCGTCACTGACGGGGCAGGAGCCGACAACCGCGGAGATCATCGACCTGGCCGGTCAGGCCTGTGACACGCATGGTCGGAAGCGAAATGACGCGCGAGCCCAAATCGCAAACAATCGGGACCGGTATATCGAACTACTTCTGAGGTCTCTCCGCGAGGAACAGCATCCCGGACGAATCGGCGAGATGTCGACCGCTCTGCACCGCCTGCTGGTTCCCTGGCGGGAAACTCCCTCGTACGTTCATGGCCCTGCCGGCCAGTACAGTCTTTTGCGAGCCCCGGAATCAAAAAACGCGAACGTATGCCGCCCTGTGCCGTGTGTGCACGCCGTTGCCGTTCGGAAAACACTGCTGGACAAACTCGAAATGCTGGTTGCGGAAGAACCTCTGGCTGCGCAAGCTATCGAAACTGCTGAATATGATCCGGTGAAGACCCGGCGCTGGTCCGATTGTTTTGACGCGATCGGCCGCGTTTGTGACTGCTTGCGGGAAGTCGCGGAATTCGAAGACTTGACCTTAATGGCGGCGATCATTCGTCGTCACATTTCCGCAGACGTCATGACTTGTATGGAAGAGATCCTCGGATTGCCTGGTCTATGTGGTCCGCTGTAGATGGGTTGCGGAGTCATGTCGGAGGCGCAAAGTGAGCGAATTCGCCAAGACGACGAGGCGACGCTCGGAAAATGGCGACAGGATCTGCTCGAACACATTGCGCAATTCGATGAACTGGACAGAACCAGGATCATTCGCGAATCGGTCAGGCAACATGACTTGTATTTGCGGGCGACGCGACCCCCGGCCGGATTACAGGGGTCTTTGTATCGGCTGCCCCGATTTGGTCCGGCGGTTCTGGAAGTGATCAGCAGCGATTACGACCTGCAGGACAATGATCACATCAAGGCGCGATACGAGATGCTTCGTGCGGAGATTACCGGTGAGTTTGATCGCCAATTCGTTGACGACATGTTTACCGGTGAGCGAGTGTTCCAGGGCCGCGAGTTGTTCGCAATAAATATCGTGGTTGCCGCGAATTGCACGGACTACAAACTCCGGTTGGTGGAATGGCTGGACTTCGGAATCCCGCAGGCGACCAATCCGGGAGACATCCCGAATGACCTTTTTGTCTATCTGGTGCGAGTCAGCGCTGCCCACGCATTGGCCGTTCTGCATGGCAGGGAAATCATCGGCGACCTCGAGTCAACGGTGATCTTCGATCCCCAAATCCCAGCGCAGTTCGATTCCGTTCCATTCCTGGTGGAAGAACTGAAACTGCGATATGCAGAAAGATGACCACGACCGTTGCGAGCACTCCGTCACCGGGATTTGCGATCCCTTTTCTCCCCCGAGCCTCTCCCTCAGGTTGTCACGAGCGGGCAGCATGCGGGTGGCGCCGGTCGTTCGGTTTTTTGTCACGGGATCGATTGCCGAAGGTTTTTGGGACTATTCACATCACTGATCCGACCGCTGCGGCAAGTCGGCCAAAGAGTTAAAAGATACCTGTGATGTGTTGAGACCGGGAATCAAGTTGCTGGAGGACAAACACTCTTTCCTGTACGTGCCTCCGCAAGAGAATGCTTCCTCCGAGGGTGAATTCGCGTGGGTGATCGCCAGCAAGTCGACCGACCTGCAGTCTCGCGTACTCGATAACGGCATCGGTTATGTGCTTGTGCCGAGTTTTGGTGGCAACGAGAGCTGGGACGCCGCAGCCGGCCAGGCATTTGCACGCGAAATCCGCACGTCGATTAAGAACGTCAATGAGTTGGCCAAAAACGGTTGGATCCTTGATCTGCGGTTTAACTCCGGTGGCAACATGTGTCCGATGTTAGCGGGACTCGATCCCTTCTTGCCGGCAGGCGAAATGGCTTACTTCGAAGATGCCGCCGGCAATCGTGTGCCCTGGATACGAGCCTGGGGTGCAGTTGGGACACCATCCAATAAGGCATGCGATCTTTCTGCTGACAAAAACATCGAACTCACAAACAAAAAGGTTGCCATCCTGATCAACAAATTTACATTGAGTTCGGGCGAAGCGGTTGCGTTGGCGTTAAAGGGGAACAGGAACGGTCGTTTGTTTGGTGAAGCGACCGGTGGAGCAACCACGGCAACGCAGCCCATATGGCTGGGCGACGGCGCAATGTTTTCCGTGACAACTGCGTTGTACGTTGATCATGAGGGCACGGTATACGGCAAGCCGATTCAACCGTCCGAACTCGTCGCAGACGGGCCCAAACTCGCAAAGGATCTTGATTTCGATAACGATCCGGAAATATCCGCGGCCACCAAGTGGCTTCTGAATTCAAGAAACTAAAACAAAATTCGAGAATAAACCGGACATTCTTGTCAGGACGTGTGATTCGTTTTGCGTTGTTGCGGTTTGCAATGCAATAACAATATTATGAACTTTATTGGTTTTTGCATAACGACCGCCCGAGGCCAATAAGATTTGCCGTTGAAATGAGTCCAATCGTCCGTCAAATGCGGGCGGGTTTTCAAGTTTGGGCGTCTTTAAATTGTCGACCGGGTGTCACCCGACCCTAATTTTCAAACTAACTGCAACAGAACCACGGTACATGTCATGAACAGAAAACAACTCGGAAAGTACTTGTTCATCATTGGGGCGTTTATATCATTCTTGTTTTCAGTTTCGCTTTGGTTTTTTGGCCATCGGGAGGAAGGCGTCTTTGTAGGTCTTTGGGTCCCGTCGATTTTGTCTCTTGGATGTTTGATGCTCGCTGATAAAGGGGGCAACAAATGAATTCCCTTCTTATTTTTGTAGTTGGGCTTTTTGTGAGCGGATTGACTCTGACCGCTGCCGTTCTTGTTGGGCTTCAAGAAGCATCTGATCCGTCACTGAGCCAAGTCGAAGACTTGACGGAATTTGAGAAAAAAATTGTCGACAGGCAGGAGCCTTGAAAGGCAGATTTGTCGCTGCCGCTCCTCCAAAAACGCCGGCGTCAATGCGATTGGCAATAGTCGTGCCAGTGTGCTCCCTGAACTTTCTGGAGAACAGCAAGTCGCTCTCACATCGGTCTTGCTCTGCGGCACTGAAGGAGAAAAATGAACGGAAGAAAAGGAGTCCGGTTTGTTGTGAAGACAGAACCCGCGGCTTGCGCCGTGGGCTCGCCGCCGCCGCTCCGCAGCTGAGTACGAAATAGCCCCCAAACGGGGTTGCCATCAACGTCAGCCAATGGCAACCAGCGGGCGACGAAAAATGATCTCAGCACTTTTGTAAGATCGAAGCTTGAGGTGCACGAGCAATCATCTGTGAAGATTGGCCAGTGCATCCTCGCGAGTCGCAAAAACGGCCAAAATCTGGTCCAGCTTCATCGCGTCCAGCGCTTCCCGCAGATGTTCAGACAGGTTGCACAATCGCAACCGGCGGCCACTTTCACGGAGCATCTTGTTCAGGCGAACAAGCTCGCCCCAAACAAAGCTTGAAATGTGCCCCACGCCAGTGAAATCGAATACGACCGGCCGATGTTGAAGTTCGTCGCTCGGTGATTTCAGATCGGATTCCATCGATCGTAACTGCTCGGGAAATACCAGCGATGACTGGGTAAACTGTACCACAAGCGTGCCATCGATCGTCTCGGTCGAGTAGGATCCCTGGTCGGGCATAGCGATCACTTGCTGGTCTTTTGGAATCTGTTTCATCCTAACCAGCCAGAAAGGGCTTGGCAACGGACGGGGCGACGCCGATTCCGACTCGGGCCCTCGACCCGTTACGCGTTCCTGCTTCGACATTTGCGCCCGGCCACAAATCCGCGCCATTGGTGGGGAAAACGTCACTGCCGGGCGAGTCCGCAGTGGCACCCGATTGCGATTGTCAGCAGAGCCTGAACGTCCGGCTCTTGTAGAAAACATCCGGGTTTCGAGGTGAGGGTGCCCCGGTTCAGGTGAGGGTGCCACGGTTGACTGGTCCAACCATGCCATTTCCGGGAAATACCGTGTGCCGGGCCAACCGGCAGTGGCACCCGATGGCGATTTTCTGCAGCGCCTGAACATCCTCTTTTTCGGCCGATCTGCCATGCCGAGCGTAAGGGCTCTTTAGTGAAGCGGCATGCGCCGTCGGGCCCGAGACCCGACAACAATTGTCATCAGAAACGCCGCAGGAATCGTTCCCGGTTCGGGCACGGCAAACGAGCCGCAGGTGATCGTGCCTCCGTTGAAAATAAGATTGCCGATAATCACCTGGGCGTCGTCATTGTTAGGCGGGTTGGCCAGATCGATCGCCAACTCGAACCATTGTGTTGTCACATCACCGGGAATCAGCACCTGCGTCGGGTTGCTGCCCAAACTTCCCGAAACGTTCAACCCCGAAACCAGTTCATTCGGTACATCATCAAAAACATCGACGTTGATGGATCCCGCTCCGCCGCCGCCTCCAGGTTCAATGTTCTTCTGGGAGTAAAAGTCGAATCCCAGCAAATTGAAAGAGCACACGGGGCAATTGGGATCGAGGGAAGAGAGCGAAAAGACAAAGGTTTTTTCGATGCCTCCGCTGGATGTCGAAAGGTTGTCGATCACGTACAGCCCGGTCCCGGGGTCAATAAAACCACTGAGTACCGAAACGGAAAAATCGTCAACCAGGTCGCCATTGGCATCCCACGTCAGGGTGCCGGCCGCGGTATCCCAGATGATGGGATTAATGGAAAAATCGTATACGATATCGCTATTTGCAACGCGACCGTCAGCGACGAACACGGCGACCGCGACCATCACCGCAGCGCAGAGTTTGGAAGTGTCGATCATGGCTTCTCGGAAGACTCGAACGGGCACGTCGAAAGTGAATTGTTAATGCTTCGATCGACAAAAAAACGGCTCGCCCACAGCCAATTACGTCTGTACCAAAATGTAATGGACCGTCAGGCACCGTGATGACGAGGAAATGGGTGCCATGGATCGATTCGACTCTGCAATTTATGTGTGATGTCACTTTTATTGGAATCGCATGGGCTTGAGGCGCCGAGCTGCGCCGCGAATGCTCCATATTCAAGCGGCAATGATATTCCGGCTTGCAGGATTTGAGCCGTTGATTGCCGGCAATCCGCATTTCGGAGATCGGGCGATTAAACAACGCCGGAACCGGACGACTGATTCACTTTCGTTTTCCGTTACTTCACCAGTTTTCGACAAGACGAGGCGGGGCGATTGCTCGTCAGTCCCGATGCTTCGCGGTTGGCATGAGTACGAGTGGAAGACTCTTCGTTTACGATGTGAAAAAAACAGCCAACCACAATTCCTATCGGTCTGACGATTGGGAACATGAAGGGAACAGGCTGGCCCGCAAAAACCGTTCCGTATTGGACGCAAAGCGGGAAACCGGCCGATTTGGCCAGAAGCGCAACTCGCAAGCCAATAGAAATTCACCCGTTTGGACCAGCCAACCGCGCCGTTTCCGGCTTATGTCGCGTTGCGGGGCAAGCCGGCCGCGACGCCAATTCGTGGTTTTCCACACAGCCGGAACGTCCCATTTTCGTTCAAGGCACCTGACAGAAAGCAGAACGGCGGAACAGGAGGCGGCTTCCAGTAAAGTTGAATGACCCCTTTTTCGTTTGATTCCTTTTTTGTGTTTCGTTTCGATGGTGCCGAATACTTTGGATACAGGACTTGTTCCGGCAAATGGATTGGGCGGGTCGGGAAGCCATGACCTATATTTTTTTCAACATCGTCCGACGGAATCGGGATACTCGCGCTGGAAAGGCCAAACTGATGCGGAAATGGTACTTGCTTCTGTTGCTGCTGGTGGCCGGCTGCGCGGAAATCGATCTGCTGGTGAACAACAAGTTTCAGAAAAAGCCTCTGGACGCGGAAATGGAGTCCCTGGTCAACCGGGCCGCCCGCGAGTCAGGTGCGGAAATCACAGGGATTCGACAGAACGATCCGGCCGTATTGGCGTGGGACGACGTGCCGCTGGAAGAACTGCCGGACCAGCAACGGGCAGCCAAAGAGTTGCAGCGGGCCATGTATTTTGGTGTCGAAGTGACTGTTGATGGCCAGGCGTGGAGCATTTCGTACCGGCGGTACGGCAACGAGTGGATTCTGGATAATGTTTCCACGGCCCTGATTAACCCGCGGACCGAGATTCTGTTCGCCAGCGTTGACTTTGACCCGTTGTCCAATGTGTCCCGCCATCCGGTGTTCAGGCACTTCATCCCGCCCCGTCATGACGCGGCCCAAAAAGCCCATGACGCGATACGCCGACGAATGCGGGCCCGCTAGATCGGTGGCAAGCAACCGGTGCCGGCTGTGTGAGCGGCTGTCGGCTGACGCTGACCATTCAGTTTATGCTCACGGGCCGCGCCAGGAGATCCGCCCAAACCGAGAGTGAGATTCTCACGGCTGGACCAGCCAGCCCTGCTGCTCCCAGGCACGCGGCTGGCCGAGCCGGAATCGCCACCCCATCGCTGGCAAATAACCACAAACTTCAGGCTTTTTCCGTGAACGGAACATCCTTGCGTTGCAATTCGGCGTGGCCGACAATGAACGCGTTGATTCTCCCGGAGAGCCCGCCAGTTATGGACAAACGAATGTTCACCATTGCCCAGTCGACGATTGGGGGCATTCTGGTTCTGGATATCGTGTCGGCCAAGTCCCGCGACCAGGACCGCACATCCATGATCGCGGAAAAGTTGTTCCAGATCATCACGGCGTCAGATTGCCGCCAGATCATTCTTGATTTAAAGGGTATTTCATTCATTACGTCCGATGTTATTGGCCAGCTGATTATGCTGCACAAAAAATGCCAGGCCAACAATTACCAGCTCAAGCTGTGCGGTGCGGAGTCCGACAATCGTCTGGCCCTGGATATGGTACGATTCGACCAGCTGGTCGACACCTATGAGCACAAGGCACATGCCATCGCCGCGTTTAAGCTTGGTGAGCCGCCAGCGGTGACAGAGGCCGTGGACGAGGTATCCGCCGATGATTGTCTCGAACGGGCGCGGGCGGGCGATCTGGACGCGCAATACCGATATGGAAAGTGTCTGGAAACCGGCCGGGGAGTTGCCCAGGATTTCCATGCCGCGCTGGAATGGTACGAAAAGGCAGCCAGCCAGAATCATGTCGATGCGCAACATGCGCCGGGGGTCGCTTATGCCTACGGAATTGGAGTTCCGCAGAATTTTGAAAAGGCCTTCGACTGGTACAAGAAAGCAGCCGATCACGGGCACGCGGAAGCCCAGTACTGGATTGGCGTGTCAATGCAGTATGGACTCATTGACGAAGTCGACATTGGGCGGGCGATCAAGTGGTACACCGAGGCGGCCGAACAAGGGTACTCGCCGGCTTATGACGCCATTGCCGAATTGAAACGCAGCAGCTGATCACCGGGATCCGATTTCGGACCCGGGTCGGAATCCATTGAGAGTGCCCGGCGGTCGATTTCCGCCATCCGCGGTCCGTTCAACTGCAGTACCGCGCCGCACCAACGCCGGGAAAACCGACGATTCGACTGCGAAAAACGACGGGCTGCGTGAGCGGGGTCGTCAGTTGGGGACGAACCGGCCGGGATCACTGCGGAATTTCAGCTGATTCTCGCGAGAGCTGAAATTATACATCCGGTTTTGGTAGAACTCGACGAACTCCGGTTTGCCGGGAACCGTCGACTGCGACTCGACTTGCGACACAATGCAGTTGCCGTCGTTGCCGATGCCGATTCGCGCGTACCTGGGTTCATTTTCCCGGAATTTTGCCTTTACCTGCTCGTTGGGAAACAGGTACAAACGATTGTTGTACCGGCAGGTGAACATGATCGAGCCCTGTTTGGTCATGTTTTCCTCGACCTTGCACACCGTGCAAATACCGCCGTAGGCGGGAATGTACCGGCCTGGATCCTCCAGGAATTTTTGCTGGTTTTCGTAACTTTCAAACTGATACAGGATTCCGTCGTACCAGGCCCGAAACACGTCTTGCCCCGACTTCCACTGATTGCTCTCCTGGATAGCCACCGGACAATATCCTTCCAGTCCCAGCGTGACTGATTCCTGACGCTGGGCGACTGCCTCGTTCAGCAGGATTCCCAGGACGAGCAACGTCAGGCCCGCGGTTCGTTGTACTGTGTTTCGGGTCATCATTTGCGTCATCCTCGTGGCTGCCAGTTTCTGGTGCGACATGATTTGGAAATTATCGCCGGGCCGGCAGCTGCCGGGAATGGGGGCGTGCCAGATCGCCTGCCGGTCTCCCTGGACAGCAGCCTTTTTGCCCGGGTTTCGGACGGACAGGGGATAGCCACCCGGATTGGCGGTTGTGCCTGTCCGGGCGGACGACCCGGGCCCGGAGATCGATTTTGAGGGACGTTTTGGACGCGGCATTCCGCCCGGCCGGACAGCGGGCCGCCCCGTATTTCACGTTCCGGCACTGGAACCGGGCCGGCGCGGATGGATGAACCCTCAACCGCAGGCGTGGCGCATCGAGCCCGGGTTGCGAATGAAGTCATTTCTGGATTCCAAACCGCAGAATGGTCTATACTGGTTCGGGCATGGAATTACGAAAAAAACTTCACATGTTCCGTCCGTCCCCCACCCTGATCCTCTTTATCCCCGGGAGGATAGTTCATGGCCACCGCATTGTGTTTCAAATGTGGCTCGCGCAAAAAAGAGGCCACGACGATGTGCGGCAAGTGCATGTCGGCCCCGCGGACCTTTGACGATCTGGTGCTGTCGTTTTGTTTGTCACTGCAATGTGTCACCCCCGACACATTGAAAAAATGCCGCGAGCATTTCAAAGTGAAGAAACGTCCGCCCGGATTTCGCGAGTCCATTATTGAACTGGCCAGGCCGCTGGCCGAGCGGTATGCGATTGATAGCGAGCAATCCATCCAGTACCCGCCCGAGATGCTGGAATTCACTGACCTGGACGACGACGACGACGTCGTGAAACGCCGCTCAGTCCGGGTACAGATTATTGGCCGCCACAAGGGTCGGGGCGACGACGAACCCTCGGAAGCGCTCGGCAATAAAAAGAAGACCTGTCACATGGAAACCTGGATCGTCGGCAAGGATATTACCGAGGAACAGGTGACCCAGAATGTGGATGGCGATCAAATCTATGTCTGGTATCGCTGGATGGGTAATCGCTGGTCGTGGAGCTGCGTCACCCGGGGAAAATTCGCCCAGCTCAAGGCGCTGGAGGAAGGCAACCCGTTCTAGTGAATGCGGGTTCCGCCGGGCAACATCAACGCTGGCCGGGCTGGCAAGGGATCGAGTCATTTTTAAACAGCCTCTGGTATCCGGAATGAGAACGGCGTGACCGACCCGCAGCGACCGTATAACTGGTATCGTCACCATGCCTGGGGCGGGCTGGCGCTGTTATCCATCCTGTTGACCATTCATGCGCTTTCGGGTCTGCCAGCCTGGATACTGTATCCCTGCGCCGTCGTTCTGTTGGGATACGTGATCGTCAGCCTGGTGTGGACTTACCGCGCCAGCCCGCAGCTGCGGCAGCCGGATCCTGTCGACGCAGCCCACGAACTGAAAATGCGAAAGCTGGATGCCAAACGGGCGCGGAAATTGGCCAAGAACGAGGCCAAACGTCAAAAGAAACAAGCAGGACCGTAGTACCCGTCCCCCGTCAAACTGCTAGGTCGTGGGCAACTCGAACCCGGATCGATAGTCCCGGGTCATGCGGGCATTGGCGGCCGCGGCCCCCTGGCCATGGAACTGACACGCCTGCGGGTCAAACTCAATCCGGGGACCCAGCAGCCACGGCTCGATCGTTTGCGGACGGTCGTCTTGCAGGGCAAACAGCATCGCCGACTCACGCAGGCGGGCCAGCATGTCACGCTGCCGCAAGTCACCACCCAGGGCCGCCTCGAGCTGTTCTGCCGTCGCCTCGCTGCCCAGCTGGTACGAGATATTGGCCATGTGGGCCATGGCCGATGAATGGGCGGCCACGGCGCATTCACTCCGCAATTGGCTGCGGTCGCGGTTTCGCACAGCGGCGACAAAATTTGCCATGTGGGCATTCAAACCATCCTGGTTCGGCTGGCTCTCATCCCGCCGAAACGGCTCGGTCGTTCCGTCAGCCATTACGAACTGCCCTCCGCCACGTCCACCCACAAATCGTCCCCGGGCGGTTTCTATGATTACGCCAACTCCGCGACCGAACGGCGCACTGCGACCGCCCTTCAAATCCATCACTTCAAAACAAAACGGAATGCCGTTCGACACACCCGCGCAGGCCATGACGTTGGGGGTGTTGCCGGCATCCTGCCAGCCAAACCGGTTGCCCGCGGCGATCATTTCTGTCGGCAGGTGTTGCGGATCCCCCAGGGCCCAGTTCATCATGTCCCATTCGTGGGGGCCCTGGTTGCCCACATCGCCATTGCCGGTATTGAAATCCCAGTGCCAGTCGTAATGCAAATTGGGACGCATGATCGGTTGCTCGGCGGCGGGCCCCAGCCACAGCTGGTAATCGATATATTCCGGGACGACCAGTGGCTGGTCCAGCCGCCCGATCGACTCGCGTTGCCGGTGGCAGGTGCCGTGGACCGCCAGGACCTCGCCATACTGGCCGGAATGAAGTTTGTCGAAAAACGGAATCAACGCCGTGTCCGACCGGTTCTGAAAACCGCACTGGACGATGGAATCATGTTGCCGGGCCAATTTGACCAGCTGGCGACTCTCCTGCATGTTGTGGGAAATCGGTTTTTCGATGTACACGTGCTTGCCGGCCTGACAGGCCATGCAGGTCAACGGCGCATGCCAGTGGTTGGGTGTGGCCGAGGCGATGGCGTCGATATCGTCCCGTTGCAGCAGCTCGCGAAAATCCGTGGTCCGAATCAGGGTCCGGTTGTCCGGATCGTGACCGCCCAGCACCTGACGATCGACATCACACAGCGCGACCAGCTGCGCACCGTCAGAATGGTTAATCGCATCGATCAGCGATTTTCCGCGGCTCCTGAATCCGATCACGGCCATCCGCAGGTCTTCGTTGGCCCCGCGAATGCGACCGTAGGCGCGGGCCGGAGCAAACAGGGCCAGCGAGCCGGCTGCGGCGGCCCCCCGGACGAATGTGCGGCGACTGAATTTTCGAGGCGGCTGGTTCGATTTCATATCAGGTTCCCCATGAATGCGACGCTCCCAGTGTACCTGAGCCATGTGAATCTCCGAAAGTCTCCGGGACGGGTGGCACGCCTGGCTGGTCCAGCCGTGGCACCCGAAACATCAGTCGGTTACTCGCTCGGTGGGGAGCCGGTTGGGCAACCGGGAATCCAGGGGTGGTTCACACGGCTGGACCAGCCGTGGCACCTGGAATCGGAATCCAGGGGTGAATCAGCCAACCGTGCTACCCGGAACATACCCGCATTTGACCGGACGGTTGCACCCGGAATTCCCGTGAGGCGGACTCGGGAGTTGCACCGGAAAACCGGCTGTCAGGCGGTTGCCGACGATCCGGATTGCTCACAAACCGCTTTCAGTTGATCCATGTCGGCCTGAATCATTTTTTTCATGCTGCCCATCATCAATCGGCCGAGTGGCGATGTAATTTTGGCCCACAGCGTCACGGGCCGGGTCTGCAGTTCCAGATCCACCCGGGTACCGCTGCCGTCGGGATGGAAATGAAAATGAGAGTCAAACTCGGCTCCGCACGAAAAGGCGGAAACGGTCATGCGCTCGTTGGGAACCAGCGCCGTGACTTCCATTTCCTCGGTCGCTTCACGGCCAAACATCACCCGCGTCTCGCGGAACCGGGTCCCGACCCGGACCGGGCCCTCCGTCAGCATTTCGATTCGCGCAATGCCCTGGACCCGCTCCGCGGCTTTTTCAAAATCGCACCAGGCCTCGAAGACGCGATCGACGGGGGCAGCCACATGGGTCGACGTTTGTATTTTGGACATATTGCGCATTCCTGGGACAAGGGTTCAATGGGTTCAATTTAGTCGAACCTGGTCGGCGGCACCTGCCGGGGCAATCCGTCCGGATCGACGCGGGAATGGGCGGATACCCCAAAATTTGGGCCTCCCGTATTCATGCGTGAGCGACCGAGCCATTCCCTCATTATTTTTCAAAAAAATAACCGGCGGCCCGGCATGCCGCCGTCCAACCCTCCCGGTCGCTGCCGCGGCACTGTGCGGCGGGGCACACCGCGGTGCGGAATAACGGCGGGTTTTGCGCGGCTGGAACTGGCAATCCCGGGCCAGAAAAAAATTTGCCGGGCTGCCGCGGCCCGAGTAAATTGAACTTGTATCGAACAACGGAATGAGCGGAACCGCAACCGGCAAAGATCCAGTTATCCGGTTTCGGGGCACGCCGTGTGCACGGACGGCCAACGGCACATGCGCGGTGTACCGGTCATGCGAGTATTGACGACAGGACCGCGACGGCGCCGAACGGTATTTCGGTTGCAACGCTGGAGTCCCACGGGGTTGACACCGATAAAAATCAAATCGCCAAAAACTGGACTGTTGATTTGGTGTTTCGACAATGGCTCGCGTTTTGGTAACCGGTGCGTCCGGATTCATTGGCCGGCACGTGGTCAGGAATCTGGCCCAACACAATCACGACATCGCCTGTCTGGTCCGGCCGATGTCGCGTACGGAGTGGATCGGCCGATATGCATCGGAACTGGTGCCGGGCGACGTCACCGACGCGGCTTCTCTGGCATCGGCCGTACAGCGGCGGGATGTGGTCCTGCATTTGGCGGGAGTCACGAAAAGTTTCAGTCCCCGGTCGATGCGACGGGTCAATGAAGTCGGCGCTGGCAATGTGGCGGCCGCCTGTGCCCGGGAATCGACGCCGCCGGTGCTGGTGCTGGTCTCGTCCCTGGCGGCGGCGGGGCCCTCCACCGGCGACCGGCCCCGCATCGAAACCGACGTGCCCGAGCCCGTGTCCTGGTATGGCCAATCGAAACTGGCGGGCGAGCAGGCGGCCATCCGTTATGCTGACCGGATCCCGTTGACGATTCTGCGGCCACCCATCGTTTTTGGCGAGGGGGATACCAATGCGCTGGCCCTGTTCAAAAGCATTGCCCGGTTTGGTGTTCATGCGGTTCCCGGCACGGGCGACGACCGGTATTCCATGGTGCACGCTGCCGACCTGGCGGACGCCTTGCGGCTGGTGGCCGAGCGGGGAGAGCGTGTTTGCCATGGCCGGTCCGGCGGTACCTATTTTGTCGCCGGTCACGAAACGCCCACGTTCAACGAACTGGGGCAAATGATTGCCGAGGTTTTGGGCAAACCCCACATTCGAATTATCCATAACCCGGGTCCGGTGGTCTGGATGGTGGGCGCGGTCTGCGAGCTGGTTTCACGGATTTCCCGCCAGCCGTTTATTATGAATCTGGACAAGGCCCGGGAGGCAACCGGCGGATCGTGGGACTGTGATGGCAGCGCCCTGTTCCGACTGGGGTTTGATCCGGCGCCGCTCCGCGACCGATTGCGCCAGACCGCCGCCTGGTACCAGCAACAGGGCTGGTTGCCACAGAAACAACCCCGTCGCGCCGGCGTCTTCTGGCGAACCTCTCGCGAACAGTGAACGACTGGCCGGGCAGGGCCAGCCGCTTTGCGGGATCGCCTTTGAAGTGTCCCACTTCGCATTGGCCGCACAAAAAAAGGTCCGAGCCTTTTTGGGGCCCGGACCTTCGCAGGCGGCCAGCGCACTGAGTTCCGGATTCGATCCGGCGAATATCAATCCGTCCGCCGAGCGGTTGGTTATTCGCGGGGATGGCGCGGACCAGTCGCAACTGGCCATGTACGTTTCACTGGCGACCTGGTGTCCATCGTGTCGCGAGCATCAACCGGAGATCCAGACTCTGAGAGAACAATTCGGACCCGACGCGTTGGCCATGTACGGTGTGCCGATCGACGACACGGATACTGCGGAAAAGCTGGACGAGTATGCCAGGGACACGCAACCCGCCTACGCGATCATGGGACAGCTGGAATCGGGTGCTGTTCGCCAAAACGGTTGCGACCCGCCTGGGTACTGACGTGCTGCCGGCCACGGTGATCACCGACCGAAGCGGCGTGATCCTCGACGTGTTTCGGGGCGTACCGACGCTGTCGGATATCAAACGACTGCTGCAGACCGCCGAGTAGGCGCGGTCGACGTGCGATCGACCCGGCAAGTCGTTGCGGCGAATGGTGGACCTAGCCCGTAGCGGCGCGGGACATGATTTCATACAGCTGCCAGATAACGATCGAGAATCCCAGCGGCAGCAGCCAGTAGGCGAAGTAATGCAGCTGGCCACGCTCGATCCAGCGAACCAGCCAGTTGAGTGAAAACAGCCCGACCCCAAACGAAATCAGGACGCCCAGCGCCAACAGATACGCCGGCGTTTGCGTCCCGTGCTCGGCAATCTCGCGGGCTTCCAGCAATGAAGCCCCGGCAATGGCGGGGATCGCCAGCAAAAAGGAAAACGTCGCCGAGGATTGACGTTTCAGTCCGACCAGGCAGCCCGCCACGATCGTGGCTCCGCTGCGCGAGATTCCCGGCAACAGGGCAAACGCCTGAACACACCCGATGAACAGCACCCGGCCCGGGCCCAGTTCCGTGTATTCCCGGCGGCCGGGGGGAATCAGGGTCAGGCTCATCAGCATGAACCCCGTGATGACGAGCATGAATCCGGCCAGCAACGCGTTCTGCAAAACCCATTCGTGATTCAGCTTGATCCAAATACCCACGACCGCCGCCGGAATGGTCCCCAGCACCAGCCACGGAATCACCTTGCGATCGCGTGTCAACAGGGCGGCAATCCGCTGCCGGTAAAACACGAGGATCGCCAACAGCGTGCCAAAGTGCAGCACAATATTCAGCTCGGCACTGGCACCCTGATCGTCAAACCATTCAGAAAGCACCACCAAATGCCCGGACGAGCTGATCGGCAAAAACTCGGCGATCCCCTGAACGATGGCCAGGATAATGATTTTTGGTAACTCGGGTATCACGTTGGATTGCCGGGCTGGATGGGGATTCAAGGCAGGGTCAAGTTCACCACCAGGGCCGGGTTCGTTATAATTGGTACCCGATGGCGGCGCGGCCGGATTCGCGGCGAGTCTAGTGGAATTTGTTCCGGGTGCCCAGACTGGAGTCCCCCGGTTGCCGCCTGACGCAAGCGGACCCTGTGCCGCCTGGCTGCCGACCTGCCAAAACACAACCTTGAGAACCATGATGACCCAACGACCACCGCGCACCATGTTTGAAAAGATCTGGGACGCGCACCTGGTTCACCACGAGCATGGCCGCCAGGCGATCCTGTATATCGATTTGCACCTGGTTCACGAAGTCACCAGTCCCCAGGCGTTTGAGGGACTGCGGCTGGCCGGGCGTCGCGTGCGTCGTCCGGAATTGACGGTGGCCACCCAGGATCACAATGTGCCCACTACCGACCGCCTGTTGCCGATCGCCGATCCGGTGTCGCGCAAACAGGTTCAGACGTTGCGGGACAATTGCAAGGAATTCGGGATTCGGCTGTACGATCTGGACAGCATCAATCAGGGGATCGTCCACGTGATTGGTCCGGAACTGGGACTGACCCAGCCCGGAATGACGATTGTTTGTGGCGACTCCCATACGTCGACTCATGGCGCATTTGGGGCCCTGGCTTTCGGTATTGGCACCAGCGAAGTCGAGCATGTCCTGGCCACGCAGACATTGCCGCAGACGAAGCCGAAAACCTGTGAGCTGCGAATCAACGGAACTCTGGCCCGCGGCGTCACATCCAAGGATCTGGTGCTGTACCTGATCGGCGAGCTGACGACCTCCGGCGGCAACGGATACGTGTTTGAGTATCGGGGAACCGCCATCGAGCAATTGACGATGGAACAGCGAATGACGATTTGCAACATGTCGATCGAAGCCGGAGCCCGGGCCGGGATGATTGCACCCGATCAAACCACGTTCGACTATTTGCGGGGGCGGCCATTTGCGCCCGCCGATTTTGATGCCGCCGTCGAGCGCTGGAAACAGTTGCCTACCGACCCGGATGCCACGTTCGACCGCCAGGATGTTTTTGACGCCCGCGATATCGCCCCGCAAATCACCTGGGGGACCAATCCGGGACAAGTCACGTCAGTCACCGGCCGGGTTCCGGTTCCCGCCGGGTTCGCCGAGGAACACGAAAGCAAATCGGCGGCGGCCGCCCTGGAGTACATGGACTTGCGAGCCGGCACGCCGATGACCGACATCGCGGTCGACCGGGTGTTCATCGGCTCCTGCACCAACTCGCGGATCGAGGATCTGCGAACGGCCGCCGAGGTGGTCCGCGGATACCGGATTGCCGACACCGTTTCGGCCATGGTGGTGCCGGGTAGCGGACTGATCAAAAAGCAGGCGGAAGAGGAAGGTCTGGACCGGATTTTTCGGGAGGCCGGATTCGAATGGCGGGATGCCGGTTGCAGCATGTGTCTGGGGATGAACCCCGATCAGTTGTCGCCCGGCGAACGCTGCGCATCGACCAGCAATCGCAATTTTGAAGGTCGCCAGGGCAAGGGAGGCCGTACGCACCTGGTCTCGCCGGCCATGGCGGCAGCCGCCGCGATCGCCGGACATTTTGTCGATATCCGGGAATGGGAGTTTGCCGACCAGAGCGTGTCGGTGCCCTGACGGGCCCGGCGCATCGGGTGATCGCAATCGGGCGATTGCAATCGGGCGATTGGCATCAGGCGATTGGCATCAGGCGATTGGCATCAGGCGATTGGCATCAGGCGATTGGCATCGGATGAATGAAGTCTGAAACACCAGGCAGGGGGAGTCACGACAGTGAAGGCGTTTACGAAACATACCGGATTGGTGGCTACGATGGACCGGTCCCATGTGGACACGGATCAAATTATTCCCAAACAGTTTCTCAAGCGGATTGAGCGTACCGGATTTGGCCAGTTCCTGTTTCATAACTGGCGTTTTTTGCCCGACCGGACTCCGCATCCCGAATTTGAGTTGAATCAGGCCGAAAACCAGGACGCCTCAATTTTGGTCACGCGACGCAATTTTGGCAGCGGTTCCAGCCGGGAACATGCGGTCTGGCGCTGGAGGATTTTGGCTTTCGGGCGATTATCGCGGAATCGTACAGCGATATTTTCTTCAATAACTGTTTCAAGAACGGGGTGTTGCCGATCATTCTGGATGCCGAAACCATCCAGCAGATGTTTGACCGAAAACAGCAATATCCCGATTATCGATTGATCATCGACCTGGCGGAACAACGGATCATCGACGAGCACGGGCTGAACCTGACGTTTGAAATTGATCCCGTGCGAAAACGGTCATTGCTGGAGGGGCTGGATGATATTGGACTGACGCTGCAGCACGAACACAAAATCGCCGAATTCGAAGCCCGCAGCAACATGAAGCCGGTTGCCTGACCGGTGCGGATGGGTGCCACAGCTGGCTGGCCCCGCCGTGCTTGTTCCAATTGACGGGTGCCACGGCTGGCTGGTCCCGCCGTGTAGGTCTCCTTTGGGCAGCGCAAACAGGGGACAGGCACCACGCACAATCATGACCTCAGGCTCCTGCCGTTTTCGGCGTCGAACCAGTCCCCCTTTTGCTTTCTCTTCCGGGGGTGGCACCGGTCATTCGGTGCGGCCGTTGTGGCGGGGACCGGTTTACCGGGACCCGGCCAGGATTCCGGAGCTGTGCACGATTTCGACACCTGCCTCGCGCATTTCGGCCAGAGAGGCCTCGGTATCGCCGGGGATCAATTCAACGGCCCGGCAACCATCCTCAATCACCGAGGTGTAAAAACCCAGCCGGATGGCATCCAGGGCGGTATGCCGGACACAATGGTCGGTCGCCAATCCCAGGATGAACACCTCGGCGACTTGCTGGTCTTTCAGGAATTCACCCAGGCCGGTCGAATGCTGGCCGACGGAATCAAAAAAACCGCTGTAGCTGTCGCGTGTTCTTTCGGTTCCCTTGCGAAACACGTGGCTCACGATACCGGGCTGGAGCCCGGCGGCCAATTCGGCCCCGTACGTTTTCCGGATACAGTGATCGGGCCACAGCGTTTGCAGTCGGCCTGCCAGCTCCAGCGCCTCGCCGACGTTGCGGTTTTCGTGCTGGCTGGCAAAACTGAGGTGATCGGGTGCAAACCAGTCCTGTGTGGCAACGACCAGCGGAAACCCGGCGGCCAGTTGTTGGGCAACCGGGATGACCGCATCACCATCTGGCACGGGCAACGCGCCTCCCGGCAAATAGTCGTTCTGCAGGTCAACCAGTATCAACGCCTTCATGGAGGTTCCCCGGTGTGTGAATAATCCCCTATTATGACGCGGGGAAGCCAACGGATGCAAACCGGACGACCAAACCCCGGCTTTCCACGGGCGCTGGTGACGAAACCGCCTTGGGTAAAAATCAGATTTCCAGCTGAAAACCGCGTTTCCTGGCATTGCGAAGGGCCGACCGGTCCAGGCAAAACCACCGGTCACCGGGCGGGCTGGCATCAGCGCCGTCTTTGGGCGCCGGTTGCAAAAGGTTCAACGCCAGGATTCGCCGGCGGAACTGGCGGCTGGACACCGACCGGTCGAGGATCGTTTCATACATGGTCTGCAATTGCCGAATCGTGAAACGATTGGGCAGCAATTCAAACCCCACCCCCTGGCACCGCACGTCACACTGCAAGCGTTGCCAGGCACGGGTCACAATGGACCGGTGATCAAACGCCAGTCTTGGCAATCGCTGGATACTGGCCCATTGCACGTTGGCGGCATCGGAGGCTGCGCGAACCGCTTGCCGGCCGGGCCGTAACAAACCATACCAGGCCACCGTCACGACTCGTGTGCGGGGGTCGCGGTCAACGGCGCCAAAGGTCTCGACCTGGGTCAGGCGGACGCGTTTCAATCCGGTTTCCTCCTGCAATTCACGACGCGCCGCGTCCCGCAAGTCTTCATCGATGTCGACGAAACCTCCCGGCAGGGCCCATTGTCCGGCAAACGGTGGACCTCGCCGCTGAATCAGCAGAATCTGAAGCCGATCATGGTTCAGGCAAAACACCACACAATCGCAACTGACCGCCGGGCGGGGGTATCGGTAGGTATGGCTCATCCGTCAGAATTCCGGCGACTGCGGGTTCAGGAAACGTATCTCGAACGTCCCTTCTGTCGCAATTCGTTTTTGCACAGAACGTCGGGATCGGCAAGCGAGGGGCCTGACGGTACGCAGCCAACCATCGCACACGAATTCACCAGATCGCCGCAACGGGTGCAAATCCGGAATCCCGCCGCCCGGGTTTCGACCCGCAGCACGGAGACCGTCAATCCGCGATTTTCCGGACCACTCGAGAAGTCTTGGAATCGGTGAGCTGTTGTTTCAGTTCTTCATACGAGGCCACGAAATCACCTGCGAACGGTGCGGAAAGCGATATCAGGACTAAACCCGGCCGGCAACCAGCCGTCCCGAGAAACTCTGGCTTTTGTTCGGTGGGTCACCCATTTCATTCGGCGTGAGGGCCGTTGCCTGACGCCAAAGTCGACCCGGTTGCTCCCGCAGCACGGGTGGCCAGCGGTTTGTCCTGCGGGCACTCCATCAGGAGGCTGGAATCGACTCATGATCAGGCTGCCCGCCGGGTATCGACGCCAGCCAACATGAACTTGCAATGTTTTCAACAAGTTCGGATGATGGACGCATGCCGGCTGTTCCTTTTCAAATCCCCGAACCGGTTTGGCGCCGCCGGAGTCCGTGCGATCGGAGATATCATGACCACCAGACGACTGACGGTATTGCAAGCGGGTGTGTGTTTGCTCGCTGTTTGTATTTCGCGGCAGGCATGCAGTCAGGACGAAACGAATCCGCTGGATCCTGGTGCGTCGGACCCGGTCCTGCAGGAACCGGATGATGCCTTGCCGGGCGGTCAGTTATTTGAACAGACCCGTACGCAAATTGAAAACGGCGAGATTCGCAAGGCAGTAGCCCTGATCGATGAAGCCGTTGGCGAATCGGCGATGGCTGTCAATTCGGCCGACGTTCATCGATCGAGGCGACTGGTGGCAGCGGCCTTTCTGCGTATTAACAATCGCCGTCAGTCCTATGACGAAATGAAAAAACTTCTGGACTATGAACTGGGTACCATTTCCGATCCGGTATCAAAAAACCAGATTGCCGCGACGCTGACCGGGCTGTATCAACTGGCATCCGGGATTGATCGTCGCCAGGATGTCTTGACGGCCTGCGAGTCGGCCATGGCGGCACTGGAACCCGATATCGAGACAGGCGTGGCCAGTGACGCGATGGACGAGTTTTCCAAGGTGCGGATCATCAAGGCCCGGTTACTGGCCGACCAGGGAAATCGCGATCAGGCGTTTCAGCTGATGCAATCGGAATACGATTCGCTTTCCGAATTGTATCGGCAGAATCCGGACGACGAACTCGTTTTGGCCATGCTGTTGCGTGCGATTACCAACGTGATGTCCATGGCCGAGGATGCCGAAATCAAGACCACCCTGTTTGAGGAACACCAGTCCCTGTTGCGCGGGAAAATGGATTCGCAGCCGGACAATATCAGTTACGCGGTGCAATACCTGGCCGGCATTCGATTTCGTTTGCAGGATGAGCTGACGGAGGATCCGGAACAGGCCCGGTCCCGCCTGCAGGAAGCTCGCGAAGTGGTGAATCGTGTTCTGGCCATCAATCCGTCGGCCGAACAGGCGCTGGAACAGTATGTCGCCGCGCTGGACAAACTGGACGTACTGGTAAAAGGCCAGCTGCAAATTCGGGAACTTGTGGGAACCGAATTAAAGCCGCTGGATGAAATCGCCTGGGTGAACGGGGACCCGGTCGATGACAACCAGCGATTGGGTTCGGTGGTGATGCTGGATTTTTGGGCGATCTGGAATGGACCTTCGCGGACGGCCCTGGAGCGTTACAAGACCCTGCAGGAAAAATATGCGGACCACGGGCTGAAAATTATTGGGGTGACGCGGTATTTCAATATCGACTGGGACTTTGAACGGCAGGCGCCGCGACGTTCGACCCAGCCAGTTTCGCCCAACACGGAAAATGATGCTTTGCAACTTTTCCTGGAACAACAATCCGTCCCCTGGCCGACGGTCATCGTCCGAACGGAGCAGGATCTGTTTGACGATTATGGAGTGACCGGCCTGCCGCATGTCATGCTGGTTGATCGAAAAGGCAAGATTCGCCTGATCAAGGTCGGTTCGTCCGACGACATCACGGAATCCCTGGACAAGGCGATCCAGGAGTTGTTGGCGGAAGAGTGACGACGGCCGGCCGGCACAAGGCGGGGGCCTGATATTGCGGCGGCCTGACCGGTTCCGCCGGGCGATTACCGTCCGCGCTCGACGTTGTCCGGATGCCGGCTGTCCGCCGGCACGGCATTGCGCCGATCCATGGCCAACCGAATCTGTTCGCGAAAATCGGATTCACCAATCCCCAGGCGCTCCGCCAGGCCCTTCAAAACGCCGAATTCGGATTCCTTGATTTCGCCGTTCGCCAGCACCGTTTCCATGAGGATTTCCATGGTTTTCAGCGGTTCGGCCCGGAGCAACCCGAACTGCATTTTGTAAAACGCGGGGTCGGTTTGGGCCCGGTTGATCATGGCCTGCAGCGAGGCATCCCCCACCCCCATGGTTTTGGCCAGTTTTTCCAGCTGGGTGCGCTCGGCATCGGTCGTCTCGCCATCGGCACTGGCGATGCAGCAACTGGCGCGCAGGATTTCCACACGTTGCAGGTTGGTCATTTTCATGGTGGCGACTCCGCGAGCAGGGACGTGGCAACGATGGCTGAAAACACGGTTCCAAAGTGTAGCAAAATTCCATGGGAATTCCATTCGGGCTCGACAACCGGATGAGCTGGATCGACAATCCGGTATGGACCGAGCACTGGTTAATTCGGATATCGACGAGCCGTCATTGCGGGCGCTGCAGGGTTTGTATGCCGGACAACGCGTGCCGCCGGAAAAGAAACCGTTTTTAATTTCGCTGCGCGATTCGTCGGGGCCAGCCATGGTCGTCGATGGGGGAGGGGCGATTCTGGATGTCGCTTCCCAGATCGCGTCGATGGCCGCCGGATTCAACCCCGGCGTCGCGTTTGGCGTGGCCGAGATTCTGGATTCATGGACCGGCCGTACGGATTCGACGGCGACGCAGGCCATTCGGGCGGCTTTCATCGAATTGTTGGCTCGACAACTGGGTTGGCACCATCTCCACCTGCATTTGTGCCACTCGGGAGCGGAAGCCAACGAGACGGCGTTGGGAATGTGTTACCAGCGGCGCAAAAACCGGGCGGCCCGGCATGTCATCGCGTTTCGCAATTCGTTTCATGGACGCATGCTGGTCACGCTGGCCGCGACCTGGAACCCCGCCAAACGGGAGCCCTTTGCCTGGCCCGGTTGCCAGGCCAGCTTTGTGGATTACCCCGAAATGCCGGTGGGCGACGACGTGCGGGCAGCGCCGGTTCCGGCCGGCTGGCAGTCGCTGTGGTCGACTGCTCCCCGCCGCGGTTTTGACGACCAGGTGCGGGCCCGGTTCGCCGAGCCGGACGGGTTGCTGTCCGACGAGATCGACAGTCTGTTGCAGGCACGAGCCTTGTTGCAATCCGGCCAGCACTTTGCCGTAATCCTGGAACCCATGCAGTGCGAAGGTGGTGACCGGTACAGTTCGGCGCGATTTCATCAGGCGTTGATCAATCTCTGCCGGGCATTCGAGGTTCCCCTGGTTTACGACGAGATTCAGACGGGGTTTGGACTGGGGGGGGATTTTTTCTGGCACCGCAAGTTCGATTTGCGTGATGACCGGGGACAGCCCGTCCACCCGGACTATGTTGTGATTGCCAAAAAGGCTCAGGTCGGGGCTGTGATTGCGCACCACGCGTCACCGTTTGGCCACGAGTCATTTGACGCGGCATCGCTGGCCCGCGGATTTATTCAGGCATCCATCGTCGAGCAGTATCGCAAGGAGATCAACGCGATTGAACAACGCAGCCGCACCGAGTTGCCGGCGCTGCTGGACCGTTATCCGGGGCAGGTCGACCGGCCGCGAATCAGCGGATTGAGTTTTGCATTCGACTTTGCGGATCCGGAGATGTTGAAACGATTTGTGGCCCAGCGGTTTCATCACGGGCTGCTTTACTATCCGGCGGGCGATCGGGCCGCGCGATTTCGGTTCAATCTGGCCATGCGTGACCGTTGGCTGGATGTCGCGTGGCAACAAATCCGTGCTGCGTTGCAGGCAACGTTTCGCGCCGATGCGGTCCCGGCGGAAACGGTCCCGGTGGCCATCGACCGGGAATCGGCGGATACCTACTACGACTTTCACCAGCAGTTTTTGGCCAGAAAACTGGCGGCCATTGCCCCCGTTACCGCGTCCGTAACCGACGCGCGGCAGTTTATTCGGGATTCGCTGCAGCAGGCCGGCCTGGCCCATCTGGAACTGATTGAACTGGATGCCGAATCATGGCCCGACTGGCGGGAACGCATCGAGCGGCTGCAAACGGCCAATTATGAGCCGTTGCGGCAAACGCCGATTAAAAAATTCGACCGCCTGATTCGGGCCCGCAATTCCCTGGCCATTGTAGTTTGTGAGGATCAGGAGATCGTGGCCATGGCGTTCGCGGCGCCGCCCTCGAATTTTCCACTGGAACGGGGCCTGCGGGGTGATGAGCGATTTGACGACCCCCAAACGGTATACATGCTGGATCTGACGGTCATTCGCCGCTATCGGGGCCAGTTGGGGCGGCTGATGAAACAGTGGCTGTGCCTGTTGGCGCAGCAACGCGGATTGTCGGCCGTCATCGGCCGCAACCGGGATCATCTGGCTCGCGGCATGTGGGCCATCAATTTGTCGCTGGGCAGTTATATCACGCGAGTGATCCGCGAAGATTATATGGACGAACACGACTATCGCGACTGTTTGATGTATCGGTGCGACCTGACGTGGGACTTGCCGCCCCAGGATTTGTCGGGTGGTGTTGATCGGCCGTTGACCGGACCTGATCTGAACCCCCGGTTTTGTCGGGACAACATGCCCACGCTGGTGAACAAGCTGACATTGTCCAATTTTGTGACGCGGGACTTTCTGGAAAACCTGGAGTACGTATTTGCCTTGCTGCCCGATTCGTTGCAACACGGTTACACCGCCAGCGGGGTTTCGGAGTGCGTGGACAAGCTGGTCAAGGCCATTTGGTTGCAGCGCAAACCCCGAACCCGCCTGGTGACCTTGGCCGGTTCCTGGTATGGCACCGGCAGTTTTCTGGCGCGGGCTTTGACGGGGACGGGGGAATCCTGGTTTGACGTTCAGCGAATCGCGGGCAGCAAGCCGGCGCAGGTGATGCGGGATCTGGATCAGGCCCTGGCGGCGGATGCCGTACTGGCGGTGTTTGTTGAGCCGCTGGGCTGGATGAATGGCCGGCGAATTCCCCTGGACGGGCTGCTGGAGATTCAGGAAATCTGTCGCCGCCACCATGTGCCGCTGGTGTCGCACGATTCGGGAGGCCTGTTTTATCGATATACGGCGGACCGCTTTGGGCCCAGCGGGACCGGCGGATATTTGCCCGACGCCGGCCTGATCGCGTTGGGTGGACAGATGGCGATGTGCTACATGGACAAGTCCTGGTTTGTCGATACTCCGTTGATGTTTATCAGTACCTGGGATGGCGACGCGTTTTCGTTGGCCCGGTTTGCGGAAATGGCACGCCGGACCCATGCCGATCCATCAGCCCATGAGGAACTGATCGAACGATTTCACCAGCGTTTGATCCAAAAGCTGGCCGATAATGGCGTCACGGATTACGATTTGTTCCGGGGAACCGGTTGGTTTAACGGGCCGGTCGAAGCCCGGCTGGCGCATGTTCTGGTCGAACGGGGACGGGCGCCGGGTCTGTTTGCCGAGCCCAGGTGCGATGCGGCGGTTTGTGGAAACGGAATCGGAACCGGAGTGATCCGGCTGGGCGGCCGGGGGGATCCCCGCGACTGGTTTGTCATGTATCAACACCCGGTTTCCAAAACGCCCGGTTCCGGTTTGGTTTGCTATCCATAAAGACTTGTCATGATGAATGATCAGGGTTTCCCGGTAATCCGCTACGATGCCGCCCGGACACCTCGCCAGTGGGGACAACTCCACGGAGAAATGTACCGCCGTGGCATTGCCGAACTGGTCGAGATTCGGACCATGCTGATGCGGGAAAAGAACCCGGGCTTGACCACCGAAATGATCGTCGACCTGGCCCGCCAGCAATGGGAGGCCACACGGCGCTATGACGAGCCGTTGCATCAGGAATTGGCGGGAATCGCCGAAGGCGCTGAAACGTCAATTACCGACATCGTCATTCTCAATAACTACACGGATTTCAGGGATATTCGTGTTCCCGATCAGGGCTGTTCCGTGGCATTCGTCAATTACGGCGGAAACCCGGTCGTCGGCCAAACCTGGGACATGCACGGATCGGCAAAACGGTATGTCTGCTGCCTGCAGGTTCCCTGTCCCGGACACGAACAGCCGGCGGTGCTGTTTTCGCTGGTTGGCTGTCTGGGCATGATGGGTTTTCACCCGGCTGGCCAGATGGTTGGGGTTAACAATATCAACACGGACGGCGCCCGGGCCGGGGCGGTTTGGCCGGCCATTGTTCGCCGCACGCTGGGCCAGTCCGGCCCGGCCGCCATGACCCGCGAATTGACAACCGCCCCGTCGACATCGGGTCATTGCTACCTGATCGCCTCGGTCGAGGGAGGCGAGTTTTGGGAGGTGATGCCCGGCCTGGCGGAACGGGTCAGTGCCCTGCCCGGCGGGGAGAACGGATATCTGATTCATACCAATCATTGCCTGGGCCAGCAGGCCCGCCGCCGCGAAACGGTATTGGCCCAAACCTCGACCACGCACATCCGGTTCGAATTAATGCAAAAAAAGATTGCCGGCGTCAGGGATTTGTCGGCCATGTATAATTTGATGAACGATCACGAAAATTATCCAAAATCGATCTGTTCCAATTTTCAAACGAATTCCCAGGATCCTTCGATTACCTGCGGCGGCGCTGTCGGGGATTTGTCGACCGGGCGTGTCAAAATGTGGCGGGGCGATCCGGTCCATGACGACAATTTCGTGTGTCGCGACTTTGAACTGGGCGTGCCGCATCGCCAGTCGGTCTGAGGGTGGACGGCGGCACACCGGATAACCATGATTTAGCGGAGCGTGACGGGCGTGACTGATCAGTATTTCATAACGTGGAACAAGCAAGTCGGCACGCCGCAGATGACGGTATCGGGAGCCCGCCATGACGAATTCCTGTTGAGTGATGGACGTCCGGTTTATGATTTCACATCGACCAGCTTTCAAACCAGTTTCGGTCACTCTTGCGACGCCATTCGCCGCCGCATTCACGAGCAGCTGGATGAAATGCCGGTGGCGTCGCCGAAAAGCCGGTTTCCGCTGAAACAGCACGTATCCAAACGGTTGCTGCAATTGCTGAATCTGGGCCACGGAGACCGGGCCGGCAAACTTTTCTATACGGTCAGCGGCAGTGAATCGGTGGAAAACGCCCTCAAGATCGCCCGGCATTCCAGCGGCCGGTCAGTCGTGCTGGCCCGCCACCGCAGCTACCACGGGGCGACGCTGGGGGCCATGAGCGTTTCCGGGGATTGGCGAAGTTCCGGCCACCTGAATTTCAGCGAAGGGACCGTGCGGATTCCCGAACCGCCCGACGACCCGCAGGCGGCGGAGTTGGCCAACATTGTCCGCCAAACGGGACCGCAGCGGATTGCGGCCCTGATCGTCGAGACCATTAGCGGCGTTAATGGTGTGGTCATCCCCCCGCAATCGTGGTGGGACGGTGTGGTTCGCGTGTGCCGCCAAAACGGCATTTTCCTGATTTGTGACGAAGTGCTGGCCGGTTTTGGGCGCACCGGAAAGCCCTTTGCGTTTCAGCATTTTGGACTGGAACCGGATTTCGTATGCATGTCCAAGGGAATCACGGGCGGTTACATTCCGTTTGGGGCGGTTTGGGTTTCACCGGGCATTGCCGACCGGTATGACGACGTCGTGCTGGCGTGCGGGTTAACCAGTTACGGGCACCCGTTGGGGCTGGCGGCCCTGGATGGCGTTTTGGACTTGCTGGACGATCCGGCGTTCCTGAAATCCAAGCAGGAACTGGAGCAAATCTTCAGCCGGTGTTTGGCTCGCATGGAACAATTACCCGGGATCAGTGGCACGCGGCATCGTGGATTGCTGGCGGCGATTGATTTTCACGAGCGGGCACCCGACTGGGAATCGTGCCTGGAGGCCGGACTCTATTTGGTGGCTCGGGAAAAAATGCTGATCCTGGCTCCGCCCTTTGTTTCGGAACCGCGGCGTCTGGAACGCGCTTTCGAGACGCTCACCGCGCTGATCGCCGGACACCCGGTGGTGTCCGCCGCCGAATGAACCGGATTCGACGGCGTCTGCCGCCAGCCGGGGCCGCCAGCACGGCTCCCGGACAGGCGGCCGGCAATTTACAATTTGGCTTCGATGACGTGATCCTGATTCATGCGACAGGCGACTCCAGTCTTGAAACTGAAAAACAAGGTATACGCGGATGCCCGGGCCGCATTGCACGATCTGCATGACGGCATCTCGCTGATGAGCGGCGGTTTTGGACTGTGCGGAATCCCGGAAAACAGCATTAATGAGATTGCCCGCCTGGGAATCAGGAACATCCGGGCCATTTCCAACAACATTGGAAATTCGGGGCGAGGCCTTGCCATCCTGCTGAAGAACCGCCAAATCAGCAGTGCGGTTTGCAGCTATGTGGGCGGCAATCCGGATCTCGAGCAACAAATGCTGGCTGGCGAAGTGGACGTGGAGCTGGTCCCGCAAGGAACATTTTCCGAAAGGATTCGCGCGGCCGGCATGGGCATTCGCGCCTTTTATACACCGACCGGTTATGGCACTCTGGTGGCTGACGGCAAGGATGTTCGGGAATTCGACCGACCATGCATTCTGGAAACCGCGTTGCCCGCCGATTTCGCAATCATCAAGGCCCAGCGGGGCGACACGTTTGGCAATTTGTGGTTCCGGGAAACCGCCCGGAATTTCTCGCCGCTGATGGCAATGGCCGGCAAGATCACGATTGCCGAGGTTGAGCAGCTGGTTGAGCCGGGTGCCATCGTGGCCGAGGACGTCCACCTGCCGGGGATTTTTGTCCAGCGGATTTACCAGGGACACGATTATCGCAACGATATCGAAATTCCGGTTTTTGCCGAGTCAAATTCCTGAGCCCTGGCATGAGTGGCTGGTCCGCGCGGGCACCCGAAATCGTCTGTGGCCCCGGGTGACGGCGAGTGATAAACTGAAGGTAAAGCCAACAGGTGGCAAGCCGGCGATTCCGGGTGGCAAGGCGGCGACGGTGTCGCGGAAACCTCGTCTCGGCAACGACGGGTATGCTGGCCCGTGAAAACGAATCCTGCCGGGTCACCACGATATTTCGCCAGATTTGTGCCGGAAGCTCCCGATCCCTCAGCCGGAATTGCCGGCGCCGGGCCGCTGCCTTTCGGAATTGAACATTAACGCACCAGACGGGACTCCGCTCATGCTCGACCGACCATCCGCAACCCTGAGTCTCGCCCACCGCGAATTTCGTGACGACGAGTTCTGGCGTGAAATCCCCGCCTGGGCGTCGGTGTCGCGGGACCAGTTCGGGGACCATTTGTGGCAGTCCAAAAACTCAATTCGTCGCCTGGCGGATGTTCAAAAGGTCCTCGAACACCGGGTATCCAGTGAACTGATTGACGATATCAAGGCGGCGTTTCACATTGCCCCGATGAACGTGCGGATTACGCCGTACGTATTTGCGCTGATCGACTGGGACAATCCCCTGGAGGATCCGCTTCGCAAACAGTTTCTGCCGGTTGCCTCCCAGATGCTGCCGGATCATCCGTATTACCTGGCAGATTCGTTGTACGAAGATGTCGATTCACCGGTTCCCATGCTGACGCATCGCTATCCGGACAAGGTTTTGTTTTTGCCGCTGACCACCTGTCCGGTTTACTGTTCATATTGCACGCGGAGCCGCATTATCGGTGGTTCGACCGAGTCGGTCGAAAAGGACACGTATGGACCCAATCCCAAAAACTGGGAGCCGGCCTTCGAATACCTGCGGGCCAATCCGCTGATCGAGGATGTGGTGATATCCGGCGGGGACGCGTTCAACCTGACCGCCAAATACATTTCCCTGATCGGCAATACGCTGCTGGACATTCCGCACATTCGTCGCCTGCGGTTTGCCACCAAGGGAATTGCCATCTTGCCCCAAAAAATCCTGACTGACGATGGCTGGGTCGATGCCTTGCTGGATGTCCGTCGCCGGGGCGTAACGCTGGGCAAACAGGTCGTGATCCATACCCATTTTTCATCCCCTCGCGAAATCACCCAATGGACCCGGTTGGCCATGGAGCGATTGTTTGCGGAGGGCGTTATCGTCCGCAATCAGGCCGTGTTGCAGGATGGTGTCAACAACGACGCCGAAATCATGATCGGGCTGACCAGGCAATTGTCGTACATCAACATTCAGCCCTACTACGTTTATATCCACGACATGGTCCCGGGTTGTGAGCATTTGCGAACGACGGTACGACAGGGCGTTGATATCTCAAAACACGTTCGTGGTATCACGGCCGGGTTCAATGTACCGACATTCGTTTGCGACGCCCCGGCCGGAGGCGGCAAACGGGAAATTTCATCCAGCGAGTACTACGATGAGGAGAACGGGATTTCGGTCTGGATGGCTCCCGAAGTAAAACCCAACGAATTGTTCCTGTATTTCGATCCGATCCATCGCCTGGAACCCGACGCGCAGGCCCGCTGGCAGAACGCCGAGGCGCGGCGCGGCATGGTGCGGGCGGCCATGGATCGGGTGAATCCCGGTTTGAGCCGCGAGCAACGGGACAAAATTGGTCATCGTCTGGAAGGTATTTCCCGATAACCGCCGCGGCACGGGCTGGCCCGGAAAGCCTGGAACCGGCGTGGCCGGGACTGCCGACCGGCGATTTTGCCCGCGGTTTGCCGAATTTCGCCCCGGCGGGCCGGAATTCCTGTCACGCCGCCGGCCCTGATTGCCACAGGACAGTAACGATCCATCGGGCATCAGGTTTTTTTCGGGGGTGTGATCCCAGCCATGGCAATCGGCAACTCGACATCCGGTTTTCGGCATATTTGGCAACGCGTTCTGGCCGGTGATGTGACGGCCTATCGATCAGTCGTTGAGCAACACCAGTCCGCCGTTTCGGCAGTGGCCTACAGTATTCTGGGTGACTTTTCCTCCAGTCAGGATGTGGCCCAGGAAACGTTCTGGATTGCCTGGACACGGCGCAACAGTTTGCGGGACGCCAGCCGACTGGGATCATGGCTGTGCGGGATTGCCCGAAATCTTGCGCGGCAGGCTCGCCGCCGCCTGCGCCGCATGAAAACAGCCTCTCCGGGCGAGTGGCCGGTCGACCCGGTCGACCAGTCGGACGGACCATTTCAAAAAACGGTGTCCGATGAAGAACAACGTCTGGTCTGGGGTGCTTTGGAACAGATTCCGGAAAAATACCGGGAAGTGATCACGCTGTATTATCGTCAGGGGCAGTCACTGGCGGAGGTCGCGGATTCCGTGGGGATTTCCCAAGAGGCCGCTCGACAACGGCTGAGCCGTGGACGAAACATGGTGCGGGGCCGGGTGGCCCAGCTGATCGAGGGTGTGCTGGAACGGGGCGGCCCGGATGCCGGATTTACGGCCCGGGTTATGGCCGGGATTGCCGGCAGTTGGACAGCCGCCAAAACGGCCGGGACGGCTTCGGCGTCGACCGCGTCGCTCCCGTCGGTCGGCGTCACCGCGGGAACGGTGGCCTCGGCCGCCAAGGGGCTGGTCGCCAGCGGCGCCGCGACCGGGATTCTGGGCGGCGCAGCCGGTACCGCCGGCGGCCTGCTTGGCGGTTGGCTGGGTATTTGGTTACCGGCCCAGCTGGCCGCCACCGAAACCGAGCGGCAACTGCTGCTGGAGCGAGGCCGATCGGTCATTCGGGCCAGTCTTCTGTTCGCCGTTTCCGTTTTCGGACTGGCGATGGCATTTGCCGGGTTGCGATTTCACTGGATCTGGTTTGTGACGGCCCTGCTGGCCATGATGTTGACGCACGGTTTGTTTGTCCTGGTTCAGACATTGCGGACCGCGCGACTGGCCAACGAACTGCGAAAACGCGTCACGCCCGAAAACGACCCCAACCAGTCGGCCTGGAAAGCGCGGTTGGGGACCAACCATTTCCAATCGCCCCGGGCCGCGAGGTCATGGACCAGCCGAACCCGATTGTTGGGATTACCGCTGCTGGACATTCAGATGTCGCATCCGCTGGACCGTTGCGATGGCGGTGGACAACGTCCCCGGGCGGCGCGGGGCTGGATCGCGATCGGCGATCGCGCCCATGGTGTTTTGTTGGCTGCCGGGGGAATGGCCAGTGGTCTGGTCGCCGTTGGCGGGATCTGTTTTGGAGCCGTGGCGATTGGCGGAATCTGTGGCGGGTTGATATCGCTGGGCGGAATGGCACTGGGCCTGACCGCGCTGGGTGGCGTGGCAATCGGCTGGGACGCCGTGGGTGGTTTGGCCGCCGGCTGGCATTCGGCAGCCGGCGGACTGGCCGTGGCGTGGCATGCCGCGGTCGGCGGTGCGGCTATCGCCCGCGATTTTGCGCTGGGCGGAGCGGCATGGGCGGCCGAAAGCAACACCGCACTGGCCCGGGAGGTAATCGACCGGGATTCCCTGAAATCGGTAATGGACTGGATAACCGACAATCAGGTGTGGTTTGTCACCGGCTGCATTCTGGTTTCTCTGGCGCCGGTGCTGTTGTTTCAGGTGGCAGGCCGGTGGGCGGAAACCCCGGTGCAATGTCAATCGGACGGTGAGGCCAGATGATCGATCAGCCGGGAAACCGGGGGTCCAGTCGTTACCCTGTAAATCAGCGGCTGTTTAACCCAACCCGGGCGTTTCGCAATCCCGTTGGGTGCGATCGCCGGTTTCGAACAAAAAAGGCAGTCGACCGCGGGAGGATCGACTGCCGGTAACTCGGGAAATGGCGTTGTGACAATCAATCAGGCGACTGATTTTTTGCCAATTCTCAGATGAGGTTTTTTTTCCAGTTCGCCTCGCAGAATGATCAGGTCAGATGGGGCCTGAATTCCGACACGGACTCGATCTCCGGAAACGCGTACGAGAGTAATCTCGATGTCGTCTCCTATTTTGATTGTCTGGGTTTCTTTTCTCGAAAGGACCAGCATATTTGTTTACGCCTCCATGGACTGAAATCAGTTTATGATGAAATGGATGATGACTTGCTAGTGCCAACCGGAGTTGGCGATTTCAGATTGGTCTTTGATAATGGGCGAGCTTTCCAGTTTGGTTGTTTGAAATCTTTCGCCAGTCGAGCCGTAAAACAAAATCGTGTTGCGTTCGGTTTCCCAAATCGCCGTTAGTTTGACACTGCGGGGGCCATGCAAACAAAAGTAGATTCCGCATGGCCGGCCTCGTCGAGTGAGCAAACGCTCGGTTACCTGAAACACCCCCAATTCGATGTCGTTTTTTTGACACAACGTGAGAGATACAAACTGCCGTAGTTGGCTATAGTCGTTAAACTCAGCACGGTTAAGCTGCATACTCCGCGATTCTCCTGTCGCTATGCTGCAGCGGCGAAATACAGCGGCCTAAACCAAAACTGCCTTCGCAGGTTAATATGGGAGATATCGGCAAGGAATACGGGGTCGGGCGAGAGAAAAAGGGCAAAATTGGAGGCTTGTTTTGAACGGGCAAACAGGAGAATTTGTTCTGCCGAAACTTGATCCCAACATTTGGGATTGCCGGACCGGACACAGATTGTCAGCCTGCCGGTACCGGTTGCGAGCACGGAAACCCATGCCCCGTCGTTAATCAATCTGACAGAAGTTCAGGTCATGCCATGAATTCCGATATCACAGAAGGATTTCGCGTCGAGTTGGACCAGTACCGGGGGCCCGTCGATCTGTTGCTGTATCTGGTGCGACGCAATGAAGTGGAAATTCAGGAATTGACGCTCAGTGACCTGATCGAACAATACCTGGCTCACCTGGAAATCCTGCAGGAAATCGATATCAATCTGGTGGGGGACTTTCTGGAAATAGCGTCGTTATTGATCGAAGCAAAAATGAGGTCGATATTGCCCTCGGATGATGATTCGTCGGATATCGATGATTCGGATCCGCGCGAAGACCTGGTGCATCGCCTGTTGTTGTACAAGGATTTCAAGGATGTATCAATTTTGCTGGAAGAGCAGTCGCGCGAATGGCAAAACCGGTATCCCCGGGTTTCCAACGATCTGCCGGTTCGCAAGATTGAACTGGGCGAACAACCCATCCACGAAGTTGAACTTTGGGATCTCGTCAGTTCGTTTGGCCGGGTCCTGAAGAATAACGTGCCGCGACAGGAAACATCGATCATTCTGGATGACACGCCCATCCATGTATACATGAAACAGGTTCATGAGCGTTTGCGAACGGCGGGGCACCTGAAATTTTCTGATCTGTTCGAACCGGAGATGCACAAATCGGCGCTGGTGGGTATTTTTCTGGCCATTCTGGAACTGGTCCGGCATCATAATGTAAAAACGGAACAGGTCGGAGAACATGGTGATATCCAGATTCTGCCGGGTGAAAACTTCGAACGCGAAGTTACAATAGACGATGAAATCGACTACTGATCGCCGGGACATTGTCAGCGCCTTGCCCGTCGTTCGTATGCAGCAGCGGGTGTCCCGGGCAATCGTCGAGATACCGGGCGTCTTGCGACCGATGGTCCGGGTACCTGTTCGAGGCCTGAACAGATGAATTCCTCTCCCTCCACGACTCACCCTGAACGATTTGATGCCACTCAGAATCACTTGCCCGCAGTGCGGACAAAGACATCGCAATATTGACAAGTCGTTGCTGGGAAAAACATTTCAATGCCAGTGCGGGAAAGTTGTGCGACTGGGAGACCGGTCATCCGGCGCGCCGCCCGGCAGTCAACCGGTTTCCGCACTTCCGCCTGCGGCCGCTCCGGCGCCGCCAGCCGGACCCCCGGACATCCGTGTGCCTCTGGCCGATCCGCAGGATGAGATTGTGCTGCCCGCACGACGCGCCGCTTCGCCGGCGGCGCCGGCACCCCAACCTTCGGCGATCCCGACCGCGCCCCTCGTGAATTCGGCCAATGAAATTGTGCTGCCCGTGCGACGGGTGGATTCGCCTGGTGAATCGTTACCGTCCGAGACGGTTTCGTCTCACGCAGCGCTCGCCGATTTCGACTTGCCGGTGGCAACAACCCGTATTGTGCCAGCGCCGCCAGCGTCGCCGCGCGGCGAGCAGGTCCTGGCAACCCGGATCGTCAAATCGGGAGCGGGCGCGGCGGGCCGCCAGGACCCCGGCGAAAAGCCGACGACGACTGCCGCCCCGCGATTGGTTCCGAAATCCCAATCGGCCGAAACGGGAGGGTATGCGGCGATGGTGTCTCGTCGACAGGATCAGGCTCGCAAGGCGGTGGATCCCCAACCGCAAACGGAAGAGCCTGTCGCCGAATCGCGTGAGTCCGTTCCCGCCGAACCGCAAGGCGCCCGGAAAAGGATCTGGTCGAAATCGTGGATCACGAAACGGAATTGACGATGACCTCCGAACCCGACGGGATACCGGTATCGGAGCGGATTCCCGGGGCGGGGCCGACCGCCAACCCTGCGGCCGGCCACCGCCCCGCCCCTGGCCAGTTGCCTGGCGACGAAAACAGTTGATCGTGCTGATCCACAAAGACGCGGCTGCGGACATTGGCATCGCTGAATTCCAGGTGCCGTCAGGGTTACCGGCGTCGCGGCGAACCGTTGGAGCCGGCCTGATTCCGGGTTAGCGCCTGCAAGTCCTCGAAAAACCCCGGGTACGTCTTGCTCACGCATTCCGGATTGTGGATCACAATGCCTGGTTGTCGTAACCCGACCAGGGACAACGCCATAGCCATGCGATGATCCTGCCAGGTTTCAATTTCAGCCGGGCCTGCCTTGCCGGGCGTGATCGTCAACCCGTCGTCCAACTCCTCGATCCGGCGCCGAGTTTTCGCAACTCGACAGCCAAATGGCCGATGCGGTCGGTTTCTTTCAGGCGATTGTGGGCCACCCCGCGGATGGTGGTCGTTCCGGGGACAAACAGGGCGACCGCTGCCAGTGTCTGGACAGTATCACTGATATCCCGCATGTCGGCTTCAATCGCGCGGTGGGCGGGGCCTTGCACCGTGATTCCCGTATCCTCGATTAACAGGGTGCAGCCCATGTCCTCGAGCAATTGAATGAATCGAACGTCTCCCTGCAGTGAATCGGGAGTCAGGCCGTTTACCCGAACGGCACCACCGCAAATGGCGGCCGCCGCCCAGAAATACGATGCTGCGGTAGCATCCGGTTCAATTTGGAATGCAGTACCGGAATAGTGGTGACGCGGGTCCACCGAATATTCTCCCAACTCCTCCATTTGCAGGACATCGACACCGAATTGCCGCATAACCTGACAGGTCATGTTGATATAGGGCGCCGAGACCACCGGACCTGTGCGTTGTGCGACGGTAAAGTTTTGTGCGAAGGGCATGACCATCAGGAGGGCGCTCAGAAACTGGCTGGATTCCCCACCCGGGACGCGTGCGGTACCGCCTGCCAGTCCGGCTGCATTCACGGTTACCGGCGGGCAGTCGTTGACGCAGGAAATGTCCGAACCCAGCTGATTCAACGCGTGTACCAGGCCTCCGACCGGACGTTGTCGCATGCGTTCAACGCCGTCCAGGTAAAACTGGCCGTGTCCCAGTGCACAGACGGCCGTCAAAAAACGCAGAGAGGTCCCGCTGTTGCCCAGTTGCAATCGGGCCTGCTGCACGGGGATTTGTCCCGCGCATCCGGTCACCTCAATCAGCGAGGGCTCGCGGTCGGTGACGACGGCGATTCCCAGGTCTCGCAGACCGGCGATCATGGCCCGGGTGTCGTCGCTGTCCAGGGCGCCGTCCAGGCGGCTCGTTCCCGACGCCAGGGCGGCGCACACCAGGGCCCGGTTGGTAATGCTCTTGGAGCCCGGCGGGCAAATTTCGGCCGCCAGCGGACCACAAGGCTGGATTTCAATCGAGTTCAAGAATGTCCTTCTGACGGTCGAGGGGATCGCCGCCTGAATCGCCGGCAGGTTCCCGGCTCAGGCCGGGTCTTTGGCAAACTTGTACAGGTACTTGTCGCTTCGCATGAATATAGCACCCTCAGATACCGCGGGCGAACCCAGGAATACTTCATCGGTGAATTCATGAGTATGCATCACGCGATCGTTGTTGTTTCCGGCCTCGCCACCCAGGGCGATGACGGAAATGGTTCCGTCCTGGGAAAACATGTACAGATGACCGTCAGCGACCAGCGGCGTGGTCCAGTGTTGGCCGCCCACGCGGGTTTGCCAGATTCGCTCACCGTTTTCGGCGCTGGAACAGTTCAGAATCCCTCCGCGGGCCACAGAATAAATCCGGTTACCGGTTACCACATTGCTGGCCGATCCGGCAGCGACCCGGGACGAGGCCCACAGCTCGCGAAAATTGCCGGCGTCATCGAATTGGACAACGGTTGTGCCATCGATCGGCAGGTACAGCCGGTTTTCGTCGACGCTGGCCGAGGGGATCGGGTTGCCGCGGCCTGCCTTTTCCCAAACCGTTTTTCCGGTCTCCAGTTCCACGACCGTCGCCCGGTCGGAGGATGTTAACAGGCACCACGATGGCGTTTTCGGACCGGCGTTGAAAACGATCGGCGACGCCCAGCTGGCGTCCCGGGGTCGTTCAATTTCCCACAGGGTCTCGCCGGTCGTCTTGTCGATGCCGGTGGCAAACGAATCGCCCTGATTCTCCACCTGACAAACCAGCACGTTGCCACGGACCACCGGTGAGGACGACATTCCCGTGTCGTGCCCCGCCTTGGGATGATCGACCGCCAAACCGCGAAACCATTTCAGGTTGCCGTCCAAATCCAGGCAAATCAAGTCATTGGACGAGAAAAACGCAAACAGGGATTGACCGTCGGAGCAGGGAGTCGGGGCCGCGTTGGCGCTCAGGGGATGACAAAAACAACGGCCGGTCGCCAGAAATCGGCGTTGCCAGATTTGGCGTCCGCTGCCGGCATCCAGGCACACCACATACAACTGGTCCTCTGCGGCGCCTCCCGAACACGTTACAAATACGCGGTCACCCACCAAAATCGGGCCCGATGGTCCCCGTCCCGGCAGTTCCACTTTCCATGCCAGATTTTTGGAGTCGGTTATCTCGACAGGCAATCCGGTTTCCCGGGCCACACCCGAAGCGTCGTTGCCCCGAAACGACCACCAGTCCGATCCCGTCAGGGTGGATGTGGCGATGAGGATCAGGAACGTGGCAATCCATGGTGGTTGTCGCGTATTCATCACAGAGCCTTTGGTGTTCGTCGACCGCTGTTACGGAATTCAGGTGTGTCCGGCAGCCCGCCGTCCCGACCGGCGCAGCGGATTATTCGTTGGTGGATCACTCGTCCGCGGATTCCCCGGCGGCGGGCTGAATGGCCGCGCCGTCCGGAGTACATATTCGCAGCTGAAACATCCAGTCCTGGGCCCAGGGTTGTTCCTGCTCGTTCTGGCAAACCTTGATCAAAATCGTATTGGGGCCCTGTTTCAGTCGTCCCGTGCCGCTGAACTGGTCCGGCATCATCCCCACATGATAGATTTCATTGTTGATCAGTTCCGTGCCGTTCAGCCAAACCTTGTGGGCATTGATACATCCGATGCGGATCTGGCACTCGGCATCTTCGGCGGCATTGAATTGAGCCGTGGCATAGGCAGTCGCCCCTTTCAGATTGCCCAACAGTTCATTCAGATTGACGATTCCATTGGGATCGTTGGTAACATGACGGATCCAGCCGACGGTCTGTTGATCTATTGTGTCCTGGTAGCTGGCGGACGTGTCAATGTTGGCCAGATTTAGTTCCGGCCCATGGGGCACATCGAATCCCTTTTCTTCCCGATTGTCGAACGCTCCCGCAATCTGCCACTCGCTAACGACTCCCAGGGTTTTTTGCAGATCCACATAAATGTTGCGCTGGTCCAGTCGCCTGGCGATCTCCTGAATCTGACTGACATCCCGGGCATTGAGAAGTGCAAAGATCAAGCCGCGAACGTCGGCGTGAGTGTCTTGTTTATCCCTTTCAATCAGCCACGCGATCGCCTTGTAACGCAATCGCAAACAGGGATCGTCGACCAGCCCGGGCAACAGGTTTTCGGCCAATTCCGGCTGGTCGGCGACCAGCAGTTCGTAAGCCATCAAGCGACCATCGGCGGGGCGTTGCTGATCATCCAGAAAGGCGCGGATCGCCTCGCGGGGCACCTCGGAGGAGCCCGCCAGCGCTGATTGGATGGCGCCGCGAAGCCAGTTGGCCGCCAGCGGGTTCGTCCCGTCCATGGCCTGTAACAGCTCGGGCACCTGGGCGGCCGATGCGCCGTTCAGGATCTGAATCGCTGCCACCGCCGGTTCGTGTCCCAGGCCGCCCGGTTCGATCTGCCGAATAATCTCGATCGCCTGCTGCAGTTCGTCCGAACCCACCTGGGCCATTAACGACGAACTGCCGGCATGCCAAACCGGGAATGCACCCAAAACCATTATGGTCATGATCCCTGGCATCGGCCCGGAACGACGGCTGTTAAAAATGTTCTTCATCAATCGGAATCCTGCCTGATGCGGGAATGACGACGGGCTTGCGTTCCGTCAGGCGTATTGTAACCGGTGCCGCGCGATGCCGGCCAGCCGACCGATTGTTTGCGAAGTGCCCGCTGAACGGCTATACTTGCCAAAATTTTTTGTTCGAGCCGTCACATTCACCGGAACCATTGGAGCGAGCCGCCATGAGCCATCCGAACCGACGGGAACTGTTGATCCGCTCCAGCTGCGCCGCGGCGATACTGCCTGGAATCCTGAGTCGTTCCCGGACGGGGGCTGAATCATCGCCCTCCCCGGATGAACCCCTGTTCCGGATTTCTCTGGCCCAGTGGTCATTGCACCGGGCCTTGCGGGGCGGCCAGCTGGACAACCTGGATTTTGCCAAAACGGCTCGCGAGCAGTTCGGAATTGACGGGATTGAATACGTTAACTCCTTTTTTCAGGACAAGGCCGAGGACCGGAAATATCTGGGCCAAATGAAACAACGTGCGGAAGATTTCGATGTCCGCTCGTTGCTGATCATGTGCGACGGCGAGGGGCGTCTGGGGGATCCCGATGCGGCGGCCCGAACCCGGGCTGTTGAAAATCACTACCGCTGGGTGACCGCGGCCCAATTCCTGGGGTGCCATTCCATCCGGGTCAACGCCGCCAGCGAGGGGAGTTTCGACGAGCAAATCGCCCTGGCCGCCGATGGCTTGCGGCGGCTTTCGGAGTTTGCTGCTGGCCATGCATTAAATGTCATCGTCGAAAATCATGGCGGACTCAGCTCCAACGGGGCGTGGCTGGCCCGCACGATCGAAACCGTGGGGCGGGACAATTGCGGCACCTTGCCCGATTTTGGGAATTTCCGCGTGGCCGCCGATCAGGAATATGACCGGTACAAGGGGGTGGCCGAATTGATGCCCTTTGCGCGGGCCGTCAGCGCCAAAAGCCACGACTTCGCGGCCGATGGCTCGGAAACTCATACTGACTACACGCGCATGATGCGGATCGTCCTGGATGCCGGCTACCGCGGATGGGTTGGTATCGAATTCGAGGGGGATGGGCTGGACGAATTTGCCGGAATCCGGGCGACCCAGGCCCTGCTGAAAAAGGTTCGCCAGGAGCTGGGGCCGGCCTACGCTGGCACATCCAGCAATCATTGACCGTTTTTCCAAACGCGCGTCCCCCCAATGATCCCGGCGAGGCCGCTGGCGGATTGATCCGTTTTTCCGCTACGGTCGTTTTTCCGGCCACCGCCAGCCGCTTCGGGATTTCATCCCCGACGCGCATTGCTCGGGTGGACCTGTTTGGATCGGGGTGGCACTCCACGCGGCGTTAATCTGGGTCGTCATCCCGGGTGTCGCAAGTGTCCAGCCTCGCCGCGCCGCCTTCGATCCCGGAAGTTCGCTGATTTAAGGCCCTTTTTGGCGGTTTTTGGGTCTGGAGTCGAAAAAACTTTTTGGCGGACACCTGGGACATGCAACCTTGAAACTGCCTAAAAATTGTGCAGTTTGAGACTGCCCAATATCTGCGCACGCGTGCCTCGGGAATTTGCGAACGGCATGTTTTGACGTAAGTGCAAGCAGGGTAATGACATTAGCAGGCGGATTTGCCGATGGCTAAAGATTGGGGCGAAAGGTCGACACTGGAAGCCGACCACCCCCAACACCCCCTCTTTGTCTTCCTGTTCAAGGGGCGAAAGGAGTCTCGACATGAACGACACACTGGTACACCAGAGCTTTGACACCCGGTGCCAAAAGGTCTTGCAGGTCGCCAGGCAACTGTTCCAAAGCAATCCGGACTGGGTCACTTTCTTTCGGGAAGTCCTTGGTATCGACGGTGCTGCCCGCAAGGTCTTTCCGAATCAAAATGACTACGTGATGTTCGAAAAGACAGAACAATATTCCGAAGTGCAGCAGATGGTGACGGCGCTGCGACAACGCAAGATCCCCGGAGGCGGACACAATGAGCCCACCCGGGTCATCACCGTGCGACTGCCCGAGAGCCTGCATGAGGCGTTGAAGGCGGAAGCGAGCGACCACAAGACCAGCATGAACAAGCTGTGCATCTCCAAGCTGTTGCAAGCTTTGGTCGAGGAAGAGCAGATGGCGGCCAATGCCGCCGCCGCGCGGTCCCAGGCACCGGCGCCGCGGCCCCTGCACCCCGCGACGTCCGGCATGAACCGACCGTCCATGCCGTCACCGTCCATGACGTCGGCTTCCATGCCGGCGGCTTCCATGCCGGCGGCTTCCATGCCGGCGGCTTCCGTGCCGGCAACTTCGCCGTCCCCGGCGTCCCCGCCATCTCCGTCGGGCGATCATTCGATTGGCCGATATTCCAACCTGTAGCCCGCGGCCAGTCGCGGTGCGGGTCCTGACGCCTGTTTTCTGTGGTTCTTGTTCCGTAGCTCACGCAATCCACGCCGGGTGCCGTCAAGGCCCCGGCGCTGGATCGGGGAACTGCGGGACGGGTTCAACTGCCGGACTGGCTCAAGTGCTTGCGATCGGCAGCCCGGTCACCGATCCCGGGGCGAGGCTGAGGCAGTCAGGTGCCGGAGTTCGCGGGCTGGTTCGGTCGGAGGTGCGGCTGTCCGGGGCGTCGGCAGGCGCTGGCCATCGCTGCGATTCGAGTGTCGCCGAATCCGGCAGCGGTTCTGCATTGGTCCAATCCGTAGCATCCCGAACGCCTGAGCCGCGAGTGGTTCGCGGCCTGACACCAGGCTCCGGCGGCCCTTGAAAGGCTCCGGCGGCCCTTGAGATCGACCGCGTGGTGTCCCGGGCCGGTGGTGGGAACATGGCTGGCGGTGAAGGCTGACCTGGGTTCGGTGCGGATCCGGTCGTCAACCTGGCGTGCGTGAATCAGGTGGATTCGGTTGCGGAATTGTCGACGGCTGGTTCCAGGCCATCGACAAAGCTCGCCAGTGACCGGCTTCGATAGGGTTGTTGCAGTTTTCGCACGGCCTTGGATTCGATCTGGCGGACGCGTTCCCGGGTCACGGAAAAAATCTTGCCAACTTCCTCGAGCGTGTAGGAATACCCGTCGGCCAGTCCGTAACGCAGCCTCAGGATTTCCCGCTCCCGGTAGTTGAGGTGTTCCATGGCTTCTTCGATCCGAATTTTCAGCGCCTGTTGATTCGTTTCATACAACGGATCGTCATCGCGATGATCTTCCAGGAATTCGCCAAAATAGCTGTCCTCGTGATCGCCGACGGGCTGGTCCAGCGACAGGGGCTGGCGGGCCATTTTCATGATGACCCGGGCATCCTCCAGCGACAGATTGGCCCGTTGGGCGGTTTCTTCGGGAGAAGGTTCCCGGCCCAGTTCCTGAACCAGGTCGCGCATCACATTGCGTACCTTGCTCATGGTATCAATCATGTGCACCGGAACGCGGATCGTGCGGCTTTGATCGGCGATCGCCCGCGTAATTGCCTGGCGAATCCACCAGGTCGCGTATGTGGAGAATTTGTAACCGCGGGCGTGTTCAAATTTGTCGACGGCCCGCATCAGTCCCGTGTTGCCTTCCTGAATCAGATCCAGAAAACTCAAGCCACGATTCCGGTACTTTTTGGCAATCGACACCACCAGCCTCAGGTTACCGGCCGACAGCACCCGCTTGGCCCGGTCGTGAGCGACCTGGAAGCGGCGCGTCTTTTCAATCCGGCGGCGCAGTGTCCGCGGTGACTCGTAGGTTTTTTGCATCAGGAAATGCAGGTCGGCCCGGATTTCCTCGATCGGCCGGTTGTCACAGTAGCCGGTTTCCGCCGCTTCGTGCAACTGGGCATACAGCAACTGCATCCGCTGGCTGACGTCGCACAACTGTTGAAACAATGGTTGCAAACGGTTAATTCGCAGATTCATTTCCTCGACCAGTCGCACCGCTCGGTTCCGGCGGTGAACGAGTCGTTTCCATGCCTCCAGCCGCTGGACGGGGTTCCGCCCCCGGCTGATGGCGATGCGGAAATCGCCGTGATTGGCTTTCAACAGCAGCTTGATTGTTTCCACATTGGGAACCAGATGCCGCATGATCCGGGTTTTTTCGGCCTTGTTGGTAACCGATACCTCAATCGTCCGATCCAGTCGCAATTTGCTGTCCCGCACCTGTTCCAGCAGTTCGAGGGCACCGGCCAGCATAAAATCGGTGGCCATCATGGCGTTTCGATAGCGGATCCGGGTTGATTCGATTTCCTGGGCCGCGAACAATTCCTGATCGCGCGTCAAAAGGGGAATGCGTCCCATTTGCATCAGGTACATTCGCACCGGATCATCAAGAGCGTTTTCCGAGTGGCTGCCGGACCGATGTGCATCGGGGGCCGCGGAGGCGGATTCGGAAACGGGCGGCTGCGTGGTTGCGGAGGTCATGTTTTTGGAGCGCGCTGAGGACATGGCTGCGGATCATGTTGAACGAGCGGGACGTTTTCGTATGGCAGCGATGCACAATGAGTGCCCGCCGCCGGCCGAAAACTGGCGGCGGGGCCTTAAGTCCCTGACTTGTAACGTTTTGGAACCCGCGATGTCCGCAGGGAATGAGGCTGGCGGTGTGGTCCAAAGTCAACAATAATCAATTTGTTGAACCCGATGTGGTGATTCGGAAACACCGGGCACCGGAGTTTCCCCGAATCATCCTGCCTGCCGGCCTGCCTGCCGGCGGGCGGGGTCAATAACGTCCTGAAGCGTACGTTACCGTTGCCTGCATTCAAGAAACCGATCGCGAGAAACTTATGCGACATTTGTGGGTTTTTGTCATCATTGCGGCCGGATTGCTCGTTCACATGATCTTGCTGCGCCCCTCAACCGGCGTGATGTGAACGACACCCGATTGCGTGCCGGGTCCGGCCACCCCTCAGCCTTCGATTTTCCCGGAAGTCAGGGACCCGGCAGGGTATGACCCGGTCATGCAGCATGGGACGTCCCTGCGCTGCCCCAATGCGGCGCAAACCGCGGGTGTCGGGGACGGGCTGGAAGGCGAATGCTGCCGCCCCCTGGACGGACCCGCTGTGTCCGATGCCGGCCCGCCAGAATCGGATCGACGGCCAGAGATATGGGACCCGCATCATAACCTGAAAAGCCCGCCGGGATTCCCGAATCAATGAGCGCGCCGCAGGGCTGGAAAGTCGAGACGACGACCTGTCGCATCGTTGCCGCGGTGCCTGCCGATTATTTGGTTATGGAAACGCGCGTCCGGGCCGTATTGCCGGGTAAGTCGGCCGGAGTTTTCCATCGAGCCGAAACGTTCAGCCTGTAAACCGGTCGCTTATTCGGTCACTCCCGTTCGAGGCAGGTCCATGTTGGTTTTAACCAAAATTTGCGAGATGATGTGTTGGGCGTTAATTTGCCAACACGTTTCCGTGGACCTGCTGGACCTGGTGGAACAGAGGGGGGTGGCCACTCTGGATTTTGGCGATCAGCATCCCCGCGTCGTGGCGATCGACCGGTTGATTGCGGACCGCAAGGCTGCGGGGGAATCAGTTGATTTGGAGAAAGCCAAACGGCGGCTGGAAACCCTGATCCTTGAACGTCAGGAAATGGGCAAAACCCTGGGGCCGGCCCATCGTCGGATGGTCATCAATGGGCTCCGCATCCGGGCCATTACCGGGATCCTGAACCAGGCGGCCCGGGCGACCGAGTCGGCCTCTCGCGAAAATCCCGGCGCCCCACGCGAATCGGCAACGTCGGCCGCTGCGGAATCCAGCGGCTTGTCCGGCTCGGCCGAAACAGGGCCTTCATCCGACCGATACCAGCGGCACCGGGTCGCCAACCGCTTCCTGCAGCAACTGCAGGGCAGCTGGGAAGTGGAACGGATTTCGGATACGGGACAGGCGGCAAAGCCTCTGATTCCCATCCGTCTGACGATCGATCAGATACTGCTGCAGGACGACTATTCCGACGAGCAACTCGATCGGATACCTGCCGATCATCGGGAAGCCTTCCAAAAGCCGTGGCGGTACTTCACGTACCACGAAAATCTGCAGGCCAGCGAGTTTCGCCGAATAGTGGTCAGTGCAAAAGACAATTGGGAACCCCGGCTCAATCGCCGGTATGTGTCGATCCGGGACGGTATCCTGATCGTTGTGTTTCGCGAAAACGTCAAATTGCTGCCCCGGTCAATCGAGGCCAACGATGAAAACAGTGTTTTCTACTGCCGGCGGCTTGCGGGCACCCCGGATCCGTAACGAGGTCGGCTTGCCCGGTATCCAGCCGGATCCCGGTGGGATGCCGGACGCGGCGGCCGAAACCAACGACTTGGCGAGAAGGGGGCCCGGCACCGGATTCGCCGTTCGCGGCAATTCGCGGATCGATAAGGCACCACCGTCGGATCGTTCGGCGGACAACCTCAACCCGTTGGCAGCGGCACCGGTTTTTCGGCGCTCCGGTGGAGGCAGGGATCCGGTGGAGGCAGGGATCCGGTGGAGGCAGGGATCCGGTTTTGGGAAACCCTGGCTAGTTGACTTCCGCCGGCAAAACGTTGATGCGGCGGCCATCGCGATCAAATCCCACGGTGCCGTCTACCAGCGCGAACAGCGTGTAGTCCTTGCCCTGGCCGACATTGCGACCGGCGTGAAACTTGTTGCCGCATTGCCGAACAAGTATATACCCGGCCCGCACCGACTCGCCGCCAAAATGCTTGACGCCCCGCCGTTGCGCGTTGGAATCGCGGCCGTTTCGACTGGAACCTTGACCCTTCTTGTGAGCCATGACACACCCTGATCAAAAAAACGGGACAGCGACGACCCGCGACAAACGGTTAACCAAAATCCGGACAGGACGCCCCGTTTTATGGCGGGGTCGGTCCGGGTGACGGGCAGCGGCCGCATCACCACCGGCACGAGTGAAAAATCTACTCGTAAATCCACAGATAATCAAGGCGTTTGATAAAGCGGATCCCGCCCTCGATGGTTTTTTCCCAAAATTCGGGGTACAGCCGTATGACAAACTCTCGCGGGCGGTTTTCCCAGGTGTCGGACAGGGTCCAGCGGAGGCCCGGCACGTCGGTCGTCAGGCTCGCATCACCGCCGAGAGTAATTCCGGCCCCGGCAAATCCCTCGATCACGCCGTCGGCGATTCGCCCGGCATCCAGTTCGGCTGCCATCGCCGAATCAAACGTCCGTGGATCAATCCGGGCATCGGTCTCAAACACAATGGACGTCCTCAGATTTTCCTGATCGACGACTTCACCCCGAATTATCGGGCCTGGCAACCGGTAGCGAAGAGCGATTTCCGATTGCTCCAGCGGATTGTCGAGCAACGGTATCCCGTAAACCACCTTGTCCTGGTCCTGCTCGATACCGTCGCCGGGTCGCCAGAAATTCAGCTGCAATGTTTTCTGCAACACGGTGAGAGAATTGTCCGGATTCCGTTCCAGCCGGTAGGCATTGGAGAGTCCCCGAATGCGGACCGAGACAAAGTCAATACGGGGATCCACGTTGTACCAGATGGCGATACCCCATTTGCCACCCTGATCGGAATCGGCCGGGTAGCTGGCCAGAATTTGCTCGGCCATTTGAACGGTATCCAGATACTCCTGGTCGGGGTCTTCCTCGCGGGCGATCTGCTCGAACACCCCGGGCAGTATCCGGTCGTGGTAATCCACCAGCGAATACATCCCGGTTTGCGGATCCTGCACCCAGCCGGTCAGCACAAAGTTGCCGAAAAACCGCCTGGGTAAAGTGGCGGGATCAAGTTCCCGGGGCTGCAATTCAATTTCGCGGTCGACATGTCCGAATTTGGGATCTGTGACGTCGCGGTGGCTGACGGCCGCCCCGGTGTCGCGGACCCGGTAAACCAGGTACCAGACGTATTTTTGTCGCGGCTGTCCTTCCGGATTGGTGGCCTCTACCCGAAATTGGCGCAGGCCGAGAAAGGCAAATTCGTATTGCCAGACGTCCCGGAACAGAATGACCTGTCGGGTTTGCGAATGCAGGGTTTCGGATTCGGCAAAGACTTCAGGTTTCCAGGGTTCGCTTTGGAATCCCGGCAGGGGCATGGGCAGGGAATGCGCGTCGCGCAAATTGATTGCCGGAGGAATTACATGCAAGGCACCGGGTGCCAGTTTCCGTTGAGCGAAGAGGTCGCCGGCCAGCAAACCGCCGGCGAGGCAAATGGCGCAAACCAGACGCTTGAATTCCACGAGTCGGTTCCTGGCAAATACAAAATCCAAATCTGGCTCGAAACAAGGCGAAACGGCCAGCCTCAAGTATAGTTACCGGCAGAACCGGGGGTCAATAATTACCGTATTTCCGGGGACTTTCCCATCCGGTTCAGGTGCAAGCCACCAGCATTCGGCTTGTACCGAAAAAACGTTTTGTGCGGCGGCCAGACATCAAATCGCCGCGGTTGCGGGCCAAAAGCGCAACCGCCCAACCGCCGCGATCCACCGGAGGGGTGACACCGGTATCCCCGGTTAGCCGGCAGGGGCCCAATCAGTTGGAATCCTGCGTTTTGCCACGGAAACTGACCATATGCGGGGTTCCGGCCAGGCCTTGTCGAGGCGCTGCGCCGTCGATCGATTCACCGACCGGCTCCGCCCGGGATTGGGGGTGCTCGTGAAAATCGTCATCCAGGTCTTCGGGCAAATCGGCGGCGGGAACCACATTGCAAAATACCTTGCCCAGTGGACTGGCGAGCAGGGCCGGCAGAAAAATGAGATCGCCGATCAGGGCGGCCACGAGCAGAAACAGCATTAACACACCAAACCGTTGAGTTGGCATGAAGGTACTGAATGCAAATGCCGACAGACCCAGTCCTCCGATCAAAGTGGTCTGGGTCATGGCGGTCGCCACCTTGCGATATGCCAGGCGAATGGCATCCAGTCGAAGCAGCCCCTCGGACATCCCCTTGCGGAACCACGTCAGGAAGTGGATGGTGTCGTCCACGGCCACCCCCATGGCCACACTGGCCGTCATCATCGATCCGATATCGATCAGATTGCCACGATGCCCCATCACGCCAAAGATCACAATGATCGGGAAAACGTTGGGCAGCATCGCGATCAGCCCTGCCCGAAAGTTGAGGAGGTTGCCGACCTGCAGGCGTTGTCCCCAGGATCGCAAGAGGATCATCATCACGATGGCAATCATGACAAAGGCCAGCAAGATACTTTCAATCAGGCTGGCCAGCAGGGACCGCTGGGCCTTGTAGACGATCGGCACGATTCCGGTATAGGAAGCCTTGATCAGCGCATTGGGGTCGCCGTCCGCCTTCCGTTGGGCGGCCGTCAACATGCCCGGCAGCGCCAGTTTGCTATCCTGGTCAATCATGTACTGGTGATCGTCCGCCAGCACGAATGACCGGGCATACTGGCGCACGACGTCCAGGTCAATTCGGTCGTCCTGTTGAATGACGACGGCGCAATCGAATCCGTTCAACAGGTTTTTCCAATTCTCTTCGCTGGGGCCGTCGTCTTTGAAGTTGGCCGGATCCAGCCAGACATAGGTTCGGGCCTCCGAGGGATTTCGGGAGGGCCGGAACGCCGAGTTTTCCAGCAGGTCGCGGAGCGTGTCGACAAAGATCCCGGTCTGGTTCACCTCCCCCCCGGCGGTCAATCCGACCTGCGGCGCAGGTTCATTGCGTTTGGGGCGGGGCGTGGGTGCCGGCCCGATGACGAGAATTCGTCCCTCGTCATGGGTTTGCCGGATGTCATGGACATTCTTCAGGATCTCCGGCCGGTACCGGTAGGCGGACAGGATCGGTTCCACCACGGTCTTCATTTCGCCCACGAACTGACCGTAATCAACATCGTTGAGGGCCGCCAGCCGCAAACTGATGCGCCACAATTCTTCCTTGCTTTGCGGGTCGACTCGCAGGTAATCCTGTTCCTCCAGGGCATCCTGTTTGAACAGCAATTCCTCGTTTACGCCGATTCGCGAGGTGGACCCGCCGAATTGGGTGGTTACCGCGAACTTCAGCGGCGTCGTCAGGTCGGTTGACATGACATTTCCGATGACGCGTTTGGAGGGAACGATACTTTCGTCACCAAACACCTGCAAAATATAGCGTCGGACACGATCGGACAATTCAATCCGTTGCAACAGATCCAGTTTCAGATCGGCTTCCATGAAATCCTGGTTGGTGCGCTCCTCCGGTGGCGGCAATTCCGCCGGCCGGATCTGGGCATCGCCATCGACCATCACCAGGACTTCCATCGGCACCAGCTTGCCCATGTTGGTTTCCATCCAGCGATAGTCTTGCAGGATTTTGGCGTCATTGCGAAACAGTTTCAGCAACTGAACGCTGGTCTGGATTTTCGTAATACCCGCCCCGGCGACCACCAACACCAGCAAACAAGTTGTGCATACCAGGCCGTAATGTCCCACGACCCATCGGCCCACCCGGTCCCAGCCGGTTTCAATCAACTTTGCAAAACCGAGTTTTCGCCGCGGTCCCGAACTTCCCGGTTCGTCCTGTTGCCGGCGATAACCGGGCGACCAAATGACCAGCGACGCCGGCAAATAGGTAAACAGCAGAACGACGGTGGCCAGCGTCGCGATGGCCGAATAGAAACCAAACTTGTTAATCGGTGTCAGATTGCTGGTACACAGTGAACCCAGCCCGAGAGCCGTGGTGAACGCCGCCAGAACGCACGGGAACAGGCCGTTGCGGACCGCAATGTCGGCAGCGCGTCCCTCGCCCTTTTCGTGACAGGCTTCGCGATAGTAATTGACCACGTGAACCGCTCCGGACAGGCCCAGCACATACACCAGCGAGGGCATCGTCATCAGGATCGCGTCCAGCGTCCCGCCGGAAAACCAGACAATGGCCAGACTGCCGATGGCCGAAACGCCGCCGACAAAAAACAGCATCAGAGTCACGCGAATGCTGCGAAAACTGAGCCAGGCCAGCGTCAGCCCGATCACGGCCGACAGGCCGACCAGACGAAACAGTGTAATCGAGCCCTCTTCGTCGATGGCCACATTGTCCACCGGCGGTCCGCCAATGTGCACGTTCTCCGGTGCGATGCCGCAGTGACGGGAGGCCAGTTCCAAAATCCGGCCGCGCGGTTTACCCAGCACCGGCCGCCCCACAACCCGCGCCAGTTCGTCCAGTACCGGGTCATTCAGCGTGACCACGAAACAGGTTTGTCGGGGAGGCGCGTTCAGCTTGAGGTGATGCCACAGGTGATACCAGTGATCGAGTTTGTCGGCCTGCGGAGCGGCCTGCAATTCTTTCAGGTCGCCGGCGTACTGGTCCTTGAGCAAGTTGTCGATGAACTGCTGAAACTCGAATTGGCGGGGCTCGTCAATCAGTTTCCGGAATTCCTCCGGAATGACCTGCAGGAACGAGCTGAACGTCCAGTCAAATTCGGGGGACGGCGTTGGACCGAACAGCACACCGGTCAATCGCTTGTGGGTTTCGATTTGTCGTTCAAAAACGGTCAAATCGTCATTCTGGTAGTTCCCCACCAGCATCGTGCCGTCCTTGCCGGCCATCAACTCGAAAATATCGGGACCCGTCGTGACATCGACAAAGAAGCGGGCACTGAGCAGATTGGGATCCTGGTAGAAACGGTTATTGGTTTCCGATCCAAACCGTCGCACAAAGGTTCCTTCGGCCTTGTTGTGGCCATTCAGGAACCGCTGGAAAAAACGGCCCCCGGCATCAATCACATTGTTTTGGCCGCTCCATTTAAAAACGCTGCCGTCCTGCCGCAGGAAATACCATTGCTTGTCCTTGCCTTGCAGCCATTTTTCCCCGTGCTCGCCCCAATTCTCGTAGTAGTTGCCGGTCGTGTTCAAACCCAGCTCGGTCGCCCAGCGGCGGGCCTCGATTTCTTCCGACAGGGCGGCATACTCGGGGCTGGCCTCATCCATTTGGGCCAGCACTTCCAGATCCTGCTTTTCTCCGGCCAGCGATTCCTGTTTGACTTTGTCGTAAAACAGGGTGTAGCGGGGGTCACGCTCGTTGCAGCCGTCCCAGCTGACCACTACGAACTGATCGCCAACGAAAAAATCGCGGAAAAACTTCAGCTCCGTGGTTTCCTGAAATGTCGCCGGCAACCAGTCCGCGACGTCATTCTTGATTCCGTCAACCGACTCGCGGGCACCGCGAAAATAAACGGCAACAGGAAGAACACCGCGCACAAAATCAACATGGCGCGGTTGCCAAAAAAGGGCACCCGTTTCGTGTAAAAGGATCGTCGGCTCATCTAGGCAACGGCTGGAGACAGGGGATATGTCGCTTTCAGGGTACCGCTGGCAGCAAATCGAGTCTATGCCTAAATCCGGCCAAAACCCGGTCCTCGACAAGCTGAAAACGGCGCATTTGGATCATTCGGTACAGAGTGCAACGCGGACCTTTTGCCCGCACCCATCCGCCTGACTGCCTTGACCCGTCACCGACCTGGCGGCCGCTGCAATCCAGCCGACGGGTCCGCGTCCCCGCGACCCGGACCGAGTGCCGATGCAGCGCGAAACGCCCGGGGTGCCACAATTCCCGAATGGCCATCATGGCCTGAATTACCCTTCGAGCAATCCCGTGTTCAAGCAATACAGCCACGAACCGCCACCAACCACGGCGGCCACAATCATAATGACAGCAGCCGCAATCGTGCCACGCCCCTGCAAAAACCCGAAGACCGGGCAAAACAAACCGCCCGTTAAAATGCAGGCGATGGCCTGCCCGGGTTTGACCCGAAACGCGATGGAGGTAATCCAGATCGCGCACAAGACATACAGGGTGCTGGACGCAATCATGCTGATGATTGCCGGATTGACGGCATCGGTCAGCATGTCCATCAGGAGCACAACGCCCAGACCCAGCAGAACCATAACCCCGAAGATTGCGATCCCGGCCATGGCGATGATGTATGAATCGGCGCCATCACCAAAGTCCTGATCCTCGGCCCCAATCGGGGATTGGGCGATTTCACGCTCGGCCCGCGCCAGTGCCTTTTCGGCATCGGTCATTGTCGAGCTGGACGCTGGACCGGCATACGCGTCGTCGGTAAACGTCTCCAGATACTGACCGGTCGCCACGTTGTAGCCGCAATTGATGCAAATCACCGCCGTCGATGCCATTTCCTCGCCGCAGGCGGCACAAATCGGTCCCTTGGGTGTGGAACGGACACCCGCATCATCCAACAGATCCAGCAGCTTCTTGTTGACCTGCGGGGATCCCGCGGCAGCGGCGGTGACCGCGGCTGAGGTCGCCGGCACCTGGATCACCTCCTGGCACCGGGGGCACTTGACCCGTCGGCCGGCCAATGCGTCCTTGGCATTAAATGAGAAACCGCATGTGCACGAAGTTTTTATGGCCATCGCGAAATTCGGGATATCACAGGATGGATGGAATGCGCCCGACTGGATTTCTTCATTTTGTCAGCCGGGCCGATATTGGCAAGCATTATTCGAATCAATCGACGGTCCCGCCACACTGCCGCCATGAAGATATCGGTTTTGCCGATGAGTCCCGGCAAATGTCGGGGGAGGTCGCGGAACGATCCGATTCATGCCATTCACCGGGGAATCAGCTGAAAAACCGGGTGTCACCAACCCCCTGGCCCCGGAGACCGACATTCCGCCAGAGTTTCCTGACATTCTGACAGCAATCGCCAGCGGGATCTCACGGGATCGATCCTCCCGGGCTCCCAATCCTGTCCGGCCAGCACGGACCGGTAATCGAAAATATCAGCCGCAGATACCGGAATTCCGGGGATTGGCAGGGATTTCTGCGGACTCGAACGTGAATCCGGCCTGGGCGGTGTCGATTGGCGCGCCAATTGCCCCATTGAGGCGACTCCGGCTCGCGGTGCGCAAAACTGACAGGCGCCGGTCAACGACCCGCCGGTGGATGGTCGTCCCGGAAATCGAAGCGCCGCTGACGGTTTTCGAGCCGGGCCAGCAAGCCTCGGCCGGGGTGCGGGCGATTTTCCGCCAGGGGCCGATCCCGTACGTCAAAGACCCTTTTGGTTCACTCAACTTAAAAATATCAGTAGTCCGGAGGAATTCCCCTATGGCAACCGCCACCAAGAAGAAGCCAGCCAAGACCAAGGTCAATTTGCAACCGCTGGGTGACCGCCTGGTCGTCAAGCGCGATGAGTCCGAAGATGTGACCAGCGGCGGCATTGTGCTGCCGGATACGGCTCGCGACAAACCGGCCCGCGGGATTGTTTTGAGCGTTGGCGAAGGCCGTATGCTGAAGGACGGAACCCGCAGTCCGCTGCAGGTCCGCGAAGGCGACCGCATTCTGTTTACCTCTTACGGCCCGGAAGAATTCAAGGTCGGTGACCAGGAAATGTTGTTGATGCGCGAGGACGATGTCCTGGCCATTATCGACTGATCCGGACCCAAACACGTATCCATCATCAATTCACCCCTGAAATCAACTGGAGTCAACGATGGCAAAAATGATTGCCTTTGAACAGGAAGCCCGCGAGGCGATTCGTCGCGGCGTTTCCAAACTTGCGCGTGCGGTCAAGGTGACGCTGGGTCCCAAGGGACGCAACGTGATCTTGCAGAAAAGCTTTGGCTCACCGACCGTCACCAAGGACGGTGTTAGCGTGGCCAAGGAAATCGAACTGGAAGACACCTATGAGAATATGGGTGCCCAAATGGTCCGGGAAGTCGCCAGCAAAACCAGCGATGTTGCCGGTGACGGAACCACCACGGCGACCATCCTGGCAGAATCGATTTTCAATGAAGGGCTGAAAGCCGTTACCGCCGGCGTCAATCCGATTCAAATGAAAACGGGTATCGAAGCCGCAGTCGCTGACATCACGGAATTGCTGAACAAGGCCTCCATCAAGGTCAAGTCGCGCGAGGAAATGGCCAACGTGGCATCGATCGCTGCCAACAATGATCCCGAAATTGGCGAGTTGCTGGCCGGTGCCATGGAAAAAGTGGGCAAGGATGGCGTGATCACCGTTGATGAAGGCAAAAGTCTGGAAACGGAAGTCGAATGGGTCGAAGGTATGCAGTTTGATCGGGGTTACCTGTCACCCTACTTCGTGACGGACCCGGCCAGTATGGAATGCATTCTGGAAGAGCCCTACATTCTGATCTTCGAAAAGAAACTTGCCAACATCAAGGATCTGGTTCCGATTCTGGAACAGGTCGTCCAGCAAAGCAAGTCGCTGATGATTGTGGCCGAAGATGTTGAAGGCGAAGCCCTGGCAACGCTGGTGATCAACCGGCTTCGCGGGATTCTGACCTGCTGCGCCGTCAAGGCGCCGGGCTACGGCGATCGGCGCAAGGCCATGATGGAAGACATTGCCATCCTGACCGGCGGGACCGCCATCTTTGAAGCGCTGGGCAAAAAGCTCGAGTCGCTGACGCTGACCGATCTGGGTCGGGCCAAGAAAGTCCTGATCGACAAGGACAATACCACCATTATCGAAGGTGCCGGCAAAAGTGCTGATATCAAGGCCCGGATCGACCAGATTCGCCGCGAAATCGAAAATACCTCCAGTGATTACGACAAGGAAAAACTGGAAGAGCGATTGGCCAAACTGGCCGGTGGCGTTGCCAAGGTGAACGTCGGCGCGGCAACGGAGTCGGAGATGAAGGAGAAAAAGGCACGCGTCGAGGACGCTCTGCACGCGACCCGGGCAGCCGTGGAAGAAGGAATTCTGGCCGGTGGTGGAGTCGCACTGTTGCGGGCGTCCATCAAGGCTCGTCCCGCCGCCGACATGGCGCAGGACGAAAAGATCGGTTACAACATCGTCGTCCGCGCTTGCCGCTCGCCGCTGAGCATGATTGCCGACAATGCCGGTCAGGATGGCGGCATCGTATGCGAGAAAGTCAGCGAAGCCAGCGACAATGTGGGGTACAACGCCTTGACCGACAAGTATGAGGATCTGGTCAAGTCCGGTGTCATCGATCCCGCCAAGGTCACCAAGACCGCGCTGGCCAATGCCGCCAGTGTCGCGACCCTGTTGCTGACCAGCGATGCGCTGATCGCCGACATCCCCAAGGAAAAAGGGAAACCGGGACACGGCGGACACGACGACATGTACTAAACCGGACATCTTCCGGACAACCAGATGGAATCACAGATTCCAGCTGTTAAACATAGAGCCGCCACACTGTTAGGGTGTGGCGGCTTTTTTTGAACAGCGTCAGCGAGGTTCGAATCGATTCGGCGGTACCCTGGAGATTCGCAATGGGCCGGATGGCCAGCGGCGGACGTCAGTGATGCACAAAAACGAATTTCTCAAGCGCGAACCCAACCCGGCCCTGGCTCGCCGATGGAATCGCGCGGTTGTCGTCCTGACCATTGTGGTTCTTGGCCTGGTGGGGGCCATGCGGCGCGTCAAAATCCCGCTGCCCGAGGGCGTGTCCACCGATTTTTTGCCGCTTGCCTATTCGCTCGTCAATCTGGGGGTGGCCGCCGCACTGGTGACCGCGCTGGTAATGATCAAACGCGGCGACGCCAGTGGGCATCGGCGGTTCATTAATCTGGCTCTGGTCGGCTCGCTCGTATTTTTAACGGGTTATGTCGTTTATCACTTCACGAACGAGGAAACCCGGTTTGAGGGACAGGGGCCGATCCGGTACGTGTATTTTTTCGTGCTGGTCACGCACGTCATACTGGCCGCCGTCAGTTTCCCCGCGATTCTGACGACCTGGGTACTGGCCACGACGAATCAGTTTGCCCGGCACCGCCGACTGGCCCGCTATGTGTTCCCGGTCTGGTTGTATGTTGCCGTCACCGGGCCACTTTGCTATTTCCTGCTTCGCGTGTTCGGCCGTGGTTCGTAACGATTCGGCTTCCGCCGCAAATCCCGACACGTAACATGGTTTCAATCTCCATGAACCCTCGAGGGGACAGGACGATCGAAACCTGTTCCGCAGCGCGTTCCGGTGTTTTCTGCCCGACAAGGGCATTGGCCCCGGCGAGGACAGCATTCCAGGAAACCGGGCAATCGCGTGAACATGCGCGGCTCACAATTGACGTTTGGCAGAAACCACCTGGCCACCATCCCCGGAGCGACCCGTCGCGCTGGCCCACGGGCAACCGGGACAAGGACACGCAACTTGTCCGCTACCGGCAATGCCCGTGTTGCGTCAATGCCCGATTCCGCCAAAACAAGACCACCCCGCAAACGGCTGCCAGCAGCAATGCCGGGCCCGGCTCGGGAATGATGGTGGCAAACGTAAAGTCATCGGCGAAAATAAACTTCAGTTCATCGAGGTCGAATTCTGTTTCCAGATAATCGAAACGGGTAAACCCGTCGGTGTTGATCACGCCAAAAAACGCGTGGCTTCCGTCACTCAGGACGTCATTGCCCCCGAAATCAACCTGGGTTGCACCGGGTAAACCGATGTCCAACCAAAGTGAAATCCCGGCTGGCGGCGTGTTCGTCCGGATCCAGCCGCCGACCCCGTAAATGGTCTCGGCGCTGGTTCCGGTGAAGCCGTCGCCGATCAACGGGGGATCACCGTGAGGCAGTGTAAAGAAGCCCCATTGACCGGTTCTCGCCGCCCCCGACCCGGTTGTTACCTGACTGTTGGTATTGTTGGCTTGCCACGTTATTCCAAGATTGGTGATGCTGGGCGCCGTTTGTGGTCCGCCGGAAATGGTCGTGCGAACAGAACCCCAGGCTGCGTCGTCTTCAAACCGTTCACGACGGCTGCCGTAGCCGAGCGACGAGAGCATGGCACTGTAGCTCGCCTGATCGGTGAATGGAATGATATCGGCGCGGGAGACGGCGGTACTCAGAACCCACAGCAGGCAAACGACGATACCGGTTCGATATCGTTTCATAAACACCTCCCGCAATTTTGATGAGCGACTTCCGTCCCGGCGCTGCCGTATCTCGTATCGTCTGCGCCTGACCCTGCCGGTCGAACGTCAACAAAAACGATAGTTCAATCCGCTGGCGGCGGCAAGGGTCGGAATCCCGGGAGCGACGGGCGCGTTCCTGTTACCCGTTCCCGGCCGGGTTCTCCGCAGTCCGAACCGGGCTGTTCGGGTATTGGCGCCGGCATTCCACGGAGCTGGATCGGCGTCGGGCAGGGGAGGGCGGCCCGTCCGCGTTGTCGACATCCATCCCGCGTTGCGGAATTCGTTACGTCTGGCCGTTTAGGGTCAGGACCAGTCCTCGACGGCCGCCTCGATTGCGGTGTTCACACAAATAGATGCCTTGCCACGTTCCCAGCTGGAGCTGACCGTGGGAAACGGGTATCGTCAGGCTGTTGCCCAGCAACGCGGCCTTGACATGGGCTGGCATGTCATCGGGGCCTTCGCAGGTGTGCCGGAACGGTAACGATTCCGGGCACAGGGTATTGATGGCAGTTTCCAGATCCGCGCGGACATCCGGATCAGCATTTTCGTTGATCGTCAGCGCCGCCGACGTGTGCTGAATGAACACGTGCAACAGCCCGACCGAAACGTCTTTCAGTCCAGGCAGACTGTCCAGTACATGTTCCGTGATCAGGTGGAATCCACGCGGCACGGGCGGCAAGGTGATTCGGGTCTGGTACCACATGAATCAGCGATTTCAGGCAACGTGCCGCACCGGTTGCTGACGGCCCAACACCTCGATCAGGTTGTCAACCACGGCCTCGATTTCCGGGCGGGTCAATTCGGGGAATATCGGCAGACTCAATACTTCAACGGCGGCTCGATCCGTTTCCGGCAGGGACAGGCCCGGCGGCGCGATGTGACTAAAGCAGCGTTGACGGTGCATCGGCACCGGATAATACACCTCACTTCCAATGCCCCGTTCCATCAGCTGTTCGCGAATCTGGTCGCGGCGTCCGCCAGCGATCCGGATCGTGAACTGGTTCCAGACATGATCGCACCGCGAATCCGTCCCGGGCAATCCGATTACGTCCAGCGAGCCGGCAGCCGTGAACCGTTGCTGGTACCATCTCGCATTGCGTTGCCGGGCTGCAGCGTAAAGTTTCAAACTCGTCATTTTGCTGCACAGCACGGCGGCCTGCATCGCATCCAGACGACTGTTGATTCCAATCGATTCGTGGTAATAGCGGGGACGCATCCCGTGATTGGCCAACAGCCGGACCCGATCGGCCAGTTCGGGATCATTGCACGTCACCATCCCGGCGTCGCCAAAGGCCCCCAGATTCTTGGTGGGATAAAAACTGATACAGCCCAGCGATCCCATGCTGCCGGCCATTTCACCCTTGTAGCTGGCACCAATGGCCTGGGCAGCGTCTTCGATAACGTGAATGCCATGTTCCAGCGCAACCATGCGAATGGCATCCATGTCACAACACTGTCCAAACAGGTGGACCGGCATGATGGCCCGCGTCCGTCGGGTTATCAGCCGGTTCAGCAGGCTGGCGTTCAGGTTAAACGTAGCCGGATCGATGTCGACAAACACCGGAACACCACCCAGCCGGGTGATGGCGCTGACACTGGCAAAAAAAGTAAAGCTGGGAACGATCACTTCGTCCCCGGGCTGCAAATCAATCGCCATTAATGCCAGCAACAACGCATCACTGCCTGAGGCACAGCCAATGGCAAATTTGGTTTGACAGATTTCGGCAATCGAGGCTTCCAGTTCCTCGCAAAAGGGGCCTCCAATGAATTGGCCACTGGCGCAAATCTGTTCCAGTTTTTCCAGAATTGCGGGCAGATGGGGTTGATTGCCCCGGGTGACGTCCAGCAATGGAACGCGGGTGCAATTGCCGGTGGATGATGTTTGAGTGGATTTACCTGGCACCCTTTTGCCTCCATGCATTTTCCAGGGTCACGGATGGTCAACGAACGATCCTTCGTTCGTGTTCGCAAATCATCGTCGAACGCCAGAAAATACGAGGCGTCCGCGTTACCGTCAATATCGACTCCGGCAGCAACCGGTTGCCGCTGCCCCCGTTACAAATTCCCCGATGGAAACCATCGGGATCGGCCGCTGCACGCAGGCCCTGATTGGTTTACAATTCGGGAATCCGGCATGGCGGCAACGGATTTCTGATTTTCCCGAATCGGTTCCAGCCGGTAGTCGTTGCGCTGCGCGGACGCGGTTAATCCCCTGATACCATCTGCTCAGCGAATCACGGTTTGCACCAAATTGACACTGTCCCCCAAGAACACGGTCGAGACCATCGCTGCCGGTCTGCTGGCCGCTCGCTGGTATCTGCTGGGCCTGGCAATCGTGTTGGGCGCGGGGGCGTTTTTGCTGAAAGACGATGTCAGTTTTGACAATTCCATCGAAGGGATGTTTTCGGCCGACGATCACCGCCTGGTCGATTACCAGCGTCTGAAAAATATTTTTGGTGGTGCCGAAATTGTCCTCGCAGTTTACGAGGATCCCGATTTGTTCGCGGCCGATGGATCGGGCCTGCAAACCCTGAGACGGCGTTCGTCCGAGCTGGCGTCCGTCCCCGGAATTATTGGCGTTTTGAGCCTGTCCGAAATCAACGAAGCGTTGAAAAAAATCTACGCCTTGGGCAACCTGTTAAGTGGCCAGGAAACGGCCGAGCCGATTATCAACGAGGAGGATCCGGTCGCCCGGGAATTCCTGGAAACATTCGCCGGGTACACGCATGGTCGGGACGGGAAGACCGTGGCCATTGTTTGCCTGCTGCAACGGCTGGAAACCCTGCAAATTCCCCGCAGTGAAACCATCGCCACGTTGCGGCAGTTGACCAATCAATGGTCAGGAGCCCAGATTACAGGAGAACCGGTTTTGCTGGTGGACGGATTCCGGTTTATCGAGCGTGACGGCCAGCGGTTGAATCGGGTATGTCTGGGACTGATGGCGCTGGTCATTCTGGTGTGTTTTCGCAGCATCCGCTGGTTTCTGATCCCGCTGGCTGTGATTCAGTTGTCGATGTGGCTGACTTTGGCGACGCTGGCCCTGCTCGGCTGGAAACTGACGATGGTCAGTTCCATGCTGGCCGCCATTCTGGCCGTGATTTCCGTGGCAACCGTCGTGCACATCATTGTCCGTTTCCGGGAGGCCCGCCTGCAACCGGAATGCGATCGCGCCTCGGCCATCGCGCAGGTTGTGGCGGCGCTGTTCATGCCGATCACGTGGACCTGTTTGACAACCGCAGCCGGTTTCCTGGCCTTGACGATCGCCGATGTGGAACCGGTGGCGGATTTCGGCTGGATGATGGTGCTGGGCAGCCTGTTTGTCTGGGTTAGCGTGTTCCTGCTGGTGCCCGGGCTGGCGTTACTGGGCAATCTGGATTCGGATCCCCAGGCAACGTGGGGTGATCGCTGGCTGGGATCCGCGTTGCAGGTCAGTTCCGGCTACATCAATTCCCACGCCGTGCCGATTGGCGTTGCGGTCGTGCTGATGTTCATGGCGGTGGGCAGCGGGATTACGCGGTTGCATGTTGAAACGGATTTTACCAAAAACTTTCGCGAAGATTCCCAGATCATTCGCGCCTACACGTTTGTGGAAAAGAACTTGGGTGGGGCCGGCGTTCTGGACGTGGTGATTCGGGCGCCGGATCGGCTAAACCGGCAGTTTTTGGAAACCATTGACCGGCTGCAAAACGATTTGCGGCATTTGACCCTGGCCAGCAGCCGCGACCGCACACCCGCGCTGACCCATGTCGTCAGCTTCGCCGACGCCGACCGGATTGTGCGGACCCGGCCTGTATTGGCCATGTTGACACCGGAAATCCGGTTTCGGGCCATGGCCGAGGTGATGCCCGGTTTCGCTTCGCAGATGCGAACGACCGAACCGGATCGAAATGGAAACCACTGGTTTCGGATCATGCTCCGCACCTGTCAGCAAAAATCGGCGGAGGAACAAACGGAACTGATCGCGCGGGTCCAGGAAACGGTGTCTGGTTATTTTCCCGACACAGCCGGTGATTCCCCGCCCCGTACGATGACGACCGGGTTCTTTGTGTTGTTGTCCAGTCTGGTCGAAAGCGTTCTGGACGATCAGACGAAAACGTTCCTCGTGGCCTGTCTGTTTATCGGCATTGTGATTCTGGTGGCCTTTCGCTCACCCGTCCTCGTGCTGATTGGGCTGATTCCCAACATGCTGCCGATCGTGGGCCTGTTGGGGATGCTGGGCTGGCTGAATATCCCGCTCAATATGGGCGCGGCAATGATTGCCGCCGTATCGATGGGCTTGAGTATCGACGGTACGATTCATTACTTGACGTCGTACCGGCTGAACCGCAGGGCCGGCTTGCCGGTGGCCCGGTCGATCGAGTATGTCCAGTTTCGCACAGGGAGGGCCGTGATTTATGCGACCCTGGCCCTGGTCCTGGGGTTTGGCAGTCTGTGCTTCAGTGAGTTCATTCCCACGGTATTTTTTGGAGGCCTGGTGGGATTGTCGATGCTGGGCGGGTTGCTGGGGAACTTGATCGTGCTGCCGGTCTTGTTGAGCCTGTTTGACAGGCGCAACGATCGACGCCACCAGGCTGACGGCACACCGCAACAGCGCCGTTTCACCGACGAACCGGCAACGTCCGGCACCTCCCCGATGGTGCCGTCCGTGACAACCGGGCTCCCGTCCGTTAATTCCGAAAAACCGCTTCCCTGATCCATTGCGCCCGATCCCATGATTTCAATCGACGAGGCACTGGCACTGATTCGGCAATATGTCCGCCCGTTGCCTGCCTGTGAACGGGAATTGCGGCAGCTGCCCGGATATCGCCTGGCCGAACCGGTGGTGAGTGATATCGATTCGCCGCCGTTTGACAAGTCCATGATGGATGGCGTGGCCGTTCGGGCCGCAGATTTCGCCGACGGCATTCGTGAATTCGAATGCGTCGGAGAAATACTGGCCGGCGATGATTCCTCAACAGTCCTGGCAGCTGGCCAGACCATCCGGATCATGACCGGCGCCCCCGTACCTGCCGGCGCCGATGCGGTCGTAATGATCGAGGAAACGAACGCTCGCGAACCATCGGGCAACAGCCAGATCAGGATCACGGGAAACCGTTGCGACGCCGGACAGAACATTTTGCGGCGGGCTGCCACCATGGCCTGCGGGCAAAGGGTATTTCCGGCCGGGCACCGGATTCGGGCGCATGATGTCGGTGTATTGGCAGAGTCGGGGGCCGCCAGATGTCGAGTCACCGGGCAACCTTCCCTGGCGGTCATCGCGACTGGCAACGAGCTGGTACCCGTCAATACCCGCCCTCACGGCAGCCAGATTCGAAACAGCAACGGACCCATGATTGCCGCGATGGCCGGCCCCTGGTGTTGTGAGGTCGTCGATTTGGGCATCGCGCCGGACACCGCCGGCGAGTTGCAGCGCTCCATTGAAACAGGGTTGCAATCCAGCGTGCTGGTACTCAGCGGGGGGGTGTCCGCGGGCGTCGCCGATCTGGTTCCCCGCGTGCTCGAGCAAGCGGGCGTCGAACCGGTGTTTCACAAGGTTTCGATCAAACCGGGCAAACCGATCTGGTTCGGCCAGCTGCCCCGGGCTGCATCTGAGCCACCCACACTGGTATTTGGTTTGCCGGGGAATCCGGTCAGCAGCCTGTGTTGTTTCCACGTGTTTGTGCGACCGGCGCTGGAATACCTGGCCGGCAGGAACGACACACCCGAACTGCCAGCCGCCTGGCTGGCGACCGATCACCGCCAGCGAGCCGGACGTACAACGTACTGGCCCGCCGCATGGTCGTTCAATGAGCAGCAACAACGAATTGTGCGGCCGCTGGACTGGAAGGGATCAGCGGATCTGCTGACCCTGTCGGCGGCGAATTGTTTCGCCGTGTTCGACGGTGATCGTTCCGCGTTTTCGGCGGGGAGCCCGGTGCCCATTCTGTGCCTCGCCTGACCGCTCTCGACGCATGTCTGGCGATCGGTTAAACCGGTGACATGAACCAGTCGATTGCCAATTCGTCATGCTGGAATCTGTCGGTGGCCGGCCGGCATCCGCTGACGGCAGCATTGCTGGGTGCCGTGTTGCTGTGCGGAACGTTTCCTCCGACGGGATGGGCCCTGCTGGGGTGGATTGCCCTGGCACCCTGGCTGGCCCTGATCGCCGTGGCTGAATTCCAGTCGTCCAAACCATGGTTGAATATCTGGCTGGGGGGACTCGTTTTTTGGGCCGCCCAGGTGTATTACGTGACCATCCCTCACTGGTTGTTGTGGTTTGGGTGGGTGTTGCTGTTTTTGTACCTGTCCATCTATCCCCTGTTGTTTGTCTGGTTGGGCCGGATTCTGGTTCACGACCACCGGATTCCCCTGATCGTGGCGGGTCCGGTCGTTTTTACGGCCCTGGAATGGGTGCGAGCGCATCTGATTTCCGGGTTCGGATTTTCAATGCTGTCCAATTCCCAATACCAGTGGCCGATCGCGATTCAAATCAGCGATCTGGCTGGTGCCTACGGCTTGACGTTCCTGATGGTCATGGTGAATGTGGGACTGCTGTACCTGTTATCCGATTTCCGAACGCGCTGGCGCAGCGTGTTGGCCGGAGCTGTGGCGCTGTTGATGGTCGCCGGATACGGGATGGCCCGATGGAACCAGCTGAAACATCGCGTGGACAATGCGGAATCCGCCGACAACACCCTGAATGTTGAGGTCGTTCAGGGATCCATCGACACCCGATTCCCCGCCAGCAGGGAGGAACAGCAGGCCTATGCCCGGGAGCAGTTCCAGCAATACCTGACTTTGCAGCGTCAGTACGATGAGAGAAACGGGAGCGGGTCACCAACAAGGTTTGCAGCGGACTTGATCGTCTGGCCGGAGGGCAAGTATCCGGTTCCCGACATGTTGCCGGGCAGCGCGGGTCCCGAAGTGGATCGGATACGATCCGAATTCGGAATCTTTCACGAGATTGTTTTCGAAGGGTATTCGGGCACGCCGCCACCCATGATCGTCGGTGCGCTGTCGATCGATTCGGCAGCGGATGATGTCTACAACGCTGCTCTGTTACTGGATAGCAACGGCCTGGTGCGCGACCGGTACTTCAAAATTCATCGGGTGCTGTTTGGGGAATACGTTCCCCTGCAGGAATGGTTTCCGATTCTGGACCGCTTGACCCCGATCGGGAAAGGCCTGACACCTGGCCGGCAGCCGAAGAGTTTTGAAATTGCCGGATTCCGGCTGGCACCGAACATTTGTTTCGAAAGCGCGGTAACGCACCAGATTCGCGATTCCGTCAACGAACTGGATTCGCTGGGGCGCGAGCCGGATGTGCTGGTCAATCTGACCGATGATGGCTGGTTTTACGGTACGGCGGCTCTGGACCATCATCTGGCCTGCAACGTGATGCGGGCCGTTGAAAATCGCAAGCCGGTCGTCGTGGCGGCCAACACCGGATTTTCGGCGTTGATCGACGCCAGCGGCCGCGTCCGTCAACAGGGGCCGCGACGCCAAACGGCCGTGCTGGAATTGACCGTTCCTGTCTTTGCCACCAGCAGTCTGTATCGAACGGTCGGCGACTGGCCGGCGGCAATCCTGACGATATCTTGCGTGATCGGGATCATCACGAGGCGTCGGGGCCGGGGATGGAAAGCGCGCCATCAGGCGGCCGCGCATTGACGTGGCAAATCGCCCGTGGGCCACGGCCACGGGCCGGCACGGCTCATTCCGACCGTCGCGGGAACTCGCTGCCGGCGGGCCGGACCCCGTCACAGGTCATGTCCGTTTATCTGCCCGAAAGGGTGGCGCCGGGAATGCGTCGGCGACGGGCCGTCCACCCGGCGACGGACAAAACGATCAGCAGCAATCCGGATCCGGGTTCGGGTATGGGATTCAGCGAGGTGGCCGCGAACAGCAAGTCGTAGAAACCGGTGTCACCGCCACTAAAGGGCGAAACCTGCAGAAAATACTGGCCGCTGGACGGAGCCAGGAAATTGTAGATCGACGAATCAAGCGAATACGACGAGCCGCCCTGATTCACGCCGTTCCCGTCCAGAAACGTGTCGTCGTTGCTGACCAGCAAGGTCGAGCCATCGATATCAAACAACGACAACACGGCGTCAATATCATCGGCGAACAGCACCTGGCTGATGATCTGAATGGTGGCAAACTCGCCGGCCAGCAGGTCAAACGAGTAAAAATCGTCTTCGCCCGCTGTCAGCGATGCCTCGACGACCGCTGCCCGGTCGTAGGCCGAATTGCCCATCGTCAAATCCTGGAAATTGACCTGTTGGGCGGTCGCCGCGGTTGAATGGTCACCGGCCTGCTCGGCCGTGGTCGTCAGGGGACTGGCCGTCAGATTGCTGGCGAACTCCAGCTTGACATGGCTGAGATCCGAGAAGCTGCGCGGTGTTTCCCGTTCGGCTTCGTTCAACCCGGTGATCCCGGTTGCCATGATATGCGTATTGTGTTGCCCGCCAGTGAAATACCCGCCATTGGAATCCGCCATGCCCAGTCCGGCGATGCCGTACGGGTCGCGATGCTCCAGCCCCAGGTTGTGGCCGACTTCGTGGGCGGCGGTTCCCGACAGAGAGGTACTGAGTTCAAGAATTTGCTGGGCCCGGGAATCTCCGGCTTCCAAAAAGGTGCTGAAGTTGGCGGTAAAGACGCGGGCCGTATCGTTGTTTACCTGGTTCAGGAAGTCGATACGATCGGCCACGCCGAATCCACCGCCGGTCAAGCCAAAATTCAGGGTTTCAAATATGCCGCCGGGGCTGGTTTCCGAAAAAGATATCAAATAACCGGCGAACGCCGTGTTCAATGAGGACATGATATTGGACCGGATCATGCCAATTTCGACCGCGTTGAAATCAGCCACACCGGCGGCGGTCGTGGCTTCGTCCAGTCGGATTTCGAAATTCGAAAAATCAACAAAAACGTTGACCTGGGCCTGCGCTGTCGACGTTAAACCTGCGACCATTATCCATGTTGCAACAAAACGGGTCGCACGGACCCCGGGGGTGGGCGTTTTTTTCATTTTGTCTGCAGGTCTCCAGTCAACGCGGCAAATCTGAAAAATGGCAGTTCGGTCACCTGCCTTGGGGAGACAGGGTAATCGCTCAACCAAAAATGTCAATCGTCGGCGGCGGAGCGAGGAAAACGGGGAAACGGGACGCCGCCGGGAACCGGTTACCCCCCCGCTTTGGACGGTTTTTCTGCCTTGCTCCCCCGGTTCCCGGATTTGGCCGCCAGGCGCTCGCGGGCCATAGCGCAATAGTCTCGGGAACAATCGATCCCCAGATAGCGGCGTCCCAGTTGGCGGGCCACCAGCAGGGTTGTGCCGCTGCCGCAAAACGGATCCAGCACCAGGCCCTGTTCCGGACAACTGGCGGCGATACAGGTTTCCACCAGGGCCGTTGGAAACACCGCGAAATGGGCGTCGCGTGATTTCGACAGCGGCACGCACCAGACGGTTCTCTTGTTGCGCCCCAGGGGATGAAACGCCTGGTCCCAGCGTCCGTCATGCAGATTGTTGTTGCCGGCATTCTTGCCTTGTTCCGGTGTTCCGCCACGCTGACCCAGGTGTTTTCGTCCTCCGCGCATCCGGCTGTGTTGGGTGTACGTAACATGCGGTTCGCGAATGGCATCGGCGTCATAGAAGTATTTTTGGCCGGGGGTTAACAGAAAGATTGTTTCGTGATCCACCGTGGGTCTGGATTTGGCGGAGGAGGGCATGGCGTTGGGTTTGTGCCAGATGCACTCCGAACGCAAATGCCAGCCGGCATCAATCAGCGCCAAAGCCACCCGCCACGGCATCCCCAGCAACTGGCCGCCAACGTACTTGTCACCCAGCACCAGCCACAACGACCCGCCCGGCGCAAGCGCCGGCCGCAGTGCCTGGAAAACGTCCACCAGCCGCTCGACGTAGGCCGCAGGGCTGGCCTCCTGTCCAATCTGCTCCGGCTGACCGTAATCCCGTTGCCGGTAATAGGGCGGACTGGTGACGATCGAATCAACGTGGGCGGACGGCAACTTCCGGGCCATCGTGGCGGCATCACCACAAAGGATCCGGTTCTCGAATCGGGTGCTGACGGCGGGGACCGACGGTTTGTTTCCGGTTTTGCGTTTGGGGCCGCGGCGAGTCATGGTATCCAGCGGGATTAATCCGTTTTCGTGCCGATGGGCCTACATTCGGTCGGCAACGCCGATGCCCAGCAAATCCAGCCCCTTGCGAATCGTGCGGGCCATCAAATCGCACAACTGCAGTCGCGAACGCCGCAGCGTCCCCTGAGCCTTGAGCACCGGGCACTGGTCAAAAAAAACGAAGAACAACTGGGTCAGTTCGAAGAGGTAATTGGCCAGCAAATTGGGTCGATAGTCCTGCACGACGTCCGCCAGCGCCTCCTCAAACCGCAACAGCTTGACCGCCAGTTGCCGTTCGATGTCATCCTCGAATTCGAAGGGCACGGGGTTGCGGCGAAGTTCATCGACATCGATTTTGCCCCGTCGAAAAATCCCGTTGACCCGGGCGAATCCGTATTGCAGGTAGGTGGCGGTGTTTCCCCGCAGGCTCACCATTTTGTCGTAGCTGAACGTGTAGTCACTGCTGCGATTCTGGGAGAGGTCGGCGTATTTCAAGGCGCTGATCCCGACGACCCGGGCAATCTCTCGGCGTTGCCCGGGACTGAATTCCGGTTGCTGTTTTTGGTCATCGACCTCGCTCACGACTTGCCAGGCGCGGTTTTCGGCTTCGTCCAGCAGGGGTTCCAGTCCCACGGTGTCTCCCGAACGCGTCCGGAACGGTTTGCCATCCTCGCCCATCACGGTTCCGAAACTGATGTGACGGTATTCCACGTTCGCGTATCCCCACCGGCGGGCCACATCGAACAGTTTTTCAAAATGCTCACTCTGCCGAAAATCAACGACATACAGGATCGCATCCGGATTCCAGTTTGTCATGCGGTGGCGAATCGTGGCCAGGTCGGTTGTGGCGTACAGCCAGGCGCCGTCGCGTTTTCGAATAATCATGGGTGCATCGTGGTTATCCAGGAAAATGCAAATGGCTCCCTCGCTTTCCGTGGCCTGGCCGGTGGCGATCAGTTCCTCAACAATCGCGCCCAGGGAATCGTGGTAAAAGCTTTCCCCCAGTTCAAAATCGAACGTCACATTCAGTCGCTCGTAAACACGCTGGATTTCGGCGCGTCCGTGGACCATAAATTCGTTCCACAACTGCCGGCTTTCCGGGTCGCCGGCATGCAACAGGGCCGTTTCCCGTAATACGGCTTCCCCAATATCGGCATGCTGTTCAGCCAGCGGGGCCAGCACCGGATCGGACTGCACCTGTTGAATGGTGTCCTGCAGCGCTGCGATTTTTTCGGTTTGCGAATCGATCCTGCGCGAAGGCCCTTGATATCCTTTTTCAGTTTTCTGGCCGCTGCCTTGTCGTCTCCCGGATCGCTGGCCGAGTACCTCTCCAGCAACTGCTGATGCTGGTCCAGCAGCGACCGGGCTTCGGGCAGTTCGGCGACTGCGGCCTGATAGTCCATCAGCCCGCGAACCATCCGGTACAGGCGACTCAATTCGGCAACCGGGTTGGCGCGCCAGGCGGTGTCGTCCAGAAACTGCTTGTACCCGAAGATAATCATTCCGAACTGGGTGCCCCAATCGCCCAGGTGATTGTCGGTGATTACGTCGTTGCCCAAAAACCGCAGGATGCGGGCCAGCGAATCGCCAATTACCGTGGAGCGAATATGCCCAACATGCATGGGCTTGGCGACGTTGGGTGACGAAAAGTCAATTACGATTTTGCGGGGACTGGCCGTCCGCGATATTCCCAGGCGGTCCTGATCGGCCAGAGCCATCTGCAATTGCTGCCGAACCAGTTCATCGTCCAGCCTGATGTTAATGAACCCGGGGCCGGCCACCGCCGTGTGTCCCGCCAGCCCGGACAAATCCAGCGAGTCCAGCAGCGACTGGGCCACATCCCGGGGCGGGCGGCCCAGCCGTTTGCCCAGGGGCATGGCGCAATTGGCCTGGTAGTCACCAAACCCCGGATCCTGGGCCGGTCGAATCATGGCCAGCAACGGTTCGGGTTGGTCGACCAGCCGGGCCAGCGCCGGTTGAAAACGGTTTCGAATTTCCTGCAGCAGATTCATGCAAATGACCATCGAGCGGGGTGTTCGTGTCCGCCGGCGCCCAGGAAGGCCCGTCCCGTTTACCCGTGCAAGGAATTTCACACAAAAACCCGATTGTTTCAATCGGTCGATGGGGCCAGCGACCGGTTCCGGCTCAATCGGTCGATGCGGCCAGCGACCGGTTCCGGCTCAATCGGTCGCTCCCCGGACCGGGCCCTGCCAGCCGCTGCCGGATTCGCGCGTGGTGGTTCGTTGCGGCAGCGATCCCCCCCGCTGAAACGTCCCGGCACTGACGGTTTCGGGCCCGGACCGGTAAACTGGCGGTAGCGGGCTATTTGCTGGTTGCGGCCCGGTTTTCCTGTGGACACGTCATCCGCCTATCGAGATCTCATGATTCCGGCAAATTCGGCTCCTGATTTTCGTGGTCGCGCATGTCGATGTTTGGCCGTCGTTACTGGCGGATGGTTGGCGGGCCTGCTGCTGACGATTCCGGCCGGGGCCGAAACCGGCGTCGCCATTCTGCGAAACCATCCCATTTCGATCACCCAGGTCGATGTATTTGTCAACCGGAACCGGATGACGGTGCGCTGCATGTTTTATGCCGATGATCTGGAGATGCTGTATGACATTTGGCCGGACGAGGAAACCGGCCTCTATGATTCCAGCCAGTTGCGCGAAGGGCTGGAAGTGCATGCCGAATTCCTGCTGGAGCGACTGGAGATTTTCGACGCTGCGGGCAACCGGCTGAACGGAAAGCTGATGGACAAGGGAGAATTCAATATTCCTCCGGCAGGCATCAAATCGGGCGAATTGATGGACTATTCGCTGAGCCTGACATACGAATTTGAATACGACGAGCCCCCCGAATTTCTGACATTTCTGCACGACATCACGGATCCGAATTTCGTGCGGCCTTCGGAAGTCAAATTGTTGGTGAAACAGGCCGGTTCGGACGCCGCCTACGGCGCGAATATGAAGGCCCGAACACCGGAAACGGTTCGCTTTGACTGGGACCAGCCGCTGTCCCAAACCGCCACCGGTGAGGAACTTCGTGAGTGGTTCGATCGACAACGCGAGGAAATGCTGGGGATTACCAGTTACGGAGGCGTATATTTGTTCGTTTATATCACGCCCCACGAGATACGGCAGGAAATCCTGATCCCCCTCGCCACACTGGCATCGGAAATCCGGATCGATCAGGCAGACCCGTCCGGCCTGGAAGTGGCTGAACAGGAAGCCATCCAGCCATTAATTGAAAAGTTCTTTTCCGAAGCCGTTCCCATCCGGATCAACGGCCAAACCGTTGCACCCCGCTTTGATCGAATTGATTTTGGCGGTCTGGATATTCGCGATTTTTCCATGCAACGGGAACCGAAGCGAGTCTCCATGGCCAACGGTCGAGTGGGCATCATCATGTCTTATCCCGCCCGCAAGACGCCGGATCAGGTCGTCGTTACGTGGACCCGGTTCAACCAGAAATTTCTGCGTGACGTCGAGGTCGTGGCTTTTACGCCCGCCGAGACCGAAACCACCCGGTTTTCCGTTTTTCTGGCTGACAACACCTGGACCTGGGACAATCCGGGTTTGCCACCGTTGCCCGAGGTGGTCCCCGTCGCCACGGATGACCAGCAGGTGGCCGGCGTGAAAACCAACGTTCCCCTGATCAGTGTGGCGTGCATTGCCCTGGCGCTGATCGGACTGGCGATTTCCCTGATGGGCCAGTTTCATCTGCGGCGGTTGGCCCTGTTTTTGATCCCGCTGTTGATTGGGGCCGCCGTGACCTGGCAGGTGCGGATTCCACTGACGCTGCCCGGATCCGGTCCCCCGCGGATTTCCGATGAACAGGCCGCCGGGATTTTTGATCATCTGCTGCGAAACATGTTTCGGGCCTTTGAATACAGCAGTGAAGATGATGTTTACGATGCCCTGTCGGCCAGTATCAGCGGGCCCCTGCTGAAAGACATTTACCTGAAGATGCGCAAGAGTCTGGAAATTCAGGAACAGGGCGGCGCCGTTTCGTCGATCGACGAAATCGAAATCACCGGTGGCCAGATGTCGGACCAGCCCGCCGGGGGAACGGCAGGTGCAACACCCTTGAGCCCGCCGGGCTATGCCTGGGTGAGCCGCTGGAATCTGACGGGTACGGTGGAACACTGGGGTCACATTCACCGTCGTACGAACCGGTACGAAGCCATCTTCAACGTACAAAACGTCGATGGCGAGTGGAAATTCACCGACTATCAGGCGCTGGATGAAGAACAGGGTCCGGTGATTCGGTCGCTTCGCAAGTTCTGATCGGCCAGGTCGCCCGGTGTGGATCGGATTTCCGTCCGCCGCCGCCTCCGTCGCCGGGGATCAATGAATCGCGATGTGAACCAGGCCAACCGGCCAACGGGAATGCCGATTTGGGCCAATGCCAGCCCCCCCGTCGCAACACACTTTGCCATCTTGCCAGGTGACAACGGATGGCGGATTGCCGGGGGCTCAGCGGAATTAGGGAGCCGGTCCAAAAATGCCGCATTAGCGCAACGCCCGCCGTGTGATAGTTTTGAGTGATGCATCAACAGCAGGACAAGGTACGGGAAATTCTTGCGCGACCGTGGGCACCGGATTCGTGGCAGCGGCACGCGGCCAGCCAGCAACCGGTATACGCCGACCCGCAGGCGGTGGAATCGGTTGTCCAGCGACTGTCCCGGTTGCCACCGCTGGTAACCAGCTGGGAAGTTGAAAAACTGAAACAACAGCTGGCTGCCGCGGCCGCCGGCAAGGCGTTTTTGTTGCAAGGGGGGGATTGTTCGGAACGCATCGAAGAATGCCAGACGGATTCCATTGTGCGGAATCTGAAGGTGCTCATCCAAATGAGTTTTGTGCTGACCTATGCCTCCAATCTGAAAATTGTCCGCGTAGGGCGGATTGCCGGACAATATGCCAAACCGCGTTCGTCGGAAACCGAAACGCGTGATGGTGTCACCTTGCCGGTATACCGGGGGGACATGATCAACCGCAGCGGATTTACCCTGGCTGATCGCCAGGCTGACCCGGAGTTGTTGATCAAGGGCCACGAACGGGCTGCCCTGACGTTGAACTTCATTCGAAGTCTGATCGGTGGCGGGTTCGCCGATTTGCATCATCCCGAAAACTGGGATCTGGGATTTGCCGAACAGTCACCGCGGGCTCGCAAGTTCCATGAAATGGTGCAATCGATTGCCGGTTCGCTCAAGTTCATGGAATCGATTCTGGACCGGACGATCGGCCAGGCCACGGCGATCGATATATTTACCTCACACGAAGGTTTGCATCTGATTTACGAACAGTCGCAAACCTTCGTGCCGCCCCGCCGCACGGGCTGGTTCAACCTGGGTGCCCATTTCCCGTGGATTGGTAACCGGACCCGCTCGCTCGACGGGGCCCATGTGGAGTATTTTCGGGGGATTGAAAACCCCATCGGGATCAAGGTCGGGACGGATCTGGACCCGCTCGAACTGGTCGACTTGCTGGAGGTACTGAATCCCCGTCGCGAACCGGGTCGAATCACGCTGATTCATCGTCTGGGGGCTGATGTCATTGAGCAATCGCTGCCGCCGTTGATCTCCGCCGTGTCCGATTCGGGCCATCCGGTATTGTGGTGTTGCGATCCCATGCATGCCAACACGTTCACGACCGCCGGCGGGATCAAAACCCGCAATTTCAATGCGATCGTCGAGGAACTGGCGATGGCGTTCCAGATCCATCGCCGGCTGGATTCCCGCCTGGGAGGAGCCCATCTGGAACTGACCGGTGACAACGTGACCGAATGTGTTGGGGGAACCGGTGGGGTCACGGAATCCGACCTGTCCCGGGCCTACAAATCCGCAGTCGATCCCCGTCTGAATTATGACCAGGCAATGGAGATTGCGTTTTTGATCGCTGACGAGATGACCGCATGAATGCGGCCGCCAATTCCGAAACCCCGTCGGCCCGTGGCAGCATTCGTTTGCGCGGCGTGCGTGTCAACAACCTGAAAAATATCGATCTGGACATTCCGCATGGCCAGTTGCTGTGTTTGTGCGGATTAAGTGGCAGTGGCAAAACGAGCCTGGCCCTGGATACCCTGTTTGCCGAAGGCCAGCGTCGTTACATCGAATGTTTTTCACCCTACACGCGGCAGTTCCTGGAACAGTGGGACAAACCGGACGCGGATCGAATCGACGGAATTCCTCCCGCCATTGCCGTCACGGCGTCACGCCGTGCCGGAACCAGTCGCACGACGGTTGGCAGCGTCACGGAGGCTGTCGAGTTTTTGCGGTTGTTGTTTGCCCGCGTGGCCACACTGGTCTGTCCGGACTGTCAACGGCCGGTCCGGCAGCAGTCCCCGCAAGCGATCGCCGCCGAACTGGCTCGTCGACCCGCGGGCTGGCGATTCCAGGTCACGTTTCCGGTGGTGCGGGAATCGCCCGAGGAGTTGAAATCCCGGATTGCGGGATTGAGCCGGCAGGGATTTCGTCGCGTCATTTTCGAATCCCGGGTCCATGACATTGACGATCTGAATCCGGATCTGTTTTTCAAAACCGGCGCCCGGGAAATCCTGGTGATTGTGGATCGCCTGAAAACGGGCTCCGATCAGTTGAATCGAACCACGGAATCGCTGGAAACCGCCTATCATTTTGGAAGCGGATCGGCCGTTGTTTTGGTCGAGTCGGACCAGCCGGACACCCGGATGATCGATGGCCGGAGGTATGACGTGCTGAATTGCAGCGCCAGCATGATTTGCAGCGGTTGCGGTACCCGCCATGCGCTACCCGAGCCGGGCTTGTTCAGTTTCAACAGCACCCGCGGTGCCTGTTCCCGCTGTGAGGGGTTCGGCAGTATCCACCATCTGGACATCCGGAAAATTGTCCCTGATGCAGGCAAAACGATTCGCGAGGGCGCGATTGCACCCTGGAATTCGCCAGCCTACCGGCACGAACTGGAGGAACTGATCGCCATCGCGGCCGCTCACGAGTTTCCGCTGGATATTCCCTTTGAACAATTGCAACCGGGGCACCTGCAGCTGTTGTGGGAAGGGGATCAGACACGGGATTTCGGAGGATTAAACGGTTTCTTTCGGTGGCTCGAAAAGCGCAAGTACAAAATGCATTTGCGCGTATTTTTGGCCCGTTGGCGGTCCTATGTAACCTGTCCGGAATGCGAGGGTCGCCGCCTCAATCCGCTGGCCCTGGCGTGGCATGTGGATGGGTCGAATATTGCCGAGTTCTCCGGCCAGTCCATCGACGGGTTGCTGAAACGACTGTCGACGGGACTGTCGCTGGATCCGGGGCAACAGGCTATCGTCGGAGATCTGATTCAGCAACTGGCAGATCGTCTGGGATATTTGACGGATGTGGGCGTCGGGTATCTGTCGCTGGACCGGCCGCTCCGGACACTGGGAGGAGGCGAACGCCAGCGGGTCGCGCTGACCCGGGCCCTGGGATCGACGCTGGTCAATTTGCTGTACGTGCTGGACGAGCCCACGGCCGGACTGCATCCCCGGGATGTGCAACGGTTAATCCCGCAGATTCGGAAACTGCAGTCGCGGCGGAACACGGTCGTGATGGTGGAGCACCATCCGGCGGTGATCGGGATGGCCGAACGAGTCGTGGAAATCGGCCCCGGGGCCGGTGTTCGCGGAGGTGAGATTGTGTTTGACGGGAGTCCTGGCCAGCTGGTCCACGACGTCGCCTCGGTTACCGGCGAGTTTCTGGCCGGGCACCGCGGATATCTGGTGCCCCACCAGCGTCGAACGGCGACCCGCGGCAGTTTGCGGTTACAGGGCGCGGCGGGTCACAATTTGCAAAACATTGACGTTGAGTTTCCGCTGGGGATGCTGTGCCTGGTCACGGGGGTCAGTGGTTCGGGCAAAAGTTCGCTGGTACGGCAGACCCTGGCGCCGGCATTGCAACAGGCGCTGGGGAGCGGGTCGGAATCGGCCTTGCCCCATGCCGGATTGCGGGGCAGCGGGCTGGTGGACGAGGTGGCGGTCATTGACCAGCGGGCCCTGGCCAAGATGTCTCGCAGCAATCCGGCCACATACGTCAAGGCATTTGACGAAATTCGCCGTGTGTTCGCCGCCACGCCCGACGCCAGGGCACTGGGACTGAAACCTGGCCATTTCAGTTTTAATGTGGACGGTGGACGCTGCGAAAAATGCCTGGGCGAGGGGTATTTGACGATCGACATGCAGTTCATGGCTGACGTTCTGAAGCGGTGTGACCAGTGTGACGGCACGCGTTTCGGTCCGCGGGTCCGCCAGGTCCGCTACCGGGATCGCCACATCGCGGACGTTTTGGGAATGACGGTTGACGAGGCCTTCGGGTTTTTTCGGGGGCACCGGCGCGTGCAGACGCGGCTGAAATTTCTGAAGGATGCCGGTCTGGATTATGTTCAGCTGGGGCAGCCGGTCAGCACGTTGTCGGTCGGTGAAGCCCAGCGGCTGCGGCTGGCCGCATTCCTCGGGAGCAGCTCCAGCAAACGAACGCTGTTTATCATGGACGAACCCACGTCCGGATTGCACCTCGCCGATGTGGTGCGTCTGGCAGAGAGTTTTAATACCCTGATTGATGTGGGGCATTCCCTGATTGTAATTGAACACAATTTGCTGATGATGGCGCGGGCCGACCATATAATTGATCTCGGGCCGGGGCCGGCTGACCTGGGTGGCCGGGTCGTCGCGGCCGGGACGCCGGAAGAGATTCGCGATCACCCCGGGAGCGTGACCGGACAATACCTGCAAGGCGTCCTGTCGGGCGCCGGGATGTCCTCGTAATCAAGACCCTGATGCATGTCTGACCAAAATCCCGCCGGCAACGGGCCTCCGCAAATACCCGCGGAATTGGCGCGGTATTCCCGACAGATTCGGTTTGCTCCCATTGGTTTGGCCGGCCAGCAGCGACTGGCGCGGGCCACCGCGCTGATCGCCGGTTGCGGAGCCCTTGGCAGTGTGATTGCCGAATCGCTGGTTCGCAGTGGTGTCGGCCGTTTGCGGATCGTGGACCGGGATTTTCCGGAATTGCACAATCTGCAACGGCAAGTCCTGTACACCGAGCAGGACGTCGCCCGCGGATGGCCCAAGGCCGTTGCGGCGGCCAGCCATTTGCGGGCCATCAATTCCGGGGTTGAGATCGAGCCGCTGGTGGCCGACATCGATCACAAAAACATGGCTCACCTGGGGAGCGACGTTCAGGTGATCGTGGACGGAACGGACAATTTTGAAACCCGGTTCCTGATCAATGATTTTTCGCTGGAGACCGGAATTCCCTGGGTGTATGGCGGCTGTCTGGGTGCCGAAGGCCAGTCCTTGACGATTGTTCCCGGCCAAACGGCCTGTCTGCACTGTTTGATGGCCGATGGTCCGCCGCCGCCGGGGACGACGCCCGGGTGTGACCTGGCGGGTGTGGTGGGGCCGGCGGTGGGTGTCGTGGCCTCCATCCAGACCATGGAGGCCATCAAGCTGTTGTCGGGCCATGCATCCCGTATCAATCGGGGGCTGACCATCATCGATTTGTGGAACGGGCGGTTCCGACAGATGAGTCTGGAGGGGCTGGCCCAACGCGTCAACTGTCCGGCCTGCCAGGGAGGCCAACGGGACTGGCTGACCGGCAAACATGCCACGCAAACCGCAATCCTGTGCGGGCAAGACGCGGTGCAGATTCGGGGGCGCGTTAACCAGCAAATCGATTTGCCGGACTTGGCGCGGCGACTCCGGGGAGCCGGACAGGTCGATTTCAATGAATATCTGCTGAGACTGCGATTACCGGAACAGCGAATTACGATATTTGCAGACGGGCGGGCCATCATCAGCGGAACGAACGATATTTCCCTCGCGCGCTCCCTGTACGCGCGCTGGATCGGTGCCTGAGCCGCGATCAACCCGTCCGAAAGTGCGGCCGTGGACCGATTGCGGTTGCTATGGTCGAACCGACGGGTCTGGGGTAAAAATTAAACTAGTCGTTGCCCGACTGAGGGCGTTGTTCAGGCCAGTCGTTCGAAAGGGATATCGGGTTGCCATGAAAACACTGATTACCGGTTTGTCCGTTTTGTGTTTTTTGTTCGTATTTGGCGCAACGGTGGGTTGTGGCGAGCGGGATTACGTCGATCCGGGAGAGGTCGAGGGTGTCGAAATCGATTTGGGCGACAGTGTTCCGCCCCTCGGGGGTGACGATGGGGGGAACGACGATTCCGGCAATCAATAGCCTGACCGCCCGGCGCCGCACGGCGCCGGGCGGTCGAACCGGACCAGGGACCCGGCCCGTGGCCAGCCAGCCGCTGACACCCGGGAGTGCTGCGCCCCTTTCCGGTTCGCGGGCTGCCGGAGACAATGAGGCTGAAGGGGTAACGAATAATTCTGACGGGCGTCAGGTGATCGGCCCGCGCAAGCAGCAGCCTGTCCGGGACGTCACGCAGGCGCTGGCAGGCGCTGGCAAGCGCTGGCAGGCGGAATCGCAACATGTCCAAACTACTCGTAATTACCGGACCGGATCAAGGCAAGGAATTTGGCCTGGATGATGTCCTGCTGTCGATCGGTCGCGACCCGCGGAATACCGTGCGGCTGGCTGACAAGGAAGTTTCCCGGGTTCATGCCTACATCAAATTGACGAATGGCGGATACGTCATTGCCGATCGCAACAGTTCCAATGGCACCTACGTCAATGAACGGCGCGTCCAGAAATACCGGCTCAATCCGCAAGACGTCATTCGCTGTGGCCAGACCACGCTGCTGTTCGACTCCAAGCCGGTCCAGTCGATGATTGATGTGACCCGCCTGGTCAATATCAGTTCGCGCAATGCTGACGATTCATCCTCCGCTCAAATCGTGCGAACCGTCAGCGCCAAGGTGGCCCTGCCGGCCTATGACGATGACAGCCAGATTACCGATTCCTTTCTGGAGCATCTGGAAGAAAACATCCATGTGATCTATCACACGGCGATCGCCACCAGCCGGATCACGGATATCACCGAGTTGCACCAAAAAGTCCTGAGTCTGGTGTTTGAATGGACCAAGGCGGATCGGGGATGTGTATTGCTGACGGATGAGGAATTTACCCGGGTGACGCCGGCGGCGTTTCGGCAACGTGAGGATCTTTCCCGGCTGGACCCCATCGAAGTAAGTGAGGAAATTCTCAAGCGGGCGGCCGAAAGGAACGAGGGCGTGATTACATCCGATGTCGTCACGGATCCCAAGAAACGTCGGGGCGCTGCCGAATTGAAGCCCGGCAGCGTGATTGAATCCATGTGTGCCCCGATGCATGGCCGCATGGGCATTGTCGGATTTCTGTACGTGGACAACATTGTCCCGTTGTCCGATGGCAAGACCAAAGCGCGGGATTCCATCCAGAGTTTTGAGAAAAGCTTTACGGTGCCGCAGTTAAAGATGTTGCTGGCCATTGGTCATCAGGCGGCTCTGGCAACGGAAAACGCCATTTATTACAACGCCATGAACCAAAACGCCCAAATGGCGGCAGTGGGCGAGACGTTTACCCAGATCGCCCACCACATTCGCAACATGCTGCAGGGAATTGATATTTCCAAACGACGCATGAACCAGGGAATCGACAAGAAAAACTGGGACCTGTTGCACGAGGGGTGGCGGGAAATCGAACCACTGACCGCGCGGATTTACGAACTGTCACTAAACCTGCTGTCGTTCAGCAAACCGCGGGATCCCCAGTTGCAGCTGGACAGCATCAATGACTGTGTCGGTGACGTGGTGGGCACCGTCGAGGGGCGTGCCAAAAACCGCGGCATCAAGCTCGACTGGGAGCCCAATTTGAACCTCAAGCCGTTCTTGTTCGACACGGAATCCATGTACCGGGCCATTCTGAATGTGGTGCAAAACGCGCTGGATGCCTGCTCGCTGGGATGCGTCGTGAAAATCCGGGTGGTGGAAACCGACGGGAATGTCGAGGTTTCGGTGATTGATGACGGCGAGGGGATCGATCCGCGGAAAATTGGCCTGGTCTTTAAACCGTTTGCCACCACCAAGGGCGAACTGGGTACGGGCGTGGGATTGCCGGTTACGCAGAAGATCCTCCGTGAACACGGCGGAGAGGTTCGGGTGACCAGTACCCTCGGCCACGGCAGCAACTTTACGCTCAGCCTGCCGGCCCGCCGCGCCAAGCCGCTTGACGATTTTGCCCAGGCGCCCGATACCGCCATGGGCGAGAAACAGGGTCGCCAGGATACCGATTTCCAGTAGTTTCCGTCCTCCGGGCCTGCTCGCCCCGGCCGCAAACTTTGCCTGACACAAACGTCTTTCCAAATATTTTTTTGGAACGTCTTCTGGCGGCTGCCCGACCTAACTTGTCAACAGAACCGCGATGGAACAGGCAGGTCAACGGGACAGGACCCGGACGCAACACCATCCCGCCGGTCGGAGGATACAGTGGTAATTCATTTTGTGGTAGCATTGGGCTTTATTGTTGCCTGTATGGTCAGCTGCGGCGCGGCAGTGCCGATTTCCAACGACAGTGCCTTTTAGCGGTGCGACCGGTCAGTCGGTTGGCCGGTGCGGCATTTTTTCCTGCCGCCAGCCCGGGACGCTTTCATTCCGCGACCTCGTGACTTGCAACCGCACTTTCAAAAACGGCCCCCGACAATCCTGGACAGCGCATGTACTGCTACGCGGCAACCGTTTTTGTCAGTGCTTTTCTGCTGTTTCAGGTTCAACCCATGGTGGCCCGGTTTGTGTTGCCCTGGTTTGGCGGCACATCGCTGGTATGGACCACGTGCATGCTGTTTTTTCAGGTGGTCCTGGTACTGGGCTATGCCTATTCCCATTTGGTAACTCGCAAGCTGACACCCCGGCACCAGTGGATCCTGCACTCGATCATTCTTGGCCTGGCCCTGGCATCGTTGCCGATTCGACCCTCGGGCTTTTGGCAACCCGATGACGGTTACATGGCCACGTGGCGGGTGTTGGCATTGTTGACGGTCTGCGTCGGATTGCCTTTTTTTCTGGTATCCACCACCGGGCCCCTGATTCAGGTGTGGCAAAGTGTCACTCACCCGAATCGGTCGCCCTTCCGGTTGTTTGCACTTTCCAATCTGGCGTCCCTGCTGGCGCTGGTGTCCTACCCGCTGCTGTACGAGCGATACCTGTCGCTGGACGCCCAGTCGTGGAACTGGTCAGCCGGGTTCGGTCTGTTCGCAGGGCTGGTGTTTTTTGCGGGATACCGGTTTGTGGCGACCACGGCCGGGATGCCCGACCGGATTCCTCGCGGCGGGTCGACCCATTTGCCGGATCCATCGCAGTCGGCCTTCTCCGCCTCGGAAACAATCCCGGCCATTCAGTTGGCGATGTGGCTGGTCCTGCCCATGCTGGCGTCGATTATTCTGCTGGCCAGCACCAACCTGATGACCCAGGAGGTTGGCTCAATTCCGTTTTTGTGGGTCTTGCCGCTGAGTTTGTATTTGCTGTCATTCATTATCTGTTTTGATCATCAGCGCTGGTATGTGCGAATGATCTTTTTCCCGTTGTTCTTTGGCTCCGTATTGTTCTCGGCCGTGGTTCTGGAACTGGGGGTCGAGGCTCCGATTGCGATCCAGGTGGCGGGTTATTCGCTGGTTTGTTTTGGCGCGGCCATGTGTTGTCATGGCGAACTGGCGCGACTCAAACCGGCACCCCGGCATTTGACCTTGTTCTATTTGCTGATCGCCATCGGTGGGGCCCTGGGAGGAGTCTTTGTTGCCATTATCGCGCCCCGCCTGCTCGTCAACTATTACGAGTTTCCCGTCAGCGTCCTGTTGGCGGTCCTGCTGACCCTGTTTGCGTACGGTTATCAGGTGCGGTATCAGGAGTTGCAAACGAACAAAGACGCCGTCCGGTTGGCCAACTTCGCATTTATTTTGTTCGTCGGCGTGCTGACGGCCCTGTTTGCCGGAATGTCCTGTTTTCGAATGTACTCGGACGACCGTCAGGAGTTTGTGCTGCTGCAAACCCGGAACGAATACGGGACGTTGACGGTCAAGGATTATCCGTCGAACCGCAAGCTGAACAACGGGCAGATTGAACACGGTGTTCAATACAAAGACCGGTACTGGTCGACCCGGCCAACTACCTATTATTGTCCCAGCAGCGGCCTGGGGCGGGCGATCGAGTATTTGCGAAGTTCATCACGACCAGATACCGGCTTGTCATTCGGGGCAATTGGTTTGGGTGTCGGGACGATCTGTGCGTGGTGCGAACCCGGCGATTATCTGTGCTATTACGAAATCAATCCGCGGGTTGAGGAGATTTCCCGGACCTATTTTACGTATCTGGACGATTGCCAGGCGGATGTGGTGATTCGGCTGGGAGATGCCCGACTGCAACTGCAGCGGGAGTTGGCGAGCGGAGATGCCCGGAAATATGATGTGTTGATCGCCGATGCCTTTTCCAGCGATTCGATTCCGATTCATTTGCTAACGCTGGAAGCGTTCCAGATTTACCAACAGCGATTGTCGGAAAACGGGATCCTCGCCGTGCACACTTCCAACCGGTTTCTGCAACTGGCCAACGTGGTCCGCACGCTGGCCGGGCATTTGGGTTTTCAATGCGTCTATGTCGACGACGATCCCGACGAGTCAGTCTACAACAGCAGTTCCTGGGTTCTGGTGACCCGGGATTCGCAATTTGTGATTGAAATGGAATCGGCCGGCTACACCAGCCGGTGGCCGGATGCCAGATTATCAGCGTTCTGGACCGACGACTTCTCGTCCATCATGCCGCTGGTCAAATGGCACAGCGGTCGGGACTGGTGGAACGAGTTTTTGCACCAGATGAAGTGGATGACGGGCAAAAACGGCTCGGAAACGCAGTAGCCACGGTCAACCTGCCCGCGCCCGGCCGTCCTGTTGAGTCGATCGGCCGTCACCGGGGGGCTCGTGGACGGGCTTGCCGGCGCCGCAAGAACTCATACGGATCGACGGGCATCGTCGTCGATGGAGGGCCCCAGCTGATATTCCGGTTGGCAGTGTCGATATGCCGGTTCAACGCGTGCAACTGCCGGGTCACTTCGGCGGGTTCCGTCTCCGAGCCGATGCGAGCCAGTTGCGACTGGACGTTCCGCGCCAGCTCCAGTGCGGGAGGCAACAAACTCAGTGATTCTCGTCGTGCCTTCGCTTTCAGCCACCCGTGCTCGCTGGTGTCGGGGGACGGGTCCAGCGGTTTCCCGAAACCGGGCAACTGGTCGAACTGTCCTTCGCGAATCGCTTCGCCAATCCGGTTCTCGGCGATTAAACGCCACACCCGGGGGGAAACCGTCATTCCGGGCCTCCGCGATTTTCCCAATGGGTCACAACCTGGATTCCCGGATCGTACCAGGTCACTCGGTGCCCGGGCAAATTGTAGACCTGCGCACTCAGCCGACCCGGTTCGCCAGCCGCCTGACTGAGCGCCAGTGCGCGAATCTGCGGATGTTCGCGGCAAAACTCCCGAACCGACCGGGCGTCCATCACGAACAGGGCGGTCGCCAGGGCGTCCGCGTTCATGGCCTCGCTGGCCACCACCGTGACCGACAGATGTTGATCGGCTGGCCATCCCGTTCGCGGATCAATCACATGTCCGTAACGGGTTCCCTGATAAACAAACGACTGGCGGCCACACCCTGACGTCCCAACCGCCTCGTTTCCCAATTTCAACTCGGCCAGACGGCGGGTGGGAACCAGCGGATGACTGATACCGATAGTCCACGGAGCGGATTTTGGCATCGTACCCGAACCCCGCCGCCCTCGCGCCACAATGCTGCTTTGACCGCCGTGGATCAGAAAATCGGAAACTCCTGAATGCAGCAGCAGATCGGCCAGGCGGTCCAGGGCAAACCCTTTGCCGATCGCTCCCAAGTCCAGTTGCAGGGCCGGGTTGGCAAAGCGGATCGAGGACGATTCAGCATCCAGTTGAATATGACGGTTGCCGATGTCCGCCAGCGTTTTCACAATTTCGCGGGCGGCCGGCATTTGTCCATCGCGACGGTGGAAATTCCACAATCGGGTCACGGGTGTTGCCGTAATGTCAAACGCCCCGTCCGTCTGACGGGATAATTCGAGGGCATGGACAATCAGCCTGAACAAACCGGATTCCACAGGCACCGCCTGGTGGGCGGCGGTCCGGTTGATTGCGCTGAGTTCGCTGTCCGCGCGATAGATTGTCATTTGCTGTTCCAGGTCCTCCAGCAATTGAAATGCCGGATGAATCACCTGGGCCAGGGCCTGTTGCATGGCGGCCACACAGAGGATCTGGAACTCACATCCCATGGCGTTCGCCGAAAAACTGAACAGCGGAGCCAGGTCGACCGCGTTGTCAGGTCCCGAATCCGTCGAGGCCTCCGGTGGGCGACCGGTCAAAAACTGCCGGCGTTGCGGTGGCAATGGCTGGGGTGGCTGGGACACGATGCGGGACGCGGCTGAGCTGACGGGCGAGCAAACTCAAGGGACGGACCGGAGGGACCGCCTGACAACGCAATTTTACACCGGCGCAGATTCGTCTGGCAGGGCAGAAGCGGCTGGCAATCACGTGTCGGCAAATCGCCGCCGCAGTTCATTCCGGAAACGGGACAATCACCAAACGGCCTGACGGCGGTTCCCGCCTCGCCACAGGTGATTTCTCGACCTCTCGGTCCGCCCGACATCCGCAGCGTCCAGGTGTCGTGAATCTCGTTATAATGATAATACAACCAGGAATAATACAGATCCTGCGATTCTCGCGACGCGACACGTTGTTACAGGCTGACGTTTCCCATGATGCGTATTCTGATTCCGGTCTTGTTGTCAACGCTGGAGATTCTGGCCGTTCGCAGCGCTGTGCAGGCACAGTCGCAAACCGGCCCGGCGCCGGCTCAACAAACCGCACCGACAACACCCGGGCAACCAGAGTCGCCGGAGCCGCTGCGGCGAGTCCGCCGGGCGGCGCGACCCGAATTTGAACCGGGCGCCGGACGCGACGTATTTTTTGCGGATCTGTTCGCCGATGCGCTTTCCGGGGGCCGCCCCGCATCGGTCAACGCCTCCCCCGAGACGCTTGCCGCGCCGGTGGCCATCGCCGAAAACGTCACTCCGGAATCCGGCGACTCGTGGTCGAGCCTCATTTCCGCTTCGGTTCTTGAGGATGAAATCAAGCGGCAACAAATTCGACTGAACGGGCTGATCACCAATCCCGGACAATTCCAGACGCGGAACGGGGAGATTCGGGACAGCTTTCAAATCCTCGCCATGGTCTTTGCGATCATCAGCCAATATGACGATGCGGTACGTTGGCAAGACCAGGCGGAATCGGCCATGACGGTGCTGGCTGCCGCGGCAGCCCGCGCCACAAAAACGGATCCGGCGGCTTTCGAAATCGCCCGCGACTCCACGCAACGACTGACCGATCTGGTGCGGGGGGGGAATTTTGGACGGGAACCCAATACCCGGCCGGTTTCCGACTGGTCGGCGGTGATCGACCGCACCGCTCTGATGCAACGACTGGATCATTTCGTTTCCCAGTCGCTCAAAACCGCGGCTGCGACGCGCGATTCATTTGCCGATGACGCTGAACTGGTATTGCATGATGCCGAGCTGATCGCAGCCATGGGGCGAATCCTGCAGCTGCCCGATTCCATGGATTCCGATGACGAAGAGTATCGTGATCTGGCCGAACAAATGATCCAGGCCGCCCAGGCCCTGTCCAGCGCCACTCGCCAAAACGATTACGAGGCGGCCCTCACCCGTTTGAACCAGCTCAATCAGTCCTGCGCGGATTGCCACGCCGATTGGCGCTAATTGGCAATCGGCTCTTTCACCTGACCCTGATCGACCTGCAGAATCCGGTCGCCAATCCGGTCGGCTTCGGCGCGGTCATGGGTCACAAAAATGGTCGGCACGTTCCACTGTCCGATGACGGCGTGCAGATAATCCAGAATCTGATGTTTGATGGTGGTGTCCAGCGACGCCAGCGGTTCGTCCATCAGCAGCAATCCGGGTCGGCTGGCGAGGGCCCGGCCCAGTGCAACGCGACTGGCCTGGCCGCCAGACAGGGTTTCGGGATACCGGCCCAGCAAGGGCCGCAATTCCAGTACGTCGATCAGCTCATCGAAATCAATCTCCTGAAAACCGGGATGGCGGAATCGTCGCCCGAATTCCAGGTTGGAACGGACGCTCATGTGTGGAAACAGCCGTGCTGACTGGGTCACCAGTCCAATGCCCCGCTTGTGGATGGGGATGTTGATCTGTTGCCGGCTGTCGAACAGAACCCTCTGGTCGACGGCGATCCGGCCCCGCTCGGGTTTCAGTAAACCGGCCACCAGCGACAAGATGGAGGTTTTCCCGGCGCCCGACGGGCCCAACAGAACAGTGCATCCGGAACCGGTGGTCAATCGGCCATCCAGCTGAAACCCGTCGGCGTATTGAAAAACGCAATCAAACTCCAGCATGAATTCCTGTCGCTTTCTCGATTTCTTCCTGATCGGGTTGTCTTGTGGAGTGCCCGCCTAGCGGACCCGTCGCTCCAGCCAGTGACCTGCCAGCAACGCGCCGCACGCCAGCACGATCGACACGGCCACCAGGGGCCAGGCATGGCGGTAACCGTCGGCCCCCGAGTTGGCGTAGGAATAAATGGCCAGCGGAATGGTCCGGGTCTGGCCCAGGATATTTCCGGCCACCATGATGGTGGCTCCGAACTCGCCCAGACTGCGGGCGAACGCCAGAAACCAGCCGGCGATCAGGCCATTTCGGGCCAGCGGCAATGAAACCCGGACAAACGTGGTCCAGGGACCGGCTCCCAGCGTCCGCGCCGCCATTTCCAGTTGACGATCGGCGTGCTGGAAAGCCAGCTTGATCGCGCGGACGGCCAGAGGAAAACTGACGATCGCCGCGGCCAGCACGGCGGCCATCCAGTTGGCAACCAGTACAATACCCATTTGTTGTAACCATCCTCCCAGCCAGCCCCGGGGGGAAAGACACATCAGCAGCAAGAATCCGGTCACGACGGGCGGCAATACCAATGGCAGGTTCACGGCCGATTCAACCAGCCACCTGGCGGAACTGCCAGTGCGGGCCAGCCACCATGCCACCGCGACCGCCAGCGGCAGGATCAGACTGGCGGCCAGCGTTGCCACCTGGCAACTGAGCCAGATGGCGAACCAGTCGTTCGAATTGAGCACCGCGATGATCAATGCGCTATCCGTGGTCAAGGTTGCCGGCATGGTAACTGCAACAGGTTTTTTTCCGCTTCCAATTTATCCGAAACGGCCGAACTGATGGGCCGTCAGGCAACCGACCGCCCCAACCCGGAGCGCGGCTCCAAAACGCATCCATGGCAGGCAATCCGGTGCGGTCAGGGAAGATCGCCCGACCGGGAGTCCCGGGAAAATCCGTATCGTGCAAAAACCTCACGGGCCGCGCTGGATTGAAAAAAGGCAAAAAGCCGGCGGGCCCCGGGCGTCGGCTCGGGCATCAGTACCAGCGGATAAACGATGGGATCGTGTTCGTTCAAGGCAAAGGCAATCTGCACCGACGGACTGTCCCGGGCATCGCTTTGAAAGACGATTCCGCAGTCGGCAACTTCCAGTTCGACCAGCGTCAATGCCTGGCGAACATCCATGGCGCCGACCAGTTTGGGTTCCAGGGCTTCCCACAATCCGGCCGCTTCCAGTGCCTGACGGGCATAAATCCCGGCTGGCACGCCTTGCGGGTCCGCGAGCGCAATTTTTTTGAAGTCGGCCGAGGTCAGATCGTCCAGTGATTGCGGCGATGTCCCGGCGCTGCGCGGCACAATCAGTACCAACCGGTTACCGAGCAAATCAATCGATTGGCATCCGGGCGAATCCATCTCAACCACATCGGCCCAATGGGGGCTGGCAGACAGAAACAAATCCGCGTGCGCACCGCAGGTGATCATGGTCGCCAGGGCAGAGCTGGCGGCGAAGCTGCACTGGACGTCGATCCCGGTTTCCTCCCGAAATGCGGCTGTTACCTCGGTAACCGACGAAATCGCACTGGCAGCCGCGAACACCGTGACGACCGGCCGGGAATCGGCCGGCCGTCGTTCGCAACCGATGCAAAAGACCCAGCCGACCACTATCATCCAAAATGACAAAACTCCCGGTCGGCATGGACCTGACCCCTGGTCGCCTGTCCGGATCCGGCCGATGAGGGAATCAGTGGCGGCCAGCAGCATCGATTTCAAATTCCCGAAAAGTCGGTAGGCGCCAGTTTCCAGTTGCGAATTCGTGAAACCGTATCCCGGAATTCCGGCTGGTCACGCATCTCTGGCCAGCGGGGGTCGTTCAGAAACGCCTGCCAGTGGCGATCGTGCGCCTCGGCGTCGGTGGCGCTGAGCATGTATACCAGGTTGGGCAAGTCAGGACCCGCCACCGTTTCGGCAAAAAACACCGGGGCCATGTTGACGTCCTTCATCAACTGGATTTCCCCGTCGTTGAACATCCGAATCTTGCGTTGCGCGTGTGCCTGGGTATGGCTTTCGTACAAACGCAATTCAAAGATCCGGTCCTGTTTCCCGACCGAATACGCTGGCAATTCCAGGGCCGGCATCCCGGTAAAGGCCCGCATCAGTCGCGTTTCGATCCGCGCGAACAGGGGTTCGTTCAACTCCCGTTGGCCGAACGACTGGAGGGCCTCCTGATACTCCTGATCCTGCCGCAAATGGTCGTCCAGTCCCTCAAATTGCTGAATCGATTCGAACGGAACCAGCACAAACACGTTATGGTCATTTTCGTCCTCCAGGGCCCGGAAAACTCCCACGTGATCGATTCCGTAGCGGCCGAGCGCAGGCAGCGTGGCCCGTTTCAAAAACTCCAAAACCGGTTCCTGGTTTTCGTAGTCGTCAATTTGCCAAATCTGCAACTCGTAATACTGACCGGCGGCGCGAGGGGCAGCCGTTTGGGCAACCAGTCTGCCGGATGCCGGGCCAGCGAGGTGGATCAGGGCGGCCGCGGCCAGCAGCAATGCCATTGAGAAAGTTCGCGAGCTGCGGCCACAAATGGCCGGCAGCGGCCAGACCGGCATGGGTGAACGAATCATGTGTTTGCACAGAGTAAAATGGGCCCGGTTTTTCCCCAATTTAGCACGGACCGCCCGCAAATGCACTCCGGTGCCAGATTCGGACAAGGCAAATCCCCTGAAAAACGCCGGTCCATCGCAATGGTTGCTGGGGGATTGGATCTTTGACTGCGCGAACCGGCGGGACACCGGGCGGCTCCTTCCTGAAACCCGTATTGATTTTCGGGTATGCCTTGTGATTATAATCAGGGCGGCGTTTCGCACTTACGCGGTGCGAGTTACTAGAGGCCTGCTGGAGTCGCATTCTTGGCACAAGCGACCGGAAGCAGGGTGTAACTAGTAGAAAGGAGGTGATCTGTGCAATATTGCTGTACCAGCCAACGAGGTGGCCAAACCTGATGGCAACCGGCGGGTTGTCCGTTGGGGCCACCCTTCGCCTGGATCACCTTGATTGATCCGACGATAAAAGAGTCCGGGGGATTATTGATCCCCCGGGCTTTTTTTTGTGCGGTCACCCGCCAGCGCTGGCCGTCAGAATTGCGGATCGGGCCTGACTTGTTCCCGGTCGTTGCCGCAACGGTGTGAGCCCAATCGAGGTCCTCCAGGATCCGCTGCTGGTCGAGCATTGGCGAGCGATGATAAGACAGGACCAGCCCGATTTGGGCCAGCCCCGCCAGCCCGGGATCAGACAGCCGGTTTTGCACCGCGATCCGGCCGATTCGGGCACCGCCGCGAACGCGACTGACGGGTATTCGCCTCGCCATTTCCCGTCCAAAGCTGTTGTGGCAATTCCGCCCGTTTGATAAGCTGACCGATCGTCCCCGGACCGAACAATTGGGTCATCCAGTGGCCGGGTTGGCCGGCGGGGTAGTTTGTTCGTGGCACCTGTCACCTCGCTGGTAATCACGGTGGTTATCCGATGGTGCAACCCCCTTTCTGGCGACAGTCGGGCAATCGACTGTTTTTACACAAATCATGGTAGACCGTAACTTAATCCGCTCGCTTGAAGACGACGACATTTCGCAACAAGTCCTGGAGATGTTCCCGGACGACGACATCGATATCGAGGAATTGTTTCCGGGCGGTGATGAAGCCGCGCTGGATTATGAAATCAACAAGATCATCGAAGGCAAAATCATTCGGGTCGACGACGATATCGTCCTGGTTGATGTCGGATACAAAAGCGAAGGCACGCTGTCTCGCATCGGAGTGGAAAGATTCCGAGGACCCCCGAAGTGGGCCAAACGGTCCAGGTCCTGATCCAGGACCTGGAGGACGACACCGGGATGGCCGAAGATCCTCACGGCCAAATTGCGATCAGCAAGGAAAAAGCCGACATCATCCTGCACTGGCAGAATGTCATCTCCAACGTCAACGAAGGGGACATTGTCACCGGAACCTGCACCCGAAAAATCAAGGGCGGATTGCTGGTCGATATTGGCGTACCGGTCTTTCTGCCGGCCAGTCAGGTCGACATTCGTCGTCCGGGCGACATCGCCGATTTCATCGGACGGGTCGGTGCAATGTGAAGTCCTGAAGATCGACGAACAACGTCGGAACATTGTCGTCAGCCGCCGCAGCCTGATCGAAAAAGAACGCCAGTATGCCCAGCAAAAACTGCTGGAAGAGCTGGAAATTGGCCAGATCCGCATCAGGCGTGGTCAAAAACATCGCCGACTTTGGCGCCTTCGTCGATCTGGGCGGCATCGACGGTTTGCTGCACATCACCGACATGTCCCATTCGCGAATCCAGCATCCCGTCGGACATGGTCTCCATCGATCAGCAAATCGACGTCAAGATCCTGAATATCGACCGCGAGAAAGTCAAGGTCGCCTTGGGCATGAAGCAAATGCTTGCCAATCCGTGGGACAACGTCGAAGAGAAATACCCGGTCGGCAGCGTTCACAAGGGCGAAGTCGTCAACGTGATGAGCTACGGTGCCTTCGTCAAACTGGAACCGGGTATCGAGGGCCTGGTGCACATCAGCGAAATGTCCTGGGTCAAACGGATCAACCATCCCATCGAGCTGGTTCAAATTGGCGACGAAATCGACGTCGCCGTTCTGGGAATCGATCGCAAGGGTGAACAAATGTCGCTGGGCATCAAGCAAACCCAGTCCAACCCGTGGGACGATGTTCGTGGAACGCTATCCGGTCGACAAAATGGTCAAGGGCAAGGTCCGCAACCTGACCAACTACGGTGCGTTCATCGAACTGGAAGAAGGCATCGATGGCCTGCTGCACGTCTCCGACATGTCGTGGACTCGCAAAATCAGCCATCCCAGCGAAATGCTGGAAAAGGGCCAGGAAATCGAGTGCAAGATCCTGGCGGTCGATACCGACCGGCGGCGAATTGCGCCTGGGCTTGAAACAGCTGGCCAACGATCCCTGGTCGACCGATATTCCCTCCAAATACCAGCCCGGCCAGGTGATCACCGGCAAGGTGACCAAGATCACGAACTTCGGCGTCTTTGTCGGCCTGGAAGACGGCCTGGAAGGTCTGTTGCACATTTCCGAATTGTCCGATCAAAAAGTGGAGAACCCGGAAGATGTCGTCAACGTTGGTGACGAGCTGGAGGTCAAAATCCTGCGGGTCGATACTGAGGACCGCAAGATCGGTCTGTCACGACGCCGCGTGGAATGGAATGAGGAAAAAGAAGCTGCCGAAAACGCCAAGGAAGCCGCGGCGTCGGCGGGCAAGACCGATCCGTCTGATCTGAAGGGCGGATTGGGTGCCAGCGGGCCGCTGATTTCCCCCAATCTGGGTGCGGACAAGGCCGAGACCGTGCCGGCGACGCCCAACGCCGGTGGTGAATCGGCCACTGACGAGTAGCCGTCCGAAGGCAAGCCATCCCCACGGAAATCCCGATCCGCCATTTGACGGACCGGGATTTTTTGGTTTCTGGTTGGGGCCGCGGCCACTCACTCTGAAAACCATGGGGGCCGATTCAGCCGGACCCATGCCGTTTTGGACCTGACGCTGTCACGGGTAGCGAGTCCCGCCGAATTCATGCCGGGTGGGCCAGCCGTGGCATCCCGCAACCGCCGGCCATCGAAACGCTGGTACCCGAATACTCTCGACCGGCACCCCATCCGGACGATGTTTTGGCGAGTGAGTCGCGACCCGGGGTACCGGCCCGGGCGTGATTGCGAAACATTCGACTGCCGGATTGCTGTTTGGCCCTTCCACGACTCGCACCAGGATTTCATGAGAAACGACTGCTAACGGTCCCAATGGGGCCGTCCAACCAGAATCGAATGGATTCGAATTCGTCATGGCGCAACTTCGATCAGCCAGCAGGGAGTCCATCTGGCCACAACTGGAAGAATTTGTTCCGACTGGCCAGGAGCTGGTCGGGTCGGTCGGCCAGGAACGACGCGTCTGGAACCAGGTTGCGTCCCGCGATGCAGTTCGTCATTTCGCCGAAGGAACCAGCGATGAAAATCCGCGGTGGCTGGTGACGGCGACGAACCGCAAGAATCGGCAGGTCCCCGCGCGGTCCCGCCCGCTTTCCTGGTATCCGTACGTTATCCGGTATTGCACGGCGCGCCGTTGCCAATCCGGCTGGAGAACCGGATTACCCAAATTGAGTTTCAATGGCACCAGCCAATTCAGCCTGTGTGATGGGGTGCGCCGATATCCGGTCGATGCCACGCACGAAGGGTTGTTGCAACCGGACAGCGCTGCGGCGGTCGCCAGGATCATCGATCGATTGGCAAATCGACTGGTCCTGCGCCCGCCCGAGCCGCCTGATGCAGTTTGTGGGTCGATGACGTCCGTCGGCGAGTCGGCAGGCTATTGGTCGGCAGCCGATAAATCTAATCGGATTCCTGTTCGAGTTTCGGCCGGGCCCAGCGGGCCGGAGGCAACTCCAGTTGATCGGGCAGGCCGGACATGTCTCCGCTGGCGACAAATTGCATGATGGCGTTGCGAAATTCCGGATCGATTCGCCGGGCCTCCGCCAGGGCGGCATGGGATCCGCGTTGCACCGTGACAAATTTTCGATTTTCAAAACAGGGAGCCAGCTCCAGGGCGTTTTCGTAGGGAGTCGACGTATCCCAGGTACCGTGCACGATTACCGTCGGAATGTCCGTCTTGAAGTCTTGACGAAATTCATCCCCCAGATCCGTTTCCCATACCGGACTGCCTGCCGAGTACTGCCAGAATGTGCTGCCAATAATGTCCATGGCGGGATCGGATTCGAATTCCGCCCGCCGGGCAGCCGTGATTCCGGATCCACTGTCGAGCATCCAGTAACTGGCCGTTGAATAATCTCGCCTGCGCATTCGCGAACGGATCAGCAACATGCGGGCGGCCCGGTCAAAATCGCCGTTGTGCATCTCAATCACATTGGCAGGCCATGACCGCAGCCCTCCCGTGTAGCCTCGGGCCAGCCGCCGCATGGCATGTCCATCGATCAATACCATGGATTCGGTGGTACTGCCTTTGTCCAGTGTGACGGTGAACGGTTCCTGTTCGGCCCGGTCCACCAACGTCTCGATCGCCTTGATCAATCCACCCTCCGGAATGGAATCCGCCAGTTGTCCGGACGCTTCTGCTTCCCGGGCCACTCGCTTGTAGACATTCCACAACCATCCGGGATGGTCCCATGTATGATCGGGTCCCTCCATCCCGTTCAATACCGCTCTGGCGACCAGCTCCGGGTGCGTTCGCATAATGGCCATACCCCAGTGCGATCCGAAACTGCCACCCATAAGCGTTATCTTCTTGTAGCCCAGTGCACTCGCCACGTCGCGCACGTCGGCGGCGCATTCCAGCACGTTAAATCCGGACAGGTCAACGCCCTGATCAATCCAGTATTGCCGCTCGCGCGACAACACCTTGAGGAAATCCGCAACAGCCCGGGATTCGTCCCACGGTTGATCGGCCGGTTGAGGCTCGAACTGTTGTTCAATGAGGGTGTTGGGTTTGGACGATCCGATGCCCCGTTGCCCGACCACCACGACATCCGAACATTCCAGAAGTTCATGAAATTCCCGCTCCAGCGTTCCCGGCCGATCGAGCCGTTGTTGCAACCCGGGAAACCCGGGTCCGCCATTCAGGATGAAGATCGGGGGTGCCGCCGGATCGGCAGTTTGCGATCGCGGAAATCGGTAAAACTCGACCGCAATTACGTCACCCGATTCCACCGTCCGGTTCAGGGGTACAAACATCCATCCGCGGTGGCAGGTGAACATTCCGCCATCCTGCAGCGGGATTCGCTCGGGGAACACAAACATCGTTCCCGGATCGGGGCTGTCGGCCGGAACGGAATGAAAACTCTGCGCAGCACATCGGCGCCAGCCGTGGCAATCATCAACCCCAGGGCCCATCGAATCATTGGTTGCTCCAGTCAGCATCACAAGTACCGATCACCGGCGAGTCATCGCGTCGCCGATTCAGGAGTTCGGATTATCGGCCGAATCATTGGGAAATTAAACAGCGGATTATGCCTGTGGATCGCCAAAATTCCAGGTAGGCGACCAGCTTTCGGATATCCGCCAACGATTTCGGGTTACCAGTCGATCCCAAATACGGGTCTGGCCAGCCACAGAAACAGAACGGTTACCCAAAAAACGCCCAGCAGGTTAAAGGCGATTCCGGCCCGCACCATCTGGCGAATCGTGACATATCCGCTGCCATATACAATGGCCTGAGTCGGTGACGCGACGGGCATCATGAACGCGCAACTGGCTGAAAGCGTGGCCGGAATCATCAATAACAGGGGATCCATGTTCAGCCCCGGGGCCGCTTCCGCCAAAATCGGCAAAATCAATGATGTGGTCGCCGTATTGCTGGTGACCTCCGTTAACAGGGTGATGACGACACAAACGGTCGCCACAATCACAACCGGATGTAATCCGGCCAGTCCCGTCATGGCGTGGCCAATGCTGTTTGACAGGCCGCTCACCTGAAATCCGCTGGCCACGGCAAACCCGCCTCCGAACAGCAACAGCAAGCCCCAAGGCACCTGGGAACTCTGTTTCCATGTCAACAGGGTTTCTCCGGGGTGGTCGGTCGAGGGTATGGCAAACAGCAAACAGGCCGCGGCGATCGCAACCGAGGCATCACCGACCAAAACCAGACCGGTCGCGCTCCGCCAGCCGCGTAGCGTCCAGCCTCCCAATCGCAAATCATCGCCCGTCATCCACAACAATGCTGCGGCGACGAATACCAGCGCCGTGATCCATTCATCCCGTCGCATTCGTCCGAGTGCCTGCCGGGCGTCGTGAATCAACTCCGTTTCACCAAACAGACTGGCGTTCGAAAAACGAAACAGGATTCGGGTCAGTAACAACCAGCCAGATGCCAGAAATACCGCCGCCAATGGCAGACCCAGCACCATCCATTGTCCAAATCCCAACGGCGAGCGCCCGGGCACCAGCTGGGAATATATTTCCAGCAATATCAGGTTGGGCGGAGTGCCCACCGGCGTGGCCATTCCGCCAATATCGGCCGAATAGGCGATGCTCAGCATCAGGGCCACTCCCAGGCGATCCCGAATTTTCCGCGTGGCCGTCGAACGTGCTGCTTCTGACAATACAGCCAGGGCAATTGGCAACATGACCAGCACGGTGGCGGTATTGCTGATCCACATGCTCAACAGGGCCGTGGCCAGCATGAATCCGAGGATCAGGCGGTCGGGCCGGCTGCCGACATGGTCAATAATCCACAAGGCAACGCGGCGGTGCGCCCCGGAACGTTGCAGTCCGATGGCCAGCAGAAATCCGCCCAGAAACAGGAAGATGACCGGCCGGGCGTAATTTGCGGCGACCTGATCCAGCGAGTCCAGCCCCAGCAACGGGAACAGCAACAATGGAAACAGGGAGGTCACCGGGATGGGAACCACCTCGGTCACCCAGCAGATCGCAATGAAACTGGCCAGTCCGGCCATCGTTGCCGCCGACGCGGGCACGTCCGCCAGGCGACAAGCCATACCCACCAGCAGTGCCGCCAACCCGGTCAGTGCCAGGCCGGGTCGGGGATCCGAAATGAGGAACGACCAACTCGGTTTCTTGTCCGCGGACGTCACGGGAATCCTGCTTGCCGGGAATTGCGATGCATCGACCTGTCAATCAGGCCGACTCGATTGTCGCAGGCAGGAAAGATTTCACAATTGGGCCGGACCGCCAACCGGCGGGGACTGGTCGCCGGTCGCATCCCTTACTGGAACGTTCCGCGAAACCGGTCGACCGGATATTTGTCGCGGTTTCGCTGCATTTTGTTGCGGAGCGACTCCGAAAGATCCAGATCCAGCACGTTGGCCAACCCCAACAGGTAGCACAGCACGTCGGAGATCTCGTCCGCGATTGCCGTGCGACGTCCGGGATCGTCGGCGAGCGAACGCGATTCGTCCATCGAAATCCACTGAAAATGTTCCATCAGTTCGGCCGCTTCAATCGCCAGGGACATCGCCAGGTTCTTGGGTGAATGAAACGGCTCCCATTCCCGTTCGGCCACGAATTCGGCCACGATACTGCGCAACGCCGATACGGTGGTTTGCTCGTCCATGACAGCTGAGATCCCCGGGGTGTGATGATACGGAAAAATCCCGACCGACCAGTGTACCCGAGCCGCACGGATAATCCGAGTCATCATGCGACACCTTTCGGAGCTGCCGTCGGTAAACGGAGTCCGGCGGCCCAGTGGCATTGCGAAGTGTCGCGCGCGATTGGCCCGGTTCCAGCCGGTGGCAACCGGAACGTGTCGTCACACGCTCGGAAGCGAATTCAGGCCACTTCCGCCCGGGTCAGCATTTCGGCATCGTTGAATGCGACCACCGTGATGTTGTTGCGGTTGGCAAAGTTGACCAAATCAGGCTGATCCAGCACGATCGTTTTTTCAGCCTCGATCGCCAGGACACTGCCGCCAGCATCCCGCACAGTTTGAAGCGTGCCGATGCCAATCGTCGGTACATCAAACCGCATGTCCTGATTCGGTTTGGCGACCTTGACGACCGTGAACCCGCCGGACGGACACAGCTGGCCAGCCCGCCGGATACATTCGTCGGTGCCTTCAACGGCCTCAACCGCCAATACCGCCCGACCCTTGACGGCCACGCTTTGTCCCACGTCCAGCCGGCCCATTTGTTTGGCCAGCGACCATGCGAACACAATGTCGCGATACTGGTAATCGGTAAGCGGGCGGTGCGTCAAAGTCCCTTTTTTCACAAGCAGCTCCGGAGCGAAATCGGTTGCCGGCAAGAGCCGGATCCCGCGGGTTTCAAACATTTTTACAAACGTTAACAACATGGCATCATCATTACGATTGGCATGGCCCGTGATGAAATGATGATAAAAAAATCGCAAAAACATCAGGTCGGGCAGGTGCCTGAGCCAGGCGAACCGCTCAAACAGAATGGTCTTGAACAACTTGCCAGCCATCGTCGCCTGGCGGACACGGTGTTTTTGAAAGAAACGGATTTGCGACCGGGCCCGGGTCAGGCCGGTCCATTGAAACGCATGGCAGATGTCCTGCAATTGCGGATCGGCATGTCCGTGAAATCCCAACGCGCAGACCTGCATCCCGTCGGCCTGTAACTGTTGGGCCACGGTTACCGGGAACTGGCCCCAGCCAGCGATCAGTCCAATCTTGCGTCTTTCCACGGCAGCGGATCCCCGGTCAGGCGGCGTCGCGATCGTCTGCCTGGGCAGGCTGTTCGCCAGCTGCCAGCTGTTCCGATAACTGCGCCACACATTTTTTCAAATGTTTAAATTCGCGCCTCATCCCGGGCAGTTTGGCCAGCGCCGTAAACAACTGCATCTGGTCGCGGGCCGGGACGGCTGGCGCGCCCAGGTACGTCTGGTTGCCTGGCAAATTGTGCATCACTCCGGATTTGGCACCCAGGATTGCGTGATCCCCGATGGTGATATGATCCGCGATTCCAACCTGACCGGCCATCACGACAAAGGCGCCGGTGCTGCTGCTGCCGGCAATCCCCACCTGGGAACAAAGCAGGTTGTGCGCACCAATTTGGGAGTTGTGACCGATCATCACCTGGTTGTCGAGTTTGCTGCCGGTTCCAATCCGTGTCGTTCCCCAAGTACCGCGATCGACCGTGGCACAGGCGCCAATCTCAACGTCCTCGGCCAGTTCCACGTTGCCCAATTGTTCGCAAAGCCGGTGTCCCTCCGGCCCGGACTGGTAACCAAATCCCCAGGCCCCCAGCACGGCCCCGGCATGGATCACACAACCGTCGGCAACGATGGTGTTTTCATACAGCACCGCATTGGGGAAAATCGTCACATCGCGGCCGATCGTCGAGTCATCCAGAATCGTGACGCCCGGAAATATCGTCGTTCCGGATTCAATTCGGACGCGCTCGCCGATATAGGCACCTGGATAGATGTTAACGGCCCCGGCAATGGTGGCCGAGCTGCTGACAAAGGCCTGCGGACTGATGCCCACCTGGCGCGGTGCCGGCGGCCGGCGAAATTTTCGGGCGATGGACAGAAATGTGGCCTGGCTGTCGTCGCAAATCAGCAATCCCAGGGGAGCCCGCTCCGGCAACTGACCGGCCAGTGCGGGCGTAACGATGGCGGCCGCAGCCCGACACGTCTGTAACTGGTTGAGATACCGAACGTCAGTGGCGAACGTCAAATCGCCGGGTCCCGCTGCCAGCAGGGTTTCGATTCCCTCGATTCGAATTGACGGGTCACCCCGGAGCGTGGCGCCCGTTTCGGCAGCGATTTGTTGCAAAGTCATCATTTCGCAGGCGTCCTTTCCTGGCGAGTCACACGCAACGGCGGGAGGTTCGCGCCCCGTATCCTAGTCAGGACGGGCCGGGGCACCAAGTCCGATTTTGGAACGTGGTTTGCTGGCACGACCCGGCGGGAACGAAAAACCCCGGCGGCCACTCCGGCCGGCAATTTGCAGGCATCTGATGTTATCGCATCGCCAGCGGCAACTGGTACTCGACGCTATTCAGCAAGCCCCACCAGATATCCTGCAGGGCGATGCGCTGGTCGTCGGCAGATTCCAGAATCCGGGTGCCGTGGGTCAACTCTGCGGGACTGGCCTGACGTCCCAGTGCGGCCTGCACGAGATGCCGGATCTTCAGTTCTGCGGACATCTCACTGGCCGCGATGGCATCCAGTTGCCGAGTCACTGCCGGGCTGGTGGCCCATTGGTTGTCATTACTGGGCAGCCACGCCTGAATCACCCGTGGGGGCGGAGTGCCGCCCCGAGGTCCGTCAATGCGGGCCAACAATCCGGCGGACTGCGCCTCGGCCGGATCCCGTGATTGATAGGCTCCGGCCACAATCGCCAGTGAGCTGGCGGCCGAGCGCCGATTTTCCAACCGCTGGTAAAACTGGTTAAACCGGGGGGCGGCACCCAGGAACGGGTTGTTGGCCGCCAGTTGCTCGTCTGTTCCGACCCCGACCGCAAAGGCTTCCGTCAAGACAATCGTGCGCACCAGCCATGGCAGCTGGTAATTGTTGGCCGCCCACTGACTGGCCAGCTGATCCCGAATGATTTGTTGTTCCGCGGCCGTCGTTTCGCCCGAGTCGTCGATCCCGGTCAGCGGGACGTTAAGCAATGCGGTCCAAACGACGTTTACCATGGAATTGCGAAACTCGGGCGCGACAACGATCGCAGCGGCCAGCTGGCTGCGCCGGTCGACGATTGCCACAAAACCGTTGGGCTCCGGTTGCAGGTCGCCCCAACCGGGAAATACCTCATGCTCTGCGCCGGTCAAGTCCGTGTATTTACAAGGCGCTTCGACCTGGCCGAGCTGGCCGTTTGGCAAATAGTTGCGATTGACCACGTAAAACCCGTCGTCTCCGACAGGTTCAAACCGAAGCTGGTCAAAAAAGGCATGCAACCGGTAAAACTGGCTCTGGTCAAATTCGGCCAGCGACCGGTCCCGGCCTGCAGCGACGGAGTCGTGGCACTGGGCGCATTGAATCGATTGACCCAAAAAGGTGTCGGCGATATGAGCGGTTGCCAGTTCCCGTTGACCAAACCGCTTTGTCAAACCGACCAGGTAACTGGCCGACGGTTTGAAATCCGGTCGCTCGGGATTTGTTGATCCGACCGCCGAGATCAGATCGTAAACGACCGCATCCAGAGCCTGGTTCCGGACGATTTGTTCGGACAAATATTCTTTGGTCCGCAACATATCGGCATCTGTCGTTTGCAACGACGGGCCAAGCCCCAGCATTTTCCACGCCAGTGCTCGTCCCCAAAATTCCGAAAATTGTTGCGGGAACTCCTCGCGAGACATCAACCAGTCGACGATCTCAACACGCACCTGATCGAATGGCTGGCCACTGGCAACCAGCTGGTTCAATTCCACTTTCTCAGCGGCCGTGGGGGTTCGCCCCAGCACCCGAGTTGACAGGCGGGTGGCCCAGTTGTCCAGTTCCAGACGGCCGACCGGTTGTAATCCGGCCTGCTGCCAACCGGCGATCAATTGTGTATCAATGTCACGGGCCGCCTCGTCAGGCGTTTGTGGCGCAACGTTAAGTGAAACATTTCGGACAAACGGAGGTGGCATCACCAGAGCCGTCTGATCGGCAGGAATGTCAGTCCGCTTGGCGACGCGTGAGTCGTCAACGACGGGTTCCGGTTCGCGGTCCGGACGTGAATCCCGGGGCCGACGGGGCGCCGTTCGTTTGTCGGCCAGCCCCGCTGGCGGCTCGGTTTCCCGCAGCTCGGCCGCTCCGCCCGACGGGGCGCCCGGAAAATCGGCAATAGCAGGGGGCGCCGCAGATTCCGGCAACAAAAACCAAATCAGCAATCCGGTGGTTACCAGCAGACAGGCAGCCAGCCCCAAAACAGACAGCCACGGGATCGGGCGATCGGCCTCGGCCGGTTGTCGGCCAGGTCCCAATTGAACCACCCGGGTTGCCGCGACGGGCAACTCGGCCCCGTCGGCCACCAAGGGCACCGGGTTCTCGTCGGCGGCCCCGCTCAAACACGCCTGCACCCGGCGCACGATTTCCCCGGCATCCCGACCCGGGTGCTGTTGGCAAAGCATTTCATTCAGAAATGCCTCGAGTATTTTGTCGTGCGATTCGGACATTGGTACGCGAGTCCCCGGGCTTACGTAAGTCCCATAGTTCGTTTGACACAATCACGCAATCGCGTTTTCGCGAGTTGCATCAGGTTTTTGGCTCCGTTTTCGGTAATTTCGAGTTTTTCGGCGATTTTGGCGCGACTCAGCTTGTCGCGAAATCTCATTTCCAGCGCCCACCGGGATCGCTCGCCGAGTTTCCGGAAACAGGATCGCAAGGCATTCAGGTACTCCTCGCCGTCCTGATCCGAGACCAGTTCACACCAGACTTTTTCAAATTTTTGGATGTTCTCGACCGTCACAACTTTTCCTGCCCGACGTTGCATGGAAATAAACAGGTTGTGAGCGATCCTTCGCAGGTAGGCCGCCGTCGTGTTTTCGTCGTAATAGTCAAACGGTTTTTGCAATACCTTCAGAAACGTCTCCTGAACCAGGTCGTCCGCCAGGGCCGAGTCGCAACCGAGTGCCCGGAGATACCGCCAGAGGCCCAACTGATGGCGCTGGACCAGCGTTACCGGATCGATTTCCGAGGACGAAACGGGCGGGTTGGTCGAGGAGGACGATTCCATCAAGTTCGTCAATATAAAGAACGCTTGGGGCCTGCCCGGTGTACTCAGTCGTCCCAAATTTGGGGGTGTCCGCCAACGCTGCCAGCCGAAAAATCCGAAAAAATCCTGAAATTTGGGCTGTTCCCGGCTCAAACGGGCCAGCAACCCTCTCAGTTTACCAGAACGGCGGTCGCTGCGGTGCCGGGGCCTGGTCTCCGGAAAGGCCGGGAGGGGGTTCGGGGACCGTCCCGCTCCGTCACCCTTTGCGGGTGGTTACCGGGCTGCGGCGACGCGGAAAACACTGACGACAAATTTCGCAAAGGGTCCCGTTGCATCCTCGCGCCGTACAGTGCTCGCGGCCGTAATAAATCATCTGCAAGTGGAGCCGATTCCATTGTTCCTCCGGAAACAGCCGTTTCAAATCGGCTTCGGTCTGTTTCACGTTTTTGCCGGTCGTCAGGCCCCACCGCTGGGCCAGCCGGTGGATATGCGTGTCGACGGGAAAGGCGGGGATTCCGAACGCCTGGGCCATGACGACGCTGGCCGTTTTGTGACCGACGCCTGGCAGGGATTCCAGCTCCGTCCACGAATTTGGTACCTGTCCGGCATGCCGCTGCACCAGGATCCGGGACAGCTCAACAATCGCCCGGCTTTTTTGGGGGGACAGGCCGCAGGGGCGAATCAGCTCGCCAACGGTTTCCACGGGCAGCCGGGACATGGCGACCGGCGTTCGCGCCGTGGCAAACAATTTCGGTGTGACCTGATTCACCCGCTCGTCCGTACATTGCGCACTCAGCAAGACCGCGATCAACAGGGTGTACGGGTTGTCGTGAACCAGCGGAATCGGCGGATCGGGGTAGAGTTCATCAAGTCGTCGGGCGATGTATTGGGCGCGTTCGGCTCTTCTCATGCCACACCCGCTGCCGCGATTGCCGCCAACCGCCCGCTGTTAATTTTCCACCTTGACGGGCTGGTAATCATGATCCCGTTTGCGAATCACTTCCGCCTTGATAATTCGGTCAGGTTGCGGGCCATCGGCATCTTGCGGGTCGATCCGCTGGATCTGATTGACCACATCCATGCCCTCGATCACGCGACCGAAAACGGTGTGCTTGCCATCCAGGTCCGACGTGCGAACAAACGTAATGAAAAATTGCGAGCCGCCCGTATCGCGGGGCACCTGTTTCGCCATACTGAGCGAGCCGGTGAAATGACGGCGGAAATCACTTTTGTAGCATTCGCAATAGATGTTGTATCCGGGACCCCCCGTGCCGTCTCCATTGGGATCGCCTCCCTGCGCCATAAAGTTGTCGATGACCCGGTGAAAGGTCAGGCCATCATAAAAGCCGTCCTCGATCAGGCTGACGAAATTACCCACGGTTTGAGGCGCTCGTTTTCAAACAACTCCAGCACAATATCTCCCTTGCTGGTCTCCAGCTTGACGCGCGGCAAATCATCGGCCGCCTTTTCGGCGGTCCGGATTGCCAACTCGCGCATGATATCCCGGGCTGATGGCGACAGGCGATCGGCCCCGGCCGCCGTTTCGAAGTATTGCGCATCGATGCCGGCATCAATCATCTTCTGACCCAGTTCCAGCGCCTGAACGTCACGATTGAAGGCGGCATGATTCATCACAATCCCCGTCAGCGTTTCCAACACCGACTGCCCGTTGTTTCCGGCTGCCAGTTCCAGCAGGGCGGCCGCCTCAATGCGATCAACCAGCGCAATGGCCCGATCATTCATTTCGACATAGGTACCGCGCATTTCGCGGGCGATTCCGCCGGCTTTCTCCAGCAGCATCTTGTCCTGAAGCTCGATCATTTCGGCTTCCAACGCTTGCCATTGCTCCAGCAGGGACGGCAAATCGTCGCCGGCCGTTTCGCCAGCCCCGGCCTGCCCGGCATCCGCCGATTTCGCGTCGTCCTGTTCCTCCATCGCATCGACCGGTGGCGTCTCGTCCTGCGGGGTCGTTTTCTCTGGCGGGGCCGTTTTTTCCTGCGCGGCTGTCTGGGTCTCCTCCGGCGGGGCCGTCTCCTCCGGCGGGGCCGTCTCCTCCGGCGGGGCCGTCTCCTCCGGCGGGGCCGTCTCCTCCTGCGGGGCGGTCGCGCTGGTCCACGCCTGTGCCCCGGCTGGTCCCGCCAGACCGGTGATCAACAAAACCAGCACCACAGCGGCGGTCGGCCAATTGGCCAGCGGCCGAAACCGGAAGCCTCGGATGATTGGGGAATATCGCATTGCAGTCTTGTTCACGGGGCTTGACTCCTGGGTCCTTGTATGCGGATTTTGACGTCCACCTGGTCGGGCCGGGACGATCGCCATTGCTCCGGTCGTATTTCATATACGGGGAGGGAGGGCATTGGGTGATCCATCGGCGCTGCTAAAGGTGTTTTGGTCATTACTGGTTTGCCGGTCGCTGGGTGGGCAGGTCCGGTTCCGTGAATTTGTATTCGTGATCCCGTTTTCGCAAGACCTCTACCGATTCAATGACGACGGGTTGCGCGTCTTCGATCCGCACCGGTTGCAGGTTTTCATCCATTTGCTGGGTCGCCGTCAGTTGGTCGACGGTTTCCATGCCTTCCACGACCCGCCCAATCACCAGGTTCCGTCCGTCCAGCTCGGGCATCGGAATTCGGGATATGACAAACTGGGTCGACGCCGTGCGATTCGCGGGATTGACAATCAGCGAGAACGTTCCCCGAAAGTGCTTGCTTGAGTTCGCGACTTCCTCCTCCGTTACCGGAGCCACCGGAAACATGATGGTTCCATCATTTCGCGGGCAACCGGCACGTACCACCTGGTGCTCCAGCACCTCGAAGCACCAAAACCCGTAGTACAGGTTCTTGTCGGCAATCAGACCAACCAGATTGTTAACAATCTCCGGGTAATCGTCCTCAAACAGCTCTACGACAAAACTGCCGTTTTCGGTATGAAATTCCAGTTGCGGCAACGGTTGCCCGGATTCGGCCACCGATTGTCGCTCCATTTCCCGTTTCCAGGCCGCGCGGTACCCGGGCAGAAACTCCTGGAAGGGTTCCAGTTCGGCAGGTATGGGCCCGAATTGCTGTCGCCAGGCGTCCATCAACGAGGCTGCCAACTCAAACTGGTTGGAAAAAAAGGCAGATTTGATCGTGTCAAACATAACCGCCATGTTGTTGGGATCATGGCGGAGCAGGGCCCGTCCGACATGCGCTGCGGTCGCGTACTGGTAGTTTTCGAACAACTTGTCCGGCAAACCGCTCAATAACCGGTTCAGTTCCTCAATGTTGCGATCCGACGAACCGTACAGTTCGGCCGCTCGCTCGATGGCCTGCAATTTCTGTGCGTCTCCCTGCCGTTTAAGTTCCAGAAATCTCTCGCGGACATCGTCTGATTCCCATTCTTCGCAAGTCCGAAACTGCGTGTAGGCCTCCAGCAACTCAACGTAGGTAGCCTTCCATTGCCGCATGGCCTCGTCAAATTCACTTCGATCCGGCTGGGCGCAGACCGCTGCCGGCAACAGGCCGATTCCGGTCAGGATGATTGATGAAATGACCGGGATTTTGAGCTTGGCGATGGACATGGTAATCTCTGCAGGCACACAATCCGTCGGCGGTCGCCCCTGGCCGGGACAGCCAGGTCGGGGACTCGGTTACGCTCAATTGTAGCGAATTCCGCCCAGCCGGCATGAGGGGGACGGAATGGGGACCGCGATCATTCGCCGGATTGGCCGATTTCCGGCTACTTCGGTCAGCTCCAACCCGGGACGTATGAACTCAGGCATGGCACGAAAACCCAGGGCACGAAAAACCGCTCGGCCCGCGCCTCGGGCCGGCGGGCGTGAAAAATCCGCTGCGCGTCCCGAAGCCCGCAAAACCACATTGCGGATCGTGGGGGGCGAATTTCGCGGCCGCCCGCTGGCCTGGACGGGTGATCCCGTGACCCGTCCCATGAAGGACAATATACGCGAGGCGGTTTTTAATCTTGTGGGTGGCTGGATTCCCGGCAAACATGTTTTTGATTTGTTCGCCGGGAGCGGCGCGATCGGCCTGGAAGCCATCAGTCGCGGCGCCCTCCGGGCCACACTGATCGAACGCCATTTTCCAACGGCCCGACTGATCCGCGAGAATATTGCCAGTTTGCAAATTGGCAATCGCTGCCAGGTCGTGACTTCGGATACGTTTTACTGGAGTCGCCGGTTTTTGGCCGATCCTGCCGGTTGGCCGGTCGAGCCGTGGGCCGTATTTTGCAGCCCTCCCTACGATTTGTTTCTCTCGCGCCAACCGGAAATGATCGAACTGATCCGGGGCCTCCGGCTTGCCTGTCCGGTCAACAGTGTGTTCGTCGTCGAATGCGACGGGCGATTCGATCCAGAACGCCTGCCGGATCCGGGGCAATGGCGGGTCCGGAATTACGCGCCCGCCCAAATTTGCGTGTTGCGTCCGCCGGGCGACAATCGGTGACCTTACGCGGGGCCGGCAGTTCGGGCCCGGACGCGCCGTCGCCCGACAGCGACAGCCCGGTTGGTGATACAGCATTGGTCTCGAACGGGAATCGTCGCATTTTGCCCTGACCGCCAGGTTTCTCAAATACGCTGGCACCGCGATGCTGTCAGGTTCGGGTTGGCGGGCCTGCAAGTCCGTTGTGAAATCAGTTGTCGGGAATCCAGTTTTACTTGCTCGCCGCTGCAATCCGATGAATGTCATATCGACTGCGAGTTGACTTCTGAACGAGATTGCGCGCTGGATGGACCGATTCTCAACCAACTCATTGGGCTGCTTTTTTGCAGCTTTTTTCGGTATGCTGGCCGTGTACATTGTCATTTGTCTGGGAGTTCTGGTAGGGAGCCAGTTGACCGGTGACACGCCGTACCGGGTCCAGGTGGCCGCCAGCGCCCCGAATCTCGCGACGACAGTCGATGGCCCCGCGGCGCCAACCTCGGGGCGTTCCTCGACCGATCCGCGCCGGGACAGGTCGAATCCGCTGCCGGAGAACCTTCGACTTTCTCCCAACCCTTCCCAATTGGCCGAACCCGGGACCCGGCATTCACCGAACGTCAACCAACCGGTGGATCGGCCATCCCACGTAACACCCACCAGTTTTGATGGGGCACTGGATTGCAACTCCCGTGACCGCCGTTCGCCCGACCGTCAATGTGAGTCGCCTGACGGCAGCGATACCGGACATCCGGATCGTTCCAGCGCATTGAATCCCGAAACGCCGTCTGCCGAATTCGAGGCGGATCGAAAATGGCTGGCGTCGCTGGAGACGGCCGAACCAGGGACCGTCAACCTGCAAAGCGACGCTGGACCGGTCGTTCTACCCGAAGCCGGGACCTCCAAATTCCCGCCGGGTAGCGATCGCTCGCTGAGATCGTCTCAATCATCGACCGCCACCGCGGATTCGGTCAGCGAGAAAGCCGGAACCCGACGGGTCGAAGGCCAACTGGATATCGATGAACTCTATCCCCGCCGGTATCGATTCAAATCGCCTGCGGATGCGCCGGCTCCTTCCGGGAACCCGCGCGAGGGCCATACCGACGCGTCACAGTCGGATATTCGATTGGAACCCGGCAACGAACCGGCGCCGGGCGAATCCGTTAACCGCAGCGATTTCGGGCCAGGCATTGCCGGAGAGCCGGGCCCGGGTCACCGGCCGAAGCGGTTACCGCTGCAGGAACCCGGTTCCGAACCGAAAACCGGCCCGGATCCGCAGATGGCCCGGTTGTTCGACATGGCCAAACCGGTCCGCGATCGCGGTTCCCTGGAAACCGGGCCAAAGGCGGTCGAGGTGAGTATTGGCGACGTGGACGCCGCGGCGGCCGGGTCGGCCGGCAATCGGTTCGCCCGGTCGACCGGCGACAATCGTGGCGCGGCCGAAACCGGAGCCGCTGCCCAGGATTCGCAATCGATTCGGACGAAGTCGGCTGACCAGACAGCAGCCCAAATCACGGGCTGGCCCCTGCCCGAAAGTTTGCTGCAGGAGTTGACCGACTGGCAACGATTTCCGCTGACCAGCCAATGGGCAGTTGCGGCCAGTGACGCGTTGACCGAATTGAATGATGTGCAACTGGATAACCCGGCATCGCTGGAAATGATTGACTATTGTCTGGGCCTGGCGGTCCAGCTGAATCAGTACGCCGAGTCGCTGGTCGCCGAGGACATTGACTTGGCCAGCCGACTCAGCCGTCTGGCCTACCGGCTGCGACGCCGCATGGAGGTCTGGAAAACCGTTCATCAGGTCGCCAGTTCCGATTTGGCATTCGAACCGGCAAACGACGCCCGGATCGTGGCCAATACAATTGCCAACCGCCAGGCTTCCATCGATTTTGGCAACATTTCACCCGAGTGGGCGGAATTCCTGATGCTGGACCAGGCCGCTGAAATCTTTTTGGATCCCCAATCCAGCGAAATCGGACGTCGGGCAACTGCGCGGAAAATAATGGCGCGAGTGACCTCGGCGTCACTGACGAATGAACAGCGGGCATATGCCCGGCAACTGATTGGTGACCAGTTGGGGACGGTTTTGCGCACCGCCACGACCAGCGAGCCGGAACTGGGACAGTTCCTGGTGGATCTGGAAGCCTTTGAGGCGGGCAACTCGTCGTCGGCCGACCCCCGGATAAATTATCATTTTCAGAACTTTTACTGGAACCACACGCCGGAGCTCCAGAAGTTGGCCGAGGTTTTTGACAATCACTATCGAAACGCCAACTTTCGAATCGAAGTTTCGGAGCGGCTGGTCAACCGGATTGCACCCCGCAACATGACGTATCACGAACCGGTACAGGACCGGATTTTGGGCGCTCACGTGTTCGGTCAAAGCCGGATCAACAACCAGATCCAGGTGCAGTTCATACCCGACCCGCTGAATCTGGCGTTTCGTCTGGTGTCGACCGGTAACGTGCGGTCGCGAACGCTGGCTCACAGCAGCGGCTTTACATTCAACAGTCTTGGCAATGCGCGGGTCAGCGCGTCCAAGGGGATCACGATCAATCCGCAAGGAGTTTTTCTAATGCCGGCGGATGTCGCCGCCATTTCGCAGACGCGGTTGCTGGGAATCCGTTCACAACTGGATGGTGTCCCGCTGGTCGGCTGGATGGCGCGGCGGGTGGCGGAACAGCAACAGCAATCCAGGACCCCCCAGGCCAATTCGATCGTCGAACAAAAACTGCGGAGCGAATTTGGCGGGCGGGTGGACGAAGAGGTCCAGCTGCGAATCGCGCAGGCACGCCAGTGGATTGCCGACCGGATCCTGATGCCCCTGAACGCCATGGAACTGGAACCAACAGTTATCACCACCGGGACCACGGAAACGACGGCTGTGATTCGTTATCGTTTGGCGGGTCTGGATCAGAATGCGGCCAATACGGTGCGCCCCCAGGGTTTGCCGGATTGTCTGTTGAATGTCCAGATTCATGAATCCGCCTTTAACAATCTGGTCAACCGGATTCAAATCAACAATCAAATGTTCACGGCGCCGGAGTTCATGCAACACGTGGGCAACCTGCTGGGACGAGACGATTTGGGTTTGCCCGACGGGGAGTATGAGGATGTCAGGTTCCAGTTCGCTGCCCGCGATGCGTTGCGGATGGATTTTGAGGACGATCGGGTGGCGATTACCCTGAAACTCAAGAAATTGCAGATTGCGCAAAAAGGAAACTGGCGCAACCTCGTCGTCACCGCCTGGTATTATCCACGGGCGTCCGGACTGCGTGTAAATCTGGAGCTGGATGAAGAAAAAGGGGTTTCGCTGGACGGATACCGGCTGAAAATGCGCGATCAACTGGCGGTTCGCACTGTCTTTAATGCCCTGTTCAAGCCCCGCTTTGATTTCCCGTTGTTGCCTCCCGACCTGGCAAATCGGCCAGCCACACAAGGCGTGGCGGTATCGCAGCTGGTGGTAGCGGACGGCTGGGTGGGGATTTCCGTGTCCGATATTGCGCCGGTGGAGGCCACCGCGGATCCTCTGGCGGATCGTCCGGTACTTCGCAGTGCCCGCCAGTTGCGCGATCGCTGGCGGTAACCATCGCGGGCGATAACCTTCGCGGGCGATAACCATCGCGGGCCACGGATTCGCCCGCGCCCCCATCGGGCTCAAACTCCGGGAGGGCCGGTTCCGTGGGTTACACTGGACATCATGAAATTGCTCATCACCACGCCTGCCGAGCGCGGATCGACCGCCGGCAATCGCATTACCGCCCGCCGCTGGGCGGTGCTGTTGCGTTCACTCGGGCACCGGGTTTGTGTCGTCAGCAGTTCCGACCGGGATCTGACCCTGGCGGATTTTGATGTCCTGCTGGCCTTGCACGCCTCCCGCAGTGCCGGAATGATTGCCGCGTGGCGGGAACAATGTGGAGACCGGCCGTTGGTCGTTTGTCTGACCGGAACTGATTTGCATGGCGACCTGGCCAACCCGGAATCGGCCGGCGGCCGACGGGCCCGGCGGAGTCTGGAATGGGCCGACCGGATTGTCCTGCTGGAACCGTGCGGAGCGCAGCGGCTGGACATGCCGTTTCAACAAAAAGCGGTGGTCATTTTGCAATCGGCAAAGCCGCTCAAACAGCCGCCGCCCCGCCCCACCGGGCAGTTTGTGGTCGCGGTGATTGGCCATTTGCGGGATGTCAAGGATCCCTTTCGCGGCGAGGCCGCCAGTCGCTGCTTGCCGCCGCAGTCCCGCATTCAGATCGTTCACATGGGATCCGCCTTGCAGCCCGAACTGGCCGGTCAGGCCCGCCAGCTGGAGCGGCAAAATCCGCGTTACCGCTGGTTGGGTGGATTGCCACATGCCGCCGCAGTTCGGTTGTTGGCGGGGAGTCATTTGATGGTTAACAGTTCCCGGATCGAAGGCGCGCCAAGTTCGATTTCCGAGGCCATCGTCAATCAGGTCCCGGTCTTGGCCACCCGAATTGATGCGGCCTGTGGCATGCTGGGAAACGATTATCCAGGTTTGTTCGGGGTGGGCCAAACCCGGGAACTGGCGGATTTAATGTGGCGCGCCGAGTCCGATTCCGCGTTTTACGAGGATCTGATGCGGGCCCTGAATCGTCTGGCGGGACGCTACCGCCCGGCCGCCGAGCGCCAGGCGCTGCGGGATTTGGTGGCCGGATGGTAACCGGATCGTCGGGGCCTGGCCGGAGCTGGCCGTGAAACAGGCCCTCCGCCTTGCCGGCTCGGCAAAACTGATTTAAAGTCTCCAATTCCAACGATGCACGCCCCTGACTGCCGGCCCGGATGGCTTATGCTTGTCGCCATATTTCGTGAAAACTCCAGCACCGAGTGCCGTGTCGCGGCGTCGCCCCAGGCGATTGGGAAAATCATCAAACTGGGGTATCAGGTTGAAATCGAGAGTGGCTGTGGCGAGCGGGCCAATTTCCCGGACGAACAATACCGCGAAGCAGGGGCCCGGATTGCCGGCGATGCCAGTCAGCTTTGGTCGTCCGCCAACGTCATCTTAACGGTCAATCCTCCCGCTCCGGCCAATCTGGACCGCATCCAAACCGGAGCGGCGCTGATCGGTTTCCTGTGGCCGGCCCGCAACCAGCCGTTGCTGGAATCGCTGCAACGCAAAAACATTACGGCTCTGTCGATGGATTGCATCCCGCGGATTTCGCGGGCCCAAAAAATGGATGCGCTCAGCTCGATGGCGAATATTGCCGGGTATCGGGCCGTGGTCGAGGCCGCCGAGCATTTTGGCAGCTTTTTTACCGGGCAGATCACGGCAGCCGGCAAGGTTCCTCCTGCCAAGGTGCTGGTGATCGGAGCGGGTGTGGCCGGGTTGTCGGCGATTGGAACGGCCCGCGGTCTGGGTGCCATTGTCCGGGCTTTCGACACCCGGGCAGCGGTCAAGGATCAGGTCAAAAGCATGGGTGCCGATTTTCTGGAACTGGAGTTTGAGGAATCCGGCGAGGGCGCAGGCGGTTATGCCCGGGTGATGAGCGAGGAATTTATTCGCGCAGAAATGGAGCTGTTCGCCCGCCAGGCGATGGAGGTCGATATCATCATTACCACTGCCCTGATTCCCGGCAAACCGGCACCGCGGCTGATTACCGGAGGCATGGTGGCCTCGATGAAACCCGGCAGCGTGATTGTCGATCTGGCAGCAGAAAACGGCGGTAATTGCGAACTGACCCAGCACGGCAAGGTGGTCAAACAACATGGCGTGGCAATTATCGGATACAGCGATTTGCCCAGTCGTTTGCCGACGCAGGCCTCGGTGTTGTATGCCAACAACGTGGTTAACCTGTTGGCGGACATGACGCCCAACAAGGACGGTCAGCTGGCCGTGAATTTGCAAGACCAGGTCGTTCGCGGGGCACTCGTGACGCATGCCGGCGAGATCACGTGGCCGCCTCCGGCGATTGAGCCCTCACCCACGGATCTGGCGGTCACAGCTCCGTCGGAACCGGTGCGGCCGGCGACCGCCAGCGAACCGGCCTTGCCCAGCCGCGCACCGTTGCTGATCGCCGTCACCCTGGGTGCGGCGTTGATGCTGCTGATCGGTTTTACGGCTCCCCCCGATTTCGTAAACCACCTGACGGTATTTGTCCTGGCGTGCCTGATCGGCTGGCAGGTGATCTGGAATGTGACCCCGGCCCTGCATACTCCGCTGATGAGTGTCACCAATGCCATCAGCGGCATCATTGTGATCGGTGCCATGCTGCAAATGGTGAGCGGGTTTTCACTAACCTCCCTATTGGCCTTTGTGGCCGTGCTGGTATCGATGATCAATATTGCCGGAGGATTCTTCGTGACTCATCGAATGCTGGGCATGTTCAGGAAACAGGATTAGCCGATGCCGGAAAGTTTGCCACTCGTTGCTTACCTGTTTGCCGCGGTCTGTTTCATATTCAGCCTGGGAGGACTCAGCAAACACGAGACGGCTCGTCGGGGGAACTGGCTGGGCATTACCGGCATGGCCGTTGCCATTTTGGCGACGCTGGCGGCGCTGCTGGGCGGAGCACCGGGTCCAGCGCCGGCAGCCGTGCCCGCCGACATCGGCGAGGCCAGTGTGGCACCGCTCAACGGTGATCTGGAGGCATTGGAAACCCGGACCACCGGTCGTGGCGGCTTGCCGACGATTATGGTGGCCATTGGGATTGGTGCGGTGATCGGGATGGTTGTCGCCACCCGCGTCCAAATGACATCGATGCCGCAACTGGTAGCGATCTTGCACAGTTTTGTGGGATTGGCGGCGGTGCTGGTTGGCATTACGAACCATCTGGATCCGGCCCACCCGCCACTCGATTCGGAAAAGCTGATCCACGGCATTGAGATCTTTTTGGGCGTGTTTATTGGCGGCGTCACCTTTACCGGTTCGATCGTGGCCTTTGGAAAACTGGATGGCAAGATCAGCAGCAAACCGTTGATGTTGCCACGGCGCCACTGGTTGAATCTGGGCATGTTGCTGCTGTGTCTGGTTCTGGGGCTTTGGTTTTTGATGACCGAATCGGTCGTGGTGGGCATGTTTCCGCTGGTGTTGATGACCATCATCTCGTTTGTGATCGGAATCCATCTGGTGATGGCCATTGGTGGCGCGGATATGCCTGTCGTGGTGTCCATGCTGAACAGTTACAGCGGCTGGGCCGCGGCGGCCACGGGGTTTCTCCTGAAGAACGATCTGCTGATCGTGACGGGAGCCCTGGTGGGCAGCAGCGGGGCCATCCTCAGCTACATCATGTGCGCCGCCATGAACCGGTCATTTGTCAGCGTCATTCTTGGGGGATTTGGCAGCGATGGCGGTGTACCGGTTACCGCGACCGGTGCCGCGGGAGAACCGCTGACCTATCATGAAACCAGTGCTGCCGAAGTTGCCGCAGGCCTGGCAGATTCCAAAAACGTCATTGTCGTGCCCGGTTACGGCATGGCAGTTGCCCAGGCCCAGCATCCCATTCGCGAAATTTCCGAGTTGCTGAAAAAACACGGCGTGCGCACCCGTTTCGCCATTCACCCCGTGGCCGGACGGTTGCCGGGACACATGAACGTGCTGTTGGCCGAGGCCCGGGTCCCCTATAACCTGGTTCTTGAAATGGATGAAATTAATGACGATTTCCCGAACACCGATATGGTCCTGGTCATCGGGGCCAACGACATTGTCAATCCCTCGGCCCTGGATGATCCGGGCAGCCCCATCTACGGGATGCCGGTGTTGCAGGCGTGGAAATCCGGGCAGGTGATCATCCTGAAACGCAGTATGGGATCCGGATACTCGGGGATCGATAATCCCCTGTTTTACAAAGATAACTCAGCCATGCTGTTTGGGGACGCCAAGACCAGTGTTGAAGATATTCTTCAGCAATTGCGGCACCGTATTCCAAATGCCTGAGCGAATCTCACATCCTTGCAACGTCGCTGCGACACAAAACGCTTTGGCAATCACCGGCGCGAACGCTGCATGCCGGTGCGACTGGCACGGGCCAGGCTCTCTGCTGTGATCCTCGCCGATCCTGCGGTCCGGGAACCTGACGGCCAATTCCCCGGGGTCCAGACCGGTTACCCGTCGGTCCCGCAATCGGTTACTGCGGCGTCCACTTGTTGTGTTCGGACGGCAAGCGATCCACCCGTCCGCGGAACGAATAACCTGGCCGCCGGATTCCGGGATGGGCAACAAGGATTGAATATCGTAACCGGATTTTCCATGGAAAGCGGTTTCGACGGCTCTGTAGAAAACCACGATTGGCGCCTCTGCCGGCTCGCCCGGGACCCGGTATTTCCGGGAAATGGCTACCGTTGGACCAGCCAACCGTGGCGCTCTCCACTCCCAACCTGGATGAATTCTACAGAGCCATTTTCGACCCTTTGGAGCGGATGGGGGCACAAAAACCCGCTGCATCCCGCCGGGCGACAGGGGCCTGGACCGGACCGAGTCGGATTTCACCAGTCGGCGCCCAAATTTTTTTTCAGAATTTGTGTAACGATCTGCCCTCGGGCTGTTATTAAATGGCAGGGTCCTCCGGGGCCACATTGTCCCGAAACCGGCTCCGTCTGAACAAGGAAAATCCCATGAAACTGCTGTTGCCGATGTGCCCTGTCGTGCTGACCCTTGGACTGCTGGTGACTTGTGCTCCGGCGTTTGCCCAGAAAGATGCACCGGCCGAGTCGTCTGCGACCTCGCCACTGGCTGGTTCCTGGAAATGGGATCGCGTTGGCGTCTCGGGCGACGTGCAGTGCCAACTCCGGTTTGTCGAAAACGACGGTAAGTTGCAGGGAAGCTATCAGGATGCCGAGGATGTTGAAGCCGACGTCAAAAATGTTTCCCTCAAGGATGGCCGGGTCGTCGTCACGCTGGTGTTTGATCCGGACGGCAAGGCATCGGAGGTGAAACTGACCGGCAAGCTGGAGAAAGACAAGATTACCGGAACCGTAAATTACAGCGGTGGCCCCCAGGACTGGAATGCGCGGCGGTTTATTGCCCTGCAAGACACGGTGGGAACATGGCAGATGGATTTTACAACGCCCGACGGACAAAACTTGCAGCCGGTATTTGAGTTGTCGGTCAAGGACGGGAAACCGGTCGTGAAATTCACGGGAGACGATGATCCGTCGCAGGAGGCCGAAATCACCGGGACCCGATTCAAAAACGGCTACTTGACCATTGAGATGAAACTGGTGTTTCAGGATCAGCCATTGAGCCTGGAATACGAATTGGAAATGATGACTGACAGGCTGGCTGGACTCATGTACTACCAGGTGGGCGACGACGAGTTAATGACCGGTGAAATCGAAATCGAGGGAGCCCGCATCAAGTGATGTCGACAAACAGTCCTGGCGGATCGGGATATCCGGAATCCTGGCCAACCCGCTGAGTACGCGGCATGATCGGGAGGAACGTCGGTCAGTCCGTGGTCCGGGTACCAATCGACGGAAAGCCTCCGCGTCTGTCATTCCTCGAAATCAGGGAACTCGCCCAGCACGATCGTCAGTTCAACGGATTCGTCGCCCCGCAGAACGCTGACTGCGACCTGGTCACCCGGTGCGAGGTGCCGAACTCCGCCACGAAAATCATTGCCGTTTTCGATTGGTTTGCCGGCAAACACCTCGATGATATCGCCCGCCTCGATTCCGCCCCGCTCCGCGGCACTATTGGGAATCACTCGGGTGATTTGACAGGGGCCATCGCTCGGCTGGTAGTAGATGCCCAAAAACGCGCCCCGGCGGAGATCCACTTCCAAATCAGCTTCCTGCTGCAATCGCGTGGCAATCTCCATCGACAATCCGGTGCCGTACAACAGCAGGTCCGGAACCCTTGCATCTGCCGAACCCGTTTTGAATTTCTTGAGATCATCGAAACAGCCATCGTCAATATTGCAGTAAACGAGTTCCAGCCTCCGCAAGGATTGCATTTTCAGAAATGAGACGATCGATGCATTGGTGATCGCGCCGCGCCGGATAACGACGCGCCCCAGCTGCGGCAGGTTCACCAGGGATTCAACCAGTTCGTCGTCGATCTGGGGTCCGATCAGGGTAACTTTCGTCAGGTCCACCAGCCAGCGAACCGGCTGCAAATCGGCCCGCTGACCTTTCCAGGCCGGACCAATGATCAATTCCAGATCGCCAGGCCGGCGGCCAATGCCGCGTTGCGTCTGGCCCGAAATGACCGCTCCCTGGGCCTGCAACTGTTCCATCGCGTTTTGTTGCAGTTGCCGTCCCAGTGTCTGAACGGTTCGCTGGGCCAGGCGGGCAATATTCGGATCATCGGAATCCACCAGTTCCCTGATCAGTTGTTGGGTTTTTGTGCGAGTATCGTCGTCGTCGCCAACGGCCAGACGGGACAACACCGCCAGGGCTCGCATTTGCGATTCCGGATCAGCGGACTCAATTGCCTGCATTAATGGTTCGATCGCGGCATTGCCGGCCGCGATCAAATCACGCATGGCAGCCTGACGTTCCTGGAACGTCTCGCCGCCCAGCTGTTGCACCAGCTGCTGAAGGGATTCGTCCCTAATCGATTCCTGCCAGGCCAATCCGGGCGTCGCGACCAGCGTAACGGCCGCCAACGCTGTCACGCCAGCCAATCCAACAGGTCGCCTGCCGCTGAAACCACCGCGGACTCGGGATGTTTGTGTGGACATGGCAAACGCGCTGGAAAAAAACCAGGGGTAATCGATGTTCCGTTGTCTCCCATTCTTCAGGGAATTTGCCTGGCAATCAACACCACTGGGAAACCGTTGGCCCGGAGATCAAAATAGTGCAACCGGATTGAGCAGAATCGGATACCCTGGGCCGATGATCTGCAGCAGAAAAACCGAAACGCGGGCAATCCATGTATGAGCTGGTGGATTTTGGTGACGGTCGGAAACTGGAACGCGTGGCGGGACGATTGCTGAATCGTCCTTGTCCGGCCGCTGATGCCCGGAGCTGCTGCGTTGCGAACTGGCCCGAGGCGGACGCCACCTTTCATTCGACACGAGAGCAGTTCGGCCGCTGGCGCTGCCCCACGGCTTTTTCCGGGCCCTGGCACTATCGGGACTGGTTCGGGTCACTGGAGTTGTCACTGTCGCCATTTGGGCATATTGGTGTGTTTCCCGAACAGCGTGACAGCTGGAACTGGATCCGTGCACGCCGAAATTGTCTGACGGGTTGCCAGCTGTTGAATTTGTTTGCCTATACCGGCGGGTCAACACTGGCAGCGCTGGCGGTCAATGCCCGGGTGACGCACGTCGATTCGGCCCGGAACATGGTTGCGCGGGCCCGGTCCAATGCAGTCGCCTCGGGTTGGGCCGAGCGGCCTGTCCGCTGGATTGTTGAGGATGCCAAACGCTTTGTTGATCGCGAAGTGCGCCGTGGCAATCGCTATGATGGAGTGATTCTCGATCCGCCCAGTTTCGGACGGGGCGTCAGCAAGGGCCAGCGATGGGAGATTGACCGCGATTTGCCGCTTTTGCTGGAGGCCCTGGGCCAATTGGTGCCGGACTGCCAGGTGATGCTCTGTACATGTCATTCTCCCGGGTTCACACCGAAACGGCTGGCCAACATGGTGGGAAATGCAATGCACATTCCCGACGAATGTGAAGCTGGCGAGATGATTCTGCGCACCCGGACCGGACAATCTCTGCCGGCTGGAATCTGTGTTCGCTGGTGTCGCAGTTCCTGAACCACTAGCCGGCCGCGCAGGTCGTTTCGTACATTGTGGTTCATGAAAAAGATTTCCAGCTCCCAAAACCCGCGACTCAAGGCAGCCATCCGGCTGAAATCCAGTCGCGGTCGCAAAACGCAACAACGGATCATCGTGTTTGGCTATCGCGAGCTGCACCGCGCGATCGGTTCCGGAATTCAACCGCTGGAGGTGTTTCTGTCCAGCGATTTGCTGACGCCCGACGAATTGGTCGCCTTGCGGGCCGAGTTGGCACCGCATGCAGAAGTTTACGATTTGCCGGCAACGTTGATGGCCCGTCTCAAATACGGTGACCGATGCGACGGAGTCGTGGGCATCGCCCAGCGGCCGGATCTGCGACTGGACCGGTTGAAGATGCACGACACCGGGGGACCTCCTCTGGTCGTGATTCTGGAGTCCATCGAGAAGCCCGGCAATATCGGAGCGGTGCTGCGAAGTGTCGATGGCGCCGGTGCCAGCGCTGTCATTTTAACGGATCCGCAATGTGATGCGTTGCATCCCAATTGCATTCGGGCGAGTCTTGGCAGCGTGTTTTCGATTCCCGTGGCGATCGCGCCGAACGAGGAAGCGATTGCCTGGTGCCGGCAACGCGACCTGACCATTTTTAGTTTGACCGATTCGGGGCAAACGCGATACACGGACGTGGATTGGTGTCTGCCGATTGCCATCGTTTTGGGCAGTGAAGCGAGCGGTCTGTCAAAATGCTGGTTCCAGCCACCCTGTCGAACGGTGGCCATCCCGATGCAGGGTATTGCAGACAGCCTGAATGTCAGCGTGGCGGCCGGAGTTGTATTATACGAGGCACAACGCCAGCGATTACGGCAAGCTGCCGACGGCTCCTGAGATCGCCAGCAATCGTTGCTGGCCAGCAGATTGTCCCGATCGATGCCGGAAACGGCTAGTGTCCCTGATAGCCGGTCGTATGCTGCGTGTAGCCGGTCTGGACTGAATTGATGTCCGACGGCAACAGTTGACGTTGCTGATTCCGTTGCCACGCAATGCCGGCCACGTCGACAAACCGTTGACGGACGTCCGGCTGAATGCCGTTCAGCCGTTCCGCCATCCGCTGGACACCCGGGCCGTTCCGGCCGGTGGTTTCAGACAGTTTTTCGGCGAATTTCATGGTTTCCACGAAATTGTGATCGGCCGTTGTGCCCACCAGCGGGTGAATTGTTTTGGCAATCAAACTGGCAGCCAAATTGTCGATCTGCAGAAAAACATTCATGCGGCTGGTCACCGTCGGCTGGCCGCCAGGTCCCAGCACATATCGCGACTCCACCACGATCACGCATTTGCCAGTGACCTTGCGAAACAACATCGGGCCTTCGTATTCGCCCTCGGCGTAGTAAATATTGAGATGTGGATCGCCATAGATCAGCTCCGCCTGCGTGGTCGTGCCAGCTCCGTCGCTGGAATTCAGAGTAAACGGCGCAACGCGGCGGGCATCCATTTGCGTGACGCCCATTAATTGCCAGGTGCTGATGATGATTTCCGGGTACCGCAAAAGCGTCAGGTACAAATCCGGATCGGACTGGATCGTCGTGACGGGCAACTGGCGATAGATCGCCGCGCTCTGAACCACATCGGCTACCTTCCGCGCGACCGCCGGGTCAATTCGATCGTAGGGAATCCGCGCGACCGCCTGCTTGCGTTGCGTTCTGCTTGACGTGCCGGTGGCCACTGATTCATTCAGTTGGGCCGACAGCTGCGTCGAAGTCCCGGTGACGCCAACGGCAATCGCTCAGCAACACTGCACAACGCAAGAAAGCAAATTGCGAAATGAGGTGCATGGTGGCAATGCGACAATGTGTTGGCATATCGACGCGGGCGCACGCCGAACGGCACGGCTGGCAACAAAACTACGCCTGTCACTTAATTCGGTTCAAATCATTGCCAGAATCGAGCGAAAGTTTGGATCGCAATGGGTCCGCCAGCACTTTCCCGCCGACGCGAGCAACGCGGAGACCCTTGCCTGCCGGACCGGTCCGGTCAGGCTGGTTAGGAGGGCTTTGCAGATCAAAAGCCCTGCCATTCGGGTTCCTGTGCGGTGGATCGGGCAGTTGACTGTTACACCGCCACGGTGGGCATTGCGGCGGAGCATGCGGCAGACGTGCCGGGATGCGAAGCGATGTTTCCACGCCACCGTAAATGCGTTTGGAGGCATTTGGAGGCAGGGAAAACAATCGATTTTGAATGCGCATGTTGGTGCCTCGAACAGGCCGCCTCGTGCTGGCACTCGACGTGGCCACGATCGTCACCGGGTGACTGCACACGTGGCAGGACGGGGAGAGAGCCCGGTGATGTCGTCGTGAAATCTTCTTTCACAGACAAGCAACCGGAATAAGACTGGCGGCCGCCAGTTCCTTTGGAACCAGCCACGGAACCCACGGGAAACCAATCCAGAGCTGATTTTGCAGCGCCCACAGGACGCAACCAGCCAGAATCATCCATTTTTCCTGAATTGTACCCGGGATGTGTGGCGATGATTGGGAACGTGGACAAATTGGCAAGGACAACCGCCGTCCACTGCCACCCGAACCGGAAATGTGTGAGTGAGTCAGATATATGAAAAACAAAAAGGCCAAAGCGATTAGCGCGACCTTTGGCGCGGCGATGTCGACCATGTGGCTGGCTCCTGCGCTGGAAGCTGATCTCGTAGGTTTAACCGGTAATTTGCCGGGTACCTTGAGTTCGATCCGCCAAAATGTGGATTTCATTGGCGGGACGTCGGCCGACTGGTTGCAATGGAACGATACCCTGGGCAAAACCGTGACGGCCGCCGGCTATTTGGCGGGGATTCGGCAAACGGCCGTCAGTAACGTGCTCAGTGCTGGTGCCACGTTCGCAAACCTGATTTATTTTGGTACGAATCTCAGCGGAACGTACACATTTGGTTTCTTGACAACCGGTGGCAATGTTGGTTGGTTGCGTATCCTTTATGCGCCGGGAACCAATTCGCCGGTTCAGTATCTGGCGGCGGCCTACGAGGATGCAGGCAATCCGATTCTGGTGGGGGGCGCGGTTCCGGAGCCATCCGCGTTTGGGTTGGTTGGACTGGCGGGATTGGCGGCCGGTGCCGCTGGCCGCCGCAAGAAAAAGAAGTAGCCGGATACTTTGTGGTCAAACTTTGGCCAAACCGGCGGAGTCCGGCTTTCGCATTCAACGAGCCGGTCCTGGCGTTACGGGACCCGGCCAGTCCGTTTTGGACGCCGCATCAATGCGCTGGTACCGACTTCCGCTCGCGGTGCAATGACGTGTCCACCGTCTCGCTCATGGCACGGATATTCAGCGGCCGGTTCAGGAATTCGGCGACCTTCCGTGCCGTTTTTTGCGGTTCGGCGATTGCTTCGGCATGATCAATCAGCAGCCAGGGCACCTGGTGAGCATCCAGCCGCGCCAGGGCGAACTCGTGTTGTTTGACGAGCAGCGATTGCAGTTGATCATCGGTGACATTCGCGCCCTGTTTCCCAATCCGTTTCAGCATTTTGCCCTGGGATGCCAGCATTTCATCCAGGTCTCGCCACATGACAACCATCCGGTAGGGGATTGATTGGGGCAAGTGCGGGATTAACGGCGAAATGACCTTGATGGATCTGCCAACCGCCTCGTCCAGCCAGTCGTTGCATTGAGGCAGTTGTTTGATTTTTTCCAACTCGTAATAGCCTTGCGGGTTGCTTTCATCGGCTTGCCGATGCCCGTCGGTCAGCGGTTCGATTCCTCCGGCCGCCAACATTTGCATCATCATGGACGTGCCGCTTCGCGGCAGACCGGAAACGACATATACGGGTTGGCCGTTCGCGGCAGCCGTTGCCACCGGCTGGTCACCGAGGCGGGACTTGATGGTGTTTTTGGGAAAAACCGGCAAGGCGTCGCGGTAATTGATCGAGTGGTGTCCGGGCAGGTCCTGAAGAATCCGTTTTTGATTGTGCTGACTTCGCTGATGGCGGAGTTGGGCCGCCGATTCGGCATGAAATTTGGCGGTGTCGTCGTTGTGCATCACCATGCCGTAAATCCTGGCCAGGCGTGCATGAGCTTCGGCGAAGTTTGGATTCATTGAAATCGCCGTTTCAAATGCCTGGATAGCCTCATCAAATTTCTGAAGCCGGGTACTGCACACGCCAATGCAGTAGTGCGCCGGCGGCAAATGAAAATTCAGCCCCAGCGCCTTGCGAGCCATCTCAATTCCCTGCTCGTTTTCGAAAAGGCTGGAGTGAATTCGGGCCAGACCAAGCCAGGCACTGGCATTGTTGGGGTCTATCTCCAGAACCTTTTGGCACTGTTCCCTGGCCTTGTCGTAGTTCTTGAGATTGCGATAGGCCTCGCCCAGGTGAAAGTGGAATCCCGGGGAGCCCGACTGTGTTGTCTCGGCTTTCAAAAAGAGGTTCAGTGCGGTTTCGTAATCGCCCTGGCTCATCGCCACCCAGCCGTCGAGATAATCGAGCGTGCTTGGGTTGCCTCGGGAAATCCCGCGGACCTTTTTGATAACACGGACTTCCGCCCGGGAAAACAGCGTGTCGAGCGCCCGGTGAGCACTTGACCGGCCCGTGTCGCTGTCGTGTTTGCCCCGCTCCCGGTCCAGCATGGCAAAACGATGGCGGCGTTCCCGCGCGATTTCGGCGATTTCCTGCATTCGGCCACGAGCCACCTCGGCTGCCTTTTGCCAGCGGATTCGCAAATCGCCAACGAGGTCCGCCAGATCGTCAACATAATTCAGGGCCTGCAGGCAGATCGCCAGTTGAACCCCAAAACGAAATTCCAGCGGACTCTCCCGATACAACCCGGCCAGGATCGGGATGGCGTCGCCATGCCGGCCCTCGTGAATGTACGATCGCGCCAGGTTGTACCGAAGCTCCATGGTGATCTCCCCGGCCGCCTGGTCGTCATCGCTGGCGGGCTGATCGAGGTAGCCCAGCGCAACCAGTTGCTCAATGGCGTCATCGGATTGCCGGGCATCGAGCCGGGTGCCGGGCGGGTGTTGTCCGTCGTTCCCGGGTACGTCATCCCAGCTGGGCAATACCCTGATACGGGGAGGTTGTTCGAAAGCCTGGGCGATGACGCGACCATCCATGTCCTGGCCGACGGGCAAATCGAACAGGTTCAAAATGGTCGGGGCGATATCCAGCAACGTCAGGCCATGAATGAGTTCGTCCTGCCGGATCCCGGGGCCCCGGATCACAAAGATCCCGTGCTCGCGATGCTCGGCTGCCGGACCGGCAGGTTCGCTGGGCAGCTCCTGACGGCGCAAGTGATCCGGGTGAAAACCGTGATCCGAAATCAGGATAACGGTTGTGTCCTCGCCGGCCAGTTCCAGCAGGCGGGCAAGCATCATGTCGTGAAACACATAACCGGCCGCAACGACGTTCTTGAACAACTCATATTCGTCGGGCCGGATCCATGGCAGCCGCGGAGGGTGATACTTGATGTAGCCGTGGCAAAAGTGATCAACCGCGTCAAAATAAACGGCCATGAAATCCCACGGTTCGTTTTCCATCAACCAGGTCGCGCAGGACTGGATCGATCCGCAGTCGGCCAGAATCTGGATAATCCATTGCAGTCGACGGTCCGTCGTCTGATCGATGGTGTGACCGAGCGGGACGAACGGTTTAATTTGCTCGGGTCCGATTTCCTCCGGATGCACGCGGAGGTCCGCCAGTGTTTCGATCAGGCGCCGTGGGTGAATGGTCCCGGGTTGTACCGGCCAACCCTGCTCCCGCGGCCGGCCGGTGCGCTGGTAATGGTTGGACACCATCACGCCGTCGATGGGTTCGGCCGGGTGACTTGGCCACCAGCCGACAACATTGCATTTTTTTCCGTTTTGACAAAGTATGTTCCAAATGGCCTTGGTCTTGCGTGACAGATTGGTCACCGGCTGAATACCGCCCCCCTCGGCCGGCTCGGCGAATCCCAGGATGCCATGTTTGTGGGGGCGTTTTCCAGTCGCAATCGAGGTCCACAGCATGGGTGACAGGGCCGGCTGCAGCGTCAGCAGATTGGCCATCACCCCCCCCTCGATCAGCTGCCTCGTGGCGGGCATCAGACCGTAATCCAGCAACGGCTGAATGATCTTCCAGTCAGCCGCATCCCAGCCGACAAGCAATACTTTGTTGGACATTGGTGATTACCGGTGGAAATGGAACGGCCGTGGTCGACACTGGCGAACCGATTGGAAGGCAAGACGCAGCGTCTAACCGGAGTCTTCAGACGGCGACGAAACACGTCACCCGGACCGACCAGGCGGTTTTAAAACGCCTGTTGCGCGGCGGGGCCAGCCTCCGACGTCTCGGCCATGTCGAAAAAACGAACGGTCCGCGCATGCTATTAAAGCGCCCGAAAAACTGCAAGAACAGTCTGGCGGCAGCGCCGTTTCCCGAAAAACACGCCAGCAGTTCTGCCTGCGGACATTGATCCCCGCTTGCTGGCCCATCATTGGCCCGCCGTTGGCAACCCCCGGTTTTGAATCGAGGGCATTACCGCGCGACCGGGCACAACGTCGCGAGGAGCCGCGGTGCGGTCCGGGCGCGGCGACACCCGCCTGGCAATCCAGAACCGTTTACTGCCAACTCAGTTCGTCCAGATCGGATCGGGACAAATCGCCGGCATCATCGGCGCCCGACGGGGGCACGAATCCGGGTAGTCCATTTTCCCGAAAATCCGCCAGACAGGCGACCATATCCATGCCGCCGCGGGCCAACTGGTCCCACTGGCGCTGCTGGGATCGCCAGATGTCGCGGTCGGCCGCCGAAATTTCGACGGTTCTTCGGTAGGGAACGTTTTGCCCCACCAGCATCACGCTGTAACCCTCGCTGGAAAAAAAATCGCGTTTGAAATCGTAATTCAGCAAACGGAAATCAGGCCCAACAGCCTTGTAATAATCGACGATTTCTGCGGCCTGACCCAGAGAAACGTCGTGACGCACAGCCCGCCAAAACGGCGTGTCCAGCCGCCCGTTGAATTTGTAATGAATGGCCAAAAAGTCGCGAATGATTTCCCAGTTTCGTTCAAAAATCCGGTTGTAAATATCCCGCTGGATGGGCTCCAGACAACCGCCGGTCGCCTGCAAAGCGCGAATTACGTGGGATACCGAATCACAGATGATGCCAATCGCAGTTGCCTCCAGTGGTTCGACGAATCCGGCAGAATTGCCAATGGCAACCACGTTTTTGACCCAGGTCCGCCGATAAACGCCGGCGGGAAACTTGACCACATGGGTATGTTCAATCCTCGGATTTCGCGCACGGAATTCCGAATCGGCCAGATCGTCTGTCAGAAAATCAGAACTGAATACATAACCCCGATTGATGATCTGGTCGTGTTCAATTTGCCAGCACCACCCGGCATTCATGGTTTCGGCGGTGGTGTAGGGATGATACGGCTCATCCGTGCGCGGCCAACCACCCACAATCGCGCGATCGCAGAACAAGGCATCCCGAAAGGAGACATACTCCTCGCCCAGGGCCTTGCCCAGCAACTCCGATCGAAATCCGGAGCAATCGATAAACAAGTCAGCCTGGATCCGCTGCCCGGATTCGAGCAGCAGGGCGGTTACTCCCTGCTCACCGAGTTCAACATCCTGAACCACATCATCCACCATCGGAATATCAAAATCGGCAGCCGTGGATTCCAGAAACTCAACCAGCAGACGATTTTCCAGGTGATAGGCAAAGGAACCGGTGATTCTCGGTCGACCATCGATTCGTTTCAGGAATACCTTGTCATGCCGCATTAGCGCTGACGAAAGATCCGCAAACTCGAACGAATCCCGACAGTAGTAGCCGCGGGGCAGCGGCAGTTTTTCCGCCAGCGGAGACAGTTGCCGCGAAAATGTGTAATGAAAAAAGGGTCGTTCTCCCCACAGGTACCGGATGCCCAGTTTGATGCTGGGCCGCACTTGCTGGTGAAAACGCCTGGAATCGAGCCCGAGGTAGCGGTGCAGAAACGATATGACCGAAATGATGGTGCCCTCGCCGACTCCAATCACGCCCAGGCGGGTTGATCGCACGATTTGCACATCCAGCGGCGCCAGGTGCTTTTTCAGCGACAAGGCCACCAGAAATCCTGCGGTGCCTCCGCCGAGCACCACAATCCGATTAATCTTGCGCCGGCGCTGGCCGCCATGGGCGTCAGGTCGTGTTGTTTCGCTCACAATTTGAACTCACGTTCGACACAGCACGCCGTGGCGAATCTCAACCCGCTGTTTTCTGATGCGCAAATCAACGGAAATGAGCCACCGCGTTGGTAAAAATCTTCATGCCGTCTGGCGATTCCGCCAGACCCTCGCGCGTCCAGCGCGGGTGATGGGTTGGATCGATGTGCCGCTCGGGATGCGGCATCAGTCCAAACACCTGCCCGCCAGAATCGCAGATCCCGGCGATATTGTCGTGCGAGCCGTTGGGATTGTTGGGATAGGGTACATGGCCATTGCTGCCATCGGCATTGACGTATCGCAGAGCCACGGACTGGTTGCCGGTCAATCGTTCCAGAACGCTGGCGTCCCGGGCCACAAATCGCCCTTCCGCATGGGCAATCGGCAGATACAGGACTTCGGTGTTCCGCAGGAAAACACAATTGCTGGCGGCCGTTCGCAAGGTGACCCAGCGGCAGGTGTAGCGGCCGTTGTCGTTCCAGGTCAGCGTAACGGGCAGGCCGAATTCATCGGGTGGAACCAGCAGGCCGGTTTTGACCAGCACCTGAAAACCGTTGCAAATCCCCAGCACCAGCTTGCCCGCGTCGCGGAACCGGTGGACGGCGTCCCGCAAGTGATGATCCACCTGACTGGCCAGGATGCGGCCGGCTCCCACATCATCCCCGTAGCTGAACCCGCCCGGGAAACAGAGTATTTGATACTCGTCGATTTCCGCGGGGTTTTCCATCAGGCGATTTATGTGCAAAAACTGCGAACGGGCGCCGGCCCGCTCAAACGCATAGGCCGTTTCGGCATCACAATTGGTTCCCGGAGATCGCAGTACCAGAACGTTGGGTTTCATCGAAAAAAATATCCTTAAACCGTTTGCCGCAACTAGCTCCAGTCCAGCGGCCGCTGCCAGGCCGATTTCAGTTCATCGCACGAGACGGCGACGGCGACACCCGCCTGATCTACGAATTGAACCTGTTGCTCATTCGTGACCTGTCCGATTTCGGCCACCGGCAGATCCGCCAAACATTCCTGAAATGCCGAAACATGTTGTGGCGGCACCTCACACAAGAACCGGGTATTGCTTTCCGAAAACAACTTGTGGATACGGGTCCGGGGGTTGGGCATGGCCGGTTCGTTGCTTGCCAGTGAAATCGCCTGCAGGTCGATCGTGGCCCCGCAGCCTCCGGCAAACGCCATTTCCGCCGCCGCCACGGCCAGGCCCCCCTCGCTCAGGTCGTGACAGGCACGAATCAATCCCTGACGGATCGCTGCATGCATTGCCGCGAAAATGCGAGCCGCCAGCGGCCCGTTGACCGCGGGAACCGCGCCGCCGTTCAGCCGGTTCACCAGGTGGAAATGGGATCCTCCCAGTTCACTCCGGGTGTCACCGACCAGAAACAGGCAATTGCCCGCGGATTTCAAATCCATTGTGACGCAACGCTGGACATCGGGAACCTGGCCCAGCGCGCTGATCAGCAGCGTTGCCGGTATACCAATCGTCTCCCGCGATCCATCGGCGGCGGTAAAGCTGAATTCGTTGTTCAAACTGTCCTTGCCGCTGATAAACGGAGTACCCAGCTGAATCGCCAATTCCTGGCAGGCCAGTGCGGCGCGGACGAGTCCGCCCAGCGTTTCGGGGCGGTCCGTGTATCCCCAGCAAAAATTGTCGAGGATCGCGATCCGGCGAGGGTCGGCGCCGACGGCGATGCAGTTTCGTACTGCTTCATCGATTGCGCTGCTGGCCATATGCCAGGGATCGATGTCGCCAAAATACGGATTCATGCCGCAGGAAATGGCCACGCCTCGTCGACTGTTCAGGCACGGGCGGATTACCGCTGCGTCGGACGGACCGTCATTGAACAAACCCACCAGCGGCTTGATCACGCTGCCGCCCAGCACCTCATGGTCGTACTGGCGGATGATCCAGTGTTTGCTGGCCACGTTGCCGCTGGCCAGTATCCGCAGTAACGAATCGGTCAGGTCGCTGGCATCGGCAGCCTCCAGCCGGGGTGGAGGCAGTTCCGGCGGATGCCACGTGGCCTGCCGCACGACTCGGGGTCGCCCGTCATGCAGAAAACCCATGGGCAAACGACCCACCGTTTGACCGTCGAAGGTCAGGTGCAGCTGGCCGGTGTCTTCAAATCTTCCAATCGCGGTGGCTTCGACGGATTCGGACTGGCACAGCGCCGCGAATTCCTCCCAGCTGGATTCCGGAACGGCCAACACCATGCGTTCCTGGGCCTCGGAGATCCAGATTTCGGTATAGCTGAGTCCCTGATATTTAAGCGGTGCCCGTTCCAGCCAGACCACTGCCCCAATTTCCTCGCCCATTTCGCCAACGGCGCTGGAAAACCCGCCTGCCCCGCAATCGGTCACGGCGCTGTACAGGCCGCGGTCGCGGGCCTGCAGCAATACATCGGCGACCATTTTCTCGGTGATGGCATTTCCAATCTGTACCGCGCCGCCCGAGGTGACTTCGCTGTGCTCGGTTAACTCGGCGCTGCTGAACGTGGCGCCGTGAATTCCGTCACGTCCGGTGCGGCCGCCTATCGAAACAATCAGATCGCCGGGTGCGGGTCGCTTGAAAGCCTTGTCGCCTGGAATCGTTCCGACATTGCCGCAAAACACAAGCGGGTTGCCGATGTACCGGGGATCGAAATACACGGCACCGTTGACTGTGGGTATCCCCATGCGATTGCCATAATCCCGGACCCCGGCCACCACGGACTTCATGATCCGTCGGGGATGCAACACTCCTGGCGGCAGGCGGTCGGGCGGAGTGTCGGGCGGCGCAAAGCAAAACACGTCGGTATTGCACACCGGTCGGGCCCCCAGACCGGTACCCAGCGTGTCGCGGATCACGCCTCCAATGCCGGTATTGGCCCCGCCGTAGGGCTCAATGGCCGAGGGGCGGTTGTGCGTTTCCACCTTGAACGTCAGGCACGTTTCGCCGTCGAAATCCACGATGCCGGCGTTGTCGCGAAAAACGCTCACGCACCAGTCATCGTCACCCAGTTCCGCGCGGATGGTCTCCGTGGCGGCAAAAATGGTCTCGCGCAACATGTTGTCAAACGACCGCTGGCCCTGCGGGTCCCGATAATCAATTCGGCCAGCCAGTGTTTTGTGGCTGCAATGTTCGCTCCAGGTCTGGGCGATCGTCTCCAGCTCAATGTCCGTGGGTTCCCGTTGCTGCCGAATGAAATGGTCGCGAATGGTCTGCATCTCGACCAGCGTGAGGCTCAGTCCGCCATCCCGACTGATGGCCTCCAGCTGCGGGTCGCTGGCGTTGCAGATCGGGATTGTCCGCAATTCAAACGCAACGGGCTTCTGCTGGTCCAGCGACCGGATTTCCAGCCGGTTGTAAACGAGTTGCTCAATGGCATCGTTGCCCAGCAGCCGACTGGCTACGGTCCGCAATTGGGCGTCCGAAAGGCCATGGATGCAAAACTTGCGGCATGTCCGCAAGGCGGCGACGGGAAAACCCAACGCCCGGATTTGCCGCAAAGCCGTTTCCGCCTGACTGTCGGTTACCCCCGGTTTGGGCAAAACATAGACCACGGCACCGTCCGGTTGGGTATCCGGTTGATCGGCCAGACAGATGGTCGTGGCCTGTTCCACGACCGGTTCGGCCAGCAGGCAGTCGGCAATCTGCCGAACCTGGGATTCGTCCAGGTCCCCCTGCAGCAAAAACCCGCGAGCGGAAGCAATCTGCAATTGATCGTGCAAATTCAGATCGGCCGCTTCACCGGCCAATTCCCGGGCGACCCGGTCAAGGCATCCAGGAGCGGGCGCTATTTCAATTAACCAAATCGGTGCCGCGTCGCACGGGTCGTGAACTGACGCCGACGATTCTGCGGCCTGCTGGCCCATCATTGCCTCTACGCCCCCTGCACCAAGACCTCTCGGGTACCGTTGGGCACCGGTCACCTGCTCGGCAGCGATTCCGGTGCCACTCTGTCCCGATTTTAACTCTCAGCCGGCACGTCGACAGGGGGCGCAGCCGGGAACGGACGCAGAACCTCAAAACGGTCAAGGGGAAGATGCCGGAGTACATAACCAACCGCCGCGCGGGACAGCGAATTGCCGACCACCGGCCATAGTCGTTTGCAAGGCAGACTGGGCAAATAGAATTCGGTCGGAAATCCGAGCTGCCACAAGATCTCCCGCGGGCTAAACAGCCGCAGACGATCGCCATCGGCCAGCCATGAGCCGCTGCGCAACGGACTGCGACCGTAGGCCGACGTGAAACAGCGGGTCATGGCCTCCCCCGCCATGAATGCATCGCGATCCACGATATGCACCGAATCCCGGTAATCGCTCAGCCACGAGGTTTCCGGCGACAGTTGGTGCCAGTCGGGTGTCTCCTCCAAACGGGCCGGAACCGGCTCGGGCAGCGGGTCACGCCACGGTTCGATTTTCGCCTGAGACGCGATCAGATAAAATCGCCGTCGCCGGTTGATGCCGCCCAGGCTGCCCGGACAGAGGATCAATGAGCGGGTCTGGTATCCGCAATCCCGCAGCGTCGATGTCAGCAATTGCAATGAATCGGAATCGGCGAATTCGGCCACATTTTCCAGCCCCACATGCCGGGGGCGGCACTGCTGAATCAGTCCCACGAGATTGACAAAGGCCGCCGATCGTCGGTCGTTCAGGTCCTGCTGCAGGCCTTGCCGCGTATGGGGCTGACAGGGCGGGGACATCCACCACAAATCATGCCCCGAACCCGAGTCCGGCAAGTCATTTGCCGATAACGACTCGATGGTCTTGCAAATGACGGGGTGCCCAAAATTTCTCTGGTAGATCTCCAGCGCCTTGCCGCTAATGTCGATGCCGGTGCAACAAACGCCCGGAGGCAGACAATTTGCCAGACCGCCGATCCCGCAAAAAAACTCGATGACGCTGGTCATGAATGGAGGCCTGCTGGCTGCCGGACACCAAAAATCATTTTCGAGCGAAAACGTCTTGCCTGGGACGACCAAACCGGGCAATGAACCAGGTTCCCACCAGGCCGGCCAGAATGATCAGGGCCCAAAGCCCCACAGGTCCCTGCCCGGAAGCGTACAGTGTGAAAACGCTGATTCCGATACTGGCCCACATGATCGCGATCGTCACCAGGCGAGCTCGCAGGGGCATTTCGGCCCCGTGATCCAGGTAGTGATGAAACCGGGCAAAAAACCGGTTTCGAATCAAACGCTGTTCCAGCCACGGACAGCTTTTGCTGAAACAATACGAGGCCAGCAGAAGCGGTCCTACGGTCGGAATCCCCGGGAGCACCGCTCCCACGGCGGCCAGGCCTGTGAATAAAACTCCAATCAGGGCCAGCAGATAACGGCGAGACGACTCGGCAACGCCAGACGACGACGGTTCGACCACCACGGCCTGACCCACGCCCGACAGGGATCCCTCACCCGTTTTCACCACGGGACAGCGGGCAGTTGATTTCGATGGGATGGAAGGTTGGGACATGGAAGAACCTGGCGGCCGGAAACCGGCCTTCAACCCGCTGGCCTGGTCAGGAAATTAACCGGATTTTCGTCAAAACCGAATTGGTGGATACGGTGATTGCCCTCGTGGCGGCCTGAAAACGGACAGGCACCGCGCGGATCACGCAAAACAGCCTAAAACTGAACCGGGTTTGCAGCCAGTCCCTTTTCGGCCTAATCGGCGATAATTTCCCGGGCCTGGTCGGCCAGCGCCGCGGCCGCCGCAGGGCTTTCTGCCTCGCAAATGATGCGCACAATCGGCTCGGTGTTGCTGGGGCGGACCAGCAGCCAGCGATCGGGCCAGTCCAGTCGCAGACCGTCCAGGTTGCCCGAGTTCGCCGTCGGAAATGCCCCTTGCAGCGCCCGGTAAATCTCTGGCAAACGCGAACGGTCTATCGATAATCTGGTTTTGTGGATCGAATAACAGGGCAGTTCGTCAACCAGCCCGCCAATCGTCTGGCCGGTGCGGGCCATCAAATCCAGAATCTGGGCCATGGCGACGAAGCTGTCACGCACGTATCCCACGCGCGGATCAATTGGTCCGCCGTTGCCTTCGCCCCCGTAGACGGCGTTTGTCTGTTGCATCAAATCGCATACGTTCGCTTCGCCCACGGCGCTTAAATGGCAACGGCAACCAAATTGTTCGGCAATATCAATCGACATGCGGCTGGTCGCGCAGTTGATCACGCAGTCTCCGGGTTCCTGCGACAGCCGGTTTTCGAGTGTCAGGGCCAGTGTATACTCCTCGCCGATATAAACGCCGTTTTCGGAAATGATCGCCAGTCGATCGGCATCCGGATCCTGGCAAAAAACCACGTCCGCCTGATGGGACAGCGCCGCGCTGGCGACCGATTTCAGGTTCTCGGAGGTGGGTTCGGGCGGGTGAGCGAACTGGCCGTCTGGCTCGCCGCCCAGGATGATCGCGTTCACCCCCAGCGCCTCCAGCAAGCGTTGGCCCAATACGCTGCCGGCTCCGTGATTGCTGTCCAGTACGACCGTGAATCCTCGGCGGCGAATTGCCTGGACGTCGACGGTCTTCAGCACAAGGCTCAAGTGTGGGTCGATCGCGTGGCTGGTCAGGCGGGTGTGATGCCCCAGCCGGTCCCAGGCGACCCAGCGGGGCGTGTCGGGCAGGGCATCGATGACCCGCTGGCCGGCATCGGCCGAGAGGACGCGTCCGTCCCCTCCGAACAACTTGATCCCGTTGTATTCCGGCGGGTTATGGCTGGCCGAAATCTGCACACCGCCGACGGCCGTGGTGGTGCGGACCAGAATCCCGGTGGTCGGGGTAGCCGCCACGTTCCCGTAAAAAACGTCGCGACCCAGCGCCACCAATGCGGAACCAATGGCATCGGCCAGCATGGGGCCACTGGACCGCCCATCCCGGGTCAAGACGATTGGCCCGGCAGGCAATCCGCTGGCAAAGGCGGCCACGTACTGCATGGCGTTGCTCGGCGCGAGGCTTTCTCCGATGATGCCGCGGAGTCCGGATACGCTGATGATGGGATTCTGCATCGGACAATCGTGATGTGGATTCTGGCGGGTGGTTTCGGGGAAACAACGGATTATGCATGGATGGCCGGGATTTGTCAGTGTGCAACAACCGCCATTTCGGCAAAATGCCGGTCTCCCGTCGGCTGGCCCCGCTTTCGATCCGGTCCCGTTTCCCTGCCGCCGAAAATTGCGATAATCGCCGGTTGTTTTGAGCTGTCCTGAGGCCATCTTTGCCGGAATCGTACCTCATGTCTGAATCCTCGACTGCCATGACGCAAGACCTGGCGATGGCAGCGTTGCAAACCGCCCGGTCCGCTGGCGATCTGAGTGAGTCTGCCGTGGAAAATATTCGTGCCTGGATCAGCGAGCCCCGATACGCCAAATATCGTGACGCCATTTACAGTCACATTGCCGAAGGCCGCTGGCGGGACCTGGATGACGTGTTTTGGACCGTTATCCCGTTTGGGACCGGTGGCCGCCGCGGAAAAATGTATCCGTTTGGGAGCAATGCCATCAATGAACGGACGATTGGCGAAAGTGCCCAGGGGCTGGCCAGCTATGTGCGCCAATGCCGCCCCGAGGGTCCCTGGTCGTGCGCGATTGCCTACGATACCCGCCATCGTTCTCGCGAGTTTGCCGAACTCTGCGCCGGAATCATGGTCGCCAACGGATTCCATGTTTACTTCATTGACGACTATCGCAGCACGCCGGAACTGAGTTTTTTGATTCGTTTCAAACGCTGTGACTGCGGCATTATGGTAACGGCCAGCCACAATCCGCCCAGCGATAATGCCGTCAAGGTGTACTGGTCCAACGGGGCCCAGCTGGTTCCACCTCATGACCAGGCAGTGATTGAACAGGTCCTGCAGGTTGACGAGTTTCCGGTAGCCGATTTTGGCGAATCCGTGGCCGCCGGTCAGATCCGTTTGTGCACGGCGGAGGTGGACGAGGCCCTGTTGCGGGCGCATGTTCAGCAAAGTTTTGACGGCCCGCGAAATCTGAAAATCATTTATTCGCCATTGCACGGCGCGGGCGAGTTTAATGTCAAATCGCTGCTCAACGCGGTTGGCTTCCGGGAGCTGGAGATTTACGAGCCGCATCGCGAACCCAATGGAGATTTTCCCAATGTTCCGGGGCATGTTTCCAATCCCGAGAACCCCGAAGTGTTTGCGGAAATGATCGCACACGCCAAACGAACCGGAGCCAGACTGATTCTGGCCACGGACCCCGACTGCGACCGGATGGGCGCGGCGGCGCCGGTGACTCTGGATCCCGGCGGCGACTGGCAAACATTTAACGGCAACCAGCTGGCGGCCTTGCTGGCCGATTTCGTGATGCACAAGCGGCAGGAATCCGGACGGGCCGGAGAACACGATTACGTTGTCACCACGCTGGTCACCACGCGGCTGATTTGCCGAATCGCCGAGAGCTGCGGGGTGCGGTGCTACAACAACAACCTGGTGGGATTCAAATGGATCTGCGACCTCATCGACCGGGTGGGACCGGAGGGATTTGTCATCGGTATGGAGGAATCGCATGGCTATCTGGTGGGAACCTACGCGCGGGACAAGGATGGCGCGGTCGCTTGCATGTTGATGAGTGAATTGGCCGCCGAGTGCCAGGCCGCCGGCAAGTCAGTCCATCAGAAACTGGATGAGTTGTTTCTCCAGCACGGCTATCATGCCGAGCGGCTGGCCACCATTCGGATGGAAGGCTCAGATGGCATGCGGCGAATGCAACTGGTGATGGACCGGCTGCGGACCGCCGGACCATCCCGCATCGGCGGCCTGGCCGTGATTTCGGTGCATGATTATCTGACATCCACGACCCGGGACCGCGCGGGTCGCGTTGAATCGCTGGACGGGCCGGTCGACAACCTGATCGTTTTGGAGACCGGGTCCGAGGGCAATTACGTTGCAGTTCGGCCCTCGGGAACCGAGCCCAAGGTGAAAATGTACATGTTCACGTATGTTCCTCCCGACGCGATCAGCGACCTGGCGTCGTCCCGTCGGGAAATGGCTGCCCGCCTGGACGGTTTTGACCGGGACATCCAGGCGTTTGCCAATTCGGTCTGAGGCGTATGCCGGTGTCGGAGGGCTGCACCGCCGTGGCGGGCATGGCGGAATGAGCCCGCCCGGGACGGTCGCGGTCCATCGATTCCGGTCGCCACTCGGGAGACGTTGGTCCAGGCGGCGATTCAGTCCCGCGCCGGATGTCGCGGATTGCCTGCCATCAGGCGGATTTCTGGAACGGCCACCCGGTGTCGGGCGTTGCATCCCCCGGATTACGCGGGTCCCGCGAGGAGGTTTCGGGCCGGGCCATTTCGGCGTCGTCCCGACGGACGAAATCTGGCGGGCGTCGCCGTTGATCCTCGATGACCGCGGAAAGCTCAAACTCCAGTTCCGGATCGAACTCGTCGGTATGCAAATGAATGGGTGAAAGCCGGGTCGGTTCCATTTCCATGACGGGTTCCAGCTCGGGTTCCTCGATTACCGGTTGTTCCGCAGCTTCGATGTCGGCGTGCCCCAGCAGAATCGGCATGGCATGGTTTTCGACAACGTCACGATGATGGGGCAGAACACGGACATCGACGTCCAGCACGTGAAACAGGTCCCGAATGTGATCGTGACAGGTAAACATCAGCACCTGGTATCCGCTGGCGGCAAAATCGCGAAGTACCTGGGCCGCCGCGCGAGCCCGCGAGGCGTCAAAATTCACCAGCACATCGTCGAGGACCAGCGGGAGGATGGCGCCGCGGCGGGCATAGGCATCCACCAACGCCATCCGAAGTCCCAGATAGACCGCTTCGCGGGTGCCGCGACTCAGATGTTCGACCGACAACGTCTCGCCCCGGGCGTTGTCGACCAGTAATTCGTTGCCGGTCAGACGGGTCCAGATGCGGGTGTATTGACCGGCGGTCAGTTTTTCCAGGAAGGCGGAGGCTTCCAGCAGGGTTTCGGGCTGGCGTTTGGCTTCATAGGATTCCCGAATGGTTTCCAGCATCTGGCTGCTGACGGCCAGCACGCGCCACTGGTCCTTGAGGTTTTCGATATCCTGCAGCGTGGCAGCCAATTCCAGACGAGCTTCATCCAGCCGCGAATCTTCACCCAGCGACTTCAGCTCCTGCAGGAATTCACCCCGCTGTTGATGGACTCGGGATTGTTCGCAGCGGAGTTCCTCCATCGCCGCCTGGGTGGCTTCCCAGCGCTTTTCCAGGGCTGCCTGGGTGCAGGTTTCCAGCTGCTGGTCCACCTGTCGCTGATCCAGATGGGTGCCGGTGGCGGCATCGATTTGATCCGTTAACGCCTGACGCTGCTCGCCCAGCTTTACCAGGTTTTGATGATGAACGGCAAATTGCCGGTATTGATCTTCGTTGTCAGCGCCGGCAACGGCCAGCAATCGTCGTTTTTGTCCCAACAGTCGATCGAGTTCGCGCGAGGCACGGTGGTAAGCGGTGCGCAAATTCCGATACTGGCCGGCCAATTCCTTGCGTTGTCCCACCAGTCGGCGTTGCTCGCCCAGGCAAACGCGCAACTTTTGCAGCCGCGTGCCCGGATCCGCGTCGGCCTCGTGTTCGATGGCGACCTCGCTCAACAGGCTGTCAATCCGTCGCGTCAGCTGGGACAATTCCCTGTTCCGATCCGCGACTTCCGACTCCAGTTGTTCCAGCCGCGAGTGGAAACCGTGGATTCGTTCGCTCCGCTGTGTCACCTCGCGGAGCTGATCGGGCACGAGGTTTTCCGGCATTCCCACGGTCCGCAAACCCTCCCGCCAGCGACGCTCCAGATCTTCCATTTCGCGTTCGATTTTCTGGTGACGGCGGCGGGCCTCCTCGAGTCCGGCCACGGCAGCCTTGTGCCGGGATTCCAGGGGAATCAGGTCCTCCAGGCGGGACAATTCGCCTTCCGCATCCCGCAATTGCAATTCCCATTCACCAACGCCGGCGGGCAGGTGACGCTCAATTTCATCGCGTTCGCTTTTGGCTCGCTTCAGCTGCTGTCGAACCAGATCAAACTGGTGCCGGAAGTCGTCCAGTTCATCCCGGGCAACACGTTCCCAGTGGTGTTTGAGCGCCAGCGAAAACAGGCCAAATACCGTACCCAGCACCATAAACAGGAATCCCACTTCGGTGGCCGTCGTGCCCCACTGGCCTTCGGTATACGTCATGCTGAGCAAGCCGAATCCGGCGAACACCACGCCCATCACAAACACCACTCCCAGCGTGGCCAGCTTGCCGACCGGCAAAACCTGCTCGTTGACCACGTCGTCAATATCGCGTTCCAGATCATGGCGGCTGGCATTCAGTTTCTCGATTTTTTCTTCCAGTTCCATTCGCCGCCGCAACCGGTTGACCATCCGGGCCGCATCCTCCCGCGAGGTCGTTAACCCGTCACCATGTTCGACCAGGGCCGACTGAATTCGTCCCTCGTACTGGCCCAATTCACTTTTGCGCGCGTTCCACCTGATCGGCGGCTGATTCCAGCTCTTCGCGTTTGCCAATCATCTTTTTGGCGCTGGCCTGCAGAGCCGCAAAGCCCTGATTGGTCAATTCGCGAACATCGCGGGAGGTCAGGTCCAGACGGGTCCCCAGTCCCGATACCTCGCCGCCCAGGGTACTGCGAATCGATTCCATTTCGTTACGCAAACGCTCGGCCTGATTCTCCAGGGCCTCGATCCATGGCAGGTGTTCGCACATGGCATCGACGCGCGCGGCCTGGGCGACCAGCTGGCGGTTGACGGGCAGGGCATTGGCCTGGCGGCGGACGGCCTTGCGCTGCGACCGGACGGCGGCAATCTTTTCGCGTTGCTGGGCGATCTTCTGATTCAGCTTGTCCAGCTGCGGCACGGAAATATCACTGGCCGGGGGCAAGTTGCCGAGGTTGTTGATTTGTTCATCGATGGCGCCGACTGCGCCAGCGATCTCCGATTTGCAAGGCAACCTCCACAACCCGCGCCTCGCGCTGCAGTGTTTCAAGTTGGCCGGCCAGCTCCTCCAGCTGGTGACCGGCTTCCCCGCACTGCGCGGCGATGCGAGACCAGCGTCGCGAGCGCCCCAGCAAGTCATCAATTTCCCGCTGCAAGGCACGCCGGCGGTTGTGCAGTTCCCCGAGGCGACTGGTGGCGTCGGCATTTTGGGACCAAATCGATTCCCGCCTCTGGCGCAGGTTTCGCATAACATCAACCAGCGACACCCGATCAATACCCGTCGTCAGCTTGTACAAATGCTCGGCCGCGTCGGTACTGTTGAGTGTGCTCAGTTCCTGGATTTCGCGGAGGCCGATCGCAAACACATTGTTGAAAATTGATTCATCCAGGCCCGACAACAGGGTGGACAGATGGGCGCGGCCGTAACTGGTGCCCTCGGCGTCGTCGATGACCGCCAGATCACCGGTAACATCGTTCAGGCGATTCGGATCGACATGCCGCTGGATGCGGTAATTGCCGTGGGCCGTCACAACATGCAGTTCTCCGCCGGCCAGGCCGCCATAGACCGGAGGAATGTACCGTTCCCGCCGGTCCTCGGAAAAACCAAACATCAGCGTCCGAATGAACTGCATCAACGTGGTCTTGCCCGCCTCGTTGTGGCCATAAAACAGGGTCATCCCGTCGGGCAGGGAATCAACCGTTAACCCCTTCCAGACTCCGAATCCGTCAACCTGAATATCGTTGATTCTCACTTTGCCAACTCCCTTTGGACTCGCCCGCCAAATCGCGGACGAATGAGTGGTGTGCGGCCAGTGGCATTCCTGCCGGGGTCCGCCTGATGCGTTATGCCGGTTCCTGATGTTCCTGAAGTGACAGGTAATCGACCCCCGTCAACGCGGCCCGACGAAGGATGTTTTCGCGATGCTCGGGCGCGACCCGTGACATTTCGGCCAACCAGTCGTCGTCCGGACGGGTTTCGGGTACGTATTCCAGCAGCGACAGTGCCATGTTTGAATCACCCTGATACCGTCCCAGAGCCCGCAAGAAGTCACCCAAAATGGTGTCCTCCTCATACCATTCCGCGGGCAGGCTTGGCGGCGGATCGATAGTCAACTGAACCGTCCAGATTCCATGGCTGGACCGGCCGTATTCGTCGCGCAACCAGCTGACCAGCTGCTGGTGCCAGTTGTCGTTTCGCAATCGGGGATTGAACGGTCCGCTGGTCGTAATTTTCCAGTTGACGAGCGTCAGCTGATCATCGGCTCCGGACCGCAACGCCGAGCAACGGTCGGCCAGACCCGTTTTGATATCTTCCAGGCTGGCGTTTTCGGCAATCGTGACTTGCTGGCGGCTCCAGCGGATGGAATCGATCTCGATTTCGGAGACCTTGATCCGGTCGGCCTCGTCAACCGCCACAAGGCAACAGGAGTGAGCGCCCGATTCGTCCGGGCCACGGGCCTGGGGAGTCCCTGGATACACAGCCAGCGATCCGGTCTTGTCGATCGTGGTTCGCTGGTGGCGACCCCCCAACGCCCAATAACGGATGTTCTGGGCGGTCATGCCGCTGGTGTCGAGGTCACCGTGCAGCAGAGCGATCGGGAACGGAGCCCCGGGCTCACATCGAAAATCCGAGGGGTTGCGTTTCCGCGATTCGTATCCCGCACCGCAAATCGTGGCCAACGGTTTGTTGTTGCGAACGTGCGTTGCCTGCTCGACCATGGTCGACGGAAAGATGACGACGTTTCCCGGCAGTTCCACGGCCGCCGGCCAGCGCTCGGGCTGGTCGACTTGTCCGGCACACCAGTAAACGCGAATTCCCTTTTGCCGCAGTCGTTCGAATTGACCCAGCAAAAACGCCGCACCACGAGGACCACTCTGATCCAGATCGACGACGTCTCCGGACAGCAGAACAAAATCGACTTTCTCGGAAAGCGCCAAGTCAAACAGTGTCGTCGCCGCCTGATAAGGAGCGTTGGCCAGTGATTCCTTGAGATGCGCCGGGATTTCTGCCAGCCCGCACAGGGGCCGGTCCAGATGAAGATCGGACGCGTGCAAAAACTTCAGTTCGGTGGCCATCAGTGGCACCTCCTTGCGCCGGTTGTCGTCCCGCGATCCCGTCCGGGCTCTGCGTACGTGATTCGATGCTGACGTCAGCCGGCCAGTTTAGCCGGATTGAAAAAATCGACCTATATCAAAGTCAAAGTCTGTTGATTTCCGGCTGCTGCCGCACGAACCACCCCCGGGACCACCTGGGCAACCATCCCGCGGGGGGCATTGGGCTGTGGTTTTTTGCTGACACCCACCCGAAATACCAAACTTGCTCAGCGAACCCGCCTTGCAGGATGCCGGCCGGCGGCTGGTTGTGCCGGCAAGGGGCCGTTCAATCCCTTCGCCCGTCACGGTATGTTAGGGTCTCGATACGGTCCAAAATGATTCCCGTTATCCTCGAGCCCAATCCCTTTCCGCCGCCGGGCCGGGCGCGACCGTGTGGACCATGGATTTCGCGGTGAAACTGATCCTCAAGCGATGGCGATGAACAAAGCGCTGACTTCCGACGCCACCCCCGAATTTTCAATTTTTGCCGTGCGCCGTGCGCTGATTACCAGTCTGCAGGGGTACCGTCCATCGCATTTCGCTGCGGATCGGGCTGCTGACCGGCAGCGTTATCTGGCGCAAATTGGTCATCGTGATCTGGAACAGGAACTGGACGGGTTGTTCGTTTGCTTGCGCGAAAAGTTCGGGTTTCGGCGTCGGCAACTGCAAGTGGGCGGTCCGGCGGACGGCTGTGGTTTGATCGCAACCCCGGATTTTGACCTGGAGATCACGTTGCTGCCCGACCCGGACAACGGGCGAGGCTGTCTGTGGCGCCGCACGGTTTCCAGCATACGTCAGCGGCACTTGATGATGGACGAGCGGCTGCAGTCGCTGTTGCAACCGGCCGCCAGCGGCTTGCAGATTTCGATGCGCGATGATTTTGATCCTGAGCGGTTGATCGATTTGGTGGAGGAGTGCTGTCCATCGGGACTGGTCGTTGACTACGACCGGACCGCCACCTGGTGCGAACTGTCGATTCCGGATCTGCCGGTGCGGGTTCGGATCGATGCCGGACTGATTACCGTAACCGGCAGAAATCCGGTTTCTCCGGCCGAGCTGGTCGCCGGCTATGCGGCATTTCAGACCCGCTTTGCCGCGCTGCTGCCGCGTTGGACGGACGGAGCACCGACGAGGCAGGTACCGGCGTCCCAGGCTGGCCAGACACTCGGCCAGAGCGGCTGAGAAACAAGTTTCGCTTGCTGTGACCGGTGAGCGACGTTCAGTCGATGTCCTTGGATGCAACATTTGGACGCAACATGTCGCCCAGCAATTGTTGCAAGTGTTCGCCGGGAATGGCGTAGGATGCGACCCGGCCTCCCCGGGCAATGTTCATGCCGATAACTTCGCCCTGCAAATTGGTCACTGGACCACCACATTGCTCGGGCACCAGCGGCGTATCATGTTGAAATACCATCGGGAATCCGTCACGGCGTTGCGACGGGATGGCTCCAAAAGTCTCCATTTGTTTAAATCGATCCGCCGTCGGACCTCCGACGTTTCGGCCGGCCAGTTCGGCCACAACCCGACCGGCCACGCCATCGCGCAGATATTCGACCACGACCTTGTCACCGGGAGAATTGCGGCGAATTTCATTGACCAGCCCCTGAACGTCTGTCAGAGGTTTCCCGTTGATACTCAGCAGAATATCGTTCAGCTCCAGTCCTGCCTTGTCGGCGGAACTGCCTGCCGTTACCTCCACAATTTTAACACCTTGCCGGTCGGTGACCGGTTTGACGCCCAGCCACGCCTGGTTTTGACCCACCAGGGATCGGGGTGGATTGGAGTAGATCCCCAACGCCAGGGGACAGGTTTCATGATGGGTGGTAATAATGAACGAGCCGATCTCGGGCTGACCGGAGGCCCATGGCACTGGCGGCAGCTCGCCAGCCGCGATTTTCAACAGGGCCACGTCGTTGACGTCGTTTTTGGCAATGACCTCTGCAGAGAATTTTCGATCGTCAAACGCCGTGCAAAACAGTTGACTTTTGGCACCCTGGATTTCACTCAGCTTGGTTACGATATGCCCTTCGTTGCTGACAACCATCCCCAGCGCAATCTGGCGTTGACCATCGGTAATACGGACCGTGCCGGCGGTTACCCGGCGAGTTACCGGGGCCAGACCGGTTAACAACTCGGAGCATTGTCGTTCGAGGTTTGCCGGGACCCGGCTGCGAATCGGCTGCGTTTCGAATTGCAACCGGATCAGACCCTGAATCAGGTCCGGATTGATCCCTTGCCATCCCTCAAATGGATTGGCGGGGTGATCCCGAAATCGCTTGAATTCATCCGCCGTCAATTCCAGGTAATCACGTCTCAGGCGGATCGCATTGCGGACCTTTTGTTGCAAATCAGCATCCAGCTGCGGCATCATTTCCTCAAAAATGCCTCGCATCTCGTCCGACAATTCCTGGCCCGCCAGGGGCGAAGCCAACAGAACGGTCAACCACAGCGTCAGGGCTCCCAGTCGCCAAAACAGGTGCTGGCCAAAAATGATTCCACGATTTGAACGAGGCATTGCAAACATCCCTGTGGTCTGGTTCGCGTCCAGTGGCGCGAAGTTTTTTTGCTGACGTGTTCCCCCGCCAGTTCCCTGATCAGGCACTCGCCGGTTTCCAACCGACCCGCATTTAACGACGGTCCCCGAGGGCAACCGAAATTTTCAGTTCACCGGACTCTCGCCGGATAACCAGATGGACCGTCTCGCCCGGCTGGCGGTCGCCGATCAGGTCGATCAGATGTTGTGAATCATTTACCGGAATTCCGTCGAAGCGAAGAATCACGTCGCCGGCCTGCAATCCGGCGTTCTCGGCGGCCCCGTCCGGATGGACCAGCAGAATCCGGGCGACCGATGCGGCGCGATCCACCCGGATGCCCAGCGAAGCCCGGGATTCCTGTTCGTCCTGTTGGGCAGACAGTTCTGGCAGCACGCCCCAGCATTCGCCTCCCATCATCCGGTCCCAATGGGTCTTGAATACCTCGATCGAGACATGCCGGTTTTCGGCCACTGAACTGCCAATCGAACTGTGGATTCCAATGACCCGGCCTTGCAGATCAAACAACGGGCCACCGGAGTCACCGCCAATCAGTACGCAATCGGTGACCAGCTGATCCGATTCGAATTTCAGGATCCGTCCGGCCCGTACCGGCGGTCGCCGGCCCAATTCATATCCGCCGGAATGCCCCAGGCAAACACACCAGTCGCCCGGATTCAGTTCCGAGATGTCACCGATATCGGCGTACTGCCATGATCCGGGTTCGGCGATTTTGACCATCCCGGCGTCGTGATTCAGATTCCGACCGAGAGGTTCCGCGCGAACGCTGCGGCCATCGGGAAAAATCACGCGGAAATCGTTGCCGCCGGTGATCAGCACATGACCGGCGGTCAACACCAGTCCGTCCTCGCTGACGATCACGCCGCTGCCGTATCCAATGCCATCGGTGACGGCAACGACCATGTCCATTTGGTTGCGGGCGACCTGCTGAACCTGTTTTTCGATGCTCTTCAGCTGTTGCAAATCCAGCCCGTCGCCAAACAGCGGCGTTGCCAGAAAGAAACACGCCAACACCGGGAGCAGCCAGCAGGTTACAATCCCTGAACGACGCTTGTGGTTCATGCTTGCCATTCCTGTTTGCAATTCCATTCGCAATGTCCCCGTTGGCCGGGGACAGGACAGTGGCCCATTCCGGTCATCCTGACCGGTTCCAGACTACGGCACCGTCGTACTTTTTCGTCGAAAATCGTGTCATTGGTAAAGCTTGATCTTTCACAATCGGGTGATGCTGCCAAATATTGTGCTGGCAGCTGCCGTCAAAGGTCCAACCTGTTTGCCGGACTGGATTTGTTTCCGGGAGGGAATCAGGCTGCCGGATCCCGAGTTTGCAGAGAGAACCGGTTATGCCAACCAGGATGGACGCTTGCGACCTGCTCCCGAATGCGTTTTCATGATCACCAAATCGCTGCACGATTTGCTGGAGTCTGCCCAACACGCTGTTGGGGCTGGGATTTGGCGTATTTGGTCTTGGATTTGGGACTCGCGTGCAATGGCGACAGGGTTGTCTCGAATTTTACGGAGGCCCCGTCAGCTGGTTTTTGCGTCGCGTTCCCCCAGGGGGCTGTTCGTCAGCCATGACGCTGGGCCACGTCATTTACGGGCTGGACCGGAAAACGCTGGATGTCGTCCGTGACCACGAACAGGTTCACGTCCGGCAATATGAGCGGTGGGGGCCGGCTTTTTTGCCATTCTACCTCGGCTGTTCATTCTGGTTGTGGGTGAATCGCCGCGATCCCTACCTGGACAACCCTTTTGAAATCGAAGCCTACCGGATCAGTGATCCGCGCCGGCATTTCGATCTCGGGGAAACTGACGAGCCGGGCCACGGACCCCGATAGCGACGCCACCCGAAAACGGACGGCAGCGCTCGAACCGATCCGCGCAGACGATGACGGTTGGGTCTCAACCGCTGCCCCATGTTGCTGGCATGCCACCAATGCCACGCGCTGAGGATGTCCCGGTCAGTCGTGGTCTGCGCAATTCAGGCAAGCGAGTTCGTTTGGCGAGACCTGGTGAACTTTGCCGGCCATGCCGTGGATACTAATTGTTCCATCAATACGGGCCGATCTCATAAGGCAAAGTGTAGTATTGCGCGTGTTCACCTTGGGGGGAAAACCCGTGAAAACGAAAGTTGTGGCCGGTTCGGCAATTCTGATTTTGTTTTGCTGTAATGCCGTCTGGGCGCAATGGCCCAACCAGACATACGGAACGCGGCCGGTTTGGGAGATGGAAATCGGTGCCCGAGTCATGGACCGCCCGGGAACCATGCAGGATATTTCGCTGATCACCGAGGACGTCACCCTGGACACGGTGTTTGATGCTGAACAGGCATCCGATTTGAATGTCTCCGGTGGCATCGACTTTCGCGTGCAGCGACTGGTCAACGATGGTGCCACGTGGGAAATTCGCGGGTACTTTAACAACTGGGATGTCACCGAGTCGCGCACGGGCAACCTGATGTCACCCGCCTTCACCCCTCCTGGATTACCCGCGAACTCGCAATTGACCGCTTTTGACTACTTCTATGAATCCAATTTGTTCAGCCTGGAGTGGAATTTCAAACGGGCGGTGCATCCGGGGTTTTCCCTGTTTTTGGGACCTCGCTATATGTATCTGCAGGAACAGTCGTTAATTGAAGGCAACTTTTTCAATCCCGGTTTGGGAAATTTTTTGCAAACCGACACGCCGACCGTCGCCCGCAACAACCTGTGGGGCCTGGGTCTGGGAGCAGAATTTCGCCGCCCGCTGACCCGCGATCTGTTTTTAACCGGATTCATCAAGGGCGGCGTTTTTTATAATGACGCCAAGGCCAGCATCAATTTTACTCAAACCGTATTCGGAACTCCCGTCGGGACCCAGACGCTGCTGGACGATCGCAAGGGAACAACGGCTGGCGTAGGTGAACTGAGCATCCGGTTGCATTACGATATCGCACCGGGCACAGTGTCGATTTACGCCGGCTACGAAGCGGTGTGGGTGGACGGCGTCGCCACGGCACCGGCCCAGATCCTGACCATTTCCGGTCCCGCCGTACCGCTGATCGTCGATACGGGGACCACGATTTTCTCGAACGGGATGGTGGCAGGCGGCATGGTCCGTTTCTAGGGGCGTTCAGCGCCTCAAGGCTGTTTCCCGGGACCGGACTGGTGAAATCCGTCGACGAGCCATCCGGGAAGCCGGTACTGCGGGCGTGTCCGTCCGGCCCGATGTCTGACGAACCGTTGCCATGAGCAGCCCGCGCAAATGGCACAACGCGGAATTCCGCGACCGATTCTCTTTTTTTCCGGATCCGACCGGATACGCGACCGGTTGCCGCGCGAGGCGTCCCGTCCGGTTGGGCCAGCTGTAACGATTGCGGGGAGCTGGCCGTTTTGGCAAAGTCTGTGCCGTGAGATGGACGATGAAATCGAGCGACGAACAGAGATTCCCAAGGGATCGGAATTTCACTGGCTGACGGATTGGCGAACCCATCTCCCCCCTCGTTTCCGACGGAGTGCCGATCATGAATTCGCTCAACAAGCCCGTGGTCATGGTGATTGATCCCGATGCCCTGACCCTGACGGCCATGGCGGCCATGCTGGATTGCGCCGAGTTCCAGGTTTATTGTGCCCAGGACCGGGCAGCGGCAATCAAGGGCGCGCGGAACTGGAGCTGGATCTGATCGTGTGTGATGAAGAAATCGATGACAGCCAGGGGGCCAGCCTGGTATCCGAGTTGCAACAAATCCCCGAGCGTCAGGATGTCCCGATCATGTACATGTCGGTGCGTCAATTGCCGGACGTCATTTCCCGGCCCCACAACGGCGGCGCGGCCTATCACATCAAAAAACCGCTGGATCCCGGCAGTTTGCTGGAGAAGATCAATCAGGCGCTGTATGAGTTGCCGCTGATCAATCAACAGGTTTCCGGGAAAATCGGCCGACCTCATTTCCCGATAACGGCGATTGCCACGATCCCCAACGTTTCCGCCTGGGCCGACCATTGACGGCCGGGCGCCAGCCTGCCGCACCGCGCGCCGGTCCCTGGTGACGCCGTGATGCCCGGTGTCAGGTCAAACGCCAGATATCCAGTCCAATCACGGTCACCATCAACGCGATCAGAAAGACCATTCCGGCGATCGACAATCCGACTTGCAGTCGTTCGCTGACGGGCCGGCGAAAGATTCCCTCATACGCCAAAAATACCATGTGCCCTCCATCGAGGACCGGGATCGGCAGAAAATTGATGATCGCCAGATTGGCGCTCAGCAACGTCAGAAACAACAGCAGGCGGCTGGTCCCCTGACTGGCCTCGGACGTGGCTACCACGGCGATGGTGCCCGGTCCCCCGAAATGTTTGACCGACAACTGACCCCGCACCAGTTTTTTCAGGAATTTCAGGACCCGCGAAGCGTCGTCTGCCGTTTGTCGCAGTCCGTTTTTCATGGCGACCCAAACCTGCGAATTCTGGTACAACCGCTGTTCAATTTGCGGAATAATGCCCCGCGTTTCCCGGTAGAACCCGGGCATTTCGGTCACGGTCAACTCGGTTGTTTCGACCTGTCGGTTGCGCAAGTATTTCACCTGAACGGCCGTTCCCGGGTCCAGCATTTGAATCACGCTGTCGACGGCTGGCCAAATGTTGGGCTCGTCCTGAAAATCGAAATCCGGATTCAGGCCGGCCAATCGCGGCGACTGCTTTTGTGCATCGTTCAATTGCAGGCTGACGGAACTGATCTGATCGCCAGGCTGCAGTCCGGCGGCTTCGGCACGCGTGCCGGCCACGCGATTACTGACCAGCAGATTCACGCCCAGCGATTCAATCGTAATCCCGAAGCGGGGGTCACCGCTGGCGGACGGAAAATTTGGCAAGATCGGGGTGACCTGGACCTCAAGTTCCCTCATGCCGTCGCCGTCGTAGGAGTTTTCGTCGGCCCGCCGGATTCCCAGACTCACGGGTTGCCGCTCGCGGGCCAGTACCAGCATTCGCTGTTGCAAGGTAAACGGGTCACCCACGGGTCCGCCATCGACCGAAACAATCCGGTCCAGCGGAAGGATCCCTGCCTGTTCCGCTGGCGATCCCTTGCGAACAGCGCGAACCGGCCCCAGCTCCATCTCCAGACCGATACCGCGGGACGGATTGGGGGGCAGCATGATATCAACCGTTTCACCGTCCGGACCTCCACGCTCCACCTTGATCGCGACCGGCTGGTCCGAGTAGCGGGCGAACGTGCGTTTCATATCAAAACCGGACAGCACGACCGTGCCTTCAATCTCCAGCACCCGGTCATCCGCCAGTAACGGGGGATCGGCGTTTTCGGCGGCCTGTCCGGCCAGCGTCGGCGGGCTGGCCAGGGTCGAGCTGATCATCGGTCCGATACCCAGCGACTTGAGGTCCTCGCCTCCCTTCATTCCGATCAGGTTGGGGGCCGCTACGATCGTCTCGCGGCGGGCAGAACCGTTGTCGGGTCCGATGATTTCCATCTCCACCGGACCTTCATCGCTGTCCAGAATGATTGCTTCGCGCAGATGCTGAAACGTGTAATACCGGTCCGGATCATCGGTCCGCACTCCGTTGATCTCGGTAATGGTTGAGCCATCAATACAATTTTGCCAGGCGGGCGAGCCGGGCAGGGTGGAACCTACCCGGGGCGGTTCATAATTCACGCCAAAACGAAACGCGAGCGTGGCAAAGATGACGGCAAATATCAGATTCATAATGACGCCCGCTGAAATAATCAGCATCCGTTGGGGAACCGACTTGGCCATATAGCTGCGCGGGTCCAGCGCCGTTCCGCCCACTCCTTCGCCGGACTGCGTCATGGCCCGTTCGCGTTCTTCGGCCATTTTCCCCGGGTTGTCGTCCTGCCCCAGCATCTTGACGTAACCGCCCAGCGGCAGGATGCCCACGCCATATTCGGTTTCACCCAGCTGAAAATGGATCAGGCGGCGGGGAATGATGACGCGGTCACCGATTTTGATATCGAATGCGTCAAACCCGACATAAAACTTCTCGGCCTTGACCCCGCACGCCTTGGCGGCCAGGAAATGCCCCAGTTCATGAACGAAAATCACCGCGCCCAGGCCCAGGACGACCTGCAATACGCTCCACCACCAGCCACCGTCCAGCCAGTCGGACAGACTTGCGATTAACCCGAAATCCACTTGCGTATCTCCTCGCGAGCCCACTGATCGATGGCAATGATCTGCTCGATCGCGGGTTGTATCTGGAACGGATGCTGTGCGAGGACATCTCCCACAGCTCGTACAATGTCGTTAAATCCAATTTGCCGGTTCAGGAAAGCATCGACGGCCGCTTCGTTGGCCGCATTCAGGACCGCTCCGGCCGTTCCGCCCCTCCGGGCCACCTGTAATCCCAGACCCAGTGCCGGGAATCGGGATATATCCGGAGGATCAAATTCCAGAGACAGCGTCCCGGCGAAGTCCAGACGCGGTGTCAGGCCGGCGAACCGCTCGGGGTACAGCAGGGCGTGCTGAATCGGCAACCGCATGTCCGGCGGGCTCATCTGGGCCAGCACCGAACCATCAACAAATTCCACCATTGAGTGTACGACGGATTGGGGGTGCACGACCACCTCGATTTGGTCCGTGGCCAAATCAAACAGCCACCGGGCCTCGATAATTTCCAGCGCCTTGTTCATCATCGTGGCGGAATCCACACTGATTTTGCGGCCCATGTCCCAGTTGGGATGGGCCAGTGCCTGTTCGGGAGTGACGTGATTCATCTGGTCCCGGGACATTTGGCGAAATGGTCCTCCACTGGCGGTCAGGATGACACGCGACAGTTCCTTGCGGCGGCCCGCCTGCAAACACTGGAAAATCGCATTGTGTTCGCTGTCAATTGGCAGGATGATGGCGCCCGTTTGCCGGGCCGTGGCCATGACCAGGGGACCGGCGGCCACCAATGCCTCCTTGTTGGCCAGGGCCACGGTTTTTCCGGCCTGCAGGGCCGCCAGGGTGCTGTGCATGCCCGCCACACCAACGATGGCTGCCAGCACGGTCTGGATGCCTTCATCGCCGGCAATCGCCTGTTCCAAAGCCTGGTGCCCCACCAGTAATTCGGTGCCTGGCAACGCCGGCCAGCGAAACCGTTCGGCGCGGCTGGAATCCGTGGCGGCGATCCAGGCCGGCCGGAATTCACGAGCCAATTCGACCAGTTTTGTCAAATTGGAGTGCGCCGACATCAGTCGGACCGACAGGCGATTGCCCAGGTGTCGGACAACTTCCAGGGCACTGGTTCCGATACTGCCGGTGGCACCCAACAGGGCGATTCCGGTGGAACCGGACCCGTTTGACGGCTGGTTGGGGCTGGGGTCTGACATGGGGCCTGCTAGAATACTCGGTTCGGAGAGCTCCCGCCTGTGCGGGAGCGATCGGTTTTATCGTTGAAAAGGGCAGGATCTGCGAGCCCCGCCGCGGATTTTGAGCTCCATCCGGTCCATTTCCCGTGCAATTGTCCCCTGATCATGCAAATCTGAATGTTACCGGATTTTTGGGGCCCGGGGGCTGGCCGGCGAGCCCGTCCGCTTGCCAGCAGGTTGACGACCGCGAACGATGCGTACGACTTCTCGCTTCCTGGCTGGCGACCCGTTCCCGGGGGGACTGCTCCCCGTTCCGGGGGATCGCTCCCCGTTCCGGGGACTGCTCCCCGTTCCGGGGGGACTGCTCCCCGTTCCGGGGGGATCGCTCCAAATTGACCGCGAATCGCCTCCGCCAGACGTTGGCCCAACCGGGCCGGCCCCCGATGGCTTGACGAACAAAACGAGATGGCATTTTTCACAGGACGCTGACTGAATGGATCCGGATAAAGGCAAAAACAACGACACCCGCAGCAAGCCAGGTTTGGCCCTGTTTTTTATCATGCTGACGATGGGTCTGACCTTGCTGGTCATGCTGATGTTCGGGGGTATGGCCGAATACCGCATGAGCTTCAGCGATTTTGATCAGCTGCTGGATGCCACAGAATACGAGGAATTTGGAGGGCCGGCCGAACCCGGTTCGGCCAGCAGGATCGTTTTTCGAAACGGCAGCTACAACAACCGCTGGGACGAAGTCAGTAACCTGCACAGTGTCCAGATCAGTGATCGCAAAATACAGGGGAAACTGGATTTGCGAACGGCGCGTCGCCGGACTGCTGGAGCCACCGGGCGACGATCAGTGGAGTGAACCGAAAACCGTTTCTTTTGTTGTCAATCGCGACCCCTCGGACCAGGTGGCCTCGCAATTGATGGCCCGGCTGAAAGCCAAAAAAATCAGATATGATTCATCGGCCGGCCCGTCGTTTATGGAACGTTATGGATTTTTGCTGTTCACCACGGCGTTGCTGATTTTGTTTTTTCTGTGGATGATGCGGCGGCTGGGTGGTACGGCCGGACCCATGCAGTTTGGTCGCAGCCGCGGAAAACTGCATGCCGAAGAAGATTTGAAGGTGACGTTTAACGATGTCGCCGGAATCGATGAAGCCGTGGAGGAGGTCAAGGAGATCGTCGATTTCCTGGCAAATCCGGAAAAGTACACGAAACTGGGTGGGCGGATTCCTCGCGGCGTTTTGCTGGTAGGGCCGCCGGGAACCGGCAAAACCTTGCTGGCCAAGGCGATCGCCGGCGAGGCGGGGGTGCCGTTTTTCAGCCTCTCCGGCAGCGATTTTGTGGAGATGTTTGTCGGCGTGGGGGCCGCCCGCGTGCGAGACATGTTTCAACAGGCCGAGGCCAAGGCTCCCTGTATCATCTTTATCGATGAACTGGATGCCCTGGGCAAATCACGCAGCGGCAGCGTCGTCGGCGGGCATGATGAACGCGAACAAACGCTCAACGCATTGCTGGTGGAGATGGACGGATTCACTTCCAACAGCGGCGTGATCGTCATGGGTGCCACCAATCGCCCCGAGACCCTCGACCAGGCCCTGATGCGGCCGGGGCGGTTTGACCGCCACGTGCTGGTGGACCGACCGGACCTGGCCGGCCGCGAAGAGATCCTGAAAGTGCATGTCAAGAACGTCAAGCTCGATCCGGCTGTTGATTTGCACCGCATTGCCGCGATTAGTCCCGGATTCGCCGGGGCCGATTTGGCCAATTTGGTCAACGAAGCCGCGTTGCTGGCCGCCCGCAAGGGAAAGAATTCCGTCGAGATGGATGAGTTTAACGACAGCGTGGAACGGGTTACCGCGGGACTGGAAAAGAAACAACGGGTGATGAACGTCGAGGAGAAGCAGCGGGTTGCCTATCATGAAAGTGGCCACGCCCTGGTGGCCTACAGTCTGCCCAACACGGATCCCGTCCACAAGGTTTCCATTATTCCGCGCGGTCTGGCGGCGCTCGGTTACACCATGCAGCGTCCGGAAGGCGACCGCTTTCTGGCAACCCAGTCGGAACTGGAAAGTCAAATACAGATCCTGCTGGCCGGAACGCTGGCCGAAGAGATGATTTACCCGGACATTTCCACGGGTGCCCAAAACGACCTGGAACGGGCCTCGGAGATTGCCCGGGCCATGGTAATGCAATACGGGATGAGTCGTCTGGGACGAGTCAACTACCGGGACTCCAACCGTTCGCCATTTTTGGCTGGCGCCTATCAGGAAAAGCAAAGTTCGGTCGTCAGCGAGAAAACCGCTCGCGAAATTGATGACGAGGTAAAACGGATTATTGACGAGGGCATCGAGCGCGTCCGTCATATTCTGGACGTGCGTCGCGAAGCGTTAATTGCGCTGACCGAGCGGCTGATCGAGGTGGAATCGGTCAATGCCGACGAGTTAAAAAGAATCATTGAGGAAAATTCACCCGGCCCGCTGGTGGTGCCCGGAACGGCCCAGCGGCGACCGGTCAGTGAAACCCGCGACGATTCCGGCCATGCCGGCCGCAGCGACGCGGGCGACGAGCCACGGGTTGCGAATTGACAAGGTCCCCGGCGGCGGACCGGTTCGCCTGGCCACCACCCTGATCATGAAAATTGCGATTTGCAATGAAACGTTTCGCGACTGGCCGCACGACGAGGCGTTCCAGCTGGCCAGCGAGCTGGGTTATGACGGAATCGAACTGGCTCCCTTCACGCTGGCTGCATCAGCCTTCGACATCTCGCCCCGGACGTGCCGGAAAATCCGGCAGCTGGCCGCTCAATACCGATTGCAGGTGGTGGGGTTGCACTGGTTGCTGGCCGGCACCGACCGATTGCATCTGACATCGCCGGACCCCGCAGTGCGTTTCGAAACCGCCCGATATTTGCGGCAACTGGCAAGGATTTGTTTCCAAACCGGCGGCCAAATCCTGGTGTTTGGCTCGCCCGAGCAGCGAAATCGTTTGCCCGGTGTCACGCTGCCGCAGGCTCACCGGCTGGCAGCCGCCTGTATTCAGCAGGTGATTCCCGAATTGCAGAAAACGGGCGTGACGCTGGCTCTGGAGCCGCTGGGACCCGAGGAAGGCGACTTTTTGCGGACCGCCCGGGAGACACGCGACCTGATCCAAAGGATCGATTCCCCGGCAGTTCAATTGCATCTGGACGTCAAGGCGATGTCGACGGAAACCGATTCGATTCCCGAGATCATTCGAGCCAGTCGTCGAAACCTGGTCCATTTTCATTGCAACGACCCGAATCGCCGCGGTCCCGGCATGGGCCTTGTCGATTATGCCCCGATTATCGCCGCGTTGCGTGAAGTGCATTATGCCGGATGGCTGTCGGTGGAAGTGTTCGATACCGGCGTATCACCGCCGGAGCTGGCCCGGCAAAGTATCGACTATCTGCGCGAGCAGCTGGGCTGAACGGCCGGCAGGCCGCTTACCAGCGCCCGCTGGCGCCGCCACCGGACGAAAAACCGCCCGAGCGGCCACCGCCGCCCCCCGAGAATCCACCGCTGCTGCTGTGTCCCCCGCCACTCCAGCCGCCCCCCGACGAGGATTTGGAGACCCGCGGCGTGGAATAGGTGTACGTATTGTGATAACTGCAATTGGCGCACTGCTCATCAACACGCACCAGCCCGCCCCGACTGGTGGTTGCGCTGCGCAGCGTTCGCGAGACCTTGCTGCGCGTTTTGTAACGGCACCGGGGACAACGGGAATAGCGCGTAAAAAACGCGCCGTACCGGTATTTCAGCACGTGATCGCAATTCTGGCACGCCCATACGTCATAGTCCACACTGCCCAACTCCTCCTCGATAATCTCCGGAGGATCCAGCAAGGTGTCGTCCTGCTGTTCATCCAGCATGATCATGTCGTGGTGGCACTTTTCGCATTTTCGTTTCCCGTAACGTACGCGGTACCGCGCCACGATGATGCCGATCCCCAAAACAATGAACAGACCCCCTCCCAGCAGGAACAAATACAGCCGGGTCCACGATTGATTGCCCCCCAGTCGCAGTCGACGTTCGTCCGCGGTTTCCAGTTCAGGATTGGAACGGGGAATGTTCTCCGCCAAATTGGCGTATCCCATAACCTCACGGGCCATTCCAAAAGCGCCGCCAAACATGGCTCCAGCCACGTCGTTGCGTTTCATTTTGGGGATGACCAGTTCGTCGATTACCTTTTCGGTGGCCCGCTCGTTGGCCGGCGTATTCAGGCCATCGCCCAGGATGATTTCGATGGCCCGATCCTCCATCGAGCATAAAATCAGGACCCCGTTGTTGTTGCGTGTATCTCCAATTCGTTCCCGGTTGAAGTATTGCAGCGCGAATTTCCGCGGATCGCCGGCTCCCGTCCGGTTGACGGTCAGAATCACCATTTCGGCGCGCTGAAAATTGTTGATTTCATTGCACAAATTCAGCAGCTGTTTTTTGGCGTAGGCCGGGATCACCTGGGCATGATCGACCACCCAATTCCCGTTTTTGTACGACGGCAACTCGCCCGGGGCCTGCCCGGTCAGGACCGCGGGCCGGCAAACGCCGAGTGGCAGCAGCAACACCGCAACCAGCCAGATCAGGTTTCGTGGTCTGGCCCCGTGCGGCTTCATTCGTCGGGAGTTCAGATCAGACGGGATCATGGCACTGCGGGACAGAACGGGAGGCGCGAACCAGCACTGGTTATGACGCCAAATCCCGGGCAAATCAACGGGCAGCCCGCGCGATTGCGAGCGCGGCTGCAGCGGCCGAGATTCCTGCCAGACGACCGGTGCTCCAGGCGGCCTGGAAATTGTAACCGCCGATTGGGCCGTCAATATCCAGGATTTCCCCCGCCAGAAACAGGCCGGGCACGATCCGACTGGACATGGACAGCGGATCCACCTCGTCCAGGGCCACGCCGCCCGCCGTCACTTCGGCTTTTGCAAATCCCAGGGTGCCGTCGATGGCGAGCTGACAGGCCTTGAATCCCTGCACCAGGGCCGAGGTCCGTTTGCGGCCCAGTTGGGCCAGCGGGCAATTCAGTTCAGCCCCCGCGTGCGCGGCCAGTGTCTCCACCAGACGTCGTGGCAATGAAGGCAGGAGCACTGACCCCAGCGAACGGGCGCCGCCGTTTTCGCAGGTGAGCTGATCTCGCAAGTCCTGTTCCCGGGTTGCCGGCAACCAGTCACAAACCAGCGTTTTGGAAACGTTATGCAGCGGATCGGTCACCGTCCGGCTGACATTCAACACGGCCGGTCCCGAACATCCCCGGTGCGTAAACAGGAACGAGCCGCGATCGGAGCTGCGGGGCCCGGCCGTTTTGGAACTCTGGCCTTGCAGTCGCACGGCCACAACGGCATCCGCAACGGTCACGCCCGCCAACTCCCGCACCCACGCCTGGTTCACGCGAATCGGCGTCAGGGCCGGTCGGGGTGGCATGATGCGGTGCCCCAGCCGTATCATCCAGGCGTAACCGTCGCCACTCGTTCCACACTCGGGGTACGATTGCCCGCCCGTGGTAATAATCAACTGGTACCCGGTGACGTGGCCGTCGGACGTTTCCAGAATAAAATTTGGTTCCGGGGGGCGGATACCGGAAACGGACACTCCGGACCGGATCTGGACACCGGCCGCACGTGCCGCATCGACCAGGGCATCGCGAACCTCAACCGCCCGGTTGCTGGCCGGGAAAATCTTTCCCGTCGACTCGGTCCTGGTGGGGACACCTGCCGACTCGAACCAGGCCACGGTCTGGGCCGGCGTAAAACTGGCCAGTGCATATTTGAGAAATCGCGACTGCTGGCCCCCAAATGCCGTCGCGATGCCGCGCCAATCAGTCGCCTGCGTGAGATTGCAGCGGGTGCCTCCGGACATCAGGATCTTGACGCCAATTTTCCGGTTCTTCTCGATCAGCAACGTGCGGGCGCCAGACCGGCAGGCGGCGGTTGCCGCAAACAACCCGGCTGCGCCGGCACCGACAACAACGACATCCCACGGTCTGGCATTCATAACAGAATTGTAGCGATTTCCCCCTGCTGACGTGTCCGGCGCCGGCCGGGGTAAACCGGTCCTATGGTCAAATTGTCCTGAAACCGTCTAAAATCCGTGCACCTTCGCAATCCCGTTTGAGAATCCGTTGAACGTCACCCGACAGGATGGCCTTGTGTCCGAAAACCGATCACCCAACGCTGCCGTTGATCGCCGCAATCCGGAACTGAGTTTGCAGCTGGCCCTGGCGGCCGCGCGAACGGCCGCCGAAAACGGCGGAACAGACATTACCGTGCTGGACATGAGCAGCCAGACGGCACTGTTCGATTATTTCGTGATTGTGACCGGTCACAGTCGCCGGCAATTGCATGCCATAAGCGAGGAGATCGATCACAAGCTGGAAGACGATCTGAATGACAAGCGGATGAGTATCGATGGATACGACCAGAGTCGCTGGATCGTGCTGGATTACAGCACGGTTGTGATTCACATTTTCGACTCCGAAACCCGGGACTATTACAGCCTGGAGTCCCTGTGGGCGGATGCCCGGAAAGTGGATCTCACGGAATGCCTGGGAGATTTCCCGGATTCGTTCAAAACAGACGCCCGGGTTGCCGCGACGCTGGACGACAACGAAACCGCCGGATCGTGAGCTACCACGGGATTTCGTAACCGAACCAGTCCATGGCCTCCGAGCAGATTTCGGAAAACTGGTCGCGCTGTTCTCCGGTCCAGTGTCGCCAGCGTTGGCGACGGTGTTGCAAATCACAGGCCTGCTGGTCGGTTTCGGACCGGAACCGGGTCTGGTTGCGTCGCTCGTTCAGGATATACGAGGCGACCGCCTCGGAAGGTTTCAGCCCGGCCCGTTCCAGCAGCCGGGCAATGACCTGGCGACAGGTCTCGGCCGGCAACAGGTCTTCATGTCGAATCAGCGTGAAGTCGTCGCGCTCGGTTCCCCAGCGGACCATCGAAACGGACGCGGCCCAGGCAACACACTGGTCCTCGAAACTGTGTTTTCCCAGTACCCGATGCACCATCCGGGAGGCGACGACTTCAATTCCGTTCCGCACGATATTGGCAAAATGAAAACCGGGAAAGATCTGCACGGCGAACTCGGCGGCGGATGGCTCCATCGCCGAAAATGTTGACAACGCGGCCGGCGGTTGCGGTTCAATCCAGAGCGACGCGGGAAACAGCAGTCGGGTCAACATGTCCCGAAACGCATCCTGGTATTCGGCCGGCGGCAAGACCATTTGCCGGACACGCGAGGGGATCGTGCTGCCGGCATGTCCGGCCAGCAATACGTCTTTCAGCACGTTGCTTTCAACCCGATTCGAGCAGATATCCGGGTGGGCGGCCAGCGCGCGGGTTAGCACCGTGGTCCCGGATCGACCCTGCCCGGTCGCCAACAGCCACGGAACGCCCTGGAATGCAATCGACATCGGCCGGTACGCTGGAAACTAGCGGCGAAAATGGTACAGCGATGTGGCGGTTCGCACAAACAACGAATCGTCCACAGCGGCCGGCGAGGCCATGATTTGTGAATCCAGCTCATGGGTGGCCAGCAGATTCATTTCCTCCCCGGACGGTTGCAGCACATGCAATTTGCCATCGTGGTCCCCCCAAAAAAGCTTTCCGTCAGCGTACAGGGGCGACGCGGAAAATCCGCGGCCCAGACGATCCTGCCATTTCCGTTCGCCGGTGCCACTGTCCAGGCACGTGATAATTCCGCGATCACTGGTAAAGTAGATCAGCCCGTCGACGATGATCGGCGAAGGCATGTTGGGGACCTGTCCCTGATAAGTCCATTTGATCCGCGACTCGTCCAGTGGCTGGTCACCGGTCACATCAATCGCCAGCAATTTGGACTGCATAAAACAGCTGCAAACATACAGCGTATGGCCGTCCCAAAGCGGTCGGGCCACGTTGGAGAATCCCAGTTGTCCATAGCTGACCCGCCACAATTCCTGACCGGTGGCCGGGTCGTAACCGTAAACCCAGTTGGCAGCCGGCGAGACAAGCTCGTGATGTTGGCCGCGGCTGATCACGATGGGTGTGCAAAATGCTTTTTTGTACATGCCGACCGGATTCATCTCTCCGCTGCGGTCGGTGCGCCAAACCTGCCGGCCATCGCTGGCATTCAGCGCGCACACGTACTGCTGGTCGCAGCCGTCGCAGTGCATGATTAACAGGCCGTTGTGCAGAATCGGTGATGAACCAGGCCCGGCTTCGTGTTCGATCACATTGTCGGTATTTCGCCAGATGACCGCGCCCGTCATCCGCGCTACGGCCGCCGTGCCAAATGCGCCGAAATGACAATACACAACCTCGCCGTCGGTGACCGGCGTGGGTGATGCGAAACTGTTCAGCGAGTGAATCGCCGGCGGGTCGACGATAGCAAACAAGTCGACGGTCCGCTTGATCCCGCCCCGATGGCGATCGAGGCAAACCGCCTGTAACTGGACCGACGACCAGGCCGACCCGCCGGACGCTGCGGCCGTGGCTGTTTTGGGCTCCGGATCGCCGGCGTCCGCAGGCTGTTCGATGGCCGTGGTCAACCAGATTTCATCCTCCAGAACCAGCGGCGATGACCAGCCCCGCCCCGGAATATCCGTACGCCAGGCCAGCGCCGATTCGGACGACAAGTCGATCGGCAGGTTCCGCGCGGCCGAGTGTCCGTTTCCGGACGGACCGAGAAACTGGTCCCAGCGCTGTTCGGATTGCCGTTGCCACGCGGAGAGCCGCAGGCCGCAACCGCTGGCAATGATCAAAACGGGTAACAGGACGCGAAGGGAGCAGTACATGGGAGGCCAGAGATTGAGCAGACGGTGTTCGTGATCGGATTCAGGCCAGTTTTAACCGCAACGGGCCCGGACCGCCAGTGATCCGCAACTCCGCGCGGCGTCCCGTCACGGGGGATCATCAAACATGTCCGCCAACGTGGCCCGCGCGGTCAGCGGATGTTCGACCAGATCCATCACCAACTGTTCCAGGGGTTCTGGATCCATCCGGGCCACCCGCATCAGGGTTTCTGCCAGGGGGGCCGGGCCGTGAGCATTGTTGGGAACGGCCGCCAGGAATTTGCGCCACAGTTCACCGCCGGCCTGAATCATCCATATCTCGTGTTCAATTCGGTCGGCTTCAGCCGTAATTTCATGGTAGGTCAACTCGTCCAGGCGGTTGAGTCCGTGCAGGCATACCAGTTCGGCCGTGCCCTTGGTCAATTCGTGCGCCAGCAAGGGCCAAATCCAGGCCCGGGCCACCACCTGAAACCGGCCATTGCGGCGGACAACCCCTCCATAGCCGGCCGCCGCCGAACGCAGCATCCGGCCACTGCGTGTCAGGGGCGTTTGCAAATTGCCGAACTCAACCTGACCGGTCAGCGTGCCACTCAGCCGATCCGCGTCGATGCCCCAGATGCGGGCGGTGGTTTGGATGCACAGGGCCTCCAGGGCCTGGCGGTTTGGCCGCTCCTTGAGCACCGTGCGACCCAACAGCCAAAACGTTTCGGCATAATGAATGCCGGGAATCGAGGAGGTGCCTTTTTTCCGCGCCCGGCGCACTGTTTTTCGGTACGATGCCTCGGACAGTTCGCTGCCATGCTTCATCAGGAAGGCATGGCCATGAAACGGATGTCCGGGCTTGTCCACATTTCGCCAAAACTTTTTGGGTCGACCGAGGAACAAAAACATGTCTCCCAGCCATTGCGACAAGTGCAGGTTGACCGCCAGCTTGTCATACAGACGCACAATTCCGGGCTGAAGTTGCTCCAGTTCGTCCCGCACGAGGCAGTGCGCCGTCACGTAGTTGTGCGCCGCGGCCCCCTGAATCAACAGATTCAGCGTCAGCCGTTTGTGAAGCTGGTCCCGGCGATCGTTGGACTCAGGCGAATTTTCCAGGCCAGACATGTCCACTGCCAGAGATGATCAGATCGAGTATGTCGAGGTCGCGTTGAAAGAAGGAACGCCTGCTTTGGGTTGGGGTTCGGGGCGACTGTCCGGCCAATCCGGATCGAACGGAGATGGCCGCGGTGAGGGCGCGCGGCGCGGTGGATCGCGAGGTTCGGGCTCGGGCTGGACCGGTACCGGCAGCGGAGGCGCTTTGGGGATCGTTTCGGGCATGCTGCCAATCCAGCCAGATAATCAGGGAGCCACAGGATCCGTCATCCTGTTGTCGAAATCACATTTTATACCGATGATGCGCAGGTGACAAAGGCGCCGCTGGCTGGACGGCACGTGCCCGCAGCTGCGGGGCTGCGGGCCGCCTCACATCTTTCAATAAACCCATGACGGATTCTCCAACCCGCCATCAACCGGAATCCTGGCAGGTCGTGCTGACCGCCGACGGCAGTCGCACGCTGCGTCTGGGAAACACCGGAATTACCTATCATTCGGCCTCCGGTGCCGTGTCGGAATCACGCGCGGTGTATCTGGAAAACAGCCGTATTTTGCAATGGCCTGACAGCGGCGAATGCTTGCGCGTTCTGGAAATTGGATTCGGAACCGGTTTGAATTTCCTGTTGACCGCCGACGCCGCCAACGATCGGCAATTGCGTCTCGAGTATGTAGCGCTCGACAGCCACCCGGTATCGGCCCGGCTGTTACCGGAACTGGCCTACGCCACCGCGCTGGGTGATGCGTCACTGGTCGACGCACTGGTCAATATCCTGAACGCACTGCCTGCCGCGCCGGGTCGGGTGTCCCGGGAGGTGGGTTGTTGCGCCCGGCTGGAATTGTGGCTGGGCAACGCGCTGGAGCAGACCATTCCCGTCAACCGGTATCACGCGATTTATCTGGACCCTTTCGGCCCCCGCGTCAATCCGGAACTGTGGGATGCCGGTTTTCTGGAGGATCTGTATCACGCACTGATACCGGGCGGCCGGTTGACCAGCTATTGCGTCAAATCATCCGTGCAACAGGATCTGCGGCGGATTGGTTTTGAGGTCACCGCGGTGCCTGGACCCGCCGGCGGCAAACGCCAGGTTTTGGTGGCCATCCGAACGACCGAATGACCGGCCAGGCGACTGGCCGTGGGCCGTCGAGCGGGGGAGCCCGCCGTCATTCGGTTCGGCGCACGGTTTCATTTGTGCATCGCCAGGCAGCGGACCGGCTGGTAGGATAGAACACACCCCACCCTTGCCGCCCCGGAGCCGACGCGGGACGAACCCCGGAATCCGATGAACGATACCCCCGCATCCGGTTCTGCGAATCAATTTCACACGACACGCTGGAGTGTGATTTTGGCGGCCTGCGACCCCTCGCAACTGGACTTGCAAAAACAGTCGCTGGCTACCCTGTGCCAGGGATACTGGTATCCGCTGTATGCCTGGTTGCGACGCAAGGGATATCGGGCCGAGGATGCCCAGGACCTGGTCCAGGACTTTTTGGCCGCGTTGATCGAAAAGGAATTTCTGCATGTGGTCGATCCGCAGCGGGGCAAGTTTCGCTGGTTTTTGATGGACGCCATTCGCAAATATGCGGCCAACTGGACAACGGCCCAAACGGCCCGGAAACGGGGTGGTGATCGAAAGATCTTCTCTCTCGATTTCATGGCCGGCGAGCAACGTTACCAAACCGAGCCGGTCGACGGCTGGACGGCGGAACGTTTGTTTGAACGACGCTGGACGCTGGAGTTGCTGGAACAGGCGCTGGGCCAGCTGGAGACCCGGTACCAGGAATCGGGCCGACAACGCATTTTCCAGGCGTTGCGGGTGTACCTGACGGCCGAGTCGTCACCACCGGATTACCAGACGGTTGCCGACCAGTTGGGCTTGTCGCTGACGGCGGTCAAGGTAGCCATCCATCGGCTGCGCGACAAATATCGTGAGGCTGTTCGGCAGTGCGTGGCCCAAACGCTGGACGACGGGGAGTCGATTGATGAGGAAATCGACCGGCTGCTGACGGCGCTGTAGCCGTCGCGGCGGCCGCCGCACGGGAAATTCCGGTTTTTGGATGTAACTGATCCGCGGCCATCCGTATTGAAACGTAGCCGGCGAAATCAACGATCCTGACACAACCTTCTGAATAACTGGAAATTGACGATGAATCGCAGGGAAATCTGTCCCCAGTGCCAAACGGAATATGACCCCGCGGATTCCTCGGGGATGTGCCCCAAATGTTTGCTGCGCGAGGCCCGCTTGCCAGGTGCCGGCGAGCCGCAGGCCGGGTTTGGAGCAACGCGCTCGTTTTCGGATTCCCCGGCACGCGATCAGCCGGTCCCCAAACCGGGTCAAATCGCCAAGCTGTTTCCCGAGCTGGATATTCTGGATGTGGTGGGTCAGGGGGGCATGGGAGTGGTTTACAAGGCCCGGCAAAAGTCCCTGGGCCGCGAAGTGGCGGTCAAATTGCTGGCCACGGCCCTGCAGGATGATCCCGCGTTTGCCGAACGGTTTGCCCGTGAAGCGCGGGCCATGGCCCTGTTGAACCATCCCAATATCATTTCCATTTTCGATTTTGGGCAACGGGGGCCCTACTACTATCTGGTCATGGAGTACGTGGATGGCCTGAATTTGCGGCAGTTGTTGCGGGCCGGACACATGGAACCGGCCGAGGCCATGCAACTGGTCCCGCAGCTGTGTGATGCCCTGCAATACGCGCATGACAATGGAATCGTGCATCGGGACATCAAACCGGAGAACGTGCTCGTTTCACAAACCGGATACGTCAAGATCGCGGATTTTGGACTGGCCAAACTGGCGAATCCAAAACAGACCGATCTGACCCTGACGCGAACCCGGCAAGTGATGGGTACGCTGAATTACATGGCACCGGAACAAATGGAACGACCTACGGATGTGGATCACCGGGCCGACATTTACTCGCTGGGAGTGGTGATTTACGAATTGTTGACCGGGGAGTTGCCGCTGGGCCGGTTTGCTCCTCCCTCCCACAAGGCGACCATTGATGCCCGACTGGATGAGATCGTATTGCGAGCGCTCGAAAAAGAACCCTCGTTGCGGTACCAGCAGGCCAGCGAACTGAAGACGGGGGTCCAGTCCTTGTCTGGCGGCGCCGCGGTGATGCAACAGTTCGGCGGAACCCGGGCCGACCAGCACCTGGCCGGTCAAATTGCCCGGTTTGTCTGGTTGGGGATCGCCCTCACCTGCTGTGTGGCCGGCGTCAGCATGATCGTGATCGGCGCAGTCGCCAACAACGAGGTGTTGTGGATACCCGGATTCTCGGCACTGGGCATCGGTGGACTGTTGTTCGCGCTGATCGCGCTGTTCTATCGCGTATTTGGAGATGCCAAGCCCGATCAGGCCGATCAAAAGAAAAAGGTCGACGAGGCCAGTGCCGTCCAGCCGCCCAACTGGCTGATCGCGATCCGCGCATTTGGTACGGGACTGTTTTTTCTGTGTGGCCTGTTCTTTGTGGCGTCGGCGCTGAATCCCTTCGACAACATCCTCAGCGACGATACCTGGCGGTTCCTCGGGATTGCCACGGCCATTTTTGGGGCGTTTGTCCATTCCGTGGCCGGGATGATTGCCTCGGCTCGCGGGTACAGCCAGGATTGAGTCGTACCAGACCGGCATCCCGGGATGCGGCGTCGCGATGCCATCGGAACGCCGGCCGCACCGACTGAACCATCAGGTGGAATTACAAACACGGGCCATGATGGCCGTTCGCGACCTGGCATCCGCACGATCCGTTTGGGCATGCCTGGCGATTCCCGGATTAATGGCGGGCCGGGTCCGGAGAGCATCCCGCCAGCCCTGCTGCGGGCCTTGCGGCCAAAAAATGCTCAGGAATCACGAATGAAATCGGCCCGCGTGAATCGGGCCTTCAGGCCCAGCCACTGCTCACGAGCCAGTTCATCGGGAGGCGACATCCACGGCTCGTCATCCACACCCAGACCATCGGCAATGCGGTTAATGTAGTTGAAATACGCAATAATCTGGGTGGCCAGATGGATTTGTTCGTCATTCCATCCGGCCGACTGCAATCGAACAAGGTCGGATGACTGCATTTCACCCGGCGCCACGGTTAGCCGAACGGCATAATCACAAAGGGCCCGTTCCGCGGCCGATAACGGCGCCGACCGGTAATCGATCAGCAGTTTTCGGGCGGTTTCCTCATTACCGGATTCCAGACTGAAATCCCGGGCATGGGAAAGCGTTCAGTAGTAACAGTCATTGACGTTACTGACGACGGTGGCCAGCATCTCGCGGACAGCTGGGTGCAGGCTGTTGTCGCGTTTCATCAGGCTGGTGTACAACCGCATGGATGCCTGGCAGGCATCGGCATCCAGGCTCATCAACCGCACGATATTGGCGATTCCGCCGGCACGCTGGACGGCCGCCTCGTACACCCGCTGAAGCTTGCCCGTCGCCTGCTCCGGTTCGACTTGCCGAATAAACGCCATCAGGTCACCGGCAGCGCTTCAGACACCACCAGCGGCCGTCCGGCGCGGGCGGAATTCAGACAGGCATCCAGCACGATCTGCGTTTTCAGCGAATATTCGCTCCATCGCGGATCGACACGGCCATCCAGAACCAGATTCGCGAAATTGCGGAACAGATTTGTTTCCATCGAGTCGTCCGCGCTGTTTCCGGATTCCCGGGTCGCGATCGTGCGTCGGTGATCCCGCATGTAGAAATCACACCGGTCGATCACAAATTCTGCATTGGAGATATCGAAACGGGTTTCGACGCCCTGATAAGGCAAGACAAAGTCGTTGATGTGAATGTACCCGCGTTCCCCACTGATATTCGCCCATTGCTGGTGGTGGGTGATAAAACTGCAATAGAAACCGGCACTGACCTGATTCTCAAACAACAGCTCGGCGGAAAACTCCAGAGGAACCGGCAACGGGCTGTCATTCCGTTTTCGTTCGGTCAGAATTCGCCCGGAAACGCTCACCGGCAGTTGCCAGTTCAACGACCACAGGGCAAACCGGATGCAATACCAGCCCAGGTCGCCCAGACATCCCTGGGGTTCCAGATCGCTGTTCAGCCGAATGTTGCTGTCCAGCCATTGCGGGTCGGCCCGAAAACTGAATTGCGTGCAAACCCGGCGAATCGGACCCACGTTGCCGGGCTCATCCAGGGCCTGCCGCACGCCGGATAACCGGTTTCCATGCATGTACATCACACCATCCATGAACTGGACGCCGGAGGCCGAACAGGCGTCCAGCATCTCGCGCAAATCGCCTGCCGACGGCGCAGGGTTTTTCGCACAAAACGTGTTTTCCAGCCTCGGCCGCCGCAATCACCCAGGGTTTGCGCTGGCCGGTCGGCAACGGAATGTAGACCGCGTCAATTTCGCGCGAATCCACCAGCTGCTGGTAGCTGCCCAGTGCCTGGGGGGCAGGCTGAAAGGGACATTGAGCCTGACAGAGGTCGATAAACTGTCGGGATCGTCCCGGATCCCGGCTGGCCACCGCTGCAACCCGCCCATTGCCCGACCAATGAATCGCTTGCCAGTTTTTTTGGGCGATTTCGGCAGTGCCCAGGATGCCCCAGCGACAGTGCTTCATAATCGGCTGTTGGCTGATCGGCTAAAACTGAACTTTCGACGAATGGATTACTCGCCTTTCCCATCCCCGTCCGACTCGTCACCGGACTCGTCATCGGACTTGTCATCGGACTTGTCATCCGACTTGTCATCCGACTTGTCATCGGACTTGTCATCGGACTCGTCATCGGACTTGTCATCGGACTTGTCATCGGACTTGTCATCGGACTTGTCATCGGACTTGTCATCCGACTTGTCATCCGACTTGTCATCCGACTTGTCATCCGACTTGTCGGAATCCTTTTCATTGGCGTCCTGGCTGGTACCCTGCGAAAGCTGCAAATCGGGCCGGAATTCATGAGCTCCCGGACCCGTCGGTCGCACGTCGGAAAACGAGGGAACCGGTTCTTCGGTTTTCAGCATCACCGCGCAAGCTTCGCCCTTTTCGTTGCCAAGCGCCAAAAACCGGTATCCGTAGCCGACGCTTTCGTGATCGATGAACACCCAGTTTTTTCCGTTAAATTCCAGTTCGCGATGCAGCGGCACCATCCCCTCACGCTTGACCACATAATTAACACCTGGAATGATCCGGTAGGGACCTTCAATGGTCGGCCCCTCGTGCATGTCATAACCCTTGAACTTGTCCAGTGATTCCAGTTCATTCAGGCTGTAATACTTGACGGCAGTGGTTTGAGGAGTGCATCCAGCCGTTAATACGGCAATCACGACAAGGACTGAAAAACAGGTGCGCATGGTTCGGAAATTCCCTCGGGAATGTTGTTTGTCGAATCGGTGGCGTGGCCACCCGCAACCGGGGCCGCCCGAATTCGGAGTATAGTCGAACCATACCCGGTTTGCCATTGGATGACCCGACCGGCACTTTGGAGTATGGAGTAACACGGGCTGGCCGGTAACCTGGGCGATGCCGGTGGACCGGCGACGACTGGCGGGGCGGGGGCCGGTGGAACCGGCAGTTGATGGCTTGTGAATGGCCGCGCGGGGCCAAACGGCCATCCACCTGTCCCGGCCGAAAGCGGCACCGGCCGGCGGATGCGGTTGTTGCCAGGGGGCTGCGGTGTTGCGCCGGTGGGCTCCCCGCCGTTACCGCGAATCCAGCAACCTTTGCATAAAAGCCGTCGGAAAATGCCGGAACCCGGTCACCAACCAGCGCCCGTCGGCCTGCTGCCGAAATCGCAATTCCACTCCGCGTATTGCGGGCCCCTCGTGCCCGATTTGAGGAGCACTCACATTCACAAAAACGCTGAACCGGGCAATCGCCTGATTCGCATTGACGGGGTCCACCTCCAGTTTTTGAAATCCCGTGACATTGCACGCCGAGAAATTGTAGCCGGGCATTTCCCGGGAGAATTTGTCCAGGGTGTCGCGGGAATCGGGGTCCACAAAACGCAACAGCCCGTCGACGTCATTTTGGCGGACACAATTGGCCATTCTGAATATTTGCCGCGTGATCTGCTCCCGGTCGGTTTCGATAAACCAGGACGTCACGACGGGCAACAGGGTGATGAAGGCCGCCACACCAATCATAATCCTGATAACCGGGTTGCGGTTTTGAGTGTATATCACGACCAGAATACCGGTGATGCCCATGCCCGTCAGGACATACATGACGCCGGGTGATTCGGTAAACAGCGTGGTCATTGAATCTGGCAGCGGTGCGAGCGTTTCTGCGAATTATAATCGTCACATGGGCCGCAAGTCGTACAGGCTGATGGGAATTGTACGTGGCCGGCGAAAGCGGGAAAACGCAGGCCGCGGGATACCAGGTTCCGACTGGACCGCACGAGGGAAGTTTGGGATGATGCGTTCGGCAAGATGCTCGAAAAACGTAAGGGGACCCGCCGCAATTCGATGCGGTTTTTCACGAATTTGGCAAGTTAGACAGATTTCGATGATTCGCCAGATCCTCATCGCTCTGATCGTTTTGTCTGTTGCTCCTCCCGCATTTGCCATCCAGCAACCGCAATCGACGCTCGACTGGATGAATGCGAGTGGTCCCGCCCGCGTCTGGAAAGACAGTTACGGCAAGTTTTCCGTGCAGGCCATTTTGTTGCGGGTGGAGTCCGATCGGGTTTACCTGAAACGGGTCGATAACGGCAAAATTGCAATGGTGCCGCGGACCCGACTGAGTGATTCGGACAACGACTGGCTGGACAATTGGCTCCGCGAGGCGAATGCCAACCCGGAAACCGGGGAAACCCCCATACTGCCTGATTTGCCGCCTGACCAACCCGACGTGGATCCCTCCGAACACGCCGTCCAGCCACGGGTCGAGGGAATCCGCAGCGATGTGCGCCGCAATCCGGCAGCCCATAGCCCGTTGCGACGGCAACCTGCCGCTGCGTTACCCGTGGAACCGGGTTTCTCTCCGGATCCGTTTTCAGATCAACGGAATGACGTCGTGGCCGAGGAGCCCGCGCCGGAATTTCCCGCGCCGGAAGACAATTCACCCGCCGGGTCGTTTTCCGAGTTCTCGACGGATGCGGGCGGACGCCGTCCCGGCCGGGATTCGGGTCGCGCGGTTTCGGAAAAGGACTTCACCAGTGGCGGCGACTTCGCAACCGGAAACGATTTCCCCGCCAGCCCGGTCCCGCCAGTGGTACCGCCCGCAGTTCCCGGCGATCTCCCGGAACGCCCCTTGAGTCAGCCGCCGATGGATGAATTTGGTCCCGAATCCCCGTCGTCCATTTCCAAACCGGAAATGGCCCGCGAACCGGACAGCGGCAATCGGGCGCCGTCGCCGGCGAACGCCGAAATGCGTCCGGGCATCGAATTCGGTCCCGAACCGATGGTCAACCTCGATTGGGAATCGGCGGCACGGTCGATCGTTCCGAGCGACTCGCCAACCCGTCCGGAAATGGACCGAATCGTCAATATCGTTCCCGATGCCCCGCCAGGTGCCGGACGTCCATTTCCCGGGCCAACGTCGGCCGATTCCGGCAGGATGGCGGATTCCGGTGAGGCGTTGCCGGAGCCCCAACCGACCGAACTGGAACCGGTTGAGAATGCCACGAACAGGGCGGATGCCGATTTTCGATCGGGGGCCGTCAATGGGGGCTCGGAAGAACTTCCCGCACCGGTCGTTGCCGAACCCCGGCCGGCCGATTCGGCTGGCCGGTCAGGGCCTCCGCGGAAGTCGCCAGTGGGGGATCTTTCCAATGCCGAATTGCTGGACAAGATTGAATTGAACGCCCGGATCGTATGGGATCGCAACCCCGCGTTATCCGATTTGCTCGAGCCGTTGCCACCGAACATGCAGTTGCAGTTTCAGCTGTTGGGCACGCCGTTAAGCGAGGCGTTGCGGGTCGGGCACATTGAACTGGGACAGTTAATCAATCAGGACGGGATTGCAGTGGAAGCGTTACGAATCCCGCCGTCACTTCCCGATCCGCGCCAGGGATGGGTAACTGCCATCCCGATGCCGGTGGAATCAGTCGGGCAAGCCGGTGTTGATGCCCGATCCCCCGTCCAGCATCTGGTCATGGGCGAGATCAGTCTGAAACGTCCGACAACGCCGCTTCTGAAAATTCAACAGGTGGCCGGTTCGCTGAAAATCGTACTGGCGTCCGAAGTCCAGGATATTCTGATTACATCGATTACACGAAAACCGGGTCCGATCGTCCACGAGACTCTGAAACAGCGGAATATCGGTATCGATGTCCAGCTGCCCGACAACCGCACGCTCGTCGTCCAGGTGACCGGCGAAGTCTTTGATGTGGCCGGCATTTCGGTGCAGGTCCCGGGCCGGCAAAAATACGGTCGGGCCCGGTCACTTTCCTCGGGTTCCCTCTGGTTCCAGTTTACATTTGTGGAACCCGTACCCGCCGAAACGGGGCTGGCGATCGAAATCGCCACGGTAACCCGCGAGTTAACGATTCCATTCGATTTCGCCGATATGAACGTGCCCTATGAGGAGATGGGGGGCAACTAGCGGCCGGGCAACCGGCTGCCGGAATCGTTCGCCCGGATCCCGACCAGCCGCAGGCTAACGGCGGCGTGGTTGTGAATGACGGGAGTAGCCATTTTCCAGAAGCCATTCCCAGGCGGCCAACAGGGCATCGTGACGCGAGCCGGGATGATAGTCCAGTTCGGCAATTGCCCGGCTGCTGTCGTAGTAATTGTAGTTGCGACCCAGCTGAATGGCAGCCGAATTGAGATTGGTTTCCCGAACCAGACCAATCAGATCTCCCGCACCGCCCGCGGCCTTTCCCATTAACCAGCCCAGTTTTCCCAGAGGGCCGTGGCGGCCGGCCAGCCCGGCCATCTCTTGCCACAATTCCAGGTAAGTCAGGTTGTCCCCTGCCAGGATATATCGTTTCCCGGCGGTCCCCTTGTGGAACGCGGCAATGGTCGCCCGGGCGACCTGTCGAACATCGGCGACCGAAATACCACCGGCAGGCGCCAGCGGCACGTATCCGTCGGTGACCGCCAGAATCATTTGCCCGGTCGATGGTTTCCAGTCCCACGGCCCCAGCAACAGACAGGGATTGACGATCACCACGTCCAGTCGCTGTTGCTCGTGCAAGTTTAACAACTCCGCTTCGGCCTTCCGCTTGGTGACCACATAATTGCTGGATCCTTTGGGCGGATGCAGATCGTTTTCCGTGGCGGGGCAATCCCGGGTTCCGGCGGCCAGTGCATCGGTGGACGAAACGTGCACCATCCGGATGGCATTTCGCAGGCACTGCCGGGCAATCAGGCCTGTCATGTCGACATTGACCCGCAGGGACTCCTGCAGCCGTCTGCGGCCCAGCCAGATCAGGGCCGCCGCGTGAAACACCCCGTCGGCTCCGTCCAGCAATTCCGCCACGAATTCCGGTGAATCAAGCGCGCCCTCCCGCACCTCTACTGGCAAATCGGCAATCGGTTTGCGGTTGCTGGACGATCGCACGTTGACACGTACCTCGTGTCCCTGATCCAGGAGCAAACGGCAAAGGTTGTTTCCCAGCATTCCGGTGGCACCGGTCACGCAAAATTTCATGATGCAGTCTGTGGATCAATCTGAAACGAAATTGGACAGTCGCGCAACGCCGAACCCGGCGGCCAGCGGTCCCGAATTGAACTTTTGCAGTGGAAATGGATACTGAAGGTGCGTTGGATTCGGCAAGACCAGTGTCCCTGGCAGGTCCGAACGGCCGCCCACCGCCACCGGGGACGGGCGTCGGTTGGACGGATCCTCTGTGTTACCATGGGCGCTTGCCCCCGGCCGAATATCCCCATTCCGGCGCAACGCCGTATTCCAATCTCATCCAGTCAGGTATTCATGTCAAATAGCCAGCCCGTCAATGTCGTTGCGGTCGAGTCAAGAGCCGACAAAAAGAGGTTTCTTGGTTTTCCGTGGCAACACTACCGGGATGATCCGAACTGGATTCCGCCCATTCGCACCAATCAGAAGGAGTTGCTGAACTACCGGCGGCATCCATTTTACGACCACGCCGAAATCCAGACGTTTCTGGCCACCAGGGACGGGCGGGTGGTGGGGCGAATCGCAGCCATTCTGGATGATGCCCACAATCGTTATTATGACGAGCAACGAGGCATGTTCGGATTTTTTGAGTCGATTCCCGATCGGGCGGTTTCGGATGCGCTGCTGGACAGTTGCCGGGACTGGTTCGCCGACCGGGGCATTCGCGACATGCGGGGACCGCTGAATCCGTCGATGAATTACGAATGCGGCCTGTTGATCGAGGGCTTTGACTCACCTCCCACATTTATGATGAGCTACAATCCCGATTACTATCAGGGACTGATTGAGGGCTACGGGTTTGAGAAGGTTCAGGACCTGTTTGCCTATTACGGGCACCTGGACCAGCTGGCGACGCTGGACGAAAAAATGCACTTTGTCGCCGGCGAGGCCCTCAAACGGTTCAATCTGGAGCTGCGCAAGCTGGACACGCGGCATTTTGCCCGGGATGTCCGAACGTTCCTGGATATCTACAACAAGTCCTTGCCGGGGCAATGGGGATTTGTGCCCCTGTCCGAGGGGGAATTGCGTCAGATGTCGGCCGGACTCAAACACCTGATCATCCCGGAATTGACGTCGATTGCCGAGGACGAAACCGGGCCGGTCGGCGTGGTATTCGGCCTGCTCGACTACAACCCGCTGATTCGCAAAATCGACGGTCGTCTGTTCCCCTTCGGCTTTATCAGGCTGTTGCGGGGTCGCAAACGAATCACCCGGGTACGTCTGATCAGCACCAACGTGGTTCCACAATACCAGCGCTGGGGACTGGGTTTGGTGTTGATGGCCCGGATGGTTCCGGAGGCCGTGGCTTTTGGGTTAACCGACGCCGAATTCTCGTGGGTATTGGAAACCAACAAGCTGTCACGGGGGACGCTGGAACGAGGCGGAGCCCGGCGAATCAAAACGTACCGGATCTTTGATTATCACTGGTAGTAGCAAGGAAAACCGGTTATTTGCTAGAATCCGCACGTGGCGCCCGCGGTCCGGTGTCTGGCGCCCTCCGGCGTTTTGCCAGGTCCCCGTTGGTCCGGACGAACTTCACCAGCCCCGTTATTGACCCGCAGGTCGTGTCAGGTTCCGAATGTCGTTTGAAACAGACGTTGTCGTTACGGGAATGGGTGTCGTCAGCCCGATTGGACTTGCCAACGAAGTGTTCTGGGAAAACCTGGTCGCCGGCCGGTCCAGCGTGCGGGTTCGCCCGGAATTTGTCGGCGTCGACCAGCCCTACCGGATCGCCTCGGAAGTGCTGGATTTCGAGCCCAAGAAGTTTGTGCGTCCGCGCAAGGCGCTGAAGGTTATGTGCCGCCCCATCCAGTTCGGATTCGCCGCCTCGACCCAGGCGATTGATCAGTCCGGCATTACGGGCCAGGTCGATCCGGAACGGATTTCCACGGTGTTCGGTACCGAGGCGTTTTATGCGGATCCCAATGAAGTGGCACTGGTGTTTCGCAAGTGCATGGTGAATCGCTGCTACGATCATGATCGGTGGGGCGAATATGCGATGCGCGAGATCGAACCGTTGTGGATGCTGAAATATCTGCCCAATATGGTGGCTTCGCACATTTCGATCGTCTGCGATGCCCGGGGCCCCAGCAATACGATTTGTCAGGCCGAGGCTTCCAGCCTGTTGGCGATGATTGAGGCCATTGACCTGATACAGCGCGGCGCCGCGGACGCCGCGATTGCCGGCGGGACGGGTTCCTTCATGTCGACCACCGGCATGATCTATCGTGGGCTGGACCGGCTCAGTCATCGCATCGACCAGCCGGAACAGGCCAGCCGTCCGTTTGATTCGGCGCGCGACGGCATGGTCGTGGGCGAGGGCGCAGCGGCCTTTGTCATCGAACGCGCCGACGTGGCGGCTGCCCGGGGCGCCCGGCCGCTGGCCCGGATTCACGGTTTCTGCCGGAGCTACTCGGCCCGCCAGGCAATGAGCGAGGCCATTGCCCATTCCCTGCAGACCACCATGCAACGATCCGGTTTTGCGGCCAGCGATCTGGGGCATGTTAATGCGCATGGAGTCAGCACGGTGGACGACGATATTCTGGAAGCTCGCGGAATCGCAGCGGCCTTGTCTGATGTTCCGGTGATTGCGCCGAAAAGCTGTTTTGGGAATCTCGGTCCCGGCACCGGAGCCATCGAATTGGCGGCCAGTATCCATGCCTGTCAAACCGGACTGTTGCCACCCGTATTGAATGTCGAGCACCAGGATCCACGATGTCCGGTCAATCTGGTGACCCGGCCAGGGACGCGCAGCACCCGGCCCATGGGATTGGCCCTGAATTTCACCCGGGAAGGGCAGGTCGTCAGCCTGCTGATTTCTGCCTGAGCCGCCGTTGAGGCACCGGGCACGAGAGTGAACGTCGAGGCATCGGGGGCGCCGGCCACCTCGGGCTAACCCCGAAACGTCGAGCCATTTCCAGCGCTGCCGGTCAACGAACGGAGACCACTCCGCTGGCCGTTTTGTGGTTGACGGCATCCCGGGGAGCGATGGCCTCGGCCACCCGCGGGACCTGGCGGTTGGCACTCGATTCGGTGGCCGCATCCAGCGCCTGCTGAACCACTTCCCTGACCTGGCCGGCCGTCAAAACATTACCCCCGAAATGAATCGGTCGACTCATTCCCGGCGCGAACACGGCGTAGTAGGGGATGGCCGTGGACGTGTTGCCCAACTCCTTCAGCAGTTCGTTGACCCCGCGCATTTTGTCCTTGTCGGCCTTCAGGGCCACGACATTATTCTCTTCAAAAAACGTTTTGGTGCTGTAAATGTTCAAGGCAACTGCCTCGTTGGCTTTGCAAGTCACTCACCAATCGGCCGTGAAGTCGACGAATACCACGTGGCCCAGGGCCACCTGTTCATCAACGGCGCTCCGCGAAAAATCCTGCCAGTCGAGTTCATACTGGGGAATCATTAAATAGAACGAAAACACGGCGCCGAGCACGACCAGGGCGACGGCCGACATCCATTTGCGGAAACGGACCGCCGCCGGATCCACAAACGAAATCCGGCCAGCCATCCAGCAGGCCATGCCAATGAACAGCAAAAACGCCAGCACCGGAATCTGGTATTTCTCGGTGATCGGATTGAAAAAGAACAGCGCCGCACCGATCAGCACAAACCCCATCAGCTGCTTGAACGTTTCCATCCATTCCCCGGGTTTGGGCAACCAGCTTACCAGTTCCGGTTTGAACCCGATCATAATAAACGGAAACGCCATCCCCAGTCCCAGGGCCAGAAATACGAGGTAAGTCAGCGCCGGAGGCTGGGCTGTGGCCCAGGTGACGGCGGGAATCAATAGCGGTCCACTGCAGGGAGTCGCCAGCAGCGTCGTCAAGACGCCTTTCAGAAACGCTCCGGCATACCCTTCCTGCCGGGCCGCTTTTCCCGAGCCCGCTGTGGAAACGAATCCGGGAATGGGGATCTCCCAAACTCCCAAAAACGACAGGGCAAACGCGAATACAACCGCAATCATTGTGATCACGAATGCCTGGCTTTCAAACAATCCGCCCCAGCCGATTTTCTTGCCCAGGATCTGGGGGAATGTCGCCAGTGTCGCCAGTAACAGGAATACCGAGATAATTCCGGCCGCAAAAACCAGATTCATCATCAGGATGCGGCGCGGATTCTCTCCGGCCTGCTGGACCAGCGATAACACCTTGATCCCGATGACCGGCAACACGCAGGGCATTACATTCAGGATCAATCCCGCCACAAACGCCAACCCCAGCACCGCCAGGATCGGATATTCGGAAAAAGCCCCGGCGTTAGCTCGGATTCGCTCAAACTCCTGCTGGGCCAGCGTGGCCACTTCGCCATAATCCGCAGTTTCGGGGATAAAAAACTCCAGATCGTTTTCGGCCATTACCGTCGACGTTCCAACATCCAGTTGAAAGCTGAATTGTACGGCCGACGGGGGGGCGGTATCCCCGCCGGACGCCAGCGATTCCGGTTCGGCATTGAATCCAACCCAGCCCTTGAAAGCGTATTCGCCGGGCTGCATGTCCGTGGGCAAATCAATCGGAAACTGCCACGTCACCGGTTGATTGTGAAACAACAACCCGGTTGCATCGGTTCCGATTACTTCCGGTTGTCTGGAAGCCTCAGGCGGTGAAATGGCGGCGTCATTTCGTTTGGTGAAAACCACCAGCGTCGACTGGTGATCCGTGCCGGGTTGTTCCGAGAAGGCCGGGATCATCCAGCCCGTTTCCGGCTCCAGCTGAAGATTCAGATTGACTCGATCGCCGGGTTGCGCGTGAGTCTTGTCGACCCAGCCGCGCACGGCGGTCTTCGCCTGATCCGGATGCACTTCGCGAACAAACACCCGGGGTCCCGACATCGAGCGGGCCGACAACTCGGGGCTGTACACCAGGCAGGCGCCACCGTCACCATTCTGGCAAACCTGGGCCTGTACCTGCACCGGAATGCTCAGTTCGTTGGCAATGACGCCGTCGGCAAAGGCAATGGGTGCCGACCAAACCACCGTACCCTCGTGCTCTTCGCCCGGTACGTCGTAAAACTCGTATTCCACCGCATGAAAATCGGAATCCGGCTGGAACGGACCCGTCAGCCGTGCGTCGGCAAAGCCGGTCGCGATTTCCAGTTCGGTTCGCTGGGGACCGCCGTCCGGCTGCGTTACCGAGAAGATATGCCAGTTGGGGATGACGCGGGCCGTCACCTGCAACGTGCCCGTTCGACCGTCCGGTTCCACCGTAAACCCGGCTTCAAACGTGACCTTGTCGTCCGGCTCGGGCAATCCCGGCTTGCCGGAAAACTCCTGCAGCAGGAATCCCCCGTTGTCCTGGGCGGCTGCCGGAATGGACAGGCAAAACAGGCAGGCCAGCGTTAGCCAAACCGGCCACGTTCGAGCGGATCGTTGTGTGTGTGTCATGGAGGTACGTGTGAGTCACGGAAACCGGAATTCAAAATTCCGCTGATCAGGGAGATCGGCCCGACGTTTCCTGTTTTTTGGGCGGTTCATAATATCCGGCAAACGATGTGACGACCGGTTTGTTGAACAAAGGTTTGCAGCCGCTGTCCGAACAGACCTGACCGTGGAATTTAAGATCAAACTCAACCGTCTCTACATCGATTCCGTCGGCGAATCGGACCGGCGCCAGAAATTTTACCCTGCCGCTGTCGTATTTCTCAATACGCTGATCAAACACCGGATCATGCTCAATGACTTTGGGTGCCTTGTCCGCCGCGAATTGATCCAGCATCTCGAAGGCGTCGGATTCCGCCAGTTTCAATTTGGTGGGCGGCGGCGAACCTTTTTGCGTTAACGCATAAATGTGGCATCCGGCGGGTACATCCACGGTCACAATCAGCCATCCCTGCCGGGTTCCCTTTTCGATTTGGTAACTGCCCGTGATTTTCGGGACCTCTTGCGCCAATGCCGGGTTCAGCGCCCACATCGCCAGCACAAACCAGCTCCAACGGAGGCACCCGGTCCGTAAAAAACGCCGGTAATCCGGCAGCAACATTCCTGGTCGTGGCAACATCTCAAACTCCATTTTCCCTGACGCAGACCCAATCCCTGCTCGGGCGGGAGAATATCAGCTTTGTTGGGGAACATCCAACGGCAATCCGGGTCGCCGCCGGGCGAACCGGGCAATGCTATCAGCTCCGTGAGACGCGATCTCTGACCAATAATTTACAAGTTTTGAACGAGAGTTTCCATGCGATCGGCGATCCGTTGAACCCGCCTGACCACGGACTCGGGAGGGCCCACATCCCGGTTTTCGAGACATACCCATTGCAGCCAGTTCATTCCCGAAATCAGCGCGGCACTGCGATTATAGCCGTCGGCCAGTTCCAAATCCTTGACCGAAAGCGGGTAAATCTGCCGGTAGCGGGCCGCTGCCTCCACCCGGATTCGCGCCGGATCGCCCGTCAGACTGCCGGTCAGCCGGGCAAAATCCAGCGCAACGTGATCGATTTTCATTGCTCCAAAGTCGATGAGCCCGGTCAAGCGTGAGCCGGTAAACAATAAATGATCGTGCCACACATCACCAATCACCGGCTGCAAATTCCAGGTTTCCCGGGCCAGTTGCTGCAACTGGCCGCGCACCGAATCGGCCGCGGCAACAAACCGCTGGCAAATCGGAAGGGCCAGGCGGCCCAGCAGCGGGTGTTGCCAGGCACAAATCCGCAACGCCTGAAACGCTTCGGTGGTTCCCTGCGGTCCGTACCAGTGACTGATTCGCGACAGTCGGCCGTGGATCGACGGGGCCGGCCCTGGCCGGGCCAGCGCAGCCGCAGCCCGGTGAAACCGGGCGAGGCCATGCAGCGCGGCCGCCAGTTTTTCGGGATCGGGTTGCTGGTTGTAGTTGGCAACCCCATTCATCCATGGTTCCAGCTGCCACAGGGAGCCGTGGGCCGACACCGCCGTCCGGCCATCCCCGGCGGCCAACGGGACCGGAATGAAGTCACAACCCGACTGCCGCGCTTGCCACAGAATCCCGTGGATCCAGAGCAGGTGTCTGAGCGAGCGGACTCCATGCTCGGGCCAACGGCGCAAGCAAAACACGGTACCCCTGATACCGACTTGCCAAAACCGGGCGCCACTGAAACCTCCGGCATTCCCCAGCGACTGAATCTGCGGGGTGTTGCCGGCCAGGTGTTGCCGGTAGAACGTCTGCAGCAGATCGCAAATCCGCGCATCACCAAATGGAACTTCGCACGCCATCAAATTGACTTCAATCGGCAAAAAAGGTTATTGAGTCCGCGGCGATATGCCAGGATGATTGACGACTTGTTGGGGTTTTCCGGATTTGCATTCAGACCTGCCGACCATGAAGATGATCATCGCCGTCATCCAGCCCACGCATTTGCGTGCCGTGACCGAGGCGCTGGCCCGGGTTGGCGTCACCCGCTACACCGTGTGCGATGCCCAGGAATTTTCCCGGCGCGATGACAAGATACCGATCTATCGCGGACTGGAGACACAGTCGGATGTACTGCGCAAAGTGTCGCTGGAGATCGCCGTCAATGACGATTTCCTGCAGACCACCGTCGACACCATTATAGGCATTGCCCGGACGGGCCGCCGCGGAGCGGACGGTGACGGAAAGGTGTTTGTTTTGCCGATGATCGACGCGATTCACTTTTTTCCCGAGCAACGCGGCAAGGGAGCGGTATGACCAGGTGGGCCGGGCCATGATTTTTCACTTGAGCCAGGATCTGGTGCTGGTGGGCAAAGTTTCGTCCACGGCCCGGACCGCGGGCGTCGAATACCAGTCGTATTCCCGCGTTGACCGGCTGCTCGAATCGATCGCACCATCCCCGAACCGCGGCGGGCCGTCGGGCTGCGTCTTCGTTGATCTGCAATTACCGGGTCTGCCCATCGAGGAACTCGTCCGGCAATTGCGTGAGTTCGGACCGCGATTGCAGGTCATCGCCTATGCCCAGCATGTCAAACGGGAATTACTGGAACAGGCCCGGGCGGCCGGGCCCGACCAGGTCCTGACCCGGGGACAGTTTGACCAGCAGGTCGTCCGCCTCGTGCAGTCCGCGGCACCGGAAAATCGAGACTAATAAAGTGAATTTCTCTGCCGCTGCTCCAGTTCCGCATCATAACGCGTGGCATCCACATCCCGGTTGAAGGCGGCCGAGATCGTCCCGGTGCTGGGCAAACGGGAAATATCAGCCCACTGGTCCGGTTGCCACAAACCCGAACGAACCAGGGCCTTGCCGCACTGGTAAAAGGCCGTCTGGACGTGAACTCGAATCACCGTCGCCGGCCGCTTGCCGGCCACGCCGTGCCTGGCCAGCACATCCGGATCGGTCGTAATGGTCGCTCAGCCCGTTGACCCGCATCGATTCCCGCCGGCCCGGGATCAAAAACAGCAGCGCGATCCGGGGGTTGGCAATGATATTGCGCAAACTGTCCAGCCGGTTATTCCCGCGTCGATCCGGCAGCTCCAGAGTGGATTCGTCGACTACTCGTACAAAGCCGGGTGCATCGCCGCGTGGTGAACAGTCCAGGCCGCCTGGCCCGGCAGTCGCGATGGCGCAAAACGGTGACGCCTGGATCAATGCCTGGTAATGCGGGTGCAGGGTCGTCTGTTGTTTGGCGATGGCCCCCGGCACCGTTTCGTCGTACAGGGCCAGCAGCTGCTCCAGAGTGGTGACGTCGTGCATTGCATTTCCTGCGCCGCGGCAGTGGCCGGCACTTCCCAAGTCGGTCGGGAGGCGACTCTGATCGGAAGGCGACCCTATTTGCGACGTTCTTTCAATCGCGTTGCCTTGCCGACCCGGTCGCGGAGGAAATTCAGTTTGGCGCGACGGACAACCGTCGATCGCTTCACTTCAACCTTGGCGACCCGCGGCGAGTGCACGGGAAATTTTCGCTCCACGCCCTCGCCGGCCACGATGCGGCGGACCGTAAACATCTCGGTGGCGCCACTGCCGTTGCGCCCGATGACGGTGCCTGAAAAGACCTGCGTGCGCGTCTTTTCACCTTCGTGAATCAGGCAATGCACGTCAACCGTGTCCCCAATCTCAAACTCGGGCGGGTTTTCCTTGAGGGAGGTCTGGTGGACCAAATTCATTATTTCCTGGCTCATGATTTCAACCTGTCAACAAACGACTCTGGATATTGATTTTTACAACAAGGGGCTGGATTGGCTGGGCGGCCTGGCGGGGTTTTCATCGGCAGCCTGACGGTTGCGAGTGTACCTCGACGGCCAGTCTGGCAAGCCGGGACGTGGTTTTCACCGGGCTCGCGCCGGGCGATTTGGTCGTCCTGGTTCGCAGGGTGGTTCGTGTCCATTTTTGCGGCGCGGATGGCCCATTCAAAACACTGGCTAGTCCTGCAACAAATCACGGCGTCGTTGCCCGGTTCGCAGCCGCGATTGTTCGTCCCGCCACTGCCGGATTTCCGGATGATTGCCACCCAGCAAAACGTCCGGAACCCGCCAACCCCGATATTCGCGGGGACGGGTGTACTGGGGATACTCCAGCATGCGATTTCCGCGTGAGAAGGAATCCTCAATACTGCTTTGCTCGTGACCCAACACGCCGGGAACCATCCGCACCAAGGTATCGATCATGACCATCGCAGCCACTTCGCCGCCGTTTAAAATGTAATCTCCAATTGAAATTTCGACAGGGTTCAAAATATCGCTGACGCGCTGGTCGAAACCCTCGTATCTGCCGCACAAAAACAGGTATCGCGGACCACTGGCCAACTGCTCGACCAGTTGCTGGTCCAGGCGCCGGCCTCCGGGAGTCAGCAGCACCACGGTCGCCGGCACATTCGACATCGGCTGAATTGCCTCCACGGCCCTGATGACCGGATCGACCATCAGGATCATGCCTGGACCTCCGCCGAAGGGTCGATCGTCAACCCGCCCGTGCGGATCATCGGACCAGTCTCTCAGGTCGTGGACATGAACGGAAACCAGTCCCTTTTCGATCGCCTTGTTCAGCAGACTTTGACCCAAGTATCCCGGAAACATTGCGGGAAACAAGGTCAAAACGTCCAGATGCATGTTGGATTACCCGTCGCCCGAGGTTGCGGCGTCGGTTGGTTTGTCGGCCTCTGCCGCCTCACTGGCCCCGGCACCCTGGGGGGCCTCGGTGGCCTCATCCGGCGCTGTGGCGTCGGCGGGAGCCGCCGTGTCCGCAGATTCGGTGTCGGCCGCAGGCGTCTCGGCGGCTGCGGTGGCCGCCTCGGCCGCCGCCGCGGTTTTGGCTGCGGTTTCGGCTGCCGCGGTGGCGGCTTGCCGGGCCTTTTCGATGGCCATTCCCCGCCGCACCGTCAAACGCTCCAGCGCCTGCTGCTGGGCAGCCAGATGCGAGCCGTCCGATCCGTATTTACGGATCAGGACGCCCACCTTGGGTGTCGGTTTGGCACCGACGCCCAGCCAGTAATCGATCCGTTCGGCGTTCAGAACGGCACGGGCATCCGTTTCCGGAACCATGGGGTCATAGGTACCCAGTTCCTCGATGACGCGGCCATCGCGCGGTGTCCTCGAGTCCATTGCACAGATGCGGTAAAAGGGCCGGTGTCGCCGACCGAGCTTTTTGAGTCGAATTCGAACTGCCAAGTGAATACTCCTGGGAACGGTGGTTTGGAGAATTGTTTGTTTGATTGGAAAGTGGTAATCCGCGGGCCGAACGCTGGCCGCACGCCCGTCAGGGTGACTGGCCCCTTTTTTCCCGTTTCAGCTGCCGCAGGCGTTTTTCCCGATCCTTTTGGGCCCGTTTCCGCTCCTTGGGGCTCAGGCGTTTGCCAGTCGATTTCTTGGTTTTGGGGCCGCGTTTGGTCGGGTCGAGCATCATTTGCTTCATTTCCTCGACCATTTCCATGCTTTCGCGACGGCTTTTGCCGGCCAGCCCCGTCAGCATGGGTTTCATCATATCATATTGTTTGATGAGTTCATTAACCTGTTTGGGCTCAACGCCGGCCCCTCGGGCGATTCGCTGCCGGCGGCTGATATCCACCAGTTTGGGACTGCGCCGCTCGTCGGGCGTCATGGAATCGATGATCGCCATTTGCCGGCGGACTTCTCCGCCGGCTTCCTCGCTGTTGAGCATCTCCTTGAATTCTTTCGGAATCCCCGGCATCAGCCCCATCATCCGCTGCATCAGACCGGGCTGGGCGATTTTTTGCATCTGGTTGCGAAAATCATCCAGCGTAAACTCCCCCTTTTCCAGCTGTTTTTGCAGCTGTTCCTGCTCCTTTTCGTCCATCATCGACTGGGCCTGGCGGGCCAATTCGACGATATCACCCTGACCAAGGATGCGGCCCGCCATGCCTTCCGGCCGGAACGGCTCCAGGGCATCCATCTGTTCACCGGTTCCGATGAACTTGATTGGCACTCCCGTAACGTGTTTGACCGACAGCAGGGCGCCCCCGCGGGCATCGCCGTCCAGTTTGGTCATAATCACGCCGTTGAGTTCCAGCGCTTGATGGAACGCCGCCGCACTGTTGACCGCGTCCTGACCGGTCATCCCGTCGACCACCAGATAAACCTGATCCGGATTGAGCTTGCGATCAATCGTTTTCAGCTGCTCCATCAGCTCTTCGTCGATGGCCAGACGGCCGGCCGTGTCCAGAATCACGACTTGCCGGCCATCCTCCCGGGCCTTGCGAAAGGCGTTTTCACACACCTTGATCGGGTCCGTGGCGCCCGTTTCGGAATAGACCGGGACGCCGACCTGGTCACCAATCACGTGCAATTGTTCGATGGCAGCCGGTCGCTGCAAGTCAGCGGCCACCAGCAGCGACTGGATATTGTTTTGGCGGAGCAACGTGGCCAGTTTCCCGCAAGTTGTCGTCTTGCCGGATCCCTGCAATCCACACATCATGATGATGGTGATGTCCTTGTTCAGATGCAGGGAATCATCAACCGGGCCCAGCAAATTGACCAGTTCGTCATTGACGATGGCGATCAATTGCTCATGGGGACGCAGCGACAACAGGACCTTTTCGCCCACCGCCTGTTCGGTGACGCGGCCCATAAAATGTTTTACGACGCTGTAACTGACGTCGGCTTCCAGCAGTGATTGCTCGACGATTTTCAACCCGTCGCGCATGTTCGCTTCGGTCAACTTGCCCTTGCCGGACAATGACTTAAAGGCAGACCGCAGTCCGTCTTGCAAACTTTCGAACATGGACCAACCTGCAGGATATCGGGCAAGGCCGCAATTGCGAGAATCGCAGCGGCGCAGCAGCGTTGCGGGGGATCGAATCGGGCATTTTATCGCCGCCGCCCCGGTTTGTAAACGCTGTCAACCCGCCCAATGTCAATGCCCGGGCGGCCCCCCCGGCTCCCTCCAGACCGGCGGCAACAGCCGGTTCCAGCGAATCTCCTGTTCGGCCGTAATCAGCAAAAATGCGCCGATGATGGCGAAGGCCGGATTGCCCGCAGACAGTCCGTACCCGATGGCCCCCAGCGACCCGGCCTGACCGATCCGGGCCGCTACGGTGGTGGCGACACGCGGGTCGATCAGCCCGGCCAAAACGGCCCGCAAGATTCGCCCGCCGTCCATGGGGAACAGGGGAATCAGATTCAGAACACACAGGGCCGCATTGACCCAAAACAGCGCAGCCAGCAACTGCAGGTCCAGCAGATCTTGCCCAAGCGACAATGACTGGCCAGCCAGCCATGCCAGGCCGGCGGTCAGTCCGGCAATCAATCCGTTGGCGACCGGCCCCGCCAGGGCCACCAAAATCTCGTCCCGCGGCCCATCCGGCGCCCGGGCCAAACGGGCCAAACCGCAAATGGGCGTTAACAGGATGTCCCGAGTAGGGATTCCGATGGCCCGGGCCGCCAGCGCGTGACCCAGCTCGTGCCACAGGACACTGCCCAGAATCATAACCATCAGGACCACTTTCAGAGCCAGCAGGCCACCGGACTCGCCCTCCCGAATCGACAGCCAGGCGATGGTCGCTGGCAACAGAAAGAACGACCAGTGCAGCAACACGTCGATCCCCAATACGGTTCCCAGTTTGAGATGCAGTGATTTCATGGATTCCAATGTGGCTGGCCTGATGCTGCCCAAAATCGATTCTGGCATCCGTCGGGCTCGTCGCAAGCACCACCCTCCGCCCCGGCCCCCAAAACGTAACCGGATTGGCTCGGCAGAGACACGAAGTTTTGGGCTCGCGGGTGCCACCGCGGCTGGTCCACCCCTGCCAAATTCGCGGAATCCTGCCGGCCGGGCCGGCATCGGTACCCATTGAGGGGTTTCGCAGATTGCGCGGGTTGTTTTCGCGGCCGAAACCCGAGCCGGCTGATTCGGCACAGCCATTGCGCGGAGAGACACCGACCGCGGTTAGGGGACCTGACCCGACTCCCCCGGCGTGATCCGTCAGCATCCGCTGTTCGTTACCCAAATCGCCCGTTTTGCCGCCTGGCTGGCGGGGTACTCCAACAAGGACCCGGATTTCAGGTAGATTCAAACGCATGAGAGACTTTATCACCACCCAGGACTGGACGCCCGCGGAATTGCAATCGATGCTGGACACCGCGCGGCGCCTCAAACGGTCACCGATCGCTGACACGTTGCGCGACAAGTATGTCGCCCTGGTTTTTCTGAATCCTTCCATGCGGACCCGGGCCTCATTCCAGATCGGGGTTCACCAGCTGGGCGGGATGGCGATCGTGCTGGAACCGGGCGGCGGATCGTGGCCAATTGAATTTGAATCCGGCAAGGCAATGGAAGGGGACGCCGAAGAACACATTTGCGAAGTGGCCCGGGTGTTATCACGTTACTGCGATCTGATTGCGATTCGGGCCTTTCCCAAATTCCAGGACTGGTCCCTGGACCGCACCGATTATGTCATTCGAGCGGTTGCCCAATACGCCACGGTTCCGGTCGTCAACATGGAGACAATCACTCATCCCTGTCAGGAAATGGCCCATATCCTGACGTTGCAGGAGCACCTTGGGGAATTGGCCGGTCGCAAATATCTGCTCACCTGGACCTGGCACCCCAAACCCCTGAATACGGCCGTCGCCAATTCGGCGCTGTTAATCGCCACGCGTTTCGGGATGGATGTGACGCTGTTGATACCCGACCAGCAATATTTGCTGGACGACCAGTTTTTGGATGCCGCCCGGCAGAACGCGGCCGAAAACAATCAACGGCTGACCGTCACGACGGACCTGGAATCGGCCTATCGCGATGCCGAGGTTGTGTACTGCAAGAGCTGGGGGGCCTTGCCGTTCTATGGAAGGCCCCGGGAGGAATGGCCGTTGCGCCAGCAATACCGGGATTTCATCGTGGATTCGGCCAAGATGTCGTTGACGGCCGGGGCCCTGTTCAGTCACTGTCTGCCGTTGCGCCGCAATATCAAGGCGACCGACGAGGTCATGGATGCCGATTATTGCGTGGCGGTCGACGAGGCCGAGAATCGGTTGCACGTTCAAAAAGCCGTCCTCAGCCATTTGATCGGCCAGACCGCCGCCAGTCGCTAACGGCCGGCTGAGCGAAACGGCGGGTGACCTCCGCGGCACCGCGTCGTGGCCGCAGACCGGTGTCGATGGACGGTCGCATCGTGTTGCCAGGACCGGTTTTTGTTATCTTTGATTCGTGCGCCGGAATCATGTCGGCGTCCTGTCGCGCACCTGCCACCCACCGGGAAACCATGTCACAAACCATCGTGCTGGCCTTTTCAGGAGGTCTGGATACCAGTTTTTGCCTGTGGCATCTGAAACAGGCCGGGCACTCCGTGCACACCGTCTTTGTCGATACCGGAGGTGTCTCCGACCCCCGGCGGCAGGCCATCGAACGACGGGCGGCGGAACTGGGCGCCGATCAGCATCATACGGTCGATGCCTCCGGGGACATTTGGGAGGAATTTGTCGTACCGCTGGTCTGGAGTCACGGGCGGGCCCTGGATCAGTATCCCCTGTTATGCAGTGATCGCTACGTCATCGTTCGAAAATGTCTGGCGATTTGCGACAAGCTCGGTACCCGCGACTTTGCCCATGGCTGTACCGGGATGGGTAACGACCAATTGCGATTTGACCAGACGGTGCGCAGTCTCGGCGATTACAACATCATGGCCCCGATTCGGGATTTGCAATCCCAAACCGGTCAGGTTCGCGACTACGAAAAGCAACAGTTGACCGATGCAGGTTTTGACGTGCCGGATTCCAGCAGCCGGTATTCGATTAACGAGAATCTGCTGGGGGTTACCGTTTCCGGGGGAGCCATCGACCGGTTCGGGGCGCCGGAGGCCGATACGTGGCAACTTTGCCGACCCCGCCGCGAGTGGCCTGACGAATCGGCCGAATTCAAAATTCATTTTGATCGGGGGATTGCCACGGCGCTGGACGACCAGTCGTTGCCCGGCCCCGAAATCCTGCAGACGCTCAATCGCCGGCTGGGTCAGTACGGGATCGGACGCCACATTTATACCGGCGACGTAAGTATCGGACTCAAGGGTCGAATTGTATTTGAATGCCCGGGAATCAGCGGATTGCTGACCGCCCATCGGGCGCTGGAGGACGCAGTCAATACGCGGTTGCAAAACCAGTTTCGACATTTGGTCGCTGCCCGCTGGGCCGAATTGGTGTATACCGGCTTTTTTTACGAACCGCACAAACGGGACTTGCAGGCCTATCTGGCCAGTTCCCAGCGAAGCGTCACCGGCGATGTGACCCTGTGGACCGAGGGTGGCACCGTGTTACCGACCGTCGTTGATTCGCCGCATATTCTGGCTGACAAGGACGCGGTGTACGCCCAAAGTTGTAACTGGACGCCGGAGGAAGCAGTCGGGTTTATCAAACTGCTTGGTCAAAGCTCCACGCTGTCCGCGCGGATTAACGGCGTGGTCAGCGACATGGTCAAGGTGACCGACCCGTGACCGGCGAAATCCTGAGCATCCTGGGCGAACTGATCGCCTGCGATACCCAAAATCCGCCGCGTGAAATCGGGACGGACCATCCCGTGTTCCAGGTCATCGGTCACCATCTGGCCGGGTGCCTGGACCTGCACTGGACCGATCATGGCGACGGGTGTGTCAGCCTGCTGGCATGCCGCGGCCGCCCGCATGTGTTGTTCAATGTTCATCTCGACACGGTGCCGTTCGGAGATGGATGGAGCGGGGATCCGCGTGAAATGCGGATCAGCGAGGATCGCGTGATCGGACGTGGCGCGTGCGACATCAAGGGAGCCGCTGCCTGTTTAATGGCCGCCGCCAAATCCGTTGATTCAACTCTGGGCATCCTGTTCACGACCGACGAAGAGGGGAGTGGCAACTGTTGTGTTCGCAACTTTTGCCAATCGGCGGCCAGCCGCAATATCCGGATGGCCATCGTGGCGGAACCCACCGGGTGCCGGGCGGTGACCGCTCATCGGGGATACCTGTCGGTCAGCGGCCGGTTTTCCGGGCCCGCAGGACATTCCTCCCGGTTTTTGCAGCTGCCCGACAGCGCCAATCACCGGGCCATCGCATGGGCCGGATCGGCCCTGGACCAGGTCCGCCGGTTTGAGGCCCGGCATCTGGCCGGCCAGTCCGTCTGTTTCAATATCGGGCGACTGGACGGCGGTACCAAGAACAACATGATAGCCGCCGAATGCCTGTTAACCTGGAGTATGCGGCCGCCGCCCGGGGTTACCAATGATCAGTTGCGGGACTTGCTGACGGTGCCGTCCCCGGCGGGCGCGAATTGGGAAACCGCCTTTGCCGGCCCGGCCCTGCCCGCTGGCCAACCGGTTCCGGCGGATACCGATCCGGTTGCTGCGTTCTGTCGGAATCACAAAATCCCGATGGGCCCGGCGGTCGACTTTTGGACCGAGGCTTCGATCTTTTCGGAATGCGGGTTTCCGGCCTTCGTCCTGGGCCCTGGCGATATCGCCCAGGCCCACGCGCCCGACGAATGGGTTGCCATCGCACAGCTGGAGAAAGCTGGTAGGATTTACCGGAAAATCATGACGGAAACGGATGCCAGCGAAAGTTCGTCACATTGACAATTCTGCCCATGAATACTCGTGAAGTTGTCGTGGAACTGCTCAGCCAACTTGGCAGCAGTCGGGAAGCGCGCGAGTATCTGCGGAAATTCAGCAGCGCCAGTTCGGAACAGTTCGCGGTCATCAAGGTCGGAGGCGAGGTCATTGAAAACGACCTGCCCCGTCTGGCATCGGCGATCGGTTTTTTGCACCACGTCGGCCTGTTTCCGGTGGTTGTGCACGGGGCCGGCGTGCAATTGAATCAGGCCCTCGCCGATGCCGGGGTGCCCTCCAGCAAGATCAACGGGGTGCGGGTTACGACGCCGCAAGTCATGTCGGTCGTCCGCCCGGTCATTTACCGTTTGAACCGGGCCCTGGTGACGGCACTCGAACAACTGGGGATTCGCACCCGATCGCTGCAACACGGCGTGTTCGACTGCGATTACCAGGATGAGAAACAACTGGGGCTGGTGGGGCGAGTGCAACAGGTTCATGCCGAGCCCATCCTCGCGGCGATCGAGGCCGGTGCGTTGCCGATCGTGACCTGCCTCGGCGAGACCGCTGGCGGACAGATGATGAATATCAATGCCGATACGGCAGCGGCCCACCTGGTTCTGGAAATCAGGCCCCAGAAAGTGATCTTTATTTCTCCTGCCGGGGGACTGCTGGATCAGGACCAGCAGATCATTTCGGCCATCAATCTGGAAACCGATTACCAGCGATTGCTGGATGCGGACTGGGTGCATTCGGGGATGCGACTCAAGCTGATTCAGATCGCCGAGCTGCTTGAGCAATTGCCGGCCTCGACGTCGGTCTCCATCACCTCGGCAGCCAATCTGACGCGCGAACTGTTCACGCATCGGGGAGCCGGCACGCTGATTCGACGCGGCGAGGGGTTTGGTATCGAAACCGGGCTAACCGGGTTGCGACAAATTGAGCTGGGCACGCTGATCGAGACCTGTTTCGGCAAACAGCTCGCTCCGGCGTTTTTCGAAAACCTGGATTTGCTGGCCCTGATTTGGGCCGGATCCGGTCGGGCGGCCGCCGTCATCGGGCGGGGTCAGGGAGGCGTGCCCTATATGGACAAGTTTGCGGTAACTCCGACCGCCCAGGGGGAAGGGGTCGGAACCGCATTGTGGCAACAAATCCGTGCCCGCTACCCGCAGCTGTACTGGCGGAGCCGCTGCGACAACCCGGTGAATGCCTGGTACAACCGCCAAGCTGACTTTTGTATCCGCCGCGGAAAATGGCAGGTGTTTGGATATGGTGTCGAGGATCTCGGCCAGATTGCCGCGCTGGTGGCTGATGCCGCCGACCGCCCCGAATTCTGGATCGATCAGCTGGCTGCGAACCGGGCGGCCAGCCCGTCTGCCAGGGGGAGTCTGGCGTGATCCGAGTGGGATTGATCGGTGGTCGTGGCTACGTCGGGGAGGAGTTGTTGCACCTGCTGGCACCGATGAACGAATACGAAATCGTGTTTGTTGGTTCGCGATCATCCGCCGGGAAGCCGGTCGCGACCGGTATTCAGGGGCTGGATCCCGGTTTTACGTTTTCGGATCTTTCGGAAGCCTCCATTCGCTCCTGTCCGGCGGACGCATGGATTATTGCCCAGGACAATGGCCAGGCCGCACAATTTGTCCCTCTCTGCGGTTCTGACGCCCGGGTAATCGACATCAGTTCGGACTATCGATTCGAAAGCGATTGGGTATACGGATTGCCGGAGCGCAACGCCAAAAAGATTGCCGCGACCAAACGGGTGGCCAATCCTGGATGCTACGCCACCGCTGTGCAGCTGGGATTGCTGCCGATCGTGGACAGCCTGGATAACGGGATCCACCCGGTGGCGTTTGGAGTCTCCGGATACAGCGGGGCGGGCCGTACTCCCAACGAAAAAAATGATCTGCGACGGTTGCGCGACAGCCTGCTGCCTTATGCGTTAACCGGGCACGGGCACGAACGGGAAGTCAGCTTTCACCTGAACCGGGATGTTCGTTTCTCGCCGCATGTGGCCCCGTTTTTTCGGGGGATCTCGATCACCCTGGCCGTGACGCTCGACCAGGTTCACGAGGTCGGGGAAATTCAGGCAGCGTATGAAGTGGCCTACGCGGATTCGCCGCTGGTCGAGGTCGTGTCCGCTCCGCCCGAAATCTCAATGGTTCGCCAAACGAACAAGTGCATCGTCGGCGGGTTTTCAATCGACCAGCGCGATCCCCGGCGTATGGTTCTGGTCAGCGTGATTGACAATTTGCGCAAAGGTGCAGCCTCGCAGGCGATTGAGAATCTGAATCTGATGTTTGGTTTGCCTTCACCGACGGGACTGATGTCGTGACGAAGTTTTTGTGGTCGAAAACCGGCGAGACCGACGACCCGAACGAGTCGATTCAGCAATTCATGTCCGGCCAGGATGTGATGCTGGATCGCGAACTTTTTCTGTTCGATATCCGGGCCACGGCGGCCCATGCGGCAGGACTCAATCGCATCGGTGTCCTGACGGATGACGAACAGGCGGGCATTCGGGCGGCCCTGGATGAACTGCAGTCGCGGTTTCTGGCTGGCGAATTCCTGCTCCAGCCTCCGCTGGAGGACGGGCATTCGGCGATCGAATTCTGGTTGACGGAACGATTGCCGGAGGCCGGGCCCAAGGTGCATACCGGCCGCAGTCGCAACGATCAGGTTCAGGTCGCCATGCGACTGTACCTGCGCGAGTCGCTGGATCAACTGACGGGCTGTTGCGATCGGCTGGCGGCCAGTTTTCTGGCCCGCGCTGAACAGGACGAGATGACTCCCATGCCGGGATACACGCATTTGCAGCGGGCCGTGCCGTCATCGATCGGATTGTGGATGGCCGGTTTTACCGAGTCCTTCCTGGATATCGGCGATCTGGTTCGGGGCACGAGGCAATGGATGAACACGTGTCCGTTGGGAACGGCGGCCGGCTACGGTGTGAACCTGGCGCTGGACCGGCAGGGCGTCAGTGACGAACTGGAGTTTGACCGGTTGCAGCTCAATCCCGCCTATGTCCAAAACAGCCGGGGTCGTTTCGAATTGCAAGCGCTTGGCGTTTTGGCCCAGGCGACACTGGACCTGCGGCGCTTCGCGTGGGATCTCAGCCTGTACACAACTCAAGAGTACCGGTGGGTCAGCGTTCCGGAGGGATACCGAACCGGTTCGTCCATTATGCCCAACAAATCCAATCCGGATTTTGTGGAATTGCTTCGCGGACAGCACGCAGTGGTGCAGGGGGCCATGGCCGAACTTCAATCGTTGCTTTCCCTGCCGTCCGGTTACCAGCGGGATTTGCAAAACACCAAGCCACCGGTCATCCGGGCCTTTTCCAGTTCGCTGCTGGCCATGTCGTTGACCGTCGCATTGGTCGACGGAATGACGTTTCACCGGGAACGAATGCGGGCGGCCATCGATCCGGACCTGTATGCCACCGATATTGCCATCGAACGTGTCACGGCCGAAGGGATGTCGTTTCGCGAGGCATATCGAACACCAGTTATTCCCGGCGACCGGGAATTCCGGACGCCCGAAGCCAGTCTGGCAGCCCGTGTTTCGCCCGGGGCCTGTGGCGATTTGCGGCTGGATGAATTTCGCCGGCGACTCGATCAGCACCGTCATCGTCCGTCCCGCTGACCGATGGTTCGGTCGCCGGGGCGGTTACCGGTTATTGGCGTTTTCTCAAATCAACGCATACGATTTCCTTGTCATTGCGGGCGACCATGCAGCCACCGGCAAAGGCGGGATGCGACCAGACCACCTTGCGTCCTCGCGCGGTGCTGGTCGGTTCGAGGATCGGAGCCCGGTCGATTTCCCGGAACCCCGCCGGTGAAAGCTCGGTGATCATCAGTTCACCGTTGTCATTGAACATCCAGATTTGGCCGTTATTCTGGACCATAAAGGCCGTTGCAAACATCAGCGGCTTTTCTGACATCCAGGCGGTTTCGGTCCATTGAGGCTTGCCGGACTCCAGGTCGATGCAGCGGAGGATCCCGTTGCCACGGCCATCGTAGCCAATCCCGTAGGCAAATCCGCCCCGAATGACAGGTGAGGCCATCATGCAATTGAGGCCGGTACCGGGCTTTGGATCAATTTTGGAGCTGCGCCACAACTCGGTGACCGCCGGCGGTTCACTGGAAACCTGCAACAACAGCGATCCCTTGTAGAATTCGCTGATAAAAATCCGGTCATCCACGATTTGGGGTGTGGCGATGGAAGTTTGCGAGGGATTTGTTTCCTCGGGAAACTTGACCGTCCAGTATTCGGTCCCGGTTTCCGGATTCAGGGAAGTGACTCCATCGGCATGCCAGAAAATCAACTGGCGCTGACCATCTCCATTGACCGGTTCAAAAAATACCAGCGGAGCATAGGCTACGTCCATCGTTGTAACGCCCTGCCACAATTCTGCCCCGGTGTTTTTGTCGAAGGCCACCACGCCCGACCCGTCACCACCCACGGGCACGATCAGCCGGTCGCCGTCGACCACCGGATGCGATGAGTATCCCCATGGCGGTGGCCGGGTCCCGTAGTCTTCGGTGAGTGACCTTTCCCATACGATGTTGCCGCTGGCCGTCTCGAAACAGATCAGGTGGCCCATGGCGCCAAGCGTATAGACGTGGTTTCCGTCGACCGTCGGCGTACACCGCGGTCCGGTCGGATAGGCAATCTCGTAGGGACAGTCGTAGGTATGTTGCCAGCGTGCCTGGCCGGTCGTTGCGTCGATGCACTGAACACGTTCGCCGCCGGGGATTTCACCCCGTTTTCGAATGTCGTTTTCCACTGCACCGCCGGCACCGTCGTCGGCCGTCCGGTCCATGACAAACACGCACCCGGCAGCGATCGCCGGCCCGGCATAGCCACCGCCGATCGGTTGCCGCCACAGGATTTTGGCACCCGATTCCTCAAAGTGATCGATTATTCCGGATTCGTGCCAGACACCGTCACGGGTGGGTCCCATCCATCGGGGCCAGTCGTCGGCCGGGATTTCGCCACCGGTGAACGAGGCCAGCAGAACCAAAACGCCGCACAACCGGTGAGCGATCAGGGAACGTAAATGCATGGTCGAAAGGTCTCGAATGGGTGACTCGAATTCATTATCGGCACGATGCCGGATTGGTTACCTGCCGGTTATTTGTCTTGCACCGGTTTTTCAAACGGCCTGGAACTGGTCGTGTCGAACCCTGGAAAATCGTCCGGAATGGGCTGTGTTACCTGACCGCTGGCGGCCCATTCGGCGGCCCGCTGCAACGTCGTGATAAACCCCACGCATTCCTGAGAGTCGTTTCCGTGTCCCAGGGGCAAATGGAATACTCGCCCCTTGCCGTAGTCGACTGTCATCAGGATGGGTTCGTGGCGGCCGGAGCCGCTGGTTTTGGGATCGGACCACGCCGTGGCCAGGACCGTCATGTTTTCGGCTGGACCGCGCAGTCGATCGTACAATTCGTCGTTGGCGTGCATCCAGGCACCGGGCATCCCGGCCGTGACCGGGTGTTGGTCATTTCGGACAATAATCTGGAAGGGATGTTGTTTTCCGTGCGATCCGCCGGGTCCTGTGGCGGGGTCTTCAATGATTGATTTGGTCGAGTCATCGAAATAGACCCAGGGCCCGCTGGACTCGTTGCGGCCGCCCCAACCTCCCAGTCCAATCATCCGGTTGTACTCATCCCATTCCGGAAATGCATTATCGGCCGCGTGCACCACGACCAGTCCGCCACCCTGTTGCATGAAGTTGACAAATTCGCGTTGCATATTCGTGGACCACGGAGCCCCGTTGTAATTGCTGATGATCACATCCACACCGGTCAGGTCCGGTGCGAAGTCGGGATCAGTTCCGGATGCCGCCGTCGTGGCGACGTCAACCGTGAACAGCCCGGTTTGCTCGAGGTATCGTTTCATCATGCGGGAAGTGTCCCGCCAGTTCTGGTGATTGTTTTGGCCGTCAATGATCAGGGCCCGGTAAGACGCGTCCTGGGCCCGGCCCGTTGCTGTCCAAACCGCCAGCAAGGCCAGAAAAATCATCATGGGTCGGCAGCCGATGCGGGGCATCCCGGGAAATCTCGTGACAATGGTCAATAAACCGTTCATAAAGCATCCTCATTCAGCAGATCGCGCAGCAGGGGGTAACTGTCCAGCCGGCCGTTGGCACAGGTCGCCAGCCTCGCCTACAATGTTAACGGATTATCCGTTCCCGTGAGCCCAGGCAGGGGGGCGAGGATCGCCCGCGTTACATCGGAGTGCAGAGATGTCGTCATCCAACAACTTTCTCAGGTTCGTCATGCCGGGCTGTGCGGTACTGGCTCTGTTGGCGATCGGTTTTGTGATCGGTCGTCAGGATGCCAGCGGGGGATTTTCCAAGTCGGCGTTTGCCGGTTTTCCCCTGGTCGACAATGCGGCTCGCGGCAAGTCCATGTCCATGGCAACCGGCTATGTCGAAAGTGGTGTGGAAGCCCTGTATGCGCTGGACCATTTAACGGGCGATCTGTTCTGCTGGGTTTTGAACGCCCGTACCGGTGCCGTGGCCAGTACGTTTCGCGTCAGTGCGGGCGGCGCGCTGGGAGTCGTTGGCGAAGCCGACTACGTCATGACCACCGGTTTAATGGACTTTGCCGGCGGCGTGGATGGCAACATGCGACCAGCCCAGTCCGTGGTTTATGTCGGTGATGGCAACACTGGCAAAGTCGTGGGGTACGTGTTGATGTATAACCGCACTGCCATTCAACGCGGGGAAGCGCTGGCATCCGGCGAATTTCGACTGGTCAGCGAAATGGTGACCCGCGAAGTGGGCCGCGTCCGGGACCAGGGAAAATAGACGGCGACCGGACGACAATCACCGGCCGTAACCTCCCCGCTGCATGCCGCGAATTGCCGGCGGATGATTCTCATCCTGCGACGAGCTGTCTCAAAACGGGTCGGCCAGGTCGGTGTCAGGCCGAATTCCGCCCCGGTATCCGCCCCAACCGCCCAAAAATCACGTGACTATTGACCAATGACCGGAATTCATGGTTCGGGCACAGGTATTGCGTATCCATGTTGTGTGAGCGGGCAACAGGGCTTTACTCTTTTCTAATCCGCCGTCTGAGCCCGCCCGCTCACCCTGCCAATCCCAACGCGGTGCCGAAGGGTTGAATCCTGGACGACCGCCTGTTATTCGCCGAATCGAATCGTTCGGACCTGTTATCCGCGCCGCCGGGGAATCCCGGCGGCGCTTTTTTGCGCTGTGGTTGGGACAATTCGCGGCGATTCAATTCGACAGGAGGCGCGGGTGATCCTGCCAACTCCCGTCCGACTGCCCAAGACAGAGCGGACAAACACCTGCGGTCATTGATGCCGCGGGTCGTACCGGCTGTAGCGATCGAATCTGCCGCGCAAACCAGTGGGCCGGCCCGGGAATTGCTCGCCGGGCCGGTCTCCCTGACCGATAAAGGATCTGATACACCAGGATGCTACCCGTGCTGGGCAAGGACACGCCCGCGGCCTATTCGGCAGCCGACCAACCGCCGACACGTGCCCCGTGAGTGTGCCAGATGATCGATAACCGCAATCCCCGTTGCGATTTGTTTGCTGTTGTCCTGTTGGTGTTTGTGCTGTTTCTGTCGGTCTCACTGCTCACCTATGATGTGGCCGATCCGGTGGGACCGCTGTTTCAGCCGCTGGATCGTTACTATCCGGTGGACGTGTTGTACTGGCCTCAAAATGAACAGGTGCAAAATGCCTGTGGACATACCGGCGCGCTGGCTGCCAATTTCCTGTACACGACGCTGGGTATCGGTGGCTGGTTGCTGGTAACAGGAGTGGCGGCCGTGGCCCTGGCATTGTTGTCCCAACAAACGATTCAGTCGTTGTGGTCGCGCTGGATTGGCTGGTTGCTGGCATTGATCGGTTTGACGACCCTGGCCAACATGCTGTTTCCATTCCTGTCACCCGGCCCGATTATTGGCCCCGGTGGTTATCTGGGAGCCCTGGGGGCGGGCATTCTGAAAGTTCATTTTGCCGGCGTTGGCGGACTGATATTCGCCAGCAGCGTATTGCTCGTGGGTTTGTTCATGTGGACCGAATACGCCCTGGTGCGCGGGATCGGGGTTGTGTCAACCGCTGTCGTTTCACTGCCGGCGCTGGTGTTGCCCCGCGGCATGACCGGACGTTTGCGGCAGTGGCTCCAGCAACGTGCGGCGCACCCGGACCGCGGGCGGGCCCGACAAGACACGGATTCGCAAGCGGAGGTTGACGCGCCGCCGTCCGGTGGACGTCCCTCCATCGTGGCCGAACTGGAAGATTTCGAAATGGATATGGCGGACGATTATCCGGCAGACGAGGACGACGAGGACTGGGAAGAGTCGGATCTGGACAACGATCCGCAAACGATCCCGTTTGTTGTAAAAACCGCGGCCAGTGCCGCGGCCGCTGCGCTGGAGGCACCGCCGCAGGGCGAGCTGCAAGATGCGGAGTCTGACGGCGCCGAAGCGGATAGCGACGAGGCCTCTCCGGATACCCCGCGGCGCAAATTGTTCGGGTTGAAACGCAAGGCGGACCCCCCGCAAAAGGCCCGGCCGCTGGACGAGCGAACCGCAGTCATGACGCAGCTGGACGCCGCTTCGTTGCAAGATGAAACGCCCGATTATGACTTGCCATCGGTCGAGCTGTTAAAGAGTTCGCCACGCGTGCCGGACGAGCAGATTCGGTCCCAGACCCTGCGCCGGGGCAAACAGCTGGAACAGAAATTTCAGGAATTCGGATACAAGGTGCGGGTCGTGGATATCGATACCGGACCGGTCATTACCCAGTACGAACTGGAACTGGAGACGGGCCTGAGATTATCGCGAATCATGAGTTTGTCCGACGACATTGCCATTGGATTGCGCGTTCCCAGCGTACGCATTGTGGCACCCATTCCGGGAAAGAATTCTGTTGGAATCGAGGTCCCCAACGAAACGCGCCAGATGGTCAAGCTGCGGGACGTCATGGAAGCCTCCACGGAACAGACCCGAAAAATGAAAATCCCGCTGTTTTTGGGCCAGGACGTTTCCGGGAACACCATCGTTTCGGACCTCAGCAAGCTGCCGCACTTGCTGATTGCCGGCCGCACCGGAACCGGCAAGTCGGTTTGCCTGAACGCCATTATCACATCGATCCTGATGACGCGGCGACCGGATGAAGTGCGGATGTTGATGATCGATCCCAAAATGGTGGAACTCAGCGGCTACAGCCGGCTGCCTCACCTGATGCATCCGGTAGTGACGGATATGAAAAAGGCCGAAGCGATTTTGGCCTGGGCCGTTGAGAAAATGGAGGAACGCTACCGATTGATGGCGCGGGCCGGAGTGCGACATCTGAACAGCTACAACCAGCTGGGAGAAGAGGAGTTGATGGAGCGGTTGCAGCCGGCGGATGACGACGAACGAGCCGCTATCCCGATCAACATGCCGTTCATCGTGATTGTGGCGGATGAAATGGCCGATTTGATGATGACCGCTGGCAAGGAAGTTGAATCGCATATCATTCGCCTCGCCCAGAAAAGCCGTGCTGTGGGGATCCACCTGATCCTTGCCACGCAAAAGCCTACCGTGGATGTGGTGACCGGCCTGATCAAATCCAACTTGCCCGCCCGCATCTCGTTTCAGGTCGCCAGTCAAATGGACAGCCGGGTTGTGCTGGATGCCAACGGCGCGGAAAAACTGCTCGGCAACGGTGATATGCTGTTTCTGGGACCGGGCACCAGTACCTTGCTGCGGGGGCAGGGCACCTACGTCAGTGATGACGAAATCGATGCCATTACCGAATCCGTTGGTACCGGTGAACAGAATTTCGTGAATGAACTGGTCAACATTCGCGTCGACGGCGACGCCGACAATGAGGACTTCGCCGAGAAACTGAAAAATCGCGACGAGCTGTATCACCGCGCTGTGGAAACCGTGATTTCCGAGGACCGCGGCAGCGTTTCCCTGTTGCAACGCTGCCTCGGCATTGGTTACGGACGCGCCGCGCGGTTGATCGATTTCATGGAAGAAGATGGCGTGGTTGGGCCGTACAACGGCAGCAAGTCCCGGGAAATCATCATGACCATGGATCAGTGGTTGCAATTCAAGTCCGGTGATTCGGACGAACCGATGGAATCCGGCGCCGCCGATGGTCCCCCGCAGACCGCGCCCGCAAGTGATCCGGTTCGCCGGGCTCGCTTGATGACGGTCGATGATTCCGCGGCCGATCACCGTCGTACCGCACAGGACCACGATCCACGGGACGATGACCAGGTGGCGGACGAATGGGACGAGGAAGACGCCGACGATCTGGATGAGGATGACGACGAGGACAAGTTCCTGTCCGGGGAATGGGATGACGATGCGGAATTCGACGATGAAAACCTGAGCGAAGACGACACGGAGGACGACGAGGACGACGAGGACGACGAGGACGACGAGGAGGAGTGGGAATACGAGTACGTGGAGGAAGACGACGAACCCTGAGTCGCCAGCGCCAGTTCGTTCGGCCACGGGTGACTCGCTCGACGCCAGGACATCGCGAACCAGGGACAGGCACCTCCCCGGGGATCCTTCAACTCCGGGTGAAATCGATCGGGGCCCGGAGCCGGTTCCGTTTCGCGACGCTCACATCTGGCTCTTCGCCGCTGGCCTCGGGCCGGTTACGCGGGACCTTTCGGGCGAGGGCCAGGCGTCAACGCGGTCCGGTTTTTCGATCGGCGCGGCCCCCGGCAGCGGGCATTGGCCCAAATAGCTCTCGCAAAAACCCGGCCGCCCGGCCGCCAACGCCGGCAACACTGGATTCCCGGGGCCCGGCCACATTCAGTACCGTGGGGCGACAGTCATTCAGCCACATTCGTGCCCGGTTCAATTCCGCCGCCCAATCGGTCCGGCTCAAATCGATACTCAGCCAGGGGCGGCGGTGTTCACGGGCGAATTTCAGGGTCAGTCGCGTCCCGCCCGAGATTTTGGCGGAATACAGGACCAGGGTCGCCGATGAGTCGATGACGTTTCGTTCGGTCCGAACCCGGTATTCGCTGGAATCCGTTTCCTGCAGCCCGTAGTGCAGCGGAACCTGACCGTCCTCCGCCAGTCGGCCCCGCGGGCACCATCCGCCATGTGGGATTCCCCGCTCCATGGCGATGTCCAGCGCGGCGCGATCGACCCCGGTTTGACCGCCGGAGACAATGACTTGCGGCAAAAACATCGGGAGTTCGGCGGTATGCCCGGCGTCACCGGTGACCGATGCCGGGTCTCCCGATGGCACTGCCAACGAACGGTGCCGTGAGCCTGGACGCTTGGGATGGGACATTGGACGGAGTCGTTTTGCCGCACGAATCGGCGGCTCGATCCGCGGCTTGCTGCAATTGCGGTTCATGCGATCGGAGTTGGCCGCCGTTCGCAGATTCCAGGATTTGCCGGTTCGGCAACATTATTGGTTCGGCAATTTTATTTTAACGCCTGCCGGCAATTCTGTCCCGTGGCCGGTATCGGCCGACAAGTGGTCGCGATTCAGCTCCAGAATTTCCAGATAGCGAGACGCCTGGCCCAGCTGGTCGCGGGCAATTCCAAACAAGGTCTCACCTTGTTCGGTCACATGGACGGGCGCTGCGGTCGAGGCCGCCGGTTGATCGGCAATCACGGCGTCCTGCGGACAGAGCCGGGGCCACCGCTGATGCAATTGTTCAACCGGTGGTGTGGAGATTCGCGTACCGGTCGGGATTTCATTAAACGAAGGAACGTGCCGGCGATTGTACTCGTACAACGCGTTGAAATATCGCCCGTCACCGTAGACCCGTTGCGCGATTAGCCAAAAACTGTCAAGTTCCTGACTGAGGACACTGGTGGGACGTTGCGACAACGGGGAGCGTTCAGGTTCCGGGACCGCCGAACCAACAGGTCTCTTTGTGGGTTGAACAGTCGATGCACGCTGGATTTCACCGCTGGATTCTGCAACGATCGTTTCCAGCCGTTCGGCCAGTCTGAGCGGCTCGGGCTGCTGCTGGCGCAATCCATTGACGTTGACAGGCGCTGGCGGCACGTGCTGTGGCAGAGCGCGTTGCGCGTTGCCGGTTGCGGCGGATCGCTTTGCGGCGCCCGGGACGACCAGCCGGGGCAACCGGGTGACATTGGCCCAGAACGACCGCCGGGGTCCGTTGGTCACCGGCGACCCGTTGAAACTGCCACCGGACAAGGTTCGGGACGCATTTCGGACGCCGGGTGGAACCGCCGAAGATGCCTGGCGGGCAAACAGCCGGTCCCGCCCCGCGGAAACCGTATCGATGCGGGGCGGTTGTGGTGATTCAGGTGTCAGCGATTCCAGCTGAGTGGGCAGACAGGTGGCCAGCGGCGGCGGCTGCGTGGCCGGCAAGGTGGAGACCAGGTGATCCGGAGCGACCAAAGTACCATGCACTGGACCTGGCCGGAGGTCAGCCGCAACGGAACTTGCCGCGTTCGCGGCTGGCCGATCGATTCCGGCTACCGGGGGCGGCGAAACTGCGGGTTGAGGATTCCGTTCGGCGGACCAGGAGGAGGTGGAGGCCTCGCCGACGGCCAGAGAATCCCGTTGACCCGATTCCGTTGATGTGACCGGCTCCGCGGCGACCGGCGATGCAAAAGCGATCGGCTGCGGACGATTCCAGCCGCTGTATTTCAGGTAAGCCAGACAGATGAAAACCCCCAGCAGGGTGGCGACCACGCCCAGGCCGATTCGAGCCTCGCGGACAAAGGATTCGTCGATTTCGTAGTCAGTTTCCGTCATTTCGTATCCTTACTCGGTAACGGATGGGTGGCGCAGCCTCAGGTCTCCGCGGCCTTGCGTTCGGCGACTCGCAGCCGCGCACTGCGACTGCGCGGATTTCGCGCGATTTCCATTTCCCCAGGTCGCACGGGTTTGCGTGTCAGCACGTTCAGTTGTTGATTGTCGCGAAACGACTGCTTGACGATTCGATCCTCCAGCGAATGAAAACTGATGACCGCAATTCGGCCTCCCGGCGCCAGCAATTCCGGCAAACGCCGAACACCAATTTCGGCCCATTTCAATTCCTCATTCACCGCAATCCGCAGCGCCTGGAAAGTTCGTGTTGCCGGATGGATGGAATGATTTTTGGATCGCGGTACAACACGTTGCAACAATGCGGACAGCTGGGCCGCCGTCCGGATGGGCTGCTCCCGGCGCTGGGCCACAACCGCGCGGGCAATGCGACGGCTAAATCGTTCCTCACCCCATTGGTATATCAGGTCGGCCAGGTGTCGTTCGCTCAATCGTTCCAGCAATTTCCAGGCAGGGCTGCCACGACTGGAATCAAACCGCAAATCAAGTGGGCCCTGACTCAGGTAGCTAAAGCCCCGTTGTTCGTCGGCCAATTGATCACTTGACAATCCCAAATCCAGCAGGATGCCCCGCGCCAAACCGAACGGCAGGTCGCGAACAATCTCCGGCAGGTCGGCGAAGTTACCAGTGACCAGGTGCACGGGCAATCCCGAAAGTGTCCGCTCACAACGTTCGATAGCAGACGGATCGCGGTCGACGCCCAGTACCAGACCATGGGGCTGGATCTGTTGAGCTGAGCAGGCGTGTATGTCCACCGCCACCGCAGGTGCCATCGATCAGAAAATCGCCCGGGCCGGCCTGCAATGCCTCCACGATTTCTTCGGGCATTACGGCAACGTGTTCAGTCATGCGGCACGGGCTGAAAAACCATTCAACCCAGAAGAATACAGGCAGCGGAGCGACGGACTGACATTGGGTCCGCACCAGGGGATTGCCGGTTTGGCCAAACCGGCAATCGCGCCTGTTGCGGGTTGGTGCAAATTACGGAGGACGCAATTTGCGGACACCGATCCGTTTCCGAATCGGCATTTACCATGTGTATCTTTGTACAGCCAGAATTGAATTGGGTTTCGCCCCAAAAACCGCTGTCGCTGGCCTGGAGCAACCCTTTTCCCAGCGTTTGGCCGCATTCCGTTTCGCTTGCCGACTGGCAGAGTTGCAAAAAACCCCGGTTTTTACGGGGTTTTTTGTCAAATACCGGGCGGGTCGCCGCTTGCTGGTGGCCCTTTTTCCATCAGTTTCAAACATATCCGCTTTGCCATTCGAGTCAACGAGAACCGCCCCGGATTCTGGTGGCAGTGATCACAAAGCGAGTTGGCGACAGGCTTTATAATTTTTGGGAGGACCGCTCCGTCGACGCGACTTCGCGGGAATCGCTAGCAGGCCGGAGGCAAGCTGTCCAGCCGCTCTGGTCGACCCCAGGGCGATTTCCGACGATGGGAGGTTCCACTCACCGAAAGCCAATCCGATGTCCCCCAATACCCAATCGCAAACCCCAACCTCCGAATTCGATTTCGAATTGCCCCGGAATCTGATCGCCCAGTATCCAACACGCAATCGTGAGGATGCCCGATTACTGATTGCTGATCGCCGGACCGCCACGATCACCCATTCCCATTTCCGGGATTTGGCTCAGGTGCTGAATCCCGGCGATTGTCTCGTGTTGAACGAGACCCGCGTCATGCCGGCCAAACTGGTCGGCTATCGAACGAAGACGGGAGGCCGCTGGCAAGGCCTGTATCTGCAGCAGGATGAGAGTTCCGGCCTGCTGCAACTGATGTGCAAAACACGCGGCCGGATTCAGGCCGGGGAGACCGTTACGCTGCAGGATCGCGAAGGCGTTGATCGCCACCAGTTGCGGCTGGTCGCCAAACTGCCGACGGGCCACTGGGCGGCGCAACTGGAGCCGGAAATGCCTGTACAACGGATGCTTGATCAACTGGGTCGCATTCCGCTGCCGCACTATATTCGCGATGGCAACATGACGGATTCCGACGTCGAAGACTACCAAACGGTGTACGCCAAACGACAGGGATCCATTGCGGCGCCAACGGCCGGACTGCATTTTACGCAACGGCTTTTGACCCAGTTGATTGACCGGGGCATTCGGATATGCCGGGTGAATCTGCACGTCGGTACGGGAACGTTTCGCCCGATCGCGACCGAAACCATCGAGCAGCATGAAATGCATGCCGAGTGGGGCGAAGTGAACGAGCGGTCGGTGGCAACCATTGCCGAAACCCGGGCGGCCGGCGGCCGCGTCGTGGCTGTGGGCACAACGTCGGTCCGGTTGCTGGAGACCATCGGGGAACGTCCCCACCTCGAACCGTGGTCGGGCGAAACCGGATTGTTCATCGGCCCCACCCATGCGTTCCGCCTGGTGGATTGCATGATTACGAATTTCCATCTTCCCCGTACAACGTTGCTGGTGCTGGTGCGCAGTTTTGGAGGAGACGATCTGGTCAAACAGGCTTATCGGGAAGCGATTCAGCAGAAGTACCGGTTCTTCAGCTACGGTGACGCCATGATAATTGTTTAAAGCCTCGGGTCCAGGCGTCCCCCAAAACCGCGATGGGGCGCGGCTGCCGGCTCGTCCGCAGTGCGGGTTGCCGCGGAAGGGGCACCTGTGGCCCCGCCACCGCCGTGGCACCCTCCTGTGCAAAACGGCCTGGTTTCGGCAGAGCGTCGGGGTCCGGCATTCCGCGCCGCGGGGTGATCATCGACCCAGGTAAAATCGAATGCCTGCACTGATGTTGTGCGAATCCAGGCCAACCTGGCCAAACGTCGTGTTGTTGGTGGTGTCGTCAACCGACAAGTTGTCAGCGCCCAGATACTTGTACTCCGAAAAGAACTCGGCGCGTCGGGTCAGCGGAACATTCAAACCACCAATGAGCTGATAGGCAAACGACGCGGACGATATCCGGTAATCATCCATGACCGAGTCGATGTCCCCGACAGCATAAATGACACCCATGCCGCCGCCACCATACAAATTCATACACTTCAATCTCGGATAGGACAGCTCGTACACGGCATTGAACATGGCGGCATAGCTGCGAATGGTCCCGGTGGCGGCGATACCGCCAGCAGCCTGGAAGTTGTTGATGACGACACCATTGGTCAATCCCCGGTCCGTGAAACGCGTAATGGTCGTGTCCTCATAGAGCGTCAGCCCGCTCACCTCGTTCTCGCGATACGCAAATTCCGCTTCCAGCCGGGCCTGGGGGTGGACCCGATATCCAACCGTTCCTCCGGCGACAAATCCATCCAGAACGTCGATCACCTGTTCGCGAACCACGTCTGTCGTTTCGGCAACAAAAATATCAGTAACCGGAGGACCGGGATTAAAAATGTCAGTGATGACGTTGACCGTGGTCGGCAATGCGAACGTGCGAGACAGGTTATCCGCCGCATTGTATCCGGCATAAGCGCTGAAATAAGGCAATCGGCAACAGGGATCGCAGATTTGGTAATCGCCGATGGAAGGTTCGCAGCAATCATAAAAAGGCTGGTCCCAGTCCCGGGAACTGCCGCAACCCGGCTGGCCCCAAATCGAACGGCCACATTGCTGGCATCCGCATTGCCCCCAGGCAATCCCGCTGGACACGACCAGCGAACATGCCAACCAGATCATGGTTTTGAGCAGCATCGGGAATCTCTCCGAATATCAAGCAGATGTCATGAACGGGATGCAACGGTCACAGCCTGGGCCAGAGGAGTAATCGTCAAATCCGGTTCGATCGGTTTAACACGGAAAGTCGGGCCCGTTTATCTTGCCAGGATTAAATTCCGCACGAAAAATCTTCGTGTTTCAGGGGCGCGACAAAATTGACTGGTCAGGCAATTCGGGCAGTTCAGGCCGAGTTTGCGGTTGGTTCGGTCCGGGGCAGCTGTGAGGCCGTTGGCAGGCGGTCAACGAACCTGCCGTCCCGCGGCGACCGGGGGTGCTGTCGCAGGGCCGCCGTCCCAAATGCTGCTCAGCGAGCCTAATTGCTGTGCTGGTGGCAATTTGGGTCTGAGGCTCCGGTTTCGCGTAACGTATCTGGAGGTGCATCACGCCTCTTGCTACACTCCCGCATGGACACCTGCCTTGTTGCCAAAGGATTGGCCTTGAACTGGAATTCGCGAACAACCCGAGTCGGAACGACCGGCGAATTTCTGATTCCCCGCCAGATGCATTTCTTGTGGGGGTTTTTGGGAGATTCCGGGGTCCTGCCGGGCCGGGAAGCCGGCAACCTCGCCGCCTGGCAGAATCTGAATCAGTCGTGGCAGCACACCGTTCAATCGCCCGATGTCGTGGACGGGTTGCTGACGCCGGCGATCGAAACGTTGTACCGGGGATTGCCGACGGCTATCCAGCGGTGCGATCTGGCGCGTCCCGTTCTGTTGCACCAGTTGGGCGGCGTGTACAGCGATCTGGACGTCCAGCCGTTTCGCGATTTGAACCGGTTGTGTGCCCTGTTTCCACGTGCCCGCGTATTGCTGGTGGAGGAAGTCACGTTGACCAAAGCCAGTTCGCGACGCCGCGGCAATCGTTTTAAAATTCGCAATGGTCGGCCCGAGTTGCGGTTGCGGGTAGCCAATTTCCTGATGGCTTCCGTTCCCGGCCATTCGTTTTGGCTGGACGTGATGGAACTGATTCGCGAGCGGAGTGTGCTGCCGGTCAGGCACGACTATGACGTGATTTACACGACCGGTCCCGACGTCATCAGCGAAGTCTATCACCGCACGCTGGGGAAATACGACGATGTGGTTTTGGTGCCGCGGCGGATGGCCCGCCGCTTTTTTCGTCATCGTACCCATGGCAGCTGGCGCAGTGAACGTCAGCCTCCGCGTCGCTGGGCTGCCTGACCCGACTCGTGACATCCCGGCAGTTACCCGGGCTGGCTGAGCCGGTCGATTCGCTGGCGAAGCCGCTCAATTTCACGCCGGTATCCTCCGGACAGAATCGGAAAGCGGCACCACGTCTTGGGATCGAGGTTTTCGTCATCCAGGTGAAAGGACGGCGCCAGGCGTTCGCGTTTCCACTGGTTGCGGCACCATAACTGAAAAAAGCGGATGACCCATTCACCCAGTTGCCGCGGATCAAAATCCGGAAACTGCAGGCACACATGCTGGTGCACGTCACTCGGCATCAACTTGTCCCGAATGGCCAGTCGTTCGATCACATCCAGCACCGGATACGGCATCAGGTCTCCCTCATCGGTTTGACCGGCCGCCGGGGGCCGCAATTCGGCGGTCGGTTGCCCGGCATTAACGCAGGCGACCTCCGGAATCGGCCCGAGACCCTCCGGTCCGGTGGTTTCAATCCAGCGCAGCCAGCGCATCAAAAACGCCTTGTCGATCCCCGCAATCGGCGCCAGGCCGCCGCTGGTGTCTCCATCCATCGTCGCATATCCGACCGCCGATTCGCTGCGATTGCTGGTCGACAGCAACAATTTGTTTTGCAAATTGGCCAGCATCCAGACTCCCGGTGAACGTGCCCGACACTGAATGTTCTGCAGAGCCAGATCATCGGTTTGCCAGCCGAGTTCCCGACCGAGGCTGCGGCTGACCATTTCCGTGTATTGCCGGACAAGTCCATCGACATCGAAATGGTGATGGGTGGCGTGGATCGCCTGGGCGACGGTTTCGGCGGCCTCGCGGGTTGTCCGGGAACTGTTGACTGTCGACTGGTAAACGGTAGTCAGCAGGGCGGCGGTCCATTCGGGAATCGAATCCTGTGCACGGTCAAAAAAATCTCCGGCCCGTTCCCGAAACCCGGCTATCCCCAATTCCGCGCAGGCCTGCCGGATCATCAGGGATACCAGAACCACCACGGCGGTCGAGTCCACTCCTCCGCTGAGCGAAACCACAAAGCCCCGCGAACGGCTCTTGCGCATGTAATCAAACAGCCCCAGCGGGACGGCCCGTGAAAATTCCTCGAACTTGATGTCCGGGCCCCGTTCCCAATCCGGCATTTCGCTTTGGGAATTCTCCAGTTGACAATCGGGCCACTGAAACGGCATTTCCATGACGTCGGACTCATCGCCGTCCAGATCCGGCTGGAACGCGCCCATCCGGGCACGAGTCATCTGGGTGGCTTCGATATCCACTGTGGCACTTGTCAAACCAACGGGGCGAAATGAAAAGCGGGGCCCCTCGACGATCAGTCGCCCGCCGCTGGCGATCATGGCGTCACCATCGTAAATCGCCCGACCGGATTCGTTTCCCACGAGATTGGCATAAACGTAACTGACATGAAATGCCCGGGACCCGTCGATCACAAAGCGCCGCCGAATCTCATGTTTTCCAAACGCAAAATGACTGGCACTGGGATTCAGAATGATGTCGGCGCCGCGGGCGGCATGTCGGGACCCCGGCCGGGAACCCACCCACGCGTCCTCACAGATCTCAAATGCAATCCGCACCCCCCCTACGTCAAAAATCAGATCACCCACCTGAAACGTCTGGCCATCAATGTCCACTTCTCCGGCGATCCCGTCTGGCCAGGATTTGAACCATCGCGGTTCGTAATGGATTCCGTCTCCTGCCAAATGCTGTTTGGCGACAAATCCGCCAATTTTGCCATCCACGATCAGGCAGGCCGTGTTGAACAGCCCGCCCGCATACATCAGCGGCAGGCCGACCGATACGACCATCCCCGACGACCGCGGCACCACTTCGTACAATACGTCCAGTGCCGTGCGATGCACACCGCGGGCATGAAACGCGTCCTCGCAGCCGTACCCGGTGATGCACAATTCCGGCAAACATAACACCGAGACTCCGGCGGCACGTGCCTGGTCGATCGCTTGCGTGATATGGCCCAGATTACCGTCCCAGTCCAGCGGAGTCTGGTTGAGAACTCCGGCTGCAATCTTGATCAAGTTCATTTGACGATCCGTTTCAAGGCATAAAAACCGTTTCAAGGCATAAAAATCGGTTTCCGGTCTTATCGGGCTTTGATCCAGGCGAGCCAGGGAAATAATATTAGGTAATGCACCAACCCGGCTGATATCTTAACCGCAGCGGGATCGATCGAGAAACGAGAGGCGGGTCGGCGGTTGGGCCCTGTTTTGTCACTACTCAACCGTACCGGAAAGCCTGTGAACAGTTCTCCCCTGGAATTGCGATGTCCCAAATGCAAAACGGTGCTGCGGTTGGCCGCCGATCAGGCTGGCCAATCGACGACTTGCCAGCGGTGCGGCAATGAAGTGCTGGTGCCGGGACGCACCGCCAGGTCCCGGGAGATCACCGTCGACGACCTGATCGACCTGGACGATGACATCATGCATCCTGCCGCGCCAGTCATTCGCGAGGCCACGCCGGCGATCGATCCGTCCGGTCAGGAATCGCAGGACTCCGCTACCAGAGACGGCACCGAGATTGATGCCGCCGGGATTTTGGAATCCGTCACCGGTCACGCCGGGGCCGAACGGCAGCCCGTCCCCGGGGCAGCGTCCGGCGATAACGCACCGGACACGGTCGATGGCTCGTCGGATGATGATCTGGGGGACCTGCTGATGATCCCGGCTCCGGCGGCACCAGCTGTCCGAAACAACCCCGATCCCTTTGTAATCGACGAAAACGCACCCCTGAAGGTCGAGGGAATAACTCCCTCTGACACCGAGTTTCCGGTTATCTGTCATTTGTGCGGCTCATTGATGTACGGCCGCCTCAGCCAGGTCGGAACCCAAATCAGATGCCACGATTGTCACTCGCTGGTCGACGTGGCAGCACCCAAAAAGTTGCCGGACGCGGCGCCCGTGGCCGACACACACCTCGATGACGAGGATGAAGGTTATCGACTGGAGCCGCAAGTTGAGCTTCCCCATCTGGAAACCACGATCGATCAGTCATTGGGAAAAATCGATTATGACGATGAAGATTTTTTTCAGCGCAAACGGGAACTGGAGGACCGGAGCCAACCGGATTCGGTCGATGAATTTCCGCAGCTCACCGGAGACGGCGAACACAGTGACGGTTTGTTACCGCCAATCCAGACCGGCACGCCGGTGTCTGATTCGGAGGAATATGGCCTGGCCCCCCCCGAAGAGGATTTGTTGAAACCGCCGACGGAGACCACCGCCGTCGAGAAAACAGCGCCCCCCAACACGCCTCGCGATGAAACTCCGGTGGCCATCCCGGTGGCGACCGTCGACCCGCAGCAGAAGCCGGTCACGGCACGATCCCCGGACGACATCGACTGGACCGTACCGGACACCTGGGAAGCACCGGTGCGGGTCGCTCCCGAACCGGAGAAATTGCCGACCTCGCCCGCCGGTTCTGCCGCCGGCGGCGACATTGCATCGCCGTTGTCCGGGCTGGTCGGCTGGCTGGGCAACTCGTTGGTGGTCGTTCGTCAACCGACCAATGCGGTCAAAATTGCCCTGGCCACGATCATTCTCGGATTTGCCAACTTGCTGATTTTCGGGGGCATCAGCAGTTTGGCCGCGGAAAATGAACAAATTGTCAAGTTCGGCGGTTATGCCCTGTTGGTCCTGGGGATGATCCCGCTGGTTGCAACCTGGTTTTTTATCGGGATCACGGCCAACACCATAATTCGCGACGCCGTGGAACAACGCGAGAGTCCGGGCGAATGGCCCGAGTTTTCGTTGGGTGACCTGTTTGCCCAATTCATCTTTGTGGCGACCAGTTTTTGGCTGGCAGCCATTCCCGGGCTGATTCTGGGCCAGGTCCTGTGGGTCGTCACCGATTTCGTGTGGCTGATGCCGGGATGTATTGTTGCCAGCTCGTTGTTGCTGGTCCCCGTGTTTTTGTCGTCGGTCATATTCAACGAATCGCCGCTGGCCCTGATGTCCAGTGAATCCTTGCAATCGATCCGGAGCCTCTCCCAACGCTGGATCCGGTACTGGATCGCCAGCCTGTTGATCAGTGTGGTATTCACGGCTGGCATCGCCGGACCGTTGCTGGGACCCGTCATGGCCTTCGTGTGCCCGCTGCTCCAGGTCACCCTGATGGTGATATGTTTCTGGATGATCGGCGATTTGACCGGTCACATCGTGCGGCACATCGAGACGCGGGCGGCCAGTTGACCAACGCACCGGCCAAACGGCCGCGCTGCCGGCAACGTGGCTGAACCATTACCGGAACCCGGGAAGCGAATCAGGATGTGGTCGATTCCGCCCCGCCCCGCCGCATCGGCCAAGGGGCCCATGAGCGGCCGGCAACAAACGCTCAGTGCGGCCGCGCCGGGTAATCGCGGTCGTCCACCAAAAAAAGGGCCCGACGCTTTGCCGGACCCTTTGATGTTGGTTGATCCTGTTTAACGGCAGGCGCCTACATCCGGCGGCGGCGGTTAAATGCCAAACCGATCATACCCAGCGCCAGCAGTGCTGTCGAAGCCGGTTCGGGAATCGCCGCACCATTGAAACGTGAAATCAACAGCTGGTAGTCACCGGTTGAGAATCCGGAGAACGAATCGACTTCCACAAAAAAGTTTCCGTCTGTCGGCAAAAACAGGTCGATAATGGATGAATCCAGGTTTTCCAGTTCATCATCATTCGGGCAGTGCCGCTGTAATAGGGAACAAGCATGCCGTTGGAATCGAACACCCGCAAAAACGTGTCGAACGAGGTGAAACCCGGTCTCCACGAATTGACCGACGACAACAATTCAATGTTCATCAGATCGCCTGCGGAGCCGGCGAACGAATAAAAGTCAGTTTCACCGGCCACCGACAGCTCGCCATTAACCACGATCGCATCCACATCAAACGGGCCAATGCCGGCATTGGCTCCCACCGCAATCGTGTTGGGCACAATCAGGCTTTCAAATGCGAGGGCCTGGGCGGTCCCAATCGTTCCCTTGGAACCGGCCGCTTCATTGATAAATGCGCTGGGCGTTTCGTTCAATGTCAACTTGATCGCCCCGCGTTCGCTGAACCAGTTGGGGGTGGTCACGTCGGCAATGGTGGAGCCGACCGAGCCCGGCGAGGCCATGATATGGTCGTATGTTTCCAGGGCGGTTTGAGGGCCCGGATAATTGGGCCCGAAATTGCCGGACAAGCCGGGGGCAATCCCGCTGCCAATAGGTCCGAACGAATCGGCATGTCGCAGTCCCACCAGGTGACCGAGTTCATGGGAGCCGATATTGGCAGTTGCCATGATGATGTTGCTTCGGCCGACGATTCCCAGGCCGTCGACATTCACGACCGCCGTATCGTTCATATCGGTGTTCCCGAAATCGATGTGCTGGGCCAAACCACCGGGGCTACCCGAGTTGAAGGTCACGGTCGAGAACGGACCAGACGTCGGTGCTGTCAATGTGAACGAATAATCCCAGGGAGCGTAATGTCCATCCATTATTGACAAAATCGTGGCCTGCTCGGCCGGCGTGTACACAATCGCACCGGCGGCAAAGTTCAGGTAAACGACCTGCTGGGCCTGAACCGTGCTGACCGCACATGCCAAAAACAGAAAAAGAGAAGTAACAATCCGTCGTGAGCGGCTGGGCAACATGGGGCAGGTCTCCGATTGGGAATGGATCAAACGCGCAAAAGCGCCTCGGCGAATTGGGATATTCTGGCAACGACGGGACCCCGACACAATCCGGCTGACGTCGAAATTTGCCAAAATCCTGCATTCCCGGCCGAATCGCGGAAAAAGACAGGTTTTTTGACCGGTTTGCGGCTTTTTGGCCGGGTTCCCGTACACCCCATTCCGCTGGCGGACGGGTGGTTGGCTGAAAGACCGATCGGCATGGCCACATTCTCCCCATGCGGCCGAACGATCCGGACCGCGTTCTCCCGACCTCACATATGCCGGAGCAGCAGACATGACCCGGCGAAATGACAACACGAATCTCGATTCCCGCGTCCCGTCCCTGGCCCCCCGCGCGGAACGCCTGGCGGCTGCGATTATTGACGGCCTGGTTTTGATCGCGGTGGCCATGCCCGTGATGATGGTTGTCAACCTGACGGACGTGGGTGGCAACCTGGTTCTGACCCAGGTGTTGGGTTTGGCAGCCGGGTTCGGGATTTTTCTGGGGATCAACTACAAACTGCTGCGGGACAGCGGCCAGACGATCGGCAAACGCGTCATGAACATTCGAATCGTGGGCGGCGATGATCGGCTGGTGGATGTGAACGAATTGTTGTTAAGGAGATACGCGCCGATCCGGGTTGTCAGCCTGGTGCCGGTAATTGGACCGCTGATGTGCCTGGGTGATGCGCTCAGCATTTTTCGGAATAACCAGGCCTGTTTCCATGACGATCTGGTGCGGACTCGCGTGGTCGCCGCGTAGACTCCCGAATCGCGTCCAAAATCGAACCGCAACCGGATTCGTTGCGACAACGAGTCCGGTTTTCTGATGCGGTGGATTGCCAGTCACATCATCATGCGGGCCAACAGGAGGGTCAAAATGCCATTGTGCAAGGCATGCATGGTCATCGGGGCAATCAGTGAACCGCGCCACTGCCGGACCAGACAGAACCCGGCACCCAGTACGACCAGGGCCGGAATGGCCACAATTCCCTGGGGATGAATCGCGGCAAAAATCAGGCCGTTCAGCAACGAGGCAAACAGCACGCTGATCCAGCGGGTCATGTGACGACTGGCATCGCGAAGATGCCGGTAAAGGACGCCCCGAAACATTGTCTCCTCGATCAACGGAGCGGCCACGGCCGTCAGCATCAGCAGCTTGAAAATCGTCCAGAAGGGATCATCGCCGGTAATCTCGTGAGCAATCGGGTGCGGCACACCGACCGGAGAAAATTCGTTGGGTGCGGAAATCAGATACAGCAATGAGGACAACACCAGCGTGGCGAGCAGGCCGGCCACGATGAACGGCAACAATGCCAGGTACCCGGCGATCCCGGCGGCAATTTCGACCAGTGGATTGCCCAATTGCCAGCCAATGTCTTGCCGAAAATCCGAAAACGAAACGCCGCGCCTCATCGGCCATGCCAGCGCCACGAGCGGCAGGATCATGGGCAAGTACCTGGGGGCCAGATTGCCCAGCGGAGTCAGTTCGATTGCCAGGGAACTGCCCACGAACAAGGCAAACCACAGGGCAAAGGTTTCGATGTAAACCGGTCCACAACCGGAATCGTCCACCACGCGGCTGTGAATACGACCTGCCGACAGCAACCAGCCAAATGCGAACAGGACGGGGATCCCGGTCAAAACCGTCATCGACAGAATGCCAATCGCGGCAATGTTGAAATTGACATATTGCCGGGCCCGGACAACCATGATTTTGCGGCGGGCCCGGGACGATTCATCGATCATGGTTTCGGGGCACTGCAACAGTTCGGCTGCCCACCCCAGCCGGGATTTCAGCTCACTGCGCTCGGCGTCACTCAAACCGGGGGGCTCGCCGTCGCGATAGGCCGTTACGACGCGGACGATGATTCGTTCCAGTTCCGCTTGACCGGTTGAATACTCCACCCCGACGGCGGCGGCTCGGGCCCGCGTATGCTCCAGTGCCTGCAGTGCCGCGACCGGCCCCCGCGCCTCATTGACCAGAATGGCATAACCGAAACGGCGTTCCAGGGGACCGTAGTTCAGGCCATCCAGAGTGCCGTCGATGAAATCATCGATCCCGCCTCCGAATTGTTCGATCCACCGGGAAAACCAGCCCGGCTCTCGCAGCGCCAGAATCAACTGGCCACTGCCCTTGATATCGGCCAGTTCCGCGGCGGTCACCTCGACTCTGGTTTGCATCCAGTTGTTCGCGATCGCCAGCGTCGTCGTGAACAGGGTCAGGCTGATCACTACCAGCCAGGCCAGTTTCGAATATCCCCGAATTCGAGGCCGACCGGGAGTGAGGCTCTCGAGCGGCGCATCATCATCATCGCCATCGCCCAGATTCAGCGACGGCGGGGATTCGAATTCGGCAAACAGTTCGTCGGACAACGGGGCAGGGTTCCGGTGGGGTTGGTGGCAACGGGAATGCAGCTGGACAATTCCGATTCATTCGGTGCCCCCCCCGCCGCCAGATCTGATTCCCGCCAGCCGAATGGCATCGCGAAAAATCCGGTCCAGCATGGGTTCGGTCAATCGTCCGGTAAACGTATTTTGCTGGCTGGGATGATAACTGCCAAGGACATATCGGTTATCTTTCAGGGTAACCCGGGCTCCATGGGCAAAGGGTGGCGATTTGTTGACCGACAGCGAATGCTCGCGACGCAACAACCGAATTGTCTCCCGCCACGCCAACCCGCCAAGCGCCACGATGACGCGAGGTTTGGTCTGCCGGAGCGTTTCCGCCAGCCAGACCTGGCAATTGGCAATTTCCTGGCGGGTCGGCCGATTGTCAGGCGGGGCGCAATGGCAAACGGCGGTAATGGCGCAATGCTGCAGCCGCAGGCCATCACGGATACCGGTCGCCTGTGGCTGATTGGCCAGGCCGGCCCGATGCAGTGCCCGATACAGCCAGTCCCCGCTGCGATCACCGGTAAACATGCGTCCGGTCCGGTTGGCTCCATGAGCGCCCGGCGCCAGCCCCACCACCAGGATTGCGGCCCGGGCCGAACCAAAATTGGGTACCGGGCGGCCCCAGTACGTTTCCGCCGCGAAAGCGCGCCGTTTTTGGCGGGCGATGAACTGGCAATGACTCACCAGCCGGGGACAACGACGGCAGAGAACAATTTCGGAATTCAGATCGCGCCAGCCAGCCATCAGTGCCTGGCGGACCCGTGTTGGTCCTCGCTATCCGACATTCCATGATCGGCCAGATATTTCTGCCTGGCGTTGCGGTAGCGGGACTCGATCGCCATCAGGACCGCCACCATCAACAAAATGCCGGCAATTTTAAGCAGAAAACTGTAGGGTCCCTGATCAAGCGCATTGATTTCCCGGGAAAAGTAATACATCAATCCGTTCCCCAGGATGCTGCCGGCAAACACGCCGAGGATCGTCTGCAGCCGCCCCAAACCCAGTAACCGTCCGAAAATCGAACCACCGATACTGCCGGTCGTGGAGGTGGGAAACATGACGAAACCAACCAGCGACACAAACGCCAGCCGCCGAATCCATGGCTGTTGTTCCATGATAAACTTGCTGTCGGACGTCAGACCCGCAATTTTGCGGCCCAGCCACGGGATGCGAAACAGAAATCCCATATGAAAGGAAACAAACAGGGCAACCAGAAAATCCATATAGGTCACCATGGCGAACAGTTGCCCCGGGGACAACGCGATGTTGGCCAACATCCCCGTCTTTTCACCTTCCACCCCTGCCAAAATCACAAACCGGCCCAGCACAAAAAACGTGATCCCGGCCGCCACGATGAACTTGTTGGCCAGCGTCCAGCCCAACGTCAAACCAATAGTCACCAGCAGAAATGCCGTGACGACCAGCGGGCCGACCAGGGTCGATAACCAGAGTACCGGGAATTTTTTGCGAAATGACGTTTCGAAACTGGTGATGTTTCGAATCAGCGTCTCACGCAATTCTTCCGGCGTCAAATCCGCATGCAGCAGATTCTCCAGAGACGAATCGTCCAGATGGATGTTCAGATGTTTGTGTTTGTCCATCGCTTTGGAAATTTCAGTGTCTGTGCCACTGATGTGCTGGCAGGGTTCCTCGGCGACTGGTATCAACAGGGGCAGTGACGCCATTTTTCCGGTTTGAACGCAAAACGCCTATCTTAAAGCTTTTCTTGCTTTCGTCGATGGCTGTTGCCAATCACCGCGTCCCCGGTTTGGGCATGGCCGCCAAGCCTCCATTTCGCCTTGCCGAAAAACCTGGATCTCCGGCCTGAAACGGTGGTTACTTGCTGAGCCCGCCGCATTGCTGCTGACGAACAGCCCAATAACCGGTAACGTCCACCGCCCACCGCTCTGACGACCGTTATCGGCAGGTGGAATCGGGGTTCCGCAAAGAAACCAGGTGGTAATCACCTTGCCGGATTCCGTCGCCTCAATGCGGAAAACTTAATAATTCACGATCCGGAAATACCACGAACCATGAATCTCAATCGCCGCCAACTGTTGGGTGCCGCTGGCCTGGGGGGCATTGGAATCGCTGCATGCCTGGGCGGTTGCCGGGCGGCTCCCATGACCGGACGACGCCAGTTGATCTTGATGCCGGAAAGCCAGGAAATCAGCCTCGGTTTGCAAGCCTTTGACGAAGTGGTCGCGCAGCAGCCCGCGTCTCAAAATGTTGCGCTGTCCCAACTGGTTAACCGGGTCGGGCAAAGAATTGCCGCGACTTCGGATCGTACCGATTTGGATTGGGAGTTTCGGTTAATCGCCAGTTCCGAACAAAATGCGTTTTGTCTGCCCGGCGGCAAGGTTGCCGTGTACGAAGGCATTTTGCCAGTCTGCGAAAACGAAGCGGGACTGGCGGTGGTGATGTCCCATGAGATTGCCCATGCCCTGGCCCGCCACGGCGGTGAGCGGATGAGCCAAAATATGGTCAACGACACAGCCAAAAGCGTGGTTGGCCGGATCTCCCGCAACAAGGTACCCGACCGGGCGGAGTTGTTGATGCAGGCCTATGGGGTGGCTTCGGAATACGGGGTCCTGCTCCCCTACAGCCGCAAACAGGAGTCCGAAGCGGACGAAATCGGGGTCTTGTTAATGGCCCAGGCCGGGTACGAACCCAATGAAGCACCGCGTTTCTGGAAACGATTCCGGGTCGAGGGAGGTGACCAGCCCCCCGAGTTCCTGTCGACGCACCCGTCCGATGAGCGACGGGCGGCCGATCTGATGGCCTTGATGGGTGAGGCGTCACGCCGCTACAACGCTGCCGAACAAAAGTACGGCCGCGGCAAAACGATCGTATCCGCACCATCCTGAGGTCAACCGGCCGAACGGCCCCCGTGGAGGTCCCAACCAGCATCCCGATCATCGGTGCCTGCCGCGGTGGTGTTCCCGGCCCGGGCGACCGGGGTGAAGCATGAGTTCGTCCCGGCAGAGCATGCCCGATTCAGATCGCAGCCCGCCAAACCTGCCACCACGGTTTCTTTTCGGTCTTCCGCGACGTAAAGCCCCACGGCTTGCCGTTGGTCCCGATACTGCCCTGCAGCTTGGCGTAGGTGAAATCAGCCCGCGCAATTTTGCGCCCGTCATGTCGGCTTCCCGCAAATCCGCCCGACTTAAATCGGCTCCGGTAAAGTCAACGCTGTACAGGTTGGACTTCTTGAAATTCGTTCCCGAAAACACTCCCCGGAGCTCGGCGAAGCTGCAATCCGATTCAGACAGGTTGGCACCACTGAAATCGGCTCCGTTGGCCCGGCAATGTCGCAACAATACCTTCGATCCGTTGACCGACAGGAGGACAGCCCCGTCCAGATTGGCATCCGACATGTCAGCGCCGGTAATCACCGCCTCGGCAAAATTGGCCCGCTTCAGCACACAATTCTGAAACGAGGCATTGGTAAATTTCGCAAACCGGCAATCGGCATCCGTAAAATTACAGCTCTTGAAGCGGGCGCCCGTAAAATCCATCCCCGACAAATCGGCACCCGTCAAATTGGCTCCCGACATCTGAACGCCTTGCGGTGATTCCACAGCAAGTTCCATCAGGACGTCACTGCCGCCCTTGTTTCTGATAACGAGCACTCAAACCTCCGAGATCGACTGGTAGGAAGGGGTGAACCAGTCGTTTTCCCCAAAACTGTAAACGTCCCTGCGACGCCAGGGTTTCGCCAATAATGCGACGCCCCAGCGCGACCGACCGTTCCGTGTTTGGCGAGAGTTCCGTTAATACCTGTTCCAGCCGCGAGGCCAACATGCTGGCAAGGTTGGCGAAAATCGCGAATTGAAACAACTGTTTCATCGTGGCAAGGAGACGGAAGTATTTTAGCTATTTCGCCCCCGGCACACCAATATTTTCACAAAAATTTGCGAAATCCCCGGGGTCCCGGCGATCCACCAGCGGTCAGTCCGAATAAAACGCCTGAAATCGGCAAAATTTTGAGCGTTATGCCAACCAGGCCGACTTTTCGAATTGTCCGGATTGGGCTCCAGAGCCCCTCCAATCCGCGGCAGCACGACCTGCAGCGGTCCCTGCCACCGGGTTTGGCCTAGGGCTGGTCGCCGGCTGCATCCGGCGCACTGGCGACTCGTTCGTCCGGTCCAGACAGTTGCCGGTACTTTTTCAGCGAAACTTCGTCGAATTCCATCCAGTAACGTTTGGCGGATTCAATCCGCAAACGATCCTTTTCCGACAATTCCCACATGACCACGTGAGTGGATTTAATACGGATTGGCGCTGCGCCCGGTCGGCGTCGGGATACAGGGTCATGTCGACTTCATCCGGGATGATTCCGTATTTCTTGATGGATCGATTCAGTTTCAGCCGCGCAAATGGTGGCATTCGTCGCGGATCGGTGGCATTGAGACGCGCAAACTGGTCAATGAACTCAAAGTACTTGTGCAGGGCCATTTCCTGGGCCGGACGTTGACCGTGCGCGGTACACCAGTTGGGGGCTCCGCAACTCCAGCCATCCAGTCGAGCTGTCGTACGTCTCGGTAAACTCCGGATGAAAGAAAAACCGGTTTTCATCGTTGATGAACGATGCGTTGCGCAAGGCTTCCAGGATTTTCAATACCTCACTCTCAATCAGCTCGGTTTTGACTTTTCGGGCCGTGTCCATCAGCACAAATCGTTTTTCGCCAACGACATAGGCGACAATTTCTACCGGGAATCGCGTGTTGTCCGTCTTCAGCATGAAATCCACGATCAGATTGTCATCCAGCAGGGTCAAATTCTCGGAAACCGGCTGCGGGTCATCGCCCCGAGTCACCACGGTTTCGATGCGGAATTCCTGGGCGGCCACGGATGACCCGACCAGCCAGATTGCCAGCGATGCCAAAATCGACAGTTTGGAGATCATGGTCTGCTCAACGGTTAATCGGTTCAAACGGCATTCATTTGGCCAGCGGCGTCGCGCACGGCCCGGCAGACTAGTCCGTGACCCACGCCGGGTCCAGATCGTTTGAACCCTGATTGCTAGCGGTGCCTGGCGGCTGAGTTGGCTGCGTGTCGTCGGCCATCGCTGCCGGGGGGGCCGGCCCGCGACCATGGCTTGCCGCCGATGGCCGGGGTTTGCTAACGGGTTCGCCCACCGTCGCAAAAGCAGTTCCCGGTTTTTTCCACCAACCACCGGACGGGCGAAACATTTCGGGGCTGGCCGCCAGCAACCTGTGGACTTTTGTTCCCGCGTACTCCGGGGTCACTCGCTGCCGTTGGCCGGTGACTGGCTGGTTATCCGTTTGGCGCCACGACTGATAGGCCAACAACTAATAGGCGCCAACAGCTGATGCGCGCGCCAACAGCTGATGGGCGCGAGCAACAGCTGATGGGCGGCAACAGCTGATCAGGCAAGACACAACCATTCCGGTTGCGATCAGGATTCGGAGCAGGTCGCAGCAAGGCTTGCCCGCGATCACGGTCCCCGAAATGGGCGCTATTTGATTTGCCGCACCGTATCGATTTCAACCTGGATTTGCTGGACGGCCTGACTGGCCTGCTCGACGTCAGCCTGTACGGCGTCCGCGGCCGCCCGGGCCTCCGCCAATTTCTGATTGGCAGCATCCAGTTTCGCCTGCTGCTGCTGAACCTGATCCTGGGCGGCAATCATCCTTTGATCCAGCTCGGCCAATTGTTGAACAAAGGCGATTTCACCCGTCCATCGCTGGACATCGTTTTCCACGGAAACCAGCGAGGCCTGCATGGCCGACACCTGGGCATTGAGTTCGTCCCGCCGACTGGTCAGCGGCTGCAAGGCGGCAGTGGCCTGCTGGACGGCGACGGTGGCGTTGTCCACCAGAGTTTGCTGGGGAACCAGTTGTTCGTTGGCCGCCACGACCTGCGAGCCGGAATCTTGCGACATTTGCTGGGCCGTTGTCAATTCGGTCTGAAGACTGGCGATTTCCGTCTCGAAACCCACCACTCTCTGGGCCAATGCCTCAATCTGAGTCGCCAGTGCCGGGTCGTCGGGCACGCGTTCGATGGCTTCCCGGAGTTTGGACAACGATTCGGCTACCAGCGTTCGGGCTGTCGACCTCGAATCCAGCGACGCTTGCAGACTGTCGATCATCGACTGGGCCTGGCTTTTCTTCTCCGACGCTGTGGCCATCGACGTTTGCAGTTCGTTGAGCGTCTGGGTGGCCACCGCCAGTTCCTGATTGGCGGCATCCAGCGTGGCGGCTGCCTGTGCGGCCTGGTCGGTGACAGCAGCCAATTCCTGCTGCAACGGCTGCAGGTCGGCCTGGTATTTGGCCACCTGTTCGCGAGCCGCGTCGATTCGCTGTTGCAAGGTGGGGGGGTTGGGCGTCAGACTGCCCAACAGCGCTGCATCGGCCCCGTTCCAGACGCGCACCTGTCCGAGGTAATCGCCGGAAATGGCTCGTCCCGTTTCGTTGCACCAGGCAACTGCCAGGCCGATTTCATCCAGCGGCGGGAATTCCAGGACCTGCTTGCCATCGGGCTGCCACAACCGGGTGATGCGGTCGTCTCCGGTTGAAACCAGTTGCCCGTCCCGCAAAAACTCCAGCGCCGTGGTACCGCCGGCGTGGGCGTTCCATGACTTGATCTGCCCGCCATTGTTCATTTCCCACAACCGGATCGTGGTATCGTCGCTGGCCGAGGCCACGACATTGGAGTCGTTTCTCCAGGAAATATCGTTGATCGTTTGTTCGTGTCCCTTGAGCGTCAAATACTCCCGACCGGTGAAGGCTTCAAATACGTACAGCCCGCCGTTGCGATCGCCACTGGCCAGCAATACACCATCAACCGAGAATTCCAGAGTCGTAACCCAATCCGTGTGTTTGTCCAACGAGTATTCCAGTTCACCGGTACGGGTCGAATAAACGTTGACCAATTTTTGCGAGCCGCCCAGGGCCACCCGGGAATGATCGGGGCTGATATCGGCGGCAATCACGGCGTCCAGTTCGTCCCCAAAAACGCCGATGCGTTCGCCGCTGGCAACGTCCCACAGAACGGCCACGCCGCGGTTGCCGGGCATGCCACCGGCGGCCAGCAGGACCGCGCCGTTGCGGCTGAACCGAACCACATTGACGACTCCCTCGGGAAACGGCAGCACGCCCTTCAGATTCAGAGAGGCCGTGTCGTACAACAGGACCTGATTTTGTCCGGCCACGGCAGCCACGCTGGTCCACGGACTGGTGGCAATACTGCGGGTCACGGGTTCCCGGGGCGTATGCTGGACCGGTTCCAGGGGCAGACGCGGCCAATTGGCCACGAACTCGGGTCGCACCTGGGGGTCGGTGGTCACCGACATGGCCGGTTTCTTTTTGATGGAAACCTTGCTGCCCGCATTTTCGGGGGCTCCGTCGTCAATCCATTTCTTGATGATCGCCAGTTCGGCGTCGGATAATTTTCCTTCCGGCGGCATCACCGGTTCGTCCTCGTGCGTCACCAGGGAATACAGGTAACTGCCATCCGCGTCGCCCGGTTCAATGACCGTTCCCGACGAGCCACCCATCATCAGCGTCGTGAAACTGGTCACATCCAGACTGCCGTTTTTCTTGTCGGGTCCATGACAGGCCGAGCAGTGTTGACGAAGCACCGTCTTGACGTTGTCATCAAAGGTCGTTCGCGGTGCATCCTGGGCGTCGGCAGCGACGCCCAGCCCGCTGGCCAGACCGGCGGCCACGAGCAGCCGGGCGATTTGCCTGCGGACCGCAGCGGGATCGATAGTAAGTCGTCGTAAATTCATGCGTCGAAACAGATTCATGCTGGGCGATCAATGATTGAATACGAACTCCTGGGAGTTTAACAATGCCCAAAACAGGTCCTGCAGGGCAACCGACTTGTCCGGGCTTTCGGCAACAAAAGCCAACAATTCTTTCATTTCCTCATCGGTGGGCGGGCGGGCCAGGCAGCGGAGGTACAATTCGACCAGGATGTCCGCTTCCGATTTGCCCTCGTCCACCAGCCGCTGGATCACGGCGCCCTCGGTGACCTTGTTCTGAATGGTGTCGCCGTTTATCAGGTGCAACGCCTGCGACAGATTCGGCTCGACCTTGACCTCGCAGGAACAAACGGATTCCCGAGACGCCCGGCCAAAGGTCGTCAGGAAGTAAGTCGATGTATTGCCATCGGCGATCTGAACCGCGCGGGCTCCCAGGGGCAGTCCCCGAAACTTGTTGCGTGTTTCGGTCACCTGACTGACAACATCCAGCAGGATTTCGGCCCGAATCCGCCGCACCCGCCCGTGCGAGAAATTGGAATTGTCCGAGGCGTTGGATTCATTGGGGGTCGTGCTCAGCTGATAGGTGCGACTGGTGCAGATGTCTCGTACCAGGCGTTTGAAGTCATAGCCGTATTCGGTGAATTTGTGGCCCAGCGCATCCAGCAACTCGCCGTTGGACGGCGGATTGCTGACCCGCACATCGTCCACCTCATGCACAATCCCTCGACCCAGAAAGTGAGCCCAGACAATATTGGCCAGGTTTTTGGAAAAGTACGGATTGTCGGGTGCCGTAATCCACTCGGCCACCACCCGTCGCCGATCCCGACCCTGGGTATCCGGAAGTTGCCCGCCCAAAAACTTGGGAGGCGTGTTTTGGCCAGTTACGGGATGCCGGGCTTCGCCTCCACCCCCGTTGAAAACCACCCGTTCCCGCGGGTCATTGCCACTGGCCTTGCGGCCAATTTGGGCGAAAAACGCTGCGAATCCGTAATAATCATCCATGGTCCAGCGATCGAACGGATGATTGTGGCACTGTGCGCATTGCAACCGCATCCCCAGAAAGACCTGGGCGACATTCTCGGTCACCTTTAACAGATCTCGTTCATTTTCGTAATAATTGGTGGCCGGCGAGGAAAACGTTCCGCCCTCGGACGCCAGCAGGCTGACAATCATTTCATTGATGGGAACATTGGCGGCAATTTGTTCCTGCAGCCAGTCGTAATACCGCAACGTCGCCTTGTAGCTGACGGTTTGTGAGGACCGAACCTGTAACAACTCGGCCCATTTCATCACCCAGATCTCGACAAACTCAGGCCGTTCCAGCAGGGTATCCACCAGCTTGTCCCGTTTGTCAGGAGCCGGATCATTGACAAATGCCTCGACGTCGGTGGGCGACGGCAGCAGACCGCAGATATCCAGACTGGCCCTTCGAATAAACTCCTGGTCGCTGCACAGCGGGCTGGGGGTGATCCGCAGTTTTTTCAGTTTGTTGTGGATGCATGTGTCGATGTAGTTGTTTTCCGGGATTTCATCCCACTGAAATTCAAGGTCGCGGGGCAGGGTAATGACGGGAATTCCGACGGTATGCGTTCCAAATCGGGCCATCACAAACGCTTCGCCCCGCTGGGCAGCCGTCATCAATCCGGACTGGTCGATACTGACTGAATTGTCATTACTGCTGAGGAACAATGCCAGGCGTGTCACGTCGCGGTCACTGCCGTCGGAGTAGGTGGCCCGCACGGTCAGCTGCTGCGTGGCGCCGGTTCCGTTGAGCACGGCTGAATCCGGAAAAACGTCCAGGCGATCCACGCTGGGAACTTCGCCCGCGTCATTGGACGCGCCGGCTTTCAGCCACGACACCAGGGTTTGGTGGCAGGGATCGCCCGGCTCCATCAATTTGCCTCCCGTATGGGATACCACTCCGGTCGCCTTGTTGATCATCAGGCAGCTCTCGGGCAGCGACAAATCGATTCGGCGACCGGCGATTTCCCGGGTCAAACGGTAATAATCGCCGTCCGGATCGAACCCAAACAGGGACAACCGGAATCCGTCCTTGCCCCGCGCGGCACCGTGGCAACTGCCGGAGTTGCAGCCGGATTTCATGAATACGGGCATAACGTCCAGCTTGAAACTGATCGGGGGAGCCGCGGCGGCGGCGGTCACCGAAACCGGAGCCGTGGCCGAATGATCCGCGAGCTGGACGTGCAAGACGGTTTGCCCGTCGGCCAGCGGCAACAAACGGGACCCTTCGCGCTTCACGATTCCCTCGGCATCCAGCTTCCATTCGACTTCCTGCGTGACGTCCCGGGTCAATCCGCTGGCCAGAACGGCCTGAACGACCACCGATTGGCTGTCGACCCCGCTGCTGAGGTTGATATCGGCCGGGAACAGTTTGATCTCCGCGATGGCATTCGGGTCCGCCGGTGCGGATTCCGCGGTTTGGGCCACCGCCCGGGGGCCCGCCAGTGCGGCCCCGAACAGAGCCATGGCGAACAGCAACCCGTTAATATGTATGCCGTTAATTTTCAGCTGCCGAATCATTGATTGGGCTCCCTGGGTGGATCCTGCTCCTGCAATTGCCGGGCGGCCAGCCGCAGTTTTTCAAGGCGGGAAAGGGGTTTTTCCGTGGGCGGCGGCGGGGGCGGTGCGGCACCGCCGTTGGGCAACGGCACGTCGATTTGCAATTCGGACCGACCTGCCGTGGCGACGACCGACTCGCCGTTGACCGGAATGGTCACCCGGCAAAACACACCGCCGTGTTTTCCCGCGGGTGTTTCCGGTTTGGTTTTGACAACGAAAGAAACTTCTCCGGTCGTCTGGTCGAATTGAATCGGAGGTACCTCTGTATGCGGAGGAACACCCAGCAATTCCGCCGTGGCGGTTCCCTCGAATGCGGTGACATGATTGATGGTTCCCACAAATTGCGTTTCCTGACCCTGTTCGCAACCGGCCCGCTGCAAATCCACGGTCACAAACCGGTCTGCCACATTCAGCGTGGCCAGCTGACTGGACACCCATGCCGGGCCATTAACATCGGCACTGCCCAGCACATAGACGGGCCAACTGCCGATTTGGGCGTTGGCATTGGCATCCATGGGATATACGGCTTCGGTTTGCCCTTCCGGAATGGTCACCTGTCCGGTGGCGCCGACGCCGGGCGGCCGAAAGGGAAACTGCAATGTGACGGGGCCTGTAAATCCCTCGTCGCGGTGCAACAGCACGCGGAGCGACAGGCTTCCTTCGCGAACCAGCGGTGCGGCGGGCTGAACAATTTCCAGTCGGAATGGCAACGGGTTGATCACGGCCACTGGCAATCGCTGGACGTCGCAGCCGATGTATTCCGCATTGTTGGGCTGTCCCAGAACCATGGATCCGTGATTGGTAAATCCTCCCGTGATACCCGTGGCGTCATCAACATGGCTGGCCCGCAAATCGACCAGCGCCCGCCGGGTTCGGCATCGGCAGCGGCTTCAAAGACCACCGGCATGACACTCAGGTTGTCGACCATCGGCTGGTGCACCATCGTGATTCCCGGCGGCAAGTTATCCTGCAGCAACTTGATTGGTCCGCCAAATTCTCCGCGCGTGGGCGGAAATCAGTGTTCCGAACCGGTTGCCTTTGGCGACAAAAATTTGCTGGCGGCTTTGCGAATAGCGATCCACCCGGGGTATGGAAACGCTCAAGCTGGGAGTGACGGGGCTGATTTCCACGCGATAAACAAACTCGGATCCCCCACGCCGCAAATGATCCAGGATCCGAAAAAAGTACTGTCCGTCGGCCGGCAGCTGCAGACGCATGTAGGGGTCCGGGCCGCGGCTGTCGTCGTTGCCGGCAATGTGCTTTTTGTCGGGACCCCACACATTCAGGATCGCGTCGACCGGTGAATTGATCCGTCTGGAAAACACTTCAATATTGAAGATCTGGTCCTTGCTGCCCTGAAATACAAACCAGTCCTCATCGTTCGCCTCATCCAGCCGGCCATTGATCGCGCCGGGCACCGTAACCGGAGTGGGTTGTTCCATGTTGGCGTTGGGTTCCACCTCAAACTGGTTTTCCAGCGCAATCACCCGAAATGCAACCGGGCTGGGACTGGTGCCCTGGTCATCGGAAGCCAGCAGCCAGTCGCGGGGCGGGCTGTTTTCGGGAACCGTGACCGACTGGGTCAACGGACCACCGGCGACATCCGGAAACTCCACCGACAGGCTGGCTCCCGGAGGGCCCCCGGCGGGAAACACCAGCGTTGGTCGCGGAAAATGACCAATATGCAACCGGTAATGCGCGTTGCCGTTGCCGCCGTATTCCGAATCGCGGAGCAGCACCGTGTAGGGACCGTCCGCCGGCGCCACAAACGAAACAAAACAGTCCTGTTTCAACAAGGGTGTGTCATCCTGTGCAGCGATTTCGACACCGTCGGGACCCTCGACCGCCAACCACGGATCGATCATGGTGGTTCCCAGGCGAATCGCTTCCGCCTCAATCGACACTCGTTGCCCCGCGGTCGCCGTGATTCGAAACCGGTCTTCATCTTCCGATGTGATGATACCGGTCACGGTCGAATTGAACTCAACGGGCTGCGCCGCGTCGAATTCGTTGTTGGGTTCGATTTCCGCCACGGCCGGAAAGGGACCGACAAAAAATGTTCTGAACTCGGTGATTCCATGGGCCGTCCGGAGCTGGGCGACGTGTTCACCGAGTCGGCAATCGGGGGCCACGGTCACCGTGACCTTGACCTGATTGGCATCCACCTGCTGCAGTCCGTCGACGGTGACCCCGTCAAAATACAGAAACACTTCCTGGGCGTCTTCCAGGCGAGCACCGGAAAACAGCAGCTCATGCTGCAGCCCGCGCTGAATCCCCGGGGGAGTAATCGTACTCAACGCCGGAAAAGAAGCCTGCAGGGGCGCGGGAACAGCCAATACGGCAATAGCCGATGCGGCAATCAGCCAGAGAATTCGGAAATTCATGGAGGCGACTGTTGGGTTGGGGTGCAATCGTCAGGCAGGTTGCAACCGGGTGAGGCAGGGCCAATCCGCTGCGAAACCGGATGGATCGCCATGACGAATTGAAAATCAGCGAAAACTACAAACCCCGGCAATCCATTGCATCAGGATATTATCGTTGGCATCAGGTCATGACAGGGCTGCCCGACCAGGTCCTGGTTCGCCAAGCGATATTAATTTATTCAGGATGGATGGTTGTTTCAGGCGAGCAGTTCCTTGCGAATCTGACCACCATTTACGATTTCAATGGGCCGGTTTCCGGGGGCCATGAGTTCCTTGTCCGCCACAATGCCGAGGCAGTGATACACGGTGGTGGCCCAGTCCTCGACCGTCAACGGGTCGTCTTCCGGCTCACTGGCGGTCGAATTGGAGGAACCGTAAACGCTTCCCCGCCTGATCCCGCCGCCCGCCATCACCGTACTGAAAACCTTGGGCCAGTGGTCACGACCACCGGTTCCATTGATTTTGGGAGTTCGTCCGAATTCCGTGGTTACGCAAACCAGCGTGGAATCCAGCAAACCGCGCTGATCCAGGTCGGTGATCAACTGGGCGAATCCCTGATCGAACGCCGGCAAATTGGCTTGCATCCCGCGCTGGATATTATCGTGCATGTCCCAGCCGCCGTAGGTCATGGTGACGAACCGGACGCCGGCCTCGACCAGTCGCCGGGCCAGCAACATCCTCGCGCCCGGCCGTGTTGCGGCCGTAGGCATCCCGCAGGGCAGCATCCTCTTTTTCGATATCAAACGCCTCGCGAGCGGCCGGTGAGCTCACCAGGCTGTAGGCCCGTTCGTAGAACGTGTCCACCGCCTGCAGGGCGGCAGCCTGTTCCCGTGCCCGAAAATGTTGATTGACCTGATCCAGCAGCTTGCGGCGTCTCGAGAAACGTTCCGCATCGACTCCGCCCGGCAAATTCAAATCCCGTACCCGGAATCCGTTGCGGGCCGGGTCATCTCCAATACTGAATCCGGCAAACGAATCGCTCAGGTACCCCGGGCCCGCGAACACGTTCGGTTGATTCGGAATGCAAACATAGGGCGGCAAATTGTTCCGCGGACCAAATTCATGGGAAACCACACTTCCCATGCTGGGGAATTGCAACGCCGGGCTTGGCCGATATCCCGTGAACATGTTGTGAGTGCCGCGTTCATGGGCGGCCTCGCCATGTGTCATCGAGCGGCAAACCGTCAGTCTTGATCCATGACCTGGGCCGTCCTCGGCAGAAACTGCCCAAACCGGACGCCAGTCACGTTGGTTTCAATACTGGACAGCGGACCCCGGTATTCGATGGGGGCGTACGGCTTGGGGTCAAACGTCTCCTGGTGGGCCATCCCACCGGGCAAAAATATGAAAATGACCGACTTGGCCGTGCCTTCGACCGACTCGTAATCCTTTTGGTCCGCCTGCAATGAGCGAAGGCGAAAAAAATCAGTCAAGCTGAGTCCCAGCCCGCCGATCGCACCAATCGTCAACAAATTGCGGCGACTGAGCAAGTTACCGGAGCATTTCATATTTTGTCCCCCTGGTTCCGTGCCGGCATGGCAAACGGAATAGAACTCATACTAAGACAATCCCAAAAACCGGTCAACGAGCGGAGTCGCACGGTCGCCCGCAGGGGACCCCGGAGCGAGCTCCCATGCCTTGTTTTGTGTGAGATTTCATACATTCAGAGGCTATTGAGAGCCGGGAGGGAATTCGTCACGATATGCCGAAACCCGGACCCTGCCATTTGCCCTGCTGCTGAACGATCCCATGCAAGCCGTCCCCCAACAAATCCACGTTCATCAGCTGGCCAACGGTTTGACCGTGCTGGGTGAGGAAATGCCGTGGCTGGAATCGGTGGCCTTTTCGCTGGGTGTGCCGGCCGGCTGTCAGTATGACCCCCCGGATCACCTCGGGCTGGCCAATTTCGTTTGCGAAATGGTCCAGCGTGGCTGTGGGCATCTCGACAGTCGCGGGTTTATCGAACATCTGGAGGCGCTGGGCGTTGATTACGGCAGCAGCGTCTCGGTCTACCACACGCATTTCAATGCCGCCCTGCCGGCCGAGAACCTGCGACCGGCGCTGGAGGTTTACCGCGACGTGCTCCGTGAACCGTGGTTGCCGAAGGACCAGCTGGAGGACGCGCGACAGGTTTGTTTCCAGGAGATCCGGGCGTTGGACGACGACCTGGCCCAGCGTGTATTGCTGCAATTGCGATTGCGACAATACGGACAACCGCGGGGTCGCTGGAGTCACGGAACCAGCGACGGCGTTTCGGAAATCACATGGAATGACATTCAGCAGTTTCACGATCAATATTACCGGCCGGCAAATTTGATTTTGTCGGTGGCCGGAAATCTGGACTGGTCGAAACTGGTAGAAACGGCGGAAGCGTTGTTTGGGGACTGGACGGGACAGTCGGCGGATCCCGTGGTCGACACCGGTCAGGTAGCCGGGGCCTTGCATATCCCGTTCGAAAGCCAGCAAGTCCACATTGGGCTGGCCTGTCCCTCGATCCCGTTTCGTGATCCCGACTATTACCTGGCCCGCAGTGCTGTGGGAATCCTGAGCGATGGCATGAGTTCGCGCCTGTTTGCCGAGTTGCGTGAAAAACAGGGGTTGTGCTACAGCGTGTTTGCCACGCTGCATTCGGTGGTCAATCAGGCGTGCATCGTCAACTACGTGGGCACCGGGGCGGATCGGGCCCAGCAATCGCTGGACGCATTAATCGAGCAACTGGTGTTGCTCGGGGAAGGAGTCCATCGCGACGAGCTGGACCGGTTGAAGGTGCAGATTCGCAGTTCACTTATCATGCAACAGGAATCGTCCCGGCAACGGGCCGGCTCGATGGCCGGCGACTGGCTGCATCTGGGCCGGGTACGGACCCGCGATGAGATCAACTCGCATATTGCAGGACTGACCATGGAACGGGTCAATCAGTTTTTGGCAGAAAATCCGGTTCACAATTTTAACCTGGTCACACTGGGTCCCGAGCCCCTGGAGTTGAAACATGCAGTATTGCCGGCATCAGCTGGATAACGGATTGGAAATTCTGGCCGAATGCAATCCGTCCGCCTATACCATGTCATGCGGGTTTTTTGTGCGGGCCGGAGCCCGCGATGAAACCCCGGAGATCGGCGGTGTCAGCCATTTCCTGGAGCATATGGTTTTCAAGGGCACTCCCCGGCGCACGGCCGAACAGGTCAACCGCGAACTGGATGCAATGGGCTCGCAATCCAACGCCCGAACGGGCGAGGAAAGCACCATTTATCACGCCACCGTGCTGCCGGAATTCCAGTCGCCGATTCTGGAATTGCTGGCCGATATCCTGCGACCGTCATTGCGCGACGACGATTTCGAAACGGAAAAGCAGGTGATTATCGAGGAAATCATGATGTACGACGACCAGCCTCCCTATGGCGGTTACGAACGCATTATGGCCGAGTACTTTGGCGATCATCCGCTGGGCCAGTCGGTGCTGGGCACGGTGGAAACCGTGGGTGGACTGACCTCCGGGAAAATGCGGGAATACTTTGAGCATCGATATGCGCCCTCGCAAATGGCGTTGGCGGCGGCCGGCCATGTCGATTTTGAGAAACTGGTCGCCGATTGCCAGCGTCTTTGTGGAGACTGGCCGGCCCGGGAAGCCCCGCGGGATCAGTCAGGGGCCCGGCCCCATACCGGTTTTGTCACCATGCACAAACCGGAGTCCACTCAACAATACATTTTGCAGCTGGCGGCCGGTCCCGACGTGAATGATCCGGATCGTTACCCCGCCCGCCTGCTGGCCACGATTTTTGGCGACGACAGTGGCAGCCGGATGTACTGGGAGTTTATTGACAGCGGACTGGCCGAGGCCGCCGGAGTCGGCAACCAGGAATATGACGGGGCGGGACTGATCGTCAGCTATCTCTGCTGTGCCCCGGAACAGGCTCAGGAAAACATTCGCCAGATGCAGCGATTGCAACAGGAGTTGATCCGTCGCGGCGTCACCGAAAAGGAACTCGAGCTTGCCAAAAGCAAGATCTCCGCTCACATTGTGCTGGCCAGCGAACGAACCGAGAACCGGATGTTTTCGGTAGGCTCACAATGGTTGCGCCGGCATCGCTACAAAACCCCGCGGGAAATCGCCGACACCTACCGCGGCATTACTCTCGATCAGGTCAATGCCGTCGCTCAAAAATATCCGCTCACGCAAAACATGACGTTGTGCGTGGGTCCGCAATCCGATCTGGCTCCGGCCTGAGCCGTCGCCGCGCCGCAAACCACCCCGGTCTGCGCCCGTTCAACCGGCAGCGGCGAACAACCGGACCCGCCGGTTGGGTCAGGTGGCACCTCAACCCGTTTGCCGGCTGGCGGCGCGACCGGTGCCGGAATGGCCGTTGCCGGCGTCGCTGGAAACACCCCGTTCACGGGAAACGGATTCGGTTGCCAGCTCCTGATTCTGCTGAACCGTCCGCTCCAGTGTTTCCACCAGTTGATTCAGTTTGAACGGCTTGTACAGCACGGCCCCGGCCCGCAATCCCGCCTGTCGGGCCTTGACGATCGAATGCCCCGGGTCGTAACCAAACCCGGTCATCAGGATCAGGGGAGGATTGGACATGGTTTCCTTCAGTTTCATCAGGATCTGGTAACCCGTATAGTCCGGCAAACGGATATCGGCGATGATGGCATCGTAAGCTGCATCGGGATCACAATTCCGGACCATCATGATGGCTTCCGAGCCTTCATGCGCTGTTTCCACAATGCAACCGAGCGGTTCCAGCAACAAATGGGCACTGTTGCGGACGTCATCTTCGGCGTCGATCACCAGGATGCGGCGGTTTCGCAGCAACGGGTGCTGGTCCCGTTTCATGGATTCCGGCAATGCCTCGCTGGAGGTCGTGCTTTCCCGGGCATTGTGAATCACACCCCGAATCTCGCGCGAGTTTTTCAAAATCTTGCGCAGCCGCCGCGACGTATTGGCATCCTGGCCTGTATAGTTTTCGATCAGGTGCACCGTGTCGTTCAGGATTTCGTCGATGGGCAGTCCAACCGCATTCTGGATGGCCTCGATGCTGGCGTGAGCGGCGTTGGTTTTTTCCGCGACCAGCAATTCCAGCGTATTGAGGGCCCGGGCAATATCGCGGGCAAAAATCTGCAGCAGCTGCAAGTCACTTTCGCGAAACGCGTTCGTTTCGGGACTTTCGACATTAAACGAACCGATCACCTGGTCGTGCAGCACCAGGGGCACGGTCAGCGAGCTGCGAGCACCGATCAGGCCATGCACATACAGCGGGTCCCGGGTAATGTCCTCGCACAGATAACTTTGTCCGGTCGCACAGACGTAGCCCGTGACGCCATTGCCCTTGGACTCGGCATACAGGGGTCGCTTGCTGTCGTCCGAGTCGATCCCTTCACTCAACAGCGGCTCGCAACGATTGGTCTTGCGGTCAATCAAACGGATTTCCACCACGTCGTACTCGAGCAAGTCCTGGGTGTAATACAGAATGTTGGCCTTGAGCAGCTCAATCCGTTCCTGAATGTTCATCCGGTAAACTTCTTCCGGCGTCAAATCCGCCAGTTCCGCGCCGGCATTGTGAATGGCTTCCAGCTTTTGCAAGTGCACAATTTCCCGGGAAACATCGCTGAGTGTGACCAGCAAATGGGATGGCTCGGCGTCCCCCGAAATCATGGGGGCGGCGGTCACCCGAAAGAATTTGCGGCGGTTGAATTTTAACGTGGCCGTCCGGGGCTGTTTGGAGCGGGCCGCCGAAGCCAGCGGATTGGCCGAATCGCCCTGCACCGCCGGATTCCCCAACGCTGCGAAAAAGTCCTGTCCCACCAGCGGCTGCTTGTCAAACCATTTTGCGAGGCGCCGATTGGTCCAGATAATCTGGCTGTCGCGGTCCACCACGGCAAAGCCGTCGGTCATCTGGTCAAAAATGGCCGAGGCCCGCAGCAAATGCCAGAACTGGCCCGGCAAGTCGTGTTGCCGGTTCAGAATGAAAAACCCGTCAAACGGTTCGTCGGCAAGTGCCTGGGCAACTTGCGCATGTTCGACCGTCACGATGTCGCACCATTCGGACAGGGCAGCCGGCAATTCCGGTCCGCCGGATGTGGAATCCGTGATGCATAGAATTCGTTTGGTTTTCATCCCGGACACGAGATCCTTCCCTGGCGGAGGGGCGGGTGGGCAACTGGTTCGGGCATCGCGTGTTCGGTTTCACGGAATCCCGGTTGATGTATGGTATAACCGGCGGCAGCTGGAGTGAATTGCGGTTTTCGCCGAATTCAGCAGATTGCGCACCCGGAGGATGCCGGCGAAATGTCTCCAGCTGCCTGAGGAATTCACCAATGGCGCCGATCAATCCACTCCCTGCCCTTAATGGCAGGCCAGCGGGCACTGCAAAACGGCATCGGCAACCGTCAACTTGACCACCCGCTTCCGCGACCAGACCGCTGCAGTATCGACTGATGGGAAAACGAAAACGTAACCAGAAGATTCGTGCCGATTTCAAAAAAAAGCACGATCCCAGTGTGCGCCAGCGCGACTTTACCCATTTGGCCGGCGATGCCGAAGACGATTCCATGGCCCGCGAACAACGGGTTTCCGGCAAGGGCGATTTGACCCGTCGACGCACGGTTCGGGGAGAATGGGCGGGCGATGAGGAGACCGGTTACCAGGTGTTGCTGGACGTCGACACGTCAGAATGCCTGGAGGGCCGGGTGCTCAGCGTGCACGGTCTGCAAACTGCCGTGGAAACGGCCGGGGGAAACTACGAGTGCGCGGTCCGCGGGCTGCTCAGAAATCTGGCGACCGATTTGCAACATGTGGTGATTGCCGGGGACCGCGTGATGATCCGCCCGTCCGGCCCGGCGACCGGAATGATCGTGCGGGTGGAACCCCGCAGCACCGTCATCAGCCGTACCAGCCGGGGCCGACGCCAGATTATTGTGGCCAATGTCGATCAGGTGCTGATCGTGTGCAGCGCTGCCGAACCGATGCTGAAACCGGGACTCGTGGATCGCTACCTGGTGACCACGTACCAGTCGGGGATTCCGGCGACGGTCGTGATCAACAAGATCGACCTGGTCGACCCGTCCGACCTGCAGCCGGTGATCGGTGTGTGGAGCCGGATTGGTTATCGTGTGTTGATGCTCTCGGCGACCACCGGTCAGGGCGTCGAACGACTGCGGCGACTGGTGGTCGGCCGCGACAGCGTGGTGACCGGTCAAAGCGGTGTGGGGAAATCGTCGCTGCTGAACGCCATCGATCCGTCACTGGATTTGCGCACCAGTCACGTCAGTCACGATACGGAAAAAGGACGTCATACGACAACGTCGGCGATTCTCCTCCCGATCGCCGGCGGCGGCCATATCGTCGACACGCCCGGGATTCGGCAATTTCAGCTGTGGGATGTGGCTCGCGAAGAACTGGAGGGCTGCTTTCGGGACATCCGCCCGTTTATCAACGGGTGCAAGTATCCCGATTGTTCCCACCGTCATGAGGACCATTGTGCGGTCAAGAATGCGGTGGCCGACGGGATGCTGGATGTTCGCCGCTACGAAAGTTATCTGGGGATGTACGAAGAGAGCGAACGCGGAACGTGAAGGCACGAAACGGTGTCGAGGCAGTCCCCGATGGCGGCGTTCCCTGAACGCCGGTTTGCGTAATCCGCCAGCCGCCTGGCCCCCGATCAGCGGCGGTTCAGGGCGTCCGCCAACTCGTCAATCGCATCCCCGGCAGCCCGCTCAACGGCGGCTTGCCAGGAGCCGGCCGAGGCGTACCGCGGATGGTCGTGCGCGAAAATAATCGCTCGTGAGCTGTTGATGACGGCACCGCGACCCTGGTCATCAAACGCCGTTGCCAAATCAGCGGCCTGCCCCCCCTGGGCGCCATAACCGGGCACCAGGAACATCGTCGCCGGCATGGCTTGCCGCAGCTCGGCCAGGTGTTCCGGATGGGTCGCCCCCACGACGGCGCCGACGATGCCGTAGCCGCACTGGCCGGCGGTCGACGCTGCAGCCTGCTGAACCCACGCCGCCACATGCTGGTACATGCGGCGGGAACCGCATCTCAATTCCTGAAACAACTGGCTGCCCGGATTGGATGTTTTCACCAGCACAAACAGGCCGCTGCCCGTGGCCAGCCCCCGATCCACAAACGGCTGCAAACTGTCGTCACCCATGTACGGGTTGACGGTGAGCGCATCACAACCCCAGGGCGAATCGGGCCTGGGCCCCAGATAGGCGTGGGCGTAGGCTTCGGCCGTGGAACCGATGTCGTTGCGTTTTCCGTCCAGAATGACCAGCAAACCCGCCTCCCGGGCATGGTCAATCACCCTCGCCAGGGCCTCGCCGCCGGCCGGTCCCAGCATTTCAAAAAAGGCCGCTTGCGGTTTGACGGCCGCCACGCGACGGGCCACGACGTCGATGATTCCGCAGCCAAATTCGGCGAAAGCGTGGGCCAGCGCGACGTAATCGCGCGGACCCGCGGCACCCCGAATGGCCGCCGGTAATTGAGCGGGTCGCGGGTCAATCCCTACAATCAGTGGTGTCCCACAGCGGTCGACGGCCTCGAACAGGCGATCGGCAAAGTGTATTTCCGTCATCATGGCGGGTTGGTGGACCGGGATCGGTTGGCGAATACGGCCTGCGGCCTTTATAACCATACGGATTCGGGCGAGGAACCGATACCGTCCAGTCAGCGATCGCAGGAGCCAGCGTGAAACGTCATCCCCATCAATTTGCGCCCGTTAACCCGCGCAAACCGGTGATCCTGACAATCGCCAGCCTGTTGTATGCCGGGCTGCTGGCGGCTGCCCAATACTTCCGGATTCCCCTGTCCGACAACGTCCTCGCATTTGATTTCGCCCTGGTGTACATCATTGCCGGTATCGTGGGCAGCATCCTGGTCGTTGCCTGGATGGTCTGGTTGTGGTTTTTCAGTGGCTGGTCGGGTTTTTGGTCCCGATTTGTCCCGCTGGTAACGGCCGTGGCAATCGTGGCCGGGATGATCGGTTACCGCCCGGTATTCCGGGGCGGCATGATGCCCGATCGCTGGGAGCCACGATTCTGGTCCTCACGCGTTCTGCAAACGATCGACGAAAACCGCACGGTGGCGTTGGCCGAGTCGGACCCCCTGGCGTTTCCCCAGTTTCTGGGGCCTGGTCGGGACGCAACGGTCGAGCGGTTCAACGGTGATCTGTCCGCGCTGATCGATGCCCGACGTCTGTGGAAAAAAGCGATCGGCGGAGGCTGGTCGGGATTCGTGGTCCAAAACGGACTGGCCTGTACGTTGCAGCAGGACGGTGAATATGAATCGGTAATTTGTCTGGATCTGGAAACGGGCGATTTGCAATGGGACTACCGGCATCGCCGCCGTCACGACGATCCGCTGGGCGGCGCCGGTCCGCGAACCACGCCCACGCTGGATGAGAATCGCCTGTACGCCCAGGGAGCCAACGGCCTGCTGGTATGCCTGGATGCCCGCAACGGCCAGTTGTTGTGGGAACAGGATATCAGCCAGCTGGTCGGAGTTTCACTGACTGAGGGGACCACAACCTCCGGTTTGGCGTATCAGCTGGAAGACAGCAAGGTTGTCTGGGGGCGGGCCGGTTCTCCGCTGGTGGAGGGTGACCTGCTGATTGTGCCAGCCGGCGGACCCCGCGACGAAGCGAATGTTTCCTTGATCGCGTTTGACAAAAAAACGGGCGCCGAACGCTGGCGGGCCGGTGAAGCGCCTATCGGTTACAGTTCACCGGTGGTGATGACACTCGACGGCGTCCGCCAAATCGTCGCCGTCAATGAATCGACCGTTGCCGGGTTCGACCTGACCGGGTTTCAATTGTGGGAATTCGCGTGGCCGGGTAACAGCGATGCCGACGCCAATACATCCCAGGCGACCCAGGTCGGCATCAACCGGGTCCTGGTCAGCAAGGGCTACGGTACGGGAGGTGCATTGTTTGAAGTCTCGCGGAAAAACCTGGACACGTGGGAGGTCGCCGAGGTCTGGCGCAATCCGCGCGTGCTGAAGACCAAATTGACCAGTCCCGTGATTCGTGACGACCTGGCGTGGGGATTGTCCGACGGGATTCTCGAATGCGTGGACCTCACGACCGGCAAACGTCTTTGGAAAAACGGCCGCTACGGACATGGCCAGCTGTTGCGGGTAGGCGAGTTTCTGCTGGTCCACGGCGAAGACGGCGTGCTGGCCGTGGTTCCGGCATCGGGCGGGGGTTTCCAGGAACTGGGACGCGTCGAAACCATCGATGGTGTTTGCTGGAACACCGTTGCCGTTTACGACGACTGTGTCCTGGTCCGCAGTGATCTGGAGGCCGCCTGCTTTCGACTGCCCCGGCTGAAATCCGCTGCCTCCCGAGAAATCGACGAACGGCCGAATGACACGACCATCCCGGTCGAAACCCCCGGCGGACCGTCCGCCTTGCCGAACGAGGTGGGACAATGAATCGGTCAAACGGCGAACATCCCGTTGCCGTGGTTACCGGATCGTCCAGCGGCATCGGAGCGGCGACGGCCCGCCGCCTGGCCGCCGACGGATTCGATGTCGTCGTGCATGCCGCCAGCAACCGGGCGGCTGCAGAGGAAGTGGCCGACGACCTCGGCAAGGTGGCTGGTTGTCAGGCCCGGATCAGCATGTGCGATTTTTCCGAGTCCGGGTGCTTGCCGGGATTTGTTCAGGATTGCTTTGCCTGGCAAGGCCGCGTGGATGTATGGGTCAACAATGCCGGTGCCGACGTGCTAACCGGTGAAACGGTCGGCTGGAGTTTTGTTCAAAAACTGAACCGACTGATGCAAGTCGATGTGGTGGCCACGCTGATTCTGTCCCGGGAAGCGGGATCACGGATGCAGCACCAGGTTCCTTTGGCCGATTCGCGCACCAGTGGTCTGATCGTCAACCTGGGCTGGGACCAGGCCGGGCAGGGCATGGGGGGCGACAGTGGTCAGCTGTTTTCGGCATCCAAGGGTGCGGTGATGGCCATCTCCCGCAGTCTGGCCCAGACACTGGCGCCGGCCGTGCGTGTCAATTGTGTCGCGCCGGGCTGGATCCAGACCGCCTGGGGCCAGTCGGCGTCTGCCGCGTGGCAGATTCGGGCTACGCAGGAATCGTTGCTGGGCCGCTGGGGACAGCCCCAGGATGTGGCCGGCGTGATTTCCTTTCTGGCCGGTCCGGACGGTCAATTCGTCAACGGGCAGGTCATTCCGGTTAATGGTGGATTTCGTTTTAACCCGGGATTCGCCCGATAAGCACGGCGACGACCTATGGACACAACGGAACGGATTATTGCCGACCTGCAATGCACGGTCGTCGATACGAACGGATGCGGAGACGGATTTCGAGCCGCGGTCGTCATGTGTCATGGATTCGGCGCGCCCGGTCGGGATCTGGTCCCCGTCGCGGCGGAACTGGTTCGCGCCAAACCAGGGGGACTGGATGGCGTGCGTTTCATCTTTCCCATGGCCCCCATCCAGCTGGATCCCGGCGGGTTTTACGATTCGCGGGCCTGGTGGCCGATCGACATGATCCGGTTGCAACAAATGCTGGAGCAGGGATCGTTGCGGGACCTGCGCCGCGACCGACCGGCGTTGCTGGATACCCGCTACGCCCAATTGAGTGACTTGCTGGACGAGATGTGTCGCGAAACCGGTTTAACGCACTCGCAGATCATCGTGGGGGGGTTTTCGCAGGGGGCGATGCTGGCGACGGAATTCGCCCTGCGTTACGATCCGCCGCCGGGAGGCCTGATTGTCTGGTCCGGAACCTTGCTCAGCGAAGATCGCTGGAAAGAAATGGCGCCGACCCGGGCGGGGATGCCGGTGGTCCAGACCCATGGCCGAACGGACCCGATCTTGCCGTTTTCCGGCACCCGGCAGTTGCAGGCATTGTTGGTGGAATCCGGATTGAACGTTGAGTTTGCCGAGTTCAATGGTCCGCACACGATTCCCCCCGCCGGCATCGAAATGGCGGCCGGAATGATCGCGGCCGTTGCCGCGCCCTGAATGCCAGGTTGACATGGCGCGGCCAGGCAGACTACTCCAGGGTTGCCCGCGCCACGACGTCTCCGTCATCATCGATTTCTATGATGATCAGATTGGCATGGCAACATACCGGACAGTCTTCGGTGTACTGCTGGTGATTGCCCTGGCTGACATCAACCGGAATCACGATTTCCTCGCCGCACGAATCGCAAACATAGGTGGTTTGATCCTGCATGTTTTCACGTTTGCGGGGCCGCCGCCGAAAAGCACGGGCCATCAACGATTTCCCGACGCGAAGCCCCGTTTGTGGCAGTCCCGTCGGCTCGCCTGAACGAAATGACCGCGTCGCGGGGTATTACCATTTCCAGCTGTCATTTTCCCAAAGCCGCGTCTGGCTGCCAGACCGGGAGGGCTCCAGCCTTTCCAGTTCCTCCGGATCCACACCCTCGAAGGGATCGATATTCGGATCATCCATACGAAATTCCGGATCATCGGGAGATTCATCCCGGTTGGGCCTGTCGGGCTGCTCGCCGGCGTCGTCGTTGGTCAAGGGAGCGGGTCCATCGGCCTGCACATTGGGATCGGAGAAAATCGATCCGACGCGACCGTAGACCGGATCCATTCGCCCATATCGGGTTTCGAACACGGGGTAGTCGTAATCATACGGGCCGCAACACATGGAGCAGCCGACCGCCGCCAGTGGCATTAACATCAGGCCTGTGAGCCAGGTCCAGCGCGACATCGTTTCACTCGTTCCGATTCTTGTCCGGGTATTCATGGTTTCCGATTCCTGCCAGCTTGTGGGGCGGCTACTGTTGTTCCTCGTAGTTGACCTGTCGAATGACCGCCCGCGTTGTGGGGGCGGATTCGTCCGGACGGGTGAATCCGAACCGTTGCCAATCCACACGGGTCGAACCGGGACTGGATGGGGAGGCGTTGGCACCCAGGGTTCCCAGACCCGGTTGGGGCTCGGCACCCGGGGAAGTCGGGTTTCCGGCGGGATCGGGCAATGCATCGAATCCCTCGGCCGGTGTCGGCTGGCCTGGAATTTCCTCGATGGGCATGCCTTCGATCACCTCCGGCGCCGCTCGGTAGGATTCGATGGCCGGGTACTCGGCCGGCAGCGGGTATTCGGCTCCACCGGTATCACCGGCGGTCGGATAGATGGGGCCCTGGCTGATCACCTGGGGTCGTGTGAATCCGTAATTGATTTGCCGGGACGCGCCGCGTCGTCGGGCGTTTTCGGATGCGTCGTCGTAGGCCTTGTCGGGCCACGGGCCTTCGCCCATGCCAATGTTGTTGTAGGCCAGAATGGTCCCTTTGCGCCGATGGATCAGCGCAATCAGTTTGTTGTATTCGCAAATCGCCTGGTAATAGGCGTTTTCGCCCTGGGCCCGGCTCCGCTGGGCGTCCAGCAGAAAGGTGATTGGATCACTGCCAGCCTCGTAGCGTTCCTGACGGGCTTCCAGTTCGGACGTATAGGCCGCCCAGCTGTTGAAATTGGTTTGGGCAATCTGGTACTGGGCCTCCAGGGCCTGCAGGGCCTGGGTCATCTCTCGCGAAACGTCCAGTTCCATGTCCTCCAAACGGGCCAGTTCCTGGGCCAGTTTCAGCTGGGCATTGCGGACGTTGGACAGCTCGCGACGGAACCCGACCGGCATGGCAAAATCCATGGCGACCTGGAATTCCTGGTAGTTACCGGAAGCGAACTCATTGAGGGCGCCCGAGCCGGGATTGGGAAAGTCGGGTGTGCCGGCACCGTAGTTGGCAAACTGGTCACCCAGCCCCAGCCAGCGGTACAGGCCCGAAACGTTCAGTTGGGGAAGCAGTGAATTTTTACTGTAGGCGAGGGCCAATTCGCGTTTCTGGATTTCCCAGCGTTCCTGTCGCAGTTCCGGACGGTACACCAGGGCCTCGTCCATCGACTGGTGCCAGTCGAATGCTATCCGGGCCTTGGTTGGTTCATTGACCGGCCGGATCAGTCGGCCGTCGGTGGCTGCCACGCCCATCAGGTACCGCAGGTTGCCTTCGGCAATCAGCAAATCCGCCCACGACTGTTCCACCAGGCCCCGAAAGAAGAAATACTGGCCGCGGGCCTGCGATTCGTCCTGCAACGGCACCTTGCCGGCCTTGAAGTTCTCGTTGACCGTTCGCCAGGTATCCAGAGCGGCATCACGCCCGGCCTTGGCCGTTTCCAGATTGCGATAACCGCAGTGCAGGTCCCAGTACCGAATCTCAATATTGGTCGCCATGTTTTGAATGGTGGCCTCAAAATTGGCGATTTGCTGATCGGTATTGATCCGCGAAATGACGACGGGCATACGATTGATGAATGTCCCGCGTCCGCGAAGCAACGGCTGACGAATCTCCATTTCCAGAGCGGTTTGCCAGACGCTGGCCAACGCCTGGGCGGTCGGCGGAAACTTGTCGCGGGTATACGAGTTGACCGTTCGGGCGATCAGCTGAGACCCGTTGGCGGCCCGTTTGGCAAGTTGCGTGGACCAGTTGACGCCATGCTGGTCGTTGAACAGGCCGAAAAAACCCTGATCGTTGTTGGGGTTGTTGGGATCCAGCACAAAATTGTTGTTGTTTCGCCGGTTAGTTCGGTTCCACGATACGTTGGATGTCAGCTGGGCATCAAAATCGGCCAGCGCGGCTTCCACCCCCTGGTTGGCGTCCAGGGCCGTATTGGTCAGCAACGACGCGACCGCCGGAATCTGTCCCGGCAAACCGATGATCCCGGGTTCCGTCTCGCGAATGGCCACGTTGTAAATCGTGCCGGCCCCGCCGGGACCGTTGGCCAAATTGTCAACACCCGGGGCCACGCGAATGCCCTGCAGGCCGGGGGTTCCGTATCCCCGAATGACCTTGGAGTTTTGCAGGGCGATGGCCGTCGCATCCTCCAGCGACAAATCCCAAAACGATTCAAATTGGGCTTCGCTGTTGGTAATCGGAGGATACGAGTGAGTCACCTCGTCGAGAATCGCGGTTTCGACATCGGGATAGGCAATCTCGGTTGCCTGATCGACGTAGAAATTCAAATCGCCGCGATCAAATCGATAGGCCGGTCGATGGGGCTGGCATCCGGTAATCAGGATGCAGCAGATGAATCCGACGATCAATTTTGGGGTTGGGCAGCTCATGGCAATCCGTGACCTGTAAGGCTGTTTTGCAAGGCCGGCGGGATCAAATAACCCCGCAGCGGCCACCATTCGGCGCACACCACGCGCCGAATAAAGCCCCCCCAAAAAATCCGAATGCCCAGCGCAATTGCGTACGCTCGGATCCGTAGAATCGGTATCGTCACCGTAACCGGCAAACTTTTACTGAAAGTCAAACTTTTACCATTTGCTGCCCGCTATCGGTGCTATCAGGCGTCGGCAGGACCCCGACACAGGCGGCCCCGGCGGCCGGCCCGCAGCGCGGGCCGCGCCATCCCGGCCGGCCCATTCCCGGCGGATCGTTGCCAGCCAATGGCTGGATTCAACCAAAAATCCCCCCCATTTGGCGGTTTATCCCGTTGAGGGAATCAAATCGATTTGTTAAATTTGGCCGCTCAAGCAACCCGAATCCTTTTCAACTGCGGCGAATGCCGGCTCCCGGCCGCGAATGCCTGCATCATTGATCGAGGCGTCCCGATGGCAGTCCCCAAACGCAAGCACTCCAACAGCCGAACTGGCACCCGCCGGGCCCATGATTCGTTGCGGGCACGGAACCTGACCGTGTGCGCCAAATGCAGTACCGTGGCCCCAACCCACGTGGTTTGCCCGACTTGCGGTTTTTACATGGGCCGCGTCGTCGATCCGCCGAGGGACACCGACTGAGGGTCGGTCCGCTTGTTCATTTTCAGGGCGATTCGGACAACCGCGCCCGGCACACCGGCCGCGTGGAAATCGACAAATACTGCACGCCGCTGGAAGACTGCCAGATCAGCCAACCGGGGCGGCGCCAGCTCGAGTAGCAAACAACGCCACGGGACCGGACTCGGGTGTTTTCTCAAATCCCTCGACAAGAAACTGGACGGCATCGCCAAATTGAATCGGCGTGTGCAGCAGGTGATGCAGAACCCGGGTGACGGCCCAGGCGATCGTGACAGGCATCGACGACCAACGGCGATTCAACAATGGCTGGCAGGTCCCGGCTTTTGCCGGGCTGATGCCCCGTCAGTTTCAGTCGGGTGAAACCGACCGGCGGGACCGGATCACCAAACGCGGGTCGCGACTGTCGCGCAAGTTGCTCGTCGAGTAGGTCAGTTGCCGCCTGAAATACACCCCGTGGCGCGAACGGCATACAAGCCATACACGCGAATTCATGGCGGTGCGCGGGTGCGTCGCAGCAAGGCGGCCGTGGTGGTGGCCCGGCGGATCCTGATCGTCGCCGGGGCCATGATCAGCGATGGCAGCCATTACGATCCAAAGAAACGGTTGTTGACCGCAGCGGCGCAGCGCGGTCCCTCACCACTGGCCGAAACCGCCAACGATTGATTCAAACGAAGACCATACACCACCTGTCACGTATCGGCGTATCGTGGACGAGGTCCATCCTGCAAACGAGCAAAGCGGCGAAACCGGTCATAACGAATGCGAACGAGGCACTTTGGCAAACGTTGAAAACCGCATGGAATACCGAGGCCAGCACCAGGGGAAACCGGCTGAACACCTCGAATCGTCGTATCGGCCCAATCGTCTGAATCGAACCAATACCCCAGCAAAAAATCGTATCGGATGAGTCCAAAAACCATTTGCCAAACGTGCCGACTTCATAGTCGTCACGGTTAACGTGGCAGCAGCCAGTAATTGTTGCTTTCAATTCCGACGTGATCCGTCGCTCGAGTACAACCGATGGTTCTGGGGCAAACGTTCCTCGCGTGGAAACGTCATTGGCCTCCATCAGAGTTCGTGGGTTTCACTCTCCGCCAGGTGCGCACGAGGTTGTCTTCTGAGGGTGCAATTGAGTCGGGATGGTGGGGATGACGGACATGGCGAGCAAGAACAAGCAGGCCGTCGTCCAGCTTCCACGTTTCCCGCCATCGCCACTTCTTGCCATCTTGAGACCCGACCAAACTGGCATGAACAAGCCCGTCCTTGATGGCGATGTCTTCGATTTCATAGGGATGCTCACCACTCCTGGTGACGAAGCTAATCGTACGGCCTTGAACCGTGACAAAGTCGTCTTTGTAAAAGGGCGTAATCTTGCGAACTTGCCCCCTGTCACTGAGGGTCTCAAGTGCCCATTTACCTTCGATCTGTTTGAGGAAAGACTCTGGCGTAACGTTCCCCGTGTCATTGTGCTGCACCTGCGCATGAGCTGATTCACCCCAGGCAAACAGCAGGAACACGACGATTAACGGGCGAGTCATGGCAAGCCTCCCTCACGTCAATGGCCCGGAACGCCTTCGCTAACCGGGCGGACGGTGTCGCAGATTTCCAAACGTTCTTTTAGCCTGACGCAGCGGCGTATCCGCTCCGTTCACCCGCTTGATTTCCGACGTTGTTCGTCGTGGGACGCCGCAGCGGGACGACTGCGCAATGACGAGTGCGCAGGCAGAGCCAATCAATGGCGTAGTCAACAATATAATAAAGCTGTTATTCCCGATCAAGATTGTGGCAGCAATCACGAAGGCGACAGCGGCGGACAATGCGCAAGTTTGAATGAACTAACGGAAGCAAAAGCCTGCCCGGTGTGGAGAACGGTTGTCATGAGCAGGAATAGCGGGATGGCGCTGGAACCGACATTTGAGCCGGAATCCACGAAACCGACCAGCAAACTGCCCCAAACGATTGGGCATGCTGCGGATGCCCAAGCCAGGACCCGTGAAGCGTCCAGGGGACTCGTCGCGCAGAGAACGTCAATCGATGCGGGGCGAACGCTTGCCTGTGAGTTCGGTTTCACAGGTTGAACCATGGCTTGATGGTGCAGGCGAATATGAGGCTTCGAGTCGGATAACGACCGCGATCACCGAGCCGCGGCATTGTTATCCAGCGTATTCCGGGGATCTGGCGCCGCGTCAACCCCCGGAGGTAGCGATTTGATGGTATCGGATTTTTTGTGGTAGCGGCGTCTGCCGGAATGGAATGTTGTGCACTCTCCGGTGGATGTGTCAAATTCGACGCGGCGATTTTTTGAAGTGATACAGATTTTACTGTCGGTAATTTCGGTATCCGCGGTGCCCCAATACGAATCCTGGTGATCAAAGTAGTACCAGCGCCATTCGCCATTGCCGTCGTCAAAATATATTGAGGTGGTGAATAGTTCAGGCTGATAGTTGAAATATTGAATCACTCGCAGGCGAGTTCCATTGGGATGGTTGATGCTGGCCAGCACTCTGGTCTGAATCGCTGGCTTGACGATCAGGACGCCGAAGAGCGGGACTGCGACGATTGCAGTCAGGATTAAAAGCATTTTGATGTTGTAACGCAACGAGCATTCCCTCCGAACTGATTATCGTTGATGATCACCGAGTTGCCGGAGTGATCTCACCCTCAAATGACCGCACCGTCGGCGACATCGATGCATCACGTTGTTGTCCCGCAGTCGGCGGGTGGTTTGATGGTTGAGTCAGGAACAACTCGTAGTAAACTCCAATGTCCACCGGGTCGCGGCGAACAGCATTGATTTCAAACAGGCCGCGCGACTCGCGACGCCGTGCGCAACCTTTTGTCATCTGCCTTCGTTTCGTCTGCCGTTGAGAGCATCTTCGTCGTTCGCGAGTTGCTTCGAAAGGTAATTGAACAGGGCCTCATCGGCAAGTTGCACCGAGTAAATCCTGGCCCTGTGTTGAAACATCACCATGCGGGGCAGCACGGTCATTGTGAGCAAAGGCTTGTCGGCATCTTTGTTTTCGTACACGTGAGTTCCCTGGTACTGGCTCCACCAGATCAGGGTTGGGCAGCGTTTTCCCGCGCTGACAGGATGAAGACCAGTGTCCCTGGCCGCAGGATCCGCGAAAACGTCCGCCACACCTCCTCACCGTCCGGCAGGGGTGACCCCGTTTCCGTCCACAATGTGTGATTTTGATGCCGCGGGGCGCGATCATCGTCCCTGTATGCAACCACCACGGGCGTCGATTTGCAAATCAGCTTGCGGGCTTCGTCGACGGTCACGTTTTCCCATCCGGATTCCCTCACCAGACGCACCGTTGCCTGCCGGGTCTTCAGCGACCGATTCTCAGGCCGATGATAGACGACACCGGCGCGACCCGCTTGCAGCACGGTGAATTCGGTCACGAGCAAGTCCCCCGCGTCATTGATCCCGGTTGCTTCAACAAGTTCAACGTGTGCATTGCCCAAGGGGTCCTGCGCAACGCGGACTCTCTCAAAAGAGATCGAAAACTTGTCACTGTCGATCAGCGTGAGTGCATCACCCTTGAGTTCATACATGTATTGGATCGCCTTCGGCCTGGGCTGATCGTCTTCCCCGGCCGCGGGTGTAATCTGCATTTGCCTGGTGCTCGTGTCGAACCGGACGGTTCCCGAAAGCCGGTCCACGTTCCGCATGCCGTACACTTCCACGTGGTCTCCCGAGATGAACAGTTCCGCGATCACCGGCTGACAGGTGACTCCGTCGGCTTCACCGCCTCCCCAACTCCCGTACCAGAGCCCCTCGATCGGCTTCGAATCGCTGGCGAGATTCTCAAACGCCGCGGCGGCGCACAAAAACCCCGCGAGGCAGAGCGCGACAGCGATCATTTGGGGGTTACTGCCGACCATGTTGTCTCCTTGTATCCTCGTGAGCAAAGTGTAACGGACCCGATATTTTTATTCGTGATCGCGAGCAAACGTTTCCACAAATCAACGCCGGGCGGCCGGCAAAGCGCCGACCGACGAACGTTGGTGATCACCGGGCCGAGAGAACGCATTGATGAGCGAAGCCAGGATCGTGCTGTGTCAGGCTCGCCCAATGCCAGCCAAATCGGCGCACCATGGCGGTGCCCCACACGCTGCCGATTGGAAGCGCTCGGTCCTCCCAATTGTCGACCTTTGTGAACCATCCGCGCTTCCTGGGCCTGGTCAGAAAGCAGTTGATTGCATCGACAATTTCGGAGGGTTCGGCGTCGACCGAAGTGCCAACAAGTTCGCCGAAGTGCCAACAAGTTCGGCACCTTCGGTGGCGGCACCCTGAATAATATCGGCAATTGAATCGTCAAGCGGTTCTTCTGAGGTGCTCATGCTGCGATGGAGCTTGCGTACCAATGAGTGAAATAATGGCGGCGGTTTCCGAGCCGCCGCCAAAAAACCATGATCTCAAAACCGCGTCATCGGCGGCTTCGGTTCAGCGCCTGGTTAGTTCCATCACCGGGAGCATTATCAATCGTTTTGCCATTGATCCGGAGTTAAAACCGTTCGATCACTGATGCACGCCTGGAATTTTGAGGCGTGTGCGTAGTTGTTCGAGATGCCAAAGTCCAGTGTGAGGTCGACAGGCTGCTGTCCATAAATGCCAAGCCATATTCGGGGAACGTTGCATACGGTCATGGACGACCCAAGCATGGATCCATCCGCGGCAAATACGGCAACGCCAATAGTGTAGTCAACATTGTCAAATGTCAACAGCGAACCCGTCGTGTTGACCGTCAACCGGCTGCTTTTGGAATCCAGTGAAAATGTGAATTTGTCAAGGGACAACAGGTGGATGTTTCGCCCTTGCCATTTAACCGGAGTCGACTTTAATTCCAGATCAACAGCCTCGTCAAAACGCAACTCTTGCGAACCGGCGGGCGATTGTGTTTTTGAGGCTTCATGGTTGTGCCCGATGGTCGGAGTTTGGAGGGCCGGCATGGCACAGGCCGCGAATGATGCGATCCCGAAAATCCTGCGATCCATAGAAATCTCTCCCACGTTGTTTGGTCCGCCAACGCCAGTACGCAACCCGGCCAGCAGTCAGATGATATCGAGCGATCAGAGTTCCACCAAAAGCAACAAAAAGAATCCATGTAAGTCCGGAGTTTGGGGCAGGGTCGTTTGAATTGTTAATCGGGTGACCAGCCGGGGGGCGTGTTCGCAGCACGACGCAAGGCACCAACCCCAAACTCACCGAGTAAATACATGTACATCGTCGCAATCGATCTGGGTAAATTCAATTCAAGGATCTGCTTTTTTTGATTCGGAGACGCAGGAGTATCGTTTCCAGTTGATAAAAACCGGGCGCGGCTATCTGCGGACCCTGCTCAAAAACCATGAGGGGAACCCCGTCAGTTGGACAGAAACTGGCGTTGTTTAAGATGTGAGGATCTGGCGGCCCGCCGGCCCCACAAGGCCAGGGCGCGGTCGCCGAAGCGCCATGGCGGTTTGCCACTGGAAGAACGTTCCTCCAAGTGGTGCGCGATTTGTTGTTGATCGTGTCATCGAACCGCCGGGCTTGAGTCAACCTGGTAAACTTCCGCCGGTGTGCGGTAGTCGAGTGCCTGGTGGATTCGCCGATGGCAGTAAGACTCGAAATATTTCCTTGGCGACGACTCCGTTTCCCATCCGTCGCGGTACTGTTTCAGGTAAACGTCCTCGTACTTGACGCCCCGCCACAACCGCTCTGCGAATACGTTGTCCAGCTGCGCGGCCGCGACCGTCCATGCTGATCGCCATGCCCCGATCCTTCAGGCGGCTGGTGTACGATCGCGCCGTGCACTGCTGCGCCCTGGTCGGTATTGAAAATCTTTGGATAGCCCGTCTGCAAGGCGTCGTCGAGTGCCTCCGGGCAAAACCTGCAGTCGAGCGTGTTCGACAGTCGCCACGAGATTACGAAGCGGCTGAACCAGTCCATCACCGCCACCAGATACAAAAATCCTTTCCATAGCGGAATGTATGTGATACTGCTGCTCCACACCTGGTTGGAACGGACCACGTCGACATTTGTCAGCAAATACGGATAAATCCGGTGTCCCGTCACCGGGCGTGTGGTCCGCGGCCGCGGGTAAATCGCCCCGATTCCCATCAACCGCATCAGCCGCTGGACTCGCTTGCGGTTGACACCCGGCAACCTTCGACATCCGGCGGCTGCCGTAAAACGGAGTCGCCAGATATTGCTCGTCGATCCGTCGCATCAGGGTGAGGTTGGCATCGCTCTCCCCGGCCGGCTTGTAGTAGCAACTCGAGCGGGAAGCCACGCGGCCTGATCCGCGAGACCTGCCTGTCAGGGGTTTTGACTTGCCGAGCCCAACCGGTTCGGACATTGCTCAATCCACGAGTCGTCCGCGGCATACCCCTGTTCGATCAATACCTGGCCAGCCAACTGGTGAAACAGTTCTGCGTCCTGACGCGTGAACCAGTTGGTCCAGTCGCCGGACACACCGCGGCGGGCCTTGGAAAGCGGGTCGGCCTGGCCTGCGGATCGACCGGTCGTTTTTTGAAACGTGGAATTCGCAGCGCAACGGGCCGCAATGGCCGGATCCGGATCGACGCCCAGGAATTCAAAAACCGCCCGCAACTTTGACGCGTGGTCGTCCAGCATTTCCTCATACCGCAACATCATTACATTGGTCGCGTTGGGTTTCGATTGCTGGACGGCCAGGATGGGCTCGGTCCAGTAGCGGCACCACGTTTGCAGCGTGGAATCATCGAACAGCCGGTCCAGCACCATATGGGAGTGGCCGTGAATGAAGAAATCGTCTCGCGGATGATCCTCCCCGGCGGGCTGGCGTCCCAGCCAGTCGAACACGCCGCTGGTAACCACATCCCGCCCGTCGCGGACCAGATGAACCAGTCGCGCATCCGGAAAGTGGCTTTGGATCTGCAGACAGACCACGGTCGAGGTGCCAAGGTAGGGGGTCACCTTGTCCACGATAATTCGTTTGCCGGAACGATTCTGCAAATACGAGAACAGAAAACGGATCCATTGATTCAACAGGTCCTGCTGGAGTTCGGCAGCCGAGTCGAATCCCAGTTCCGACCAAAAACTGTGCTGGGCCAATCCCAGCAGGTACCGGTCGGCCGTTATTCGCGGCACAGGCCTGCCATTGCGATTCTGCCATATTTCGGAGAACATTCCGAACAGCCGGTTTTCGGTGGCCAGAATTTCCGGATGGCCATTGAGGGCGCGGGCCAGCCAGGTCGATCCGCTGCGAGGCGCGGAGATGACAAAATGAACGGGTGGTTGATTGTGGGTCATGACTAGCCCAATCCGGCCCGAATCAGATCGTGCAAATGAATCACACCGACAACGCGGCGACCGGGATCGGTCACGGGCAATACGGTGATTGATTTTTCGCGCATCAGGTTCAGGGCTTCCATTGCCAGGCGGGATGGTTCCAGAGTCAGCGGCCGCGGGGTCATGTGACGATCGACCGGCAGTTCCAGGGGGTTTTGGTGTTTCTCCAGCAAGCGACGCAGATCGCCATCGGTCAGAATCCCCACCAGTTGCCCGTCGGAATTGCAAACCAGCCCTGCCCCCAATCCCTTGTTGCTGATAACCACGATGGCTTCCCGCACCAGGGCCTGGTTGCTGACCCGTGGAATTCGATCGTCGCTGTGCATCAGGTCGGCAACGGTCAGCAACATTTTTCGACCCAATTGGCCACCCGGGTGGACCAGCGCGAACTGTTCGCGTGTAAAACCACGGAGATGCACCAGGGCGATCGCCAGGGCGTCGCAGATGGCCAGGATGGCCGTCGAGCTGTTGGTCGGAGCGTCTGTTATCGAATCGGCTTCCCCGGTAATCCCCAGCACGATCGCGCAGTCGCTGTTGGCGGCCAGCGTGTTCCTGGATGACCCGGTAATCGCGATCACGGGGACCCGATGCCGTTTCATAAACGGGAGCAGTGAGACAATTTCTGCCGTTTCGCCGCTGTTGGACAGGGCCACCAGCAACTCGTTTCCGGTCACCAGGCCGAGATCTCCGTGATGGGCTTCGGAGGGATGCAAAAACGTGGCGGGCGTGCCGGTACTGCACAGCATCGCGGCAAATTTGCGCGCCACGGCGCTCATTTTGCCCATGCCGGTCACGATCACCGGACCGCGGCAGGCGAACAACAGCTGGACGGCCGGTTCGCAGCCGGCCGGCAATTGTTCCGCCAGACGGGCCAGTGTTTCCGCCTCGCTCCGCACAACGCCCGCCATGATTTGACGCACATGGTTTGAGTTGCTGTGGTCTAGTGACATGTCCAGAAAACCGCATGTTGAACCGGGTGGGGCGGCCGAATTATAGCCTGCCGACTGAAATGCCGGCAGTTGAATCCGTGGCCAGTCGCTGCATTTGGTCCAACTGCCCCTGCAGGTTGGCCAGCTGCACCAGATGAGCGAACCATGACGAAGTGGAACGCGACAAGTGTCCCCGCCAGTACGCGATTTGGTGCTGGCGAATCCTGTGCCGCAACTCATGCACCGTGGGCCGGCAGATTCCCCGGTCGATCCACGTTTGACCCTGGCCAAAAAAATAGTCGCGCACATACCGGCGGGTCATGCGCGACGCCGGTATCAGATGATGCAAGGCGGCGCCCGGTACCCAGAATCCGCAGTGTCCGGCCTGCAGCATGCGCGTCAGCACATCGATCTCGTCGTAACCCCGGACACCCGCCGCGACTCGACCAAACCGTCTGTGGAACGGAAATTGCCGCTGGACAGTGCGGCGGACGGCAAAGTTGGCGCCGTAGGGCAGGCAATCGGCGTTCAGCAAAATCGGGTCGGGACCCAATTGTCGCCGCGCGTAAACGCCATCGCAGATGTCACTGTTTTCCGACAACCAGCGGGGCTTCTCAGCGAGGTAACGGGGCTCAATGGGACCTCCGAAAAAACTGGCTTCGGGATGGTCCCCGATCGCCGCGCGGTAGCCGCTCAACCAGCCGGGCGACACCTCCACATCGTCATCCGTCCAGACAATAAACTCCCCCCCGGATTCGGCAGCGGCCCGGTTGCGACCGGGCGAGTGTCCCTGCTCCGGTTCCACGACCGCCTGCAGTGGCAACGCGTCCCGGAACGAGTCGATCACAGCCTGCGTGTCATCGGTACTGTTATTGTCGACCAGAATCAACTCCCACGGACCCGCATCGATCATGCGTGTCAGCGATTGCAGCGTGGTTCGTAACAGATCCGAACGATTCCAGGTACAGATGGCGACGGATAATTTCATAAGCTTGGGTGTTTCATTGGCTGCGATTAATCCAGGCAACCAGCGGGGCATAGGCGGTTTCCGGCACAAAATTCCGGCGAACGACCTCCACAGCGCCCGCTGAAAACCGGTTGCGCAATTCCGCATGGGCCAACAGTTCCGTCAACCGCCCGGCAAACAGTTCCCAGTCGTCTTCCACGAACGCTCCCTGGCCGATGGCCGAACGGATTCCGGCAATTCCGGCTGTGGTCGTGACCAGCGGTACTCCCCATGCCAGCGCCTCCAGACTCTTGATCTTGAGGCCCGAGCGAATGACCGCCGGATTGATGGCCACATCGATCGCGTTGTAGAAATCTGCCAGTTCGTCGACCGCGCCGCAGAATTCGACGTTGGGCAAATCATCGATACCCAGCGCGTTCCGATCAATCGGGCCGGCAATGATCAGTCGCACGGAATCTCCGAATTCGCGGCGCACGACTGGCCAGCAGCGGTGCAGAAACTCGATCAGTCCGATCCGGTTGGCATCGCCATCGGATCCGAGGAAACCCACAACCCGGCAATCGCCGGCCCCCGGTTGGCGGTGTTCGCTGGCCCCCAATGGGGGAGGGCAGGCGTACGGAACGGTCAGCACCTGATGCCCGGGCAGCATGCCGGAAAATTCGCGGGCGTCCTCGGACTGAATGGCGATCACTGCATCGCTGGCACCCAACCAGGCGGCTTCGGAAGCCCGATCGATGTCCAGCCAGTGGTCCCGCCCCTGACGTTCGAACTCCCGCTGCCTGGCATGCATCACATCGTGGGTATCAATGGCGACGCGGGTTGCCGGACTTTGGCGGCGAATGAACCCGGCGATATAGCCCAGTGAAACGTACTGCAAAATGACGACATCAATTCTCAAACGGGCGGTCAAGCGAGCCACGTATTGGCCAATCACTTCGGATCGAAATTCCTCCAGCTTCATCGGATTCATCGCCACGGCGCCTGGATCCGGACCGGGTTTCCCGGAGTTGTCCGGCGGCGGGCGGTGGCGCAGCCGGCTCCACCATTTTTGCCAGCGGGCCGGCTGGCCGGGACCGAACAACGGCCCGGGCAACTGGTGATCGAGCGCCATCCACCGGGCGGTGGGCATTTCGCCGATCCAGCAGACAGACACCGAAAAATGCCGCGCCAGGTGGCGCAGCAGGGAATCAATCCGCCGGCACGACCCGCGTTGCAAATCCCAGAACGGTACGTTGGTCACCATCAGGACTCGCTGGGCTGCGTGGTGCGCCGGTTCAGCAGAGTTTGCGATTGGCGGATTGGCAGGATCGCCCATGGGGAAGTTTGCTTGCTGGATCACCTGGAACTGAATCTCCGCCCCGTCGCCGCTGTACCGATTCGGCGGGTCTGGCAATCCATTCCATGGCGGGCTCTGGTTCCAGACTAGCAGAGCGCGCCAGATTGTGGTCGGCCCATTCCGGTTTATCGGTTTGGGCAAAGGGAAACCCGCGGAATCGACAGATTCAGACCGGTTAAACGGGGAAAAATCTAAACTTTGTAGCAAAAATACCGCATCCGGGCCTGACGGTTGTACGCTCTTTATACGCCCCGCCAGGATGGTAATTCGACCCGCCCAGGACGGTGCTCGTTGATTTGGCGATGTCGCCGGAGTAACCTGAAGGGACGCAAAACGACGCGTTTTGTGTCGAATGTGCAGATTGCCCAACCCTCCGAATCCGGTTGTTCGCCGCCCCTGACTCGCGACGAACCAACACGACGAACCAACCCGGTGTTAATTCAGACAGGGACTCACTCAAGATGGCAGAAACCCGAATCAGACGCCACGCCGCACCGCGCCATGCGGCTTTTACGTTGGTCGAACTACTGGTCGTGATTGCGATCATTGGCATTTTGGCCGGTCTGTTGCTGCCGGCCGTCCAAACAGTTCGCGAGACGGCGCGGCGCACCGATTGCCTGAATCGACTTCGGCAAATCGGGCTCAGCGTTCAGGCTTACCATAATTCCATTCGGCGGTTGCCGCCATCGCGGGCGGCGGACGGATATTTGACGTGGACCGTTTTGTTGATGCCGTACCAGGAAGGGACGAATCTGTTTCGATTGTTTGATGTCACCGCCGCCTACAATGCCCAGCCAGCGGGGGTACCTGCGAAATCCGCCAGTCTGTATTACTGTCCCAGCCGGCGGTGGCCTGGTGAATTGAGCCAGTCCGAATCCTTCGGCGAGCAGATCGGCGCGGTTGGTGATTATGCCGGCAACGCCGGCTCGCATGTTTTTTTTGATTTTAGCGGGATCGGAACACCCTACACCGGTGAATGGTCGCTGTTTCATACCGAAGTGGACGGAGTGTTTAATTCGGGACTGGCTGCCGACAATCCGATCGACCCGGTGACTTTTAAATTGCGGGGGCGGCCACTGGGCCGTTACCGGTTGAAGGACATTACGGACGGGTTGTCGACAACGATTTTCATCGGTGAAAAATCGGTTGCGACCACGCACCGCGGCGAGCCTGGTGGCTGGGCCGACGGTTGCATTTACAACGGCAATGAACCGGCCACCTTCATGCGACTGGGTGGCGTTGGACTGGCCATCGAGCCGAACAGCGAAATTGACCCGCCCGGGCCCGGCGCCATTCCGACCTTTGGCAGCGATCACAAATCCATCTGCAATTTTGTGTTTGGCGACGGGTCAACCCGCGGAATCTCGACACTGATCGACGAACAAGTGCTGGCCAGCCTGTGTGCACGAAATGATGGCCAGGTGGTCGAGGATTTTGAATAAACACCCGCGAGCCGAACCGCGAGCCGAACCGCGGGCGGGAAAACCCGCGGGCGGGAAAAACCGCGGGCGGGAAAAACCGCGGGCGGGAAAAACCGCGGGCGGTCATCGGTGTGGCCGGCCATCGGCATCCCGGTATCCAGGCTGGACGGTGGGGTCCTGACCGGTTGTCAGGCCATCCGGGTGACACCGGTTTTCTGAAATCAAATGGCAATCAACAGCGTGCACGACTACCAGATCTACTATGTCGGAACCGAGTCGGAAGTCGGACATCATGCCGCGCCGCTGGCGGATTTGCTGAATGTGCGAATTGCCGCTCCGCAGGCCGTCACGCAACTGGCCCGACGCGGCGACCTGGCGATCTTTTTTTCCGAGCATTTTCATCGCTTTCGCAACACCTGGTACCAGCTTCATCGGGCGGGCGTGGTCACGTTGTATGCGATCGATGGTATTCTGGAATGGCGAAACGCCTGGGAAACGTCAGCCGAGGAACCAGCCTGTCCCCGCACAATGCGTCCGGTGCTGAGTGACAAGGTGGCCTGTATCGGGCCTTCGCAGGCCCGCGTTCTGGAGGCCTGGGGAAATTCTGGCAAACCGGAAATTGTCGGTTTGCCAAGGCTGGATGACTTTCCGCGGCGCTCCACCGCCCGCCCGCCCGGAACGTCCCCGTCCGCTCCGTTCCGAATTCTGGTGACTACCGCCAAGTGGCCTGCGTACACACCCGGGCAGCGGGATCAGGTGCGGCAATCGCTGGTCGATCTGCACAGTTTTTCGCTCAAAAGCCCGCGTGAACGAAAATCGGCGAAACCGGATGGTGCTGCCATCCAGTGGACGTGGCGTTTGACTGCCGGATTGGCCGGGGAGGTGGGGGTCGAAAACTCGCTGGACGAACCGTCGGGAAACGAGTTGGCGCAGGATTCTGGACAATGTCGATGCGGTGATCAGCACTCCGTCTACGGTGCTGCTGGAATCGATGATGCGGGGGCTCCCCACGGCAATCCTGGATTATACGAACAGTCCGGCCTACGTTCCGGCGGCCTGGCAGATTACGGCGCGCCCCCAGATCCCGACGGTCGTTGCCCAGTTGCTGAACCCGGCGGCCGCCCGACTGGCCCATCAGCAAATGTTGCTGGCCGATGCCCTGCAGTTGCAGCAGCCGGCCAGACGGCGGATGGCGGAATTGTGCCAGTCCATGATTCAAATCGCCCATGACTGTCGAGTCGCCGGTCGCCCGGTGGCCTTTCCGGCGCATCTGCTGGCCGCGCCGTCGTCCGCCCCGGGCGATCCAGTCACCGATGCCGGTCCGGAAACCGGAACGGCGGGCCCCGGCCCCGAATTCGACGCGTTGGCGTCGGAGAACCAGCGTCAACTGGGCGTGTTGCAGCGTCGCGTGGCGTTGCTGGAATCGGAACTGGCCCGGGCCGCGGAAGGATTTCAGAAAATCGCCAACCACCCGATTTTGGGGCCGTTGCTGAAAGTGCGACAAACCGCAATTCGCTTTGGCAACCAGATTGGCACGGTCCTGATGCGGGAGGAGGAACCCCGGGAGCCCGAGGCATCCCGGTCCGGGGACGAACCCGCGGTGAATTGTTGTGACCCGAATCCCACGCCCTGATTTGGCATCCTGACGATGATTGTGGCTTCACCCAACCAGACGTTGCGAATTGATTCCGGGGCGACGTTGCGTCCCGACCAGGTCGCTGACCGAAGTTGTGGTGGTTTGCGCCTGTGATGACCGGTATGCGATGCCTCTGAATGTGATGTTACATTCGGCGGCCAGCACGCTGGGGGCGGGCAGCCGGTTGACCGTTTACTTTCTGGATGGCGGGTTGAGTGAATCCAGTTGGTCGGGACTGCGGGAAACGCTGGCGGGCTTGCCCATCGACGTGGTTTCGGTCCAGCCGGATTATTCCCTCGTCGAGCATTTGCACACCTCCCACCATGTCACGCCGGCCGCCTATTTGCGGTTGCTGACCGCCGAACTGATACCGGGGCATTTGGAACGGGCCATCTATCTGGATTCGGATGTGCTGGTCCGCGAGGACCTGACGCAATTGTGGGAGTTGCCGCTGGGCCAGCACTATTGCCTGGCGGCACCCGACATTGCCTGTCCCTACATTGACGCCCGTGTCGGCTGTAACAACTGGCGCAAGGCCATTCCGTGGCTGGCGGCGCTCAACCCCATCGGAAACTGGCAGGAACTGGGGCTGGATCCGGCGGCAGAATATTTCAACAGCGGCGTGATGGTCCTGAATCTGGCCCGCTGGCGCGAGGATCAGGTGGCGGTCCAGATGCTGGATTGCCTGCAAACCCATCGCCGGCACGTCTGGTGCTGGGACCAGTACGCATTGAACGTGGTATTTCACGGGCAGTGGGGGCGTCTGCCGGCCCGCTGGAACCAGGGGGCCCATTGCCTGGAGTTCCCCGACATCGATCACAGCCCGATTTGCCGGCAGGAGTTTTCGGAAATGCTCGCCGATCCGGCGATTATCCACTTCACCACCGAGTTCAAGCCGTGGCACTGGCACTGGCAGCACCGCCGCGGTGACGAGTTTTTCGCCGCACTCGACCAAACCAGTTTTCGCGGCTGGCGACCTGCCCGCCCCGAATTTTCGTGGCGTCAGTGGCAACAGCGTCAGGGAATCAGGCTGGCCAAATGGTGGCTGACCCATTATCGCAAGATCTACTCGATCTGGACGGTGCCCCGACCATGATCAGGCACGATGATTCCAGGCGACCGGGCCCACGCACGGCCCGGGAGACAAACGCAGGCGCGGCAGGGCCTCTGCTGTCGCTGTTTGCGATTCCCAAACCCCATGCCGGTCAGATTGCAACGATTCAGTCCAATGCCATTCGCAGTTGGGCACGGCTGGCTCCGCATATTGAGGTATTTCTGTTTGACAACTCGGGCGACGAGCGACTGGCGCAGCTGGCCGCTGAAACAGGTGCCACGATGTTGTCGCTGGACCCCGGGGCACCGCCTGCTCCCTGCCTGCAAGCGGCATTCGCTGAATTTCACCGGCGGGCAACTGGTCAGGTGCTGGGGTACAGCAATGCGGACATGATGTTCGACACCGATTTGCTGGAGGTCGCTGGCCAGTTGCTGGACAGTGAACTGCATTCATTTTTGGCCATTGGGCAACGCACCGAAATGGATCTGCCGGAACGGGTGGATATCGACGACCCGTTACAAGTCAATCGCTGGTTTGCCGAGGCTCAGGCGCGGGGCGGACTGGCGTCGGTGGTGTGCAAGGATTTTTTTCTGTTCAGCCGGGACATGTTCCACGAGGTGCCCGCCTTTGTGGTGGGGCGTGGCAACTGGGACAACTGGATGGTCCACCATGCCCACACCCGCGGTCCCGGTGGTGGACGTAACGGGCCGGCTGACCGCCATTCACCAGCGACATCCGTACGATCACTTGCGCGGCGGGCGGCTGGCCGCCTATGCGACTGGCCCGGAAGCCCGTCAAAACCAGCGTTTGGCCGGTGGCCGGCACCTGTGGCGGGGGAGCCTGGCGAACTGGGTATTGACCGAGCAGGGCCCGGTCCGGCGGCGATTCCCGTGGACCCGGCTGGTAGCCGATTCCCCCCGATTCCTGCGGTTAATGCGGGATTTGCTGTTTTTAGGGTACTTTTTGGGGATTGCTTTCGCTGCAACTGTAAACCGTTCCACATTCACCACAAGGCGGGATTTACAATTACAATACGGGGAATGAACGCCTTTGCCGATAGCCTGCAACGGGGAGATTCCATCGGCGAGGGCGTTCTTCTTCCGCGACCGTGGCGGTCATGTGCCATTACGGGTCCGGCTGAATGATACACCACTAATTTGACACCACGACATCAACGCCTGACAGTCGCGAACGGAGTCGTCATTGTCCGGCCACCGCGATCGCTTGCAACATCCGCTTTTTTGGCTGCGACCAATCGGCGACGTTGCAATCACTGACAGTTACTGATCGGACTCGCGCTGCATGTTGATCGCGACAATCACAACGGCAAGCTGCCTGACCGGTTTGGCGATCTTGCATTTGATTGCGGCGAAGTTTTTTCTCGGTCGTCATCGTGAATGGCAAGCGACCGGTCAACCCCGCATTTCAGCCGCCGGCGGCCGTATTCATGTCGGTCCGCGGTTGCGATCCGTCCCTGGAAAAGTGTCTCCGCGGGCTGCTGGAGCAGACCTACCAGAACTATCGCGTTTATGTCGTTGTTGATCACGTCTCGGACGAGGCGTGGGGCCGTGTGCAGCAGGTCAAACGCGAATATGATACCTGCGACCGGCTGGTGATTCTGGAACTGGACGAGCCCCCCAATTCCTGCAGCCTGAAATGCAGTTCCCTGGTTCAGGCGATCGGACAATTGCCGGACGATACCGAACTGATCGTGATGATTGACGCCGATGTGATTCCGCATCAGGAATGGCTGATGCAGGCTACCAGTCCTCTGGGTGACCCGGAGGTTGGCGTGGTCACGGGAAACCAGTGGTTTGAACCCTCGGGCGATTCCGCGGGATCGTTGCTGCGCAGCCTCTGGAATGCCGGTGCACTGGTACCCACTGCGATTTTGGCCAATCCCTGGGCGGGCTCTTGCGCCATGCGTTTGTCGGATGTGCGTCAGGCTGGCCTGGTCGATATCTGGAAACGCAGCATCGTCGACGACGGGCCGATTCGCAATGCCTGCAAGCCGTTGGGCAAGCACATCGTGTTCAACCCGGAACTGATTATGGTGAACCGCGAAAACTGTACGCGGCAATATGTCAACCGGTACGTACCGCGGATGCTTACCTGGTCGCGAATCCATGAACGGACGTTTGTGAACACATTTGTCTACATGCTGGTTCTGGTCAGCTGTTTTCTGGCGACGATCGGGCTGGCGGCGGCCGCGGTGCTGACGGCCCAGCCCCTCGCGCTGGCGATTTGCGTTATCGCCCTGCTGGCCAATACCACGCTGAATCTGGCTGCCTGGCTGACTATTCGCGGCAGTATTCAGCGGATCGAAAGCCGTCGGGATGAGGCCGGCCACCAGCATTACCTCGGGCCGCTGGGAATGCGGAGAATTTTCAAGCTGGCCGCACTGATCCCCGTCTGCCAGCTGGGCTTTGGCGCCTGGATGGTCCGTTCCGTCATGACCCGTCACGTGCATTGGCGTCAAATCACCTATGAGGTGCGGGCCCGCGACAGGATTCGCATGATCGATTACCGGCCCATGAACGTGCCCCTCGACACGGCCGTCTCGCGCGTATCCATCTAGGGGCGTCAGCGGCTGCAGTGCCCCATCGGAGCGTCGCGACCAGGGATGGGGGGGAGCCCTGTTCGATTTGGCCTGGTTCAGGTATTTCGCCGGGTGCCTGTACCCGGGTCGGCGGCGGTGCCCGGCGTCCAGCCCGACGCATATCGGGGACGGGCACGGTGCGCAACTGGCGAGCCCGGTCTCAGCCCGTAACCGGCGGCGAGCCAGTCCCCGTTACCGGATGTTGCGACGAGGCCCCTGCGAGGTATCGGCCCGGGCCCGCAGGACCTGTTTCCTGCCCCGCATTCCCGGATACAATCGGCCGTCCGGCAGTTGCTGCGCCGGGTCGATCCACCGCGAATGGACGGTTTTTCGGCGCGGCGGTCGATTTCTTCCGCCCCTATTTTCAATGAAATGTATTTGTCAGGGATATCGCCGTGAGAAACGTTCCCCTTTGGACCCTGTTGATCCTGACGGTTGCCGCCATGCAATTCCCCATGCAGTCGAGCCATGCCCAATTGCCCGATCCGCCCCGGGCCAAAAAAATCCCGCACCCGCTGACGACTCATGATCAAACACGCGATGACGAATATTACTGGCTGAATCAGCGTGAAAATCCCGATGTGATCAGCTATTTGAATCAGGAAAACGAGTACACGGCCGCCGCCATGGCCGACGTTCAGGACCTGGAAAAAAAACTGTTCGACGAAATCGTGGCCCGGATCAAGCAGGATGACCAGTCGGTCCCGTATACGGATCGCGGATTCGTGTACTACACGCGTTTCAACGAAGGCCAGCAATATCCGATTTATTGCCGACGCGCCGACCAGCCCGATGCAACCGAACAAATCATGCTGGATGTGAATCGAGCTGGCCGAGGGCAAACCGTATTGCCAGGTGGCGGCGGCCGAGGTCAGTCCTGACAACCGGTTGCTGGCCTTCGCGGTCGATTTCGTGGGGCGCCGCCAGTACAGCATCCGGTTTCAAAGACCTGGAAACCGGCGAGTTGCTGGCCGACGAAATCGGCGATGTCAACGGTTCGGTGGAGTGGGCCAACGACAATCAAACCGTGTTTTATACCCGGAACGATCCCCAGACGCTGCGCTCGTATCAGGTCAAGCGGCACAAGCTGGGCACGCCGGTGACCGACGATGCGGTGGCGTATGAAGAGCAGGACGAGGAATTCAACCTGTCGATTTACAAGTCGCGGTCGCGCGAATTCATCATCATCTATTCCGGCCAGACTCTCAGCACGGAAATCCGGCTGTTGCGGGCGGACGACCCCGATGGCGAATTTGTCGTATTTTTTCCGCGGCAGGAAAAACACGAATATGAGGTCGACCACCTGAACGGCACGTTTCTGATCCGCTCCAACGAAGAGGCACCCAACTTTCGTTTGTTTCGCGCCAGCGAACAGTCGTGGGACCGGGATTCCTGGCAGGAGGTTGTCCCGCACCGCGAGGATACGCTGCTGGAGGGCTTCGACATGTTCCGGGACTATCTGGTACTGAGCGAGCGCAACAACGCCCTGACACAGTTGCGAATTATTGCCAACGACGGCTCTGCCGATTTTCTACCTGCCGTTTGACGAGTCGGCCTATGTCGCGTCCACCGCGCCCACGCCCGATCCGGATACGAACTGGCTGCGATACCGGTACACGTCCCTGACCACACCGGGCAGCACTTTCGAATTCGATATGCAAAGCCGCGAGAACAAGTTGTTGAAACAGGATCCGGTGCTGGGAGACTTTCGACCGTGAAAACTACCGAACCGAGCGACTGTGGGCCGAGGCCCGCGACGGTACGAGGATTCCCGTATCCATTGTCTACCACCGGGATACGCCACTGGATGGCACGGCGCCCTGCCTGGAATACGCCTATGGTTCTTACGGATATTCCATGGACCCGGCGTTCAGCGTCGCGCTCCTGCCGCTGCTGGACCGGGGATTTGTGTACGCCATTGCCCATATCCGGGGGGGCCAGGAAATGGGCCGACAATGGTACGAAAACGGGAAACTGTTGCACAAGAAAAACACGTTCACCGATTTCATCGATGTCGGCCGGTTCCTGATTGAAAACAAATACGCCAATCCCCAACAGCTGTATGCCCGCGGCGGCAGTGCCGGTGGCTTGCTGATGGGAGCCGTCATCAACATGGCTCCCGAGTTGTATCACGGGGTCATCGCCGATGTCCCGTTTGTGGACGTGGTGACCACCATGCTGGATGATTCGATCCCGCTGACCACCTTTGAATATGACGAATGGGGCAACCCCAACGACAGGGACTATTACGATTACATGCTGTCGTATTCCCCGTACGACAATGTGCTGACCCGGGTGTATCCCAATATTGCTGGTCACGACGGGGCTGCACGATTCCCAGGTCCAGTACTGGGAACCGGCCAAATGGGTGGCCCGCCTGCGCGATCACTGGCAGGGCGACAACCTGCTGTTGCTGAAAACCAACATGGATGCCGGACACGGAGGAGCGTCGGGGCGATTTGATCGCTACAAGGAAGTGGCCTTGCGATACGCGTTTCTGCTGAAGCTGGCCGGAATGACAGAATAAGGCCGGGTTCCGAGACTCCTTGCACAAAAAAACGAGTCGCAGCATTTGCTGCGACTCGCCCGTAGTGCGACCAACCCGAGTCCGCCGTGGCGGAATGTATCAATACTGGCCCGAGGGCTGTGTATCCACGTTGCCAGCCATGTGGAAGTGGTTGTGATCGATGTAAACCACTTCCACGACATCCTCGTCTTCCAGCATGTGATTGAACGGCCAGCCTACAATCGTTCGCTCCGACATGTAAATCGTGCACTTGTAGTGAGCGTGGTGCAGCTGGGCCGGGCCGATCATCGGAATCACCCGGGGCGGATCGACATAATCCGCGATTTTTTCCTTGACGATGCGGACGTTCTCCCGCTGGATTTCGTGCATGAAGGGCAATCCGCCCTGCACGGGTCGTGCCCGCTCCAGGGCCCACCATACCTCGTCATCCGAAGGCGGGTCCAGGGCCGTTACCGGGCCGCCTGCGGTCAGGGGACCGAGGATTGGCACGCGACCGTATCGTTCATGCACGTAGAACTTGTCTTCAAAGCTCTTTTGCTTGAAAGGCGTCACCGGAAGACAACCGGTTAGCAAGGGCGTTGCCAACCCGGCGAAAACCGCCATCAATATTACGAATTTGTTGCATGCCATAATTCAGTACCCTGGTTGGTCGATGTACTTACATGAATTGTTATCGTGTTAATCTGTGACGAACTTTCGGGTTTTCCGTCTGATTCCGGTTTTTCCACCCGGTCTGCTGGCAAGCCGGGCCTGCACTTCCCCGGGCTGGGTCCCGCCGGGGATCGCCCGGGCGTCCACCGAACGTTTGGGGGCAGCTTGCCCACGAGAAAAACCCTTGCCGGAGATACATCCGACAAGGGCTTTTACAGGTCAACGACTTGGATCAGGACCGACTCGCGCGGGTTGTTGTTGAAATCCAACCACCACCATCCATCGTCCCATTCCAGGGTGACTTGCGCCATCCCAGCGGAACTTGCGGATAAGGATAGAACGGTCCGATGTAGGGCCACGCCGAAGCGGAATATTGGCCCGGGTAGGTTACCGCGGCATAATTCGGGTGAGCGGCATAGCTGGGCCACGCATAGGCGGGCAGGGCCGCTGCGTCACCGGCGACCGGCATTTGCATTCCGGTATTCATCGCCATGGGCGGGCCTTCCATCCCGACGGCATTGGCAGCCATCGGCTGTTGTTGCCGGTTGGCAGCGATGGGCTGTTGCTGTTGCGAAATGAAAGCACCCGAATTGCTGGCAATCGGCTGGTTGATTGTCGGCGAGGGAATGTTCATTCGCGGCTGCGGACCGGGTACCTGCTGAATGGCAGGGGTAGCCTGATCCTCCTGATAAAAGGCCATTTGTTGGGCCTCCGATCCGGCTGTTGGTTCAGCAGCCTGAACCGTAATGTCGTCCACCACCTGAACAACACCCAGATTCTGGGCTTGCTGGGCGGTTCGCAAAATCAGGTCTTTCTGATCCTGCGACGAAACGAATCCTTTGTACCAAACGGTTCCCTGATCGACTCGCATGTCGACGTGGAATCCTTTCAAGGCGCCTCGCTGCTGCTCCAGCTGCAGTTTGGACATGATTTCGCGAGCGATCATCTGATCGTCCGCTTTTGCGATGTTCGGGACAAGCGTTGCTACGGCAACGACCAACCCCAGCAATAAACGTCGCATTTGTTCCCCTCCTGAGAAAATTGCGTTGACCATTTGCGGACCGGCTATCGGGTTCCCGACACTGGGTCAATGTAGGTCGAAAACGGCCGAATGCTGACTGTTTTTTTGACAGGGCTTCCGCTCAAAACACCGAATTTAACGGTGGCGATATCGGACAGCCCGGTATCGACGGTACGCAGTACCGCAGCAAGAATTCAGATCACCCAATGGCGATCAGCGTGACATGGTCACGCTACCGAAATTCCCCCCACGGTCGACCGGATCGTCGAACCCGGTATTAGTTTTCGGACAGGACAGGGGGGATCAGGCAGGTTTTTTTGGATTTTATCAATCTTCGGGAAAATTCCCGCACAAACAATTGTTCCAGCAAGCGGGCGCCCGCTCAGCCAACCGGCCCGACTCTAACGACCAAGCGAAGTTTGACCCTGACAGCGATCAGGTTGCGTGAATGACGGGCGAGAACCGGCTCAGATCCCGGACGTCCGTGCTTCGCCAAAACTCAATGTGCTGCCGACAGCCACGGCAACCACCGCCACTCCCTGCATGATGCCGCACGAGGGGTCGAATGCCAAACACAGCATCGAGGATGATCCCATCATGATCAGGCCGAACAACAAACCAAACAAATTGGCCAGGCTGGACTGGCTGCGCAAGCGAAAGCTGACGGCAATGACCAGACCGACAACATGCACCAGAAACGTGATGGTAGCTAACGAGCAAAATTGGCTGTCAAACATGGTAATTTTTCAGGAATATGAACGGTAGCGAAAGCGACCCGGAATGGCAAAATGCGTGAGTAGTCGGAAATGCAGCGTGGGTCCGGGATTCCCCTCGCCTCAGGCTGGTAGTTATCAAAACGGCGCCGTCACGCAAAGATGTAAATTGGCTGAAATCGACTCTTGCGGTTGACGGTGACCCGGCGGCGACATCAGCGCCGGGTGCCAGCAAATTTGGCTGCGTCGAACGCATGTTGTGAGCGACCCGGGGGTGCCACGGGTGGCTTGTCCACCCGGGCCGTTTCGCGGGAGAATCACCAGTCCGCCATGGCATATTGCCCCGGTCTTCTGTGCCCCGTTCCTCGCCGCAAATCGAATCGAACCATGAAAATTGCCGTCCTTGGGAACCAGCCCAATTGGTCGCTGGCGGAACTGCAACGCGTTGCAGCGGATCGGCATATCGTGGAATTCGTGGCCTGGTCGCAACTGACGACCCGTGTCGGTAATGGGCAACAGGCGGGAGTTGCCGGGCGCCATTATGATGCCGTGGTGGTTCGCGGCATGCCCGTGGGTACGCTGGAGCAGGTTATTTTCCGCATGAATGCGTTGGCCCGGTGGGAAGCTGGCGGGACGACCATCATTAATCCCGCGCGATCGTTGGAGATTTCCATCGACAAGTACCTGTCGCTGGCACTGATTGCCGCGGCTGGCATTCCGGTACCGGAAACGCGGGTTTGCCAAAACGTGGATGATGCCATGCACGCGTTTGAAGGTCTGGGCGGGGACGCGGTGATCAAGCCGGTATTTGGAGGCGAGGGCCGGGGCCTGGTTCGCGTTAGCGACCCGGAACTGGCGCTGCGCTGTTTCCGGGCGATCATCAATCTGGATGGCATTGTGTACGCCCAGAAGTTTGTCGCGCACGGGGGATTTGATATCCGTCTGCTGGTCCTGGGTGACGAAGTATTGGCGATGCGGCGCCAGAATCCGGCCGACTGGCGAACCAACGCCAGCCGCGGTGCCACGTGCCATCCCTGTACTGCGGATCCAGCCGATTCGGGGCTGGCTCTGGCCGCCGCCCGTGCGACAGGTTCGATTGTTGCCGGCGTCGACCTGCTGCATGACCAAGGCGGTCAGCCGCTGGTTCTGGAAGTCAACGGCGTACCCGGTTGGCGGCATGTCGCGGCCGCCACCGGTATCGACGTCGCTGCCAAAGTACTGGAGTGCCTGGAGTCGGCCTGCGCGGCCTGTGATTAGCCAGCCAGCAGCGGAACAATAATGGGATTGGGTGCCGGAGTCCCGGGCCAGCCGACCATCAACGGATTGCGAACAAAATTTCCAAAGGAAACGCTGTGAACCACCGGTTGGGCGTCGGGATGACGCGGACCGGGCAGGGGCGTAACCCGCGGCAACCTCGATTCCAGCAACCAAAGAACCAGGCGGAGTCGATGGCGGCTTTCAGAGGTCCTCGATCGGCGGATGTCCGGACCGCGTGCGCAACCAGTTGACGGTCCTGAAGACAGGCGGTCTCGACACCAACCACCTCTCCAGTCGGAATTTGCCCGGGAAATCGATCAGGATCATCCCCACCAGAATGGTCAGTACCCCCTGACCGGGCAGAATCAGCATCGCCAAACCCGCGATCAGAAAGACCCCACCCAGCAGGTTTTTCAGGATGAGCAGCAAGGCCCGAATGACCGGATGCCGGTTGCTCCAGCGGATGGTTTCGCGATGTTCGTGGGCAAAATAATCAGGCGGGATACGTACGACCAGGAACGGTATGGCAATCAGCGTCAGGACAAACGTCAGGGCCGACAACCCGACCAGCCACCATGCCGCCACAGGATGGGCCTGGATCCAGTTTGTGACGGGCTCGATGATTCCTGGTAAATACATGTTCCGGTCCGGCTGACCGAGACGGCCTTTCACGTGTAAACACAAAAAAGCCGCAGATGGGCTGTATTGCAAAAACCCGATAACGCGACGTTGTGGGTTACCCGGCCGCAGGGATATCCGGGGACCGGGCACGGGTGGACCCGCCACTCGTGGCACCCTCCAATGCAAGGCCGCCTGTTTTTTACCGGGCCCCGGCAACCGGAGCAACGGGCTGTCCCGGCTGTCAAACATCACTTGATGCCAACGGCTCCGGCCGAAATTTGAATCAGGAACCGGCGTTCCCCACAACAGTTGCCCGTGGATTTCTGTGCGGCGCAACAAAAACGGTGTCTGGCGGGACCCCTGCGTGTTTTCTCGTCATGCCGTAGCCGGTCCGCGAATGGACTCAAGCGTGGCGGCGACGGCGTCGCGACCGCGAAAACACCATTCCCAAACCGCCAGTGGCGAAAATCAGTGCCACCGACGACGGCTCGGGAACGGCCGCCGTATAAATGAGCACTCCCGTTCCTCCGGCACCCGTGTTGGATTCCCAGGTGAACGTACCGTTCAACAGCGTTCCATCGGCAATGGCGGTCCCCAGCGTGGCTCCACTGAGGGTATACAGGTAGTAACTGCCATCGGTGTTGGTCGGGGTGTTTGACCACGTGGCACCGGTCACCGTCCACGAAAGTGTGTCGGGATGCCAATAATCCGTATACTCCGACTGGTTATTGTAGAAATGCCAGCCGCCAGCTGGTTGCCAGCCCACTTCCAGCGCGAATCCGTTGCGTACATGGGGGCCTGAACCGGCAAGCCCGGCACCGGCGTTGCTGTAGTTTCCAACACCCGTTAGCTGAAAATTGGAGATCGTCCACTGATTGGTTCCGGAATTCCAGGTAATCAGATTGGCTTCCGAGTGGTTGGCGCAGAATAGCGCAAACAACACGGTCGCCCCGACAATCCCAGCCAGTTTTGAAATTCTCAAAATGTCACCCCGAACCAAATGTCAAACCCATCCCGCGATTTCAGTTATCGGCGGAGAGGGAAAGTCATCGGCGGCATCAGGTGACGAACCCCATACGAAATTAAAAAACTCCTCAGGAGTTTTTGGATCGCAACGGTTGACCGGTTGATCAGCACTGGGTTTGATGTGCCCGGTGCGTCGGATGGTCCATTAATGAGCCCACACCACCAACCCGGGCGTTCAAACCAGCAGTTCACCCTGCAAGACCGTCACAGCCTGGCCGCGCAGCAAAACCCGCTGGCCCCGGACTTCCAGATCGACCCGCCCGCCGCGGGGTGACGCTTGCCAGGCCCGGAATTCGGAGCGGTTCAGTTTTTGTTGCCAGTAGGGTCCCAACGCGCAGTGGGCCGAGCCGGTGACGGGGTCTTCATCAATTCCGGCTCCCGGCGCGAAGAAGCGGGACACAAAATCGAATTCACCCGACCCATCGGCGGTGGTCACGATCACGCCCCGGATGCCCAGTTCCCGCAGGGCCGCAAAGTCCGGTTCCAGCCCTCGCAGTTCGTCCGTTGCAGCGACTTCCACCAGCCAATCGTGGGTGGACAGGCCCGCAAACACCGGCTGAATTTTCAGCGCCTCGATCAGTGCGGCCGGTGCCGGCTTTTCAGTCGTCGGGGCAGCCGGAAAATCCAGCTCGATTCGTTTGCCGGTCCGGGATGCCGTCAATTGCCCGCTGAGTGTTTGATAAACACACGGCTGATCCGCCGCCACGCGTCCGGTTTGCCACAGAATGTGTGACGTGGCCAACGTGGCGTGTCCGCACAATTCGACCTCGACCGCCGGTGTGAACCAGCGCAATCGAAACTCGCCCGATGGTTCCGCATACACAAAAGCCGTTTCCGCCAGATTCATCTCGGCGGCTACTTGTTGCATCCATGACTCGTCCGCCGGCCCGTCCAGCAGACAAACGGCTGCCGGATTTCCGGTAAACGGTTGTTTGGCAAATGCGTCAACCTGATACAAACGGGTCACGGGCGGTCACCTGCATATCAAATACATCCGGATCGACTAGAATTTGACACGTTCCCGCGCCAGCTAATGTTTTCGATTTTGAAACATCATTGTCAATGGCCAAGACCGTTCAACTGGAATCGATTACCCGCCATATCGAGTATCGGGACCCGGTATTGCTGTACCATCACCTGATGGGTGGCCGCCGCGGCGGGCTGCTGCTGGAATCCGCGGAAGTCGACAGCAAACGGCACCTGAACAGCTACCTGCTGGTCAAGGCGGCGCTGCAGATTCGATGTCGGGGCAATCGCGTGACCGTCTCGGCCCTGACCCAAAACGGATTGCGGCTGGCCCGGTCACTGGCGGAGCATTTGGGTCAGGAGCGGTTGCCCTCGCCCGGGCCCGGCAGCCCGCAATCGCCGCTGGCCGAGTTCTCGGTCGATTTTGGACCCCCGGATTCGAATCTGGACGAAGACCGGCGTCTGCAGGCGCCATCGGTGCTGACGCCGCTGAGGGCGTTGTTCGATTGCGTCCATATCAATTCCACCGTTCACGAGGCGTTGTTCGCGGGAGGGTTGTTCGGCTATGACCTGGTCGAATGTTTCGAGCCCATTCCGCCGGTGTCCGATCCCGGCCGGTGCCCCAATTATGTGTTCAATGTGGCCGAGCAGCTGGTACATCTGGATCACGTGGCCGAGTCCGCGCAGCTGATTGGCAGTTTCTTTTACCAGACGCCGGGTCCGGACGCCCGCGCCGGCGTGGAACGGGAACTGGACGCAGTCGTCCATCAGTGCCAGCATTTGAGGATTGTTGATTTGCCTCCTTGCCGGCCGGCCCGCGGGGAATCCCGCGTTGACAAAACGGACTCCGAATTTGAAGCCATGGTGCGTCAGCTGCAACAAAAAATTTTGCAGGGGGAAGTATTCCAGATTGTACCCTCGCGGGCCTTTTCGAGCGATTGTCCCGACCCGTTGCGTGCCTATCGGCAACTTCGGCAGTTGAACCCCAGCCCGTACATGTTTTACATGAGCGACGAATCGTTCACCCTGTTCGGCGCCTCTCCGGAAATGGCCGTGCGCTTTACCGCCGCTGATCGGCAGGTTGAGGTTTGTCCGATTGCCGGGACACGTCACCGGGGCAAAAACCCGAACGGTTCCCTCAATCCGGATCTGGACAGCCGCATTGAACTGGAATTGCGGACCGACGCCAAGGAAATGGCCGAACATTTGATGCTGGTCGACCTGGCTCGAAATGATCTGGCCCGAATCTGCGAACCGGGCACGCGGCATGTGGCCCAATTACTCAAGGTCGACCGCTACAGTCATGTAATGCATCTGGTATCGCGGGTGGCCGGTACGCTGCGTGCCGGTCTGGATGCCCTGCATGCGTGGCAGTCGTGCATGAATATGGGCACGTTGACCGGGGCTCCCAAGGTGCGGGCCATGCAACTGATTCGCGAACTGGAGGGCGTTCGTCGGGACAGCTACGGCGGCGGCATCGGCTATCTGCTGGGCAATGGCGACATGGAAACCTGCATTGTTATTCGCTCGGCACTGGTCGTCGAGGGAACGGCCCGGGTCCAGGCGGGTGCCGGGATTGTTTACGATTCGATTCCGCAATCGGAAGCCGAAGAAACCCGTAACAAGGCCGCCGCGGTGCTCGCCGCCCTGCAAACGGCCCACGAGTCCTGAGACCATGACCGCTCGAATCGTACTGCTGGACAACTTTGATTCGTTTACCTGGAATCTGGTCGACCAGTTTCGTTCGGACGGATCGGCGGTCACGGTTTTTCGGAACCAGGCCGACCCGTCGCGGGTCATGGACGCCCTGGGTGATGATGACTCCATTCTGGTCTTGTCCCCCGGTCCCGGTCACCCGTCGACAGCTGGTTGCATGCCCCGGCTCGTTCGCGACGCCCGGGGCCGCCACCCCATCGTGGGAATTTGCCTGGGTCATCAGGCGATCATCGAATCATATGGCGGAACGGTGGGTGGAGCCAGCGACGTATTTCATGGCAAACATTCGCTGATTCAGCACACGGGCCAGCATATGTTCGCCGGGTTGCCATCTCCCCTGCAGGTGGCCCGCTATCATTCCCTGGCCGGTACGGATATTCCGGACAGTCTGGAAATCGTGGCCCGGATGGACCAGACCATTATGGCCGTGGTCAACGATAGGGACCGCGTCTGCGGATTCCAGTTTCATCCCGAGTCGATTATGACCCCGCAAGGCATCACCCTGTTGCAGCAAACGATTGAGTGGGCTACCCGAAAACCGGCGAGTGATCTGTCGAGATGAACGAGCAAACACAGGCCCTTGCCCGGCAATTGCTGGACGGACAGCCATGGACGTCCGAACAGGCGCGGGTGTTCTTTACGTCGGTGGTGCGGGGCGAAACGGATCGCACGGTTTTGGAGGCCGTCATTACCGGGCTGAATGAGCGCGGGCCCACGGCCGGGGAACTGACCGGCGCCGCCCGGGCCTTGCTGGAATCGGCCACGCCCTTTCCGCGCCCCGAATATGAATTTGCCGATATCGTCGGAACCGGGGGGGACGGGCACAACACCATCAATTTGTCGACGCTGGCCGCGATCACGGCCGCTGCCTGCGGATATTCGGTCATCAAACATGGTAACCGTTCTATCACCAGTTACTCGGGTTCCTTCGATTTGCTTCAGGCACTGGGGGTTGACCCGGACCTGCAGCCGCAGGCCAGTCGTCACCAGGTTGACCGCTACGGGATCTGCTTCCTGTTTGCACCCCGCTATCATCCCGGAATGCGGCACGCGGCCGACGTACGCCGAGCATTGAAGGTGCGGACGATATTCAATCTGCTGGGCCCGCTGGTCAACCCCGCACGACCGGGTCGGATGTTGCTGGGGGTGGCCGATGCCGGACTGCTGGAACCGGTGGCCGGGGCCTTGCAGGCACTCGGCTGCGCTTCGGGCGCGGTGGTCTGCGGCAGCGGCGTCGACGAGGTGGCCATCCATGGTCCCACGTCCGTGATTGAGATCGGTGGGCCGGAACCCGTTCGGTATGAAGTTGTCCCCGGGGACTTTGGAAGCCGGGTTTGGTCGCTGAATGAGCTCATTTGCCACGATGCGGCCACCAGTCATCAGCGGTCCGCCCGAATCCTGGGAGGAGCCGGTTCAGCCGCAGAAAACGCAGCGGTTTGCATCAATGTGGCCCTGCTGATGAAGCAATTTGGAGAGGCCAACCTGGCCGACAACTTTGCAGGTGCCCTGCAGGTATTGCGTTCCGGCAAGCCCGCTGAATTGATGGCCCAACTGGCCGGGGGGCCATCCCGGTCATGACCACCATCCTCGACGAAATTGTTCACACTCGGCGGGCCCGGCTGGCCGAGGAGATGTCGCGCTGGCCCCTGGCCCGTCTTTGCGACCGCTTGCAACCCTCCGATCGCGATTTCGCCGGAGCCCTGCGGGCCATCCGCCCGGCATTCATTCTGGAATGCAAGAAAGCATCGCCGTCGCGAGGCCTGATTCGTTCTGAATACGATCTGGCCGACATCGCCACGACCTATGGGCGATACGCCTCCGCCATCTCCGTGCTGACCGAGCCCGACTATTTCCAGGGTGGACTGGAGCACCTCGCGGCAGTCCGCCGGCACGTGGACCAGCCGCTCCTGTGCAAGGATTTTATTGTTGATCCCTGGCAAGTTTATGCGGCCCGCCACTTTGGAGCCGATGCGATCCTGCTGATTCTGGCGATCGTCGACGACCACCAATGGCGGGAGTTGTCGCAGTTGGCAACCTCGCTGGGCATGGCCACGCTGACCGAGGTTGCCAACCGGGACGAACAACGCCGGGCCGTTCAACTGGGGGCGTCGATCGTCGGCATCAATAACCGAAATCTGCGTGACATGACCATTGATCCGGGCACCACCCGCGATCTGGCTGTTGGTCTGCCAGCCGACACGATTGTGATCAGCGAATCCGGATACCACACCAATGCGCAGGTGCGCGGCATGAGCGATGTTGCCGACGGTTTCCTGGTTGGCAGTTCACTGATGTCCCGGCCTGATTTGACGGTCGCCGTCAAACGACTGATTTTCGGAGATCACAAGATTTGCGGATTGACCCGGGCCGCGGATGCCGGACTGGCGGATCGCTGCGGCGCTGTCTACGGAGGCGCGATTTTTGCCCGGACATCGCCCCGTTTGGTTTCCGTGGACCAGGTCAACCGCCAGTTTGGGGAAACCGGGTTGCGGCGTGTCGGTGTTTTTCAGGATCAACCGCTCGAATTTGTGCAATCCGCGATTGCCGGGGCGGGGCTGCATGTGGTGCAGTTGCACGGCCGGGAAGCGACCGGTTACGTTAGTCAGCTCCGGCAGCTAATACCCGATTCTGTGGAAATCTGGAAAGCCATGTCGCTGGACGGGCTGCCCGGCAGCCAGCATGACATGGTGATGGCCGGGGCCGCGCGAATTCTGGTGGACCAGCAGACCGGCGGTCGATTCGGAGGCACCGGCCTGACGGTTGACTGGTCGCGTTTGCCGGACCACGACCGCCAGCGTTTGATGCTGGCCGGCGGGCTGGGGCCGGACAATGTGCAGCAGGCGCTGCAACTGAATTGTGCCGGTCTGGATTTTAATTCAGCGCTGGAAATCGCTCCCGGGAACAAATCGGCGGAGTTGATCCGCGAACTTTTTGACCTCATCCGAAAGTACTGATTGCCGCCATGGCAAAGCTGGACACCTATTTTGGAGAATTCGGGGGCCAGTTCGTTCCCGAGATCCTGATCCCGGCCCTGGATCAGCTGGAATCTGCGTTTATCGAAGCCCGCCAAGATCCTGCGTTTCAGCAGGAATTCCAGCAGTTGTTAACCGAATATGCGGGACGTCCCACGCCCTTGACGCTGTGTCGCAATCTGGCATCAGAGACGGGCACCAAAATCTGGCTCAAGCGGGAAGACCTGTTGCATGGCGGTGCCCACAAAACCAATCAGGTGCTGGGTCAGGCTCTGCTGACGCAGCGAATGGGCAAATCGGAAGTGATTGCCGAAACGGGCGCCGGGCAACACGGTGTGGCCGTAGCTCTGGCCTGTGCACTGTTGCAACTGAAATGCCGCGTCTACATGGGCGCTCGGGATATTCAGCGACAGTCTCCCAATGTGTTTCGCATGAAGTTGATGGGGGCCGAGGTGATTCCGGTGCACAGCGGCAGTTCCACGCTCAAGGATGCGTGCAACGAGGCGTTGCGGGACTGGACAGCCAATTACCAGTCGGCCCATTACCTGCTGGGGACGGCGGCGGGCCCGCACCCCTTCCCCACGATGGTCCGCGAATTTCAGCGCATGATTGGTCGCGAAACCCGGCATCAGTTTATGGCGGCAACGGGCCGTTTGCCGGACGCCGTTATCGCCTGCGTGGGCGGCGGATCCAATGCCATTGGCATGTTCGCCGATTTCATCGATGACGCCGGGGTGCGTCTGATTGGCGTGGAACCGGCGGGGCGGGGCATTGCATCCGGTCAACACGGAGCTCCGCTTTCGGAGGGGCGGGCGGGTATCTTTTTCGGTATGCGGAGTTTTCTGATGCAGGACCAGTGGGGACAAATCATGGAGTCCCACAGTATTTCCGCCGGACTGGATTTTCCCTCGGTCGGTCCCCAGCACTCCTACCTGAAAAGCATTGGCCGTGCCGACTACGTTTCCGTCACCGATGCGGATGCTGTCGCTGCGTTTGGCGAACTGGCCCGACTGGAGGGCATTATTCCCGCACTGGAAACAGCCCATGCGATTGCCTGGGCCCGACGCATGGCGCTGGAGGCACCGGATCAACAACAGGATCTGGTCGTGAACCTGAGCGGACGCGGGGACAAGGATATTTTTACGGTCGATCAATTCCTGGGCGAACGCGGGCCGGCATGAGCCGCTATCAGAAACGATTCGCAGAACTGGCGGACAAGGGCGAAGGCGCGTTTGTCACATTCCTGGTGATCGGTGATCCGTCGCCGGAACAGTCGCTGCATTTAATGAAGACCGTTGTGCAGAGCGGCTCGGACATGCTGGAACTGGGGTTCCCGTTTTCCGATCCGCTGGCTGATGGACCGACGATTCAGCGAGCGATGGACCGGGCATTGAGCGGCGGCATGAATCCGTCCCAGTGTTTTGAAATCATTCAGCAGTTTCGCGAGGGGGACTCCGAGACTCCCATCGGTTTGCTGGTGTACGCCAATCTGGTTTGTGCGTTTGGAATGGAGCGGTTTTACGAAACTTGTGGTCGTCAGCAAATCGATTCCGTGCTGGTTGCCGATGCGCCACTGGCCGAATGCAGCCGGTTTTGCGAGATGGCCATGGCCCATGGAGTTGATCCGGTATTGTTGTGTCCGCCCAACATCGCGCCGCCGCACGTTGAACAACTGGCCCGTCTGGGGCGTGGTTATACGTATCTGCTGTCGCGTGCCGGCGTGACCGGGGCCGCGGTAGCGGCCGGCCGTCCCGTGGATCCAATCCTGGCGCAATTGCGGCAATCCCAGGCCCCGCCGCCGTTGCTGGGATTCGGGATAAGCCGGCCGGAACACGTCACAACGGCCCTGGCTGCAGGAGCCGCGGGCGTGATTTGCGGCTCGGCGGTCATCGACCGAATCAGCCGAAATCTTGATTCACCCGGACAAATGCACGCGGAATTATCGGAGTTTGTTTCGAGCATGAAATCAGCCACACGAATATCGTCGGGCCAAACCTTTATTTGAGGTTCGGGGTGCGGTAACATGAAAAATCAGATCGTGTACCCCGACCGGGTTGGGCGGTGCGAACCGGTAACAGGGGGATTCAGCGACGGTTGTTCAGGTGATGGAATATGGCAATGGCAATTCGTTTCCAGTGCGAAACGTGCAAACGCCCGATCAACGTCAAACAGGAGTTGGCCGGTCGGGTCGGTGTTTGTCCGCACTGTCGCCAGCAATGGCCGATTCCGGAAAACTCGCTGTTGACTCCCGAAGCGTTTCGGCAAGCCAGAATTGACTGGTTCTCGGCCAATCCAGGCGCCAGCTCGTCTCATTCCCAACTGTCGGGAATCCGGGGGGCCGACACCCGTCAGTCCGGATCGCCGCAGGTTTCGGTTCAGACCAAATCGCCAGGTCGCATGGTGGTGCCCGCGATGGAACAGGAGCCCCGGGGTGTGCGGATCGTTCCCCCCAAACCGGTTGCTCCCGAAATTCCGGGGGCCGACCCGATTGCCGATGCACCGGATGCCCTGTGGTATGTTCGTCCTCCGGGAGGCGGTCAATTCGGACCGGCCAGTGGCGCGTTGTTTCGGCAGTGGATGGAGGAGGGTCGGGTGGCCGGTGACGCCTGGCTGTGGCGGCAAGGCTGGGAAGACTGGCAGCAGGCCGTCGGTTCTTTTCCGGATTTGGCGCTTTCCGGTCTGACTCTGTCCGCCACCGGAAACGGCCCCAATGTGTCCCCGACGGTTTCGTCTCCCTCAGCGATCACGCGGGCGGCCTATTTCAAGGCCCGGCGACGACGTACAATGTGGACCGCAATCGGGCTGGTCGGCGGGACTGTGGTTGTCGGAGCCCTGATTTTTTTGCTGGTCTATGTTGTTCGCCGGCAAGGTGGCGTGTAGCGCCTGCGACTTGTGAAACCCCAACGGCACCCATCGCCGACCGTCGCCATCGTTTTATTGAATTGAATCAACCGAATAACTGGAATCCATTATGATACTTCAGCACTTGATCCGGAATTTGACCGTTATCGCTCTGGTGGCTCTGCTGCCCCTGTCCGTTTTTGCCCAGGATACCAAACAGGAACCGGCCGGCGAAAAGACGACGACCCCACTGGAACTGGCCGGCGGGAAACTGGCCATGGACGCTCCGGGCAGCTGGGAATCGGCGGAACCCAAATTCAGCATGATTGAAGCCGAATTTACCGTTCCCAAACAGGGCGATGATGACCAGGACGGACGCCTGACGATCATGGCCGCCGGCGGCTCGGTGGAAGCCAACATTGCACGTTGGGAGAGTCAGTTCTCCCGTCCCGATGGCAGTGCGGTCAGTGACACGACGACCGTGGACGAGATGGAAGTCGCCGGAATGAAGACGCATTTCGTCGATATTTCCGGAACCTATGCCGACCGCCCGGGCGGACCCACGGCGCCTCCGACCATGCGTGAAAACTACCGGATGCTGGCCGCCGTGATCGAAACCGGTGACCTGGGAACGTACTTCATCAAATTCTATGGCGGCGATGACACGGTAACCGCCAATGAAGAGGCATTTGAAAAGTTCATCAAAAGCCTGACGATCCGGTAGTCCGCGGCAACCGGCGGGAACGGCACCTGGAAGGCCACTCAACCTGGACCCGGTTCAACCTGCGCGGTCGGCCGCCGCGGGGCCCTGTTGGGCCGGGTTGCGCGGAGTTGAAATTCGGTGGCGCGGTTCCAGCGGGTGCACCAGCCTATCGCCACAGATGGTCGTCAGCAAACGGATGCACGGGCCCGTCCAGTTTCGGCGCCGGCATTGATTTCAAAATCGCGGCCGCCAGTTTCAAATCGCGACGTGTCGTGATTTTGATATTCAGCGGGGATCCGCGAACGACCCGTACGGTGTGACCGGCCTGTTCCATCAGTTCGGCCTCGTCGGTGGGCTGGGCCCCGCTGCGACCGGCAAAGGCAGCCGCCAAATCGTCGCGCCGAAAGACCTGGGGGGTTTGGGCCAGCCACTTGCCGCCCCGCGGAATGGTTTCCGTGACCACACCGTCGGACACGGATTTGAGGGTGCTGGTGACGGGTGTGGCAAGGATGGCGGCACCGTGTTTTCGGGCGGCCTCGATCACTGCCTCGATGTCCTCATCGGTGACACAGGGGCGGGCCGCATCGTGAATCAGGACCAGTCCCGCGTCGCCGGAAACCCGGCCCAAACCCTGCTCAATCGAGTCGGACCGCTCGGCACCTCCGGTCACCACATCAATCCCCAAAATCGCCACGTTGGGACCAAACCGGGACATGAATTCCTCGCGGTCCTCCGGAGCGATCACCAAAATCACCTGGGTCACATCGTCGCGATTCAAAAATCGTTCGGCGGAATGCAGCCACACGGCCTTTTGATCCAGCCGAATAAACGGCTTTTTGAAATGTTGATCGGCGAACCGTTTGCTTTGTCCGGCAGCCGCGATGATCACGGCAACGTCTTTGGCCATCTTATTCGTCCGTTGTCAGGGTCACGGGCACTTCCAGTTGTCGTCGTCCGCGTTCGATGATGAATTTGACGATGTCGCCGGGCTTGTATTTCTCAACTTCCACCAGCAGGGCATCCCATGAATCGACGGGAATCCCGTTAATGGCCTGAACGATATCACCCCCCGATTCATTTTGCCGGATGCCGGCCACAAAAATGCGTCCCCCCTGCCGCCGCAACACGACCGAAAAGGCGCCGCGCATTCCGGCCCGCTCGGCCGGCCCGTTGGGCTCGACCAGTACAATCAACAGGCCACGCGGGGTTTTGGTGACATTGTAAATTCCAGCCGTCGGGCGAATCACGCGTCCGTTTTGAATCAGCTCGGGAACGACGCGGCGAATCGTGTTGGCCGGAATGGCGAATCCGACACCGCTGTTTTGGGCCGCCAGCTGGTTGGCACTGGCGATCGCCGTATTCATGCCAATCACCTGTCCTGTACTGTCGAACAGGGGCCCGCCCGAGTTGCCCTGATTCAGCGCGGCATCGATTTGAATGACGGATTTGATCATGCGGCCCCGGGAAGCTTTGGACTCCAGCGTTCGGTTCAGGCTGGAAATGATCCCCACCGTCAACGTACGTTCCAGACCAAACGGGTTTCCGATCGCCAAAGCTTTCTGGCCAACCCGCAAGTCGCCGGAATCGCCCAAGGTTAAAGGGTTCAGGGATTCCGGTTTCGCCAAAATTTTCAGCACGGCGATGTCGTTTTGCGGATCAACTCCCACCACTTTGGCCTCCGCGGCCTCGCCATCGAACAGGGTCACGCGAATCCGGTCACTGTCCTCAATGACGTGATAATTGGTGACAATATGGCCGTCCTGATCGTAGACCCAGCCGCTGCCGGAGCCCTCTCCGGAGACCGGCCGAAAAAACTGGTCAAACCCGGCGTACTCGGTCTGGATGTTGACGACGCTGCGGTTGCTCTTGTCGTAAACGGAGACGTTGATGGCTTCATCGGTCGTAAAGCGGCCCGGTTCGGCTCCGTTGCCGGATATGGATCCACTGGCGGTCGGCGATTGCGCAAGTGTGGCAGGCCGATTGTTGGCCGGCACGGTTTCCGACCGTTGAGCCTGCAAACCGGCTGCCCCGCTGGTCATCACCAGCAACAGGGCGGCCGCCGACCCGGCCGCAACGACCAATCGCCGCCGGCCCATTTTGCCCGCGGGACAGGGTGCCAAGTTCATGGCATAAACCTCCGGATTTTATATTTCGTTTGACGATTCAGTGTTTTTTATGGCGTGGGCCGGAGTTGGGCAAGTCAATTTGCATCCGTTTTGACGCGACGGCCAGCCCAACTGCGCAATTGTTCACGAAAGATCTTGGAGTTATGCCGAATGTCGACCGGCAACCGACGTTTCAGCAAGAAATAGCGAATCGGCCGGGTCAGATCGTGCTGGCCGGCCAGTCCCCGAATTTCGCGCAGCAGTCGCTCCCGACGCGTTTTTCCGCGAGGCCAGTGTTCGGGCCATGGCTCGACAATGATGGCCGGTTGTTGCTGGCGGGCCGGGCCGAGCCCCACCAGACCGCTTCGATAAACGGCCGGGTGGGTATTGATGATCGACTCGCAGGGGACCGTGAACAGGGTTTGGTCGCCGGCAATGACGCGCTGGCTTTTGCGACCGCAAAACCAGAAACGATTATGCTCGTCGATACGCCCCACGTCACCCATGCGATGCCAAAACGATTCGCCGTCGGCGATTTTGGACAGGGCGTTGGCCGCCGGATTGGCGAGATACTCCCCCGTGACCACGGGGCCGCGGACGATCAGCTCGCCAATCTCGCCTGGCTTGACTTCGCGGGCACCGGCCATGTGTTCGATCGGCTCATCGCGAATCTCGATGACTTTCCACTGGATGCGGGCGAACCGGCTGCCCACGCAAACACCGTACCCGTTGGCCGTGCGTTGCGCGGTTTCGCCCAATACCACCGAGGCGGAATTGCAGGCGACCGGTAACGCCTCGGTGGCCCCGTAGGGCGTGTACACTTCGCCGTCGGCGGCGATCAACCCGCGAACGCAACGCAGCACATGCGCCGGGACGGGCGCTCCGGCCGACATGACCCGCCGCAGGTCCGGCATGCGCCGCCCGTGTTTTTCGGCCCAGCGTCCCACCGTATTCCACAGAGCCGGCGAACCGAACGACTGGTCCGCGGAAAAGTGTTCAACGGCTGCCAGAAACAACGCCGGATTGACATCGGCCGGCCGCGTGAAATCCATTTTGGGAAAGACTGTCGTTTTGCCCATCGCGGTATTGAATAACGCAAACAGCGGAAAACCGGAAATGTCGGACCCGCCCGGTGCAATTCCGAACCAGTCGCGAATCTCGGTTGCCTGCGTAATGAAGTTGCCGTGGGAGTAACATACGCCTTTGGGAGGCCCCGTGCTGCCGGATGTGAAGATAATGGCCGCCGTATCGTCCCGATGCCGTTCGGGCAAGGGAATGGTGTTGCCAGCCGCAACGTTATTTGCCGCCGGGACCAGGCTCTGGCAGCCCGGCCAGCGGTTTCGATCCGTTACAAAATTCATCCGGGCATGGGGAAGCCGTTTGCGAAAGATCCAGCGAGCCACCTGGGCCCGGGCAATTCCCACCACACCGTGGGGATCGGCCGTTTGCAGGCAGCCCACCAGGTTTTTGCGGCCGATCCCCGGATCGATCAGGATGATCGTCGCTCCGGTTTTGAACAACGCGAAGACCAGTGAAACAAACCCAATCCCGGGGGGAACCAGCAGGGCCATCCGCGTTTCCGGCCCCACGCCGGCTGCCGCCAACCGGGTGGCCAGACGATGACTGTCCCGTTCCAGTTGGGAAAAACTTGCCTGCCGCCAGTCGTTGCCGTTCGGCTCGGCAACCGCCGGATGCTCCGGCCATTGCCGGGCGGCCATCGTCAGCAGTTGGCCGACACTCGTCAGGTTGTCCGTCGCGGTGTGGGATAGGTCGTTCATGAGTCTGGCTGTGATCGTCCCGATGCCGTTTCCAGTTTGGCGATTGCGGATGCGGGAGAATCCGGAAATCCGACAGCGCAAGTATCCGTGGGGTTGGCGGCGCGTACAAGAGACCGCGATGACGGCCGGGACATGCCCGAGTCCGGAAACGCGCCGGGAATTGCCGATCCGGGGCCGGATGAGTGCCCGGTCATTCGAAGCAAAAAAACCGCACAAGCCCCCGGGGCCCTCATGGACGCGGAAGCTTCGTCAATCATCGGCGCCCGGCCGTCGACGCCGCGCCCGGTCAACCACACGGGCGAGCCGGCCGGGTTTACGGCCGCGCCTCCAGAATCAGGTTGAATGGCGTCTCGGCGGCCCGGCGAAACCGGGTGAACCCCCCTTCGATCGCCACCTCGCGCAAGCGCTTTTCGCCTGCCTGTGCGCCAAGCCCCAATCCAACCTCCTGGCTGATTGAGGCCGGTGTGCAAATCATCGTGGAAAAACAATAGTACATACGGCCGATCGGATTCAGATTGTCACTCAGTTCATCATGGGCAAACGGTTCCACCAGCATCACTGTTCCATCGGGTTTCAGTGCCTGACGGGTATGGGACAACGCTCCCACGGGATCGCCCATATCATGCAAACAGTCAAAAAAAGCGACCAGGTCGTAGTTGTCACCGGGAAAATGCTTGGCCGCGGCAACCTCAAACCGCACATTGTCCAGTCCGGACTGGCGGGCCATCTGGTTGGCATGGTCGACCGAGGGTTCGTGAAAATCGAATCCGGTGAACGTGGAACGGGGAAAGGCCTGTGCCATGACCAGCGTCGAGGCGCCACGGCCACAGCCGACATCGGCAACGCTGGCACCGTGCTCCAGTTTCTCGACAACGCCATCCAGGGCCGGCAGCCACTCGGCGACCAGGTTGGCCATGTAGCCCGGGCGAAAAAACTTTTCCGTGCCGCAAAACAGACAGGAACTGTGATCGCCCCATGCCACGCCCTCGCCACTTTGAAAGGCATGCGTGATTTTCGGTTCATCGGCAAACAATGAACTGATGGCATAGTATCCTCCCGTCATGCAAGTCGGACTGTCCGGATCGGCAAACACGGACTGTTGTTCCGGGCTCATCGAAAATGTGTTTTCATGCGGATCGAAATCGATGTATCCGGACCCCGCCTGGGCAGCGCACCATTCGCGAACATAACGTTCTGTGGTGCCCGTCCGGTCGGCCAGTTGTTCCGTCGTCAGGGGCCCGTCATCGGCGAGCGCCCGGTACAGTCCCAGCTTGTCGCCCAGAATGACCAACGGTGCGGCTGCGGCCGCCCCCATATCGCTCACCATTTTCCCCAACAGATTGTGCAGCCTGGATTCGTTGATGGTCATTTTGTTTGCCGTGTTGTCGCCAGTGCAAAAGATGCCCAATGCGTCCCGGCCTCGAAAGGCCGATCCCGGAATGCCTGCGACGTTCATTCGCAATCCATCCCGGTACCGATTGTTCGACATTTTAACGCAATTTCAGGCAAAGCGAAAGTCGACGGCCACGGGAATAACCCTTTTGCCACGTCCAGCATGGACCAGTGCCACAGAGATCACGGAGTGCAGGGGGCATCCAGGATTGAACCCAACATCAGTTGTGACGGTGACCCCGGTGCCTTGAGAATTTCGTCGCTGGCGGACCGATCCGGACGATGCACGCGGTCCCGCCCGGACGTATCGCTCGCCCGGGCGTCGTTGCCTCAGTTCAATGAACGACCCGTGCCGCAGAGATCACGGTGACCTGGCAGAGCCGCCGGGAACCTGGATGACCCCAACCCGGTCTGCCCGGTGATGGCGATGGCCCGACAGGTCCGTCGCTGGCGGACCGCCCCGTGCCGGGGCGATCCGGATGACGCGCGCGGTCAGGCCCGGGGGTGACCGTGCGCCACGCTTGCTTTCCCCGGCTTCAACGCGATCGAACCGCTCACCTGACCGTGTGCGGGACCGAATGGAGATGGTCGCTTTATTCAGCGACTAATCGAGACTCCAGTCCCGGTTGGGGCAGTTCAGGGCCGTTTCGCACAATTGCTGGAATTCCGGTGTGATTTCCTCGGCATCCCGATACAGCTCGCTCAAAAACCGCCGTTCGCATTCCCGGACTTCGCCATCGGAGTACAACATCTGCAACAAAATGAATTGCTCATCCATGCCAACACGACCGTCCTGCAAAATGATCTCGCGCAGGCAGGGAAAAAACAAATCGTCAAACTCACTGCAAACTTCCCGCGCACTTTCATCAATTCGACCAGCAGCATCGCGTCCTGGAAATCCAGTTTTCCGTCGGCGGCCATTGCGTCCTTGATCTTTTCAACTTCGTTGACGGTGATTTTTCCGTCAGATAACAACTCTTCACGAATTTTGAACAGGTTGGGCATGTGTGATGTCCTTGTCGAAAGCCGGAAAAACGGGTGTTGGGCATTCAGAAACGGTAGGTCGCCGGCTCGAACGCGCTGACGATTTTCAAGCGGGGATCTTGCCGATCCGGCCTCATCGAGCGGGTTGTAACGGTTTTTCCAATCCGTCTTTGGTAACCGTACGCCGGGGGGGCATCCGCGAAATTCATTCGTCCATGCACCGGCGGAGCCGCGACCGCCTATAATCAGGAATCCCGCCCCGAATGGCCGGCCGGCGTGCTCGGCAAAAGCCAGGTCGGCATGCACCCTGCGGGTGCCACGAGTGGCCGGTTCACCGGTGTTTGGAATTCAGCGTGACTCGGGTGGCTGAACCACCCATGCCATTGCCCAGCGGCAGGGCGAGCCACCAAAAAAGTTGAACTCAATCGGGGATTGCGACAGAGCCCGACTGGCAGGTTAAACAGATCGTACCAATGGAACAAAATCGCGAGTTCGCGACCACCCGGTGGAGTATCGTCCGCCGGGCTGCCGACGGGGATGTCACGACCGCCCGAACGGCGCTACAGGAGCTTTGCCAGTTGTACTGGTACCCGCTGTACTCGTTCGTGCGCTACAAGGGGTACCCGCCCGGTGAGGCCGAGGATCTGACGCAGTCTTTTTTTGCCGACTTGTTGCAACGCGACGGAATTCGCCGGGTCCAGCCGGAACTGGGACGATTTCGTTCCTTCCTGCTGGCGGCCCTGAAGAATTTTCTGGCCAATGAGTGGGACAAACAACAGACGCTGAAACGGGGCGGCGGACGCGTGCATTTTTCGATGGATTTTCCGCGTGCCGAGAGCCGGTTCCAGGTCGAATGTGCGGACGGGGAAACGCCGGAAGCGATTTTTGAACGGCAGTGGGCCCTGACGCTGTTGCAACAGGTTCAGGGCCAGTTGCGGACCGAACAGGAAAAACGGGGCAAGGGACATGTGTTCGAGCGACTGCAGGGATTCCTGGCCGGCAAAAACAGCGAATCCACCATGGCCCAGGCAGCCGCTGAACTGGGCATGAGCGAAGTGGCCGTCAAGGTGGCCGTGCATCGGTTGCGGGCCCGGTTTGGCGAGCTGCTGCGACTGAAAATTCAATCGACCGTCGATACCCCCGACGATGTGGAGGATGAAATATCCCACCTGTTCCGGGTACTGCAAAACTGAACCAACCACCCCGGGGTGCCACGGCTGGCTGGCCCCGCCGTGCCATTCGGGATTGCAGCTGGCTTGGTTGGTGATGCTCGGCCCGGGTGCGACAACTGGCTGGCCCAGCCGTGTCGGTTACGGAGCCTGCCGGCTATGATAAATCAGCCTCGTCTGGGGACCATTTCATCGGTTTTAACGAGACCTTGTTGGGGGTCCAAAACCGGATTGAGGCGGCGGGGCGTTGTGCCCCAAAAACGGAGCGGCGGGGGCGGAACCCCGTGTTTTGGGAAAAAACACCTTTTTCGGGTAACCATTCAGTCACGGTCCTTTTGAAAAGGGTGACCATCCCATGCTCCACAGACCAGGCAACCGGCGACCATGAAATTTGCCACGAAACAACGCGAAACCAAACGCTGTCCGAGCTGTTCCGGCCGCCTGTCGGACAGTTCCCCGGTGGGTCCCTGTCCGGCCTGTTTGATGCAACTGGGCCTGCAATCCTGGCAGGACAACCAGGCCGCTGGCGGGCACCGGCTGGATCCCACCATCGCGGCCCCCGCGCCATCGGCCGGAACGTTGTCGATGGACGAGTTGGCCGACCGGTTTCCCCAGTTTGAGTTGCTGCACCTGGTCGGCAGCGGCGGGATGGGTACGGTTTACTGTGCCCGCCAAAAATCCCTGAACCGGCTGGTGGCGCTCAAGATCATTCGTCCCGAAGTTCATCAGCGAGCGGAGTTTGCCGACCGGTTCATCCGCGAAGCCCGGGCCATGGCCCAGCTGAACCACAGCAACATCATCACGGTTCACGATTTTGGCCAGCAAGACGACTTGTACTACTTCGTCATGGAATACGTGGACGGCATCAACTTGCGGCAAATGATTCGCAGCAACCGGTTGACCGCCAAACAGGCGCTGGAGATTGTGCCGGCCGTTTGCGATGCGTTGCAGTACGCGCATGACCGGGGAATCGTGCATCGCGACATCAAGCCGGAAAATATCCTGATCGACACCAACGGCACGGTCAAGATTGCGGATTTTGGCCTGGCCAAACTGTTGAACCAGGAAACGGCCGGTCCGCAGTTGACCCAGGCCAACCATGTTATGGGCACCATGCACTACATGGCTCCGGAACAGATTGAACACCCGCTGGACGTGGATCACCGGGCCGACATCTATTCGCTGGGCGTGGTGATCTATGAATTGCTGACCGGTGAGTTGCCGCTGGGTCGGTTTGCGCCGCCCTCGCACAAGGTGACGCTGGATGTCCGGCTGGACGACATCGTGTTGCATACGCTGGCCAAGGAACCGGCGTTGCGTTACCAGCGGGTGGGGGACGTCAAGACGGACATGCAGTCGGTGGCCCGCGCGCCGGCCGAATCCCCGATCCCGTCGGCAGCCGGTCGGGCCGCTGCCGTGCCTCACAAACCGCGGGAACCGGCCGACGTGGTTGCCGACGATCCGTGGCTGACCGGACCGATTCCCGGCGTGGGCATGTGGCTGGCGATGTTGCATCCCCAGACGTGGGTCAACGCCCTGTACCTGTTGCTCAGTTTTCCGCTGGGGATCATTTACTTTGTGGTCCTGGTCACGGGGTTTTCGACGGGCATCGGCACGCTGGTGGTGTGGATCGGGATTTTTGTGTTGCTGGGGACGTTTTTGGCGGTCCGCGGATTCATGACGCTGGAACGGGAGATGACCCGCGGCATGTTGCGGACGGGTGTTCCGCGCGTTCACTACCGGGCCCCGGGTCCTGGCCAGCCGGTCCTGGAGCGGGCCAAACATTTGGCCTTTAGCGGAGAGACGTGGACGGGGGTGTTGTATTTGCTGTCGCGTTTTCCGTTGGGCATCGTCTCGTTTGTCGTTTTGGTGACCAGCCTGTCGGTCCCGCTGGCGATGCTGAGTGCGCCCGTCTTGTGGGGCGTGTTTGAATTGCCGATGAACGAGGGGATGATGACGATCGACTCGATGCCCGAGGCGTTGGCCGTCTGCGGGGTGGGTTTCTTGTGTCTGCCCTTGTCCACCTGGTTGATCAACCGGGCCGCCTGGCTGAATTCCCGCTGGTCCCGCCTCTGCCTGCGATCCCGGTAGTGGCGGCGGGCGTCGCCTGGTACCAAAATCGGTTGCCTCGCAAAAGATCGACTTTGGCGAACCACGAGTTGGGCCGCAAACCCGCGGCAAACCTGCCGCATGATGAAAACTGGAGTTCGTGCCACAGCGTTCGATCGGGATTGGACAAGTCCCCGCGACTGATTAAACAAAACAACGAGTGAAACAGGTTTTGGGTTACCCGAATTTGGATTCCGAGTTCGCGGGGATTGATCTGAATACATGAATACTTGCGTCGCCATCTATTTGGAAAACGCCAATCCATTTGGTAAGATTGGCATTCCGGCCGAACAATTTGTTGTCGCCATTCGACATCAACTCGATGACTTTGGTGAGCAATGGACATGTGCATATTTCTACATCATGCGCGTTTGACGCAAAGTTGGCTGGCTGTTTTGATCATCGCGGCGGCCGTACCGGGGAACGGCAAGGTCTGCTGCCGCCAGGATCACGGACATCACGAAGATCCCGGGTCTCGGAAACTCGATGACCGGTTGCGATCGCTCGCCTCCAACCAATGGGAGCAGCTTTTTCGTGGATTGCCGGATGAGGTCCGCCTGAAAATGCTGGAAAAGTGGGAGCGGCAGATTTTTTCAGCTGCGTCGGATGCCGAACAGGGACGCATGTTGACAACAGTTGCCAACGAATTGCTACAGCTTCGGCAATTCGAATCGGCTAACCGGGTGTTTCAATCTGTCGGTGCGAACGAAAAATATTCTCCAGGTACTCGCTCATACGCATGGCGAAGGGCCGGTGACATGACCTATCTGGATCAGAACCTGAAACTGGGACAACACTACTTTCAAAAAGCGGCTGAAGTGATTGAGGCGATTCCGGAAGCCGATCGAACCTGGGCTGACCAGCAACATTTGCTGGATTCGCTCGCCAAACTGGCAAATTGCATCCAGTGCGAAAACTCGCAATCGGATGAACTTCCCCTTCTGTACCGCCGCCTGCTGGAGCTGGAACCCACGCACGGGGACGCCAACCGGTCGCGGTTTCTGGCGATCGGTCTGGATGCGGCCCGAACCATGAAGTCCCTGAACGATGCCGAAGAAGCCGCGGTCTACTGGCGTCTGGTCGAGAAGTATGTGGAGGATTCGCTCCACGGCGTGACGGGCCAGCTGACGCTGATCGACGAGTTGACCTCGGGTCTGTACCGCTGGAATGATCCGGCGCGGATCGAAAAACTGCAAAAAGTCTGGGACGATGAACGGTTCCAGGCGGAACCGGATATCCTGAAACTGGGCAACCAGATTCTGTGGGCCCGGTTCCTGCAACGCGATGCGCACCGCCCCGAGTTCGAGGCGTTTGCCGGCGAGATGATCCAGCGGGGACAATCCCTTTCCCACCACTCCGGGCCCGATTGGCGCAAGCAGGAAGACGTTTCCGTCTATACCTCGCAGGCCATGGTCGCTTTGGCCGGTTCCCGACGCGAAGATTCACCCCGGGCCGATGTGGCGAAACTGAAACAACGCTTCCAGGAAATGCGGGGCAACCAAAGGGTGGTGGCCCGATTCCCCGGCGGCGTCTCGCGCGAGGAACTGAAAACCCTGCACGACGCGTTTCACAAGGTGATTCGCGACGTCTTTGAAATCGACCTGGACACCGACGCGACCGTGCCACCACCGGCCGGACACGAGCACCGGTAACGTGTGTCACGGCGCGACCGTGGCCGGAGCGGCCGGCAGGGCCCCCAATCCGCGGTGGCCCCGACGCAGGCGGTGCGTTATGCCCCCATTTGACGGGGTTTTTTCGGGCAAAACGACCTGTTGGCCGGGCCGGCATTTTGCTAGTAATAGGCCCCGCAAAATGCTGTCGTTGGTCACCGGTCGCCCCCCCATGCCACCCCATTCGTCACTCGTTTCCAGCGCCAGTCGACCTCTGGGCGTTCGCATGCGCGGGGACCTGACGTTTATTCCCCAAACCTGGCAAGGCCGCGAGTACTTCGTCGTCAAGGATCCGGTGACGTTGAAGTTTTACCGGTTTGAGGCCGAGGAATATGCCCTGCTGAACATGCTGGACGGGAAACGCAGCGCCGATCAGATTCGAGCGGAGTTTGCCGATCGCTTTGCGCCTCAAAAAGTCACCAACCGCGAACTGTTTCAGTTGATCGGTTCGCTGCACCGCAACTGTCTGGTGATTTCCGATGCTCCCGGCCAGTCCGCCGCGTTGCTGGACCGCAGTACCGAAAACGCCAGTCGCCAGCGGCGGGCGGCACTTTCCAATATCCTGGCCGTGCGGTTTCGGGGAATTGATCCGGACGGATTTCTGAACATTCTGAATCGCTGGCTGGGCTGGATATTCAGCGGGCCGGCCGTGGCCGCCGGCCTGTTGTTGATCATCAGCGCCGCCGGACTGATTTTGACCAATTTCGAGCTGTTTCAAAACAAACTGCCCTCCTTCGATTCGTTCTTCAGCGGGAAAAACTGGTTCTGGCTGGGACTGGTGCTGGCCCTGACCAAGGTATTGCATGAACTGGGCCACGGCCTGGCCTGCAAACGACTGGGCAGCCAGTGCCACAGTATGGGGGTGATGTTCCTGGTGCTGATGCCGTGCCTGTACTGCGATGTCAGCGATTCCTGGACGTTGCGTTCCAAATGGCGACGGGCGGCGATCGCGGCGGCCGGCATGTATGTCGAGTTTATCCTGGCCTCGATCTGTGCGTTTGTGTGGTGGTTCAGCCAGCCCGGACTGGTCAACATGCTGGCCCTGAACGTGGTCGTCATCTGCTCTGTATCCACGATCCTGTTCAATGCCAATCCGTTGCTGCGCTACGACGGTTATTACATCCTGTCGGACCTGATCGAAGTTCCCAATCTGCGGCAAAAGGCGTCCAGCGTGATGACCCGGTTTGCCAGCAGCCAGATTTTGGGAATCCAGGCCGCACCTGATCCGTTCATGCCGGTGCGGCATCGCTGGTTGTTTGGTTTGTACAGCCTGGCCGCCGTGGCCTATCGCTGGTTGATCATGCTTTCGATTTTCTGGTTTCTGTATCGAATGCTGGAACCGTACGGGTTCAAACTGGTGGGGCAGGCGATTGCCGTGATGGCGCTGTACGGATTGGTGGGACGACCGGTTGTGCAGCTGTTTCGTTTTTTGAAAACTCCTGGAAGGATCCATGCCGTGAAACCCGTTCGAGCCGGAATCGCCGGCGGCCTGGCCGCTGTGGCGCTGATTGCAATTCTTGCCGTTCCCATTCCCCATTACGTGCGTTGCAGTTTCGTCATCCAGCCGGCCGGGGCCGCCAACGTATATGTGGATGTGCCGGGGATTCTCCGCGAAATCGACGTCGTTCCCGGCCAGCCGGTGGCGGCCGGCCAACCGCTGGTGCGACTGGAAAGTCCGCAACTGGTCCAGGGGATCGCGGCACTGGAAGGCGATGCCCTCGTGGCCGAGACCCGGCATCGCATTACGCTGAAACAGGCCAGTTACAATCCCGAGGTGGAACAGGACGTGGATGTAACGTTGGCAACGCTGACCGCCATCTCACGCCAGCTGGACCAGCAACGCCGGGACCTCGAACAAATGCAAATTCGTTCGCCCGTTGATGGCGTCGTGGTCAGCGCCAGTTACGTGCCGCCGGACAACGATGAACAAACGGGGCGGCTGGCCGGATGGCACGGACATCCCCTGGAGGTTCGCAACCTGGGCGCATGGCTGGAATCCGGCACGGTGGTTTGCTGCGTGGCGCCGACCGACCGGGTGCCGAGGCAATCCTGGCCATCGACCAGGCGGATATCGAGTTTATTACGGCCGGCAATCCGGTGCGTTTGTGGATGCGCCAGTCACCGGGCGAATTGCTGGAATCGTCGATCGACCTGATTTCGCCCGTGGAAATGAACTATGTGCCCCGCGGCCTGGCCAGTCGCTACGGAGGTGATCTGTTGACCACGACCGACGACCAGGGGCGGGATGTCCCGCAAAGCACGACGTATCAGGTGCGCGTCCCTCTGGAAAGCATCGACGGCATGGTCTCCAATGGCGCGACCGGGGTGGCCCGAATTCGTACCGGCAGCCAAACCGTGGGCCAGCGGATTTGGCGAATGGTCTGCCGGACGTTCCGGTTCGATTTGTAGATTTCCCGCGTCGCCGAGGTCTGGTGTCGCCAGTTCGGTGCTGCCCGCGGCGAACCGGCAAACCCGGTCCCCCGATCCAGCCGGCGGACCCGGGAAAACCCCGGCGGCCGGCCGCGGGTCCATCCGGCAACCCGCCGATGTCGGCCGGCCGATGAAACCCTCGCGCCGCTGGACGCTTGCGCCCGCCTCTTACGCCACGCGTTTGGCGGCCAGGGCCTTTTCGCTGGGGGTGCGGATGTTCCACACCAGTCCCAGCGCTTCCAGCGTGCGAATGATCAGCCAGCTGGTGTCAAATTGCCACCACTTCAACCCGTGACGGGCCGATGTGGGAAAGGCGTGATGATTGTTGTGCCAGCCTTCGCCATGCGACAGGATCCCGAAAATCAGGTTGTTCCGGGAATCGTCGCCGGAATGATAATCCTGGCTGCCAAAAATATGACAGATCGAGTTGATCGACCACGTGACGTGATGCGTCAGGAAGACCCGGGCCAGCCCTCCCCACAGGAATCCCAACAGGCGCCGGTCCAGGACATCGTGACCAAACCGGCAATGACGGCCGGAATCAGCAAACTGGCGGCAACCCACCATGCGTAATGCCGACTGATGGTCATCATGCCGGGCACGTTCATCAAATCCGGGACATATTTGCGCAGGCTGGTTTCGTTCCACGATTTGTCGAACAGCCAGCCGAAATGGGCGTGAATAAACCCTTTACAGGCGTTCCACCATCCGTCGCCATGCAGGTGGGGAGAATGCGGATCCCCCACGTGATCGCTGTGCTGGTGATGCTTGCGGTGCACGGCACACCAGGCCAGCGGGGGACCTTCGATCGCCAGCGAACCCAGACCGGCCCAGGCCAGTCGGAACCAGTCGTACGTGTCAAATGCGCGATGGGTCAACATGCGATGAAAACCAACGGTGATTCCCAGACCGGTGATCAACCAGCCACCCACCAGCAAGCCCAGGTACAATGGACTCATGAGTCCAAACTGCCAGGCCAAAACGATCGCCGTCACAAATCCCAGGAACGGGACGACAACGGCAATGGTCATAATCAGTTTGTGCGCGAACGAAATCGGGCCATCGTGTTGCTCGACGTGCCCGTCCGACGGCTGATCGGGGCCCGATTGCAGTTGCCGAATCTGCTCGGCCGCCACGGGAGACTGCAAGGTACGCACCGATGCGGATTTCCGGGAGCCGCGTTGGCGGGGAGCACGGGGGACGGTAGACATGTTTTATACTCGGTTGTATGCGAAGATCGATTTTGGGTGTGCAAGGGAATCTCATGGATCCCGATGCGATTGGGGAATTGTAGAATCGATCGACTGCCGCGCCAGCTTGACTGTGTCAGGGATATGTAATAGTTATGTAAACTTTTGGTGCCCGCCCCGGAGTCGTGTTTTTGTTCGCAAAAAACCGTGTGATCGGGTGACGGGCGGCAGGGGGCCGGATGGTATTTTCGGCGCTGGCCGGATTGCTGGCGACCGCGTCACCTGGTGCTCGTGGCAGATTGGCCGGCCTGGACCATCCGGATTCCGGCCATTTTCGTATTGCCCCAAATTCGTCTTTACGTTAGCCGGCGGCCGCCGCGTTCCGTCGGTCGCCAGGCCAACTATACTGCAACGTCCCAACCGGTTGCCGCCACCGCGATGCCTGGCATAACCGGATTCCGATTCCTGAACCACACTGGCTGACGGCCGCTGGCCGCAATTGCCCTGGAACCTGCCGATGCCAATCCACGCTGTCCCCGTTCGATGCCTTGTCCCTGTTTTGTGGTTGGCCCTGGTTGTGGTGTCGAGTCTTGCCAGTGCCTGGCAGATACCTTCCCCGGTGCTGGATGCCGAAACCCGTTTGAACTGGCATGCCCGGCATTTGCAAATGCGGGACGAGTCTCCGGTCACTACCAAATGGCAGTTTATTGGTCCGGAGCTGATGAGCGGCCGGGTGACCGACATTGCCGCGGCGGCCGACGAACCGTTTACCTTCTATGTCGCCACCGCCTCGGGCGGCGTCTGGAAAACGACCAACGAAGGCACGACGTGGACACCGGTTTTTGACGATGCGCCATCGGGATCGGTGGGCACCATAGCGGTGGGCCCGGTGCCGCAAAAAACCGTGTGGGTCGGTTTGGGTGAGGCCAACATTTTTCGCAGCAGCATGGCCGGCACCGGCGTGTACCGGTCGGATGACGGGGGTACGACCTGGCAGCATTGTGGTCTGGCGGACACGGGCCACATTGGACGAATCGTTGTCGATCCGGAGGATCCCGACACCGTTTACGTGGCCGCCAGCGGACACCAGTATCGTCCCAATCCGGAGCGGGGAATATTCAAGACCGTGGACGGCGGACAGTCATGGACAAAGGTCCTGTTTCTCGCGAACCACATCGGCGCGATCGATCTGATCATTTCACCCGATGATCGCCAGACGCTGTACGCCGCCATGTGGAATCGAACACGTCGCCCGTGGAGCGACCCGGTGGCGGGGCCGGACGACGGAATTTTCAAGTCAGTCGATGGCGGGAACACCTGGCAACCACTGACCGCAGGATTGCCCGACAGCTCCAGCACCGGGCGCATTGGGCTGGCCATCAGTCCCGCCGATCCCGATGTGGTCTATGCAGTCATCGACAACCACGAAATCGCCCGTCAACCGGAAGAAAACGAACGCGACAATTACGGGCGTCAACGACAGGCCGTCAAAAAAGGGGCAGAAGTTTACCGGTCCTCCGATCGGGGCCTGACCTGGCAACTCGCCAGTGTGGACGATCGTCAAATGTCGCGTGTGTTTGCCACTTACGGATGGGTGTTTGGGCAGATCCGGGTCGATCCCAACAACGTGGACACGGTATTTGTGCTGGGCGTCCCCTTGCTCAAATCGATCGATGGCGGGCAATCCTTCCAGCGCGTTTCGTTTCGCGGATTGCACGGGGACCACCATGCCATGTGGATCAATCCGGCCAATTCGCAACACATCATCAACGGGAACGATGGCGGCATCAATATTTCGTACGATGGAGGCGAAACCTGGAAAGACCTGGACAACCTGCCTGTGGTCCAGTTCTACAACGTCGAGGTGGACAATGCCACGCCGTTTCGGGTGTATGGCAGTATTCAGGACAATAACAGCTGGCGGGGACCTTCGTCGTATCGCGCCGGGCGTTCGCCGCTGCACGAATGGCAGCGCATCCCTGGCGGTGAGGCCAGCACGATGGCCATTGATCCTCAAGACGAGAATATTTTCTACAGTGAGGGATTTTACGGCAGCATCCAGCGAAGCACGCTGGAGCCCCGCAAGACGACCAGTATCAAGCCGGAATCGGCCGAGGGTGAGCCGCCGTTACGCGGCCAGTGGCTGGCACCGTTTATCCTGTCGCCCCACAATTCGCAAATCATCTATCACGGAATGCAATACGTGTTTCGGTCGCTCGATCAAGGCCAGACGTGGCAGCGTATCAGCGACGACCTGACAAATCTGGATCCCGAGTGTCAGGGAAATATTCCCTACGCAACGATTACCGCGTTGTCAGAATCGCCACTGAAATTTGGCCTGCTGTATGCCGGCACCGATGATGGTCGGCTGCACGTAACCCGCGACGGTGGCCAGACGTGGACCGAGATCACGGACGGCGTGCCTGTCAAATGGGTATCGCGTGTCGTCGCCTCGCGGTACGACGAAGGAACCGTTTTCGCCACATTCAACGGAAAGCGCGACGATGATTTTCAGGTCTACGTGTTTCGTTCCCCGGATTACGGGGCCACGTGGACGGATATCGGCGGCGGAATTCCGGGCGGACCGGTTAACGTGATTCTGGAAGATCCGTTTTATCCGGGAATCCTGTACGTCGGAACTGACATGGGCGTTTATGCGACGATCGATGGGGGAACCAGCTGGTTTGTGCCGGGTCGCGGATTGCCCATCACGTTCGTGCATGATTTGGCACTGCAGGAACGGGATCAGGTGCTGGTCGCCGCAACGCATGGTCGTGGCATGTATACGTTGCGGCTGCGGAGACTTTACAGCGAGTATCGCAAAGCAAATCCTGATGTGCCGGCCCGGGAATTGAATGCGGACGAGGAACCCGGCCAGCCTGCCGAGCAATCCCGTCGGGCCGGCGATCAACCGAAAGAAGACGATGACGATGGAGACGATGGTACCGACGACGGTCGCAACACCGTGCAACCGGACTAGTGGTGGGCAGGGTCATGTTCGCACAGCCCTGATAGCCATTGTGGCCGTTGTCGCCGGTTGCAACGGTGGGTCAGCGCCGCCGAAGTCCGGCCCCGATGCCTCCACGGGAACGCGATCACTGGCCGCCACCGCCTGGCCCGTTCAATACCTCGCCGGGCGAATCGCCGGCGGCCAGCCTGCCGTGGAACTGGTGGCGCAACCCCGTGACCCGCAACAGAAATGGTATCCGGACGCTGCCAGTATTGCCCGGCTGCAATCGGCCACATTGATCTTTACCAACGGGGCCGGGTACGAGCCCTGGTTGCAAAGCGTTACCATTCCGTCCGCGCGGGTTGCGGATACCACCGCCCCGTGGGAATCTGATCTGATTCCGATTACCGGCGAACGCGTTCATCAGCACGGGCCTGAAGGAGCCCGGACAAAGTCCCAGGTTGCCAGCCAGACGTGGCTGGATCCCGGCCTGGCCATCAAGCAGGCACAGGTGATTCGTGATCGTTTGATTGAGTCGTTTCCGGACCGCTCGGCCGAGTTTCAAAAAAACTTCGAATCGCTGAATTCCGATCTGATTCCATTGCAACGTGCCCTTCGGGAAACGTCCGGTAATCGGGCGTCCGTGACGCTGGTGGATCCCGCAAACGTGTTTTCCTATCTGGTCCGGGCTGCTGGCGTTGCCGTGACACCCGTTTCATGGACGTTGGCGGATCTGGAAAACGCCGACTCCCCGACGGACCAATTTGCGGTGCTGGCAGAATCCGCGGGGGTTTTGGTGCTGATCCCGCACGATGCCAGCTCGGCGCTGGATACAACGCTGTCGGACCGGGGAATTGGGTTCGTCCGGCTTGAGTCGCTGGAGTCGCCTCCGGAGTCAGGAGATTATCTGACCGCCATGCAGACCAACGTGCAACGATTGCAGGATGCCATTACGGCGGTCAAGTGACTGTTGGGTTTCCAACAGTTGTCGTGGGCGCGGCCGGTCCGCTTGTTGTTTCGTCGACCTTGGCCGAAAATGTCGATTCGAATACATCGCACAGGATTCAGTTACTTGTTCAAAGGGAGTTAGTATGTTTCGCGTCAAATATGTCGGGATGCTGCTGGTGTTGGGTTTGGGAATGTTGATTGCCTCGGCCGGGGCCGACGATTGGGCGCGGTTTCGCGGCGAGGGAGGGTCGGGGATCGCCACCAGTTCGGCGGTGCCGACGTCGTGGAATTCCGCCGAAAACATCAGCTGGACGGCCGAACTGCCCGGCCCGGGGTCGTCCAGTCCGATTGTCCAGGGCACCCGGGTCTTTTTGACCTGTTACACGGGTTATGGTGTCACCCGGGAAAACCCGGGGAATCCCGCCGACCTGCAACGGCACTTGTTATGCCTTGACCGGGAAACGGGTCAGGAGTTGTGGCGGGCCACCGTGAAAGCCGGGCACCCGGAGGACGCCTACCAGGGTTTTATCGCCGAACATGGCTACGCCAGCAGCACACCGGTTACCGACGGCGAACATGTGTTTGTGTTTTTTGGCAAGGACGGTGTGGTGGCGTTCGATATGGACGGCAATCAAAAATGGCAGACCAATGTCGGCACGTTTTCAGACCCGGCCAAATGGGGCGGCGGTGCCAGTCCGATGTTGTACGACGACAAGGTGATCGTGAACGCCGGGATCGAAGGCCACGCCCTGATTGCGCTGAACAAGACGGACGGTTCCGAGGCCTGGCGAATCGACAATGAACAGTTCACGAATTGCTGGTCGACCCCCATTCTGGTCGAGGTCGATGGACATACCGAGTTGATCTACAGTGCGCCGGATCGCCTGTACGGGATTAATCCGGACAACGGCCAGGAACTGTGGAACGCCGAATCACCCATTTCCCGGACCATCACGGCCAGCACGGCCGCCGATCAGGGGGTGATCTACACGCTGGGTGGTCGGCAAGGCAAGGCGTTGGCGGTGCGTTGCGGCGGCAAGGGCGATGTGACCGACAGCAGGGTGGTGTGGATATCACCGGTCAAGAGCTCGATTGGAACGCCTGTGATTTTCGGCGACTACATGTTCTGGTTGGCCAGCGGCTCAATCGCCACATGCGTTGACAAAAAAACGGGCGAGTCGGTCAAGGAAATGCGACTGGCCGACGTCGCCGCGGGTGGGCGGGCCGGGGGTCGCCGGCAGGGCCCGGCCGGCAATTATGCCTCGCCAGTGATCGTGGGTGACCACATTTATTTCACCACCCGCAACGGCACCGTATACGTTGTCCAGGCGGATGCGTCGCTTGAAAAAGTCGCCACCAATTCGTTTGAGGGTGACGACAGCCTGTTTAACGCCACACCCGCCGTGGCCGACAACCAGATGTTTATCCGGTCCGACAAGAAACTGTATTGCATCCAGGGTAACTAGTTCACAGCAAACGGGCGGGCGAAAGAGGGACACGGGCGAAAGAGGGACAGGCACCTCGCGGCATATGCCAGCGAGCGTGTTACCGAACTGGCCCGGAGCCCGTCCCTTTTTTGCCGTCCCCTTTTTGGCTTCCCGCGATTACACGCGAAGCATCTTGTCTTGGGGATGGGTGCCGCCAAGGTCCCAGCCTCCCCGCGAATTCTTGATGCGTTGTCCGGGTCCCTCGATGGGGGACAAGTCGCCCACGTACTCGATCAGCGGTCGTCGTCCCTCGAAGGAGTACCAGTCGCCAATCAAACGCGTGGTTTTGTGCTTGCCGGGCTGGCGAAACCGGTCGCCTTTTTGCAACACCAGTTCATGGGCCCCGGTCCAGCCGAACCAGTTGTAGGCGGCGGTGTGGGCCGGTATCCAGCGGGGCCGGTTTTCAACGTCCACCAGACAGAACTCGGCCCAGCAATGATTGGGGACCAATACCAGGCGGGCCGGAATTCCGGAGGCCCGACACAGTGCCACAAACACGCCGGCCCGTTCCTCGCAATCACCTGCCCGATTTCGAATGGCCTCCTGCACGCTGGTGTAGGCGCCCGGTTTGCCCTGGATGTTGTCCCACACCCACGCAAAGAACTTGCCGGCCTGGGTCCACGGGTGGTCGTATCGACTGATGATGGACGCTGCCAGGTGGCGAACGCCGGGCGTTTCACAGCGGATGCCCGGACTGTTGCCCAGAGCGGTCGCGACAATGGGCGGGGGCACCGTCTGTTCGAATGGGAATTGTTCCGCCGAGTAATGAGGGCATTGGCGAAACAGTCTGATTCGAAACAACGCGGTGGCCGTAATCGTTTGGCCCGCCTCGATCCACGGGGCCAGCACCTGCAGTTGGGCCGCCGTGTCCGTCAACGGAGCAATCCGGGCCTCGCACCCCTCGGACTTCTCGATCCGCACGTCGATCAATTCCTGTTCGGGAAATGCGACCGGGACCACCGTCGAACTTCGCAAATTGCGGGCGATCCCGTCACTCCGCCAGCGGATGCCGGCCCGGAATTCAAAGTCGCGCGGATCCAGATAACCGGTTTGATCAGCCGGCTGTTCTTTCCAGTACCATTTGCCGTCCTGGACAATGGGCGTAATACTATACGCCGGCGGCGTCTGGAATCCGCAGCGGCGGGAGTCGGCAGGCGGAGCGATGGCGTGTCGGGCGGACGGGGTCAATGTGCGAATGGCCGCACAACCGGCGACGCACGCTGTGCCAGCCAGTAAATGGCGTCGTGTCAGCTTCATCACCGAAATTATCCCTCACTTTCGGATACCCGGTATTTCACCCCGTACCCCTGTTTTAATGTACAACAACGCCGCGGATCAAGCGCTCGGCCAGGCAAATGGGCGGCGAATCGGTTTCGACGCTCGACGCCTGGCGACCGATTCGCCGCGTTTGGGCAACCTAAATGGTGACAAACGACTCGCAACCCATGGATACGTCGGATTCGACCGGCCCGACCGATGACGGTCCGCTGGCACGGCTGCAAAAGACAGCCCGGGTGAATCGCCGGGCGATCAACCGGTTAAAAGAACGCGTAACGCTGCTGGAACAGGCGCTGGAGCTGGTGTGTGGCGACCCCCAAATGCAGTGGCTGTATCGGCATCGCAGCGAGCGCATGGACGCCGGAGTGCCTCTGTTTCCCCGGTCCCGGGCCCGGTTTCATATGGCCCGTTACGAATTCGCGTCCGATCACGTGGCCAGCAAAACCGTCGCCGATATCGCCTGTGGAACGGGATACGGGTGCCGGATTCTGGCCACTCAGGGTAACGCCGCGGCCGTTACCGGAATTGACCACAGTTCCGAAGCGATTGCCTACGCGACCGACCGGCATGCGGTGCCTGGCGTGAGTTATCGGGTTGCCGATGCGGCCGACACCGGCCTGGCCGACGCCTCGCTGGATTGCCTCGTATCGTTTGAGACGATTGAGCATGTACCGGATGACGAGTCGTTACTCGATGAGTTTTTTCGCATCCTGAAACCGGGGGGATTGCTGATTTGTTCCACGCCCAATGCATGGCCCCTGGAGATCGCACCCCATCACGTTCGCGAATACGAACGGGATTCGTTTCTGGCGACACTGGGTCGACGGTTTGTCGTCGAGTCGTTGTACAATCAGAATTCCGGTTCGGATTTTCAATTCAACCACAGTCAGCCGGCAGGAATCGTTCCGACCAGCGACGCCAATCAGCGGTTGGCGGAGTGTTTTATCGCACTGGCCCGCCGCCCGGTTGCCCGCGATCGGGCCTGAGCCGGCGGCCCCTGCGGTCCGGTTACATAAACGACTGGATCGTTCCGATGTATCGTGCGTAGAGCATGACGATCAGCCCTCCGATCATCACGGCAATGCACGAAAAAATGACAAAGAACATGATTCGGCTGATCAGGTTCAGGTTCTTTTCGGCTTCGGCGGTATATTGTTCGGCCAGCCGCGTCATTGATTCCGGGATCTCTCCGGTCATCTCCCCGTTATCCATATACATCAGGAAATCGTCAGGAAACGCCCCGGTCATTCGCAATGCATCGGTCAGCTGCATTCCGGATTGCAAACGTTGCTTGACCGGCTCCTCAAATTGCTCGTAGAAAAAATTCTGCGTGGATCGAAACGCCAGACTGACGCCATGGATAGTATTCATGCCGGCGTCGTAAACCGCGGCCAGCACCCATGCAAACCGGGCCAGTGAAAAAATCTGGATGGTTTTTCCCAGCAATGGAACCTTGCGGGCAATCTTCATGGGCAGGTCGCCAAACCAGCCAACCATGGAGCCGTAAATCAGCACGGCGAGCGATCCAAAAAAAACAATGACCAGTGTGACCCACGCCCAGAAGTATTGCATCGTGGACCAGCCCAGACCCAGCCAGTCGACCGGCTCGGCATTTTCGTTCATCGCTGTTGCCCAGCCCATTCCGAGGATCATCAACCCGATGATCACGACGGCACCGACCAGTTCCATAATGGGCCATGCCAGACGACCGAGCATGTCCCGGCGAAATTTGACGATCGTGTCGTAATGATGCTGTAGCAGAAAAAACGAACGCTCCAGTCGGCCACCCTTTTCTCCGGCCTCGGCAATTGAACAGGCCAGTTCCGGAAAATAGCCATCGGTGGCCCGCATTCCTTCGGCCACCGTTTGTCCTGTCGAGACGCATTGGACCACCTTGCCCATGGCCATTCGATGACGGGGCGAGCCGGACAAACTCTCCCGTTTCCAGATTGTCAGGATGTCAATCCCGGCCTTGTAGCTGGTGGCGATCCGGTGACACAAATCGGCCAATTTTTTTTTCGAGATACCGGGCATCAGGAATTCCGAACAGGTAGATTGCAATACATTCCGTTCCAGGTTGCACAAACTCCTGACACCGCCAGGAACGTCACATTCTAGCGGGCCAACGCCAGGTTTTCACTTGCCGGCCTGGGCACCATCGGTCACACAGGCAAAACCGGAGGACTGCCCGCGTCCGGAGTCCATGATCCGGAACCGCGATTGCGGTCCACGAACCCGGCACGCGTCGGGAATCCTGCCGGGCGCCCCCGGGAAGACCCCGGGCCCCCGGGTTTTTCGGAGAGCCGTCCGGTTGGACCGGCTTTTCCGGATTTTCAGGGGTTTTTGCGGGTTTCCCCGCTCGCCGGACACGGCGCGGCGGCCGACCCCCGAATTCGCGTCAAAAATATCATCGATGGACAATTTTCGAACCGATGCGGTAAGGTACAACCGAGGGTTGCCACCGTTACGGTCCGTCCGGATGGATCCAGACTGTGAACCTGGGTCCGGGCGGAATCCCGGGGTCGATCGATCGCGATCAGGAACTGAATTCAGAGTGATCCAAACGTCATGACAAGCTGCCAGAAATTGATATTCGGTTTGGGTTTGCTGGTTTCGTCCATGTGCTGTTCATCGTTGCGGGCGCAACCCAACGACGATTTTCGAATACGGATCGGCTATTACGACCTGTTGGCCGAATACGGGTCCATTGAGGATGGATCGGGCATTAGCGCGTCGGTCGTGGAATCCGATTTCGATTCCGATCCGGCGGTCTACCAGTATATGCCGAATACAACGTTTGCCCCGCTGGCAGGCATTACCTTTGTCGACGGCAGCGGATTGCACAATTCGGTGCCCTCCTCGCATTCCTCGATCAGCAACCGAATCCTGGCGGCCGACATGGGAGTGGCCCGCGGAATCGACACAGTGACGGTTTATGAAGCCGATGACTACATCAACCGGATTCTCGGATTTGAAACCCTGACCGATCCTGCCGGTCAGCCGTTTCAGGTCCAGAATCATTCGTGGGCCGGTGACTTTGTTGACGACGCCGATGCCGTTAACGCGTTGCGGCGATTCGATTACCTGATCGAGCGTGACGGGATATCGATGGCGGTGGGCGTGCTGAACGGAGCCCAAAACCATTCCGATTTGCTCGTTCATTCATACAACTCGATCGCGGTGGGGCGAGTGGACGGAAATCACGCCAGCAATCCAACGACGATTAACGGCGCGGGACGAACCAAACCGGATATCGTCTCGAGTGGCACGACGTCCAGTACCGCGACGGCCGAGGTCAGTTCGGTTCTGGCCGTCCTGCACCACAAGGCCCTGAACGAAGGAAACGCTGATGCCAGCCGTCCCGAGACGATGAAGGCGGTGCTGATGGCCGGGGCCAGCAAGGCACCGTTTGCCGACTGGGATCGAACGACCAGCCGGCCGCTGGATGACGTGTTCGGTGCCGGTGAAGTCAACCTGTACAACAGCTACAAGATTCTGGAGGGGGGCGAGACGGACGGCAGCGCCAGTGTCCCGGCCGGAGCCACGATCGGATCTGCCGGATACGATTACGGAGAAAACATCGACGCCGATGATTCACTTTTTTACAATTTCGAAGTCGGTCCCAATCAGGAGTGGCGTGACCTGTCGATCCTGCTGACCTGGAATCTGCAGGTAACCGATGCAGACCCGGATGCCGGGCTGTTCGATCCCGTGGCCCAGCCGCTGGCTGACATGAGTTTGCGGCTGTACGACTCGTCGGGAATCCCCCTGGGCTTGCTGCTGGATGCCAGCCTGAGTCCCGTCGATAATGTCGAGCATATCTACGTGGCGTCGCTCGGTTCCGGATCGTATTCCATCGAGGTCTCTTCCGACCTGCAAACCGATTTCGGAATCGCCTGGTATGCCCGGGCGGTACCCGAGCCGGGTTCCGCCCTGCTGTGGACGCTGGCCGGACTGGCCATGCTGGCCCGCCGCCGGCGTCACCGGTGACGCCGGCATTGCCAGTATTCACCGTGACGATCGCCGGAACCGTTCCGGCAAGGTTTTGTCTGGTTGCCAGGTCCCCCGGGGGCGTATAATCAGGTGAAGGTGCCGGTGCCGGGAGGGTGGCCGGCCGATGCAGGGGCCGTGGACTGGAACCGTCACCGGAGGGTCGAATTCAATGAGCTCGGTTGCCTCAACCATCACCCGCCTGGCCCTGTTGCTGGTCCTGGCATGCCCCGCCGGACTGTGCCCGATCGTGCTGGTCGCCGACGTCGTTAGCGCCGACGATGCGTTGTTGCTGGACACGATGGTTCTGGACACCGGCGGTGAAATCCTGGGCAAGGTTTCAGAAATTACCGAAGGCAAACAAAAATTCTGGCTGATCGAAACACCCGACGGCGGCATTGTGAAATTGAAAAAGAGCCAGGCGCAGCGGATCCGTGCACCGGCGGCTGGACCGGAATATCTGCAACGGCGGGCCGCAATGCCGGACACCGTCGACGCGCATTGGGAAATGCAACAGTGGTGCGATGAAAATCGTTTGCCGCGGCAACGCGAATATCACCTGATGCAGATCATTCGTCTTGATCCCGAACATACCGGTGCCCGCAGCCGCCTGGGGTATCGATTCCGGGACGGTGTTTGGGTTCACGAGGACCACTTCTACCAAAACCATGGATATGTCAAGGACGATCGGGGAAATCACCGCTTACCCGCTTCCCTGCAGATGGCCGATTTCAAGGACGCCCGTCACCAGGATGCCCGGGACTGGTCCGTGACCATCCGGTCGGCCTTTCGCCGATTCAATCGGCGCAACGATCCGCAAGCGCTGGCGGAGATTGCGGCCATTACGGATCCGGCCGCCGTCGAGGGGCTGGTGGAAGCGCTCCGGGATGAAACGGATCCGAGGATTCAGAAGATGCTGGTTGAGACGTTGGGCGGTATTCCGTCCCGGTCTGCCCAGAACAATCTGGTGGTGATTGCCATGGCAACCGACATGAACGATCCCTTTGGCCGCGAGTTGCGCGAACTGTGCGTCCGGCTGTTACAGCAGCCCCACTTTAGCCAGGCGGAGGTTGTTTCGACCATTTTGCCATTTCTGAGGCCCACGCCGGAAACCCCCAACGATCGCGTGCAGAAAGCGGCCTGGCTGTCCGGACAAATGGGCGATCCTTCGGCGGTTCCGGCGTTGATTAATGCCCTGGTAACCACCCATAAAATCCAGATCGCCGGCGGTGGCGGCAATATGACCGCCAGCCAGGGAAGCGGGGGGAAAGGACTTCAAATGGGCAACAAGCCCCAGTTCCGGTTGGTGCAGGTGCAGAATCAGTCAGCGCTGGATGCATTGCGATTGCTGACCGATTCCCGGGACTACGGGTTCGACAAGGAGGCCTGGCTGGACTGGTATATCAGCACCCGCGATATCGGCACATCACGGTTGGGGCGTGACCGGTAATTGCCCCATCGTGCGGCCAGCCCGTGCCACGGAACAAAACGCATCGGCCGGGGTCTCCGCCGGCCACCTCCCAAGACCGCCGTTGGCCAGCAGGCCGATAACGGGGGCCGCCCTCGATCAGCCGCTGGACGAATCGATGACCAGGTTGCGCAACGTTTCCAGGTTGATCTCGTCGAGGTCGCGTCCATGCTCCGAGCCCTTGGCCGTTTCCAGATACATGGGCACCGATTGAAACCGGGGATCGTTCAACAGGTTGCGAAACGGTTCCAAGCCCATTTCACCGCGTCCGATATGTTCGTGACGATCGCGCCGCGAACCAGGCGGATGTTTGCTGTCATTCAGGTGAAACGCGCGAATGTTTTCCAGCGGGATAATCCGGTCCAGCGTCTCGAAGGTTGTCCGGTAATCGGCCGGTTCGGTCAATTCGTATCCGGCCGCGAACGCGTGGCACGTGTCAATACAAACGCCGACCCGTGACGACACCTGACAACCGCCAATCATGGCTCCCAGTTGTTCGAATTGCCAGCCGAGGTTGGTGCCCTGGCCAGCCGTATTTTCCAGCAGGACCTGAACGGCCAAACCGTCGATCTGTTCATAAATCTGATCCAGCGAGGCGCAAATCGTGGCGATTCCCGTCGCTTCGTCGCTGGTGGTATACGAACCGGGATGGACGATTACATAGGGAATCCCCAGCTGTTCGGCGCGTTGCAATTCGATCACCATGGCGTCGATGCTTTTTTGCAACAGTTCCGGGTTCGGGCTGGCCAGATTGATCAGGTAGGAAGCATGCGAGACGGGATGGCTGATGTCCAGTTCGACCAGCTTGCTGCGAAACAGATCGGCCTCTTCCTGACTGATCGGTTTGGCGCGCCACTGGCTGTTGTTTCGGGTGAACAACTGGACGCAATCGCAACCGGTGCGGGCCGCGGCTTCGACGGCCCGGTAGTAACCGCCGGCAATGCTCATGTGGGATCCGAGAATGGGCATGCCGCTGTTCTAGCAGTCGACCCAACCCAAATCAATGAGTCCTGACGGTGGCCGCTGATGGCACTGAATCGGTCGTTTCATCATGCACGGATCAGCAGACAACAGCCCAGGAAAATGACGATGCCGACGAGCGAGCCGATGATCCCCAGATAATAACCCACGTCGACCAGCACACGACCTTGCGTGGAAGCCTCGCCCCGTTCCATGGCACGAAGCTCGGTCGCGCCCATCGCCCATGCGATCATGGCAAATACCGGAATCGCCACCAGAAAAATGCCCAGGATTCCCAGGGCCAGCACGGCGGGTCCATTGTTTCGGCGGCGTCCCGAGTCGCGATGAGGCTGGCGCCGGCTGCGGGCCCGCCGGCCGCGGGAAGTTCCCGATTGCGCGTCGCCGGGCGGCGCCGCTCGCGGCATCGAAATCAAATGAGGATACAGAACCAGCGAGGATTGCCAGTGGCTTTGACCCGAGCGCTGGACGAGGCAGTCCGCGGATATTCGCCCCTCGTGTTCCCACAAGTCCAGCTCGGGGCGCGGAACCGGTCCGTAGACTTCGCCCGTTGGAGTCTGCAAGGACCAGGAATCCGCAACGTCATCGACCGGCACCGGGGCCGGGGCTTGCCCGGAGTCGAATGTCTGGCCCCCGGACGGACGCGCCGCGTCGACGACCGCCAGCGCCTCGCTGATCATGCCACAGCGGGGGCACCGGATTCGCTTTCCGGAATCCTCCTCCCGAATTTGCAATTCACCGTCGCATTGTTTGCAATGAAAATTAATGGCCAACGAAACGTCCTCGGACGGGATTTTCAAACAGGTATTCGGGGTCGGGCGGATAGCGGGTCGTCACACCACCCGGATCCGGGTGGCCGACCAACCTGCCCGGGCGGCGAGGGACATGTTATAGTTTTCGTGGCTGGCGGCCGGACCTTGCAAGTTCCTCCGCCACGTATTGGCATTTTGCGAGGCTTCGATCCCAATCCGTCTTGATGAAACCCAGCCAGCAACCTGACAGCAGCTACGCCCCCTGGCGACAACGGCTGTACCAAATTATTTTCGAGGCCGACACGCCGGCCGGCAAGATATTCGATGTCGTTCTGCTGGCGTTTATCATGTTAAGTCTCGTCATAATCTGCTGGGAAACGGTGGTGGAAGAGGACGGAGAGATGGATGCCCGCTACCGTCAGAGGTTTCTGGGGGTGGAATGGGCCATTACGATCGTCTTCACGATTGAATACATCGCCCGCATTGTGTCGGTTCGCAAGCCTTCCCGGTACATTTTCAGCTTTTTTGGCGTGGTCGATTTGCTTTCCATTTTGCCGACCTACGTGGCGGCCGCCCTGTGGACCGGCAGCGGGTCGTTTGTGGTGGTGCGTGCGATTCGACTGTTGCGGGTGTTTCGTGTCCTGAAGCTGGTTTGGCTGGTCTCGGAAGCCCAGGATCTGGGCGATGCCATCTGGCGGGCTCGCGGCAAGGTTTTGGTGTTTCTGACGGTGATCCTGATTTCCGTGACCATCGCCGGCGCCGTGATGTACGAGCTGGAGAAAAATTACAATCCGAAACAGTTCAGTTCGATCCCGGCCGCGATGTACTGGGCCATCGTGACCATGACCACGGTGGGGTACGGCGATATGGCTCCGGCGACGGCACCGGGAAAGGCTTTTGCCGCGGTTTTGATATTGCTCGGATACAGCCTGATCATCGTTCCCACCGGATTTGTCTCGGCCGAATTCATGAAATCACACCGGGTCGCGGAAGTCACCACGCGTGTTTGCGACCACTGCATGACGGAGGGTCACGACCGGGATGCCACCTATTGCAAGTATTGTGCTCACCCACTCGTCCCGTAAAGCCGGTCGTCCATTGCGCAGTTGTTTTCAGCTGGAACCCGTTGCCTTGCATCCTTGCCACGAACCGGAAACGGCACCATGCCTCACGCGATTGAATTGACTCAAGTAACCAAACGATTCGGCCAGCAAAAGGCGGTCGACTCCCTGGACCTGGCCGTCCCGGAAGGGTCGATCTACGGGTTCATTGGACCCAATGGCAGCGGCAAGACTACGACCCTGCGAATGATCCTGCGGATTTACCAGCCGGACCGCGGTACCGTCAATGTGCTCGGCAGCCCCCGCGGCAAAACGGCCGATGATCGCCTTGGTTACTTGCCCGAAGAACGGGGATTGTACAAGCGAATGCGGGTTGGGGCATTGTTAACGTACTATGCCCGGCTAAAAGGCAGTTACCAGTGCCGCGACTATATCCGCGAGTGGCTGGAGCGGCTGGATGCCGCCGACTGGATTGGCAAACGGATTGACGCGCTGTCCAAGGGCATGGCCCAGAAAGTCCAGTTTATTGCGGCCATTGCGGCCCGACCCCGGCTGGTCATCCTGGACGAGCCGTTCAGTGGTCTGGATCCGGTCAATATGGAATCACTGCGCAAAGCCGTTTTGTACCTCCGCGAGCAGGGAACCACCGTCGTATTTTCAACGCACGATATGGATATGGCCGAAAAACTGTGCGATACGATTTTTATGATTTTCAAGGGCCGCAAGGTGCTGGATGGCACGCTGGACGAAATCCAGAGCCAGTATCCTGCCAACCGGCTGCGAATTCGTTTTGCCGATCCCGCAATCCGGCCGCCGCGGATGGCCGAAGTCGACTCGATATTGCCGGATGGCCGCAGTTTTGTCCTGAGCTTGCGTGGATCCGATGAGACAGCGACCGTGCTTTCCCGCCTGGTGGACCATGGCGAGCTGCATCATTTCGAAGTCATTCGGCCCTCGCTGCATGAGATCTTTGTGCGAATTGCGCACCCCTCGGCGGAAGATCTGCATGGCTCGGGCTTGCCGGCGGGAGAGGCCGAATGAGAAAGATTCTGACGATTGCGGATCGCGAATACCGGGCGATGGTTGGCACCCGGGCATTTCTGATTTCGATTACCATCATGCCGGTGCTGATGCTGGGCAGTATCCTGGCCATGGAGTTGCTGAAGGACCTGGGGGATGTCCAGGACCAGAGGATTGTCGTGATCGATCACACCGGAAAACTGTTCGGACCGCTGCGTTTGGCGGCGGAACAGCATAACTCGCTGATCGATCAGATGACCGAGTCCCGGCAATCGGAGTCCTCGCCGTCCGCGGCGGAATCGGACGACGATGAGAAACTGCCAGGCTTTTCCCGGGGCCAGCGTTACCTGCTGGAACGCTGGACAGGCGACTCGATTGATGACGAACAACGCTGGGAGTTGTCCGAGCAGGTTCGTCGTCAGGACATTTACGCCTTTGTCGAGATTCCGGCCGACGTGATGGATGTGGAATTGCCGCTGACGCTGGATCAGGCAGTTGATTTCGCCGCCCAACTGCCCAAAATCCGGTTTTTTTCCGAGGATTCGACGTTTTCAGGAGCCCGCACGTGGCTGGGTTCCGTCATCAACAGTTTTGTAAAAGCCGAGCGACTGGGTGCCGCCGGCATTGATCCGCTGCTGGTGGAAAAGGCCAGCATTCCGGTGCCGGTACGCGGGTTGGGGCTGCTGGAAAAATCGGCCGATGGGCAGGTTCGGGAAGCTACCGAAAAAAATGAATTGCTGACCATATTCTTGCCGCTGGGTGTCATGCTGCTGATGTTCATGGTCATCTTTATGGCGTCCCAGCCGATGCTGGAAAGTGTGCTGGAAGAAAAATCGCAACGGATCGCCGAAGTGCTGCTGGGCAGCGCCAATCCCTACCAGTTAATGACCGGCAAATTGTTGGGCGGCGTCGGCGGGTCGCTGACCATCCTGGCGATCTACCTGGGGGGAGGCCTGTTGATGGTCTGGTACCGGGGCTGGACCGAATTCATCCCGCTGGACCTGATTCCCTGGTTCGTCGTGTTTCAGATTTGCGGTGTCCTGTTTTTTGCGGCCATTTTTATGGCGGTCGGGGCTTCGGTGACCCAGTTAAAAGAGGCCCAATCCATGCTGATGCCGGTTTGGGTACTGATGATGACTCCCATGTTTATCTGGTTCATGGTGATTCGCGAACCCAATGGACCTCTGGCGACCTGGTTTTCGTTCTTTCCCCCGGCGACGCCAACCATGATGATGCTGCGGATGTCGACCGGTGCCACTATTGCCGCCTGGCAACCGGCACTGGCCCTGTTGCTGCTGGTCGGTTCCACCGTCGTTTGCATTTACATTGCGGCACGCATATTTCGCGTGGGATTGTTATGGCAAGGCAAGACGCCCAGGTTCAATGAATTGTTGCAATGGGCGTTTCGCGGCTGAGCGTTGAGAAGGGACAGGCTCCGCCGGTAAAGAACGCCAAAAAAGGGACAGGCACCTCGCGGGTCGCTCCCGTCCGGGTGATACCGAACCGGGTTCGGAGCCAGTCCGGTTTCGCACGGAACCCGTGAATCGAGGGGGGACTACCACCGGTTTTGGTTCGGCCAGCTGTCGGGTACCGGTGCCACCAGCGTTAATGCTTTGCCCGTACCGGGATCGCAAATAACCAGTTCCCGCGCATGCAGGGCGATCCCGCGCCGCCGGGCGTCATGCACGAGCGGACCAAACCATTCGGAAGAGCCGTACAGGCTGTCGCCCAGAATCGGATATCCGCGATTCGCCGATTGCAGGCGAATCTGGTGCGTACGCCCGGTTTCCAGGTTGATCTCCAGCATCGTTTGCTGGTCGGTCGATTCGAGGACTCGAAAATGCAAGACCGCGGACTGGGCCCCGGGATCCTCGGGCTCGCAGATTTCGGAACGGGCTTCGTCAGGGATCTTTCGCATCCAGTCGGTCCACGTTCCCTGTTTCGGCAATCCGCGCCCGCTGACGAGTGCCCAATACGTTTTCTTGACCTGACGGCGCTGAAATTGTTCGGCCAGCCGACGAGCGGCTTTTTTGTCCAGGGCAAACACCATGGCACCGGATGCCGGCCGATCCAGCCGGTGAGGTACGCCGAGGTATGTTCGGGCGAGGCCGCCTGCGCGGTGATCTTTCCGTTGGGCCAGAAAGCGTTTGACGCGGACTTCAATACTGTCGATGCCCGAGGGTGCCTGGGTTGCCAGGCCGGACGGTTTGTTGACCGCAATCAGGTGATCAGTAATCAGTAGCACCTGCAAAGGGTCCGAAGAACCGGGGGTAGCTGACACGAGTCGGGATGATCGCTGTGGTACGCGGAATCCAGGGGGCCTGACAGGCGAACATACCAAAACCCCAGGTGTCTGATAATGGCCCGCCAAATCGTCAAAAACCGTACGTCAGCGGGCCTTGTCGCCAGGTTGCAAATCGCTAAACTGATCGCTTGCCCGCGTTTCTTTCGCAATCCCCAACGTGGCACCGAGAGCGTAGCTCAGTCGGTAGAGCAACGGACTTTTAATCCGTAGGTCCAGGGTTCGAGCCCCTGCGCTCTCATTTCAACCTAACCGGAGCCCGGTCCCTGCCGGGCTTTTATTTTGGCTTGAGTCCACTGGCGAACCAATGATTGACGGGCTCCCCCGGGAAAGCTTTACCTGTTCGCAATTGTTTCTGGAGGAACAACAGGCGATTTTTGCCCGACAATGGATTTGTGCCGGCCGCATCCCCGAACATCCGGAATCGGACGCTGACGAGCCCGCATATCTGTTGACGCAAATTGCCGGTCATTCGATCATTTTGGTCGCCGACCGTTCGGGAGTGATACGGGGCTGGCACAATCTGTGTCGTCACCGGGGAACTCGCCTGCTGGACAAGACGGATGGAACGTTGCGCAACGGTTGTATTACCTGTCCCTATCACGCCTGGACCTACGATCGAAACGGGGCATTGATCGGCGCCCCCAACATGCAACAGGTTACTGATTTTGACCGACGGCAGTTCGGGCTGTTGGCTGTTCGCTGCGGCGTTTGGGGTGGATATGTTTTTGTATCCCTGGACGACCACGGTCCCACGCTGGAGTCGTTCATTGGGCCACTTGCCTCGCGGTTGGCCAGCTGGCATCCCGCTCAACTGCGGTTGGCCAGGACATTGACGTATGATGTTGCCGCGAATTGGAAACTGTTGTTCCAGAATTACAGCGAATGTTACCATTGTCCCACGGTCCACCCGGATTTGAACCAGGTGACCCCCTACAAAACAGCTTGCAACGATCTGCAGCAAGGCGCGATTCTGGGGGGGCCGATGCAGTTGGCGGACGGGTTCTGCACGGTGACTCGCGACGGAAAAGCGATCGCGCCGGCCTTCCCGGAGCTGGACCTTGCGCGGCAACGCCACGTTTATTACTACACCGTGTTTCCCAACTGGTTTGTCAGTGCTCACCCGGACTATGTCATGATCCACCGGATTCAGCCGATTGCTGTTAACCACTCCAAAGTGTATTGCGATTTTTTGGTCGCCGCCGATACGCCCGAGGTCGCGGCCGAACCGGCGATCGAAATGTGGGACCAGGTGAACCAACAGGACTGGCGGGTCTGTGAAATGACCCAGTCCGGTGTGGCATCTCCGGCCTTTCGGCCGGGCCCCTATTCCAACCTCGAATCGATGCTGGTTGCATTTGACAACCATTATCGATCGGTAATGGGGAATGTTCCGTCCTGACCCGAGCCGGTACCGTTATCGGGTTTCTGGCGGCGTTGCCAATCCCGTTATTTTGCGGTTTCCACAGAGGTTGGAGTTGTGCCCGTTCCGGGGCTCGACCGGGGCCCGGACTGCTTCGGGGCCGGGGCAGCCAATTACAATCGGGGTTTGGGTCGCATAAACTGTCGGCAGCCCGTGTCCCGTGAATCCGTTAATGCGAACCGATGAGTAGCTGTCGAATTGGAGCTGTTTCCTACCTGAATACCCGCCCGCTGGTTTACGGGCTGGAACGGGCTGGAGCCGACTGGCAGATCCAGTTTGATTTGCCTGGCCGCCTGGCCGATCATTTGGCCGCTGGTCAGCTGGACGTTGCCCTGATCCCTTCGATTGAGGTTTTTCAGAACCCCGCATACACGATTGTCTCGGACGCCTGTATCGCGTGCCGGGGTCCGGTCTGGAGCGTGAAACTGATGTCCCGTTGTCCTCCCGGGGAGATTGCCACGTTGGCGCTGGACGAAGGTTCGCGGACCAGTGTGGCGCTGGTACAGATTCTGCTGCAACGCCAGCACGGGATTTTGCCGAGGCTGCAAGCCTTGCCGATCGATCGTGACTGGCGGACGGTCGACAGTGATGCGGTTTTGATCATCGGTGATCGAGCCATGCCCGGCGCGTCTCGCGAACAGTTCCCGGTTCAAGTGGACCTGGGACAATGGTGGTATCAGTGGACCCGAATGCCCTTTGTATTTGCCATGTGGACGGCTCGGCCGGGGATCCCGCCGGCCCTGCTCAATCAGCTGGGGCGAGTGCTGTCCCGGGCCCGGGACGAGGGCCTGCGGCAGTCCGCATCGATCGCCGCGAGTTCCGCTGCCGATTACGGTTTGACCCGCGAACAATGTTTGGCCTATTTCAACAAGTTTCTGTATTTTCGATTGGGACCGGAGGAACGGGCCGGGCTGGACCGGTTTCGTTCACTGGCGGCCGAGTTGGGGCTGGCCCCGGATTCCAGGGAGTTGCAATATCATGGTTGCTGATATTCTGAATCGGGCAATGGCCGGCGAACGTTTGAGCGCCGAGGAAGCGCTGGAGTGTCTGGGCTGCAAGGACTTGGCGGCGCTGGGCGCAGCCGCTGACGCCGTATCACGCCGCAAACACCCGGAAACCTACCGGACCTACAACATTGACCGAAACATCAATTACACCAATATCTGCACGGCCGTTTGTGATTTCTGCGCCTTTTATCGATCGCCCAGGGCTGACGGCGGGTACGTCCTGCCGCGGCAACAAATCCTGGACAAGGTGGCAGAAGCCGTGGGACTGGGTGCCAACCAGATATTGTTGCAAGGAGGATTGCACCCGAAATTCAAACTCGACTGGTACCAGGAAATGCTGGGCGACATCAAGCGGGCATGGCCGTCGGTAAATATTCACGGATTCAGTCCCCCGGAGATCTGGCACTTTACCAAGATTAACAACATGTCGCTGGAACAGGTCCTGACGGCCCTCCGTGATGCCGGGCTGGGCAGTCTGCCGGGTGGCGGTGCGGAGATTCTGGTCGATCGGGTTCGCCGGGAAATCACGCGCGGCAAGGTAACGTCGGATGATTGGCTGGACGTCATGCGTGTCTGGCACGGGTTGGGTGGCCGCAGCAGCGCTACGATGATGTTTGGGCACGTTGAAACGCCGGCCGAGCGGATCGAACATCTGCAGCGGCTGCGTGACCTGCAAGATGAAACAGGCGGCTTCACCGCGTTCATTTGCTGGACATTCCAGCCGGACAATACCGAAATGTCCGAAATTCCGCCGGCCGGATCATTTGAGTACTTGCGGATGCTGGCCGTTTCACGCCTGTTTCTGGACAATTTCGAAAATCTGCAATCCAGCTGGGTGACTCAGGGTTTGAAAGTCGGGCAAATCAGTTTGCTGTACGGGGCCAACGACATGGGGAGTTTGATGCTGGAGGAAAACGTGGTGGCCGAGGCCGGCACCGTTCACTACCTGACGCTGGACCAGATTCGGGACGCTATCGAGGAGATTGGATTCCAGCCACGGCAGCGAAACGTTCATTACGAACTGGTTGATCCCGCGCTGGAGCAGCGTGCTGTCATGGCCAACCGGGACTGGAACGGCCGACAGGCCAGTTCCGATCTGGTTCAGTTGGCCTGAGCGGATTGCCGGGCGGGCAAACGGTATACCGTAAACGTCGATTTGCCCGACCCGTCGGGCGGGTAAACGCGTTCAAAATCCGGCGGATATCCGATTGCTTCGCGACGTGCAACGAATCGGGTTTCCACCACCAGATAACCGGCACCATAAGCGGCCGCCAGTTCCAGAATTTCATGATCGTACAGCCCGAGCACCCCGAACAGCTGCTGGGGAACCGCTCGATACAGGTTTGTCAGGCGCTGGTCCCACTGGATGATCCGGGCTGCATCCTGCGGCATGTCTTTCCAGCAGGCGACCTCGGCCCGGTCAGCGTACCATTTGAACGTTTGCTGGTCGGCCGGCGTGATGAAAACCGCCTCGGGCAAGGTGTTGCCGGATATCCACCGACAGGTCGTTATCCAGTTGCGCTCGGCCTGGATCTGGCGTGACAAAGGCAGGGATGGCCGCAACAGCGCTGCGGCTTGTTGGTGCTGCCGCTGCGGGGATCCCGCCAGTGGGCCCAGCTGTTCCAGGCAACGGCTCCGATAACCAGTGCCATTCCGGTTGCCAGGGCCCATCGCATGGCTCGCTGCGGCAGCAATCGCTCGATGAACAGGGCTCCGTTAATCACGACCGCGATCGGTACCAGAACGTCCGCCAGGCGAAACCAGTACAAAACCAGCAACTGGGCGGCCAGCGGCCGGGTGACGGGCCAGGCATGTGCCGACCACGATATCAGGGAACCGGCCAGGTCCAGTCCCAGGCTGGCTGCGACCAGCAGGTTGAATCGCATCCATGTCGTCGTTGCCCGTGGTCGCATCGACCGCACCAGGATCATCCAGACCGCCGTCAGGCCCAGGAACCCAGTCCACCGTTCGGGCAGGAACCGGGTGGCGTCCTGGTGATGAGCCAGCCGCGAAAACGCCTGCAGTTCGTTGGCCTGCTGGACTACCTGCGGGGGACTGTCAGGATTGCGAGCCAGTGCCGGCCACAAGCCGACAACCAGCAACATGCCGGACATCACCAGTACGGGCAAGGTCAGCGGGTCCCGCGGCGCGGCACCGCGCTTCAAAACGGGCCCGGCCCCCGGCCGCATCACCGCCGCCGCGCGAGACGCGCCCCCGGCCAGGGCGAGGGCAATCCCTGTCCATAGACCGATCACGATATGGAATCCGCAGGCAGTCGCCAGAAACAGGCAGGCCCGTTTTGGTTGTCGTGCCAGCCAGCAGGCCAAACCACCAAACACGAACCCCCAGGCAATCGACTTGGCTTCGAACCCTCCGGCAAACCATTCGCCCGCCAAATGAAAATTTCGATTGAGGCAGATCATCATCGGTACCAGCACCAGGCTGGTCCCCAACCGAAAACCAAAAACGCCTGTTAGCCGCAATAATCCCCAACTGATCAACAGCCAGCCGGCTATCCTGCCCAGCCACGCCGTTGTGGCCAGCGAAATCCAGCAGGTGGGCCATCCAGCGCACGCATAAAACAGCCAATGAGCTTCGTGGGAACTGACAAACAAGTCATTGTGGCACCAGTGACGGTTCCAGAAATGCCTGGCTTTGCACAGATAATGGGCTTCATTGACGTCGGGCGTGCCGGTCCAGACAATCAATCCGGTCAGCATCGCCAGCGACAGAATTGCGATCACAACACCCGCTTGTTTCGTTCCCGGCCTGGCAGGCTCGTCCATCGTCGGCTTATCATCCGGTCGCGTTGTTGTTAGCATCGGGTGCAGATCGCCGGCAGGCGTAGTATCGAAAATCCGGAACATCCGCTTCACCAGGCAGACGACGTTTGATGCAACGCGAATTGCAACGCAACAACATTGTACTGCTGGGAATCGGTCACACCAACGCACATGTTGTGCGGAAGTGGCGGATGAGCCCGATCGGCAACGCCAACCTGATTTGTGTCTCGGATTCCCCGATAGTCACGTATTCGGGCATGCTGCCCGGGGCTCTGGCCGAACAATACCGACCGGAACAGATGGAAATTGATCTGGTCCGCTGGTGCGCGGTAAGTCAGTGCCGTTTAATCATGGACCACGTGGCGGCCGTCGACCTTGCCAACCGCGAACTGGTGTTTGCAGAACGACCTCCGTTGCGGTTCGACTGGTTATCGATCGGCATCGGCTCGCGGCCAGCCACCGGAAATATTGACATCGCGGATCCTCGGCGTTTGCTGTCAATAAAGCCCATGCAAACGTTTTTGCCCCGTCTGGACAACGCGTTGCAACGCCTGACCGCACATGCCAATCGCCGCCCCGCCATTAATGTCATTGGCGGCGGGGTCGCCGGAATCGAAATCGCGTTTTGTTTGTACCAGCGACTGCAGACGAAGCAACTCCGCAATTGGGAGCTCCGGGTGATTACCGGATCGCCTTTGGGGCAGGGGCTGGCTCCCGTCACCGTCCACCAAATCCGCAACGAACTGGAGAAACGCGGGATCCGGATTTGGGAACCGTGCCATGTCGATACCGTCAGCAGCCGCGCGGTCCGGCTGGACGATGGCCGGTCGCTGGATTCCGATCTGAGTTTGCTGGTCAGCGGGGCAGTGGCCGGTGACCTGCTGCGTGACATCAACCTGCCGCACGACCCTCGGGGCTTTCTGCTGACTCGCGCAACATTGCAATCGACTGGCGATCGCCAGATCTTCGCCGTGGGTGACAGCGGGACTCTGGAATCGAATCCTGTGGACAAGGCCGGCGTGTTTGCAGTACGACAGGGCCCGGTGTTGTGGCACAACCTGAAACAGGCGGTTCTGGAAAAGCCGCTTCGACCGTGGCGGCCGCAGCGCCAGTTCCTCAAATTGATCAATCTGGGGGACGGGCAGGCGATTGCCGACTATCGGGGTCGATCCGTTCGGGGTCGCTGGGTTTGGGGGCTCAAGGATCGTATCGACCGGGGCTTTGTCAGCCAGTATCAGGATTATCGCCCTGCCAGAATGAATTCGGGTCAGGCAGCGCCTGGCGATCAGGCGGGGATGCGTTGTCTCGGCTGTGGCGGAAAACTGGGGAGCCTGTCGCTGCGCCAGGCATTTCAGAAATTGCAACTCCCGCAAGACGATCGAGTCCTGACCGGATTGCAGAATCGTGAAGATGCGGCCGTGGTTCGAGTCGGGCATTCGGAAATCACGTGCAGCACTGACTTTTTTGCAGCCCCGCTGAACGATCCCTATTTGAATGGTCGTATTGCGGCGCTGAATTCGGCCAGTGACTGCTTCGTTATGAATGCCCGGGTCACTTGCGCATTGACGCTGGCTCAGATTCCCTATGGTCATCATCGCTCGCGGACCGACGTCCTGACGGAACTGATGGCCGGTGCGGCGCGTGAGTTCCAGCCAATGGGCGCTTCCATCGTGGGGGGGCATACCATTGAGGGTCCTCGACTGTTGATCGGATTTACCGTTCTGGGTGAATCGTTGCCCGTGACCGGTGGAAAAGCAGGGTTGGTCGCAGGCGATCAACTGGTCCTGACCAAACCTCTGGGCACCGGAATATTGCTGGCCGGGCTGATGCGCGGTATGTGTCGCGCGGCGTGGTATTCACGACTGGTCGAGACCATGCTGGTTAGCAATCAGGTGGCCCTGTTATTGCGGGAGCGATTTGACATTTCAGCGATGACGGATGTTACCGGATTCGGATTGGCCGGGCACTTGCAGGAAATGCTGGACGCCAGCCAGGTCTCAGCCGAACTCTCAATCGGGCATGTACCGGTGTTGCCCGGTACGCTGGAACTGCTGGGACAGGGGATTGAGAGTACCCTGGCACCGGAGAACCGGGATTCCATCACCGGCTTGACCGTTGACTCTGGCGCCCGAAACCGACAGGCGGTCTTGTTCGATCCCCAGACCGCCGGAGGATTGCTGCTGGGCGTTTCGCCAGAGCAACTCCGGCCCCTGCTGGAGTTTTTGTTGGAACATGATTGTCCGGCCAGTTGCCGGATCGGTCAGGTCCTGTCCCATGCGGCAGGCCGGGCATCGGAAATCCATGTGATTGCCGGCCGCGAGTAATAACGCATTTGCCAACGCAGCGGTCGGATGTCGACTGTTATTCGCGTCCTCCAGGAGGTGTCCGGCGTGACCGGAACGGTTAACTGGCCGGTTTCGGAACGAATTGGTAGCCGGCATCGCGAATGGTCAGCAGGTGACGGGGCGACGCGGGATCGGCCTCGCAGAGTTTGCGGAGTTGCCGAATGACCTGGTCCGGGGCCCGCGTTTGTATATTCCCGGGCAATTCCCAGACATTTTCCAGCAATTCGCGACGAGGCACGACCCGGTCCGCATTTCTGATCAAATACGTCAAACACTTCATTTGCAGCGCCGTCAGTCGCACCGACTGTTCCCGACGCGTCAGATAAAACGTCTTGAAATTGATGGTGCAATCGGCGAACGAATACGTATCGGATTGCGTGGCGGGGGCACCGTCCGGGGATTGGGACGAAGCTGCCACCGGACCCAGCAGCAACAGGTTTTTGACACGACTTAACAGTTCGTCCAGTTCAAACGGTTTAACCAGATACTGGTTGGCACCCACATCAAATCCGCGCGCCTTGTCCTCGGCCAGAGTGCGGGCGCTGACAATCAGCACCGGCATGCGGTGCCCGGACTGTCGCAAGGATTCGCACAACGCATAGCCGCTCATCCCGGGCAGCATCAGGTCGAGAACCACCAGGTCAATCCGGTCGCATTCGTTTTCGATCAGTTCCAGGGCGGATGCCCCGTCGGCGGCCAGCAATACCCGGTATCCCTCGGCTTCCAGGTTGTACTTGATGCCCGCAGCCAGATGCATTTCGTCTTCGACAACGAGGATTAGTTTGGGGGCCGGCATGATCGAAAACAATGAGTTGCAGATTCCTGAAAAACCAGCCCTGCAGACAGGTCAGGGAGTGGCCTGAATACCGGGGCGTGACGCCACCCCGGCCGGATCAACCAGCTGCGGCGGGGAGGCCGAACCGTTCGGTCCAGGATCCAGCAAATCCGCCGGAAATCGAACTTCGAATTTGGCCCCGGACATCGAACCGTCCGGGATACTGACAGATCCACCCAGGCGATCCACCAGTGTTCGCACAATATACAACCCCAGGCCCGTTCCTGTTTGTTTTCGTTCCAGCTCGGATCCGAGGCGTACGAAACGTCCAAAGACCTTGCTGCGAAAGCTCCGCGGAATTCCGTCGCCGTTATCCTCAATCGTCAAACGGGGACCCTCGCGTGGCACGACCAGATTGACAACCACCTTCAACGGTTTGCCGCCGTACCGGATGGCATTATCCAGCAGGTTTCGGACAATCATGTCGATGTCAATACGATTGGCCTTGATCGGACATGTCTTCAGATGAATGTCAATCGAGTCTGCCGGCAAGTCGTGGCGTTGTTTCAGTGAGGTAACGATTTCGGAAACCAGTCCGGCCAGGTCAAAGGTCTCGGTGTCCGGACCGGACGTCCGCGCATCGATATTCCCGGCAGCCAGCAAATGCGTAATCAGATCGTCCAGTCGTTCAACGTCTTCCAGCATATAGCCGATGAACGTGGCCCGCTCGTTTTCACCCAGTGATCGCCGGCGGAGTGTTTGCAGACAAAGTTTCAATGAGGCGATCGGACTTTTCAGTTCGTGGGTCACGCTGTCAACAAAGTTCGATTGGCGACGATTCAGATTAAATGCCTTGATGGTCAACACCAAATAACTGATCACGCCAACAAGCACGAGGATAAACAGCGCCGAACCGATGGTTAATACGATCCAGTAGGCCGGCGCATACTGGCTTTCCCGCATGGCACCAAAGATCGCCAACAGAATCCAGCCGATAATCAGGACCACCAGCGTCACGATCATGATGACGCCCAGCGTGATGGGCAGTTTCAGCGATCGACGTTCGAACATGGTCGGCAAAATTCCGAAGGATACCCTGTTTGATTCCCGGGCAAACCGCCACAATGGGCCGTTCGAGTCGTGGATTGCCCCGACCCCACCAATATATCACTGGATTGCCCGAAAATCAGCGGACGCGTTTCCTGGTCGCCGGACCACCAGCTGACCAGTGGCCCTGGCCGTCGCCAGAGAGTTCCTGTGGATGAACATGACATCAAGCCCGGTGATCCGGCCGATTACGGCAAATTGCCGGTGGATTCGCAGGATGCGCGCATCGTGCGCTGGATTCGCTGGCTCACCCTCGTCCCGCTGGCCGCATCCGGTTTACTGGTGGCGGTGATTCCCCAACTGAGGGACAGTCTGTCCTCGGGAATTCAGTTGCTGGTCGCTGGCGACATGCCTGGATTGCAGCGCTGGACAGACGACCTGGGCCCCGGCGCAATGCTGGTCACCGGGTTCCTGATGGTGGCTCAGGGCATCGTGGCACCATTGCCGGCGGTCCTGGTGACCGCCGCAAACAGTTTCCTGCTGGGGCCGTTCTGGGGAGGGCTGTATTCCGTGGTGACGGCCAACCTGGCGGCGACGATTTGCTACGGCATCGGACGCGGATTTGGCAGCGGAGTCGTTCATCGCCTGATTTCCGACGAATCCATGCAACGCACCCGCGGCTACTTCCACCGGCACGGGGCGACCACCGTGTTTGCGGCCCGGCTGATTCCTGTGGTCCCGTTCGATCCGGTCAGTTACCTGGCGGGAATCCTCGGAATGAAGTTTTGGCCATTTTTTTGGGCCACGTTGCTGGGTCAGTTGCCGGCCGGGATGGCCTATTCGTACCTGGTCCAAAATGTGGCCGAACCTCGAATGGAATCGATTTACGTGGTTTGCAGCTTGCTGGCGGCCGCTGCGCTGGCGGGGCACCTGTTGTTGCGGCACGGGAAACCGCCTGATGCGAGTCGCAACAACGGGTAGGGGATGGACCAGCTCCCCGTGCCGCGCTCAAGTGCGGGAGTCCGTGTTTTTCGCGGAGCCGCACAACAGGCCCTGCTCGCCTATCACCGACCCGGCGCTGCGATACCAGTTACCAGGGAACTATTCGGGAAGCCGCAGTTCCACGCCCTCCGGCAATCGGGCCGGATTGGACAACACGTGCTTGTTGGCCAGATAGATATCCAGATAGCGGTCGGCCGATCCGTAATACTCGCTGGCGATCGACTGCAGCGTATCTCCGGGCCGCACACGATGCGTTCCTCCGGCGAAAAGCAACTTTCCCGTAAAACCGGGTTTGGGCTGCACCGGGACCAGCGAATGGTCTTGCTGGATCGTTCCGGTGACCTGCAACGGTGCTCCCGCCCGGTACCGGTCATCCAGCCGCGGCACCTGACCCAGCTGCAGATTCGCCGCCGACCGACTGCTGATCAGGGATGAGTTTCGCGGATCCCGGGTCAACGTACCTGGCGGCGGCGGAAAAACCGGTTTGGCAATTTGATCGTTACCCGGCGACAGCGCTGGTGCCGTGGCCTGATCCCGGGACGGTGCTTGCCAGGCCGGCGAGGAGTCCTTGGCCGTTGTGTCAGGCAAGTCGGCGGAACCGGATTCCATGGCGTGGTCTGCCGGTTGACGATCCAGGCTGGTTGCCAGAAAGATCGCCAGCCCCAACAGCAGGACTCCGGCGCCCAGCCGTCCGAACTCGTTCATTACCCGCCGCTGACCCATGGTCGGTTTTCCTGCTCTGCCGGCTGGTTTCGTCAAAAGCCCGATGACAATACGTCATCTCGAATATCGAAATCAGCGGCTGGCCACTTGACCAGATTCGAGGCCGGGACCGGCGAACCCGACCGACGGGGATCGTTTGTGTCGACGGCAACGGTGGCAACAGGGAATCGCCATATCACGAAGGCGCGGGTATTGGCGGCCCGCCCAGGGATGTCGCATCCCGGGCACAACATAAAAAACCGCTGAGCGGCGCGAACGCCATTCAGCGGTTTTCTGATACTTGCGTTGCCCGGGTTTCGGATCCGGTGTCGGTTTGCCCTGTCAGGCCGAAGACTTTTGGGCGGCCACGGGAGGCGGTGCGACTCCCCGATTCATCAACCACAACAGAACCGGTGACGCCACGAAAATCGAGCTGTAGGTCCCCACAATGATGCCTATCACCAGTGCGAACGCGAATGCATGAATGGAATCACCACCCATAATGTACAGAATGATGACAACCAGAAAGGTCGTCAACGACGTCAGGATGGTCCGGGACAGGGTTTGCGAAATACTCTGGTTGATCATGTCCGCCGTAATATCTTGCCGCTTTCCACGAACTTCGCGGACACGATCGAACACGACAATGGTATCGTTCAACGAGTAGCCAATGACCGTCAACAAGGCGGCCACGACCGACAAGCTGATTCGGAAATCGTCGATCAGCAGGAATCCGAGGGCACCGGCCAGCCAGTGGCTGATCGCGATCGCACCCAGGACGATCAACACGTCGTGAACCAGCGCGACGATCGCGGCCAGGCCAAAGGCGACGTTTTGAAATCGGATCCAGACATAGGCCACAATGCCCAGCAGGCTGGCAATCATTGCCACCAGCGCCTTCCACTGGGTTTGCCCGGCGACCTGCCCGCCCACACCGCTGCTGCTGGCGAAATACGGTTCGGCGGACATCATTTCCTGGGCTTTGGCAAAAATCCGATTGGCATCGTCTTTTTCATAAATGTCGATCACCACATTCCAGCTGTCCGATCGGGCCTTGAGCGAATCGGCACCCGGGGCTTTCAACTGGATATCGCGATCGGCCAATGGAACATTGCCCAACTGGTTGGCCGCGGCCGTCAACCAGCCTTTAACCGACTCACCGGAGATCGGGAATTCGAAGGTCAATTCGGTCGTGGCGGTAAATCGTTCGCGAGATTGCCGTGGTGTTTCGGCGGCGACCTCGCCCGGCGGATCCTGCACGAAGACTTCGGCCGCCTCGACCATATCACCCTCGGGGGTCTCAACCACCTGTTCGCTGACGGCTTCGCCGGTGGTTTCCGCGGGCGATTGTCCAGACTGATTTTCCGGTGACGGATCGGCGGGCGGTTCGTCCTGTTGGGGACCGGTCGGCAGCAAGGCACTCCAACCGGCGATTCCGCGGGATTCATAGCGACCGAGATTGTCCGGGTTCGCATTGGGTCCGCCTGCGGATGGAGGGTTGTCCAGGCTGGGCCCCTCGTCCTCCGGTTCACTTCCCCGGGGGACGATCGCGCCCTCGCTGTTGGCAATCCGGATCGCTGCCGGGTCATAGTTCATGCCCAGCATTTTCAGTTTGCCGGCAAAAACCTGCGCGATGATGGTATCCAGCCGGAGTTGATCTTCCTCGGCTTCGTCCTCAATCACGGGCAGGCTGCTGTCAATTTTGAATGCCAGATTATTGTCCTTCATCTGGGTTACCTGGTAGCGAATGGGATCTCCTTCGTGCCGGAATTCCGATTGTTCCAGGGCGGATTTGATTTCGCTGACGGGCATTTCCGCAATGAATTCAATACGGGCCGTTGAGCCTCCGGCCAGATCCGTATCCAGAATTCCGCGGCCGCGGGCAAAAAAGGCTGACAATCCAATCAACAGCACCAGCAGGGAGGCCACCGCAGCGATCCGCCGTTTGCTGAGGAAGTCAAACAACCGGTTTCCGACAATCCGGCTCATGTGCAACTCGGAAATCCAGCGATTGCGTTCGGCAATGGAAAACAGGATGCGGGAGCAGAAGATGGCCGAAAACATGCACATCAGGATCCCCACAATCAGGGTGACCGCAAAACTGCGAATCTGGTCGGTCCCAATGACGTACAGAATAATGGCCGTGATCAACGTGGTCACGTTGGCATCCACAATTGTCGTGGTGGCCCGGTCAAAGCCGTTGCGAATCGCCATCCGCAAGGCCGTGCCCCGCTCCAGCTCCTCGCGGATTCGTTCAAAGATCAACACATTGGCATCCACCGACATGCCGATGGTCAAAACCAGTCCGGCCAGTCCGGTCAACGTCAGATTGACGTTGATGAGCATCAGAATGCCCATCGTGAACAACAGGTTGAGGGCCAGGGCCACGCAGGCCACCACACCACAGAACCGGTAATACACCAGCATGAACACCAGTACCAGTCCCAGCGAAATCCCGATCGCCGTAATGCCCTTGGTCTTGAGTTCCTCGCCGAGCGTGGAGAGGATCTGGTCCATGCTGATCCAGTTTTTTTGCAATGCCACATCGAGCTTGCCGGAACTCAAAACGGCCTTGTAGTTTTCAATTTCATCCTCGGTAAACCGGCCTTCGATCACGCCGTCGGTGCGAATCGGCTCGTTGATCCGCGGTGCAGCCTGCAGTCGATCGTCCAGCACGATACCCAACAGGCTGTAGCGGCCATTGGTCGGCTTGTTGCGCTGGGTCAGTGAATACAGGCGGCGTCCGCCGGCGGCGGTCAGTTTGAATTCGATCCGCGGATTGGCGGTATCGTCATAGCCCTTGCTGACACTGGTCAGGTACTTGCCCTCGACATTTTCCCGATCGGTGGAGGGATGCACCATCAGGATTTCGACATCCTGAATTCCCCGCGCGGCGCACCATTGGCTGAATTGCTGGCGGGCCACATCTTCATCGGAATCCAGATCGATGCTGGCGATGTCGATCGGCTCACCGGTTTGCATGTTTCTGAGCAAATGGCTGGCCGACGGCAAAAACTTGAATGGCAGGTTCCGGGGACCGGTTTGCCCGGATTTGGCCTGCTCGCGGGCCAGTCCGAACCAGTGACCGATTTTCTTTCCGTCGGGATGTTCGTCGTCCGGAGATCCGAAAACGTCGACGCGGCGATCCAGCATCGATTCCCGGGCGGCGGCAAAGATTGTCTGGTGCGCCGGATTGTTTTCATCCGCCACAATCCGGAAAAACAGCTGCCCGGCCGACGTCAGTCGTTTCCAGATCCGTTCGGCTTCCTCCTTGTCCACGTCCGGTATGATGACTTCCAGCTTGTCGGTGCCCAGTCCACGGATGACGATTTCCTTGACGCCGGACGGGTCGATCCGGTCCTTGAGCGTGGGAATCATATCCTGAATCTTGACCGGTTCCTGGCCGGGTTCGAGGTTCTTCTGTTCGTTCAGTTGGCCAATGATGGTGACACCACCACGCAAATCGACACCGAATTTCAATTGCTTGGTGGAAATCACCAGCACGCTGACGACGATGCACCAAAATACCAGTCCAATCCGCCAACTCTGATCCGGGATCTTGAACGTCTTTCCAAGAAAGCGTCCCAGAAAAACGGCGACCGGAATGGCAATCAGAATGCCCGCCAGGGCCATTAACGTCTGGTTTTGAAAAAAGCCGGCTGTCGCTGCTGTTTCCTGCGCCGCGTCAGATGCCATTTCCTGTGCCGTCGCCGCGGCCTGCGCCAGTATGTTCATAACCGTATTCTTTAAAACCGAATGGAATTGTGCCTGATTAAAAGGTTCGGCCGGTCGGGATCAGGAAGCGGACTCAGCTGTCCTGGCCCGAGGCCTTGTCGTCACCCAGAACCTGGACAATGGATGTTTTCAAGACCTGCATCTTGGCGTTGCTTGATTCGTCAATGCGAATGGTAACCGAATTGTTGTCGTCCCGGATGGCCGCGACGGTGCCAATGATGCCACCGGCTGTAACCACCCGATCGTTTTTCTTCAGTTCCGCCAGTTGTTGCTTCAGCCGGGTATCTGCCTTCCGCGGCCTCATCAACAACATCATGACGGCCAGCGCCAGTAACATGGGTACCCAGAACGCGATCCCGAACGGGCTGGACGAGGGAGCGTTGGCACCGTTTTCGGCAGCGTTTTCGACGACCCCGCCCGCGTTGTCGGGGCCAATCTGCGCCAGCACCATTAAAGCAGTTTCAATCATCGGGACTCCGACCGCGGTCGCGACGGACCGATGGGGATTGTCTGGACACAAGCAAAATGGATGAGCCGGGGCATGCCCTACGGACCGGCTGACGCCCCAACTGTGGACGCCAACATCCTAAAAAATCGGCAATTAACCAACAAGGGCATATTCAGCGCCGCTCCGGATCCCGAGGTCCGGTCCGGGAGCCAGATTCAGGTGGGTGGAGGCAAAAAACGGCCGGGATCGTCGCCCCAGCCCCGGTACCGCTCCCGACAAAAGTCGAGGAAACAGTCGGCCTGTATCGCCTCGCGAGCCCGAACCAGCAGGTACTGGTAATAGGCCAGGTTGTGCAGTGACAACAGGATGGGACCCAGCATTTCACCCGCCATAAATAAATGCCGAATATAGGCCCGGCTGAACTGACGCTGGGGCGAGGGAGTGTTTTCGTCCAGTGGACGGGGATCTTCCTGATGGCAGGCATTGCGGAGTCGCAGGGGTCCGGCGTCGGTAAATGCCAAAGCATTGCGTCCGTTGCGGGTCGGCATAACGCAATCAAACATGTCCACTCCGCGGGCAATCGTCGCCAACAAATCCTGGGGCCGACCGACTCCCATCAGGTACCGCGGCCGCTGTTCCGGCAATCCGGGCGTGGTCAGGCCGGTAATCCGGTACATGTCCTGGGCCTCCTCGCCCACACTGAGGCCGCCAATGGCGTATCCGTCAAAATCCAGGTCAATCAGGGCCCGGCAACATCGCTGCCGCAAATCCGGCTCCAGTCCGCCTTGCACGATTCCGAACATCGCGCAACCGCCGCCAACCGCCTGAGCGCGACAGCGTTGGGCCCAGCGGATGGTGCGTTCGGTCGATTCCTCGATCAACGCCCGTGACGAGGGGAGGGGAGGTACCTGGTCCAGAACCATGGCGATGTCGCTGCCCAAATGGGCCTGAATCTCCATCGACCGTTCGGGGGTCAGTTCGATCAGGCTGCCATCAATGTGGGATCGAAAGGTAACGCCCTGTTCATCGAGGCTCGCCAGACGGGCCAGACTGAAGATCTGGAACCCTCCGCTGTCGGTCAATACGGGCCCATCCCAGCCCATGAACGAATGCAGCCCCCCCAGCCGGCCAATCAGGTGATCACCCGGGCGGAGGGACAGGTGATACGTATTTCCAAGGACGATTTGGGCGCCACAGGCACGGACCTGGTCGGGCGTCAGGCCCTTGATACTGCCCACGGTACCGACGGGCATAAAGGCCGGCAGGTCAATCGATCCGCGGGGGGTCACCAGGCGGCCCAACCGGGCGCCGCAATGACGATCGACATGCAGCAACTGGAATTCGAAATCGGGGGGGCGACGGTCATTCATGCGGGAGGAATCACTCATCGCCGTTTCCGCAGCCGGGGATGGCGGCCTGGCCGGGGATGGCGGCCTGGCCGGGGATGGCGGCCTGGCCGGGGATGGCGGCCCGGCCGGGGATGGCGGCCCGGCCGGGGATGGCGGCCCGGCCGGGGATGGCGGCCTATTCACCGCGCAGCTTGAGATTCAGTCCGGTCAGTTTTTCCCGAATCTCATTCAGGCTGGTCACCCCGAAATTCTTGCATTCCAGCAGATCGTCCTGGGATTTTCGAACCAGTTCGCCCACCGTGGTCAATCCGAGGCGGGTCATGCACTTGCGGGCCCGCACCGACAGGTTCAGATCGGAGATTGGCCGCTCGAGCAAAGCCTGTTCCTCATGCGACAGGTGGCTCAGGTCTGGCGGCTCATCGGCGACTTCCTTTTCATGCTGGAATTGCCCGATTGCCAGACCCTTGTTGGCCAGCATTTCGCGAATCTCGACCAGCGAGGTTTCCCCGAAGTTCTTGCTGCCCAGCAATTCCAGTTCCGACACCTTGGTCAAATCGCCCAGCGTCTGAATACCCATTTTTTCCAGGCAATTGCGGCTGCGAACCGACAATTCGAATTGGGAAACGGGAATATTCATGATGGTTTTCAGCTGTTCCTGACGCCGTTTTTGTTCGTAGTCAAAGAACGGATCCATCGAGGCGGCGGCGTCCTTCTGGTACAGCAGGGCTTTGGCGTGATTGGGTTCCTGGTCCAGAATCCGGTTGTAACACTCCCGGGCCATTTCGTAGCGGTCATAGTCCTCGTACAACAGGCCCAGGTTCAACAGCACGCCCACATTGGTGGGAAACACTGCCGCGGCCCGCTGGTACAGTTCCAGGGCCCGTTCGTCGTTGCCGCGGCGGTCGTTTTCCAGCGCCAGGCCGAACAGGGCGCCGGTATGCCGACCATCCGCCTCGACGGCTCGTTCATACAAGGCCACCACTTCATCCGGATTGTCCCCCCGGGCCGCGATTGTGGCTCCCCGCTGATACAGGTATTCGGCGGTTTGCTCGACCGGGCCAAACATGTTGTCCAGTATGGACATGGCCTCGGCGATCCGCCCGGCATTGCGGTGCGATTCGGCCGTCGACAACTGGCAATCGTCGGCGTTGTAACCGGCGGTCCGGGCCGATTCAAAATTGGTGATTGCCGCGTCGTGGTGACCCAGCGCCAGGTTGGCCCGGCCCATGTAAAAATGTGCCAATGCGCCTCCGTCGGCGTTGGATAATGTCTGGAGTGCGTCGCTGTAACGGCCCAGCAAAAACTGGCACACACCCATCCGAACCGAGGTGGCCGGGGTGCGGTTTTCCTGACTTCTCAACTCAGCGGTCAATTCCCGCAACTGCGTAAACTGGCTGTACTCATCACTGATCCGTCGCGTCAAACTACGGATTTCTTCGGGTCCAAATGACGTGTTGGAAAGCACGATATCTTTCAGTTCAATTTCCGTGCCGGGCATCATGGCGGTTACTGCTCCAGTGGACAATGCATCAGGTTCTGCGACTGCGTCGAACGGCGTTCGTCTCGACTATACGGGTGTTGGGAAACCGGGTGTTGGGAAACCGGGGGGGGTGTTGGGAAACCGGGTGTTGGGGAACCGCGAACGCCAACGCGTTTCGCAATGGGCTTGAGCCCTTGTGGGGCGATGAATTGGCGATGAATTGGGGATGAATTCGGCAGGCCGGGGACAACTCCGGCGGTCCTTCCTGCCAAAGCCAGCGGCGGGAGTCGAACCCGCAACCCCCGCATTACGAATGCGGTGCTCTGCCAATTGAAGCTACGCTGGCAAGGAACCCAAATGGCCTTGATCGCCGGTCCGGCGACAAAAAACCGGGGTGTCAACCAGGGTTGTCGGGTGAGCCGCAAATTTCCGGCAGACACGGTCCCGAATGATACCAACCGGAGGCCGTTTGGCCAATAGCCGGCCAGCTCCCGCCGGGGCATCCGGCCGGGCCGGGACCGGACCGGATTCGGGGGCCCGACCGCCAGAAACGTCAATATCGCCAGACTCCGGCCAACTGCTTCAGTTTGCGGATTCGTCGAGCATCGACTAACCGGTTTCCTTTGGCCTGCTGTCGATTCCGGCCACCGCGTCCGACGATAGGAAAGGCTGTCAGCCCGTATTCCGCCTCACCAGCAGGTTCGTCCATGCCCACTATCGGCTCCAGTGGATTCGATTCCCCCGAGTATATCGTTCCGACTCCGACGCGCAAACGGATTAGCAGCAGTTCCAGTTTGCAAACGCCGCTGGAAACCTATTTGAAGGAGATTAACGAAACCCGGCTGTTGACGGCCGGGGACGAAAAGGAGCTGGCCCGTCTGATTGCCGCCGGGGACGTGCGGGCCCGGGACCGCATGGTGCGAGCCAATTTGCGACTGGTCGTGAATATCGCCCGGGGTTATACCGGCAAGGGGTTGGGGCTGCAGGATCTGATCGAGGAGGGCAACCTCGGTTTGATGAGGGCGGTGGAAGGATTTGATCCCGACGTCGGGACACGGTTCAGTACCTACGCCAGCTACTGGATCAAGCAATCCATCAAGCGTTCGCTGATCAACTCGGCCAAAACCATTCGAATCCCGGCCTATATGGTTGAGCTGTTGAGTAAATGGCGGCGGGCGACCGCCCGCCTGGTCGATGAGCTGGGCCGAAATCCGACCAATGAGGAAGTCGCCCGTTTGCTGGGATTGCCCAAACGGAAACTGCCCATCATCAAAAAAGCGATCCAGATCTACCATGCCACGCCGCAGTCGGACCAGACCGACACGGGGTGGTCCCTGGGCGAAATGGTGATTGATGAGCGGATGCGGACGCCCGATGATGAGTTGCTGGAAAATGATGTTTTGAAAAATGTCATGCAGATGTTGCAGGACCTGGATCCGCGGGAGGCTACCGTGTTGCAAATGCGGTTCGGTCTGGGGGATACCGAACCGCACACGCTGAAGGAAATTGGCCAGCAGCTGGGGCTGACCCGGGAACGGGTCCGGCAAATCGAAACGGAAGCCCTCCGCAAGCTGGGGGACGGATTGCGTGACCCCCGCGATATGGAAATCAATTTTCCTTTCAAAAACTGACGGCCCCGCCGGGCGATCGACGGCGCCCTGACCGATTGGCAGCGGGCCGGTCCAGCCTCTATAATTGGTGATTAACCCGCCCTGACGTTTCGGCGGGTTTTTTTGTTTCATCCCGCGTCCGGCCGCCCGCCGAACGCCTTGCTGAAATTCCCGCCATGACCTCAGCGGAATCCCTCGCCCCGGCAACCCAACACGGCGTTACCGATGAACGGGTGCTGGTACTCGATTTTGGATCCCAGTACGCCCAGCTGATTGCCCGTCGCGTTCGCGAGCAAAACGTGTATTGTGAAATTGTCCGGCACGACCTGGCGGCCGCGCGGATTCGCGAGTTAAATCCCCGTGGTTTGATTTTGTCCGGCGGGCCCAGCAGCGTTTACGCGGCGGGCGCGCCGTTGCCCGATCCGGAGATTTTTCAGCTCGGCATTCCGGTGCTGGGCATTTGTTACGGCATGCAGGTCATGTGCAATGCGCTGGGCGGCCGCGTGGACAGCACTCCCACACGGGAATATGGCCGGGCGTTTTGTACGGTGACCGACGGCCAGGGCCTGCTGGACGGCTGGCCACGGGAAACCCAGGTCTGGATGAGCCATGGCGACCAGGTCCATGCAGTGCCGGATGAATTTGTGACCCTGGCCCACACCGGAACCTGTCCCCATGCCGCCGTCCGGCATCGTTCGCGGCCCTTTTACGGCTTGCAGTTTCATCCGGAAGTCACGCATACGCCGCTCGGCAGTCATTTGCTGGACAACTTCCTGAAAAAGGTCTGCCACTGCGAGGGGAAATGGAATATTGCCGACTTTGCCGTCTCCGCGGTGGCGGATTTGCGGGCCCGGATCGGCGACCAGCGTGTAATCTGCGGCTTGTCCGGCGGGGTTGATTCGGCGGTAGTGGCCGCCCTGTTGTACCGCGCGATCGGATCGCGGCTCACCTGTATTCTGGTGGATAACGGGCTGCTCCGCAAAAGCGAGCAGCAATCGGTCGTCGACGAATTCACGAAACATTTCCGCACCGATTTGCATGTCGTGGACGCTCGGCAGCGTTTTTTGGACGCGCTGGCCGGCGTGACCGAACCCCAGGAGAAACGGCGCCGGATCGGGCATACGTTTATCGAATGTTTCAAGGCAGAAACGGCGACCATCCGGGATGCCCGATTTCTGGCTCAGGGAACCCTGTATCCGGACGTCATTGAAAGCGGGGCCATGGCGGACGGGCCAGCCGCCACCATCAAGATTCACCACAACGTCGGCGGCCTGCCGGAAGAACTCGGTTTTGAACTGATGGAGCCGTTGCGCGATTTGTTCAAGGACGAAGTCCGGCGTCTGGGTCTGGAACTGGGACTGCCCGAGTCGATCGTCTGGCGGCATCCCTTTCCCGGCCCGGGACTGGCCGTTCGATGTCTGGGGGAAGTCACCGGCCAACGGCTGGACATATTGCGCGAAGCGGACGCGATTTTGCTGGAAGAAATCAACGCCGCCGGCCTCTATCGGCAGACCGCTCAGGTGTTTGTGGTGCTGTTGCCCGTGCAAAGTGTCGGCGTGATGGGCGATGAGCGAACCTACGAAAACGTGGCGGCCATCCGCTGTGTCGATACCGACGATTTTATGACGGCCGACTGGACGCGATTGCCCTACGAATTGCTGGCCACCATTTCCACGCGTATTATCAACGAAGTCGCCGGAATCAACCGCGTGTGCTACGACATCAGCAGCAAGCCGCCAGCCACGATCGAATGGGAGTGACCGGTTCCCACGGCCCCGGTCGAGCCGCCCGGAATCGGGGCGGCCACAGGCCACGGCTTCCCGAAACCACCGCGATCCTGATCCATTTGACCACCACGGAAATCTGATTTTGAAGCCTCTCCGGCAGATTGCCCAAATCCCATGAGCAAGCAATACATTTTCACCATGACCGGACTGGTCAAAAAACATGGCCAGCGAACGGTCCTGAACGATATCTGGCTGTCATTTTTTCCGGGGGCCAAAATCGGCGTGCTGGGCCGAAACGGTTCGGGAAAAAGCACCTTGTTGCGGATCATGGCCGGTCAGGATCAGGAATTTGACGGGGAGGCCCGGCTGACCGACGGATTCAGTTGCGGATTCCTGCCCCAGGAACCTGAACTCGATCCGGAACTGGATGTCTGGGGCAACGTCCAGCAGGCCGTTGCCGATCGACGCGGGCTGATTGACGAGTTTAACCAGCTGACGGCCAAATGCAGTGAGGATCTCGACCCGGGAGCAATGCAAAAGGTCTACGACCGCATGGCCCGCGTCCAGGACCAGATTGATGCCACCAATGCCTGGGAACTGGATCGGGAAATCGAAATCGCGTTCGATGTGATGAACCTGCCAGCCCGGGATGCCGACGTTGCCAGATTGTCCGGGGGCGAGAAACGCCGCGTCGCCCTGTGCAAACTGTTGCTGGAGAAGCCTGATTTGCTGTTGCTGGATGAACCGACCAACCACCTGGATGCCAGCAGCGTGCACTGGCTGGAACGCACGTTGCAGGATTATCCCGGCACCGTGGTCGCGGTAACGCACGATCGCTACTTTCTGGACAACGTGGCGGGCTGGATTCTGGAACTGGATCGCGGAGAGGGACACCCGTTCCAGGGGAATTACTCGTCGTGGCTGGAACAAAAACAGGCGCGACTGGCGGTCGAAGAGAAACAAAATGACGCCCGTCGCAAAACCCTGCAACGTGAACTGGAATGGATTCGCATGGCGCCGCGGGCGCGGCAGGCCAAAAGCAAGGCCCGTATTTCCGCGTATGAAAAAATGGCAGCCGAGAGTTTTCGCGAACAGGTCGAGGATTTCGAGATTCAGATTCCACCCGGCAAACATCTCGGCGACACGGTGATTGTGGCCGAGAACCTCGACAAGGGATACGATGATCGCCAGCTGATCGACGACCTGAGCTTCAATTTGCCGCCCGGCGGCATCGTCGGCGTGATCGGAGCCAATGGCGCCGGCAAAACCACCTTGTTCCGCATGTTCATGGGTGATGAACAACCGGACAGCGGTGTTTTGAAGGTTGGCGAAACGGTGGAACTCGGGTATGTCGACCAGTCCCGCGAGTCCCTGGACCCGGAAAAGACGGTTTTCCAGGAGATTTCCGGTGGCCTCGACAACCTGGAAATGGGCGGCCGAAAAATCAATGCCCGGGCCTACGTCAATCGATTCAATTTCCGCGGTCCCGATCAGGAAAAAAAGGTCGGCGTGCTGTCGGGTGGCGAACGCAATCGGGTGCACCTGGCCAAACTGTTGCGACGGGGATCCAACGTCCTGCTGCTCGACGAACCCACCAATGACCTGGACGTCGATACGCTGCGGGCGCTGGAAGAAGCCATTCTGAATTACGTCGGATGTGTCGTCGTGATCAGCCACGACCGCTGGTTCCTCGACCGCATTGCCACGCACATTCTGGCGTTCGAGGGCGATGGCTACGTGCACTGGTGCGAAGGCAATTACCAGACCTACGAGCAGCAACGGCGGGAACGCCTGGGAATCAGGGAAGGCGAACCGGTTCGATTCCGCTACAAAAAGCTGATGAAGAAATGACCGCCAGCATCGGCCGCGCCGCCGCGGGAACTCCGCCAATAATTATCCCCGGCGGGGTAATGCCCGGGGCTGCGCCGCCGAATGATTCTCGATCAACGGCACCAGGTACTCAATGGCCTTTTGCAGGGGCCGATCCGTGTCCAGCCACTGGTCGGTGACCGGCGTTTCGGGGCCGCCTGGCGACGAAAATCCGCGAGTATCACGCAAATGGCGCTGGCGTCTCAATTCCATCGCTTCGGCGTCGCTCATCTCAACGTGGAAACCGTCATTGGGGGAAACGCCATACTGCCCGGGCTCCGGCAGTTCCAGCACGGTGCGATCGATATTCTTTCCCGACGGTCGCCAGTAACTGGCCGTCGTCAGGCGCAGTACGCTGCGGTTGGGTTCCAGCTGTATCAAATCCTGGACCGTCCCCTTGCCGTAGGTTTGCTGGCCCACGATGACAGCCCGGTCATAGTCTTGCAGGCAGGCCGCCACGATCTCCGAGGCACTGGCCGAATTCTGGTTGACCAGCACCACGAGCGGCAAATGCACATCGATCTCGGTTTTGCTTTTGGCAAATTTCTGATCGGTTGGCGTACCATCCCGCCGCCGCGTTTCCACAACCAGAACTTCGCGACCCACAAACATATCGCTGATATCGACCGCCGCGTCCAGCAACCCGCCCGGGTTGTCCCGCAAATCCAGAATCAATGCCTCGACCTGGCCATTGATCGACTGCAACGCTGATCGCATCTCATCGGTGGACTTCCGCCCGAATTCGAGCAGGCGGATATAACCGATTTGGGGGTGGTCCTCCAGCACATAATTCCACGAGCCGTCCGGGTTTGGCGTGTCGCCCAGGACAGACGCAATCGGGATCTCCTCGCGAATGACCCGGACGTCGAAAGCCTCTGCGTCCGGTTCGCGGAGGACCGAAAACACCACGGCGGATCCCAGCGGTCCGCGAATCCGGGCCACGGCGGTATCACTGTCGATGCCGGCCGTACTGGTTCCATCGATCCCGACAATCAGGTCCCCAACCTGAATGCCCGCTTTCCAGGCGGGCTTGCCCGGCAGGGGGCTGACAACCCGCAGGCAGTCGTGTTCCGGGTCGATCACAAAATGCATTCCAACGCCGATAAATTCCTGGTTCAGGTCCTCCTCGTAAGCCGCAAATTCGTCCGCCGAAATAAAAAACGAATTCGTGTCCAGGCGGCCCAGCATTCCGTCCATGGCTGAATTGAACAATTCCCGTTTGGGTATCTGGACCAGCGCCTCGGAATCCACGATATGCATCGCTTCGCTGAAAATGCTGGCGTAACGATTGCGAACCGCAATGGAATAGCTGGCCAGACAAATACCGATGGCCAGCCCCAGCGTCAGGATGTTTCGGACAGGCATCGGCAGGTACCGGCAGGTATGGAATCAAGCGAATGGCGCTGAGGCCGGGATGCAGGGGATCGAATGAGGCAAATTCATCAAATCAGCGACGCCGGCTGCTGTCGCCCGGCCCGGAAAGGTGCGTGCGGGACCTGTGCCGGGCCACGTCAGGGACCGGTCCCCGGAACGCCCTGCTGCCGGTCATGGTACCGCGAGCGGCTGCGGTTGAAAACACCGCACTGTCCGGGGACAACGGTCCAGGCACAAAAAAAGCCGTGTTGGAAACAACACGGCTTGTGGGCTGCCGGGGATGGCCCGGCCAACCGTTTGGACTAGTTGCCGGCACCCGCTCCAGCTCCACCGCCGGCTCCGCCACCGGCTCCACCGGCTCCGCCACCGACTCCACCGGCTCCACCGCCAACGCCGCCGCCGGTCGTTCCGGTATTCCCGGTGACGAAGTTGAAAGTGCTGACGGACGTGATGCTGCTGAACAACTGAAACGGTGTGGACACAATCACGTACAGTCGGTCGGCCGTCGTGGCCTGGGTAGTCATACCAGTCCCGACGGGAAAGGTCGTAATGACCGGCTGAAAGCCGACATCCCGTTGCAAATTGTTGCGCAGGCGGTTTTTGGCCTGGGCGCTCTCGGGGTTGTCGGAACGATACCTGCGCGAGGTGCTGTTCCAGTCGTAGGACGCCAGCTGATCGGCCATGATGCCGCGATCGGCCATAAATTCAACGGCGGCCGCAGTTTGAATCGCCTGCGGATTCAGCTTTTCGGTGCGGCGGCCTTCATCCAGTTTGAAAAACACGATGGCGCCCTGGTCGTCCAGCGGGACCTGGCGTTTCATGCTGGTTTCGTGAGGCGTTCGGTAATTCCGGTAGACTTCCACGGTGACCTTGCCGGTAGGAATTTGCCCCCAGACACGGCGAACCGCCAACCGGTAATCTCCGGCAAACCCTTTCGGGGCGACATAGTATTCGGAGACCTGTCCCGACTCGTCAGGACGGGATGCCTGGTCCCCCATCAGGATGCCACCGCACATGGTCCGCTGGTTTTCCCGCGAGCAGATGGTGCCGCCCGGCTCCTCGACATACAGGTCCAGGTCCGCTTCGCCTGTCCAGGTCACCTTGATTACGCAATCCCGATACAGGGCCGCAGCCAGTTCCCCTTCAAACTGTTTGAGCTCCTCAAGTCGTCCGGTCCGGGCCAGATCCAGCTTGATCTCCTCGGCCGCCAGAAATGCATTTTTGCGTTCCTGGGGAAACTCCGGCCATTCCTGTCCCAGCACACCCAGAACCGCCCACTTCATACCCTCGTGATCGTCGATGGCGCGGGCTGCCCGCATGGCCAGGGCGAATGGTTCATGGCGTGCCGGATTGGCCTCGCTAATGTATTTCAGAACCTGCAGGGCCCGCTTTTCCATGCCGTTGGTGGTCATAAACAGCGCCACATTCATCAAGTCGTCCGGATTATCACTGTAGTCGACCGACGACATGACGGTTCGTTCGATATCGGCCGTGGAGGCCCCGGAGATTTGCATGGCCAGCAGAATGGCCTGGTACATCCATTGCTGGGTCTGGTCATTTCGCATGCAGCCCTCAATGACCGCAATGACCTCATCGGATTTTTTTTGCTTCATCAACGAACGCACGGTTTCCCGCACGTCTTCCGGAGCGGCATGGTGATTGGCAAAATAGCGAATCCAGGCCTGGCGAATCGTTTCCCCGTTGGCCGGTTCCACAACCAGCACGACCGGGTTGGATACGTCTTTTTTTCTGACCAGCTTCGGTTCATCGGTTACCGAGAACGCTCCGCCACCCAGACCGCCACCGCCGCCGCCGCCGCCAAAGCCGCCGCCACCGCCGCCGCCGATGCCGCCGCCACCGCCGCCGCCGCCGCCAAAGCCGCCACCACCGACGTTCCGCGGAGCGACCAGGTCGCCCACATTGTAAATGTTGATAACCGGGTTCTCGATGGCATAGTCAATCGAAACGATTTTCAGCACCTCATCCTCAACCATGTAGGTGCACTGATAGGGTTCCAGGATGATCCGAAATGCTGACCGAAGCGAAATGCCGGACAGTGTCCGCGTAATCAGCGTTTCCTGATCCAGACTGTTTTCAATGGCGGATTCGTCCAAAATGATGTTGATGTCGTAATCGGTACGAATTTCCTCCAGGACGTCATCGAACCGTTGTTCGAAGTAGTCCATTTTCACGTCGCGATCCAGTTGCTCCAGGATATGCTCTTCCCGGGGATTACCGGCCATGCGAACATTTTTGAATTTCTTGCGGCGTTCTTTTTTGGCAATCCATTCGTCGGCATCCGGAAATACCAGCGGTGGATCCCCGGCAAACGGCACCGCCGACTTTTCAACGTAATACATGGTCGACAGGAAATTCCGGTTTTTCTGATTCCGCAAGTCCCAATACAGTTCCCAGTTGGTCTGAATGATTGAAATCTCTTCCGCCGCTGCTGTTTCCGGCGAGTCGGGATACAGGTCGACTGCCTCCTTGACCGTCGCCAGGGCGCCATCAAAGTTCCGCTCATCCATCAACGATTCAAACTGGTTCATCAACTGGGCGATTTTTTCCTCGCGATCGCGCAGGGCGTTCAGGAAATTTACCTGGGACTCGGCAATGGCCCGCCCCTCTTCCTGCAGCGCCAGCAGCGTATCGAATTCCTGTTTTTGCACATTGGCCTGCTGCAGCGCCGAGCGGAGCCGGTTTTCAAATTCCTGTCGGGTTTCCGGATCCAGGTCCGGGGCTCGCTGGACCGTTTCCAGCATTGCCTTGAGTCGGTCAATACCGAGGTCCGGATTGCTGCTCATCAGGTCACGGGCGATTCGCAATTCGTTGTTGACGTAGGTCTGCAGACGCTGGATGCCGGCCTGTTTGCGGGTTTCCACGGTGTTCAGAAACTCGTCGCTGCCGGCCGACTCCTGCAAAAACCGGGCGTCGTCAAAATTGTCGTCCACCAGATTCAAACCGTCGCCGTCGGCCGGCGGTGGCGATACCGGATCCTGCAATACCAGTCCTTCAGCGGCTGGCAGCGTCAAATCTTCGGCCGGCGGCTGGCCCTCCTCCTGGACCGAACTGGAACTGGCCAGTACGGCCGATCCCAAGGGGGTGATTTGATGGGATGAAGCCAGAATCACGCGGGCAACTTCCCGCAATCCGGACGAACCCAGTGTGGGCAATATCCGGCCACCGTTTTCGCGGGCCGTCAGCAACAATTCCGGCAAAAACCGGAACTCGCCCGTGGATGGCTCCGGCGCTGCCGTCCAGCTCATTTCACGGGGCTGGCCATCGACCACGCCACTGATGGAAATGTCAATCGGCTGTCGATTGGCCAGCGAGCCCACCAGAATCGTATCGCGATCATTGCGAAGCGGCGGAATCAGAATGGGGTAAATATCCACAAACTGCCCGGACGGCGTCATTTGAGTCGGCCAAAACACTGATCCGCGAACGGTTGTGACCAGTCCGGCCGCAGCCTGATCGCTGGAACCAATATCATCGGTATCCACAAAAACGTTTCCGCCGGTCTGGTTGGCGAGCGTCGCCAGGGTATCGACATCCCGCTCCGGTCCAATTGCGAAACTGGAGACGGCAATCCGGTTCCGGGCCAGATCCTGAATGATCGAAACCGCGCGATCCGAGGAAATCAGGGCGCCCCGGCTGATTCCGTCGCCAATGTAAATGACATTCTTGCTGGCCAGGTCGCCGCCGAGCACGCTGGTGGCCGATTCCAGCATCGCTGCCATGTCCGTCGATCCCAGCGGCAATCGTTCGTCCAGTTGTTGCAGGGCCACATTCATTTCCGAACTGTTGGGAGCCACAAAACCCGTGGTCAGCGGAACGGGGTCGAGATCCACGGCAAACAACTGAACCCGGTCCGACGGATCGAGCGTTTGCAGCAGTCCTTTCAGGGCCTTGGCGCATCATCCCGAAACAGGCCGTTTTGGCTGGCCGAGGTGTCGAAATAGATGGCGATGTGCGCGGGCTGGACTTCACCCGGAGCGGCCAACTGTGGTTGCAGGCTCAGGGCGAAAGTGATTTCGCCGCTGGTCGAGTCAAACGTCCCCAGCCGGGCAGCCGTTTCCTGGGCGACCAAGCAATTCGGGACGACCAGCAACGCGGCCAGACCCAGGACCCACTGGAATCGCATCCCGTTACGGCTGCATTTCGACATATCAAAACTCCAAACAGATTAACTTGTGTAGTCGCCCATCGCCGGCAGGCCGAGCGGACACGCCTGATCCCCTGTCAACGCATTTTTAATGATCGGCACAAACTGTGCCCTCAACGCATATTCTATTTTGACGGGCTGTCAAACGCCACTGAAAAAACGCCATTTTCAACCGCTTGATACGCAAATCCGCCGTTTTTTGCCCGGCAAAAGCGATCGTTGCGAGCGATACAGGAGGACAGACCACAATAAGCAGCACGCAAATCCCGTGCCCCAACGCAAACAACCCGGGGCCTGGACGTGTCACGTCTGGTGCAATCGGAATAACCGCCCGGTCAGGATCCCGGCCGGCCCGCCCTAATGAACGTTTTCCCCGCGCCGCGGCAGCCGGACGGAATCCCTCCATGCCGACTGCCGGAAACTCGCGCCGACCCGAAATCGCCGCAAAATTGGACACCTGTTGCGTTTTCAAACAGCCGCAACGACCAACCGGCGGCTGGCCGCACCGCCGGTTTCTGCCCGGTCCCGACCGGCGGCGCTCCGGATCGCCCCGCCGGATACGATATCACAGGCATCCCCCCCAGGTGTTCAGGCTGCGCCCAGATAGCCCGGCCAGGCCATCGATTTGAACGTCTGGTAAACGGAATCGATTTGTTGGCGCAATTGCCACCGGTGCGCGATGTCCAGCAGCGGTTGAACGACTCGACCGACCGTCGTTGCGATGGATTTAATGCTCGCATACAGCGATTTGATCGTAATCGATTTTGCCGGAACGATGCGCGAATGAGAAATGCTGACGGCCGGCAGACCGCTTTTGCCGATCGATAATTGCCGCGACCCCAGTGCGTCGTCCATCGGCGCGGTGGAAAAGTCTTCCAACAATCGTTGATCCCTGATCCTTGCCAGAGTGCTCCGTGCCGGTGTGGGGCTGCCCAGGGTGCAATTCGTGCATCCCCAGTCGTTCAGGAACCAGCACGAATCGTCAGACACTTCCGATTCCATAATCGGGGAATTCCAGCCGGACCGTTCCATTTGCCCCAGGTCGGCAGCCTCGTGGCTGGATACGGTAAACACATCGATATTGGAAATCCGCGGGCGCCGCAACGGCAGCGGCGATTTGCCATGCGCGGATGGCTTTGCGGTTTTGGACCGATAACCGGTTGCCAAGACCGGAACCGGTCGGGAGTTGGCGACCGGCATCGCCGGGGCCTGTCGCAAACGGGCCATGGCGGGCGGAATCGGCTCGTAGGCCGACCGCACCAGCCGGGAAACGGCCTGCAGGCTGGAGGCGATCGTGCGGTTGACTGCCGGAACCGGGTTTTCGGTCAAGGACGGCTGAACCAGGATACGACCCTCGGCCATTGGCGACCGGGTGGTTTGGGCCTGCAACCGAATCATCGAAGGGCTTCCTTCGGCCACCGTTTTGTCGTTTCCGCGGCTTTCCGGGGTCATCATTAATTTCAGGCTGGCGGCGTTGCAACTGGCGACAACCTGGTCGGGCGACTGGCCATCCATGCCCGATATCACGACCTGGACGTGTGCCGGTCGCAACGGGTTTTTGCGGTCCGATCGGGAAATGGAAATGGACGATTGCGCGATCCGCGAGCCTGTGATGGATTCCAGATATCGCGACTGTTGCAGGCCATCCGTCGTCGCTCCGGCCGGTGTCCCTACCGTTATAAACGCCAGCCATGCGATCATCGTGATCCAGCGTTCTGAATAAACGGTCATCAAAATACTCTCCTTACTCTCCTGAATTGCCTGCCGAAGGGTTGAAAAATCGGGCATTCGCGCCCGCCGCCGGCCGGGTGTTGGCAGCACTGTGACAGCCTCAGGGGATGCCCGATTTGATCCCGTCCGAAGCACGCCGGCTGCCACAGGGAAATATCGGACCTGGCCGATTGTGAGTATTGGCCAAACAGGGAAATTTCAGAAAGCTGGTGGCCAGTCTGCCTGATTCAACGACCAGCCAAACCGGGCAAACGTTGCCGGTTGTGCCGGATGTTTCGATCGTTGAACCGGTTGGCCAGGGAGCAATGTCCAGCCGACCGTCCGCATGGCCGGCAATCGATTGACGGCCGGCGGCCGAACCGGTCCTTTGGACAGGTCTTGTTGGAAACGTCAGACCTGCGAGTGGTAGGAGATATCCAGGATCTTGAAGTGAATGGTTCCCTTGGGAACTTCGATTTCGGCGACTTCACCTACTTTTTTCCCCAATAACCCTTGCCCGATCGGGCTGGTGATCAGGAACCGGCCGGCATCGTAGTCTTCCTCTCCGGCACCGACCAGCGTGATTTCTTCCTGGTCGTCGAGGTCCAGATCCAGGACGGTGACGGTTGCTCCAAAGGCGACTTCACTTTTGTCGATCTTGCTCATGTCCACGATCGTGGAATGGTTGAGCTTGGTTTTCAACTGGTTGATCTTGGCCTGCAACATCCCCTGGGCTTCGCGTTGACCGTGGTATTCGGCGTTTTCCTTGAGGTCTCCTTCAGCGCGTGCCGCCGCGATCTTTTCCGTGATTTTGGGCATCTCCACATTTTCCAGATGCTCGATTTCATTCCTGATCTTGTTGTAGCCTTCCTGGGTCATCGGAATGCGATCGGACACGGCAATATCTCCTGAATCGGGAACATCGAAATAGGACCTGGGACACCTGCAGACGGGCCGGATCACGACCTGCTGCCCGCCCGCAGTCCGTTTGCGGCGGTGGTTATTCAACGGGAGGCGGCGGGAACAACCGACTCAAAACAGCGAGACCTGCATCACAAGGAATGACGCAGGCCCCTGTACACCCCGCATTTTCCACCATTTGACCGGCCTGTAAAGACGAAAACGGTCATCCGGACCCGCCGTCGGGGGCGTCCCGGTCATCACACGATGGCTTTTTCTGCCAGGTATATCAGGCTGCCGCAACTTTGGCAGAATACCGCATTTTTCAGCATAAGTTCGCTGATCACCTGAGCGGTCTGGGTGGTATTGCAGTGCCCGCAACAGTTGTCGTCGACGGCCGCAATCGCGTCTTCACCGACCGCTTCCACCATGCGCCGATAGGCATCGCGGACGTCGGTCGGCAAACGGGCTTCGGCTTCACCCAGTTCCTGGTTGACAGCCGCCAGTTCGGTTTCCAGTTGTTTGAGCTCCATATTGACGGTGGCCTGGACCCGTGCGGTTTCGGCCTGGGCCTGTTTCAGGCCAGCTTCCGTTTTCGCGATGGCCGACTCGATCTGATCGATGCGTTCCAGCAACTCCAGAATCTCGTCGGATTGCACGCTATTGGCCTGTTGATCCGCCGCAATTTGATCCGTTAGCAACTGGTACTCGCGGTTGGAATCACAGGCGTTGCGTTTTCCCCGGAATTCCTCGATCCGGGTCTCCCGTTCGTTCAGTTGCAGCTGTTTTTGGTCGGCTGCCATCCGCGTTTGCTGCAACCGCTGGCGGGCGTCCCGCAACGAAGATTCCAGGTTCTGTTCCGTTTTGCGAGCCAGCGTGGCGCGGACCGGACATTTTCGAATCCGGCTTCTCAGGTCTTCCTGCTGTCGCAGGATTCGGTGGAGCCGGACCAGTAATTGGGGATCGAGCCGGGTTGCCATCGGGACACCGCCACTTGGTTGCCGAACGAATTTCCGGGGAGCACAAAAAAAACCGCCAGGACCGGGTCCCGACGGTTTCATTCTATCGTCCGCGGGAGAATTGGCGAGTATCCGAATTCCCGATCCATTGCCATCAAAGTGCAAATTCACGTTCGGTTTTTACGAACCCGGCCAGGCATTCACTGCGGACCGGATTTTGCAGTTTCCGAACCGCCTTGGCCTCAATTTGGCGGACGCGTTCCCGGGTCACCCGAAAGATCCGGCCGACTTCTTCCAGCGTATACGTGTAACCGTCGCCCAGGCCGTAACGCAGTCGAATGATTTCGCGTTCCCGATAGGTCAATGTCTTGAGCAGTTCGTCGATTTTGTCTTTCAAAATGCAGTTGCTGGCGTTGCGAACCGGATTCTGTGTCGCATCGTCCTCGATGAACTCGCCGAAAGCTGCAGTCTTCGCCTTCGCCGACGGGACGATCCAGACTGACCGGGTGCCGGCCGATGTCCATCACGCGGCGGACTTCCTCGACGGGGATTTCGGCGAGCTCGGCGATTTCCTCCGTGGTGGGCATCCGCTTGGTTTCCTGCTGCAATCGCTTTTCGATATTCCGCAGTCGGGACAGGACATCGATCATGTGAACCGGAATTCGAATCGTGCGAGCCTGGTCCGCAATGGCCCGCGTGATGGCCTGCCGAATCCACCAGGTGGCGTAGGTCGAAAACTTGAACCCGCGGCGATATTCGTACTTGTCGACCGCCCGCATCAGTCCGGTATTGCCTTCCTGAATCAGATCCAGGAAACTCATTCCGCGGTTGCGATACTTTTTGGCGATGGAAACCACCAGCCGCAGATTGCCGCTGGACAGCTCCCGCTTGGCGGCCTCGAACTGCTCGTGATACCGTTTGCTGTTTTCGTAGCGCAGCCGCATGCCGCGGGGCGATTCCAGCGTTTCCAGCATCAATCGCCGCAACTCGCTGTGCAGATTTTCCACCAGCCGCTTGCGCGAGGCATCATGGCGTCACCTCGTCCAAACGAGTGCTGGATCCATTCCATTCGGTCCGGCAAATTTTTTCATTTGCTCGATCAGCGGAACGACGCGACGGGAACGCAAACTGAGTTCCTCGACCAGTTGCAGCAGTTTGCGACGGCGGCGAATGAAGCGGGTCCGCGCCGCCAGCCGTTCCTCGGCCGACAGCGCTGAGGCTGGTCATGCCTGGAAATCGTTCTGGTTTTCGGCCAGCAGGTGATCGATCGTCCGGAAATGATGGGGCATGCGGGCCGAGATCTGTTCCTTGGTCAGACGTTCGGTCAACGAGACCTTGATCGTGCGGTCGAACGGCAAATCGCCGGCATAAACCCGTCTTCAGTGTCGCGACGGTTTGCCGCAAGCTGTAATCGCAGCTCAGTACGCTGCGGCGGAACCGTTTGCGAGCGATCTCGATTCGTTTGGCCAACCCGATCTCCTGCTCCCGGGTCAGCAACGGAATCTCCGCCATCTGGCTGAGGTACATGCGAATCGGATCATCGCCGGGACGCGTGATCTTTTCGTTGAATGTGGCGAGGATGGCCATTTCCACCTCGGCCTGTTGCAGATCCTCGGCGGACGGCCCGTCTTCGGTACTCGGTCGCCACCTCGCCGGCTTGCGCAATTCGATGCCGGCCGGATTCGATTGCGCAACACCAGATTGTCGAGTTTTTCAGGTGTGCTGGCTTCGTCCGGCAGATAACCGGAGACCTGTTCGTAAGTCAGATATCCCTGTTTTTTTCCCTGCGTAATCAGAGCCTTCAAATCCGTTTCCAGGAATTCCATGGTGCAATCCTCCTGCGATTTCCTTATCGCTAAAGCACTCAACGCGGTGGATGAGGGTGACGGGCCCGCCTCTGGATCGCCGGTCAGGCGAGCCAGGGGGTCAGGGGTGCACGTCATCATCCGGGCGGCCGGTCGTATCCCTTCCGTGGGCTACTGAATTCCCTGCCGCTCTTTGGCTTGCTGGAACATGCGTTCCAGAATGTTGGCTTCCTCCTGTGTATCAAGTTCCGGTTGGGCCAGACTGGACATCGCCTGACGCTTGTCAAGCTCCAGTTGCTGGCGGTTAAAGGCCTCAATTACACTGCCCAACTGGTGGGACAAGTCGACTTCCGTCATCGATTCCTTGGCCTGCGACTCTTCGTCCAGCCGGTCGAGCAAGTGTTTCAAGTCGGGGTCTTCCAGTTGCAGCATCAGCGAACTGAAGTTCACGGGGCTGCCGGTGTGATAGCACTCGCAAACCAGCTCATAAATCTCCCGACAGGGGCCTTGTACGAATTCATCGGGAGAAATGTTCTCGATAGCACGATCCAGAAGTTCATCATTGCGTAGCAGAATTTGCAACAGCTCGCATTCCAGCGGCCGCAATTCTCTCAGCGACGGACGTTTCCCGGCGGTTTCGCCAGCGGTCATCGATCGGGTCCGCTGCCGTCGGGTGCGCTGCAGTTCGGCCACACGCCGGTGCAGGCTGTCCAGTTCGATCTGAAACAGCCGCGACAAGCGGGTCATAATCTGCTGGTTCCGCAACCGGCTGTCCGACGATTTTCCCAGCGCTGCCGGACTGCCGGCAATGGTCATCAGGATATTTTCCAGTGACTGGTGGGCCAGATGAGTATCCCGAATCAGGTCGATTCCCTCAGTCTCAATCCGGATTTTGTGATCCAGGGCATCGACGGCCTGACTGGCCCGCTTGCGAAATTCGGCCGCTCCCCGGGCCTGCAGAAAATCGCAGGGATCCTGGCCTTCCGGCAGCGTCATAATCCGCAAATCGATATCAGCCGCCACAAAGTGTTCCAGAATTTCGTTGGTCCGCCGCTGGCCGGCAGCATCGCCGTCCAGCACCAGGGTGATTCGATCGGCAAACCGCCGGATCAGCCGGATATGTCGCTGATTCAGCGCGGTGCCACAAACCGCCGAGACGTTTTCGATCCCTGCCATCCAGGCGGCGATGACATCGGTATAACCTTCCACAATGATCAAATGCCGGTCGCTGGCCAGACCGTCGCGGGCAATGTTCAAACCAAACAGGTTTTCGCTTTTGGAATACAGGCGAGTTTCCGGAGAATTAATGTACTTGGCCGCCGGACGGCCCTCGTCGGCCTGTTCCTGTTGGGCAATTTCGGGCAGGATGCGACCGCCAAAGGCGATCACCCGTTGTTGCAGATCATGAATCGGAAACATCAGGCGTCCCCGAAACCGCTCGTACCAGCCGCCCCGTTCACTGCTGGCCAACAGGCCACAGGCATTCAGAACTTCCGCGGAATGCCCGGTCGTTTTGCTGCGATCCAGCAACCATGACCAGGAATTGGGCGCGAATCCAATCATGAAGCGGTGAATCGCCTCGTCATTGATCCCGCGTGCTGCCAGGTAGCGACGGGCCGGTTCGGCCGCCGGATCAGATTTCAAACAGGCAGAATACTGTTCAGCCGCCCAGTCCATCGCCTTGTACAAGGTTGGTTTGTCATTGGGATCACCGGCCGTTGTGCGGGGCCCGGGGCGACTCGACAGTGAAATTCCGGCCCGCTCGGCCAGCATTTCCAGCGATTGCCGGAATTCCACGTTTTCCCGCTTCATCACGAAACTGAAAACGTCGCCCCCAATATCACAGACCCAGCATTTCCAGGACTGGCGAGCCGGATTGATTTGCAAACTGGGGCGGTGGTCGTCATGCCATGGACAGGCGGCCACGTAGATGCTGCCCTGACGACGCAACTGCATATAGTTGCTGACCAGATCGACAATGTCTGTCGCCTGCTTGACGCGTTCTTTATCGTCAAACCCGTGGGTCACCGGGAGCTCCGAAAAAGCGAAAGTGCGTAACGTACGGAAGGATCCTGGGCCTGATCCGCGTGCACTGTTCAGCGAGCGATAACTGTCGGCAAAAATCCTGAATCGTTTGTCGACAGTCGGAGCCGGGCAAGAACAACGCCGCTTCCTTGCGACCATGGGAGTAAACAATCGATGGCCCCGGCCGCGGGCAGCCGGAACAAGCCGACGATTGAAAACAGGCACCTTCCGTGGTGCAGCCCGGCATTCTATTTCACTCGGGACAACGGGATCAACAGCAACTTGCGCCAAGACCCAGAGCATTTTAGGGCTTGCCAGCGAAAGTTGCCAGCATGCCGGTCGCAACCGGCCAATCCGGTCTCGAAACCGCAAACGGTCGTTGGCCGACGGGCGCACCGCGGGAACCGGCGCTACGTACCCACCGGTTGCCAGGCCAAAACCAGGCAGCGGCGCCGAGCCAGCTCCCGTTTGCCTGACATGGGACGGGTCCCAGGCCGGTTTGGTATCGCCCTGCGGGAGATGATCCGCGCGGTGCCCGTCCCTTGTTCACGCGCCGGCCGTTTCCCGCGCCGTGTCAGCCAGATCGGCCAAATAATGGCCGCTCACGCCCGGGTATCGAGCTGGCTATAATCGTTATCCGGTCATCATTACAACCCGCTCGCGATCACTGCCGGCCGGCACGGGGCAGGGCATTTTGGGTGAGGGCTGTGCAGAAAACATTTGGGTTGGGAGGTGAGGGTGCCACGGTTGGCTTGTCCCACCGTGCCATTTCCGGGAAACAGGCGGTGCCGGGCGAGCCGGCAGAGGCACCAAATCGTGTTTTTCGACAGAGCCGGTTGCGAGTCTTTTTTCCTTGCCGCGTTTTTTCTTGCCGCGAGTTGTCATGCGTTTTCAATGCCCGTTGTTGTTCATGGTATGTGCCTCGGTCGTCGCTTTGAACCGGCTGGGCGCGGATGTCGTGCTGGTTGAATCGGAAGCCTTCGACGATACGGGTGGCTGGGTAATCGACCAGCAGTTTATGGATTTGATGGGCTCACCGTTCCTGCTGGCACACGGCATGGGCCGACCCGTGGTCGACGCTACGACCGAAGTCCGTTTGCCCGGGCCCGGGGTGTACCGCATCTGGGTGCGAACTCGCAACTGGGTGGCCCCGTGGAACGTTTCCGGCGCTCCCGGGCGATTTCAGCTGCTCGTAGATGGCGAGCCACTGGAAACGACTTTCGGCATGGAGGGTGCTCAATGGCATTGGCAGGATGGCGGCGTGCTTCGATTGAATGAAGTTGTCAGGATCGCCTTGCATGACCTGACCGGTTTCGAGGGCCGCTGCGATGCGATTGTGTTGTCCTCGGATGGGGACTGGGTGCCGCCAGACGACCCGGACCAGCTGGCACAGCTGCGCCATGAATTGTCGGGCTGGACCCGTCAGCCGACGGATACACCGGTCTACGACCTGGTGGTGGTTGGCGGAGGAGTGGCAGGCACGTGCGCGGCGATTACGGCAGCACGGCTGGGTTTGGACGTGGCCCTGATACAGGATCGACCGGTGTTGGGCGGGAACTCCAGCTCCGAAGTCCGCGTTTGGCCCGAGGGAAACGTCAACCAGCCGCCGTGGCCGCGGATTGGTGACGTGGTCATGGAAGTGATTCCCGACAAGCATCCGGATTCGCGGAACGCACAATCGGCCGCAGTATTTGATGACGCACGGAAATTGCAACTGGTCCGCGACGAACCCAATATCACGCTGTATTTGGAGAATCGCGTCAACCAGGTCACCGTGTCCGGCGGACACATTGACTCCGTACGTTGCCAACACATTCGTTCGGCCGCGCGAACACGCGTGCGCGGGCGGTTGTTCCTGGACAGTACCGGAGACGGATGCGTTGGCTATTTGGCGGGGGCCGATTTTGAAGTAACCGAGACCGGGCACATGGGCGCCAGCAACCTGTGGAACATCAAATGTCTGTGTGAAGACGAGGATCCCCTGTCATCGGAGTTGCAGTCGGCGTGTGAGCAGGCCACGTTTCCTCGCTGCCCGTGGGCGGTGGACTTGCGTGACAAGCCCTTTCCCGGTCGCAGTGACGGGCCAACGGAACCGGAGGCGGTTGGGGGCGGCAAACCGATCAGCCTGGGCAACTGGTTTTGGGAAAACGGTTTTGATCGCGATCCGATCCATGACATGGAACGGATTCGGGACCAGAATTTTCGGGCAATGTACGGTGCCTGGGATGCGATCAAAAACGTGGAAGGACGCTACCCGGCCCACCGACTCAATTGGGTCGCCTACATTGCCGGCAAGCGCGAATCGCGCCGCCTGCTGGGAGATGTGGTCCTGACGGCCGAGGATTTGCGGGATGGTACGGAGTTTCCCGACGGCTGTTTCCCGTGCACCTGGGGCATCGATACCCATTTCCCGCACGAGAAGTACCGGGATGGCCACGCGGGAGACGAGTTCATTGCCGACTTCACTCACGGACCGGGTTATACCTACGACGGGCCATACTGGGCGCCCTGGCGATGCCTGTACAGTCGGAATATCGACAACCTGTTGATGGCCGGGCGCGACATCAGCGTGACTCACGAGGCCCTGGGGGCGGTCCGCGTAATGAAAACCACGGGTACCATGGGTGAAGTCGTGGGGATGGCGGCCCGGCTGTGCAAACAGCACAACTGTCTGCCACGTGACGTGTATCGCCAGTATTTGCCGGAGCTCCAGGCGTTCATGAAAACGGGTGCCGGTCGCCCGGCAAAGTCGCCCCGTCGCTGAGCGGCCAGGCGACAGAACCCGTCGTCCCGACGCGTTGGATCCGCCGCAGCGGGTTGGGTCCCTCACAACGACCCACCAACCAAACACAGGTTGCGGATGAATCCTCCAAAACAGCCTCCCCAAAACCCCGCCGGTGCGTTTGTCCCGCCCGGTGACTATTCAAATACCACCCGACAGACGTACATCGAACAGCTCGAACGTTTTCCACAGGAACTGGCAACGGTAGTTCGTGCGCTGGATACCGGATTGCTGGATACCAGGTACCGCAACTGGACGATTCGTCAAATTGTCCATCATCTGGCCGACAGCCACCTCAATTCATACGTTCGGTTCAAGTGGGCCCTGACCGAACCCACGCCGACGATCAAATCATACGACGAGTCGTTATGGTCGGACGTTGTGGATGCGCGGGAAGCACCGGTAGAATGTTCGCTGAGTCTGATTGACGCCTTGCACGCCCGTTGGTGTCAGTTGCTGAGCCGGATGACCGACGAACAGTGGGGCCGGGGGTTTTTTCATCCCGAGATGGATCGGGTGATTACACTGCAAGAGGCCTTGCCGTTGTATGTCTGGCACGGGGACCATCACCTGGCCCAGATTCAATGGATTTGCGATCAAAACGGATAGCTGGTACCGCCGATGATCAGACCCTGGAAAACCAGACTCTCCCGGGCGGCAGGCGTGGCGATGATCGTCATCGCATTCGTCGTTGTCGTGCTGGTGCCGCTTCGGATCAAACAACCGGAAGACAGCATCCACCAGTACCGGATCTGTCCCAACCGGGTGGCCCGGGCGATCATTTCCTGCCAACAGACCAGTACGCGCTTGCAACGTCCAGGACCCTGCCGCATCGCTCAGGTAGTCCAGCTTGAATCGAGTGGCGGACCCGGTTGCCGAAATGGAACGTGCGGTCAAGTCCCTGCGGCGCGGCGAATTGCCCGACGCGCACGTGGCCTTGGCCAGGCGACGGGCTGGCAGCATCCGGATCCACGGGTGGCCCTGGGGCTGGCAGCAATTCCTGGTGCTGGTGCATCGTGAAGCGGAGTCGGCCATCACGCTTGCGATTCAATATTGATACGACGATCGTCCGCCGGAAACCGGCTCCGTGTGGCTCGGTAAAATTTTGCCGGTTTGCACGGGACGGTGCCACGGTTGGCTTGTCCAACCCTGCCATTTCCGGAGAAAACCGCGTTGCCGGGCAAGCCAGTCGGGGTGCCAAATCGTGGTTTTCGACCGAGCCGCTGTGTGCCGTTATTTTGTTGTCTTTGTTGTTTGTCCCCGAGCAGGCGCTGTTTTGTGACCGGTGAGCATGAGCGACGAACACAGTCTGCGGCCAAATTGACCGGGAATGCCGTTTCGTCGCAGGCGATCTTGAGGCAATCGATCATCGATGGAATCGAAGCGGCCCGACGAAACCGGTTGGCCGGGATCGCGCTGTGGATATTCGGGTCGGCAATCATCACCGGCTACTGGTTCATCCCGTCGGTGCACCGGTTTTTGGAAACCATCGCCCAGCTGAAGATTCGCGGCGGTTTTTGGTTTGCCGCGGTGTCGACCGGCCTGTTCGGTGGCTTGATTCCCTCGTTGCTCCGGAAATGCATCGACGCCAAATTGAAAAATCCGCCCAATACCTGGCTGATTTCAAATTCCCTGTTTTGGGCAGCCAAGGGTGTCGAGATTGATGTCTGGTACCGGTTGCAGGCGTATCTGTTTGGTGACGGATCCAGTTGGCAGGTCATTGCGATCAAGACCGTTGTCGATCAACTGGTTTATGTACCGGTCCTCGGCCTCGTCAATGTAATTTTGTTTTTTGCGTGGCGCGACTGCGGTTACAGTGTTTCGCGGTTCCGGCAACAACTGGGACCGCACTGGTATCGCAAACGCGTCTTGCCGGTACTAATCGCCAACTGGCTGGTCTGGTTTCCGGCGGTGATCCTGATCTATTGCTTTCCGCTGGCCCTGCAACTGCCGATCCAGAATCTGGTGCTTTGTTTCTGGATTTTGTTGTTGACGTTTCTGACGGCGCTTCCTGACGGAATACGATCGGCCGGCGTCCGGTGATCTGTGCGGCAAGGGCAAATCACCAGCGAATCGACGCCCGTTTCGTGTGCCTGACCGGCTCGGTCGACAACCACGATTTGGCGCCCTGCCGGCTCACCCGACACGTGGTATTACCCTGAAACCGCACGGTTGGACAAGCCACCCGGGCACCCACACCTCCGAACCCGAAGTCCTCCGCAAGAAAAAGAGTCTGCCTGACCCCTTCTTTTGGCGTGACAAGCCACCCGTGGCACCCTCAAGGTGCACTGCTACGTGCTTTCTTCAGAGTCTGACTGACCCCTGAATGCTTCATTGACGGCCGCGGAAAACCGGTCGGCTTCGACTGTCAGGGCCTGGGCGAATCCGGCGACCACCCGCGCTGACCGGACGTCGATCAAAAACAGGCCGAAATCGCCGAATTCAAACAGCGGCGCGGCTGCGGGGAATCGCCCCAGGTACAGCTGTTGCCAAAGCGGATAATCCGGGTCATCGGATGGCGCAGGGCGGGCAGTGCCCTGAATGGTGACCCGGGCCAGTGATTGCGGCATTTTATCCGGACTTTCCGGCTCGCTGACCAGCACGCTGACTTGCCGGTTTTGAATCATGTTTTGCGTGTGCGCGGCCAAATGGCTGGTATGAATGATCAGGCTTTTGCCCCCCGGGGCCACCACAAACGGAACCATCGACACCCAGGGTTCGTCGTCGCGCAGCGTGCCCAGGGCAGCGACCGATTGCTCCCGCAACAATCGTCGAAGGACGTGAAAAATCCCGGAGCTCATCCGTTCCATTACCTCCCGGTCCGTGTCCCGCATGAATGGCGGTTCCTCTCCCGATTCAATGATTCTACCCGACCCGGACGCCATCCGGAAAGCGTCCGGCGCTGCCCCGCGGTTATTGCGAGCATCGTTGCTTTTGGGCCAGTGCGAGCCGGACATCCAACACCAATCGGGTTGGCGAAGCATTGGAAGTCGCCGGGATAATGCTCAAAACTTCGTCGTGATACCCATCAGGAAAGAATCCTCCAGATCCTGCTGGCGATTCTCATTTTCAAATTCAAACTGACGCGCGACGGCATAACCAATTTCGGCTCGAAGCGTTTTTCCCATTGGAACCGGCATCCCGGAATTCGATGTCGGCCTGGATTCCCAGCCGGCGACCACCCGCAAATCACGGTAGGTGAGCCGGTCGTCAACCATTCCGGCCGATTCGCAGGCCCAGGTAGTTCCGTTGATCCCTGCTCCGAAAAACGCCCATTGCTGGCGAGTCCCGTTTTCCGAGATCAACCAGTTGAACTGCGGTCGGGGGAATGTCAGATCGACTCGATAATCCCGATCCGGTTGCCAGACAACTCCCACCGCGGGAATTACCGGCAAGTCCTCGCGACCGGTTGCCAGTGCTCCAAACGTCCACTTCCATTGCGGGCTGTGTTCGTAAATCCCGAACACTCCTCCGCGAAACTGCCAGGCGTCACTGGACCGGTTCTGATTGTCGGTCGCCATTCCCGCGCCGACCATCGACAGTACGGTCCAGCGATGGTTGCAGGGTCGAATCCACGTCATTCCAATGGAATATTCGAACAATTGACGGGGTATTCCGACGGAATCGGCAGCAAACAAATCGGTGTAAGCAAAACCGACCTTGATCAGCGGCGGGGGCGAGCCGGCCAGCCCCAGCAACGGAACCGTGGCATGAACATCCGTTGTCGCCAAACCGCATTGCGGATCAGTGATCCATTCGGCACGCCAGCCAACCGGTGGACGCCGGGGATGATCCTTGCGAGGACCTTGCTGATTTTTGAAACTTCGATCGGTCGATCCCGGCGATCCGCTATTGGAGGTCAGCCATGAAGCCCCGCTCGATCCATCGGGCCGCAGGTCAGGATTGGCGGCGTCGGCTGGTGGCTGCCCGATTTGGTGTTTAACCTCGTTCTGCACCATCGAAAGCTGGCAGCCGCTGCCAGCATTGCAAAAAACGAGGCCGGCAATGACGCACACCGATATCGCGAATTGTAAACGCATAACGTCCCTGTTTGTGCCGTTGGCCACCGCAACTGCCGGTGTACCGGGATTCAGGAACGAATGTAACCGCAAATCGAATCAGGCACGAATTCGCCAGTTTTCCCAACTCGAGACCCCCGGATCGGGGGACATCAAAAGGGCGGTTTCCATGCCACCTGGATCGAAATCGCACACCTGGTGAGCCTCGGCTTTGCCCGGTTGGACGGCTTGCCGAGCTGGCCATCACGCTTTGCGATGGCTGAACGCGGCAAACCATCGACGATTTGGCGCTCGCGGGCCCGATGCAACGCCTCGGCCTCAATGGCATACGAATTGCACGAGATAAACGAGCGGTCGGAGATTTTCACCAGCTTAACAAGGAGAACCGATATGTCAGTAGGACGAATTTGCGTTCGCGAAGTGGATCTGGTCGATCCCGACGAATCGGTGCAAATCGCCGCTGGCCGCATGCATTCGCGCAATGTGGGCACGTTGATGGTTCTGGACAAAGAATCGCGTCCCGTCGGAATCCTGACGGATCGTGATCTGGCGGTACGCGTGGTTGGCAAGGGACTGGATGCCGGCAAAACGACGGTTCGGGACGTCATGAGCCTGGCGCCGACGTCGGTTCGGGAGAGCACGTCGATCGAATCCGCCATTTCCCAAATGCGGGCTGGCCCATTCCGGCGATTGCCGGTGGTCGACACCGATGGAAAACTGGTTGGGCTGATCAGCCTGGATGACGTGCTGGATTTGCTCAGCGAGGAATTCGCGGAGATCGGACAGTTGCTGCGGAGGGAAAGCCCCGCCGCGTTGGCGACCTCGTGAATTAACCCATTGATGAAACGCGTGACGGGCAGGGATCAAGAAACGGACTTCTTTGCGTCTGTCTTTGGTTCCCTGTTTCGGGAGGTGCCACGGATGGTTGGTCCATCCTCGCATATTCTGTGCGGGGGAAGCTGGTCCGCCGGAATTCATTTCCACTTAACGCGTGCCGCGGGTGGCTGGTCCATCCGTACCCGCGGCACGGTCATCGGAACTGCCGGGTGAGCGGCCTATGGCCGCCAAACGGAGTTTTTTGCAGGGCCGCTGTGTTTGCTTGCCGGAAAAAGTAGAATGTCCGGGTTCGTTTGACGGTGGAACCCGGAGGAATTTACGTATGCGATTCGCGTTGGCCATTCTGCCGGTCCTTGTTGTTTGTCTGTCAACCGTGCAAGCCGAAATCATGACCGAAACGGTTGAGTACCGGGATGGAGACGTGGTTCTGGAGGGGTTTGTTGCCTGGGACCCGGCGCTGGCCGGTCAGGAGATCCCCGGAATCCTTGTTGTCCACCAATGGATGGGCCTGACCGATTATGAGAAATCCCGGTGCAAACAGTTGGCGGAACTGGGCTATGTCGCCTTCGCCCTGGATATCTACGGCAAAGACCAGCGTCCCGCGAATCCTCAGGAGGCCGGTAAACAGGCGGGTTTGTACAAGACGGATCGGGAGCTGTATCGTCGACGATTGAACCTCGGACTCCAGCAGTTGCGGTCCCGGCCGGGCGTCGCCGCGTCAAAAATCGCGGCCATCGGATATTGTTTTGGCGGGACCGGAGTCCTCGAACTGGCGCACAGCGGAGCCGACGTGACGGGAGTCGTCAGCTTCCACGGAGGCCTCGATTCCCCCCAACCGGAGGATGGCAAGAATATTCAGGCCAGCGTGCTGATCTGTCACGGAGCTGACGATCCGTTCGTGGCCGCCGAAGACATTGAAGCAATGAAAAACGAGCTCAATGCTGCGGGTGTTGACTGGCAAATGAATGCCTATTCCGGCGCGGTGCACTCGTTTACCCAGCCCATGGCCGGCAACGACAACTCGCGCGGCGCGGCGTACAACGAGAAAGCGGACAAACGATCGTGGCAGGCAATGCAAATGTTTTTCCGCGAATTATTCGGCGCAACGCCTTGAGCTGCCCGGTCACAGCGTTGCCTCATCCCGGTCCAGCCGCAACGCGGGGCCGGGCCGTGTCGCATCCGCCAGGCAGGGCTGGACCAGCCAGCCATGGTAACGGTTGCAGTGCGAAATGGTGCTTCTATCAGCCCATTTCGGCCGGCCCCGAGAGAATTGCACACCTCGAGGAGTCACCGTGGCAACTGTCACAACCGTTTCGGCCGCGTGCCCGCTATTCGGCCAGGCGTTTAACTTTCAGATCCTTGTAATACACCTTGCTACCCGGATCGTGGGCCTGCAGGGCAAAAGTGCCGTGCGACAATTGCCGCTCCGGTCGGTCGAGGTCATCCGGCTCGGTGTAGTCCGAGATCGTTGTGCCGTTGATTTTGACGACGATGTGTTTGCCCGCCACCATGATCTCGTAATCGAACCACTCGTGATCGTTGGCGGGCGCCTCAAAATGGTCCTGAACGTTGTACAGGCCGCCGGTTTTTTTGGGGTCGCCCTGGGTGTTGTTGACCTGGGCTTCGTAACCCCGGTCGGGCCAACCTTCGTCCAGGAATCGGGTATGAAAGTAGATGCCTGAGTTGGCCTGGGGCATCGTTTTGACTTTGGCCTTGAAGTGGAAGTTCGTAAAGTCTGCGTTGCCGTCGGGTCCCACATAAAACACGTGTGCCCGCTCGCCGTTGGTAACCAGGCAACCATCCTCGACATACACGGATTCCGGATGTTCGTTGACTTGCCAGCCCGACAGATCCTGACCGTTGAACATCTCAATCCATTCGTCCTGGTCTTGCGCCAGCACAGGTGAGCCGGCAAACGCCAAAATCAGTATGATCAATTTCAATTTCATGTTGGTGCTTTCGTGGGTTGACGGGTCGTTGTCGGTTGCCGTTTCGTCATTATGCGCCGGATCGGCGGGGATGCTATCCGGGGTCTGATGCGGCAATTTGGAATGGACGCTTTGATTCCGGGGGTGGCACGGGTTGTTTTGGAACGCCACCGGCCATGCCAATGTCACCGGGGTCATCCTGCCTTTTTTCCATTGACGGACCCGGACCGGGAATTCCTGTGGACCTGGATCGGCGACAATGGCCTGAACCCAGGGCATCGTTGAACAAGTCCGACGAAGAACAGGTTCCGGCAACCGGATTTAAAAGGTTGCTGACCGGCCAGGCGGAGAAACCCTGGTGGGGCACCACCGGAGGTTTGTCGGGCAGTACGGTTTGCGAGAGAGTGGCACGGCTGGCTTGTATACCCGTGCGAATTCCGGGGAAAGCCGCACTGTCTGTCCCCTGTCTTTTTTCGTCAATGACAGGCCACACAGTTCACACAGAGGCCACAGCGCTTCTGACATCCAGTTTCGCCGTGCCCTCTGTACCCTTGCGTGGCTGTGTCTTGTTTATCCTGAAATCAAGCGAAAGGGGCACATTGCGTCTTTCAAAATAAAGTGGAGTGTCTCCGGGCGAGTTGTGCGCCGCGGTTTACTTCACCTCCCACATGGTCAGCGCATCCTTGTCCTTGATATAGATGCGGTTACCGACCGGCACCGGGTAGGCGTAGGTTGGCGTTTCGGAAACCTTGTAGCGGGCCAGTTCCGTGAAGCCGCTCCCGTCGGCCGGATAAACCACCAGTTCCGAGGCCGGCGTCAGGCCCAGCAGCACCGATCCGGCGTAAACGATGGATCCGTAACCGCCGCGACCGCCACCCCCGCGACCGCCTCGTCCACCACCTCGGCGACCGCCGGGTTGCGCGCCACCACGCTGGCCGCTGCCGGGCCGGGCGTCTCCTCGTTCGCCGCCACCGGGTCGGGCGCCACCCCGCGGAACTTCACCAGTTTGCTGGCTGCCCGGCGATTCGGTACCGATCGGCTGATTCCAGGCCGTGGAACCGTTACCGGTGTCCACACAAAACAAACTGTTGGTCGTCGACAGCCCAAACAGCATTCCGCCTGCCAGTACCGGGGAATTGTAGATGGTCGTGACATTGGTATCGTCGTTGCGCCATTTTTCCTGACCGTTGATTTTGCCATCGCCCATGCTGAATTCGATAGCCGTCATGCCCCGTTCCGGGCCGGCGAAGTACGCCGTTTGCCCTTCCACCACCGGTGTCGCGGCGTTGTAACGGCCCTGGCGGTATTCCATTTCCCAAAGTTCGTCGCCCGAGGAAATATCGAGGATCACGAGTCGCCGTGCAGTGGGGGCCAACAGGACCGGCTGGTCGTCAATCGACATCAGCACCGGCGAGCCATACGACGTTCCGTCGCCGGTCCATTTCCATTTTTCCACACCCGAGTCCAAATCGTAGGCGGCGATGCCGCCTCGGTCCTCGCTGCCAAATTGCACAAAACAGGTGCCGTCGGCGATCAGCGGGGAACTGGACGTTGAAAACCGCGGGATCTGGCCTTTGAAATCCTCGTTGCGCCAGGCGAGTTTGCCGTCCGACACATTCCAGCAGGAAAGGGTGCCGTTGACGCCGAGAGCTACCACCCGGTTATTGGCGACGGCCGGTGAGGAGCGAGTCCCGGGGAATCCGGCTGCCGGACCGGAAGCCGGTCGCGCCGGATAACTGTCTTGCCAGACTTCTTCGCCGGTCATGGCGTCCAGACAACGCATAACTTCATTTCCTTCCTGGAACGCGATGATATACAGTTTCCCGTCCAGGATGGACGGTGAAGAGACACCATCGCCAACCGTCACACTCCACGTCCTGGAGAGGTTTTTGGGCCAGCTTTCGGGCGCCTGAAAATCTGCGGCAATGGCATCGCGACCGTTGCCGCGCCATTGGTTCCAGTCCTGGGCCGAAACGCAATTCAAGCCCGTCCATGCCATGCCCACCGCGGCCAACAAGGCCATTTGTGTCAGTCTTTTCATCGTTTGACTCCCTGATAATCCATCGTTCAACCAATGATGAGTCGGTTCGCCCATCTTCGCCGCCAGTTATCTAACCCCCCGGAGGTTGCCAGGTATCGAGTGTATTGTCGCAGCATTGGGGGCATGCGACAGCATGGACGCTTTGCCGCAGCGCGCCGTGGCAGGCCGGCACGATACCCGTTCGCAACGGTGTGACGCCGCGGATTCGGAAACGATCGGGTGGAGTGACCGGACGGACTCCGCAGCCGGACCGGTCAGCCCCGGTAGTCATCAAATTTCCGCCCCGGATTTCCAGCGTCGAGTCATTCATGGCAGTCGGCACCATGAAAAAACGCCAGCGGACCGACATCCGCTGGCGATCGAACACGATGCCGGACCGCTCGGATTTCGGGGCAGCTATTTGCAGTACCGGTCCAGCCAGTCAAAAAACAGGCGGTGCCAAAGGACGCCATTCTGGGGACTGAGGACCCAGTGGCCTTCGTCCGGGAAGTACAAAAATCGCGATTCGACTCCCTGAACCTGAGCGGCCGTAAAGGCCTCCATGCCCTGGGTCACCGGGACGCGAAAATCCTTCTGACCGTGAATCACCATCAGTGGCGTTTTCCAGTTCTGAACAAATTTGTGCGGCGAAAACTGTTCATATTCCTTCTGGATTTCCGGGCTTTTCCAGTACGGACCCCCGAGGTCCCAGTTCACAAAAAACAGTTCCTCGGTCGAACCGTACATGGATTCCAGATTGAACACCCCGCAATGTGCGATCATGGCGGCAAACCGGTCCTTGTGATTGCCCATCAGCCAGTAAACCGTATAGCCGCCAAAACTGGCTCCGATGGCCGCGACATGGTCCCGGTCGATGTAGGGTTCATTCAGCATGTTGTCGGTGGCCGACAACAGATCCCTCATGGCCTGGCCCCCCCAGTCGCCGCTGATCTCGTCATTCCATTCGCGACCAAAACCTGGCAGGCCGCGGCGGTTGGGCGCCAATACCACATACCCGTTGGCGGCCATCAGATGGAAATTCCAGCGATACGAAAACCACTGCCCGATCTGGCCCTGGGGTCCACCCTGACAATAGGTCAGCATTGGATACTTCTTCGATCCGTCGAAATCGGGCGGGTAAATCACCCAGCAATGAATCATTTTTCCGTCCGTGGCCTCGACCCATCGTTCACCAATCGTTGGCAACACCAGCGTGGAATAAATCTCGTCGTTGATGCCCGTCAGTTTTTGGCTGGATTGGTCCAGTAGCGACAGGGTATACAGTTCCGCCGGCCGAATCATGGACGTCCGGGTGACCAGCAGCTGGTTGGTACCCGGCAACTCGTCCACAATATCCCAGTTGTACGGACCATCGGTCAGTTGACGCGGCGCGGATTCACCGAGATCCATCTGGAACAGTTGTTCTGAACCCCGGTACTCGGAGACAAAAATCATCCCCGACGAGTCGGGGATCCAGTGCGGGTGATTGGCATTCTGGTCGAGCCCGGCCGTCAATTCGCTGAGGGTCTTGTTGCGGCGATCATACAACATGATCAGGTTGCGATCGGACTCGAAACCCGGACGGGCCATCGAATTAAACGCCAGGTATTTGCCGTCCGGCGAATACAACGGATTGTTGTCGTAGCCATCCCGGCCGTCACTGATGCAAACGGCCGAACCCCTGGCGCTACCGTCGGCATTAAGTTGAACTGTATACACATCACTGTCAGTCGATTCGGCCCACCGGTCGGCGATCTTGGCGGTATAGCAGATCTCGGTTCCCTCGGGTGACCAGGCGATTTGCTCGCTGCCACCAAACGGGGGGACGGGACAATCGACACGCATCCCGGCCATCAGGTCGTGCGCTTCGCCTGCCTGCCCGTCCTCACCGATGGCAGCGACGTGCAAGTGCGAGTATTTGTAATCATGCCAGGCATTCCAGTGCCGGTACATCAACGAGTCGATGATCCGGGCATCGGCCTGGGGCAAGTCCTTGTACAGCTCGTTGACCGTGTCGTCCATCTTGACATCGATCGTCCACGCCACATGTTTGCCGGTAGGCGAGATTTTGACATTCGAAACGCCGTCGGCGACGCTGCTGATACGAATTGCGTCCCCTTCCGGGTCCAGCCGATAGATTTGGGGCGTGGTATCGTAATCGACTTTCTTGTCCGCAGCGTCCTTGTCGGAATCGTTGTCCTCGTCGGTATCGGAGTCCTGGTCGGTCGCCGAATGATCCTCGTCGGTCGCCGGCGCCGGCTTGACGCCGGTAAAGAACAGTGACTGGCCATCAGCATGCGGCGCCAACTGCAAGTCGCCAATCGATTCCCAGTCGCTCAGCAGGGCACGGACATTGCCGCCATCACGATCCATCGCGAACAGGGTGGAGGTTCCGGAGTTTTTCGCCAGGTCATAGCGACGAACCGCGTACCAAATCGTATTGCCATCGTTCGAGACGACGGTCTCGCCCAGTCGTCCCAGCTTCCACAGCAACTCGGGGGTCATCAGCTGGTCCTGGGCAACCAGCCGGTCGGTGGTTCCGGGCAAACAAACAAGAACCAGCAAAACGGTTAATCCACCGCTGAACCATTGACGCATCGATCTCTCCCGGCCGTTGACCTGGTAACTCCGTGTCCAAACTGTTTTCCTGATGCCGATCCGGGCTCGCCGAGCGACCGAATAACGACATCGCGGAACCCGGAATTATAGCCGCCCGGGCGGGGCGATCAAAGCGGAGGCGCGGAGCGACCGGGCCGCGGCTCGGGAAAGGAACCGCCACGGTTACTTGCTGGCGTCCTTCAGATCGCTGGCAAACAGCTTTCGCAGCTTCTGCAACTTGGACGGGATGTTTGCCTGGCAGTAGGGGGCGTCGGGATTGTTCCGGAAATAATCCTGGTGATAATCTTCGGCCTCGTAGAAGGGGCCAGCCGCGGTGATTTCGGTCACAATCGGGTCTTTGAACAGGCCGGACTGGTCCAGTTTCGATTTCCATTTTTCGGCCAACTGCCGCTGCTGGTCGTCGTGAAAAAAGACCACGCTGCGATACTGGGTTCCTGTATCGTAACCCTGACGGTTTAGCGTGGTTGGATCATGAGTTGCCCAGAACACTTCCAGCAATTTTTCGTAGCTGACCACCTGGGGATCATAAGCGATCTGGATGACCTCCGCGTGGCCGGTTTTGCCGGTACAGATTTGCTGGTACGTCGGATTGACCGTGGTGCCTCCCATGTAACCGGACTTGACGGACGCTACGCCCTTGAGTTCCTGAAAAACGGCTTCCACGCACCAGAAGCAGCCGCCTCCAAACGTGGCAATCGCCTGCTCGTCCGATTCCGTCCCTGAAATGTCTCCCGCCCCCGTTTCCATGGCCTTTTCCCCCGGATTTTGACTGTTCGATTTCTGCACCGCAAATGCCGGCAAACCGAGACACAGCAGCAACAGACCGATCAGTAACGCGATCGTTGGCACCACGAGTCGACGGGGCTGGATATCGGTGGTCGTCATTGACAGTTCTCCCGGCACTCTGGATTCTCCCAAACGTCACCCCTGTCAACCGCCAAATCACCGTCGACATTAACCGCAATGGCCAGACATGCGATATTGATTTGCCAGTTAAATACTGGCACCGCCGGGACCCACGCTCTTAGCCTCCCGATGCCGCGGTTTGGTGAATATTGTATCCATTGTGATACGTATGACGAACCATTTCATCGACGGCCGTCTGAGCCCCCGCGGGAACCCGCGAGGCGACCATTTCGCTGGCGTCCCAGGCAATCGGCTCGTCGCTGGCGGCCCACACGGCCAGATTGCCCAGCAGGATGGTCTCGGTTAGCGGGCCGGCATAGTTCGGGAAATTGCTGACCGGCGTTCCCTGACCCTGGATGGCCAACGTGAATTCGTCGAAATGACCCGGTGAGATTGCGATGGCGTCCTCGGCCACTTCGATTCGCCGTTGTTTCTCGTATTTGCCATCGGGACGCAAAATACCGGTGTTGCCCTGTTCGTCGCCGCCGTAATCGCCAGGAGAAAACAGCATCCCGTCGCTGCCCACGACCAGCGCGCCACTGTCATAAACCCGTTGTTTGTCGCCATCGCGGTACCGCGGCAAATCGCGAATCAGTTCCGCGGGAGGCATTTTTCCACCGTCGTACCAGGTCATCCCGAGCGCCGGGCGACCATCCAGTTCCGGAAACTCGAATTCAATCTGGGACCATTTGGGGTACATCACCTTGTCGTGACCCGAGGACATCGCGCTGACCGACGTTGGATTGCGCAAGTTCAGTGCCATGAAGGCCATGTTGAGCGTATGACAGGCCATGTCGCCGAGGGCTCCCGTCCCAAAATTCCAGAATCCGCGCCACTTGAACGGGTGGATTTCCGGACTGTACGGTCGATATTGGGCCGGCCCGATCCATTCCTTCCAGTGCACCTGGGAGACCCGTTTGGCCCATTCCTCGCGGGATTCGGGATTGTCGTCCGGTTCCTCACGGACTTGCACATCGATGCCCTGAGGCCAGACCGGCCGGTTGGTCCAGACATGCACGTGTTGAACGTCGCCAATGTTTCCGTTTTGAATCAGCCACGCGCTTTTTCGCAGGATGCTTCCGGCCGTTCCCTGATTGCCCATTTGCGTGACCAGTCCCTGCTCCCGGGCCACGTCACCCATCAACCGGGCTTCCTCGATCGAGTGGGTCAGGGGTTTCTGGCAGAAACAGTGTTTACCCATCCGCATCGCGGCCAGGGCCGCCACGGCGTGGTTGTGATCGGGCGTACTGACCGTGACGGCATCAATGCTGCCGTCGGCCATCTGATCCAGCATTTCACGATAGTCCACGAATTGCCGGGCATCGGGAAAACTCAGTTTGGCCTTGCCCAGCGTCTCTTCGTCAATATCACAAACCGCCGCGACATGACCGGTTCGCCCCGCATCTGCCGAATCACTTGCGCCTTTGCCACCCACTCCGATACAGGCGAATTGCACCTTTTCCAGTTTGGACGCCCAGGTACGCCGGGGTGCCACCCCGCCAGCGGCCCAGAATCCGGCGCTGGCGGCGGCCGTGGTTTTGACAAACGTGCGACGTGTAGGCTTGCTGGACATGACTGGATAGCTCCGTTCGGTTGGGAATCGTTGGCCGGGATGGCCGTTGCACCGGCTGAGGTATTTCCGGGTCGTCAATTATTCGATGCCCGGCCGGGAAAACGAACTGATGAATGTTCACAAAAGGTACAAACCATTATGGGCAACTCGACCGCGAACACGCAAGGAATCCCGGGGACCGTAACACCCCCCAAAGTCCTGCCACCGATCGAGGTTCATTTTCACCCGGTGTTGGGTATCCGCGAAGTGCCGGTCCCGCGTTTACGGCGACCTGCCGTTTCGGGCGGCAGGCCACGGGTCGGCCGGCAGGCCACGGGTCGGGCGGCAGGCCACGGGTCGGGCGGCAGGCCACGGGTCGGGCGGCAGGCCACGGGTCGGGCGGCAGGCCACGGGTCGGGCCGAGGCTACGGGTCGTCCGAGTCCGCGTCCCCGCCGGCGGTCGTGAATCTGCCGCGAAACAGCTCGACCAGTTTCTGGATTTCCGCTTTCTCCTGGACGGATTCGACCAGTTCCACGGCCCGGTTCTCGGCCAGAATCGCGGCCCGGCGGCGCCCGCTTTCCCGCAGCAGCAGGGCCTTGTGCAACAAGGCCTGGGCTCGAAACGTCCCGGCGATTGACGGGTCGTCAATCAGCCGATCGAGCGTTGCCAGGGCCTCGTCGCCGCGATCGATCCCGAACAACACGTCGGCCTTGGCTTCCGTCACTTCCAGGAACACGTCGGGGCGCGCGGCTGACGCCACGATTGCCTTGTCGTAGGCTTGCAATGCCTGCTCCGCCTGGCCGAGGCTGTCGTGCAAATCACCCAGCGCAATGGTCATCAGCAGGTTGTCCGGCTGGCTGCTGATCTGTCGCGACAGTTCGTCGAAGGCATCCTCGTGCCGCCCCAGGCTGGCCAGATAAAACGCCTTGTTGTTAACCAGTCGCTGCCGTGTGTTGGCCGGTATTTCGTCAATGTTCAGCATGTCGTCAATCAGCGAATTGGCATCATCGATCTGTCCCATCCGTCGCAGCAGGCGCAGTTTGGTTTGCTGGGCCACCAGCCACATTTCGACCGGCAATTTGTTCCCGGCCAGCGTGGCATCAATAAAGGCAATGGCCTCCGCCGGTTTTTTCAGCCGGGCCACCATCGCAATGTTGCTCATGACGGCCTGCCGGGTTTCGCGGTCCCGCTGGGCAAAATACTTGGTACGCAATCCGGCCTCGTCATCCGCGTCCAGTTGCCCGATTTCCTCGATCAGCCCGGGGTAATAAACCTCCCCGATAATCGGGTCCATCGCCGACAAGGCTTCGTCCAGCAGGCGGGCCCGCTCCAATCCGGTCAAACCGGTTGCCTGCTGCAGCGCCTGGTCCCGTTTCTCGCGGGCCTGACGCAATTCGCCCAGATGGTTGATATATTCCGTTGGGCCTTCATCGCGGAAACCGGTAAACGCATACGGTTGCTGATCCCGATCGACCAGCACCACGGTCGGAAATCCCTCGATTCCGTAACGATCTGACCATTGCTGGTTTTGCGTCTCAAGGTCCCGCGGCAGCTGGCTGTTTTGGGGAAAATCGAATTTGACAAGAACAAAGTTCTTTTCCGCCGCGGCGGCGAATTCCGGTTTGGAGAAAATCTGCTCGTCCAGCCGAATACAGGGCGGACACCAGTCGGACCCGGTAAACAACAGCAGCAGGTCCTTTTCTTCATCTCTGGCCTGCGCGATTGCCGCCGCCACATCGGTCTGCCAGATTGAATCATCCGGGACCGTCGCGCGGGCCGGATTCAATCCACCAATTCCGGAACCCAGCCAGCCGGCCACACCAATTATCAGGACAGACACATATCGTTGGCGGAGTCGCATGCTGGTATCCTGTTCCGTTCGCGTTCGGGATCCGATTCGTTTCCCGGGATAACCGGGGGTAATCCGGCAGATTCCCCGCGCCGAATCGCCGGGAACCCGATTTTACCCGTTGCCCGACCCGGCAACAAACCGGGCCAGCTGCCGGGAATCGGTAACAAACCGGTGAACCCGGGCGGCCGTATGGTTTCTCATTGACCGGGCCGGCGGCCGAATCGTCAGCGAACGCCGGCCCGCCAAATGTTGCAAGTTGGCGAAGGTGGTTGCCTGACATTTCATGTCCTGAATGATCAACAGATACAGGGATACGAGGCGTGGATGAGCTGATTTCCGGGATGCGGCCGGAGCAACGGAATGGAGCCGGGCCCGTCCGCCGCCGACGATTGGCATGGGCCCCGTCCCGCCAGGTGCCGCGGGCACCTGGCGAATCGGTTTTGGAAAAAAATCTACAGGGTTCGACAATTGGCTTTTGCTGATTCTGCCGGCCGGGAAACCCGGCCGACCATACCGGATGGTTGGTGGTCGCGCCCCAGTGGCGGCCGGGATGTCATTCGCGTGGCGTTGCCACTGATGATCTCGACGCTCTCCTATTCCGTCATGCAGTTTTGCGACCGGGTGTTTTTGACATGGTATTCGGCAACCAGTGTGGCGGCGGCGATGCCGGCCGCGGTCATGGCCTGGGCGATGTTGTCGTTTCCCATGGGAGTGGGCCTGTATACCAGCGTCTTTGTGGCCCAGTATTTCGGTGCCGAACAAAACCGCCGGATTGGTCAGGTCGTCTGGCACGGCATGATCCTGGGAACACTGTTTTTGCCCCTGTTCGTGGCGGCCATTTTGTGGCCCGCAACCGTTTTTCAATGGGCGGGACATTCAACCGAACTGACCGCGCTGGAAGCCGATTATCTGGGCTTCATCTCGTACGGCTCAATTGCGCAGGTTTATGGCGCGATCCTGGCCGGTTTCTTCATCGGTCAGGGGCGAACGTCCATCGTGATGGCGGTTGATGTCCTGGCAGCTGCGCTGAACATTTTGCTGGACTGGTTGTTGATATTCGGAGTCACATGGAGCCATGGCCCGGGCATCGAGCCCCTGGGAATCCGGGGCACCGCCATTGCCACCAGTCTGGCACTGTGGATCAAGGTGTTCGTGATGCTGTGGATGATGTTGAGGCGGCGCGAGAGACAACGATTTTCGCTGCTGGCAACGGGGCGGATTCAGTTCGCATTGCTGTGGCGGATGTTGCGATTCGGTTCTTCCAGCGGTTGGCAAATGCTGATCGAGTGCCTGGGCATCGCCGTGTTTTCCCTGATGATCGGAAACCTGGGGGAGGTTCCGGCCGCCGCGACGACACTGGCCATCAGCGTCAACATGCTGGTTTTTGTTCCGGTTTGGGGTCTGAGCACCGCTGTGTCCACCCTGGTCGGCCAACAGATTGGCAAGGCTCGCAGCGATTTGGCCCAGCGAGCCACCTGGACGGCGTTAACCATTGGCCTGGTGTATACCGGAGTGTTCGCGGTATTTTACCTGACGACCCCAAGCTGGTTTCTGATTGGCTATGAAGCCGCCGGGCCACAGGTCGCGGATATCATGCGGCTGGTTCGCCGTTTGCTGGTGTTCGTCGCCGTCTACTGCCTGTTTGACTCCATCCAGATCGTTTTCGTGGGCGCGCTCAAGGGAGCTGGCGACGTGCGGTTTGTCGTCCTCTCCAGTCTGGTTTGCTCGGGCCTGTTTGTGGCCGCTGGAATGTACGGTCATGTCGAGCTGGAAAACGAGCTGGACAAACTGTATTGGTGGTGGAGCAGCCTGGCCGGCTGGTTGCTGTTGCTGACGGTGGTCTATTCGTTCCGCTTTCTCCAGGGAAAATGGAAGACCATGCAGGTGATTGAGGCTGGCCTGATTGGCGGGCACGAGGAAACGGGTGTCGAGCCGTCCGGATAAAACAATCACCAGCGGGCAACCGGGGACCGGCACGACGCGCGTCCATCTTGCCGGGCTCACACCGGTGATCGGCGTCGAGCCAGTCCCGGTTTGCCGCGTTGCCAGACGCTGTCCGGCTAGTTGCGATGTATGGGCCACCAATGCCGCACGGTTCCGCGAGGTACCATTTGCCACGCGCGTTCGTGAACGTAATACAAAATCATTTTGGTCACCACTTCGGTCGATCCGATCGTCGCGGCAAACACCATGCTGCCGGTAACGAACCATGAAATCACCATCGTGTCGATGGTTCCGACCACTCGCCATGAAACGCCCTTGAGCGCACTGCGAAGTCGGGATTCCTTGATAAATTGCATGTGCTGCCCGATTTCAGGTTCCCGATCAACGTTGGCATTGTTCATAAAAAATACGCGGTTAAAAAGTCAGCGGTCAGAATCAGCCCTGGAGCCGGCGTCAGTTTGATACGAAATCGGATTGTCGGAAATCCCGCTGTTTCGGAATCCCGGGATTCCATGGCGGGCAGGCGGACGCGGGATCGGAGACTTGCGGAGCGCGGAATGGCGGATTTCGCAGCGGCCGGAAGCAACAAAAAAGCCGGTGCCCGAAACCGGGCACCGGCCTGCGTTACCAAAACCCGATCAACCGGCTAATTGTCATCGACCGAGCCGCGGATCACGATCGGCCGACTTTCGGCCGCCTGAACGACCACCTTGGAATCCAGCCAGCGCCGAATCCGGTCGGATGCGTCGATCAGGTGGGCCCGGGTGTAAGAGTCCAGCTGGTCACTTTTGCCCAACACCACGTCAATTTTGCCGTGCAGATCCTTCAACGTCATGGCCGCCAGATTGGCGATCGGTTTCAGGGCTGCCGTTGAGCTGTTTTGCTCGTTGGCCAAATCAAACAGGCGTTCCAAATGCTCGGTCTGCAAATTGCGGCGCAGACTGGAAACCAGCGGCTGGCGATCACTGGCTTCCCGTGACTCCCAGTCATTCAGTTCCGTCCAGATCGAGTCGGTCACCGTATTCATCAACTCGGGCAGCGTCAACGCGTCGTCACCCGCGGGAACCAGGAACTCGTTATCGTAGACACGACGCAGGCGGGTTGGATTCATCAACTGGGTCAGCGCCGAAGCCTGAATTCCCATGATGCGGTCATGCACGGGCCACGTCGGCTCGTTGCTGACACCCATAAAGTCACCTCCGTCGGTCCACTTGTCGACCGACATGTAGCTGAGCAATTCGGGGTTCAACCCGTATACTTCGTCACGGAACGTGTTGTCGATGACGAATTGCAGTGCCCTGCGTTGCTGATCGACGGGGACCGCCTGAATCGGAGGGCGACCGTTGGGATCGCCTTTTTTGTCACGATTGACAAACGCCCCTCCAACCCACTGGGACATCATGCGGATTCCGGAGGTTTGCATCCGCAGGGTCATTTCGTAACCCCGGCGGGCCTTGGCCCAGCTGTCACCGTCCTTGACGTATTGGTCCAGAATCTTCTGGCGATGATGGTTGGACAGGCGAATCTGGTTCTCGGCATAATCCAGGGGATTTTTGCTGAAATCATACCGCTGGGCCAGCGGATCCGGGCCGCCCGTGTCCTCGTCGGTGGCGTATACAAGTTCCGGTTCGGCAACCCGTTCCAGAATTTTGGGCAACTTTTTCTCGTCCATTTCGTAACCGTACTGGATGGCCCACATGTCGTAGGGGCCAACGCCAATCATGGCCCAGTCACCCTGAATGTCACCGCTTTCGAAATTGAAATTGACGGGCAGGTAATCCATCACCGATCCGGCAAACGGTTTGACGCCCTTCAGTTTCTCGCTGTTCATTTCCTCCAGCGTGTAAATGCTGGAAGCCTTAAAATTGTGCCGCAAGCCCAGCGTGTGGCCCACTTCGTGGCACACCAGGTCGGCCAGCAGCGGTCCGATGAATGACTCGGGCATGCCATCCAGCAACTGCTCCTGGTCCTCGTCGTCGGGCTCTTCGTTTTCCTTTTTCTCCTTGTCGGCTTCGTCGTCAGCCGATTCCTGATGACGCATGATGTCGATCATCATCCGCATCATGGCGACATCGAAAGCCCGGCCATCGGCCGCCAGACAACTGCCGTTGACCTGGCTGGTTCGACCCACCAGGCCGTCAAAGACCTCATCGCCCAGCATTCGCGTCTTGGGCATATTGAGATCCATGCCGGCATACGGCTGACTGGCCGACTGCATGATTTGCTGACGCAGATAATCCCGTTGCGACGGTGGAGCAAGGCGGATCCGCGGATCCCAGTTGGGATGTTTGGCCAACCATGCCATCGTCTCGGGGCTCATTCCCTGCATCGCAATTTTGGGCATCTCATTTTCAAACTTGTTGTCGAACGTTCGAATCCAGCCGTCGGTCAGAACGATATCGGCATCCAGGATTTCGCCGGTCCGCGGATCAACGCGGCTGGGGCCAATGGCCGTGCTGATGTCATTGTTCAGCCAGCGAATGAAGTTGTAGCGGACATCTTCCGGATCCTTGTCCATGTTCAGTCCCGTCGCCTTGTCCTGCTCGCGCACCTCGATGGCGTTGAGAATGCCAACCTGTTCAAAGGCCTTGTTCCAGTACAAGACGCCTTCCCGAACCCAGCGTCGATAGCGCACCGGCGTGGTGTGCTCCAGGTAAAACACGATCGGGTTCTTGGGGGGCGACAGCTTCAGATTGGGATCCCGCTTTTCCATGTGCCAGCGGTTGATATACCGCGTGCGGACGTCTTCGTCGTCATAGCGTCCATAATCGTCGAATGACGTCGTGAAAAATCCGACTCGCGTGTCGGCCGCCCGTTTCTCGAATTTGGGATTGTCGTTGATTTTGCTGAACGAGTAGTGAAACTGACGCAAAACGCCGTCGTTGCAGGGAAACTCGACGGCCAGTTCGACGTTTTCCGGAAACGCTTTTTTCTTGGTGAACTCGGCCAAATACGGCTTTTTGGTAGCGGCCGTATTTCCAAAAAACAAAGTTGCCTGCTTGACCAGCAAGTCATCCAGGTCGATGACGGGTCCGCCGCGTTCCACCACCGTGACAATGGGTACATCCAGCAGAACTTCGTCGGTGAACAACCGCTTGATTGAATCTTTGGATTCATCGTCCCCCGTGGAACGAATGGACAAGTTGTCCTGAACGAGTGCCAGGCGGTCGTTATAACGGCGCCAGTGCACGTAGTAGTCGTCGGATTGCAAACCGGCGAAGCGGGTTCCGCTGGCCACCGTCAAGGCGATAAAGTGACGCTGTTTGGCAAAATCCTTGGGCAATTCTGCCAGCATTTGCTGGTCCTTTTCCCGAAACCACAACTTGTAGAATCCCGTTTCGCCATTGGGTCCGGTGATTTCCTTGTAGCCCTCAATGACTTTGGACAACGGCGGGAAGTCGGGTTTTTTTTCCTGCTCCGGTTCCTGGCCCCTGGCGAGGGACGGCAGGGAGATGGCCAGCGCCATGATCAAGGTCACAGCCCCGGGGGTAAGGCAAAAACGTTTCATTCGGGTCTCCTGATATTTCCAGACAGTCAATGAATTTCGGGGTGCAGTGCGGGCGGGCCGCCCGGTGGAGTTGCCGATCCGGAGGAATTCCAAACAGGATTTCCCAAAAATTGGCACAAACCACGGTCAAGGTATCGTAGCATGCCCGTCGCGGAAACTGGCAGGCGATACCCGATGAACGCCCTGCCGGGGTCGTTGGCGCCGAAAAATCCGGTCATCCGGGTTCAAAAACCGAAACTGGTTCGCCAAAACAACAGACCGGACACCCGGCCGGTCTGCCCCATCCGCGTACCCGGCAATTCACCGTTGGAAAATCAGTGATCGTCGGGCCGGGGACTCCCGGAGCCGGAAGGTTACCGCCGTCACCCCGGGCCGCTTAACGGGCAAACAACTGTCCCAAATCCCGAAAGGATTTGAATTCCAGGGCATTTCCCGACGGGTCGCGAAAAAACATGGTGGCTTGCTCACCGGGTTGCCCGGCAAACCGGATGTGAGGTTCGATGGCAAACTGCACGCCTGCCTCGGTCAGCCGACTCGCCAGGGCTTGCCACGAATCCCACGGCAAAACGACGCCAAAATGGGGTACCGGTACGTCATGCCCATCCACCGGATTGGAACCGGCATCCTCCCCGGTTGCCCGTTCCGGCCTGTCCACCAAATGGGCCACAATCTGGTGCCCGTACAGGTCCAAATCGATCCAGCGATCGCTGCTGCGCCCTTCACCGCAGCCCAGCAAACGCACATAGAAATCGCGGGTGGCCGGCAGGTCACAGACCGGAAATGCCAAATGGAAGGGCGTCAGGCCCGGAGTGGTCGGGTTCATGATTGGCCTGCACAACAACGGGTAAACCGATCGGGAAACGCCCAGTATGCGCCGGCAGGCAGCGTGGCAAAAGGAGGGCGACGGTAACTGGAAGATGGCACGGCTGTCCCGGGCGGATGGCAACGCGAACCGGGGACGATGGCGATCAGGCAACGGCCGGTTCCAGGTCGCTATCGGTCAAATAGGTCAGCTTTTGACAGGACTCCCGGGGGCACTTGAGCAGCCGCTCGCCAATCAGGTGTTTTTGGGTCAACGTCGTGCCGCAGTCCGGCAGGGCCGAGGTCGCAAATCGGCGGCGGCGACCGCCGCACCCGCGTCAAATGCCGCTTTCTTTTCGGCCTCCATTTCGGATTGCAGCAACTCCTCGCGCGAGGCAAACGTCAATCGATCGTCATTGCGAATCAACACGCGATCGGTTTGATTGCGGAATACCAGCATGGTGACTGCTCCAATCCCGAATCCCCCGATATGAGCCATCCAGGCAACGCCGCTGAGACTTCCGTCGGCGTCGACCGAGGCATTATACAATTGCTGGAAAATCCAGGCGGCACCAAAGGCGATCGCCGGAATGGTGAATCGCAACGGGAAAACGCCCAGCAGGAACAACATCTTGATGCGCGGAATACCCGAACATCACGATGTAGCCACCGATCACCCCGGCAATCGCACCGCTGGCCCCGATCAGGTACACCTCGCTGGAAAAATCCACCGATGCCTGGCTCAGACAGGCCACGCCTCCCCAGAACAGGTACATCACCAAAAACGCCAGCGACCCCAGCGCGGTTTCCAGGGATTGCCCGAATACCCACAGGATCAGCATGTTGCCAATCAGGTGAAAGATATCCGCATGCAGGAACATGTGGGTCAGCAAGCCCATGACTTCACCATCCGCCAGCCGGCTGGGGACCGAACCCCAAACCTGGTAAAACGACTGGAAGTCGTCGATTTTGTGGTTGAATTCCCTCTGGGTCATCGCCGAATGAAGCGATTCATTCGTCAGTTCTGCCCGATAGGTAAAGGCAAAGATCGCCACATTGACAAAAATCAGAACGACCGTGGCAACCGGGAAATAGGGACGTTCCAGGTCGTCGCCCAAAGGTAACAACATGGCAAGCCTCGCTGCTGATACAGGAATTATTTAGTGGGGAAACACGGTCGCTTTCCGCGCGGGATGGAGTGCCGCCGACGCATCGGGGCAGCCCGCAATTCCACGATTCAGAAATGCGGAAAAGGCAGTCAACCGTAGCTTTTCCGAACGCCCGGACGGCCGGTTCTGATCAAAAACCCCCGATTTCATGGTCGGTTTGTGACGATTAACCGGATGGGTGCCAGGTTCCCCGGACGGGTTCAGGTGTTCCGCGGCGGGTAACGGAGGAATCGATTTGCGGGCCCCGTCTGGCAACCTATTTTTCTGCAGAAGGCGATCACCAGGTTTTATGGCCGCCGCCCCCCAACGGCGATCCGGTAAACGCCCCGGGTGCAGGAGACATCAAGTGCAACAACAACTAAGCACCGCAAAATATCTCGAACCGGAAATGGTCGAAAAGGTTGTGCCGAAATCCAGGCGCAAATGGACGACGCCGCTGACGTGGATCTGCATTCTGTTCATGGTGATCAGCCTGACGGGGGCGCTGAGCGCGGCCTACGGTTTTTACAAACTGAGTTCCGATCCACCCAAGCTGGAAAAAATGCGCGGGCCAGAGGCCAAACGGATGCGCGAAATTAGCAAGGTCCGCCAGGAAGCCCGGGACAAATACCTGCCCCTGCTGGTGTATCAGGAAGTCGTCAAGCTGGGTCTGTCCGTCGCTTTCTTTTTCGGAGTGTCGATGCTGATTTCGCGAAACCCCAAGGCGCAGCTTCGTGATCGGATTGTGCGCCATGGCCCTGTTTTATCATCTGTGTGCCACCGGCATCTCAATCCTGATGGTCAAGGAATCCGGGGGCGTGATGAATTCGTTTTTTGACGAGATCATTGCCGATGCCCGGTATCACCAGGGTCTGAGCAAGGAAGAAGCCACTCGCGCGAAAAGCCTGATGCAAAACTCGGTCGCCACGTCGCTGGTTGTCGGTCTGTCAATCGCCCTGTTAATCAAGGTGGGATTCTACGGCGGCATCATGGGCTATTTCTGGAGTGACGACATCAAGAAAATCTTTGGTGAGGATTCATTGTCCTGGATCAACTCGGCGGAGTCGGAAGTGCCGCTGGCCCCGTCGGGTCAGGGCCCCAGCCCGTCGGTCACAATCTGACCGAACGCGGGGGGGCCGCGGCGACCGCCGCCCGGGTCCGGTTCCGTACGCCTGTCCGCCCGTCAGCGCTCGGATACCCGCCCGACGGGCCGTGGGAATTTTCACAAAACTTGCCGGCCAACCCGCGGGTATCCTTGCGGGGGGATCGACCGGCGTCCCGCCGGCGGCCAAACCAATGGTTTGGCCGGTTGCGGTGTCCACGATCCGGTTTCCCTGATCTTCGCCGGCGTTCTGCCGACGTCGACCGTGGCTCAGTCCGGTGGTTCCACGGTCCCGGAATCAATTCGTGGTGGAGCAATACCAGTTCATTGAGTATCGTGAGAGGCAGTTGCTGCCGGAGGTTCTGTGCGACCCGGTATCCCTGACAAACTTTTCATGACAAACGTTTTTACCGGATCGGCGAATTTAAAACGGCTGCCCGCAGCCCCGGGAACTGACGGTTCCTGTCGTCCGGGATTCACCGACCCTGTCGTCCATAGCGGATCAAGCGGGGACGTTTTCCAAGCCGTAAACAGTTGCTGGCCCATATCGAGAAAGAACAACAATGATCAAGACGAAATCAGGATTCAAAGCCTTGTCCCTGATGCTGGCGTGTGCCGGAATCTGCCTGGCAGGCCAGTCGGCCGAAGCGCAGGAAAGCGGCGATGAATCGCAGACTCCGTCCGCCGGAATGATGCGGTATCCGGACGTCAGTAAATCACAAATCGTCTTTTCATATGCCGGTGACTTGTGGGTCGTCGATCGCGAGGGTGGCACGGCGCGACCTCTGGCCAGCCCGGCTGGCAACGAACTGTTTCCGCGATTCAATGCCGCCGGTGACCAAATCGCGTTTGTGGGCAACTACGAGGGGGACCAGGATATCTACGTGATCGATGTCACCGGAGGCATTGCCGAACGGATCACCTACCATCCGGCAACTGAATTGTTGTGCGACTGGTCTCCCGACGGATCGTTGATTTTTTCGACCAATGGCTACGCCGGGCTGGCCCGTCTGCCCCAGTTGTTCCGGATCTCGAAAGAAAACCCGCTGGCGGTTCAGTTGCCCGTTCCCTACGGTTCCAATGCCTCGATCAGCAGCGATGGAAAATGGCTGGCCTATACCCCGCACAGCCGCGACAACCGAACCTGGAAACGGTATCGCGGCGGAATGGCGTCGGATATCTGGCTGTTCAATCTGGAGACGAATGAGTCGAAACGCATTACCGACTGGGAAGGGACAGACAGTTTGCCAATGTGGCATGGCAACAAGGTGTACTATTTGTCCGATGCGGGAGACCAACAAAAACTGAACATCCGGGAATACGATACCGAAACCGGCCAACATCGGCAGGTCACGGATTTTGCGGAGTATGACTGCAAATGGCCCTCCATGGGACCCGGTCCCGATGGCGAGGGTGAAATCATCCTGCAAAACGGCGCCAGTTTGTGGCTGGTGGATCTCGCCAGTGGAGATCGGCGGACAGTGGATGTCACGATCCCCGGTGATCGACCGGACGTCCGTCGGCAAACCATTGACGTTGCCGAGTCGATAGAAGCGGGTGATATCTCGCCCCGCGGCAAACGAATTACCGTTGAGGCCCGCGGAGACATTTGGACGGTTCCCGCCCAAAAGGGCTCACCCCGCAATTTGACGCGCAGCAACGGGGTAGCCGAGCGGATGCCGTCATGGAGTCCCGACGGCCAGTGGATCGCCTATTTTTCCGATCAGCCTGGCGAGTATGAATTGTTCATCACCCAATCGGACGGACGTGGCGAAACCCGACAGCTGACATCCGACGGGCACGCCTGGCGTTACAACCCGGTTTGGTCCCCCGATTCCAAACACATCGTGTTTACCGACAAGGCGGGAAACATTTTTCTGCACACGATTGAATCGGGTGAATCCCGACGGGTCGATACCGACCCGTACAGCGAACAGGTCGATGTCAGCTGGGCTCCGGATTCCGGCTGGCTTTCGTACGCGCGGGCAACCGACGAGAATGTGCCGAATTCGGCGGTCTGGGTTTACAATGTAACCAGCGGCGAAAAGACGCAAGTCACCCACTTTTTTGACTGTGCCAATCCGGTGTTCGACCGGGAAGGCAACTACATTTTCTGCTCGAGCAGTCGGGCGTTTGACCAACCCCAATACGAGGACGTTGGCACCACGTTTATTTATTCCGGAACGGAGGTGTTGCTGGCAATCCCCCTGCGGCCGGATGTGAAACAGCCGTTGTTGCCGGAAAGCGACGAGGAGACCTGGGGTGACGAGGATTCGGATTCGGACGGCAAGAAAAACGGGGATGAGAAAGAGGGCGACGATGCGGAAGACGGCGGCGATTCGGATGAGCCGGCCAACGGAGATTCGGACGATGATTCCGGAGCAATGGACGAGGACTCGGCATCATCCCTGTCAGGATCGTGGTCCGGACGGGTCCTGAACGACGAGTTGCCCGATGAGATGCGCAGTTTCAGCATGAACCTGCAATTCGCCGCCGACGGCTCCGTATCCGGATCCATCAGTACGCCGCAGGGTTCGTTGACCATCGACTCCGGGTCGTATGACGAGGCCAGCGGCGAAATCACGGTAAGTGCCAGTGGCGGTGAAATCAGCGTTGATATTTCGGGCAAGATTGTTGACGGCAAGTTTACCGGAACGGCGTCCGTCAACGGTGGAGAAATGGAACTGGATCTGGAAGCGACTCGCGACAGCGTCGGCAGCGATGACGACGATTCGGATGCCGATGACGGAGAGAAATCCAAAGACAAAAAAGCCAAGAAAATTGAACCGGTTGAAATTGACTTCGCCGGAATCGAACAACGGATCTGGCAGTTGCCGGTGCCCCAGGGCAATTTTGGCAGTCTCGCCGTCAATCACAAAAATCACCTGATTTACGCCCGCACGGGCAGTCGCGGAACCGATGCCAAACGGTCCATCAAGATTCTGGATATCAAGGATGAGAAGAAAGAGGAAAAGGCCGTCGTTGACGGTGCTTCCAATTTCGGGATTTCGGCCGATGGCAAAAAACTGGTAGTGAATCGCGGCGATTCGTTTTACGTGATCGACGCAGCGGCCGGTCAAAAGTTGTCCGACAAGGTCAAGACGGACGGGATGAAGGTTCTGGTCGATCCGCGGCAGGAGTGGAAACAGGTGTTCATGGATGCCTGGCGGATCGAGCGGGACTTCTTTTATGATCCCAACATGCACGGCGTTGACTGGGTCGCGGTGCGCGATCACTACGCAGCCATGATTGACGACTGTGCCTCGCGGGAGGATTTGGGATTTCTGATTGGCGAAATGATTGCCGAACTGAATGTCGGACACGCCTACTACCGACCGGGTCCCGGCGGCGACGATGCGCCGGATGAAAATGTCGGACTGTTGGGTTGCCGGTTCGAAATCGAGGAGGGACGCTACAAGGTTGCTGAAATCTACGAAGGTGCTGCGTGGGATACCGACGCCCGCAACCCGTTGCGAGCTGTGGGCATCAAGGAGGGTGATTTCATTTTGCAGGTCAACGGTGTCGAACTGGACGACTCACGCAATCCCTGGTCGGCCTTTGTCGGACTGGCCAACATGGTTGTGACGCTGACCGTCAGCGATGATGCCACGCTGGATGACGACGATCGGCAGATTGCCGTGACGCCCATGTCCAGCGATGACAATTTGCGATTCCGGCACTGGATCGAGAAAAATCGCCGTTATGTTGACGAGCGAAGTAGCGGCCGGGTCGGTTACATCTACGTGGTCAATACAGGCGTACCCGGCCAAAACGACCTGTTCCGCCAGTTTTTTGGCCAGGCCGGCAAGGAGGCCCTGATTATCGATGATCGCTGGAACGGCGGAGGCCAGATTCCCACCCGGTTTATTGAATTGCTCAATCGGCCCGTAACCAATTACTGGGCCAAACGCGACGGGCGCGACTGGACCTGGCCCCCCGATTCCCATCAGGGACCCAAATGCATGCTGATCAACGGAATGGCCGGTTCCGGCGGAGACATGTTCCCGGCCCTGTTCCGTCAGGCCGGTCTGGGCAAGCTGATCGGCATGCGGACCTGGGGAGGCCTGGTGGGCATTTCCGGGAATCCCGCCATGATCGATGGTTCGGGGGTTACGGCTCCCACATTTGCCTATTATGAAAAAGACGGGACGTGGGGGATCGAGGGCCACGGTGTCGATCCGGATCTGGAAATCATCGATGATCCCGCCCAGATGGTGGATGGCGGCGATCCGCAACTGGACGCTGCAATCCAGCTGATGTTGTCCGAAATCGGGGAAAACGGATATCAACGTCCGCAACGCCCCGCCTATCCCGATCGCAGCGCCATCGGTATTCGGAGTGAGGACAAATAACCGGGCCCCGGTCCGCCGATCGAACACGCAAATGGCAACTGCAAAACCCGGGGCGTTCAGGGCCCCGGGTTTTTTGTTTTTTCCGGTTTTGTCACGATCCGGTTTGGCGGGTCCCGGGTTTAACCACATGGTCCGTAACCCGGTCGCGCCTGCCCGGCAGCGGCCCCTGTTTCCGATTCACCGACGGTTCCCGGACATCCCGTTTCCCGGTGCCATTTCCCGATGCGTTCGATTGAGTCATTCGCAGGTGCGGTTTAGAATTCGGTACCGTTCGTCGCCCGCATTGACGGTTTGACCGCATTGACGGTTATTCCGTCTCCCCAGTCATACAGGAGTTATTCATGATCAAGTCAGTTGTTGTGGTGGTAGCCCTGTTGTGCCCGACCTGTTTGCGGGGATGGCAGACCGAGCCGGAAAAAGTGGCTTCGGTGGAGGGAGTCACCGAGTACCAGTTGGAGAACGGCGCCCGGGTGCTGCTGTTTCCGGACGCGTCGCAACCGACCATCACCGTGAATATGACCGTGCTGGTGGGCTCTCGTCACGAGGGATACGGGGAAGCGGGAATGGCTCACCTGCTGGAGCATATGGTGTTCAAGGGCACGCCGACGTTTGAAGACGTACCCCGGGCACTGCGGGATCATGGAGCCCGGTTTAACGGAACTACCAATTCGGATCGCACCAACTATTTCGAAACTCTGCCAGCCACCGACGAGAATCTGGAATTTGCCATTCAGCTGGAATCCGACCGTCTGGTCAACAGCTATGTGCGGCATGAAGATTTGGTGTCGGAATTCACCGTAGTGCGAAACGAATTTGAGCGCGGGGAAAACAGTCCCCAGGGAGTTCTGTCGCAGCGGGTTACAGCCGCCGCCTACGAATGGCACAACTACGGGAAATCCACGATCGGAAACCGTTCCGATATCGAACGGGTGCCCATCGACAATCTGCAGGCGTTTTACCGCAAGTATTACCAGCCTGACAATGTGGTGATGATCATTACCGGTCGTTTTGAAAAGGACCGGGCCCTGGAGCTGGTCAACAAATACCTGGGTTCGATCCCCAAACCGGAACGCAAACTGGATGCCACGTATACGGAAGAGCCGCCCCAGGACGGCGAGCGATACGTCGAGCTGAAACGGGTCGGCGAAATTGGGTCCGTGATTGCGGCCTACCATGTACCGGCCGCTGCCCACGAAGACTGGGCACCGTTATCGATCCTCGCCAGCGTGTTGTCGGAAGACAAGGTCGGCCTGCTGGAACAGGCTTTGGTGGAAACCAAAATCGCCACCAGAGCGTCCGCCAATTGTCGCGACGCTCATGATCCCGGATTGTTTTTTGTTTCCGTTCAGCCCAGCGAGGGTAATCTGGAAAAAGCCCGCGATGTATTGCTGGAAACGATGGACGGTCTGGCGTCTGAGTCGTTTTCGGAAGAGGCGGTGGACCGGGCCAAAAAGCGGGCCCAGCGGCAGGCGGAAAACATGATGGTCGACGCGTCCCGATTGTCCATGGCGCTCAGCAGTGCCGCCTCACTTGGCGACTGGCGTTTGCTGTTTCTGCAACGGGACCGGGTTGCCGACGTAACGGTGGATGATGTCAATCGCGTGGCCCACACCTATTTCCCTGCCCACAATCGAACCGTGGGCCTGTTTATTCCAACCGACGAACCCCGGCGCATGGAGATTCCGGCGGTGGCATCGATTGCCGATGTCGTCCGGGATTACAAGGGAGGCGACGCCATTGCGGCTGGCGAAGCGTTCGATCCCAGCCCTGAAAATATTGATGCCCGCACCGAAATCAGTGAATTGGGCGGAATCAGGATTGCCATGTTGCCGAAACAAACCCGCGATGACCGGGTCAACATGACCATGGTTTTGCGATACGGCAATGAACAATCGCTGCAAGGCAAGACGCGTGCGGCAGGGATGCTGTCCAGCATGCTGATGTCAGGCACACGCAATCTCGACCGACGGGCGCTGCAGCAAAAAATGACCGATCTCGGCATTCGCATCTCGGGCGGCGGCGGCGGACGCGGCGGCGGTCGCCGGGGACGCGGTGGCGGCGGCATGGGAGGAGCCGCCGGTGCATTGTCGTTCAGCGTCGAGGCCAAAAGTGACTCGCTGACCGATGCCATCAACCTGCTGGGCGAAATCCTCCGCGAACCGGCGTTTCCGCAAGACGATTTTGACCAGATGAAAATGCGGCTGGTCAACATGATGAAGTCGATGCAAAGCGAACCGCAAATGCAGGTCAGCAGCGAATTGTCACGAGCCCTGTCCGATTATCCCGCGGGCGACGTGCGGTATGTGCCCACCATCGAAGAAACCATCGAGGAAATCGAAAAACTGACGCTGGACGATGTCATCGATATCTACTCCAACCAGTTGTCGACGGCCACAGGTGAGATTGCCATCGTGGGCGACTTCGATCCGGCGGCCACCCGGGACGCCCTGGCGGCCATCCTGGCCGACTGGAAATCGGACGTCGAATATCAGCCCATCGAGCGCGCCGCCCGGAGGGAAATGACTGGCTCGCACAGCAATATCCTGACTCCGGACAAGGCCAATGCCGTGTTTATGGCCGGACTGGCGTTTCCGCTGAATGAGGACGATCCTGACACTGAAGCATTGACGTTGGGTAATTTCATCCTGGGCGGAGGAACGCTGTCATCCCGACTGGGCGACCGAATCCGCCAAAAGGAAGGGTTGTCCTACGGGGTCAGCTCCTCCCTGTCGGTTCCCTCACGGGGGACCGATGCCCGTTTCATGATCAACGCCATCACCAATCCGGCCAATATGGATGCCGTGGAGACGGCGGCCATGGAGGAGTTGACGCGGTTTATCCAGGACGGACCCAGCGATCAGGAAGTCGAGGATGCCAAGACCGCCTGGCTGGAAACGCAGAAGGTATCCCGTTCCAACGACGGATCCATTGCCGGCCAGCTCAGTTCCAATCTGTATCTGGATCGCAACTTCGCGTACATCAGCGAGCGGGAAGCCAGAATCGCGGCCCTCACCGCCGAGGATATTCGAAGCGCATTCCAGAAGCATGTTGATCCGCAAAAGCTGGTCATCGTCCGGGGGGGCGACTTCGAATCGGAGTAGTTCGACCGTTCAACTCGACTTGTTATCAGGGATCGAACTGGCCCGCAGAGCCAGTTCGATTTCCTGTTGAACCGTGATTTCGGATTCCCCGGCCAACCGCTGCCGCAATGCATCCCGGGCTCCGCCAATTTGGCCCAGGGCCCAGGCCGAGGCGCCCCGCACGAGTGGTTCCGCATCGTGCAATCCGCGCCGCAAAGCCGCAATGGCCGCCGGATCCCGCTGGTTCCCCAGGACGATTGCCGCATTGCGCAACAGGCCTCGGCGACGGGATCGCCACAACGGCGTCCGCCGAAACCGGGCCCGAAACTGCTCGTCATCCATTTCAAACAGCTTTCGCAACTCCAGCGGGTTCAGTTCCGCTTCGGCTCGAAATTCCCTGACGCCGGTTGGGGGCACGCGCCGGTTCCAGGGACAGACATCCTGACAGACGTCACAACCAAAAACCCATGACCCCATGGACTCCCGCAGGTCCAGCGGTATCGGTCCCCGCAGCTCAATGGTCAGGTAACTGATACATTTCGTGGCGTCCAGGACGCGCGGCTGCACGAATGCGTCGGTCGGACACGAGTCGAGACAGGCCCGACAGGTTCCACAGTGATCCGTCTCTCGCCGCTGGTCGTATTCCAGCGGCAGATTGACCAGCAGCGCCGCCAGAAAAAACCAGCTGCCCAGCGACCGGTTCAGGACCAGCGTGTTTTTGCCTTGCCAGCCGAGTCCGGCCAGCACGGCGAATTCCCGTTCCAGCAGGGGAGCGGTGTCCACCACTCCCCGGGCGGACAGATCCGGGTGCAGTTGTTCGACACGATTGCGCAGCCGCTTTAGCCGGTCGTGAATCACATCGTGATAGTCCCGGCTGCCCCATGCATATCGGGCAACGCGGCCGTGGCCGGCGGATGCAGGCTGCGGGTTGGAGATGTCGTAGCCCAACGCCAGCATAACGACGCTTTCCGCGCCATCCATCACGTGCCGCGGATGGGCACAGGCGTCGCGGCGCGTTTCCAGATACTCCATTTGGCCGTGATACCCGGCCTCCAGCCACTGCTGGAAATGCTCCAGACCCGGTGGGGCAATGGCCGGACTGATGCCACACCAGTCAAAACCCTCCTGACCGGCTATTGACTTTATCGATTGTGACAATTCTCCGGGCAGCATGGGAACAAAACATTAAAAAATTCGGGTCATTTGTTTGCATTTGACTCTTTGAATCTAGCTGCCGGCTGTTTACCGTAAAAGTCAGGACACGTTGAATACAACTTTTTGAAAGGTCACAGATGAAACGTTTTTTAATGCTTGCGATTGCCGCGGCAACGGCTATGACCATCGGAGTCGGCCACGTTCAGGATATTCAGGCGGACGGTGGTCAGGACGCCTGGGGCCGGTATACGAGCCGCGCGGCCACGCCGCAAGTGGGGCCAGTGGGTGGACCGCAAGTCGGCAATTTTGGACGCGGCGGACCGATTGTTGGACCCGGACCAGCCGGAGCTCGCTACGGATTCCGGGGTGGTTTCCGGGGCGGAAACCTGGGATTCGGATACTGGCCCGCCTGGAACGATTTTTACAATCCCTACAGTTTTAACCGGCCTGAAACGCAACCGTATTTTGCCATGAACCCGCCGGTTTATTACAGCGATCAAATCATCCCGCGGCCCATGGGCATCAGCCCGTTCCCGGCACCTCCCGGAGTGTTGCCGGTGGAAATGACGTTGACTCCCCAATCGGAAACGGTCGTCAATCCGTTCTTCAACCGGAAAGACCAGCCGGTGGCCGGTGAGCCGTCCACAACCCAACAAGACGATACGGATACCTGATCCGCCAGATCTATTCCACGTGTCAGGATTCCTTCGCGACAACCTGCTTTTCATCATCCTCCGAGATGGACCCTCTGTTCCATGAGGGCGCGATGGGAATTGCCCGAGGCGATACCGTTCCGGTATCGCCTTTTTTAATTGATTGGGCCCGGAACTCCCCTGGCCGGTATTTTGGTCAGATTCGGCATAATAACACGGGGAAACATCCAATCATCCGGCCCCGGGCCCCCAAAAAATTGACAAGACCGTTTGGCTGTTCCAGAATAATTGTCCCCGTCTGAACGGCAACCAGGCCAGCCAATCCAACCCCTCCGGGAATTTTTCATTGAGAGGCAAAACCATGAGCCATCACCCCTGGCGAATCGCCGCATTACCTGTCTTGTTGCTGACATTTTGGGCGGTCAACGCGAGTGAGGCCGATATTGTCTTCTCGGACAATTTCGATTCAGGCGCCTCGCCGATGTGGGGCAACGAGGTCGGTGCCTGGTCGGCCGCCGGCGGCGTTTATAATGCCGCAAGTCCGGGCAGCTTTCCCAATGCCTACTCGTCGCTGCCGTTTGACCTTGGCGACTTTTCGATTGACGTTGATATCAATGGCGTGTCGGACGGAGGGATCTGGCTGCGCAGTGCCGCTGCTCCCGGTTCGCCGATTGGTATTCAGGGTGTTCTGCTGGTAACCGGAGCAGGGGCCACGGGGGGTACCGGCCTGTATTGGCACCAGGTAAATAACGGGACGACGTACGGAGCGGCTCTCAACGCCGTTTCGGGACTGTTCGCGGCGGGCAGTAATCCGCATATTCGAGTCGAGGTCTCTGGCAATACATATTCTGCTTTTGTAAACGGTTCATCGACCGCGGCCACGACACTGACGACGGGCCTGTTCACCAGCGGCCGCGTGGCGTTGTACGATTTTTCGAGCCAGACATTTGACAATGTCGTGATCAATGTCGTGCCGGAACCGCTTTCCATCACCGGTTGTGGTCTCGTTGCCATCGGATTGTGTGCGTTTCGAGTCCGGCGAGGAAACCGCCGGTAATTATTCGGCAATGGAATCCAAACGTTGTCCCGCTCCGAGATCGGTTTTGGTACAGCGTGGCATTTCCTGTTTTGGCGGTAACCACGGCCTTCTGCCCCCTGAACGCGCCAAAATGCTGGCGCGGGAACTGCTGGCTTCCAAAATCCGCAAAAAAAGGCAAAGTTGGCTCAAGTTGTAGCAACTCGTCTTGTCGCGCTCCGGGTGGTCGCTATGGTGATGCGGCAATTTTTGCCAATTCGCCCGACTTCTCCCGCGTTTTCAAAGGATTGAACCATGAATCAACGACTTTGCGGTCTGCTGACGGCTGGGGCGGTCGTTGCGTTCAGTGGATGTACCGGAACGCAGGGGGGATTGTTCAGCAATGTCAACGGGTCCCGAATCGCACCCCCGGCCACCGGGTCGATTCAGTATTCCCGGACGGCAACGCTTCCTGATCCCTATTACAACAGCAACAACAGCACGCCCGGTATCCAGCTGCCGCCTCCCCCACCGGGCGGCGTGCCGGCGACGGTGAATACCTCGCAGGGTTGGCGGCCGGCAGGCATGCCTCCCAATGCCTCGTCCCCAACCACCTATAACCTGCCCGCGACAACGCCAGTCGTTCAAATCCCCCCCAATAACATGACGGTTGCTTCCAGTACGTCGGCGTTGGGAGCCGGCAGCAATCTGCAAATGGCCCAGGCCTCGACGGGCGTGCTGGCCGGGTACGAGGGCTCGACCGCGACAGCCGCAACAGCGGCAGGGGGGATGCGGTTGAATGACGCGACCAGCTTGCAGGTCGGCGTTCCGCCACCTCAGGTTGCCAACACGGGACTTTTGAATCGATCCTGGGAATACGTGGTTCGCCCCGGCACTCCGCAAATGGCGCAGGCCGCATGGCCCAACGGACCCAATCCCAACCAGCCGAATCTGACGTATCCGGGTCAATACATGGTCGGCCCGGGAAATGCTGTGCCGCCCCCGTACAACGCGCCGGGCCCCAATTATCCGAACGCACCGTATGCCAATCCCTACACTTATCCTCAGGGGATCATCGCCGATGGTTGGCGGCAGCGTGATGCCAACGGAGCGATTCCCCGGTAACGCGTTGAGGCTGGCGATTCCACCCCCGCAGGGGGTATAAAATCGCCGGGTGTTGCCGCGGTGGTTTGTTCGCCCGAATTCAGGCACTGCCGTGTTCGGTTTTCCTGGTTTCCGTTCCCGAGGCCCGCGTGATTTCCGCATTAGCACCATTTCTGGGTCAGCGAGGCGTCCGCGGTTCCTGGCATCAAATCGTCGACCAGGTCCTGTCGCTGGAAAACTCGATGTCAGCGCTGGATGACTGGCAATTGCGCAAGGAGTCGCTGGCCCTGCGTTATCAGGTACTGAGTGGCCAGCCCACCCGGGATTTGCTGGTACGGGGTTTTGCCCTCGTTCGCGAAGCCGCCAGTCGTCACCTGGCAATGCGTCATTACCCGGTCCAGATTCTGGGGGGAATCGCCATGCACCACGGAAGCATTGTCGTAATGCAAACCGGTGAGGGAAAAACCCTGGCGGCGACGCTGCCGCTCTACATTGCGGCGCTGGCGGGCAAGGGAGCCCATTTGGCAACGGCCAACGACTATCTCGCCGCCCGCGATGCCGGGCTGATGGAACCGGTTTTCAACGCGTTGGGCCTGCAGGTTGGTGTCGTGGAACAGGCGACGCCCGGGGATGAGCAACGCGCAGGCCTGGGCCGCAGACATTACCTACTCGACAGGCAAGGAAATCGGTTTCGATTTCTTGCGAGACCGTTTGCACCACCGTCACGCTGTCGAAAACCTGTTCACGATTCACGGGACCGATGAACAGACCGGATCCGGATCGAGTCGACTGGTTCAGCGCGATTTGCATTTCATACTGGTTGATGAGGCGGACAGTATTTTGATTGACGAGGCACGGACGCCACTGGTCATCAGTTCGCTGCCGGATGACCTGAGCCAGCGGCAGGCGCTGTGTCGGTGGTCGGCGACCCGCGTCGATTGTTTCGAGGAGAAAAAGCACTACGAATATGACGAACAATTTCGATCCTGTGAGCTGACCCCTTTGGGGCGCACGCTGGTTCGCAAACTGGAAAAACCGGATGAACTGTCCTGCGTTGCACTGGTGGATATTTATCAACAGATTGAACTGGCTTTGCTGGTGAGCCGCAAGTTTGTTCGTGACCGGCATTACATTGTTCGGGACGGCGAGGTCGTGATTGTCGACGAGTTTACCGGACGGATGGCGGAAGGCCGCAAATGGCGGGCCGGACTGCACCAGGCCATTGAAGCCCGCGAGGCACTGGAGATCACGGCCGAGACGGCCGAAGCCGCACGGATTACGGTTCAGGATCTGTTTGGCAAATATCAACAACTGTGCGGCATGACCGGCACTGTCGCCAGCAGTGCCCGGGAGCTGTACGGGATCTACGAAACGGCGGTGGTGCAGGTGCCGACCAACCGCCCGCCGCGGCGGCAAAGACTGGACGATCGGGTGTTTGGGACCGCCGAGCTGAAATGGTCGGCGATTGTCGCGGAGGCCATCGACGTCAGTCGTACCGGCCGACCGGTTCTGGTCGGTACACGCTCGATCGACAAAAGTGAGCGGCTGTCGCAACTGTTAACGTCAGCCGGCGCCCGCCATGACGTACTGAATGCCCGGCACCTGGCCCGGGAGGCAGAAATCATCGCCGGTTCCGGAGGGGTTGGCAAAATCACGGTGGCGACCAATATGGCGGGTCGCGGCACCGATATTCGCCTGGCCGAAGCGGCTCGCGAGGCCGGAGGGCTGCACGTGATTGTCTCCGAGCTGCATGAATCGGAACGAATCGATCGCCAGTTAATCGGCCGCTGCGGCCGCCAGGGGGACCCGGGCAGTTTCCGAATCTACATGGCTTTGGACGACGATATCCTGCTGGCCGGGTTTGGACCTCGAATTGCCGGGCGACTGAAACGGGTTGGCCAGCGGACACCCGGCCCCTCACCAGGTTTGGCCCGCTTGTTTCGCAAGGCTCAAAAAAGAATCGAAGCGGCCCATTACCGCGGGCGGCGAATGCTGTTGCATCAGGAACAGGCCCGCCAGACGGCTCAACGGCAACTGGGTCACGACCCCTACATCGATACGATTGCCTGACGGATACGATTGTTGGACGGATACGATTGCCGGCCGGATACGATTGCCGGCCGGATACGATTGCCGGCCGGATACGATTGCCGGCCGGTTCGATGACCGCCAGTGGCAAGCCCTGGGGTCGGACGCCTGGTCTCGCCCCGAACCGACCCGTCTGCGGAAAAGCCTGCCGATTGCCACGGCGACCGGGGTGCCGCCACCAGGGGGATGGGCCGACGAAGTTGAGTACCGCCGAACAGGCGGACCAGCATGGCGGGCTGTTCCCGGTTTTTGGCCCGGCTACAACAGCCCGTGACGTTCGGCCATGACGGCGGCCTGCGTGCGATCGTTGACCGCCAGTTTGGCCAACAGGTGTTGCACATGTTCCTTGGCTGTTTCAAACCCAATGCCCAGCCGGTCGGCGATGATGCGGTTGGAATTCCCGTCGGCCAGCAAGCGCAACACCTGCAACTCCCGCCGGGTCAGCGGAAACTCGATTTTTGCCACCAGAGATTTGTCTACCATTGCGGCATTGGCTTGCCGGATTTGTTGTCGCGACCAGATGGTCTCACCCGCCCGCACCTGTCGCAGGGCCGACAACACGGCATCCGGCCCGGACCGTTTGTCGACCAGCCCGCAGACCCCGAGCCGCGCGGCCCGGGCCACGTATTCCGGATGGCGGAAACTGGAAAACAGCAATAACGGTACCTGTTCACGGCAACAGACGTCCCACAAGTTCTGGAGGTTCCCGCCCGCAAATATAAAATCGGCCATCACCAGATCGATGACCTGATTGGTCAAATACCGCCGCGCGTCCGGGAAATTGTCGATTCGTTCCGCCAGCCCAAACGGCGAGCCGTCCAGCATGTCCTGAAGGCCCGATCCAATTACGGGACAGGGATCCACCAGCAGAATCGACCAATTGTCACCAGACTCGCCGGCTGACATGACAGCGTTCCCGTTCAGGCATCGTTTGCCGGAGGATTTAGTCGCGGGGCGGTGGGTTCGTCGTAGTCGTCCAGCGCCGCGGTCAGGGCCGTGGATCGACCGGATGTGCCGGCAGGAGGGTTGTTCTGCGAATCTTCAATTTCGGCATCGATCGACGATTTCAGGTCGGTCAGTCCGCGACGCAATTCCCCGTAGCTTCGTCCAAGGTTGCGGGCCACCACTGGCAAACGGCTCCCAAACAGCAAAATGGCGACGATGCCAATGACAATCATCTCTGAAATGCCGATGCCGGGAAACATGGACGGGTACCAGGTAAGACAAGTTTCAAATGGATCCGACAGTCATGCCCGGTACGCGATGACGTCACCGGGAGGGGAGCCCGCTGCGGGCCGTTGGGCCGCGTATCCGGTTTCCACAGTGAACCACGGCCATGCCTGCGACATCGCTGAAGCAACCAGTCGGGAGCAACTCAACGGGCGACTTCCTGGGTTTCATCCTGGCCCTTGTCATCCAGCGCCTTGACTTCTGTTGGCTGGTCCCGCAGCCCCTGTTTGAATTCGTTGACACTGCGTCCCAGGCTGCGCATCAGGGTGGGCAGCCGGGTGGCCCCAAACAGGAGCAGCATAATGCCGGCCAGAATCAGTAGCTCTTGAGTTCCAAACATGATTTTATTCCCCGCTCGCGCGCCGCACGAATCAGTGCGAACGAACCTGGTTATGTGATCGGACCCGGATTAAGGGCATGGGTGGTTGCCGGGATGGTGTCCTGTGATGCCAGCTGGTGCGCTTGCGGTCACAGCTGAACGACGCACAACCAACCGCCGAGACTCACCCCGCCCCATTCTAGAACGCCGTTAAACAGTGTCAAACCCGAACACCCGCCGGGTCCGGGTGCCGGGTGACCCGAACAATGAATCGGAGGCCCGCGGTGACCGGCATTTAGCGATGGATTCCGGTTCGATTGTACCGGTAGTACACTTCCAGGCAGAGCGTGGCGATGGCCGTACTGTAAACGCGTCCCCCGTAGCCACTCCATAAACCGGCAGGATCCCAACTGCCGGCCAACGAACCGGAACGTTGCTGGGAGGCACCCAGGGTGCGGGTCAATTGCCGATTCCAGGTTTCCCAGTCGGGCCCGCCGGCATGGAACATGGCGAGGGTTCCGTAGTACCAGAAGTAAAAATTCGTTTCCCCGGTTCCCGGCAACTGTTGCATGATCAGGCGAGACGCTTCGGTGTTCGTGGCAACGGGGACTGACGATTGCAAAAAGTACCGGCACAATAACGCCTCGGCGGTCATGGTGGCGTTTGGTCGTTGGCCGGGCTGGTAGGCGGCCAAACCGCCGCTGGATCCACTGGAACAGCGTTCCAGAAAACCTTGCATCAGGCGACTGGCTTCGCCCGGGATTTCGATGCCCCCCAATTGAGCGCTTTTCAGGGCCATGACCTGCCAGCCAAACTGACTCATGTCACCGGCGTCTCCGGGATGGTACCGCCAGCCTCCCGCGAACCGGTTTTGGGCCGCCAAAGAATACTGAACAGCCCGGCTGACGGAATCGTGCAGGCGATGGTCGCCGGTGATGGCCAAAGCCTCTGCCAGGGCCAGGGTGGCCATGGCATGACAGTACATTTGGGCAAACATCCTCGCCTGACCGGCCAGGTTGCCGTCGCTGGCCTGGTGATTGATCAGGTATTCCAGCCCCCGCTGGACCGTTTCGCGATGCGAACCCTCCAGGTGGGAATGCCCGGCTCCCAGGAATGCCAGCAGGGCCAGTCCGGTGATTCCGGTGTCGGCCTGGGCACCTGCGCCGCGACGATCATGACCCAGAATCAGATGTTCCTGGCCGGCGCCGTGACGCGCCGCGTTCCAGTTTCCGGCCGCTTCCTGATTGGCCGCCAGCCAATCGAGTGCTGCATCCACTGCCTGTTCGGTTTGCGGACTGCCGCCAAAATCCCGGGCCCGTCGCTGGCGTTGTTCGCGACTGCGACCGGCATACAAATCCGGGATCGGTTTTCCATCGGCGAGTCGACGGGCCGCAACCTCGGTTTTCCGGCCAGCCACGTCCGGCGTGTCCGCCTGACCGGCCGATGGCGGATTCCCGGACACGTCCATCCGGCGATCCTCAAGCGGCTCGGGCAAGCGAGAGGCAGCAAAGCTGCCGGCGGCCAGCTTCTGAATCAGCGCTTCCAGTTGGGTGCGGTCGGGAATGCGGGGTGGTTCCGGGTTCGCCGGACTGCTGCGTCCGGCAGCATCGAATTGTTCCGCGGTCTGGATACGCTCGGCCAAACCCGGTTCCGGACCGGGTACCAGTGGAAGTTCGTCACGTCGTTGGCGTCGAAATGAAATTTGGTGCGGTTCCACCAAATCGGGGGTGTTCGACGCCGGGTTTTTGGTGGTTGGATACTCGGCCGTGACCGGTTGCGGCAGTTCGGGCATCGACGTCAGCGGCGGCGCCTGGAACGAGGGCGGGGTCAATTCATGATCGATTTTCGGCGCCGTACGGGCAATAACCGGTCCGGTGTTATCCGCCACACGCTCAACCGCAGCCGCAGCCGGCGCCGCGTCGGCGGACAAATCCAGTTCATCCCACGGTTTGGATTGCGTCGTGGACTCGTCCCGGGACTGGTTGTCCAGGTCGGGATCGACGATCGTCAGGGTAAAATTTTCCGCCGGCGCCGACGGCGGCGCCTTGAAAATCAGATGTGTGCTCCAGGCGTATGCCCCCAGCAGGATATGCGCAAAGATGGACAGGATCACACATTTCCAGATGGGTGCGACGGCGCCCAGCGGGTCCGCATTAGGACCAGCAACAGGATCGTGAGTAGCGCAAATCCGATCCACAAGGCCATCGGGAGGCTCATGTGGCTGATGTGCCAGCCCAGCCACTGCCAGGCCTGCAGCAGCCAATTGCCAATGTTTTTCATGGCGGCTTACTCCCGTTTGGCGACGCGGACCGAGATTCCCAAATCCGCGATTCCGGCAGTGCGGCAGGCGGCCAGTACATCTGCGATATGCTGGTATACGGCCGCCGCATCACCCCGCACAATCACACCCAGTTCCTGGTACTGCTGGCGGGCATCACTTAGCTCGATTTGCAGCTGTTGCAAACTGACCGGAACATCATCCAGCGTGACACTGCCATTCTGAAAAACATTGATTTGACGTTTGCCGGGCGGCGCGGTCAGGGCCCCGGCCTGCTGCACTTGCGGGACGTTCAGCTCAATATTGCGTTCCGCTTCCGACAATTCGGTGAATCGGGTGCCAACCATGAAAAAAATGATCAGCAGGAAAACAATATCAATCATCGGCGTCAGATTGATCGACGGTTGCTCATCTCGTTGAACCCGCAAAGGCATGGCTGGATTCCTGCGTTGGGTTTTCGGTTGATGCCCGGATTCGGTCAGGCCGGGATGATCAGGCGGCCGGCTTTTTGGCTGAATTTCTGCCGCGTGCCGGGGTTCGGTCCTGCGTGATCGCCTCAGCGGAAATCTGTGCGACCAGTTGCTGTCCCAGCCCGTCAATCTCGATGACACGCTGGTCTACCCGTCCGGTGAAGTACAAGTACGCGATAATGGCCGGGATGGCGACGGTCATGCCGGCTGCCGTGGTTAGCAATGCCTGGCTGATTCCGGTGGCGATCAGCAACTTGGGATCTGCCTGGGACGGGTCGACCGCGGCGATTGCGTCGAAGGCCTGAATCATTCCCAGGACCGTTCCCAGCAGGCCCAGCAAGGGACAAACGGTGGCGATCCCGTTGATCAGTCGCAGGTATTTGCGCAGGTCATTGGAGACCCGTTCCCCGGCGTCCAGCACCGCCTGCTCCACTTCCACCGAGGGCTTTCCCCATTTGCGGGCACCGGCCGCAAAAACGCGGGAAACGTGGCTGGAGTTTTTTTCACAGCGTTGCAACGCTTCTTCGCGATCCAGCGCTCCGTCGTTCAACTGTTCCAGAAACCGCTTCACAAAGGGCCGCGGAATAATCCGGCCCTTGCGCAAACTGATGGCTCGTTCAAAAACGAATACCAGCAGAATGAACGAACAGACCCCAATGGGAATCATCATGGGGCCGCCGTTGCGCACCACCTCCAGCAAGCGTCGGGAGGCAATGATATTGCTGCCGCTGTTGTCCGGGGCAACCACTCCGGGGATGTCGACCCCCGTACCAGGCTCCTCCGCCAGCGCCGCCAGATGGTCGCCCGCGATCCACAGGAACAGGCCTGATATGATCAGTCGGATTAAAAAAGCTCTCATTTGTCTGGTTTGGAAAAAGTTGCCGGGATGGTTCTGGGGCGTGATTGTTCCTGACGCATTTGCAGCCGTAATTGCCGGGCCTCGATCACGACTGCGCGATTCGGGGAATCCGTTCAGCAGTCGTTCGATGGTCTTGTCGGCAGATTCGGGTTTGTCCATCCGCCATTGGCATTTGGCCGCCTGCAACAGGGCCAATGCCCGCCATTCGGGATAGTCGTACAGGCTGTCGACCAGCAGATAGCCCCGCAGGGCCGAGGCGTAATCTTGCTGGTGAAACCACGATTCACCGATCAGCCACTGACTCATGGCGGCGGTTTGTGTGGCCTGGGCGGCCGGATTATTCAGCACGGACTCGAGCAGCTGGCGGGCCTCGGCGAATTTGGCCTGCGACATCAAAACCCGCGCTTGCAGATAATCAAATTGATAACCTTCCACCAGCCCCGGCGTGCTCTGGCGGGCCTCGATCAGGATTTTGTTGACGCCGACCCAGTCGTCGCGACGGGCCGCACACTGGGCCAGTCGCAAAACCACCGCGGAGGCGGTCCGGGAGTTGGGCACGCCGGAGTCGCGCAGTGACCGGAAATGACGTTCGGCGATGGCCGTTTGTCCATTCTGGTAATAGCATTCCGCCATCCAGTACAGAGCCGGCGTTCTGAGCGATTCATCGGTGCTGCCCGACTGCACCTTTTCAAAATGCCGAATGGCGGTTGCCCAGTCGCACTGGTCAACCGCAATCTCACCGAGCGTTTGGTGGGCGTACGTCGCCAGTCCCTCGTCGGGTCGCGACTCAACAAGCCGCGTGAGGCAGCTGATCGCGCCCGGGTCGTCATCCAGCTGACGCGAAATGGTTGCCGTTCGGTACAATGCGTCGGCCCAGTATCGGCTGTCGGAATGCTTGTCCACAATCGTCAAAAAGGCAGCCCGGGCCGGTTCCGGATTCTTGGCGTCCAGCTGAATCCAGCCCAGCTCATACCATGCCAAATCCGAAAGCGGATGGTCAGGATGCTGTTGCAAACAGCCGGCCAGTAACGATTCAGCGCGCTCCCGATTTTCCAGGCCGCCCGTCTTGTGCAGGGAAATCGCCAGTCGAATGGCAGCATCGACGGCCAGCGGGGACTGCGGACCGAGATTGATAATTTTTTCCAGCAGTTGCCGGGCGTCGTCATGCTGATCGCTGGCCTGTAATCGCTGGGCCTGCGCCAGTAACGCTTCCGCGACCATGGACGGATCGTCCTGCTGCAGCAACTCGTCCACCTGGCCAGTTTGGATCGATTCCTGGTCCCCGGACCAAATCAGCCCGGTTGCCCCGCGGCGGGCGAAATCCGGGTCGTCGCTTTGAGCCATTAAACGAAAGAAATCGCGGGCCGTTTCCGGACGTTTTTCGGTCAACGCCATTTCCGCGATCGATTCGCAAGCGGACAAAACGGAGCGGTCATTCTGGCCGGCTGGCAAGGCATGGGTGATGGTCTGCAGGGCCTCGTCGAGCTGTCCGCACTGAACCTGGGCGGACGCCATGTCGGCATAACAGCGAACGACATCTTCTCCCTCGGGGGACAGTTCCAGGTACCGTTGATAATGGCCAATGGCCTGAGCGTAATCACCGGCACCGGAATAGCTGGTCGCCAGTGCCAGTGCGGTAGCGCCCTCGAATTGCGGATCCCCGTCGAATTCAACGATCGCTTGCAGTTGCCCCGCGGCATCGGCGAATTCGCTGCAGCCAATCAACGACAATCCCTGTAAATAACGCCATGCGTCCCGGTTCGATTGCAGTTCCTGCCGGGTCTCGGCCAAACTCACGAGTTGGGAATAGCGATCGGCACTCTGCCGGTATTTTCCGGAGGAATAAAGTTCCCGGGCCAATGACTCGATACCCCGGGCCAACCACGTGGATTGCGGCCACGTTTCCCGAAAACGATCCACCAGCGACTCCAGCTGATTCAGATCCGCCTGTCGGGTCGCCAGGTCGATTTCCAGGGCCGCAGCGAATTCCAGCAACGCAGCGTCCCCGGTCGCCTGACGGACGCGATCAATCAACCGGGCCGCGTCCCCCGGCTTGTCCAGGCGTAATGCCACCAGAGCGGCGTCCAGTCCGATGTGGGCGAACTGGTCGTCCGGCCACGACTGGTCAATCAGAGTTTCCAGAATCTCCCAACTTGCCGCCCAGTCGCGCTCGGCCATCCAGGCCTTGGCCATCAAATAGCGGGACTGATTGATGAGACTGCTGGCCGGATACTGACTCTGCAGTTCTTCGACCCGCTGTCGACACAGGTTCCAGCGGCCGGCGGCCGCCCACATCCGAGCCGACATTATCAGCGCATCGTCGGCCAGCTCGTTTTGAGGCTGTTCAATAATGAAGTTGAAAAACCGCTCGGCCTGCTGGTGCTGTCCAAGTTGTTGCAGTGATTGGGCCAGCCCCAGTCGGCATTTGTCGGAAAGACTCGATCCGGGGAATCGATTCAGGGCCTGTTCGTAGCTGTCGCGCGCGGCCGAGACATCACCCGTTTCGAATTGCAATTCCGCCAAATAGGCCAGGGCGTACTCGGCCAGTGGATCCGCGTCGTAATCCGTCAGAAAATCCCGGAAACCGGTCAGGGCCTGTGGTCGTTCACCCCCCAGATATTGACATTCCGCCACCCGGAATCGGGCGCGGGCGGTACTGGCTGATTCGGGCGAACGCTGCAGGAAATCCAAAAACATGGCCTCGGCGGCCGCAAATTTCCCCAATTGCATCAGCGACTCGCCCATGTAAAACCGCGCAGATCCGGCGTTTTCCACCTGCGGATATTCACGCACCAGACGCTCGAAATATTCGATCGCCTCAGCCCAGTCGCCACTGGCATAATGCCCGGCGGCCAGGGCAAACAGCTGCTCGGAAGTTTCGCGATTCGTGTCATCCGGCCGGTTCGCGGAATCAGCCACCGCCACAGGCGGGTCATCGCTGTTCGATTGGGCCAACGCATGGTTGCCAGCGGTGCACAGGACCAAACCCGTCAGGCTGGCCAAAATGGGTCGCCAGGTCCAGGCGGCAAGCCGGAATTGGGTTCGGTTCGAATCCATTCGTCACGAATCGAGGTGTTTGGGGCAATTTTTCCGGCTTGATCCGCAATGTCCGTTTGCGAACGCCCGGCCAAGGCGACTGTTGCCGGTCCAATCAGCCTGGTTGCAGGCCGGTTCATTACAGGTTTTTGCGACAACGGGCAACGGCGAAGGCTGCTGGCTGCCTGTTGCCAGCAGTCGTCTCGGCGCCAAACGGGAGGCAGCCGGCGCACGAAGCGGTCGGGCTCATGAATGATATCGACCGGTCCATGGACCGCCCCGTGCCCGGCTGGCAACCACCGTTCCTGGGCGGCATATTCGGCATAACAAGGCATGGGCGTGGCGGGTTAGGCAATCCTTGCCTTCCCCCGTGCCTTTTCCCAGGCTGCCGAGTTCCAACAGCGGTATCCCGGCACGGGTCCCGGTTCGGCGGCGTTCCGGAACAGGGGTGGGGCAAATCGGCGGCTACGCCACCCGAGCGGCCACTTTACCCGGGGGGCGGCCACTACACCTGGGCCTGGATCTGTTCGGCCAGAGCCTGAAATGCCCGATCCAGCGAGTCGATGGCGTTTGCAAATGACCGGGGGTCGTTGCCGGACAGCAATTCCAGCGCCTCCGACTTGCCCGAGGCGGCCACGGCGCCAATGGCTGCGAACGCCGACTTCAGGGAATGTCCGTATCGCCGCGCCGCTTCCCAATCGCCCTGCTCGATGGCAACCCGGGCTTCGGCGATCATCAAACGGGCTTCGTCCATACAGGTCGTTTGCAGGATTTTGGCCAGTTCGGCATCGCCTTCGGTGGTCTCCAGCGCGGTGTCTTCATCCAGAACCGGCAGTCCCGCGGCTGGCTCGCACCGGGGCGGGCGAATATCCAGCCGGGCGGTGCGCTCCACGGCGTTATACAATTCGTGCGGCTTGAACGGTTTGATCAGATAGTCATCCATCCCGGCCTGCATGAATCGTTCCCGGTCGCCGGTCATGGCATGGGCGGTCATGGCGATGACATGCTGGTGGTCTTCGGAATCCCGCTCGCGCTGTCTGAGAAGTTCCACGGCCGTGATCCCGTCCATTTCGGGCATTTGCACATCCATCAATACCACGTCGTAGTTTCCGGCGGCGATGGCAGCCAGGGCCTGTTTTCCATTGACCACCAAATCAACCTGGTGTCCGCGTTTCTCCAGCAGGCCGATCGCTACCTGTTGGTTGACGAGACCGTCTTCAGCCAGCAGGATTCGGCGTTTGGCGGCAAGGGCACCGGATTCCGATTCCGGCCGGATGGTTGCCGGGGGCTCGGCCGGTTCCACACGAACGGTGAACCCGAAAACGCTGCCCGAGCCCGGCACAGACCGGACATCGATCGTTCCCCCCATCATTTCAGCCAGCGTTCTGGAGATGGCCAGTCCCAGCCCGGTTCCCCCGTAACGTCGCGTCGTACTGGGATCTTCCTGCTCAAACGGCTCAAAAATATGTTTGAGTTTCTCCGGGGCCACACCAATCCCCGTATCTTCCACTTCAAAACGAACCAGGTGTGATCCTGCGACCTCGCGATGGGCCGAGTCCGGGGATGCGTCAGCCGGTTGAACCCGAACCTGGATCTCGCCGGTTTCTGTAAACTTGATCGCATTGCTCAACAAGTTCAGCAGAATTTGACGAATCCGCAGCTGATCCCCGCGATAATAGCGGGCCAACTCGCCGGTTTGTTGCTTCTCAATCGAGAGACCCTTGGCCCGCGCCTGGATATTCATCAGCTTGACGACTTCCTCCAGCAAATGGTCCAGCGAGAACACCTGCGCTTCGAGCTCCAGTCGCCCCGCTTCGATTTTGGAGAAGTCGAGTATGTCGTTAATCAGATTCAACAAACTTTCGGCGCTGCTGGTCGCAAAATCCAGGTATTCGATTTGCCGGGGTGTCAAACCCGAGTCGCGTAACAACTCGCACATGCCCAGGATGCCGTTCATGGGAGTGCGGATTTCGTGGCTGATGTTGGCAACGAAAGTGCTCTTGGCCCGATTGGCGGCCTCGGCCTGTTGCCGCGCCTGGTCCAGTTTCAGGTTGGCCTCATCCGTGCGTTGCTTGGCCGTTTCCAGTTGATCGATAAACGCGGCCTGCCGGCGGTACCAGACGATAACGGCAGCGGTTCCGAAGACCAGTCCGGTCAGGATCGTTCCCAGAACCCACCAGAACTGCCGGTACTCGTAAAATCGTTTTTCCCAGGTGCCGCCGCTTATCCAGTTGGCGTAAAAGGCTCCGGTTTGTTCCGGGGTCAGGCGATCCAGTGTTTGGGAAAAAATATCGGCAAACATGCCCCAGTCGCTGCGGATCCCAAACCCGTTGGCGTACTTGAAATCCGAAATACCGGCAATTCGCAAGTTCGTGATCCCCTGCCGTTCGGCCATGAAGGTGACAACGGCTTTGCCTTCGAAAAAGGCGTCCACCTGTCCGGACGACAACCGGCGAATTCCGTCCGCCGGATCATCGACGTCCACCACAATGATTTCGGGATAGGAACTGCGGAGAAACGATTCACCGGTGTAGCCTCTGGGAACGGCAACCCGCTTGCCGGCCAAATCGGCCAGTGCCAGATCGCGTTTCTGGTCCTGGCGAACAAATATGACCGCGGGATAGGTGATGTAGGCTTCACTGACCTTGACGAATTCACGATCCGACCAGGGCACCAGCAGGGACACGGCGTCAATCTGCCGGGTTCTCAGCATCTCCAGGTTTTGTTCCCACGTTTTGGTCCGAACATAAACGAACTTGACGCCCAGTACGCGTTCCATATGGTCCAGGTAGCTGCGGACGATGCCCTGAAACTGGCCGTCATCGGTCCAGAATTCGAACGGCGGATAGTCGGGCGTGGGTGCAACCCGGATGACCGGATGAGCGGCCAGCCAATCCCGCTGTTCATCCGACAAAAAATCTGTGTCGCCTGGTTCCGGTTGCTGCCAGGCAACCGTGGCCGAGCACGCCAGGCAGCCCAGCAATATCGACAGGATTACGGCTACGCCATATTTGGCCATGTCAGACCTCCACCCGGATTTTATGCGAGATGTCGCCCGATGACAAAAAACCGGGTTGCAGCGCCGGGGAGCCCACCTCCGGTCACCGGAATTCGGGCACCCTGCCACGCGGTATGCCAGAATTCAAATAAACGTGGCAATCTCGTCGAGCGGACGCTTTTCGATGGCCGGAACCTGAACGTTGGCGGCCGGCATTCCGGTCACCAGAATCAGATAGGGCCGTTCGTTTTCAGGCCGACCGAGGATCCGGTTCAGGAATTTCATCGGGCTGGGCGTATGGGTCAGCGTGGCCAGGCCACACTCGTGCAGGGCATTGATCAGGAACCCGGTCGCAATTCCCACCGATTCCGAAACGTAATAATTTTTGCGCCGATTCCCCTCCGCATCGATCCGCCATGCCTGGGCAAAAATCACGATCAGTGCCGGGGCGATTTCCAAAAACGGCTTGTGCTCGTCCGTGCCCAGCGGGGCCAGGTCGTCCAGCCACTGGCGGGTTGCCCGCTGATGATAAAACTCCCGCTCTTCGGCTTCGGCGGCCGCCCGAATTTCGTGTTTCTTTTGCGGGTCCTGAACCACACAAAAATGCCAGGGCTGCAAATTGGCGCCGTTGGGCGCTGTACCGGCCGCCTGAACGCACAACTCCAAAACATGCCGCGGAACCGGCTCTGGCGAGAATTCGCGAATCGTCCGCCGCCGGCGGATTTTGGCGTAATAGTCCCGGGCCCTTTCGACACGCTCGCGATCAGTATAGACCGGCAACTCTGGCATCGGAACAAACGTGTACTTGCTCATTAATCGGCTCGACAGAAAAACAGGTCGTTTGGGACGTCGGGGTGCCACGGGTGGCTGATCCGCTCGTGCGGGTTCCGCGAAAAGCCGAACCGGGCGGGTCATCCATGGCGGTTCATCGGGATTGTCTCCGGCGTTTCATTGAACGCCTTTCGTGAATTGACAGGGTGCATCCACGGGCTCGCAGAGTCAACGACCCGGCACCGGTTTGGCAATGGATGTCCGGGGTTTCAGCCGCGGCCTTCACCGGTTGATGCAGTGCCGGCGCCAGCTGTGGCCGCCGGGCTCGAATACATGGCCGACAGTTTATCCCAGAGCGACGCCAGCGTCATGGCCGCCGTTCGCGTCACGCCCGAACGCGCATAGGCCAGCTGGCTGTACAGCGTGGCCAGATTCAAGGCATCGGTTTTCAGTGACTGGTAGCTCCGCGACGTTTGCCGGGCGAATTCCAGGGCGGTTTGATCCGGTTCCCGGTGGCACTGGTGGTCGCGTGACCACGCTTCAAATGCCTGGAACGTATAAAGGACAATTTGTTCCGGCGACCAGAGTTCCGCACGCCCCGTTGTGAACGGGTTTTGAAACCCCGTGAATGCCGGCAAATGGGTCTGGCGGGACTCGGCCGTCACCAGTGCCGCGGCCCTCCCGGTGTTTCGGCGTTTCCGTTGAAACAACCGGTTCCAGAATTCGGCCATCTCGGCCAAAAACGATTTGATCCATGGCAGGATTTGGGCCCGATACCGGATCACAAACCAGGCAACGACCAGTACCGCGACGCACCAGGCAAGGAACTGAAGAAACCTCCCCAACCGACTCAGCCAGCCGCTGCCCGACTGGCGCTGCTGATCGGCCGCCGACGGGTCCGACGACGGGCGAGCGGAATTGTCGCGGGGGCGTCGTTGTGCGGATCCGTTTTGCCGAGCGTTGTTCTCCGGCCGGTCAGGTTCCAGCCGCGGCGGGTTGCTGGCGGACGAACGCCTCGACGCCGGGTCCTGTTGGTCGTTGGCCTGCGACCGGTCGGTGGGGGGTGAATCCGGTTCCCCTGATTTCCCCGACGACTGGGAGTCGGTCTCCGGCTGCTGACCGGACGTCGGTTCACCCGACGATTTCTCACCCGATGATTTCTCACCCGATGATTTCTCACCCGATGATTTCTCACCCGATGATTTCTCACCCGATGATTTCTCACCCGATGATTTCTCACCCGATGATTTCTCACCCGATGATTTCTCACCCGATGATTTCTCACCCGATGATTTCTCACCCGATGATTTCTCACCCGATGATTTCTCACCCGATGATTTTTGGCCGCCGCCGGACGATTTTCCCGATGGTTCGTTTTGCCCTGACGATTTCTCGCCGCTTTTGGATTTTGGGCCACCACCCGACGACTTGCCCGATGCCTTGCCGCCGGCGTTGGAGCTGCCGGGCTGGTCGGCCACCGGTCCCTGGTTCCCTGATTTTTGATTGCCGCCCCGGCCCGCGTCGGGATTCGATTCGTTATTGCCGGTGTCACGGTCGCGCGGCCCGGCCCCTGCGTTGTTGTTTTGATCGGCGGCTTTTTGACCGTCCCGACCTGCCGAATTGCGGGACGGGGCAAGGTTTTGGCTGGTCAGTCGGGGAATCAGGCCGGCCAGTGAGAAGCCCGGGGTTGGCCGGGGTAACAGCCAGGCCATGGCCGCGATCGAAATCGCCAGGATGGTCCCGCTGACAATCCACCGCCGTGCGACACGCTCGGGAACGTCGGCGTTGTTTCGGGCCAGATAGCGATGCAGTCCGGTAATACTGGACAACATTAGCAAACCCAGCAGCGAGGTGATGTACACAAAAAAGTGGCCGGCAACCGCCCGATGGCCGGCGGCGTCGTTGATGGGCATCAACAGCTGGCCCAACCCGAATAACGGCAAACCACCGATCAGGAAATAAAATGCCCACAAGCCTGGCGTGTTGGCTTGCCGGCGCCGAAAAAAAATCCGTTTGAATTTTTGCCAAACGGTCTCTGGCGATGATTGGATCCGCGGATCGGCGGAAGCCGGCGGGATGACCGGCGCGTCCCGTTCCGACCGGTCCCGGTTCCCGGTCACCCGGTCGATTGCCAGGTCAATCATTCCCTGGCCCGTGGCGTCTCGTGATTTGTCGATAAACGTGCAATCCCATGTCAGGCGACCGGCGCACCACCAGACGAAGGCCAGAATCAGAGCCAGTCCAATGACGTTGCCTTGCATGAACCGCGAGGTGACCAGCAGGGTAGCGACCGCCAGCAGAAATCCGTAGCCGGACGCCCGCTCGAAGCCTTCCTCGATCGAGATGCGACTGATCAAAACCGCGGCAAAGCAAAACAACGCGAAGATCCACTTGCAGCGGTCCACCAGCGGGCCGGAATAGCTGACCTCGACCAGAAACCACGCGATGCTGCTGACCGTAAGGATTGTCAGTGCCGGACCGGCCACCTGCACAGCGATAGCGCCGATTCGATTGATTGCGGAGTCCGCGGAGCGAGGCAAATCCGAATTCATGAGCAGCGACAGGGGGCAAGACGCCGGGGCAGCTCATTTTAGCGACCCGGAAATCCGGATCAACGGCGAAGCAGTGTTCGCGGTCGACCGGACAATTCGCAGCCTGCCAGACCGGGAGCCCCCGGGGTCTCCCGTCAGGGATGTTACCATCCGACCACGGGGGATCAGACCTGGTCGACCTGGACGCCCTTCCAGAACGCCACGTGTCCCCGGATATTTTCCGCCTGAGGTTTGGGATCCGGATAAAACCAGGCCGCGCCCGGATTGACCTCGCCATCGACGACGATGTCGTAATAGTTGGCGGTGCCCTTCCATCCACAAACGGTCGTGGCCGCCGATTGCCGAAAAAAATCCGGTTTGATCGAACCGGGAGGGAAATAATGGTTGTTTTCCACGATCTCTGTATTGTCACTTTCGGCAATGACCGTACCGTTCCAGATTGCCCGGGGCATGTTCGACCTTTCTGTCAAGTTTCGCTTCAGGAGTTGCTGCCGACTCGCAGGCCCTGCGGAATCACGCAGCGTTCGGAGAACTCGAACAAAAACTGAACCGCGATTGCCATCAGGGCCGCCGGGACGGCACCTTCCAGGATGGTCGACGTATCGGCCCGACGAATCCCGGTCAGGATGGGCTGACCGTAACCGCCGGCCCCGATTAACGCACCCAGCGTTGCAAAACCGACGTTAATCACCGCGGCGGTTCGGATTCCCGACAGGATGCTGCGCGACGCAAGGGGCAATTCAATTTTGCGCAAACGATAACGATTCGACAGACCGAGCGCCTCCGCGGATTCAGTATATTGCGGTTCGATGTTTTTCAGTCCCGTGAACGTCCCCATCACAATGGGTAACAGGCTGTACAAAAACAGGGCGATGACGGCCGTCAACGATCCAACTCCCAGCGACGGCAAGCCCAGAATCGCCACCGCCGGCATGACCAGAACCAGCAAGGCCAGTGCCGGAATGGTTTGAATAATGCCAGCTGTCGCCAGAATCAGGCGTCCGGGCCCGGGATGGCGAAAGGCCAGTACGCCCAGTGGCACGCCCGCCAGAATCGCCGGGATTAGTGATTTGCGTACCAGGTCCAGATGTTCCAGCGTGCGCTGAAGGATTCGCTGGGCCAGGGTGCCCGGTCCGTTTTCGCCCGCCAGTTCGACTCCCAACTCACTCGCCACGAATTCGCGGGCGACCTGGTTTTCCGGCACGGGAATCATTTCCGACCGGTAGTTCATTTGGATCATTCGCGGTTCGTCAATCTGACCCGGCAGTTTCAGAAAACTTTCCACGACGTGCGGATAACGCCGTTGCAGATCCTGGCGATACAAAATGACGCAATCGTAACGTGGAAAAAACGAGCGGTCGTCCTCAAGAATGAAAAGATCCAGCTTCCTGATTTTGGCATCGGTTGAATAAACATCGATCACGTCAATCGTGCCGGCCGCCAGCTGGCGATAGGCGATGTCGTGATCCAGCCCGGTTACGTTCGGGTGATTCAGTCCGTAATGCCTGGCCAATGCCGGCCAGCCATCTCCGCGATCGATGAATTCACTGGTGAAGCCCAGTTGCAGTGACGGATAACGGCCGAGGTCCGAAATGGTCCGGATTCCCAATTCATTCGCCCGCTCGCGGAGCAAACCCAGGGCGTACGTGTTACTGAATCCGACGGGCCGACTCATGCCAATCCCCAGGCGGTCCAGGGCCGCAATTTGCTGTTCGCGGGTTGCCATTTCCGGATCCGCCAGGATTTCCTGGCGGATCGTGCCGGTGTATTCCGGGTAGGCATCGATGCTGCCGTCCACAAGGGCATTGAATACCAGGCGGGTTCCGCCCAGTTGCTGGTAATGCAGGGCCGGCTGGCCGGTGGCGCGAGCCAGTTCCAGCAAGACCTCCCCGAGAATGACCGATTCCGTAAACTTTTTTGAACCAATCCGGATTCCATGCTGGCGTCCGGAAAACGGAAAAAAGGCCAGCAGCAATAATCCGGCAACCGTCAGCCAGGTTTTCATTCCGTGGCTCCCGGTGGCTGGTTGGCGACGCCTGCCAGCTGATGCTGCTGGGCCCGGACAAACTCATTGACAAACGGCTCGGCCGGTTGATCCATGAGCTGGTGCAGGGTGCCCCGCTGGCGGATCTGGCCATTTCGCAACAGGATAATTTCGTCGGCAAACCGCGCAGCTTCATACAGATCGTGCGTGACCAGGACCACCGTTTTGTGAAGTGTGTCAAATATCGTTTTCAGCTCCCGTTGCAACCGGTCCCGGATCATCGGGTCCAGAGCGCCCAGCGGTTCGTCCAGCAGCAAAAACTCCGGATCCAGAACCAGCGCCCGCATCAGGCCGACGCGTTGCCGCTGGCCGCCTGACAATTGACCAGGGTAACGGTCCAGCCCGTCGGCCGGAAATCGCGTCAAATCGATTAACTCATCGATCCGCCGGGAAATCCGCAACGGCGGATATTGGTTCCAGGCAGCCGGCAAAGCAATGTTTTGGCGGGCCGTCAAATGCGGAAACAGTCCGCCGCTTTGTATGACGTAACCAAACCGTTGGCGGGTACTGGAACGGTCCGCGTCCTGCAGCGGGCGGTCGTCCACACAGACGTGACCCGAATCCGGCTGGATCAAGCCGATTAACATCTTCAAAATCGTCGATTTTCCGCATCCACTGGGACCAATCAGCACGTACCGGGTGTCGGGCAGAAACCGGGCGCTGACCCGGTCGACAACGATCCGGCCGGCAAACGATTTTGAGACGTTGGACAATTCCAGCATGAACTGCGGCGTTGGCGAGGCGATCCCGGGTAAACGACCAACCCCAGTTTCCTGCATGACCGCGCCGGATTCAACACGAGCGGTCGGAAGTCATGAAACGCGGCGCCCACCATTCCCGGGTTACTCCGCCGGAATGTGAGCCACGGTGCAAGGGAAATTGTCGGTTTGATCCTTGCAGAATGGTTACGGCCGCAGCGGGAGACCGTGATTGATTCACCTGGTCCTGCGCGGGAATTTGCCGAAGGATCGTGCGGAATGGCGCAATCAACGCCCGGAGCCGCATATAGGGGGCAGTTTCCGGCGGGAAACCGGTTGTTTTTCCGGTACCGGTTTTCCAGGGGCAAGTGCGATTTTGGCACATGGATTTTTCAGGGGCTGGTAAAAGAAAATAATATCCTTGCGAATATGGAAAAATTGTCAAAACCGCTTGAAATTCCATACTTGCCGATTCAGAATCGGGGTTGAAGAGGCACTCCATCTGATGGTCAGTTTCTGCCACCATTGCCTGCTGCTGCCTGGCAGTCCAGGTAATGATTTGGCTTTCCTTCCCCTGTATTACAACTTTGAGGTGCGCTATGGAATTCGGTCCCGGTTTGGGGATTTCTCAAGGGTCTGCTCAGGCAGCCTTTGCCCGTCGTATAGACATTTTTGTTGATGCCGCCCTGGGCAGTGATTCCAACGATGGTTCGGCCGGTTCGCCGTTGCGAACGTTTCAGGAAGCCGTGTATCGCGCGGATGATTCATATAATCCGGGATTCAATAATATTTTTCTTGCTCCCGGGAATTATAACGGCGCTTACATCAACGATGACGACCTGCTGAAGGTGTTTGGCCAGGGCGCCAACCCGTGGGATGTAACAATCGGCGGTTTTTCGACTGCCGGGTTCGAATCAGGATCGGTCATTCGAATCGGCGGCGGCACGGACGTGCGGCTGTACAACATGCAGGTTTCCGGCGGCTACAGCGAACCGTCGGCTGCCGGCAGCAACGGCATTTATGCCAGCGGCCTTGATTACCTGTTTCTGGACCGCGTGATTTCCAGCAACAACTACGGTTCCGGACTGTACGCTGAATATGTCACCAAGGTGAAATTGTACAACAGCGTTTTTGAGCACAACGATGATTACGGTGCCTATATCTACGACAGCGACAAGGTGCGATCGGTCGCTTCCGACTTCAGCTACAACTACAACGACGGGATTCGTGTCGACTATGTGAACCGGATGGAGCTGATTGCCTCAACGGCCACCTACAACGGATATTACGACGGCGACGCCCAGCAGGCATTGCCGTCCGGCGCCGACGGGGCCGGGGGCAGCGAAGTCTATTCGGTGCTGATTAACGGCGGTGTCTATAATCACAACGACCGCAACGGGGTCGATCTGGATGACGTGTATGAATTTTCCCTGGTCGGGATTGGGGCATCCGGCAATTACAACAACGGCGTGGATGCCAACGGATTCTATTCCGGCGTCATCGATGGCGGCCTGTTCGAATACAACGGCAACAATGGCGCGGAAATCGAAGGAGGCAAGGGCGCGTCTGATTTATCGGCGTTTGGCAATGATGAATCCGACGGCAACACGTTGACCGTCTACGGCGGCCAGTACCTCGACAACTACGATGTCGGAATCGACATCAAGTCGGTTTACAACGTGCAATTGTTTGGCGTGGACGCTCGCCACAACGAAGACGGCATTGGAACCGAGGATATCGGCCACCTGCTGGTCGGCGGAGGGTACCTGTATTCCAACTATGAAAACGGTATCGAAATGGAAAACGTCTACCATGCCCAGGTGAATGACCTGACATCGGTGGAAAACGGTGAAAACGGCCTGTACCTGTATGGCGGCCGCCGGTTGAATATTCTGGGCGGCAATTACTCCAACAACTATGACTGGGGGATTTATGCCGAGGGCTATGTTGGCAATGCCTCCTTTGACGGCAATGGTGGCGGCCGACTGCAACGTGTTGATATCAAGTACGCGACGGCCAACCACAACAATGATGGCGTTTACGTGTCATACGCCTATCTGGGCAAGATCGTGGGAGGCAGCTTCTCGCACAACAACTACGACGGAATTGCCTTTGACAATGTTGCCTACGGAATCTTCCAGCATGTGACGGCGATCTACAACGGGAACTACGGTTTGCGGTTTGACGCCGGCCGTTTTTGTCACGAGGGGCCCGGCGAACCGGCATTGTCGGAAGAAGATCTGGCCTATCTGGGTGGGTCGAACTGGAATCGTGTCGATATGCTCGGTGGACTGTATGCCCATAACGGGGATGACGGCATCTACCTTTCCACCAACCGAAACCGGGGCTACAACCGCAATGCTCTGGAAGTGAATGCCGATTATGTGGTCAGCCGCGACAACGGGTATACCGGCCTGAACATTGGTGGTTTCGAGTACGATGGTCCCGTTGTCCAGGCTGAATACGGCTACGGCACGGATCTGTACCTGGACATGCTGGGCGGTTACTACGGTTACAACGGGGACGACGGGATTTACCTGCTGGGCACCACCCAGGAAGGACCCCGGATTGGCATGCTGGTGGCCAACATGACCGATGTGGTGGCCGAGCATAACCAAAACCATGGAGTACGCGGCAGCGGTGTCGTGGGCTTTTTCCCCGACCAGTGGCCGGAAGCGACGGGTGACGGCCAGAATGGCCAATCATCGCTGATCCAGGTCACGCGGGGCTCCTACAGCTTCAACGGCCAAAACGGACTCAAATTCGAGCTGGCCACGTTTGGCGATATCCGGCCGCGGATCGCCGGTGACGGGCAAAATGACGAGTTCTACTCGCTCGCCGATTTTGATCATGTCGTTGCCATCCAAAATGGTGCGAATGGCCTGACCATGGACGTATACGTCGGTGGCATCGATGGCGCACCCGACGCCTTTGCCGGTGAGGAGTCCAATGGCGACGCCGAATTGCCGCCCCTGATCCAGTTCACTGGCGGCGTCTATAACCAGAATGGCAAAAACGGAATTCGTCTGGCTTCGACCTCGGTCATAATCGAGGAAGAAGAGTTCAGCGCGGACGAACCCAGCCTCGTGGCCGCCCGGCTGGAGGACGTGGAAGCCAGCCTGAATGGCCTGAACGGGTTGCTGATTCGCAATGACGGTGGAGATAATATCGGGGGCGACGTGGAAATTATCCGCGGCGTTTACAACGCCAACGGCCGCGACGGTATCTTCATTCGAGGTCTCGGTTACATTTACGTCAACCAGGCCGTCATTGCGTCCAACCACGAAGATGGACTGCATTCGCGGGACAATTGGGGCACTTTTGTCAGTGATGACAGTGTGATTGTCGGCAATCAGTCACAAAACGTGCGAATTGACTAGTCCGCGCTGTCCGACCGCTCGCGCTGTCCGACCGCTCGATAACGCAGATCAGTGTTAAACGCAAAACGCTCGACATCATCCGGTGTCGAGCGTTTTTTTGAGGGATGAGGTTGTTCGCCCGACTGTAACTTGTTGTGACAAGGGAACACGGCCCGCAGCCGTCAGGCGGAATCGCCATCCGGCCTGAATCGCCTGTCGGTCGATCCGATTGCCCGGGAATTCGGATTCAGCTACTGATTCAGGTCCGGCTCCAAACGGGTCAATCGCTGGTCCAGCGACAATATTTCCTCGCCCAGTCGATCGACCTGTTGCTGCATGGAATCCATCCGGGTTACGCGATCTTCCGGGTTCTTCATCAACCGCAGACTCAGTCGGGCCAGCTGGTTTTTCAGCGTCAGCCGCTGCAATTCCAGCGCGTTGATGGCTCCCTGTTGAAGAAGTTCTTGACCGGCTTGCAGGTCCATTTGGGACAGACGAATCTTTTCCGCGACATGTCGCAGACGGACCTGCGCGGGTTCTCCAGTGGACGCCAGCTGTGCCTGCTGGAACTGTTGCCGGACCACCGCCAGATTGGTACGCAGACGTTCGACGGTCAGTTTCGGAATGACGCCGCTCGTGTTGGCATTCATGTCCGGGGCTCGCTGCAATTCCACTTCTGCCAGATCCAGATTGACTTTGGCATACCGAATGGCCAGATCATACGGGCGCAGTTCCATTGCCTCGACGGTTGGTTCCCGGGGGGCGGTTCCCGGGCGGAACCATGCCGCAAGGCAACCAGGGGAAATCCGGCAATCATTCCGGCGGCCGCTACAACTTTCGTGGAAGTCATCGGATGACTCCTCTGCAATAATGTGGCAATCTGCCAGGCGAGGGGACAAATCCGCAGCGATGTCTGAACAGGTTCGCCGGGCAACCTGAATGGCGGGCATGGCCGCCCGCTGCGGGCCGCCTGGAAACAAACCGATACCTGTCTGGCAGGCTGCCATCAGCGGGCCGTTGGGTGCCGCGCAGACGGCGGACCTGTTTGCGGCGCGGGTCAGGCCGCCGGACGATGGAGGTTCACGTGCGGAGCATGGTTCGGCCAGCCCTCGGGCGCCAGGGTCGCCTGAATGGATTGCACCCGTTGCTCAATCCACGTCGGGTCCCAGCGGCGACTGGACACAAAAAAGGTTTTTGATTTCAGCAATTCAACGACCTTGTCGTGGTCACTGTATGGCTGAATTCTGCGGGCCAGTTCCTGGTCCGCCGGTGACCGGGACAGATCCCCCAGCAAATCGTCCATCATTTGTGCGACGTAGCGGGCCGGAGAATCAAATCGACTGGCGTATGGCTGGCTGCGCAACAAGCGGTACAACCGCAGAACGGCGCTCGGATCACCCGATTCACGTCCGTTGGCGGTATCGGCCCGCAAGGCTTCTTCGATAAATGACTCACTGTGTGGTTTACCAGTATCCTTGCGAATTCCCAGCGCCACCAGCAACCGGCGGCGGGTTGTTCGGAACGGATTGGCAATCATTCGGTGAGCGCGAATCCACCACGGCCGCCGCTGCCGAATCTCCTCCTCGCCGGCAACCAGATCGGGCCGAAAGCGGGTTTTCAGCTTGAAACTGTGATACAGGTCGCTTTTCTGCAAGACCCGCAACAAGCCGCGTCGCAGTCGACCGGGCCAGCAGACGCTGATCTGGAAATCGATCAGGTTGGGCCGGCCTTGCTGGTCGACAATCACGTTTTCCGATTTGTTCATATCCACAAACGCGATGTCGCGGCAGTGCAACTCCCGCAACAGCGCGTCGAGGTGGTCAAAGAACTGGTCGTCTACCACATCGTGCCAGCGAAGTGGATGGCCCTCGATAAAATCGTGGGCGCAGGCATGGGCCAGCCGTCGGCCATTCGCCTTGACGAGTTGATAACCCGTGGCGATTCCATTGACGTCCCGGAGCAACCGGTACATTTCCGATTCACGATGCGCCAGTCGTTTGCCCAGCCAACGCATGGGAATCAGACCGATCGGCTGGGTGCGATTGAATTTGCACACAATTCGGTCGCGATGGGCGGGCGTATCCTGCGAATGATACAACGCCGTCGCTGCCCAGGAATCGTGCTTGATAATCCGGGTCCGGTACCAGGTTCGGTTATCGACTTCGATTTGCGTTGGCGGATCGTCGGTTCCGAGCGCGCGAAACAGTTTGGGTCGGGATCTCGCCGGATTTGCGGAGCTGGCAGTTTTCACGTCTATCCCCTCGCAATCGAATCAGGCAGGGCGGCCATCGTGTGGGGGATCATGAACAGATTTCGCTTTGGCGGCAATATTGCTTTTCCGGGCCAGGCGATATGGCGGCGCGAAACTTCATTACCGGAGATCCGCTCCTGAGGCCGTGGCCTGATCGGTCGGGGAGTCTTCAGAAACCGATTGCTGGATACGGATCAAGTCGAGGGCGTTTTCAAAACTTAACAGGTCCAGTTCCCCGCTACCCATGTCGATCAACATCCCGAAAATTTTCCAGCCGTTCGGCAGTCGCCGCATCATCCACGTCAATTTTACCGATTCGCCCAGGCCATCCCGCCGTTGAAACAGGCAATCCACCTCGGCAACCAGTTTTTCAAGGGTGGCATACCGCGCCGCCATGAGCGTAAACACGGTGTCCTCGTCTCCGGGAGCGTCCAGTTCCAGATTGGCGCGAGTCGTTTCGACCTGGGCAGCGGGCGTCAACAATTGGCGAGCCGCCTCCCGATCACCCGTTTGCAGAGACATCAGGAACCGCCGGCACACATCTTCAGGACTGGATTCAATCCGCAATCCGGTTTCCTGCCCGGGAGACATCGAAGCTGGCGACGCTTCCACGCTGTGGCTTGCCACAATCACGCTGGGGTCGTTGAACCGGTTACGCCCCGGCGGAGGTTGCAGCTGGCGGTCAAATGCCGCCAACTCGTCCTCAGACACCGGGTTCAACGCCACGGGCTCCGTCGGTTGACAGCCCGCTGAAATCAGCAGGAGCAGAACCAAAGCTGCCCGCAAGATTTCATTCATCATCCGGTCCTTCATCCCTGATGCCCGAGTTGGTGATCGTTGCTGGTCAGATTGTGTCGATCCTGGCACTGTTCCGTGGCGATTGTTCCCGGGACTGCAAATGGCGTCAATATGGATTGGGCGGGTCCCTTCACGCACGGCCGGGCTGCAGATACCACCCGGTCGATGCTCAGCGAACAACCGGGGTTGTCGCTGGTGGCCAGCATCGGCCGGGTCGGCGTCCGTGGAGGGTGGATTTGGCTAGTGCCACAGCCCGGAAAGGGGGTGCCAGCGGGCTGGTAAGCGGACCCGTTGCCAGGCGACCGGAATGTGGCTGTGGCGGTCGGCAACCTGAATCACATTGGGCACGTCCCGGTATTGGGGGATCAAGTCCAGCAATCGGCGAATTCGTTCGTGCGTATGCGGATGGGTGCGCAGGGTTGCCGGTTCCGGTGTACGTTGGCCGGGAAACATCACTCGCCGAAACCACGATTGGGGCTGCATCCGCTCCAGCTTTTCCAGTCCGGTAGCCAACCCCTCCGGATCCCTCGTCAATTCGACTGCTCCCATGTCGGCGTTAAATTCCCGGCTGCGGGAAAGAGCCAGCTGCAACAGGGTTGCCATGATCGGGGCCAGCACGACCACTCCCATCCGAAACAGGAAATCGAGCATGCCCTGACCCATGGCAAACGGCATAAACAGCAGCATGGCCATCAAACCGAATCGCGCGATCGTCGAGGCAATGCGCGAAAACGAATCGGCCAGGGACATCACCCAAACGTCATTATGGCGAATGTGACTGATCTCGTGAGCCAGCACGCCGGCGATTTCGCGAGTGGTCATTGCCCGCAAAATTCCGTCGGTCACGGCAATCGCTGCCCGCTGATCCGTGCCCACGGCGAACGCATTGGGGGCCCGGGTCGGAATGTAATACAGCGGCGGTATATCGCCCAGTCCGGCCCGATCGCACAGGGTTCGGTGAATGTCATACAACTGGGGGGCTGATTCCGGATCGACCCGTTGAGCCCGAAACAGGCGGAGCACGGCCTGGGGGGATAACCGCGGTCCAAACCAGGCAATGCCCAGCGCCAGCAGGACGGCACCGATCGCAGCATATTTCCCGGCCACGACGAAACCGATGAATCCGGAAATCAGCGCCATTCCCAGAATCAGTTTCAAGGCTTGCAGCGAGTTTTCCCGTTTGTTGCGATGGAGTTGGTCAACGTCCAATGGACCGGGTTCCGATAACCAAAAAACACCCAAGTGCGGTTCGATAGCGACCGCCAGTTGACGTCCGTCTGCGGGGAATTGTCAAGGGCACTGCGGTGGGGTGGACGGCATTGCCGGCGTCCGATGACGGGACCGGTTGCCCGACTGATGTCGCATCAGGCCGCATGGCCGACCGGCACCGCTCGATTAAGCTGGGACCGGATTTGCGGGTGTTCCCGGGGCAGTGCCGGTGGAACCGGAGTTGCCGCCATTCCGCCCCGCCGATTTGTCGTTGCCGTACACGAGCATGAACAGACTATTTGCCAAACCCGACCAGATATTGCGGTACGGGGCATTTTGGTCGGCCCCCCTGCTGATCATCCTGCTGGGGCATTTTATGGTCGATGTGTGCGCGGCAATCGTTCCCGCTTCGTTGAATATATTCGAGCAGCGCTGGAATTTGACGGAAAAGCAATCGGCCTGGCTGCTGGGGACCGGGTCATTGAGTTCCGGACTGGCCCAACCGGTATTTGCCTGGATCAGTGACCGGACCAACAGTCGCGTTTACGGGGGTCTGGGGCTGGCCCTCGCAGCTGCCCTGATCTGTTCCATCGGGATGGCTCCCACCGCCGTATGGGTGTTCGTCTGTTATACGTTCGGGATGATCGGCAGCGGCATGTTTCATCCGATCGCCGCGTCAACGGTTGGAGCGCTGAATCCGCTCCGGCGGAGCAAGATCATCACGCTGTTCTTCATTGCCGGAATGCTGGGTGGCGTTACGGGTTCGGCATTGGCACCCGCCTGCTCATCCAGCCAAACGGATTCACGTGGCTGATGCTGATGATTGTGCCGGCGGTGGGCGTCGCGGCCGTCATGCATTTCATGATTCGGGGCATTCCCCATCGCGCCAGCCTGCACCGGGCGCCTAATGGTGAATTGCCGGCCCACCGCAACGATTGGGCGGCGATCGGCATGCTGTATCTGGCCGCTGCCACGCGATTCACCGTGAACATTGCACTGTTGTACCTGTATGTACGCTGGATGGCCCAGCTGGTGTTGGCCGACGATCCCTCAATGACCGCCCCGCAGGTTTCCCGGCAGGCGGCACCCTGGGTAGGCAACCTGAATGCGTTCACGATGCTGGGGATGGCGACAGGCGGATTGTTGGCCGGGACGCTCATTCCCGCCGGCCGCGAGAAATGGCCGCTGGTTTTGATGCCGCTGCTGTTTGCACCGGCCATCGCCTGTTTCCCGCTGGCCGGTCGGCCCGTGGGGTACGTGTTGGCCCTGATCGCAGGAATCGGGTTTGCATCGATGGTTCCCGTGACTCTGGCGGTGGCCCAGCGAATGCTTCCCTACCGGACCAGCCTGGCTTCGGGACTGATGCTGGGAGGTGCCTGGTCGATTGCCATGCTGGGGCCCGTTCTGGCCGAGTGGATCGTGCGCGATTACGGCCTGCAGGTCGCGTTTTGGAGCACGGCCGGATTGCTGGCCGTTTCCGGAATCATCTTGCTGCCGATGCGCACGAATCGATTCGAAGCTCGGTTGGCCGCTGATCCACGCGGACGGGCGGGCGGCACCGGATGGTGCTGACCTGGACCCGCCGGACGGCCTGGAAACGCCTCGGCACCGCACAGGCAGGCTCCGGATTTTGCCTAACACGGCCGATAGTCGTCGATGCGAAAAATCTGTGGATTTACGACCGGTGACACAATCGTCTGGTTCACCGACGTGTCGCCGTACAGCCAGGCCTGACACACGTCGGTGTCGGTCAATTGCCAGCGATCCGCGGCCAGGGAACAAATGGAATGTTCACCCATGCCGGCGATCAATACCGCATCTCCTGGACGGGCCCGGGCGAGCACCCATTCGATGGCGGTAATTCGATCAGGAATTACATGCGCTCCGGCCGGACGCTGGAACCCGTCCAGCACCTGATGATCCGATTCCAGATCCAGCGAGGGAGCCAGCTGGGGACGGGTAATTACCGGGACGTCACAACCCCGTTCGGCCGTCCGGCCAAACCTGGCCGCGCTGTCGGGCGAGCAATGGGCTGGCGGACTAAAGACACACAGCAGGCGACCGGACACGTGACGCCGCATCATATTCAGTGCAGCCCCCAAACGAAACGCCGTCCTCGCCTCATCGACAATTACCGAAAATGCCTGACCGCAGCGGACCGCGCTGAGTCGGCCCGGCAATCCCTGAAACTGCTCGAGGCCGCGACCAATGGTGCCCATGTCGATTCCCCGGTGCACGCCGACCGCAGCGGCTTGCAGGCAGTTGTAGACATGCGCCGCGCCGGGAACCGTGGTTTTGACCAGAATCGTTTCGTGTCCCGCCGTTATCGAAAAGGTCTGTCCGCAGATCGTGGATTCCAGGATCCGCCCCCGAATCGCCGCTGATTCCCGAATGCCAACGGTCAGCGTACGGGCCGCCGTATCGTCAAACGTTGCGGACAGCGGATCGTCGACGTTGACAACCGCAACGCCGTCCGGTTTAAGGTGCCGAACCAGTTTGGCATGCGGTTGCCCGGCACCTCCGGGACGCCGCTTTCTCCAATTGGTAACGACCGCGGCATCGAATGCCGCGCCGGCCAGTTGATGAGCGGCCAGGTCCGCGAAGGAGGTTTCAATCAACGCAGCGGTCTGCCCGCCGCTGATTCGGGCCTCCAGAAATCGAATCAGTCGCCGCGGATTCCAGTCCCGGTCACCAGCCGGCGCGGGCTTTTTTCTCGCCGGACAGCTGGCCATCCCGGGTTGCTGGCCGGCCGCCGACAACACGCTGTGAATCAAATGGGTGGTCGAGGTTTTGCCATCCTGGCCGGCGACGGCGACGGTCGTTAACCGGGAGCAGGGATTCCCCGCCAGGGCGTGCGCGATGCGGCCGTACGCGACTCGGGAATCCTCGACGATACACTGCGGCGATCCAATGGGCAGCAATCGTTCGGTCAGTACCGCGGTGGCCCCCCGCGCCAGTGCCCGGTCAACATCGTTATGGCCATCCGAATCCGCACTTACCAGAGCTGCAAACAGGTCATTCGGCTGGCATTCATTCCAGGTGCCGGAGCAACTGCGAACGGTCAAATCGGATGCGTTGTGGAATCGTGCCTGGGGCAGAATGCCTCGCAGGCTCAGACCGCGCTGCTGCGGAGCATACGGCGCACGAAAATCACTCATCACTGGCCTCCTTGCCGGTGTTCGGGTTGTTCGTCGCTTCCTTGCGACCGGGAGTGCAGTACAGCGGAAACGCTTCCGTGGTTCACCGCTGACTGTCGAAAGCCGATTTTCAGCAACCTCGTCAAACTGTCAAGGTCGAATAACTGGTATGGACGACCGGCCCCGGATAAGCCAGCATGGGACTGGTGGCAACCGGGATTCTGACAATGGCTGAAGAAGATTTTGACGTCCAGTCTCTGGCGACTTATCTGCACCTGACCCCGGCGCAGGTTGAGCGGATGGCCAGCCGCAATCAATTGCCAGGCCGTCGCGTTGGCGGGCAATGGCGGTTTTCGGCCAGCGAAATCCATCATTGGTTTGAGGAGCGGATTGGTGATTCCGATCCGGCGGAACTGGAGCAGGTTGAACGCGTTCTGGATTCGGACCGGCCAACCGACAAGCAATCCATCCCGGATCTGTTAAAGCTGGCCGCCATCCAAATCCCCTTGCGGGCCCGGACTCGCAACTCGGTGATCGAACGCATGTGCTCGCGCGTTGCTGATTTGGGATTGATGTGGGAACCGGAGAAAATGGCCGAAGCCATCAAAAACCGTGAGAGTCTGCATCCCACGGCCCTCGAAAACGGGGTCGCCCTGTTGCACCCTCGGCGCCCGTTGCCGGGAGCAATGACCGAACCGTTTCTGGCCCTGGGAATCACCACAACGGGGATTCCATTCGGTGGTCCGCGGGGCGTGTTAACCGACGTTTTTTTTCTGATCGCCTCGACGGACGAAAAGGTCCATTTGCAGACACTGGCCCGGTTGAGTCGATTGATCAGCATGCCCGAGTTTCTGGATAACCTCCGCGGCTGTGCGAATGCCGCCGAAGCCTGGCAGGTCGTCCAGGATGCCGATTCCCGTCTGGATCAATAACGTGGCTGCTTCAAACCGTTGCCTTGCAAACCATCGCGGACCTCAAATCCTGGTAACCGGTGAATTCGGCGACGCGGCCCTTGCACGGCGCTGGGCGATGTGCTGCGGGAGGCCCAGGTGATACCCTGGAAAACGCTGCTCGGGCAACTGGAATCAATCTCCGCCCCGGGCGACTCGGGCCAGCTGCTGGTTACCGATTTGATCGTGGTTGGCCAGATCCGGCGGGGCCAGTACCCGCAAGCGGAGTTCGACCGGATTCGCCAGACGCTGCCCCTGGCGGCGGTCGTGGTCGTTTACGGACCGTGGTGCGAGGGCGAAACGCGGAGCGGAAGGCCACTGCAGGGTGTGACGCGGATTCCCGTTCACGCACGTGGCCGGCGGCATTTCGCCAGTTCGGTGAACAATTCCGTTCCCGCGGTGCCAGTTATTGGCACCAGCCTGCCAGTATGACGGAGGTCGAGCGGCTGGTTGATCCGGCGGCTGGTGACGGCTCGACGGATGCCGATCCGGGAGCACTGGCAATTGTGGCGACCGGATTCAATCGGGCGTTGCTGGAATCATTGTCCGACATGGCGCGGCGTCAGGGCTGGGATCTGGCAATTGTCCGAAACCTGTCGGGAATCGCCCGTCCCGATTTGCTGATGGTCGATTGCTATTTCCGGATTTCCGAGGCGATTCAGGCAGCCACCGCCATCGGAGGCGACGTCCCGGTTTTGGCGCTGCTCGGCTTTGCCCGCCAGCAGGATCGCGACGCGCTGGCCCGCGTCGTGACAAACTCGACCGTTGTCGACAAGCCGTATTCCCATCTGGAGATTCGGGACGGCGTCAGGAAATTGATGTCCCCCCCAAAAAATGTCGGGAGCCCCCGGTTGCGGCTGGCATCGGGAACGGGCCGCTGAATGCCCCGATTCGCCCGGGCCCAAAATCCCGGACCGCTCGACATTCAGGCGGCAAATTCTATGATGATTCCGTCAGGCTCGTTTTTCCAGTGAGGCGGAGCAGGGCACTTTCAAAAAACAGAAACTGTTTGCTGCCAGCTGTGATGAACGCGTCCGCCACCGATTCCGATCCGCTTGTTCGACGGGCGTTGGATTGCTGGTACGTAACCGGAGCGACCGCCAGTGGCAAGACGCTGGTTGCGCTGGAACTGGCCCGCCTGATGGATGCCGAGATCATTTCGCTGGATTCGATGGCCCTCTACCGGGGCATGGATATCGGTACGGCAAAGCCGTCCCTGGCCCAGCGGGCAATGGTGCCCCACCATTTGCTGAATGTCGCAGACCCGATCGAGGAGTTCACGGTCGCGCGCTATCGCGAAATGGCGCTGGCAAAAATCGGGGAGATTCGTGGACGGGGAAAGCAGGTCGTATTTTCTGGGGGAACGGCGCTGTATCTCAAGGCCTTGTTGCGAGGCGTATTTGAGGGCCCGCCCGCCAACTGGGAGTTTCGTGAAGCGATTGAACAGGAGTTGACCGTCACCGGCATCGAGGCATTGCACCAGCGGCTGGAGCTGGTCGATCCGGTAACGGCATCGCGGCTGCATCCCAACGACAAGCACCGCATCATTCGGGCGCTGGAGGTTCACTCGACGACCGGTATCCCCATCAGCCATTTGCAGAATGAGTTTGAAACGGCCCACTCGCCGGATGATTGCAAAGTTTTTACACTACGGCACCCGCGGGAGATTTTGCACGAGCGCATCGGGGTCCGGGTGAAACAGATGTTCCAGGCCGGGCTGGTTGACGAGGTCCGGGGGCTGCTGCAGCGATGGGGCGAACCGGGACGAACGGCCGGCCAGGCGGTAGGATACCGGGAAGTCATCGAGCACTTGCGCCATGGGGTGCCGCTGGAGGAAACACGGCAGCGTACGCTGTTTCGCACGCGGCAATTCGCCCGGCATCAGGAAACGTGGTTTCGCGGGTTGCAGGAATGCCGCATGCTGGATTTGCCTGAGTCATTTGGCGGCGATTCCGACGGGCCGCAACGCATCGCGGCGGAGATTGCCGGTACCTGTCTGGCCGGGCGGGGCCGTTACCGTTGACCCGGCCCGGCCCGAAACTGCCGTTGGCGTCGTAAACACATCCCTTTTTCACGGAAATGAAATCCCTTGTTACGTACACATACCTGTGGGCAATTGCGGGCCGGCGATTCGGGTGAAGTCGTCAAACTTTGTGGCTGGGTCCACGCGATTCGTGATTTTGGTGGCGCCAAGTTTCTGGTCTTGCGCGACCGGTACGGGATCACCCAGGTGGTCATCGGTCCGCAATCCCCCGCGGCGGCCCAACAAACGGTATTGAATTTGCGCGATGAATGGGTTGTCGCCGTCACCGGGCGGGTGGCTCTCCGCCCGGAGGGCCAGGCCAATCCGGAGATGGCGACCGGCGAGATTGAAGTCATTGCCGAGGAACTGTCCGTGCTCAATGCCAGCGAGATTCCTCCGTTCACTCCATCGCAAATCGAGGATTTGCCGAATGAGGATTTGCGGCTCAAGTACCGCTACATCGACTTGCGACGGACGGCCATGCAATCGACGCTGGCCCTGCGACATCGCATTATCAAGATCATGCGGGACTATTTTGACGAGAATGAGTTTCTGGAAATTGAAACACCCATCCTGGGTCGCAGCACGCCGGAGGGGGCTCGCGATTATCTGGTTCCCAGTCGCGTGCATCCCGGACAGTTTTATGCCTTGCCCCAGTCGCCCCAGATCTACAAACAGATTCTGATGATTGCCGGATACGATCGCTACATCCAGGTCGCCCGCTGTTTTCGGGATGAGGATTTGCGAGCCGATCGCCAGCCGGAGTTCACCCAGCTGGACCTGGAAATGTCGTTTATTTCGGACGATGACGTGATGAATATGATCGACGGGCTGATGCAGCGACTGGCCCGTCAGTTGCAGGGAATTGAATTGTCATTGCCGCTGCCGCGAATGACCTATGACGAGGCGATGCGGCGATTCGGACACGACGCACCCGATTTGCGATTTGGCATGGAGATCAATGATTGCACGGACATTGCGGCGCAGTGCGAGTTTCGGGTATTTCGCAGCGTCGCCGAGGCAGGAAATTTTGTGCGCGGAATCACGGTTCAGGGCGTTGCCGGACATTTCTCGCGCAAACGCATTGACGAACTGACGACGTACGTGCAGGAGGATTTTGGTGCCCGGGGGCTGGCCTGGATGCGGGTGGAGGCCGACGGTCAGCTGGGCGGTCCGATTGCCAAAAATTTTGACGAAACCATGCAGACGGCGTTCAAATCGCGGATGGCTGCCGAGCCGGGCGATGTGCTGTTGTTTATCGCCGATACGTGGGACGTGTCCTGTCGGGCGCTGGCCGGACTCCGCAAACGACTGGGGGCCGAGCTGAAATTGTATGATCCGCAGCAAATGCATTTTTCGTGGGTTGTCGAGTTCCCCATGTTTCATTGGGATGAGGAGGGGCAACGCTGGGCGGCCATGCATCATCCGTTCACGGCCCCCCGCATCGAGGACCTGCCGACGCTGGCCAGCCAGCCCGGGGCGGCCCGGGCCCGGGCCTACGATCTGGTCATTAACGGTTATGAAGCCGGCGGGGGAACCACCCGAATACACGACAATCAGGTGCAACAACAGGTGTTTGAGTTGCTGGGACTGGACGAGGCTACCGCTCGCGACCGATTTGGGTTCTTGCTGGATGCGTTGCGGCTGGGAGCACCGCCTCATGGCGGGATTGCCCTGGGGATTGACCGGCTGGTCATGCTGTTCGCCGGTCGCGACAACATTCGCGATTGCATTGCTTTTCCCAAGACCCAGCGGGCCAGCGACCTGATGACCGAAGCTCCCAACCGGGTCGATCGGGAACAACTGGATGAATTGTCAATCGCTCTGAATCTGCCAGTGGCCGACAAGTCCGGATGACCGGTCGGGACACCCCCACATCGGTCGGGACATCCATTATGAGTGACACGATCTACGTCTTCTTTCCCGCGGCCCGCGCCAATCCGGTATATCAGGGATGGCTGGACGACCTCGCTCATCCGGTATCGATTGTGCAGCATTACGATTCGGCCTGGGTGCCGCCGGCCGATGCCGGTCTGGTCATCACGCACAATCATTACCGTTGGGAAGAGCTGTCGATTTTGCGGCGTGTGGTCGATGAGGGGCGGGTGCCCGTGCTGATCCTGGCCGATGGAATCCTCGAATACCGAAATACGTTCGAGCATCCCGACCTGGCCGATGGCGCCATGTTCAAGCCTCTAATGGGTCACAAACTGGCCTGTATCGGCGCATCGCAGGCGCGGTGGATCGAAGCCTGGGGGAATGTTGGCAAGTGCGAAATAACCGGAATACCGCGATGGGATCCGGTCCAACCGCGAACGATTGCGCAACGGGGGCAGGGCGATGCCTGGCAAATTCTGATTGCCACGGCCCGCACTCCCTGGTTCACCGACGGGCAACGGGCCGAGGTGGTAGCAGCGTTGACGGATCTGCACGACTATTTCTCCGACCACCCGAGGATTGGCGACCGGCCGGTTGAACTGCACTGGCGATTGTCCGAGGAACTGCATCAGGTAACCGGCCAGGGCCGTTATCAGCGAAAACGTCCGCCGCTGGCGAATCTGCTGGGGGATCTGGACGCAGTGATTACGACACCCTCGACCGTTCAACTGGAATCGGCGTTGCACGGGGTACCGGTTGCGGTGCTGGACTATCACAACAGTCCCCAGTTGACGCCCATGGCCTGGACCATTACCTGCCCGCGGCAAATCGGGCCAGTGATCGACGAGTTGCTGAATCCTCCGCCGGGCAAGCTGTTTGTCCAGTCCGCCCTGCTTTCTGATGCCCTGTCGCATCATGTGCCGGCGGGGCCCCGGATGCTGAGGCTGATTGACGAGATGCTGAACATCGGCCGGGCCAGCCGGACCAGTGGTCAGCCCATGCAGTTTCCGATCCGGATTCTGGAAGATGAACAACCGGGTTTTGCCCGGGTCGAGTCCGGATCGGAACTGGCGACGCTGTTTCCCGACAACGACGTCTTTCAAACCAGCGACGTGGAACGGCTGCAACTGGAACTGTCGCAGGCCCGTGCGGCCCTGGGTGAGTACCCCGACAAGTACTTCGAGCAGCGGTCAGCCAATCAGCGGCTCCGCAGCTATATTCACTGGTTGCGTTTGATTATCAGGAATCGGGCAGAATCGTTGGGCGAATTGTCCGAAAAATACCAGCGACTGCATGCGATGTCGGCAGATCGGCCTGTCAAAACCGACGAATAGCCGTTAAATTCGTGGGGACGGTTTGTCCGGAACCCCCCCCTGGCCTGGCCGGAATGCCGGAGCGGGCAACAACCGGCTTGGCCGGAACCGATAATTTTGACGTGTGGATGCCACGCGTGGCTGGTCCCCGCGTGCCAATTCCCCGCGTGCCAATTCCCCGGAAAACCGCATTGCCGTACGAACCAGCAGTGACACCCCATTGAGGTTTTCGGCACAGTCGCAGCCACCCCTTTTCGCGGTTCGCCCCGAGCGCTTTCGGTGCCACAGCAATGAGAACGTATGATCCCGCCCAGCCGTTGATTTTCATGCACATGCCCAAGTGCGGCGGGTCCAGTTTTATTCGATTGTTGCGCCAGTGGTTTGGCTCGGAATACCACAAATTGAACCAGGATGAAACGCAAGATGTTTTGTTGCCCCGCATTGAAACACGCGATGCCGATGGTGCCTGGAAACCAGGCATCAAGTGCATTCACGGACATTTTGATAACGGTCGGGGCTATGGTTTGCCGTACTTTTATCCCGAGATCAGTCAGTACTTTACGATTCTGCGGGACCCCTTTGATATCGTGGTGTCCATGTTTTTCTTTTGCAAACGCCGCAGCCTGGAGGGAAAATTCTGGTATCGCGGCAAGCGGGAGAATATTCTGGACAAGTACCCGAATCTGGAGTACTACCTGCGTGAGAATCCGTACTGGGTGTACAACCATTTGCCGCAGGATGTCACGTTGCAAAACTACCAGGATCGCCTGACACAACGGTTTATCTACATCGGAATTCAGGAAGACATGGCGACATCCGTTTCGAAACTGGCCAAAATCCTGGGCAAGCCGGATATGGAGTTGCCCCGGTTCAATGAGTCGGCGTATGACGAGCCGGTGCCCGACTGGTTGCGGGAACGGTTTTACACGGATTATCCGCTGCTGCGGCAGGTCTATGACTTTGCCCTGGCCAACTATGACCGCGACGATTTCGTTTGCCTGCCGCCCGCAGCAGCGGGGCGGTCGCGTTCCGCCAGCGATGTCGGCGAGATGCGGTCTTACCGACCCGGTCATTCCGCCGCTGAATTGCCCGCCCGACCCGACCAGGGGCCTGCCGTGAAACCGCTGGATGCCAGCCCGCGGGGAAACGTTTCCATGGAGAACACCCCATGAAGTTCGGGTTCTATTCCTGCATGACCGGGATGCCATGGGGAGGCAGCGAGGAATTGTGGTGGCGGACGGCCCGGAAGCTGCAAATCGATGGCGTCGATGTGTGTGTTAATTTCAAATGGTGGCCCGAGACGGCCCGTCAGCTGGTTCAGCTGCAGGACGCGGGCGGCCACCTGTTCTTGCGCGATTCGCCCCCCGGGTTTTGGCAGAAATTCGGGCGACGGCCTGCCTGGCCCGGACGCCGTAACGGACCGGCCCGGGCATGGCTGGAGCAAACGCGGCCCGATGCCGTACTGGTAACCCTCGGTTTTCATCCGGACCGCATTGATGTCGCCACCGATTGCGCCCACATGGGGATTCCGTACGCCATCAATGTACAATGCGCCAGCAATACGTTCTTTATTCACTCGGATTGTCTGACGGAATATCGCAACTGGTACCGGAATGCCGAGCGGGTCTATTTCGTATCCGAAGAAAATCGCCAGAAGATGGAAGTCAATCTGGCCATCAAGCTGGACAATTACGAGATCGTGGCCAATCCCTTCAATATGAATCCGGGAGACGTCGCGGAGTGGCCCGGGACCATGGATGGTTATTGTCTGGCCTGTGTCGGCCGGTTGCACTTTCAATCCAAGGGTCAGGATGTTGTCTTGCAGGTGTTTCGCCAGCCGAAATGGCGTGAACGCAATGTGCGGGTCAATTTCTACGGCGCGGATCAGGGAAATCGGGCGCAACTGGTGGACATGATTGAAATGTACGGCCTGCAGGATCAAATGGAATTTCACGGATTTCAGCAAAAAATCTCTGATATCTGGGCCCGCAATCACGCCCTGCTGTTGCCATCCCGTTACGAAGGGGCACCGCTGGTGATCGTCGAGGCAATGTTGTCCAACCGGATTTCGATTGCCACGGACATCGGACGCAATCGCGAATTGCTGGACGACGGCAGCACGGGCTTCATTGCCGATTCGGCAACCCCGCGACAGCTGGATGAGGCGCTGGAACGGGCATGGGCCGTGCGGGATCAGTGGCGCGAACTGGGGACGGCAGCCGGTCGCGAGATCCGCGCCCGGTACACGCTGGATCCCATTGGGGATTTTGCCGAGAACCTGAAATCACTGGTGAACGGGCGCGGCCGCACCGGGGCATCCCGCAATGGAAGTTCGCCCGATTGGCCGGCGGCGATCACCACAACGGTCGACAGGTAACCAGGGGGGGCAACCGGCTTTCCGCGGGATCCAAAACCCGGGGAACGACCGGTGGCGGGCCACCCGCAGTTTGGGCAGGCGTCCGTTTTGGGCGTGGGTCAGGCGTCCCCCAGCATGTCCAGGAATTCCCTCATTTCGGCGGCCGCGTGGTCGTTCCCCTGGGCGGTGGCCTCCTGCACTCCGCGTTGCAGGAATTGTCGCGCCTCGTCGCTGCGGTCCAGCCGGTTAAGCATCTGCGCCGCCATAAAAAAAGCCGGGACGTAGGGCGGGTTTCGGCGGGTCAGCCGGTTGAACAAATCGAGGCTTTCATCGTATTGTTCCGACTTGTCCAGTTCCAGCGCGAGGGCGTAATTCAGAAAAACGTCATCCGGCTCGTCGGCCAGCATGTTTCTTAACTTGTCCAGTCGATTCATGTTGAGATGCGGGCGTTGGGGGACCCGTTCGGGTAGCAGCGGTTGTCAAAACAGGCCGTCAGGGCGGGGGGCTGGCCAGGCGAGATCGCCGGCCATGTCACCGCCGCTGGTGTGTTGTACCTGATTTCATTCAAAAGTATAATCCGCCTTTTCTTGACTTCTCTGGTTGCAACAGGAGACCTTCGGCGTGGCAATACGGATCGCAATTAACGGGTTTGGTCGAATCGGACGACTGACCCTGCGCAACTTTATTCAGCGGTCCGATACGTTTGAGGTGGTGGCTGTCAACGATTTGACGGACAACCGAACCCTGGCCACGTTGCTGAAGTACGACAGTGTGCACGGGCGTTACCCGGGAACCGTCGACTACGACGATGAGAACCTGTTCGTGGATGGCCGACCGATCCGCGTATTTGAGCAACGGGATCCGCGGCAATTGCCGTGGTCTGATTTGGGGGTGGATGTCGTCGTGGAAAGTACCGGCGCATTTACAGCGCGGGCCACGGCCGACAAGCCCGGATACGATTCCCATCTGGAGGCCGGTGCCCGAAAGGTTGTACTGAGCGCGCCAGCCAAGGACGAGCCGGATTTGACGTGCGTACTGGGGGTCAATGACCAGTTGCTGACGGCCGACATGAAGTGCATCTCCAACGCCAGTTGCACTACCAATTGTCTGGCACCTGTGGCCAAGGTGTTGCATGAAACGTTCGGGATTGAACATGGACTGATGACAACGGTCCATGCATATACCAACGACCAGAATATCCTGGATTTGCCGCACAAGGATCTGTACCGGGCTCGCGCGGCTGCCCAGAATATTATCCCCACCACGACCGGTGCGGCGAAGGCGGTGGGACTGGTCATTCCGGAACTCAGGGGCAAGTTGACCGGGATCGCCATGCGGGTACCGGTCTGTTCCGGCAGCGTCGTGGATTTGACGGTCAATCTCTCGCGCGGAACGACCGCGGTCGAGATTAACGAGGCCATGCAGGCAGCCGCCAACGGTGCCTTGCAGGGAATTCTGGCCTATACCGAGGACCCGCTGGTGTCGTCCGACATCATCGATGATCCTCACAGCAGTATTTTTGCAGCGGACTTTACCTCCATCATCGGCGAAGCTGGACGGATGGCCAAAGTGGTCAGCTGGTATGACAACGAATGGGGCTACAGTGTGCGTACCGTTGACCTGTGCCAGCGCATCGGGGACATCAGCTAGGGCACCGCTCGGCACCCGGCCCGCGTCAGATCAGGCGGGTCTTGCCACAGCACAAACATTGTTTGGGGCGAAAGAACCAGGCAATGCCCAGTGTGCCCACCAGCATCGCTCCGTACAAAAACGAGGGCGGCCGAATCAAACGGTGTTTTTCCTTGCGCCAACAGGCACTGCAATACTTGACCATCTTGCGACAGCGGGGTTTCAACCAGAGGCGGAATTTGCCTGAATCCGTAAAAGGCGGGGAAGCGAAACGCCGGTGTCGCGGCATTTCCGGTGATTCCTCGCCACACCTGAGAAAACATCGGTCGTGCCGCCGGGTTGATTCCGGGTTTCCGGTTTGCTCAGGGCAAAACGCCGGGATCGGCGGGTATTTGCAGGGAACGTAGGGACTGTTCCGGTTCCCAAAATTGATTCTTTTGCCCGATATCGGGTTCCTGCCGGCCAGACGGGTTGCGCAGGCAGGCCCAATCGCGGTTCGCCCCGGCCGCGCCACGGGAAAATAACGCGATTGGCGGGACCGGGTACCTTTGGACAATAATGGCGGCCAGGTTTATATTAGGTCGGGTTGATTGGGTCGAATGGCCGAATTGAATATCGCTGACGCATTTCACCCGGGTTGAGGTCGATTGAACCATTTGCATACCATCACCAGATCACCGTTGAAGACCGTCGAGCAGCTGCTGCACCCGTATTCGCCTCCGGAAACGACGCTGGTGGAGCGAATGCGGTACTGGAATTCGGCCCAACCGGACCGCTGCGCCTATGTTTTTCTGGCGGATGGCGAAAACGTCGAGGAATCGATTACGTATGCCCAGCTGGACGAACGGGTTCGGGCGGTCGCGGCCCGACTGATTTCCATGGGCTTGCGCGGGCAGCGGGCGCTGTTGATGTACCCCTCGGGAATCGAGTTTGTGGTAGCATTTTTTGCCTGCCAGTACGCCGGAGTCACAGCCGTGCCCGCGTATCCCCCGCGACGAAATCGAAATATGGGGCGAATCAACTCAATTTCTGACGATGCGTCGACGGTCGTGGCGATGACCACCCGCGAGATCTTCGACCGGCGGTCATCCATGAATATCGAGTGTGGGTCGCTGGATACTCAGGTTTGGTTGGCGACGGAGGAGACTCCGATTGAAATGTCCGGTGACTGGGTCAACCCGGGAGTTACGGCCGACGACCTCGCGATCATCCAATACACTTCCGGTTCGACCGGTTCCCCCAAGGGAGTCATGCTCAGACAGTCCAATGTGATCGCCAATTGCCGGTACATTACCGAGGGATTCCAGATTAACAACGATGCCGTTGGTTCCTGCTGGCTTCCCGTATACCACGATATGGGACTGATTGGGGGACTGGTTGTTTCCGCCTTTTGCGGGACGACCAGCGTGCTGATGTCGCCCGTCCATTTCCTGGCCAAACCCGTCCGCTGGCTGAAGTCGATTTCCGATTTTAATGTTTCCATTGCCGGAGGTCCGAACTTCGCCTACGACCTTTGCTGTGACAAGATTTCTGCAGAGGATTGTGCGGGTCTGGACCTGTCGTCGTGGAAAGTGGCCTTTAACGGAGCGGAGCCGATTCGGGCGGATGTGCTGGAGCGATTTACCCGCAAGTTCGAGCCATATGGTTTTCGGCATGAGAATCACTATCCGTGCTACGGAATGGCCGAGACGACGTTAATCGTCACTGGCGGGAATCCGGCCGAGGAACCGGTGATTCGCAGTTTTGACGCCGAAGAACTGTCCCGCCATCGGGTTGTGCCGGTGGCCGACTCGGCGGCCGGTGCCAAGCGGCTGGTCGGTTGCGGCAAACCGATCATGGACGAACAGGTCGTCATTGTGCATCCGGAAACCTGCCGCCAGCTGGAAGAAGGTCAAATTGGGGAAATCTGGGTCCGCGGCGGCAGCGTGGGACAGGGCTACTGGCAGAAGCCGGAGGCGACTGAAAGTGTGTTCAGGGCCACGTTGCAGAATGCCGTCGACGAACCGTTTTTGCGCACCGGGGACCTCGGATTCTTTCACGACGGGGAGCTGTTTGTCGCCGGGCGATTAAAAGACATGATCATTATTCGGGGTGTCAACCGGTATCCCCAGGATATTGAGGAGACCACCGAACACGCCAACCCGCGGCTCCGCGTCCGCGGCAGCGCGGCATTTGCCGTTGATCACTGGGATCGCGAGCGGCTGGTGGTTGTCAGCGAAGTTGAACGAGGTCCAGGCGCCGATTGGGACGAGATCATTCAGCAGATTCGTTCCGATATCACGGCCGAGCATGATTTGCCACCCGATGAAGTGGTTCTGGTCCGTGCCAATTCGGTCCCCAAGACATCCAGCGGGAAAGTTCAGCGGCATGCCTGTCGCCAGCAGTATCTCGACAAAAAACTGCTGGTGGTGGCCAAGTGGTCCGCCGATTCCTGTCCGGAGCCCGCCATCGCCCAATCCGCCGAAACGCCGCAGGCGGCTCCCGATACCAATCCGGAATTGCTGGAAATCGTTTTGCAAGCGGTCCGCCAGGTGGCCCGCGAACGCGCCCGCAACCTGTCACCGGAGACCAATATTGTGGTGGATTTGGGGCTGGATTCGCTGGAACGACTGCAGATCGCCAACGCCCTGGAACAGCAGTTTGCCGGGCGGTTTCCAGACGACGTGCTGCAGGAAATTGAAACCGTCGGCGAGGTCACGGCCGCGGTCGAAAAGTATTTGGGAAATCAGGCAGTCAGCCCGCCGGTCCCGGAAGCACCGGTCCCGCGGAGCCAGCCAAAATACCGGGGAGACATTCCGGAATCATATTACAAGATCGAGAAGATGCCGGAATATATCCGGTTCAACCGGCTGCGGTCGCTGATGAAGTCCAGCGGTATTCGCAATCCCTACTTCAGCGTGCACGAAGGCAAAATCACCGATACCACGATCGTGGATGGCCGGTCGCTGATTTCCTTTTCCAGCTACAACTATATCAGCATGTCGGGCGATCCGGCGGTCAGTCGCGCGGCCATCGAGGCGATTGAAAAATACGGAACCAGCACATCCGCCAGCCGACTGGTATCCGGCGAAAAGTCGATTCACAAGACGCTGGAAAAAGAATTGGCGGAGTTTCTGGGCTGCGAGGACGTTATCACATTCGCCGGCGGGCATGCCACGAACGAATCGGTTATTGGGCATATCGTGAAACCCGGTGACCTGATCATCCACGACTCCCTGGCCCACAACAGCATCATTCAGGGAGCCGAGCTTTCGGGAGCGCGGCGCCGTCCGTTCGCTCACAATGACTGGCGAGCGCTGGACAAAATTCTGGCTGAAATTCGCAATGACTATCACTGCGTACTGATTGCGATTGAGGGCCTGTACAGCATGGATGGTGACTATCCCGAACTGGACAAGTTTGTGGAAGTAAAGAATCGCCATCGGGCCATGCTGTATGTGGACGAGGCCCACTCACTGGGAACGCTCGGCGCGACGGGTCGCGGCGCGGGGGAGATGTTCAAGGTTGACCGCGGTGATGTCGAATTATGGATGGGAACGCTCAGCAAATCGTTCGGCAGCGCTGGCGGTTTCATTGCCGGGTCCCACGCACTGGTCGAGTATCTGCGTTACACCACGCCGGGATTCGTCTTTGCGGCGGGTTTGCCTCCGGCGCAGGTGGGCGCCGCGTCGGGCGCCCTGCGGGCGTTGCAGGAACAGCCCGAGCGTGTTGAAAAGCTGCGGGAGATTTCCGCACTGTTTCTGAAGCTGGCCAAACAGGCGGGACTGAACACCGGGCCCAGCAATAATTCGCCCATTATTCCCGTGATTACGGGAAATTCGATGCTGGCCCTGCGGCTGTCGGAAGCCATGTACCATCAAGGCATCAATGTCCAGCCCATTCTGCACCCGGCAGTCGATGAGGACCTGACGCGGCTGAGGTTTTTTTTGACCAGCAGCCACACGGTCGAGCAGGTCAAATACACTGTTGACGTCTTGCAGCGGGAATGGGAAAAAATCTCGGGCAAGGCCTGATTGTCACGTTGGGGCGAACATCCGCGGTGGGCGGCCTGCCGGTTCGCCCGGGGCCGACGTTTTTCTACCGGGACGCAGTCCGCGATCCGGTTCCGTAATGCCCGTCCCGATTCATGCCATCATCGATTCCCCTTGTTCCGCATTGCCTGCTGAGGTGTCATGAAACGATCAGCGAACGAGCTGCGTCCTCTCAGGATCCGTCGCAAATTTACCAGGACCGCCCCCGGCAGCGTAATGATTCATTGCGGCAATACCATGGTCTTGTGCACGGCCAGCGTCGAAACCAGCGTGCCCGCCTGGATGAAACAGTCCGATCCGCCACGGGGCTGGATAACGGCGGAATACAATATGTTGCCCGGCAGTACCAGTCCACGGAAAACACGGGACCGATTGAAAGTGGATGGGCGGACGACTGAAATTCAGCGTTTGATTGGCCGCAGCCTCCGCGCTGTGGCGGATCTGGAAGCGCTGGGACCCGTTCAAATCACGCTCGATTGCGATGTGATTCAGGCGGATGGGGGCACCCGAACGGCCAGCGTCACCGGTGCCTTTGTGGCTCTCGTGGATGCGCTGCATTCGATCCGCAACCAGTTGCCGGATCCCGCCCGCTACCCGCTGAGGGACTCGCTGGCCGCCGTCAGTGTGGGGATTGTCGAAGGCCACCCCAGGCTGGATCTGGATTACCATCTCGATTTTGCCGCCCAGGTTGATATGAACGTGGTGATGACGGGAGGGGGAGAGTTTATTGAAATTCAGGGAACCGGCGAAGGCTCGACGTTTTCGGACAAGCAACTGACGCGCCTCCTGGCATTGGCCAGGACGGGGATCCGCCAATTGACCTCCGCTCAAAAAACCGCTCTTGGCAAGGCCTGGCCGTTCCCGGCCGGTTGAAATCGCAAATCCCGCTGGTTTGACCCTTTCGTGACGGGGTATCCGGGGGAAACCGTCGTTTCGATCCCCACGGCCCGCCGCAGGAAATGGCAAATGAACGAAAGCCCTCCGGTTCACCCGGCCGAAATGTCTGTGGAGGAGTTGCTGAAATCCTGCCGGCTCGAGCAAACCCGAAGTGGCGGCCCGGGCGGCCAGCATCGCAACAAGGTATCGACGGCCATCGTGATTACGCATTTGCCGACCGGTCTCAGCGGCCAGGCCAGCGAGCGACGCAGTCAAAACGAGAACCGGCAACAGGCCATCAGCCGATTGCGGACCCGCCTGGCACTGGCCGTGCGAACCGATCGAGGACCGCTGGCCCATTTTCAGCCACCCGCGTTTTGGCAGTCGCGGATTCAGGCTGGCCGAATCGAGGTTTCCACCGAGCACGCGGATTTTCCAAAAATGCTGGCGATTGCCCTCGATTTGCTGGCAGACCACCAGTACGACGTGTCCCGGGTCGCGAAACCCCTGGGATGTTCCGCAACCCAGCTGGTTCGTTTTTTGGGCAAGGAATCGGCGGCGTTGTTGCTGGTGAATGACGCGCGTCAGGCGATCGGAAAACGCAAATACCGCGTTGGGGCCTGAACCTTCGTAACAGCAGTTCTCCTGCAAAGTCAATGCCCGCGCAAACGGGCCTGACGGGAGATTGTCCACGTATCGCCGTCGCCGGTTTTGGTTGCATCGCCGCCGCGGTCGAGTCGGCGGCAGCCTGCCTGATCCGCACCGGATTTGATATTTTACAACACTCGAGCATCACCATTTGAATCGCACGGAACACGAACCAGTGAGCACCACGAGGATTCCTGTCGCAATTGTGCCAAGTATTCGACCGTGTGCCGGGAGTCCCCAACAGGTCGGTCGCGAATTCGGGCGGGTCGTGGCCGGCGGTGCGAAAATCCGGATCAGCGGAAGGGCCCGAAACCAACCCGAAGCCCTTTTCTCCCGTGGACTGAGGCCCAAGCACAAACTGGTGCTGTTTGAGACCGAATTCTACGTGACGAATGTCCGCCAAATTCCCGAATTGCGGTTTTTCGTGGCCTATGTCGTCCAGACGGCGGGCCGAGGTCGCCGGCCGGTGATCTATCCGAGAATTTTCTACAAGGATTTGTCACTGGTCTGGCGGTCGGCATCGCACTTTACCTATGTGAATGGTGATTTTTGGGTGGGAAAGGGGGCCGTGCGGCTGGACGAAGAGGACGGGCTGGAGACGCTCGAATCGGTGGAGTCGACCACCGATCTGCCGCTGGAGATGCAAACGGCTTTGGAAAGACTGGCGAGCCGGACACGCCGGGCTTCGTCAGGCGCCGGAATACTGGCGCTGGTGCTGAAGCAAGCCCCCGAGCATCGGGTAGAACCCTGGCCCGATTTCAACACGCCGCGGGAGCGGGCGGCCTCCAATCCCGATAATCTGATTCATGGTGGTCAGCCGGTCGCCCGATTCCGACGGCCGGGTGATCCGACATCCCTGGAAATTGTCAGCGGCTATGAACCGGACTTCATCGACGGCGTGATCGAGCGGACGACTTCCCGCAGCCGGCTGTATGGGGGGCGGTTGGTGCGATTTCGCATTTTGTCCCGCAACCGGTTGATCCAGTACTTTTTCCTGGCCGGGGCCCGGCATGCCTGGATTATTCCACCCCAGGCCACCACAACCGAATTGTCCAGTTACGGGGTCCGCACCATCGATGTAGTGGCTGACGATGACCTGTTTATTCCGGGTTACGAGTATCACCATTACGAGGAAACCCGGGGCGGCAGGGAACTGTACAGCCAGATACCGGCCGGATACGCCGGAGCTGTTTGCCCGGTGGATGAGGCCAAGGCCGATGCCACACCCTGGCTGGACCGGATCCCGCTGATCCAGCAGTTCCGCCGGGCGCTGTTGCCATGATTACCCGGCCGGGTGCGCGATGACGCTATTCAAACTCGATGGCATCCTCGGCAAACGTTTCGGCCTTGTCGTGTTCATAGAAATTTCGACCGATGTTTTCAACCAGTTGGCTCAGGTAGGCTGCCTCGAATCGCTGGGGGTCGGTTGAAATGGCCGGCCGGCCGTGCGATTTGGGAAACTGGTACTCGGCGGGTCCCTGGGTGAAAACAACCTGTCCATCTTTTTGAATGTCATACACGGACGTGGTCAACATGGCCCGGCCCTTGTACATCGTCGCTCCTTCGCGGATGGAATAGGAATCCATTTCGATGGCCAACACCTTGTCGGCGCCGACACCCCGGCCCAGCGCCACGTAGTCCAGTTCATTCCAGCCATGCGTATCTTTCCAGTTTTCAATCTTGTGCTGGGGGACCACGGTGATGTCGGGGACATTGGCCGCCAGTCGGGCACCGAGCGCCCGGCCAACAACCCGGGTCAGGGAGTCGGGGCCGTACGATGACGCATCGGAAACACAGACTACCGCCACCGTGCTTTTCTCAAAGCCATCGTAGGCGGCGTCCACCTTCAACCCCTTGATCACGTACATTAACTGGGCGACCGTCCCGCAGCCGCAGAGCGTCATTCCGGCGGCTGCCACAACCACCATGCCAGCCGAAAGAACCCGAATTCTGCGTTGCCTGTCCATGGCTGTTCCCGTTGGTAACTGTTGACTGGAATCGATCGTCCGTTATCGCAGCAACCACTGAATCAGGGTGGCCAGCAATACGGCAACTGCGTAACTGATTAACAGGACCGGATTCGGGCGTACCCGATACCAGGTTCCCCGCAAGCCGCTTGCCACCAGCCAAAATCCCGTCGGCGCGGCGGCCAGGGCCAGCAAACACCCGCCCACATTGGCGTCGATTCCGGCTGCCAGGTTTCCACGCGTAAAATGCGACCACGCGGTCGTCATGCCACACGATGGACAAACGCGACCAAATGCAATGATGAATCCGCAGGGAGGGAAGCCAAGTTGTTGGTGGGTTCCCAGCCCGTCCGGATCCGGTTGCAGGCATCGCGCCACAACCAGCATTCCCAGCAGGACAACGCCCACAACCGCCAGGCCGGCCCGATACCACAACGGCCATCGGTAACCGGGCTCCAACTGACTCAAGCGGGATCGTCCGGCTGCGTTTGTCAGGTGCTGGTGGGAGGACGGTAGAGTCATTTCCGGACCGGGACAAGTGCAATCTTTGCACGAAATGAATGCATCGGCGGGTTTTTGTCGCACCGGCAATTCTAACCCATTGGGATCGTGGCCGGTGACAGCCTTCATCGGGTCTGGTGTACCCGTCCCTGTCGATCAGACACGACCGCATGCGGTCCGGTGGTCGGCGTTTGTCATGTCAGAATCAATCGACTTGTTCCCGGTCCATGGTCTGGCGGGCCGGTCGACCCGGAGATTGACGGGTACCGTCCGTCACTGGTCCTCGCTCAACTGTTCCGCCTGGCGTTCGTCAATGGTCAACCGCCGAATGGACAGTGAGCGGCCGGTCCGCTGGTCAATATCCAGCAACACGGCAGAAATCCGGTTGTCCCGGCTGGCAACATGAAAGGTCCGGGGTCGAAACGAGTACGTGGTTTCCATGACGGATTCGGTGGCCCGGCCGAGGATGCTGTCGTGGGGCCCGGTCATGCCCACGTCGCACAGGAAGGCCGTGCCACCGGGGCAAATGTGTTCGTCAGCAGTTGCCACGTGCGTATGGGTTCCGATCACTGCCGACACGCGGCCGTCCAGATGGTGGCCCATCAGTTGTTTGTCGCTGGTCGCTTCGGCGTGAAAATCAACAAAGCGGAGGCAAATCCCGGGCGGGATTTCCTCCAGAATCCGGTCTGCGGCGTGAAACGGACAATCGACCGGTTTCATAAACACCCGCCCTATCAGGTTGATGACAGCTACTTGCGTACCTGACCGGGTATTGACGATCGTCCAGCCTCGCCCGGGCGCATCAGCCGGAAAGTTGGCAGGGCGGAAAATATCCGTTTTGGAATCGAGTATTTCCAGAATATCCCGTTTGCGGTAGGCGTGGTCGCCCAGGGTAATGCAATCAACCTGGGCGTTTTTCAGTTTGCGATAGATTGCCGGCGTGATTCCGGATCCGGCTTCGGCATTTTCCCCGTTGGCGATGACCAGATCGACTGATTGTTCACGGCGCAAGCCGGGCAGGGCCTGTTCGACGATTTCGACGCCGGGACGGCCAACAATATCTCCAATGAACAGGATACGCACAGATGGTTGCTTTCGTGGCAATGACTATTTGGCAATTTCCATGAATCGGGATTCGCGAATGACAGTCACCTTGATTTCGCCCGGGTATTGAAGTCGTTGCTCAAACTCGTTGGCGATATCGCGACAGATTTTGGCGGCCGTGGCATCATCCGCTTCCCTGGCGCCGACCATGACACGCAGTTCCCGACCGGCCTGGACGGCAAACGCCTGTTTCACGCCCTTGAATTCGCGGGCAATCGATTCCAGCTCTTCCATGCGTTTGATGTAACGTTCCAGCGATTCCCGGCGGGCGCCGGGCCGCGACGCACTGCAGGCGTCGGCGGTGGCGACGATCACCGTGTAGGGATGTTCGACGAGAATCTGGTCGTGATGTCCCAGCGCCGCATGAACGACGTCCCGTGATTCGTTGAATTGTTTGAGGATTTCGGCACCGATTTGCGGATGACCACCCTCCACGTTCGTGATCCACTGCCTTGCCAATATCGTGCAGCAACCCGCAGCGTTTGGCGATCACCGGGTCCAGACCGATCATTTCCGCGATCATGCCCGACAGAACGGCCACCTCCATGCTGTGCGACAGCACGTTCTGACTGTAGCTGGTGCGGAAATGCAGGCGGCCCAGGTATTCAATAATTCGATCGTGCAGGTTGTGCACGCCAATTTCCTGGGCCGCCTCCTTGCCCTTGCGAAACATGAAATCGCTCGACTTCTTTTTGCGTTTCTGCGACAACTTCCTCGATCCGCGAGGGATGAATGCGCCCATCGGCAATCAGTTTGTCCAGGGACTGGCGGGCGACTTCGCGACGCACCGGATCGAATCCGCTGACGATCACGACTCCCGGTGTATCGTCGATGATCACATCGATTCCGGTTTCCTTTTCAAAGGCGCGAATGTTCCGGCCTTCGCGACCGATAATCCGGCCCTTCATTTCATCGCTGGGGATATCCACGGTACTGGTCGTGGAATCGGCGGTGTAACTGGCGGCGAACCGCTGCATGGTCATCAACAGGATCTCCCGGGATTTTTGCTCGCAGGTTTCGGCCAATTGCCGCTCGTGCTTCAGAATCCGGGTACCCACTTCACGCGTCAGGTTGTCTTCGGTCACCTTCAACAGTCGTTTTTCGGCGTCCTCACGGCTGAGGCCGGTGATTTTGAGCAGTTGCTGCCGCTGTCGCTCGAGAATATCGTTTAATTCCTTTTCGCGATCATTGGCGGTTTCCAGTTTGGCAGCCAGTCGATTTTGGGTCAGCTCAACAATGCTTTCCTGTTTTTTGAGATCTTCCGCTGCCCGGTCAAGGATTGACTTTCGTTTCTCCAGGCCGCGCTCCTCATTCCTCAATTTCTCGCGGGTCCGGTTGAATTCCTTTTCGGTCGATTCCTTGGCCTCCAGTTGACGTTCCTTGATCGTCAGTTCGGCCTCGCGGATTTTTGCCTCGGCATCACGCTGGGCCTCCCGAATAATGCCGGCGGCCCGGTTCGGCGCGTTGTTGGAGGACAGAATCTGGTACAGCAATGCCGCGCCGGTGGCGATTGCCAGTCCAATTCCACCGCCAACCAGCAATGATGTGGTGTCCATAGCGAATCAGTCCTGAATTGTGACGGCCAACCGGCGGGGGTGGGGGGCCAGCGCGAAAGGACTCCACGTGGTGCTGGACAAAAGCGACGTGACGTCCGATGTACGGTGCCACGGCAGGCCAATCAAACAGACAAGGTTGAGCCGGCAGTGCGTAACAATATCAGTCGATCTGAATTTGTCATGTCGCTACCGCAAGGGACCCACCTGGATGGGCTTTGGAAAACGGTCTGAGAAACCTGCAGGTCAGGCCACGCGGATTCAGCGCCCGGTGACCGACTGGCGCCCATTCCGGGGCGAACCGGTTTGATCGACGGATGCCATCCGGCACCCGGGCGAATCGCCAGCTTCAAGTATCTCTGGTACCAGTTTTTTTGACTTGCCATCGGTCCGGTGTCCCGCTCGTTCGGGAGAATTGTCGCTGGTCGACAGCTCTCGCGAAACGCGTGACAACCGGGTCACGAGCATGCGAATAACAAGGACAGGAATCAACAGTATCGGCTGCATGTCGTTTAAGTCATTGTCTGATTGATGTCGGGCACTGCCGCGCTGGAACATCGAACGTCCCGCCTCTGCCCCCATTCCCGAGGGAAATTGCAGTCATTCTCGGCGATTTTTTCGAAATCGAAATATCGCGGGGTAGGTTTGGGTTCAATCGTTGGCATTCTTCCGCCAACCTTCTCAATTTAACAGACTCGTCCAACTTTGGCTACAGTCTGCGGTGCCGAAACCAGTCGCCGTTTTTTGTCCGGCCACCGGTTGACCGTGCCCCGGGGGGCGCGTGGAATCGGCCATCGATCCTTGCGGTTCGGCAACGAATCATCCACGATGGAGCATCGCAAAATGGCATTGAAATCCGCCGGTTTTAAACGGGAACCCGATGCGCCGACTCGAACTTGACCGGGAGATTCTGACCGAGGCCAATCAGCGGGGGTCCGCCGCCCAAATCCGGGCGTGGCTGCGACTGTCTGGCCCGGGCTGGCTGCAAAGCGCGATTACCCTGGGCGGTTCGTCCCTGGTCGGCGCACTGTATCTGGGTGTCCTGAGCGGCACCAGTATGTTGTGGCTGCAACTGGTGGCCATCGTGATCGGTGTGGTGATGTTGTCGGCGATCAGCTACGTCACCCTGTCGACCGGTATCCGGCCGTACCGGGCCATCAACCAGTACGTCAATCCTGTCCTTGGTGTCGGCTGGATCACGGCCACGATTCTGGCCAACATGATTTTTATCTTGCCCCAGTTCGCACTGTGTTTTGACACGCTGGAAAACAACCTGTTTCCGGGGGCCATTGACGGCAACAGCACGATGTCCCGGGCGATCATCTCGGCGCGCCATGGCCGGCATCGCCCTGGTGGTCGTGTTTTTGAGTTTTAGCGGGGGGCGGGCCTCGCGGTGGTTCGACTGGATTCTGAAGATCATGGTCGGTTTGATCGTCGTTTGTTTCGCGGCCATGGTGGTTTGGCTGACCCGCCAAAGTCAGCTGGACTGGAGCAGGATTTGGCAGGGCTTTATTCCGAGGTTCAGTTCATGGAATGAAACCGCACCGGACATTGCCGGGCTGCTGTCCGGGCTGGATGAACCGGTTCGCGCATTCTGGGAAGGCAAAATCGTTTCCCGGCAGCAAGCCGTGATGATCAGTACGCCACAACGACGGCGGTAGGCATCAACATGACATTCCTGTTGCCGTATTCGATGATTGCCCGTGGCTGGGACCGCCCTTTTCGCGGCCTCGCTCGCTTCGACCTGATCACGGCCATGGCGATTCCCTTCATTCTGGTGACCAGTTGCATTGTGATTGCTTCGGCCTACGCATTTCACGGACGGGCCGACGAGGCGATGCTCAGCGATGATCCGGCGATCGTTATGCAAAGCCGAATGTTTCAGGGATCGGTGGACGAACTGGAACAGCGGCGGCAGTTGACCGCCGGCGAGCCGGAATTGGCTGTGCGGCCCGGGGATGCCCGGGAGGACGACCCGGGGCAACCGGACGACCGTCTGGGCCAGCTGGCGACGTTCGTGACCCAATTGAGCCCGCAGGAGCGGCAAGCTGGCGGCTACGCTCGTCAAACCCGACACCCGTCAACTGGCGGAAACCCTCGCCCCCCTGTTTGGCAATCGACGCACCGCCAGCCTCGTGTTTGGTCTGGGAGCCCTTGCGATGGGGTTTTCCACGATCATTATCCTGATGTTGATTAACGGATACGCCGTCGCCGAAATGACGGGCCGCTACGACCAGCGTGGCTGGCGACTGGCGGGTGCCGTCGTGGCGGGACTGATGGGGTTTGCTTGGGTCTGGATTTGGCCCGGCCAGTCGCGTACCTGGCTCATCATGGCGGCATCGGCATTCGCCGCGATCCTGTTGCCCATCGCCTATCTGGCGTTTTTCCTGATGATGAACAATCCTCGTTTGCTGGGTGATGACCTGCCACGCGGCCGGCGCCGCTGGGTTTGGAATATCCTGATGGCCATCGGCGTGGCCGGCGCGTTTGCCCAGGCCATTGCCGCGACCCTGTCGCACGTGGCAAAACCCGTAACCGGCAGCTTTGTACTTGGCGGCGTGGCGACATTCCTGTTGCTGGTTGTGGTTGGTTTTTCGGCCCGATCCCGCACCCGGCCGGAGTCCATGAAACTGATAACTAGCGCACCGTCACGTCGGCCCAGTGTCGCTTCCTCAGGAAACGTATTGGAACACAAGGGCCCGAACGTGACAGGTCAGTGCGACTCGCACCAACCGGCCCGGGATAACCCGGGGCCATGCAGCTGATCCCGCAAGGCCAGTGGAATGCGGCCCACCAATGCGGCCCACGAATGCGGCCCACGAATGCGGTCCTCGAATGCCGCCCACGAAGGGGTCCCGCATTGCCGGGATCGGGCCGCCAGCCGCGCAGGGCCCGGATGCATCGGCTGGAGGGCGACAACGGCAACGCCGGGTACCGGTACCACCAGTCCGGTACCGCCATTCCGGACATCAGTCGGAACGCGGAGCTGCAGCAGCTGTCGAACGGGTTTGGCGTCGACGGATGCGAACGCGACCTCGTCCGGCGACCGCCTCGCCGATCAAAAAATGCCGGTAGCCGGCGTCGTCCAGGTGGCGGCCAATCCGCTTGATCCGGCGCGGACTGACGACCAGGGCCATGCCGATTCCCATGTTGAATACGCGGTACATTTCGGCCGGCGCAACATTGCCCAGTTGCCGGAGCCACGGGAATACCGGGGGGATGTCCCACGTCGTTCCATCCAGCGACAGATCGACCGACGAAGGCAGGATTCGCTGCAGATTTTCCTGAATACCGCCACCGGTAATGTGAGCGATCCCGTGCACGGCGCGTACGCGTCGCCGGATCCTGAATCAGTGAATTTACGGCAGCTGCATAGATCCGGGTCGGAGTCAGCAAGGTCGCGCCAACACTGGAGTCCAGTTCCGTCACGCAGGTCCGGGGCTGCAGTCCGGCGACCTCGAATACGATCTTTCGCACCAGCGAAAACCCGTTGGAATGGATGCCGCTGGAGGCCAGACCGATCACCAGGTCTCCGACGGCAATGGCCGAGCCGTCAATCAGTTTCCTGCGTTCCACGACACCGACCTGAAATCCGGCCAGATCGTAGTCGCCGCGCTGATAAGTGTCCGGCATGATGGCCGTTTCACCTCCCAGCAGGGCGCAGCCGGACTGCCGGCAACCCTCGGAGATTCCGGAAACGATCTGTTCCAGACGATGCGGATCGTCGTGCGACATGGCAACGTAGTCCAGGAAAAACAGCGGTTCCGCTCCGCAGCAGATCACGTCGTTCACGCACATCGCCACCAGATCGATGCCCACGGTATCGTGGCGATCCATTTTTTGGGCCAGCTGCAATTTCGTGCCGACCCCGTCGGTCCCGGATACCAGTACCGGGTCCTTGTAGTTGCGTTTGTGCCAACCCGGGCCCGAATCCAGACCAAACAGACCCGCAAATCCACCATCATTGTTCAGGACCCGGGGAGTAAAAGTACGATGCATCAATGCCGGCAACCGTTTCATCGACCGGGCATAAACGTCCAGATTGACGCCGGCGTCCCGATAGGAAACCGGTTGGCCGGCCTGATGCCCCGGCGACTTTCCAGGGGCCTGATCCGGGTTGCTTTTTTGCCTGGCCATATTCGACGCGTAATGCAAGAAGTCGGGGTTCGCAGCAAAAACATTAATCCGAAATCCGGACGCTGACCAGCGGTGATGTTTCGGCATCGGGGGCAACCTGGCTTGCCGCCGCCTGCCTGGGCGGGAAATCTTCCACGACCGGCAAGACACGCGGCAAGCGGGCAGTTCCCGGCGTTTGCCGAACCGTTATGGCGGTCACGATCTGCTCGCAAATTTTCGGTTTTTCGGCCGTCGGGATGAAAAACCGCGGTCTGGCCGGGGGCCGGTGTTAGGTTTTCGTGTCACTCCACGCTCCCAACCTGTTCTTCCCCGGAATCGCCCCCTATGCTGAAGATCATGCAGCATACCCACCCCAATCTGCAATTCATGCACATGTTGCCCTACGGTGCCGTGCTTCATGATCACGGCGTGCAGTTCGTCGTTTTCAGCCGCAATGCCACGGAAATGCGGTTGTTGCTGTTTGACGACGTCGAGGACCTGGACCCGTCCGAAGTGATCTCGTTTGAACCGGGCACCGATCGCTGGGGAGACATCTGGAGCATTTTCATCCCGGAACTGGGGGCCGGACAGCTGTACCAGTTCCAGGCCAGCGGCCCCTTTGATCCGGCCCGGGGCATGCGGTTCCAGTCCCAGTCCCGGCTGGTCGATCCCTACGCGCGGGCCCTGGCAGGCCGGTTTCAGCCATCCAACGACGGCATTTTGCGGCCCCCCAAATGTGTTGTGGTGGACGAGTATTTTGACTGGGAAGGCGATCGGCACCTGAACCGTGACTTTTCGGAGTCCATTATCTATGAATTGCATGTTCGCGGGTTTACGCAACACCCGTCCAGCAACGTGCAACACCCGGGCACGTATCGGGGACTGGTCGAAAAAATACCCTACCTGCAGTCGCTGGGCATCACGGCCGTGGAACTGATGCCGGTCCACGAGTTCCCGATTATGGATTCCCGGGGCGGCTGCCCCCGCAAACCAACTACTGGGGTTACGATCCGTTGGCCCTGTTTGCCCCGCATCGCGGCTATGCGGCCGATCAGTCGCCCGGCGGTCAGGTGGCCGAATTCAAGGAGATGGTCAAGGAATTGCATCGGGCCGGAATCGAAGTCATTCTGGACGTGGTCTTCAATCACACGTGCGAAGGAAATGATCTGGGCCCGGTACTGGGCATGAAGGGCCTGGAAAATCCGGTCTATTACATGCTGGAGGAAGACGCCCGTTACTACCGCAATTATTCGGGGTGCGGAAACACGCTAAACGGCAATCACCCGATTGTGCGCGAGATGATCTTTCATTGCCTGCGACACTGGGTACACAACTATCATATTGACGGATTTCGGTTCGACCTGGCATCGATCCTCAGTCGCGATCGCCGGGGCAACCTGGTGGCCAATCCGCCGCTGGTTGAGGCCATTGCCGAGGATCCCTTGCTGGCCGACACGAAAATCATTGCCGAGGCATGGGATGCGGCTGGCGCCTATCAGGTGGGCACATTTAGCGACGGGCGGTGGGCCGAGTGGAATGGCCGTTATCGCGACGACGTGCGTCATTACTGGCGGCAGGATCCGGGCCGGCGTGGCGATTTCGCTACGCGGCTGTCCGGTTCCGCGGACCTGTACCAGGCGGCTGGCCGCCCCCCCCACTGCAGCATCAATTTCGTGACGTCCCACGACGGGTTCACCATGAACGATCTGGTCAGCTTCGCGAGCAAACACAATTTGGCGAACGGCGAGGACAATCGGGACGGTGACAACAACAATTTGAGTTACAATTTTGGCGTCGAAGGTCCCAGCGAAAATCCGGAAATCGAACAACGGCGGGTCCAGCAGATTCGGAATTTTCTGACCACCCTGCTGGTCAGTCAGGGGGTTCCCATGATGGTTGCCGGAGATGAGTGTCGACGTACCCAGCGAGGTAACAACAACGCATGGTGCCAGGACAATGAAATTTCGTGGTTTGACTGGAACCTGATTGAATCAAACGTTGATCTGTTGCGATTTGCCCGGTGCCTGATCCAGTTTCGCCGTCAACAACCCACATTGCGGAGACGCTGGTATTTGACGGGTCAGCGATTCGAGGATCGGACGTTTCCCGATGTCAGCTGGTTTGATGAACGCGGTCAAACCGTTGACTGGACCTCGAGCGAGTTGCCGCTGGTCTGTCTGTTGGGAGGCTCTGGCGCTGACAGCCGGGACGTTTTGTTGATGTTCAACCCGCTGGACAAGCCACTGCGGACGACGCTGCCGTCCCTGATCCGGCAAAAAACATGGAATTTGTTTGTGGATACGGCTGCCCCCCCGCCGGCTGATATCTTTCCATCCGGGGACGGTCCCTTGTTGCCGGGAAACGTGTTGAAACGTCCGGCCCGATCAATCGCCATGTACGTTTCCTGATCGACCGGAGTCGGCCGGAATCATGGTGACCCATGGTGACCCGGTCAGGCGGACCCGGAGCGTTTCGGCCAGCCTGCCCCGCCAAAATCATCCCGGGCCGGTTGAACCCGGTGGCTCGTGTCGGTCCGGCAACGGCGGGCTGCGAACCTACTGGATGGCAATGGTTCGCTGGAGCGGGACCAGCACATTTTCAACCAGATATTCATCCACAATTTGTTCCGCATGCTGTTGCAGGGGTTTGATGGCCTGCAGGTAACTGGTGCCTGGCGGCAGGCTGCCATAACGACGAACCGTCAAATAAACGCTGAGTTGCTCCTCGGGAAACTCGCCCGTCCGCATGTGGTAGGGGCTGGTCCGCGATTCAATCGAGATGCGGCACTGGACGCGACATTCGTCATCCAGTGAAAACTGGATCGAGGGATCGACACCCACCAGCCGACAGCCGGGAATTCGCGTCAGTGGCTCAAGGGCCGGTGTAACACCCAGCGCCTCACTGATCAATTCGTTATGGTTTCCGCGAAAGGTGAAATCGAAGCCGAACATGAAGTTCAGCGATTCACAATCCAGCCCGCTAATGGACAGCGTGTAGGGCAATTGTTCCAGTACGTTGTAATGCTGTTCCAGGGCGGCATCATAGGCCGGCGGGTTAACATATCCGCTGCAGACACGCCGCGGCTCAACCGAAGCCCAGCGATAAAAGCCCTTTTCCTTGTTTTCCTCCAGCACATACTCACCCTGCTCGCGACCGTAAAAGTTGTTCATGGTCGGATATTGCTTCTGCAACTGCTCAAAGAAATGCATGACGCTGTCTCGCGCGGCGGGCATTTCCATTTCTGTATTCAGATTAACGTTGACGTAAAAATCGTCACTTGATTCTTGATAGATGGCCATGGCGTTTCCTCGGCATACCTGGTTCCGGAATCCGCGTGCTGTCGCATCCTGTCCGGAGCCCGGGTTCGCCGTTTACCTGGTGGGTGAAAACATAAACTCGGAAACTGCTGGTCGCGGTCCGAAGTCCGGACGCGAATGCCGACGGGAGGCATCTTGATATTTTAACATCGGTTGGCCTGCAGGACGATGGCCGCCGAAATTCCCAAAATCACGGGTGTCCAGGAAACCGGCGGCATGAGACACCGCGGTCGGGACCGGTGACTGCGCCCGCGGGTTGTCAGCGAGCCGCCCCATGCATGACAATGCCTCCGGGGAAGTTCGTTGCCAACACGTCAGGGAGGCCAGTATGCGGTCATCGGAATTGGTGCGGCTGGTAGCCGTGGCTTCGGACATCGGCTGGATCGGTATTGCCCTGCACAACCAGATTATTGTTCAAGTCCGAATTGGATTTATGACGCGGTCCGAACTGCTGGACCGTTTTTCGATGCCGGCCACTCGGGCCAATGATCAGGAATCCCGAATCGCCGGACAGCTGCAACAATTCGCGGCCGGTCAGAGGACCTGCCTGTCGGGATTGCGGATCGACCAGTCCTGGATGACCGCGTTTCAACGGCGGGTCACGGACGCTTGCCGGCAGATTCCCTGGGGCGAAACGTTGTCATACGGGCAATTGGCCGCAATTGCAGGATCACCCGGCGCCAGCCGGGCGGTTGGTACGGTCATGGCCAAAAACCGCTGCCCGCTGATCGTGCCTTGCCATCGCGTGGTTGCCTGCCGCGGCCTTGGGGGATTTTCTGCTCCCCGCGGTGTGCCGCTGAAGGAACGCCTGCTGGCCAACGAACGGGATTGCGTGGTTCCCGTATAAATCAAATTTCGGGCAGCGCGACATTCCATGTTCACTCCAACACCCCGTCCCGTGTTCGGGCCGGGCTGGGGTGCGGAATAATGTTTTCCCATTCCGACGCGTCGCTGCGGGCCACCACGGCGACCACCGGTTCGGAGTCGCTGAGATTGCAGACTTCATGGGGCACGCCTGGCTGAATGTAGATGAAGTCGCCAGCCTGGTTGTCAATCGTGTGTTCCAGCTGTTGGCCGTAAAGATGCCGAACATTGCCCTGCAAAATATACAGCATCAGCTCAAATCCGTCGTGAATATGGGCGTAGGCAATCGCCCCCGGCGCGACGGTGGCCACGTTCATCGACAGTTTTTGAGCGTTGGTATTTTTGGCGCTGAGGCCGGCCTTGTATTGGATGCCGTTCCAGCCTCGAAAATTTCCGCCGCCGAACACTTCACTGGTTCGAATGGTGGAAATTCCGTTTCCACCGTCGATAAACTGCTTCAGGTCGATTTCTCCGCTCATGATGCCTGCCTCCACAATCGAAACGAACTGCCGGGTCTGGCGTTGGTTGCGGCGGACCGCCTGCCAACGTTCTTGCCGGTCAACGGCAACCGTCAATCTGCGAGAATCTGACGCGTTGCCCCCGGAACTTCAAGCCGGGCGGGCCGGCCCATTACGCCAAAATATCGTGGACGACTTTTCCATGCACATCGGTCAGACGCATGTCGCGTCCGCTCCAGCGATAGGTCAGCCGTTTGTGATCCATGCCCAGCAGGTGCAACATCGTGGCATGCAAATCGTAAATCTCGACCTTGTTCTCGATGGCCTTGTAACCGTATTCGTCGGTGGCTCCGTAAACGGTACCTCCGCGAATTCCGCCGCCGGCCATCCACAAGCTGAAGCCAAACGGATTGTGATCACGGCCATCGCTACCCTGGGCAAACGGCGTCCGTCCGAATTCGCCGGACCAAACGACCAGCGTGTCGTCCAGCAGTCCGCGCTGTTTCAGATCCGTCAGCAAGGCACCAATCCCCTGGTCAACCGCGCGCGCATTGTCGGCGTGCCCTTGCCGCAGATTCTGGTGCTGGTCCCAGCGATCATGACCGACGCCAGGACACGTCAGTTCAATGAACCGGACGCCCTTTTCCAGCAGCCGACGGGCCAGCAGGCATTGCCGACCGAAGGTGGCCGTACCCTTGTCCGGGGAGTCCATGCCGTACATGTTTTGGGTCGCTTCGGTTTCACCGTCCAGGCTGGCCAGTTCCGGAACCACCGATTGCATTCGCCAGGCCAGTTCGTAGTTGGCAATCGCCGATTCGATCTGGTCCGTTGCCCCCGCTGGCCTCCAGATTGACCGGCGATCCAGTTGTTTCAGCAATTCCAGTTTATTGTGCTGCAAGCCGGGAGTTGATTCGCGGGCCGTGATATTGGCCAGCGGGGAATCGCCGGGATTGAATACCGAGCCCTGGAACGTGGCCGGCAAAAAACCACTGTTGAAACAATCCAGCCCGCCGGGCGGGATCAGTCCGCCATTCAGTACCACAAACCCGGGCAGATCCTGGCATTCGCTGCCCAGTCCGTACCCGATCCAGGCACCCATGCTGGGGCGGCCCTGAAATCCGTTTCCGGTATGCAGGAAATAATTGGCACTGGTGTGCTCCGAAAAATTACTGACCATGGAACGGATGACGGCCAGGTCGTCCACGTGTTGGGCGACATGGGGAAACAACTCGCTGACCGGTGTCCCGCACTGCCCGTACTGGCGGAATTTCCAGGGGCTTTGCAGCGTGGTTCCAATGTTGTTGAACTGGGTTGGTTCGATCGTCATCCGGAATGGCTGGCCGTGTTCCCGCTGCAGCGCCGGTTTGGGGTCAAACGTATCGACCTGGCTGGGGCCGCCGTCCATATACAGATACACCACCCGTTTGACCCGGGCCGGGAAATGTGTGGGTTTGGGTGCCAGCGGGTGGCGATCCTCGATCGGAATCGGTCCGCCGTAACCAGGCTCAGCCATCAAGGCGGTCAGCGCGATGCTGCCAAACCCGCAGGCGGCATCCCGCAGCATCTGGCGACGCGTTACGGGCAGCGGGCGAAATCGTCGGCAATGGGCGCTGTTCATCGGGGGTGTGCCTGTTGGGTGTCTCTGCCGGCTGCAACAACTGACTAGCGGAGGTAAATGAACTCTTTCAAATTGAATACGACGTGACACAGGTCCGCCCAGGCCTGCAGTTCGGTTTCGGTTTCTCCGGACTCGGCCAGCAGCCGTGTCTGCGAATCAATAAAATCGCGGGCACTTGTCCAGTTCCGATTCGGTGGGCGGTCGGCCCAGGGCCGATACATAGATGGCCGTGACCCGCTGGCCAAATTCGCTGTGCTGGACGACAAGCCGCGCGGCCCATTTGCGAGCCTGATCCATGACAAACGGATCGTTCAGCAAGATCAGTGCCTGGGCCGGTACGTTGGACCGGTTGCGGCGGCCCATCGTGTTGAACGGTATGGGCGTGTCAAACGCCAGCATCATCGGTGCCAGAAAATTGCGTCGCACCTCGATATACACGCTGCGGCGACCGTTGCCGTCCAGGGGACCCGACTGGCCGGGCCGGCCACGACCCTGCATAAAGGGCGTCAAATGGATGGGAACCGGAGGCCCAAACATGGTTTCATTCAATTCCCCGGAAACGGCCAGCATGCCATCGCGAATGGCTTCAGCCTGCAATCGCCGAACCCGGAAATGTTGCAACAACTGGTTGTCGGGATCCCGTTCGGATGCGGCGGCGCCGGCGGTGCTGGACATACGATAGGTTTGCGACAACACGATTCGCCGAATCAGCGACTTGATGGACCAGCCGCTATCATCGAACTCGCAGGCCAGGTAATCCAGCAATTCCGGATGGCTGGGGGGGGTGCCAAGCACCCCGAAATTATCCACCGACGCGACAATTCCCCGACCGGTCAGATGATGCCAGATCCGGTTGACTATCACCCTCCGCGTCAACGGGTTTTCCGGAGCAATCATGTTCTGAGCCAGATCCCAACGGCCGCTGGTGCCCGGGCTGATGTTCCAGCGTTGCGGATCGCGGAGAGCCGTGATGGGGCCGCGGGGCACTTCCGGTCCCGGGTTTTTGTGGTTGCCGCGCACGAATACGTATTCGTTTTCCGGCGAGCCATCCACCATTCCGACAGCCAGCAGCGGAGCCGGCGTGTGCGCATTGATCTCTGCGATCCGCTGGCGTGCCGTGCTGATTGCCTGCTCCAGTGTTTCGTAGTCCAGTTCCGGGATCAATCGGTGACGGACCAGCACATTCAGCAGTGACGGATCGGGCAACGACAATTCTTCCTGCGGGACCCACGAAGGTTTTGCGGTCGCCATCGCCAGCGCATCGGCAGCAACTTTTAGCGACCATTGCTGCGGATCGCGGCCGGCAGCGGACGCTGCCAATCGTTGTATCGCGCCGGCCTGTCCGGCTTGTCGTGATGGCTCGGGAACCGGTCGGGCGCCGTCGCCGAACCGAACCTCTTCGATCGAGACAAATCCATCCCCGTCATCAATGACTTCGATAAACGCCCGATGACCCAGGTAGTTTTTCAGGTCACCTGCCTGGGTGACCCACTTCCGGCGCCCATCGGTGTTGATTTCCATCTGCATCCCGCCAAACAACAACGGGTTGTAAACATCCAGCCGAAACCCGTCGATAATCAACCGGATTTTGCCATTCTGGCCGGACACCCGGTAGTGAATCTCCGGGTGTGTGATTTCAAAAGTCGGCGACCGCAAAACGCCCTGGAAGCGGCCACCCAGGATTCCACTGTGGACGGGTGAGGTTCTCCAGTTCCACAGCGGGTTTTGGCCGGACACGTTCAGCTGGCCTTCCGACTTCAGCCATGTCGCCTCGTCGTTGATCAAATCTGTGTAAAACGCAAACCCGTTCTTCGACCACTGTGTAAAGTCATCAGCAAACAGCTCCGTGGCGTCGAGCCAGCGTTGCCACTGCTGTTGCTGGTCTTCGGTTTCGTCCAGCCATTGTGTGAAAAACCGGGCACTTTCGCCCGAGTCGAAATCGACGCCGGATTCGGCAGCCCGTCGCAGCAGATTCAACGGATGATCGATTTCGCTGGCCGCCGGGTCCCGGATTGCATCGATCCAGCGAGTCAACTGATCCGATTCCACCTGGAAACGATCGCACAATGCCTCCAACGCCTTTTTCGAATGGATCCCAATCCCGTCGTCGGTTTTGTGCGCAACGATCAGTCGGTCGATACCCACCATGTAGCCGTCGACCGCCGCCTCGTTCTTGCCCCTGATCCGCAGAGTCAGGCGCTGGGCTCCGGCATCCAGGTCAAACGCTCCCAGCGCCAGCTCGTCGGTTCGTTCCACCTGGCCGGCAAACAGATCCAGGCCGCTTGCGGCCGCCAGGCCGTTGATCAGCACGTCGACAATTCCGTAGTCGGGGGCCCTGGTGAATACCACCGACAGTTCGTACGTTCCGGCCTCCGGCGTGGTGAATTCCAGAACGAGTTCGTCGCCGGGCCGGGCGCCAGTCCACCAGATTTGGCCACCACCGCTCCAGCCACTGATTTCCTGCCGCCGGGCCTTTCCCGCCGATTTATCCAGCGCTTTGAGCGACTCACCTTCGATGATCCGGCGTTTTGGAATCCGCCAGTGCCCATCCTGTTGCAGGTACAACACTGCGGCCTGCATATATTTCGATATCTCCGGTGAACCGGGCCAATCACTGACGTCGGTCAGAAAATCCGTGATTACCTGACTGGCCTCGCGGGATGCCCGGGCAGCTTCCTTGAACGAATCCAGGATCCGGCGATCCGGATCGAGCATCACGTCCTGGCGGCGGGAACTTTGCAGGAACCCGGAAATGCCGTAATAGTCGGCCGTCGAGATAGCGTCGAATTTGTGATCGTGGCATCGCGCGCAAGCCACGGTCAGACCCAGAAACGTCTTGCTCATCACATCGATCTGATTGTCGATCCGTCCGGCCTCATCGCCCTTGACATCCACGGGCCCGTGAGTGGCCTCACCCAAAAACCAGAATCCGGTTCCCAGAGTCGATTCGTCGATCTGATTGTCGGGATTCAGGCGGGGATACGGATGCATGTCCCCGGCGATATGCTCGACCACGAAATCGTCGTAGGGAACGTCAGCGTTAAACGCCCGAATCAAATAGTCACGGTACTGCCACGCGTTGGGAATCGGGTAATCAAATTCATGACCGCATGTTTCGGCGTAACGAACCAGATCCATCCAGTGGCGGGCCCAGCGTTCACCAAAACGGGGCGAGTCCAGTAACCGGTCCACCACCGTCTCAAATGAATTGGGCGACGAGTCATTCAGGAATTGCTGAATCTCGGCCGCCGTGGGTGGCAATCCCGTCAGGTCGAACGTGACGCGTCGCAACCACGTGCCGCGATCTGCCGGGGCCGCAGGGACCAGACCGTGTTGCTGCAACTTTTCCAGGACAAACCGGTCCAGCGGATCCAGGGCCCAGTCGCTGTCTGGTTGCGGCAGGGCCGGCCTGTGGATGGGTTGCCAACACCAATGCGCGGTGCGCCGTGCCAGCAAGTCGAAATCCTCGTCCCGATTGACAGCGGCCGACTCGCCGGCCGGCCACGGGGCACCATCCAGAACCCAGCGCCGCAGAATATCGATCTCCGCGTCCGGCAGGCGGGAATCGGGTGGCATTTGAAACAGGTCACCGTACTCGATGGCCGACAACAGGTGGCTTTCGGCCGGGCTGCCCGGATCGATGGCTGGTCCGCTGTCACCGCCGGTCAGCAGTGCTTCGCGAGAGACGAGACCCAGGCCCCCTTCGACCGGATCGGCATCCGGACCATGGCACTCGTAGCACCGCTTGACGAGCAGCGGCCGTACCTGGTTTTCGAAAAACTCCAGCTGCTGATCGGTTATCGGGGCGGAGCCCGCAGAGTTGTCTGCGGCATCCTGCTGGGCCCACAATCTCCCCCCGTTCACCGCCATGCACAACCCGACCCAAAACAGGACAGGCGGACGGAGCAATGCAACCACCGGGGATTTTTGCGGCATGAACATGGGAATCCTGAACAAGTTTCCGCCGATGTGCCAATTATAGTCCGATCCTCGCAAAAGCGTCAAAACGGGGTACGGCCATTTGCGACAAACCCGTTCAAACCGTCTCGCCCGTGCCCCGTCAAAACCAAAAACTGGGTTTGTCCTTTTGGGCCTGCAGGCGTCTCGCCTGCCCAAACGCAGCCGAATCGGCCACACTCGCAAAAACGGGACGGGCGTCGAGTCCGGTCCGGTTTCCCCGGTTTGGTTCCAGTCGAGAAGTGCCTGGCAGGTCCGTCAGCCAGGTCCCCTTTTTCCTTGTTCCAGAAACACCAGCGCCACCGGGAATACCCGGGGGTACCGAAAAACAGGATGGCCAGGAGGTTGGTAATCTCTGTGGTTGCTGCCAGCGCTGCGGACAGAAATTCCGGTCGCAGCCGGGCATGCGATGCCGAGCCGGCCAGGAGGACGCGTTCGGACCAGTACCGGGCAAAATTGTGCCGTCGCCGCATGCGGCGACCATTCGCTTCGTTACCGGGCGTTTCTGTATCAGGCCGTTCGGCGAACCCGCGGACCGTCCGGATCCGGATCATTCCGATCCGGTTCCTTCCCGTCATCCGACGGGGCGCGGGACTCCGGCGTTGTTCCGGAGGACGGGCTGGCTGGCGTTTGCTGCTGCCGAGCGAGTTTTTCTTCAACGCGTTTTTGCAATCGCTGAATATCCTGTCTCAGGAACTCGATCTCTTCCAGCCTGAATTCCAGCTGCGATTCCAGCTTCTCCATACGACGTTCGGGATCGCGCAGCAGAACCATCTCGACGATCTCCAGCGCGACCAGTCCACGCCACATCCGCATTGCCAGGCCCCGCAGGCGATATACCCGGGCCGCCCGGGTAATTTGCTTCATGCGAGCCAGCTGCGTCAGCCGGGCGGCCCGGATGAATGTCACCATGGGTAACAGGATTATGGCCGCATCGATCCAGTGACGTCGAGCGTAGGCCATCGGATACTTGACTACGGAAATCAACAACGTGAATTCAAAGGTAAAGGCGGCCCAGATAAACGCTGCCGTAATTTGCAGCGATACCCGCCAGTGTTCGTGCGTCGCAACAAAATCGGCCCAAAAGAACTCCAGCATGATTACCGGCAGCACCAGCAGGGCCACCACAATCATGGGGCCACTGGCAGCTCGAATCAGTTTTTTTTCGAACGGGCGATCAATGGTCCGCCACCCGACATGCGGCAACCAGATTTGTTTCCCCGTTTCATGGTCGCGGCACCCGATTCTCAGAAAGGGAATCAAACAGAACCAAAAATGTTGCCGCATCCGCCGGCTGCCGGCCAGCGAGTGGGCGATCGTCTCAATCCAAAACAGCGGGTACAAAACGGCCAACGCCCCCAGGCACCACAGGACGACGGTGCGCCCCTGTTCCAGCTCGTGCAGGTGCAACAGAATGGCGAACAACGCCAGCACGGCCAGTGAGGCGATAAACATGGGTGCCGCCAGGCGGCGGTCGAGCCAGCGTGTTGTTTCGTTCGTGGACATATTCCCCCGATCACCCGGTGCGTCCCCCGAATATTCGCATTTTCCGGCGAATTATGGCCAAAATTGGGGGCCGCCGGGCATCTACCATCATCGACGCCCGGAAATATTTTCTAAAGAGGGATCCCTGGCCCGGGGCGGCGATTTCCAGCAGATTTTTTCCAGGAAATCACGGTCGTTCACCAGCGAATCCCGGCAATATTGGCAAGAAAACAACGAATTTTTTTGGAATCGTTTGCGACGATGGCCCGCCTGATTCGTCTCCTGGGATAACCGCTGCTGACGGCGGGAGACCGATCGAGCGTTGGCGGATTCCCCCGTCGGCCACCCACCAGCCCGTCTGGACCACACATCCTCGATGATGACCGCGGTACTGTTTCCGGAATATCGACAACAGGCGTTTCGCTACGCGCGGTGGCTGGTCGGAAACGAATGCGACGCCGAGGAAATTGTGCAGGAGGCGTTTTGCAAGCTGGCCCAGCGTGAATCGGACGGTCGTCCCTCCCTAACCAGCCGATCCTCCGCGGCGCTGTTGTTCACGATGATACGCAATCAGTCCATCGATGTATTGCGGCGGCGAAATGCGCGGCGTCGGGTGCCCTTGTCATCCGTCGCCGAGCCCGCCAGTCGCCAGTCGGGACAGGACGAGACCGTTGAACTCAGCGATCTGCAGCAATCCATTCGTCAGGCGTTTGAACAGCTGCCAGCCCACTGGGCCGAGGCTCTCCGGTTGAGAGTTGCCGGTGAGTTGTCGTATGACGAAATCGCTGCGGTGCTGGACTGCACGCGCAACCAGGTGCGCACGTGGATTCACCGGGCGCGCAAGCAGTTGGCAGCAACATTGACAAACCAGGGATGGCTGGAAGCAAACACGGGGTCGGAACACTATGAACATCACTGACTGCCTTTTCGAAGAACGCGTCAGCGCTTGGGTCGATGGCCAATTGACGGCCGCGGACGAAATGGAATTGGTCAGGCATTTGGCAAATTGCGATGCCTGCAAACATGCTTTGGAAACGTTTCGGTTGCTGGATGGTCAAATTCGCGATGCGCATATGCCGGCCCGACCGGTACCGTTGCCGCAGTCGCTCTCGGCGGCCGGATCGTGGTCACGATTGCCCCACCGGAACGGCCAGCGAGCCGGGGGACCGGGTTTCTTGCGGCGCCGTTTCCGGGGCGGTGTGCTGGCCGGCGGAATGGCCGTCGCCGTGGCGGGTCTGGCCGCAGTGATTGCCCTGTCGACGCCTCCATCGAGTGGCCGGGTGCCAAATGCTGACCGGACCGCCGGGTTCAGGGATGTCGTTGCGCCGCTGACACGTATGGCCGCCAGCAACGAGAAATCCCGAAAGCAGCAGAAGTACCTGGCCCGAAACCTGGAGTTGCAACTCCGGGTGTTAAAACTGAAAACCCGGAATTCCGGCGGCAACGCCGTGCGATTGCGGCAGCTGGAATCAGATATCGACCAGCTGATTGGCCAGCTGAAAAGACAGGATTCGGTACCCGCTGAATCCGCTTCAACCCCGGCACTGTAGGACAAACGTTTAACACCGGTTTTCTGGAGATCGTCCGATGATTATGAAGAACAAACGTGCGCACCTGCTGGTGTGCCTGATCGCCGCTGCACTCATGCTCGCTCCCTGTTCGGTCATCGCCCAGGACTCCGATGAGGATGGGCGCCATCGGCAACGGCGGGACGCCTCCGAGGTAATGGATCGCTGGGCCGAACACAACAGCCAGCAGTGGGAAGAATGGGCTGAATCGCATGCGCGCCGATGGGAAGAGTGGGCCGAACGATTCGAAGGCCAGTGGCAGCGCTGGGCCGAGGAACAGGAGGAAGTCTGGCAAGAGTGGGCTGAAAAATATGCCGGGCGCTGGGAGCAATGGGCCGAGGAAATGGAAAAGGGTGAAATGAACCCGGACCAGATTCGCAAGATGGTCGACCGGAATATGGAAATGCTCGGCGATATGCCGCTGGGCCATATGATCGAACAAGCCATGCAGGCCGCCGGCCGGGAACTGGAATCGGCCCCCTGGGAATCTCTGGAAGACTTGCAGGGAATGGTCGGCGATGCCATTGAACAATCGCTGGACGAGCTGGAAGTCTTGCAGGAACATGAATTAGCCAAAGGTGGTGAAGCCGTCGAACGGCGTGTCGACCAGCTGCGGCAAGTCATCGAGGAATTGCAGGCCGGACTGGATCAGACCCGGGAACGCGTCCAGGAGGATTCCGAGGAATCCGGGGCCGATGCCCAACAGGCGATGCAGCATTACCGGCAGGCCCTGGAAGCCTACCGGCAAGCAGTCCAACAGCATCATGCCGAACGGGTTCAGAGCGGCCAACCAGCCGCCGGGCAGAGCGACCAGTTGAATCGTGCCCAGCGCGATGCCCAGCGCGTTATGCGCGAATTGCAAGCTGCCCAGGGGCAGGGACTGCACGACGAGGAATCGGTACGTCGCGTGCGCGAGCTGCTGCGGCACCAGCAACACCGGGCACGCGAGGCCCGGGATCAGGCCGATCAGATTGACCGGGATCCCCACCGCGCTGCTCGCCAGGATCCTCGGGCCGGTGACTCATCGGATTCGCTGGTGCGACAATTGTATCGGGAGCTGGAGTCGGAACGAGCCGCATTGCGCGAAAAGGAAGATGAATTGGCCGCGCTGCGACGGCAAGTCGAAGCATTGACTCGGGCCGTCGATCAGATTCGTCGCGACGCTGACGACGACAAGCACGGCGACGCGGAAGGAGACCGCGATGGAGACCACGATGGAGACCACGATGGAGACCACGATGGAGACCACGATGGAGACCACGATGGAGACCACGATGGAGACCACGATGGAGACCACGATGGAGACCACGATGGAGACCACGATCGGGATTAGGGTCCGGAGGCCGTTGAGCTCGCCCGCGGATGAACGGGCAAGATTCTCGCATCCAGACCATTCCTGACGACGCTGTTGAAAACTCCGACCGGGGCCACGGCTGGTTCGCCCGGGAGGGCCGTCTTGCCCCGAAATGGGCCGGGAGGGTCCCGTGGCACGCTTGGGAACCCGGCGCAATCGAGGTTTGGGGGCGTGAGCCGGCAGGAATTGGCCGCCGGATCGTGTTGGGAATTGACCGCAAGTTCTGCGTCCCGCCGGTGCCCGCAGTTCGGGGAAATCACGCCTGAACAAACCCGGTGACGTCTGTTAACATGAACGAATCATGAGGGATCGCGACCGGCCGTCCAACCAGGATGTTCCTTCCGCCGATGGGTGCCGGTGCGGGCTGCGCCGTGGCGATCAAGGAACAGTTTTTGTGCTGGCGTCGGTATGGATGCTGGTGGTGGCCAGCGGGTCACTCGTTCGACATGCGTCGGGAAACGGATGGATTCACCGGGCATCGGCGACTCCCCGGGCGGTGTCGTTTCAGGTGGACCTGAACCAGGCGGCATGGCCGGAACTGGCAGCCCTGCCGGAACTGGGCGAGACCCTGGCGCGGGAGATCGTCGCCGGGCGAGAACAATACGGGCCCTGGACCAGCCTGGCAGAACTGGCGACAATCCGCGGAATTGGAAACGCCACGCTGGACCGCATTGCCCCGTATGTCAATTTGCCGCTGAAAACCCCGGGGACGCGGGCGGTTGTCCGGCAGGCCATGACCCGGCCAGCTCAAACCATTAACTGATCTGCTCCATGAAATTTGAATTGCAAGCACCGTTTGAGCCAGGCGGTGACCAGCCGGCGGCGATTGAGTCCCTGGTCCAGGGATTGCGGACCGGTAAACGGCACCAGGTGTTGCTGGGTGTCACCGGATCGGGCAAGACATTTACGATGGCCAACGTGATTCAGGCGATTCAGAAGCCGACCCTGGTCATCTCGCACAACAAAACGCTGGCCGCCCAGTTGTACGCCGAGTTTCGGGAGTTTTTCCCCCGCAACGCCGTACACTATTTTGTGTCGTACTACGATTACTATCAGCCGGAGGCCTATATTCCGCAGCGTGACATCTATATCGAAAAGGACGCATCGATCAACGAGGAGATTGACCGGCTGCGACTGGCCACCACCAGTTCGCTGGTGAGTCGTCCGGACGTGATCATTATCGCCAGTGTGTCCAGCATTTATGGTCTGGGTTCGCCCGAGGATTATCGACGGATGATGATTGCCCTCCAAAAAGGCCAGTCGATTGACCGGGACGAGATGCTGAACCGCCTGATCGACATTCAGTATCAGCGCAACGATATCGCCTTCGAACGATCCAAATTTCGGGTGCGGGGCGATTGCGTGGAAGTATGGCCGTCGTACGAGGAGTTTGCCTATCGCATCGAATTTTGGGGAGATGAAATTGATCAGTTGTCATTCATCAACCCGCTAACCGGCGAAGTGATCGATCGCCAGGATCATCTGTACATTTATCCGGCCAAACACTTTGTGACTCCTGAAAGCCGCATCAAGGCGGCGGTGGGCGAGATTCGCCAGGAACTGGATGAGCAACTGACAAAGTTTCGTGAACAGGGCAAACTGCTGGAAGCCCAGCGTTTGAGTGCCCGCACGCGATTTGACATCGAAATGCTGGAAGCGGTCGGACATTGCCCCGGTATTGAGAATTACAGCCGCCCGCTGTCCGGACGGCCGGCGGGTGCCGCGCCGGATTCCCTGTACAATTTTTTTCCGGACGATTTCCTGCTGTTTGTCGACGAATCGCATGTCACGGTCCCGCAGGTGCGGGCCATGTACGCCGGAGATCGCAGTCGCAAAGAAACACTGGTGGAACACGGATTTCGATTGCCCAGCGCCCTGGACAATCGACCCATGAAATTCGAGGAATGGGAAAACAAGATTCACCAGGCCGTGTATGTTTCGGCGACCCCCGGTGACTACGAGCTGGAGCAATCCGGGGGCGAAATCGTGGAGCAGGTGATTCGGCCCACCGGACTGCTGGACCCGGAAATCGAGGTCGTGCCAGCCCGCGGCCAGGTGTCACACCTGCTGGAACAGATTCGCCAGCGGCGGGATCAGTCCGAACGGGTTTTGGTCACCGCCCTGACCAAACGCCTGGCAGAAGATCTGTCGGCCTACCTGTGCGAAAACGGAATCGCCTGCAAGTGGCTGCACAGCGAACTGGACGCATTTGAGCGGGTGGAACTTTTGCAAGACCTGCGCGCGGGTCGTTTCGAGGCACTGGTGGGCGTGAACCTGTTGCGAGAGGGACTGGACCTGCCGGAAGTCTCCCTGGTGGCCATCCTGGATGCGGACAAGGAAGGGTTTTTGCGAAGTGAAACATCCCTGATTCAGACGATCGGTCGGAGTGCCCGGAATGTCAACGCCAAAGTCATCTTGTACGCCGACAAGGTAACCGAAGCGATGCGAGCGGCGATCGAGGAAACGAGACGCCGCCGCCAGTTGCAGGAGGAGTATAACCGGGAACACGGAATTACGCCGCAAACGGTCGCCAAAACCATTCGGGCCGGGATTGAATCCGATCGCAAGGCAATTGAAAAAGTCCGCGAAGCGGCCGGTCAGTCTGATGAAACGGTTTACATCACCGAAGAATATATCGCCGAGCTGCAAACCGAAATGTTGCAGGCCGCCGAAAACCTTGACTTCGAGCAGGCGGCCCGCCTCCGCGACCGAATTGCCAGCATGCAGGATTCAATCGGTGAACCGCTGGCCAGCGTGGCTTCCTCGCCCGACAAGAAATCTCGCGGACGCCGGGGCCGCCACCGGGGTGGCAGCGGACGGCAACAGCGGGGCAAGGTCCCCCGCCCGCGAAAGCTCGATTGATCGCGGGCCGCCGTACCGTTGGGCAGTGCCGGTCGCTGCTGTCAGCGGTGCAGTTTGGGTTGCGCCGATTCGACGTTGGAACCGCCGGTTGATTCTGGCATAGTGTTGCCATTGGCTTGCCAGGGCGCGACCGGGCTCTCCTGTTGGGCCGGCCCGGGGCGACCCTTGTGACCACCAGTTGATTCCCCATCATGTCTCGCGGCATACACATCCCGATGACTCCGGAACGGCGCCTGGTTTGCGACTTGACCAACCTGTCGCGTCGGGTGCCCCTGGTGCCGATCGAGCGATTGATCGATGTCCGGGAAGTCCAGCAATTGCGCAAACGCGTTCGGCCGAAAATTTCATGGCAGGTCATCATGATGCGGGCCTACGCGCTGGCCGCCGTCGATTTTCCCGAGTTGCGTCGTGTGTACGTCCGCTGGCCTCGTGCGTATTACTACCAGCATCCCGTGAGCGTCTGTCTGCTGACGATCAGCCGCCAGATAAACGGTCAGGAACAGCTGATGTTTGCCCGGTTTCCGCAGCCGGAAAATCACACGCTGCTCCAATTACAGGAAATGTTTAACGATTACCGGCGACTCCCGATTCATGAACTCAAGCAGTTGCAGCATCAGCGCAGATTTTCGCGTATGCCATGGCTGGTCAGAAAAACGGGCTGGCACCTGATGACCGACTGGATGCCGTCCTGCCGAGCCCGGCAAATGGGAACATTTGGAATGAGCCTGTCCGGACTTCGCGACACACTCGGAACGTTCCACGCCGGACCCAGTACGACGATCCTCGGATACGATCAGTTGTGTCGCGGAGGGCAGGCACGCGTGACATTGACCTTTGATCACCGCGTTCTGGATGGCAAACCGGCGATGGATGCCCTGGACCTGTTTCGTAAATATCTGCAGAGAATCGTGCGAAACGAATTGAAACGTCTTGCTCACCCGCCGGAGATGTCCCCGGGTGATCCGTCGGCCCGGGCTGCCGGATTAATCAAGCGTTCGATGCCCGGCATATCCGAAACTCCGAGGCAAGCTGCGTAGCACTTCCGGCCGCGCGGGGACCCCTGATTTGGAGTTTGCCAGGGGGCAGTGGAGACAAGTCCCGCGAATGTTGTTTGCCGCCTCGTGTACGGCAGGCGTTATGGCCGCGTGGATGGTGTCCCTGGCCAACCCCCGGAAGATCGTGATATCCGAAACAGCCCGTGTCAGGTGGTTTCGCTGGTGTCACAGGCAACGGTGGGGGATGGGAAGATGCCACCCCGCCCGCAATCCTCCGACCGACGTGGACATCAGGGGCCAGAATCGGGCAGGGCATTCGGCGGCAACACACCTGCCTGCGGCCCGAGTCCCGCCGCCACCTGTTGCTGTGCCGCCTGTTCAACCAATTCCATCCAGTCCAGCCACGCTTCGATCTGGCTCAGTGGAACTCCCTTCTTGATCGCCGCACGAATCAAATGTTCGCGATGCTCGGGCGATTGTTTCGCGGGTTTCGCGCCTTGATTGGGATTGTGCGACATACCTGTTCGGGGCGTCGACAACATAGACTCCCTCCATATATTGGTCGATCGGCCTCCCCGCCACGCGCCGTTCTTCTGCTGAACCTCTGATCCGGGGAAATTGTTCATAAAATCCCGTACCTCGTCAATGCCGACCGGCCCAAAGCAGCGGATCCCAACCGCCCGCCTGCTCCAGTGATCGGGAAAACGTTGACTTTCGACACCATCGGCCCGGGGACGACTGCCCCGTCTTTCGTGATAATTCGGCACGTTTTCCGGCCCGATCATCCGGTCGGGCGGGAGCCGTTGAGGAAACGCCACAACTGAGTCTATTGGCAATCCCGAAAAAATTTCTTCGGAATAACCTGGAAATTGCCCGAAATGATCGGGCACCCGGTCGCAGGCGCGAGCTCTCCGGGCGTCCATTGCAGGCTGGACCACCGGCGTTGATGCCGCCGCAAGGGTATTCAGGAATCCCGACGAAACAGTCTCATGGCCCGGCGAAGGGCTCGATGGAACCAGGTTTTTTCCCGCTGCATTTCGTTCAAATTGGCGAACACCTGACGCTGGGTTTCCTCAATCGACATAAACCGTTGAAACTCCTTTTGACCGGCTTCCAGCTGTTCCCGGGCTGTCGCAAGCTCTTCGGCGGCGGCCTGCAGTTTCTCGGCCTGTTCCGCGGCTTCCCATTCCCGCTGGCGTTGTTCGTCGTGCCACTGCGCCAGTTCCTGGTCGAATTGCTGACGTTCACGGGTCAATTGCCGCCGCATTTCCGTGAGTTGTTCTGGCGAGATTTCATTCTCTTCCGAAGTCGTGTGTTGGCGCACGCGGGTTTCCTGTTCCCTGACAAACGCCTCGCGATCGGCGTTCAGTGTTTTTTCCTGATCCGTCAGACGATCGGCCGATTCCCGAAGCTCCCGGGCCCGCTGCCGAAACTCTTCCCGGCGAGTCTCCTTTTCCCGTGCCAGTTCGTTACGTTCGTCCTGCAACTGTTGGCGAGCTGCCTCCAGTTCCTTTTGACCGCTGACAAGCGATTCCAGTTGCCGTGCGACTTCTGACTCCTGTTGCTGAATCTCCTGCCACGCGTTCTGCTGAGCCTGCATGATCTCCGCGCGTTGCCGGTCCAGTTCAATCCTCTCCTGTTCCAGTTCAACGGAATCCCGAAGCCGGGAACGGTTCGATTCCATTTCCTGTTGCCATGCCAATTGTTCCTGCTCGAACATGGCCCGCTGGTCGGCCAACCGACGTTGTTGTTCGACCAGTGCGGCGCGCGTTGTTGCCAGTTGCTGATGCTGTTTTTGCTGGTCGCGTTCCCATTGCATCTGTTGCTGCTGAATTGCGGTTCGTGCGTCGTTCATCCGTTGACGTTCTTGCACGGATTGATCGATCTGCTGTTGCAGGCTGGCGGTTGCCTGTTTCTGCTGCTCCAGCCATTCCTGCTGTTGCTGTTTCAGTTGGGCCTGTTTTTTGTCCAACTCGGCAGATTGTTGCCGGGCGTTGTTGCCCGCGTCCTGCTGCAGCGACCTCAGTTTTTGTTCGAGATCGGCGATCTGTGCTCGAAACGTCCGTTCCTGCCGGGCGACGTTGGCTTCGGACTCGGCCAGTATCAATCGCCGCTGAGCCTCGTAATCCGCCTGCGACTGCAGTTCCTGTTGTTCCTGTTTCTGGCGCTGGTCTTCCAGGGTGTTTTGCAGGCCTAGCAGCGAGGATTCCCGTTGGTCCATTAACTGCCGGCGCTGCTGCAGTTCGGATTCGCGCTGGGCCAGTTCATGCTGGCGTTGATCCAGTTTCGATTCCAGGCGGCCCAACTCCTGTTGGCGTTGCTGCAGTTCGGATTCAAGTTGTTCGGCAGTCTGGCGACGCTTTTGCAATTCGGTCTCGAGATTGCTGAGCGTTTTTTGCAACTGGTCCAGCTCTGTCTTTCGTCCTTCGATGCGCGCCAGGGACTCCTGCTGCGTATCCTCGAATTGGTATTTTTGGATTTCGAACTCTGACAAATGACGGTTTAACGTGCTGCGTTCGGAATCGATTTTCCGGATTTGTTGTTCCTGTTCGCTGGCGGCTTGATCCAGGTCAGCAGCACGTTGATCCAGCGATTTGCGAAGTTTCGACAGCTCCTGTTCCAACTGGTCCCGCTGCCGTTGCCAGGTCTCAAGTTCGGTGTGCCGTTGCTGGCGGAGCCATTCAGGATCGGCGCTGTCCGCATCCACTGCGGTTTCGCGCGGCGGCGGTTCGGCGGTTGGGATGCTGTGTGACTCCCCGGATAACGGAACGGCATCTTCAGCGGAATCGCTGAGGGGCAGTATCCCCGGCTCGAGAGTCAAATCCTGGACCTCGGACTCCGGCAGTTCAAGGCTGGACAGATCGACCTGCGAGTCTGCTGCTGATGCGGCATCCCCTGAATCATCCGTTTGCAGAGTGCCGGAAAGGCTCAGCGACGAATCACCGGGCAGGACCGGTTGAACCAGCTCCGCGACACTTTCCGTGTCGGCGTCGAACGAGTCCTCGTCGACATTCCAACGTTCATTTTCAACTGATTTGTGCGGTTGTCGAATGTTCAGTTTCACGCGTCCAATCTGCACCTGGGTGTGACGGCCCAGCCGGGCCACCTTGACAGCACGCGATCCGATCCGGGTCTTGCTGGAGGAGTGCAGATCAATAACCCAGATTTGACCGTCCTGCTGGTACAGGACAAAATGTTCCGGTGAGACGGTGCGAGTGCTGAATTGAAACGCACAAGCCGCACTGCGGCCGACCACAGACAATCGCCGCGTCAAATTGTAGCGGCCCAGTTGCCGGCGTTCCGCAATGCTGCGCATCACCGGGACCGGTTTCTCGACGGTATCGGTTCGCAGCAAGTTGATGTCTGTGAATTCGCCCAACGGTTCGCCACTGACAAAACCGAATTTGAGGCGAAAGGGTCCAACCCGAACTTTTTTGTCGTTTTGCGCCCAGCCTCCGACCAGCGATCCCCGTTGTCGGCCGCCGGCCAAATCAACGCAAAAAACTCCACCTTCGGCGACGTGCAAATAAAGATGACGGCGGGCTACTTCCTCTCCCTCCAAAACGAGGTCTGCCCGAGGGTGGTTGCCCACCAGGGCAAACGGTTGATGCACGTCAATCGAGAATGGGCCAGCCGGCCCGTCACCCGTGATGCGGATCTGTTTCGAACTCCAGAACTGGGGCGTAGACGTCACGGGTTGAATCGCTGGGGGCGAAACACGTGCTCCATCGTTCGAACTCCATGGACCGGATCGCGGTTTGACCTGCAGGCATCCAGCTGCTTGCAGAATCCGGAGGCATCGCTGCGCGGAAAGCAGGAGCCAGGAAAGGATTCTTTCAATGTCCCATTATCGTTGCCGGAACAGGAGGAGCAAGCGCACAGCGGTCCGGTTTTGCAGGAGAAGCAGAGACCCGCGCGGGTCGTGCCAGCTGCCGGCGGCAGGGTTTTTCCGGACTTGCCGATCATGACGGCTGAGCGAAACAGGTATTGTGTTGACGATTATATCGACTGCGGTTAATGTTCTGCGCGATCAAGGTCGAAAAATGTCTGACGGGTCGAGATTCCTGACGTACCTTCTCACTGGAGGAATCTCCGCGGCACAGTTTTTCTGGTCTGTGTTCGCCGCTGACCGGGCGCCAACGATACCCCGGCGACCACCAACAATTGTTCAGGCATTTGACCCAATGTTCGAGACAACCACCGCCTTGTCGTGGCAATCGCCCGACGAGAACACTTTTCGTATTTCCCTGGACCGCGAATTTCAGGTCGGTTCATTGGCAACCGGTGCTCCGTCTCTGCAATCGTTCCTTGCGCCACAAATCCCGCCGCTGCACGCCCCGCTCGCCCCGCGGATGCGTTGCTGGACGAACGGGATTCTCCCGAATCGTCGGTGCCGGCATCCTTTTCCGTCCGGACACCCGGCTATCAGGGCACCGATCCCGTTTCGGAACTGGTATTCATTGACCAGAGCGTAGCCGGCTGGCAAGACCTGGTGGTTGATCTGCAGCGACAACAGTCGGGCGGACGCAACCTGGAGGTTGTGTTGCTGGATCCTGCGCGCGACGGCATCTTTCAGATGACGCAGGCCCTGTCGCAACATCGCGGTCTGCAGTCCGTGCATGTTGTCAGTCACGCGTCCGATGGTTTTGTGAAACTGGGCGGCAGTTTTCTCAGCGACGACAGTTTGGCCGTATATGCGCCCCAGTTGGGGTTGTGGTCCAACTATCTGGACGACCGCGCCGACCTGTTGTTTTACGGATGCAACCTGGCGGCCACGGCCGAAGGCCGCATGCTGGCCGATTCGCTGAATCTGCTGACCGGTGCCGACGTGGCGTCCAGTGTCGACGTGACCGGATCGCTGGCGAGCGGAGGCGACTGGGACCTGGAATACCAGACGGGTGTGATTGACAGCCAGATCGCCTTCAGCGCCACGTTGCAGTCGACGTGGCAATACGTGCTGGACGTCAACATCAATCAGGCGTGGCTGAATGCTCAGGGTCCAGGCCCTTACTATCTGGATCAGGCGGGAGAGACCTATGTTCTGCAGACGGATGTTTCGACCGCCGGGACGGCGTTTGCGATCATCGCGCAGAACGTCGTGTTTGACCTGAATGGCCACACGATCACCTACGACAACGCGGCTCCGATCAGTGTGGTGAATCACAGTTTTGAAGCCGGTAATGGCGCGGTCGCCAGTAACTGGGATTTTTCAAACGCCCCGAGTGCGAGCCGCTTTCAGGGGAACTGGTTGCAAAACCAGATCTACGATGGCGACTACTCGCTTCGATTCAATCAGGCCAGCAGCGACCAGTCGGTCATTGCATCCTCAACCGTCACACTCAACGCCAATACCACGTACAGCCTGTCCGGAATGTTCGCCTTTCAGGGTGACAACCCCGGCGTGGAATCCTATGTTCGTATTACAGAAACCTCAACAAGTACCGTCCACGAAACCACGTGGGCGAGCACCAATTACCGGGGCATCCAGTTTCGCGAAAACGTGTTTACGACCGGAGGCAGCACCGAAACGTATCGGGTTGAAGCCGGCATTCGAAACACGTCGGCATCACCGACTGCGGTAGCCTATATCGACGACATCAAGATCCAGTCCACGCGGGCCTATGGAGTGGCCGCCGGGACCTGGAACTGGGCTCAGGGCAGTTATCCGGGCATCAACCGGTGGGGACTGGGCCACGGGGCAACGGTTCGTAACGGCTCCATCGTTCAGGGAACCGGCAGCGGCACCAAGTCGCACGGCATATACGGAATGGACACGCTCAACGCGACCTATTCCAATTTGTCGATCACGGTTCACGGGGCGAGTACCGCCAATATCAAAAGCTCGGGAGGCAACGGGCTAACCATCAGCGGCAATCAGTTTTTCAACAACAGCCAGACGATCGAGGTCCGTGATTATTTCGACGGGGCGGCCGTTTTGCTGTCCAGCGGCCATGTTTTCAACAACACCATTGAAGGCGGGCCCCAAATTGGAATCATCAGCGGCAATGGTCCCAGCAACATTCATGACAACACGATTCGGCTAAAGTCCCGGTATTCCAATGACTTTGCCATCATGATGTACGGGGATCAGGGAGGTTCGGTCCACAACAATACCATCCTGAATGGCAGTGGAGATTATTCCAGCCGCGGCATTTTCGTCGGAGGCAACAGCACCAATACCCGGGTTTACAACAACAACATCAATGTTCAGGCATTGCCGCGCAACCAGGAATATGGAGGTGCGCCGCTGGGCGGGGCTTACGGAATTCAGCTGGAGGATTCCGTCGGAGTCGAGATTTACGGAAACACGGTCAACGCGAATGCGGTGGAAGTTGAAGCCTATGCATTTCGGGTAAACGGCAGTGACAATGCCTATGTGCACGACAATGTATTCAATGCTTTTCGCCTGGGCGCTGGAGTGGAAGCGGCCACGTTGAAATTTGACGTGGTTCTGCCCGGTTCCAGTTTGCGTTTTGAAAACAATTTGCTCGAGACCAATTACTCATGGTTTGGTGACGGGATCCGGGTGCAGGGAATTTCGCTGATCGGCAATACCCTGAAAGCCAGCGGAGACCTGACCGGTTTTGAAGCGCTGGAAACCATGAATTATTATTTGAGTGATCCGTATACGCTGACCGTACGGGATCTGCGATTTCAGGACACGCTGTTCCACGATGAAACAGCGCGTCAGTTGCTAAACAACGCCATGGTGATCAATCACTACACCGGCGATCCCGATACGTATTCCTCGTTCATTGTGAGCTATACGACAACCGTGCGGGTACATGACGCGATGGGCACGGCTGTTGGCGACGCGTCCGTAACCATCACCGACACGGATGGCAATGAGGTGTTCTCGGGCACAACGGACGCCAACGGGGAAGTTCAAATGTTGCTGGACGAGTTTCGAACCGAGGGCAGCACGAAGTCAGCCTACGGGCCCTACACGGTCACGGTCTCGTCGTCCGGTCAGCAAACCGAATTGCAATTCTCGGCCGATCAGGCTCAAACCGTCGCGATCGAGCTGGATATCAACAACCCCTCAAGCGACGATTATTTGCTGACCTATGACGGATCGACGTTGTTGGTCGACGCGACCGCAGGCGACAACGATTTTCTGTGGTCCGCCGCCAATCCGTTGCAGTTCACGGTGGACGGGTTCAATTTCAACGTCGCGGCCGGAACCGCACTGATTGTTTTCCGGGGTGCGGGCGGAAACGATACGATCGCGTTGACCGGCTCGGCGGGCAACGACGAGCTGGTGTTGAATAACGACCGGGTCAACTTCACAACGACCGTCATGCAGGTCCGAACCAACTCGATCAACGACTGGGATGTCGATGGCGGCGGCGGAGACGATGTTTCCTACCTGCACGGGACCGCCGGCGATGACGAATTTGAACTGGCGGCGGCCTCGGCCAACGTCACAACGGATTTTTGGAATTACCAGTCAACCGGCTTCAATACGGTTATTGCCTACGACACGCCGGGGACCGATACGGCCCGGTTTTTTGACAGTCCCGGTGATGACCAGTTTAACAGCTACGACGGTTACTCGGTAATGTTTTCGGGCGACAGTTACCTGCGGGCCGAACAGTTTGAAATCACCGTGGCTCGCGCCGATCTGCCAGGATTTGACAAGGCCCGTTTGTTCGATACCGCTGGAAACGACACGTTAACGGCAAACACCGAAATGGCCCGTTTGGTCGGCGGCGGCCAGTCGCGTGAGGTTTGGGGATTCTCCCGAACGTTCATCGAGTCCCGGGATGGTGGAAACGATACCGCCAATCTGGTGGGCGGTGCCGGTGCGGATACTGTTGTCGGCGATGTGGGGCTGATGACGTTTCTGGGAACCGGTTTCCTGCACCAAACAACCGGCTTTACGAGTATGTATTTTGACGGCGGCGCCGGTGCCAACGCCCTGTATTTGATCGACTCTGCCGGAGACGACTTTTTCGAGTTGTCGGACGGGCATTTTTACTGGGACGAATCGGCGCGTTCGATTTCCGCCGACGGATTCGTGACCCAGGTGATTACATCGGCCAACGGGGGAACCGACACGATCCATTTCCTGGATACCGCCGGTGACGACTCGTTTACCAGCTTTTCGGACTACGCGACCATGTACGCGGGTTCCAGTTATCTGCGGGCAGGTGATTTCGAGACGATCAAGGCCTTTTCCACGGGCGGAACCGACCAGGCTACGTTTATCGGAGCGGCTGTCGCCGAAACCGTCAACCTGTATGCGGATGTCGTCCAGTTCACCGGCGATAACGGGTACCATGAGGCCAACAATTTCGCCAACACCACCACCAACCTCAGTTCCGGCGGGGCGGACACGGTCAATCTCTACGGAACCGCGGGCGACGACACGCTGCAGGGAAATCTTGACTGGCAAATGCTGTACGGCGCCGGATATTCCAATTACGTGTATGGCCATTCCGGAGCCCTGATTGACGGTGGCGGCGGTTACGACATGTTCTTCCTGACGGATTCCGCCGGTCACGATCATGCCGAACTGCACAGCAGCTACGCCACGCTGGCCAGCGCCCTGTGGACGATTGAGATGGTGGGGTTTGAGGGGCAGTACTTTACCTCGACGGGCGGCGGAAACGACAGCGTTGCCTTTTACGATTCCGCACTCGACGACTACTTGTACAGCGTGGCCGAATTCACGGAAATGACGAATGGCCTGTCGGCACATCGGGCAACCGGGTTCACCGATATTGCGGCGCATGCCGGTACTGGAGGAAGCGATGCGGTTTCGATTCGTGGCACGTCCAGTCCCGACGATATTTTTCTCAGCCAGAATTATGGCTGGTACAACGGTGGCGGTCTGACCCGCTACTTTGAGGGGTTTGACACGGCGGACGTGTACCTCGACACAAGTCAGGACCAGTTTGATGAGAGTGATGTATGGTACGAGTACACGCTAATTGACAAACCGGGCTAACCCGGTCCCTGAACACCTGGCGATATCAACAACGCCGCGGGCCAACAAAACGGCCCGGCCATGATGGCCGGGCCTTTCCATTTCCAGGCAGGCCTCCGGGTTGGATTCCCGGTCATGAGCAGGGCGAACTGGCTGGTCGACTACCCGGTGTGTTCTTTCTCAAGTTCGTAAACATCAATCAGGGGCGCAACCCGTTCTGTCGGTTCGGATCGAATCACGATGTCGGAAAAGATTCCGGCAAAAATCAGGTGCGATCCCAGATAACCCAGCAGCAACGTAATGCCTGGCAAAACGAAATTGTCGGCTTCCTCGTTTTCCAGCGCCATCGCAACGGTGGCAAAGCCAAAGACGCCGGCCAGCAAAAATACGGCCAGCGCCCAGAATCCAAACCAGTAAACCGGACGTTGTGCACACGACAGCAGCATCTTGAGCGTGAAGGCATCAGCCATCACCCGCCACGTTCTGGAAAGGCCGTACTTGGACTTTCCGTGTCGACGATGGTGATGTTGCACTTCAACCTCGATGATGCGGTCGGATGCCATGGAACACATCGCCGGAATAAACCGGTGCAAATCAGCATACAGGGGAATCGACTGAATCAGGGCAGCCCGGTAAGCACGTAATGTGCACCCGAGGTCGTGCACGCGCAGACCCAGCAGACGCCGAATCATCCAGTTGGCGATGCGGGAAGGGATTTTTCTGGAGAGCAGGCGATCTTGCCGGTTTTTCCTCCAGCCGGCCACCATATCGTGCCCTTCCCCGATGAGTTCAACCAGTTTGGGAATATCACACGGGTCGTTTTGCAAATCGGCGTCCATCGTCACGATAATTTCGCCGCGCGAGTTTTGAATCCCCGCCTGCATGGCTACCGTCTGCCCGAAGTTTCTCCGCAATACGATCAGACGAACGCGGTGGTCACGCGTCACCAGATGTTTTAGCCGTTCAGTGGAACCGTCGGAACTGCCGTCATCCACCAGCACCAGCTCGTAACAATAGGGGATTTTCGCCAGGGCATCGGTAACACTCTGGTACAGCAGATCAACATTTTCAAGTTCGTTAAAAACGGGAATAACGATCGAAAGGCGAATGCCTGGCATGAGTCTGAATCCCGCGTCCGTTTGGTTTTGGGGGATGTCGATGAGGGGGGACTTCGATGAACGTTACCAGTTAAGCCACTACCGCGCAGCCGTCACGACAACTGGCGGACAATCCCGCCCGCACCGGCCGGGAATACCTCGAAAACGGCGACGGGAATCGCCTGTTGGCGGGACGAGACCATTCTACACGTTGCCCGCCGGGACGCGGCCAAAATTGGCAAAAATCAACAGATACATGTCGTTTTGTGACCTGTCGTGTATACTGGGGGGCCACGCAGACCCGCCAGACATATCCCCCCCATTGCAATGGTTGTCGGATCCGGTTCCTGATGGAAACCGGATAGCTGGCATCGCTGCGCGTCGGCAAACATTCCCGGATGGCAGTTCTTTTTTGCCAATCGAACGCCGCAGCAGGCCGTGACTGCAGCGGAAAGCGCAACCTGCGATCAACCATGTATCGATTGAAATCCAACTCTGCAGACTCCCGGTACAAGTACTGGATCGCCGGCTTGTTTTTCTTGCTGCCGTTGTGCTTCTATTTTTCATTCATTGGACGGTGGTCGTTTTCCGGCGACGAACTGTTTACGTTAAAGGATTCAAGTGAATCGATAACGGATATCCTGAACAAATCGACCAAGCCGGTTTACTACCTGATTTCGCATTTTGCACTCGGGTTGCCGTTTTCCCGGGAATTCAGCTTGCGGTTGCCCGCGGCGATCGCCGCCGCGCTGATCTGCGCCAACCTTTTTGTTGATGCTCTGGCAGGCGAACCAGCCGCGAGTTGCCGTTTTGGCCGCCATTCTGGTGCTGGTGAATCCGTGGATCTTCGAAAATTCCCAAAACGCGCGTTTCTATACGCTGACGCTTTGGCTTACCTCACTGGCGACGCTGGCTCTTTATCGCTGGACCAGTCAACCGCGCAATCGACTGCTGGTGTTGTTCGTTCTGGCAGCAACGCTGGCCACGCTGACGCATACCACAGCGTTCCTGGTTTTTGCCGGAGGCATCGCGGGTGTGGTTGCGCAAACGTTGTTCTCGGGGAGGCCGGGATTCTCATTCAGATTGGACAAGTCCCTGGTTGCGTTCGCGGTTTGCGCCGTTGTCTGCGCCAGTATCGTGATGGCAACGGCGTACTGGAGTTTTTCCGGATGGTCGTCAGCCCGATTCGGAAATTTCGGCAATTATTCAGCCACGTCGATGGTCGGAGCATTTTGCATTTTTGCCGGCATTCCGGTATTGGCGCTGGCGTTTGTGCCGATGGTTCGCAATCCCCGGACGTGGACCGCGGACGAGGTATTCCTGGCCACCATGTTTTTGGCAATGACGTTGCCGATCCTGTTTCTGGTGGGAATGGGGGGTGGCGTGGCGCCGCGGTATTTGTTTGGCGCTTTGCCATGCCTGATTGTTTTGGCTGCCCGGCACTGGCAAGGCGTCATGGAACGGGTCAAGCGTCCGGAGATTGCGGCAGCGGTCAGTGTTGCCATGCTGGGATTTTATTTGCCCTATTTTGCATCCACGCTGATGGATGGAAACCACCACGACTACCGCGGCGCGGTGCGATTTGTGGAATCACTGGAACTGATCAATCCAATCGTCGTGGTATCCGCCGACAAAACTTACCTGCATTACATGCGGTCTGATTACCAGGTAGAGGAGCTGGGGGTGTTCGAGAATATGAACGGGGGGCAGACGAAGGAAAAAAGCAGCACCGGCCGCTCGATTCTCAAATGGACCGCGTTGGCCGAGTCAACCGGTCGCCCGCTGATCCTGGTTTCCTGGGAAGGCCGAACACCGATTGAGGCCGGAGTCTGGCAATGGGTGGGAAGCCAATTTGGGCTGATCAATGTTATTGAAACGCCCCGATTTGATCACCGTCGAAATCGGCTGTCCATCTACCGGCGTTTTGCCCAGCCGGCCCGCGAATACGGGGAACAGTGAGATGTCATGGCTCCGGTAGTGCGTCGCACCGTTGGCATCAATCCAGCAAGTCCCTGAGGGCCAGCCGTTGCAGTTTGCCGTGCTGATTGACAGGCAGTGAGTCGATCCAGCGGAATGCCACAGGCACTTTATACGTTTCCAGTTGGCGGCTGGCGTGTGTTCTCAGTTCGCGATCGTCCGGCAGCGACGCGACTCCGGTATGTGCGACCAGTACGGCCGTAATCTGCTGGCCGGTAATCCCCTGCGGATCCGCAATGCCCACGCACGCACAAGCTTGAACGGCGGGATGCAACTCCAGGACTTTTTCCACTTCGACCGGTGCGACCTTGCGTCCACCGATATTGATCAAATCCAGTTCCCTGGCCGCCAGGTAAAAATATCCGCCATCATCAACAAAACCGTAGTCGCCGGTGAACATCCACCCGTCGTCAAAAACAGCCCGGGTTGCGGCCGCGTCGGCATAGTAGGCTTTCATGACATGGCCACCGCGAACGACGATTTTGCCGGCCTCGCCCGTTGCAGCAGGTCTTCCTTTATCATCCAGCACCCGTAACTCGACTCCGGCTGGCGGTCGTCCAATGGAATCCAGCCGGTCAATGCTTTCGTGAAACTCGATAAACGAGGATCGGGAAGCTTCGGTCAAACCGTAGTGCATGCAAATGCGAGTCGCCGGAAGTGTCGATATCAATTTGAGTTTTTGCGGCAAGGGCATGGGAGCGCTGCCAATTTCCACGTATCGCAACTGGTCTGCAAACTCCGCCAACGAATTATCGGAGCTGCGTAACAATACGGCGAAACCCGCCGGCACGGACGCCAGTCCGGTCGCCTGCCATTTTCGCAATGCCCTGAAAATGGCGCCGGGAAACGCAAATCCGCGCACCAGTATTATGGTACCGCCGGCCAGCAGATTGCATCGCAACCGGCCCAGTCCAAATGAATGACTGAGCGGCAACGGGACGACCTCCCGGTCGCCCTCGGTGTTCCCGATAAACGCATTGATATGGGAAGCCGCCGTCGTGATGTTTCGCTGGGTCAGCAAGACCCCCTTGGGCTGGCCGGTCGTGCCCGTGGTAAACAGCAAATCCGCGTCGTCTTCTGGCGAGGGCAGCGGGAATGCGGACCGGTTGAAGCGGCCCGCAGGATGGTTTTCGTAATCAAGGGCCGTAATATTTTGTCCGGCCAGCCCCGATCCAGCGACGGCGCGGGGTTTTGCGATTTGAACAATTTGTTCCAGCCGCTTGGTTGAAATGTCGTGATCGACAGGAACGGCAATACAGCGCGTCAGGTGACAGGCAAGATATCCGGCAACGAAGCCGGCGTTCCGGCTGTCCGCAGCCAGCACAATCCGATCACCCGGTTCAGCCCCGGCCGCGAGCAATTGGTCCGCCATCGCGAGGATCCGGCGTTCCAGCCCGGCAAAGCTGATGACCTGGTCTCCGGTAATGATCGCAGGCTGGTCCGGCGAGGATTGGGCGCGGGCCATCACGCGAGCGACCAGGATGTTGTGGTTGTCAGTCATCCATCAGGATTTGAATGAGGCCCTGGATGCGGATCAGGCCGATTTTTCCCTGACCAGTTCCGCGATCCGCAAAATCGTCTCAAAGTTTTTCGGCAGGACGTCATTATCGCTGATTCTGATTTTGAATTCCGTCTCCAGAAAGCCAATCAGGCCCAGCATCAACAGGGAGTCGATGATATCGTGATCGATCAACGATTCGGTATCAGATAATTCCTGTTCGCCCCAGGACGAGTTGTCCACAAGGTACTTTCTGATCTTGTCAGTCGTATTCGGCATGGAGTTCCTGTTGGTCATATTCGCTTGGCAGTGGCCAAACCGCAGATTTACATTCGTCGCCAAACCACACGGGCCGGAGCCCCCGCCACGATGGAATAGGATGCAATCTCGCCCTGAACAATGCTGCCTGCGGCAATGACAACACCGTCCCCGATTCGGCATCCGTCGTGAATTACGGATCCGGCACCGACCAGGACATCGTTTCCAATCGTGACTCCATTTTCCTCGAAGCCCTGATCAACAATCTTCTGGTCTTTCTTGCGATATTTTCGTGCCGAGCCAAGGATGGTCACGTTGGGACCAATTCGAACGTCGTCGCCGATGGTGATCGGCTGGCTGCGTGCGCCAATATGGACAAAGCTGCTGATGGCACAGTTTTGGCCAATACGGATAACGCCATTGTGCGTCGAGATGATGGCATACGGCTTGACAACCGTGCCTTTGCCAAACGTGATGAATTTTGTGAATTGAACCCTGGCAGCCATACTCACAATTGCGCGGTATCGCAGGTAAACCACCAGGGACGTGACGAATCCGGGGATCAGATATCGCTGAATGATGCGGGTCGAGGGATGCAACAATTTCGTTTAGCCAGTTACCAAAGATGTCGGGATTCGGTTTCGGCGCTGGAACACGCGTTGGTATTATTCGGAGATATTTTGCCTGTGCCAGCCAAACACACCGATTGTCGATCCTCCGCTGTTCAAGATCCAGTCGGACAAGTCGGGAAAACGGCCGCCAAACAGGAGTTGCATGCTTTCGACCGACAGACTCAGTACCGAACAGATTGCAATTGCCGGAAAAATCGACGTTTGGCCCCGCATTGCACCTGCCAGCAAATAGCCCAGCGGAATAAACCCAATCAGGTTCAGGACGGCATCCGGTACCGACCACGATTCGCGGTCGGGCATCCAGGGCAAATCGAGTTGCGGATTGAAACCAAACCAGTAGCCCGGCGGCGCAATCATCTCCCGTTCGCGCAACGGCTCAATCGTCGTTTCGCCAGCCGAAAGGTTCAGGCTGGTGATTTCCCCCAGCCACGGGCGATCTCCGGTCATCTCATTGCCCAAAGCTGTGTGAAAGGTGGGGTTCCAGCAGGCAATCGGATTGGAGGGCAGATCGGCGGTCAAAACCGGTTTCGCGTTGGCGGTCACCTCCAGGGATTCCTGATCAATGGATACGACCAGCTGCACCGGTCGGCCCGCATGTACCAGGTCGGGAATGACCCGTTGGGGCAGTCCATTCAGGTCCGTTTCATTTGTACGGATTCGAATTACCAGATCGCTCCCGGCCTGGCCGATCGTCAGATTTCGATGCGAGGTGTCGTTCGAGATCGTAAGTATTCTTGCAGGTCCGGATTGAGACTCGTCAGGCGTCTGAAAGTCAATTTCGATTCGAAGCGTGTTGTGTCGAATTGCAGAATCGAGAATCGGGCAAACATTCCGAGAAACCAGGATGCCAGGCGTGGAGAACACAACCCCTCCGGGGATTCTGACCGCTCCGTTTCCAATCCATCGGGGAGGACTCCACTGAAACGGCCATAATGCCACGACGACGTAGGCTATTGCAAGCAATCCGGCCATCGCGCCACATTTTGAGGGGGACAACAATGTGGACCGCCACGAACGGGATTTGTTTATTCCGACTGGCTCACCTTCTGATGACATTGGCTCTGAAACCAGATGCAGTATGGCGCTGGAGCGTGGGCAACAAAACCCGGAAGCACCGCAGGACGACGTTCATAATGCGCGTTTGCACCCGGTCACCAGGCCAATCAACCAATAGGTGAGGATCATCCCCAGACCGACCGTGGAAGCGGCGTCCCGGATACCGGGCAAGTGCAAATGCAGTTCCGACACCTGGATTTCCCCGCGGCTGGCAAATGTGCCCTTCAGTGAAACAAGGCCATCGGTGCCGGGGACACTGCCGGACACCAGTATTTTCTCCCGGGCAAACGTCGTGACGCAGCTTGAGCCCGACTGGTGTTCCAGGCTCACGCGATCCATTTCGATTGGCTGGCCGGCCCGACCGCCGGATTCACGCAACACACGCACAAAATGAGTGTTTTCATCGTAAGCCCCCCTGGCCAAAGCGATCGGCAGCGTCAGCCAGGCCGCGATCAAAAGCACCGCACACAGCCCGCGGAATGTCGATGGGCAGCCGGGGCGAATCGGATCAACGCCGTGTCTCAGCGCGTCAACGACCATGAAGCCAATGCCCGAGGCTGTCAACAACAACGTTAAAAGCGATTCTGGCCAGAACAGTTCCAGATTCAGGGTCTCCCATGTAAACGGCGCCGCCAGGTTCACTCCGTTTCCCCACTTGGTTTGGCAGGCATCGAGCAAAAGATGCGCCAGTGAATTCAGGGCCAGCACGATAAAGACCCGGGCCGGCGAGCGGGCCAGGGTCGCCAGGGCCGCGCAAAAAACCAGACAGCCCAGCAGCGAAGCCTGGGCCGTCGCGTACAACCTCAGATCGTATCGATCGATTCCCGGATCCACGCTCCAGGCGATCCGCTGCAGGATCCAGGGAAGATCGGGAATCAGGCACCCGGCATAAATCCACTTTGATTCCACATGCGGGATCGCAAGTCGTGAAAGGACTCCGCCAACCGCCACGTGCGCGAGAATATTCGGCATCAGTACGGTCGCCTGACAGTTGTCGTCATTTCCGGCCGCAACGGGACCGTTTTACAGGGCCGGACTGTTCTCACCACATCCTGCCGGTTTTCAATACGGGTCATGGCTCCAGCAGGTCCAGTCCCTGGGCATCAACCCGTGATGATCGTTCCACCTGCAGACCATCCAGAAACAGCAGCAGACCGCCCACGCTCCCCAGCAAATACCGGAACAGGAAAACCATCAGGGCGACTGCCAGTCCCTCTTCCCGGGTTTGGCCAATCAGCACGAAAAAAAATGCGAAGGCGCTTTCACGAACCCCCAGGCCGCTGATTGAAACCGGTAACGCCTCGCTCAGAAAAATCAGGGGAATCACCAGCAGCAAGGCCGTGAACGGTACGTCGATTCCCAACGCACGGGTATACAAAAAATTAATGATCACCACGTTGATTTGAAACCAGAACGATATCGCCAGTGTCCCGAAAAGCAGTGGTTTGCTTTTGCGATAAAAGTGGAATGATTCCAGAAGTCTGGCGGGAAAGCTCGCCCATCCGGATGTAATCCGCCGCAAATGCGAAATGGCCATCGTCGACGTTGCCGCCAGAAACGAGCCTACGGACGTCAGATACAACAGGGCGACGATCCAGACGATTTGTCGCTGCGGAAGAAAAAGACTCCCGATAAAGGAAAGCGTGATCAATGCAAACAGCCCGGTCAGCCGTTCGAACAGGACCGACGAGGCGCTCCGGTGCAGGTTGCCGGCAGAATGCCGGGTTGCGTAAATCCGGTAGACATCCCCGCCAAAACTGGTGGGCAGGAACAATCCCAGGAAAACACCAATCAAGTAGGTTTTCCACAAAAACAGAAAAGGAATCCGGTTTCCGTCGTATGCCAGGATGGCTTTCCATTTCAACGTGCTGATTACGGGTTGCATCACAAGCAGGAGCACGGCAACCGCCAAAAACGCCGGATTGACTTTTTCGATCGTCCGCCACAGCTCGCCGATATCAACCCAACTGAACAGAATCACCAGCAGCCCCAGCGAGACTGCCAGTTTGATCATCAACATCCACTTTTTGCGGGAACCGTCAGACATTCCGGATGCTATTTTGTGGTGGAATGAAACGGGGAGTCAGGGGCAGCGTCATGGTCAAATCTTGCAACGGCGGCTGCCGCACCACCCTGGTCGATAAACAGACGAGCCCAGATTTCGACCAGAACCAGTGTCCACAACCGCATGGCGTGTTCGGGAGACCACAATCCGGCCGGGGGCCGAACCAGTAAACGACTGACGTCCTGCGGGTCAAACCAGCCTCGGGACCGCACGCGACCCGGCGCCAGCAATGATCCGGCAATGTCAGCCAGCGCATCGCAGAAGGCTCGCGACTCCTGGATGCGTTGCGGGAATTTCGGACGATTTGCCAAATCATCGGGCAGGAATTCCCGCACGGCCTCGCGCCAGACAATCTTGTTCCGCCTGCCATTGTGCTTCAGGTTCGACGGCACCTGAAAGGCGCAGGCGATCATCTGCTGATCCACAAACGGACAAATACCGCGCACGGCGTATGCAGCGTGCGTGCGGTCAACCTTTCCCATCATCGACGGGACTGAACTGGCCGAGCCACCCAGCAAAACGCGATTCAGCAATTCCCGGCGGTCGCCCGCAGGCAGGGGATCCAGGCCGGTGGCCGGTTCGGCGCCGAGGACCCGGGGAGGAGGCGTAATCCGGTTTCCAAAGTAAAGACGAACCAGCGTTTTGGACAAGATATTCGTCGGCGAAACCCCGGTCTGGGTGAACGAGTAGATCTGGCCCAGCGGATTGCGTGAAAAGGGCAGTCGGCTGGCCAAAGCCAGAATTTTGTGACGGGGCATTCCTCCATACAGTCCATCTGCCGCATCACCGCGAAAAACGGTGTTTGAGTGTTTGGCGATTTCCCGAGCCAGGCAAAATGCCAACAGCGTTTCCGACCGGCCAACCGGATCCTCAAGGTGCCAAACCAGTTTTGGAAATTCGCTTCGCAACCGGTCGGCCCCGCAAATGATCTCGTGATGTTCCGTTTGAAAACGATCCGCAACTTTCCTGGCCCACGTCAACTCCGGATCGTCCATTCGGTCGCCAATCGAAAACGTCAAAATCGTCTTGGCGGGATCAATTCGGCGAAGCGCCGCGACCATGGCGATGGAATCGACACCTCCGGAAAGTGAGACAGCGACCGGATTCAGGTTGCGGCTGCGCAGTTCCATCGACTTCAAAAACGATGCTCGCACCTTCTCCGCGTGACTCGACAAGCCACCTTCAACGATCGATACGGCTGGACTCCAGAACTGCACAGCTTGCGGGACACGGCTGCCCCGAATCCGAATCCATGATCCGGCCGGAACCTGCCGGATTCCCTCGATTAACGATTGGGTGGGCGGAAGTGATTTGCGCGAGCTGAGATATTGCAAGGCTTGACGGTCGACGACTCTGGCGATGCCGGGCAACGCCAGCAAGGCCTTGTATTCGCTGGCAAAGGCAATGCCCCCGTCAAATTTCGTGTAATACAGGGGGCGGGCGCGGCGGAGTCGCGAGCCAGGATCAGGCAGTCTTCGCGCTCCTGATACGCGGCCACCGCAAAGCTTGCGTTCAGTCTGGCAAAGGCACCCTCCCCCCAATGCTCGAGGGCCTTGCTCAACACAAAACAGTCGCTGCTGTCGGCGTTGGGACCGCAGGACAATTGCTGGAGTATGTCATCGGCGTTGAACAGGTCCATATCGGCAACGAAGCTGTAACCGGCACTGGTCCAGGGCTGGACTGTAACCGAATCGGTTATCGCGCCCAGCAGGGTGTCACCAAACCGGGCCGGGTCGGGGGCCCAGGTTCCCCGGTGCCCGAGCCGGCTGCCCATGGACACGACCTGAGTCAAATCACCGCAATGGTAGAGGCCGAATATTGCGCCCATTGGTTGGGTATTGGTTTGCCACCCGGACCCGGGCACCCTGCGCCGCGGCGCCGGGTATCCGGTTACCGGGTGGTTGGGGGTTTCCGGTAGTCGGGGGCGTAATCGTGCAGTAAACGCGAGAGCCCGTCTCGTACGGTTTCCCGGGACTCGCCCCTGATGAACAACCGGTACCATACTTCCAGGTTCAGGATATACCAAATGCGAAAGTTGTGATCCATGGCGCCGCTTTGATGTTCATGAACGAGTTGTTCCACGTACTTTCTTTCCAGCAGTCCTGTTTCGAAGATCGTCGCTTCGTGCAGCGCCTGCCTGACGAATTCAGCCAGTGACGACCGAAACCATCGTGCCATGGGGAATCCAAAACCCAGTTTTTTGCGATCGACCAGCTGATCCGGGAAAAACCGTTTGGCCAGTGTTCGCAAGATAATTTTCAGTTGTCCTCCGCGAATCTTGAATTGCGGCGGCAGAGTTGCTGAAAATTCCAGTACCCGCTTGTCCACCAGGGGCGCCCGCAATTCCAGCCCGTGAGCCATACTCATGCGATCGGCAATCAACAGGTAGTGTTCCGGCAGACGGGTCATTTGTTCGGCATACAGAATACGATCCACCGGATTGTGGACCGACGCCGAATCATAATGCTCCGCGATCCAGCCTGCCGTATCAGGATTTTCAAGTTGTTGCCGGGCCTGTTGCGAAAACAAAAACCTGCGGCGACTGTCCGGGAATCTAAAGAACGTCATTGAGTGGTACTGTCGCGTTGCACCCTTCAGCAGGGACATTTCGTGGACCCACCGCGCCTTGGATGCCAAACTGTAATAGCTGAAGCTTTCGGGCAAGAAACCCAGCATGGGAGACAACAGCTGGCGGCGAACCAGCCGCGGAATGATTTGATAGGCCGCCAGAATTCCGGATCGGGTGTAGCGGCTGTAGCCGCCAAACACCTCGTCGCCACCGTCCCCTCCCATGGCCACTTTAATGTGCGGCCGCGCCATTCGGCTGAGCAGGAAAAGCCCAACCGCATGAGGATCCCCCGGTTCTTCCATGTGCCAGACGATATCGGGAAGCAACAGCATCAGGTCCGCCTGCACCTGAAACTCGTGATGTTGGCTGCCAATGGTGTCGGACGCCTGTCTGGCGAACGGCAATTCGCTGAAATCACCATCCGTGACGCCAATGCTGAAGGTCGGAAAGGGGCCGTCGCATTGCCGGGCCGCCAACGCGGAAACCAGCGAGGAATCGACGCCACCGGACAGGAAACTGCCCACGGGAACATCGCTCAAAAAATGCTGGTCAATCGTTTCGTCCAGCAGCGTCTGCAGCTGGTCAACCGCGTCGTCAAATCCGATTGTTGTTTTCCGGCCATAATCCAGATGCCAGTAGCGGCGAATCTCCACGGACCGGTCATCCGGCCGGTAAACCAGCTGGTGGCCAGGCCTGAGCTTTTTGATTCCCCGAAACAGCGTCATTTCGCCGGGACAGAATCTCAGCCCCAGATGGTGCCAGACGCCATCCAGATCGATCTCCGGGGGACGTTTTCCACCGCCACTGATCGCCTTGATTTCGGAGCCAAAAACGAACGAGTCACCCGACTGTCCGTAAAACAGCGGTTTTTGTCCGACGTGGTCTCTTGCCAGCAGCAATTGACGTTTGCGATCGTCCCAGATGGCAAATGCGAACATTCCTCGCAGTCGGCTGACGAATGGTGCGCCATGGGCAAGATACAAATGCAGCAGGATTTCAGTATCGCAGTGGGTTCGGAAACGGCATCCCGACGCTTCCATTTCGCGCCGCAGAGACGGATAGTTGTAAATTTCCCCGTTATAAACGAGAGTCACCGTACCACAGGCCGAACTCATTGGCTGTTCGCCGTGCTCAAGGTCAAGGATCCCCAGTCGGCGGTGAATCAGGGTGACATCATCCTGCTGCCAAACGCCATCTCCGTCCGGACCGCGATGAGCGATCAACCCGGATATGCGTGCGATTTGCCGTGCGTCAGGACGAGTTGGCGACAGGATACCGGCGATTCCGCACACAGGTCGCTATTTCTCTCCTTTGTGGATCAGGCCGCATTGGCCTGTTACCTGATCCGGAACAGATTTCGGGCGCGATTGGTGATTGGCAAACACGACGATTTTACAGATATCCGTTTTCTTCATACCAGCGGGCCGTTTCTGCCAGTCCTTCCTGAATGCCGATGCGGGGCCGATATCCCAGTTGAGCACTGGCCTTGTCGATGGAAAATGCCCGGTCCTGGCGAAACCAGTTGACGCGCCGGCGAAACAGGGGAGGGCTGATGCGGAACGGCTTGCAGGCAAACTCGCATACGATGGCCCCGGCATAAATGGGCCAGAATGGCAGGTGCACGATTTTTGGATCGATACCGGTCGATTGACCAACCAGTCTCACGAGGTCATTCAGCGACCAGTACTGTTCGTCGCCGATAATGTACGCTTCACCGGAAATACCGGAATCGGTGGCCGAGGCCAAATCAAACGCGTCCACCAGATTGGAAATGTGAACCGGGTGATAAAACGTTTTGCCATCACCAAACATCAGAAACCGGCCCTTGCGAACCATACGAAACAACATCAGGAATCGGGCGGGATCGCCCGGACCGTAGATCGCCGTGGGCCGCAAAATTGTCACGTCCAGCCCCCGATCCATATGTTCGCGCAACGCCTGCTCACCCTCATATTTCGTCTGTTGATAGTAGTCTTCCGGCGCAATGGGAGACTCCTCGTTCCCCGGCGGCGAGGTGATATTTCCGTGAACGCCCTGGGTGCTGCAGTAAACCAGCTTGCGAACGCCGAATTTTTCGCAGGCGTCTCCGATGAAGCGGGTTCCTTCAACATTGATCCGGTAATAATGCTTGTCGGACGCATTCAGTTCCCGAAACGCTGCGGCCAGGTGATGGACGACTTCGCAATCCCGGACCATTTCGTCGACAACGTCCGCATCGCCCACACTGCCAATTCGGATGGCCGCACCCTTGTCACGGAGTTCGTCAAAAAAAAGTCCGGCCTGGCTGTCCAGAACCGAGACCTCGTGTCCCTGTTCCAAAAGGCGCCGGGTCAAATGGCTGCCGGTAAACCCGGTGCCGCCGGTTACCAGTATTTTCATGGATGATCGGAGGGTGCAGAATTCAGGTGGGAATGAACAAGGCCCTGCTCGACCAGATCGTAGAGCTGGTTGACACGTTGCTGGTGTTGTTGCCACGTGTGATTGCCGGAAACAAATTGTCTGCCAGCGGCACCGAGTCGAGAGCCCAGATCCGGATCGTTGGCCAGTTTCATCAGGCCGGCGGCAAACGCATCCGGTCGGGGCGCAGCGAGACAGGCGATCGAGTTGTCAATGACCTGGGTATGCGTGGGCAAGTCAGTTGCCAGAACGGGTTTTCCGGAATGCAGGAACGGATAAAGTTTCATGGGGGTATTAACGCCGCGCAGGCGGGGCACGACCAGGATATCCGCATTGGCCAGCAATTGTCCCAACTGGTCGATTGGCCAACATCCAATGAAACGCGTCATGGACTGGATACCGAGCTCTTCGGCCTTGTGCCGGTAACGTTCAATATCATCGTCTCGCCCCCCGGCGATCACCCCCACGATGTTGCAACCATCTGACTTGGCAATGGCCAGGCTTTTCAGAAACAGGTCGATGCCCTGATACGGTTCGAGGTTACCCACATACAGGGCGACAGCGCCGTTAGCGGAAAACTGCTGTCGAATGGCCGGATCCGGCCGCAAGTCTTCCAAACAGAGCTGGGAAATGTCATGCAGGGTTACCACGGCCCTGGCGCCACGACTTTCAGCCAGCTCGGCCAACATCGGACAAACCGGGGCCACGGCAACGCTGCCGCGAATGGCCCGGGTTTCGAACCAGTTAAAAACCGGAGCCAGCGGGCGAGCCCATCGCATTTTTTCCACAAGCTGTTGAGCGATGGATGAATCCATGTCATAGACATAGGGAATGCCGTAGAACAGCCTGAAAAACAGCGCGAAAAATACGGCTTCTTCACCGGCATGAATCAAATCGTAATTGTTGCGACGTACCAGTCGCCAGCAGGCGACGAAGAAAAACAGGTCGCATACCAGCTTTTTCAGGCTGAACCCTGGTCTTACTCCCCGAATCCAGGCCGGGGAGCCGTTTCGGTAGTGAGTCAGGTTCGGGTAAGACCGGTCGTCACCCTCATGAAAGGTCAGCAAGTCAACCGTTTCACCTCGACGGCTCAACGCACGCACCAGCAAATCCACATCGATCGGCGTGCCGCGTTCCTGGTAAAACGGATGAGGGGCCAGCACCAGAGTCTTCATGCGGTGTCCGGCGTATTTGAACTGAACGGGCCGATGGAACAGGGCCGGGACGTTTTGATGACAGGATTCAACACGGGAGGGCCGGACGAATCCTGTCGAGCGTTCGCGCCGCCACCGATCGGGCCGTTGTGAATTTCACGCCTGAAACCGAATACAATCCGGCGGGTCCCCCGTGTTTGAGGTGGTCGACAATGACGGGTCGTGACCGGGGCTCGGCCGAACCAGCCCGCCGGGCCGGCAACACTCCCGCATCGACCCTCAGCACCTCGCTGAGTGACAGGTTCAGTTGAGGCAGTGTACGATTCAGGTCTTCCAGAAACCGGCCGGTCTGTTCGTCGGATGGGACAGCCGGCAACGCACCCTGCTCGTATCGCGTATGAAACGTCCCCGCCAGCAGTCGGTCCCCCTCCGCCACCAAAAAGTACGTTTTGTTGTGATTCGCCGCAGGCGACAGGGCCAATCCAATCGAGGACAGTGGTTTCCGGTCCAGTAACAGGTTAAAGGCCAGTGATGGCTGAAACAATTCCGGGATATCCCGATCGAGATGGGCGGCCAGTGTTCGACACCAGGGACCGGTGCAATTCACAACCACACCAGCTTGCAGCACCAGGGATGCTCCGGTCTCCAGACACCTGGCGCGAACCCCCGTGATCTTGTTGTCGGCCAGTATCAAATCGGTGGCCTCGACAAAACACCGGCAGTCGGCACCCCGGCTCCGCGCCCGCTGCAGAATTGACTGGACAACCGCTTCCCAGTCCACCATAAACCCGTCATACCACAGCGCGGCACCGGTCAGGCCATGTTGGCAGACGTCGGGAAACAGGTTTTTCGTCTCCTTTCGGTTGACCACCCGGGCGGCGGGGATTCGCTGTTCGGGAGGCATTTTCCGGTTACGATCTAAAGACAGCAAATTGTTCAACCCAAACGCACAGCGAAGCAGGCTCTTTCGCTTCATTCCCCGGCCGTACAACGGCATCAGAAACCCCCGCGGGCGGACAAACTCGGGAAACTCCCGGAGAAACCAGTGTCGCTCCCCGACTGAATCGCGGAATCTGGGCAAGTCCAGTGTTTGCAAATAGCGCAGCCCGCCGTGGATAATTCGCAGTGTGTTGGCGCTGGTCGCGCCCCCAAAACGATCGCGCTCGATAACAGCGGTGCGGAGCCCGCGCTGAGCCGATTCCAGCGCAAGGCACAGCCCGTAAATGCCGCCTCCAATCACCAGCAAATCGTAATGGTTCCGCGGCAGGTCAGGTGCCATCCTGATTGACCATTTCCCCGCGAAGTTTTCGAAATTGCATTCCGGTTTGAAATTTCCAGAAACGAGCCCACGACTGACCTTGCCCAAACACAACGGGTTGTTCGGCAAGTGGACACAATGAATGTTTGATGTTGTCGAGTGGCCGCTCGGGATTCCCGGTCACATTCAAAAGGAATCCGGCTTGACCCAGTCTTGTTTCTTCTCCGTGAAATGGCAGCGGATCGCTGCCGGGCAGGTTCCAGACACCGGCTTGCCGGGCCCGTCCCAGCAGCCGAGGCAGTCGGGAATAGCGGAGTCTTCCGCCATTGTCGCCGACAAACAGCCGCCCATGACCGCCCGGGCCAGGGGGGCACGTACGGATCAATTCCTCAACGACCTTCCTGCGGCGAAACGTCCATTTTCCGAATCCCCAGGGCAAGATCACCAGGGCCTTTTGAGCCAGTGCCTGCTGCACCGTGTTCGCCGCCGACAACCCGTCAGGGATTCTGCGATCCAGTCCGTAGGCCAGCACCTCAATTCCGTCATTCGTAACAATCTGGTTCCCGAATATCAAAATCAGCCGGCGGTCACTTGCACAATCAGCAAATCTCCAGCAGTGAGACTGGTCCAGCGACTCGAGTTTGTGGTCAGGGTGATGACGGGATGCCAATTGCCCCACCCGCGATTCAGCTTCGCCGGTTTGCAAATCCGCGCACAGCAAACATCCGGTCCAGCCGGCTGGCAGCGTCAGCTTGGCGGCACGCAGCCGAAAATTGTCGATCGCCGAGCTCACGGCCTGGTCGGCGTCAAAACACCGGTGCAAATGGGCATGCGCATCAATCAGCAGTTGGCGGCGGGTGGCGTTGGTTGTTTGTACGGTGATCACCGAATTTCAGACCCGATCGCCGTCAGACGGCAGGTCCTTGCGCTCATACACGGTTTCAACAAAATTATCGCGCACGTTTCGGCCGTGGACAAAAATAATCAGTTCACCCAGCAATCCCAGTGAAAACAGCTGGACGCCCAGCACGACCAGCAATACTCCGAACAACAAAGCCGGTCGGTCGGATAGGCTTACGCCAAACATTCTTTCAATCGCCACGTACAGCATGACGACCGTCCCGGCGGCCAGGAAAAAGTTGCCGACCAGGCCAAAAAATCTGAGCGGTTTCTTGGCAAATTTGGACAGAAAAAACAGGGACATCAAATCCAGGACTCGGCGTGAGAAAACGCCGAACCGGTAATCTCCTTTTTTGACCTGTTCGTGGACGTGTTTGACGGAAACTTCCGATACGCGGTATCCTTGGCGGTCGGCGAGCATCGGCAAAAACCGGTGCATGTCGCCATAAAACGGCAGATCATCCATCACCCGCCGCCGCATCAAACGCAATCCGGAATTGACGTCATGCAACGAGCCGCCGGTCAGCCGACGAGTCAGGAAATTGAAAATCCGCGATGTCAACACGCTCCATCGGGAATCGATTCGGGGATGCCGCCACGAAGCGATGTAGTCATAGCCTTTTTGCAGCTCGTCCAGCATGTCGACGATGGCATGCTCGTCTACCTGCCGGTAACCGGGCAACAGGGCCAGAATCTCACCCGTGACCGCTTGCAGGCCCGCCCGAATGGCCGCGGATTCGTCAGTGTGGCGATGAATCTTGACAATCGAAACACTCAAATCGCAGGAACCCAGTTGGCTGGTGATTTCCGGTCCCAGCTCAATATTGCCATTGATCACGGTCACAAACTGGCATTTCAGGGGCAGTTGCCGCAACAGGGCCAGGTAGGCCGACACGGCCTCAACGGCTTCTGCGTTGATGTGTTCCACGATCCAGATGGCCGACAGTGACTCGGGCGGATTTCCGACAGGCGGTTTCGGTCGTGGTTGGGTTTCGGGCAAATCCACTCTGGATTGATCCAGCATCAGTTCACTCCATCTCGCAATGTCAACCATCGGGTGGCCAGACAGGTTCCATGACGAACGTCTTGTATGTTTTCGGAATCGGAGATCCAGGCGGTCACGATCATGATTTTGAAAACCATTTCAGCCGCATACGCTTCAGGCCAAAGTCCGCTTGCATTCGCATCAAATTCGTAATCAGGAAATTCCGCTCCGTCGATGTGCTGGCGAACCACAGAAAACCCAGGAATCCCAGCCAGCAGCCGACGCGGAGCATCAGGCCGCTCCAGCCCCAGTCCATCACCAGCAATCCCGTCAGGTACAGACCGATGGCAACCGCCAGGCTTGCTCCGATTCGCGAGAATTCGTAATGCACATAAAATATCCGTTGTGAAACCAGCCACGTGACCGTCATTTGCACAAACATTCCGATCACCGTGGCAATTGCCGCACCATATCCACCATAGCGTGGAATCAGCAGGTAATAGGCCACGAGAATGGCCGTTGCCGATGCCAGCAAGATCAGGGGCTTTACCCACGTCTTGCGCTGAATGTAGATTCCGGCATCAAACAGATCCGAGGACATCAGAAAAAATGCGGCCAGCGCCAAGATCGGCAATTGCCCGAGGCATGCCAGATACCGGGTTCCGCCAAACAGGATGATGGTTTCCCGGGCAAACAGGCAGGTGAACAGGGCAACCACCAGAAACAGGGTCGCCAGGCCCTGATAAACCCGCCCAAAAACCTGCGCTGCGTCCGGCTGCCTTGCCACGTGATACATTTTGGCACTCCACACCTGATACAGCGGAATGACCGCGAGCATGGTGATGAAAGTCGAGGCCTTGTAAGCCAGCGCATAGATGCCAACGGCGTGATCTCCCCAGTACTTTACCAGATAAAACCGGTCACCGTTGTTAATAAAAAAAGCGAGAATTCCGCCGGGTAAAAAAGGCAGTGCAAAACGAAATACACTTTTCAGGTCGCGCCAGCTGGGGACAAACGATGATCGCAGCAATTCCAGCAAATTCAGAATCGTCCCGAAAATCACGGCCGTAGAGATTCGGGCGTAAAAGATGCCCCAAATCCCAAGTTCGGCCCAGGCCACCAGAGTAATGGTCAATAACACCCGAAACAGAAAAATTGAAATGATGGTCACCACATAACGCAACGACTGCAACCGCGCCTGCATTAACACCAGGGGAATCATCGTCAACGCTTCCAGCAGCACCGTACAAACACCCAGCGTAAACAGCTGGTGGTTGTCAATCGCCAGCAGTTTCATGAGGAAATCGGCAAAGCCAAAAACAAGCGCAATTCCCAGCGCAATGGTGGCAAACAGGGCCGTCAGGATCGTTGCCGCAATCTGTTGCTGCTCTCGGGGACTGGTGGCTTGTTGGTAAAACGTCAAGGCGGCCATCCGAAAGCCGTTGGCCATCAATCCGATGACAACAAAGTCACCCAGGCGGGTTAACACTTCCAGAATGCCGTAGTCCGCGGGCTCGAGGTAGTTCAGGTACAACGGAAGCAGAACAATCGATGCGGACTGCAGCAGCAACGCACCGAATCCGTAGATGAAAGCGTGGGATAAAAAGGACTGGCGGGTACTCAAGTTATCTGTGCGGCTCACGATGTTCGGCGATCGACCGGTTTGGCCATTAAATCCAGATTCAGCCCCGCGGCCGGAGAAACCGGTCTCCAGCGGCCCCGAACCAGTCCGAGTACCTCATAGTCTCGCGCGACCAGCCATTCTACCAGTTCCGCACTGGAGCTTCCGAATTTTCGCAGATGCGCATCAATGCACTCCACAAAAATACAGCCGGGGCGGTTACTGTCCAGCCAGTTTGAGGCACCTTCCAGGACGTCCATTTCCGATCCCTCGACATCAATTTTAAGGACGTCGACTTTGCTGACTCCCTGTTCCTGCAAAACGTTTTCCAACGTTCGGATGTCGATTTCCTCCGCCGTACAACGATCGCGCCGATGCGCGTCGGGACGCAACGTAGCCTGTCCGTCATTGGCGGGATTAACGTGAAAAATTTGACTTTTTTGCGGGCTTCGCCCCAGTCCCGTTGCCACGATGGTGACATTTTGCAAATGGTTCAGTTCGACATTTTCGGTCAAAGCCTCACGTACCCTGGATTGCGGTTCGACAGAAATGACCCGACCGGTGTTTCCGACAATGCCAGCTGCGACGACCGTGTGCAGGCCAATATTGGCGCCGACGTCGACCACCGTCATGCCGGGGCGCAGCTGACGGGCCATTTGCGCAATCAACTGCTCTTCAAAAATTCCCCGATAATACAAATACCGGCCAATATAAGAATTGGGATCATACTTCAACTTGCCGTTGTATCCCCGGATATGGCTGATTGTGGAGTTGAAGTCCAGTCGCGGTGGATTCAGTTTTTGCATGATTCGCACATGACCGAAGGGAAACGGCCACGCCTGAAACAGGGTTTTGCACAAGATCCGGTTCACCGGTCAGTCCCCGGCGACCGCTGGTCTCGAAATGAACCGGTCGGCCAGTCACCGAGTTCGCAGATCGTAAATCGGTGTTTGCCACTTTTGCCTACCGGAATCTGTTCACACTGTACAAAATCAACTTGCGTGGTTTCCCCCATTTTCTCGTGAATCCGCTTTCGTACCGATTCAAGTACCGGGAGCGTTGGGCCGCCGCTGCTCACATAATTGACAATCAGCCGGTCGATTGCCGTTTGCCGGATCTGGAAGCCGGAAATGGCGGTTTGGCCATAAAACAGGTGCGTGAAAAATTCGCCATGGATTTTTTGGCCGTTGCCGGCTCTCAGAATATCACTGCTGCGACCCAGCAGCCCGGCGATCACCGGCGTCGATCGGCCACAACGGCAAGCCTGATCCGAAAAACTGGCGATGTCGCCGTTTTGATAACGAATCATGGGCATTGCATGGTTTCCCAAATCAGTCACCGTAACCAATCCGGCCGCGCCGGGGGGTAACACCTTTCCCCGCTCGTCGGTAATTTCAACGAATCGCCAGGACGATATCAAATGCAACTGTCGACCCTCGGGACATTCGGCTGCCAGATTGTTGATTTCCCGGGAGCCGTAAAAATTGCAAATGGGGCTGTGGAACACAGATTCAATACGGCTTCGCTGTTCGGGCTGCAACATTTCTGCAGATGAGCGAATGACCTTGAACTGCAGATCCCGGTATCCGTTTTCAGCCGCATAATCCGCCAGCGTATGCAGCGCCGAGGCATAACCGATCAGGCATGCCGGTTTCCATTTCGCAATGGTCATGCAAAAACGTTGCAGATCGTCCTGCGTCATACGAAAAGCGTTTTGCAGTTTCCGGCGATGCGTCCAGCGGTAAATCCGTTCCCGCATCGACTCGTCCGTAAACTCGCGATCGGCACCCCAAATGACCGCCGTGCGCTCCAGTTCCTTCAGGCCCCACCATCCATTGACAAAGGAATCAATCGCCTCGGCAACGTTCCAGTAATGATTGTCCTGCCAGAACTCCAGAGGCTCTCCGGTGGAACCGCCGGTGGCGTTTTTGCGGCGATCCTGCACAGCCACCTGCGGATTGAGCATTTGTTCACGATGCCGGCGAATACATTCTTTGGTCAGCGGAGGCAGTGCCTGCAGGTCACGCAAATCGCGCACCGACGACGGGTCAAGGCCTGCCTCGTCAAACCGGTCACGATAATATTCCGTGGTGGCCGCGATTTTCAGAATATTTTGAACGCGCTGGAGCACGAGCGTTTGCCAGCCATTCCGGTCCAGCCGGCTTTCTTCGCGCAGCCCCCGCAGCAAGCGGGACTGGGCGGGACGCCGAAGCCGGCGGGCCGCCCGCCACTGCCAGTCGGCGAGTTGATCGAGTGAGGCTCTAAACGGCATCCAGCACTTTCCGATCCTGGGCGGTTTCGCGCTTCCGGGCAACCAGACTGCTGGCACATTTGATCCCCATCATGTGCGAAAAGGAGTCCGTCTCCCGGACAGGGCAGTTTAATCGGTTCAGTTCGCCGGAAATCCGGGAGTTTGAAACAAACAGTCGGCCGGGACAGCCTCGAAAGGAATCGGGTGCCAACTGGAATCCGGTGACACCGCGGACGATCCCCGAGCCCAGTTCCAGACTGCGCGACAAAAACGTTCGAATGGATTTCGATCGAAACAACATCTTCAGGTCCGTTCCAGCATTTTCCACATGCAGGTAAACGGTGCCGCCAGGACGCAGTACGCGAACCATTTCCTGAATCGCGGATTTTTGGTGCATGTAGTTCAGGGCCACCCGGCTGACCACATGCGAAAATGAAGCGGAGTCAAACGGCAGGCAATTCCCCCGGGCCGTGCACAACTGAATGTTGTCGTTTCCCTGAAGTTCGTTGATGCGTTTTCCAAACTCGATGCATTCCTGATCGTGGTCCACGCCGAAACACGGGCAGTGAGCTGAAGCGTTGATCAGAAACAGGGATTGACCGGCACCGCAACCGACATCCAGTACGCGTGAATCCCGGGACGCATTGATTTTTTTCAGCAAGGGAGCCAGTCGTTGTGGTTGGGCCTGCCGGTCCAGCTCGGCCGCATGATAGGCGAGGTTTTGACAAAGCCGGCTGACCGTTCCATCGGCGCTGGCCAGCCGGTTGTTGACCAGCAGGGATGTGGCCGGGTCATCCAGCTGCGATTGGCGGATCGCGACATGGTGCTCCAGGACAAATCGCACGGCAGATTCGTCCATTTGTCGAATGATGTCAATATTTTCCATCAGACCTCAAAAAACTGCGGCTCGAACGTCAACTCCGAATCCGGGCACGATATTTCGAACTTCCCGGATCCGCGGATTTGCAGACCGGTTGCGATTTGGCCGTTCATGCGGATGGTCAGCCGTTGCATATCCCCGGAAATGTTCCGGATTTGCGAAAACGCGAGGTCCACGGACTTGGGCCCCGTACTTTCAAACTGGATTTCCACTCCGGAATCATCAAATCTCACAAGCCGCCACGGTTGTTCGCAGTGTGCCAGCCGGTTGGCGGGTTTGGGAATTGTGAAATCGCGGAATTCATGGGGATTGCCCGAGTGGCCGGCCTCGGCCGCCTTGATGATGTTGTACATTTCCCGCGCTGTTACATAATGCAGGCGAAACGGTGGCCGGTTCCATTCGCGTTCCATCCATCCAAACATTTTTTTGAATTCGCCGCCAAACCAGTCGTCCTGGCTTTGCATACCATGAGTGTGCAATTTGACAAACACCCATTCGGGGCGACCCTGCACGTGGACGTTGGCGGCAAGCCAGTTTTTCAGGCGCTGCGGCGCGGAACGTCAAAGGACTCAATCGCGGCACTTTCGACGGAGCCCTGCTGCCAGTCAATCAGCGAGGGTCCCTGAACAATCATCAAATCGCCCCGGGCGGTTCCCCCGACCTGCACGTCAATTCCCGTGTTGTACGACTTGGGACGCGGACAGTCGGTTGCATAATACACCGCATTGGTTTTTTTGGGCTGTGCCGCGGATCCAATGGCCGGAAAGGTAAAGTCGGCAAAACATCCGGCCTGGTTCAACGCCCGCAATTCGGTATTGCATCCACTTTTGGCCGGGTCGCGACTTCCATTGTCGAGCGACCAGTTTCCGGCAATATAGGCAAATTGTTGCCTCGGTTGTGCTGCGGCAGAGACCATCGCCCCATATTGATTGGCCAACGCCAGGCCATCGCTCAATTTGCGCGAGAACGTCTCCTCAGTATCAAATCCATGGTGCAGATGAAACTCCATTTCACCGAAACCGTCGAAGGCAGCCTTGCTGATGGGCCGCAAGCAGCACGGATTCAGATATTCAAATCGGTAAAACCAGGTGTGCTGGGGGCGGACGCCGCCGGAATCGTAATGGCCCGCGACCATCTCGGCATAACGCTGGCACCAGCGTGACACGTCGAGACCTGCCTGGGTTTCGCCATTTCGGTCGGCCGGCTCGAAGTGATCCACAATGGCCACCATGACGTCAGTCGTCGCAGAATCGGGTGCCCGTCGAAACGGCTGGTGAGTCATCCAGTGATTCATCATCCAGCCACCTCGATATGAGCGCCACCGCAAACATCTCGCCAGCAATTGTCCGGTCCTAAACAACGGGTCTCCATTTCGTCCGTCGACAGTCCATGGGAGTCAAGTTCATGTCAATGCAGAAACCTGCTCGCTGGCCGGCAGATCGACAAGGTTTTTGCAGACGCGCAGTTTTCCGGATGCCTCGCGGGGAATCGCATCGACCAGTACGACCGTCGATTCTGTTGGCTCCAGCATGTACGCGCTGAGTTGCTCCGAGATTTTGCGGGAGGAATGTTCCCTGTCCCACTCCGGTCCAGGCACGATTCGGATTTCAAATTTTCCAACCGCCAGCTGAATAATCTGCATCTCGCGAATTTCCTGCCCGTCCCGCACCAGCCGGTTGGGAAACGCCACACCGGGAACATGCTGTCCCCGGGAGTTGCAAAACACGTCGGTCGTGCGTCCGGCGAGGTTGGTAATACGCGGCAACGCGGAACCACAGGGGCACGGTTCATTGGTTATTGAGGCCACGTCGCCGATGGCGTAGCGGATCAGGGGCATCCCCGTATTCCACAAATCCGTAATCAGGACCGGCCCCATGCCGGGCTCGGCAAAGGACTGCATCTCGCCAATCTCAACATGGTTGCCATAAACGTTGATATGCATCCCCGCATGCTGATCGCATTCGGTTGCGATGCGGCCCAGCTCGCGTGCTCCGTACCAGTTAAAGGGCCGGCAGCCAAATGCCCGGTGAATCAGTTCCGCGTGATGGGGCAGCAACGGTTCGGCAGTGACCGAAATATTCGGGATCTCCAGAGCCAGTTTTTCGCGAATCAGGAATTCAGCGAAAATAGCCAGGGCTGTGGGATAGGCCTGCAAGAACTCCGGTCTCCAGCGTTTCAACTCGGCGTGATAACGAGTCATTGTCTCGTCATCCAGCGGCCCTGAGGAAAAATACCGGTTGCGCGTCACCAGTTTCGTGACCAGTCGTTGTTTCCACGACGGATTCAAATCGAAATCCTGTCGTGCACCCCAGAGATAGGCAATTTTTCGGCCGCGAACATAACCAATTTGCCGGTCAAACACATAGGTACCGGCCCAGCGGCGGTGATACGCCGGCCAATCCATGTAAACCGGAGTTGGCGAGCTGGTGGTGCCGCCGGTGGCCGTTTTGCGCAGCGTATCCGGATCGTACTCGCCACTGACGAGCCGGGCTTGTTGTTCGCGAATGTCCAACTTGGTCAGCGGAGGGATTTTCCGAAATTCATCCCGGCTCATGGTGGCCGAGGGGCGGATTCCAGCGGCATCGAACCGCTCCCGGTAGAATTCGGAATGGTTCCAGGCGTACTGGCAGATCTTGCGAATTCGATCCAGCTGAAACCCGGAAATCTCCGATAGCGGCGATTCCACAACACGCCGGACTTCGCCGGCGAACTTGTATGCCCGGTTTCCCTGCCAGCGGTCCAGAGAGGGTATCAACAGTTTTTCGGCGATCCCGTCGTACCACGTGCCGGGCCGGCGTCCGGAATGTTCAGTGGACGGGGCAACGAGGGGCATCAGGGAATCAGCAGGCTTGGGCGGTTGGATGGATTGTGGCGGGACAACATTTTCAGGTTCCCTCGGCGACACGCGGCATGATTCCGTACTGGTAACATTTCATTTCGATGCGGCGTGCCAGGGAATGGCATTGCCACAATGACGTGGTTCTGTCGGCGGCCAGCCGGGCTTCCCGGGCGTACTCAGCCCCGTAATCCCTGGAGTCCATGCGCCTCCGTTGATAAACGGAGTCTTCACGACGTCGTCCGGAATGATCAGGTGCCACCGACAAATCCCTTTTCAGAAGGGCGGGCCAAAAGTTGGCCACCGGTGGCTTGCCCCGTTCCAGAACCAGTTCCGCCCAGCCGGTTTTTCTGCTCAATGGATGTAATCTGAGTCGGGAAACAAATTTTTCCTGATCCGGTTTGACTCCGGACCAGTACATGTCGGAAAACAAAAAGTTTCCGAGGCTGTAAAAAACCGGCCGCTGGTCGAACCATTCAACCGGCTGCAATACATGCGGATGATGACCCAAAACGGCGTCCGCGCCGGCGTCCACGATTTGCCTGGCCGCAGAACGCTGATGGGGAGCGGGGATCAATGCCATCTCGGTGCCCCAGTGCAATTGAACCATGACCCAGTCGACCGCGTTTCTCAGGTTCCGAATGTCGCTGCAGCATCGATCAACGGAAAACGGGTTGACCCCTGCCTGGTTGCGTCCGGCGAACAGCGGACTGCGCTGTTCGACTTCGCAATAGGCCAGAATACCGATCTTGTATCGTCCGGCCGAAACCATGGCCGGCTGACCGGCCAGTGGCCCGCTGGTTCCGGCGCCGGTCCGGGCGATTTCGAATTCATCCAGGTGATCGAGCGTTTCCCCGACGCCGGCCGGCCCGTAATCCATCATGTGATTGTTGGCGATGCAAACCGTTGAGATTCCCGCATTTTGCAAAAACGGTCCGGTCAGGGGAGAACCGCGAAGGCTGCATTTGGTCGGGGCAACCCGCGGCTGACCGGTCACCGGTGATTCGAGATTGGCCATGATCAAATCGGCCCCGGACCACGCCTGCCTCAATTGCCGGCACGGATAATCAACGCCCCGGCGTTCCAGCAAGCGGTGGTAATGGCCATTGAGCGAGACATCACCCACGGCAACGATCCTGACCGCTTCGTCCGGCTGACCGGTTTCCCGGGTGGTGTTCATGGAGCGTATCGCGTCAGCCGGCATGGACAGCGCCTCCCTGCAGCGAAAGCGACTGGCTGGATTTGCCCAGCACGGCACACTGGTGCAGGCCAATCAGATTGCGCAAACCCGGGAAAAAGTTTCTCGGTGCCAAGTTCATACATTCGGCGATTCGGCGCAATCCAGTAGCGGTGCGACTTGAGGAGCCGCAAGTTGATTGTCTCCCGCTTCAACAGGCGGCCCAGCGAGGCCGGGGACCAGGGAAACGGAGTGTATCGTTTGTCAAAATATCCGAGCATCGCGCCGATACGTACGACGGTGGGTGTCGGATCCAGCAATACGACCCGGCCGTGGTCCGTCAACAGTCGATCCACTTCCCGGAGAAACGGGACAGGAACCGGATTATGCTTGAGAAAGGCGGAGACAATGGCAAAATCAAATGAGTTGTCCGGAAAATCGTAAGGCGTTTTTCGCAAGTCACAGCTTGCCAGCGAAATAATCGCCGGATCATCAACGGGCGGAGTCGAGTCCGAAAACGAATCCAGTCCGATGGCTCGCGAGATGACCGTCGGAAATTCGCGGTTCAACCAGTTGAGCATTTTGGCATCACCGCATCCAAAATCGACGACCCGAACCGGGTGCGGGGGCGGTTGCTGCCGATCCAGCCAGTTCCGGAATTCGCTGCAAATTTCCGCAAACCGTCTTTGCAGACCATATGAGAAAAAAGTCTGCGTATCGTCCCGTTGCGAATGGTAGGAATCAAAGTCGCGACTTGCCATCCGTCACATATCTTCCATTAACCGGGGATGTTTTTTGGCGAAGGACCGGTTAACGGGCACGGATACTCCGCAAACCGGCCACACACCCCAATACGAACAGCCATTTCTCGCTGTACAGGGTATGCCCCACCATTCCGTATCCAATCAGAACAAATAACAGCCCCAGCTGGGCCTGGGCGATGATTCCCAGGCCGGAATCGGGACCCTCCGGATCCGCCATCGCGTCTTTTCGAATTTGCCAGACGGTCCACCAGCATCCGATAATAATCAGCGACCAGATTCCAAAACCCAGCAAACCCAGCTCGGCGGCGATTTGACCGTACAAATTGTGCAATTGCAGGAAAAAATCACTCTCACCGGTAATTTCGTGGACGGCCATGGCCGACGTGCCGGGACCATAGCCAAAGACCGGTTTGTTCATCCCCAGACGAAATCCGTTCTTCAACCCTTCAATTCGGCCTTGGGCGGATTCGGAGGCGATTTCATCGGTCCTGGTTTCAAATTCATCTTCATCCGAAAACGCTGAAATGATTTGGGACCAGTAGCGATGCTTGATGTCTTCCGGCAAGGCCGGGATAATCAACAACCCGGCGACCGTGACAATCAGCAATCGGTCCCATCGCAAAAAGGCTCGCCAGTTGGCGAACACCATGTAGCCTGCCGCAACAATCAGGGCGCCGCGAGTGCCGGTCAGGACAACGCATGTCAATGAAAGGATGCCGGCCAGCACGCAGAACTGTCGCTGACGGGAACTGCGAGCGAGCTGATAGCTGTATCTGACAAGCGGTAATGCAAAGGTACCCAGAAAGCCAAATCCGTTGGCCGAGCCGAGACCACCACCCGACCAAACACCGATCATTCGTTTGGTTCCCTGCTGGTAGACGTAACTGCCTCCCCGCAAAAAATCGAGCATGCTGTACAGTTGATAGGCGAAAATGGCCAGCATCAGCAACCGCATGACGGCATCAATTCTGGATTCGCTGGTCAGCGCGATGACCAGACAGGCAAAAAATATCATCTTTTTCCAGTAGTTTTCTTCCCAATGCATCGCCAGGGAATAATTCGGGTAGCTGGAAAACAAACATGAAACGGCCATGAACGCAAACAGGCACAATACCGATATCGACAGGCCGCTGAACAGGTTTTCAAGGCGGCCATAGCACAGCGAAAAAACGATCAGCAACGCGGCCAGCCATCGTTCAAACCGAATCGTCTCGAGGAATTGCAGCCGTTCGGACTGGTATGGCGTGGCGATAAACCAGAACAGGTACGCAACAATCGTGAGAGTCAACACATCCACCCGGATCCCGAATCGGGACTCGCGGGCAGATTCGCTGGCCAGTCGGTCTGCTGTCAATTCCATGGACGTGATGTTATCTCGTCGTGCCTTTCCGGCCGTTGTTCCCGGGCACCTGGCAGATCACGCGACCTGACACAGGTTGTCCCATATTCGGTTGCCGACCGCCGGCCATGTGTATTGGGTACGCAGCCGGTCAAACCCGGCCATGCCAATTCTGGCAGCATCCGCGGGATTGGACAGAAGCGAGATCAGGTGCCTTGACAATTGCGATGCGTCTCCCGGTTCGATGACATAACCTGTCTGGTTGTGCTGGATCAGTTCCGGCATGGCGTCCACGTTGGTTCCAATACAGGGAAGCTGACAGGACATGGCTTCCAGGAACACCTGGCCCAGCGGTTCAAATCGGGAAGGCATGCAGAAAACAGCGTGCTGATAATATTTCTGCCGCACCTGGTCGCGATCAGAAATTCGCCCGAGGTAATCGACACCCGATCCGGTCACGGTCTGGTTGGGTCCGATGACTGTCAAGCGGGCGTCAGGAATGGATTTGCGAACAATCGGCAGGGCTTCCAGCAATGTATCCAGGCCCTTGCCCACGTATCCTTTTCCGACGAACAGGATTCGGCGGCTCGCATAATCCGGCTTGCGCTCGGAATCCAGCTGATCGTACGGGGCGCTGACGCCGGCTCCGACGGTGGTGATCTTGTTCGGGGAAATTCCGTAATCGTTGATAATGGATTGCCGGGCGTTTTCAGTTGTCGTCAGGATTTTGGTGGCATCGCCGAACAGTCGCGTTTCCTGCTCAATCCAGAATTCCTGACAGCGGCCGGGGGTTCTTTGCCATTCGCTGCCTCTTCGTTTTGACAACAGGGATGTGTAGTCAACTTGCAAAACCAGCGGGATTCGCGAGCTGCATTCCGGATTCCAAAGCCCGCCAATCTGATAGACCAGATCGCTGGAGCCCATTTGGGCCTCGACCAGTTTGCGGGCAATTCGCGATTTCAGCCGAAATGCCCGAATCGACGTATGGTAATTGCGGTTCAGGCGCAATCCCCACTGGCTTTTGCGGGGATGCCAGCCGGCCACGGCGCAAGCCAGCCGGAACGCCGGCGATTCCACGGAATTCCGGTTCACCGTCGCGCCCTTTTCGATCAGGGCCTGAAAAAAGGTTTTTTCAAACCCGGAAAATGTACCCGCCGGAGCGAGTCCGAGAATGTTCATGCATCAATTCTCATTTTGGATAACGGATGCCGGTTTTTTGTCGAGATGCCGGGCCGGATTTCCCACGGCGATGGCTCCGCTGCGGACAGGCTTGACGACAACACTTCCCGCTCCGACCACTGCATTGGCGCCGACATCGGCCATAATGACCGAGCTGTTGCCAATCCATGAATTGGCCTCGATGTGCACCCGTTCAAAAAACCCGCCTTGCCTGTTTTTGGGAGTATCGGGGTCCGAGAAACGGTGTTGGTTCTTGCCGCTCAGTATATCCACATTGCTGCCGATCAATACGTCGTCATCAATCGTGGCCATGCCAATCGTGCATTTGGAACCGATGTACACGCGTTTTCCAATACGGGTTTCACGATTCGAAATCCAGGTGCCGAATTCGATCCCGCAGTCCCGGGCGCAATGCCTGAGTGTCATCACATAATAGGCCCGGTGCAAAAGCATGCCCGTCAATCCCGGGAAAAGACTCATCAACTGTCCTCCGGACAGAAAGGACTGATTGCCGCGCTCAAAACGTGAAATGGTGTTTACGATCAGCCATACCGGCGTTGTCAGAACAATAAAAAAAGCCAGCAAACCCGTTTTTGCGAATTCCCTCATTTCAGGCCAGCACGGCAAATCCGGGAGTCTGGTGAACGTCGGTCACGGCCGCGTACAAATCTTCGTACTTTCGGACCTGTTTTTTTTGATCGAAATGGGCTTCGACGAATTTTCGGGCATGGTCCCCCAGCGTGGCCCGCAGTTGCGGGTTGTTGGACAGTTGCTCGATGGCCGCGGCCAGGCCCCGGGCATCATTCGTCGGGAACATCAGACCGGTTTCCCCGTGCGCAATCAAATCCCGGTTTCCGGCAATGTCCGACGCGATCACCGGCAGACCGCTGGCCATGGCCTCCAGCAGCGAATTGGACAGCCCTTCCGATTCCGAGCAGGTAACCAGTTGATCCAGTCCGGCGAGGTAGGCGGGCACATCATCAATCGCGCCGACAAGTTTCACTGTATTGCCAAGGCCTTCCCGATCAATCATCGATTGCAAATCATCTCGCAGGGGGCCCTCCCCGGCCACCTCGAATTCCAGATGCCGGTATTTCCGGCATAACAGGCCAGCCGCCTGCACAAACAGGTCGATACGCTTGACCTGACGCAGGTTGGCCAGCATTCCAACGCGCATCGGAACGGCCTGCCCGGCCGGCGTCGCCGTCGCCCTGAACTGCTCCAGGTTGACACCGTTGGGGATCACCACGACGGATTCCGGCGGCGCGTTTTCCTGCTCAATGACGCTCAGGCGACTGGCCTCGTTATTGGCAATTGTGATGTGAAAAAACCGGTTGACAATGCGGCTTCGAAACCTGAATTGCCCGGTCATCCAGTACCCGGAATTTCGCCGCGTCCGAATCAAAACCGGGACACCGTGCAACTTGCCCAACACGGCGCCGAACAGCGTGCTGTCCGGAAAATACATTTGAAGGATGTCCGTCTGGTGGTCTCGCAAAATTTGGCGAAATTGCATCGACTTGCCAATGATCGACGGCCGGTAAAACGACCTGATCCCAAGTCGGTGAATCTTGCAGTTGCCGGGTTCCAGTTGTCGGGATGACTCCTGTTCCCCGTTTAACAAGACCAGCAGCGGATTGAACCGTTCCCGATCCAGGCTTTCAATCAAACCGAGCAGGTGATTCTCGGTTCCACCAATGCCGAGTTTGTCGATCAAGAAACATATGTTGATCCGGGCCGACGGGCGGGCTTCGGCGTTGGCTTTGGTCCGGCGCACAGAGGTTGTTTTCATGACCGGAATACGTGTCTTTGGCAAAAATTCCACGGATGCGGATACCCCAGCGGACTTTCAATTTTGATTGTCACGGTGATTCATTCCGCCGGGTATCCGGCCTCTCCGTCGAAACGGCGGTAGCGTTTGCCGGCTTTTGAATTCTGATGGCGAGCAAACTGCCCGGCAGCCCCAGAAATTCCATTGTTCGATCAATGCCGTGCGCCACCGGAACCAGTGGGCCGGGATAATAGAAATCAAGCTGGCCGACACGTCCAAAATTCACAAACTCACACTTTGCCCCGGGCTGCACCGAACGCTGAATCTGACGTGGCGAGTTGGCCCGATACCAGGTGGGATAATTTTCATACCTTTGCACGCCCCGCCGGCCTCGCAGTCGATTGAGCAACAATTCCTTGAACCGAAATCGTTCGGCGAGGGTGGAGGCCAAACAGAAAAAATGGCGGCGATCCATGGTGAATCCCCAAAACACACCGCCCGGCTTCAGGAGTTCCAGCAGCTTTTTCCAAAAAGCCACGGGGTCCTGAACATGTTCGAGGACCATGACCGAAAAAGCGATATCTACCGACTCCGGCGCGAGATCACAGTTCTCCAGTGTGCAGTTTCTGAATACATCAAAGCACGGGCTCGCCTGGATATTCGGATCGGGCTCCAAACCGATGTAGGTGCCCGCCTGCCTGGCCAGTTCCTGCTGGATATCGCGACTGTCGTCAAAGCCGTTTCCGCAGCCGATGTCCAGCATGACAGGACCGTATTGCGATTCAGCCACTTCGTCCAAAACCATATCCCGAAAAATCTCGGCCCGCCATTGGCCCGCCTTGTACCTGGCCTGGTACTGGCGGAACCGGGACGGGCAATCTCGTTTTTCGGTGGCGCCGGTCAGGGGATTAACCACACTCATTGCTGGCCGATCCTTGCAGCCGGCTCCGGCCATTCAACTGGTGCATCAGGGACTGGTAGGCATGGGCCTGCCTGCCAAACGAGAATTCCTGCCTGACCCACTCCCGGGCGGCCGCGGCCTGCGTCAGCCGGTTGTCCGGTTCTGACAGAATGCGACCAATCTGGTCTGCCAGTTGTTGCGCCTGGTTGGGCGGCACGAGTTGACCGCACTGACCGGCATTTAATACTTCGCGAGTACCGCCAACGTCAGTGGCCACCACGGGCACACCCGCCGCCAGGGATTCCAGCAATACGTTGGGCAGTCCCTCGGTATGCGAGGATTGCACGAACAGGTCAAAATGCGGCATAAACCGGTCCAGCTCCCCGGTGAACCCGCCCATTACAAATCGGTCCGAGATTCCCAGTCGGGAAATCAGGTTGCGCAACAGCTCACGTTCCGGGCCGTCGCCAAACAGGACAAAACCGGCATCCTGGTGCTGGTCCAGTACGCGGCTGGCGGCCCTGACCAGAACGTCGAATCCCTTTTCCGGACTTAGCCGGCCGGCGGCGCCCACCAGATGCCGGATGCCCTGGCGTTGCCCGGCGGGAAACATGTCCAGCAACCGGTTTCGACCATCGGGATCGGGGTTGGCAAACCGGTCGGTAACCACCGAGTTGCGGATTACCGAAATGCGTTCTCGCCTGACGCCGCAGGCCTGCACCTTGTCGGCCTGCGCCTGTGAGACGCAGATGACTCGATCCATACGGCGAAGCATTAATCGATCCAGTTGCTCATACAGTCGAACTTTCCAGTTTTCGCCGGTCCAGCCTCGCGACACGGCGATCACCGGAATACGGGACGTGCGGGCGGCAAACCAGCCGACCGTAGCCGCCTTGTACCCGTGACAAATCAGCAAATTGATGCCGTGCCCCCGCAGCAGTTCGGCAATTTCTTTTCGAGCGGCAACGAGTCGGGGTGTATCAAACCGCAAGGCAATTCCGGGAAAACCGGATTGGCGAACGCGTTCGAGGAATGAACGATTCAGCCCCTGTTCGGAGAACGAGGCAAATACCGTTTTTACACCCGGCAACAGGGCCTCGGACAAACCCAGCATTTGGCGTTCCGGTCCGCCGAAAAACCGGGACGATGTCAAATGCATCAGGGTCAATTCGCCGGACATGCTTCCGCCTGCCAGATTTCCGACTGAATATTGGCCAGAGCGTCCCAGTTGTAATGTTGATCGACGACCTGCCGGGCGCTTTTGGCGGCCGCCTCGGCGGCGGTTCTGGACCGCATGGCGTGCAGTACCGGCGCCGTCATTTCCTCGATGGACTCGGCAACAAAATAATCCTGTTGGGGAACGAACCGGAGTCCTTCGGCGCCGACCCGCGTGCTGACGACCGGCAATTCGTTGGCAGCTGCCTCAATGATTTTGAGCCGCGAACCGCCGCCAATGCGCAGGGGCACGATCATGACCCCGGCCTCCGCCAGAAAGGGAGTCACGTCCGGTACATTGCCATGCAAATGAATATTCTGATCGGCTGCGGCGCGTTGGGCCAGCCAGGCCGGCGGGTGGCGCCCCACAATCGACAATTCGGCTTTCGGTTCGGCACGCATGATGGCGGGAAACGAAGTTGCCAGAAATTGCTGGATGCCATCGAGGTTGGGGCGCCAGTCCAGACTGCCCAGAAAGATCATGCGTTTCGGATTGCGGCTGTTCCCCGGGACGGGCCGGTAGCGGTCCGGGTCCACGCCGTTTTGTACGACTTGCGGTTCTTTTGCGCCGAACGATTCCGCCGCCAGGCGGGCATCGTCGTCGCTGACGGTAATGATACGGCTGGCCCGCCCAAACGCCCAGCGTTCAAACTTGCTGAACTTGCGGTATTGCCGCTGGATATACCAGCGCTTCAGCAGGTTTTTCTCTGATTCCGCATAACGTTTCCAGATCAGCGATTCCACGTTGTGCGCCGCAATCACCAGCGGCGCGACGTTAAAATTCCGAAACACCTCGGCATAGGGGGTCCATTCGCAATGCCATATCTGGGCATCGAATTCCCGCCTCAGGGTTTCCAGTTGCGTTTTCATTTCGGAACTGGTGTGGGACGCGACCGAGTACGGCAAACTGGAAAACAGATTGAGTAACAATTTTGTATAAAAAACGATTCCCGATTTGGGCTGGATGCGGCGGGGCACTTCGACCGTCCGGATTCCCAGGTTGCCAAGGTATTCCCGGGCGGCCAGCAGCTCGTCGCGGTCGGCATTGCGATGGGCGACGTACACGATGTCATGCCGCTGCGCCAAACGTTCGACCAGGTTGAGCGTACGAATTCGTTTTCCGGAATTGGGCGGAAACGGGAACTCCTCATCGATGATGACTACGCGCAATCGTTGATCGGGTCGGGCAGTCACTTGCGGGAACGTACAAAAGGAAAAGAAAAGAATTCACGGAGCACACCCCAGCCGGACGCAACATGCACTACCAGAAATACGACGGGCAGAAATGCCGCAAGTCCCGGTTTTTTCACCCGCACGGCAGCGCGGATTGAAAAAGCCAGCACCAGAACGAGATAGGCCACAATCGTGCCCCAGTAAACGTACCATCCGGTGGGGACCAATAGACAGACCAGGGGACCGGTCACCAGGCCCAGCACGAACAGGGCCGGCAATACCGTTGACAGCGACAGCGAATCAGGATGCTTGCGGGCCAGCCGAATTCGGCCCCGGCCATACCGCGTCAACTGTTTGAACAATCCCTGCAGCGAATTCCGGGGGCGGTATTGCACGGCCAGTTGCGGCACCAGAAAACAACTCATCCCCGCCTTGTCGATGCGATGGTTCAATTCGCAGTCCTCGCAGGCGTCAAAGTCGACATCGAACAGTCCCACGCGATCGAAAACGTGTCGACGATAGGCGACCGCGACACTAATGGCCGGCACCCGCATTTCGCGGTCCGAATAAATATAGGAACCGGGGTGATGTCCCAAAGGAGAGTTTCTGGCTGCCGCAATCGCCTGTTGCAGGCGACTGGCATTGGTGACATTCAGTGGCTGGGGACGACCCAGGCAATCCGCGCCGGTCCTTTCAAATGCTTCCACCAGATCCGTAAAATACGTGCGACTGGGGATCTCGCAGTGCCCGTCAATGACCACAATATAATCACCTGTCGCATTTTCAATTCCGACGTTTCGAGCGGCGCTGGACAGCCGACCGGGATTGTCAAACAGCCGAATGCAGGGGTGCTCGCGGGCCACGCGCTGAACAACCTCACGTGTGCGATCGGTCGAACGACCATCGGCCACCAGGATCTCAACCTCAATGGCAGAGGGTTGCTGATCCAGCAACTGTCGCAGCGCCTCTTCAATGTGCGCTTCTTCATTGCGTATTGGCATCACGACGGTAACCACCGGTCGCGCCAGGGCCGCTTCGCCGGGCGAGCTTCCTTGTTCAGGTAATGAAGACATTCGGAAACGAAAAGGTGGCGAGAATCAGCCCGAACCGCTCAGGGCCTGACCGAATCTGAATAGTGTTGCCGGCCCGATCCGGCCCTGGCTGGCGGTTCGTGGTGATGAGCTTGCAAGACGTCGGACACAGTTCCGAATCGAAAGTCGCCCAGCAGTCGTTGCAGTCGTGCAGCGGTGGAAGCCAGATTAATCCGATGACGCCGCCGCGCCGGAAAGGATACGCCGCGAACCACCGGTTGCCCGGGATCCAGTTCCCATGGATGGATATAGAATACCACCGGTCGACCGGATGCGTTGATCCGGGCCATCAGGTGCCGCGTAAAGGTGTAGGGATACAAACGAAAGTAACCGCCGCCACCGGCCGGAACCGGGACACCCGACAGGCGGGCCACCGACATGGGAATTTCCACGATGTTGCCGGCCGGCGTGGGAATTGAATGAATTTTCCGGGGAGCATCCGGAATCCCGTAGCGGTCATGGCGAATCGGAAAAATGCTGGAATCGATTTCAAACCCTTCCTCGGCCAGAATTTCAAGGGCCCACAGTGAACGTCGGATTATGGAAAACGAGGGGGCGCGAAACGCGGTAACGGATCGCCCGATGGCGTCTTCCAATACTCGTCGGGATTGCCGCAAATCCTCGCGAAACTCGCGGGGGTCCAGTTCATAAACGAGCCGGTGCCAGTAGCTGTGCGAACCAATCTCATGACCTGCGGCATCGATCTGGCGAACCAGGTCCGGATACTTGTCGGCAACCCAGCCCAGAACAAAAAACGTCCCTGTGACGTCCTGTTGCGCCAAAACGTCCAGGAGTCGGCGCGTGTTGTCCACGACCCGCGACGGGAAGTGGTCCCAGTCGTGACGCGCGACCGAGGATTCAAATCCGGAGACCTGAAAATAATCCTCGACGTCAACGGTTAGTGCGTTTAGCAAAACGGAACAGGTGTGTACGGAAGAGTCAGGTAACGGACGGCCAAATCGGAATCGCCCGGGCCCAAACGGGATTCGGCAGGAATGGCAAGTCGCCGGCTAACGAGGTTGCCTGGGCGAGTGCGTCTGGATCGGATTGTCAGGAAAATCGTCCAGCACAATACCGGATGAATCGTGCAGTTTGTGGCCGGCCACCGGTTCCGCGACAGCCGTTTTGACGATCCGGGGACGTGGCACCGAGTTGGTCGATTGACGACTCTCGGCCACACCGGCATTCATGCAAATACGTATGGCGTTATTGTATCGCCGATCCAGTCCAAACCAGCGGGGCCCCCGGCCTTGCCGCAATCCAAGAATCCTGACGATCGTGCACAGCCAGATTTGCAGGTCCACCAGCGGCGTAGCCGTTTCAATGTAGGCCCGGTCAAAACAAACCTTGCGACGCACGCAATCAATCGTTTCGTCGGGAGGCAAATAAATCTGGGCCAGTCCGGTGATGCCGGGTTTGACCAGCAGTCGATCGTTGTAGTTCTGTACCTGTTCGCCGAGGATCTTTACAAAGTCGGGCCGTTCGGGACGGGGGCCAATAATGGTCATCTCGCCAAGCACGACATTGTACAGCTGCGGCAATTCGTCCAGGTGCAACAGTCTGAGCCAGCGACCGAGGGGCGTGATCCGGGGGTCGTTTTCCGTGCACCATTGGGGCCCCGTCGCGGCTTCGGCATCAATCCGCATGGTGCGAATCTTGAACATGTCGAAATTCCGGCCATTCAGGCCGACACGACGCTGCCGATAAAGGGCCGGTCCGCGTGAAGTCAATCGCACCAGACAACCCAGGATCAGCATGACCGGCAACGCTGGCAACAACAGCAACAACGCCATCATTCGCTCCACCGCATATTTGGAATCAAAGTAGCGGTGGGGTTGCAGAATTTCGTCGGCAGGGGAAAGCCCGCCGGCGGTCGGCACGTGAGGCTGGTTGTGGTCGATGTGCGCCGGATGCCTCGATTTTGATCCGGCAACTCCGGAATGAAAGGTAGGTCTAATCATGGTTGGCAGTTTCAGGGATGTGTTGACCCGCCAGTTCTCTGACGAGCAACCGAGGGAGGGTCTGGTGGAGGGGGGGGGTGGCAGGTGGTGGAGGGGGGGGTGGCAGGGAGCGTTCTCATTGTATCAGCAATGATCCGGGTTTCCATCAAATATTCTCGATGCAACCCTGATCGTTCGGAGGTCAAAATACAGTGTTTTGCAGGGTTTTTTCGATGTCGGCGACAAATGTTTGCAAAACTTTATCAAGTTCTGCTTGCTGGGATTCGGTGTAGTTAATGGCAATCTGGATTTTGAACAGGTAACGGCTGCCGGCAAAGGAAAACCGGGGTCGGTCGGTTGCCTGCCAGGTTCCGTCGACTGTCCACGCGTACCACGATGTCAGCAAACTGCCGTCGGCCCGCCGCGACTGAAAACGGGTTTCAAAACATTTGGAATCCGGTCGGCGATCGGAATCCACACTGACCGTACGGCGTTCACCGATTATGCTGTACTCGCGACTGTCGAAACAGACGTCCGGAGTGTGCGCGGCGGTCGGTCCCGTAGGCCCCAACAGAATAAAAACGTGGGCTTTCAGTTGCCGGGGGGCGTTAATGTAGGTCCGGTTGACGGATGCCAAAGGCTGCAACAGATTGGTCGCGCTGCTGTCCAGGTCGATATCACCGCTGGATTCCCAGTCCCCGATCCTGTCGGGAAACTGACCGAGGCGGTTCATCAGTTCCTGGACCTCAGTATCTTCGCCCCAGCGGAATCGCCGCTGACCGTCGACGATCGTCGGCACAACCGTCAACAGGATTACGGAAATGGATGCGAGAAGCAATGTGATTTTCATAAAGCGGAACCGGATAATGACACGGGAGGGGAAAACCGGACGAGTTGCGACGGAGGCCATGCCCGATATCCGGCAGGACTGGATGGACGAGTCCCCAGATTCGCCGCGTCCAGATTTTGCCGCAACTCGGCAAGTCGCTGCTTTTCGCCGGGGGTTAGAATTTGGGTTTCGAGACCCTTTTCGAGTGAACGTTCAAAATACAATTTCGCCTGCTGCAACTGATCCGAATTGCCGGATTTTTCATATTGTTTCCATTTCACTTCGGCCAGATGCCAGTCGAATCGGGAATCGGAATTCCTGTTCACAACTTCCCGAAGCAGTTTTTCGGCGCCGTCCAGGTCCCCCTGAAACATCAGAATGATCGATTTGGTGTCCAGCAATCCGGGGCGTTGTCCATACAGCCGGATGGCCCGATCAATCGTTCGCAGCGCGTCGGGCAGGCGGTCCGGCAGTTCCGCGTACACCGTTGCCATGTTGTTCAACAGCAATTCGTTATCCGGGCTGAGTTTCAGGGCCTGCTCGTACAACTGCACGGCGTCGTCAACCCGGCCTTCCCCGACGATGCGTGCGTTGGCGACCGACACCAGCAAATTGGCGTTGTCCGAATCCGTGGCCAGGGCTGTTTCAAAAAGCGGATCGGCAATCTTGTAAAATTCGGGCGGGGCGTTGTTGCTAATCAGGATGTCGGCGATTGCCGTGACAAAGAATGTTTCTCCGGATTCCTGATAGGCGTTCGTGCATTCCGAAATGGCTTGTTCAAACTGGCCGGCTTCGGCCAGTTTCAGCGCCAAACCGGGTCGCAAATCGGGATTGTCAACAACGGCTTTTCGACGCCATTCCAGGGCCCGCTCGCGGGCTTCGATGGAATCCAGAATTTCGGCAACCGCCCAGCGAGCCTGGGCGCGGCTTCGGGCCGGCAGGTTTTGAACTTCCAGTTCGAATTTTCGACCGAAATCCTCAACAAAATCGATGCTGTTATCCGAATCGGCTCCGCGTCGATGCATCAGCCGGGCCGCCAGGGCCACGGCGGGTGCGGTTTCAGCGACGGATCGGGTGGTCAGGTTTTGCACTTTCGCCAGGTAGTATTCGGCCTGGTCCCAGTCCCGTTCTTCAATAAAAAACTCGGTGACGGCAAACAAATGAATGTTGCGAACGTCGGCCGCTTCGGCAGCCCGGACGTAACAATCGCGCGCATCGGCCAGTTTTTGTTCGCGTTGGTCCTGATCAGCGTCCGACAGCAAAACGGCCCAGTTACGCAGGATTTGACCGGCCAGGATCAGGTCCAGCGCGCCCTCGCGATCCCTGACCTTGTTATAGGCTTCTTCCAGATTCCGAATTCGTTCGGAGTTGGTGACATTGGTGCGGCTGAATAACAGGGCCGCCAGGCTCCGTTCGTTCTCGCCGGCATCCAGGGCATCGAGATTCTCGGATGACAGCGCCTCGGTCACCAGATTCCAGTCATCAGAGGCGCCGCGTCGAGCCAGCAACGATGCCTGAATCCGCCGGTATTCGGCATTGCCAGGTTGCAACTGGACCAGTCGATTGGCGATTTGAATCGATTCGTCAAGTGCATCGGGAAAGGAAAAGCTGTTGAGGTTGCGAAAAAATTGCAACGCCCGTTCCAGCACCCGGGAACTGTCCGGGAATTGCTGTGCGGCCTGACGGAACGTATCCAGCGCGGCTGGATCGCCAAGGAACTCCAGCATCTCGGCACGAATCAACAATTGCTGGTCGGCGGGCGACAGTTCGACAATTTTTTCGGTCAGCTGCCGGGCCTTTTGCTTCCATTCATCGCGAATGCTCTGGTCATCCACGTACTGGTCCACAAATCCGTAGAAACGAAACAGCTCGATCAACACCGTACGCAGATTGCCGGATGCTTCCGCCAGCGTTTCGGCCTGTTCGGCAGATAACCGGGCGGCGTCTGTATCACCATCAATTAACTCCACGCGAGCCCGTGTCAGCCAGGCGGAGGGATCCGCGGACCGGATTTCCGTGGCCTTTTCGGCAAGCGTTCGCGCGGCCTGGGTATCGTTTTTGGCAATCGAAACTGTTGTCTGCAAGTTTGACAGGCGTTCATCCCCCGCGATCTGGTCCTGGTCCACCTGGGCCAGGAATTGCTGGCGGCGAGCGGGATCGGGTTCCAGTTCGGCCAGCCGCAACAGCACCAGACGACCGCGTTCGCCCAGTTCAAAAGCACGCCGATAGGACCGAATGGCACGTTCGACCATTTGATTGGCCATGTCGTCCTGCTGTCGAATCGTATTGGCGTCGGCGTTATCGTTTTGCCGCGCCTGCTGCCGGATATTGTCGGCCTGCATTTCCAGCACCAGTCCCGTCAATACCAGGGCGTCGGGCCAATCCGGCTCGCGCCGAACGATCTCGCCACACAATCGGCTGGCCTGTTCGAGCAGGGGGTGCCGCTGGTCCGGATCCTCGTTGCCCTGCAGCTTCAAAACAATACGACGAGCTTCCAAATATTGAGCGAGGGGTCCGTCGGGACCCTCGATGTCGTTCAGACGGGCCTCCCAGGTCGCCGGTTCCGAATTGATTTGGTCGGGCAATTGAATGACCAGATTGGCCAGTTGAATCACCAGCCGGGGCGCGTCGGAGTGCGCTTCCACGATTTCCACCATCCGGGCGATTGCGGCATCGTATTGGCGATCCCGGATCAAAAGATTGACCTGGGCCAGTTGCAGTTGCACCGTTTCGTCCTTGTCCGTGACGTGACTCAATCCTTCATCGAGTTTTTGCGCCGCTGCCGTGAACTCACCGCGACTGGCCAGCAAGCCGGCCCGAGTGATGTACAGGCTGACCACCGGACCGACCATCGATTCGTACTGGTCCATCAACTTGTCTGCCTCATCGGTCTGCCCGATCTGATCGTGCAACCGGGCCATCGTTGCCAACAGCTCCGGGTCCACGCCGGTCCCGGAGTCTTGTTCCAGGCGGCGGTTCAGTTCACCCAGCCGGAACCGCAGTTCATCCGAATCCATTTGAGCCGGATCGCTCGTTATTTTGGCCAGAGTTGCCGACAGATCCAGGATTTCCAGTTGCCACGGTTGATCCAGCGGTTGCAAGTCGTTCAATTCCCGGGCCTGCCGAAAGGCCCGGTCAAATGCCTGCCAGTTCTGCAACTGGACGGGTTTTCGTGATTCCCGATTCAGAATCAGCCGTGCCAGGTAAAGCCAGTCCCGGGCGGTGGCGTTGCCGGAACTGGTTACCGGTTCAAAGGCATTGACTGCTTCGTCAAACTGACCGGCCCGGGAGTGGGCATCACTCAGCAGATACCGGAACTCGGGGCTGGAGCTGTCTTTCTGAACGGCTTCTTCGTAAACGCTGGCGGCGCTGCGCGGCTGGCCCAGTTCCATGTACGATCGGCCCAGTTCACGAAAAACCCGCCGGGCATTCTCATCGGAGCCGCGTTGTTCGGCGCGCGCCTGTTCCAAAACCGATATCGCTTCGGTGGTGGAACCCTGTTGCCGTTTGAGCATGCCCTCCAGGGCCTGCTTGGGTTCCACCAAAAGCGCCAGTTTGCGCGGGTCATCGATCGCACGGGCGTATTGGCTGATCGCCTGCTCGAAGGCGTCAAGTTCCTGTTGGGCCTCGTCCAGCCGACCTTGCTCGATCAAAACCTCAATCATCCGCTGACGGAACGGGGCCGCCAGCGGCGTGGTCATTTCCGGGCGTGACAGGACATCGGACCAGCGATTCAGGGCCAGTTCGGTGTTTCCCAGCAAATAGTCGACAAGGCCAACCAGGGCGAAGGCGTCGCGGTTAACCGGATTCAGCTGTTCGGGGCTGTGAGCAATGCAGTTTTCCAGGCTGGATTTGGCATGCTCCAGCAACTCGCGCTGCTGACTGGAAAGCTCGTCGTTCTGACTGGCGTTGTTGTCGCGGGTCTGGGTGAATTGCTGAAACAGGCTCGTTCCATGCACGAGGTTGATTAGCGGGTCGTCAGGATCGCGTTTCAACGCTTCTTGCAAATCGCTTTGGGCCCCATCAATCTTGAATTGGGTTCGGTAACGAAAACGTGCCAGCCACGCGTCGCCAAGCGTCTGGTTTCGCTCGACCATCTGGTCAACGATCGCATCCGCCCGGGCATCGGGGTCCAAATTGCTTTCGGGATCGTCCAATTCCTGTTGCCGGGCTGCCCCCAAATACTTGTGGTATTCGGGATTGCGATAAAGGCTGGCCAGCATCATGGGCAGGTTGCAGTCCTCCGGATTGGATTCTATGGCCACTCCCAGCACGGCACCGGGTTCCTCGCCACGTGACAGGCTGCCGGAATCCAGCGAATCATTTTCCACCAGGGTCATCAACGCGGTGGCATGGACCTTGTCAACGGTGGCACGAAGTTCGCCTGACTGGTCGGCGATATAGACCGAATTCGTCTTGAGTGATTTGGCCTGTTCCACGGCCCGATTCGGATCGCCGGTGATCAGGGAAAGTTCCGCCGCCCGCGCCTGCATGTCAGCCTGTTCCTGGCCGGCGGCGTTGGCGATCGCCTTGGCGTACAATTGCGCCGCCCGGGCGGGATTGGATTGTCCCTGGGGAGAGCGATCAAAGGCCTTGGCCAGCAACAAAGAGGACTCCGGATCTTCTCCGCGAATCTGCTGGAATTTCCACGTCAGATCGACGGCCTTGCTGAGGCGTTCTTCAGCTTCCGCCGCCTGGCCATCGGCTTCCAGCTGATCGGCTTCGGTTACCAGAGCCGATGCCTCGTCGATAAACGCTTGGGCAATTACGGAGACCGACCGGGTATGCCAGAACCAGATCGCGGGCACCGCAATGGCAACGACGACCAGAGTGGCAACCAGCAAGGTAACATTGACCCCATGGGCGATTTTTTCCGAGCGGTGATTCGGGCGGGCAGCAGTACTCATAGGTTCCAGGCGCAGGGGTTAACGGTTGACAGCTCGCCAGGCGGCAATGGCTGCGACGTTGTCGCGGTAACAATAAATGCCGGAAAACAGGGTGACATCAGGACAAATGGTAATCGTAGCTGCCGTAACGGCCGGCATATTCATATTGGGGGACTCCGCCGAATGCACAACCCATCACCGTGACGTCGGCGGCCACCAGGCGATCACAGGCGCGCTTGACCGAATGGGATCGACTGACATCGCGCATGACGCATACGATGGTAAAGTCACAGGGGCGTGAAATTTCCAGTGATTCGCTGGCGGCCAAAACAGGCGGCGTATCGACAACCACCTGGTCGTAATGCTGGCGGGTTTCCTCCAGCACCTCGGCCCACCGGGCACTGGAGAAATAGCGACGCGGGTTGGTGTAGATTTTGCCGGCGGTCAACAGATCCAGATTCTCGATGGGGGTGCGCTGGATCGCGTCCATTAATTCGACGTCGCCGGACAACACGTCGCCCAGTCCCTGGTCCATCGTGCCTCCCAGCAATCGATGCAGACTGGGCGATCGCAAGTCGGCGTCGATCACCAGTGTGCGGCCGAAATTCGAACGGGCCGAACTGATGGCCAGCTGCAGGGACAACGTCGTCTTGCCCTCGTTGCTTAAGGCGCTGGTTACGGAGAACACAACGGGCTTCTGATCGGACGAGACGGCCAGAATCGCGCTCAGATTATCCACACTTTCTTCGTACAACCGAAGTTGTCGGGTGACGCGTTTGGAACTGAGCACGGCCGGGCGGCTGGATCGAACCGGCAAATCCGCCACTTCTCCCAACAGCTCGAACGGCAACTGCAGTTTGAGTTGTTCGGGCGTGCTGATTCGCTTCCAGTGGAATTCGACAGCTGCCGCCAGCACAAACGGCAACGCCATTCCTCCGAGGATCGCACCCGCCAGCAATTTCCACGGGTAATATTCAACCGGCTCGGTCGGTGGAGTGACCTTTAAATCCGCCGCATTCGCTGCTTCCGCCCGCTGCGACCTCCAGATTCGAATTGGATACAGGGACATTTCCCGGGTGCGGATGCCGCTCAACTCGGCCTCCCCGTCATCCAGTTGGGCATAGGCCCGATCCCGTTGTTTGAGCAACTCTTCGAATTCAAAATTGAGCCGGTTGGTGTTGGCCTGCTCGGCCGCCAGCCGGCTGATTTCCTGATCGCGCGCCTTGATGGTATGGCTTTGCCGGGCGATGGATTGTTCGTGTTCCGCGATTTGAGCCGAAATGTCGCGTTTTTGCTGTTCGATCCATGCCTGCTTTCCCAGTTCCAGCAACCGTTTAATGGTTGCCGTTCGGTCCTGTTGCAACTGGTTGATCCGCCGGAGCAGGGAAGTAACGCTGGGGTGTTGCGAATCAAGATTGGAAAGATCCGCCCGCCGGTTTTCCAGTTCCCTGAGTTGCTGGTCGATGCCCGAGACGGCGGGCGAGCTGTTGATTGAGGTTTCAATAAACGACTGATCAAACTCGTCGCCGACGGATTCGAGTCGTTTCGCCAGCAGGTTGACCTCCTGAACCATCTGGTCCCGTTCAATGATGTCATCGCCGTTTTTGATCCGCAGATCGGCCAGATATTTTCCGTCCAGGTCGCGTGGCTTGTCGTCACCCGATGTGCCTGTCAACTGGGCGTGCTTGACGGCCAGTTGCTCAGAGATCTTTTTAATTTCGTTTTCGGTCATTGCAATTTTCTCAATGACCTTGTTTTCCAGTTGCTGGAGGCTGTTATCCTTGTAATCCCGCTGATACTCCACAAGCTCCCGGGCCAGTTCCTGGGCGACCAGCGCGGCGTAACCAGGGGAACGGTCACGACAAATCACGGCGTACAATTCGCCCCCCGCCGACTCGTACCGAACCATCTTGCGCAGAGTCTTGATATCGATGTCGGGGCGCTTTTGAATGTCCGGATTCAAAAGCAATTGCCCCAACAGGGGATCGCCATAGATGGGAGCCAGCAGCTCTTTTGGATCCGCCTTGTTGCCGGCTCTCTCTTCGACTTCCGAGTACTCCCGGTTCTGGATCACGTGGACAAATTGTTTGGCGTCGTAAACCGGTTCCCATAGCCAGATGGTCAATGCCGAAAGTCCGCCGGCCAGAAACAGGCCCAGCACGAACGCCAGCAATCCCCAGCGGCGCAACACTGTCTTGGCCAGAGAAAGAGGTTCCGTCGCCGATGAACTGGATGATCGGGAGCGCGAGGTCGTTAAAGCCTTGGTCATGGTGTCAGCAGGATTCGGTGAACCGGAGGGGTGGGATCGGATCAAAGCCAAACATCATCAGGTGGAGGCTTGACGTTCCGCCTGGCTGCGGACCAGCGACTGGACATCGATTCGGCGGATCTCGGGGAACAGCCTGTCCAGATAATAAATGGTCAAGCCAAACATTCCGGCAGCCAAAGGGATCATTACCAGTCCTGCCAGGTCATGGCCCATGCGTTTGGCAGCCTCGTCCAAACCCATTTCATACAGCAGGCCGGTTAACACAATTCTAAAAGAGTTGGCCAGCAACGCGATTGGCAAAATGGCCAGAACCAGCATCAGCCGCGTCCACAGCGGCCGTTTGAACAACACCATAAAAGCATAGGCGAGCGCCGCGATTCCAAAGAAGATTCGCAGTCCCGAACAGGCACGCTCAACGTCCAGCCGATGCTCGCCCAGGGCGATGGTGGTTCCCTCGGCCACCGCGCCCTGCCCCAAACATTGCAGAATGAACAAACTGATCTCCGTGGAAATCCTTTGCAGCGGTTGCGCCAGCATGTTTTCCAGCACGAAGGGAATGGGAACCATGAATATCAGGAAGGCGACGGCTGGCAACGCCCACTTGAATGCATTCCAGCCATAAAACATCCAGACATACCCGCCAATCCAGAACGGGATCGACCAGCCCTGAAACGCTTCCAGGTAATACCACGCGCCAACCATTCGCATCACACCCGCGAACACGATCAGCGTGACGCCCATCCACGATACCCGCGGCACCACCCCGGGAAACGAGTCCCAGGTCTGCCACAGGAAAAACGCTGCCAAAGGCAACACCAGATAGCCATGTGAATAGTCCGCGATGCGGTTCCAGTCATTCACCAGCCCCAGGAACACCGGCCAGTAGGACCACACAAAAACGACCAGCATCAAAACATTCAAGCCAATCCACGATGGACTGGCGACTTGCTGAACGGGCAGCATTTTCGAATGATCCGGCAACTCGGCCCCGCCCGACCGGGAATGGTTTGATCGGGGCCCGTCCGACTGCAAAACCGGACTGCCGGTTGTTATGGCACCTTCCCGAGCACGCCGCCGTGACCGGGTGGACCGCGGAACTGGTTTTTGTTTTTTGTGGTTCTTGGCCATGTTCACAATCTTTCAGCTGCCCCGGGGCAGAGTGACGGCGCACTCCGTTCCCCTGGGTGGCACCCCGTTTGATTATGAATCAAACGTTGAATACCCGTTTGGACAGGCAAGTTGTTTTGGAGGCACACCCGGTGGGGAGGGGCTACGGGGTGTATCTTTCGGGCAGCTGCCCAGGTGGGGACTGTTCCTGTTTTGGGCGTTTGCCCGAACACATCGTTTAACCCGCGACGTTCAATCGTGTGACCCGTGCGCTTTTCTTTCCTGCCGCAACGTCTTGACCTCGTCACCGGTGATGTCGCCGGATTGGGAGGTGAGAAAGAGCAGCAGGTTTTTGGTTGGCGGTGAGGTTTCGGTCGCGTCGCAAGTCAAACGGTCATTATGACTCAAGTCAAAATAACAAGCCGTCATCATAGCGGGGTGGGGGAGTTTTTTCAACTTTTTTGCGAATTTGCAACAAAAAAGACGATCGGAATGGCTGTGACGACCAGCGGGCCAAACCGCTCATTCTGCCCCCGTGGAACGAGCGGTGGCGGCGCTGATTATGCCGGTTTTTGGTCAACGATCATCGGCCGTTTTTAAACACCAGGTTACGTCATCATGCATTGCCGAATTTTCCAGTTGTACGACTTGAACGCCCCTGCCAACATGGTCAATGGGGAAAAAGAAATCCCCGAAGTGGACAAAAGTGGGCAAACCGCCGGGCAACGGCACGTTAAGGCTGTTTACTTGATGGTCCGTTGCGCCAGCTGACCCGGCGTTCCAAATCGACACAGAGCGTCAAAACCGGGCAAGGCGCGCGCGGTTTTGACAAAATCTGGTTTGATCGACAAAAACCCTGGCCAGCCTGGCAGGCAAGACACGGCCGCGAGAATCCCGACGGTCGAATCGGCCCGGCTCCAGATGCGTCCACGGGCACGCCCTCCCCAGGCGTCGAATCCCGGTCCGGGAGCCTGATGCGCGACATGAGTCGTAACGCCTGGCGCAAAAAAAGGTGCCCGGGCTGGTAGCGCCGGGCACCTGGTTGATTCGGGGCTGCTGGCATTTTGCTGTCAAACGGCCGCCAGTTCTTCCACCTCGTTTGCCAGTCGCTTTCGGGCGACGTGCAATCGCCGCTTGATCGTACCGATCGGAGCATCAAACTCGTCAGACATCTCGGCCAGCGACTGGCCTCGAACATAAAAGGCTTCCAGGGTATCCCGGTCCATGTCACGCAGTCGTGACAAACCGTCGCGAACCCGGTCAGCCCGTTCCCGATCTATCAGGACGTCCTCCGGCACTTCATCGGTCAGTACCGTTGCCTGCAGGATGTCCGGTTCGGTTGCGAAGGCAATCCGCCGCCGCACCATCCGATTAATGGCCATCCGAACCGTGATTTGCCGCAACCAGCCACCAAACGCTTCCGGCGTCCGCAACTGATCGATTTTCTGCATCGCCTGGATAAACACGTCCTGGACCAGTTCCTGAGCGTCGTTGGCATCACCCACCCGACGCAAGGCAATCGCGTAAATCGACGGCTGGAACTGAACAAACAATTCCCCGAATGCGGCCTGATCGCCGGCCTGAGCAGCAACTACCCGCTGGGCCGTGCGCTGGATGTCCTGGATTTTGTCGTTGAATACGGCGTTCATGGTTCTCGTCCTGATATCTTGTTTCCGCGATCCTGCCAGCGTGTTGGGCAAATTCCGCGGGTGAAGGTCACCATTCCAAAAATCCCGAGGGCCGTCGCAACGCGAACCATGCCGGAACGGACTGAGGTTGCGCGATGCCACCGAATCGGCGTGGCCTGCAATTGGAATGGCTGTGGATGTGTCAGTTCGCGACTGGCGAACCGGCACAGGGAATCAACCCGCTATCCAGCCAGTTCTGCTGGCCCGGTCGATGCCCAAACTGGGCATTTGGCCGTTCCAATCCGGTGAATCGGTCAGATTCACATGATTGACGGCAATCCCTGCGGGGTTTGCCTGTGCAATCGCGGATGACGACGGCTCCACGCACTCGTACAAATACTGGCGCGTCGAACGGACCCGAGATGTGAGGCGCTGTGTCACCAGGGATAACGGCAGATCCAGTGCGCGGAACGTCTGCGAACCGGTGCCGCGATCGGATTGGAATCCGAAAAACCGCTGCTCGGTGAGCTGTTTGTTCAATCGCATGTCACTGCCTCCCTGTGCTTCAGCGCACAGTGTCAGAGAACCATAAAAGTGGGGCTGGACTCCACCGGTGGGAATCCGGCCCGCCTTGCTCCAACCTTATCGCAATTGGCGTGCGGGAGCAAGGTTTTTGGGCCTGTCATATCGTGGGTTTGGGCCCCCGGCATGACAGGTGTACCGATTAGAGGGAGATTCGGTCAAATGGTTCGCGCGGATCTGTCAAAATCCGGCAAATTTTCTGAACAGCCCGGCGTGCACGTCTCGGGGCCGTCCCCAACCGGTGAATTCAAATCGAACCCTCACCATTTTGCCAATGAATCTCGGATCCATTCATATTTCCCGGACGATTCAGGCTGCCGGCAAACGGCCGGCCATTGGGTTGTAAATTGGCAGTCCAGCTGGCGGGAAATCATTCAGGACCAGGAATTCGACGACATCCTCTGACCGCGGAAGTCCACCGTCCGCGCGGCCCGCTCGGCGGGAACCACCGGTTGCAACCGGCCCCGCCCGGATGTGACACTTTGGGCAGATCGTTTCGCAACCGCAATTCAGAACGGTGCCCCACCCCCCATGCCAGAAACCACCACGCCCAATTTGGTCGACTATATTCGCGAAATTCCCGATTTTCCGAAGCCCGGTATTGTTTTCCGAGACATCACGCCGTTGCTGGCGGCCCCGGGGCCGTTTGCCTGGGCCATTGATCAGATGGCGGCACACTACCGGCGTGCGGGGGTCGACATCATTATTGCTGCCGAAGCCCGAGGCTTTATTTTCGCGGCGCCGCTGGCCATGGCGCTGGGGGTCGGATTTGTTCCGGTTCGCAAACCCGGCAAATTGCCATTTGAGCGGCATTCATTCACCTACCAGCTGGAATACGGGACCGACACCCTGGAGATGCATATCGACGGAATTCAGGCCGGACAACGGGTGCTGATCGTCGATGATCTGCTGGCTACCGGAGGTACCGTCAGCGCCTGTTGTCAAATGGTCGAGCAATGCCATGCCCAGGTCGTTGGTTGTGCTTTTCTTATCGAGCTCAGGTTTTTGCAGGGCGCGGAAAAGCTGGCTCCGCATCCGGTGTACAGCCTGGTTCAGTACGATTAGCGGAAGTTTCCGGCCGGCATCCGACTCGCATCCGTCTGGCGTCAAACTCGTGGCAGCCCAGCCGGGGCCCAGGGCCCTCCCGGTGATCGCCTTGCAATGGCAGCACAACGGCCGCTGGCAATCGCCAGTCCGTCTCATTGGTTGCTTGAACCGCCCACCCAACGATGCAACCGAACGTTGGGAAACAAGCGTTCGGGAATAAATCCTGAATTTTCGATCCATTTTCCTTCGAATTCTTTCGAAAACGAGCCGGCGAAGCATGTGCTGGCGGCGGAAATGCTTTCCTTCCATACGTGTCTTGCCCGGTTTAGGCAAAATTTAACGAATAATCCGGTTGGGCCAAGTGTTTTTACTTTTCCGTTTGTAACGATTATGCCGATATCACCGAAAGATAGCGCCGTACCTGCGTCTGTTGTGAGTTGGGTGATACCCCCGCAGACAGTGCCGTTGTTCGGTGAATGCCACCGTTGGTGTTCGCCGCTGTTTTGGAACATCCACCAGACCGACGACTCGACTTGCCATGATGTCAATCAACCGTCCTGCTGGCCTCAAATTTTCGTCCCGTTGGCGCGGCATGCCCTTGCTGGCCGCGCTGTTTTGCGCCATTAACGGCCTGCCCGGGCCCTGCGGGGCCCAGACGCAAAACCATCCGGATGCGGCGACCGTCAGGTCGTCCGTCGGCGATCAAGTCGCGAATTCACGGGTCGACGATCGGGCGGCGGCCACGATTTCCAGAATGAACCGGCCACTGAGGCATTTGGGCTGGAAGGAATTCGAGCGCAAGATCGTTCAGTTGTGGGGGAACCAATTGCAGGCAACGGCGGAAAACGACGATGCCAGTGTGATTCGGATTCAGTTGCCGGGCCGCGGTGATGCATCCAACATCATGTTTATTGATCGCAACCTGAACCAGTTGACGTTTGAGGGACCTGCGCAAAACGCCCGGACGTGGAGCGAAATGGTGGAAGTGATCGATGTCACCGGAACGGATCCGGGACACGTTCGACTGGTGAGCATGGGCAGGGCCACGACCGCCACCGTCCGAAACACCATCAGCTTGCTGGGGATTCAGGAAGAGCACGCTGCCGGTTTGCAACAGGCCATTGAAGGGTTTGCAGCGGCCGCCGCACCCCGGCCCCCGGCGACCGCCGGCCGTGAGGTACCGGGAACGCTGGTTTCCAGCGGGCGGGTCGTGCCATCCGCGTTGGCTGGTGTGCCAGCTGCGGCCCGGCAGGACGAGCCCGGGCGTCAACAGGAACCGCCTCCGATCGTTCAGCTGGATGACGAAACCCTGCAGGGCAACGTAAAGATCAAGATTCTGGACGAGTACGGCACCATCGTTCTGATTGGTGCTCCGGAAGATACCGCCAAGGTTCGCGCGATTATTGAAAGCCTGGTGCAGGCAGCCGATATCGCCCAGCCGAGTGTCGAGCTGTATGAGTTGAAGAACGCCGACAGTGTAACCGTCAAGCCGATTATTGATGACGTTTACCAGTCCATGTATGAATCGCAAAACGGAATGATCAACGTCACGGCCCTCGCGACACCCAATGCGCTGCTGGTGATAGGTCGTCCGCAAGGACAACAGGTCGTGGCGGAGCTGATTGAGCGGCTGGATGTCGCGGCGCCGGACACGGCCGAAGCACTTGATTTCCGGGTATTCCGCATGAAGTACATGTCGGCGATGGATGCCGGACTCAAGCTTCGCGCCTACTTTTATACCGGCGAACAGGACAATGAGACGGTGGATTCCACGGAATGGATTGCATCGCTGCATGGGCCCGTATCGATCATTGTGGATTACCGCAGCAATTCGGTAATCGTCAAGGGAAACGCCGAAGTACTTCGGCGCGCGAGACTCTGATCCGCGAACTGGATATTGTAGACGGGCAAACCAAAAACATTGTGCGAATTTTTTCAATCCAGAATGCGGTGGCCAGCGACCTGGCGCAGGTACTGCAAAATGCCTTGAACGGCGGACTGAGCGGTGCGCCCCAGGCGTTTACACCCGGCGCCGAACAATTTGGAGCCCAACAGCAACAGAACTTTGCCCAGCAAAACGCCCTGGCACGGGTGCGCTCGGGCATTCTGGAGATTATGGCGATCGACGGGAAACAACGCGTCGCTTCCGGAATCCTGTTCGATGTCCAGGTAACGGCCAATGCCAGCAGTAACCAGGTGATCGTGACCGGGCCGGAGGAAAGTATGGATTTGATTGCCGAATTGATTCGGCAGCTGGACCGGATTCCGGACGCCGAAACACAAATCAAGGTTTTTCAGATCCTGTACGGAGATGCCTCCCAGTTGTTGACCATGTTGCAGACGCTGTTTGGCCAGGCCCAGGGGGGCGGCGGAGCGGGCGGCGGTGCAGGATTCAACCAGACACAGGGAAATCTTGGTAATTTGCCGTTGCAAACGGCCTCGGCCACCTCCGGTTCCTCGTTGCTGAATCTCAGATTTAGCGTGGAACCCCGCACCAACAGCATTATTGCCTCGGGAGGCGAGGGCGACTTGCGAGTGGTTGAAGACCTGCTGTACCGCCTGGATGAACAGGACAATCTGGACCGGATCAATGATACGTACCGGCTGAAGAATGCGGCCGCCGAAGACGTGGCTCTGGCCGTTAATGAATGGCTTGACTCACGGCAAACGGTGATTGAAACGGATCCCACGTCCTCCAATCCCTACACGACGGCCCGCAGCCAGGTGATCGTCGTCGCTGAAATCGTCACCAACAGTCTGATTGTCAGCGCCACTCCGCAATTCTACGACGAAGTTATTCGGCTGATTCAGCAACTCGACCAGGCGCGGCGATGGTCAAGGTGAACGTCATGCTGGCCGAAGTTCGGCTGGATGAATTCTCCGAGTTTGGAGTGGAATTCGGGATCCAGGACTCCCTGGTGTTTGACCGGGGTGTTGGTGTCATCGGATTCCCGTTCAACCAGGCGGGAATCGGCAACAATTCGGACGCACTGGCATTGTCGACACGTGAGCTGTTGGCAGGGCAGGCACTGAGTAACCTGAATATTGGACGGACCAATTCGACGCTGGGGTACGGCGGACTGGTTTTGTCGGCCGGAAACGAGTCCATCGATGTACTGGTACGGGCATTGGAAAACCGGGGGTTGATCCGGATTCTCAGCACGCCCAGCATTACGACGGTGGAAAATCTGCAAGGTCGCGTGCAGGTCGGGCAAAATGTGGCCCGGGTCCAGGGCGTGACGCCGATCGGAAATGGTGTCGGGGGAACCCTGGTCACCACGGACGTGGAAGATGTGCCCACCGGCGTGATTCTGGAAATCACGCCGCGGGTCAGCCCGGACGGGACGATCATCATGAACGTCGATGCCATTAATTCCCAGCTGGGCTCGGAATCCGAAGGCACCGTCGTGTTTATCAACAACGACCAGGTTATTCGTTCCCCACCGATCAACATTATTCAGGCCCAAACGACGGTGATGGCCCGATCGGGGCAAACGGTGGCGTTTTCCGGCCTGATCCAGGATACCACGATCAAGGAACATCGGGGTACGCCAATCCTTTCGGATTTGCCTGGTATCGGTCCACTGTTCTCCTATGAGTCTGACGTGCACCGGCGGGACGAACTGTTGATCATCATGACACCCTATCTGTTAAATAATGAGGAGCAGATCGAAGCCCAGAATCAAACGGACATGGATCGCATGCACTGGTGTTTGGCTGATGTCGCCGAGGTCTACGGCCCCGTGGGGTACGGCGGATTTGATGCAAATGCGGTGCAATCCAGCGCTCCGCCGACCTATTATCCGGATGAAGACCCGGCCGGCATCAATCCGCAGTTTGTGCCTGGGGACGAGGGTGCCGCACCGATGCTGCCCGAGCCCATCGATTCGCCGATGCAGCCTCCGGTTCCCCGTCAAATGCGGATGCCCGCCCGATCGCCGGCTCCCGCAGCCGCGGCACCGTTCGGGGAATACTTTGAAACGCCGGTCGTGCCGGGACCGCCAGTACCCGACTCGTCCGACGATTTGTCATCCACTCCGAACCCGGGGACCGGTGATGCGATGCCTGGGGCCAGGCCCCTGAAGAGTGCTGCGGCGACGTTAAATCAGCATGCTGAACCGGATTATCAAGCCATCCGTGCCGGTCTGCAGGCCGGAGAGGCGTCCGGTATTGGACAACCGGATGTGGTCCCCGGCGCCGGATCGGCCGCCGGTCAAATTCCACCTGTTGTGGCGACGGTTCCCGCCGCAGCCGAAACGCCCGGTTCCGTACAACAGGTCGGAGTGGCGGCGCCGCTGGTTCCGATTATCAAGGCCAGTGAATACATCCCGAAACCGGTGTCAGCGCCCCGGCCAACCGGCAGCTCCGCGCCGCTGCCGCGTGTGGAATATCGATCACCTTCGCAGTCAACGCCGACGGACGCAGGTCCGGCGACGATTGCCAACCCGCCGGTTGCCAACAGCTCCGGCCAGATGCAGAGGATCCAGAATCCGTATTTTGACGGTCAAGTTCGCAACTACGTGATCGGCGGTCGTTGACCCGTGTGGGGCAAAAACTGTCCCCGCCCGTTGACCAACATTCATACCTCCCTTGCAAACCAATAAAGTGCCCAGAGATCAAAGGACTGATCAATGCCAATGACTCCTGCCAAACCGATTGGCAAGCCGCTGTTGCTGGTGATAGTTTCCATTTCGATCCTGAATCCGGGTTGCCAGAGTTTCAAATCTCCGTCGGTCTTCAGTCGACTTGCCGTGCCGGCCCCGGCCGACAAGGTGGCATTCCACCAACCCCACCGAATGGCCGCGATCTGGAAGGAGACCGTCGTGTCCGCCCGTCCCGGGCACAAGGGGACCCGCGGCTTCGGCGGTCGAGTGTATTTTTACGGAGCATCGAATGAACCGGTGCGCGTTGACGGGGAGCTGGTCGTGTATGCTTTTGACGACAGCAAAACAAACTCGGAAAACCCGGCCCGGGTTCCGGATCGCAAATATGTCTTTCGGGCCAGTGATTTTCAAAAACATTTTAGTCAAACCAACATCGGCGCTTCCTACAGCGTCTGGATTCCCTGGGATGAAATTGGCGGCCAGCTGACGACCGTTTCCCTGCTGCCGGTCTTCAAACCCGTTGACGGAACCGTTATCCAGGCCGGTCAGTCAATCGCGATTCTGCCAGGCAAGGAAGCACAGGACACCAACAAGGTTGATGTGCAAAGGGCCAGTATCGGCGTGCGTCAGGCCAGTGCCAGTTTGCCCGACGGAGTGGATTCGCACGTTGCCCGGGCGGGGGGAACCAGCGAGGCCAGGCAGCGTCGGCGAACCACCACCATTGACGTTCCCCGCGGTCTGGGAAATCAGTTGAAACAACTGAACCAGGTTCGCCCGGCGACCGTTCCCCAGGCGGCCCCCCCGATTCCCCCAATGATTGCCCCGGCGGGGGCTGCAGCAGCCCCGGTACCGGATTCCGGCAACCGGGCGGCCCATCCGCTGATCGGCGATTCCCGGGAAATGGAACTCGATCCGCTGCAACAAAAACTGTACGAGCGGTTGCGAGCCGAGAATGATCAAACCATGAACACCGGTGGCAAACCCAAGAAACGTCCCGTCGTCTTCGGCAGCCCGGGCCCCGTCCGTTAACGCATCGACACCGGACTCAGTCGACGCAGGGAATCATTCCGCGATCACGATGCAAGCAAGCGGATCAACGGGCCGGTTCCCGGTTGGGACCTGAGTGATCGTCGACCCAGGATTTCAATCGCTGGTTGACAAAAAATTGCCATCCGGCCTCGCAGCTCTCGCGTGTAAACGCAGGATCATCCTGCGAAAATGATTCAAGACCGCAATTGGTCAGTTTCAAATGGGTGCCGTTGGGGGTTTTCGCCAGTTCCCAGGATACCAGACCCTGCCCCGGCCGGTCTTCGTATTGCCAATCGTAAACGATCCGTTTTTCCGGAATGACTTCGGTCAATCTCCAGAGGTGAACATAGTCTTGTCCCCCGAACTCAACAACAAATCGGGTTTCGAATCCTGGCGTGGGATCAAACTCCTTCATCTCGCTGAAAAACCATTGCTGCATCTGACTTGTCTCGGTAATTGCCTTCCAAACCGTTTCCAGGGGGGCATCAAATTCCTGTTCAACGACGATCGGCTCATCACGTAATTTCATCCAATGACCCTTGCTGGAACCAGGTGGCTGGACCCATCCAACTTTACCAAATTTTTGCCGCGGATACTTCGGATTTTTCGGGTTGCCCGGTAACACGTCACCGGCATACGGGTTCGGTGTCCTGACGGGGAAGGTTAACAGGTTTTTTTGCCGTTGGGTGAACCGGGACAGAATGGGCCCGGGTGGACCAGTCACCCGTGGCACCTTCAGATCAAAACGAATGGTTTCGCCGGAATCCGTGTCCCGCCGGCTTCGCGTCATGGCGAGAGAAACGGGTGGCGGTCCCAATCAGGGCAAGACCCCCAACGCTTTCAATTTTTGCCGAAACCGTTCGCACAACGCCTGCAATTCCTCGATGGAGAGCTCTTCCGTTCGCGCCTGGGGGTGCAGTCCGCCGGCCTGCAGCACCTCATCCACCTGCGGCCTGGTCAATTCTTCCTTGAACGCGCTGACGGCCACCGATCGCAAATACTTGCGGCGGTGAAAAAACATGGTTCGCAAAAACCGGTGCAGAAACTCGGTGTCCGGGATCGCAGTCCGCCGTTCCGGGCGATGCACGATGTGTATAATCGCCGAATCGACTTTGGGGCGCGGCCAGAATACGGACGGCGGCAGCAAGCGAACCAGCGTGACATCACACAGACTTTGTACCCAGACCGACAGCGCGCCGTAATCCTTGGTCGATGGTCCGGCCATTAATCGATCCGCCAACTCCTTCTGAATCGTTACCGTCATGGTGTCAGGAACAATCTCCCAGCGAAGCAGATTTGATATCAGCGGAGTTGCGATGTTGTAGGGCAGGTTGGCGGCCAGCTTCAGTCGCGCATCGGGAACGGTTGCCATCACACTGCGGACCGTTTCCAGCACCCTCACATCAATCCTGTTTTTGCTTTTTAGAACATCCTGGTGCAGCATGGTGATGTTGTCGAACGGTTCCAGCTCCTCGCTGGCCAGTTGAAACAGATGTCCATCGATTTCCACGGTCACGATATGACTGGCGTGGGGCGCCATCAGGGCGGTCAGCGCGCCGGTTCCGGTACCGATTTCCAGCACCACGTCGCCGGCCTGCAGTTCCGCCGAGCGAGCCAGTAATTCAATCAGGTTGTAGTCGATCAGAAAGTTCTGTCCGTGCCGGCGATTGGGCTCCAGTCCCACCTCCGCAAACCGCCGTGTCAGCCACGAGATCGTCTGTTTTTTTTGGGGTGTGGGGGGTGGCGTGGGCATCAACGGGGGACCTGGGGTCAAGGGTCGTTTCGGGTGGCCAGTTGACGCTGGACATATTTGGCCAGCAAATCTGTTTCGATGTTTACGGAATCGCCGACTCGCCGCTGGCCAATGGTGGTGGCCGCCAGCGTGTGCGGGATCAGGGCCACAGTGAAGCCCTGATCCGTCACATCCACCAGCGTCAGACTGATTCCGTCGACCGTGACCGATCCCTTGCTGGCCATTTGCCGGGTCAGGGCGTATTCGACTGAAAAACCGATGATCCGCCATTGCGAACGCTGGTCGATCACCGCAACCTTCGCGGTCCCGTCAATATGGCCGGTCACAAAATGGCCACCCATTCTGGTATCGGGTTTGAGTGATCGTTCCAGGTTCACCCGATCGCCGACCGTCAACTGTCCCAGGTTGGTCCGCTGCAGCGTTTCGGGGACGACGTCGAACGCCAGCCGTCGATGTGCGGAATCCGATTCCCCACGAACAAGCTCGACGACGGTCAGGCAGCAGCCATTGACGCAAATACTGTCACCGATTTGCGTGTCATCCGCCGTCGCCCGGGCATCGATCAGCAGCCGTGCGTTTTCCAGTTGCCGCTGGATGGACGCAACGGTGCCCGTTTCTTCGACCAATCCTGTAAACACCGCAACCTGCGCAATAATTCCGGGGTGGAGCACTTCAATTTACGGTAGCGGTGGAATTGTTGAAAGTGGCGATCCCGTTCCGGACGGTCCTGTGCCGGATGCCGCAGCAGCCGGGCAGGGCGCTGGACAAACCGCCGGTCAACGATCAAACTTTTGTCTGCGTTTCGTGCAAATTTGACGACCCGGCCGTCCAATCGTGTTTCTGTTCCCCCGTCATTTCATTCAACCAGCCTGAAACCATGGACACAATCGTAGATATTCAGGGTCGTCAAATACTTGACAGTCGGGGAAACCCCACGGTCGAAGTGGATGTGACGTTGGCCGATGGTTCGATGGGACGGGCGGCCGTTCCCAGCGGCGCCAGCACCGGCGTTCATGAAGCTTTGGAATTGCGGGATGGCGATAGTGATCGGTATCTGGGCAAGGGGGTCAGCAAGGCGCTGGAGCATGTCAACGGGCTGATTGCCGATACATTGATCGGCAGCCCGGCGACGGAACAAATCGAGATTGACCAGTTGCTGCTGGATCTGGATGGCACCGAAAACAAGAGCAAGCTGGGCGCCAACGCCATGCTGGGCGTTTCGCTGGCCACGGCCCGGGCGGCGGCGGAAATGGTCGGTGTGCCCCTGTTTCGGTATGTGGGAGGCAGTCATGCCCGAATCCTGCCCGCCCCGATGATGAATATCATCAATGGCGGTCAGCACGCCGACAATAACGTGGATGTTCAGGAATTCATGATCATGCCACTGGGGTTCGACACGTTTCACGAGGCCCTGCGGTGTGGCGTCGAGATCTTTCACCATTTGAAAAAAGTGCTGGGCGAAAAGGGATACAGCACGACCGTCGGCGATGAGGGTGGGTTCGCTCCCAATCTGCAAAGTAACGGCGAGGCCCTGGAACTGATTATGGGAGCCATCGAAAACGCCGGCTATGAACCGGGGCGGCACGTCTGGCTGGCACTCGATGCGGCAGCTACCGAATTTTATGACTCGAAAAACCAAACCTATTCCGTCGACGGCAAATCTCTCGACTCGGCCGGAATGGTCGACTATTTGGCGGGTTGGGTCGACCAGTTCCCAATCTGTTCGATTGAAGATGGCTGCAGCGAAGACGACTGGGACGGCTGGAAACGGCTGACTGATCGACTCGGCGGGCGAGTTCAACTGGTCGGTGATGACCTGTTTGTCACCAATACCGCCCGATTGCAACGCGGAATTGATGAGGGAATCGCCAACAGTATTTTGATCAAGGTCAACCAGATCGGCACGCTGACCGAGACCATTGACGCGGTTCAACTGGCCCGCCGGCATGGTTATTCAACGGTAACCAGCCATCGAAGCGGCGAAACGGAAGACAGCACGATTGCCGACCTGGCAGTGGCCCTGGGCACCGCACAAATCAAGACCGGTTCCGCCTCGCGAAGCGATCGGATGGCCAAGTACAACCAGTTGTTGAGGATCGAGGAATTGCTGGGCTTTTCGGCCGTTTACGGCGGACAGTTGTTTCCCAAACGGTTGGGAAATTGATCCTTTACTGACGGAAGTTGCCTCGTGCCCGATTCTGCCCTGAAGCGGTGGGTCAATTCGGCCGGATTCTGGATGGCGGTTTTTTCGCTGACCGGGCTGCTGCTGCTAACGGTCGCCGGACCGGGTGTCGAGGCCCGGATGACGCAGCGAATGCGTAATAACCAGGCGGCCCTGAAACAGGCCATCGAAAACAGTGCTTCGCGAGGATCCGATCCCGTGGCCAACTCCGGGTCTGCCGCCACGTACTCCCTGGATCTGCTCCGCGGAGTTCTGGGAATCGCGGCGGTTTGCGGCATCGGCTGGTCCCTGTGGTCGTTGCGGCCGGAACCGGAATCCAGCGGGCAGTAATTCGTAGGGCAGCGGCGCCCGAAAAACATGGGGTCGACAAGGTTCTGCAGAAAAACTGTTTTTTTGGATTTGGGGGGGCAGCGGCGGCTCGTCCACCCCTGCCAGTTCCGAGGAAAACCGGGCGACCGGGCAAACCAGCCGCGGCAGCCAATATCCGGGTTTTCCACAGGGCCGGTCAGTCCTGACGCGATCCTTGGTAATCCGAATCAGGCATGCCAGTCGGTCCGGCCATCGGTGAAACCTGGCCTCGGATGATCAGTCGGGTCGGGCATGCCGCCGCCACAGATTCTCCAAAAACGGCCGGCGGCGGGCCGCCACGCAATCGGGAGAATACAAGCGGGTTACCAGCCAGTACAGTCCGTTCCGCAACTCGTCAACGCTCATGTTGAGCGGCCGAAAGTTGACATCGAACAGCGTGCACAGGTCCCACCGCCCGGGATGCAGAATGCGACCTTCCTGCAGCAATCGCCGGTACAGGGGCGTCCCGGGAAACGGGGTCATGACCGTGACCTGTACCTCGAACAACGGCAGCGCCAGTGCGAAATCCAGAATGCGCTGAAAGATGTCCGGTCCCTGATGGTCCAGTCCGAGCACGAAACAACCGTTCACGGTAATACCGGCATTCTGGATTTTTCGTACCGCGTCAACATAATCGGCAGCCCGCCGCCGCTTGAAATCCGTCCTCAGTTCAACGCCCGCCAAATCATCTCCGGCGGGACTTTCCAGTCCGATCAGCAGTTGCCGACAACGGGAATCGCGAAGCAGATTTAACAACCCGTCATCATCGGCAACGGTGATATCGGTCTCGGTAAACCATTTGATCCGTTCCGGAATCAGGGCGGTACACAGTTCGCGACCCCAACGGTGGTCCACAAACGTGTTGTCATCGGCCAATTCAATGAACGGGCGGCGCCGCAACCGCTTGATTTCCTGAATGTCCCGGATCACGTGTTCGACGGGCCTTTTTCGATAAGGTCGTTCGAGCATGATGCTGGAGGCACAAAAATCACATCGCCACGGACAGCCGCGGGTCGTCTGAACGGGAAACCGGTTCCATGGCCCGGCAGCCAGCAGGTCATAGCGGGGAACAGGCAATTGACTCAACTCAACGGGGCTATAGTCATCAGCGCGCACAGGCGCTGGTTCGTGCCTTTTCGGATTTCGGTTACCGCAATCGGCCAGGTGTTCTCGCCCTCGCCCACAAAGACGTAATCAAAATGTTCGAGCGCTTCGTCGGGACAGACACTGGCATGCAATCCACCGATCGCCGTTTTGATTCCAGCGGCACGAAACCGGGCGGCCGCCTGACAGGCCTCGAACGCCTGTGCCGTCAGTGCGCTGACGGCCACCAGGTCACAGTCGAACGCTGCCTCCGGGATCTCGTCGACGTTGTTGACTTCAAAGTAGACAACCTCGTGTTCCGGCGGCGTGACGGCCGCGATCCATAACAAACCCAGACTGGGCATGGACGTGACCACCCGCCCTCGCTCCACGACCCCGGGCAACGTCAGCCCCAATTCCAGCAGCCGGGAATCGCAGGCCCGCAGGCCGCTCAATGCCAGCAATCCGATCTTCATCCCGGTCCCGCTCGCAGGATTTCAATCGCGGCCGAGACCAGAGAAACCACGGGAATAAAAAAAAGGTGCCGGAATCCTGGCCGCCAGGCACTCAAAAAACAAACGGCCGGCATGCTGATCCCCCCCACAACCAGACTCCATTGGGCCAGTGCCGGAAAATCCACGCCGCTGGCCAACTGGTGATTGCCAGCCACGACGTTCATCAAACCCAGCGCTGCCTGGGCAATGTGGCCCAGCCGCAGTATGCGTCGACGAAAAGCGGTGTAACCGCCCAGAAAATCCTCGCGGTAAAAGAATAGCCCAATCGCCGCACCGGTCACAAACGCGAGCAAAATCGAAATCCAGCCAAAATACCAGTTGATCATGGGCAGGAATGCCAGGCGGAAAAAATCCCGATCCATCGCTGAACCCTGATCAGACGATAGATGTTTCGGAAATTGCTACGGGAATGATAACGACAATCCATCCCCGGGGGCAGGGCGAATCCTCTCTTCCCTACTCGCCCGAAACTGTGCGGGTTTTGTCGGGGTTTGATATCAAGGACGAAAACCGGAATGAACAACAATTTTTCGGGAGCCGAAGGATGAGCGACATTCGATTATCAACGATTTTCATTGCGATCTTCATCTCCCCGCTCGTCGGCCCGCAAAATTGCTGTGCTCAGCTTTCCGAATCCCCTTCACTCGCCGAGCGGATTCATGACGGTTCCGATGAGATTCTCGTGCTCAACGACTTGCAGGTTGTCGTTGATGATATTCGAAAGTTGATGACCGATCTCGGATTCGGCAGTATGTCAGACGCCATCAGGGAATACATCCATCCAGAGCCGGATTCGGGTATTGCCAACGAAGACGGAGCCGTCATTTATGGGCCGCAGTTTTTTGGTAACGCGATCGCGCAAATGCAGGTCGGTGACAGGACCCGGTTGCCGAATACCCTGGATGCCCCGCCGGATCGGACGTTTGCCGGGGATGAATCATGGTATGATATTGGGAATGCGGGCCCGCTGCGGATGTTCGGTCAGGAATTTCAGTCGGGCATGGTGACGGGGAATCGACTGGTGGTCTGTGCCGGGAAATCGAGGACACGGGCAGAAGAGATTCTGGCAGCGCCGTTGTTGACCGAAAGACTGGACAAGCGGGCGCGCGACATTATCAACCAGTCCGGAATAACGCTGATTGGCTCAGGAAAGAGCGTTGACCTGGGCGAAGCCCTGGACATCGAATCCGTTATTCGCGACTCGACAGACCGATTGACGGAATCCGGGCAAGAGTGGCTGGAAGAATTCGCGCAGGTCGCGTCCAAAGCCGAACTGGCCGTGTTGGGGCTCAAGTATCAAAACGAAATGCTGGAATTGCGAGGCCGCGCCAAATCGAGGATTTGACCTCCTTCGATGGCCTGCTGGAATTGGCCCAAACCGAACGCGATTGGCGACCCGACCTGGGACTCGAGTTGCAACGCCTGGTGGTGGCCGGCGCCATTCAGATGGACGTGTTTCGTTCCTCGGCCGGTGCCCGTGTGATACCACAAACCCTGTTGCGGGGATTTGGCCGCCGCCAGCAGTTTCGTTTTCTGCACGGGAACATGCTGAATTTGCTGCTGGAACTGGCTGGCGATTCCTGGAACGAATTGAGGGCCGGCCGGATCGCGCTGTACGTCAATCAAGATGTGGAACAGCAAGGGCAATTGGCGATCATCGGCGTTGTTGATTCCAATGACCCCGATCAGGTCATGTCGGAACTGGCGCGACTGTCCCAATTGACTCGGCCAGACGAAGATGCAACCACCCGGGGCAAGATAGAACAGGAAATTGCCAGGCTGGTCCGGGAACTGGGATCCCTCGACTCCAATACGGCCGCCCGGGCCGAAACCCGCCTGAAACTGGCTGGCCCAATGGCCCTCCCGGCATTGGAAGAAATCGCCCATTCGAAAGACGATGCCCTGCGCAGACGGGCCGATCGGATTCTCCGCCAGCTGAAAAATCGCTCGCCCCGGGATGCTTCCCGGGTGGCTGATCCGTGGTTCTGGACAACCCTGAATCCCGGTTTGCGGCTGGTTGAGTCCACGGGCTCCATGTCCGGTTTTACTGCTCATACCGTGGAAGTGACGCCCGATCCGTCAAAAACTCCTGACGAGGTGGAGGAGGCTGTTGCCGTGATGCAATCCCTGTTCGGGCCAAACTGGAATGTGATCCGGTTTGTTCAGGTCCGCCAGCATTTCGTTTTCATGATCGGATCCAACGATGAATTGTTGCAGCGAATCGTAAGCCATGTGGATACGGGCTCCACGTTCCTGATGAAATCGTTTGACAATGTTGGGCAGGGCTCGAGGCAGGGCCAGCTGCAAGTCTTCGTCAACACGACTGGCCTTCGATCACTGATGCGAGAGCCCGCTACTGGTGTCGATGGCTCCTGGAAAGATCAGCTTTGCTGGACCGGACTGGCTTTTGAGCACAACGCGGCAAGTCTCGAGGCATTGATTCCGGTCAAGCAGATTATTCCCTTCGTCATGATGGGCTTTTAGAGTCCGCCGACGGTCAGTTCGCCAAAACCGGGATGTCGGTCAGCGAGTGTCTGCAATCGATTCCGGTATTCTTCCAACTCCTGCGGATCGGGGCCAGTCCATGATTCGAGCAGCGTCGATACCTGTTGCATCTGTTCCTGACAGCGCTCCGCATCGGCCGACTGGTCAAACCATTCCGCCAGCAGTAAGCAATAGCTGATGACCGCCGAGTGAACCGCTGTCGCGTTTCCCGTTTCCGGAAGCATTTCGGACCAGATCGACAGCAGGGAATTCGATTCGTCGACAAGCTTGCGGATCCGGTTTTTGTGATAATACGATTCACACATCGATTGCGAGGCGTAGATGAGTTGCAGGGCGAGGCGGTGGACCCTGGGCGAGCGATTGTGCAAGTCGAAATACAGGGCGCGGGCCTTGCCAAATTCCACCTCTGCCTGACTCCATTGCTGCCGGGCGGCGTGAATTTCCCCCAACGCCAGATAACAACGGGCCAGATGTTCGTTAACGATCTCATGGGACCCCATCAATTCGCCCATCGGCAGGAACAATTCCAGTGCCTGGTGAATGAACCCGTCGGCGGTACTGACATTGCCCATTCCGATATTGACGGCGCCCAGATCAATCAGGAAACGACCGCGCATATCCCGCACAAAGACGTTATCGGGGGGCAAGTGATCCAGACAGGCCATCCCGCGTTCCAGTTCGGACAGAGCTTCCTGATACCGGTGCTGGCGATTCATGGCGACGCCCGCGACGTGATGCTTCTGCGATTGAATCAACCACTCGTTCCCGTTTCGCGGCGGTTCTGCCATTTCCCCGGCTGGCTGAATGCCGGGCGGGTCGAGTTTGGCCGTAATTTTTGCAAGATCGAGTTCCAGCAATTTGCCGAACTCCCGCCGCTCGGGACTGTCCGGCGGCAAGCGGTCCGTCAGCTGGCGGCCATGCTGAACCGCCTGGACGGCCTCGGGTAACTGGTCGGTTTCATAAAGATGAAAACCAAGCTGCCGCCAAACACGAATGGTAGCCAGCAGGACGCGGGTGTCGTTGGGGGACTTGTGCAGCAACTTTTCCTGCAACCCGATCGATTGTCGAACCAGTTGCTCACGTTTCTCTCCGGAAATGTTCGGATCGTAGATAATATCGTTGACCAGGTCATCGATCGTATCCTGAGCCATGTACAGGCTTTCCAGCGACCGGTTTCGTTCGGCGGCGGCATCCATCCATTTCCAGCCCGCCACGCCCAGACCAAGGACCAGGCTGATCAGGGCAAAGGCCAGTGACGCGGCCAGGGCCGGATTACGATGGCACCAAAGTTGCAAGCGTTGCATGGCGGTTGAGCGGCGGGCCTGAACCGGCAGACCATTCAGCCAGTTTTCGAGGTCCTGTTGCAAATCAAACGCGCGGGCGTAACGTCCTTCGGGCTTCTTGCTGAGGCATTTCAAACAGATCGCTTGCAAGTCGTTGGGGATGTCACCCCGCAGTTTGTCCGGCGACTTGGGGTCATCGGACTGGATGGCCTGCAGCGTCGAAATATGATTGTTCCCCCGCAATGGCAACTGGCCGGTCAACAACTCATACAAAATGACTCCCAGCGCCCAAATATCCGTGGCTGCCGAGACCTGCCGGTCGCCGCGCGCCTGTTCCGGTGACATATAGGCTGGAGTTCCGACGATGGCTCCTTCTGTGGTCTGGAACTGGTCCATCGTTTCGTATTTGGCCAGTCCGAAATCGGCAATGCGAATCGATGCCGCAATTGGTTCGCCATTATCTCCTTCAACGGCGGCTGGGCCGCGGTCCTTTTCAAACAGGATATTGCCCGGTTTCAGATCGCGGTGAATGACACCCCGCTGATGGGCGTGTTCGACCGCGTGAGCCAAACAGGCCACGATTCCGGCGGCCGACCGTGGGCTGATTCGCCGCTGGTGTTTTTCAAACCAGACGTCCAGCGTTTGGCCAGCGCACCAGGCCGATGCGATGTAATGGACCGGACCGATCGAACCGGTTTCAAAGACGGGAACGATGTTCGGGTGGCTAAGTACGGAGGCTGCGCGAGCTTCACGCTCAAATCGGGCACGGGCCTCGGGCGACATGATCGATTGGGGATTGGGAACCTTGACGGCGACCAGTCGGTCCAGCAACGGATCCCGCGCCAGAAATACCCGGGCAAAACCGCCCTGTCCGATGACCCGCTGGATTTCAAACCGACCAATTTGGCGGGGCACGGAATCTGGCAACGATTCCCGCTTGTCCGCGGCCCGGCGTCCGTCAGGCCACGTCGAATCGGTGGGGATCGTCTCCCCGGGCGATCCATGGGATTTTCCCTGCTCGATCCGGTCGCGAACCTGGTCCAGCCAGGCCACCGCGCCCGCGAATCGCCCGAGTTGTTCCCGGTCACTTGCGTTCAGTGATTCGGAAATCCGGGCGGCCAAATCCGTTGGCGGGTCATCGGACGGCCTGGCAACGCCAAGCTGCGCTTCGATTATCCGGGCCAACTCAATCAATCGCTGATCCTGCTGGTCAGGTTTCGTCATGTTATTTCGGCTTGGCGATCAGTCCGTTTCCTGACGCCGGGTGCAGTCGGCAAACGACAGGACCGGTGAGTTTCCGGGTCAAGCTCCATAATAATCTCTGCCATGCCGGGTTGGCCACAATCGTCGCCCGATTTGGGCTGACCGATGAAGTCACCCGCCGATGGGTTGGCAGGGGTGCCGGCTTTCCGGACTGTGGCGGGAGGCCTTGCTGCCGTTTATCCACTCCGATCCGGTTCGGCAGGCCCGATCCACCACCAGAGACGCATTCGCCCCCGGAAATTGGCCGTGTTGGCCCGGTTATTTGCCGCAAAATTTTCCGTGGCTAACCGGCGGGTTGGCCCGGCTCAGGATCCGCTGGTGAATTCGCCGCTGTCTCTCAGCATTTCCTCAAATTTGAGGACTGCCCGATACCACAATTTGGTCACCGAATCGTGGGAGCGATCCATTTGCTGTGCGATTTCCTGAAACGGTAACCGCTCAATACTGCGAAGCCGGATGACTTCGGCATAATCGGGCGGTAATTGACCGAGAATGAGATAAAAATGCTCAATTTGCTCGGCCGCCATGGCTTCACTGGAAGGCGTCGGGTTGGAATCCTCAGGTGACAGGAAATCGCCGATTGACGAGCGGTTGTTTTGCAGTCCACGTTCCCGGGCAATGTCCCGTTTCCCGGCCCGAAAGGTGCGCTGCATTCTGCGCATTTCGTTGATAACAATCGTTTTCAGCCAGCCTCGAAACTCGGCTGCCGTGGCACCCTGAAAATCATCGAAGTGTTCCACGACCTGGGTCAGGGTCTGCTGAACGACATCCGAAGCACCGGCCTTGGGCCGCAATGAGTGATCCATATACCTGGCGGCCATCAAATCCAGATAATCCTGGATTTGCCGAAGTAATTCCTCGCGTGCCGCGGAATCGCCCTGTCGGGTTTTCGGGATCAACAGGCTGATCGATTCCAGATCGATTCCAGATCCCGGTTCAGCTGGTTGATCGTTCATCGATTCTGACCATAAAAAAATCAGGTGTGCAGCGGAAACTTCGGTACCTGGCGAGGCAATGGCGAACGGCTGCTTGTATTCTAGCATCCGATCAGGCTGATCGACGCCGTTTGCATTTCGGGCAATCCACCGCTTCGTGCAGCTGTTGGGACTTGTCAGCATCAAAAACCGGGACAAGGAACCATTGTGGGTCCGCCCGTCTCGTCGGCGTTTTGGCTGGCGAGACGTCGGCACCACAACAGCGACCATCCCCAAATTCCCGTTTTGAGGTGCCCTAGTCGGAGGGTGGCGCGGCCGGATGGCCCAGCAGCCGAAAAGCAAGCTGCGTCACCAGCCGGTTTGGCTCGTCACCCGCAGACGACACGGATGGGGCCCGCGGCGGGTGGTTTCCCCGCGTTCCGGGGCTCCCGGCGAAACGCCCCGGCCAGCGGCCCAGTTCCTGGTGGAATCGTTGAATACAACCCATGATTCCCGAGATTTCTGTTTCCAGCAGAATCAGTCCCTGATGCATGCCTTGGCCGTTGATCTGGTCATCCTCCGCCTTGCAGGCCCCCGTTGTTCCGCATAGCAGGTTGCGGTACATGAATCGCGTATCCACGGGCTGGTCGATGGTGCGATCGATGTGATGGAATTCGGCGAAAATCAGCAAGAACAGACAGACCACGCAGGTCAGGCCGCCCACCACGATCACATCCGCCTGTTTGCCGGATTTCCAGGGTGGTGGAAACGTCACCGAGACCCGGTTAGCCAGACCACGAGGTGGCACCGGCGTGGCACGACCGTGTTGCGGCTGTGTTCGAGGCAAATGCCCGGCAGGCAGATTGGATGCATTTTGTTTTTCGCGCTCGTTGTCGCTGTGTCGCGGGGCGGTCATGTCAGTCAGGCTTTCCGGGCCAGGCAAGCTTGCCGTGTTGGCTCGCAGTGGTGCGACCATTCCGGGGGGCATCCGTTTTTGCCCAACGTGAATCGTCGGCTAATTCCAGATCAAAAGACGAATGGGGCATCCAAATCCGTCGCACTCAATTCGAATAAAAATGAAAATATCGGGTTTGGGGAGTCAAACGCTGTTGCGGCAATCCCGCCCGGTCACTGTTAACGATTCCTGATCGGCGATAAATTCTGCGGATCGCAGAACCAGTCGTTTCGCAAATCTGCTGTTTGCAGTGCGGCATCCCGTTGTTCCGCGGATGAGTAGATATTCACCGCAAACCGCAATGCCCGGAGCGATTCGGCGTCTTCCGCAACGCCATCACCGGGTACATACTCGACCGTGCATGGCCCTGCATAGAAGACAGCACGGATGTTCAATTCGTCGTTCTGGAAATTCGAAGCCAAACAACTGGTGACGAACTCCAGCACAGTTGCCTGTCGGTCACCGTCAACCAAACTGCGCGAATCAAAATTCAGATCCAGCCGGGGCGCATGATTGTGACTGAAATCCGGTGGCCGTGAATCGCCGACTACCAAAGCTGTTTCGGAAGTCGCCGTGTCGTTTTCAGGATCCAGCGAGCAAGACAAAAACTGGTTTACCAGTTGCGGGGCTTGTTCCTGGTCATGAATGGCACCGTTGATCATCGTCGCCAACAGACGATCTTGCGGATGCCGGCATTGAATCACGGACTGAATGACGATCCGGCCCGATTCGTCCTCGCGCACCATGCTTCGCAGATTTCCGGGAAATCGATCCCGACTGGATTGGAATTCCAGACTGATCAAATTGCGATCGTTTTGGTCCGGATGAGGCAACCGTTTGGTGTCAACGATCGTCTGATGATCCAGCATCCGGTCGATCGCTTCGTTTAAATTGGCCAGTGACGTGGAGATCAGGAACTCATAGGGTGCCGGATTTGCGAAAAAAACCGGTTCATATACGGGAGCCCGGTCCGGGCAGGCGGCCAAGTCAGCGACTGGCCGATGACCCGGCCATTGCAGATTTGCCAGCCAATGATGAATTGCAACGCCCCGATAACCGACTTGCGCATAGCCTCGGCCATGCTGGACCAGGCCCCGCAATTTTTCGCGGTCGCACCTGGCTCGTGCGTGAATCACAGGGACTTCGCGGCCATTTGGGAAATCCGTACTGACGGTCATGGTCGAGATCTGGATTTCGGTCAGGAACTGCAATTCATCCGGCAGTCCGGACAGTTGCTCCTGAACAAACGGAATTCCCCGAAACGCCTGAATCAACAATTGCCCCGTTTCCGTTTCCTGCAGGCGTTCGAAATTCAGGTGCAGCAGAAACACGCTGGAATCGGTTTCTTGTTTGGCGCGGGACGACTGCGCCATGACGTCGCTGGAGCCCACCGACCATCCGGACAAAACTCCCAAAACGACCAGAGCGGCCAAACGACGGTGCATGGTGAGTCCTTTCAGTCAAGGAATTCGTCGAGTCCAGGACCAGCCAGTTCACGCGCTTCCGGGCTCGTGGCGGGCGTCGAAAGGTAGCAGGATTTCCCCATCGCACCAATAAACGTTTGGGGAAATCTGGTATCGAATGCATGCAAGCAATCGGGCTTTAGGGGCATCAGCCCCAAATTAATGGCCGATTGTGGCTCGCTTTTTCCAACAGGGGTGCCAGCGACAAATGGCTGGTCGGTCAATCGTGAATTGGGTTCACGACCGTTCGACCCCAGGTTTCGCCGCGGAGCATGCCGGTCACGCATGCTTGCACGTCGCCCAGAGATTTGCGGGAGATGACCTTGTCGAGATTGTCCAGTTTGTATTGGGAACCCAGTTTCCGCCAAATACGCTGGCACTCCGCTCGCGACACGTTGGCCGAATCGATCCCCTGAAGGCAAATTCCCCGCAAGATGAATGGATAGACCGTCATGTTCAGTTCATGACCTGCCACCAGCCCGCAGGCCGTGACGCAACCTCCCGGACGAGTTGAACGGAGGATGGTTGCCAGGGCATTGCCCCCGACCGAGTCGATGCCACCCGCCCAGCGACTGGACAACATGGGGCGACCGGATTGATCGTCCAGTTGCTGCCGCGCAACGATCTCGCTGGCGCCGAATTCGCGCAGCCAGTCATGCCGGTCCGTTTTACCAGTTGATGCAACGACGTGGTAACCCAATCGTGCCAGCAGCATTACCGCGAAGATCCCCACCCCGCCCGTTGCGCCGGAAACGATCACAGGTCCCGAGTCCGGAGTCACGTCGTGGCGTTGCAACTGTTCGACCGACTGGGCGGCGGTAAACCCCGCTGTACCCAGTGCAATGGTTTCCAGTTCAGTCAGGCCGGGCGGGATGGCATAGCACCAGGAGCCCGGGACGCGTGCCAGCAAAGACCAGCCTCCCCAATGACGGGTCCCGAAATCCGCAGCCGAAACCAGTACGGACTGGCCGACAGCCAACTCGCCGGACTGCGACTCGACGACGGTTCCCACCGCATCAATCCCCGGAACCAGCGGCAACTGCAAGGCAACGCCCGGATGACCGGATGCGGCCAAAGCGTCCTTGTAGTTCAGTGACGAATATCTGACCCGAATGGTAACGTCGCCAGCCGGCAGCTCGTTTTGGGAAATCTCCACGATGTTCCCGCGTGTGGCGCCGTTACCGTCCGGTTCCACGAGATAACAACTGAACCGATCTGGCAAGTCCGTCATGGTGAACGATCGCTCAAATGGTTTGGGAAAATTGTCACAGTAAAAGCATGCTGGGAATTCGCGATTGCCGGCAATGATAACCGCCCAATCATGGCGAAAGAACCGACCTTCGACTAGAATGAATGGCCACTGGCGTAAAACGCGTAAAACCGGAAATCTTGCCAGCCCGTTTTACAGGCAAAATTTCGTCGAAAGCCGCGGACGTGACCTGGCAACCTGGTCTTCAACACCCCTTCTGTTTCTGGCTGATGGATCTGGATCGCACAAAACCGCTGGCATCCGGTACCCGGCACCTTTACCGGTGCCCGTGCGGCCATGATGTGGAAATCGATTCGCAGCGGGGGGGGAAATGTGAATCCTGTGGACGGATCATTCCGGCCGGCGTGACGCGTTTTCCGTTGTCGATGACCATGACACTGGCCGACGTGGGTCCGGATTTGACGGGAACGCGGGCCGCTGGCGACACCTCCCGGCCGGAACAACTCGTTGGCCGGCAACTGGGCCATTTTGAGATTATCGAATCCATCGGCCGGGGCGGCATGGGGCAGGTCTATCGGGCCTTGGATACCTCGCTGCAAAGATATGTAGCCGTCAAGGTGATTCAGGGGACAGCCTGCAACGAAATAGACTCCGTGGCGCAACAGCGTCTGATGCGCGAGGCCGTGGCCCAGGCCCGGGTCAATCATCCCAATATCGTGACGATCTACTTCGTCGGTCGCGAAGACAACATCCCGTTTTTGGCCATGGAGCTGATCGATGGCTACGATATTGCCGAATTGATTTCGCAGGGCGAGATTCCCTACGAATCGTTGTGTCGCACTGCCATAAAAATCACTCATGCCCTCGATACGGCCTCACAAATGGGCATTGTGCATTCGGATATCAAGCCGCAAAACCTGCTGGTGCTGTCCAACGGCGAAGTCAAGTTGTCCGATTTCGGGATGGCCCGAATTGCTGACAGCGGGGACCAGGATTCGGTGGGGGGAACGCCCAATTATCTGGCGCCAGAGTTGTTGCAGGGTCAACCGCCCACGGCCCAGTCAGACATGTACGCGCTGGGAGTGACCCTGTATGAAATGACATTTGGAAAACTGCCCGTCGCGCTGTCCGGCTCGACTCCGGGTGAATGGGCACAGATTCACAAGCGGGCCCGGATCCGTTTCCCGGAAAAATGGCCCGAGCACCTGCCGTTGGGTTGGCGCGACATCCTCGGACGCTTGCTGGCCCGCGATCCCGAACACCGGTATGCCGATTACCAGCAATTGGGAAACGACCTGAACCGGATTTTGCCGATTCCCCGTCCGGATGCCCGGCGGCTGCCACGTGTGATTGCATGGTTTATCGATGTCGCCACGATTGCGTTGATGGCTGTGCCATTTATTCTGCTGCTGCAAATGGTCCAGCAAATCGGTAAAATCCGCGCCTTGCCGCATGTCACCGGTGACCTGTTTCTGCTGCTGTCGCTGGCGGCGTTCACGATGGTGGTTTCCGGGTGGCGGCAATCCCTGGGGCGGGAGTTGCTGCATATCAAGGTGGTCAACCAGTACGGTTTGCTGCCGTCCCGTCGAACCATGGCAACGCGCAGCGTCTTGCGAATGCTGCCATTGTGGTGCGTCGCGATTGGTTGGCTGGCCGGAGCCATGTTCAGTTTCGTCGTGCCGGTGGTAATCGTGCTGGGAATTGGCTGGTCGATCATCGACGCCGCATTCATGCTGATTCGCGGTGCTGGCAGCAGCTTGCACGACCGAATCCTTCATACGCGGGCCGTGGCCGGTTCGGATCGCGACTGAACCGCGGCCATTGCCCCGTTTGCCAGAATTCGCTGTCTTGTTTTTTCGGAATTCTCGCTGGATTCGATTCAACCTGCCCAGGCGTTACGACCGATAGAGACAGACACGTCTCTCGCTTTGTAATGCCCCTGGTAGGAAGCCATGCGCCACACATCGATTCTCTCGACCATCGTCGTTGCCTTAATGGGGACCGCGCTGCTGCGCGCACCCCGGATTTGCTCAATCGGCTGTTCCCCCCGGTCCAGCCCCGAATCACACAGATTTTCAGGCGCCTCCCCGTCCCATGCCGCCTTCGTCGGCACACGGCAGTGCGGTCCATCCGGTGGATGTTGACCAAACGGAGGTAGAGGTTCCGGAGATTCTGGGAGGCGGCCCATCGATGCCGACGGAACGGCCGCCCGCGCCGCTCATGGCCCCCTTGCGTCAGTCAGCAGATACCGGTTCCGGCGAAATCGCCCATCCACCAGCCTCCGTGCCGATGACGGTGGAGCCGGCCGCGACGACGGGTGCCCGACCGATAAATCCCCGGCCAAACGGCACGGATAACGAACCAGCCTCTGACGCGTCCAACGGATTGCGGTCGCGCCCGATTGGCTCCGTCGAATCAACCGGCAATCCTGCCGTTCAGGCTCGGCAAGTAGCCAATATGTCCGTCGTCTCACCAGCTTCGATCTCGACGGCTGAAACCGGCGCCATGGGGATGTCGGAGCAAACCGATACCCATCGGCCGATCGAGACGTACGGACCGAAACTGCGAGTCAGTTCGTCAGGTCCCGGGAAAATTTCGCTGAACAAGACAGCGCGATTCGAAATCATCGTGGAAAACACCGAGGCGATTCGAGCCGAAAACGTGATTGTCGGTATCGATTTCCCGAAGTGGGTGGAAATCAACAGTTCCATGCCCAGTACCGGTTCCCGGGAAACGTCCGGCAACGAAAATGAATCACGAATGATCTGGCAGATCCCGATCGTCGAGTCGTCGGCGACCGAAAAAATTGTGCTGGAAGTGACTCCTCGCGAAGCGCGGGCATTTGACGTCGATGTGGAATGGACCTTCAAGCCGATCCGTGGCAAATCCACCGTTGAGGTGACACAACCCCAGCTGATGATTCAAATGACCGGTCCCACGGAAGTGCTGTATGGTGAAAAGGCCCTGTATCACGTTTCCGTCAGCAATCCCGGAACCGGAACTGCTGAAAATGTAGTGGTGATGCTGCCTGAGATTCTTGGCGGAGAGCGCGCCTCGCTGGGGAACATTGACCCGCAAAAGCAAAAGCAGTTCCAGGTCGAACTGATTGCCCGATCCGCCGGACCACTGGAACTGGTCACGACGGTATCCGCCGACAATGATTTGAGCGAATCGGACAAGCGTGAAATTATGGTCCGCCGGGCGGAGCTGGAAGTCCTGGTGGAAGGACCTCCCATGAAATACGCGGGCAGCACCGCCACGTACCAGCTGACTGTCGCCAACCGCGGTGATGCCATGGCTCGGGACGTGATTGCGGCGGTCGCCCTGCCCCCGGGTGTCGAGTATGTTTCCGGAATCGAGGGAATCGAGATGATTGAGGGCGGCATTCGCTGGGACGTGGGCATGTTGTCACCCGGCAATCACCGCACCTATCAAATCGTCTGTAACATGCTGGCCGCCGGCGATATTAACATCGAGGCTGCCACTCGCGGCGCGGGCGATTTGGCAGCTACCGACAAGATCGTTACGCGGATCGATGCCGTGGCGGACCTGGTGCTGTCGGTGGAGGATCCCAAGGGTCCGTTGCCCACCGGCGAACAAATTCCCTACGAGATTTCGATTCGCAACCGCGGTACGAAATCGGCCAGGGGTGTGAATGTCGTCATGCATTTTTCGGAAGGGATCGAACCGATTGAAGGTGAAGGGCTCTCCAGCGAGGTGGCTCCGGGGCAAGTCACATTCGCTCCCATCTCCCAGATTGAACCGGGTCAGGAAGTAAAACTGACGGTCTTTGCCGTTGCCAATCAGGCGGGAGCCCACCGATTTCGGGCGCAACTGCTGTGTGAGGAATCGGACGCTCATGAAGTAGCCGAAGGGACCACGAAGTTTTACGGCGACACGGTTGCTTCCAAAAGCCGGAATGCGACGATGCCGGAAAATGACAGCGATTTCAAACGATAGACTTCACCCTGTCGCAGGATGGATTGTCGAGAGAAGGCCGTCGTCGCCCCATGGGCGGCGGCGGTTTTTTTGTTTGATCGACGAGCTGCAGCAATCCGGCTAAGATTCGGGTTCAGGTACTTGTGCGTTTTCACCCCGTTGGACCCGGTTCCATCGATGCAGCCAGCCCCGGAAGAATTTCGCCGTCTCGGACATCAGTTGATCGATCAGCTGGCCGATTTTCTGCTGCAATCTGCCAGTGATCAGGACCAACCGGTTCCGGTTCTGGACTATCGCGACCCGGATGAGCTGTACCGTCAATGGCAGCAGCGCATTGCCCGCGGGATCGGCCCCGAGCAACTGTTTGCCGACGTGCTGGCCCAATCCGTGCGGTTGCACCATCCCGGTTACCTCGGCCACCAGATCTCGCCGCCGGCCCCCGTGGCCGCCCTGGCCGGACTGGTGGGAGATTTCGTCAACAACGGAATGGGCGTTTACGAAATGGGGATGGCCGGGACCGTTTTGGAACGCCTGGTCGTCGAACGGGTGGCACAGCAACTGGGATTTGGCGACTCTTCCGGGGGCTTTCTGACGTCCGGAGGCAGTCTGGCCAATCTGACCGCATTGCTGGCGGCCCGCGCCCGGGCGACGGGTCACATCGCGGAATCAGATCCGCTGGCGCTGCTGGTGTCCGGGGATGCCCACTACTGTGTGCAACGCGCCGTGGCCGTGATGGGCTGGGGGCGCAGCGGACTGGTTCGCGTTCCCGTCGATTCGCGGCGCCGGATGCGTGTCGATCGGTTGCCGCGCCTGCTGGCAGAAACCAGGCAGCAGGGGCGCCATGTGATTGCGGTGGTTGGCAGTGCCTGTTCCACGGCGACCGGATCCTATGATGACTTGCGCGAGATTGGGGCGTTTTGTCGCCAGCACGGAATTTGGTTTCACGTTGACGGAGCTCACGGAGCGGCAGTTGCCTTCTCGCAAAAATATCGGGAATTGCTGGCCGGTATCGATCAGGCAGACAGCGTCACACTCGATTTTCACAAGCTGTTGTTGACTCCTGCCCTGGCGACGGCGCTTGTCTTTCGGGATGGCCTGGCGGGTTACCGAACGTTTGCCCAGGAAGCCGACTATTTGTTCGACGATCCCCGGAACACACACTGGCACAATCTGGCGCTGCGAACATTTGAATGCACGAAGTTGATGATGAGCGTCAAAATCGCCAGCATTCTGTTCTGCGACGGACCGCAGGTGTGGGAAGACAATGTTACGCAGCTGTACGACCGGGCACGGGAAATGGCCAGCATGATCGAGCAGCGGGATGAACTGCAACTGTTGCTGGTGCCGCAGTCCAATATTGTGTGTTATCGTTTTGCGGCGGCGGATGAAGATTCGCTCAACCGGGTGAACCGCGACATTCGCGCCGCGCTGGTCCGGCAGGGCCGGTTTTACATCGTGCAAACGGTGATTGACGGAACCACCTGGCTGCGGAGTACCGTCGCCAGCCGCGCTACAACCACCCGGACTCTCGAGCAGTTGCTTTCGGAGATATGCCGTTTGGGAAACCGGCTGTCGGGTGGTCGCTGCCCTGGCGAACCAGCGGGGCGGGACGGAACGGCGCATTGACCGGCATTGAGTCCGGTTCGCTGGATCCCGTTCCGGAGGCAGGGCTTCGCAGGAATCAAGGCGGTCTGATCCACGGGTTGCGATGGGTGGCTTTGTCGACGCGCGCCAATTTGGTTATTCGCGCCAAAGCAACCATCCGCGATCATCGCCGCCGATAACCGTACACGTCTCGTCACAGTCTCCCGCCACGGAGCGGGCCGATGGTCCGGCACGGGAGGTGACACCGTCGTCCGGCGACAGCCCGTCACGGCGCGATCGATCGCGGCGGATCAGAATTCGGCGTTGCCGGGATAGCGGGGAAAGGGAATCACGTCGCGAATGTTGCTCATTCCGGTGACAAACTGAACGACGCGCTCCAGCCCCAGCCCGAATCCGGAGTGCGGTACCGTGCCGAATCGCCGCAAGTCCAGGTACCACCAGTAGTCCGCTTCGTTCAACTGCTGCTCGGCCATCCGCTGCCGCAACACATCCAGCCGGTGTTCGCGCTGGCTGCCGCCGATGATCTCTCCGATTTGCGGTACCAGCACGTCCATGCCGCGGACCGTCTGTCCATCGTCGTTGCAATACATGTAAAACGGCTTGATCGTGCGGGGGTAGTCGTACAGGATGACCGGCGACTGAAAATGCTGTTCGGTCAACCAGCGTTCGTGCTCGGATTGCAAGTCGGATCCCCAGCTGATCGGGAATTCAAACGCCTGGCCAGAGGATTGCAATATCCGGATGGCTTCGGTGTAGGGAACACGCCGGAAGGGACTGTCCACAATCCGCTGCAACACGTCGCCAATTGGTTCGATTCCGGAATCCTTGTCCCAGGGCCGGTCTGAAAAAAACTGCATGTCTTCCGCACAGCGGGTCAGCGCATCACTGAAAATCCGCCGCAGAAAGCTTTCAGCCAGGTCCATGTTTTCCGACAATTCATAAAACGCCATTTCGGGCTCGATCATCCAAAACTCGGCCAGGTGTCGCGAGGTATTGGATTTCTCCGCACGAAAAGTCGGTCCAAAGGTGTACACACGACCCATCGCACAGGCATACGTTTCAGCCTCCAGTTGTCCACTGACGGTCAGCCATGCCTGGCGGTTGAAAAAGTCCATTTCGTAATTCAATGCGTCAATCTGGCGTTTTGCCAGTTCGTCCAGGTTGAGCGTCGTCACCTGAAACATTTCACCGGCGCCTTCGCAGTCACTGGTCGTGATGACGGGCGTGTGAATATACAGGAATCCCTGTTCCTGAAAGAACTGGTGGATCGAGTTGCAAATACAGTTGCGGACGCGAGCGACTGCTCCCACGGTGTTGGTGCGCGGCCGCAAATGGGCCCACTCGCGCAGCTTTTCCAGCGAATGCCGTTTTTTCTGAAGCGGGTATTCGTCCGGATCCGCCCGCCCAATGACTTCGATGCGGCTGGCGGCGATTTCGGTCGCCTGGCCCCGCCCCCCCGACTCCTTGATTTGCCCTTCGACACCAATGCTGCATCCGGCAGTTAACGTACGAATCTCGGATTCGTAGTTGGGCAGCCCGGCATCTGCGATGATCTGAATATTGCCCAGGCAGGACCCGTCGTTGATTTCGATAAAGCTGAATCCCGCCTTGGAATCGCGGCGGGTGCGAACCCAGCCCATGACACGCGCCGCCTGCCCGATCGCCGCCGGGTCGCGGGCCAGTTTTACGTCCATTTTCGGATATTCCGTTTCAATCATGGGGGTCAACCTGTGGTTGCTGACGGGTTTGCGATGGCACCCGGCCGCAATGGATGGCGACCGGTAAAAACCGGGTCGGGAAACCGATCAATCATAATGAGCCCGCTGCGGATCGAACAGTTCACTTGTCGAACCGAAACCGGTCCGGCAGCAATTGATCCATGGTCCACGAGCGAACGGTGCCGGGGGTCGCGGCGTCCACGGAATATACGAGCACGTCGTCCCCAAAAAACTCGCTCATCACCTGGCGGCAGGCACCGCAGGGCGGAGCCAGCGGTGTGGCCACAATGACGATGCGAGTGAATTGGCGGATCCCCGCGGCAACGGCCCGGACCAGGGCGACGCGTTCGGCGCACAACGACAAGCCGTATGAGCCGTTTTCGACGTTGCAGCCGGTGAAAATCCGGCCGTCAACGGCTTCCACGGCGGCGCCGACGGCAAACGACGAGTAGGGGGCATAGGCCAGGGTGCGTTGCACCACGGCCTGTTCAATTAATGATGCCAGCGATTGGTCGGTACTCAATGGCTGTCCCTTGCGGTTTCGGGCTCAACACGTTCGACCACCAGGGGCAGTGGCTCGGCCGGTTCATCCGAGATGATGATCGCGTCGTGCAGCTGCTGCACAATTCGGGGAAAATCGGCGGGCTTGCAATACACGTTGAGCAGGGGCTGGTTGGCGTCCACCTGGTCGCCAACGCGCACCAGCATCTCCAGGCCGGTGGCATGATTGATCGGGTCTCTCAGTTTTTGACGTCCACCCCCCATTGCGATAATCGCCCAACCGAGTTGTTCATTCTCAATCCTGGCAATCCAGCCGGACTGTCGGGCGCTTCAGGCTTCGTCGCGACGCCAGGGGCAGGGGGCCACTCAATGTTCCCCCCTGGGCCCGGACGAGTTGTTGAAACTTGTCCCAGGCATGGCCCTCGTCAATCAGACGATTCAATCGTTGGCGGGCCGCATCGCCGGACTGGTCCGGGGTAACCTGCTGTACCAGGGTCGCCGCCAGTTCAACGGCCAGCTCCCGCACATCCGGCGGACCCTGGCCCTGCAACACCTCGATGCACTCGTTGATTTCGTTGGCGTTGCCCGCCATCCGACCCAGCGGCTGATTCATATCGGTCAGCAGCGCGGCAGCATCAACGCCCAGATGGCTGGCGACCCAAATCAGCGACTCGGCCAGGACCCGGGCCTTGTCGATGGATTTCATAAACGCGCCCGAGCCGAATTTCACATCCAGAACCAGGGCATCCAGTCCGGCCGCCAGTTTTTTGCTGAGGATGCTGGCCGTAATCAGGGGAATCGACGGCACCGTGGCTGTCACGTCGCGCAGCGCATATAAACGGCGGTCGGCGGGCGCGATTTGCTGACTGGCCCCGGCAATCACCACGCCAATTTCATGTACCTGGCGTCGAATCTGGTCCATGGACCAATCGACCCGAAACCCCGGAATCGATTCCAGCTTGTCCAGGGTTCCGCCGGTGGCCCCCAGTCCGCGACCGGAGATCATCGGCACGGCCATTCCGGCGGCTGCCAGCAACGGGGCCAGAATAATCGACACCTTGTCGCCAATGCCGCCCGTGGAATGTTTGCAAACGACCGGTTGATCCAGTTCCGGCCAGCGAAACGACTCACCCGAGTTCAGCATTGCCCGCGTCAGACTGACAATTTCCTGACGATCCATGCCCCGAAAAAAGATGGCCATTGCCAGGGCTGCCAGCTGGTAATCGGGTATTGATCCATCGGTATACCCGGAAATAATGCAGGCGATTTGTGAATCGCTCAATCGGTGACCATCGCGTTTGTCGGCAATCCACTGGACGATGTTCATCGACCAATAATCGCAGGTCCAGGTCCGCCAATCAAGGGTTCATCTGCCAAATCATGAAGTTCAGGCAGGAACAAATCGTGATCCACAGGAAGCTGGGAAACAGCAATGAGCCGGCGACCCGGGATCGCTGCCAAAACAGACTCAGCGTGGCCAGAAACGCCATCCATACAACCACGATTTCGATCAGTCCGCAGTAGGCATTTTTGAGTCCGAAAAAGACAAGAATCCAAAGGATGTTCAGACCCATGGCGGTCATAAAAAATTTGACGGCCAGCCGGGCCATCGGCTCCTCGCGCTGAATCCATACGTGCCAAACCGCAACGAATTGGCTTAGAAACAGGCCAATCCACACCCACGCGAATACGTCCACCGACGGTGCCCAGTCCGGTTTGGTCAATTCGGCGTACCAGGAATCGTCTCCGGCCATGCGGAACAAAACACACGCGGTGCTGGCGCCAGGCTGGCCAGACAGACCGTAAACCAGCCAAAGATACCAAGGACTCGTTGCAAGGGTGACAGTGGAATCATGAGGGCCTTCAGAGCTGAAAGGACGGCGTAGCGAGTCAGGTTTTTTTGCCATGCGAGCGACGGGGACCCCGGTCGCAAGGCGGTTGCACAACGAGAAACTGTAGGTTGCAACCGGCACGCTTTTGGCGGAATAGCCGAGCCGCCCGGGAATGGAAACTGCCCGGTCGCCCGGACGGATGCATAAAAACAACACAGGCCGCACAACCCGAACCCAAGTTGCGCGACCTGAACGGGTTCTTTCGCCGAATACCACAATCCGTTTGGCGGGTCGCCACGCAGCGGACGAATTCAGACCCGCACGGCATGGCCGGGCAATCACTCGAAAACGGAGATGATTTCCCGGCCGCTGCGCGTTGCCAGTCCCTGGTAGGTGGTTTCGTCGATGAAATCAGCAATCAGCCGAACGGAACCATCGGCCGACAGGAAATTGGCGCCGCTCGGGTGTGCGCTGCGGAAGTCTTCAAAGTGTCCGCCGGGATCATTGGGGAGATGGTCGCAAGTTCCCACCACCCGGGCCTCCGGTTCTTCCAAATGCGGATCCACGCCAACCCAGGTCACGGTTCCGGCCGTACCCAACCGTTCACCGACCATCAGCGTATTGCTTAAACCGTCCGTGATATCGCGAAATCGCGTCTTGCTGTTTTGATAGAATATTCCGTTGCCCGCGTCCCGGTTCGTGGCGATTTCCAAATTTCCAAAAACGCCGCTGTAGTTGCACCGGGAAACCATTTCACCGTCATGCCCGTCGTCGACCGAAAACGCTTGCCATCCGTGATCATGGTCGTGATCATGTTCCTCGAGAAATCCCCACTCCATGATGGACGGCGCCGGATCGGATGGACACTGATAGACGGGAATGACTTTCGTGCGCAGGGTTTGGAAGCTTTCATCATCGATGGGCATCCGGTAATCGATCTGTCGCTCAAGGTTGGATTGTTCGAGGTGAGGCAAAATGCGGGCGGCCCAGCCCCAGCCGGGCATCCCGTCGGTTTCGTCAAAGGCCGAAAACGGGGTGGGTGGCACCGTGTCCTGAAATACTTCCCAGCCGGGCGGCAATCGCCGCACGGAATCGTGATACATGTGCAAAGCCAGACCGATTTGCCGCATGTTGTTGGAACACTCGGTGCGGCGAGCCGTTTCCCGCACCTGCTGGACTGCCGGCAGCAACAGGCCAGTCAGGACGCCAATAATCGCGATCACGACCAACAATTCCACCAGTGTAAATCCCGACCTTTTTATATACGATTTCATCAGAGTTCCTTTGCGCAGTGACTTGGACAATTGAAGAATGATTTCAGGAATGGTGATGGCAACCGCATCAACGGATTCGTCGAACGCGGGATCACCGGTCGTTTGCTGGCAAGCGTGGCCCCGCCAATCTTGACGCCGACACACCCTGGCGATTGAAACACCACAGTCACGACGGACCATGTTGTCCTGATTACAGTCGTTACGCGAGAATCGGGGAAGCGCGGCCCCGATAGGCGATTACAGAGGCTGATTCAGTCGCGGAATCGGAATGAATGTCCGCAAACTGAACCGCAGTGGCGACCATCATCGGCTGGATGGTCGGAGGCGGTCCGGCTATCCGGGAAATAATCTTGCAAAGATCGCAGTCCTCGTGACCCGGCGTCGTTGGCGATTGCTCGGGACCATGACTTGAATGCCCGGAACATTCGCACGTGTTGTGGAATTGGGCCGACGACTCAAAGCCTGAAAGGCTTCCGGCGTGCCGGTGAAAGTGCACAATCCCCGCAAGGCCGCTGCAAAACAGCGCAGCAGAAAGCAAAAACGACAATCGGCGGAATGGGCGATGGGTCATAAATCGACAAACCACCAGGCAGTGGCGGTTGCGCCGCGGATGGAACCGTAAGGACAAGTCAGGCAATTATTTTAAATGAAATCACCGTTTGGTCAACCCGGAAGCGGCCGGCTCTCACCAACGGGAGCAAAAATCCCCGTCCTCAGCCAGATCCGTTGCCGTTGTCCGGCCGCGCCGCCAGTCGCGTTTTCAGAAACCGGGACAGGTGCTCCGAGTCGTCGGTGCCAATGCGAATCACTTTATCACCACGCCAGATTTTGACGCACTCAAATCCCCACAAATTCAGCGTCCAGCCCCGGAACGGGACAAAGTGGATTCCCCACCCGTCGATCAACGCCGTCTGGCCCGGCTCAACCCGCGTTATTTCCCGGTACGCGATCCGGGTTCCAAACAAATTTAACGGACCATAGCGAATATCGAGGTGGTCGCCACCGTCAGACACGGTCAACGTCTGAAACGACAGAGCCAGAATACTCATCACCAGCGCCACGGCCAAAATGGCAATGCTGGGTGCCGTATCACTGCGAATCAGCCAGGCGACGGCAAACATAAACGCCGCCAGCAAATACAGCAGCAAATTCATGGGGGAACGCTGGACATGCGTGTACATCAGTGCGTTCATGTGCAATCCTGTTGAATCCAAAAAGCGGTTTTGAATCAGCCTCCCGGCGACTGACAAACATCCTGGCAAACGGGACAACCGGATTCCGGCTGGATGGTCTGCGACGCGGAAAACCGGCGGTGACAGGCAACGTCGAAAGTGCAACGCGTCCTGGGGCAACTCGTGTGCCGGTCGACGAAATGACCGGGCCGCATTGTATTTTTCCCACCGGATGCACACGATAGTGGCGGGGCGAGCGAATCCGCACAACCGGTCCATCGACCGGCAGCCCGTCCCGAATATCATCTACGGATTCCGACAACGAAGTGACTGGCTACCGATTCATCACTGGCAGGGACGGCAATCGTGTCTAGCCCCCGTTTTCTGCTTTTGCAAGTTCGTAACCCGAACGATCCGATGCGGCATCACGAGATCGAGTGTTTTGCCGACAAGCTCGGTTGTCCGGAACGAAACGTTCTGGTCCACGACCTGATTTCAGGTCCCCCATCGACCCGTCTGTTGTCGCAGGTCGATGGTACGCTGGTCGGTGGTAGCGGGGATTACTCGGTTGTTCGGGGAGGCGAATGGCTCGCTCCCGCGATGGAATTGTTCCGGGACCTGTTCGAAACGGGCAAACCGACGTTTGCTTCATGTTGGGGCTTCCAGGCATTTTCCCGGGCGTTGGGGGGCGAGGTGGTCACCGATATCCAGCGGGCCGAACTTGGCACACACTGGATGATGTTGACGGAGGAAGGCCGGTCGGACCCGCTATTTGGGCCGCTGGGGTCGCCGTTTTTGGTCCAGATTGGTCACCAGGATATTGTTGACCGGTTGCCGGACGGAGCAGTTCGCATGGCCTCGTCGGCGCGGGTTGAAAACCAGGCGTTTGTGTTTCCCGGAAAGCCGATTTTTGGGACCCAGTTTCATCCGGAACTGGAGCGCCACGACCTGATTCGCCGCGTGATCGCATATCCGGAGTACATCAAAACAATCAGCGGTATGGAGCTGGAAGAGTTTACCAAAACGTTGAGCGAAACACCGGAAACCGCCCAACTGCTGAGGCGGTTCGTCCAACTGGTATTCGGTTGAGGTCCGACCCCGATTTTTGGCGGCTGCCCCCGCGGGAGGCGAATTCCGCCCGCGGCAACCTATTGTCGCCGGGCTGCCCGCAACAACTGAAGTTCCCGGTGGATGTCCGCCGCCGGCTGGTTTTCGAACGCGGGCAGGTTTTGCAAGGCGCTGGCCGTGGGGAAGACCCGTTGATCGGGCCGCAGGGGTGCTGACCGGGGTTCGCCGGGTCCGTCCAGATTCAGGTAACCGCTTTGGACCAGACGCAACAGGGCCTGGGCAATTTGGCCGACGGTTTTGTCCTGGGAATGGGCCACATCGTCGACCGTCAAGCGGTAGTCGAAATCCCGTTTGTCCAGGTGGATGACCGCGACTTCCACAACGAAATCCAAAATTTGTCGCCCCAGTTTGGTAATCGGACGTGGACGGCCGGGTTCCTCGTCGGTGTCGCTCGAGACCAGGCACTCGCGGCACCAAACGGGCTCGCCGGCCCCTTGCCCGGTAACCCAGGCGACCAGTTTGCCACGGTCAAGTGAACAGGCCTTGAGATGTCGACCGGTCGTCCAGTGAGTCGTTTTTCCATGCGCCGCCCGGATCGACCGGCAGGTTGCCCGATGTATCACGGGCGTTTGCCGGGTCGGCTGCCGCATCCAGTCAATCACGAAGCCTTCCCGGTGGTGGGTTACCCAGGACAAATATGATCTTTCCTCATCCAGAAAAATAACCAATGTGATGTGCCTGCAATGGATCGTACAGCAAATGAAAATGGTCAGGCGAGGGATCGCTCCCGGGATATTCGCGCCGCCTGCCGGTTTGCGATTCGGGCGAACCGCCGTTTTCGCTCGCGGCGCCAGTTTTCCAGGTAAATCGCCAGACCCGGCAATATCAGCAGAACTCCGATTGCGATGGTTTCCCAACCGACAAAATAAATCATAAACAATGACGAAATGATCCCCAAAACAGGAATCAGCGGCAGATTTCCAGCGTGGCCCGGAACCCGGAATGGTCGCCGCGACCCCGGTTCCTGAAACCGCAAGGCAATCACAGCGCCGTTGACAAAAACAAACGTCAGCAGCAACGAAAAATTCGTCAGATTGGCCACCCGGGTAATGTCGCGGACCGCCACGACGATCACCAGAGCGATGCCGGCCACCACCAGGCTGGCGACCCAGGGTGTTTTTCGATTTTTGTGAACGAAAGCCAATGCTCGCGGAATCGATCCCCCTTCTGCCATTCCATACAACAAACGGGCGGCCGACATCATCAGAATCAGCACGGTATTGCCGGTCGAAAACAGGGCGATTACGGACAGCAACAGAAAGGTCCGGTTTCCCAGGGCAGCGGCCGCCACGTCGGCCAGCGGCGCCGATGATTCGCCCAGCGCTTTCCAGCCGAGCACGGAAAGGGCGCAAACCGTCACCAGAATGTACAACAAGGTCGTAATGGCAATCGACAACAGGATGGTGAGCGGGATAATCCGCGAGGCGTCCCCGGTCTCTTCTGACAGCTGGACAATCTCTTCGAATCCGATAAAGGCAAAAAAGAGCAGGGCAGCGGCTGACCAGACACCCGCGTAACCCGCGGTGGCGGGTTCCAAATAGTCAATCGATCCGATTTGATGAATGCCCACGGCGACAATCAGCAGCAATCCCAAAAACTCGACCACCGTGCACACCGCGGCGACCCACGCGGTTTCGCGGATACCATAAATCAGGATTCCCGCCGAACCGGCGATCAGCAGACTGGCAGCCAGCACATCGCCGACTCCGGTCAGTGCCCGGAAATAGCCTCCGAAACCGAGGGCCACGGCGGCGACCGCAATGCCAATGCCCAGCTGCATCACCCACGAAACCAGAAAGGCGACCAGTTTTCCGAATGCCCGCCGCGTGTAGTAATACTCGCCGCCCGCCTTGGGCATAAACGAACTGAGCTCGGCATAACTCAGGGCGGTCATCAGGGCCACCAGACTGGCCAGCAAGAACGAGATCCAGACCGTGTTTCCGGCCAGCGCCGCGGCCTTTCCCACCAGCGCATAAATGCCGGCCCCCAGCATCACGCCGACTCCCATCAGCGTGCATTGAACAAGTCCCAGACGTCGTTCAAGTTGCGGCATTGTTTCCGACCGGACTGTCGTGGCGGCCAGCAGACTGGCCGGCCAGTGAAAGCTCGCGGGCCATCATTTCGCGAATACGAAATTTCCGGATTTTGCCGGTGACCGTTTGCGGGAACTCCTCCACCAGTTTGATGTAGCGGGGAACTTTTTGGCGGGAGATATGCTGGCGACACCATTCCCGCAGCTGGTCGGCCGTCAGGTTCCTGCCCGGTTTTAACTTGATCCACGCGCACACCTCTTCTCCGAATTCCGGATCCGGTACGCCGACCACCGAGGCCATTTCAATGTCCGGGTGCGTGAACAGGAATTCCTCGATTTCCCGCGGATAAATGTTTTCGCCACCGCGGATCACCATATCCTTGATCCGCCCCGTGATGCGAAAGTAACCATCGCTTTGGCGGACGGCCAGATCACCCGAGTGCAGCCACCCGTCCGGATCAATCGCCTGGCCGGTCGCCTGTGGATCGTTGTAGTAGCCAATCATGATGCCGTGTCCCCGACTGCACAATTCTCCGGACTGGCCGTCCGGCAATGCCGCGCCGGTTTGCGGATCAACAATTTTGATTTCCACGCCGGGCAGAGGCCGGCCTACCGTTTCAACGCGCCATTCAATCGGATCGTCGGTTCCGGTTTGCGTCAGGACCGGCGACGCCTCGGTCAGCCCGTAGGCGATGGTCATTTCGCGGGCACCCAGTTCATGCATGACTTGGCGCATGATCTCCACCGGGCAGGGAGCGCCGGCCATGATTCCGGTCCGCAACGAGCTGGTATCAAAACGCCGCAAATCAGGATCCTGCAATTCAGCAATAAACATCGTCGGGACCCCGTACAGGACGGTCGCGCGATGCTGTTCAATGGATTGCAACGTTTGTCGGGCATTGAAAAACTCTGATGGAATAATCATTGACGATCCATATACGGCCGAACACAGCGATCCGAGAACGCAACCAAAGCAGTGATAGAAGGGAACCGGAATGCAAATTCGATCCTGATGGTTGAGATGTTGCCGCTGGCCCACGTAAAATGCGTTCATCAACAAATTGCGGTGACTCAGCATGGCTGCCTTGGGCAAACCGGTTGTTCCCGAAGTGAACTGGATGTTGACCGGATCGTTTGGATGCAGGCCTTTGCCCATCTCGGCAATCGCGCTGCTGGCGACGTCACGGGCCCGTTCCAGCAGAGTGTCCCAGGCCACTGCCCAGCGGGGCGTCGAACCGCGCAGCAACACCACCTGCTGCAGTTTGGGAAATGCCTGGCAGCGTTGTCCCGGGGCTTCGTGACTCTCGATTTCCGGACAGGCTTGCCGGAAAAGTTCCAGGTAGTTCGAGGTCTTGAAGCGATCGACCAGGCACAACAGGCGGGCATCGCTCTGTCGCAACGCGAATGCCAGTTCAGTAGCCCGGCAAGCCGGATTAATCGCCACCAAAACGGCCCCAATCCGTGCCGTGGCAAATTGCAGGATCAGCCACTCGGGAACATTGGTGGCCCAGACCGCGACATGGTTTCCCGGGCGAATTCCGGTGGCATACAACCCCCGGGCTGCCTGATCGACGGCCGCCTCGAATTCTGACCAGCTCGCCTGCCATTCCGATTCATCAAAAATTGCGGCCATTCGATCCGGATGGCTGCAAGCAGTTTGTCGAAAAACCTGGTCAATCGTCAGGCCATCGACCCACGGGTCGGAGGGACGATTGGTCATGGCCGCGCTCCCAAAAAAACGGTCTGTACCTGACCGTCCATCGATCAGGCGGCTGCTAAAATGGTGCGAAAACCGTACCATTTCCGTCATTAATTGGAAAACCCTTCCGAAAGATTCAAAGCCGTTTCGACTGGCTGGCGCGGACAACGCGACGCGTCAGCCCAGGCTCGCAATCAGGCCGTTGGTACGTCGCCTGAGCGTTAACGCGGGATGTCCGATGGGGGAACGTGGGCCGTCTCGGGCGCGGGCAATGGCACTAATGCCCGCAACCACAAGGAGACGCTGGCCCGTAAAACATCTGGTAACAAAATTGGCACCGTTGCGGGGCCATCGGGCGGGGTTGGGAGGCGTTTTCGGCAAATTGTTGTTCGGTGACGTAATGGTTGATCCAGCCGATCGAATCCGTCTGAATCAGGGTCAGATCGAATGCCGGCGTTACGGCTTGAGTATCACTCTGGCTGACATGAACAACCGAATGCGACCGGCCTGGGGCCGAACCCTGGCCCGGTATCGTTGCCGAGAGTCGCCGCGACCGGGAGCCGGAATCCGGCAGGAACAGGCGGATTCCAATTGCCGCAAATCCGTCGCTGCCGGCCGCCACCAGTCCGTAGGTGGCTGGCTCGACCGCCGAGAATTCAAAGATGCCGAATCGGTCGCACGCGGTTTCGGCAATGACCTGGCCCGATCCAATCAGCAGAACTTTGGATTGCCGGACCGGTACCGGTCGGCCAGTGCGGTGGTGGACCTGATGCACCCGGCCACGGAATGTGCCCCCATTGTCCAGAGCAATAGCGCGAGACTGCACGGAGGTCGCCGGAGTCGCCGGTACATCAAACTGGCCGAGTCCCCGCCACCCAAAATGCCGCGCCTGACTGATGTCAGCTTCGCCGAAATCGTACTTTCCATATTCCGGAAACCGGACTTCCGGCGAATATTTCTCAATCAGTTTGCCAACGGCCATCTTGTTCCCAAATGAGGCCACGGCCCGGGTCGTGATCCGCCGCGGCAGGTACCGTACCGAATCTCGGTAATTCACGGAGTTAAATCCGTAAGTAAAAAACGCGGACGGGCTGTATCCAACAATCGTATATAACCCGGTTTTCAAGCCCTCAAGTTTGAAATTCCCGCGCTCGTCGGCGGGCGCTTCATTCACGACAAATCCATCCCGAAGCAAAAAAATGTTCATCCCGGCCACGTCGAATTCCGTCTCACCCAGGACGGTGCCCGAAAGGCTGCCGCTGGAATCCGGCATGACCCAATTGGCGCGCAGGCTGATCCCCGATCGCCCCGGACCGGGACCCGCTTCGTTCCAGCCGGTCAGTGACGGGTCGATCAGCGGGATTACTCGCGGCGCGACGGTTGGGACAGGCAACGTCTCCAGAGCATTCGGATCCTGGCTGATATCGGCATTGGACGTCCGCGGTGTTTGGGCGGTTAGTATGCAGGCCCGGCCTGTGCCCGACGCCGTAACTGCGGTCGCCAGTATCAGACAGTGGCAGATTCGCAGCGCAAGATTGGCGCCAGGTTCGCGGTTGCTGAGAGTCCCCGGCAACCATGTTGGACAGGCGCTGTGCAAAACGACGGGTGACCATCTCATTGGGTTTTCCCTGTTCTCTATTGCGAAGTTGCAGGACCATCACGCGCAATCTGTCATTGCCCGGTCACCAGCCGTATCGCACCGGGCCATCGCGTGGAAGGCACCCACGGTGCCAACGGATGGCCGAAATTCACCGCGGCTGGCGCGGTCGCGGCGACTGGTTTTGGTCCGCGGGCCGGCCCGGTTCGGGCGATGCAACAATTATCACTCGCCAAATTTTGATTGGAACCGAAAAAACGCTCACGAAGCGGTGGGCATCGGTGATTCCCCGGCGGGGGCAGGCGGGGGCAAGTCGCTGATCGCGGCCGGAAGCCCTGCGCGTCGTGGACGGCCAGATGCCCTGTCCGTGGCCGAGCGGCCCGTGAGACGCCAGGGACGGGTCCCGTTGCCAAATTTGCGGGTGTGCTGGCCCGCACAGCGCTGCCCCGAGGCACCCGCCACCTGACTGAAATTCGTCAAATCGCCAGAGTTTGCGATCCGGCGGGATGTTCATCGGGCGACGGCACGATGTTTGCATTTCCCAAAACCAGCCGAAATACTGGCCCGCCGATCCAATCGTAACACGGGAGAACGATATGAAAACTGTTCTGATCATCGCTATTTTCGCGGTATCCGGTCTGGCGTTTGGCGGACTGGGGATTTCCTCCGGGACCTGGCAACCGCAGGATCAGCAAACGAGCAAGGTCGAACAGATCAAACAGGATGCCCGACAGGCATTCATGCGGGGCAAACTGACGAGCAATCAGCAAATCGTGGAAGGCCTTGCGATAAAAGACTTTGATCTCGTTCGTGACGGTGCTCAGGGTGTCACGGCCCTGGTCGTGGGCCAACACTGGTTTGTCCTTGATACTCCCGAATACAAAAGATTCACGCAAGACATGGCCGACGCCGCAGCCCGCCTGGAACTGGCGGCCGCGAACAAAAATATCGAAGCAGCCGCGCTTCGCTATTTTGACCTGACGCTTACATGCATTGATTGCCATCAGTACCTGGAAACCGTCGGCAACTGATTTCGGCCTGTGGATTGAACTGGTTTCGGGTATCCCGATGAAGCGTTTTGCAGGGGGGCCGTTGAGCGGCATTACGCCAAAAAGGGCGCGTCGGCTGCAGGCCGGGAAGCGGAAACTCCGTCGATGTTGAACTTGTCGCGGAATCCGTTGCCGGCAACAATCAAGTTCGCTTGAAACACGACGGGTTCAGCAAACGACATTGACCTGAACGAGGAAGCCCGAATGAGCCAGCACAGATCCCGCTGCCATCGCATTGTCCTGACAGGCGGGCCCGGGGGCGGCAAAACGACGGCGGCCGATTTGATCCGCCGCGAGGTGGGCAATCGGATCGTGGTCGTTCCGGAAGCGGCCACCATGCTGTTTTCCGGCGGATTTCCCCGGTTTCGTGAAATCCATGCCCGGCGCTCGGCACAAACGGCCATTTATCACGTGCAGCGCAATCTGGAGGATGTGCACTTTGCCCAGTATCCCGACCGTCTGTTGCTGTGCGACCGGGGTACCGTCGACAGTGCGGTGTACTGGCCGCCCGATGGCGATTTTTTTGAGGCCCTGAATACAACGCTGGAAATCGAATTGGCCCGATATGACGCCGTGATCTTTTTTGAGACCGCTGCGGTGGGGCGCTTGTCTATCGAAGGCGGCAATCCGACACGCGTGGAAACGGTCGACGAAGCAATCGAAATCGATCGCAAGCTGCAACATTACTGGCAGCAACACCCCAACTACAGCTTTATCCACCATGAAGATTCGTTCTTGCGCAAGTTGCAGCGGGCGCTGGAAAAGCTGACCAGTTTCATTGGCTAATCCTGCAACAACCGGTCGACACCAGGCGAGGACGGGCACAACGCACGATTACCTGATGACCTGACGAGGCAAAAAACCCGTTTTCGGCGACGAACCATTCCCGGTTCGCCGAGTTACCCGCCAACCGGGACAGGCTCCGGGATCCGTTCGGTTTCACCCCGTCGTTTGGGATTCGGGACGTGTCCCTCTTTTGACGACCGTTGCAGATCGATGTGGATGCCGCGTGGTTTACCGGTACCGGTCGTTCAGACCGCCACCGCCGGCGATCATCGGCAGGATCTTTTGCAAACGTCGCTGTTTGGTGTCGTCCCGTTTGGCCTCGGCGATGTATTCCGCGTATTCTCGACGACAACTTTTGGACATTTTGTCAAACCTGCTCCGGGCCCGCTTGTTCTGGGCCAGCGCCTGGATCAACTCCGGCGGAATCTCCAGTGGTTTGTTTCGCTGGATGGGGACGGCCGCGCCAGACCGCGCCAGTTCCATCGCTTCCCGGACATAGGCCCTGACGGCACCCACCTTGATCTGTTTCGCGTCGGCAAACCTCCATTGCCGTTGCGCTTTGGTTTTGCCCGTTTGCGCGTTGACCAAAACCTGCAGATCATCTTTCAGCAAGGCACCCTGAAAAAACCAGAGAGCCACCCACGATTTGTACGCGCCGAGTCCCACGACATTCTGGCCATCGCACGTATAGACGGGTCCGCCCCACTTGACGTGTTCGGTCAACCCCAGCGACAACAGGATCTTTCTCAGTCGATCCAGTTCCGGTTGCCACCACCGGGCGTTGTCAAAATACTCATCGGCTGTTCTGCATTGTTTCATGGAGCATTCCCCGAAACCGGTTCAGGTGGGTTGGCGACCGCGCTGCTGTTTGTGAACCAAAAGTGTATTTTGGTACAACGGCCTCATTGTACCCCTTGAATGATCACGAGCAAAAAGATCTCCGGGCGGCGTGTGGGCCGGGCCTGATCTGATTATATTGACTTGAGTGGTTTTCATTCGAGTCCGTCCGGTTTTGGCGAAGATCCCCATGGGATGCCGCAGCTGTTTCGGCTGACAGAGCGGTTTCCGCGGAATGGCACGGCTGGACCAGCTGCCCGTCACCCTCTCGGGTCCAAACGACATGGTTTCGACAAAGTCAGTCCGTTCCACCTGGCGGGCCGCCCCAAAATCCGTGCTTGCTGTCGCCGTGGCGTGTTTGCTCTGGATTTCCGGTATCCCGGACACCCAGGCGGATGAGTTGGCCGGTCGCCGGCCCAACATCGTTCTGGTGATGACGGACGATCAGGGGAAAGGGGACTTGAGTTGTTTGGGAAACCCGGACCTGCGCACTCCCAATCTCGACCGGCTGTATTCGCTGAGCACGCGGTTTAGTGATTTTCATGTCAGTCCCACGTGTGCACCCACACGCGCGGCCATGATGACCGGACGCCATGAATTTAAAAGTGGGGTAACGCATACGCTTGTCGAGCGTGAACGAATGGCACTGGACGCGACGACGGTGGCTCAGGCATTGAGTCAGGCCGGATATGCGACCGGGATTTTTGGCAAATGGCATTTGGGGGATGAGGAGCCGTATCAACCGCATAATCGGGGATTTCAGGAAGTTTTTGTTCACGGAGCCGGTGGCATTGGCCAGCGTTATGACTGCAGCTGTGCCGACGCGCCCCCCAATGAACACAACCGGTATTTCGATTGCGTGTTGCGGCACAACCGGATCTTTGTGCAGACCCGCGGTTTTTGCACCGACGTATTTTTCCAGGCGGCCCTCGGCTGGATTGACCGCCAAAGCCAAACCGATCAACCGTTTTTTGCATTAATCACTCCCAATGCCCCGCATGGGCCCATGATTGCACCGCCATTCTGCAAACAGCCTTTCCTGGATGCCGGATTCGATGCGGTTACCGCGGGTCGTTACGGAATGATTGCCAACATCGACGATAACATGGGATTATTGATGGAACGGTTGGCGCAACGGGACCTCGAACAAAATACGCTTCTGATTTTTATGACGGATAATGGCCAGGCAAATGTCAATGCGACCCGACACGGCCAGCCGTGCCGGCTGTATACAGCCGGATTCAAAACCGGCAAGGGTTCCCCGTATGAGGGAGGGACTCGCGTGCCCGCGTTTTGGAGGTGGAAGGGAGTGTTGCCGGAAAACCGGGAGATCGACGAGCTGACCGCTCATATCGATATTTTCCCGACGCTGGCCGGGTTGGCCGGGTCCGCACTGCCGGAAAACGGTCAAGTGGAGGGACGCAGCCTGTTGCCTTTGTTGCAGAATCCGTCAGCCGCGTGGCCCGACCGGTTGCTTTTTACGCATGTCGGCCGCTGGGCAAAAGGCAGCAATCCGGATGACGCCAAATTCAAAAATTTTGCTGTCCGAAACAGCCGGTTTCGCCTGGTCAACGACGGCGAACTGTACGACATCCGCGATGACCCGTTTGAAACCAGCAACGTCATTGACCAGCATCCCGAGGTGGTGCAGGCGATGCGCGCCGCCTTTGACCGCTGGTGGTCCGAGGCGCGTTCCGGAATGGTCAACGAAGCGGTCCCCAACTCTGCCGTACGACCTTTTCACGTGGAGTATCAGCGACAGCTTGCCGAACAGGGAATTCCCGAATGGCCGTCGCCGGATCCCTGAGATCCCGTGACGAGTTATCCATCGCCCTGGGCAACGTCGCCCGCCGCTGGCCCCGCCTGGGGTCGCGGGATGGTGGAGCATGTGGAGAATCAGCGACCTTGAGGGCGAGTCTGCCCCCCGGGTTTGGGGCCGGTCACCTAACCCCAACCCTGCGACTGACCCAATCTATACCCGTAACCGGGGGTCTGCCCGGTCGCAACGCGCAGGAGTCCAGCCAGCATCAGGGTCAACATTTGTTGGTGGGCAGGGCAACCGAAGACGGCGAGTCAGATTGCGGGAGCACCACGATTCGCGGCATGGCCAGCCCGGCGTCACCCGGGAACTTTTTTGCCGCCTAGGCCACTGAATCCTCGTCCTCTTCATCGATTTCGAAATTGCAACTGGCCGTACCCGCCTCGCGGTCGAAACGCATGGCATTCATCACGTTGTATTCGGAGGTCACTTCAGACTCGAAATCCTCGTCAAAATCAAAATCAAAATCGTCGCCCTCGATGGTACGTTCGTACAGTTTGTCATTGGGGTTCATATCGAATCTGGTGGTTTTACTAATCATTAAATTCGGAAAAGTTGGTGGAATCTGCCGGAATCCCCGAAATGCCCGGAGACCGCATTCTAGATGTTCAGGTCGCGCCGGTCAATGATTTGCGTGTTAGCGGCAACAAATCGGTGTGACGATGATGAAAATCAAGGGATAAACAAAATTGTCGTGCAATTCGTAATGGACTCGCGTTATCTTTAAGCGAGCCGTTGCGATCTGTCACCGGGGACGCGTCGGCATCCGTATCGACCGTCAGGCAGGCGGTGGCTCATTTGAAAGCACAGGATTGGTAATGCCAGTACTTTTTCAGTACGCCGCAAACATCCGTTTTGACGCGGGAGCCCGACACGGGTTTTCAGCAGCCGGAACGCTCGCCCTGACTGCCCTGATAATGCTGGCGTCGTCACTGCGGGCCGATCACCCGATGAACGAGTTTCCGCTGGGGATCCAGTTTGCGGCAGACCTGGCCGACGCCCAACGCCTGGCTCGGGAACAGAACAAGATTGTGATGCTGATGCCGGCTGCCTTTCGGTCCTCCTCGGAAGACCCCCGGATCAGTCCGGCGACCGAGGCCTTTCGGCCGGGCCACTGGTCGACGATCGAATCGTCAAGTTGATTAATCGCCGGTTTGTGCCCTACTATTTTGAGATGGAGCCGCGAGGCAGCCTGTACGACGCCACGGCGGCCGAAATGACCTTGCTGATCAATCCGGAACTCAAATTTTCGTCCGTGCTGCCCACCCCCCCGGTAATGTTCGTCACTCCGGAAGGCAAGTCGCTGGGGGCCCTCAATTTGTTCTGCACGCCGGACGAATTGTTTTCTGCCATGGTCTCGATTCTGAACGAAAACGAAAACTATGGCCGATTGACGGATGACGAATTGTTGATTGCGGACCCGGCCCGCCGGGCAACCGTGCTGTATGAACTGGGTCGACCGGACGACGCCCTGAAAATGCTGGGTGACGACCAGTCTTCGGAAGGCTGGTATCTGCGGGGAGCCATTGCCCGGGAGCGGGGCGAATGGGCAGAAATGAAAAAGTCTTTCAAAATGGTTACCGACCAGCAGCGCGTGCCGGACATGGTGATGCAGCAGATCTACCGGTGCTGGACCCAGGGCAATTATGACGGGATCAAGTCGCTGTTCGACGAAATCACGCCGACCGACCCCCGGTATCAGGAAGCGGTCTATTACGCCGGCCTGGCTCATTATCACAGCGGCGCCATGCCCGAAGCATTAAGACTTTGGCAAGAGAGCATTCAGGCCCATCCCCAAAGTCCGTGGTCGTTGCGACTGGACTGGACGCGGGGCCTGGCAACGCATGGAGTCAACTCGCCGTTTCTGACCAACAATCGTCCCGAATCACTGCTCGGACGCAACTACCTGTCGCCCCATGGCAATGCCGACCTGAGTCGCAATTGAGAGACAGACACCTCGCGGCATGGGCACGACAGGGTAAAACCGAACCGGCGGTAATGGCTCGACGCGGATTGAACGCCTGTTTTGCCGGGCAAGCTGGTTGCGCGTCCGGCAAAACCATGCCCGCAAACAAGCAACAGCCATTTCCGGTCGCCGTTCAACATCGGCCTTGGCGTTTCGGCGTTCAGCTGCCGGATCGTTGCATGCCGGTGGTCGGGTGCCACGGCTGGCTGGTCCAGCCGTGTTTCCGATTGTGTTTGGTTCGAAGGAGCTGCGACGTCGGCGAAGCATCAGGCCGGCGCCGGCCAGCGTCGAAAAAATCATGACCGATGCCGGTACCGGCACGTTGGCGATAATCAACGCAAATGAACCGGTGCCGACATCAACCCTGGAAGATGTCTGCCAGCTCCCGACCCAGGTGCCCGCAGCCCTCCCCAACGAGTCGAAAGTGGCACTGGGAAACCTTATCGACCCGGCTGGAGTGTTTTGGAAAAAAAGTTGCGCGGTACGATCCATCAGTTGTCTGACACTTCGAACGTGTCCCCCGGATAACAGGTCATCGGTTGTGCCAAATCCAGGACCGAAATGAATCGGTCCATCGCTTACCCCATCCATGTCGGCGGGTAATTCGCTGAAAAAAGCACCATTTCAGCCGATGGACCTGCGCCGCCGCTGGGCCGTGGGATCGTCAACAGGCAGCCGGGTACAGCCAAATGGTCAAGGGCCCGGTGCAACCCGGCGCAGCATCCGAAGCGCCGAAGCCGGCGCGTTAAAACCGAAAAGCCCGCAATATGCGGCGCCTTCGGGAGTGCGGCAACTCGCAACCAGGGACAATCGGTTGGCGTCACGGGGGGGTGACCGAGTCGGATATGCGAGATGCGGCAGGTTACCGCGATTCTCTGAACGGAAGTGCATGGGAATCGAACCCACCGACCACATGTTTTTCATGCAGCCCAACGGTTTTGAAGACCGCGGCCAACACCAGTTGAGCAGGCACTTCCAATACGGCTGTCAGAGGTGTTGCAAATAATCTAACAGCGGACCCGGCGGGAGACAATCACGCTGCGATTCGGCTTGTGACTGAACCAATTTAATACTGATTCCCTGAAACAAGGGGTTTGCACCATTCAAGCCATCGCCCGGGCGAGCGCCAGGATATTGGTCGCTCGCCAACACAGTCACGCCAGTTAAAATGCGGCTGACTGGACAGGCAGACAACGGACACGACCAGGGCTTGCGCCAACATGGTTGCCCTGGGCGTTCTGGTGATTGCAAGGACTCTCGATCGTTGGGCAGGTTCAGGTCGGCGAGAGTGACAAAGCGGGGTTGAGTCAATCGCGGCCGTTATTTCGGGATTCCTGCTCAATCACCAACCTGATCCAGCGAGCTTGAAATCAGTCCCAATCTGCCGGACAATGCCGCCCGGGCCGCAATGACCGGCACTCCTGCGGAACCCTCGCCGCCCCGGGGACGAAATTTCCAGGGTGGCACAGATCCGGCCTCGTTGCACGTGGAGCCGATTACCAGTTCGCAATGCAATGAATAACCAGCAAGTTTACCTCGATCTGTTAATCGAGCGCCTCGAAACCTCCGACTGGAAACAGGTGCTGGAGGACCATCGTGACCAATTGCAGCAGGTGGGAGAAGGACTTTGCCCCGGTCCGCCACCGGCAAGCTTCTCGCCCCGCTATCGACCCGGAAAGGCCGGCGAGCCGCAACCGGTTTTGACCGGTTATTCACTGGACGTGTACAACCCGGTCATGGACCGGATCGACAAACACTTTGTCCAGATCGAGGCCGGGGAAATCGAAGCCGGCTTCGTGGATGGCAGGGTGATGCTGGAACCGGTGGCCCTGCGCGGCGAGGCGATTGACTGGCAGAATCGTGATCGCGCAGCCCAGGATTCCCTGCTGCGGACGATGCGAGTCTGGCGTGAACTGACCGCGCCGGTCGACGTTCCATCGCCCGGTCGCCCGGCAACGACCATAAATCACCGTGTCGCTCGTCAGATCGAAAGAAAGCCGGATATTATCGACATCTGGAACGCCCGGGACTGGGCCGATTTCCTGGGATGCCGCATCTCCTCGATCGCCCGGTCGGCCGCCTGGCAGGCCATTCGCCAAATTCGATGTGCGCCGCCGGAACAGCGCTCGGCCTTGGCACGGGCTGAAATCGAAGCGCTGCTGGAATAACGATTCTGGCCGGACGTTTACACATATAAACCGCTCCCCATCCGACACCTCAGGTGCCACCGATGAAGTTTTTGCAGCACAAAACCGTGGTCGTCCCCTTCGATTATTCCCGTTCCTCAACCGCGGCATTGGACAAGACCATCGAAATGGCCGAGGACTCGACCAACATTCTTGCGATTCACGTCGTTGCCCCGACCCCTGTTCTGGTTCCCTACGGTTCCAATGCCCCCATTCCCCCCGAGTACGACCAGCAACGACTGCGTTACGCTGCGGACTCGGTGCGCGAGATTTTTGGCTCCGGACAATGGGCGCGAATCGAACCGGCTTGCCGATTGGGGGATCCGGGTCTGGAAATTGTCAAATTTGCCAAAAGTGTCGGCGCCGACCTGATCGTCGTTTCCAGTCATGGCAAAAGCGGTCTGAAAGAGTGGTTGCTGGGTTCCGTGGCAGAACGCGTCCTCAGACTGGCCCATTGTTCCGTACTGATTCTGCGCGGCGAGGCCGTCGTCGACACACCGGATTCCGGCAAACCGCCAGACGCAACATCCTGAATCGCCCCGCCGCCCGGCGCGAAACGTGCCCCCCGGCGGCGTCCGGGTCACTCCACGATAATGTGGTCGTAATCCAGATTGGGCACCGGATACTGCGGGTTCATTGTTTGCAAGGTCGCCAGCATCAATTCGCTGACGACCAGCTTGCGATACCATTTGCGATCCGCGGGAACCACATGCCACGGTGCATGGACGGTGTTGGTATGGGTGATCGCGTCATTGAATGCATCCATGTACCGGTCCCAGTGCTGGCGTTCCTCGTGATCTCGCAGGTTCACTTTCCAGTGATCGTCCGGATTGTCAATTCTCGCTTGCAGTCGTTTTCGCTGTTCATCACGACTGATATGCAGGTAGCATTTCAAAATGGCAGTCCCGTTCTGGACCAGCAGTTTTTCAAAGTTGTTGATTTGCTCAAATCGCTGTTGCCAGTCAACTCCGGGGCACAGGTCATGCACGCGGACCACCAGCACGTCTTCATAGTGTGACCGGTTGAAGATCCCGATATTCCCCTTGCGGGGAACGCGATAGTGTACCCGCCATAAAAAGTCGTGATCCAGTTCTTCTTCACTGGGAACCTTGAACGAGGTCACGACCAGGCTGCGCGGATTCATGCCCCGGGTGATCGTGCGGATCGTGCTGTCTTTGCCGGCGGCATCCATACCCTGCAACAGCAGCAGTACGGACTGCCGGTTTTCAGCGTACAACCGCCGCGAAATTTCAGCCATGGTTTCGGCATTTCGGGCGATCTTTTTATACGCCGAGTCGCTGTTGTATTCCTCGCACTTCACACGCGCGGGAATGGCGTTCAGATCACAGGGTTTGCCGGGCGGAATCGTGATGGGTTCAGGCAAGTGCGGAAGCCTCGATGCGGGATCAATTCAAAAGGCAGGTACCACCCGGCGGTTTGGCGAAGCGTTTTGGTGCGCGTTGACGGCCAGGTCAGGAGACGGCATCGAGTGAAAACTCGCCGGCCCGCTCGATCACCGTACCGCATTCCTTGCAAGTCCGAACGGATTCCGGGCCATTCCAGAAATCATCCATGATTTTGTGCAGGTCCTCGTCGATGTGGGCCAACCGGAACTGGGCCTCGTGCACCAGATGCCGATCCTGATTGCAGTACCAGCGAAGGCCATCGAGCGTACCGGCGGGACGTGGAAACTCCACGATCAGCCCCAGCGTGTGTTCCGGTCGCTGGGGCCGATGGGGAACCATCCGCGGACACAACCACATTTCACCTTCGCGGATCACAATATCGTGGGGGGGTGTACCATCCAGCGGGCGGACGCGGACGGCAATATCACCTTTCAGCTGGTAAAACAGTTCTTCGGTCGGATTGACATGGTAGTCGTTGCGTGTGTTGGGTCCCACGGAAACAAACACGATCACATCGTCGGCTTCCTTGAAGAACTGTTTGTTCATGACCGGCGGTTTGAATTCGTGTTCGTGATCGGCAATCCACTGCATCAGATTAAACGGCTTGGAAATTGACATGGCTTGTGCTCCCGGGATTCAGTTGTCAGCTCAATTAGAGTTTGTGACCGTAACCAGATCAACCGCCGTCAACAACCGGCTTCGGCGAGACCCGTCCCGGAAACTTCGGCAAGCGGGGTCGATGGCAGGTTCCGGAGAAGGGTCGAATTCGCGACGACAGGTGTTGTGACCGGAATCCGGGAGCCATCGGTGCAGCCGGCACTCGTCCGGGCGATGCCCGGTGCCGCGACCGAATCGCTTCGCGGTCACCCCGGTCGAGCTGGAACAGGCCACGTGGAACGGACGCCGATTCAAACCGCTGTTATTTGTATTGCCTGTCCGCGAATCGAAAAACACCCGGCTTCCCCGTTCGACCGCTGGACCGTGTGGTGTCGGGCGTGTTTAATCGGGAGATAGGGCCTGACAATTCCGTGGATCGTCACCGAGATTCAATCCCATGCGTACCCTGCTCGTTCTGGCGTTGTCGTTGATTCCGGTGTTTTGTCTTTCCGCCCAGGACGACGGATGGACGCCGCTGTTCGACGGCCGGTCGCTGGAGGGCTGGACGCAGCGGGGGGGCCAGGCCCGTTATTTTGTCGAAGACGGAGCGATCGTCGGTACGACCGTGCCCAATACTCCAAACTCGTTTTTGTGCACGGACAAGCACTATCGCAATTTTGTGCTGGAACTCGAGTTTCTGGTGGATCCGGATCTGAATTCCGGAATCCAGATTCGCTCCAACAGTTTGCCGGATTACCAGAACGGCCGTGTGCACGGATACCAGGTCGAGATTGATCCGTCGGACCGGGCCTGGTCGGCCGGGATTTACGACGAGTCGAGGCGTGGCTGGCTGGACGACCTGAAAAACCGTCCCGACGCCCGGTATGCGTTCCGTCAAAACGACTGGAATCACTATCGCATCCAGGCGGTTGGCGATTCCATCCGCACGTGGATTAACGGTGTTCCGGCAGCAGAGCTGACGGACGCCATGACGCCCTCGGGCTTCATTGCCTTGCAGGTTCACGGAGTCGGCGGGCGAACTGACCCGATTTCCGTCCGCTGGCGAAATCTGCGGCTGAAGAATCTGCCTGACGATGCGGTCGCGGAACCTCGCCAGCCCGTCGCCGCAACGCCAGGTTCGGGAAAGGTGTTCGCCGGGGACGCCCGGGTGGTCAAGGTGGCAGGCGGATTCCGGTTTACCGAGGGCCCGGCAGCCGGGCCCGACGGCAAAATCTACTTTTCCGATATCCCCAATCAGCGGATTCACGTGTTTGATCCCGAGTCGGAACGAACATCCGTGTTTCGGGAGGATTCCGGTGCAGCCAACGGATTGATGTGGACACCGTCCGACGCCCTGATCGCATGCGAGGGAGGCAATCGGCAGGTCACCCGGCAAGGGGTCGACGGCCAGGTCAGGGTTTTGGCTGACTCGTATGCGGACAAGCGGCTGAACAGCCCCAATGACCTGGATCTGGATGGTCAGGGTGGTTTGTATTTCACCGACCCGCGGTATGGCAATCGCGATGATTTGGAACAACAAGTCGAGGGCGTTTATTATCTGCCCCGGGGAGGGAAGCTGGTGCGGGTGATCGATACGCTGCAGCAGCCCAACGGGATCGTATTGTCCCCCGACGGCCGCACGTTGTACGTCGCCGATACCGGTGCCGGCCAGATCTGGCGTTACCCGGTGACGGGCCCGGGGCAATTGGGTCCGCCGTCCGTTTTGACCGAGATGGGGAGCGACGGGATGACGGTCGACGAGCGGGGCAATATCTATTTGACACAAGGGCGGCAGGTTTGCGTGGTTTCGCCCGAGGGCGTGATTATCCAGCAACTCGAGATTCCCGAAGCGCCGTCCAACGTCACGTTTGGCGGGCCCGGTGGCAGCACGTTGTTCATCACGGCGCGGACGGGATTGTACGCGGTTCCCACCATGACGCGGGCCGCGCGGTCGATCACCAATCCGGTTGTGGCCCGCTGACGCAGGCCATCCGGCAGTGTCCGGAGTGCGTTATCCACCCGTGTCGCATCGCTTCGTCAGGTGACCCTTTGGGCAACGGCGGCACAAAACCGCGGCCTGCCTCTCCAATGTCCGTGTGCGACGCGCACTAAAAATACCCCATGTGGTATTTGGTGTTGAAATGCACCACCAGGCAGATGCCGATGACCAGGGGTACCAGCAGTGCGATTTCGGTCATGGCATAGGCCCTGAAATCGCTCCAGTTCTTGACCCAGTAATACACCCGGTAGGGGGGCAACAGCGCGTACCACAACGACTGTTTGGGATGGTGATTCTTGACATGCTGGACGATCAGCAAATTGACCATCAGGAACACCACCAGTCCGGCCAGGCTGGAGTACAACAGAATGTGGAATCCGGCGCGTGTATTGAGCGCCACGATATAGCCGGCAGCCAGCAAGACCACCAGCACGGCGGCGGCCGCCAGTCCAAACAGGATGGCCATCCGCGATTGCCGGTCCTGCAACTGTATTTTGGCTTTTTCCGCTTCGGCATCGGCCCTGAATTTCTCAAGTGGGTCGATCGATAGTTCAATCCCCTGACGCCGTTGTTGGGCCAGACGCTTCCGCCGAACCTCGTCAATATCGACGATGGCAAAGCCGGGGTCCTCAATGACATGATTGGCCAGCGGATCGGGTCCGGTCGGTACCTCATTGGGGAACAGCTGGGGCCCGGCGACCAGTTGACCCCGGGTACGGGCAGGGCTGCTCGGCGCGGTGGATGGGCGCGGTTGAGCGGTGGTTGCCCCGGCTGGTCCCGGGACCCCGGCGGCCGCCGAAAAAACGGTCTGGCATTGCGGGCATTTCATTTTTTGGCCAGCCGCGCGGTCATCGATTCGGTAATGCTTGTGGCATTTGGGGCAAGCGACGATCTGGCTCACGGCGTTCTCCTGAAACGGGCGGGTTACCGGTATTCTGGTTGCTGGGGCCGGCCAATACAAGAACTTGCGCCACCGGATTGCCGGTCCGGAGGGCGGTCGGCGGCCCATCGGCCGGCCGCAGTCCGCAGATTTTTCAGAAGGGCGCAGCGCAAGCGGCTTGCATGTCAGGATCGATTTGTTTGCTGCAGTTGGCGCGGCGGAAACCCACTGGCCCGCCGGACTGCGCGCCGGGATTTTGGCTAAAGACCGGTTTGTACGGGTTGTGCGGAGTGGGTGACGGGCGATGTGAATTCGCAACATTGAAAGTTTGTCGATACCGGCCTGTTTGTCAAACAGGGGCTATATTTGGGAGAAACTTTTTGTCAGGACTGAAGAATTACGCCGATTCAGGCGTTTCGCAAAGCTGTCCATTACCCTACGGGACAAGGAAATATGAGTACAAGCCAGAGCCTCGTGCCCAAGGCGAATTCGCAAACCGAATTTGACCAGCTGAAGCAGCGGATTCACCAGAGGCTGATTGGAAAACTCGATCTGAACCGGATCAGTGAATTCGAGGGGGATGTCCTGCGCAAGGAAATTCGCATGGTGGTCGAACACCTGTGCGATAACGAAAACACCTTGCTGAACCGTTCCGAGCGTGATCGTCTGGTGGACGAGGTGCTGGACGAAACGTTTGGCCTGGGACCGCTGGAAATGTTGCTCAAGGATCCCTCGATCAGTGATATCCTGATCAACGGTCCCAAAAACATCTATGTCGAACGCCGCGGCAAGATGGAAAAAACCAATGTCGAATTTCGGGACAACAATCACCTGTTGCAAATCATTGACCGCATCGTGTCCAAGGTGGGCCGGCGGGTGGACGAAACGTGTCCCGATGGTCGATGCGCGTCTGGAAGACGGTTCCCGGGTCAACGCCATCATTCCGCCGCTGGCGCTGGACGGTGCCGCCATGTCCATTCGTCGTTTTGGCTCGGATCCCCTGAAACTGGAGGACCTGTTGCGATTCAAGGCGTTTACTCCGGAGATGGTCATGTTGCTGGAGGGCGCCATGAAGGCCCGGTTGAACATCATCATCTCGGGCGGTACCGGTTCCGGCAAAACGACCTTGCTGAACACGTTGTCCAGCTTTATCGGCAACACCGACCGGATCGTCACCATTGAGGATGCGGCGGAATTGCAGTTGCAACAGGATCACGTAGTGCGACTGGAAACGCGTCCGCCAAATATTGAAGGCAAGGGCCAGGTATCGGCCACCGATCTGGTCAAGAACTGTCTGCGGATGCGGCCCGAGCGAATCATCATCGGCGAATGCCGGGGGCCCGAGGCGCTGGACATGCTGCAAGCCATGAATACCGGTCACGACGGGTCGTTGACAACCGCCCACGCCAACTCGCCGCGGGACTGTATTGGCCGTCTGGAAACCATGATCCTGATGGCCGGCTTCGAGATGCCGATGAAGGCCATGCGAACCCAGATTGCCAGCGCGGTGCACCTGGTCGTGCAGGCCAACCGCCTGCAAGGCGGTCCGCGAAAAGTAACTCACATTACCGAAATTGTCGGGATGGAAAACGAAACCATCGTCATGCAGGACATTTTTCGATTTATTCAGGACGGGATTGATGAAAACGGGCGAGCCAAGGGCCGCTTTGTTTGCACCGGAGTCCGTCCCAAGTGTCTGGACCTGCTGGAGGCTTCGGGAGTCAAGCTGCCGGCCAGCATCTTCCAGGAACGAGTCATGATGGTCGACTAGGGCTCGATACTCGCCTGGTGATCCGGGAAAACCCAAACGGAATATTCTTTTCGCGCAAATCCAGATTGGTCCAGTAGCATGTTTCAAATACTTGTATTCGTTTCGCTGTTTGTCTGCTTTGCCAGTCTGGCAGGCGGTATCGCGCTGGTGTTGCGGAGCCGACAGGAAACTGGCCAGTTCGAAGACCGCCTGGCGAACTTTACCAGCAACCGGGGCCGCGGAGCCAAGGACAAAAAAACGGCCGTCACGTCGGTACTGGCCAAACCCCTGGAAGATGCCCCCAGTATTCTCGAAACTGCCATCGCCAAACACCTGAATCTGGCCCGGTTCATCGATCAGGCCGGATTGAAGATGTCGGTGGGCAAGTTCGTGGGGATTGTGGCCGGGCTGGGTGCCGGGGCGACGTTTATCTACGCCGTCATGTCGCCCCTGATGCTGATCGCGCCGTTTGTGTTTGTATCAGCCGCCGCGGTGCCCTTTCTGTGGCTGATGATGAAACGGAAAAAAAGGATGCGTGTCTTTTCGTCCCAGCTGGCCGACGCCATGGACGTGCTGTCCCGGGCCCTGCGCTCCGGCTACAGCTTGCCCGCCGGGCTGCAACTGGTGGGGCAACAAATGAGCGACCCGCTGGGTCCGGAATTCATGAAAGCCTTTGAACAACAAAACCTCGGCATGTCAGTCGAACAGTCGATTCGCGACATGACCGAACGCGTGGGCAACGAAGACTTGCGATTTTTCGCCACGGCCGTGATTCTGCAACGACAGACAGGGGGTGACCTGGCCGAAATCCTCGACAAGATCAGTTCGCTGATTCGCGAGCGATTCAAGATCTGGGGCCAGATTCAGGCGCTGACCGGCGAAGGCCGCTTGTCCGGAATCGTGCTGCTGGGTCTGCCGCCAGTCCTGTTTCTGGTCATGCTGCGACTGAACTACGACTACGTGATGATGCTGTTTAATGAGCCGCTGGGTCAAAAGATGCTGATTTTCGGGATCGTCATGCAAATTCTCGGCGCCATTGCCATCAAGAAAATTATTACGATCAAGGTGTAACCGTGAACTCAATGATGCTGGCTGAAATCGATTTCGCAACTGTCGTTCCGTTTGCCGCGTTTGCCGCCATTGCGGCCATGGTCTGGTTCATCGCCGACCTGTTCTTCTTTCGCAAAACGCGGACGGAGGAGCGGCTGGAACGCATGAAAGCCGGTCGGGCCGGCGCACCGTCAAGGGCAAAGAGGGCGGAGAGGGTTTCACCAAGATTCTCCGGGATGCCAGCCCGGCCCTGTCGAAGCCGCTGCAACCGAAATCGGAAGCGGAACAGGGCAAACTCCGCGAGCGGCTCAACCATGCCGGCTACCGGTCCGAAGAAGCGGCCATGGTGTTCCTCGGACTGAAATTTGTCGCGGCGGCCATGGGTCTGTTCATTGGCGGCGGCGTCAGCGTCTTTTTGAACGGAATGACTACCACGGCGCTGATTCGAACCCTGATGTCCGCCGGCCTGTTTTTCTTTGCCCCCGATATCATTTTGTCGCTGAAGGCCAAGAAACGCATTGAGAAGATCTTTTTGAGTTTGCCGGATGCGCTGGATTTGCTGACCGTATGCGTCGAAGCAGGCCTGGGTCTCGATCAGGCCATGCGAAAGGTTGCCGATGAAATGGAAAATTCGGCCCCCGTTCTGTCCCATGAATTCGCTATCAGCAACATGCAGGTCCAGATGGGCAGCCCGCGCGAGGACGTCTTCAAGGAACTGGGCACGCGAAATGGCGTCGATGACCTGAAAACGCTGGCTTCCGTGATCATTCAAACCGACAAATTCGGTTCCAGTATCGCCAAGGCGTTGCGGGTGCAAAGTGAAGCCATGCGGACCCAGCGACGGCAGATCGCCGAGGAAAAGGCCGCCAAGACTGCTGTCAAACTGATCTTTCCGCTCGTCATCTTCATTTTTCCCGGCATATTCGTTGTACTCGTTGGTCCCGCTGCAATCACGATGGTCAACGAAATGCTTCCGGCTTTTCAAAAATAGCCACCGGCCAGGCAATTTGCCCCGTTTTACTGGTTGATCGATCGTGGTTGTCGGGTCAATTGCGCCGATAAGTGTTATACGCACCAATCTCCCGATTATCGGGAAACTGGCGCCGACCCCCGGGGACGACCGCCTTTGAGCGGTCAAAACGGGTGGTTCGCATTTGACAACAACTGCCCGTCAGAAAGGATTCGCGGAGACTCAATTATGTCCTATTACACAAAACGACTGGCGCTGCCCGTGGCTTTCATTGCCATGCTCGCCATCTGCTCGCCGGCAATGGCCCAGTGCACCGGCTACTCGACCAACTGCTCCCCGTGCGCAACATCCGGTGGATGCAATGCGCAGGGTGGCGGCTGGCCGGGCGATTGCTGTGGCGGTTGCAATGCCTGCGGCGGCCAGCTGTGCTCGGCGCTGGAACAATTCAAACAGGATTTCTGCCTGGTAACCGAACGCAACGATGCGTGGCCGTTGCCATTTAACTGCTGGGATCGGGAAGCCTATTACGCGATCATGAACCAACAGTACGCTTACGGCTTGCAAGCCGCGCATATCCTGACGTCCGAATACTTTGATTCGAACACCAACGAATTGAACCGGGCAGGCGAATCCCGGGTTGCCTGGATCATGCAAAACTCGACCATCAACGACAAACAGATTTTTGTATACGAAGATCAGTCCGGTCCGGTCACAGATCAACGCATTGCCAGTGTCAACAATATTGTCAATCGCTGGTACAGCCATCTGGGCCAGGTCACCATCGCCAAATCGCAGGTGGCGCCGAATCGGATTCCCGCCAGCTACCAGCAAGTCATTCTGGATCAGGCCAGCGGTTCACAACCTGCTCCGGTTATCCCGATTGCCTCCGGAACGACCATTACCAGTTCGGTTAACTAGCATCCGGGAACGCCGTCCGCCCGGGTTGTCCCCGGATCCGGCCCGTCATGGCCGGCGGGCGGCCTGACACGGACTCGATTGTCAAATGACACAGACAGGTGCCGCGCAGCCATGCGTGGCACCTGTTTTTTTTGACCCAGGCGACCCGGTTTTCCGGTTTTGGACACGGGCCGCCCTGCACAGCCGGATCAAAATGCTAAAATGTCGACGATCTCGCCTGACCTTCATCGTGGATTCCTGCGGACACACCAGCGACATGGATAAAAAAGCCAAAAAACGACTGGAGATTCTGAGAAAACGCCAGGAAAAACTGCGGCAACAATTGGCCGGGGCCCGCGATCAAATGGATGATCCGGCGGAAGTCGCGTCGCTCGAAAAAGAAATGGCCGAAGTCATCGATGAAATTGAGCGGCTGAAAAAGTCCTGACCCGGTCAGGCTGCGGTCAGCACCGGATTTGAAACGGCGCATGGGATCGATGAACGAAACGTCGGGTGTGCTGAATATCCACAAGCCTGCCGGAATGACGTCGCGGGATGTTGTTGATGTCATTGGCAAGGCTTTGCGCCAGCATTTCGGCCAGCCCGTGAAATGCGGGCATGCCGGCACGCTGGACCCGCAGGCCACCGGAGTCTTGCTCGTCTGCACCGGGCGGGCAACCCGGCTGGTTTCCATTCTGCAGGAATACCCCAAGACCTACCTGGCCGAATTCACTTTGGGTGTCCAAAGTGATACAGACGACAGCACCGGAATCGTGGTGGCGGTGCCGGGGTCAGTTCCACCTCCCCGCCACGAGCTTCAGGCAGTTTTGGAATCCCGGGTCGGTACGATTTTGCAAACACCGCCAGCGTTTTCGGCCGTCAAAATATCCGGACGTCGGGCCTACAAACTGGCTCGCGCCGGACAAGACGTCGTTATCTCGCCTCGGCCGGTTACAATCTATCGAATGCAGTTGCTGGAATACGATTATCCGCGATTGACCGTGACCATTGAATGCGGCAGCGGCACCTACATTCGATCGATTGCCCGGGATCTTGGTGAACGTCTGGGTTGCGGGGGTCTGATGCATCGCCTGGAGCGGACCCGGATTGGCCCCTATTCGCTGCGGGACGCGCTGGCCATCGAAACCGCGGTGCGCGGGATCGATCGGCACTTGCAGTCACCAACGACCGTGTTTTCCGATGAAGCCCGGTTCGTCCCCACCGACGACCAGCTGCAACGGTTGCGGGATGGCAAGCCGCTGACGGTATGCGGACACGCGGAAGATCGAATGGTGGCCATCGACCGAAAGGGGCGTTTTTTGGCGTTACTGCAACGCCTGCCAACCGGGTCACAATACCGCCCGGTGATTAACTGGGTACCAGCCATGCTCGCTGGTCAGCCAGCCGGGGACCCGTCGAATCGGCCAAGCGATTGACAGAAGCAAATGGCCGCGGACCATTTGTCCCGCGGAGCCGCGCGACCGGGGCAAATCAATCGCGCACGTCCATGGTTTGAAACCAGCCCCCCGCGAAAATGGGGGCCCGACGCGCGAGACCGAACCGGCTCATTCCGAGCCGCGCCGGCGCCGAAATCCTGCCGCCAGCAGGCAGGCCGCACCCAACAGGCTCAACGATCCTGGCTCCGGGACCCGCGAAATTGCGAGCGTGGCCAGCAACTCGCCGCCACTGATTCCCGACGTGATTTCCGTACCGGCGACGGTGAAGGTACCGGCAAAATCAGGTCTGGATATTTTCGAATCGCAATTTGTTTCCGACCGTCGGTCGGACGCTGCCCGAAAACGGATTCGGCGGGCGATTGCCGAGCGTTGCCGTTCACGGTCCAGCCGCGGCCGGTTGTGGCGGCGACGGCCGCGTCAGGTAATCCCCAGCACGGTCACAATTTTGCGGGCCTGACGGCGATGGATCCGGTGGTGGGCGGCCGCCAGGGCGGTCCAGTCGCGGGCGTCCAGCGGGCCAAACCAGGGATGCGAGAACCGGGCGACCGTGCGTAACGGCATCAGGTCGTGAACGGTCGATTGAAATTTCCGGGCCGTCATTTGAAATTGGTCAATCGTCTCGGCACCAGAGTCCGGATCCGGCTTGAATTCGGCAATCGCAATCTCCCGTTGTGGCACGTAACCCTGCCGCAACGCCTGAATCACCGTCAGAATCTGCTGATCAACCCGCACGAGATGATCCAGCACCATAAACAATGACCAGTGGCAACTGGCGGGCTCAATGCCTTGCAGTCGCGGGATTCTGGCTCGCTGGCTGGCGAAATCGTAATCCACCTGTTCCAGGATCTGCAGAATGCGATTGGCCTCCGTCGCGAACGTCCGGAGCTGGGAGCGGGATCCGACCAGAACACTGGACAGTCGCAATGCCGCGCCCAAAAACGCCCGCTCTCCTGGCGGCAATCCTGTTTCGGAATCCGCTTGCCGATTCATGCCAACAGGCTCCGGCGGCCGGAACGGGTGAACAGACGATTGATCATAAAACCTGTTTGCTGCGCGGGTAGCTGCCGAGAATCACCAGTTCCTTGCAGGAGGCCCGGGCGGCATCAATCATCTCGGCAAATCCCGGGTCATCCCGGTGTCCGCTGGCATCCACAAAAAACGTGTACTCCCAGTTCTTGCCCCGCGATGAACATTTGTCGATGTGTGACAAATTGATTCCGGCCCGTTTGAACACATTCAACACGTCCACCAGTGCCCCGGGATGATCGAGCGTCTGAAACATGACCGAGGTCTTGTCATTCCCGGATGGTTTGGTTGCCTGTTGCGACAGGATCAGGAAACGGGTCACATTGTTGCGGCGGTCCTCAATCTGGTCGAACAGGGGATGCAGCCCGTAGATTTCGCCGGCCAGGGAATTGGCGATGGCTGCCACGCCGGCAGACGTACCCGTGTGGTTGCCGTGTTCGATGATATCCCGGACCTTGCGGGCGGCCGCCGCGGAACTGTCCACCGCAACCAGTTCCGCCAGGGGATACTGGGTGGCCAGCCAGCCGCGACACTGGGCGAGCGATTCGGGCCGGGCATAGATGGTTGCCACCTCGTGCGGTTGGCAATTGGTCAACAGACAGCAGTGGACGGCCAACTGCAATTCGCCATACAACTGGACGTCGTGATGGTACTGGAGCAACGCGTCCAGTGTTTCGTTAATGCTGCCTCCGGTGCTGTTTTCAATCGGAACCAGGCCGTAGTCCACGTGGCCCCTGGCCACTTCCTCAAAAACACCGGTGATGGCATGCAGGTCTTCCAGCTCCACGCTGGACCCGAAATGCCGGGTGGCCGCCAGATGGCTGTAGGTGCCGGGCGGGCCCAGATAACCGATCCGAAGCGGCTGTTCCAGGGCGAAGCTGCCGCTCATGATTTCGCGATAAATGGCCTCAATGGTTTTGGCCTGAGTCGGACCCTGGTTGTATCCTTGCACACGGGCCAGTACTTCCGCCTCCCGATGTGGCGTATAAATGGGTTGGCCGGTTTTGAGCTTGGTTTGACCGATCTGGACGACAACCCGGGCACGCTGGTTGATCAACTCAACCAGCTGTCGATCGATTTCGTCGATCTGTTGGCGAAGGGGTTGTAAATCCATGGGAGGGCCAGGCAACCGGTTTGCGACAAGAGGTTTTTTATCGGGACGGGCAGGTGGCGGTATGGACGAGTTTACCAAAGGGGACGGATTGACCCAATCGCGGTCGCCGCTGCCGGAGGACGTGGCGGGTTTGCCGCCTTCCGCCAAGGTCCGGCATTTTCCCCAAACCCCGGGGGTGTACCTGATGAAAGACGCCAGAGGGCGGGTTATCTACGTGGGCAAGGCCAAGAATCTGCGCTCCCGGGCCGGCAGCTATTTTCAGAAGACCGCCGAACTGGAGCCACGAATCTCCGGCTGGATCGGCGACATCGCCGATATCGACTTTATGGAATGTGAAAGCGAGGTCGATGCATTGCTGGTCGAGTCCCGGTTGATCAAGGATATCCAGCCGGTCCACAACAAGGAACAAAAGGACGACAAGTCGTTCCCCTATCTGCAAATCAGCACCCGGGAGGATTACCCACGCGTGGAACTGACCCGCACCCCGGCGTCCGGCGGCGTCAAGCTGTACGGGCCATTTGCCAGTGCCGGTGCCCTGCGGGGCGCCATTCAGGTATTGCAACGGGTGTTCAAGTTTCGAACCTGTTCGCTGGATATTGATGCCGACGACGAACGCTGGCGGTGGTTTCGACCCTGCCTGCTGGCCAGCATCCGGCAATGTACGGCACCCTGCAATTTGCGGATTTCCAAAGAGGACTATCGCCGCGATATTCGGCGACTCCAGATGTTTCTGGAAGGTAACAAGACGCGCCTGTTAAAGCAGCTGGAACGGGACATGCGGCAGGCGTCCGTCGACCTGCGATTTGAGGACGCCGCCCGGCTCCGCGATGAATTGCAAATGCTGCAATCCCTCGATGATCGGGGCGAGCTGGATTCGCACGTGCAACCGGAAGTGTTTTATATTGATCCCAAAAAAGGTCTGGAGGGCCTGCGGCGGATACTCAAACTGCCGGAACCGCCGCGGACAATTGAAGGTGTGGATATCGCCCATTTGCAGGGCGGGCAAACAGTCGCCAGCCTGGTGCAGTTTATTGACGGAATGCCATTCAAGCCGGGATACCGCCGGTACAAGATTCGGGATGTCCGGGGTATTGACGATTTTCGCAGTATCAATGAGGTGGTGGCCCGCCGCTTCAGCCGGAAATTCGCCGAGCAGGATGTGTTTCCGGATGTTCTGCTGATCGATGGCGGCAAGGGGCAACTGAGCGCCGCCGCGGCCGCATTTGCCGAACTGGACATACCACCACCGGTCCTGTTGTCCCTGGCCAAGCGCGAGGAAGAACTGTTTCGTCCCGGCCAGTCCGATCCGATCCGCCTCAGCAAACACTCGTTCGCATTGCGTCTGTTGCAATATGTCCGGGACGAGTCGCACCGGTTCGCCCAGCACTACCACCACATCCTGCGGCGAAAATCCCAATTCGAATAGCCGGCGCCGGAACCGCGTCCGTTTCCGGACCGGTCAAGGCCGCCCAGCATTCCCGGTGCCCCCTCGTCAAGCGTCAAAAAACGTGCGATTATTTTGGGTCGGACGGGCGCCCCGTCACCCAGTTTTTGATCGGGAACAGTCTGGAAAATGACCACGCACCGCGGTTGGAATCAGGAGCAGATGGCAGATGAAATTATTGCCACGCTGGAAGATGGCTGGAGCCTGAATCTGGGGATTGGAATGCCGACGCTGATCGCCGAACGCATGCCACCGGACCGGGGAATTGTTATTCATTCGGAAAACGGCGTACTGGGTGTCAGTGGCCGACCGACCCGGGAAACGGTTTCACCGACGTTAATCAACGCCGGCAAGGAAACGATTTCCGCAGGAGCCGGGGCCAGCTTTTTCGACAGCGCCATGAGTTTTGGAATGATTCGCGGCGGCCACATTGACTGTTGCGTGTTGGGCGGCATGGAGGTGGATGTGGCCGGCAACCTGGCCAATTGGATGATTCCCGGAAAAAAAGTAACCGGCATGGGCGGCGCCATGGATCTGGTCAACGGTGCCCGGCAAATCATTGTGATGCTTTCGCATTTTTCCAGGAGCGGCAGCTGCAAATTGCGTCGCCAGTGTGAATTGCCGTTAACAGGCCAAAATGTCGTGCACACGGTCGTCACCGAACTGGGCATGTTTGCGCCCACCGGCCAGACGTTCAAAATTTTGAAACTGGCACCCGGCATCGGTCCGGCGGACCTGGGATTGGACCCGGCGCTGTTGACGGACGCCTGAGCGAGCTTGCCCTGATGTGGCGTGGCCAATGAATTCAGCCATTTTTACCGCCGGATTGCGAACACCGTTTACGCGGGCGTTCAAGGGCGCGTATGTCGATACGCGGCCGGATGACCTGCTGGTGGCGCTGGTCGAGGCCAGCCGTCGCCGGGCCCCGGAGGTTTGGACTCATCCCGCGGACGATCTGTATGTCGGCTGCGCATACCCGGAGGGCGAGCAGGGATACAATCTGGCCCGCATGGTGTCGATTGGAGCGAGCCTGGATTTGCCCGGGGCAACGATCAACCGGCTGTGCGCGTCGTCGCTGGAGGCGGTGGCGGTCGCAGCGGCCCGCGTCCGATGTGGCTGGGGCGAAAATTTTCTGGTGGCCGGCGTGGAATCGATGAGTCGCATCCCGCGTCGCGGATCCGGTTTCTCGGAATCCGCCGCCATCGTGGCGGCTTGCGCCGAGGCCTATATTCCCAATGGAATGACGGCCGAAAACGTGGCCCGACAATTCCCCCGCATTTCCCGTCAGGATCAGGAACTCTTTGCCGGCAACAGCCATCAGCAGGCGGACGCCGCCTGGCGCACCGGACGCTATGCCCAACAGGTGGTTCCGTTTTTGGCCGATCGGGACGAGTTCATCCGCGTCCCCATCGACCTCGAAAAAATGGCCAGCCTCGCTCCGGCATTTGTGGACGAGGGGACGGTCACGGCAGCGACCAGCAGCCCTCTCACCGACGGCGCCACGCTGGGATTCGTGATGGATGCTCGTCTGGCACGCCGCCTCGGAATCGAACACGGGATTGAGATTCTGGACGCCTCGGCCGCTCATGTTCCCCCGCACGTGATGGGACTCGGACCGGTGCCGGCGACCCGCCAAATACTGCAACGCAACGGGCTGGCGGTCGCGGACATTGCCGCGTGGGAAATCAACGAGGCATTTGCCATTCAGGTTCTGGCATCGATGCAGGAGTTGGAAATTCCCCCCGACCGCGTGAACACCTGGGGAGGTGCAATCGCCCTGGGACACCCGTTGGGGGCCAGCGGACTGAGGCTGTTGATGACGCTGCATGATCGCCTGGTTCACCAGCACCCGTCGGGATCGGCGGGCATTGCCACCCTGTGCGTAGGAGGGGGGCAGGGGATGACGATGCTGGTTCGCAGTTTTTGATTGCCACCCTGATTACCGGGATTTCAATGGCCAGCTCTCTCACAATCGCGAGCCATCTTTTGATGATCCGGCCGGCTGCCTTCGCAGCCAATCCGCAAACCGCCGCCAGCAACTCGTTCCAGAAAGCCGATACGACGCTCGGTCCCGGGCAAATTCAGGAGCGGGCCGTTCAGGAGTTTGACAATGCGGTGGCGCAATTGCGTGAGCAGGGCGTCCCGGTCACGACGTTCGACGATACGCCCCGGCCCCGGAAACCGGATGCCATTTTTCCCAATAACTGGTTGAGCACCCACCACGACGGAACGGTGGTCACCTACCCGATGTTTTCGACCGTCCGCCGCCAGGAAATTCGTCCCGAAATCCTGAAACAGCTGGGTCATCAGTTCCTGGTGACCCGGCATTGGGCCCTGGAGGAAACGGCCGGCGAGGGACAGTTTCTGGAGGGAACCGGCAGTATGGTGCTGGATCGCGACAATCGCATCGCCTATGCCTGTCACAGTCCCCGGACCGCCGAGACGCTGGTTCACTCGTTTTGCGAGCGGATGAATTACACGCCGCAAATGTTTCAGGCCACGGATGATTCGGGAATCGCCATCTACCATACCAACGTGATGATGGCCCTGCTGGTTCGTCAAGCGGTGGTTTGCCTGGAAAGTGTTGCGACGGGTTCCGGGCGAACGGATCTGGTTAACTGTCTGCAAAACAGCGGATTGGAAATTATTGAGATTACGCGGCGTCAGATGCAGTCGTTCGCCGGCAATCTGCTGCAAATTGCCCGTCCGGACCGGATTCCCGTGATCGCCATGTCCCGGACCGCCGGGCAATGTCTGACCCCCTCGCAACGCGAATTGCTGAGCCGGCATTCTGAATTGGTTGAGCTGGAAATCCCCACGATTGAGCGATTGGGGGGAGGCAGTGTCCGCTGCATGCTGGCAGAGATTTTTTTGCCTCCGCGGCCGCGTGCCGGTTCGGCAGCCTGAGTGGCCATTCCCGCGTTTGGCCAGGTTGGCATGGTCGCCAATTCAAGGCCAAATCCTCCTGCGCAGAAAGTTCCGGGGTCGAAGAACGCCTGGATACAGGCCGCGGCGTTCGGCATTTGGCATTTTTGTAGTTTTTTCAATTGTTGCAACAACCGGCTGTTCCTATCCTGCGGCCGCGTATCCCCTCCCCATTCTCTTCCCGCCACATGCCTCACATGAGAACCGTTGATTTCCGGTCCTGGGCTGTTTCTGCAATCAGTGTACTGTGCCTGGTGCTGGCTTCCGGGGGGGCCTGCGCTGCCCAGGACGATCCACCCGGTCGCGGTTTTTTTGATGCGATCCGTTCGCCGGACGTTTGGGACGGCTCGTTCGCATTTGGTTTGAACGGTACGTCGGGCAATAGCGAAAACGTCGATATCAACGTGAGTGTCGACGCGAAACGAGAGGACGATGTTGCGACGACCGAATTGTTTCTGACCTATTTTTACAGTCAAAACCAGATCGCCACGACCACCGATCGCGTATTTGTGCGGGGACGACAGGAGCGCAAGCTGAAGGATCCGAACTTCAACTGGTACTACAGCGGAACGTACGAATGGGACCGGTTCCAGGGATTTGATTACCGGGTCGCCTTGCACACCGGTTTGGGGATTCTGTTATATGAGTTTGATGACCGGTTTCTGAAAAGTCGCGTGGGTGCCGGTGCCTCCCGGGAATTCGGCGGGGTGATGGACGACTGGATCCCGGAATTGCAATTTGGCGTGGATTGGGAGCGCCATCTCACTGAGCGAACCAGGTTGTTTGCCACGACCGAGCTGTTTCCCAATATCGAGGACTTCAGCGACTATCGGGTTAACACGCGAACCGGATTCGAAACCGTTCTCGATCCGGAAATCGGCATGAGCCTTCGCGCCTTCGTCTTTAACCGGTACATCAGCATGCCCGATCCCGGATTTCAGTCCAATGATGTGGACTATGGATTGTCCCTGGCCTTCGGATTCTAGAGCGTGCGTCACATCCGTGTAGCATCGTTTGGCAACCAAGGCTTCGGAAAACAATGCCGCGAACGCGCCATGTCAGTGCGACTCGCGCAGGCAGAACCTGGCCCAACGACGGTGGCAGGTGTCCTGGCCGGGGCGGGAGGGGTTCCGGTCCGAATGGATGCGCCATGCCGGTTTTTCCGGACGGACAGCGGGGATGCGCGTTCGTTTTGCCAGGCAAATCCCCCCGGCGGGTTGATCGAGCTATTTGTTGGCCGAACACGCCTGAATGGCCCGCTCCTCGTCTTCAAACAGGCTGACGATTTTTTCCAGCTGAACCAGACCAATGGCTTCGGCGACATTGCCCTTTAACGAGCACAGCGAGAACCGGATATCGCGACCCTTGCACTGGTTCCGGATCAGGACCAGTTTGCCAATCATCGCGGATGCCATGAACTTGACATTGCCGAGGTTCAGCACCAGCGCCGGCTCCTGCATTTCGTTCACGAGATGGGTCAATTCCCGGGCGACATCCAGGCTGGCGTCTTCACCCATAATCTTGGCGTCGTTCAGCGTGGCAACGCGGACATTGTCGACCACGTGGCTGATAATCGATGACAATGGAAAACTCCTTGTGATGTTTTTCAGTAACCCGGTTGAACAACGGCCGGCCTCAGGATTGCGGGCCGGTTGGCAACATGTCAACGAATGCCGGGATTTGTCAGGAACCGAAACGGACCTGCGGCCGGTCGCTCTTCAGATTATCACTCGGACCCCGTAAAGTAAATGCGAGTGCCGCACTCAGGACCACTGGCGCAGCGCCGCGTGGAGTGAATCAATCAGGATTCCGGCATCTGCGCCGGAGAAACACATGGGCGGGCGAATTTTAATAACGTTGGCCAGGCAACCGTCGACACCAACCAAAACCCCGGTCTCACGCATTCGATTGGCGACAAATCGTGCCGCAGCCGGCGCCGCACTGCGTGAAGCCTGATCGGCGACCAGTTCAACACCCAGAAACAAACCCTGTCCCCGAACGTCACCCATCAGCGGGTGGTGCGATTGCAGGTCGCGCAGCGATTCCAGCAGTATCCGCCCAACCTGCCGAGCATTTTCCTGCAGGCCTTCCCGTTCCAGGACATCCAGCACGGCCAGACCGGCGGCACAGGAAACCGTATTCCCCCCGAACGTGCTGAAAAACTCCATCCCATTGTCAAACGCCGCCGCGATCTGGCGAGTCGTTATCACCGCTGCCAGAGGATGTCCATTACCTATCGGTTTGCCCAGGACCACAATGTCCGGAATGACCTGTTGCAATTCAAAGCCGTAAAATACATCGCCCAGCCGGCCATAGCCGGTTTGAACGTCGTCGGCGATACATACGCCGCCTGCCGCCCGGACATGTTCGTAGACGGCTGGCAGGTATCCGGCCGGAAACAGAATTTGGCCCGCAACACTGGGGCAGGATTCGGCGATAAAGGCACACAGGCGTTTGTCCCGGCGCTGCAACCGGGCGACCGTTTCACGAACCGATTCGGCATATTGCTGTCCGGCCGTTTCCGGATCGCGAAACCGGCCCCGATAGGTATCAGCGACCGGAACGGGATGGACCCAGTCCGGACACCCCTGACCCCCCGGCCCCTGATTTTTGTAGGGACTGGCGTCAATCAATGTCGTGGAGTGACCATGATAAGCGCCCGCTTGCACAATCAGGTCTCGGGCACCGGTAAACGCTCGCGCCAAACGCAATGCCAGTTCGTTGGCTTCCGAGGCCGAGTTGACGAACCAGCAGACGTGCAGGGGGTCCGGCAGGGTTGCCGCGATCCGCCCAGCCAGCTCGACCAGATGGTCATGCAAATACCGGGTGTTGGTGTTCAGCAGCGCCATTTGACGGTGAACCGCCTGGACGACGTGAGGATGGCAATGACCGACATGCGGTACATTGTTGTAGGCATCCAGAAACTGTCGGCCGCCGTCATCGAACAGGTATTGCCCCCAGCCCCGTACCAGGGTGAGGGGTTGATCGTAACTGAGCGACAAACCGGACCCGATATACTTTTGGCGACGGGAGCGGGTCCGGGAGCGGTCCGCCGGTTCGGCCGGAAAACACGACTCGGGGATTCGCAAAATCAAATTCGGGTCCGGAGAAAAACGACTCCAGATTTCCTTGTGCGATTCGCGACACACTCCCGGGTATTCCAGGTCCAGGTCCAGCAGATCCAGGATGATTTGAAAGTGCAAATGGGGGGGCCAGCCCCCGTTGACCGCCGTTTCCCCCAATTTCCCAATCATCTGTCCCGGTTCGACACGCTGGCCCGGATTCAGGCCATCCAGCGATTTCGGGTCGAGGTGTCCGTACAGCGAAAAAAAAGACTCGGCAGACCCGGTTTCATGCTGCAGAATCACGAGGCCCCCATAGTCGAGAGGGCGGTCAATGTTGGCCGTTTTGAAAACCACGCCGCCCAGCGAGGCCACGACCGGTGTTCCCGCCGCGGCGAACAGGTCGATGCCCAGGTGAATCGTGCGTCGTTCCATGGACCAGGCATTTGCGGAGCCAAATTGCCCGGAGCGGTACAGCAGCCGCGGCTCCAGGTAACGCCCGACACCCATCAATGCGCCGGCATCCTGCATGGCATCGTTAACGATCGCCGTCAGCTGCGGCTCGGACAACGCCGCCGGATCACCCGTGATCAAAGGGCTGCCGACGCTGAGGTCCAGTACCAGAAATTCGTCGGGGCGCGGCCGGGCACCCGGCGTACGCGGGTGAACTGGAAAAACCGGCGATATCGGCTGGTGTGCCAGCCAGCGAACAACGGCGTCGTGTTTGCCAACGGCTGGCATGTCCGCCGTATCCCGGATGGTGGCGGCGGCGAACTCGAACGGAATCTCGAGCAGTCGCGGCAGCGTCTGCCGAATCGCCGACTGACTGACCAGCAGGTACTCGTCGTCCGGTCGCATTCGGTGCTGTTGCGCAGCAATCACGGCGCTGGCGCACGAGCGCATGCAGGCCAGTCCGAAGAGGACCTCAGCCTCCGGTTGAGAAATCTTTTGAATCTCCAGATAACCCTGCAACACACGGCGGGTCGTCGCCAGCGGATCGTCGGTTTTCAGCCAGGCGTAGGCGATGGCAATTGCCAAATCGGCGATCGTCCAGGAATACACCGCATCGCCAAAATCAATCAGTCCCGAGACCCGGTCCGACGGACCTGAATCGCCGGACGGACTGACGATGATGTTTCCGTCGTTGGCGTCATTATGAATAACGCTTTTCGGCAATTCGCCCAACAGGGGTCGGGTGTGCCGTCGAAATCGTTGCAGAAGCACTCCGGTTTGACGGCGAACCGCCGCGTTCGCAATCGTGCCCGTTCCCGAATTCACGAGAGTTTCGGCATTCGCCAGGTCCCAGTAGAAATCGCGGTGCAGTGCGGGGTGGTCAAATCCAGTCAGGGCCCGGTCCACCTGTCCCACGATCCTTCCCCATGATTTCAGCAGGTCGCGGGACACAAACGGCAGCGACGAGAGAACATGGCCATCCAGCCAGGTGACCAGCCGGGCCGCGAATGAGCGACCGTCGCGATCCACGATCGTTACGCAGTTCTCCGCCAGACCGGGCACGACGCCCGGTCCAATTCCGGCAGCAGCCACCCGCTGCATCATTTCGATTTGGGCCTGCAGGAACTCCGTATCCTCCGAACCGTTGGCGATCTTGAACACATACTTTTCGCCGCCGTGCGTACGCAGCAGGAAATTTTGATCGCGTTCGCTGTTCAGAACCGTGCAGTCGGCGCAGGGCAAGCCGTAATGGTCGTTGACGATTTGCGGGATTTGCGCAATGTCAAACGCGGGTTTTGACTGCAGCAGGTTGGTTGGCATGGAGGCAGACAATGACTCGGGAATCCCACACGTATGGTTATCAGGGGAATCGGGACATGGCAGTTTCAACGTCGGACCATGACTCTCCGATCGCTTGCAAATGCCGGTCCAGTTGTTCGGAAATGGACTTGTCCATTTGCCGGATTTCATCGAACAGGCCGTGCATTTCACCGCGCAGCTGCGGATGTTCTTTCAAAAACGGGATGGATTCTTCCCACGCCTGGCGATGTCGCCGGTAGGCATCGGTAAAATCATCCGGGCATTCATCGAAATTGATGGCCGCCAGTCCCGAAACGTAACTGGCGACGGCATCTGCCACCGGCAGGGACTCGGGCATTTCGTCTCGTTGCGCGGCCAGAACACGGTCGATCTCCATGACCTGCATCATCGCCCGCCGCGCTGCGGAGGGCTGGTCGGTGGAGCGGGACTCGCTCGAGGGCACCTGGTTAACGCGCCGTCCAACAAACTGCAGTTCCTCAGCCTTGTCCGCCTGTTCACCGGCGACCACAAAAATGTGCAATTCCGAGGGACCAATGCGACGGAAGGTCAAACCATCGAAGCAAGCCTCGTTTTCGGTCATCTTGACGAGTGCAAAATCGACCGTTTCCTGCTTGTCTTCCCAGCCGTGCAGCTGGTCGTTGAAATGTTTCAGCCGCAGCACCAGGGAATCGGCCGCCGGCACAATTGTCAACAACTCGTAGAAACCGATCTGGTCGTCGCTGACAAATTTGAACATACCCATCATGGCTCCGCCCATCGGTGGATTCCACGTTTCCTCGAACGCACCGCCCATGGCCTCGCCCTGCCAGTGACCGGCAATCCAGGCCAGGTCTTCAATTTTGGCCGGGGGCGACTGAAATTCACTGCCGGCCCCCAGCGTGTTGGCGGAACGCGGCTCCTGACCCTGGCTGCAGGTCACGGTAGACAGGGAAATTGCCATAACGGCCAGCGAAATCAAACAGCGGCTTGTCATAATCGTCACTCCAGAACCAGTTATTTGTTGTGTCCCGGAACCCCGGCGACGAGTTCCACGTGATTGCCTTCCGGATCCCTTGTAAAAATGCCGCGCCAGCCGATCCAGTCAAAGTCGCGCACAACATAATCGATGCCCAGCTGGTCGTACCACTCCATCACTTGTTGTTGTTCCTGCCACGGCAGGCTCAATGCCAGGTGATGCAGTGAGGAACGCGGCCCGGCAGCCAATGGGCCGTCGGCGCCGCCGGCATCATCCCGGAACAGTGCCAGCACAGTAGTATGGCCAGCGACTCCATCGGCAATCCGGAAAAACACGATGTCCGACGATTCGTTGCCTGCCAGGATTTCCAGACCGATCACGTCCCGGTAAAAGGCCACCATCGGATCAAGCTGTGCGCAGCGGATGGCCAATTCGCCGAGCCCCCGGACCTGAAACGGGGGCTGATTGGGGGAGCTGGACATGACGTTCTCGTTCCGTCTCGGTTTTCGGAAAATAACGGCAATCGGCCGGGCTAACGGGGGGGATTGCCCTGGCCGAACTGAATCCCCTGGGCCAGCGGGAGGTCTCTGGACCAGTTGATCGTATTGGTTTGCCGCCGCATATAGATTTTCCAGGCATCCGATCCGGATTCCCGACCGCCCCCCGTTTCTTTTTCACCACCAAATGCACCTCCTATCTCCGCGCCGCTGGTCCCGATATTAACGTTGGCGATTCCGCAATCTGAACCGGCGGCCGACAGAAACTGTTCCGCAGCCAGCAGGCTGGTTGTAAAAATGGCGCTGGAAAGACCCTGTGGCACATCGTTCTGGATTCGAATGGCTTCGTCCAGCGTGTCGTAATCCAGCACGTACAGAATGGGAGCAAAGGTTTCGACTCGGACCTGCGGCGTTTGGCCGGGCATCCGAATGATGGTGGGTTGCACGAAGTTCCCGGGCTGATCGGACAATGCGTTTCCGCCATATACGATGCGGCCGCCCTGGCTGACTGCGGTCTCCACGGCCTCCGCCATGCGCAACACGGATTGGGGTGCCACCAGCGGTCCCATCAGGGTTTCCGGATCCAGGGGGTCGCCAATGGCTACCTGCTGATAGGCCTGTATCAGCTGGTCGACAACCTCATCCACGATGGACTGGTGAACCAGCAACCGGCGTGTGGAAGTACAACGTTGCCCGGAGGTCCCGATGGCACCAAACACAATTCCCCGAATGGCCATATCCAAATCCGCATCCGGCTGGACGATGATGGCGTTGTTGCCGCCCAGTTCCAGCAGGGTTTTTCCCATCCGCCCGGCAACGGTCTCGGCCACATGTTTGCCGACCGCGCAGGATCCGGTAAAGCTGATCAGCGGTAATCGGGAATCGCCAATCATGGCCTCGCCGATATCCTCGTTGGTTCCAATGACCAGATTGAAGACGCCGGGACAACCGTGATCCCGCATGACTGTGTTGCACAGGTTTTGTACGGCGATGGCAGTCAGCGGGGTTTGCGGTGACGGTTTCCAGATCATCGTGTCACCGCAGACGGCGGCCAGCGCTGCATTCCAGGCCCAGACGGCGACTGGAAAATTAAATGCGCTGATAATGCCCACGGGGCCGAGCGGATGCCATTGCTCGTACATTCGGTGTCCCGGGCGTTCGGAATGCATGGTCGAGCCGCACAGCTGGCGGGAAAGGCCGACCGCAAAATCACAGATGTCAACCATCTCCTGAACTTCACCAATGCCTTCCGCGCGGATTTTGCCCATTTCCAGGGAAACCAGTTCCCCCAGCGGTTCCAGGTGCTCGCGCAATGCGTTTCCCAGGTCGCGAACGACTTGACCGCGAACAGGCGCCGGAATCTCTCTCCACGTCATGAACGATTGCAGGCTGACCCGCACAACCTCGTCGTACGTGGCCCGATCTGCCAGCCGGACCTCGGCAATCCGTTCGCCGGTCGTCGGCGAAACGGATTCCAGCCGCGGGGCGGATTCCGTTGAAATCCAGCCGTCGGGGCCAGTGCATGCACCGGGATTGACCAGTTCGACTCCCAGCCGGTTTAACAAATGGCTGATCCGGGGTGCTGCCGGGGAATGAGAATCAGTCGGAATCGTCACCATTGGGGTTCTCCGGTTGAGAGCCCGGCCAGCCAGTTCGCCAGGCGTCGTTGTCGTTTCCAAATGTCTGTGGGGTGACGCGGGAGTTTCGGAATTGTTCCCACGAACTGAACTGCCTATGAGCCGCGGGTTTGGTCCCGCCAGGTACTTTCGAAAATCCGGTCGGCGTTACCCGCCTCGAATCCCTCCCGTCGCTGTGCCCGTGTGATGTCGGCCGCCGGCCAGCCGGCGTATTCGGGCAACACCCGTCGCTCGGCAAACTCGACATATGAACCGGCGATCTCGTGGATTTCCTGCCCACCCTGACCGTCGTCGAACGAGGCCTTGACCATCCCCGCCACGGTCGAGCTTTGGATCAACAGCCCGTCCGGACTGGTTTTGGCGAGGCCCCCCGAATCATTCAAATGAAATCCCCGTTGCAACAGAAACGCGTTGAAGTTTTCGACGGTATTAAAGGGAGGCGGCAGATTGTGCAAACTGATGGTAAAATGGTTCAAGTAGTAGCGATTGTAAATCACCCAGCCGGCGTATTCGCTTTCGGCCATCAGCGTCTGGTAATCGGTCCAGCGGGGTGTCTTCCACAGCCCGCGGTGCAAAAACTCGACCACGGCCGGGCCGTTGTCCAAATCGAGTGAATCGACCGGATCGGATGTTACCTGATCGGTGTAATTTCGAATGATGGCTGCAGCGGCAGGCGATAACTGGTCGACCAGCAGTTCACTGATAAATATCCGGGGGAGTGAATCATCGGGCGGCGAATACCACCAGGCCTGCAACTTTTTGACCGGAAATTCGTAACGGTCTTCGCGCCGCCAGCCGTGATGCAGAAATATCTTTTGCAGCGACTCAATCCCCAGATGCGGTACCCCCATCGTGCGAAAGGCAATGTGGTCATTTTCGATATCCGCGGCCGTTTTGATCAGGCCGGCCGCCTGCATTTGCGACACAATGGCGGCGACGTCCGGGACCCGCCCGGTGTACCGGCGCATCAAACCGTCAATGATCATCCGGGCGACCTGGTGTGGCATCGTGTGCTGGTGCTGCCCAAAAGGCAGCTGGCAGGGTTAAACTGGGAATTGGGTCGGAACGGCTCAACTTGTTATCAAAATAGCATTTTCGATGCGGACCTGCGAGCCGCGCGAGGGTTGTCGTACGCTGGCTGGGGAAAAACGGGAGAGATGACAGGTTGGACGCGATTGCGATTCATGGCGAACTGGCCAGGCTGGCCCGGGAATTTTCCGGATTGATCGCTTGTGACGAGCTGTCACGCGATGCCTTTGCGACCGACGCCTCGGTTTATCAGCAACGGCCGGTGGCCGTGACGTTTCCCCGCACGGCGGACGACGTCCGTCGGCTCATCGAACTGGCCCGACGCTGCCAGGCGAGTCTGATTCCACGAGCTGCCGGAACGTCTCTGGCCGGCCAGGTGGTGGGCCCGGGGATCGTCGTTGACGTCTCCCGGTTTATGGATGAAATCCTGGAGGTCGATATTCCGGGGCGTTGGGCCCGGGTTCAGCCCGGAGTGATTCGGGACGAGTTGAATCGATCGCTGGCACCCCGCGGGTTGTTTTTTGCTCCCGAAACGTCCACGTCCAATCGAGCCATGATTGGCGGCATGCTGGGCAATAACTCGTGCGGTGCCAATTCGATTGTCTACGGCACGACCCGCGAGAATATCATCTCGGTACGGGGCTGGTTGGCGGACGGCACGTTCGCCGAGTTTGGCCCGCTGCCGACCGATCCGCCCCTCGCGGCCACCCCATCGCGTCGGGGTCACTCCGCCGACCGGATTGTCGCGGAAATGGTCCAGTTGCTTTGCGAATCGGGAACCCGGCAGGCCATTCGCGACGAGTACCCGGGTCCGGGTGTGACCCGCCGCAATACCGGTTATGCCCTCGATCGACTGATTGAATGCCGGCCGTTCACCGCCGGGGGTCCTCCCCTGAACTTGTGTCGTCTGATCGCCGGATCCGAGGGAACCTTGTTTTTCGCCACCGAAATAACGGTTGCATTGCACGACCTGCCCGGCGCTTGCAGCGGCTTTTACTGTCCGCATTTTCGCGACGTGGACCAGGCATTGCGGGCGACTCAATCGGTAATGAAGTTTCCGGTCCACAATTGCGAACTGATCGATCGCCTGATTCTGCAGGGAGCCGCCCGCAATCTCGATCAACGTCAAAACCTGAAATATTTTGTTGGCGATCCGGCGGCGGTGCTGATCATTGACGTGCGGGGAGACACACGGCCGCAAGTGCAATCGCAGCTGGACAGCATCCGCGACCAACTGCGACAGGAACAATTGGGATTTGCCCATCCGGTCTGGTTCGATGAGGCGGTCGTCGCCATCTCCGAGCTGCGCCGTGCCGGACTGGGTGTGGTCGCCAACGTGGTCGGGGATGCCAAACCCGTAACGGTTATTGAAGATACGGCCGTTGCCGTGGACGATCTGGCGGACTATATCCACGAAGTGGATTCCTTGCTGGAAACCCGGTATCAGGCCAAATGTGTCCATTATGGCCACGCCGGGGCCGGGGAACTGCATCTTCGTCCCGTGCTGAATATGAAAACCGTTGACGGTGTGAACCAGTTTCGGGAATTGGCATATGAGGTCGCGGCAATTGTCAAACGCTACCGCGGATCGCTGAGTGGTGAACATGGTGATGGTCGCTTGCGAAGCGAGTTGTTGCAGACGATGATCGGACCCGCCAATTACCGCTTGCTCGGCCGGGTTAAGAAAATCTGGGATCCCGAAAATATCTTTAATCCGGGAAAGATCGTCGACCCGCCGTCGATGACCGCCGATTTGCGGTATCGCCCAACGGGCACCCGGGATTTGCCCACGATCATGGACTTCTCGGCCAGCGGTGGGCTGCAGCGAGCAGCCGAAATGTGCAACGGGGTGGGGGCTTGTCGCAAGTCGCACCATGCGGGTGGCACCATGTGCCCCAGTTTTATGGTGACCCGGGACGAGGTGCACTCCACCCGCGCCGCGCGAATTTGCTGAGGCAGGTGCTGACGGAATCGGAAAATTCCCGGCGTCTGGCCGATCCCCGACTGGACGATGTGATGGATTTGTGCCTGTCCTGCAAGGCCTGCAAAAGTGAATGTCCGTCCAATGTGGACGTCGCCAAAATGAAGGCCGAATTCCAGCAAGCCTGGTTTGATCGCCACGGAATTCCATTGCGCAGCCGGGTGGTGGCCAATATTGATCAAATCATGCGATGGTCCGCCAAAATCGCCCCGCTGTACAATCGGGTGGCAGGAAGTCCGGTCCTCGCCGGACTGATCAACCGCTTGCTGGGGTTCCACCCCAAACGATCGTTGCCAAAGGTCCAGCGGCACAGTCTGTTCGCCTGGATGGCAGCCCGCGGTGCGGGCCACCCGACAGGCGATAACCGGGGCAGCGTCATTCTGTTTTGTGATGAATTCACCAACTGGCAGGATGTCCCGGTCGGAATCGCAGCGGTTGAGCTGCTGGAGGGTCTGGGATACTCCGTGCGTGTTGTGCCCCACGTGGCCAGCGGCCGGGCGGCAATCTCCGCCGGTTTGTTGCGGAAAGCCCGCCACCTGGCGGAAACCAACGTCCAGGTGTTGTCCCGATCGCTGGAATCATTGGCGGGACCCGTCATTGGGCTGGAGCCGTCGGCCCTGCTGACACTGCGCGATGAGTATCCCGAACTGGTTCGGCCGGAGTGGCGTCAGGCGTCGCGTGAACTGGCGGAACGAACGTGGCTGATCGACGAATTCGTGTCCGCCGAAATTTCCTCCGGCCGCATTCATGCCGCATCGTTTACGGACCGCCGGCAAGACGTTTGCCTGCACGGGCATTGTCACCAACGCGCCCTGTCATCGCTGAAACCGACGATTCGCATGTTGCAACTGCCGGCCCGATACCGGGTTCGCCTCATTCCGTCCGGCTGCTGCGGCATGGCTGGATCGTTCGGATTCGAAAGGGAACACTACCCGCTGTCGATGGCCATCGGTGAACTGGTGCTGTTTCCGGCCATTCGCCAGACGCCCCCGGAGACACTGATCGCCGCGCCGGGGACGAGCTGTCGACACCAGATTCGGGATGGCACGGGCCGAATTGCCTGGCACCCGGTTCAGATCTTGCGGCAGGCACTCCAGCCTGAGGAAAATCGCCAATAAGCGCCGGGCGGGAATCCGGCCGGGGTCGCCTCGGAGCAAAAAAACCCCGCCGAAACCGATTCGGCGGGGTTGGAATTCCGATCGACTGGCAATCGGCGCCGTTATTTGAAATTGTAACTGGCGTTGGTGTGATCAAAATCCTGATCGCTCAGTCCCACATTGAGAGCGAGATTCAGGTAGGTGTATTCTTCTTCCAGCGTCGGTTTGCCCCCTTGCTCTTCCGGCCAGCCATAGGCGGCATACCGAATCGGGACTTGCAACTCCTGGTCGATGAAGACGCGGCAAATGTGAAATTCATATTCCGGCCGCTGCTCGGGATGGACTACCTGAATCAACGTGCACTGGCGGCCATTGATCTTGGTGTTTTCGTAAAACTTGACGGTGGCGTCTCCCACCCGCTTGTCCCGTTCTCCCTTTTCAATCAAACGAAACACGAGATTTTCGATACCGGCTTCATGAATCGGGTAGCGGTTGCCACGCATGGCAATGAATCCTTCCGGATCGAGCCGCACCGTCATGGTGATCATGCCACTGCCTTCGTGGGCAATCAGCTTGCCGTCGTTCTGCCCCTCGATCCAAATGACTTCCCGGTCCTTGACCGCCGTTGGCTTCAAAAACTTCATGTAAATACTCAGCGGAATATTCTCGTCGACCTTGCGATTGCGAATCTTGACGGTCATGAATTCAGCGTCACCCACGGCTCCATTGATCCGCTCGCGTTTAATCATCGTGGCTGTGTAGTCGCGGATATCGCGGCGAATATACTGCAGACCCTCGTTGGCAATTTGCAGGGCCTGGTCGATCGGGGCCAGCTTGACCGGAACGCTCGTTGAGGCATTGCTGGCGGGCACCGTTGTCGAATCGCTGGTTCGAGTCGTCCGGTAAACAGGTTCGTGAGTCAGTTTTTCGGACTGCGCGTCCCCCGGGGCGGCGGCTTGCTGGGCCATCAGACCAGCGCTCGCCATCCCCAGTGTGACGGCAGTGCAGGCAATGACTTTCAGGCTTGTTCGGACAAGTTTTACGGGCATACAATCTCCTCCATGCTTATGGCCGCGGGGCGACCATCTAAATGCTGTCGTGGTACCAGTTCGCACGAATGCCCGTGAAAGCAAGTCGTCTGAAAATGGCGCGTAGGGCAATATACCGGTTCCCAACTGCCGTGTCCTGGAGTTCGGCTTCGCATTCAGTGGGGTGTAGTCTAGGGACGCGGGACGAGCCCATCAATTGCAACTTGGCTGGACGCATCGGCAACCAATTTCAGCTGCTTCGCTGAGCGGATTTTGGCTGGCACAGGAACCGGTTTCAGTAACATCGCCATGTGGCCACCAAATCCTTATTCGGTTAATCCGATTAAGAATGCCAGCCGGCGTTGCTGGAAAAGATTCGCGCATTACAGTCGTTGCAAATGGAATCTTGTGGCCGACCGGCGCGATCGAAAAAGTCTTGCGGGACGTCTGGCCCGGTCCCGGATCGCGATTAGCGTGGCTGCCGGGACAAAGATCACGACCACGGTCGGCATGGTGCCCGATATTACGAATCCCGGCGCCGATTGGTTCCCGGATCGTGTGTTTCAGCGTGGCACGTGGAAGCTGCCCGTCGTCGTGCCTCCCGGGGCAGCCGTATTCAGGCGACTCGCCAGCCATCGGGAATCCCGGCGGCCGCCAAAAAACTGCTCGAATGCGTCGGTAATGTCTTTCAACTGGACAGGCGTTTCATGGACAAACTCCAGCCGAAAACTTTGGATGCCTGCCTGTTGCCACCGATTCAGCCAGCCACTGGCCACCTGGGCCTGGTCGCCAAATACCGTGTTGCGGCATCCCACGTCGGCCATCACCGGGTGCAATCGACCCTGCCGGTCCCGCAAGGCGACGCGGCGCGTTTCGCAGGGATGACCGCAATTCGAACTGTCGGTACCGTCGGACAGGAACCGGCAAAAAACGCAATGTTCCATATGGAATACGGGCAAATGCCCAAAGGCAATGATTTCCAGCCGGGAGGCCGGCACGCCGGTCGTCAATTGGACGATCTGGGACGCATTCAAATCCCACCCGGGGGTAATCGATTGCAAACCCAGTTCCAGCAGGCTGTGGGTGGTGACGATGTTGGTGGCGTTCAGGCTGAAATCGCCCACCAGCGGCGGTCGCCTGTCGGCCGGCACGTCCAGCAAATCATGCAGCAACCCGGCCGAACGAACCACGATTGGGCACTCCAGAGACAGCAGAAACCGAACCACATTTTGTTCGGCCGGTTTCAGAATTCGGGGACTGGCAACCCGAGGCAGTATGCCGGCATTGCGAATCTGCGCGACGGCCGGTCGCAAGCCATACAATTCCAGGTAGTCCAGCGTAATACTGGCTGGCCCACTTTCAATCGCCGCGCCCAGCTGCTCGGCCGAACGGACCAGCAAATGCAACCGGATCCCGGTGTTCAACGATGATGCGGATCTGGACGCCTCGCGGAGATGCCGGTCCATCCAGCGGTCGACGGCCGGCGCAATGTCGCGGGCGGATGCTGGCAGGGCAGTTCGTTCCGCAATCAATTGTTGTACGATTTCCCGCCGCAAGGTATTCAGCTGGCTGACCGGCAGAAAAACCGGCTGGACATCCCCGAATGTCACGTGGAATTCCCCAAGGTGGAAAGGCGTACCACCCAGGCGTCCCAGCTGGCCCCGCAACCGTTGCTCGTCCAATCCGTGACGCGTGGCGGCGGTTAGCGGCCGGGGGCTGGTCACGGTCACGCAGGGTCCATCGTCCAGCGACGCCGTGACCTGCAACGGCTGGTTGAGACTGGCCGTCACGTTCAGGTGGACCGGACGGGTGTACCGCGGTCCGGTGTCCGCGTTCCGGCGGGCCCATGGTTTCAGTTGGACCAGCAGCTGGGGGTCGCTCGTTCGCCAAACCCGGTCGCCAGCGCGGATTCGACTGAAGTCCATCGGCGCCGTCGCCGAACGTCAACCGCCTTCGGTTTTCTGTCCCGTTTACCTGCTGAACCGAATAAACACTGCCGCCTTCCTCCGGTTCGTCGGGAGACCGCCAGTCGGCGGCATCAAACACCAGGCCGTCGCCCGGTTTGATCGGCAAGTCGGCGACGATTTCCACCCAATCCGCGGCGACGGTTTTGACGGTCCCCACGGGCAGGCCCCGGTGGCGGGGCGCCCGGCCCCGAACGACCGCCTGATGATCCGTGCCGGATATAAACCACGGACCCAGCCCCCGCGAATAGACCTGCTCCAGTTGTTGTCGCGTCTGGTCCCGGTTCGGCAGCGGTGTACCCTGCCAGGCGGCGTCAATGGCCTGGCGGTAGGCGAGTGTCGTCGCCGCCACATAGTTGGCGTCCTTGTAACGACCTTCGATTTTCAAACAGGAGATGCCCAGGTCGACCAGCTGGGGAACCTGTTCCAGTGCGTACAAGTCGCCCGGGCTCAGCAGATAGCGCCAGGGTCCGACGTCCTGCTGGATGCCGTCGACGATCAATTCCCACGATAATCGGCAGGCCTGAGCGCATTGACCGCGATTGGCGCTGCGCCCCCCCAGGCTTCGCTGCTGTAGCATTGCCCGGAATATGACACGCACAGGGCACCATGCACAAAGACTTCCAGCTCCATGTCCGTCGCTTCACGGATGCGGCGAATATCGGCGAGGGACAATTCTCGCCCCAGCACCACGCGGCTGCAGCCAAAGCGGCGTGCCATTTCCACTCCCTGGGCACTGGTCACCGACATTTGCGTGCTGCCGTGAATCGCCAGGTGGGGGGCAATCTGGCGTGCCAGGCCGGCCATTCCCGGATCCTGAACAATAATTGAATCGGCTCCGGCCCGGGCAATGGCCATAATCGCCTGTTCCGCCCGCTGCAGCTCGTCGTCAAACACGAGGGTGTTGAATGTGACGAAGCCCTGAACACCACGTTCATGCAAGGCGTGAATGACGTCGGGCAATTCGTCGACCGGGAATCCAGCCTTGGCTCGCGCGGAAAAATGGTCCAGTCCGAAATAGACGGCGTCGGCACCGGCCTCGATGGCGGCACGCAACTGGGACCAGCCCCCGGCCGGACTCATCAATTCGGGTTTGCGGCGCTGAATCGCCGGAACGGGTTCCATGCCGATGAATGTAGCTCACCGGGCGGCCGAAAAGTAGTCGCAATTTGACCCCGTTTCCACGGTAGCCATTGACCGGCGGATTTTGGGCTGCTTCAATCAGCCCCGGTCCTGAAATCCTTCGACTGCCCTGAAATCTCCCTGCTGGTGCCCCAATTCTTTGCCAAACCGAAACCGGCAACCCGGGCGCGGTGGTGGATGCTGGGATTGCTCGGTGTCGCCGAAATGTTGGGGATGGGACTCTGGATGACAGCCAGTTCGGTCTCCGTGCAACTCGGCGATCTGTGGAACCTGGGCAGCGGGCAGGCGGCCTTGTTAACCACAGCCGTCCAGATTGGATTTGTTCTGGGGACCGGTGTCCTGGCCGTGTCCAATCTGGCCGATGTCGCCGCCAATCGCTGGTTGTTCACCGGTTCGGCATGGCTGCGGCCGTCTGCAATGCCGGGTTGTTAACGGGTGCCGGGTTCAGCTCGGCCGTCGCGTTGCGTTTCCTGACGGGCTTTTTTCTGGCCGGCGTATATCCGCCCGCCATGAAAATGATTGCCACCTGGTTTCGCGAGTATCGCGGTCTGGCGATTGGCACCATTGTAGGAGCCCTGACCGTTGGCAAGGCGACTCCGTGGCTGCTCAAGTCGCTGGGCAACAGCCAGTGGCAGTTCGTCGTATCGGCTTCCAGCCTGTCGGCCGTGGCCGCGGCGGCCCTGGTCGCCTGTTTGTATCGCGATGGTCCGCATGAATTTGCCCGACGTCCTTTCTCGTGGTCGCTGGCAGGGCAGGTATTGGCCCATCGTCCAACCCGCCTGGCGACCTGCGGTTACCTCGGTCACATGTGGGAATTATATGCGATGTGGACCTGGGTTCCGCTGTTCCTTGCCGCGGCCGCCCAGGCCCGGGGGATTACCTCGGCTGTTGTGGTCGACCTGGCGGCATTTGTCACCATTGCGGCGGGAGGCGCGGGCTGTGTGGCCGGCGGACTGCTGGCCGACCGGATCGGACGACCGGCCACGGTGAATCTGGCCATGCTGGTCAGCGGAACGGCCTGTCTGGGCGTGGGCCTGGCATTCGGGTTGCCATTTTGGGTGGTCGTTCCGGTGACGGTCGTTTGGGGATTTTTTGTGGTTGCCGACTCGGCCCAGTTCAGTGCGATGGTGACCGAGGTGGCACCCCAACACGCCGTTGGAACCGCATTATCGATCCAGACGTCGTTGGGGTTTTTGCTGACGACCGTCACCATCCAGCTGGTGCCCTGGCTCCAGTCGCTGGTGGGCTGGCGTTGGGTGTTTTGCATCCTGGCGGTGGGTCCCGCCCTGGGAATCGTGGCGATTGACCAGTTTCGCCGGGAATCCGGCGAGCGCAGTGACACGGGATCGAAACGGGTTGTTCCGCCAGGCGAATGAGCGGCGTGGCGCGGTCTCAAATTACCGGCCAGTCTCGAACGGCGGGCTTGCCTCGCCGCGGACGAACCGGCCCGCGTGATCATCGGCATCATTGTACCGAAAACTTCCACACAGTTTTTTCGACGAACTCGTCACCCGGTTCCAGCAACGTCGAAGGGAACTCGTCGTGATTCGGTGAGTCCGGATAATGCTGGGTCTCCAGACAGAATCCGCTGTATTGTGCGTATCCGCAACTGCCTTCGCCGCCATCCAGAAAATTTCCGGTATAGAACTGCAAACCGGGCTGGGTGCTGTGAATTTCCAGTGTCCTGCCGGATTTGGGATCGCGGACCATGGCGACGCGTCGCATACTCCCGTCGTAATCTCTTACCGCGTAACAATGGTCGTATCCAAGGGGGTCGGTTCCCGTTTCTGCGAGGCGTTGCCCAATCGGGCGATACGATCGAAAGTCCAGGGGGCTGCCGGCAACGTCCAGCAGCTTGCCCGTCGGGATCAAGGTTTTGTCAGTTTCCAAATACTGGTCGGCTTCGATCAATAACTCGTGATTCAGGTGATTTCCCGAATCGGATCCCCCCAGATTCCAGTAGTTGTGGTTGGTCAGATTCAGGTGGGTGGACTTGTCGGTCGTGGCGCGAAACTCAATGCTCAGTTCGTTGTCGTTGTTGAGCAGATACTCGGCGATGGTGGTCAGTTTTCCGGGATAACCTTCCTCGCCATCGGGCGAGGTATACGTAAACCGAACACCCACCGAGTCGCTGGTGGTCAGTGTCTCGGCGCGCCACATGACCTTGTCGAACCCTCGTATCCCGCCGTGCAGGTGATTGGGTCCGTTATTGACGGCCAGTTGGTAGTGATTTCCATTCATGCTGAATTTGCCCGCCGCAATGCGGTTGCAGAAGCGCCCGGCAACGCAACCAAAATACGATTGGCATTTCTGCCAGGCAGCCATGTCCTCGCAAGTCAGAATAATATTGGCGCGGTTGCCATCGCGGTCCGGCATTTTCAGGGACACCATGGTGGCTCCGTAATCCATCAGGCTCATCGAATTTCCCTGATTGTTGGTACAAACAAACAGGGTCACAGGTTGACCGGACGCGGTCTGTCCATAGGGTTGCTGTTTAATTGACATTTGAGCGGACGTCGGAAAACCGGGTACAAGGGGCAGCAGCGCGGGGCGAACGGGAGGGCTGTCGGGACCGCCGGGCAGACCGGCGACTCGGGCGACCAGCATGCTGGAGACCAGCAAAAACGCGAAACGGCAGGTATATTTCATCTTGCAACAGCACATTCAATTCCCCTGACTGGCAACTACAATGAAGTCGATGTTCTGGCGAGCCGTTTCTGGAGGGCCGTTTGTCGGTTAACGCACAAACCGGATTTGTGCCCGGTCGGTGCCCCGGGTTGCGATTGCCGCGTGGCTCGCAATCGCCGATAATAACGAGGTTGACCCGCCTATTATGGCGGCTCGCGGCAGCGGGGTCCATGACGGCCGCCGGCAGCCACCAGGAACCACAATCGATTCGAAAAACCCGGCGGCTGCCTGACCCGTTCCGCCGCGCCGCGCCGAATTGCATGCAAGCAATCCGGCACGGTGGAAACTTTCAAAAACGGAGTTTCGAACGTGCCGCAACCATTACCAACTTGCCAGGTCGAAAGCCCGAATGCCCGCCAGGTGCACCAGTTCGACTGGAGCCGGATCTTGCGTGAACACGATCGCTGGTTGCGGACGATTGTTTATGCCCGCCTGGGCGAGCCCCAGGCCGTGGACGATGTCATGCAGGAAGTGGCCCTGGCAGCGGTTCGCCAGGCGGCTCCCATTCAGGATCGATCGCGAGTGGCGCCCTGGCTGTATCGGCTGGCTGTGCGACAGACGTTGCTGTATCGGCGCAAGATGGGTCGGTCCCGGAATTTGACGCAGCGGTTTGCCGATCGTTACCAACCGACTGAAAGCGATACCCGCGATCCGGGCCCGCTGGACTGGTTGTTGTCCGTGGAGCGGGATTCCCTGATCCGCCGGGCCATCCAGGCATTGCGGACCAGCGATGCGGAAATCCTGATGTTGAAATATGGCCAGAACTGGAATTATCATCGAATCGCCGACCATCTGGGGATCGGACATAGCGCGGTCGAGGCCCGGTTGCACCGGGCACGGGCTCGAATGCGCAAGGAACTCGTTAAATTGCAAGTGGCCGAGGAAGTCCAATGAGAGACGATTCGCACAACAGATCGGTTAACTGGTTCGAGCTGGATCGGCTGGTTGACGGGCAACTGAATAACGAGGAATACCGGGAGCTGATCCGCCAAATTGACAAGGACCCGGATGGCTGGCGGCAATGCGCGCTGGCGTTTCTGCAGCATCAGGCCTTGCAACAGGAACTGCAAGCCTTGTCGACCGACCCCGCCCATCCGTGGGCGGCCGCGGTGGCCGGGCAAACCGCAGACCAGGCCGCCGTTCCACCGTTGATCCGTCGTACGATCATTCGATCCTTGCAACTGGCCGGGTGCGTCGCTGCGACGTTGCTGATCGGAGTCAGCCTGGGCGTTGCACTGCGGCCGCAGATTGCCGATCCGTTGTTGCCACTCAACCCGGTCGGGTCCCGCGATTGGGGAACCGCGTCGCACCTGGCCGTCGGGCCGGATGCCGCCGTTGACCGCGCCGCTGCTACTCCCGACGTGACATATGTGCGGTTCAGCTTGCCGCGGACCTCCAGCCAGTTTTGCGGTCGACGCGACCAGCAATCGACCGGGGACCCGTATGCCGGGGATCCCTTTATTGGCAATCGTTGAACAGGCGGTAATTGCGGTAGAACCGTCGAGCCGTCTGGACGTCCGGGCCATCAAAAAAGGAGACACGTGTCAGCGTGTCTCCTTGGGGGCTTGAGGGGCTAATTGCCGGCCGAGATGTGATTACCAGATCCGGATTCGCTCCGCCTCCGGTTTGTACAGGGCATCGCCGGGTTTTACGTCAAATGCCTCGTAGAATGCATCGATATTGGTAACCGGTCCATTGGCCCGGTACCACGAGGGCGAATGCGGGTCGGTAAGCAATCGTTTAACCATTTCCGCGTCGCGATACTTGCGTCTCCAGACCTGACTCCATCCCATAAAGAACCGCTGGTCACCGTCCCAGCCAGCGATCACAGGTGCCGGATTGCCATCCAGGGCAATCTGGTAGGCCTTGAACGCAATTGCCAGGCCAGACAGGTCGGCAATATTTTCCCCCAGCGTCAACTGGCCATCAACATTCTTGCCGGGCAACGGCTCGTACTGCGAGTACTGGGCGATCAGTTTTTCGGTCAGCGCCTTGAACGCTTCGCGATCCTCGTCGCTCCACCAGTTGTTCAGGTTGCCGTCCCCGTCGTACTTGCTTCCCTGGTCGTCAAAGGCGTGGCTGATTTCATGACCAATGACAGCTCCGATCCCGCCGTAGTTGACCGCGTCATCGGCATCCACATTAAAAAAGGGTGGTTGCAAAATCGCGGCCGGAAATACGATCTCGTTTTTGGCAGGGTTGTAATAGGCGTTGACGGTTTGCGGCGTCATGCCCCATTCGGTCCGGTCGATCGGCTGGCCCAGTCGATCAATCATCCGCCGGTATTCGACCGCGGCCGAATTCAGCACGTTGGCGAACAGGTCGTCAGGCGTCACGTCCAACGCACTGTAGTCGCGCCATTTTTCGGTATAACCGATCTTGGTATCGATTTTGGAGAGTTTGTCGGCGGCCCGAGCCTTGGTCTCGTCGGTCATCCACTCCAGTTCGTTGATGCTTTCAGCGAAGGAACGAAGCAGATTTTTGACCAGGGCGTCCATCCGGGCCTTGTTCTCGGGCGGAAAGTGTTTTTCGACGTACAACCGCCCCACGACTTCACCGAGCGCGCCAAAGCCGCCGGCTCCGGCTCCGGCAATCGCCGCCACCGCCTCTTTCCAGCGGGGTTTTTGTTCCGGAATACCGGCCAGAGCCCGGTCGTGAAAGTCAAAATGCGCGTTCACAAAATTTTCCGACAATACCGGGGCAAAGCCGTCGATGAGGTGAAATCGCAAGTAACGCTGCCAGGTCTCGACCGGAGTGGCCGTAACGATCTTGTCCAGTTCTTCAAAAAAACTGGGAGTCATGACGTTGATTTCGGTGATCTCGCCCACGCCGGCCGCCTTCAGGAAATCGGTCCAGTTGATATGCGGCGCCAAATCATTCAAGTCTGAAACCTTGTACAGATTGTACCGCTTGTTGGCATCGCGCAGTTCGTTGCGGGTCCATTGAGCGCGGGCGATTTGGGTTTCCAGGTCCAGTAGCTCTGCGGCCGTGCCGGGATCATCGGACTGCGTCAGGCTGTCCAGTTGTTCGATATAGGTTTGCAATGCCTGACGGGCTTCCAGAAATTTCTCGTCGTCCACCAGATAGTAATCACGGTCCGGCAGGGAGGTTCCGTTTTGCACGATGGCGGACAGATAACGCGTTGAATCCTTGGCATCAATGGTCACGAAAAATCCGATTGGATTCGTGACGCCGATTTGTTGCAGGTATCCGAAGTGGCGGACCACATCGTCGTGGGTTTTTAGCGCATCGATTTTGTCCAGTTCCGGCTGCAAGGGGGCAAAACCCAGTTCGTTGATCCGCGTCACGTTCATGTAACTTTTGTAAAAGTCCCCGACCTTTTGAGCGTCGGAACCTTGCTCGGCACCGGAGTCGGCGGCCTGTTCAATGATTTCGCGGATCTGCATTTCGGCCGCATCCGCCAGCACGCTGAAGGCACCGTAGTTGGATTTGTCGGAGGGGATTTCCGTATTCTCAAGCCAGATCCCGTTGACGGCCAGGAACAGGTCGTCCTGCGGCCGGACGTCTTTGTCAAAACCGCTGGTATCGAGCGCCGGATCGTCCTGGGCCGGCGCCATCCTGGCTGCACCAGCAACAAGCCCAGTCCGCAGATGGCAGTGAGTAGTCTTCTCATGATAAAAGTTGTCCCGGGGTTCAAAAGAGGTCAAAAAACCAATGTATCGAACGGCTGACGCAACGTCGAGGACGCCGCCCCGGGAAATCCGGACCGGCCCCGCCACGGCGACCCGTCGGCGTCACCTGCCGGCGGGTTGCAAGGGACAAAACGCCAACACGAATTTCTCGGTTTGCCCGCCAAAGAACTCAACGGCGGCCATGCGTTTTTTCCCCTGACCACCCAGGGCAACGATTTTCCCGGCCCCGTATTCGGGATGGTTGACCAGCATCCCCAACTGGAACGATTCCGGAGCATGGCGGCGCGGCGGGGCGCCGGCTGGTCGTCCTGTTGCAGGGCGTCGGCAAACAGGTCGGCGGCGGTGCGGATTTGAACCGGGGGCGACCGGTGGTCGGCATCGTGCCGGTGGCCGGCCTCGTTCCAAACCGCCGGAGCCGAACGCACTTGCTGGTCCGCATCGCCCGAAAACCAGGGTTCGTCATGCGCTTGCTGGTCGAACTCCGATGAAAACTCGTCATCCGGCTGATAGCCCTGGGGCTCGATGACGGTCATTTGTTCCCGGGGCAATTCCATCAGGAAGCGACTGGCCACGGTGGGCCAGTTGGCACCGCGACGAAACCGGTACAGGGCCCGGCTGAGCTGCAGTTCTGACTGGGCCCGGGTGATTCCGACAAACAGCAAACGCCGCTCCTCCTCGACCTGTTCGTCGTCCTGCATACTGCGCTCGTGCGGCAATGTGCCCTCCTCGATGCCCACAATAAAGACCACGGGAAACTCGAGGCCTTTGGCGGCATGCAGGGTCATCAACGTTACGGAATTGTTACCGGTTTCCCAGGCATCGGTCTCGTTAACCAGGACCGCCGTCTCGAGGTAATTCTGCAGTCCGCCGTCCTCGGGATGTTGAGCGTCAAATTCCTGTGCGGCAGTCAATAACTCGTCCACGTTGGCGATTCGGTTGTCGGCCTCTTCCGACTCGTCGGTTGCCAGCCACTCGCGGTAACCGGTTTGGCTCAGCACGTGCCCCAGAATTTCCTCGACCCCGCCGGTCACAAACTCCGAAAGCCGGTCATAAATGGCCACGAACGCGGCCACCTTGGCAGCCGCCTGGCGGGACATGGCGGAGTTCATTCCTGACAGGCGGGCCGCCTCCAGCATGGAAACCTGCTGTTGTTCGGCAAATTCCCGGATCCGTTTCAGTGTCACGGCCCCGATTTTCCGGGGGGGAACGTTGATGATCCGTTGCAAGGCCAGGTTATCGGCGGGGTTGTTCAGCAAATGCAGCCACGCCAGCAGATCCTTGATCTCCATCCGTTGATAGAATTCCTGACCATGCACGACCTGATAGGGTACACCCAGGGATTGCAGGGCATGTTCGAGGCTGCGCGAAAAGGCATTCACGCGGTAAAAAATCGCAAAATCGCCGGGTTGCCGATCGCCCCGCCGTACTTGCCAGGCAATCGACTCTGCGATCGATTCCGCTTCCTGTTTTTGCGACGGGTACGCAACCAGCGATACCGGAATGCCATGGTCATTGTCGGTTAACAACTGTTTGTGCTTGCGCCGCTGATTGTTCGTGATCAACTGGTCGGCCACGCCCAGAATGGAACGCGTGCTGCGATAATTTTGCTCCAGTCGCACGACCGTCACGTCCGGATAGTCCTGTTCAAAATCCAGAATGTTGCCCAAACTGGCACCCCGCCATCCGTAGATGGACTGGTCCGGATCACCGGTGACCGCCAGGTTGCGGTGCGACTGGCACAGCCCCTTCAGAATCAGATACTGGGCGGTGTTGGTATCCTGGTATTCGTCAACAATCACATACCGGAATCTTTGGTCCAGCGTTTCCCGTAATTCCGGGTTTTCCACCAGCAACGTCACGACATACAACAGCATGTCGTCGAAATCCATCGCGTTGGCGTTCCGCAGTGTCGACTGGTAGATCGGGTAAATCCGGGCCGCGATCCTGTCCAGATGACTCGTGGCCGCCTGTTCAAACATCTCGGGGGTCAGGGCCCGGGATTTTGCCTGACTGATTCGATTGAAAATCTGGTCGGGCGTGTGATGGGTTAACGGAACCGCCGAATCCGACACCGCAGACTTCAGCACTTTTTTGCTGTCCGAGTGGTCGTAAATCGTGAAATTTTCGTCCAGGCCGATATGGGACGCATAATTCCGCAACAACCGTCCACAAAAACGATGAAACGTCCCGGTCCAGGCATGGTGCTCCGGCACCAGCTGGCTCAATCGGGATTTCATTTCATCGGCCGCCTTGTTCGTGAACGTCAACGCCACGATTTGATGCGACGGCACACCCGCGGCGATCATGTTGGCAATCCGGTGAATCAGGACGCGTGTTTTGCCGCTGCCCGGACCGGCCAGGATCATCAACGGACCGGCAACATGCTCGGCCGCCCGGCGCTGGGCAGGATTGAGTGATTCCAGCAAGGGATCGTTCCAGAATTCGACGGTCATGCAATTCCGTACCAGGGGTCATCGGCCTGCCCGTTGTTTCAAGGCAAGGCTTTGGTCAAGGGCAAGGCTTTTGTTAACGGCAGGGCTTTTATTTACGACAGGGCTTTTGTTTACGGCAGGGCTTTTATTTACGGCAGGGCTTTTGTTAACGGCAGGGCTTTGCGGATCAGCCTGCCGGCAGTGCCGCGGCCCGGCCGGGACGCTAGCGTCGGCAGCCTGGCGGCTCCGCGCCGCGAGGATTGTCCCATCGGCAAGTTGTTTCCTAATGGTATACTGGCGGGCGAGATGAACAAGGACGCCGAATATGACTTCGGTGCCCGCCGCGATTCATTAACTTCCTGCACCAGATTTTGTTCCGCAAACAAGGGAGGGACCCCCCATGGCACGAACCCGGATTCCGCTTAGTCAACAGGAAGAAACCGCTCGTAACCAGCAAGAAAAGCTGGAATTGAGCACTGCCGAAATTGGCCTGACCGTTCGAACGACGAATTGTCTGGAGGAAAAAGGCATCTTTACGGTTCGCGACCTGTTGAATACGACCCGCAACGATTTGTTGAGCATTTCCAATTTTGGCGAAAAGACTCTGGAAGAAGTGTACATCGCGCTGGAAAACATCGGTTTTTACCGGGCGGGAACCGACCGCTATCCGCGGTAGTGGTTTTGTTGAGCCAACGCTGGAAACATCCTGGTGCCGGGCGACCGATGGCCCGGCATTTGTTTTTCCCCGTACACGATGACCATCCAGTCGCCGACAACGATTCCCGATCGGATCGCCAGCCAGTGGCCGCCCGAGGTGTGGCGGCAGGTGAACGTGGTGCTGGCGATTTCCGGCGGTGCCGACAGTGTCGCGTTGCTGCTGGCCGTGGACCAGTTGCGAAAATCCTGCCGAGGCGACGGCCAGCTGATTGTGGCTCATGTCAATCATCATTTCAGGAATACGGAATCGGACCGCGATGCCCGTTGGGTAGGCCAGCTGGCCAGCCGCCTGGGCCTGAGGTTCGAGTTGCGTGACGCCTCGCCGCCCGAGGGTCCGCATTCGGGGAGGGGACTGGAGGGCCGGATGCGACAACAGCGGTACGACTGGTTGGCGCAAGTGGCCCGCGAGGCCGGTGCCCGATGGCTGGTCACGGCTCATCATGCCAACGACCAGGCAGAGACGGTCCTGTTTCGGATGCTTCGCGGAACGGGCGTCGACGGACTGGCGGGCATTCCCCGGACCCGTGTCATTGGCGGGGGGATCACCCTGTGCCGCCCGATGCTGGATATCACGCGGCCGCAAATTGAGGCCTGGTTGAACGATCAAAATCAGTCGTGGTGTGTCGATCAGACCAATCTCGATACCAGCTTCTCAAGAAACCGGATTCGCCACGAGATCATGCCGCAACTGCAGCATGTCGTTTCCGTGGATGTCGTTCAATCATTATGCGAGCTGGCCCGCTCGGCGAGCGAGGTTCGCCAACTGCTGGATCGTTTGGCCGGGCCGGTACTGGACAACCATTTTGAGTTTGCCCCGAACGGATTCACAATCAACGTCGGCGATGAGGCCATCGATCCCTGCATTTGGGGACATGCAATCCGTTTGGCGTGGAAACGGGCTGGCTGGCCCCGACAGGAGATGTCGCGCGACCGATGGAATCGTTTGCTGGACGTATTAATCGGTTGCGGGCGGGGGCGGGAAACAGCGGCTTTTGACATGCCGGGGCAGGTTCACGTGCAGGCGACTGCGGGCCAAATGCAGCTTGCCCGGTCTCCCCGGACGTCGTAGCCAGCCGGTGGCCCGTTACCGGAGGTGAAACCGGCGGGCGGCTTCGTCGGGCCCACCGCCGATGGGCAAGGCGCAAGGTTTACTGGCCAAACGCGACTGCTATACTCAACGCTTCGTTTGCCAGCGGTCCCGTCCTCCGGAATTCCGCAAGGCCCGTCTTTTTCAGCATCGCATCTGACCGGGAGCCCTCCCTGTGGAATTCAACCGCTCGAAATTGATGTTCGCGAGTTTTCTGACGCTGGTCGCTTCGGGGTTCGGTTTTGCGACGCGGGCGGCTGCCGGGTACGACTGGGGTGAAGCGTTCAATATCGGGGGGCTGCAATTCGGGTCGATCATGGGTGCCGGATTTCTGGGTTTTGGCATGATGATTTTTTTTGGCGGGATTCTGGTAGAACGGTTTGGCTACAAGCGATTACTGGCCATCGCGTTTGTGTTGCACTTGCTCAGCGCTGTCATGTTGCTGGTGGCACCGGGGCTGTTTGGAGGCTGGCGGGCCGCTGACCCGGATACCGCCACCAGCAATGTCTACCAGCTGCTTTTTTACAGTGCCTTTCTGTTCTCCATTGCCCAGGGACTGTACGAAGCGGTCATCAATCCTCTGATTTCGGATCTGTATCCCGAAAACAAGACGCATTATCTGAATATCCTGCACGCCGGTTGGCCGGGCGGAATGATCCTTGGTGGTCTGTTTTCCGCATCGTTTCTGGGCAAGGAACCGTGGATTGTGCACATCCCGTGGCAGTATTCGCTCAGCGCCTTTTCCATTTTTGTGGCATGGTACGGCATTTTGGCGCTGCCCCAAAAATTTCCAAAAACGGTTTTGGCCACCCACAAGAATTTCGGGCGTACGTTTGCCTGTTTTCTGTCCCTGCCGTTTCTGTTATTAATCGTTATCCACGCCATGGTGGGCTATATGGAACTTGGCATGGACAGCTGGATTCCCAAGCTGATGGAGAACGTGTTGCCCAACACGATCGTTATTCTCGTATACACGTCGGCACTGATGTTTATCTTGCGTTTCTTTGCCGGTCCGCTGGTGCACCGGCTGAATCCGGTTGGCTTGCTGTTCGTTTGTGCCATCATCTGTTGTATGGGACTGGTCTGGCTGAGCCGGGATATTTCCACAGTTTTTGCTGTCTTTTCGGCAGTCACGTTTTACAGCCTCGGTAAGGCGTTTTTGTGGCCAACCATGCTGGCTGTCGCCGGAGAGCGTTATCCGGGCAGCGGGGCCATTGCCATGGGGGCGCTGGGCGCCGCCGGCATGTTGACCGTTGGCCTGATCGGGAATCCGACCATCGGCGCGCAGCAAGGCTATTTTTCATCAAAGGACTTGCAGGAGACTGCACCGCAAACGTTCGAACGGTATGCGGGTGCCGAGAAAAAGTACCTGTCGTACACGTTTCGCGAGATTGCCGGTGACAAGTTTGCCGCCGCCAGTGCGACCCGGGTCGAGAACGGACAGGTGACCGACACCCGCGCGTTTGAGACGGCCGAACTGCTCGATGCCGCTACCAAACAGCAACTGGCGGAAAACGCGGCCACCGACGTTCCGGCAGTCAAGGCGGCCTATTTGTCGGGCAGCCGGGAGGCAATCCGAATGACCGCCTACATCCCGGCCGCCATGGCCGTCGGATATCTGATTCTGTTGATCTATTACCGATCCATCGGTGGCTACAAGGTGCTCGACGCCGAAGGTCAGCCCCGCGAGCACGCCGTCCCCTAACTGGCTGCCTGGCGCAGACCGCCACACGGGACTGGCTCCGAGCCCCGGGTTTCACGCGGTTTTGGGTGATCGGCCAGATGCCTGTCCCGTGTCCAGCGACGGCGATCATTTTGCCAGACAATCACGCGGAAACGGCGGCGAGCCTGTCCCCGGTGGCTGCCGGCCCACCGGTGCCCCCGCGGCATTGCTGTCGCGGGCTGCTGGCAAAGCGGGCTGGCAGGACGTGACCCGCAATTTGGCTTGGGCGATTCGGCTGGCTTCGCTATCATTCGCCGCCCCGATTTCGGCGGCCAGGATCCGTCACCTACCGAGCATTCCATGCCGTCCCAGCGCGTTCCAATTTACAGTGCTTATTCCGCGCCGTCGGCATGGACGCGTGGTTTTGTATGGGTGCGAGGCGCTGTCATGCTGGTTTGCTTTCTGGCCATACTGGGCATTGCGGGTCTGGGCCTGGTCAAGCAGACCGTCAAAAGCAAATTGCAGCAGCAGATTCAGCGGCTGCTCGACGACCGCCTCTCGGGCAGCGGACTGGCTGCCGAGATCGGTTTGGCCGTTTGGAATGAGGGTTACGGGCTGTCGGTCAATAATGTCTCGCTGACGCTGGTCGACGGATCCGACCGGCGACCGTTTGTCTTCATCAAGCACGTTTTCATCAAGTCCCCGTTTCAGTTGACCGATCTGGTTTCTCACTGGCCGCGGATTGAGGAAGTGGTGATTGAGGGAATGATGACCCGTGGCGCAAGAGGTCCCGGCGGTGACTGGAATCTGGCAGACGCTGGCGAACGCATTTCCAGATTGTGCCAAAACCGGGACCCGCTAACCCTTGATTTTCCGATTCACATTCGCGATTCCTCGGTCGAACTTCAACCGGACCTCCAGGCGCAAACGTCGCCGCTGCGCGTTTCCGGTCTCAATCTGGATTATCAGCGGGGCAGTGCCGAGTTGGCAGGCGGGCAGGTCGTCGATGAAGTTACCGGCGAATTCGGATCCGAGATGTCGGGGCCAGTGCAGTTTAGGGCCAGCCTCAACCGGACCAGTCAACAATGGCGGGCGGCGGCAAACATTGCACGATTGCAACTGGGTGGACCCGTCAACGAGTTGATCGCCCGGTTGTGGCCGGCATGGTCGGATATGATTCGGCAAACCGATGGCCGTGTTGGGTTACAGGCCGAGGCAACCGGCGCGATGGACGATCTGGCAGCCAGCGAGTACCGGATTACCGGACAGGTGGACAATTTGCAGTGTCTGTCGCACCGGCTGCCCCACCCGGTTCACCAGGGCAAATTCCGGTTCCAGCTGGACAATCAGGGTTTGCAGGTCACCGGGCTGCAATGCCAGGCCGGTTACGGAACGTTGTCCGGCAGCTTCCGGATTCCGGACTGGACGGCTTCGGCCGACTGGCAACTCGACGTGACAGCCAGTGGCATCGAGCTGACCGAACGGATGTTGGCGTGGTTGCCGCAGCGTTTGCAAAGTGTCTGGCACCAGTACCAGCCGGCCGGAATCGTAGCCGGCACGTTTCAGTTTGTCAGCCGGCAGGGTCAATTGCACAAGACGATTCGCTCCACGATTAGCGAGGGGTCTCTGTCATTCGATCGGTTCCCGTTTCGGTTGAACCATTGCTCGGGAACGATCAATGTCGATGACCGGGTCTTGACCCTGTCGGGCAGTGCAATCGAGGCACAGCAACTGATCAAATTCCAGGCCAACATCCTGGATCCCGGGCCGGACTGGACCGGATGGGTTGCGGGTGAGTGCCAGGGCGACATTCCAATCAATGAAAAATTGCTGCAGGCATTCCGGGTGAATCCGGAACTGGAACAAACGTTGCGCAATTTCAACAGCACCGGAAATGTCTCCGGCTGGGGCCGAGTTGAACGGCGCGATCCGCGCATGCAGCAGCCCAGGTATCACTACGAAATTGATGTACGACAGGCGAGCATCCGCTACGAGTCGTTTTCCTGGCCCATTTACAACGTGCACGGCCGGGTCACTGTGGACAACGACCGGACGGTATTTCAGGGAGTGTCCGGCACAAATCGTAACGGAGAAATTACCTGCAACGGAACGTGGACCCGCAGCGGTCAGTTGAACCTGTTCTTTCTGGCCCAGTCGGTCGCCCTGGACGATGAACTGCGACAGGCCTTGTCACCGGATTTGCAGAAATTCTGGCGAGAGCTCAGGCCATCCGGAACGGTGGACCGGGTGGATCTGGATTTGACCTGGGATTCCCGGGTGGGCGAGCTGAATATTGACCTGGAAGCGGAAATCGAAACGGCTGTTGCGGATCAGCCCGGGACGGTGGCCTGCAAACCGATCTGGTTTCCCTATGAATTGAGGCAGGTATCCGGCAAGTTCCGGTTTCATGACCAGCAATTTGAAATCCGGAATCTGACGGGTCGACACGGTCGAACGGTAGTCAGTTGCGACGGCACCGGATTCTGGGACCAGCAGCAATGGCGAGTTCAGCTGGCCAATCTGGTGGCCAGCAACGTCATTCTGGATCGGGATTTGCTGGCTGCCCTGCCAACACCTCTGGTGGATGGGCTGGAAGCCATTCGCTTCGACGGACAGGTGAGTTTACGGGGCTCCATCGACGTCAACGGCAGCAACGAATACGCCGGCATTTCGGAACCGGAACAAACGGCCGAGGTCTATCAGTATGTCACTACGTTCGATCCCGCCGGTCAATTCAGTCTGGGATGGGATCTGGATGTCGGGGTGGGTCAGGCCAGTTGCCATCTGGGATTGCCGATCCAGCATGCCAACGGAATCATCTCCTCGCGGGGACACTATCAAAACGGAGTAGTCGTCAGTCTGGGCGAGTTGTCGATTGATTCCATGATGTACCGCGACATTCAGGTCACCGATATTCGCGGCCCCCTGCTGATCGACAATCATCGAGTCGCGATCGGCTCGCTGGCCAAGAGCCCCCGGATGCAGACTCCGCCCCCTTCCGTGCGTGCCCGGGTTTTTGATGGCGATGTGTTGTGCGACGGTCAATTGTTGCTGGAGGGGGATGGCCAGTTCTTTGTCCAGGCCACGCTGGCGAATGCCCAGTTGCAGGTGATTGCCGAAGAGGTTTCGGGAAACCGGCACGATATTGCCGGAGCCACCGACGCCGGGATTCGTCTGGCCGGCGACGCCACGGGGTACCATTCCATCAACGGGAACGGGTTTGTGCAATTGAAAAATGCCCAGATCTACAAGTTGCCGGTCATCCTCGCCTTGCTGAATGTCTTGCGAATTCAGGAACCGGACTTTACGGCTTTTGATGCCGGGCAGATCGAATTCTCAATACTCGGCGAAGATATTGAATTGAGCACAATTGAGTTGAATGGAAATGCGATCAGCCTGATCGGCAATGGCCGCATGAATCTGGACAGCAAAATCGATCTGGATTTTTACACGGTGATGGGGCGGAACCGGTTTGTGATTCCCGTAATTACCCCGCTGTTCAAGGCCGGCAGCCAGCAAATCCTGTGGATTGAGGTTGAGGGAACCCTGGATAACCCGAAAACCGTGAACAAGGTCCTGCCGGGACTCAACGATTCCTTGCGAGTCCTGTTCCCCGAGCTGGAACAGCAACAGGGGAATTCCGGTCCCCGTTAAACAACAAGGCGTGCGGGAAAATGCGTCAAGTTGCCATTGGACAGATGCCCAAAAACCGGTACCGTGCCGACCGTTGCAGCCGCCCGAGTTTTTTCGATTTGCCCCGTCAATTTTCCGCGAATGAACGACTTGCCAACACCCCGTCGAATGATTCAACATACCGCGTCGTTTACCCAGCGACTGGCCAGCACCGCCGTGGCACTCACCATGAAACACATGCTGCGGAGCAATGAGGTTAAAATTGCCTACTACGATGAGTCCGCCGATCCAGCGCGGCCTGAGTACAACGAGCATTGCATTTTCGTGTTTTGGCATGAAAATCTGACCATCCTGTTGCCCCAGTGGCCCCGTTGCCCGGTTACATTGCTGGTCAGCCAGCACCGGGATGCCCACTGGCTGAAACACGTCTCGGACTTTCTGGGATTTAATGTTGTTCGCGGCAGTACCACGCGGGGCGGCACGCAGGCCATCCGCCGTCTCAAGCAACTTCGCGATCAAACCAGTTTTGCGATCACGCCGGACGGACCGCAGGGTCCCCGCCGCAACATGGCGCTGGGTCCGCTGTTTCTGGCTTCCCGTTTGCAGATGCCGCTGGTTCCGGTAGGGGTCGGCTACGACCGGCCATGGCGGTTGAACACCTGGGACCGGTTCGCGGTCCCTCGCCCGTTCTCGCGGGCTCGCATTGTATTCGGTCCCAAGATTCGTATCCCGCGCGAACTGTCCCGGGAACCCCTGGAGGCTGTCCGTCAGGACGCCGGGGCGTTGCTCGACGCACTGAGTCATTTTGCTTCTCACTGGGCGATCAGCGGATCCCGGGTTTTGCAGGAAACCGGTTTTTTGAGAGTCCGGCGTTGTCAGGAACTCTGGTTTTCCGACGCCCCGTCGGCATGCCATCCGGAGATGCCGGATTCGGCGGGTACCGTTGCGGCTGCCTGATTCTTCAAACCGTCGTTATCTTGGGCTGCCGGGATGCTGCAACCGGGCTCGCCGGTGTCCTCGGGGCTGGCGTTGCCCGGTTGGCTCAAACCGGTCACAATCGACTCTGATTCAACGGGGCCTTTGGATTCGCTGTCTCCGAGATCGCAGGACATAGGACATTTTACGGGCATTCGGGTGTCGACCGGGATTGCCTGTTCGGGGTGGTGAGCGTGAATATCAGGAATGCCCTGGCAAACCCGGTGGCGGCTGTTTTGTTGCTGGCGATGCTGGTGCCCGCCTGTTCGCCGGCCCAAATTCGAAAAGACATCGTCATCGATCGGGTGATTCAGGAAGCCCGAACTCGCAGTCAACAGGCGCTGCGGGAGAATCCGGGCGTGTTTGCGAGAATCGATGTGCGCCGCGAGGGCGACGACACGATTGTTTTCGAATACCTGCTGAAACCCGAGGCGGAATGGCGAGTTGCCGAGTTAAGCAACAGTTTCAGAAACCCGCCTCGCGCGAATGAACAGGATCGCAAGGACTTGCAGTTTATTGCGAACGAGGGTATTTCAGCCCGGATCCTGTTCAAGAACGCCGCCGGCGACGTCCTCGATGATTTTCGCCTGACCGCGGACGATTTGTAGTCCGCCCCTGCTCAGGGGGCATCCGGTTCGTCGTCCGTCGGCGGCTCGGCCGGGTCCGTCATGGGAGCCGGCCGGTCAACCGCGGGAATGCCGCTCTCGGTATCCCGAAGTGGCGGTAATTCGTAGGTGCGTCGCTGGTCGACCTGGTAGATTTCGTCCATTTCGGTATTGTCCAGATCCTTGCGCAACAGCAAGTACACAGCCGAGGCAATGGACCAGAACAGTCCGTACAGGAATGCGGCGCCGAGCGTTCGGGCAACTCCATTCCAGAATCCGATCATGCCCCGGGCGATCCGCAAGCTGGTGCTGGTACTGGTCCCGTTCTGTTCGGCAGATGGCAGGCCCCCAGTGGCAATGCCGCCCGGCTGGCCGGGGACGGCCAGTTGCCGTGTCGCTACATCCCCCACAGTGCTGGCCGACAGGTCCGACTCACCGCTCAGCTCACCGGTTCGATCAGTGACGATATTGGAACCCCACGACGTTGCCCACCAGGCCGTATGAATCGTGCCTTCGATCACCATGCTCATCACCAGCCAGCAAATCCCGCTAAATACAACCGCCACCAGGGCATACGCAAAATAATGCAATGGCCGTTGAAAAACGTAGGCAAAGGCCCTGCTCATGCCGTCAAACGAATCCTGGCCTTCACAACTGACAGCGGTGATGACCAGTGGCCATGCAAAGCATAAACCCAGCAGAATGGTGGCAATCATGAGGGACAGGATCAACACAAAAAACCATAGAAATCCGCCGATCATGGCTCCCAGATTGGTTGTCATCAGCAAACCGATCACGGCCAGGGGCAGGGTCAGCCCGACCACCGCCAGCAGCGGAATCGTGATGCCGGCAAAACAGGACAAAAACTTGCCGATAGCGAACTTAAATGCATCGTCGACGCCAATCGGGTCGTCGCGGGTATAACGCATCAGGGCGGCCCGGCAAATCGCACACCCGAAAAACGACCAGACGGCCACCGTCCACAGTGCGCCCCCGAGAAAGTATATAAAACGCAGCAGCCCCGGCTGAACGCTGAACAGGCCAGCCACAGAATTCACGACAAACCAGAAAAACAGTTCCACGCCGCGCAGCTGTTGTCCCAGCACTGTGACGACCGAGCGGTCGTTCCAGCCTTCCGGAAAAACGGCCATGTAGGGACTGCCATTGACTTCCGCGGCCCGCGCCAGTCCCGGGTCCTCGGCCCGCATGTTGTCGGTCACCAACACCGATTCCATAACGATCCAGCCAACCGGCGTGACCACGGCACCCAGCAAAGCCAACACCAGAACGGTCAGGCTCAGTGCCGTTGGCAATGCGCGAAAAATCAGCAATGCCGGGCACAGATCGGGCCAGGATACTCGGTTGACCATGACTTGATTGTCGTCCATGGTGAGTTTCGTCTCCGCAGGTCGGTGATGTCACGGGGCTGAAATACAACAAACAGGGTGCGGGCAGATGCCGTCGTTCATCCCCGGGGGGGCATTATAATTGCCGGCATTCCATTCACAAACCGGCATCAGCGGGAGCAGGTCGGGCCGTTCAATTTCGCGTTTGGGTGGCGGTGGCCTACAATATCAGGTTGTTTCAATCGAATAGGCATTGTCCGCGAGCCCGTTTCCTGTTTTCCTGACCGGAATAGCTGTTCACTGTGTTTGCCCGCCTCCTGTTGCTGTTTATCCTGCTGCCCCTGGCGGATCTGGTATTGATCATCATGCTGCTCCGGGTGCACTGGGCATGGACCGTTCTGTGGATTCTGGTGTCGGGACTGGCGGGCGCCTGGTATGTGCGTCGCCAGGGGACCCAGGTCATTCGGCAGATGCGCCAGTCGCTGGATCAAAACCGGGTTCCGACCGATATCCTGGTGGAGGGCTTTTTGGTGGTGCTGGCCGGAGCCCTGCTGATTACACCGGGCCTGATTACAGACCTGCTGGGATTCTCCATGTTGCTGCCGCCGGCGCGGCGCTGGTACCGTAAACAATTCGTGGCCTGGCTAAAGCAGAAGGTTCGCGTGCAAGCGGTGTATGGTGGATTTTATGCATCGGGGGACGTTGTCGATGCCACGGTGGTCAAATCCGGCAAGCCGGCAGAGGATTCGGCAATCGCGGTGCCGGAGAAAGTCTCACCCCTCGAACAGGCGGAGTGGGAGCATTGAGTGTCACCTGGTTCAAACGCTACCGAATGCACTTTGATCTGCAGCACCCGTTGCCCCGGTTGCCCGATTTGGCCAGCGGTTATGAACTTCTCCCGTGGGATCGGGAATTGCTGGAACGTCATGCGCAGGCCAAGTATCTGAGTTTTCGTCACGAAATTGATGCCAACGTCTTTCCCTGTCTGGCCCATCTGGACGGTTGCCGGCAACTGATGCAGGAAATCTCGCGGCGACGCGGCTTTGTGCCCGAAGCCACCTGGCTGGCCATCTGGAGACGACCGGGAACGGGTGAGCTGGCAAGTTGCGGAACCGTGCAGGGGATCAATCTGCGGGGAACCGAGGGGTCGATTCAAAACCTTGGCGTTGCGCCCCGGCATCGCGGCCACGGGCTGGCCCGGGCCCTGCTGGGTTCCGCCTTGCAGGGATTCGCGGAGCACGGGATGACGGTTGCCTCGCTGGAGGTCACGGCCTGCAATCGTTACGCCATCGATATATACCGGCGTTTTGGGTTTCAAATTGTAAAGTCCGTGTACAAGTCGATTGAGGTCGCCGGCACCTGAACGTGCCGCAACGAGGCCGCCCGCCCGGGCAGAATCGTGCCGCGAATCGTGAGGGTCGCGGTGCCGGAGACCTGCCGGGTTGTTGGGTTTTGGCCGGGTTGGCCATCCGGGTCCGCAACCAGGTCCGATGGTTCCGACAATTCGCGAGTTGCAGACAATGAAATCGGTCACCCGACCTGTTGAAAACTTCGGCCGAAATATCCGCTTTGCGCCGCAGCGTTACTATACACCCGGATCGGAAGCCGCGGTGCTGGAAATCCTCGCCCGTCATGCGGGCCAGCAGATTCGGGTGCTGGGAAGCGGCCACTCGTGGAGCGAAGCCATTGTTTGCGACCAGATTCTGATTGACGTGCGGCAAATCAATTCGGTTTCCATCGATCAGGACAAAATGCGGGTTCGTGTCGGGGCGGGTTGCCAGGTCAAACGATTACTGGCCAACCTCGCCCGCCACGGGTTGACGCTGCCCTCCATTGGCCTCATCGATGAACAGACCGTGGCTGGGGCGACAGCGACCGGAACGCACGGATCCGGCAAGCACAGCCTGTCGCATTACGTGACAGGCGTCCGCGTCGCGCACTATGACGGTCCAACCGGTCAGCCAACGGTTTCCACGATCGATCAGGGACCCGGGTTGAGGGCTGCGCGGTGCCCGCTGGGCCTGGCGGGTGTCATCGTCGAAATGGAATTTGAATGTCGTCCCGTGTATAACGTGCAAGAGCATTCCAAACGCCATTCATGTTTGAATGACGTATTGGCGGCCGAAGTCGATTACCCGTTGCAACAATTCTATCTGATGCCGTGGAGCTGGCACTGGTTTGGACATCACCGGGTGGAAACGGCCGCGCCGCGCAGCCGACTGGCTCCGCTTTACCACGCCTACTGGTACCTGGGGATCGATTGGGGTTTGCACCTGATAATTTTTTTTCTCGTCAAAATTTTGCGAATGCGTTGGGCGATCCGGTTTTTCTTTCGGCGAGTCCTTCCTCTGGCGATCGCCCGCAACTGGCGCGTGGTGGACGATTCGTCGCGGATGCTGGTGATGGAACACGAATTGTTCCGGCATATCGAAATCGAGCTGTTTGTGACGCGGTCGCAGTTGCCCGATGCGTTAACGTGCGTCGCAGACGTGATGGCGGTGTTCGGCGGTCAGTCTCCCCCCGGGGGTACCAACGATCCGGAGCTGGAAGGGCAGCGGGGTATATACTGCCATCATTATCCCGTGTGTGTGCGGCGGATTTTGCCGGACGACACGCTGGTCTCGATGGCCAGTCCCCGGAAGGAGAACAGCGAAGAAGACTGGTATGCGATCAGCCTGATCAGCTACCAGCGACCTGACGATCGCGCGGGATTTTTCGCGTTTGCCAAATTCCTGGCCGATCGGATGGAGGCGCAATTTTCGGCCCGCTGCCATTGGGGCAAGTACAACCCGCTGACGCGGGATCAAAACCAGCGATTGTACCCGCGACTGAATGAGTTTCGCGAGATCGTGGAGCACCTGGATCCGCGGGGCGTGTTCTGCAATCGCTGGTTACACCAGGCGCTGGGGTTTTCCGCCCGTTCGGGCGGCAGGATGTCCGGAACGGATTAAATAATTTACGCGCGATAATCATTTGTGTGTCGCCATCAGGCGGTCGCCCCACCGGGTGCCTGCCGGCCGACGAGCCCCCGGGGCCCGCCGGACGCCACCGGTATCTGGACGTCAAACGGGCGAAACCGGTGCAGCGGCCGCGGTTTTGAGGGGCCGGGTCTTCAGCTGGTGCTGCTGACACAGCCGGGCTTGTTCCAGCAAGGTCCCCGGTCGCCAGTGCCGCTCCAGCAAATCCAGGCAGCGATGAAGCAGCCCCAGTTTGCGCTGCCAGGGATATTGCATGCCGGGAAAAAAGGCCAGCTGCGGAACATCGCCGTCATCCAGGAAATCCAGCGCATGCAACAGCATGGAGGGCGGCGTCCCGGTCACCGAGCAGAGTTTCAGCGAACTCCACAGGTAACTGCGTGCGGCCAGCGTGTTAAAGCTTGCCAGATACATGAAGTAGCTGGCGTGAATCGGCAGCTTGAACAGTGGCATCGTCGTTACCGGAATTTCCAGCAGGCGGCGCTGTCCTACTTGCCAGCAGTAAGGCCGGATGGGCTGAAAACCGTCGGCGAATTTTCCAAACAGCTGTTTTCGTTCCGCCTTCTCCTCGGCCGAGAAACGGCTTTTCAAAAAATACCAGGTGCGGGCCGCCGGACCGAGAAAGGTTGGAAAGGTCGATGCGTCGTAAACGTATCCCCGCTCCGCCAGCAACGACAACAACTGGTCATTGAAACTGAATCCCGGCCCCCGAAATCCACGCGGGATGACGCCGGTCGCCCGGTAAATCGCCTGTTCCCCCAAATCGATTTCCTGTTCCAGCCGGGCCCGACGGTACTTTTGCAACCAGGGCTCGTGATGAAACGAGTGATTCCCGATTTCATGGCCGGCCTCGGCAATCGAACGGAGCAGATCCTGATTGGAATCAAGTATTGCATCCTTGCCAACGACAAATACAGTAATCGAAACCGATCGGTCGCGAAAAAAATCCAGGAATCGGGGGATCGCCGTTTCCAGAAAACCAGGGTAAGACTGCCACGCGCTGTCGCCGTGCGTTTTCAAATACGCCCACAAATTATCCAGGTCCAGCGAAACGCTGGCAGCCGGCAATCCGGCGCTGGCCGTTGTTGCGGAATTGACAGACTGCTGGGTCACGGGCGGGCAGGGGAATCGGGAGGTGGCCGGCGAGTTGAGAAATCGGGGTATCCGATTACGCTAGTTCTGAAGCCCCAAATTACAAGACGTAATGGGCCGAAACACCCACAAATCTGTTCTGCTGGAATCGCCTGTTGATGAAAATACCTGACGGACTGGCGGAATTGCGCGGCAACAACTGGACGATCCTGTTTTTGACCGGTTTGGCTTTGCTCGTGGGGCTGACCGCCCTGAGGATCCACCGCAACTATGCCGAAGTGACTGGCCAATTCAACTGGGACGCCCGGGGCCATTGCGATTTCCATAACGGGCTGTACTTGCCCGGCCGGGCATTTCGTCAGGGCCACAATCCCTACCGAACCGAAACGGCCAGCCGTTACGGAATGTCCCGGGCGATACCCCCATTTTCGCCATCGGTCTTCATTTTGAATCTGCCGTTTACGTTTCCCGAATTGCCGGCTGGCGACTGGTTGTGGTACGGATTCAATGTGCTGATGGTTGTATCGCTGGGTTGGCTGGGAATTCGCTGGAGCGGCGGCCGGGTCACGCTCGCATTTTTCCTGTTCCTCGCCTGTTTGCTGGTGGCTTCCCGTCCGGGCCATGTTTCGTTGTTCAATGGCTACTTCACCGCCCAACTGGCCATCGGGACTGGACTCGCATTGCAGTTTGCCCGCACCCGTCCCTGGCTGGCCGGCCTGGGAATTTTGCTGGCGTCCGGCAAACCGAATTTTGTTTTGCCGCTGCTGATATTGATGGTTTGTCGTCGGGACTATCGGGCCGTGTCGTGGGGAATCGGCATCGCGGGAGTATTTGCGGTGGGTGGGCTGTTGTGGATGGCGGCCGATACGGGCATCGGCCCGGTGATGGCTGGGATTCAGGAAGGTCAGGAAGCATTGCGGAACGACCCCGACGAATTGCCCGAAAACCGCTGGACCCGGGTCGATTTGGTGGGAATGGGGGCACGACTGATGAAGCTGGCGCCCGGCGACGGTTTTTCCATGGCCATGATGGGATTGATTCTGGCGATCCCCGGACTGGTGCTGAATCGCATCGGAAAATCCGGATACCAGTATGGTGCCACAGGCGTCAGCGGCATGTTGATCGCGATCGCGGTTTTGTTGTCGATTCACCACCACGCCTATGATTGTTTGTTGCTGGTGATCCCGTGGGTGGGGTTCACTTTTTTTGGTTCGCGGGTGGCCAGCGAGTTGAGCGAGCGGACGAGGCTGGGTGTGTCCCTGTTGACGGCGGTACCGGCCGGCAATTATTTGTCGACGCTCATGTTTCAGGAAAAGTTCAATCTGGCTTCCGGCGGAGCGATGTGGCAGGCAATCACATTGATAAACGGGACCAGCTTGCTGCTGGCCATGCTGATTCTGGTGTCAGTCCGCCTGAGAAACCGGCAGACTGCCGGGCCATGTTCTGCGCTCGCCCGCTAGAAGTTGGCCGTGGTCGGGATCCCGGCCACCCCGGCAATTTGACGGATGCCGGCGGCATCGGCATCCAGATCGGGCCGCAAACAGCCGTTCATCGCGTCTTCCGCTATCTGGATGGTTTCATTGACGTTCAGATTGCCTTTGGTGATGTAGGCGGAATTGACAATGAACAATCCGGGCACACTTGTCCGTTGCTCCGGCAGCGATTCCGAATACCGCATGGTGGGAATGGCCATCACGTTGCGTACCCGGGCAACCCGAAATGTCTGAACCTGGTCCCGGCGGAATCCCGGATGCATTTTTTCGAGGGCTGCCAGAAACTGCTCCTGAATGGCTTCATCCGGCTGGTCGAACAGGGCGTGGTGGGCCGGCACATACTTGGGCAGGTAGACCAGCGAACTGCCACCCAGTTCCTGCGGATTAACGATATTGGTCATTTCAATCACCGCCGTCATGGGGACCCACGAGTCGGTGATGTTGGTAACATAGTAGGGCGAGAGGCCTTGTTTCAGAAGTAATGAGGCGTTCACGATTCCCAGGTATTGAACCGAAGCCAGCTGTTGCAACTCGCGGGAATCCAGATCCCCGCAGGTTTTTTCGATGACGGTTGAGGGTGTCGTCATCACAACCCGGTCAAACGTTTGTGCGGGACGGTTTTCGAAGGAGATCTGAAACGGGCCGGTCGCAAGTTTCTTGACTGCCTGGATACGGTGATCGGTCAGGGTTGTTCCGCCCTGATCGGTGATCCGTTCGGACAGGCGGTGAATGATGGTTCGATATCCTCCCTGGACATATCCGAACATTTCCTTCTTCAAACCGGTACGGCGAGCCTTGTACATGCGGTTGATATGGGCCCAGATAAAGCTGGCTGCGGTCTCTTCGTAGGCATCTCCCAATTTGGCCCGCAGCAGCGGCAACCAGATTTTTTCAAAGGTCCCCTTGCCGGACCATCGCTGCAGCCACCGGGCCACGCCAATTCTTTCCAGACGTTTCCAGTTGCGGATTCTGGACGCGTAGAAAATCGTTCCGCCCAGTCGAAGTTTTTCCAGCAGGTTCAACGGAGGAAATTGCAAAAACTCCTTCGTGTCGGACATCGAATACAGCTGGCCTCCGGTAAAAAATCCGGTGCGGGTCTCAACCCAGTTCAGTCGATCCGCCAGGTCAATTTCCTCCAGCAAGTGGCGGAGCCGCGAATCCGACAGCAGGATGACGTGGTAGTGTTTGTCCCACACGGCATGCCCCAACTGCCAAACCGATGCCAATCCGCCCAGTTCCGGTGCCGCCTCGATCAGGGTCACCTGGTGGCCGGCCTGAGACATCCGGTGGGTCAGTGTCAGACCGAGCATGCCACCGCCGACGATGGCCCATCGAAGGGGCGGCTTGTTCTTGACAATCATGGTCAGGCGCTGGGTTGGCGGGGACGGGCGGATCGGGCATCCGTTGTGGCTGCGGGCGGATGAGGGACAACGCCCGTGTCCGGCTTGCGTTCGAAACGCCGCCGCAGCAATAGCCGGACCGTTTGGGACGCCGTCCGCCCGACGGGCATTTTGCTGGGACCATGCTTTTGATCGTAACGCAACAACATGGGGACTTCACCAAATACAGTCCCAAAGTGACGGAGTTTCAACAGCACATCCACCATGCAGGAGAACCCTTGCTCGCTGACAAAGTCCTCGCCGTAGGTGGCCGCTGCGCGGTCCAGCACGTCGAACCGGTACGCCCGAAAACCGCAGGTATAGTCGCGAACCCCGTTGATGGGCAGCAAAACGCGGAACAACTGGCGGGCACACCAGGTCATCAGGCGGCGGTTGGCCGGAACACCCAGAACCCGCGATCCGGGTTGGTAGCGGGAGGCAATGACCACGTCGTAACCGTCACCGATCATCTGCAGCAAGCGGGCGATGGTGCCCGGCTGTTGGGTATTATCGGCATCCAGGGTCACGATCACGTCACCCGATCGGCCATTAGCCAGTGCCTCATTCAGACCGGTGCGGAGCGCCCCGGCCAGTCCCTGATTGTGGAGATGTGTGCACAGTCGCAACGGCATATGAAACGATGCGCCGCTGGCAATCTCCCCCGTCCGATCCTGGCTGGCGTCATCCACCACGATGACCTCGTAGTCCACGGCCGGCGAATCGAACAGTTGCCGGATTTTTTCCAGCAACGGTGGCAGCCCTTCCGCTTCGTTATAGGCCGGCAGCACAATCCAAATCTTGTGGCCGTGAAATTCTCCAAACGCAGCCGGCCCGGGAAGCCGTGGCCCGGTTTGTGATTGGGTGGTGGTCGTCATGGTGTTACTCTGTCTCCCCGTCAATTCTAGCATGAACCGAAGTCATAACTGGCCGCATTTTTCGCGGGGGTTCGGATTCAATCGCATTCATTGGTGTCTCAGGTGCAGGGCTGTGCGGATGATCCGGTAAAACTCATCGGCACTCGACCGGGGACTGATTCCGGCCGTGGCCTGCCTGGCGGCGACGCTCATTTTCGCCATCACGGCGGCCGGCGTATTCAGGGCCCGCTGCAGCGCCGCATCCAGCGACGTCCGCTGGCGAGGATCGAACAGCCAGCTGTTCTCGCCATCCACGCACAGCACTTCGGTGGACTGGGCCAAACAGCTGGCCAGAATCGGTGTTCCCGACCCCAACGATTCGTTCGTAACCAGCCCCCATTCATCGGCATATGTCGGAAACACGGTCATGTCGCAATTTCCGTAGCACTGACGAATGGCATCCGCATCCAGCGAACCCAGCATTTTTATTTCCAGATTGGCCGGGCATTTCATGGTTTCAATCACGAGCTGTAACGGCCCACGGCCTGCCAGCGCGAACTCAATGTTTCGATCTGGATGATTCCGACACCAGTCCACCAGCGCGTGGCAGAACGGCACGATGCCCTTGCGTTCGGAAAAGCTGCCGCAATAGAACAAGCGGTACGGCGGATCCGCAAACGTGCGGGGGCCCTGCCAAACCTTGGCGGCATCGTGACAGTATTGAAACCGCATGGTTTTGTGGACCGGATAGCCCTGGCCGCGCAAGTACCGGTCACAACCCGGACCGTTGCTGGTTACCAGGTCCACACGCCGCCGCAGCCACTGCCGTAACCACCCGCGCAATTTCCCCCGGCCCTGTTCGGTTTGCTCGGAAACATTGCAAACCATGACCAGTCGGCAATCCCGGTGTGTCGCGCGATAAAACGAGCTAAACAGGGTGCGCAGTCCCATCTCGTAGGAAAAAATAACGTCCGGATTCAACTGTCGCAATTGCCGCCCGGTGTCCCAGGGGATGTGCACATAATTGTCTTCCGTAAAACCCGCTGTGTGCCGCCACTTGCGGGTCAACATCCGGCTGCTCTGGCAGCGCACATCCAGATCGCCCCACTCCGGAGCCCAATCGCGGTTGGGTTCCATCGGCGTCGATAACAGGATGGTCAAACGGCGGACGCGTTGCTGGCAAGCCTGCATCTGCCGGCAGTGATGCGGACCCATGAAATTTGTCAAAACAACGACGTGCGCGTCCAGCGGCTCGGACGCCATCGGGTCCGGGTCCGGCGAGGAGGAGGTTCGATTGGCCGTGGACTGAATCACCTGGGGCTCCCTTCCTGCGCTGCGAACGCCTCGTTGGCCCGCCACAGGGTGGCTACCACCAGCAACATGGTGGGAGCGCCCGGCACGAATGCAAAGGCGACATTTTCCGCCAATCCATTGACAAACAGGACGACAATGATGAAGTCGACAATCCGGTTTGGGCTTGCCAACGAGTCCCAAACCCGACCGACGGTCAGGCCGAGCAGGCACAACAGTCCGGCAAGGCCGGACGAAAACGCCACATTGAGCCACAGATTGTGGGTGTATTGAACGTGTTCCGCCAGGATCAATTTGGAAGTCGCGGGACCAAAGCCCAGCCACGGACGTTCTGTCAGGCGGCCGGTCGCATAACTCCAGATTTCCGTTCGGCCCGTCAGGGACGTCAGTTCCGACGTGTCACCCGATTTGGCAAGTTTCGAGAACCATCGCTCGGACAGCAAATCGCCCAAATCATGTCGGGCGGAATAGATCAACAGTCCTCCCACAATGATCAGGCACCCCGTCAACAGAGCGACGGGCCCCAGTCTCGCCAAAATCCGGTCCCGCCAAACAAACATCAGGGCCACCACCAGGGCAATGGCGGACGCCCGGCTGATCGACAATACGAGGGCTCCCAGACCGAGAGGAATCAGCGCCAGCAGGTAGCGGCTGCGGACGACGCCTGTCTGTACCAGCAGCAGGCTCAACCCCACCCCCAGTGCGGCGTACTGGGCCAACGCATTGGGATGCGAGATTCCGGCCATCCGCAAACTGAATTCGCCGTCCGCCAATGGTTCTGCAAACACGCCCAACCCCGGAAACAGCAGGTAGGCAATCCACGAAGCGCCGAGGAACAGACCGATTCCCGCCAGGATCGCCTGGACGAGCCGTATGGGTCCCGACACCACGACCACCGTGGTTGTAAACAGCAGCATACACGTCAGGGCAACAGTCGACGCCAGTGATACCAGTGGAATGGGCGACAGCAACGAGGCCATGAAAAACATGACGGCGATGCCGGTCAGCCATATCCCGGGCCGTGACAGGAGCAGGGCCCGGACGCGGGGAACCGCCAGCCACCCGTAACATCCGAGCAGCCCGCAGCTGCCCGTGAGCAGGAGTTTCAGCACGACAAATTTGTCCAGCCCGGTTACATCCTTGTCGGGACTGAAATTCGACAAATTGAAAAACGCGGTACCGGCAGCCAGCGCGAATACCACTCCCTGAAACAGCTGTTCGTGGGTGATGGCCGATGCCATGAAACGGGTCGATCCGGGAGCCTGTCGGGTGGTGGCCGTGGTTGTCATGTCAGCCGCCCTTTCCGGAATTGTTTTCGGCGGTCCCACAGTCCTGCCAGATCGCCGAAACAATGATCAGCATGCTGACCGCTTGTCCCAGACCAGCCGCCACGGGGATGGCCGGCAATCCCCACGAGCCCCAGGTCAACCCTGTGAAAACCAGCATGACGACAATGCTGATCAAGCGGGCTCGAATGCCAATCATGGGCTTGCCCCGCCCCTTCAGGTAACCGTCCGCCGCTTGCAGAAAACCGCGAATCGAACTGGCGGGCAGCAACAGCAGAACCAGCGGAATCGATGCGGCAAACCGGTCGCTGAAACAGAACAGAATCAGATCGTCCACTATCAACGCATACAGCACCGCGGTCACCAGCTGAAATGCCGCCGTGGCCAGCATGACCCGCACAGCAATCGCGCGGGGGTACGGGGCTGTTTTTTGGGCGGCGGCGTTGAAGGTAAATACCGCCAGGGCATTGGGGGCGATCGTCAGCATGGCAGCTGCGGGAATGGCCACAAAGTAGAATCCGGCGTCGACGATGGTGGCCAAAGCCAGGACCAGAAAAATATCCAGCCGCTCGAACAATTCGGAAACCAGCATGGACATCGCATAGGGTCGCCCCTCACGCAGCAAGGTTCGGGGCCCCGGAACCGGCGGGTCCGGTGGACCGGCCAGAAATCGCCGCGTTGCCGGCGCCAACAGGTGCATTCCCCGCAACGTCGGCAGGATCCCGAGTAATCGGGAAAACACCCAGATTCCACAAGCCAGCCAGAGCCAGCTGATTCCGGTCCGCCCGGCCAGATCGATGATCCAGGCCAGTCCCAGCAGCAGGGGAAAACTCATGGCAAACAGCAGGCGATTGACGTTGTAACGGGCAAACGACTCGTTGCCGCGGTCGACCGAGGAAATGGTCAGCTGCATGTGCTCAAGGGGCAGAAACAGGCAGCACAGCAGGGCATACGGAATCAGGTACAGGCGGTCGGTCGCCACCAGCAACGCGACGGCCAGCAGGGCGGCGGCCACAGCCGTCAGGCTGCCGGTGATCAGTCCCAGGCGGGCGGCCGAGTATTTGAGTCGAACCGGATTTCCGGTTTTGATGGCGGCATAACTGGTCACGATTTCAATCGCGCCCAGCAGACCGGCATACAGCAGGATATCGCGGGGAAAATACAGGCAGGTTCCGAATTCGCCCCGGCCGGCTGGCCCCAGCAAGCGGGCGACCAGAATGCCCTGCACCAGAAAGATGGCAAATACGGCAAAGGTGGTCGCGACAGTGGCCGTCAGACTGACAAACCGGGGCCGACGTTGAATCTCGTTCCCGGCGCCGCGCAGGATCAGCCGGGCGCGCCGAAAACGGGTGGGGCCGGTGCCATGCGCGGCGACCGCGATTTCATCTCCAGCAACGGTCATTCGCGGACTAGCTCCCGACGATTCCTCTTACACCGATCCGCGGTGCAACACCGTGACCAGAAATGTCCGGGTCAACAGGGTCGCATCGGTCAACGGACTGCGTCGTTGAATGTAATCCAGGTCCATCCGCATCCATTCCTCGAACGGAATCTCGCGGCCCCCGACGACTTGCCAGGTACACGTCATTCCAGGCAATACATCCAGTCGTCTCCGCTGCCAGTGGCTGCAATCAAATGATTCCTCGACGGGCAGCGGGCGGGGACCCACCAGCGACATTTCCCCTTTCAGGACATTGACCAACTGGGGCAGTTCGTCGATGCAGGTTTTTCGCAGATACTTGCCGACAGGGGTCAGTCGCGGATCATCCTTGACCTTGAACGCCGGTCCATCCTGTTCCGACATTGCGCGAAACTGGTGTTGCTCGGCTTCGGCTCCCTGCCGCATGGTCCGGAACTTGCAAATGCGAAATACCCGGCCGTCCTTGCCCTCGCGCCATTGCCAAAACAACGCGGGTCCGGGTGAGTTGATTTTGATGGCAACGCCGGCCGCCAGAAAAATTGGCGATAACAGCGTTAGTCCGGCCAATGACCCGGCAATATCCAGCGCCCGTTTCCAGGCAGGCGTGGGTAATGAAAAATCAAGGGGCCGAACGTGTACATTGGCCTGCCCGGAGGCTTGCCGGGTCCGTCGATGTTGCGCCATGGCAACTGAGCCGTTAAGCCGGTCGCCTTCATGACCCGGATCGACGCGTTGGCCGAGGGCCGAATTCAGGGCTCCCTCAACCGATTCATCCGCCCGGGGCCCATTGGCAGGTACCCCGTCATCGGGAACCGGCCACGAAAAGATATCACTGGCGAGCTGAGCACCGAGTTCCGTGGCAATACGGGTCAAGTCATTGGCAACCATCGCGGCCTGACTGGGAATCGTCTCGGGCAGCAGGACGGCCAGCGAGTTCCGAAAATTACCGATTTCATCAGTAATTCGCAGCCGTTGGCGAAACGCCTGCGCCACGCTCGCCAGCACGGGGGCCGACAGCGGTTCCTCTGCCGTTGAATCGAAACGGACAATGCAAAATGTCAGATCGCGACGTTCCGCGCGGCAACGCTCCTTGGCAATGGCCAGCTCAAACTGTTCCTGGCCAAGGATGGGCAACGGCCACATGTTCCATGCTTGCGAACGGCTGCGGAACCGTTGAAGCAAACCGTTTCGACGGCGACGAGACTTGAAACTCATGTTGTAAATCCTGAATCATTTCCGGCGGGGTGTCGTGTTTTCCAGCTTTCGGGATCAGCGAACTCGAGTGGTCGCTGATCCGAATTCCGGAGAAGGTTGTTGTGGATTTTCCGTTGAACTCAGGCCTTGTTCAAAACCATGCCAAGCAACGGAGTCTGCAATTCCTCCAATCGTTTCGTGACTCGACGGATGCGTTCCTGGTCGATCCGGTTGGCCTCAGCCACAATGATCGCGGCGTCCAGGTGCTGGACGATCGGATAACAGGGAGAAACTTCGCTGGCGACCGGCAGATCGTAAATCAAATAGTCAAAGCTTTCGCCGACATCGGCATTCAAACTGGCAATCGCTTCAAATGGCAGTTCCATGGCAGTGGACGATTCAACTCGCCCGGGCCCCATGAAAAACAGGCGTTCCAGTGACGTGGGATGGATGCAACCGCCGACCGCCGCCGTTGTTTTCAGCACTTCCGCCAGTCCGAATCCGGGGCGGGGCAGTCGCCTGCGCAGGCCGGGTTTGCCCACGTTACATTCCACGAGCAGCACGTTCCCCGAACAAATACTGGTCAGGGCGGCCGCCAGGTTCAGTGCCACGGTGCTGTTGCCAACCCGGGATTCGGCCGGCAGCACTCCGATCGACAGGGTTCCCGGCAATTGCTCCGAGCGCTGCCAGTCCAGCAGGCGGCGGGCCAGTCCGAGAAAATGAGCGCGCAACCGTTGACTGGCACGAATCCGAATTCTTCGACCACCGTTTTGTACGTACTGGATCATGGATGGAACGCCGTGCTAGTTGACACGGACGCGTGAGGAGTGCACTCGAGGGATCGAAACCAGTACCGGAATGTCGACAGCGTCTTCCACCTGTTCCGCGGTGGACATGCCAACCAGTTGTTTGCGATCCGCCAGCAACGCGACCAGCAAGCTTGCCAACAGCGCAAACATCATGCCCAACGGCAACATAACGCTGCCTTTGGGGCTGTGGGGCTTGAGCAACAGGGAGGCGGGCTGGGCGATCACCACATCGGAAATCGCCTGCCTGTCCAGCTGGTCGACCACCCGGGCTTCGCCGCGCTTGGTGGCATAAATCGCAAAATCCTGTTTGGCGACGTCAATGTCCCGCTGGAATTTGGCGGCCTGCAGCTCCAGCTGGTTCAGTTCAATCAGCCGTGTGACGGCCCCCGCGTGCTCCGCTTCGATCTGTTCGAGGCGGCGTTCCAGCGACTTGGCGCGTGACTCTTCCAAAGCCAGTTCAACGGCCAGTTTTTCAAAGACCGGATTCTGGACCATGGCAAATACCTGACGATCCTGGGGCAGCGCCGCGATTTCCTTTTGCAGAGATTCGATTTCGGCGTTAATTTCCTCCAGCTTGGGATGGCCCGGTTTGTACTTGGCCCGCAACCGGGCTTTTTCCCCGATTCGGGCGTACAGCTGGGTTTGGGCTCCCTCGGTCGACGTGCTTTCCAGTCCTTTGGTGGGCATTTCCAGCTGGTGGTTTACCGAATCGGCCTGGGCGGCCAGTTCCGCCACGCGCGACAACGATTGACTCAGGTCAACGTTGATGTCGACACGCTGATTCTCCAGTTTTTCAACCACGCCGTTGAGCGTTCCCCGCGCCTGGGCAATCGACAAAAATCCGTGTTGATTGCGAAACGCGGCCAGGGCCGCCTCGGCACCGGCCAGTTCGGTCTGTTGACGCTGGAATTCGCGGTCAAAAAAATCCATGGAACGTCGGGCGGAGTGAATTTCAACGTGCTTCTCCGGCACCTTTTCCATCACCAGTTCCACAATTCGCCGGGCCAGTCGGGGCGTGGCGGCGGTGCAGTAAATCGAAATCACGGAAGTCTTTTTTTCGCTGACGATTTCCAGGTCCGAGCTTAATTGCTCGATGGCCATTTCGCGGCGACGCAGTCGCTCGTATTCGTCGGGGGCCATTTGATCGTCCCTGACGTCGGGACTGGCGCTGCCCAGCAGTCGTTGTTTCAGGCCGTCCAACCCGACGGGGCTCAGCCAGCTGTTGACCAGGATGTTGTCCGGGTCGACTTCATCGACGACGGCGCCCAACAAATCCTGGGACTTGACCAGTTCGGCGACCGATCGGATTTCGGTCTCCCGGGTGTCCTGAATCGACAGCGCCCGGGAACTGTCCGTGGAGGTATTCAGGCCGAGCTGGCCCCGGCCAACCTGGACAAACAGTCGGCCTTCGGAACCGTACTTGCGCGGCACAAACAGCCAGGCGGCCACCACCAGTCCGAACACAGTCAGAAAGGTGACCGATGCCAGCAACTTGTGATTCGCAACGGCTCGAGACAATTGCGGGATGGAAATGGTGCGTTGGGTCGAATCGGACATGTGGTTGGAATGCGCGATGTCAAATCAGGATGCGTGATCAGCCAGACGTGCCGTGGTTGCACGCCACAGCGGCTCAACGGACACGGTGGACCGTTGTCGGAACCGCGAGGAGGATGACGGGAGGTCCTTCGCGCGAGGTGCGGGGCAGAAATCCGTTTCCCGTGCCGGGCGATCGCCCTGGCTCCGAGCCGGATATCAGTTTAGCCGTGAAAATAGCGATTTCAACGGGTAAACGTTGGCCAAAAGCATCATTGCAGCGGTTTGGACGACGCTTATTGGATATTATCCGCGCAATCCGAACGACGGGCCGTGGCCGCGGTCAACAACGAATCGGAAAGGCCTCCGGCCGGGTGCCGGCAATCCGGCGGCCGGGGCTTACGGGCTTTCCGGTTCGCCCGGCAACTGCCGGGGCCACGGAGGCATTTGGGGAGAGGGCAGGCGGCCGCCGGTTTCGGCCTGCCAGGCACGCCGCTGGCGATCCGTCGCGTAAAAGGTCAGCCACACACTGGAATCCATTTCCTGATCAATGCATTGCCAGTGCAGATAATTGCTGGTTGAGGAAAGCCGTTTTTCCTGGGCCGGCAGGATATCCCGAATAATCAGACACATCAGTTCCCGATCCGACAGGTGATCGGTGTATTCCAGGACAATATTTCTCTCGTACAAGCGACCGATCACCTGGTGCAGTTGTTGCCGAAGCTGCTCGTCGTCCAGGGTGTCCGGAGGCGGCAACCGCAATTCGGGGTCAAACCACCGACCAATGGGCAACACGGGTGCCCGCTCCCAATCCAGCATCGACGACAGAAATTCGTTTTCGATGTCGATGGGCAACTGCCGCGAATCCAGCAGGGAAATGGACTCGTCAACAAACGGTTCGATCTCGTCCCGCAGGCGGGCATTGAGCAACAACTGATCGACCTGATCCATCGTATTGTCTTTGTAGTGGTTTGTTTCCATGGGATCCGTGGATGACCTGATTCAAATGCCTCGGCAAAAACCCGGCGGAGCTCGTCGCGACGTGCCGCCCGGGGCACCCCTGGCCGATTTCCGGGAGTTACTGCATGGAATGTATTCGTGCCCGACGTGTTGGCAATACGCGGCTGCATCCAATCCCGGCCGTTTCTCAGGAAAATCAAAACAACGCTCGTTGCAACCCTGTTATCCACGAAAGTTTGAAATAGCAATGTCGGGCCAGTCGGCCAATTGCCATAATCGGAAAATTCCATGCGCCGACAAAAGCACAGAAGCTCTGAAGGGCGGAAGGGGAGAAGGGCAGCCGGGGGTCCCGTCCCGCGGTTTCCCGGGAGCCTCATCCGCCGGCCGGCATCCCGGCATTCAATCCGGTGCCTGCCCAAACAGTTTCATTTGGGGGTCGTCCAGCTCCGCCGCCGGATTCAGCTCGCGAAACAACAGGCTGGGCTGAATGTCATGGTTGTTCTGGTACTTGCCAGACGATTTGTATTCGGTGATATCGCCCGTAATCTGGTGATAGAAAATCTGGCAAATGGAGACGCCCGGATAAATCCGGATCGGCTGGACGGCAAACATCTCAAGTGTCCAGTAGCCGCAAAATCCCACGTCGCCGAACCCCGCAGTAACGTGGACAAACAGGCCCAGCCTGCCGATCGAGGACCGACCCTCCATCATGGGCACCAGGCCATGCGTCTCGGTGCGTTCGACGGTTCGCCCCAGATACAACTTGTTGGGCTGCAACGTCAAACCCGTTTCCGGAATGGAGATTCGCTGAATCCGGTTGCTCTTCCGCATGTCCAGCACGACCTCTTCATAGGTCATAATCTGGTTGTGCAATGTCAGGTTGTAGCTGTTGGGATTCAGATTCTCCGGATTAAAGGGGTCGATCGAGATTTCGTGGCCCAACCGCGATCGAATCTCTTCACCCGACAGAATCATGGTCTCGTCTTTCCAGGTTAATCCGGAGGTGGTGGCGTCGGCCGGGCACCCTCCGCGGGCAGATGCCAACTGTCGTGATTGTCAACTTCCCGGGGGGAGTGTCAAGTCAGCGGAGGTGGCGTCCGGTGGCAATCCGGCCGATAATAACGGGCAGACGGCGGAGGGCCCGGACCGAACTCCGAAAACCGGCCGCTCGTCCGAATCAGGCGCTGCCTGGCGAGGGTTGAAACGATATACTTCCGCTGGACACCGGCCGGCCTGGCCGTCATTTCGCATGCGGAACCTGTTTTGTCCCGGGTCCACGATCGAAATGCACGGTCGCCCAATGGCAGGAGCTGTCTGGCGCCGCTTTTTTCGTTGAGAATTTTGACCCGCGTTACCTGTTTCGAGGGAACAAATAATGAGCTTTGGACAAAACTACGACAATCAAAAATCAAACCCCTATGCAGTGCTGGCCCATACTCATGCCCCGCCCGCGGCGCAAGCCGGCGTTTCAGATCGATTGGGTTTTATCCGCAAGACGTATTTGCATTTGGCCGGAGCCGTGTTTGGCTTTGTGGCGATTGAATTTGTTTTGTTCACGTTTTTTCAGGAACAGGTCTTTGCCCTGTTTCCCTCGATCAGCGGCATGATGTGGCTGGTCGTGCTGGGTGCGTTTATGGGTGCCTCATGGCTGGCCAATCGCTGGGCCCACAGCGAAACCAGTTCGACCATGCAGTACCTCGGGCTGGGCCTGTACGTGGTGGCGTGGGCCGCGATTTTTATTCCCATTATCACGATTGCCATTACCCGTTTCCCCGGGGCTGTGGAAACAGCGGCCATTATCACCGGCGTCGTGTTTGCCGGTTTGACCCTGACGGTGTTCGTTACGCAGGTCGATTTTTCGTTTTTGCGAATGGCGTTGATTCTGGGTTCCCTGGCCGCCTTTGGGGCGATCATTGCGGGTATCGTGATCCCCGATCTCAACATTTTCGGGGCGGTGTTTTCGGGACTGATGGTCGTGCTGGCCTCGGGGTATATCCTGTACGATACCTCCAATGTGCTGCACCATTACCGGACCGACCAGTATGTCGGCGCGTCGCTGGCCCTGTTCTCGGGCGTGGCCATGTTGTTCTGGTATGTGCTGCGACTGGTGATGATTATGCAGCAGGATTAGCGGCCAACTGCCCGGCCCGCCCGGCGGCCGTCTGTGTTTGGCGGCCCCGCGGCGGAGAGCCAGTCTCCGTTTCGGCAAACCGCCAATGGATCAGTCAGCAAGCCACGGGCCAGCCCGGTCCGCTGGCTTTTGTTGCAACATGGCGGGAACCGTGCCGGCGTCTCCCGGAACGGGCCGGGCCTTCCGCGAACATCAAAAAAATTCCGTTTTTTATTTGCAGTTTTTGCCAAAAAAGCAATTTTCCGATCGGCGCGAAGGGCTACTATTAAGGCTCAGGTGAGGTCGCCACCGGTCGTTATCAACCACGCCGGATCATCGCCCGATCACCTCGTGACGGCCCCCTGTTTTGATCCATTTCGCTGGTTCCGCAGGTGCGGTTGACGCATCAGCAAATCATTCGGGGATAAAATTCGAAATGTCTATTGCAGAAGCGAACCTTGATTTGCCTGCGAATTTTGCCGGCATCGTCAAGGTGTTTCCATTGCCCAATCTGGTGTTGTTTCCCGGAGTCATTCAACCACTCCATATCTTTGAACCGCGATATCGGGCCTTGATGCGGGATGCCCTGGACAGTGATCAACTGATTGGTATGGCCACGCTCAAACCAGGCTGGGAGTCCAGCGATGCCCGGCGACCGGCGATTTATCCAACCCTGTGCGTTGGCAAAATTGTAACCCATGCGGAATTGCCGGACGGTCGTTTTAACCTGTTGCTGTGCGGCGCCGACGCGCCCGGGTCATTCGGGAAATACCTGCCGAATTGCCATATCGCATGGCCGATGTGCGATTGGCTGCGGTCGACCCACTCGATACACCCCACGAGCTGGCGGCACCGTTGCGAGAACGAATTCTGGAGCTGTTTGAGGAATTGGTGACCATCGACAATCAGCTCGATCATGAAGCCATTGCGGGACTGGCTTTCAGCGAGATGCCGTTGGGATTGCTGGTCGACCTGCTGGCTTTTTCGTCCGGCGCAACCGTCAACGACCAGCAAGGTATTCTGGCGAGTTCCAGTCTGATCGCCCGGGGAAATCACCTGATTTCGATTTTGCAAAACCGGCTGGCGGAGCAACAGGCATCTTTGGAAACTCGCTTCCCCCCGGAATTCAGCTACAATTAGGCCACGACTGGATTGTCGCCGGCCCGAGTCCATTCGTCAGAATTGTGAGTGAACGGCGGCGAGTCTTCGGCTGGCCGTCCGTTCGCAGATCCCGATCGATTACGTGCACCCTGTCAGTCATTTCCTCTTCACTAATTCTTTTTAATTTCCAGACCGCCACTCCAGCATGAACATATCAATTACCTATTGCGGGCAATGAAACTACTTGCCCCAGGCCTCCAGTTTGCAGGCCGAGATTTCCAGACAAATTGGAATTGAGTCCCGTTTGATCGAGGGCAGCTCGGGAATCTTCGACGTGGCAGTTGACGGCGACGTTCTGTTCTCAAAGCACTCGGAAAACCGCTTTCCCGAAAACGACGAGGTAATTAAGCTGATCAGGCAGCGCGCCGTTTAGTCCCGTTTCGCCAAACGCGGTTCAGGTACGGCGGCCGCCGGGTTGCCTCAAGGCTCGGGACATCGCCGGAAAGACCTTGTGCCAGCCCGTTGAGCCGTTCATCCTTTGGATATCAAAATTCCCGCCGGAAAACGAAGTTGACCTGCAGAATGAGAAACACCTCTCAATTTGAGATGATCGGCGGCCCGATTTCGCGGATTCAGGCATGTTTCCCGGTGCAGCCCGGCGTGGCACGGGTGTTGCACCTGTCACAGAATCATTTTTTTGTTTTTTCCCTGTTAATGGAGGATTTAATGATCTCGATTTTGCCCGGTGAATGGATGATCCGGTCAGTGTCCGTCAATTCGCAGCCGGCTTCGAAGGAAAATGGTTTCCTGACTCTTGTTTCGGAATCAGGCGTTTTGCGAATTGAACCTGCCGGTATCGTCCTCAGGATCAACCAGGCGACCGACCGAAGTGCCGTGCTGGAGTCGCGTTCGCAGGTGTTTTTTGCGGATTATTTTACGCGCGGCAACGAGTTGACGCTGAATTTGTCTCGCCCGCAATTTGCGGAGACTGTATCAATCACTGCTATTCTCAATCGGGAACTGGCGGTTAACTGACCTTTGGATCAGTAATTATTTATACCTACCGCGGCTCCGGGAATCCCCGGAGCCGTTTTTTTTGATGCATCCAAGATACAACGGTGATGGCCGCTGGCCTGTTTCAACGATCGGGGGTTGGCGCCTCAAACGGTCGGTTGCTAGAATTCGCAGCTCGGGTCGAGTCCCCGCTGCGCGGCTCATGACAACATATTCTGGCTACCGGCACAACAGCGATGTCCAACCGCAAAACAAGACGCGAGTTTCTGGAAACCGCCGCCACGTCGTTGGCTGCTGGCGCGGTGACCCATTCGTCCGGTCATGAATTGACGCAGGAACCCTCTGCCGAAAAGGAGTGGTTGCCGCAGGAGGGGTGGCAAGAACGGATGAAGCCGCCCGATGACGGCAAACGGTTTGGCTGGTTCATCGATACCCGGCGTTGCATTGGTTGCCATGGCTGCGAAGTGTCCTGCAAGTCCGAAAACGATGTCCCGCTGGGTAACTTTATTCGACAGACAATTTACAAGGACGTGGGTGAATACCCGTCGGTGGCCCGGCTCTTTTTGCCCATGAGTTGCCAGCATTGTGAGGATGCACCCTGTATCAAGGCGTGTCCAAGTGCGGCGATTTCCAAGGGGATCGGAGGCAGCGTCATCGTTGACTACACCAAATGCTCCGGCGAAGGCGCGTGCGTCAACGCATGTCCCTACGGGGCGATTTATGTTGATTCGGTCCACAACCAGGCAGTCAAATGCCACAACTGTTACCACCGCCTGGCACAGGACATGGAGCCGGCCTGTGCCAGTACCTGCCCGGCCGACGCCATTTACTTCGGGGATCTGAACGATTCCGAATCGCGAGTCTCGCGGGCGATGCGCGAAGCGACCCATTCAGCGTTGCCGCTGGTTCAACTGAAGACGCAGCGGAATACCCGTCCCCGGATGTGGTTTGCCGGTCCGGCCCCGGCTGAAATTGAATCGCGAATACCGGGCGAAGGTGCATCGTATTCGCCGGCGGCGTACAACATTTACAACTGGAAGGATCAACCCGACCCATGACGCGGGAACTGCGACGGACGTTTCTGAAACTGGGCGCAGCGGCGATGGGGTCGTCGCTGCTGTCGGGGTCGCCAGGCAGGGGCGTTCAGGACGGGCCTGCGGCTGGCGACCGCGCCCCGGTCGAGGACGGATTTCCAATGCCTGGCGTCCCTCGCTTGCCAGGCGTTTTGGCCGATACCAACTGGCCCCGTCTGGACAAATACGCCAACGCCAAAAAAGTGCCCGGTATGTGCCAGCTGTGCAGTACCGTTTGTGGCATTGTCGGTTATGTCAAGGATGGGCGTATTCTCAAAATCGAGGGCAATCCCAACGATCCCAACAGTCGTGGCCGGTTGTGCGCCCGCGGACAGGCGGCCCTGAATCACCAGTATCATCCGGAACGGCTGTTGTACCCGCTGAAACGCGTGGGTGCCCGGGGAGAAGGTCGCTGGAAACGGATTTCGTGGGATCAGGCGCTGGACGAAATTGCAAATCGGTTGCGCGCGGTTCGGGAATCGGGACGGCCCGGGGATTTTGCCTTTCATCAGGGGCGACAACGCAGCAAAGACGCCCTGAAACGGTTCCTCGATGCCTACGGGACCCAAACGCAGTTGTCTCATCGGGCCTTGTGCAGCGGCAACCGGCGGGCGGCCAATTTGACCTATCTGTGGGAAAGCGATTGGGACCTCAATGACGTTGAAAACAGCAAGTACATCCTGAATTTTGGATCCAATGCGTTTGAGGCCCATCAGGGGCACGTCTCCTTTGTCAACCGGATTCAGAACGGGCGGTTCCAAAACGGAGCCAAAATGGTCACGTTTGACGTTCGATTGAGCAACACGGCCGGCGGCAGTGACGAATGGTTCGCACCGTTTCCGGGAACCGATGGCGCGATTGCCCTGGCCATGTGTCAGGCCATCCTGGCGGCCGGCCAACAGGACTCCGAATTCATCCATCAGTGGACCAACGTCAGTGTCGACGAATTGAGGCGGCATCTGGAGCCGCACACACCGGAGTGGGCCGAACGGATCAGCGGTGTTGCGGCGGCAGACATTCGCCGGATTGCGCTGGAATTTGCGGCTGCCGCACCGGCGGCAACCACCATGTGCAATCGGGGCAGCTCGGCCCACCTGAACGGATATTACAACGATCGGGCGATCCACCTGCTGAATGCGATTGTGGGCAGTGTTGGGCGACCCGGCGGCTGGTGCTGGTCACCATGGGGCGGTGTGGATCCCAACATGAAAACGCCTGCCATGCCGCCGTCGGCCAAAACGTGGAACGTGCTGGAGGATCCACCCGAATATCCGTTGGCCAATGTCTGGCGCCGCATGCGGGTGGGCGAAATCATCTATCTGTACCTGCTGCAGGGCCGCGCCCGGTTGCAGGCTTACATGACCTACAACCTCGATTCACCGCTTACCTGGCCCGAAGAAGATTTGACTCGCCAGGTCATGTGTGACGAAAACCTGATCGAGTTTCACGTTTGCATTAATCCGTTTTACAGTGAAACAGCCCATTATGCCGATATCGTGCTGCCGTGGACCACATTCATGGAGCGCTGGGATCTGGACGCCCGGGGATCCTACAACCTGCGTCCCTACGTGGGTTTGCGTACGCCCATGGTCGAACCGCTGGGTGAAGCCCGGGATGTGCGCGAGTTTCTTTCCCGAACTGGCCCGCCGCATCGGTGGCGGTATGGAAAAGCACTACGAATACGGCAGCACGGAGGACTACATGCGGGCCTGGGCCAGCACGGTACCGGAAAACCCGCAAACCGGCAAATCGGGACTGGATCGCCTGCTGGACGAAGGCGCCTGGGAAGACCAGAGTCGTGCAGCCATTTTACGAACCCTACAATCAATCGTTGACCGCCGAACAACTGGCCGGATCGACGACCGATCCGGATACGGGACTGATCACGAAAGATGGCAAGGGCATCGGTTTGCAACTGGCCGGGCGGGCCGTTCGCGGATTTACAACCCCCAGCCGCAAATTCGAGATTCGCAGTCTGTTTGTTCAGCGGACGGGAAAGAATCTGGACTGCAGCGAACTGATTGACCAAAGCGGTGCCAAGGCCAGCAATCGCCCGCCCCAGCACGCCGGCCACGATATGGACATTGACCCCATGCCAATCTGGTTGCAACCCGTCGAACACCGGAATCTGGCTGACGACGAATTGATCATGACCAGTTTCAAATGGAACGTTCACAACCATGGCCGAACCATGAATCTCAAGTGGCTGGCGGAAATTGTGCACAGCAATCCTGCCTGGATAAACCCCGCAGACGGCTCGAAAGTTTGACCTGCAGGATGGCGACTGGATCGAAATCACCAGTTTTCACAGCCAAATGCTGCAAATTCAGTCGCCCCATCTGAATCGCGGCGGCGAATCGCCCACACAACGGCGTGTCGCGGGGAAAATGCGGGTGCCCGTTGTCGTCATGGCAGGGATACACCCCCGGGCGCTGGCCATGAGCAATTCATGCGGGCACTGGCAATACACGTCCGTGGCTCAGGCCCAAAAACAAACAGCCGGAGAACAACTGGCCGGGTCCGATCCCCGGACCTATCAGGATTCGGACTGGCAACGCAACATGTGGTGGCAGGACGAGTCCGGGGGTGATCCCCGAAACTGGAAAACCAACACCGGCAACGGCTGGAACCAGAACCAGCGTATTGCCGATCGCGCCGGATCCGGTCACCGGCCAGCAGGCATTTCACTCGACCGTGATTCGAATTCACAAAATCTGACGGCCGTTCCAATTGGCGGGTTCCGGGCACGACCGGAACCGCCCGATGGCAGCGCTGTTTTTGCAAGCCTTTTTTGCCAAAGGGGCGGCCGCGTGGGCACCATGTTTCCGTTGACCCGTGAGTTCGAAATCGAGGATGACCGGCGGTTTGAGATGACCGCCGCGCTGGGCCTGTTGTCCTTTCTGTGGGCGGCCGAGCTGACCCGGGACAGTCTGGTTGAATTGACGGAATCCGAATTGTCTGAACCGTGGCGGCAGCTGGGAGGCTGGTTGCCCGCGACGGCGGATGACGTGACCGACCGGCTACTGGAAGAGCTGGCGGTCGACTACTGCCAGTTGCTGGTCGGCCCCCGCGGACATCTGCCGCCCGTACAGTCGGTCTGGGACTCCAGTCGTTTCCAAAGCGATTCGGCCCGCTCCATGCAGCAGTTCATTTCCGGCATGGAAGTGTTTGATCCCTGTGTCCCGCTGGTTGACCATCTGGCCGTCCAGTTGCAATATGCAGCCCGATTGTATTCGGTACCGCTGGGGTTGCTGAAACCGCCCGAACGGGGTGCCCTTTGTGAACTGGCGGGGATTTTCTTTGACCGTCATTTGACCTGGCCGGGCCCGCTGCTGGAACGGATCGAGGGGCAAAGCCAAACGATGTTTTATCGCGGACTGGCCCGCGTCACTCGCAAGCTTTTGTTTGCCGGGACGTCGAACGGTGAATAATACCGGTGCCCAGGGGGTCCGGCGAACGGGATCCGGGGCCGTTCATTGATCGGGCAGGCGACCCGGACCATCAACGACAATCCGCCGGTCTATTTTTTCAGCAGTTCCAGCGCGGCATAGCTCATGCCTGCGATTCCGGTTTGCAGGGCCGGTTCGGGGTCAGGCCAGTATTCGGCCGAATGCAGACCCGGTACAGGAAGGTTCATCTGGCGGTAGCGATCCAGTCGTGGCTGCTCGACCGATCCCAGCCAAAACAACATTCCCGGGATTCCGCCACGGCGGCTGAATTGACTGAAATCCTCGCCTGCCATGACGGGCTCGATGGTCTGGATGGATGTCTCTCCCAGATTGCGTTTCAGCGCTTCGGCCAATCGCCCCGTCAACTCGTCATCGTTGTACAGCGACGGAGTGCCTTCGGATATTTCCACGGTTGCATCCGGCGCGGCCGCGCTGGCAGCGGACGCCTGGGCCTTCCGCCGAATTCCGTTCAGCAGCCGCTGGCGTACCTCATCGGAGTAACTGCGGACCGTCAGCTGCAGATGGCAATGGTCGGGGATAATGTTGTGTTTCGTTCCGGCATGAATCGAACCGACCGTCACCACGCCCGGCGCACGGGGATCGATTTCCCGACTGACCAGTGTTTGCACGTCGACGACAAATCGTGCGGCCTGCACGACTGGATCAATTGTCGTGTGCGGGTACGCCCCATGTCCACCGACTCCGTGGAATGTGATGTCGACGCTGTCGACGTTCGCCATCACGTATCCCGGGCGGATACCGATTTGTCCCGCGGGCAGCTCCGCTGACACATGCAACGCCAGACAGGCGTCCGGCCTGGGAAACCGACTGAACAGTCCATCATCCAGCATGGCGTTGGCCCCGGATCCGCGTTCTTCGGCCGGCTGACCGACAAACAGCAATGTTCCTTGCCACAGGTCCCTGTTTTCCGACAGAAACCGGGCCGTGCCGATCAGCGACGTCATGTGAATGTCGTGGCCGCAGGCATGCATCACGCCAACCGAGGTGCCGGAATCATCCGCGACCTCGACCTGCGATGCATAGGGCCGGCCAGTCCGTTCGGTAATTGGCAGGGCGTCCATATCACCACGGATCATGATGACTGGCCCCTCCCCGTTTTTCAGGATTCCCACGACGCCAAAACCGCCAACCTCACGCGTTACCTCACAGCCCGCCTGTTCCAGTTCGGCGGCAACCCGCAGGGATGTTTGTTGTTCGTGAAATGACAATTCCGGATTTTGATGGAAATGTACATACAGCTTGACCAGCGACGTCATGTTCGCCCGAACCCAGTCATCGGGCGTCTGGCCGGACAGGAATTGCGGTCCAGAAACAGGGACGGCGACAGCAACGAACAGAAATGCAATTTTTGGCGTTAGTCTCATGACGGCTCCACCCGGAAAAAACGCCATGGGGCGACGGTCGCACAGGGTGCATGGCCCCGACATTGTTTGCAACGAGACGGTTGCCCGCAAGCCTCGGGAAGACCGGCGTCTGCCCGGCGGCCCGGGAGATTATCCGGGAAAGTGTCGAAATCCTTGCCCGGGGGTGAAAATCCACCGGGATCCAGGCTCAGGTCGGTGCGCACCACGAGCGCGTTCCGGTTTCCGGTGAGACCTCGCTGGCAATTCCGCCGGGCGTCAGTTGTTCCAGCCGAGCCCCGAGCGGTGCCGCTGATCGATCTGGTCGTTTAGTGTCAGGACGTCGTAAATCACGCCGATTCCCAACAGTCCCGCGGTTAACAGGTACAACAGGCCGCTGGCCCAGCGTTCCTGGTAGAATCGGTGAATGCCAAATACCCCGCCAAACACCAGCAACACCCACGCGAGGTTGTAGTCAATTTGGCCCGCCTGAAACCGCTGATCCGCCTCGCGACTCATGGACGGGATCAGGAAAAAATCGACCAGCCAGCCGACTCCCAGCAGACCCAGCGTAAAAAACCAGATGACGCCCGTGACCGGTTTGCCAAAGAAAAACCGGTGGCAGCCGGTGAAGCCGATAATCCAGAACAAATAGCCAATGATGGGCGAATGGGTATCCGAGTAACCAACCGGAACGTATTTCACGTAGCGGACAGATTTTTCGGGAGGAATGGTTGACCAGGTCGCAGTTGACATGTGAGTGTCCTGTTTTGCCAAATCAGTTCGATCGCGGCCGCAGGCCGGCTGGCGAAATACGGAATCGCATGAGGTAGTTCGTCACCGGGCTTGCGGTCTTGGTCAAAAAACCCCCAATCGGGCGGGTAGAATCGGCGGGATTTTGCGATTACAACTTGATTTCGACGAACCGGCCCCGGCGCCGGATGCCGCGCTGCCCTCCCGGGTAACCGGCGGCGGCTGGAGCACAGATCCGCTTTCCGGATTTCTCCACTGGAATTCTCCTGAAACCTGTCGATGATCAAAGTCGAGGAACTTACGAAGATCTTTATGCGGGACGGCCACCCGCTGGTGGCCGTGGACCGGCTTTCATTTTTGGTGCACCCGGGCGAAGTGTACGGACTGCTGGGCCCCAACGGCGCGGGTAAAACGACCACCATCCGAATGATTCTGGGACTGATGGATCCCGACCACGGTTTTGCCGAAGTGGAAGGATTTCGGTCGTCGGATGCGCCGAACGAAGTCAAACGTCGAATTGGTTTCGTTTCGGCCACCGCCGGTATTTACCAGTGGCTGAGTGCCAGCGAGATGTTGATGTTTTTTTGCGAAATTTACGGGATCAAGGGCGCGGCCGCCGAGCAACGTGTGGCGTCCGTTTCCGAGATGCTCGATTGTGGACCCTTTCTGAATCAGCGATGTGCGACCCTCAGTACCGGTCAACGGCAACGGGTCAATCTGGCCCGGGCGATCATCCATGACCCGCCGGTAATGTTGCTGGACGAACCGACACTGGGGCTGGATGTCGTCGCCAGCCAGGTCGTGTTTGATTACATTCGCCTGATGCAGGAATCGGGAAAATCGGTCATTCTGTGCACCCACCGCCTGGAACAGGCCGAGCGTGTTTGCAACCGTTTTGGTTTGTTGCACCAGGGCGTGTTGGCCCAGGAAGGTTCCCTGGACGACCTTCGGCGGCGCACCGGCCAGCACACGCTGGTGGAAATGTTCCTTCGGATGCTTGAGCAAACAGCGACAGTCGCATGACGGAATCCAGTCATTCGGAAACCCGGAATTCCGCACCGCACGGGCGCTGGCCGGTCAACGGCTGGAAACCGATTTCGGTGTGGTCTCTGGCCTCCAAGGAGCTGCGCGAGACGCTTCGCGACCGGCGTACCATCCTGACGCTGTTTCTTATGCCGATTCTGGTGTATCCCATTCTCAGTCTGTTGTTTCAGGGGTTTCTGGCGTCCAGTCTGACGCCGGAAGCTCCCGCGCGGCAGGCCGACCCGGAAACCGGTGGTTCTGCTGTAACGGATGCCGCAGGGCCGGGCGATGAACCGTTCGCTGGCGAAGCGGCAACCCCGCCACTCAAGCAGCCGGCATTTCTGTACATGTTTGAAAATGAGGAGGCCCTGAATCGCGCCGCGTCGATTCTGCATGAGGGCTTCACCGAAATTCAGAGAATTCGCCGTGTGCCAGGTGCCGGCGAAGCTGCTTCCTCGACCGGTATTGACTACGGTTTGGTCGATCGTCACGGCTTCGAGTGGCTGGCTCCTGCTTCGGGTTCGTCACTGGTGCAAGTAATCGAAAATAACGAGGCGGATGTCGGGATCATTCTGCACTATGCCGACGGGGATGATTCGGCACGCAGCATCCCGGGTTTTGAGCTGATCTATCGAGATGATGTGCTGCAGAGCGTCGAAGCCGTCCGTTTGCTGGAAGGGGTGCTCGACGCCGCCAACATCAAAATAATGAACCGGATGATTTCGTCGAGGATCCGGAACTTCAAAATCCCGTACCGGTTTAATTCGCGATCGATCGCGACCGCGGCGGCCGGTGCCAGTATTTCCTTTACGGCGCTGATTCCCCTGATTTTGACCCTCATGACCATCACGGGTGCCGTCTATCCGGCGATCGATTTGACGGCCGGTGAACGGGAACGGGGAACACTGGAAAGCCTCGTGGCGGCACCGATCCCCAGGATGCGTATCCTGCTGGGAAAGCTGGTGGCGGTGGTCGCTGTTTCCATGTTGACGGCCGTTGTCAATCTGGCCGGAATGACCATTACCATCTGGGTGTTTCGGTTCGACACCCTGTTATTTGGAGAACAGGGTTTGACCCTGGTTCCGGTTCTCAAAATCCTCGCCCTGCTGGTACTGTTTGCCGGGTTTTTTGCTTCCGTACTGCTGGTGATCACCAGTTTTGCGCAGTTTCAAGGAGGGACAGGCCTATCTGATTCCGGTAATGATGGTCGCGCTGGCACCCAGCCTGATGAGCTTAAAGCCGGGACTGGAACTGACCGGGATTTGGGCCATCACACCGCTGGTCAACATTGTGTTGTTGTCGCGCGACGTCCTGAGTGACACCGCCCAGTGGTCAACTGCGCTGGTAGCCATCATATCCACGCTGTTTTACGCCGCGCTGGCAATCACCACGGCGGGCCGGTTTTTCGGGACGGCCCGGGTCTTGTACGGCCAGGACGAAGGGATCGGGACGCTGTTCCGCAGACCACTGACCCAATCCCCCGTGGCCAGCGCGTCATTGGCCATGCTCTGTCTGGCATTGCTGTTCCCCGCCAGCTTTTTGTGGCAAGGCCTGTTATTTCGACTGGAGGGTCGGAGCACGGAATACGTCATGGTGGCGGCCGCCTGCGGACTGGTCGTCGTCTTCGTGGTGACTCCCGGATTGCTGGCTATTTTTCATCGGGTGCAACTTCTGTCGGGTTTCAACCTGCGGCCGGCCTCCCCCTGGTGTTATCTGGCAGCCGTGTTGCTGGGACTCGGGCTGGGTCCCCTGTTAATGCAGGCGATTGCCTCATCCGGACACTGGCTGGAGTATATCAACGCCGGCAACGAGACCCGGGAGGCCCTGGTTCAGCAGGCGGAAGCCCAGGCGGAACGGCTGCGTTCCACGCCCTGGTTGCTGGTCATGCTGTGTTTTGCGATTACACCGGCCGTTTGCGAAGAGCTGTTTTTCCGGGGCCTGCTGTTTCGCGCCTTGCGCGGCTCGCTGTCCCCCGTGGGAACCATCCTGGCCACGGGGCTGATGTTTGGCGCATTCCACCTGATCACCACCAGCGGGCTGGGCATAAGCCGGCTGATACCCACTACCATTATGGGCTTTGCGCTCGGTTGGTTGTGTTACAAAAGTGGCAGCGTGATTCCTGGAATCATCATGCATGCGATCCACAACATGCTGGGCTTGTCGGTGGCCTATTATCGTTCCGATATGATTAACAACGGCTGGATTTCGGAGACCCAGAATTACATTCCGCTGGAAATACTGGCAGTCGCATTAATCCTGTCCTATATTGGGTTTGCCATTCTGCATCTCCGCGCAGGCGTCGTTGGCAAACCGGACGAGTAGTGCGAATTCCGGCGTTTTGCCGCGCGGATTTGCGTTTCCGCGTCCTCACCACCCGCCAATGGCGCTGGCTGATACCAGGAAAGCCGGTTTTCAGGTTACAGGCATTCAACATGCTCAAATTGATTTGTGCTTTTTGGCTGGCCTTGGCCATTTGGGGAATCGGCACGGTCAAAACCGGTATGGCGCAGGAAACCGGGCCGTCGCCCACCCACAGCCCGTCGACGCGGCAATTCAAATTCTTCTATCGCGGAACGATCCGCGATTTGCCTGCCAGCAGCCACGTGCGGGTCTGGCTGCCCGTTGCCCGGTCCAGCCCCCACCAGGACATTGGCGCGGTCAAATGGCAACTGCCGGTGGAAGCTGAAATCCGCGAAGAGCCAACGTGGGGAAACCGCATTTTGTACTTTGAGTTTTCGCCCCGTACCGCAAGTGACTTGCCGTTTTCGACGGAATACGATGTGATTCGGCGCGAGGTACACGGATTGGACGGCGGCGACGGGGAAACACTCGATGAACAGTCCCGGGCACTGGCCCTCAAGGCCAATCGGCTGGTTCCGGTCGATGGGCGACCACTGGAGCTGCTGGAATCTCTCAGTTTGCCGACCGAACCGGTGCCCCTGGCACAGTTGCTGTACGAACGGGTTGGACAGCACATGACCTACGACAAATCCGTACCCGGATACGGCAACGGTGATTCGGTGTGGGCCTGCGACAGCGGGGTGGGAAATTGCACTGATTTTCACAGTCTGTTCATGTCGCTGGCCCGCAGCCAAAACATTCCAGTCCGCTTTGAAATCGGATTTCCGCTGCCACCCGACCAGCTGGCGGGAACGATCCAGGGCTATCATTGCTGGGCCAGTTTCTTCGTGGACGGCCAGGGTTGGGTTCCGGTTGATATTTCGGAAGCCGACAAACACCCGGACCGGAAATCCTGGTATTTCGGCAACCTCACGCCCGATCGGGTTACATTTTCAGTGGGGCGTGATATCGACCTGGAACCCAGGCAGAACGGGCCGCCGCTAAACTACTTCGTGTACCCTTACGTGGAAGTCGGTGGCCAGATCTGGCCGGCAGAAAAAATCGAACTGGAATTCCGCTTTGCCGAAATCCCGGAATCAGGAAACCCGGGCGACGATGAATCGGGAGAGTAAACTCGTCCAGTTACGCGGCGGCCCGGGTAACTCCCGTCAAACGATTTCAGCGGCCGACGGCCGCAAACCGGACTGGTTGTGAACCCCGTCGCCCCTTTGTCGCGCACTGCAAATCGCTGCGGGCAACGATGTGCCCCCATCGGCTTTGTCCGTGCGCGAATCTGCCAGTCAACCTGCCGGCCATGGAACGCGCCGTTGGAGCAGGTCAGTCGTTTTGCTGGCGCGAGTCCATAAAGGGCAAAACAAAAAAAAGAAAGGCGCATACGCCGGTCGTCAGGCAAATGGCGATAATGATAGAGGTCATTCTGGCGAAATATCCTTGGTGAAATCAGGAACGGGACGGCAAAATGAGCCGTGGCCATTTGGCCGGTTCAGAGACCGATTTTCACCGTTCGGTGGCCGAAATGCAAGGCACAATGCGTGCCGGGGAAGGGGGGGCGTTGGTCGGCGACGGTCTTGTCATGCGTTTCCGGCGCATGCCGGCGAATGACCCGGCTCCGGGGCCGGACCCGTGACCGGTAATCCCGTCGTCGTTGCCTCTGAAGCAGGTCCGCCAGGTTCCATTCCCTGCAGGTTTGCTTCCAGCAGTCGATTTCGGGATTCAAGACGCAGGACTTGTTCCCGCAATCCGTTAAAGGACTCTGCCAACTCCTTAAAGAAATCGCCCTCGCGTAACGTTACGGGACACGAGTCAATTCCCCCGGCGAGTCGGGTGATTTCACGATTGACTCGAAAAATCGGTCCGGCCAGCCGGTTACTGAACCGGAAACTGTACCACACGCCCAGTGGAACGACGATCAGAGCCATCATCAGGGGAAACCAGACGGCATCAAAGATCTGTTCAAAAATCATTGGCATGGGAAGTTTGGCGATTATGCCACCGTACATCAGCATGGCGAACAGGGGAAACCCGGCGACGATTGCGATTCCGGCGAACCACAAGGCAACCAGTTGCCCGGCAATTTTGAATTGGGTGCGCCGGTCAATCAGATATTGTCTTCGCTTGTTCATCTTGATTCTCGTAATTGCGTGATCCGGTCCGGGACCGTGGATTTCATGCCGCAAAAGCCTAATTCCCGTTGACCGGGCGAGCCCCAAATATCGCAAGCCAACGCGGAATCCTGAGCCAATGGCGATGCGGTTGCCCGGCCTGTGCCGATTTTTGTGATTGCCCCCGCCCGAGCAGGATGATCTCAGACCGCCGTGATGCGTCAGGGCGTCATTGGTGACATTCCACATCACCTTATATTTTCGGAAGTCGTATTCCCGGCATCCCTCGTTTTTTGGGGACTTTTCGGGAACGGCCAACGGAAAACCAACATAGATTTTGGTTAGCCCAGGTTTCGGGAAACCGCTGCCAGCGGTCGGATGTACCGGTCGCCGGGCGGTTTGGACCTTTCAATTGCCATTCAAGCACTTCAGTCTCTTGTTCATCGGAGAACGATTATGTTCGCAACCTGTCACGCCCCACGGTACCTGATCGCCTGCTTTTGCTGCATGGTGCTGATTCAGATCGCTGCGGTCGCCGAAGGACAGCAGATTACCAGGGTCGAGGAAGACTGGCAGGTTCGAGTAATTGATCCCGATGCCAATGCGTATGCTCCTCAATTCACAACGGTAATGACGCCAGATCGGCATGATTCGTCGACATATTTTACGATGGAATTTAACCACTCCACGGCACCCGAGTTCCAGTCGGGCGGAATGCAACTGCAGGCGTGGCGCGATGATTTCCTGTATGAGTCCACCGATCGCCTCACTGAAGAAATACTCGACGCCAATAATGAAAAAGTCAGTTGGACCCAGTTTATGCAGATCGATGGCAACGATCTGGTATTTGGATTGGCAAATCTGAATTCAAGTACGTTCGGACAAGTCGATGTCCAGGCAGCACGCCTGACCATTATGAATTACGGCAGTGGCAATTTGAATGACTACCAAATCGCCAATACAACCAGGGATTCGGCTGTGGGATTCGCCGGAAACCGGGTTGCCTATATGTCCTTGCGAGAGGTGCGTGTTTATTCCGGGAGTCAGCTCATGCACGCCTGGCAAGTCAACGAGAACGTCAACGACGAGAACTGAACGGCCCGGGTCGCTCAGCTGTATTTTTGAACAACCGGTACAACGGGCCTGCAACCGAGACACGTCCCATGAGCCAGAAAGTCGAGAACCACATGAACCTGATGGCCAACCGCCGCGGTTGTCCGGCACGTCGAGGCGCGATTGCAGTTCTGGCAATGCTGCTGCTGTCCGTGTTGATCATGGTGGCCGCCTTTGGAGTTGAGCTCAGCATGTTCATGGCCGAAAAAGCAGAAATGCAGCGTTCAGCCGATGCCGCAGCCCTGGCAGCTTGCTGGGAATATGTTGCGCACATGAACCGGGGTTCGGCCGAGCCCGCATCCCGTGATTGTGCCCGTACCGTGGCCTCCGAAATTGCCGGAACCAATCTGGTCCGCCTGCAGTCGCTGGATGCCGACCTGAATGCCAGCAACGAGGCCGCCGGTGATATTGTATTTGGACAATTTGACAGTTTTGGAAACCCGTATGGCGAAATGACACCCCAGGACAGCGGTGTGGTTAACGCCGTGAAAGTACGATTGCGACAAACCCGGGAACGCAATGGTGAAGTCACATTCACGTTGGCGCGGTTGCTGGGTATCAACAGCAAACCGCTGGAGGTCGAGGCCGTGGCTTCCATCGCGCGAAACGTGCGAGGTTTCCGGGCTCCTGCGGATAATTCCAAAACCGTAAATTTGCTGCCATTTGCGGTAAAACGAGAGCTCTGGGACAGCCTGATGGCCGGCAATGGCGATGATGATTACTCTTACAACTTCGACACCGGCGAAGTCACCAATGGCAGCGATGGCAAGCGGGAAATTAATATTTATCCGCATACCACGGGTGCCTCGGGTAACTCGGGCACCGTCGATCTGGGATCCAGCGGTAACAGCAATGCCGATGTGAAACGGCAAATACTGAACGGTGCCTCGGCGGAAGATCTGGACGAACTGGGGGGAAAAATCGAACTCGATGCCAGCGGGCAACTGCTGCTTAACGGGGATACCGGCATCAGTGCGGGAATGAAGGCCGAGTTGAATGCCGTCAAGGGCCAGCCACGGGTGATTATGGTCTACTCGCAAGTCACCGGGAACGGCAACAACGCAACTTTCACAATTATTCGGTTCGTGGGAATTCGTATTATGCATGTCAATTTCCAGGGATCCAAAAACAATTCCAAGAAACTGATTATCCAGCCTGCCGATGTGATGGCGGAATTTGTGATTGTTTCCAACCAAAACAACCAAACCAGCCAGTCCGTATTTTCGCCTGCCCGAATTGTCAACTAGTAACCACACCGGAACATGGAATGAATCGTCGTTTAACCAAAACAAGCATTCAACGTCGCAGCGGTGCCGCCGCCGTGGAATTTGCACTGGTGGCCCCCCTGTTCCTGGTCTTCCTGTTTGGGACGATCGAACTCGGTCGGCTGGCGTTGGCCCGCAACGTGATCGCCAATTCATCCCGGGAAGCGGCCAGACTGGCGATTATCGAGGGGGCCCAGGCATCGGACGTCATTGCCACGGCCCAATATTACGCCAGTGTTGGATCGGTGGATAACGTGACGGCTACCATGACCGAATCCGACTCCACCGTAACCGTGACGGTCAGCATTCCCTTTCGCGAAGTCAGCTGGTTGCCGGGGCCATGGTTCCTGAAGGACCAGACCTTGTCGGCCACGACGACCATGCGAAAAGAAACGATTGAGGTGACCACGACCGGCAACGGTACCTGACCGGGCGGAGTCCGGTTGTGGCCGATTCAATTCAATGCCAGGCAGGATGCCCGCAGTGCACCGATCGGGGCTGAACCGGGTCTAATCCCACTCGTTGATCAAATTTCCCCGCCGCAACAGAAATGTCTGACGCGGATCGATGGGGACTCCGTCTGGCAAATGCCCCCGGCAAACGTCCGGCGAGCTGATCCAGCGATTCCGGGCGTCCGAGTTGACCTGTTCGAGGGCCGGGCGCCGATAGATATCAATGTGATAAAACGCAACGGCGATATGCGTCAGGCCGGAATCGCCAGGAAAACGGTCCACAAATTCCATGTTCAGCTGGGCCATGCTGGAGACCAGAAAATCCCGATCGGGATCCAGGTTCAGCTGCCATCCGGCTTCCCGGCGAATCGTTTCCCGAAACGACTCGCGATCCAGTCGCGGTGCAGCAACAAAACGGTAAACGGAACCGCAGTTGCTTTCCCGAACCAGCCATCGCATGCGATCCGAGACGATCGTGCGAATCAGTCCCATGGACTGGAAACATCTGGTCAGATCCGATGACTGGCGTTCAACGTTGTTTTCAGAATCCATGACGGCTGTTCCCGGAGCGACCGTGTCGCTCACCCATTCGGCACCTGATGCTCGCAGCGCTGCATGACTCGACGTACGCTCTATTCAACCGGGCGGCCGGACCGTTGACAACCGCAGCGGCGCGAATGGATGCGTTTTTGACCGGGCACTGCCACCCATCCATTGCCGGGCCAAATCGGCTAGAATTCCGATTGCTGACAGTCCACCGCAAAAAAACGGGGCAAATAGTTATGAACCAGTCGCAGGATGGCGGACCGCAGAACCAGTTTGGCCAGATCGGTTGGGTCGATTTGACCGTCGACGATGCCACAGCAATTAGCGGGTTTTATGAGGCCGTGATCGGGTGGAAGCGGGAAGCGGTCCCGGTATCCGATTACCACGACTATTGCGTCACTCCGGCCGCATCAGCCGATCCCATTGCAGGCATCTGTCATGCACGGGGAGTGAATTCCGGAATGCCCGCCCAGTGGCTGATGTACATTTCCGTTCCCGATCTGCAGGCCAGTGTGGACAAATGTACCGAGCTCGGGGGACGCACAGTTTGCCCGCCGCGGAACATGGGCGGCTATGGCCAAATGGCGGTGATTGCCGATCCGGCGGGTGCTGTTCTGGCCTTGATCCAGCCGAATTGACCCCTCGACCGGTTGTCTTGGCTCGTTTGCGGCCCACGGTTTCGGTTGCCAGGCAAGGGAATTTCCGGAGTCCTGAGTATTCACTAAGATAAGCGGCTGGCCTGATTCGCTTCGGTTTCCTTGCGCGAGCACGAGATGTCAACATTGAGTCGCTGGAAGACGTTGGGTGGTGCCGCCGGACTGGTCGGCTGGATCAGTCTGGCTTTGTTGACCGACGCATCGGCCACGGACAATTGGCCGCAATGGCGGGGTACCCGTCTGGACAGCACCAGCAGCGAAACCGGATTGCCAGTCGTTTTTGACCGGCAAACGAATCTGCGGTGGCGACTGGAATTGCCGGGCCCCGGCGGCGCCAGCCCCATCGTCTGGGACGACCGGGTGTTTGTGACATCCGTCGATGACAGCGACGGGATCTGGCTGATATGCATTGACATCAATGGCCAGGAACTCTGGAGGCAGCGGTTGCAAGGCAGCAACCAGGCGGTGCGTGACGGTGGTAATTCGGCCAGTCCCTCTCCCTGTACCGACGGCAGTTATTTGTGGGCCACATCCACGGCGGGATTCCTGGAATGCTTCGACATGGACGGAAACCCGGTTTGGTCGGTGGATCTGCAGGAACGATACGGCAATTTCGACATCCAGTTTGGAATGACCGCCTCGCCCGTACTGGACAACGGACGCCTGTATCTGCAGCTCATTCACGGAAGCATGCGTGACCGGGAAACGACCAGTCGGGGCACGGTTGTGGCGCTGGATGCCGCCACGGGCGCCGAGATTTGGCGGCATTCGCGTGAGACGGATGCCACGATGGAGAACAAGCATTCGTACGCGTCACCGATTGTTGTTCATCACCAGGGCCTGCACTACCTGGTCACTCACGGCGGCGATTACGCCGTCGGCCATTCGTTGGATGACGGCCGTGAACTGTGGCGGTGCGGGGGACTCAATCCTCGTTCCAGCTACAATCCGTTTCTGCGATTTGTGGCTTCGCCCGTATTTTCGGCGGGCGTGCTGGTTGTCCCGTCCGCCAAAAACGGCCCCGTGCTGGGACTGAAACCGGAATTAACGGGTGATGTGACGGGCGACGAAGCCAGTCAGCTGTGGCGGCTGGACAAGGGCACACCGGACGTGGCAACCCCGGTGGTTGGCAACGGCCTGGTTTTTCTGGCCCGCGAGAATGGTTCCCTCACGTGCATCGATGCGCAATCCGGAGACCCTGTCTACGAAGAGCGCATGTTTGCCGGTCGCCATCGCAGCACACCGGTCATCGCCGACAATAAAATTTATTTGGCCGGTCGTGACGGCACCGTACTGGTCCTGTCAGCCGATCGTGAAAAAACCGTGCTGGCCCGCAACGAGCTGGGTGAAGAAACGCTGGCTTCTCCGGCGATTTCCAATGGAAACATTTTCATTCGCACGTTCAATGCGATCTACTGTTTCGGCCAGTAGCCGCATTGTCCATCTTGCCAGACCACGGATTTCCAGTCCATCATTCGCCAGCATCCAGCCGGCAGACGGCATTGGCCCCGGGCGGTTCCAAACGTTGACGCGCCGGCTCTATTCGGCCAGCGAAACACAAACGATTTCCTTGTCGTTCCGGGCAAAGATGCATTTGTCGGAAAACGCCGGATGGCTCCACACGACTTGCCGGTTGCCGGTGCGGCTGGTTGGCTCCAGGATTTTGGTGCGATCCAGTTCCTCGTAACCTTGCGGAGTCATGCGGGCGATGATTAATTCGCCCTGTTCCGTGGCGATAAAGTATTTGTCGCCGTTTCTGACAATGAACCCTGTTGTCGAGTTGGCAGGACGACCTCCCGTGGCGGTGGCCATATTTTCCCACACGCGATCACCGGTTTTCAGGTCAAAGCAGCGCAGCTGTCCCTGTTCATCGACGCCATAGATATGGCCGTCGACAATCACCGGAGGATTGTGATCCGGATGGGGGCCGTGCCCCCGCCATACTTCGGTGGCGGCCGGCTTGTCGGAATCCAGTTTCAGCAGGATCGACGTGCCCTGCAGGGCCGTCGCAAACAGATACTCCCCGTGATGTACGGGAGCGATGATGGACATGTCGTAGGCCGGTTTCATTTCAAACGACCAGTACACCTCGCCGGTTTCCGGATTCAGGCTGTTTAGCGATTCCGGATGCCAGATCAACAGTTGTTGCACGCCACCGGCCTCGATCATGGTGGGTGGACAGTACCCCGGGGATCGGGCCGACAGGGCCCGCCACTTTTCCGCGCCGGTGTTCTTGTCAAACGCCACAGCCACCGATCCTTCGCCGCCGACGACACAGTACAGCGTGTCCCCGACGACCAGTGGATGCGCCGCGAATCCCCAGTGGGGAGCCAGCTTCAGCCCGTAATCCGCTTTCAAATCTCTGGACCAGACAATGTCGCCGGAATCCGTTTCAAAGCAAAACAGGTTGCCTTCGGCACCGAGCGTGTAAACGTGATCGCCATCAACAGCCGGTGTAACCCGTGGTCCGGCCGGATATGACAATTTGTAGGCGCAGTCATACGCGTGTTGCCATAGCATCTCACCGGTGGCGACATCAAAACACGTCACGCGTTCCTGACCCGTTAATTCGCTTTTCTTGCCGGGATTGGGCGTTGGATCGCCATCCGCTCGCAAATAATCGGCGACAAATACCCGTCCATCGGCCACCGCCGGTCCTGCATAGCCACCCGCTACTTCGGATCGCCACAACACGTCGGGACCGGAATCCGGAAACTGGTTCAACGTCCCGGTTTCATCCCATTGGCTGTCGCGGTGAGCGCCCAGCCACTGGTTCCAGTCATCGGCGGCCAATCGAGGGCAGCCGAGCCCGCAGCCACCGCAAATCACAGATACCAGCACCATCTGGATGACTAATTTCATTTCTCGCTCCCCGCGTTGTTGAGTATGTTCAGGTCTCCGACGATAATGAGGTAACGAACAGTTTACAACTGTGCGGTCCCGGGGATCAATCGTGGCATCGCACAACCGGCAGGCCGGCCGATCCACCAACGTTACCGGGGATTTCCAATATGCAGATTCCCAGACGCCGACTTTTGCAGGCGTTCCGATATATTCTGCCAGCGCTGGTTGGGTGCCTGATTAGCGGCCAGTCGCTTGTCGGCCAGTCCCGAATGACCAGCGCGGAAACAAACTGGCGCGAGTTGCACCAGCGGCTGAACCCTCCCGGGGAGCTGTGGACGACCATCCCCTGGCAGATTGCCATCATCCCGGCCCGACAGCAAGCCGCCGTCACCGGTCGACCGCTGTTTATCTGGGCCATGGACGGACATCCGCTGGGCTGCAAGTGAAATAACGGAATTGTCGACCGGGCGTCGATTTTTGCGGACGATACGATTGTTGGTTTGCTGAAGGAAAAGTTTGTTCCCGTGGCCATCGATCAATGGTATGAACGAAATCAGGATGACGCGGCCGGCCGGTTTTACCAATCCATTGCCCGGCAGGGGCCGCGATCCGATCTGAACCGGTCAACGCAGGGATTTTATATCGCGACGGCCGACGGGCAGTTGCTGAAATACGGAAATCACCGGTCACCCGACAGGATGTTGCAGCAGATCCGCAGCGGTTTGGCCCGGTTCGACGCCAGCACCGTCGCTCCGCTGCCAGCCCCGGATCCTTACGAGCCCGATGACAAACCGGCGGCGCCACAAGGCGTGCTGGTGGCGCGAGTCAATTCAAAGGTACTGGGCGGGTACGCGCGGCTTCGGAGCACGGAACACCGAATCATGCAACAATCGATCGGCCGCGATAACCTGTGGATTACCCGGGAAGACCAACAAGCCCTCGCGGCAGGGCGATTCCCGGAATCTCTGGCGGCAAGATTGCCCGATTTCACCTGATCGACAATACCCGGGGTGAACCACCGATGTGGACAGCCGACGAGTTGCGGCAGGTCAACATCCGGCTTGGCGAAAACGGCAACCTGCAGGGAAATGTGCATTTGGAAACCAGCGACGGGCAGCGGGGATTCGAAGGCACGATCGAAGGTCAAATCGAAATGATCGACGGGACTCTTGGCCGATTCGACCTGGTCGCGCAGGGCCAGTACTGGGGAGAAGGTCAATGGACCGGATCCGCGCCGTCCGGAAAATTTCCGTTTGCAGTGGCCATCCGGTTGGGGACGGGAATGGACACGGCCGAACAGGTCTTGCCCCAGGCCCTGAAGGGATGGCGTTGGGACTACCTGAATCCGTGACCCATGGATGACTCCGGGACCCATGGAAGTCATCACCGGCAGGCTTGACTGCGTTTTGCCTTATCGCAAAAAACGAAGCAGTCGTTTCGGCTGGTCCTGATCTGTCGACGTGTCAGCAACTTTTTCAGTTTCTTGCGCTGCGGAATCCGCCGCGGGTCGATTCATGCCGGCCGGTTGCAGGATCCCGGTACGGTTACCGGTCAGATAATCGCCCGATGCGGCCGTCGCAGCGGCGGGGTCGGCGCTGTCCGGCGTTTCGGAATCGGTGGGTGCACCGGCCGGTTCGTCGCTGACCCACAGGTCGGCGTCGTTGTCGGTATTGGCTGCCACCGTGCCATAAAACTGCAAGGGATACTGGGGTACCACATAGTACGGAACATCACACCCCTTGCCCCAGCGGATGCGCTGTTTGACCTCGTGCCATTGTTGTTTGACATCGCTAACCACCGGGCAGTGTTTGGGACTCCGCGGGGTCTGACATTGCCAATAAATGTAGGGCGAGTACCTTTTCTCTTCCTGGCAGTCGCAATTGTAGAACAGGCCACCATGGCCAATTTGGGTTTTCAGGACTTTGCCCACGACAAATGGCGTATCCGGGGCAAATTGACGCGGGTATTTGCAGATATAGTCCTGAATTACGTTCTGTCCGGTGGCGAACTGGCACCAACCGGTGACCAGTCCTGCGATTGCCACTGCCAAAAACTTGCGCATGCCAGTCCTTTCCCTGTATTAACCGATGCCTGTCTCATCGGATGGAACGGAACCGGACAGTCGGAATTTTCCCGCCCGCTGGAACATTCGGCAGGATACCATCATGTCCCGTCGCCTGGCCAAACGACGCAGGCCGCAAAGTTTGACTGCCGGTCCAGCGCCGGCGATCGCGCTGTTTTCAAACCGGATCGAAACCGGGGATGCGCGGGTGTCGCGAGCGGCGGGCCCGGCTCACGGGCGCCGGTTATTGCAGCGGGACCAGTTTGATTTCGAAGACGTTGGGCCAGTATTTTCCGGTGACCAGCAAATTGCCAGACTGCGGATTGATAGCGATTCCGTTCAGCACCGCATCCGGGTCCCGGCGTTGGGCCGGTGGCAGGATATCCCGCAAATTGATTCGGCCAATTACCTTGCCGTCCGAGGGCCGGATTTGGTAGATACTGTCTTCTTTCCAAACGTTGGCATAGATCAGGCCATTGATGTACTCCAGTTCATTGATATACATCATCCTTCGGTCCCCCAGACGGACCATGACTTCCCGCTCGACCTGAAAGGTTTCGGGGTTAAGGAATCGCAAGGTCGACGATCCATCGCTCAGGATCAGCTGTTTTCCGTCCCAGGTTAATCCCCACGCGTCATCGTCCAGCTGGAACTGCTTGATCTGGTTCAGTTCCATGTCGTAAACCAGCCCCACCCGGTTTTGCCACGTGACCTGAATCAGCTGATCGCCAACGGCCGCCAGTCCCTCACCGAAAAGCTCTCCGTCGAGATCGACATTGTTGACGACTTTTCCCGTTTCCAGCTCGACCTTGCGGATCCGGGACTCGTTGAATCGGCCGGTGCTCTCATACAGGAAACCGTCCCGGTAGATCAGCCCCTGGGTAAACGAAGTCGTATCGTGCGGGTAGCTGGCAACCAGTTCCCAGGAATATTCGTCCAGCATCGGTCTTCGCGAAAACCAGCTCCAGATGAAAAAACTTCCAATCGTAATTGACAGAAACATCGCCAGCAGGGGCCAGCGTTCGCGTGGAATGCCCCAGTCGGCGGATGGCGACCGGGTGGGAACCGCGGCGGCTGACCCGGGCGATCCGCCCGCTTCGCTGCGGTTGCCGCGGGCGTTGCCTTTGGATTTGGACATGGGAATCCGATGTGTTTCGTTAATGCCGGATGAACCGGACCGTCACCTTGCTCGATCCGGAACAAACATTTTTAATCAATTTGGACACACTGGTCGATGGCCACATACATCAACCGGGCTGACACGCGATCGGGCGGCAAATCGAGCATTCGGGCCACCGCATCGCGATAGGCTGCCAGTTGCGGTCGATAAATATCGGTCCGGGCCTGAATCGCCATGTGATCACCGGCCTGCAGTTCATCGGTCTTGAAATCAATCACGTCGGCAGCGGCCACCTGCGAGTTGCGTTTCAAAACCACAAGTCGATCGACGAAACCGCTCAGGATGCGATCGTCCAGCCGTACCGCGAACGGTCTCTCGTTTTGTACGATCATGTCCTGCCACGATTCAAACAGGTCCCCCTGATATTGTTGCCGGCTGAGCAAGCTGCGGAGCATCGGACGTTTCAGAATCTTTTTGAATTCCAAAATGGCGGCCTTGCTGGACGGCCCATCAGCGCCGTCGATTCGGGCCAACCGCTCGCGCAGCAGTTTTTCGTCGATTTCCCGGTCATCCAGCCATTCCACCTGCTCCAGGCAGGCATGAATCAGCGTGCCGGCCAACCGGGCGTCCCGATTATCCTCCAGTTGCAGCAGCCGGCCCAGCTGAACCTGGTTGCCGCCCTCGGCGCTGAAGGACTTTCCCAGGGCAAATTGCGATTTGGCCGTCGCGGAGCAAATCGAATCTCCGTCGCGGTTGTGGCCCGCGCCCGGACCGCAGGCGGGGCGGAATGATCCCCTGACCCTGGCGCTCCGGGGTGACCGTTATCCTTCCAGTTGGGGTCGCCGTGTTGCCACAGGATTTCACCGCACGAGTCGACACCGGGTTTGTACGGGACATCCAGTCCGGCCAGGATCAATCCGCCGGCGGAGCGCATCCCGGCGTGAATATTGGGCTGGACGATCATGTGTAACGCGTTTCGGGCCCGTGTCAGCGCCACGTACATGGTGCTCAACATTTCATGGACGCGGCATTCCACGTTTTTTTCGAAGGCCCGCTGAAACTCTGCCGGCAGCCATTCCTGTTTCACCGAGTCCATATATCGACAGACCAGTTGCACGGGCCCCGTCGGATGGTCGCGGCCTACGATGTAGGACGGAGTCCGGCCGGAACCAAAATCCAGATTGGGCAACACAACGATATCGAATTCCAGGCCCTTGGACTTGTGAATCGTCATCACTCGAACCTGGGCCGAGGAGGGGTCGGGAACACGGGTCGATTCCACCCACGATACAAAATCATTGGTTCGCGTGTGGTCAGCCACGGACACCCGGAAGCCCCGTTCCACCAGCTGCCCCAGTCGAAACCACTCGCGGGCGGTGCAATGGGCATCCAGGATGCGGGCCCATCCGGAAATCAGTTCGCCGTACCCGCGATCCAGCAACTGTCGGCGAAATCGTTGTGCCGCCTGACGGCAGGGCAGGGCATCGCCGTTCCAGTTCTGGTCGGTCAATGCAAAACTGTCGGCCAGCGGTGAATTCAGAACGTGATATCGGGCGATGCGGTCGTCGGGATGATCGACCAGCCGGAGGCAGGACAAAACCAGGTTGACGGACGCGGCATCTGTCAGGGGGTTGCCGCCCTCTTCGCTGGCCGGGACACCGGCAACCCCCAGTTCGAAAATCAGCCGGGCCAGGTTTTCGTTGGTTCGTACCAGTACGCCAATCGACTGGTTGGGGTGACGGATTGCCAAATCGCGAATTTTGGCGGCCACTTGCGGTTCGTGCGCCTCGTCCCGGGAGGTATTTTCCAGAACGGCAAAACCCGGCAAATCGGGATGCCAGGTTTCATGAGGCTGAAACCTGGCACACCAGGACTCGACGGCCGACTGCTTGTCCTGCAGTTTTCGATGCCTGGGGATTCCCAAAAAGATCCGGTTAACCGTCTCGATGATCACGCCTGACGAACGCCAGCTCTTGTTCAGCCGAGCGGGCTCCTCAAGCAGCCCGGCGAATTCCTGCTGGACATCGTCAAAAATTTCGGCGACTCCGCCCCGCCATCCGTAAATGGCCTGTTTGACATCGCCCACGCAAAAAAACGAGCGGTCCGGACCGGGATAGCAGGTGCGCCGGGCGATCGGACGCAATACCTGCCATTGCTCGATTGATGTATCCTGAAACTCGTCCAGCAACAGGTGGTCGATTTGCATATCCATTCGCCAGGCCAGTTGTCCCGCCGTATAGCTGGACAACAGCCGGTTGGCGAGATAACTGACGTCCTCGAATCGCAACGTGGCCGCGTCCATTTTCAGACGCTCAAACTCGCGATGAAAGCCCTTCAGGAAATGGCTGGCGGCCCGCGTCTGGCGTACCAGCGTGTTGATACTGGTGGCGATCCCGTGAGCCACCAGCGGACCCAGCAACCGGACGATCTCGGGCTGGATTTCCTTGCCGTAATACGTGGTGACTCCCTTGCTCAGGGCTCCGGCCAGATTGCTTTTGGGCAGAGCCATCCAGTCCCGGCGGGCGACGATTTCAAGGTCGCGCTGAAAGGCCTCGATGTAGCGTCTCTGGCCCGCCGGCTGGACCTGCACCAATTGCCGCTCCAGTTCGCCGATTTCGGCATCCGCCAGCGTCTTCATCTCGGGCAATGCTTCCCAGGCGGTGAGCCGGTCGCTGTCATGCGTTTCCCGGTAAATGCCGTACAGATCACCCACCAGATTGCGAATCATGCCGCTGATTCCACGTTTGGCTTCGCCGCGTGCCAGATCGTACACAATGCTGAGCGCGTCGCGACGAGTTAACGACCGGCGAATGGCCATATTCTGGTACCGGGACATTTCGTCGTCTTCGACAATTTCCCAGTCAGGTGGCAAACCAATATCCAGGCTGAACGACCGGGCAATTTGCCCGAAGAAGGCATCCAGCGTGTCGACCTGCAAGTTATTCAGATTGGCGACCAGGTTGGTCAGCAATTCGGCGAACGTGGCCCGGCTGGTGCCGGGTCGATCGATATCCCGGGCCGTTTCCCGGGCCGCCTCGTCGTCCAGGGCGGCACTGGCCAGTCGTTGCACAATGCGATCCAGAATTTCACCCGCCGCCTTGCGGGTGAAGGTTGTGGCCAGAATGGCCCGCGGATGAACGCCGTCGACCAGCAACCGCAGATAACGGCTGGACAACGTATAGGTCTTGCCGGTTCCGGCCGAGGCCAGAATCATCTCGTTGGTGGCCGTCGTCATTGTTCCCCTCCCGGCGACTGCCGCCCCGTTCGGGTCCGGGAACCCCCGGTGAACGATTCATCGGGCGTAAAATGAGGTCGCAACACCGGCAATGCAGTTTCTCCCGGAGGGCCATCCGGAGTCCACCGCTGGAATACCCGGGATTGGCACAGTCCCGCCAGATCGTCCAGATAGGTGGGTACGTTCTCGTCCCGCGGGGGCCAGAATTTCCCGGCCCGAACGTCGCGCATCACTTCCCTGGCCAGACGATTGGCGTCGGCCAGTTGCTCGCCACTCCAGTCGGCCAGCTCCAGAAAAATCTGATCGGTTTCCCGGGCCAGCAGAATCAACCCGAACTCCGTGTCGTAATCCGCCGGCAAATCGAACTCCTTCAACAGATACTCGTACAGCGGCAATTGCAAATCCACCCATTCGCCCCGCCCGTTTCGATGGTATTCGTCGGGTCCCTTGCGAACGTCACCGGTTTTGTAGTCAAACACGCCAATGGTTCGCTTTTGATGATTGATATCAATGCGATCGATCTGGCCGCGAATTTCGAAAGGTTCGCCATCCAGCTCAAATTCATGCCGGGTTTTTTCACGCTCCACATCCACGATTTGATATCCGGCACGGCGATGGGTGGCCTGCCATTTTGCAAATGCCCGCAACCGCAATCGCGCCTGTTCCAGCTGAATGGCAACGGCCGGCATCGGTCGACGCCCGTAACGCGCCAGGGCAAACCGCTCCAGACAGTTCAAAACAACCGCCTCGATCGTTTCGGGATCGTCCGAGTCCCGGGACTCCGATCGCCCAAAATTTTCGACGACGTCATGCAACAGACTGCCAAACCGGGCGCCATCCAGTTCGTCCAGGCTGTCCGACAATCGCTCCAGTCCCAGCACGCGAGTCAGATAAAAACGGTAGGGGCACATCAGGTACATGCGAAAATCTGTAACCCGCATGCTGTTGACCGGCGGAGCATCGGCGGGCGGCAGCGGGATAACCAGCTGTTGCGACGCGGGCCGGACCGACGTCCGATGGTCCTGCGGCAGAATCGAATCGCCGTCATCAAACAGCCGCCGGGCCCGCCGGGCGATATCGTCCGCACGGCCGGTCATCAGCAGCCGGCTGGGCAACAACGGTTGTCCGTCGTCATCACGCCGCCCGGCAATGAAGCGGACCCGCTGTCGGGATTTCAGGATCAGCAGCGTGGCATAGGCGTCCCGCGCGTAACGTCGCTGGTTATCGAGCAACCCCAGGCGGCGGCGGATGGAATTGGGTAAAAACAGGCTGGAGTTCTCGGTCGACGGGATCCAGCCGTCGTTGACCCCGGTCACAATCGTTACCGCGGCATCGTCCCAGGGAGTTTCCAGCCAGCCCAGCAGCGACAGCGAACCGGGTATCACCGGATCGGCCAGGAATTCGTGGTGGCACAGCGCCAGCGCCCATTGCAGGGCATCCACGCTGTCCACATCCGGAATCGCCATTGCCGCGGCCTGTTCGATTTCGATCAGGCTGCTGACAATGGCCTGACACGCCCGAATCGTCCGCCGGTCGTCCGGCCGCGTCTGGTCGAGGATCGTGTCCCGGTAAATGGCCACCATGATTTGTCGCCACGGGCGAGCCCAGGCATCCAGCGGTTTTCCAACCGGCCCGTCCCCGCCCGGTAACCGGCGCACCGGTTGAATCAGTTCATGAATTTCCGCGTACGCCTGTTCCAGATTCGCATACTGCGGACGACCCTGATAGTCTTTGCCGCCAAAATACATCTGACTGATATCGCCATAAACGTAAAAGGGCAGACGGTTGTTTTGATACCGATCCAGTTCGGCCAGCCAATCGTCGTTGCCAGTTCGGTGGACCAGCCACGAATAAATGTCGGGGTGCCGCACAAGTGACGCGAAGGCCTCAAAGGTTTCGTCCTGCAGCCACCTCGATAACAACTCCAGCAGCACGAACGGGCGTGTATTTCCAATCGACGAGCCGCCGGAATCGAAAACCGGCACGTCTTCCGCGGCCAGAGCCCGACTGATGTGCGATACCAGGCGGGGGTCTGGCACCGTAACGGTCACCTCATCGATCGGGTACTGGCCATCCAGTTGCTGCAAGGCCTGAACGACCAGCCGCGCCTGGTCCGCCGGCTGGTCCGCCAGCCAAATGGCATCATCCTCGATGTCCAGTGCGGCCTCCTGCCAGCGATCAATATTTAAACATCCCAGGTCGTCAAACCAGTCCGCTTGGGAGGCATCGGCCAGCACAACCACGGTCACCTGGTCGGCAACCTGATGTAACATGTCGCGAAACACGGGATTCATATCGACCATGCCAATCAGCACCAGCTGGCGATCGATCGCGCATTCGTGTTTTTCCAACGCCACCAGGCGGGCCGTTTGGCGGTCCCACAATCCCTGCGCATGCAACCCGTCCAGGTACCGCCGTTGCACCGCTCCCAGCGCCTGCCAGCGGCGATGTTCGGAGAAATTCTCCAGCTGGTCTCCGGCGACCAGAACATCTGAAAAGGTTAACCCGTTACCCGCCAGCTCCTGGTGCCAATGCCCCAACAGCGACGCCAGAGATCGCCAGCCAAGAGAATCGTCGCGCTGGGGAATCATGCGGGTAAACTCCCGCAGTTCCGCCTCGGGCGATTCCTGCAGCGCCCGGACCCACGCCAACGACTGAACCAGCCCGCTGGCCAACGGCCGGGAGGGTCGATACAGCAGTTCCGGCACGTTGCCGATAGTGGTGATTTCCGGAGGCGTGAAGACCCGACCATCCGTTTCGGACCGATCCATCAACAGTTCCAGCAAGCGGCGGCCCGAGCGGGAGGTCGGCAACACCAAAACCAGCCCCGACATATCCAGGGTATCCCCGCCAGCCCATTTCGAAACCAGCCACTCGGCGGTGGCCGGCAGGGCGGGCTGATGCCAGTCAATGATGTGGCGATCCATAGTGCCGGGCGCTGTCAGGGTCATCGATCAGGAGAGGGAAGTTTCGGGATTCTGGATTCGCTGGTCGCGGACTCCGCGGGCATTATTCCGGGCATCCCGGACAAGACAGGTCCATCGACCGGTCAGGTTCCCGATGTTTTGGAGCTCCGGGCCCGGATTCTGACACGACGGCCTGAGCTCGATTCAGGAATCCGCCCGGGCCTGCGTCACATCAGGTACCGTCGCTTCATCAGATAATGCTGTGGCAAACAATGGCACAAGCGCTATCTCTCAGGGCGACGCGCGTCCGTCCAGCAATTGTGGCCAATCGGGCCGGTGATGGGAATCCAGCCGGGGCAGGCCAGGCGAGACCATCGGAACGTATTTTTGAGCGGCGCCGGTATTAAACACCACCACCCGATCATCGGGCTGAATCCATTTTTCGCCCGCCAGTTGTTCCACGGCCCCCACACACGCCGCGGTTTCCGGACAGATCGATATGCCCTCCAGAGACGTGGAACGCATTTGCCACGAGTGCAGCCCCGATTCGGCCACGGCCAGAGCCGTACCCTGACTGGCGCGGACCGCGTCCAGAATCATGAAATCGCCAATTGCCACGGGCACACGCAGCCCGCTGGCCGACGTGGCAGCATTTTCAAAGGGTTCAGCGAATCGCTGGCCAGCCTCAAACGCGCGGGCAATCGGACAGCAACCGTCGGATTGCACCGAGACCATCCGGGGCATGCTGGTGTCGTCCAGCCACCCCAATTGCTGCAGCTCCTGAAACGCCTTCCACATTCCAATCAACCCGGTGCCGCCGCCGGTGGGGTAGACAATCACATCGGGCAGTTTCCACCCGAATTGCAGGGCCAATTCCAGTCCCATCGTCTTTTTTCCCTCGATTCGGTACGGTTCCTTGAGGGTCGACAGGTCCAGCCAACCCATCGAATCATTGCCTTCCCGAATCAGGCGGCCGCAATCGTTGATCAAGCCGTTGACCAGAAAGACCCGTGCGCCAGCCCATACACTTTCGACCTGGTTGACGATCGGTGTATCGTCCGGCATCAGCACAACCGCCATAATGCCCGCCCGTGCCGCATAGGCAGCCGTAGCTCCGCCCGCGTTCCCGGCCGTGGGAATGGCTACCCGCGTGACCCCGAAATGTCTGGCCATGGTGAGTGCCATTGACAACCCGCGGCTTTTGAAGCTGCCGGTCGGCAGCTGGGACTCGTCCTTGATGTACAAATGTGACAAACCAAATTCACGCCCCAGTCGCGGGCAATGCAACAGGGGCGTGTCGCCTTCCCCGAGTGACACCGGCGAAATCTGTTCGCCTACCGGTAACAATTCCCGAAAACGGTACATGCAGGGATCGCGGGTCACAAGTTGGTTCCGATCAACCTGGTCGGCAATGGCCGGCAAGTCATATCGAACCCACAGGGGCCGGCCCGCGTGCATGGTTTGCAACTGGTTGGCGTCCAGCAACGTGCCATCAATGGCGGATTCCAGGTGTGTGACCCAGCGTTTCAGAGTGCCCATTCGGGTGCTTTCCAAAATCGTTCAATCGATTAACAATCACGCGACATTCGCCCCGTCATTTTGTCTCCGCCACTACCATTTGGCTATCCGAGACCGGATCGCCTGAAGCAGCGGCGGTCCCCCCGGCACGGTCAGAAACCCATGGCAAAGCTGTATTTTTATTACTCGGCAATGAACGCCGGCAAAAGCACGACGTTGTTGCAGGCGGCCTACAACTATGAAGAGCTTGACATGAAGGTGATGCTGTTTACGCCGCTGATCGACGACCGCGACGAATCCGGCACGATCACCTCGCGGATTGGATTGAAACGGGCTGCAACGGTCTTTCGAACTGACGACGATTTGCTGGAACTGGTGCGCCGCGACATGCGCCAGGGGGCCGTCCATTGTGTGTTTGTGGATGAAGCCCAGTTTTTGACGCCGCCCCAGGTCCTCCAGCTGACCATTGTTTGCGACCGCCTCGGGATCCCGGTTCTTTGTTATGGATTACGAACCGATTTTCGGGGCGAGCCGTTTGAAGGCAGCAAGTATCTGCTGGCCTGGGCCGAGGAGATCGTGGAAATCAAGACGGTTTGCCGCAGCGGCCGCAAGGCGACGATGAATGCTCGCCTGGATGCCGCAGGTCGTCAGGTTCGCGAAGGGCAACAAATCGAAATTGGTCATCATTATGTGGCGCTGAGCCGCCAGGAATTTGATTTGCCGGGCGTATCACCCATTGGACAACGTCTCCGGTCAGGTCAGGCCGACACGCCCGCGGCTGACGAACACGGGCTCTGACCGGCTCGGTCAACATCCCGACTGGCACGGCTGGACATGCCACCCGCGGCACCGCTTGGCGCAGAATCTGACGGGTCCTCCGGAGCCGAAATGACTCGCCGGCGGGAGGGAACCGATTGATCGGGGCGCCCCGAATCAAATCGATTTCCGGCGGGTCACGACAGCTTCATTCCGGGTACGCCGGTACAAACATCATGTTGCGGATGGACTCGGGCAAGTTGTCCGGTTGCGGGTCCCGGGCCAATCCGTTCTCGAATGCCAATTCGGCCACGGCGACTGCAATTCGAACCGAGACTTCGCGGATCCGGGACAGGGACGGGTAGATCCGTCCCAATTCCAGATCGTGAACACCCACCTGGCTGGCCAGCGATTTGGCCGCCACAAAGAACATTTCGTCGGTGATTTGGCGGGCCCCGCAGGCGATGGCTCCCAGTCCCACTCCCGGAAAGATGTAGGCGTTGTTGCCCTGGCCAGGCACAAAGGTGCGGCCTTTGTAATCGACCGGATCGAACGGGCTGCCGCTGGCGAAAATCGCCTGGCCCCGGGTGTACTGGTAGGCCTGAACCGCAGAGCACTCGCTCTTGGAGGTCGGATTGGACAAGGCCATGATGATGGGTCGTGGATTGATCTCGGCCATCAGCTCCAGAACCTGCTGATCGAAGGCTCCGGCCGCACCGGACACGCCAATGATCGCCGTGGGCCGAAACCGGCGTATCGCCTCGACAAAATCGGTCAGCGGCGGATGATCCTGGGCAAAGGGCCGTTTGTACTCCGTCAGATCATGACGCTGCCGGACCACCAGTCCCTTGGAATCAAAAAACCAGCACCGTTGGCGTGCCTCACGTTCCGGCATGCCTTCGCTCTGCAGGGCGTTGACGATCAGGTGGCCAATTCCGAGGCCCGCCTCCCCGGCTCCCAGAAACAGCAATCGCTGATGCACCAAAGCAGATTGCGTGATGCGTTGGGCGGAATACAGGCCGGCCAGGGTCACACTGGCGGTGCCCTGGATATCGTCATCAAACAGGCAAACCCGGTCCCGGTATTGCTTGAGCAAGTGAAACGCATTGAAATTCGCAAAATCTTCCAGCTGGATGATGGCTCGCGGAAAACGGGCTGTCGCGGCTTCCACAAACTCCGCAAACAGCGCGTCATATTCCTCGCCGCGCAAACGTTGTTGCCTCAGCCCCATATAGAGCGGGTCATTCAGCAACTGGCGGTTGTTGGTGCCAACGTCCAGTGTGATTGGCAAGCAGTGCGTCGGGTGTATTCCGGCGCAGGCCGTATACAATGACAGTTTGCCGACGGGAATTCCCATGCCATTGGCACCCAGATCACCCAGTCCCAGAATCCGTTCGCCGTCGGTGATGACGATGATCCGGACATCGCGATGCGGCCAGTTTTCCAGCACTTCACTCATCCGGCCCCTGTCGTTGGCGGACAGAAACAGGCCCCGGGGTCGTCGAAAAATATGCCCGTACAGCTGACAGGCCTTGCCGACGGTCGGCGTATAGATCAGCGGCATGATTTTCTTCAGATGCTCCATGACGACCCGGTAGAACAGCGTTTCGTTTCGATCCTGCAGCGCCATCAAATAGATATAGCGTTCGAGATCTGTGGCTTTGCGGTGCAGGTTGTCGAGCACCCGCATGACCTGTTCATCTTGCGTACAGACTTTGGGAGGCAGCAGGCCGCGCAATCCCAGTCTGTCGCGCTCTTCCTCGGTAAAAGCAGTGCCCTTGTTGCGAATCGGGTCGTGCAGGAGTTTGACACCGCGGTAAAAATCAGCGGAAGGTTTCATGGTCCAGGTTGACGATCGGTCGGGGTGGCGTGACATGCAGAAAACGCCATTATGCCACAGCATCCCCGCGACGGGTGCCACGGTTGTCGGGTGCCTCCGGTACCAAAGTGCGTTCGGGGGAAACGGACCACTCCGTCAGCCGGGGCAAGCTGGATCGAAGCCGGGTTTTCGTGCATAATTTTCCCTGACCGGAAGCGTCGTCCCCGCAATGCCAGACCAGGCAGCCAGACCCGAGCCATGTGGCGAGCGCGTTTCCGCAGCCTGTTTATTGGGTGAAAATGGTTTTCGAAACACAGCGTTTGCTGGTGCGCGAACTGCAACCCGGTGATTTTCCGTCGTTCCACGAGATGCAAGCCAATCCCCGTGTGATGCAATACACGACGGGCATTCCGCAGTCGGCCGAAACCAATCGTACTCAGCTGAAAAAGTGCATCGACGGTTACACCGATCCGGAACAGGGATGCCTGGTTTGGGCGGTTGTGCGGAAACCGGACGGCCCGTTTGTCGGTACGTGTGCCGTTGTGAAAAACGAACAATCCGAAAATGAACTCGGCTACCGTTTTTTGGAGCAACACTGGGGCCGCGGGTATGGCCGGGAGGTACTGGCCGGACTCATCGATTACTGGTTGTTGCAACGGGCCGGAGGCTCTCTGGTCGCCCATGTCGACCGGCGAAACGTGGCGTCGGTGCGGATTCTGGAAACGTCGGCCCTGGTTTCAGTTGCCCCCCGGGTCGATGAGCGGGGGGGGCCGGTATTACGTTTCGAGTTGACGCAGAGCCAGTATCGGGCTCTCCGTGCCGGCGGTGGGGAATCACCCGGCGATTCGCGACGAGACCCGTGAGACACACCGGTACCGGCGGGCGGCGGAAACCACGGTCAAATTGCGGATATGATGGCCGGACGAGGTACAACCGGACCGTCCCGGGACTAGTTTTTGTCCGGCGATTTCTTGTCCGGGGCCTTTGCCTGGCCGGAGGCCGACGCATCCGGTTTTGATTCGCCAGACTTGCCGGTCGCCCCGGAGGAATCGGATTTGGCATCCGAACTGGCCTGTTTGGCCGACTCGGCGCCTTTCTTGTACGACTCGCTGCGATAGTCTGTCTGGTAAAACCCGCTGCCCTTGAAGACCACGGCGGCGCCGGTGCCAAACAGTCGTTGCAGCTTGTTCTTTTTGCATTGGGGGCATTTTTTCAGGGGCTCTTCACTGATTCGCTGAAACAGTTCGAATTCATGCCCGCAGGCATCGCACTGGTAGTCGTAGGTTGGCATATCAGGATGAGGACCTAAAAAAGACACTGGACAGGGATGCAGATTGGGGGCCCGGGCCGGCAACCAGTTACGAATCGGCCGGCCCGGTCGAAATAATGACTTTGGCGGGGCGCACGATTCGATCGCGTAACTTGTAACCCGATTGCACCTCGGCAATCACGGTATTGGCGGCGGTGTCCGACGGTTCGGTGCGGATGGCCTCGTGCAGGTTTGGGTCAAACGGTTGCCCCAGGGCCTGAATCCGCACGCAGCCATGGTTTTCCAGGATCGTTTGCAGCTGACCGCACACCATTTCCACACCCTGATACAGGGAGGAGGGTTCATTGGTTCCAGGCGGGGACGACTCCAGCGCCCGGCTCAGATTGTCAACGACCTCCAGCAGGCTTTCGATCAGGGGCAGGTTGGCATACTTGAGCAGTTCCGCCGATTCCCGATTTTTGCGGCGGCGAAAATTTTCCAGATCCGCCTGGCACAGGAGCGCTTTTTTCTCAGCCTCTTCGGCCCGGCGAATCAGGTCGTCTGGTGCACCGCGCTGTTCGTTGTGGTTTTCGGCTGCCCCGGTTCCGTTGTCACCGCGGGATTGCAAATCGTCGGCGGGGGGGTCGGCGGAATGTGATTGGTGTTTGGACATTTTCGATTAATTTCAGGTTTTCAGCTTGTCAATCCAGGTTGCAGTCGGTCAATCCGAAATCGCCAGATAGTCTTTCAGTTTGGCGAGAAACGATTTGCGTTGCGGGGTCACATGGGCATTTTCCAGTTCCGCCAGTTCCCGCAACAACTCCTGCTGGCGCTGGCTCAGTTTGCGTGGTGTTTCGATAAACGTCTGCACCAGCAAATCCCCCTGTCGCCGGTGCTGCGGGTCGGGCATTCCGCGACCGGCAATCTTGAAGACGTCACCGGATTGACTGCCAGCCGGGATTTCCAGTTCATCGCGACCTTGCAGTGTGGGCACCTCAATTTTGGCACCCAGGGCAGCCTGCGAGTAGGTGATGGGCAACTGCAGGATCAGGTTGACACCATCACGGTGAAACAATTTGTGTTTGCGAACCCGAATCAGACAATAACAGTCACCGGAGAGGCCGTCTCCGGTGGGACTGGGTTCACCTTCACCCTGCAGTCGAACCTGCATGCCGTCGTCGACACCCGCCGGGATCGCCACTTCCAGTTCCACGGGCGTTTTGCGAATTCCGTATCCCCGGCAATCAAAACACGGATCCGAAATCATCTGGCCGCTGCCCCGGCAGGAGGGACAGGTCGTTTGTACCCGCAGGATTCCGTTACTTTGCAACACCTGCCCGTGTCCACCGCATTTGGAGCAGGTGCCGGGCTGAGTGCCAGCCCGGGCTCCGCTGCCGTGGCAAGACGGGCAGCGTTCGCCCCGGGAAAACTGGATCGTCTTGTGGACGCCCGCAGCGGCTTCCTCGAGGGTCAGTGTGACATCGGTCCGAATATTGGCGCCTCGTCGCGAGCGGCTTCTCCCGCCGCCAAAGAAACTGCCAAACAGGCCTTCGCCAAAGATTTCGGAGAACGCCGACATTATGTCGTCGGCATTGGCGAATCCGGCGCCGCTTTCCACGCCGGCATGTCCGAACTGGTCATACCGGGCGCGTTTGCGGGGATCGCTGAGGACATCATAGGCTTCGGCAGCTTCCTTGAACTTTCGATCCGCCTCGGCATCGTCGGGGTTGCTGTCCGGATGAAATCTGACGGCCAGCTTGCGATACGATTTGGAGATTTCCCTTTCTGACGCGGTACGCCCAATCTCCAGAACTTCGTAATAACAGCGTTTGGCCATTGCCGGTTTGTCAATTGGGGCGGGCTTGATCGGGAATCGGGTCACCCGCAAGCGGATGACCCGACCAGTTACCCGGTGATGGGCATCAAGAAGTCAGGGCGTCAGGCGATCGCGCCTTCGACCAGTTTGCGTTTCTTGTCGTCATCCAGGTTGGACACCATGGCGTCGGTCGTCAACAACAGACCGGCAATGCTGGCGGCATTTCGCAAGGCCGTCCGCACCACCTTGACCGGATCGATGATCCCGGCCTTGAACATGTCGACGTATTCGCCGGCATTGGCGTCGTAACCGATATTCTTGCCTTTTTCCCGAATCGTATCGGCAACCACGGACCCATCAATCCCGCCATTGTCAGCGATTTGGCGAACGGGGGCGTCAAGGGCTTTCAAGATAATGTCAACGCCGATTTTTTCGTCGCCCTTGGCCGCACTGCGAGCCTTTTCGACCGCCTCGCGGGCCCGCAACAAGGCGACACCGCCGCCCGGCAAAATGCCTTCCTCGATCGCTGCCCGAGTGGCATGCAGGGCATCTTCAACCCGGGCCTTTTTCTGCTTCATGTCCGATTCGGTTTCCGCCCCAACTTTGACGACGGCCACGCCACCCGTCAGTTTGGCCAGACGTTCCTGCAGTTTTTCGCGATCGTAGTCGCTATCCGTGTTTTCGATCAGTTTGCGAATTTGATCGATCCGGGCCGTGACGTCCTTCCGCGAGGCCAGCGCCTTCCACGATGGTGGTGGTGTTTTTGTCAACCGTGACCTTTTTGGCTGTTCCCAAATGGTCCAGCGTCAGGTTGTCCAGCTGGATCCCGAGATCTTCGCTGATCAGGGTACCACCCGTCAGCGTTGCAATATCACCCAGCATCGCCTTGCGGCGGTCACCAAATCCGGGAGCCTTGACGGCACAGACATTCAGCGTGCCGCGAAGTTTGTTGACGACCAGTAACGTCAACGCTTCAGCGTCGACATCCTCGGCGATAATCAACAACGCCTGGCCAGTTTGACCGACTTTTTCCAAAATCGGTACGATGTCCCGAATGTTGCTGATTTTCTTTTCAAACAGCAGGATCCGGCAATTCTCAAAATCGCAATCCATTTCGGCCGGTCGGTTAATAAAGTAGGGCGAAATGTAACCCTTGTCGAACTGCATGCCGTCCACGTATTCGACGGTGGTCTCTCGCGACTTTCCTTCTTCAACCGTAATCACTCCGTCATTGCCAACGCGATGCAGGGCTTCGGCCAACAGCTTTCCGATTTCCATGTCGTTGTTGGCGCTGATGGCGCCTACATGGGCCACGTCACTTTGTTCCTTGCGTGACACCGGCCTGGCCATTTCCTGCAAAAAAGATTCAGCCGCATCGACTGCCCGCTCGATGCCTCGACGAACCGCGGTGGGATTGCTGCCGGCTACAATGTTGCGAATCCCCTGGCGGTAAATCTCGCGAGCCAGGATCGTGGCGGTCGTCGTGCCGTCGCCCGCCAGGTCCGAGGTCTTTTGGGCCACCTCGGCCACCAGTTTGGCACCCATGTTTTCAAAACGGTCTTCCAGTTCGATTTCCTTGGCAACCGTTACGCCGTCCTTGGTAACGGATGGGCCGCCAAACGATTTGTTAATTATCACGTTGCGCCCGGTGGGTCCCATCGTGATGGCGACGGCATCGGCCAGTTTGTCGATGCCTTTCAGCATTCGTTGGCGGGCGTAGTCGTCAAAAATAAGTTGTTTGGCCACGGTATAAATTCCTTGGTAGATGTAGTTGGATCAGTTGTTGGGGACGGGAATTGTCGACTAGATGACTTTGGCCAGGATGTCGGATTCCCTCAGGATCTTGACCTCGACGCCGTTGACCTCGATATCCGAGCCACCGTACTTGCCAAAAATCACCTGGTCGCCGACGGCGACGGCCACCTGGCCACGGTCGCCACTTTCCAGCAATTTGCCGGGGCCAACTGCCACCACGGTTCCGCGTTGCGGTTTTTCCTTGGCGTTGTCCGGCAACACGATGCCACCGGCCGTGGTTTCTTCGGCTTCCAGGGGTTCGACAACGATTCGATCGTCCAGGGGTCGAATACTGATTTTTGCCATTGATTTATTCCTCGTATGCTGATTTTGAATTTGATTGCAATTATTGAAATTTGGAGGGGACGCTCACCGCGAGCCGCTGAATTACATCATGCCGGGCATGCCGCCCATGCCGCCCATGCCACCCATGCCGCCCATGCCGCCCATGCCGCCCATGCCCATATCGCCTCCCATGCCATGGTCGTGGTGGCCACCGCCGCCTTCTTCTTCCTCGACGGGGATCTCGGTGATCAGGGAATCGGTCGTCAGCAACAGACAGGCCACGCTGGCTGCGTTTTGCAAGGGCTATGCGAACCACCATGGCAGGATCAATGACGCCGTCTTCCACCAGGTCGATGTACTGCCCGGTGTTGGCATTGAAACCTTCGTTTTTGCCTTTCATGTTACCGACCCGATTCACAACCACGGCTCCGTCGTAGCCGGCGTTGTCGGCGATGCTGCGCAGCGGGTAATCAAGCACGTTGGCAATAATTTTGACCCCGGCGGCCTCGTCACCTTCCAGATTCAGTTTCTTCAGCGCTTTGCCGGCGCGAATCAGGGCCACACCGCCTCCAGGCACAATGCCTTCCTTCAGCGCCGCGGCGGTCGCGCTCTTGGCGTCCTCCAGCAAATCCTTGCGCTCTTTCATTTCCGTTTCGGTGGCGGCTCCCACGTTGATCTGGGCGACACCACCGGCCAGTTTGGCCAATCGTTCCTGTAGTTTTTCGCGGTCATAGTCGCTGTCGGTATTCTCGATTTCCCGCCGGATTTGTTGCGTTCGGCTTTCGATGGCCGATTTGTCGCCGGCCCCGCCGATCATGATGGTTTCGTCGGAAGAGATCCGGATCTTTTTGGCTTTGCCCAGATCGCTGAGCTGCACATTTTCGAGCTGGATACCGAGATCCTTGAAAATCGCCTGTCCACCGGTCAAAACGGCGATGTCCCCCAAAATCGCCTTGCGGCGATCGCCGTAGCCGGGAGCCTTGACGGCCGCGACTTGCAAAATTCCGCGCATCTTGTTCACCACCAGGGTGGCCAGCGCTTCGCCATCAATATCCTCGGCGATAATCAACAGCGGTTTATTGGCCTTGGACACCGCCTCCAGCAGCGGAATCAGTGACTTGTTGGAGGAAATCTTTTCCTCGTACAACAACACGTAGCAGTTGTCCAGCTCGACCGTGACATCATCCTGATTGGTGACGAAATGCGGCGACAGAAATCCACGATCGAATTGCATTCCCTCGACGACTTCCACCGTCGTTTCACTGCCACGCCCTTCCTCGACCGTGATGACGCCGTCCTTGCCCACTTTCAAAAACGCATCCGCCAGAACGCTGCCGATGGACGGGTCGTTGTTTCCGGCAATGGTGGCGATTTGCTGGATTTCCTTCTTGTTCTTTTCATTGATCGGCGTCGCCTGCTGGTTGATGGCTTCCGATACTGCCGCGGTGGCCTTGGCAATGCCTCGCGACAGTGCCATCGGATCGAATCCGGCCGCGATCATCTTGAGGCCTTCCCGAAAAATGGCTTCGGCCAAAACGGTCGCAGTCGTCGTTCCGTCACCGGCAATATCGTTGGTTTTGCTGGCCGCTTCCTTGACGAGTTGAACTCCGAGATTTTCATAGGGGTCATCCAGATCAATGTCCTCGGCCACGGTCACACCGTCCTTGGTGATTTTGGGCGAGCCCCAGCCCTTGTCCAAAACGGCATTGCGACCTCGCGGCCCCAACGTGCTTCGAACAGCTTTGGCCAATTTGGAGACCCCGGCCAACAACGGTTGGCGGGCTTCATCATCGAATACCATTTGTTTTGCCACGGTAAAATCTCCCTTGTGGATTGGCAAATTTGAATTTCAAATTCAGAATTGATCGGTGGTTGACTGATTTTCGAACCGGATCGGCGGCCGAGCCCCCGGCAGGAGGTTCGCCAGACGGTTGCGGAATGGCCGATCCCGTCGTCGGCCGCAGCCTGACGGCGACCGGTCGCCGTAACCGGACTGCCAGATTGGGGTCGGCGACGCGCGCATTTTTGTCAGGTGCGCGAACGGCCTGATGCAATGGAGGCAAGCGGCGTGCCAAAGAGCCCGGCCCCCTCGAAATGGCAGGGCGCACGGGCCACGAGAACCGTGTTTTGCCGGAAATTATCGGGGTTACCGGAGGCGATTCTGACGCGGCGCGGCCAACCCGGGCGGTTCCAGCGACTGTCAGGTTGGCAGATCGCGCTCGTGGCGGAGGAAAATACGCGGGTTCGTTGTTGTTTGCGTCGCGGCAGCCGTTCCAGGATGTTGGCGGCCCCGGATTTCCGATCCCCGGCCGGTTCGGCGGGTGGTTTTGCAGTTGCGGGGGCCAATGCCGTCCCGAATCGCCGGTCAAGGCGTTGTGACCGGGTCCGCGGGGCCGCTGCGGCACGGTCCAGCCCTAGCGAAACGTAGGCATGGCCAGGTCCTGCTCGTTCAGCAGTTTCTTCAGGTCCGCGATTTCGGTCACCTCACTGGACAACAATCGCAGGATCTCGTTCGTATTCACCTGGTACATATCATCCAAATCCGCCAGTTGCTGATCGAAAATGGTTTTCAGTTCGGCCGCCTTTTCCTGCGCCGATTCGGCCAGGGACATTTCTAAGGCCTTGCCGAGCATCGTGGCGATATTTGGTCCCAGATCCGATTGCAATTGCATTTGGGGATGGTTGAGCGATCCGTGCAGCTGGACGACCACGTTGAAACTGTCAAGTTGGTCCAGTTGTTCGTTCAACGAGCGCATCATGATTTGGCCTCCCGGCATGCCGGGCACATGGTCCACCTGCACCGTAACACCGGTCTGTTGCACCATAATTTTCCCGGCCAGTCGGTCATCAATCACTTCCGCATCAATTGCCAGGCTGAGGCTGCCGGGGCCGATCCCCATCAGCAGGGAATCGCGGGTACCGAGCGTTTGGCCGGGCACCGGGACTTTGGGGCAATTGATTTGGATTCGATCGATCTTTTGGCTGGTCCGCCGATCGATAACGGCCGACAGCTGGATGTGCGACCGGGCCTGCCCCCGCAGTTCAATGGTCGTTGGTTCGCTTAACATCCGGGGGGCCGTGGAAACGTTTTTGGCAATTCCGGCAAACTTGCAGTTTTGACCGCCAATCGTGCCTTCACCTTCCAGTTCCAGATTACGAAAGACAAATCGGGGTTGACGCCGAAACTGCACGTCAAATCCCCGCGCCCGAACCGGATGAAAATCCCGTTCCGGGTCCGGGATGGCATCCCGGAACCACCTGATCCAGCCCACCAGTTCCCGGACTTGTCGAGTTTGGTTTTCGCCCAGCAGCAATTCGGTCAAACTGTTGCCGTCCAGTGACAGATCCCCAACATCGGTGATGATCTTTTCCCGGTCTCGCTGGCGGGCCGCCAGCAGGCTGGACTTGTCCTTTTGAAATTGCCGGTTCAGTTGGTGCAGTGATTGCTGGGCCTGGGAAAGCTCGTCGATCACCTGCTGGGCTCCCTGCAGCGCCGCCTGGAATCGCTCAAGGTCGCGCAGCGGGTTGTCGGACCGCTGTTGCAGCATTTCGCGAATATTCCGGGCCTGTTGCCGCAATTGCAAGGCCCGCTGCCGCTGCCGCTCGAATTCCTGCGGCCAGCGGTTTCGCAATTCCCGCGCCAACTGAACCGTTTCCAGGTTGTCCTCCAGCAGCAGGGGCATCCGGCTTTCCAGCTGGCGCAACCACTTTTGACCCAGCGCGGCCGCCTGGTCCCGGGCGATTTCGACCAATACGGATTGTTCCCGGGCAGGGTCCGACGACGGCAGGCCCGGCAATTGACCGCTTTCGGTGCGGGGCGTGCCAAACTGCAAGCGCTTCAGCGTGGCTTGCTCGATCACCCATTGCTTGTGCATCACCTTGGCGGCATTCAGCTGAAATACGGCCTCGTCAGCCTGCAACAGATTCTGCATGGGTTGCCGCGGATCCGCCAATTGCACGTGACCCAGCTTGACGCGACCATCCCAAAATGACGCTTCCAGTTCGCCGATGTTGACGCGCACCCGTAATCGATTGAGCCGAGTGGACGAGCATCCAGTGCGTGATGGGTTTGCTCAGCACATTGACCAGCAGCACGGCCGTCAACAGCAGTCCGATTCGGGGCAGCAGGTATTTCCATCGGATCATGCGGATTCCTCCACAAGAGAATGTTCTGGCGGTGCAAACAGCCAGCGATAAATCCAGGTCTTGCGCATGCGATTGTGAATCACCAGCCCCCAGGTCTGGAAAAAGCGAAAGCTGAGCAGGTACACCGGGACCGCCAAAACCAGCCCCAGAATCAAACTTCCCATGACGACCGTATTGTTGAACCGGGTCCACGGCATCAGCGGTACCTCGTACAGCCACGTCCATGTGGGCTCAAGTCCTTCGGCCGTCAGCATCAGGCCACCCAGTTTGTGGGTGAACGGGTCCAGCAGGAATCCGACCCAGCTAAACAAAAAACCGGAAACCATCGCGCACAGCAGATTGGCAGTCGTGATCATCAAAATCACGCCGATGGCCCAGACCAGCAATGAGTCCTTGGGCAACAGGCCGATTATCACGCCAAATGACACACCCATTGCCAGGCGTCGCGCCGAATCGTCACCCAACAGGGTCTGGCGGGTGATCGATACCATTTTGATCGTGTCGGAAAGCATCCCCAATTCCTTTCAGGGTGAGCGGGCCAGAGACACCGGCAGGGTCCCCGCGTTCCGGGCATTTTTCTTGATCCCCAATATCTATTCGACAGGCAAAAACTGTTTGCTTTAGCCAGATTCGCTTTTTGGGGAATGTCGGCAGCCGTCGCCCGACCGGGGGGCCGGTCGCCAGAACGGCGCTCAGGAATTTGCAATTTGCAGCGGTTTTTGGAGTATCCGCGGTGGCCTTGGTCGTTATTTTTTGACACGCATCCAACTAGTCTGAACTGCGGCGCGCCAGTGGCCGATAACGATAGGGCCGCATTTGCCGGTCATTTTGCGTTTGACGGTCGTTTCGATCAGGTAATCTGCGGGTTTTCCGCTAGACCGGTGAGTTTGGCTTGTTTAGTATGAGTTTCGGGAGCGCAGGGTCCGGATTTGCCCCTGTGTGGCGAGGAACCCCCCATCAATCAACCGTCGGAGGACAGGCTGAGCAATGGAAAAATCACAGGAGATTTTTGCGGACGGAATCGGCGAAATCGTGTTAAGTGGCGGCATGGTCCGGATGGACCTGGTGGCCCTGACGGGCAGCCAGCGCGACAAGGATGAGAAGCCGCAACTGGCGTTTCGCCAGCGAATCGTTATGCCGCCGGACGGTTTTTTGCGGAGTTTTTCGGCGATGGAAGACCTGGTTCGACAGCTGGTGGACGCGGGCCTGGTCAAGCCCCGGGACGGTGCGAAAGTGGCGGCTGAGGGCGCGACACGGGACGAAAAACCCAGTTCTCCAAACTTTTCAGATTGACGAGGGGACATTCGGGCAGTTCACGCGTTTTTCCTGTTAGCTGGACCGGTCCCGCCCTCTGCCGGCCCCGCCAATCGAACGGGCGGTTCCGGTGGTTGCCGCAGCGTTCATGACTGACAACGGAACAGATTCAGGGCGACCGCGGTCGCACTCAGTTTTTTTGGGAGACAGATGTGAATAATTTTCCGCCAACTGTCACGGTGCTTGATTCGGCCGTGGAGCTGGGCCAAGAAATTTCAGTTCTGGGCCGCTTTTCGGTAAGCGACATTGATCCGAATCCGCAGTTTACGCGGTTTCGTTTCCGCGACAGCAGCACATCGCCCCAATCCGGCTATTTCAAGTTTCGCGGTCAGGTCTGGCAGCAGGGTCTGGTGCTGGAGGTTTCGGCCGCCGATCTGGCCGACGTTACCTATCACGCCGGCGCCATCATCAGCAGTGAGCTGGTGACGATCGAAGCCTTTGATGGTGTGTTCTGGAGTACTCCGGCCGCCGGAACGTTTTTCTCAGTCGTTCCGAACATTACGCCGCCGGTCGTGGAAGGCTCCAACCTGGTGGTAACTGCCCTGGAGACGGTGAATGTTGGCGATTTCATTTCCGCATACGACCCGGACGGTTATCCGATTCTGGAATACATGTTTATTGACGGCATCAACGACCCCAACGGCGGCTATTTTTCGCTGTTTGGAACCGCCATGCCTTCCGTAGTATGGTTTACCGTGCAACCGGACGAGTTGCCGTTTTTGAAATATCATGGCAACCAGTTCGGCACCAGCGAACCGATTGCCGTGCTGGCCCGCGACCAGCAGGCCTACAGTGCCTTGACCTTCTTTGATGCCATTACCACGCCCAACAATTTCAACCCGACGGTTGTCGCCAACAATGTCGAGTTGGTGGTGGGTGAAAGGATCCCGCTGGAGGAAATGTTTACGTTCAGCGATCTGGACGGAAATACCCTGAAGACGGTGGAAGTCCGCGATCTGGGAGTTGCGGCCACCAGCGGATATTTTGAACTGGACGGAATTCCGGTGACCGGTGGACAAGCGTTCAGCGTGGCTGGAAACCAGTTGTCCCGGGTCAATTACGTTGCCGGCAGTTTGTTTGGTGCGGAAAGTTTTCAGGTTCAGGTTTTTGACGGCCAGCGACTCAGTAGCGTGGCGACCGGGCTGGCGACGACCAACGAAGCGATCGACGTGGCACCCGACAGGATTCAGATGCTGGATTCCTTTGAACTGGTGCGGATGTTCGACTTGCTGAATATCACCACCAGTATTTCCCCCATCAGCTACGAGATCATCGACCTGAACACCGCTCCCACCAGTGCGCGGATACTGGTCAACGGGTCGGAAATGCCCGCGGGCCAGGTGCACGTCGTCAGCTCGACTGACTTTTCACAAACGTTTATTCGCGGTGGTGCTGACGACCTGGGCCGCTCGTTTGACGAATTCCTGGTGCGGGTTAACAACGGGTTCAACAAGTCCGCCTGGACCAAGCTGAACGTTTCCACCGACCCGGTCAATGAAGAAGCTGTGCTGGGACTGGGTTTCTGGAACTTCACGACGCCGAAACTGGAATTGACCTACAACTTCCCGGCGTCGGTGCCCCAGTATTACTGCACCCTGGACCTGGAGGAATGCAACAACAATTCTGTGCTGGCGAATCCGGAAATGCGAGCCGCGATTCGTGCCGTGATGGACGAGATCGAAACGGTGATTGACGTCACATTCCGTGAGGTGTCGGCGACCACTCTGTCCGACATTCCCTTTATGCTGACCTCCGACAGTGATATGGGATTGCTGGGTTATTCCTATGGTCCTGGCGACAAGGCGGTTTTCGACCCGCGTGGCGACATCTGGGGCAACAGCAATTCGCCATCCCTGCCTGACTCGGAACCGGGGCAAACGGGTTTTGCCACATGGATTCACGAAATGGGACATTCGCTGGGGCTGGAACATTCCTTTTCGGGCACGGCTATCCTGCCGGGTTCGATGGAAAACAATCGATACTCGATCATGTCCTACGACCGGGTTTTCTTTGACGGCAACGGTCAGCCGATTGAGCCCAGGACGTTCCAGTTGTACGACATCATGGCCTTGCAAACATTGTACGGGGCCAACCCGACGTTTCGCGCCGGCAATACCCAGATCCGGATTGATCCGAACAGCCCCATTCCCCAGACGGTTTATGATTCCGGCGGAATGGACTCGCTGAATTTCAACAATCATGTTGTGGGTGTCACGGTTGACCTGAGACAAGGCCAGTTCAGTTCGGTCGGAAACCAGGTCAACAACGTCGCGATTGCCTGGGGAACGGACATTGAAAATGCTCGCGGGGGATCCGGGTTTGACATCCTGCGGGGCAACGAACTGAACAACATCCTGATGGGCAACGCGGGAAACGATACGTTACAAGGCCGTGACGGCCAGGACGTGTTGCGGGGCATGGCCGGCAACGACACGTACATTTGGGGGATTGGCGACGGATTTGATGTTATTGACGAGGATTTTGGTGCCGGCCGCGACGAAATCCGAGTCCAGTTGTTTGATGACTACGATTTTGGACAATCGACGCTGCAGGAAATCTTCACGTTCCGCCGGCTCGGAAATGATCTGCGAATTGATCTGAATCTGGACGGTCCGGCGTCCGAAGGCGGGATGCGGATTTCCAACATGGCGTTTGGCAAGAACCGGGTTGAGACGCTCAGTCTGTATGACCTTGGCGGCAACCAGATCGGTCCGAATATCAGCCTCGTATCGATTTTTACCGGTGCCTCGGCCTCGTCGCAACAATTCATGCTCACCAGTAATACGTCGCGTTACGGCAATTTGGCAGTTCCCATTACCTAGTCGGGGCCCACATTCACCAACCATCCCCGTGTGGCTCGTTCCGCGCGGGGGTTTTTTGTTGGTTCACCCCGGCCAAAACGGACGAAACAGCATCTGGCGAGGCTTTTCGCCGGTGACCTGAGGGGGGGACTCCATGGGCGGGCCACGATCAGGCCGTCGCCGCGCATCCCCCCATCCCGATATTCAATCCCGGACCGGTCAGGCTTACAATGCACCGGCCGCAATTCTCGACAGCAACGGTACAGGCAGATGTCGGAAAATCATTCGGAAAATGAAACCCCTGAGGAGGGAGCTCTGCGGCCGAGTGTCACCCATACAGCGCTGAAGTGCCTGGCATTAATCGGGCGTCATCACGGTGTGGATATCAGCGTCGAGCGCCTGATCCACGATTATTCGCTGGAGCAATCCGAGCCCAGCGTGCGGCGGCTGTTGCGCATGGCCTCCGACCACGGATTCAAGGTCAAACCGACCCGGCTGACGTGGAAGCAACTGGCCCGGATGGGACACGCCTATCCAACGATCGGCCCGACTCAAAAACGGCAACTACGTGATTCTGGTAGGCTTGCGCGAGGTCGAGGATTCCGACGGCAAGACCCGGCAGGAACTGGCCGTTTTCGATCCGCTGGCCGATCGCAACGACTTTCTGTTCCTCGGTCGCAAGGACTTTGAAAAGAACTGGGACGGGGACGTCATTCTGGCCAAACGCCGCTTCTCGATGTTCGATTCCGAACAGCCGTTCAGCCTGCGCTGGTTCATTCCGGAAATGGCCCGACAATGGACGTCGTTTGTCGACGTCATTGTGGCGGCAATATTTATTTACATGCTGGCCCTGGTGGTACCGCTGTTTTTTCAGATCGTAATCGACAAGGTGCTGGTCAATAACGCTCAAAACACGCTGCCGCGTGATGGCGGTCGGGATCGTCCTGGCACTGATGTTTGATGCGGTGTTAAACTATTTGCGCAGTTATCTGTTGCTGCATGCCACCAGCAAGATTGATGTCCGCGTTGCCACGCGCACGTTCGGCCACATGCTGTCCCTGCCGATGACGTATTTCGAACATATCACGGCCGGCGTCCTGACCAAACACATGCAACAGGCGTCACGAATCCGCGAGTTTCTGACGGGACAAATGTTTCTGACGCTGCTGGATTCGGCCGGCGCTGGTCGTGTTTTTGCCAATTTTGTTTCTGTACAGTTACAAACTGTCGCTCATCGTGCTGTTCTTTTCGGCGTTGCTGGCCGGTACCATTGGAGTCCTGCTGGGTCCCTACCGCCGACGGCTGGAATCGCTGTATGTCGCCGAGGGGGATCGCCAGGCGATGCTGGTGGAAACGATCCACGGTGCCCAGACCGTCAAGGCGCTGAGCATGGAGCCAACGCAGCGCAAGAAATGGGACGACCGGTCTGCGCAGGCCGTCGCCATGCACTATCGCGTTGGAAAAATCTCCATTACCGCCACCACGATCTCCAAGTTGTTTGAAAAACTGATGACCGTGGCCATCGTCTATGTGGGTGCCACGCTGGTGTTTGCCGACGAAATCACGGTCGGTGCGCTGGTGGCGTTCAACATGATCTCGGGACGGGTTTCGGGGCCACTCGTGCAATTGGTGTCGCTGATCCATTCCTATCAGGAAACGGCGCTGTCGGTCCGCATGCTCGGCGAAGTCATGAATCGGCCGGCCGAAGCCGGACTGGGGCACGGTCTACGGCCACCGATTCAGGGTCGAATCGAATTCGAAAATGTGACCTTTCAGTACAATGCCACCAGCCCCCCGGCCCTGGACGGGGTTTCGCTGGTCATTCCGGCTGGCAAAATCATCGGGGTTGTCGGGCGAAGCGGTTCCGGAAAAACAACCATTACCCGCATGATTCAGGGAATGTACCAGATCCAGTCCGGCCTGATCCGGATCGACGGACTGGACATGCGAGAACTGGATATTGCCCACCTGCGGCAAAACATCGGTGTCGTACTGCAGGACAATTTTCTGTTTCGTGGAACCGTCCGCGAAAATATCGGCATGGCCCGCAGCAACGCCGGATTTCCGGAAATCGTGCACGCGTCCAAACTGGCGGGAGCCGACGAATTTGTCGAGCGGATGCCGCAGTCGTACGATACCATGCTGGAGGAAAACGGATCCAACCTGTCCGGCGGTCAAAAACAGACGACTGGCGATCGCCCGTGCCCTGTTGACGGATCCCAGAATCCTGATCTTCGACGAAGCGACCAGCGCCCTGGACCCGGAAAGCGAAGCCATTATTCAGACCAACCTGCGCCGCATCGCCCGCGGACGCACCGTCATCATAGTCTCGCACCGGTTGTCAACACTTACAGAATGCGATTCCATCATTGTGCTGGAACGCGGCAAAATCGAGCAAATGGGCAGGCATCGGACATTGCTCGACGAATCAAGGGTATATCAGGAATTATGGTATCAGCAGATGGGCCATCGGTAACGCCCGACGGCGGAAAACCGACGACCTTTCCGGCACGGAAAACAATCCCGTTTCGCGGATCGTCCGGGCTGCGCCGGAGGCCCCCGGCAGTCCGGCCCGCCCCGATAACGGTCGCAAGGATGCTGATCAAAACGGATCCGCAGAGCCCGCGGCACCGCCCCAGCCTGCTGCCGACGGCGCAAATACACCGGCCACGAACAGGAAGAAAGCCCGCAAGCGCCGAATCCGCAAAATCGACCGCCTCGTGATGGAATTCCAGCCCGATGCCGTGGAAATGGAGCATCGCAAGGTAGCCGGCGGATTGCGATGGACCCTGTACGTGGTCATCTTGCTGCTGGTTTCCACGATCACCTGGGCCACCTGGGCCAGGGTGGATCGGCTGGTGGTTGCCGAGGGCAAGTTGATTGCCCCGGACCCGCTGGTCATCCAGCCTCCCAGCACCAGTCCCATCCGTTCGTTCAATGTCAAGTTTGGCCAAACCGTGCGGTCGGGTGACGTGCTGGTCACCCTGGATCCGACGATTCCCGAGGCCGAAGTCTCAAAACTGGAGACCCAGATTAATGGTCTGAGCGCGAGGATTGCCCGACTGACTGCCGAGCAGTCGAGTGACGAATTCAGCGTTTCGGGACACGAGAGCGATCCGGTTTGGCTGACTGAACAACTGGTGTTTCTGGATCGCCAAAACGAAATGGAATCCAAAAGCGAACAGTATGCGGCGGAACGTCGGAAACTGGAGGCAACCCGCAACAAACATGTCGATGACGTGCGAGTGCTAACCAGTCGCCTGGAGAAAATGATCAAGAAGCTGACGACGACTCGCGACCTGTTTGACCGGCAAGTTGGCACGGAAACCGAGCTGATGAATGACGAGATTCAGGCCGAAGCCGTGGAAAACCAGCTGGTCAACGCCCGAAACTCGATCCTCGAAACCGATGCCGATCTGGAATCCCTGAAAAAACGCGAAGCCGCTGAATTGTCCAGTCGCCAGGCGCAGGTCAGCAGCGACCTGGCCGAAACCCGGCAAACCTACGCGTCCATCGTCGAGGAATTGAACAAGGCCCGACGCGCCAGCGAACTGGTGACGATCCCCGTTCCCGAACATCCGCTGTATGACGAGTTTGTGGTCGTTGAGGTAGCCGATCGAAATGTGGGATCGGTGGTCCAGCCCGGTGATCCGCTGGTGCGACTGATTCCCGCCGACTCGATGCTGGAAGTCGAATGCAAGGTTCAGTCGCAGGACATTGGCAGAATTCGCGAACTGGAAAATGGCGAACCGCGGTCCGTCCGCATCAAACTGAGTGCATTTCCGTATATGAAACACGGAACCCTGGAAGGCCGGATCCGGGCGATTAGCGAAGACGTTTTCGAGGAAGGCCAGCCCCCCATGACGCGGGCCTATTATCGCGTGCGTGTCGAAATCACGGATTATGAACTAAACGATGTTCCGTCCAATCACCGGCTGATTCCCGGCATGGCGGTGACAGCTGAAATCAAGGTGGGCACGCGGCGGGTCATCGATTATTTCCTGTACCCGTTGATCCGCAGCCTGGATTCCAGTATCCGCGAACCCTGATTCGGGTTTCTGTGCCAGCCACACCGACCGCACCGCGCCTCCAGTCGGTGTCGCGTCGCTTCGTCAGACAACGCTTTGCCGAACCATGGCAGGGACACCGCATGACCCGGCGTCTGGCACTAGCCATGCGTTTCCGGCGGCAATTCCAGAAGATCCGGAGGACGGCCGACGGCCGTCACGACCGCCCAGCGACCGTCTGCCGAGATTTCCACTTGTCGCACGCCGCTGACATGCGAGTATCCGCCGCTGGTTTCATCCCGATGCTCAAACCCCTGGAATTCGCGAAATACCTCACCGGTCATGTATTCAATGACGTGAAACGTAATTTCGTAATCGGTCCGGTACTGCTCGGAATTAATATGACGTTCCAGCCGCCGCACTTTCCAGCGGGGATGACTGGTTCGCGGCTCACCCATGGGCAAGTACACCATTTCAATCCGGCCGTCGGCCGATTGCAGGCTCAGGGACGTACCATCGCTGCCAATTTCCAGCGCGGTTACGCCCTCACTGGAAATCAGCTGGTCCGGATGTTCGGCCGATGTCACCTTGCGGCCCTCGTAGCGGCGGACTTCGGCTCCCGTATCGCCGCGACGCACAATAAAACTTAACGTCGTCACCATCTGGTCGTCAGCCGCGGGAGACTGGACGTGATCGGTCTGCAGCACGTACCGGGGGCCGATGCGGGGGAACGGTCGCCTGGCATCGATGTCGGATGATTCGGGCGGGGTTTCCCGAACCAGTTGACTTATCCGCCTGAATTCCGGGATGCCCGCCACTTCACACCACTCAAACAACGCCGCTTCGCTGGTGGTCAGGGTCACGCCGGCGGATTCCATTCGTCTCAATGCCATTTGATGATCCGGGCTCCGCCGGCTGCCAATGGCATCGGCGGCGACCCATACGTCCAGGCCCATGGCCAAAAAATCGAGGGCCGTCTGTTGCACGCAGACGTGCGATTCGATCCCGCACAACAGGATTTTCCGGATGTCAGATTCGTCCAGCCGTCGCACCACATTTTTGCAATCCCGACAGCTAAACCGGGCTTTTTCGTCGTCGACCTCCAGTCGCTCGCGCAGATCGGCAATCGTGGGACCCAGCCCGGCCGGGTATTGTTCGGTACACAGCCGTGGCACGCCCAGAATCCGCGCTCCATCCACCAGCCGCCGGATGTTCCAGGCCACCATCTGATGCCGTTGAATATGTGGAAGCAGTTTTTGCTGGACATCGATGATCAGCAACGCCGTATCATGCCTGGACATCAGCAGGGGGCTGCGCCCAGGCCCCGGCAAATCAGTCGCCTGCCCCTCCGGGGGCAGGTCAGCGGTGGGAGAGACGGGTGTGGAATCCAGGGTTTCAATGGGTTTATTCATGTCACCAGACTACTACATCGGCTCGCCCAGAATAAGGCTGCCAGCTGATGCCGGCCCACCCCCTGGTCATTGACCGGGTTTTTCGCGAAAATTGACCACAAGTTCAGTCTCACTATACGGGTTTCTTTCATGAAACTGCATGCGACCACGATTTTAACCGTTCGGCGTGGTTCCCGGGTGGCCATGGGTGGCGATGGTCAGGTCACACTGGGAACGGCCATCATGAAGGCGGATGCCGTCAAGATTCGCAAGCTGTTTGATGGAAAGGTCCTTTGCGGTTTTGCCGGCAGCAGCGCCGATTCGTTTGCCCTGCTGGAGCGATTTGAGGAAAAATTGCGGGATTATCCGTCCAATATCCAGCGAGCCGCCACCGAACTGGCCAAACAATGGCGGATGGACAAGGTATTGCGGCAGCTGGAAGCACTGTTGTCGGTCAGTGATGCCCATCATTCCCTGCTGGTTAGCGGAACGGGCGACGTGATTCAGCCGTCGGACGGAATTATTGGTATCGGGTCGGGCGGCAATTATGCCATCGCCGCGGCCCGGGCGTTGGCCGAAAACACGGAATTGGCGGCTGGCGAAATCGTTCGCCGTTCCCTGGAAATTGCGGCCAGTATCGACATTTATACCAATCGGAACATTGTCGTGGAGGAAATTGAGTGTCAGGAATAATGGAACAGGCCGACCGGCCGCCGGATCCGCCGCATTGACGCCCAGACAGGTGGTCGCTGAGCTGGACCGCTACATCATCGGTCAGGCGGACGCCAAACGGGCGGTTGCGATCGCCATGCGCAATCGCTGGCGACGGCAACAGTTGCCGGAGGAAATGAAGGAAGAGGTGGCTCCCAAAAACATTCTGATGATTGGTTCGACCGGCGTGGGAAAAACCGAAATCGCCCGCCGTTTGGCCCGCCTGACCGACGCGCCCTTCATCAAGATCGAGGCGACCAAGTACACGGAGGTCGGTTATTACGGCCGCGATGTAGAAAGCATGATTCGCGAACTGCTGGACAACGCGATCGGGCTGGTTCGGGAGCGGGAACGAAAACAGGTGGAGGAAGAAGCCGATCGGCGGACCGTCAACCGGCTGGTTGATTTGCTGGCACCCCGACCCGTTGACTTCTCGGCCACCACACAATTTGGCGGTGAATCCGACGTGCCGGCAGCCAATGGTGACCGCGGGCCCGATGAGACCGCTCACTCCTGGGAAAACTCGCGGCAGGATGAAACAAATGTTGTTGGCCGGCGATCTCGACGAGCGGGAAGTCGAAATCACGATCGAACAAAAATCTTCACCGGTGATGGTGGGCGGGATCGGTGTCGAACAGATGGACATGGATTTCCAGGGCATGCTGGAAAAGATCATGCCCAAATCCACGGTCCGTCGCAAACTGAAAGTGACCGAAGCGCGCAAGGTAATTTTCGACCAGGAATGCGAGGCTCTGCTGGACCCCGAAAAGATCAATAGCATGGCGATTGATCTGGCCGAAAATCTGGGAATTATTTTTCTCGACGAAATCGACAAGGTCGTTGCCAGCGACTCGCGGGGCACCGATGTTTCCCGCCAGGGTGTTCAGCGCGACCTGCTGCCCATCGTGGAAGGCACCTCGGTGCAAACCCGTTACGGCTATGTTCGCACCGATCATATCCTGTTTGTTGCCGCCGGCGCGTTTCACAAAAACAGCCCCAGTGAACTGATGCCCGAACTGCAAGGCCGTTTTCCCATTCGCGTGGAACTGGATGATTTGACCCAGGCCGATTTCGTGCGAATCCTGACCGAACCCAAAAACTCCCTGACGCGACAATACGAGGCCTTGCTGAAAACCGAAGGCGTGCAGCTGGAATTCTCCCCGGATGCGATTGACGAGCTGGCCGCCTGCGCCTTCAAGGTCAACCAGTCAAATCAGAATATCGGAGCCCGCCGGTTGTACACGATCCTCGAGCGAATGCTGGAAGAACTCAGTTTCGAGGCGCCCGACATGAAAATGGGGCGCGTGGAGATCAATGCCGCCTACGTTCGGGAACGGCTGGACACAATCTCCGATAATCAGGATTTGTCGAGGTTCATCCTCTGATCTGCGGAATCGGCGCAGGGCCCCGGCGCGGTCGGACCGCGGCGGCTGGCGGTACGGCTCAGACCGCGTAAAACGACTCGTTCAGAATCGCGGCCCGGGTTGCTCCGAACCGAAATTGCCGCCCGCTCAAGTTGCTGATCAGGGTCACCTGAGCGGCGCTGAACAGCATGGGATCCAGCTTGTAGAAATCCCCGCCGCAGGCTTCAAACAGGGCGGCGAACGGCTTGCCATGTTCCGGAGAACTGTTGCTCGGCGTTTGAGGTCCAATCTGCTGAATCTGCTGATCGGTCATGTCCACCCACAGTGTGACACGACCGCCGTACAGGATGGCGTCATTGGTTCGGCCAATGGCGGTCAAGTCGTCGCCCCCTACCGGAGGCAAGGGGGCCGTTCCCAGTCCGCTGGTCACGGTTTGCAGATCGACATCCAGCTCGTACAACTTGTGCATTGTGGCTTCCACACTGCGGGCCACTATCTGGATCGCTCCGGCCAGACTGCGAGTGGCGCCACACACAGCCAGAGCTGCGTCGCATCCAGGCCGCATTGTTCGGCCATGTATTGGATAACCGGTTCATTCGGCAACCGATCGACTTCCAGGACACCGACGACCGAGTCTTCCCGGGACGAAAACCGGTATTGTTCCAGAACCGCTTCTTTACCCCGGCGGAGCCGGATAGGACCGGAACCAATCGCAAAGTAATCGTCGGTCCGAACCGGCCAGCCCCCGTACTGGGCTCCCATGCAGGCCACGGCCGGACAATCGGTGAAGACCTGGACCAGGGGTTCGGTCCCGCCGGCCGGGGCCGGCAGCAGATTGACCGTCCCCAAATCGGCCATGCAAATCCGGGCCAATTCCAGGCCGGCCGACAATCCACCACGGGCCGCCACCCCAAAGTCGGCGACTCGACCTGATTCGGAAAACCGGATCCGCAGTGAATCGGCAACCGGGACCAGTCGTTGTAATCGCTGCAGGGCAAGATTGTTTAAATGACCGGTCAAGTTGATTCTGCTTTCAATGGTTCCGGCTGCGGGCGATCGTGTGTTGGAAAGTACTCACTGACCACGTCCAGGAATCCCTGCCGTGTTTCGACCCGGGCAACATACCGGCGAAAGTGCCGGGCCCCGGGGCGGCCCTGGGCGTAGCAACAAGCGTATTTGCGCATCAACTGGGTCCCTTTTTCCTCACCAAAACGATCCACAATCAGCTCGTAATGCCGCAGCATGCATTGCTTTTGTTGTTCCAGGGTGGGATCTGCCGGAACCGTCTGGCCACGCAGGGCGGCCGCTGCCTGGGCAAACAACCAGGGGCGTCCCAGACAGGCCCGCGCAATCATCACCCCGTCGACGTCGTAACGCCGGAACGCCTGGACAACGGCCTCCGCCGAATCCAGATCGCCATTGCCGATCAGCGGAATCTTCCTGAGAAACGGCTTGATCGCCGAAATTCTCTCCCAGTCCGCGTTGCCCCGAAACATGTCCTGGGCCGTTCGGCCGTGGACGGTCAGGGCCGCCGCTCCAGCTTCCTCGACGACCTGGGCAATCTCGTTGGCATTCATCTGGTCCCTCGTGCAACCGAGGCGGATCTTGGCGGTGACCGGAGTCGCGCGCAGGCCGCGACAACCTGCTGAATAATTTCCCCCATCCGCTCCGGCACTCGCAGCAAATACGAGCCACTGTGTGCCTTTTCCGTAACCTGCTTTACCGGACAGCCAAAATTGATGTCCACCACGCTGACCCGAAATTCCTCGACCAGCCGCCTGCCGACCTCGGCCATGATTTCCGGCTGGTTATCCCAAATCTGAACCGCCAGCGGACGGGGTTCGTCGCGAACGCCCCACAGTCGGTCAGGATGCTCGGCCTTGTGTTGATCCAGCCATACGAAGCCGCGTGCGTTGACCATTTCAGTGGCCTGCAGTCCGGCGCCTCCGAAATCACGAACGATTTGGCGAAATGCGTAGTTGGTGAATCCGGCCATGGGTGCCTGCAGCAACGGCGGATCGATCCGAACATCGCCGATATGGATCGGTGGCGGCGGGACAAACGCCAATTCGTTGCTCGGGTCAGGCGTGGACATGCCGGTTATTTTTGATCGGGGTGGGCGCCAGGTCCAGAGCAGACCGGACCCCGGGAAAAAAGGGTTCGGGCGTTCAGGTATCGGTCCCCGGCCGCGGCGGCCACACCGGCCGACCCGAGATGTGGACGTTCTCGCCAATGACCGTATGCAACAGATCCGTCAGCGTCACGGCATCCTGCATGCGGGCGATGCCGGCGCCTCCCAGCGGACTGGCGGCCGTCAGGCCGCCGGTGATCCGATTGCCCACAAACACATGCACTTCGTCAATTTTTGCCATATCCAGAAACCCGCCCAGCAGCTGGCCGCCGCCCTCCACGAGTATGTTGGTCATTTGGCGGCGGCCCAGTTCGTCCAGCAACTGACTCAATCGCAACGCGTGAGCGTCGCCGTTGAGCGGCAGTATTTCGCAACCGGCGCCGGACAACTGCCGCACGCGATCAGCGTCGACTGAGGCACCCGTGGCGATCAGGGTCGGATGCTGGCGCACTGTCGCGACCAGACGCGAGTCGATTGGCAGCCGCAAACCGGTATCAACCACGATTCGCGTCGCCTCGCGGGGTCCGGCTGGACGGGCCGTCAGTAGCGGGTCATCCATGATTGCCGTCTGGATGCCCACGATGATCGCATCGACACGACCCCGGATCTGGTGGACGACGGCTCGGGATGCCTCGCAGGATATCCACTTGCTGTCGCCCGAAATGGTGGCGATCTTGCCGTCCAGCGTCATCGCCCATTTGGCAATGACCCACGGCTGGCCGGTTGATACGCGTTTCAGGTAGGGCGCATTGAGCGACCGCGCAGCTTGTCGCGCAATCCCGACCGAAACCGAAATCCCGGCCTCCCGCAGTTTGGAAACTCCCCGGCCCGCGACCTCGGGAAACGGATCCTCGTCGCTGACGACAACCCGTGCAACTCCGGCCTGGATTAATCGATCCACGCATGGCGGGGTTTTTCCGTGATGGCTGCACGGTTCCAGGTTAACGTAAACGGTTGCGCCGGCAGCATCCCCCTGGCAAGTGTCCAGGGCCTCAATTTCCGCGTGTTTTCCACCAAACCGACGGTGAAAACCCCGGCCAATCTCAGCCCCGTGGCGGACCAGAACACATCCCACCATCGGATTTGGCTCAACCAGCCCCCGGCCTTCTGCGGCCAGGTCCAAAACCAGTTCCATCCAGCGCCGATCGTCTTCTGAACTCATTACGCGACAACCAGTTTTCGCAAAATCCCGGTGCTGTCGCCAATCGGCGTATTGGTGACCCCCGATTGTTCCAGAATCGTCTGATACAGATTCGTCAGCGGCGTTTCGTCGGCGAAATGAAAATGCTGACCTGTCTGAAAACGCCCGCCGCCGCTGCCTGCCGTTATGATGGGCAATCCATCATGGGCGTGCCGGTTACCATCAGCAATGCCACTGCCATACACCAGCAGGCAACTGTCCAGCAATGTCCCGTCGCCGTCCGGTGTATCGTGCAGACGCTGGACAAACGAGGCAAACAGCTGCACGTGATAACGGTTGATTTTGCTGATTTGTTGTTGTTTTTCGGTGCTGTTGCCGTGATGTGACAGGTCATGGTGTCCCTGCGTGACGCCGATGTCACGGTAACTGCGATTGCTGCCCGCGTTTCCGAACATAAACGTCATAATTCGTGTTGCATCGGTTTGCCAGGCCAGCGTCATCACATCCAGCAGCAGATTCAGGTGTTCGTCCCAGGCCCGGGGGACACCCGCGGGCCTCGTAAATTCCCCGGCGTCCGGCTCGGCCGGTGGCAGTTTGTCACTGCCCTCCAGACGACGTTCAATATCCCGTACCGCGTACAGGTATTCGTCCAGTTTACGGCGGTCATCGCTGCCCAGCTGTTCCGTTAACGTTTGCGCCTGGCCGCGGACCGAGTCGAGTATACTGCGTCGATACTGCCGGCGACGAGCTGCCATTTGGCGGTTTTGGCGTTGGTCGCGCGAGCCAAAGATCCGGTCGAACAGGGCCGCCGGGTTTACCTCCTTGGCCACCGGTGTGGTCTCTGTCCGCCAGGACATATTCGACGTGTACACACAACTGTAACCGGAATCGCAGCGACCGGCCGGGGCACTGCCTTCCATTCCAACCTCCAACGAGGGCAGCCGGGCCTCCGCGGCCGGGGATTTTTGAGCCAGCAACTGGTCAATGGACACACCGTTGCGGATGCCCGCTCCGTCGGTTTTGGCCGGATGGGCCCCGGTCAGGAACGCAGCCACGCTCCGGGCATGGTCCCCCGGCCCGTCCCCGTGGGCGCGGGCGCCATCCAGCGTCAAACCGGACAGCACGTTTAATTTCTTCCGAAATGCCGCCAGGGGTTGCAACGTTGACGGCAGTTCGAACTCGGCGCCCTGTTGCTGCGGCAACCAGTCCGGCATGTGCATGCCGTTGGGAACATAAAAAAATGCAGTCCGGAGTGGCCGGCCCGTTGGTCCGATTGTGGGACCAGCCAGCGCCTGTCGCGGCCGCATGATGTCCAGCAGGGGCAATGCCACGACGGTGCCGGCGGCGCGCAGTACAGTTCTTCGGCTCAAGGTTCGGTTCATGGGTGGTTTCCCGAGTCAGGATATTGGGAAGGGGCGCGATCCCGGCTACCGCCGGATGATGCCGTTACGGGACGACTGCGATACTGAAACGGTTCGCTGGCGACGACAGCCTGAATTATTTGGGGAACTGTTTGCTGGTGTTTGATCGCGGCCTGCGAAATCGCATCGATAACGCAATCGTCCGTGGCAACAGGTCCCCGGCCGATGGCAAACGTAAACATTTTTTCCACAACACAGCGAACAAACGCATCATGATTTTGTTTCAGAATCGCGGCTTGCAATTCGCGGGGCCCGGAAAACTCCTGACCGCCTGGCAGGTGACCGGTGGAATCGATTGATTGTCCGGCCGGATCCAAATCACGGAATCGGCCGATCGCATCAAAGTTTTCCAGAGCAAATCCGATGGAGTCCATTTTGTAATGGCACACGGCGCAGTTCGGATCGGCGCGATGCTGTTCCATTCTTTGTCGCAAACTGCCCGTCAGCTCGTCCTGGGTATCCAGCTGGGGCACATCCGGAAGCGGCGGCGGCGGCGGATCGGCCAACAGGTTCTCCAGCACCCATTTGCCCCGTTTTACCGGCGACGTGCGGGTCGGGTTGGAAGTTAACGTCAAAAAACTGGCGTGGGTCAAAATTCCGCCCCGCAGCGAATCGCCAAGCTCAACTCGCTGAAACACGTCGTCGCCAAGCCCTTCGGCAGGCAGTCCGTAATGTTGCGCCAACGACCTGTTCAACCACGTATGCCGGGCATTCAGCAGCGTGCTCAGCGGCGCTCCCGCGCGGATGACTTCATCCAGCAGCATCCGGGTCTCCCGGATCATCGCAGCACGCAACTCCGGCCGGTATTCGGGAAACCGCCCGGGATCCGGATCGACCTGCTCCAGAACCCGCAACTGCAGCCATTGTCCGCCGAAATTCTCGACCAGATGATACGATTTCGGGTCGGCCAGCATCCGGTCAATTTCCTCGGCCACGATGTGCGGGTCGCCCAGTTCGCCACGGGTCGCGCGCTGAAAAAGCCGGTTGTCGGGCATCGTGCCCCACAAAAAATACGAGATGGCGGTTGCCAGCTCAAAATCGTTCAAATGCCGGGCAGACCCGTCGCTGGCCACCTCATTTTCCACCTTGAACAGAAAATGCGGGGACACCAGCAATGCCTGAATCACCAGTTGCATGCTCCCCTGAAACGATTCGTGATGGCGATTGCCCAACCGGTAGATCTCGAGCAATGCGTCGATTTCGGCGGGCTGCAACGGCCGCCGCCATGCTCGCGACCCGTGCAATTTGATGATCGTCCGCGCTGCTTGCTCGCCCGTTTGTTCGGGTCCGGGCAATTCAAACAGGAAATGTCTTTCCTGCTGCGACACGGGCTGTTCGTCCAGTGGACCGCGGATGTGAATCGGGCCAATGCCGAGGTTGCGGTCGCGTTGCTTCGGATCAGCGGCCCCGGGATTGTAGTAGTCATTCAAAAAAGTGATCTCGAGATTTCCGACCGCCGCGTCCAGGTGGCATTCCAGTTCAAATGTTCCTGCCTCGTCCGGCACAGCTTGCACGTCAAACTGTTTGAGCATTTGGCCATCTGCGGAGACACCCATCCTGGCCGGCTCATCTCCCGCCTGATGTGCCCATGCCCGGATGACAATCCGGTAATTGCCGGTGCGGGAAACCGGTATTGGAATCGCAAGCGTGCCGGTGGTTGTCAACAACCGGCTGTCCTCGACCAGCCGACTGCCTGGAATGGCAGGAAACTGATGGGCCGCGATCGAAACGTCGATCTGGTACTGATCCGGATCATCAATTACCTGCCAGGAGATTTGTTCCGCCGCTGCCATATATTTTTCGAGCAGCATTGGAGAAATGGACAATACGTCACCGATGTTGTCAAATCCGTAACCCGCATCATCTGCCGGAAACCGATTGGCAGTGACATATTCGACGCCCAACAAATCCCTGATCGTATTTTCGTATTCTCGCTGCGTCAGACGGCGCAGGGTTACCGAACCGGCGTGATGGGGATGACGGCAGGGGATCGTCGGCAATTCCTGATCGATCCACCGCAGCAGCTTGCCACGGTCGGAATCCGTCAGGTCCGGACCATCCGTCGGCGGCATCTGCCGGTCCCGGACCCGGTTCGCAATTTTTTTCCATAACCGCCGCTGGTCAACGACCTGCTCGGCCGTTTGAAATCCCTGCAGATCAAGGCTGCCCTCGGCACCGGGACCGGTATGGCAATCCAGGCAGGCGGTTTCCAGGATGGGGCGTATTTCCCGTTCCCACGAGCTGCTGTCCGTTGTCGGCGGTTGGCCGCACGCTGTCGCCGCAAACGTCGCTCCCACCACCGTCACAACGGCCGCCATCGCCGCTGACAGCATTCGAAGATTCGGGAATTCTGGTATTTTGGCAAACATTAACCGGCAGCAGGCGGGCAAACTCGGGATCGGTGATGGCGGGGTGCGCGGGAGCAATCATTATTGATCGTTCCGGCGGAAGTTGAAACACGATCGCCGCCGATGCGGGGATCGGAACGGCGACCCGTTTCCGTAATTTATGAAAACGTTCCCGTCCGCGGCGCGATGCCAACGAGGCCTTTGCCCGGAAAAACGCCTGCCCGAAACAGGGAGTTCCAACCTGAAAAAACCGTGGTTTTGGCGAGTCCGACGACCCGAACCACGCGTTTTCCCCCTGATTTATTGGAGTTTTCGACCGGAATTCACAAAAAATGCCGGTTTTTGCGGGATTTGGGTGGTTCCTCCCATTGTAATTTTGCCCGCTTTGGAACTTAATTTCTCAATCGTTGGCCGTGACCCCGATGCTGGCAATCCGGCCGGAAAGCCCAACGAAATCACTCGACACATGTGCGGCAATTAACTTAACGCAACGCCCGGAACTTGTAGCAAGGAGAAACCTATGGCGAAAAAAGATGGTGCCAAGCCACCGACAAAATCAGAGATCCTCAACAATTTGGCGGAAGCCACTGGACTGTCCAAGAAGGAAGTCACCAGCGTTCTGGAAGCCCTGACGACCGAAATCGAGAAAAACATTGCTGGTCGGGCCAGCGCCGGAATGTTTACGATTCCGGGTCTGTGCAAGATTGTGGTCCGCAACAAACCGGCTTTGCCCAAGCGTCAGGTTCGCAACCCTGGTACCGGCGAAATGGTCTGGGCCAAGCCCCGACCTGCCAGCAAGCAAGTCAAGATTCGTCCGCTCAAGGGCCTCAAGGACATGGTCGGCTAGTCCCGTTTGCCCGCCATCCGTTGGCCCGCCATCCGTTGGCCCGCCATCAGGTGGCCCGCCATCAGGTGGCCCGCCATCAGGTGGCCCGCCATCAGGTGGCCCGCCATTGGGTGGCCCGCCATTGGGTGGTTTACCCGAGTTCGAATCAAAAAAAGCCGCGGATATTAAACCGCGGCTTTTTTTGTGGGACTGCTGTTGTTCTGGCCCGGTCGTGCCCGGTCTGCCGGGCGACGGGTGCCGCGAGCGGTTGCATCGGTCGGTAGCCTCGCGGGTGCCACCACCGACGGTCAGGGACCGGCATTCTTGTCGGCCGATTTTTTTGGAGTCGATTTTTTCCGGGTCGATTTTTTTGCAGCGGACTGTTTCCGAGTCGCTCGCTTGCCGGACTGTTTTGGATCCTGGGCAGCTGGCTTCGCGTCGCCGTCCGTTTCGTCACCCGCTTCCGCATCGGCGGCCTCGGAATCTTTTTTCGGTTTGGCCGATTTTCGCGGGGCAAATTCAAAGCCGAGCTTGCCCGTCTGGCGGTCCAGGGTCAGATGAGCGGCGAAGCGGCGTCCCTTTTTCGACAGGAACCCGGGCATCAGGTCCGTTTTGCCCTCGACGAACAGTTTTCTGGCCTGCTCAACCGGAATCTCCTTTTGCAGAATGGTCTTGCTGATACGCACTCCCCGTTCGTCGACGTCCCGGGCCATTTGGGGGGCCAGAAAAGCCCGATCGGTTTCATACACCTTGATCCGTTCAGTTCCACCGTCCAGCAACGGAGCCTCACACAACAACTGGTCGTCGCTCAGATTGCTCAGTTCATCTTCGCGATCGTCGTCCGCCTCGAATTCAAAATTGACCTTCCAGCTGCGTTTTTCCTTGCCCAGCACCAGCGAGGCGGCGAATGGCTGACCAAACCGGTTTTTAAAGGTTTCGATCGGTCCGACCCGCCGATGCGTCATCAATTCCCGGGCCTCGTCCTCGGTTAACGTGTGGCTGGCAATGTGTTTTTTCAGGCGGAAGGGGCATTCCTCGTTCCGGCATTCAAACAACCCGTCGGTTTGGCGATGCACCTGTCCCTGGCATTCCGGACAGGGCGCCAGCAAATCGGGAAAGGGTCGATTCACGATCTCATTGGTAAAGTCTCGGGTTTGTTCCACGATCCGGCTGGCCAATTCCCGAATCTCGTTCATAAACTGGTCGCGCCCGAGTCGTCCGTGTTCCATTTCTTTCAGTTTGTGCTCCCATTCACCGGTCAGTTCGGGGGAAGCGATCGTGGTGATCCCGATTTCATCCAGCAATTCGACCAGGGCAATGCCCTTGTTGGAAACGACCAGATCACGTTTGTTGCGATCGTCGCGAAACACGTATTTTTGGCGAATCAGGTTCTCGATGATGGAAGCCCGGGTGGCCGGCGTTCCCAGCCCGCGTTCGCTCATGGCGTCCCGCAATTCTTCATCGTCAACCCGTTTCCCGGCGGTTTCCATGGCCGACAGCAGCGTACTGTCGTTGTAACGGGCCGGCGGTCGCGTCTCTTCCACCCGCAGATCAACCGACTCGGCCAGCGCCGCTTCACCGTCCTGAACAGCTACCATTTCGCCTTTTTCGCCAGATCCGCCAGCGGTTCGGCCGTAAACCGCCAGGTACCCGGGTACCACGAGGACACGGCCGTCGGTCCGGAAACTGTCCTGATCAATTCGGGTAATGCGACGCGTGACCTCGAACTCGGCATGCGGGAAAAAGATGGCCAAAAATCGCTGGACGACCAGGTTGTAAACTTTCCGCGCGTCTTCATCCAGTTTACCCGTCGGAATCTTGTCCGTGGGGATGATCGCAAAGTGATCGCTGACCCTGGCAGTGTTAAAGACGCGTTTGGTGGGCGTTACACGATCGTTGTCGACAATCCACTTGCCATGTCGCTGATAGTCTTCCGAAAAGGCAGCACTGGTCGTGCCGACGGAAAACTTCCGGATCGTCGCGCGAACGGTATCCAGATAATCTTCGGGCAGGTACTTCGAATCGGTTCGGGGGTAGGTCAGCAGTTTGTAGCGGTCGTACAGGGCCTGGGCCAGTTGCAAGGTGCGCCGGGCGCTGAATCCGTGCTTGTTACCGGCTTCCCGCTGCAGGCTGGTGAGGTCGAACAGCAGGGGCGGAGCCTGTTTGGTGGGTTTTTTGGTTTCGTGGACCACACCCGTCTGGCCGGTGCACCGCGCCTTGATCGCCTCGGCCTCTTCCAGCGTCCAGATACGCTCCGCTTTCAGCTGGTCATCCGTTTCATCTTTCTGAAAATCTTCGCGATACCAGCGCCCGCCGTACCCGCCGGCCGCGACCGCGAAATGCGCATGCACTTCATAATAGGTCCGGGGCACGAAGCTGCGAATTTCCTTTTCCCGTTCGGTCAAAATCACGAGCGTCGGCGTCTGTACGCGGCCAGCCGTCGTCACATTGAATCCGCCGTTCCGGGAATTGAAGGCCGTCAGGGCCCGCGTCCCGTTCAGGCCGATCAGCCAGTCGCTTTCGCTGCGGCACATGGCGGCATCCGCCAAAGGCTTCATTTCCTCATCATCCCGCAAATGTTCCCAGGCGTCCCGGATGGCCCCGTCGGTCATCGACTGCATCCACATCCGTTTCACCCGAACCGGTTTGTCCAGATCCGCCAGTTCCAGCAGGTAGCGAAAGATCAATTCGCCTTCGCGTCCGGCATCACAGGCATTAACCACCGTGTCGACGTCCTTTTTCTTCAACAGCCGCAACAGCAGTTTGAACCGCGATTCACTCTTTTCAATCGGCTGCAGTTCAAACCGGTTGGGCAGAACCGGCAGGTGTTTCATGCCCCAGGGAAGCTTTTTGCCCTCCCGGGTCAGCGGCATTTTCAGTTCCACCAGGTGCCCGATCGCCGAGGAGACAAAGCCCCGGTCGTTTTCGAAGTAATCCTTCTTTTTCTCGAATTTGCCGAGTTCGGGCAGTTTGCCCAGCACTCGGGCCAGATCGGTGGCCACACTGGGCTTTTCGGCGATGATCAGAAATTTGGACATGTTGTCTCTGGCGGTGTTCGGTAATGTCGCGTCCCCTGGCCGGAGCCGCTGGACCGGGGTCGGCCCAACCGGGGCCAACGGCCAACGTAGGGAAGCCGGTGCCCCCGGCCGTCGCCGGCGGCAGGAGGCCCGCAGTTTCGCTGGTCCTGACTGGGATTGAACTTGCGGCGATGAATCCTAAAATCAGGCATATTGGCGGGACTCGGCCGGTGCCGCTGTTGTACCCGGTGAATCCTGGTAGTTAATCGATCGATTGGCGGGATTGCTCGCCGGGTGGAGTGTGTTCCGCATGGCGAGCCGCGCCTCGGGAGCGCGATTATTCGCCGGGTTCGCCCGCCGGGTGCGACCCGGGCAAACCGGGACAGGAGGCCGGCAAACACGCACTCGCACGGATGAAAATTTTTTACTGCGGTTGTGACATTAATCAACATTGAGCGTTGCCGGGCGATGCTGTTCGACTTGGCGATGTACTGCTGAGTTGTGCGAAAGATTCCCGGAATTGGCAAGTCCACTGACCGGCAGAAATACCGCTCGAAACGTTCCGGCAACCCCTCCACGGGATTCGCGGGGGTTGCGTCGAAGAGCTGCCAATTGTCAACTGCCACAGCCCCAGGCACCGCCGCAATTTCAAACTTGGATAATCTCGCCGACAAGGGCTTGTCAACCCCACACGCCCGGGTCGGGCTGAATTACAAACCGATACAGGACCGTTTCGATGGCATCTCCCCTAAGCTGGTTTCGCCGCAATCAAAAAGGCATGCTGGTCGTATTTGGTGTATTGCTGATGGCCTCCTTTGGCCTCGGCAGCGTCATGTACTCCCTGACGCCCAGAGGGGTCGGCAATGCGTCCCAGGAAACCCCGGTCGTTGAGTGGCGCGGCGGAACATTCACCAACGGCGATATTTCCAATATGCGGTATCGCCACTTCCGCACCATGAATTTTCTGCAGCAATTGCAGCAATCCATGCTGGAACAGCGGGGCAGGTTTTACCAGCCCCGGGCACGCATGCTGACGCCGATGTATGACGGTGTCTCCCCTGACCAAATGGATCGACAGGTCATGCAACGCGTTCTGGCCCTGCAGGAGGCCAAAGAGATCGGGATTCAGGTCAGCAACGAAGCCGTAATGAGTTACCTCCGCAATCTGGCGGATGACCAGAATCTGTCGCAACGGGACATGGACGGATTTTGCACCGACTTTTTCAACAACTCCGTTGACTTTATCGAAATTCGCGAACAACTGAAAAACGAACTGGCGATCGAACAGGTCAACCTGATGATGGAATCCGGGATTCCCTTTAGTCCATCCCTGACCGAAGCCTGGCAGGATTTCCTGAAGATGGAGACCAGAACCGAGTGCGAGATCATGGCCTTTCCGGTTGAAGATTACATCGCCAAGGTTACCGAATCGCCCTCCAACAGCGAATTACGAACCCTGTACGAAGCCGGCAAGTACGAGTACCCGGACGTCGCCGGAGAACGACCCGGATTCAAACGACCACGGAAACTGTCAATAACCATGCTGACCGCCGACTACGGAGAATTCCTTGAACGGGCCAAATTGGCCATTACACCCGAGGAAATTCAGGCAGAATACGATCGACTGGTCGCCATCAATGATCCGCTGGTCACCGAAATCGTGCCGCAGGACAATAACCAGGACAACCTGGACGGCGATGATCCACCTCCCACCCTGGATGATATGCTGATCCCGGAATCCGAGTCCGGCGAAGCGCCGACCCCGGCGCCCGGGGACGAGACCGCTCCCTCGGCACCGGACGACCCGAATGACGGAGGCAGCTCCGATGAGCCGCCAACGGACGACGACGACGGTCGCGAGCCGACGCAGTCCAGCCAGTACCCCGCTTCGCCAGGCATTCCCGCCAGACTGGTATCCAGCCCCATCCCCAAATCCGGCACCGCGTTTGAGCAAGACGAAACCGGCACCCCCGCGCGGGAAACCGAATCGGGCAGCGGGACCGGCCAGCCATCGGACAATTCGGAGATGGCGGCCGACCCGCAGACGGAGAACCAGACAAACGATCCGAACTCGGCCACGGCGCAACCGGATGAGTTGTCCGTTCCCGTCCAGCCGCCCGTTGAACCGGCCATGGATCAGCAGGATAGCCCGCCGGGACTCGATCTGGAGTCGCCGATCCAGATGCGAACCCGACCGCTCGACGAATTCGTGTCGGATGGCATCCGGACCCGGCTGGCCGGCAAACCCGCCATGGATGCCATGACCCAGGCCATTACCGACGCCACCGCGGATATCGGTGATTACGGTGTGGATTTTGAAATGTGGCACCAGACCAAAGACCTGCCCGTCGACGAACGGGAACCCGAACCGGATCCGATCGATGCCGCAGCCGTCGCCGCCAAATACCGGCTGAAATACCAGCACGCCGATTTGTGCAGCCAACTGGAGTTTGAAGATACCGAGATGGGCAAGACCATGGTTTCGGTCGAGGTTCCATCGGTCTTCGGCGTTCAGAAACGCGATATCCAGATTTCCAATCTGCTGTTCGACCAGTTTTATCGCCTGGAGACCTGGCGACCCGAGAACTACGAAGAATATTTCCGGCCCAACCTGCATGTCGTGTTTGTCGAGGAGAAAAAGAACCCGGAGATCCCGGAGTTCACCGAAGCCAGGGACGATGTCGAACAATTCTGGAAACGCGAGCGGGCACTCGAACTGGCCACCGCCGCGGCCGCCGAAGTTGCCGAACAGCTAAACGCCTCCGGTCAATCATTGACGGAACGCAATCCAGGTCAGGCAAAAAATACCGGGGACTTTACCTGGCATACCCAAACCAGTTTGTTCCCGGTTTTGCCGGGCAACATTCGACCGGGCGAAGAGTTTATGAAAACCGCGTTTTCCACCGAACCCGGCCAGGCGGGTATCGCCACCGATGCGTTGCGGGAAAACGTGTTTGTGATCCAGCCGATCCGGCGTGATCCACGAACCCGCGAGGAACTGGAGGCGTTGTTTTTCGAATCACTGTCCGCCAATCAGGGAGTGGGGGCGGGGTTGAGCCAGCTGTACCAAAACCAGCTGCGGGAAATGTACCGGGACTGGTTCGAAAAGCTGGACGACGAATACGACGTGAAATGGCTGGCCAACTAGCCAACGGGGCTCAATGCCAATCGCGGCGGTTGACCGGCAACAGAATTGAGTGTCGTGCCTGTCCCCATCTGGCGTCGGGGCGGCCCGCACGCCAGTCAGCCTGAAATCCGTCAGGCGCCCTCCGGTCTGCCCTCCCAAACAACGCCCAACTCGGCCAGTCGCCGTTGGTACATCCGGTAATCGGCGGTCGTGAAACAGCAGAACGTTACGATTTCAGGCAGGGTTTCCACGTCCAGCCAGCGAACGACGGTGTCGGTGGCGACGGCACAGGCAGGTTCCGGGGGAAACCCGTAAACCCCCGTCGAGATACAGGGAAATGCCAAATGACGCAGCTGGTTATCCCGGGCCAGTGCCAGGGATGCCCGACAGGTCGAAGCCAGTATGTGTGAATCGCGTTCCAGATCTCCAAATACTGGGCCTGTCGCGTGGATCACATAACGGGCCGACAGGGCGAAACCGGCCGTGATCACCGCGCTTCCGGCGGCACAGGGAGCCAGCCGGCGAGATGCTCTCAGCAATTCCGGACCGGCGGCACGATGGACGGCTCCGTCAACACCGCCGCCGCCCCGTAATTCCCGGTTGGCCGCCGTCACAATCCCGTCGACATTCAGGCCGGTAATGTCTCCCCGTACCAGATGAATCCGTGCCTCGTCCGAGCGTGTCATGATGAATTTGGCGACGGCGGCTGATTGCTCATCGGCCAATGGTGAAACTGGTTGAGTGATTGCATTCCGAGTGCATTCGGTCGGGTGGCAATAAAGGCAAAATGCGTGAATTTTCCGAGCCTCGCAATGGCTTCTTGTGGCGGATTGTGTCGCAGATACGCTTCGCCACGGAATTTCATCCTGTTTTTGGCCAAATGCAACAATCGCTCTTGTCAGCCCGCAGTCCTGTGGCTAATTGTACCGCCGCACCCGGGTTGATACCGAATTTACCCGGTCCATTGCCTGGAGTAACCGATGTCGGCCAGTGATCCCGTTGGCCGATTGCAAAATAAAAAAAACAATGAAAGCTCAGTCGCAGGTGTTGGCATTGCGGGATCCAACACCACCCTCCCTCCTGGGTCCGAGCATTTTACTTGTCAAAACAATGGTTTCTGGGTCAACCGTTTTGACAAGCGCTCACGACTGAGCTTGTGACTGTCACCGGGGTGTCTATGGCACCCCGGTGACAGGGAATTGCGACGTTGACGACTTCCCATTCCCGGGGAGTCGTCAACGTTTTTTTAATTGTATCGCCCGCCTTTAAACTCGTGCCCCCCTGCTTCCGGCGTCCGACTGGCTGCAGGGGCTGTTGATGGCGAATCCGGAACGGGTGACACAAATCCGGTCAGGTGATCCCGCAATCGGCGGCCCTGGCCCAGAAGGCATTTTGAAACGCGATTTGCCATTCTCGTGATTGGTTTTTTTCGCGGGCGGCACGGCGCTGGCGACGGTATTATTTCTCGCGAATCAACCCCACGGACGTCACGACATTCCGCCCGGATATCCACAGGCCGTACACCGGACGACCGCCTGAGTCAATTGGCTGCCCGGAGCCGCTGGCGGGCGTTCCGTACCAGTCGGATTCATAAGATTGGGAGAGGTCAAATCCCCGATCGGTTATTTTGGAAAATACAAACTTGATTCCGCGCACCTGATCCCGGGCGTTGACTCGCAATCCGGAGAGTCCAAAACCCGGACGCGCCTGGACCACGCAGGATGTGTTCGCCGTGTCATAAACCGGCGCAATGCTCGTAAAAACTTCCCCCTCCGGAGTCCGGGCCAAAACAAAATCAATGCCCGTGACCGGCACCTTGCCCGGGTGGACAACATATTGCGGCTTGCCGGTTTCTTCACCAGCGGAAACCGAACGGTATTTCAGATTGAAATTGTTTTGAATCCGCAAATTGATGTGCTCTTCCATGGCCCTCTTGATCGCCATGATGTGGTCCCGAACCTTCTGATCATGCTGGCGATCGGCCGGCGAAAGAACGAGGTTGGGTCCCGGGGACGCGGCGGCGGGCAATTTCGGACTGGCCTGGTCACCGTTGCTCTCAAAGGTAAACGGATCCAGCGCATCCGCAGATGCCTGGCCGCTGGCGACCGTGCCGGTAGCAACCCCCGGTTCGATGTGCAGTGAAGCCAGGAACTTTTGACTGAATTCACCTGGTACCAGGTTGGCCGGGCCGCTCACGCTGGCGTGAATCACAGTCGATCCGGCGACCACAACAACTCCCTGCTGACTGCCCTTCGCAGTATTGCGGAGTGAATATTCGCGAGCCGGAAACGACTCCACGGTGAGCGGCCGCGACTTGGCGAGGCCCGGCATCGACGCTTCGACGGCATCCAGCACCGACGACTCATCGGCGCTGGCGTCCGGATGTTCGAAAACAGCCAGTTCCAATACCTGTTGCCCGGCGTTGCACCGGATAATCCGAGTCACAACATTTTGGCCGCCTACGCTGATCGATTCCCGGCCGGCCTGCAGGGTACCGGGAAAACTGGCACTGACTCCCTCCACACCGGGAACGCGAGTCCATCTGGAGATCGCCGATGCCGGCCGAACGGCGGATGTAAATCCCTCCCAGTTGGGGTAGCTGGCGATCCACGGGCTCTTGACGTTGTCGATGTCGTAGGCCAATCGGTCATCCCCGACCGGACCTCCGCCAGTCAGGTCCGGATTCACAGATTCCCGGCCGGCCAGCAGCGAAACCAGAAAAACGACCAACAACAACCCGCTGCCCGCCGAGCCGCCCACGATCGCTGCCAGTCGAAACCGGCGGAGGCTGGCGGCCAGCAAACCAGCGCCAGCCAATCCCATGAGCAATCCGACAATCTGCCCGGTTTTTCCAGTCCCCTGAAACCGGGCCACTTGCATCCCGAAAAGCGGTAACAGGTTCATGGTGATCCCAAAAATCAGCAAGAACCCACCCAGCATCAACAGGGCGCGATCACTGCCACCCAGCAACCCCTGTTCTTTTTGGACGGCCACCGCCTGCTTCCAGCCGGCAGCTGCGGGCGTGGCCGCAGTCGCCGGACGGCCCGCAAGCATCGGCCGGGACGCCTTTGCCGGTACGGGAGCGGCCAACGGATCGGTGGCCAATGGATCGATAGTCAACGGATCGGGCGCCAAAGGGTCCATCGCCAGGGGATCGGGAGCCAACGGATCAGGTGCCAAAGGGTCCAACGCCAGGGGATCGGGAGCCACCCGGTCGGAAACGGCAGGGGAGGCGGGCAGAACCGATGGCGGGGGTGCCGGACGAGGCGTCGTCGGCAATACGGTTTCGGGCGGTTTCGCAATCTCAAACAGCGTTTCGCATTCCTTGCATTTGAGAATTCGCCCCAAAAGGCTGATGTCAATTTTGTATTTTTTTTGGCACGATGGACAATAGGCTACAAATTTCGACACAACATCCTCGCAATCGCACCGGCCGGCCAGTTGCCATCGGCGCATTGAGCTTGGCCACTCGGGCACGGCGAACGTGCCAGGCCGCAATTCCAGCCCCCATTCCACGCCTGCCCCCATTCTACGAACGAGTGCCGTGGAGAATCAACATTTGGCACGATATCGACAGGATTCTCGCCGGAAAACGGACGCCCCGACGGCGGTGTCCGGGGCTGCGCTGCAGCCCGAAACCGCGGCTGACTGTCTTGACGCCAGCGGCTGTGTCAGGTTCCGGCCGCGTCGCATACCCGGAAACCGTTTTGAAAAACACCAGGGCGAACACCACCTGTCGGTGCACATGGCGCTAGCCGGGCAGTTCCGGCATTGCCCCGGTCGATTCGTCGTGGTTCCGGCTGACCCACGTCAACCGCTCGGGACTGGACAAGGTTCGTTTCCAGAATTCACCGGCCCGCTGGACGGCAATGCCCAACAGACTGTCGGCAGGAAACCCCTCGGGTCCGTATTGGCCGGCGGAAAATCCGGTCGTGATCTCGAGTGCCTGATGAATGGTCTCGACCGCGAATACGGCGAACTGATTGTTGCGACAGGCATTCACCAGATCCTGCCGCAGCATCAGATCATCAGAATTGGCTTTGGGGATGACGACTCCCTGGTCGCCGGTCAATCCCCGATGACGGCAGACGTCAAAAAAGCCCTCAATTTTTTCGTTTACGCCGCCGATGGCCTCGATATGCCCGTGCTGATCGATGGCACCGGTGATCGCCAAACCCTGTTTCACCGGAATCCCGGTTAAGGCACTGAGCAGACAGATCATTTCGGCTCCCGAGGCCGAATCTCCGTCAATGCCCCCGTAACTCTGCTCGAATGCCAAAGAAGCGCTGAATGCCAGGGGATGGGGCAGACGGAGCAAGTGCATCAACAGACCGCCGAGGATATGGAAACCCTTGGTGTGAATCGACCCCGACATGCGGGCGGAGCCCTCGATGTTGATCAGACCTGCCCGCCCGGGGCCGATGGCTGCGGTAATCCGCGCCGGGAAACCGTACGTCAGCTGACCGGCATGAACCACGGCCAGCCCGTTGATTTGACCGACAACCTCGCCGCTGGTTTCAACAATAATCGTATCGTCTTCCAGTAACTCCTGAAATTTCCGGGAAGGCAAGCTGGCCCGTTTTTTGGTACGGCGCACGGCCTCATACACCTGTTCGTTGGAAACCAGATCCAGATGGTTCTGCCGGGCCAGAAAGGCTGCTTCGCGGGCAATATCGGCGATCCGTCCGAATCGGGCCGTCAGTTTGTTATTTCGGGCGACGATGCGGGCTCCATGTTCGGCCAGCGCCACGATGGCAGAACGATGAAAATGCGGCAGCGATTCTGCCTGGACCAGTTGCGCAACGACCGTTGCATACTGCAAAACACCCTGGGCATCACGCGGCAACTGGTCGTCGAAATCGGCCAACACCTTGAACAGCTCGCGAAAATCGGGATCGATGTGATCCAGCCGGTAATACGTGGATATATCGCCGATCAGAATCACTCGAACATGAATCTCAATGGGCTCCGGCTGCACCACCACATAGGGCCTCATCCAGCCAATTTCCGGGGGTACGATTTCGAGGCGGCCGGTGCGAAGCGTTCTCATCAGCGATTGCCAGGCCCCCGGTTCGTTGATCAGATCCTCGACATTCAGGATTAAATACCCTCGATCGGCACTGAGCAGGGCGCCGGCCCGAATGCCGCGGTAATCGGACATGGCCACGCCTCCCGGTCCCCATTTTTGCTCCACGCTGCCCAGCAGATTCATCGCGCTGGGCGTAATCTCCTCAACCACCGGGCGTCGTTTGGAGTCGCTGTGAGTCAACAGCACGTTGACGCCATACAGCTCGATCAGGTCGATCGCGGATTCATCGTCCACTTCGGTCAGACGGTTTTCCACGGCATCTTCGATGATATCCTCGACAAACGGGCGAACCCCGCGACCCTGGCCGAATTCCTGCAATACCGGTTCAGTCAGGGTGTCGAACAGATTGCGAGCGGCCCGGATGTTGAATTCCTCAATTCGGCGGGAGCCCTCGCGAAAAACCTGGTTGGCAAGTTTGCCTGTTTCCTGCAACCGTTGTTGAAACTCGGGATAACGTTCCCGAAATTGATTGAGTTGACCTTCATCGGCCTTGCCCTGTTTGACCAGTTCCATGAATTGCTCGGGTGGCACGGGCGCCCCGTCCACCAATGGAAAAATCACCGGCGCGGTCAGGGGTCCTTGCTGGACGGTCACCAGGGCCATGGCGTTGTCGGCCAGGTCTTTTTCCAGCGGTCCCGAAATCTCGGCAATCCTTTCCTGAATTTCCTGTTTGAGTTTCAAACGCTCGGAGGCATAGGGCTCGGAGTCCAGTGATTTGAGCAAGTTGTCCTGGATAAACCGGGCCAGTTCATGGATGCGGCGGACAAATGCCCTGGACTGTCCTGGCGGCAGCGTAACCAGCCGCGGGCGATCCGGTTGTTTGAAATTGTGAACGTAACAGTAATCCCGTTTGTCGTCGGTAACCGGCGCCAGTTCCTGCAACATCCGCTTGACCACCGTTAACCGCCCGGTTCCGCGAGTTCCCCGAACATAAATATTTTGACCGGGCGCATCACACAGCAATCCGAACATCAGGGCCTCGACCGCCGGTTCCTGTCCGATCGCCTTGCTGGCCGGGTCCACGGACTCGGTTGTTTCAAAATCGAGGATTTGCGGGTCGCATTTCCAGCGCAATTCGGACGGGGCAAGTTTAAGAATTTCCATCGGGCAATCCTGGCATTCGGGGGGCCGGCAAGCGGCGGTTCGTTGTATCAGTCGCTCAACAAATCATCCAGTCGCCCGCCCGGGGACAACGGGTAAGGAGAAGCTCCCCGGCGAAACAGGACACCGCCATGGCGACCACCGACCTGCCCCTGATTGCCATGGATCTGCAACCAGCATCCCTCGCGGATTCCCACAACCGGAATCTCGTTTTCTTCCAGATATTCCTGCAACCGCTGTTCGCGGGTTTCGCCCTGGTGAGTCGAGCCCGGAACGGCATCGGTGAAATGCGGATTAATTTGAAATGGAACGACGTTTAATGCGGAAAAGTCCGGAGGTTGCACAATTGGCATATCGTTGGTCGTGCGAATCGAGGGACAGGCGATATTGGTTCCGGCACTACTGCCCAAATAAGGCATGCCGTCCATGATGCGTCCGCGCAACGGCCCGATCAACTGCAGATCATACAGCGTTTTCAGTAATCGAAACGTGTTTCCCCCGCCGCAGAAAACGGCTTCGGCATCGTTGACGGCCTCCTGCGGGTCGGCGGCCTCGTGCAATGCGTCAATCGCCACACCCAGCGGTTCGAGCGCCTGTCGGACCACTCGCGAATAGGCCTCGTGATCGGCCAGTGCATGAGGAATAAACAGCAATCGCCCGATTCCCGCCAGGTGTTGGGCAATGGCATCGCGACAATGCTCCAGAAATTCGGTACCGTGGGTTTTGGAGCTGCTGACAAGCAATAGACTGCGCACTCGTGAGTTCCTGTTCCTGCTATGGCCCGTGAGTCAAATTCACTAAACTGTTGCAGGCGGCATTTCCGGCTCGCCCCCCATCACGATATCATTCGCGCCACTCATCGCAAGCGACCTGGCGAATCAGCCTTCGAGACCGGTCAGTATGTATTCTGCGGAGCCCGATGCCCGACACCGGCAAATGATGGATGAGGTCGCGGCCTGTCTGTCACCGGAATTGCGTCTGTTGGTGGTCACCGGAGCCGGCATGTCCGCGGAATCAGGATTGCCCACGTATCGCGGAACCGGGGGATTGTACAATTCCGGGCGAACCGAACAGGGAATGAGTATTGAACAGGTGTTGTCGGCAGGCACCTTTCGCCGCAATCCGGCCCTTACATGGAAATACCTCGGGGAAATCGGACGGGCCTGTGAGGGAAAGTCTTTCAACCAGGGTCACCGGATTCTGGCCGAAATGGAGTCCAGCTTCGCCGATCTGTGTATCCTGACGCAAAATATTGACGGATTCCACGTTGACGCCGGTTCACGAAACGTCATCGAGATTCATGGAAATCTGCATCGTCTGAGATGCGAGGCATGCGAATTTCGGAAAACGGTCCAGGCATTTTCCGACATTCCAATCCCGCCGGTTTGCGAATCTTGCCAGCGCTGGTTGCGTCCGGATGTGGTGCTGTTTGACGAAATGCTGCCGGTGGCGGCCTGCGAGCATTTGTCGCGGCAATGGCGGCAGGGATTTGATGTCGTGTTTTCGATCGGCACCTCCAGCAATTTCCCGTACATCGCCGAGCCCGTGTTGCGGGGCGCCGCAATGGGTTGTCCCGTGATCGAGATCAATCTCGACCGCACTCCGGTCAGCGACGCATGCTCGTTCAATTTTCGACTGCCCGCATCGCAAGTGCTGGAAGGTATCTGGAGCCGGTTTCAGTCAGCCCGGTAGTCGGGCAGGCGGTCGTTACGCCTGGGACACGGGCAAAAACCGGTAGGGACTGGTCAGGACCAGGACGGCGGCGGCCGTACAAAACGTGCGGCTGGTGATGCAGTGGTGGCCGGTCCAGCTGCCATCGCTCCCTTGAACCTCAATCAGCTTGTCCCGCACGGTCGGAAACCACTGGTTCCAGTCGTTGCCCCCTTTTTTCAGCATCGTTTCGGTAATCAAATGAAACGCCAGGAATTCCTCACCGCCCGCCTGGGTAAACGGAGTATTGTCGCGGTGAACGAGTTTCAGGACTTCCTGCCATGCCTGTTGGGCGATTGTGTCATTTTCCATTTCCATCTCGTACAGGACGCGGATCCCCGTTGCGTTCTTGTACAACGTGTGCATCCAGCCCTGGGTTTGGGCCAGATTGCCCTGCATGGTCTTGATCAGGTGTTCCGCCGTCTTTTGCGGAGCGCCGCCCACGGCGATTCCCGCCGAGTCGGCGGCTCGCAGGCTGACCCAGCCCATCACCGTCCCCAAAACGGGGGCCCACGATTCTCCGCCCCAGTCACCCCGGGCGTCCTGGGCGCGGACAATGGCCGACACCACGCGTTTCAGGGCGTCATGGACCGGCGCCGGATTCTGGCCCATCCCGACAATCTGCGACAAAAACAACGCCGAAAAAAAACTGTGGGCATGCCGCCCGATCTTGTTTTGCAGCTGGGTTCCGGTGACCGCCGTAATATCATTGGCCGGCATGTTCCTGGTTTGCCGCAACTGGTGCTGTTGAATTTTCCCGAGCATGCCACTGAATTGGCCTTCGATTGGAGTCGCGCCGCTGGCCATCAATGCCAATCCCACCGTGGCCGACGTGCCAATGTCGGATACCTGTCCGATATCGATGCCACACCCGCCATCGCCGTTTTGGGTTTTCCGCAGCCATTGCAGTGCGCGGCGAACACTTTTTTCACTTTCGGTGGTAAACGAAGCCTCCGTGGATTCGGTTTCACGTGCCAGCAGCGCGGCGATTCCGGGCGCGGCAAAACCGGCCAGACTGAAAGCAGGCACCGTCACCAGAAACCTTCTCCGCGAACAAAGTTGCGAGTTGTGCGACAACGGTTTGCCTGCCATTTCCAATTTCCCGCCCATAACCGGTAACTCCTGACCGATTCAGATTTCAAGGCCCCCGATGCCTTGCCGTACGTCCTTGATTATTAAGTCTGAACCGCCCCGGGTCCAACTGGACTTGCTTCAGGGAGGGGATTTTTGTAATCGGTACGATATTTGGGGGCAACCGACGACAGGACCGCCCGCAAAAGTCTGGTTGCCCCACCGGACAACGCCGGATTTAACCCGATCCGTTCGACTGTCCGGTGACGCCCGGCAATGATTTGTTAAAGGCCATCCAACATGATTTATTGCCTGCTGGTTTCCATGGTTGCCATGCACCCCGGAGACCCCGATAACGTAGCCATTACCAGCCACGTTGATCTGATTGAAGTCAACCACTACTTTGACAACGAAGGCAAGCCGGTATTCAACCAGCTGATTTTTCATAACTGGGACGATTCCGCTGGTCGATTCAATGTGTGCGCCTGGCGCTTGTTGAAAAATCCGAATCAGATCCCGGTCCGCAACGCGGTGACTGGTCACTATTCGGCGACCTGGCACGACGGAAAGATTTTGAGAACGGTAAACGCCGAACGGCGGATTGAAACGTGGACCCAATATGATCCGGAAACCTGGGAACGGGCATTCCTGCCCAAAAGTCAACGTCCCGATCTGTTGCGACCTGATGTCAAACCCTAGACGCCTCGTGAACCATCGTTGCCGGACATCGGGAATTCAGTCCGGACGGCTGGCAAATTCCTCGAAAACGGCTTCATTTCCTCGCGGTCAGGACCGGCATTCCAAACAACGATTCCGTATCGCAATGTCAGTGACTGGCCGGCCTCAATCCGCCACGAACCGGTGCCGGCTGGTTCACCTGCCAAATCGTGCAAACCGAACGGATTGGCGGCAATCAATCCGTAGTCCCGGGCGTGCCACAACGTGGGATGCCGCAGATTATTCGGGTGATCCAGCATGGTCACCGCGCACATCCGGTCGTTGATGGTGTTTTGATAATGGACCCAGCGTGCCGACTGGCCCCAGATCCCGACACCCGAAACCCCTTCGCTGTTGAAAGCCGTCGCCATCGGGTGACCCTCCTGGTCCCGGATACGCAGTCGCGGATGCGTGCGAATGGCAAACAACCCTTCCTTGGTATCTCCAAAAACGACCGGCCCGGAACCGGCCGTGATCGTTACCTTGTAGTCAACCCACCTCCACGTCTTGCGAGCCTGAAACCGAATGGTTGTACGATCCGAGCAAACGGCTCGATCGCCGTCGATCCAGTCGTTGCTGGCGACAAATCCGTCGGGCAGCCATTCGTCAATTTGCCGATGGCGAATCCTGGACTTGCCCGACCAAAAATCCAGACCGTTCACGTCGCCGTGCGCCAGCCATACCGACCTGTGATGGGGGTGATCGGTCGCCTCCCCGGCCACATCGCTGCGCATCGGAAAATTCCGCACCATCGACAGTTCACCCGCCGCGTTGAGCGGGTACAGAATCGGCCGGGGCTGGTCGCGCGTAACGTATTCGGTAAACAGTTCTTGGCCCGCGGAAACGGTGATTCGGTCTTCCCGGGGCTGGATCCGAATGGGGAATGTCTCGGTTCGGGTCGCCTGCCCGAACACTACCGTGGCGACCAGCCAGACCGGCAACGAGAGACAAATGGACGATAATCTCACGGAAGGGGCCGGTGCAAACAGGTGAAAACGGCTCTGTACAAGACATTTGGGTTTGGAGGCGAGGGTTCCCCGGTGGGCTTGTCCAATCGTGCCGTCTCCGGTCAGTACCGCGCCGGGATGCGCTGGCGTGGCGTCAATTTCGGGGTTTTCCGGCGGGGCCGTGACAACCCTTTCGAATCAGTCCGCCGGCCAGACATCCCCGGTATCGAACGCCTGACACCGGCAACAGTGCGGGCAAGAGGATTTGAACCTCCACTCCCTTGCGGGAACATGGCCCTCAACCATGCGCGTCTGCCAATTCCGCCATGCCCGCTGATGAATCCAGTACCGGTCAGCATGCTCCAAGTCTAGAAAACACCCGGTAATCGTCAAGCCGGCCGCAATCCCCAGGCGGGGGTGTCGCGACTCGCCGGGTTGCCGGTTTCCGGACGCCGCCTCGTGCCGCCGGTCAATGGCGTACCATGGCCACGGCCAGATCGGGTGAGCAGCTGATGGTCGGAATCCAGGATTCCAGACATTCACCCAGCCTGGCCTGCCAGTTATGCGGATCCTGATCAGCCAGATGAGCCAACGTGACATTCATCCAGTTATTGATGTCCTCGAATTGCAATTTCGATTCCTGCGACCAGTGCGTCGCCAGCAATACCTGTTTGCGATACCACGGAAAAACTTGCTGCCGTTCTGAATCAAATCGCAAACGTTCGCGATCGAGTCTCAGTTCGAACCGTTCATCACCGCAAACTGCCGCCTGACCCATTAACGGATCCAGTGTCCACACCGCAGAATGAGCGTGGATGTCTCCGCAGAACATCTGATTGATGCTCGATCGGATCTGTTCGTGAATCTGCCGGCAATTCGTCTCCAGTCGAGCGGCGGTCAGGAATGCCGACTGGGCGACCAGCATGGCGGATGCCAGCAGGTCGCTGGAGCCGCTGACTGCCAGAGCCGCGACCGACAGACTGCCCGACGTATGCAGCAGCCATTGGCACCCGCCCAACTCACCCGCCAAAACCGGATGATTCCAGTCGGGCGTGACCACGGGGACGATACAAAACTGGTCCAAAAAGCAGGGTTGCAATCGTCCAGACGCTCCGGGATTGCGCACCCGGGGTATCGTCCCGGCACGGCTCGATGGAGCGGCAGATTGCCTTGCCACCACTTCGCCGAGCAACTCGTTTAGCCGCAAAATCATGTTTTCGCAGTAAATGCGGCTGGTGGCCGGAATTCCCGGCGGCAACAGTCGGGACAAATCCTCAATCCGCATTTTGCCCCCAAACCGGGACGGGCGGTCCGGACCCCGAGGTCCGGTCGTCGCAGCCTGACCGGGTGACGGGCAGGCATCGTTGATCCCGTCTTCCCAGATCAGGTTCCAGCCAGTGGCCAACTGGAATGCCCGATCAAACGGTGCAAATCCGGCCGGAATCGAATCGTCCAGCGGTTGGGGAATATCGTGGATGGAATTTGGAAACACCCGCAAAAACGCGGGCACTACGGGCTCGACAGGAGGAAAGACGACAGACATGGCCATGCGCTCGGGGGAGAGTTGCAGGGATTCGGTACTGTGCGCGAGCGCTCGTTCTGGCGCGGCAACGATCCTCCGTGACCGGCACCATTGCCATCGACGGCTACGAACGGATCAAACCAGTTAATCTGTCGGAATTCGCCATCCCGGATCAACGTCCCGGGGAACTTGACCGAATAAACCGGTTTTACCGCCCCGGTTTCACCGCCTCCACGGACCCCCGGGTCCCGTTATGCCTTGTGGAAAACCGGCTGGCGGGATAAATTACCGGACTGTCAGAAATGGGCTCGGAAGGATGGGGCCCGATCGCAAAATCAATGGACTGGGAAGTGGGAGAGACATTCGTGGCGGGTACGAAAACATACGTAGCCAAACCGGGCGCAGTGGAACAAAAATGGCATTTGGTCGATGGTACCGATCAGATTGTGGGTCGATTGGCCAGTGAAATTGCCGTTATCCTGATGGGCAAACACCGGCCGGTTTATACGCCGCATGTCGACACCGGCGATTTTGTCGTTGTGGTCAATGCCGAAAAGGTACAGTTCACTGGCAGGAAGTGGCAACAAAAGCGATACACATGGTATACCGGTTACCCCGGACAGCGGTCCGAAACGGCTGCCACTCGTCTGGAACGCCGGCCAGAACAAATTCTGCGCGAGGCCGTTCGACGAATGTTGCCCAAGAACAAGCTGGGCGGCGCCATGCTGGCCAAGTTGAAGGTGTACGCCGGTCCCGATCATCCGCATCAGGCACAGAATCCCGAGCCGCTGGCCATCGTCACTGTTAAACCCTGACTCGGCAGATTATTTCATCAATTAAAATCCACCACCGGGTGATTCCTGATTTCCAGAAACCCCGGCTCCACGTATTTCCCTGAACAAGTCATCCGGCAACAAGCGCAGTACGGAAAATGGTAACGGTCAAAAAAGACAAACAGACGGGCGATGCCATCGGAACGGGTCGCCGCAAGTCCTCGGTTGCGAGGGTTCGCGTACGCGACGGAAAAGGCAAGATCACCGTCAACCAGCGGCCAATCGAGGAGTTTTTCAAAAACGAACAGGATCGCCGGTCGATTTTGGACACACTGCGTGCCGTGGAAATCGATAACACTCTGGATGTGATCATCAGCGTTTCCGGTGGTGGCACCAGCGGACAAGCCGGCGCCTGTCGCATGGGGTTGGCGCGGGCCCTGACCAGCTACGATTCGGAAATGTTCCAGCCGCTGCGGGATGGCGGATTTCTGACCCGGGATTCACGCATGAAAGAACGCAAAAAACCCGGTTTGCGCGGTGCCCGCCGAGGCGTTCAGTTTTCCAAGCGTTAGCGGGCCTGGAAGATTTGCGAGGAAACCGGTATTCGAAATGGACCGTCGAGTATCCGGTTGATTGGGGTTGATGGACAAGGTCCCTCGACGATGAATTCTGGCATTCAACCTGCATTTCCGGGAGCGCTGCAACGTGCTTTGATCTGGCTGGTGGCCAGCTGCCTGGCGGCACCTGCGTCCTGCGGCCAGCAGGTCTCGTCCCGGTTTTCCGATTCCGGCGTCAACACGATCGACTTGTCCCCGGAGGCGGCCCGGCAGGTTGTCGTGGACCGCCAGCCGGGCCAGTACCTCGGCCACCCAACCACTGTTTTGCTGGAAGACGGCCAAACGCTGTTGTGTGTTTATCCCATGGGGCACGGGAAAGGTGCCGTCATATACAAACGCAGCGACGACGGCGGACTGACCTGGTCAGAACGCCTGCCGACTCCCGCGTCATGGGCTACGTCGCGCGAGGTCCCCACTTTGCATCGCGTCATCGATGCCGACGGTAATAAACGGATTATTCTGTTCTCGGGTCTCTACCCTGCCCGACTGGCGGTTACCAGCGACGATGGCAATTCATGGTCGGAACTGAATCCGGTCGGTGACTGGGGCGGAATCGTCGTCATGGGTACCGTTTTTGAATTGCAAACCGGACCAGGCCACTACATGGCCCTGTTCCATGATGATGGTCGGTTCATTGCCGCCAAACCGAGACAGGATCCACAGCGAACGTTCACCTTGTACAAAACCCTGTCGAGCGATGGTGGGCTGAGCTGGTCCGCTCCGGAGTCCATCCTGCAATCGGCCTCCCATCACTTGTGTGAACCGGGTGCCATTCGATCCCCTGACGGCAAACAGCTGGCGGTGCTGTTACGGGAAAACAGCCGCCGGCACAATTCGCAATTCATTCTGTCCCGGGACGAGGGACAATCCTGGTCGGCACTCAACCCCTGCCCGATGTTTTGAACGGCGACCGGCACAACGGAAAATACTCGTCCGACGGCCGGTTGCTGGTTTCATTTCGCAAGCGATCACCGACCGGCAAATCGAGCCAGTTCGAGGGGGATTGGGTTGCGTGGGTCGGCACCTGGGACGATCTGGTGGGGCAGTCGTCCGGCGAATATCTGGTGCGGCTCAAGCAAAACCACCGCGACTACGACTGTGCCTATCCGGGTGTCGAGATTCTGCCCGATGACACGTTCGTGTTAACCACCTACGGTCACTGGCAACCTGGCGAGCAACCATACATTTTGTCGGTCAGGCTGCGGTTGGCGGATCTGGACCAGATCGCCGGACAGACCCCGTCCTTCAGGTAACTGCGGTCAATTCGCTCTGGCCCTTTGCACAAACAACTGCGGCCACCGGTTGCCCACTCTGGTCGACTGCCGGTTTAGCATCAGCCCAGGTATGGGATTGTGCCCGGTAACGTTCAAGCAATCTGGACAGCCGAGCCACGATCTCCGGCTGCGACGCGTACAGATTCCGTTGTTCACCGGGATCGTTCTCCAGGTGGTATAACTGGCCCGCCGGAGCATCGGCGGCGGGCTGGAACCGCGTAAACCCGCCGGATCCCCGACCGGTAATCAGTTTCCACGGCCCCTGACGAATGGCGAACACGCCGTTGCCGGAATGGTGAATCAGGTGATTCCGCGGGGCCGCGCCGGACGGTTGACTCCACAGGGCCGGGCCGATATCGAAGCTGTCTTCGCCGGCTTGGGGGGGCAGGGCAGCCCCCACACGATTGGCGATCGTTCGCATCAAATCAACCAGAACCAGCGGATGATCAGACACCCGGCCCGCCGCAATCTGCCCGGGCCAACAGGCAATAAACGGAACCCGGTGGCCGCCTTCCCAAATATCGGCTTTCAGACCGCGCCACGGGCGACTGGGGTCGTGTCCGAATCGCCTCACGGAACCCACTTCGCCGGACATGCCCGCGCCATCCCGCTGGGGCGATCCGTTGTCGGAGGTAAAGATCACCAGCGTATCTTGCGACTGTCCAGTTCGTTCCAGTGCCGCCAGCACCTGACCCACGGTCCAGTCAACTTCGCATACGTAATCGCCATACCAACCCGCCTGGCTTTTGCCAATGAAATGCGGTGACGGGGCGATCGGCGTGTGCGGGGCCGTCAATGCCAGATACAAAAACCACGGCGGTTCCCCCGGGTCGCCCGACCGCTGTTGAATGTAGCCCGCTGCCCGCTGCGCACAGAGTTGGCATGACCATCGACAAATCCCAGCCGGGCAAGGCCGGACCCGCATGCCCAAACATGTCCGGCGGGCGGGCGACACTCGGCAATCCGGCTGTCCGGTCCCCTTCGATAAAACCATAGGGCGGAAAATTGGGGACATCGTCTCCGTAATAGTCATCAAACCCGCGGGTCGTCGGGCCTCCCCCAATTCGGCGCTGAAAGTCAATGCGTTTCCCCCACGTTTCCCGTTGCTCAGGTGGAATCGTATGGCCCCGAAACTCGTCGCTGATGAAACCGCCCCCCGAAATGGGCCAGTCCCAACCCAAATGCCATTTGCCAACACAGGCAGTACGGTAGCCCAGGTCGCGAAGCATTTGCGGCAGGGTTAAACGATCCGCTTCAATGAGCGGAGGATCCCACGGCCACAAGACTCCCCGCTTTAAAGGATGCGCACAGCCGTATCGTCCGGTCAGCAGTCCATAGCGGGTCGGTGTGCAAACACTCGAGGGGGAGTGGGCATCGGTAAACCGCGTCCCCTGATGCGCCAGCAAGTCGATATGGGGGGTCGGTATTTTCGATTCGGAGTTGTAGCAACCCGGGTCTCCGTATCCCAGGTCATCGGCCAAAATAATCACAATGTTGGGTTGATCAGCAGTGGCCCAACGTCCGGCCAACAGACAAGCCACCACACACGTCAATAATCGGAAACGCGGCATGTGTCACTTCCTGAAGCCAAGATTTGCGTCGGTCGCGTGCCTGTTCCGGACCGGATTCTGGACGCTCACGTCGGGCTGGTGCAGCCATGCCAGTTTCGCGGAACACCACGGCGGGGCGAGCATCGGCAGCCTGGCGGGTTTCTGAGGAGCCGCGTTAACCAGCTTTAACGAATTCAGATCTTTACCGTATTCAGAATTCCGTGGAATTCCATCCCCCGCAGGCCGCAGGCAACCGATTTTTGCCGCGGGGCTGCGCGAGGGTCTCCGGTTTTACGACGAATGATATTAAACCGCCGGAGTCGCCCGATGGCGCGGGGTGGGCCGAACAGGTCCTGCGGTTGCCGGTCCTGTTGCAGAGCCTCGGCCATCCACCGGATTCGCGAGAACTCTGGCAGGAAACGTGCCACAAGGGCCTAAAAAAAGATATTGCGGTTGTTCTGCAATTCCAGACGGCGCTTTTCCAGTTCCCGCAGGCGTTGCGTATCGATTACTTTGCCTTGAGTCGCCGCATTGATTTGTGCGTCAATTTCTTGCAGTTGCTGGTCAGGTGACAACGGTGGACCGGTTTCGCGCGTGAATTCACGGGGTGCGCTCGACATCAGCGCGGGAGGCGCCAGTTGATTCAGCCGGCTGACGGCATCCTGGGCAACCTCCTTTTGCACTTCCACAACTTCCAGCCGGGTTTCTGTCCGGGCCAGCGTATCCTGAACGTACAGCCGCTCATATTTTTCGTAAAACGCGAATCCCAGCGACGCCAGCGCGGTTAAAACCGGCAACACGGTGACAAAAAACGCCGACACCGAGCCGGTTAACGTGATATTTCGGTGGCAGACGGGGCAAACCCGGGCGCGGCGGTTAATTTCTTCGCAGCAGTATTTGCAAGTTTTCATCGACGAAATGCTTGGCCAAACTTAAAAAAGTTGCATCCTCGGACCGGACGGGAATATTGCGGCAAATAGTTGGCGGACGCCGGGATCATTTTTGGGGCGATCAATTCTCAGCCCGGTTAACCTCAAGCCCGGCCACCGAATTCACGCGGTTATGCGAGATCTCGTCCAAAAGTTTGTTTACGGTACCGGGTAAACTCCCACCAGGGTCGGGGAGGATTTCCGTTCATGTAATCCGTCACGGCAATAAAGGCATCCAAAACACAGGGGTCCTGTCGCTGGCCCGTCCGCCGACCCAGTTCCCGGTACATCGCCAGTGGATCCCGCCCGGCCAGCTGGGCCGGCTTCCTGATTCCCAGGGTTTCGAAATCCCGGGCCATCGCCGGGCCAACGTTGACAATCTGTTGAAAATCCGTGATCGCCTCACGCGGCGTTGACTGGTCTGCCTTTTTCATAAATTGACTCCCGGGGATTGCAGGGGGAGGGGGTTCTGGTGCGTCCGCAGCAATTTCCGCAGACGATGTTGACCACTCGCGGCATACATCGGCGGTTTTGCCGAATCCCTAATCTACCAAATCCGGCCCGCCGGGTCCCCGGCATTGCCAAAAAAGGGGTCAGGCTACTTTTTTGGCTCGCGAGATCGGCCCCGGAGGCAAGGGATTTTCGATTTGCAGGCGTCTGGTGATCCCTTGCTGCCAGGCGTCTTCCTTACCAGGATGACCCGCCGGACCCGGTCCGGATCCGTCTCGCAGCCTGTGCCTTCGTGAACCAGGATGCTCCGGCCATCGCCATGATTCAGCACGTGGTAATGTATGCTGACGCCCGAGGCCCAGGGACCGCAGGGCATATCAGGTCCGCACAATTCGGCCCGCTTCAAAGGTTCCCGACCTTCCCGACCCGTCTCTTCGTTCAACCCAAGAAAACGCACAACCTCGAAAGCCGATTTTGGACAATGTACTGAGAAATCCCGACAGACTTCTTACCTGCGTGTAATGCCCCGGTATCTAAAGAGCGGAAGGGCATTGGCGGAAAACGCCCCATTAGACATTTTTTCAACGGATTTTCCGGAATGATTTTTTGAAAAGTTCCGACGCAAAGTGCAGATTTATACTAGGTCGTGAACTGTTTAACGAAACATCCCGGCCCGCAGGGAATTCCGGCGATTCTCGCCGAAGGCACACGACATCCTTCGGCCCGGGTCTAATGGAGACAACCGATGAGAATTCCAGTTGCGGTTTGGCTCGCGGCGTTTCTTTCCGCTCCTGCGGTTGCCCAGGAGTTTCCGGGCGGTGGACACATCCATGACGCAAATCCGCATACCTGGCATGGATATCCAACAAACGACCCTGGAAGCGTGTAAAACTTGAAAATGATGTGTGGATGGACGGGCCGATTGTTACGGTTCCGGAACTCGATATCTTTTTTCAATACTGGACGACCAACTCCAGCTGCCAAAACGTCCCAAAAACTATTTGGGGATGTCCCGTTTGTTGTTGAAACTGTCGGTGGTCTCGCTGGTTAAAGTTTAGGGTTTGGTCAGGCGGCAAGCGAGTCCGCAGGAATAGCTCGCGTCAAGCCGCCGGTTGCTTGCTTACGTAATGCTCACCGTTTGATTGTCCCGTCGCAGTCCCACGGAAATTTTCGGCGGCGGATTTTTTGGTTTTTCCAAAGCTGCGATCAAGTGTGACAGGTCCTTGTGCCCTGAAATTCGGCGGAAGCCTTTCTCGACTTCCACCAGTGCGAAGGCCAGCCACCGCGTCGCCTGATCGGTCTCTGCGCGGAATCTTGTCACGCGGTCAATCTTTCGCCGCGTGTTCAGAAATGAGTTTTCAACGGCGTTGGTGCTGAGCAGGTTTCGATGAAGCGTGTTGGGAACATTCAGGCTTTGCAAGGCAATCAGATCCTCCCCGGCTTCGTGCAGGCTCGTCAGCGCCTCGGCGTTAATCGGCTTCAGAAAGGCCGCCAGTTCAGCGACCACTTCCTCGGCAGCCTGTTTGCCTTGCACACGGCGAAGTCGCTTGAACAAACGGGCTAATTCGCCCCAGTGACGCTTTGACAGTTTGGCTTTGATGTTCCGCTCTTTATGAACCAGGCAGCGTTGAACCACGGCGTCTGCGAAGAACTCCATGACGACCGACCGCAGCGCATCGCTGCCGTCGAGAACCGCCAACAATCGTCGGTCGCAGTGGAACCCGCGCTGGATCAATCGCCGCATCAAAGCCCGGCAAACTTCGGCGTTTTCGGTACTGCCAAGATCGAAATCCAAAACGTGTTTGTAACCGTCTGCCGTGATTCCGATGGCGACGATCGCCAGTTGATCCTTGCTCAGGCGAATCCCGTCGAGCATCAGGATCGCCCAGTCCTGCTGCGATAAATCCCGATCGCGAAGCTCTTCAACGAACTTGTGGCCGACCGCTTGCCAGTGCCGCGATACGTTTGACTTGCTAACCCCCGGAGCATTGGCGGGTTGAACATCAGCCACATCACGCGTGCTCACTCGGGCGACCAATGCGCCGACGATCGAGTCGCGAAGTTGATTCGGGCAACAAGCGGCACGATAGCTGGCCAGTGGAACCTCGGACGTGCTGCCATCCTCGTTCTGTTGGCGAACCCGAGGTCGAACAACCTCTTCACGCCCGCCTTCGTAGATGACACGCCCAACGCTGCTGCCGTTGCGATAACAACCCTCGCCACGCGGGCGATGTTTCGGTCCACAAAGGTCCGTCACCTCCTGGGCCATCACATCACTGATCATCTGACGAACCAGTCCCCGAAGGTGATCCCGGAACACTTCCGATGCTGTCGAAGAAGAAACTTGCCCAAGCTGTTGCAAAAGATTAGATTCGTTCATGGTGGTCTCCCCGTCGGCTGTCACCGACGTATGAAAGTTGAATTTCGATTGGCGACATTGTCGCCATTCGGGAGACCACCTTTCAACTTTCAACATTTATTGGGACGCTTCCTCGACTTTGGGCGTCAACAAATCGTTGTCCGCGAAGGCAAAGGTGACAAAGACAGGATGGTGCCGCTACCGAAACGTGTGGTCGGTGATTTGGAGCGTCAACTTCAATATGTAAATCGTTTACATGAATCAGATCTGATGCAGGGGGCAGGTTGGGTTTGGTTGCCGAACGCCTTCGCGGTCAAATATCCCAATGCTGGCCGAGAACTGAAGTGGCAATTCGTGTTTCCGGCCCAGAAACTGAGTAAGGACCCCAGGCCCCGCAGCGCCGATGACGGTGATTTCGGCGATCCGGGTTCGGCTGAACTGGAATCAGTGAATCAGCAATTACGTCGTCATCATATCAGTGAAAATGCAATACAAAAGGCGGTCAAGAAAGCGGTGGATGCCAGTCGCATCAGGAAAAAAATATCGTGCCACCCGTTTCGCCATTCGTTTGCCACGCACTTGCTCGAAGCCGGCGCGGATATCCGCACGATCCAGGAATTACTGGGCCATGCCGACGTGAAGACGACGATGATCGACACCCACGTCAGCACCACCGGAGCGACCGGTATCATAAGCCCGCTGGATCGACTGTAGCCAGGCGGCAGCCTCTGCCGCCCGCACATCGGCCACGTCCCAATCCGAGCCGATCGGGTTCGCCAATCCCCCATGTGGCTCGGCACACGACTTGTCGCAGCCATGCCATCGAGTTGAACCGGGGGGGAAAGATTGGCGGGCGCTTCGCTCAGGCTTGACCGAACCGGTGCACTCCGCATCAATCATTTTCCCGGCAAGTTGAAACCGGCGACCTGCCGGCTCTGCGGAAATCTTGATGCCATACCACAACTGGCGCACCCAGGGTGCGGTTTTTTCCGAAAATAGCACGGTTGGACAAGCCATCCCTGGCAACCTCAAGTCCAAAACCGGAGGTTCTCGACAGAGCCTTCCTGACCCCTTTGGCCACCGCCCGCAACGTGGCCTTCAGTCACCGGGCACCTGCCGCCGGTTCACCCGCGCCGGATCCAGGCGAGCCAGCAGTGGTACCGCATCTGCAGAGTCGTGACCGGTCATGCCCGCCGGCCAACCCCGGCACAATGGCTCGCCCGATCATCAAAACACTCGACGCCCGATGCTTGACTCCGAGTGGCAGGTCGCGCGGCGCGGGGTCAATCCTAACCCTTGATTTGGTCGTTAAACTCAAAGAACGCAAAGGTAAAGTGCACGATCAGGACATACAAGGTTGACCAGAGGATGGTCGTCGTGACACTGCGACTGACGTCATTACTGCTGAATTTCGGTTTCAACCCGATGTGGTAGGAAATCAGTGCGATCCCGACGGCACAGGACGAAACCTTGGCCAGCAGCCAGCCACTGCCGTAGTACCATCCCTGGTTAACGACGTGCAGCCCGCGATGAAAGTGCTGGTACCAGTAGTCCGGACCATGTTCAGGGTGCGACAATGTAAATGTGACGACACTGGTGAAACGGGCCGTAACAAATCCGATCATCACGAGAATCGGGACGCCCACCAGAAACGAAATCATAATCGGTGACAACAGGTATTGGCGGGGCTGGACGCCAAACGTCAGCAACGCATCGATCTGATTGGAATACTGCTTGCTGCCCACATCGGCGGTGACCGCCGCCCCGCAACGGGCGGCGATCAGCACCGTGGCCAAAATGGGAACGAATATCCGGTACAAGCTGAATCCGGTGGCGGACAACAGGTCATCGACCAGCAACGGTTCGGTATACCGGGCATAGGGCAAAAACTGGAATATGTAGTAGGTGGTTACGAATCCCGTGATCATGCCGGCCATGACCAGATAAAACCAGGCGGTAGGGCCGCAAACCAGCCGCAGGTAGTGCAACAGGTACCGCATGCCCCAGCGAAAACTTTTCCAGATCGGGATGACCGACAACAGGCCCCAAATCACGTTCTCGAGCGCCCGGGTGGTGCCCGTGAAAAAGTTGCGGGCCGAGCGAACCAGTTTCTGGGCCGGTCGTTCGGCCGACAGATCATCGGCCTTGCGAGCCGCCACGGCCGCCATCGGTTGCAGGATCTCGTGCAACTGGTCCCATCGCTCACGGGGTATCTGCTCCAGCCTTTTTTCAATCGGATTCAGGACAAACACGGCGTCGGCGATGGAGACCAGCGACTCGTAGTCATGCGTCACGATCAGGGATGTCTTGCCATGCCGGCTTTGCGTTTCCTGGATGAGCTGACCGACCTTGCGGGAGTTTTCGGGGTCCAGACCGGATGTGGGCTCGTCGAACAGAATGGCGGGAGGATCATAGGCCAGGGCCCGGGCGATCGCCAGGCGTTGACGTTGCCCGCCACTCAACAGCACGGTGCGCACGTCGGTGGGAACATTCAGCTGTTCCAGCATTTCCACGGGCGATTCCTCCCCGGGAGATCGGCTGTGGTCGATCGCAAACTGCACATTGGCGACGGGAGACAATTCGTCGAACAAGGCGAAGGACTGGAACACGACGCCGAAATCGCCCTGCCGGCGGCGGGCATCTCCCAGGAATATCTCGCCCGAAAAGTGCACACTGTCATGTCCGGCGGCAATCAACCCGGCCACAATTTTCATCAACACCGACTTGCCCACGCCACTGGGGCCAACCAGCAATGTAATCTTGCCCCCCGCAAACGTGGCCGACGTGTCACGCAACAACTCCTTGTCGCCTGCCACGACCGTCAAGTCCGAAATTCGAATTTCACCCGATGTCCGGGTTGGCGGGTGCGGCTCCGCGGTCTGGTCGTTCACTTGCGGCCCCTGGCTTCGATAAAAAACGGATTGTCGTCGGTGGCCTGCTCGCTGACCACGGCGAGGACACCGGGCTGTCGTATGTCCATGGCCGTAACGCGAATGGACGGATTGACCCGGGTATTGGTTAACACCAGCCAGCGGGTGTCTTTCAAAAAAATCCGGTGCCGCAGAATTCTGGCAAACTCGGGTGTCACGCCGCGGACGGGTGATCCGAACAGCTTTTCGCCAATGGTCTCCACATAGGGACCAAACCGCGCGTCGGAATATCGCAGGGCCTGCCGGATGTGGGGGCGGTTCCAGATTTCATCGAGCTGGCGGTGAAAATCCTCGTTCTCCAGGACCGCTTCCTGCACGATTTGCAAAATCAGGTTTTGCAACTCGACGTCATCGCTGATTTTCAGCAACGTATCGGTCACGAACGTCTGAATGTCGGGATTGTCGACGACCCGCGACAAAACCCGTTGCTGGGCCGCCACCAGTTCGGGAATGTGAGCCGTCACGATGGGCAACGCCGATTCCTGTACGAACCGCGAAAATTCCTGTTGCGTCAAATCGCGATCCGGCAGGGGCAGCGAGTCGTAAACGGCCCGCCAGCCAAACCGCCAGACCGAGGCCGACCGCCAAATGTCCTCGCCAATCGCCTCGATGACCGGTCGCATTTCCTCCTGGATCACGGGCCAAACCTGCGTATTGATCAGCGGCACCAGCTGTTGCTCGACAATTTCGCGCTGGTATCGCTGACCCAGGGCTTGCCACTGCTCGCGATGGGCCGCGATCGCGGCTGCCATTTCGTCGCGCAGCACTTGCCCGCTGTCGGTAACCGCTTCCAGAAAAACCGGCTTCAGCTGTTCCAGAATCACATCGGAATTCTCGGTCACGATCTGTCCGATGTACCCGGCAATCTCGGAACGTTTGTGCGGCGGCAGCAAGGCTTCCGCCACCCAACTCATCGACGAAGGCGTTTCGTACAGCTGCAAGTAACTGTCACGGGTGACAGGAGGCGCCGACGAGAAAAACGTCACCGACGCCCACCGGGTAAGTGTCGGAGCATAGGACTGCGAGTCCGGCGATTCGACTTGCCGCAGCACACCCACCTGAATCAGTTCGCCATCCTCATTACGCCAGTAGACCGGATCACCGATGCGTACGACGTAATCGTCATTGAACAACAGCTCGTAGTCTCTCCGCTGTTGTAATGAAAACCGAAGCAGGTCCTGCGCGGAGACATCATCGGAATCGGTGAATCGTCCAACCAGCTTGCTGCCGGCCCATCCGAGCAGCGCGATCCAGACCACCACTCCAATCACCAGACGGAATCGGTTTTGCATCGCTTTGGGTTTCCCGGGGTTGTGAATCGAGTCCGCCAATTGACCTGGGCGCTATCTTTTACCAATTACCCCGCCTGCCGGGTTTCTGTTTCAGACATGCTGAACGGTTCGCGGGCAGCCGACCATCAGGGATCGGGGTCGGCGCCCGGCTCCAGCGTCGAGCTGTGATCATGCACAATCAGCCAGCGACCGTCTTTTTTTTGCAGGACCAGCGAAAAATTGCCTTGCGGATTGCCCTGGTTGTTGTGCAAATGCCAGGTACCGAGGACCAGGGTCGCCGAGTTGCCCAGCGGACGAAACTCCAAATGGTCAAAATTCAATTGCCCCATGATTTCCCGATTGGCATAGCGGGTGCGATACCGGTCGAGCGTGGCCTGCCAGCCGCGAGTGGTCTGGCCGCCACTGCTGAATGTCAACTCGGGTGAATTCCAGTACGTGGCCATAAACGTTTCCAGGTCGCCGTCGTTCCAGGCATCCGCCTGAGTCCGCAGCAGCTGGCGGATCTCGGTTTCCATTTCAGCGGAACCCCCGGCTGGTTTCGAGGGGGCCAGCTGGCCGGCCAGCGTGCCGACGGGAACCAGCGCCAGCGCCGGGATCACCATATGGATGAGCGGGATCAGCAGGGGACGGCAGGGCATGGAATCAACCTTGGGGGCAGCAACCTTCGATGTCGGATGATCGGCGATCTGCTCATGATAACCGGCGTGGACCAGTCGCGCCGAGTCAACCGGATATACGGGTCGTAACAAAAATTTGTACCGAATGCCTTGCCCGGCACCGGGCCTCCCGTCGCTGATTTTCCGAACCGGGCCATTTGACCGGACGGACGGGTTTGACCGGGTCATTCCTGCGACCTACGGTTGACCGGGCGCAGTCTGCGCGAGGACCAGGAGTTCCGGCCCCGTGGTAACGGCAATACGTCGACTGAATTGCAAGGGTATCAACCGAAGATGAATGACTTTCAAGCCTCCATGTCGCACGAAACCCCGAACGACAGCACCGGCAAGGATCTCGATATGCTGCTGGCTCGTATTAATGCGATGACCGGCAGCGACGTGGCGGAGGATCCGGCACCGGCCGGCAGTCCCCAGCCTCTGCCTGTTGAAAAGGTCTCGATGGAAGAGATCAATGCGTTGCGGTCCAATTCCCATTTGGTCGATGCTCACGATGAGCTGGAGGACATCTTCATCCCGCGTCGCCCGACGTCGTTTGAGCAGGCCAAGATCAGCGAAACCCGGGTGGAGGAACTGGTATTGAAGTTTTTGCTGGCGCGGGGTGATTCATCAGGTCGCACGATTGCCGAACAGACCCGGTTGCCGTATATCCTGATCGAGAAATTCCTGGCGCGGATCAAGATGGAGCAGCTGATCGCCTACGTGGGCCAGGCCACGATGAACGATTATGTTTGCCGGTTGACCGAGATCGGCGCGTTACGGGCCCGCAATTATTCCAGAATATGCACCTATTTTGGGGCCGCACCGGTTTGTTTGCAGGACTATGTGCGGTGCGTCAAGGCCCAGACGATCGAGGGCCAGTATCCGACACGCGACCAGTTGTTGAACGCATTCAGCGATCTGCTGATCGACGAACAAATTCTGCAGCGGCTGGGGCCGGCCATCAGTTCCGGGCGGGGCATGTTTTTGTACGGCTATCCCGGCAACGGAAAAACGAGCATCGCTGAACGCGTCACCAAGGCATTCGGCCCGTACATCTGGATCCCCCGGGCCCTGTCGGTGGAAGGTGAAATCCTGCGGCTGTTCGATCCCATGTGTCACGAAGAAGCCCCCCTGGCCGACAGTGAAACATTGCTGGACAACAAGGAGATCGATCAGCGCTGGGTTCGCATCAAGCGGCCGACGATCGTGGTGGGAGGCGAATTGACCATGGATCATCTGGAAATCACCTTCAATCCCGAAACCGGAATCAGCGAAGCTCCGGTGCAACTAAAAAGCAATTGTGGCATTCTGGTAATTGATGACTTTGGACGCCAGAAAATGCGGGTGGACGAGTTGTTAAACCGCTGGATTGTGCCCCTGGAAAAACGCCATGACTATCTGAACCTGACCAGCGGCAAAAAGATTCAGGTTCCCTTCGACCAGCTGGTGATATTCTCAACCAACCTGGAACCGCGCGACCTGGTCGACGATGCATTTATGCGGCGGATTCCCTACAAAATTGAAGTCGAAAATCCTTCCCGGGAACAGTTTTGCAAACTTTTCAAAATCATGTCCAAAGTGCTGGATGTGCCCCATGATCCAGCGGCGATTGACTACCTGATCCGCACCCATTACGAACCCACCAACCGGCCCTTTCGCAATTGCCAGCCCCGCGACCTTCTGCTGCAAATCCGGAACTATTGCAACTATAATCAGCTGCCCGTCGTGATGTCGCCGGAGGCTTTCGATTTTGCAGCTGATTGCTATTTCTCGGTGATGTAATCCCCGGACCCAACACGCAACTGCCGCAACCGCCCCGGCCAGGGTCCGGTTCGGCGGGTTGGCCCGGAGCTCACCGGATCACCAACCCGTGTTTCGCAGGTTCCCCTGTCGTGCCTGACTCCGAGTCCATCTTCACCAGCCCCCAACTGGAGGCCGCCACAGCGGCTGCCCGTCAGGGCGCCGAAGTTCTGCGGCGTTATTTTCGCGGTGAGTTTCCTGTTCAACAGAAACACGCCGGCAACCTCGTATCCCGGGCCGATTTCGAATCCGAGGAGGCTATCACCCGAACCATCTCCCGGACCTTTCCCGATCACGAAATTCTTGGAGAAGAGACAGGCCAGGCCGTCAGCGGCCAGGAAGACCTGTGGGTGATCGACCCGCTGGACGGTACGAACAATTTCGTCCACGGGATTGAACATTTCGCAATCTCGATCGCATGGTACCATCGGGGACAGGCAGAATTGGGCGTGGTCGTCCGGCCCGCCAGCGATGACTGGTTTGTGGCCGGGCGGGGTCAGGGTGCCTGGAGGAACGGCAGGCCAGTTCGCGTTTCGACGGCCACCACCCTGGACCAGGTGCTGTTGGGCGTCGGATTTTACTACGATCGCGGCCGCAAAATGCAAGCCACGTTGCAGGCCATGCAGGACCTGTTCCAGTGCGATATCCACGGCTTTCGCCGAATGGGAACAGCGTCACTGGATTTGTGTATGGTGGGATGTGGCCAGCTGGGTGCCTATTTTGAGTTCCAGCTGGCACCCTGGGACTTTGCCGCGGGCCGGTTGTTCGTGGAAGAGGCGGGTGGTCGGGTTACGGATTGCGACGGACATCAAGTCCCCTTGCGACCATCCAGTATCCTGGCGTCCAATGGGCACCTGCATGATGAGTTGCTGCAGCGGATTGCGCCCTGTTGGGGACCGCTTCGCAGCCGGTGCCCTGACGGATCGGTACCGTTGCCCGCCACGACAGGGCCTTTGGCACAGTTCGGACCAACCGGTTTTGCGGTACGGGACAAGTGAACTATTTCTTCTTTGATATCGACGGGACACTGCTTTTATCCGGCGGGGCCGGACGCGTGGCGATGCAACGCGTCATGGCCGAGATGTTTGATATTGTCCAGTTGCCCGACTTGCCCGTTCACGGCCGCACCGATCGAGCCATTATCAGCGATTTGTTTACGGCAACGGGGCTGAATCTGACGGACACCGCTTACCGGGAATTTACCCGGCGTTACCATGTCGAGCTGGATGATTGTATTGGCCAATGCCGCGGGCAATTGCTGTCCGGTGTGACTCAATTGCTGACGCGACTGGCCGACCAATCCTCGGTTTCACTGGGTTTGTTGACGGGAAACTCGCGCGACGCGGCCATGACCAAAATCTCGCATTTTGGAATCCGCGATTATTTTGTCTTTGGTGGTTTCGGTCACGAACATGACGATCGCAATGCCGTGGCCCATGCCGCACTGGATGACTGTCGACGATGGGCCAACCCCGAACCCGTCGACCCCGGCAATGCCTGGGTGATCGGCGACACGGTCAGTGATGTTCGTTGTGCGCGGGCGATTGGCGCAAATGTCATTGGAGTCGCAACCGGCGGCAGTTCCCGTCGGCAACTGGAGGAGGCAGGTGCCGACATGGTTCTGGACGACTTGACAAACCCTCATCCGGTGCTGGCCGTTTGCGGAAACCTCGGCGCCGGATGAATCGTCGGGTCAACCCATTGGGACCCATGTGGCCCTCCCGGCTTGCCGTTCAAACGGCGAAATGCCAGAATCGATGTCTCACACTGATTTGGGCAAACCGCTACCCCGGTCCCCCACCAACTGACCTGCTATCTTTCCGGGAGTTTTTCCATGGCCAATCCGGTCGCTGTTTTTGATACGTCGCTCGGCCAGTTCAAGGCCGAGATCTTTCTCGACAAGATGCCGGTCACGGCACAAAATTTTATCGATCTCGTCAACGACGGTTTCTATGACGGCCTGCATTTTCATCGAGTGATCAAGGACTTTATGATTCAGTTCGGTTGCCCCCACAGCAAGGACCCGAACAGTCAAAAAGCGGGGACGGGCGGTCCGCCCCATGGAACGATTCCCGACGAACATCCGGACGGCGTGCGTTTGTCCAACGAACCGGGGACTTTGTCGATGGCCAATACCGGGCGCCCCAATTCCGGTGGCTCCCAGTTTTTTATTAACACGGCCCACAACGCCTATTTGGATTATTTTTCGCCGGGCCAGTCGCGGCACCCGGTGTTTGGAAAGATTGTTTCCGGGATCGACGTGGTCAATCAAATCGAATCGGCACCCTGCCGAAACGATCGCCCCGTCAGCCCGATTGAGGTCGTGAGCATCAAAATGGAGTCCTGATCCGGCCTCCATTCTGGCGGTGCCCGCCCGCGAGTCCGGTGAGGGGCTTCTCCGACGAGCCCGTCCGTGATCCGGCAAAATCCGGATACGCCAGGCCCCGGGTGTGGCCGGCCCCCGGCTCCCAAAAACCCCCGGTCTGGCTCGCCGGCAGTGTGGCTTTCGGCAGAATGGGCACGCAAGCCCGAGCCGCCTGCCGCGCCCGGCAACCCGCAATCACCTCATTCTTGCCGGGTTGCGGCCAAGCCATGTTTGGTAAACTGGGTGGTTCTGGCGTGCTGCGCAAATGCCCGGGATCCCGGGTACGGATTGGCTGGCTGGTTGTCGGAGTCGTTGCGACAACGTACCCTTTTAGCAATCGGGCGCAGGCGGTCCGGGGCCATTCGGTGATTTGAGATCTTCTCCAGTTGGCCTGAAGAAAAAACCGCATGACTTGGAATCATTGGAAGACCATCCGAATCAGGGAAACAGATCATGTTGGTTTTGAGCCGAAAAGTGGGCGAGCGAATCCTGATCGGTGACAATATCTCGGTGACTGTCGTTCGCGTTACGGGGGGAGGCGTGCGTATTGGAATCGAAGCGCCCGCGGAAATGCCCGTTATCCGTGAGGAACTTAAACGCAGCGTCGACCAGACCGAGGCTCAGTTCCGCGAAACAACGAGCCTGGAATCTGGTGAATAGGAGATTCCCTGCAACTACTCCGCCCCCGCGATTGGCAGGCGCCGAGCTTCCAGTTTTTCCGGATCCTGACGGCAGGGTCGCCATGTGATTGAACCGATGCCGCCCGGGCTGCCGTCATTTCAGCATTTTGATGAAATCGGTCGGTTGCTCGGCCAGGGTAGCATCGGCCTGACGGGCGGTCCCGTCCCGAACGTCCAGCATCAGGGGTCGGGATGCATCCAGTGAACCGTTTTCCTCGATGTACCGCTGCACCGCAGCAATTTTTGCCTCGGCCGACGCCTCCCCGGAAACTTCATGGCCGGGCGGGTTGCCCCAGAATACGATGGCGCCGCCCGCCGTCCAAAGTTCATAGGGCTGCAAGCGAACTCGATCGCCTGTCGGGTAACTGCGATTAACGACCCGCATCAGACCGGTGGACCGGTTGCGGGATTGCCATGCCGCCGCAATCGCGATGGCGTCCTGAATCCGCATATCGGCCCAGACGCGGCCCGAGGCGAGACCGGTCGTCAGCGGTTGCGGAACGGAGATCCGCCAGAGTTCCCCGGTGTCCGAGGCGTTCAGTCCGTCGCCTTCCAGCACGACGGCCTCATTGTCCACGGGAATCACGAGGTTATCGGCAAATTCGACGATGGCCAATGGCTGGCGCCATTGCACATTGGCGAAAATGCCGGTCGCTGTTTTACGCACGTCGACGACCGATTTCACCCACGGTTGAACGGCCAGCGCCGCAGCCACGCGATCCACGCTGTCGGGCTGGCGGATTGTGATTTCATTGAGCCGGCTGTCACGAATCGCTGTTTCGGTGACCTGGGTGCGAATCCACGGAGGCCGTTCATTAAGTTGCAGGTGCTCGGCCGACAACGGGGATCCTCCGGGGACATCCAGTTGGCCCTGGTACCGGTTCCATAACGGGATCGCGGCGATGGCCACGACCATCATCAGGGTCACCGGATTAACCAGCAGCTGCAGCAGGGACAAATCGGCAGGCGTTGCCGCCGCGGTCTTTTTTTTTCGTTTCGCCATGCAGGGCATTCCGGGGAGAAAACCAGAAATTCAGATCCGCCAGAATGGCGGCCGATGTTCCTGTTTATCGAATCAGCAGAACGCCGGCCCCGCATTCCCGTGGCGCGTAGCGATTTTGCCACCCGGAGTACCCGGCCTACCGCGAAACCCTGCCGGTCGTATCGGTTGGGCCGAGGGAACGAGGCGTCGTGCCTACCAGACCACGAGGCTTTGTTTCAGGTCGATACCGAGCCGTTCGGAGACGCGGGTCTGCACCAGTTCGAGCAGTCGCAGCACATCGTCGCTGGTGGCTCCGGGTGAGGTGAGGAAAAAATTGGCGTCACTGGATGAAATTTCAACGCCTCCGATCCGGGTTCCCCGCAATCCGGCCTGTTCAATCAACCGGCCTGCCGGCTCACCTCCCTCGTCGCGAAACACATAGGCCGCGTTTTCGTCGCTGGCGGGCTGGCTGGAGCGTTTGACGATCCACAGTTTTTGCATCCGCCGGGTCAGTTGATCGACATCTTCCTTTTCGAATTGCAGGGTGGCGTCAACGATCACCAGCTCGGTCAGGCTGCTTTGCCGATAACCGAAATTGATCTCGCTGATTTCCCGCTGGACGAGATCGCCTTTGCGCGTCAACACGGTTGCATTGCGTGTCCAGGTGCCGATAGCCGCGTGCTGGTTCCCGGAATTTCCGTGCAACGCGCCCCCCACGGTTCCGGGAATCCCGACCAGGTTTTCAATCCCGGCGAACCCCTGCCCCACTCCCAGCGAAACCAGGTGCGACAATCGGGTTCCGCCGCCCACCACGACCGTATCATCACCGGCTTCCAGACGACAAAAGGCGGGCGCCGCCAGGCTGATGATCAGGCCAGCTGTGCCTTCATCCCGAACCAGCAGGTTGGATCCACCGCCCAGCAGGCGAATGGGCAAATCGGCGTCCCGAAACCGCACAATCAGGGCCGACAGTTCTTCCAGCGAGGTCGGCTCCGCGAAGAATTCTGCAACCCCGCCAATCCGCAAACGTGTATGCGGCGCCAGAGGTTCATTTTCCCTGACAATATTTTCGAAACCCTGAATCAAATCCATAATGGGGTGACCTGGTGTTGGTTTCCTGCAAATGGCCAGCAGCGGTGTCATGGACGGGCGAGCGGTTCCCGCAAACCCCATGATCTGCCGGCGATGACCGGGATAATGTAGCAGACATTACCAATATCTTTCCAGCACAAGATGGCCGGGAGTTTTGCTGCGGTGCCGGTGAACTCCGCGCTTCTCCAGTAACGCCTCCATGTCATCGAGCATGGCCGGATTCCCGCACAGCATGATGGCGGTTGTTTCCGGGACCAATTCAATTTTTGCCTCGGCTTCCAGGGAACCGTTTTCCAGAAGATTCGGGATTCGTCCGGTCAGCGCACCATCGACTTCTTCGCGGGTCACCGTCGGTATGTAGACCAGCTGGCCAGCCCGGTCATGGCTGAATTTCCGCAGTTCGTCGGCATAGGCCAGATCGGTGCCGTGCCGCACCCCGTGGACCACCACGATTTTCCGGTATTGTTGCCAGGGGTCCCCGGTTCGCAGCATGGCAATGTACGGCGCCAGACCGGTCCCGGTTGCCACCAGCCACAGATGGTCGGCGGGCGGAGTATGGCGGAGGGTAAATCGCCCGGCGGCCCGGGCGCTGACGTCGATGGGGTCTCCGGACTTCAGATCCCATAATTGCGGGGTCAGGCGGCCTTCCGGAACGACGACAATAAAAAACTCCAGGGTCGGGCCCCATGGCGAGGCCACGGAATAGGGTCGAAAAACATGTTCCCGGGTTTCCCCGTTCTGCAGATGCATGCCTACCTGCAGAAACTGGCCCGGCACAAACGGATCGATTCCGTCGACTTCCACCTTGATCGTAAACAGGCCATCGGTCCAGACCTGGCGGTCCGTTACCGTGCCGTGACACCACTTCAGGGCCATTGATTGCTCCGGATTTGCTCAAACAGTCAGCGGGGCTTTGGGTCGGGAGTTCCGTCGTCGGCGGGGCGTTTGGTTGCGTCGGGGGTGGCCGGCAAATCCGGGGAAGACGCGTCCGGGGCGGCAGCTCGTTGCCGGATTTGTTCCAGCAATTCGGCAGCTGCCTGACGAAACATGAAGTAATCGGTACTGGCGACTGCCCGTTCCAGCAGCGTTTGCGCCGTGGCGGCATCACCCCGGGCATCCAGAAAGCTGGCGACAAAAAAAGCCGTCGCCGGTTCCATGGTTCGCGTGGCCGCGATCTGCTGAAACACATTTTCGGCCTCGGCCATGCGGCCCAGCCGGTAATAAATCCAGCCGACCGTGGCCGCCGCCGTCCGGCTCCGGGGATACATTCGCTGGTTGACCATGGACAATTCCAGCGCCCGTTCCTGTTTGGCACGATCGGAGCTTTCTGCCAGACTGAGCGCCAGCATGTTGGTAGCATCAGCGTCTCCCGGTTTCTGTCGGGCGAGCGCATCAAAATACATTTCAGCCATTTCATAATCCCGCCGGGCGAACGCGATTTGTCCCTTGATAAACTGTACCAGAACCGGATTGGCATTCCCGGCGGAAGCTTTTTCGATGGCAGCCAGCGCTTCGGGAAGTTGTTCGGTTCGCAGCAACCAGCGTGAATAATCGACCATGACATCCGCATTCTCGGGATTCTGGTCGGCCGCCAGCGTGATCCATTCTCGCGATTTTTCCATCTCCTGACGTCGCATGAACCATTCCGAAATGATGACTTCCGGCACCCGGATTTCCGGGGCCTTTTCCCGCGCTTCGCGGAGGTAGGCCAGGCTGGCATCGACATCATTCAGATCAAATTCCACTTGCCCGAGCCGCAAGGGAATCCGGGCGTTGTCCGGTGCAAGTTCTTTCAATTCCAGCAAATACCTCCGGGCATCTTCCAGTTGGGCCCGGGCAATTGCCACATCGGTCAGGCCATCCAGATATTCGCTGCGAAACAGTTTGGCCTGTTGATCCGTCCACGCACCTGCCTGAACTATACGGTCGGCTTTTTCCAGCAGTGCCTGGGCATCCGCAATACGTTTGTCGGCGATCGCAAGGCGGGCAAAGCCGGTCCATGACGCCGGGTACTCGGGATAATCGACTGCTGATCTTTCCAGCCAGATGCGCCCCTGGCTGGCATCGCCGGCGGCGAACAGCACGCCCGCCACCATCAACTCGGCCGGCGGCAAATCGGGTCGCGAATTGCGCAATTCCTTCAGCTCCATCAGGGCCAGTTCCCCCTGGCCGGTTAACAGTTTGCGGATGATGCCAGTCAGCGATTCCTCGATGTCGGACCCCGGGATTTCGAAGGGCACCATGGGCTGAAGCGATTTGAGGATTTGGATCGACGGCTCGGCGGCCAGAGTCGGCGAATTGGCGGATTCCAGTTCACTGGTAACGCGATCGTCCCGTTCGACGGGCACCGGACCCGTGATACTCGGTGACACGACCTGCAACCCGACGACCGGTGATGGTTCCACGGTCACCGCCAGCATGAGCATCCCGGCGGCTAATAATAATGGAAACGGGCGATTGAGGATGATCATGATTTCAGTTTCTGTGCGACCGCAGCCAAATAACCGGGGTGAACTTCCGCGTGCCCGGCAGGTCCCCGCAACCCGGCCGACGCGACGTTTGGGGTGCCCGACCGGCGAAAACGCCTGGACAGCCAGCACGTATTGTAGCAGCTGGAACGCGCTTCACCAGCGAACCGGCAGGGACCGGGATCCCGTTTTTGGTGCCGCTGTGGATTGCGTCCATTGCCAATTGCCGCGGCAATGGAGTGGTATAAAATGGCTGCAGGGCGGTCCAACATTGCCGTGAGCCGGTCTTGCCGATGGTCCGTTGACGATCGGTTGGTGGCAGTCCTTTCAACCGTTGGCTGATTTTCGAGAAACCGATGGCGCTGCAACGGCTGGGGCCCTTCGAACTGATTCGCGTGCTCGGACGCGGTGGGATGGGGACGGTATACGAGGCCCGGGAGGAAGGGTCCGACGAACGCGTGGCCGTCAAGGCTCTGGCGCCCCAGTATTCGTTTGACGAGCGCTTTCGTCACCGGTTTGAAGGCGAAATCGATGCGCTCATGAAGCTGGAGCACGAAAATATCGTGCGGCTGCTCAGTTACGGTCAGGACGACGGTAATCTGTTTTTTGCCATGGAACTGGTGGACGGATCCAGCCTGTTTCAGGAGCAGAAAATGGGCCAGGTTTTTCACTGGCGCAAATCGTCGATATCGGGATTCAGGTTTGTGCCGGTTTGCGTCACGCGCATGATCGCGGGATCATTCACCGGGACCTCAAACCCGGCAACCTGATGATTGACGGGCAACGCTGTGTCAAAATCACCGACTTTGGAATTGCCAAATCGTTTGGTTCCAGTTCGCTAACCCGAGAAGGAAATGTTCTGGGAACCATGGACTTCATGGCACCGGAACAGGCGCGGGGCGAGGCCGTCACCGCCCGCAGCGACCTGTTCAGCATGGGGGCGGTGTTGTATTCCCTGCTGGCGGGCCGGCCTCCGTTTTTGCAAGAGACCGCTGAAAAGACCTTTGAGTCATTGCTGTCCTCCCGACCTCCGGTGCGTCTGGACAAAATTGCCAAAGATACTCCGGCGCCGCTGGCAGCGCTGATCCACCGTTTGCTGGAAAAAGATCCCGCCCGCAGACTGGCGACTGCCATGGCCGTGAGTCGCCAGTTGCAACACGTCGAGGAAGCCATCGCGGGCAGCCTGGATGCGGACACGCAGGTCGTTCCGGCCGATACGAACGAATCCGCGGTGCAGCCGGGTGAGACGTTTGCATCCGGGCGACAGCCCGTTTCCGGATTCGATACCGGCGGGGCGGATGATATTTCGCAGACCGATACCCGAATCACCGATGCCGGCGAGTTGGTCGCCGAGAGCATTGCCAAACAACCCAACTATTTTAATGAAGTTACTCCACAGCAACGCCGCTCCGACCGGGCCCAGCGAACCGAGGAATCGAGGAGCCGCGCCTGGCCGCTGGTCGTGGCGCTGCTGGCCGTCACGGGACTGGCTGCCTACGGCATCTGGCACACCATGATTCGTTTGCCAAGCGCCGAGGAACTGTTGGCCACGATTAGCGAATCCGAAAGAAAACCGACGGGTGTGCAAGACGTTCTGCAGCTGTTTCAGCGGATTTATCCCGAACACGAGCAGATTTTGTATGTCAATGATCTCGCCCGTTATGCCGACGCCATCCGCTTCCGAAACACACTTCAATTAAAACAAAAATCGCCAAAGGTCGAGTTAACGGAAGTCGAAAAACAGTTTTTGGAAATTACGGGAATGCTGGATATCCAGTCCCCCGAGGCCATTGAGCGCATGGACGCATGGTTGAAATTTCATGGCGACAGTGACCTGTTGTCGGATTCGGATGCCAAAGTCGTAAAGTATGCTGACGTTTACCGGGCCCGCATTCGGGCGGAAGCCGACCGGCAGATTGCTCGCGGTCTGGAGATCATCAACATTGCCATGCAACGGGCGGAACAGTCCAGCAGCACCATCGAACAGCTGGATTCCTACCACTTCATTGTGGAAATGTACGGGGATGACAAATGGGCCAGCGCCGAGGTGAACCGGTGTCGCGAAAAAATCAGCGAACTGGAACAACAGAAACTGCCCCAAAGTCGCCCTGATTGAAAACGTCGGCGGTGACGCCGCGGCGCTGCCGGCCGCTCCCCCCGGGAACACCCGCCAGGTGCGGAGCGCGGGGCGTCGGCGGCCTGTGTCCACAACACTGGCGTACGTCACCGAATGCAGGCAGCAGGATGCGATTTTGTCGCCTGATCCCCGGCGGCAACCGTCCGTCAGGTATCGCTCGCAGGCGGGAGCCGGGTCCACAATTCCCGCCGGCAGGTATGGCTCTCGCTCCCGCGCGACACGAGGAATTCTCTCCGCAAAATGGAATCGATGCGTGGCAGATCGGCGATTTCGAACGCCCCCCCGGAACGGGATATCCCCCGAGCCCCGGAACCAGTGTTTTTTGAATGATGGTTCGCCGATACCGGGCGGAGCCAGTGACCGTGCGCCTGCGGATTCGGCCCTTGACGATCGTCGTAATTGGCGGTTTGATAGGAAGCGTATCGATGCAACTGGTAAACAGGAGGCCGTTCCGGTGGCTGCTTTTTCAGGGCGGGAGTCCGACATCGGCGACAAATCGCGCAGACACAACCGGCATGAACGTCGGGATCGAACCGTCGTGGATCCCGACGCTCAATCGGGAACCGGTGACACGACCCGTGGCAGATGCAGTTTGTGCGGGGAACCGTTCGACCGCCAGGATTCGACGGTGTTTCCCTTTTGCAGTGTTCGCTGCCAACAAATTGATCTGGGGCACTGGTTGAATGAAGATTTCGGACTGCCGGTCGCCGGCCACGAAGATCGCCCTGCCCCCCCGGCGGACGAATCGGAGCAGGCAACGGGCCACCGCGGCAACCAGACCACGGACCGCGATCTGTGATTGGTCAGTTACCGCAAAATCATTGACCGCGACAAGTTCCACGCGATGTTAATGGGTCGCCAATCAATCCGGCGCAGGCCCGGCCCGTTGTGAACCCGGTACGTCGCAGGGGGCAACCGACAGTCTCTGGCATTTTGGCAGACCCTTGCCGATTACCAGGCCTCCGAAATGACTTCCCCGCCGTTGATGCTGCCGAGTGCTTGCCACACCGAAGTGGATATCGAATCGGAAACAAATCGCACGGCCCCATCCAGATTTACCGTGTTAACGCCCCCGGGGTGATGACTTCGCGATGTCACTGCGGCATAGGTGGGGCGTGTCAAATCGCGACCTTCCTGTTGCGATGTGAAGTCGATGTCGTACGTCTGGCCAGCCACTTCATAAGGGACCCTGGTGTTGGGACGAAAAACAGTTGTAAATCCGGTGTGGTGAACGCGTCCATCGCACCAAACCGTGTGTCCCGTGTTTTGGTCAATTGAGAGACCCAGCTTCAACTCGCCCGCCGTTCCCAGGAAATGATCAGGCGTTGACGGAAAGCTGGTATCGATGGAGTCGACATTGCGAATGTAGGACGTGTATGCCTTGACATCGGCGGCCGCCAGCGTGTTTGAAAGCCCGTCAGTGACGTCTTTCAATCGCCTGCCTTCATTGACGACAAACGCGCCGTCTCCCCGCTGGCCGGTTGCCGGGTCGTGAATCAGCCACGATCCCATATTGAAACCGTAATTCGTGCCGTGTACATAAAGGCTCCCGTCCCGAATCCGGGTTTGGCTGTTGGGTTCGGACGGGCAATTAAACAGCGGGACGGCCAGGGCGGGAATCCCGGTTCCCACCTGATCGTGCCAATCGGTGTCGAAGTCGATATTGCGGTAGGCCGCTGTCAGCTCGGAGTACGGCATGATTCGCGCATGAACCGACCACGAACCACGCACAACGGTTCCCTCCGGAACCTCGAACGAAGGGGGCAGCCGGCGGTTGGTGGTGTAGTAACTGGTCACAGCCAAACCAATATTTCTCAGATTGTTCCGGCATTCCAGGCTCTTGGCCGAGGCACGCATTGACTGGACCGCCGGTATCGTGATCCCCATCAAAATCGAAATGATGGCAATCACAACCAGCAATTCAACCAGAGTAAACCCGCCGGGCCGATGGGGGAGTTTGTGTTTCATGCCGCCATTATGTTCCGGAGCCGGCAACACGGCAAACCGATTCCGGGCGACCGCCCCGCCTGGCATTTGGCCAGCGTGGGCCAGGGCATTCAACGGTCACAACCGCCACGACACGACCCTGGACACGGGGCCGGCCATCGCAATTAGACCTGCCGCGTCGCCCACCACACGAGGCAGAAAATTACGCCCAGAAAACACACAAGCCAGATGGCGGCGCGCAACGAATGCCCCAGAATCTCCTTCAAGTATTCGTGCCGGGTCGCTCCGTAGACCAGGCTGATCACCAGGATCAGTGGGATGGTATACCAGATTTGAGCCGACCAGATATCGGCCAGCAAGATGCTCGAAACTGGACAATGAAGGGGATTCATTCTGGCGGATTCCTGGTTATCAGTTGCGACGGACGGAACGTCAGTTCCGGCGGGAGGCCGTGTCGGTCCCGGTCTCCCCGGATTCGGGCAGGTCGCCATCGTTGGCGGGCCGGGGAGCAATGGCCGGTCCAGCGAAAGCGTCATATACGACGAGAAAGTTCAGCAATCCCGCAACCAGTGCGAACAATGTTCCGAGGTCAAAATAATGCCTCATTTCCGCATGCCACATTCCCAAAACGTCGTTGTCCTGGGGCGTTACCGGTCCCCGCGGCGGAGCCATGAAGCCATCCTTGATCGTCAGTCCCTGCAGGCGTTCCCGATCGTCGCCGGAAACAATTTCGAACTCTCGCAGTTTTCCGGATTCGGGATCGACGTATCCGGCGGGATACCGTTCGCACATCACCAGAAAGGGGTTCCCGTCATTCCTGACTTTCAGGGACTGTGCCATTGCAAACAGGCTTGGCAGTCCAACCCCTGACTGGCACACGAATTGCCATCGAAAATCATTGGGGCGGAACGAGGCATAAACCGTTCGCCCGCGTCCGATACCCAGGCCGTACAAAAACGTACTGAGGATACAGATCATGAACAGAAACCCCTTGGTAAACCGACGCTGGTAGAAATGCCCGGCACCGGGCCACAGCCAGGCCAGGACGGCGGCAATTCGCGGGTCTTTCAAATCGACAACAACGGCGTCCTGTTCGGGACCGGAACGATATACAAGCGACATGAACCATCCGCCTCGAAAAATGCTGCCGGGTTTCCTGAGCCGCCTCATCGGGATTGCCGCCGGTTTATGGACGGCCTCCGGCTCATTGTTTATTGTAATGCGCAACTCCGATTCAACCAGATCACCTGGCACTCCTGATCGTGTCTGAAAGATTTTATTTCCCCGAATTGGCTGAGGGCGCTGTGCACGAGATCCAGGGGGCGGAAGCGCATCATATGCTGAATGTGATGCGATTGACCGGCGGAGCCAGCGTCGAGCTGTTTGATGGCCGGGGCAACGTGGCGGTCGGAATGGTCGAAAAAACCACTCGCAGGAGCCTGACGGTTCGAACGGGTCCAGTATCGGCCGTGGATCGGGAATCGCCCCTCAATCTGGCTGTCGGTGTGGCATTGCCCCGGGGTGACCGGGCCCGGTTTCTGGTGGAAAAATTGACGGAGCTGGGCGTTTCCCAATTGATCCCTCTTGTCACGGTCCGCTCGACCGTCAAATCCGGTGTCGCTGCGGTGGACAAGTTGCGACGGTACGTGATCGAAGCCAGCAAGCAATGCGGTCGCAATCAGCTGATGCAGGTATCCGCGCCCGCACGAATCGGGGATCTGGCCCGGTGCGACGCGGTGTTCGAAACGCGCATCGTTCTGCACCCGGGGTGCCACACGATTCTGGCGGCAGACGAGGTTCGGACGACACGCGCTGTGGCGGTCTGTATCGGTCCCGAGGGGGGCTGGGACGACAGCGAACTGGACTGGCTGACCGCGGCCGGATGGCAACCGAGGAATCTGGGAGGCCGGATTCTGCGGACCGAAACGGCGGCCATCGCGGTGGCCAGCATTTGCGCCGTGTTGTCCAGTGGTTCGTCCAAAATCCCGTCGACCGGGACCCGCTAACCGTCGTCGCCCGGGTCGGACGGTTTCTGTTCCCGGCGGGTTTTTTCCACATCAACGCCCTCGGCTGCTCCCGCCACAATTGCGCCGAACAAATGGCCGCCGACGTCGCCATGGGACCATGTTCCCGCGTACTTGTCATCGTAAATCAGGACGCGGGCACTAAACGGTCCCTGGCCGAGAATACTGAAATCCGTCACCGTGATCACTGGTGTATCTCCGGCCCATTTGACCTGCAATGGCAACGGGACCGAGATATCCTTGTCACCGTACTTGATTCGTGCCGTGAACAGCCACATATCCGGGGCATCCATCTTCTGAACCGACTTGATATGGTATTCCTCGGCCGTCAACTTGCCGGGGTCCTGGCCGGTGATCGTGAAGCTGCCGACAAACTTGCAGCCGGATAACGTGGTTGAAAACTTTTCGAATAATGCCTTTTGCCCTGCGCTCGCAGGTTCGGACGATGCGTCGTTTTCCTGGGCCGTGGCTGGCAACGTTGCCGTGCCGGCCAGCAGACCGAGTGCAAGGATCAGGTGGCATTGAATAAGGAACTGGATACTCATGACAGACGCTCCCTGGCAAAGTCTTTTTTTACATTTTTTCATTGTAACGCGTCCGTCGGTTTCGGTCAGGTAACCCCGGTGATTGGCAATGGTCCGCCTGCCAAAACAGAGGTGCCCGTCCCGAACGACACTTCTGGCTGGTCCCCGAAAACCCGTTTTGCCGGATGCTGTTCGTTAGACAAGCCCATCGAGCGACTGGTGCACGGTCGCCAAAAACTCTTTGCCTTGTCGGGCAAGCGGTGGTGGCCGAGAGCCGAGCGAGCAAGCGGGACGCCGAATTCGCGGCTGGAATCCCCCTGCCGGATCCCTGGGGCTCCCGCGTCCTGATTGGGACAACGGTGCCGGCGTTTCCAACGGGCCGCGTTCGGGGTGTTATTTTCGGGCGCGGTGCGGGCCAGCCGATCCGCGTCGGGTTCCATTGGTGTTGCCAAAAAAACGTCATGTTTCTACAGTGCAATTCCCAATCCCTGCAGTCATCACCAACCTGAGGAGTTCGGCATAGTGTTCGTTGCCGCATCCACCAATTGCTTTCCCGATTTGACGCCCCCCGAGGCTTTTGAAAAGCTGGCCGACCTGGAGTTTACCAACGTCGAACTGGTTTTGTCGGAGGCCAGTCCATCCTTCAAGCCGTCGCGGATTGTCGAGGACGTCGCGGCTGCGGCAATGGCCTGCCAGGCGACCCGGCGGCTGACGGTATCGTCCTACTTTGTGGATATCGATGCCACGGGTGATGAATACTACCGGCAATTTGAAGCGATTTGCAAACTGGCCAAGGCCAACAAGGTTGTCACGCTAACGGCTCCCTCCAGCCCGCTGGGCACCCCGTTTAATGAAGAGGTTGAGCGATACAAGGAAATGGTCAAACTGGCCAATACCCAGGGGGTCCGTATCGGAATGTTGAGCACGACCGGCGCCGTGTCGGAAGATCCGGACACGGTTTGCGTGATTTGCGATCACGTCAAAGGGCTGGCCCTGTCACTCGATCCAAGCCACTTTGTTTATCAACGCGAAAATCCGCCGGACATCGAGAAACTGTACAAGTATGTCCACCAGGTCTACTTGCGGGATACGACTCGCGACCAACTGCAGGTTCGTGTTGGGCAGGGAGTCATTGATTACGGGAAACAGGTCAATTTGCTGAACAAGCACAAGTACCAGCGGGCCCTGTGCGTGGACATTCAGCCCCAGCCGGACGTCGATCACATGGCCGAACTGCGGAAACTGCGGCTGTTGCTGGAAAGCCTGTTAATCTGAGCGGCGACCAAGGATTCCGGGTGGCGGCCGGTCAATCCGTAATCGACAACGGTTGATCGGATTTTGGATCGACCACCCGGATCGAACAGGTTCCGTCCAGGACATCGTCTATTTTTTTCGCGATGACTTCTCGGCGCATCCCGAAAACAGGCGGGGAGGTTCATCCAGCTGGATCAGGCCCATCCGCCAGGCCGCAACCGTTCGCAGTTCTTCGGTGCTGGCGGCGATATTGGGAGCGATCATCGCGTCCCGGCAAATCACCCCCAGTGCTGTCGCCAGGAACTGACCCAGCAAACCCAGGTTCGGGATCCGGGCCTTGCGGGTTCGCCTGGGCCACTCGGATTCAGGCAGCGTGATGCCCCGCTGGATAGTTTCGGATATTTCGGGCAGATGCTTCTGAATGCGCCCGTAATCCATGCCGCGAATCGACCGAATATTGGCCCGCTGGCTCGTTCCGCGGCGCACCAGTTCGACCAGCAGGTCGTCCCGCAAAATCTTGCGAGCCGGCGCATCGCGTTGCCGGGCGGTTGCGTCGCGCCACCTCCACAATTCGCGAACCACGGCCAGTTGCCGGGGCTTCAGTGACGATGTTCCCGGCAAACGGTCCCACGATTCCGAATCGGCGTCGGTCTCGAATGCCAGTTGTTGCCGCTCCATTTCTTCGGCCAGCCATTCCTCCCGCCCCAATTCACGGATCCGCGACATGATTTCGTGATAAATCGGCTGCAAATACAGCACGTCCTTGATCGCGTATTGCAACTGATTGTCTGTCAGGGGACGGTGCCGCCAATTGGTCCGGGTTTCACTTTTGGTCAGGTTGTCTCCCGCCAGACGTGAAACCAGATTTGAATAGGCGGCCGGGAATTCCAGCCCAATCAGGCCAGCAGCGATTTGCGTATCGAACATGCGGGCCGGGCGGCGGCCGATTGCATTGCGACAAAACCGGAATTCTTCCCGGGCGGCGTGGACGACCGTCACGTGCCCGGCCGACTCGTCGGTGATCAATTCCCAAAACGGCGACAAATCCCGGCACTCCAGCGTATCCACGATGGCCATGTCGCCGTCTCCACAGATCTGCAACAGGCATAACTGGGGGGCATAGCGGTCCTCCGAGACAAATTCCGTGTCAAAGCCAATAAGGCCGGAGCCGCGAATCCGGCGACAAAAATCCGCCAGGCCGCTGGTTTCGTTAATGTAGGCGAACTGGACCTTGTCGCTCATTTCGATTTTGGTAATCTCTGTGGCCTGCCTTCCCTGATAACGCAAATCACTGCACTGGTTCAGCAGTAGCTTAGCGGGCAGGCCAATCGTTGACCAGCGGAATTGCCCATTCAGACACAGCGACCATGTCGAAACCGGGGTTACTAATAAGCGTTCGCAGTTTGGCGGAAGCCGTCATGGCAGCCAGGCCAGGTGTTTCAGTCGTTGACTTAAAGGAGCCTGCCCGCGGTGCGTTGGGGCGAGTCGATCCGGTAATTGCCCACCGAATCGCCGCCAGCGCCGGGCCGCGCGCAACACTCAGCATTGCACTCGGTGAACTCCCGGATTTTAAAAGTCACAACCTGGCGTATTTGCGCGGATTTACATTTGCCAAAATCGGTTTGTCCGGCATGCATGGCCGGCCGGTATTCAGGTGTTGGCAGAACTGGGCAACTGCCATTGGCGAATACTGTCGGCCGGTCGTTGTTGCCTATGCCGACTGGCAACGCTGTGACGCGCCCGATCCGGCATGCCTGGCGCAAATGGCCATCGATGTTCAGGCGCCGTTTTTTCTTCTGGATACCTGTCACAAGGATGGCCTGTCATTAATGGATTTCCTGTCCGTGCCCCAACTGTCACGGCTCGTCGACCGGTTGACGGCTCACGGTGTGCCGGTCGCCACAGCGGGTTCACTGGACGTGCCGGCGATTTTGCGGTTGTCACAATTGCCCATTCAGCTGATTGGAGTTCGCGGAATGGTATGTCGATGCGGCAATCGAAATTGTGTGATTGATCCGGTTCGCATCGATGCACTTTCCCGATTGCTGAATCCAGGCATGGCCGAACCATGGTTGCTGCGGCCCGTCGTGTCCAGCGCCGCTGCCAGCCGCGCCGCGTTCGGGCATGCCATCGAACGCCACGCGTAAACGGCTAGAACATTCAGAAGCGATTGTCAACCGGAATCCGGGCCAACTTTTTGTGATGATAAAAAGTCGTATTGCCGTTTTGGTTTTTGCTTGACATCGGCTCAGGGCACCCTTTATGTTGGTGACTGCGGTTGACAAAGATTCGGAATCGGATGCGAAGAGGCCCGGTCGACCGTAATTCATGGAAGTACTTCGTTGTGGTGGAGATGCCGGAATAATTCGATGTTTAGGACGACGAAGGAATTAATGTGGCCGAATCGATTTTGGAGGCGATCAGGGATGGGCAGTGGGATTACGAACCGGAACCTGTTCCCAGCGAAGGTTACGATTCAACCCACGCCTTGCCCGGGACCGATGAAAAACTTGAGATTCTGGCAGTTCGCGTTCGAGCGGGCTTGCCGCTTTGGCACCCCGAGGACCGGGTAACCTACGACGGGACGGACGACCTTTGAAATCCGCGGTTTTCCGGCCAAATTGCCTCAAATGCCGACCTGCAATCCTGCCCGATTGCAGGTCTTTCTTTTTTGATTCCGGTTTCCCGTTACCGCGCCCCGTTAACGTGCAATGGTAACCGCTCTATAATGTCCGGTTGGGACAACGTCCCGGATACGGCCCCCAGCCTGCTGGTAATCTCAAACTGCAGCTCCCATGCCAGAACCCTCCCCAAACCAACCGTCGATCAACTGGCAAGAATTGTCAGAATCACTGGGCGTGGAAACGTCTGCTGAAATTGAGTATTACTTTCGGGGCAACGTCCAGTTGGCCGGCGATCCGCCGATCGATGACCAAATGCCCGCGAGATTGTCGGCGGCGGCTGTTGAAATCGCAACGGCAGCCAGCAGCCATCACGACCAGTCGCCCGGCAATGCCCTTGATCAGGAAACATCACAGAAAACCAATATGGCGAACAACCCATCATTTGAACCGGAACCCGAAAACGAATCCCGGGCGCAACCCGAATCCGGAAACGCCGGCGGCCCGGCCGGAGAATTGGAACTCGACTGGGATACACCGGTAGTTCCGGATGTCCGATCCGCGGACGTGGAAGCGGACCCGTTGAAGCCGCGTTCGGCCAAGCCCGGCAAACGTGCCGCCGCGGCCAGGTCCGGTTCCAAGCCGGCCAGCGCAGCGCCGCCGCCGGCCGCCGACCCGTCCAGTTGGGATGATTTGGCCAGTTCGCTGGGTATCAGCAGGTCAGCCGAGAGGCCCGCCGACCCGGCTGGACCACAGGTCGATGAAATGTCCGCCAGCCAGCGTGCTGTGGCAAACCCTGAACCGGCGGGCGAATCATCCCGGCCTGCCCCAAATCGCCGGGGCCCGTCGGCCCCTCGAAAACGGACGCCGGTGGAAATCCCGGACTCCACGCCGTCGCCCGCGACCGAGATTCCTTTCGGTGCCGGACTGCTGGAAAATGTAAACCTGCCGCAACCCACTCGGGAAACGACACCGCCGAAAGAAGCGTCGGACGCTGGCCGGCGGGCGACCCCTGACCGCCAACGCGGTCCGTCGAAGTTTGCCGACGACGACGCTGAATTTGATTTGGAAGACGATGTGGAAGATGAGTCCCTGATGGAAGAGGATGGCGAGCGGCTGGAAATGGAGGGAGCAGAGGACTCGGCGTTTTCAGAACCGTTTGACGACTTCGACGACGACTATGTCGAGTTCGAGATTGAAGATCTGGACCCCGCGGCGCGTCGGGGCGAACGCAAGCCTCGTGCGTCACGGCCGGAATCCGTATCCGCGAATCGTCCAGAACGGGATCTGCCCGACGAACCAGTGGACCTGGTCGACGAAACCACCGGGAATGAGCCGGCCCGGCCGCCGCGGCGACGCGGTTCGCGAGGCCGCGGCCGAAAACGGCCGGAGACCGGCGAGAGCCGCGATCGGGAGCGGGTGCCCGACGCCCCGCGGTCTGAGCCTCCGGGTCGAATGCGGCAGGATGTCGACGACGATGACGACGCCGACGAGGCGGTTCTTGAGCCAGGCGATTCGTCCGCTGGCAAGAAAGCCCGCAACTTGCCCACCTGGAATGAAACGGTCGATGTTATCGTGCAAACCAACATCGCGTCGCGAAAAAAACAGCCCCGACGGCGCCGCAGTGGCGGCCGTGGTCGACGCCCCGAGTAGCGCGATTCGCACGGACATGGAGTGTTCGCGCCGCTGGTATTTTAACGCGTTTTCTGATGCAGCCACCTGACAAGCAGATGGCGCAGGCTTTGGCGGCTGGCCGGAAACCGGTTGGTTCGGGCGCCGGGGGCCAACTCGCCATTTGGGCATCGTGCAGTTCGCTGCCATCGTCAGGGCACAGCCGGGGTTGGCCAGATGATGCAAATGCGTTGGCAGGCGGCAATGCCATTCGTGCGGTTGCCGCTAAAGCCGCAGCATTTCCGCCAGCGCTTCGCGGACTCCCTCCGGCTGGGCCAGCATCCACAAGATCGCGGCGGCTCCCAGGCCCAGAGCCGCCCCCACCAGGCTGACTCCGAACACTACCGTTTCGGATTTGATCGGGGCCAGTTGCTCGCGCAATTCCTTTTCGATCACCCGCCAACTTTCCAGCCGTTGCCGGTTTCCCACCGATACCAGTTGCGAATTGCTCAGCCAGGCGTTGCCTTGCAGATTCAGGTGAACGTCCAGTGTGGGCAGCAACAGGCTGTCGGCCGACCAGCGGGCGCGGGAATCCAGTCGCAACGCGACGCTGGCCAAGATGGGCCGCAGTCGTTCGGGACCGAGGTTGTAAACCACGATTCGGGGTTGCATCAACAGGGCCACCAGCGATACACACAGTCCGTAAAATGCGATCAGTAACAACCAGACATACGAACCAAACCGGCCGGCGGCACTCTCGGGAAAAAACAACTCCATCGGACCGGCGATCATCAATCCGGCCAGGGCGATCGCCAGAGCCGCCGTGTCCCGCGCCCCGGTCGTCACAAAAGGACGTTTTTGCAGGCTGATCAATCCGATCAGCAGAAAGTAGACCCCCAGGGGGGCGACCATGATGGCAAAATGTAACGGGTCCATAAACCAGTCAACAGATGATGGGGCAGTTCTCAACCAGCACAGTCCATTCAACCGGCGGAGTATAACAGAATTGACAGGCGGTCAGCCACTGTGCCGGCAAACGAGCCAAAAACCGATTGCACAGGCGGTCAGCGAGCCCACCAGGTTGGCCAGCAGGCTGGCAATGGCCAGCCCGTTGTGATGATTAATCCAAAGTTGCAATGTCTCGCCGGAAAACGTCGACCAGGTGGTCAGCGAACCCAGCACGCCGACCCCCAGCAACAACCAGGACGTTTCCAGGTTGCGCTGGACTCCCGTTCCCAGCAACACTCCCATCAACAGGCAGCCGGTCAGGTTGGCAACCAGTGTTCCCCATGGAAAGTGGCCCGTGGTCGATACCAGCCACTGGGACAGCGAATAGCGCAGCATGGCACCTACAGATCCGCCAATCGCCACGAGCAGGAAATTCAGAAACATGGAACCGGTAACATGGGCGGCAGGGAACGGAAACAAATGAACCGGACATTATTCGGTCCACCCGGGATGACGCGCAGGCCATTCGAAATGCCGCAGGTGGCTCCGGTGCACGTCGCAGTCTACCAGTGTCGACGTTTTTTGAAACCATCGTTTCGGAGTTTGCGTCGGGGAACGAGTCGGTACAACATCCGATTCCATCGTTCCTGCCGTTGAGCCCGGCGCCAGTCGGCATGTTGGGTTTTTCGAATCCGCATCCGACTGGACCCCGTACGCCTGGGTTTCTCCGGGCCCCGCCAGATGTCAAACCGCCCGATTCGCGGACTGCCGCAACAAACGCAGCGGTAGACACCGACCAACCCGATTGAGCCCAGGGACAGCAGCTTCAGCGAGTTGCGCCACACCGTTGACTGGATTGCCAGAAAATGAAAATCACGACGTTGACAATTTTTGCAATAGATGCGCTTGCCAGTCGGCCGGGCGCGGCCGACAACGCCGGTGACACCGCTGGCTGCCCGGGGCAGGCCGTCCGAAGAAGCATTGTCCAACATGTCACGCAACCCAACTGTGCCTCAATATCTGCCCCGCGGTTTTCCGTTACCGCACTCGCGTCTGGGGAAGGAAACGCCCCGTTCCGGCGTTACCTTGATTGCACGCGTTACCCTGATTGTAATTCGGTCAATCAACGGACCAAGCTTGAAATTTGCGTGGCAAGGCATGATTTCGGGTGGAAACCCCGAAAAACTGGCCGCCTGGGATTCGTTTCACCAAAAATTCGGCGTCTTCAAAACCACCGCTGGCATCGTCAGCGGGCTGCCGCTGGCATCGTCAGCGGGCTGCCGCTTGCATCAGCAGCGGGCTGCCGCTACAGCATGTCCCGCAAAACCTTTTGCAGGATGCCGCCGTGACGGTAGTATTCGATTTCGACCGGCGTATCAATTCGCACCGCAACGTTTATTCGGGTTTCCTCGCCGCCGGAGTGCCGGGCAACGACCTCCAGCCGGGAACGGGGCTGGAGAGAATCCGACAGTTCCGGGATTTCGAAAGTTTCGGTTCCATTCAGTCCCAGCGATTGCCAGGTTTGCCCGTCAACGAATTCCAGGGGCAACACCCCCATTCCAACGAGGTTGCTGCGGTGAATCCGTTCGTAGCTGGCCGCGATAACGGCGCGTACGCCGAGCAGCAGTGTTCCCTTGGCCGCCCAGTCGCGGCTGCTGCCGGTCCCGTATTCCGCTCCGGCCAGTATGACCAGCGGGATATTGGCTTCCCGATATTTCATGGCCGCGTCGTAGATCGACATAATCTCGTCATCGGGCAAATAACTGGTCCAGCCGCCCTCGGTTTCCGGGACCAGCTGGTTGCGAATCCGAATATTGGCAAACGTACCCCGCACCATCACCCGATCATTACCACGGCGCGAACCATAGCTGTTGAAATCGCGGGGTTCCACACCCTGTGCGCGAAGGTATCTGCCGGCCGGGCTGTCCTGGGCAATGGACCCGGCTGGTGATATATGATCGGTCGTCACCGAATCGCCCAACAGCGCCAGACAGCGGGCCCCGATGATCGGCTGAATCGCCGGAACCTCCCGGGTAATGTCCGTCATAAACGGAGGTTCGTGAATGTAGGTACTGGTTTCATCCCACTGGTACATCGTTCCGGGATGGATGGCGATCCGGTTCCACACGGGATTGGATTCAAAGGCGTTGCCGTACTGGTTGGCGTACATTTCCGGGTCAATACTTGACCGGATGACGTCGGCAATTTCCGACTGCGTGGGCCAAACGTCTTTCAGAAAAACCGGCTGGCCATCGCGACCGGTTCCAATCGGCTCGGTCATCAGATCGATGTCGGTGGTTCCGGCGAGGGCATAGGCCACCACCAGAGGCGGACTGGCCAGGTAATTGGCCCTGGTTAACGGATTGACACGCCCCTCAAAGTTGCGATTTCCGCTGAGCACGGCTGCGGCAACCAATTCGCCCTCGGTGATCGCGGCCGCCACGCGTTCGGGCAGCGGACCACTGTTGCCGATGCAGGTCGTACACCCGTATCCGACCGTCTGGAATCCCAGTTGATCCAGCGGCACATTCAGCCCCGATTTTTCCAGATAGTCGGTAACGACCCGGGAGCCGGGTGCCAAACTCGTTTTGACGTGGGAGCCAACTTGCAAGCCGCGCTGTACCGCTTTTTGGGCCAGCAGACCGGCCGCAATCATGACACTGGGGTTACTGGTATTGGTACAACTGGTAATCGCCGCAATGACAACTGCGCCGTGCCCCATCGTCGTGGTGTGGCCGTTGTCACGGACCGTGACGGTTCGCTCCAGCTGATCCGCTGGTAACGCAAATCCGCGTTCGGAAACCGGCGCCACCAGCGAGCGTTCAAACGACTGTTTCATTTGGGACAATGCCACGCGGTCCTGGGGCCGCTTGGGGCCGGCCATCGACGGCTCCACAGTCCCGAGTTCCAGCCGCAATGTCCGGGTGTACACCGGCACTGGCGAATCCGCCTCTACAAACAGCATTTGTTCACACATGTAACGCTCAACCAGCTCCACGTCTGCCGCCGTTCGTCCGGTTTGCCGCAAATAGTCCAGGGTGACCCGGTCGATGGGGAAAAACCCCATGGTCGCACCGTATTCGGGTGCCATATTGGCGATCGTGGCCCGGTCGGCCAGCGACATCCGGGCGACGCCGGTCCCAAAAAATTCCACAAACTTGCCAACCACGCCCTCGCGCCGCAGAATCTCGGTTACGGTCAGAACCAGATCAGTGGCGGTCACACCGGTCGCCAGTTCGCCGGCCAGCTCAAACCCAATTACTTCGGGCAACAGCATGTACAGAGGCTGGCCCAGCATGGCCGCCTCGGCTTCGATGCCACCGACGCCCCAGCCGAGGACGCCGAGACCGTTAATCATGGTGGTGTGGCTGTCGGTTCCCACCAGGGTATCGGGAAAGGCGACGGGTTTCCCGTCCAGCTGGCGCACGAAAACGCACTTGGCCAGGAATTCCAGGTTGACCTGATGAACAATACCCACGTTGGGCGGCACCACGCGGAAATTGTCAAATGCCTGCTGGCCCCATCGCAAAAATTCGTATCGTTCCCGGTTGCGCTGAAACTCCCGTTCCACATTGAATTGCAAGGCATCCGGCGATCCGAAGCGATCCACCTGGACACTGTGATCAATCACCAGATCCACCGGGATCAGCGGATTGATTCGGGTGGCATCGCCCCCCAGCCGACTCATGGCCGAACGCATCGCAGCCAAATCAACGACCGCCGGAACCCCGGTGAAATCCTGCAACACCACCCGGGCGGGCTGGAAAGGGATCTCCTGTTTGGCCGGAGCTGCCGCATTCCAGCGGGCCAGCGACTCCACGTCCCCGGGTGTAATGGCCAGCCCGTCACAATTCCGCAGCACCGACTCCAGCAAAACGCGGATTGAATATGGCAGACGCTCGATGTCACCGATTCCCTGTTCGGCCAGTCGCGACAGGCGGAACAACCACGCCACACCGTTTCCCGTTTCAAAGGTATCCAGTGATTGAAAAGCGTCGGTCAGCGTGCGGGCAGTCATGGGCAACAGCGGGGCATTTTGCATTCCCCGAAAAAAGTCTTTGTTCTAGTTCAGGCGACTCCAGTTTCCGGTTCCTTGCGAAAAAAGTCAACGCGGCACCGGATTCGCGCAAGGGCCTCCGGCCGGCCCCGCAGCGCGGCCTGTCGCCGGGGACCACATCATTTTCGAGGAGTCGCGGAAGCCGTCGGCGGTTTGTTGCCGGGGGTTGTTTTCAGCGGACCCGTCGGACGGAAGATCACTGCCGCCAACGGCGGCAGGCAAATCTCAACGCATTGATCCATTCCGTCGAGGGGCTCGGCGAGGGTCCGGATTTCCCCCTGATTCCCCATGTTGGAACCGCCATAATGGCGGGAATCGGAATTCAGGACTTCGGCATACTTGCCGGCCGCCGGCACGCCCATTTTGTGATTCATCTTGGGCACCGGCGTAAAGTTGCAGGCAACGACCAAATGGTTGCCGGGATCGCGAGCCCGACGAATCCATGAGAGCGAACTGCCGGCATGGTCGCTGCAATTAATCCACTGGAATCCGTCGGCCGACATATCCCGTTCGTACAGGGATGCCTGCTGCCCCAGCAACTTGTTGAGGTCACGCACCAGATGCTGAATCCCCTGGTGCTCGGGTTCCTGCAACAGTTCCCAGTTCAGCGACCGCTCCCAGTTCCATTCATTCCACTGGGCAAATTCGTTCCCCATGAACAGCAATTTTTTGCCCGGATGAGTCCACATGTAGGTGTACAACAATCGCAAGTTGGCAAACTTTTGCCACAGGTCGCCCGCCATTTGATCAATCAGCGAGCCTTTGCCGTGAACCACTTCATCGTGGGAAAAAGGCAGCAGGAACCGTTCGCTCCAGGCATAGACCAGACTGAACGTCAACTCGTCGTGATGATACCGGCGATGCACGGGATTGTGACTCATGTAGCGCAACGTATCGTTCATCCAGCCCATGTTCCATTTCAGACTGAATCCCAGTCCTCCCTGTTCGACCGGACGCGACACGCCTGGCCAGGCCGTTGATTCCTCGGCGATGGTCAGCACGCCCGGCCATTTTTCATGGACCCGCTGGTTAACCTGTTTCAGCAAATCGATGGCATCCAGGTTTTCCTTGCCGCCATAGCGGTTCGGCAACCATTGCCCGTCATCCCGGCTGTAGTCCAGGTACAGCATCGAGGCGACAGCGTCGACGCGCAGTCCGTCCACATGAAACATGTCGCACCAAAACAGGGCGTTGGCGACGAGGAAGTTGCGTACTTCATTGCGGCCGTAGTTGAAAATCAGCGTCCCCCAGTCGGGATGTTCGCCTTGACGCGGATCGGCGTGCTCATACAGGGCCGTGCCGTCGAATCGCGCCAGGCCGTGCGCGTCACGGGGAAAGTGCGCCGGAACCCAGTCGATGATCACGCCCAAACCGTTGCGGTGGCAGTAATCCACGAAATACATGAAGTCCTGGGGCGTGCCATGGCGGCTGGTCACGGCGAAATAACCCAGCGTCTGATATCCCCAACTCCCGGTATAGGGATGTTCCGATACCGGCATCAGTTCCACGTGCGTGAAGCCGAGGTTGCCGCAATAATCAACGAGTTGATGCGCCAGTTCCCGATAATTAAGCCAGCCGTTTTCCGATTCATTGCGGGTTTGCCAGCTGCCGAGGTGCACCTCGTAAATCGCCAGCGGGTATTCCAGTGCGGAGCGCCGGGACCGGCATTCCATCCAGTTCCGGTCGCCCCATCGGAAATCTCCCAGATCACAAACCCGGGATGCCGTCCGGGGTGGCAATTCGGTGGCAAAACCAAACGGATCAGCCTTCAGAATCTTCTTTCCGTCAGCGGTTTTGATTTCGAATTTGTACAGGTCGCCCACGCCAACGTCGGGAACAAATTTTTCCCAAATCCCAATGGGACCCAGCGATTTCATACGAACCCGCGACGATTGCCAGCCCGTGAAATCGCCGACAACCGAGACGGTTTTTGCGTGAGGTGCCCACACGGCAAAGTTGACACCCGGTATTCCGTCGACCGTCCGCGGATGGGCCCCCAAAAACCGGTACAACTCGGCATGGCTGCCCTCGCCAAACAGATGCAAGTCAAAGTCACTAAACAGTGACGGAACGGTATCGGTTTTCATGGCCGGGGACAGATCAACGATCATTTCGTGTTTTCGGTACTCCAGTTTAATGCAGATTGCCACAAGGAGCGACGGGCAGGCCATGACTCCGCGGCGGCCGCCTGTTATCGGGTGGCCATTCGCGGCCGGTTAATGAGCGGTGGCCCAGGACGTCCGCCCGGTTCGGCGTCCCATTTGGCGGGCCAGCTGCACCCATCCGTCGCCGAACCTGCGACGGTGCCGAATGGCCCCCGAACCGGTCCGGTGTGCGGCCGTCCGGGTCTCCGGTTCCGGTAACGGTGCCACCGGCGCCGTTAATGGCGTATCGGATGATAATTCGCCAGCCACCCGCCAGGCCCGGCACCGCACTGAATGAAATTGCAGCGCGTGGTCCAGACGACGCCACAGATCGACATGCTTGATCGGATGCAACTCGCCAAACCGTTCCCATGTCCAGTGCATTTCTCGCCACGCATCCAGACCCCGTCGGATTCCGCGTGTCACGTACGGACTGGATGTCACCAGGGTTACCCGGGAGGGCTGGCCAATGGCCTCCAGGCCGCGAATGACCGCCAACAACTGTAGTCGCTCTCCCAGCACCCCCGGTTCGGTATCCGATACATCCAGTGATTCCGATCCATCCAGTCGACGCAGCGAAAACCGCCATAACCCGCAGGCTTCCGTGTTGTCATCAAAACTCCGCGATTCGGTCAGTAACAAATAGTGGGGAGCGGTCGCAACCATGTTTGACGCCCTTGAAATGCAAAACGGTCGGGGGAGTGAACCGATGCCCGGCCAAACCAGCGCCAGTCATCTGCATCCTTGATCGACGCACGGCATTTGCAACTAAAGTCTCCGCAGATCAAAAAACCGGAAATGTTTTGCCAGAGTCCCAACAGACCGAATAACCGGAACAATAATTCGAGTTCAGCGCCGCCGTTCGAATTACGTCCGGATTCCGTAACCGTTCAATCGATGGTGCAACCAGTGCAACTCGGATACAACCGAATCCGCCAGTGAACCCCCGCGGAGGGCCTCCGGAGCAACACTCCAGGCGTAGGTTTCCACTTCCAAATGCGGGGTCGCTGGCCCGGTCATCCGACCGGCAATCCACCGCAGGCAGTCATCAATTTCTCCCTGCGTCGTTCCCAGACGGCCGATTTCCGACAGATGCACGGGCACATGAAAGTGGGTCCGCGCCGTTAGGGATTCCCGGTTGTTTCGCAGAAAATCAATGGCTGGAGACAAGTCTTCGAAAAACCTGTCGGTGCCGCCCGAGCCACGTACGGACGTTTGGTGCAGGTATCGGGGCTCGACGAAATCGGCCAGTTCATCGATGGTGGACCCGCGCTGCGCATCAGCGGATAATCGGGATTCGATAGCCGAGGAAATCTGAACCTTGGCCAACGTGATTCCACAGCGGGCATAGCGATCGAGAGCCTGTTCCTGCGGTTCAAACATGACCGCCGCATGGCATACGTCATGACACACACCAATGTGCTGACGAACGATTGAATCATCACCGCCCGCCAGCAGGTATTGCTGAAAGAACTCGCACAAACCCTTGCTGGTTTGCAACTCGCAACCGGGTTCCGGCTCCAGGGCCAGACACACCTGCCGGCCCGTTCGTTCGGCCAGCCCGGCCAGGTAGCGGGCACACGACCGCAAATGGCGGCTTGCCTGATGCAAGGTTTCGACCCGGTTGCGACCTCCGGACCAGCCAATGGGAACGGTGGAAATGGAGGCCGGAATACCGTCGGGCAAAATCCGGTGCTGCAATTCTGCCACCTGCATCGTGTAATCGAGCCGGGCTGGTTCGGCCCAGGTTGGCAAGTAAACGGCGTGCTTGACAACCGGTTCGTGAAAATCCGACGACGGAAATGCGTTAAAGGTCTGGGCAATCAGGTCATGCTGGCGCAAAAACCCGGCCAGCTTCTGCCATCCGTCACCCGCCAGTGATTCCGCAACCGCCTGATGGGACAACCACAAGCCGATGCTCATCGATTCCCCGGAACTAACCGCCTGCTTGATGGGCACGGTGTATTGCACGAGGTTGTCGAGAACATCCGCCAGGCAAGTGCCGCTGTGGATATTGGTACAATAGCCGGGCTTCATGGCCGACCAGCCCCGCCACGGGCCAGCGACATGGCGAATGCCAGCCAGCCGCCCAGAAACGCAACGCCTCCCAGCGGGACGATCATTACAAATGTTCGGGTGTCCGTCAGCACCCACAGGTACAGCCCTCCGCTGAACAGCAGCACTCCCGCCAGAAATCCGGCGATTGCCAGCCACGCCAACCGGTGACGGACGACGCCGGCATAACTGCCCAGGCCGACCGCCACCAGGCCGATTCCATGCCAAACCTGATAGCGGACGCCGGTATCCCAGTTATCCAGCTTTTTCACGGCCGTCGCCGTGTCGTACCACTGGTCGATGGCACTGGTCAGCGCATGGGCGCCAAAGGCGCCCAGGGCCACGGCCGTTCCGCAGCAAACGATGCCGGCCAGCATGGCGGTCCGGCCGAGCCGGGATTTCGGTAAAGTAACTGGTTCTTTCATGCTGGTCGTTGACCCGCGGTTTTTTCGTCACGGCCGTACCGCGGCCCCCGCAAATATCCCTTGATTCTTCTACAATACCCGGCAGGACCCGGACCCGGACGGCAACCGAATTCACACCCGCCGGACGCGGCCGGCAACGAACCTTGTGCACCGACAGGATGCAACCCCGAACCCCTGCGTACTGTCTGACAGCTTACCCCAACCCCGGCATCAACAACATGCGCCATTTCGGACTGCCCCGCCGGATTCCAGACAGTCTGGCTTCGATCCTGATCCTGATTTCGTGTTTTCGGACGGCGCTGGCCTGCCCTCTCCAAACGGACCTGGCGGACCTGAAGACCGTAGCCGAATCCAGCGGGTTTCAGGCGACCAGCCGCAGCGATGAGGTGGTTCGCTTTGTGGATGCATGTGCGCAGGCCGGTCACGTAACCCGATATGATTTCGGCCATTCGATCGAAGGTCGTCCTCTGGTGGCTGCCGTTGTTGCCCGGCCTCCCTTTCGTTTTGATGATTCGACCGACGATCGATTGCGCATTCTGCTGTTGGGCAACATTCACAGCGGCGAATGCGCAGGCAAGGAAGCGCTGCTGGGCCTGTTGCGGGAATTGGCCCTGGACGAAGAGCATCCGTGGTTGTCCGGGGCAGTTGTGATGATAGCGCCGAATTACAATACCGACGCCAATGACCGTGTCGGACTGAATCACCGCCGCGGGCAGGTGGGGCCCGACGCGGGAATGGGAGTTCGCGAAAATGCCCAGCAACTGGATCTCAATCGCGACTTTGTCAAGCTGGAATCCCCCGAAGCGCGGGGCCTGGTGGGCCTGATCAATGCGTTCGATCCGCACCTGTTTATCGATTGCCATACCACCAACGGTTCCCTGCATCAATATGCGTTGACCTACGATATTCCGCATAATCCCAGCTCTCCGCAGGCCATTCGCGATTATCTGCGCAACAACATGATGCCGGCCGTCACTCGCCAGTTGCGCCAGGACGGAATCAAGACGTGGTATTACGGAAACTTCTCACGAGACAATTCCAGCTGGGTTACGTACGGTCACGAACCACGCTACAGCACGGAGTATGTGGGACTGCGAGGCCGCCTGGGTATTCTGTCCGAGGCGTATTCCTACGCGACCTACCCGGAACGTATTGCCGCCACTGCCGCCTTTGTCCGCAGTTGCGTGCAACACGTACTCGATGATGCGGCCCGTGTCCGAAAGCTGCTGCAGGATGTGCGCCAGCAGGATCGGGAACTGGCCCGGACGTCCCCGGGGCGGCGTCTGGTCCATTTGCAATCGGAAATGGTGGCCTTTCCAGAAAAGGTCATCATCGAGGCTTTCCAGGATGGCCAGCCGCACGACTATGAAGTGTCATTTGTTGGAGCTTTTCAGCCGATTAACTCCGTCGAAATGCCGGCCTGGTATGCGCTGCCGGCCGAAATGAGTCTGGAAGCGGAACGGTTGCAAATGCACGGCGTTCGCATCGAGCAGTTGACGGTGGATACGACCGTGGAAGCCCGCAAGTACACGATTCGGGACATTCGCCGCGGAGATTTTGTTTTTCAGGGTCATCAGATGACTGCGCTGGAGGCTGATTCCCGGACAGAACCTGCGATTCTGGCGGCCGGAACGTTTGTTATCTCCACGGACCAGCCACTGGGACGGTTGGCGGCCTACATGCTGGAACCCGAAACCAACGAAGGCCTGGTCACCTGGAATTTTCTGGACTCACGGTTGGCTGTCGGAGGCGACTATCCCATAATTCGCGTCGACCAACCGATCCGGTTCAAGACGACAATCGTGGACAAAATAACGCCCGGCGGAAAACTGAAGCTGGCCGACATATACGGACCAGCCCGATTCAAACTCCCGGAGATTTCGCTGGACGAAATCAAATGGCTGGAAAGTGGAGACGGCTGCGTCCTGCAGAAAAACGGACGTCGCATTGTCGTCAATGCCGAAACCGGGGCCGAGGAACCGCTGCCGCCGGCCCTGCAACGGCGGCCGCTGACCGAAGCCATGGCCACCGTTGCCGATATTTCGCCAAACGATATCCGGGAAATGTTGCAGGGTGATGTGCAGCTCGCGCGGCGCCGATCAACGCCTGTTCGTTTTGTCGCTCGCTGACCGTCATTTCGTTTTTGACGCGCGGACCAATGCTGTGACCGAGGTGGGCACTGCCGATCGACCTGCGGAACTGGTTGATGTCGATCCGACCGGACAGCGTGTTGCCTGGGTGCGCGACAACAACCTGTACTTGCTGGGCGATGTAACCGAACCGCCGCAGGCACTCACGCGGGACGGGACCGACAATATCCTGAACGGAAAACTGGACTGGGTGTATCAGGAGGAATTGTACGGACGCGGCAATTTCAAGGGGTTTTGGTGGGCGCCCGACGGCCAGTCGATCGCGTGGCTGCGGACCGACGAGCGGCCTGTTCTGAAATATTCGGTTATGGACCATCTGCCGGTCCGCGGGCAACTGGAAACGACGGCGTACCCCAAGGCCGGAGATCCACTGCCAGCGGTCACGATGCACGTGTTCCAGGTCCCCACCGGGCACCAGGTCGATTTTCCGGTGCCCGGGATTGGGGCGGCTACCGGCGAGGAAAAACTGATTTCGCGGGTGACCTGGGACGCCACCAACCTGACATTGCTGGTGCAAATCCAAAACCGGATTCAATCGTGGCTGGATTTGTACCGATTTGATCCGTCCAGCGGTGCCGTCACCCTCCTGTTTCGCGATCAAACCGAAGCCTGGATCGAAAGTCCGGGCGATCCGGTGATCCTGGACGACGGCTCGTTGCTGTGGCTTTCCCCGCGAAGCGGTTTCAACGCAATCTGGCATTACTCGGGCGACGGCCAGGTGATTCGCCAGCTGACGACGGATCCCTGGGAAGTTCGCGAATTGCTCGGCTGCGACCTGAAAAACGGAAAGGTTTATTTTACCGGCAGTCCGGAGACACCGGTCCGGGTCGTTCCCATGTCGATTCCGTTGAATGGCGGACAGCCCGGCCGCCTGACCCGGGAAAGCGGGTGCCAGTCGGCCAGTTTCAACAGGGATTTTTCATATTTTTTGTGTCAATCCGGAACGGCCACCACCCCCGATTCAATCAGTCTGCGGAAAGCCGATGGCTCACTGGTCCGGGTGCTGGTTCCCGGTCAGTTCGACCGCTTGCGACATCTCGATATCGTGGATCCGGAGTTCATCACATTGCCTGTTGACGCAGATGGCGTGCCCGGCGAACTGGATGCCATGTTGATCAAGCCGGCCGGGTTCGACCCGGGCATCAAATACCCCGTCGTGGTTCACGTTTATGGCGGACCCCGGACACCGCGTGTGCGTGACCGGTTTGACGGCCAGCGTTACCTGTGGCATCAGTATCTGGCTCAGCAGGGTTTCGTGGTGTTTATCGTCGATACCCGGTCTTCGTCATGGCGCAGCAGTCGCCAACGATGGCCCATTTACCGGAATCTGGCTCGCCACGAACTGGCTGATCTGGAACAGGCTGTCGGCTGGCTGACCTGCCGGCCGTGGGTGGACGCGCAGCGGATCGGGCTGTGGGGCTGGAGTTACGGTGGTTACCTGACAGCTTGTGCCATGACGCACTGCCATCTGTTTTCGGCCGGAATTGCCGGTGCCCCGGTGACGGACTGGAAAAACTACGACGCGATCTACACGGAACGCTATATGGGCATGCCGCAAGACAACCCGGATGGCTACGCGTCATCGAGCGTTTTGCCGGCGGCCGGCAACCTGCAGGGGCAATTGCTGCTGATCCACGGCACGGTCGACGACAACGTCCACCTGAGCAACACCCTGCAACTGGCGTGGCAACTGCAAAAGGCGGGAAAACAGTTTCAATTGATGGTCTATCCCGGCAATCGCCACAGCATTCGTGATCCGGAACAACAACTGCACCTGTATCAGATGATGACCGACTTTTTCACGGATAATCTGTAGCCGTCGCGCCGTTGGATACCCTGCCAACCACTCTTTTTCACCTGGACAACCGGCTGAATTGACAATACGGAGATCCGTTCACCGTACGGACCTGGGTGATCCGGCCGGCCGGGTCCGACTCGCCACCGGTTCACAGGCATAATCGTCAGCCGCTGGCAGGCCGAGGACCGGTTTCCTACAATCCGGCGTCAAACTGCTATAACAAGCCGCGGCAGTGCCGCGTTTCCGTCTTGCTTCAACATTCACAGGAGCCGTTCATTGGACCAGCAAGCACGCGAGTTTCTCGACCAGATTCTGAATACTCCCGGAGTCTCCGGATATGAACAACCCGTGCAGGCCGTCGTACGGGATTACGCCCATTCATTTGCCGACGAGATCAGTACTGACTTGCACGGCAATCTGATCCTGAAATCCAATGCCGGGGCGGCCACGCGCCTGATGCTGGCGGGACACTGTGATCAAATTGGATTACTGGTATCTCATATTGATGATCAGGGGTTCTTGTATTGTCAAACCGTCGGGGGATGGGACCCCCAGCAACTGGTTGGCCAGGCGATGACGGTCTGGACTCGCCACGGCGCCGTGCCGGGTGTAATTGCGCGGAAACCGATCCACCTGCTGGATGAATCCGAACAAAAACAGGTGGTCAAACTTGAGGATCTGTGGATTGACATCGGATCCCGATCCAAAGACGAGTCCGCGGGGGTAGTCCGGATTGGAGACAGTGTCACATTGCGATTGACGGCAACAGAATTGCTGAACAACCTGATTACCTCCCCCGGCCTGGACAACCGCACCGGATTATGGGTGGTGACCGAAGCTCACCGGCGGGCGGTTGCGGCCGGGATCCGCTGTGCCCTGTTTACCGCGTCGACGGTGCAGGAGGAAATCGGATTGCGGGGCGCCCGAACGGCCGCCTACGCCATTAATCCTCACGTTGGCATCGCGGTCGATGTGACCCATGCAACCGATTGTCCCACCGTGGATCAACGGCAGCGGGGCGACATTCACATCGGACAAGGTCCCGTGATTGTGCGCGGACCAAACATCAATCCTCGCGTTTGTGACGCCCTGGTTGAAACGGCCCGGCAAACGGAAACCCCCTTTCAATTGGCGGCATTGGGGCGGGCGGCGCCCAACGATTCCAACGCGTTGCAAGTCAACCGGCAAGGTGTGGCTACCGGGCTGGTGGCTGTGCCCAACCGGTACATGCACAGTGCGGTGGAAGTCTGTTCTCTGGAGGATCTGGACAACGCTGCGGATTTGCTGGCCAGCTTTGTTACGGGCATTGCCGTTGACGATTTTGAGCGGTTTACCCCATAACGGCTGTACGCTGGCAAGCAGGCTCGCAGGTGGTGCCGGCGGGATTGCCAACCGCTCCCGATTGAATCCGCCGGCAGGGGACGGTGATGTTCCCATTCCGGGCGGCATGCTACCGATTCTCGATCGGGGACGGCGGGTTTGGCTGGCGAAACGCCAGCACGGTAACCATGAACAGGATCCCGATAGACAGAAAAATCCAGCTGGGTGGTATTCCCAGGACTCCCGTCAGCGAAGAAAGCGCATAATACCAGGCGGCTGCCAGAGTGATTCCAATCCATGTCACCAGATTCATGGCGCCGATAACCCGACCTTTGGCATTGGCGGGTGGACGCGCCTGAATGAATACCTGGGGAGGCACAGCAAAAATGCCGGCAAACAACCCAATCAGGAACAGACTGCCGCAAAACATCCCGTAACGGAGTTCCTTGCCCAGCGGCGCAACACAAACCAGCGAAGTCATGGCCGTGGCCCCCAGCAGTCCCCAGCCGGCGAACCGAACCAGGTCAAATCGAACCCGACCCCCGGACGCGCGGCCGCAGGCGACGCATCCCAGGGCGATTCCCGTTCCAATAAATGCCTGTGACAGGCTGGTCAGGGCCTCCGAGTAGTCCAGTTGATCCTTGGCCACCACATTGATTGCCTGCATCATCACGGCCCCGGAAAACCAGAACAACGTGTAGACCAGCATGATAATCAACAGGACCCGGTCGCTCATGATGAACCGAAACGCCGATTTTTCGACCAGCAGGCATTCCGGCGAGAATTTCATGTTGGGGTTGGCGACCGGCGTCGGTCGGATCAGCAATGAGGTTAACGTCCCCGCGATCGCGATCAGAATGCAGACCGCACTAATGACCCACAGGTGACCCGGCAAAAAATCCTTCAACAGGCCACACAGGGCAGTCCCAAAAATAATCGCCAGAAACGTGGTCATTTGAATGATGCCGTTGGCTCTCGGCAGGTCCCGCTCGCGCAACATTTCCGGCAGGATGCCAAACTTGGAGGGTCCAAACAGGGCACTTTGGGATGCCATAAAAAACAGCACAAGTAACAGCGAGATAATTAGTGTCGGCGAACCAATTTGCCCCGTCATAAAGGCGATCATGGCCGCCGTCATGACGAAAACCTCGAGGACCTTGCAAAAGATTATGACCTTGCGCTTCTGCACCTTGTCCGAAACAAAACCGGCGAATCCGGACAGCAGTACGAAAGGAATGGCGAAAACAAAGGTGGCGATTGGCTGGTAAGGGTCCGATTCCCAGTTGTTGAGCTGTTTGTAATCCAGAGCGATCAACAGCAACAACTGCTTGTACAAATTGTCATTGAATGCTCCCAGAAATTGGGTTGCCGTCATTCCCAAAAACGAGGGATCGCGTCCCAGAGGCGGCAAAGCCGCCCCGGAAACCGGCGGGTCCGGCAGCCTGTCCGGTTTCCGCGCCAGCCCATGGACGCCGCTCGACCGTCCATCCGGCAATATGATCGGTTCTCCCGACCGGGGAGATGCTGGCAATTCGTCCATCCTGTTCCTCGAGGTCCGAAACGCGGGCAAGCGCCGCGGTGTGTTGATTCACGCCGTGCTGTCAAAGGCCCTGATATCAGGGCCGGCTTTGGTAACCTGGGCAGATGACAAGACGTTTTACGATTATTTCGAGTTTAACGAAAGTTCGGGTTGTAAGGATTCCGATCTATTCACTGTGCCGGTGAATAGCGCGATTTCGGCGCGTTCACCCCGCAAACTCCCCCCTGACTTAGGAATCAAACAATGTCTTTGGTGAGAAAGATCAGACCATTCGCGGTCATTGCCGGGTGCCTGACCCTTTGCGCCTCGCTGGCATCCATGCTGGCAGCCCAGCAACTGAATCCCCCCGCGCCGCGGTTATTTCGACCCCAGGCGCGGGCAGTCTCAGGTCGGATGGCGCAACGGTCCATGCGACCGATGCAGGCCGGGTTTCAGCAAGGCGACGCCGGTCAATATGAAGTAATTGATTCAGGCGTGGGCACTATCTATTCGGAAGCTCCCCAGATGTCGGGCATGCCGATGGACGAAATGATTATCGAAGATGACTATTTTGAGCAAGGCGATTGCAACCAGTGTGGTGGGGGTGGAGATGGCTGCTTCAGCTGCGGACCCACTTGCGACCCTCGCGATTGCGACATAGCGGCCGACTGCTGGCTGAACGGACTCGGTGGCCTGTTTTGCAATTCAGAAATATTTATCGGAGCCCACTCCTTCAAAAACCAGGTATTTCAGCTTGGCGATACGATTGGGGGCCCCGAGGACTGCAACTTTGGGTTTCACGCCGGATTTAATACCGGCTTGCCGCTGTACAAACTCACCTGCGGACTCGTGTCGGGTCAAATTGGTGTCAGTTACGTGACTTCCAACTATTCCAATGGCCTTTTTTCGCCAGGCGATCGCCAGCAGACTTTTTTCACCGCGGGACTGTTTCGTCGAGTCGATTACGGGCTGCAGTTCGGAGCCGTGGCTGACGTATTGCGAGAGCCGGACCTGCTGGATCGCGACGTGGTTCAGGTCCGCTCGGAACTGAGTTACGTTTGGCCGGTGGGCCACTCGTTTGGCGTCCGGTTTACCCGAAACGTACAGGACTCCGCGCTGCTGATGGGCGGCATTATGAACCCGGTAAACAACAATGCGCAATCCATTAACTGGTACAACCTGTTTTACAGACACGCCTGTTGTGCTGGCGGATTCAACGACTTTTTCATCGGTCGCACGGATGAACAACAGACGATTTTCGGAGCCCAATATGACCTGCCACTGGGCCCCAAAAGCGCCTTGCAAACCGGGTTCACCTACATGTATCCGGACAATGAACTGGCCTTTTCCGACAACGAGGCATTTAACATCTACATGCAGGTATCGTTCCGACCGAGAGGCCGCGAATGGTACAAATTCTACCACCGACCACTCTTCGATGTCGCAGACAACGGCAGCATGATTTTAAGTCGAAACTGACGCCGCTCTGTTCGCCTGCATCGGGAAAAACGGATTGCAGGGCCAGCCGCCATTCGGGCAGCTGGCCCTGTTGTCGTTGAGGGTCGAACGGAAACGCGGCGTAACGTCAACCGTCCGTCGGGATCGACCGGGTGCTGCCGGTCGACCGCAGGTCCTGGGCCTCCCGAAATTGGCTGCCTGGGGTTGCGCAGGCTGGCGGGGGGGCTGGAGCGGCGTGACATTCGCGCAGCGTCGCCTGGCCAGGAAAGGCCTGGGAAATCAAGAGCTGGAACGCTACCTGTCAGGGCAGCTCGCCCTGGCCCGGGCGGTTCAGGATGTTTCGCAGAAAGTTGAGGGCCTGTTTGGCGGAGTGCGGCACCGAAATGGTTGAGTCCCGCAACGGGGCAATGGAATGCCGCAGGACACGCTGATCGTGCAGCACGCCGATCTGGCGTTTGGATGCCTGATCGGTCAGACGGTCGGGACCCACGAGCAGCACATAATCCGCACCCGTTACCTGTTGTGCCTGCTGCAACTGGAAATCCAAATCGTCATCGCCGGATACCACGTTGCTGATACCGCCCCGAAACACGCGGCCCTCCGGGTCGGCCGCATGCAACCACAAGCCCAGCAACCCGCCCACGCCCCCATCGACAACGGCCAGGGTTTTCTGGCAGGCGCTCAATTGTTGGACGAGCACGTCTTGCAAAGTCTGGCCGGACTCCCCAAACACCAGGTCACCCAGCGTTTCCCGAATCCGTTGTTCCACCGGCTCGATCAAATCCAGGCATTCCTGGCGGTCTCTGCCTTCGGCGGCGATTCTCAGGGTGATCGTTCCGGCGCTGGCGGTGATCCCGACTGCCGGTTTTTGGCCGCGACGAATCAGATCGGGCAACTGCATTTCTACATCGCTTTCCCCGGCCCCGAAACAGTGCAGGCTGCGATGAACAATGACCCGCGGTTGCGGGTGCAACTGACTGATGGACGGAACCACATGCGACTGGAACATCGGTTTCATTTCAGCCGGCACACCCGGCAGGGCATACAGACGGCAGCGGTTGCCATTTTGCTTTTTCAATGAGATTTCGATTCCGGGTGCCGTCCCCCGCGGATTGGGGATCACGATGGATGAGCGGGGAAACATGGCTTGCCGCCGGTTGTTTTCCGGCATTTCCCGGCCGCGGGCAACGTATCGCTGATGCAATTGATCGAGCGACGGTTGGTGCAATTCCAGTTCGATACCAGCGACGGCGGCAATTACGTCGCGGGTCAGATCGTCGGCGGTCGGACCGAGGCCACCGGTGGTTATCACCAGATCCGCCCGTTCGATGGCCACTCGAAAAACATTTTGCATGGCATCGGCGTCATCCGCGACCGTGGTGTGGTAAACCACTGGAATCCCCAGATCACAAAATTGGCGACTGAGCCATTGGCTGTTGGTGTCCAGCCGTTGTCCGCTGGTTAATTCATCGCCGATGGCGACAATTTCGGCAGTCGGCCGTACCGGACTGGCGTTCATCGGTCCTTCCATGCGCGTCCCTGTTGGTCGGAGCCGCAAAAGTAAACCCGAATGCCCAGTGCATCGGCCATCGCCGCTTTCGCAAACATACGCCCGGTCGGCGGCGGCGGGCGTCGTGGCGTATGCGACCTGAATATGATTGCTCTTGTGGCGACCCATCATTTGGTCTCGCGAAACACCCCACGTGACGGCGTGCATGATGGGCCATTGCGGCGTGGTTGCCTGCAGTCGCCGCCGTGTTTCCGCCGCCGGCAATTTGACCACTTCACCGCGTCCCAGGTCCATTTTCAGCCGGTTGTTTTCGATGTAGATACGCGACCAGACAATCTGCCCCGGCCGGGAAACCCCCTGGATCGTGCCTCCCCCGGACGGGAAATACATGGGTGGCTGTCGCAGGCTGGTTGCGCCCCGGTAGCCGCCCGTCAGGTGTGCCGGCGGTACGGCCCCGCTAATCAGAAACACCCACACATATTGTTGCGTGCTGCCGGACTGGTCGTAATCACCCCACCGCAAATCATGCAAGGTGTTTTCGACCGGCTGGCCCAGCGCCGAGTGAATGCGAAAAGTCATCAGGCCGTCCAGTCCGGCACACTCGTCGACTTCATTGAAATGCGGCAGCGGCTGGTTGGGGTACAGGACCCGCCGGCCATCCCTTGATCGAACCGGAGGCCGGGAGGCATTGTTCAGAAGGCCTTCCACCAGATCGCTGGCCGGCAACAGATCCTTCAGTCCCTGCTGGTACTGGATGCCAATCGTATCGCATCCGAAATCGTCGGCGATACGCAAGGCTGCCACGTACATCTTGCATTGACCGGCGACTTGTTCGTCCGTCAAATCTGTTTCCTGATTTGGGCCCGTCTCGAATTTCATGCCTTTGGCCTCCAGCCAGCGGCGGACGGCGGCCGCTTCCTTATCGGTGACGCACGTCGTTTCGTGATAAAGTGCCGATTGACTCAATCGTTCCTTGAAGACCCCTGCGGAATTCAGCAAATGGTCCGGGATAATGGCATTGAACATGCCCATGCATCCTTCGTCAAAAACGCCCATAATGGCCTTTTCCGACTGCAATTGGCTGGCCAGGCGATCGCCCAGCCGGCGGGCCGTTGCCGGGATGTTGACCGCGTCCCATGCTGCCACGTGACTGCGAGAATGCGACAACTTGCCTGTCTCAAGCCACCGGGACAACTTTTGCAGAAATCCCGGATCCCGGTAGTCTTCTCCCCACAACGAGCTGTACCGGACACCGGCCTTGGTGAGCGACCCGTTCAGGTTCAACATCCCGACCAGTCCCGGCCACGTACCCGACCAGTTGGCGAGCGTCAGGATGGGTCCGCGATGGGTGGTCAGGCCCGGCAACACGTGATGTGAATATTGCCAAACCGCTTCCGCCACAACCAGCGGTGCCGCGGCGGGAATCTTCCGAAACACCTCCATTCCCATGCGTTGTGAATCGATAAATCCATGCCCCCGTGCCGGATCGAATCGGTGAGCGCGGCGCACCCGCCAGCCACAGGCTTCAATGGCCTGACGAAATTCAGATTCCAGTTCTGCCTGGGCGGGCCAACACTGCTGGTTGGCCGCCGGTCGCAAATCACCGCTGGCAACCAGCCAGATTTCGCGCGGTGCAGCGTTTGCACGAGAGGGGCGGGGGTTCGTCATCGGGGATTCCTGTCAAATACGGGCCTTTACCGTGTTGCCAACAACCTGCCACAAACCCGGTTGCGCGGTGCCTATTCTGCCCTAAACGATTTTTGTGACAAGCTGCCGGGCAGGTCACAACGCGGCCTGGCGGGTTCCTGCCCCATCGACGACCCGAGTCGCCTGTAAAAAGGCATTGTCGGCGAATCCAGGCCGATGCTACCCTGTTAAGGGATGCAATTTTTTAATTGTTTCCGGGGTCAGCCAGATCGCCAGTCGAATCACGTCCCGGAAACTGCATTCCTCTCTCTGAAAGGCCTGTCTTCCATGTGTGGAATCGTCGGATACGTTGGTTCAGGAATGGCCAACGAGTTTTTGGTGGAAGGACTTCGTCGGCTCGAGTATCGCGGCTATGACAGCGCGGGAACAGCGACGATGAACGGGACGGGCGATATTCGCATTATCAAGTCCGTTGGTCGCATTTCGGGCCTGGCCAACAAGATTTCCCAGGAACCCAATTCGGCAACGGTCGGGATTGGCCATACCCGCTGGGCCACTCACGGCGCGCCCAATGAATCCAACGCGCATCCGCATTACGGCGGCCACCGGGATGTTGCGGTGGCCCATAACGGAGTGATTGAAAACCATGCCGAACTGCGGCAGCTGTTGACGGCCAGAGGCTACACGTTTGTATCGGACACCGACACCGAGGTGGTGGCTCATTTGATTGCGGATCTTTTCAAAGAAGAACTGGAACGGAACAACCACGATCCGACTGATTTGGGGATTCCCGAAGCCGCAGTCCGCCGCGCGACTCGCCGTCTGCGCGGCACGTATGGACTGGCGGTGGTGTTTCAAACAGTATCCCGGCGCAATATTTGCCGCCCGATTGGGCAGCCCCCTGGTGATCGGCGTTGGCCAAAACGAGAATTTTCTGGCCAGCGATGCGGCCCCGCTGGCTGGATATACAGACAAGATCGTGTACCTGTCGGACCACCAGCTGGCCGTGCTGACGGCCGATGATATCAAGGTATCGCATCGCGATCAGGGTCAGGTTGATCCCGATGTTCAGCAGCTGGAAGTGAATGCCGAACACGTCGACATGTGCGGCTACGAACACTACATGCTGAAGGAGATTTTTGAGCAGCCCGTTTCACTCGGCAATACGATGCGGGGTCGCCTGAGTGACGATGATGCGACCGCCGTATTTGGTGGACTCGAATCTGAACCCGCGGCGCTTGAGGCGAATTCGCCGTATTGTCTTCACGGGCTGCGGAACCAGCTGGCATTCGGCGCTGGTCGGAGAATACCTGTTCGAGGAAATCGCGCGGATTCCGGTGGAGGTCGAATATGCCAGCGAGTTGCGGTACCGCAATCCGCCCCTGGATAACGATACGTCTGGTGTTTGCGATAACCCAAAGTGGCGAAACGGCCGACACGCTGGCTGCCTTGCGCGAAATGAAGCGTCAGGGGCACCTGACCATGGCCATTTGCAATGTCGTCGGGAGCAGCATTGCCCAGGAAGCGGACGGAGGACTGTTCCTGCACGCCGGCCCGGAAATCGGGGTCGCGTCGACCAAAGCCTACACCAGCCAGTGTGTCGCCCTGCTAATGCTGGCCTTGTACTTCGGGCGGCTTGCGACACATTAGCTACAATCGAGGGCCGCCGAATCATCGAAAACCTGAAAAAACTGCCGGAGGCCGTGGAAAAAACACTCCTGAACAACGACAAAATCAAGACCCTGGCCGTCAAATACCAGCAATGCCGCCAACTTCCTGTACCTCGGCCGGCATTACAATTTCCCCACCGCCCTGGAAGGCGCGCTGAAGCTGAAAGAAATCAGCTACATCCACGCCGAAGGTTATCCCGCCGCTGAAATGAAACATGGCCCCATCGCACTGGTGGACGAACGAACGCCCAGCGTTTTCGTTATGCCGCGCGGTTTTATCTACGACAAGGTGATGTCCAACGTGGAAGAAATCAAGGCCCGCGGGGGCCCGGTCATTGCCATCGCGGCCGAAGGGGACAATCGAATCGCCGAGGTGGCCGATGACGTGATCTATATCCCCCCGGTGGTGGAGTACCTGCAGCCGATTGTCTCGGTGATTCCACTGCAGCTGTTGTCCTATCATATCGCCGTATTGCGCGGCTGCGATGTTGACAAACCGCGCAACCTGGCCAAAAGCGTTACTGTGGAATAGCCGGGTTCCTGCCCGTTGACCCTATGCGGCGGGCCGTCCCGGATGATGCCCAGGCAGCGGGCTATTCCGCCAGGCACTGGCGAATGATCGATTCAAACTGTTGCCGCAGTTTTTGATGAGCGGCACCGGTGGCTGGCCCGGAGAAACCCGTGTAGATCGCAATGACCGTGCCGTTTTGGTCCATAAAAATCAGGGTGGGATACGACCGGACACGATCCAGGATGGGCAATCGTTCACTGGCCAGCTCCTTGTCCGCCGTTCCGGCGATCAGAATGGGCCATGCTGTCCCGGTTTTCTCGATGAAGCGGCGAACTTGCCCGGCGTCCCGCTGAAAATCGCCCGTCATCTCAAAGGCCAAACCGGTAATCGCCAAACCCTGACCGGAGTACTTGTTGTGCAATTCGTTCAGGTAGCGGCCCGCGTCGTGACAGTTGGGGCACCAGGTTCCAAATACCTCGATGATCCGGCACTTGCCGGCCAGCCGTGAATCGTCCAGTGCGACCAGGTTCCCGTCCACGTCGGGAAATTTCAGCTCGGACAAGGAAACACGATCGGTCCATACGGTTTGTTGAAACGCATCGGGCAGCGTTGCCTGTGGATTCCGGTGGGCCGTCCAGCCGGACTGGTGCCAGTTTCCCGAGCGGAACGAGCCCTCGATGCTGCCGTCTGCCTGCATGCGGGCCACGAACAAAAACGCGTGAGCTCCATCAAAGCAGGACAAGGTCAACACGTCATTTGCAACTCCCCCGGCCAGGTAACGATAATCACCGGTGGTGGTCAAAAACGTGCCGTGAACGGCATTGCCGCCGTCCGACTGTTCAAAAACCGCGACGGCCGGTTCATCGCTGTCCCCGAATTCAACGGACCATCGACCGCAGAAATCCTCAGGATCCTGCCAGGTTGCGGCGGTCGCCGGTCCGATCGTCAGGGGAACCTCGGCAACACGCCCGGGACCCCGCTGCTTGATCCAGAGTCCCGTGCCGTTCAGGTGGTCCGAATTCCGGGGATCCCAGCCCGGCTCAATCCTGATCCGCGAATCGAAATGCGCAAATTCGATCACCCGGGACCGGTTGTCGTTTTCGACCAGACCGGCATCAATTCGTTCGGGTCCGTTAATAATGGTTGCCCGCAGGGCATCAATGTCAGTGGCCCTGGTTAATTCCAGGGATACCGGCAAACAAACCGATGGGTCATCCGGATCGACTAGCAACTGAATCACAAATGGCTCGAATGTTTCAGCCTGCATTGCAATCACCGGCACAGGGACCAGGGCCGCTGCCAGACCGTAACAGGCAGCCAGAATCTTCAGACAGAGCATGCATGCACCCGAAAACGCTTCAAAAGTTATGCGCGGCGGCCAGTCAATCCGACCCTGATCGTAACGGGTTGGGTATCAGTTCGACGAGCGGTCCTGCCAGCGAAAATCGTGTTTTCGGGCATCAACCTCTTTTTGAAAGAAATCGCCAATAATCCTGGCCAGCGGCTGGTTGTCTTCACCGCGGATTCGCGCTATCCGCTGCTGGCTCTCGATGCGGTAGCGAAAATATTCCAGATGTTTGTCGGCATCTTCGCCCAGTGACCGGCGGCTTCGTTCCCAGGCCTCGTAAACACGTGTCCCATCCCGGCTATCCCGACCGCCATTGGCAACCAAAACTGGAAAACCGGCTCCAGTTTCCCCGGTAAACATTGGCGACGATAGACATTGTTGGCATTGACGCCGCGAAAACTCCGCACCGGATCGATCAGGGCCAAAGCCTTGACGTCCTGGCCCTGCTTGCGACCGGCAATCGGCAAATAGCTCCAGTCGCGCAATGTCCAGATGGCCGCGTGCATCGAAAGTTCATCTTCCGCCACGATCGATAACAGATCGATATTCAGCTGGCCTTCGTTATTCTTTTGCAACAGAAACTTCTTGCAGGCCTCAATATCCTCGATCATCGCTGTAATTTGATCGGCCCGCCAGCGATCCCGGTCAGGAAGCGGAGTCGAGTTTTCCAGGCTTATGCTTTTGCCGTGCCCTCTCAGGTCCGGCACGAGCACGGCGAATCCATAGTTCGCTTGCAGATATTCGGCCATTTTCAAAAGCGACGAGCGGTCCTTGTCATTGCCCTGTCCGCCCCCCCAGCCGTGCAACATGATGACCGGCAAGGTCTCCTTTTCGTGGATTCCGGGCAGCCATGTGGCATACAGCTGGACGTAGTCGGAGGTGACCAGAATCACTTCCTCGGCGGCCGGGATTTCGACCTGTTGTGCTGATAACCCGGCCGCCATGGTGCATCCGGCCGTCATCAAACCGGCCATCAACCAAAACGGTCGCGCCGCCGGGTTGGTGGCGGCTGGCCGAGTGCCGAATTGCATGTTCATGGGTGACGGTTCCCGGGTCGTTGGCCATAAAGTATCGGATTTATACTAGAAACATGGGTCTGTTCCGTCAACAAAAACCGTTAATGCCATGTCCCCAACCCGGGGTGGCCGCAAAAAACATTGCAATGCCCCGAGGTTTGCAGGACAATTGGTGTAACCGTTACTGCCATCCGCCGGGCAATCCCCGCTGGAAGGCAGTGCCCGGGGGATAAGGAGAACCGGCCGCTGCCGCTGGCAGGGCCATTTTGACTGGTGCGGGGGTGGTATCTGTGTCGATCCGCGACGTTCGAAACTGGTGGAAGGCCAAGACCGGCAAGGATGATTCGCCACTGGATGGCGAAACGCCGTTTTGGATCTTCAGTCTGCTGTTCCATGTCGCCCTGCTGCTGGTGCTGGCCTCGTGCCTGATCGAGGGGCGAAAACAACAGCGCGTTTCGGTCCGGCTGGATCCGGAAACTCCCGATGTTGTCGAATTGCCGCCCCTGGTCGAAATCGAATACGAGGACGACGAAACCGTTGGCAACAACGAATCGGACAATTTCGAGGCGATGGCAGCGCTGACTCCGGCGGTGGACGAGATCGCCGAAATTGACATGGACGTCCAGCAGGATATCCTCGACCTGGGTGACTTTCAGCTGGACGAATACCTGCCGGAAATGGCAGAACAGCCGGATGTGTCCTCCATCGCCGTGCACGGCGTGGCCGGTCTGGCCACCCAGGGTACCGATGGAGCCATCGACCGGATCACGCAGGAAATCCTGTTGTCACTCGAAGAGCGCAAGACGCTGGTCATCTGGATGTTTGACCAGTCGGCCAGCCTGTTGAGGCAACGGGACGAGATCCTCAGTCGATTTGACAATGTCTATGACGAATTGAATCGCCTGCAGGCGGGGGGAGCCGAGGCCTTCGCCAAACATGATGACATCCCGTTGCTCAGCCAGGTGGTGGCGTTCGGATCCCGCAACGAGTTGATGCTGAAAAAGCCGGAATATGATGTGGAGCGCATCAAGCAGGCAGTCCGTGACATCCAGGTGGACGACTCGGGTGTGGAAAACGTATTCGCCGCGGTCATCAACACCTGCCGGATGTATCGCAATCTCAGTCGGGTAAACCGGTTGACCGGCCAGCGGGAACGAAACGTGATGATCGTCATCCTTTCGGATGAATGTGGCGACGATATTGAGAACGTCGATGAAGCGATTGATTTGTGCAAACAGGGGCAGGTTCGGGTTTATACCATCGGTGTTCCGGCGCCGTTCGGCCGCGAAAACACCTACGTGAAATGGGTGGATCCTGATCCTGCCTATGACCAGTCGGTTCAGTGGGCCCCGGTTCGCCAGGGGCCGGAAACGTTCTTGCCAGAACGCATCAATTTGAATTACACGCGAAACATCGAAGAGGAAGCTCCGATCGACAGTGGCTTTGGACCCTATGGTTTGACGCGATTGTCTTACCAGTCGGGAGGCATGTACTTCACGGTCCATCCCAATCGCAAAATCAGCGGGGAACAGATTCCCCGCTGGGAAACGGCCACCTACTCGGCGTACTTGACCCGGTTTTTTGATCCGGAAGTAATGCGCCCCTACCGGCCTGATTACGTGTCCGCCGGCCAGTACCTCAATCAGGTCAAACAAAACAAGTCGCGGGAGGCCCTGTTGGTGGCGGCGCGGCAATCCAGATTGCAACCGCTGACCCCGCCGGCGCTGCGATTTGAGAAGCTGGACGAAGCCACTTTTGTGAATTCAGTCAGCCGGGCGCAACGGGCCGCCGCGGTGTTGGAACCACGCATCAATCGACTTTACGAAATTCTGGCCGCCGGGGAAAAAGACCGCCAGCGGGAGGTTTCATTGCGCTGGAAAGCCGGTTATGACCTGGCGCTGGGACGGGTCCTGGCGGTCAAGGTGCGGGCCGAATCCTACAATGCCATGCTGGCCCTGGCCAAAACCAGCCTGAAATTCCAAAACCCGGAAAACAACACCTGGATCCTCGAACCAGCCGATGAAATTTCAACCGGCTCGCAATCCGAAAAGCTGGCGGCGCAGGCGAAAATGTATTTGCAACGGGTAGTCGCGGAACACCCGGAAACCCCCTGGGCCGCACTGGCCGCGGCCGAATTGGCGACGCCGATCGGCTGGCGATGGACGGAGACCTGGACCCGGCCACCGGACCCGCCCCCGGAACGAATGCAAAACAACAATAACAATCCGCCCCGGCCGCGGCCGCAACAACCCATGGCGCCGCCGCCAAAGCAAAAACGCCCGCCCCCGAAATTGTAGCGACTTGCTCGTCCGGCCGGCCTGCGCCGCCATGAAACACGTCAGTGTGCCTGACGACGTTGGCCAGCCCGCCGGTTAGCGGCCCGATGTTGGCGGTGTCCCCGGTTGCGGGGCGAGTTCCGGCGCGGATGCCGGAGGCGATTCGACGATGGCCAGTGTTCGAAACTGGGCCTGCATTTGGGCACCGAGATCGGTTGAGATTTTAACCAGGCATTCCTGGCAACCGGTCGCCGGACCCGCGGTAAACGTGACGTCAAGTATTTGCAATTTGCCGGGCTGATTTCCACATTGCAACGCCAGACACTGGTCAGATGATTCGATTTTCGTTACCCGAAACGGTTCTTCGGCTTTCAGCAATACCCGGCGATTGACGACCTGGCCCGGAACCAGTGGCCCCAGCGTCAATACCTCCGGACCGATTTCCAGCGGCTTGGTGACTCGGCCAGCGAACAGCAATGGATACCTCAGGCCTTCATTGGTTTCAATAAACAGCTCGCCACTGACGTAACCGGGATCCAGATTGTCCAGCAGTTCGACTTCCATTTCATAGCTGGCCGATCCGGTCGACCGGTTGAGTTCGCGCAAACGAACCTTGATTTTGCTGTCGTCAAAAGTTGTTTTTACGTCAGTGATTTGCCAGTTGGGCATCCCCCGGTGATTCACACGGATACTCCGGCTGGAGGCCGAGCCGGCCAGCATGTCGCCAAACTGGACGGAACCCGGTTCAAACACCACGTTGCCGCGAATATTTCCACGAACAATCAGCTGGACTTCTGCCGGATAGGGGCGATCCAGAGTTACGGTCAAGGTAGCCTGCTTTTGGTCGCGAAAAGCGACGGTGTTGAACCGGGCAACCACCGCGCTTTTTTCGTACGTCTTCAGATCCTGTTTTTCAATCGTTGCAGAAGTGCATCCGCAACTGGAACGTACCGAAACGACCCGGACGTCTTCCTTGTAAATATTTTGAAATTCGAACCGGTGGACGGCTTCGGTACCGGCTGCCACAATGCCGAAATCATGCGCGCTTTCATTAAACATTTTTCGGGCCCATTCCTGACCGGTTGCGGGACCGTGGGCCAACAGCAGGATTAAAAGTGCCGATGGCAAAACGGCATGAGCTTTCATCGGTGACACCCCTGAATCAAATCATCCGTGGATTCACGGTTTTCGGGCTGTGCCGGTCAGGACCGTTCCCCAAACCTGGATCATTCCCGGCCAGACCGGCAAACCGCTTTGGTGACAATCGTCGCGGTTTGAGTACCGAATAGTGTATCGAACGGCTCGGTAGATTGACCACCCCGAACGGGTGCGGCCGCACGACGATTGAACGTATTCCTCCAACTCCAAAACCCATGATTCGCAAACGCAGCTGGGGTCCCGGAATGCTGGTAACGGCGGCTTTCATTGGCCCCGGCACGGTCACGCTGGCCAGCAAATCGGGTGCCGCTGACGGGTATGGATTGTTGTGGGTCGTGGGTTTGAGCGTCATCGCTGCTATTGTGTTTCAGGAAATGGCGGCTCGCCTGGGCATTGTGACAGGTCAGGACCTGGCCCAGTCCCTGCGCCTCGGGTCCACCCGTCGCTGGTTTACCATCCCGGCCATTCTGCTGGTCGTGCTGGCGGTCCTGATTGGCAATGCGGCCTACCAGGCGGGCAACATTGCCGGGGCGACGACCGGTCTGTCGGTGCTCAGCGGGATCTCTGCCGCCTGGTGGACCGTGCTGATTGCGGCCGTGGCCACTGCCATCCTGTGGACCGGACGGCTGCAACTGATCCAGTATTTGTTGACCGGCCTGGTGGCCCTGATGAGTTGTGTGTTCGTCATCTGTATGGTGCTGGTCCGGCCGGACTGGTATGCGGCGCTGCAGGGCCTGTGTGTGCCGCGGTGGCAGCCTGAGTCGTTAATGCTGGTGCTGGGCCTGTTGGGTACCACGGTCGTGCCCTACAACCTGTTTCTGCACAGCCGGTCGGCCATGGAACAATGGTATGCCAACGATCAAAGTGCGGACGACATTGCCGAAAAACTGCGGCAATCCCGTCGGGACACGGTGGTTTCCATTTCTCTCGGTGGACTCATTACCGGGGCAATCCTGATCACCGCCGCCGGGGCTTTTTTTCAGCAGGGGATCGCGCTGGAAAACCTGCCGCAAATCGCTGAACAGCTGCGCCCGCTGCTGGGTGAATCCAGCCAGGTCGTGTTTTGTCTGGGACTGGTCGCGGCCGGATTGACCTCCGCGGTGACGGCACCGCTGGCGGCCGGATTCGTGGCGGCGGGATGTTTCGGCTGGAGCAACCGGCTGGACGACTGGCGGACTCGAGCGGTGATGCTCACGATTATGTTGATTGGTGTTCTGGTCCTCTGGCTGGCCGAAGGTGCCAGCCCCGACCAGATCATTCTGGTGGCCCAGGTTGCCAACGGACTCATCTTGCCGGTCGTGGCTGTTTTTCTGGTCATCACCATGAACCGTCCGAAAATTCCGGCCCGGTTTCGCAACAAGTGGTTGGCCAATCTCCTCGGGGTATTCGTTATTCTGGTGGTTTCGTTGATCGCCATGCAAAAGCTGGCCGGCGCAAAAGCAATCCTCGAACGAATGTTGACACAGCCCGCGGTGCAGCAGCATCAACGGTGACGATTCGACCCGTCTTGCCGCGCGACGGCCTTGCCGGAGGGCAGGGTATCGGCGGCTTCCGGGAATTCGACGGATTGAGCGGTGGCCGCTGACATTTTCGGTTCGCCGTCAGGCCTATTCCACCTCCTTCGGCCATTCGTCCCGAAGCAATCGGGACAGGCGGCGATCGGCCAGACGCCGCCCACCCGTCTGGCAAACCGCACAATAATTCCACTCGCGTTCGGCAAACACGATTCGCTGGACCGGCCGCAGGCAAACCGGACAGGGCAGTCCAAACCGGCCGTGTACCGCCATGGCGGGCCGAAATGCGGTAACCTTTTCGGGAAACCGGTCGCCGTTTTCGGCAATCAGCCGTTCGGTCCACTCCCGCAACGTGTCCCGGGTCGCTTCGAACAGTCGATGGATTTGGTCAGCGTCCAGCTGTCCCGTTCGGGCGTACGGACTTAACCGGGCGCGGTGCAGAATTTCGTCGGAATACGCATTACCGATCCCGTCAAACTGGTCGGGGTCGATCAGGGCCAGCTTGACCGTCCGGTTTTGCTGCTGCAGCCGGCGGGCGAACGATTCCGGATTACAGCAGGTCACGTCCATGCCGCGTCGCTGAAACGGTTGCAGTGCATGGCTGCCTTGCACGAGATGCAACGCCGCCCGTTTTTTTGGGGCGGCTTCAGTCAGCATGAGTGTGAATCCGGGAAACCCGAACGCGGCCAGGTCCTGTTTGCTGCGTGGCAAAGTGCCTGGTTTTTTCTTGTGAAATCGACCGGCAATCATCAGATGAAAAACGAGGTAGTGGTGGTGCGGCAAATGCCAGACGATTCGCTTGCCGATGCGGGAAACATCGGTAATCGCGGTCCCGCGGACCTGGGCGGGATCGATGTCGCAAGTCCGCAACAAAAACGGGCTTTTGATGACCACTCGGGCCAGCGGCTGGCCAACGATATGGCCGCGAAAAGCATGCAAATACAATTCAATATCGGGCAGTTCAGGCATCGACAAAAAAAAGGGGTCCGACAAAAAAAGGGGTCAGGCTACTTTATTTTGCAGAAAACAAAGGGGTCACAGAAAACAAAGGGGTCAGGCTACTTTATTTTGAGGAAGCGGTTTGCATTGCAGCGTATCGACAGGCCCTTTCCTCGGCCTGCATCACCGTCAATACCTGTGACTATCTATTGAATCGTGGCAATGGCCGGAACACCATGTTTTACAAGAATAGCGACTGCGTGGCCTTTCTCAAAATGTTCGCGAAATAAAAGGGGTCAGGCTACTTTATTGACAACGAGGTGGTTGTGCTGTAGCGTAGCGGAATGCCCCGTCCTCCCCGTGCCTCGGCCGTCAATACCTGTTACCACGTGCTGAATCGTGGCAATGGGCGAAGCACCGTGTTTCACAAGGATTCCGACTACGCGGCGTTTTTCAAACTGCTCAAGCAGGCCAGTGAGCGAGTCCCAATGCGGTTGCTGGCCTTTTGTCTGATGCCCAATCATTTCCACCTGGTGGTCTGGAATCGCCACGAGGGGGATTTGAGCCGGTGGATGCAATGGCTGATGACCTCACACGTCAGACGATACCATCGACACTACCGGTCGTCGGGGCACGTTTGGCAGGGGCGGTTTCGATCTTTTCCGGTCCAGTCCGACGAGCATTTGCTGACGGTGATGCGGTATGTCGAGCGCAATCCGGTTCGGTCCAGATCGATTCCGGTCCGCAAGGCCCAGAACTGGCCCTGGTCGTCTGTCGGTACGTCGCCGGCAAATGTGGAGGAGGTTCCGACGCTGCATCCTGGTCCGGTTCCGCGGCGCAAGGACTGGCTGCAGTGGGTCAACAAGCCGCTGACGCGAGAGGAACGTGAGGCATTGTCAAAGTGCCTGGTCCGGGGGCAGCCTTACGGGGACACCCCCTGGCAAATGGGGATCGCCAAACGCCTGGGAATCGAAAGCACGTTGCGTCCGAGGGGTCGACCGCGCAAGCCGATAAAGTAGTCTGACCGGCTCGGCAGAAAACATATCGTTGTCAACTTGAGGGTGCAACGGGCGGCTTGTCCACTTATGCCAATTCCGTGGCATTCCATATTGCTGGACGAGTCAGCAGCGGCACCCAACCAGGGGTTGTTCAGAGCCAGCCTGACGCTTTTTTTCCTGCCCTTCCCGCCGGTCTTGCCAGCGTTTCGGGTTCAATTCTCGTTTCGACCGTCTTCCAGAGCCGATTGTTCAGGCCGTTGGCGTTCCCGTACCTGCCCGGCGATGTGACCGAAGGCATCGCGGCACTCCCGTTGTTCCTCCCGACTGGCCCCCAAAGGAAGCCGGCAAATCGCAAGGCTCCGGTTCTGGAGCTTATCGAGCAGGCTGGAAGTGGGCTGCCTGTTTTTTTCTTTCACGAACGCGAGCGATGCGAGGGCCTGGGTTTCGTAAATCATGACCTGCTCGGCGTCCTCGGATTTTCCGCGCAATTCCGACAGCAGCGAGTCCCCCCGATCGGCCATTGCGGCGGCGAACGCTTCAAATGTTTCCGGGTTGTCCCGCCGCGCCAGAAATCGCGCCCACAGAATCTGGTTGCCGACTCTCATGATTTGAGCATCGCCCTTGAAGCGATCGTCGTCCCATACCTCGGACAATCTTTCGATCAACGCCGGATCATTCCAGCGATCGTACAATCCGTTTGATACCTCGATGAGACTGGCGATTCGCAGCGACAACGAAATCGGAGCTTTGTCCAGATTTCGGTTTGCCAATTGCGAATACAAAATCGCTTCCTCACGATCATCGCGTCGTTGATAGTACCGCGCCGCATCGAGCCCGACCGACAGGCAGGTGCTCCCGTTAACAACTGAGTATTCATCCTCCAGTTCCAGTAACCGGTGATTAATCAGCGCGAGATCGTCGGCGTCCCGGTCAATGTAGTGAATCGAGTTGGCGAGCTTGGCGAGAGATTCGACCAGTTGGTTGGTTTCCTGCCGGGTCCGGTCCGCCTTGCCCTCCAGTATTGCGGCAGCGGTTTGGTGGTATTTCACGCCGTCATTCAGCTTTTTTGTCATGACCGTCATCTCGCCGGCCCGCGTAAACGCCTGCGCCCGAATCGACTGACTGAACCGGTCTTCGGCTCCGATCGCAAGAAAGGCATCGGTCGCCGCCTCCCATTGCCGGAGCGACAGGAGTTCGCCCGCGAGCGAGAACAGCAGTTGGCCTTTGTCGTCGTCGGTTTTCGCGCTGGCGAGTTGCCGCTGCCAATTCTCCATTAACGCCTGGCGAGCGTCCGCCGGGACCAGATCCGGCAGCGAATCAAGCGCATTGTAATTTGTGATTGAACCATGTCGCCGATCCGGTCCGACCCGGTATCTTCGTGGTCCTGCGCAAGGACGCCTGCCGGTATCGACAGGAGCAGGGCGAAAAAAAGTAAACGCATCAGATATTCTCCGTTTGGTTTGGAACCGATTAGTTAGCGGCGCCGGAACCGCCGCCAGTCGGCTCGGGGATGTCGCCAATTGGACGCCGCGGTTCAAACACAGTTTCCGTTTCCTCGACGATTGCGCACTCACAGGGGTCAAGCAATCCTCGCTGCACCCATTCGTCGCCGTATAAATCATAGCCTCGACCGAAGCCCGTAGTAATGTACTTGTTGCACCAATTAATCGCCGTATCGGAATGAGCCATGCATTCGCAAATGATTTTGCGGGAACCTCCCGTGACCGAAGATTGCGTTTCGTATTTGGTGATATACGCATAGAAAAACAGCTTTTGACAGGGGTGAATTGTTCGCTGCGCAGCAATCTCATACGAAACCGTCTCGGTGTCGGTTAACGTCTCCCCTTTTGAAACCTGGGATGGGACTCGCCCTTGATCCGGAGCCAAAGAGAGTTCACCGCCAGCTCTGCGCCTGCTGATGTCCCAACCTCGGCTGATGTTGTGATCGAGTGTATTCGCTGGCGATTTGTGAAAATAGTTGGAAGCGTCCCAATAAATGTTTAAAGTTGAAAGGTGGTCTCCCGAATGGCGACAATGTCGCCAATCGAAATTCAACTTTCATACGTCGGTGACAGCCGACGGGGAGACCACCATGAACGAATCTAATCTTTTGCAACAGCTTGGGCAAGTTTCTTCTTCGATAGCATCGGAAGTGTTCCGGGATCACCTTCGGGGACTGGTTCGTCAGATGATCAGTGATGTGATGGCCCAGGAGGTGACGGACCTTTGTGGACCGAAACATCGCCCGCGTGGCGAGGGTTGTTATCGCAACGGCAGCAGCGTTGGGCGTGTCATCTACGAAGGCGGGCGTGAAGAGGTTGTTCGACCTCGGGTTCGCCAACAGAACGAGGATGGCAGCACGTCCGAGGTTCCACTGGCCAGCTATCGTGCCGCTTGTTGCCCGAATCAACTTCGCGACTCGATCGTCGGCGCATTGGTCGCCGGAGTGAGCACGCGTGATGTGGCTGATGTTCAACCCGCCAATGCTCCGGGGGTTAGCAAGTCAAACGTATCGCGGCACTGGCAAGCGGTCGGCCACAAGTTCGTTGAAGAGCTTCGCGATCGGGATTTATCGCAGCAGGACTGGGCGATCCTGATGCTCGACGGGATTCGCCTGAGCAAGGATCAACTGGCGATCGTCGCCATCGGAATCACGGCAGACGGTTACAAACACGTTTTGGATTTCGATCTTGGCAGTACCGAAAACGCCGAAGTTTGCCGGGCTTTGATGCGGCGATTGATCCAGCGCGGGTTCCACTGCGACCGACGATTGTTGGCGGTTCTCGACGGCAGCGATGCGCTGCGGTCGGTCGTCATGGAGTTCTTCGCAGACGCCGTGGTTCAACGCTGCCTGGTTCATAAAGAGCGGAACATCAAAGCCAAACTGTCAAAGCGTCACTGGGGCGAATTAGCCCGTTTGTTCAAGCGACTTCGCCGTGTGCAAGGCAAACAGGCTGCCGAGGAAGTGGTCGCTGAACTGGCGGCCTTTCTGAAGCCGATTAACGCCGAGGCGCTGACGAGCCTGCACGAAGCCGGGGAGGATCTGATTGCCTTGCAAAGCCTGAATGTTCCCAACACGCTTCATCGAAACCTGCTCAGCACCAACGCCGTTGAAAACTCATTTCTGAACACGCGGCGAAAGATTGACCGCGTGACAAGATTCCGCGCAGAGACCGATCAGGCGACGCGGTGGCTGGCCTTCGCACTGGTGGAAGTCGAGAAAGGCTTCCGCCGAATTTCAGGGCACAAGGACCTGTCACACTTGATCGCAGCTTTGGAAAAACCAAAAAATCCGCCGCCGAAAATTTCCGTGGGACTGCGACGGGACAATCAAACGGTGAGCATTACGTAAGCAAGCAACCGGCGGCTTGACGCGAGCTATTCCTGCGGACTCGCTTGCCGCCTGACCAAACCCTAAACTTTAACCAGCGAGACCACCGACAGTTTCAACAACAAACGGGACATCCCCTCTCACTGACCGCGAACCGTTTCTTCAGGAAAAGGAAATGGACGCATTCTCAATGTCCGTTCCCGGCATGGAACACGTTTGGCCCACAGCCGATTGGCGATTGTCCCGAATCAACTACCCAGGAACCGGGGTGTGGCATGACGCGAACGCGCTCATTGATTGGATAGGTGAACAGGTCAAATCTGCCGACGACGATGATTTTGCTGAATTGGATAATGATTTGAACATGCTGTTGATTGCAATCGTGACTGGCGACACGGTAAAATCGGTACTTTCCAAATTTCGCCGTGTATCGTATCCGTTACCGATTCGAGTTGTTCATTTTCACGGCTGCGAACCATTCGACTGCGAGTTGACACAAGCATTTAAGACATAACAAATCGTTGGACCGAAGCCGGCGAGCCTTTCCGTTGGGTCCTTGAGTCTTTTGACAAATCACGTTGACTCATCGGCTCGGTCAACTTCGTCGTTCGGCCCAAGACACGGGACTGCAAATGTACACAATAGAAAAAAGTGTGGTCATCCTCGCCCTGGTGCCCATGTTGGCCGGGATTCCATCGTGTTTGCCTGTGGGACCGCCAAGCGACACCTACACGGTTAATACTTTCGAATTCGTGCATTCCAAACCGCCCCAGAACGCTGGCGAGTCCATTCCAAACATTTGGATCGACACGAATACGAAATTGAGCGGGTTATCCGGAGGAACACTGACGAGCAGTCTGCCATGTGCGGTGAAGATTGACTACACCGACAACAGCCTCTCATTCAAGTCCGCCGTATTCACCTCAGTAAAGATCACCTACGACGACAGCACCGTCGACCCTTCCGCAGAAGCGGTCAAACTCCCGTTCAGTATTGCCGCAAGGGAATACGAATCGGTAAACAGCGTCACTGGCGGTCGAATCGTGAAAAGCAAGAACTGGATCATTTCTGGCGAGATCCCGAACCTTGTCACGCGCGCGCAACCGTTTCGGCTGCAGATGGAAGGGTATTTTGCCAAAGACAACGACATCAGGCTTCCCTTTACAATTGACGAGCATTTTGACGTCAAAACGGAAGAATCCGTCAAGAGCGCGGAAGAGTTGTTGCAGGATAAATAAGATCTCTGTCAGGAGAACTGGCCGAACCAGGCAATGCACCCGAGCCGCGAAGTCGGGCGTTATGACATTGGACAATTTCTCGTCGCGGCCGGGTGATTGCAGCCGTTATGCCGCCGAGCTTAACGATTCCCATTTCACTGTGGCCGATTGACTAAAGTAACTCCGAAGGCGAACCATGCAAAACCCATTTGTCCACGGCGTTGGTGGTGTCTTGAGCGCTGATATCGCCGTACCTGATCATGAGCGTGAAGTCGCTTTCTACTCGTCAATCCTCACGACGGGTGACGCCCCACTTTGGCGTGATGATCTGATGAACAACTTCGGCACACCCATCATCGGCCTCGGCGTTCGCACGCCCGAATATGACTGGTTGCCGTTGCAGTGGATGCCCCACTTTCAGGTTGCTGATGTTGCCGCGAGCGCGACATGTGCGATTGACATGGGAGGCAAAGAACTCATGCACGGCAGGGACGATAATGGCCAAAGTCAATGGGCAGTTCTAGTCGATCCCGATGGGGCTGCATTTGGAATTATTCCAGTTGTACCTGGCGAGTCAGACACCGCACGGCAGAAGGAGCGGCTAGGCTGTATCTCTTGGCTCTCTTTAGCGGTTCCAAACGCTTCGTCGAGTCGAGACTTCTATCACAAGGTGATTGGATGGAACGCCAAATCCATCGAGACGCACGAAAGCGAAGGGCTTGTCGCGAAGTTTGAGATGCAGATTGGCAATGAGACTTCTGCAGCGGAAATCTGCCAGTTTGGCAGTGAGCACAATGAAATCCCATCGGTTTGGCTGATTCACTTACCGGTTGACGATTTTGTGGAAAGTCTTCGGCGCGTTAGTCAGGGCGGTGGCGAGGTTATTAAGGAATTCGCCGAGGCAAAATACGCCATTGTCCGCGACCCAGTCGGAGTCTACTTGGCCCTGCAGACCGGCTAGTGACAGACAGCGGCATAACAAAGCAATGCACCGGAGCCGCAAAGCCGGGCGTTTTCAAATGGACAATCACTCGTCGCGGCCCGGTGATTGCAAACGTTCTGCAGCAAATCCAAACTCGATAGACTAACGATGAGCACAACCGAAGAATCCGTTGCCGAATCTGTCGCTGCAAGCATCTCAAGCGCGGCCGCCGAGGGTGCAGCAATCGTCGGTGTCGATCCGAATGCTGACGCCTCCACTATCATGGAAGCAATCAACGAGTTTCTGACGCTCAAAAAATCCGGCTGGCCCAGAAGACCCAAAGCTGATCCCAACGTTGATAATTGGACAGATCGCGCACTCCCAATCGGCTGTCTGTGGGGTGAAACAATGGTCCGTCACTTCGGTTGGAGTTGGGCCAGCCTTATCCAGCATGACCACGATGATTTCAAGGCAATCGCGGTTGTTAACGACGATCGTTCTCTTGCAATCTTCCCGTGGCACTATTGCTTCGGGTGTCTCGAAAACAGTGTTCATCCGACCGTTTTGTTGGCATTCAATATGCTCGAGGCTCGCAAGATTCCAGATCAGCAACCAGGTGGGTTCACGAACCTGATGGACGGCGTGCAGCACATCGTTCCGCCGGGCTAATGTTCGCCGCGGCACACAAAGCTGCAGAACAAAAAAATGCACCCGAGTCGCGAAGTCGGGCGTTTTTGCAATGGAGAATCTCTCGTCGCGACGGGTGATTTTGGACGTTATCTACCTATGCCAATCAAACTGGAATCGAGCGGATTTTACGAATGGCACGACAGTATGAATGGCGTGCCGATGCTTGGCATTTCCACAGCGCGTCTTGACGATTGTCTTACGCGCTATCAAGACGGAAACTTTTATGGGCTGTTTGGTCACGAGTCGTTTGGATTCGAACAGGACAATCTCGATTTTCTGTCGCGCACACCGGACGCAACCCATTTATGGTTGTGGGACGTGTCTTTGCAGAATATTGACGGAATATATAAGCTAACCGAACCTGAATATGTTGGCGTCAATCCCAAACGTCCCGGAATCGACTTTTCCTGTTTCGAGACTCTACGCACGGCAATCAATCATTGGATCAGATCCGACAAAGGAATCGCCGATTCAACAATCTCCGAATACCCTCTTTGGCATTTTAATCCTCGGTCAAAATCGTTTGATGGACTGGAAATCCCACTTCAAGTTCAACATCTTGAAATCAACCGGGCAAATCCGTCCACGCTTGACGGCCTTCCTGTCTTGACGAAGCTTAAAGAACTTCAAATCCATCGTTGCCGTAATCTGGCTGATTTATCCGCGCTTCCGAGAATCGCGCCCAATCTTCGAAAATTGCTGACCACAACTTCTTCGCGGATCGACACATCAGCCGGTATACTGGATCATCCAGCATTGGAAACTGCCTTAATTGATGGCAAGCACATCATTCTAAATGGTGGATAACAATGCGATGAACCGAAGTCGCGGGACCGGGCGGCTTTGAAATGGACAATCAACTCCCGCGACTCGGTTATCGCAGCCGTTCGTCGGCTTAACGACGCTCAACTCCCGATTCACGAGATTGCCTTACTCCAACAGCAAGATTCGCATGGACTGGCAGCGTATCGAGACGAATGTTGACTTGCACGACCCGGAATCGACCTTCAGGTTCCGCACGGTTAATGCAGGCGTGGAACTCGCTTTCCGTGACTGGCAGAATCGCATCGTTCGCTTTCACTTCCAAAACGTCTCCCATTTCCAGTGTTCACCGCTGTGCCCGCTTCCCGACTGTCCAGGCGAGGGGATATTTACGATCGAGGATTCGCCGCTAATTGCCAAGCTCCGGGAGTGTCTTGCGATTGGCCCGTCAGAGCCCGCGACGCATTACATTCTCGCCACCACCAGCAGCGAAGTTGAATGGTGCGAAATCGTCGCTGAATCGCACGGCATTTCGATTGACGATGCCGATGGTTGATACCGCGATCGTCGCCGATTCGGTTACGTAAAGTTATCGGGGGGCGTCGGCCGGGGACGCATCCCAACGCCGACGAACAATACGGTGAACCCGAGCGGCTAGTTTCCGGCGATTCATGCATTAAACTATTGGAAAGATTTTCGGTGATTCGGCGCCGCTCCTGATGGTCCGTCGCCGGGTTACCTCGGTCGTTCTGCGTCAAAGCCACGACTCGCCGCAACTCCCAACCCACGCCAATCTGAATGTCGATACCTGATTCGAAGAAGTACATTCTCGCACCAAACGACGATTACGGTTGGTACACCGGCCGCACCACGGACAATCGACAAGCCCTGATGGGCCTGGACGTGAATGCCGAAATCTGTGTTTTGTTTGACGCCAACGGAGAAAAACTCGAATCAATCGAACGGTGTTTTGATCGCGATGGCAATCGCGTCACCGAAGCCGTAACCGACTGGCCATTCCATCTTACGGAATCTGCTTCTACGCAGGTGATGTCCCGTTTCGAACATTGGCTGCAATCCACAATCGCAAAACGCTGCCCAATCACCATCAAGGAATTCGGCGTTGATAACCGGTTCATCGGTATCGAACCAATGCCGTCGGATTACGCGGAGTACTTGGCAAATCCAACCTCCATCGACGACGAAGATCGCAATGAGATGCCAACCTTGATCGAAGACTGGTTGACCGACAATTTGTATGTCTTCTGGTGGAATGAGGACTACTGGATGAATCCAGATGGTTCGGTAAACTCACACTGAAAAAGACGCAGAACTATGCGATGAACGGGAGGGCTCGGCGCAGTCGGTCCTGAAGTCCAGCTCCTGCTCTCGCCCCCCGTTATCGCGATCGTTATCCGCCTCAATGCTTGCGATCGACATCGGAATGATTCGGTATGGACACCAGAGAACTCATCGAAATATTCAAAACGCTCGGGAAGAAGCCGGAAAATCGCTTTTTGATCTCGAAACGTATCGAAAAAGAAAACCTCAACCTCGATGCTCCGTGCCCAGAGCACGGCTGGACTTTATTGCAATGGGCACTGGAGAATGATGACGACGAAGCTGCTTCGTTTGCCATTCAACTGGGCGCGTCAATCAATGCCAGAGGGCACGGGAGGTACGATTGCACTCCATTGGATATTGCCGCGCGAAAGAATAATGAACGATACATTGATCTCTTCACGCGTCACGGGGGAAAAAGTGCGGCCCCAGTACGCTCCAAACGAACCAAGTTGATTTCATCCGCCAAGAACGTCTTGCAGGAATTGAGAGATAAACTTTCATCGAAGGTGTTCGTCAACGGTACGCATCACTTCGAGACTCATTTGGGAGTGCCCGCGAAAGCTGACAAGACGACCGAATTCATACGATACCGAAAGGTGTCGCTGCCCGATGTGCTTGGGTTAACCGGTACTCGAAATGAACAACTCGACAACGTGGTTCGGTCGTTTGCGGAATTCTCCGCAGTTTCGCGCAGTTACGGGGCCACGCTCTACGCTGATACTTGGCTCGGCGCGTCATTAAAAAAGTGCGACTTGATTCTTGCACCAACCGATTCCGACGTCGATTTGTTGACGGCGTTAGCAGCGGTCGATGGGTCACCTCTGTTTGGGAATGTCAAGTTTCTCGATTCGTTGCTTGGCTTCCACAAAGCCTACCCATTCCGACTTTTGTCAATCAACGATGATGCCCTTGTGATGACCTTCGATGAACAGGTTGCCAATCCGGATCAACTGTCAAAGACGCTTGTTCAATCGTTTCCGTTTTTGCGTGATTATTACACTGCCGGGGTCAGTAACCCTGATGAGATGGATGTGCGGGCGATATTGGCTGACGAGGTGCGCGATGACAATGCTGTCCAGATTGTCTATCATTCATTCTGAGACGCTCACTATGCCGGCGGATAACCAACCCGTGCACCGGAGCCGAGCTTGCGAGTTTTCACAAATGGACAATCAACTTTCCCGGCCCGGTGACGGGTGTCGTTCTGTCGCTAAGAGAAATGCATGATTCGCACCTTCGCGAAATGGTTCGGTATGCTTCTCTATATTCCCTTCATCGTACTTCTGCTGCCGTTCATTGCATTGGGCATTGGGATCATTTTCACAAATGCAACGATCAGCGGCCTATTCAAACGAGCTCGTTGGCTGCGTGATCTGCGCCGCAAGGGTCGCGCGACACCAGCGGCAGAAATCCTGGATACCGCAACCAGCGGTACGCTCATCGTTGATCGTCCCGGATTCAATTTCAAAGCGACGCAATGTTGGTGGACGAACGAAAACGTTCTTGAGCTGTCACCTGTGCCAATTCCAACTGATGCCGACCGAATTGAACTCTGTAGACAAACGAAAGAAACGACCGCTCATGAATTTGATCTGTGGTGCTGGGAACGATATATTTCACCTGATACCCGTTCTGCGATACTTGTGACGCCGCCGCACCACGGCGAGGCAATGGCGGACAAAATGCGCGAACGACAGCCCGGATTGGAACGCGTGATGTCGTGGTCTGTGATCCCAGCGATGGGTGCGCTCAACCGACACGCGACAGAACAAACGGATGAACGCGAGCCGGATTAGGCCGGGCTGGCTCGCTTCGCTCGGCAATGTCAACTCCCGGCCGCGTTATCCGAAACGTTATCCTGCTCGGGAAAACACATTTGGCATTGAACAATACAATCGCAAACTCGCTGATTGGAACGATAAACTCGATGCCAAAGGAATGGCAACCTTTTATTAGATTCCAGTCCGACATCGAGGCTGAGCTGCGCGAACTTGCAATGACCGCCCCAACCAATTCCGTTGCGTTTCTACGTTTTTTCCTTACGTCTCGGCAGCGATTTCGTGAGGCTCTATTGGTTTCGGTTTTCCCAGAACCAGCGCGTGCACCGATCGTCGATTTGATCGAACGGCGATCTGCAATTCGAGACAGGAAAGAAAAATCGGTAAATGAACGAGATTATGAACAGGCCTCCGATTTCCTTGAAATTCAAAAAACGCTGACGAAAGAACTAAACGATGAATTGGCAGGTCAAGATTTATTTATTACTATCGCTAACGTCACCGATGCGATTGGCCGAATTGGCTGGCCCGAAAAGGACACATGAACGCAGGATAACAATTCGATGGACCGAAGCGGGTTTGGCCGTCGCGTTGGGCTTTGAAAACTTTTGGTAATTTACGATGAATGGCCCGCTCGGTCATCTTGGTCGTTATCCGACAAATCGAAAAGAGATGCTCCCAACATACCTCCTTGCTGCTTGGTTCGCAGTACCCCTACTTGTTTGGGGCGCGATGCTTTGCGTTCGGCGACGAGTTCACTTCGCATTGGTCGGTGCATTGTGCTTTCTCGCCATGATTGGCGGAACATTCATACTCGCGAATTACGTGTGGGCCATCGACGCGCAGCTCCTAGCCGAGATAGACAAATATGAGCCCGGTACGCCCGAGTCGGAACGTGCGTCCGAAGAATGGGCCAGCGATACAGACAGGTCTTTTCTGCTGCTTTTAAGCCCGGTACTGACAGCAGTCTGGTATGGATTTCTGTTTCTGCTGCTCTTTGGCCTCCAATGGGTTGCTCGTCGGAGATTTCCAGCTCAACATGCTTCCGTGATTGCAAATACGGACAATCAAACAGCAGAGCAACGCAGCGATGATGGAAATCCTTACCAATCACCAACCGTCGGATAACAAAGCGTTGGACGCGGAGCCGCCGATCGCGTCGTTCCTGAAGTCGATGTTGATTGGCGGCGGCCCGGTCAACGCGGTCGTTATTTGCCAAAGAGCGACACCACTCCCGCACAGACATCGCTCAACTTCGATCGCATGCCGACCGTTTCACTAAACTCGTTCATTGCGACCGGAATCTTCGGAGATGTCCGCGGCGGTTGTACGCGGCAAGAACTCGAACATGAAATCGGGCCGCCTGAAACACACGGTGGTCAATCACGGAAACACTCGTATCCGACAATCTGGAAATACGGCGACATCGAATTCTTCTTCGAACCTTACCGCCGAGATGGCTACCTCTACATGGTGTACTTTGACGCGTTTACCGTCCCGAAGGGATGGGGCCAACTTATTGTTGAGCCATGGGTGATATGTAACCGCTTAACGCAACAAGATGGCGAAGCCGCCTTGCGTACCGAAAACATCAACTATCATACTTCCGCAGCGCCTGATCCCGATTGCGTCAACGTAGTCACGTCATCAGGCGTCGTGTTACAATTCGTCGTCAATCAACCTGATCAATACTCGTTTCCTGTTGGGTTGTTTGCTGTGTCTAAACAACTCGCCGAAGTTCGACCATTGACGCAAGAAGCCAAATAACCATGCGGTGAACGGGAGCCGCCGGTAACGCTGGCTTTGAAATCGTAGTTACTTGGCGGCGGCCCCGTTACCGCCGTCGTTCGGTCCTGTGACACGATTAGCGCAACTAAACTGCGATTCCGACGTGTCCAACTTACTTGTCACTGCAACCGGGATAGATAATGTCCATACAGGAAAAAATGTTGGGGTTTAATTGCGTCCTTTTTACGTGTTTGCTTGGCGGTTCGTTCACTGCGGCTCAAACTGTGGAATCAGGACTGGCGAACGAACAGATCGAGTTCGTGACTCAAACTCTCAATCCCACAAGTGCCACGGTCCAGCGCCCGAAAGACTGGTTCTACGCTGAGTCACATCGGGGACCTGCGCTGGTTTGGATTATTTCGGCTGAAGACACAACGGGGGGCAAGCCCTACAAGACCGGCGTTCGGATTCAATCCATTACCGGAATCAAAAAGATCGTGCGAAGGTCACCTGCCGAATTCGCCAAACAACAGATCAAGCTCGCTTCCGAAAAGAAAGGGATTACCGTTCTCTCGATTTCCGCTGAAAAGGAGGTTGGACCCTTCAAGAGCATCGTGCTGCAAACTGAAGAATCGGATAATCGAGTCATTTATCAATTCTTCTGGGGAGCGGATGACCTCGATCGCTTCGTGGTTGTTGTAAGCGGCACGCCGAAGGCTTCTTGGGATGCAAACGAACCTCTGCTCAGCAAAATCGGAAACTTTGACCTTTCGAAACTGATGAAGACATCTTCGGACGTGCCAGCTGCAAAACCATTACAGGATGACTTGCTTGCTCCTTTGACCTCGCTCGGATACCAGAGCGTTTTCATGGACCGCGCACGCTCCGGACATCTCACACTCAATGTACGCATTAACGACAGTGAGGTATTGCGTTTTATGTGCGATTCGGGCGCGAACGTGTCGGCTACCACACCAAGGGTATCCAAGCTTCTAAAACTAGAGCCCAAGTCAACCGGGTCGACCATTAGTGGTGTCAGCGGGGAATCGGAGGACGCGTACAGAGCAGCAATCGAATCGTTCCGGGTTGGAAATCATGCCAGCAGCCTGTCGCATGTGATGATTCTCGACCTCGATCAACTCAACAAGCAGTTGAGTCAATCCGGCTCAGAGCCGGTTGATGGAATTCTCGGTAGCGACTGGATGCGGTCACACCAGGCCGTGATCGATGTGGCCAGACGCCGCTTGTTCTTCAAAGTTGACAATGGAAAGTAGTCGGTTGGTATGCTCGCATTGGTGTTGGTGGAAACAAATTGGCTCATGGATGGTGTCGAATGCTGACAATGACAATGCCATGCATGCGTCGTTGGACATCGATTAGGATGTGGGACAGAACAAAGCGGTGAACGGGAGCCGCCGAAGACGCGGATTTTAAAATCATAGCCTTTTGCCGGCGGCCCCGTTACCGCCGTCGTTATGTCGCTACTTTTCCAAAGGACGTTTTAGTGTCCGCTGATGGTTACTATTTTAAAAATGCCGGTGTGGTTCTTGGACCAGCTGACAATGCTTACCTGCAACAACTGGTTCACGGTGGGGCCATTCGAGCTGACACGATGGTTCGTGAAGGTGAACATGGCGAGTGGGTTTCGGCAAGTTCAGTCGCTGACATTTCACGTATGCTGGAAGATCGTTCCCCGATTCCACCATCAAATGACTCTCGATCGTCTTGTACACTTGTTTCGCTCTCAATTGCGGTTATTGCAGCGTTATTCTTTTGTTTAACATTCCTGTTGTGGTTTGTCATTCCACCGGATGGGCCAGGAGCGGAAGGGTGGGTCTTCATTATGGTCAATGACTGGATTCTCCGTCCGGCGGCTTTTGCAGTAATGGCTTTGGCATTGATAATTACCTTGGTATCGTCACTGTTTGGTAAGGCAAAACAATAAACTACGGATTTGCGCACATTCACCCATTTTGCCGGCACCGCACCATGCACAGCTAGAAGTGATTGAAACAGCCTGAAATCGGACATTACAAGACGATGCACGCGAAGCCGCCGAAGTCGCGTGTTTTGAAGTTCAGGTCACTCCGGCGGCTCGGTGATCGTTGACGTTATGTGCCTGAATGACTTGGAATCCGTTTCAATATTTTGCCCGCATTGTCAACAAAAAACGGCGCTCTCCGTCGCACCGGTCGTTATTGACCGCGACACTGCCCGCGAAACCAGATATCCGGCCATCTACGAGACCTGCCACGATCACTGGTGGATCGGCATTTGCAACCACTGCAAGGAGGTCGTTCTTGTTCGCAACGAGGGCGATACTGTCTGGCCGACGCCAATTCCAAAGCCAACTGATACACGCGTACCCGAACCGATTCGGAATGATCTCGACGAGGCCAAAACGTGCTTTCAGGTCGATGCATTCCTGTGTCGACCGATGCGGGCCAATATCTGTGCGACGCGCTGACATACAAGCTTCATTGCATGGATGATGATGGAGAAATTGATTGCGGAATCTTCATCCATATTCCTCCGGTCACCGACGGAACGATCAACGACAAGTTTGCGGATGGTTTACTCGACGCAATCCGAATTTTCGCAGAGGGACTTGACGAAGAAGAGTCGGAAAGTGATGGCGAAGGTGCAGCAGGCAGCAACTCGAATGGAAATGGGCAATAGGAGGCATCAGCATGTATTTTTCAAGAGAAGCTGGGTTTCGAAACAACGCCGTGGCGTTGCTGATGTTTACGATTTGCCTCTGGCTAGGTGATGTTGCAGTGGCTCAATTGGATTTACTCGCGGACGGCGTCGGCGTTACAGGATGCAATCCAATCGGCGGCAGGTTGTTAGCGCTCTCGCGTTATGGCGACGGCGAATCCCGGAATGCCGAAATCGTAATTCTGGAAATCACCGATCCGGAAAAGCGGATACGGATCCTGCATCGTTTGGAGACACTTTCACCATTCGGCCCGCTCGTGACATCCCATAGTCGCTGTGGCCGCTTCATCGTCACAACCGATGAATGGACTGGCGCAGGAACCACAAAACGGGATCTGGTGATTTACGATTTGGTTCGAAACGAACATTCGAATTACAGCATTGACGACTTTCTTCCCAAGGCGACAGTATCCCAACTCGAATCGCATGGGTTTATCAAGGGAGTCGCTTGGAATAGAATACCCGCTTTTGACTACGATCGAATGGAATATTACCCCAGCGTCCCGCGGAAATGTCGCGAGCTTGGTTTTCCCTTTGTCGTCGTCGATTTGTTATCTTGAGAAGTGCGCGCCGAGCCTGTTCCGGAGTACGAGATCGAACGCACGGCACCCGAGACGCCTTTCTTTCCACGCGGGCAATGGGTGCCCTCGTCGGGCAATCAACCATTGCCGCCATATGATGAACCGTTCGCAATTCCGGCCTTTCTTCGGGTAGAATTCGGCGAAAAGGAATCAAGGCAACGCCGTGTTTTTCGCCTGGATACGAAAACAGGTGATTACTTGGCGATACCTGAAGACGCATGGCCGGACGAAAAGCTTCCAGGCATTAGTGCGGGAATGTATCGTAGCCCCGCAAGCAAATCAAATGTTGACGAACGGGACAGAACAAAGCGGTGAATCCAAGTGGCGATTGGGGCGCGTTTTGCCAGTTGAGAATCGTTAATCGCCACTGGATTACCTCGGTCGATATCTGCCAGTTTGACGACAAAACGCGCGTGAAGTGATATGGCGAAAGAGGAACCACATTTCCAAAATACGGCCGACGAGAATCCATCCACACTCATCGACGCACGCATCGCGCAATTGGATGACTGGCGTGGCGATGTACTCGCTCGGGTTCGCCGCCTCATTAGACAGGCCGACCCCGACGTGGTCGAAGAAGTAAAATGGAGAATACCGACAAATCCAAATGGGGTGCCAGTGTGGTCCCATGACGGTATCATATCCGATGGGAAGTTATTGACCAGAGAAATCCAAATGAAAGATCGGAAACCCACGACATGTATAAATGCCGCCTGCGACTGGTCGCGATAGCTTCTTGCCTGTGTCTCCTTCCCGTTTGTGTTAACGCTCAGGAAGGAGCCGCCGAACCGGCTCCAACCGAGATTCCCGTGCGATTTGATGGCACAGAATTGGCGAAGACGGTCAAAACCCTGAATTCGCTGGCGAAGGCGGATTTTAAGGAGATGGAAGTAAAGGACACGCTTGACTGGCTGGCTCAAGTACACGGGCTGGCTTTCGCATCCGATGACGTTGATGGAATCGCGACAGTCAAATCGGAAGGGGCAATCGGACGGTTGCTTGACGAAATAGTGGTTCAAATAGACCACGAGTATTCCATTCGACCGGACGGAGTAATTGTGATTCGACCAGGGCTGAATCGTCTAAAGAAACGGGCTGGCCCGAGTCCCGAAGCTTCGAACACAAAATACATGGCGTACGCAACATCACTGGTAAAATATTACGATTTGGACAAAGACGGAACGTTAAATAGCGAAGAGATCAAAAAGATGCGCCGTCCGCCGGTTGGAGTAGATACAAATAAAGACGGATTCATTACTGTTGATGAACTTGTCATCTCACTCGGTGGGCGTAGCAAGAAATGACCGAATTATCGGATAACAATGCGTTGGACCAAAGCCGGTAACGCGAAGGCGTTGGGTCCCTGAAACAAATGGTAATTCACGTTGACTGTCGGCCCGGTCAACTTTGCCGTTATCCGGCTACCGCGATCATGAGCGACACATGCATTTTGTACTCTTCGTCGTTGGCCTCGCATTCCTCGTAGTCGGTGCCGAATTGCTTGTTCGAGGCGCGTCAAGAATTGCCGCGTCCTTCGGCATATCGTCCCTGATCGTTGGCCTGACGGTGGTTGCCTTTGGAACCAGCGCCCCAGAGTTGGCCGTCAGTCTGAAAGCAACACTGTCCGGTCAAGCCAACGTCGCCGTTGGCAACGTCGTTGGCAGTAACACTTTTAACGTCTTGTTCATTCTCGGCTTGTCGGCCCTGATTTGCCCGCTTGGCGTTTCCGCGCAGCTGATTCGCTTTGACGTGCCATTGATGATTGGCGTATCCGGCCTTGTGCTTGTATTGGCATTGGATGGGCAGTTTGGTCGTTACGATGGCCTACTGCTTTTCATCGGCCTGATTGGGTACACATCAATTCTGATCTACTACGGTCGCAAAGCGACAAGTGTCGAAGAATCCGGCGTGGAACCGTCAACTGGAAAGGTTAGTCGCTCGCCTATCGCCAATCTGAGCCTGATACTCGTTGGGCTGGCTCTTTTGGTCGTTGGCTCACGTTGGCTGGTTAACAGCGCGTACGGCATTCGCCCGAAGTTTGCAGGTTGACGAACTGGTTATCAGTTTAACCATCGTTGCAGCGGGAACATCTCTACCCGAAGTGGTTACCTCGATCGTCGCCAGTATGCGTGGAGAACGTGACATTGCCGTCGGCAATGTGGTCGGCAGTAATCTATTCAATCTTCTCGGCGTGTTGGGCCTATCCGCATTGATCGCGCCAAACTCGATTGATGTGGACAACTCGATACTCGCCCTCGATCTGCCGCTGATGATTGCTGTGGCGTTTGCCTGTCTTCCGATTTTCTTCACCGGGGGCAAGATTTCCCGGTGGGAAGGCGGTTTTCTTTTTGCATATTACATCGCGTACACGGTCTACCTTGTTCTAAAGGCAACTCGCCATGACGCGTTGCCAGCGTTTCGCGCGGCAATGATGTATTTCGTGATTCCATTGACTGTCATTACACTAGTGGTTGTCACCGTACAAGCAATCCGCAGAAAACGATCCTCATCCGATCGGGCACAAAGCGCCGGATAACAAATCGGTGAACCGGAGGGCTCGGCGCCGTCGGTCCTGGCGTCACGCTCCTCTCCTCGTCCCCCGTTATCTCAGACGTTCTGCGGCAACACGATGCCTCAATCCATTTCTGACATCCGAAACGCATACAACACGGCCGCACAGTCGTACGCGGAGAAGTTCCTCACCGAGCTCCAGCACAAACCTCTCGATCGGGAACTCTTGAATCGATTCTCAACTTCCATCAGCAACGAGGACCAGGTCATCGACCTTGGCTGCGGCCCCGGTCACACTACCGCGCACCTCGCGTCATTGGGTCTAGGTCGTGTCTCGAAACTGGTGTAGGTCGATATTTGGTGGTGAAGTTATGTTGCCGGTGTGTTCCAAATCACTGACAGCACCGGGAGATCGCACGGATGCGACGTTACGAAGTTACCGACCAGCAGTGGGAGCTGATCGAGGATCTGTTTGCCTCTGGCAGCAGCACCGGGCGGCCCTGTCGCGATCCTCGCATGATGGTCAACGCGATGCTCTGGATTCTCAACACGGGTTCGCCGTGGCGAGATCTTCCGGATCGATACGGACCCTGGCAGACTGCCTACAATCGCTTCAATCGGTGGCGAAAGGAGGGCATCTTCGACCAGCTCCTGGAGCGGCTGCAGATGCGCCTGGATGCGGAGGGTCGCATCGACTGGGATTTGTGGTGTGTCGATGGCAGCAGTGTTCGTGCTCACGTAGCAGCGGCAGGAGCCGGAAAAAAGGGGGGCCCGACGAGCCCGCAGATCACGCACTGGGCCGCTCGCGAGGCGGGTTCGGGACCAAAGTCCACGTGGTTGCTGACGGTGACGGAATACCCCTGGCGGTCCATGTAACGCCGGGACAGGCCCATGAAACATCCGCCTTTGAGGATATTGTGAATGCCGTTCGTGTTCCCCAACCGCTTGGTCGCCCACGGACCAGACCGTTTCGCCTGGCTGGCGACAAAGGCTACGACATCCCCCGAATTCGGCGCTGGCTCCAGAACCACAACATCGCTTCCGTGATCCCCGAAAAGCGAAAACCTCACGGCCGCAAGCGAGGTCGCCCCCCTGGTTTCGACTCAGACACGTATCGTCGGCGAAACGTCGTGGAACGTTGCATTGGCTGGCTGAAACATGCAAGGCGAATCGCTACCCGATTTGAAAAAACGGCCGTCAATTTCATGGCCATGCTGAAACTGGCAATGGTTCAGCGATACTTCAAAATCTACTTTCGAGACACGACCTAGTACCCGTTGGCGTTGATCTCGCTCCCGGAATGATCTCAAGGGCGCAGTCCCGGTTCCCCAAACTGGAATTTGCCGTCGGAGACTTTCTAAATCTCGACTAACCGGACCAATCATTCGCCGGGTGCCTGGCGTTCTACTGCATCGTCCACCTTCAGCGCAACCAACTCGAAACAGCCTTTGGCGAAATGCGGCGCGTGTTGAAACCTGGTGGATTACTCCTCCTGTCTTTTCACGTTGGATCAGAACCGGTCTGCGTTGACGACTTTCTCGGCACCGGAGCTTCCCTCGAGTTTTTCCCGTTTCCCGTCGACGTGGTAACAACGGCACTCCGTGCTGTGGGTTTCACGGATCAGATCGCCGGCACCGGGACTTTCCCGGTTTTCTTGTATGGTACACAATCGTTGAGTTCGGATAGCAAAGATATCGTTCTTGAAGGGGACGCGTGTGCCGATGCGATGTCCGAGACTTTGGAGTTTTTTGACGAAGTCCTTGGCGGTGCGCAACCGGCGACAACGGATGCGCAAAACAGCACTACGCGGTGAACCGGAGCCGCCGATCAAACGGGTTTTGGAATCATGTTTATTTGGCGGCGGCCCGGTTACCGCAACCGTTTTGCGATGAAGTGAGCTCCACTGGCACTGGCTTCGCCCAAAGACAGACTGTAAAGCGAACAACCCCGCGGAAACTCAATTTAACAAGCAGGAGAAGTTTCAATGCCGTTTGTAAATGTAAAACTGATAGAGGGTGTTTTCACGCCAGAACAAAAACAGGAAATGATCCGCAAGCTGACCGATACGATGGTGTCGATCGAGGGAGAGAACATGCGTTCGGTAACCTGGGTGGTGGTCGAAGAAATCAAGAGTGGCGACTGGGGAATCGGCGGCGCTCCGCTGAGCACAGAAGACGTTAAGAATCTGGCGGCCGGCAAATCAGCTGACTAGCACCAAGCCGCGGGCAGCGGCCGATTCGATAACAGTGATTTTGTTTTTTGGCAACATCGTTGAGCAGGAGCCTTCATACAATTCCCTGTCGTTCTGCAGAGCGACAGGGCGACCGCGCAACACGCAGAACAATGCGATGAACGCGGGTGTCCGACAGCGCGCTTCCAAATGGAGAATTAACCGCGGCCACCCGGTTTTCGCAAACGTTACGCGTTAATGGCGAATTCAACGTGTGAAGGTTGTTTCTCAAGCTGAAGTGAAACGCTGTGAACAAAGCACAATCATTTTCCCGTCCAGTCCTGGCAACGGTCTCACGATGGAAAACCTTGCACACAACACTCGGGAATTCAGAGTTATTGCTTGGGCGTATGTACTTGTCGCGCTGGCGTGCCCAATTGCCACCATTGCTCTCCTTGGGTTGCCAGACGAATTCGGGGCGCCGGCAATAGCATGCCTGGGGCTTGTGTGCGGCGCCGTCTTATTCAACTTGGGCATCACCGGGAAAACCAGCCATCATGTGTTTTTCAGTTTTGTCTATGTCGTCTACGCATTCGTCTTGACGGGGTTCTTGTTATTGTTTTTGCAATTCCTTGAGCCTTTCCTCACGTCATTCAGTGATATCGACCAAACCACCACTTATATGACATTCGCAGGACTTCAAGATGACCTGCCGGTTCAGATTCCTTTCATCCCTTCGGCCGGGAACATAAACTGTCATAGATTGCGATCTTCTTTCCGGAATGTTGAGCAGATTGAAATAAATGCCACAACGGATCCGCGTAAACTTTATGAAATGTTATTTGACACGAAAATCATGGACAGGCTCCCTGACGACTACAAGAAGAATCGAACGGACCTTTACTGGTTTGAGTCTGGATCAGATTTTATTCCATTCAAAATGACAAACTTTCAACCGTTGAGTGATTTTGGAAAGAGTGGTCATATTGCAACGAACGCTGGGAATTCGGGAATCTTGAGGTTTTCCGGCAGGCTTGATTTCACCTTCAATGTTGAGATTGAAGTGGACTATTCTACCTGGAATTATCGAATTTTGATGACCCGGCACCTGAGGGATGGCCCACTTTAGCCTGGGAGATGACAATGCAATGCACGCGAGGCCGGACTTGCGGGTGCTTTTCAATGTCTGGATCTGCCGTTCCGGCTCGGTGATCGGCGCCGTTATGTAACAAAAAAATGCAAAACACAAATCGCCGAAACATGCTTTGCGTTGGCGTAGCATTCGTGACACTTCCCAACGCATTTCTCCATTTGGGCTGTGCCAACAATCGTGACGACAGCTCGTCCAAACCAGATGGCCTGTCTGATGAATCGACGCGTTTGCCCGACAAAAAACTCAAAGGGACATCTATGAAGATTCAGTACCTCGAAATTGTCACACCGGATGTTAACGACGTTTGCGAGACGTATTCTCAATTGCACAAGATCACTTTCGGTGATGCTGACCAGAATCTTGGCGGTGCTCGCACCGCAAAAATGTCAAACGGTGGAATGCTGGGAATCCGAGCACCAATGCACGATGCCGAGAAACCAGTTACACGCCATTACATGCTCGTTGACAACATAAAGACCACCGTCGACCTGGCCTCGAAATCCGGTGCTACGGTTGCAGTACCGCCAATGCAACTCGGTGACCACGGTACATGCGCAATCGTCATTCAGGGGGGCATTGAATTTGGCTTTTGGCAGCTGTGACGCCGCAGATATGAATAAAAAGGTGTCAGGAACCTTAGGAAAAGGTTCCTGACACCTTTTTGCTCACCTTTTTGCTAACTATTTTTCATCACCCTTGTGCAGTACTGCCATGAATGCCTTCTGGGGGATGTCGACCGAACCGATCGACTTCATTCGCTTCTTGCCTTCCTTTTGCTTGGCCCACAATTTCTTTTTGCGGGAAATGTCACCGCCGTAACATTTGGCCGTTACGTTCTTGCGCATGGCCTTGACGGTCTCGCGGGCCACCACCCGGTTGCCGATGGCGGCCTGCACGGCGATTTCAAACATGTGGCGGGATATTTCCTCTTTGAGCTTTTTGGCAACGGCCCGCCCGCGCCGTTCGCTGTCCGTGCGGTTGCAGATGATACTCAGGGCATCCACCCGATTTCCATTGACCAGGATGTCGACACGCACCAGATCGGCCGGTTCATAACCCTTGAATTCGTAATCCATGGTGCCGTAGCCGCGTGTTGCGCTTTTGATTTTGTCGTGCAAGTCGTAAATCACTTCGGCCAGCGGCAGATCATAGACCAGCATGATCCGGGTCGGGCTGAGATATTCGGTGGCTTGCTGGACGCCCCGCCGCTCCTGGCACAATTTCATGATCGCGCCGACGTACTCTTCCGGCTGGATCAGGCTGACCCGCACAATCGGCTGGCGAAACTCTTCGATCTCGCCTGCATCAGGAACTTCCTGGGGCCGGTTAACTTCCAGTTCGCGACCGTCTCGGGTCGTAATCTGGTAACTGACGTTGGGTGCGGTTTGCACCAGATCAATGTCGGCTTCGCCCTCCAGCCGCTGCTGGATAATTTCCATGTGCAACAGACCGAGAAACCCGCAGCGAAACCCGAATCCCAGCGCATCGCTGGATTCCGGCGTGAATTCGAAACTGGGATCATTTATCGACAGTTTGGTCAATGCGTCGCGGAGTTCCGAAAAATCCTGGCCATCCGACGGGTACAACCCGCAATAAACCATTCGCTTGGGTGGCGAGTACCCCGGCAGCGGATCGCCCGGACTGGCCGCCTGGGTGACGGTATCGCCAATGTGGGCAGCATCCAGCGATTTGATGTTACAGATCAAGTACCCGACCTGGCCGGCACTGAGCGAATCCGCCGGCGACTGGCGCGGCGAAAAATGGCCGAGCTCCTGGACTTCAAATGTCTGTTGGGAACGCAGGAACCGGACCTTGTCGCCCCGTTTCACCGTGCCATTCATAATCCGGCAATAGGTGATGGCACCGCGATACTCGTCGTAGTGGGAATCGAACACCATGGCCTGCAGCCGGTTTTGACGATCCCCCCGGGGGGCGGGGATTTTGTCGACAATCGTGCTCAGCAATTCGTCCATTCCCACACCCGTTTTGGCACTGACCCGGATACAGGATTCGGCGTCCAGTCCCAGCACCTGCTCCATTTCCCGTGCCACCTCGTCGGCCCGCTGGTGTTTGAGGTCAATTTTGTTGATCACCGGAATAATTTCCAGGTCGTGCTCGAGCGCCGCATAGGCGTTCGCCACCGTCTGTGCCTCGACTCCCTGAAACGCATCCACCAGCAACAAGGCCCCCTCGCAACAGGCCAGGGACCGGGAAACCTCGTAATGAAAATCCACGTGCCCTGGCGTATCGATCAGGTTGAGTTCGTACTGTCGGCCGTTAATTCGGGCTGGCATGGTCACCGCACGGGCCTTGATGGTAATTCCCCGCGCCCGCTCCAGTGCCATATCATCCAGCAGTTGTTCCTGCATCTGACGTTTGGCTACCGTACCGGTATGCTCCAGCAGGCGGTCGGCCAGCGTGCTTTTGCCGTGATCGATGTGAGCGATGATGCAGAAATTGCGAATATGTTCGCAAGCAATCCCGGATACCGGCGGTACGATTTTGGGGTTGTTCATCAGGGACTCGGACGTTGTGTTTTGCCTGAATCATAATCGCGCCGAGCCAAACCCGCTGCGCCAATCCAGCCTGCCGACGCACCCAGCGCCGCAAACTCAATCTTTAGACGGGCGGCGACTGGTGAAAAGACGCGTTTTTGGACTTGCTGACGGATTCTGGCCAAAAACCGCTGGCCGGTGGGACGGGCCGGACCGCCAAAGTCCATCGCACCACCCAATAGCACGATATCCGGGTCCACTGTAAAGACAATGTTCACGATTCCCCGCACCAGATAATCGGCCGTCGAATCGACCACCGACAGGGCCCGCGAATCTCCCTGTTCGGCCGCCCGGAATACATCCAGGGCCGACAGCCTGGGTGGCGTCGCCCGCCGCCCGTCGTCCGCCAGGGGCCCAGCGGCCAATTCACTGGCAATATTGCCAACCGCGGTCGCGCTGGCATAGGCTTCCAGGTGACCCGGCTGGCCACAGGGACACATGCGGGCCGACGTGGCAAAGTCCACCGTGGCATGCCCGCACTCGGCGGCGTTCCCGGTGCCGCCCACGAGGATCGCATCGTCGATCACGATGCCCGATCCCACGCCGGTTCCCAACGTTAACAATACCAGACTGCGGTATGCCTTTCCGGACCCCAACCAGTATTCTCCATAGGCGGCGGCGTTGGCGTCATTGGCAAAGCAAACGGGCTTGCCGGATGCTTCACAAAGAGCCTGCCGGACGGGGAATTGCTGCCAGCCGGACAGGTTGACGGGCGTCAACAGCGTACCCTGCTCCAGATCGAGGGGCCCGGGAGCTCCCAGGCCAATGGCGGCGACGGGCGAGTCGGTTGACGCCAGCCACGGCCCGATGGTCGCGACGATTCGGGCAATCGCAACATCGGCCGGTTCGTGCGGCCGCGTGGGAATACTCGTTTCCGCCAGTGTCCGGCCGGCGCGGTCGATCCACCCCAGCTTGATCGACGTGCCGCCAACATCGACCCCGACAAACGTTGAGTCGTCAGTATCGGTGCTCATTCGGACAATACCGAAAACGATTGGCAAGCGGCCTGGTCGGGACGATTTCTCATTCAGCAGGAGTGCGGAGGAATTATAAAGTTGCGGCCGAAATCCGGCAATGATCGGCCAGGGTGCCGACTCACCCTCCGCATCGTGTTGGAGTATAATCTGCCAGCGGCCCGCCGAGCGCCAATTTATCCGTTCACGTTTTTCACTACACCGGGAGCCTGCGACAGCATGGCGCGGTCGAATATTCCGCACAAATACCGGGAAATCATCGACGCCTGTCAAGACCGGTTGGGGTACCAGTTTGAGGATCCTGCATTATTGTATTCCGCGCTGACGCATGCGTCGGGCGCCGAAGATCGACTGGATTCCAATGAACGACTGGAGTTTCTGGGAGACTCGATTCTCGGCTTTCTGACCTGCGAATTGCTGTTCCATCGCTATCCGGATTTTCTGGAGGGGGACCTGACCCAGATCAAATCGGCCGTCGTCAGCCGCAGTACCTGTGCCCGGATTGGTTACCGGATGGGACTGCCCGAGTTCTTGCTGACCGGCAAGGGAATCGACTTGCGAACGGGCCTGCCCAAATCGCTGGTAGCCAACGCATTCGAATCGATCATTGCCGCGATTTTTCTGGACGGGGGAATCATGGCGGCCCGCCGGTTTCTGGTGGAACATCTGGTCGTGGAGATCCAGGAAATTATTGACGGAAATGCCCAGCTGAATTTCAAATCCTCGCTCCAGCAACTGGCCCAGCGCGATCACGGGGGGCCCCCGTCCTATCACGTGCTGGATGAAACAGGACCCGATCATCGCAAGTCATTCCAGATCTGCGCACAAATCGGGGAACGGCGATTTTCGCCGGCATGGGGAAGCAACAAAAAACAGGCCGAGCAGCGGGCCGCCGGCAATGCCCTGGCCGAAATGGCTGGTGATCCTCCGCCGTACGATGGCAACTGAATCCCGGCCCCCTGTTTCCCGGACTCCGGCGTATGGCGTGTTGCCACAACGCCTGCCCTTAACCCTGTTTCACGGCACGCGTGGCGGCAAATACGGCGATGCGCTGAGACAATGAATCGCGACCGCCCCAGCGATCTTCCATGAAATCGGTGATTACCAGACCGCTGCGCAACTGGCCGCCAATCAGTTCCTCCAGCGTGTGCCCGAATTCCAGGGGAATATCGTTCGGGCCGCCGGACTCGCACGATTCGCCCGCATCGTCGTGTGCCGTCCGGCAGGGAATTTGGCGGGCCACGGCGAACTGGCCGCGTTCCAGACGGGCGGCGTCAAACAAATAATTGACTGGATTCAGGAACCCTGCAATCAATACCCCCCCGGTAACCAGCACGCGACCGGCGTGGTCCCAAACCGGCTGGACCTGGGGACAAAAATTCAGGGAACAGGGATTAATGACCAAATCAAAACTGCCGTCGGCCAATCCGTCCGGGCATCGCATATCCGCGGCCACCGTTTTCAGCGGCAGCCCAAATTCCCGGCTCAGCCCGGCATCGATCGCCAGCTGTTGCTCGCTGAAGTCCAGCACGGTGACGATGGCCCCGGCGGCCGCCAGCACGGGCCCCTGATGTCCGCCGCCAGCCGCCAGACACAATATCCGTTTCCCGGCGACGTCACCCAACCAGTGGCGCGGAACCGGCCGTGTCGCTGTCACCTGAATCTGCCACTGACCGTGGCGTGCCGCGACCAACGTTTCCGCCGAAACTGGCTGAAACCATTGGCGGGGTGAGGAGGCCATTGCGTCCCAGGCGCGACGATTGAATTCAGCTGCGGATTCCGGGTTCATCATGAGCTAGACGGTCATCTGCGTCGCTGGAAACCGTGTTCGGCGGACGACGACCGCGAGGTCCCAGGTCAATCAGCCGGATTCGTTCCAGCCGACCCGCGGCCACCCTGAATTTCAGTATGGTTCGTTGATTGTGAAATCCCTGATGACCAGCCGCGCCCGGGTTAATCGTCTGCATTCCCCCAAAACGCTCGTCACGCTGAACATGCAGTATATGCGAATGTCCGCAAATCAAGACGTTTGGGGGGTGGTCATTCAGGATCTTGCCGACCCGCCGATCATAACGACCCGGGCGACCGGCGATGTGTGTCATCCAGATATCAACGCCCTCCACATTAAACCTCAGGTCTTCCGGAAACTGTTCCCGAATGGAGTCATCGTCAATATTACCGAACACACCACGCAGGGGCTTCAGCGCCGACAAGGCCTCCGCAACACCCGCTCCAAAATCGCCGGCATGCCAGATTTCATCGCAATCCGCGAACAACCTGCCGATCCGCGGATCGAGAAACCCGTGTGTATCCGAAATCAAACCAATTTCCATGGTTGTTTTGCAATCAGGTCCCAATGGTCGGCCACGCGAATGCCTGCGATCTGCGGATGTCGACACATTCCGCACCGGAATCCGCCATCCAGCATGATGATTTCCCGGCTGGCGGGCAAGCATCCCGGCGACGAGGCGAGGCGCGACGACGCAATGCCACCGGCAATCCGGACACACCCGGGCGGGCCGTTAGCGGTCCCCCAACATGGATTTCCGGGCCTCGTCGATCCTGGGCGAGTCGGGAAAATCCTCCGCTGCCTGATTCAGGATCAACCGCATCACGTCGGTCAAACCTTCCTGACGCGCAGCTTCGGCCAGCGCGATTCTGGCATCCTGATTGAGCTTTTGTTCGAGGCGAAAGCGATCATACAGCGCCAGCGCCGACGCCTCGCCTTGCGTTTCAAACCGTTCCAAAATTTGTTCAACTTCCGGGGCGGAATTCGGCAAAGACGGCGTGGGCTGGAACTCCAGCGGTCGGGCCGAATCGAGCATGTTTTCCAGGGCTTCCCGGCCGCCCGGCTTTTTGCGCTCCAGACAGATCAGTTGATCATCTCCCCGAAGCAGTAAATTCTCGCCGATGATGGATACCGGTGCCCAGCAACGGGACTGCAGGATTTCGCTTTGCCAGCTCATTTGCAGGCTGCTGACAACACCGTCTTCTCCGTTTGCGACGTCCAGCAAATTGAGCTTGCCCCGGCCGTCCAGTAACACAATGACGTTCCCGGCCATCACGATATTGCCATCACCGAATCCACGCCACCGCGCCAGAATGGTGCCATCGTTCACATCCAGGGCGGCAAGGAATTTGTCCGTGCAGCCCAAAACGATCCGGTCCCCGATGCATACCCAGTTGGTATAAAAAAACTGCAAACGGGGGATCGACCATGTTTCCCGGACCTGCCAGGCGTTTTCCTGCTGCGCGACCGATATGCAGCGTGTGCCCTGGCATCCCTGTCCGGAAATGATCAGTTGGCGGTCATTGATCACCAACGGTGTCGGTACGTTAGTCAGTCCAGCCTCAGGCAATTCCAGCCGCCACAACGGGCTTCCGTCACTCTTGCCGACACCCAGCACCTCATCTTCGCTGACAATCACCCACTGCGCCACACCACCAAATGCGGCAGTCACCGGCGTGGCGTAGCTGGCGGATTTGCATTCCGCCTTCCAAATCAGGGAGCCGTCATCGATGGCCAGACAACAAAGCCCGCCATCCATGCCAGCCGCCATCACAAAAATCCGGTCGGTCGAGGCGGGATCGAACACCGGGCTGGCCGAGAAACCAAACTGAACGGGGCTGGCACCCAGGTCATCGACGAGGTCTTTTTCCCAGGCAACCGATCCGTCATTCCGGTTTATGCAAATCACCTGCCCGGTGAAGCTGACCGCCACCAGCCGCGACCCAATTATTGCCGGCGTCGCCTGAGGTGAAAACACATCGCCGCTAAAACTTTGCTGACCCTCTCGCAAGGCAGAACGACGCTCGACCGACCATCGGGTTTCTCCGGTTTTCAGATTCGCGGCAATAATCTTCGTCGTGCAGACAACATCACCACCATCCTGTTTTTGACTGGATCCGACTGTCAAATAGATCTCACCGTCCAGCCCGACAATTTGAGATCGCCCCTGGCCCACGGTTTTCTGCCAGGCAATCGAAAGCCCCTGATCCCAATTTAACCGGCCGCTGCTCTGCCAGTTCGCCGCCGGTCCATACTGAAGCCATTGCTGAGCGGCCGTGACCGGTACCCATGCCGATAACACCGCGCACCAGGCGATTATCGCGGCTGTTAGCCGGTATATCATGGCGTGCTCCCCGCAAATTCAGTGATTGCCATCAATCTCACCCGCGTTGCAGCGTTAACAGGTTGATCTGCCTTTCCGAACCGATTCGCCAGGGGGTATACCTGTCGAGACGAACGGGCATCGAACCTGTGATATTCGCTACAGCCTGCGGCATGGATGCCGTTATGTCTGAAAAATCTTGACAGGTGCCGCGACTCATGGCAATCGGAGCCTGGGAAGTCAGCCACGGCCCGCCAGACTCACGATCGCGGATTTGTTATACTGGGCCGGCACGTATTACCCGCCCGGTCGCCGGACGGCGGCGCCCCTGAATGCCAGCACGGAGACGGCCATGAAACGATTTACGTTCGGATTGACGATACTATTCGCAGCTTCCGTTTTTCAATTTGGGCCGCTGTGGGCCCAAACCGCTGCCGGTCCGCTGGAACCCACCTGTGCCAATGTGGCCTATGGTCCTCACGAAAAAGCCGTGCTGGATTTTTGGAAAGCCGAGGGGGACGGCCCCCGTCCATTGCTGGTTTACATCCACGGCGGTGGCTGGATCGGAGGGGATAAACAGCGCAGCCCGGATCAGGTCCGCCCGTGGCTGGACAAGGGAATTTCTTACGCAGCCATCAATTACCGGCTAACGGGCGAAGCGCCATTGCCAGCGCCGGTGCACGACGCCGCCCGGGCCATTCAGTTCCTTCGAACCAAAGCGGGGGACTGGAATATTGATACATCCCGGATTGCCCTGACCGGTGGCAGCGCGGGCGCGTGTACGTCGATGTGGCTGCTGTTGCATGATGATCTGGCAGATCCCGATGCCGAGGATCCCGTATTGCGGGAGTCCACACGTGTCGTGGCGGCAGCCGTGGCGGGCGGACAAACCTCGATTGATCCAAAAGTTATCGAGGAATGGCTGGGTCCCATGGTATTGCAGCATCAAATGATCAATAAGGCAGTTGGGGAACCAACGATTGCCGGCGCTCTGGAGAACTACGAGAAATATCGCGACTTGTACGTCGAGTTTTCTCCCTATAACCATCTGGACGGGGACGATCCACCCTTGTTCATGTCGTATGGCAACAACATGACCCTGCCATCAGAAAACGCGGGTCATGGAATCCACCATCCGGTCTATGGCGTCAAGATGAAGGAAAAAGCCGAGCGGGAAGGGCACGAATGCTATTTGTTGATCCCGGGCGTTTCCGAGCCCGACAAGTATCCCACCGCCGACATCTTTCTGACCAAAATGCTGCAAGACCGGTAAAAACGTTTGAACTGACGCGGCATTGGGTTTTGCACCAGTGAGTGCCACGGCTGGCGGGTCCAGCCGTGCCAATTTCGCGTTCGTGAGCTCGCAAGCAATGCCCGGCAATCTCCTCCGCCGGGCGAGCAAGCCGGAATTCTCCAAACCAAGCCAGGCCCCGGCAGATCGGTTCGGGCTCGCCAACATCGCTGAATCGGTTGGTGAATCCGCCGGGTACGAATCTGCCCAGACGGGGAATTATCCGCGGTCCAGAGCGTGGCCGGCGGCGGGCAAGTTAATTTTCTGTCACACCTGCCAACCCACCTGACACGCGGCACCGAAATCCAGATTCGGTTGACTGAACCGGAATTGCCGGACGATTTTGAACTCGATGTGCATCACGACCGGATCCGCTTTGCCAAAACGCCCTGGCTGGCAACCGGTGTCCGCCAATGGCCGAACTGCCGGGTCAATGTGTGGCGGGGCCGTTTCTTCCGCGGTTTTTAGGTTGTAACGACATTAACCCTGGTAAACGGTATCTTTTGGGCGCTCATATCGAACGCACACCCGTCCCGGCAACCAGGCGCCGGGGATTGAAATTCCCCGTTGCATAACGACTGGAAGCCGGAGATTCCCGAGGGCGCCCGTTGTCGCCCAGGCCGAATCCGCGTACAACGACTTCAACTGCGCCGCTGATCGCTACGTTCGCAGCGAGGCGTGTTTCGCAGAGACGGCCCTCGAGTCTGTCCGGTTTGCGTTTACCCGGTTTAATGGAATGGAAATGATGGAAATGATGGTAATGAGAGCTCCAATCTGCCTGTTGCTGTGCATCTGGACACTGCCCCTGTTTGGACAACTTCGCGACATACCGATTTACGACCAGATGCACTGGCGTGGCGAAACCGGGGATCCCGCGATTGTCGATATCGGATTGAACAACAGCAGCGTCAACCTCACGGAGTGGGCGATTCAGGGTGAGGGAGGCGGTCCCATCAGCGAACCCAACGTGGCGGCCAACCGGGCCGTTGCCGAAAAATGGAAGTCGAAATCGATTCTGGTCCTCGATATTGAGCAGTTGGCAAAACAGCTTGGGGAAAAATACCCCAACGCGTCTCCCGACCAGCTGCGCCAAATGGAGAGTGCGATTCGACAAGGTTATTACGACCGGTTCAAGGCGGTGTGTCCTGAATCGCTGGTATTGCAATACAACCAGAATAATACGCAAGCCAGCGACGGAATCTGGATTAGCATGTACGCCTCGCCCACCGACAGCCCGCAGTCGTTTCTGGAAAAAGTCGATCAGCGAATTGCTCGTTGCCAGGCCGAGGGGAAACCGCTGTTTGTCAACACGTCGCCGGTCATTTTCAGCAATGCGGGAAACGGCCTCGACGCACACCGGTTAATGGACCCTCGCCAATTTGACAAGATCGTGCGGGGTTTGCTGCAGCGCCAATTGATGGCATTTCGTTGTGGTACGCCACGGCGGTCTCCGACCGCATGATGTACACTTCGGCGCGAGAGCACTACGCAGTGTTGCAGCAAATCCTGATTGAGCAAAAGGGCGCTGGAACCGGGCATTAGGCCTGGCCGATTACCCGCAGCACGACCTGACCCCGAAACAGGCGTATATCCGTTCCTTCCGATTGTTCGGAAAATCAACTCTCGCCCGGGTGGCCGCCTCGACTGCACCGAAAATCGCCTGGCGGAAAGCTGGCTGGAAATCATAAATCATCACCGAATACCAGCGCAGCGCCCGGCAAATCGAGGGATGAACGTCCGTTTGGCCTGCTTGCGATCGCGATCCTGGTGCTGCCGATCTTCCGGCCTGCATTTTGGTTCGCGAACATAACACCTGTCCGATTCGGAATGTTCGCTTCTCGTGGAACGGACGGTCGCAATACTCCCTGATGCTACCGGAGCACGCGGCAGGCCTCTTTGGTTCAGGCCGTATACAGTCTTCCCTTTCCTGATCGTTTTTCGGATGGCCATGTCGGGCGAGCTTGCTCTCTACGATCGAGGCTTTCAACTTTTACTCCAACGCTTCAGCGTTACCATGCGCGTGATGTGCTCGCCAAAACCATACTTTACTGGTGCGGGTGACTCGATTTACCGCGGACCACATGACCTGCATCAGAATCGGTGCGCCACTGGCGCGTCCGAATGGCTGTCAGATATCAGCCCGACTCGGATGGCGGAGCGGACTGGTAAAATTTCCGCCGCCAGCCTGCGGACAATACCGAGGTCACACGAGCCACCCCGGCAAGACGTGTGCATGGCAAAGAGCGAGGAAAAGATCCCGGGTTCCTTGAGGGTTTGGCTGTTCGGGCGCCATGCCGGCGTCTTCAGAGGCACTGATGAAGTCGATCAGGTTTTCGACTGCCGATCAATGCTGGTCCACACCAACAACAGTCATGCCAGTCATAAAATCGGGACTGAGCAGCATAATGACCGCGGTAACTCCTGATTTCATCGCCCTTGAGTGCTTTCCTGTGTGTTTTTTGCTTGAGCGGAAAAAGTTTTTAAAACCTGACGCTTTCCGGCCCGCCGGGCGATTGGCAAATCGGGAGGTAAATCAGAAAATTCCTGATTGCCGTCCGTCGGAGAAATGGTACAGCCAGCAGACAAACCGTTCGTTGCAAAAAATACTGGCCCTGAGGAGCGCCGCCATGCATTCACATTCCCACCGCGTTGCAGTTTTATCAGTTGTTTTCGTCGTCACAACGTTTAATCTGGCCGGGACAGTCAGCGCCCGACCGCCGGCGTTGCAGTCGATTGGCGAATCAAATCTTGTTGTGGAAGGTCGTGTCAGCCACGTTTTTCAGTCTACTTCTTCCGACCGGGATTTTCTCGTCCAGATTTTGGTTCAAAAGTCGGCAGCCATGCGAATGGATCACTTGCAGCGTTCGACACGCTATCCGGCCCCGGGAGAATATGTGTACGTTCATGTCGACACCCCGGCTGACAGCGCCAACCGCCGGAGTCAGCCGTCTTCAGGGCTCCCAGGCGTGGGCATGGACATCCGCGCCGTTTTGCAGACGGGTGATCATCAGAATTGGGTGGCGGGGTCGCAAGACTGGTATCAGGAGATCAGCAATGGCGCGACATCTGCCACGACAGACAATTTCGCCGGGCTGCCGGGAATCACGACAGAATCGGTTTCCTTGCTGTCTGGTCGGGCGCTGAAGGTGACCGGTGTTGAACCGAACAGTCCGGCGGCAAAGGCCGGACTGGAAGTCGGAGATGTTTTGGTCAGTGCCAATGATGTCGAGATGACGCGTCCCGAACAACTGATCGAGCAGATCCGATCAAGCGGCGGCGTATTGAATCTGGTCGTGCGCGACGTACGCACCGGTCGGGATGTGCCCGTGGAAGTGAAATGGGACGCGGTAATGCCGCAGCGAGGGCAAGGACGCAATCTGGGAGTCACGACGGAAATTGCCTTTTTTGCCGGAAATGCAGCATTAAAAGTGGTCAAAGTCGCCGATGGCAGCCCGGCGCAGCGGGCGGGCATCGAGCCGGGACTGCTCCTCCTGTCGGCTGACAATATTCTCCTGTCCGGTCCGGAAAGCCTCGCCAGGGCGGAACGCGAATCCAATGGCACACTTGTCTTGCGGGTTGTCGAACCAAAAACCCGAGTCGAACGAAACGTTCGAGCCGATTTGCGTTAACAGGTTGCGACCGGAGCCGCCGGGCATTTCCCGGCAGGCCAGCGTTATGGCAATCGGGTGCCCCAAAAACGGATTTGCCGATACTCCGGCCAGGCAACCGGAAAGATCCTGGCATTCGCGGCCTGCCGCGATTCGCCCGGCCGAACGCATTAACGGATCAGGAGGGCTCTGTAGAAAACATCTGGCTTTGACCTGGAGGGTACCACGGTTGGCTGGTCCAATCGTGCCATATCCGGGAAATTCCGGGTGCCGGGCAAACCGGCCGAGGCATCCAACCGTGGTTTTCTACAGAGCCGATCAGGAGCGTTTTGCCGGTCAAGTCAATAGACGCTCGGCGCTCCGAAACGCTGATGAATCTGTTCGCGAACGTCTACCGGAATTCGCAAGGCTTCTGCCAGTTGCACCAGGTAGCTGGCTTCCGAGCCTTCATCCAGATCGATTGCAATCAACGACATCGTGTAGACCTGTTGCTCCATTCCAATGGGAACCGACCGTACAAATTCCTGCACATCCAGCGGGGCAGAAAACTCGTTGCGAAGAAACTCAATATTTTCCCGGGATGGATTTCCGAGCTGCTTGATGATCTTGTCCTGCTCGCCCTGATCGATTCTGCCATCCGCTTTGGCGGCATTGACCATGGACCGAATCAAAACGATGGCACGATCCTCGTCCGAATACCGGTTCCGTACGGCACCCGAGTCGCGCGGGCTGGATGGCGACGATTTTCGGGGGAACGGTGTGGTCCGTGGGGATGTTGAGGGCGGGGATCCGGACCCGCGACTCGCCTGCCGGTTGTTGGCGACATTCAACAACTCCTCCAGTTCCTCGGCATCCCGATTGATGTCTGACGGTTGTTTTTGGGTCGTTTTGGTCGATTGTTGGGATCCGCGACCGAAAATATCCTTAAGAATATCGGTCCCGCGGCCAGCCTGTTTGGTCTTGTGACCCAGCAAATCTCCCAGAATATCGATCGCATCCATCAGACGTTCTCCCCATCAGGAGTTTGTATCGCGAATTGAGGAATGATTTGACAACCAGACCCTTTGTCACAGTTGGTCGTAATCAATTTCGAAAAGTTGCAAGCATGCATCCAGGTCGCCCGAGCGCAAGCCCTCTTTGAACCAGTGTACGCGCTGCGCCGAAGTACCGTGGGTAAATCGCTCGGGAATGACAAAGCCCTGGGACATTTTTTGCAGCGTGTCATCGCCAATCTGGTTGGCAGCATTCATGGCTTCGGCGATGTCCCCTTCTTCCAGGACGTTGTACTTCTTCTGCGCATGGTGGGCCCAGACACCGGCCAGGTAATCGGCTTGCAGTTCCAGTCGAACAGAAGCCCGGTTGATGGCCTGTTTATCGCCGCTGCGGCGTACCCGATCTACCTGTTGCATAATCCCCAGACTGTTTTGTACATGATGCGCAACTTCGTGCGCAGATCACATACGCCTGAGCAAAATCACCGGGTGCCTGGTGGCGACGTCTCAGTTCATCGAAAAACGTCGGGTCGATATAGACCGTTTGATCGGCCGGGCAATAGAACGGTCCCATGGCTGCACTGGCTTGTCCGCACCCCGTCCTGATCGTTTCGGAGAATATAACCAGACGTGGCGGCCGGTAGTTTTGACCGCCCTGAACCTGTTGGCTCAACAGGTCGGTCCAGACGTTTTCGGTATCCCTGAGCACGACGGAAATGAACTCGCGGGCTTCATCGTCCTGACCCGGAGCCTGTTGCCCCACCTGACCTTGCTGCGGACCGGGCTGGGCCACGGCATCCAGCAGAGGCCTGGGGTCGGCTCCCATCATCACCGCGATGATCGCAATGATGACGACGATGATACCGCCACCGCCGACGAGTCCCGCGGCTGGCATACCCCGCCGGTCCTCGACATTTTCACTTCGCTCCCGCCCCTTCCAGCGCATTTCCGGTACCTCCTTAAACGTCGAATTTCAAGTCCCAAATTGTCCTGTTTGAAATGCGTCATTGCAACGGGTAATCAGGCGACGCCTCAATCCACGTATTGGATCGTGGCCACGGGGGCACCCTGGCTAAAGACTTCCAGCTCGTGGCCGTGGATATGAAAACCGTCCACGGAGGTCATCGGTACCCGGCGGCAGCAAACGTTTCAGAGTGACGCTCCACAGAAAACATGACTGCCCAACTCGTTGTTTGGTATGGCTGAGGCACCTCCCCGGCCCTCGGTCGCGATTCGAGCCGATCGAGATCCCTGGCCCAAAACGGGGACGGCTGCAAATCTCGGGATTTGCAATGGTACAAGTAAAAAAACAGGGGATGGGTGAAAATCTGCTGCTGCCGGTTCGTTCCATTTTGTATCCTGATGGTACCGGAATGGCGCCGGGTGCCCGCGGGTTCCGCGGCGGCGCTTTCTGATTCCAGTTTTGCCCAAATCTGAATGTGCCATGCACCGGATATCAAGACGAATTGCCGGGATTTGCGGTGCCATTACGATGATGGGCGCAACGACTGGTTCGAGTCAACCGATCCAGGAACCAACCGCCATTCCTTTCGAGCGGGCGGATGCAATGTTTCGCCTGGCCGAACATTTGTCGAACCGCGATGGTGGCAAATTGTGGGGAATCGGCCTGTATGGGCCGATGTTGTTTGTGGATTCGGCGAGTCGGACTCTGGTGGCGAACCAGGCAGATCAGGAAGGCCTGTTGCAGCAATCCGGAAACCTGTGGGTCGGATCGTTACCCGATGATGTTCCACCGGCCAACACCAGTCTGGAATGGGCCGGCGTGCGCTGGACGATGGTACTCTGGCGTTCGCTGCCGGGCTCAGTATACGACCAGGGAAAACTGATGATGCACGAAAGTCTTCATCGGCTGCAACCGCAACTGGGATTTGAGGCGGCCAGCCCGGCCAATGCGCACCTGGACGATGAACCCGGCCGGGTCTGGCTGAGAATGGAGATGCGGGCATTGGCGGAAGCCCTGATTCGCGAAGGCGCGGAACGCCAGCATGCTGCGCGGGACGCACTGCTGTTTCGCGCCATGCGGCACTTGCAGGTCGGCGAGTCGGCCGCCCGGGAGGAAGCGGCACTGGAAACCAACGAGGGCATTTGCGAATACACGGGGTTTCACCTGTCCGGGTTGCCATCGCCTGCCATCTGGCAACGTGTCGCGGTCGCGCTCGAGCAAATGGACAGTTCGCAGAATTTTTCCCGTTCGTTTGCCTATGCAACGGGACCTGCGTACGGACTGCTGCTGGACGAATACCAGCCTCTTTGGCGCCAATCGGTGGCGGAAGAAAAGGACATGGCCCGGATGCTGGCACAGTGTCTGGACGTTCGCCCTTCCGAAAATCCGGAATCCGAGGCCAACGAACAATTAAAAAGATACCACGGGCTTGTCGTGCTGGATGAAGAAAGGGCCAGCAGTGAACAACGGGCCGCCCGAGTCAGGGCGTTGCGGGCGCAATTCGTCGAACAACGGGTGCTGGAAATCACGACGACACCGGAAATGCGATACTCGTTTAATCCGAACGGGGCCGAATCACTCGATGCGACCCGCATCGTCTACACGCCGCTGCAGGTTTCGGATATCTGGGGAACGCTGAATGCCCCCGGGGGCGGGATGATCCATTTCAAATCGCCGATGACAATCACCCTGCCCGTTCCCGACGGTGCAACCATCGACAGCGTGGCCTGGCAGCTCGAGCTGAAAAACGGTTATCGGCTTGACGCGTCGCCAGCGGGGAACTGGCGCATCGTACCCGAAGATTGATTACGTTGGGTGGGGCGGATCATTGGGCTGAGATCCGCACCGGGCGGCTGGCCGCCTCGGACGTCATGTCAGGCATGACAAGAACAGGGTGGGTGTCCCGGGATTGCGGTTCAACTCGTACATCGCATGTGCCGCCGGAGCCAGGGGGGCGCCCGGCTCTGTGCCAAATCGAACACGGTGGTATCTTCGCATTCGTTCCAGCGACGGCAACATCCCCATCCGGTCACCTGATTGCCATTGCTTGACGGGACTGGTTAAACAAAGTCCAAAAACCCGGCGTGCCGGGAATTCATGAGGCGAAAGCCGTCGCCCGCTGTCAACGATCTTTGCGGTGCGCATGGTGCGTGGAGGTTTGGTCACCCCTGTGTTACGCCGGACAATCCGGAAAGTCAGATCCTTTATCCTGGATGCCGGTTTTCGGTGATTCGATACGTGGGCACGGGCCGGCCTGGACGAAAACTCTGCAGGGTAGTAATCCTGGCAACCGCGCCTGTTTTTCGAGCTTCGCTGGCAATGGCCATGCGAACCATTTCGGTCAACAGCTCGGGATCGACCGCGACTCGCGCATTGACCACGACGTTGGCCGTCGGTTGTCTGGCAGTCCGAGGCAAGTGAAAGCTGTGGCTCCGGTTTCGCTACTGACCAGGTTGGCAACCGCGTAATAGCCTTCCGACATTCCAATCGCCTTCAGATGGGCCGTCTCCGCCGGAATCGTTGCAAAGTCCGCCTTGAGGTGACCCAGCAGGGAAACCAGAAACCCGTCCAAATCGATGTTGTCAGCAGCGGTCAAATCGACCTGGCAGTTGAGCCACCCCAGTTCCGCTTCGCCTTCCGCATAGACATCGTAGTCAACGTCCATCAAACGTTGCCCAAAGTTGCCCTGTTGATCAAGGAACTCGCAGAAGGCCTCAAAGCCTTCGCCCGTCTTTGCTGACATCCGCACAATCGGCCGGCCCTCGAATTGTTCGTCCAGCAATCGGGCCAGTATGATCGACTTCCGCAGGCACAGCTCGTCGATGCGATTCACGATGACAAAATCCGCTTCCTCGATTTGCTTGCGAAAAATGTACTCGGCCTGCGGAGAAAAACCGCCCTTTTTTCTCCCGCCCCAGAATTTTTGCCCCGTGACTGGGCTTCACAATGACCCCGTACGGCGCGATGTCGAAAGGTTGCGAATAGATTTCCTGCAACGGACGAATCACCGTCGCCACCAGATCCGTGCAACTGCCAACCGGTTCGGCCAAGATCACATCCGGACGACGGTTCTCTGCGAGCCGTTCGACGGTATTGGTCAGTTCGTTGAAGTTGCAACAAAAACAGGAACCTGCGACCTCGCCAACGTTGAATCCTTGCGAACGAAGAATGTTCGTATCCACCAGATCCGTCGCCTGGTCGTTGGTGACGATGACGACCTGTTTTCCCTCCGACTGGAATCGACTGGCAAGTCGGGAAACGGTGGTGGTTTTGCCGGCGCCCAAAAAACCGCCGATCATGATAAAACGGGGATTGTCAGTCATGGAAATATTTCCTTGTTGGTCTCACGGGTTGCGTCGGTCGGGAACCGATAACGGATGTGCCTGTCGGCATAAAACCGGTGCACCGGGCCATCGCTACGCCCGTGAGTTTGCAATCGATCAGCCGAAGCGGGTTGGGCAAGACGGAAAGTCGTCAAACAACAGGCGGCTGTTGTGCATCCGGCGGAACCGGGCATTGTCATCTGGCTCCTTTCGCAGTGGATAGGCATTGCCGAGAATGAGGTGATGAAATCCGCCGCCGGCGATGGCTCCCGCGATGGGGGCGAGAATATATACCGTCAGCCATCCCGGATCGGTCATTCCGGGAATCGCCACGTCGCCCCAACCCGCAAACCAGGCGAACAGGCGGGGACCAAAATCGCGAGCCGGATTAAAACAGGCCTGGGTCAACGGTGCCAGAAGCGAAATCAGGGCGCTGACCGTCAACCCGATAAACACGGGTGCCAGATTCCCCATCGGACGACCGGCGTTGCGTGGGTCCGTAACCGCAAACACAACACAGGCGAGAATAAACGTTCCGAGAAATTCGGCCAGCATCGCCATGCCCCCGGTGAATCGCGACTTGAGTTCGGCCTGGGCGTGCGGCATCATACGGTCCCGGCTGGCTGGCAATCGCTCCGGGATTGGGAAAGTACTCGCCGTAACACATCGCGGTCACAACACTTCCCGGTTCACCGCGAACAACACTCTTTTTCTTTTTCCTTGGCTTCCAGAAAACCTGAAAACAGGGTGTACAGCAGGATCGCCGCCAAAATCGCACCGGCCACCTGTGCCACGATATAGGGAATGACGCGCGGCCAGGCGATGCCTGCCCCAACCGCGAAGGCAATCGGTGATGGCGGGATTGATATGCGCTCCGCTGATCGCGTCCACGGCATAGATCGCCAGCATGACGGCCAGTCCCCAGACAATGGCGACCTGCCACAATCCGGTCTGCGCGTTCGTCAGCACCGCGGTATGAACCACTCCACACCCAAACAGCACCAGCAAAAATGTCCCGAATGCCTCGGCAATCATCACCTTGCCAAGCGGCACTGTTGTTCGCATCTTGGTAACCGAAAATCGGCGTGCACAGGAAAACCACCGTGGTGCATCATTCTAATAATCGCTAGAATGTGTGCAAGCGGGCAGGCTGCCCGGGATTCCCGATCATTCGGCAGTATCAAAACAAGGATAAAATGGACGACCCGCTATCCGCAGACAAATGCTCGGAATGGCTCAAGGCCCTGGCCGACCCGCACCGGCTGCGGCTGGTTCAGGCATTGCGCGAACGGGATCAAAGTGTTTCTGATTTGGCCGCGCTGCTGGATATGGATATCGGCAACGTGTCTCATCACCTGAAAGTGCTGCGTCGTCAGGGCATCGTCTCGTTTCAGCGTGACGGAAAAATCATGATTTATTCTCTCTCCCGGGAGCTGTTTAACCGTCAACGGTCCCGATCCGATCGATTCGATTTTGGATGTTGCCGGCTGGAACTGCCCAAATAATGGTCGGCGGGAAACCGGGACGAGCGTTTTGTCTGTTGCGTCCCGGGTTTCGCTTCATGCAAAAACCGTGTGCTGGTGAAATGGTTCGGGCGATCAAAGGTTCCCGGCAGGAGCTGTAGAAAAGATCCGGGTTTGGAGGTGAGGATGCCCCGGTTGGCTGTTCCAACCGTGCCCTCAGCGGGGCAACCATATTTAGAGGCTTTCCAACACGGTTTCGCCCGGGCCAACGCTGCCGGCAACCCCCGCGCACCGTTTGCGGTCGTAGCCTACTTGACGCCGTGCATCAACTTGTTGACCAGCGGAGCGGCAATGAACAGGATTACGCCGGCACCCAGCAGGGCCCAAAAACCAAAGGTGTAGCCCTGCAGCGCCGACTGCGTCGTCATGCCGGATTCGCCGCTGACACTGCTGGCGAAAATGCCCGAGAGGTTGTTGCCAATCCCCGTGGAAAGGAACCAGCCGCCCATGCCCAGACCGACGACTCGCACCGGTGCCAGCTTCGTCACCATCGACAGACCAATCGGTGACAGGCATAACTCGCCAACCGACTGAATCACATAGACAGCCACCAGACTCCAAAACGGAATTTTGTTGTCCGCGCCGACCATTCGTGACAACACAAACATCAGCAACAGGAATGCCATACTGTTGAACAGCAGACCGAGGCCGAATTTTCGCGGAATGGAAGGGTTGACCTTGAGCTTGGCCAGCCGGATCCAGATCCATGCGATCACCGGCGCCAGCACGATGATGGCGACCGAGTTGACACTCTGGAACCATGCGGTCGGAAAAATGAACCCGCCCAGGTCGCGATTGACGATATTGTCGGCCAGAAATGTGAACGAACTGCCGGCCTGCTCAAAGAACATCCAGAACAGGATGTTAAAAACAAAAATAATCAGCATGGCAATCGAACGGTCGCGAGCGACCTTGCCCTCCCGAACGCCTTCGATCACGAGCAGCGTCGACAGCACGAGGAACATCACCGTCAGCACATATTGGAGGACTTCTCCGCCGACCGAGAGCAGGAAATAGACGATCGGGATCATGGCGACGGCCCCCACCACGACGAGGGCCACGCGCCCCATGCTCTCGGCACCCGGGGCGTGCGCACCAACTCCCAGCAACTGGCCGCGGCCCAGGTAGAACCAAACCATGCTGATGAGCATGCCAATTGCCGCGGCGATAAATACATACTTGTAGGCCGGTGCTTCGGGCGTACCGAACACCTGCTGCGCCAGCCACCCGGTCAGAATCGGCGCGATGAAAGCTCCCGCATTGATACCCATGTAGAAAATCGTAAAGCCGCTGTCGCGGCGCTCGTCGCCGACGGCGTACAACTTGCCAACGATCGTGGAAATGATCGGTTTAAACAGGCCGTTGCCAACGACGATGGTCGCCAGTCCCAACTTGAACAGCACCTCATTGGGCATCGAAATCATGAACAGCCCGGCTGACATGATCACCGCGCCTGTCAAAATTGATCGCTGATAGCCGAGGAACTTGTCGGCAACATAACCGCCAAAGATCGCCGCGGCATAAACCAGCGCCAGGTAGGACCCGTAGGTCAGGTTGGCGTCCGCCTGCCCCGTGGCCGATCCGTCATAAAATTGCGCGACGATGTACAGCACCAGTGCCCAGCGGATGCCATAGAAGGCAAATCGTTCCCAGAATTCCGCCATGAACAACATCCACAGCGGCGCGGGATGCCCCATGAGCTGGTTGAACTCGGGAATCGCAGCTTCGGTTCGGTGGGGATCGGCGGAATTGCTCATGCGGTTTCTGCAGAATGACAATCAGGGGTTGGTTCACCGGCGGAGTTTGGCAGCCGGCATTCGCTGACGGCGGGCAGCGGACTTTGGGACGCCCCGGCGGCACACGCTCGTTGACGAGCTGGCGCGCCTGAGCGATGACGACCGGCTGCCCGCACTCGATCGGAATCGCCCGCGCCCGCCTCACGTCCGGGCAGCCGGCAAGTCCAGTCCGGCTGGCCAACATATTCGTTTCGACAGGGCCGGTTGTCAAGCAATCTGCCGGCCAATGCCTGAACAATAACCGGCGTCCAACATCAGGCGTTTCAGGATATGTACCAATTGCGAGGCCTGATCCCGCTCATTACCACTGATGCACATGCGATATCGTTGCTTCCCGCTCGCGATTCTGGCTGCATGCGTGGTTTTCAGCGCTGTCTCATTCGGCCAGAAAGGCGTCAAGCCGCGGCCGGCGTTCTCGGTGATGCCCCCCGATCCCGGTCGGCATGTGGAAGATCTGGCGTTCGATCATCGTGCCAATACCCTGCGCTCCGGAGCATTTTTTAACGATCGTTTCGCTTCGAATCGCTGGCAACAGGGAGTGGGAGGACTGGTCGAACAACGCCGTCGGCGACGACAGCGGACCCGGGCTCTACCACAAGGTCGGCCGGTATCCCAAGCCGATGATGTCATTGCACACCGCGCTGCATCGTCTCCGTTCGATGCCTGGGGTTTGTGTGGAACATGTCAATTACCGGGCGCAGCCCAGGGGGGCCAGGATCTGCGGGCGTGAAGGATCCCGGTACATGATGATCGGGGGGCGGAGTCTTCCATGGACGCTCAAGAATCCAATCCGATCAGCTTGTTCTGGTTTCGAGCGCCGTCCGACTGAACGGTACGACCATGTACCCTGGATTGACCAAGCCATTTCCCGAACCCGCAACATCGATTTCGATCCCGGCTGATGCGTGGGATGTGCTGGTCGACGATTTTGATCTGTGCCCGACGGTGGTGACCGACGGCAACAAGTTGCTGGATGGTGTCAACATCGGTGGCACCATCGCCCAACCATGGAGTCAACCGGCGAACCGCCGGAATTTGGTGCTGACTGACGGGCCAGCAATCGTTACCGATTGCGAGAACGCCTGGAGTGCTTGTGAGATGGCCGATTGGCGACGATCCGACCTGTGCCGTGGTGCAATTGCCGGTTTGATCGACACTCATCTTTCACCGACAAACAATGAGAGATTGGGCAGACATCCTCAGGCATCCATCGGACTTCGCTGTTATACATTTCATGAACTATTTGACACCGACGTAACATTACGATGGTCGGCAATTGGCGGGCGGCAATTTGTCGTCACGTTTGGAAACGTCACAATCGGAATGATTGCAGGGAATCCTTCCGTTGCCGCAATGGCCATTCGATCGGATACCCCGGATGCTGCATTCCAGCTGGCGATCAAATACACTCACGGCTATGCGCAACAGGTTGTCAAACCAAACCCGTAAAACCGTTTTGACGGTTCTGTCCGGCAAGCAGTTTCATTTCATGAAACAGCCTCCAAACGCCATCAGGGGCTGGTTACCTCCCTTCGTCAGGTGCCCCGCCAATCGTTTCAACCGGCTTGCATGGATCGCTCAACATCGGCCGTCGTTGGCCCGACCCGGGTCGCGATACTCATTGCGATGTCCGGGGGTTCACAACGACGGCTGGACAAACCCACCGACGCATCACCGCGCGTTAACCTTGAACGTCTTGCCTGGCAGGATCGCTGGCCGCAAATTACGTAGCAGATGCGAACTTCCTGATGCCGCTGGTTCCATGTTTGGTTACACGGGAGGGTAGGGGGGTGGATCAATTCATGAAAGCGAACGCCGACTCCAATGACTTTGCTGGTTCTGACGTGGATCGATTTAATTATGGACGTTCGCCAGACGGGGTCAGCAAATGATGACATCAAATTCAGCAGCGTATAACGAGCTTTGCTGCTACACGCTGACTCACGGCGGTGCTGATTTCATCCATCAACATGTGGTGGATGCGTTTGCCGCACAGGACGCAACACCGCACGACAGGCCAATTCGCATTACGTTTGCAATCGTTGGGCTATACCTGCACGTCGAGAGAAACTTTTCCGGTCGAGACGTGCAATTGGCACACCTGAAACTGGGTCGAAACAAGCAGCGTTGGCCAGCATTCGAATTTCCGGAGGACCGTGGCCGGATTGACGCGCTGACCGTGCTTGCTGCTCCAGACTCCGAGCGCGATGCAATGATCCATGACTGGACCAGGTCGGTATGGCAGGCGTTCGCCGGCCAGCGTGACAAGATCGAGCAGCTGCTTGCTGCCCATGGCATAACAGACTCCCTCAGCGTCCGTTGACCGGATCCAGACGAACACGACGGGTCGGACGAGGCGAACAAAACGTGAATTGAAGCACTCATGCACGCGGCAACCAACATTAATTTCTTCCATTCGTTCCGGGTTGCGGCAGACGTTTTTTCCGCCTGGATCTCTTGTTGATGCTCCACGGACGGTTGAGTTGAAGACCGTTGGCAAACTGTGTGCTGCAGGCGTGCTCCCTGACCACTGCCGGGCTGCGATCGCCACGTCTGGCGGCAGGGAATCTCTGGTTACAGATGCCACGGCCTGTCCGCTCGATCACCACCAAACGGAGCAACCGCAGCCGTTTACGTGGCCCATCATCCTGAATAGACGTTTCGACTTCGAGTCAACTCCTGGCTCGGTCAACCCGGTCGTTCGGCGGTGGACATCGCATCAAAGGGGGCGAATTGTGGCCAATCGAGTAATCCTGATTGCGGCGCTCCTGCTCGGTTTGGCGATCGCAGTATGCGGAAGGTTGGAGCAGGCCGGGCCGGGACGGTGCACCTGCCTGGTCCCTCAGGTTGTGGAGACCATGGACTCGAAACAGATTCAATCACGGATGGCAGAGATCCGGCCGATGCTGGATAGCAGCTTCAACATGACCAATGTTTCCATGTACCCTGGGATCGTGGTTGTGTTGGTGGCCGGCACGGACCTGTATTTGCAAACGAGACGATCGGGGGGCGCCAGTCAATAATACCACGCGTCGTGAGGCCCGCCCCCGAACACTGCTGAAAGGAAGAAGCAAACGTTTTGCCAATCCGTACTCTCAAAACCCCTGGCCATAAAATACAGGCACGCCAGGCTCAACCAGCGGCCGCAGGTCGCCTGCCAACAGCATCGGGCAAAACCGGGAGGCCTGCAGTCGGAAATGCGTTCGGGTCGGAGGCCCCGCCCCCAACCGGCGGTTCCAGGTTGCAACGGGTCGGGAGATACAAGCTAGGCCACGGCGACCTTGACGCAGTTGATGGGGGGCAAGGCGTCAAACAGACAATCCCATTGTTCACCTCCCTCCCGACCGATCCACAGTTGACCGGTGGTTGTGCCAAAGTAAACCGCCGGCGACTTGACATCGTCAATCGTCATGGCGTCACGCAGAACCGTAAAAAAGCTGTCCTTTTTGGGAAAGCCCTTCGCCAGACGTTGCCAGCTGTCACCGCCATTCTCGCTTCGCCAAACGGCTGGCGAGGCACCGGGGCAGGTTCGGGTTTCGGCCTCCAGCGGCACCACGTAGATCGTCTCAGGCTGGTGAGGATGCACGACAATCGGGAACCCAAAATCAGAAGGCAGCCCGTCAGCAATGGATGTCCACGTGTGCCCGTGATCGTCGCTCCGCAATACACCGATGCCGGGGCGATCTTCCCAGCCGCCATGATTTTGCATGTACAACCGGCCGGGCATATCCGGGTGCCGGGCAATCTTGTGCACGCATTGGCCAAATTCGGGACAGGGATCGGGCACGAAACCGGCGCCGACGCCATGGTTGGCGGCCCGGAAGGAAGCACCACCGTCTTCGCTCAGGTAATGTCCCCCCGTGGAGATCCCCAGATGCATTCGATGGCCATCGCGGACAATTGTGTGCATGCAGAGTCCGCCATTGCCCGGATGCCATTGCCGGGCATGCGCGTGATTGCTGATGCCGGACACCATTTCCCACGAGTTGCCCTGATCACCACTGCGAAAAAGGGCTGCCGGTTCGGTTCCGCAAAACAGTTCTTTTTTGCCGGCTCCGGGCTCGATCGACCAGATATTGGCCAAGGCGCGGCCGTCCCCTTCGGGAAAGGCCGGTGCCGATTTGGTTTCCCGAAACCTTTTGCCAAGATCCGTCGACACCAGCACTTTCATTCCAAAAAACGCATTGCAACTGGACGCGTATATGCGAGGCGTGCCGCGGGTGTCGATCAGGGCCGAGTACACGGCGACGCTGCCTGAACCGAACGGGCCCCGCAGCTCAAATTTGCGCCGCGTCCTTGCCGACTCGGCAACAAACAGGCCCTTTTTGGTTCCTATCGCGATGTAAATGCGTTCAGCCATTTCAGCCTCCAGATACGGCCGTCCAGATTGTGAGTATATCGCCCGATTTCAGCCGAGTCTCGAGTCCGGCCGTTTCGCGAACCGGCACCAGATCCGAATTCACAAAAAAATTGACATGTTGTCTGACGGAACCGGTTTCATCGCAAATACTTGAATACAACCCGGGATAGCCCAGTTTCAGTTGCTGCAGGGCCACGCGCACGCTGGCAGCCGTTAAATGAATATCCCCCGACTCTCCGGAGAATTCCCGCAGTGATCCCGGAATATGAACGGCAACACTCATTAACCTCACCACGCCGGCAAAAATACCGAAATCGGGGCCCGGGAAGCCGGATCGACCCGCCCCAACGACCCTGTGTCACGCCATTTTTATTGTAACGCTCGCAGACGATATTTCGAGGACTGGAATCGCCTGAGCGTGGCGGGCCTGCCGCATGGATTCGGCAGAATCCAGCGCGTTTCCGGGCTCGGTTGATTCCGCGGGAACCGTTCGCCGTTGGTGATTATCCTCGGCAACGCCGGGGGGCCGCCCGGACCCGGATGCTGGGCGGATTTTGGGTGGTCAATGAAATGGATTGGGAAATGATGGGCACGCCCATGCACGGTATTCAAACGATCGGCTATGATTCCGCTGCAAAAAAATATGTTGGCACCTGGGTCGATTCGATGTCGGGATACATCTGGAAAAATGAGGGTAACCTCGATGAGTCGGGCAAGATTCTGACTCTGGAAGCCGATGGCCCCAACTTCACGACCCCCGGCCAAATGACAAATTCCGCGACGCCTGCGAAATCAAATTCCCGACCACATCGTGGCCACTTCATCCATGCTGGACGCGGATGGCAAGTGGGTTGTGTTTATGACCGGGGAATATCGGCGTTTGAAATAGCCTGGACATCACGCATGCGTTGTCTGGCGACGTTCAACCATTTTGTCGGCCGGCAGAACAACCGGTTTTTGGTCCTGCCCGTATTTTGGATTTTTTCGGGGACAGCAGCGCGAGGACCGGCCAGCCGGGGCACCTTCTGGAAAGGTTGGTGCTGTGGCACTCGATTCCAGCATACCCGGCCTCTTCCGTGATCAATGTAATTGGCTTTGCAGAAAACAACTGGGTTCGCACGTGAGGGTGCCACGTTTAACGCTTCCAGCCGTGCCATTTCCGGCGACCGGGTCCGGCGGCACCGCGCCGGGCATTTCGACCAGTTTCGCGTTGTTCAGGGATGGCAAGCGGCGTCTGATCGCGGGCTCGCCGGGGTTTGGATTTGTCCATGGACCCTGGCAGATTGGCACCGGAATCACGGAATGGGAACTGACTCCAACGGATGCCATGAACCAGCCACGATTCGGATTGCCGCGGCAAGACGGCAACGTCTATTTCGAGAGCCATTACGACGATCGGGTTTTCGAGATGTTGGCAGAGCGGACCATCCCCGTTTTCAAGGGGCGCCCGTCACCCTTCACCGGGCTGGTTGGGGGACTGGTCGTGCAGGAGGATGAAACCTTGCAGATCGTTCAGGACGGCCGCAGCGACGGCTGCGCTCTGGCGGAGTGACATTCCTGTGACCCATTTTTCGCTGGCGTCAATGAGCGGACGATGACGGGTTTTCGGCAATCCCCTGAGTCCTGCCCTGTCCATCTCTCGACTTGCTCCTCGTTCTTGTCATCGGCGGCGTCCACAGATTTTTCTTCAAATCGCTGCGGCACGAAGGCATCGAGACGGCCGAATGTGTTGAACAACAGCTCAGCCAATCAGGTGCCAGCAACGACACCGCCTGAAAAGCGTAACACCGCCAGGCTGATGAGTTGTTACGAAATGTCCGAACGCAGTACGTTTGCGGCGCCGACCATGGCCTTGAGTTTGGCGATCGCCATACTTTCTTCGTTCACGCAGCGATTGGCAAAGCACCCAAAACCACAGTCCGGATTGAGAAAAATATTCCCAGGCGACCAATATTGCAGGGCCTCGCGGGCACGCTCAACAATTGACTCCACGGATTCCGCTGTGTCGGTACGAGGATTGACACAGCCCAATCCAATTTCACGATCTGACAACGCACGTCCAATGACTCCCAACTCCCCGGCCCGCGGCGTCGCGTATTCGAGTACCAGTTGATCAACGTTCATTTCCCGAAAACAGTCGACCAACGGTTGATAGTCGCCTGAGATCAGGACATCTTCGCGTTTGGACCAGTTGCCGCGGCATACGTGGATACCGGAACGAAGTTTTCCGGAGAATCCATCCAGCACCCGGTTCATCAATTCGGCGGCATATGCAAGTTCGGCACCCGCGTCACGGCGGGTTGCTAACGTCGCTCACATGAAAGTGCGTCGTTTGTCGTCGCCGCTGTGAACAACTTCTGTCAAAACGGGCTCGTCAAACTGCACAAACTCAGCTCCCTCGTCAACCAGTTCCTCAAGCTCGTCACGCAGAATGGAAACCACATCATCCGCCATCACGGGCTTGTCTCCGTATTCATTTGCCGAATACGAAGTGACCCACATGGCTCTGGTCAGCAAATAGGGCCCGGGCAACGTCGTCTTGACCGGCTTGTCGGTTAACGTTCTCAGAAAACGCAGGTCGTCAGCGGCCAGTGGTTCGCGCCGTCGCAGCTTGCCAACACATGTCGGATTGCGAATCGAAAATGCGGGCGCGTCAAGCGTTTGCAGCATCTCCTCGAACGCCGCCTTGTCTTCTACCGTCTCCAGCATTTCGGCCAGCGACATTAAGCGGGTCCCTTCCACCTTTTCGGTGATGAAGGAATAAAAATTGTCGCGGCGCAACTCACCATCGACAATAATGTCCACGCCGGCATCAATTTGCATTTGAACACAGCGACGTATTTCGTTGTCAGCCAGTTCATTGAACTGCCGGTCGGACATCCGCCCCATCCGTTTTTCGCGGAGTCCCGCGAGCAATTCGGCAGACCGGGGCCACGAACCAACCTGAGTGACGTCAAACATTGCCGTTCCAGTGTATTTCCAATGAGGCTGCCGCCGGACGTTTGATTTGGCAAATGAACCCAGGCGAAGGAGACCCGACCAACCGGGCGAACTGAATAGTCACTGGCTGCCGGGATGGGCGGTTAAAGCAACACAATTCGCGAGTCGATTTCACAGACCTTGTTCAGTGTTTGAAAAACGGGTGAGGTCTTCAGCGCCGCTTCCCAGTTTTCGGTTAACTGTTCCGGCGTTGCCGGTGAAGTCACGAACAACGCCAACGCGATGGTTTTGATCGAGGCATCACCGGTTTCGACACCCACGGCAGCCAGCGTGTTATGCAATTTGGCGTTGACCGTGGATTCCAGTTCGTCGATCGGCACCTGACGCTGGCTGCACCGGGTCGCAAAACCGGCGACGACATCAGCCAGCAACGATCCAAGCAACTGCTCCAACGCGGTTGGCAAACCGGATGATCGATCAAATCCCAATGACGCTCCTGATTTCCAGGAAAAATTGCGCGCGTAAATGGTCGTTTCGCCCTTGCCGGAGCGCCGCGCTCGAACGCTCCACTTGAACGCCTGAGCCTTTTCCCTGTCCGCTTTCAATTCACTTTCTTCGTCATGCGAAGCTTCCAGAGCTCGCTGAACGAAATGTCGCCACTCCCCCGGTGACACCTCGTCGCTGCGCACATACGTGTGCCCGGCCATCCGGCACCACGGTGGCAGTTCGGATTCGACCGTCGGTTCGGTGCTGCGAATCTCAAGCAGACCGCCCGCCGGAACGAGCATCATGTTTTGGCGAATCAGCAGAATAAGCCCGGAGCCGCAATCCATCGAACCCCCGTCAAACACGTGATCAGCTTTAATATCGTTTTCGAAGTCCATGGTTCGATACGGGTTAGTAGCTCACATTGGGTGAACCATTGCTCAACCATTCCACCAGCACGGCACCCCCGGCAATTTCGACACCTTCAAACAACGTGGACTGATCGATTTCCCGCTTCTTGCAACAGGGAGCACAGGCCACGACCCGGCCGCCGCCAGCCAGGAAATTCGTGATCAGTTCGGTGAGTGGTTTGAACGGCCCCCCCTCCACAACTTTGGCGGCTTCGTCTCTAACGGCGGCCCAGACACCGTCAGTGCTGAGAAAGACCATCGTGTCTTTGCCCGACCCCAGTGCGGCTGTGGCAACGACGAAACCGACGGTGGCCTTGTCGCCATTCTCCTTGCAGGAATTGATTGTGACGCAGAATGTATCGCTCATGTCTGTGATTCCGGTTAATGGTTGACTGGTTTCTGGATGTTGTAAAAAGGGTGCGCGGTGGACAACAAAACATGTTTCGTCAACCGGCACCACGCCGGGATTTCCAGTGGAGCACCGGGGTCAAGCGCGCACACTTCCACGATCGCGCCAGCGGGTTGCTTGCGCATAAACAACAGCAAATCCAGCAGCAATTCGCCACATCCCGTTTCGCCGCCGTCAAACTTCGCGGAAATCTCATGCTTGTCTTCGCTCACGACTCGAGTCCCTCCACCGCTTGTGCCAGCGCGGAGAAACCGCAGGTTCGGCCCGGCTGCCACTTGTTCATCCCCTCCAGATCCATCATCTCCTGATGCCCTGGATTGGAGTAGTCCATCATGTGCAACACCTCGAGCCATCGCTGCTGGCGATCCATCAGAAAATTTTCCATGACCGCAAACGCGCAATGATCGCAAGTGTCAGTGGTGACACAAATCTGAAACTGGCCCGGGTCGATCGTCCCGTCGCGCGTCCATGTTTGCCAATTCAGGTCGATCATCGCGCTGACATCCGCATCGCCGTTCTTGAGACAGAGAAACGCTTCTTTCTCGCCGCCAATGTGATCACCATGCCAACCAGCCAGCAGTCGAACCGCCGGGGTCTGCAGTCAACGTCCGGTTGCAGGCCGTGCCGTTTTGGCAAAGCTTGAGGAATCAAAGTGGCTTGTGGGAAATTCTCTGCACCGAACGCGATCGTCTTTCCTCGCAAGTCGTCGACCGCCTGGATGCCGGAATCACTTCTGGCCATCAAGCCCGACATTTGTTCCGCGCCTGTGAATGGAACCCGGGCGACGTCATAACTCCACGGCTTGCCCAATTCGATTTGAGGGGCGCGAGCAAACACGGTGGTTCGTGCCGATTGACTGCAAGTTTTGGCTCGGACACCGACCAGCGTCCTTTGACGCGAGTCAGCCACGGCGCGACCCCGGAACTAATGTGCGAAAATCAGGCATGTTTTGATAGTACAAATTGAAACCCGGCCGTCAAGGGACTGGATACGTCTTGTGGCCGCTGTCCATCCGTTCGCCGAAATCGTCTGTGTGCGTCGTCCCCCTGGCGCAACAGTGGACTCGCGTCCGGACGGCACCATCCCCGGACGCGACGTTGCTGGACAGCACGACGGGCATGTTCGTTGCTTTCGTGGCGTCAGACCCCGGATTGGTTGTTAACCGCAGGCAGGTTGGTCGTCACCCCGGCCATCCCGTTTGGCCCTGAACCTCGCTCCCGTGCGCAGCGCAGGTGCACAGGCGCGAGATCGAGGATATCCGGGATCCCGCCCGAGCGATGAGGTACGCCCGGGCTTGCTTGCGAGAAAACAGTCGTTGCAGGCAGGGCAGAGGAGTTATGGCAACTCCTCAGCACCGTCGCCTGACCCGACACCAGACGGTGACACGGCCCCGCCATCGAAACTCAGGTCCGCGCGCTCTGGCTTGTGCCCCCAGGCATCCCGTGCGGAACGAATATGAGCGGCGTCTCGCCGAGCACGAGGCGGCATCGGCCGGGACAAACAAGCAAATGCCTGGTGAAGCAACGGTCGATCAGTTCGGGGAAGAGAAAGGGACGCAGCAATTTGAATCGTTTGGCATACCTTGAAGCCTTGGGTCTGCCTCGCGGGGTTAGCGTATGTTTCAATTGTAACCGGGCTGCGGACTGAGTGACCCATCCGTCCGTGCCAAAGGGGGTTCCGCGAACAACGCAGCGGCGGATGACTTTCAGCGCCGGTCGGATTCCCCTGAAAAGAGCTGCGTCCGGCTCTGTAGAAAACCACGACGGGGCGCCTCTGCCGGCTCGCCCGTCACCGCCATTTCCCGGAAATGGCACGGCTGGACCAGCCAACTGTGGCACCCGGGCCTCCAAACCCGAATGTTTTCTGCAGCACCGCTTTTTGCTTTCCCCCCCTTTTGCGTTTCCTGTTGGTTTTGCGTTCCCTGTTGTTCCTTCTTTGATCGTTCACACATGGTACTGGAAGGCACAACCGGCGGATCAAACCGGTTCTCTGGATCCGCGCGACTTGTTGACAGGGATTACCGCGATATTTCGAAATGCGATTCCCAGGCGGCGGCCGTCACGGTTTTCCGGATTCAACTCGCAGGGGCGAACGGTTCGGGCGATTTTGATCGTCACCCGGATCCGATTGCCAATTTTCGAAGCGATGGACGTCGGAATTGGCGACCAAATTACCGGTCCGCCGACAGGGGACTGCGGTTTCGAAAATTTTCGTTCGGCCCGAACACCGTTGACTCGAATTTCCACGCCTTGCAACAACTCACTGTCCATTACATGGGCGACATCAAAACGCAAGTGGATTGCACCCGTGCATGGGACTTCCAGGTCCACCCATGCCGTTGGTTTTTTTCCCATCCACCAATAATCTCCCGCCGCGTCCTTTTCGCGCGGGTACCAGCCATCGCCCGAAAGCGAATTCCCGTTACGGAATCCAGGAAACGAGTTTAAATCATTCTCCGGTGACAGTTCATCCGAATGAAGCCGGACCAGTCCGCATCGATGATTGCGAAAAACTTCCTCAGCGTTCTGCGCCCACCAAATCAGTTCGCTCGCCATTGACCGCTGCACATCGCCTGACTCGTTGCTGCTCCAATTGCCTTTATGTTCAGCAATCGCTTTCCGGTAAATTTCGACCAACTGCCCTGTCACGTGATCCGCGTCATACGTTTTTCGAATTCGACCGGAGACCCGTTTCGCATCGTCGCGATTGTAGTCGTCAATGCGCAGCGACAATACCTTTCGTTCGAGGGGCGAATCCAGCAGATCTCGCCCCGCCAGAATACCATTCGATTCGTCGAGATTCGAGTTGGATAACATGGGTCCGCATCCCAACGTGTCGCAGTAAATGACGGCAGCACCGGCGGCCGCCGCTTCCAGCAAACATCGTCCTTTGGCAAACACCAGGTCGTAATGGGCATAAAGGTCTTCGGGCTGCGGGTCCAGGTTTCCAAATCGGCGACCGACGACATCCAGTTGAATAGCCCTTGCATCACAAGCGGCCTGAACTTCGGCCCGCTCCAGGGGTCCCGCGTAGTTGCTGATCAACAATGCCTTTTGCGGCCGTTCCGGCAACGGGGCACACCGTCGAAACCGTGCGAAATCGATGGCGTTGGGTATGACATGCACCCGCGACGGCGGAATGGAACAATGCCGGGTGAATCGTGCGTACAACGCCTGATCAACCGCCACGTAACAGCGGATCTGCCTGAGTCGTGGTGGCGTGTCGGTCCATGCCGCAGCATCGTGTCCGACAAACACCGCCGGTGTGTTGGGAAAGCGTGCAAGTACCGCCATCGTCGTCCAGGCGTGATGACCGTGGACGACATCGGGCACTTCATTGAGGTGGTCGATGTCGGAAATGACGTCGATACCAGCTTCTGCCAGGGAATCGCTGACAACACCCGGCGTGGGAGTAAAAACTTGCGGCAAGTGGTTTTGCTTCCTGAGCGACCGTGCCAGATCTCGGGCGTACAACTCGGTGCCACTGATGGCGTGCATCGACCGATTAACGATCAGAATCTTTAAACGGTTCATTGCGACTTGCTGCAGTTGTCCGCAAGAAGTGACTCGCGAAACAGCGCTCGGGCCATCGGAGAAAAATGTTCGTCAAACGTGAGTGCCTTTTCAAACACACCCTCGGCAACGCGTTGTCGGCCATGTTCGTCATAGGTCTTCCAGTCTCCCACAGGAGGAAACACGCAATAACGGCGATCATGGGGGACCGGCGAAAAAAACTCTTTTTCAAACAGTTGGGGGTGAATCCCGGCGACAATACGTGCCGGATGATCCGAAACCGCTGTATCAACCGGCACATCGCGAAGCAGCAACTGGCACCGCATTTTCTTCATGTTGACCTGATGTTCGGTCAGTACACAGGCAAAGACCGAACGGTCCGGGTTGTCCGATTCCGATATCAGCGCGCCCGCTTTCGAACCGAACGCCAAAGGCATTTCGTACCGGCTGGGCACGAGTGATCCACCGGTGGCAGAGATCTGATTGAGAGCCGCGTCGACCATTAACGAACACAAGTCATGGATCGGGTTGTATGCTTCAAATCCGTCTGTGATTACCGCGTCAGGGCTTTTGTCTTCCAGCCACCGGGCTACCTGATCGCGCATCGATTCAAACCAGCCGAAGTCCCGTTCGATCATTCTGGCGCAGGCGACTCGTTCGGAATTTTCCAGGAACCGGGCGGTGCCTTCAGACGCTCGAATCGAACATTCACGGCGCTCTTTCCAATAGAATGCTTGTGGGGTACGTCTGCGCGTAGAACACGGACGTCGAGGTCGGCGTTAACTGTTGGCAACAGATCGGGAACTGAATCAACGAATTGTCGGCGTTTTAGTTCTCGAGCAAGCGGTCTGTCAGCTCATCAAGTATCACATATCACTCGGGAATAAAAAATGGCATCGGATCGACTCACAGAATCATTCTCCGGTTCCCGTCGTAACTTCATCAAAATGGCTGCGGCCGGCAGTGCGTTTGCTTCTGCTCTTTCGGCTGTCACGACAGCGGCTGCACAAGAGGCTGCGGCCAGATTGCCCGAGAACGAATCGGGCCCCTACGATCTTGTGATTGCGGGAGGACGCTGCGTCGATCCAGAAACGGGTCTTGATGCCGTACGCAACGTGGGCATGAAAGGTGGACGCATTGCGGCAATCTCGGATAGGAAGCTCGAAGGTACAAAAACGCTTAACGCTGAAGGGCAGATCGTCGCTCCCGGATTCATCGACCTTCACGCTCACGGACAGCAGCAGCGAGATTTCCGAACTGTTTGAAACGCATGCTCCTGAGCAGCCCACTTCATATACACAGCTCGAATCAAAACAAACGCAATGACTCCAAGAAGAAGTCCCATGAAACGAAACATAGCACTATTGTTTGTTGCAATCGTCTTGGCATTTGTTGCAGGTCGACCTGCATTTGCTCAGGAACATGACGTTCAAGCTGTTGCTCAGAAGCTTGAGAAAGTTTCGCAGGGGCTGGCGGCGTGTAGCCGGGATAGCGCCGCGGCTTGGTCTTGATGGAATCGGGTAAACACCACGCTTGCAAGCGGGCACTCAGCTTCTGCCACAACGGGGCAGCGGATTGGTCGAAGCGAATGATCAGTCGTCGCGAGTGCTTGAGACAGAGCCCGCCTACGCGGAGCAAGAACGTTTGAAACCCAGACAGGAGCTGGGACAACAACCTCGCGCAGGTCGATTTAGCCGTAGTCGGTAGCCGATGTGCCATGTGACGGAGAGAGAAGCAATTCGGACGAAAAGCCGACAACCAAGGCTGTAATCGGACGGACTTGACCACGATCGACAGAAACGCCGCTGAACGGCGCCATGACCTGAACGAGTCGGAGATTTCGACCAAGGCCCCATCAAGCCTGAGAACCCAACCCCGGTAGGTTGCGACCGAAAGAGGGAAGCCAACACGTCTTAACCCAGGCGGCGCGAGACAGAGAGACGGCCGAGAGTTTGGGCCAGAAATGGGGTGTCGGAGGGCCGAGCGTGTGAATACGTAGTGTCGCGCACGACGTCCGGAGAGAGACGTGAAGCACCACGCGACCGTCGCAAACCCTTGCGATTCCTGGGGATAACTCGCCTAGTCTCTCCCCCAGCGCAAAACAAAACCCCACGGTCGCTCAATTTCGCTACCGTGGGGTTCAAGTTGCGGGGACAGGATTTGAACCTGCGACCTCGAGGTTATGAGCCTCGCGAGCTACCGGGCTGCTCCACCCCGCGTCATTATCATAGTGAACTGGCCACAACAGGTCGAGGCCTACCCGGTCGATTCCGCCGCCAATATCCCGACTTGCCGCGCCAACTCGTAACCGGCCACGGCGACCGCGCTGGCCAGATTCAGACTGCGGACCTCGGGCGAAACCGGTATGCGCAAATTTCGACCGGAATCGGCCAACAGGGTCGCTGGCAGACCACTTGTTTCGCTGCCAAACACCAGCCAGTCGCCCTCGCAAAACCGGGCAGCGGTATACATCGTGGTGGCCGTCCGCGTGAACATCCAGCGGCGTTCGATCGCACATCCCGCCTGGTTTGCCTGATCGCACAGGTCATTCCAGTCGTTCACGACCGCCCAGTTCAGGTGTTGCCAGTAGTCCAAACCGGCCCGCCGCAACGACCGCTCGCTGACCTGAAAACCGAGCGGCCGCACCAGCCACAATTTGGCCCGCAGTGCGACGCACGTGCGACCAACCGCCCCGGTATTCGGCGGGATTTCAGGCTGGTACAGCACCACGTGGAATCGCGGTTGGTATTCGGCCGGCTTGATGTTTGCACTCCCGTGGCATTGCCCCCGTGGCACCTTTCAAACACAATCAAACACCGGTGCCTGCCGTTTGGGAAGGGGTTTGTTGCAGTCTGCCGGGGCCGGCGACGAGGCCCGCCCCCCCGTTTCGAATCAGACGCATTGAAGCGCAGGGCATCATTTCAGGATCTGCTGTGTCATTCCAGCCGGCTCGCGACAGGAAACGCGGCGGCCGGCCGCAAAACCGCCATCGGGAGTTACTCGTGGAAATCAAACGCAATCCAACCCGCAGCGTGCAAATTGGCTCGGTGACGATTGGGGACGGACATCCCATCGCGGTGCAGTCCATGACGGCCACCCGGACCCAGGACGTGACGGCCACGGTGGCACTGGTCAATCTGCTGGACGAGGCGGGTGCCGATGTGGTCCGGATTGCGGTGGACAGTCAGCGCGACGCGGAATCGGTCGCCGAGATTCGCCAGCAGACATCGGCCAACTTGTCGGTCGATTTGCAGGAAAACTACCGCTTGGCGCTGGCCGTGGCCCCGCATGTGGACAAACTTCGCTACAACCCGGGCCATTTGTATCACCACGAGCGCGAAAAACCCTGGCGGGACAAGGTCCGGATGATTGTGGATACGGCGGGACAGCACGATTGTGCGATCCGCATCGGAGTCAATTGCGGCAGCGTGGACCCGAACCAAAAGGACAAATACGATCCGCAGGATTCCATCTCACCCATGCTGGAAAGTGCCTGGGAACACTGTGATTTGCTGGATTCCCTGGGATTCACCCGTTACTGCGTTTCGCTGAAGGACTCGGATCCGCAAAAAGTGATTGAGGTGAATCGTCGATTCGCACAGCAACGACCGGATGTTCCGTTGCACCTGGGCGTCACCGAGGCCGGATTGCCGCCGGACGGGATCATCAAGACCCGGATCGCGCTCGAGCAGTTGCTGGGTTACGGAATCGGGGACACGATTCGCGTTTCGTTGACCGTTCCCAATGAGGAAAAGCCGCTGGAAATCCGGTCCGGGCGCCAGATTATTGAGGATATCCGGAATGGCCGCGTTCGGACGGTCGTGGATTTTGACTCCAGTGGACTAAACATCATTTCCTGCCCCAGCTGTTCCCGCGTGGAAAACGAGGCCTTTGTCCAGCTGGCCCAGCAGGTTCGCGAAATGACCCGATACGCCGCCGATCATGCCATTACGATTGCCGTGATGGGATGCCGGGTGAACGGCCCCGGTGAGACGGATGATGCCGATTTGGGCCTGTGGTGCGGGCCCAATTACGTCAATTTGAAAAAGGGCCCCGAGCCGCTGGGGGCCTATCCCTACGACCAGATCCTCGACCAACTAAAGCTGCAGCTGGACAAGCTGATCGCGGAGCGGCAACCGGCCTGACACCGCCATGATGAATACCCTGTTTCTGCCGGAACTGCGTGAAATGCTTGAGCAGCAAAATGCTGCCGAGCTGGCCGAATTCTGTACGGCCCTGCATCCGGCCCGAACGGCGGAATTCATGGAAGGCCTGGACACCAATGAGGCCTGGCAGGTGCTGCAGCATGCCGAACCGCCGGTGCGCGTCGAGATTTTCAGCTATTTCGACATTGATAAAAAGCTGGCGGCCCTGAACACCCAGGACCGGGACCAGGTCGCCGAGCTGGTCGCCGAGATGCCAGGCGACGATCGGGTCGATTTGCTGAACCAGCTGGAACCGGAAATCCTGCAGGATTTGCTGACTCGGCTGCCGATCGACGAGCGCCGCGATTTCCTGCGTCTCAGCCAATACGAGGAAGGCACCGCCGGTGCCGTGATGACCACCGAGGTGGCCAAGTTTGCCGAAACGCTGACGGTCCGCCAGGCGCTCGAGGAATTGGGACACGTGGCCGACCAGGTGGAAACGATTTACTACCTGTACGTGGTCGACCAGGAGGACCATCTGCGGGGAATCGTGTCGGCCCGACAATTGCTGTCTTCATTCCGGCGACCGGATACGCCCCTGGCCGACATCATGGAACGCAGTGTCGTAACGGTACATCCGCTGGATGATCAGGAAGAGGTGGCGGACAAGGTCGCCAAACTGGACTTGCTGGCCATCCCGGTCGTCGACCAGCAAAACCGCATGCTCGGAATCATTACCCACGATGACGTGATCGACGTGGTCCACGAGGAGGCCACGGAGGATGCCCACCGCAGCGCGGCGGTAAATCCCCTGGAAGAAACCTATTTGCGGACACCCATCCTGACGCTCAGCTGGAAACGCGGCATGTGGCTGGGCATTCTGTTTTTTTTCGCCCTGTTAACGGCCCTGGCCCTCGAACAGTACGAGGCACCGTTTCAAAAATGGGTCTGGCTGGTGCCGTTTATCCCGCTGGTTATCAGCAGCGGCGGCAACTCGGGCAGCCAGTCCGCCACGCTGATTATTACCGCCCTGTCCCGCGGCCATATCACGTTGCAAGACTGGGCGCGGATTGTCGGTCGCGAACTGGCCATGGGACTGGTGCTGGGCAGCGGGCTGGCGACGCTGGGATTTGTGACCGCGTATTTTTTTATTCCCAATGATGCGGCCGGACCCGGGCAATGGGCTTTACTGGTTGTGCCCATCACTCTGCTGCTGGTGGTCGTCTCCGGGACATTGACCGGGGCCATTTTGCCGCTGGTGTTTGAGCGGCTGGGTTGGGACCCGGCCATGATGAGCAATCCGTTTGTGGCAGGAATTATCGATATCCTGGGGATTCTGATTTACGTCAATGTGGCGTTGGCGTTGCTGGGCAGCGCCATTTTGCCGGGCTGAATGGATGACAGGTTTTGGAGCCACTCGCGGCCTTGCCGGTTCGCGCAATGGCGGTCGGGAAGCCGTTTGACCCAACGGGCCTGAATGGACACCGTGGCAGCGATGATTCGAGGGTCCGGATTTGATTCAGGAGCGGCTGGCTCGTATAGGAAACCAGTCGTTTTGGGATTGAGGGTGCCACGGGTGGCGGGTCCAACCGTGCCTGTTGCGCAGCGATCGTGCGGCGGCGACAAGCCAGTCGTGGTGCTTCATCGGGGAAACTCGACCGGCCCTGCGGACCGGTTTATCCACCGCCGCGATTGCCACCGCCGCCACCCCGATTGCCGTCCGGCGGATTCCCGAATCCGGAAGGGATGTTGCCGCCGCCGGCACCTTGACCACCGCGTCCGCCACCGCGGCCACCCCGACCGCCCCCCTGATTTCGAGCTCGCATCAGCTGTTGCAGGGCATCCACATTGATGGCGGGGTTGGCGCCAGCCGGCGCAGCGGGGCTGCCCGTGCGATCACCCCCGGGCGTGCTGCCGGCGGTACCTGCCGCGGAACCCGTCGCGTTCTCGTTCTCGATGATTTCAATATGATCCGGGTCCCACAAGCGCAGCATCTCCGCCAATTGCCGCGGTTCGATGTTGCCGCGGGGCACAAGCTGGAGGTCGGTGGGCGGGCCGGATTTCGGGACGTCGACCAGTCGCACCAGAAACAGGATTTGGTCATAGGCAAATTTGGGTCCGGTCACCACCAGCATTGAATTTTTTTCATCGACGCTCAGGGATGCCTTGGGCGCCTCGGCCTCTTCACTGCCGCCGCCCCCACTGCCGCCACGCCCCCTGCCGAGCATGGCCTGGATCAATTGCTGCTGGGCCTGGGCCGGGTCGTTGCCGCCGCCGCCCGGCTGGTCGGTACTCTTGAGAATTTCGCCCAGGTTTTTCCTGACGATTTCCTCAACCTTAAAGACGTCCTGATACAGGATCGGAATGGTGCGGGTTTCACCGACCGGATTCGGATCATGCATGGCTTCCGGCTGATCCATGAAATCGATCAGCTGGCTGATTAATTCCATATCGTTCGGGCTGGCGCTGACGGCCAGGGAATAGTTGTTCACGTTGGCCACAATGGCAACCGGTCCTTCGGTCAGGAAAACGCCGTCTCCCGAACTGGATGAACTGCCGCCGCCAAGCAAGTCTGACGCCATTTCACCGGCCCCGCCGCCCAGGGCATTGCTCAGGATGCCTCCCATCAGCCCGCCGAGCACTCCGCCACCCCCCCCACTTCCGCTGGAGATTCCGAGATAGGATTCCAGCTGCGTCTTGGCTTCATTGGCGTCCAGGTATTTGAGCAGAAAGAACGCAATCCGCTCACTACCGGGGCCGGCATCCAGCGTTCGGACAATCAGCGATTCAATCTGGTCCAGCGCTTCGTAATCGTCTGATTCCAGACCAATGCCGTATTCCGTCACCCGAATCCTGATGGGGGCTCCCGGAACGTTTGGCCGCAGAGGTTGTTGTTCGTCGTCGGAGATTCGTCGGCCCCGGTCAGATTCCTGGCTCGACTGGCCGGAACCGTTGCCGGTTTCTTCCTGCTGCTGCCAGGTGATCATGCCGCCCAATACCCATCGGGAATCCATGAAACCGGCGAGACCGATTCCCGAGGGGCGGACGATTCCGGATTGATCGTTGGCATCGCCCGGATTGGTTTCAGGTCGGGGATCAGTTGGCGGTCGCCGCGGGTCCTCGTCACGGGCGGCCGGCTGGGTTTTGGCTCCCTTGATTTCAAACAGGCGTCGCTCGGGATTGTAGAACAGATTCCTTTCGTTGGGCTGGATCACCTCCACAGAATTTGGCAGGTCCAGCGTCGGCAGCATGTTTTCCAGCAGATTCAGTGTCCGCCCCAGTTCGGAACCGTCCATGGAAATGAACCGGCTGGTTTCCTGGGACGCGGTCGACGTGAAGGGAATATCGATTTCCTCGACCATTTTTCGAACCATGGCCACATCCTTGGGCTTGCCACGCACGATCAGCCGATTCTGGCTTTCGGCACTCAATACCGGCCCGTCCGTGTTTTCCGGATCGGTCTGTCGAAACAGGGTTTCCACCGTGGAAATAATATCCTCGACGTCCGAATTCTTGATCCACAACACCGACAATTCATCGGAGCTGCCTTCGGTGATATTGATGACTTCCTGCGCCTTGTCGTGATCTTCCTTGCGCCCGTACAAATAGATCTGGTTGGAATCCTCGTCGTAGTCCAGCCGGACTTCGGGACTGCCGGCCAGCAGCGTTTGCAGAATCTGATGAATCTTTTCCGCCTCGCCGATTACCGTATACCGCTGGAAAAACGGAGCTTCCCGGGGTGCCATGTTGGCGTCGCCCATGGGCACATCGACGGCCTCAACGATTCGGACGAACCGATTGATTTGATCCGGGTTACCCGTCACCAGAATCCGGTCCTCAAACGGACTGGCCGAAATCGTTAACGAACCGTCTTCGTTGGACATCGTATCCCGGCGAACGCCGATCGCGGCGGCATGTGCCAGAACGTCTTCCACCGACACATGTTCCAGCACGATTTGCCGGACGTCCCAGTCGTTGCGGCCCCGGGATTTGATGGCCGGCGCCAGAATCTGGTCTCGAATAAATCTCAGTTTGTAGCCAATTTCCTGCACGATCATCACGTTGGCCGCAGGAATCACTGTCAGGTTGTTGCGGTAATGCTGGGACACGTAGGGCTCCAGCTGACTGCGCAATTCCTCGCCCTGCAATCCGGTGATATCAAAGTTGCAATTCAGGACCTCATACATGCCGCGCTGATCCAGCTGGTCCGCCGCGATCGTATCGATCAGGTCGTCGGGAATTCCCTTGGTCACGTCATACAACGACAACAGGTCGCCGTTGCGAATCAGGACCCGATCGCTTTGAATCAGCATCTGGTTGAGAAAATCCAGACCTTCCCGCAGGGTCATGCTTCGATCGGACTGGTAGTCAAACGTGCCCGTGGGCGGCAAATCGACAATCCTCAGCGACAAACCGGCTTGCTCGGCGTAGTATTCGATGATGGCCCGCCATTCGACCTTGTAAAATGCATTAAATTGAATCTGCTGTTCATCCTGATCAGCGGGCTGCTGGCACATTGCCCGGCTGTCTGCCGGCACGCATATCGATAACCCGATTACGAAGGGCAACAGCATCAGGGAATGCATCCAGAGGTTTCGATTTTGCATGACTTTATTTCCCGTTTGGGGGCAAACCCGTCCTGTTGGAACAACGCCCGGGCGTTCCGCAAGTCCTGGTTTTTTTCAATACCGGGCCTGAATCAAGTTTCTTACGACTGCCGACTGCTTCCATGCTAATCCAACGGGCATCCGCCAACTACGACCGGTGATTCGGGTTGATCCTTAAGAAATCCGCACCAATCGGAAGGATCGTTGGCGCTGTTAAAACTGCCACGATCCGGTCCCCGGCCGGCGAGGGCTCGGTATAATTGAACCAGCGACTTAAACCCGAGTTCCGACGAATCCGGCCCATGACACCTCGGCCAGGCGACGTGGATTTGTGTCCCGGGGAATGCTCGCCGTCATTTCCGGCATCCTGTTCGCCCGGGACGGCCAATTCTACCGGGCAAATACCGAAAAAATCGGGTAAACTGCCGGCAAGGGAGCCAAACTGTTGAATTCCAAATTCCCCGTCAGCCGCCCGGTGGAGGACCGTCCCGGGGCGAAAAACCGCGAGATTACCCCTCATCATCACAGGTCATGTACCTCAGCAGTCGCCCCTTCGTGCCAATTCCGGCAAAAAAATCCGGAACGGGTGGCCGGGGGGCCTTCGCCGGGTACCCGCCCCGGAACCGTCCCCGCCGTCTTCGCGGCATTGATGATCGCGGTGGTCTGGGCGATCCCGCAATTGGCCGTCAGCCAGACGGCATCGGGCGGCGAAACGCCCGTTGCGGGCAGCAAACTGCTTTCACCCGCCTCGTACGGGTTCGATATTCCCGTGGCCGAGATCGAGCCATGCGACTGGACGACCGCAGAAACTACCGTCGACGGCCAACCCACGGTCGTCAGGGTACACGTGAAAATCGGTGACCATTATGTCGTCATGCTGCCGAACGGCCAACTCGTTGCCCGGACGGCGGACCAGATTGGCCCCTGCGACAAGCCGTTTCAGCCCGCCAGGCCCAACCAGATCGGCCAGCAATTGTTACAGGGTGAGCTGGCCCGCTTTCCCGGCATGAAAATGGTGAAGACCCGGCATTATGTTTTTCTGCACAACACCTCGCCCGAATTCGCCGAAGTCACCAAGACCATTTTGGAATCGATGTTTGGCGGCGTTGAATCGTTTGTGAAAAAGCAGGGGCTGGAAACGGAAGATCCGCCGGTTCCCCTGATCGTAATCATGTTTCGTACGGCCGGGGAATTCCAGGCCTACCGCGAAATGCCCAACGGCGTGCTGGCCTATTACGACATGGTCAGTAACCGTGTCGTATTGCACGAGGAATCGGTGTTTGCGGATACACGGCCGGATCTGGCCCGGGGCCAGTTGCTGTCGACGATCGCGCACGAAGGCGCTCATCAGATCCTGCACAATATTGGCGTACAACGGCGTTTGTCGTTATGGCCGGTATGGTTGTCCGAAGGATTGGCGGAGTTTTTCGCCCCCACCAGTTTTGGACGCCGGAATCGCTGGAAGGGCGCCGGTGTCGTGAACGACCTGCGGATGTTTGAACTGGAATCGTATTTGCAGTCGCAAAACATCACCGGGTTTGACGGCACCTCGATTGAACGGGCGGTCACGGCCGGGCGACTTGATTCGACCGGCTATGCCCTGGCCTGGGCAATCGTGCATTATCTGGCCAATCAGAAAAAAGATGCATTTGACGAGCTGGTGCGGCGGATGAACCGCCTGGAACCGATGCGCGGCATGGCGGCCCGGCCCGGAGATCCGGTCATCGAAAACCTGCAATATTTCGAGGAGCTTTTTGGCGATCAGTTGGCCGACACCGAAACCGGGATGATCGATTATCTTTCCCGTCTCAAATACTCGTCGCCGGTGGCCGACTACATTCACTACGTCGGGATGGCCATCATTCCGGTCGAGGGCGGGGAAAAACGGCTGGCCTGTTTCTTCCACACCCGGGAAAACGTCGAGGACTGGAAACAGAATCTGCAAAACCGGTTTTCGGCAGAACAGCTCCGCCAGGCCCAGTGGCAGGTCAGCGAGTTTGCCAACCGGGCAGCCGCCAATCAGGCCATACGACGATTTTTGCGCCTAGCGGACCGGCTGGCCCGTGATCGGGGATTCGAGGGCCGCGATATCGGCCATGATCGCGCGAGCTGACGCGGCGCGCTGGCTGAGTTCCGGATAGCGACGGGCTGCCTTGTTCCGCCAGCGGGCCGTGGCAACGACTTCACCGAACGTCACCCGAACGCGATCCAGTCGCGGTGTCTCATGCGTCAGGTCCTGATTTCGGGTTACCGGCAGGGTACATCCAGCCACGTTACCTGGCAGCAGGTACTCAAACGATTTCAGGTAACTGTCGGTTTCGGGCACCGCGCGGGTCGAGGACTTGTCCCCCGGCCTGATTCGCGTGCCGGCCGGGAACAGGGCAAACACCCATCCCTGATGACGCCATTCGTGAATCGCCCGATGCGCGGCAACATTGATACGATGCCCCTCCTGCAATTCATTCGGCGAGTGTTCCTGACGGAACCAGGATCGGGGCGTCACCATGACACGGTGAAAGGCTTGAACCAGATTGCCGGTCATTCCCTGGTCTTCCTGCAGCTTGCGCCCGGCAACCCACACGATCTTGTCAAACAGCGATTTTCGGGATTGATCCTGCAACAGGGCACCCAGCGTTGGCACATCCAGATTGGAGCGATGATTGAGGCAAATCAGACAGGACGCCCCGTTGTCGGCCAATTCGACCAGTTGCTCCAGATTCGTGAGGCCATTGATACCGCTGCCCGGCAACAACAATCGGCGGCTAATCGGGATCAGGTACCGCTGCAATTCGGCATCCGCCCAAAACAGGACCTGATCGTGAGACAGGGGCAGGGGCGAGCCGAGGACGCCGTTGCGCCGCATCTCGGCGAGTATCGGTGCAAACGCCTGCAAGGCATCGCCCGCGGGCAGCGGTTCCAGATTCTCTTCGTACATCGATTGCTCCCCGCCTGATTGGGGGAAAAACTCTGCCAACCCGTCATGGCGATCGACTCCGTACCTGACAACTCAGGCCCCGGTTCGATCAAATTCGTTTGGGTCGTGGCTGGGGGCCGACCGAATCACCCAGACCCCCGACCGGCAATGCCTGCCCAACCGGACGGGCCGGCAATGCCGTCAAACGGCCAAAACACCGCAAAATGCGTGCCCGCAATCTCATCGCCGACGGAGCCCCGCCGGGCCCCGGAACCGCGGCGGCAGGGTTCGCGAAACCCTGTGCGAATTGGAGCAGTGGCTGCCGGATTTGGCGCGCCCGGGAACGGTGCCCCCGGATGAGGCAGGTCCACCTCCATCACCAACGCATGCCGCGCCGGCCGATGGCGACTGCCGTACTCGGCAGGTCGAACGTCGATGAAAATGCCAGATACTTCCGGGGAGCCGAAAACCATGTCCGTTAATCCGGTGCCGCCCAACGGCAATCCGATCAATGCCTGTCTGGTGGTCAAGGATGCGCGTCAGGCCATGGAGTTTTAGGTCAGGGCGTTCGGCGGCCAGGCCGGCCACGGTATGGAAGCGCCCGACGGAAGTGTCATGCACGGCGAGGTGACCATCGGCAATTCCACGCTCATGCTCAGCCAGGAAAATCCCCGGCGGGACATAAAACCCCGGGGGGATCGCCGGCCTCCCTACACTTGTACGTCGAGGATGGTGATGCCCTTTTTAAACAGGCCATTCAGGCGGGCTGCAGGGAAGTGCCACCGGTGGCGAATGCGTTTTGGGGCGACCGCTACGGCAAGGTACTAAAACCATTTGGTTTCCAGTGGTTCGCCCAAATGGCGGCCGGTCAGGACCAGGGCGCAGGATCCAGCCAATCGGCAATTCCGGAGCCGCGTTTCCGGATTTCGGCGATCATGGCGGCGGGATTGCTCCTCGGTTTTCCGGCCGTCATCATCGGCCTTGGTGCCCGGGCACCCGGACCGCTAGAATCAGGAGATGGATTCCAGCCGCCCCGTCGTTCCCACCAGCCGCGAAAACCCGGTTTCGATTGTCGAAGTTTCCGAAGGCGGCGCGAGCTGCCGCGAGGATGTCGTTGTCGTCGAAGAGCCAATGGAAATCCGGTTGGTTTACGGGCCGCGCGACCATCGCAAAATGCGCAGTGTCTCCATTACGATGCGAACGCCTGGCAACGACGAGGAACTGGCGGCCGGATTTCTGTTTGCGGAAAACATCCTGCAGTCGCCCGACCAGATTGAACAGATTCAGATCCGTGGAGTCGATTCCCGGGGTACTGAAACCGGCAATATTGTGCGGGTGGAACTGTGCCCGGACATCCCAATCGACATCGGGCAATTGCAGCGGCATTTCTTCACTACCAGCAGTTGCGGCGTCTGCGGCAAGGCGTCGCTGGAGGCCCTGGAAATTCAGGGGCTGGGGCCGATCGACAGCGACTGTTTTCAAATTGAGTCCTCGCACGTTCGGAAACTGCCGGACTTGTTGCGACGCCAGCAAGCCACGTTTAATCGAACCGGCGGCTTGCACGCAGCGGGACTGGCGGATGCCGGCGGAATTCTGATCGACACCCGCGAGGACGTGGGCCGGCACAATGCCGTCGACAAGCTCGTGGGACGCCGGTTCCTGGCGGTGCGCCATCCCCCTGCGTCAATACGCTATGATAGTCAGCGGGCGTGTCAGTTTCGAAATCATGCAAAAAGTCCTGGTGGCCGGAATGCCCATGATTATCGCCGTGGGCGCGCCCTCCAGTCTGGCTGTGGAAATGGCCAATCGATACAACATCACCCTGGCCGGATTCACCTCACCCGAACGTTTCAACCTGTACTCCGCTGCGCACCGAATCCGCGGCATCTCCGATATAGCCGGAACCCGTCTCCCATGAAAAAATTCTCTGCCAATCGCGAGCAGATTTTTGAACTGCTGGAACACGAAGGCGTCGTATCGGGTGAGTCGGTGCGCCGCGTCCACGAGGCCACTGGCGTTCCGGAAGCCGATATCTGGGGCACCGCGATGTTTTACACGCTGCTCAACAAACCGGGCAAGAAAATACGGGTCTGTGACGGATTAACCTGCAACATGCTGGGCGCCGACGAACTGGCGCATCAGCTCGAATCGGAAGGCAAGCGTTGCGAACGCATCAGTTGTCTGGGGCAATGCGACCTGGCGCCCTCGACCCTGGATGAAGACATGGAACTGGTCACCTATGGTGGCCGAACCACCGGACTGACCCCCGACAACCCCGGCCTGCCCATCAATCTGGCGGGTGCCCCGGACCTGACCTGGCCGGCGCTTCGAAAGGCTCGGGAAATGGGTGCCGAAGCAGTGATTGAGGAGCTCAAGGCGGCTGGCTTGCAAGGTCGCGGCGGCGCCGGATTCCCGGCTCACTTCAAATGGAACTCGGTACTGAATCAGGTGGATCCGCAGCGATACGTTGTTTGTAATGCGGACGAAGCCGAGCCGGGCACCTTCAAGGACCGGGAAGTGATCTTGCGGAAATGCCACCTCATGCTGGAGGGGCTGGCGATCGCTGCCAGCGTGGTCGGTGCCGAAGAAATTTTTGTGTATATCCGCGGCGAATACGTCAACGAGGTGCGGGCCCTGGAACGGGCCATCGCAGCAGTGCCAGTCCGTGCTGGGAGACTTGGCGGTGCACGTTGTGCGCGGCCATGGAGCCTACATTTGCGGTGAGGAAACCGCCATGCTGGAATCCATGGAGGGCAAGCGGGGGATGCCCCGTCTGAAACCTCCCTATCCCACCGAGCAGGGGTTTCGTAACAAGCCGACATTGATCCATAACGTCGAGACCATTGCCTGTGTCCCGTCGATCATCCAGAACGGCGGTCTGTGGTTCCGGGAATTGGGCAAAACGGAGCCGGGTTCCAAGCTGTACTGTATCTCTGGCCACATAAACAAACCGGGTGTCTATGAACTGCCCCTGGGAGTGACACTGGATGAGCTGGTGGACGTTGCTGGTGGATACGACGGAAATCCGCAGGCGTTCAGTCCGGGTGGCGCCTCCAGCGGGTTTTTGCCGATGAAATACCGGGATTTGCCGCTAGACTATAAACAGCTGGCGGACGCCGGCTCGATGCTGGGCAGTTCCGGTGTGGTGGTCCTGAACGATTCCGTTGACATGGCCCGGGCGGTCGCCTGGCAGCTGGAGTTTTTTGAGCGAGAAAGTTGCGGTCAATGTGCCCCGTGCCGAATTGGAACCCGTTACTTGCGGCGACAGGTCGACAAGTTCCTCGATGGTCGGGAGGCCGGGCATCTGAACCTGGCCGACGAGGTCAGCTGGGAAATGGAAGAGGGCTCGATTTGCGGACTGGGCATGGTAGCCTTCAAGCCCCTGGAAACGGTCCGGGAACATTTTCCGGATGCCTTTGCCCCCGGAAATGGCCAGGCTTCACCATAACAGGAAACCCGGATTTTCGGGGTTGATTACACGGACAATTATTTGACTAAACAGGATGCCCGCTATCTGAATTCGGGCAACAAACCATGAACGAAATGGTTCGCACGGGTACCTTTCAGGTCGAAATCAACGGTCAGGCCTGTCAGGCCCGCACCGGTGAAACGGTAGTTGATGTCGCCCGGCGGCTGGGGATCGGGATTCCCACGCTGTGTCATGATCCGCGTCTGGATCCGGCGGGCGCCTGTCGGGTCTGTCTGGTCGAAGTCGAGGGCCAGCGGCGGATGCAACCCGGTTGTGCCTGGCGCGTCGCGCCCGGCATGAAGATTACGACCGAGTCACCGCGCATCGAACGTCATCGCCGGGTGCTGTACGGTTTGTATCAGGCCGATCATCGTGTGGATGAGCATGGTTTGCCGATTGAAACCGCCAACGAGAACCAGCTGCGCACGCTGTGCGAAAAAACGCCACCGCTCCGCCTGGAACCGGTACACGCGCCGCGACGGGGTCGCGATCACGACGTCAACCCCTACATCCGGTTTGATCCGGATTTGTGCATCCTGTGCGCCCGCTGCACCCGGTACTGCGACGAAGTAGAGGCCGTCAGCGCCATCACGCTGGCATGGCGGGGCAGCGAAACGACCATTTCAACGGCCGGAGAACGGGGCTTGCTGGATACCAGCTGCGAATTGTGCGGGGGTTGCATTGACACGTGCCCCACGGGAGCTCTGATTGAAAAGAAAGCTCCCCCGCTGGTCGAACTGAAATCCAGGAAAACGACGACGACGCGAACCACCTGCAATTTTTGCGGCGTGGGTTGCCAGATGGATTTGCAGGTCGCCGACAACCGGGTTGTCAAAATTACCAGTCCTCCGCCGGGCGAGACACTGAACGACGGAAACCTCTGCGTCAAGGGCCGATTCGCCTACGATTTTATTCACCATGAAGACCGCATCACCGAACCCCTGATTCGGGGGGACGATGGCGAGCTGCATCCAACCAGCTGGGACCATGCGCTGCGGGTGGCCTCCGACGGCCTGTTGCGGGTCAAACAGAAATACGGGGCCGATTCGCTGGGGTTCATTTCGTCCAGTCGCTGCACGGGCGAAGAAAATTACCTGATGCAAAAGCTCTCGCGGGCGGCCTTCGGAACCAACAACATTCACCAGTGTGCCGCCACGTGACACGCTCCCACGGTCGCCGGTCTGGTGACCATGTTTGGGGCAGGGGCCATGACGAACTCGATCGACGAGATTCGTGACACCGAGATGATGTTTGTGATTGGCTCCAATACCAGCGAGGCCCATCCGATCATCGCCATGGAAATGAAACGGGCGGTCAAAAACGGATCACGCCTGGTGGTGGCGGATCCGCGCAAAATCTGGATGTCGGAAATCGCCGAGAAACACCTGCAATTGGCCCCCGGCACCGATGTCTGGTTGCTCAATGCCATGGCCCACGTAATCATCCGCGAAGACCTGATCGACCACGAATTCATTGACAAACATTGCGAGGGTTTTGAAAAGGTCCGCGAGGCGGTGGCGGATTACACGCCCGAGGAAGCCGAAAAGGTGACCGGCGTACCGGCCCGGGACATTGTTGACGTGGCTCGCCTGTATGCGACGACCGAAAAGGCGGGCATCTATTACACGCTGGGGATCACCGAGCATACCCACGGCACCGACAACGTTTACTGTCTGGCCAACCTGGTGGCAATGACCGGGCATCTGGGCAAGCGATCGGCGGGCATGAATCCGCTCCGCGGCCAAAACAACGTGCAAGGTGCCAATGATGCCGGGGCCACACCCATTTATTATCCCGGCTACCAGCCCGTAACCGATCCGAACGTCCGCAAACGGTTCGAGGACGCCTGGGGAGTCCCGTTGCCGCCCCACGACGGCCTGAACCTGAATGTCATGATGAAGGCGCTGCAGCAAGGATCGATCCGCGGACTGTATGTGATGGGCGAGGACATCGTCATTAGCGAACCCAATGTCGGCAAGGTGGAAAAGGGATTGAATGAAAACTGCGAGTTTCTGGTTTGCCAGGAGATTTTTCACAACGTCACCACCGGTTTTGCCGATGTCGTGTTTCCGGGCGCCTGTTTTGCCGAAAAAGACGGTGTGTTCACCAACAGCGACCGTCGTGTCCAGCGAGTTCGCAAGGCGGTTGATCCACCGGGAAAAGCCCGGCCCGACTGGCTGATCCTGTGTGATTTTGCCCGGGCGGCCGGTTACCCGATGCCCCACTATGCCAGTGCGGCAGAGGTCTACGACGAAATGGCCGCGCTGACTCCCAAGGTCGCCGGCATCTCCCACAAACGGCTGGAGGAGAATGTACAGGGCCTGCACTGGCCGTGTACCGATGCAAACCACCCGGGCACACCCACTTTGCACCTGGATGGACCCCTGAACGGCAAGGTCCAGTTTCAGGGAGTTCATTATCGGCCCAGTGACGAATTGCCCGACGTCGAATTCCCGCTGGTCTTGTCCACCGGGCGAACGCTGTACCACTACAATGCCGCGACCCAGACGCGGCGGGATCCGGGGCCGGTGGCCAAACAGCGGCAAAATTTTATCGAGGTACACCGCTTCGACGCCCGGCAATTGGGCATCCGTCACGGGGAAACGGTCAAAGTCGTTTCGCGGCGGGGAGAAGTGGAAGCCGAAGTCTGGGTCTCGCCTCGCGTCAAACCGGGGTGCACCTGGATGCCCATGCATTTCTCGGAATCCCGGGCCAACCTGTTGACCAACGACGCCGGGGATCCGGTCACTCAAACTGGTGAATACAAGGTTTGCGCGGTTCGGATTGAACCCGTTTAAACGCCAAATCTCACAGCACGGTTTCGTTTTCCCGCGGTCGTGAAATCGGCCCCCCCCGCGAGGGTCCCCCGGGTCGGCGATTCCAGGCCGACCCGGATGGGCAGCGCCCCCGCCCGGCCGACCGCGCGTATTCTGGCAACGGAGTTGTCCGGCAGAGCCGCTTCCGCGGCGTCAGCACCAGTGGACCAGCCACGCGTGGCACCCTCCATGCCCTCCATACGGTATTGGCAGGGGTGGACCAGCCGCCAGCCAACACGGACGGCAAATCGTCGGGCGGCCGGCGGATCGTCAGGACTTGAGACTCAATTCCACCAGCGAAATATCGTCCGCAAAACTGTCGGTCGCACTCCAGCGGGACAACTCCGAAATGATGTGTGACGGCCGGGGGCGCGAGTTTCCGGAAAGCAGCAATTGTTCCAGGCGGTCCCGCCCGAACAGCTGGCCCTCGGGCGAGGCCTGTTCCAGAATCCCGTCGCTGAACAACAACAGCCGCGACCCCGGCTCATAGGGCACCCGGTATTCGCGGTATTCAACGGCCGGGTCGACACCCACGATCAATCCGCCCCCGTCCAGGGCCAGGGGCCTGTGTTTCGCATCGATCAACAGCGGTGCCGGGTGCCCGCCCGAGGCCCAGGTAATCGTATGTTGTTCCACATCGATCAACCCGCACCAAATGGTAAAAAAGCGGTCCTGATTGGCCCGCATTTGAAATGTCGAATTCAATCGATTTAACGCCACTGACGGCGCACCAATCGCGTTTTCACCGGACGCCATCTGTTGCAAGCTGTTGTGAATCGTGACGGCCAGCAACGAGGCGCCAATGCCATGCCCGGAAACATCCAGCAGATAAACCATGTAGTTTCCATTGGGCAACCGCTCGAGACCAAACATGTCACCGCCCAATTGGCTGCTGGCGATAAACGCCCAGTCAAGCCCCAGACAACCGGACTGAAACGGCGGCGGCAGTTTTTGATGAACGAATTCCGCCGCATCACCAAGTTCTCTCTGCAGATTGCGGCGGGCAACCTCCAGCTGGGACCGGGTTTCCAGCAACTGGCCCTGAGCCTGGACCAGGTCAAGCAAATTCAGTTCGCGTTCCGCCAGGCAAGCGTATTCCTCCAGCAGGTCGCGCTGGTCGGGACTCATTTGCCGCGGTTGCGGGTCGGCAATGCAAAACGTTCCGATGTTGTGCCCGCCTGGCCCGCGCAGTGGCATCCCGGCGTAAAACCTGACCCAGGGATCACCGATCACCAGCGGGTTGTCGCTGAACCGCTCGTCCTGCCAGGCGTCGGGCACAACCAGCATCTCGTTGCCGGCAATCGTATGCCCGCAAAAGGAAACCCGTCGCGAGGTCGAATCACGGGAAATACCGCATTTGGATTTGAACCATTGCCGGTCCCCGTCGACCAAAGCCAGGTAGCACATTTCAACATCCAGGGCGCGACGCGCCAAACGCGTCAACCGGTCGAATCGCTCTTCGGTGGGCCGGCCCAGCAGATTCAACGTGTGCAAGTCAGACAAACGTTCCAGTTCGTCCTGCAGAACAGGAGCCGGAATCATGGTTTCCCCCCAATCCTCAACGGGCTCGTCCGGTGGGTCGGCAATTCATCACTGTCTGTTAGACGCACACAACCGCAGTTTCTTTCGAAAGAAATCCCCGGCACCCGGGGTAACTGCGGGGTTCGCCGGCCGGCCGTTGCGCAATGGTCCGATCCGGATGGTGGGCTGATTAACCGTGGAATGACCATGGGACCGTCCAGGGGTGTGCCGGCAGGGCGCGGGATGGATTTGTCCCCAAATGGCGGCAATCGTTTGACCCTGCATTTCGGGTTAGATAAGATGGAATCAGTTGATTTACCGGAACAAAAGGCAATTTTTCATTCCCTCAACGGCAGGTGACTGCGATGTTTTGCTTCCCGTGGACACGGCGGCCGCTGCCGCCGCTGAACATTTTATCCGGCTGCCTGACAGGACTGTTGGCCGTGTGTGTTTTGACACCCGTGGCAAACGCCCAGTTTTGGGGCCCCAGTTACCACTCATCCACCGCCGCCGAGTCACAGGCCCGGGGCCTGGGAGCCCTGATTCGCGACCAGGGAGAGGCCAACCTGCTGAATGCGCAGGCCGCGGGGGCATTTGAAGACGCGCGATCAAAATACATTCAGAACTCGGTGGATGCCGTCCAGGCCTATTATGATCGAAAGCGGGTCCACGACGAGTTTTATGAGGAAAAGAAACAGGTTCGTCAGGCCCGATCGGATGCGTTTCTGGCACGTCGCGGGGGTGTTCCGGAGATCTCGGAAACCGATATTGACGTGACGACGGGCGAGGTCAACTGGCCTTCGCTGTTGCTTATCGAGTCGTACAGCGACTATCGCATGGAATACGAACAAATCCTGAAAGATTATTTCACCAACGGAATTCTCACGGGAGAACAGTTCATGAAATCCCAGAACATCTCCCGCACGTGGCGAAAACAAATTGGAACTGATCGCAAAAAGTATGGTGAGGATCAGGCGCGTGAGGCGGTGCGCTTCGTGATGGCCCTCGACAAGGTCATCGCCGGAACCTGATTGCAAGCCAGGGCCCTTGCCGGCCCGTCTGGTTCCCTGTTTGTCCCCATTCCAGTACGTCTTTCCCAACCGATAAAACATCCTTCTCCCGGCGGTGCCCGTATGCAATTTTTTCGATTGAACCAGATTTTTGTTGTGGCATGTATGTTGGCGGGAACCGGTTTTGTGGTCGGCGCTGCGCCGGTGCATGCCCGACAGGACAACGTGGATGAATTGATCCAAAAACTGCAGTCCGGTTCCGAGCAGGAACAATTGGCGGCCATCGACCAGCTGGGATTTATGGAGGAAGCCAGTGCCAAAAGCTTGCCGGCGCTGATCGAACTTTTGTCCAGCCCCAGCGAAAAGGTTCGCTGGAGGACTGCCCGGGCGCTGGGGCAACTGGGCAAAACTGCCGCCGCCGCCGCCGATGCCCTGTGTGATTGTTGCCGTGACTCCAGCCCCATCGTGCAGACCCAGGTGGCAGTGGCACTCGGCCGCATCGGGAACAACTCGGCACAACATCGTCGACGCATTAATCGTGATGGTGGCCAATGAAAACGCCAGCGTGGCCCGGTCTGCGATTGCCGCATTGCGGAATCTGGATCTGGACGCCAAAACCGTGGTGGATGCCTTTAACAAGGTGCTGGACCGGGACGAACAGGCCGTTGTCATCCACGCCGTCGAGGCGATGATCGAACGCGGCGCCGCAGCGGTGCCGGTGATTAACGAAATCCTGAAGAACGATCGAACTGCGCTCTGGGGTTGCGTGGCGATCGAATCCATCGGGCCGGAAGCCAGTGAGGCGCTGCCCGGACTGATGGATTTGCTGGGCAGGACCGATGACACGCTGATCCGCATGAACGGGTTTTTGGCGGTCGCCTCGATTGGCCCGGCAGCCCGTTCCGCGGGCCCGCAGATTGCCGCCCTGTTCGACCAGCTAACGGATCCCACCGAACAGGCGGCGGCCATCTATGCCTTGGGATCGATCGGGTATGACGATGCCGAATCCCGGGTGGCGGTCGCGATCGCGGCGGACAACCAGTTGCTGGCGGCCATCGGCGCGTGGGCTGAAGCCAAAATGCACCCGGACGACGATGCGAAAATTGACCTGGCCGTTTCGCGACTGACCCAGGCGTTGCGGAGCGACGACGCTCAACTGAGGACGGCGGCCGCGCGAGCTCTGGCGGAATTGAATCTGCCCGTCGAAAAAGTAGCGCCGGCGCTGATCGCGGTTGCCAACGATCCGGATCCCGCCGTTGTCGACAATGTGGTGGATGCCCTGGCCAGCCGCGGTTCAAAAGTCGCCGGCCGGGCCGGGAAAGCCCTGGCCAACCCGGAATTGAAAAATGTGGCATTGGCCGTTCTGGAACGGTTGGGAACCAATGGCAGCGATGCCCTGCCGGATATGGTCGCAGCCCTGGCCCGGGAACAGGGCCCGTTTCGCGCCAAACTGCAGCTGACTTTGGCCGGGTTTGGACCCCAGGCCGCCGCAGCCGCTCCCGAATTGATCCTGTCGCTGGAATCCCCGGACGAAGATGTACGAACCAGCGCGATGTACGCGCTGGGATGTATGGGCCCGGCGGCCAGCGACGCCGCGCCAATGATTGAGAAAAAGTTTTCCGAGACGGCGGGTTTCGAAAAGCTGGCGGCCGCCTGGTCCCTGATCATGATTGAACCCGGCAACGCCGATTATGCCCGCTATGCCGTCAAACACCTGCCGGACGGATTGCACAACCCGGATTCCGGGATTCGTCTGGAGTGCGTCAAGGCACTGGGGTCCCTGGGAGCCGCCGGCAAACCCGTGCTGGAGGCCCTCAGAACAGTCGCCAATGAGGACGATGACGACGTGGTTCGCGAGGCCGCCACCCAGGCGATCGAGCAAATTACAAGTGGCCGTTAGGGTACGTCCTCGTCACGGTCGGTCCTGCCGCCCGCGGTGGGCCGCACCTGATTGACCCGTTGCGCAACAGGAAACGTCGCCGATCGTTGTCAATCGGCGACGCCATTTGATCCTGCCTCTGTATCCATGGAAGTGGCGGGCGAGATCAGTCAATGATGAATTCAACGCGAGGCCCCGGACGCGCTGAAAACGCTTCAGCTGACAAATGGCCAGGGGCAAGGCAACCATTTGCCGGTTTTGCATCTGGGACCCCACAGACCAGTCTCTGGCGATGTTAATTCGCCGGAAGCTGATGACGGGCACTGTTGCAGGATGCATGCCGGCCCCGATTGCCACGCCAGGTTTTTGCGCTTTCAAACGGCAATCTCCGTCAAAAATTGATGCTTTTTGGATTGCTGACAGCGGCCATCCCCCCGTTCAGGTCTGTTCGATTGTGATACACTTGTCCGAACAGGCAGGGCGAAATTGAACATCGCCGGCAATTACAACTCCTGGTATGGAATCATCGTTCCCTGTGCCTGCACCGCGCTGGCCGAGGTGACCGGATCACTGCATGAACGTGAACCACCGCGAATCTGACCCTGGCCGACGCGAAGTGGTGATTGCAGTGAACCCGCACGCCGGGTCGACCGCGACCGCCGAGGCGGCCGACCGATTGGCCGAGCAGCTGGCGCAACTGGACTATGAGGTGTCAATCCGGACCGATTTGGATGAAATCGACGGTCTGGCCCGGGAACGCTTTGGCCGTTTGAGGTGTGTGGTGGCGGCCGGGGGTGACGGGACGATTGGCTTGCTCGTCAACCGCCTGCCGGCCCGGACGCCGTTTGCCCTGTTGCCGCAGGGGACGGAGAATTTGCTGGCCAAATTCCTGCAAATCCCGTTTCCGCCCGAGCAGGTGGCCCGAATCATTGATGCCGGAACTACCATTCGCATGGACGCCGGACGCGCCAATGGCCGTCTGTTTTTGGTTATGGCCAGTTGCGGTTTCGACGCCGAGGTCGTGCATCAGGTGCATCGGTCCCGAACCGGTCATATCCGGCACTGGGCCTATGCCAAACCAATTATTAATTCCATTCGCAAATACCGGTATCCGACCCTGTCCGTCCGCTGCGATAACGAGGCCGAGCCGATTCGCATGAAATGGGCTTTTGTGTTCAATGCACCTCGGTATGCCATGGGGCTGCCCATTGCCGACGGCGCTGACGCCATGGATGGAAAACTGGACTTGTGCGGTTTTCGTGGTGGTAACCTGATCAACGGGTTAATGTACTTGGCGGGAATCGTTACCCGCCAGCATCGGCGCTGGCGGGATACGGTGATGCGGCAGGTAACACGGATTTGCGTTGAGGCGGACGAGCCGGTACCGTTCCAGATTGATGGCGACCCGGGAGGGCATTTGCCCCTGGACATCCGGGTGGTTCCGCAGCGTGTCCACATGATTGTGCCGCGGGCCTGGGCCGAAACCTGTCCGTCCCCGGAATTGGAGTTGGGCAATACGGAAATACAACTGACATGACCCTTCAAAACCCGATCGAACCAACCGTGGTCACGTGTCAGGTGGGCGACGTGACGGCGGGGGCCGGCCAGCTGGTACTGATTGCCGGCCCCTGCGTTCTCGAAAACTCGGCTTTGGCCCTGGAAATCGCCCGTCATTTGTGCGACGTTTGCCAGCGTTTGGAAATCCCGCTCGTTTTCAAGGGCTCGTTTGACAAGGCCAACCGTACCAGCGTCCAGTCCTACCGTGGTGTGGGATTGTCGCGAGGCCTGGAGATTCTCGATCAGGTTCGCCGGGAGCTGGCCATCCCGGTGACAACGGATATCCATGAACCGGCGCAGGCGGCGGCCACCGCCGAAGTTTGCGAATTGCTGCAAATCCCGGCTTTTTTGGCGCGTCAAACCGACTTGCTGGTGGCGGCCGGGCAAACCGGACGGGCGGTTAATGTGAAAAAGGGCCAGTTCATGGCGCGCCCAGGACATGCAATTCGTCGTGAACAAGCTGCGCGGCGCCGGGTGCCAGAACATTCTGCTGACCGAGCGGGGTACGTTCTTTGGCTATGGCCGACTCGTCAATGATTTCACGGGCCTGGTCACCATGCGGCAACTGGGCGTTCCGGTGGTGTTTGATGCCACGCACAGCGTGCAACAGCCGGGTGGACCGGGTGGTATCACCGGCGGCAACCGCGCCATGGTGGCTCCGCTGGCCCGTGCCGCGGTGGCAACGGGCATCGACGCACTGTTTCTGGAAACGCATCCCCGTCCGGACGATTCGCCCAGTGATGCCGCCAATCTGTTTCCATTGTCCGATATCGAGACGTTGCTCCGCTCACTTTTGGCCATTGACCAGGCCGTCCGTTTGCCGTTTGGAGCGCCATTGCAATCCACCGCAAAACGATCAGAATAATTTTTTCGCTGACTCCTCCCGTTTTTTTCATTCGCCAAAAAATCGATGAAACCCGGCTCCCATCCAGCAACTCGAACTTGCACCGGCCATTTTTGCCTTGGGCGGGGGATTGCCTTGTTGATGGCAACCGCTCTGTGGACCGGTTGCAACAACTCCGTCAACGAAATTGAAGATTTGCAGTCTGCCAGCCTGGTTTCTCGAGGAGAGGAACTGGGGCAGGCGATCAAGTACATTGAAAGCTACGAACGGTTTGAGCTGAACGAGTTTCGTGACAAGGTCAATTCCGGTCTCAATCGCTGGATGACCACGCGTACTCCCGGTGATGATTCCTGGGAACTGGCAGACCTGGCATTGACGTTGCCCGAGGACATCCAGTCGCAACCCGTATTCACGACTCTTTCCAGTGAGCGGTTTTCCGGCAATGACGCCAATTTTGTGCAACAGTGTTACTGGATTGATCAGGTTGAAAAACGCATCCGGGAGAATTACCCGATTTTCAATCATGAGTATTATCTGCAATTGGCGCTGGACGAGGCGACTGCGGACGAAAAGGAACAATGGCAGGAATCGACGGATTTGCTTGCCGAAGTGGTTGCAAAACTCAATCCGGAACTGAAAACGGCTCCCCGGCGGCAGGGCGAGCCCTCGCAAGTCGCCACGCTGGCCCGCGCGATGGAATTATTTGACTGGACGGTTCGAAATATTCAGCTGGTGGATGAGTACCCCTGGCCCACGCCCGCCAGCATCGGGGATGTCAGTCTGGTTCGGGATGTCAACGTCGATATTTGGCCACCGGAGGCTGGAGCCATTGGCCCCGGCTACGTGCGCTATCCATGGCAAACATTGACTTACGGCAAGGGCGATTATCTGGACCGGGCCCATGTGTTCACCCTCCTGTGTCAGGCGGCAGGAATCCCCGCGGCCATTCTGGCGATTCCGGCCGAAGGGGACTCGCGGCGACCCTGCCAGGAATGGCTGGCGGCCGTGAAAATTGGCGACCAACTGTACCTGTTTGATCCGCTGCTGGGATTGCCGATTCCCGGCAAACGACCGGGCTCCATCGCGACGTTGGCGGAGGTGGTGGCTGACCCCGGAATTTTGGAAAGCCTGAACCTGACCCCGGAAGAATCCGTGGAAAAGCAGGATTACCGGGTCACGGCGGCGGATCTGCAAAACATTACGGCCCTAGTGGTCGCCGAACCGGAATCCATCTCCAAACGAATGCGGCTGGTCCAGCGCGGACTGACGGGGGACGCCCGAATGCAACTGGAATCCCAACCGGATCAACTGGCCACAGCATTCGCCGAGGTGCCCGAGGTGCGGGATGTCCAGATGTGGCACGTACCGTTTTCGACGCAGATTTTTCGCGAGCAAGTTGGTCAGGCGTTGAACACCGCCCAGTTCGATCAGGATCTGAGTCAGAAACTTGCCTGGCTGCCTGACAACGAGTTTTACATCGACAACTTTGTCATGTTTCGAACCGCCCGCAACATGTATTTGCGGGGAATATTTGAAACCGATCGCAATTCGCGACTGCGAAGTGCCTTGTCCTACTACTTCATGTTCATGTACACCGACGACGAGATTTCGCAAATCGAAAACGACACGCTGTTGCAGGTCAGCCTGGGAATCCGCCGGGGGGCCGGCCAGGATTTTCGATCGTGGCAGCAACAGCTCGCCTATCTCAAAAGCAATATGGCCAAAATTCGTGCTGATGCCGGTTTCTTTTTGTCGCTGGCCCACTATGAAAATGCCAATCCGCAACCCGCCCTGAACTGGCTGATACGCTTGCCGGAACTGGACGACGACGCACGCTGGGAACCATGGCGGTCCTATCAGGAGGCCCGTGCCTATGAGGCGACGGGAAAATACGAAGAGGCGGAAGCGGCCTATCGCGATGATAATTCAGCGCAGCGCGCCGGATCCAAAATTCGCGCCCGCTGGATGAAGCAGCTGCAGGAAAACCGCAAACCGTCCTCCTGACCCCCGATGGTATCGCGGCGGTGCCAAATGTGTCTGTCCGCAGAACCGTGATTGGCATTTTTCCCGGCGCCGAATCCCGACTACGGGCTGGACCGGGGCCGGGCAGCCACCCGCGCAACGATCCCGGTCACGGTGACCGCACCCGGGCGGAGGCTGCCGCGAATCGATTATGGAGACAGGTCCCGGCAGAAATGGAATGCCGTTTCCGGGCGCCGTCCTGGCCGAACCGGTGCTACTGGCCGAACCGGTGCTACTGGCCGAACACCAGACGTCCGATCGGCCCATGCGGCAACCGCCCGCTCCGCACCGCATTGCCGTAAAAATGCAGTGGCCGGTTGGGCCGCGCGTCGATCGGCGTTGCCTCGATCCAGTGCCGGTCGGCCGGCCGGGCAATTACATAGGGGTACCAGTTGGTTGACAGGGTCGCGGACGCCTCTGCGGCACCTGGCGGTTGGGCGGATTGTACGATGAAGGTATTACCGTCATCGACCGACGAATCCTGAGCACTGCCATAAATGGAATGCCCGCCGGCCGTCAGCGCAAAACCCGATGCGGCAAGTACCAGCGTCTGGAAACACTTTCTGGACACAATGACCTCCAATCCGGCGACGAGAATGATGGACCGTGATACCGGACGCCGCCAAACTGGCGATGCCCTACCAGGCAAACTCTTGTTTCGTCAATCGCTCAAAGGCCTCAACATATTTTTGCCGGGTTTGGTCCACGATCCTGGATGGCAACGCCGGTGGATCGCTATTTTTGTCCCAACCCGTGGTTTCAAGATATTCGCGCACAAACTGTTTATCAAATGAGGGCTGGTTTTGGCCGGGCTGGTACTGGTCGGCCGGCCAGTACCGGGAACTGTCGGGCGTCAGCACTTCATCGATCAGCAACAGTGTGCCGTCGTGCCAGCCCCATTCGAATTTGGTGTCAGCCAGAATCAGCCCTTGCTGCTCGGCGTACTGACTGGCCATGGAATAGATTTTCAAACTGCGGTCGCGAAGTGTTTCTGCCGTTTCCCGGCCCACCACATCGATCATCGTTTCCAGAGGAATGTTTTCGTCATGTCCGCTTTCGGCCTTGGTCGCCGGCGTAAACAAGGGTTCCGGAAACCTGGCACAGTTTTGAAGTCCCGGTTCGAGATCAATTCCGCAGACACTGCCGGTTTTTTGATAGTCTTTCCAGCCCGAACCAACCAGGTAGCCACGCACCACGCATTCAATCGGAACGACTTCGCACTTGCGCACGATCATGCTCCGCCCGTCCAGCCATTCGCGGGACAATCCGTCGGGAATGTCAATCCCCGACAAATCGGTGCCCACCAGATGATTGTCGAAGGGCAAAAAATCGAACCAGAACTGACTGATCTGATTCAGGACTCGACCCTTGTCGGGAATGATGGTCGGCAGAACCCAGTCGAACGCACTGATGCGATCGGTGGCCACCATCAAAAAATGCTCCCCCAGGTCGTAAACATTCCGGACCTTGCCCTGGCGTACCAGCATCGCACTCATTGACCATTCTCCGCAGATTGTTTTCAGAAAAGTTGGGAACGCCCTACTCAATGGCGTCGCATGTGTCGGGCGGCCGGCCCACAAACTAACACCGACGGTCACCCAATCGTACTTCGGAATCCCGTCCCGTACCGATTACCGGGAAACATCACGATCCGGCAGTTTAGGACAGCTCGTCGGTCCTGAAAAGGGTCGGCTGGACCTGGCAACCGTTTTCCCGCCGGCCTGACCGGGAATGCAATTAAATAGCCGGTACGGATGAAACCTGGGGCGCCAACGATTACGATGTGGGGACGGAGACAAATTGCGACGCCGGTATCCCCCGTCTCCGTCATTGAGGATTTTTATGGGCCGATACCTGTTTTCGATTCCCCACTCCGAGCGATTTGACCCCGAGTCGATGGTGCGCGCTCAGATCATCGGAATGGAAGGAATCCCCTGGACCAGCACGTCGACGATCCAGGATGGCCAGTTGATTGTGTTTCGCCATGTTGATCTGTCGGGCCGCTTGCTGGTGCCCTTTCAAAGTCGCCAGCATGGAGTGATCTATTTGACGACTGCCACATTGCCGGAATCCGAACAGGCCTGGCCGCTGGATCTGGAACTGGCCCGCGGCAGCCTGAGCCGACTTCGTAATCAGGTTTCGATTTGGGAAGAAAGCGGATTGGTGATTCCCGAATCCGTACGCGCCCAAATCAATCGGCTGACCGAAGAGTACGCGGAGGCCCTGTTTCCCGACGGTGGAACCACCGCGGATCGAACCCAACGCTGCATTGATGTCATTGATGACGTTGTCAACCTGATGTTTGTTGTGGCCGATGAATACAGCCGGCAAGTCAGCGAGCTGGCTCGAAACCGGCCGGATGCCGTTCCCGTACAGGCAGGTCTGGCCGGAAGCCGGGAGCAGGCCGGTATGCTGGGTCTGGAGGTGGTGCAACAGTTTGCCCGGTTTTCCTCCAGCGCGCCCGAAACCCGCATCGTGGACGTTAGCAGCCTGGAACCGGTTCTGGAATGGATGGGGGATGCGCCAGCCGGCAAATTTCGATTGGCGGGACCGGTCATCGATTTTTCCGATTCGGATTTGCCCCTCTGGCTGTCGGCCAGCGAATCCTTTGAACAGCGACTGTCAGTTACCAAAAGTGTTTGTCGCGAAATGGGTAAACGGTTTGGCCGGCAATTGAAACTGATTCATGCCATTGCCGGAATCAGCGGTGTCGGCCACCAGCATTTCAATTATCCCCAGCAGCTGCAAATGTCGATCGAAATTCTGGAGACACTCGACCGGACCATGCCCAACACGTCGGTAATGGCCAGCTTTGACCAGCCCTGGGGAGAACGGCTGGTTCTGGCCAATGGGGGGGTGCCCGCCATGGAAATTGCTGAATCCCTGTTGCGATACGGGGCCCGGTTGTCAGCGTTCGGGCTGGAATTCAATCTGGGATACTGGCCCCAGGGGACGTTGGTGCGCGACCCGTTGCAATGGGTCGATTTGATTGATCGCTGGTCCCAGTTTGGGCTGCCACTGGTCGTTTATCTTTCAGCGCCGCTGGGACATCCGGACGACCTGCCGGCCAACCGTTTTTCGCAAACGGTTTGCCGTGATTGTCTGGATGAGGATTTTTCAACTTACCTGCAGACCATTGCCAATCTGTTGGCAAGCCGGCCGGCCATCAACGCCATCGTCTGGAAATATGCCGTGGACCGGCCCGGGGCCCGGTTCCCGCTGGCCGGACTGATCGATGAATCCGGCCAGCCAAAACCCGCATCACGGCCGATTGCAGCGTTGCTGAAACGTTGCTGAACCTGCGGCCGACATCAGCCGCCGGCGGACCCGGGGTTGCGTGAAAGGCAAACCAGGCAGATGTCGTCGTCCTGCCGGGATCCGACCAGATGCTGGCGAACCCGCTGCACCAGTGACTCGCCAAATTCCGACCCGTTTTTCCACGCTTGCTCGTTCATGTGTTCGATGACGCGATGGTTACCAAACAACTCACCCGTCGTGTTGCTGGCCTCACTGATTCCGTCGGTGTAGATAGCCAGCGTGTCACCCGGCTCGAGTGAAAGCGAAAACTGCTGATATTCCAGGTCCGCGGCCACTCCGATGGGCAACCCCGAAAGTTCCGTACTGAGCGCTGCCGCCGGCTGGCCCTGTTTTCGCAACAACGGGGGCAAATGTCCGGCATTGACAACCGTCAGTTCATGACTGGTATTGTCCAGCAACACCATCACAATCGTAATAAACCGTTCCAGCTGCAAATGACAGATTGCCTGATTCAAATGGTTCATGGCACAGGCCGCCGACGGCTGGCTGGCCAGGGCAAAACGGGCTTCGGCGGAGACTTTGGCCATTAGCAGGGCCGCCGCAATTCCGTGCCCGACCACATCACCCACCAGCACGGCAATCTGGCCATTCGGCAACAAAATGTAGTCAAAGTAGTCGCCACCAACCTGCTCGGCCGGTCGATAGTAATCAAAAAGCTGGTACCCCGAATACGCCGGCGGCTGGGCAGGCAACAGACGGTGCTGCACTTCGTTGGCCAGTTCCAGGTCCCGGCTGAGTTGCTGCTGTCTCAACTCCATATCGTACAATTTTGCGCGATCGATCCCGGCACTGGCCTGCATCGCGACCGTTGCCAGAATGTCCAGATCCTCATTTTCAAATCCGTCGGAACTTTGCAGCGTATCCAGCTGAATAATCCCCAGCGAATTGTTGTCCGCATCCAGCAACGGCGCGCACATCATCGAACGAATCCGAAAATCTGCGATACTCTGGCTCAGGTCGAAGCGATCATCGTTGGCTGCATCGGTTGAAATCACAGCCGATTTGGTATCCAGCACATGCCGCACGATAGTCCGGCTGATTCGAAATGTGGCGTGATCGTCTTCGCGGCGCAATTTCATGGCCAGCGGCTTCAGGTTGCCATCGGGGTCGGCAATCACAATGAATCCCCGATCTGCCTGCTTGAACAAATCAAACAAACAGTCCAGAACGCGGGGCAAAACCTTGTCCATCGCGATGGCCGTGCCAAGGGCCCTGGTGATTTCCATCAAAGCGGTCAGTTTGGCCTGGGGATTGGCGACCTGGCCGCTGACTCCGGCATGATGGCTGGACATCTCCATTTGGGTCATGATCGACGACAGATCCTTGCCCATCTGGTCATCCAGCAAAATGGAACTGCCCAGATCCCGATTTTCGGATTCCCGGGTACCACGGATTTGCGAATCGTCGAGAGAATCGTCCAGGTGAAAAACAAACAGATGATCGCAAATCCGAATTCGGTCGCCGTTCAGCAAACGCGTGGGTTGCTGAATCATCCGCCGATTCAGGTAGGTGCCGTTACGGCTCTTCAGATCCTCCAGTAAATATTTGCCTGAGCGGCAAATGATTTTCGCGTGATGACGACTGACCGCCGCATCGTCCACAACCACCTGGCAATCGGGATGCCGCCCGAGCATGGTTTCTTCCTCGACCAGGTTCAATCTCTGATTGACTCCGTCGTCGCTTTCGGTCATCAAAAAGGGCATAAGCTGCGAGATCCAGAAAAATTTCGCTGTGTTTTGTTCGCCGGACGCAAGCTGGCTTTTCCCGATCGACCCGGCGCCGAATTCTCATCCGCGGCCTGCGATTGCCAGCCCGATTCTAGCTTGCCGCAATTTGTTCGGTCAACAATTGTCGCCAGCTTCCGACCAATCCGGAGTTGGTCCGGGCTGGTGCGATCCGGGCCGGTGGTTGCGATCCGCGGCACATGTCCCGGAGATTTGCCCAAACCGGAGACGTATACATTCGGCCAGCCAATGCTTGCGAGCCGGCCCGCGGGCCGGTAGGTTATCGCGGTTGACAAGCAACATTCAGCGGGATTTGCAGTCCGGCAACCACCCGCCAGGCGGATCCCGAACATTCCCGGAGGCCTGGTAATCCGGAAACCGGTGAGGTTATCAATGAATCAAAAACAGACTTCCGCGGCGCACCGTTTATGCGACTGGCTTTCCCTCGTTGCGGGGGTGCTGTGGGCGATCATGGCAACGCAACCCGGCACGCTGCCCGGTCAGGAACCGGCCCTGTTTCAAATCCGGCTCGATCCGCCACCTGCGCAACCCCTCGATGGGCGATTGCTGTTGATGATGTCGACCGTGGAGGACGGCGAACCCCGGTTTCAGATATCCGACCGTTTTGATTCCCAGCAGATTTTTGGCATCGATGTTGAGGGCTGGACGGGAACCCGGCCTCAGGTATTTGATCGAAACGTGTTTGGGTTTCCCCGCGAGTCGCTGGCTGATATCCCCGCCGGGAAATACCGGGTACAGGCCCTGTTGCACGTGTACGAGACGTTTCGCCGCGGGGACGGACATGTCGTCCGCTTGCCGATGGATCGCGGGGAAGGGCAAGCCTGGAACCGGGCGCCCGGAAATCTGTATTCGGCTCCTCAAGAGGTTGAATTTGATCCCGCGGCCGGCCAGCCGATCCGGATTGCCCTGGACCAGGTCATTCCGCCCATCGAGCCCCCGGCGGACACGCCCTATATCAAACATATCGAGATCCAGAGCCAACTGTTGACCGAATTTTGGGGGCGCCCGATGCGGTTGGGAGCCCACGTTTTGCTTCCCGAGGGATTCGACGATCATCCCCAGGCCCGGTATCCACTGGCCATCATGCACGGGCACTTCCCGGCCGACTTTGGTGGATTTCGCCCCGAGCCACCCGATCCGAATCTGGAGCCCGATTACAATGCCCGTTTTGATCTGCACGGCTACAACCGCATTGTTCAGCAGGAGGCCCATGATTTCTTCAAAATCTGGACAGGGCCCGACTTTCCACGATTTCTGGTGGTCGAAATCCAGCATGCCAATCCCTGGTACGATGATTCCTACGCGGTCAACTCGGCCAATGCAGGACCCTACGGGGATGCCATTACGTATGAGCTGATTCCGGAAATCGAACGGAGATTTCGGGGAATCGGTGCTGGCTGGGCCCGATGTCTGTACGGCGGCTCGACCGGAGGCTGGGAAGCCCTGGCCGCCCAGGTGTTTTATCCGGATCAGTACAACGCCTGTTACGCGGCCTGCCCGGACCCCATCGACTTTCGCGCCTTCACCGTCGTTAATATTTACGAAGACGAGAACGCCTATTTTGAAAAAGGCCCGTTTGGACGCGTGGCCCGCCCCGGCCGGCGAAATTACCTGGGCCATGTGGATGCCACACTGCAAGACATGAATCACCTGGAACTGGTGCTGGGCACCCGGGGTCGCTCCGGCCAGCAATGGGACATATGGCAAGCTGTTTATTCACCCGTCGGCAACGACGGATATCCCCGGCCAATCTGGGACAAACGGTCCGGTGATATTGATCCAGAAGTCGCTGCACACTGGCGCAAAACTATGATCTGTCGCATATCCTGCAACGGGACTGGGCCACGCTGGGTCCCCGGCTGACCGGCAAAATTCATATTTACTGCGGCGATATGGACAACTATTACCTGAACAACGCCGTTTATCTGACCGAGCGGTTCCTGACATCCACGACCAATCCGCCCTTTGCGGGTGAGGTGAGTTACGGGGACCGGGCCGAACATTGCTGGAATGGAGATCCCAATCAGCCGAACGCCATCTCGCGATTGCGTTACCATCGCATGTTCATACCCCGCTTTGTCGAGCGGATTCTGGAATCGGCACCCGCGGGTTCCGATCTGGAGAGCTGGCGATATTAATCAAAAACGGGCCGGAATTGGGGGGCCCCGTCTTCGGTTGCCGGCACGGGTCAGCGGTTTCGGACAAGCCGCTTCACCGCTGAATGCAATCTTCAGCGGGACGAATCGGCCGGAAACATTCCGGGATGACATCCGCTTTGAACGGCTTTTTGCAAATGGTGTTTTTTTGCAAATGGGGTTCCCGGGCAGGATCGTCCGGGTGCCGAAAGTTCAAATATCGTCCAGATTCTCGTTTTCGGAGTCATCCTGCCTGGAACCATCGGTTGCCGGTGGCCACCCCCGACCAATGCCCGGCGTGTAAATGGCCTGGGGACCGACCACTCGCTGTGGCGGCAAATAGTTCCAGCCCATCGTCAACCACCCGTTGGCCATCCAGAATTCGACCAACCGGGCATCCTCCATTCGCCTTTTCAGTTGTTCATCATCTACATAGTCAATCGGTAACAGGTTGCCGGGCAACTCAATGGCCTGTTCCAGCGGATCATCCGACAGGGCTGCATCCAGATTGTCCTGCAGGAACTGTCGAAACGCAATCGCGTCCGGGTCCAGGGTTTTGCCTTCGGCTGGCGGATACGTAAAGTCCACCTCGGCTTTACCCGATCGTACCAGTTTCAGGGTCCCGTCGATATCAACGATTCTCATGCGAATTGCAATATGGATGGGATCCGCGTACAGCCGCCGTTCCTGCCGAAATTCCTTGCCGTAAACCGTGATCACGATCTCGTTGTTTTCGAACTCCACCTGAATGGGACGCCCGTCCTCGAATCGAATCGCCCAGCGGCGGTCGTTCTCCGGTTTCGGCAATTCCGTTTTCCCGCTGGACAGGCCTTCGGCGATTCTGCCGAACTGCCAATTTTGCAGCAATCGATCCTGGATCAGCGGGGCGATCATGTTGGATAACAGCGATTCATGTATCTGAAAACGGAATTCGGCCGGTACCACCGTTTCGGGTGCTGCCGTGGGGGCCGCCAGCCGATTTTCACCTTCCAGTGTGCCGCCAATGTTTAACTGGCTGTCGGTGGAAGTAACGAACAAACGCGGCAGAACAAACGGGTCGACCATTTCCACCGGACCTTCGATGTTGCCGGCCTCATTCTCGGCCAGGATTTCCGAGAACTTGCGGCGAAATTTGGCCAGCCGGGCCAGGAAATCGCCCCGCCGGTCGCGGACGGTTTGCAACTGTTGCAAACCCTCATCCAGTGCCTGACCGGTTTCCGTATCAAACTCGTCGCGAAGTCGGATTTCGGCACGTTCCGCAGCAATTTCCTCGGCGCGAAACTTTTTTTGACTGTATCGCCGAAACGCAATTCGATCGATCAGCGGTGCCTTGTCCGTACCGAGAAAATCCGACGCCATGCTGGCCGACGCCGTCACCGGAAACACGGAAACATTACCGACATTGGCCGTGACATCGCGATCGACACTGGCCATGCCCATCGTGCTGGTGTACGCGGTAACGGGTCCCTCTTTGGTATAGGCCTGTGTTTGGAGATTGGCGTTCAAACGCAACCGCACATGAGCGCTGTAGGGATTGTTGATGAAATCCACGGAAACCAGCCCGCTGGTGTATACCCAGCCCTGGGCCCGACTGCCAAGAATCACTTCGTCCAGGTGTTCGATTTGCGAAACCGTCTGTCCCCCCAACAGGTTGACAATCGACTCCTCCACCGTCACCTTCAAATTGGGCCCGCTGAACAGCTGCCGAACGGCGCCACTGACGCCCGGTGTTTGCTGGCGGTCCTCCAGCAATCCCAGCAATCGACCCAGTTCCGCCTGATACAGCCGCGAGGCCGGCGAGTCCTCTTGCAGCACCCGGTAACGCTGGCTGAAGTCCTGCTGAAATGCCTGCAGCGCCCGAGTCGTCTGGCTTAACAGGTAGGCGGTCACCTGTTGCTGAAAACCGGCAATCCGTTTCTCCGCGCGAGCGATCACCAGGTTCGGATAGTCGGTTGTCGCCAGCGCGAATCGCTGCCGGGCGTCCCGCAATTCGCCACGCAGCGTATTCAAATCGCGATTCAATTCGTCCTGGGTTTGCCCCTGGGATCCCTCCGAGTTGCCACCCAGTCCCAGATCGATATCGTCGGGTAATGAAATGTCCAGCACTTCAAAGTTGAGCCCTTCCAGGCGTTCGGCCAAATTCGGCAGACCCAGTCGCTTGTTCAGATAATACCGGCCAAATTCGGACAATTCTTCCTGATCGAATTCATCCAGAGCCAGGAGCGCCGCCACGACCTCGTCACGCGATTTCGCCAGACTTTCCAGCGAGACGTCGTCCAGCCCGGCGGCCAGTCCTGCCAGAAATTGCTCCAGATCAATCAGGCCGGCCTGTTCCAGTATCGCTACGTGATCCACCAGCCGGTCGCGAACGTTTTGCAACGCAGGGGACAACGCGTCGGCTGACGACAGGGCGGCAAGCGCATCGACCAGCACCGCCGCATTACCGGAAAAGCCGCGTGCCGACTCGGTTTCCAGCTGGCGAATATAAAACCGGTCGCGAATCTCGTCCGATTTCTCACTGTCTCCCAACGCCAGTTGCAATTGTTGCACAGCCAAATAAAGATTATCGGCCGAGTTTTGGGCAACGCTGCTCCGACCGAAGCCGAGGAACGTCACCAGGCACAGCGAATTCAGCAAGGCCTGCCGCAGGATTACGGTCACATTCTTTTTGTGCATGGTCATGTTGTGGTCTCAGAAGGGGATTGCTGATTCCAGTCGGTCAAGCCTGGAATTTAACGGATCATTCTGGCGTTCAAAACCGTCTTTCCAAGCGGTCCGGCCGGAAAATCACCGGAATTATCCGCTTTTCCCGACAATTCGGAACTCATGCCCGGGCCAAAACCGGACAAACCGTTTCCAGAGTATTCCCCGGGCTGATTCGGGGTTATTCCCCCTAGCTGTTTCAGGGTGAGTTTTTTAGCATGAAACGGGTATCGAATTTGCGGCATTCCCGCGTGATTCCGACGCGCCCCTCCCCAACCGGTACGGAACGACCAGGAGCCAAGACCAACATGACCAGGGACTCTCTGCACGAACGCGGCCAAGCCATGGAAGAGGCCTTTTTCCACGATGTCGACAAACGCCTGCTCGAACAGATGAAATCACGTCTGCAGGCGGACGAGGAACGCAAGCACCTGGCAAATGTCACCGGAATCGGGGACGAATCCGTGTTGAATGATCTGCTGGAACAGGGAATAACCGCTGAGACGCTGGCCAGTGTGGGATTGATTCCCCTGATTGCTGTCGCATGGGCCGACGGCAAGATGGAGCCGCGGGAACGCGACGCGGTGCTGCGGGCCGCCCGGGAGATCGGGATTTCCGATGACCATTCGGGTCTGGCTGTGGTCGCCGCCTGGTTAAACAAGCAACCCGGACCGGAGTTGCTGGCCGCGTGGAAGGAATACGTCGGTGCGTTGCGAAAATCGCTGGATGCGGCGTCCATGGAACAGGTCAAAAACAGTGTTATCGGGCGGGCCCGCAAGGTGGCCGAGTCCGCCGGCGGATTTATGGGAATTGTCAATACCGTCGATCCTGCGGAAAAAGAAATCCTGCAGCAATTGAACGACGTATTCGAATAAACATCCCGGGGACATCTGACGGCTGACGAATTGCCGGCTCCGGGACTCGATAGCGGCGGAAACGTCAAGGCACCTGGCCCGCCTCCCGATCGGCCAAGTCGCCGGTGGTGCAACGACGGTCGCCAGTCGCTCTCCCGCGCCGTGATGCGCGCTGTGCCGGGACCTGCTTACCCAATCAGCTTTTTCAACTGGCTCCAGGGTCGGGTATTGGCGACATCGGAGGGCGTCAGACCGCCACGCCGCGCCTGGATAATGCCATAGCGCATCATTTCCAGTCCCCTGGTGCTGTGGGCGTCGGTATTGATGACGACGGGCACTCCGGCTTCCCGGGCCAGGGCACAATGCACGTCATTCAAATCCAGACGGGCCGGATGGGCATTGAGTTCCAGCAATTTGCGACAACGGGCCGCCGCCTTTACCACAACGTTCATATCAACGCGGTACGGTTCACGTTTGTTGAGCAACCGGCCGGTCGGATGAGAAATCGATGACACGTACGGGTGCTCGATGGCGCCGACGATTCGCCCGGTGATCTTTTCACGCGACTGGTTGCCACCATAATGCACGCTGGCGGTGACCCAGTCAGCCTGCGCCAGGACGTCGTCGGAGATATCCAGATCTCCGTTTTCCAAAATGTCAACCTCCACTCCCTTGAGGACCCGAATCCCCCGGAGTGACCGGTTGAGCCGGTCGATTTCCTCCCATTGTTCCAGCAGTCGCTGGTCATCCAGTCCCCGCGCCATCGCCACGCGTTTGGAATGGTCGGTAATAGCAATGTATTTTCGGCCGAGTTGTTTGGCGGCAGCGGCCATCTCCGCGATCGTGGCCTTGCCGTCGGTTGCGGTGGTATGCATATGCAAATCACCGCGAATATCATCCAGTGTCACCAGCACGGGCAATTCCCCCTGGGCCGCCCAGGCGAATTCGTTTCGGGCTTCACGCATCTCGGGTGGAAACAGGGGCAGGTCCAGGGTGGCGTAGACGTCGGCCTCCGTCCTGCCGGCGATCCGCGTTTCCTGGTCTCCCTCGACCCGAAATACGCCCCATTCACTGATTTTCAGACCCCGGTCGCGCGCCATGCCCCGCAGCATCACGTTGTGGTCTTTGGAGCCGGTAAAGTATTGCAGTGCCGCGCCGAACGACTCGGCCGGCACGACACGCAAATCGATCTGGAACCCGTCCTGCAGACGCACCGACATTTTGGTTCCGCCATGAACGATCTCTGAACCGGTGTCCGGGAATTCAGCCAGTCGCTGCATGACCTGGGCCGGGTCACTGGACGCGACTAAAACGTCCAGATCGCCGACGGTTTCCTTGCCGCGACGGTAACTCCCGCCGAATTCCAGCTGGTCCACGGCCGGACAGCCGATCATGTATTCGCGGAGACGTTGGGCAATCTCGTCAACCACCGCCCAGTATCGGCGGTCCTCGGCGGTGGCGGCCAGGTCAATCCCCGCCAGGATGGTCTGTTCCGTCTTTTCGCCAAATCCCTCCAGTTCGCGGACCTGACCGGCCTGGCAAGCCGCACGCAATTCATCCAGGTTGGAGATGTTCAGTTCGTGGAACAGGGCGGCCGCCTTTTTCGGACCCAGACCGGGGATTCGCAGCATGTCGAGGACCGAACCAGGGATCTGTTGCAACAGTTCATCCAGCTGCGGGAGATGACCGGTGTTCACCAGGGTTTTGCATTTTTCGGCTACCGATTTCCCAATACCCTCGATTTCGGTCAAGTCGGCGTCGGCCGCGACCAGAGTGGCGACAGACTCCGTCATATCGTTGATCACACGGGCGGCATTTCGATAAGCCCGCAAGCGAAACGGGTTGGTCCCGGAAAACTCCAGCAGATCAGCCAGTTGTTCCAGTGTTTCCGCGATCCTTTGATTGGTCATGCCGGGCTGGATTCCTGGGGGACAACGGGAGCATACCAACATAATCGGCCGCCCTGCCCGTTACGCCTGGCACCGTCCACGGTTGTCGCCTCAGGGACCCCGGGAATCGTCGAGCTGTTGGTATTTTTGTCGGTATTTTTCGTAAAGCCGTTTGTGGCGGTTGGTCAAATCAACACGGCGCCCCTGGATCCAGGCGTCCAACACGTTGGTAGTTATTTCCAGGGCGTCTCCATCAGCGACGAACAGCGTGGCGTGTTTGCCCGCCTCCAGAGACCCAACCATATCGGCAACGCCCATGATTTGCGCCGGATACAGGGTCACCGCCTTCAAAGCCGTCTCGGGAGACAATCCCCAGGCGACCGCCATGCCGGCCTGATCCGGCAAAATCCGGGTATTCCAGGTACTGCTGCGGTCGGTCGAGGAAATACAAAAATCAATCTCCGCCCCGGCCAATTCGGCGGGTTTCCGCCACGCATCATCGAACGGCGCGTGACGTCGCAAGGGACGCCGCTGTACCGCCGGGACAATAACCGGAACGTCGTATTTTTTCAACAACGCGCTGCAAGCCTGCGCGTCATAGCCGCCGAGAATGATCAACCGCACCTGGTAATCAGCCGCCAGGGCGACGGCATCCTGGATTTGCCGCGCGGTTTCGGCCCTCACCATCAACGGCATCTCGCCGGTCAGGACGGGTATCATCGCCTCCAGCCGCAAATCGGGTGGTTGCTGGTCGGCGTTCGCCAGACGACCCGCGTAACAGGCCCGGGCTTCATCGAACAGGTCACGCAGCTGTTTCACCTGTTCCAGGTAACGGGCGGCCGGATCCCTGTCACCGTTGTCACGATTTCGAGAGCGGCGGGCCCTCAGGGACGGCCAGTTCACTTGCATGGATGCGCCGTCTTTCAGACACATGTCTTCCCACGTCCAGCCGTCCAGCTGGATGACGGCCGATTGTCCCGCAACCAGTCCGCCCGTCGGCGCGGTAACGGCCAGCAGCACTCCGCTGCTGCGGGTCACCGGAATCAGTTCACTGTCCGGATTCAGGGCCACCAGCGACCGGACGTTGGGATTGAGGTCACCCGTTTCGGATGTGTCAATGGTCGCCTGGACCTGACCAATTTCGGTCAGTCCCAATTGGGAATGGGCTTCGAACATGCCCGGATATACATGTTTTCCCGAGACATCGATTCGTTCGGCGTCGTCGGGAATGGTCACATCCGTGCCGACCGCGATGATTTTTCCATCGGCGAACAGCAACGTGGCGTTTTCAACCGGTTCCGACGTGACGGGATGGACGGTACCTCCCGTCAGGGCAACGGGTCGCTGTTGTCGCGCGGCAGGAACTTCCGCGGCGACCGGAATCGCGTCCAGAATCAGGACCGCAACGGCCATTAAACCAGCCAGGATCCGCCGCCACAGGAGTTTTGGTTCAGGATCGCGATTTCCCGGGAAATTCATATTGAAATTGTGGCGACCCGCCCCGGGTCGGCCAACCGCCAAACAATGTTGTGACGTCATTCTTGCTCCCCTTCCGCTTCCCATGCCTGCTGCAACTGTTCCAGCGCACTCCAGTCATCGTTGTTATGCCGGTGGGAACCGCAAAACTCGTCGTAACGCGGCCACATGTTTTGTGGGTCATCATTGCGGCTGTCGTCATCCCGCATTTTTTCACCGGAACCGAGAATCTTTTGAACCAGCGCGTTATGCATGTCAGCCATCTGTCCCGCGCGGGCCCGGTCGGTTTCCAGATCAAAGTACTTTCGCCCGTCGATCCACGTCTGTTCGACCCGGGACGTGTTGCTGAGCGGGGGTCCGCTCCACAGCACGATATCGGCCTGTTTGCCCGGTTCGACCGACCCGACGTACTGGTCGATCCTGAGCTGTCGGGCCGGGTTCAGGGTGACAAATTTCAATGCCTCGGCCGGAGCCACCCCGCCATATTTAACGGCTTTGGCGGCCTCCTGATTCAAATGCGTGGCCAACTCGCCATCATCCGAATTGAACGAAACAACCAGTCCCGCTTCGTGCATCAAGGCTCCGGCATAGGGAATGGCATCGTAGACTTCGAATTTGTAGGCCCACCAGTCGGAAAACGCACTGGCCATGGCTCCGTGTTCAGCCATTTTCTCGGCCACCTTGTATCCCTCCAGAATGTGCTGGAACGTGCCAATCGTGATGTCGTATTCGTCCAGAACGCGGATCAGTGCCAATATTTCGTCCTGCCGATAACTGTGGCAATGAATCCAGCGTTCGCCTTCCAGAATCTCGACAATGGCATCCAGTTCCAGATCGCGGCGGGGGGGCAGCCCCTGACGACTGTCATTCCACCGCGCGTGTTCGGCCCGATACTGCAGGGCTGCCCGAAACGTGTCGTGCATCAATTGTTCAACGCCCATCCGCGATCCTGGATAACGGGGCGTCGCGTCCGGATTGCCCCGGGAGTTGCTGCGTTTGACGTTTTCGCCCAAGGCAAACTTGATGCCGGCCGGAGCTTCGACCATTTTCAGGGCCTCGTCCAGCTCTCCCCAACGCAGTTTGATCACCTGGTTTTGGCCCCCGATCGGGTTCGCCGAGCCGTGCAGGATGTTGGCGGCGGTCACGCCGCCGGCCAGTTGCCGGTAAATGGTGATGTCATTGCAATCGATGAAGTCACCAATCCGCACTTCGGCCGTGACCGCCTGGGCACCTTCGTTGACACCACTGTCGGTGGCCATGTGCGAATGACAATCGATAATGCCGGGAGTCAGATGCCGCCCCCTGCCATCCACGACATCTGCCACGTCGGGCAGGCTGTCGCCGTTGGCGAAAATGGCCTGAATCTTCCCCCCGGAAACCAGTACGGATGCCTTTTCCAGAATGCCCCGGGGTCCGCACGTCCAAATGGTAACATCTCGAAACAGGACCGTGTCCTGCGCGGGAGTTTCCTGCCAACCGGAATTGCCCAGCGGATAATTGGGCTCGAACAGGGCCGGCTCGGTCGAGAACCGGGCGGCCTGACTTGCTGCATTGCCGGATCCTCGCCCGCCTGGCCGCCGGCCTCGGGCACCCCGACGCGGCCGATTCGCTGATTCGTCGCCCGCGACCGTTTCGTCGCCCGCGACCGTTTCGTCGCCCGCGATCGCTTCGTCGCCCGCGATCGCTTCGTCGCCCGCGATCGCTTCGTCGCCCGCGATCGCGTCCGGGGCCGACTCCGGTTCCGGATCCCTGATTTCACCCAACTCAAGCGCACTGGCCGTCAACGCGCGACCCTGTCCATCGGGCAGCACCAGCATCCCGGTGCCCGACTGGTTGTCGGGGTCGACGACCAGCGAGAATTGGGCCCAACCGGTTTTTTGCGGATCGTCGGGATACGGGCGCGAAAGGATCCGGACAGTCGCGATCCCTGCAGCTTCAGATCCTTGACTTCCGTCATCTTGTCGGCCCCGGCCGGCGCCGACGTTTTGTCCTCAGCCGTTTTATCCGCCGTTTTGTCCTCAGCCGTTTTGTCCTCAGCCGTTTTGTCCTCAGCCGTTTTGTCCTCAGCCGGCGCTTGATCCGGCTTGCTTTCCACCATCGACCAGGTTCCCGACAATTGCTGCCCCTGGCCCCGGATCACCAATTCAAACGTTTCGGTGATCATTTCCGGCGATCCCGACTCGCGGTTACTGGCGGGGGACTCCAATCGCCATTTGCCACCCATTTGACGCTCGGGCGGTTCCTCAACCACGTGGCGACGGCCGGCCACCCACGTTTCCAGCACCTTCGTTTCCTTGTCGAACAGGTCACCATCGGCCACGACCAGATTGGCCAGTTTGCCGGTTTCGATAGAGCCGACCTGATCGGCTGCTCCGCAAATCGCCGCCGGCACCGTGGTCAGGGCGGCCAGGGCCGTTTCGGGATCGAGGCCTCTGGCAACCGCCTGCCGCACGCGTTTCAACAGCTCATCAGCGTCGTCCAGTCCCTGTGAGGTGAATGCGAATTCGACCCCGGCACCGGCCAGGCGAGCCGGGTTTTCCGGTGCCAGGTCCCAGTGCATCAGGGATTCCAGGGTAGCCTCGCGGGCATCGTCAGCGGTTTCCACGTTGGGCGGGTCGGGGAAATTCAGTGGCACAACCAGCGGTCGTTGCAATTCGGCGATTGCCTGCAGCCGCCGGTATTCGTTACCACTGCCCACAATAATCAGCTGGACGCCGAACTCCCGGGCGAATCGATCGGCGCGGAGGGCCATCAGCTCGTTGGTTGTGGTGACCAGAATCGGCATCTCACCTGCCACGACCGGCTGCAACGCGGCCAGCGAGGCGTTGATTTCCGGCCGGTTCACATCGGAATGTTCGTTGGCAACTCGCCAGGCGTCGCGATACCAGATGGCGTCATACAGTGCCTGACGGGCCAGTGCGACAGCGCCCATGGGTGACGACGGATAGAGGCGGGGGCCACCGAATCGCCGCGGCACCGTCAATTCGGCCGACTGGGCCACGTCCGGTTTCAGGACGGATGTTTCCGGCCGGTCAGTGGAAACCAGCACCAGTGCCGCCGAGCCCTTGAAAATGCCTTCACCCGGCGAAACCAGGGCCGCCGTAATGCCGCTATCCATCAAATCCTGGACCCGCGATTCGTCCAGACTCAGCAACCGCGCGGTGCTGCGCTCCGGGCGGATATTGACGTTCCAGTAAACGGCATGTTCCGGAGGTTCCGAAATCGTGACGGGTTCTTCGCGATATCCGTCAATCAAACCGGCATAGATGGTTTTTCCCGTCATATCCAGCAAACGATGGTCGGCCGGCCAATCCTCTGCTCCCCGGACACTGGTAATTCGGCCGTCGCGTATAACGATTGTGCCGTCCTCGATAACGGTTCCCGGACGAATCACCACGCGGCCTCCTTTCAACACGAAGGCGTCAGGAGGATTCTGTCGCAATCCCTCGATTGGCCGGGTGCTGCGCGGTGGCTGGGCCGCCGCCGTCAGGGGTAATACGACGCTGGTCAGGATCCAACAGAAAATCAGTCGCATGGCAAATTTTTTCGGAACCGGGGTCTCGGATTACGGGGCAGCCGGTCATCACGCCCAACGAGCGGTGCCACCTGCAGGATACGGTTTATCTTAAACCAGGAACGTCCGTCCCGAAGGGATCCTGACTGGCGATTTCCGGTTCCCGACAGATTTTGACAACTCGAGGTGTGAAGTGCTGTCCAGTGGTTTTGATTGTGACGCCTGAGCGGGAATCCGGGGGGGCCTAAACCAGCGAACCCGGGTCGCGCAACCCCAGGGGCTCCCGGCAGTGAAACGGTTCGCCGTATCGTACGCCGATGGTTCGGCCCCACCAGGCCGCTTCGATTTCCAGTTGATCGATAAACCCGGGTGACATGGCCTCGCGGCCGGCCACAAACTGGCTGTGATAACACTCGATCGCCTGCCGCTTGGTTTCCCACTGCCCGGAAATGTCCAGCACAAATGCCGGCTGCGGCGCCATTTTCAAATGCACGCAATAATAGTTGAAAATGCGCTGCGGATGATGGGGCGTACCCGGCAAATCCGTTTTGGTCAATTTCGACCAGAACCGTGCGGCGTCAACCAGTTCGGTTGCCGCCAGATGGTCGGGATGCGCGTCGATCCAGAACGGTGCATACAAATGCTGCGGCCGGACTTGACGAAATACACCTGCCAGCAAGGCGCGGTTTTCCAGAGTCGCCTGCAAACTGCGATTGGGCAGCCCCAGATTTTGGCGCCACGAAATCCCCAGCACCGCGCTGGCCGCGTCCGTTTCGCGGGCCCGGATCCGGGGACTTCCATGAGGAGTCGGTTCACCGCTGGTCAAGTCCAGAATGCCTACTTTTTTGCCGGCAGCCAGCAATTTCAAAATCGCACCTCCCATACCCAATTCGGCATCGTCGGGATGGGGAGCGACGACCAAAACATCAAGTGATTCAGACATTTGGCGCTAACGGGCGAATGCGGGCCCTGGTCTCACAACGGGTAACCGGGCCGCTGGCATCAGGATTGAAAACACTGCTCTGGACAATAAACACCCGCTGTGACAATTTGATTTGTTCGCACGAGGCGGCACAAGGCAGTTTGCGAGGGATCGACCATGCGATTTTTCTTTTCGGTTTGCCTGTTTGGTATTTTTGTCGCCAGTTTGGGGTGCATGACCGAGAACTGGTCTTCGCCATTGTTCAAACAAAAGACCGGGCAACAAGATGGCGGCCGCAAGGTGTCCGCCGATTTGGATGTCTTTTCCGGCCAGGGCAATGATGGCCCGTGGTTCGGCAGCGGAGTGGACCCCCGGGCCCGGGAGATCGAGGACCGCCTCGGGTATAACCGGCGCTAACGGCAGGCCGCCCGGGTACCCAAAAATGGAATCACGCGAACGTCGCAAAAAAACAGCCCGGCCAATCGCTGGAAACGCCGCGGAACGCCGTGCTGGCAAGTTGACTGACCCGGTTGTCCACCATGGATCGTCAGAGACACCCGTGGTTGGCACCGGGCCACGGGATGATCCCGGTGTCGGCGTTGGTCACAGAAAATCAGGGAAATCCGGCATCCCGAATCGAAACCCTGCGGTTTGTTTGGCATTTCGGTGGTCCAACCGGATTTGCCGCCCCCAAATGTGCGGGTCATAATTAACCGCTGATGCACGGCCGGAATGGCCCGGCTGGTCCGGGGTACTGCAGGGGACCCGTTCGCTCCGGACAGCCATCATGGAGACGACGAAATGGATCGTTTTACGACCATCATGGTTGCTCTGGGGCTGGTCGCATGCTTCCTGATCATCGTCATCACCTTCGCAACGATATCGGCGGTTATCGGCGGATTCGTCGCCCTGGATAACGGTTCCCCCAACAGCGCAGGATCCAGGGACGGGCGTCCCGCGCGGCGAGACCCCGGCTCCTCATCGACCCGGGTCCCTTCGAAATCCGGCCGGCCGTCAATCTCCGGAAATAATGACACGGCCGTGACCCGTCCGGGAACCAGCGATCCGTTTGGGGGAGTGGAACAACCGGACAAGACCAATTCCGGCGGCGGTGTGTCCGGCCAGCCGCCAGAACCAGTCGACCCGAATCGCGGAATCCGGATGTCGCCGTTCATTGGCATGAGCGATGAACAGAAAAACTTTCATTGGTGGGAAATTGCTTGCGCCGCGCGGCGGTCCGGAGAGGATTCGCTGACATTCAGCCTGGATAACGACACGGCGCGGCAATTGGCACGGCGGTTTGATTGTGCTCCGGTCCAACTGATGGATTTTTTTCGACAAGGCGCCACGGCCGACTGGCGACAGGACGAACCGGATTAGGGGATGCGGCGGCGCTGTCGAAAAAAACATCGTGTCCAGGACTTGAGCGTGCCTCGGGCGACTGGTCCAGCCGTGCCCGGTGGCTGGTAAACGGCACGGCGTCGAGCCGGCATTGGTGTTTCAAACGGGACTTGGTGCCCACCCGATTTCGGGCCGCTCCGGATCGGCATGGGGGCAGGCGATCGAAACGCCTTGCGTCCGGAAACCGGGGTCCGGCGTTATCGAACAGTCTCTGCACGCCGTCAGGGGGCGATGCTCGTCCGGGTCGAAAAACCGGCCACTCAGGTCGAAGCGACGGCGGGGCGGTGGGAACCCAGCGAAAAAAATGCCCACACGAACAGGACCAGCATGGCGGCGTCAATGACCAAAAACGGTTTGAAGACGTTTGGAACGCCGCCGTTGAGCCAGTAGTATCCGGTTGCGCCCACATAAGCCGCCTTGAGCAAAATGCCGAAGGGGATCAGATTGCGATTGCTGCGCGGGTTGATCGCCACCGTCGCAAACATCAGTCCGAAAATGATCAGCATCAGGCAACAAAAATGGATATAGCCCCAGTGGCCGGGCAATGGTACCTGAAACTGGTTGAACAGTTGTGTACCGGCAGCGATAAAGGCGGCTCCAAGCACAATGTCGTACAGCGCCGACACGAAAAACAGGACGCGAATCCAGGCAAGACTCATGGCGAGATCCTTTTCGAGGAAATACGGCATCGACGGAACGGGTTTCGCAATCATCGTCGGGCTCACTGATTATATCGGCTGGCGACCAACTCTGCAGACAATTTGCTTGCTGGAAGTCCGCCGGCCGGGGATGACGGGTGCCTCGTTACGCGGTCAGCAAAAACGGGGTCGCGAGGCGGTTAGTCGACCCGGGGCCCGGCCCGCCGGACAAGGCCATCCGCCTGCCGCACTCGACCGGGGGTCTGCCCGGAGCCCGGAAAGCCCCGTTGGCGACTCGCTACGGCATGTGCCCCGATCCGATTCCGATTAACCGGGGGGAGGAAGAGATTCAGCGATTGAACACGGGCTCGGGACGGCTGTCCGGGGGAAGGCCCTGGCTCTCCTGCCGCAGCTTGACATCGTAATCGTCGACGTCCCTGTCCCTGTTTTCAATGCCCACCAGTCGCCCGTAAACCTGAAAGAAGACGGGGACCAGAAGCAGAATCAGCACCGTTCCGGTCAACAGCCCGAACACGAGGCTGGCGGCCATGGGAATCAGTACCTGGGCTTGCAGCGACGTCTCCAGCAGCATCGGGAACAAGCCGGCCACGGTCGTGACCGACGTCAGGACAACGGGACGAAAACGGCGCCGCCCGGCCTCGATCAGCGCATCGTTCAATGACAGACCCTCGGAGATTCGATGGTCAATAAAATCGACCAGCACGATCGAGTCATTGACGATCACCCCCGTCAGCGCGATCAGACCGAACATGCTGAACAGGGTCAATTCCAGTCCCAAAACAGCGTGACCAAAAACGGCTCCGATGAAGCCGAAGGGAATAATGCAAAGGATGATCAGCGGCTGCCAGTAGGAACGAAACTCGAGGGTCAACAGGACATACATGGCCAGACAGGCGACAAAGAATCCCGTGAACATGCTGGACATCGATTCCATCGTTTGCTGTTGTTCGCCCTCCCAGTCAACATACAATGTGGCCCCGTAATCATCCTGATAGCGTTGTATCAACTCGGGAATAAAAACGGTTCGCATTTCCTCAACAATCGGTGCTGCGGTGACGCCTTCGGACTTGTCAATGTCGGCGGTCACCGTAATGGCCCGCTTGCCGTCGAGGCGATTGATTTCCGAACTGGCCCGCTGAAACGTGATTTCAGCCACATCCTGCAGCGGCCGTTCCACATTTTCATTGTCGCGAACGCGGATTTCCTCGAATCCGGCCATCGACTTGCGATCTTTTTCCGGCAGGCGAACCATCAGCTTGACTTCATGCCGGCCGCGCTGCAGCCGCATCACTTCCTGTCCGTAATACGCGTTTCGTACCGTTTGTGCGATGGCCGATTCGTCCAGATTCAGCGATCGGCCCACTTCGTTCAGCTTCAACAGCATTTCCACCTTGCCCAGCCGCAAATCGTCCTCGATATCCGTAACCCCTTTTTTTCGCTTGAGCCAGTTCTTGCACTCTTCGGCAGCCTGTTCGAGGAATTTTACGCCATCGGGCAACGCCAGCAGTTTGAACTCGATTTTGTTTCCCCCGGGGCCCATGCTGCGGGAACCGAACTTGACCACGTCGGTACCGGCAATCGGATTTTTTGACAGTTGTTTTCGCCAGCGTTCGATAATCTGTTCGCTGGTGATTTCCCGTTCGCCCGGTTGCACGAGTTCGACTTCGACGGTGCCCACGTGGCTGCCGTTGGTGACACCGGTCGGACCACCCAGTGAATTACCCACCTCGCCCACCCGCTGGTACACGAGATTCAAAATGCTGTAGCCGAACTCCTGCTCAATTTGCCGATCGACCTCGTTCAAGGCCGTTTCCATGCGGCGGGTGGCCTCGGTAGCCGCCCATGAGGCGGTCCCGTCCGGAAATACAACGGTCGCCGAAATATTTCGACTGTCAATCTTGGGAAATGCGTCGAACGGGACGATCCCGGATGCGATCAGACCGCCCGAGAAAATGATGAAGCCCAGTGCCGATGCGATGACCACCGGCTTGTGGTGCAATCCCCATTGCAGCACCGGGATATAAACCCGTTCAATATTCCATTCCATCGCCGCCGCCGCCATCCGGTTGAGCCAGCGAAAGGGAATCAGCACCGGTTTGAACAGGTAAAAAACCGAGCCAACCATGCGAAGAAACAGATTGTTGGGATGCGCCAGGTGGCATGGCAAAACCAGCATGCTCTCGATCAGCGAAATGATCAGCATGGCAATCACGGCGACCGGCATCACCGCAATGAACTTGCCCATCACACCCGTGACAAACATCAGCGGCATAAAGGCGATAATGGTGGTTGCCACCGACGCACAAACTGATGGCAACACCTCGGCGGTCCCCTCCACGGCGGCCGTCACGGGCCCCATCCCCAGTTGGCGTTTTTGGTAGATGTTTTCGCCAATCACAATGGCGTCATCGACAACGATTCCCAATGCCATCAAAAACGCGAACATACTCAGCATGTTCAGGGTCTGCCCGGTCAACAGCAATACGACGCCGGCCCCGAGGATGGCAACGGGAATCCCCAAAGCGACCCAAAAGGCCAGTCGCAAATCCAGAAAGATGGCCAGCACAAGAAAGACCAGCAGCAATCCTTGCAAGCCGTTGCGAGTCAGCAATTCGATACGATCGCGAACGTCGGTGGAGATATCTTGCCAGAGTTTCAGCTGGTATCCGGGTGGCAACTGCCGGGTCGCCGCGTATTTCTTGACCGTATCGACAACCGTGAACAAATCCTCGTCGGATGTTCGGGCAACCTGAATCACGATGGCCGGACGGCCATCGATCCGGTGTTCGGACGTGGAGTCGGCAAATCCGTCGACGACGTTGGCGATGTCTCCCAGAAACAGCACATCCCCGTTGGGCAGGGATTTGACCGGTATTTCGGCGATCTCTTCCCCCAGCTCCCGGCGGGCCTTGCCCCGCAACAACATCTCCTGGCTGGCGGTTTCCATTTTGCCACCGGGAATTTCGATATTGTGCAACCGAATAATACTGGAAACCTGACGCAGGCTCAGTCCGTAATTGCGGAGTTGGTCTTCGGGAATTTCGACATCGATCTGGTAATCGCGGGCGGCAATGATCTCGGCGGTACTGATTGCATTGCGCCCCGGCGCCGCAATCAGAGGATGAAACAGCCGTCGCAACGGATTGGAGGGCGGGGCGGGAGGCAATTGCAACAAATCCTCGCGAATTTCCTCGGCAATCTCCCGCAACTGGGTTTCCCGCGTGAGTTCGTCCAGCGAGCTGTCGGGCGGACCCAGAATGCCGATATTGATGGCCGACGCCCGAAACACAATCTGGCGCACCTCGGGATCCTCGACCGAGTCGGGAAAACTCTGAATCTGGTCGATTTGGGAACGAATATCATTCAGGACCTTCTGAACGTCATCGACATTCGCGTTCAACTCAATGATGACGAATCCGGCTCCTTCCCGGGCCACGGACGTGTATTTTTTCACGCCGTCGACGCCGGAAATAACCGCCTCGATCTTCTCGCAAATCGCCTCTTCCGTCTCTTCCGGCGTGGCCCCCGGATAGACGGCGGTTACGAGGACGATTTCCAGTTCGAATTCGGGAAATACCTCGCGCCGCATGACAATCAGACTGATCGCGCCGACCATGAGCGAGGCGATCAGGATCATGTTCATGGCCGGTGAATTGCGGATGGCCCAGTGGATGACGTTCTTCATGAGCGTTTGGCTCCCGCAACCCCGGTATTGGCCGGTTCCTCGACGTCGCCCGGACTGGTCGTCAGGGGCTCTCCCCGTTTTTCAACCGCGTCGGTGCCGGTTTTCGTTGTGTTCAGCGGCGCCGGCGTCAATTCCGGTGTCAGCGGCAAAACATCAACCTCGGTTCCCGGATTGGGCTGGGCCAGGGGCGTTACCACAATCTGGCTGCCGGCCTGCAGTTCGCCCCCGGCGGTGCGAATCACCACCAGCCGGTCCTGTTCCCTGGCGCCCGGGTTCAGCCGATCCAGCACGCTGACATTGTGGCGTTGCAGACGACCGTCCTTCACCGACCAGACATGGTTGCCCGGGTGGATGGCAATTTCCGGGATAACCAGTAACCGTTCATCTCCCATATTGGCCGTATCCAGACCAATGACCACGTTCACGAACATCTGACGTACGAGGGCCACCGGGCGTCCGAGGGAATTCGAGACCGGATCATCGACCACCACGCGTACCGGAATCATCTTGGTCTGCTCGTCGAATCCAATCCCGTCAAAGCGTTGCAGCGTTCCATCCCACTGGATCGTGTCCTCCCCGGAACGGGCAAAAATCCGGACCGGGGTGGGGGGCAACTGGTAGGCCGCGGTCAGGGGATCGGTTTCAAAACGGGAATCCGGCACCGAGTATTTCAAAATTTGCAGGACCTGATTTCCGCGCAGATTGCATTTGACGTCGGCTTTGGAGGTGTCTTCAAATACCAGCAACGTGTCTCCGGTCCTCACATAATCGCCCTGCTCAACCGGATCGTTGACGATCACACCGTCAAATGGCGCCCGGATGCCGGTTCGCTGCAGGTTTAACCGGGCCTTGTTCAGCATGGATTCCGACAAGGTAATTCCGCTGGTCAATCGAACGCGGCGGGTAGTGGCCTGGCGGATGCTGTTTTGCAGTTCCGTCAGGGTCCGTTCGGCCGCCATCACGCTGCGGGCCGCCTGATCCAGCTCGCTCTGCGACAGCGCCGATTTGGCGCATGCGGCGGCGTTCCAGCTCCTGCAGTTGCAGATTGTAATCCCGCTGCACGATCTCGCGGGAACGCTCCAGTCCTTCCAGTTCGTCGTTCAGTTCGTTGATGGCTGCCTTGGACTGTTCCAGTTCGGCGTTCAAACGATCAATTTCCAGTTCGTAGTCCTGCGGATCGATGGCCATCAGCAAATCGCCCTGGCGGACAAAATTGCCAGCCACGGCGTCCGGTGATTTTTCGGAAATTTCGCCGGAGACCTGGGCCGACACGGTGACCTCTCGGTGCGGCTCAACAACACCGCTGACCTCAATGCTCAGCCGACCATCAAAGACACTGGCCGGAAACACCGAAACGGTTGGCGTCAGGTTCGCATCCTCGCGGTTGGGTGGCGGCTCCTTGAAAAGAACCAGGATCACACACAAGCCGCTGGCGACGCCCAAAATCGCCAACGAGAGCAGATATTTGGATTTGCCGGACAACGTCGATTGGGTCGAATTCATCGAATTGGATCTTCCTGGACGAATAGCGCTGAATGAATTGAGTTTGCCAAAACACGGCCGCCGGCCTTTGCCGCTTCCCCCGGCTAACGGTCCCCGGGAGGAGTTGTATCGACTGGTCCGGGTGCCAGGGTCGTCCCGCAGGAACCTGAGCCGGCTTGCAATCCGTTCAGGGTGAATTGCGTAATGTGATGCGCGAGTTGCTCAATTCCAAACTCCGGACGCATCCCGGCCGGGACCATCAGGGCAACCACTTCACTGCCGAACCGGTAATGCAAACACTGACCAATGATGCTGAAACCCGCCTTCAGTCGCTGGTCCGGTTGCAATGGAACCGGGGACAACTGGTCAACAATTCGCATCAGCGCCGCGAACATTGGCTGGAAATAACCCTGGACCAGCGAGCGACAGGCATCTGTGGGTTGCATCAATTCCCGCATCAGCAACTGAATTGGCCACGCCGCCGGTTGCAACGCCATCAGGCGACGCAACAGGGCAGAGACGAAATCGTACAACTTCTCCTCCGGGGCGACCCCGTCGTCCAGAGCAGGAAACGGGTAACGCTCCGCTCGCGTCTCCCGGGCCAAATGAACCGTTGCCAGGTACAATGCCTGTTTGTCACCAAAATAGTACTTGATACTTGCAATATTGACGTCGGCCGCCCGGCAGATGTCACGAACCGTGGCCCGTGCAAAGCCCCGTTCGGCAAAAATTGGTCCGGCCGCCTGCAAGATACGGGTCCTGGTGTCCAGGTCGGCGGTTGGATGTGGATCGCTCATCATTTCCTGTCGGGGATCTCGGATTTCTGTACCCAGTTTATTAAACGCTTGTTTTACCGACAGTCGAAAATTGGCACTTGTAACCGGTCCGGGCCCCGGATTTGCCAAAAAACTCCCAAATCCGTTCGGGCCGGAGGGAAATTAGACCGAAAATCCGGCCCGGCTCCCAGATCAACTTCAAAGTGTACGAGGCTATACCGTTATTGAACCAGGCGGCGGATCCGGCGGATCGCTTCATGATTGGCCGGCAAGGCAGGCTGCAAGGCGTGGTTGGTGATCAACAAGATTGCACTGCCGGATTCGGGCTGCAGCACCACCGAGGCCAGCCAAAACGTGTTACTTCCCTCATGCTGCAGTTCGTAGCCTCCCGACGCCAGTTTCACCACGATCCAGCCGCCTGAGTAACGGTTGGCCCCGGACGTCTCCGGAGGCGTATGCAGAAAACGACGGGTTTGGTCATGGATCAGCGAAGCCTCGTCGTTCCCGGCGGCCATGTGCAACGACACAAAACGGGCCCAATCCGCCAGATTGGCATGAATCGTTCCGGCGGGACCCATCGCGGGGGGATTGTCACGACTGGTGGGTACCGGCACTTTGCCTCGCAAGAAATGTCCCCACGGTTGGTCGATCTGGTCGCCCGTGGCCGGCGGCCCGAAACCGGCCGAGGTCATTTCCAGCGGTTCAAAAAGTTTCTCGGTCACCAACTGTTCCCATGTTTGAGCGGTGGCCGATTCCATCATGGCCGCAGCCACAAGATATCCCAGATTGGAATACGCATATTTTCCGACCATCAATTCCGAGGGTTTTGTTTTGAGACCCTTCGCGACAATCCTTTGCCGGTTTTCCGGCGTGGCCACGCCGCCACCCGACCAGGCGGGGCCGTTGGCGGCGACGCCAGCGGTATGCGTCAACAATTGCCAGAGGGTTACGTCGCGATAAACCGGATCGATTTCGTCCGCCAGGCGGGGCAGCCGGTCGGCCACGGTGTCCTGCCAATCCAGCATTCCGTTGTCGACGAGGATGCCGGCCAGGGTGGCCGTCAAGGCCTTGGAGCAGGAACCGAGATGGCCCGTGTCATGGATCGTCAACGGAACGTCGGGATGCCGGACATTGCGCACCCCGCTGGCAACCTGGGCCACGATTTTTCGATCCTTCATGACGGCGGCCAGCATGCCCGGCAATTGATAGCGGTCGACCACGTCGTCGACAATCGTCTGCAACTCGCGGCACAGGGTTTCGTCAAGGACCGGTGGCGCCGGTTGCTGGGGCCAGGCCGGGGCCGCTGGCCAGGGCGCCGCCAGCACCGTGCTGACCAGCACCAGACAAACGGTCGACGGGTACCGGCAGGCAAGGCTCATCGGGATTGCCCAGCCAGTCTTGCCGCCGGGCGCAATTCGGCAACGTCGTCACATTCCCGACCAAGGCAAGGCACGTTGCCCGTTTCAATCCCCAGAATCAGACAATTGATCCCCGAACCGATTCCCAGCAGGGCGAGTCGCTGTCCGGCCGCCAGCGGTTGCTGTTCAAATGCCCGGGCGAGGGTGACTGGCAAGGCCGCCGAGCCCGTATTGCCCAACCAGGGAAACGTGACGAAATCATTGGCAACATCCAGACCGATTGACTCGAGCATCAGTTTTCGGTGCGTGGCGCCGACTTGATGGCAAACCGTTTGGGCAACCTCCTCGCGGTGCCATTGCAAACGTTCCAGGAATTGTTCAAACGTAATTCGCCCGGTTTCGATTCCGTGCAACATCAGGGTTTCCGAATCCGTGTCCATCAGCGGTGACATTCCGCCGCCTGCCTGGTCCCCCAGGCTGCGGCACAATTCATGGAACCGGGTATTCGCGCTGGCTACTCCCCCAATCAGGCCCGCCTGGGAATGGCTGACGGTTCGGTGGGCCAGCAATACAGCGCAGCTGGCCGAGCCAATGGTCAACGACGCAATCGAATTTTTTATCGTCTTGCGTGTCAGCCGTTGGTTGCGGTTCAGTTCCGCGATCGTGGATTCCATCAAACCACGTCCGTTTTCCGAACCGACGACCAGCGCATGGGTAGTTTGGCCCAGTTCAATCATGTTGGCGGCCTGAATCAGGCCATTTAAAATACCAAGGCAGGCATTGGAGACGTCATAAACCTGACAGTTGGGAACAAGTCCGGTCAGGTGATGCACACGGCAGGCCGTGGCGGGTTCCAGATGATCGCGGCAAACGGAACCGTGCACCAGTAAACCGATCTGCGCGGGATCCACGTCGGCGGCCTGCAAGGCTGCGCGACAGCTGCCAACGCTGATGTCGGAGACGGCCGTCCCGCCCGGCCAAAACCGTCGCTCGCCGATCCCCGTCATCAATTCCAGACGTCCTTGCGGCAACCGCAATCGTTCGTACAGGGGCTGTAGCCGGTGTTCCAGGTCGGTGCTGGTGACCACCGTCTCCGGCAGGGTATATCCGAGCGACTCAAGACAGACGTTTTGGTACAGAAAGTGCATTTGACCACGCAAAAACATTGACGAATCCCGACTCGGCCCGACCGGTTCCGGTCAGCCTCCGGTCACCCACCCGATCATAACAGCGCACCGCCGGGCCTCAAAAGGACCGCTGGCAAACCGGGTGCTTGCACCAGATAACGTGCTGGCAAAGCGAAATCTACGCAAAATACGGCGAAAATTTGCTGGTGGACCTGCGATGGCCACAATCGGCTCTCAATCGTTGTATTCCATTCGGTTACCCACCCGGGCGACGTTGGTTGCCCGTCCCACCCATTGGGAGGAAAGGGATTTTTTCCATCCAGGACTGTCCGACGGGATCAAGATGACCCGGACGTCGGCATGTAGTTTGGTCAGTCAGGAATCCAGTGACATTATGTCTGGCGTCGACGCCTTCCGGGCCATCCGGTGAGTGGGTTGAGGCCGTTGGATTGCTTTCACAAAACTGGCCGAAACCAAACCCGCGACCTGTGTTTTGAATTCCCGTTTGATTGTTTTGGCAATCATTTACTATCTGGTCCACGATGGACCGGACCATCCACAGGGAATCAAGTCATGACCAGGCCAGTAATTGGAATTAACGCCGATTTTCGTCGAGCAGAAGGCAAACAGCCCGCGTTTACGTATATCGCGTCAGGCTATTACGACTGCGTTGCCCAGGCGGGCGGGATACCGCTGATATTGCCCCCGGTCGATGACGAAGACAGCCTGTACGCGATCGTCGATCGCCTGGACGGACTGGTCATGATTGGCGGTGCGGATCTGGATCCGCGGCGAGACGGATTCATGCTGCATCCGTCAGTGCGGCCCATGGAGCCTCGTCGCGAAATATTCGACCGGACCCTGATGCGGATTGCCGCGGAACGTCGTCTGCCGGTTTTTGGCATCGGTTCCGGTATGCAATTAATGAACATCACGCTGGGCGGGAATCTGTATCTGCATATTCCGGAAGATCAACCCGAGGCCATTCCGCACCGCGACGCCCAGGATGCCGGGCACCGGCACAGTCTGAACGTAACTCCAGGGTCGATCATGTCCCGCGTGTATGGCGAAGGCGAAATCCGCGTCGTCAGCCGGCATCACATGGCCATTGATGAGGTGGCACCTGGATTCGATGTAACCGCCTGTTGTCCCGACGGCATCATTGAAGCCATCGAAAGCAACCAGCCCGACTGGTTCGCCCTGGGAACCCAATTCCATCCGGAAAGCGACCTGGCTTCGGCGCTGGACATGCGAATTTTCGAAGAATTCGTGGAAGGCATCCAGCGGACGATGCCAGTCCAGCTGCGCGTGGTTGCCTGAACGGCGGACGACTCCGCTGGCCCGGTCACCCATTCCATCCGGTCGCATTCACACCAGACGTCGGGACGAAGAGGCTTTGTGACACCCTTGTGCTGAACGTCGTATTCAGGCAGTGCCCATGAATGGTTGGTTCACGGACGGCCAGCTGACCATGGCAAATGACAACGGCCTGAATGCGGCAACAGGATACTCCGGGACCGCCATACGGAGATTGCGGTCCCGGAGTATCGTTTTCTGCACCGGCACCGGGCCGGGCGAGGATTGTGGATTTTGAAAGGTTTTTTGCGATTCTCCCAGGCTTGATTCCATGCGCAATCAGCAGGAATTCGTGGAACTGATCGATCGTTACCGGTTGGGAGAGGCGCGGCGACTGGCAATCGGGTTATCGATTCAGACGGATTTTTCGTGTGTCGATACCGCTCTGGCGCTGACCGAAGGCCGCGGCAAATGCCTGAGGCCACGCTGGCTGGAACATCGACAATCGCCGATCGGTCCCGGTGTGGCCCAGGCCTGCGTCCGGTTTGCCGAACGGGTCACTGGCGACATCGAGGAACTGGCCCAGTTGCGCAACGATTTGTCGATGCAGCTGGCCGAATCGGCGGGACAGGCAATTACCATTTCCGGCCGTAGCGAGAAAAAGCTGTTGGCCATATGTGTGAACGATCCCGGGATCTGGTTACGCGACTATGATGGAGCGATTTCGTGGGAGCCGCTGGTCTCGGCTGCCACGCTGGCCGCCCGCACCGGATTATCCGTCATTGACGGCCTGCCAATGCAGGATTTGGCCAGCGGCGGACGGGGCTGGCCACTGGCCCCTTTGGCCTGGTGGATGATGTTTGCGGATCGACCGAGAACGGTCGCCCGAACGGCCCGGGTCGTGGTGCACTGGACGGACCAGTGCCATTTGGTTTGGTTGCCCGAATCCGATGGCCTGGACAACGAGATTCCCGGCCTTCGTCAGCGGGTCATGCCCGGAGCCGGGTTGGAACGCCAATTGTTGGCGCGGTGCGGTCAAGGCGGCTTGACGGCGCCCCGCCGTGACGGAATTGGTGCCCAGGGCCGAATCAACGAGGAATTGGCCGCTTACTGGCAGTCGGCCATGGCCGCCCATCGTGTTCACCCGGCGGATGAGTCCAATGATGGACAGATTCTGGAAGAGTCTTTTGCGATCATTCACAAACGGGAATTGGGGATCGCCGATGTTTTGCGAACGTTCAGTCATCAGCTGGCCGGGCAAGTGGCCGGCTTTATTGACGAGGCGAATCACGCGTCCCCGGTTGAACTGGTGGCCGGCGGAGCGCTGAATTCGCATGGTTTGTTGATGAATGAAATCCGCCAGGCGGCATCATGCGACTGGTTCGCCGACACCTCGTTCAATTACCGGCCGCCGGCTCTGGACGCGGCCACGACCGCCATGTTCGGGCTCATGCACATTGACCAAATGCCCGTTTCGGTCCCCTGGTTGACGGGTTGTGAGTTTCCCCGGGTTGCCGGACGCCTGACGCCGGGCAGTCCGGCCAGCTTTCGTCGGCTGATCATGGAAATGGGGGATTCGCAGCCGCCGGTCATGAAATTGCGCGAGGCCGTTTAGCGCGTGCTTGCTGTCCGTGCGGCCCGGCTTCAACAGAATGCGCCCGGACAACAATGGCACCCATCGTCCTTGTCAATGCGACGCGCATTGCGGCGCGGGGGGCGCGCCGCCGGGCGTGATTCGGTTCCGACCGGAACCTGGTTCAGACCAGAACCTCTTTGGGGCGCCACACGTTGGCCAGTGTACCTTTGGTCAGACTGTTGATGTCCGACCAGTCGAGTTTGTCAGGCAAATCAATGACGGCAACCGATGCGGTGGGCATCGTCTCAAATTCGCCGGTGAGGGCATAGACCCAGCGTTCCACACCGGGATTGTGCGAGATTACCAGCACGTTGTTTTCGGCATCGGCCCCGAAGCGAACCACATCACAAAACTCCTCGACGTCGGCATCACAAAGGATCTTCTCAAGTCCGACGGGTACCTTGCGGCCCAGCCCCGATACCACTAATCGGGCGGTCGAGACCGCCCGGTCTGCGGTCGACGAAAGAATCAGATCGGGAACACAGTCCATGCGGGCAAGGTATTGGCCCATTTGCGGCGCATCTCGCTGGCCCCGCTCGTTAAGCGGACGCTTGTGGTCCGGCAGGCTCTTGTCTTCCCAACTGGATTTTGCATGGCGCATGACAAGCAGTCGTTTCATCGACTCACATCTCCAGGTTGTGAAATCGGAAGTATGACGGGGCAACCAAATGACCGGGTCCGATGCGATGCGTCGATCGGGTGACCGGCCAGTTATCATAACAGTTTCCTGCAACCGGGCAGACGTTGCAACCGTTACGTCAGCAACATTTTGCCCCGACCGTCTGTCCAATCTCCCCCGGGTACACTGCGGGTCGTTGCACCTGTATCCCCCGGATGCGTAGAATCAGGAAGGCATTCAGCAGGCCGGCTCCCTGCCGGTCGCCTTCCCCGGATGCCTGTTCGGCGAACAGGCGGTGCCGAAGTCGAAGTCATTCTCAACGAGGCGTACCGCCCGGCCCATGAATCCCGAACAGGCGCGAATCCAGGCCGATTTGCGAGGACTGATCGAAGGTGACGTCTTGTGCGATGATTTGTTTCGGCAAATGTATTCCACAGACGCCAGCGTTTTGCAAATCAGCCCGGCCGGTGTCGTGCGCCCGCGGTCCGTCGACGATGTGATTGCGGTGGTCAAGTATGCGGCCGAAAACAACTTGCCCATTCACCCCCGCGGGGCCGGGTCCAATGTTGTGGGGGGAGCCATCGGCACGGGTCTGGTTCTGGATTTTTCGGTTTACATGCGGCGCATCGTGACCGACCATCCGGACGAGGTTCGGGTCCAGCCGGGCGCTGTGCTGGCCAACGTGAATCGCCAGCTGGAACGCAGTCGAATGATGTTCGGGCCGGACCCGGCGACCCGCAGCGTCATGACCATGGGCGGCCTGGTGTCGCTGGATGCAACCGGCAGCCACTGGTTGAAGTACGGTTCGCCCCGCAGCGAGATCCGCCGCCTGCAACTGGTTTTGGCTGACGGTTCGCTGGTCGAGGTGGGTGCGGCCGCCGCCAGCGATCCAGCCACCCGTCGCCTGGCGGCGCAAATTGAGCTGGTCCTGGGCCGGCGTCGCCAGTTGATCGAGGAACACCAGCCGGCAACCCCCACCAATCATGCCGGTTACAACCTGACGGACCTGCTGACCGATGGCCGTCTGGATTTGGCAAAACTCGTTGCCGGCTCCGAGGGCACCCTGGCGGTAATCACGGAAGCGACTCTGTCAATCCGGCCGATTCCCCGGCATCGCGGTGTGGTTCTGTTGTTTTTTGACCAAATGCAAACGGCGGCCCGCGCTGCCGTCGACGCACTGGATCATGACGTGGTCGCCTGTGACCTGATGGATCGGCGGTTACTGTCGCTGGTGCGAACGTTCGATGAACGGTTTCAGCGGCTGATTCCCGAAACGGCCGAAGCGATGGTACTGGTGGAAATGCAGGCCGACGACGCCAGTCAGCTGCGATCCGGAATCCAGTCGCTGAACGAACGATACACGCGCCGCAAACAGGCCTTTTGCTCCCTCATGACGTGCAGCGAGGAGGAGCGAAATTTGTACTGGCGAATGGTGCGTCGGGGAATCCCCATGCAATTCGCCATGAAAGGGCGTCGCCAGGCAATTCCGTTTGTCGAGGACCTGGCCATTCCACCGGACCGTTTACCGGATTTTCTGCAGGATTTGCCGGGCATCCTGCACACCTGCGAGGTGACCGCAACGGTGTTTGCCCATGTGGGACAGGGTGTGATTCACTTGCGACCGCAACTTGATTTGTCTCATCCGGATGACGTGGCGCGGATCCGCCAGTTGACCGAAATGTTGTTTGAGCGGGTGCTGGAGATGAAGGGGACCATCTCGGGATCCCATGGTGACGGGCTGATTCGAACACACTGGTTGCGCAAACAGTACGGCCGCATGTATCACGTTTTCGAGGAAGTCAAACACGAATTCGATCCGCAAAACATATTGAACCCCGGCAAAATCGTGGAGCTGCCCGGATTCGACTTCACCAGTCACTTGCGGCAGATTTCCGTTTCCGGGACCGTCCCGTCGCCCCCGGCGGACGATGCCAACGGACAGCCGCGGATCGACGGGCGAAAAAAAAAACCGGCTTTGGAGTTGCCGGTCATCGAGCCCCAGTTGAACTGGTCACTGTCGGAACTGGCGACCGAGGCCGCCCAGTGCAATGGCTGTGCCCGTTGTCGTACCGCTTCCCCCAACGAACGAATGTGTCCGATCTTTCGACTCCATCCGCGTGAGGAAGCCTCCCCGCGGAGCAAGGCCAATCTGATCCGTGACGTGTTGAACGGCAGCCTCGATCCCGGAGAATTGAATTCGGAAGAGCTGAAAAAAGTGGCCGACCTGTGCGTCAATTGCCACCAGTGCCGGCTGGAGTGTCCCGCCGGCGTCGATATTCCGGGGTTGATGGTGGAGGCCAAGGCCCAGCATGTGGCCGTCAACGGGCTGCGCATGTCGGAATGGCTGTTGACGCGTCTGGATATCCTGTACCTGTTCGCCGGGCGGATGCCGCGAATTGTGAACTGGATGACTCGCAACCGGTTGATGCGATGGAGTCTGGACCGGATGTTCGGCATTGCACAATCCCGAAAATTGCCGCGTTTCGCCAACCGTCCTTTCATCAAATGGGCGGCCCGCCAGCGATTGACCCAATCCACTCGCCGCCAGGGCCGCAAGGTTCTGTACTTTGTCGATGCCTTTGCCAACTGGAATGACACGGAACTGGCCATCGCCACCTGCGCCGTGCTGAAACACAACGGATTCGAGGTCTTTGTTCCAGCAGGTCAGCAGATCGCCGGAATGTCCATGATCTCGGCCGGTGTGATCGACCGGGCCCGAAAGATCGCTGCACGCAATGTGGAGTTGCTGGCCGAGGGCGTCCGGCAGGGCTGCCATATTGTGACGACCGAACCGGCCGCGGCCCTCGCGTTGCAGCATGAATATCTGCATTTTCTGGATGATTCCGATGCCAAAATTGTGTCCGGGAATTGCACCGACATCAGCAATTTTTTATGGCAGTTGCACCTGAACGGCCAGCTGAAACTGGATTTTAGCCCGCTCAATTACACCCTCGGATACCACTTGCCCTGCCACCAGCGAGCCCTCGGTCCGGTCGTCGCCGGGATGAACCTGCTCCGCTTGATTCCGGGATTGAAAGTGGAAAGAATCGAAAAGGGGTGTTCCGGAATGGCTGGCATCTACGGACTGATGCGGGCGAATTACCGACGCAGTTTGCGGGCCGGCGTGGGCCTGATTTCCGCCGTCCGGCAACCGCATATCGTGGCCGGCTGTACCGAATGCAGCACTTGCAAAATTCAAATGGAGCAGGGGACCGTCAAACCGACGATCCATCCGGTAAAGATTTTGGCCCTGGCGTACGGACTGATGCCGGAACTGGACTCGTTGTTTGATCGCCGCAGTGAGCCGTTAATGATCTCATGACCGTAACCGTATTGTTGTTCGCCCAGGCGAAGGATCTGGCGGGACTTTCCCGCGTGGAACTGGAATTTACCGACGGTATGACCGTGGCTGACGTTCGCGGGGCACTGCAATCGCGATTTCCCGGGCTGGCTGAAATCCTGCCCTGGTGCCAGTTTGCAGTTGACCAGCAGTACGCCGCGAACGACCATGCGCTCAACGGCCGTTCGGAAATTGGCTGTATTCCCCCGGTTAGTGGCGGCTAGGTTGACGTGGCATGATCCTGATCACCAACGATCCCGTAGATCCCCTGATGGCGCTGCAGGCGGTTGCCGATGCCAATGCCGGTGCCAATCTGCTGTTTCTGGGGACCACCCGGCAATGGACCGGCAAAACGCGGACTGTCGAGCTCCGATACGAGTGTTATCAGGCCATGGCCGAACGCGAATTGCAGGCCTTGTGCAGCGAGGCCCGCGCCCGCTGGAAACTGAATGGCGTGGCCGTCATCCATCGTATCGGGACGGTCCCGCCGGGACAGGCCAGTCTGGCCGTGGCCGTCAGCAGCCCCCATCGGCAGGAGTCGTTTGAGGCCGGACAATGGCTGATCGATGCCATAAAACAGGTCGTGCCGGTCTGGAAACAGGAAGTGGATCATCTGGGAAACGCCACCTGGATCCATCCACAGGCGACGGGAACTTCCGCCGATTCGGTTCGGCGGGAACCTGACACGGAATCCGCACGGGGACGTTTCGCGGTGCCGAATTCGGGACCCGTGTCGGCCGTCCGGGCCGGGGCACCGTCGTCGCATGACTCCGGAACCCGCGCCAAAGAATCGCTGGACCGTCGTTCCGAAAGCTCCTGAGACCGAATCCGCCGGCGAATTGAACCCCGTATGCCTGACACCCCGCAATCACTGATTGACCGCTTCGGACGTGTGCACACGGCATTGCGGCTAAGCGTAACGGACCGATGCAATATTCGCTGTCACTATTGCATGCCCGGCGAACTGGTTCAGTTTCTGCCGCGTCCCGAGATATTGACGTTTGAGGAGTTGACACGCGTAACCCGCCTGTTTGCCGAACTGGGAATTACCAGGATTCGGCTGACGGGGGGCGAACCGCTGGTGCGTCGCGAGTTGCCGACTCTGGTAGCTGCTCTCCGACGAATTGCAGCTATTGAGGAAATTGCGCTGACCACCAACGGCATGTTGCTGGACAAACAGGCGGTAGCGCTGCGAGCCGCCGGACTGGACCGGATCAATATCAGTCTGGACACGCTCGATCGCGACCAGTTCCGTCAAATCACCCGACGTGATGGACTGCAGGCAACCCTGCAGGGAATCGCCGCCGCACAGGACGCCGGCTTTGAAGATATTCGCATTAACAGCGTAGCCGTGAAAGGGCTGATCGAATCGCAGGTGGTCCCGTTGGCCCGGTTTGCCCGGCAACGTGATTTGACACTGCGGTTTATCGAATTCATGCCGCTCAACTCGACCGGTGACTGGAGCCAGGATGATGTTTTGACGGGAGCCCGAATTCGCCGGTTGCTGGAACAGTCGCTGGGCGAACTGGTACCCGTGCCGCGGGATGATCCCTCGCGGCCGGCCACTGATTTTCGTTGGGCCAGTGGTCAGGGCCGCATCGGTTTTATCAATTCCGTCTCGGAGCCGTTTTGCGGCGACTGCAACCGGTTGCGACTGACCGCTGACGGAAAAATAAGAAATTGCCTGTTTTCCCACGAAGAATGGGATTTGCGGGAACCGCTGCGTGATGGATCCGGCAACACGGTGCTGCAGGCCGTGATCATGGATTGTGTCGCGCACAAAAAACGTGCCCACGGCATCGGCAGCGAGGGGTTTGAAAAACCGCAGCGTGCCATGTACCAGATTGGAGGATAGCGGTCATGCCCGAAAAACAACCTGCCAGCCACGCACCCTGGTACGCCGCCGGATTGAAATTCAAATGCACCGGTTGTGGCGATTGCTGCACAGGCGCCCCCGGCTATGTTTGGGTAAATCAATCGGAAATCCAGGGCCTGGCAACGGCCCTCGGATTCGATGATGTGGCCAGGTTTGAGGACAAGTACGTTCGAAAAATCGGAATCCGCAAAAGCCTGGTCGAGTTTCCCAATGGCGATTGCGTCTTTTTTGACGGGGGCAGCCGCCGCTGCCAGGTCTATGCGCATCGCCCCCGGCAGTGCCGCTCCTGGCCATTCTGGGACTCCAATTTGCGCACTCCCGAGACGTGGCAGCAAACCTGCGATGTTTGTCCCGGCAGCGGAACCGGGAAGCTGTATGCGCTGGAAAAGATTGAATCCCAGCGCAAGGTGATCCGGATCTAGCCTGCAAATTACGGGCTGCGCGGCACACACGGGAAACGGTGTTCGAAATTCTGCGGCGCCGCCGGATGCTGATCGACAACACGCCGCGTCAGGTCTTTCGCGCCAATCCGCGGCCAACCTTGTTCCGATCGGCAGTTGTTTCGGCATCTGTTAATGGCTAAATGGGACCCATTAACACGATTCGTTCCGCTTTTTTGCGCTCGCCGCGCCGTGGCGACGGGGCACCTCGCCTGCCTGGCCGGTTGTTCCCGGAACCTGGTTTTCAACCGGTTTGGGTGTGTGAATACTGGGCCCTTCAGATTGCGGCGGCGAAACGTTCACCCGCCCACACCAGTCAGCCAACTTTTCAAACAACCGGGTGCTCAATGCGATACGGGAATAGTGACAGGCGTTTCTGGATTCGGTCGCGAACATCACCAAAGGGCGCGACCGGACAGGTATTGCATTTTGAGGCGCTGGAAGCTCGCAACCTGCTGACCGGCAATCCGGCTTTCGGACTTCCCCTGGATTCCATTTGGCAAGCGGTTCCCGAACAGACCGTGGCCAACCCGGGTGACCGAATTCATGTCCAGGCGACCGACGTCCGGTTGTTTGATATTAACGAGCAGGCGATTTGGGGGTCACTGGCGACAGCGCCACTGGAATTCACGGAACAGGCAGCCGTGAATCCGCTGGTCATGAGCCTGGCGGCACCGGACGGGACGTACCAGCGATTCGAAATCGTGGAGTCGCCGATTATTGAAGAAGAGCTGGCTGCCATATTTCCGGATATCAAGACTTATCGGGGTATCGGTCTGGATGACCCATTGGCGACAGTCCGGCTGGACACAACGATGCACGGCTTCCACGCCCAGGTGCTGTCGGCCAATGGATCCTGGTACATCGATCCGTACTTCCATTTGGAAACAGAGGTCTATGCCTCGTATTTTCGCGTCGATGCACTGGTTCAGCCGGGAACCATCTTTGGCGAGGCCGGGGTGCTGGACGAGACGGGTCGACCGATTGTCGAATCCGGTCACGCCGAATCCGGATTCCACGACGGGGAATTCGGAAACGACGCGGCAGCGCTGCCGGGTTCGGGCAACGCTGTGTCCGGATTTGCGCCTCCGTTTGGTAATGAACTGCGCGTTTATCAGACGGCGATTGCCGCGACCGGCGAGTATACGGCATTTCACGGAGGGACCGTGGCCGCCGGTCAGGCGGCCATTGTCACGGCACTCAATCGCGTCAACGGGCTGTACGAAATTGACCTGTCGGCGCGGATGATTTTGGTTGGCAACAACAATCTGATTGTGTACACCAACTCCGCCACCGACCCCTACACCAACAACAACGGAGTAACGATGCTGGGCCAAAACCAGTCCAATCTGGATGCGGTGATTGGCAGCGCCAATTATGATCTGGGACACGTGTTCAGTACCGGCGGGGGCGGCGTTGCCAGTTTGGGTGTCATTGGAGTCAATGGTTCCAAGGCGCGGGGTGTAACGGGGTTGACCAGCCCGATCGGGGACCCCTTTTATGTGGATTATGTCGCCCATGAAATGGGCCACCAGTATGGAGCCAATCACACGTTTAACGGCGACAGCGGCAGTTGTGCCGGAGGCAATCGCAACGGCTCAACGGCCTACGAGCCGGGCAGCGGAACCACAATCATGGCCTATGCCGGCATTTGCGGTAACGACAACCTGCAACTGAACAGCGACGCTTTTTTTCATTCTGAAAGCATCGATGAGATTCGTGACAACATCACGACGGGTTCGGCCAATGCGGCTGCGCAGATTATTGGCACCGCCAACAACGTCCCCACCGTCAATGCCGGTGGTAATTTTGTAATTCCGGCCGGCACTCCGTTCGAACTGACAGCCGTTGGCAACGATGCGGATGCCGGTGATGTCCTGACGTTCAGCTGGGAACAACGCGACCTCGGGCCCCAGCAGGATGTCAGCGCCGGTGACAACGGATCGAGCCCGCTGTTTCGGGCGTGGTCGCCAACCGAAAACCCCACGCGGGTGTTTCCCCGATTGACGGATCTGCTCGCCAACACAACCGTGATTGGCGAAACACTGCCCACAACCAATCGCACGATGAACTTTCGCGCTGTGGTTCGGGACAACAGTGGTTTGAGTGGGGGTGTTTCCAGCGACGACATGACCATTCAGGTTGTGGTAACCGGACAGGCGTTTCAGGTCACTTCGCAAAATACGGCCGCGACCTGGCTGGGCGGAACCCAGGAAATCGTCAGCTGGAACGTGGCCGGAACCGACGGAGGCCTTGTCAACACTTCCAACGTCGATATTCTGTTGTCGGTCGATGGCGGATTGACGTACAACACCGTGCTGGCATCCGGCGTTCCCAACGACGGGTCGCAGTCCATCACTGTCCCAAACGTCGATTCGTCGCAGGCACGGATCAAGGTCAGAGGCTCGGGCAACATCTTTTTTGACCTGAACGATGCCAACATTACCGTCCAGTCCGGCGGTCCTGGCGTTATTTTGAGCCAGACCGGGGGAAGCACCGACATCAGTGAAGCCGGTTTGACCGATGCCTACAGCCTGCAGCTGGCCACGGCTCCGTCCGGAACCGTACAGATATCGGCGTCCGCCGATACCCAAAGCCAGGTCAGCCTTGATGGCGTGGCCTGGAACTCCGGGGTAATCGTCAGCTTCACCAATACCGGCGCGGTCACGATTTTCGTGCGGGCGGTGGATGACAGCGACGATGAGGGGACCCATTTCAGCACCATTTCCCACCAGATTGTCTCGTCCGGCGATCTGCTCAATTATCCACTGGGTCTGTCGATCCCCGATGTGGTTGCCACCATTATGGACAATGACGGTCCGGCAGATCCCATCCTGATTGGCGTGGATTTTGGACCGGCTGGTAGCGCCACGCCGACCAACTGGACCGGCATCAATGCCTCGGCGACGTCCGTAACGCTGAATGACTTGTTCAGTGAAGATGGCTCGCCGACCACAGTTGATATCACTGTGACCGAGGACGTGGATGGTTCGTGGAACGCCGATGATCCTGTCATTAATGCGTCAACCCTGGTGCAGCATGCCAATGACTTGACCAACCTGGCCGGACAAATCTGGTCGGCTGCCAATCCCCTCACCGTGACCTGGAGCGACCTGAACGTGGATCACGATTATCAGGTTTATGTATTTGGTCTGGAAGGTTTTTATTCATCGATCCGGCAACGGGTGACCATCACGGGCGCCGGCGATCCATTCTTTTTTGACCAGACGTACGACCTCGGCGACCTGTTCATCAACAACCAGGTGGGAGACAGTAACCGCCGGTTGCAAGAGTATGCCGTCGTCGTAACCCCCAACGCCAGCGGTCAGATCATCATCGACGTCGATCCACTGACCGGTGGCAACGACGTGGTACTCGGCGGTGTCGCGATCTCCGAAATTATACCCGATACCGGCTGCGACCCCGGCACCGCGGAAACCCTGATCGGCCCTTTGAATTACGGAGTGGCAGCCGCTGACAATGCGACCGGCGGGGGCTTCCTGATGTACTCGGCCCAACGGGTGCAGGACCGGTTTGGCAACCGCATTAACCCCAACAATGCCGACCACGTTTTGGCGGTCCGCTGGAACGGCTCGCAATGGCAGTATACCAACAAGGATTCGCTGGGCTGGAGGGCTTTCACGCCCGTGCCGGGCGACCGATTGCTGGCGGCCGTCGATTTTTCTGCCAACACCGTTACCAGTCTGGAGGGCAGCGAGTCGGTATTCAACGGCGTCAATTCCGGTTTTCTGAGCGGCGATCTCTCGTTCGCGGCGGAAGTCTGGAACGGAACATCGAATGCCGGCGAGTTTGCGGTCAGCGGAACCCTGTTCGAGGCGACGGCCCTGGTCCAGACCGACGTGACGCCGCTGAACTACGGAGTGGCGGCAGCCGACAACGCAACCGGAACCGGATTTCTGATGTACTCCTCCCAAAGGGTTCAGGACCGGTTTGGCAGCCAGTTGAACCCCAATAACGCCGATCACCTGATCGCTGTCCGCCTGAATGGATCGCAATGGCAGTTCACCAACAAGGACACCCTGGGTTGGATTGACTTTACCCCGGAAAGCGGAGACCGATTGCTGGCTGAAGTCGACTTTTCTGCTGATACGATTAACAGCCTGGAGGGCGCCGACGCGCTGATTGGGGGACTGCCGGCCGGATACGTCGTGGGGGATTTGGTGTTTTCAGCCAATGTCTGGCGAGGCCGCTCAAACTCCGGCGAATTTGGCGTGACAGGCTCCTTCTTTGATGCAGGCTGCGGCAGCAGCGGCCGGGCCAGTGGATTCGTTAACGGGCCGCAGGCTGGCTCCGGCGGTGACAAGGGCCAGGGTTCGCTGGTCGGCTGGCAAACGTTCCCGGCGATTCACCCGGACCAAACTGCGAAAGTCGAATCCGGCCGGGATGCGGCGGCCATCCGGGACGGGGAACGGGCCGCCCCGGAATCGCCCGTACTGACCGCGCCCCATAACGCCCCAGTTGCCATAACCGCCCCGGCCCACGGGTGGCACAAACCGACTGACAAGACGCCGGGACCCGCGCGGCTGACATTCCCGGTCGATCGGATTGATCTGGCAATTACCAGCTTTCAGGAGATTGTTGACTTTTCATAATGCAATCACCCACTGGCGGATCGGCCAGCTCGGGAATCTCCGCGCCAATCCGCCAATTAATGGACGGCCCGCCACATGCGCTGCGCCGATTGCTGGTCTCGCCCCAATCGGGATTACGACCAACGGGTTGTCAGTCCCATGGTGGATCCCGGCAAATGAGGCCGCCAATCAGCTTCGCAGAGACGCATTGAGCGCCGGGCATGTGGACCGCCGGCTGTTAGTCCCCGTTTGCGGCGAGCGCCAGGACTTGAAAAAAGTGCTATCCCCCGCTGCCGGCTTGTATGCTACTGGATTCGTTCATCCAGGACTGCCGATATTCCGATCAGATACCCCATCCCTGCGCCGAACCATCGAGGCCCGGTTTGAATTCCCTTATTCTCAATCTTCTCATTCCCGTTGTGCTGCTGACGACAGGATGTGGCGTCTTGCGACCTGGTATTCCGGGTTCGGGAGTGAATTTGTCCGAGGTTCGACAGGTTGCGCCGTTTGAAGAAGTGAATCTGTCCGGTTTTGGGACGGTGAACGTGCAGGCGGGCCAGGCCCCGTCGATTTGTGTTTCCACCGATGACAATTTGATCAGCCACATTGAAACGTCTGTGATCAATGGAAGACTGCTGATTCGGCCTGACGGCCCGATCCGTCCCAGAACGGGATTGCAAGTGAATGTGACGGTGCCGGGACTGACGGCCGCGCGGGTCAGCGGAGCTGGCGAAATGAATGTTCTGGATGTGGCGGGCGAGCAACTCGACTTGTCAGTCAGCGGGGCTGGTACTTTGACCGCCAACGGATTGGTGAACCACGTTTCCACGTCCGTCAGCGGCGCGGGCGACGCGGACTTGCGACATCTGTATGCGGTACACGCCAAAGTCAGGATTTCCGGAGCGGGCGATGCCAGGGTTTGTGCGACCGAGTCGCTGGACGTCCGGGTTTCCGGTGCCGGGGACGTCGTATGTTTCGGCAACCCAAAACATGTGGATCAGCACATCAGTGGCGCAGGTGACCTGGTGCTGCAACCATCCGGGGAGGGTCCCCCGTATTCGATCGGTGATACGTTGGCAACGCCGGCGACTGCGACCCGATAACCAAAATGCCATGGCTCCCCGTCCGCGTTGCCGTTCCGGCGTATTAATCCGCGCCGTGTCTGGCTGGTCCCGCAACGGGACCGATATTAATCGGCGAGGCCGGTTATCAACTCCGATGCGGCAGCAATCGCAGCACGCCTCAATTTCTCGATGAATGGTTGTTCCCGTTCGTTACGTCGATCCGCCGGGTCAACCGGTCGCTCCGCGGTGTCTGACATCCGGCGTTGTTGCAACGGCCCGGGCTGTCGCCGCCGCGATCCGACTCTTGCCAATCCGGCTCGGGGAATGCCGGCAGGCCCGGACCTTGATCCCGATGGTTGCCGAAGGCCAAAGCGTATGGCAAGGTGCTACAATCCAAACGGCGAACCGGCCGCCTCCGGTCGCATAATGGTACAACTCATGCTCCCATGCGCTCATTTCCGTCGCTGTTTGACATTATCTCTTGTGGTCTGACGGGATGGATCTGGTCAACAATCTCGATATGCAGGCCGAACTGCATTTTGTGCTGGAGGGTGGTGACCATTCCGACAGGGGCATGGCAGGGGGAACGGGATTGGGAACGCTGATCGGCGACGTGCCCGGCGATGCAAGGCGTGTGGAGGTTTTGGGCAGCGATGCTCTGCCGGTGCCGCTCCAGATCACCATTGAATTGAACGGCGACGAACCCATCGACCAGCTGACGGGGCTGATCAATGCCGGCCGCGTGGCGGCTCCCGGCGCCCTCGACGGCCTCGACCAACGGCTCAACGACCTGGTAAAGGAACAGGCCATTCAGTCCTTCCGCGACTTGCTGGCTCTCGGTCGGACCGCCGTCCGGAAAATGAAATTAACTCGAGGCGGAACGACAATCCGCATGACCCTTGATCACGTGGAGTGGCTGGAGAATCTGCCGCAGCTGTTTTTTGTTTCGATGGCCGCGATCATCATGGCGGCCGGGGCGTGATGGTCGAGCCAATGATTTTTGAGGCCGGAGAAAAAATTTGACGAACGCCGCCGGCAGCATCATGGTTCCGCCGAAGCCAGTTGTCCCGGGCCAGCCCATGGCCAACTCTCGCTGTTGCCGGTTCGCCAGAAAAATCCGTGCCGGCAAATGACCGTTCAGTCATTCCGCAACGTTTTGCGCAGCATCCGGATATGGTCCGGTCCGGTGCGGCAACAGCCGCCAATTACGTCCGCACCCTGTCGGCGCCATAATTTTGCCAGCTCGGCAAAACCGGACAATGAATTCCGGCCAATCCACTTTTTTTGGCCGGCGTCCCAGGATTCACCTGAATTGGGATAGACCACGACTGGCTTGTCCGAGGCGTTGCGGACTTCGCCAATCAGATCCGACACCAGTGCGGGAGGAACGCAGTTTACTCCGATTGACCGAACCGCCGGCTGTTCATTGAGAAACATGGCAACGTCCCGGATCGGAGTGCCATCGCAAAGATGACCGGCATCACGGCAACTGAGACTGATCCATGTGGGCAGTGCCACGGTTTCGGCCGCCAGGTCGGCCAAAACCCGAACTTCGGCCATGGACGGAATCGTTTCACACAACATGACGTCCGGCTTCTCGTCGGCCAACAGAGACCAGCGCCGCCGGTGAAACGCGATCAAGCCGTCTCGGTCGAGCCGGTAGTTGCCGGTGTACTCGGATCCGTTGGCCAAATACGCCCCATAGGGCCCCACGCTGCAGGCGACCCGGGGAAAGGTTCGCCCGGAGCGGTTGGCGGCCTCCCTCCAGAACAGATCACGCTGGCCTCGGGCCAGCCGAACCGATCGTTGCAGCAGCGCGATGGCCAGCGGTTCGGAGATTCCCGCCCGGACGAAACCGGTGATCGTCGCCTGGTAGCTGGCGGTCGTAATGTAATCGGCTCCGGCCTGCAGATAGGCCAGGTGCACTGATGAAATGGTCTCGGGCGATTCCAGCAACAGCCGTGCCGACCACAACGTGTCATCCAGTGCATATCCCTGATGTTCCAGTTCGGTCGCCAAACCGCCATCCAAAATCGCCGGATACGAATCACCCATTTACCCAATTCACCCCCATTAAACATTTGATATCCAAACGGCTGTCGGATCTCCATCCTTTTGACCCTGAGGCGGCTGCCGAACCCCGGATCCCGGAAAAGCGTATTCATTCCGTACCGCCGGGCCAGCGATTCCTCATTAAGTCCTTGCCCGCCAGTATGTTAGGATCCGGACCGCAAAGCGACCTCCGAAGTTTTTCGTAAACCGTTAATCAGAAAAGACTTGTGGATTTCGTCAGGCGATGGCCCGACATGGTTCCGGATCATTCATGTTGACTCTAGTTGTTACCCTGCCTACACTTGCGGCGACAGACAACGGATTTCGGCCGCTGACTCCGCCGTTCAAGGATCACAATGACGAAAAAGGAAATTGTCAAGACGATTTCGGAAGAGATTGGGCTAACCCAGCTCAAAACCAAAGAGATTGTTCAAAAGACATTTGATGCCATCGTTGAGACATTGGTCAGCGAAGGCCGAATCGAACTTCGCAATTTTGGCGTGTTTGAAGTGAAAAAACGGGCGGCCCGCAAGGCCCGCAATCCGCGAACGGGGGACAAGGTTCTGGTTCCGGAAAAGTATGTCGTGACCTTCAAACCGGGCAAGGAAATGGAAGCCCGGGTTCGGCAAATGGAACTTGAAGCGCAGCGGCGACAATCGCTGGCATCCAGCGACGACGCTGCAACCGTCCGACTCTCGACGACGGGATTGCCTGTTTCGGGCAGTGATGAGATGCCTGCGGCACAATAGGCAAAATCGATTTTGGCAAAACCGGATTTCTTTTGGTCCCCGACGTAGTACCAGGGCCCCGGAACGCTATCATACCGTTAGCGTGCTCTGTGTATGAATTATGTTTCGTGGCCAAACGACTGCTGAAACAATCCATTTCCTGCCGATCTCCATGCCCAACGTCAACAATCCATTCCGCAAACTGCCATCGGTTAACCAGTTACTGGAAAGCCCCCAACTCAAGTCTCTGGTTGATACCGCGAATCACAATGTCGTGGTGTCGGGTGTGCGGACGTTCATGGATCGGTTGCGCGACCAGATATCGACGGCGACCGAAGACGTCCACATTCCAACGCCGCAGGAACTGGCCGAACGCATCGCCTCCTGGATCTCGCGCGAGGACCAGGCTCACCTGCGGCCGGTGATCAACGCCACCGGCGTACTTTTGCACACCGGACTGGGCCGTGCGCCGCTGGCGGACGAAGCCATTGGCGAGATTAACGCCATGGCCTCCGGATATGCCAGTGTCGAGGTCGATCTGGTCACCGGCAAACGCAGTCAACGGGATCTGGCCGTCAAACGGCTGTTGTGCGAATTGACGGGTGCGGCATCGGCGACCGTCGTCAACAACAACGCAGCCGCCACGATGTTGACATTGTCGGCGCTCAGTTCGGGACGCGAAGTGATTGTTTCGCGGGGGGAACTGGTTGAAATCGGGGGCAGTTACCGTTTGCCAGACGTGATGGAATGCAGCGGCGCCAAACTGCGCGAGGTGGGAACCACCAACAAGACACGTCTGGGCGATTACGAATCTGCCATCAACGAAAACACGGGCGCCATTCTGCGTGTTCACCCCAGCAACTTCAAAATCGTTGGATTCACGGAATCGGTAGAATTGCCGAAACTTGTCAAACTGGGACGCCGGCACAACATCCCGGTGATCGATGACATTGGCTCGGGGGCCCTGATCGATTTCGCCGAGTTTGGGCTGCATGATGAACCGATCGTGCGTGTCAGTGTCGAACAGGGTGCCAGTATCGTGCTGTTCAGCGGCGACAAACTGGTGGGCGGACCACAATGCGGGATCATCGTGGGGACTGACGAACTGATCCAGACTATCAAACATCATCCGATGACCCGCGCAATGCGCGTCGACAAGCTGACTTTGGCCGGCCTGGCTGCGACGTTGCGAATGTACCGGGATCCGGAAAAAGCCCGGGCGTCAATCCCGTTGCTGGCGATGTTGTCGGTGCCTCTGGAAAATCTGCACTTGCGGGCCGAGCGTCTGGCCACGCAACTGGCCGCGGCGCCCCTGGTGGACAGCGCCTCGGTCATGGAAAGCTCGGCGACGCTCGGCGGCGGCAGCCTGCCTACCCAGTATCTGCCGACGTGGTGCGTGGCTCTGAAACCGAAAGGCGTGTCCACCGACGAACTGGCAGGTCGCTTGCGCAACCGTTCGCCGGCGATTTTCGGACGCATCCAGAACGAACAACTGCTGCTGGATCTGCGCACCGTGCATCCACGATTTGATGTGACGATCGTGGAGCTGATTTGTGGCTGCGACGTTGATCAGACTGGCTGATCGTCCGGATTTGTGGCTGCGAGAATCGGACGTGTTTCCGGGACCTGGCCGGGAGGTGGGTCGCATCGTTCATGCTCGACCGCGTCGCATGATCAGCACGCCAGCGATAATCGTCAATCCACCGATGACCTGGGCCGCCAACGGCTGTTCGCCCAGCACGATCCAGCCGCCGGTCACGGCGACCAGCGTCACGACGTTTTGATAGATGGCTGCATGCGAGCCGCCAATCAGTTTGACGCCGGTATTCCACAGGGCGTATGCCAGTCCCGTGGACAAGGCACCGCTAAAAACAATCGCTGCCATCATCCATGGTTCCAGAATCGTTTCCCAATGCTGATGAAGTTGCGGCAGGATCCAGATCATATGGAGCGGTGTCGTGGTCAGACTGGCGATAAACGTTAGCTGCAGCGGCGACATGGTTTGCAGAATCGAGCGACTGAGTACCGTAGCGGCCGCCCAACTGAAGGCAGCTGCCAGAATCAGCAGGTTTCCCGCCAGATACTCCATTCCCAAACTGACCCGGCCGCCTGCCAGGGTCACCGTCACGGTACCAGCCAGGGTTAGCCCGAGCCCGGCCCAGGTGACCGCCGGCAGACGTTCCCGCAACCAGATGTACGACAAAACGGCGGTCCACATGGGCATGGACGCCAGCAGCAACGCGGTGTTCCCCGCCGTGGTTCGCATGATCCCGGTCAGGAACAGAACCATGTACCATATTCCCGTGAGTGCCGAAAAGGAGGCCACGCGCAGCCACGGAATGGCGGTTTTTTCGGTGGATCGTGGCCAAAACGGTCGCCCGTTCCATCGGCTTTCAATCCCCAAACAAAGGGCCAGGGCCAGGCTGGAGAAAACCAGGCGCAAGGCATTGAAAACGACCGGTTCCAGAATGCCGATCGAATACTTGAAAATCAGAATGTTCACGCCCCAGATCAGGGCCGTTGCCAACAGGCACACGTCGGCCAATCCGGGCTGCCGGACCACTCGAAACCGTTTGATGTTCGATGCGTCCCCTGATGCAATTTGCTTCAACAGTCCGCTTTCCGGGGGGTGAGAGTTTCTGACGGCGGCCGGCGACTCACCGTGATGGATCCGGACTAGTTGGCGGCTCCGGCCGGGCCGGCGGCCAGCGGCCGGGGAATGATCATCTCCGGCCGGTCGAGCACCAGCAAATGGCCGTGATCGGCGGTCACAATGATTGCGGTTTCGTCCCAGCAATCCCGGGACTCGGCCCAGCGACACACTTCGCGAAAAGCGGCATCCCCGGAAAATACGGCGCCGATGGCGTTGTCGATGTTGTTTTCATGGTTCGCCCAGTCGACATCGCCCGGCTCGATCATCAGCCAGAATCCGGACTCATTTTGTTCCAGGACCTGCAGCGCTGCGGCGGTCAAATCGGCCAACGTCGGATTCTCAACCAGATCGGCCGGCTGGTACACATCCATCTGGCTGGCCCCCCGCGTGGGGTCGAATTTTCCGTCGGCCGTGGCATACGGCAAGTGGTCGGCCACCCCGCCGAAAAACCCCAGCAACCGCTGGTGGCTGGACGCTGCCCGGGCGGCTGCGGCGGCCAGCAAGTCTTTTCCATCGCTGCCGGCCGTACGGGCCACCACGACGTACTTGCCACCATTGCGCGTATCCACCTTGTCGAGGTCCAGTTTGGCAAGATACCGGTTTCCGGGCACAAAATTGTTACCCTGCCTGGCAATTTCAGATTTGACTTCGGTCTCGGTTGTTTTTTCCTTTCCCCAGCCGCAGCCCAGCAAGACGTCCACTCCGGGCAGCGGCGTTCGATGGGCGATTGAGGGCAATCCCAGCAAATCCCGCGACAGATCCTGGTAGTCGTTGCGCGAAACATTGTTCGCATATCCGGCAGCCGGAGTGGCGTGACTGATGGGCACACTGCTGACAATCCCCACCGAAAATCCCTGGTGCTGCAACTGGCGGGCAATGGGTTCCGTGAATTCGCCGTCAGGTGCCACGTTGATCGCGCTGTTAAAGGTCTTGATCCCCGACGTCATCGAGGTGGCCGAGGAGGCCGAATCGGTGAAGGCATGCGACCAGCTGCCATCCTGGCTGATCAGATAGGCATAACTGGCCGGCTCGGACCAGGGAAACGCTCCTCCCAGCTGCGGATTATATCCCCCGAACAACGGCCGGTCGGTGTTGGACACGGTCTGTGTATTGACGTCCACGTCCGTGCTGTTGTTGCAGGGGCTGGTGACCATGAATCCGTAATCCGTGGGCACCCGATCATAGTCCTGAAACGCCAGCCCGTTTCCCCGACCATTCGTATACGTTACCGCCTGATTGCGATAAATCGCGGCGGCCTGCGTCGTTTGCCAGTCCATGCCGTCAAAAATGATGAGAATGATGTTTTTTTTGCCGGCCGCCACGGCCTGCAGCTGTAACTGATAGAGGTCCGTCTGATCAAAATATTCGGCGTCGGGATTCAGGGTTTGTTGGGGCATTCGCCGGTACACTTGTTCCAGCCGTTTTTCATCCCGATACACGCTGTTGGTTCCCTGAATGCTGTCCAGCGACATTCCGAAGCAATAGACCGGGATCAGTCGATTGGAATGATTGGTCCAGCCGGAATACTTGTCAGGTTTGATGCCCCAGTGAGCCCACTCGGCATGGCCGCCGTCGATGGCCTGAAATTGCAAACTTCGCAGGTCCCTGACTTCTGGTTCCGTCAGATCGTCCTGCGCCTGGACCGCACAGCCGACCCACAGGATCATCAGGGCCGCCAGCAGAACGGCGGATCCGTTGGTCCACAGCTTTTTCATAGTGTCACAATTCACGAGCAATCGGTTGGTTGAAAAGCGGGTTATGGCACCGTTTGAACGCCGGCCGGTTTTCGCGGGAGCCCCGGCGCACCGTCTGGCGAAGCCAGCATTTCCGTTTCTGCAATGATTCATGCGGGTTCACCGGCATTATTCGGGTTCACCGGCATTATTCGGGTTCACCGGCATTATTCGGGTTCACCGGCATTATAGACCGTTTCGTGCTCAGGTAATCCTGAGCGGGGCGGCGATTGTCTGGTAGGTTTCGGGGCGTCGATCGGCCATGCGGTGAATTTCGTGTTTCCCCGGTACCCGGATCAAGTGCTTGTTGCGGGCCACGGCCGGTTCAATTTCGGCCAGCAGAACGGCCGGCCGGTCATGGTCGGCACAGGCCAAATCATGCCCATTGGGATGGCAAATCTTGCTTTTGCCGATGAAATGGAATCCCCGCTCGTCTCCGACACGATTCACAGCCATGAAATATATATTGTTTTCCAGAGCCCGCGCGTTGGGGATGTAATCGGCCGTCGTATCGGCCCCTGGCGGCCAGTTGGTCGGCAACACAATCAGATCGACGCCGGCCAGCGCCATGATTCGTGCCGGTTCCGGAAAGGCACAGTCATAACAGATGTTCAGCCCAATATTGACATCCTCGACGGTCACCACAGGGAATTCATTACCGGGCGTCGTAAACTGATCCACCCCCAGGCAGGGCAAATGCACTTTACGATAAAAATGTCGCAGGCCATTCCGGGCCAGCAGCACTGCCGTGTTGTAGACCAGCGGCCCCTGTCGTTCCAAAAATCCGAAGACCAGATTGAGATCAAAGCGGCGGGCCAGCAATGCCGCCCGGTTGATCAAATCGTGGTCCCGTTCGATTGCCATCCCGGCAGCTTCCTCCAGCGACTGGCAGCAGTAACCACTCAACGAACACTCCGGGAAGGCAGCCAAAAAAATCGGCTGTTCCTTCAGCGATTCCAGATCCGCCTCCATCCGCCGGAAATTTTCCTCCAGCGACCCAAATTGAACGTCGGTTTGAAAGGCGGCTACCCTGAGTTTGCTGGACATCCCCGACGCTTTCTCAAAAAGTCAATCATTCCGCAAACCACGTGGTCAGGCAGGCATTGCCTGCGCCACCGGAACCCCTCTCGGCACCCAAAAAACCGCGGGTTTTGCCAGTGCCCGGGGTGGGGTGGATCCGACCGACAGACCAACCGGAACCGGGACGCGAATTGATTTCGTCCCGTAACGCGGGGCAATCCGGGGTGGTCTGGAATTTTCTCCTGTCGCGAGCGGTTTTTCCAGTACCAGCATGCCGAAATGGCGGATTGCCGGACAGGCGGCAAATGCTTGACAAATCGCCTCCAGTCAATACGCTTTCTGCGGCAAAAAACTGTGACCGTATTCCGGCAGCAACCTATTGGAACGCGAACAACGATGGCAACTTCGCATGATGACCAACCGAATGTTAATCAGGCTGAATCGCCCGCTCAACCGCTGCGGGACGACGACCTGGAAACGACTGCCGCCCAGGCCCCCGGCTCTGCGTTCGACCTGGATGATTTCGACGATGAATTCGACGACGACTTTGAAGCCGAAGTCGCCGGCGAATACGAATTGGACGATGACGAGTACGCGCGGCAACTGGTCGATATGGTGGATTTCGAAATCGAGGGCCTGACCGACCTGGGCGACGACGAGTCGCCCGGCAACGACGACGCCAACAGCATCGACGCCGACAACATCGACGACGATTAGTGCCGCGTCAGCACCAGGGGTTGGGGTTGGCCTTTTCGTGGCCCTGGCTTTCAGCCGCAGCGTGGCGGGGCCAGATGTCCCGGCCACGATCCGGGAATTCCAAAACCAAAGCATGACGCGGCAGCAGGCTCCGTTCAGCGATTGGCCAACGAACTTGCCGGGCCGCTGGTGAAACGCCAGTCTTGGGGCAACGGTCCTGTCGGGTATCCGGTCAGGTGATCCGGGGACCGGGTCCGGGCCGCCGCCCGGCAGCGGCGTGAACCGTCAGCGATCTCGAGTGTCACTGCAATTGTCGGAAACCTGGCGAGGTGTCACAATTGGCTGTTTCCCTCGCGGTAATTGCGATCCGCGATCAGGTTGCTGTCCCTGCAGAATGTTGGTGCCCATGTTCCCGCCGGTCGAAAAGAATTTCAGTTTCCCCCACGCCGAGGAGGCGGTCCTGCGTTTTTGGAAAGATCGGCAGATCTATGAGAAGTCGCTGGCCCAGCGCCAGGCAGGGGACGATTTCGTCTTTTACGAGGGACCACCCACGGCCAACGGGCTGCCCCATCCGGGACACTGTCTGACCCGGGCAATCAAGGATTTGTTTCCCCGCTACCAGACCATGCGCGGCCGCCATTGTTTGCGGAAAGCCGGTTGGGACACCCACGGACTGCCCGTGGAAGTGGAAGTCTGCAAGGAACTGGGAATTCACTCCAAGGAAGAGATCGAGGCCTACGGGATCGAACCGTTCATCCAGCTGTGTCAAAAAAGCGTTTGGCGGTATATGCAGGAATGGGAACGACTGACCGAGCGGCTTGGATTCTGGCTGAAACTGGATGAAGCCTATGTCACCTATCATCAAAGCTATGTCGAGTCGGTTTGGTGGTCGCTGAAAAACCTGTTCGACCGCGGCCTGTTGTATCAGGGACACAAAATCGTCTGGTGGTGGGCCCAGGGCGGCACCGCCCTGAGTGCCGGTGAGGTGGGCCAGGGCTACAAGGCCGTGGCCGATCCCAGTGTGTTCGTGCTTTTTCCATTGCTGGATCGCGAAAATACCAGCCTGCTGGTCTGGACCACCACTCCCTGGACATTGCCCAGCAACCAGTTTGCGGCGGTCAATCCCGACATCGAGTACGCGACGGTCTTTGATCCGGAACTGAACACCCATCTTGTGCTGGCCAGCGATCTGGTCGGAGACCATCGGTCACAAGGTGCGGCGGGATCTGGAAATCCGCCAAACTTGTCCAGGTTCCGATCTGGTCGGCTTGCGGTACCGGCCTCCATTTGATTACTACTACCGGGACCTCGGGGACACCACCGGCCAGCTGCTCGATGGCGGTTCCGAGCACATTGCCTGGCGAATCGTGGCGGCCGATTTCGTGACCACCGACAGTGGATCCGGAGCCGTCCACGAAGCTCCCGCGTTTGGCGAAGTGGACTATGATCTGCTGGTGTCCGAACAAGGCCGGTTTGTCGACGGCCAGGGTCCTCAAATGATTTGCGCGGTGGCTCCCAACGGCAAGTTCACCGACGAAGCTCCGGATTTTGCCGGTCAATGGGTCAAGGACGCCGATCGGGACAATCATCGGGCGACTGAAGGACGAGGGCCGACTGTATTTTCAGGAACAGTACCTGCACGAGTACCCGTTTTGCTGGCGGGCCGAGGAAGATCCGCTGATCCAGTATCCCGCGAAGAGCTGGTTTATCCGCACCACGGCGTTTCGCGATGACATGCTGGCCAACAACCGCCAGATCAACTGGTTGCCCGAGCATATTCGCGACGGGCGGTTTGGCAATTTTCTGGAAAGCAATGTCGACTGGGCCTTGTCCCGCGAACGGTACTGGGGCACGCCGCTGCCGATCTGGGTCTGTGCAGGAAACGGGCCAGATGGAGGCCATTGATTCCTACGACGCGTTGCTGGCCAAACCCGGAGTCCAGGGAACCGAAGTCTGGGATCAGGCCAAAGACGGCAAACCCCGATCTGCCGGACGACTCTGCGAGTCCACAAACCGTACATCGACCATGTGACCTACGATTCGCCGTTTGCCAGCGGCGCCCGGATGCAGCGCGTCACGCGAAGTCATCGATTGCTGGTACGACAGCGGCGCGATGCCATTTGCGCAGTGGGGCTACCCGCATCAGAACCGGGAAATGTTTGAAAGCCAGTTCCCGGCCGATTTCATCAGTGAGGCGCTCGACCAGACGCGCGGCTGGTTCTACAGCCTGCTGGCCATCAGCACGATGATGTTTGGCAAAAACGGCAGCGCCGAACACCGACGTGCCCGACCCGCACCCCTACCGCAATTGCATCGTGCTGGGACTGATGCTCAGTGAATGGTACGAGTCGAAACAGGACAGCAAGCAATCTGCGATTGATCGAGAGCCGAAGCCGACCGGGATTTTGGCGCAGGAAATTCCAGCCACTTTGTCGGCAAGATGTCCAAGAGCAAACGCAACTATCTGGCGCCGGCGGAAATTTTTGACCGTTACGGTGCCGATGCCCTGCGCTGGTATTTCTTTGCCCAACAACCGCCGTGGACGTCGATTCGCTACAGCGAACAGCAAATCAAGGACAGCATTCCCGAATTCCTGTTGCGGCTGTGGAACGTATACAGCTTTTTTGTTACTTACGCCAACACCGACGAATTTGATCCGGCCCGTGGAGCTGTCCGGTGAAGTGGGATCCGTCGATCACCGCGGTGCTGCAGCAGGCCGCTGTCCTGTCGCCCGATCTGCCGAGCGCGGTGAACTGGATCGCTGGCTGCTGAGCGAAATGAATCGCACGCTGGCCGACGTCACCGGGCGGATGGACGAATATGACAACTATGGTGCCTGTCAGCAAATCAACCAGTTTGTGGACGACCTCAGCAACTGGTACGTTCGTCGCAGTCGCAGACCGGTTCTGGAGCAGTGACAAACAGGATCCGGACAAGCTGGACGCCTACTGGACGTTGTACGAATGTCTGGTGACGACCTCCAAAATGATCGCACCCTTTGTTCCGTTTCTGGCGGAAACGCTGTGGCAAAATCTGACTCAGCGTGTTTCGACGGACGGTGCACTCGAAAGCGTCCATTTGTGTGACTATCCGACGGCCGATGACCGGTGATCGATCACCAGCTGTCCGGCAAATGGGATTGCTGCTGGAAATTGCCTCGCTGGGTCGATCGGCACGCAGCGAATCGAAACTCAAGGTGCGGCAGCCGTTGTCCGGCGTGACCGTGATCCTGAACGAGGCCATCGACATCAGGCCTGGCTGGAGACGCACGACCGAATCTTGTGCGATGAACTGAATGTCAAACAGGTAACCTACACCGCAACGCCGAGGAATTTGTCACCTACCAGATCCAGCCCAATTTCAAACGGCTGGGGCCGCGAGTCGGCAAGCTGATGCCCGAAGTCAAAAAGGCGCTGGGCCAAGCTGATGGTGCGGCGTTGCTTGAAGGAACTCGCGGAAACCGGGAAAGTCACATTGTCGACTGGCGAGCCAGACCATCGAACTGGACAACGAGGACATCCAGGTCCGATTGCAGGCCAGGACGGCTGGGCCGCTGCCCAGGGCCGCCATTGCGTGGTGGTTCTGGCCACCGAGTTGACGGCCGAACTGATCCGCGAAGGTATGGCACGAGACGTGGTTCGTCTGGTCCAGGATCGACGCAAGGAAATGGATCTGCAGTTTTCCGACCGGATTCATCTGGGGCTGGTGACCGCATCGGACGAACTTCGACAGGCCATTGGGGAAAATCCGAGGATTATATTGCAACGAGACACTGGCCCTGTCACTCGAGTTTCAGCCCCTGTCCGGCGTAACAGCGGTCGACCGCGAAGTTGCCGGGAATTCCATTCAGATTTACATTGCCGTCGCCAACAGCACGCCGGCCGTATGACCCATCCTGGAAATCCGGGTATCCGGCGGAGCGAAACAACGCGTGACTGAGAATCCGTTTTCCATCGCCGTGCTGATTTCCGGAAGCGGTACCACGCTGCGCAACCTGATCGACAAGCAGTCTGTGGGTCAGCTGGGTGCGACGATCCGAATGGTGATTTCCAGCAATCGCGCCGCCCGCGGAATTGAATTCGCCCGGGCGGCCAGGATCGATTGCCAGATCCTGGATTATCGGGAATTTGCCACCCCGGAATCCCTGAGCGAGCCCCTGTTCGAGGCCTGTCGCGTGGCTCAAATTGACCTGGTAGTGATGGGGGGCTTTCTGCGGCGGCTGGTTATCCCGGGCGATTTCGCCAACCGCGTCGTCAATATCCACCCCAGTCTGATTCCGGCCATTGCGGCGCTGGCATGTACGGCCAGCGCGTGCACCGGGCCGTTTTGGAATCCGGGTCCCGGCTTTCCGGATGCACGGTCCATTTCGTGGACAACCAGTTCGATCATGGACCAGTAATTGCCCGGCGGCAAGTTCCGGTCCTGGACGATGATACACCCGAAACCCTCGCGGCCAGGGTGTTTCAGGCGGAATGTGCGTTGTACCCGCAAGTCATTAACGCCATCGCCCGTGGCCACGTCCGTGTCGTGGATGGTCACGCAGAGATCGATTCGACCCCGGACCTGCCGGCATCGATTGACGGTCCGGCACCTGATTGAAACGGTCGGACCTGGCCGTTTTTTCCGGTTGCCGGTGACAGGCCGCCGCCTTTCTGGTCAAATTATCAGGTCGGCCAACGTCCCGTTGTTTGGCTTTGTGGCAACCTTTTCACGAAAGCTCGACCCATGTTTGAACGCATTGCAACCGGTTGGGAATTGGCGAAACAGTCCTTTCAGGTGCTCCGGCTGGACAAGGAGCTGTTGCTGTTTCCGATTTTCAGCACCATTGCCTGTGTCCTGGTGATGGCCACGTTTGCGGTGCCTCTGTTTTTTTCCGGAATCCTCGAAAATCTGGGGCAAGACGGCGAACAGGGCCGGGGCATGCAAATCCTGTTTTTCGTAATCGCGTTCCTGTTTTATTTTGTCAACTATTTCGTGATCATTTTTTTCAATTCCGCGCTGGTCGGTTGCGCCATCATTCGCCTCAAGGGTGGTGATCCGGTCGTCAGCGACGGAATCTCCGCAGCGATGGCCCGCCTGCCGCAAATTGCGGCCTGGGCCCTGGTGTCGGCAACGGTCGGATTGATTCTGAAGGCCATTGAATCGCGCAGTGAACGGGTGGGCGCCATTGTGGCCAACCTGATCGGTATGGCCTGGTCGATCACCACGTTTTTTGTGGTGCCGATTCTGGTCGTGGAAAAAGCTGGTCCGGTCCAGGCCGTGAAACGTTCGGTCGGAATGATGAAGAAAACCTGGGGCGAGTCGCTGTCGGCCAATTTCGGCATTGGACTGGTGGCGTTTCTGGCCAGCCTGCCGGGTGTCCTGGCGATCTTCGGTGGTGGTGCCATGATCCAGCTGTCACCGGTGACCGGTGGATTCCTGATCGCGGTTGGCGTGCTCTGGGTTTTGCTGGTGTCGCTGGTTTCGTCGGCTCTGGGATCCATTCTGTTGGCGGCACTGTATATTTACGCGGCCGAAGGCAAAATGCCCGAGCAATACGATACCAGCCTGATTCAGCATGCGTTCGCTCCCAGGCACGCGTGACCCGCAGAGGGTCGGGTCCGGGATTTCCGGACAGTCCCTCCGAAACCGGAAGCGGACGGGGCTCGGGTCTTTCAAAACGGGGCCGTTCAAACGGTCCGACTGATTCAGCGCAGGCCAGCCCCCCGCTTTCCGAGCCTGGCCCACATCCAGCGGCACCCGCCCAATGGATGCAATACCGGTGGCCCCGGGGCACCCGGCCAACAATACCGGTGGCCCCGGGGCACCCGGCCAAAATACCAAAAGCCTGCCACGGAGCCTCCGGGCAGGCTTGCTCAAAATCGGATTGGATTCCAGCGGTATCAGACCGCCAGGACGTCCATTCGGATGGCGATATGCGGCATGCCCACATCAGCATTGGGGCTGCCAACGGCGGCTGCCAACTGATCCCAGGCGGCTGCCCCGCGAAACTGGTCGGCCAACAGACGGCGGCCGGCAAGGGTGTGAACCCCAACGCTACGCTGGACGGTACTGGATTCCGGGCAGATGAACGAAACTTTTTGCGGAGTGACGGTTTCGATCTCGACGGCCCCGTTTTCAATCGAATAATCGATTGAAAACTGGACTTGGCGATTACTGGTCTCGTCCTCCCAGGTACACAGTGTGGTTTTCATCTTGTCACTCCAAAAAAACGTTCTTAAACGGACAACCCAAAGATTCGGTTTGCGAGAGTCGCAAGCGGCATATTCTAGTAACCGGCCCTGGCAAGGCGAGAGCAAAACGCCCGTTAATATCGGAAAAACTGCTGCCTTTTAGCAGAGCAGGGCACCTCAGGTATCGGCAAGCCATCGGGATTTCTTCCGACAAATCGACGAAAATCCGGTAATGCGGAAATCCGCGCACGGCGTTGCCCGTTTGCCGGGCAGAATCGTCCCCCGGCGATGATGCCAAAGAAATCGGCACAATGCAGTCTGCTGCCGATGGCTGGGAAATCGCGGTGTCACGATCGAGAGCAAGTGAACTGGACACCGTTACCGTGCCGGTCGCGGCGCTACGGGCGGGCCGGCTGATGATCGTTGGAGCGAAATGCCCAACGGGACAGTTCACCAATCCCGCCGGGACGGATGATTCGCGCGGCCTCAACCCGGGGGCAGCCAATCCAGATTGCTCCTGGAGCCCGCCAGCGGTATTCACGGCGGTCCGGTCTGGCAAGCGGCGAACCTCGGCGATAAGATAACCGTCAATTCCAACATTTCGGGGTGTGGCGCAGCCTGGCTAGCGCGTTTGACTGGGGGTCAAAAGGTCGCAGGTTCAAATCCTGTCACCCCGATTCAGGACAGATCGCAAAAACGCGGGGCACGCCGCGGTACGGGATTGACCTGAATAAGGATTGACCTGAATCACGTCGCCCGGCAAACAGTCACCACAACGCCCGGCCGGAATGCTCGAACGTTGGCGCGCTTCCTTGACACCGCCAAGCAGGGAACGCGATTGTTTGCGATACGGCTGGTTCCCGGTACGGCCTGAAGCTCTGCAGCCATGCGTCCGGACGCAGCCGCCACGAGGTCGCAGGGGACGACGACCCGTTCCCGGGATGACACGGGCACGCTTGCCGACCCGACTCGACTGATTGCTCAGGCCGGTTTTTGGCCGTAATCGGGCACCCAAAATTCCATCGGATGCTCAGGTCGCTGAAATGGGACTGGCGTGCTATTCTGGCACCAGAGGTAATGGGCAAACAGGAGGAGGCACCCGGCAGTCCTTTGCCGGGCATCACGGACTGGACGGGGACCTGCGCCATGAGCATTTTCGATCGCATGCTGGAAAGCAGCAACCGGAATCCGCCCACCAACCAGCAACTGATTCATGCGCGGGAGCTGGGGCTGGAGGTCAAGGCGGGAATGTCACTGGAAGAAGTCAGTGCCATGATCCGGAAAGCCAAAACCGGTTGTGCCCCGGAACGGTCACAGCTGACTCGGGCCGGGGAACTCGGCATACCGGTTGGCCCTCAAATGACCCACCACGAGGTTGGTGCACTGATCCGCAAAGCGGAATCAAGCGGCCCGCCCGCTGAGTATCAGTTGGCGGAAGCCCGGGCCCTGGGGGTGCAGGTTAACGATGAAATGTCCCGAGCAGAACTCGAAACGCTGATTCGTAAGGCAGCCATCCGCAATCCTCCACTGGAAAGCCAATTGGAAATTTGTGCGCAGATCGGCTTGCCGGTCAAGCCGGGGATGACCCGGGGCCAGGTCGAAAAGTTGCTGAACTACGCCCGGTCCAACCCTCGATACGCCAACCGATTTGACCCGCGGGATGTGGCCCGGCGGGCGGCCGACGACCAACAACTGCGAGACCAGTTTGGCGATAAACTGGTGGACGAGCTGTGCACATGGAGAAAACGGAACGATGGCCGGCAATACCTGGTCGTTTTCCGAAAAGACCAGCAGCTGCATGTGGATGTGGCCCTGATTGAATCGGCCTCCCTGGAAGCCGTCGAACCCCCTCGGGTCGTGGTTGGTATGGCCTTGCCGCTGGTGATCAGCGGTGACGAACCGGAAAGCGATTATCTGGAGTGGGGCAATGATGAATGCCTGCCGGCGGCCGGCATTCAGTGTGCCCGGCGTCTCAAGTCGGATCTCGAACCGCCGGATTTGATTCGCTACTGGCAGCTGATCGCGTATGGTCAACAACTGGCAGAAACCGCAGACCAATCCCTGGCCCCGCGCCGGAACCCGTCATCCCCGCCAACGGCTTCCTGAAACCTCGTTGCAGAATCCGGGCAGCCTGACCGCGGTCAAATGACGCGTTCCATGGATCCATAACACCAGCCGCTGACCTGGCCGGCCGGCTCAACGGATGGAGGCCGACACGCAAGGCAATGAGGCAGGTGACGACCACTCACCGCACGATGGTCAATCGCCACGGATCTTCAATCGCGTCGATCATGGCACCCGGACCCGTCACGTTCGGATCATAACTGACATCGGCGGATTGCATTTCAAAGGACACGACGGCGTCGGTGACCCCGGGAATCGCCTCAAGTTTCGACTCAATTTCACGAACAGACGCTCCATCCGTCATGCCGTCCACCAGAAACGTGACAACCTCGTCACCGGGTTCCCGAATTAACCCCAGCTCGCAACCAGCAATCGCCGCGATTGGCAAAATGGCAAAAAACCAACAGAAAACATGAACATTTTGCCACCGATTCTGCTGCGACATTGGCCTCTCCGGGTGGTTTGCCGAAAACGCTCGCCAGTATCATCCACACCAGTCGATAAAATCAATCAAGTGTGATGAAATCTTCTTTTTTCGAGCATCAACCAACGTGCCGCAACGGGGCCCCGGGATCCGGCACAATGCCGGTTGGTTCGGTCCGGTAATCAACCCGTTGTCGTCGTCCGGGGAGTCAACCTTGTCCGAAATACCTTTCCTGAAGAGACCGCGAGAATTGGCGACGCCGGCATCGCCGACCGAGAGCAAAAAACAGGACACGCGATACCGTGACCATGGCAAGCGATGCCGGTTCGGGAACCACCGCGTAAGTAATGGACCCATTCCAGATCCGGGGCCGAAACTGGCCGCCAAACGCACCTGCATTGCCGGTCCCCTGAAAAATCTGCAGATTCGCGTCGCTGGCCACCAAAGCGCCTTCGGACGTTCCGTTGGTATAGTTTCATGGCGGTTCCGTTGGTCACAAAAATATAAAAACCTTCTCCTCCGCCAGGCAAATAGAAGTCGGTGATATCCCAGCTGGTTGGATTGTTGGTGCCGGCACTGGTCAGGCCAGTGATCGAATCGCGAAACGTCCAGGCACCCGAATTGGTTTCATTACCCAGGTAGGTCGAGTCAATCGTAAAAAAATTCAGATTCCAGTTACCGGGATCGAGATTCAATTCGACCGCCTCAACCAAAATTCCATCAGCGCCAAAACGTTGATGTCAAACATGTTGCCGGCCTGGCCATTGTTGGATGCAAACAACGTGGTCAGGATGTCGGCCTGACACGTCGCCAACGGCGCGACAGCCAGCCACAGGCAGGTTACAAACCGGACGATAATCTGGCGAAATGGGCGTGCAGACAACATGGCGGCGACTGGTTCAGATCGGGAGCAACCGGACCGGGAGACGATTCAACCGGCACCATGAATATTATCGACAAAAGAAGGAATTCCCCTGCAGCCACAACCTCCCCGTACCTGCAGCTTGACATTTGGCACTCGCCAATGTGCCAGCTTGCTGGCATATCAGAACCTGCTGTCGTGCGGTCGATACCGATGCGCGATTCGATAACTGGGCCTTGAATCATGCCCAAACCGACGGGATGTTCCGTCGGTACCAAAACCTGGGGTGCCACCCGGCGGTTGAATCACCCGGGCGATTCAGAAAACAATCATCAAGACCGGAAAAACGCTAAAGTGGGCGAACCATTACAAAGACGGGGACGTAAATCGGTCGATAAACCGGATATCCCCCGTTGTTGAGCCGATTCCCAAGGCATGCGATTGGTAGCAATTGCCGGCTCGCGACGCGACCTGGTCGCCAGAAAGCAGTCCCAAACATGCCCCCCCAATTTGGTATTCGAGCCCGACGAATGTTGGTTTTTGCATGGTTACTGGTATCACTAACGTTTGCCACAATGGGCTGCGCATCGCAGAGATACCAGCCCATGTCATCGATTAACGGCCCCGGCAACTCCGGCATGTGCTGAGGTCGCTAGACCGGACGCGTACCGTGCGTACGCATTTCAAGATCACCGTTAACATCAGCGGATCGCCGTCCCGAAACCGGTGGATCCCGGCGGCGCTGACCGGGATCAGGGTACCGGCTGGCCTCTCCAGCGCACGAATCCTTCCATGGCCGCGTACTCGGCCAATCCGAGCGCGTCGTACAATCGGGCGGTGGCCACGTTTCGTTCCTCGGCCCGTTGCCAGAATTCGCGGGCATCGCTGCCGGGAAACAGGGCCCGATCCTTTTGCGATTCGTGCTTGAAGATGGCCGAACGTTTCTGCAATACCTCGCGGGGGCTGAGGGGCACCGCCAGTTCAATTTCGTGAGGGGCCCATTCCTGCCATGCACCGCGATACAACCACACGGTACATTCGGCGAACCACGGCTCCGCGGCAACCCGCTGGCAGGCGGCCAGAACGGCGTTCAGGCAGGTCCGGTGCGTTCCGTGAGGATCACACAAGTCACCGGCGGCATACAACTGGTGGGGCTGCAGCCGGTTGAGCAGATCAACAATGATCTGCACATCGTCCTCGCTGAGGGGCTTCTTTTTGACCTTCCCGGTTTCGTAGAATGGCATGTTCAGAAAGTGCAAATGACCGGCGGGGATGCCGCAATGCCGGGTCGCCGCCCGCGCCTCGCCCTGACGAATCAGGGCCTTGATCGCCTGCACCTGGGCGCTGTCCACCTGGCCGGCTTCCTTGTTTTTCAGGAACTGGTCAATGTGCTGTTCCAGTTTATTCGTCGTGTCCGGATCGATTCCGAACTGGCGATTGAACTCGGCTGCAAACTCGCAAAACCGGATGGCATCATCGTCAAAGACGGCAATGTTGCCGGACGTCTGGTAGGCGACGTGGACCTGATGTCCCTGATCGACCAGCCGGATCAGCGTGCCACCCATGGAGATCACATCGTCATCCGGATGGGGAGAAAAAATCAGGATCCGTTTGGGAAAAATATTATCGTAGGGTTGGCGCGATCGCCCGGCTGTTTCAATGGATCCGGCTTGCCGCCTGGCCATCCGGTAATGGTGGCCTGCAGATGCCGAAAGACCCGGATGTTCATGTCGTACGCCGGCCCCTGCTCGGCCAGCAATTCCTGCAATCCCTCCTCGTTATAATCCTCTTCCGTCAACTTCAAAATCGGTTTGTGCAATTTGCGAGCCAGCCAGATTACGGCCTTGCGAACGGATTCCTCGTTCCAGGTGACGCGTTCCACCAGCCACGGGCATTGACACCGAACCAGTGTTTCGCCGGCGGCCCGATCCATAATGAACCGGGCATTGGGATGTTCCTGCAGGTAGCTGGCCGATACGGATGAAGTAATCTGACCTTCGACTGCCTGGGCCACAATGGGCGCCTTGTGCTCGCCAAAAGCGATGATAAAAATTTCGGCGGCATCCAGGATGGAACCGACACCCATCGTGATCGCCCGACGCGGCACATGCTCCTCCCCGAAAAAATCACTGGCCGCGTCGGCCCGTGTGACGCGATCCAGCATGATCAGTCGGGTCCGGCTGTTTTTGCTGGACCCCGGTTCGTTGAAACCGATGTGGCCGGTGCGCCCGATTCCGAGTATCTGAATATCGATACCGCCCGCGTTGCGAATCGCGGCTTCATAGTCCTGGCAAAACTGATTGACCGCGCCCAGCGGAATCTGTCCATCCGGAATGTTGATGTTTTGCCGCGGGATATCGACGCGATCGAACAGATGCTCATTCATAAACCGCACGTAACTCTGCAGTTCATGCGGATCCATCGGATAGTATTCATCCAGGTTAAACGTGATTACGTTGGCCAGTGACAAACCCTCGTCCCGATGGAGCCGGGCCAGTTCGTTGTATATGCCGACGGGTGTGCTGCCCGTCGCCAGTCCAAGAACCAGTTGCTGGCCCGCACCCGCCCGCTGAACCGCCCGGTCGGCAATGTAGTGGGCAATCGCCACGGCGGCGTCCGAAGCTTCCTCGAACACCTGGCACGGAATGTTCTCGAACTCGTTGCGGGTTGGCCGAATTTCCAGGTTTTTTCCGGTGGGAGTGTTGGCAATGACAGACACGTCGGGTTCCTGCAAGACGGGTTAAACGAATTCCGGATTGGGGGCGCACGGGCAACCCCGGCACCCTGTTATTGTTTATCTGAAACCCGCCGGGGGTAACCCCGGACAGCCCAAAACCGCCGGTTTGGGCGGCCGGAATCCCGGTCTGCCGGTCCACCACTGCATCACTCCAGGTGGCAGTCGACAAATCGGCACGGCTTCTGACGGGCGTGAACGGCCATCGCGTGGGCGCCACCCGGTATCACCATTGGTCCCGTTCCGGGATAAACATGACCGTGGTCCTCACCCGGCCGCGCCACTCGTTAAATTGAACTCTCCGCAAGGGTGCCCATCCGTTGAACACGCCGACGGTTCGTCAACTGCCATGAATCTGCCTGGTTCGTTCTCGGGGGATTTGAAATTCCTGAATCAGCACGTGGCGACGGTTGTTCTGGCAGAGGACGGCCCGGGTCGGGTGGTGGTGGTTCCGGAATTCCAGTGCCGCATCATGACCTCCACCACGGGACATCCCTCGGATTCCAGTTTTGGCTGGATCAACTACCGGCGAATCGCAGGCCCGGCCGAGGAGTCGGATCCCAACCTGTTTGGCGGGGAAGACCGCATCTGGCTGGCCCCGGAAGGCAGCCGTTTTTCACTGTTCTTTGACCCCGGGGTCCCGATGGATCTGGCTCACTGGCGGGTTCCTGCGGCGATTGACCGGCCTCAGTTCCAGATGCTCAACCGCACATCGCAACGGGTTGAAATGCGTTGCCGGGACCAGTTGGTCAATTATGCCGGGCAATCTTTCGCATTTGAAATCAATCGCCAGGTGACCATCCATACCCGCCAGCAGACCGAAACTGCGCTGGGCCTGGCACTCCCGGAAACGATTTGGCACGTCGCTCATGCCAGCGGTAATACGTTGACCAATTGCGGTGAGCATTCGTGGTCTCGCGGCACCGGACTGTTGGCTGTCTGGATTCTCGGGATGTACCAACCGTCGCCGGCGGCCGTGGTCATGATTCCGTGGGTAGGGAATTCAGCAGGTTCCGGGGCCCCCCGGGTCACAACGGATTATTTTGGACGCCCCGATGCCAGTCGCCTGCAAATCGATTACCGTCGTCGGCACATTTACTTTCGGGGCGACGGCCAGTTTCGCAGCAAAATCGGCCTGCCGCGTGCCTACGTCAACAACATGCTGGGCGCCTGGGACCCCGTGCCGGGTTGTCTGACCATCGTTCTGTTCAATTTGCCGGAGACGCCCGATTGGAGTTATACCAACAATCTTTGGCGTACCGATGTCGATCCTTTCGCCGGGGATGTTATTAACGCGTACAACGACGGGCCCAATGAAGCGGGAGGCCTGCTGGGCCCATTTTACGAACTGGAGACACTCAGTCCGGCGTTGCCTCTGGCCCCCGGTGAATCGTACACCCACATCCATCGCACGATTCACTTGCAAGGAACGGAACAGGACCTTGACCCGCTGTTCCGCACGCTGTTCGGCATCTCGCCGGAGACTCTCCAGACCGTCCTGGAATAAACCGTTGAAAAAAACGGGGTTGGCAGAATGGGCGGCTGCCCGCGCACGGGTTCCGGCGGGTTTGGCCGCGATCAGTCCGGAATTCGGCCGCGTGACGCAGCGGCACCCGGTTCGGCCAGGGCGGCTCCGGAATAACGAGGGTCTTGCGTAATCTCGCGAACCGCCCAGATGGGCGTCGTGATGGTTTCCAGCTGGCTGTCGGTATCGCATTCCACTTCGCACAGCATGATACCGGCGGCCGATTCAGGTTGTTCATAAACGTCGATGCAGAACGTCCAGCCCTGTTCGGGCAATTGATAGCGACGTTTGACCGACCGGCGGCCCGGCAATTGAACCAGCCATCGTTCTTCACCGGGTTGCAGATACAGCGTGGTCATTTGGCGGCGGCGCAGATCGGCGGGCGCTGCCGGATCGCGGGTTTTTTGCCCCAGTTTCATCAGGACCAGCTGACCATCCGGTTGTTCGATTCGGCGCAGTCGCAATCGGCTGTCGGCAATGTACAAATCGATGATCCGTCGATAATCGTGCGCGTCAACGTGGTCCGGCATTTGATCCAGCAAGAATCTCCTTTCCCGCTCGATGCGGGCATAGGGTCGGGTGAGTGGTCGATCATTCATGGTGGCCGATTCCGGGAATGTCGAACGCCGCGGGCATGTCCCCGTACCTCCAGGCGAATTGACTGTGACCGGGACCCGGCCACGCCGGCGTCTTTTCGGCCGAACTGGCGGATTTGCCACGTTGAGCCAACGCGGCGGCAGTCACCGACCAGGCCAGCGCCGCGGCGAACAACAATCAACCCCGGTTTCGGAATCAGGGCATTTTCCCCGAGCAGCGATGGGAACCTCGCGCAAAAACTGGTTTCGAACGGGATCATCCTGCGTCGGAAACTATCCCCCGACAAGGTGGCCCGGCAGATTTCGGGAGCGTTTTCCGGTCAAATCGGTTGAAGATACGTTTTCTGCCAATGCCGGACCAGCGCCGTTTGGCCAGGGTGCGAGGTCTCAACCGCCCACCCGAGGTCTTGATCCAGCAAAAACAGCGAGGCCCGGGTGGCGGGCGAGTTTCGACGTGCCTGGGGTGTCCATCCGTTCACTGGTAAATTGAATGGCCATGAGTCGGGTCGGGTCGCTGGCTGGTTATTTTCCAGCCGTCCAAGTTCTCGCCAAACGTGTTCGTTTCGGATAAACTGAAACGACACGTTCCTTCCCGATTCGGACCTTTTATTGCAAGTGCCCACAATTTCGCTTCTCGCTGAAGCTGCCGAGGCCAGCGCGTCAACCACAGTGACCAATTTGATTCTGTTATTGGTCGCCTTGTTGCTGGTTTTGCTTAATGGCTTTTTCGTGGCCGCAGAATTTGCGCTGGTCAAGGTGCGCAAGGGCCAGATCGATCAAATGATCAAGCAGGGAAAGCCCCTCGCTCGCACCTGCATGTGGCTGGCCGACCGAATGGACCAGTCACTGTCGACCTGCCAGCTGGGAATCACCATGGCCTCACTGGCCCTCGGCTGGATTGGTGAACCGGCATTCCATCACTTGCTGACCCCCCTGTTCGACCTGGTGCAGATTCCGGATCCGGTCAGCCATGTGCTGGCCTTTGTCGTTGCGTTTTCATTCATTACCGCGCTGCATCTGGTTGTGGGCGAGCAGGTACCCAAAATCTACGCCATCCGCGAGCCCGAATCCATGCTGGTCTGGTGCGCGGTGCCGATGATACTGTTCTTTTATTTGCTGTATCCGTTTCAGGCGGCGCTCAGCTGGATTACCGGTGTCCTGCTGCGGTGGATGGGTGTGGAATCCGGCGGTCATCACAGTGTAATGACCGAAGAAGAGATTCGGGCGATGTTGACCGAAGCCCATTCGCATGGCGAACTGACCCGTTCGGAACACAGCCTGATCAGTGCCGTTTTTGAATTCGACGACCAGAATTGCCGGCGGGTGATGCTGCCCCGGAGCGACGTCGTGTACTTCGATGTTGGCTCATCGCTGGAGGAGAATATCAAGCTGGCCCGTCGAACCAAGCATACGCGGTATCCCCTGTGCGAAGGGAATCTGGACCAGATCATAGGCGTGGTCCACATCAAGGATTTGCTGGGCGTATCGCCGGACGACGATTTTGATCTCAAATCCGTGATGCGGCCGCCTCACAAGATTCCCGATGTGATGCCCATCAGCCGGCTGCTGCGGCATTTTCAGGCCACCCACCAGTTAATGGCATTTGTGGTTGACGAATTTGGCAATACGATTGGCATTGTGACGCTGGAAAATGTCCTGGAACAAATTATTGGTCCCGTCAACGACGAATTCGACATCACCACACCGGCCATTGTGCCATCGGGCAAGGGTGAATTCATTGTGGATGGTTCCACGCCGATCGCCCAGGTGGAGAAAGCCCTCGGCGTGAATCTGGATGACGAAGACGTTGATACTGTGGCCGGCGTGTTGATGGAACGGGCCCAGAAAATGCCGGCGGCGGGTGACCGGATCCAGTTCGACGGGGCCCTGGCGGAAATTATGGAAGTCCGCGATGACCGGGCCACCAAAATCCGGTTTATCCTGTCAACGCCGGAACCGTCCGCACGGGGCGACAGCAAGGGGTAAATCGTTCCGGCCCCGGGGCCCTTTCGGCGCAGACCGGAAGCATCCCCGGGAACCGCCGTCCTGTTACTGGCCCAGCGGTCGCTTGCCGGCCCGGTTCCGGCTTACTGCTCCAGTTCCCGTAACAGCTGCATGAGCAACGACAATGGATGCTCCGATGCCGGAGCCGACGACTGACTCAGGTCCCACGCGGCCAGCCATGACTGGCCCGACCTCTGGAAACCGCGGGAGGCCAAACGTTGCTCGAAATCGGGCATGTGCGCGGCGCCATAAAACACCGCAATCTTGCGGGAGCCTTGTTTGAGCTCGTCGTCCAGCACCTCGACCGCCGCCTCGTTGCGGTCGTGGACGATTAACTGATTCAGTGTTTGTCCCAGCCCCGTTTCCAGCACCGCCGGATCGCCAAATTGGCGGGCCATAAAACGTTTGGCCCGCAACGGATCCGAAAGCAGGTCCAGCAGATGTTCCATTCCCGCCGGCGACGGATCGGGCAACGATTTTGGGGAATCGGCCTGCTCCCAAACATCCGCTATGGCGCCCAGGGCCAGCGACCATCCGGTGTCGCCCCGTTGGCGCATTTTTTCCGCCAGATCGGCGGGACTGAGATCGGCATGGCGAAGATTTTTTCGGGTGTAATCGATTCGCTCCAGTTGCGATTCCAACCCTAAAAAACCCCTCGCGGTCGTTTGCAACAACGCGATCGGGTTCGTCGTTTGGCGCTGGCCACCACGTGGTATCCGGGTCCCGGCTTCGGCAACCAGCTCGTACAACACGACATCGTAACTTTTGAACAGTTCGTTCAGTGTCGCATAGTAGTCTGCCTCACCAATATGCACGGCAGCGACCAGATCCACAAAGATCCCCGGCCGATTGCCGTCGCTGTACCGGACCACGGATGTTTCGAGGGCAGCAGGATGGTCCTCCGCGCCGGTCACGCGAATGAACCGGGTGGTCCCGGCCGGTTCGCTGCTGGCCGGTGTGTCCTGCCGGGCGGCGGCGAATTCCGGGCTCACAAACCCCAGCAGTGATGCCAGACACACAATACGGGAAACGAGGCGGTGCGATTGTTTCACGGGGTCCACCCTCCAAGCCTGTGCCGAGACAAACCGGTGCCGATTCAGACGTACGTTTCGCGTGGCAATAGCGGTTCCGCGTCGCCGGGCACTTTTTGGTCATTCGGAATACCTGCCCGTTGCTTGGGGCAAACTCCCAAGATTTTTCTTGATTACGCCGAATAGTCAACGGCCCCCGGACGAGCCGCACCGGCGACGCCCGTCGTTCAGAAACTGAAGTGCAGGGCTGCCCGCTGGCCATGATGCCATCGCGGACGGGGCCCGTAGTAGAAGTCCGGACCAAAACAGGGATCGACGTATCGCTCGCGGACAATGATCTGCTGCGGTGCCGGACGGACGGCCGGCAAAACAACCGAACCGGCCACCGGCGTTTGTTGCCACGCGGTAATCACGACGTCGCTGACACCGTTTTGTTTGAGGAAAACCAGGTCGCTGGTGGATAGCGGTCCGGTCACTCCCTGAGCCCGAATCTGGTTGGCAATCACCGCGTCTCCCACTCCGGATTGAGTCAGCTGGATGACCTCGTCCAGGGTAACGGCGGCGGCCAGCTGTTCCTGCTGCCACGCCGCCTGTTGGGCTTCCCATTGCTCGGCATCGCGATCGGCAGCGTGACCCACGGCGCCGCCAAGCACGGATCCGGCCAGGGCGCCGACCGCGGCGCCCTCAAGCGATTTGCCGCTACTGGCACCTGCCGCAGCGCCAATGGCGCCCCCCGTTAATCCGCCCACGGCGGTGCCCGTGCGCGCGAAGGGACCTGCCACGCAACCCGACGTTAACAACACCAGACCGAGGATCGAAATCAAGCCGTGCTGAAATCGGTTCATGGCATTCCATTACTCGCGAACCCGAAAACGGCGGACAGGAACCGGAATTGGCCGGTCGCCGGGGAGGCGTCGGGATGATTCCAGCCTCGACGGGTGACGTCAATAGGAACTCGACGGCGGTGGCACCACGTCGCTGTCCCCGCACTGATCGAACTCGCGTTGGGCGGCGGCCGGAGACCTGGTCCGGCGCGGAACTGTTATACTGCGACGACTCCGGAGCAGGGGCGGTAGCATTTGATTTGCCAGCGGAACGATCCATGAAAAATGTGCAGGACACGGCCAAAGCGATCATCAAGAACGTCGAGAAGGTGATCGTCGGCAAACGTCAGCAAGTGGTCTACGCACTGGTCTCCTGGTTTTGCGAAGGCCATATTCTGCTGGAAGACGTTCCGGGAGTCGCCAAGACGATGCTGGCGAGGGCCTTGGCCCGCAGCGTGGGATGTGAGTTCAAGCGAATTCAGTGCACTCCGGATCTGTTGCCGTCGGATGTTACCGGCGCGTCGATTTTCAATCAAAAGACAATTGAGTTTGAGTTCCGCCAGGGTCCGCTGTTTTCCAATCTCGTGCTGGCCGACGAAATCAATCGAACCACACCACGGACCCAGTCGGCGTTGCTGGAGGCGATGGCGGAAGGCTCGGTCACGGTCGACGGTACCACCTGGCAACTGCAAAAGCCGTTTTTGCTGATTGCTACCCAAAACCCCATTGATCACGAAGGCACGTTTTCGCTGCCGGAAGCCCAGCTGGACCGGTTTTTGATGAAATTCCAGCTGGGGTATCCGGCCATGGAGGACGAGCTGGAAATGTTGGGCAAGTTGCAAATTCAACATCCGATTGAAACCATCAAGCCGGTGGTCACGGCCGCAGCGATCGTGGATTGCCAGCGTTCCGTTCGCAACGTCCATGTGGATCCCAGGGTGCAGCAGTACATTTTGCAACTGGTAACACAAACGCGGGAAAACGAGCATCTCAGTCTGGGTGGCAGTCCGCGGGCGTCGATCGCATTGTTTCGGGCCTCCCAGTCGCTGGCGGCGATGCGGGGCCGCAACTTTGTGTTGCCGGATGATGTCAAGGCGATCGCCGCGCCCGTATTGACCCACCGGGTCATTCTGAAACCGGAAAGCCGGTTGCGGAAGATCACCGGCCAGCAAGTGGTTGGGGAATTGCTGGAGCGAATTGCGGTGCCGGTCATCAGCAGCGAGGCGGCACCATGATCCTCGCAATTGGGCTGGTGTTGTTGCTGGCCGCCTGGGTTTTCAATCTGGGATTGCTGGTTTACGCCGTTTACGCGCTGGTGGGAATATTTTTTGTCAGCCACCTGTTTTGCAGCGGCTGGATCAGCTCGCTGGTGGCTCGCCGCCATTTGAACCAGTCCGTTGCCGAAATCGGCGAAACGATAACCGTATCGATCCGGGTACAAAACTCCGGTCGTCTGCCGATTGCCTGGGTGTTGGTGGAAGACCTGTTGGCCGAGGCCCGACCTGGAATTCCGGGGCCGGGCCTGGACGTTACCGGTAGCCATATGGGCGTCAGCGATATTCGGCCGGCCGGCCAGCTGCAGTTGCTGTATCAGATCAAGTGCCTCCGCCGCGGATATTACCAGATCGGGCCATTGCTCGCCGAAACGGGTGACCTGTTTGGACTCAACCGTCGCTATCGGGTTTTGCAACAGCCCGATTACCTGCTCGTGCACCCCCGTGTTGTGTCGCTGGAGGGGTACGACGTGGCATCACGACGGCCCCTGGGAGAAATTGTGATGACGCATCGACTGTTTGAGGATCCCACGCGAATTGCCGGAGTGCGGGATTACCAGAATGGCGATTCGTTTTCCCGAATTCACTGGCGGGCGACCGCCCGGACAGGGCGCTTGCAATCCAGGGTCTACGAGGCGTCGACGGTCGCCGGGGCGACGATTCTGCTGGATTTTCATGCCGCCTCGTTTCACCGCGGTGACGAACCGTTTCGAAGTGAGTTGGCGGTTACCTGCGCAGCCAGCATTGCTCATGCGGTCCATCTGATGCGTCAGCAAATTGGGCTGGTATGCAACGGACGGGACGCCGCCGACCGGATTCGGACGGAGGGCTGGCGGGGATCGGCGAACCCGGGCCGAGGCCGCCGAATCGGCGACCATGTCCCAAACCAGCGAGCGAATCCGTCCTGTCATTGTCCCGACGCGACGGTCCGATGACCAGTTCTCGACCATCCGCCAGACGCTGGCGCGTTTGGAGAAATCGGACGGACTGGACTTCTTCCAAATGACCCGCGAGGCCGGGCAGCAAATGCCCCGGGATGCCTCGCTCATCGCGGTTCTGACACACGTCGACATGGCCGTCGGCGTGGCCCTCGGTCAATTGAAAAAACAGGGATACGCGGTGACCGCCATCATCAACTGTTTTGACGTGGAGCAATTCGGCCATTTGAGCGAACCATTGCTGGCGGCCGGGATTGAAGTCCGGCATTTGCGGGACGAAGAATCGATCCGGTACATTTGCCAGCGGCAGGTGTTGATGGCCCACGGGGTCAACTGACCGGGGAGGAGGGGTAAACCGGCCATGAACCGCGTTTTTGACTGTATTGTGATCGGCACCGGTGGAATGGGCAGTGCGGCCCTGTATTTTGCGGCCCGGCGCGGCTGGTCGGTTTTGGGCCTGGACCGGTTTCCCGCAGGACACGACCGGGGCAGTTCGCACGGCCAGTCGCGAATCATTCGCCAGGCGTATTTTGAACACCCCGATTACGTGCCCCTGGTTCTGGACGCCTACCGGTTGTGGGACGACGTGCAGCGGGCCAGCGGCCGGCGGTTGCTGGAGCCAACCGGTTTGTTACAGGTGGGACGTCCCGACGGACCCATCATCGGCGGTATTCTGGACAGCGCCGAACAGCATCATCTGCATCTGGAATCAATGGATACGCAACAGCTGGCTGCACGGTTTCCGATGTTTCGGTTTCAGCAGGGAACCATCGGCCTGCTGGAACCGGTCGGAGGACTGCTGCATGTGGAACAGTGTGTAACGACCCTGACAGCACTGGCCTCCGCCGCCGGGGCAACCGTGCGGCAGGGATTGACCGTGCAGGGCTGGCAAACCGGCCCGGACGGCATTCATGTCGTCCATACGGACCAGGGAGATTTTAATGCACCGCGGTTAATCGTTACCGCGGGTCCCTGGACAACCGAACTGCCGGACGTGCCGCTGCCGGAACTGCGGGTGATCGCCAAGCACCAGCACTGGTTTCAAATGAACGACGCTCGAATGTCTCTGCCCGGGGGGTGCCCCACCTTTTTTTTTGAAACCGGCGATGGTTACTTTTACGGGTTTCCCGACCTGGACGGACGAGGCAACAAAATTGCCGAGCACAGCGGCGGTCGGGCCGTTGCCAATCCGTTGCACCCGGGACGCGAACTGGATGCCGGGGATCTGACGCGGGTGCGGGAGTTTGTGGCCGGGTTCGTCGACTGCCCCCTGCGCGGTCCATGTTGCACACAGCGTCTGTATGTACACCATGTCACCGGACGAGCATTTCATCATTGACACCGTTGACCAGTCCGGTACGATCGCGGTCGCGTGCGGCATGTCAGGCCACGGATTCAAGTTTGCGCCCGTGATAGGACAAGCTTTGGTGCAGATGCTGGACGGTCAGCGCCGCCCTGACATGGCGTTTTTGCGACGGGATCGGTTCCCGGGCATGCGACCCGCCGCCGCCACGGACGATTACTGATCCGGCCGCGACCGGACGGCGACGATTGCCGCCCGCCTGAGAGCCTGACCTTGCGTCGATTACGCCCCCAACGATGAATTCAAAAACCGCGGATGTGATCGTGATTGGTTCGGGGCCGGGCGGCGAAGGAGCCGCCATGCAATTGGCCAAATCCGGCCGGCGGGTTCAGCTGGTTGAGCGTCACGGTCAGGTGGGGGGCGGTTGCACGCACCGGGGAACGATTCCCAGCAAGGCCCTGAGGTTCGCCATCTACCAGCTGACCGAGGCGTTGCGGCACCCGCTGTTGCGCAGCTGCGGCGTTTCGGTCGATTTTTCGATGGCCGACTTGACGCGGCGAACGCAACATATCATCAGCCAGCAGGAAGGCTTGCGGCGCCGGTTTTTTGATCGAAACCAGGTGGAAGTCATTCAGGGCCACGCCCGCCTGGATGATGCGCGAACGGTGCGAGTCGACGACGACCGGACATTAATCGCGGACGCCATCATCCTGGCAACCGGCTCACGGCCCTGGCGTCCGGATCATATTGATTTTGCGCACCCCCGCATCCTTGACAGCGATTCCATCCTGTCACTGGGATTCAAGCCGCGAAGCATTACGGTATACGGAGCCGGAGTTGTCGGCTGCGAATACGCATCGATGTTGCGGAACCTGGAGATCAAAATCAACCTGGTCAACGGACGCGGCTGAGTTGCTGGATTTCCTGGACGACGAGATCAGCGATGCCCTGGGTTATCACATGCGTGAACAAGGCGTCGTCATCCGCCACAATGAGAGTTACGAGAAAATTCGAGCCTTTGGACGACGGTGTGATTGCTCACTGAAAAGCGGCAAGCAGTTCAAAACCGACATCCTGTTGTGGGCGGTCGGGCGGACCGGCAACACCGACGAGCTGGGTCTGGAGAACCTGGGCCTGGTACCGGACAGCCGTGGTTACCTGTAGGTCAACGAGTGTTTTCAAACTGCCGTCCGAAAACGTATTTACGCGGTGGGGGACGTGATCGGTTTTCCTTCGCTGGCCAGTGCCGCCTACACGCAGGGCCGAGTCGCGGCGATCACATGCTTGGGCAACGCAGAACCACTGGAATCCGTCGGCCAAATTCCGTCCGGAATCTACACCAGTCCCGAAATCAGCTGCATTGGCAAAACGGAAAAGGAGTTGACCGCCGAGCAAGGTTCCCTACGAAGTTGGGGTGGCCCAATTTCAAAAGCCTCGCCAAGGCCCAGATTATTGGCCGGACCGTGGGCATGCTCAAGATCCTGTTTCACCGGGAAACGCTGGAAATCCTGGGAGTTCACTGTTTTGGTGCCAACGCCTCGGAAATCGTGCACATCGGACAGGCCATGATGGCCCAGCCCGGCTGGCGGCAATTCGCTCAGGTATTTCCTTGGTACGACGTTCAACTATCCGACCATGGCCGAGGCCTACCGGGTGGCCGCCTTGAACGGTTATAACCGCATTTTTTAGCCGATTTTGGCGGGCCACGTGCCGCCCGGGCCTGCGCTGTTGCGGGTCGCTGGCAGTCGATTTGTATCGGCCATTTCGATTACAACACGTTCGAGGGCCCCGAAACCCGTCAAAATTGCGGGGTTTGAAAACAGATTTGACTAGGCAATCTCGAACCCGGGCAATTAAGATGGGGAGTCAGGACCGCAGGCGTTTTCACCAGCGACCGGCGGTTTTCACAGGGAATTGAACGGTCCGGCAGATTCGTTTCCGGAAATTTCCGCAAAACCGGGTGATCCCGAGTACACCCTGTCGGCCGTTTCGTTATTAAACTGGTATTTCTGCTCAAAACTGACTGTTTTGACTCAATGATCCGATTCATTCGTAAAAAAGATGCGGGTAACCACCCAATCCTGTAGAGAGGCATAGGAAGATGGCACTACCGATCGTCACCGTCGAAGACCAAACCATTCTTTTGGGAACGACCACGGAACTGGGGAACCTGTTTAGTGCATTTGATCCGGACAGCGATCCGCTAACCCGAATTCAGATCCGCGACAACAACAACAATACGAATTCCGGGTATATCACCTTCAATGGTGCCGTTCAGCCGCCCAACACGCTCCTGACCTATAATTACTCGGATCTGAGTCTGCTGGTCTATCATGCGGGCACCGACATTTCCGTCGAACAACTCGACATTCGCGTGGAGGCCAACGGGCAGTGGAGCTCGTTCGAAAGCTTCCGGATGTACACGGTTTTGGACAATCTCACCAAGCCGGTCCTGACGGTTTCCGACCTGTCGGTCGTGCAAAATGAGTTCGTGCGGGTTTCCGAGTCCGTGGCCTTTAATGACCCCGACGGCTATCCCGTGATGCGATGGAGGGTCCGCGACTGGAACCCGGGCCCCAGTTCCGGCCGCCTGGTATTGAATGGTGTCACGCTGGCACCGCTGGATTGGCATTATGTCGAGGTGGAAGACTTCGCCGATCTTCGGTTTTATGCGGCGTTTTCTGCTCCGAACCGCGATGTGATTGAATTGCGGGCATTTGATGGTGTCGACTGGAGCAATCCGACGACGCTGAACGGATTCACGACGCTGAACAACAATTTCCCGGTGGTGGTGCCCCAGGAATACGTGATGGCGACCGATGAACGCGTCGCCCTGGCCAATTTGTTTTCGGTGACAGACGCCGACAACAACACGATGAAACGGTTCCGTTTTTGGGATGCCACCCCTCACAGCTGGTCCGGAAATCTCGTTGCGGAACGGTGTTGCCCTGCCGGCCAATACCTGGATTGAGGTTGAGGCGGAGGACCTGGGCACCATGGAATGGGAATCGGCCTCGCGGTCATTCTCCGAGCAAATTCGGGTTCAGGCCTTTGACGGGTCCCGCTGGAGCGAGATTCAGACGGTGCGTGTTGCGACCAATGAAAAACCCGTAATTGGCGTGGCCGACGAACAATCGATTCGGCAACAGCTGGAATTTGTGGACATGTCCGATTTGATTGTCAAACTGGACAACGGGCCCGTTTACACCCGTTACGAAGTATACGACGCCACTACGGACCCGCTTTCGGGCAGCTTCCGCATCGGATCCACCAAATTGGCAGCCGGCCAGGTCCACAATCTTTCCACCCAGCAGTTTTTCGACCTGGATTTCAAGTCCGGTGTGTATGAGCAGCGAAGTCTGGATGAAGTGTACGTCCGGGCCTACAACGGCACGTTCTGGAGCGACTGGACCCGGCACACGATCCGTACGGAGCCGGAGTATACTGATGCGCTGGTTGCCGGGTCGTGGCTGAATTTCCTGCCTCAGCAAGGCGGGATCCTGAACCTGACCTACAGCTTTATGCAATTGTACCCCGACTACGATTCCGGGGGTGCGCCGGCCAACGAATTTGTTCAACCCTGGATCGAGATGCGTCAACTGGTCCGACGCGCGTTTGAACGGATATCGGAAGTTGCCAACATTCAGTTCGAAGAGGTGCCGGACAGCGTCAACGGGGAATTCGGTCGAGGCGGACTCATTCGCATCGGGACATATTGCGTCGAAGACGCGCCCGAAGCGGCTTATGCCTTTTTCCCGGCCGATCCGATTTCGAGCCCGCAGGGGGGTGACATGTGGTTCAATCGTTTTTACATGGGAGGTCCCCTGGCTCCCCGCCAAAACCCTTGTCCATCGTCCGGCGTCCCGTTTGGGGCCTGGGGCGAGGGAACCTCAAATTATGCGATATTTATGCACGAACTCGGTCATGCGTTGGGGGAAAAGCATCCGTTTTCAGGTTCGCCCGTTTTGCCGCCGGCCACCAACTCCGCAGATTTTACGGGGATGTCCTACACGGGCAGCACGAACGGTCGACCGGCCCGTGGACCCATGATCTACGATATTTCAGCGCTGCAAACCATCTATGGCGCCAACAACTCGTTCAACAACGGAAATAATCTTTACGACATCAACTACTTTGGCGGGTCGTGGAACATCGCCGATTCCATTTGGGACACCGCTGGCCAGGACACGCTCAGTGCGGCGGATCAGGTGGTCAGTGCCTCGATTGATTTGCGACCGGGGTCGTTTCAGTCCATCGGACTGACGACCAATCTTTCCATTGCCTTTGGTGTCGACATCGAAAATGCGACAGGAGGCTCCGGGAGCGATTCGTTGATCGGCAACGATCTGGCCAACCTCCTGCGCGGCAACGCCGGCAATGACACCCTGCGAGGTTACGGCGCTGACGATGTCCTGAACGGAATGGCCGGAAATGACACCTTCGTTTACACCGTTAATGATGGAAACGATACGATTAACGAATTGGCCGGTGCCGGGCGTGACAACATTCTGGTTCAGGATTTCCTGGGTCTGAACGTGTTTACCGACGATCTGTCGTTCAGCCGCGAAGGAAACGATCTGGTTATCGACTTCACGATCGACGAGGGTATTTCGCGCGGCTCGGTTCGCATCGAAAATCAGGCCTTTGGCAAATACCGGGTGGAAACGCTGGACGTTCTGGGTCAGCCAGTTGACCTGAAGTACCTGTTCACGCAAATTACCCAGCCGGGCCAGCAGTTCTCGCTGACTACCACGATGGGTCAGTACGGATTCCTCGTCGCTCCCGCCTAGTCCGAACGCGGCGAGCGGCCCGGGAAACTTTGGAATGATCATGAAGAAAGACGCTTTCCGAAAACGGAAAGCGTCTTTTTTTGGCGGGTCAACCGGTTTTCGGAACGTTTGTATTCGGCGACCCGCCGGCGACGCGGCAATCGGCCCGCTACTTCTCCCCTGACGTCGTCCCGTCAAAGTAGTCGCCAATGCTGCCGGCGGCCGGTGGCGCTGGCGGGATGATGGGTTGACTCTGTATCAGGTACGGACTGGCTATCTGGTCACTGACTGACCGGGCCGGAATCCCCTGTGGCTGATCCGAAAGCGAACCGCTGGGACCATAGAACGGCAGGTTGGAATCCGGATCGATGGAATAGGCCGGCGACCGCGAGGTGGTATCCAGCAAGGGTCCGCCCTCGGGAACCTGGGGCAATTCGGGTTTGCATACTTTCCATTCGTACTGGCACACCGGGCATTCGTACTTTTTGGTTTTCAGGATTTTGACCGACTTTGCCTCGGCACAGCGAGGTTCGCAGCAGTCCCGCTTCCATGGAGGAACTACCTTGGGCACGCAAATCGTTTTGTAATCAATCTCAAAACACTCTCTTTCTTCCTTGCCCCGGGTGACCTCCAGCGCCGCAGTATTCCTCGCACTGGGGACACCAGGATCCGTTACCATTGCGGCAATTGCCTCGCTGGCGACACAAGTTGCAGCGACCGCAGCGGCAATTGTTTTTGGCACAGCCGTTGGTACAGCCGTTGCCCAAACCGCCGGCATGGCCGTTGCAATTACCGTTGGCACAGGCATCACAGGCTTGCTGGGGAGCGCCCCAGGCCGGCATCGTCCAAACCGTGGATTCGGCAGCCAGCACCAGCAAGGCTGCACAAACGCATGTTATCAGGGTTTTTAGGGTCACGATTATGTTCCTCGTTGGGGATCCCGTAATTCGATCCGTCAAAGGTTTCGGGTTTCCGGCAGGCACTCAGGGATTCGCGGGAACGAAGGTCGGTGCTTGCCTGAACAATGGGGTATTGGCCCCGGTCAGGTATAACAACTCGAATAACTCTAGAAATCGACCATGAGTCGCAAACCATAAATCCGGTAATCGCCACCCGCCACCTCAGTTTGCTGCCGGTCAATTTCGCCGACCAGATAATTAAACTGCATCCGGGCGTACGGGTTCCAGTACCAGTTAAGGCCGAGGGTCAGCGCGTTACCGCGGCCGCCGTTAATATCCTCGTCGTTATAGTCGGCATGCGAGAATCGGGCAGCGACCTGCCACGCTCCCAGGCCGCGTTGCCGGTATCCTTCGCAGTCGCATACGGCAAAGAAATTTTCAAACGGCTTGACCCGCCCCAGCGTACCGGACTCGCGGTCCCACGGCATATGCTCGCCCGTCAAAAAGTAGGAGGCGTAAACATATCCGCCATGAAAGACAGTGTGCGCGCCAAAGGCGGCCAGGCGATCCACATCGACAATCTGGTATTCACCGACCAGTTGGGTCGGACCCACGTTGAGCACGCCCTCGATTCCGCCCAGCAAAAACGACTCGGCGCCGGCGATCCGGCCGGTGTCGATCCAGCGGTTGGTCGAGCGAGCTTCCGGCCGCGTACGGTATCGCGACTGGTTGTTCGGATCCAGTCCGTCGGGCCAGCCCCACGATCCGGAAAAGCCGACATGCCCGTAACCCCGTCCATCGGAGGCTTCGTCCCACCACCAGGTACTGGCCAAACGCCCCGTCACTTCCAGCTGGTAATCGTTACCGACGTAGTTCCCCAGGGACTGGACGTTTTCCTGGTTATAGACTCCATATCTCCAGTTAAATCGCTCGTCCCGCGAGAATCCGTAGCTGGCAATCCCGAGACGACGGGCGTCCTGGTTGTTCGCCTCGATGACAAAGGGACGCTCCAGAAAGACGTTGTAGCGACTGCTGTTCAGGTGATCCAGGCCGTACGGTCGCTTCTGGTTTCCGATGATCAGGGTTCTCAATACGGGCAGGTCCTCAAAGGAAAGATAGGCGTCGCGGAACTCGTAGTCGTTCCCGCCCGCAAATTCGGATTCAATCTTGTAGCCCATATTGTCGTTGATTTTTCCGGACACGCCAAAACGAAGGCGGCGGAATCCGAAACGGGCTTGCGGGACCATTCCCTCCAGCGTGTCGATCCCCGGATCCGCGAACGGGAAAGCCCAATAGTCCGTGTGGACGCGACCCGACAACTTCATCGTCATGTCGCCATGACCGCTCTTGACGTAATTCGACAGAGACGCCTTGACGTCCCCGACCTTTTCCATGTTTTTGGTAACGTCGCCTTCGATGGCCTCGAACCGGTCGGCATACGTCTGCTCTTCCTGATCCTTGAGGATTTGCGACGCCAGTTCTTCAATCGCTTTCAGCCGCTTGTTATGGTCATCCAGCGTCTTTGCCAACACCTGATCCGTTTCGTCCTGAGGGTCCTGGCGGTCGCCAACCGTCAGGCCGACGGGTTGGACCAGCGGCGCACCTGTCGTTTCCGGATATGTCTGTGCCACGGCGGGTGAAGCCAGCATGATGATGCCGGCGACCAGCCAGGCGAACCGCACTGTTAGGTTCATGGGTTCGGTTCCTGCGTAATATATCGCGTCTCTGGGTAATACGAGTTACTCCAGAAATCGGTATAATGCGCAGTGTTCCTTAATTGCTGATTGTTCGTTTCAGCCGGAACTTTCGGATTTTGACGAACCTTCCGCCGAATAACCGGCATATTCCGCCAGTTCGGGCCGCACAGACTTCGGAACCGTTAAATCTTGCCCAGCCTGGCCACGATCAACGCGGCCAACTTTTCAATATCTTCCGGCGACAGTGAAACCGGGGTCGGGGCTGCCAGCAGATTTTGCTGCTGGCATGGCTTCCGACGAAAACGCTTCTGGCTGCACGCCAGCATCTGACCAGTGGGCGCGAAACGATTCGTGGCCGCAAACATTCTGGTCCGGCCGTGGCCCATGGATTCGAAGATCGCTGAACCCCCACGCCTGCTTGTACGCCAGCAGGGCCCGGCAATCGTCGTCGCTAAACTGGTGAACACGCCCCAGTTGTTTGGCCAGAATCAGGGTGCGACAGTACGCGTCCAGAATGTCCGTAAACCAAAAGGCCAGTTGCAAGGTGCGTCCGAAGCTGACCGTACCATGATTGGCCAAAATGATGACGTTGGATTCCTTTACGAAAGGAACGACGGATTGCGCGAACGCGGCTGAGCCGGGCGTCTCGTACCGGGCCGTCGGTACCTCCCCCAAAAAGATCTCAACCTCGGGCAAAATACATTGGGGAACCGGTTCCCGGGCGATCGCAAATGCAGTGGCATGCGGCGGGTGGCAGTGAACCACCGCGTTGACGTCCGGACGATGCCGGTAAATCTCCAGGTGCAACAGGATTTCACTGGACCGTTTCTTCCGGCCGGATACCTGTTTTCCACCGGAATCCACCACACACAGGTCACCCGGCTGCATGAAACCCTTGCTGTGCATCGTCGGCGTGCACAAAAACGTCCCGTCCGGCAAGCGGATTGACAAGTTTCCATCGTTGGCGGCAACGAATCCGCGGGCGTGAATTTGACGACCGAATTCGCAGATTTGTTCAGCGGGCGTGGGGTGGGATTCCATGGTTTGATTCGCAGGCATTATTGGGCCGGGATCAGTTGGGTGAGCCCCGCACCGTCACTATATCCCCGATGGCGACAACCATGTAGCACCCACCGGTTCAGGCAACTTCGGTGGCATTAACGAATTGGCCCCGGCGACATTCGGCGAGATGTAACAGGAGCCGGGGCAGGAGCTGCGGGCGGACTGCCACAATCCGGAGGGATCCCGAGCATTTCGGGTGACTTCATGGGCCGTGGCAGGCAGCCCGAAACACATTCCGACCCTGCGAGTCGGGCAGGGCAGTCGTCGTGACACTGTCCGAAATTCCTGCCGGCACGGATGGGGCAGCATATTATTGCTGGTCGTCGGCAAAATCAAAAACTTCGACTGGCACCCTTTCACGGACGGAATCAATGTACTCCTTGAAGGCGACTTCCCGTTTCTGATCGACCAGTTTTTTTCGGATCTCCGGCTGGGCTTCCTCGAATGGGACGTAACCGGCCTCCGTACGCTCAAGGACGCGCACAATCTCGAATCCGCGAGCACTTTCGTGGATATCGCTCAGTTGATCCGGTTCGATGGTAAATAGCAGTTTTTCCAGCTCCTTGTCGGCCAGACTGCCTCGGGTGGTCCAGCCTTGCATGCCGCCCTCATCGGCCAGGGCCCCCTGCGAACTCCGTTTGGCGACGGCCGCCAGTGGAGCACCGTAGACGACTTCGTTGCCCATCGCGGCGATCGCATCCCGCGCCGCTTGTTTGGAAGGAAACCGGTCGAAACGGACCACCAGGCGTTCCCATCGGACCCGGGCCGGCAGAGCCCACTTTTCCTCACGCTCCTCCAGATAGGCGTCGAACAGTTCCCGGTGAGAGACTTCCGGGTTGACGTTGATCTTGGAGCGAATCATGTATTTGACGATTTCATTTTCGGCCCAGTTCTGCCGGGTGCTTCTCAGGGACGATCCCATCGACCGGTAATGCGCGTCCAGCAAGGCCGTCGACTCAACGCCAGACTGTTTCAACAATTCGGGCAGAACCGCTTCGTCAAATTGTTCCCCGGCCGACTTGAGGATGTCTTCCACCTTGACGCCTTCCGGCAGGTCATTGACGACGTCCACATACAGCGTTTTTCCCTGAATGTATTTGGGCAACAATCGCGGAAACAGCTTGCGCATCTCGGTCTGTTTGACCGACTCCGGGGCGTTTTCGATAAACTGGTCGATGATTTGTCTGGCTTCCACCATCAGGTCCGAAACAAAAATCGGATGCCCGCCCACGCGGGCCAAAACCTGACCCGGTTCGAATCGCTGACCTGGCAATATGCTTTCTGCCGGTTCCGTCGGGGCGACATAGGGAGTAATTCGGCTTTCACCCGGACCCACGGACTCTTCAAAATCGGTCTGCCGGTTCTTCGAATCGGCGGGTCGAAACTCGCCGCCAGCACCGGGGTTTTGCGGAGTCGGACTCAGCCGATGAAACTGGTTGTCCCCATCCACGCGGGGCGGCATTTTCTGGCTGTCAGCGGTTCGCAAGCCCGCCCGCTGCGGGTTGTAATAAGGATCAGCGGTCTCTTGCAGTTCCTGGGCAGATCCGGACGGGCCTGGAAAACAGATTCCGCCAAACAGTACAATCACCAACAGCCAGGTGTTCCCGGGTTTCAAGGCAGCACCAGCAAATTGACAACCGAGTCCAGTCATTTGGTTTTCCTGAATTGAATTGCACCCGCGCGGGCCGCCGGGCCCGCGGTTGCGTAACACGCCGGCCCCGCTTTTACAGAAATGCGGCGGGAGATTACGGCAAATCCGCAGGAGACCGCAATAGCGAATCCAGCAGCGCGATGAGTTGATCCGGCGAAATGGTACCGGATTTAAGCGTCAGATAGGCCGTGCTGTCATCAATCACCCGCATGTGGTAGCGGCTCGATTCGGCAAGTTGCCGCATGCGTTGCGCATCCCGGAATCGGAATCCCAGATACTTCTCCTCCCGGAAAATATGACGGATTTGCCACAACGTGGCCTCCAGGCGGATTTCCGCCAGTTTCAACAACCGGATCACCGGTGCCGGCAGTTTCCCGTACCGGTCCCGCAATTCACGTCGCAGCGAACGCACCTGGTCAAAATTTTCAACGCGGGCCAGTCGCCGATACAACTCCACCTTTTGCCGGGAATCGGAGACGTAATCGTCGGGCAACCAGGCTTCGATGGGCAAATCGATATCCACGTCGACCGAGACGGGTGCCGGCATCCGTTTCAGACTGCGGACCGCTGCCTCCAGCAACTGGCAGTACAGTTCGTAACCGACCGACGCGATGTGCCCGCTTTGTTGGGTTCCCAGCAGGTTACCGGCACCTCGAATTTCCAGGTCCCTCATGGCAATGGCGAACCCGGCCCCCATCTCGCTGTACTTTTCAATGGCATGCAATCGCTTGGCGGCATTGGGATTAAGATGCTTGCGGGGATCCACCAGCAGATAACACCACGCGCGATGTTTGTAACGCCCCACGCGCCGCGCAGCTGGTGCAAATCTGACAGTCCATACCGATCGGCTTCATCAATAAAAATGGTGTTCGCGTTGGGAATATCCAGCCCGTTTTCCACAATGGTGGTGGCCAGAAACACGTCGTATTCTCCGTTGATAAACCGGGCCATGGCCAATTCCAGTTGCCGTTCGGGCATTTGGCCGTGTCCCACGCCAATTCGGGCTTCGGGCACGACGTGTTCCAGACGCTGTCGGACCAGTTCGATATCCATGACCCGATTATGGACGAAAAAGGCCTGGCCACCGCGTTCCAGTTCCCGCAGAATGGCCTCGCGAATCAGCTGGTCATCGGAGCGGGTAACCCGGGTTTGCACCGCCATCCGGTCCTCGGGAGGCGTTTCCAGATTGGAAATATCGCGAACACCGACCAGCGACATGTGCAGCGTCCTGGGAATCGGTGTCGCCGACATGGTCAGAATATCCACCTCGGACCGGATCGATTTCAAACGTTCCTTGTGTTCGACCCCGAATTTCTGTTCTTCGTCGATAATGATCAGGCCAGGATTTTTTAGTTTGACATCGCGCGACGCCAGACGGTGCGTACCAATGACGATGTCGACACTGCCAGCCGCCAGTCGAGCCAGTGTTTCGCGTTGTTCCGCTGCCGTGCAAAAGCGGCTGAGTTTGGCAATATCGACCGGAAACTCAGCCATCCGTTCGCGAAACGTACGGAAGTGCTGCTCGGCCAAAACCGTCGTGGGCACGAGAATGGCTACCTGGTATCCGTTCTCGACCGCCTTGAATGCGGCCCGCATGGCGACTTCGGTTTTCCCGTAGCCAACGTCTCCACACAACAACCGGTCCATCGGCTTGTCCGATTCCATATCCGATTTGATCTCTTCGATCGCCGACAGCTGATCCGGAGTCTCGTGAAACGGAAACGAGTGTTCGAATTCGTGCTGCCACGCCGTGTCGGATCCGAACCGAATCCCCGGGCGGGTCGTGCGGGTCGCCTGAATCTGCAGCATATCGGCAGCCAGGTCAGAAACCGCTTCGGCCGCCGCCTGTTTCTGTTTCTGCCAGGTGTTGCCGCCGATCTGCGCGCAACTGGGGCCGGTGACGGGTTCCGCCGACGTATTTTTGCACCAATCCGATTTTGGTGGCCGGCAAATAAATCCGCGTTCCGCCGTGAAACTCCAGCTCCAGATGTTCGGTCCGCTGATCATCCTTGTGCAGAACCCGGAGCCCCCGGAATCGCCCAATCCCGTGGGCCAAATGAACAATCAGGTCTCCTTTTTGCAGGTCAATGAAACTGTCGATCGGTCGGGCATTCTTGCGAACGGCCTGACGACGCAAATCGCTTCGATTGAAAAGCTGGTCGCTTCCCAGAATCAGCGTATCGATATGATCCAGACCGAATCCGGCATGAATTCCACCCGTGAAAAATTCCAGGCGGCCTCGCTGGGCCGTTCGAGTCGCGGCAAGGATCTCGGAAACCCGTCTGATTTCCGACTCGGTGTTGGCCAGCAACAGCAGGCGGCGGTCCCCAACCAGCTGGTCAATTTCGCGGCGAACTTCTGAAATGTCGCCCGAAAATCGTTCGATTAAAGTCACGGGCAACCGGCAATGGGCAGTGTCGGTTTCCGGCACCAGGCGTCCGGCCATGGCGACGGCATGCGGTCGAAACGACGCCTGAATGGCAGCCAGCGGGTGCAGGGCGTCGGTCGTCGCCTGACGGTCGATCAAGCTGTGCGAGGACGATTCGATTTCCTGCGGTTCGAACAAAACCACGAGCGTGCCCGAAGGCAAGAAGTCCAGCAGATGTCCACCGCCATCATCGGCCTTTGGCGGGATCCCCGACACCTGAATGCCACTGCATTTTTCCGTGCTCCGCTGGCTGTCCACGTCAAAGAACCGAATGGACTCGATGTCCGAATCGAACCATTCAACCCGGGCGGGGGCGGTCCAGTCCGGGGCAAAGATATCCACAATCCCGCCCCGCACCGAAAACTCTCCGGGAATCCGCACGGCCGGCACGTGTTGGTAGGCATTGCCTGCCAGCCACTGCTTGACCTGCTCAATGTCCCCGCGCTGGCCGGCGACCAGTTCCAGTGAACGGTCGGCCAGGGCCTGGGGGCGGGGCACGGGATGGGACAGGGCCTGAATACTGGTGGCGACCATGAAGGACGGAAGCGGGCCTCCGCCAGTCAAACGTTTTAACAGCCGCAACCGTTGCCCGAATCCCGGATCCGCGGACAAATCATCCAGCCGACCAAAGTCCATCGTCGGAAACAGCTCGACGGTCTTGCTGGAAAAAACGCCCCAGTCTTCGGTGAAGTCGGACGCCTGTTTTTCTGACGGAAAAACAAACACGACCGGACGGTTGCCGTCGGCCAGCAGGGCCGCGCAGAGCAGTGCGCAGGATGATCCCCACACGGAATCGAAAGTGGCCTGCTGCCCCTGATCGAGAGCCGCCAGGCACTGACTCCATCCCGCTACAGCGAACAACGACTGCGGCAAATCCTGCATTCGGGACAGGCCGCTGGCAATTGCCGAACCCTCTGGCATGATCAAATTGTAGTCGGACCCGCAGGAATTCCAAAGACGAGGCCGCAGGCCAGCAGTTCAGCGAGTCAGCACCTGGCGGGCCGCCTGGTCAATGTCCCGCATCGCCATTTGCATGCGATCAATGTGTGTTCGGAATGACAAAACACAGATCCGCAACGCGAACGTCCCGTTGAGTACCGTGCCGCTCATCATCACCGAGCCGAGACGGTTGATCTCGTCCAGCCAGCGTCGATTCAACGTGGAATTGGACGATTCATCAGCCCCGGTCCGGACCAGCCGAAAGGCCAGAATGCTGAGCTGGGGAGGCGCCACGACTTGCAGATCGACTCCGGGAAAATCGACCGCCCATTGCCCGGCCAGGCCTTCCAGCTGGTCATGGGCCCAGACCGCCAAATCCAGTTTTTCCTGCAACAATTGGCGAAACACGCCGACGCCATGCCGTTTCAGAGGCCACCAGATTCGCAGGCCGCGATTGTCGCGGGAGAGTTCCGGTGAGATTTCACAAAAATTCTCGCGCCGCCGGTCGTCGGTGGTCTCCGGCATGTATTCCGAGGTGAAACGAAAAGCCGGCAACAAGTCATTGCGATCGGCAACCAGCAAACAACCCGTGCCATACGGCAAAAACAACCCCTTGTGGGGATCCAGCACGATCGAGTCGGCTTGTCCAATGCCCTGCAAACGCCGGCTGCCCGCAGCCGTCAGGGCAAAAAAACCGCCGTAGGCCGCGTCCACATGCATCCACACGTGTTCGACATCGCAGAGTTGGCGAATCGCCAGCAAATCATCCACCGCTCCGGTATTGGTCGTGCCGGCATTGGCCACCACCATGACAGGCTGAAAACCGGCCGCCCGGTCGTTGTCCAACGCCTTTTGCAGGGCCGGCAGATCGATGGTGAAATCGGCCGTGACCGGTACCTGGCGGAAATTCGACTTGGGAAATCCGGCCATGAACGCCGCTTTGGGCACGCAATGATGGGTTTGAGAGCTGGCATAGATACGGGCCAGTCGGAAATCATCACCCAGCAATTTGACACGGGCCGCGATCAACGCTGCCAGGTTTGCCTGGGAACCACCTGTCGTCAGAAACCCGCCGGCGGTGGCCGGCATACCCATCATCTCGCAAAACCAGCGGATGACGGTTGACTCAATCTGAGCCATGGCCGGCGCCGCTTGCCACACGGTGACAAACCGGTTGGTCACATCCGATATCAGGTCGGCCAGTGCCGCATCGGGAATCCCTCCTCCGGGAATATAGGCCAGATAGCCGTGGCTGGTGGTATTGAAGCTGGTCGGAACATATCGTCCAAAGATACGATCCAGAATCTGGTCGGTATCGGTGCCGCGCTCGGGCATGGTCTCATCGATTTCGGCGATGACCTCGTCGACGGACCAGTCCCGCGGGGCGTTGTTCAACACCGGGTAGTGCTCCAGATGGTCCAGCACGTCCGCCAGTCGCCCGGTGATATTGTCGGCCACGCTGCGAAACGAGTTTCCGTCCAGTTCCAGTGACGAGGATCGGGATTCCAGCCACGGCCATTGACTGGCAGGGTCGGCACCGGTTTCACCGCTGGCAGAGGTCCGCCCCGATGTTGCTGGCTGGACCCCGGCTGGCAGTCCCTGTCCGTTGCGGGAAAACCGGTCATGCCCGTCGCGGAGCGTGCCGTCAACCCGCGACTGGACGTATTCACCGGTATCGACATCCAGCGCCGTCAGCCATTGGTCACCATAACAGAACGTATCGACAATCTTGATGTGCCCCAAATCCAGAATTTCACCGCTGACCTGCGGTGTATGTCCACAAATGACAGTTTTTCCCGTCATATGCCGTTCCGGTGTGAACTGTTCATCGACATGTTGCCAAAACAGCAATTCATCCGGCTGTTTGGACATGGGCAACCCGGGATCATAAGCGGCATGCACGAATATGTGGGTGTCGGTTTCGTAGTAGCGTTTGCAAAAACTCAGGAACGTGCGGTGGTGCATGGGCATCCGGTTCATGTCGCCGCCGTAACTTTGCACTGTTGCTTTGCCGCCGTTAAACAACCAGAATTCAAATTCCCGCCGGTTTTTCAAAGCGTTGTTCAGCATGACCTCATGGTTTCCGAGGATCGGGACCAACGTGCACACCGAAATCAAATCGGTCAATATTTCCAGGACCCGGGAGCTTTCCGGACCGCGATCCACGTAATCACCGAGGGTCACGATCGTGTCCGTGGAATCCGGCCGGATGGCGTTCAGCAGCGCCGACAGCGCCTGGGCACACCCGTGAATATCGCCGATTGCGATGGTGCGATTGGCCATGTTGAAAACTCGAATCCGTTGGCGGGACCAGCGCGGGATTTCAAACCCCGAGCCCCGGGAAAAGCAGCGACGTGCAGGACCTTCATCTTAACGGGCAGCCGAATCAGGCGTAAATGGCCGGTTCTGCCGATCGGATCAGTTGCGCGACGGATCACTGGAAATCGTTCCGGGAGGCTCGCCCGCAAACAGGATCCGGTACCCCAGTTCCTCGCAAACCGTTTTGTAAACAGAATCCGGTTCCGCAAAAACGTGCTCGCTGCGCGCCGGCATCGTCATCCATCCTCCCAGTTCCAGTTCCTGTTCCAGTTGACCCGGCCCCCAACCGGAATACCCGCTGAATATCCGAACGTTGCCATCGCTGCGGACCAACAACGCATCCAGTTGGCGGCGATTCATCGAATAAAACAAATCGGGCAACACCTGAAAATCGGCCAACTCGGGCTTGTCATGCAATGCCGCCAGCGGTCCCTGGACGGGTCCACCCACAAACACCGGCGCGTTACGGCCCAGCGGGCTCTCCGACAGCTGGTCCCAAACGTCCTGCAACTCGATATTGCTGGGGTGATTCATGATCAGACCGGACGCACCCTCATCGCTGTGACGCGTGATGAGCACCAGGCTGTGATAAAAATTGGAGTCTGCCAGTCGTGGATCGGCGACTAACAGGTGACCATTCAGATAGTCCATGGCAGGCCGCAACCGGAGGGGTGAACTCCTGAATTATAGACCGCGCCTGGCAACCGGCAAAAGGGACACCATGGACGAACCACAGGAGCCCGCGGAACCGGGCCACCGAAAACGATGGTCGGCGGCGGGGCGTGATCTCCGGGGCCGCGGCTTGACCCAATCATCTTCGCCACAGGCAGCTGGCCGGCCAATCATTCCAGGGGATAATCGAGGGCGATTAACACGGTTTCCAGCAACTCGTTCAGTTTCCCGATGGTCGGCGGTTGCAGGCTGCGGCGAAAATCCCCAGGCGCTACCTGACGTTTGTGAGCCGCGGGATGGTTTTCCGGGCGAAACTCCCTGCGGTACTTGAGCGAATATTTCAGCTGAATCCAGTGCGGCCGGGAAAACTCCAGCAGGGGGATGATTCGGGACAGCCAGCCGGGGAAATCGGTGACCATCTGTTCGTAACGTATCAGCGCATCGGAGGCACCCGGGGGACACGACACCAGATGCTGGTAACGCCGCAGCAATGGCTGAATGGCATAACGTGGATTGACCACATACTCGTCGATGGACATGTCGCGGATGCGGTTCCGCCACCGACTCTGGTGTTCGTTGAAACCCTGGTCGGAATGCCGCCAGCCGAATGAGTGAAACTGGGAAACGAGGATATCCCGTGGATCGCGGACCTGGAATATTCGCCGCACCCGGTGCCGCGGACTCAGTTCGATCCCGTTAGTATCAAACGTTCTGATGGGACCCAGACAAAAATCGGTGTCAAATTCCGGGGTCACCAGATGATCGTTTGGCTCGGGATGGTTGGCCGAAAAAAATCGAATGCCCCGTTCCCGGCACAGCCGAAAAAACAGTTGATACAGAAACATCGTTCCCGTCTTGTGCAATCCGTGAACCAGAATCGCCAGAGGTTTCCGATCGGTATCGGTCTGTTTTTGTTCCGCCGTGACCATATTCGCAAGTTGCAAAATCGTTGTGGCAGGCCATAAGCGTCTCGTCCGCTGGCCCCGGGGTCCGGTCTAGAGTCCGGCCGATCCGGCACCGGACCAATGCACATCCAGCTGGGGAAACGGGATCGCAATGCCGTGCTGGTCCAGAGACTGTTTGACGGCCGCGGTCAATTGTTCACGGACCGACCAGTAGTCGGTGGAGCGTGTCCACAGCCGGACCCGCCAGTTGACCGATGAATCGCCCAGTTCATTTAACAGGATCCAGGTCCCCCGTCCCTCGCCCGTCACCACAAAATCGGCCAGGGAATCTGCCGCGGCCTGCAATGCCTGTCGGGTTTGCTGCAGGTCCGCTTCATAGGCCACACCCACTGCCACCTCGACGCGGCGGACGTCGTGCCAGGAACTGTTTTCGATGTTTCCATTCAGCACCGCACTGTTGGGAACAATCACACGACGATTGTCGGGTGTGTCAAGGGTTGTGGTAAACAGGTCGATTTCAAATACCGTGGCGGTCACGCCGGCGGCCTCAATCAAATCCCCCACCTTGAATGGCCGCAACACCAGCAACAGCACCCCCGCGGCAAAATTGCTGAGCGACCCCTGAAACGCGAGTCCGATGGCGAATCCGGCCGACGCCAAAACCGCGGCGAAACTGGCTACGCTGACACCGAACATGCCGAGGACACCCAGCACGGCAAAAATCATGACCGCGTAAAAAACCACATTCCCGGCAAAACGCCCCAGCGTCTCGTCCACGCGTTTTCGGATGGGAGCACTCGCGATCCTGCGCGAAAAATCGGGCCACAAACCAGGCCACAAGCAGCAACAGCAGAGCTGCGACGGCCGGGACCAGATATTTTTCAACCAGCGGCATCACCAGCGACACGTCGCTCTGACGGACCGGGTCCACGGCGGATTCCGCCCCCGCCGCCGGCAGGACCGGGTTGGTTTGGGCAACCAGGGCCCCTCCGCCGTGAGTGGTCGCCGCAAGACCGGCGCCGGTTGTCACCGTTTGTTCAATTTGCCGCATGCCCGCTCGCTCCCTCGCCTGGATTTCTCACCAGCATAATCGCCAGGCGGTTTTCGCGGGAACACCAGTTGTGAGATCGCGCCAGTTCGGGGGAAACCCGACGGGGGCTACTGCCCGGCCGCGGCACTCACGGGGGGCCGAACCGGATCGGCCAGGGAACTGCGGTCCTGATAAACCCGGTGTTCGCCATCAACCTCAATGACGGTTTGGTCCGCGCTGATCTCGATGATCGTCCACGTCCGGTCATCCAGCTCGAACGATTCGCCCACTTTCAACTGGTACAGCCGGTCCTCGGGTTGGGGGACCCGAATCCAGACTACGGCTTGTCCGGATTCGGTGGTTCTTCCCGAAACAAACGCGTATTGGGCGTAGCGGGTCGGGGGATCCGGTTCGACTGTCTCGGCAGGTTGGGGATCGTCGACCGCAATGACGAGTTCCAGATCACTGGATTTGTTGGGCCATCCGTTATCGGTGGCGCGAACCAGGAAACTGTGTCGCCCGCGGGGCAAGGGGGGAACGGTCAACACGGCCGATTCGGAATCCGATTGAACCAGTTCCGCGGCCGGCGTTGACTGTTCAACCAGTTCGATTTTCAGGTCCTGGTCTTCATCGGCGTCGCTGGCAGCCAGGGAAACGGAAATGTCCTGGCCGGTTTCAAATTCCAGTGAGCCACGGGTCGCCAGTCGGGGCGGCGTGTTGGGAGGTCCGAATACGTCACGCCGAGCCAGGACATTCAGGTAGTCATCCAGACTTCTCAGCATTTCGCGCTGGTCCGTGGCGAAATCGCGATCGGAGTCCGCGGTGGCCAGAGCCGCCACATCAAATGACATATTGAAGCGAAGGCGGCCGGTCAACCGCTGGCGAGCGCCGATCCCTTCCGTATCCGGAACAAGTGAAAACATTGAAATCCGGTGCAGAATCCTGGCCTGGTAGAACCGGTACAGGAATTTCGTTAATTGCTGCAGGGTACATTTGCCACTGATCGAAAACGCCTGCCGGTTAAAAACGGTTTCCGACATTCCGTATTTGACTTGCTGCGGGTAGCCCATGCTCACATTCAGGTCCTGTTTGCCCAACGTCTGTTCACACAAATCGGCAAACCACGCCTGGTATTTGAGCGCCGCCTTGCTGGTGTCCGAAGGCAGACTTTCGGCGCGATAAATCTCCCCGCGGGCGGCGGCCTTGCGGCCCATGGCCAGACGCAGATTCAGTTCCCGTTGCTCGGTTTCCAGCAGCGTCAGCTGTTCCGCCCGGTCGGCCAATTTGCCGCCAACATAGACGAACAAGAACATGATCAGCGCAAGTGGCAGCAGTGCGGCCACCACGATCGCCATAATTCGTTCGCGTTTTGACAGTTTATCCAGCATCGGTTACCGGTTCAGGAGCTGGCAGGTTGTTGCCCGGCGGATCGCCGGGGGTGCTGGCGGTCGGCGAGCCCGCATCTGCGGCATCGTCCGTCAGCGGTGTTTGACCGATTGTGTTCAGGTCCACCAGGGGTACGAAAATACTCTGGTCCAGGGCCACCCCGAAATCGGGGTTATCGACCGCTGTGTTGCGGGGAATCTTGACGTCGTTATAGGGGCGCTCCAGCAAGGCCTGGTTGAGATCGGCAAGCGTTTGCTGATCCTTGATCAGCCCCTTGATGTTAATCACGCCTTCCCGCAGCAGGACGGACGCCGACACCTGATTCAAACGCGCGAAATCAGGGCCCGGATAACGCAAACTGATCTGGTACATTTCTTCCAGCCAGTTGATTCCACCCTGCCGCCAGCGATCGATCAGGGACACCCGATTGGCAATCTCCTCGACCTGTTCCACCTGCTCCAGCAGCTGGCGGTTGTCCTGCTGCAACCGGGCAATTTCGGCATCCCGGCTGGACAAGACCCACCAGAACCAGACTACCCCGATCAGCAGGACGGCCGCAGCAATCCCGCCGCCAATCGCCAGTTTTCGCTTGTCCAGTTCCGGCTGGGGCGGCCGTCGCGGATTCAGGAAATCAACCGCGTGATTTTCGCTGGCGGTCGACTGGATCAGGCTGCCCAGCAGCGACGCAAACCCGTCAATCCGTTCCGGTTTTTCAAATTCACTGCCCGTGGATACGGCATCAAACGGATCATAAAACGTGGCCGGTATTTGAAATTTTTCACTCAGCTCTTCGCGCAACCGGCGGTGCAGCGATTCACTGCCACAGACCACGATTTCATCGACCGTTTCGGCACCGGTTTGATTGCTGGCCGCGGCAATGGTCCGACTGATTTCGTCAGGCAGCCAGGCGTCAAACTGTTCATCGGAGTAAGTGTCGGGGACGCGAACCGTTCGCGTCAGAACCACGTAGTCGTCGCGCACCACCGAAATGTCGGCTTGCCGCCACAATGGTTCCAGAACCACCCGGCAATTGGACGATGGCTGGTGGGATCGCAACAACTCGGCGGCCGCAAACGGGCGGAGCACCAGATGTCGCAATCGCAGTCCCGCCAATTCCACGGTTTCGCGAATCTTGCCCGCCTGATCCCCGGAAACCGCCATCGCCAGAACCGTACAGCCCCGATCCGACCGGGAAATTGGCACGAAGTCCAGCAACCAGTCGTCGGTAAACGAGGTAAAGTGGTTCCGCACCTGGAACCGCACCAGATCGGGCAACTCCTCGGCGGGCACCAGCGGCAACTGCAGTTCCCGCATTTCGACATCGCTGCGGGCCAGCACGACCGTGGCTTCCCCGCGGCTGACCCCGTAGCGCTCGAGAATGGCGCTCAGTTTGTCGGCCAGCCGGGGCGTCGACCATTCCCGGGGCCCGGCATCCGGTTCGCCGGCATCGCTTAACAAAACCGTGACCGCCTGGTCAAAACGCAATCGGCCCACGGGCTTGCCGACCGAGGCAACCGCCAGGCGAATTCGGTGGGAATCCCAGTTAAGTGCAACGTGAAGCATGATGTTGGTCGATCAGGCCGGCGCGGAATCCAACTCGGACAGGTTTCGGTTCGTTTCCGGTTAGCGCAATTCAGCGCCCAGGATCTCGACCGAGTAACCGCTTTGCAAATGACTCTTGTCTCTCCAGAATAGTATGCGGGGAATGGGCACGGTAGCGTCCAGAATGACTTCTGCCCGACTGGTGGCAACACTGTCCTGGAAATACCCCACCACCTCGGCCCGATAAACGTCGCCACCTGCACAAACGAACGGAGTCAGGGCTTTCATGGTCGGCAGGTCGACAATGCCCTCGACCAGAATCCAGGTTTCATACTGTCTGTGAATATCGGTCAAACCGGGGTCATCCAGTTCGAACTCGCGCCAATTCAGAATGCCCCGGGCGATTTCCTCGGTCATGCCCGGCAATCCATTGAGTACCACGCGAGGGGCTTGCATCAGGTTGATTCGGCCGGGAATGTTGTCACCGGAAACCGTCGTCAGATTCTCCATTAACAACGGAATCGTTTGACCGAGGTTCATCATGTTGATCGGCGAATCGATCACGATGGAGACCGTTTCTCCATCTTCGTTCAGGGCATCCGCCGTTGTGCGGGCATCGATCAGATCGATTACCTGGGAAAACGTGAACCGGGCCGGCTGCGTGACGTCCACATTGACGTAACCCTGTTCCTGATCCTCGGGAGGCTCACCGGCAAACGGGCCATTTTGCCGGTAGGCAATAATGAAACTGGACCAATCCTCGTTAAACACGCTGCGCAGGTCGTCATACAACTGCCCCAGATCATCGGCGTTGATATTGATCCGTTCCAGTCCCGACGGATTCAGGTTCGATTCCTTGCTGTACAGCGTCAGGTAGTTGGCCCAGCCCAGTTGCAGCTCGGGCGGTATTGAGCCGGCCTCGTCGGAATACTGTTCGTCGAGATCCAGTATGCCGTTGTGATTGTGATCCAGCCCAAACAGCAGCTGGGGAGTCACGCCGCGAACCAGCAACAACTCCTCGATCGAGTCCAGGGGGCCGTTTTTCGGCGCGTACGGGGGTGAAAGCCCGGCGTACCACGAATATTCGGTTCCAAAATCCCGGGTGTCGTCGTCCGTGTCGACCCAGTCCAAAATGGCATCGGCAACGTCTTCGGTCATCAGGGGCAACGCCATCAGCAATTGACGCCCGCCGCCCGGAACCCAGTTGTCGGCGTAGATCAGGGTATTCACATTCAGTCTGGCGGATTCATCACTCACCCCAAATCGAAACCCGGAGGCCACGCCCTCGGAATCCTGATTGGGGGCCACAATGCTGAATCGTCCGATTTCATCCGGACGCTGCGGATGGACACTGACCGGAATCGCCTGAAACTGGCCGGCATTGTCCCACAATCCTCCCATCTCGCGTATCGTGTCATCGTCGTTGGCCAGCATCAGACGCGCGAAATCCACGCCGGATTCGACCAGGTAGCGGGATTGAATCTGTCGACCCATCAGTCGAGTGACCTCGTCCTCGGAGATCATCAACAGCGAAAACGTGTAGGCCGACAGGGTCAGCACGACAATTGTCACCAGAACGATCAACAGGATAAATCCCCTGGGCGGGTTGCCAACCGGTACGGATATCATTACGGCCCACCTCCGGTTTGCGGCGTGCCGGCGGGCAACAATTCGTCCTCCGGCAAAATCTCGGCGATCGGCAAGTAGACAACCGCCCGGTAGGCTTTGGCATCGGCCAGTTGAAACTCGGCCCGGGTTGATTCGCGCAACTGCCGCTGGGGATCAACCACAATCGTGACTTCCACCGCGGATGGAAAGCCGCCCTCAGCCTCCGAATCCCATTCGGTCTGCCAATCACTGCCGTTGAAGTAGCGAAACTCCAGTCCGATGACTTCATTGGCAATCAGGCGGGTGAAGCCCCCGGTGGCCAGCGTCCCGGCGACATCCAGATTGAATGCGGCGACCGCCCGATCCAGTTCGCGCCGGTACAATCCTCCTCCACTGGATGTCGGTAATCCCACCAGCATCGAATCGGTTTCAACCGATTCATTGGCCAGGAACCAGGCAATCGTTTTCAGATCGGTCGGCAAGCTGACGGGTCCGCTGGTCCCCAGGACCACCGGGCTGTACTGGTCGATGCGCGGCAAGCGGCTGATATCCACCATCAGCTCGGTAGAGTTGCCGTAAAGTCCCGGACGCAACCCGGCCGGCACGCACGGCCGCGATATTCTGGTTGGCGCCGCTGGACGACGAATTTGATGCCATCCCTGAGAAACCGCTCGACGACTGGCTGCCGGCGGTCATTCCGGGACTGGCCCCGGATTGCCCGGTGGCTGACGCGAGGGCGCCGGGATCAATGGCAGCCGGGTCCCCGCCACCGGCATCCGGCAGGCCCGGGTCCAGTTGACTAATGTCCGTTTCACTCAAATCCGCCCCGGATGCGATGCCCGCGATCTGGGCCTGGGATACCGACAGTTCGTCCAGGCCCGTTACATCGGCCGGCTTGTACTGAAATGCGGCCCGCAAGTCCCCCGAGATAATCATCAGGACATTCCGGGCAACCTGGGCCTGTTCAATGTTGACTTGCTGACGCTGCAACACCGAGACATTCAAATGAATGGCACTGGCAATCGCGGCAATAACCAAAACCGACAGCGACAATGCCAGCAAGACCTCCAGCAATGTGAAACCCGCGTTCCGCCACCGGCGGACGCCTGACACGTTCCGGTTGTCGGCGTTCGAACCGGGCAGCCGGGTTTTCCGGTACCTGTTCATTGCAGCACCGACTGTTCGGGTTGGTAGTCCGGATCCGGTAACCAGCGCATTAGCGAGAACGGCGTCGGATTCAACGTGACGGTCGGAGCCTGTTGCACGGTCACGGTCACACTCAGCAATCCGTTAACGGCCGTTTGGCCGATTTCCACCGAAAACAGCCAATCGGGGTTCTCATCGATGGGCGTGGCGGCCGTTGACTGCAGCGGCAATACGCCGGCTGAAACCTCCGCCATTTTCGTATCGCACAGAATCTGGGCCTCCGAGTTCCAGCGTGTATTGCTGGCTGCCTTGGAACCCAGAAAAACCAGGTTGCCGATGACCGTTAGCGCGCCGCCGAGAATCGCGATCGCAACTATGACTTCCATCAACGTCAAACCGTGACGCCGTTCCGTGAACTGACGATTCATGGCGATCCCTCGCTGCCAGTCAGGATTCGGGTTTTGGTGGCCACTCCGGTCAAACCGCGCAAGTTGACCTGAATTCGCAATCCGTTTCTGGCCTGCAGCAGGATGGTCGCGTTTTGCGAAGTTCCGTCCGGATAAAACAGGATCGGACGGTATTGCGAGTATTGGTCTCTGGCCGCATCGGCATTCTCGGCGGTCGCCGTACTGCGGGCGTCCTGGGCGGTCTCACCCTCGGAAAACGTAATTTGGTTCTCCAGCAAGTATTGGTGGGATGGCGGTGTGGTCCCGCTGGCCAGGGAACGAAATCCGCTTACCATGGGCGCAATCCAGTAATCCCCGCCACCGGGTTTGTAAAAGAACGCGTAAACATCGCCCGTCTTGATGGCCCGGACCCGGGCATCGGAAAATCTTGCCCGCACGATGTCGGCGGCACTGCGCAGCTGTTGGCCGGAAAACAAACTCGTCGTGGCCGGAATGGCCATGGCCGAGATCACCACAAATACTGCCAGTACCAGCAGGATTTCCAGCAATGAGAAACCCCGGCGCGGACCGCGACGCCGGCGGATCATCGAACGCGGACGGCAGGGTGCTGGATTCATAACGAACATCGGGGCGGGTCGCAAGGTCCCGGCCGTCGCATCCGACGACACGGAACGCGGAAAATGGATTCATGCCGCAATACCTCTTTCGCCGGCGGTATTCACAGGAATCCAACTAATCACAGGCCCGGGGCCCATCCCGGGACTAGCTTTGGTTACTGATATCGTCTTCGGTCCCGGATTGGCGATCCGGCCCGGCCGAGATGATCGTCACCAGATCCTGACCTTCATCTGGCGAATACTTGTAGGGCTGGTTCCACGGATCATTAAAATCCTTGACATCCAGGAACGGTCCTCCCCACTGGGTCCGGTTCATACCCTGCACCGGCTGGACCAGTTCATCCAGTTTGGTGGGGTATCGCTGGTGGCTAATTTTAAACAGTTTGCAGGCCGATTCGATATTCTTGATTTCGTTCAGGGCCAGGTTGGCGGTGGCCCGGCGTTGCATGGCCGTAAAGCCCAGTGTGGCCATGGAAGCGATGATGACGAGAATGGCTGCCACCAGCAGGATTTCCATCAGCGTAAAACCGCTGCGAGCCTTGCGGCGGGTTGGGGATTTGCGTGTCATTGATTACTCCAGTTTCGTATCTTGGGATGATGGTTTCGAGTTTCGGGGGGGTGACTTGCCAGTTTGGTCAGGCGAATGCGCTGCCCATGTTCAGGACAGGCATTAACAGGGCGATCACAATGAACAGGATGACGATGGCCATGACCATCAGCATCAACGGTTCGAGCATCCGAACCAGCAAATCCAGTTTTCGGCTGGTTCGTCGCTCCAGCCCGTCGGCAATGCTGACCAGCACCTGGTCCAGCGTATTTGATTCCTCAGCCACCGAGATCATTTCGGTTACCGTGGGGGGAAACTGGCCGGACCGGGCCAGCGGCACGGCCAGGGATTCTCCGGCCGTAATATTCTCAGTGGCCTGTTCCACGGTTTCCGACAAGATCATGTTGCCGGTCGCATGGCGGCTGATTTCCAGTGCCTTGAGAATGGGCACTCCGTTTTTGAGCAGCGTCCCCAGCACGCGACAAAACCGCGCGACCGCCAGGTTTTTGAAAATGGGTCCGAACAGAGGCATGCGCAATTTAAAGGTATCCATCAGTCGCCGACCCCGGCTGCTTCCCAGCTGAATCCGGGCAATCACCAGAAGCACCGCCACAACAAAGGCAAACGGCAATCCCCAGCCACGCACAAAGTCGCTGAAACCCAGCAATACATCGGTGGCCCACGGCAGTTTGCCCTGTTCCCGCAGCATCGAGAACATTTCGCCAAACATGGGCACAAAGTAGACAATCAGGATCGTCACGATCAGCGTCCCGACGACGACCAGCACCATCGGGTAGACCAGCGCCCCAACGGTGCGGCCCCGCAACTCGGCTTGTTCCTCGGTAAACTGGCCGATCCGTTCCAGGGCATCCTCCAGAAATCCGCCCTCGGCACCAGCCCGGCTCATGTTCACCGCAATGTCGTTGAAGACCTTGGGATGCCGGGCAAAGGCGTCACCGATCGACGTGCCGTCCTCGATTCGCGCGGCGACGTCGTCAATTACTTCTTTCAAAACAAGCGATGACGTTTGCTCACCCAGGATTTTCAGCGACCGCAGCAGCGGCACACCATTGGACAGCAGCGACGCCAGCTGGCTGTAAAAACCGGTCATGGTTTGAACATTGGGGCGGCGGCGAATCTGTACACCCGATGTCTCCTTTTGTTCGGAGACTTCGACCGGGAACAAATGACGGACGGAGAGTGTCGAAATGACCTCACGCTCGCTGGACGCCGACATCTCGCCAGTGATTCTCTGGCCATCCATGTTTCGGGCGATATACACAAACTCAGGCATAACCATTCATCTCAATCGAACCAGCCGCCGCATACTGCGTACATCCAGGCCGCCTGTTATTTGTCCCGGACCTGAATTCGATCACTCTTGGTAACACGCATCACTTCCTCAACACTGGTATCGCCGCTCATCGCCCGCAACCAGCCGTCGTGACGCAGCGTGTGCATGCCCTCCTCCAGCGCCGCTTTCTTGATTTCCCACGAGGTCGCCCGCACATGGGCCAACTCGCGGATCTTTTCGGTGGTCACCAGCAATTCATAGATCCCCATCCGGCCCCGGTATCCCACGTCCCGGCATTCGCGACATCCGCGGGCCCGGTACAGCGGTCGTCCGTTCAGTTGATCCCAGGGAAAATCGTCTGCAATCTCATCGGCATCCGGTGTATACGATTCCCGACACAGCGGGCACAGCCGCCGCACCAGTCGCTGGGCCATCACGGCCTCCACCGTACTGGCCACCAGAAACGGCTCGACGCCCATATCAACCATCCGGGTGTAAGCCCCGGCGGCGTCGTTGGTGTGCAGCGTACTGAACACGAGGTGTCCGGTCAGTGACGCCTGGATGGCGTTTTCGGCAGTCTCGAGGTCCCGAACCTCACCCACCAGAACCACGTCCGGGTCATGTCTCAGAATACTTCGCAGTGAGTTGGAAAACGTCAAACCGATCTTGGGATGCACCTGGATCTGGTTGATACCCTCCAGCTGATATTCGACCGGATCCTCTGTGGTAATGATTTTGGTATCCGGACTGTTGATTTCGATCAGGGAGCTGTACAGCGTGGTGGTTTTTCCCGAACCCGTTGGTCCGGTCACCAGAATGATGCCGTGCGGCAAACGGATCAGCTTGCTGAACGTGTTATGGGTCTCCTGACTCATCCCCAGTCGTTGCAGGTCAAAGACCATGGAGCCCTTGTCGAGAATCCTCATCACCAGGCCTTCGCCATGAATCATGGGTATGACCGACACCCGCACGTCCACCTCGCGGCCCCGGACCTTTAACTTGATCCGTCCGTCCTGGGGCAATCGTTTTTCTGCGATGTTCAGGCGGGCCATGATTTTCAGGCGACTGATGATGGCGGCCTGAAAGTGATTGATTTCCGGGGGAGTCGGCTGGGTATGCAGGATCCCGTCGAACACGGTACCGAATCTTGATTCCCGAAGCCTGGGATTCGATATGCACGTCACTGGCGCGCGTTTCAATGGCCTCCAGCAGGATTTCATTGACCAGCCGAACCACCGAAGCTTCCTGGGCCATCTCGGACAGTTCGGACCCGTCGGTCTCAATGTCCTCCAGCAGCTCGACGCCATCCTGAACAATCTTTTGCTCGATCAGGCCGCCGATCGTTTCGCCACCCACGCCGAAATGGGTTTTGATCAACTTGTTGATTTCTGCCCGTTCGGCCAAAACCGGCAACACCGCCAGTCCCGTCGAGGCGCTGACCTCATCCAGCGGGTACAAGTCAAACGGATCGTGGGTGGCCACCACGATGGCCCCGTTTTGGCGTCGCACGGGAAACAGGGTTTGCCGGAAAATGATTTTTTGGGGGACCGATCCCAGCAGCGACAGGTCGATATCCGCCTCACGCAAATCGATGAACTCCAGGCCCACCGAGTCAGCCAGCGCCCGCAAGGCCTCCTCTTCGACCACAAATCCCAGCTCGATGGCCGAGCGCAGCAGGTTGCCCTCCTTTTCGCGCAGAATCTCCAGCTGGGCGGCGTCGATCAGCCCCTTGTTCAGCAGGATTTGTCCGGTTTCCATACAAGTACCGGTCTTCGGGGGACGGGGATGGAGGGCGGGAGTAATGTCGGTTTCCAGCATTTTAACAACAGCTTGCGACAGTCCAATGTTGACAAGCGCCCAAAAGGCGCGGGCATTGCGGATCCGCGGCAAAAACCCGCGGTTTTTCCGGTCCGTCGGGCGAAACGCACCCCAACGTGCCTCGGGGCGGGGGAGAAAGCGTCATCGGTCGGAATGCGTTTCGCCCGGTTGACCGGCTATTAAAGGAAACCCGAACGCGGCCCGGGAGTTTCGCAATTCCGGGTCCAACCCCCGGGTTTTGCCCCGAACCGGCATCGGTCTGCCGGGATTTCAGGACCCAATCGCCGGGTATGGCTCACTCCGGTTAACGTCCGCCGATGGGGCGCCGGCCCCGCCGCCACCACGAATTCCCGACCGGTGCGGTTCACCCATTCGGCAAAATCAGAACCGGATGGGATCTTTGGAACACCCGGATTGGGTGCCATGGCTGGCCGGTCCAGCTGTGCGGTTTTCCACGGAACGGGCGCCGGTGGACAAGCCTCCACGGGCACCGCCAGGTCCACAACGAACCGTTTCCTGAAGGGCCAATCGGAATCCGTTGTCCGGCGCAGGGCTACGGTGATTATGCGCGAGACCGTCTATGCGCACGACAGAAACTCACCGGTTCGAGTATCGACTTTGATGCGTTCCCCCTCTTTCAGGTACTCGGGAACCTGTACAACCAGCCCCGTCTCCAGCGTAGCCGGTTTGGTACGACTGGTGGCCGAATTGCCCCGCACGGCCGGATCGCATCGGGAAACAGTCAATTCCACGGTATTGGGCAGCTGAAGACCAACACATTCATCGTTGTAAATCAGCCCAAACATGCCTTCCAGGCCATCAACCATAAAGTCCCGTTCGTGCTGCAGGTCGTCCAGCAGCAACGCGTATTGCTGAAAATCCGTTTGATCCAGAAGATGCATGTGCGTGTTGTCGCAGTACATCAGGTTGACCGGCCGGCGCTGAAAGTCGGCCTCCGGCAAAACGTCGCCGCCCTTCAATGTGATATCGACTTTCTGTTTGCTCACCACATTGCGGCCACGAAACTTGTACAGTGTGGATGCCCCGCGAGCCGACGGCGACTGCACCGATATCGATTCAATAATGACGGGCGCGTCCTGATAGACCACAATGGTCCCGTTTTTGATATCCTTGGCCTGCATCCTGAAGGGTCCAGCGAGCTACATGATGGACTGGGTTTGGGGGTCCAGAGCGACCCCCTGGCACAATTCGGCCAACGATTCCAGGACCAGCAGCAGTCCGCCGGGGTCCAGGAACTGGTCGTCATCGGTGGCGGTGGCAATTTCCTCAAAGTGAAAAATATCGAATCGGGAATCGAATTTTCCCAGCCGGGCAAGTTTTTTGGCATCGTCACCGGTCAATGTCATGGTGCGGGCCGCTTCCAGCACTTCCTGAATCTGGGCAACCACCTCTTCGCCGCGGGTAAAAACGATATCCATGGCGGAAAAGTCACGAGGTGATTTGACCGTCATCGACTCAAACCCGGATTCGTCTTCCACCAGATTGACCGTTTCGTAGCGAGGCCCCAGGGCCCCCAGCACCTGTTGCATTTTTTCGGCAGAAGGCAGGTTTTTTTCCGAAAACAGAACGAAATAGGTTTCGCGGTACTGGTACTGGTTATTTCCAAACAAGGACACGGCGCCATCTCCCGGGTCGAAACCCCGTAAAGCCAATTGACTCCCTGCCCGGATTGTAATGCAACGCCGGATCGCTTGTCTGCCCGGTATTGGGCGAGTTGCGTTGCCAAAAACCGGAACCGGCCTGTGCCGATTTTCCCGGGCCATTGCAACCGCGCCCGTCCGTCGTCTTTGAATTTTGTGTTAACCCCTGTTCACCAACCCGACGACCCGGGATTCACGGGTTCGCCCTGGCTCGGCCCGGAACAAGGGTCGAATCGGTCATGAATCGGCCAACTCGCGGGCCCTCCGGGCGGCTGACACCACCGCATCCATCACAATCCCGCGAAAACCGGCCCGTTCCAATACCGCCATGGCGGCCATCGTCGTCCCCCCAGGACTGGTCACCTCGCCGCGCAGATCGGCGGGCGACTTGTCCGACGCCTGCAATAACGCCAACGAACCCTGAACGGTCTGCATGGCCAATTGTCGGGCGACCGCGCGGGGCAGTCCGGCCAGCACGCCGCCGTCCACCAGCGATTCGACAAATGTATAGACATAGGCTGGCCCCGATCCGGACAAACCCGTTACGGCGTCCATCTGGTATTCCGGGACCTCCACGGTTTGTCCGATGGCCCCAAAAATGCCGCCAACCATCGCTCGATCCGATTCCGGGACCGTTTCATGGCAAGCGATGGCACTGATGCCCTGCCCGATCAGGCAAGGTGTATTCGGCATGACGCGAAAAATCCGCGACGTCTTTAAAGCCTGATTGAGCGTTGCCAGCGTTATCCCGGCGGCGACCGACACGACCAGTTGCCGCTCATCCACAACACGGCCCAGCTGTTGCAGCACGTTTGGCATGATCCGGGGCTTGACCGCCAGCACCAGCACATGGCAATTCTCGCATAGTCCGCTGACCGATGCCTGACGAACCGCCCCTGGATGCATTCGGGCAAACTGTTCGCCGGCACTGTCATCGGGATCACAAAATTGAGCGGGTTGGGGCGTAATCTGCGCCTGTCCTGCAATTCCCTGGCCGATGGCCTGGGCCATCCGTCCTGCGCCGACAAATCCGATAGTGATATCGCTCATTGATAGCATGCGTGGTTAAAGGGGGGGAAATCCGGGGAACTGCGCAGGAAACCGAAACAGGCAGGAAACAAATCCGATGATCCCCGAAAATGTCGCGCGGCATTCTGAATAATATTCCGAATAATGATTGTAAAAAATTCTCTGGCGCTTGTCGATAACAGTGAAATGCTCCGCCAGCGGCCGGCTTTCTCCGGTCCAATGCCGGGTTGCCGCGGTCACCGGCACTGGCGAGTTCAACAGCTTCCCATGGAGATTGTCGACAATGTTTGGTCGAGCAGTAATCACGGTCTTGTTCGTCGCCTGCGCGTTACCGGCGGCTCCCGCCCTGGGTCAAACCTTTAAACTTTCGTCGTTGTTGCCCTTCAAAAAACAGGCGCCGGAGGTCAAACCGTTTAAGCTGACCGATCAGGCGCAAGGCAAACCGGCCCTGTTCTCCAACGGCCCGTTCACAAATCTGCTGCAGCCCCGCCAACCCGGCGGAAACGGGACCAGTCCATTGTCGAATCTTAACGAAAAGTCAAAGAGTTTTTTCGCGAAGACGGGCGACAGTCTGTCCCGATTTGCGTCCAATACCCGTGATTCGATGAAAAAGTCGGAATCGCCCGGCTGGGACTTCCGGCAATCCAAAGAATGGTGGAATCAGAAATCGGCCGAGCCCGACCTGGTGGCACTGCAGCACGATTTGGAACAACTGCAGTGGTCACCGGCCAACCCGCAAATGCCACCGCCTCTGCCACAACCGCGAACGGCCCGGGATTTCCAGAACGAACCGCCCCGCCATCGATTCTAGCCAAATCGTTTTTCGCTCGTCACAATGACGGGATGAAGACAAATCTGATTCTTGGCACTGCTGGCCATATCGATCATGGCAAAACGTCGTTGATTCGTGCGCTGACCGGGATCGACACCGACCGATTGCCGGAAGAAAAAAAACGCGGTATTACGATCGAACCGGGATATGCGGTTCTGGAGCTCGATGACTTTCGTCTCGGGATAGTTGATGTCCCGGGGCACGAGAAATTCGTCCGGCAAATGCTTTCCGGGGCCACCGGAATGGATCTGGCCCTGCTGGTTATCGCCGCTGACGACTCGATCAAACGGCAAACCGTGGAACATCTCGACATTTTGCGGCTTCTGGATCTGCCAGGGGGGGTTATTGCGGTCACCAAAGCCGATTTGGTGGAACCGCAATGGCTGGAACTGGTTCGGGAGGAAATTCGGGGGCTGGTGAAAGAGACCTTTCTGGCCGACGCCGAGATCATCCCCACCAGCTCGCACACCGGTGCCGGACTGGACGAATTACGACGGGCCCTGACGCGGGAGGCCCGGCGTGTTCAGGGTGTGCAGGAAAAGGCCCGCGCCGCCGATCCCGGGGCACCGTTTCGAATGGCGATCGACCGGGTCTTTACGATCGAAGGGCACGGAACCGTCGTTACCGGCAGCGTTTCCAGTGGCTCGGTGGCTGTCGGCGACAAACTGGAAATCCAGCCCGGTGGCCTGCAGGCCCGGGTACGGGAAATCCAGAACCACGATCTGGCGGTGGATACCATTGCCCGCGGGCAGCGGGGCGCAATCAATCTGGCCGGCATCCATCACGACCAGCTTCATCGGGGCCAGGAACTGGGTGCTGCAGGTCATTTGCACCCGACCCGAATTATTTCCGCCAGGATCAGGACGCTGGCTAACAGTTCACGACCGCTCAAGGATCGGCAACGGGTCCGGTTTCACATCGGTACCAGCGAAGTGTTGGCGTCCGTGCGTTTGCTCGATTGTCGAATCATCGAGCCCGGCCACCAGGGGCTCGCCCAGTTGTTTTTGAGTCAACCCGTGGTGGCCGTTTGGAACCAGCCTTTCGTCATTCGCAGTGAATCGCCGGCCGAGACGATCGGAGGCGGACGTGTCCGGCATCCCAACGCCGCACGGCTTCGTCTGAAAACGCCGGAAACCATTCAAATCCTCGAGCAAATGGGGGCCGCCGCGCCTGCGCCGCGAGTTGCCGCCGCGATTTTTTTTGATTCCATCTCGAATCAGGACCTGGACAATTTGTCACGCATTGCGGGGGTCGCCCAACCGCGACCGATTGTGGACGAGCTCGTCAAATCCGGGGAAATCATTGAGATTCCGCTAACCGCCCACAAAACGCTGTACCTGCACCGCCTGTTCCTGAAGCAAACCGCCAACCAAATCGTGGATTACCTGCGCCGATTCCACCAGTCCGATTCGCTGGCCAGCGGCGTACCGCGCAAAACCCTGGAGAACTATTTCGCGTTTCTGGAAACCCGCGAAATATTCAATTTGGCGCTGCAACAACTGGTTGCCGACAAGACCATTCGCACCTCAGGTGCCCTCGTCTCGCTGGAAGGACACGGTCCCCAATTGACGGCCAACGAACGGAAATTGCTGACTCAAATCGTGGAGCAATTCTCGTCGGCCGGCCTGGATCCCCCCACGATCGAGCAATTGCAAAAATCTGCCAGCAAGGCCCGCGAATCGGTCCCGCAACTGGTTCAATTGGCGGTCGATCAGGGGCAACTGGTCCGACTGGACGACAAGATCCTGCTGCACGTCGATACCTTGAATCAAATCAAGGAACAGCTGCAGGGAATCCTCGCCGATGGAATCGGAATCACGTTGAGCGATTTGCGACAACACCTGAATACCAGCCGCAAGTACGCCGTACCTTTGTGCGAGCATCTGGATGCCATCGGTTTCACCCGCCGCGACGGCGATCTCCGGTATTTGGCGTCGGGCTAACCCAGGCAATCCAGGCGATCCCGGAAACCGTATTGAGCCGGAAAACCGGGTCCGCTCCCTGCACCGCTGAGCGGGGTTGGCAAGTTTTACCAGATAAATGGGTTCTAACAGTTAAACTTTTCCGGCCGCATTTGACGATCAACCTTCCAACGTGACTTACCTGGTAACGGCGTCAGGCCGTGATAGTGCCAACATAGGGAGGAAATCGAATGCGTCGGTTATTGTGTGCGACGCTTCTGGCTATCTCAATTAGCACCAACGTTGGCTGTTTTTTGCCAATCTACAGTGCTGATCCAGCCATCCGCGCGAGAGAACTTGTATACACGTCCGAAGACCTTCGGGAAATGCGGCATGAGTGGATGAGATTCTGGTTCCTTGACCAGCCGGATCACATGACTCCCTACCGGGTCCATGGTGGAATTCTGTAGGAACGCGGACGGACCCAACGGGCATCAACACCCGGTTACCTGACCCGTTGGCGGCCGCCTGAATTCGCGGCCAGGCAGGAGCCGGGGCAGGGCACTCCAAATCAATCCGGCTTCCATTGCGGAGCGGCGAAATACACAATCACCGGCGACGCATCCGACGTTGCCGGTGATTTTTTTTCGGGATCCGCGGCCTGACCGGGCGTCGAGGAAACTGCCGGGTGACAGGCTGGCCAATCGTCCGGCCAAACTCCGGTGCGCCCCCGTTTCCGGCCAGCGGCCCGCGACGCGGGGTCTCACCCCCGGGGTCGATCATTCACCGATTTTGGTATAGTTGGCCGCATTCATGGTACCCCGAGGGCCCTGCAGCGGGGTCATCGGACCGCGCGGCCGGTTTGCTCTGTCACCGGAGCCCCGGCGTTTTACCTGGCACCTGACCGAAACCGAATCGACGCATGCGAGTATTATCAGGAATTCAACCGACGGGCCGCCCCCATTGGGGTAACTATTTTGGCGCCATTCGGCAGTACATTGACCTGCAAACCGAAGACTTTTCGTACTATTTCATCGCCAATCTGCATGCCTTGACAACCATTCGCAATGCCGGCGAACTGCAACAGATGACGCGAGACGCCGCCCTGGACCTGTTGGCGCTGGGCCTGGACCCCAACCATGCGGTTTTGTTTGTGCAGTCCGACGTTCCGGAGGTGTCTGAACTTTGCTGGCTGTTGATGTCTGACGCGCCAATGGGCTTGCTGGAGCGGTGTGTTTCATACAAGGACAAGGTGGCACGGGGTTTGCCAACCAATGTGGGGTTGTTTACGTATCCTGTACTGCAGGCCGCGGACATTCTGGCGTACGATGCCGATATTGTACCTGTGGGTGAGGATCAGGTTCAGCATATCGAGGTCTGTCGCGATCTGGCCCAGCGATTCAATCACCAGTACGGGGAAGTGTTTGTGCTGCCCAAGCCCCGAATCCTGGAGTCCACGGCGAGGGTTCCGGGAACGGACGGTGAAAAGATGTCCAAGAGTTACGGCAATGCCATCGAGATCTTTTCCCCGCCCAAAGCGATGCGCAAGCAGGTAATGCGGATTGCCACGGATTCGCGGCCCATGGAGGATCCCAAGGATCCGGAGACGGACCATCTGTACCAGCTGTACCGCCTGTTTGCCGACGAGGCGGCGCGGGACGAAATGGCGGCCCTGTACCGGCGTGGCGGGTTTGGTTACGGGGACGTAAAAAAAGCCCTGGCGGAAGCCGCCGAAGGTTTTTTTGCCGAGCCTCGCCAGCGGCGGGCGGAACTGGAAGCTCATCCCGAAAAGGTCCTGGAGATTTTGGGAGACGGCGCGGCTGCGGCGCGAAAGCAGGCCGGCGCGGTGCTGCGTCGCGCCCAGGAGGCCTGCGGCGTCAAATGAGCTCCCCGGCCCCGGAAACCGGCAACGTCATAGCCATCGGAACCGATATCATCGAGGTCCAGCGGATCGATGAGATGATCCGGCGACATGACAAAACGTTTTTGCAGCGTGTCTATACCCGCCGGGAAGTCGACTATTGTTCCGAACGCAAGGCGGCGGCCCAGCACTACGCCGGCCGCTGGGCGGCCAAGGAAGCAGCCCTCAAGGCGCTGGGGACCGGTTGGGCCCGGGGCATCAAATGGACCGACATCGAGGTGACCAACGACCCGGGCGGGCAACCGCACCTGAAATTGTACGGGGCAGCCCAGGATTATGCCCGGCGGTTGAACATCCGCGAAATGAAGATCTCGATTTCGCATTGCAAGACATACGCCGTGGCCTGCGTCGTGGCTGTCGGGTAGCGGTTCCGGCGGAGCGGGGCCGGCGTTGTCCCCCAAAACCCTGGCCGGCCGGTTGACCGCCTTTGCCTCAGCACGGGCACAACGCGGGGCCGGGGTCGCCTTGGCCAGCCCGTGTATCCCGGTAACCGGGATGGTTGGCCGGTGACCGGTGAACCAGCCATTCCCGTGTCGCGGGCGTTCCAACCGGCCGGCCACCATGCGAGCCTGTGTGATTCGTTGCGATGCCGACGGGAATCAACTAGGATTTGACCGTACAGCGGTCGAATCGACCGGGTTGGTTCAAGAATTCGTTTCGTTCGAACGTTTCCGGGGAGAAATTGTTATGCAATGCCGCAGATTCCTGTTGGGTATCGCGCTGGTCGTTTTGTTCGTCAACCATTTGGTCGCCCAGAGCGCCACGAAATCGGCCGGGGATCAGGAAAAGATCAGTGCCAAAATGATCGCCGGCACGTGGACCATCGAAAAGGGCATGAAAGCGGGCGAAGAATCAAATGCCGAGATGCTGGGATCGTTTCCCGTCCAGGTTACCGAAAAGTCCTTTTCGATGCCCTCCGGTGCCGGTGAAGATTTTGTCATGGACTACCAAATCGATAATGCCCATGATCCGGCCCACATCGACATGACGATCACTGCCGGGCCCGCCCCCGAGTCGACGGCCAAAGGCATCATTGCGATGAAAGACGGCAAGTTAATGCTGTGTTATCAGCCGACAGGCGGTGATCGCCCCACCGCTTTTGAATCGACCGCGGATAACGGCAATTTCATGTTCGCCATGAAACGGCAGTCCGAAACCATGGACGCCGGAGCGATCATCGGAACCTGGAAATATGTCTCCGGCAAGCGGGCCGGCACGGAGTCGCCCGCGGACAACCTGCTCGGTGACGTCGTCGTTTCCAAAAAGACATTCACCCTGCCGGCCGGTGACGGGGAAAAATTTGTGATGGCTTACCAGCTGGATCTCGCGCAGTCGCCAGCCACGATTGATTTTGAAATTGAATCGGGGCCGGTACCGGAAGGCACGGCTCTGGGGATTATCAAAATGGATGGTGAACAAATGGTTCTGTGCTATGATCCCGCCGGCGCCAACCGCCCCCGGGACTTTGATTCTACCGAGGATAACGGGTTTTTCCTGTTTGTGCTGAAGCCCGCTGGCGAATGACGACAGGCCATGAACATGCGATGGCGGGACCCCGCGCCGTGCCGTCAGGGTGCCGGCCTGGAGTCGGCACCGGCAACCGTGAAGGGACCCGGCCAGCGGATTGCCGACCGGTGGCTCGTGTTCAGCACGTGTTCAATTTGAAATGCAATTCCCGATGGCAGGGACGGGCTGCGTAACCGCCTGCGGGAGCACCTGCGGCGGCCGTTTCACGAGCGCCAAATGGCGGTGGAATAATAATGCCCGCCGCGTATAATGCGCGGATGCTCAAAACATCTTTCGATTCCCTTTACGCCGCGATCGATGCAATCATTGATCGGCGGTTGACCACCTGGTGCGGCTGGCGCCGCCATTTGCATTCCCATCCGGAATTGTCGTGGCGCGAAATCGCGACCACCCGGTTTATTCGGGAAAAACTCGGGGATATGGGCCTCCAGTTGCAGCCGGGTCCGCGGGAACTGGGTGGCTTTGTCGATCTGGATTCCGGAACCGGGAACCCGGGTTCCCGCATCGCGGTGCGGGGCGATATCGACGCGATTCCCGTGATGGAGGCGACGGAGTTACCCTGGTGCAGCCAGTATCCCGGCATCATGCATGCGTGTGGTCACGACGTTCACACGACGGTGGTGCTGGCCATTTGCGAAACGCTTCATGAACTGCAGTCCCGCGACATGTTGCCGGCACCGGTTCGGGTCCGGGCGATTTTTCAACCTGCAGAAGAAGTCGCGCAGGGGGCCCACGAAATGATTCAGGCCGGATTTCTGGATCGGGTCGACGCGATTCTCGCCATGCACGTTGATTCGTCGCGGCAAGTCGGAACGGTCGGGATTCGCGACGGTTTGCAAACCGCCGCCAGCGATGAGCTTCAGATCGTGATCAGTGGCACCGGGGGTCACGGGGCCCGCCCCCATGAAACCGGCGACACGGTACTGGCAGCAGCCCATTTGATCCAATCGGCTCATGCGCTGATCCCGCGAATTGTAGATGCTCGCGACGATACGGTATTGTCGTTCTGCAAGATTGTGGGGGGGCATTCGGCCAACGTGATTCCAACCGATATTGAATTGCTGGGAACCTTGCGAACCTTTTCGGTTGAATCGCGATCGCGGATGCTTTCGCGAATGGAAACGCTGACCCGGTCTGTCCAGGATATTTTTGACGTGAAGGTCGAGTTCCGGGTCACGACCAGTATCCCGTCGGTCAACAATGCGAGTGGGCTGAACCGCATCATTTGCGGCGTCGCCCGCGATATGCTGGGCGACGAAGCGGTTGCGACCGCCGAACGAAGTCTGGGCGGCGAGGACTTTGCGTGCTACCAGCAACATCTTCCCGGGGCCCTGGTGCGGGTTGGATCGGCCTGCGGCGACCGGTTTCATTACCATTTGCACTCGCCCCATTTTGATGTGGATGAACGGGTGATTGCCGTCGGATGCAAATTGCTTACCGGCAGCCTGATCGCCTGGTTCGTACAATCTGTCGCCGCCCACGAGGCCCGTGCATGACCGACAAGCTGGAATTCAAGTCCAATCCGACGCCGACGGTTGGTATCGAGCTGGAACTGGGGCTGGTGGATGCCAGGACCATGGCGTTGAGCAGCGGCGTGGAACCCCTGCTGGCGCATTTGTCGGCGACGGAAGAATCGCCCTACAAACCGGAGTTGATGCAGTGCTATATTGAGGTTAACACCGGAGTTTGCAACACGATCGATGAGGCACGTGAGGATTTGACCGCCAAACTGCTGAATCTGGAACGATCGGCATCCGAGGTGGGACTGGAAATCTGGTGGGGGGCGACACACCCGTTTTCCAAATGGCAGGACCAGCAAGTCACCAACACGGCCCGGTATCAAAACCTGATCAACCTGTTGCAGGAAATGGCGCGGCGGCTGATCACGTTCGGCCTGCATGTGCACGTGGGCGTCAATTCCGGTGACAAGGCGATCATGATTTGTGATCGCATTATGCAACATCTGCCCACGTTGCTGGCCATCAGTTGCAGCAGCCCCTTCTGGAACGGGCGGAATACCGGACTGCAATCGATGCGATCCAAGACACTTGAGGGTTTGCCCACCGCCGGTTTGCCTCCGCTCATGCGAAACTGGAGTGAATACGTGTGGCTGGTTAACCACATGATTGAAACGGGGTTTATCAATACCATTCGCGAAATCTGGTGGGACGTGCGTCCCCATCACAGTTTCGGTACGGTGGAGGTTCGCGTATGTGACATGCCCGGAAACTTGCAGGACGCCCTGGGCATTGCCGCGCTGGTACAATGCCTGATCAAGGGTCTGTCGGACCTGATCGACGAGGGAGCCTACCAGCACGACTGTCATCCCATGATGGTGCAGCAAAACAAATGGCGGGCGGCGCGGTACGGCAACGAGGCCTCGTTGATCGAGTCGTTTACCTACAAGGGCCATTCCACCTCGCAGGCCGTTAATAATCTGGTGGAACGGTTGTTGCCCACGGCGGATTCACTGCAATGCGTTCATTGGCTGGAACACGTCCGGCAAATGGCTGCCGGTCCCAACTGGTCCACCCGGCAAATCGAGATACTGAACAAAACCGGCAACCCCGCCGACATTGTGCGGCAACTTGTCGAGCAATCAAAACTGGGCAACCAGCAGGGTGTTGGCCCGGCCAGTTCTCCCACCGGCTTTTAAACCGTCGGTGCTGGCGTCGGGCGGTCGCGGAAAAAGTCCTGATTCTGCAGACCGTCCGGTTGCCGGCGAGGCAGGCCGGCAGAAGCCCGGGCACGGCGATGGGAGCCGTTGCCGGACGCGGATTCTCAATTGCCGAAGCGGTCCCGTTGCCGAAGCGGTGCGGTGTCGGCGACCGCCGATGGGCCTCGGCGGGAGATGACGGTCTCCGGCATTTAACCCGTTGCCAACCGTTTTTGTCGTCGAAATGGACCCGCACGCCAACCGGTTTCCAATTGGGCTGGGCCCGTCTTCTGCTGAAAAAGCCCCTTGGTACGGCGAATTCCGATTGCTAGAATAGGCCGCTACGATTCGCTCCGTCCATTGCTCCCCGACGTTCGACCGGTATCCCGATGAAAGCCGATATCCATCCCGATTACAAAGCCGTGGTCTTCAAGGACAAAACGGCTGATTTTGCCATCCTGACGCGATCCACTATTCGCACCAGTGACGAAACGATCCAGTGGGAGGACGGCAACGAGTATCCCGTGGTTTACGTCGACATTTCCAGTGCCTCACACCCGTTCTATACCGGGAAACAGCAGTTCGTGGATACCATGGGCCGCGTCGAAAAGTTCCGCAAAAAATTTGCGGGCAAGTACGGCAAGGACAAGGTGAAATAGGCCGGTTGACGCTGAGGTCACCCACTTGTCTGATCAAGCCCGGGTGGGCCCCGGGGGGAGTGAGCCGGCAGGCGGAGTTGCATTCCATCCGGCGGGGCACCACGATTCCGCCGGAACGTCGCGCCGCAACGTCGCGCCGCAACGTCGCTAATCGAACTCGATTCCGGTTTGTCGGCTGATATCGCGCAGCTCCTCGATCACCGGTTCGATCAGGGGCACGCCCTTTTCGCGGCGTTCCTGTTCCGCCAGCCGTTCCGGTTCTCCGGGAATCACGACGCCGGCGGTCCCCGGTTGGGGAGGGGTTTGCCGAAAGGTCTCAATCCAGTCATCGATTTGGGATTTGAACTCATCGGGATCGATAAACGCGTCGATCCGCATGGCCCCAAAGAAATGGCCAATGCCGCGACCGACACTGCGGGCGGGAATTTCCTGACGCAAGGCGAACGGGGGTGCCCAGGGTCCCCAATTCGCGCCGCTCAGGCAACAGCACAGGATGTCCACCATCGTCGCCAGGCAAAATCCCTTGTGCCCCCCCGTCACCCGAAAACTTCCCAGCGGCAGCAGGGCACCGCCGTCGATCATGGCCTGGGGCCGGGTTGTATCAACGCCCTGATTGTCGATGGCCCAGCCTCGCGGCACGGGCTCGTCGCGCCGCCGCGCCATTTCGATTTTGCCATAGGCGCAGGCGCTGGACGCCATATCGATCACGATCGGTGGGTGCCGGTTTCCCGGAAAGGCGATGGCGATCGGATTGGTTCCCAGCATGCGGCTGGCTCCCCACAACGGGGCGACCAGTTTCGTACTGTTGGTCATGGACCAGCCGATGATGTCCCGCTGCAGGGCCTGCAGGACGTAGTAGCCGGCAATTCCATAATGATTGGTATTGCATACGCTTACCCAGCCGGTGCCCGACTCGTCGGCCTTGTCCATGGCGATTTCGTTGGCTTTGGGTCCCACGACCAGTCCCAGCCCGTTATCGCCATCAACGGTCGCGGTACTGGCCGACTGTCGGATAATCGAAATTGCAGGCCGCGGGTTAATCCGTTTCAGCTGCAACATGTCAAAATAGGTATGCAACCTGGCGACCCCGTGCGATTCGATGCCTCGCAGATCGCTGGCCGCCAGCACCTCGGCGGCTTGCCGCGCGTCTTCTTCGGGCACTCCAAAATACTGAAACACGGATGAAGAAAACTCACGCAGTTGTTCGATTGGATACGATTTGATGTCCATGGGCGTTTCCGGTCGGGGTTGACTAGCAGAAGCGGGCCAGTGCCCGATCGGCGATCAATTTTCCAATATTGAGTGAAGCGGTGGCGGCTGGCGACGGCGCGTTGACCACAGAAATCGCGTGGGGCATCTCATCGATCAGGAAATCATCCACGAGTTGTCCATTGGGCAGCAGTGCCTGGGCACGGATTCCGGGAGTCGCCGGGACCAGATCGTCCGCGCGAACCTCGGGAACCAGTCGCTGCAAGGCCGCGACGAAAGCTCGTTTTCGCAGACTGCGATACACTTCGCCCAATCCGGTCCATGCATGTCGACCGGCCAGCCGCCAAAAACCGCGATACAGCAGGCTGTCCCGCATGTCGCGCAACTGCCACGCCGTTTTGGCATATCCCTCCCGCGCCAGGGCCAGCACGGCGTTGGGGCCGCAATGCACCGAACCGTCCATCATCCGCGTAAAATGCACACCCAGAAATGGAAAACGGGGATCGGGCACCGGGTAAATCAGATTGCGACACAATCGGGCCCGCGATGCACAAATGGTGAAGTACTCACCCCGGAACGGCACGATCCGGGCCGCCGACTGGCTCCCCAGCATATGCCCGACGCGGTCCGAATGCAGCCCGGCGCAATTGATCACCAGACGGGCCTGCCACGTTTCGGAGTCCGTCTCCAGCAGGGTGTGCCGGGATCTCCGGTCGACCCGCAAGACGCCGGATTCCGTCTTGACCGTGTTGTCCATCCGGCAAATCTGCTGGGCCAGTTTCCAGGCCACCTGGCGGTAATCGACAATCCCGGTTTCCAGAACTTCGATCGCCGCGATCCCGTTGACATGAGGTTCCAGCTCCAGCAACCGCTCCCGATTGATGAGGCGACAGTTGACCTGGTTTTCCTGACCCCGGGCATACAGGTCGTTGAGGCGTTTGATTTCGGATTCGTCGACTGCCACAATTACCTTGCCGCAGATGTCGTATTCGATCCCGAACTCATCGCAAAATGCCTGCAGCGCCAATTTTCCCTCGCGGCAGTTGACCGCCTTGAGCGAACCCGGCTTGTAATAGATGCCTGAATGAATGACGCCCGAGTTGCGTCCTGTCTGGTGACTGGCCAGCTCCCGTTCCTTTTCGAGGACCGTAATATCCAGCTGAGGCCGGGCGCGAGCGATCTGCCAGGCGGTGGCCAGCCCGATGATGCCACCGCCAATTACTGCAATATCGGTTTCACGCATGGAGACGGATTGCCATCAGGTCGTCACGAATTCCGAATGTCGATGTGACATTGTAAACCGAATTCGGTAACGCCGGTTAGCGGAGGCAACCGCTAAACCCTGCCAGCCGTGCCCCACAGCGGGCTCACCCGTGATCCGGATGGCGGTCCCAACGAGCACCTCGGCGAGCCGCGAATTATCGGAAAATCTCCAGCCCGAAACTGGCCCCGTGGAAAAATGCGCCGCCGTCGTTGTACTGCTGGCCGGCAGTCGGCAACACCACCGGGTTGAAGTTGGATTCGGTATCGTAAACGTTCGCCAGACCCATGATCTGGTACCCGAAACGCAGCCGCGACCGCGGCCCGAGTTTGTATCGGGCAAAGGCTCCCAGCTCGGCGCTGCCGCCCCAGTCCGTCGAGCGGCGCGTGGCGTTGATCCAGATAGTGTTGTTGTTCAGCAAGGCGGTGCGACCCTCCCAGAAATTCGCGTAGACGCCGAGTTTCCCGGCCACCGAGAACGACAGCCGGTAGCCAATGTCGTAGAGCACTTCGCTGCCGATGTGAATCCCGAACATGTTGTTGGTCGTATTGATGGTGTGAATACCCACTTCACCGAGAATATTTTGACTGGACAGGCGAAACTCGTCGTCAAAATAGATGAACCGGCCGCCCAGGAAAGCCTTGGCAACATCAGAGCCCCACCACGTTTGATTGAACTCCAGCGAATGCAGATCGGTTTTTTGAAACTGCTCCAGAAACGTCGCATTGCGGAATGCTGAAAACGTGCTGTCCGGAAAACCATCGACACTGCCGAAGATCGCCCCCAGCAGCGTGCCGGGCGGATTGGTTTCATTGGTCACGGACAACCAGGGATCAAATCCCATGTACGAGGCTTCCCAGCCGCGAGTACAGTCTCGCCGTTTGCCCAGGGTTACCCGGCCACCTCCGGACCAGTCAAAACTGTCCGGAAACAAAAAGTTGCCGGCCCGAAAGTCGCCGTCACCGCGCTGATAAATCAGGCTGTCGAAAACAAAATAACCGGACGAATCGGTCACGAATCCACAGCAGGCAAACGTGTCGTCGATGGATCCATACTCGATGCCAGCCGGTGACCAGGTTTCGCCACCGAAGTCGCCGGCCGCGTCATAGTTTTGTGGCGATTCAAAAAACGGGTCCTGACCGGGAACCGGTCCCTGTTGAACAACCGCGGCTTGCGGTGGCAAATACGCAGGTGGTGCCGAAAACGCCCGGGGGGTTACAGACGGTGAATTGGTGGCCGGTGGATTGATCGCGGGGCGCGAAGGATCGGCATCGGGCACCATGGTGCGCGGCACGTCGCTCGGCGAACTTTCCTGCTGAAAACCGCTGTGCAACGCGGCACCAGGCGTGAATCCCGGTACGGCGGTCGGATATTGTGACGGGACAAGGCCCGGCGTTTGGGAAATTGCAAATTGATTGTCGCGTTTGAATTGCTCAATTTTTTGCCGGGCATCCGCTGGAAAATTCCTGCCAACCAGTGGCGCATTGGCCGGCGACTCAGCCCCCGGGGGCGCCGCCACGGGGGGCCCTGAAGACTGGTTGGCCGCCGCCCGGGGTGCACCCATCGGTCGGGCCGCTGCTTGTGCGGCCACCGGGGGTGCCATGGTTTGGGGCGCGGCAGCCTGGGGTGCCACGGCTGGCCGGGATGCAGATGAAATGATCGGGGGCAGAACGCTGGCCGGTTCCGGCGTCGAAACGGTCCCGGTGCGCGGAGCTTCCGCAATTCGTGCCGGTGTTTCAGCCTTCATTAATGGCATCATTTGGGATACCGAATAAACGGGCGGAAGATCTCGGTCGGCCGGTTCCTGTCCGGAGCCCGACACCACAGGCGGCAACGCCGTCCGGGAATCCTCCGCGCCGGGGGTGTTGGCGGGCTGTCGGGGAAGCGGTTGCAATTGCTGTCCCGACAACAACCCGGCAGGCCCCAAACTACCGACCAGGCAGACGATCGCCATGGACAAGAACCAAAATTTCGCCAAAGACGTTTTCATGGGTCGATTTGCAACTGGTTAGCCAAATTGTCCAGGGAAACACGCTTGCATAATTGCGAACCGCCCCTGGAAAAGCACGGTTTCTTCCTTCCACTTGTCGGCATTTCCGGGATGGTAACTTTTATCGTTTCTGCCGATTTCGCAATTCCTGACAATTTCGCCGAAGATCCGCATTGTCCGGATTAACGGCATTTTGGGGGGGTCCACGGGCGAACCGGTCCGTGGGGCCCGTGCTGGCGATCGACCAACGGTCATTGGAAATTCGGGGGCTCGACCGCCCGTTTGGGTCGCAGCGTCAGGGGTTTATTGGCGGTCCCCGGCAAAATGGGCATTACCGACAGATTGCAATCCGCTTAAAATCGGAGGTTGAACGCCATCTTTCCCACCATTTCATGGCGGCAAGGCGGCTGCTTCCGAGCGCTTCTGCGAATCCGTCCTCATACGGTCTGCCGGTTCGGATGCGAAGGGTTTCGTTTGTTGAATTCTTGAAATCACTGTCATGCAAGCAATCGCGTTTTATTTCCGACGATTCCTGTTTTTCCTCGGCGACACCCTGTTCCTTCCCTGGCGGTTTTTGCGCGACCTGTGGCGAGATTCCGGGCGCGGACGGACGTTGTTATTTGGCCTGCCGTCGATCATCGTCTTCGTCACCTCGATCTTGCTGGCGATCCTGGCGGCCGGATCGCGATCCGGCCTGCAACGCCGTTATCAGGCGGCCATCACCGAGGCCATCGATCAGGACAACAAGGCGGCGGCGATTACCTATACCTACAAACTGATGCAGCTGGAGCCGGGTAACGAGAAAGTCAAGTTTGAACTGGCCTTGATGTTGAACAAGGACGACTCGGAAATTACCGGACCCCAGAATCGTCAGCGGGCCCGGGCCCTGTTCAACGCCCTGGCGCCGGACGACAGCGCCGGTTTGCCCGAGGCGCACATCATGAAAGCCCAGCAAATCTGGAAAGACGGGTCGATTGGCCCGAATGACAAGGTCAAGCGAATGGAAAAACAGCTGGATCTGGCGTTGCTGGGAGATCCTGAAAACGAAAATGCACTATCCCTGCGTGCCGAAATCCTGTTGCTTCAGCGCAAGGCCGAACCCGCTCTGGAGATCTTGCTCAAACTGTACAAGAACAACGTCGCGTTGTACCGCAAGATCGCCGAGGTATACACGATGCTGGGTCGGGCCAGCGAATCGAAACCTGTAATCGAGGACGCCATTGATCGGTACGACAAGCTGATCGAGGCAGAACCCGCAAATCTGGTTTACATCCGGAGACGTGCCAACGCCTATGTGTTGCTGGGTGAATACGACATCGCGATCGATCAACTCAGGCAGGCGATCGCCGGCGAGACGGACAACAGCGCCCGGAAAGAGATCGAGAGGGCCCTGGCGATGATCTACATTTCCCGCGCGGGAACTCAGGCGACCGCCGATGTAGCCGCCAGTGCCGCCGGCCGTCAGGCCTTTCTGGAAGATTTGACCGAAGCCTACCGGCTGGATCCGGACAGCGAACTGGCGATGACAATGCTCACGGATTTTTCCCAGCGGGATTATCCCGAATCGAATCAGGCACGGTCGGTCTACGACGCGCGACTGGATCCGGAAAATGCCCCCGACGCCGTGTTGCAACAAATCGGCACCTACGAATTATTGAGCGGCAATGTTGCCCAGGGCATCAGTTTTCTGGAACTCGGTTTGCAGCGCAACCCTCGCAACCACGAAATCATGAACAATCTGGCGTACGCCCTGATCGATGCCAATCGCCAGCGGGCGCTGGAACTGGCAAACGTGGCGATTCGCATGCAAAAGACCGTTCCCAATTATTTCGACACCCGTGCCAACATCTACATGCGTATGGGCGATGTGACCAATGCCATTCGTGATTTTGAGCGAGCGATGTCGTTGGCCAGCAGGATTCTGGAAGATAACAGCAAGGAACAGGCGGAACTCGACAGAACCCGGAGATTCCTGATCCAGGTGTACGGGAACCTGGTGGTCTGTTACCAGCAGGTGGGAATGATGGAGGAAGCCGGCAAATTTCAGGCGAAAGCTGATGAGCTTAAAAACCGGAAATGACCGGCAATCGATGATGACAGTATTTGGGGCATCACACCGGGATGCCCGACCGATAACAGGCAAACCAGAACGGCCCGCTGTCACCTCGGCGGTCCGGCATCCGTGTCACATATTGAACTGCAAGGGATCGATTTCCAGATGAAACTGCGTCGCAGAAAACATGGCCGGCCGGATTACGGATTCAAAACGCGATCACCATTCCGGCATTGGATAACGGCGCCGTTTCGATACCTGTTCAACTGGTTGGGCCGTGACGAAGAACCTCTTGGAGACCACACTCCGTGGCATACGCGAATCGCCAGGGCGATCGTTCAAATCGCCTGGTTCCCGATTTTTTGCGTATGGCAAGTCGTTCAATTCATCGTGCTCAGCTGGACCACCACCCGTTCCTTTTCGGCATTCCTGGTGGGCGCAACACCGCTGCTGGTGGCCTGCGCACTGATAGCCGCCGTAATTGGCTCCAATTTTACGGAAGACCGCCTCGCTCGAAGCCGGCACCGGCAATATACGGTTGATGCGGAAGCCAGCGGTGATTTCGAGGCAGCCCTGCTGGGGTCCAAACGCGTTCAACTGATTTCGGACAAACCGCAGTGGCGGTATATTCACGCCCTGACGTTGTTAAAAGCGGGCCTGACGGAGAACGCCGACCTGATCATGCAGGAGCTGGCGCCCCTCGACCGGCCCGGGAATATGCAAGCCCATCTGTACCTGGCGCAACAGCAGCTGGAGCAGTTTGCCAGGGATCCGTCGCGGTTCGATTTGCTGGATCAAACCGAGATGCATTTGAACAACGCCCTGGAATCCGACCCGGATAATACGTGGGCGGTGATAAGTCGGGCGAAAGTCTGGATGTATCAGGGCAAGACGGACGAAGCCATGAATATCTTTCAGCAGGTATCCGACAGGGAGCCCTCGATCGTGCCCCAGCTGGCCAAGTACCTGATCGACAAGGGGGATACGGAAATGGCCAATTTCCACATCAAGCGCGGGCTGGACCAGCTTCGCCTGATGGCGGAGGACGATCCGAATAACGGGGGCGTCTGGGAAACCATGTTCATGATCCTCATGGTCAATGAAGATTACGAGAGGGCCATGCAAGAACTGATGAGGGCCTTTGCCATGGTAGAAGATCCGGCCGTCCGAAACGGGTTGCGCATTTTGCAATCCAATGTCATGGTGGAATTCGCCAAAAAATTTGACCCGGCCGCGTCCCAGGACAGCTTTCACCGGCGGCTGATTGCCTCCAGCCGGTCACTCCTGTTTTACCCGCGGAACGGCCCCGCGCTGGATATCTTTGTTGACCTGGTTTTGTATCCGCAAACCGAGGAGCAGAAAGCGTGGCTGGACGAAGAGTCGGCCGACGGAATTACGCCGGTTATTTATCATCTGGTTCACGGACTGCAGGACGCCATTGAGGGCAAACCGGTGACCGCCAAAAAACACTTCAGCCTCGCTCTGGATGGCGATGCCCGGATGTCCATTATTGTCAATGATATTTCATGGATTGTCGGCATTGTCAAGAATCAGCCGGAGGACGGTTTGCGGCTGATCAACCTGGCCATTGACACATGGCCAGGCGCAAAATTATTTCAAACCCGCGGCGAAATTCTGATGAAACAGGGGCGCTACACCGAAGCCCTCGAGGAACTGGAGTACGCCGCCGAAGAAATCGACAATGATCCCCGGTCGTTCGAAGTGCTGGCCGAGTGCCACGAAGCACTGGGCAACACGGAACAGGCAGCTGCCGCGCGGCAACGCAGTCAGGAAAAACGCGCAGAGTTGACCAGCAAACTGGCAGACCGTGCGCAACGCTAGGGGACCCGCGGCGTGCCAGCAGCCGGCAGGCGATCTTCCTGCGGTCCGGCAGCCGGCCCGGCCGGTGGCAAGAGCGAATGATCCGGACATAATCGATGCAGCCAGGGCGGCAGCAAACGGAGCCCCGACAACCCCCGGCATGACTTTTTTCCAAAGCCGAATGAAATGCAACTATCCCGGTCAAGCATTGCCTGGACGATCATGGCCCTGATTTTTTTGCGGCTGGTGGTCGGTTTGCATTTCTTTAACGAAGGCATCACCAAAATTCGTTCGGGGTCGTTTGACGCCGCCCCGTTTTTGAGTCAGGCCCGGGGACCGGGCGCCGGTTTCTTTCAGGGGCTGATCGATGATCACCAGGGATACGTGCGGCTGGGGATTTCGTCCGAAACGTCTGCACAAATCGATCAACGGCCAGGCTTGGCGATTTGGGAGGATTGGATCGAGGCGATCTGCCACCAAAACGGGTTCGACGAGGCCCAGCGACAATCCGCACAACGGATCCTGCAGGCCAGCAAGGCGGAATTGACCGGTTTCTATCAGGATCATGAAGTGGAGATACTGGCCTGGGCCAACGGCGGCCAGCGGCTGGAGGGATTTGCGCGAGACGGACCCTGGAGCCGCCAGGTGGCTCGGGAAGTCCCCAGCCTGGACGATCAGATCGATCAAATTGATCGGCAACGCCGTCAAACCGCCGCAGGCTGGTTCAAATCCGTGGAGGCGATCTGGGACAACTTCGAGGCGGGAATCCGCGATGTGGCCCCCGGGGAGACGCTGATTCCGCTGCCCCGCCCCTGGAAACCGGCCGGCTCGCGTCTTGCCTGGATCAACCGCATCGTTCCCTGGTTTGACCTGGCAGTGGGAATCTTGCTGACTCTTGGATTGGGCACCCGAATGGCTGCCATGGCGGGGCTGTGCCTGTTGGGCGGAGTGTTGGCGACCCAGCCGTTTTGGGTCGCGGATGCCGCCAATACTTATTATCAATGGATTGAATTCGCCGCACTTTTTCTGTTACTGGCGATCGGCGCCGGGCGGTTCGGCGGACTGGACTACTTTTTGCAACGACCGGCCTGTCCGGACAGGCCAGCGGGAACAGCATCAGCATGAACCTGACACCGGAACAACGCGAAATCGGCCGCGACAACTATTACTCCGCGATGACGGCAATGAATGAGTTGCATCGCCGCGATTTTCTCAAGGCGACTTTGGCCGGCAGCGTTTCCGTCGCCGGCCTCGGCGCCCTGTACTTTGGTTATCAACAGCCGGCGCGGCCGGTCCGTACGGGAATTATCGGCACCGGCGATGAAGGAAACGTCCTGATCGGAGCACTGAATCCGGAATTCGTGGAGCTGGCAGCGATTTGCGACATTCGCCCCTCCAGCATTCATCGGGCGTTTCATGGCGACTGGTCCTCTCCCCAGGCCCTCGCCGCGCGGCCGGGATTGTTGCAGGTATATGGCTGGAATTCGGAACAGGAAGCCCGCCGCCAGGTGCAGGTTTTTCGCGACTATCGTGATTTGTTGCGCGACACGTCCATTGAAGCCGTGATCATCGCTTTGCCCCTGCATTTGCACGCCCCGGTTGCCGTTGCGGCCATGGCGGCCGGCAAGCACGTGCTGGTCGAAAAACTGATGGCTCACAATGTTGCCCAGTGCAAGCTGATGGGGCGGGTGGCCCGGCAAACCGGTACCAAACTGTCCATTGGCCACCAGCGACATTACAACATTCTGTACGACAACGCCGTCAACCTGATTGCCTGGGGATTGTTGGGGGAAGTGCATCATATTCGCGCCCAGTGGCACCGCAACAATTTGCCGGGCCGCGATTCATGGGCTGCCCCGATTCCCGGCGGCGAAGTCACGTCCGATGGGCGACGCATTGATCCGATTCGTGAGGAACTGGAGAAAATGAAACGGGAACTCGAATCCCGCGACGCCAGGCAGGCCCTGATCTGGCGCAACAAAATCGCCCAATGGGAACAATGGGATGCCGACAAAGCCGTCAACGCCCTGCAACACGGATACGTCGATGACGTAAATGTCTATACCGATGGCCGGGTTCGATCGGCCCTGGAAGAACTGGTGCGGTGGCGACTGTGGGATCGAACAGGTGGTGGATTGATGGCCGAACTGGGCAGTCACCAGCTGGACGCCGCCAGTATATTTGTGGCGGCACTCGGCAAGCAAACCGGAAAGCCCGTCCATCCGCTAACGGTCCATGCGCTGGGCGGTCGACATTTGTTTGCGGCCGATCGCGATGCCGACGACCACGTATATTGCATGCTGGAATATCCGGGGCAGGGTTACGAGTACGGTTTTCCCGTCGGCTATCAGGACGAAATCAACCGGCTCCCCGATCCCGTCCACGGCGTGCCGGCGTGGGACCGGCAAACCCACGCGAACAAGAAAATCGTCGTCAGCTACTCGTCCATCAACGGCAACGGTTTTGGCGGCTGGGGCGAAATCGTGATGGGCACAACCGGGACACTTGTGCTGGAAAAAGAACAGGAATTGATGCTGTATTCCAACAGCAGCACAACCGCCCGGGTGGGCGTCAAGGGCGACAGGGATACGGCAGCCCTCGACACCTCGGCCAGCGGCGATCCGGCACCGGCCCGGGCCGTCGAGGCCGGCGGCGGGGCTGTCAGCCGGGGTTACCGCGAGGAAATCGAGCACTGGGCATGGTGTATTCGTCAGAACGACCCCCAGGCCCAGCCGCGCTGCAATGCCGAAGTTGGTTTGGCCGATGCCGTGGTGGCACTGACAACCCGTCTGGCAATTCAACGATCTGGCCAGCCCGGAGAACACGGCTTTGTGGCATTCCAGCCGGAGTGGTTTGATGTCGACAGTGATGCCGTACCCGAAACGCTGTTCAGCCAGAACACGACGGCAACCGTTTCCGGTCAGCGAACCGAACTGGGCATTTAGACAGTCCATTGGCGGATCAATCCAGGCACCACGCCGGGATTGTGGTTCTGGACAGCCTGCACCTGGCGGACCGGCAGCGGGCTTGCAGGGCGTCCATCCGAACCCGGTTTCCGGCCAACGGGGGCCGCCCGGTTTTCGGCCAACGGGGGCCGCCCGGTTTTCGGCCAACGGGGGCCGCCCGGTTTCCGGCCAACGGGGGCCGCCCGGTTTCCGGCCAACGGGGGCCGCCCGGTTTTCGGCCAACGGGGTGGCTCGGATCGCTAACCGTCATCCCCGGTTTCGGCCGCCGGTTCGGAACTCGACGAATCGTTAGCCGTGTCCCCCCAGCCGGTCGTGCGGGCCAACTCCACCTCGACATCGTTGGCCCGGTACAACACCCGAAAATGGATGGGCCGCCCGAATATCCTCGTTAACCGTTCGCCGGCCGCCCGGTACGACTCGACTTGCAAATTCACCAAATCGAGTTGTTTGGACAAGTCCTTGACATAATTCTTGTGTTTTGTTTTTTGTCCATAGGGCGGATCGAATTGGTCCGCCGCAAGTTTTTGGGATGCGAGGTTGGCCTGCAGGGCAATCAATTCGTCACCCAATCCGCGATAGGTCGCTTCGCGATAGGGCATGAAACCATTCGGCGAATTGACCATCAGGTCGGCATCCACGCGCAATCGGGTTCCCATTCGAAACTCGAACCGGAGCGCAATGACGCGTTGCAGGGCATCACGGTTAAAAAATACTTCGGTCGCAGGCAAATCCGGCGTCAACGTATAACCCAGCTCGGAATTCTGGTCCGGAAATTCGTTCCCGGCAAACTTCTGAAATTCGACGGCCACGAACGCGTCGTCGGGCAGATTGTCGATCAGCAAACTTTCATCAGCCGTTGGCCGCCGGGAAGCCAGCATCAGCGGTTCCACTTCCACCGGGGTTCTCAACATACACGTGACGGAATCGTCGGGAGATCGAATACGCAACAGGCAATTTTTCAGGTAATTGACGTTGTCACTGAGGCCGGGGGCCGGTTGCCAGGCAAACGAGAGGTCGTGGCCCGTTTTGCGAAACTCGGCCACCGTAACCGGATCGTCCGCAGCACGTTGCGCGAACCGGATTTCCCAGCGGTTAACGTTATTGGGATCCCGTTCGATAGTAAACACGCCACCCCGGGGAGCAAATCCCGGCAGTGTCACCAGTTCCATTCCCAACAGGCTGTCGCCACTGAACATCTGGCCCAGCACCCGATCCGCTACCGCCGTTTCCCGATCGTACGGGGGCAGGTCGAAGCGCCCGGGGCAATGCGCGAAACGGAGCTGCCGTTTCGGGTTCACCAGCGGTAACAGCATCACCCGTGACACCGTCCCCGGTAACCGGGCCATCGGTGACGCCCTCATGCGTCGACGTCCGGATCTCGCTCGCCAGCCGGATTTGATCGCGCGACGTGACCTCGATTTGGGGGGTCCGTTCCCGGTACACGGTCATTTTGCCGATGACGAAAACTTGCTGGCCCAAAAACAGCGATTCCAGTGACGGGGAAAATTCATCGAGGTACTTGTTTCGCACCACTCCGGTAAAACTGTCCCGATTCTGCTTGTCAAAATTGAGGAACCAGATCGATCCATTGCTGGTTTTGCCGACCGCAACGACCGTACCCCGAACCGCCACCGTTTGATCCAGGTGCTGGCCGGCGTCCTGCCAGGCAATGACCGGAACGCCGTCGACCGTCTCGCCGTCGCGAGCGGGGGTGTCGGGTGGTCCGGATGGGGCAGGGGTTATGACTTCCTCGGCGGCCGGTCGACCCGCATCCGCCCCATCCCTGCGCGGTTCCGTGGCAACATCACCCGGATCAGGTGGCCGGTCGCCGCCGGAGGGCAATTGGGCGACCAGGGTCTCTGTTTTACCGGGATCGGCCGGACCAGGTGGAGGCGCATTGGACCGTCCCGGATCCTGGCGTTGTGAGGTCCCGTTCGGGGAATGCGCAGGTTCCGTATCGGATCCGCCACTGTGGTCGTCGGCGGAATTGCCAGGGTGCTCCGGTAACGCAGGCTGCGGTTGCGATTTGCCCGGTCCCGGGAGCCGCCTCCCGGTATTCTGTGCCGCCTTGTCCAAAGCGCTGGTCCCGGCCAAATCCGCGTTCAAACCGGCACGATCACCGCGCCAGAAATAGATTGCCAGAGCGACGCCAATGACCGCCACAGCGACCCCGGCGATTATTGCGATTCGCCATTGGCCGCCGGCGGCCGGGCCGAATGAGCCGTCGATGGGCCCGGGCTTTGCCGGCACGCGAGGCGGGCGGACCAGGGATGATTCACGGGCCGCCAGTGGCCCGGCAGCAGCCGCCCCGATATTCTGGCTGGCCGCCTGGGCCGCGTCGTCCAACTCGATCCATTGATCGATTCTGTGACGGTATTGGGCGGCTGAATCAGCTGTCCCGTCGACCAGTCGCGACAGGTCGCCCAGCAGGGTTGCCAACAACCTTTCACGCTTGTTGCCGGGTTGGCCGACTTGTTCCGCAAACAGGTTAAGGATCATTTTTCCAACCGCGACCGCGTCATCGGCGGCAACCGGCTGGATGGCAAACTCGTCCGCCAGACTCCCTTCCAGACTCAGCTGATCCATCATGCTGGCCAGCCCCATATTGCTGATCCGGACGCGGTTGGTTGAGTCAACGCGAACCTGCGTTTCGTTCAGCTGTCCGTGAATCAGACCTTGTCCGTGGGCGTAGTCCAGTCCATCCAGCAATTGTCGGGACAACCCGGCAATCTGGCGGGCGCTCAGCTCGCCAGCAGGCAATCGATCAAGCGGAGTGCCTTCGTCGTGTTCAAAGACGAAATAAAAACGACCGCTCTCCTGGTCGATGTCGTACAGGTGAACCAGGTTGGGATGGTCCAGACGCGCCACCCGCGAGGCCCGTTCGAGAAACCCGGCAAACAGCTCATTGTCATCGGCCAAACTGGCCGGAAACCAGTTGACCTCCACCTTGCGATCCAGAGTTTTGTGAATCGCCAAAAACCGGTCACCGACGGCGCGAATGGGCAAGCGCTCCAGCAACACGTATTGGCCCACCCGCAAATGGTGTTTGCCGGACAACAGATACCGCGCCTGCCAGTCGGTCAATCCGCCACAATCGATCAGTTGCCGGGCCAGTTGCGCGACGTTATCGACGTTGCCAAATTCGTGACGAAACGTTTCCAGCGTTGCCTCGTCAAAAACCCTGCTCTGTTTGACTGCCAACCAGTATTCGGAGACCGTTTGAACAGACATCGGGTATATCGACCGGTGACAAGGCAGCAAGGGCGACCGTCAATTTTGTCACCTCGGCCAGGATCTTTCAATCTGCTTGTTTGGAAATCGCCGCCTGCCGCGTATTTTGCCGACGACGCCCTCCGGGAGCGCAGCCGGGAAACCCCGGCCCGTTCATCGCGCGAGGCAGCGGCCCGGCTGGCGAGGATCCTCGTAAATCAGCGCACAATTCGGCCGCGGCTCGCCGAGCCGAAAATCGTGACCGGGCGATCGCCTGAATTATCACTGAGGTTGTTTGCCAGACGGGTCGATTGGTCAACAAATGGGTCACCCGTTCGGCCGCTGTGCTGGCATCGGCCGGATCGACCAGCAGCCAGTCGAGGGAATTATCACAAAAAATTTCGGGAGTCCCGCCGACCCGGGTGGCGACCGACGGCAAACCACCGGTGAATGCTTCCAGCAAAACGCGGCCCAGCGGTTCCTGCCGCGCCGTATGCAACAAGACCGTGGATTGCCGCATCAGCTGCGGCATATCGCTGCGCTGACCGAGCCAGTGCACCCGGTCCGCCAATGTCCCCTCCCGGGAACGTTGCCGAAGTCGTGACTCGTACTCTTCCGATTCAGATTTTTGCGAATAGCGGGCCCCCGCGATCAGGAATCGTGCTTGCGGCATCCGCGCAGCAACCCGCCCGGCCGCCTCCAGCCAGACGTCCAGGCCCTTGCGCAAACCGATCTGTCCGGCAAACAGCACCAGAGGGCAAGCCGCGGGCAGTTGCAGTTCCTGACGCACATCGAATGGTCCGGCCGCCGTGTCCATCGGCGCCAGAAACGCGTCCGCATCAACTCCGTTGTAAATAACGGTCATTCGCCGGGCATCGAGTCCCTGTCGAACGTGCCAGTCGCGGGTGGCCCGGGAAACTGCCACCAGGCAGTCCAGCCGGTTCAGGTCAGCAACATTGCGTTGATTCAGGCCGACAATATCGCGCAGATGGCCCACGAATCCGGTTTGGGGAAATTCGGTAGCGAGGGGCCCCAGAATGCGGCTGGTGGACAAGCTGTTTGCGTGAACCAGAGTCGGCTGAACCACGTTCAGCGTTCGCGCAATCTGTTCCCGCAACCGGCCGACCGGCAACCGTTCCCCGTGATCCGACCGGTTGGACCAGGGATGAACCACAACATGCGATGCCTGCAATTCATGGGCAAACGGACCGGCCTCGGGGACCAGCGCATGAAACCGCCAGTCGCGGCGTTGCAGAAACGGCAACACCGACAGCAGCGATCGTTCACCGCCATTGAGCGTTCCGAATTCGGCGACAATCAACGCGACTGGCATGCATTCGCAATACAAGTTCGGGCGAAAACCGTTTCGTGGAACTGCCCGGCGGGTTGTCCCGGGGCGGCCGCCGAAGCGATTACGGGACGATCCAGGTTTCGCCTGCACCCAGCAAGTCGTCCAGGTTGCCCGGGCCTTTTTCCGCCAGCGCCGTGGCAATCTGCCGGTTCATCAACTCATCGTAGGTGTCCCGCGGCACCTCCCGAAACACGCCAATCGGTTCCGGGTAATCGGGCACCCGCATGCGGCTGAGCAAAAACGCATGGACGGGATTGGGCGCTGTTTCGTCATGGATCCACAGATTGTCGGCGTCCGCATCCACCACGACGGGCGTCAACCCCTCCAGTTTCAGGGCCTTGCTCTGGTCACGGCCAAACCTCATCGGTTCGCCATGTTTCAGAATCAGGTTGTTGTCATCCCGGGTGTCCTTGTCCTTCATGTAGTCCCACACACCATCGTTGAAAACATTGCAATTCTGGTACACTTCCACGAATGAAGTCCCCCGGTGGCGGGCGGCCCGGGTCAATGTTTCGACCAGATGTTTGATGTTGACATCGATCGATCGGGCGACGAACGAAGCCTCGGCCGAGATTGCCACCGACAGCGGGCTGAGCGGGAAATCAATGGAGCCGCGTGGTGAACTCTTGGTCACCGAGCCCATCGGCGAAGTCGGAGAATATTGCCCTTTGGTCAATCCGTAAATGCTGTTGTTAAACAGCACGATGTTGACGTCAATGTTGCGCGCGAATCGCATGCATCAGGTGATTGCCACCGATACTCAACGCGTCCCCGTCACCGGTGATGACCCAGACACTCAACTCGGGACGCGTGGATTTCAGTCCGGTTGCAAACGCCGGAGCCCGACCGTGTATGCTGTGAATTCCGTAGGTATTCATGTAATACGGAAACCGGCTGCTGCAGCCAATCCCCGAGATAAACACGGTGTTTTCAGGGGCCACCCCCAGGACGGGCAGCACTTTTTTCATTTGGGCCAGAATGGAATAATCCCCGCAGCCGGGACACCAGCGGACATCCTGGTCGGAAGCGAAATCAGCCTGCGTCAAAACGGGCAGTTTGGTATTCATGATGGATCCATCAGTCTTTCCAGGCGGTTCAGGGGCGTCCCGGACGTCCGCTACGACACGAGCCCACGAATAGTCTCCTCGATCTCGGATACCGCAAACGGTTTTCCCTTGATCTTGTTCAACCCCCGGGTGCGGAGGTTAAACCGGGCATCAATCAGCAATCGCAACTGGCCCGAATTCAGTTCCGGGATCAACACCTGATCATAGCGCTGCAGAATTTCGGCCAGGTCGCCGGGACAGGGGATTCAACCACCGCAAGTGCACATGGCCGACAGGCAGGCCATCCTTCAGACAGCTCGAAACCGCGGTGTGAATCGATCCGTAGGTCCCTCCCCAGCCGAGAACCAGCAATCCTCCCGTCGTGCCGTATACCGATAACGGTTCCAGCGTGTCGGCGATTCCGGCAACCTTGTTGGCACGGGTTTCCACCATGTGCTGGTGGTTGTCGGGATCGTAGCTGACATTTCCGGTCACATCCTGTTTCTCCAGGCCTCCAATGCGATGCATGAGCCCGGCCGTTCCCGGAATGGCCCACGGTCGCACCAGTCGAGCATCACGCTGGTACGGCATAAAGGGTTTGCCGTTGTCCACGGGTCCGGGATGGTGAACCGGGAATTCGGGCAATTCGCGGGCCGCCGGGATTCGCCAGGGTTCGCTCCCGTTGGCAATGTATCCATCGGACAAAATAAATACCGGCGTCATGAATTGGGTAGCCACTCGCCATGCCTCGACGGCCACATCGAAACAATCGGCCGGGCTGCAGGCGGCGATGATCGGGATCGGCGATTCACCGTTTCTCCCAAACATGACCATCAGCAGATCCGACTGTTCTGTCTTGGTCGGCAATCCGGTACTGGGGCCCCCCCGCTGAATGTCGATGACCAAAAACGGAAGCTCCAGCATCACGCCCAGGCCAATCCCCTCGCCCTTCAGGGCAATTCCCGGCCCGCTGCTGGTGGTCACGCCCATGGCACCGCCAAACGCGGCTCCAATGACCGAACAGACGGCGGCAATTTCATCTTCCGCCTGGAACGTGCGCACACCAAATCGCTTGTGCTTGCTCAATTCATGCAAAACATCACTGGCCGGCGTGATGGGATACGATCCCAGAAACAACTGCGTCCCGCTGCGCTCGGCGGCCGCAATCAGGCCCAGGGCCAGCGCCTGATTCCCCATGATGTTGCGGTACTTGCCCGGTTCCAGGTTCGCGCGACTCACCTGATAGGTGGAGGCAAAATGCTCGGTCGTTTCACCGAAATTCCAGCCTGCCATCAAGGCCAGGCGGTTGGCCTCGATCAGGTCCGGCTTGCCCGGAAACTTCGACTCGATAAACCGCATCGTGGGCTGAACATCGCGTCCATACAGCCAGTACACCAAACCCATGGCAAAAAAATTCTTGCACCGATCCGCCACTTTGGTGCCCAGTTCCATCGGGGCCACGGCCGTTCGCGTCAGCGTCGTCATGGCCACCTCGATGACGCGATAGGAATCCAGCGTTCCATCGGTCAACGGATTGGAATCCAGATTGGCCAGTTTCAGATCCTTGTCCCCAAAACTGTCCAGGTTGACAATTAAAATTCCGGATGGTTTCAAATCTCCAATATTGGTGACCAGGGCCGCCGGATTCATGCAGACCAGGGCATCCAGTCCGTCACCAGGCGTAAAAATCTCTTCGGCCGCAAATTGAACCTGAAACCCGCTGACGCCGGCCCGGGTGCCCCGCGGCGCACGAATTTCCGCCGGAAAATCCGGAAATGTCGCCACATCGTTGCCCGACAGGGCGGACGTGTTGGTGAGTTGCGTTCCCAGCAATTGCATGCCATCACCCGAGTCGCCGGCCAGGCGCACGGTAACACCGCGCACGGTTTCAGATGGCTTGGAGGAAATCGGAAAGTTTTCTCGGCTGGAAATCATGAGGTTGAATTCGATCAATCGCTGTTCCGGGGAAGGAGATGGCTACAAGTTTCGCAAATCGGGCACCGTTCCGAAAGTGGTCAAGGTCTGCTAGAATCCCGCGTTTTCACCCGTGCCGTCCCCGGTCGCCGGACGCTTCCGGACCCGGGCTGGTCGTTTCCGACCCGGCCTGTCCACCCGTTAATTTCGCAGGTTTGAACTACCATGGAACGGACCCTCGTTTTGCTGAAACCGGATTGTGTGCAACGCCGGTTAATCGGACGAATCATCACCCGATTCGAGGAAAAGTCACTCGATATCGTGGCCATGAAATTGATGCGAGTTACTCCCGAATTGTCCAAACAACACTATGCCGAGCACGTCGAAAAGCCCTTTTATCCGGGTCTCGAGGCATTCATTACCGGCGCTCCCGTCGTCGCCCTGATTGTGCAGGGTCTGGAAGCGATCCGCGTGGTGCGTGAAATGCTGGGGGCCACCAGCGGCCTGAAAGCAGCCCCGGGGACTATTCGCGGTGACTACAGCGGAAGCCGCCAAATGAATCTCGTGCATGCCTCCGACGGACCCCAGGCCGCGGCTCGCGAAATGGCACTCTATTTCGAGGATCAGGAAATCTGCCCGTTCGACTCGTGTATGGCCCATTGGTTGCGAGCGACTGACGAGTAATCACCCTGGCGGGCAGGTACATCATGAGTCGTTGGGCAAAACGCGGGTTGTTGATCGTTGGCGGAGTCGTGGCCTGCCTGGTCGGCTTCCGGTTGTTGATTGCCTTTTCCAGCCGACCCGGTCCCCTTCCATTGACCGTTGAACAGCTGGCGGACGTTCCCGACACGCCCAACTGTGTTTCGTCGCAAGTTGCTTCGAATCATCCGGCGTGGATCGCCCCGCTGGACGTTGATGACCGCCGGCGACCGGTGGAACAACTGGCCTTCATCGTCCGGCAACTGCCGGGGGCAACGATTATCCAGCAGTCTGATGACATGCTGGTGTGCGAGTTTCGAACGCCCTGGTTCAAGTTTGTCGACGATGCCGATTTCATGCTCGACAGGGAGAATCGGCAGATTGCTGTCCGCTCGGCTTCCCGGATTGGATATTCCGATCTGGGCGCCAACCGCGCCCGTGTTGAGCGAATCCGCGGGCTCTGGAATTCGGCCCCCCAATAAATTTGTCGACTCGTATCACGCCGGCAAACATCCCGGCCGGGACCGGAAACTGCTGCTTCCGCCCGCGCCACAACCACGGGAACCAGATGATGACGCGACTCGGGTATCGATATACCGTTCGATGTCAATTTACCGATGCAGCCGTTGCCGATCGTTGGCTGCGATGGCTGGAGCATCAGCACATTTCGGATGTAATGCATGCAGGCGCCACGGCTGCCGAAATCGTGGAGATGAATGCTGACCTGCCGACCTACGAAATCCGCTACGAATTCTCCACCCGGGATGACTTCGACGTCTATCTGCGCGATCATGCGCCGGCGCTGCGGGACGAGGGATTGCAACGGTTTCCATTGCATTGGGGTTTGCAATACAGTCGTTCGGACGGCCAGGTTGTTTATCGCACTGACAGCAACCCGGATCGCTGAGCGACATGGCGACGGCCAGGGATCCGGGCCTTGTCGGGCGGGACTCGGGAAAAAGGGGGAACCGGGAGGGTGTTTTCGTCGATAAACAGGATGAACGCTGCCTGACCGGACGTCCCAAGGATGGAATCATGACCGCCCGCATTCGAAACCGTTTTCATCGGCCTGTCGTCACTCTGGTGTTGAGTTTCCTGATCGGTGTCGTGATTGACGCGGTGGCCGAACGGGCCCATGCCGGCCCGGGGTATCAGCAGGAAGCAACCATTCGCCCTGCCGACAACCCGGCTGCTGACCAACAGGAACCGGCCGAACCGTCATCGGCTGGTGATTCGCCAATGCAGGATCAGTCGCAATTCGACAAGGACCTTCCCCTAATGCGTCTGGATGATATCTACCAGCCGTTGCAGGACATTGATATCGACATCCGCTACAAGTCACCGAATCGTCCGCCGGATCTTTCCTATCAATTGTACCGGGACAACTATTCGACCAATTATCCCGGCAGTTTTCAGGAACGCCTGGCGTCGTGGGACTGCGCCGGACATTCGGTACCAACCCCTGTACTTTGAGGATGTGGGACTCGAGCGATACGGGTATACCTGTCGACCCGTCGTGCAACCGGTGGCATCGGCGGCTGATTTTGCTGCGAACCTGGCATGGTTGCCTTTCAACCTGTTTCGTGAATGCCCCGGAAAATGTGTTTACCCGCTGGGTTTCTGCCGGCCCGGTTCGCCGGCCCCCCAGGTCCATACGCGGTGGTTTTGGCAGCACGACTAGAAGTCGCATCAGACCTTGTGGGCAAGGCTTCCCTCCGCGGTCTCGAATGCCGGAATCTGCTGCGCCAGCGGTTCGATTTCCGGCGCTGGATTTTCCCAAATCAGGCCTCAGTCGTCCTGCCCGGGGCACAACGCACGTTTTCCCGGGGGAGCGGATTGGTCGGATCCGTATGACCGGGCGGCACGTCGCCAGGCAATTCCGGGACCAACGCATTCGGGAAAACGCCTCAGGCGCGAGCGGGAACCAGTTTTGCAGCCCCCTCCATGATTCGGTTCCGGTCCATGGTGCGGCAGGATACCGGTACTCGCCGGAACGGATTGCCGGATGCGTCTCATCCATTCCAGCCGGGGCCGTTAATCTGTGCGGCCTGGCGAAACTTGTTCGTTTTTTCGGGTCATGTGTGGTGAACCGGTTCTGATCACCTCGAGTTCCGAATGCTCCGATAACTCCAGGGATGCCGGTCTTGTCGATCGCGACGATCCCGGTCCAGGACTCGGCTTTTTGGCCGGAATGTGGCAGCTTCGGAGTTCTCATGAATATCAGGTTGGCAAAGCTTCACATCGTATGGATGACGGGTTTGCTGGTCGGCAGCTTGACGTGCGGTTGTCATCACCGCAGTCAACCGCGGTTCTCGGGCGCCGATGTCGATTGCCTGGCCACGTTTTCGGAAATCGATTATCCGGATGTTTGCCCCACTGACGGTGGCGATCCCCAAACCGGAAATGAATTGCGGACGGCCGCCCCGATCACCATCAGCAACTATGAAGACCAGGAGATCTGGTCGTTGTCGCTGGAGGACGCGGTCGTGATGACCCTGGCGAACAACAAGGTGCTGCAAAAACTTGGGGGGCGGGTGATTCTGGCACCGCAGGGAATCGTGACGTCGTACGACCCGGCCCTGATCGAGACCAACCCGAATTTCGGAGCCGAGGCAGCCCTGGCCGCTTTCGATGCCCAGTTCACGGGCAACGCCACGCTGAATCATTCTGAGCGCAAGTTCAACCGGGCCCTGGATCCAACCGGCTTTTTTCCATCCAGTACGATCTCGAACGTGGGGAATTTGAGCGCCGGCTTGTCCAAGTTTGCAGCCAATGGTTCGCAATTTACGGTGTTAAGCCAATCGGATTACAACCGCAACAACATTCCGTCGAACCGATTTCCCAGCGCTTGGGATACGATTGTGCGGGCCGAGGTTCGTCAGCCGCTGGCCCAGGGCGCTGGCACCGCGGTCAACCGGATCGCCGGACCCAACCCGGTGCCCGGCAATTACAACGGTGTGTTGATCGGTCGCATACGCGGCGACATTGCGTTGACCGATTTTGAAGCGGCGGTACGGGATCTGGTGCGGGACGTCGAACTGGCCTACTGGGAACTTTACTTTGCCTATCGGGACCTGGATGTCAAGCTGCAGGCCCGCGAGGCAGCCCGCCTGATCTGGGACAACCGTCAAAAACGGGTCGCTGCCGGTCTGAGCCGTCCGGACGATGAAGCCCAGACGCGGCAGCAGTATTTCCAGTTTGCCCAGGAAGCCATCAACGCCCTCAGTGGTACGTCGTTCGGCAACCAGGCGGTTTCGAACGGCGTGCTCGTGCCGAGCGCGAATTGCGTCGCCTGATCGGTTTGGTCAACACCGACGGTCGCCTGATTCGACCGTCGACCGAGCCCACAATTGCCCCGATCCTGTTTGACTGGGAACAGGCCCAGGAACAGGCCCTGGCGCAACGCGTGGAGATTCGCCGCCAGAAATGGTTCTTGCGCCAAAAAGAACTGGAACTGTATGCGGCGCGAAAGTTGAACAAATGGCGGGTGGATGCTGTCGCCAGTGTGGATGCCCGCGGTTTCGGCGACGATTTGTTTGGAAATTCCGGTGTCCCCGAGGGCAGCGCGTTTTCCGATCTGTTCACCGGCCAACTGGATGACTGGGGTATCGGCGTGGAAGTCCGCGGACCTGTCGGAAACCGGATTGGTCATCTGGCCATTCGCAACGCCGAGCTGCAGGTCATGCGCGAGCAGGCCATATTGAAGGAACAGCAAAAACAGCTGTTGCTGGATCTGAATGCGGCCTATGGAGAAGTCGATCGAAGTTTTACGGCGATTGGCAACAACTATAATGCCCGGGTGGCCGTAATCGAGGAACTGGAATCGAAACGCAAACGGGCCGTGGCTGGCGATGAAGATGTATTTTTCCTGCTGGATGCGCAACGCCGCGCCGCGGCGATCGAAACCAATTTTCATCGCTCGGTCGTGGACTACAACCGGGCCCTGCAGAATTTTGTGTTTACATCCGGAAACCTGCTGGAATACTACAACATTCAACTGGTGGAGGGTTCCTGGACCGGTGCCGCCATGGCCGATGCTGCCGACAAGGACCGCCGCTTCCGCTACGGTCCGGTTGATACCAGCCGGGTCGACATTTGTCCGATCTCGGACGGGCCGCTGGATCAATCGACCGATCTGTGGATCAACACACCGGATACGATGGCGCCCGGCGGCACGCCGGAATCTGCCCCCGGTGCGGCAACGCCGCTGCCAGAGCGGACGGAAAACGGACTGGAATCCGAAACCGGTGCCAGGCCGCCGCAATAGCCACGCGTAACCCGCGGCACCCGCAATTCAGTGAACTACAGCCGCCGGATCGACCAGCGCATCATGGGGGCGAGCTGTTCCCAACCCGACAGCGGTCGGTTACCGGACATGGTCGATTGCGGGCAGAGTGACCCGTTCACCGGTCATTTCAAGGTACTTTTTCTGTTGCTCGTCGGTTAACGCCTGCACCAGCCGGTCGGACAATTCAGCCTTGAACGCGTCGTTGATTTCCGGAGCGGTCACGTTGGACATTGCGGGGACTCGAATTTCGGTGAATTCCTGGTGAAACGTCCTGGCCGCCGTTCTGAGTGATTCCAGCTGCTCATCGCTGATTTCCAGCTGTTTGTTTAATTTGCCAGCCAGCAAACCGGTGGGCCCCAACGCCTGGACTCGCAACTGTTTCAGACGTGTCATTTGCCCGGCGTCCAGAATCGCCGCGACCTCGCTGCGAGCCTGGGTGTCAACCGGAATCATGGCTGCCAGGAATCGGGGGCGCAACTCAAGTTGCTGGCGGGACGACAGGGACTGGAACGGTACGCCATTTGACAACGTCAAAAAAGTCATCGATTCAATTTGACTGTACTTGTCGTGAATCGCTGTCAATTGGGCTCGCATGCTTTCGGCGACCTGCAATTCATCGAGCACCTCGGCGGTACCCAATAAAATATGTTCCTGGGCGACAAGCGGTGTCAGCCTCCAAATTGACAGCAACACAACGATTGAAAAACTCAAAGTCAGTTGCGGCATCGCATCAGCCTGCAGAAAACGGTGAAGGAACCCTGTGCCGAAACGAGGAGGGCGTTGTCCCGGCATCCAGGCAACGTAAAAACGACTTCACCAGTTTGTCAGTTCAATCCGCAATTGTCAAAGATTTCGGGGCACCGGATATTGCGGGAACGACACGAATGCAATCAGGATGGCCCAGGCATTACTCCTTGCCACGTTCGCCGGAGACTTCCCGTCGAAAAAAAGTCGTCCCGCCCAGCCAGGACCTGGCCGAGTGATTGTCACCCATGCTCCGGGGATCCAGCAGCGCCATATCATCCGCCTGGTAGGGGCGAACCTGGGGAGTTTCCGATCGATACAGAAAATACTCAATGTGCCGGTAACGGTGGTTCCAGAACATATCCCGAATTTGGCCCACATAGGGCTCCGCCCGACCCATTCGGGATTTAATCTCGACGTAGTCGCCGATATCGAACCCTTCGTACGCAACCTCATACCAAATTGTCGACTTGACCCGAAATCGGATCGGTCCGTAGCTGACTCTCAGCCACGTTTCGTCGAGATCCTCGCGCCGCATCACGCGATTGCCAGGCACCAGCCGTTTTACAATACCGATGTCAAACGGATGAATCCAGGCCTCACCGTTCACCGGCCACCAGCGATAAACTCCGTATACGGGAGGTCGTTTCAGCGGCGGGAGTGCCAGGGAATCGGACATGGAAAACCGGACTGGAAATCGACGGACGAGAAGTAACCGGGCAGCCTCGAGCGAGAACAGGGTAGTATCGTCGGGCGATGTTTGACTGGCAACCGGAAACGTTTTCCCCCGGCCGGTCCGGCACCGTTCACACGTTTTCGCGAGCTGGCAGATCATCCGGACAGTGCCTCGATGATGTCGATGGCCTGATGAATCCGGACGACGAATGACTTTTTTTCCGGCCACAGCATTCGATCGCAGCCCCCACCGATCCCGTTTGACGATGTTCGAAGGGATCCGGGAAACCTGCCATTTGCGGTCCCAAAACTGCAATTCTGTCAGTCGCCCGGCCGCCCGCCCTGTGAAATCAACAAATCCATGCCGGGTTTGCCGGCTTTTTGTGGCATTTTGCCATCAGGCATTTGGCATTCAAAATGCACTTGCTGTGACGGTCGCTCCAATTAGCCTTGACCCGCACCGTCAAAAACACGACTTTCTGACGCACGATGATTCTCGATCGCCCTACATTACTGATTTCCGATGACGATTCCGATTTGCGGGAATCGTTGGGCGACCTGTTTGCCGCCGGAGGTTTTGATACCCTGTTCGCCGAAGACGGGCGAGAGGCGTTCGACGTGGTGTGCCACCGGGACGTTCACCTGGTGTTGATCGATTTTCACATGCCGCGGATGACTGGTCTTGAGGCCTTGCGGCTGATCAAGCAATTCAGGCGGGAACTGCCGGTGATTCTGATGTCCGCCGAGTTGGATGATCGCATGTCGGTGGAAGCCGCCGACGCATTTGCGATCCACAAGAAACCCGTGGATATCCACCAAATCCGTAATGATGTGTCCAGTGCCCTCAAGGCGATTTACAACTGGACTTGCCGGGACTGACGACAGCGGGCTGGTGGGGTTGCCAAAAAAAACCGCAGGGGTTGCCAAGACAACCGGAGCCGATGTCCACGTGCATCCGCCGGTAACGGACCTGCGGAATCTGAGCTTGTCGCCGGGATCGGACGGCATGTGTCGGCCCGCCCCTGAGTTCCCCGGACGCGCCGCGGTTCGCCAGATTCGCGGTTTTTCGACTCCGCCCAAATGCCCTGTGTAGCTCAAACGAGGCCGGAGCCGTAAAATCCCGTCTTGACCCGCATGTCGCAACCGATCGTGGATTGGAATTTCAGATGTTCGCTCATGTCTACTCGTCCTGGCTGCATACCGGATTGGCCACGGGGATTTTTTTGGCGGTAACGGCGGTGCTGTGCCTGGCGACCCGCAACCAGATGCAGGCCCAGCAGCACACCGGCGAACCGGAACCGGTGGTCGAATCGGAACGGGTCGTTCCGGCATTCGAAGAGTTGCTGGATCAGGTTCAAAACGGATCTCTGGTGGAAAAGGAACGGGCCGCCGCCCTGCTGATGGAATATCCGGATCGGGTAGGGGAGTTTGCCGAACCGCTTTCCCGGGCCTTTGTGCAGGCAGATTTGTCGTTTCAGCGAGTGGCCAACCGTGTTTTTGCCTTTCTGGGCAACGATGCGGTCCCTGTTCTGGAAAGCATGTATCGGCCGGAAGAGAACCAGACGGCTGAACAAAACGAAATTTGGCGCCAGGCCTGCGGCACGATTCGCGCGATTGGCGATCCGGCAAGAGCCGTTTACGAGCCGAAACTGCTGGAAGTGCTCGACAATTCGGACGATCCCGCTGTGCGAGTTCCCGCCCTGTACGCCTTGACCGGTTTCACCTGTGGTTGCCCGGAAGCCATTGAGAAAGCGCTGGTTGATCTGAAGCACGAGGATTTTAATGTCTCGCTGTTTGCCTGCCGCTTGATCATCAAAACCGGTCCCGCGGCGGCCGCCGCCGTTGCCGATCTTCGCAACATGCTGGCCAATGGCAATCTTTCGCAACGAACCTACGCCGCATGGGCTCTCGGAGCCATTGGACCCACGGACGAATACGATCCGCTGCCGGATCTGGAACCCATGCTGCTGCGGTTTACGTTGGCCGAACGCGAACGCGCTTTGACCGGAGTCGGGCTGCTGGGCGAACACGCTGCCCGCCTGGAGCCAAAGGTCCGGGAAATGATGATGACACCAGAAACCAATCTGGAGGCCCGTGCCGGATTCGTGCTTTGGCAAATTTCCGGCAACACCACCGATACAGTCCCCCGGCTGGTGGAATTGGCTCAAACCCTCGATTTCGAACTCTCGGCTCTGGATTTTCTCGCGCAAATGGGGCCGGAAGCCAGGGAAGCCACCGACTTTCTGCTGGAGCGATCAAAATCAAGCGATTACTCGATCCGGATCGCGTCGGTCGACGCCCTGGTTTCCATCAATCCCGAATCGGAACGGGTTGTGCAACGCATCGAGGAGTTGACCGAGGATCCCAGTCCGATGGTCCGTTTGGCTGCCGAAATGGCACGCAAAAAGCTCGATCCGGCCTTTTTGCCGTGATATTCCCGGCTGAATGATCGGTAAATGGACGCGCGGCCGTAAACGCTGTTCTCCTGGGGTCCTGGCCGGGGGTAGAATAAACAGCCGACCGAAATCAGTAATTCCGGGTGGATTCAGGCCGCTCCGGAGATTCCAGCCAGTGATCGGAGATTGAAATGGTCAAGTTGACGAGTGCTCTGTCGTTGTTGTTCGTGGTGCTGTTGACAGGCACGGTTTCTGCGCAGTCAAAACGAACGCAGAAAGACATGATTTCGGCGAAAATCACAGAAGTTCAGGCGATGATTGATGAAGAACTTCGCACGCTCGCCACGCTGCAAGGCCAGTTGAACCGCGCCGTTGACGCGAAACAGGAGGAACAAATCGATCGGTTGCGCGACGAAATTCTCTCGGCCGGCGGCCGCGTGGACAAGCTGAACGAGCTGAAAGACAGTCTCCGTGAGCTGCTGGAATCCGCTCCGGCGCGTCGTCGTGCCGGTAATCGCAATCCGGCACCGGAGTATTCGGGAACGGGTCCCGGGCGGGTCATTTCGGACGGCGATCGGGACCGGAACGGTCTGAACCGTGACGATTCGTCCCGGTCGGACAAGCCCCGCGTTTCTGTGGCTCGCGGCTCGGACCAGGATGAACCCGTGCCCGGCGCAGATCAGCGACCCCGGGCCGCGGATCGCTCGGGGCCTGCCGGGTTTCAACCGATGGACGACCCGCAAGGCAACGCGGGTCGCAACAAATCGAAAAACGGCAGAATTAACAATAACAATAACGCCAGCAATCAAGACAACAACGCTCCGAACAACACGGACCGTCTGGATACGCTGCGTCGCTGGTATGACGAACTGATCGCCGATGGCGATCAGATAATGGCTGGCAAGGTCATGGAACTGATCCGGGCAGAAAAACAACGATCGGCCAGCTCCGCTCGCGATTCGGGGAATCGCTCGAAAAACCGGGCCGACCGGCCTCGGCCGGCTGGCGGCGCGGGTGGAAATCTGCCCGCTCTGCCGGACCAGCCAACCGCAAGCGACCGCGATCGGGACAAAAAAATGCGCGACGACCAAAACGCTCGGCAGCAAGAAATGCAAAAGCTGATCGAGTCCATGAATGACGAGCTGGATGCATTACGTGACGAAGTCCGGAAACTTCGCCAGCAGCAAAAAGGGGACGGGTCCCGATAGCGACCTGGCGAAACCCCCGCAGCGCCGGGTGGCTGCCATCACGTTGTTTGAGTCAGCGCCGCGGGAACCGGGAATTAGCCCACAGCGCCTCGTATCCGTTCGGGGTCAGTTGACCACGCCGAAAAACAATCCGGCGATGCAGGCCGTCATGCAGGCCGCCAACATTCCGCCAAACATGGCCCGCAGTCCCAACTGGGCCAGGTCGCTGCGCCGGTGGGGAGCCAGCGGACCAATGCCGCCAATCTGAATTCCAACGGCGCCAAAATTCGAAAAACCGCACAACGCATACGTCAGGATGACCCGCGACCTCTCGGTAATCCCTTCGCCACTGGCCGATTCTTCCACCGCAACGGCAGTCAGATCGAGGTAAGCGATAAACTCGTTGATCACCATTTTTTTGCCCAGCAAATCGCCGGCGATATTGCAATCATTTGTGGCGATACCCATCACCCACGCCAGGGGCCAAAAGATCCATCCGAAAATACGGCCCAGCGACAATTCCAGTCCAAACAGGCTGCCGGCGTTCTGCAACAACAGGTCGCAAAAGGCGATCAGGGCCAAAAAGGCAATCAACATCGCGGCAATATTAATTGCCAGTTTCATGCCGTCGCTGGCGCCAATCGCCGCAGCTTCGATGATGTTGGATGCCGACGGTTCCACGCCATCGGCCAGTTTCGCCGCCGGAACCGGTGTTTCTGTTTCCGGCTGCAATATCTTGGCGACCACCAGGGCCGCCGGTGCGGAAATCAGGGAAGCCGTCAGCAGGTGACCGGCACTGATGCCCATACTGGCAAAAATCGCCATCAGACTGCCGCTGATCGTGGAAAACCCGCCCACCATCAATGCGTTCAGTTCGCTGCGGGTCATATTGGCAACGTACGGCCGAACGACCAGCGGCGCTTCGGTGTGTCCCACAAAAACATTGGCGGCCGTTGCCAGGCTCTCGACGGCAGTGGTTCCCAGCGTCTTGCGCATCAGCCACGCCAGCCCGCGAATCAGCCATTGCATCAATCCAATGTAATACAGAACACTCATCAGCGCCGCAAAAAAGATCACGGTCGGCAAGATTCCAAAAGCGAATGTATAGATCAGGGCCCGGGGATCCGTTGGTGGCGTTGTGTTGGCAGGTGCATTGACCCGGAACAGGAATGCCGTGCCCTGATCGACACTTCGCTGAATCACTGAAAAAAACGACTCCACCCAAAAGAACACAATCCCGTTGGGGAACCGCGGCACGCTGACGCCGTCCGGCGATTCGGCCATTAATCGGTTGACCGCGGCGACCGCCGCAGCGCTCCCCCGGCCGCGCAACGGGTCGGTCCCCGCCAATCCGGACAGGGCGATCGACGGGGAACTCGCGGCATCCTTCCGAATGACAGCCGACGGATCGATTTCCTGATTCTGGACGGCCGACAACAATTCTTCGGCTGTCCGAAACGTGCGCGGAAAGGTCCAGGTTTGGGAGTTAAAAAAGACGGCTGCCAGGATGAGTTGCAGCGAAACCCCCAGACCCACCAACCGCCAGTCAACGCGCCAGCGATACGTACTCATCAACCATGCCAGCAGAATCATCACACCCAGACCCAGCAAGCTGACGAGATTCAAAGGCGACATGGCGAACTCCCATGGAATTAAAAACTTTCAGCGGCAGTATGACCGGAAGAGGGAACGAACCGGGAGCAATCCGGCGCGATGGGTCAGGCCACCCGCCGCCGCGCAGGCAAATCCGGCTCGAAACCGAATCGCCGCCGCGCGGCTCCTGCCAGAGACAGTGGACATCAGGGCAAATGTAGTACGAGATTCGCGTGCCGCATACTGCCGCACCGGACGCGCGGGAGGCGCCGAATTCGTTTCGTCAATACCCGATCCGGGTGCCTGCGGAACCCGTTCGATCCACTGGCAGGCGGCACCCCATTTGCAATCCGGATCACCCGTCCGTGGCTGCGAATTCCGGCGTTTACAGACCGTGTTCGGCAAGATAGCGTTCGGCGTCGAGTGCCGCCATACAGCCGGTACCGGCCGACGTGATCGCCTGCCGATAGTAATCATCGGCTACGTCTCCGGCGGCGAACACGGCCTCGCAACTGGTATGGGTTCGAAACGCCCGGGTCCATTGAATATAACCCTTGTCGTTCATCTCCAGTTTTCCTTTCAGGAACGCGGTATTGGGGGTGTGTCCGATGGCCACAAACATGCCGCCCACGGCCACCTCGCGGTCCGGCTGGCCAGCAGTACTGCTCAACCTCAGTCCGGTCACCTTGTCTCCATCGCCGAGGACCTCGGCCACCTGGGTATTCCAGAGCATTTCGATTTTCGGGTGGGACAGGGCTCGCTGCTGCATGATTTTTGACGCCCGCAGCTGATCCCGGCGATGCACGATATAAATGGTGGCGGCGTCTTTCAGGTTGGCCAGATAGGTGGCTTCCTCCACGGCGGAATCTCCACCGCCTATCACGGCCAGTGGTTTTTGGCGAAACATGGGCAAGGCCCCGTCACAGACGGCGCAGGCACTGACTCCCTTGTTCTTGTACTTTTCCTCCGATGGCAATCCCAGATAATTGGCCCGGGCACCGGTCGCAATAATGATCGTGCGGGTTTCAACCGGCTCACCGGCCGCCGGAATGACCCGCATCGGACGCGAGTCGAAATCGACATCGACAATATCATCTTCCACGACCCGGGTTTCAAAATTCAGCGCTTGCTGTTTCATCAGCTCCATCAGTTCGACGCCCTGGACGGCGTAGTGATAAACGCCATCGCGACGGTGTTCGGGGGCTGGTGGCAAATTCCAGTGCCGGTCCTGGTCGACCGCCGATTCCACGAATTCGCGGATGTTGCCGAACGGAAACCCCGGATAGTTTTCCACTTCGGTCGTCCAGGCCAGCTGTCCCAGCGGGATCATCTCGGGTTTGACCGTGCCCTCGAAAAGCAGAGGATTCAGATTGGCACGAGCGGCATAGATGGCGGCGGCCCAGCCCGCAGGTCCGCTGCCGATGATGACGACTTTTTCCGACACGTTGGTAGTCCTCCCGAGGTTCAGGTTCCTGTGCAAGGCTGGCAATTATAGGGCGTGGGCCGATAATTGGCAGAGGATGTATTGGAGCCGCTGTTGCGACGCGTTTAAGATACGCTGATCGCCCTTGTTCCGCCGCATATCCTGTACCGCCAAGGCCATTCATGACCACGTTGTTGATCGCCCTGGGATCGCTAGTCGGCTTTGTCGTTGCCTACAACACCTATGGCCGCTGGTTGTCCCGCAAGATATTTCAACTGGACCCGGAAGCGGTGGTTCCCAGTATCGAATTGCAGGACGATGTGGATTATGTCCCGACCAGCAAGGCGATCGTGTTTGGCCACCATTTCACCAGCATCGCCGGCACCGGTCCCATCGTGGGTCCGGCGATCGCCATCATGTGGGGCTGGGTGCCGGCCCTGATTTGGGTGCTGGTCGGTTCCGTATTTATCGGCGCCGTTCACGATTTTGGCGCGCTGGTGGTCAGTTTGCGAAACCGTGGCCAGACCATTGGCGACGTAGCCGGCCGGTTGATCAACCCCCGCGTTCGTTTTCTGTTTCTGACGATCCTGCTGTTTTCGCTGTGGATCGTGTTGGCGATCTTTGGGCTGGTGATTGCCGGTGTGTTCAAGATGTTTCCCGCATCAATCCTGCCGGTCTTTCTGCAAATGCCCATCGCCCTGGTCATCGGAGTTTGGCTGCATCGCAAGGGAGCCAACATTCTGATTCCCTCCCTGCTGGCTTTGGCCTGCATGTATTTCACGGTCTGGCTCGGCGCGGGAGGCAGCGGGGGCGTCATTGGCCAGTGGGTCGAAGCGGTGAATCAACAACTGGGCAGCTGGTCTCTGGGAACCTGGACCGCCGTACTGCTGGGCTATTGTTTTGTGGCCAGTGTCTTGCCCGTTTGGACGCTGTTGCAGCCGCGCGACTACATCAACAGTCTGCAACTGATCTCCAGTCTGGGACTGATCGTGGCGGGCCTGTTGGTCGCCGCGATGTTTGGAGTGGCCGACCAACCCCTGGTGATGGTGGCGCCCGCCCTGGAATGGCATCCACTCAATGCGCCGCCCATATTTCCCGTTTTGTTTATTACGATTGCCTGCGGTGCCATCAGCGGGTTTCATTGCCTGGTCAGCAGCGGGACCACCAGCAAGCAACTCAAATGTGAAACCGATGCCCGATTTGTCGCCTATGGATCGATGCTGACGGAAGGATTTCTGGCGGTAATTGTGATCCTGGCAGTCGGGGCCGGAATTGGCTTTGGCTGGGCTGGCAAGTACGAAATTGCCGGTCAGGCCCTGTGGACCGAAATCTACGGTGACTGGGCCAGGGCCGACGCCGGCCTGGGTGTCAAGGTCGGTGCCTTTGTGGCCGGCGCCGCGAATTTCCTGACGGCACTCGGACTCAGTTCGCAATTGTCGGTCGCCATCATGGGCGTCCTGGTGGCCTCGTTTGCCGGGACTACGCTGGACACCGCGACGCGGCTGCAGCGGTACGTGATTCAGGAACTGGGAAGGGCCGTCTCCGAAAAATTCCCGGCCGCCCGGCCGATCGCCCGGCCCTTTACGAATCTGTACGTGGCGACGGCGGCCGCCGTTGTTTCCGCCTTTGTTCTGGCAGCGATCCCGCAAGGCGAGGACCCGTGGGCATGGAGTTCGGTCGGCAAGGGGGGCCTGGTTCTGTGGCCGATGTTCGGCGCCACCAACCAATTGCTGGGTGGCCTGGCATTCCTGGTGATCTGTTTTTGGCTGTGGCGACGCAACAAACCGATCGGGTTCGCCGCGGCCCCGGCCCTGTTCATGCTGATCATGCCCGTGTGGGCCATGCTGGTTCAGTTTGGAGGCTGGTGGACCGATGGCCGGTATGTGCTGGTGTTTATCGCCAGCGTGACGATCGTGCTGCAGGCCTGGATGGTCGTCGAGGCCATTTTGGTCTGGCCCCGCGTCAAAGGGGTGTTGGAAGAAAAACTGCCCCGACTGCCTCCCCGCCCATCGGCGGCCGACGGCGGCCGCAGCTGCTAGTTCGGCACGTTGCATGAAACGGGACAGGCACCTCGTGGATCAACCCAAACAGCTTGACACCCAACGGCACTCGGAATCAGTCCCTGTTCGCGGCATGGAAATCCTGCATCGTGCCTGCCCCCCGGTAGCCCGGCATAATTACAATCGATTTGGGAAATTTTTGCCGGAAAGTCGCTGCTTCGGCGGTGTCTTGAACACAAACGCCTTGATTTGCGCAGCGGGACACGGATTTGCAAGTTGCAGACGCCAACGCGATCGCCCGGCTCGTTGAGCAGCATGGCTCGGCCCTGGTGTTGTACGCGCGGGGACTGTGCGACTGCCCCGACGATGTGGTGCAAGAGGCCTTCCTGAAACTCGTCCGGCAAGCCGAAATGCCCCGGCAACCCGCCGCCTGGCTGTTCCGGGTAGTTCGCAATCTGTCACTGAACGCCCAACGAACGCGGGGACGACGACGAAAACACGAACTGTCGAGGGGAGCAACTGAACCTGCCTGGTTCGAGCCGCGACCGGAAAACCGGTTGGTGGCCGGCGAGGCAATCCGGGCCCTGAGCCAGTTGGGCCGCGAGGAACACGAAACGGTCGTCGCCCGAATTTGGGGTCAACTGACGTTTGAACAAATTGCCGAGTTGACGAAGTGTTCGTTGACCACCGCCCATCGGAGATACACGGCCGCTTTGGAGCGGTTGCGATGGCAACTCAATCCGGAACCGAAACAACCCACACCGACAACTCCGGTACGTCATGCTGAACAGCTGTCAGCGTCATCAGGGGAACAACCATGACCAGACATGAACTGCCGCCTGAATTGCATCACCTCGAACAGGATCTGGCGGCACTGATACCGGCAGGTCATTTGATCGATGCCAATGCCCTGGTATTTGAGGCGGGCCGCCAGGCGATATTGGCCGAACCGGGTCGGGCATCGCAAATGGCAAACACGGTCCGGCAACCGATCCGATTTGCGTTCCTCGGCTCGCTGGTGGGCACGGCCGCGACCCTCCTGATGGTGGTGTCGCTCGGGCGGCTGGAGATGGGGGGAACGCCGGGCCCGGAGAATCTGCAGTCCGGTCGGCTGGCTTCCGTCGTTGATTCGGCGGGGCGGTCTGTGGCTGCCCGGCCGGCGACCGGTTTGCCCCCGGGCGTCGATGACGACCAGCGGCAAATGGATTTCCGGCGGGTTGGGCTGCGCGGCCGGACGACTGAAATTGAGGGGTTCGATGGATCGACGATTGCCAGTCACCTCGTCCTGTCGACGATCGGGTTTGTCAAAGTCAGCCCGCACGACCCTTACCCGGTTGTCCCGCCGGAGCAGCAAGGCGTTTCGACCAGCGCCGACGGGTCCGCGGGCCAGTCTGCCTACTGGCAGCTCAGGGAACGCCTGTGCAACGGCCCCAGTCTGTGACGCGTGGTGACAGCAACATCAAACACCGGGAGTAAATTGATGAATCGATTCCTGATCCTGACCGCCTGGCTGGTTGCGATTTCGACCATGCCAAACTCCGGCTTCGTCGGCGCTCAGGTCGTTTCCGGTCTGTCGGCCGAGGACCGGCCGCAGGTACCGGAAACCAGATTTTTTCAATTGCACCCCGAGGCAGCGTCCCAGCCAGCCCTCAAATACCGGTTGTTGCCCAAATTCATTGAACAACGACAGGGCAATGCAGCCGTTTACTACGGCAAGGTGACCGCCGATCAGTCCCACTTTTTTGGAAACCACGAATTGCAAAACCAGATCGTGGATCTGATCGAGGCCTCGCTGCAGGAAGTCCGGGGCAGCGAAATCGCAGCTGGCGCTATGCCGGACAACATTTATCACCAGTTACGGCTGGCGGCCTTGTGCAACAGCTGCGACTGGCAAATCCCCATCCACCACGAGCGCTTTTTTGAAATCCTGCTGCCGGAGCTTCAGCAGACGCGCCATTTTGCCCGACTGCTGGCCGTGCGCGCGCGGTACCAGATTGCCAATGGCAAATTCGACGAGGCCATTGAGACGTTGCAAACCGGTTATGCGATTGCCCGTCATGATGCGACCGGCCCCACCCTGATTCATACGCTGGTGGCAATTTCTATACAGACCATTATGGACGAACAGGTCGAGGCGTTTATCCAGCAGCCAGGGGCCCCCAACCTGTACTGGGCTCTGGCAGCATTGCCCAATCCGCTGATCGACGACCGTGTCGGCCGCGAAGCAGAACAAAGTATTATCGAACTGACATTTCCGGAACTTCGCGACCTGACGGAGGAACAGGCCGATCAGTACACGCCCGCGTTTTGGCGGAATCGTCTGGTTGATCTCGTCAGCATGGCAATGATGATGAGCGGCGACAGGTCCGGGCCCGACGCCGGAACGGGCGATCAACCCGCCGCCGCGAATGCCAAAGCGATGCTGTTGGCCATGAGCGAGTATCCAATCGCCCGACGCCGGATGATTGAACGCGGCGTGGATGCAAACCAGGTGAATAAACTGTCACCCTCCTGTGTGGTCGTACTGGACGGCGTCCGGGAGTTTCATCGGCTGAACCAGGAAACCCTGAAATGGACGTATCTGCCGTATTACGATTCCCTGGATGGACTCGACGCCGCCGAAGACCAGTTGAGGGACCAGCTCCGTGACGACCCCTTCCAGAGACTGGTCCAGTATATGGCGCCGGTTGCACAGCCGATCAGCGCCGCCAGGGTTCGGGCCTGGCGGCAACGCTGCGTTTTGCAGTTGCTGGAATCGATTCGCATGTACGCCGCGGAAAACGGCGGGCACGTTCCGGAAAAACTGCAAGATCTCACGTCCGCTCCGGCACCCCGGGATCCGGTGACAGGCCAACCGTTTCAGTTTGTCCGGGACGCCTTTGCAGAAGCGTCGATTCGGGGACCGCGGCTGCCCGCCGGGCCACTGAATATCAAATTGAAAATCGTTGGCGAGTAATCAAACGGAAATTCAATCCCCCAACCCTTTACCCGGCGCTCTGTCATGTCCAACAGCCGCATTTTTGCTGCAGCAAACTCAACGTGTCTGATGCGATCGCTAGTGGCCATTGCGTTGTTCACGCCGTCTCCCCTGGCCTGTGCCCGCCAGGACGCCGGTAACGAATCGCCGTCTGCCAACCTGTTTGCCTGCGTTTCCCACGACACGATCGCGCTAATCAGCTGGCGAATGGACGCCGCAGAACAGGACTTGCAATTCCTGTATTCCATGCTGGGCTCCGGCGATCCGGATTTGCAGATGCCGAAACGATTGAGCCAGTTGGCCGTGTCCGGGGTTCGCGAAGCGGCGTGTGTTGTGTCACTAAATAACTTGATGGGTGGTCCGGCCAATCCGGTCCGCATTGTGATTGTTGACCGGGGAAATTTCGGTCAGTCAGCGGCTGGCCAGGTTTTGGCCGAGTTGGTCATGACTGGCAATCCTGACGAAGCTCTGGTGACGAAACCGTGGACCGGATCCCGCAACGCCCCTGAGGCAAAATCGGACGATCTGGATCGGCGCAATGCCATTGCCTTGCGCGAACAATTTGCCGACGCATTCCGGCAACTCGGCGATCACCGGATTCGACTCGCCGTGGCCATTGGGCCGGACCAGCGACGCGTAATGGCCGAGTTTCTGTCGGCCACGTTGCGTGAAGTCAGTGAGTCCGCCCCGGGATCACCCGTTTTGCCCGATTTTGATGCAACCGGGTTTGCATCAGCAATTCGGTGGGTGGCGATGGGTATTGATTCGCCGCAAGCCTCCGATTTCGAGTTTCAGTTACAGATCGGAATGGCCGACGAAGCGTCTGCCAGGGCGTTGGCCGACTTTGCACCCGCTCTCTGCCAACAGCTGATGGAGTCGCTGAAGGAATCATTGCCGGCAGCGCTGCGGGAAGCAAAACAACTGTCGCCAACGTTCGCCGTTGCGGGGCACACTGTCGCGATTCGTCTGCTCGACAAGAATGGGCGAGATGCCACCGGGCGACTGCTGTCCGTGACCGAAGTGGAAAATGATTCGATGAGCATACGGCAGGACCTGCGGAATCTGGTGATTGCCTTTCATAACTATCACAACGCGCACAAACACTTTCCGGCGATCGGCAGCCGCACCGACGACGGCCAGCCGCTGTTGAGCTGGCGCGTGCATATTTTGCCGTTTATTGGACAACATGCCCTGTATGACCAGTTTCATCTGGATGAACCATGGGACAGTCCGCACAACAAATCGCTTGTTGAGAAAATGCCGGTGATCTTTCAGGCCGCGGAATCGGCCAACGCGATCGAACAGGGATTGGCGAACTACCTGCTACCCAACGGGAAGGGTGCCATTTTTCGGGACTTTGAAAATCGCCAGTTCCGGGACATTACGGACGGAACCTCCAATACGGCGATATTGCTGGAAGTCAGCGATGAGCGGGCCGTCATCTGGACGAAACCTGAGGATTGGAGTTTTGATCCCGAACACCCGTCGGCCGGTCTGGGTGGCCATATCGACGGCCGAATTCATTTTGCGCGGGCCGACGGATCGGTGGCCGTCGTTTCGCCGGACGACCAATCGCTGCGCGCATTGATAACGTCCGACGCCGGCGACCTGGCCCGGTAAAACCGGGTCGCCGATGGCATTTTGCCGCTGGGCAGCCCGGGAGGGTTTGGATAGGATGAGGCGTTCCTGCCGGGATGATTGGGTCGTTCCCGGAGTTCTGGCGAGTTCCGCTGCCACCCCGTTCCCCCAGGTTTGCCCCCTTGTCCGTCGTCTACCAAAAACCCCCTGAAACCCAAGACTTCAAGGGCCGATACGCGTTTATCTCGCTGGGTTGCCCCAAAAACACTGTCGACAGCGAGCGGATGATGGGCTTGCTGCGACTGGACGGATACCAGCTGGTTTCCGATCCGGAGGACAGCGATTTCGTGATCGTCAATACCTGCGGGTTTATCGAGGCTGCCCGCCGGGAATCATTCTCGGCGATCGACGAAATGCTGGAACTCAAGCGGGCGGGGAAAACCCGCGGGGTAATCGTTTCCGGCTGTCTGGCGGAACGTCAAAAGGAACAAATGCTGGAGGAACGGCCGGACATCGACAGCCTGGTCGGCGTGTTCAGTCGCGAACAGATCACGTCGGTCGTCGACCGCATGCTGGGCGACATGGCCGAACAGCGGTCGCTGTTCCAGCCGGCACCGATCCGGGCCTTGCCGGATGACAATCGATTACGAATCACGCCCCGGCATTTTGCCTACCTGAAAATCTCCGAGGGCTGCGACCGGTTGTGCACGTTTTGCGCAATTCCCAAAATGCGGGGCAAGCACGCGACCAAGCCCATGGAGCGGGTGATCGCCGAAGCGACTCAGCTGGCCGAGGCCGGAGTTCGCGAACTGGTCATCGTGGCCCAGGACACCACGTACTACGGAATGGACCTGTACGGGGAGCCCCGCTTGAGCCAACTGTTGACCGAGCTGGATCAGATCGACGGCCTGCAGTGGATTCGTCTGATGTATTTTTACCCGATGTACATCGATGATCGCCTGATTCAGACCATTGCGGATGCCCGGCGGATCATTCCCTACATCGACATGCCGCTGCAGCATATTAACGACACGATGCTCCGCCGCATGAGCCGTCGGGTAAATCGTCAGCAAACGGAAGAAATCATTGCGCGGCTCCGCGCCGGAATCCCCGGACTGACGCTGCGCACGACCCTGATTACGGGGTTTCCCGGCGAGACGGACGAACAATACCTGGAACTGTGCGATTTCGTAGCCGAACAGAAATTTGAGCGGCTGGGCGTTTTCACTTACTCGTTTGAGCCGGATACGCCCTCGGCGAACCTGCCGGACCACGTGGCGGTCGAAACGATGCAGCGACGCCGGGAGGGATTGATGCAGATCCAGCAAAGGGTGGCGTTTGACCGAAATGATTCCCTGCAGGGAACCCGACTCTCGTGCATTATCGACCAGCCGGTTCCGGACCATCCCGGCGCCTGGGTGGGTCGCAGTCAGGCCGATGCACCGGACGTGGACGCACTGGTGTTCGTAACCGGGCAGGACCAACCTCTGGCGGCCGGGGATATCGTGGAGTGCGAGATTGTGGCCAGCAAGGATTACGATCTGGTTGCCGTCGCGCTGTAGCGGCAAACGGCCAGGGATGTCGCGGCATCGAGCGGGCCTCCCTCGGCCGGACTGGCACAAGGCTGGCCCGAATGCCGGGGGTTGGTCATGGCAACGTCGCCCGGGTGGTGCCCATGGCCCGGGCATTTCGGATACAATTGCGAAGCGAATATGCCGGCAATCATGCGTTGTGAAATGTGCTGATGAACGATTCTGAATCCGGTTCTGCTCAAACCATATGGAATGTACCCAACCGGCTGTCCATGGCCCGGTTGTTTCTGTCCCTGCTCGTGTTTGTGTTTATTCCGCTGGGCTGGTACTGGCCCGCCCTGGTTCTGTTTGTCATTGCGGCCGGGACGGACTGGATCGACGGCTGGTGGGCCCGCAAATACGATCAAGTCACCCAACTGGGTCGCATTCTGGATCCGTTTTGCGACAAGTTTCTGATTTGCGGCACGTTCATTTTGCTGGCCGTGGCCATGCGGGATTTCCCGTGGTACCTCGCGATCAGCGGATGGGTCGCGGTCATTGTCGTGGCTCGCGAAATGCTGGTCACCGGCATTCGCAGCTTTATTGAACAGGCCGGCGGTGATTTTTCGGCAAAAATGGCGGGCAAGTTGAAAATGGTATTTCAGTGCATTGCCGCGGCTGCCTGCCTGTTCGCGCTGGCCACGGTCGCCAATGCCGGTGAAGCACCGATTGGCGAGCGGATTGCGAATTTGCCGGTCTGGCTGACCGTCACGCTGATCATTTCCGTGTGGATGACCGTTGTGTCAACGCTGTATTCGGGCGGACAATATGTGGTGGCAGCGACCCGGCTGATCGATTTGGGAGCGCGCTAGCGGGTACTCCCCCAGGCAACGAACGTGTTCTGGCCATTGCGGGTCCGGCCCAACTGGCAACATACCACTCTGGTTGAAAACTGTCCCCCCCTTTGATCGTTCCCTATCAAGTTGAAAACCGGGCGCGCTGAATGTGGAACTGGATGCAACCGGAAACTGCTGTATTTTGGTTGACCACCGTGACCGGCGCGGCCTTGTGGCTGGTCTGGTTCCGAAATTGGCGGAGGGACCCGGGACCGGCCCTCGGTTATGACCGTAGTGTGCCGGCCGGCTGGGGCTTGCTGGAAGTCCTGGGAATCGGATTTGTCTGGATCGCCGCACAAACGTTGGCCTATTCAGCCGCGTTGATGCTGGCCGGATATTCACCGGAGCAAACGGATCTGGAACCGGTGGAGCGGGCCGGCCCGCTGCTGGTATCGGGAGTCGCCCAGTTGCTGGTGGTGGGGCTGGCTTTTTCGTATCTGGCCATCCGGTACCGGTATCGGCTGCAGGATTTTGGCCTGGCTGGCGGACAAAACCGGAGGGGAATTCGGGCGGGCCTGAAAGGATTCGCGATGTGGGTTCCGGTGGTTTGGACCATCCAGCAACTGCTCGTCCGCGTAGTTGAATATTCCCATCCGGCGCTGGACGGTTTGCTGAGCGCCCCCGTTCCCCAGGTGGTTGTGCAAACGTGGTTGATGGCGGTTGTTGTGGCACCGGTCACCGAGGAGTTTTTGTTTCGGGTGGTGGTACAGGGCTGGTTTCAACGAATCGGGCGAACCGGCCGCGATACGGCCGGGGAATCCCTGATATTGGGCGACCGGCATCCGCCGGCCACAGCGGCGGCCGTGGCGGCGCATCGGCCGATCGTGTGGCCTGCAATCTGGGCCACATCCCTTTTGTTTGCCGTGGCGCATTACAGCCAGGGACCGGCACCGATTTCCCTGTTTGTCCTGTCGCTGGGCCTCGGTTACCTGTATCAGCGGACCGGCAGTGTGCTGGCCTGTATTGTAATGCACTTGTTGTTGAATCTGGTCACGATGATTCTGGTTTCCATTGGCATGACGTCAGGCTAGTCGACACGACGAATATGGAGCCATCCCCACCGGTTTGCGGAACTCCGCAGCGCCCGATACTCTGGAGACACCATGACAATTCGCTTTGGCATCATCGGTTGCGGCATGATCGCCGATTTTCATGCACGTGCCCTGGACGAAACTGGTGGCGCTGAACTGGTTGCCTGTGCCGGCCGTCGTCCCGCTGCGGCGGATGACTTCGCGCCGTCACGGATGTCGGGCATTCGAATCGACCGCCGCTTTGCTGGACGACCGGAGGATCGATGCGGTCTGCATTTGCACACCGAGCGGCGCGCATCTGGAACCGGCAGTAGCGGCGGCGGCCGCCGGCAAACACGTGATGATCGAAAAGCCGCTGGAGATCACGCCTGACCGTTGTGACCAGATCATTGACGCTTGTGACCGCCACAACGTTTGGCTGGGCACGATTTTCCAGTCCCGGTTTCAGGTTGCCGCGCAAGCCCTGAAACAGGCCGTCGAACAAGGCCGATTCGGGCATTTGTCGCTGGGCAGCGCTGGCGTGAAATGGTTTCGCGGTCAGGAATACTATGATAGCGCCGCATGGCGTGGCACGTGGCACCTGGACGGCGGGGGGGCCCTGATGAACCAGGCGATCCACAGTGTCGATTTGTTGCAATGGGTGATGGGACCGGTTGCGGAAGTTCGCGCGTTTGTGGCCACGCGGGCCCATCAGCGAATCGAGGTGGAAGATACCGCCGTGGTCCTGTTGCGGTTTGCCAGCGGAGCCCTGGGCACCATCGAGGCCACGACCGCATCCTGGCCCGGGTGGCGCAAGCGGCTCGAGATCTGCGGTTCGGGCGGCAGCGCGATTCTGGAGGACGAGACCATCCGCCGCTGGGAGTTTTCCGTCGGGCTTCCTGACGATGCGCGATGGACCAATCCCGACCCGGTCGCTGGCAACCTGACGGGCGGCGCTACCGATCCGGCCGCTATTGGTCACGCCGGTCACACCGCCCAATTGCAGGATTTTGTGAATTCGATCCGGCAAGGCCATCGCCCCCAGGTGGATGGGCGGGAAGCCCGAAAAAGTGTCCAGATCATTTCGGCCGCGTATCAATCAGCCCGCCAGCAACGGCCCGTGGTCCTGAACCCCTGAAATCGCCGATCGTGGGACGAACGGGGCCCCGCTGCCGTTCGCACCAGCCCGTCACGGGTCTTTGCGGATTGTCCCGAAAACCGGACAAACTCGTATTTGCAGTTTTCCGCCGGCCTGTCAAAATCTGCCCGGTATGAAAAGTTACGATCAATGGATTGATCAACTCTTGTCAGGCAAAATCCCCAAATCAGGAATTCCCTTGTGGTTGCGGCATCGCGCCGAATTCCTGACGGCGCGTATGCTGGTGTGCCTGCTGCAGATGATTCCTCTCGCCTGGTGCCAGCGTTTGGCGCGATATCTGGGCTGGCTGGCCTGCGACGTACTCAGGATTCGCAAATCCATAACCGCCGAAAACCTTGAACATGTGTTTCCCGACGCGACTCCCGAACAGCGTCACCAGCTGGCCCGGGAGATGTGGAACCATCTGTTTTTGATGATCTGCGAAATTGCCCAGGCACCCCGCAAGATCCATGACACCAACTGGCGGGATTACGTGGATATCCGGGACAAACAACTGATGACCCGGTATTTTCTGGACTGGCGACCGGTGGTGATGGTCTCCGGTCATCTGGGAAATTTTGAGCTGGCTGTTTTTATTACCGGCATTCTGGGTATTCCCACGTATGCCATCGCGCGTCCCCTGGACAACCCGCTGCTTAACCGCTGGCTGCACCAGTTTCGGGAGAGCCGGGGCCAGTTTATTTTGCCGACCGAGGGAAGTGCCGCCATGATCCAGCGCGTCCTGGACAGCGGAGGCATGTTGTCGTTGCTGGGAGACCAGCACGCCGGCACCAAAGGTTGCTGGGTTGACTTCATGGGTCGGCCGGCTTCCTGTCACAAGGCGGTGGCCCTGTTTACCTTGTCCCAAAATGCACCGATGCTGGTCTCGTATACCGTGCGGCGGGCGGGGCCGTTGCAGCTGGAAATCGGCTGCAACGCCATTGCCGATCCCGCCGACCTGGCTCCTGAGCTGCGAGATGTCAGCTCGCTGACCCAGTGGTACAACCGGCACCTGGAAGCACTTGTCCGCAAATGGCCGGAACAGTACTGGTGGATGCACCGCCGCTGGAAAGAGAAACCCCGGCGACGCATCCGCGGCGGGGACCGCAATCCACCCGGGGCCAACGGCCAGCGGGCGGCCTGATGGCGGATCGAAACCCCGGCCGGCCGGGTCGTGCTTCGCCAGCCGCGGGACTGCGAGGGCAAAATTTCCCGGTCGCCGATATGGAAAATCGGACCGGACCGGTAAGATAAAACGACCTCTCCCGGGAACTCGCAAACCCATCTCCAAATCCCGTGATGCGTCGCAACCACTCTTGATCGACTATCGAGCGTTTTTGAATACCGATCTTCCGGGGATTGTTTCTGTCTGGAAACAGCAACGGGCGCAGCGGGCGTTCGCCCAAACGATGTACAACGACCTGTTTGAGCGGACGGTCCTGTCAAAACCCTTTTTTGACCCCGAAGGCCTGATTGTTGCGCAACGCAACGACGATCTGGCTGGATTCGTGCATTGCGGATTCGGGCCCAATCCGGACCGTTCGGATCTGGACTTCACGAAAGGAATAATCTGTTTGCTTCTGACAATCGCCGATCGCGAGAAATTTGAAATCTGCAATCAACTGATTGAGCGGGCCGAGCGGTATTTGCAGCAGCGTGGCAGCACTGCGGTATTTACCGGCAGTGTGTTTCCATTCAGTCCGTTTTATCTGGGGTTGTATGGGGGCAGCAACGTCCCGGGGATTTTGTCGGGGCACCAGGCAATCATCGACGTTTTCAGGTCCCGCGGTTACAGCCAGCACCAGCAAATTCTCGTCATGCAACGGTCGCTGCACAATTTTCGGGCCGTTCTGGACCGCCAGCAGACCTCGGTTCGCCGCAGCTACCGGATTGAGCAGGACCAGGATCCGCTGGCGGCCACCTGGTGGGAAGCCTGTACGCTGGGCAGCACCAACCGTTGCGTGTTCCATCTCATCGATCGCAAGACCAACCAGACACGAGGAAACATTTCCTATTGGGACGTGGAACCGCTGGCGCGCAACTGGGGTGTTCGGGCCATGGGCCTGTTTGACCTGTCGATTGACCAGACCGCCCGCCAGGCCGGGCTGGGCACGTTTCTCATCGGTGAATCGCTTCGGCATATGCAGCAACAGGGGATCAACCTGGTCGAGGCGCAAGTGGCGGATGACAACCTGCCGGCGACGAATCTGTTCGAAAAAATGGGCTTTGAGGCAATCGACACGGGGGTCGTCCTGCTGCGCGAGTTGGTTAACCCGTCCTGACCGCGCGGTCGGCGACCGGGTTGCCATCCGGCCTTGCCGAGTCGAGACGGATCAAGATAATTGGTCCCGGATACCTGTTTTTCGGCAACTAATTCGGTGAGACAACAGATGGCGGAATCCACGGCAGCCAGCCCGTCTCCCATGATCGAGGCGACTGGACTATGCAAGTATTACGGCAATTTTGCGGCAATTGATGATGTCAATTTTGTCGTTCCCTTGCGACAGGTTTGCGCCTTGCTGGGACCCAATGGGGCCGGCAAGTCAACCACGATGAAACTGTTGACCGGTTTTCTGGCGCCGACGCGCGGCACGGTGCGAATCGCCGGACACGAAATGGACAGCCAGCGGATTGCCGGCAGCGAGCACATCGGTTACTTGCCGGAAAACGGTCCGCTGTACGAGGAAATGACCCCCTGCAGTGCGTTGCACTATCTCGGCAAAACGCGCGGATTGCGGGGCCGTCCCTTGCGGGAGCGAATGGACTTTGTTGCCGATCGATGCAATTTGCAGGAGGTCTGGCACAAACCGATCAGCAAACTTTCACGCGGATTTCGGCAGCGTGTCGGGATGGCCCAGGCATTGCTTCATGATCCGGATGTCCTGATCCTGGACGAACCCACCAGTGGCCTGGACCCCAACCAGCTGGTGGGAATTCGCGCGTTGATTCGCGAATTGGGCCGCAACAAGACGGTATTGTTGTCGACCCATGTGCTGCAGGAAGTCGAGGAGTTGTGTCAGCGAGTTGTGCTGATCAACACCGGCCGAATTGTATTCGACGGGCCGGTTTCGGAAATGGGTCGGCGCGACGAAATGGAAAACAGATTTCACGAGCTGACCGGATTCACGGTCACATCCGGTTCCTGACCGGGCATGGACGTCGCCGGCCCGGGGCAGCCACCGGGTCAGGGTGCCCGGGGCACCATTCAGTGGTATGTGGGCACGCGATCCGTTCGACAGTCTTAAATCCTTTGGAATATCAACCACCATGTTTCGTCTGCACGTCATACTGGCAATTTTTTCCCGGAATTTCAAACAGTACTTTACCAGCGTCCTCGGATACCTGTTCATTTTTGTGTTCGTGACGTTGTGCGCCATCCTGACGTTTCGGGCCCAGTTTTTCGTTGACAATCTGGCCAATCTCGACCAGCTGAGCCAGTTCTTTCCGGTGCTCTTGCTGTTTCTGATTCCGGCCATCACGATGACGGTCTGGGCCGACGAAAAAAAGCAGGGGACCGACGCGATCCTGTTTACCTTGCCGGCCTCGGACGTGGAAATTCTGGCCGGCAAGTTCCTGGCGGTCGTCGCGGTTTATACGGTCGCCCTGCTGTTTTCCGGAACCCAGCTGATTGCCCTGGCCACCCTCGGTTCACCGGACTGGGGCGTGGTGATCACCACCTACCTGGGATACTGGCTGGCCGGTGTCGCCATGCTGGCCATCGGGATGTTCGCTTCCTCGTTAACCAGCAGCAATACCGTGGCCTTTGTGATTGGAGCGCTGTTGTGCGCGGTCCCGGTCATGATCGGCTATGTGTTTGAAGGCAACCGGATCCTGGAATCGTACGGCGTCGGCCCCCAGTTGCGGGATTTCACGCTGGGCCTGGTGTCCCTGCCCGGCGTGATCTATTTCCTGTCGATTACCGGATTGATGCTGTATCTGAATCTGGTCGTGATTAGCAAACGGCACTGGAGTCGCGGGCAAAGCGCTTCCCGGTCGGGTCATTTTGCACTGCGGATTGTTGCGCTCGCTGCAGCTGTGGTGGCAATCAATGTACTGGCTGATCGATCCTCCAACGTCGTCCAGAATCGCCTCGATCTGACCGCCGAGCATTTGTATACGCTGGATCAAACCACCCGGGACACGATTGCCGCGGCCGCCAGTAACAACCGGCCAGTGACGATTCAGGCGTTTATCAGTCCAGGCGTTCCGCAGGATTACGTGAGCACCCGAAAACAGCTGATCGGTTTGTTGCGCCAATACGATCGACTGGGAGGAAACAACATCGACGTGCGTCTGGTCGATGTCCGCCCCAACAGTGACGAGACCGACGAGGCCCGTTCCCTGGGAATCGTCCCGCGTGCCTCGCGGGACACGGTGGCCGGGAAAGTTGTGGAGCAGGAAATTTACATGGGTGCGGTCATTACCAGTACGCTCGACGAGGTTATTTTGCCGTTTATCGACGGAGACTCCTCCATTGAATATGAATTGACCCGCTCAATTGCCACCACGACGGACAAGTCCAAAAAACTGAAAATCGGGATTTTGAAAACGGATGCCCATTTCAACAATCTGGAGGTAGAAGGCAAGATTTACGACTGGTCATCGCCCACAACCATCGAAAAACTGGACAAGCAATATGATCTGGTGAACGTAAATCCCGACGAGCTCCCCGGTTTGTCCAAACCGGATTTGGCCACGCCGGGCGACGCCCCGGATCCTGAGACGGCCTCCGCTGACCGGCCCGACGTATTGATCGTTGCCGATCCGTCCAGTCTGACACTGACGGGGCTGTTCGGATTGATGCAATGGATCGATGCCGGCCACCCGACGCTGGTCCTGGCCGATCCGGTTCCGTTCTACTGGTGCACCTACCAGGCACCCCGGGAGCTGGGCATCATCAACGCGCCGGCGCAGCCGAGAATCAGTCCCCAGTCCGGCTGGGGCCCGGTCGCCACGTCGCCGGAACCCAAGGCACTGAATGGAACCATTTCGACATTGCTGGAGCGGCTGGGAATCCGCTGGCAATATGATCGCGTTGTGTGGTCCGTGAACAACCCGCACCTGTCGTTCAAGCCGGTGTTCCCCGAACGGCTGGGGCGCCGCTGGCCGGACAACTATGGACCTCGCGAAGCGGCCCTGTTATTTGCCAAATCATCGGCCGGATTTGAAGTGTTTAACAGTGACCACCCGATTTCCCGGGGTCTTCAGGAAGTGCTGTTTGTGTACCCCGGTTCACTGGAACCGGCCCAGGATGCCACAACCGATTTTCAGCCGCTGATCACACTCAAACCCGGCTCGGCGGGTCATTATGACTGGGACGAATTGACCGAGGACCTGGTGACCACGCGGCAGGAGCTGAACCGGTTTACCGGAGAAATTAGTGAAGTCACCGGGCCGGTAACCAGCCGGTTTACGGGACAGAATATTCGCATCCTGCGACCCCTCCCCAAACTGACTCGCGACCGGATCGAGAAAGTGGACGACGATGGCAACCCGGAAACCGGCGACACGCCCCCCCGGAGTTCGGGCGATGACACGGCGATCGGCCCCGATACCCGGGTTCGCACCAAACTGGACAACCAGCCGCTGGTGCTGGCCGCGCATATTACGGGTCAATACGACAACCCGCTGAATGTGGTGTTCGTGGCAGACGCCGATTTCGCCTCGGACATGATTCGCGAACAGGAACCGGCGCTGGACGCCCCGCTGGACAATTTCACGTTCCTGGTCAACGCCATTGAAATGCTGGCCGGTGACGAGACCTTTGTTCGGCTGAGAAATCGGCGGGCCGTTCCCCGCACATTAACGGCCATCGAAATGGCGACCGAACCTTTCCGGATTCAGGCTGCCCTGGAACAGGATATGGTTGACGCCGATATTGACCAGCGAATGAGTGATGCCCAGGACGCGGTGGACAAGGCCGCGGAACGAATCCAGCAGGACGAGGAGATGTCGGTTTGGCAAAAAATTCAGGAAGCCGGGTTGAGCCTCGCCAGTGAAAACCGCAAATTCGAAAAGCAAATGGAAAAACTGGAGCGGCAGCGCAAAAGAAGACTGACAAGATAAATACCGAAATGCAACAGAAGATTGACGGTGTGGAAACCCGAATCCGCTGGCTGGCCATTTTTTCCGCCGGATTGCCCGCCCTGTTTTTGGGAAGTCTGGTCCTGATGGTACGCTCGCTTCGGGAACGGCGGAATATCGAACCCGGCCGGCGGGTCGCCCGGCCCAACTGAATCATGGACCTGTTTCACATCCAGTCACTGCAACCTGTTCCCGTACCAACAAGCCCCCCTGTGCCATGACTGACATCACCAAAACCCTGACCTTTGTTCTGACCGCCGGACTGCTGGTCGCGGCGGCCATCGCGACCTGGTACGCCACGCAACCACGCGAAGTTGGCGGATTTGAAAAAGTCGGCGAAGAATTTTTTCCCGACTTTGTCGATCCCTCCGCCGCCCGGGCACTGGAGGTGACGGCGTACGATCCGGACTCCGGAACCGAAGTTGCTTTTGCAGTGGAATACAAGGACGGACTGTGGCGAATTCCGTCACACTATGGCTATCCGGCCGAGGCAGCCGAGCGGTTGGCCCAGACCGCCGCTTCACTGATCGGCGTTCGCCGCGAAAGCCTGGTCGCCCGCCGCGAAACCGAACAGGCCCGGTTTGCCGTTCTGGAACCCGCCGATGATGAAGCCGATGCGGACAGCGCGGGCAAACGGGTCACGTTGCGGGATGACCAGGGTACCATCCTGGCTGATTTTGTCATTGGCAGGCCGGCCGGCTCGGATACCGGCGACGGCCCCGATGAACTGGTTCGGGACGCGGTTCAAAGGGACGATTACTACTACGTACGCGTGCCCGGAGAAAAGGAAACGTACAAGGCCGAAATCGATATTGATCTGTCCACCCGCTTCACCGACTGGATCGAACCCGACCTGCTGAAAGTCGATCAGGAGGAAATCAACAAACTGGAAATCAACAGCTACGAATTGATCGAGGAGATGCGCGGGCTGCAGTTGCAGGTTACCAAGCTCACCCAGGGGCAATTTCGGCTGACCCGTGACGGGTTCGAACCCTGGTCGATGGAAGGTCTGAATGAAACGACCGAAGAACTCGACATGGCCGAGGTCAACAGCCTGCTGGAATTGCTCGATGAAATGGTGATCGTGGGCGTGCGTCCCAAGCCGAGTATTGATGGCCAGCCGCTGGTTGGATCCGACCTGACGGTCAATGCCGAGTTGGCAAAACAGAACCCGGCCGCCTTTCAGGACCAGCTGATGTTTTTGCAACAGGACCTGGAAGACAAGGGCTTTGTCATTGGCGCCGATCAGGACAACCCCTCGCAACTGATGCTGCTGGCGACCAAAGGTGAACTTGGCGCCACGACCAGCAACGGGGTCGCCTATACATTGTTTTTCGGAAAAGGGGTCAGCGGCGACGAAACAGAAATCGAAATCGGCAAGGGATCCAAATCCGACCCGTCCGGTGACGACGCCGATGCCGGGGAGTCCGGTCAACCCGACCCGTCGGCCTCCGCCGAGCCGGGCAGCACCGAATCCGCCGGGGATCCGGCCGCCGAAGTTCCGGCCACCGAATCCGACGACGAGGATTCCCAGGCCCGCAACCGGTACGTGGCGATTCGGGTCGAATTTGACCCGTCCGCGCTCGGCCAGCCGCCGGTTGAACCGGTCAAGCCAGTAGCGCCACCAGCCCGGAAGGCTACGACGCCTGGAAACAGAAGCAGGCGGAATCCGCCGACGAACCGGAATCCGCCGGGGCGCCCGCAGAAAGCATGGCGGAGACAGACGCGGCTCCCGAGCCGCCGGCCGATGTGGCGGCCCAGTCGGAGGAAAAATTCCGGCAGTACGAGGCAGCGCTGGCCCGATTCGAACAGGATCAGATCCAGTACACGACCGACCTTGAAATGTTCGAAACCAATCAGGACGTATGGAAACAGCGGGAAAAAGCCGGGCGTGAACTGGTTGCCGAACTCAATGAACGTTTTGCGCAGTGGTATTACGTCGTTCCGGCCTCCAGCCTCAAGACCATCAGGCTCAGCCGCGACGACCTGGTAAATGTTCGCGACACGTCACCACCTCCGCTGGACGGCCCCCCGTCTGGTGGAGCCAATTCGCTGCCTCAGAAACCGGATATCAGCATGCCCCCTCCCGCCGAAACGCCTCCACCGCAAGGTGGCGACGATTCCGGGCAAAATCCGGGTCCAACTAACGAATCGCCAGCCGCCCAAAGCCCCGATGGGGTTTCCGAGGGGCAAACCGGTGACGGGCCAACCGAAAGCGGCGGTCCCGGCAAACGGCCGTAGCACGGCAAGCGGAGCGTTGCCGGGAACCTGACCGGGCCCGGTGCCCGCATTCGGCCACCCCACCCGGCCGATCCGGTACAATCCGAACTGCGAACCAGAGGCCGAAAATGTGGCGGACGGACATCAATCGGGCCTCAATGCAATGGCCCGGGACCCGAAGGGCCAGGTGACGGCTGTGATGCCGTGGTCAATTGACAACGCTGCCTCCGTTACTCGACGCCGCCGAGGCCCATGCCCGCAACTCAAACCGGGTTTTGCCGGTTAGCCGGCAATCGCCCGCCGAACGACTTTTTTTGAAAAAGTCCCTTCCTGCCATTAAATTCGCTGGCTTTTGTTCTCCCGGAACCAACGATTTTTCAGAGATCGTTGTCCGCCGTTGCGACCCAGGGAATTCGGTTCATGCCTGTTCCCCTCGGCGACATTTACACAAGTGCATCCGGGAAGCCAAAACGTGAAAACCTCCGAACTCGCCCGAAAGATCCAGGACCAGCGATCGAATCAGTCACCTCGCGACGTCGCGCGAAAATGCCTGATGTTTCTCAACGCCGTCGATGATCCAGGCGTACTGTGCAATGACGATGTTTTTCAGGTTGTCTGGTCCGACGTCGAGATGAAGTTCAAGGCAGCCACGGATCAGCACGCTGCGATGACCAGTGAACTGGAACAACTGGCTTGCAGCGACCCGCGCAAATTCTCGCCGGATCAAATCTGGGTGCTGGTCCGGGCGATCAAGGTTCAATCGCAGGTGTTGCGGTTGTTTTCCGGTGACTCGGCAACGAATCAAACGGTGTAGGCCCGGTTTCGGGAATCCGCGACCCACCGTCCTGTCGACAAGTCGATGGGGTTGGCAAGTCCGCCCCGGATTGGAAATTCTTCAAAAATTTCGCGGGATCGGCTGAACCGACCAAAACACCCGCTTTTGTGCCATTCGACTCCCCCAAAACCGCTGGCATTTGTCCGGTTTGGGACCCGTTCCGGTTGGAAAACGGTATTTTTTTCGAATTCTGCGGTTTTATTGTAAGAAAAATGACGGTGATGGTGACCAAAGGCTGACGTGGCGCTGGTTGCCCGCACGGCCTTTTGGCGTCCCCGTGGTTTTCCCTCTCTCAACGCAGGATTCCGTCATGCCCGAAACGTTTTGGCATTTGAGCAAATGCGACCTGTTTAGCCAGTTGCATCCTGATGAACTTCGTCACATGGAATCCGTTTCCCGGATGAAGAAGGTAAAGCGCGGCGAGGCGGTGTACCTGCCGGCGGATGCTGCCGATGGCGTTCTGCTGGTCGTCAGTGGACGAATCAAGATTTGCCATTTGACAAACGAAGGCAAGCAATCGATCCTGGTCTTTGTCGAACCCGGCGAAATTTTTGGAGAACTGGCCGTCATTGATCCAACGATTCGTCAGGAATACAGCGAGGCCGTCGAAGCCACCCAGCTGGTGTTGATTCCGCGGGAGGAAGTTCAGCGGGTCATGCGGACGCACCCCGATTTGACGATGGGTATCACCAAACTGATTGGCACTCGGCGGCGGCGCGTGGAACGGCGTTTGCGCAATTTGCTGTTCCATTCCAACCGGGAACGACTGGTGCATTTGTTGCTGGAACTGGTGGAACAGTACGGTCGCGAAGTGGAAAACGGATACGACCTCAGCATCAAATTGTCGCATCAGGAATTGGCCAATATCATCGGCAGCACGCGAGAGACGGTGACGGTTGTGCTGGGTGAACTTCAAAAGGAAGGGCTGATTGAAATCGCCCGGCGGCGGGTCAAGATATTGCAGCTGGACCGGTTGGCCAAACAGGTAAATATGACGGCCCGGTTGCCCCAACCACTGGCAAGGCAGAAACCGGGCATCCCGCTGGAAGCGATTCAGCGAGTCTCACCCGCCCTCTAGACGGGATGGTGGCCAAACCAAACACGGTCCCAAATCTCCTCGCCCCCCGGATCGATCGCGAACCATTCGCCGGCCGGCCGGGGGATGGCCCGGTCCCCGGACGGCACGAGGCGGCGGCTCAATCAGCTCGCCGCTATTCTGGTCGCGTGCGTTCCCGATTGCATGGGTTCCGGTTTCCCGCCGGCAGGTTGGATATGGGGCGGTGGCATCGGCCTGGAGTTGCCGGGCAAACGACGCCCCCGGCTGCCGGAGAGCGGGCCGACGCCCGAGCAAACTCATTGATGATCGCACCACGCGTCTCGAGATTTCGCATCCGGGGACCGTTGCCCAATGCGAACCTGGGCACTTTTTGCCAGGGTTGCGTCGATTGCCTTACAGATGGTGGGGAACTTCCCCGGCTCTCGCAAAATCCGGACTGGTCAACTTTTCATCAATCAATTATTAAATAACCTGTCGTTCAAGCCACCTCCAGCCCCCGCCCGATGCGTCACAGATTGCGGACCGCGTATCCGCCCCCCCGGATACTGGCGTTGCCACGTCTCCGGTTGCTGCATCATCATTTTTGATTCCGCCGTTAATGGATCGCTTGAAAAATCCGAAACCGTCTTCCTGGCAAAGCTGCCCGCCCGCGACGCTGTCTGCCTTCGTGCGTCAGCAGCGCCGCATTTCACGCCGTCAGGCGCTGTCGACCTGTGTTTCGGGGGGCGTCACGATTGCCGCCACGATTGTATCGGGAGTCATGGTTCTGCGGGCCACCCGTCCGCGGTGGACGAATCCCCCGACCGCCTCACCGCGGCCGGTTGGGATTTGCTGCAGTACGGTGATGGCCCAGTTTGACGAATACCATGCCGGAACCATCGATGCCTGTTTGCGCCGAAAAATTGATCAACACCTGGCCGGCTGCGAGAGCTGCACAGGTTTTTTTCAGGTAATGCAGCAAGTCGAATGCAATTTGCCACGAGACGCCTGATTCCAGCCGGCAAGCCCCGGCGGAACCACGCACTGCAAACCGCCGGAGCGCCTCAACGGCGTGACCGCGGCCGGTGATCAACAAGCGGATGGCCGCCGACCAATAACCGCGATCGGGCGCCAAGCCCGTTCTCTTCAGAACCCGACCACCCAACAGCCGGCGCCACTGGCAGCGGTTCAATCAACGCCGTCAGGGTCCGTTCCCGACACGGCTGGGCAAGCCGGCCGTGGCACCCGATTGGGCCGGACAGGTACCGGCACGGGCCGCCCGTGGCACTCTGCCGAAAATGACCGCATCGACGGCGGGGTAATCGGGTTCAGACAATATTCCCGTACCGATGGACGATCTCGCTCACCGACTGTTCCCGGAGATAATTCAACAGCTCAACTCGACCATTTTGGATCACGGCGGACCGCACGATTGGGATATTACCGACGGTGGCCGGAGCAAAATCGGCGGGATCGTACTCGCCCACGATTCGCAACGATCCGGTATTCAACGACGCCAGCCGGGTCGCCAGTTCGTCGGCGGTCTCGACAACCACCTCTCCGCCGCTGGCCGCCGACCATTCATCCAGCCAGTCCAGCGGCCGATCGACACTGATTCGCAGCCGGACCCCCGTCAGGCGACAGGCTGCTGCCGTCTGGCAAACCGCCAGTTTTGTTTCAGACAGTTGCGGCAGATTCATGGCATCGCCCTGAATCCGGAACATGTGAAACTTGCGGGGAAGGTATCGGAAATGGTTGGTCTCGCCATGCAACTGCGACGGGTCATGTTCGTGGGCAAAATAATGCGACCACCACCAGGCGTAGCTGCCCACCGCGGCCTGGTACCGGTCCCGACTTTCCTGATCCGGCAATAACCGACCCGGCTTGTCTGCCAGCGTCGTTTCATCCGCCGCGATCGAACCGTGGTTTCGTGGCAATCCGGCATTCGCCCAGTCCCCCAGCGACGCGACATAGTTCGGCCCGCCGGCCTTGGCACCCGGACCGACACAGGAATTTTTCCAGCCGCCGAAGGGTTGACGGCGAACGATGGCGCCCGTCGTTGTGCGATTCACGTAGGCATTTCCCACTTCGACGCGTTGTCGCCAAATCCGGATTTCGTTGGGGTCCAGCGAATGCAATCCGCCCGTCAATCCAAACTGGTTGTCGTTTTGAATCCGCAGTGCTTCCTCAAAACTGTCAACCGGAATGATCCCCAACACCGGGCCAAAACACTCGGTACGGTGATACCAGCTGCCGGGTTTCACGCCGATTCTGATTCCCGGGGACCAAAGACAGGGGTTGCCGTCCACGACCGCCGGTTCCAGCAACCACTGCTCGCCAGGGTCGAGCGTTGTCAGACCCCGCAGCAGATCATCGCCGGGCGGTCGAATGACGGGCGTCACGTTGGCCGACAAATCCCAGGACCCGCCTACTCGCAAGCTGCCGGCGGCGTCGCGCAGCTGATTCCGAAACTTGTCGCTTTCGTACACTTCACGTTGCACCAGGGCCAGGCTGGTTGCGGAGCATTTTTGTCCGGAATGCCCAAACGCCCCCCGCACCAGATCCTTGACGGCCAGGTCCAGGTCAGCGGCCGCCGTGATGATCATGCTGTTTTTGCCGCTGGTTTCGGCGTACAAACGCAGATCCGGCCGCCACGATTGAAACATCCGGGCCGTCTCGTATCCGCCCGTCAAAATGACAATATTGATGCGTCGATCACTAATCATCGCCCGACCGGTGGCACCATCCTGGACGGGCAAAAACTGCAGGACTTCTCGCGGTACACCCGCCTCCCAGCACTGGCTGGCCAGTTTCCAGCCGGTCAGGACGGTTTCGGATGCCGGTTTGAGAATCACGGAATTGCCGGCCATCAGGGCGGCCAGCACCCCGCCGGCGGGAATCGCATACGGGAAATTCCACGGTGGAATGACGGCCACCACCCCGGCGGCCCGCATTTCCGAGCCATCGCCCCAGCCGGGATCGTCCAGCGATTGGGCGTAATAGTTGGCAAAGTCAATCGCCTCGCTGACTTCCACATCGGCTTCCCGAACGGCCTTGCCGCCATCCAGCATCATGGTACCGACGGTTTCACCGCGTTGCGCTGCGAAGACGGCCGCAATCTGCCGCAAGATGGCGGCCCGACCCGCCACTCCTCTGGCTTCCCAGGCCGCCTGACTGGCCACGGCCGTTTCCAGCGCCTCGTTCAGGTCGTTTTGGTCCCCGCGTGCAAACTGGTACGCCACCCGGCCGGGACGCGAGGGATCGTGCGCCGCGCGAAGATGTTCGGTGACTCGTTCCCGTCCGGCGACCTGTATCGGAATTGTCTCGATCTGGCGGTTGCTCCACTGCCGGGCAATCGCCTGAATCCATTCCCGGTTGGCAGGTACCGAGAAGTCCGTGTCTGATGTGTTTTCGAAGGGACAATCGGCGGTCACGGCGACGGGGTGCTCGGTGGAGCGGTCCTGTTTGCGATTGGGTGTACTGGCCAGCGCGGGATCATGGGCCAAATGGCAGGCCGCCAGAAACGCCGCCGTTTGCTCCTCCCACTGTGGTGTCCCCTCGCGCAAATCGAACAAGGCCCCCAGGAAACTGCCAGGCTGCGTGTTTTCGTCAAAGCGCCGCACCAAATAGGCCACGGCCGACTCAAACTCGGCCTCATAGCAAACGGGCGTATAGATCACCAAATCACCCGAACGTTGCCGAATCTCCAGTGCCTGGGCATTGGCCATACCCTCCAGCATTTCGAATTCGGTAAATTCCTCGACCCCCCGCCGCTGGCGTAACAGCAGGGCATAGGCGATGTCAAACAAATTGTGACTGGCGATGCCCACCCGCGCGACCGAGGCGTTTTCAGGACGACAGGCAAACTCCAGCATGCGTTTGTAATTGGCGTCGCTTTCCAGTTTGGATCGGTAGGGTGCCTGGGGCCAGTCTTCCAGCGAGGCCTCGACCTCTTCCATGGCCAGATTGGCGCCCTTGACCAGCCGAATTTTGATCCCCGCACCATGCCGGGCATGGCGGCGTCTGGCCCAGTCGGTCAGTTGTTTTTGCACTGCAAAGGAATCGGGCAGGTAAGCTTGCAGCACGATCCCCGCCGTCAGACTCTGGAATTCGGGTTCATCCAGCACCGACCGAAAGACGTCGACGGTCAAATGCAGGTCGCGATACTCCTCCATATCCAGATTGACGAATTTTGGCGTGCCGTCGGTACCGCCGGCAATCGCGGCCCGATAAATCTTGCGCAACGCCGCTTTGACTTCCTCCAGCGTTTCCCGATAGCCGACCAGACTGATCTGGCTGACCACCGACGACAACTTGACCGACACATAGGTTATTTCGGGTTCGGCCAGCCGCCGAAGATAAATGTCCAGTCGCCGATCGGCTTCGCTGTCACCCAGCACCGCCTCGCCGAGTTGATTGAAATTGATCCGAATCTGTTCGGCCCGACGTTTCTCGCAATACCGCGCGAATGGTTCGGGCTCGGCAGAAATAATCACATGGGCGGAATCATCGCGTACTTTCCGCGTGACCAGCGGCATCACGATCCCGGGAACCAGCCGCGCCAGTAAGTTGCCGCTCCACAATATGGCGCGATTCAGCCACCCCAGGTACGTGGGCAAGCCGTATTCGCGCAGCAAATCCGCCAGTCGGCGGGCGGCCCGACCGGGTCGTTGCATGCGGAGTACCTGATCGACCATCGCGATCGTGAATTTTTTGCCCGGAGGATCCTGCATCATGCGAGCCATGCGGGCCGAATTGGCGCGATCTGCCGCGGTTTCATGCTCCCGGGAGGCCCGCATCAGCTCGGCCGCCAGGCGGACCGCCTTGTCCGGCAGATCGGCAATCTCCTGTGGAATACAAGAGCCGGGCTGGGGTTTGGCAATGGGTGTTGTGGCTTGATTATTCAATCTTGTTCCCCGGTATCAGGACAACACATTGGTCGTTCGCGCGGTCGCCGTCAGACACCAGAATATCACATTCAACCTGCGGCGGGTCTTGTCATTTTCGGGCCCGCAACGGCCCATTTTGCGCCAAAACACTGCCGCTCCGTCCGAGGCCCGGTCGATTACCGGGTGCTGACATGGCGGGGCGACGACAACTCGCCCAATCCCTGTCAACTAACACGCTATCCGGGAGGCGATGGTGAATCATCGGCCAGCAGGGTGGCCGCATCCCGGATTGACGTATTGTTTCCTTCGGTCGCGGATCCGGACCAGCGGGTGATCCGTTCGCGACTTTGCCGCAGCGAACGAAAGACCGCATACAACAGCCCGCCGGACACCAGCAGAAAAAACAGCAAGGCCAGGGAACCCATTCGGGCCAGCTGTTTTCCCAGTGTCCGGGACGGGTCCATCGCCTCTTCCCGGTTGGCCACGGCGATCACCTTCAATCCGGTACTGGTCCGCCGGACCGAACCGGTTTGATCACCCAGTCGACGCTCCACATTGGTCCACGAGGCGATCCAGCTGCCGTTGTAGGGCTGTCCCGCCGGGTCCTCACCCAGCGGATCGCAAAACGGATTCAAACGGGTGGCGTCTCCGGATTCCGGCAGATTGAGACGAGTTACGACGGTGGAATCGACTCGCCGGGTTGCCAGGCTGGCTGGCAGTGTGCGCTCTTCGGCGGCATTTTCCGGTGTAGAAAATTGACGGAACAGCGGGTGGGCCAGGACAATTCCCTGATATTCTCCCGGCCGCGCATCCACCAGCATCACATACTGGTCAGCGGCATCCTCAAATTCGATCAGCGAACCGACATCGGCCGTGACGGCCGCGACTCCCACGAATTGACCCTCGTGGTAAACCGGGGCCGAAAATGCCACTTTCCATACGTTGGTCGCCTTGCTTTGAAAAACCGCCGATATATGGGGGACACTGACATGTTCACGATGATTGGCATCCGCGGCAATGTCGTACTGGCCGGTTCCACCGCTTCCCGGTTGATAAGCCGATTGTCCGCGACCGGTAAAATACGATCGCCAGGCGAAATTTTTGCCAATTGTATTGGAGGGATTCTCGCGTTTGAAATCGGATGCGATCTGGGTTCCCGTGTAGTCGCAAAAAAACCAGCTGGCAGCCCGGGGATAGGCCGGATCGTGGAGATTGCGCGACAGTGGTTCCTGCAGCCGTTTGCGGAGTGGATTGGCAATTAACCGGTTGCGAACCGGATCCAGCAATTTGCTGCTGTTGTCGGCCGGATTGACCAGCTGATCCAGCATTTCACGAACGTCGGAATCGTTGACCACCTGGCCCAGCAAGGCCTGGACGTCGGGATCGGAAACCAGTTCATCCAGCACCCGGAAATAATGGTCGATTTGCTCCGAGGCAGATCGGGCAGCCAGTTGTGCAATCCAGTGATTGGTTTCCAGGGTCTGCCGGGTAATGGACTGTTCTGTCTGGTCAATGGCGTCCAGCCAGGCCTTCCACCCAAACAGTGACATCACGGCCAGCAATAACAGGGGTCCCAGCAACCCCAAAATCATTAGCGGCCGGCGCGCCTGGTTCTGAGCCCGTTGCTCGAGTGCCTGCAATACACTCTGCACCGTTTCAAACCGTTGCCGGGGGTTGCGGGCAATGCAGCGATCAATGATGTCCGCGAGGCTGCGATCGACGCCGGGGACCCGGCGATGGTCGGTCGGTCGCGGCGCATGGTCGATCAACTGGCGGTACTGCTGCAGTCGATCCTCGAGGGCGTCGGAAGCCTCGACCTTTTTGATCAGCACATCGTCCCGAAACGGGGGATGCCCGGTCAGCATGCAATACAACAAGGCTCCCAGGGCGTAAACGTCCCAGCGGGCATCGGGGGCTGCCCGCAGATCCGCTTGTTCGGGAGCCATGAAAAACAGGGTTCCCAGGGCCGGTGCCAGTTCGTGACTTAACCGGGACTGGCCAAAATCTGCCAGCCGCGGTTTGTGATCCTGGTCCAGCAAAACGTTGCCGGGTTTCAGGTCACAATGCAAAATCCCCTTGCCGTGCAAGTGCATCAGCCCAATGGCTATTTCTTCGGTTAATTCCAGCGCCTCCGGGACCGGCAAGGTTCCCCGTCGCTGCAATTCGTCCTCCAGCGAACCGTTCTCAATGAAGTCCATCACGTAATAGGGCGGGCGGGCGTCCCAACCGATATCCAGCAACTGGACGACATACCGGTCGGCAGACAAAAAAACCAGCTTTTCAACCTCTCGCGACAATAGCGAAAGATCGACCGAACCCTGGTGCGTGTAAAACTTGATCGCCACGCGACGGCCCGTGCGGCGATCCAGTGCCATCCAAACCTCGCCATAGGCACCGCGGCCCAGCAATAATTCAATCGCATAGCCGGGCACCTCGGCCGGCGGGGCCTTGGGCTTGAGGCTCAAATCGCGAGCCGATTTGATTTGCTCGGAAGATTGTTGCTGGGTGTGATCCACCAGATTTGTGCTCAACGAGATGCCACGGGATTGGGCCGACCGGCGTCAGGTGACGGCCCGGCGTCGGGTGACGGCCCGGCGTCGGGTGACGGCCCGGCGTCGGGTGACGGCCCGGCGTCGGGTGACGGCCCGGCGTCAATTGACGGCCTGGCCACCCCGCCGGATAACATGGGGGATAGCCGGCCCGGGATTTCCCACCGGGATCCCGGTCACATTATTGTCTGAATTGCATTTCACCAACAGTCAAACCCTGCAAATGCCCGCAAACCCCGACGTTCAGGCCGTGGTCTTTGACCTGGACGGTTTGATGTTCAATACCGAGGACCTGTACGACGAAGCCATTGAACAGCTGTTGCTGCAACGCGGTCACCGGTTCTCGACGGAATTGAAGCTGGGCATGATGGGACTGCCGGGATTGCAGGCAATAGCGGTTCTCGGCGAGCATTGCCGACTCGACGAATCCCGCCAGAGTTTGTTGAACGAATTGCATCAGCGGATGACGGAAATCCTGCCCGGCCGGCTGACCCGCCTGCCGGGACTGACCGAATTGCTGGATCGGCTGGAAAGGCGGGGCTTGCCACGTTCGATTGCCACCAGCAGTTCCCGGGCCTTTGCCAATCGATGCCTGGAGCTGAGTGACCTGGCCGGGCATTTCGCGTTCGTGCTGACCGCCGAGGACGTACCTCGCGGCAAACCAGCTCCGGATATTTATCTGGAGTCGGCTGCCCGACATGGTATCGCACCTCGCTGCATGCTGGTTTTGGAGGACAGCCTGACCGGCTCGCGCGCCGCCGCTGCCGCCGGGGCGTTTGCCGTCGCCGTCCCTGGCCACCATTCCCGCGATCAGGATTTCAGTCACGTCAACCTGGTGATTGATTCGCTGGCGGCCCGCGAACTCACAGAAATTCTGGAACCGGCCTGATGATTGCCGTCAGTGATTGGCAGCACATTCCAGGGAGATTGGCGGACCGCCGTTAACGGACCGCCGTTACCGGTCCGGCGGCTCGACGCGGCCCGCCGGCGCGGTAACCGGTGCGGAAACCTGTTAAAAATCAAATTCTGTCTTTGCCACGTGATTGAGATTATTGATCAACGTCGGGAGACGACCGGTCACAGGTGACCCGACGCCGCCCGACGCCATCGAACTACTTCGGTTTGCGGCCCGCCGCCGAATAGGCTGCCGTGTCGAGAGCCTCCAGCTTGACCGGTTCACAGAGCAGTTTCTTTTTGTTGGCGACGCGGCCGCACGATCGACAGACATAACGCGGCTCGCGCACATGCTCGACATACAGATCCAGGTCCGTTTTGAGCAGCTTCTTGATTTTGCAAAGCGATTTGGGCACAGCCTTCCTTTATTCGGGCACGGCGCTTTGTTTTCGGTCAGCGCGTCTGCCGCGACAAAGTCGCCGGGAACAGCAACGCCGGAGATTGGGGCGACGGGTGGGATCGGATGTCATGGGAAAATCCGGCATTGTTTTTACCGAACCGCTCGCGGCAGCTCGGCCAACTCCCCATCCGCCAGTATCCCCGACAGGATTCGAACCTGTAACCTCTGGCTCCGGAGGCCAGCGCTCTATCCAATTGAGCTACGGGGACGTCGTGTTCCGCGGCCGGGAAGTTGCGGCCGATCAGGCATCGGACGGATCGCCTGATTTATCAAACCCGTCCGGGTCACAGGGTTCATTTTTGAACGGGCAGCCGTCTGTGGGAAGAGGCGAAAAATCCCGCGCTCTCCAGTTTCGGCCAGCGAAAACGGCCCGTTTGGGCCGTCGGTCGGTCGCCCACCCGTGCTCATTTTCCCGGTTGCCCAACCCGTGGCGGACGGCCTGACGAGGTCGTTTTTGCGGAAATTCCGATGATTGCCTCGGAAAATGCCCCGGAAAATGCCTTGTCCCGACCGCTCAGGCTCGCCGGCACCGTGCCATACCATGCCATGCGCGTTTGGGTATCTGCTGTCAGCCGGAATTATTGCGAAAATCCGGGCAACCGGTTATTGCAACGGTGCCAAATATCAGTATCTTAACGGATGTCGTAATAAACCTGCTTGGCCGGTTGCGTTGTGAATTCACCCAATCGGTGGCTGTGGAACTTGCGACCCCGCGTCGTTGACCTCGTTCAAATACATCATGCTTTTCAACTTCAGGAACCCGTTATGAAAACGAAGCCATTCTTTCTGTCATTGATCATTGTGGCGGCGAGCGTCGGCACAGCGGCCGCGGATTTTGTTGGTAGCGGCGCCGGATTTGCCATTCCCGACTTGGGTTCGAATTCCAGCTCAATCGCCGTGGCGCTGCCCGGCAATGAAACCATCAACGAGGTTTCAGTTATTCTTGAAGGTGCCAATCATACGTGGGTGGGTGATCTGATTGTGACCCTCAGCGGACCGGCGGGCAGCATCGATTTGATGAATCGCACTGGACGGGTTGGGGCGGGTGCTGGCGACTCCTCCACTTTGGGCGGGGCAGGTTTTTACGTTTTTGCCGATGGCGGCGCAAACTGGTGGAATGCCGCTGCGGCAACGCCTTTTCAAGTGCCCATCCCGGTTGGTGTTTACAGCCCCTCAACCGTCAACGGTGCGGCCCAGTCATTTGCCGCAACCTATGGTGGTTCGCTGACCAATGGACTCTGGACATTGACCATTTCCGACAACGCATTGGGTAATATCGGGTCGATCTCTGGCTGGACCTTGAGCATCAGCTCCACGCCTATCATCCCGGAACCATCGACGTTGGGTTTGTTGGGACTGGCGGGTATTGGTCTGACGTTCCGCCGCCGGAACCGCTAAACGCTTTAGCTGGACATCCCCGGACAGGCATTTCGAATGAATTGACACACGACCGCTGGCCCATCGCCAGCGGTCGTTTTTTGTTGCGCTGATTATTGTTCCGGCGGGGCGGATCGGCGTGCTGCCAGCGTTTTCCGGAATGTCGGTCAATCGCAGGCCCCGGTAAATTCCCCGGGCGGGATGCGGGCCAACCGGGTCGTTTCTGCGCGACTGAGTTGATGTCGGGATGAATCCGGAAGGCTGCCACAGGCCGGGGCACTCCAGCGCAAGGCAATTCAGCCAACGGCGACTGGCTGGACGCCGGGCGCAGGCCCGGCAGCGACGGGAGTTTCGAGCCACCCAGTTCACCGGAACCCGAGGGAAACCGAATTTGGAGCTAGCTGGTTTGCTGATGCTCTGCGGATTTTCGGTGGCGCTGTTTTTCTTTTTCGGACCAACCGGGGGCATTCGGGCCTGCCCGGCATGTCCCCGCGTTTCGCGAATTTGCCGGGGCGGGCGGTATCATTTGTGGCCGGCGGTACCGGGGGTCGAGTGGGGGCCAGACCGTCGACATTGGGTCGCCCGACCGCTGGCATTGCGTTTCCAATTCGGTGGACCGGGTACCGATGGCATTCGCGTGTGACAGCATGTCAACGCAGACTTCCGGCAATATCGTTAAATTTTCACTTTCTTGTTCAACCGGCACGACAGGGTTTCCCGATACTACCGGTGACACCTGAACACGACCGTAATGGTCTGTAATTGGAGAATTGACCCGCAACGGTCACACGAGAACATTCGGGAACAACCCCATGTCAAAACGCAAGTTTTTATTTACGCTCGCCGTGATAACCGTGATGTTTGCTGGCACGCATGCCGTGACCGCACAAACAACGGAGGACGGGTTATCTCTGGGGCCTTCGGCGCGGCCATACGATGCCAATGAATCTTCGTTTACCGAAACCGACTATTTTTACTACGACGCCCAGTTGTGGGCGCCTTGGCAAATCACGTCGATCGACGGCAGCCAGAGGTTCCACTACGGCTTCTATGCCGAACTGGGATTCGCCTATTACAGCATTGATCGTCCGGGGGCGATTCCGGGGCAAGATCCCCGCGAATTCAATACCGGCTCGAACTATCACTGGGCTCGCGAGATCGAGATTGGCTGGTATTCCACCAAGAACGCGGGGTGGGCCGCCAACTACCTGGATTTGGAAGGTACCACCTATGTGTTTGGGGAAAACATCATCGTACCCAATCCGATGTTGTTGCGAACCAAAATCGATCAGGTCGAAGTCAATCGCCAGTTCCGCCAGCGTCTGTCGACGGGCGGCTGGATCGAGCCCTACTTTGGGGCCCGTTACCTGTCCCTGAGCGACAAAACGAACGAGGACGGTTCGCTGACCGCGGTTACCGGATACCGGTTTAACCAGACTGTGCAAAACAGTGCGCTGGGCGGACACATTGGAACGCGATACTTCCGCCAGTACAATCGCTGGCAGGGCAGCCTGGACGGGGCGGTGGGCGTGTTGTACAACACCCAAAACTACTTCGCCAACACATGGATTCAAAACACCGTCACGACCGCGGTCATTAACACCGAAGCAACCAATGCCGGTTACGATGTCATGCCGCTGCTCGATCTGGGAGCCGAACTGACCTATGCCCTGACTCGCGACATCTCGTTGCGGGGCGGGATCGGGATTCAGTATATCTGGCAGGGAATTGCCCGGGCGGATATCCGCACGGCCTTCCTGAACCCGAACGCCACGTTCTCCGGACTCCCGGCTCCGTCCACCGTTTACTCGGAAGACTTCATCGCCGCCGGCTTCTCGTTTGGAATCGACTGGAAACGGTAATCGCTCACCGGAGTTCGCAATCATTTTGGACTCGCAGCCTTCAGGTTGCGAGTTTTTTTGTGCCTCGCACAAGTCATTCTGGCGATTGGGGAAAATCGGTTTACAATGCCAGCCATGTGATCTGGGGAGACGACCGGACAATTGGAACGAAAGGCATTGATCGATGGCCCAGTCTGTTCTGCCGATGGCCGTGGTTCTGGCGGCTGGCAAGGGAACCCGGATGAAATCCGGGTTGCCCAAGGTGTTGTGCGAGGCTTGCGGCCGGCCCCTGGTGGCGTGGGTGCTGGATGCGTTGCGACAGGCCGGCGTCGGGCGGATTCTGGTGGTGGTCGGTTATCGCGCGGAACTGGTTCGCCACGCTTTGGCGGATTACTCCGATCTGGAGTTTGTTGAACAAACGGAACAGCTGGGTACCGGGCATGCGGTGATGGTCTGTCGGCCCCATCTGGCCGATTTCCAGGGACCACTGATTGTCGTTGCCGGCGATTCACCGATGCTGCAGGCCGAATCCATCGACCACCTGATTCGCGGTTTTCAGCCGGGCCAGACGGCCTGTCTGCTGGGCACTCTGATCCACGACGACCCGACCGGACTGGGCCGTATTGTTCGCGATGAGCGGGGTGTATTTCAGGCCATTGTCGAGGACAAGGATTGTACGGAGGTTCAGCGGGGGATTCGGGAAGTCAACATGAGTACCTACCTGTTCGATTGCCAAAAATTGCTGGACGCTCTGGCAGACGTTGGTCGGGAAAACAGGCAGGGTGAATATTATCTGACCGATGTGCCGGCGATCATGCTCGCACGCGACCTGAACGTCGAGGCCATGCCCGTGTTGAAGCCGGTCGAGGCGTTGTCGGTCAACACCCCGGAACAACTGGCGGCCGTTGAGCAGGAAATGAGACGGCGCACGATGGTGGCCGGCGATTCCGACATCGCCCGCGGGGCATCCGGATCCGCGGCTCGGTCGGCGGTTCCCCGGCAGACAACTGACTGATTTCGTTCAGGCGGTTGACGCTGGTGTTTCCAACGTGGGATAGTAGGCGCTGTCCACGCCCGAATTGACGACGGCCCATTTCCGCATGCCAGGATTCCATGAACGAACTGAAAATCTTTAGCGGCCGTGCCAACCCGGAATTGTCCCGCAAAATCTGCCAGTTTTTGAATCTCGAGCTTGGCGATTGCAGTTTAATCACGTTTCCCGATGGCGAATTGCATTGCAAGATCGAGGATGTCCGCGGGCGGGATGTGTACCTGGTCCAGCCCACATGCCCTCCGGTCAACGATCATTTGATGGAATTGCTGATCATGATCGACACTTGCAAACGGGCCAGTGCCGAGCGGATCACGGCGGTGATTCCCTATTTTGGCTATGCCCGTCAGGACCGCAAGGACGAGGGCCGGGTACCGATCACGGCCAAACTGGTCGCCAACCTGATCACTCGCGCCGGGGCCGATCGCGTTCTGGCCATGGACTTGCACGCCGCCCAAATCCAGGGCTTTTTTGATGTGCCAGTCGATCACCTGTATGCCGGCCCGGTCCTGAACCAGCACTTCAGCCACCTCGGATTTGCACCTGAGGACCTGGTCATCGTCAGCCCCGACGAAGGCAGCATCAAACGCGCGGTGGGCCACCTGAAACGTCTGGGGGGATCGATCGCGATCATTGACAAACGCCGCAAAAGCGCAGTTTCGGTGGAACAGGCCAACGTGATTGGAGGCCCCATCAGCGGCAAGGTCGCGCTGATGTTCGACGACATGATCAGTACGGCCGGTTCGATTTGCGGGGCCGCCGAAATGGTGCGAAATTGCGGGGCCCGCGAGGTGCACGTGGCGGCTACCCATGGCGTGTTCGCGGGCAAGGCCGTGGACCGACTGAAGGCCGCTCCGATCGACAGTGTCGTGATTACCGACAGTATTCCCCTGGCCCCGGACAACGATCTGGAAAAAATCCGGGTATTGACCGTTTCCGGATTGCTGGGCGAAGCCATTCGACGGATTCACCATCATCAGTCGATCAGCGCGATCTTCAACGAGGAAGGCGGCGGCGACTGAACAAGACCATTCCCGTTGGGATGAGGCCGGGGAGGGGCGCAGCCGTCTGTCGGCTAATCGTCCGGCCCCTCGTCATCATCGGCCGGGTCCTCCATCGACACCGGCCCGGGAGGACGCGTTTCGCGTCGAAAAACCGCGACGATATCCTCTACCGGAACGACAAACAGCTGATTGTCCGACTCAAAATCGACGGGAATCGCGTTTTTGGGGTGAAAGATGACCTTGTCGTATTGTTTGAGCGGCAAATCGTCGTCGTGGTCGATGGCCGCCGAAATCGTGACGATCCGGCCGGTGATCGTCGGGATTTCCGCCGCATCCGGCAGGGCAATCCCGCCCCGCGTTTCCCGTTTGGCAGCGTCCTTGCGGACCAGTACCCGGTGACCAATCGGCTCGACAAACTCAAAGACTTCCGGTCGTGTTTTTCGCGATGAACTCATTGTGAGGCTACCAGGACCTGCGCGGGGCAAAAATTGCGGACGGAGCCTGGACCGGTTTGGACCAGGTCGCCCGGCGGCGTTGGCCTTGAAATCCGCTGGCTTTCTGGCAAAATACCGGGCTTCCCGTCAAACCGATTATTTACCGGCAATGGGCGGCAGGCTACCGCAATTTGCTGTAGCACAGGCTGTAACTCAGGATTTCCAGGGCGTCTCCGGGAGAGATATATTGTGAGCGACACATTAAAAGTGGAAAAGCGTGACGAAACCGGCACGCTCCGCATGAGACGCCTGCGGGCCGCCGGCCGAACGCCGGCCGTATTGTATGGCCACGGCCAGGCAAATGTCCATTTGTCGGTTGATTCCCGCGATGTCGAGCGAATGATCCGCGACAGCGCCCATATTGTGACGCTGGCGGGGGCCGTTTCGGAAAGTGCCCTGGTCAAGGAAGTCCAGTGGGATTCGCTGGGCAGTCATGTAATGCATATCGATCTGGCCCGTATCGACGCCAAGGAATCTGTGGAAGTTTCCCTGAATGTTGAACTGCGCGGGGTGGCTCCGGGAACCCGGGCCGGTGGGATCGTCCGACAACAGGTCCACGAGGTTGAAATTCGTTGCCCGGCCGATCAGTTGCCGGACCACATTGGTGTGAATATCAATCACCTCGAACTGGATCAATCGGTGCTGGCGTCCGATTTGGAGATTCCGGCAGACGCGGAATTGCTGATTGACCCGTCGGCCGTGATTGTCAGTTGTGAAATGCCCAAAGAGGTCGTCGAACCGGAAGATGAGGAAGCGGCAGCGGCTGCCGAGCCGGAGATTATTGGGCGCAAGGAAGACGAAGATTCCGAGAGCAGCGATTAGCGGTTGGCCACGCGTCGATGAAACTTGTTGTCGGGCTGGGAAATCCCGGTCAAAAATACCGCGAAACCCGGCACAACGTTGGTTTCGAGGTGATTGCGACCCTGCACCGGCAATTTCAGGCTCCTCGGCCCGGCGGGAAATTCAACAGCGAGATCGCGGAAATCCGCAGCGGCACGGAAAAAATCTTGTTGCTTTCGCCCCTGACGTTCATGAATTTGAGTGGCCAGGCCGTACGGGCCGCCATGGATTTTTACAAGCTGCCAATCGGCGATTTGCTGGTTGTTTGTGATGATTTCAACTTGCCCCGGGGCCGGTTGCGGCTAAAACCCTCCGGTTCGGCGGGCGGGCAAAACGGATTGCAGGACATTATCGATCGCCTGGGAACTTCGGAATTTGCCCGCCTGCGAATCGGCATTGGATCCCCCCCGGCCGGGCGAGAGCCGGCCCGGTGGGTGCTGGGCAAGTTTCAGGCCGGGGAGGTCCCGGAAATCCAGGCGGCCATTGAAAGGGCCGCCAAAGCGGTACTGGTTTGGGTTCACGACGGGATCGAGGCGCTGCATGAACCAATTCAACGCGGATCCGGCTGCATCGCCAACCAAACCGGATTCGACCCGGCCGGAGCCGCCGCACAATGACCGCTCGCCCTGACGGGACACCGGAACCGAATAACCCGTTCCCCGCACACCCAAAATCCCGTTGATCCTTCGCGAAAATTGACAAACCACCTGCCCAAATCCGGGCCATTTGTGTAAACTGTCAGACCCGATTGACGAACGGTTTGACGCGAGCTGGCCGGTACCAGAGACCAATCAGGCAGCAGCAGGCCAGAGGCGTAATTGATTCAGGAGATTGATTTTGACAAATAACGGGTACGAAGTGATGTTTATTCTGGATGCGAACGCGTACGCGCGCAATCCAGTGGGTGCCGCGGAAGGCATCGACAAAATGATCAAGGATGTGGATGGCGAGGTGCTGGCCAGTCGTTTGTGGAACGAGCAAAAGCTGGCCTATCCGATCAAGGGGCGATACAAGGGGGCCTACTGGTTGACCTATTGCCGAATCAACGGAGCGCGGATTGCCGAATTCAATCGCGCCTGTCAGTTGAACGACCTTGTTTTGCGTCATTTGATTGTGCGGATTGATGAACGTCTGATCGATCCTCTGGTGCTGGCCGCCAAAGGCCATGGTACGCGTGCTGGTGAAACCGATTCAGCAACGGATGCTGGCAAAGACGACAAGAGTAACGGTGCCGCAACCGACGAAAAGCAGCCGGCCACGGCATCTGCCGACGCCTGAACTTCAAATCCCGTTTTGCCCGAACCCGCGGCCGAGCCGTGGGCCCGGCATTAAACGGGACTGACCTGCGAGGTGAAATTATGGCCAGTTTTAACCGGGTGATTCTGGTAGGCAACCTGACCCGTGATGTCGAGTTGCGATACACGCCTCAGGGAACCGCCGTTACCGATATCGGATTGGCGGTTAACGACCGGGTCAAACGAAATGACCAATGGGTGGATGAAACGACGTTTGTCGACATTACCCTGTGGGGCCGTACGGCCGAAGTTGCCAGTGAATACCTTGGCAAAGGTTCGCAGGTCCTGATCGAGGGACGTTTGAAGCTGGATACGTGGGAAAAGGACGGCAAGAAAAATTACAAGCTGAGAGTCATCGGCGAGAAAATGCAGATGCTCGGTTCCCGTCGCAGCGGTGGCGATGCCGGTCAGGGCGGAGACCATCATTTGAACGAATCCACCGAATCCGCCAGTTCCGCCGCCGCCCCGCCACCGCACGACAATATTCCGTTTTAGGTCAGGATCAAAAAGTTGATACAGCCGGACTGACGCCGGTTTCGTTCAGGAGTCGGCGACCCGTCAGGCGCAGCTTTCTGCCTTGCAAATTCGGCCAGAACCGGTTAACAGACACCACACGTCGGCAAACTGCCCGACCCGAAACATTTGAACCCCCTTGTTCCATTAACCAGCGACCGTCGTTGCGGCCCCACCCGGATGTCTCGTCCGATCCGGCCCTGTCGCCCAGCCCATCATCCGGAACCATGAGCCAAACTTCGAAAATGAAAAAACAGCGCCGGCAGCCCAAAGGCTTCAAGCGATTGCCGACGGGTCCCCATGGCGGTGTGGAATTGCTGCTAATCCAAACCGTGGAACATTTGGGCAAGCACGGCGATGTCGTGGAAGTGAAACCCGGATTTGCCAACAACTATCTGATTCCCAACGGTTTGGCGACCCTGGCCACGGACCATCACAAACGGATGGTCGACAAACACAAGGAAAAACTGGAACAGATCGCCCGGGCCAAGCTGCAGGCGCACGAGGAGATTGCCCGGCAGATCGAAAAACTGAGCCTTGCCATTGAAGCCAATGTCAACGAAGAAGGGCACCTGTACGGCAGCGTCGGTACCGCGGAAATCGTGGACGCGCTCCGCAAAAACGATTTCACGATTGCTCCCGAACAAATCCGTATGGATGGCGTCCTCAAGGAACTGGGGCTGTATACGGTCAACGTTCGGCTGCATCCCGAAATAACCGCCGACCTGAAGGTATGGGTCGTTCCCTCCGCCGATGGCCCGGATCCCAATGCCGCCACTTCCCCGGCGACCGCCGGGTAGGGAGCCCGGGCTGGCTGTTGGTGGTCAGGCCCAGGCTGAATCTGGCCGACAGAGGCCACGATCACGGGCATCCGTCCGGTTACCCGACCATCCCTCCGATCCGCCACCGGGGGGCACCAGACACGGATTTCCGGCGCGGGCGGCCGAAGCGGCGCGGGCGGCCGAAGCGGCGCGGGCGGCCGAAGCGGCGCGGGCGGCCGAAGCGGCGCGGGCGGCCGAAGCGGCGCGGGCGGCCGAAGCGGCGCGGGCGACAGGGCGCGGACAGGATTCCTGCCAGGCGGTCCATGCCCGGTTCGGCCCGCCACGATAGAATGGCGGGGGCGGATCGATCCGCCGGTTTCCGGTGCCGTTTGCCGGCCGCCCGGGTCCGGACTCGGGCCGGCATGGTTGCCCTCTCGCGTGTTCGGACCAATACCGTAAAGGATGCGAAATTGAATTCAAACACCGGTCAGTCGACCACCCAACAACGCAAGTATGACCGGAAACCCCGGCCCGCTGATGCCGGGTCGCTGATTGACCGGCAGCCGCCGCACAGCCAGGAGGCGGAATTGGGTGTCCTCGGCAGCATGATGCTGATGCCCACGAATATTGACGAAGTGGCTACCGAGTTGCGGGCGGAGGATTTCTATTTCGATGCCAATCGGACGCTGTTCGATCATCTGGTCGACATGCGCAACTCCGGCAAAAATATCGATATGACGCTGTTGCTGGAGCGGCTGAAGGATCGTGGCGACTACGACCGGATCGGCGGCGGAACCTACATTGCCGACGTGTTTTCCAAAGTGCCCAATGCCGCCCATGCCCGATATTACGCCAGAATCGTCCGTGAAAAAGCGATCATTCGTTCGGTGATCGAGGCCTCCACGGATATTCTGCGTGATGCCTACGAGATCGAAACCGAAGATGCTGAAAAACTTCTTTCGCAAGCCGAAGAAAAAGTATTTGCCATTGGCGAATCTCAAAACGCATCCACCGCGGGCGATATCAAGCAGATATTTCTGATGGCGCTGGACCGGCTGGACGCCCGCATGCGGGGCGAAAATCCCGAAGGCGCAGTGGATTTCGGATTTGCGGATCTGGACAATCTGACGGGCGGTTTGCACGCCTCGGAGCTGGTGATTCTGGCGGCCCGTCCCAGCATGGGAAAAACGGCGTTTGCCATGAACATCGCCGAAAACGTGGTTCGCTATTCGCGAGCGCCGGTGTTGTTCGTCAGCCTCGAAATGGCGGGCATTGAACTGATCGAACGAATGCTCTGCTCGGTGGCCCGGGTTGACAGCCGGCGGCTGCGCAATGGCAGCGTCAGCAAGGAAGAACGGGGCCGCCTGAAAGACAAGGCCTCCGAACTGAGCAGCGTACCGCTGTTTATCGATGATTCTCCCAGTCGTACGGTCGCCGAAATTGCTTCCACCGCCCGGCGTATCAAGCGTCGCCAGAATGGACTGGGACTGGTGGTCGTTGACTATTTGCAATTAATTGAGCCCGACCGCTCGACCGACCCGCGGCAGGAACAGGTTGCCAAAATTGCCCGGCGGCTCAAGGGCCTGGCTCGCGAACTCAAGGTTCCCGTTTTGTGTCTTTCCCAGCTGAACCGGCAAGCCGAGGACAGCCGCGACCACCGACCCCGAATGAGCCACTTGCGGGAATCCGGTGCCATTGAACAGGATGCCGACGTCGTAATGTTTGTGCATCGCGAAGAATACTACTTGCGCGGCGAGGCTCGCGACGAAGTCGCCGGACAGGCCCAGATTATTATCGAGAAACAGCGCAATGGACCGACCGGAGAAATCGACTTGAGCTGGTTGAAGGAATTCACCCGGTTTGAAGACCGGGCCCCCGATCGTCACAGCGAATTTGAAAACGCCATCAGTACGAACGCCGATTACGAGTTTTGACGCGGAGCGAAAGCGGCGGGAGACACCGGCCGCCATTTTCTGGCCAGCCATTTTCTGGCCAGCCGGGCTCGGGCGGCAGCGGCCCTGGCCTCTGGCAAACGCCGGACCGCGGAGATTGCCAGGTGCCGTGCAAATGGCTGTCGCCCCAAAGCTGTCGCGCAAAGATTGGATGCTTTACCGGGCCGCACCTCATGCGATAATGGGGACAGTCAGCCAGCCGAGGGATTTCGTTGCAGCGTTCGCACTGGTCCGCCAGATGACCCGCAACAACACGCCCAGTTACGGCTGAACCGCCGGCCAGGGTGATACCGCCATGAACCAATTGCCGATTTTGAGGGATGTCACGGTCTACGACGAGCAGGAGCCCTGCCCGTATCTCGATTCCCGCCAGGCTCGCTTGCCGCTGCAAATTCCCGGTCAACGGGTGACACCCTTGCAAACGGATCAGCGACTGGCGCTGGGTCAACGGCGGACTGGCGAATTTGTTTATTCGACTTGCTGTGACGGATGCAGCGCCTGTGAACCGATTCGACTGCCGGTCAATCGATTTCGGTTTTCGCGGACCCATCGCCGCACGCTGCGCCGCAATGATCGCCTGCTGACGCCGTATATCGGCCCGGTGGTCGTCGATCATTCGCGGATCGAACTGTTCAATTTGCATCGGCGTTTGAGAAACCTTGGCCGACGGGAATCGAATATTGACGGTGAAGAATACGCGTGGGCGTTTCAGCGCAGCTGTTTCGACACGTTTGAGCTTTCCTATTCGCTCGATGGCCGGCTGGTGTGCGTCGCCATTTGCGACCAGGGAGAAAACAGCATGTCGGCCGTGTACACCTATTACGATCCCCGCCGCGCCGCGTTGAGTCTTGGAACCTGGTCGATTCTGAGGCAGATTGAGTATTGCCGGCAAACCGGTCGGGATTATCTGTACCTCGGGTTCTATATTGCCGACTCGCCCAACATGTCATACAAGGCCAGGTTTCTGCCCCACGAACGACTGATCGATCAGGGTTGGAGGCCGTTTGATTCGGTACCCGGAGCCTGCGCGGCTGCCCGAGCACGGCATTGATTCTGGCCGTGGGAAATCGCTGCGCCGGATGTGTCTGCCGAATCGGCGGCCGATTCGGTATAATCGGGCGTCGAATTGACCGCATGGATTCACCGCCCCGCCCGCCCAGCATGGACAGCCAATCGTGATAGCACTGGTAACGGGAGCAAACGGCTTTCTGGGATCGTGTCTGGTCCGGCACTTGCTCGATGATAATTGGCAGGTTCGCGCGTTAACCCGCAAGCGCAATGAATCGCTGGCGGGGTTGCATATTGAGTCCTTTCATGGCGACATCCGGGACATCGACATGATCGAGTCGGCCTTCGCCCACGTGGATGTTGTATTTCATGTGGCCGCCATTTCCGGGATTTGGGGATCCTGGAAACTGTATCATTCGGTCAACACGATCGGGACGAGAAATGTGGTGGAATGCTGTCTGAGACACGGAGTTTCCCGGCTGGTCTATACCAGCAGTCCCAGCGTCACGTTTACCGGCGAACATCAAATTAACCAGGACGAATCGGCACCCTACGCCACCCGCTGGTTGTGCAATTATCCCAAGTCCAAGGCGCTGGCCGAACAACACGTTCTGGATTCCAATGATCCGCCGCAGTTGATGACCTGTGCCCTGCGACCGCATTTGATTTGGGGACCGGGCGACCGGCATCTGGTTCCGCGCATCATTCAGCGAGGCCGGCTCAGGCAATTGCGCAAGGTTGGAGACGGAACCAACCAGATTGATACCACGTATGTGGACAATGCCGCCCACGCGCATTTGCTGGCGGCCAGGGCCCTGAAACCGGGTTCCCCGGTCTGTGGCAGCGTTTATTTCATCAGTCAGGGCGATCCGGTGAATTGCTGGGGATTCATGAATGAAATACTGGCGTTGGCCGGGATTCCCAAAGTCAAAAAACGGATTTCATACTACTGGGCCTACCGGTTGGGAGCGTTATTGGAGACGTGGCATGAAATGTTGAACAAGGACAGTGAACCCCGAATGACCCGGTTTCTGGCAGCACAGCTTGCCAAGAGCCACTATTTTGATATTTCCAGGGCCCGGCGGGATTTTGGTTACGAGGCCATCGTGTCCCACGAAGAGGGTATGAAACGCCTGGCGGCTTCGCTGGCGGCCGACACTTCCTGACATGCGGCCGGCGGGTTGGCCCCATTCGCGTTTCAGGTTCTCGAGTAACCGGACGGGCCTGCGCCGCCCTGGACCGGGTCCTGCGTCCCGGTGGCCAAACCAGCCGCGAATCCCGGTGTTTTGCCAATCGGTGCGGGAAGGGGTCGCGCCGCAATACCGGTCGTCCGGGGAGTCGAATCAGCCCGCTCGCCGCTTGCGAAAACGCTGAAAAACCCCTAAATTCAAGGGGCAATTCTTCTCGAACGGACTCACATGATTTCCGCCGCCAAACCGCAGCAACTTTCGCCCGACCAGCGTATCGTCATTACCGGCATTGGATTGACCGCCCCCAACGGCAATTCCCTGGTCGATTTCCGCGACTGCGCTGTTGGCGGGGGTCAGCGGCGTTCGCAATTACGAGATTCGTTATTTTGGCAAGACACTTGCCGGCGTTTGCGACTTTGATGTGCAGCGTCACCAATCCCGCAAGGACGCCCGCCGCGGCACCCGGGCCGGCAGTATCGGCGTGTACTGTGCCAATGAAGCCATTGCCAGTTCCGGTGTGGACTGGGCCAACGTCGACCACGATCGCGTCGGTGTCTACATCGGCGTGACCGAGCACGGCAACGTCGAAACCGAAAACGAAATCTACGAGATCAGCAATTTTGATTACGACACCAAATTCTGGTCGCATCACCACAATCCGCGAACGGTCGCCAACAATCCGGCTGGTGAAATCGCCCTGAACATGGGGATCACCGGTCCGCACTACACGATCGGCGCCGCCTGTGCCGCTGGTAATGCCGGTTTGATTCAGGGTGCCCAGCAATTGCGGCTGGACGAGTGCGATCTTGGCGATTGCCGGTGGCGTTTCCGAAAGCATTCACACGTTTCGGTATTTTTGCCGGTTTCTCCAGCCAGGGAGCGTTGGCGACCCACGACGATCCGCACAAGGCGTCGCGGCCCTTTGACTATGCACCGAAACGGGATCGTCGTGGCCGAAGGTGGGTGTTTGTACGTGCTGGAACGGTTGTCCGATGCGTTGGCTCGCCGGGCCACGGATTTTCGGCGAACTGGTGGGGTATGCGCATCAACACCGACGCCACCGATTTCGTGCTGCCCAATCCGGAACGGCAGGCGCAGTGCATTCGCCTGGCGCTGGATCGGGCCGGCCTGGTTGCCGAACAGATCGATATCGTCAGCACCCACGCGACCGGAACGGCCAATGGCGATTCGCTGGAATGTGAGGCGATTCGCGAGGTATTTGGCGAGAGCCCGACGACCTGTATCAACAACGCCAAAAGCTTCATCGGCCATTCGATGGGGGCGGCCGGATCGCTGGAACTGGCCGGCAATCTGCCCGCCTTTGATGATGGCGTCTGTCATGCAACGATCAACGTGGATGATCTCGATCCGGAATGTGCCCTGCCCGGTCTGGTCCAAAACCAGCCCCGGGAAATCGGCCGGCCGGTCAATTATATTCTGAATAATTCGTTTGGCATGCTGGGGATCAATTCGGTCGTCATCATCGAGCGATACCGCGGCTAGCAGCCGGCCTGTCCCGGTGGCGATTCGCCGTCGACGCATTCACCCGCGATTACACCTTTTCCGGCCATTCAACCGCGAGAACACAGCATGGAGTCTGCCCATGGCCCCTGAAGACATTCGAAACGCCGTTCTCGATATCCTGGAAGACATTGCCCCCGATGAAGATCTTTCCGGCCTGGAAGACGACAGGCGTTTCGCGACCAGCTGGAACTGGACAGCATGGACTTTCTGGACATCGTGATGGAATTGCGCAAACGATATCGGGTTCAGATTCCGGAGGAAGACTACGGCAATCTGGAATCCATGAGCTCGACCGTCGAGTACCTGACGCCCCGCATGGAAGATATCGCGGTGTGAGCCGCCGGCGATGGTGCCGCCCGAACGCCGCGATCGCGGCCCGTCATTGACTGCTCTTCCCATTGGCTATTGATTGGCGTTTGCCCGCTGCCAGGTCCGGTGACGCGATGTACGACACGATCATCATCGGTGCCGGGATGTCGGGCCTGGCCGCCGGAATTCGGCTGGCCCATTACGACCAGCGGGTCTGCATTCTGGAACGCCACTACACGATCGGTGGACTGAATTCGTTCTATCGAGTGGGGGGTCGCGACTATGATGTGGGCCTGCACGCCGTCACCAATTTCACGGAAAAGGGAGCCCGTCATGGCCCGCTGGCCAAGATTCTGCGGCAACTGCGGTTCAAGTGGGAAGAGTTTTCCCTTTCTCCCCAATCCGGTTCGCGAATCAGTTTTCCCGGGGTCGACCTGCGTTCGATAACGACATCGAATTGTTGCGAAGCGAAATTGCAACACGCTTTCCCGACCAGATCGATGGCTTTCGAAAACTGGAAGGACTGATCACCGGCTACGACGAACTGGATCAGGAATCCTTTCGGACGCATCGACCCGCAAGATCATGGGCAGAGTGCATCTCGACGATCCGTTGCTGATCGACATGCTGTTGTGCCCGTTGATGTGGTACGGCAACGCCCGCGAACACGACATGGACTTTGGCCAGTTCAGCATCATGTTCCAGAGTATCTACTGCGAGGGATTCGCGCGACCGTTCAAGGGTGTGCGACTGATCCTGAAAAATCTGGTCAAACGGTACCGGTCGCTGGGTGGCGAACTGAAATTGCGCAAGGGCGTCAAGAAAATTCACGTCGAAAACGGTCGTGCTCAGGCCGTGGAACTGGATGACGGGGATATCATCGTCGGCAAACGTATCCTCTCCTCGGCCGGCCACGTGGAGACCCTGCGGCTGTGCGACGACGTCAGCGAAGTCGACAGCCGTCAGGCGGGACAACTGACGTTTATCGAATCCATTTCGATCCTCGATCGCCAGCCCGCGGCACTGGGAATGGATGAAACCATCGTATTTTACAACGACAGCAACCAGTTCTGCTGGGCCCGGCCGGAAAACGATTTGTGTGATGTTCGCACAGGTGTCATTTGTTCGCCCAACAACTACGAATACTCCAACAACGAGCAACTGGATGACGGCGTTGTGCGAATCACATCGATCGCCCATTTTGATCGCTGGAACGAACTGGACGAATCCCAATACCGGATGGCCAAGGCCGGCTGGTACGACCGGGCCGTCGAGTCTGCCGTGCGATTTGTGCCCGATTTTCGCGGACACGTCATTGCCACCGACATGTTTACGCCCAGAACCATTCGCCGATTCACCTGGCACGACAACGGAGCCGTCTACGGTGCTCCGGACAAGAAACTGGACGGCACGACCCATCTGGACAATCTGTTTTTGTGCGGCACGGATCAGGGATTCGTGGGCATCATCGGCTCGATCATGAGCGGCATTTCGATGGCCAACGCGCATTGCCTGCGCGGCTAGATGGAACGGCCTGCACCATCGCGTGGCGGAGGAACGACCGCCGCCGCACGACGACGATTCGCCGGGCAACCGGTCTGGCCGCCGCGGCCGGGACCGCCCCGGGGCGGGTCGTGGCCGCGGCCTCGCGGCCGGCAATCAGGGGGGCGTTTCCCAAAACCGCTGGTCACCCAGTTGCCGCAAATAGTCCAGGGCCTCCTCCAGCTCGCTGGTTTCAACGCCCGGGCGACGTCCCTGGCGATCGCATTCACCCAGCATCACCAGCTCCGGATAGCTTTCGTGGCGTTCCAGCCGGCGGCGGGCCCGGGCCCCCAGGGTTCGATTCTCCAGTTTGTGCGTCTGCATGTGATGTTCGATGAGCCAGGCTGTTCGCTCGCTGATCAATCCCTCCAGCGCTTCCAGCCCGGCCGCCACATGGTCATACGGATCGATGGCCTTGCCGACATCATGCAACAGGGCCGCCGCCAGAAACTCCTCGTCATAGGGCAACCGGTCGCAAGCCAAATCAAACACTTGCAGACTGTGGTACAGGGCATCCCCTTCCGGATGATATTGGACATTTTGGTGTACGTTTTCCAGCGGCAACAACAGCGAGAAAAACACCTGACAGGGATCGACCCGAATGGCCGCCGCTTGCAGTTCGCCATCCAGGTCCATATCGGGGCAGGTGTTTGTCAGGAATTCCCTTAACTCGGCAATACTGGCCCGCTCGATGGCTTTGCCGGTAATCGAACTCTTAAAAACATAATGAGCCTTGTTGGCCGGATAGACGGTTAACTCGAACGGCCACGTATCCTGAATGTGCACGTGGCGGTAAACGCTGGTTTCCCCGTATTTGGTGATTTCCTTGCGCTGCGTCTCATAGCGGTAATGGTGCTGGTCGAGAACCCCGGTCACTGCCGCCAGGTTGTCCGCAAACAGGTGCAAATCGATGTCCGAGCCGCGGCGAATGTGTCCGGTCAGCACACTGCCAATCAGCCGCGGCCGGTAATCGCGGAGCAGCTCCATCAGGTGCAATGCCGCGACACGCATGTCCTGCAATTTTTTGGCGACTTCCAGTTCCCCATCGAACATGCGCGACAGGTTCTGGATCTCATCGCGAATCTCGGCATTGCCGGGCAGGTCCGCGGGTTTGACCCGGCCTTTGCAGACGTGACGCGCAGCCTTCATTTTTGCCCGATAATATTCGGACTCGCGGCGGTCGAACATCAACCGGGCCGCTTCCCAGGCGATCTGCCGCCGCAGTTTGGAGCGATTCATCACAGGGGGCTGTTGATCAGCCGGGGGGTCGATTGACTGGTTGCAGGAACATGAATCCGGTTCGATCCTACGCCCGGCAGTGATCGACGGCAAGTCGATTCCCCGGGTCGTCGGCCCCCCGCCCACGGCGGCGGTCGGCTGACCGACTCCATTGCCGGGGCCCTGTCAACGCCTCTGATCCAGGCGCCGCGGATCCGCCGCTGCGAAAAACAGGACCCCGGCCCACCGGGATACCCGGTTCAGGCATCGGCGTTCATGACGCGAGCGACAATTTCGTCGTCAAAATAATTGATCGCCATGCCGGCATCAACGACGACTGACTGCGCGTTGATGCCCGAGGACCGGGGACTCAACAAGAAACAGGCCGTTGCCGCAGCTTCTTCGGTCTGCACAGCCCGGCCTCGCGGTATGACTTGTTCGGCGTACAGATAGGCATCGACGTATCCCGGAATCCCGGCCGACGAGGAGGTCTTGAGCAATCCGGGCGCAACGGCATTGAACCGGATACTGGAAAACCGGCTGAAACTCTTGGCCAGAAACACGATCGTCGATTCCAGCGCCGCCTTGACCGGTGCCATGTAACCGTACTTTTCGCTCGCCATGCGCGTTGTCGAAATCGAAATCGTCACCACCGACGCATCATCCGCCAGCACATCCCGCAGGGCATTGCAAATCGTCACCAGTGACCAGCAGGAAATATCCATCGTTCGCAGAAACGATTTTTTCGGAGTTTCGTGGAAAGGCTTGAATCCACCCTCGTAATCGGCAAAGGCGATGGAGTGCACAAGGCCGCTGAACAGTCTCGCCCTGCAATTTCAGTCGCGCGGCGACCGCGGCGATCTGATCCTCGTGTTCCACGTCGCAGACCAGAATCTCGCGATCGGGCAACAGTTTTGCCAGCGATTCGCGCCGCTGCTCGCTGTGCACGACGTAAACCACCGTGGCTCCGCACTGCTCCAGCAAGCTGGCGATATGCCAGGCCACGCTTTTGCGATTGGCCACACCAAAAACCAGAAACCGCTTGCCCTCGCACTTGCAGAAAGTTCATCACGATCCCCCTGGGACGCCGGAGCCGGGCCGCGGGGCCGTCGCACAGACGAGTTCCAGCGAGGCGGCCAGCTTGCCGGTTAAACGAATGCGGGCCGATCAGAAACCAGGCACCCGAAAGCACCTCGTCCAGATGCGTGACAATTACTCAATCGTGTCGCCGGGATCGAATCATTTTCCGGAATCGTACATTGTTCATCCGCGTCAGCACCGGGAACCTGGCCGGCCGAAACCCCGCCCGGACCGTTCTGGTTGGCGATCAGCAGCGCGGCGGCCTGCGCGGCACATTCGCACAGAATCACGCCGGGCACCAGCGGATAATCCGGATAATGTCCCTGAAAAAAATATTCGTCTCCGCGAAACGTCCGGCGACAGACGATTTCGTCAGCCGTGTGACGAATTACCTCGTCGATCAGCAGCATGGGATCGCGATGCGGTATCGACCCGGTTATCGAGATTTCGGTCATGGTGGAAACTCATTGGGATCCCGGGCGGGCCATGACCGGGTCGGGTCGGCGGTGGGCCAGGGGATCGACTACGCGCCGCTGGCCAGCACCGTCCCGGAACTCTGTTTCATCAAATAGCTGTCGACATCATTGGCGACGATCACGCCATAATTAATCGTTCCCAACCAGCCAGACATAATGATGCCGCAACTGCCGGCATGGTAAAGTCCGCCGATTTGGCCGGGCAGGCCGCGACTGACCGCCAGGCCCTCGAACTTGGTTCCAAAACTGGAACCGGCATTGTGTTTGGTGTAGTGCTCAAACGTCAGGGGGGTGGCAGCCTCGACATGCTCAATCCGCTCGCGGCAGCGGGGCACGTACTTTTCCAGGGAATCCAGCGTGGTCTCGATCAGATGCTGCTTGTCGGCGTCATACTGTTCCTTGTCCAGCCCCGACCAGTCTTCGTAATTCGCATTGGTGCTGGAGACAATCAGGTAACGCTGCTTGCCCTGGGGCCGGGTATCCGGATAGTAAAACGAGAACGTGCGACTGGTTACGTCCTTGGCCAACAGCAGATTCGTGCGAAACCGTTCGGCGGTACTGCAAAACAGCAAATCACCCGTATCGCGGTCGATTTCGTCCCCTTCGCGGAGCGCCATATAGACCTGGGTACTGCTGTTGTTCAGCCGGACGGCCCGGGCCTCATCCACGAAGTCCCGGTCGAATTTGTCCTCACCGACCAGCCCGAAAATCGTTCCGGTCAAATTGGCGTTCGAGACGACCGATCCGCAGCGAATTTCCCGGCCGTTAGCCCGCACACCGGCCACCTTGCCGCGCTCGACCAGAATCTGTTCGGCGTCGCAACGGATCCGAATGTCAACACCGTTGGCTTTCATCTCCCGTTCCATCGACTTGACCAGTACATCGGTGCCACCCTGAAACGTGAACACGCCTTTGGACATGAAATTGGAAAAGACGATCCCGTACGTAATCGCCGGATCTTCCAGCGTCGAGCCGTTGGCGTACGTAATCGGTTCCATCAACAACCGGATGACATCCTCGCGGCCGGGAAAAAATTGCTGAAACAACTCTCCGGTCGTCATTTGCTGGTCGTCATAGAAATTCATGCCCCGGGCGGTGTCAAAAAACTCGCTGAACCCGTGCCGGCTCGAGTCCGAATTCGGTCGTCAGCAGCCGCGTGAAGTCCTCGCGATTAAACGTGGTGGTCAGCGAAAACATCGGATTGTCAAAACGCACGCCCCGGAGTTGTACGATCGAATCGGCAATTTCCTGGGACCAGTAGCGGCGACAGCTTTTGACCATTCCGTAAGGAAAACCGTGCAGCGAAATGTCGAAAATATGACCGCCAGGACGCTTGAACCAGGTCGCCAGACCGCCCAATTTGTAGTGCTGCTCCAGCAACAATACGGTTCGACCCTCGCGGGCCAGAATGTTGGCCGCCGTCAAGCCGCCCAGGCCGCTGCCGATGACTATCACATCGTAATAGTCCGCCGCGCCTTGTAGAAAATCCCTGGGCATCTGCGCAGTTTTACCTGTTATGAACCCGAACCGCGAACCAGCCGTCAACGGGAATCCCAAACCGGACCCTGCGGTTGGAACCGGCGTTTTCCGGCGTCGCACAACAGTCAATTTAGCGGCAAAGCGGCCCCTCAACCAGTCTCCGAATCCCCAACGGCCTGATCCCGATAACGCCCGGCGCTGGCAGGCGGGCCAGGTAAAAACCAGGCCGCTACCCAGGCCCGGGTTGTGATTCGGATTTCCGGTGTGCTGTTGACAGCGGCATCATCCACCTCGGCAGAAATCATGCAGGCAGGGCATTGAAGGTGCCCCTGTGAAATGTCGACCGGAATCATCTCCACGGAAACCCGCACGGCGGGGAAAAGCCGGCATTGGCACCCATTCGGCGTTTTCCACAGCGCCGATCATCGTCCGGCGGGGCGCCGATCATCGTCCGGCGGGGCGCCGATCATCGTCCGGCGGGGCGCCGATCATCGTCCGGCGGGGCGCCGATCATCGTCCGGCGGGCGCCGATCATCGTCCGGCGGGGCGCCGAGACTCACTGGCGAAAACTGCATTTTTCGCTACAGTGAGGGGCCTCCACGGTTGCCCGGTTCCCGCACTGCAAAACCGGGTCTTCCGGACTGCCGCCATTCTGATATTTTTATTTTTCGTTGCCGCCCAAAAAAAATGCCCTCCTCCATTTCTCCAATCATTTACACGCAAACGGACGAGGCGCCGGCGTTGGCTACATGGTCGCTGTTGCCGATCGTGCAAGCATATGCCGCCGCCTGCGACGTGCCGATTGAGACTCGCGACATTTCGCTGGCCGGTCGGGTCATCGCCTCGTTTCCTGATTTCCTGACGGAATCACAACGGATCGGTGACGCGTTGGCCGAGTTGGGCGAAATCACCCAGGCCGCTGATGCCAACATTATCAAGCTGCCCAATATCAGCGCCTCCATCCCCCAACTGCAGGCAACTATCGCGGAATTGCAGGCACGGGGATACAACCTGCCGGACTATCCGGATGAACCAGCCAACGACGAGCAGGCGGCCATCCGGGCCCGTTACGACCGGATCAAGGGCAGCGCCGTCAACCCGATTCTGCGCGAAGGCAATTCGGATCGGCGGGCTCCGGCCGCGGTTAAAAACTATGCCAAAAAACACCCGCATTCGATGGGATCCTGGTCACCCGAGTCCCGTTCGCATGTGGCGACAATGGCCGTCGGTGATTTCCTGCACAATGAACGATCCACGACCGTCCGCCAGGCTGGAAACTTGCGGATCGAACTGGTCCGGCCGGATGGCCGGGTGGACGTATTGAAGCCGGCGGTGGCCGTGCTGGCTGGCGAAATTATTGATGCCACCGTAATGAACAAAACCAGCCTGGTCAAATTTCTGCAGGCCCAAATCGAGGATGCCCGAAACAGCGGGTTGCTGTTTTCGCTGCATCTGAAGGCCACGATGATGAAGGTTTCTGATCCTGTCATCTTTGGCCACGCGGTGCGGGTTTTTTTCGCCCCCGTTTTTGACAAACATGCCGCGGCGCTGTGCGGCAGGCGGGCGTCAATCCCGATAACGGCCTGGGTGATTTGCTGGCCGACCTGGGCAAGCTGCCCGCTCCGCAACGGACAGAGATTGAGGCCGACATTCGGGCTGCTCTGGATGACGGGCCCGCCCTGGCCATGGTTAATTCCGACAAGGGGATCACCAATCTGCATGTCCCCAGCGATATTATCATCGACGCATCGCTGCCGGCCATGATTCGCAATTCGGGGAAAATGTGGAATGCGACCGGACAACTGCAGGATACCAAGGCCGTGATTCCCGACAGCAGCTATGCCGGCATCTATCAGGCGGTCATTGAATTCTGCAAGCAACACGGGGCGTTTGACCCGGCCACGATGGGCACCGTTCCCAATGTCGGGTTGATGGCCCAAAAGGCGGAAGAGTACGGGTCGCATGACAAGACGTTTGAAATCTGCGACGCCGGCCGAGTTCGCGTGGTCGATTCGTCCGGCCACGTCCTGCTGGAACACGACGTGCATCCGGGAGATATCTGGAGAATGTGCCAGACCCGGGATGCCGCCGTCGAGGACTGGGTCCGTTTGGCCGTCCGGCGGGCCCGGGCCACCGGATGGCCAGCCGTGTTTTGGCTGGATGAGAATCGGGCGCACGACGCGGAACTGATCCGCAAAGTCAACGCCTGCCTGGCCGATCAGGATCTGGACGGATTGCAAATCAGTATCATGGCACCGGTGGCCGCCATGCAGTACACGCTGCAGCGGGTCAAGGACGGTCAAAACACGATCTCGGTGACTGGCAACGTGCTGCGGGATTACCTGACGGATCTGTTCCCCATCCTGGAACTGGGCACCAGCGCCAAAATGCTGTCGATCGTGCCGCTGATGAACGGTGGCGGGTTGTTTGAAACCGGAGCGGGAGGCTCGGCACCCAAACATGTCCAGCAATTTCTGGAACAGAATCACCTGCGCTGGGACTCGCTCGGTGAATTCCTGGCCCTGGCCGTTTCGCTGGAACATTTTGGCGAGGTGACCGGAAACGGGCGGGCAAAAATCCTGGCGGATGCCCTGAATCAGGCAACCGAGCGACTGCTGGACACCGGAAAATCACCCTCGCGCAAGGTCAACGAGCTGGACAACCGGGGCAGCCATTTTTACCTGGCGCTGTACTGGGCCGAGGCCCTGGCGGAACAATCGCAAGATGTTGAATTGCAAAACCGTTTCGCCGGTTTGGCCCGGGAATTGGCCGATCAGGAAGCCACGATTGTGCAGGAATTGAATTCGGTTCAGGGCCAGCCGGTTGATATCGGAGGTTATTATCTGCCGGATCCCGAACGGGCCTCAGGCGCAATGCGCCCCAGCGCCACGTTCAACGCTGCTCTGGACGCGTTTTCTGCCGCATCGGTTTCCGGGTAACACCGCCAATATGCCGGACCGATTTTCGATCGACGTCGTTGAGAAAATCTTTGATGCGCTGGGGGACATTGTGTACTGTGTCAAGAACCGGCAGCGGAAATACCAATCGGTGAATCAGGCATTTGCGGAGCGCGTGAACGTCCTGGACAAGGCGGAAATCATTGGCCGCCAGGCGGAGGACTTTTTTCCCCGGGCACTCGCTGACATTTATGCCAGGCAGGACCGGGTGGTTTTTGAGGAGGCTCGTGCGATCCAGGACCAGCTGGAACGGATTACGCACCGTGACGGAAGCATGGGCTGGTTTCTGGCCAACAAGTTTCCGATCATCGGCGACGATGGCGAGGTCGTGGGACTGATTGGCATTTCGCAGGATCTGCACACACCTGGCGACAGTGATCTGGAACTGGCAAATCTGGGATCAATCGTCGAGTATATTCGCGGCCATCTGGATCAGACGCTGCGAGTCGAGCACTTGGCGCAACGCATCGCGTTATCGCAAGTTCAGCTGGATCGGCGGATGAAGCGAGTCTTTCGACTGTCGACCAAAAAATTCATTTTGAAATGCCGACTGGAAGAGGCGACTCGCCGCCTCGTGACGACGCACCAGCCGCTTGCCGAAATCGCGCTGGCTTGCGGGTTTAGCGATCAAAGCGCGTTCACGCGCCAGTTTCGGGCAGCCACCAACATGACCCCGCTGATGTATCGAAAACAGCATGCGAAGCGTGGCGGCCCGCCGCCTGTCTGAACGTTTGCCGGCCGTTTGGCAAGGTCCGGACGAGGTCAGGGATCCATGGGTTGCAGCTGCGGAAATGACCGGGATCCAAACCGTTCCTCGCCCCCTCGGGAATCTCTGGCAATCCCCAGCAACTCCAGTCCATCCCGGTCATTGGCCATGGACACCGACTCATCCACCTCCAGCAGGGTAAACACCGACGCAAATCCATCTGCCTCCGTGGCATCACAGGCCACCACGGTTACGCGGCTGGACCGTTGCAAACCGAGGCCCGTTGCCGGATCGACCAGATGCGAGTAGCGGCGGCCGTCGATGGTAACAAACTGGTGTTTGTCACCCGAAGTAGCGACACCGCAATTCGCGACCTCAATGTAGTAATTCGGCCTCCGGCCCCGTTCCACTGGATCGATGGCGACTCGCCAACCGGCGCGTCCCGGCGGGCAGTCACCGATGGCCATGTCGCCCCCCAAATCGACCAGCGCAGCACCGAATTCCCCGATCCCGCAAAACGGCCAGCGCCTGATCGGCGGCATAACCCTTGCCGATTCCACCAAAATCCAGCTGCAACCCCGAACCGCTGCTGGAAATCGTGCGAACCGCCTGGTCGAATCGCAGCTTCTGAAACCCTGTCGATTCACGAGCCGCCGCGATGAGGACTTCGTCCGGGAGTTGTCCGCTGCGCAGCAGTCCGCCACAAATCCGTCAGCGGCCCCAGTGTGACATCAAACGATCCATGGCTGAGGGTCCACAGCATCTCGGACCGTTGCAGCACCTCCCACAAGTCTTCGCTCACGGCAACGGGTCCATTGTGGATCGCCGCCCCCAACCGGGCAACTTCGCTGTCATCCCGGTAATTGCTCAGCACCTGCTCCAGCTGGTGGACGCGGTCGACGGCGGCCAGCATGGCAGGCTCCGCCAGTTTCCGATCGGGGCACCACACCGAGATCTTCAACTGGACGCCCATGGCCGAACGGACCAGTTCGAATTGCCGGGCGGCCGCCCGGTGGTCTGGCTGCTGGCCAGGCGACAGGCTACCGATGACCAGGCTGGTCACGATACCGGAAAGCGATGCCGTTTCGAGAAGCCGCGAACTCATCTGCGCCAAATTGCCAACAAGTTTCGAACCGGTTATGCTGGAGTCTTGTTTCAATATCCCAGATCAAACCGCCGGGTACGAGATGACAACCAGCCAAAAAACGGATCAGGACCGACGAGATTTTCTAAAGGCGGGTACTGCCGGGGTGGCTGCGGGAATTGTATCCACACCCCGACTTTCGCTGGCCCGCTCGGCCCACGTGGCCGGATCGGACAGTGTCCGCATTGGACTGATCGGCTGTGGAGGCCGGGGTACCGGTGCCGCAACGCAGGCGTTGAATACCGGGAGTTGCGCGGTCAACCTGGTGGCCGCTGGCGACATCTTTGCGGACCGCCTGAACGGGGCCCTCGAGAGTATCACCGTGGAACATGGCGAGAAGGTGCAGGTACCCGAGGAACAAAAATTTCTCGGATTTGACGCGTTTGAAAAAGTATTGCAAAGCGATGTCGACCTCGTCATCCTCGCCACGCCACCTGGTTTTCGGCCGCTGCATTTCGAAAAGGCCGTTGAGGCCGGCAAACATGTTTTCATGGAAAAGCCGGTGGCCGTTGATGCGCCCGGAGTACGTCGCGTGCTGGCCGCCAACAAGACAGCTCGCGAAAAAAACCTTCTGGTCCAGGTGGGTTTGCAGCGACGGCACGAGGAAGCATATCGGGACACGATCGCTCGACTGCAAGACGGGGCGATCGGTGACATCAACCTGATGCGCTGTTACTGGAATTCCGCGGGGGTTTGGGTCAACCCGCGCAGGGAAGGCCAGTCCGAACTGGAATACCAGTGTCGCAACTGGTATTACTTCAACTGGCTCTGTGGTGACCACATCGTGGAACAACACATTCATAACCTCGACGTTTGCAACTGGCTGAAAAATGACTATCCGGCTTTTGCCCAGGGTCAGGGGGGCAGGGAAGTTCGTACAGAGAAACAGTACGGCCAGATTTTCGACCACCATATGATTGAGTTCACTTACGCGGACGGCAGTACCATGTTGAGCCAGTGCCGGCATATCGAGGGTTGCGACAACAACGTCTCCGAACATGCCCACGGAAGTGACGGATACTGCGACATTTCCGCCGCCCGGATCGTGGACCGCAATGGCCAGCCGCTGTTTCAGTCAAACGGCGCACGGGGCGGGCACCAGCAGGAGCATCACGACCTGTTTCGTGACTTGACGGCTGGCGTGATTCCCAATGAAGCCGACTATGGTGCCCTGAGCACAATGACCGCGATCTTCGGCCGGATGGCCACCTATACCGGGAAACGAATTTCGTGGGACCAGGCCTTCAATTCCGATTTGACGCTGTGTGATGTCGATTCGCTGACTTCATTTGATTCGCCGGCACCCCTGTCGCCCGACGCCGACGGTTGGTATCCGGTGCCCGTTCCGGGCAAAAGCTGGGACGACGTTTTGTAGTTGCCGCGGACCGGTGACTCAACGAACCTGGTAAAATCCTTAACCTTTCACGGGAAAGCCTGATATGAACGTGGCCAGTGCCATTTGCAGATTGGCGGTCGCATTACCGGTTATTTGTCTGGCGGCGGCGTCTCCCACGACGAGTGCCCAGGATCCCGAGCCGCCCCAGTCATTCCAGCTGGTTGTGGATGGAAAACCGTTCGACATTACCGCCGGCGAGGAAATCGAAATCGAAGCCAGTGGCAAGGCCCGGGTTAAACTGATCGTCTCGCCCACCCGGGCCTTCGGCTACGGCGGGTTGAGCTTTCTGTATCCCGGCAACTTCAGCTGGGAATGCGAGCATAATGACGGCTCGATGCAATGGTTGCTGGATGGTAACGACGTCGTGCTCATGATCCTGGGTTTTGACGAAATCGAACTTGCGGCGGATGAATTCGCCCAGAGCATTGGCCAGGCCTACGAAGAGTCCAGCGTTAACCCCTGTTCGGCCAGTATCGGCGGCTCTACGATGCGTGGCAGTGAATTGCGGGCCACGGTCGCCAACCAGGAAATCAGCCAGCAGGTGTATGCCATTCCCACCGAAGGAGGGTCCCGCCTGATCGTGATACAGGACAGCCTGCAGGACGATGGCCAGCACACCGCCGAGTACCAAAACGTACTGGAATTGCTGGACAAGTCATTTCGGGCATCCTCCAGCCAACTCAAGTGACGAGGGCTCGAATCGTGGGGTTTGCGCCGATGATCAGGCGATGACCGATGAACGGCCCGGCGTGTCCTCTCCGGCCGGGTCGGCATTGTGCAAAATCATGATTTTTTGCCAGATCTTTCGGGATAATCCCGTCGTTAACGACTCGACCTCATTGACCGCCGACAGGGCGACGGAGTCGTCAAAGTTTTGGACATAGACGGCTGCCAGCTTGCCGGTCAGCGACAACATCTCGCTGCAATAATCCAGGTACCGCCGCAACTGAAATCGATCGAGCGTCGATTTCGGTGACAATTCCGTGGGTGTATAGACCCGCGACAATACGCGGTCGGGGTCCTTGGTTAACTGATGCATGTCAATGACGTGGGCAATCGATCTCAATTCGTGAATGGCCCTGAGTGCCCGGTGCCGTTTGACACGGGTTTCCAAAGACAGCAAGAAAAACACCAGGGCTCCAATCACCACGATTTCATTCAGCACCGGATCCCCCAACTCCAAAAAATTGCGGAGCGTCAGTTCATCGCCGCGGAAACCGGGTGCCAGCACAAACGGCAGGCTGAGCATGATGCCAATCAACAGGGCGATTAGCAGCCAGACAATCAACTTGATCCACCAAAGCGGCTGGTTGATTTCGCGACTGCGCTCTTCGGTTCGGGCGGCAATCTCCTCCATTTTGCTGCAAATCCGCAGCAACCCCGACTCGGGAAACCGTTGACTGATTCGCTGGCGCAGCATGGAAATCGTTTCCCGGACCTTCCAGGCATCCAGTATCGGGACAGACATCGTGGCGACCCTCGCGTTGCAATCTCCTGCCGGGCAATGCTGGCACTGGCCTGACAGGATCAAGTTTCTGTTTGTGTGTTATAGGGCTCGGCCCCTCAATCACGAATACGGATTTGGCCGGGTCGACCGCCGGGGCGGGGCCGCGGAGCCCGTCGGGGGTCGACAAAGGCCCGAAACCGCTAAAATAGGGAGGAGACGGCCTTACGTCAGCGGCCGGTTTCACCCGGCGCGACGCATGCGGGGCACGCAATCCCGGTCGATTGAAAAGCCCCGGGGGCAAGGGTTGCTCGGCCCGGGCCATCCCCCGGGGTCGACGATCCCCGGGTTCGACGATCCCCGGGTTCGACACACGGAGATGTCGTTTGGGAACGCGGCAGGAACAACGCGTATTTTGCAAATTGTATCCGAATGTTTGCCTGACGGAATCGCCGGTGCCGGGTCCGGTCGATTTGTTGACGACCACGGCTGGGCCTCGGGATTCGTCCAGGGCGGCGTTGTTTTTCGGGCGCTTGCCGTTGGGTCGCCCGTTGTCGGGTGGCTGGTTTTGGTGCCCTGACGGTTTGCCGGTTGGACGCACGGTTTCCCTGCTCAGTTCCCGCCTTGGTCGGCATGCTGTTGAGGATCCGGCGGTTGCCACAGCGCCTGCGCACTTTTTTTTCATTGCTTGCCGAGGATCAAATTGTCCTGTCGGCGGCCGGAATCACGCTGGACCACGCTCTGCAACGGGGCAGCCAGTTGTTTGGTGCGCCGCTGGTTCGATTTATTCCTCTGCCCGCACAGTTTTCGACGGCGACCGCGCGCCGGTTTCTGGCGGCGCCGCCAGGCCGTAACCAATACCGGGTTTATTATTCGGCCGAACTGCATCCGGATCGGGATCATTTATTGTTGAGCGCCAGTGACCAGACGCGGATGCTGGCCGTCCGTCGCGGTGGCAATCTGCATCAGTTGCTGCGCTGCCGGGGTCAAATTTCCAGCTGCGCCGAAACGGGTGTAATTCTGACGCTGGTGGACGAGCGCCTGGTGGCGTCCGGAATTCGTCAGGAACTGCGCGACCTCGGTTGCCAGGACTGGTGGATCTGTCCGACTGATGATGCGTCGGATCCGGCACCAGGGGACCGCCGACCGGAGCTGGCACCGGTCATTCCCCTGAAACAGCTCGACGGGACTGATTTTCTGAGCCATTGGACCCGAGCCCTGCATCGGCATTGGCCCGACCGAAATTCGTTGACGCAATGGGACATGGCGTTTCTGAGGAACCAGAATTATCGGGGTCCGGCGGCCACGTTATGCCGGATACTGGCTCAACAAGTCCTTTTGGCCAGTGGCAAATTGATCCGGGGAGGCCGGCCCATGTGCTGCTTTACGGCGGTGCCGCCGGGTGAATTCCCGCGTCGCCGGGTTTTTCGGCCGCACCTGGCCCGCTGGGATTTTGAACGTTACGGGATCGCCATTCGCCGCACCGTGCTGGAACGGTTTGGCGCCCGGCCGGTGCGGTACGTTACGGCCGGGGACGCCGCCCGGGCCAGCCCCGGCCGGCAACCGTGGCTGGTGATCGAGAATGCCGGCACGCGCTGGAGTGATGAGCGGGAGTGGCGCGTGGCGGGGCATCTGGACCTGCGAAAACTGGCTCCTGACGAGGCCGTGGTATTCGCTGGCGACCCGGATAGTGCCGAGGTTGTCCGCCAATTCAGCCGCTGGCCCGTCACGATCCTGCCACCTGCCGAACCCGCTTGCGGGCCCCCGGCCCGGCCGGGGGCCCGCAAGCGGGAAGGACATCCGTCATCCTGACTGGCGGGCTGGTGGACACGGCCCGAGGGGATATCATGAAGTGATGCGGGCAGGCGACCGCCTGACCTTTGGCGAACCGGTGACCGAATCCGGAATGTTTCTGGCCTCATTTCCCTCTGATTGCCTCAATGACCATTACCCAAACCCGTGTTTACAATTTTTCGGCCGGACCGGCCGTGCTGCCCGAGTCCGTGCTGGAACAGGCGCGTGACGAAATGATGTGCCTGCCGGGCGTCGGCAGCAGCATTTTGGAAATCAGTCATCGCGGTTCCGCGTTCCGGGCGATTCTCGAGGACGCCAAAACACGATACGTCAATCTGCTGGGCGTTCCCGACGATTACGAAATTCTGTTCCTGCAAGGCGGCGCGATACTGCAAAATGCCATGATTCCCGCCAACCTGATTACCGATCAGGCGCAAACGGCGGATTACCTGATTACCGGATCGTGGGGCAAAAAAAGCAGCAACGAAGTCAAACACTATGGCCAATTGAACATCGCCTGGGATGGCAGTCGAGAGAGTTACCGCGAAGCGCCTGACGCCTCCGCGATCAGTCATTCGGCCGGAGCGGCCTACCTGCATTACACGTCCAACGAGACGATTCAGGGCGTTCAGTTCCCGGCCGTTCCGGAGGCGGGCCAAACCCCTCTGGTATCCGACATGTCTTCGGACATTCTTTCCCGACCGGTTGATGTGTCGCGATTCGGTCTGATTTACGCCTGTGCCCAGAAAAACTCGGGCATCGCCGGTCTGACCGTGGTGATCATTCGCCGTGACCTGCTGGAACGGGCGGCAAATCGTTTACCCACCTATCTGGATTACAGCCAGCACGCCGCGGCCGGATCGATGGCCAATACCCCGCCCACGTTTGCCATCTACATATCCGGCCTTGTCAGCAAATGGCTGCAAGAAGACATTGGTGGACTGGAAAACATGCAGCGGCTGAATCGCCAAAAAGCCGATACCCTGTACGACATCATCGACAGCCACAGCGGCTTTTATCAGGGTCATGCCCTGAAACCATCTCGTTCGATGATGAACGTCGTATTCCGTACTCCTTCGGAAGATCTGGACAAGCAGTTTGTCGACCAGGCAGCCAAAGCCGGGATGACAACGCTCAAGGGACATCGCAGCCTGGGCGGTATTCGTGCATCCATTTACAACGCCATGCCGCTGGCCGGCGTTGAGGCACTGGCCCAGTTTATGAACGATTTCGCGCAACGCAACGGCTAACGCCATTCGGCCCTGATCACCCATTCCCGCATTCAATTTCCCAGCCAACCCCAATCAACCATGACTTCAACAACAGCTGCTCCCGAAAAAAAATCCGTCTCTCCGGACGTCGTGCGAATCATCGTGCTGGACAACATCGCTGAACAGGGACTGAAAATGCTGGATGAGGCGGAAGGCATCGAATACGAAATCCATACCGGATTGGCGGGACCGGAATTGCGCGAGGCCCTGGAGGGTTTCCACGGTGCCGTCTGCCGCAGCGGCGTCAAGATCACGGACGAGGCACTGGAAGGTAACACAACGTTGCGGGCGATTGCCCGCGCCGGAGTCGGTACCGACAACATTGACAAGGAAGCCGCGACCCGACTGGGCATCGTGGTCATGAATACGCCCGGTGGCAATACCGTCAGCACCGCCGAACATACCATGGCACTGATGCTTGGATTGTCGCGAAATATCGCTCCCGCCCACGCCAGTCTGCTGGCCGGGAAATGGGATCGCAGCAAGTTTTCCGGTCGACAACTGCAGGGAAAAACACTGGGTATCATTGGATTGGGCCGGATCGGGCAGGAAGTTGCGTCGCGGTCGGCCAGTTTTGGAATGCAGATTCTCGGATTTGATCCCTACCTGTCCGAATCCCAAATTGCCAGCATGCGAATCCAGCCGGCGGCCAGCATTGAAACGCTGTTGCCCCAGGTCGATTACCTGACCGTTCATACTCCGTTGACCGACGAAACCCGGGGCCTGATCAATCGCGACAACCTCAATTCGCTGAAGCCGGGCGTGAGGTTGATTAACTGTGCCCGCGGTGGCATCTATGACGAAGCCGCCCTGGTCGAAGGATTGCAATCCGGCCAAATTGGCGGGGTGGCGCTGGACGTCTATGAAAACGAACCTTGCACCGAAAGTCCGCTGTTTGCGTTTCCCAACGTCCTCTGTACGCCGCACCTGGGCGCCAGCACGGAAGAAGCCCAGGTCCAGGTAGCCACGGAGGCTGTCGAGCTGTTGATCGGTTATTTGCAACACGGAGAAATCCGGCATGCCGTGAATACCGCGGCCCTGGATCCCAAAACGGTCGAGAATCTGCGTGGATACCTCGATGCCACGCATCGTCTGGGCATGATGCTGTCAGGCTGGATGGACGGCGGAATTGAAGATGTCGAGGTGGAGTACTACGGCGGTATTGCCTTGCAGGATCATCGGGTGCTGACATCCGCGCTGTGCGCCGGCTTGTTGGCCAAGGCCTCCGTACGAGTCAATATTATCAATGCCCAGTCGCTGGCCCGGGATCGCGGGATCAAAGTCAATACGGCCACCCGCGATCGGCACCAGTCTCTGGGTGACATGGTCTGTTGTACGATTCGGGGAGGTGACCAGACCCGCAGGGCCTCGGTCAGCGTTTTCGGCAACAACATGCCCCGCCTGACGGGGATCGGTGATTACCGAACCGATGCGTTTATCGACGGGATTCTGTTGCTGATCACGCATCGGGATGTTCCCGGAGTTATTGGATATATCGGGAATATTCTGGCCGAAGAAGACGTCAACATTTCCCAGATGGCGGTGGGACGGATCGACAAGTCGGGCGGGGGCACGGCCATCGGAGTGCTGAATCTGGACAGTCCCGCCTCGGAAGATGCACTGGAAAAAGTCGCCAGGTTTCAGGGCATTGATTCCGTCAAGATGATCCAGTTGCCGCCAGCTGACGAGTTGCCGGACTGGTTGACGTGAATCCGTTGGCGGTCGAAACGGGCGATTCGTAAACAACACGCCACGGGTCCCGACCGCAAACCGGGACCAGGGCCCCGCATCGATCCGGACGGGTGATTCTGGCGCGTCCCTTGCCGGTCCGTTGTGCGCAGGCCCGGACCATTCATGATGGCAGACGACCGACGCGCAGGATTCTGGTCGCCTGTGTCTGATTTGAATCGCACAGGGTTGTCTGATTGCCGGTTGTCGCCAGTCGTCGCCATCGACGCGGGCCCGGCCGTTGAACGTTAAAAGACCCGGCCCCGCAAACGGACTTTTCGGCAAATCGGTACAGGTCTCCACATCCGCTCGTTTGCCAGCGGCCATTGGCGGATCACCGCGTGCCGTCACAGCACTGCTGGCACGACTCGGCGGCGGACAACCGCCAACTGCTTTCCCGTGGCAAATTGCCGACAGTGCGTCGTGGCTGTGATCTCCGGAAACTTTGACAATTCTTCACTTGTGGCTGATCCTCAATTCAGCTAATTACACCGCGAATCCGTGGTTTTTGGGCTGTGCCGGCGCGTCATGCGCAGCCCAGGCTGCGGTCCGGCGGCCGGATTTGGCGCGGTGGTGGCAGCCGGAAATAACGAGGCTGGATCGGCGATTTCCAGGATCGGAACCTTCGTCGTTCGGGCGGCGTACCAACACAGCCCGAACAGACACTGAATTCATAAACAACGCAATGGATTGCCGTTTATGCGAAAACATAATTCGTACTGGTTCACCGTTTGCGCGGTTTTTCTGGGGACCGGATTGACCGGCTGCCAGATGAATGGTGCTGCTCCGGGCTGGTCCGGGGACACACTGATCCCGCCAGAATCAGTTCGCTTTCAGGACGATCGTTCGCGACCCGCCGATCCGGCTGCCCTGTCCGATTCCGTATCAGCTGACGGGACCACCGGTAATTCCGCGGGGCCCGGCGGCACCGGAACCGGTTCCAGGCCTGGCCAGTCCCAGGTCATCAAGAAGGTTGTGATCACGGGTAACGAGTTGTTGCCCGATCATCAAATCATGCGGCACATCCGAACCCGCCCTGGTCGGTATTTCGATCCGGACTTGCTGCAAGAAGACGTCAACCAGATTTGGCAAATGAAGGGAATCCGTCGTGTCAACGGTCCCTATCTGGATTATCAAACCGACGGGATCACGGTCACGTTTGATATCTCCGAGCGGCCTTACATCAGCCGGGTCCTGTACGTTGGCAACCGGGCGATAACGGATCGGCAACTGGCCAGCGAAACCGGTTTGTCGGATGGTGAGCCACTTGACATGCATGCAGTCCGCATGGCCAAAACACGGATCGAGGATTTTTACGAGGAGAAAGGGTACCCCCAAACCCAGGTCTCGATTGTGTCCGGAGACAAGATCGATGATCGCGAGGTGGTGTTCCTGATTCATGAGGACGAACTGCAACGCATTTCCAGTGTGTCGTTTGCCGGCAATCAGGTGGCCAGTGATGGCCGGCTGCGCAGTTTCATCAAGATGAAGCCCGGCATCCTGTGGGTGCTCGGTGGCAAGGTCAATCGCCGCGAACTGGAACAGGACGAAATCCGTCTGACAGCCTATTACCGGGCGCTGGGCTACTTTAATGCCAAAATCGGTCGGGAACTGAACGAATCGGAGAATGGGCGTTGGCTGAGTATCCGTTACATCATCAATGAAGGACCCCGCTATCAGGTTCGCAGTGTGTCCTTTGTCGGAAACGAACAGTTCTCGACGGAAGACCTGCAATCGGTGGTCAAGTTGAAACCGCATGAGGGTGAGATTCCGGAATTCAATGCGGCCAAAATGAACGAGGATGTCTCACGACTCCAGGATCTGTACGGCAGCCAGGGTTATGTCTTTGCCAACGTCGAGGCCTCACCCGATTTTCTGGAACAGCCCGGTTTGCTGGACCTGGTTTACCGAATTGAAGAGGGCAAGCAATATCGCGTTGGCAACATCAACGTGGTGATTGATGGCGAGTACGGTATTACCAAACGTCAAACCGTTTTGACGCGTCTCGGTCTGCGGCCGGGCGACCTGATTGACTCGCGAATGTTGAGGGAGGCCGAGGCTCGTCTGGTCCGGTCCCAGTTGTTTTCCGATGGCGTCAGCTCCCCCGGTCCGGCGCCCCGCGTCGTAGTGAAACCACCTGAACTGGACGAATTAACCGACAACCTGCGTCGCTAGGCCAGTGCCGTTCCCGACCCATGCAAACGAATTTACCTATTGGATCCAAGCGACCCCTCGCCATGCATCGACCTGATTGCCACCGGCTGTTGTTTTGCTGGACGACCCTGACCCTGATGATCGTGGCGGGCTGTTCCAGCCGTTCACCACGCTGGGTCGAGCAGCCATGGACCCCTGTCAGTTACGGGCCCGCCGCGACGCCGGCGGTTGCCGTCCGGCCCGGCGCCGGGGCCGACCGCCTGGCGGCGGCATTCCCGGCCGAATCCCCGGTTCAAACCGTACAATTTCAGGAAACGGTGCGAGCCCAGGATGGCGGATACGACAATACGCCCCGATATCCCCTGACCGGCCAGGCGGGCGCCTATGTTCCGCCGGGCAACCCCAACAATTACCAGCCACCTCCGGGAACGGTGATGGGCGCCCCCGGGACGGCCGCACCGCCCGCGAGCACTTCCGCCGGCTATGGAACCCAGTACCTGCCCCAGCAGACGTTTCAGGCCCCGAACAGTGCAGGGCCGGCTCCCCGGATTGGTGCCCCCAACGAAACATCACCCTATTTTCAGCCAGTACCCCAAACGCCCCCGCCCAATTTTGCGGATATCGATGTCATGCTGCAGGAGGCCCAGACGGGCCGCATGACCTTTGGCGCGGCCTACAACTCCAATAGCGGACTGGTGGGACAAATCATCATTGACGAGCGGAATTTTGACATTGCGGCTTTCCCCCGCAGCCTGGATGACATTGTCAATGGCCGGGCGTGGCGCGGTGCCGGTCAGGGATTTCGCCTGGAACTGGTTCCCGGAAATGAAGTTCAACGCTATGCCGTCAGCTTCGATAACCCTTACCTGTTCAATACCGATGTCAGCTTTTCGGCCAGCGGTTATTATTTCGACCGTCAGTATTTCGACTGGAGTGAACAGCGACTGGGCGGCCGACTGGCCCTCGGATACCGCTTGACGCCGGACCTCTCGTTAAGCGTGGGTGTGCGGGCCGAAAATGTAAATATCTATGACCCCCGGGTTAACACGTCTCCCGATTTGAATGCGGTGGTCGGAGATAACGGGCTGTATCTGGGATCGGTGCGACTGATCAACGATACCCGCGACCATCCATTCATGGCATCGGAAGGATCCTATCTGGAGCTGGCCTACCATCAGGGTTTTGGTGATTTCAGTTACCCTCGCGGCGATCTGGATTACCGGCGCTATTTCCTGATTTATCAACGCCCGGACTTGTCGGGCCGACATACCCTCAGCTTTCAAACACGTCTTGGGTTTTCCGGTAGCGATACGCCCGTCTTTGAGAACTATTTTGCCGGTGGCTTTTCCACATTGCGGGGATTCCGCTTTCGCGACGCCTCACCCGTGCAGGGCGGGGTTCGGGTCGGTGGCCAGTTCCAGTGGCTGAACACCGTCGAGTATACGTTTCCGATCACGGCCGATGACATGTTCAAGGGTGTTTTGTTTTGCGACTATGGAACGGTCGAGCCCACGGCCAACCTCAGCAGTGATACGTTTCGAGTCGCGCCGGGATTCGGATTTCGCGTGCATATGCCGGTGGGGGGAGCTGGCGGTGCGCCGCTGGCATTCGATTTCGCCTTCCCCGTCAGCAGCGCTGCCACCGACGAACAGCAGACATTCAGCTTCTATATGGGTGTCCTCCGGTAATCGGTTCGGATTGGAACACGGCGATCTGTTGACTGATTTACCAAACTCGCGACGGGTGCTGGACGAACACGCGCCGACCGATTCCAATGAGTGGCTGTCATAAAATGACGCCCCACCAGGGTCAGACATCACAACTGGATTCACGGACCTGCCAAAAAACGGACCCTTATGATTGCCCGATTGCGGTTTCACAAACTCTGCCTCCCGGTCGTCATGGTCGGCGTGTTGCCGGCATTTGCCATCTCGAACGCCCTGGCAATGCCTCAGCAAAATTCAACCGCGGTTCCAGCCATGATCGAATCCGGAACCGTGCATTTGTCGCCGGAAAATACTCGAGTCGAATTCGTGGGAACCCACGTTGGCGACGATCCCAAACCCCGATTGGGGGGATTCCGGAGTTTTGACGGTTCCATCGCAGTCGATCCCCGGACTCAGTCGGTCTCAGCCGTTCAGGTTAACTTTGACATCGATTCCATCTGGACCGAGTTTGACAAGTTGACTGGCCACCTCATGACTGCCGACTTTTTTGATGTCAAAACATTTCCCACTGCCCGTTTCGCCAGCACGTCGGTGCAGGTGGGTGACCCCGGTGAAATCACGATTACCGGGCAATTGACCCTGCATGGCCAGACCCGCGAGATCCGTTTTCCGGCCAGATACGAGATCCGCGACGGGGGCCTTGTTCTGCACAGCGAATTTACGCTGGATCGAACGGAATTTGGAATGGACCAGATGACCGACGGCGTGGAAGCCGTCGTTTCTCTGGCAGTCATCGTAGGTCAAAAAACGGCTCCCCGGTCGGCCGGGCAAAACCGCAACAATCCGCCAGCCGGCGACCAGGAACCGCTCAATCAGGAGATGCCGGAGACCGAACTGGTCAGGCTGAAATTGCCCAACATGCATTGTGCCGGCTGCGCAGCGTCTGTTCGTGCCGACCTGGAATCCGTGGAATCCATTAGCGACATCGAATTTAACGTGGACGAGCAAACCTGCCAGTTCCGAATCGTATCGCGGATGGAGATCCAGGAATTGCTGAACCGGCTGGCCGAATCGAACAGCCGATTCGATCAATGGTCCCGAGAAAACTAGAAAGACCGGTAACCCGCCTGACGGGTAACCCGTGATTGCAGGCTCCGGTTGGCCGACCGGTCCGGGCATCGCAGTCCGGACCGCAAGCAGCATGACAATATGAATCGCCGATCCGTCGTTTGCCGCACTGACCGGGATTGAAATTCTTCGGATCCGGCCCGCTCCCTGTCCAGCCTCGGGCGACGCGTTACCGGCAATTGCCATGGCCGGGCCGCGACGGGCGGGAAATTGTGTCCCCGCTCGGGGGTGCCGGGCATGACCGGGGCTTTTTCAACCGGCCCCGGCGTGACGCTGGCGGCCTGCCAAGCAGTTTGGCTGACGGCGGGACGACTGCACGTGTTTCGGGATGGCTCTGCCGACCACCGCCTCTGCCGACCACCCCGATGGGGCGCCACGGCTGGCTTGCCTGGCAACGCCGTTTTCCGCGGAATGGGCACCGGTGGTCAAGCCGCCCGTGGCCTCCTCCAAAGCAAATCTGCCGGATGTCTGCAGAGCTTTTCTGAAACGCGGCCGCAATCGGGCAAGGCGATCCGGATGTCAGGCAGCCTTGCGGCGGTTTTCAAATCGCTGCAACTGGGGCCACAGCAAACGGGCGTTGTCTGCGAAGTAGCGGGAGCGGAAATAAAACTTGTTAAAACACCTGGCGTGCAAATCGGAAACCTGTTTGGCCGTCAGGTTTTCGTACTTCATCACCGGCTGATACACGCTGTATTTGGAATAGTCGTGATCGGCAATCTGGTCCTTGACCAGTTCATAAAACTGCGTGCCGGGATAGGGCGTGACGATATTGAAATTGGCGAATGTGGGATTAATACGACGGGCATAATCCATCACGCCCAGGATGCTGGCGGCTGTATCTTCCGGAAAGCCCACCATAAAACCGGCCACGGTCCGAATCCCCAGCTCACGGCAGCGGACCACAAACTCCCGTTGCCGATCATCGTTGATCGGTTGGCGGCTGTACTTTTTCAATGTATCTTCGCTGGGTGTTTCAATCCCTACGGTGATTGAGGTCAGGCCGGCGTCCCGCAACGCCTGCAGGGTATCAAATTTCATCAAATCAATTCGTGTTTCGATCGAAAACTGGATCCTCGGTCGTAACCGGCCGATCCCCTCAGCCAATTCGAGTGCTTTTTTCCGATTCAGCCCAAACAGCGGGTCCCTAAACTTGAACGATTCAAATCCGTATCGTTTTTGACCGTAGCGGATTTCATCCAGGACCGAATCGGGTGATCGAAACCGGGTTTTGCTTTCGATCATGATGTAGGGGCAATAGTTGCACTTGAATGTGCACCCCCGACTTTGCTGAATCAAGGCCGTCGGAAACCGCCAAAAGTCATATTTGATTCGAAACCGCTTCCATGGAAACAGCGACCATTCGGGAAACGGCAGGCCGTCCAGATCGGCGACGGACCCCACATCAAAAACCTGCTCGGGCGACGTCAGCACTTCCTCCCAGTGGTCCCGCAACTGCTCGACTTCGCCCCTCAAAACCCGCGCCCCGAGTTCGGTAAACATCTCGGGCATGGCCCACGCGACCGATCCGGTCACAATCACTCTGGCTTTGGGAAAACGCCTCATGACTCGGCAGATTGCCTGGCGTTCGATTTCCAGAGTCAGTAACGACGGATTGAAAATATACACATCGGCTTCGGTCATCCGATCCTCCAGATAGACCACCTGATGCCCCATTTGCCGACAGACCGCTCCCAGGTAGGCAAAATTCATGGCAACCGGGCGGTAATCGCGGCGATACATCAGGCGAACCATGCGACCTTTCAGACCGCCGCCACCCGGGTGCATGCCCACCCCCATACCGCCGGCAAAATCCTTTTGGGCGTCGTTACGCCGTGTGTCCCACAATGCAACTCTGGTCATCGGTTCCATCCTGTCATGGTTGGGGGTCAGGCCAGTGACCCGGGCGCCGGATCGTCAGGCGGCACGGTTTCGATTGGTTTGGCGGGCTGGCCCGGCATTGACGGCCGGACTGGCCGATCGCCTCAACAGGCGGATCTGGCCTCCCCGCCGAATCAGATAGTGATTGCCACGCCACACAATGGTGTGACCCACCGTCGCCGACAGCATGATTGCCAGCGTGATGGTCGCCACCAGAGGCCATCCGAGAATATCAAAAATTGCGGCTCCGCCGTAATGTCGAAACGTAATGCTATCGCGCATGGCAAATACGGATTGTCGCATCACGCCTTTGCTCACGCTGCCAGCGTACAGAGCCAGTAATCCCCAGACAGCCAGCCAGGCAATTTCTCCGGCAGCTGACACGGCCAGCCAAACCAGCCACCACCAGGTTACGACGTTCGCCAGCATGATCCCCAATCCGCCCCAGAACAGTTGCGGGGCGTATTTGCGACCAATTAACATCTGCCGCCTCAGAAATTCCACGGCGGCTGGTGCCGCAAGGTCAAAACTGCTTTTGCACAGACAACGGGGGTCGTAAACGATGCGTTGCTGCCGCTGTTTGATGGTCCGCGTGGCGACCAGATCGTCACTCAGTGTGCCTTTCCACGCCTCGCGAATATCCAGCCGGTCAAAGTCGTTGCGACGCATTGCCCACGAGCCACCCCAGATCAGGTAATGACTGCCGACGCCCAGGGTGCCAGCCAACATGGCGTTGGCCGAATATACGTACAGATTGGCCAGCGAATAGCGGTCCGGCAACATCCAGCGATAACCCGTATTGGCTGTTGCATTCTTTCTTTCAACCGCCGTATCGCAAAGCAACTGCAACCAGTCCGGGTCCGGTCGGATATCGGCGTCGGCAAACGCCAAAATCCGGATCGCCGGGTCGATATCCCGGGTAGCTACCAGCAAATTGTGGACTTTTTGGCCATCCTCTTCAGCCAACCCGGCCACGACCGTTCGAACATCAACTTCGGGATGCTTTTTTCGCAGACGTGTGATGACCGGTATTGCCGGATCGGCGGCCGACTCAACCACAAACGTCAATTCGAAATCGGAATGCTGCTGCAAAAAAAATCCGGCCAGTCCGGATTCCAGATCGGCGTCACCTCCCTTGACCGGTACCACCAGCAAGGCTCGAGGTGGTTTGCGACGTACATTGAGCGGGGTCCCAAACCGGCATCGGGAAAAGCGACGGTTTTCCCACGCCAGCCAGGTGGAAGCCGGCAGCCACAAGAAACTGGTCACGGCCAGTGCCAACAGCAAGTATAAGCCGATCACCCGAAAATTCCCTGCTTTGAAAATATGATTTGTGCAGAACCCGCTTCGGCGACGCCCCGGCGGATCACCCAACGGGGAACCGGCGGATCTGCCGTTTCAGGGTTCAATGTCGCGAAAATTCGACGCGGCGCGAATACCGATTCGCTGAGCGAGTCCGATCACGGGCAGCGCCATGTGCGGCGACGGTCCTGCCCGCGGCGGATTGGCGCAGAACATGCCAGGTGGCGAAGTTTCCGATCGGAAACGGTGTGTGACAGCAGGATCGACGAACCGAAAAACCTGTCCGGTGAATTTTGGGAAAACTCAGTATTGGCAGCCCCCAATAATTTGTTTAGTGTTACGGGCGTCGCAAGGGCACGAAGTTTTTTGGGCCTTGTCAGCCTGCCGCGCCCTGCGGACAGCGACATTGGTTGAGGTACAGGATACTCGACCTGGTATGGAAACCGAAATTTAGCCTCATCCCTTGCTGGATGAGTAAAAGGAGTCCACGATGGATTCGACAACGAATAGCGGCATCGACGTTCACATTCGATGGATGATTCGCCGGGACATGCCGGAAGTATTGCAAATCGAGCAGGGGAGTTTCGAGTTTCCCTGGTTGGAGGAAGATTTCATTCGTTGTTTGCGACAGCGCAACTGCATCGGGATGGTCGCCGAGCACGACAACCGCATTGTCGGTTTTATGATTTACGAGCTGCACAAAAACCAGCTGCATATTTTGAATTTTGCCGTCCGACCTGATTACCGGCGACGCAACATTGGTCGCAAGATGGGCGAAAAACTGATTGGCAAACTGTCGCAACAACGGCGCAGCCGAATCGTTCTGGAAGTTCGCGAAACCAACCTGGCAGCACAAATATTCTTTCGCCGCCTCGGTTTCCGGGCCATGTCGGTGCTGCGAGACTTTTACGATGACACCACAGAAGACGCCTATGTCATGCATTACCGGCTGACCGGCGCGGAACTGCTGGTCGACCCGGTCAATCGCATTGCCCGAATGGCGGGTTAGCAATGGCGGGTCAGGCATCGGCTGACGGCCCGCACCACCAAACACCGGACAGGGGCAGACCGTTACTTCAAAATCGAGGTGACGGTCTGTTCGTTTTGACGCAGCCGGGCCATGACATTCGACAAACTGCCGGCTTCTGCCCATAACGTGCAAACGGGACCTCCCGGAGGAACCCGGATTCCCGAGACCGGCACGTCGCGAACCGCCCCCGCCTCCTGATTCAGGGCCCAAAGCCGGTCACTGGTTTCCGAACTGATCGGCAAGGCAACCGACCGGTCATTGTACAGTATCCGCTTTCCCGCAAACGGGCAGGTGCGCGGCGACGGGTGGCGTTGCCGGTAACTGAATTTTCCGATCCAGTCGCCAAAGGCATTCAAATGCCTGGCGAACAGGCAGTCCACGGCTCGACCGTCCAGGATTTCCATCGAGGCGGTATATCGCGGATTGATTTCCAGCACCAGGACATGGTCAGCGCGGACCACATAATCGATTCCAAACCAGCCCGAAAACCCAAACCGGTCGCTCAGGCATCGACCGATATTCTGCAGTTGGATGCGGTGCGATTCTCGTTCCGGCAACGGGCCCACGGACCCGGCATACCGGAACGGTACCGCATCGCAGTTGCTTTGCAGTTGCCGGCATACGCCGATCAGCTCCACGCGGTCGGGCAATGCGATCAGGGTGGCTCCGAAAACAGGGCCAGCCACATACTCCTGATAATACTGCTCATCGGTTTCACTGGAGTTCGAATCCCTGGCCAGCAGACGGATGTTCCGGCCTCCCGCCGAGCGGACGGGTTTGACAATCCAGGGCTGCTCCCCGGACCAACCGGGGTGTCTCCTGCGGACTTCCAGGCATGTCAGGCGGGCGGATTTCAAAACGTCGCAAACGAGTCCCGGATCTCGCGCCGCCCGCATCGCACTCGCGCTGCAACCAAGCAGTTGCAGTCCCGGACAGGCCGACATTGAATCCACAACATCCGTCCGGTTTTCGATTCCGCCAGCCCACACGACGCCAGTCGACCGGGCAGGCTGCGCCAACGGTCCCATGGCTGCGGGAATGTCGGACAGCTGATCGAGTTGCTGAAAAAACCGGGCGGTTTTCCGGGTATCGCGGTCGCAAAACAGATCGATTGCCCCGCAGCACCGGTGTAACCGGTTAACCGTTCCCAGCAAGGCGCGGACCGACGCGCCCACGGCCAAAAACTGCACCTCCGGATGGTCATCGCTGGCGTTGTTCACAGAGCTTCGGCAGGCATGAGTGGTCAAGCGGGTGCTTTGCAATCAATCCGTCATTTGATAGTGTGATGCAGATCAATTCAGGCGGCAGGCCTGGCGGGCCGATCGAATCACCCAATTACAACATAACCCGGTTATTGAGCGGAGTACCCAGATGTCGATGTTTATCGGAGAAGCACTGACTGGTGATGGTAATGAAGTTGCCCATATTGACCTGCTGATCGGCAGCAAGGATGGCCCGGTTGGCGCCGCCTTTGCCAGTGCACTGGCCACACAAAGCGAAGGGCATTCGAATTTGCTCGCCGTGCTGGAACCGAACCTGGCCGTCAAGCCGGCGACCGTCATGGTCACCAAGGTGACGATCAAGGGCATGAGGCAGGCCGTGCAGATGTTTGGCCCCGCCCAGGCCGGTGTGGCCCGGGCCGTGGCGGACAGCGTCGAAGCCGGTGTCATTCCGGCTGACAAGGCCGAAGATTACGTGATCGTATGTGGTGTGTTTATCCATCCGGAAGCTGCGAACGACAAAAAAATTCACGACTACAACTATGAAGCCACCAAAATGGCGATTGCCAACGCCATGGCCAGCAAGCCCTCCGCCAGCGAAATGCTGGCGGGCAAGGCCGGCGCTGCTCACCCGTTTCGCGGATTTTGACAGTGGTTTGATACCAGCATCTGTTTTTTTATCCCGTTTCCAGACGGAACATTTCGACTCCGGTAACGGGTCGCGGTCGGCGGCCTGGTTACCCCGGGGCCCTCACCGGTCACCTTGATGATGCCGGACCGCGAAAAACCAAAAATCCTGATTCAACTGGATCCGGACCCGCACCCCAGTGTGTTTGATTCGATCGTGGCGATTGACAGCCAGGTCGATCACCTGCTGACCTTTGGCGGCGTGGAACCTCTCGACGTACGCGATCTCGTGCACGGCGCGATGTTTACCCGAGGTGGCAAAAGCCTGCAACGCACCGCTATTTTCATAGGCGGTACCAGTGTGCACGGCGGCGAGCAACTGCTCCGCGCCGTAACCGACAGTTTCCTCGGCAGCATCCGCGTGTCTGTCATGCTGGATGCCAATGGAGCCAATACGACGGCGGCCGCTGCGGTCCTGAGCCTGGAAAACCACTTGTCGCTGGCGGGCCAGCAGGTTGCCGTGCTGGCCGCCACCGGATCGGTCGGGCGGCGTGCGGTCTGGCTGGCCGCCCGTCGCGGTGCCTCGGTGCTGGTTGCCTCCCGCAGTATCGACCGGGCACAAGCCGTCTGCAACGAGTTGCGGCAGCGGGATGCGTCGCTGGACCTGTCGCCGCTGGTGACGGGGGATCCGGGGAACCATTCAGCATTACCGGCCCTGGACGGCTGTGCCGGCCTGATTGCGGCCGGCGCGGCAGGTGTCCAGCTGGTTTCGGCCAATCAGCTTGACCGGTTTCGCCAGTTACGGGTGGCCATCGATTTGAATGCCGTTCCGCCGACCGGCATTGCCGACATTCAACCCGTCGACGCGGGGCGGCAGCACGAGGAAACCATCCTGTACGGCGCCATCGGCGTCGGTAATCTGAAAATGAAAATCCACCGTCGGTGCATTCGCAGCCTGTTCGAGTCGAACGACCAGGTGCTGGACATTGACGAGATTTTTGAAATTGGACGCCAGCAGGCGACCTCATAAAACGGTTCCGGCGGACGGGTGGCGGTTTCACCGGTGCCGGGTTCGCGAAAGATCCCTCCTCCGGGCGAACCCGTCAGGGCACCCCGTCGGGATTCTCGACTGAACCGTTCAGACGCTGATCCGGTGCATTAACCAGGCAAACAACGCGATCAGGATCAACAATCCCGACAGATAAACGATGGCCACACGCAGGCGCTTGCGGCGATCCTTGTCATCTCGCGACAACGGCCGGACCCGAATTGCCTGGTCACCCAGCTGAATTCTCAGCAAGTCCGGGTTAATGTCCAACCCGGACGACAGGTCGCCGGCCGGCCCCGCCGTGGCGGTTTTCGCGACCGTTGCCCGTTCCACCTGTTCCTCGATTTCTCGTGGAACCTCGTAACGGGGCGGTAACAGGTCGCATCCGGCCGGCCGTTGGGGACGGGGAATCACCGGCTCCGCGGAAACGGCGGGATCGTCGGCCCGGGCGGGCCGGGAATTGCGGGGCGGCGGCAACAGGCCAACCGCCCGGGGCCCCGATTCCTCGTCGTGGTCAAGACGAAAAACCTCGCGGCAGGCAACACAACGGAATCTTCGCGAGCGGTCCTCGCGATTGACCATCATCGGCTGGCCACAACCGGGGCACTCAACCTGCACTCGTGTTGTCAACGACCTACCTGCCCGAACTGCTACAACGTATTGAAAACCCGGTCGCCGGCATCACCCAGCCCCGGCACGATGAATTTTTGATCATTCAGCTGTCTGTCGATGCAACAAGTATAAACCGAAGTGTTGGCGTATGACTGCGTCAGGTGTTCGATTCCCTCCGGAGAAGCGATCACCGTCAACATCCGGGTTTCTGGCACTCCCCACTCGACCATGGATTGACAGGCCATGCAGGCGGAACCGCCGGTCGCCAGCATCGGATCGAGGATCAGCGCCACATCGACGGGGCTGCCCGCCGGCAATTTGTTGTAATACGGCACGGGTTTGGCCGTCGCTTCATCCCGGTACAGCCCGAGGTGCCAAACCTCGGCCTCGGGCAACAGCGCCAGCACCGGATCAACCATCACGATGCCGGCACGCAGGATCGGCACCAGCCCGATTCGATCGACCAGCCGCTTGATGCCGCATGATTCGAGCGGAGTTTCAATCGTCTGCTCACCCAGCCTTAAATTCGCCGTGGCGGTCATGGCCAGCAGGCTGCCCAGTTGCCGCATCGAATGCCGAAACCGCCACGGATCTGTGGTGGCATCACGGACCACTCCCAGATGATGCTGGACAAGCGGGTGGTCGACAACAAGAACCTGAGATTGCATGCCGGCATTGTGGGCCAAACGGGCCAGGCCCGCCAGTGTGCCAGCTTCGCTCCGAAAGCCAGCGCTTTTGGAAACCCGGATTTCGGAATTCATCGGGATTTCTCCCCGGTTTCACCGGCCGGTTGCCATGTTTTCACCAGCCGCAACTACGTATAATCGGCCCAGTCGATGACCGATTCCAGGCATTCCCCGCACGACATCAGTTGGGTACATCACCGGGATGAACGCGAATTACACCTACCGGGATCATTTTTCCGGATCGTCACAACTGGCCGCCTGGATTCGCAGTCCCGGCGTTCGCGAAACGTTCGAGTCCGTATTGATCGCCATCCTGCTGGCCCTCCTGTTTCGATTTTTCGAGGCTGAGGCGTTCGTGATTCCAACGGGCTCAATGGCTCCCGACTTGCAGGGACAGCATATTGATGTCGAGTGTCCGGAATGTGGTTTTCACTACCTGGCCGGCGCCAGCGCGGGAGGTGAAAACCAGACCCGACCGATCAAAACGGTGGGCTGTCCGATGTGCCGTTTTGATCTGGAGCTGCGACCTTACCAGGATCGCCAGCACCGGCCGTTCTCCGGAGATCGGATTCTGGTCAACAAATTTGCCTATGACTTCGCCGAGCCGGAACGGTTTGACGTCATCGTGTTCAAATATCCCAACAACGGCAAGCAAAACTTTATCAAACGCCTGATCGGCTTGCCCGGCGAGGGACTGTTGATTGAGTACGGAGATATCTACACGTATGATCTGGAAAGCGAATCATTTGAGGACCGTCAGATTGCCCGCAAGTCGCCGCGCAAGCTGAATTCCATGCTGATGGTGGTCGATGATACCCGGTTCATTCCTGCGGCGCTGGAGGACAGCGGCTGGCCCAGTCTGTGGGACCAGTGGTCCCGGGGTGCCCATCCGGGCTGGACGCGGGTTCGAGACTCCCGCGACGATGCGCCGAAGTTCAGCTTGCAACCGGAGGCGACCACGCAGTGGCTGCGGTACCGGCATTTGAAGCCGGGTCGGGCGGACTGGCAGGCCATTCAGGCGGGAGAAAATCCGCCGCGTATTTCCAACGGCATTCCGCCAGGCGAGCTGATTACCGACTATTATGCCTACAACGACACGACGGAAACCGTGCGGAGAATTGAAGGGAATCGGGAAGTCCAGTTTGACCGGCAATCTCCCAATGGCATGCACTGGGTCGGCGACCTCGGTATGCGGGCATGGGTGGACGTGCAATCCGAATCCGGATTGCTCAAACTGCAAACCGTCGAAGGCGGAGTTGCCTATACCTGTTCAATTGATGTCAGTACCGGCCAGGCCACGTTCAGCGCATCGAGCGACAACGTCCGGTTTGACGGCCAACCGGTGGCCCCAACACCGGTTCGCGGCAACGGTTCGTGGGACATCCAGTTCGCCAACGCTGACGACCAGCTGTTTCTGTGGGTGAACGGCAAGAGTATCGATATTCCGGGGGCGACCTTTTCCAGAAGCGGGCCGGTCACGCCGGTCTACGATCAGGACGGCCCCAGCGATTCCGAGCCCCTGGGGATCGGCGGTCAGGACATTTCGTTGACCGTAACGCGTTTGCAGGTGCTCCGTGATATCTACTACACATCAAAAAACAATACCCGGGAAGCCGCCGTGGATCCCCAACCTTCCACGGAATATTCCGGGATCCAGGACATGAACCTGATCAAGGCCATTCTGCAAAACCCGAGCCGCTGGGACAGCCCGCAGGGCGCACGGCTGTTTGCCTCGCGGGATCGTGACGAAACATGGGTGTTTCCGCTGGGGCCCCATCAGCTGTTACCCATGGGTGACAACAGTCCGCAAAGCAATGATGCCCGGATCTGGAACGGCGAGCGGTATGTCGACGATTCCTATTTGCTGGGCGAGGCATTGTTTATTTACTGGCCGCATGCCAAAACAAAACCAATCCCGTTTTTTCCCAACTTTGAACGGATGACATTCATTCGTTAACAGGAATCACCGGGACCGCCGGTCAATCACAGTTCACCGCTGAAAGGATTCGTCATGTCGGTGTTGCAAGTCAACCAGCTGGTCAAGTCGTTTGGTCGACGACGCGTGGTCGATGGTGTCAGTCTGCGGGTCAATCCCGGCGAGATTGTCGGCCTGCTGGGACCCAATGGCGCCGGAAAAACGACCACTTTTCGCATGATTTGCGGCCTGCTGCGGCCCGATTCGGGTTCCGTGGTGCTTTCCGGAACCGATGTCACGGATTGGCCCATGTTCCAGCGGGCTCGCGACGGCGGAATGGGCTACCTGCCCCAGCAGTCGAGCGTGTTCGCAAAACTGACCGTGCGGCAAAACCTGATGGCCATCATGCAATTGCTGAAAATGGACCGCACGACCCGGCGCGAGCGGTGCGCTCAACTGCTGGGCCGTTTCAAGATTGAAAAACTGGCGCGGTCCCGGGCTGGCAGCCTGTCGGGCGGCGAACGCCGCCGACTGGAAATCGCCCGATGCCTGGTGTCCAATCCGGAAATCATCATGCTGGATGAGCCGTTTGCCGGTATCGACCCGGTGACCGTCCAGGGAATTCAGGAAATCATCAGCGAGTTGGCAGAAACCGGTATCTCGATCCTGATTACCGACCACGCGGCCCGCGAGATTTTGCAGATTACCGACCGCACTTATGTCGTCAACGAGGGTCGCATCCTGTGCAGCGGAACGACTGAGGAAATCGTTCGCCACGATGAGGTCAAACGAAAATATCTGGGTGAGATTGAGATTTCGTCAGCCGACACGGCACCGGACCGGCTGACACGGCCGCGGGAATCCGAACGGAACGACGGCCAACCGGTCGACCGCGATCCTGTCAGCCCGCCCCCCGACCAACCGGCCGACTCGCCCCCGCCTCGCAAGAAAACCCGTGGCGTCCTCTCGCCCTGGCAATCGGACGTTCCCAAACCGACCGCACCCCAGTTGCGGGTACGGCGGCCACGGTTACCCGATGCCCCGGCCCAATCGACCGGCGAGGAGATTGCGGCCCCGTTTCGGGCATCCGATTTTGATTAGCGGATTGCGGCGGGCCCAACCGGTCATCGCCGGCTGGGGACCATGGTTCGATTGAAGACCATGGCATCGAAATGGTCCGGCCACCTGGCCCGCATCCACGAATATCCGAGGGGTCGGGCATACAGGAATTGACCCAGCCAAGCGCCCCGGCCGGCCGATTGCGCAAGGGGACCATTCCGTTTTCCAGTCCTGCCGCCGTGCATATCGATTCCAGCGTGCCTGCCGGTGCTGTTCCAATATCAAACGCGGAGCGAAAAAAGGCTTCGGCCTGGCCCCTCGCGGCCGTAAATCCAACCGTGAATAACTGACCGCCCAGTTCCGCATGCAACCGCTGGCCCATCTGGATCGTATTGCGATAGTCCACTGAACCGTCCGGGACCTGAATCCCGGCCGGATTGCGGAGGATGTGAAAACTGGCGGCCCACACGATGATTTTGCGGCCGGCATGGCGTTCGTTGGCCAGCCAAATCAGGTTGTCCGCCATTTGGCGATCGGCGCCATGGCGAGTGGCATGTCGGTCAGCACCGGTGCCCACTGGCGGGCACAGTGATCCCTCATGCTGGACAGTTGCTGGCTCCAAAACCCGGCTTCCTCTGCCGCCAGCCGGGACCGGTCGGCCGAATCGACCGCCCCGGCCAATTGCTCCAGAACGTGCAGCAATGGCTCGCCCGGTCCGTCCGGTCGCTGCCCGGCCACGAGTTGCTCCAGCCTCGCCACAAAGGCGGTCTCGTCGGCCGGTTCCAGATCGGCCAGGCCCAGACGTTGCCGCAGCTGCTGCAAATCACCGGCAAGATACTGGCGAGAGGCCTCGCCCGTAAACTGGCAATCGAATCCCGCCAATTCCAGGGGGGTGTCGCCGCGCGCCTGCCGGCCCAGATATTCCCACAAAGGAGCGGTTTGCCGGCTGCCGGTCCAGATTCCAAATACACCCAGTCGAGCGGCCGTCAGGGGGTCCTCGTCGGCCTGAAATGCCTGCCAGGCCCGGCGGCAATCGTACAGGCCGCTTTCGAACGCCAACACGTCAAAGCCCATTTCCTCATGCAAGAACCTGATCAGGCGGATCTTGGTTTGAAAACAGGTGCCGTCGCCGTGCGATTGTTCTCCCAACTGGACGATCCGGGAGTCCCCGATGATTTCCTTTAACGGCTGCAGATCGGAAAAATCGTCGTCGGCCGGATCGATCGACCGGAATGCCACGGCATGCTGTTTGATCCAGTCGATCTGTGCCGGATCGTTGGCCACCGGCTGCGGTCGCCAGCGACGGTCTACCGCATCACCTTTTTTTTTACGACGACCGTTTGCCGGCCATCCGTCGTGGCGTTTTCGTCTCCGATCACAGCCGAAACTTCATTCCACTGGCCGTCCTGCTGCACGGCGAATCCCGCCTGGTCGCCCGGGGAAAAGTAACCCAGCGCCAGGTAACCGTCGTTGTCCGTATTCCAGGTCGCCGCCTCGCTGCTTTGCAGGTATGCCAAATGTTTTTGTTCTCCTGACTGCCGGCTGGTAATGAACACAGGCGCGTCGGCCAGCGGTTCACCGGCCTCGTTGACAAATTGCATCAATATTGGAGTAGCCGACTGCAACTGAAAGTCAAACGACGGAGCATCGGCTCCCGGTGCCACAATTTCGTAGATGCTCTGCATTTCGAGGCCGTCGGCCAAAATCGTGACCAGAAACGCGTTTTTTTCCTCCGGCGAATATTGATCGGTAAAGCGCCACACCCCCCGGTCATCAGTAACGGTATCCAAAACCTTTTGCTGGTAGCGATTGTTGGGCCAGGATTTGTGGACCAGCAGCACACGGGCATTGGCGACCGGCTCTCCCGACGAATCAACGACCGAACCGGTTACATGATCGCCCGAATTGCCGTTCAGTTGGACCTGCTGGTGCGGCTGGTCTCCGATTTTAACGCGAACTTCTTTCCACTGGCCGTCAATATGCAATGCAAAGCTGACCTGGTCGCCCGGCCTGAAAAACGCCAGGCTCACGTTACCCGATTCGTCGGCAGGCCAGGTCGCCGAGTCGCTGCTCTGGTAGTAGATCGAGTGCTCCTGGCCGTCGGCCATGCGTGAGGCAACGAAAACCGGGATGCCGGACAATGGACCCGAGCTGCCGACAAATTGCAGAGTGACGGGCTCTGCCGGTTTGAGCCGGAAATCAAATCCGCGAGCGGTTTTGCCCCGATCAAACACCTCGTATTTGCTTTGCAGTTCATGCCCATCACCCAGGATCGACACCAGAAATGCGTTTTGCATGTCTTGGGAATACTGGTCCCTGAATTCGTAGCGGCCATTGGCGTCCGTTGTCGTTTCGAAAACATTCTGCCGGTAGTGGCCACCGGGCCAGCTTTTGTGAACCAGCAGCACCCGGGCATTGGCAACCGGATTTCCACCGGTATCCAGCACCGTTCCACCGAGATCATCATTTGCCGCCCGGACAGCCGTGACCGGGCTGGCGGCCATGGCTACGGCGGTTTGCAACCGGCTTGCGAGATTCAGATTTTCGCTCTTAAGCGTGTACAGGGACCAGCCCAGCCAGCCAATCGCCACGATGGCCGCCAGCAATCCGGTTCCGACCAGCCGCGTCGTCCAGATCTGGCTGGCCAGCTGAATCCGCTGGCAGGTCGCGCCCAGCCGGTGTCGATCACCAAACTCACGGTTCGCCTGCGTCGCAGCCGACTCTTGTGACAGACCCGAACGCAGCAGTTCGTCCATCCGCGACTGAATATGGAATTCCATTTCATCGTCAATATCGGTTCGCAATGTCGCCGGCGAATGACTCTGTCCCCAAGCCCGTATTTGTTGTGCCAAACTCATTTTTTGAACTCCACAAAATGCCACTCAGGGCTGGAAGTTGAGAACCTGGTTGATGGCCGTCGACATATTGCGCCAGGATCGGGTCTGGGCCTGCAAATGTTTTTGTCCGTCGTCGGTTAACTCGTAGAATTTGGCCCGCCGATTCGATTCACTGGCACCCCACCATGATTTGATCTGGCCGCGACGTTCCAGTCGATGAAGGGCCGGATAAAGGGATCCCTCCTCGACTTGCAGGTACTCCTGACTGACCTGTTTCAGGTGCCGCGATATGGCATAGCCGTGCATCGGCCGACCTTTCAGCGAACGCAGGATCAGCAGATCCAGGCTGCCTTGCAGGATCGGGTTTTTCTTTGCTTTGTTCATGAGCCATTCCCCGGCAACCGCCTCGATCGGTCCGCTCCCCAAGAGAGCCTATGGGTAGAGTAGCGGGCTCCCCTCGAATGTCAAGGGGTAACCGGCGCGGCCCGCTGACCGCCGGCAGCGTTCGGGCCGGTCTGCCCCTAAACCGCCAACTGGTCAAAGTGGTGGGCCCACGCCGGGCGGGGACCGCCGATTTCGAAAACTTCGCCCGTTCCCGGATGCCTAAACCGTAAATGATCGGCATGCAGACACATCGGATGATCACCGGGCGACAGGGTCTGGCTTTCTGCGACGTCGCCGCCGGGCAAATACGTCGGGTCCCCCAGCACCGGATGGCCTGAATGCCATAGATGAACGCGAATCTGATTGGTCCTTCCCGTTTCCGGAAAGGCCAGTACCAGGGCAGTCTGGTTGGGAAACCGTTCCACAACCCGGAACCTGGTCACGGATTCCTTGCCGCCGTCATCATCGACCCGGCGTCGGCCGGCCAGCCCGGGCAGATCCGAGATCGGCTGCCGCACCACAAATTCGTCACGGGGCGGGTGACCGATGACCTGGGCGAGATAGCGTTTGCGAACTTGTTGGTCCTGGAACTGCGGTTGCAGCCGGGAGGCAATTTTTCGCGTCTTGGAGAAAACCACCAGTCCGGTCGTGTTGGCGTCCAGTCGATGGGCGGCGCGGAGCGGGACTTCATAAACCCGCCCCAGGATCCAGGTCAGCGTATTTCGGTTGTATCGACCGCTGGGATGCATCGGCAAGGGCGCCGGCTTGCTCACCACGACGATCGCTGCATCTTCATGGAGAATTTCAATATCCGTGGCCACGTCCGGTTCGGTCGTGGCGGGAATCAGGTGCACAATTCGTTGCCCGGCGCGGACACGATCCCGCTCCTTGAGCGGCTGATCGTCCAGTAACAGGTAACCGTGCCGAATTTTTTCCAGCCATACCTGTTTTCCGACATGCGGGTGAAAGGCGTCCAGAAAATCGGCCAGTCCGTAGTTGTCAAACCGGCGGGGCACATTCAGCGGGCGATAATTGTGATAGGGAACGCTGCCCGGCAACGGATGGGTCACCTGGCGAATGGTTTGCTGCCGCCGGGCCAGCGTTATCCGCTCCCGTTCCGTCGAAGTCAGGTAACAAAAGGGACAGAACTGTCCAGCCCGATACCGGGGAGATTTCAGATCAGCGGGTCGCAAAACGTGTTGACAGGCGAAACACACCTCGGCAGCGGTTTCCTGCAGGTGGGGATCGACGGCAACACGCTGATCGAACACAAAGCAATCACCCTGGTAATGGGCCGACCCGCAATCCTCGAAATACTGCAGAATGCCGCCATCCAGCTGAAAGACATTCCGGAATCCGGCCTGCTCCATGAACGGTCCCGCCTTTTCACAGCGAATCCCGCCCGTGCAAAACATGACGATCGGCTGGTCCCGGACCGATTCGGGAATGCGTTCGACGGCCGCCGGAAAATCGCGAAAGTTGTCGATTCCCGCGACCATCGCATTCCGAAATGTTCCGAGTTCGACCTCATAATTGTTGCGTACATCCAGCAAGGTCAGGGGGCGACCCTCATCCAGCCATTGTTTGAGCCGGGCCGGCTTCAGTTTGGGAGACGTATGTTTCGCGGGCCGGATTCCCGGCACGCCGAATGCAATCACCTCTTTCTTCAATCGGACCAACAGGCGGTTGAACGGTTGGCGGTCGCTCAGGCTTTCCTTGACGTGAAAGTCCGCCAAACCAGGTTCGCGACGCAATTGGTCCGAAAAACGCGTCGATCGCCGGTCGGGGCCCGGCCAGAAACAGATTGATTCCCTCGGGACTCAGCAAAACCGTCCCCTTGATTCCGAGGGATTTGCACAACTCGCGCAATTCCGCACGCCGCCGGTCCAGTTCATCCAGCGTCACGAACCGGTAGCCGGCGATATTGACAATGGTGTCCATCAGTCGAGTACGTCAATTCCCCTGTTGCGGCACATGTCCTTGAGGATCCGGGGCCAAACCGTAACACTGACTTCGCCCAAATGGGCCTTTTTCAGCAGCAACATGTAGGTCCGGGATTGGCCGATTCCGCCTCCAATACTGAGCGGGATTTCATGATTTAAAATGGCCTGATGATAGGGAAATGCCTCCAGGTCCAGCTGGCCCGACATTTCCAGCTGTTTCCTCAGCGACGTGGCATCGACGCGAATGCCCATGGAACTCAATTCGTGCCTGCGGCGGGTGACCGGATTCCAGACAAGGATATCGCCATTGAGTCCGTGGCGCGGGCGGCCATCGGCAGCCACGGTTTCGGTTACCCAGTCGTCGTAGTCGGCGGCCCGCAACTCGTGCGGATAACCGTCCTCCAGAGGCCAACCGATCCCGTAAATGAAAATCGCCGGATAATCCTGCAGGATACGGGTCTCGCGTTGTTTGCGCGGCAAATCGGGATAACGTTCCAGAATTTCCTCGGCGTGCAAAAACGTCAGCTGCTCCGGCAGCTCCGGGTAGCGTTCATCCCGCAGCTGCGGAAACATTTCGTGAGCGACGCTTTCAGCGCCCTTCAGAACGGTCCAGATCTTTTGAACAACTTTGGTCAGGAATTCCAGAGTACGCTGTTCCGGATTGATGCTTGACTCCCAATCCCACTGGTCCACGTAGGCACTGTGGTCGTGATCCAGAAAATAGTCCTTGCGGACGGCCCGCATATCGGTCAGCAATCCCTCGCCGGGTGCCATATCAAACGTGCGTAATGCCATCCGTTTCCATTTGGTGGCGGCCTGCACGATCTGGGCGTCGATGGGGTTTTTGCCGTTGTCATTGGAGATATGAAACTGGACGGGCGTACGCGAACCATCCCGATCCAGCATATCGTTAACACCTGATTCGCTGTCCACGATCAGGGGAACGGTGACCGGAATCAGGTTCAATTCCCGGCACAAGTGTTCTTCGATGTAGTTCTTGACAGCAAACAGGGCCTGTTGAGTCTGTTTGGGGGTTAACAGCGCATGATAATCGGCAGGCAGAATCTGCTCCAGTTCGGCATAGTCACCGATTCCCGGACCCGCCAGGTCAGCCAGTTTGTCAGTCATCGGGTTGCCTCCTTTGTTGAACAACGAACTTGCAGAATCCCCTGGCATGACGATCGGCCGGTTTGACGGGTCTCGCAGGACTCTCATTGCCGGGACCCGCTGGTGGCCAGGCCACGCCCGCGGCCGATTATACCGCAGACGGTCGGCGCTTTCTGCCCGCTTTGGCGCCTCGACGTGAACGCGACAGGGGACCGGGCGGAATCGCGCGCCAGTCGTCTCAATGCCCGTGGCCGGCGCGTCAACCGGCCGGATTAATAGGCGTTTTTGTGCACGCCGAGTACAGCGCGACCCGACGGATCGGCACAGTCCTGAAAACTCTTGTCCCAGCGAATCGCCGTCGGTGTGCTGCACGCGATACTCATGCCGTGAGGCACGCAGGCGGCGGCGGCCGGGCCGGGAAAATGCCCGTCAAACAAGGCCCGGTAAAAATAGGCTTCCCGGCTGACCGGCGGGTTGACGGGGAATCGAAATCCGGCCGTCTGCATCTGTTCTTCGCTGACTTCCCGCTCTGCGACCTGTTTCAGGGTATCGATCCAGGAATAGCCAACCCCGTCAGAAAACTGTTCCTTTTGTCGCCACAGGATTTCTTCGGGCAGACACCCGCGAAACGCATCCCGCAACACGTACTTTTCCATTCGCTCAGGGGAGATCATCTTGTGTTGGGCATCAAACCCCATGGCCGTATCCAGAAATTGCCGATCCAGAAACGGAACCCGGGCCTCAATGCCCCAGGCCGCCAGGGTCTTGTTGGCCCGGAGACAGTCAAACAAATGCAACTGGTCGAGCTTCCGTACATTTTCCTCGTGAAATTCACGGGCATTGGGAGCCTTGTGAAAATACAGATAGCCTCCGAAGATTTCGTCCGAGCCCTCTCCGGTCAGCACCATTTTGATCCCCATCGCCTTGATCCGCCGCGCCAACAGGTACATCGGCGTCGAGGCACGAATGGTGGTCACATCGTACGTTTCGATGTGGTAAATCACATCACTCAGGGCATCCAGTCCTTCCTGCAGGGTGTATTCGAACTCGTGATGAATGGTGCCGATTGCCGTGGCGGCCACTCGTGCCGCCGCCAGATCCGGAGATCCCTGCAGACCAATCGCGAACGAATGCAACTGGGGCCACCAGGCTTCACTGCGATCGGCGTCTTCCACGCGACGCTTGTAAAACTGGTGGGCGATCGCCGTCAACAGTGACGAATCCAGCCCCCGGACAGCAGAACGCCGTAGGGAACATCACACATCAGCTGTCGATGAACGGCCTGTTCCAGCTGCGATCTCAATTCGGCCGGATCCACCGGTTTGTCGCGGACCGCATCATAATCGCGCCACGCGGGCTGGTACCAGCGAGCGGGCTCGGTCATGTCATTCTGCAGGTAATGCCCGGGCGGGAATTCACGGAACGACGGACAAACGTCAACAATGGACTTCATTTCCGATGCCACAAACAAATGACCCTGCGCATCATGCCCGTAGTACAGGGGCATGACGCCGATGGGATCGCGGGCAATGAAGTAGCGATTGTCCCGGCTGTCAAACAGCACAAAGGCAAAAATCCCGTTCAGCTCGTTCAGGAATTCCGGTCCGCCACGGGCATACAGCGGCAAAATCACTTCACAGTCCGAGCGGGTCTGGAAATCGTACGGGGCCTCCAGGCCCGATTCCAGCTGGACGTGATTGTAGATCTCACCATTGACAGCCAGGACATAGCGGCGATCCGGACTGTACAGGGGCTGGGCACCATGCTCGACATCGACGATCGCCAGCCTCTCATGGACCAGCACGGCATGCTCCGATTCGAAGATTCCGCTCCAGTCAGGGCCTCGATGTCGTTGCCGCCGGGACAATTGCAAAGCCAGTTTTCGTAATGAGCCGGATTCATTGCGAATGTCAAAAATACCGAGGATTCCGCACATTTGGGTTGGACCAAAAACAGGGTGGTATTCCGCCGTTGATGCAGGTCAACATGCGGCACAGAACCAGATTTTGACGCATGCCGGTCCTGACCGCAACGCCGGAACCGGTATCGACGCTTTGGCTTGACGGGACCGGCCGCGGCGTTGTCGTCAATCATGGCCGGTCTGTGTCCGCCCCGGGGAAAGCACGTCGCGGCGACCGCAGCGTGCGCCAGATGATGGCCAATCGTGAGGTAATGCGCTCCGGCATCGACCCTTTGCGGGCCCACCCGACGTTGCAGGTGCGGCCGGTTGACACCTTTTGCGGTGCGCAGTTGGCGAGTAACTTACAGACGAGGCAGCGGTGAGCTGGCCTGGACGGGGCGGGCCCATTGGGGACACGTCAACGTCCGATGGCGGCGGCCAGGACCATCGCGGGCCGGCGGAACCAGCCGCGTCGCCGTGGACCGCCTGCCCTACCCAAACCGGGCTAACCAAAAAACTGATCATGACATGCGTTTCAGGAACTTGAGTGGACCCCGCATTAACCACCCATCCACCGACCGAACCGGGCACTTCATGGTGGCAACGCAAACAGGGGCCCATTGCCATCCTCGCCATCACCGCAATTGGGCTGCATATTTGGCTTCGATTTGCGACCGGTGCCGACGAGCTGACAACCCGGATTCCCCTGTTTGTCGCCTTGCTGCTGGGCGGAATCCCGCTGGTTGACGACTTGCTGATCAAGCTGTTCCGGCGGGAGTTTGGTTCCGACCTGCTGGCCGGCATTTCCATCGTGACCGCCGTGCTGCTGGGTGAGTACCTGGCCGGTGCGTTTGTGGTTCTGATGCTCTCCGGTGGCGAAACGATCGAAGCCTACGCGGTTCGGCGTGCCTCGTCCGTTCTGCAGGCACTGGCCCAGCGGATGCCCTCGGTGGCACACCGCAAAAACAACTCGACGGTTGAAGAAGTCTCACTGGCCGATATCAACATCGGCGACCAGCTGGTTGTCTTTCCCCATGAAATCTGCCCGGTGGACGGTACGGTGCGGGAAGGCCACGGCGTGATGGACGAATCGTATTTGACCGGTGAACCGTACATGATGTCCAAGACACCAGGTTCCCAGGTCCTGTCCGGCGCGATTAACGGCGATTCGGCACTGACGATTCACGCCGACAAGCGGGCGATCGACTCCCGGTACGCCAAAATAATGGACGTCATGAAGGAATCCGAACAGCAGCGGCCGGCGCATCCGCCGCCTGGGGGATCAACTGGGCGCGCTGTACACACCGGTTGCCGTAGCCATTGCCATCGCCGCCTGGGTGCTCAGCGGCGAGGCGATTCGTTTTCTGGCCGTGTTGGTGGTGGCCACGCCCTGTCCACTGTTGATCGCCATTCCTGTGGCAATCATCGGGTCGATTTCCGTCGCGGCACGCCGCGGAATCATCGTCAGGAACCCGGCGGTGCTGGAAGAACTGGATACCTGCCGGGTTGTGATTCTGGACAAAACCGGAACGCTGACTTATGGCAAGCCGAAACTGACCGGCCAGTTTGCGCTGGATCCGGACAACAAATCCCGCGTTTTGCAACTGGTTGCCAGCCTGGAACGCTATTCCAAACATCCGCTGGCGGTCGCGATTCTGGAGGCCGCCCGGTCGCAAGGCCTCGATTTGCTGGAGGCGTCTTCCATCAGCGAACCGCCTGGCGAGGGGCTGCGAGGCACTGTCGCCGGTCACGATGTGCGGGTGACCAGTCGCAAACTGCTGGCCAGCCGGTTTCCGGACGATGCCCGTCGACTTCCGGAACAGGAGGGAGGGCTGGAATGTATCGTCCTGATCGACCAGGTCCCGGCGGCCGCGTACCAGTTTCGGGACGAGCCCCGTTCAGACGGAAAAACATTTATCGAGCACTTGCAACCCAAACACCAGTTTCGAAAAGTCATGCTGGTTTCCGGCGATCGTGAAAGTGAAGTGCGGTACCTGGCCGAACAAGTCGGGATTCGGGATGTGTTCTACAGTCAAAGCCCGGAGCAAAAAGTCGAGCTGGTGCGTCAGGAAACACAACGCGAAAAAACCATCTTTATTGGTGACGGGATTAATGATGCACCAGCGCTGTTGACCGCTACCGTTGGTTTGGCCTTTGGCCAAAACAGCGATGTCACATCCGAAGCCTCGGATGCCGTGATCATGGATACCACGCTCAAAAAGGTGGACGAGTTCCTGCACATTAGCCGCCGCATGCGCCGAATCGCCCTGCAAAGCGCCGTTGGAGGCATGGTCCTCAGTATCTTCGGGATGCTGGTTGCGGCCCTCGGATACCTGCCCCCGGTCGCCGGCGCGATTGCCCAGGAAGTGATCGATGTGGTTGCCGTTCTGAACGCATTGCGGGCTGCGTTTCCACCCCGGAACCTGTCGGATTTCTGAACGGCCGGTGGCAGCCGATCTGCCGTTGACTCAGGGGTTTGAACCCCCTGGCCCCAAACAAAACCCGGCCCCCGGATGATCGGCCGCCAGTCAATCCAAACCATTGCTTCCGTTTGAGTCGGCGATCGTGGCCACATCGTCTGGCCGCCTGGTCCCGCAGTTCCAGCACTTGCGGAACGTATTGGGGACGGGTTCTCCACACCGGAGACAACCCCACTCGTTGGCGTCGGCCGCGTCGCCGCTGTGGGCATCACGGTTCCGGTAACGCAGGTAGACGATGAACAGGCCGACGACGAGGACGGCCAGATATCCCAAACCCCTGAACATCTTTTTTCTTTCCAGCACGGTCCGCTGTCGGCCTGAACCGGGAAGTGTCCCGGGTGGCGGGTCCACCCGCGCCCGTTGCACGCCTGGAGTTGCCTTGTACGGACCTGTTTTCGGGATTCGAATCCAGTCCGATCCTTCATTGTACGCTTCCGTTCCGCAATCCGCTGACCCAAAAAACGGATCGAATGACGCTGCGGAACACCGATGGATTCCGACCTGAGGGTGCCGCAGTTGGATTGTCCAACCTTGCCAGGCTCAATGAAAATCGCACTGCCAGACGAGCCCCCGAGAAACAAAACCAGGTTGTCCGCAGAGCCGAACCGAATGGTTTCGCAAAAAACGTCGTTTTGATGTTTGAGGTTTCCTGCAGGGGGATGGTCCGCCTGTGACAATTTTTCATAAACCCGACCTTCGTCGAGCCGGCAGCGGCGTTCCATCAGGATTGTGTGCAGCTGCGGCCTGAACCCGGACCGGACGGACAGTGATCACCCGGCCGGGCAGGGCAGTTCGATCATCATGTCCAGCCGATGGCCCCGAATGAGACGGGCATGGATCGAACCTCCCAGCAACTGGATCAGGGAACGACACAGGGGCAGTCCCAACCCGCTATGCTGCCCCGTTTGACTGCGCGAATGATCGGCTCGCCAAAAACGCTCAAACAATTGTTCCATGTCTGACGGGCTGAAATCGGAAACGGAATTGGAGATTCGGATTCTTGCCATACCGTCGGATGGCCCCGCCGCGCAATGGACTTCAATGGCGGTTCCGGATTCGGCGTAGGACACCGAATTGTCGAACAGATTTCGCAACACCAGCGCCAGCTTGACATTGTCCGTTGAAACCTGCAACGACTCATCCAAATTCCAGTCAAGCATCAGATTGCGCTGCTGTGCGAGGGGTTCGAACGGCTGCCAGACCTGGCGAATCAGATGCGCCATGTCAATCAGCTCCCGGTGAGCCGTACATTGGCCAGCATCGACGCGGGCCAGCATGAACAGATTGTCAACAATGGCCTCGGTCTGGTTGCAGATCGACAGGCATTTCTGCAACACCGTTTGATACTCTTCCAAATCCCGTCTCCGGGTGGTGGCGACTTCAATCGTGCTTGTCAGGCCGGCCAGCGGCGTGCGGAGCTCATGAGCCACGTTGGCGGAAAACTGGCGTTCCCGATCGAAGGCCATTCTCAGCCGGTGCAGCATCTGATTCAGGGCCTGCACCATCGGTTGCACTTCCCGCGGCGCGGCGGCCGTCTCCAATATCTGGTTCAGGTTGCCGCCGTCGATGGCGGCGATTTGGGCGGCGGTTGTGCGAAGCGACGACAGGCCCCAGCGGGCCACCAGCGATGACAACAAAACGCCGGCCAGAATCGCGCACCCGGTCACCACTCCAATCAGCCAGCGGATTCGGTGCAGGGTTCGATTCATTTCGGTCGTGTCGCGCGCAACCACCAGCGTCACGGACGATCCATGGGCGGCGTCGCCCGTTCCACCCGGGTTTGCGGTACCGGTTTCGACCGCTGCCGCGGGGACCGCGCCGATGGACTCATGGTCTGGCAAATCCGTTTCGTGGGGCGGCTCGAATCGCGGAACAAACCGCAATGCCACGCTGCGGCCAGGGCGTCCATCGGGGAGTTCTGCAAAGCCGACGCTCAAAGGACCCTGGCCCGCGCAAATCGCCAGACGCTGTTCCACAAGCCCCGGTGACGATTCGATGATTCGCCCCGAGGCACCCAGTATCTGGTACCAATCCGGCCGGTCGCTGCCCGCGGAGCGGGGCAATGCCCGATCGGCCATCTCCGACTCGACCCGCTGCCCATCAGTTTCGACCATGCCGGCCAGCGACCGACAGGTTTTTTCCAGATCGGAATCGAATTCGGCCAGCAGGGAACCGCGAACGACGAGGTACAGGAGAATTCCGGCGACCAGCAATACGGCTGCCATGGAAACGCCTGTCCCCAGCATTAGCCTCGACTGCAAGGATCGGGTCATTTCAATTCACCCAGCACATAGCCGTGTCCCCTGCGTGTATGAATCAGTCGGGGCAATCCATCGACCTCGATTTTTTTTCGGAGATAGCTGATGTAAACATCGACGACATTGCTTTGCTGGTCGTCCTGGAAATCGTAAACATGTGCCCAGATATCGGTACGCGTGACCACTTCGCCGGCCCGCGCGGCCAGGTATTCCAGCAAGACATATTCACGCGCCGTCAGTTCAATCCGGTGGCCGCTGCGACGCACGGTTCGCGTCGCCGTATCAATTTCCAGATCACTCCACCTGCAACACGGGATTTCTGGAATCGTACTTGCGGCGCAACAGCGTCTTGACGCGGCCAGCAATTCCGCAAAGGCAAACGGCTTGACCAGGTAGTCGTCGGCACCCGCGTCCAGACCGGCCACGCGGTCATCCACCTGGTCCCGGGCCGTCAATATCAACACGCAAGTGTCCAAACGTTTCTGGCGGATGGTTTTCAGGATCTCCAGACCGGGGATACCGGGCAACATCAGGTCCAGAATAATGACATCATATTCCAGCGATTGCGCATGCCAAAGTCCATCCGTGCCGTTGTCGGCTTCGTCCACGGCGAAATCCTGTTCGCGGAGCCCCTTGACAATCGACTCCCGAATGGGCGAGTAGTCTTCAACAACCAGGATGCGCATGGAAATGGACTTTCGCGGCAATGCCGGTACGGATTTGCCGCCAGCAAGGAGTGTCGGCCAGCCGATGCGGTCCCGGTCGTACCTTGCTGCGGCCGCCCCGGAACAAATCAACAAACATACGCTGCCAAAGCGGCATCAGAAGCATCCGTTTTCGACCGACGCAACATTTCGGGGCGAGCGTGTTTCCATCGCGCCAAATTGACGCGTTGGCTGGTTAAATCCGCTCGTCATCGTCATCGTCGTCGTCATCCCCGTCGTCGTCATCCCCGTCGTCGTCATCCCCGTCGTCGTCATCCCCGTCGTCGTCATCCCCGTCGTCGTCCCCATGCTCGTGTTCGCCACCGGCCTCGATTTCAATCGGTTGCCCCGTGGCTGATAACAGGACTTCGATTTGCTTGCCACGCACTTCGGCTTCCAGCGAATAGACAACAATCGTTTTCTTTTCGACGACGATTTCAGCGCCCCTGGGAAAATGTTTAGGGGCCGCGGAACGGACGGCGCGGGGTGCGTCGCCCATGGCAATCACTTCCTCCAGTTCAACCACGGTTCCATCCTCGGCGACGACGATTTCGTATTCCCGATCACCCACCATCCATCCGGCTTGGTACACCGTGCTCCCGAATGCCTCTTCCGCCTTGATACCGGTAATACTGTGCCGCACGACGGCTGTATTGATAGCTGCCCGGACGGCCGCGGGCAGGTCATCCATTTGCATGACCTGATCTTGATCGGAATCGTCGTCCTGCCGTGCGCTGCTGGCCAACGGGGTGGACGACAGGCTCTGATAACCAGCAAACGTCGCCCAGGCAAAGCTGGCGGCCAGTCCCAATACGGTGCAGGTGGGTCGTAATGTCTTGATCATGTCGAACTCCGGTTAGTGGGATTTTTGCCGAGGCCGGCTGTCCAAAAAGTCAAATAGGCGGTTTCGGCGAATTGCGGGCCCCTTTTCCAGGGGACGGCGGGACACCGGCCTTATTGTACGATTCCCGGATGAGAGCATCATGAGAGCCATGTGAAACGAGGGTTAGAATCGGGTGGAATTCGGGGGATTGGATTTGACCCTTCACCTGGCAATCACCTAAAACTCGGCCATGGCGGGACCGGTCGAAACCGGTATTTGCGGAAATTGGCTCCGCGCTAACGACTGAAATCTGTGGAATCTGATGTCCGATGTCATTGCCAACAATGAACCACACCGGATGCCGGGGTGCCTGCTGACCGGGCGCGGCGTGGTGGCACTGATTTTCCTGAGTTGGGCGCCGGTCCTGCTCGGGCAGGACATGCTGTTGCCGGATCGGCCCAGCTTTTTCGATGATCCGGATTGCCCCCGGTCATTTGAAACCGGCGGACTGGATAAAATTCTGGAACTGACGCCCTCGTACTGGCAACCGGTGTGGGAAGAGCCGTCGCTGTCTTCACCCGAACCACTCGCGGATTCCATAGAACCGGATTCCCAAATTCATTATTCCCTGGACCTGGAAAACGTCGCTCCGGACGCAGTGATCGATGGTTTGGGTCGACGGCGAAGTCGCGTCACGGGTTTTGCATCGCAGTTCGGAAATGATTTGTGGGCAGATCACCGGAATTTTTATTCGTCCGGCAATGTTCGACTGTTGCTGGGGGCCTTTGCGATTGGGGCGGTGACGGCCAACACTCCCTTTGACGAATCGTTAAGGGATATTTTGCATGAAAACCTGGTCTACACGCCTTCCGACGAATACGCCGAATACTTGCACGAGCACCGTTACCTGGGGGATGGCTATATCTTGTTGCCGGCTTACCTGGCCATCGCTGTCGTGGGCAAGGGGTTAATCAACGAACCGCATGCCCGGGTCGTTGGTGAGTGGGGTGAGCGGAATATTCGGGGAATGCTGGTGGGCACTCCGGTGCTGTTGCTGTCGCAACGACTGACGGGCGGTTCGCGACCGAACGAAACCGGTCATGCCTCGGACTGGCGACCTTTCGAGGACGATAACGGTGTCAGTGGACACGCGTTTATGGGCGCGGTACCCTTTTTGACGGCCGGGCACATGTCGCGGAACAAATGGGCCAAGGCCGGCTTTTACGCCGCATCGGCCATGCCGGGTCTTTCCCGCATCACCGACGATCGCCACTATCCCTCGCAGGTTTTTTTGGGCTGGACGCTGGCCTGGGTCGCCACCTCATCCGTCGCGAAAACCGAACGGGACTCCTCGCGCATCGAATTTGCTCCCATGACGGTTGGCGGAACACCGGGTTTCGGTGTCACCCTCCGCCGCTAGGGTTCCGGGCTGGCAGTTCAGATCTTGTTCGGGCGGGTTCGGGCAGTCTGCCAAGGGAAAACGATAGCCACAGAGATCACAGCGAGCACGGAGCAGAACCCTGTCCCGAATTGCGGACCCGACTCCGTGGCCCCGGTGGCCTTCGTGGCAATTCAATCTGGTTTGGGAAGGACTCGGCAAGTCCGATGAGGGAAACAGACAGCCACCGAGTGTGCTTTGCTTGACTCGACGCGGTCTTTCGACGCGGATTTCGAGAGTTGGCACTGGCGCTCAAAACGTGCCTGATTTGCTGACTTGTGCAATCGCAGGGATACAGGGAATCCTGCTGTTGTTGACGTGCAAGCTGGTCCATCGTAGGCTTCATCGACGCTGGATCGTAACGCCGATGATGGAGACATGTCATGGTCTTGCAAAATGGAACCCATCCCAAAGGCGGGGACGCGCAGGATTCTGTTGACCAGCGTTTTTGGGCCTTACGCGCAAGACGATGAGTTCGGCAGTCAAAAAATCAACCCGATGGAATTGTGGCACAACCAGGTTACGCGAGTTCAGGGGCCGTTTTCGCTGCGGATGTTCAACCGCTCATTCGGAATGCTGTTTATCCAGGCCAATATTTCCGCACCGTGCGTCATGCTGGACTTCCCGACGCTTGATCGATTTATCGACGAAATCCAGCACAACCAATACGACATCATTGGCATTGGCAGCATTACGATCAATGTTCTGAAAGTCAAAAAGATGTGCGAGTTGATACGGCAGTATCAACCAGACGCCACGATTGTCGTTGGCGGGCATGTGGCCAACTTGCCCGATTTGCATGAGCGAATCGACGCCGACGAAATTGTCAGGGGCGAAGGCGTGCGCTGGTTCCGCGAATATCTTGGCGAAGACCCCCATCGCCCCTTGATCCATCCAGAGATTCCCACCTATGTCGATTACCGCAACATGGGTACGACGGTGCAAATCAAACCGCGCGACCGAACGGCGACATTAATTCCCTCGGTCGGTTGTCCGCTCGGATGCAACTTTTGCGTGACGTCTGCCATGTTTGGCGGCAAGGGAAAATTCGTGAACTTCTATGATAGTGGTGAAGAATTATTCGACGTCATATGTCAGTTGGAAGCGTCCATGAAAGTCCAGTCGTTTTTTGTCATGGACGAAAACTTCCTGCTGCACCGCCCCCGCGCCCTGGGTTTGCTTGAGTTGATGCAGCAGCACAACAAATCGTGGTCGTTCAATGTCTTCAGTTCTGCCAACGTGCTGAGCAAGTACACGATGGATCAGTTGATCGGGCTGGGGATTTCCTGGGTATGGATGGGACTGGAAGGTGAATCCAGCCAATACGCGAAACTCAAGGGTATTGACACCCGCCCGCTGGTGAAAAAGCTGCAAAGCCATGGCATTCGCGTGCTCGGTTCATCCATCATCGGAATGGAAGATCATTCGCCCGAAAACATTGACCGTGTCATCGACTATGCGGTAAGTCACGACACGGACTTTCATCAGTTCATGCTGTACACAGCATTGGCCGGAACGCCGCTGTACGATGAACTGAAACTCCAGGGCAAGATCAAACCTGAATCCGAGGTTCCCGCCAGCGATCACCATGGCCAATACCGGTTCAATTTTGAGCACCCGCTGATACGCGACGGTCAGGAAACGGAATTCCTGTTGAGGGCATTTAATCGTGATTTCGCCGTCAACGGCCCAAGCGTTGTGCGGGCCATCTCAACCACGCTCAAGGGCTGGCGCCGCCACCGGGACCATCCCGATCCGCGAATTCGCAGACGATTCGAATTCGAAGCCCGGGACCTGGTCAAACACGGCGTTCCGATGGTGGCAGCGGCGCTGCAGTACTATCACGATCAACCGGCGTTAAAAGCCCGTTTTGAAATCCTGATGGCCGAACTGGTTGCCCAGTATGGGGAACAAGCTCAGCACTTTGCCACTGCCGCCGGTCCGTATGTGCTGGAAAAAATCCGCGACGAAGAACGACGATTGAAAGCAGGCTGGACGTACGAACCTCCCACGTTCTGCGAAAAAAACGACGCATGGTTGGCGATGGAAGCGGGACAATCTGGCTCCCGCGATCGCCGACCGATTGGCGATCTTTCATCCGAAACTTTGCCAAACTCTTGCTAAACCGGAATCTCGCCGAAACGAGCCAACTTGCGTCCTGGCGTGGATGACAGAGTTGGCCGGCTGTCACGCGATCACGGCCGGACAAAAACGCTTTGGATTGATTCAGGGTTCCGACGCATCCATGTTGCTGTCAAGAACCAGACCGGATTGACGCGTCAACAGACAGGCAATCGCGCAATCAACTCCCAAAGGCCAAATCGCCAATGGTGCTGACCCCTTTGATATTGGCAGCCGTTTAAGAAATAACTCGCGAAACCTTGTTTCTCATTGCAATTGTGCTCGACTATTGCTCTATCGGGCGCAGCAAGAACGCCGATCAACTCGCCGGTGTCGTTCATGCCTGCGATAAAGAACTCGTCCCGAGAGGCGATCCACAGATACTCATCACTCGCCCGATCGTAGATGTAATAGTCGCCTGGATAGGTGACGAACCGGGAGTAGTCCGTAATGGCTTCCGGGAGGACGTTGCCGCCGCTGTCCAGGGGGTAGATGTTGGTGATGTCTTCCCCCGGCGGCCGGAGGTAGATCAGGTCGCAGGCCGTCTATGCCATCAGGGGCGAAGCGTTCATTGCCACGGTCAGAATGACGGTCAACGTCACCAGGTCGAAGGGAAACCGTCTGAGATTCACAGCTTTGATATTCATGACGTTAGCCTTTTGCAAAAATAGACTCGCTGGTCTGTTTGGTGTTGTCGATAAACGGTTCCTGACACCTTTTTTGTCTGTGACACCTTTTTTGTCTGAAACAGAAAAAGGCCGCCGGAGTGGGTTCCGACGACCTTCATCAAGTAATGTACACCCCACTGGATTCGAACCAGTAACCTTCGGTTCCGTAGACCGATGCTCTATCCAATTGAGCTAGGGGTGCCTGCGATCCTTCAGCCCTTGTCAGGGCCCTGACGGGAGTCGTTCCAGATTTTTACACCTTGAGACGGCAATTGAAAAGTGCCGGTTCGCGCAAAGCCGCCGTTCCCGGCCTTTATTCGGCATTTTGCCACCAGAAATTAACCCCGGCGGGTCCGACAGTGTTCAGCGGCGAATTTCGCCCGACCGGCCCGGAACGCTCACTCCGAGGCTCCCCTGCCGACTCCCGGGGAAACCCAAAAAAAGGACGCATCACCGGCAGTGACGCGTCCTTTGGAATCTTTAACAAACGTCGGTCGCCTCCGGCGAGGCACCGTTCTGGTTAACGGCAACCACAACGACGGAACTTGCCGCAACGACGGGCCTTGCCACAACCACCGCCGCAACCGCCACAGCCGGCGCCGCAGCCACCACCACAGCAGGAATCAGCCGCACAGCAACTGCCGCAGCCGCCACCACAGCAATCAGCACCGCCGCAGCAACCACCACCACAGCATACCGGAACCTGAATGGTCTTGGCCACGCGATGGCAAACCGTAACCGGCACCTGTTCCTCAACCTGGTAGGGAACACAAACCGTGTAGGTCTGGGTTTGGGTTTCCGGTTCGCAGTGATACGAGGTCACCGTATAGGTTTCCGATTTTTGCTCGGGAACCATGACACAGCAGGGAACTTCGCGGGTGCGGGTTTCCATGCGGGTACGATTGACCGCAACCGTGCGGGTCCGGGTCTCATTGGTATAGGTCGTAACCGGAACCATCCGGGTACGGGTTTCCATGCGACAACGCATGACATTGACCGTGCGGGTCCGCTGTTCCTGAGTCATCCGGGTCACCGGAACCGTACGGGTCCGGGTTTCCATCCGACATCGGGTTACGGAGACTGTCCGCGTTCGTTGCTCTTGCGTGTACTCGGTTACGTTAACCGTGCGGGTCCGCTCCTCGGGATGACACACCGTAACTTCATACGTGTATTCCTGGGGAACCTGACGGTATTTGGTAACCGTGTACTCAACTTGCTCCTGAACCGGATTGGGAACCCAAACACGTCGGACGCAGGTCTGGGCACATCCACCGCAATCGACAGCAGCCATGCCGCAACCGCCGCCGCCGCAGCAACCGCCGCCGCCACAGCAACCGCCGCCGCCGCAACCACCACGGCGACCGCAACCCAGGCCGCAACCACCACGGCGACTGCCACAGCCACCGGTGTTGCAACAGCCACTGTTGTTGTACCCGCCGCCACAGCAGGCGTTGCAGGCAGGAACCGTATAGGTTTCTTCTTGCCAGCTGCCTTCATCGCGACATACGGTACGATAGGCCGTTTCCTGATAGGCTTCGCAAACCATACGGGTTCCGGTTCGAGTTTCCGTCGTGGGAACCATCACCGTGTATTTTTGTTCGACCTGACGCGTGACAGGAACGCAAACGGTATACGTCTGGGGAATTTCTTCCGTGTAGGGCACCTGCACGGTGTATTGCTGTTCCACGTTCTCGGTCACCGGGACACAAACCATATAGGTCTGCTCAACGGCTTCCGTGTAGGGAACCTGAACCGTGTACTGCTGTTCTTGCTCAGTCGTTACCGGCACACAAACGGTATAGTTTTGCTGAACTTCCTCGGTGTACGGTACACAAACCGTATACTCCTGGGTTCGCATTTCCTGAGTCGGCACCATGACGGTCCAGGTACGCGTCTTTTCTTCAGTCACCGGAACCTGTTTGTACACCGTGACTTCACGAGTACGCTCTTCGTTACGGTACTGAGTCCTGGTTACGGTACGCATTTCCGTAGCCATTTCATTCGTGTAGACCGTGCGCGTTTGATACTGGATCGTTGGACCACAACAACCGCCGTCTACACTTCCACCGCAACACGGATCGGCTGCCGCGGATCCACAGGGACCTCCGCACGGACTCACTACTTGTCCGCAGCCACACGTGTCGGCGCTGGTCATCGTTGGCGCGAACGCAAAACACGCGACGGCCAGCAAACCAAACAAACGATGCGACATAAAAATTCCTCCCTCGAACGAGATCAAAACCAGATTTGTAAGTTGACTGCCAGATTCATCCGTTCGCAAAGTGCAAACCGATGATTAAAGACTTCTATCAGGTAATCAAAAGATAAACCAAGGAAAAACAAGTACAACCGTGCGGTGGATCATTTCGCAATAATCGTCACCGGTTGTTGCCCGGACCGGGTCGTCGAGACGATTCAGTCACCGTCGCAAGTCATCCAGCAATCAGGGACTCGGGACGGGACAACCGGAAACCTGCGGGACCCCTTGCCGGTTGATGCCGGAAACAAGGTGGGAATCGGCCGGCCTTCGTCATCTTTTGCGTTGTTCGGGCAGATTGCCCAAAGGGCCTCATTTTACTTTTGGGCCACGGCCTGTCAACAAGCGGAACTCAATAAACGCCTGTTTTTTTGAATCCTGCGGCCCACTTCCGGTCCAACGACCCAGGGACCGGGAATCCCCCACCCGAGGACATCGTTTTTCAAAAAAGTCCAAAAACGGCGCGCCCCCGATCGCACGTGTGCGGCGGTGTCAAACCGGGTCTGGCGCGGACGGTCAACCACCCCGGACGCGTGATTCCGCCGGTGCTCGCGACCGGGCAAATCTCTGCGAAATTGACTCGGGGGGTCCGCCGCCCGCGGCATCTCCAGAACCAGCTCCGCGGCCATCCGCGGCGGTCCAGTCCGGCGATTGATGGGTGGCGAAATACTTAATGAAAATTGGGAACCTTGCCCTCGATTCCCTGATCATCGTCCTCGATGCCCAGCCACACCCGATCGAATTCGAGTTGTTCCTCGCTTGTGGCGGTCGCCGGCTGGTTGGGGTCGGCCTCGATCACCAGCAGTTGCTTCAGGTCGCGCCCGGCGGCCGACAGGGTGACCAGGTAGGTTCCGTTGGCAACCGTGGCGGCACGACGCCCGCGACGTCCGCCGGCATCTTCGTTGGCGGCCTGTTCGCGACGCAAGTCCCATTCGATGCGATGCAGGCCGGGTGTGCCATCGCCGTCAAAGGCGCGGATCAGATTCCCCTGGCTGTCGTGAATGGTCAGTTTGACGTTTTGCAATCGCTCACCGACGTGGTAGTAGATTTCGGCATTGGCATCGGGATTTTCCCCGCGAAAATCGTGCAGTCCAACGCGACCGTTCTCGGTGATCGATCGCCAGCGTACCACCGAATTGGGTTTCAACAGCACGAGTTCCTTTTTTAGCGTTTCAGGATTCAATTGCCGCAATGGAGAAATATCAGCAGCCCACAAACTCCGTCCGTGCGTCGCGGCCACAATTTCGCCCGACGTCGGATGAATCGCAAATTCGTGCACGGCCACGGTGGGCAGACCTCCCCCAAACCGGGTCCAGGATTTTCCCCGATCGATTGAAACCCAGGCCGAGAATTCGCAGCCCAAAAACAGCAGGTCTTCGTTTTCCAGATCCTCGCGAATGACCCGGGTACTGCCGGCTGGGGTCGGCAGATTGCCGCGAATACTCGTCCAGGTCTTTCCGTAATCTTCACTGACCAGCACATACGGTTCATCATCGTTGCTGCGATGGCCATCCAGGGTGATATAGACGCGGCCGGCGTTGTGCCGGGAGGCCTCCAGAGAGCTGACCCATCGCGGACCGGGCAGCAAGTCGGCCAGCCGCTTGCCGGTGGCGGCGACCTTTGTCTCGGGCTCGCCTTGCAACGAAAATGTTGTCGAGGACCGCTCGGATTCGAATTCAAATGAAAACGATCGTCCCACGATTTCAACATCGCCGGTCATTTTATTGCCCGACAACGTGCCGCTAAAATCGAGGTCCGCACGTTCGCTCTGTCCCGTAAACGAGATGGCTCCGGATTCCGCCTCGAATTTGCCTTCGGTGATATCGCCTCCACCCTGGCCCGTTTCGTACCATCCGGTGAGCGTGCCATCGGCGGCCTTGTTCAGTCCCATCCGGAATTTGGCGCGGTCCCCTTGCATGAATTCGGCAACAAAGCGCCCGTCCCAGGTCCCCGTCACCGGATCATCGTCAGCGGCGGTCACCGATTTGGCCTCCGTTGCCGCGGCTTCCTGCGTCACCTGGGGCGCAGCCGATTCGGTCGATTCCGACTTTTCGGGCGCTGGCGATTCCGCAGCGGTTTCCGTTTCGGCTTGCTGTCGCTCGGCGGTGAATTCCATTTCGAACTGTCCGTCGCCGGCCCGGACCATTCCGCTCATGGAATTTCCCTTGACCGTTCCCGACACCTCGGCATCCAGCCCGGCTTCTTCGCTGGCAACTTTCAGCGAAAAAACTCCGGTTTCCGGGTTGTATGATCCCTCATAAACGTCCAGCTCACCCATGGCCGACAGGGCTCGTCCGCCCACCGACCCGGCCGTTTCCATTTTCAGCTGCAGCTCAAACTCGCCCTGGCCTTCGGGAATCTCGTCCCCCAGCATTGTGGCTTTCCAGGTGCCGCTGATGGAGTCATCCGTTTGCGGCACGAAACCGGCAACCGGGGTCGAAATCAGGGTGGCCCGCAAGGAATCCGCCGGTCGCGAACCCTGCAAACCGTCGTCCCCGGGATCATCCGGTCCGGTTTTGTCATCCGCCGGTTTTGGTTCGGCGGTAAACCCAATCCGGGATGTCCCCAGATTGACCTCACCCTGAATTTTTTTGCCATCCAGCAGCTGGCCGGTAAAGGACACGCGCTGCCGGTCATTGGTGCCGCGACATTTGAATTTGAGGTTGTCCGCATCGAATTCGAAATCGGAAAGGCGGGTCACCGTGCGGGGAGTCGTAAAGGTCCCGGAAAGCGTTCCCCCGGCATCCTGCTCGATGACCATGTCAATCCCGCGCTGGTCGTCAGGCAATTGGTCAAACTGCAGTGTTCCCGTCCAACGGCCCACCAGCGGATTGGTTTTGACAGGTTCCGCGGCAGCCGGTGGCGGGTCGCCGGATTCCTCGCCCGAAGCCTCACCAGACATTTCGGGCGCTGTTTCTTCGGCGTTTGCCTCGGCCCGTCGCTGACGGCGTTGTTTGGCGGCGGCGCGGCGATCGGCAGCCCGTTTTTCCGCATCCGTCATGCCTGACTCGGTCACGTCCGACGGGTCCTCGGTGGAAGGCTCGCCGGCGGAGGACTCGGCGGGTTCATTCGCGGATTGGGCACCGCGATCCCGGCGCCGGCCCGGCCGCGCCTCGCGGCGCGGCTGGTCGCGAGACAAATCGCGCGATGATTGGCCGCTGCCCTCGTCCGATTGCCCGGTTGCGGCGGTATCCGGATTCTCCGCTTCGACGCCGGCATCCGATTCACCGGATTCCGATTCGGTTTCGGTTTCGGTTTCCTGTTCCGGGCCTTCCTCGTCGACCACTTTCTGCACAAAAATTTCTTCCCAATTCTGTCCATCGTCCCGCGTCATCCAGACCGCACCGTCGGTCGTTCCGACATACAGCACGCCCGGCGTGACGGGTGATTCGGAAATGGCGCTGCCGGCACCCTTGCTGGAGTTGGTAATCTCCGGTGAAATCGCCTGGATCTTGTCCCCCTGAGCGACCGATCGAAATACGTAGTTACCGGCGCTGTAGTGAATTCGGGAGTTATGGGGCGAGAGAATAAATGGCGTTTTCCAGTTGAACCGGTAGCGGGTCCCCCGGGGCGGTCGGGGCCGGATAAATCCCCGCTCGCCGGTGCGAAAGTTGATTCTTCCCATCGCCCCGTTTTGACTTTCGAAGTACACCTGGTCGGCGTCGGTCGGGTCAACGTGCGTAATGAAGCCGTCTCCGCCACCCACCCGAAACCAGTCCGAATTGGCGGGTCCGCCGTTACCGGTTTGGGCCGGGGCGCCCCAGCTGCCGTTGTCCTGCAATCCGCCGTAGACCTTGAAATCCCGGTTGTGGTCAATCCCGACGTGATAAAACTGGCCAATGGCCACGTTATTCAAATGTTGCCAGGTGTCCATGCGGTCCCACGTGACATAGATCCCGCCATCATTCCCCAGAATCATGTGTCGACCGTCCCGGGGATCGATCCACATCGCGTGATTGTCCGGGTGGACATTTTCACCCCCGTCTCCGGTGAATGTCTCGCCCCCGTCCGTCGACCGGTACAGGGAGGTTCCCAGCACGTACAGGTTGTTGCGATCTGACGGATCGACGCGAACCTGACTGTAATACATCGGTCGCGGATTCAGGGTGTTGATCCGCCGCCACGTGGCACCGGCGTCCCGCGACATGTAAACGCCGCCGTACTCGTGCTCATTTTCGCCACCCTGCTGGCCCTGCAAGTTGGCGGCCTGTCCCCCCAGGGTTCCGGTGAACTCGCTGTTTTGCGGCTGCCCGTTTCGGCCCCGGCGACGCGGGCGTTTTTCCAGTTCGATCGTAATGTTCTCCGCTTTGCGATCGCGGGATACCAGGAGCTTGACTTCATCTCCCGCCACGTTTCTTCGCATCGCCGCCAGAAACTCGGCATACGAATAGACCAGCTCGCCATTGACTTGCAGCACGATATCGTCGACCTGCAAGCCCGCTTTTTCGGCGGGACTGTTTTCCGACACATCGGTGATTCGGGCGCCCACGTCCGCATCTTCTCCGGACAGTCCGGCGTAACCGGCGTTTTCGGGAACCGACGCAATTTTTTCAGACTCGACAATGGCATAAACAAAATTTGGATTCTTGTGATACCAGTCCAGTCCAATACGGCCGAGGTTGCATGAGGGCAGGCCCTCGGTGATTCGCTGAAATGTTTTGCCGCCGTCGGTGGACCGGTACAGACCCGAGCCAGCACCGTACTTCTTGACCGGGTCATTTCCGTCAAATCCGTCGCGCTGTCGCTCGTAGGTGGCCACCAGCACGATACCCGGATCCCGGGGATGGATGTGGACGTCGACAACTCCCGTCTGGTCGTCCACATACAGGACTTTCTCCCAGTTCTTGCCACCATCAACCGTCTTGAACAGTCCGCGTTGTTCGCTCGGTCCCCAGAGCCGACCGAGGACACCGGCATAGACGGTCTCGGGATCTTTGGGATCAATGGCGATTCGGCCGATTTGAAATGATTCCTTCAGGCCCATGTTTTTCCACGTCTTGCCTCCGTCGGTCGATTTGTAAATGCCGTCCCCCCACGAAACGCTGTTTCGCGGGTTGGCTTCGCCCGTACCGACCCACACCAGATCCGGGTTGGTTTGACAAACTTGCACATCGCCGATGGAGACGGTCCGCTGATCGTCAAACAGGTGTTCAAATGTCTGGCCGTTGTTTTCCGTCTTGACCAATCCGCCGGAAGCCGAGGCAGCGTACCAGATCCGCGAATCCGGTTCGTAAACCGCCAGTGCCGTGATCCGCCCCCCCATGTTGGCCGGACCAATCGATCGCCAGTCGATAAAATCAGCCCACTCGTCGGGCAAGGTTTGCGATGAATCGCGGGGTTGTTCCTGCGCGGCCGTCTGGCGGGCGGCGCCCGCAGCACGTTGAAATCCGCTCGCCTGCTGAGCCCACGATTCGGGGGACGTCAACACCAACAGGGAAAGGGCAAAGACAACCATATTCGTGAGGCGAAGCATAGTCCAACTACCTTAAACCGTGACGGAATGAAATAACCGGTCAGTCGCAGCCATCACGCAAGACATGCTGCGAGGGATCACGAACCCTGTCCAGCTGCGGTCAACGAAAATTAAACCTGGCAGTGTCGATTTGGTTTCGCGAATACCGGCAAACCCGCACCGTTCCCCAGAGCACTCGCCGCAACACCGTATCCGGATCAACTGGCGTCATGATAGTTTGGCAACCGGCCCCACTCAATTGTCCACCCTGCCAAAATCCATCCGGCGTGCCCTCAGGGATCGCCTGGCCAACGTCTGTGCCAAGCCTACCATGCGATATTCCATCACTGGACTGGCCTGGACCGGTCCGTTGACAAACCGGCCGCGGTACCACCTGATTAATCCTCCAGCCGCCATATTCGGACCCCGATGTTTCGCTAGAATATCTGCGTTGATGACCGGCGACCGAAAAAAACGGGTCATCTCGCACGCCCCGTTTGGTTCGCGCCCTTACATTTCCGGACCGGGAACCGGATCATTTATTCGATGAAAGTGCTGCGGAATGAAGAAATCGTTCAACTTCTGGACGCGAAAACTGCATCGCTGGGCAGCCCTGATCTGTTGTGTGCCGCTGTTGCTGGTGATCCTGAGTGGCCTGTTGTTGCAAGTCAAGAAACAGCTTCCGTGGATCCAGCCGCCAACGCAGTCGGCCGGTCACAGCGACATGTCCATTTCCTGGCAACAGATCCTGGACGTTGTCATCCGCGATCCCGATGCCGGCGTCAACTCATGGCAAGACATTGATCGACTGGATGTGCGGCCGGGAAAAGGGATCGTCAAGGTACAGTGCAAGACCCGACAGGAATTGCAGATTGATTTGGGCACCGGGCAAGTCCTGTCATCCACCTATCGTCGTTCCGATTTGATCGAAAGCCTGCACGACGGATCCTTTTTTGGGGAATGGGCCAAGCTGGGGGTGTTTCTCGCCAATGGCCTGCTTTTGCTGGGACTGTGGATCAGCGGTGCCTGGCTCTGGTATTTGCCGCTGAAGGCGAGGGCGGCCAAAAAGCGGCGTCAAGGCCTGGCACATGCCCGCTAGGAACCGCACCGAATGGCCGCAGCCGGCTTGTGTTGTTTTTACCAATTCCACTTTTTTTGCAAATTGCAGGGCGGTCCCGGACATGACGGTATTGGTAACCGGTGGAACCGGCTGGGTAGGACGGCACTTGATCCCCCGGCTCAACGAGTGCGTGGTCGTTTCCAGAAATGCTGCCCGCGCCGTTGAGGTGCTGGGCAATGCGCCGCGGATTGTTCAGTGCGATCTGCCGCGCGAGACAATCCCTCCAGATCAACTGGACGGGGTCACCGCCGTTGTAAACCTGCTGGGCGACCCCATCGCCGACGGCCGCTGGACGGAACAGAAAAAGCAACGGATCCGCGATTCGCGGGTGCTTGGCACGCGGCATCTGGTTGAGTCCCTGTTGCACCTCGAGACGTTGCCGGACACAGTCGTTTCTGCTTCCGCGATTGGGTACTACGGAGATCGGGGAGATGAAATCTGCACCGAATCCACACCCCCCTCCACGGATTTTTTGGGCGAGGTTTGCGTCCAATGGGAACAGGCCTGCCGGCCCCTGGTCGAAGCCGGAGCCCGCGTGGTCTGGCCAAGACTTGGCATCGTGCTGGGCCGCGGTGGTGGTGCCGTTGAAAAGATGTTGCCCCCGTTTCGCCTGGGTGCCGGAGGACGCATTGGTTCGGGACGACAATGGATGTCGTGGATCCATTTGCACGATTTGCTGGAACTGATATTGTTTTCGCTGCACAACTCCGCCCTGAACGGGCCCGTCAATGCGGTCAGTCCCGCTCCGGTACGAAACAGCGAGTTCACACAGGCCCTGGGTCAGGCATTGCATCGACCCGCGTTTTTGAGCGTGCCACAATTTGCATTGCGAATTATGATGGGTGAATTCGCAGATTATCTGGCCGCCTCCCAGCGTGTTTTGCCGCAGGCAATGAACGAATCCGGTTTCAGGTTTCGGTATCCGACAATCGACGTCGCCTTGCAGGAAATTGTCACGGACTCAGCGGTGGACCGTTGACATCTGGCCGGACCGCAACCGCAGCGAGATTATGAAAACGATCGGTTTGGATGTCGGAGGAGCCAATCTCAAACTGGCCGATGGTCGGGGCTACAGCCGGCATTTGCCGTTTGCCCTGTGGCAAACGCCGCAACAGCTGACCGGCGTATTGCAGCGCCTGATCCGCGAGGCTCCACCAGCCGAACAGATTGCCCTGACGATGACCGGTGAATTGACAGATTGTTTCGCGACCAAGCAGGAGGGGGTGGCGTTTATTGTCGACGCCACCTGTGCGGCAACCTGCCTGCCGGTTGTGGTGTATTTGCTGGATGGACGCTTCGCAAATCCCGCCGTCGCCAAACAGCAGTACCTGCTGGCCGCCGCCGCCAACTGGCACGGCCTGACCAGATACCTGGCAACCCGCCCGGAGTTTGTGAACGAACGGGGCTTGCTGATCGATATTGGATCGACCACCAGCGACATCATTCCGTTCGGCGGCGGCCAATGCCTGGCGCTCGGGCAAACCGATTTCCAGCGGCTGGTTCAACGGGAACTGGTTTATACGGGGGTCGTCCGCAGCCCGGTTTGCGGAATCCTGCCGCGTCTGGAACATCGCGGCCAATGGTGCCCGGTCATGAATGAACTGTTCGCAACTGCCCTGGATGCCCATGTTGTTTTGGGGCATCTGGTGCCGGGGACCTGCGTTGAGTATGCCGCGGATCATGGCGGGACGCTGGTGGCGGATTGCGTTCGGCGGCTGGCCCGGCTCGTGGGGCTGGATTCCAGCCTGATGTCGCTGGACGAGGCCCGCCATCTGGCCCGTCAGATCGCGGACGCCCAAATCCGGATGCTGGCAGCAGCCGCCACAGAAGTCGTTGACCGGACTGGCGTGCCCAAAATCATCGTGACTTCGGGACAAGGGGAATTTCTGGCCGGCCAGATCGCCAACCGCATTCGCGATCGACACGCGTCCGATGCGGCGGGTTGCCCGTTGATATACTCGTTTGGCCAGTGGTTTGATGCGGCGGTTTCGTCCTGCGCCACGGCCCATGCCCTGGCGGCGATGGCGGCTGGCAACTCGCCAGGCCGGCAACCGGTCAGCCGTTGAATCGCTCCCCCAATTTGACCGTGTTGAACGGAAATGTCTGACCACCTGCAAGCCGGACGGCGCGTTGTCAAACTGGGTGGAAGTTTGCTGGATTCCGGAGCACTCGTACCCGGTTTGCGCACCTGGCTGGCCAGCCAACACGAGGTCGCCAGCCTCATCGTCTGCGGAGGCGGCCGCCTGGTTGACGCACTGCGCCACTGGGATCAATGCCAGCCGATTGATTCCGGCGCCAGTCACTGGTCGGCGATTCGGCTGATGGATGAGACCACGCGGCTGGTGGCGAGTCTGTTTCCGGAATATCCACTGGTTTCCTGTGACCTCGAACCGGGTCCCCGGGGACACTGTTTTGTGGAATGTTACCGGTTTTTGCGCGAGCACTCCCGGTTGCCACACGACTGGACCGTGACCAGCGATTCCATTGCTGCCGAACTGGCATGGCAGTTGGGGCTGGACGAGGTTTGCCTTCTGAAGAGCACCTTGCCCGTCGACCGGCAGATTGCCCATTGGTGCAAAAGCGGTTTTGTCGATCCTGAATTTGAGGCCGCTTGCCGGCGTTTGCAGCGTGTAACGGTTGTCGATTTGTTGTCCGGCCGTTCATTGTCGACGGGCAATTTTTGATATACCATGGTGTACTGCGGGGACGTGGTTGGACAGTTGCACCTTAATACAACGGGTCGCTCGATGGGCTCACATTCCAGTTCTGCGGGTCCGCCGCTGACGATCCAGCAACATATTCTGCAGGAACAGCGGCGATTTCCCGGGGCCACGGGCGAGTTCTCCTTCTTGTTGTCGGGAATTACTCTGGCCAGCAAAAAAATTCAGGCCCAGGTGCGACGGGCTGGATTGCGGGACATTCTGGGAGCCGAAAATTCGACCAACACGCACGGCGAAGTCCAGCAGAAACTGGACGTCTATTCCAACGAGGCATTGATCCAGGCGCTCAGTTGTCGGGAAAGCGTCGGGGTTCTGGCATCCGAAGAAAACGAACATGCCACGATCATGCCGCACGAATCATCCGCGGCCAAGTATGCCGTCATTTTTGATCCGCTGGACGGTTCGTCGAATATTGACGTGAACGTTTCCGTGGGTACGACGTTTTCCATCATGCGGCGGCCGGACGGGCCTGATCTGGCCGATCGGTCCACGTGGGTATTGCAGCCGGGAACCCGGCAAATCGCTGCCGGCTACGTCGTATACGGCTCCTCGACGATCATGGTGTACACCGTCGGCAACGGAGTTCACGGTTTTACCCTGGACCCTGAATTTGGCGCATTTGTGCTCAGCCACGAAAACATCCGCATGCCAGCCCGCGGAAAATACTATTCCGTCAACGAAGCTTATCGCGATTCGTTTCCGGATCATTACAACCGGTTTTTGGACGAACTGCGTACCGGCCAGTCCGGTCAGCGATACGTTTCCCGTTACATCGGTTCGATGGTCGCCGATTTTCATCGCACCCTGTTGCGGGGGGGCGTGTTTATGTACCCCCCGACCGGCGAATTTAGCGAGGGCAAGTTGCGTTTGCTGTATGAAGCCAATCCGATTGCATTTGTCGCGGAGCAGGCCGGCGGATTTGCAATCGACGGCAAGCAAAGGATTCTGGATATCCAGCCAAAAACCATCCACCAGCGAACGCCGCTGGTCGTCGGCAGCAAAACCGAAATGTGCCGATTTGCCGAACTGGCGGGCTGTGAACTCAAGGGCGCGCGGTCCGATTCCCTGTCGCTCGAGGCTTGATGGACGGGCGGAAAACCGGTTCTGCGAATCGAATCCCTCCCGATGCCGGCGGCCCCCAACGGGACAGGAATTCCCGGTGTCCCGACGATGGGGAACCGGATGGCACCGTGACGCGAGATTTCAGGCGGCTCGCGCCGGCGGGCGGGCACCACCGGCAAATCGCTCAACATCGGCCAGGCCCCAGGACTCGCACCGGTTGCCGGTTTTCGGTGACAGCTGTCGCATTACGACGGTTTCGCCGTGCATTATGCGTTTCATCCATTTCCAGGCGGGCATTAAATCGCTGTCCCCGATCGCGGAATCAATGACAATCAGGTCGATGTTGGTCAGCAGTTGCGACGTCAGTTGCAACCCCACCGCCGGTTCACCGGGCACCAGACGCACATGGACGCCCTGGCTGCGTAACAGCTTGTAGGCATCCTTCAACGGCAGATTCGCGTGCCCCGGACCCCGGCCTTCAAACAGGTCGATTCCGGTATAGTAGATTTCACTGGCCGCGCAATACCGCCGGGCCACCTGAAACAGTCGCAATGAACGAACTCCCAGCCCCAGGCCGATTTCCAGAATATTTCGGGGCTGCGATTGAACCATCCGGCGGTAGACCAGCCGGTCACAGACAGGTCCGGACAGCCAGGCAAGCTGGCAATATTTCAAAAAGCTGGTTTTTGCCATCCAAAGACATCCTTGTCGTTAACGGGCTCAGGCAAGCTCTGCAGAAAACGTTGGGTTTTGGGACTCGAGGGTGCCGCGGCGGGAGCCAGCAACGGGATCCCACTGAGGATGCTGTCGAGCCGCTCAGGTACGCAGACCTGTTGTAAAGTTCGGCATCGCTGCGGGACCAACATTAACGGACCCCGTCAGAGCCCGCTACGCCAGTTCGCTGGCCCGCAAAATCGACATATTCGGGCCTTGACGCGGCCATGTTGATTTTTGGCAACCCATGGAAATGCCGTCATGGCGGACGGCATCGGTCCTTTCCCGGGCCACCCGCCAATTTGCCGCCTCGCGCCCATTTGCGGCGACCTATCCTTGCGGACTGCCAGGATTTGACGGTTGCGCAAGGTATCGGCCACACCTTCTCCCGGTCGGCCGAACCACGAAATTGCCGCTCCGTAGTAATTCCCGGAAATTGTAAATGCTCCCCGCGCCAAACGGACCTGGCGTTTCCCCAAGCCAACTGATGGCAACGGCACCTGTAACGGGTGCTGTCAGGTCGTTTTCCCCCCACAGCGCGTGAGGCTCTCATGTCGTCCCGTTCCCCGCACGATCACCGGATTGCATCCGTACGAACTACCGGCTTTGAATCCCTGGAACCTCGCCTGGTTTTCAGTGTTGATTCCTGGTCCGGAATTTTAACCGCCACGACCCCGCCGGAAGCCGGCGACGAAATTGTCCAGTGGTCGCTGGCCGCCGCCCATGAAGCCAGCGGCGCCCGCTACGTCATGAACGATTACGGTTTTGATGCGACCGGTCAAACCGTCGCCGTCATTGATTCGGGGATCGCCTGGGACCATTATGCGCTGGGAGGCGGCTTTGGGGGCGGAGCCAAAATCGTCGGGGGTTGGGATTTTGCCGAGCGCGACGCCAATCCCTACGACGATGGTCCCGCCGGTTTTCACGGAACTCACGTCGCCGGAATCGTGGGCAGCGAAGATCCGAACCATCCCGGCGTCGCCCGGGGCGTTGACCTGGTTGCCTTGCGCGTGTTTGACGACCAGGGTCGCGGCAATTTGCAATGGGTCGAGCAGGCCCTGAACTGGGTTCACCAGCATCGCCATGAATTTGCCAACCCCATCACGACCGTTAACCTGTCGCTGGGCGTGGAATGGAACGCCAACAACGTGCCCAACTGGGGAGTCCTGGAGGACGAGTTTGCCCGCCTGGAAGCCGACGGCATCTTTATTGCCGTGGCTGCCGGGAACTCGTTTGGCAGAGTCCAGACCGCGGGTTTGGCTTATCCGGCGGTCAGCGATCATGTCGTACCGGTGGCCAGTCACGGGGACGACGGCATGCTCAGCGATTTTAGCCAACGAAACGATCGGGTCCTGGTGGCACCCGGAGAGTCGATTCGCAGCGCCGTTCCCGATCACTTGCTGGGAGGTACCACGACGGGTGCCTGGCTGGGTGCCTCCGGAACCAGTATGGCGGCCCCCTATGTGGCTGGCGCCAGTGCCGTGCTGCGACAAGCCATGGAGTTTATGGGCTACCGGAATATCACCCAGGAAACCCTGTACGATCATTTCAGGGCAACGTCAGACCAGTTTTATGATGCACTGACCGACGCGGTTTATCACCGGTTGAACCTTGCGCGGGCCGTCGATTCCATTGTCACTGACCTGGAGGGCTCGCCCGAACAGGCGGTAGTAATTGGTGAGTTGCACGATCCAATCAACGTGACCGGGACGATCGGCAAGTTCAGCGACGTGGATGCGTTCCGGTTTACGGCCGCCAGCAACGGACGGGTGGCTCTGGACATTTCCGCGACTCACGAGTTACAGGCCATGGTTCGCGTTAATGGCCAGCCCCTGGCACTGGACGGAACCCGGGCCGTGTTCGACGTGACGGCCGGAAACGCCTATACGATCTCGATCGGCACGGGTCGGGGAACCGGTCATTATGAAGTCAACCTGCAGCTCGACCGGCATGTCGCTGCCATGACGCTGGGATCGGTCGAAGGGAATCTGTCCCGGTCTTTTTCCGTGCATGGCGAAACGTGGTTCAGAATTGCTCCCGTCCGCGATGGTTTGCTGGGGGTCCGCCTGGACAACGCCTCCGGACTCGGACTGGAATTGCACGATTCCGCGTTCAACCCGGTGATGACGTCCCCTGCCAACTCGACCCTGCAGGCACCGGTTCATGGCGGGCAGGATTATTACGTGCGCGTCACCGGAAACCGCAACGACGTCACGGTGACGATCGATAACAGCGTGACCTCGTCAAACGGTCTGTTGCAAGTCTTTGGAAACAACGCAGACAACCGGATTGGCGTCGTGGAAAGCCAAAATGGCCTCTGGTACAGCGTGACCATGGACGGAATCAATTACCAGATCCGGACATCCAGCGTCCAGCAAATAGCGGTCCATGGCGGGGCCGGAAATGACCATTTGTTTGTCCAGACGGGTACCGGCAGGGACCATGTCGTCATGTCGGGCGACCGGATAAGCGTCAACGGATTGCAAATGCACGCCGCGGCCAGCGGATTTGCCTCCATTCATATTGTGGGCGACGGCAGCGACCAGGTAACCATGCATGATTCGCCGGGAGACGACCAGTTTCGGTGGGGGGGCGAATCAGCGCGAATGGCCGGCGACGACTGGGTAAACATTGCGACCGGCTTTGGTACGCACGTCGTTGATGCGGGACGGGGTTTTGATACCGCCTGGCTGGCGGGCTCGGCGGGCGTCGATTATGTCACCACCAACGGTCATCAGGTCTGGCTTCAAAACACCGCGACAACGGTATCGGCCGACGGGTTTGCCAGTTTTTTACTGCAGGGCGGGGCCGGAAACGACACGCTGATCCTCAATGCGACCGCCGTGACCGATCGTGTCACATTAACTGGCACCAGCTCGGCTTCGACATTGGGCGAAACGATGATCAACACTAGCGGATTTGAATCGACAATTGCGGTGGCTGGCGGCCGTGGAACGGCCGCCAATATCAACGGAACGCCGGCCAACGAATTGCTGTATGCGGCTGCCGGAACGACGGTTATGACTGGCCCGGGATACAGCAATGCGTTGTTGAACTTCGATATCGTCACCGTGGACGCCGCCCGCGGAGGGGGTCTGGATTCAGCCCGCCTGATTGATTCAGCTGGCGATGACGAAGTGCTGGGAAACCATCAGGAGACCCGGATGTCGGGAGGCGGTGTTACCACCCGTGCCAGGGGGTTTGATTCGATTACGGTTACCAGCCAGAACGGTGGCGCGGACCGCGTGACGTTTTCCGGAACCGCCGCCCGCGACGTCATGTATTCCCTCAGCAACGCTACCTGGCTGCGGGGTTCCGATTACCAGTTTGGCGCTATCGGATTTGGTACGGTCGTGGTCAACGGAGGTGGTGGAAACGACGCGGCCACGATCATGGGTGGTGCCGAAAACAACTCGCTGGCATACCACCCAGGTTCGTCACGGCTGACAGGTTTCGGATTTCAGATAACGGCCAACGGTTTTCAGCGGGTACGGATGGACGGTGGCGGCGGCCAAAACTCCCTGACCCTGGCCGGATTTCGCAACGGCGACCAGCTGACCGCTCATGCAGGCGCCCTGATCGCCTGGCTGGGTGAATCACGTGTCGAGGCAAGCCACGTGGATTGGGTGGAAGCGACTGCCATGGAATCTCAATCCCCGCGCCATGAGATGGACGCCGTCGATTTCTGGTTTGAATTGCACGGCCAGTGGGACTGATCGATCGCCGCCCGACCAGGGCAAAACGGGCCGTTCCAGGTTCCGAACGCCTGTTGGATCCCGTCCGTCATTGTCCCGCGCCGGTTTGCCTCCACGGGCGCTGGCCGCCAGCGTTCTGCTGCCCGTACCCTCGGGATCTGAATCCCGCAGATTGGCTAAATCGGGGATTGGGCGCATCGATCGGTGTCGAAAAAAAAAATGCTCAACAGGGGAGGCGGAACGGCCGTGGATCCAGTGCGGGCACCGCCACGACTTCGCAGAAGAAAAACGCAAGCATTGGACACCCCGCTACCGCCGGTCACGACAGGCGAACTACCGGTTGCCGTCGTCGGCGTCGGCAGCGTCGTCTTCCGGCAAGGGGCTTTCTCCCTGCATCGTCCAGTCCGGTTCAGCGCGCAGATGGCCGGTATCCGGGCAACCGGCCAACAGCAACATCGTCAGGGCAGCAACCACCACAACGCATCGGGCATTTCCAGAAACCGCTCCGGTCAGTCGTGGCAACAACACAGTACAGTTTCCTGTCTAGAACGCTTCAAAATCGATGACCTGGCCATCACTCCGATTGCCCAGTTGCAATCGGGGCAGAGCGTCGATACTCGAACTGATGAACCGGGTCGAACCGTCCACGAATACAAAATTCGCACCGTCACCTGCGTGCCAGCTGCCGAATGACATCGATATCTGGCGAAATCCCAAATCGGAAACCGTGGTAAAGTCCGGTGCATAATGGTACTGGTTGATGGGAATCGCGGTCGAACCCAGGAACTCCGATTCATCCTGGCTGCTGCCATTGACCGAATCCAGATTGCTGGAGCCTACGGCCCAGTGGTCGGAACCCACTGCGTAGTCAGTTGTAATCGTGGCATCAAAAATGGTTTCGCCGACCATCAACGTGTTGGATGACCCATCCTCAACATCCTGCAGTCGCAACAGCCGGCCCAGCGGCGGGCAATTGCCCGAACCGGGAACTCCATTTACCCAATTCCCGGTTCCGATTTGAATGGGAGCCATTGCTCCGGATCGAAAGCCCGCTACAAAATTCTCAACGTTATTGGGTGTCCCGACCCGGTTCGGCTGAAACTCGAACCATTGGTAATCAACGTCCTCGCCCACCGGGGTCACGTCTGTACCCGAAGCGACGGCCAGGTAGCTGCAAGGCACACGCTCCGGAACTCCGTTAAAATCCAGACCATCGGGAACCGGATCCGACGGACACTTGGAGATACTCAGGACCGTCTCGCATGCCATTTCGGCCGCACTGCCGTCGGTTGCCCAACTGTAGTTGTGGTCGGGATCGTTTAGCTCAACCGTATTAAACAGGTTTTGCTGTTCGACAAAGGGGAGCACGTAGGCGTGCCAACTGGTTCCCTCGTGCAGCACGGCACCTGGTGGCAACCGCCGATGGCTGCTTGTGAAACCGAGGATGGCAATGCCCATTTGCCGCAGTTTGTTGGAACATTCGGTGCGGCGGGCCGATTCCCGTACGGTTTGCACGGCCGGCAAGAGCAGGCCAGCCAGGATCCCGATGATGACCATCACGACCAGCAACTCGACCAGCGTAAACCCGCGAGGCGACAGGCGTCGGGACGAGTTCATATGAAGCACTCCGGAAACGGCAAATGCCCAAAAAATCGGTGGCAGGCTCGATGATGGCACCTCCTGCCGTTCCTGAAATTTATCCCAATTCGCCTGCCTGACAACCGAGCGGCACCATCCATCTCTGCCGAAATTGCGGATCTGAACGGGAATCGCCCCATTCCCCGGGAATTTGGGGAGTCTCAGGGATACCGCCCTGCACAAGGCACGACCGACCGGGTGGCGGAACGGACGCGGCCTGTGACACGGGGTCAGGTGGCGAAACCCCGCCGCGCTTCAATCAGCGACTGGCAATTCAATCAGCGATTCCGGCGAATCAGTAACCGGTTTTCATCCAGATCGAACTCCAGTCCGGTCCCTGCCAAAACCTGCTCGATCAACTGCGCGTACGTGACGTCCTTGACGCTCAGGTCAATTTGGCGTTCCAGCAAATCGCGGAGCGCCGGATCATACTCCAGGGTCACGTTCAGATTGGCGGCGGCGGTTGCCAAAAACCGGCCCATGGAGGCCCGGGTCTGCACGCTTACCACGGTCGTGCCCGGCGGCGCATCGCCGGTATGGTCCACCCTTGCAAATGTCAGTCGCTCGATTGCCTGGTTAATCCGGGCAATCATGGAGGGCGTCGTCCGGACCGAAAGGGAATCGGTTGAGATTTGCAGGGGCGTGTCAGGAAACGCGGACCGCACAGACTCCACCATCGAGGATCGCGAACGCCCGGCCGTTGCCGGAATTCGAAATTCATAATTGACGACCTCGGCCGGGTCCTGGCCGGCGACGTCGGTCATCGCCAGCGAGCCCGATCCATCAACGACCCATTGTTTGTCAAATCCGTGCACCAGCATTAACAGGCGGTCCATTTTGGAAAGCGGAGGACCGGAAAATTCCGGCCACAAATCATGCGGCAAGGCGTCGGGCCCGGTATCCGGCGCGTCGGCGGCCAGTTCCTGGCCGAGCAATTCATGGGGACGCGATAATCTCGGCCACTGAACGGCACCGCGGGCAAGCATCCGGCGGCGTGAGGATTCGGGCAACTGGCGAACCTGGTCCAGCAGCTGATCGCGGTTCAAGATCAGGCGCCCGACGTCATTCGGCGAGGCAATGTAATACACATCGCCCATCCAGCAGCCCGACAATCCGCACTGGTCCAAAACCTGCTGCAAGGATTCAAAAACAGAAACGTTGCGGGCCTGCAGTTCGATCATCTGCCCCGGGTCCACGCGGCGATCCAGAAACAGACTGATGCGGTGCGATTGCGAGAACTGGTCCAGCACCTCTCGCAGCGGCACCCCCGACCAGGACGACCCCACCTCGCGCCGCAACTGATCCTGGCGCTGGCTGCCGGCCCGCCAGGCGATTGAATCCCGCCAGTCCTGCGTTTGGCCGCTGGCAGACGAGGCCAGCACGCCGCAAATCAGTCCAATCACCATGATTTGCCGGGGCCTTTGCCAGCAACCGGGCATTCGCCCAATCATCATATCCGCTACCATTTGACCGGAACTGGTAAAATAACGATTATGCGGTCAGTTTCCGCTTTACTTTTGATATCCATTATCATTGTTCCGTGCTGTTGCGGCAACTAAACTCGTAGTTACTGTCGTTGATTGACCCCACCCGTTTTACAGCTGCGACCGGACCGCTTGCCGCCATCCCGCAACATCGTCGGCAAGTTCCGGGTTTCAGAGATCGTAACCGTCCATGTCTGACGAGCAATCCGGTACTCCGCTGCTGGACAAGTTTTATCACCGGTTTTTGACGACGGAACGATCGGCCGAATTTATCTACAGCGTGTCGCGCCACTACACCGCCGGCAGTCTGGAAAAGCTGGCCGATGGGGGTGGCCGGATCACGCGCCGCGGCGCGGTTTTGGCACTGGGGTTTTTGGGGGATTACAGCCTGAATGCCGTCCTTGGCCAGAAACTGAGCGATGAAGACCGGGCCGTTCGTCTGCTGGCCGATCACGGGATTCGCCAGTTGTGGATGCGTGTCGGTAATCCTCACATCGAATTCACGTTGCGGCAGATTGCCCGGTTCAACCAGCGGCAACGATTCGCCTCGGCCATCGATCTGGCCAGTGAATTGCTCGAGATTGCACCCCGAACGGCAGAGGCCTGGAATCAGCGGGCCATCGCCTGGTACAGCATGGAAGATTACCGTCAGGCGATCGCCGATTGTCGCCGCACGCTGGAACTGAATTCCTGGCATTTTCTGGCGGCTCTGGGGTCCGCCAATTGCCAGCTGGAATTGGGAGATGTCCTGGAAGCGTTACGGGATTTTCGGCTGGCGCTGGAGATCAATCCCGATCTGGAGATGGTCCGCAGCCAGGTGCTGCAACTGCAGAGAATCGTGGAAGGCAGCTGATTCGGACTTGAGCGAAGTCGGTCCACCCGTTAGCCTGAAAGCCCGCAGAAACAACCCGATTGCCGGTTTGTGTGACGTGGCTGTCCGTCAGATGCTCCAGGGACATTTTGCCGTGATCGAACAGGATATCTTTGTCGGAATCGTGGCGACCGGCCTGGGGTTTTTTGTAATCGGTTCGGCCATCCTCAACACCGAGGGCTTTTCCCGGTTCTGGTTTTGCCGCAGAGTCGAAAACTCCTTTGGTCCGCAGGTTGCCCGTGGCGTGGGGGGCATGATTGGGCTGGCCATGGCGACTCTCGGTATTCTGCTCATGCTGGGTTTTTTGCCCGCCAAAAAATCGCGTTCCGGCCGGTTGCCGGATCATCCGGCTGCTGCGACCGGTTACCGGCCGGCCCTCGGGATGTTGCGGCACGCCTGACGCGGCCGGGCCGCCAGGCGTCGCGAGTCCCTCGGATTGGGTAATCGCCAAACCGTGCGACCGGTTATTGATCCCGCTGCCCTGCACTATATTGTCAGCGACGCGCCTCGGCGGGGTGCCTGTGCCCGTGCTTTCCCGGTCGGTATACGGACGTGCCTCAAACGGAACATCAGCAGTATTTGCAGCATTTCGGGCTAACCGCGTTCCGCCCGGGCCAGCAACGTGTCGTCGAGGCGGTCTTTGCCGGGCGCGACTGTCTGTGCATCATGCCCACCGGTGGCGGCAAGAGTCTGTGTTTTCAGCTGCCGGCGGTCGCCCGTCCGGGAACCGTGCTCGTCGTTTCCCCACTGATCGCGTTGATGCAGGACCAGGTTGATTCATTGCTGGCCCGGGATATTTCGGCGACGTTTATCAACAGCTCGCTGGGCTTCGCCGAGCAGCAGCAACGAATGACGTTGATGAGCGAGGGCCGCTACGACCTGGTTTACATTGCGCCGGAGCGGATGCGGAGCAAGTCGTTCCTGGACGCATTACGCTCAACCCATGTGCAGTTGCTGGCGATTGATGAAGCTCACTGCATCAGCCAGTGGGGCCATGATTTCCGTCCCGATTACGCCCGCCTCGGCCGCTTGCGGCAAACCATCGGGTCGCCTCAAACGATCGCCCTGACCGCCACCGCGACACGGACCGTCCGCCAGGATGTGTGCGATGTGTTGCAGCTGCGGCAACCGGCTGTTTTTGTTTCCGGTTTTGCGCGTGAAAATCTGGGTTTGTCAGTCGCCACGCCGTCGAGTAACAGCCACAAGGACCAGTTGCTGGAACGGTTTTTGGCCGGGAACCCGGGGAGCGGAATTATTTATTGTTCGACCCGCAAGGCCTGCGAGCATTTGACGGAATTGTTGCGTACCCGTCAAAGCCGCTCCGTTGCCGCCTACCACGCCGGGCGCGAGTCCGGGGAACGACGGGAGATCCAGGAAGCGTTCTCGGCCGGCAAGATCGACCTGATCGTGGCCACCAACGCCTTTGGTATGGGCATCGACAAATCCAACTTGCGGTTTGTGATTCACTACAATTTGCCCGGCAGTATTGAAGCCTACTACCAGGAAGCCGGCCGGGCCGGCCGAGACGGATTGCCGGCCCGATGTTTGATGCTGTATTCGTATCAGGACCGGTTTATTCAGGAATTCTTTATCGAAAACTCGTACCCCTCGCGAGAAATCGTGCGGCAGGTCTATGAATTCCTCTGTCAGATCCCCGCGGATCCCGTGGAAATCACGCTGCAGGAGCTGCAGCACCAGCTGGGACTGTCGGTGGGGACCGAAGGCATCCGGGTCAGTGAAAATCTGCTGGAAAAATCGGGGGCCATTGAACGCATGGATACCCGGGAAAACCTGGCTTCGGTCCGAATCAGCAGTGATTTGCCGACCCTGGTGGACTTGTTGCCACGGGAGGCCCGGACCCGCCGCCGCGTGCTGCGGGCCGTCGAATCCCGGGCCGGACCCCTGTCGGGTGAGCGGATCTGGTTTTCCCCGCCGGAACTGGCCCGGCAACTGGACATGAGCGGCGAGGCGTTGCAACGCAACCTGCGTGAATTGAATCAACTGGATTGCTTCGATTACGTCCCGCCATTTCGCGGGCGGGCGGTTCACGTCGTGCGCCGCGTACCGTTTCACCAACTGGATATTGATTTTTCAGAACTGCAGCTGCGGAAGGAGGAGGAATACCGGCGTCTGGCCAGCGTCATGGCGTTCGCCGAGTCACGACGCTGCCGGCAAGTGGAAATCCTTGGGTACTTTGGCGATGAACCAACCAACGACTGCCGCCAGTGTGACAATTGCATCGGACGGGGCGAAACCGCAGACAATTCCGCCGCCGACACACCAGTCGAGGACCATGCCGGCGCGGCCTATGCCATCCAGGTGGCCCTGAGCGGGATCGCGCGGACTCGGGGACGGTTTGGACAGACATTGATCGCCCAAATGCTTTGCGGCTCGAATGCCCGCAAACCAAAACAACTGGGTCTGGACCGCCTGAGCACGCATGGCCTGCTGAAATCACTCAGCCAGTCGGAGGCCGGACAGCTGATCGATTGCCTGATCGATGCGGGATTGGTGCGCAAGGATGAACAACAACGGTTTCGACCCGTCGTTCAAATAACCTCTGACGGCCAGGAATCTCTCCGCGGAAACCGATTGCATTCCGCGCTGGCCGCGTTGCCGGCGCCGTTGCTCAAAAAGCTCGATTGGCAATTCCGCAACCACCAGCCGGTCATCGGCGAAACGGTTGCGCATTCGTCTGCAACACCCGGGCCCCCGGTTGACGAAAACGCCAATGGCGGCGGTCACTCCGGGACGACGGCCCCCGAACCGCCGCCGGCCAATCAGGAAACCGCGGCCGATCGGGCAATTCATCGCGCCGACGTCGCCGCTGGTTCCTGGCGTCTGGATGGGTCGCACGGCGAACATACCGGTACACGTGTCCACCCCGACTGGTACTGGACCTGGAAACTTTACGCGGCGGGATTCCAGGCGAGCGAGGTCCTTCAGATTCGCGGCATCCCCCGGGCTGAACTGGATCGTCATCTGGAAATGGCGGCAGCCCATGCTCTGCCGGTCCCGGCAACGTGGCTGGACACGCTTCAACCGCCCCATGAGATCCGAAAAAGCCAATAATGCGAGACAGCAGACATTTCATTGCCGACCACCAATTCGGGGTGAAGCCGAAATCGGACCCCTCTGACGATCACAAACCGCGAGACACGTCACAAGCCGGGGGTTTGCTGGCGTACGATCCGGTTTTGACCCCATGTGCAATCGTCAAATCAGGCCTTTCGAGATACAATTTGGCTGTGGTGCAAGCATGTGGGCATGGCCGCCGGACGGCTTTGACGTGCCGCCCGGGCGATCGCGGGGGTCGGTCCCGTCGGGCGACAGCAGGTCGGACATCAGCGCTCTTGCCTGTTGCCCGTCAGAAAACACCGTTTCAGAACGGACTGATAATCAGCTCCCTCCCAATCATTGATCGGACCAGCAAGAGTATTTGATGTCGGAACGACCGTCAGGACAAAACGAGTCCCCCCGGCGGGATGACAAACCCGCACGCACTCCCGGTTCCAGCAAGTCAGGCGGGGAAGGGGAGCGCGACGACCAGCGACTGGTTCGCAGCGTGAACATGTGGGCCTTGCTGCTGGTGGCCGCGCTGATCGCCCTGGCCTTTACCCTTTATTTTCAGGATTCCAGTTCGCGGATCAGTCTCGGCTACTTCAAAAAACTGATTTCCGGCCAGGACTTCGGCGGTCAGCCCCTCAAGGATGCCGAAGGAGTCATCGTCAAGGGATCCAATATTCAGCACGTGGTGCTGGAGGAGAGCAGTGCCACCGGCACATTCGTCGTTCCGCCGCCACCGGAACCCCGGCTGGATGCCGAGAATAATCTGGTCTATCCGGAAGCCGGCAGCCAGCTCAAAAAGACATTTCTGGTGAACATCCCGCCTCCGGACTCGGCGGATCGATCCAGTTTGATCGAGCTGCTGGATCAAAATGGTGTTTTCTACACGATTGGCACTTCGCACAACTACAACTTTTTGCTTTCGATGCTGTTTATCAGCTTCATGGTGGGGCTGCTGTTGTTGATGTTTTTTACAATGCGTCGTGCCCAAAACCAGATGATGGGCGGCGGATTCCTGTCCAGTTTTTCGCGCAGTCCGGCGAAACGGTACGAGGCGTCGGAACAGCCGATCACGTTTGACGACGTGGCCGGCATTGAGGGGGTCAAGGCGGACCTGATGGAAATCGTTGAATTCCTCAAGGACCCCCAGAAGTTTCAAAAGCTGGGAGGACGCGTTCCCAAAGGTGTGTTGTTGATTGGACCTCCGGGAACCGGCAAGACCTTGCTGGCCCGCGCCGTTGCCGGCGAAGCCGAAGTTCCCTTTTACAGCGTGAATGGATCCGAGTTTATCCAGATGTTTGTTGGGGTCGGCGCGTCCCGGGTGCGGGATCTGTTTAACACCGCCAAGGCCAATTCGCCGTCAATTATTTTTGTGGACGAAATCGACGCGGTCGGTCGCCAGCGCGGCGCCGGCCTGGGCGGCGGCCATGATGAACGTGAGCAAACTCTGAACCAGATTCTCGGTGAAATGGACGGGTTTTCCGGCAAGGACGCCGTGATTGTGGTCGCCGCAACCAACCGGCCGGACGTACTGGACCCGGCATTGCTGAGGCCCGGACGGTTCGACCGGCATGTGACCGTATCCCGACCCACGCTGCGGGGCCGCCTGGCCATATTCAAGGTACACGTTCGCGATGTTCCGCTGGGGGACGACGTGAATCTGGAATCGATGGCCGCCGCTACGGCCGGCATGACGGGAGCCGACATTGCCAACCTGGTCAACGAGGCCGCCCTGTGGGCCGCCCGGCAAAACAAGTCCCGGGTCGAAATGGCCGACTTTTATTATGCTCATGACAAGGTCCTGATGGGTGCCCGCCGCGAGGAAATACTGACGGAAAAGGAAAAGGAACGGACGGCCTATCACGAATCCGGGCACACCCTGGCCGCATGGTTTCTCAAGGGTGCCCATCCGGTACACAAGGTCACGATTATCCCCCGCGGTCAGGCGCTCGGCGTCACGCAGATGATCCCCGAGGAGGATCGCATGAATGTGGCCGAAAACGAAATCCGCGATCAACTGGTCGTGTTGTTGTCGGGTCGGGCCGCCGAAAAATTGATGTATAACGAAGTCACGGTCGGAGCTGAAAATGACCTGGAACGGGCGACGTCGCTGGCCCGTCGCATGGTGACTCACTGGGGAATGAGCGACCGGCTGGGACCGGTCAGCTACAAAATGGCCGATGACGATCCCTTCCTCGGTCGCGAGATTCATCAGAACCGGGCGTTTAGTGAACATACCATGGAGGTCATCGACGAAGAGGTTAACAAGATCCTGCAGGATGCGGCGACCAAGGCTCTCAATCTGCTACGCGACCGCCGACCGCAGCTGATGGAATTGACCAATAGCCTGATTAAATCCGAAGAACTCGACCAAAAGGAAATCCGGGCCATTATTGGACCCTCAGTCCACGACGAACGGGACGGCGGCACTGCCCGGGACCTCAAGTCGAATCCCGGCAGTATCAACAATGCCGGTAACGGAAACGGAGCCCCAGGCGATCCCGCCGCCGGTCTGGTTCCCGACAAGGCCGAGCAGTAACCGGGCTTCGTTTGGCCTCCCGCCGCGTTTTTTTGCCACGCATGGATCGGACAACGGTTGTCTCGCCTGATCGACATCCGTCGCAGCCACGCTGGCATCTTCCCGGAATCATTGCCCGCGACACCCGGCCTGATCGCAAGGCCCCACCAACCCGCCAGTTCCGGCTGAAAAAGTGGCCCCCTTAAAATTTGCGGCGGCAGTTGTCATATTGCAGGCGTTGTTTGGCAAAAACTCAACACGGGTTTCCGCAGCGAATCGCGCCATGAAAATTCTGGTAACCAATGATGACGGTATCGACGCGGAGGGCATTGCGGCGTTGTCCGCCGTTGCCAGCGAATTTGGCGAAATCACAGTTGTGGCACCCATGCGCCATCATTCCGGTTGCAGCCACCAGATGACGTTTGAGGGACAGCTGGATGCTCATCAACTGGCTGATGGACGGTACTGGGTGGATGGATTCCCTGCCGATTGCTCCCGGATTGCTCTGGCCCACCTGTGCCCTGACGCCGAACTGGTTGTCAGTGGAATTAACCACGGCGGCAATTTGGGACTGGACAATTTTCTGTCCGGTACCGTCGCAGCGGCCCGCGAAGCCACGTTTTTTGGCAAGCCGGCCATTGCGTTTTCCCAATACCACCGGGGACTGGGACCCGACGTTTGGGAGCGAGCCAAAATCCTGACCCGCCGGGCGCTGGTCCACCTGCTGGATGGCCGGGTGCAGCCCGGTCAGTACTGGAATGTCAATTTCCCGCTGGCCCACGACACCCTGGCGGCCGATGCGATTCCTCTGGTGGAATGCCCTCTGGATCGAACTCCCCTGCCAAATGATTACACGCCCAATGAGCGCGGTTACACCTATGACGGTGACTACCATGCGCGACAATACAAGCCCGGGACGGATGTCGATATTTGCATGCAGGGACAGGTCAGCCTGACACTGGTCAAGCATTGATGCCGGGTCGTTGAAAGCGGCCTTGTGCCGCGCCAGGTAGCGCCCGCAAACGGAGACTGGCTCGACGCCTGTTGGGAATGAGTGCCCGGGAGCTGGATGATGCGTCGCGGCTGTCCCCGCCGAACGTGATTTCGTCAAGGCCAAATCCCGTACCATACGAATCCGATTGCCCAGGTCAACAACAGCAGGGGCCAGAATCCCCATTTGATGATCCGCTGATGCGTTTCAGATTCGGCAGGCCGTTGCCGAATCATCAGAAATACCATCAGCACCTGGAATACAACGGCGGCAATGGCCGTGAGTTTCAACAGTCTTCCGCCGTCAAGCATCAAACTGGCCAGCAACACCATTGCCAGTTGTTGCAGCAGGGAAAACGTGATGGCACCTCGCAGGGGGTTGCGGTCAAGCGCAGCTTGTTCGTTCATGAGATACGGCCTTCCCCAAAAACAGCGGACTCGCCCGGTACAATACATGCCGTTTAATATTCAGTGTGGCACGAGCGGCCTGCCCCGGGGAAGCGTATTCAGACGTACGTGGCTTGTCCACCCGTGCCCGTTCCAGGGAAAGCCGCGCTGCCGGGCGAGCCAGCAGCGAGATCCAGTCGAGGTTTTCGGGACAGTCGCCCGGAGCCGGCTGTTCGCAACCGGTTCGTCGACACATGATTGGGATGAACCTGGTACCCGCCTGTCGATGTCCCGCGGGTCATCCGGAGGGCGATGAATCGCCGGCGCCCGCGACTTGGTCCTGCGTGCCCTTGCGCAGCGCCTTTTTCAGTTCCCGACATTCCCGCCGGGGAGCACTGCACAGCGAGCATTCCGCGGCGATATCCGGGTTGTCGAGTGCGGCGATGCCGCCGCAGGAACCCCGAATCCGCTGGCGTCCAAACAGAACGCCCACGCTCATGGCAATCACGGCCACCACAAAGAAGACGCTGGCGACGGCAATCGTGCGAAAAATCGAGGCGTCAGCATCGGCCTTGCCCGGTGCATTGCGCATTTGATTGGGTGGCCAGTGTTCGGTAGACGCGGCCACAAAATCATCGGCCTCGGGAGCATGCATCAGAACCAGCAACTCAACCCCCATTCGTTTTGCCAACGCCAAACCCGATTCCTTGCCGCATACCATCACCGCGGTGGCAATGGCGTCGGCGGTCATGCAGTCATCGGCAATCACGCTGACCGACGCAGGACCGGCAACGACGGGCCGTCCGGTACGGGGATCGATGGTGTGGGAATAGCGCTGTCCGCCAACTTCATAAAAATTGCGATAATCGCCGCTGCTGGCCAGGGACCGGTGCTGCAGTTCAATGACTGACCACAGCGCCCGCCGGTCAGCGACCGGTTTTTCCACGCCGAGTGTCCAGGGGATCCCTCCGGGTTTTTGACCCGACGCCCGCACCTCTCCACCAACCTCGATCAGGTAACAATCGATACCCAGGTTGTGCAGGTTTTCGGCGACCAGGTCCACGGCATAGCCTTTTGCAATGGCCGACAAATCGATCTGCAATTCGGGAATCGACTTTTTTAAAGCGGGCGGGTCGCGGCGCACCGCGAGCTTCTGATACCCGATTGTTTTGCGGACACGGTCCAGCGTTGCGTCATCGGGAATCTCAAACCGGGATTTGTCCGGCCCGAATTGCCACAGACTAACCAGCGGCGCCACGGTCACGTCGAACGCACCTCCGGAAGCCTTGCTGATGTCCTGGGCCCTGGCCACCACCCCGGCCGTTTCGCGGGAAACCCCGAACCAGTCCAGGGATTGCGTCCGGTTAAACCGCGACACTTCCGAATCGGCCTTGTAGGTGGACATGCGCTTGTTCACACATTCCAGAGCCGATTCGATGGCCGTTCGCAACTCCGGTTCCAGTTCCGCTGCCGCGTACGCCACGACCGACCAGGAAACCGTGCCCATGGTGGTGCCGCGCAACTCCAGCCGCTCCGCAGGCGCGGCCGGGCAGGCGGCATGGGACCCGGCGACCAGCGCCAGAAACCACAGCAGATGGAGGGGAGCAAGCATTCGGTTCACCCTGTTTTCCAGTGGGCTCGTGCCGGCAGCCGCCCCGATTGCGGGGGCCGGTGACGACAGCGGCCGGTGCCGCGCAGGCGGGGGCGACCGGCCACGGTCGGGCGTGAAAGCCGACGGCTTGTGACCGGCAGCGGATACCGGTGTTACGCAACGCGTCGCCGCATGAGTCTATCCGCCAAAATCATCGAACGCGATATTCTCGGGTTCGACACCCAGATCGTCCAGCATCTTGAACACCGCCTGATTCATCATGGGCGGCCCGCAAATGTAATATTCGATTTCCTCGGGTGCCTCGTGCTTGCTCAGGTAATTATCCAGCAAGACCTGATGGACAAAGCCGACATAGCCATCCCAGTTGTCTTCCGGCATGGGTTCCGACAAGGCAATGTTGAACTTGAAATTGGGAAACTCTTTTTCGATCTGGCGGAATTGATCGACGTAAAACAGCTCGCGCAAACTGCGTCCGCCGTACCAGTAACTGACTTTGCGACCGGTTTTGAGATTTTTGAACAACTCAAAAATGTGACTGCGCAGGGGGGCCATCCCGGCACCGCCTCCGATGTAGACCATCTCGGCATCCGTATCCTTGATAAAGAACTCGCCGTAGGGTCCGGAGATCGTAACCTTGTCGCCCGGTTTCAGGTTGAAGATGTACGATGAAACCTTTCCCGGAGGGGCATCGGGAAGCCGTGGCGGCGGCGAGGCGACCCGCACGTTCAGCATGATGATTCCCTTTTCGCCGGGGTAGTTGGCCATCGAATAGGCGCGGACGACTTCTTCGTCGACCACCGATTTGTACTGCCAAACGTTGTATTTGTCCCAGTCCTCGTGGAACTGTTCTTCGATGTCGAAATCCTTGTACTCGACGTCGTGCGGCGGGACCTCGATCTGAATGTATCCGCCCGCCCTGAAATCGACGTCCTCATTTGCGGGCAACTCCAGCACCAGTTCCTTGATGAACGTGGCCACATTGTGATTGGAGCGAACGGTGCAATCCCACTTTTTGGTTTCGAACGCTTCGTGCGGAACCTCGATCTTCATGTCCTGCTTGACGGCGACCTGGCAGGACAGCCGACAGCCTTCGCGGGCTTCCTTTTTGATGTGGCCCTTTTCCGTCTCCAGAATATCACCGCCTCCCGACAGAATGTTCACCTTGCACTGGGCACAGGTGCCACCGCCACCGCAGGCAGACGAGACAAAAATCCCCTCATTGGCCAGCGCACCCATCAGTTTGCCGCCGCGGGGAACCGCAGATTTCTTTCTGGTTGTTGATCAGGATCTTGACATCGCCCTCGGGAATCAGCTGCTTTTTGGCGGCCAGAATCACGCCGACCAGACCCAGCACCACCGTCGTGAACACGCTTACGCCAATCAGGATGACCTGTATTGATTCCATGATGACTTTTCCGAAAACAGAAAAAACAAAACCAGTAAAACTGCAGGTCGCAAGCGGCCGCTGATGGCGGCCGGATGCGGTTCCGCCGGATGCGGTTCCGCCGGATACTAAACGCCGTTGAACGCCATGAATGCCAGCGCCATCAGGCCCACGGTGATAAACGTGATCCCCAGTCCGCGAAGTCCGGGCGGGACATCGCTGTACCTCAGTTTTTCGCGAATGCCGGCCAGCAGCACAATGGCCACGGCCCAGCCAAATCCGGAACCGATCCCGTATACGACACTTTCTGCGAAATCGTATCTGTTTTGAACCATGAACAGCGTGCCGCCCAGAATGGCGCAATTCACCGTAATCAACGGCAAAAAGATCCCCAGGGCGTTGTACAAGGGCGGAAAAAACCGGTCCAGCGCCATTTCCAGAATCTGCACAGCTGCCGCAATCACGCCGATGTAGCAAATCAGCCCCAGGAATTCCAGGTCGTAACTGGCCGAGAAACACGGATCCCTTTTTCAGGAACAGTGAATAAATCATCTGGTTCAGGGGAACCGTAATTGCCTGAACGACGATCACTGCGATTCCCAGTCCAAAGGCCGTTTTCACGTTTTTGGAGACCGCCAGGAACGTACACATTCCCAGGAAGTACACCAGTGCCAGATTTTCCACGAACGCCGATCGCAAAAACAGGGTAATCAGATTTTCCATGATACGTTACTCCGCCTCGACCTGGTCAGGATACACGGTGCGCAGAATCCAAATAAAAGCGCCAATAATGAAAAATGCACTGGGGGGCAACAGCATCAGGCCATTGGGCTGGTAAATCGATTCGGGCAGCACCGTCAGGCCGAACAGTTTGCCGGAACCAAACAACTCCCGAAAGAATCCCACGACCATCAAAATCATGCTGTAGCCCAGTGCCGTTGCCCAGTCCGTCCAGGAAACTGTCCTTGACGTTGTTTTGCATGGCAAACCCCTCGGCCCGCCCCATCACGATGCAATTCGTAATAATCAGGCCGACAAATACCGACAGTTCCTTGCTCAGTCCGTAGGCAACCGCCTTCAGCACCTGATCGACGATAATCACCATCGAGGCGATCACCGTCATTTGCACGATGATCCGGATACTGTTGGGAATGCGGTTGCGAATGGCCGACACGGCGGCACTGCTGAACGCAGTCACCACGGTCACGGCAATACACATGGTCAACGACTTGTCCAGCCGCGTGGTCACCGCCAATGCCGAACAAATTCCCAACACCTGCAGGGCAATCGGATTGTTGTTGAAAGACCGGATTGAACAGGATGTCTTCGCTCGTTAGTTTTCGCCATGTTTCGACTCCTGCGATGGCCACGTGCTGGCCGGTGTGACCTGTTGCTGCAGTACCTGTTCCAGGTAGGGACCGAAATCCCGGAATCACCCATCCAGAAATCTGAGCATGTTTTCCACGCCCCGTCGAGGTGATCGTTGCGCCGGACAGGGCATCAATCGGTATAGGGGCTGGACTTGCCAGTCCGATTTGACCAATCGGATGGCCACTTTGCCCTGGTCATTAAACATCTGCTTGTCGTCTGTCCAGTGGGACTTCCATTTCGGATTGTCGACTTCGCCACCCAGACCCGGGGTTTCGCCGTGGTCGTAATAGGTGATACCCCGAATCGTCTCCAAATCCGCATCCAGAGCAATAAACCCCTTGAGGATGGACCATAGTCCCTTGCCGCGGATTGGAAACACGTACATTTGCGGAGTGTCGTCGGTGTCACTTGTCTTTGACGATGTAAACGTGTGAATGATTCTCGCGACGCTTGATCGTCGCCGGATCATTGTCCAGCGGCTCACTTTCGGCCTCGTTACTCGGATTCCGCGACATCGATCTGGTCGAACAGGCCCGGATTCTCGTATTCGGCTGTCACGTCGTCGCCGGAGTCCAGATCGATGATCCGGTCAATGATCCGCTGCTCGAAACACCAGTTCGACATCGACGCCCGGCTTCCATTAATCCGGCCGCCTCAAGAATATTCTTCTTTTTGTCCCTGAGCTTGTTGGCGTCCTGCAGCGGCTTCAGAAATACAGCGATGCCGAAACGAGCGGTCGCACAAATCAGGCAGACCCCGAATCGCCACGATCAGCGTGTTGGAAATGCTGTCCTTGTTGAATCGTGATTGATTATCCGACATGTCTCGCCAACCTTTTCTTGATGTTCGCTTCCACACGAAGTAGTCGATCGTCGGTGCGAAACAGTTTCCAAACAGAATCGCCAGCATGATTCCCTCGGCAAACCCGATGTTCATGCACCGCACCATGACGGTCACCACTCCGATCAGAAAGCCGTAGATCCATTTGCCGTTGGTCGGTCATCGACGGCCGAGACCGGATCGGTCGCCATGAACACCGTGCCGAAGGCAAATCCCCCAATCACCAGATGCCACCAGTGGCGGGATTCCGTAAATGGCCGCTGTCGACGGGCAGCAGGCAAAACAGGCCCGACAGACGAGACCATACCCAACACACATCCGGCCATGATTCGCCACGAACCGATCCGGGTGGCAATCAGAATAATGGCCCCCAACAGGCAACAGAATGTCGATGTTTCTCCAATGGACCCGTGCATGTTGCCGAAAAACGCATCCCACCAGCTCATGTTGCCCGTGCTACCGACAACGTCGACCCCGTTGGCCGTACCGCCCAGACCGGCCGCCACCTCCGTGATCCCCGACCCCGGAGCCGCATCCGCCATGGCCCCCAACGCGGTGGCTCCGCTGTACCCGTCGACCGCCGTCCAGACCTTGTTGCCGCTCATTTGCGGGGCATACGAGAAATACAGGAAAGCCCGGGCCGTGAGGGCCGGGTTCAGAAAATTGCGTGCCGGTACCGCCAAACACTTCCTTGCCCACGACCACGCCAAAAGCAATGCCCAATGCGACTTGCCACAAGGGAGTTTCCGGCGGCAACGTCAGCGGAAACAGCATGCCGGTCACCAAAAACCCCTCGTTGATTTCGTGTTTGCGAACGACACTGAAAATCAACTCGCAATTGCCCCCCACGATCATCGTCACCATGTACATGGGCAGGAAATACAACAGCGCCATGAAACATGCAGTGCAGAATTCGGGAGATATCGAATCGGTAGAAGTTGTCGTAGAAATCCCCGGCCTGGGTATAGCTGACGCCCACAAGTCCATCACCGCGATACTGCCAGCCATCCACTTGCGAGTCCGCTGATCCGATCGTCGACTGACGCTGTCCACACGGCCTGCTCGATAATCTTGTTGGCCTGGTATCCGGTGTTGTACAAGGCCATCAGGATGCAGGGGAGCAACGCCACGATCACCATGCTCATCATTCGTTTGGTATCGAGCGCATCCCGCACGTGAGTTGCCCCCCGCGTCACGGTATCCGGTGAATACAGGAAGGTATCCTGCGCCTCGTACAGCGGATACAGCTTTTCCAGCTTGCCGCCCTTGTGAAAAAGCGGTTCGATCTTGTCCAGCAGCTTGCGTAACATCGGGGACTATCCCTCTTTTTCGATCCGCGTCAGATTGTCGCGAAGAATCCTGCCGTACTCGTATTTGCCCGGACAAACATACGTGCACAAACCGAGGTCTTCCTCGTGCAATTCCAGACAGCCCAGTAACTGGGCCTTGTCGCTGTCTTCCGTAATCAATGCTCGCAGCAATTGCGTCGGCAAAATGTCCAGCGGCATCACCCGTTCGTAGGTGCCGATCGGAACCATCGAACGCTTGCTGCCGTTGAGATTGGTCGTCATGTTGAATCGTTTGCCCTTGAGCAATGAACCCAGATAGGCTCGGGTAATCGAAAACTTGTCCATACCCGGTTTTTGCCAACCCAGAAACTCACGAAAATTGCCCTCCTGCAGTGCCGAGACCTGTGTGTCGTATCGGCCCAGAAAATCGACCGGTGGTGTCCGCCTGGCGACCGCACAGGATCGATCCGCTGATCACCCGGGCTTGTCCGACTTTCGATTTGCCGGTCAACAAGTCATCAGATTTGCGCCGCGACATGTTGTATACAGCTGCGGTCTTGTGACGACGGTCCCGCGACGGCAACGATCCGGTCGCGTGAAACAGTCCCCTCAGAAACAGATACCCCCAGGCAATCACATCCTGATAACCAATCGTCCAAACCACATGATTGGATGGAGACCGGATCCAGAAAATGAATATGGGTCCCCGCCAGTCCGGCAGGATGCGGGCCCGAAAACGCCTCGAATTGAACACCGGTGATATCGCCACCCGGCACACGCGAATCGTCTCGCGTGCAAACGTAAACGGGGCCGTTGTTGATCCGGGTCAGAACCTGCAAGCCGTGAATAAACGCGTCCTTGTGATTGGCAATCATCAACTCCGGTTCCGCAGCCAGTGGATTGGTATCCATCGCCGTTACAAAAATCGAACTGGCCGTCGCATCGATGGCCGGAATGCGGCTGAACGGACGAGTCCGCAAGGCCGTCCATTCGCCGGAGGCAATCAGCAATTCCCGGGCCTGCTCGTTGGAAACCTCGCCCATCGATTCGTAACCGGTAAACGACTCCGCGTCATCGCCGTCGATCTCGATCACCAGCGACTCAAATTTTCGTTTCTGGCCCCGGTTGATGGACGCCACCCGGCCGGCCGCCGGAGCCGTAAAAATGACGCCGGGGGATTTCTTGTCCTCGAAGACCGGTTGACCCGCGCGGACCCGATCCCCTTCACTCACCAGCATTCTCGGACGCATCCCGACATAGTCGTCACCCACCAATCCGACCCTGCGAATCTGCGGTCCATTGACAATCGATTGAACCGGTTGACCGGCAATCGGTATATTCAATCCCCGCTTGATAACGTGAGCCATTTCTGTCTTGCCTGGCCATTCCGGTAAAGTTGTTTGCCCTGGCTGCGATCACGCCCGACCGGTCCATCGCCAACCCGGTTTTCAATCGCCTGCCACCGTGACTGTTGACCGATTTTTGGCGGCGAAATCAACCGCCGATCGCCGCCGGTATCTGGTCCTAAAGCCCCATCAAACCACAGGTTGCACCGCTCGTGAAAATTTTCACAGAGTTACTTTAAAATTTTTTCCGCGGATTGCCCGGCGCCGCCAAAACGTTCTGGCAACTCGCCGCCCGCGGAAGCCCTGACTGGTGGCAAATCCATGCTGGTTCTTGGGGCAAATCGTACGAGATTTCCTGAAAAACACAATCCCGGACCTGCCAAAATTACCCGCTTTTGCCGCCAACGCACCTGATTTCCCCGGCGTTTCCTGAACCGCCCCGCCCCCCTCCTCATTCAATCCCGAATTGCCCCGTCGGGACGGAACCGAAACGGCGGTCGATCGCCTGAAGTCGGGATTCCAGTTCGAATTGCCGGCAAATCCTGCGTGCCCGCTCGATACACGTCTCGCGGCTGCCCTGATCATGGGGTGACCGGCAACATGCGGCAAGTTCCAGATAACAATCAACGAGTTCATCGGCCCGATCGGCCGATAACTTGCCCCGACTGACCCGGTCGAAGCTCGCCAAACGGGTTGTCCCATCCCCGGATGATGCCCCCGTCAGCCGATCCTGCAGCGCCAAAAGCTCGTCCACCAGCAATGGCTGTTGGGAGATTTCGGCACTTTCGATCGCCCATTCAACCAGTGCCATTCGGTGCACCGGGTCGACGGTCGTGAGCGCTTCATCACGCAACTGAACCGCCAGCGCCTGCGATCCGCCCGGATCCAGGTTTCGCAACGGGTAGCGGGCCGCCAATTCACGTTTTTGCCGATTCACGGCCGGTCGTTCCGGCGCGGCGATGGCCTGTCCGGGCCCACGAATCTTGTCGCTCGCAAATTTCCGATAGTCGGAAACTGGCAGTCCCAGGCGATCGGCCCGCGATAACAGTTCCGCCGCCATGTTCTGGTGGGCCGGATTTCGCCGGGCGGCAATGCCGTACAGCAGGCATTGAGCCATCAGATATTGGGGCGACGACTCGTCAAACTGCCGCTGGTAGATGGCCAGGGCCAGCAAGCCGGGTAATTGCCGCCAGGGCAGGGCAATCCGTTGTCCAAACCAAAATACAAATGCGTCCCCGGACGTTGACGTAATCAGGATGCGATGCTCGCCGACATCCAGTTCATCAACAGCATCCATGCCCCGGGCGATGCGGCGAACGGCTGACTGAAATTCCCGGTAGTCCCGGTTCACGGTGAGCAGTCGGTCCCTGATTCCTGCCGTTTCGCCGTCCAGTTGATATTCCTGAACGGCTTCCAGATGTTCCTCGGTGCGGTCAAAATTGTGTCGAAGAAGATTCACCCACGCCTGATCCAAATGATGGGCCGCGGCCAGGTCATTGGCGGGTCCGGAAAAAACCGGTTGGGCCCCGGCACTATCCGCTGGAACCGGGCCACTGCGTTCGGCCGACGGCGTTTCTCCAGGCAATTTACTGCCCGAATCCCGCGCCAAGCGGTCCGTTGCAGATCTCGTCGCCCGATCCGCCGGCGGCTTGTCGGAATCCTCACCCCGGCCACCACGGGGGTTTTGGCGGTTTACCGCGGGAGAGATTTTTTCATCAACGGTTGGGCCTGATGTCGCGGCCGCGAATGATTCCGCAGGTGGACGACCTGTCACGTCGCTGACGAACCAGATCGCCGCCACCGCGCCTGTTATCAAAAACGCCACGGTCAAAATGGCCAGGGACGGTCGGTGTCGTCGCCCAATCATCCGGCCTGGTCGCCTGGCCGCACCAACAACCTGCGCATCCGGTTGGCCGGGCCGCCAACCGACGGCGGGGGGTTCGGTAACGACTTCTGCCAACGGAATCGCGGTCGGGATACTTTTGTTGTCGAATGATTCGCCGGATGCGGCATCTTCGGCGTCCGTCGCTGCCAGCTGCTGCAGGTAGGCCAGCCGTGTCGATTCATCAATCAGACCGTGATAGGCCCTTTTGATTTGCCGACGCACCATTTTCCAGTTTTCCCAATCGGCGTCACCCGGCGGCTCGCGCAGCATGTTCATGGCCGCCTTGGCAGCCACTTTGATTTTTACCGGATCTGATTCGGTGACCGGGATCCCCAACAGCTCGAACCAGGTGGGCCGAGGGCTGTCAATTCCCAGCCATTTTTGAAACGGTTGCTCGGACGAATTCACAATATTCCGGCGGAAAACAGGCAAGCCCCAACGCGGGTGGATCATCTGGCAGTAGCTGTTATTGTATCAGCTGGCAGTACCGGTTCCAATCTCGGCGAGCGCGGTTTGTCACTGCCGCCCGTTGTCCCTGAACACCCCTGGATCCGGCCCGGAGCCTGCCTGTGAAAAGAACGACTGTGATTTGCCTGGTAGCAGGTTTGTGGGCCGGAGTTTTCATGTCACCCGATTTTTCCCAGGCGTGGCAACAGCCGCTTCCCCGACTCGGTGATCGTTTGACCGACGAACAGGTCGCAGCGTTTGCCGATCTGGCGCTCAAGGGCATGGACCAGGAGTATCCCAACAAGCCGGCCACGGTCATGGCGGGACCTGAGTCCGTGTTGTCACCCCGCGAGATGTTTCCGGCATTTTTCGGATGCTTTGACTGGCACAGCAGCGTGCACGGCCACTGGATGCTGGTGCGGCTGTTACAGCAATACCCGCAGCATCCGCTCGCTGCCGGGATTCGCCAGCGTCTGGACGAACACCTGACCGCCGGACACCTGCAGCAGGAAGCGGAGTTCTTTGCACAACCTCACAATCGCAATTTTGAACGTATGTACGGCTGGGCATGGGCATTGCGGCTGATTGCCGATTTGCAGCGGTGGAACGACCCCCAGGGGAACCAGTGGCGTGAGAATATGCGGCCATTGGAAAACGTCCTGCTGCAGCGGATCGACGATTATTTGCCCAAACTGGATTGGCCGATTCGCACTGGCGTGCACCCCGACACCGGGTTCGCACTTGGTCAAATCCTTGACTATGCACGAACCACTGGCAATGCGGAACTGGAACAGTTGATCGTTCGGCGGTGCCGTGACTGGTATCTGAATGACCGAAACTACCCGGCCGCCTATGAGCCTTCCGGGGAAGATTTTTTCTCATCCGGTCTTAACGAAGCGGACCTGATGCGACGCGTCCTCGATCGCCAGGAGTTTGCGCACTGGCTGAGTGAATTCATGCCGGAACTCGGGCGCCAGGCCGATTACAACTTGTTGCGACCCGTTGAGGTTTCCGACGTGACGGACGGCAAGATCGTGCATCTGGCCGGACTGGATCTGTCCCGAGCCTGGTGTCTGCAATCCATTGCCCGCGCACTGCGATGCGGACGACCCGCGGGTGGAATTACTGCAGGCGGCGGCCGCGGCCCACGCGGACGTTGGCTTCGGTTATGTCTTCAGCGGGCATTATGAGGGGGAACACTGGTTGGCAACGTTTGCGGTCTACGCCCTGACCGGGGTCGGAATGGATCATTAGTCCGACGCCATTTTTGTTTGGCCGGCAATTCGTATAATCGGGACGGGAACAGCGGCAACCCGTTTTGCGGAATCTGGGCAATCACATTTTTCACAGGAAGCAATCTCAGATGGCACGATTACTGACGATCGTTGTTGTGGCGGCCGGTTTTCTTTTTGCCGGATGGTCCGTCGGAGCCCGGCAGGACCCGGCCGAACCAGAAATGCCGGCAGGCAATCAGGATGATTCAATCCCGCAATTCACGGCCGAGTCGTTGACCGAAAAAGCCAGCTATTTGATCGGCTACAATCTGATCCAGGATCTCAAGGCCAACGCGGTCGACATCAACAAGGAACAGCTGCTGAAAGGAATCGAGGATGCAACCGGTGGCATTCAACCGCCCATGTCGGATGAGGAGATCGTGGCGGTGCAGCAGGCATTTGAGCGGGCCATTGTCCGCAAACAACAGGAAATGATGGCCCGGGTCGCCGATGACAACCAGCGGACGGGACTGGAGTTCATGCGCAGCAATGCGCTGAATGACGGCGTCAAGGAACTGGAAAACGGAGTCCAGTATTCGGTGATCATCGAGGGAGACGGGACGGAAAGCCCCCGGCTGACCGATCGGGTCAGGGTTCATTACAAGGGAATGTTCATTGACGGTAACGTGTTTGAAAATACGTCGGGCGGGCCACCGGCGGCCTTTAACGTGGGCGGCGTGATTCGCGGATTGTCATCCGCCCTTCAGCAAATGAAAGTTGGCGACAAGTGGACGGTGTACATCCCCGGTGACCTGGCCTACGGGGCTCAGGGAAGTCCGCCGGTGATCGGACCCAATCAAACCCTGATCTACGAACTGGAACTGGTGGAAATTATTCGCTAGACGGAGCGGGTCTCCCGAGGGCTGGCGCCGATGCGGTTGAGGTACCCGAAGAATCAGGGAACGGCCGGATTTTCGGCCAGCGGTAACGAGAAGAAATATTCTTCGTACGGATCGCAGCCGTTGCTCATTTGTCGCATGCGACCGTCGCGCTGAAATCCGAACTTCTCAAAAAACCGGTGCCGCCCGGGCGAAACGCGTGTCGGACCAGAACTGCACGTGGCGGAAACCTCCCTGCCGGGCCCAATCGATCGTGACTTGCATCAGCTGCTGTCCCCAGCCGGATCCCCGCAAGTCGGGCTGAAGATACAGACGCCGCAAAATGACCGTATCCGGCTGACCGGGGTCCGGCACAGCGGCATGGGAACCGGCAATGGCCCCGTTGATCTCCAGCACCCAAAAACTGCCACCGATGGCGAAATAGTTCGCTGGAATATTCAGCAGATCCGCATCAGCTCCCTCCACAAAAACCCGGTCATCATATTCCCGCAGCACGGCATCGATTAACTCAATAATCGCCTGCTGATCATTGCCGGTTGCCAATCGAATCATGTTGCTTGCATAATTGGGGCCTGCCGCCGCCCGGGTATTTCCGCATCCGTGTGCCATGGCACCCGCGCGTTGTGGCACGCCCGCGCGGCTTGGCAGACTCGCGATGTTTACGATAAATGATTTCTCCCGCGAAGACCATCCATGCAGATCGCAGTGACCGGCGGCAGCGGATTTATTGGCCGCTATATCATTCGCCAGTTGGTGAACGACGGGCATTCCTTGCGATGCTGGTTTCGTGCCGCCCGCCCGGCGACGGGAGGGGACCACTCGCACGTGGAATGGATTCCAGGCGATCTGGAATCTCCCGAGTCAATGGTGCGGTTGACCCGCGGCTGTGACGCCGTGGTGCATGCCGCGTTTTGGAGGCCGGGCAGCGGATTCCGGGGCGCGGAAGGGGACATCGCGCGGTTTGCCGAGATCAACATTGTGGGAACTCTCCGGTTGATCGAGGCCGCCCGGGATGCCGGCGTGCAGCGATTCGTATATCTGTCCAGTTGCGCCGTTCACGAGATCATTCTGGACGACCGTCCCCTGGACGAGGCCCATCCTCTGTGGGCTACATCCCATTACGGTGCTCACAAGGCAGCCGTGGAGAAGTTCGTGCACAGTTTTGGAATGGGGCAAGGGTTCAATATCTGCGCCCTGCGGCCGACCGGCGTGTACGGGGTTGCTGATCCGGTGGCGGACAGCAAGTGGTTTGGACTGGTTCAGCGCGTCGTCGCAGGTCAGGACGTTTCGGTGCAGGGGGGCGGCAAGGAAGTGCACGCCGCCGATGTGGCCCGGGCCGTGTCGCTGCTGCTCGGCGCCGCGGGAACGGCCGGCCAGGCGTTCAACTGTTACGACCGTTACGTCTCGCAATTCGAGGTTGCCACCGTGGCGGAACAAATGGCCGGTTCCGGTTCCCGCATCATCGGCCAGCCGCAGTCTCCCCGGCACGAAATCTCGACCGCCAGGCTGCGCAGCCTGGGAATGGAATTTGGGGGCGTGGCCCGGTTGCACGACACCATTCGCGAACTGGTCCAGGTCATTCGGAAATCATGATTCCCGGTCCCGGGTTCCCAAACCACTCGGTGTGCAATCGGCTCGGCAGAACACCACGATTTGCACACCACGATTTGCACACCACGATTTGCCGCCTCTGCCGGCTCGCCCGGTACCTGGTATTTCCCGGAAATGGCGCGGTGGGACAAGCCAACCGTGGCACCCTCACCGCCCAACCCGGATGTGGTCGACCGAGCCTGTGCCATCTGTTTTACTTCTGACCCAGTCCCAGTGTCACGGGCAGGTCGACGGGAATGGAAACATCTTCCGTTGACTTGAAATACCGCACCTGGGCGGTCAGTTTGGCCGGCTGCCCCCCCTCAATCACAATGTTGCGGGTATAGGTCATTTGATCGTCGAATCCATACGATCCGCCACCGGCGGACGTGGACTCCAGTTCTTTGCCCGCTTCATCCATAAACTTGATCTCGGCAATCGCGTCCATGTCCTGGCTGGACTCAAAGGACAGCATCCAGCCCGGTTCACCATACGGGCTTTCTTCAATCTCCGACAGCTGGACGTCGACGTTTCCCAGTTTCGTTTTGATTCCCTGACTGACCTCGAACGTGACACTCTCGGTCGTTTCGTCTTTTCCCGAGATCAGCACCAGGGTGCCCCGCACGTGGATTTTGGCGCATTCGGCCGGCGGCAGACCGGACGCGGAAACCGGAATCAGGACCTCGTGTCCGTCGTCACTAAACTCACTCGCGAAACCGAACATGCTGTAGTTATCGTCGTTCGGCAACTCCTTGCCGTCATCATCCAGCAAACGGACGGAGGACCTGGACTCCCCGTCTTTTTCGGCCAACCCGATAAAAAATTTGTTCTTGTCGCGGCATCTCAAGTGGACTTCGGTTCCCGCCTGCCGACCGAGCACCGCGGATTCGCCATACTCGCTGTCCGGCCTGGGCGACGTCACGGACAGACCCACAATATCCAGTTCGGTTTCACGTTGCACTGCATGGGTCAGGTCCACCATCGTCATGACCATCAGACAGGCCCAACCCGGCATCCCGAACAACTTCACCAGCGTGCGAAAGTTCCCCCATATCATCGGCTTCCTCCAGTCAAGTTTGCGCCTGCGATTCCGAACTTCGTTGGCAAGTGATGTCGGCTGTTGTGCTAGTTGCGTGATGGAAAGACCCCGGTCAGGGCAATGCACCAGTTAATGACCAAATACGGCTGCATATTGTTGTGTGGCTGGTCGCCTCCCGTATCGCCAATGGCGTCGGCCGCCAACATGGTATCGGAGGGGCCGGGCCCGTAGATCACTTCGGCCGCCAGAAGATTGCCGGCCGGTTTAAAACTTGTGGCCTCGGCGGCTACGGCGTTCAGAGGATGGCTGTGCCCCGGCAATTGACTGGCAGCCAACGTGACATCCTCGGTCCCGCCTTTCTGACCCAGCCGGCGGTCCGACAATCCGGCACCCTGCCCCTGATGCAAGGCCACACGGCCGCGCAGATCAGGCAGGCCAAACGTGGTCCGACCATCGCCCCCGTAAGTGGTTCCCAACAGCGAAAACAGCGCGGAAAATTGGGGAATGGGAAGCAGCTGGCCATCACACAGGGCCCAGCCGCGCGGGGCAAAATTGAATCCAAAGGTCTGAATCTGGCCGATAAAAGGTTCCGACATGGTGGGGCTCCCCTGAACAAGTAGTAACGATTTGTATTTCGTGATTAATGCGGGCCGGCAACCAACTGTTGTCGTGTTGCCAACCTCGCCGATTTTCTGGACCTGCGCCAAAACTGCCGATCTCAACGCCCGTTGGCTGCGTCAATCCTGGATCCCGCCGTCAAATCCCCGGTTCCCACCCGAAATACTTCGGGACGGAAACGTGCCTTGCAGGGCAATGCACCAGTTGATCACCAGCCAGGGCTGCATGTTTTCGTGTCCGACATTACCACCCGTATTTCCGATCGACTGCGCCGCCAGGGCGGTATCGGAGGGTCCCGCCGTGTACAGCGTGTCGGCTGACAAAATCCCGGCCGCCGGCATACCGGATGAGGGATTGTCGGCCAGGGCATTCAGTGTATGCGTGTGTGACGGAATCTGGCTGGACGTCAGCGCAACAGCCTGCTGGCCCGCTCGTGAACCGATCGGACGATTGCCCAGTCCCGTCCCCTGGCCCTGGTGCAGCGAGGCTCGCCCGCGCAGATCGGGCAGGCCAAACGTGGTCCGGCCATCGCCGCCATACGTGGTTCCCAACAGCGAATACAGGGCCTGGTTTTGGGCGATGGGAAGCAGTTGGCCGTCGCATTTGGCCCAGCCCCGCGGGTTAAAATTGAATCCAAATGCCCGAATTTCTCCAAGAAACGGTTCCATACGGCACGTTCTCCAATTTTCGGATACTAAAAACTACCTGTCCAAAAAACGGCTGGTCCGGCATGTCTAGCCGAAGATCGCCTGCCACTCGCCAAAATCGACCGGTACCAGAAACATTTTTGTTGCGCCCATCGCCGGATGATCCAGCTCGTACACGCCTTGCGGCAACTGGTTTTCGACTGCCGATCGAAACACCAGCGAAAAGGGATTTTGGCGCACACCGCGATCCGCTGGCCCGCCCGAAAACGGCAAGTCGCCCACCTCGACGAGCTGTAATCCGAACACTTGACCATCGTGGCTCACAAAAAATTCATCGTGCAGGAAATTCTGAAACGTTTCCCGTTTCAATCCGGTGCCGGTTGCATTCTGCGGATTGCTCATCGGTCGGTATGCCGCTGCATGTGCCAGTTAACCTGTTCGTCGGCGATAACGCTAAATCCCAGCCGCTGATACCAGTGGCGGGCGGGACTGTTTGGCTGGACGCGCAACCGCACCGGTTTGCCCTGTTGTTCCGCTTCTTCAATCACCCGCGCCATCAATTGCGATCCGATCCCCTGGTGGCGATACTCCGGGAACAGCGAAATATCAACGACCCGGATTTCGTCTTCCGTTTTATCAACACAGATCCGCCCGACCGCCTGTTCATCCAGCATGATCAAATCGAACGAGGCATCGGGAAAGTAATGCCGGTAGTGCCGGTCCTGGGCCTCGAATTGACTTTCGCAAAACCCGGATTTTTGCGACTCGGTCCACGGCAACTGCTGAATGTCCTCCCGCGTTGTGGCATACAACTGAACCAGAATACCACGGTCCTGCGGGACAACCGGACGCAACGTAATCCTCGTGGCAATGGCAGGCTGCGAATTCATGATGTTGGGGGAAAATCAGGCTGCGAGGATCGAGCTGTCCGCTAGTTTAAAATGACCTGGTAAATGACGCGGTGGGGCAGGTTGTCACGAACCGTTCGGTGAAAAAACAACAGCGCCGTTCCCAGCCTGGGGTGCGTGACCGTCAGCGATCCATCCGCCATTTCCTGATCGCTCGAAAACAACAGCGATGCGGGGCGGGCACGCAAATGGTCGGGCCTTTGCGAGTCCCGCTGGCGTGGCCGCGTTTCGTCGATGGCCTGTTCCAGCCGCAGCGCGTGCCGCCGGTTGCCGTGACGGGTTTGCACCCAAAACTGTTGTCCGACAAAAGGCTGCCACTGGTCGTAGCCCATAAGCAGCATGGCCGAATTTCCCGGATCCGAACCGGGGATCCCCGCTCCACGGGCAACCCCCGAAACGGCCATGACACCCGCCGTACCGCCTGCTGCCATGCGGCCCAAAGCCGTACGACGCGTCAGGTCACCCGTGCGAGTTCGCTTGCTTTCAGACATGGAGGAGATCCTTTTTATCTAGTGACAATCCGGGAACACCCATCCGGTCAACGATACCAGTGATTCACCAGTTCCGTTGAATTGATCGCCTTGTCGCGTTGAAGTTCCTTGTCGCGCCGAAGTTCCTTGTCGCGCCGAAGTCAAGTTACAAGGCACCTCAGTCCGTTAATCGGGTCGCCGTTATCATAATTGATTTTTACTGGAATTCAGTCCCGCAGGGGAAAAAAAGACAAATCCCCTCATGGACACGTGGCCCCGCAGCCAGACGACTCAAAACCCGGGTCCGGCACCGGCTTTTCCCGGCCGGCAACCAACAGGTCCAGACGATTGCCATGGGGGCGTTTACAAAAAAAACCCTCTTCCGTTTCCGGAAAAGGGTTGAAACTCGTGGCAATTTTCGTAATCCCGGCCGGATTCCTCGCCAAACGTGCCTACGCCTGGAAACTTGAGCCACAACCGCAGGATTTCACCGCGTTGGGATTGTTGAATGTGAACCCGCGGGCATCGATTCCCTCGTGCCAATCAACCGTGGTTCCGTCCAGAAACAATGCGCTTTTCTTGTCCACGATCAGCGTAATGCCGTGCTGTTCGGTCCTGGTGTCGTTGGCGGCGTCGAATTCTTCCTCAAACCGGAAATCGTAACTCAAACCACTGCAACCTCCGCCCACGACGCCGATCCGCAACATGGTGCCGGCTTCGGCCTCGTTTTCTTCCATAACCCGTCTTACCTCGGTGGCTGCCTTTTCAGTCAGTACTACGCCCATCAATATTCTCCGTATCCCGAATTGGTGTTGAATTGCCAGATTTGAGTTGATCAGGATGCTGCCGGATAACCGGTACCGAGAGTATCGGAATCGAATTACCGAACCTGCACTTCGGCAGATTACACTTCGGCATATTACACTTCGACAGATCCGGTTGTGCACATTGCAGCACCGCTGTTAGCGTATCCGATTCGCACCATTGCGAAAACTTCAACCTGTCCCAAGAATATCCAGCTGCCCGGCGCAAGTCAATTCAAACCAGCGGGTTACAACGATCTTTGGGGACGGCGGGTTCCACAGGGCGGTTGGTAACCCGGGAACCGTGAAACGGGAAACATTGTCAATATTATTGCCGGGTTTCCGGTAATTTGCTTGCGGTCGGGGGGCAAACGCAGGTATGAAGAACATTCTGGCGACGGCAATTCTCATCTTTTGTCGCCAGACGGGGCATCTTTCTTTTCCGGGGAGGTAACGCAATGGAGCGGAATCCACTTTTCAGTTTGCCCGTTTCAGGGACGGCAGCGCGGAAAAGGACAGCTTTCACGCTGGTCGAATTACTGGTTGTGATTGCCATCATTGGGATATTGATGGGACTGATATTGCCGGCCGTTCAGAACGTGCCGCCTCGGCCATGAGGACCCAGTGTGCGAATCAACTCAAGAACCTGACGCTGGGGATGCTGAGTTACGAGACCGTGCACCGCAAATTTCCGCCGGGCTACACCGATCCGGGCATGGCCATGTGGTCCACATTTCTGCTGCCCCACATTGAACTCAACAACCTTTACAAAACCATCGACGTGAAAGCGACCTGGGTCGCCGCCACCACGACCAACCCGGGCAACATCACAGCCCTCGGCACCGAACTCGAGATCTTTTTGTGTCCGTCCGCTTCCCTGGAACCGGCTCAATACGATCCGGCGATGGACGCCGATCGGGTTTACAGTTGCTATCTGGCCTGCGCCAGCGGGTTACTCGATCGGGAGTCAGGCGATTTACCCTGGTGCGGCATGAATGTTTGGGAAGATTTTCCAGCCTCGGACGGGATTTTTTATCGCGGCAGCGAAACGCGACAAGCCTGGATTTCTGATGGAATGTCCCACACGTTGCTGATCGGCGAGACGTTACCCGATCAATTCATTGTAGCGGATGATTATTCGGCCAATCCGCAAAAGGTGGACCACTGGATATTGGGATCGGCTGAACTGGGTTGGGATTTTTCACTGGCGTACGGGTCCGGGGAAGCATCCGAATGCCTCGGATCCACCGCCTGCCGGCTGAATGCAATCAGGATCGACGAGGCACCGATCAACGAAAAAGAGCTCGGTTTTGGCAGCGCTCACGCCAACGGGGTCAATTTTGGATTCGCCGACGGTCACGTGCAGTTTGTCACCGACATCATCGATTCCCGGGTACTAAGTGCGCTGGGGACGCGGAGCGGGGGCGAAACCGATCATAATATCGAATGATCATGACCTCGATTGGGTCGCAGGCGCTCCCCCGGGATTGTTATCCGTACAGCGCATTCAAACAGATTTGCGACCACGATTCGTAGTGCTCCAGTGCACTCATGATGGAATCGATATCTTCGAATCCTGCTTCGGATATCCCGTCCTCACGGGCGCGCACGTCCGGCGCGTCAACCCGATACAGGTGAACGATCCCCAGATGCACGCGGCCCACCTCCGTTTCATCATCGTTGATCAGCCCCACACATTCCCGGCGGCAACGCGTGTCGATAAATACCTCTTCGGCCAATTCGCGACTCCAGCCCCTGTTCGTAGACCGATTCGGCAGCATCATCAATCGACGAGATATGCCCGCCGATTCCCACGCTTTTTTTGGCGTGCAACCGGACTTCTCCCTGGCCCGAGCCCCGCGTATAGCGGAACAGTTGCAAACCGCCCGCCGTCTGGAATTCGAACAGGACATAGGGAATCAGTTGTTTGAATGACGGATCCAGCTCCATGGCTCCCCGCGGCCGATAACTGGTGTTCGCCGGATCCAGCAACTGCGCGATGTACCGTTCCGTATCGGACGTGAAGCCCTGGAAATGGCCCAACTCGTGAAACAACCGGGTGGGAACCACCAGAACCTGTTCCGTTTCGACGGTTGACATCAGATGTTGTTCCTTTCCGCGAATAACGCCTCTGGAAACGTGGTTTCATTGAACTTTGCGGCGGATGGCGGGCCGCCGGAATTCTAGCCGGTTGACCTGATTCCGCCAGTAGCCGCGACCTGGCGGGCCACACCGAGGGCCGCCATGACGGTGGCAAAATGGATATCCACAATATCATCAATTTGCGGGGCGTATCCGCCCGACATGGCCACGGCGCAAGGCAATGATTCCGAGCGACAATAGTCAAACACCAGCCCATCCCGTTGCCGCAACCCGGTCTTGCTGAGCGCCAGCTGACCCAGCCGATCTCCCGCATAGGGATCCGCCCCGGCCAAATAAAAAACCAAATCGGGCTGAAACGTCCGCGGCATCCTTTGCAGGGTCTGTTCGAGGGTCTCCAAAAACCGGTCGTCGCCAGCGCCGGCCGGCAACGGAATATCGAGATCACCCGATTCCTTGCGAAATGGAAAGTTCTTTTCACAATGCATGGAAAACGAAAACAGGGTTGGGTCGCTCCGGGCGATGGCCGCCGTTCCGTTTCCCTGATGAACATCCAGATCAATAAACAGCACCTGTTGGGCCCGGCCCTCCCGTTGCAGTTGTCGAGCCGCCACGGCCGCGTCATTAAACACGCAATAGCCCTGACCGGCGTCCGGAAACGCATGATGCGTGCCGCCCGCCAGATTGACTCCCACGCCCTCGTCCAGCGCCGCTCGCCCGGCAGCAATGCTGGCACCCACGCTCCGTCGCGATCGTTCCACCATTTGCGGCGACCAGGGGAAACCGATCCGGCGAATCTCCAGCTCCGTTAGCTCCCCCTCCGTCGCGCGTTGCAGATACTCCGCATGGTGGACCAGGGCCAGCTGGGCATCCGTGGCCGGATCCGGAATCAGCAGCTGGAGGTCGACCAGCTGCAATTCCGCAATCCGCTCCCGCAACAGCCGGTACTTGGCCATGGGAAACCGGTGATTTTCCGGCAACGGCAATTCAAACGTATCAGAGTAGAACACTTTCATCGAGGTCGCCCGTGGCCCAAAATCGCAATTGGTGATTGCAAATTGCCGCGCATCGAGATTTTCAGGATTGTGTTAATTGGGCGAGTTCCGATTGAACTGACTGGTTGGCAGGGTGAAATCCGGGGGCCGCCGCGGAGGCGGAGGTAATGACCGCCCTGTAACCAATTAACGCACTATTGTTTCAGCGATGGTGGATAAAATACAAGCTTAAATCTTCATCGTGAGCGACGCCGTGAGGATTCGTTTTCGGTCGCCATCGACCTGTCGATCGGCTTGGCCAGCGAAGCATCGGCTGACATCTCCGGATTTGAGAATGTCGATGGCAGTGCCCTGAATCTGACGGGCACGGTCAATGTCGGGGATTCCGATTCCAACAGCCCGCCGGGCCCGAATGGCGCATTGGGTGATGTCTTTGGACGGACAGGTGATTTTTGAACCTGCGGGATCGGGAGCCATTCGACGCGGCGGACGAACGTATCGCCAACGTCAGCGGCGAGGGACCGTTTGCGAATGATGAATTGGGAATTGCCGGTCAGAACTCCACCCGCTGGCGGGCGATGAACGATATGGATGGTTCCGGAATCACCTTTCCCCTCAAACGCCTTTCGGCACCCCGACGTTTGATATTTCATCAGCGATGAGTTTGAGCAATACCCAGATCGACAGCTCGCCGACATTGCATCATGCCGATGGCAAGCGATGCTGACTGGCCATTGGCTCGGGCCAGCCGTTCCGATTTGGGCAAAATCAGGGCAAAATCAGATTTGGGCAAACGGCGCGGCCGCGGTCGACTGGTCATCGGGACCGGCCGGTCCGTTGTCGTGGCTGGCGGTGACTTCGGCACAGGATGTTTCGGTTTCCCAAATCACCACCCGGGACAGGCGGATGTCGTAATCCGGGATTTGCTGCAGCAGCCGGGGCCCCACCCGCGTGGCCAGGTACAGGGCCATGTTTTCGGCGGTCGGATTCCACGGCATCACATAGATGCGATTGGGCTGCACCGAGCGGAGGGCGGCAATTGCCGCTGTGTCGGCCTCCCAGACCAGCATTGCGTGATCCCAGTGGGCGTCGATCCAGGATTTGAACAGCCCGTTAATCACGCCGAAATCCACCAGTCGCCCGATGGAGTCCGTCTGTTCGCCGGTCACAAAAATCTCGGCGACGTAGTTGTGGCCATGCAGGTTTTCGCAAGCGCCACCATGGTCCAGCAAACGATGTCCGGCGCAAAACCGAATCCGTTTCATTATGGTGACGCCGGTGGTCGGGTGCACGCTCATGGGGCCTTATTCCGCTGACGCTGCCGGATCGGCAAGTTTGGGGTTGGTTTGATGACGGTGGCGGTCGCGACCGGTTTTTTTGGCCAGGTTTCGCTGCCAGGCTTCTGTCAGGTCCACACCGGTCTGGTTGGCCAGGCAGACCAGCACAAACAGCACATCGGCGAGTTCATCGGCCAGGTCCGCTGACTCCCCGTCTTTGAAACTCTGGTCGCCCCAGGTCCGGGAAATGACCCGGGCCAGTTCGCCGACCTCTTCGACCAGCTGAGCCAAATTGGTAAGCTCTGAAAAATACCGGACGCCGACGGTATCGATCCAGCGATCGACACTGGTCTGGATGTCCCGCAAGGTTGGTTCATTCATCATAGTCCTGCGCGCTGGAAACGGCAATCTGCGGTCGAGGCAACCAGTGTAGCGGATCGCCCGTTTGTTTACATTAGTCGCGTTACATTAGTCGCGTTACATAAGTCGCGTTACATTAGTCGCGTTACATCAGTCGCGGACCGGAATGGCCGGCAGCCCGCTCCAATGCCATCAGGTACCTGTGCGCCCATGCGATTGTTGCTGTGTTATCCGCTGACGCCCGACCAGCTGCAAAGGATTGCCGGCGCCGTGCCCGGTTGGGAACTGGTCCAGTGCCCACAGGACGAGCTGGCCGGACAAATCATCGACTGTGACGTGTTCTGTGGACATGCCAAAGTGCCCGTGGACTGGGAAGCGGTCGTGCAGCGCGGGCGGTTGCGCTGGATTCAGTCCTCGGCCGCCGGGCTGGATCATTGTCTGGCACCGCCGGTCAGGGAATCACCGATCCAGGTGTCCAGTTGTTCCGGGCTGTTCCGGGATTCGGTGGCCGAACAGACGATGGCGTTACTGTACGGGCTGATTCGCAGTTTGCCCGTTTTCTTTCGGGCCCGCGCACAACGGGATTTTGGCCGCCGGCCCACGCACGACCTGCACGGCCTGGACATTGGAATCGCCGGATTCGGAGGTAACGGGCAGCGGATCGCGGAACTGCTGATGCCGGTGGCCGGAACGATTACCGCCACGGACGTGTTTGCCGAATTACTGGCTGACCGCCCCGCGACACCGCCGATCGACAACCTGTGGCCGGCCTGGCAACTGGATCAGCTGCTGCAGGCTTGTCAGGTTGTAATCTCAACCCTCCCGCTGGACGGTTCAACGGAACGGATTTTTGGCGCGCGGCAGTTTGCGGCAATGCCCCGAGGATCGTGGTTTGTGAATGTCGGTCGGGGGGGGCTCGTGGATGAATCGGCCCTGGTGGCGGCTCTCGACAGCGGCCAGCTGGCGGGCGCCGGACTGGATGTCACGGCGATCGAACCGCTGCCCGGGGACAGTCCGCTGTGGGATCATCGGCAGGTCCTGTTGACGCCTCACGTGGGCGCCCAGTCGGCTGGCCGCAACCTGCGCGTGACCCGCCTGCTGTGCGATAACCTGAAACGATTTGTGGCCGCCAGGCCGTTGCTGAACCTGGTCGATAAATCGACAGGAAATGTGCACCCCGACGACCGGGCTCCCTACCGGCGGTAACCGCGGATGCATTGGCCATTCCGGTGTGGCGGGCTGGCAGGGTGGCAATTACATCTGGACCCGGACAGGGCCGGCTGACTACGATGGATTGTCGGCTCCCGACCGCCGGACCACCGTTTCGGGACGGACCTGACCGCCCCCCCCGCCCCAATCCAGCTCCCGTGTCCGTTCATGGAAAATCCGTTCATCCTGGCCCAAAGTCCGTTGAGCATGACCAGCTCCGGCGACCCGACACGCACCATGGCGATGGACGGAAACGTTGCCAATGACCTGTGCGCCGAGATGGTCGAAAACTACACGACCATCATCCATAAACAGAAACTGAGCTGGACGACCCACTTGCGGCTGCGGCGGATGCTGGGTGCTGGTGGCCAAGGGGTTGTGTTTCTGACCGAGCGGCGCGGCTCCGATGACTTTACCTTGCCGGTGGCCCTCAAGATTTTTTCTCCGGAACGCTATTCCAGTCCGGAGGCCTACAATGCGGACATGAAACAGGTCGGGCATGTGGCTACCCGGGTCGCCCGGATTCAGCACGACAACCTGCTGCTGGTTCAGAATTTTCTGGATCGCGAGCAGATTCGGATGATGGTCATGGAATGGGTCGAGGGATACGACCTGCGGCAGCTGTTGACGCCGCGCATGCTGGTTCGGTTCCGGGAACGCGTGAGCGAACGACGCTGGCAACAACTCAATGATATTCTGGTGACTCAGGGTGAATTGCAGCCGCGATTCAAACCGGGCGTGGCGATGGCAATCGTTCGCTCGTGTCTGCAGGCATTGTCCGCGTTGCACCGTGCCGGCATTGTGCACGGTGACATTAAACCGGCCAATATCATGCTCAAGCGGACGGGTCATGCCAAGATTATCGACATCGGATCGGCCTTTGTGATGGACGATCCGCCCGAACGCCGGGCTTGCACGCCGGCCTATGCGGCGCCGGAGGTGCTGGAGGGTCGCGGGCACACGGCACTGAGTGATCTGGCCAGCCTCGGGTATGTGCTGATCGAATTGCTGGCAGGCAAGCCGCTGTTCAGCGGAGCGACCGAATTGGCGGAGTTGTTGCAACTGAAAACGTCACTGGATTCACGCCTGGAAACGCTGTTGCCCGCCGAAGTGATCTGCAACGACCTGCTGATGAGCTTTTGCCGAAGCCTGATTGCGTGGGATCCCGCCGACCGCTTTCCCAACGCGGATGAGGCCCAACTGGTCGAGCATGGCGCTGCCGCGTTTCAACGGCAGCTGGTCAAGGGGGACATGGCCAGCGAGTACGAGAATGACATTCGGATCTGGATCGAGGAATTGCTGGAATTCGACGAAAACCAGACGCTCGATCTTTGAACCGGGGCCGGATGAGTCAGCCGGCCATTCACAACGCAGGCAAACATCCGCCAGGCCGGCCGGATCAGGCCCAGTCGTAACCGGTCAACTTCTTGATACGCTCCTCAAAATTCCCCAGCAGGCCACCGATAATGTCCCATTTGTGGGGTCGGCGAACCTCGACATCACCTTGCTGGTTAATCCGCACAATCGTATTGGGTTCCACGCCGGCCGACGCCAGATCCAGACTCTGCGCCAGCTCGTCATCGGCAATCACGTCGTGCAGGACCTGGCCGGTCATTTCAATGAATTTCATTCTGGCAGACAGGGGGTTGGCGGAACGACCGGACGGCCATCGTTCCGCTTGAATCGGTTCAGGATGATCCGCGCTGGCACAATATAATCGCTCCAGTGTAACCAAAAACCCGGCCGCAGGAAATTCTCCCCACCGCGACCAGGACCATCGACCCTGCGGGTCGACCCGGACCAACGGTCGGAATCGGTGACGAGTGTCAAATCAGCGGCAATGAATGGGGTCTTTTGACCGTTACCGGGCCGACCGCACCAATTACCCGGGTTTGCGAGTCGGCCGGATCTCGATTACCCGGCCGGGACCGGTAAAATTGGCCGACTGGTTTGCCGGTGCCGCCGCGTCGCTATCCGGCACTCCTGGCGTGGTGAGAAGCATCACGGCGGTTGAGTCATTGGCGGACTCCCGGGCCCGCAACAACTCGGTTTCGACCCAGCCACGGATCCATTGCTGGACCTCCAGTTCGGAGACACCCAAATCGCGGCAAACGCGCGACACGGTCGTTTCGCTGGTTAACAGTTTCTGAACCACTCCGGCCCGGTATTTCTCCGAAAAACGACTGCCATTCGAAATGGCATGCGCCAGCGACTCGCGGGTGCGGATGAAATTGCCGATGGCTGCCGGCGGGTCATGATCGGTGGGCCGATCGCTTACCTCGCGCCGGGCGACTTCCCGCCGTTCGATCAGCATCTGGCGGTTCCCGCAATCCACGCAACGCCACGGCCCGACGTTCCACATCGCCAGGATACCGAAGGTCAAACGATCGAGCTGCCAGGCCAGTCGATTGTCAAAAAACCGCGCATGCACGACGTTCGAATCGCAGATCGGGCAATAACCTGTGCGTCGCGTTTTCATGGTTCGTCGTCAGAGTCCGATAATTGACCCTGCAATGGCAACCGGGCATGGCCCGGGCGATGCGGCACCGCGGCCAGCCAGGTGGTGTCACCGGTGAGGTGTCCAACTCAACACGCGATACGATTATAAAGTTCGATTCCGCGATGCCCACAGGCGAAATCCGGAGTTTGCCGGAGAATTCCCGTATTGCGCTCCGGATTTTTGCACAATTCGTTGTTAACCTTTCGGGGAACGCTATTGTTTTTGATTGAACCTGAATCTGCGGTGCCGGCCCGGCGCATCGTCATCCGCCCGGAACCGGTCCCGAAATCGGTTACCCCATGAATCGCCAACCTCTGGAACCGGTAACACTGTTGACCCGTCATGACGATCTGGGCAAGCGGCTCGATCGATTTTTGGCTGAGAACTGTCTCGGTACCAGTCGGGCCCGTCTGCAAATGCTGATTCGAAACAATCTGGTGACGGTCGACGGGCGAGCGGCCAAGGCATCCGCGATCTTGCGCGGAGATCAGACGGTTGTGGCCCGGCTGGATCAACTGGAAAGTCTGAAACCGGCGGAAACCACCGGCGAGGACATTCCGCTGGACGTGCTGTACCAGGATGACGATGTGATTGCCATCAACAAACCTGCCGGAATGGTCGTTCACCCCGCCAAGGGTCACTGGTCCGGTACCCTGACCGCGGCCTTGCTGTACCATTTTGGTCCGTTAAGTACCGCCGGCGGTCCCCACCGTCCCGGAATTGTGCATCGACTGGATCGCGACACCAGTGGCGTGATCATCGTGGCCCGGAACGATGAGACCCAAACGCGGCTGATGAAACAGTTCGAACGGCGGACGGTCGAAAAACGGTATCTGGCCATCGTCTCACCCGCGCCCGACCGCGACCGGGACGCAATCGAGGCGCCCATCGGTCCCCATCCCTGGCAACGCGAAAAGATGTCCATCCGGCACGATGACCGCAAGGCCAGGCCTGCCCGCACGTTCTATGAAGTCATCCAGCGGAGCGGCCGCTGGGCCAGGATTCACGCCTATCCCAAAACCGGGCGAACCCACCAGATTCGGGTTCACCTCGCCCATATCGGATGTCCCGTGCTGGCCGATCGGTTGTACAGCGGGCGGGCCCGAATCACGGCCGGTTTTGTGGATCGGGGTGTGGACGACGGCGAAGTGCTGATCGGTGCCAAGCCCTGCACGCCGAGTCGATCACGATCCAGCACCCCCGAACCATGCAACCGCTGACGGTTTCTGCACCGCTGCCGCATGATATCGGACGGTTGTGGCAGGCGATTTGCCAAACCTGATGGCCCGCTCCGGTTCATCCAGCCCCGCCACCGCCAACTTGCTGAGCAGGCGAACTGAGGTTCGACCGTCTTCCATCATTTGCTACGGTTTCGCCTCGGCGGCCGTCGCCGGTCACCTGCCTTGTCCAATTCCCCCAGCACTTTCGCGTTTCGTGGTTGCCGACATCAGCTGCTTCGCCAGAACTTCGGTCGTGGGGATCCTCATCGTCGCTGGTTCCCTTGTGCTGCCAGGCTGTTTGACGGCGCGGCGCGGCCGGGTGGAATTGCCCGCGGCGGACAGCTTTGAGCGGGAGCAGTTGCGAATCTTCAGCGACATCCATTTGCCACGCCGACACCGGTTGCTGGATGAATTGACGGCGCGGCGACGCGACATCGCCAGTCAGCTGTTGCTGCCCATGTCGGACGAGCCGATCAACGTCTACGTCTTTGACGATGAACAGCGGTTCACCGACTACATGGGCCAAAACCATCCGAATTTCCCCCAGCGGCGGGCGTTTTTTGTCAAGAACGACACGGATTTGCGCGTGTTTGCCTACTGGGGCGAGCAAGTCGGTGACGACCTCCGCCATGAGGTTACGCACGGATATTTGCACTCGGTCGTTTCCGGCATTCCCCTGTGGCTGGACGAGGGACTGGCCGAATATTTTGAATTGCCCCGCGGCAGCAACGGGTTTCACCAGGCACATATTGCCGGGCTGGTCCAGGCGGCCAAAGCCGACGGCTGGGTTCCCGATCTGGAACGACTGGAATCGCTCAGTGATCCGGCCGACATGACTCAGCTGGATTACGCGGAAGCGTGGCTGTGGGTGCATTACCTGCTGGAAACCGGCAGCGACCACCGCAAATTGATTCAGGACCAGCTGGCCCGAATTCGTATGACCGGCGACGCCGATCCGTTATCGACGAAACTGGGCTCCATGGACGGGGATGCGACGGGGAAGCTGGTGGAACATCTGGAACAACTGGCGTCCAGGGCAGCCGATCCGCAGTGACGTCCCGTCCGAGACGCCGGCGTCCGGTCATCGTCTAGGAAGGTTTTCGCAGCTTGTCCAACTCGTATCGTTTGATTTTGCGATCGAGTGTTGAGCGTTCGATTCCAAGCGTTTGGGCGGTCTGGCTTTTATTCCATTCCAGGGCGGTCAGGGTGGCCAGAATGTGACGTCGTTCAATCTCGGCCAGTGACAGGGGCCGCCACGACTGATGCGTGTTGACATCCATTTGCGATTCACTGGCAGTGGACAAACTGGACAACGTCAGGTCATCGGCATCGATGATCGAATCCCGGGCCAGCACGACGGCGCGTTCCACCACGTTACGCAGTTCTCGGACATTTCCGGGCCACCGATAGGTTTTCATTTTGGCGACTGCGTCACTGGTAAATCCGGCAATTCGGCGGCCGGTGGCGGAGTTGAATTTTTGCAAAAAGTGCTCGGCCAGGACTCCAACATCGTCGGGCCGGTGTCGCAGCGCGGGAACTTCGATCTTGACCACATTCAGCCGAAAAAACAGGTCTCGGCGAAACTTGTTTTCGCGAACCATTTTTTCCAAATCGCGGTTGGTTGCCGCGATGACGCGAACATTGACCGAAATGCGCCTTGCTGCCACCCACCCGTTCAAACGGGTGTCCCTCCAGCACACGCAGAAACTTGGCCTGAATACTCTGACCCATTTCGCCGATTTCGTCCAGCATCAACGTGCCACCGTGGGCCGCTTCGAATTTTCCGAGCTTGCGTTCCGTGGCACCGGTAAAGGCTCCCCGCTCATGGCCAAACAACTCGCTTTCAAGCAATGATTCGGAAAGTGCGGCGCAGTTCAGGCACACGAACGGCCCCGCCTTGCGGGGGCTGGAATAGTGCACCGCCCGTGCCACCAGTTCCTTGCCAACTCCGCTTTCCCCAACCACCAGCACCGTGGCACCGCTGGGTGCGGCCCGGGCGATTTGCTGATGAACCTGCAGAATCGCCTGACTGCCTCCGACGATTTCGCTCTCCACTCCCAATTGCTCGCGCAACTGGTCGATCTCGCGGCGGGTCACCGACAGGTCTTCCACCAGTCTTTGTTCACGATGCCGGGTCTTCATGGCCAGTGCCATGTTTTCCGCGACGGCCAGCGTGAATTCCAGATCATCCGGATCGAGTTGTTGCTGGGGCACCGTGGAATAGATATGCACCAGGCCAATCGTACGCTCATTTACGCGAATCGGTGCGCAAATCACGCCCGTGGCCTGAATCTCTCCGCTGACTGTCCCGAATACTCAATTTGCTGTCATCGGCAATATCGCGGGCCAAAACCGCCTCGCCGCTGCGCAGTACGGTTTCGGCCAGGAACTGGGATACGTGCTGGTATTCGGGCTGAACATCCGAACGGGCCGCTGCGATTTCCAGTGTCGCAACCTTGAAAGGGCGGGGCAATTTTAGCCGGCACCATCAACACCGCTCCGGCGTCTGCCGATGTTCCGTCAAACAGGCCATCCAGGGACAGCTGGGCGATGTCACGCAAACTTTTTTGATTGGCCAGTTCAAACGCCAGACGGCACAAGCGTGGCTGCCGCTCGCCCGACTTTGGGGATCGACGCTTCTTCCTCGGCAGGCTCCCTTGTCGGGGTCCAGAAACCGGGTTCGGATCCGGCGGTGGGTGATCTGGGTCGGCTCGGTCACCGGCATGGAAACCGGTGGGCTGATCGTCCAGTTCCAGTCCGGGCGGCGGTTTGTCGGGCGGATACGGCGCCCGTCGCCTCCGGATAGGCATCCGACAAGTCATCGACAAACTCCATTTTCGTGCGGGCGATCCAGATCACATCACCGGGTCGCAGGTCCCGATCGCCGATCAGTCGTTCTTCGCCGAGCAGCGTCCCGTTGCGGCTGTCCAGGTCGCGAATGGTCCAGTTTCCGTTATTTATGAAGATTTCCGCGTGCTGACGACTGGCCTGGTCCTCCCGAATTACGATGTGATTGGTGGGGCCACGTCCGATTGTGACGGTTCTGCCCGGGATGAGTCGAAACACGTCGGACCATTTGGTGCCATCGCGAATGACCAGATAAGCCACATGGGGCATGCCGTCGACCTTTTGCTGGTTTTGCTTATTTTTTGTTCGGGACAGTGCCGAGAAAACGGAAATAACCGCCGCCGGCCAGCGGTCCGGAACGGGACCTGTGACGGTTCCGACCGACTCCCGGCCGGGTATTTTGACGGCCAACGGCCGGCCCTTTCGATGTATAATTTGCCGGTTCAGGGGCTGATTTCGTTGCGTCCCGGGAATTCCCTGGTTAGTCTTGAAACAGATCGCCAACGCACGAATCTGAAAACATTTTACAATCTTTACCTGCTGGCATTCCAGTCTCGCTGTTCGTGTTTATGATCAGACGGGGTGATTTGGGGATATCAGCCTGGGTCAGCCAGGGGCCTGGCACCATACATTTGGGAGTATTCATGATGTCGAATCCATTCGGCAAAAAATTCGCGTGGCTGGGAATGTTCACCGCCATGGTCGTTGCGGGTCTGGCCGGAAACGTCCACGCCCAGTTTGGCAACACCATTCAGCAAATCGGCGGTGTTTGGGTCAATCCATCCGGCGTATTGTCCCAGGCGACTGATGCGATGCTGGCCGGAGCCGCCCAACAGGTTCGCGACGAGCTGGCGAACATCGATCCGGCTGCGGCCCAACCAGCGCAATTGCGGGTGATGTCGTTGAAGGCCTCGAAGCGGCACTGCAACAGGCCGTGTCCAGCGGCAGTGACTTACCGGACGAAATCAAATACATGGCCGGTATTCAGCGCCTGCAATACGTCATCGTCCAGCCCGATTCGGGAGACATCCTGCTGGCGGGTCCGGGCGAGGGCTGGACCGTCGACGCGGCCGGCAATGTCGTTGGACAGACCACCGGTCGTCCGGTTCTGCGATTCGAAGACCTGATTGTGGCCCTGAGAACCGCCGAGGCGGCCAACCAGGAATACGGCATCAGCGTATCGATCAATCCCACGGCTGAAGGCGTGGCCCGTTACAACGAACTGAAAAAAGTCATCCAGCGGCAGGGCCGGGGATTCAATCCGGACATGAAGCCCGGTATCGAACAGGCACTGGGTCACCAGGACATTTCGCTGACCGGCATTCCCACCGACAGTCGGATGGCGCAGGTACTGGTTGCCGCCGACTATCACATGAAACGACTGGCCATGGGCCTGGAACCGGCCGCCATCGAAGGTTTGCCCAGCGTGCTGGACATGGCCCAGTCACGCGGCAAGGGCCTGGATTTGACACCTCGTTTCTGGCTGGAATGCAGCTACGATTCGGTGAAGAAATCCGAGGATGGCCTGACCTGGGAGCTTTCCGGGCCGGGTGCGCGGGCCATGACCGAAAACGAGGTTTTGACCGCCAGCGGTGAAACGAAGAAAATCAAGGACCATCCGGTGGCCGTGCAGTGGGCGAAAACCATGAGCGACAAGTTTTCCGAATTGGCCAACGCCGATCCGGTGTTTGCCGAGTTGCAAAACGTGATGGATATGGCGGTGGTTGCTGCCATTATTGAGAAACATGGTTTCCTGGAAACGGCCGGTCTGGAATTGCCCCACATCAGCGGCGGTAACGACGCCGTGGCCATGCCCAAATGGTCCGTACCGGAAACCGTTTCGACCGAATGCAGTTTTGTGCAAATCCGCAATTCATGGATGGTCACCGCCTCGGGGGGAGTCCAGGTCGATTCGTGGGCAGTTTTGGAAAACGTTACGACCGACAATTCAATCGCCGCGATTGCCGCAACCGCCCGCACCATGGCCAGCGACTCGGCGTGGTGGAATGCCATCAACTAGTGTCGGCACCGCGGACCGCGGCCGTCCTGCCCAACACGCGCCAATTCGTTGATGTACCCGCGATGATTCAACCGCGATGTCCCGCGACGGGGCATCGCGGTTTTTTTTGCAACGGTCCGGATTCCCGCCGCGAACCGTTTCCCGGGCACTGTTGTCCTTGCGGCATTGGATGAAAGTCCAGCCATCGGGTACAACAGGCAACAGCGATGAACAAAAAGCAACTAATTCGACTCGGTGTCCCGGCCGACTGTGTTCCGCAGCCATCGATGCAATCCAGCGGGCTGCCAAATCCAAATCGTCCGGACGCTGCAAAACCCAAAACACTGATCCCCAAAATTCTTGACGCACCCGAAGTCTATTTGCCGGATTCCGACTTTGGGGATTTCGCACGCCGTCTGATCGTATGGCACCAGGAGGATCATGGCGAACTGCCCATTTCCTGCGCCAGTGGGGCGCGGATATCGACGACAACTCGCGGCTGCAAATGGAACATGCCTGCCGGTTGCCGATGGCGGTCGCGGCGGCGCTGATGCCGGACGCACATAGCGGGTACGGATTGCCCATCGGAGGCGTTTTGGCGCTGGAAGGTGCGGTCGTCCCGTATGCCGTGGGCGTGGACATCGCCTGCCGTATGCGAATGACCATCACCGATCTGCCCGTAGACGTGGTCGAACAAAACGATCCGGCGCGCTGCGCTGAACTGGATCGGGCGCTGGAACAGGGAACCTGCTTTGGAACGGGCCAGGAGTGGAAACGGCCGTGGCAACACGACGTGCTGGACGAGGACTGGACGATTACGGCTGTGACCCGCGAGGTCCATGATCGGGCCCGCCGCCAGTTGGGTACCAGCGGTTCGGGCAACCATTTTGTCGAGTGGGGAATTATTTCGCTGCCCGACGACGAACTGGGTTTGCCGTCCGGCCGTTACGTGGCACTGCTCTCGCACAGCGGCAGCCGGGGAGCCGGAGCGCGGGTTTGCCAGCGCTACAGCGATATCGCGCGACGCAAATTGCCGGCCCGGTTTCGCAACGATCCCCACCTGCGGCACCTCGCCTGGCTGAGTCTGGATGATCAGGAGGGTCAGGAATACTGGGCCGCCATGAACCTGATGGGCCGGTACGCCAGTGCCAACCATCTGGTGATCCACAACAACGTGACCCGGTTGGCCGGCGCCCAGTCCCTGGCGACGGTGGAAAATCATCACAATTTTGCCTGGCAAGAAGAGCACGAGGGCCGCACCCTGTACGTCCACCGCAAGGGCGCGACACCGGCCGGAGCCGGAGTACTGGGCGTGATTCCAGGCAATATGGCCGATTCGGCGTTTGTGGTCCGGGGGCGGGGTCTGGATGCCAGCCTGCATTCGGCCTCCCACGGTGCCGGGCGGCGGATGTCCCGGACCGAGGCGAAACGGCGGTTCCGATGGGCCGAATGGCGAGACCATTTGAAGCACCGCAATGTTCGATTGTTGTCGGGTGGGCTGGATGAAGTGCCCGGGGCCTACAAAAACATCCACGACGTGATGGCTGCCCAGACCGACCTGGTGGAAATCGTGGCCGAATTCCAGCCGCGTATCGTCAAGATGTGTGGTGATGGCAGCCGAGCCGAGGATTAGCGCGACGCAACGGCAGGATTCAGTCCCGGTGAGCCTGAAATTCCACGCGAATGGTTTCTCCCGTGGTCTCCCGGACCCGTTCGGAAATAGCGCTGGCAATGTCATAATTGCTGGCCGCGCTGTTGCGCCATACCGTCATTTGCCCGTCGTTCAGAGCAGCCTGCACCAAAACAAACTGCTCTTCGCGATCGATCGTAACCTTGACATCCTTGCTGGAGACGCCCTCAATCCGGTTGTCCCGCAGCACGTCCGGGACGAGTCGGGAAATCTCGTCTCGCATCTTGTCGAGGGCCCGATCCAGCCCTGATTTGTCCGGCAGCTGGCGGCGCAAATCAGCCATGCGAGTCAGTTCCAGTGGTTCGAAGGTCATCGCACCATCCCGAAAAACCAGCCCGTACAATTCCAGTCCCTGACCGTCCCGGTGACCATTCGCGCCGCAGGCCTCCAGGGGACAGCAGGCGTACGGGCTGAATCCGATATATCGCCACCCGTACATGCGTTTTTGGCCATCATGTCCCCGGCTGATGATGGACTCGTAATATCCAATCGGTACGTTGGTGGCGCGGACAACCGCCCGCCCGGCAGCGGCATCGTCCCGGCCTTCCGATTTGACAAATCGGGAAATTCCCTCGGTCAGTGCCCGGACGTTCTCGTCGATCCGGGAATCAACGTCCACGTCCAGGGCAGTCAGGTTCCAGCCGTCCGTCAGTTTAATGCTCGTATCATTGGAGCCCAGACCGGAACGCACGTGAATGGAATACTCCTCCGAAAAATCCGGCAGCATTTGAATTTCGATATCCACAAATTCATCCGTCACGTCCAGGTTCCTGTCGACGTGGGGTTTGACCAGCAGATACGGTTTGGGCCGGTAGTAGCGGATTCCCTTGTCATGGCAACCGGGATTCCTGACAACCCGCGTGGCGGGGAAACACCCCGCGCACAGGACCAGCAGCACCAAACATGTCATTCGCACAATCCACCGCCTTTCGCGAAGTCGGATGATCCCGGAAACCGTCAATACGGGAAAGGTCTGCCCCGGTGGATTATTCGTCCCCGGCCATCCGGGAACTAAAATATCAGGATCCATTCGCCATTTTCGGCAAATCCCGAACAGGCCGGGCTTCCGACAAACTTTTGCCAACCGTCAGACTCATGCCAGTTTCCTTCGAGACATTCTCGATCGACGAGCTGCGGCGCTTGCAGGCAACCTTGCGGCGCCGGTTTCGGGCCGCCCGGATTATCGACGTCGGTTTTGGACCGGGGATGGCCAATGGCCGGCGCGACCCCCGGCGGCCGTTCAGCGCGGCATTTCTGGTGGCTCGAAAAAGAAACCCTCGCGACCCTGGGGAACGAATCCCCGCCTCGATCCAGTGCCGCCTGAAACGTGGCAGCAAGTTCGCGACCTTTCAAATTCCGACCGACATCGTACCCGCCCCGCGAATGAAATCGTCCGGTCGCGTGGTAAAGCGGCCCAACCAGGCAACGCGGGTCGCCACGGGATGCGTGATATCGTGGAAAGAAAACGGAGCGCCGCGCCGAAAGTGGGCGATCGTCACCGTGGGACACTATTTCCAGGAGATCCAACGGTCGAGCAAAACCGTGTACCTCTATCGGACGACGGCAGACAGAATTTACGGACGTTTTCTGTTTCGGTCCCCATCCGCTTCAAAACTCGATGTCGCCGTGGCGGCGTTTGTCAAACGGGACTTGCTGGCAGCCGGCCTGGTTCCGGCCCGTTCGATCCCCAACCTGAAACCCAGGAGCATGGAACAAATCAAAAACGATGTCGGGAAACCAGGTCAGGCACTGGTGCCCCCGGGCAACGACCGTATTACCATTGAATTTGAATATTTTTTTCCGGAAAACGCAGAGGTCGCGGGTCTGGGCCGTATCCGAAATGTCGTTCGCGTCAGTTCCCGGGTCCCGGGCGCCTTTCGTCGAGGCCGGTCGGGAACCGTTTTTGTGACGGGCCGTCAACAGGTTTCGTCATTGCAGTATGCGGGATCCACCGGCAATGGCCGCCTGGGTCTGGGGCAATCCCTGGTAACGATTCTGGACTGGACCGGGGTGCAACTGACCCGACGATTCGATTTGGCCGCCGGGTCAATGCGGTTGATTTCGAAATTCTGATCCGCACCCGGCCCCACCTAAAAATCAATCGAGACGCCGGCACTGACAATGTAGGCCGCCAGACGGGTCGTGATATCGGTGCCCGGAACGCCCGCGTACAAACCGGACTGTTCCGCGTCAAAGGCATGCAGGTAAGCCATGTTGAAACTCATGTTGGGGTGAACTCGCGCCGAAAAGCCCAGGGTGGCGATATGCTGCAAGACCAGCGGAGCCGCCGCATTGATCAGCAACTGGTCCGAGGGAATCGGACTTTCGTTGTACACATAGCCACCACGCACCGTCAGCCTGTCGTTGAGCTGGTGGGAAACGCCCGTGGCCACGGCCACCACGCTGGACCAACTGAGTCCGGCGACCGAGCCGTCCGGATTCAATCCGGCCGAGCCAAAACCCTCGGCCTGGCCATAATCGAAGTACCGAACATCGACAGCCACCTGCGTCCGCGGAGTGAACCGATAGCCGGTTCCCAGGGAAATGATCAGGGGATATTCGAAATCGGTCGACGCCCGAATGGGGGCTGCCGGTGGCGTTATCAGCCGACTTGAACCGGAAGTCCTCGAAATACTGCTCGGTTTTCAGGCTCAGACCTGCCGAAAACTGCTGATCCGGCCGGTAATAAATACCGAATTGTGCGCCCCTCCCCAGGTGTACCGGGATCCACTGCCGGACGGATAGCCGGCCGCGCCGGGCCCGCTGGCCAGCAACGGTTCAATGCCGAGGCGTGCAATCGTGATCGTGGGCGCGGCGCCGATCGACCAGCAGTCGTTGATCGTCCAGGCGATCGTCGGAACGATTTGAAAAAACTCGGCTTCGGTATTCACTCGTCCGAGAGTCGGCAAGGCGCCCAGCGAACCCTGGGGCAAGGCGATTGGATTGGTCGTACTGGCATCATAATTCAGCTTGAAGCCGGCCACCGAAAACAGCCCGATCCCGGTCGTAACCTGGGGGTGAGCACCTTTCAGTACCAGGGCCATGCACGGCAGTGGCGACGCGCCGGATTCGCTGCGCGAGCTGCCCGTCACCGCACCCACCGTTGATTCCACCCGCGAGTCCGGATAAACCAGTCCAATATTCATCTCGGCCTGGTGACACTGGAATTCGGAAATCGAAGCCGGGTTCCATTGCAGGGCGCCGCGGCGCTTAGGGGCAGGGCGGTCCCGGCACCCGCCATTGACTCGTTGATCGCGCCCACACCGCGCAAGCTGATCCCCTGGGCGAAACCCGATTGGGTTAATCCGTGGGCAACCAGACAAGCCAGCACGATGGCGGAGAAAGAAAGGTATGGCGAAGTTCTCACATCTTGCCCTTTACGATGACGCTCGTTTACGCGCATAACCGTTACATCCGTGACAACGGTCTTTAATTGGTATATTCGTCATTTCCGGAATCTGCGGTTTAACCTGAAAACCTGATCCGCACAAACCGCCTGATCGTCAAACTTTAACACCGGGTAATGCCGCCGCCGGACCGCATGCCAGACGGGAAGGGTGCCCAAATCGTGATCGTCATCGGACCGCCAGAGGTCCGTCCGCACGCCACCAGCGGAAAGCCATGGCCACCCCGTCGGCACAGAATTCGGCGTATTGATTGCAGGCAGCACCCAGGTTGTCGGGACAGCGGTCTCTGCACTGGCAACTCCCGCCAGCGGGCACCTGTACGGTGAGCGGAACCCACCGGCATCGTCGCACAGGAACCGGGACCCGTTCCTGCCAGGGGACCCACACGACGCATGTCCGGATCACTGGTTGCGGCACTTGCCGGGCGACCGTCCGGTAAACCACACGCGAACGAATTTGCGGCACCGGCACCAGGCATTCTTCGGTGCGGATTTCCGGGATCTGACGGTAGCGGGTCCGATAGACGGTGCGGACCTGTTGTCGGGGCACATTGACCCATTCCGTCAAATTGCGGATTTCCGGGACCTGGCGATAGCGGGTTTGGGTGACCGTTCGGGTACGGATTTGGGGAACCGTTACCGTGAACGATCGCGTTTGCTGGTAAGGTTCCTGGCGGTAGGACGTCTGGCTGACCATCCGCGTGCGAACTTCCGGAACCGTGACCTGGTATTTTTGTTCCAGTTGATAGGGAACCTTGACGTAATAGTTTTGCGATATCTTGCGAGTTCGCACTTCGGGCACGTTAACCAGGTAGGGTTCCTCGATTTCGTAAGGCACCCGGACATTGACGGATTCGGTGGAGGTGCGCTGTTCAATTCGGGCTACCTGAATCGGGAACGTTTCTTCGTAGCTTCGGTTTTCCGTGCGGTACCGAGTCACCGGAATCTGGCGCGTCCGGGTTTCCCGGCGAACGCGATCAACCTGAATCTGCCGACTGCGTGTTTCCTGGCGGTAGCGGGTCACCGGAAATTTTTGTAACCGCGTTTCGCACTGCAATTCGTAAACCACACGGCTGGTTTGACGTTGTTCGGTCCGGTATCGCGTAACAGGCACGATCCGCGTCCGCGTTTCGGGACGCATTCGGGTAACCGTATATTCGCAGGGAACCTGTTCAGTCACGATTTGCTGCGTGACGAGCGGTACATACTGTTCGACCACCGCGGGTCGCCACACACGTTGACAAACCGAACGAGTCAGCGGGCAGCCGGAAATACAGCCGTCGCCATCCGGCGGGCACTGGCAGCCGGGCACCTCACCGATGACGGTTTCCCAATGCCCCACATCCCGGCGGACGGTCCGGTATCTGGTAACCGGTACCGTGCGGCAGACGGTATGCAGGATCGTTCGCGTTTCCGGATACGGCACCATGACACAGTAGTTTTGCGGTACTTCCTCGGTAAACGGAACCTGCACCTGCCAGGTTTGCACGATCTCCCGGGCCACCGGAACCTGAACGGTTACCGGTTGTTCAACGGTTTCCTCGTAAGGCACGGTCACCGTGTACGAGCGGGTTACGTTCTCGGTAAAGGGGACCAGCAACGTGTAGTTTTGCTCCACGTTCGCCGTGTAGGGAACCTGCACCGTGTAGTTGATGGTGCGGGTGCGATTCTCGGTCTGCCAGTTGGTAACCGGTACCGAAATTTCCCGCGGCCGGGTTTCGATCCGGTATTGCGTTAGTCGCCGCGTCCGCGTTTCCTGGCGAAAGACATTGTACTCCTGCTCGAATTCCCGCTGGCGTTGTTCCGTACGGTACAGTGTGATTTGTCGCGTCCTGGTTTGCGGGACGTTGACGAAATACTGCACAGGAACTTCGCGGCGTTCGGCCACCGGGCGAAACAGAGTCACCTGACGGTCGCGGGTTTGGGGAACGTAAACCGTATAGTTCTGTTCCTCCTGAAACTGCCAGGGTTCGGTGCGATAACTTGTTACCTGCCGGATCCGGGGTTCAGGCACCAGCACGGTGCAGATTTGCTGACACGGTTCCTGATAAGGTTCGGTTCGGTAGATCGTGTATTGCCGGGTGCGCGGCTGCTGAACCATCACCGTGCAATTTTGTATCTCGGGTACCTGCTCGTATTCGGTCCGCCAGGTCGTCCAGGTCCGTTGTTGGCGTTGCTGGCGGTAGCGGGTTCGCATTTCATACCGGTATCCGGTTTCCCATTGCGGTACGAGAATCGTGCATGACTGGCATTGCAATGGTGTTTGGCCACATTCGCGGCAACGATCGTTCGACGGGCCTGCCAGCAGCGACCCGCCGGGGGCCGCCGACCGGATCACGGGCGACAACGATTGTCCGCTGGCGGGCGGGGCCGGGGCCCCCATCGCCAGGCCGAACCAGGTAACAACGAACCATCGACCAAACAACGACGCTGCGTTCATGGGGCAATCGGGGCAAACATGCGGGTCAACCAGGCCATTCAAAAACTTCGCCAAATCGAGGGACAATCACCTGCGAAGTCTGTCGACATTTTAGTTGGGGCAACGCCGATTGCCAGTTTTTCGGAAGTTCGCCCGAATCGTGGCCGGTTGGGGACGGATTGCCGTCTAGCCCGGTCCGGATGCCAGTTCACCGCAGACAGCCCGACCTGCCTCGACCGATCGGGCGCTGTCCTGCGGCCAGGAAATTCGAAATGTTCGCCGCTGTTCGTCCAGCACCGTAATCGAAATGGCCAGCCGATCCTCCGGCAAACAGTCGGCAAACTTCTCAGCCCATTCGATCAGGACGACCGAATCGCCATTGAAATACTCATCGATACCGAGCGCGACAAACTCGTCTTCATCGGAAATTCGATACGCATCAATATGCACCAGATCGAGCCGGCCGGTGTACTGCTGAATCAACGCGAACGTGGGACTGGTAACCCGTCGGCGATCGATCCCGAGCGACTCGGCGATTGACTGGACGAGGAAGGTTTTTCCCGCGCCCAGCGTTCCCTGCAGCGTGACCACGGCGCCAGGCCACAGATGGCGGGCAATCGTCCGGGCCAGGTTCCGCGTGGCATCCGGACTGGCACAGTCGATTTCGCAAAACCCGGGCTGCGGCTTGCTCATTCTGATTCCCCGGTCAACGGATCACCCAAACGGTGTTCGAAACCAGCGGGAATCAGGGGGCGCCGCACCCCGTCCTGCAGCAACCAGTATTCTTCCCGGTCTGCGGTTATCTGCCCGATGTCGGCCAGCCCGATTTCGGCGGGCGTATCGTGTTGCAGCTGGACGGCGTTGCCGGGACTGGCGATCACAATCAACTCAAAATCCTCACCATCCTGCAACGCGTGCTGCACGGCGCTGGTTTGATGAAGCAATGCATCCGACCGTTGCCGGGCCGCCGCCGATACCGGCACAGCCTCCGCACTGATTTCAAACCCAACTCCGCTGGCCCGGGCAATCTTGGCCAAATCCAGTCCCAGCGAATCACTAATGTCCGTGCAGGCACTGACCAAACCGCTGTCCCGCCAACGACTCGCGAAATCACAGCGCGGTTCAAAACACATGTGTTTTCCCAGGATACTGCCACCCAAACGGCCGGTTACCAGAATTCGGTCTCCGGCTGTGGCTCCATCAATCCGCCAACAACCCGCGGCCGGTGCCAGCCCGATGGCCGATACCGCGATCGCCAGGCGGCCGGGCCAGACGGTTGTGTCGCCGCCGCAAATATCGGTTTGATAACGCAGGCTGAGCGGCTTGATCCCGGCATACAGTCGCTTGACATAGTCAATATCGACGGTGCGGGGAATGACCAGCGAGACCGTAGCGCAACGGGGCATTGCACCCATGGCCGCCAGGTCACTCAGATTGACTGCCAGCGCCTTGTATCCGATCTGCTCCGGCGAATGTTGTGCGGACTGGAAATGCACACCATCACAGATCACGTCACAGGTTACGACCAGATCGCTGGTACCGGCCGGCAACACCGCGCAGTCATCGCCAATCCCGAGACGGGCATAACGGGTCGTCCCGAATTCACGGGAGAGCCAGTCGATCAACTCGCGTTCCATGACCGTCTCAAAAAACCCAACATTTTCGCCGGCAAGACAACCGCCCGACTGACTCGCAAAATGTCAACGATCCGCCGAATCCGGCGTCTCGGGTGTATCCGTCATCCGGAACAAATCGGCCTCGGCCGCGATATGACCGAATGAGGCCCAGGCCCCGCGGGCCACAATCTCCTCGAATATTTGGCGAGCCCGCTGCTGATCGCCGTTGTACCAATACCAATTGCCCAGGGCGTATGACAACGCGTCATCCGCCGGCCCCCTGGATTCTGGCCCGGATCGGATCAACAACGTGTCCACGGGAATTTCCTGCCGATACAGCAGACAGGCCCGGTGGTAGCTGAAATTCTCGACGATATTCATTTCCGTACGTATGTCGGACAACGCCCGTTGGGCATCCTGCCAGCGCTGCATCCGTCGCAGAATCATGTAAATCCAGTGAGTTGCGGCAACGGTGTTGTCGTCGTTTGACTTCAGGTCCCGACATCGTAAAAAGGCCGTCAGGGCATCCGGCAACTGGTTGTTCAGGTAATGCGCCAATCCCTTGTGGTACCAAATGTTTCCGTGCAGCGTGCTAACCGGAATGTTGCGCGGATTGGGCATGCCATCCGGCTCAATCTGGTCCGGCTGGCCCTCGATCAGTGCCACGGCGCGATCGAGATCCGCCAACGCCTTGTCGAACTGTCGCGTCGTGATGTAGCGATGAGCCCGGTGGCGCCACAGGCGGGCATCGGCGGGGAACTGTCCGATTCCCCGGGAGAAAATATCGATGGCGCCGGTATAGTTACCCGAATAAGCCAAAAAACGCCCGTACCAGATCAGTGCGTCCGGGTCGTCGGGGTCGGATTCAAAAGCGGCCCGATGGCGGGCCAGGCGTTCCAGCAATTCGGGCGGGGGAGCCGGGGGGTATAAGGGCCGCCCCCGCAACGAGGTGGCTTGCGGGGACCCGCTGCCAACATTCCCTGAAGATTCCTGGCCCCCAACCGAATCGGCCAGCAGACCAACCGCCAGCATGAACAACAGGATGGAAAAACGTCTCATGGGCCCTGGCCTGTGAGTCAGCAACGGATCAGCGATGCCCCCCTGCGTAACCACCGCGGCGCTCCGGGCAGCAGCGGGAACCGGAACCGGCCAGTTCAGGTTTTACCAATTGGATCCGTGTCCCGGCAACGGGCACGCTCCAAAAGTGGCAGACTTTTTTACGGCCTTGCGGATCAGTCAACGGCGTTCGACGAGCGAACCTGCGACGCGAATATTGCCAAAGAACGGTTCGCTGTCGCGAATGATGTAGAAAACCACCTCGTTTCCGGCGGAAACATCTTGCAGGCCCAGGACGTATAACAGGTTTTCGACCGACTCCGTCCGCCATCCATGCATGGCCACCAGGATGTCGCCTTCCCGAATTCCCTCGCGGGCCGCCGGACTGCCCTGGCGAACCTTTTCGACCAACAGGCCACTGCTGTAATTGGAATGGATTTCCCGCAGCTGGTTTTCGGAAACCGGTTTGACCCGAACTCCCAGTTGCCTCCAGACCGAAACCCCGTTGGGACCGTAGGGCTCGCCCAGCTGCAATGCGACCTGGCGAGGCTGGCCATCGCGTTCAATGGACAGCGTCACCTCATCACCGGGTTGTTTGTCCAGAAATCCCCGCTGAAAATCGACGGCCCGCTGGCAGGGGATCGCATCCACAGCCCGGATAATGTCTCCCACGTGCAATCCGGCCAGTTCCCCCGCACTGAAAGCGACCACCTCTTCGATCACGACGCGGGGTCGATGATTCTCGTATATCGTATTGGCCACGACGCCGTGCCGGGTCCGTTGCTCGGTCAGTTCTCGCAAAAACTCCGCGGCAACGTCCACCGCATCATTGACGGGAATCGCGAATGCAATGCCCTGGGCACCCACGCGAACGGCCACGTTGATTCCGATCATCTCGCCATCCAGGTTAATCAGTGGGCCACCGCTATTGCCGGGATTGATCGGAGCGTCCGTTTGCAGCAGGTTATGGTATATCTGGTCATCACTGACCTGGACCGTTCGACCGATCTCGCTGATGATGCCCCGGGTCACGGTATCCTCGTAACCGTACGCATTTCCCAGGGCCGCGACGGTTTCCGCCAGTAACACGTCGGTGGAACTCCCCATGGGGATCGTCGGCAGGGGCCGGCTGACATCAATCTTGACCAACGCCAGATCGGTGGTCGTGTCGTGGGAAATCAACGTCCCGCTGGTGGTCGTCCCGTCCGCCAGCGTCACCTCAATACGCCGCACATCCTCAACCACATGGAAATTGGTCAGGATATAGCCGCTGGGGTCAATAATAACTCCGGTGCCCATGCCGTTGACCTGGCGAACGGCCTGGGTCCGGGCACCGGATTGAGTTGGTTCTGCGGCCAGCGTTTTTTTCCCCCGCAAATTGACGACCGAGGGCCGAACCTGGGCAACCGCCTGGACCAATGGCGTATGACGATTGCTGGCAACCTGGGCGACAGCAATCGGCGAAATGCCCCACACGGATGATCCGGCCGTCAGGGCTGCGAGCAAACTCCAGACGCGGAGCATTTTCCGTGGTGAAGATGTCATGAATTGCTCGACGGCCAGGCTCTGGATCAATGTTGCCGATTCACCCCGGACACCACGATGCGGGGGTGAGACCGGTACAAGGGTAAACATCGGGAATCAGGAACCGATCCTGTTGGTACAACAACGGCAATCGGCAAAGCTTGTCCAGATTATCTGACAGCACGACGGACCGGTGAAAAGAAAATCATGGCCACGCGCGACTTTAACGATCAGGCGCAAATCGTTCCGCGGCAACCCACCGTACGGCGCCAACAATTCGATCCGCGGCAAACCAGCGTTTCAATGTTCCGCCTGGCGGTATGAAGACAAAAATGCCTGTTTGACGTGGCGGCGTTGTCGTTATTCAATTCCGCCAATCAGGGTATCCGCAACCATCGCGGCAACCGCACAACCTTGCCAGATACATCGACGGCCGCAACGATCGTGAATCCGGAAACGATCAAATCCTGCTCGCGGCAAATCTCGTAGCGATGATGAATGCGAGCACCGCGGCTGCGGACGACCGTGGTTGTCAAACGCAACAAATCGTCGTAACGGGCCGGGGTAAAAAATTGGCAACCCACTTCGGAAACGACGAGCCGGATCCCCTGGTCCTCCAGTTCCCGATAACTGTGCCCGGCTGCCCGCAACATCTCGATCCGCCCAATTTCAAAATAATTGATATAGGTCGTGTGGTGGACGTGTCCCTGGGCATCCGTTTCCTGGTAGCGGACCCGGATTTCCGTTTCATGAGTCAGCAGTTCAAACCCGGCGGCGAGTGCCCCGTGACCGGCGGGGTGGTCGGGGGATGGCGCGCGTTTGGCCGGTTTGCCTGGATTGTCCGGTTTCATGTGGGCCGTTAAATTCGAGGCCGTGGCGAGCCGACCGGCGCATTCACTTTTCGTGGATGTTTACGGGCATCGGGCGTATTTCGCGTGCCGGAAAGCAATTTGCTCGCTATAACACGGAGCGGAGCGATAACGGCGCAAAACTGCAGCTGATCGATCGCCGGCTCCCCAACATCCAACAAGGGACTGGAATCAACCATGAGCTTAGGTGACGAGTCAGGATCATCGATTGATTATGCCACGATGCGAGGCCGGGATTATCCATCGATTCGCCAATTTACTGTCTTTCTGGAGAACCGGGTAGGGCAACTGCTGCAGCTGATTCGTCGGTTTGAGGGCAGTCGGGCACGGATTGTGGCGGTAAACATACACGACAGCAACGAGTGTTCGATTGTGCGATTTGTGTTGTCGCATCCCGAGCAGGGGCGTGAGATTCTGGAACGGGCCGGTCTGGCGATGGTGGAAAGCGACCTGATCGCGGTCCGCCTGCCCGACCAGGAACAACCGTTGTTGAGTATCTGTTTGGCGCTGCTGCAGGCCGAGATCAACCTGGTTCAGGCCTATCCCTTGCTGTCGCATTCCCGGGGCCATGCCGCGGTCGCGCTGATGGTCGATGACATCGAAATGGCCCAGACGACCCTGGCCGCCAAGGGGTTTCACATGATTACCGAGCAGGAATTGACCGAACAGGATGATCAGCTGGAATAACTGTGTTGTGGATTCTGTTGTCCGGCCCGGCGCCGGGTTCACGCCGATTTTCATTTGAAGTCGAACATGTCCGACAAGATCCGTGTTACCTGCAGCGGCTGTCACACCCGATTCAATGTCAGCCGGAAATTTGCCGGTCGCGAGGGACCCTGTCCCCGCTGCAAGCGGATCATTACGATTCCGGCGGCTGAGGAAGAAGTCAAGGTGCATGCGCCGGAGAACTTTGGCCCCACGGGCACCTCGGGCACGCAGGTCCTGAAACCGGTTTTTCGCGACGAGCCGAGTTTGTCGGCCGTGCAGATTGTGGTGATTGCCGCCACCATCACCGGGCTGCTGGCCATTGCGGTGCTGGTTCGCCTGGGAGTCAGCGACAAGGCCGGGTTTTCATCCATTTTGCTGCTGGCTCTGTCGATAGGCGTTGCGATTCCCTGTGTTCTGGCGGGCTATTCGTTTCTCCGCGATTCGGAGCTGGGTGCCTACCGCGGCCAGGAATTGTGGATTCGCCTGATCAGCTGCTCCGTTATTTATGGCTTGTTGTGGTCCGCGTTCTACCTGGCCAACGTGGCGGTCCTTGATGACTACGGCACGACCACGTGGCTGTTGGCGGCCATTGCCATGTTCGTTGTCGGTTCCCTGACGGCCAATCTGTTTTTGGGACTCGATGTCCTCACGGGAGTGTTGCACTTCGGGCTGTATTTCGGCTGTTGTTTGCTGTTACGGGTTATCGCCGGATTTTCGATTATGCCGGCCTCGATCGAGGTGGTGAACGAGGATTTCACGGCGGCCTGGCTGCGACCGGCTGCGGAATGCCTGATGGGTCTCGTTTAGGAATTCCGGTCGACCATGAATGCGATTGCCGCGATACCCGAAGTCGCCGCGCTGGACAGCCGACAAAGTCTGATTCGGATTCCCGGAGAACAGGACATTCCCGTCACCGGCCGGATTCGCCGGTTGATCGATTCGCCTCCCTTTCAGCGGCTGGCCCGGATCCGCCAGCTGGGGCTGGTAACGCTGGTCTATCCCGGCGCCAGCCACAGCCGGTTTGAGCATTGTCTGGGCGTCTATCGCAACGTCCTGTTGTTTTTGCGCCGCCTGGGTGCCGTTGACGAGTTTACGGATTTGGTATCCGGCGACGACGCCGAGTCACTGATCGTTGCCGCGCTGTTGCATGATCTCGGACACTGGCCGTATTGTCATCCGCTGGAAGACATGCGGCTGGACGCGATTCCGGAACATGAGGCACTGGCCGTCACACGCATGGAACGAACCGAAATTGCCGAGATCCTGCAGCAGGAGTTTGGAAAGCGCCCGGAACAGATAGCCCGCGTGCTGGTCGGTCCCTGCCAGACGCCGGCCGATCAATTGCGCCACTCGCTGCTGTCCGGTCCCATTGATGTCGACAAAATGGACTATTTGTATCGGGACAGTTTGCATGCCGGCGTGCCCTATGGCATGCATTTTGACCGGCAACGGTTAATCGGGGCCCTGTGCGTGGACGGACAAAACTGCCGCCTGGCCATCACCGAAAAGGGTTGCACGGCCGCCGAGCTGATGGTGTTTGCCCGCTACATCATGTTCAGCGAGGTCTATTGGCATCACGCGGTTCGCAGTGCCACGGCAATGTTGCAAAGGGTCGTTTTTGAATTGCGCGAACAACTGGATCTGGTCCGGCTGTTTGAATCCGATGATGCGGGTTTTGTCCGTCAATTGCAGGCAGCGGGCCGGCAAACCGCCTGCGGGCCCATGCTGGACGGGCTGTTCGGAGAACGCCGTTCGCTGTACAAACGCGTCGCCCAGTTTACGATTTCGCAGGACCGCGACGTGTACGCCCGGGTTTCACGGCAACCCTACCCGTGGCTGGTGGAAACGGGTGCGCGGGTGGTGGAGTGCCTGCGGCCGGCATGTGGCCGGGACATCTCGCCCCTGGATGTGCTGATCGATGCGCCACCCCAGGGACTGGAAATCCAGTTTCGCATCCCGGTGCGGTATGACCAGCCGCGACGGTTTCGCTGGCTGGAGGAAGTTTCACCGGTGGTCAAAACACTGGCCACCCGGCAATTCGATGACTACGTCAAGCGGATTCGCGTGTTTATTCACCCGCGACTGGTTGATTCGGTTCGCCAAATCCCCGATTTGCGCCAACGACTGGTTGCGGCGGTCGCGGACCATCGTTAATGTCAGGCCTCCGGCGACTGTCGTGCCGGCTGCCTCGGGGACTTTCGCAAACCGGACGGGATTTGTTATTTTGCGACTGTGTTACAGGCCCATTGCCAACGTATCTACGCCAGCTGGATCGCGGAAACCGGAAAGTGAACTACGCCGCAATTGGACCTGTCTCCGTATGGTTACCCGAACGAATTGAAACCAACGAGGACTTGCAACGCGAAAATCCCGACTGGAAGATGGATACCATCAGTTCCAAAACCGGGATCCTGCAGCGACATATTGCCGGTCCCGGCGAGTGTTCGTCGGATCTGGCAGTTTTGGCAGCCGAAAAACTGTTTTCCGAGCACGGGATTGACCGGAAATCGATCGATTACGTGCTGCTTTGCACCCAAACCCCCGATTATTTTTTGCCTACAACGGCGTGCCTGATCCAGGATCGACTGGGACTGCGGACCGGGATCGGTGCGATCGATTTTAATCTGGGGTGTTCCGGTTATGTCTATGGCCTGTCGCTGGCCGACGGACTGATTCGGACCGGGGAAGTCAATCGGATCCTGCTGATCACGGCGGAAACCTATTCGAAGCTGATTGATCCGGGCGATCGCAGTTTGCGAACCATTTTTGGCGATGCGGGCGCGGCCACGCTGATCGAACCATTCGGCGAACCTTCGCTTTCCACATTTGAATTCGGAACCGATGGATCCGGCGCCGATACCCTGATTGCCGCGGAGGGTGGATTCCGCCCGGCGGCCGATGCCATTCATCCCCGGCACCGGCACCGCTGGAAAAGCAAACTTTACATGGATGGCCCCAGTCTGATCAGCTTTGCCGTCGGAGCGATCCCCGCCGTGATCGACCAGATTTTGCAACGGGCCCGGCTGAGCATGGACCAGATCGACCTGTTCCTGATGCATCAAGCGACCGACAAGATGTTGTCGCTGCTGCAACAGCGGATTGATGTTGACGAACGGAGGTTGCCGATCCGGCTGCACGAGGTGGGCAATACGGTCTCCTGCACCTTGCCCATTCTGATCCACCAGTTGCGCCAGTCGGGTGAGCTTCGGCCGGAAATGCAAACCATTCTGATGGGATTTGGTGTGGGCTGGTCGTGGGCCGGATGTCTGTGGCGCGACGTTTTGGGGAGCCCGTCCCGCCCCTGAATTTACACGGCCCGCCCCGGAATTCACGCGGCCCGTCGCTGGTCCCGCCCCGAAAAAACGCCGTTGGCAATTCCCCGGGCACCCGCAACCGGATTGCGCCGCCTGCCGGGCTGTCGTGGCGGCCGATCGCCGCCTCGTTCGAAGGGGCGTGACCACCGGGCAGCGTCGCTTCGACATAAGTCGCTTTGGAGCACGACGGCATGAACGCGACGTATCAGTGCGGCTGGCACCTAGTGATTCTGCATGGCCTCGGTCGGCAATACGATGCCGCGAATCTCCCCGTCGACCACCGGTTTTTGATCGACATATCCCTGAAAATCGCAAACTACCATCGCGTTGCGACGCAATTTGCGGACGGCCACCATTACGACCAGCCGATCGCCGGGAACGACAATGTGACGAAACCGGACGTTGTCCATCCCGCCGAAAGCCACAATTCCGGTTTCCGCAAAGTTGTGCTTTCCGGCCAGGAACGCGATCAACTGGGCCGCCGATTCACACATGATCACCCCGGGCATCAAGGCAAAATCAGGCATGTGCCCGCGCACCCAGAATTCATCCGGGCCAGTGTCCTTGAATCCCACGGCGACAAGGTTTTCGGTATCCTCGTACAACACGCCGTCCAGCTGGGACATTTCAAAACGCTGGGGAATATACCGCTGGACTTCGGCCTTGTCCGCAATCACCCGATCCATGTCAAACAACGAGAAATCGACGATCGGTATTTGTTCAGCCAAGATGCGTTCCTCGTTTGACGTGGCCAGCCCGCGCAGCGGAGTCCCGCGCACCGAACCCGAAATTTGCAGTCCAGCTGGATTTTAACCGGCGCCTGACGATTATCAAGAACTTTGACCCCGGTTGCCGACGCTCGATTCTCAATCTGTAACGGCAGGCTAAAATATCCGCTTTGGGTCCGCTGGCCGCCGCGACGCTTTCATCAGGAGAATTCCGTGCTCGACCGCCGACAAGTCCTCACCGCGCTGTCGCTGACCGGTACCGGAACGCCCGTTTTCTGCCGGGCCCTGGCCGGTCTGCTGCAGGAAGCTGGCAATGCGTCCGAGGCTCCCGTCGAGGTCACGGCGGACATGGTCAAGATGGCCGAGTGGATCAGCGGGACTGAATTGACCGGGGAGGAACGAACTGCGATTGCCACCCGGGTGAATCAGTCGTCGCGCGGAATCAGCGAATTGCGCGGTCAGCCGCTGGAGTGGTTCGATTTGCCGGCCATGCAGTTTCAACCGTTGACCCGACCCGAAACCGGGCCCGTCACCCTGCAGCGTTCAGTCACGGTTTCGAAGCCCCAATCAGTGGCCACGCCGGTTGTTTCCGACGAGGACGTGGCGTTTCTGCCGGTTACCGGACTGGCCGAAATGATCCGGACGCGTCAAATCAGTTCGCTGGAATTGACGAAAATCTACCTGGGGCGGCTGAAGAAATACAATCCGCTGTTGAATTGCGTAGTCACCGTGACCGAAGACCTGGCCCTGCGACAGGCGGCCCGGGCCGACGAGGAAATTGCGGCGGGCAACTATCGCGGACCCCTGCATGGAATTCCCTGGGGAGCCAAGGACCTGATGGCGGTGCCCGGATACCCGACGACCTGGGGAATCCCGCAATTTGAAAACCGCGAAATCGCGGAACCGGCCACCGTGGTTCAGCGGCTGAATCAGGCCGGTGCCGTGCTGGTCGCCAAACTTTCACTGGGCGCCATCGCCATGGGGGACAAGTGGTTCCGCGGCATGACCCGCAGTCCATGGAATCCGTCACGGGGCTCCAGCGGTTCGTCGGCCGGCAGCGCTTCCGCCACCGTCGCCGGCCTGGTCGGATTTTCCCTGGGCAGCGAAACCCTCGGCAGTATTGTGTCGCCCTGCCGCCGTTGTGGCGCCACCGGTTTGCGCCCGACGTTCGGCCGCGTCAGCCGATCGGGCTGTATGCCGTTGTCCTGGTCTATGGACAAGATCGGTCCGATTACACGCAGTGTCGAGGACTGTGCCCTGGTGTTTGCCGCCATTCACGGTTTTGACGGCCTGGATCCGACGGCCTGCGACCGCCCCTTTACGTGGCCACGCCCGCTGGATTTCAATGGCCTGCGAGTTGGCTATACCCCGGCAACCCGGCGGCGCCCTGCTGGCAATCAATCCACCAGCCAAACGCCGTCGGACGCCTCGCCGTCGGACGCCTCGTCGGCGGATGATCAGGCCGCGACCCCGCCGGCGCGGGACGATCTGGAAATCCTGCGACGGCTGGGTTGCGAACTGGTGGAAATCGAATTGCCGGCCGAGCAGAACCAGTGGCTGTTGGCCAACATTATCGATATTGAGGCCGCTTCCGTGTTCGACGACATGTTGCGGGCCGGTCAAACCGAGGGCTGGAATACGTGGCCCGGCACTTTTCAGGCGGCCCAGTTTGTTTCAGCGATCGATTACTTGCGCATGTTGCGGCGCCGCCGACAACTGCAATTCAAAATGCAAACACTGATGCAGTCAGTCGACTTTCTGGTCAATTGCAACGACTTGCTCATCACCAACCTGACCGGTCATCCAACGGTCGTCATGCCCCATTCCTTTCGCGAAACCAACGGAAAACGGGAGCCGGTATCGATCCTGCTGACGGGACGCCTGAACGATGATGACCGTTTGCTCGCCCTGGCCATGGCCTGTCAAAACGAGTTAACGGCGCAGCGGGAACGCCCCCCCCTGGACCAGCTGCTGGAGGAACCGTCCACCGGGGATGCCCCGACCGGCGACGAGCGCCCGGACCCGGCAGATGGTTGAACGGGCGCTATCCGGCGGCGCAGCGGGCGGGACCCTGTCGCTGCCAGTTGCAGCTAGCGCCCTGTCCATGGGGTCAACGTTTGCATGAAATCCGGGAAACGGCGGCACGGGCCAGCAGAGATCCGGGCCGGAACTCCGGTTCAACGGAGCCCGTGTGCCAGCCCAATTTCTTGCCAACTCGCCCCTCACGCCAAACCCAATCACGGGCAGACCGGCCAGGGGCCCCCTTCGCCGCAACAACTCCACGTCAGATCGATTCGATATGCAGGCCCCGTTGGCGGCGTTCGGTACGGCGGGCATCATCTATCAGATCCGCCACCTCACGAACGCCTGCGATTCCAGGCATGAGGAACACGGGATGACTGGTATCGGTGCTCCTGATTTCGATCGTTCCGACCCCCAGCACCGCTTGCAACGGACCTTGCCGGTAGATCACGTCGTCGATATCAATCAGTTCCATCCGGTCGTTGCGGCGAAACAGAATACCCCGGCGATGTTTGAGGCGCTGGCTGGTCAATTCGTAGTGATCCACCAGACTTCGGTACAGGGCCGCACCGATCGCAAGGACCCAGCCAAACGCCAGAACCCCGCCAGTAACCATCCAGGCCAGGGCCAATCCTGCCGGCGGGATCACCAGCATGGCCAATGGCGACAACAACGTCAGCGCGGCCAGAAGCGTCCAGACGCCGACCATGGCCCGGGCAGAATAGCAGCCCGACCAAAGTGATCGTTCCGGTTCATCCGATTTGGCATCGCGCTGTTGCCCTGGCAAGGCCGCCAGCGGGTCGTCGGGCGCGGGGACGTATTTGGACATCATTCCGGGAATCTGAAGGCGACTTGACAGAATAAAGGCTACTCAGACCACAAAATAGCTGCCTTCGGCGCGTGGCGGTACCGGGGGTCGATTCCGCTCCGGAAACGCTTGCTTGCTTGTCAAACGGGTTGGCTGGGACTAGTTTTACGATATCCGGACATGCGAAATGCTTTTTTAATGAGTGAATCATGAAGTGCCCGTTCTGCGGACTGGATAACGACAAGGTGATTGACTCCCGGGGCGGCGAGGATGGCAGCACCATTCGGCGGCGACGGCGGTGTCTGGAATGTCAACGCCGTTTCACGACCTATGAGCGCGTTGCCGAAGTGGACATGAAGGTCATCAAAAAGAACGGTGAACGCCATCCGTTCCAACCTGAAAAATTGCGACAGGGGCTGGAGCGGGCCAGTTGGAAGCGCCCGGTGTCGGCTCGGGCCATTGATGACGTCGTGTCCCAGATTGAGCAGGAAGTGTACACGAATTTTGAAGGGGAGATCGACAGTCAGGAACTGGGCCGAATCGTTATGAATCACCTGTTCGAGCTGGATGAAGTGGCATTCATTCGGTTCGCCAGTGTGTATCGCCAGTTCACCGACGTCAACGATTTCGTGGACGAACTCCAGCCGATTCTGAGACGTTCGCGACGCTAGTGCCTGTCGCGCTAGTGTTCGCGAACCAGCAAAAACTGTCCCAGTTGTTCGAATCCCCGGGCACAGGGATTGTCGTAGGACGCTGAAACCAGGGCCGCCTGATTGACCAGCATCTCAGCCCGTTCCCAGGCGGCGTCGATGGCTCCCGAGTCGGTTAACCAGTGCAGCACCTCATCCCGCGGCGTCCCGGGCTGGCGTAACCGGCTGATCCAGCCAGCACGCTCTTTACCGTTTTGACGCGAGAGCGCAATCAGGACTGGCAACGTGGGTTTGGCGGTGAGCAAATCGGTCCCCAGGGTTTTGCCGCAGGCGGCCTCATCCCCCTGAAAATCCAGAATGTCGTCAACGATTTGAAAGGCCAGTCCGAGATTCGTGCCGAGCGATTCCCAGGCGACTGCGACCGTTTCCGGCGCACCCGCAAAGTGAGCTCCCAGCCGGGTGGCGCAACCGCACAGCGAAGCCGTTTTCTTGCCGATAATCTCAAAATACTCCTCGATCGACGTATCGTAATTGCCTGCCACGTCGGCTTGCTGCAACTCACCTTCACATACCAGATTGGTAGCCCGTCCAATAATCTGGCAGGCGGTGGCATCGCCGGTCGTGCTCGCCAGGAAAAAAGCGTGAGTGAAGAGGAAATCGCCAAACAGCACTGCGGCATGATTGTTCCACCGCGAGTTAATGGTTGGTTGGTGGCGTCGGGTATCGGCGGCATCCAGGATATCGTCGTGAACCAGTGTGGCGGCATGGATCATTTCGACTGCTGCCGCCAGGGTGATGTGCCGCCAGTTGACATCGCCAATCGTCCGCGCGGCCAGCAGCAACAGAATGGGGCGAAACCGCTTGCCGCCTGTCAGACAGCCCTGTTGCAACATTTCGTCAATGATCGGGATATGGTCAGGAAACTGGCCTGCCAACATTCTTTCGAAGGACTGCAAATCGTCATGCAACAACTCGATGATACGGGTCAGGGGAGCCGTTCGTGATCGCTGACTGGTAACGTGGCTCAAATTCCCGACTCCTTTCGCAAAAAGTGGCCGCTGGCTCCACCGGATTTTTCGTCCAGGCGGATCGATTCGATCACCATGTTCCGATCCAGCGCCTTGCACATGTCATACATCGTCAGTGCAGCGACTGTGGCAGCCGTCAACGCTTCCATTTCAACTCCCGTTTTGCCGCTGACGGTTGCCGCCGCCGTAATTTCGACCGCCTGCTCCGTAAGCTGAAAGTCGACGCTGACGGCGTCCAGTCCGATCGGGTGACAAAGCGGAATCAGTCCGGACGTCTGTTTGGCCGCCATTATCCCGGCGATCCGGGCTGTGGCCAGTACGTCTCCCTTGGCAACTTGTTGACTGCGGATTTTCCGGATCGTGTCGGCGTTCATGACGACGCGGCCACTGGCGCGGGCAAAACGTCGGGAAACCGGCTTGTCGCCAATATCAACCATCCGCGCCCGGCCTTGCCGGTCGAGGTGGGAAAACCCGGTGATTTGATCCTGAGGTTCGCTCATTCGATCGCTCCCGCAGCACAACCGTATTTTTAACGGCTATTTAACCCCCCGCAGACCGTTTGCGGTAGTGGTTCGGATAACGGCCCGCTCACCTGCCGCCCCGGCAACGGTCACAAAGCGCGTATACCCACCCCCGATGACGTGAAACCGGTTCCCGGATGGCTGGCCATTTCGCGATTGTCGCAGCAGTCGCGATCTGGATTTTCACAATTACCGGCAGATTCGGCACACGCGACCGTTCGGACAGAGGACCTGCCCGGAAAAGTCGCCGGGGCCGGCAAGTTGTCTCGTATGTATCCCATATTTGCATACCCATCAATTCCGCAAACCCGATTTCCGTTCCACCGCCGAAATATTCATGCTGGAAACCCGTCAATCAAAAATGGTGCGGCGCAACCGCCGTCGACCCCGCGGCAATTGCCGGGGCTCGGCAATTGTTGAGCTGACTGCGGCCATTCCGTTGTTGATCATGGTCGTTTTCGCAGGGATCGAAGCCTCCAACGCGATCTATTTGCAACAGACCGTCACCGACGCATCCTACCAGGGCGCGTTGATGGGAATGCGGGCCTGGTCCAATGAGGCAGCGGTCACCAACTCGGTCCAGCAAATGCTGCAAGCGCGCGGCATTACCGGAGCCCAGGTGGAGGTCATCGGGGCCAACGGGACGGCGTTTGACAACCTGGTGCCGGGCCAGCTGTTTCGCGTGGAAGTGGAAGTACCGGCCCAGGAAAATTCTCTGGCTGCCACATTTTCCGGCCGAAATACGGGATTTGGTTCGATTTCACATGCCACCCGCCAGTAATCGATCGGAAGTTATCTCCATGGCAAAAACCAACCTGAACCGTCGGAACGGATCGGTCCTGATCCTGTTCCTGTTGCTGCTGCCAATTGTCATCCTGCTGGTTGGCTTCACGATTGATTTTGCACATGTTCAGCGGGTGCGGGCCGAATTGCGCCGGTCGACCGATTTGGCCGCCAAGGCATCCGCCGCCGCGTTGTCCCAAAACGTCGACACGGCCCATGCGACCCAGGTTGCCAAAGACGTGGCCGAGTTGAATCTGGTCCACGGCCAGCCGCTATCGCTCGCCAATGACCAAATCATCTTTGGATCGGCCGTACGAAATGGTGATGGCACCGCCAGTTTTGTTGCGGGCGGCATGCCGACGAATGCCGTGCGGATTATCGGCAAACGCACGGCCGACTCGATCGACGGGCCGGTTCCAACATGGTTCGGCGTTCTGTACAACCATCCCACGTTTGATCAGGAGCTTGTGGCGACTGCTGCCTTCATTGATTCGGACATTTGTCTCGTACTGGATCGCAGCAGCAGCATGAAACTGGCGACTTCCGACCCGGCCCCGCTGATGGGCGGCTCGGACCCGCGGCTCTGTGATATCCCGTATGCCGACAGCCGCTGGGTGGCGATGGCGGATGCCGTCGACATTTTTCTGGCCACCATCGACCGCTCGCAAGTCCAGGAACAGGTGGCGGTGGTGACCTTTGCGTCAGATTCCAGCGAATGCAGCACGTTCGTGCCGGTCACCAGCGTCGATCAGGCATTGACGACCGACACCAGCCTGATCACGGACGCACTGGACCAGCGATCCAGCGAAATATGGACCGGACAGACGGACATCGCCGCCGGCATCCAGCAAGGCCAGACGGTACTGCTGAATGGACGCCCCACGGCTTTCAAATACATGATCTTGCTGACCGACGGGGAATACACGGAAGCGGACCCCCTGCCACTGGCCCAAATCGCCGCCAGCAACGACATCACCATCCACACCATTACGTTTGGCGTCGGTGCCAATCAATCGGATATGCAAGCCATTGCCGCGGCAGCCGGTGGACAACATTTTCACGCCACGACGGCGGCCGAATTGCAATCCGTTTTTCGGGAACTGGCCGCCAACGTTACCCAGTTGATTGATTAAACCGGACGGGGCCCATCCCCCAAACCCCGTGGAGCAGACAACCTGTCATGATGATGCATCACCAACGGCGAACCCGAATCCGCGGCGCGGCTGCGGTCGAATTTGCCTGTACGGCACCCTTGCTGTTCCTGATCATGTTTGCGGGACTGGAGATGAGTCGTGTGAACCTGTTCCGGCATGTTGCGGCCAACGCGGCCCTGGAAGCCGCCCGGGCCGGAATCACACCCGGGGCCACGTCGCAACACTGCGAGGATGTGGCCACGCAAATGCTGGATATTGCCCGGGTCAAGGGAGCCACAGTCACCGTCAACCCCTCCCCGATTACACCGTTGACTCCGGCCGTCAGTGTTACGGTGGAAATCCCCATGACGGAAAATGCCCTGCCGATGTCGCAAATGGTCCTGGGCACCACGCTTTCGCAAACCATAACGTTGCCCCGGGAAATTATCGAGCAGTACTAGGAAACCGGTTGTCAGGCGGCCAACCCGGGATCCTGTCAAACGGCCGGGGCATGAACGGCAGGATGGCCCGGCCGCGTGTCGCAGCGCAAAAAAAAACCGCCGGGGGGTCAACCACGACGGTTTTATGCGAAAGACGGCGAGATATGGCGTCGATCGGTCAGGCTGCGGCCCGGGGCCGCGAACTAGACAAGTTCCTTGCGGGAACCGATCAACGTCCTTAAGCGTTCGGCCAGCAAGCTGGCGTCGAACGGTTTTTTGAACGTTTCGTTGATGGCGGAACGATCGAAGCTGATCGGGTTGCCGTCATCGGGCAACAGGGCAATCAGAATCGTCTCGCCAAAATCGGGATTCTTTCGCAGATTTTGGCAAATCTGCTGGGCTTCGACTTTGCCGATCGAGAAGTCGCAAATGATGCAATCGGGATGGAAGCTTTCGGCCTGAATCCCTGCCTCAAAGCCGCTGGCAGCAACAGCAACTTTAAAGGACTTTTCAGGTGGCAACTCGCGTTTGAGATTCTCAATCAATACCTGATCCTGGGCAACGACCAAAATCTTGGCCATGGCCTCGTCTTCCAAATCGCCCAACGGCATGCCGTGTTCTTTGAGGAATTTGATCAGGTATTCACGCGGGATGCGACGATCCTGTGATCCGGGAATCCGATAGCCCTTGAGGCGACCGGAATCGAACCACTTGCTGACCGTGCGCGGAGCCACTTTACAGATCTTGGCGACCTGTCCAGTTGTGAACACCTTCATCGCAGGCTCTCCATTACTTTCTTGTTGACTCGTCTTTCGCTACCAGGTGAACCGGTCACCAGAGCAACTGTCTATCCCATGCCTGAAACTGGCTGGCAGGCGATCATTGGGTCTCCGCGGGTTGCGGCACCATTTCAAACACTGGGTCGGGATAAAACATTTCATTAATCAGGTCCGTTTCGGCGTGCACCAGGACGCTGCAATCGACATCGGCCCCGGGGGCAGTCCGGCAATCGGAAAAACTGTTGTTATTCGATTGCCGAGGAGAAATGGAACCCGATAACCGGCACCGTTTCTCCAAAATGCCACTGGCGGCGATTGAGCTCGATCCATTAGAAACAGAAATGCTGAACGCCACGACTCTTGGGTCGTACGTGGTGTCCCTGTTCGCCAGACATGAATGTCCGGCAGCAATCCCCCCCTAATGGTCTCGTCGATTACTCCTGTTGACAGGGCAGTTGCCGTTGTCCCCAGTTGTCTCAATGCGACGTACCTGACAGTAGTTTCGTTAAATCCGGGGGTAAGACTTTAGGAAGTTTCCGCAGTCATGCTGCGGGAGAGCTTTGCACGACTGGTAGCGCCATGTCGGGCCGTTCCGGTCAGGTAATCAAAGTCGGCCAGTAATCGAGCGATTTTCGGTAATCCGGGCCATCAACGGCGACTTTGAGGGCATTGCACCGCCCTGGAAATTTCCTGCATCGCTCGGGAAAAGATTGGAAAACCGGTTCGCACGCCCCGCAAAAACGGAAACAAACCCGGATTCCGCTCAGCCCCGGAATGCCAGTCACCGGGCGAGAGCGACCCTGAACGTTCAGGCGTCGTGGTGCAAATACCGGCTGATTCGATCGGCGATTTCATCGCGCACCCGTCGAAATACCGCCATCTGTTGCTCTTCATCCCCGATGGCCTCGGCGGGATCATCAAATGGCCAATGCAGCAATCGTGCCCTGCCCGGAAAATGCGGGCATGCCTGCCGCGCGTTGTCACAAACGGTCACCACCAGGTCAAATGTCTGATTCAAAAACGGATCCAGCGGTTTGCTGGCATATGAAGCAATATCGAGATCCAGTTCCTGCATGGCACGGATTGCCAGCGGATGAACGTATCCGGCCGGGGCCGAGCCGGCCGAACAGGATTCCCACCGTCCCTGGCCCAGCGACGCCCATAACGCTTCGGCCATCTGGGATCGACAGGAATTTCCGGTGCACAAAATTAATACACGTTTCATGGCAAAGTTACGGCTGGACTCAAAGAAAGGATCGATCTGGCCATGGTTCAGACATCGTTTGGCCCACCACCACCGCCTCCGAATGACCGGGATTGCCCGGAGATGTTCATGGGGACTCGTCGGCCAGATCGGCCCTGAGTCAGCCTCCGATTGCTGCGTTACGTGCCGCGACAACACTAGTCAATCAGCTGCACGGTCCGCGTCCTCGATTTCATGGCGATCGTGATTTTGTTTTCCCGGGCCAGCCATCCGATTGCCTGCATCACGGCATCACGTGAACAGTCGACCTGCTTGACCAAATCGGACATTTTCATTGGACCATTGGCATTCAGCAGTTGCCAGACCGAGCCGGCGGTCGAGCCGATCAAATCCAGTTCAGAACTTTCTCCGCTTGTTGTCATCACAGGTCCTCTCCACGCAAATCAGGGGTGAAATCAGTATCACGGTATCGTCAGTTTACCTGATCGAATGCTGATTTGGCGTTTGGTTCCGCTGGACCCCCGTCCTTTCCGCGACAGATTTGGCAGCAAAACTCCGGTGTGAATGGACGGCGATTGCCGGTTTGCCGGACCGGGAGTCGATCGGTCGGCCGGCCGGGAGTTGAAAGACCTCAGGCCACGGTCCGTTGGTCGTTCTCATCCCGGTCCACGGCATCGGCGGAAATCTCGCCCTCGTCGCTGACATCCTCAAACCGGACGCTGACCTTTTTGGACACGCCAGACTCCTGCATCGTGACACCGTACAGCGTGGTGGCGGCCGTCATGGTCCGCTTGGAATGGGTCACGATAATAAACTTGGTCCAGTTCAGAAAACTGTTCAGGACGTCAATAAACCGCCCGATATTGGCCTCGTCAAACGGCGCATCGACTTCGTCCAAAACGCAAAAGGGGCTGGGGCGAAACTGAAAAATGGCCATCAACAGCGAAACGGCGGTCAACGCCCGCTCGCCACCGCTCAGCAAAGAGTTGTTAAATTCCGGCTTGCCGGGCGGCGTGGCCACAATATCGATTCCGGCTTCCAGAATATCAACGTCGGCCTCCAGCACCAGGTCGGCCCGACCGCCCCCAAACGTCTGGCGAAACAGGGTTTGAAAGTTTGCCCGAATCGCCTCCAGCGTTTCGGAAAACAGACGTCGGGAATCGTTGTTGATTTTCTGAATAATTTTTTCCAGCGCTTCGCGGGAGCCGGTCAAATCGCTGTATTGAGACTCCAGCGACTCGTACCGCTGCTGCATCTCTTCCAGTTCGACCAGGGCATCCATATTGACCGAGCCAATATTGCCAATGGACTTGCGAAGCTCGGAAATTTCCCGATCGATGGCTTCGCGGTCCTCGTCCGATTGATCGGTTTCAAAATCGAGTCGGGAGATATCGATGTCGTAATCGTCGCGCAAACGGGCCGCCAATTGTTGCCGCTCCATCGACAATTGACGCTCCTGCAATTCAATCGCGTGGCATTTTTCTGTCAGGATCCGGAGCCGGTCGCGCAGTTGGGCGAGCGTTTTCGTCAATTCGCCACGGGACTGGTCCACTTCATTGCGCTGGGCCGTCAGTGCTTGCAACTGCCGGTCCAGATCCAAACGGGTGGACTCCAGCGTCGTCAAGCGGGCTCCCGATTGCTGAATTTCCCGGCGGCTGCCGCGGTTTTGCCAAAGCATGCGGGCCAGGCTGTCGCGCGTGGCCTGAATCGACTGGCGGCATTCATCCTGCTGTCCCAGCAGCAGCTGGTAGTGGTTTTCCGATTCGCTGCGTTGTTGCTGGGATTTGGCCAATTGCACCTTGGCGGCCGTCTGCCGGTGTTGCAGGTTCGTTAGCGACTGCTCGAGTTCGATTCGCCGGGATTCATTATCACTCAGCCAGTGAACCAATTCCGACAATTCGGATTCCCCCCGGGCCAGCGCGTGGCGATCCTGTTTCAGCTGCTGTTGAAGCTGGCCGATTTGGGCCTCCAGTCCGTATAATTCGGTCAGCGACTCGGCCCGCCGTGCTTGCAGCGACTCCAGCTGCGTCTGCAGCGACTTGGCCGTCGCTTTCTCATCGGTCAGCTGCTGGGCGATTTCCGTGTTTTCACTCAACAGGTTGTGGACCCGCTCGTCCAGATCGGCAACCCGGCCGCGCAGCTCTTCGACCGACCGGCTTTCGTCACGAATTTGCCCGCTGAGCTGGTGAAGATCACGATGCAAGGCCCGCAATTCACTGCGGCGCGAAACCAGACCGCCGGTCATTGCCCGGGGACCGGCAATCAGGGTACCGTCGGCCTCCAGCAGTTCCCCCGACAAGGTTACAAACCGGCCGCGTCCGCCGGTCCGGGATCTCAGCCGGACGGCATCCCCCAGCGATTTGACCAGCCAGGTCCCTCCCAGCAACTGGTAGATAAACGACTGGTAATCCGGATCGGTTTGCACCAGCTGGTCCATGCGACCCACAACGCCGTCGTGTTCCTGCAAATCCAGGCCCGGACGGGTCCCGAAATTCGGTGGTTCCTGCAATCGCACCAGCCGAACTCGCCCGCCCGGACGCAGCTCACCGGCGACGATTTGCGCCAAGATCTGATCGCCGTCCACGACCAGACTCTGGGCACAGGGACCGAGAGCCAGATCAACCAGTTCGGCATGCTGAACATTGACCTTGATGATGTCGGCGACCAGACCCACGATTTCCCGCAGGGATTCATGGTCGCCGGCACGTGATCGCTCGATCAGGTCACGGGCGCCCGAGTCAACTCCTTCCAGGCGATTTTCCATTTCCTGGATGACTTCGGCCCGCTGCGTGGCTCCGGTTTGCTGGCGACGTTTTTCGTCCAGACTGTGTCGCTGGCTGTCCAGACGCGCGCGGCTGGACTGCAGTTCCTGGCGGGCCGCGGCCAAAGCCGAATCCCGGTCGGCTGCCTCGTTTTGCAGTCGTTGACAGGCGTTGTTGTGTTGCTGCAGCTTCTGTCGAAATCCGGAAACCGCCTCGTCAATTTGCTGAATGGACTCGCGCAGCCGTTCCGCGGCCGCCATCGACATTTGCAGTCGCGAATCCGCGGAGCTCAGCCTTTTGCCGGTTTCGGTAACCTGGGTCGTCAGTGTCACCTGGGATTCACGGCGCTGTTGAGCCTGCTGCCGCATCTCGGCAATTTGCCCTTGCTGCTGTTCGATTTGTCCGGTGAGCTGCTGCAGATGCTGTTCGGTCGATTCGCAATCGTCCGTGGTCGTTCGGGCCGTCTGTTCAGCCTCCGCCAATCGTTCCAGCAGGGCCGCCGTCCGCTGGTTGTCGCGCTCCAGCGATTCCCGGGCGGCTACCGTTTGCACCTTGAGATCATCCGTCCGGGACTGGTGCAGGGCAATGTTGGACTGCTGCCGGGTGATTTGCTGGATCACCTCGTTGATATCCTGCTGATATTCCAGAATCCTGGACGACCAGCTCGACAATTCCAGGTCGTATTGTTTGGACTGCTGTTCGAGGTCGGCCTGTTCCTGGCGAGCCTGCCGGATCCCGGCGGTGGCAGAGGCTTTCTCGGCACTGATTTTTTCGAGGTGCCGGGTAAAGTCGCGCCAGTCCTTGGCGCCGATGTGGGTCCGCAGCTCCTGCAGACGAGTCGTCAATTCCTTGTAGCGGGCGGCCTTGGTCGCCTGGGACCGGATCTTGCGATAGCGATTGCCAACCTCTTCCACGATATCGCCCAGCCGCACGAGGTTTTGTTCCACCCGCGCCAGCCGTCGTTCGGCTTCCGTTTTCTTGGCCTTGAACCGGCTGATTCCGGCGGCCTCCTCGAACATGGCTCGCCGCTCCCGGGGAGAGGCCTGCAGCATCTGGTCGACCTTGCCCTGTTCAATCAGGCTGTAGGCATCCGTTCCGACGCCCGTTCCCCGAATCAAATTGCGAATATCCTTCAGGCGGCAGGGCTCGCCGTTGATCAGGTACTCGCCTTCGCCGCTTCGATAGACGCGGCGGGTCAGTCGAATTTCGTCAGCATCCAGCCGCAACCGCCGCGAGCGGTTGTCCAGATACAACGTGGCCTCGGCCGTATTGGCCGGTTTTCGGCCGCCGGGCCCGGCCGTTCCCTTGAAAATGACATCCGCCATTTCCTTGCCGCGCAGGCTTTTGGCCGATTGCTCACCCAGGACCCATTTGATGCCGTCGACGATATTGGACTTGCCCGATCCATTGGGCCCCACCACCACCGTGATGCCGGGCGGAAAGTCGAACCGGGTTCGATCCGGAAAGCTCTTGAATCCGTACAGTTCGAGGGCGGTTAGCATCTGGAGCGCGAAATGATTGGCAGCAGACGATTTCTGTCAGTGGTTCTACGAATGAACGGGCCTTTTGGGGGGCTTCCGGCACCGCGCCAGCCGCGCCGTTTGGAGTCTCACGCCAGTCACCAGTTCGCCGGCCCGGCCCAACACCGTCCCGTCAGCCCGACCGACGCTCTATCGTTTCCAGAGCCCCTCCAGTCTACCAAATATCCCCTTGCCCGTACGCGGCGGAGACCCGGCATCACGGGTTGATGCCGCCGAATCATCAAACATCTCCGGCAGCGATTCCGCGACATGCTCGCCGTCGAATGAGCCCGGCTCGACCCCGGCGCGATAACTGCGGCTCAACTGGGGCAAGGCGTTGACCACCAGACGGGCCGTCATGGCTTCGGTTGCGCTGGCGTCCTTGACCAGGTTCAGAATATCCCCGTAATCGCAGCCGAGGGCGGCCGCACTGCGGATGACATCGGTGATCAACGACGAGCAAGTGATTTTTTGGGGCTTGGTACGGGGACGGTACAGCAACAATTGCACCTGATCCGGGCCGGCTGACCGTATCGTCAATCCCTTGTCAACGAACAACAGGTTCTCGTTGAAACGCTGGTCGCCGCCGAATACCACGATTTCCGGAGAACCGGTTCTGGTAAAATGGATCATGGGGGAGGCCGTTGACGGCACACTGTGAAGCATGAATTCCCGGTTGATAAAGTCGCCGTCCACGATGGGACTGCCCGGCATGCTCTCGGTCAACGCGTGGAAGGCCCCGTAGCGGACTTCGGCACTGCTGGAATCAAACAGGGCGGCCAGGGCCTTTTCACCCGTGGCGTCCCGCAGGGAGGCGAGGGCCGTCAAGCCATGCCAGCGAAACGCTGGTTCGCGATCCACGGCGTCTCGCAAGACCTCCGCCGCCGAGTCGTCCCGCATGTAGGCCAGGGCCTGGGCCGCATGAAAACGCACCTGGGAATTTTCGCTTCGCAACCCGCGTTTTAGCACACCCGTCGACTCCTCGCCGATGGCCTCCAGGCGTATCGCCGAGATGCTCGTCATCGCCGGATCGTGCAATTGCCGTTCCAGCAATTCCAGCCGGTTGATGCGCTGGTCGGGCGTTTCGTCAAAGACGATGTTCAGCAAAACATGGAAATAGCGGCCAATGTTATGCCGGTACTCGTCGGGCACCAGAATTTCCAGATGGCGATCGCTGATTGGATTGGCAACGCCCTCCGGAGAACTGCCAACCCGGGTCGTAAACCGCGCGTTGATGGCCCGGCTCATGGCGGTCGTGTTTTGAACCGAACGGGCGTTTTCCAGTAACCGCAAACCGGTCTCGCGGTCACGGGTCACCACGCCGCCACCCGGGACAACGCCACTCACCAGGTTGTTTGATTCATCGCTGGCATCAAACAGCCGGTTCACCAGAACCCGCCCCTCGGCCAGACCAAAGTTGTGACCTTTCTGGACACTGCGACGCGTTACCATCATCGGCTTCATCCGCGATTGCATCAAATAGCCCCCCTCCAGACTGCTCGTCTCGGTTTTGGCGGGACATTCCACGATGACATCAAACCGGTCCCCCTTGCGGGCTCCGGCCGGCAAGAATCCCAGAATCTGGACCATGGAATTGTCGTGGCTCGACAGTAACTCGTTGACGTTGTCCACTTCGTGCGTCTTGATTTCATCGAACAGATAATCACGCTGGGGCGATGGCGGTGGATCACTGCCCGTGTTGTCCAGACCCGTCACCAGCGCCAATCCCTCGACCTTGAGTTTTTCCAGACCGACCGGACCCGCCACATCGCCAATGTAGGTCACGTCCACCAAACTCTCGTTGAACTCCATGGACTCCGCGTCCGGACTTTGTCCGCGCTTGATAATGTGCGAACAGCCGGGACAGGCCGCGACGCCCGCGACGACCAACGCGATTAACAGCGACAAGCACGGGCTTCCGTCAAACATCCACTTTCGATTGGCGGATCGAACTCGGGAAACCTGTCGATGGGATACTGGAATCATGTCGCCGCGCCTTTGCCAAAAACAATCACTCCCTGCAGACCGGGTCCAGGGACTAAGTAGCCGCGAACACTAGATTTGCGAGTTTGACGGGTCAATATCGAACGCCCGATTGCCAGCACCGGCTGTACGTCGCCACCCGCACAGCAAAATCCGGTTGTTCGCCACCGCGCTGACGAACCCCCGAATGCGATTCTCGCCCCAGATTGCCCGAACAGGCTGGTTTACCCGGTCGCCGAATTCCGTGGCAGGCCCGGTCAAGATGCCCGGGCCGCGGCAGCGGGTTGCTTGCGCCAGCACGGGCCATTCCCGTCGGCCTGACCGGCAGAAATTGCCGCTGCGCCGGTCAAAGGGGTTTCCGGCGATCGCGGTTTGGCGCGGGCAAGATTATTCGCCGATGATTTTTACCAGCACCCGTTTGGGCCGGCGACCGTCAAACTCGCCGTAAAAAATCTGTTCCCACGGTCCGAAATCCATTTGGCCGGCCGTCACGGCGATGACGACCTCGCGACCCATAATTTGGCGTTTTAGATGGGCGTCGGCATTGTCTTCCCCGGTCCGATTGTGAGCCCAGGTTTGGGGCGAGGCATCAAAAGGAGCCAGCTGCTCCAGCCATTTTTCGTAATCCGAATGCAGGCCAGGTTCGTCATCGTTGATAAACACCGATGCCGTGATATGCATGGCATTACACAGCAGCAACCCTTCCCGGATCCCGCTTCGCCGCAGAATCTCCTCAATGCGCGGCGTAATATTCTGCAGCGCCATGCGGGCCGGCACGTTCATCGTCAAATATTCGGTATGCGATTTCATGATCGGTTCCGTGGGTCAGGAATGCCCGGCAGAAAACCCCGGCTGGCTGGCCCGGCGGTGCGGTTTTCCGCGTTGTTGGCGCGGGCAGACCAGCCACCCGCGGCGCGTTCAGATACAAAACTGCCTGGTTTAATCATCGCGGGTCAGGCTCCGTTGCCATCCAGACAGGCCAGGTATTTGGGGTGGTCGGCCTGGCCCGTCATTTCGTACAGAAAACGGCTGGGCAAGGTCGCTTGGGGTTTGCCCCATTTCATGCGGGAAAGAGCCAGTGACAGCGTTAAACGTTCCCGGGCGCGGGTGATACCGACGTAACACAAACGGCGTTCCTCGTCGATGGAAGCCTCCATATCCAGGCTGCGATGGTGAGGCAGGATGTTTTCCTCCAGCCCCACCAAAAACACTTCCTGGAATTCCAGGCCCTTGGCGCTGTGCAACGTCATCAGGGCAATGGCATTTCGGCCAAGCTGTTTTTCCTTTTCGTCGGCCAGCTGGCGGTCGTCGATCGTGATCTGATCGATAAATTCGTCCAGGCGGGGATTGGCGGATTCCCGTTCGTACTGGCCGACGGCATTGACAATCTGTTCGACGTTGGCCCAGCGGATCTCCCGTTCCTGGGGATCGGGATAGGCCCGCTCGATTTCGCCCCGGTAGTTGACGGCGGCAATCAGCTTGCGAACGCGGCCTGTCAGTGTCTCGGCCTCGTTGCCGGCCAGAATCTGGCGGAGTTGATCGAGGCCCCGGTTGGCGGCAGCGGACAGGGAAGGGCGGGTCGCGGGGTCATGAATCAACCGTATCACGTCGATTCCCCGATCGGTGGCGTGTTGCAGCAGCTGTTCGACGACTTTGGGCCCCAGGCCCCGGGGAGGCGTATTGATGATCCGCCGCAACGACATTTCATCGTTGGGATAACCCGTTAATCGCAGCCAGGCGATGACGTCCTTGACCTCCTTGCGATCAAAAAACGAGTAACCTCCGATCAGCACATAAGGCAGCCGGGCCCGCCGCAATTCCGACTCAAAGACGCGGGGCTGTTCGTTGGTGCGAAACAGGATGGCAAAATCGCCTGGCTGAACGCCGGGCTGGCTGAGCCGATTGCGGATCTGGGCAACGGTTTCCTGGGCCTCCCGGGTTTCGTTTGGATATTGCTGGATGGCAGGTGCCGGACCGCCCGGCCGACCGCTACGCAATCGCTTGTCGTGGCGGTCGAGATTGAAGGAAATCAAACGATTGGCCAGCCCAATGATGGGACCGGTCGATCGATAGTTTTCTTCCAGGTTGACCAGATTGGCGTCAGGCCAGTCACTTCGAAAATCCAGAATGTGCCGGACTTCGGCTCCGCGAAATCCGTAGATCGACTGGTCGTCGTCGCCTACGACACACAGATTTCGATGGTCGCTGGCCAGGTCCCGGATGATCCGGTACTGGCTGGCGTTGGTGTCCTGGTATTCGTCCACCAGAATATGATCGAAGCGGCCGGCTTCCCGGCGGCGAATGTCCGGAAAACTGGCGAACAGGTCCTCGACCAGCAACAACAAATCGTCAAAATCAACAGCCCCCTGGTTTTTCAACTGGCTTTGATAGCGCTGCCAGGCAATGGCCGCCAGATCCTGCTGGTCATTTTCCGCCAGCCGGCTGGCCTGGCCAGCCCGAACCGACATCGATTTCCAGCGACTAATCTGGTTTACCAGCTGGGCCGGCGACAGTGCTGTTTCGGGTGCCCGGACTTCCCGTAACACGCGTCGGGCCAACGCCTCCTGGTCGCCTCGATTGCAAATGACAAACCGCTCGGGATACCCCAAATGCGTAATATGACGCCTCAGGATGCGAACGCACAACGAATGAAAGGTACTGATTTGCGGCCGTTCCCGAATTCGCTTTCGCAGCAACGCGCCGATGCGATTCTGCATTTCCTGGGCAGCCTTGTTGGTAAAGGTCACCGCCAAAATGCGGTTGGGCTCGATCCCCGATTTGATCAGGTTGGCAATTCGAACCGTGACCACCCGGGTTTTGCCCGTGCCGGCGCCAGCCAATACCAGCAACGGCCCGGCAAGCGTCGTGGCAGCCCGGCGTTGAGCAGAATTGAGACTGGCCACAAAACGGGTTCCTTGCAATGACGTCGCGAACGGGTGGCTGAAATCCCTGACCGGGCACCCGAGGACGATCGGCCAGCCCGCCTCGCTGGAGCAAACCGACAGGTATGTTATCGAACTGCTGGCAATGCACCAGACCCGGATCGTCCATTGGTCAGCACCCTGGAATCCCGGGATTCGCCGGTGCTTTGGGGGCTGTATTGACTAAAAAAAAAGCGGACGTGTATACTTTTTGCGGCGAAGTGAAACTCCGGCGGAAGTCCGCCTCCGGTGAATGGCCAGTGATTGATTCACGCCCGGGGATCTGATCACTGGCCGCCTCAACGCTTTGCCCCGTGCCACCACCGGTTATCACCTTACGCTTTCGACCCGCGCGGACAAGGACCCCGGATCACCATGAACAAAAAGAAACGCGAACTGGAACAAAACGAGTTGGCCGATGCCATCGACTCGTATTACGAAACCATCAAGCCCTACATGTCACAGGTGGTATTGATCACGGTGGCGGTGGTGCTGGGAGTGGTGGCGATTGCGTTCTGGGTCTCCACCAACCGCAGTATCAACGAAGGGCAATGGGAGGAATTCCTCGACTCGACCCGATTTTCCGACGTCCGGGGGATGGATGAGGTCGCCAAAATTTATCCGGAAACGCCTGCCGGCCAGTTCGCGCTGATCCGGGCGGCCGATTACGACTATCTCCGCGGTGCTGGCAATCTGGTGCGCGACCGGGATGACTACAAGGACAAGGTTCGAAAGGCGATCGAGCGATACAAAAAGCTGACTGGCGATGAGTTCACCGTGGATCCTTTCCTGAAACGGCGAGCCACTTATGCGTTGGCTCACAGCTACGAAACGCTTGGGGAATTTGACAAGGCACGGGAGTACTACCAGATCCTGGTGGACAGTGCCCCGGATGCGTCGATTACGATTCTGGCCCGCAATGGTTTGGAACGACTGGCCGATCCGTCGCTGGTCGCCATTTTCGAACAATTCAAGACGTGGCAACCGGAATTGACAGGTCCGGACAGCGGTCCGCTGTTGCCAGATCGCCCCAACATCAGCTTTCCAGGGGAGGCCGATGCGGCGCCGGCGACGCAGCCGGCATGCCACCGGATGAGTCCGTTTTGGATGAGGCGGCCATTGATGTCAGCGCCGTGCCGGTCGACGACATGGACTCCGCCAAAGACGATTCCCCGGACGAATCCGAATCCCCTGACGATGGCAATTCGGCCGGCGACCAGAACGATGGCAACTGAGGTCAATCGTTGGCCGGAGCCATTTCACCAGCCAACCTTTCCCGGGACGATTGGAATGTCGGTTTGGTCCGAGATCCGTGCGGTGACCCGTGAACTGCTGCCGAGTCGCAAGCTGGGGGATCGGGGAGAGCGTGTTGCCGAACGGTTCCTCCGCCGCCGCCATAAAATGACGATCATTACGCGCGGGTACTCCAATCATATCGGGGAAATTGACTTGATCGGGATCGACACGCAATCCCGTCCGCGGACGGTTGTGTTCGTGGAGGTCAAGACCCGAACCGACGACCGTTGTGGAATGCCGGTGGAGGCCGTCGACGGGGCCAAGCAACGCCAGATCACTTCCACGGCGCTGGTCTATTTGCGGCAAAACGATTTGCTGGAATGCCGCGTGCGATTTGATATCGTCGGGATCCTGTGGCCAGACGAATCGTCGCGACCGGAAATCCGGTACTATCCCGACGCGTTTCAACCCGCCGATCAGTGGCAAATGTTTTCATAGAACCGCCGGGCCTGGCGGGAGCGTCAGGAAACGGGACGGGCTTCGGGCCTTGTTTCGGTTTCACACTGTTTTTGGGGTGATCGGCAAGGTGCCTGCCCGTCTGATCAAGCGACATGCCGGGGGGCGTCGCCCGGTATCGCGGGACGACGGCCCGGATCGATCGCCGCACAAGTCAACCAACGGACCAAGCCTGCTGAAACCAGGTCTCCGAACACAAGGGAATTGCCGAACGCATGATTGGACCTGGAGAACTGGGCTCCCTCGGCGCGGCCCTGATGTGGGCCTGTTCCAGCCTGATTTTTGGTCGCACGCGGTTGTCGGCGTGGGCCATCAACTTTTCAAAAAATACAGTGGGCGCGGCCTGGTCCCTGATGAGCCTGCTGGGAATTTCGCTTGTTTCGGGTGCCGGGTTCTTGCAGGTGCCGCTGCCCGCCATCGGATACCTGGCGATTAGCGGTTTGATCGGCTTGACCATTGGCGATACGTTTTATTTCCGCAGTTTGCAGATTCTGGGGCCCCGCCGCTCGCTGGTGATGGCAACTACCACACCTGTTTTCGGGGCCCTGCTGGGCTGGGTAATTCTGCAGGAGCCGGTTTCCCTGCTGACAATCACCGGCATCCTGATTTGCATCACCGGGATTTCCGTCGTCATTTGGGATCGTCAGGGTCGACAGGAGGCTCCCGGGCTGTTTCCCGGCGCTTGCGTACTGGCATCGTGATGGGATTGGCAGCGGCCCTGTGCCAGGCCGCCGGGGGCGCCATTTCAAAAATCGGGATGCAGGATTGCACGCCGCTGGAAGCGACTTTTTTTCGCATGCTGGTTGCCGTGATCGGGGCCATCGTGGCCATGGGGGCAGGTCGCCGGCTGCAAACCACGTTTCGTTCCATTGCCAAACGGGACGTTCTGAAACGGGTGATTCCCGCAGCGACGCTGGGGACCTTTTTCGGCGTCTGGTTCAGCCAGATCGGATTCAAGTACACCTCGCTGGCCATCGCCACAACGCTGTTGTGCACCAGCCCGCTGTTGGCCATTCCGCTGGTTCGCATCGTTCATGGGTACCGGGTGTCCCGGCTGGCGATTTTCGGAAACGTCGTGGCCATCACGGGAATTTTTCTGGTCGTTGTCCGCAGCTGGGACCAGTTGGTTGCCTTGATCTCCCGCGGCACCTGAACCGGCCCTTGCCCAGGCCAGCAGGGGATTGATTCAGGTCAACGCACTCGCGTCACACCGCCATGCGGTTCAACGACCGTTTCGATGTTCGAGGCTGGCGACGGGCCCACCACGGCTCGATGAACCGGTTTGCGCTTTCATCGCGCCTTGTCCAGTCGCCTGTCGCTTGATTGAAGGATCATGAACGGGGGAGTAAACTGCGTTTGAGTTGCGGGTGTAGCTCAGTTGGCAGAGCATTAGCTTCCCAAGCTAATTGTCGAGGGTTCGAATCCCTTCACCCGCTTGTTACCTGTCGCCGCGACTGCGGCGGCGGACTCCCCGGATCGCCAGGCCCGGCAGAGCCAGCAGGGCCAGGCCGCCACTGGTCGGCTCTGGAATCGGCGACGTTGAAAACCGGGTCGGTCGGGCGATTTCGTACATTGCCAGGGCGTTTTTTGGTCTGCGATACTGGCCACCGTTTGGCACGGCACGCCGCGCGGCTGGCCTGCGCCGAATCCCGGGCAACGGGAACCGGAACCCGCAGTATAGCTGCCGACTCCCAGGCCAGATTGTGACCTGAAACTCGCCAGGCCGGAAACGTTCTCCGCGTTACAAGATTCCCCGGTCGACTCGATGAAAGTCCGCCGGGGCCTTTTTTTTGTACGGAAGGCTGGCGACCGGTCCGGGACGTTTCCCCCGCAGAGCCATGGGCTCTCCCCCGTTTTGTCAAGCGAAGCGAATGATCGTTCGCTTCTCCGTTCTGGTGAACCAAACCCGGTGCCTAGTACCCTGCGGCTGGTGGCCAAAACTTGCCGAAGCGAATTTCGGAGGGGGGCCTGATCGCTGCTCACGAAATCGTGGCCATCCATTCTGCGGTTCGCTGATGTTCCGCAGAAACCAAAAACGCCCTGTTTTCGCGTTGGCGTGGGGAAAGATGGTATCAGCCCGCTGTTCGCAAAATCAGGCAATTATTTTGACTATCCGCGAGCCTTTTTCATTTCAACTGCGGGATTCGTAACGGCGTCGGCGGGGCTGGCGTCCATTCCCAAGATCCGCTGATTCGAGAAAGCTTTCAGAAAATTACGCAAACGGACCATCGTTCCGGTCGGGTTTTTTGGATTGTTCGCGAGTAACTCGTCGACCTGTGCGCCGATCATCGGGGCTGGCGTTTCCATGGACTCGAGCGGCGGAGGGTCTCGTTTTCAGGATTTTGTTTTGTTTCTTTAGTAGAGAGTCAAGAAAATGAGAAACGTCTATTTGCCAATCGCAGTGCCGGCCACCATGGTAACGTTGTTACTCGCGACCCAGAACATTCACGCACAGATCGTGCCCTTCAAGTCGATTGGTGTGAATAACGTCTATTACCCCATATCCGGGGAATTCGGCGGGTCCGGGATCACGTCCCACATGGGCAAGACGACGGGAACTGGCAACGTAAACTCGGTCTTCGTCGATCAGACGGGTAATCCGTGGATTCTCAGTTGGGAGGGGGAAGGTGAATTTGTAGCGCCCAACGGCGACAAGTTGTATTTTGCGACGGATCCACTACCGGCTGACCCCGCGGACGCCGTTAACATGGTTCAGCTGGACGTCACGAACTTCCCGATCTGTACGGCAGTATGGAGTGCCAAATTTCATATTACCGGGGGTACCGGACGGTTTGCCAATGCCGGCCCGGCTTCTGAACCCCTCGACGTGATTGCCGTCAACCATCCCTTCAATATTCTGGAGGACACGGAATGGCTTTACGACTATACGATTACCGGAAAAATCAATCTCGGGAAACGCAAGTAGTCGTTGAGGCCGGAAGTCTCGCACCGGGACGAGCCCGGCAAATCGCAGAACATCAGCCGGCGGCGCTCCGCGGATACGGCCGGTTCGCTGCGAAACCGGGAAAACGCTGATGGACCACTTCGGCCCGTTTCGGGAACCTTCGAATGGATCGCAATCCGTCCGCCGGGACGGACGTCGATCCGTTCGGCAGCTCCGGACGAGGAATGGGTGTCGCCTTCGAACTGCTACGTTTTTTCATCACCATTTTTGGAATTTCAAAAACAATGATCACAGGACGACTGGCCTGGCGATGTCCCTGGCGTTTTGGGTGTTCGCATCAACCTGAAATGCACAAACCAGCCCCTTCAAGGTGACGGGCGCGGGCATCGTCGACTACGTTTCACTTCCCGGTGACCCGCCAGCCCATCAATGCGCGGTCGGCAATGTGAACGTGACATTCCGATTATTTTTGTTCGTACGTTGCGGCCAGCGACCGGGCCTCCGCCAGTGCGCGATCCCATCCCTGGGCGTACTGAACCGGATCGCGACGCCCGATCGCCTGAAAGGCCAGAATCCGTTCCACATCGGAACCGGTCAGTCCGTGGGCCACTCCGTCGCGGTCCGGCAAATAGCTGGTCAGCGTATTGGCAAATACGGTGTCAAAATCCAGGCCCAGCGCATCGATGGATTCGATCGCGTCGCCCAGAATCGCAGCCTTGTCCAACTCCAGATACGGCAGGTACAGCTCGACCTGATCCGCATCCCAGTTACCGGTTTGAAACGCCTGCCACAATTGCCGGTAGAATTCCGGGCGGCAATCGGGGTAAATGGCATGATCCCCGGCATGAACGCCCAAACACAAGCTTACCACGCGCGATTCACGAGTCGCGATCGACAGCGCCCAGCCGCCGGCAATTGAGGCAAAAATTGCGTTGCGATTGGGAACCACGGTCTCCCGCATGGTTTCCTGTTGATAATGTCCCAGCGGGACAGACCGCTTCGAGGATTGCAACAGGGCAGAGTGAAAAATCCGGCCGAGCGTCGTCAAATCAATCGTCTGATGTTGGATGGACAGGCCGTTGGCTGCCAGGTATTCGAGATTCCTGTTGAGGAAACTCAGTTCGACGGCATGCCGTTGCCCGTAATGAAAACTCAGGCCATAGACCGATCGGCCGCGGGACAACAAATGCAGCAGCAGGCTGGTCGAGTCCATTCCGCCACTCAGACAAATGACGGCGGCACCGGGCTGGGTGGGTGGATGGTTCATCGCCTGTTTCGCATGGCTGGTGATCGGTACCGGATCCGGTCAGGTTCCGGTTCCCTTGGCGATTATTGTACAACCCACCATAATTGTCGCTACGCCGACGCCGGTTTCCATTCGCGCTCGATTCAACCCGTCCTGCATCCATGGCCCGCAACGAACAACTCATTCGGCAACACAAGATTCTGCAGATTCTGGAACGTGTCCGGTTTGGCAAGACCATTGAGGAAATCCAGGCGGATGTGGTGGACGAACTGGGACTGTCATCGATTCACGTACGCACATTGAAACGGGACCTGGAGGCATTGCAGGCGGCGGGGATCGATGTTGCCGCGCACGATTCGCCGCGGGGCAAGGTGTGGAAACTGGGTCCGCTGGCCAAAACCACAACCAAAATTCGCGCGACGGCAACCGAACTGATCGCCCTGGCCCTCGGCCGCCAGTTGATGTTTCCGCTGGCCGGGACGCCCTTTTGGCGGGGTATCGAATCGTTCTGGAACAAGGTCCAGGAAGAATTGCCGGCATCCGTACTGGAACACTACGAGAAATACTGGCGAACATTGCGCGTGATCGGCGTCCCTGCCAAGTCGTACGAGAGCCATCAGGGGATGCTGAGTACGATCCACCGGGCGATTACTGACCATCGCGTTCTGGAAATCGATTACGAAAGCCCGGGCAAACCGGTTGTGACCCGTCTGATCGATCCATATACCGTGGCGTTGTTTCATGCCAGTCTGTACGTGCTGGGTGTCAATCACGACGATGCCGAGCAAAACATACGCACGTGGAAACTGGACCGGTTCCATCGCACCGTGGCCCTCGACAAGTATTTCAAATACGACGACACGCTGGATATCGATCAGTATATCAGCGACAGCATGGGGATTTTTGTTGGCAAAAAACCTCATAATTTCAGGATTCGCCTGAGCCCCCAGGCGGCCCGCTGGGTCAGCGAGGAACCCTGGCATCCCGAACAGGAGTTGAAACAATTGCGGGGCGGGCAATTTGAATTGACTGTGCGTGCCGCCCATGAACTGGAAATCGTTCCGCGGGTATTGCAACTGGGCAAGGAGGCCGAAATCATCGCCCCCGCCACGGCCCGTCAGGCCGTGGCCGAAATCATCGGTCAGCTGGCCGAGCGATACGGGGTGGTTCCATCCGTATAGGTGTTCCCGTGACATTCCGGCCCTCGTGCCGCCTGCCATTCCGAGATCGGCGTTGCCACAACCCCGGGGGCCGCCAGGGTTCGGGGAATGGTTTCATGGTATCCAGCGGGGGGATCGCCTGGTTTGCCGGACGAGCCGCCGCGGCCAGCCGCAGCGACGGGGCTGGAAACTCGAGTACAGGCGACACCCTGGTCAGAAGCCGGGTCCATGGAAACGCGCGGCGATTTAGCGGTTAATGAGCCGGGAAAACCGGGCGATATGCTGATCCCAGTCGCCGCTGCTGGCCGGCTGCCATGTCTGCAGGGTTTCTGTTTCTCGCACAATCCTGCGCAGCGTCCGGAGGTCGGCAACGGCACCGTCACCCATGGCCTGCACAAGGGCATTGCCGATCGCCGCCGCTTCTACCGGCCCTGCGATAATCTGTCGCCCGGTGGCGTCGGCCGTCATTTGGCACAGCAAACGGTTGCGACAGCCGCCTCCGACCAGGTGAATGATTTCGAATCGCCGGGCCAGCGTTGATTCCAGTCGTTCCAGCGTCACACGATACGCCATGGCCAGTGATTCCAGGCAACACCGCAGGAAATCACCGGGCGTTTCGGGAACCGGCTGGTCGGTGGACAACGCAAACGATTCGATTTTGTCCAGCACCTTGCCCGGAACGGCAAAGTCCGGCGCATCCGGGTTGACCAGCGTGCGAAACGGTTCGGCCAGTTCTGCCATTTCCGTCAATTCATCGTATGTGTAGTCCCGGTCGACATCGCGAGAAGCAAACTCGTGACGACACTGCTGAACGAGCCACAATCCGGCAATGTTTTTCAAAAACCTTGTGGTCCCCGCGACGCCGCGCTCGTTGGTAAACATGAATCGGGCCGCCTCGTCGGTCAGGCAGGGTTCGGTAATTTCTGCGCCGAGCAAGGACCAGGTCCCACTGGACAAATAGCACCAGGACGATGTCGCGTCGGCCGGGATGGCTGCCACCGCCGCGGCCGTATCATGCGAGGGGGGCAAGATAACCTGGACGTCACCGCGTAAACCCGTTGCCCGACCGACCTCGTCCCGCAGATTCCCGATCGCCGTACCCGGTTCCACGATCGGCCGGACACACTGCTCACCAACGCCGGCCAGTTTCAGCAGCCGCTGGCTCCAGTCTCCGCTGCGCGCCTCCAGCAACTGGCTGGTCGAGGCGATTGTGGCTTCGTTCACCTGGGTACCGGATAACCAGTAATGCATCAGATCTGGCAAAAACAGCAGCCGGGCAGCCGATTTAACCAGTGAGGGACTGATACTGGCCATGGCATTGAGCGAATACAGTGAGTTGATCGGCATCACCTGAATGCCGGTGATCTCGTATATCTCGCGCGGTTTGATTTTTTCCGACACCCGCTGAAAGGCCGCCAGATTCCGCGGATCCCGGTAGGCATGCGGCATCCCCGCCAGTTCACCGGCCGGATCCAGCAAGGCCCAGTCCACACCCCAGCAGTCAACTCCCACCGAACGAATCGCCAGATCCGCGGTTGCCGCAAATTCGGCCGCAGCCTGCAGCCCGATCAGGATTTCCTGCCACAATCCACCGAGATTCCAGTGCAACCCGCTGGGCAACGACAATATCTGATTGGCAAACCGGTACACTTCGCGGGAATGAAATCTTGACCGCCCTGCCGTCAGCCAGACGACGACGACTCGTCCGGATTCGGCACCAGGTCGATGGCGATCCAGGCGGCTCTGGCTGGCGAAGGATTCATCGGTGCTGGCTCTCCGGATATTGCTCGGGATCCCAGAATCGTCTAGCGCAAAAACGCCTCGTGCAAGCCTCCATCGACGGCAATGATTTGACCGGTGGTTTTCAGGGACTGGTCGCCCATCAGCCAGGCGATGGCTTCGGCCTGATCCTGCGGAGTAATCGTGGCTCCGGTCAGTGTGCGACGCGCGTAGAATTCCGCCAGGCGATCTCGCAACACTTCGGTTGTTTCGTCCGCCTGGAATTCGATTCCGTATTTTTCCAGCGAGCCGATGACCCGATCGCGAGGAAACATGGTGGAGCCGGCCACCACGGTGGCCGGAGCTACGGCACTGACCCGAACCAGCGGTGCCATGGCGACCGCCAGCTCGCGCACCAAATGGTTGGCCGCGGCCTTGGACGTGTCATAGGCCAGGCTGCCCGATTTGGGAACAATTCCGTTAACGCTGGTCGTCAGAACCAGGCTGCCCGGCAGGCCCTGGCTTTGCCAGACGGCCCAGGCTTCCTCGGCAATCAGGTTTTGGCCGATCACATTTACATTGAACGTGGTGGCCCATTCCTGATCCGAATTGACTCCGCTGCGGGGCGGCAGGTAAACGCCGGCCGTCACCACCACGTGATCCAGCCCGCCGTAGGCCAGAACCGTTTGCCGGATCGCCCCCCGGATACTGTCACGACTGGTGATATCAATCGGTTCGGCGATGGCCGGACCACAACCCGAGATGCCGGTTCCGGCGACCCCGATTCCCTGGCCGTAGATTTCCGTTAACTCGTCCGCGGTTTGCCGGGCGGCCTCCGCATCCAGATCGGCACACACGATATGGGCTCCGTCGCGAGCCAGTCGGTGAGCCGTTGCCTTGCCAATACCATTTCCCGCCCCGACAACCAGCACGATTCGCCGGGCCAGCGGCATTTCCGGTGGCATGCGGCGCAATTTGGCCTCTTCCAGCAACCAGTACTCGATGTCAAAAGCTTCCTGCTCGGGCAGGGCGATGTATTGATCGATCGCTTCGGCACCCCGCATCACCTGGATGGCGCAGTTGTAAAATTCCGCCGTGACTCGCGATTCGCTCTTGTTTTTCCCCCACGTCATCATGCCGATGCCGGGGACCAGCACAACGGTTGGGGCCGGATCCCGCATGGCGGGCGAATCCTCGCGTCGGCACCGCTGGTAATAGGCGGCGTAGTCGACACGATACGCCTGGATGGCGGCGGCCGTTTTTTGCCGGAGCTGTTCCAGGCCTTCGGAGGCCGGGTCCCAGTCGACGAACAAGGGGCGAATCTTGGTTCTCAGGAAATGGTCCGGACAGGATGTTCCCAGCGCTGCCAGTCGCGGGGCATTGTGACTGTTGACAAACTCCAGAACACTTTCATCGGCCTGAACCGTGCCGATCATTCTCTGGCCGACCGACATCTGGCCGCGCAACCAGGGCAGAAAAGCGGTGAGGATTTGTTCGCGATCCTCACGGGCCAGGGATTCGTATCGCTGGCCACCAAACGTCTCGTCCGCCTTGTCATGCCGGGCAATAAAGGCGGCAGCCCGCTCGATCAGGTCCAGCGACAGCCGGTAGCATTCGCGGGGGTCGTCGTCTCCGTTCAGCAATCCGTGTTGCCCGAGGATCACTCCGCGGGCTTGCGGATTTTGCTGCCACAGCTGTTGCAATGTCAGTCCCAGTTCAAATCCGGGGCGCATCCACGGCGTCCAGATCACCTCATCCCCGTAGATTTCCCGGGTCAATTCTTCGGAACGGGCAGCGGCGGCGATCGCAATCACCGCATTGGGATGGGTATGGTCGATATGCCGAAACGGGACAAAAGCATGCAGGGGCGTGTCGATCGATGCCGCCCGCGTATTCAGATTGAACGTGCAGTGCGGGTAGAACCCGACCATCTTGTCTTCGGCTGCCGATTTGACTCCGCGGATCTCATGCCCGGCATAAACCGCCTGCAATTGACGGAGTTTGTCCATTTCCAGCGCGGCAAAATTCTCGCGGCGGGCCGTTCGCAAATCGCCTCCCGAGCCCTTGACCCACAACACCTCGACGGGCTCGCCGGTGAGCGGGTCGGCCCCGGTCAGTTTGGACGACGTATTGCCGCCGCCTGTATTGGTGATACGTTGGTCACGGCCCAGCAGGTTGGAGCGATAAACCAGTCGCTCAACGTCGTCCGGGCAGGCCGCGAAATCAGTTTCGGACCAGTAATTGTCAACAAATTGAAATCGGGTGGGGGCGGTGGAACTGGACAAGGGCAAGACGCTTTCCTGAGAGATAGTAACGGCGGCGGATTGAAACCGGAATTTCCCTGCATTATGCGCGAAAGCGGGTCGCCGCACACCGGTTGTCCCCCGTTTTCGGCGCTTTCGCAAACGGCCGGCAGGGGCTACACTATTTGGCAAATCACCACTTGGCGGGAGAACATTTGTGACAACTGTGGCATCGGACAAAAAAACAACTTCGGAACCTGCCCGGCTCCGAATGGACGACCGCGAGTTGCAATTGCCAATTGTCGTCGGCACCGAACAGGAACGGGCCATCGATATTTCGGCGTTACGGCGGGAAACGGGCTATATCACCCTGGATGAGGGCTACGTCAACACCGGGTCAACGTGCAGCGCGATTACCTTTCTCGACGGCGAACAGGGGATACTGCGGTATCGCGGTTATCCGATTGAGGAATTGGCCCAGAACTGCGACTTTTTGGAAGTCTGTTACTTGCTGATCAACGGCGAGTTGCCGAATCGGGAGGAACTGGACCGGTACACCGATAATATCCGCCGGCACACGTTGTTGAATGAGGATATCCGGTATTTCTACCGGGGTTTTCCCCGCGATGCCCATCCCATGGCAACGCTGTCCAGTGTCGTTAGCGCATTAAGCACGTTTTATCAGGATTCGCTCAACCCCCGCGATCCCGAACAGGTCGTCATTTCCATTCACCGACTGCTGGCGAAACTGCCGACCATTGCCGCCTACAGTTTCAAAAAGTCGATTGGCCAACCGTTTATTTATCCGCAAAACGATCTCGGCTACTGTGAAAATTTTCTGCAAATGATGTTCGCGGTCCCCTGCGAGCCCTATGACATCGATCCGGATTTTGTGCGGGCCCTGAACATGCTGCTGATCGTGCATGCCGATCACGAGCAAAACTGCAGCACATCAACGGTCCGCATGGTGGGATCCTCGCAGGCCAACCTGTTCGCGTCCATTGCGGCCGGCATTTGTGCCCTGTGGGGACCGTTGCACGGCGGAGCCAACGAAGCCGTTGTCAACATGCTGGAAATGATTCGCGAAGACGGCGGCAACGTCAAGAAATATGTTGACCTGGCCAAGAGCCGGGACAGCGGTTTTCGGTTGATGGGATTCGGACATCGCGTTTACAAGAATTTTGATCCGCGCGCCACCATCATCAAAAGTGCCTGCGACCAGTTGCTCGACCAGATGGAAATCAGCGATCCGCTGTTCGAAATCGCCCAGGAACTGGAGCAAGTCGCACTGAACGACGAGTACTTTGTTGAGCGAAAGCTGTATCCCAACGTGGATTTCTATTCGGGAGTCATTTACCGGGCCATGGGTATTCCGGTGCCGATGTTTACGGTGCTGTTCTCGATGGGGCGGCTGCCCGGCTGGATCGCCCACTGGAAAGAAATGCAGGAATCGGAAAATTTCCGGATTTGTCGACCGCGGCAAATCTACACCGGCAGCAACCTGCGCGAATTTGTTCCACTTGAGCAGCGGTGATTTCGCTTGCCCTGCGGACACTGGCGGCCCCTGCGGGCAACGACGGCAATTCCGGCGTCGTTGACCCGGGACGGCCCGAACGGTCGCCAATCGCTGCCGGTTGACTGACCGCGATCCGGCCAGCGTGACATGCGTTACAATCGCCACCCCCCTATGGTCCGGCTGCTATTCTGGCCACGGGACGTTTGCATTAAATTGTCACAACCCCCGGCGGAGGCAGCGCCGGCGGACGCGATCGGCGGCCAGCGTTTCCCCCACCTTGCAGGAAAAAATACGACATGTCGGGACCGATTTCACCCAACTTGGCGCGACCCGGGGCGATGGAACCGCTGGAGCAGGACGTCGTGCGGCAACGCTATTCGGCCGCGGCGGAACAATCCGAGCCGGCTCTGTGTTGCCCTGTGTCCTATACGCCCCGGCTGCTGGAGGCAATTCCGGAGGAGATTCTGGAAAAGGACTATGGATGCGGGGACCCTTCGCCGTTTGTCAATCCCGGCGAAACCGTGCTGGACCTGGGAAGTGGTGGAGGAAAACTTTGCTATATCGCGGCCCAGATCGTCGGCCGCCAGGGTCAGGTGATCGGAGTGGACTGCAACGCGGACATGCTGGCGCTGGCTCGCAAATACCAGGCAACCATGGCCCAGCGGCTGGGTTTTTCCAACACCGATTTTCGTTGCGGCAAAATTCAGGATTTGGGCCTCAATCTGGAATTGCTGGCAGAGCATCTGGCCGGCCGACCGATGCAAACTCCGGACGACTGGCTGGCGGCCCAACGCCTCGCCGAACGATTGCGGCGTGAACAACCGCTGGTGGCTGATAACAGTGTCGACTGCGTGGTCTCCAACTGTGTCCTGAATCTGGTGGAGCCAATGGACCGCAAGCAGTTGTTTCGGGAAATCCACCGCGTGCTGCGGGTAGGAGGCCGGGCGGCCATCAGCGACATCGTAAGCGACCAGGATGTCCCGGCGGACATGCAACAGGACGGAAGGTTGTGGTCAGGCTGTATTTCGGGGGCCTGGCGGGAGGACCGGTTTTTGCAGGAATTCGTGGCCGCCGGATTACAGGGTGTGCGCATCGCCCGACGGGAATCCAGGCCCTGGCAAACCGTGCGGGGCATCGAGTTTCGGGCCATGACCGTCGTGGCAGTGAAGCCCGATCCCGCGCCGCAACCGGATCGACATCAAGCCATCATGTATCAGGGGCCATTTGCGTCCGTGCAGGACGATGCCGGCCAAACGTGGTACCGCGGCCAGCGAACGCCCGTTTCCGAAAACACCGTCCGCCTGCTGCAAACAGCACCCTTTGCCGGCCAGTTCTTGTTCCTGCAGCCGGGTTCGGAAATTCGCGAAAACGAGTCCCGTAACATGGAAGTCCTGGATCAACCACCCCGCCCGCTGCGGCCAACCGGCAGCAGCGGGCTGGAAATGTCGGGGACCGGACCTGATTCCAGTTGCGGGACGGACAACTGCTGTTGAAAGTTCATGCCGCTGTTTCATCTGAACAATCCGCCCTGCCTGTTCGTCCACATCCCCAAAACGGGTGGTCACTCGATTCGCAACATCGTGTTCGGCGGGGATTACGAAGGTCCCTGGTTTGGTGACCGGTTACCGGCACCCTGGCAGAAGCTGTTTGGTTTCGGATTCGTGCGGAATCCGTATGACCGCCTGGTGTCCGCATGGAAGATGTTCACCGCCGGAACCGCCGACGATGCCTGGCATTTGCCGGAGGGCGGTCCACTGCAGTTGACGCTGGCCGAAACCATTCGCCTCGGGCTGGATGACGCCGCACCCTTTGGTCATCCCCGCTACAATCAAATCAAACCGACGCCGCTGTCCCGATTGAAGAACCATATCCTGCCGCAGGCTCATCCCTATCACGGATTACAACACGTGGAATTCATCGGACGGTTCGAAAACCTGCAGCAGGATTTTCGCACAATCGCCGACCGACTGGCATTGCCGGCACAAGAGCTGCCCCGATCCAACTGGACGCAACGGGGACATTACCGGGATTACTATGACGTCGAAACCCGGGCTCTGGCAACCGAGTTTTTGGCAGAAGATCTGGAGCGGTTCGGCTACACGTTCTAGACGGCCGCTGATTCGTTACGCCGTGTTTTCTGCCAATTCAGTCTCCCGTCAACTTGGTGGAATTGCCGGTGACAGAACTTGATGCCATCTGGAAATAAAGGGGGGGGTCAATTACGGAGCCGCCCCCCATGAGCGACAATGGCCGCCGAACCGTGACGGAGAGACCGGGATTCCCGCCGCGGAGCGCCAGGGGCGATCGCCCGGGACATTGATCCCGGGTTCATGAAATCAGGGCACACCGCCCGGCTGCGGGGCGACGGTGGGTACCCACAAGCGGGACGAACCGGGATGATCTCTTTGCCGCCCGGCAATCAGTCATCCAGGCTGACCGAAAACGCCGATACTGGTCCGCCGCGTTAAAATCACGAATTCCCCGATTGGAAAAACACCAACCCATGTTTTCAAGTCCCTGTCGCGTCCCCTGGTGTTGTTTTGTCGTTTCCCTCACGCTGGGCCTGACAGCCCGGTCCTTTCACGAACCCACTGTGGAACTGTTGTGGCCCCACGGGGCTCCGGGTGCACACGGGGAGGAGGCCACTGACAGGCCGACGCTGATTATTTGTTTGGCACCCCGGGAAACAGCCAATGGAACCGCTGTGGTTGTATGCCCTGGTGGAGGATATGGAGGACTGGCGATGGGGCATGAAGGCCACGAGATCGCCCAATGGTTGAATTCAATCGGCATCTCGGCGTTCATTTGCGATTATCGACACCGCGGAAAGGGTTATGGTCATCCGGCACCGATGCTGGACGCGCAGCGTGCGATTCGGATGGTGCGCTGCGCGCCGGGGAATTCGGAGTTGATGCATCGCGTGTCGGCATTATTGGATTTTCTGCAGGCGGTCATTTGGCCTCGACCGTGGCAACGCATTTCGATGCCGGATTCCCGGAAGACCCGGATCCCGTTCAGCGCGTCTCCAGTCGGCCTGATTTTGCGATTCTGTGCTATCCGGTGATCGCCCTCGGTGAAGACTTTACGCACAAGGGCTCGCAAGGCAACTTGCTTGGCAACGATGCCGATCCGGAGCTGATTGCAAGTCTGTCAAATGAAAAGCAGGTGACCAGCGACACGCCGCCAACATTTTTGTGGCACACCGCTGACGATCCGGTCGTCCCGGTCGAGAACAGTTTGCAGTTTTTTGCAGCGTTGCGAAAAGCGGGTGTGCCGGCCGAATTACACGTGTACGAACAGGGGCGGCACGGCCTGGGTTTGGCCGCCGGTACACCCGGCGCTGCAAACTGGCCCTCGGAACTGGTCGATTGGTTGCAGCAACGGGGATTGCCGGAACCTTGATGCGGGAAACAGGGACGGGCGGGCCCTTTGGAAAAGCCGGATGGGGTGCCTCAGCCGGCCTGGGCGGCCGTGCGGTTTGCCGGGATTGGGCCGCTGGCTGTCCGCCCGTTTTGGCTTTCGGTGATTTCTGAAACCTTCAAGGCCGGGCGTTGGTAACCCGTTGGTACGCGACTCCGCTCCATCCCCCCGATCCGGGCAATTCCATGATTCAGATCACCGAGTTAATCAAGATTTACCCCGGTCCCGTTCCCGCCTTGCGTGGCGTTTCGCTGGATATCGACAGGGGCATGTTTGGTTTGCTGGGTCCCAATGGCGCCGGCAAATCGACATTTATGAATATCCTGGCCGGACTGCTTGAGCCAACGTCCGGATCCGTCACGCTATTTGGCGAAAACGTTTTGGATGATCCGCAGAAAATCCGGAAACAGCTGGGGTATTTGCCCCAGGAATTCGGCTTTTACGATCATTTGACGGGCCAGGCCATGTTGAAATACCTGTTGAAGCTGAAGGGCATTTCCGGCCCCAGGGGCCTGAACGATCTGACCCGGCAATTGCTGGAACGGGTCAACCTGTCATTTGCGGCGGGCCGCAAAGTCAAAGCCTGGTCAGGCGGCATGAAACAACGACTGGGCATTGCCCAGGCCATTGCCGGCGACCCGCGTCTGGTGATTGTGGACGAACCGACCGCCGGGCTTGATCCGGAGGAGCGGTTGCGGTTTTACCGCTTGCTGGCCGAGTTGGCAGCCGACCGAATTGTGATTTTATCGACCCATATCGTGGAAGATGTCGCCAACCTGTGTTCGCGATTCGCCGTTATTTGCGATGGACGAATCATTGCCGACACGTCCCCGTCGGCAGCCCGGGCAGCGATTGACGGCCAACTGTATGAAGGGGACGTCGGCGCCGCGGAACTGGCAGATTTTCAGGCCCGTCACCATGTCGCCCGTGCCATTCTGGTGGAAGGCCGCAATCGCGTGCGAATCCAGGTCGCCCCGGAATCCACCGTGCCCGACGGGTTTATTCCCGTGCAGCCCACGCTGGAGGACGCCTATTTGCTGATGATGAAGCGGGTGGCTGAACCCGTTGCTGCCTGAGACCGTCGTTTCCCCGTAACCGTCATTTGGTTGGCAATCCGCCCCTCACGCTGTTAATTCCCATGATTCGACGCATTTCCCTGATCGCGTGGCAGGATTTCCGAACGTATCTGCGACGCCCCATGGTTTGGGTCTGGCTGGGGATATTGGGACTTCTGTGCTGGGGGTTGTGCCAGGGCGGCGTGCAAATCGGAACGGGAGGCGACTCGAGAATTGGGGGTACCAAACAACATTTGTCCAGCGAATTTGAATTGACCCGGTTGATGGCCGCAATGACGATGCTGGTGAACGGATTTTTTGCAACTGTGCTTTTCGGGATGGCCGTAATTCGCGATTTCGACACGGGCATCATGCCCCTGATCCACAGTTCCAGGATGCGGGCGTGGGAGTACCTGACGGGCAAATTCCTCGGCTGTGCACTGCTGGTGGTCGCTGTCCTGGGCGCCAATTCGCTGCTCATGATGTTCTTTATGTACGTGGTCCCGCCGGCCACGCGTGTCGAGTATTTTGGGCCGTTCGCCCTGGCACACTTCTGGAAACCGGTCGTCAAATTCGTATTGCCGGCCCTGTTCCTGTTGGGCGGCGCAGCCTTTGCTCTGGGAACTCTCAGTCGCAAACCGGTTTTGGTGTTCACGTTTCCGGTTGTTTTTTTGGTGGTGTTTGGCTTGTTTCTGAATAACTGGTCGCCGTTTTGGCTACCGGTCTGGATCAATAACGCCCTGGGCCTGATTGACCCCTACGGATTACGCTGGCTGAACGAGGAGTACTTCAACGTCGACCGGGCGCGGAGTTTTACAACACCCGTCCCGTCACACTGGGATCCGCCTTTGCGTTCAGTCGGGTTGTGGTTGCGGGACTGGGATTGCTGTTGTTTTTGGTCTCCATACCCGTATTCCGCCGGCAACTCGCTGGCAGTCGCCATGGATCGTTATCCGCGGCGAGTCACACCCAACCGCGTTCAGGGAGTCTGACCGATTCATCGGCCAGGGTTCCGGCGGGCGGACTGGCGACCCTGGGCATGGCCCGGACCGGGGGTGGACTACTGTCCGACACGTGGAACATTTTCTGTTACGAGTTGCGGGAGTTGCGGAACTCGCCCAGCCTGTATCTTTTTGTGCCGTTTATCCTCATGGAGGTCGTGGCTACCTCCTGGTTTGCCGAGGGTGCCTTTGGAACGCCGTTGCTGCATACCTCCGGCATGCTCGCCGAACAGGTAATGGAGGTACTGGGGATTCTCGGTTGCCTGTTGATGATGTTTTACACGGTGGAATCCCAATTGCGTGAGCGAATTAAACGGCTTGCGCCAATTTATTACTCAACACCCGCCAGGTCATTCGCCATGCTGTTGGGCAAATCGCTGGCCAACACGGGCGTTTGCCTGATCATCATGGCCGCTGCCCTGGTGGCCTGCCTGATCATTCTGGTCATCGAAGGCACGGTCAAGCTCGAGTTGTTTCCATTTTTGGCCTATTGGATATTGTTGCTGATGCCAACATTTATTCTGTGGGGTTCGTTCATCACTCTGATCATCGTGCTGACCCGCAGCCGGTATACAACGTGGGCCATTGGCGCCGGGGTACTGATTGCCACGCTGTATTTTCAGCTTGGGGACAAGCTGACCTGGTTTGACAACTGGTTGCTGATTGGGGTCGTTCCGTGGTCAGATATCAGTTCATTTGAGATGGACCTTCCGGTGCTTTGGCTCAATCGACTGTTCGCCTTGTCCATTGCCATGCTGTTCACCTGGCTGGCTGCCCGGATGTTTTGGCGACGAGGCATTGACGCCGTGCAACTGTCAACGCGACTGAAACCGGGGGCGATTGGTCGATTTGCTCTGCAGGCGGTTCCTTTTTTGATATTGCCCCTTGTGACCGGCAGCTGGCTGTGGACGAGTATCAATCGCGGTTATCAGGGAGACGTCGTCCGGGATCTGCAAAAAAAATACTGGCAGCAAAATGTGGCTACCTGGACCGATGTTCAACCGCCGTCGGTCTCCGGCGTCGACATCCGGCTGGCCATCCAGCCCTCGTCCCGATCGCTGGCCGCAAACGGTTTGCTGCGACTGACGAATGATCAGGACGAGCCGGTGAGCCAGTTTGCCGTCAGCTCGGGCACTCACTGGAGGAACATCAAATGGCAACTCGGCCGACCATTTGTTGTCGACGAAACGACGCCCGCCATACCCCGCGCTGAATCGTTACAGGACTGTGAACCCGACAATCGGTCGGGTTTGCATGTCTTTCATCTGGATTCTCCGTTGGCACCTGGTGAGTCCATGATCCTGGGTTATTCGTTTGACGGTCACTTCCCCGGCGGGATTTCCCGGAACGGCGGTGGTAGCGGGGAGTTTGTCTTGCCATCGGGTGTGGTTTTGACCAGTTTCAGCAATGCCATGCTGCCCAGTCCCGGCTTTGTTGAGAACGTTGGTCTGGACGAGGAAGACCGGCCGGAAGAAAAAGTTTACGAGGATGATTTCTATGAAGAGGAACTGAAACCGCTGTTTGGGGGTGGCGATCGATTTCATGTTCGAACCACGATTAGCGGCCCCGCCGACTTTCGCTTTAACGGGGTTGGCATTTTGACAGACGAACAGGAACACGATGGGCAACGCACGGTCGTTTGGGAAACCGACAGCCCCGTATCATTTTTTAATGTCGTCGGTGGGAAATGGAAGGTCCACCGGGGAAAGTCCACCGAGATCTACTATCATGCCGGGCATGACTTTAACGTCGAGCAGATATCGGAAGCGATGGAGGCTGCCCGGGCCTGGTATTCGCGCTGGTTTGCACCCTATCCCTGGCAGGATTTGCGACTGAGCGAGTTTCCGAACATGGCCACCTACGCCCAGGGATTCCCGACCAACATTACGTTTTCCGAAGGCATCGGGTTTTTGACCCGGGACCAGCCGGGTGCCGACGCTCCCTTTCTGGTCGCCGCCCATGAAGCCGCCCACCAATGGTGGGGCAATATTCTGGTTCCGGGCAAGGGGCCCGGGGGCAATATCCTGAGCGAGGGAATGGCCCACTTTTCAACCGGTCTGTTGTTTGATCAGGTCCGGGGCGAACGCTCCCGCATCAGTTTCTTCCGGCAGATCGAGGACCAGTACGGGGAACGCCGCAGCGTCGACAGCGAACGCCCGCTGGTCGAGATTGACGGGTCGGTTTCCGGAGATACGACGGTCACCTATGACAAGGGAGGCTGGGTGTTCTGGATGTTGCTGAATCATATGGGCCGAACCGAAAACTTGCAGGGCCTGCAATCGTTCATTCGCAAGTATGGCCAGTCCCCGAATGATTACCCGGTGCTTCAGGACTTTGTCAGCCACATGCGGCATTTTGCCGATGATCCGCAGGCCTATGATGCATTTGTTCAGCAATGGTTTTTTGAGGTGGTCGTTCCGCAATACGAACTGCATGACGTCCGCCTGAAACAGCGGGCGGGGCAGTGGGTTGTTTCGGGTTCCGTGCGAAATGTCGGCACTGGCAAGATGCCGCTGGAAATCGCTGCTGCGTCCCGGGAACGCTGGGTCGACAATCAACCCAATCCCCTGTACCAGGATGCCCGCACCCGGATTACGATCGGCGCCGATGAAACCGTCGAGTTTGAAATCCGCGCTTCGTTTCAGCCGGATCGAGTCGTCGTCGACCCGGATGCTCGGGTGCTGCAATTGAAGCGCAAGTACGCCGAGCATGAATTCTGAATCAACCATATGGGGGATCTGGCGCTGTGCCCCGCGATCGCAGATCGCCCAAACCGCTGCACGCGGTCATAATGGCTGCGCCCGCTTTCTGCGACTGAACGTCGCGTGCCCGCCGGACCTTGAAAGCCTGGCGAGTTGATACGCTGCACGCCAGCCGGCCAGCGATGGGCAAAAAAGCATCGCGTGAGTCTCGCTCACGCGATGCTGTTCGTTTCGGCCAATTCGTTGTGATTGCCAACTCGCCCGCAACACAGCGATGCCTGGTCCGCAGCCCCCGGCGACTTGCCGGCTGCGCCGGGAGCGACCGTAATCCCCAAGACCCTTAATGGGCGTGCGGATCCTTGTCCAGTTTGGTGGAATACTTGACGCCGTCGATTTCCACTTCCAGATTGGCGCCGGTGGTTTTCATGGCAATGGCAAATGTCTCATCGACAAGCTCGAACTTGTCGGCCATCCCGCCTTCGGCATCGACGGCCGTCAATTCGTACAGCTCCAGATCCTTGACCTTGCGGCTGGCAACCAGTTTTTCGGCGTTGATCTTTTTTGGGGTTTTGCCGTCCTGTTCATAGACATAAACCGTCACCAGATTATCACCGTAGCGGGCGACCCATTCACCAGCCAGGCCGGCTTCCGGCATCGAGAACATCTCTCCCCCGCGCGGACCATGGGCATGGCCCTGATGCGCGGCTGTGCCCGATGCGGCATCAACCACCGGTTTTTCATTCGCCTCGTCGGGTATACAGCCGACCGCCAGGATGATCATTGCGGTCGACAGACAAACGAGGCCAAACAGACGATTCTTCATGTTCCTTCTCCAAATCAATATGGGCTGTCGATGGTGTATGGTCAGGATGTAAGTATCGAAGCTGCCGCGAAAGTGACAAGGGCCCCCACCGCGGCGTGGCAGGCCATCCAAAAAATGGTATCCTGTCGGCTGGATTGCCAGCTACGTCTCTGATTCATGATCAACGGACCCGGACACCTTGGCCAACTACGGTTTTATTATCGACAACCGGCGCTGCATTGGATGCCACGCCTGCACAGTAGCCTGCAAAAGCGAGCATGACGTGCCGATTGGCGTCAATCGCACGTGGGTCAAGTATATCGAAAAGGGCGTCTTTCCCGATTCGCGGCGCCTGTTTTCCGTAATGCGGTGCAACCATTGTGACGACGCACCGTGTGTCGAAATCTGTCCGGTGACGGCCCTGTTTCGCCGCAGCGACGGTATTGTTGATTTTGACAGCCGGCGATGCATTGGCTGCAAGGCGTGCATGCAGGCCTGTCCCTATGACGCCTTGTATATCGACCCCAACACCCGAACCGCAGCGAAATGCAATTATTGCGCGCACCGGGTCGATCTGGGACTGGAGCCGGCATGCGTCAATGTTTGCCCGACCCAGGCCATCATTTCCGGCGACCTTGACGACCCGGACTCAAACATCTCGCGGCTGAAATCCAGACAGGCGGTCACCGTTCGCAAGCCGGAAAAGGCCACTTTGCCGCAACTGTATTACATTGACGGCGACCGCGCATCGCTGGATTCCGCGGCCGCCCCGCCGACGTCGGAATCGATGTGGAGTCGTCAAGTGCGCGGGGTAGGGCACTACGCGCATGTTGTGGAACAGCGGGTGGCGATGATTGCCCGTGCCACGAATACGGCATCCGGGCCCGCAGATCGAACCTCGGACCAGTCCGCCAGCCTGCCCCACCTTAACCGGCTGCAACAATTTCAGGTCGAGAGATTGCCACCGGCCGCGGTTCCCGCCACGGTCCTCAGCAAACGACATGCACTGGATACGTTGCGGGACGCGCTGGGACTGAATGATCCCACCGACGGTGTGGTGTCGTCCGTCGACCCGCAACGGTCACCATCGGTCCCGGCCGGGGACGGGTCGGGCGCCCGCCGCAGCTACGATGCACCCAACAAGGGGGTGCTGTGGGGCTGGCAGGTTTCCGGTTATGTCTGGACCAAGGCGATTTCGGCCGGCACTGGCCTGGTAACCTCACTGGCGGCGATTTGGGGGGGTGACATACTGACGGCCGGGACGCAGTGGGCGGCCTGGCTGGTCGCCCTGATTTTCCTGGGGCTGACCGGTGCCCTGCTGGTGATGGACCTGGACCAGCCGAAGCGGTTCCTGTATGTGATGTTGCGCCCCCAATGGCGTTCCTGGCTGGTGCGAGGCGCGTGGATCATTAATGCATACGCCCTGGTTTTGGCGTTTTGGTTTGTTGCGCTGGTCCGCGGCCAGGGACTGGAGGGGAGCTGGCTGCGTTGGCCACTGGTCATTGCCGCCGCCCTGACCGCGATCTACACCGCATTTCTGTTTGCCCAGGCGCGTGGTCGCGATTTTTGGCAAAGCCCGTTGCTGGCTGTTCATATGCTGCTGCATGCCGTGATTGCCGGTTCCGCGACGATGAGTATGGTGTCCCTGTTCGCGGGATTGCCGGGCTGGATTGATTTCATGGCCACCCTCTTGCTGGTATCCCTGACCGCAAAACTGGTCGTTGACGCCTTTGAACTGGCCACCACGCACGGGACCGCCGACAGTCGCGCGGTTGCCAAAATGATTACGCGAGGACGGTTCTGTCGATTGTACTGGACGGGCGTCGTGGCCATCGGCTGCCTGCTGCCGATCGTGTTGGTGCTGGTGGGCCCGCCGCCGATGGCGGCGCTGGCCGGAGTTCTGGCCCTGACGGGATTGTATTGCGCCGAACATGTGTGGGTCCGTGCTCCGCAACTTGTTTCTCTGGACTAATTCTCGAAATCGCACCGATGTCATTCCCCAAACGCAGCCTGATCGAACGGCTTGCCTCAAGCCTGAAAATCATCCCCGACCTGGATGCCGGCGGCGGACCGCCATTGCCGGTCACCACCGTGCCCCTGGAACGGTTCCCTCCCATGGAACAATGGGACGACTGGGAGGAGAACGATCCGGCGGCCTGGCCGATGGTGCGAAAAAACAACTATATGCTGGTTCCGACCACCTGTTTCAATTGCGAGTCGGCCTGCGGGCTGGTCGGTTACGTCGACAAGGAAACCATGCGGGTTCGAAAGTTCGAGGGAAACCCGCACCATCCGGGCAGCCGCGGACGCAATTGCGCCAAGGGCCCGGCGACCATCAACCAGATCAATGACACGGACCGAATTCTCTATCCGCTCAAGCGGACCGGACCACGCGGCGGCGGTCAATGGAAACGGGTCACATGGCCGGAAGTCCTGTCCGACGTCGGTGCCCGGATCGCCACCGCCCTGCGCGAACAACGTCACAACGAAATCGTATATCACGTCGGGCGGCCGGGCCATGAAGGTTATATGGACCGGGTGCTCAAGGCATGGGGAGTTGACGGTCACAACAGCCACACCAACATCTGCTCGGCCGGGGCCCGATTCGGGTACGCCATTTGGCACGGATACGACCGACCTTCACCCGACCATGCCAAGGCCCGGTTTATTTTGCTGGTCAGTGCCCACCTGGAGTCGGGCCACTATTTCAATCCCCACGCCCAGCGAATCGTCGAAGGCATGATGGACGGAGCCGAACTGGCGGTGCTGGATCCGCGATTGTCCAATACCGCCAGTGTCGCCGATTTTTGGCTCCCCACTCAACCCGGGAGCGAGGCGGCGGTGTTGCTGGCGATTGCCAACCAGTTAATCCAGACCGACCGGATCAACACGGAATTTGTCGAGAACTGGGTGAACTGGCAGGACTATCTGCGGGCATGCGTTCCCAACACCGCGGTAACATTCGGGAACTTTCTGGATGCGCTGAAAACCGAGTATGCGGTCTATACTCCCGAATTCGCCGAGTCGGAATCGGGTGTGCCGGCTGCTCAGATTGTCAGGGTTGCCGAGCGAATCGCGGCGGCCGGAACCCGGCTGGCCACTCACACCTGGCGTAGCGCCAGCAGCGGGAACCTGGGCGGCTGGGCGGTCGCCCGGGCCCTGCATTTCCTGAATGTGTTGACCGGCAGCGTGGGCACCGAGGGTGGAACGTCTCCCAGTGGCTGGAACAAGTTCAAACCGGACTTTTTTCTGAACCCGCCCGCCGTCCGATTCTGGAATCAGCTGCACTTTCCCAACGAATACCCGCTGGCCCATTATGAAATGAGTTTTTTACTGCCGCATTTTCTGAACGAGAACCGCGGCCGCATCGACACCTACTTCACACGCGTATTTAATCCGGTCTGGAGCTATCCGGACGGATTCTCGTGGATCGACATGTTGTGCGATGAGGAAAAAATCGGATGCCACATCGCATTGACGCCGACGTGGAACGAGACCGCCTGCTTTGCCGACTACGTGTTGCCGATGGGGCACGCCAGTGAACGACATGATTTGAACAGCTATGAAACGCACAGCGGTCTGTGGATTGCCTTTCGGCAGCCGATCCTGCGCGAAGCCGCCCGCCGCAGCGGCCGCGCCGTTCAATTCACTTACGAAACCAATCCTGGTGAAGTCTGGGAAGAGGACGAGTTTTGGCTGGAATTGTCATGGGAAATCGACCGCGACGACGACCTGGGAATTCGACAGCATTTCATGTCACCCTGGCGTCCGGGTGAAAAAATCACCATCGATGAATACTATCAATACATTTTTGAAAAGACGCCGGGGCTGCCCGCCAGGGCTCGCGAGCACGACCTGTCGCCGCTGGAGTACATGCGTCGATATGGTGCCTTTGAAGTTGAACGCCGCTCCTACCGAAAACACATGCATGTGATTCCGGACGACGAACTGGCGTCCAGCACGATCGATACGGAAACCGGCAACGTTTTGGACGGGGATCAGGTGATTGGTGTCGTCGTTGATCGCCTGCCCCGCCGCGGTTTCCCGACTCCTTCAAGAAAGCAGGAGTTTTTTTCGCAAACCCTCGTGGACTGGGGATGGCCCGAGTACCGGATCCCCGCCTACATCAAAACGCACGTTCATCCCCAAACCATCGATCGTCAACAAAATGAGTTTGTGCTGTTACCGACCTACCGCCTGCCCACGCTGATCCACTCGCGGAGCGGCAATGCCAAATGGCTGGCCGAAATTTCCAACCAGAACCCGGTCTGGATCCACACCAGTGACGCCGCCCGTCTGGGTGTCCGAACGAGCGACCTGGTTCGGGTGACGACCGAGATTGGCTTTTTTGTGGACCGCATCTGGGTTACCGAGGCAATCAAACCGGGCATTGTGGCTTGCTCCCATCATCTCGGTCGGTGGCGACGGGCCGTCGATCCGGCAGCCAATCGCTGGGCCACGAACCTGGTGGAAATCAATCGGCTGGAGGACGATGTTTGGCAAATGCGCAGAACCGGCAGCATCGCCGGTTACGAAAGCTCCGATCGGGACTCGGCCCGGATCTTTTGGTCCGATGGCGGCGTCCCCCAGAACCTGACCTTTGCGGTGCATCCTGATCCGGTCAGTGGCATGCACTGCTGGCACCACAAGGTCACGGTCACGCCAGCCCGGGACGGTGACCGGCATGGCGACGTGCAGGTTGACACGCGGAAGTCGATGGAGGTCTATCGTCAGTGGCTGGCCATGGCCCGCCCGGCACCAGGCCCCGACGGCCTGCGTCGCCCCCTGTGGATGAACCGTCCGCTGCGGCCGGCCACCGAATTGTTCTACGTTCCGGAATAGCCCCGGAACGGACCCGGACGTCGTCCCGGCAACCACCGGTTACCCGGCCATCGCGCGACGGGGTTCCGAATCAGATCCATAATTCGAAGATCAGAAAGGCGGCAAATCCCAGAATCAGCAGCGCCAACATGCGCTTGTGCCGGGTTGGGGAGGAAATGTGACAAAGCCTCGAACCGAGCCCCACACCGATCAGACTGCCGACCAGCATCGCGCCCACGATAAACGGATTTACATCGCCCCGCCACGCATACAGGGCCGTGCCCACAATCGAACTTAAAACCACCATTCCCAGCGACACACCCACGGCTCGGCTCGGCGCCAGCCCAACGACCAAAACCAGCATGGGTACCAGAATAATACCGCCGCCGATACCCAGCATGCCCTTGGCAATCCCGATCGCCAGTCCAATCATGCCCAGCAAGGTCAGACTGACCGGCGGCAAATCCGGCTGCCTCAACAATACGACAGGAGGGATCCGAAACCGGGACAACAACGGTCGTCCGATGGTCTTGTTGCTTTGCCACCAGACCAGCAGGCCAATGGGCAACAGAATGGCGATATACAGGGCGTTCACGAAATCCGGAAATCGTTCACCCATCGCCTGCTTGATGCTGTAATGAAACTGGAATCCGGCGAACGTGCCCAAACAGGCAGCCGCGCCGATGACCAGCAAGGCCCGGGTTTCGATCTGGCCAACCCCGGAATGACGCCGCAATCCGGCGATGCCGTTGACCAGCGTAAATCCCATGCTGCAGCCAACCGCCAGTGAGGAATCGATGCCAATGACGGCAATCATCACCGGCGTTGTGACAAAGGCACCGCCGATGCCGAACAGGCCGGTCAGAAATCCCGTGCATAATCCCAGAACCGCCAACCACACCAAAAGCAACGGGTCACCCAGCAACACATCCATGCCATTTGAATCCCGGTACCGGCCTGTCCGGCAACCAATTCATCGTCCTGTGACCAAACGGTCGACGGTGCCTGTTGACGGGAAGGGTGAGAGCTACAGTGTTTCCGCCGGCGATTCCATTTCCCAGGTCCGCATCGGACCCAGCGGTGGCGAATAGATATGGACGGTCACCAGGTCGCCGCCGGCGGGCGAAATGTTTCGAACCTGGTGGATATCGGCATCCTGCGTACAGCACACCTGTCCCGGACAAAATTCGCGTTTCGAGACCGGCTGGACACGTCCGTCCGCCCTCTCCAGAAAGGTCGTTTCAATCGCCGATCCGGTCATGATTCTGAGACCGCAGGTCGACCCGGCATGATTGTGGATCAAACTGTGTTGTCCCTCTCGCCAGCAGATACACAACAACTCATACCAGGGTCCCTGACAAATCAGGTTTCGCTGGTAACACGACTCACCGAATTGCATGAACGGGCCAAGGTCGTCGAGCGTCAAATCAAGGCGAGACAATTGCTGCTGCAATGTCGTGATCGGCACCCGAGCTTGCAGTTCATTTAAAAACTGGACCAGCGATTCGAGCGACCCGGGAATCGCGATTGTTTTCATGAATGTCTGCCTCACATGCCTTAGTCGGGTTCACGCCGAGCGTTGGGGGCCAGCAAGCGGCGCCACTGCTGCACAGGGAACAGCGGAGCACCAGAACTGAACCGGAACCTCCCCTGGGCCATTTCGGTGGCCGTTGCTCCAGCGGACAATTGCATTATGTCTGGAATCGACGGGTACTGTCCAGTATTAACTACTGGCCCACGACTGTGATTTGGTTGTCAATGCCGGAAATTCCGGCTTCCAGACGGGCCATCCGTTCAATTCGTTCGCGTTCAGCGATGGTGGCCACCGATCCGCTCAGCGTGGCAACCCGATTCTGGACCGACACACGGATGCCGTCTGCCGACGAATTCACGGACGGAATTCGGGCCAGGCGTTGCCGGAATCGACTGGAGACGCCTGCCGAACTGACCGGCTGGCGAACTTCAAACCGCGGCACCAGGCGGGTCCGGATTCCGGCGCGAACGACTTCGAATCCGTCCAGCGGCTGGGCCGCCGCTCCCGCACCGCCAACCCGTCCCCCGGTTGCGCGAGCCCCGGGCTGGCCGCCCGCCATCGGGTCAATTTGGCTGCGCGGGTGACTGAGGCCCTGCTCGGAAAATGCGGCCCGAGAGGGCCCCACAAACGGTTTCAACCGCTGGTTTTCGATTTCCACGACTTCGGGCTCCAGATTGAACTGGTTGACAAAGTCACCCAGACTTTGAATGTCAGCTTGCCCCCCCTGAGTCGTCTGTTGCTGGGTCCCGCTGGCCTGGCTGCCTTGTCCGGTGCCGATACCGGTTCCGGTATCGACAGGCAGCTGATCGCCCCCGGGAAAGGTGCCCGGGGGAATATTCTGGGCGTGGACCGCGGCCGACAAAATCACCACGCCTGCGATCGCCGCCAGCCATGATCCGGTGTTTGCCCGCAAACGTGACATTTCAGATTCTCCGGGGAGTCAGATGGGCGGCTGAATCAAAACGGGACCGGCCCCGCGCTGGCACGAGTTGGCCCAGTCGTAATCATCGGCATCGGCCAGCGGCGCGTCAAATGAAACCGGGGCGACGGGAACAGGTTCCGCAGGATCCCGGGCAATCCGCTTTTCGGCGGGCCGGATTTATCCTGAAAATCGACAAATCTGGTGAAATTCCTTTCCGTCGCGAAACAAAACGGCGCTGTCCCGGGTTATTACATCCGGGATCGCCGCGGCCACAACCAGCCGTACCTCGCAGGGCCGAATCACGATCGGCCCAATCACGATCGGCCGGATGACCATCGTATCCTTGCCAAACCCTGACAGCAGATTTTCTTTTTTCTTTTATTGCCAGGATCTACCCAACATGCATCGACCATTTTTTGCGCGCCGTGACCGGACTCGTTCCCAAAAACCGGTGTGGCTGGCCGTGGCCCTTGTGTCGGGGCTGCTGGTGGCCCCGGTGGCCGTCGGTCAGGAACGACCCCGGGCCGTGGATTTGTTACCTGAGCGAACTTCCGTTTATGTTCAGATTAACAATGTCAGGGAACTGGTTGAGGACTTCCGTCAGTCCAATTTTGGACGCATGTTGCAAGACGAACAGATTGCGCCGCTGGTAGGCGAGTTGTACGCCGAGGCCCAGTCCGCATATGAGGATGTTCAGGAGCAAGTCGGCGTTCCGCTCGCCGAGCTGCAGTCATTGCCCACCGGTGAAATCTGTTTTGCCATTATTACGCCGCGCCGGGAGACTCCCGTATTTGCGCTGCTTGCCGACGTCAGTGACGAAACCGGAACGGCCACGACGTTGCTGGAGCGGGTTCACACACTGATCCGCGAGGAGGGGGGAGAGATTGTTGACGAAACGCGTCACGGGTTGGAGACCAAATACGTGCGGGGCGACGAAGACATCTGGTATGTGCTGCATCAAGGGACGTTTTTGGTCGCCAGCAATGAAACGGCTTTTGACGAAATGATCGCCCGCTGGGCAGGAGATGCCGATCCCAAAGACACGACCCTGGCCAGCAATCGCAAGTTTACGACGATCATGAACAAGTGTCGCAGTATCGAAGGCCAGCCGCTGACGATGTCATTTTTTGTGGACCCCATCACGCTGGCCCGCAGTTTCACTCAGGGAAACGCCAGTGCCGGTCTGGTTTTTGGAGCCTTGCGGGTTCTGGGAATCGACGGAGTCAGTGCCTTGGGCGGAGCTGCGATTTTTAACGAACAGGATTATGAAAGCATCTTTCATGGCCACCTGCTGTTGAGCAGTCCCCGTGAAGGTATTTTCGAGATGATCGCGCTCAAACCGGGTATTTTCGATCCGGAGCCATTTGTTCCGGAAAATTGTGCGACCTACATGACCAGCCACTGGGACGCTCGAAAGTTCATGGCCGAGCTGGAAAAAATCGTCGATACCTTCACCTCCGAAGGCACCTTCCGGCAACAACTGCAGGAAAACGTCAACGACGAACTGGAAATTGATCTGCAAACCGATCTGATCGAAAATCTGGAAGGCCGGATTACTTATCTGGCATGGATGAACAGCAAGAGTGCGATTAACGCGCAGTCCAATGCCCTGGCGGTTCAGGTGATCGATTTGGAAAAGGCCGAGTCGCTGGTGAACCGGCTGATGGAAAAGGCCAATGTCGAGGACCGCGAGGTGTTCGTGCAGGCAAGCCACAACGATGTCAGCTACTGGAAAACTCCGAAATCCGTCGAAGACCAGGCGCGGTTGCGGCGTGCCCGCCGCCAGGCGTCCCGCGACGGGAAAGACCCCGATGAAGTCACTCTGGAGGATTTGCCGGAAGAGGATGAAGAAATCCGGGTGGAATTGCGACCGACCCAACCCTGTATGGGTTTCATCGGCGAAAGCTTTGTGATCACCGAAAGTACCGAGTTCTTTGAATACCTGATCGACACCCAGGCAGGAGACCACCCACGGATGGCGGACGACGATGACTATCAGTCGATCCTGGACGAGATGCGACGGTTGCTGGGTACGGAGATGCCTTCGGTCACGATGTACACTCGCCCGGCCGAGACGTTTCGCATGTTTTTTGATTTGGCGCAATCGGATAACACGCGGGAATTGCTGGCCAGGGGAGCCGAAGACAACAAATACCTGGCGGGGCTAAAACGCGCCTATGATGAACATCCGCTGCCACCGTTTGACGTTGTGGCTCACTACTTCCCGCCCCAGGGGGCCTTTGTGGTCAATGATGATACCGGGTTCCATTTCCTGGCATTTCAGCGGCGGGCCGAGGACAACTAGTCCCACGGCTGTTCGCGAGTGACCTCGATCCGCAAACCGGCATCCGGTCCGCAGGTCGCGGCGGAATCGTTCCGCCGCGGCCCAATCCGCCGGCCATGGCCGTTCAGGCCAACTTGACGCCCACCGATCAAATCGTGATAACCAGTCTCTGGATTTGTCCTCGTGCCGATTTGATCCCACCGGGGCTGCCCGTCGTGCAGCGCAATTCACTCCTCGCATGAACATCGTTGTCCTCGGTGCCGGCACGGTCGGTACCTCAATTGCCGATTTGCTGTGCCAGTATGGCCACAGCGTCACCGTTGTTGATGAGGATGCGGAAAAGATCCGGGATATCAACGATCACCTGGACGTTCGCGCGATTACCGGTTCGGCATCACGCTCCTCGGTGCTGTTTCAGGCCGGGATTTCGACGGCGGACATGTGCCTGGCCGTCACGGGTAACGACGAGGTCAATATTGTCGCCGCCAGCATGTCCCGGGCGATGGGTGCCCGGCGTTCGATCGCCCGGGTCTACTCACCCGTTTTTCGCGATCTCAGCACGTTCGATTACCAGTACCATTTCGGAATCGACCGGCTGATGAGCCTGGAACACCTGACGGCTCTGGAGTTGGCTCACAATCTGCGCGATCCCGGGTCCATCGTTCTGGAACAATTCGCCCGCGGGGAACTGGAAGTTCACGAGGTCGTCGTCAACGAAAAAAGTTCGGTGGTCGGCAAAAGCCTCAGGCAACTGGACCTGCCCGGCAGCGTTCGCATCGGCACGATCAAACGCGACGGCAAAATGTGGATTGCCCGGGCGGATGACCCGTTGGTGGTCGGGGACCGGTTGCTGGTTTTCAGTCGACCGGAAGACATCGCCAACATCAAATCCCTGTTTCGCCAGGCCCAGGAACACCGGCGACGGGTGGTAATTGCCGGGGGCGGCGAAACCGGTTTCCATCTGGCCCGGACGCTGGAACGCGAGCGGTTTCGTGTGACATTGATGGAATCCAGCCTGGAACGCAGCCAGTTTTTGGCCAACAATCTTTCCCAGACGTCGGTCGTCAACTGCGACGCCACCCGGCGTGAGGTGTTGCAGGAAGAGCGTGTCGGCAGCGCCGACGCATTTATCGCTTGCTCCGGAAACGACGAAAACAACATCCTGACATGTGTCGAGGCCCGGGATTTGGGAGCCGAAACCATTATGGCGGTGGTGGGCCGCCCGGATTATGCCCAGGTCGTCGGAAAACTGGGAATCGATGTGGCCGTCAGCGAACGGGAAGTCATGGCCCGCCAGATCCTGTCATTCCTGCAGGAAGGCAATGTGGTGCGGCGGCAGCCTCTGCCCGGGGGCGGTATCGAGCTGATCGAGCTGGATCTGAATGCCTCGGCCCCGTCACTTGGCCAGCCCCTCCGGGAACTGGATATGCCGGCCCACTGCCTGCTGGTGGCCCTGATTCGGCAGGAGTTTATTCGGGTTCCCACCGCCAGCGACCAGTTGCAGCCGCAAGACCGGGTTATCCTGCTGGTGGAAGAACACGACGCCGATGAGGCAATCAGGTATCTGGCCGGCTAGGCAACGGTTTGAACCAACCGAATGACGGAATCAGCTGCCGCGATTTCCCGCGACGATGCCGTCCCTAGTAATTCGGTGTGGGGGGACGGTATTGGTCCGGGTCGATCGTACGAAACCAGGCGATCGTCTTTTGCAGGCCGTCGCGTAACGGGACCGTCGGCTCCCAATTCAGGTACTTGCGGGCCAGCCCGATATCCGGCCTGCGCCGCACCGGATCATCCGCCGGCAACGGCTGGTAAACCAGTCGTGACCGGCTGCCCGTCAATTCCACAATCATCTCCGCCAGTTGGCGGATCGAGTATTCACCGGGATTGCCGATATTCACCGGTTCGGAAACATCCGAGGCCATCAACCTCAGAAACCCTTCCACCAGGTCATCGCGGTAGCAAAAGGAACGGGTTTGGGAACCGTCACCAAACAGCGTGATGTCCTCGCCGCCGAGCGCCTGGCGAATAAAATTGGAAACGACCCGGCCGTCGAACGGGTGCATCCGCGGACCATAGGTATTAAAAATGCGGCAGATTCGCACCGGCACCTTGTGCACGCGGTGGTAATCCGCCATCAGCGTTTCGGCCGCCCGTTTGCCCTCGTCATAACAGGCTCGCACGCCGATCGGATTGACACTGCCGCGATACGATTCGGGCTGGGGATGCACTTCCGGATCGCCGTACACCTCGCTGGTTGATGCCTGCAGAATCCGGGCATGGCAGCGTTTGGCCATACCCAGCAGGTTGATCACACCCACCACCGACGTCTTCATGGTCTTGATCGGATTGTACTGGTAATGTCCCGGCGCCGCCGGACAGGCCAGATTGTAAATCTCGTCCACCTCCAGATGAATCGGAAACACAATATCGTGCCGGATCAGCTCAAAATTGGAACGCTCCAGCAGGTGGGCCACGTTGCTCTTCTGGCTGGTAAAAAAGTTGTCCACACAAATCACGTCATGGCCATCGTCGACCAGGCGTTCGCAGAGATGTGATCCCAGAAATCCGGCTCCGCCGGTGACCAGAATTCGTTTGATGGCTGACACGTGGAATTCCCGACGATGGAAACAAAAATCAGGCCGTCTCCATGGCGGCCCGCAATTTCAGTATAATCTCCGCAGCGACCTTCGTAACCGGGTTGTGTGTATTCGACGCCGCCCGTCTGGACCATCCTGCCCCGGAGAAACGTTCCCATGATCAATCGACTCGTATTGGCGGTGCTCGCCGTAATGCTGTCGGGTGCCTGGCTGTTTCCGGCAGTGACGATGGCCCAGTTGCCGGAGGAAGCTGCCCGGAAAGTTGTGTTTGTCGCCGGCCCACCCAGTCACGGGTATGGTGCGCACGAGCATTACGCCGGATGTATGCTGCTGGCCAAATCGCTGACCGCTGCAATGCCTGGGTTTGAAACGGAGGTCATCCGGCACCAGTGGCCGCCGGATGAGGCAGTGCTGCGAAATGTCGATGCCCTTGTCATGTACAGTGACGGAGGCCCCAATCATCCGGCGATCAACCATCGCCAACAGGTCAGCCGCCTGGCCGGACAAGGTGTCGGCATTGTCTGTTTGCACTACGCGGTGGAAATGCCGCCCGGCGAGGCCGGAGATGATTTGATGAATTGGATTGGCGGCTACTTCGAAACGAACTGGTCGGTCAATCCGCACTGGAAGGCCCGGTTTGATACCCTGCCGGACCACGAGATCAGCCGCGGGGTTCAGCCATTTGAGATCCAGGACGAATGGTATTTTCACATGCGATTCCTGCCGGAGATGGCGGGAGTCACGCCGATTCTGTCGGCCGTTGCCCCGGAATCGACCATGAACCGCCCGGACGGGCCGCACAGTGGAAATCCCGACGTTCGGCAGGCCGTCACGGCCGGCCAGCCCCAGCATCTGGCCTGGGCGGTGCAGCGCAGCGACGGCGGCCGCGGTTTTGGCTTCACGGGCGGTCACTTTCACTGGAACTGGGCCGATCCCGATTTTCGTCGTGTCGTGCTGAATGCCATTGTCTGGGCGGCCCATGGCCAGGTGCCCGAGTCGGGCGTGCCCGTTGAAACGCTGAATCTGGCAGCCTTGCAAGCGAACCAGGATTACGACCCGCCCGCCGATTTCGATCCCCAGGCGGTCATCCGGTCGCACCCCGACCTGCAGAAATAGTACCCGTTGTATCGGTTCAGGTTGCGACCCGTTTCGGCATCCCCGCGGTTGCCAACGCGTGCCAGCGGCGCGTTTGAGGCTTGCCCCCGGTCTGGTGGTGGCTCCGCGAGCGCTCCAGGGGTCGGCCAGCCGGTCCGGCCGGTAATCTGCACCCGATTTGCGATTGCTCCATTGACGGGCGGAGGCGGCTGGTGATACTTAATTACTCCGGCGGTGGTCGCGCGAATGCGGACTGCGGTTGCCGGTGTTTCTTAATCGGGTGCGGTCATGAAGCCGATAGTCTCCGCCAGTTGTCAGGTCTTGTTGGCCGGCTTGCTCGTTTTCGGCCCGCTGGCCGGCGGCCTGTTCCGGCAGCACTCTGAACTGCCACAGATGGGCAAGGCCTTGCAGGGCCTGCCGCCCGCCGTGGCCGACTCGATCACCGGCCTGGTCTGCGGGCCAACTTCGGAAGGATTCGACCGATGGAGTCCATCCGCGGCCGGCTGCGGTGGTTTTGCGGGTCAGGTTCACGCTTTGCGCTGCGACACCGCGGCATCGATCCGGGTCACTCGAGCGGTTGGCCCTGGCACCAGCCTGGTTTCCTGGCACATTCGTTTGCAAATCTAGACGGAACGGGAATTTTCCGCGTTTGGCCGTCTGTCTTTTGCGAATGTGTTTCTTTTTTTGTCGCTGCCGGGCCGAACTACGCCACGCGCAGTTTTCGGTGCTCGCGGTAACCCCTTTTTTCTGTCAGGAAATCCATTATGAGTATTAAAAAAAACGCCCGGCAATTGTCCGGCGAACTGGATCCCAAAACCTCGGAGTCGCTGGAACAACTGGTCGAATCCGTCACCCGGTCGGCGAAACCGCCAGCCGCGCCGATGAATCAAACCGGATTGGCCCGCATCGTCCAACTGGCCGAGGCGGGTCGACTTGAAAAAGCCCTGCAGCTGGCCAGCCGCGATAATCCGGACCCGGCCATTCGAAACGCGCGGGCCGTGATCCTGATGCGACTGGGCCGGCACGTGGAGGCGATCAGTTTGTTGCGACCGCTGGTGATGCGGACGAATTGCACCTGGATGCGCCCGGAATCGCCGGTTGAATTCAAGCTCAACTTTGCCTGCGCCCTGCTGTTGTCCGGCAAGGCGTCCGGATGCCGGGCCATCCTGGATGAAATTCATGACGTGGAAAATCAGGGCGTCAAGCGGATCGACAACGCCCTTGGGAGATGGCTGCAAACCCTGTCAGCGTGGGACCGGTTCCGGTTTCGCATGTGGGGCATTCAGCCCGCCGATCACCCGATTGGCATCGACTTTCCGCCGGGAGAGTTTGGGTGGACGTCGTCCGGTAGTTCGGTTCCGGCGAACGAACCACCGCCGACTGTTGCCAATGCATCGACCGGGTTGGCGGTGTAGGGCGTGCGGCACACCAGTGTCGCGTCGTTCCGTCCGAACAGCGCCCTGGCGAAAAAGGCCACAAACCCAACATGTCAGGGCGCCTCAAATCAGGTGACCGGGTTCCGCCAGTCCGTGGGGCGGGGAACGGCCGGTTCCGGGTTACGCCTGCGACGGGTCCGCGGGCGGGGAACGATCCGACTGGCCGTCCGGCAATCGCCCGGCATCCTCGAGTGCGCGGCGCAAGACATATTCCAGTTGACCGTTAACGCTGCGCAAATCGTCATTGGCCCAGCGGCGCACGGCCGCCAGAATTTTTGGGTCGATACGCAACAGAAATGATTCTCGTTTTGGCACGGTTGAGCCTTTGTCCGCAAGCCACCGGAATCGAGGCCGCGACCGGCGGTGTTTCCGCCGGTCGCATTTCACTCGATGCCGGGTGGCCAACCACGATTTCAGTACAGCGTTCCCGTGTTGACAACTGGTTGGGGCGAGCGGTCGCTGCACAAGACGACCAGCAAGTTGGAAACCATGGTCGCCCGCCGCTCATCGTCCAGGTCAATAATTTTCTTGCTGGATAATTCGGCCAGGGCCATTTCCACCATCCCCACGGCACCCTCCACAATCCGGGCCCGGGCGGCCACCACTGCGGACGCCTGTTGCCGCTGTAACATCGCCGCCGCGATCTCCTGGGCGTAGGCCAGGTGGCTGATGCGGGCCTCAATGACCTCCACCCCGGCCTTGTGAAGTCGTTCCTGAATATCGTGCATCAGCTGATCCGACACTTCCGTCGTACTGCCGCGCAGCGAAACCTCGTGGTCTTCACTGTCGTAGGGATGCCGTGAGGCCAGAATCCGCAACGCCGCATCGCTTTGGACACGAACGAAATCCTCATAATCATCGACCTCAAACAACGCCTCGGCCGTATCAATCACCTTCCAGACCACCACCGCCGAGATGTCCACCGGGTTACCATCCCGGTCGTTTACCTTGGAGGGCCGGCCGCCGGTGTGTCCTTTTTTGCTAACGACCTTGCCCGCCGCATCTTTTTTCTCCGGTGTCATCTGGGACCCGGTCTCAAAGTTGCGAATCCGCAGCGAAATTTTCTTTTTGGAAAAGAAAGGATTGACCCAGAAAAAACCCGATTCCTTGACGCTGCCCTTGTATTCACCGAACAACAGCAAAACGCGGGATTCATTGGGGGCGATCGCCATGAACCCGGCCATCCCGATGATGCCCGCCAGCAGGCAAACCACCATCGTGATGATCTTCCACGCGGGCGGTTCACCCGGGAAGTTGGTTGCATGATGAATCACCAGTGCCGGACCGGCGATCAACAGTGCCAGAAACAGAAACAGAAAAAACCAGCCTGAAGCAGCCGGATACAGTTTCTCGACCTTCATCGAAATTCTCCCTGGAAGCAGATTGCCACCCGTCCCCGACGGACAGGATATCGTCATGATATCACATCGATATCTGTTTGGGATTCGTCGGAAACGTGCAAAGCTTGGCCAAAGGGTCAAAATTTTTTGGAAATCCCCGGCAGCGAGTGATTTGGGCCTCGCCGGAGACGAATTCGGCCGGCCCATCGGCTGGCCGGGCGGCCGGACGGATCAGGTGGCCGGGCGGCCGGACGGATCAGGTGGCCGGGGGTGGGGACGACTGGGTGGCGGGGCAGCGGGGGGGGTGGCCGTCTGACGGGGCCCCCGGGCGGCGCGATAAGAAAGTCCTCCGGATCCGGACAGCGTGCCGGTATCGGTGAAGCGGGCCCGGAAGCGGACGGAGAGGGATTCGAACCCCCGGTGAGGTTACCCCCACGCCGGTTTTCAAAACCGGTGCCTTAAACCAGACTCAGCCATCCGTCCCGTTGCGCGGTGGGCAATTGGATGACAAGTCTAGCAAAACTGGTGTAACGGGCAAGATTACCGCAATTGCCGCGCCGCCAGCCTGATTGGTGGTTTTCAATGGCAACGCAGATAACGGCCGATGCGTTGCCTGGCATGTTTTGCAGCCCTGTCGTTTTCGAGAGCGGTTGTTGAGCCGATCCTTGACTCGTCCGAGTGGCTGGTGTTGTACTTGGTGACAACCCGCTGGTTGTGGAAAGCACGGTCGAATTAATCCGTGCGTATTTTCGCTGGTGCCCCGCTACCGACTGCAACAGGGCATCGCGAATGTCGGTCTCGGTCGCCAGTCGCCGGAGTTTCCCGAATTCAGTGCCATTGTCAAAAGTGGCCCGCGTGCGGACGGTTTTTGATTACCACCGGAACGGACGGCATATGGATATATGTACCCGTCCCCTTTTACTCCCCCGGAGGTTTGGCGGACCTGCCATTTCTTTGTCGAACCCCAATCAACGTGCTGGGGATCCGGGTTTTTTGAAAGGAGGCTTTTTTCGTTGCGCGGCGGGGCGACGATTTCGCTCCCGGTCATACGAACGGTGGACCAGCCATTGCAGGAATGGAGAAAAGGCCCGATCGGCCGTGTGGCCGAACGTACTGAAGCCACGAATCCGGTACAACAATATGAAGACCATCCGGCGAACCGCAGGTACAGCCGTGATGCTCATCGCTTGTGTGGCAATCACTCAAACAAGTATTGCCGAGGTTGTGCCCTTCAAGGCATCGGGGACCAATGCCGAATACAATTCGTTGACCGGTGATTACAGCAGAATGGGGCGAGGTACTCATTTGGGCTGCCATTCGATTACCGGCCAGGTGATTCCAGACGGAGTCTTTTTCCCGTCACCGGATATCTTTCTCTCGGGAACCTTCGCGGGGACGCAAACAGCAACCGCCGGCAACGGTGATACGATTGAAATGAGCATCTGCGGCGATGTCGTATTGCCGTTTGACCCGCAAAGCGGAATGGCAACGGGTCTTTGGTTCCCGGTCTTTGCGATCACGGGCGGAACCGGCCGGTTCGTGAATGCTTCGGGAACGCTTGAGGGCGTCGTCATTAATCCGCCCTTCAATCCGTTTGGTCCACCGATCTGGAAGTTCGACTGGAGTATTGATGGTGAATTCGACTACGGCCGAAGAGGTAAAAAGCAGGTTTTTGACGAAAAAAGAGGGGGGGCGGGCCTTCCCTGTCGCCAACCGGGTTTGGTTTCACGATGGCTCGCCCGGCAGTACGGTTTAAATCGAACCCGCCACGGTTGGACATGCCAGCCGTGGCACCCTCAGGTCCCGATCCATCGGTTTTCTACAGAGCCGGTCGGGCTACTTTATGGGCTTGAGATAAAACAAAGAGGGCCGGTTCCCGGCACGTTGTCCGCGCACGTGACACGTCTTGTTGACTGGATGGGCCGTCCAGGAAATATTGCGGCACTGACGTCACCGGGTCCTCCGAGGAACGAGATCGCAGATAACTGTGGCAGAATAAAGGAGTCCACGAAAAAAGGCGGTCAGGCTGGCTCTGCCGACAACCTGGACCGGTTGCACCAATGGCTCGCCGGGCAAGGCAGTCTTCATCCAACCTGCCGCGGTTGGACACAGCTGGCTGGTCCAGCTGTGTTTGGAAATCGGCTACCCGTCCAGCTTCGGGCAGGCGATCCAGGATGGGACCGGCCCGTCTGAAATCCGGAACATGCCGGCGGAGGCCCGGCCGGGGATCAGGTATCGGGCCTGCCGGATTGCGGCAATGCGACGGCTGGAAGAGAATTTGCGATGCCCCGCCGGGACCCATGTTCTCCGCCTGGCCACGCCGGATGCCATTGTTTAGCAAACCCCTTCATGACCAGTACCAGCGTTTCTGAAACCGGCAGCGGGGCATTTCCGCGTTTGACCCGGGACCGCCGCGACGATTCGCCAGAGCGAAAATTTGGAACGTTTGGCGGGGTTTTTACTCCCTGCACGCTGACGATTCTCGGCGTCATCATGTACTTGCGTTTCGGGTACGTGGTCGGGAACGCCGGATTGCTGTGGTCCCTGGCGATCCTGGCGACCGCCAAACTGATCACCACCCTGACCACATTGTCGTTGTCGGCGGTGGCGACCAACACCCGCGTTGAGGGTGGCGGCGCCTACTTTCTGATCAGCCGCTCCCTGGGAGTGGAATTTGGCGGGGCAATCGGCGTCGTTTTTTTTATGGCCCAGACGATTTCGGTGGCCATGTACGTGATTGGTTTTACGGAAGCCCTGGTGGCCGTTACGGGCGACGCCGTCCCGTTCAAGGTGGTCGCGTTGCTCACCAACATCGGGGTCTTTGTTTGTGTCTGGCTGGGGGCGGGATGGGCCATCAAGGTGCAGTATTTGATTCTGGCCGTCGTGGTCCTTTCGCTCATTTCATTCTTCCTGGGCGGGTTGCAGGCCTTTTCGGCCGAAACACTCAGCCGGAATTTGCGGCCGCATTACCTGGACCAGGAGACGCTGTTCACCATGTTTGCCCTGTTTTTCCCGGCGGTGACCGGGATCATGGCGGGCGCCAATATGTCCGGGGATTTGCGCGACCCGCGCAAAAGCATTCCGGCGGGAACCCTGTGGGCGATTGTCGTGACGGCCGTCGTATACGGCCTGATGGCCTTTTTTCTGGCCGCCACCAGTACGGCCGAGGCACTGGAAACGGACAACCTGATCATCGGCAAAATCGCCTTGTGGCCGATCCTGATTACGGGGGGCGTGTTTGCCGCGACGCTTTCCAGTGCACTGGGCAGCATGATGGGGGCTCCGCGAATTCTGCAAGCATTGGCGCGGGACCGGATCTTTCCCTCTCTCCGCTGGTTTGGCACGGGCAGCGGCCCCAACTCCGAACCGCGGCGGGCGATCCTGGCAACCTTTTTGATCTCTTCGATTGGCATTGTGGCGGCCGATCTGAACAGCATTGCACCATTGATCACCATGGCGTTTCTGATTACCTACGGAACGATCAATCTGGCCACCTTTTACGAAGCAATCACCAAAAACCCAAGCTATCGTCCGACGTTCCGTTACTGTCACTGGAGCACGTCATTGCTGGGAGGCATCGGATGCGCCGCGGTGATGATTCTGATCAACTGGCAATGGGCGCTGATTTCCACGGCGATTATGGCGTCGATTTATTTTGTGATTTACCGAAAACAGGTGGAGTCCCGCTGGGGCGATTTGAACAGCGGCCTGTTGTTTGAGCGGACTCGCAAGAACCTGTTGAAACTGGAGCGAACGTTATATCACCCCAAAAACTGGCGGCCTATCATTTTGGCCATGAGCGGCGGCAGCGGCTCGCGATTGCACCTGACCATCCTCGGTCACTGGCTGACCAGCGGTCACGGGATTCTCAATCTGGGTCAGGTGATTCAGGGAGATTTTGAAAACCGGGTCCAGCGCATCGCCAATCAGGAAGAGATTCTGGAAAAGTTTATCGTCGACGAAGAGCTCGACGCGTTTCCCAATGTCGTGGCCTCGCCCACAGTGACCGAAGGCATCGAATACCTGATCCAGTGCAGTGGCCTGGGAGCCTTGCGACCCAATACCCTGCTGTTGGGATGGCCCAATGACGAAACCAAGGCCGAGGCCGTGGTTTCCAGCTTGCGGGTCATCGCCGCATTGCGACGAAACATTATTATGGCGCGGTTTGAACACCTGCCGGACGATCCGCGGCAAGCGCCGCCAGGAACCATCGATGTCTGGTGGCGGGGACTGAAAAACGGCGAATTGATGCTGTTGCTGGCTCACCTGTTGCGACAAAACCCCAAATGGCGGGATCGCCCGATTCGGCTGATGCGGGTGGTCGGCGACGAAGCCGCGCGGAGCGACGTGTTGCGGCATCTGCAAGAGCTGGCGGCCAACTCGCGTATCGACGTCGACGCCCGGGTGTTTGTTTCGGAGCACCCGCATCATGTGATTGGAAAACAGTCCCAAAACGCGGCCATCGTCTTTATGGGCTTTGAGATGCCGCCCGAGACCGAGGAAGCCCGGTTTTTTCAGCAAATGGAGAAACTGACCGAGCGCATTCCGCGGGCCCTGTTTGTCAACAGTATTGGCGACATGAAACTGGAATCCTGAAAATCATGACCGACCCTCCGACAAAATGGCCGCACAGCGATGCGAATCGCGCGGGATGGCCATCGGGCCCGACCGGCCGCAACCCGGACGAATCACGGGATCCGCCTGTAATCACCTGAGAACGAACGGATTGATGCGACCCCAACAGCCACCCAACGGAAAATGCCCCCAGGCGAACGAGCGCGATCAGTGCAATCTGGTTTGCAAGTACAATTACTTTCAGGCCGGGGATCTGGTCATCAATTCGTGGGAATTGAAGTGTCTGGATTGCGGATGGAGAGAGACCATTGCCTACCGCACGGACGAGCCGGATGACCCGCCGCCCGAGAATCCGGGACAATGCCCGTTTTGCGGCGTGTGCGATGTACTGCCCGGGCGAAATCCCTGTCAGGGCATGCCCTGAACGGGCGAATCGGCCGCCGAATGCTGTCGCAAACGCTTGGCAGGCTTCCCGTCCCGGGTAATATTGAATGATCGGTGAATGGCGGCACGCGTTGTTTAACGCGAACGACTTTGATCGCAGGCAACTTTCATTGAGCGACCCATTGCGGAGAACGGTTTTGCCAGATCGAACGACCCACGAGATTGTGGACCACGAATTCCTGGAACTGCGGGCCCGTTTGCTGGAACTGGGCATTTCCCTGGATCGAATCGCGCGGGCGGATGGACCGACCGACGCGCGGCTGCGAATGATTGAAATGGGCCTGACCGTGTTGCGGGATGACGAGGGGGACAAGGCCCGCCGCATCCAGCAACTGTTTTCCCGCGAGTATTCGCCGGATTGGCGCAGCGAATTTGGTATCTAGAGGGAAACCGGCCATGTACTATATCGATCCCCACATTCACATGGTGTCGCGGACGACCGACGATTACGAAACGTTGGCCCGCATGGGTTGCGTGGCCCTCAGCGAACCGGCATTCTGGGCCGGGTTTGACCGCGGCAGCGTCGACGGATTTCGAGATTATTTTCGGCAGTTGACCGAGGTGGAACCGAAACGGGCTGCCCGTTTTGGCATCCAGCATTATACCTGGCTGTGCATCAACGCCAAAGAAGCCGAAAACGTTGAGTTATCGCGCGATGTAATTGCGATGATTCCGGAATTCATCGACTGCCCCAACGTCCTCGGTATCGGTGAAATCGGTCTGAACAAGAACACCCGGAATGAGGCCACGGTGTTTCTGGAGCACCTGGATCTGGCCGCTCGACTGGACCAGCTGATTTTGATCCATACGCCGCATCTGGAGGACAAGTTGCAGGGAACGCGGATGATTCTGGACATGCTCGGCGGTGACCGGCGTCTGGAGCCCGAGCGGGTGCTGGTCGACCACGTTGAGGAACACACCATCCGGCATGTGCTGGACGCGGGATTCTGGGCGGGAATGACCCTGTATCCGGTTACCAAATGCACGCCGGCCCGGGCGGCCGACATGATTGAGCTGTACGGCCCGGAGCGGCTGTGCGTCAATTCGGCCGGGGACTGGGGCCCCAGCAAACCGACCGCCGTACCGGATTTCATTATCGAGATGCGGCGACGGGGCCATTCGGAATCGACCATCCGCCGCGTGGTCTATGACAACCCGCTGCTCTTTTTTGGCCAAAGCCCCAATTTCGACTTCCGGGCACCCGACCAGGACCGGTCCGTGGTGTAAGGGCCGGCGGTTGATGCATCGCGGCCGGTCAGGGGGGGCTACGCCGCCGACTGGACGCCCTCACTTTCCCTGATCCGAGCGACAGGGCTGGCGGTTTTCATACAGCGCCAGGCGCTGCTGGCAGATTTCCTGCTTTCCCGCGGGCGCCAGGGCCAGCGCCTGCTGCTGGTACTGGACGGCCTCCTCAAAATTTCCGGTTTCGGCCGAGGCGGCGGCCAGCGTGTCGATGTGACTCCAGTTTTTCATGCCCGACCCGGCGCAGGCCTGGCGGGCCATCTCCACGGCGCGTCGACCGTCGCGAAAGGAATCGTCCGGACAGGTCGCCAGAAACCAGGCCTTGCCATTCAGGGCTTCCGGATTGGCGGGCATCAACTCCAGCGCCTTGTCGAAATCCTCGGAAGCCCGTGCGTATTGCTGCTTGCCCAACCAGACATTGGCCCGATTGGTCCAGGTCAATGCGGACGACTTGTCCAGTCGCAATGCCCGGTCCAAATCGGCCAGGGCCTCGTCAAATTGTTGCTGGTCCGTCAGGATCACGGCCCGATTGCTCCAGGCGTTGGCAAATTCCGGATCGAGTTCCATGGATTTCGCCAAATCGGCCAGGGCCTCCTGGGCGTTGCCGGATTTGTAACGAATCCAGCCCCGATTGTTAAACGCTTCTGCCGACTTTGGATCCAGCCGGATGGCTTCACTGGCATTGTCGTCGGCCCGCACCAGATCCCCGCGTCCCAGAAACACGTTGCTGCGTCCAATGAATGCTTCGGGCAGGTCCTTTTGCAAATCGATGGCCTTGTCAAAGTCATCCATCGCCGGATCCGACTGGCCTGCCGCATGAAGCGAAACGCCGCGATTGACATAAAACAGCGGATTGTCGGCACGCAGGTCGACCGCCCGCGTGTAGTCCTCGATGGCCTTTTCAAACTGGCCCAGCGCGTAATAACACATACCGCGATTGTTCCAGGCTGCCGCGTACTCGGGTGCCAGCTTGATGGCGTGGCTGAAATCGTTGATAGCCGGCTGGATCTGGTTCATTCGCAAATAGACCAGCCCGCGATTGTTCCAGAAATTGGCTCGTCCAGGATTGATTTTCAGAGCCTGGTTGATGTCCCGAAAAGCCGATTTCAGGTCGCCGCGTTCGAGGAAGATCATGCCTCGCGTGACCCAGGCATCAAAATCCTGTTCGTTGGCCCGAATCCGTGCGGCGTACTGTTTCATGGCGGCGTCGAGCGACAATACATATTGTTTGGGAATCCAGCCCCGGACGTTTTTCAGGGCGCACCATTTTCCGCTGGAGTCGATCACACGATGCACGCCGCCGCTGTATACCTTGTCAACTTTCTGGTCGCGAATCATCGTCTCAAAATCAATGGTCACGACGACCGTGTCCCCGGCCTGTTGCGCGGCCAGCGGCAGTAGTGGAACCCCACCAGCCACGAGCATGCCCAAAAGTATTTGAACGAGTCGAAAAGCGATGGAATGATGCATGTCGATTGTTGGAAAAAGTTGTGGCAGGTACCGGCACCAGAATCAGGCGGGCCGGGCAGCGGTCACCGAAACCGCGCTCTGTCTTTCCAGACTACCTGGCCGGTCCGCCACTGCAAACGGCTGCCCGCAAATTTTTTTCAAATGGCGGCGGAGGTGGTCCGATGGTTCCGGACGCCGGAATTCTCGCGAATCCCGGTCCACCACGAATTGCCCCCGACTCGGGTATCAGTCGCAATCCTGGCGCCGGTCGACCGGCGGCCGCAACATTTCGCTTTTGTTGCAACCGCTGATTCGGGCAAGGCCGGCGGTTTTACTTGCCAATGCAGAACCTGGAAAAAACCCGCTCCAGAATATCGTCGGTATAGACCCGGCCGGTGACGATGGCCAGTTCGTCGAGGACCAGTCGCAAGGTGGCGGCAACCACTTCGTCCCCCTCCCGATTACGGGCGGCTTGTAACGCCGAGTCCAGTTCGGCGGCGGCCCGTGTCAGGCCCTCGCGACAACGGTCGGCCGTTCCCGGCACCAGGCCCGCCGCGGTGGCGTGTCCGCTCGCCCACTGGACCAATCGCGAACACAAGCGGTCCAGTCCCTCGCCGGTCAGGCTGGATACTCCCAGGTCCGGTTGGTCCGGACCGGGGCTCCGGCCCTGCAGCAAATCCGACTTCGTTCCAACCACGATCATTTGGTCGTTGCCGGCGGCCTGCGTGAGTTGGGCAGCCTCCCATTCGTCCTGCGGTCGGCTGGCATCGACGCACAGGATAATCAGATGGGCCTGGTCCCGAATTCGGCCTGCCATCGTACCCGACTGTTTGTCGACCTCAGCATGGCTCAACAGCGTTCCGGTGTTTTCGAATTGCCACTGGTCCAGGTTTCCGGCGGTGTCAAACAACTGGAATGGAATTCCCTCCAGCTGGATTGCCTGGGTCGTGTAGTCGCGCGTGGTCCCGGGTACATCGGAGACCAGGGCCCGCGCTGATTGTCCCATGCGGCGGCAAAAGGCATTCAGCAGGCTGCTTTTGCCAACGTTGGGGCGACCGCAAATGGCGACCCGAATCCGGGCGTCCTCAACCGACCTCGAATGCAGTTGCCGGATCAAGGCCTGCAATTGTTCCCGGGCCTGGTCAAGAGACTGAACGATTCGTTCGGGAGCGATAAATTCGATGTCATCCTCGACAAAATCCAGGCCGGCTTCGATGTGGGCCGTGACTTCCAGCAGGGATTCACGCAGCGTATCGACGGGTCCTGCCAGGCCACCGGCCAATTGCTGCAGGGCGACGGTCATTTCAGCCTGGCTGCGCGAATCGATCAGGCCCAGCACCGCTTCGGCCCGGGTCAAATCGATTCGGCCCGCGAGAAAGGCGCGTAAGGTGAATTCTCCCGGTGCGGCCTGGCGGATTCCGCACGCCGCGAGGACTCGCAGGATTTCCTGCAACAAGGGCGGGGCAGCCGGTCCGTGTATTTCGGCTGAGGGCTGTCGCGTATAACTGCGGTGGTTCGGCCATACAAACAGATCGACGGGCAGCGGACCCACGGGCTGGCCGGGATCCAGCCAGCCGGGAATGACCACGGCGCGGCGACAACTGGCCAGCGAGAGATGGTTGGCGGACGTAAAACACTGCGCCAACTGTGACAACAGGTCCTGGCCGCTGCAGCGGATCACGCCGCGCTGGCCACACCCGGGGGGGCTGGCGATCGCGGCGATCGACTGGTTGATGTCGCCAATCACGCTACACCCGGACTACTGTCGTTCCCGCAGTTTGCGTTTTCGCTGGCGGTCACGTTGCCGTCGTTCGTCAAGAGCCTTTTCATTCCGCAAGGGTGTGTTGGCGGCCGCGTCGGCTGATACCTTTTTCGTGATCCCGAACCGGGACTTGCCGGCCCGCGATTCGAGCTTTTCGATATTCAGTTCCGGCTTGGGCAACATCTTGCGTTCGACAATCCCCCAAACGCTGGACGTAATGAAATAAATACACAAACCCGCCGCCACCTTGAAAAACACGAATCCCATGAAAACCATCATGAACTTCATCATTTTCTGGGCCATCCGCGACTGGTCGTCCGTGGCCGGCGGCATAAACAATTTCTGCTGGGCCAGCATCAGGCCAATGGCGAGAATGGGCAGCAGGTTGAAATACGGTCCCAGCCATCCCGTTTCGTTCGCCAAAAACGAGGGCATCCAGTCTCCCCAGTAAAACAGCTTGTCGGGACCGGCCAGGTTCGAGCACCAGCGCATCCCCGGTATCAGCGGGGCATCGCGCAACGCGACGTCGACACTCAGGCCCCGATACAGTCCCAAAAAGATGGGCAGCTGCAGGAACATCAACAGGCAGCCACCAAACGGATTGTATTTGTACCTGGCAAACAGCTCCTGCTGGGCCTGAATTCGTTTCTCCGGCTGCTCCTTGTATTTCTCGGCGATCGCCTTGATCTCCGGTGACAGGTGCTGCATCATCTGGGCATTCAGGGCAGCCTTGCGACTGATCGGAATCATCAGGCTGCGGACGATTACCGTCAGCAGAACAATTGCAATTCCGTAGCTGATTGAAAACGTCATGCGATACAACAGGTGCAGCAGTCCGATCAACGGCTTGGAAAACATGGCGAACCAGCCGAACGTCCGGGCATCCCCCAAACCGTAACGGTCAAGCACCTCCGGGTCTTTGGGGCCCGCAAAAATCTGAAACTGGCGTTTCCAGGCCCCGGCCCCTGTGGTGGCTTCCCAGGGTGACACGTCAATCGGATTGGAATAAACGACGAAATTGACATCCGTCAGTTTTCTCGCTCGCTGTTTGTCGTTTTCATCAATGCGCGAAGCGGTGGTCGCATAGGCGCTGAAGCAGTCCAGCGGCTGTTCCCCGGGCAACAGGGCAACCGCGAAGTACTGGGTGTCGCCCGCCAAATACCGGATTTCACGGCGAGCCGGATCCAGCAGCCCTTTCTCGATGATGGGCGTGCCACTGGAACCGTTCTGCTTGTCGGCAACAATCTGGGGACTGCTGAAAAACCGGAACGGCACGGCGTTGGTGCTTGACAGGATATCCCGGGCACCGGCCATTTTGCCGATTGCCCAGGTATTGCCGTGGATTTTCTGTTGATACCACCAGCCTTCCGTCGGCAAACCCGTGGGCCCCCACAGCTCAAAACAGACCGGGGTGGTCTCGGAACCGAGATTCCGAATCTCCACTTCCATGTCGATATGAAAGGCGTTGGGATCGGCCGGCAGACGGTAACGTTTCACGACCTGAAACTGGCGGCCATCAGCGAGGACCGGCAAATCCCACGTCAATTCGATCGTTTCCGTTTCCGCCCCCTCGATTCGCTCTGCTTTCCAGTTGCCGGTCCGCATGCCCTCGTCCAGATCAGGCCAGACACTCGACGTACGATCCTTGAGCGTAAACTGAAAGCCGCGCCGATTCTGCATGTTGGCGGTCAGCATGTCCGGCGGTGTCGGACGGACGACCTCCAGCGGTTTGCGGGTCGATTGCACGGACACCACGCGCTGGTTGCCCGACGCGTCGCGGACCGTCAGATCCAGGCGGCTGCGGGGATCCAGCCGGCGCAACAGGGCTTCGAAATCCCCCGGGTTCACAACCGGCTCCGCCACGATGTCCGGCTCGGCCGTGACCGACACGATGGTCTCACCTGCCTGGATCCCGGCCCTCTCCGCCGGAGACCCCGGGACGACCAGATTGACGACGCAGCCGCCCGCACTGGACTCCAGTTCCAGATGCCCGATCCAGGCACCCCACCAGTCGACATCGCAATATTTCAGTTGACCATCGCGTACTCGTGAATTCAGTTCCACCCGACGCACCGTAGCCCCGCGGCTGTCAATTTGGGCAACCAGTTGGCCGGCCTCCGGATCGTGACGTCCCAGCGTCAGCAACTGGCGAGGCTGGTTGACCCGCTCGGGCGATTGTTCGGGCGACGCCGGCGGGGCGGATTCATTGCCAGCCGGGTCGGCCAGCACGTCACCGTTGCCGTTGGCGGTCGGCTGCCCGGCCGGCGGTTCGGGTGCTCCCATTTCGTCGGGCTGCTCGACGGCGGGCGAGTTGTTTTGATTGGCCGCGTCCGGGATTTTGGGTTTGCTGACCAGCGACTGAATGACGACCAACCCGACAAATAGCACGGTCGTAACAACGATCAGCGGCAGTTTGTTTTTATCCACGGCATGTAATCAATTGGACGAAAAAATCAAAAACAACATGGTGCCGCTCCCCGGGGCACCCGGCATACGATCGAATCGCGAATCATGCCAGATGCTGAAAGAGGGTCTGGAGGTTCGCTGGCCAACACGGCGCCGCCATGCAGCGCGGTTTTCGCCATTATCCCGGGGACCGCCGATATTGTCCCGATTCGGCCCCATTCGCGAAAGGGGAAATTCCGGCCCGAACTCGGCGGCGACACAGCTGCCCGGCCCTCGTCCCGCATTCGCGGGCATCCGCCCCTGTGACCGCCTACCGGCCCTCGGCCAGTCGATCCCCCAGAAAATCATCCAGCTCGGGAATCGCGTAAATTTTTTGCTGCGTTACGGTAAAATCGTATTCCACACGGCGGAAAAAGACATCACGGTCATCGACCACGACGTAACAACTGCGAGGGTCATTGTCACGCGGCTGGCCGACGCTGCCAACATTGATCATGACCTTTTGATCCGTCAACCGGTACTGGTGGTCCAGGTCCCGGGGGGACATAAACCGGCAATCTTCGGTGAATACGCCCGGCACGTGGGTGTGACCCTGAAAACAGTAATGTTGAATGTACGTGAAAATCCGATTGATTTTTCGTTCGTTGTACACGTCCTCGGGGAAAACGTATTCGCACAGCGGGCTGCGTGGCGAACCATGGACGTACATCGTTTCGCCTTCGCGACTGCGTCCGGGGCAATCGGGCCAGAAAATTCCAGCGAGAATGGTTTTCAGGGTTTTGGGCCTCGATTTGATCGCGGGTCCAGAAGATTGCCCGCTCGGCACCACTGCTGAATCCTTCGGGATCGAACAGGGCCCCGTTATCGTGATTGCCCAACAGACAGATTTTGAAGTCCTGGCAAAGATCGATACAGGGACCGGGGTCGGGACCGTACCCGATCAAGTCTCCCAAACAGTAGATTTCGTCGATGGTCTGTGAGGTGATATCAGTCAGCACCGCATTCAGCGCTTCGAGGTTTCCGTGAATATCGCTAATGATCGCTCGCCGGCTCAATGGTAGGGCTCAATCTGAAAGGCGGGACAGGTGCTACGGGAAACCGGTCTTGCAACGACCGGCCCATGGGTGCTGAATTATACGGGAAATACCGCCCCCGGCCCAACGGGAGTTGCGCGTCAGCCGGCCGGGCCGCGAGGGGACCGGCTCAGGCCCCGCGGGACAACCGATCGCCCAGCATGTCGTCGAGGTCCGGAATATCATGAATTTTTTGGGCTGTGGTCTGAAAGTCATAGTCCACCCGATGAAACCGGGCGGTCTGATCAGCACGATTCAGCACGACATAACAGGCCCTGCGGTCTTCGTCCCGCGGCTGTCCCACGCTGCCCACGTTGATCATCAGCTTTTCCTGACCCAAAGGCATCACGCAGTCGACTTCCGCCGGTGTAAAAAACTTGCAGTGCTCGGTAAAAACGCCCGGAATATGGGTGTGCCCCTGGAAACAATAATGGTCGAATCGCGACATTAACGCTTCCATGCGTTGCGATTCAAATACATGTTCGGGGAATACATACTCGTTCGTTGGCTCGCGGGGCGAACCATGCACGAACAGGATTTCCCCCTCGTCATGCCGCCGCGGCAATTCTCCGATAAAATCCCAGCGGCGATTTGATTTTTCCGGGCCGCCGATGTTCTTTTCCAGTTGATCCCGGGTCCAGTAAATGGCCTTCATGGCGACGGGATTGAATCCTTCCGGATCGAAAATCGCCGCCTGGTCATGATTGCCAAGAATCGTAAACGCACAGTTCTCCATCACGAGGTCCAGACAGGCCACCGGATCCGGACCGTAGCCGATGATGTCGCCCAGACAAACGATTTCCTCGATTCCCTGATCACGAATATGGGCCAGAACGGCCGTCAACGCCTCGAGGTTGGCGTGAATGTCGCTGATTAGGGCCCTTTTTTCGGCTGGCATGAATGGTCGGGTTCTGTGATTGATCCGGGAAACAACAGCAAACCATCCGGCCGATTCGGCAAGTTTGAAGGTTATCGCAACAGCAGGAGGTCAGGCAGAAAGTCTACGATTCGGCCAGCCAATGTTCAATCGCTCAACCGGCGGGCCGGACGCCAGGGTCGATTGGATTATTCGGAAATTTCGTCCCCGGGGACCCCATTTCAGGTGACACATCTGCGACGAAGGCCAAATTCCTGATACAACTTGCGAATCATCCCCCCGGGGCGGCCAATTCACATTTGCTTCCCGGCCCGATCGGCGGATGAAATCGTCGATATTCTGAACTCCGGATGGCGATTCCATGCCCGGATGGACGTTGTTGATTGACAGGATCTGCTTTGTATCATCTGGCACTGGAAACATCGACGCGAATCGGCTCGATTTGCCTGTTACAGGGGCAGCAACCTCTGGAAACAGTCCGTCTGGCGGCGAGCCAGACGACGACGGCCGGTCTGGTGGCCGAGTTGGCCCGGTTGGTGAAATCTCATGGGCTGGTCCCGTCCGATATCCGCCTGGTTTCTGTGTCGATCGGGCCTGGATCGTTCACGGGACTGAGGGTCGGCGTAACGGTGGCCAAGACGTTTGCCTGGGCCACGGGTTGTCCGGTCGCGGCCATCGGAACCCACGAAATCATCGCCCGTCAGGCGTTCGACGCGTTGTCCTCATCCGACAGGGCGTTTTCCTCTGCGATCATCTCGGTCATTAACGCCCAGCGACATGAGTGGTTTGCGGAAATCCGGCGTTGTGCCACCGTCGGGTCGGAAAACGTACTGGAAAACCGGATTGTTGCGCCCCGGCCATTTGTTCAGGAACTGGATCTACCCATGTGGATTAGTGGCCCGGGATTGTCCGCCCTGCGGGGCGCCGCGCCATCGGAGTGGAATGACCGAATTCGGGTTTGCGAGGCGGCGGTTTGGCAGCCGCGCGGGGATACAACAGGTATTTTGGGACATGCGGCCCTGGAGGTTGGTCAAACCGTGGATCACTGGGCATTAAACCCGGTCTATGGTCGTCGCAGCGCGGCTGAAGAAAAACTGGACGCGGATCGCAGTCCGGGTTCCAGCGAGGATGCGCTGCCGGACCCGTCTTCCGGCAGCCTGCTGTAGCGGTTGGCCGCGGAAATCCCTTTCCGAACGGCCTGGTTTTTTGCCGGGCGCCGCCTGGCTCCGGAGTCAGGGAAGGATTTCGCCTTTTTGCTTCATTTGCCGGAGCAAATCATCAAACAGGTCCCGATTCAGCTCGTCCTGGCCGAGCTGGGACCACACCCGCACCAGTTGTCCTCCTGGCTCATCCTGATGGGGTTCCAGTTCATCCAGAAACGCGGTCACGGTCAGGGAGACGACCTGTTCCTGTTGGCCGTGCGTGGCATTCCAGTGTTCCATCATGTACTCGGCCGTTCGCTGCCGAAACGGCTCGAACCCGAGATTGTCACGCACCAGATTGCGATGCCAGCGACGCCAGTGATGCCGGGGAATGACTTTCAAGACGGAGGCGGGCCGCTCGTAACTGACTGGCTGATCCCGGAAAATATCAATATGCGAACCGTCGGCCAGTTTGGCGTCATAAACAAACCAGGGACTGTGCAGCGGCGGCACGTCAAACATCTGGAATTCCTGCCGCAGATTCAGGTACCGCCCCACCAGCCGCAGCGGCTGGGGCATGGCATAACGGCAAGCCGGGATCGAAGAAATGTTGGCAATGTTCCAGAGCAGAAAATAGATCACAAAAAACAGGCTGATGGCCCATCCTGCGCGGGATGGCCAGCTGACCGCGCCGGCACCTGCCGGTTCCGGCACGGATGGCCGTCCGAAGACGGCGAATCGTCTGGCCAGCACGTCCCAGACCTGGCCCGGCACGAGGGCCAGCCAAATGGCCATCGCCACATATTGAAACAGACCGATGTTCATCGTCAGTGCGATCCCGATGTGCAGGCCGAAAAACACGATCATCAACAGGACACGCCACAGGCGGTTGCGCCACGGAACCAGCAGGAAAAACGGCAACACAACCTCGGCGGCCAGGGTGATCCAGGTGATCCAGCGCATCAGTTCCGGAAACTCCCGCAATCGCCGGCCGATTTCGGTTGAATAGATATCCAGCCGGGACACATACTCCATGGCGTTCCCCGAGAACCAGTACCCGTTCATCTTGGAGACACCTGCAAAGAAGTACAGGCTGAACAGCAACAGAATCAGACCCGCCGTCGCCGGAGACGTATACTCCGAACCCGAGCGGTCAAGCGCTCCGGGGCGGTGGCGGCGGGCGTCCAACGACCACACTGCGCCCAGTGGCAAAAACATCGACCAAAACAGCGCCACGCGAAACAACGTGTCACCGGAGGTCAATATGATTGGGTTGCGAACCTGGACCGAAACCAGCAGAATCCACGATACAATCGTTGCCAGCCGCGTGCGGTAACCCAGGATCAACAGGCAACTGGCGATGGCCGCCACAGCAAACAAAAACGCCTGCCATTGCCAGGAACCATTCCACGCGTGCAACGACCACGACAGGGCCCCGGGGCGATCGGATATTTCATTCAGGAAATTCGTCCACATGGCCAGCGGCATCAGCCCGGCATCGGTGTACATGGCTTCCAGCGATTGCCACCGCATCCACAGATCGATCAGCAGCAAGAAACCGGCCACGATCCGAAACGCGGCCAGCGAGCGCAAGTCCATCCCGAATACCCGTTGCCAGATCGTCGGCTGGTGCTGAAGCGTCATCGATGGTTGCAAATTAAATCCAGTCGGAGGCCAATCCGCGACGGTCAGGGGGGTCCTGCGAACCCTTAATTTTATCGAACCGCTTTCCCGGGCCGTTCCGGCAAACCTGCCAATTTCCTGTTTTTTTTGCCGAGGCGATCCTCGGGCGAACAGGCGGTTTTGTCAAAATCGCTACAAGCGAACCAGTCCGCCGCGAATGTCCAGATCCAGCCCCTCGAACTGACCGGCCTGAAACTTTTCCAGTGCGATTGCGCCCATGGCGGCGTTGTCGGTGCACCATTCCAGCGGCGAAACCAGCAATCGGATCCCGCTGGCTGCGGCGCGTTGTTCCAGCATCTGCCGTAACAGCCGGTTGGCGGCAACGCCACCGCCCACGCACAGGGTATCGTCACCGGTGGCCTGGAGTGCCTGAAAGCTTTTTTCGACCAGACAATCCAGTACGGCGGCCTGAAAACTGGCTGCTACATCGGCGATCATTTGTGGCGACAGGTTGAGGCTGGCAAAGTCAACCGCCCCGGTTCCGGCAATCGCATAGCGGACGGCTGTTTTCAGACCACTGAAGCTGAAATCCAGTCGGTGCGGATCGCGAATAAAGCTCCTTGGGAACTGAAACGCATTGGGATCGCCACGTTCCGCTTCCCGGGAAATCGCCGGGCCACCCGGATAGGACAACCCCAGCATACTGGCCACCTTGTCGAACGCTTCACCGGCCGCGTCATCGATCGTCCCGCCCAGCATGTGAAAGTCGAGCGCCGTCTGGCAGCGATACAGGTGACTGTGTCCGCCACTGACTACCAGTCCGACACAGGGAAAAATTGACCGGGCCTGGCCAATCTGGTTGGCGTAGATGTGCGCATGCAGGTGATTGACCGCCAACAACGGCTTGTCGATGGCCCAGCACAAGGTCTTGGCGGCCATCAGCCCCACCACCAGCGAACCGGCCAGGCCCGGCTCGTTAGCCACTGCCACCGCATCCAGGTCGGCCAGTCCGGTTTCCGCCTGGCGCAGGGCCTCGTCGATCACCGGCAGTATTCGTTCGACATGAGCCCGCGCGGCGACTTCCGGCACCACGCCCCGAAACCGTTCATGCAGGCGGGACTGGCTGGCCACAACACTGGACAAAACGCGCGGCCCGGCGGCCACCACGGCTGCCGCCGTTTCATCACACGTCGTTTCAATCGTCAAAATCCTGGGTCGGGATGGTTCGTTCACCGCAATAAACTTTCTGGCGGAAATCGCCCGGATTGTCGGTGGCGGGGCCCTGTTCGCCGGTTTTCTGCCAATTTAGCGAGTGTCCGGGGGATTACTACAGGGTTTCACGCAGCAGAATTCTTGCTTGACGTGTTCGGCGGCTTTAGAATCGGCGCTGAATTCCGGATATGCAATCACGGGCTGGACCGATGGCAACAACCCAACAGAAAACGTGGAGGGCCTTGTGGGCTCCCGGCTGGTACGAGCTGGATCAGCCGTTGGCGGTAGGGCAATCGAACCAGTTCTGGTTTTATCGCCAGCCGCCTGCCGACCTGCCGGACGTCGAATCCTACGACTTTGTTTTTTTTAACCGGTTCAGTGCCGTGGACAATTGCCAGGTCCGCACGGCCCATGTGATCTCGATCGAACACCCCGAGCTGGGGCCCCTGGCACGCGTCGACACGGCGGGCCTGGATTACGTATTCATTACCGACCGCGGCGATAATATTGTTGTCAACGCGGAAGAAAGCCCGGGAACGGTTTTCCAGAAAGAATCCGAATCGCTTCTGGTTGACAACTGGTCCATTTCGGTTGTGCTGACCAATGTCTCCGAACCCCTGTTCGGCAACCCGTCGTCCTGAGTGCTCTCGCCCGGAACCGCCGTACGGGCATTGGCCGGCCCTGTGATCAGGCATTCCGGGATTCCGTCTGATTCATGGAACCGGCCGGCCAAGCCGCATGTTACCCCGGCGGTCAAGTCCGTATACTGGGTCCCTGCCAGATTTTCACAGGTTCCAGGCATTCCAACAGCATGCGCTGGTTCCCTGCCCAGGTCCCTTTTCCGTTTTTTCGACCGTGATGTCCAAACCTCTCAAACTTCGCGAATTCGAATGGAATTTGCTGGTCCGACCATTGACCCTGGACGACTTCGACGAGCTGGTCGCCATGCAACTGGCCTGTTTTCCCGGAATGGTACCGTGGAAACGCGAGCAAATTGTCAGCCAGGTGCAGTTATTTCCCGAGGGCCAGATCTGTATTGAATGCGACGGGCAGATTGTGGCCTCCAGCAGCAGTTTGATTCTGGAATATGACCCGGCACTGGAATGGCACAACTGGGCGGCGGTGGCCGATCGTGGTTTTATTCGAAACCACAATCCGCGGGGCGACACGCTGTACGGCATCGAGATCATGGTCCATCCGGAATACCGGGGGTACAAGCTGTCACGCCGGATTTACGACGCCCGAAAACAGCTGGCCCGGGAACTCAATCTGGAGCGAATCATCATTGGTGGCCGGCTGCCCGGACTGGGTAGTCAGCCCGAGAGTGTTACGGCCCGGGAATATGTGGACCGCGTCATTGCCAAGGAGACTTTCGATCCGGTGTTGACGGCCCAGGTCTCCAATGGATTCTCGGTTCAGGGCCTGATCCCGGGCTATATGCCGTCGGACGATGCCTCGCGGGGCTACGCGGTTTTCCTGGAGTGGATCAATCTGGACTATCGGCCGACCCCCCGCCGGCGGTTTCAGCATCCCACCGAGCCGGTTCGGCTGTGCGTGGTTCAATACGAGATGCGGCGGGTTCGTGATTTCGACGAGTTTGCCCAGCAAGTCGACTTTTTCGTCGATACGGCGTCGGACTACCGCAGTGATTTTGTGCTGTTTCCGGAATTGTTTACCACCCAATTGCTTTCCTGCGTTCCCGGCGCCAAGCCGGGCCAGGCGGCGAGGGACCTGGCCCAATTCACTCCCCAGTACCTGGAGCACTTCACCGAACTGTCGGTCAAGCACAATGTCAACATCATTGGCGGATCGCATTTCGTGGTGGAGCACGATGTGCTGTACAATGTTGCCTACCTGTTTCGCCGAGATGGATCGATTGGCAAGCAATACAAGATTCACATTACACCCAGCGAGGCCAAATGGTGGGGTGTCGAGGGTGGCGATCGGGTCGAGGTATTCGATACGGACTGTGGCCGCATTGCCATCCAGATTTGTTACGACATCGAATTTCCCGAACTCACCCGGGTCGCCGCGTCCAAGGGCGCGAGACTGGTATTTGTTCCCTACAATACCGACACCCGGCATGGTTATCTGAGAGTTCGTCATTGTGCCCAGGCGCGGTGCGTCGAGAATCACCTGTACGTGGCCATATCGGGCTGTACCGGCAATCTGCCGTCCGTCGAGAATGCCGACATCCACTACGCGCAATCGGGGATTTTCACGCCGGCCGATGCCGAGTTTGCTCGTGACGCAGTGGCCGCCGAATGCAATCCAAATGTGGAAACCGTCATTATTCACGACCTGGATCTGGAACAATTGCGGCGGCACCGGGAAAGCGGAAACGTTCGCAACTGGAATGACCGCCGCACGGACCTGTACCACGTGCGTTATCACGAAGATAACGACGAATACAGTATTTGAGGCCCGGTTGGGCACCGACCCGCACCATCGTGACCGGCCCCGCCCGGGAGACGGAAAATGATTCTGGAGCCGGACCCGTTGTGCCGGATCGATCGCGGTTTGACAGACCGCCCGGGCGGGTGACAATCACGGTGGTTTCCATGCTCGACCTGATTTGAATTGGACGGACGTATCCATGTGCTGTTTGTTCCGAATGGTCATTGCCGGTTCGCTGGCGGTACTGGTGTTGGGGATTGCGGAGCGGACCGTGTTCGCGCAGGCACCCGAGGTGGTGCGGGCCGAGGCATGGCCGGGGCAGCCGTTCGGGGTGGGCAAGGTCAGTTTTCGAACCGGCCAGGAAGCCAAACTGATTCAATCAACCGGGGGAATGACCATTCGCGATGCCGAAAACCGGTTGTTTTATCCGGCCTTTACGGACGGGCTGCTGTCAAACGTCTTTGATCGCAACATCGTTGGCGGCATGCATTCGGTCTGGTTTTTGTTTCGAGGGGACCAGCCTTTGACGGTCACCCTGCAAGCCGCCGCGCCCGTCACGTTTACGTTAACCCCCAACGGCAGGCGCCCGCGTCTGGGCCAGATGGCCTATCAGGCATGGTGGCGGCAATTCCGGGCCCGGGCCGAACGACAGGCGGAATCGGGTGACTATCCGCCGCTGGTCGAGGCCTATCTGGTGGCGATGTTGCAGCGCCGGCTGGGGTTACCTGCATCGATGACCGAGCGGTTTCGCGAAAATCGAAATGATCAACTGCAGGAAACGATCAAGTTGATGTTTGACGTGGAATCCATTCGGGCCGATTCCATTCGCCGGTTGATGAAGAATTTGCCGCCCGAATCGAATGAAGCGACCTTGCCGCCACCGCCTCCGGCCCGCTGGTCGACACCGGAGCCCACCGCGGTGCCGAATGATGTGCCGATCGAAGCCCTGGCCCGGTTTGTTCCGGAGGAATGCTATTACCTGAGATTTGGCAATTGGAAAAACCAGGTCTGGCTGAAACGGCTGATCAGCGAGTTTGGCGGTGACCTGTCGCGGATGATCACTCAGCGCGGGCACCGGGGAGGTGACCCCCAAAAAATGCTCGACCAGATGGTGATCGAATCCAGCCAGCTGGATGACTGGTTCGGTGGAAACCTGATCGCCGATGTGGCCGCCATTGGGACCGACTTGTATATCGAGGACGGTCCGTCCAGCGCTATCGTGATGCTGGCCCGGGGACCGGCCCTGCAGGGTCAGATTGAAAGCCGTCGAACCAACTATGCCCGCGAACATGCGGACGAGGGCGTCACGTTGACCGAAGTCGAGATCTCAGGTCACCCGGTGTCGTTTTTGTCGACACCTGACAACCGGGTTCGCTCGTTTTATGCCGTCCACGACCTGTGTCATATCACCAGCACATCGCGCCGGATTGTGGAGCGATTCTTCGAGGCCAGCGAGGGTCAGGGTTCCCTCGCCGCCAACCCCGAGTTTCGGGCCGCCCGGGTCGTGCTGCCACTGGAACGGGACTACACCGTGTTTGTGTATCTTTCCCGGGCCTTTTTCGAAAACCTGCTCAGCCCCCGGTATCAAATCGAACTGGCCCGCCGCAATGTTTCCCTGGCGAACATCCAGCTGTTGCAACTGGCCCAGTGGGCCGCCGCGAACGAGGGCTATGTGGATGATGACATTGGGCAAATGACCGCTCTCGGATTTCTGCCCTCCAACTTTAACCAGCTGCCCGATGGCAGCACCGGACACTGGACCGATGGCGCGTGGCGGGACTCGCTGCGGGGACGGCGAGGCTACTATTTGCCAATTGCCGACGCCGAAATCACGGCCATCACACCGGAAGAGAACGCCGCGATTGCCGAACGCATTGCCTTTTTTCAGGAACGACTGCGGGAAGTCGATCCAATGTTGATCGCATTTCAGCGGTTCGGTGTCGAGGACCAGATCGAGCGGGTCGTGATCGATGCCCGGGTGGCCCCGTTCGGCAAGGAAAAATACGGCTGGATGGGTAACGTCCTGGGACCTCCCATGCCCGTCGAAATCGGGGGTCCTCCGGACGAACTGGTTGCCATCCAGGTCAGCTTTTCCGGAAACATCCTGTCCGCGTCGGAGGCGCCGCATCAGGTGTTTGCGGCCGTGCAGTCGAATATTCCGGCGCGGACGAATTTGCAACCGACCAGCTTTTTCGAGTTGTTTCAATTGCTGAAAAAAACGCCGGGCTACATCGGAGCCTGGCCCAATCCCGGTTATCTGGACCGCTTGCCCGCACTCGGCGCCCAACCGGATGCGGCCGGATACACCTATTCGCGAATTCTCGACGTGTGGCGGCTGCAATTCGGCGATTTTTCGCTGCTGGCATTCGATCGCAACCGGCTGGAGGCCGTACGCGACTGGGTCCGCGTCGAGCCCGCCGAACGACCGGCCCAGTTGCGTTTGCGGGTCGGCGATATCGCGCATTCCAACCTGCGAGAGTGGGCCAATGTGTTGTATTTCGAGCGCGGTTGGGAAACATCCATTTCCAATGTCCAGCTGCTAAACATGATGATCCAGCAATTGGGACTGCCTGCGGAATCGGCCCTGGACCAGGCGGAACAATTGCTCGGTGTCCAGCTGGCTTGTCCATTGAATGGCCAGTACGTCCTGACGGAAACCGCGTCCGGGCGACTGGCCTGGCAATCGACCGCCTGGCCCTCTTTCGACGACCCGCAGGTGCCGCCGGATTACACGGCACCACCAGTACTTTGGTTCCGCGGCATGACGCTGGACATTTACCAGCGCGAATCCCAGTTCGTCGTTCACGGGACACTGGACATCGAGCGGGGACAGGGCCAGGCAACCTCCGCGGACAGCGCCACCGGCGGGCAACCGGGGTTTTGGGAAAAATTGCCCGATTTCAACATGTTTCAGGGTTTTTCGCCGGTTGCCGATGCGCCGTCCGGCGATGGCAACCCGCCGCAAGGTGACGATTCAGGGGACGATTCACCGGCCCCCAACCCGCCAGATCCACCCACCGATGACAAGCGATAACGGACGTTGTCGATAATTGGCAGCGACCGCTGGCCTGCCTTCTTTTGGGGACCGTGCCGATGCTCAATGAACTGCTCGACTTTGAAACGCTGTTCACGTTAAAAAACCTGGTGGCGTTTCTTGCGCTGGCCGCCATGGAAATCGTGCTGGGAATCGACAACCTGGTGTACATCGCGATTGTTTCCGGTCGTTTGCCCGCCGAGCAGCAACCGGCCGCCCGCAAACTGGGCCTCGCCCTGGCGTTGCTGACGCGACTGGGACTGTTGCTGGTACTCAGTTATATCGTTCGGTATTTGCAGTATCCGGTATTCGAACTGACGCAACTGGGTATGCCGCAGGGACTGATTGAATCCGTCTCCGGACACGCTGTCAGCGAGGAGGGGTTTGCGGCCGCCAACGGCATTTCGTGGAAAGACATCGTATTGTTCGCCGGTGGCCTGTTTTTGTTGTGGAAAAGCGTCCACGAAATTCACGGACAACTGGGCGATGACACCGATGAGAACGTGAAATCGTCGCGTCTGGGGTTCTCGGGCGTCGTGGTCCAGATCGCGATCATGGACATTGTTTTCTCGCTGGACTCGGTCATTACGGCCGTTGGCATGGCGGACAGCCTGCCCGTAATGGCTGCGGCTATCATTGCGGCGATCATCGTGATGTTGATATTTGCCGAACCGGTCAGTCGGTTTATCGAGAAAAATCCGACACTTAAGATGTTGGCACTCAGTTTCCTGATTTTGATCGGTGTGATGCTGGTGGCGGAAGGCGTGGGCGCGCATCTGGACAAGGGGTACATCTATTTCGCGATGGCGTTCGCGCTGATCGTGGAAGTGTTGAATTTGCGAATGAAAAAAGTCGCAAATGACCGGTAATTTTGCGAAAACGGCAGTTTTCGGGAAATATCCGGAAGGTCAAAACGTAATTACCGACATCCCGATCCGGCCGCGTGCGTATCTGCCGGCCCGCCCCCGGCGGGCGCGTCAAACCAGCCCCCTGATCCTTCGATCTTCAGTTCTGCGGAGTCCCGAATGAACAAGTTCAACCAACTGGCCTGTCTGGTCGCAATCCTGGCGGCCGGTTTACCGACCGTCACTGGAACCGCTTTTCAGAAGAACCAGACCGGGCAGACTGCGGCAGACGGCAATCAAAAGTGGCAGGGCGTGCTGGACGTCAAGGTGGCCCAGCTGACACTGAATTTTGACCTGACGCAGGACGCCGACGGGACCTGGTCCGGCAATATCTACAGTGCTGATCAGGGCAATGCGCGGATTCCAGTATCCAAAATGGACGTATCGGGCAACCGGGTAACGATCGAAACCACGCAGCCACCCGCGAAGTTTGCGGGCACAATCTCGGATGATCAAAAAACCATCACTGGCAAATGGACCCAGGGTCCCGGACGACACGATCTGGTGTTGCGGCGTGTCGAAAGCTTTGACGAAGGCACTCACGTGGAAACGTGGCAAGGCACCCTGGAAGCCGCCGGGCAAAAATTTGATTTCGGATTGCGTGTTTTTCAAAAAGATGATGGAACCTGGCTGGCCCGACTGGACAGTTACAACGAGGGAGCCACGGGGCTCCGCGCCACACTGAATCGGGATGACTCCCGATTTGATTTCAGCATCTCCAGTATCGCCGCCGAGTACAGCGGAACCCTGGATCAGGACGCCGGGAAGGTGACCGGATTCTGGAAGCAGGGAGGTGGCAAATTCCCGCTCGACTTTCAGAAAGTGGACTTGCAGGCCGGACCCCGCCGGCTGCGGCCGCAGATTCCCGAAAAGCCCTTTCCGTATCAGGAAGTGCCGGTCAAATTTGAAAACGATGCGGATCACGTGACGCTGGCTGGCACACTGACGCTGCCCGAGGGGGCCGGGCCATGGCCCGCCATGGTACTGATCACAGGCTCCGGACCCCAGGATCGCGACGAGACGATTTTCGACCACAAACCGTTCCTGGTGATTGCGGACCACCTGACCCGCAACGGAATTGCCGTGTTGCGTTACGATGATCGGGGCACGGCCGAATCCACGGGAAACTTTGCGACGGCCACCAGCCAGGATTTTTCCCGGGACGCGGAAGCCGCCGTGACCTGGCTCAAGTCGAGGCCGGAGATTGACGCCAAAAAAATCGGACTGATCGGCCACAGTGAGGGAGGGCTGATCGCACCCCTGATTGCAGCCCGTTGTCCGGACGTGGCTCTGATTGTGTTGCTGGCCGGCACCGGTGTCGATGGTGCCGAGATTACTCTTTCCCAAACGCGAGCCATGGCCGAAATCTCCGGCACGCAATCCGATATTGTCGATGCCTCCGAATACCTGATCAGTCAGGTACTGACGAGAATCGCCGAAAGCGACGAGCCGCTGCCTCCCGAATTTGTGGACAGCGTATTTACCGAAGCGGTCAGCAAGCTCGAAAACCCCCAATGGGCACCTGCCCTGGAGACGACCCGCACCGGTTTGGCAGCGATGGATTCACCGTGGTACCGGTTCTTTGCCCGGTTCGATCCGCAAACCATATTGCGTCAGGTGCGTTGTCCGGTACTGGCCCTGAACGGAACGAAAGATTTGCAGGTTCTGGCCGATCTGAACATCGACGCCATTGCCAAGGCGCTGACCGAGGGGGGCAACCCGGATTTTGAAGTTCACAAAATGGAGAACCTGAATCATCTGTTTCAGGAGACCGACGGCAACGGTTCGGTGCTGGAATATGCCCGAATCGAACAAACCATTTCCCCGCAAGTGCTGGACCTGATGACGGACTGGATTCTGGAGCGGACCCGATAGGAAGCGGTTGGAGACCTGCGGGGGCAAGCAATCAGGCCGCCCGCCGCTGCTCCCGGCGTTTGAGTTTTTTGAGACGGCGGCGTTCCGATTTGGACAGATTGGCCGCCGTTTCATCGCCACTGACCGGCTCACTGCGCCGCAGCGACGTTTCCGGTGGGCCAGCCGACGAGTTGTCGTTCGTCGCCGGTGCCGGCGGCGCGGTTTTCTTGCGGCGACCGACATTGACCGGCTTGTCCGCCGTCGCGGAGTCGGCCGAGGCCGAATCGCCATGGTCCCGCTTTTTGGAACCCGGACCGATCGCCGGGGATTTTTCGGGCTTTTGCGATTCACCCGACGACTGGCTCCGGCGTCGCGATATCGGTCCCGGTTGCCGTCGGCGTTTTGCGACGGATGGCGACCGTGATGACTGGTTTTCCGTTCCTTCCGCCCCGGCCAGTCCATTGGCTTCCAGATAGACAAACCGCGCAAATGCGATCACGCTTACAAACAGCAACGTGCTGCCAAGCAGCAGCAGATTGCCTTCCGCCGCCTGCACATAACCGGATATTCTTGACTCGTATTCCGGCGCTTCATGGACCAGGGCAGCCAGACCGTAAGCGAAAAAGACGAGTATCAGGCTCATCAGGGCCAGGCGGGAATGTCGGACCTCAACGATGCCGCGCACGATCAGCATCGACAAGGCGGCCAGCTTCAGCGCCGTCATCCAGACGGACCCGCCCGTCGCGCCGGTAACACTGACCCACAGATTCCCCACCAGACCGGGCAAATTGGATACCGTCAGGACACTGGCCATCAGGCACAGTCCGGCACTCCATAACCAGATGCGGTATGAACCCCGGTAATCATCCCGCCGGTGTTGCCGCAACAGATACAGTTGCAGACTGGCGCAGCTGGTCAGGATCAGCATCAAATTGCAAAACCACGCCCCAATGCCCCGTTGTCCTTCCAGCGACAGCGACGCCATGCCCTGTTCGCCGATCAGGGTCGTCAGGCCTGGCGCGTAATGATGCAACAGGTTGAGCAGGGCAATGATGGTTGCCAGGGCCACCAGCATTCCGGCGACCGACCACCAGCGTTTGGGGATCAGATCGGTGGTTTTCAGCTGGCGGCTGCGTCGGGCTCCCTCGCTGTAGGGTCGCGTGCTGGCCGGCTTTCGCTCACGCGGGGGCGCAGCATGGACGCTGGCATCGCCCGCCGGCGCGGTGGCAGACTGGGTTCGATCCAGCGCGACGCGACGGCGACGTTGACGCAGGGAATGGGAATTCATCGATGCCAAGCGGGAATCTGGCGCCACGGGCCACCGCGGCCGCCTGTGAGCTGTAATTGATTGCGATACCTGATGCATCGGCAGTAATCCCTGCGCGACTTTACCGGGGAACCCCGGCCGGTCGGCGGGTCGCCCGACGGGGCCGGCCCATACAGATCATCCGCAATACCGTGAGCATTGATGGCTGTTCGGCTGCGAATCATCCCGCCCGGCGACAACCGGATTGCTCAAACAGCCGATCCCGGCAATGTCGACTTCCATGTGGTCGCCGGGTTTTAGAAAGACGGGCGGTTGCCGCCCGGCGCCGACGCCCTCGGGGGTCCCGGTGAACAGCAGGTCACCGGGCTGCAACGTGCAGAATCTGGAGATATGGGCAATCAGGTAATCAATCGAAAAGATCAGGTGGCACGTATTGGAGGCCTGCCGGATCTGGCCATTGAGCCGCATCTGGATCTCGAGTTGGCCGGCATCCAGCGCTTCACCGCTGACGATCCACGGTCCAATTGGCGCAAAACTGTCGAACGACTTTCCCAACAGCCACTGGCCACCGGGACGGCCTTTTTGCCAATCGCGGGCCGTCACGTCATTCCCGCAACAATATCCAAAAACGTATTCGGACACGTCGGTGCGGGGGATCTCAAAACCGGTTTTCCCGATCACCACCACCAGCTCAGCTTCGTAATCGACAGCCTGGCTCATCTCGGGCAGCCGTACTGGCTGGCCGGGGCCAATAATGGCCGAAGCAAATTTGTTAAAGACGACTGGCAAATCGTCGATGGCCGAGCCCATCTCGGCGGCGTGACCGGCGTAATTGCGACCAATACATATCACCTTGCCCGGCGCTGGCACCGGAGGCAGCAACCGGGCATCGTCGGCGGCGGGGATCATGGACCGGCGATCCACGCCCTGGCGTTGCAGTTGACCAATCAGCTCGTTGATCGACTGTGGCCGGGCCGGATCGTAGCGTCCCAGCGAATACATCACCGAGTCGTCGACCAGGCCCCAGTGATGCTCGCTGTGTTGTTCGAAACAAATGAATTTCATGTGACTCTCGCGGGTTCGGCAGAGCCCTGATTGGGCGGCGACGTGGTCCCGCACCACGTTCCGGCCGGTATTCCGGGCCGGGTCGCCGGACAATCGGCACAACCGGCCCAATTACCGCGGCAGGGCCCGAATCAGGTCCGTCGCCAGTTTATCGACGGACTGTTCTTTGACCATCCGTCAAACCGGTCCTAGATTTCCACGAACGCCATAATGGACGCGATTGGTACGCAGTACGCGAGTTTCCCCGGACAAATGCCATGGAAATACAGGCCAACCAGAATTCGACCGAAGACACCAATCCGTTTGTACAGACCGGTTCGCTGGCCCAATCCAATACGGAACAGTTGTTTCACCGCTGCATGACGGACAACCTGCGTGAAGGGGTCGTCATGGTGGACCGTCATCTGAAGGTCACCATGTGGAATCGGGCCGCCGAAACGCTGACGGGAATTCGCGGTCCGGGCATGATCAACCAGAGATGGTTGCCCAGCCAGATCGACTTGAAAGACCGTTTTGAAAAATCGATTCCCGACAAAATGTGTCCGGTGGCCGAGTGCGTGCGCAAGGCGGAGCAGGTTCTGGTGGCCGCAACGGTTACCGGCCGGGGAGGTCGCCAGGTCTCGATCGATTTGCAGGCGGTGCCGGTCATTGGTCACGATCGCACGATTTACGGAGCTGTGGTATTTCTGCATGATCTTTCCTCCCAGCTGGATCTGGAACAGCAGGTTCTGACGTTGTATGCCCATGCCACGCGGGACCAGTTGACCGGGGTTGCCAACCGGGCCCACTTTGAACGCTCTCTGGAAGCCCGCATCAAGGAATACCTGACCAAGGGAACCACTTGCAGCCTGATCGTCGCCGACATCGATTTTTTCAAAAAGGTCAACGACGATTTTGGACATCATGTGGGCGATCACGCGTTGATGAGTTTCGCCAAGATCCTGCAGCAAAATATCCGCGTCCACGATCTGGTGGCCCGCTATGGTGGCGAGGAGTTTGTGATTATCTGCCCGGACTGCCATGTTGAAACGGCCGTCGAACGCGCGGAAGAAATCCGGATTGCCCTGGCCGAACAGCCGCTGGCATCACTGAACGGCAAATGCATCACGGCCAGTTTCGGCGTGACCGAATTCCAGCCGGATGATTCCGCGATTTCGGCCTTCGTGCGTGCCGACCAGGCGCTGCTGAATGCCAAGGACTCGGGACGCAACCAGGTCCAGTCCCTGCAGACTGTGGATACCAAATCCGAAGAAGAACACCGGGCGGTGCGCGAGGAAGTTTCGCAGATTCAGTGGCGGAAACTCAAAGGAGTGGTGTTACGCAGCGAGCAAGGCGAAACCACGGCCCCGCTGGACGTACTGATCGAGAAGATCAAGGGATTCGTCTCCGATCACAATGCATCCATCGTCTTTGCCGAACCCGATCATGTTCGCATCCGCGTTAACAAAATCAGCGGTGTGCGACTCAAGATGGCGTTCGATCGCCACACGCCCTTGCTGATCGATATGGAGATTCGCGAAGGTGTCTTGTCACAGACTGCTCGCGGAATGTGCACCCGCATGCGGGTCTCGGTTCGAATCGTCAACACGCGCGATCGTCGGCACAAGGATCTGCAACGACGCATCGACATGCTGATGCGCGACTTCGTCGAACACATGGGGATCACCCGTGTTCACGACGAGGAAGATGACGATAACGAGCAATATCTGTAGAATGGGGGCGGCACGTCGCACGGGGCCCTGTGAATTCCGCTCCCGTTGACCGCGCCCGGAGATCGGACGCCGCCACGCTGCCCGCCGACCGGTCAGGGGCCCCTCGGAGATCGCTGACAGCCAGCTTCATGCCGCGCCAAATTCCGCTCTGGTTGGTCTCCCGGGCTGGCCCGATTGAAACGCCTTGCCGGATGCAGTACGCTGTCGGATGCCGAATGGCAACTCACGCAATCATGCCTGTCGACGTACCGTTTTTAGCAAGGTTTCTATCCATGGCCTACACGTTGCCCGATCTTCCTTATCCCTACGACGCGCTGGAGCCCCACATCGACGCGCGGACGATGGAGATCCATCACAACAAACACCACAACGCCTACGTCAATAACGTGAATGCCGCCATCAGCGGCACCGATCTGGAGGCGCTGACTGTGGAAGAGCTGATTTCCGATCTGAGCCGGGTTCCGGACGACAAGCGGACGGCCGTGCGGAACAACGGCGGTGGACATGCCAACCACTCGTTGTTTTGGACGGTTCTCAGTGGCAGCGGGGGCGGCAAACCCGATGGCCAGCTGGCCACTGCCATTGATTCAGCCTTCGGCAGCTTTGACGATTTCAAACAAAAATTCAGTGCAGCGGCGGCCACGCGGTTCGGCAGTGGCTGGGCCTGGCTGGTGGCCGGCAGTGGCAAATTGTCGATTGAAAGCACGCCCAACCAGGACAGCCCCTTGATGGAGGGACGAATTCCGATCCTCGGGCTGGACGTCTGGGAACATGCCTATTATCTGCACTATCAAAACCGCCGGCCCGATTACATCGCTGCATTTTTTAACGTCATAAACTGGCCGGAAGTGGCCCGGCGATTCGCCGCGGCCTGAGATTCCGGCGCCCCGGGGTGGCACCATCCGGTTGTGTCCCTTGTGTCCCTTGTGTCCCGTTTGGCGCGGCCCCGTCCGGATTCCTCGAAGACCGCCTGTCGACACACGCCGAACCGGTAACTGCCAGGTTTGCCTGATCAAAAGGGGATCGGCGCGGCAGCCGGGATTGCGCGGCCAACCAGTCAATCACACGTGATGGCCAAAAAAAAGCCACGAAAATCCGGGACCTCCGAAGCGGCCAGTCCGGGTACGTCCGATCCTCCTGTTTTTGAGTCGTCACTGGCCCAGCTTGAGCAAATCGTATCCCAACTGGAATCCGGACAGTTGTCGTTGACGGAATCCATTCAGCGTTACGAGCAGGGGGTTGGCATCCTGCGGCAATGCCATGCGGCCCTCGATCAGGTGCAGCAAAAAATCGAGCTGTTGACCGGGGTGGATCAGCAAGGGGTGGCCCGGACCGAACCATTTTCGACAGCGGCCGGCCCCGCCGGGCGTCCATCGAATGCCGACCATGGCCGTGACGGACCGGAAAATGGCGACGATCCGGACTCCCAAGTGGACGAAGAATCCCGCTTGTTCTAGGATGAATTTCGCGAAAGCCTGAATCATGGTGTGACGCCTGCCGGTCAGACGGGTCGGGTTTGAGTGTTAACGGGCCGCCCCAAAACACGGTTGTCTGCAAGGAAGCCCGCACGTTTTTTCTTTCGGTTTGACGTGCCCGGGGAGCGGGCAGTGCTCAACTGGACATTCGAATGCACGACTCATCAGCCGCCGCCATGCCCTCGTTCGATCTTGGCGCCGCCCGGGCGCTGATTGATGACCGGTTGCGGCATTACACCGAGTTTGACGACGATTGCCCCGGGAAACTGCGCGACGCCATCCGCTACAGCTTGCTCAATCCGGGCAAGCGGCTGCGGCCGATTCTGGTGTTGATGGCAGCCGACGCTTGCGGAGTTGATTTCAAACAGGCCCTGCCCGCGGCCTGCGCGGTCGAAATGATTCACACCTATTCGCTGATTCATGATGACTTGCCGTCGATGGATGACGACCAGTTGCGGCGGGGCCTCCCGACCTTGCATATCCGGTTTGACGAGGCCACAGCGATTTTGGCCGGTGACGCGTTGATTCCACTGGCCTTCGAAGTCGTCTGCAGCGAGTATCCACCATCCCTGGCGGCCCCTTGCTGTCTGGAACTGGCGACCACCTGCGGTGCGACTCGACTGGTCGGGGGCCAGACCGATGATTTGGCCCAACCCGACAGTGATCAAATCGGGATCCGCTATTTGGAACGGATTCACCGGCGAAAAACGGGAGCCTTGCTGACGGTTTCGCTGCGTTTGGGGGCGCTGGTCGCCGGAGCCACGCCGGCACAAGTTGAGGCGCTGGCCCGGTACGGGGAAAATCTGGGCCTGGCCTTTCAAATCGTCGATGATTTGCTGGACTGTCAGGGCGACTGGATCAAAATGGGTAAATTGACGGGCAAGGACGAACAGCATGGCAAGTTGACTTACCCCCATTTGATCGGAGTCCCCGAAAGTCGGGCCCGAGCCGACGATCTGATCGCCGCTGCCATCGCCGCCATCGACGGTTTTGGTTTACGTGGCGAACCGCTAAAATCTCTGGCCCGCTACGTTTTGGAACGCAACCGGTAAATACCCCATGTCGAAGATTCTGTCGCAACTCAAATCGCCGCTGCAGCTGCATTCCATGAGCAATGCCGAGCTGGAGCAAACGGCCCTGGAGATCCGCGAAACACTGTGTGGATTGCTGTCCCGACGGTCCGCCCATTTCGCGTCCAATTTGGGGGTGGTCGAGTTGTGCCTGGCCTTGCACAGCACCTTTGATTTCAGCTACGACCGACTGATCTGGGACACGGGGCACCAGATTTATCCCCAGAAACTGATCACCGGGCGGTATGACGAGTTCCCCTCGATCCGGACCCGCGGCGGGTTAATGGGTTACCCCAACCCGGATGAAAGCGAATACGACCTGTTTATGACCGGACATGCCGGCTGCAGCGTTTCCACGATGGTCGGGATCCGCAGCGGCGACGACCTGCAAAACCAGTCGGATCGCCATGCGGTGGCGGTGATTGGCGACGGCGCGTTACCCTCGGGAATTGTATTTGAGGCTTTCAACAATGTGGCCGAACTGAAAACGAAGCTGCTGGTTATCCTCAACGACAACGAAATGTCCATTTGCCCGCGCGTCGGCAGCCTGGCCAAATACCTGGATCGGTTACGCAGTACTCCGGCGTACAGCGGATTCAAATCCGAGCTGGTGAACATTCTGAACAAGGTGCCGGTATTTGGGGATCCGGCCGAGCGATTGCTGGCCCAGATCAAGGAGGGGGTCAAGGCCGGGCTGCACGGCGGGATGATGTTCGAGGAGTTTGGATTCCGGTATTTCGGCCCCATCGACGGCCACAATATCCCGTTGCTCAAAAAATACCTGCAAATGGTCCGCAAGATTGACGGGCCGGTCCTGTTGCACGTGATTACGCGCAAGGGGCATGGATTCAAACCGGCCGCCGAAGACCCGGTTTTCTTTCACACGCCTCCCGCGTTTGAACGCGACGAGGACCGCGCGGTTCCGAAATCAGGCTCGTCGTCGCGGGCCTACACCCACGTGGCGGCGGCGGCAATTGCCGACCAGTTGCAAAAAAATCCCATGGCGACCGTAATTACGGCAGCCATGTGTCAGGGGAACAAACTGGAACAGGTCCGCGAACAATATCCTGACCAGTTTTTTGATGTAGGCATTTGCGAATCACACGCGGTAGCCTTTGCGGCTGGCCAGGCCAAAACAGGCATTCGTCCGATCGTGGATATATACAGCACGTTTTTGCAACGCAGTTTTGACCAGATCTTTCAGGAAGTTTGCCTGCAAAACCTGCCCGTGACGTTCATGATGGACCGGGCCGGGCTGACTGCTGCCGACGGACCAACGCACCACGGCACTTTCGACATGGCGTACATGCGGATCTTTCCCAATATGGTCGTGATGGCCCCTGGCGATGCCAGTGATCTGGCGGCCATGCTGGATTTCGCGCAGTCTCAGAATTCTCCCTGCAGTATTCGCTACCCCAAGGACTCGGCGGTGGAATTGCCGCGAAGCCCGCGGCCCGTGGAACTGGGTCGCGCCGAGATCTTTGCCTGGGGCAGCGATGGCATTATCCTGTGCGCCGGCACACCGCTGGTGAATTGCATTCGGGCAGCCGAAAAATTGCGGAATGAAGGGCTGAGTATTGGCGTGGTCAGTGCCCGATTCATCAAGCCGCTGGACAGCGAAACCATTGCCAAGGCGCTCCGCGAAGTGCCCTTCGTGATTACCGTGGAAGAAGGCATGTTGGCGGGCGGTTTCGGCAGCGCGGTCCTGGAATTGGGCAATTCGATGAACATCGATTGCAGGCATGTCCACCGCATCGGCATTCCGGACCGGTTCGTGGAACATGGCGAACGGGCAGAATTGCTGGCAGACCTGCAGCTGGACACCGGCGGGATCGCCGAAACGTGCCGGCGACTGGCCAGTCGCTCCGGATCCCGTAAAACGCCTTCCAACATCTCCAACCCGATTTGATCGATTCGGCTACCGGATATCCTGACACCGCCAATGTCCCCTGTGCTCCGCTGCGACAACCATTGGCGGAATCCTGACGTTCGTCGCCAGCTGGTGGCGGGGAACGCTGAAATTATCTACTCTGGTTCCCATCCATCATGTTATTGCCGTTTTGTGAATTCCGCTGATGCTGCAGTCCGGCCAACCGAACAGGGGTTTGCGAGTCGTTGTCCTTGGCTCAGGCGATCGACGACCTGAAATTCTGACGCAAATCGATGGACTCCGCCCGGTCATTGAGCAATCGGCTGAAATCGTCGGCGAAGATTTTCACTTCGATCCGCCGTTGATCATCGCCCCGGACACCGCCGATCTGGCGATCGTGCTGGGCGGCGACGGCTCGATCTTGCGGGCGGCCCGACACATGGGAGCCCGCCAAATTCCGGTGCTGGGTGTAAATCTTGGCAAACTGGGGTTTTTGGCGGACATTCAGCCCGAAGAGCTGGCAATCGCGCTGCAGGGGATCCGTTCCGGAGATTTTCGGATTATTGATCACCTGATGTTGCGCTGCCAGGTGGAACGTCAGGGGGTAGTGTTGTGCGACGAGTTGGGACTGAATGAGTGTGCGGTGCTGTCGGGACCGCCATTTTCGATGCAGTACATTGATCTTTACGTCGACGGGCAATTGGCGACATCATACAGCTGTGACGGGTTGCTGATCAGTACGCCCGTGGGCTCGACCGCTCACAACCTGTCGGCCGGTGGCCCGATTTTGCGCAAGGACCTGAAAGTATTCGTCGTGACCCCGCTCAATCCCCATACGTTGACGGTGCGTCCGGTGGTCGATTCGGCGGACCGAATCTGGGAACTGGTGACTCGACAACCGGGCTCCTCGACGTCTGTGGTGCTGGATGGTCAGGTGCTGACGACGTTGCAGGAATCCGATCGCGTTCGGGTAACACGCGCCAAACCTGTTTTTCAGCTGATCGAAATCGGTGGACAGGGCTATTATCAAACGCTGCGCGAAAAACTGGGATGGCGCGGTGAATTTGAAAAAAACCAGTGAAGCACGGGGCCATTCCCCTCAGCTCACCAAATTCAAAGTTGCATGGAGGCAGTCGGATGCATCGCAAACTGTTGGCAATTTCCGTGGGATTCGCCTTGTGTGGCAGCGGCCCGGTGTGTGCCCAGACCGGGGAATCGCCTTCTCCCTTGCAAGACTCGGCCAATCGGGCGACCGCGAACCAGCGGTTTGACTTGCGATACAAGCTGAATCCGGGGGAAGCCATCCGCTGGTCTGTCGAACAAATGGCATCGACGGAAACGCGGATGGCCGGCTACGAGGAAAAATCCTCACTGCGCAGCCGGTCGGTTCACTCCTGGACGGTCGAAAATGTTGATTCCCTCGGCAACATGACATTTCAAAACCAGCTGGAATCGGCATCTGAATGGCAGAAGGTCGGGGACCAGGAACCGGTCAGTTTTGACAGCAGCCAGGATGAGGAAGTACCGGACATTTATCAGGCGACCGCCGAGAAAATTGGCAAACCCATTGCCACAACGACGATTGACCCGCACGGAAACATTGTCAATCGCGTCGAGCACATCACGACGGCGGAACTCGGGATGGGCTCGGTGGCGACGCCATTGCCCGAATCGCCGGTGGCCATTGGAGCCCATTGGGAAGTCCCCGAAGATGTTCAGGCCCGCCGCAAGGACAAGAGCATCAAGACCATCAAGACGCGGGTCCGGTTCACGCTGCGCAGCGTCAATGATGGAACTGCTGTGATTTCGTTTCGGCGCGAGGTTCTGACACCGATCGATGATCCGTGGATCCAAATGCAATTACAGCAGAAAATCAATCAGGGAACGATCTTTTTCGATGTGTCCCGGGGCAGGATGACCAAAAAGCTGGTGCAATGGGACGAACAGGTCCAGGGATTCGAAGGCAATGACAGTTTTCTGCGCTACCTCGGAACGTATACGATGACGATTCTGGAACCGGAGACCGAAAAACGGCAAGCGGTTCAAAACCCGCTGACGCCCATCGGGCAGGCTCCCGCCGACCGGTCGTCCAGCTATGTCAAGCCGCGCGGAGAAAAACCAATCATCCGCAAATAATGTGTTCCGCCGACGGCGGACCCGGTATGCCGGCACCCGTCGCCATCAGCGGCTGAACGTCTGGCGGTGCCCGAGCTGGTGTTACCCCGGTTGAATGCCGGTGTCGGATGCCACATCCGGGCGTGGTGGTCCGTCGGCAATGACAGGGCTGGAGAGCACCTGGTTCCCGCAATCCGGGGTTGGCCCCGCGGGGGATCCGGTTGCCCACACGCCGGTGACAGAATTCGAAGAAAAAAAGGGGCCGGCTGACGCGGCCCCTCCTCGTGCGTGTTTTGCCAACGATTACTTGTGGCCTGCCATTTCCTTGTTCATTTTTTCATGCTCGGCCCGGGAGCGCTTGGCATGGGCGTGAATTTTGGCGACCAGATCCGGGTCATCGGTCGTCACAACGGTAATCTGCCCGCCCACGGTGTCGAGTTCTTCGATTGTGACACCGGCCTCCATCAATGCACCATACGACTTGCAGAACCCGCACAGCTCCATTGGTTCCCCCTTTTCCAAGCGGGCGACGGCTTTCATCATCTGTTCGTGAGCTTGTTTCATCACCGCCCGGTGCTGCTCGGGGATCACCGACACCATGACCATCCCGTTGGCAATCGGGTAGACATCCCATTTCATTTCCTTCATCACCTCCTGGTGCTCGGCCATGCATTTGCAAATATCGCAATTCTCCATGTCAAACCACTTGTCCTGGGCCTGTGTCCGGGTATTCGCCAGGCCAACGATCAGCAAAACGAGACACGCAATTGCAGTTTTCACAGTGACTCTCCTGTTAAAAAATCCGCCAACCGACAAAGCATTGCGCATTGTATCGCCCGAATCGGGCGTCATCAAATGTCGCCCGGGGACTGCCGGAATCGGCGGGAGTTGTGTTGATCGTGTCGATTCGGGCCGCCCCGTCGAGGCGGGGCGGATTCGATTTCCCGTTGGCTTCCGGTGGCCTTCTCCTGATTGACCTGCCGGTCCGGCCGTTGGACGATCGGCATCGCACCCGCTGCGATGGTCGGGGGGATGCCCTGTGCCGCGGTCCACAACCGGGCGCCGGGGCTGAATGATCCACGGTGATCGTGGCTGGCCATTCCCCGCCTTGCCAGATGGCGATCCGGTTAACGCTGGAAACTGCCACCGCCAGCGGTTTTGGGAATCGTCAGGTTTTCCGGCTGGATCGGATCCGGACGGCGAACGCTGCCCGGTGCATAGGATCCCTGACCGGACAATTGCAACGTCGCCGGGATACTTGCCAGGCTGGACGGGCTATCCGTCACGGGGCCTGCGGCGTCAGCCATCTCCGTCGCGCGGGGCTGAAAGGGCTGGTAGGGGGTGGATTCATAGCGGGGCTGTTCAGCCGTCACATCGCTGGCGGTTGAATCGGGAGACGTCGTTGAATGAGGGTTGCGCATCCGGATTGCATCGCCGGAACCAACAGGCGTCGTTTCGACGGCCGCAATGTCCGCTGAAGCCATCGGTGTCAGGGACGCGTCTGGCGCCGACTGGGACGCCATGGGCGGGGACTCGGCATATCGCGGGACTTCCTGCCGGGGCGCAAGCGTCCGGGCGGCCAGTCGCTCATAGTTGGTGGTGGGTGCCGGTGTGTAGGGTTGAAACTGGTTGTCGCCCGTTCCGCGGGATTCCGGTTGGCCCGCACCCTCGGGTACCTGTCGGGGCACCAGCGGACTGGCAGAACTTGCCACATCCATTGGGCCGGTCGGGGGCATCGATACGTTTTCCAGGTCGACCATGGCTTCGCTGACGGAACCGGCATGTTCCGCGGCACTGGCCTGCGTTTTCTCGGCCAATTGCTCCCACGAGCGGTTTACTTCCGCGGCAAACGATTCGATTGACTCACTGGCCAGTTCCGTCTTTCCGGGACGGCTGGGCGGTCCGTCCTGGCTGGCCGGTTCGTCACTGGTGTCGGCCAGGGCCGTTTCGCCCGGCGTAAAGTTGTGAGAGGGCGGTTCGATATATTCCGGCGAAAGCCTGTCATTCTTTTTCCAGAATGCCAGGCCGGGCATGTTCAGTTTGCCCGACTGACACCCGCTTGAACCGATCACCATGGCAGCCAGCGAAAGTGCGGTAACAGTACGGAATTTCATGGTTTTCCCTTGAACGAAAGGCTTGGCCCGGCAGGCTTGTCAAAAGGCGCGCTGGTTCCCGACAGGGGCGATAACCTGGAAATGGGGACGTTGCCGGAATTAGTCGCGGGATGTTGAACGCGGATGGGGCTCGCGTCAATTGCAATCCTTGCCGAACCTTTGAAAACCGTCTGAAATTTTTGGCGGCTGCCGGCGACACGAGCTGAGCGGAGATGATCCATCGAATCGTTCGTCACGTCGACCGGCGATGGGGACGGACCCGACTCGATGCGCTGAACAATGCTTTCCAGACGTCCCTGAGCCAGCTGGGTGCAGATGGTTTGTCCGGTTTTCAGTTGATCGGCGTTTCGAATGCTGTCTCCGGCGACGGTTTGCGTCACACTGTATCCCCGGGCCAGCACCTGCAATGGGCTGATGGCGTGCAGGCGTTCGGCCACCAGCGACAACCGGTTGGTCCGTTGCTCATGGGCCCGCTGCACCAGCTCATCCAGCCGCAATTCCAGTTCATCGACTTGCCGCCGGGCAACATTCAACATTTCCTCCGGGACCGCCAGGACCCTGCGTGTGGCGATCGCCGTCAACCGTTCACGGGCACGGGCGAGTGCAATTTCCAGCGAGCCTTGCATGCGTTTTCGAATGTTGGCCAGCGATTGCATAAATTCCAGCCGCAGGGGCACCACCAGTTCGGCGGCTTCGCTGGGTGTCAGCGCCCGCACGTCGGCCGCCAGATCGCTGAGCGTCACATCAATTTCGTGTCCCACTCCGCTGATGACCGGGATTTGACACTCGGCAATCGCGCGAACGACCAGTTCGTCGTTGAACGACCACAAATCCTCGGCACTACCGCCGCCACGAGTTACCACGACGACGTCGGGACGATCGCGGAGCATGCCGGCAACCACGACCCCTTCGGCAATCTCGCGGGCCGCTCCTTCTCCCTGCACCCGGGCGGGAATGACCAGTACCTGGAGGGCCGGCCAGCGTCGAGTAGCGACCTGCAGGAAGTCCTGAATGGCAGCGCCGGCCGGGCTGGTCACCACGGCCACACGGCGGGGAAACCGCGGTAACGCCCGTTTGCGTTCGGCCGCAAACAGGCCCTCAGCTTCCAGCCGGGCGTGCAGTTGGCGGAGCGCCACTTGCAAGGCGCCCAGCCCCAGCGGCTCGATATGCCGGACAATTAACTGATAAGTCCCGCGCGGGGGATAAATGTCAATCTCCCCGCGACAAACCACTTGCATCCCGTCGGCCAGCTCAAAACCAATGCGTTCGGCGTCACTTCGCCAGACAACCGTTTTGAGCTGGGCATGGTCGTCTCCCAGGGTCAGATACAAGTGACCGCTGTGCGCGCGGGTCAAGTTGGAAATTTCACCACTCACCCGGATATCCTGAAACCTGGCTTGCAACGTCCGTTTCAGCTGTTGCGTCAGCCGGGTAACCGACAGGACCTGGGGATGGGTGGAATCAGGGGGATTCACAATTTTTTCCAACAGGGTTGTCAACGAATCCGACCGGCGGGTGGGCCCAGGTTAACATATTACGGACGGCGTGACGGCAGGTCACCTGGCCACGCCCCGCACCCGCCGCTGTTGGGCGGCCATGGCAGGCTCATGTCGAATGACTGCCGGGGTGCTGCCAGGAGGCGCGGATTATGAGCAATCCGGCGGATTGCAACGGACTCCAGGCGACCGGAACGCCGTCCACGGGCCATGATTCCGGTCCCTTCACCGAGTTGCCGATTTCGCAATTCAACTGCATAATGCCGGATTGCATTTGGGAAAGGCAAATCAGGGAAATCGGCTGGCCCTCCTTTCCGACTCCTTGCGGCCTTGCGAGCAAATCGAATGACCAACGCGGTTTTACAAGATGCTGACCCCCGTCCTTCTCAATCTCGTGACATGCCCCATTTCAACAACAAGATTTTGCAAATGGGGATTACCTTTGACGACGTCCTGGTATTGCCCCGGTTCAGTGAAATTGTGCCCAGCGAGGTCCGCACCAGCACGCGGTTGACCCGCCGAATCTCGTTGAACATCCCCATCATCAGTGCACCGATGGATACGGTCACGGAATCCGAGCTGGCGATCGCCCTGGCCAAGACGGGCGGGCTGGGCGTGATTCACAAAAACATGTCCATCGAGTCCCAATGCGAGGAGGTTCGTCGCGTCAAACGCAGTGCCAACGGGATCATCGACGACCCGATTACGCTGCCCCCGGACCAGTCCCGTGATCCGGGCCCGCGAGATGATGGATCAGCACAATGTCTCGGGCATCCCGATCGTGCTCAGCTGATGGCACGCTGGTGGGCATCCTGACGCGTCGCGATCTGCGCTTCCTGGAGTCGTCCAACATTGCCATTTCCGAGGTGATGACCACCGATCCGTTGGTAACGGCTACGGGGAGAGTAACGCTTGCGGAAGCTGAGAAAATTTTAACGGCTAAAAAGGTGGAGAAACTTTTACTGGTTGACGAAGATAAGAAACTGAAGGGGCTGATTACGATCAAGGACATCGACATGATGAAGCGGTTCCCCGACGCTTGCAAAGACGAGCAGGGGAGACTGCGGGTCGGTGCCGCCGTCGGTGTCAACGACACCGACCGAGCACAGCGCCCTGATAGAACATGACGTCGACGTCCTGATTGTGGACAGCGCCCATGGTCACTCGAAAAATGTGATCGAGGCGATTCGAGGCCATCAAAGCCAGCGCTGACATTGACGTCATTGCCGGCAATGTGGCAACCAGCGAGGGTTGTCAGGCTTTGATCGATGCCGGTGCCGACGCCATCAAGGTGGGAATTGGACCGGGTTCGATTTGCACGACGCGGGTGGTCAGCGGAATTGGCGTGCCACAAATCACGGCAATCCACAATGCGGCTACGGTCGCCATGCACCACAACATCCCGGTCATCGCCGACGGCGGAATCCGTTTTTCGGGCGATATCACCAAGGCCATTGTGGCCGGTGCTGACTGTGTGATGATCGGCGGGTTGCTGGCGGGCCTGGCCGAAAGTCCAGGCCGGACGATTTTGTACCAGGGACGTACGTTCAAGACGTACCGCGGGATGGGATCGCTCGGTGCCATGGTCAAGGGTCCAGTGAACGATATCGACAGGGCAAGGATGCGCCGGCGGACAAACTGGTTCCCGAAGGCGTGGAGGGCCGTGTTCCGTTCAAGGGACCGTTGAGCGATTTCGTATATCAACTTGTGGGCGGCTTGAAGGCCGGCATGGGTTATTGCGGAACACGAACAATTCATGAATTGCGTACGGAAGCGCAGTTCATTCAGGTATCCGCGGCGAGTGTAAGAGAGAGTCACCCCCATGACATCGCCATCACGCAGGAAGCGCCCAATTACAGCTCGCTCAACCCGACCCGCGAAAAAAACTGACGGGACGGGCTGGCTGCCGGCCGTCACCGGAATGGCCGTTGCGACCGGTCGCAAGATACTCGCCGCCGGATTGTTGGGTTTACTCGGTTCCGGTTCGGTGGCCGGCCAGCAGCCGATCCAGAAATTCGTGCGACCCCCCCGTTTCGCACCGCCCGTGCATGCCCAGCCCATGTGGAGTCCCCGGTCGCCGCAAACCTCGGCCGGGCCACAGCCGTCGATCCGCCAGGTCTCGGTCGTTCAGGACACCAATACCGCGCCCTCACTGGATTTCAGTGAACCGGCAGCCCATCACGTCGCCGATGAATGGCGAAGCCGCGCCCGGCAATCCGTCCAGCAAACAACCCAGGCCCTGCAGCCGACCGCACAGCCGTCGCTGCACTATCCATCACCCCAGTCAAACCCGGCCCCGACGGGCACGCCCCGCCAGCGAAATGCCGGCTGGCAGGATTTGTCGACTCCCGATCCATCCATCCCGGACTTTCAAATCACGGAACAATCTGAATCGGTTCCCTTGGACGATTCATGGAATCGTGGAAATGGTCCCGACCCGTCATTGTCTGCGGGACCGATTTCGGGTCCTGCTGCCATGTCGGCCAGCAACGACGACATCCGGTATCCCGACAGCTCTGCCAGTCAGCCGACCATTGAATCGTACGATCAGGCCGGAGACCGCAATGTGCAAAGTCCACCCAAAAGCGTGCTGGTCCGTCCGGAGACCCCGCAGCGACAGCCTGAGGCCGCGGCCAACCAGTTGCGGCAAACCCGGCCACGTCGCCTGGACGGCGGTCAACAACCCCTGCGGAATACCGGGGCGGCCCGCTACCGGGCGGAGTCACCCCGTCCCGGCCGCCAGGATACAACCGGGCTGGAGGAATTCAACAACACCCAATCCGATGTGGCACGCGGCCGCAAATCGTGTGAAGAATTCCGGACCGAGTTGTTAAACAAGCCGATCACCGAAATCATTCTGGACACTTCGCCACTGCGTCCCTCCGAGGCCGCCGAGGGAACAACCGGCGGGTCGCGCACCTGGACTGACTGCAACGGCAATCCCCTGGGAGTTGGAACGCTCGTCGGATTGCAGCGCGGCTACGTCGTGATCGAGGATGAATCCGGACGAATCCAGAGTATTTCCCGCACCCGTCTCAGTGATGGTGATTTGGCCGTGGTCACGAACTATCTGGCGCATGCCGACCGAATGCAGCCTCGGATGCTATCCCTTTGAAGGACGCAACTGGGGCAGCAATTGTGTGTTGTGGAAAGCCTCGTCGCTGTGTCACAAGCCGCTGTACTTTGAAAACATCCAGCTGGAGCGCTACGGTCATTCACACGGACCTGTGGTCGAACCGCTCTATACCACCGCCCACTTTTTCGCCAGTCTGATTTTGTGGCCCTATCAAACGGGCATTCATCCGCCCAACGAATGCGTTTATGCCCTGGGCTATTACCGGCCAGGCGACTGTGCTCCCTGGCTGAAGGATCCGTTTCCGCTCAGCCTGCAGGGTACAGCCCGGCAAACCCTGTTCATTGCCGGGGCAGCCGCCATTATCCCCTGACCCCTATCCGCAGCCATCCCCCCGCCGCTGGCCCGAGGCAAATGCCACCTGCAATTTATCAAGCCTGATTCTTTCTTTGAGGGCGATTGGCTCGAAACGGCCCCGGCATTGTCTGCCTGGGCCGTTTTTTTTCGTTATCAGGTCCTCGTTCCCCATGGTCGCCCGGCGCGACGGGACGTGGCTGTGGCCGACCGCAACGTCACGGAATTGTAAAAACACGGCATCTGCGAGGAACTGCCACCGTATTTCGTGCGTCCATACGGTATCGTGACCAGTGGCCCAATTGACCGCAGTTGGGTTCGTCAAACAACGGGAATACGGACAAGGTCTCAGGAATACGGGGAAGGTCCATGAACAAGCTAATCCATTTTTCGCTGGCTTTATTTGTGTTACTGGCCTCCGTCCCGCTGGCCTTTGGCCAGGGCATGCTGCTGCACGAGAATCACGATCACCATTTTCATTTGCCCCGTCATCGGCGTCCGGTGCAGCCGGACCAAATGTCCTATCGCATCAAGAGTATCGAGATCAATGCAAAAATTGACGGGCAAGTGGCGACGACCCAGGTTTCCCAGACCTTTGTCAATACGGGTCAGCGACAAATCGAGGCATCATTTGTTTTCCCGTTGCCCTACGACGGGGCCATTGATCGCATGACATTTCTGGTGGATGGCAAGGAGTACGAAGCCAAACTGCTGCCGGCCGACAAGGCCCGGGAAATCTACGAGGGCTACATGCGCCGCAACCAGGATCCGGCCCTGCTGGAGTGGATGGGGCAGGGGATGTTCAAAACCAGCGTCTTTCCAATTCCCGCCGGGGCCCAGCGGACGGTCCAGATTCGATACACGCAGTTGCTGCGACAGGATTTCGGCATCAACGATTTCCTCGTCCCGTTGTCGACCGCCAAATACACCGACCGGCCCATCGAGACGTTTTCAGTCAAGGCCACGATCAGCACGACCGACAAGCTGAAGAATATCTACAGCCCCACTCACGATATTCAGGTCGATCGTTCCGGAGATAACCTGGCGATTGTCAAGGTCGAGATCAGGGATTTTGTTCCGGCCAATGACCTGCGTGTGATGTTCAGCACCGACAATCGTTCCGTGGGCGCCAACCTGATGAGTTACTGGCCTGACGCTGACCAGGACGGCTACTTCACGCTGCTGGCTACTCCGGAAATCCGCCAGAATTCGGCTGACGAATCACGAAAAAACGTGATCTTCGTACTGGACCGCAGCGGCAGCATGAACGGCAAAAAAATCGAGCAGGCCCGGTCCGCCGCCAAATTCGTACTGAACAACTTGCGACCGAATGACCTGTTCAATCTGATTGCCTACGATTCCACGGTGGAAACGTTCCGGCCGGAACTGCAGAAATTCGATTCCACGACTCGCGCCGAGGCGCTGGCCTTCGTCGAGGGCCTGTTTGCCGGAGGCAGCACCAACATCGACGGCGCGCTGCAAGCCGCGCTGGGGATGGTGACCGACCCGTCGATCCCCACATACATCGTCTTTTTGACCGATGGTTTGCCCACCCAGGGCGAAACCAGCGAGAGCAAGATCGCGGCTAATGCCAAATCGGCCAACAAGACCGGTTGCCGCTTGATCAGCTTCGGCGTGGGTTTTGACGTGAACAGTCGCCTGCTGGATCGCCTAACCCGGGAAAACCGTGGCCAAAGCCAGTACGTGCGGCCTGACGAGGATTTGGAGGAGCACGTCAGTCGGCTGTATTCGAAAATTTCGGCACCGGTGCTGACCGATGTCAAAATCGAGTACCTGTTCGACCAGGCAACAACCGGAACCCCGGCCATTAATCGAGTGTATCCCGCCGAGGTGCTGGACCTGTTTGCCGGCCAGCAACTGGTGCTGGTCGGGCGTTACCGGGGCCAGGGAGCCGCCAAACTGAAAATCAGTGGCCGCGTCGGAAACGAACCGCACAGCTTTGAGTACGACGTCGATTTTGCCGGTCCCTCGACGAGTACACAATTCTCGTTCGCAGCCCGCTTGTGGGCCGTGCGGCGAATTGGCGAAATCATCGACCTGATCGATTTGCAGGGACAAAATTCCGAACTGATCGACGAACTCGTGCGACTGTCGACGGAACACGGAGTTTTGACACCGTACACCGCGTATCTGGCCGATGACCTGGCATCTCCCATGGAGTTGTCCGACCTGGAAAATAACCGGCGACGGGCCGGTCAACAGCTTTATTTTCTGGAAAACACAGAGGGTCGCGCCGGGTTCGTGCAACGCGATGTCAAGCAACAGTTCAAGTCGGCCGACAACATGGCTCAGGCGAGCGGCGCCGAAATCCAGTCATCGACGGCCGACCTGGGCGGAGTTCCGGGGGGGAGTGTCCTGCCCGCGGCCCCCGGTGGTGGAGGCGGCGGTGGTGGATTCGGGGCGGCCAGCGGACAGGTTGGGATTCCCGAAACGGAGAAATCCGGAAAGGCGCTGGACGAAGTCATTCGCCGCTCCGGTCAGGAAACGGCCTACCTGCGCGGAAATACACTGATCGCCTCCAACGCGGCTGATGTCGACCTGGACAAGCAACAGGACCAGATCATCGAAATCACCCGATACAGCGACGAATACTTTGATCTGATCAAGAACAACAGCCAGTCGGAAAACCGCCTGTTGGCGCTGCAACAGGCCGACGAAGAATTGATCGTGCGGCTGCAAGGCAAGATCTACCGGATCAAATAACTGACGGTAACCGGTGTCCGAATCGGGTGCCACGGCTGGCTGGTCCCGCCATGCCGGGGGCCGGCTCCGGCCTGGCAACCGTTGTTCCCCAACGGCGATGCGCCGTGGATAGAAAAACCGGGAAACGGAACATGTCCCCGGTATCACTGCCGATTGTGCGTTTTTTCTAGCGGCGTCCGACCGAGCCGCATCCCGTTACCCCTCAGCCACCGCCCGGCAGCGGATCACAGACACCGCCGCGATCGGCCTGGCCGGATGCCGGCGAAGAAATCACGCTCAGTCGTTTCGTCAGTTGTTTGCCGTGGCAGCCAGGACATTCCGGTTGCTGATTGCCCAGCACCAGCAGTTCAAAGTCGTTTTGGCAATCGCGGCACGTGTATTCGTAGATTGGCATTTGGAAATACCTGCTGTTTCAACCCAACAATGCTTGCCGACCCTGAAACCAGTTTAGAGTCGACCGCTGCTCCGGGAAAGTCTGTTTGGGCAATGGGCCAGCGGAATGGCACCCGAATCCGCCATCCCGATTGCCGGCCGCCGCCATCGCGATCGCCCGGGACCCGGGCCGTTGACCGGACCTAGCGGCGACCCGGGTTCTCCACCGGGATGACTTGTTGCGGGCGAACCACGTTCTCATCTGCCTGCATGATGATACGTGGCGTAACGCCTCCCCTGATAATCCCCGACGTCGTGACGGTCGGCTCGGCATCCTTGAGCACGTCAAAGTGCAAAAACATCCTGGGAAGACGGTTCTGGAATTCTTCGATATTGGCGAACTCGTAGTTCGAGCTGACGTTGACGGTCAACTTCACCGGCGATCCGTCATTGGCCATTTGCGGAAAGCTGCCAAAGTCCATTTTCAGCTCCGGAAAGCATTCAGCCAGGCCCTGCTCGTCATGAAACGAGTACTCAACGCGGACGTTGACAAAACCGGAATGGGCGACTTCGACTTGCATGGCGTGCGTTCCGATTCGGAATTGGTACCAAAGGCCGCTATCCGTTTCATACCGACTTGTCAGTTGGGCCGAGTCGGTGGATGGTGCTGCAATCACTGCGGCCTCGATCAATCGCAGGGGAGCCACAGGCGGGGCTGGCGCCGGGGAAGGCACAGGCATTTCCTGCCGGTTCCCGGGCGCAGCCATGTCGGCGGGCGCCGCTGCAGATTCCTGGCGGGCCGTTGACGGCCACGCGCTTGCCTGAGGTGCGGCCCAAACCACCAGAGCCGCCATCAGGGCGACGATCAAAAAATTCGGGTATTTCATGGCAACACCTGATGATATCAACGGTACGGCGTTTGACAGCGAATGACCGGTGATATTGGAATACGGACCGGCCGGAAACACAATCCGGATGTCACCGCCCCGCTGCGGATCAAAATCTGGCACAATGTCCGTTTTGCGGGACGTGTGGCAGCCAACCCGACGCGTCTGACCTGCTGACGATTGCCAACAGCCATGACCCAACCTGTCTTGACCCGGGAACAAGCTCGCCAGTTTGACCGAATTGCAATCGAGCGTTTTGGGATCCAGTCGCTGGTGCTGATGGAGAACGCCGCCCGGGGAGCCACGGACGTCCTTTGTGAAAGCCAGGGCAGGGAACCGGCCCGGGCGATCCTGGCCTGTGGTCCGGGCAACAACGGGGGAGACGGTCTGGTGATGGCCCGGCACCTGCACCTGCGTGGTTGGCAGCCGATCGTCGTTTTGCTGGCTGATCCTCAAAAAATATCCAAAGATGCGTCGGCCAATTTGCGAATCCTCTCCCATACGACGGTGGAAATCATCACCCCCCGGGAACTGGTCCGCCAGCCGCTGCAGCGGATCGCCGCCGAAGCCGACTGGTTGATTGATGCGATCCTCGGAACCGGTGCAACTCCTCCGCTGCGTCCTCCGCTGGATGAAATTGTTCGCATTCTGAACGAAGCAGCTGCCCGCCGGATGGCGATTGATATTCCAACTGGACTGGACTGCGATGCCACCCACGATTCCGTTTTGGTCACGGGACCCGTGTTTCAGGCCGAATTGACGGTGACTTTCGTGGCTCGCAAGCCCGTGATGCAAACGCCGGCTGGAAAAAACAGCTGTGGTAAAATTAGAATATTGGATATTGGGGCTCCGCCCGAAGTATTAGATTGCCTGGACCTTTAACCCGCTTCCTCAGGAAACCGGATGCTTACCCCGATTCTGCATTGCCTGCTCGGACTGTTTGTGGCCTTTTTTGTGGGCACGCTGGTGGAATATATTGTGCATCGTCTGATGCACGCGAGGGTGTTTCTGTACAAAATCCACGCCCAGCACCACCAGCTCGGCCAGGGGCAGGGCTGGTTGCTGGAGTTCAAGGATTATTTCGTGCCGTCCCTGCCAGTCCTGATTATTGGTGGGCTGCTGTTTTTCTGGCTGGTCTCTCCGGCCGCCGGGATTTCTTTTGCCGTCGGTTGTTTTCTGTACGCCTCGGCAGCCGCCTATGCGCATCAGGTCCAGCACGAAAACCCGGACTTGTGTTTTTGGTTACCGCGTCCGGTCCACCACCTGCATCACAACGGAAAGATGTGGCACCACAATTTCGGGATCCTCGTCGATATCTGGGATCGGGTTTTTGGCACGTACAAGCCGGTCGATTACCAGCGCCAGCAACAGCGTTACCCGCTGAGCGCGTACTGGCGGATCAAATGGTATTAGGGGTGGCCGGCAACCACCGCCGGCAGCGGCCCCTCGAGGGCGGACGTTGGGGCCCCCACACCGCTCCGAGGGTCAGTTTCAACTTTCGGCCGATTCGGTGAATGTGGTGTCTTTCCACGTCATGGCCCGCCGGAGCGGCTCGATCCGCAAGACGATTTGTCCATTTTGAAAAATCCGGACGGTCCCGTTGGATTCACTGACCACGACCGATATCGCCTTGGTGTTTTTGCTGATGGCCGCCCCGGCGTAATGCCGCGTGCCCAGCCCGTGAGACATGGACAATTCGACAGGTGCGGTGTCGATGATCCGGCAGGTGGATTCCACGGTGCCGTCCGAGGCGATGATAAAGGCCCCGTCCATCTGGGCGATTTCCTTGACGCTTTCCCGGACCCGGTGATCAAACAGGCTGCGATCCTTGCGGGCATAGCCCTTCACCGCATCCCACACCGCGGACTGGCTTTGCTCCAGCACCTTGCGATGGTCACCGACGACAAACATGGTCCCTACCGGCTTTCCTTCCCGCCCTTCGCGCCCGATTTCGACGGCCAAATCCACCACTACCTTGAGCGTTTCCAGGGGAACCTTGGTTTCCAGCCGTTTCAGGTCGCGGGCCGTCAGTCGCCCCAGGCGTTCGTTCAGCTTGAACACGCTGATCGTGTCCATGTTATCGCGATCAAAGCCGTTGTAAATCGAAACAACCGTGGAGCCCGGCCGCACATACTCCTTGGCCACGCTGTCCAGTACCGCCTGAGTCAACTGTTCATGGACCGTGGACTCCGGGATGTCAATTTGCACGGTCGGGTATCCGGCATCCGCCGCCGATTCCAGCAAATGCTGGTCCACCGCTGCAATGATCGTCGTGACATCGCGACATCGACCATTCAGGTCGTCCCAATCCAGCACCTTGTCCAGAATCAGGATCAACGAGTCCGCATCCGATGCCTTTACCAGCATCATGGCCGAGGCCAGGAAGGCCGAAAAGAGCTCGTTCGATTGAAACGTCACTGCCAAGGGTGTTGCAGGGGGGTTGGAAGGACCGCGGAAGAGAACCTCGAATTCGAAAATTTACCTTATTTGAACAATCAAACAAGCCGACGAGGCGGAATGAACACCAGCCGGTTCAAACCCGTCGGGACGCGGGGCAGGGCGGTCGGCGGCTGAACGATCGGGAATGCCCGGTCGGAAATCTGCCGTCCGCCAGCCGTTATCAACGACCGCTCACGTTCGAATCCCGGCAGCCCCTGGCCGCGGATGGCCACCGCGATGCGCGGTTGCGGATGAACCCGGGTCGCCTGGTTTCCGAGTGCCGGAAATCGTCGGGACCTAGCGTTGAAAACCGGTGTCGCCCGGCTGTCGTGCGGTTCGCCTGGTTTCTGTCGACGGAGCCACTGACTGGACGTAGTTCTGCCAGGCCTGGATATCGTTGCCAAATCGCTCGCCGGTTATTTGTGCCAGTGAGTCGGCGGCGCTCAGTTGCATTGCCGGATCCGGGTTATTCAATGCCGCCCGCAGCGCATCCATGGTGACCGCACCACGGGTTTTCCCCAGTTCCGCCGTGGCGGCGATACGCACGTCGATATTTTCGTCGTTGCGCGAAAAGCGCAGCGAGGGTCGCTGCGGATTGTTCATCGGCCCGGCGTCCCAGAGATGTCACAGCTGCCCGGCGAACGGCGACTTCGCGATCCTGTGCCGCCAGACGGATACCGGCGGCCGCTGTTTCCACAGGCAACTCGGCCAGTAATTTGACCGCCTCAATTCTGATCAGGGATACCGGGTCCCTGGAAACAATGTCGGACAGGGTTTGGGCGGCCTCCTCCTGTTTCCCGGCCCCTTCCGCATTCGCCGCTTCGACCAGGTCCTGCATCTGTTGTCGTTTACCAAACACCGTGACCGCGATTTTTTCCTCGTCATCCCATTTTTGCCGAACACGCGGCGACAGGTATCCGGTACGCCACAACGGGCCCTCGGCGCAACCTGTCACCACGATCAGTGAAACGACGGCCAGCGGTATCCACGTTGCCAGTTTGGAGAACATTGCAGCACTCAAATGAACGACAGGAATCACCCGAAATCCGCGAAACGCGCGTCGCGGCGGCTAAACTCGGCCGGGGAGCGTATCAGCCCGTGCCGGACGCCGGTAGGTCAATCCGGCGACGCTAGCTTTCGCCGGATCACCTCCCCAAGAAGCGAGGCAAGTTCGCCGCGTGTCGAACTCGCCGCGTGTCGACCTCGCCGCGTGTCGAACTCGCCGCGTGTCGAACTCGCCGCGTGTCGAACTCGCCGCGTGTCGACCTCGCCGCGGGTGATGATTCAGGAATTGGCAGCTTGCCGTCGGCTAGACACCGGCACTTTGCGGATCTTCCGACTCGGTCCCAATTCGGGCCTGACCGTTGGAGGTCTGACGTTCGTCGTCGTAGTATTTGCCGGCACCATAACCGTAACCGTAGCCGTAACCGTAGCCGTAGCCACTGTACGAGTAACCCGAACGGTAGGCCCCGTAACTGTACTGGCTGCCGTAACCGGACTGGACGCCGACGCCATTAACCACCAGACCGACAATATTGGCACCGATGCTGGTGAGCACTTCGGCAGCTCGTTCGGCACTGATCGCGCACGTTCTTCTTGATTCGCAACGTCAAAATGACGCCATCGACACGGGCCGCAACCGGGCAGGGATCGGTGACCGCCAGGACCGGCGGCGTATCGATGATGACAAAATCGAACTGTTCCCGCATCTCGTCAATCAGTTGTTTGACGCGTGGCGAAGTGGTCAATTCCGCGGGGTTGGCCGGTTTGGGTCCACAGGGCATCACCGACAGGCCTTCGATTTCCTCACAGGCGAACACGACATCTTCCCATTGCGATTGTCCGGTCAGGGCGGTGGCAAATCCCTTCATTGGACTTGATCCCGAACATGTGATGAATGGTTGGCCGCCGCATGTCACCGTCGACCAGCAGCACCCGTTTTCCGGACTGGGCGATCGACACCGCCAGGTTACAGCAGACCGTCGACTTGCCGTCGCCCGGCGTGGGACTGGTGACCTGAATCACCGAGTGCTGTTTGCCCTGAATGTTGAAGTACAACGCGGTCCGAATGGCGCGAAACGCTTCGGACGACTGGGACTTGGGTCGATGATAGGTGCAAATCACCGGGTCAATCAGCGAATCGTCCGTTTTGTATTTTTTGGAAGTCGACATCACCGGAATATGGCCGATCAGGGGCAGGCCCAGTTGTCGTGTGATTTCATCCGGCGAGCGGAACGTCTTGTCCGCAATATCAACCAGATAGGCGAGGCCGAATCCGGCGATCGCACCAATCATCCCCCCCATGCCAACGATGATAAAAATATTGGGCCAAACCTGGGCTCCGGTTTCGGATCGGGCCAGCGAGGCAAAATTGTAGCCTTTCTGGGACTCGTCATCCGACATATCCATCTCCGTGGCATGTTGAAGGGCTTTGGTCAGCCATTCGCGGATCAGGTTGATGTCTTCCTGCTTGTCGGCCATTCGGGCGCTGACGTTTTCCAGTCGCTTGGCCTTTTCATAATGAAACTGGTATTGAACCGACAATTCGTTCACCCGCTGGTCCAACTCGGCGATATCGTATTCCAGACTGGTTTGATATCGCGAAATGATTTCCTGGGGTGACAGGACCGTGGTTGCTGCCAGGTTGGACTCGGTCATATCGCCTTCCAGCAGGCGTTTCAGGGCCGCGATGCGGTTGGTGACCGCGATAATCTTGGGACTCTTGGGCCCGTACGTCTGATTCAGGTCATTGCGCAGCAATTCCAGATCGGAAATCTCCTTGCGCCATTTTTCGATGATCGCCGTTTCGGCATTGTCATCGGCCCGATTTTGCTGGATCACATCTTTCTGTTCGAGGACCCACAGCATTTTTTCGTAGTCGGTATCGCCCTCCGAAATCCGCTCCTGAATGAACTTCTGTTCGTTTCGTCGGGCATTCAGCATGGCCTGCAATTCCGACAGTTCCTTGTCCAGCTCACGCACCTTGACCTGGTGTAATGTCAATCGCGTGCTGCCATTTCCGTCCATCACAGAAATCGTATCCCACTCCTTGCGAATGTCTTCAAACTGCTCTCGCTGTTCCCGGTATTCGGTTTCCAGTTTGGCCTTGACCGAATTAAACAGGTCCACAAATTCCCGGGTTCGCCCCCTGGACTTTTTGTCCAAATCCTCTTCGTATGCCAGAACGATGGAATCCAAAACGCGTTTCGCATCGTCTTCATTGGCCGAGCGATACGACAGGTAGTAAATATTCGGATCGTCGCTGTCCGGCGCGGCGGTCAATCCACCCGTCACCAGCTTGACACACTCGCTTAACGATCGGCCGGCAAACGATGGCCCGTTGGTCAAGGCTTCGTTGTCGCGAAGTACCGTTTCAACGAACATGGAGCTGGTAATAATCTTGTCATGACTGTGCGTGGAATCGTCCAGCGGAATGATATCGCTGTTGGCCGGTATCAAATGCCGAATCGGATTGATCGGTTCGACATGAATCACCGCCTTGCTCTCGTATACGGGCGGAGTCTGGGTGTGAACAAGGTAGCCGGCGCCCAGTCCGGTCATCAGTCCCAAAAAGACAATCCACTTTCGCCGATTCAGCAGCCCCCAAATGTCAAAATTGACATTGGCGCTGGAGACAACATCGCCCGGAACTCCCATCTGCGGAGCGTACTGATGGGTCAGGGCATGCGGTTGGGCAGGTAGAGTTTCCACGGAAAGTCTTCCTCTAGGTCAGGGAGTAGTGCAGCGGTGACGATCGGGAGAGTCCCCGTAACGGCGCAGGAGATCCGGTCACTTCAAAGGTATATCGGAGAAACCAGTATAACACTCAAATACCCGATCTCAACGGTTTGTTGGGTAAACGATACAAGGTTTAACGGTTGCACAAGCCGTGCAAACATCCGGATCCGCAACGATGACCCCACCGCTGCGGCATTCCCCCGGCGGTGATCGGCCGGCCAGGTTCCCGCTGCCCCTGCCGGCTTTCCAAACGGGCGGGACCGCCAACCGTTTTTCCGGCCGCCGATCCCCGGAAAATCCATGAGTCAGCGGTGCCGTGCCCGGCACGCCGGGCAACGAACCGGGGGGTACCGTCCCCGGACACTTGTCGGGCCGTCCAGTCCCCCTCAGTAAAAGATGTGTTTTTGTCCCCGTTCGGACCCCGGATTTTGAATGCCAGCGGATATTTTTCCCAAAACTTTTTTCGATTCTGGACACATTTGGTTGATCACTCGCGACGGATCGGGTGGTGGTGGTTGCGACCGTTCCGGTCAGGCGATCTGGCCACTCTGCGTTGGCGGTCGGGCTGCCGGGATCGCAGGATGCGGCGCCGGTCATCGGACAAGCCACGTTTTTCCAGCCGCGCCGAACCACTGTACGGACTACTCGCCGAAATGGTTTGGGATTGATAATATTGCCTGCATGCCTGACCGCACCTCAAAGCCGTCACCCATGATGCAGCAGTATTTGCAGGCCAAGGAGGCGTGTGGCGATGCTATATTGCTGTTTCGGATGGGGGATTTCTACGAGCTGTTCCACGAGGATGCGAGGGTCGCGGCTGACAAACTCGGATTGACCCTGACCAGTCGCGACAAGGGGTCCAATCCGGTTCCCATGGCCGGGTTTCCCCATCATCAGCTGGACAGCTATCTGGCAAAACTCATTAAACTGGGGTTTCGCGTTGCGGTCTGCGAACAGGTGCAAGACCCGGCCACCGCCCGAGGGCTGGTGCGACGCGAGGTGACCCGGGTGGTCAGTCCCGGTACGGTCACCGATCACGAACTGCTGGATCCGCGGTCGGCCAACTTTCTGGTGGCGATCATGGATGACCGCCCCGGTGGCCGCCGACATCAGCCGCTGCGTTCCAAACGTGCTGCCGCCAGGGACGAGCCACCCCTTGGCCTGGCATGGATTGATATCTCAACCGGTTGTTTTGCGGCCTGCCAAATTCCGGCCAGCCAGCTGATTGACCTTTTGACGCGGCTGAATCCCAGCGAAGTGCTGTTGAGCGAAGGCAGTGAACTGAATTTGCCGGATATCGGCCGGACCGTCGTTGTCACGCGGCAGTCCGACTGGAGTTGTGCTCTGAAACACACCAGCGGGCTGTTGAACCGGCACTTTGGCGTCAGTTCGCTGGAAGGCTTCGGGTTTCGGCCGGACCAGCCGCTGGCGCTGCGGGCAGCCGGTGCCATTGTGCATTATTTGCAGGAAAACCAGCCTGCGGTGCTGGACTATGTGGACCAGCTGACTCCCTGGAGTTCCGGGAGCCACATGGAAATTGACCAGGCAACCTGGCGCAGCCTGGAGATCACCCGGACCCTGCGGCATAACCAGCGTGAAGGCTCCCTGTTCGATGTCATTGATCGTACGGTGACATCGATGGGGTCGCGTCAACTGGCGGACTGGCTGGCCCAACCGCTGACCAGCATTGACGCTATCGGGGACCGGCACGAGGCCGTGGAGGTGTTGCTGACCGATTCCCGATTACGGAATGAATTGCGGGGTTTCCTCAAGGAAGTTTGCGACGTCCAGCGTGTGTTGGCCCGGGTGGCCGGGCGCCGGGCGACTCCGCGCGACTTGAGCAGTATCGGAAAAACTCTGGCCACGTTGCCAATTCTGAAACAAAAACTTGCCAGCCAGACTGCGAAACTGTTGGCTCAATTGCACACGGAACTCGATCTGTGCCAGGAGCTTTCGGCGCGGCTGGACTCCACGCTGGAGGCCGAATGTCCGCTGAGCGCCCGGGAAGGCGGTTTCGTGGTGGCCGGTTGCAATCCGCAACTGGACGAGTATCGCAATCTGGCCCAGGGCGGAAAACAATGGATCGCCCGATACCAGGCCCGAATCGCAGAGGAAACCGGCCTGCCGTCGCTGAAGGTCGGATTCAACAAGGTCTTTGGGTATTACGTGGAAGTGACGCACCAGCACCGCGACAAGTTGCCAGCCGGGTTTGTGCGCAAGCAAACACTCAAAAATGCGGAGCGGTTTATCACGGCCGAACTGAAGGAGTACGAGGAAAAAGTACTGGCGGCTGATCAAAAGGTGATTGAGCTGGAATACCGGATCTTCTGTGAGTTGCGGGATGCCGTGGCCGGCCAGCTCACGCCGCTGAAAAACAACGCCTCCCTGATTGCCCGTCTGGATGCGATTGCCGCGCTGGCCGAGCTGGCCGAAACGGAACGATATGTGCGGCCTCAAATGACGGCCGACCCGGTGACGGTGATTCAGGATGGCCGGCATCCGGTTCTGGATATCACGCAACCCCTGGGATCGTTCGTCCCCAATTCCACGAGCCTGGACGAGGAACACGGAGTCATTCATCTGATTACCGGGCCCAACATGGCTGGCAAAAGTACCTACATCCGGCAAACGGCCCTGATCGTTTTGCTCAGCCACACCGGCAGTTTTGTGCCTGCCAGGTCGGCCACCATTGGCATCACGGATCGACTGTTTGCCCGAGTCGGTGCCAGCGACGAGTTGTCAAAAGGTCAAAGTACCTTTATGGTCGAAATGAGCGAAACGGCCCGCATCCTGAGGACGGCAACCCCGCGGAGCCTGGTGATCCTGGACGAAATCGGCCGCGGTACCAGTACGTACGATGGCGTTTCGCTGGCCTGGGCCATCGTGGAGTATTTGCACGACCGGATTGGCTGTCGCACGCTGTTTGCCACCCATTACCACGAATTGACACGCCTGCAGGAAACACTCAAACGGGTCGCCAACTACAACGTGGCCGTCAAGGAATGGAAGGACGATATCGTCTTTCTTCACAAAATTGTTGCGGGAGCCGCCGACCGCAGTTACGGCATCCATGTCGCCCGCCTGGCCGGTGTCCCGGACTGGGTGAATCGGCGAGCGGCCGGAATCCTGCGGCAGCTGGAAGGAGACCAGTCGGCGACCGGGGACATCCGAACCGCGGCCCGCGCCGGCCGTGCGGAAATCCAGTTAACGCTGTTCGAGGCGCCCACCCATCCCCTGATTGAAAAAATCCGGCGGATTGACACCAACCATGTCACACCCATGAGCGCCCTGGAATTGCTGCAGCAATGGCAAGACGAACTGGAACAGGATCCGGAATCGTCGCTGGCGTCGGGCCGGCCAGCGGTCCCGGTTTCCCAAACCCCATCCACGTTGCCGACCTGAACATGGACCTCAAACCGGTATATTTCGCACACAACTCCACCGCGGCGACCGTCGTGCAACACGCCCTGCAGGACGCTGGTATCGATTCCCGGATCCTGGGCGGCGAATTGCAGGGGGGCGCCCTGGACATTGTTGAATCCAATCCGGTCGTGGTTGTGGCCGCCGAGAACTTCGACGAGGCCCGGCAGGTCATCGAACAGTTTCGACTGGAACTGCAATCCGGTCATGATCTGGCGGAGATGAGCGATGCCGAGGGGCAGTTTAACTGGCCGCTCTGCCCCCAGTGCGACGAACTCCGCGAGGCCACCTGTACCATCTGTCAAACGACCAGTAACGAGTTTTCGGCCGAAGTGAACGGCGACGAGCTGGTGGTGTTTTGTCTGGCCTGCAGCCAGCAGGTGGAAGTCAGCTTTGCCGACCGTTGCCGGTACTGCATGCATGACTTTACGGCCGCTGATTCCGCGGCGGATAACGAATCGGGATCCGCGAAAACACTCCCCGCCGCCAATCACGGTCGGGCGATCATGGTCGTGGGGGGGCTGGGACTGCTGTTTGTGATCCTGGCGATCTGGTTTGCCACATCCATGTCGTAGGGCCCTGTCGGGCTTGACAATTGCGGTTGGCCATTCGTTTCAATCCGTAACAGGGAACAGCAACGGAATCAGCAACGGAATCAGCAACGCCAACATCAAAAAATGACGCGGCACCGCAGATCCATCCGGTGGCGTCCGTCCCGACGCGACCGGAAAAAAACCCGAGTTGATCTGTAAGCCGGGTTCTGTGACCGGTTCTGCGAACCAGCCGATGTTCATTTATCTACACCGCGTGTTGCCACGCGGCTTCAGCAGCCTACCCGAGGGTCAAACGTTGCGAACGACAACGTCACGACCCTGTCCGCAGACACGATCGCGGTCCCCTCTGTTTGGCCTTGCTCCGGATGGGGTTTACCCAGCCGCGCCGGTCACCCGACACGCTGGTGAGCTCTTACCTCACCGTTTCACCCTTGCCACGCGTCCCGGAGGACCGTTCGGCGGTTTGTTTTCTGTGGCACTGGCCCTGGCCTTGCGGCCGGTCGGCGTTACCGACCATCCTGTTCTGTGGAGCCCGGACTTTCCTCCCGTTGCCCAACAGGCAACCAGCGAACATCCAATCAACTCGGGTTCCGAATTATGGCCCAATCGGCTCGCCGGGGACAGATTCCGGGACGCCAATCCGCTGTTTGGCCACCAATTTGGACGTTGCCGGAGCATCCCTGGTTCGCATGGAAACGATAAATTGCCATTGTTGGCAGCGGGGATCGTTGCCACGGCCGATCGGGAGGCCCGTCCGGGACCGGCCGCGGAACCGTTCCCGGGGACCGCCGTGGCCGGCCCGTCCGGCCTGATATATTGGCCGTCGTGCCACCCGGTTGGGCGACAGAGACCATGTTTCAGGGGTTTTTCGGCAATCCCGGTCTGATTTTCGGGAAAATGGCAAAATGTCTGAAAGGGTTGCGCGACTGGATTCGTGGAACCCGGTATGCAAATGAAGATGCCCAATATGAGTTCACCCGAAACCCGATTCAGTTTGATCGGCCGGCTCCGCAATCATGACGACGAGGAGGCGTGGAACGATTTTGTCCAGCTGTATCAACCGCTGATTTTTCGGATCGCCCGCCGCCGCGGCTTGCAACACGCCGACGCGGCAGAGGTAACCCAGGAAGTACTGGGTCGGGTCGCCGGGGCCGTGGATCGCTGGCAACCGGACCCGGGCAAGGGAAGTTTTCGCGGCTGGTTGTACCGCATCACGCGGAACCTGACGATCGATCATCTGCGCCGCGACAATGGAAGACCTGTCAATCTGGAGTCGGAAAACGGGCGGGCGCTGGAGGCAATCGCCGAATCGGACGACGAACAGGATCGCGAGTTCGAAAATGAGTATCGCCGCAGCCTGTTCGCGCTGGCGGCGGCCCGCGTCAAGGGGGAGTTTCAACCACGCACATGGCAGGCGTTTTGGCGATCGACCGTGGAAGGGACGCAGGTCGCCGAGGTGGCCAACCAGCTGGAAATGTCCGTGGGCGCCGTGTACATCGCCCGCTCCCGAATCATGAAACGGCTCTCGACTGAAATCGAAAAACGCAACAACGATTCCGTGACCTGGTAATTCATCATGAAACTGAATACCGCACAATCTGATCATCTGGGACAACAGCAGTTGTGGAGCGTGTTGACGGGAGAAGCCGATCAGGCACTCGACGAGCGGGCTCGGGGACATATCGGGAATTGTCCCGAATGTCGGCAGCGACTGGAGTCTCTGGCGGCCAAACCGGATCTTTGGAAACACGTATCGACGCTGCTGGACCATGATGGTCTTGGCGACACGATCGCCCTGGTTTCCGACGGCCCCCGGCGGACCGGTCATGAACGGGCGGGCCATCTGGTCGACACCAGTCAATCGTGGCTGGACGATCACCACGTCGACGGGTTTTCAATTCAGTCACTGCTGGATGCCCCCTCGCACCCGGAATGGCTGGGCCGGCTGGGCGATTATGACATCGAGCGGGAAATTGGCCGCGGCGGAATGGGGGTGGTGTTGAAGGCCTTTGACACCGAGCTGAATCGCCCCGTCGCCATCAAAATCATGTCGCCCGCCCTGGCGGGACGGGGAGCCGCCCGGCAACGATTTGCCCGGGAAGCCCGCGCGGCGGCGGCCATTTTGCATCCCAATGTGATTGCCATTCACGGTGTTTCGGTGGACCACCGCACGCCGTATCTGGTCATGCCCTACATCACCGGACCTTCCCTGGAACAGATGGTTGAACAAAACGGTCCGTTGACCGAAAAGGACATCGTGCGATTTGCCATGCAAATCGCCGCCGGACTGGCCGCAGCCCATTCGCAGGGAGTCATTCACCGGGACATCAAACCGGCCAACATCCTGATCGAAAACGGAGTGGGCCGGGTCGTGATTACCGATTTCGGGTTGGCTCGTGCCGAAAGCGATGTGTCGATGACTCAAACCGGCTGGTTCGCCGGGACGCCCGCATTTATGTCCCCGGAACAGGCCAGCGGCCAGGACGTCGACCCGCGAAGTGACTTGTTCAGTCTGGGAAGCGTAATGTACTACATGGCCACGGGGCGACTGCCGTTTCGGGCCGAACAGCCCATGGCCATTCTGGAACGCATTCGCTCGGAGTATCCGGCCCCGGCGCGTCAAATCAACAGTGATATTTCGCCGACGTTGTCGAATCTGATTGACAACCTGTTGGCCAAACGACCCGGCGATCGCCTGCAAACCGCGGCCGAGTTGCAGCAAATCCTCGAACAATACCTGGCCCACTTGCATCAGCCGGCAGCGATCAAACGCCCCAGGGTGGGACCGGCGGCCCGGGGCCAGCACTCCCATCTGGCTCAACGACTCTCATGGTCACTGGCCGGAGCCCTGCTGTTGGCAACCGGGATCTGGATCTGGTCCTGGCTGGTGGCGCCGAATTCGAACCAGCCCGCATTGCTGGTCGGCCAGACAGGCAGCGTGTTGCGGAATTCCGAATCTGACGTGCTGATCGCAACCCTCGGCCTCGATGAACTGGAACAGCAGTTTCTGGACGAGTACGAAAGGATCGCCGACCGCTACAAACTGCAGCCCGAGGAATCACTGCACCAGGCAATTTACACCGCGTTTCAGGCTACCGGCGATGCCCTGCGGTACTTCGAAGCAACTCCCCGCGACCCGGCCCGGGGATTCCCGGAACTGGACTCACAAATCATGGAAATTCGCGCCGCGGTGGACTACCTGGAGCGTCTGGACAGCCAATTCGACACGTTACCCAATGCTGATTGAAACCTTGCGACCCAACCAAAATCACCTTACCAGGAGTTTTTTATGAAAACCTTGTGCACTTGTCTGGCCATCGCGATTCTGGGGGCTGCCGTCCCGCTTCTGGGCCAGCAGACTCGACTGGAGACCACGGTTGTTCAGGAAGCTCCTGATGCGCCTCCCGTGATGGTGCCCGGGGCAGCTCCTCACAACCTGGCATTTATGGTCCAGCGGCAACGCGACGTCAGCGAACGGGACAAGGTCATGCAGGCATTGCGCGAAGCCGGCACCGACGAGGATCGTCAGGCCGCCGAGAAGCAACTGCGGGAATTGCTGGACACGGAATACGATGCGGCCCTGGATGACTACGAGAAGTATCTGGATGAACTGCAGGAAAAAATCGCGGAATTGCGACAACAAGTCAGCAAACGCCGTGCAGCGCGCGATGAAATGGTCGACTTGCGGCTGCAAATGCTGGTCAGCGAAGCCGACGGCCTGGGCTGGCCCAACGACGGCGGCTCGCTGAGACACCTGTTCCCCGGCCGGGTCCAGTGGGGACCAGCCCGCCTGGAGCGCCCCTTTGGCATGTCGGTTCCGCCAGTACCCGAGACACCTGACGTTCCTGCGCCTCAGCCTCCTGGCGGCAGAACGCGCTAGGTGCTGGAGTCGTTTTCACAACGCCGCATGCGACCTGTGCAAACCGCCGGACGGACCCTGCCGCCGCGCCGCGTCCTCTGAAATCAGGCAGGTTCGCCCACCCGGTGGCGAACCTGCCTTTCCTGGTGAACGGCACCCGCCATGCTGCCGCATCGACGATCCCCGAATTCGACTCCGTGATGATCGCATGCCATCCAACATTGAAATCAAGGTTCAACTTGCCGATTTGACGACAGTGCGGCAGCGCGCGGCAGGCATCGCGGAATCGGGGCCTTTCATGTTGCGGCAAGTCGACTGTTTTTTTTCAGTGCCCCGGGGCCGGTTGAAACTGCGTGTCGAAACAGGCCACGATTCGACCGGCCAGCACGAGTCAGCCCGCGGCGAACTGATTGCTTACCGCCGCGCCGATCAGGCCCAGGCCCGGGAATCCGATTACTCGATTTGTCCGGTCGGCGACACGGCGGCGCTGCTGGACGTATTGCAGAGATCCCTCGGTGACCCGGATCCCGTCGTCCGCAAGACGCGCGAGTTGTTTCTGCGGGGACGCTCCCGAATTCATCTGGATCAGGTCGAGGGGCTGGGTGACTTTGTGGAAATCGAGGTCGTGATGCGACCCGGCGAAAACCCGGATGCCGGCCATCAGGAACTGCAACAGATCCAACAGTTACTCGGCATCCAGGGCTGTGCGGTTCAGGCGGTTGCCTATGCGGACTTGCTGGCCGCATCCCGGATCGCTTGGTAGCCGTCGGCGGTAAACGGCCAGGCCGCCATGGGCGATGCCCCGTTTCCGGAACCGGACTGTCGGTCCACCGGATTACGGCGGGGCGGGTAACATCGTGTCGCAATGGCTGTCAGGGCTGGATCCGGACGAGTCGACCCGTTTACCTTGCCACGAATCGCGTCGTTCCAGTTCCGCCTGCAGCGCCCGAAGGATTCCCGGTTTGTCCTGGGCCCATGATGGACCCACGAGGTAGGACGCCGGCGCCTCCCCGCTGACTCGTTCGATGACCATCCGGGCCGGCAGTCGCTCGAGGAAATCAACGAGCGTGTCAATGTACTCGTCGCGCGGCATCAGTTGCACTTCGCCTCGCCGAACCTGATCGGCCAACGGTGTATCGCTGACGGCGTACAAGTTGTGGATTTTGACGGCATCCAGCCCCAGCCGCACAACCTCGTCGGCGGTGGCCAGCATGTCAGCGCGGGTTTCCCCGGGCAACCCCAGCATGACATGGGCGCAGATTTCGAAGCCCCGACCGCGGCTGCGCTGCATGGCATCGATCATCGACCCGTGATCCTCGCCCCGGTTCATCCATTCCAGCGAGCGATCGTGCATGGTTTGCATGCCAAATTCGACGTTCAGGGGCAGCCGCTCTGCCAGCTCCTGCAGCAAATCCAGAACTTCATCCGGCACACAATCGGCCCGGGTGCCGATGGCCATGGCCACCACTTGCGGGTGACTGGCGGCTTCTTCGAACAATTCCCGCAGCCGATCCACCGCCGCGTACGTATTGCTGGCGGGCTGGAAATAGGCCATGAAGTAATCGCACCGGTAGCGGATCTTGAGGCGGCGAATGCCCTCGTCAATCTGATCCAGAATGCGGCCGCGGGGCAGGCGGCGGCTGGGGCTGAAACTGCGGTTGTCACAAAACGTACAGCCGCCGGTGGCCAGTGTCCCGTCGACGTTGGGACAAGTGAACCCGGCGTCGATACTGACCCGCTGGACACGATGCCCGAACACCTGTCGTAAATGAAAGTTGTAACCGTAGTACCGGAGACCCGCGGCACGCCAGTCAAATCGCCGGTGGAACCCGTGATTTGTCCGATCAATTGACGCCATTGCGGCCTCTGAATAGGTTAAGATATGGAAAGGTCCGGCGGCCGCTTGTTCCGACGGAACAGCAGGATCCCCGTCGCCCGCATCAGCCCGCGCAAGCCTGCACAATTATCTGTCAATCATATCAAACGTCAGGAAAAGATCGATGTACGGCCAGCTCGTGCCACTGGGTGGCGGCGACCCAATTCCCTTGCTGAAAAAACGACTGCGGATTGGCCGCCGGGAAGGTTGCGATATCCTGCTGAATTTCTCCAATATTTCAGCTCACCATGCGTTGCTGGAAATCGACGAAGGTTACTGGTTCATCAAGGACCTGCGGAGCCGCAACGGAATCAAGGTGGACGGCAAACGAATCCAGGAAGGACTGAAAAAACGCATCGACCCAGGGGTTGTCGTCTCGTTTGCCAAACATGCCTACGAGGTGGTTTACGACCCGACCGAACTGGGCGCCTATGGATCACCGCCCCAAGATGAACAGCTGGAAAACCTGTTTAACCGGTCGCTGCTGGATCGGGCCGGGCTCGAGCGGCGAAAACCACAAAGCTAGTGCCGCAGCCCGACCACCGTCGCCTGAAACAAGACAGTCCCGTCGCGGAGCCCCCAAAACAGGTGTAACCGAACGGGCCCGGATCCAGTTCCTTGCCGCAGCGGACGGGGACTGGCTCGATGCCGATTGCGGGCCATCGATTGCGGGCCATCGATTGCGGGCCATCGATTGCGGGCCATCGATTGCGGGCCATCGATTGCGGGCCATCGATTGCGGGCCATCGATTGCGGGCCATCGATTGCGGGCCATCGATTGCGGGCCATCGACTGGCAACCGAATGGAGGGTCGTGCCTGTCCCCATTTTGCGTTCGCAACGGGCGGCCCGGGGGGCCTGTGATTCCGGTTGCTGGTCCCTGTGTGACGGAGAACCGCGATGGCGCGTCGGCCAACGCCGTGGATTCCGGGAATATCGGTGCGGCTGGCAGTGCCGGTTTTGTCGCCCGCCGTTTGCCAGGCCCGGTCGATTAACTGCTTTGCCGTCACGTCCGCGAATGCCGCCACCCGGGACCGGTTCGATGGCCGGAAATCCAGGTTCCGCGCGGTCAGTTTCTGCACCAGGACAAGGAAGTGCCCAATTTGTTTGTTTGCCATTGCGACGGACAATTGACCATGCTGGACCCCGAGGATGTTACCTCGATTGTTCAGGCCCGCGACTGTTTGACAGACGCGCTGCAGCCAATTCCGTCGGCGGATGATTTTGCCATCCTCGGTCAGATCCACATCTGCCAGCATGACGATGACGCGGGCCGGCAATGCGGCACCCGCGGTATGGAACTGGATTCGCATCACATTCCTTGCATGTTGGCCATTGCCACCGCCTGGTCCAAACAACAAAAATACGTCGAATGCCAGGAATGGTTCGAACAGGTCCTGGCGGAAGAGCCTGACAATGCCCGGGCGTTAACGCTGCAGGCCATCAATTGCTATTTCCAAAATGATCCGGCCGGGGCGGTGCAGGTGATGCAGCGGGCCCCTGCAGCGGATGCCCTGCCGCAGTACCTGGCATGCCAATCTCGGGCTGTTCCTCGGCTATCAGGACAGGCAACTGGACGAGATGTACGAGGCGTTTGAAACCGGCCTGCCGTTTCAACAGGAATACTGGCCCGACTGACAAATTGGCAGCATCGTTGGATTTGCCGAGACGGTTCCCGTGGACCTGTCCCAATTCCGCCGAAAAACCGATCTTTTGCAAACTTGAACGGCAATGGCACGCAGCTTGCAAAAGGGAGGGGCGTCCCGATGTGCATGACAACCGCGCACCGCGGTGCGCCCACATATAATCGAACAACAACGTCATTTACGAGGAAACCAAATGGCCGCAGGCGAAAAAATTATCGGAATCGACCTCGGAACGACCAACTCCGTGGTTGCTGTAATGGACGGCAATGAACCGACGGTGATTCCCAATCCGGAGGGGAATCGATTGACGCCCAGTGTGGTGGCATTTACCGATGCCGGCGACGTGCTGGTGGGCGAACCCGCACGGCGTCAGGCGGTGACCAATCCGACCAAGACCGTGTACTCGGTGAAACGGTTTATGGGTCGTCGGCACAACGAAGTCGAGTCGGAAGAAAAGATGGTGCCGTACAAGGTCGTCGGCGATGCCGGCGAGTACGTCAAAATCCAGATTGGCGACAAGACCTTACACGCCTCAGGAAATCTCCGCCAAGACTCTGCGAAAACTGAAGGAATCTGCCGAAGCCTATTTGGGGCACACGGTCAACAAGGCGGTGATTACGGTACCGGCGTATTTCAACGACGCCCAGCGGCAGGCGACCAAGGATGCCGGTCAGATCGCCGGTCTGGAGGTTGCCCGGATCATCAACGAGCCGACGGCCGCCGCCATGGCTTACGGTCTGGATAAATCCAACAAGGAACAAAAGATCGTGGTCTTTGACCTCGGTGGCGGTACCTTTGACGTCTCGATTCTGGAATTGAACGACGATGACGGCATGAAGGTGTTCGAAGTGATCAGCACCAGCGGTGACACGCACCTGGGAGGCGACGATTTTGACGAAGTGCTGATTCATCTACGTGGCCGACCAGTTCAAAAAGGACAACGGCATTGATTTGCGGAGCGACACGATGGCCCTGCAGCGACTGCAGGAAGCCTGTGAAAAGGCCAAGAAGGAACTGAGTTCGGTTCCGCAAACCGATATCAACCTGCCGTTCATCACCGCCGACCAGACCGGTCCCAAACACCTGCAGGTTACGGTGACGCGCAGCAAATTTGAGGAGCTGATTGATCCGCTGGTTGACCGGTGTCGCAAGCCGGTCGAGCAGGCCCTGAAGGACGCCAAGATGTCGCCGGGCGAAATTGACGAAGTGGTGCTGGTCGGTGGCTCGACGCGGGTGCCCAAGGTGCAGGAAATGGTCAAAAAGATCTTTGGCAAGGATCCGCACAAGGGCGTCAATCCGGATGAAGTGGTGGCAGTCGGCGCCGCCATTCAGGGCAGCGTGTTAACGGGTGACCGCAAGGACGTGTTGTTGCTGGACGTCACTCCGCTGACACTGGGAATTGAAACCGAAGGCGGGGTTTTGACGCCTCTGGTGGAACGCAACACGACCATTCCGACGGAAAAGAAACAGACTTTCAGTACAGCTGCCAACAATCAAACGGCGGTTACCATCATGGTCTTTCAGGGGGAACGAAAGATGGCAGCCGACAACCGGCTGTTGGGCAAGTTTGACCTGACCGGGATTCCGCCGGCTCCCCGCGGCGTTCCCCAGATTGAAGTGAAGTTCGATATCGACCAGAACGGGATTCTGAATGTAACGGCCAAGGATCTCGGAACCGGCAAGGAAGCCAACGTGGAAATCAAGGAATCGTCCGGGTTGTCCGAATCCGAGATCCAAAAGATGCAGCAGGATGCCGAAGTCCACGCCGACGAGGACCGCCGCAAATACGAGTTGGCCATGGCCCGTAACCAGGCCGACAACATGTGCCTGGAACTGGAAAAGACCATGGCGGAGCACGCCGACAAGCTGAGCGACTCCGACAAGGGCCCCCTGGAAGCAGCCATTGCCAAGGCGCGGCAAGCCGCCGGGGGAGACGATCCGGACGCGATCAAATCCGCGGTCAAGGACCTGGAACAGGCATCCCATGCGTTCAGCAAGGCGATGTACGAAGCCAGTGCCCAACAGGGTACCGCCGATGCCGCCAATGGGCAGTCCGGCGATTCCACGTCGGACGACGAGGCGATCGACGCGGAATTCGAAGTCAAGAACGACTAGCGCAAACGCACTGGCGACAACCTGTTCGCCGGTTGCTCTGAAACCCTTGCAGCCGGTTCGCGCAAGATCCGGCTGTTTTTGGTTTCGCCTGTTTTCCCCGATGCCACCAGTCACGATGGGCCGCATTTCCGGCCCCGATTTAACCTCGCAACGTAGCAAACCATGACATTTCGCTTTGAAAAACTGACCATTCGTGCACAGCAAGCTCTGGCCACGGCCCAGGAGATGGCGACGGACAAGGGCAACCCGGAAATCAGCGTGCTGCATTTGCTGTCGGCCCTGCTCAACGAAGTCGATGGCGTCGTGGAACCGCTGATCCAGAAAATCGGCGGCTCACCGGGAGCAACTGAAATCCATCGTGGCGGTCAGAAGTTGACCGATTGCCCAGTGCCAGCGGCGGCAGTCAGCCCGGGATAGGTCCGGAGCTGAAAAAGGTCCTGGACCGGGCCGCTGCCATGGCCGGCGAAATGAAGGATGAATTCGTTTCAACGGAGCATCTGTTCCTGGCCCTGTCGGAAATCGGACTCGCCAGCCAAACGTATTTTGAAACTCAATGCCATCGAAACCGAAGGATATTCGTACGGCGTTGCAGGACGTTCGCGGCGGATCGCGGGTCACCGACCAGAATCCGGAAGACAAATACCAGGCACTGGCCAAGTATGGCATTGACCTGGTCGAGAAGGCGCATGAGGGCAAACTGGACCCGGTGATCGGCCGGGACGACGGAAATCCGTCGCGTGATCCAGGTCCTGTCCGCGACGGACCAAGAACAATCCGGTACTCATCGGCGAGCCGGGCGTCGGCAAGACGGCGATTGCCGAGGGACTGGCGTTGCGGATCGTGCAAAATGATGTGCCGCAAAGCCTGCGCGAAAAACGGGTGGTCGCTCTGGATATGGGTGCCCTGATTGCCGGCGCCAAATTTCGCGGTGAGTTTGAAGAGCGGCTCAAGGCCGTGCTGCGGGAAGTTATCGATGCCGCGGGGCAAGTGATCTTGTTCATCGACGAATTGCATACGGTCGTGGGAGCCGGCGCCGCGGAAGGCGGCAGTGATGCCGCCAACCTGCTGAAGCCGGCGCTGGCCCGCGGCGAACTGCACTGCATCGGCGCGACAACGCTGGACGAATATCGAAAGTACATTGAAAAAGACGCGGCCCTCGAACGCCGCTTTCAGCCGGTCTACATCGGCGAACCCTCGGTGGACGACACGATTTCGATTTTGCGAGGCCTCAAACAACGTTACGAAACCCATCATGGTGTGCAGATTCGTGATTCCGCACTGGTCGCCGCCGCCGAATTGTCCAATCGGTACATCACCGACCGGTTCCTGCCAGACAAGGCGATCGACCTGGTCGACGAAGCCGCCAGCAAACTGGCCATGGAACTCGACAGTGTGCCGCAGGAGATCGATGTCGTGCAACGGCGGCTGACCCAGCTGGAACTGGCAGCGCGCCAACTGGCCGAAGAGGACGATCAGGATGTGAAAACCCGACTGGACGAAGTCCATGCCGAAATGGACGAAAAACGGCGGGAACTGGCCAGCTTGCGCGAACAATGGGAGGCGGAAAAACTGGGTGTTGGCGACGTGCGTCAGGTCCGCGAGAATCTGGCCGCCGTGGAACACCAGTTCAACCAGCTGGATACGGAAATCAAAACCAGACAGTCCAGTGGTTTTCCCGTGGAAGAAGACGATTATCGCAAGCTGTTTGAACTGGATACCCGGCGAAAACAACTGGAACAGCAACTGGAGGCTTCGGAAGAGCAGGCTGCCGGGACCGATGAGGCGACAGCACCGCGCAAGCGGCTGCTCAGCGAGGAAGTCACCGAAGATGAAATTGCCGAAGTGGTTTGCTCATGGACCGGAATTCCCGTATCCCGAATGATGGAAACCGAACAGGCGAAACTGCTCGTCATGGAAGAGCGACTGCACCAGCGGCTGGTCGGCCAGGATGAGGCGGTGGCGGCCGTTTCGAATGCCGTTCGCCGCAGTCGCAGTGGCTTGCAGGATCCCCAGTCGCCCGATTGGTTCGTTTCTGTTCCTGGGTCCCACCGGAGTCGGAAAAACCGAGCTGTGCAAGGCCCTGGCCGAAATCATGTTCGATGATGAACACGCCATGGTTCGCATCGACATGAGCGAATACATGGAAAGGCATTCCGTCAGCCGCCTGATTGGCGCGCCTCCCGGATACGTGGGTTACGACGAGGGCGGCAAATTGACCGAGGCGGTTCGCCGCCGTCCCTATTGCGTCATCCTGCTGGACGAAATCGAAAAGGCCCACGATGACGTCTACAACATCCTGCTGCAGGTGCTGGATGACGGCCGGTTGACCGACAATCACGGGCAAGACGGTCGACTTTACCAACACCATCGTCGTCATGACCAGTAATGTGGGCAGCCAGATCATCCAGAGAATCACCGAAGAGGGAGGGGATGAAGCCGAAATGAAGGCGGCCGTCAACCAGTCGGTCCGCGAACGGTTCGTGCCGGAATTGCTCAATCGCATCGACGAACAAATTATCTTTCGGCCGCTCAGTCGTCAACAGATTCGAAAGATTGTGGACATCCAGATCCGGCATCTGGCAGATCGTGTGGCGCGGCAGGGAATCGAACTGGAAATCACCGAAGCCGCCCGCAATGCCATTGCCGTGGAAGGTTACGATCCCCTGTACGGGGCCCGGCCGCTCAAACGCGTGATTCAGCACCGCCTGGAAAATCCCCTGGCCACGGAACTGCTCAAGGGTGTGTACCCCGGCGGTTCACAGGTCCGGATTGATTACCGTCACGACGATTTCGTATTTGAAGCGGTCACGGTTGCCGAAACGGTCGAGGTATCGGGGGCCGGATAACGTCCAGGGCGACCGGCTCGCTGACCCGCCGACCGGACGCCCCGCCGAACCGCAGCCGCGGAATCATTCCGGAAACGGGGTCGACCTTCGCCCGCCGGGTCGCGGCCACGCACCGCGACTCGCTACCCCCGCTGATCTTTTCCGCCGGGGGCCGTAGAATCGGCTCGCTGGTTTCCCGTGTTCCCCGACCACGACTGTATCCATGACCGTTCGCACCCGCTTTGCGCCCAGTCCCACCGGTTACCTGCATATCGGGGGGGTCCGTACCGCCCTGTTCAACTGGCTGCTGGCCCGTCAGGCGGGCGGCCAGTTTATCTTGCGGATCGACGATACCGATCAACAGCGCAACATCGCCGCAGCCCTGCAGCCGATTCTGGACGGGTTTCGATGGCTGGGAATCGATTGGGACGAAGGTCCGACGGACGACGGGAAGGATTCCACCGGGCCCTGCGGTCCGTATTTTCAGTCGCAACGGGGCGACAGGTATTCAGGCCGCCGTTCAGAAACTGTTGGCCTCGGGTGCCGCCTATCGCGACTATGCCAAACCGGAAGAAACCCGGGAGCTGCGGGAAGCGGCCGAACGCGAAAAACGCGACTTTATTTACGATCGCCGCTGGATGGCGGAAACCGACGAGCAAGCCGCCCGGTTTGAAGCGGAGGGTCGGCAGGCCGTCGTTCGACTGAAAATGCCGCGGGAAGGCAATGCGAATTTGTGGACCTGATTCGCGGGACCGGTCAGTTTTGAATGGGCCCGCGAACAGGATCATGTGATTCAGCGAAACGACGGAACCTGCCTGTACCACCTGGCCAGTGTCGTGGACGACGACGACTTCAAAATCACGCATGTGGTCCGGGCGATCGAGCATCTGTCCAATACGCCGCGACAGATCTTTATTGCCCGCTCGCTGGGATACCAGCTGCCGGCCTACGCCCATATTCCGTTTGTAGCGGAACCGGGCAGCAAGACCAAACTGAGCAAACGCAAGATTGAAAAATATCTGAAGAATCGTGAATTTCGCGACTTGTATGAGCATGGCGCGGCGATTGCCTCGCGGATTGGACTTCAGCAAACACCGGAATCGTTCAATCCGGTCCTGATTGACTTTTATCGGGAAACCGGATTCCTGCCCGACGCGATTGTCAATTATCTGCTGCTGGTGGGCTGGTCGCTGGACGACAAAACCGAGATGTTTTCGCGACAGGAAATGCTGAATCACTTCTCGCTGGAACGGGTGGTCCGAAACGAAGCCAGTTTTGATCCCGCCAAGCTGACGGCCTTTCAGGGTCGATACATGACCGCTCTGGATCCGGAATCGAAGACCAGGGTATGCCAGGCATTCCTGATTCGCGGTGGCACGCTGACCGAGCCGGTCACTTCCGAACAGCAGCAGCGAATCGCGCAGGTGGCGGCGGCGGCCGGCGACCGAATCGTGATTGCGGGTGACATCCTGCAATTTGACAGCTTTTTTCGACCGGCCAACGATTTGCAATACGACGAGAAGGCGTTTGAGAAACGGCTGGTGCAAGCTGAACGGGCCGGGCACCTGTTGGCCGAGTACAAAAAAGTCATGGTGGTTGCCACGGACTGGTCAGCCGGCACGCTGGAAGGCCAGCTCAAGCACTGGTGCGAACAAATGGAAATCAGGATTGGAGATATCATTCATGCCCTGCGGGTTGCCCTGACCGGCCAGTCCACCGGATTTGGAATGTTCGAAGCGATGGAAATACTCGGCCAGGCGGAGTGCGTGGCCCGAATCGACATTGCCCTGCAACGCCTGCAGGAAGCGCGGTCCGCCCGAATTTGATGGCTTCGGACGGTTGGCCCCGGGGCCTGCGGGCCACGGGCAGCCGGTCAAATCCGGAGTCCGCCGCCGGTGTGGCACTTTCCAAAAGCAACCTTTGCCGGTTTAATCGTTCTTTGCCTTTGCACACCCATGCCTGACCCCGGCGGCAATTCAGATGACCGAGTCCGAACCCAAATCTGTTGACTTCATCCGTCAAATCGTGATGGATGACAATGAATCCGGCAAACACGAGGGCCGCGTTCTGACCCGGTTTCCGCCGGAACCCAATGGCTATCTGCACATCGGACATGCCAAGTCGATTTGCCTGAACTTCGGCATTGCCGCCGAATTTGGCGGGCAGTGCAACCTGCGGTTTGACGACACGAATCCGGAAAAGGAAAACGTCGAGTATGTCGAATCGATTCAGCAAGACGTTCGCTGGCTCGGGTTCCAGTGGGATCAATCTGCTGTTCACGTCCGACTATTTTGAAACGTTGTACGAGCTGGCAATCCGGCTGATCCATCAGGGCGATGCCTATGTGTGCAGCCTGACGCCGGAGCAAACCCGCGAATACCGGGGCGGCTGGAATACGGTGGGCCGCGACAGCCCCGACCGCGACCGGCCCATTCCCGAAAACCTGGATCTTTTCCGTCGCATGCGGGCCGGCGAATTTCCCGACGGCCAGTACACATTGCGTGCCAAAATCGACATGGCCTCGCCCAACATGAATCTGCGTGACCCGGCCATGTACCGGATTCGTCACGCCCACCATCACCGCAGCGGGGATGCCTGGTGTATTTATCCGACCTATGACTGGGCGCATGGCCAAAGCGATTCGCTGGAGCAAATCACCCATTCACTGTGCACGCTGGAATTTGAAAACCATCGTCCGTTGTACGAATGGTTCATCGAGAAACTGGGTATCTTTCCCTCACGCACAGATCGAGTTTGCCAAACTGGTGCTAACCAACACGATGATGAGCAAGCGGCGGCTGCTGGAACTGGTCAAGGGAGGCTATGTGGACGGCTGGGATGATCCTCGCATGCCGACCATTCGGGCCTTTCGGCGGCGCGGCTACACGCCCGAGTCGATTCGCAACTTTTGCAGAAAAATCGGGGTGACCAAGTTTAATTCGCTCACCGATTTCGGCCTGCTGGAGCAAAGCATACGCGAGCATTTGAACGCCGTTGCCCAGCGCCGGATGGCCGTTTTGGATCCGCTGAAGGTGGTCATCGAAAACTATCCCGAGGGTCAACACGAGATGCGACAGGCGATCAACAATCCGGAAGACGAATCGGCCGGGACCCGCGAGATTCCGTTTGGACGTGAAATCTACATCGAACGGGACGACTTTATGGAGAATCCGCCCGGGAAATTTTTCCGTCTCGCGCCGGGCCGCGAGGTGCGGTTGCGATATGCCTACTTTCTGAAATGCCACGAAGTGGTCAAGGATCCGGTTAGCGGCGCCATTCGGGAGTTGCGTTGCACGTATGATCCGGATACCGCCGGCGGCAAGGCTCCCGACGGACGCAAGGTCAAGGGAACGATCCACTGGGTCTCGGCCGAAGCGGCGGTCGATGCCGAAGTCCGGCTGTATGAACCGCTGTTTCTGATCGAAAACCCGGGGGATGTGCCCGAGGGCCGCGACTGGAAAGAATTCATCAATCCCGAGTCGCTGGTTCGCATGGATCGACTGCAAACTGGAACCCTCGCTGGCCGGGGCCGCCCCGGATCAGGCGTTTCAGTTTGAGCGACTGGGCTATTTTGTTCCCGATCCCGATGGGGACCGGACCAGACCCGTGTTCAATCGCACCGTCACGCTGAAGGATTCGTGGGCACGGGCTCAAGCCCAAACACCGGCCGGTCGCTGACGGGAGCCCGCCGGTTTGCCGGGGTTGGCCGGCGGATAACGGGCCGACGGCGGGCGAAATCCAACGCCGCGACGTACGATCAACCGCCCGTTAGGGACAAGCGGGGGAAGACATTGGTCCGTCGCGATTGCCGGTTCACCCCGGAGTTGCTGCGGGACCTGATGGTGGCGCGGGACCTGATGGTGCGGCGTCAAATCGACGAACGCGTGCGGGCTGCCCCGTTAATCTGAACCCGCTCATGCAGAATGGCCCGGTTGGCCGCGTTCAGAATCGACATCAGCGAGGCCTCGAACAGGTTCGGCGACAGACCGCGTCCCCGGTAGATTTCTCCCTTGTGGGTGATTTCAAAGGTCACATCGGCTGCGGCATCGATGCCTCCGGAAAGACTCTGGGCCACATAGCTGGTGCACTCGAAATCCAGCCCGGTGGCATCACGGATCGCCGCGAATGCTGCCTCGACCGGTCCCCGACTGCTGGTTGCCGAGCAGGTTGATTCCTCATCGCCCCGCCGAATCGAAATCTCAACCGAGTGGTTGCCGCCGCAGCGAGATTGCAACCGGTAATCGACGAGGGTCCATTCCTGATTGGTGGTTCCGAACAATTCGCGTTCAATCAGGGCGACAATATCTCCGTCAAAGACTTCCTTTTTCTCGTCCGCCAGGGTTTTGAACTGTTCAAAAATGATTTTGACCTGTTTCGCGTCCAGGTTGTAACCCAGCTGGCGCGCCCGATCTGACAAGGCCGCCCGCCCGCTGTGCTTGCCCAGCACCAGGTCGGTCTTGGCCAGTCCGACATCTTCCGGTCGCATAATCTCGTAGGTCGTTCGCTCCTTGAGCATGCCATCCTGATGAATGCCGGCTTCGTGGGCAAATGCATTTCGGCCCACGATTGCCTTGTTCCGCTGAACAAGCATTCCGGTAATGGAAGAAACCAGATGACTGGCAGGTACGAGGTGTCGACTGTTGACCCGCGTATCACAATGATAGTAGTCATGCCGGGTGCGCATCGCCATCACGACCTCTTCCAGCGAACAATTGCCGGCGCGTTCTCCGATTCCATTGATGGTGCATTCGATCTGTCCGGCTCCTGCCTCCACCGCCGCCAGGCTGTTGGCCACCGCCAGTCCGAGGTCATTGTGGCAGTGAATACTGATCGTGGCTCGATCAATGTTGGGGACCCGGTTCATCAACGAGCTGATCACACTGGCCATGTGTGCGGGCGTGGCGTAGCCGACCGTATCCGGGATGTTCACGGTGGTGGCTCCGGCATTGATAACCGCTTCCACGACCCGGCACAGAAAATCGATTTCCGTGCGGGCGGCATCTTCGGGTGAAAACTCCACGTTGGGCGTATAGCTGACCGCCCGCCGCACGCCTTCGATGGACCGGTTGACGATTTCCTCAGGCGTCATTTTCAGCTTGAATTGCCGATGGATGGCGCTGGTTGCCAGGAAAACATGAATACGCGGGTCCGGGTTGTTTTGCAACGCCTCCCAGGCCCGGTCGATGTCCGCCTCGGCGCATCGCGCCAGACCACAAATGGTCGATCCCGTAAAGGTGTTGGCCACCTCCCGAACCGCCTCGAAATCACCGGTTGAGGCAATTGGAAAACCGGCTTCGATAATATCCACACCCAGATCGATCAGGGCCTGGGCGACCTTGAGCTTTTCGGCCAGGTTCATGCTGCACCCGGGAGATTGCTCGCCGTCACGCAAGGTCGTGTCGAAAATTTTTACGATCCGTTTTTCCGCCATTATTTCACCTAACCGGTCGCAGGGGGTAGCAACGACCCTCCCGGACTGGTCCTGGGTCACAACAGGCAATTCGTCGAATGGGCCGACGCCGGCAAATTCCCCGGTTTCTGACATCCCGTTTCCTTTATTGTAGTTTGCACGTTGAAAAAACGTCAACACGGCGAGCCAGGCCCGTTGGGGATGGCATCAACAAATATCGCCGGGCTTTCGACGTGCCATTTTCCGTCGCCCGCAGGACACCATGGCCGGGCCGGGGTGTTTCGGATCGCGCGGTTATGACAGTTTTGACACCACAACGCTTCAAAATTTCGCTCCTTTACGAGCAGGGCAACCTATGATTTCTTCGGACAGTTCGGGGTGTCGGTCGCCGTCAGGCACGATTAGCGTAATAACAACTTTCAGGACATCGTCATGTCAGACAACAACACGATTGAATTCAAGGAGGTTATTCAGGCCCTGCTCAACGAGGATGAACTGTTCAGTCTGCGCGAACGGCGCAATAACTGGCGCAAAACGTTTGTCCGGCCCGTGCAAGTCGTGTTTGGCGACAAACCCGGTGACGTGCTTCCCGGATTCACACGAGATCTCTCGGACGGTGGTCTGGGGCTGATTCACAAATTCGAAGTCAATATCGGAGATCAGGCAACCGTTACCATCAATCGCCTGTGGGACGGGCCCGTCACGTTTCGCTGTCAGGTTTGCTGGAGTGCCAGCGGGCAAACCGGCTGGTATCAAAGTGGCTGGAAAATTATTTCGGTCGAATCCTGGCCCGACGGCTAGTTCTTCTGAACACACGGTTTCGGCGACCCATGCTTGTCTCTGCGGCTCTGCCGATTTCCCGATTGCCGCGTCGATCAACGGGCTGCCGCCTGGGTTGGTTCGGCCGCCACGGCAACCGCGGTATCAGGGAATGATGTAGCGAAACAGATTGCGGACCGGCTGGCCATCGACATACAGTTTGGGAGAACCCGCAACTCCCTGTCCGATCCAGGCATTGGGCGGCAGATTTCGCAACTGCACCGGCAAGCCATTCACCCCGCTGCTGGCAGGTAACAGGACGGTCTGCTGCTGGACGGGCAGGGCTGGCGGCAACGCAGCCGCCGGCGGCTGAAGCCCCGTCACACTGGCCGGGGCATAAACAGCGGTCCCCGTATTGCAACTGGCGCATCCTGGACGAAAGGATCGATTCCAGACGGTCGGCAAACCCAGGGTCGGGACCCGGGTCGTTGCCATGACCTGCGGGCTGGCGGATTGCGGTGCCGCCGACAGCGGCGGGGCCGCTGCGATCCCCGGGTAACCCGGCGGAGGCGTTACCGGACTTTGCACCAGGACACTGCGGCCGGCCGCAGCCTGGTCAGATGAACTCGTCACCGGTCGAGCCGCCGTCTCGCGGAGAAACTCGATCGATCGGGATGGCTGGCCCGGATACTGAATGCTGGTCACCGTCCCGCCCCCGGGCAACGGGGAACTGGATTCAATATATTCCAGCGGTTGTCCGTCACGGGTTTGCTGCCCCGTGACATCGGATCCGCTCCAGCAGACGAGCAAGGCCAGAATCACCATGGCTGCGCAACGATCTGGCAAAACGCCTCGATTGATGATTGCAATTGGCATCGACTGCACCTTGTGGTAACGCTTTGGCGGCCCCCAACCAGTTTCGATCTGACCTACGGCGGCCACCGGAATTTCGTTCAACTGAAGGCAGTCTTGTAGCAGAATCCCGGCCTGGTCCCAACAGCAAACCGGCCGGGCGGAGTTTGTAACATTTACAAACCGGGAACCGGCCGACGGCCGCGCCAATACCCGCGGTCGGCCCCCCTGGCCGGTAATCGCGTGGCGGCCGCCGGCCCGGGTGTTATTCCGATACTTGCGATTCGTTGCCGTCCATCGGCGATTCGAGCTTGTCGATGTGGGCGATTTTGATCCCCAAAAACCCGTAGATCATGGTCATGATCGGGCTGATAATATTGAACAGGCACCAGGGCGCGAACGCCGTAACATCGACGCCCAGTACCCCCTGTTGGGCCGCGCCGCAGGTGTTCCAGGGGACCAAAACCGAGGTGACCGTCCCGGAATCTTCCAAAGTACGACTTAATACTTTCGGTTGCAGTCGGCGCTCGCGATAGGTTTCCCGGAACATGCGGCCCGGGACCACGATGGCCAAATACTGGTCGGAGGCGGTGGCATTAAAAAACATGCAGGTACCGGCGGTGGTGGCGATCAGCGATCCGTCCGATCGCGCAACTTTTACCAGGGGTTGCGTGATTCTGCGCAAAAATCCGGTGGCCTCCATGACACCGCCAAAACACATGGCCGTCACGATTAACCAGATCGTGTTGAGCATGCCTTCCATTCCCTTGCCTTTCAGCAAGTCGGCGGCCCGTTCATTACCGGAATCGACCGACGTGCTGGTGGCCATGGCGTTAACAACGGCGGCATAGGAATGCACGGCGTAGCCGGCGGGAGCCATGGTTTGGCCGGCCTCATTAACCGTTGTTGTGGTGGGCAGTCCGGAAACTTCCAGGATGACGGCCGGCTGAAAAATAACGGCAAACACCCCGCCGAGTACCACTCCGGTAAACAGCGCAGCGATGGCATTGACCTTCCAGACCACCAGTGCCAGAACCGCCGCCGGCACCAGGAACAGCCACAGATGGATGTTGAATTTGGCGGCGATCGCCGATTGCAACTCGTCGGTGCTGACATCGCTCGTTGGCGGCTCGCCCCAAAAGCCCACGATCGCAAAAATGGCCACCGTGATCAAAATGCTGGGGACGGTAGTCCACAACATGTACCGAATGTGATCAAACAGCTCTGCCCCGGCCATCGCCGATGCCAGGTTGGTGGTGTCCGAAAGGGGGGAGATCTTGTCCCCAAAATAGGCCCCGGAAATGATCGCCCCGGCCGCCATCGGTTGGCTGACTCCCAGGGCCGCCCCAATGCCCAGCAAGGCGACACCCACGGTGGCAATGGTTGACCAGGAACTGCCGGTGGCGACCGAAACAATTGCGCAAATCACAACGCAGGCCGCCAGAAATATTTTCGCATCCAGCAAATCCAGTCCGTAATAAATCATCGCCGGCACCACACCACTGATCATCCAGGTACCGGTAAGTGATCCGATCAGCAACAACAGCAACATCGCCGACATGGAGGATTCGAGGCTGCTGATAATACCTGACAGCATGTCCAGAAAGACTTGCCCCAGCAGGATGCCCAGCACGGCCGCGACTGAGGCCGACAGCAGCAGGGCGATTTGATTCGGCCCCGACGAGGCTCCATCCCCGTAAATCAGGACGTTGAACACCAACAACAGAATCAGGACCAGGATGGGGACCACGGCAATCCACAACGGCGTGGTACTGCGGTACTGAAAGATCTTTCTCATGTTTCCCGCGTCAGGTTGAGGGCCGGTCAGGCGGGCCCTCGCGTTCAGGCCGCGTCCACGCGATAAGGTATTCTTATTCGCACCCGCGCTCCACCATGGGGAGGATTTTCCGCAAATATTTCACCCCGGTGCATTTTTGTGATGCGCCAGGCCTTGGGCAGCCCAAACCCCAGACCGCGTCCGGCTTCGCGCCCCGAAAAAAACGGATCAAAAACATGACTCGCCAGGCCTTCATCGAAGCCGGGTCCGTCGTCCGAAACGCAAATCTCGATCGCCTGATCGGCGTCGCATGATGCGGCGGAAATCACAACGCGACCACCCCGACCCAACGATTCCAGCGCGTTTTGCACCAGCGCCCGGATCGCCACCGCCAGCTGCGCCGGATCCCCCTGTACCGCTGGCAGGCAAGTCACGTCCGCCTCCAGAATGGTCGCCTGGTCGTCCGCCGCCGCTTGCATCTCTCCGGCCACCTCGTGAACAACCGGGCCCGGATCCATCGATCGCAGCTCGGGGCGCGGAGGATGAGCAAACAACATCATGTCGGCAATCATTTCGTGGGCCCGAAACGCCTGTTGATTGATCTTGGCCAACGTGCGGCGTCGCTCCCGATCGGTCTCGTCCAGCAGCAGGGTTTGAGCCCGGCTGGCAATGTTGGCCAGCGGATTGTTGATTTCATGACTGGCGCCATAGGCCAGTCGTTTCAGGCTGGCCATCTTTTCCTCGTGCAGCCGGCGCAGGAATTCCTGTTCGCCGGATCCGCCCGGCCGCGGTTGATTGCGATCCGGTGCCAGGATCAACGGCTGCCCAAAGCGGGAAAACGCCGCCAGCCGGACCCAGAAGCCTTTCTCAATAGTCCACTGCTCCAGCCAATCCCGGGCCTGCTGGCGTGATCCCCCCGACGCCCGGGCCACGATTCGCACCAGGCATTGAACGACCGCCTTCCGCATTTGCTTCCCAGCGGTCGTGTCGTGCGGCAACGTCTGGTCGAGGCGTTGCAATTGACGCCGAAACCTGCGCCGCCTCCAGGGAAACCGGATCGTCAACTCGCTGTAACCGGATAACGGCTGAAGCTCAACGCCACATGCATGAGTTGCCAGTTGCGCCGGTGATGCAACCGGGGTCGACGGATCCTGCCGGGCCAGACACCAGATCAGCAAATGGGGCGAATGCGCAAGCAGATGGCGAATATCAATCCCGGCGATCCCGGCAGGATCGCCTGCGCCGTCGTCGGCCGCCTTTTCCGGTTCTGATCCGGATTTCCCGGATTCCAGCCAGCTCATCGCCAAACCGGTTTCCGCAGAGATGGCCAGACGTCCCGGGGAACCGGCCAGCACCATGTCGGGCAACAAATAGCAGACCAGATCCATGAGTTGCCCCGCCTGTCCCACTTAACAAAGATCGTTCAACCACGGCGAGCCCGTTTGAAATTTTTGATTCCCGCCGTTGTCAAAGCGGCATCGCGAATCCGAACCGGGCCAGGCACGGCCATCGTCCCGGGATTCGAACCATGGCGGGTACCGCCCGCCGGGCACCAAATGTCGGCCCGACCCCGGCCGGTAATGTCAGGGATACCCGGCAGGCCACCGCTGCCGCCAAAACCACTTTGCTCGGCGCGTCGCGGAATTGGCTGGCGCTGATCCCCAGGCGTTTCCGTTCCAGGGACCGATTCTAGGTGCCCGTTGCGGAACGCTCCATATCCAGCATTTCGCAGCAGCGCTCCAGCAACTTGTCGACATCAAACGGCTTTTGCATAAAGTCGTCGGCGCCGGCAGCGCGAATGTCGGCGACCTTGTCCTGCTCGATCATGCCGGAAATGCAAATGATCTTGACGGATTCCAGCGTGTCATCACTGCGGACCCGCTGACAAACTTCCTTGCCGTTGATATCCGGCAACATAACATCCAGCACAACCAGGTCGGGACGAAACTCGCGAACCTGCATGCCGGCGTCGAATCCGTTGTTGGCCGCCTTGATGTCAAAACGCCCGTCCCGGGCAAAGACATCGACCATCAGCTCCACCAGCTCCTCGTCGTCATCCACAATCAGCACTTTTCGCTTGCCGCTTTCCAGGGCATCCGTCGGAATGCCGTTATCTTTCATAAAGGCAAATAACTGGTCGCGGGGAATCCGCCGAAACCGGCTTCCCGGCACCCGAAATCCCTTCAGAGTGCCGTTGTCAAAACAACGGATGATTGTTTGCTGGCTCACCTTGCAGATCTTGGCCGCTTCACCGGTCGTAAAAACCGTTTTATTGGTCATAGAACCATCCTCTCCCTAGGGCGTTGGTTGGGCAAATCTTTGGATTCCATCCTGGTCAGGAGATGCCTTTGCCTACAGCGGTCTGGCAAGCGCACTGCCAACGGGTGCTTGCCAAACCATGCCTGTTTGCCGTGCTTCCCTAAACAACAAAACTGTGCTTCATGCGTAATCGCTTCAGATTGCGATTCCCCTGCAACTGGCGATTCCGGCATTAATTGCCGAAGTTGCCGAAATTGCCAAACTGTGCGAATTATATCGGCGGCCCAAATCCGGTCAAGATGAATCAAAAGCCATTAAATGTTTGGCGCTAAACGAGTTGCGCAAAATCGGTTTTTGTTTTCGATTTTGATCCAGCCGTTTCGAACCGCGCGAATTCGGCGGATTCGGCTGCAGGCCGATTGCGATTCTGCTAGATTTCCGCCCCCTAACCCCCAATCCCCCTGTCGCCTGCGGGGTTTTCGTCCCTGCCCGGTTTATCTGAACCATGGACCTAGCGCCTAACAGACATGCTTGTGCATTCCTGTTATCAGGCATGTTGGCTTTGCTGATGTCGGGCTGTGGATCCACCACGCAACGATCCGGTACCGAACAGTTGTTGTTATCCGACGCTGTGGATTCGGCGGTTTCCCAACTGGATTTCAATTCCCTGGCCAACCAGCGGGTTTATCTGGACACCAGCTATCTGCAAACCATCAAGGGGGAAGGATTCGTTAACGCCCCCTACATCATCAGCTCGCTTCGGCAACAGCTGATCGCCGCCCGCTGTCATTTGCAGGACAGTCGGGAAGAGGCCGACATCATTGTGGAACCCCGCGTCGGTGCCCTGGGCTCCAATGGCCACGAGATTTCGTATGGATTGCCCAGAAACAACCTGTTGAACTCGGCGGCTTCCATTATTCCCGGAACGCCGGTCATTCCCTCAATTCCCGAGATTTCGGTGGCCCGCGTCGATTCCCAGTCGGGTATCGCAAAACTGCTGGTATTCGCCTACGACCGGGAAACCCGGGAGCCGGTGATGCAATCCGGGGTGGCGCGGGCTGAAAGCAACAGCCGAAGTTCCTGGATTCTGGGAGCCGGACCGTTTCAGCGAGGTACTGTTCACCGGGGTACGCGTTTTGCCGGGCTGGGACTGCAGCAAAAATCCTCGTTTGCGTTTCAGCAGCCGGCACCCGGCGTCAAGTACCAGCAACCGTTCACGTTTCCCCTGGTCAACTCCGATACACGAGTGGCCGAATCCCCGGAGGAGGAATCCGGTGAAGCAAGTACCGTCGAGCGATAAGTCCGCTGTCGCTGAATTTCCCCGAGCCACCACCGGCGGACCGGCCACCACCGGCGGGCCATCGCATGGGCCATCCGCCGACAACTCCTTCTGCTGACCGGTTCCCGGCCATCGATTTGGTCCGGGGAGCGCAATCCGGCGAAATTCGCCGGTTAACCTGATTGCTGGCACTTCGGGAGCGTTCGCCAGGCGGCGACCCGGACAATCTGATATGCGTTGACACTGGGGTCGGAGTTTCCTAGTCTTCGCCTCAAAGAACAGTCATTTGACGCGATACGCGACAGACCATGAAACGCCCGCTCACCGTCATTGTCCCCTGCAAGAACGAACGATTGAATATCGTGGCGTGTATCGAAAGCTTTTGGGACCTGGCGAGCGAGATTCTGGTGGCCGATTCCGGGTCGGTTGACGAGACGATGGATTTGGCTTTGTGTTTTGAAAAGGTGAAAGTTGTCGAGCGCGAGTATGTGACCTCCGGTGATTTCAAGAACTGGGCGATCCCCCAGGCACAGCATTCGTGGGTCTTGCTGGTTGACGCCGATGAACGATTGACGCCGCAATTGTCGGAAGAGATTGAAATGGTCCTGTCCCGGGGGCCGGAATTCGACGGCTACTGGATTAACCGTGACAACTTTTTTATGGGCCATCCCCTGCGTTGGGGTGATGCGCGGACGGATCAGGTGCTCCGTCTGTTTCGTCGCGACATGGCCCATTACAACGGCCCCAGCGATCACGGAGAAATCGAAATCTCCACGGGTCGCGTGGGATCCCTTAAAAATCCCATGAAACACTATTCGGTTTGGTCATACGACCAGCTGGATGCCAAATTGAACCGTTATACATCCTTGCAGGCCAGCCAGTGGCACGAGGCGGGCAAGGACGCAAGTTATTTCAATTTGCTGGCGCGGCCCTTTTTTCGCTTTTTCCGCGAGTACATTCTGCAACTGGGGATCCTGGACGGCAAAGTCGGTCTGCAGCAGGCGTGGATTGCCGCTTTTTATTCCTACGCCAAACAGGCTCGTTTGTGGGAACTGAATCACGGATTGCCTCAGCCCGGTTCCCGCCCGGAAGACTGGGAGCAGTTGATCCCGTCTGAAAAACGCCGGGCTGCCTGAGAGTGGGGCGGCCGGGCCCGGTCCCGGACCGGATTATTTACCTGCCTCGGATGTAAAATATTTCTCGACGATCCACGCCGGCTGCCATCGATCGGGTTTACGCCGGAAGCCTTGCAGATCCACCGATCCGGCCGATGAGCCGGCCACCCACAGCGGCTGACGGTCATCCAGATCCGCCTGCCAGTTGACCATCAATTCCAGCAGGCGATTGACTTGCGGGCCCATGCCTGGCCGGTCGGACAGGTCATGCATCTCGTCAGGATCCTCAGCCAGATTGAACAGTTGGGTCTTGTTGACCTGGGGCCAGCGGATCAGTTTCCAATCCCCCTGTCGCACGGCGCGTCCGTATTGGGCATAAGCCGTAAACAGCGAATCGCGCACTCCCCGGGCCGAACCTTCCATCACCGGCCGCAGTGAACGGCCTTCCACGGCGTCGGGGATCGCCACCCCCGCGTAATCACAAATGGTCGCAAAAAGATCATGCAGATACACCAGTTCCTCACTGGTTTGGCCTGCCCCAATTCCGGGCCCGACCAGGATCAGCGGAGCCCGCATGCTGTGCTCGTACAGGCTCTGTTTACCCAGCAAACCATGACTCCCCAACGCCAATCCGTGATCGGCAGCGAAAATCACGACCGTATTGCCGGCGTCACCTCGCTGTTTAAGCGCGGCCATGATCCGGCCGATCTGCTCATCCATCTGCGTTATCATTCCGTAGTACTCGGCCAGTTGTTGCTGAATAACGTCTGCGGTGCGGGGCCAGCCAGCCAGTACTTCATCGCGGACGGTCAATTGCCCCGTATCAAACGGGTGCCGGGGCAAAAAATTCGCGGGCAGCGGAGGAAGTGAATCACGATACATTTCGGCAAACGACGCGGGCGGCATCCGCGGATCGTGAGGCGCTGTAAAGGCGACATAACACAAGAACGGCTGATCGGTCCTCTGGCTGTTCAGAAAATCGACGGCGGCGTCGGCAAACTCGGTACTGGAAAACCCGTCGGCCGTCCGGGGACCCACCAGCGTCCCCGCGGAATCGATATCGTGAACCGGTACCTGCGAGTGGTCGCTCATGCCGCCCAACATGACCGAACGGCCCTGCTCAAAACTGCGCAACAAGGCAGCCTGTCCGTTATGCCATTTGCCGGTCACAAACGTGGCATATCCGGCGCGCCCCAGCAACTCGGGAAAGGTGACTTGCCCGGCCAGATCCATCCGGGTGCGAAACAGTGTTTTTCCGCCCATCAACATCGCCCGGCTTGGAATACAGACCGCACCATGGATGGAACCCATGCAATAGGCCTGTTGGAATGAGATTCCCTGCTGTGCCAGCAAATCGATGTGGGGACTCCGGATATGGGGATTGCCCGTTGCGCCAAGGGCGTCGGCGCGCAGGTCATCTGCGAATAAAAACAGGATGTTGGGAGGCCCTGCCCGGTCGGTGGACTGCCCGCAACACCGATAGACGGGACACAGCGCCAGGATTACCCACAGGGCAATGACAAACCGGCCTGGATCGGCCACGTGTGATCTCATCATGTTTCTCCCGATGTGCCTTGTGAATTGGGGCAAACCCGCGGACGACCGGGCGATTTCCCCCGGGTGGACGTATCGGCTGGCCTGCAAAACGGTACACTTACTTGAGGGTGCGGCAGAGGCGACGACCGCCATCCCCGAACATCCGAAACGCCAGGAGCGGAGGCAGCAAGTCCTGCGCGCGGCCGTGCCGGATTGCGGGATCCCTGGCTTGCATCACGGCCCTCATCATGCCCTTGGCCCGGGCCCGCGGCATTTCCGTTCCCCAAACCTGATCCTGCCATTACCTGATCCTGCCATTACCTGATCCTGCCATTACCTGATCCTGCCCATTACCTGGTCCTGCCCATTACCTGGTCCTGCCCATTACCTGGTCCTGCCCATTCTAACGCAAACTAACGCAAACGATGAGAACAGGCGTCGTCATTCACGGGTGCAACCTGCATATTGAAAACTGGCGGCACGTGGCGTGGGGCGACCCTCCGGCCAGCCCGGGACGAATTCCCCAGGGCGTTCTGGTGGCCGCCCGTTTTGATGCGGCGGTGATCGTGATGGGAACCGGTGCCTCCAGCGAGCCATTTCATTTTGGGGACGACCCCGATGACGAAGTCCCGTTGCCGGAGGCCGAATACTCGTTTCGTTATTTGCAGGAGTTCTTTTCGGATCTGGGAGGATTTGCGGCCCTGCATGAAGCCCTGGGAACTGCGAATTCTGCGCGGTTCGCAGCCAGCCGCGAATCGCTGCTGGGGCGGGTACAGCTGGATTTGAAGTCGCAAAACACGCTGGAGGAGATCGAGAACGCGTCGAACATTTTTCTGCAACACCAGGTGGAACAGGTCATTCTGGTTTCCAGTCCGTCACACATTGTTCGGTGTCTGCGCGATGCCGCCGACTTGTATTCCCGCGACAGCCGGTTCGCCGCATTTCGGAGCAATTTGCTGGCCGTCCCCTCGGTGACTTGTTACGAGGGAAGTACGCCGGCCGATGTGGTCGTGATTGAACCTCCCCATCGACCGGATCGACATGTCCTGCCGACTCACCGGAGAATCCAGCGAATGCTGGAACTGCAGCGGATGTCCGAGGCCGATCTGGTAGCGCTGATTGAGGACTTTGACCAGTTGTTACAGCGGTACGAACACCGGTATTTTCAGCAGCAGCGGAGTTCCCGGGACCCATCCACTGAATGACCGCGGCAACGGCCGTGTCGGATCCCCGGTACACGTGACACACATATCCGGCACGCTGACGGTTGTCAGGCGGCCGTACGAAACCGGTCTTGGCGATCGAGCAGGGCGTCCACGGTCAGATCGGGATCGTGGCAGGCGGCCCAGGTCTCCGCAAACGCGACGGCCGAGCCCCGATAATGCGGGTAATGCCTGACAATCTCGTCCACGGCTGCCGGCAACTCGGTGGGGTCGGCGACGATCATGCCGACGGCGGACAGCGGAAATCCTCGCAGACCCCCGTAATTCAGAACGTGAAATTTCAGGCCGCTCAAGCTCAGCGACCGGTCGCAATAGGCGTTTCGAAACACAAACTCGGTGAATCGCGTTTGAGGTGGACACCGAAACAGTCCCAGCGACGGATTGCCGTCGCTGCGAATGGAAATGATTTGCCGACTTTCCTGCAACAGGTTTTGACTGGCATCCAGACAACGCAGAGACACGTTCACATATTCACTGCGATCTCCGGGCCATTGCCAGCCAAATTGCACCGCGAGACCCTGAGGATTGAGATCGGAAATTGCGTGACGGCAGCGCCACGGATTTTTTAGCTGATCGAAGCAAAGGACACCACCGGCCTGGGGTGCATTACGCGGGTCGCAGGTGGTTTCATTCAGGCAAATCGTCTGAACGGCCCGGGCGTTTCGAATCACATTCTCAACATGTTGAAACACCGCCTCACTGATTTGGCGTGACAACCAGCATCCGGCCGGAACAATCACCGGTTTTCCACCCGCGAGAAATTCCCCCAGGATTCCGGCCCGACGCGAATAATAACGGCGGCTGTCATAAAAAAACAATCCGATGTCCGCATTTTCGATCAGCTGCAGGTATTCCGTTTCGGGCAGCGGATGGGGATGAAAATGGACATGGCGGCGATATTGTTGTTCACTGACGCAGCGGGCCCGTGTTGGCGGGAAAACGGCCCGTCGACCGAACGCCCGGGGCTGACCGGTTTGCAGGTGAATCTCGACTTTCCCCGGCCGCAGGTGGGAATCCCACAACGTGTCGAGCAAATGTCCCAGATAACATTTCTGGGCTTTCTCGCGCCGCACGCCGCCGGCGATGGTCACGCGTAACGCGCGATTGCCGGGTTGGACATCAGACGGGTTGGCGAACAGCCGCGGTTCGACGGGGTAGGGCAGTTCATCAAACTGCATCATCTGGAATCGCTGGTACTGTTGCGTCAATTCGGACGACGTGGTGTGGAATTTCAGGCTATGGTAAGGCACACGGGCAAGGGCCGATTGAAAGCAATCGTGGACTCGAACTTCCCGGCTCCACTGGTCCTCGAATTCGCTTGCCCGTCCGGAAAAAATGCTGAAATGGAACTGCACGTGCCAGGTCGGCAACAGGGACCGCGGATGATTTGCCAGAAAACAGGTCAATCCCATCAAATCCAGTTCGGACATCGTGGTAAAAAACACCTGATCGGCTTCATCAAACAGGTCGTCGGCAAACAATCGTTCGCAGTCCGACGCGAACTGGCAGATTCGCCGGCTGCGGGCCCGGATTAAGCGGGATCGATTCCAGCCTGCCCGCCAACGGCGCCATCCGGCCAGCATGCCGCCCCGGTCGTGCGGCTGGTGACGCCACCGCGGCGGTTTCAATTCGGCCAGCCCCGCCAGATGACTCAATGGTGTGTACACGGTCTGCGTGAACGCCGGCCTGACATCACCGATCTGCTGCAGGGCCTGCCGGGCGGCGGCGTCCAGCGACCGATGGGTTGCGATCACCGGGCGGAGACCGGCGGCGCCCGCGGCCTGCGCCACCAGCCGTGTGTAATCGTAGTGGTGCCCGCCCATGCAGGTCAGCGATTGATCGATGATAAAAAGCCTGGACACGATGCTGCCGGTTTTGCGGAGGCTGTAGCGAGGTCGCCGAAATGAGTGGCGAATGTTAGCCCGCAGCCGTGAAAAACGTCAATCGCAACGTGCCCGTCCCGCGGTGCCAGCACCGATTGCAATTGACGGCAATTCCAGGAAACCGGTACAAGTCCCTGACGGGCTGTAACGTTTTCGCCCGCTGAGAATTCACATTTCGAATGTCCTGGACGATGCCGTCATGACCCACGTCGTTGTTCTCCCCTATTTTTGCGAGCAGGAAGTCGACCGGTTTGTAAAGATTGTGCGCTGTCTTGGCCAATTTCCGGCTCAGCAATGCCAGTGGGAGTTTTTGCTGGCGGCCAGTCCGCGAATCCAGCCGAGCCGACGGTTGCGGGAGGCCTGCGAGGCCGTTGCCCCGACGAGGTCATTTCAGTGCCCCAGCCAGGTGTTTGGATACCCCGAGGGTCCCACGGCGATGTTCTGGGACAGCATGGATTATGCGGCCGCCAATTGCCCCGGTGATGGAGGTTTCAACCTGTGGCTGGAATCGGATATGGCGCCGGTCAAGCCGAACTGGCTGGACCGCCTGGACGCCGAATGGCGGAGTCGACCGGAACCCTGGTTGATGGGCTGTTATGTTCCCAAGGTCTACAAATCACGGCTGCTGCGGCGTCGCAAGCTGTTACTGGAGGATCATGTCAACGGCGGCGCCTGTTATGCCCGGCAATTTGCCAAACTGATGCCGCCCGCTGCGCGGGACGGGGTTTTTGATGTTGTTGTTTATGAGCATGCATTGCGACAGGGACGCGTGCTGTTAACCGACCAAATTGATTTTTCCACCAACGAGCGGGTACGCCGGGATGTGCTGAATCCGGACAAGACCCTGTTGCACGGTTTCATGCAGGACAAGGACCAGTTTGTCGAGGAGTGCCTGGCCCCGGTCACCGATCGCGAACGGCGGGCTGCCTGTATCAATCCCGTTTTTGATTCGCTGGAAAGTGCCCGCCGCAAGATGCGGGTTTGGCTGGTCCGCCGGGGCCAACAGGCCATGTACGAAAATATGTTGCTGGCAAAACGCCGGGACAAGACAACGCGTCGAGTTGCCTGAGGGCAGTCACCAACCCCGGATCCTCCACCCAGTCACCTCACGTTGGCGATTGCCGTGAAGATTGACCATTTCAGCACGTTTCCGCACGGAGGCGCCGGGACGGCCGCCCGCCGGTTACATGAACGATTGATTGAGCGGGGTGTGGCCAGTCGTTTTAATTACTGGCTGGACGAGGCCGATCAGGACCTGGACGACTCCTATCGGCGGGTCAGTTTTTCCCCGCCCGGCGCACCATCCAAACGGGGCCTGATCACCCATCAACTGGAGCGGCGGCGGCGACGCACGATTTGCCGGCATTACGAACGGCATGTTCGCCAGCGGCCGGACATCCACGAGCTGTTTTCCATTCCCTGGGCATTGCGCAAGACTCCGTTTGACAACGACCGCCACGACGGCGACATCATTCATTTGCACTGGCTGGCGTTTTTTATTGATTGCCCGAGCTTTTTTCGGGCCGTTCCGGATTCCCGCCCGATTGTCTGGTCGCTGCACGATATGAATCCGCTGACGGGGGGATGCCATTACAGTGACGGTTGCAACCGGTTTACACAGGGCTGCGGTCAGTGTCCCCAGATTGCCGCCCCCGCGACTCGCGATGTTTCCTGGCATGCGTTTCGTGACAAGCAGCGTTCATTGCGAAACAAAAGAATTCATGTCGTGACCCCCAACCGGTGGTTGGCCGATTTGGCACGTCGCAGCCCGATTTTTCCGCCAGCCACCGAGTACCACCTGATCCGGCTGGGTCTGGATGAATCCGTTTTTCGACCGGTCAACCGGATTCAGGCACGGCACCAGCTGGGGTTGCCCATCGATCGGCCGCTGGTGGCTTTCGGGGCTGAGGATATCGGAAACTACCGCAAGGGATTTCACCATTTGCTTAACGCGCTCCGTCTCGTTCGCCAGCAAAGTCCCGAGTTGGAATGCCTGGTGTTCGGCAATGGCCAACTGCCGGAGGACCGCAGCGGGCTGCCCCGGTTTCGCGAATTCGGTTTTGTTGACCGGGCCGAAAAACACCGCCTGATTTACTCGGCGGCGGACCTGTTTGTGTTGCCCAGTCGGGAAGACAACCAGCCGCAAACCGGACTGGAATCCATGGCCTGCGGAACACCGGTCGTCGGCTTTCGGGCCGGCGGCATTCCGGAATATGTGCGTGACGGCCAAACCGGGCTGGTCGCCGAGGTGGGTGACGAAGCGGCCATGGCCGAGCGAATGATTCGCCTGCTCAATGAGCGGCCGCTCCGCGAAAAATTGTCAGCCAATGCCCGGCAGATGATCGAGCAAAACCATACTGCCGGCCGGCAAGCCAGCGACTATATCGAATTGTACGAAAACATCATGGAGGCCGGACGGACCGTCCGGGAGCAGGGACGCGTCCGGGTGGCCTGAACATCTGGCGGGGCCGACCTGCCGCCGTTCCTGGCCAGCGAACGGACCACCCGAGTCGCTCCGCCGAATCGATCTTTATCGCGATTCAATAATCATGGCCACGGCGTTGCCTCCGCCCAGGCACAAACTGGCGCAGCCGATTTTCTGGCCGGTCGCCTTCAGGGCGTACATCAAACTAACCAGGACGCGGGCACCGCTGGCACCGATCGGATGTCCCAGGGCAATGCCGCCGCCATGGATATTGACTTTCTCCATATCCAGTCCCAGTTGCTGGACGCAGGCGACCATTTGGGATGCAAAAGCCTCGTTGATTTCGAACAAATCGATGTTTTCCAGACCCAGTCCGGCCTTTTTTGCAGCACCCCGAACCGCTTCCACCGGCGCGATGAACAGGTCCTGGGGTTCGGTACCGGAGGTGTGGCTGGCAAGTATTCGAAACCTGAGAGGGGAACCTGACTGGCCGGCCGTGGACTCGTCAGTCACCACAACGGCCGCCGCACCATCGTTAATCGTGGATGCGTTACCGGCCGTGACGGTTCCTTCGCGGTCGAAAACCGTCCGCAGTTTGGCCAGGCCCTCTGCGGTGGAATCGGCGCGCGGGCCTTCGTCGGTATCGACCACCGTCTCGCCCGCGCGGCTGGTTACGGTGACTGGCGCAATCTCGTCGCGGTACGTGCCGCGGGCAACCGCCTCGGCTGCCCGTTGCTGGCTGCGCAGGGCAAACTGATCCTGCATTTCACGCGTCACATTGAACTTTTTTGCGACATGTTCGGCATGCATTCCCATATGGCATCCCTCAAAGGCACAGGTCAATCCGTCAAAGACCATGGCATCAATCATATTGATGTCGCCCAGCTTGATGCCCTCACGTAACCCCCGTACCAGGTGGGGGGCTACCGTCATGTTTTCCATACCGCCGGCAACGATGGCCGCGGCATCGCCGCAGCGGATTGCCTGGCTGGCCATCATGACCGCCTTGAGCCCCGAACCACAGACCTTGTTGATGGTGACCGCCGCGATCGTCGCCGGCATCCCGGCCTTGAGTGCGGCCTGCCGCGCCGGAGCTTGCCCGACACCGGCCTGCAAAACATTGCCCATGATGACTTCGTCGAACCGGTCGGCGCCCAATCCGGAGCGTTCGATGGCGGCAGCAATCGCCACGCCACCCAGATCGGTGGCTGTCAACGTTTTGAACGATCCACGAAATGAACCGACCGGGGTGCGGGCGGCGGAAATTATGTAGGCGTCTGACATCGATGTTTGGCCAGGTTTTCAGGTTGGACGGGCAGGGATTCGCCACAGCTGGCAAGGCACCCGCCGGGCGGGGCATCCTCCAATTTAAACCACAAACTGTCAGCCACCAATGGGCGGGCCCGGCTGGCCGCGACCGCAACCCCATAGACCAAACGAATGGCCATTTCGTAGGATGGGTCCCGGCGTTTTCCGGTCAGCTTCTGGCTCCCCGCCCTGAGCTGGCGGGAACGCCCGAGACAGTCAGGCGCAGATTTACGCGATGCCCGGTACGGATTCGAGAATGAAGTCGACGGACAACAACCGATTTGGCGGGCCAGTATTGCTGATGCTTCGGCCGTGGCTGGCGACCGGAGGTGTCGATTAAATGGGACGTGAATCACCGAACAATCCCGTTTCGGCCAAAGCCGAACGCGTTCTCGGTTATTTGAATTTTTCTTCGGGGGCCGAGGATCCCTCGATGCTGGCGCAGTTGAACGATTTGTGCCTGTGGCTGGAAAACTCGCCTGACCCGGTGACCCCCGATCTGCCGGTCTATCGTCGATTGCAGGCCTTGCTGAACCGCGAACTGGACGTCCTGGCCAATAACAGCGCGGCCCTGCGGGATCCGCGGCAGGCGGTCTCGGCGCTGGCGATTACATTTGATCATGTGTTGCCCGCCTATTTGGAACACCACCGCGATTTGTTGTTTCATCGCACCGCCCAGTCCGTATTCAACGCGTTTTTCATCGGTCGCGTTTTCGAAACCGTCCTGCAACTGTCGGACCAGTGGAACGATTTTGGTGCAACGGCCCATGCCGCGATTGGCCGGCTGAACGATTACATTGGACACCGGCCCGTGGCGGTGCTGGAATCGCGGAAACTGGAACCCTACGAACACGAATGGGTTCGTCCGATTCCCATGTTCATTCGGGGAGCCGGGGTCGCGCACGGACCGTTTCGGGAGGTCCTGCAGGCCGCCATTGATCAATTGCACCAGACGGACCCGGACATTTTGCAGTCCGCCCAGTTTGATCCGGCCTTGCTGGACGAGCTGGCCATCGATCCCCGCTCGTTTGATTTTGACCATCCCGTCAACAAGCGTCCCAACTATCATTTTGGCCAGTGGGACGAGCATCACATTGACGGCCAGGGACATTACCGGCGGTTCGTCATTCACAACGTGACGTTGCAGGCGCTGTGCAATCGTGTCGAGGAGGAAAAGGAAATCCCCCGTGAGGAACTGGTCCGGGAAGCCGGAGCTGTGCTGGCGTGCACGATCCTGATGTCGGCGGGCATTTGCGGTTATGGCCCGGGAGCCCATGACTCGACCGTGACTCTGGGCAGCCTGTTGCCGCTGATCGCCGGTTATCGGGATGCGTTTTACGACCGGTTGCTCGATCGCATGCCCTCCGAACACCGGGAACGCCTGGTGCGGGAGGCCCACGTGCGTCAACAGCCGTTCGGGGCCGCCCGCCAGCATTTGAACCAGCAGCTGGCCAGCTATCGCGCCGTTCAAATGGTGCATGTGCACCTGTCCCGGATCTATGCCCGAATGGGATATGCCAGCGCCGCCATGCGGCATGTGGATGCCCTGCCTGTGGCCTCGACACGCATGATGTGCCAGATCGAATGCCTGCTGAATTCCGGGACACGGGCCCTGGAGTCCGACGATCTCGCCGCAGCTTGCCCGACCCTGCCGCGGTTGACCGACCTGGTGCAACGATCGATTGAATGTGGGGCGATGATTGATCCGTGGAACATTATCGGATTTGATGCACACTACAATCTGTTTCAGGGTACAGAAAACTCGGTTCACGATCACCGGGCCGATGAGCTGGTCGACCTGATGGAACAACTGTTTTGCTTTGCCTCGTCCGTCTGGATTGCGGCGAAGCGGCCGATCAGCGGCAAATTGCTGATCGGGTGAAGCATGAATTCCGTGATTTCGTTGACTGGTGGTACCAGTTTGCCACCCATGAAATTGGTGCTGTCGACTCCTTTGATGCGAATGAGGTATACGCCGCGACCCGCAATGTGGCCGAGTTGCTGGGCCAATGGAACCAATCAGGGGCCCGCCAGGGCAACCTCGAATTCTGGGCGGGCCATGCCACCCGATTTGGCTCGGATCGCGACTATATCCTGGCCATCAACAGCCTGATCGATCGCCACGATTTCGACACCTCAATGGCCATGCTGATTCACTGGCTCAGCCATGACGATCTGCTGGCCCGTTCCAACGCCAGTGGCGCGTCCTTCACGGTTTGACCGGCAGCTGGATTTCGCGACAGCGTCAAAAACTGGCCGGCTGGCGAACCGGCCGCGTGGACGGACGAAGCCATCCAGGATCTGGAAACGTCTTTGCAAATTCACCGACTACGTCGAGGTCAATGCCGGCCCTCTGGGAGAAGTTCCCCAGTTTACGCTGGAGTCAGAATCCGGGAACGGATCGGACCCCGCAGAGCCATTTGATGTGGACGCTGAGGATCCGGGCGACGACCTGTATCGGGCCGCCTATGAAGACATGGTGTTTCGCGAAACCAGCGACGACGGTTTTGACGGCGCGATTTATGATAATGAGAACCGCAGTGAAGAGGAATTGCAAATCGAGCTGGAGCGCATCCTGGAGCACCTGAAGTTTCTGGATTCGGTCGTGGCCTGCTGGGGCGAAGCCGCGTTGCTGGCCAATGAAATCCAGCAAAAAGGCCAGGCGGATGCCGTCAGTCAGCTGGACCCGGCGGTCCGCGTCAAGGCCGAGGACTGGTTCAATCGCGCCAGCCGGTACGGCCACGATCTGGGCCGGCTGATTCGCTCCATTGAAGGTTTTCGCTTGCCCCGCCCTGATGGATCGGTCAGCTCGCTGGGGGATTATGATCGGCAGCGTCTGTTCAAGGAAACCTTGCTGGATCAGGTGATTCACCTGGCGGTCGACACCTGCGTGGCCATGCGGATACTGGGTGCCGTGACCCGTTCGCTGGGCTGCCCGGCCCCGTCAAGTTCCGATGATCCGGTGCCCGGCACTCGGGAAGAGTCGTTGTGGATGGACACCCTGGCAGCACTGCTGATCGGCGACCGGGCCCGCACCGGCCAGCTGTTGCAGGAACTGATCGCCCTGCTGGTGGAGCAGCCACTGCTGTATGTGCCGTTGTCCCGGGGTGGCGACCCCATGAAAATCGTCGAGGTGCGGATTCGCCAGTCGATGATCGGGCAATTGCTGGATTGCCTGCCGCGACTGGGTCTGTTGACCGAAACGCGACAGGTGCTGCAGACCGCGTTGACCATGGAACGCAGCCAAACCGTTCGACAGGGGGCCGTTACCGAATTCGACGAGCTGTTCCGGATCGGTTATACCGCCATGGTGGACGCCCTGATCCAGGCCAGTCGGCAACCGGTCCCGCCCGCGGCCGGCCCGGACGAGCCGGCGTCGCCGCCACCGGCTGACGAGAAGCCGTCCGAGTCGGCCCTGTTCGATTCGCTCGAGACGCTGGCGGAAACCATGTTGATGTTATGGCTCGGCCACAGCCAGACTTTGCGCCTCAGTGTGCTGGAAAAAGTTCGCGACGACAAATCATGGGACGCGCTGGTTGCATTTATCGACCAGTTTGGGGATACCATTTTTACACAGCAATTTCTGAACCTGTCCAACATTCGCGCTATCCTTCATCAGGGCGTGGATCAATGGCTGGGCCAACTGGAACGGGAGCCGCCGGATGAGGTGGGCGGGACCATCATTGAGAAAATCAGGGCCGGTTATCCGCGGCGGGATGCCGTCCGCCACCTGACCCTGGTGCTGGAAGCGGTGATCGAAAACTTCAGTGAGTATCGCGATTACAATTGCACCACCACCCAGTCCGATAATGGACGCCTGCTGTTTGTCTTTTTGGACTTTCTGCGGCTTCGCTGCCGCTATGACCAGGTGTGCTGGAATCTCAAGCCGGTGATGTGGGCGCACGAATCGCTGGTCCGTCAGGACCAGGCCCGGGTGGCCCGCCTCTGGCGACGCCTGCTGGCCGAACGGGTCAACCCCGAAGCCGAGCGATTGCTGGCCCGGCTGGATGAATTGCAAAACAGGTACTCGATCCAGATGCCGACCGTTACCCAACGACTCAACGAACGATTCGTGCACCCCATGCATGTGGACCGCCTCGTCTCGCAGGTCGGAACTGCCATGAAGGATCCGGGCTGTGAAGCGTCACAAACCGCATTTGAGCTGATTGAACAGTACTCCGAATCGCTCACCCGCCTGCCAGTCGGTGCCGGCCTGGAATTGCCCTCATGGCTGGCCGCCCTCGAAACGGAAGTCGATGTCAGGCTGTCAACCATGCAGGATGCCGAAATCAACAGCGCCCTGATCGATTACGACCTGCCCGATCTCGAACAATTGCGCCAACAACTGGCCGAGTTGCCACGTCGCGAATCCTGAGCAGGGACCAACCGGTACATACCGCGTCATCCCCCGCGAGGGCGCCGACAATCGCCCCAACCGGCAGACGGAAACGGTACCCGGAGGCCCGGCAACCGGCCCGCTGCCGGATCCGGCGTGAGGCGCCGTGAAATGCCGGTTGGCGACTGGCGAAAGCCCGGTTGGCGGCGGCCTGCTGCGGTGCCGGCGGTTGCCTGCCGCTCGTGAATAACGGCGTCTCCCGGGGGACGGCCTGGTGCCACAGGGTGGTGCATCGACCGATGCATGCCCGTCGGTCGTTGTCAATACTTTTTGTCGCCGGTTCGCAGGTTCATTTTCCGCTGGCCCGGGACCCGGCACGGGGAAATCCGTGGAATTGGACGATTTTTGCATCCAAATGTTTTGTGTTTCTCGTTTCTTCACAATAAAATCGTGTCCCACCGGGATCTGGTGCCTTTTTACAGATTTGTTACGAGACTGAATCTCTGGCCCAGCTTTTCCAGATCACCCCTCCTTCCCGATCATCCGTGTGGTGATTGCTCCAGACCAATCCGGAAAGTTCCGATTAATTCATCCACTTTGTAATGACGCAGGCGATAACGCCACCCAGGAGACATGCACCATGATCCGTAAATGGTTGAACGGTTCCCAGCACAACGACGTTTCAGGTCGCCACGAATTCCGAGCCTGCCGCAACGGTGGTGTCGTGGGTCAGTTTGAGCAACTGGAAGAGAAACGGTGCCTGGCGTTTGTCGGATTTTTCAACGGGATCACTTTGGATCTGGTGCAGACGTTCGATGATGGTGACGTGATCATTGACAACAGCGGCACGGGCGGCGCCTTTCGGGTCGACGACAACTCGGGCACCCTGACATTCGTTGATGCCACAAATGTGACGGTCACGATGCTGGACAACACCGCCAACCAGTTGAATTTCAATATCAATACATCGCATACCGGTAATGTGCAGCTGAATCTCGGTGATGGTCCCCGCGACGTTGTTTTTTCCGGAAGTGGAATTCCGGGTATTGCCAACACGGCCGGTGGCGATTTTGAGGTGAACGCGGGCAGCGGCCCCCAGTTCATTAATCTTGCACCCAACACGCTGATTCCTGTTCCCTTCCAAACCGTGGGCTCGGCCACCTTTGACCTGGGTGATGGCTTCGATACGGTCTACAACAATGAAAATTTCGTGCGGATTGGCGGCAATTTGAATCTGACGGGCGTCAACCTGTTTCGCTATACGGACTTTTTGTTTCCCGTACCGCTGAATGCCGACCTGATGGTGGGCGGTGACCTGATCATGGACACCAGCAACGAGAGTACGGAATCATTCCTGGTGGAAGGCGGAACGTTTCACGATGACGATCCAATGATGCCCCAGCGTTCGATCATCGGTGGCAATTTTGTCTTTACGGGCGGCGATGACATCGACCACATCAACCTGAACGACACCTACGTGGTGGGCGATCTGATTATTGATTTGGGCGAAGGGATTCCGTTTTTCGGGGACCCGCAAAGTGTGATCACCACGCTGACGCTGCCTCCGATTCTGGGAGGGCCCTACGGCCAGATTGATGGCAATATCGAAATCACGGCCGGTGATTCCAATCTGGGAAACCGGATCGTTTTGAACGGAGCGTTTAATGGTGATACCGTCATCTTCAACGGGGGAGATCTGGCCGACGAATTCACCTATTCGTTGCTCGGACCGCAGGCTGATATCACGGCCAGCATGGGTGCCGGCGATGACACCTTTACCCTGGGAGACAGTCCGTTTTTCCTGGGCGTCAATGTTCTGGACGTCGACTTTGGAAATGACCCGGGTGACGAATTTGTCAACAACTGGGGCCAGTTCACATTTGACTCCGACCTGACCAATTTCCACTGGTTTGACCATCAATACACGGTGGGCGACAACACCCTCGAAATGACGCAGTTGATCAATACCGGCGATATTACGATTGATAATGACGGCGGAGTGTCAGGCATTGACTGGCAGTTGTTTACCGGCCTGGGCGGTGTGGGTTCCACGACGTCTTCGGGCAACCTGATCCTCAACATGCTGGACAATACGGGCAACGATGTCGACATGGATTTGAACAATCCGGTGGTCGCCAGCATTACGATGAATCTTGGCAATGGAAACCGGAACATTAATTTCGTCGGCACCTCCAACAATCCCCTTCGCGACCTGGTCATCAATGCCGACCTGGGCGTTCAAAATGTTGAATTGTCCGTTAACGCGCCTCTGGCCGTGGCCACGCTCAATATTGACCTGGGACAGGGCTTTGATACGGTTGACGACGATGCCAACAACCTCATGATCTCCGAGGATCTGGTGCTGACCGGCGTCAATCTGTTTGAAAACGACGGAAACCTGACGATCGCACGGTTTGCGGTCATTGACGTCTCCGGGGAAACGCAAGACACCCTGTTTGCCAACAATGCCAACATGTTTGTCGGCAGCAATTTTGTGTACGTCGGCGGCGATGGACGTGATGAGATCCGCCTGAACAGCGCCGTGGCCACCAGTATCAGCGGCAACGTCCAGATCGACGTGGGCAACAACGTCTCGGGCGGCACGCAGGAGATTCGGCTGGACAGCGCGAATACGTTCATTGGCGGCAACCTGACCGTCATTTCAACGGCCGCAACGAATCCCGACAATTTCCTGACCGATGCCGGGACGACGCTGAACGGCAACATCGTCCTCGATCTGGGCGACGGTACCAATGATGCCCTGCTGGTCGGCGTTTTTGGTGGCAATACGATCATGTACACCGGCGGCAACGGAGTCGATAACGTGATATTCGGCACCACGGGCAGTCCCGCCGACGTCACCGTCAGCCTGGGCGGCAACGACGATGTCTTTACGCTGCTGGCCGTGGCCAGTATTCAGCCGGATACCCTGATCGTCGATTTTGGCGGTGGCAATGACACGTTTGTCAACTTGTACGGTCCTTTTGATTTCGACGCCCAGCTGTTGAACCTGAATGGCGTCAGCCATAATTATGATTTTGACACCGATACCCTGGTCTCCACCCAGATATCCGTAACCGCCACACTGACCGTCGACAACAACGGCCCCGGCCAGGCCATTCGATTTATCGATGGCGGTACCAGCATCCTGACGCCGGTTACCAATCTGACCGTTAACATGCTGGATGATTCCGGTACCGACCTGAATTTGCGGCTGGACAATCCCCTGGCGGGTGACCTGGCGGTCAATCTGGGTGACGGATTCCGCGACCTGAATCTGGACGGCACCAGCAACTCAATTGGAGGCAGCCTGACGGTAACCGGGGGTGCCAATACCCAGCGTGTGGAGGTGGCGGTCAATACTGACCTGTCGGTTGGCAGTGATGCCCTGTTTGACCTGGGTGCCGGCACCGATTTCGTCGACGAAGACGGAAACAACATTAACGTCCCCGGCAATCTGGGCTTCGTCGGTGTAAACAGCTTCCAGAATAATGGAATTTTGACGATCGGCGGAAACTTCTCCGTCGATACAACGGGGGAAACGGTCTTCTCGTCGCTGGACGACGATCACACCATCACCGTCGGTGGAGACTTCACCTATGCCGGTGGTGATGGTCAGGATCAAATCACACTCAACGGGCTGGTGGGCGGAATCGACATTGCCGGGAACGCATTGATCAACGTCGGCGACAACGTGGCAGGTGGCACCCAGTTTGTCTTCTTCAATGCCGCCGGTTCCTCGGTGGCCGGCAATCTGACCATCATTTCGACCAGTGCCGTTAACCCCGACAGCATGGAACTGCACCCGGCGTTTATCGCCGGCGGCGATCTGGATATCGACCTCGGTGGCGGTCCGAATACCGCCATTATTCGCGGCGTCTTTGGCGGTTCCTCGATCGCCTACACGGGTGGCGGTGGTGTCGATGATGTGACGCTGGGCACGACCGGCAATCCGGCCAATGCCGTTGTTGTCCTTGGGGCCGGAGATGATATTTTCACGCTCGAGGCCGGCACCAGCATCGCCCCGGGCACGTTGACCGTTGATTTTGGCGACAACGACGACACCCTGGTGAACAACTATGGCCTGTTTGATTTCAGCTTTGCCCTGCTGGGTCTGGATGGATTCGATCACTCGTACATCATCCTGTCCGACACGCTGACTTCCTCCCAGGTCTCTGATCGGGGACCGGTGACAGTCGACAATAACGGCACCACCAATTCGATTCGCTTTATCAATGGCGGGATCAATGAATTGCGGCCCGTGACCAATCTGAACATCAACATGCTGTCGAATTCGGGGACGGACCTGAATCTGAGCCTCGACAACGCGTTTTCCGGCGACCTGGCAATCGACCTCGGCGACGGAAACCGGACCCTGACGCTGGATGGTTTGCTGAATACAGTCGACGGCAGCTTTACGCTGACCGGTGGCAGCGGGGAACAGGCGGTCAATCTGGCGGACAACGCTGACCTGACGCTCAATAATGGCGGATCGGTCAATCTGGGGACCGGGCTGGATACGGTGGGCTCGCTCAACAACCTGCTGGTGACGGGAGATTTCGCGGTTGCGGGGGTCAATCTGTTTGGCAGCGACAGTACGGTGGTAATTGCTGGCACGTTCTCCATGACGTCGATCGGTGACGATGCCAACTCGATCTTTGCTCCGGCCAGCCTTGGCTTCATGACCGTCGACTTCATCTACAACGGCGGCAACGTGGACGATTCAATCTTTCTGACGAGCTCCACGATCGCCGGTACCACGACGATCAACGGCGGTGACGGCGACGATTCGGTATTTACCAGCCCGCTGGATACATTTTTTGGCGACGACATTCTGATCGGCCTGGGTGGCGGGACCAATTCCGCACAAATCCTCGGTGGTTTTGGCGGTTCCAATATCAAGTACAACGGCGGTAACGGGTCGGATAACGTCAGCTTTGGCACGACAGGGAATCTGGCCAATGTAAACATCAAATTGAGCAGCGGCGATGACAACTTCACGCTGGAGTCCGGAGCGGCCATCAGTCCGGCAACCCTGCGGGTTGATTTTGGTGGCGGGGACGACACCTTCGTCAACAATTTCGGAGCCTTTACGTTTGATGCCAAATTGCTCAACTGGCATGGCTACAGCCGCTTCTATGACCTGGCCACCGACGGCTGGAACATCCAGCAAGTGATGGATACCGGCCCGGTCACGATCGACAACAACGGCGCCGGTGATGCGATTCGGCTGGTCAATGGCTTCACCACCGAAATGACGCCTGCCACCAACATCCGCCTGATCATGCTGGCCAATACCAATCCTGGAGTGACGGTTGATTTTGATTCACCCCATGCCGGCGACCTGATCATCCAGTTGCGGGATGGATTCCGTGAAGTCAATTTCACCGGAACCAGCAACACGTTTGGCGGCCTGTTACGAATCGAGGCTTCGGAAAACGTGCAGAACGTGCATGTGGCGGTCAACGCCGATTTGAATGTCGGAGCCAACCTGGTGTTTAACGGCCGCAACGCCATCGATTCGATCGATGAGGGTACGCACAACATCAACGTGGGCGGCACGATGATTCTGCGGAACGTCAACGTGTTCGAAAACAACAACACGCTGACGGTGGCTGGCAATTTCGGCATGAACAATCTGCTGGACGGATCGGATACCTACTTTTACAATCTGGGCACGATCAATATCGGCGGTAATCTGACCTTCCTCGGCGGCGACGGTGTGGAAGACGTTTTTCATTCCGGCACGGCCAACATAGGGGACTTTGCCTATTTCGACGTGGGCCTGGCCTTTGATCCCGCCCGCTTCCAGCGGGTCATCCTGAATGGTGGTTTCAATACCGTAAACGACCTGGGAATTTTGGCGGGGACCTCGTTTGGCGGCAATGACGTGGCCACCGATGCGGCTGCCAGTATTGGCGGAAACATCGCGGTCAACTTTGGCGCCAGTGCCTCGTTCAATCGCCTGGCGTTGCTGGGAACCTTTGGCGGTACGACGGGGACCGTGCTGGGTGGCTCCTTTGTGGATCAGGTCACTCTGGGCGCCTCGGCCAGCAACATGAGCTTCGCGGCCTTGCTGGGTGACGGCGACGACATATTCACGGTCGAAGCCACCACGTCACTCCAGTTCCTGTACCTGGATTTCGGCAACGGCAATGATCTGCTGGTGGACAACCTGGGGATGCCATGGCCGTTTCCGTCGACCATCGGAAACTTGCCCTGATCCAACGGGCCAGCAACGGGTTGGATTGAGCAAACATGGGCGCGGTCGACCAGCCGACCGCGTTTTTTTTCGGTTCCCCGCGCAGCCAGCCATGTTGTCCGCGTGACCGCACCCGGGAACCTTGCGGTTTGCGATACGGTCACATGCGGGGGTTGCCACGAGTGACAGTTGCCCGGTGATCACAGGCTCACCGCGGCAAGACGTGACCGACGGGTTCACCGGCAAGCTTGCATACGGCGGCGCTTGGCCCTCATCATCACGCGATTGACCTTGAACGGTTTCGCCGCATGGGGGATATTCCGCGCACTGGCGCATCGCAATTCTGGTGGCCGGGACGCATTACCATTCGGAGACCTTCCAGAATGTCGTTCACCGGGGACGTACGGGTCCGATTTCCGGAAATTGATCGAGCGCTGGCCGATCACCTTTGTGAACAATTTGGCAGCCCCGTGTACATCCTCGATGAATCCGGAATCAGTCAGCGACTTGGCGAACTGGAGGCTGCGGCGCGGGCTGTTTACCGGTTCAGTACGGTCGCTATTTCCTACAAGACCAACCCGACGCGCGGCATGCTGGCCAAACTTCACAGGACAGGCGCGTTTGCCGAGGTCGTGTCCGGCGACGAATATCGAATCGCCCGTTCGCTCGGTGTTCCCGAGAATCAAATCGTGTTTAACGGGCCGGTCAAATCGGACCAGGACCTGCAACTGGCCGTCCATGGCGGCAGTTTTGTTCATTGTGATCATGCCGACGAAGTGGATCGAATCGAGTCGATTGCCCGGAGCGGCAACCGGATCGCCCAGATCGGCATCCGCCTGCATTTTCCGGCGGAGGACAGCTGGGAGCGGTTTGGATTCGAGGTGGGCCGGGGCATCAACTGTCCGGCGATGAACATCGTCTCGCGAATCATTCGTTCGCGACATTTGAAGTTAAGCGGTTTGCACTCTCATGCCGGCACCAATATTCGGGACCTGGAAACGTTTCACCGCTTTTCGTCGCAATACGCCGGGTTTGCGGCGAGCGTGCGTGACCGGACTGGCTGCGAGTTGCAATGGATCGATATCGGCGGTGGCCTGGCGGGGATTGCCCCACTGGTTTCCGAAAACCGGATGGAACCCTATCCACTGCCGCCGGTTGACGCGTATTGCCGGGCGGTGATCACTCCATTACTGCCCTACCTGACCGGTTGCCACCGGCCGCCAAGGCTCATTCTGGAACCTGGCCGCACACTGTTTAACGCCTTCGGTGGTATGCTTGTGACCGTGATCGGCCGACGACCGGCCGGTCATGACGGTGTTGCGGCCGTAATCCTGGACGCCGGCATTACCAGTCTGGCTCTGGCGCACAAATACAACCATCCGATCCACGTTTGTCACCATCAGGCCGAATCCGGCCCTGTCAAATTGCTGGGGCCCACGTGCATGGAATGGGATATCGTCTCGCGACCGGTTCATCTGCCCAGGCTGTCACCGGGCGACAAGCTGGTCATCTACGGAACCGGTTGTTACAGTATGGCGCTGGCCAGTTCCTTTACCCGTTTTCGTCCTGGAACCGTGGGCTGGAACGGTGAGGGTTATTTTCGGTGGTTGAGAAAACCCGAAACCCTGGAACACAGCGGGCGTCTGGATGTCGTCGACCAGCCCGTTTTGCGAATTCTTCCCGGCAGGTTACGAGATGCCGCCTGAGAAGCCCCGGCACCGCTGCCGGACCGACATGGGGTTGTCCATCCTCCTGAACCTGTACTGCCGTTGGCGTGGCTATCGCATTGGCCCGGTGGACAGCCCGGCCGAAATGGCGCGGCACAATCGCCTGGTTCAGGAAGTGTTTTTCAAAGCAAACCTGTTTGATTCGCCGAACACACCATTGCTGCCGCACGATTCCCGGTCGATTTCCCGCAGTTTCATGGCTCGACAACGACAATCCCCGGTCGGAGCGCTGACGGTCGTCCAAAACCCGGTTGAGTTACCCGTCGAGGAATTTTTTAACGTTCGCCTGCCACCGAACGTGCTGCGCAATCAGCTGGCGGAAGTCACCCGCTTTGTGATCGAGCCGGAGCACCGGATTCAGGATCCGGCCCTGTCGATGGCGTTATTGAACGCCGCCCTGAACTACTCCCGTCACAACGGGATTCGCTGGTGGATCTGGTGTGCACCGTCGGTCTTTCTTTGGGGGTTTCAGTCTTATTTTCAGGATTGCCAGGTCCTGAACCAGTTGCCGCCCCGTCCGGCTCAGCTGGCGTTGCGCGAGGGTCGTGAAGCCTACTTTGACCCGGCGCGGGCAATTCGGGTGGTGCTGGTGGATCTGGACACGATCAGCATGACCGATGCTGCTATCAAGGTTCTTGACCGCCGCAAGAAAAGGCTGGCTTCCCGTCGGGTTCGGTCGTTGCGGCGTGCGGCCTGAATCGATCCCGGCGACCGAAAAAAATTCTCCTCACGCTCCCGGCACAATGACGCCCCAGCGTCCGTGGCTGGCGGCGGTCAACCCGCACACCGCATGCTCGGCCAATACCGTACGGGACGTTTCTTGGCGACCGCGCTCTCTGGCTCGACGTTTGTCCATTCGTAGCCGGACGGAATACTGCGGGGAGGTTGAATCTAACCCGGCAAATCGGCTTTCCGGCCGACTCCATAGATCAGGGCCCATGGCAACATGACGTGGTCGCCCTCCGTCGTTATTTTGAAATGCCGGTAAAGCGCCTCTTGCACTTGCGACGATGTCGCCCGGACCAGCCCAAACAGACTTTGACAGTAATCGATCATCTGTTTGACAGAGTCGAACCTCCAGCAGAATTCGCATTGTTTTTCCAGAATCGGCTGAATCCCCGATTGTTCGAACCACCTGAAATACTCACCGGGGCGAATAAAAAGTCCCTTGTGGCCCGACTGGGTGTATTGGTCGACGGGACCATTCAGGAATCGGGCAACCGGCGAATCCTGCAGGACGTCCGCGACAACGATCAGCCCGTCGGGCTTCAACACGCGTGACGCTTCGCGAAAGAAAGGCAATTTGTTGTCCACATGATGCAATCCTGCCAGGCTGCCAATTCTGTCAAATCGGGAATCCTCCACCGGAATACTGGAAATCGGACTGTTGACAAGGGTGTAATCAGCTGAAACGGGTTCCGAAAATCTTTGGGACGGTTCCACGCAGACAATTTTTCGCGGATCGCGAACCAGGCCGCGCAGACCGTCAGCCAGGAATCCTCCCCCGGCCGGTGCGTCGCAAACGGTGTGATCCTGATGGACATCCAGCATCTGGATCAACAAATCACGTTCAATATTCCGCGCCGCGGGACTGATTTTTGCGGCAGCGTTGTACAAGTCGCCTCGGGCATTGAAGGTGTCGACGTAGGCGTCCGGGCTCCGCGTGGCGGGACGGGTGGATGATACGGGCATCAGCACTTTCTCCGGATTCGTGCATGTCGACCATGGACGGCGCAAACATCAAAATACGCCAACCGGGAAAATCAACCCAGATGCGTTTGCCGGTGCTGCAGCAAACCGGGCTGGATGCGCGGAAATTGGCGCAGCAAGCAACCACCGTGGGGGCGGGACTGTTGTTGCGCCAGCGACCTCCGTTACCGCTGGTCGATCGACACGTATGCTCGCGGGGCCGGCCCGATATACTCGGCACCCGGGCGAATCAGTTTGTTGTCGGCGCGCTGTTCAAAGACGTGCGCACACCAGCCGCTGACCCGGGACAGGACGAAGATTGGCGTGAACATGGGCGTCGGGATACCCATAAAATGGTAGGCCGAGGCGCTGAAGAAATCGAGATTGGGAAACAGTTTTTTCTCCCGCCACATCACCTCGGCAATCCGTACCGACACGGGATACAAAACCGTATCCCCCACATCCTGCCCCAGTTTCTCGGCAAAGCCGCGAATGATCTCGTTGCGTGGATCGGATACGGTGTATACGCGGTGTCCAAATCCCATGATCAGGGATTTGTTGGCCAGCATTTCGAGAATGCCGGCCTCGGCCGAATCCGGGTCATTGAATTTTTCAATCAATTCCATCGCTGCCTCATTGGCCCCGCCATGCAATGGTCCCCGCAGCGTACCAATGGCGCCGGTAATGCACGAATACATGTCCGACATCGTGGCGGCGCAAACGCGTGCGGTGAAGGTCGAGGCGTTGAACTCGTGTTCGGCGTACAGGATCAACGAGACGTCCATGGCATGTCGGTGCGTTTCGTTGGGCGTCTTGCCGGTCAGCTTTTCCAGGAAATACCCGGCCAGCGTTGATTCGGTCGAGTCGAAATCAATGACTGTGCCGTCACTGGCAAACCGAAACCAAAACGTCAGCATGGACGGCAAACAGGCCAGCAACCGCTCGGCCACATGCATTTGCCGCTCGGGGCTGCCTTCCGGCTCCAGACATCCCAGCATGGAAGTGCCGGTGCGCAACACATCCATCGGATGGGTATTTCCCGGAATGGCCTTGAGCGTTTCCTGCAGTTTATCCGGGAGGTTCCGCATGGACATTAGCCGCTGCCGGAATGCATCCAGTTCCGACTGGCGAGGCAGATGGCCGTGCAACAGCAGGAATGCGACTTCCTCAAACCCGCCATGCCCGGCGAGGTCATAAATCGAATACCCGCGGTAATCCAGTCCCTTGCCCTCATGGCCCACGGTACAGATGGCGGTTTTCCCGGCAATCACACCCGCCAAACCGCCCGTTTTTTTGGTTTTTGGTTTTTCAGTGTTCGTGGAAGGGGTACTCATGAGAGGGATTTCCTGATCAATTCGTCAATCTTTTCTTCGTAACGGTGGTAGTCCAGAACTTCGTACAGCCGGGCCCGCGTTTGCATGGCATCCTGACAGGTCCGTTGGGATCCGTCGCGACGGATCGTATTGTACACGTTTTCGGCGGCGGCGTTCATCGCCCGAAACGCCGACAATGGATACAAGGCCATGGCGATTCCCAACTCGGCCAGTTCCGCGACGGACAACAACGGAGATTGTCCAAATTCGGTCATATTGGCCAGTACCGGCACGGACAACGCCTGGGTGAAGGACCGGTATTGGCCGGCTTCGGTAACGGCCTCCGCAAAAATTGCATCGGCACCTGCCTCGATGTACTGGTGGCACCGTTCCAGCGCGCGCTGGATCCCTTCGCCGGCGAGGGAGTCGGTTCGGGCCATGATCAGAAAGTCTCCATTGGTTCGCGCGTCGACAGCGGCATGGATTCGATCCACCATTTCGGCCGGTTCGACCAGGGCCTTTCCCGGCCGGTGGCCACAACGCTTGGCCGCCTGCTGGTCCTCGATGTGCAGCGCGGCGGCTCCGGCCCGTTCAAAACTTCGCACAGTACGGCCGATGCTCAACGCGTGCCCCCAGCCGGTATCAGCATCGACCAGCAGCGGCAGGGGAGTTGCATCGGTGATACGCTGGATGTCGGTCAGCACATCATTCAGCGTGGTAATTCCGAGATCCGGAACCCCCAGCGAGGCATTGGCCACACCGGCACCCGAAAGGTACAGCGCACGAAACCCCGCCGCCTGGGCCAGCAGTGCGCAATAGGCATTGATGGTACCCACAATCTGCAGCGGTCGCTCGTCGTGCAGCGCCTGACGGAACCGGTTACCTGGCGTCTGGCTGGTAGGCATCGTGGTTGATTGCAGGGTTCGCGAAAATCGGCGGCCGGGAGCATCACCGGGGTCCGCCCGGCGGCCATTATGGTCGAATCGCGGCAAGTTGCCAGACGGTCAGGAGGGTCAGCGGAATTTCCCGTTTTGCCGCGAATTCCCGGGCCACTTGCCTTACATTTTTTGGGGCTTTACGGTAACGTTTAGGGTTTGGCTCGCGTTGCTCCCGCAGGGAGAGTTTGCACCGCCAGCCGCCTGGTCAATGCCGCAATCATAGCTCCGGTAACCGCTGATGCCCACTGCCACCTCATCCCGGATTCAGTCCATTGCCAACAACCATTTTCCCGACGGGATCCTTCGCAACGCCACTCCGGCGCGGCTGTATCAGGATAGTGTCCTGCATGATCAGGGAGTAGTCACATCGACCGGAGGGATTGCCACGCTGTCGGGAGACAAGACGGGGCGGAGTCCAAAAGACAAACGGATCATCGACCAGCACAGCGTGCATGACGACGTATGGTGGGGCAATATCAACATCCCGATGCCCGAGTCTTCCTTTGAAAAATTGCGAAGCCTGGCCGTCGAGTTCCTGAATACCTGCGAACACCTGTACGTACTGGACGGGTTTGCGGGCTGGGATCCCAACAATCGCATCAAGATCCGCGTGATTTGTTCGCGGCCCTATCATGCGCTGTTTATGCACAACATGCTGATCCGCCCTGCCGCCGACGAGCTGGCGAACTTTGGTACTCCCGATTACGTGATTTACAATGCCGGCCAGCGAGCCGCCGACACGTCCATCGAAGCGGTCAAGTCGACCACCTCGGTCGCCCTGAATTTCGAAGCCGGTGAAATGGTGATTCTGGGAACCGAATACGCCGGTGAAATGAAAAAAGGCGTGTTCACGATCATGAACTACCTGATGCCCAAAAAAGGCATCCTCTCCATGCATTGCTCGGCCAACGAAGGGAACGCGGGTGACGTTTCACTGTTTTTTGGCTTGTCCGGGACCGGCAAAACGACGTTGTCGGCCGATCCGGAACGGGCCCTGATCGGTGACGACGAACATTGCTGGTCCGATTCGGGAATCTTCAACATCGAAGGTGGCTGCTACGCCAAGTGCATCGGTTTGACCGCTGAAAAGGAGCCCCAGATTTTCGACGCCATCCGGTTCGGTGCCGTTTTGGAAAACACGGTTCAGGATCCAGTCACGCTGGTTGTCGATTACGAGGATGGTTCGATTACCGAGAATACCCGTTGCTCCTATCCGATCGAATTCATCAGCAACGCCAGGATTCCATGTGTCGGCGGTCACCCGAAAAATATTATTTTCCTGACTTGCGATGCGTTTGGCGTGCTGCCTCCGGTCAGCCAGTTGACGCCGGCCCAGGCGATGTATCATTTCATCAGCGGCTATACAGCCAAGGTGGCCGGGACCGAAATGGGAGTGACCGAACCCGAAGCCACCTTCTCGGCCTGTTTCGGGGCGGCCTTCCTGGTCTGGCACCCCACCAAATACGCCGAACAGCTGGCGGAAAAAATCAACCAGCACGGATCGCGTGTCTGGTTGATCAATACCGGCTGGAGCGGCGGGGGGTTTGGAACAGGATCCCGGATTTCGCTGAAGCATACCCGCGCCATCATTGACGCAATTCACAATGGCAGTCTTGACCACGTGGCATTTGAGAACGACCCCGTGTTTGGTGTGGCGATTCCGAAATCCTGCCCCGGTGTACCGGCCGAGATCCTGGCCCCGCGAAAAACGTGGCAGGACCCGGCCGCCTTTGATGCCGCCGCCCGCGAGCTGGCCGGCAAATTCCACGCAAATTTTCAGGGATACGCTGATGTGGCCAGCGAGGAAATCCGCAACGCCGCCCCCGTGATTGACTGAACCCCGCCCAGGCCGACAACGCCATTTCTCCCGGCTTTTACCCTCAAGGGACCGAGCGCCGTGAATCAGGAATCGATGGATCGACGTCTGCAGGCGATCGTCAATGATCCCAGCTACCGGCTGGCCTACCTGGATGCCGATTACATCACGCGCGAAGACCTGCGCCCGCTCCGCCTGGAACTGGAACTGCTTAAACCGCAAATGTTGCTGGTAGAAAAGGGAATCCGCTCCACGATTGTTGTGTTCGGCGGCACTCATATCAAACCTCCGGCCGAAGCGGAACAATTATTGGCCGACGCTGCAGGCGAAACTGGACGCCGCACCCGACGATCCGCGGGCCCGCCGCCAGCTGCAAATCGCCCGCAACTTTGTGGACAAGGCGCATTTTTACGACGAGTGCCGGGAATTCGCCCGGATTGCCTCGACCTACGCCAAAAATCATAACGGAGAATTCGTGGTCAAAACCGGGGGCGGACCCGGCATCATGGAAGCCGCCAACCGGGGGGCCTGGGACGTCGGCGCCGATTCCATCGGACTCAATATCACGCTGCCGTTCGAGCAAGTCCCCAACTCGTACATCACCCCTGGACTGTGTTTTCAGTTCAACTATTTTGCCATTCGCAAAATGCACTTTCTGTTGCGGGCCAAGGCCCTGATTTGCTTTCCCGGCGGGTTTGGCACGCTGGACGAACTGTTCACCACGCTGACGCTGCGGCAAACCGGACGAATGCAGGAGATTCCCATCATCCTGTACTGTCGCGAGTACTGGGACAATGTGATCGAGTTTCAGTACCTGGCCGATCACGGCGTGATCCAGGACTCGCATCTGGACCTGTTCCAGTACACCGAAACCCCCCGGGAAACCTGGGACGTGATCAGGCAGTTTCACGGGATCGTGGACTGACCAGCCCAGCCGGGCACAGGCAGCCTGGACTTGATGAGACTCACACGGGAGGGTGTCACAGTGACTGGCCTGCCCGCGCCATGCCGGGGAAAACCGGGCTGCCCGCCGTGGCGCCCTATCCGGAGCTCTTGCCCGGCGGGGAACCGACTCCGCATCGAACGCGACCCTGAACCCGTCCGCGCAGTTCAGGGAGCGACATGATGGATCGTCAAAGATGACGTTTGCCCGGCCATCGCGAAACCATAACCAGGGCACTGGTTCGAACAAGCCAACGGCAAATTACAGCGCCGCGTGACGGCCATTGTCGCCTAGTCCGCCAACCGCCCGCGCACGATTTCCAGATGATGAATCACATGGCCGGCCAGAATCCAGGCCAGCGCGCGGACCGATACCGAATTCCCGTCCGCCGTGCCCCGATTGTCCCAGGCCTCGGAATGGATGCGCTGCAACATGAGGACATTTGCGTTTCGGCAACATTCCATTTCCTTGACCAGCGATGCCAGTGTGGGAGTCTGGTAGTCGTTGTTGGCCACGTACAGGTCCTGGTCGATTCCGGGAACCGGCTGAAAATCGCCCGACGCGAAACGATGAATGCGATTCCCAAACACCCGTTCGCAATCGATCAGATGCCCAACCACCTGCTTGATCGTCCAGGCGTACGGTTCGTGGATGGTCGTCGCCTGCCGTTCGGTCACCGGATCGAGGACCTCATGCAGTTCGCCCACCTGGGTATCGAGCAGCATCAACAGATCGCCGTCGGGAACCCGGTTGATATAGGTGCCGTAGTACTCGCGATATTCGTCGTTGGCCGGTCGGCCAGGGCTGGCAGTTGTCATGGTGTTTCGTTCACCCTGTGTCCACGGATCCGGGTCATTGCATGCCTGATTGGACGCCATCGGCCGGGCGAATTCAAGGTGTCGGGTGCCCGAGCCCCGGTTCAGGGCACTTGATCCGGCTCAAACTGCGTCACTACCTTGCGTTGGCGAACCGGGTACCAGTCGGAAATGGCCTGGACCAGCCGCGCCACCACCTCGGGATGATCTGCCGCCAGGTTGTTTTGCTCGTGCGGGTCGGCCGACAAGTCAAACAGCTGCGGTCGCCGCTCATCGCGGGGATGCGTGCTCTGGTACCGGTTGACTTCCCCGTCATACGTCAGGATCAGTTTCCAGTTGTCCTGAATGCACCAGCGATACAGCAGGCTGGCCTCGGGGTCGTCGACGTCGGCAATGTCGTGGGCAAAATTTTCGCCGAAGATCGTGTGGCGGGGAATCGGCGACCCGTTCTTCAGGTTCGGCCAGAGATTCAGTCCTGGCAAATCGTCGGCAGGTTCCATGCTGGCGGCCCCCAGCAGCGTCGGCACGAGATCAATGCTGCTGACCAGTTCGGGACGATCCGCAGACACCAGCTCCGCCGGCCAGGAAAAAATGATCGGGGTGCGAACGCCGCCTTCCCAGGGCGTTTGTTTAGAACGCGGCGCATAACCGTTACCGCGCGGATCCTGGATCCAGCCGTTGTCGGTGACGTAGACAATCAGCGTGTTGTCGCGAATTCCCCGTTCGTCGACCAGATCCACCAGCTGGCCGCACGTCTCGTCAAACCACTGGCACATCGCCTGGTACCGGGCCACCGATTCCGGTTTGTTATCCTGCAGGTATTGCTTCAGCAATCGTGGCGGCGGATTGTGGGGGGTGTGGGGCATCATCGGCGCATACCAGATGAAAAACGGTTTCTTTGCGGCAATCGCCATCTCCATAAACTCCTTGATCGGCTGCAGGCCATCCCGACCAATCTGCAGCCCGTCGTCGCCGTGGCGACCGCCCGGCTCGGGAAATCCGCGGCTCATGCCATGCGTGAATCCGCCACGCCGAAAATCTCCCTCCCACCATTTGCCGCTTTGGTAACAAAGGTACCCCCGCTGGGCCAGCAATTCCGGCAGGGTCGCGCAGCGATCGATACGGGACAGCAACTCGGCGCAACGCTGTTGATACAGGACCGAACCCGGCTCGGCATATTTGGGCGACGGATCGTTTCCAGTCACCCCGTGATGATGGGCAAAGTGCCCCGTGACCAGCGTCATCAGCGATGGCCGGCACAGTGACGTCGGAACATAACCGCGGCGAAACAGGACGCCCGAGCGGGTCAGCTCATCCAGATGCGGTGTGCGGATTTCCGGGTGTCCCATGAATCCGTAATCGGTCCACGCCTGATCATCGGAGATGATCAGCACCAAATTGGGAAGGGTTTGGCCGTCGGCCCGCGCGCACAGGCAAAACGCGATTGAAATCACGATGGAGGTCGCCGGTCGCCATCTCATGCTTGTCCCTTTTGCAAAATTGGACGCGGCCGGCAACAACAGGGTGCTGCCGGACCCGGACGACGACGCGATTTCAGGCAAAGCCGCAAATCCCTGTGTGTTGTATTCCGCCCGCGGATTCGTATTTGTCCGCCCAACCGACCCCTCGCTCCCCATGCCGTTGGGTGCCGTGTCGCCTGTTTGCCGCGCACATGCAGCGCGTCGAGTCGTCGTATGGTAACCGGCACCCCGTGTCTGAACAGCCCGTTGGGGCCCGGCGGTTGACCAGCCGACCGAATTGGAGGTTCGGCCGGTTAACCCTTTCCCGATCACCTGTTTTTCGGGATAATTCGCTTTAAGGAGGGGTTTTGTGACCTGGCGGACCAGTCTTGTCCGGTCCGCGTCCGAAAATTCCTGACGGATCGCCCTGCCATGTGCAGCGCGTGGACGGTACTCCCGCTACCCGGCTGTTGCTGTGATTAAACGGATTGAACTTGTCAATTTCATGTCGCACGAGCACACGGTCATCGACCTGGCCGATGGTCTGACGGTGCTGGCGGGCCCCAACAATTGCGGGAAAAGCGCAGTTGTGACGGCGCTTCAGATTTTGTGTTACAACGATCCGTCGACCTACGTGCTGCGGCACGGCGCTGCGCAGTGCCGCGTCACGGTGGAAACGGATGACGGGCATGTCATTCGCTGGAGCCGCAAAAAGAACGGTTCGCCCCGATATGAAATCGACGGCCAGCAATTCGACCGGCTGGGCAAGGGAGGCGGCCAGGTTCCGGCGCAAGTGCACGAAATCCTTCGCTTGCCTCGCGTCCGCAGCGAGCGTGACGAATTCGATGTCCATTTTGGAACCCAGCGGGAACCGGTTTTTCTGCTCAATGATTCCCCCGGCGCCGCGGCCGATTTTTTTGCCTCGTCATCCGATGCGATTCGCCTGGTCGAAATGCAGTCGTTACACAAGCAGCGGGTCAAACAGGCCAACCTCGACCAAAAACGGCTGACTGGCGAGATAGCCGGAGTTTCCGATACGCTTGCCGCACTGCAGCCGCTGGAACAGGCCCTGTCCGAACTGGACCGGATCGAAATTCGCTATCGCGCCTGGCAAGACGAACAGGCCAGAATCGAAAGCCTGAACATTACCATCCGGGCCTGGCATTGCCAGCAGTCCGCGATGATTGCGCAGCAGCGCCGGTTGGCCGAATTGAAACCGCTCCACCAACCACCCAACCTGACCGATGTGCGTTCCCTGCGGCAACTTGTTTCAGCAATCGTCAACGAAACGGCCACCCTCAACCGGACCGGGGTCCAGCAAATCGCAATGGCGTTACTGGACGCGCCGCCCACGCCCGTGGACAGCGGTCCGTTGCAGCGACTGCTGGGGTCACTGGAGCAGACCACCAGGTCGGTTAACGCCGCCCAATGCGCCGCGCGGGCGTTGCAACCGTTGCTGCCAGTGCCGGAATTGACCGACACGAGCTGCTTGCAGCGCCTGGTCCAGGACCTGACCCGTGCCCGGCGGCATGCGCGCGAATCGCCCGGATTCAGCGCGTCCTCGTCCGGACGCCCGCTCCGCCGGGGCCAGTCCACGATCTGCAACCCCTGCAGCATCTGGTCAATCGGCTGCGCGAGGCACAGGTCGAACAACGCCGCCTGGACGGGGAATTGGCGCGGGTTCAACTGGACCTGAAGCAGACTGCCACCGAAATGGAAGCCTGGACCGAGGCCCATCCCACGTGTCCGACGTGCGGTCAATCAATCACGACCGGGGCGCTGCCCGACAGCAGGGGACAGTAACATGCCAACCAGGCAAGTCGCCAGAATTCGACCGTCGGCTCGCGAATACCGCGGGTTACTGGTCATCGGCGATCCGCACGTCGAGGGTCGGCAACCCGGATTTCGCAGCGACAACTATCCCGCCGTGATCCTCGAAAAGCTCCGCTGGTGTTTGAATCAGGCGAGGCGAAATCGTCTGTTGCCCGTGCTGCTGGGGGACCTGTTCGACAAACCGCGCGACAACCCAACATGGATGATTGGGGAGCTGATCGAAATGATGATGGACTCCCGCGTCATAGGTATTTTTGGCAACCACGACTGTGGCGGAACAACTCTGGAGGAGCATGATTCGTTGTCCATCTTGGTGAAATCCGGTTGTCTGACGCTGGTGGACGAGCACAACCCGTGGGTCGGCGAGATGAATCATCGCACCGTGCTGGTTGGCGGTTCGCCGTATCGGGCCCGGATCCCGGAACGGGTTGAGCTGCCGGTGTCCCGCAGCCTGCTGGAACAGCAACCGCTGGTCATATGGCTGACCCACCACGATATTGACACGCCCGGCTACGATGGCGGGCGGATTGCCCCGTTTGAGATCGAGAATGTGGATTTGGTGATTAACGGACACATCCATCGCCGGCTGGCGCCGGTTCAGCGCGGCCGTACCCGTTGGCTGACGCCCGGCAATATCAGCCGACGCAGCCGGGCCGAGGCCATTCGCCAGCATGTGCCCACCGCCTTGCGAATCGATATTGACGCCACCTCGTGGTCGATCCACGACGTGCCGGTACCGCACCAGCCGGCCGGGGCGGTATTCCACGAAACCATTCTGACGGGCGATCCGGAGGAATCGGGCAGCCGATTTGTGGACGGGCTGCGGGAATTGCTGTTGCGGCGTACGGACAGCGGCGCAGGACTTCATCAGTTCCTGGAACAGAATCTGGGGCAATTCGAGCCCGCCGTAGCGTCCGAAATTCGTGAGCTGGCCAAACTCGTAACCGGAACGGAGAAAACGACGAATGTTGACACCGAATGAACCTCAATCGGGACAAACGATTGAGCAACTGAAAAAGCGCTATGAAAACCTGAACGAAACGCGGATCAAGGTTCAGGCCCAGCACGAAAGCGCCGCGCAGCAACTGGAACAATTGCGAAAGACGGCGATCGATCAGTTTGGCACGGATGACATCGAACAGTTGCAGGCCCGCCTGGCGGAAATGATCCGGCTCAACGAGCAGCAACGCGCCGAGTATGAATCGAGTCTGGATGCCATCGAGGCCCGCCTCGAACAAATCGACCTCCAGGCCAGCCAGGAACCGCTGGAATGAAAACTGCCACCACCCGGAGCCTCTCGCCGCGAGCCGCTGTTCCCATGCGGTCGCCCATGCCTGCGCGACAACGCGCCGAACGCCTGGCAGGCCAGCGCGACGAACTCCGGCGGCGCCTGTCCCGGCTGGAAAAAAATCTGGCCGCGACCAACGCCTGTCTGGAATTGTCGACGCCGGTCACCGAAGCGCTGCGGATCCTGGGCGAAAAACTGTTCGAACAGGTACTGGGTGGCTTGCAATCCCGATTGACGATCGCCCTGCAGGATGTGTTGCAACAACCGATCGAGTTCCATGCCGCTGCCGATTTCAAACGTGGTTCGGCGATTGTGGACTTTTCGATCCGGCGAGACGGAAACGCCGAGGACATTCGACGGGGTCAGGGTGGTTCAGTGCAAAATATTCTGAGCGTCGGCTTGCGGATGTTTGCACTTGCGTCGCTCGATCCCGGCCAGCATCGCCGGTTTTTGGTGCTCGACGAACAGGATTGCTGGTTGCACCCCGATTTGGTTCCCCGCTTGGTGAAAATCGTCTCCCAGGCGGCGCGGGAACTGGAGTTTCAGGTGCTGATGATCAGCCATCACGATATCGGTCTGTTTGAGGGGTACGCCGACCGCGTCTTTCGGCTCTGTCCCGATGGATCGCGAGTGGCCGTTCAGGAATATTGTCCCTCCGCCGGCACGCCGGACTGGATTCCGGAGGCCCGGGCGTCGTCATGCGGGCGGACAGGAGACCCATAAACCGTTTCCGGCGATTTTCTCGAAGTGCCTGATTCGGCGGGCCCGTTATGACCCGCAACCCGCACGCCGACCAACGTTGGGACGCCAGAATTTGCAAACCGGTTTCCCGGATGATGGCATGGGCGGCCACCTTCGGTTTCCACGGTGCCCGTCGCACCCGCATTTCCTGCCGGTGCCAATGTTTGGCAAGGCATTCTCTGCTGACGAAGCGACGCTCCACTGATGTGACGCACGCTCTAAATGCCGCCGCGAATGCGGAGCAGCCAGAAATAGCCAAGGATCGAACCGAACAACGCGGTTACGAGAAAGCTCAGCAAACCCGTCAGCATGCCGCCCGTCAGGAATCCAGCCAGTCCGGCCGCCGCGCCGATCAATCCACCCAGTATCACAGCGACGGTAATAATCTGCTGGATGGCCTGGCGCCGGTACCGGGCCGAATGGGGTACGGCGGCCTTGAGTCGATCGGTGTAGTCCGCCAGGTTCTCGCCTGTCCGGATCCAGGTTAACTCGCGCTGCGGAACATGTCTTTCACAACCGCCGCAATACGACTTGCAGGCATAAAAATACGGATTCACGAGGTAGGTGCGAATAATCGCGTCCGGCATCCCGGTTACCGAGCCGCAAGTGGAGTGGCGGTAGAACTGGGGGACCGTGGACAAGTCGCCGCGCCAGCGTTTTTCGGGGGGTAATGACGGATAGGTATTCAGCTGGCCATCGGCCCGCTTCCCCAGATGCTGTCGGTAATGCGCGTCGAATTCGTTGATGAGCACGAATTGATGGCATCGGTCACAACGCCGGGTTCCGGCGGGCCCTGTCGGCGAACTTCCGATTCCCGGGATGTCGCCGCCGGACGGGGAATCGTGGAACTGAAACATCTCGTGGCCCGTCGTCTGCGTTGCCGCCGCGGCGATCGGTGCCTGGAGGGGAGCCCGAAACACCTTTTGACACCGGGGACATTTCGCCTTGCGACCCAAAACATCGCGGCGGACTTGCAGCGTTTGGCCGCAGCCGCCACAACGAATCGCATATCGTTCGGTTGATCCGGTCATCTCTTCCACCGCTGATTGTGGTCCCCTCCGGAGTTGGCCTTTTCGGCATCAAGCATCAGGATTTACCACTGGCTGGCTTCCTCTTCACGGGTCGGGCCGAGCCGGCCGACAATACTTTCGAGCAAGTCGGTTGTCCGATGCAATTTCCCGGCGCGGACCACGTACTCGACGTTTCGGGTATGAGTTATTTTAGTCAGGGGATCGCCGCGCACGATGGCCAAATCACCCCACTTGCCGGGTGCGATCGAACCGAAATCCTTGTCGATCCCCAGTGCCCGGGCGCCATTGATGGTGGCAATCCGGAGCACATCGGCAGCGGGAATTCCGGCTGACGAAAGAACGTGCATTTCGCGATGGGCACTGAAACCCGGCAGATACCGGCCATCGCCAACGTGATCGGTACCCAGCGTGATGATGCCACCGGCGCGGAAGAAATCGTCGATGGTGTTTCGCTTGGCCTCAAAGATCCGAATGAACTGTTCCACGGGGCGGGGCACGCGCTTTGCGTTTCGGTCGGCGATCTGTTGCCGCACAAACGGAGTACAGATTTGGGATTCGTCGTACCAGTGTTCATAAACGGGATCATCGCTGCCGTAACCGTAGGCCGTAATCGTCGCGTCGAACACGGTTCCGGTTTTCACAAATTGGCTGACAACCGCCTGGAATTCGGGCATTTCCGGGGTGATACCGGCCAGCGTGGCATAGGCAGGCTGGTCATCGGGCATGGCATCGCCCCCCAGAAAATGCTCGATTCGGTCAATTCCCATGTCGATCGCGTGCGCCGGATTCACCGAGTTGCGGAATCCGGAATCCAGATGTCCGGTGACGGTCAACCCGTGCTGGTGCGCCTGGTCGATCAGGGCCGCCAGGCAGTCGGGATCGATCAGCTTGGCCTTGAACCCGCCGACTCCGCGACCGGCCCAAAAGTCAACTTCGTCGCGCACTTGTTCAGGATCGGCATGCCACGGGCGACGCGCGATTCCAAAATAGGGACCGGAATTAATCAGGTGCGGTCCGACCTTGTTTCCCCGGTCGATGTCATGCCGCAATTGCATCATTCCCTCGGGATCGTATTCACCGCAGGAAAAGGTGACGGTGACGCCAGCGGCCAGATATTGAACCGGCATTACCGAAAACTCTTCCCGCCGTTTGTTGAGCAGGCGAACATTGTAATGGGCATGACAATCAACCAGACCCGGCAGCAGGTACCGGTTTTCATCCAGCATTAGCGTGGGGCAGCCGTCCGGCGCCTGCGAGCCGGCATCCACGTCGACGAACCGGCCATTTTTGATCAGGATTCCCTGATTGGTGCGGAAAGTTCCCGACTCCGTATCGAACCAGTGGCCGCCGGTAATGAACAAGTCACCCGCTGGCCAGGAGCTTGTTTTGACTTGAGCCGGCAGGAAATCGGGCAGCCACCATCCCAATGCAATAACCACGGCCAGAACCGGACCAGCACACATCAGTTTCATATTCAGCTCTCCGTCCAATGACACCGCCGGACTTTTATTTGTTGACCCACGGGGGACTTCGCGACCTGAAAATGCCCGGATTGCAATGGCAAGATCTCCACACCCCAACCGTTATTCCAGCGGCACAACGGACTGATTCTGGACCGACTCCGCGGTCGCCTCGCAAATCCGCATGGCATCGGCTGCCAGCGAACCGTCAAGGATCCGGGATTTTGATTTCCGCCCGGAGATCACCTGGCAGACTTCATCCAGTTCGGAGACAAATGCGTTCACCGGATCCCCGTCGCCAAGGTGCGGCCGCAGCACCTGGCCGTCTGCGGTCAGGACCTTGAGCGGCATCAGTTCACTGCAGTCCGAAAACCCGGCAAACTCGAACTGGACGGTGGCTTGTTCAAAATGGATCTCGAACCCGTGGGTAAACGGTCGACCCTGCTGATTGACCACGCCGCCATTGCAGCTGACGACATACCGTTTCCCCGGAAAGCTAATCAACGATGAAGCGTATTCCACCAGCCCGTTGCGCAGTCGCCCGCAGCCGGTCACGGAAGTCGGCATCCCGAACAGGATGCGGATGAAATGGGCGTCATGCACATGCAGGTCCAGCAATGGTCCACCGACGCGATGGGGGTCAAAGAACCCCTCGATCCATTGCGGATTGGCCACGGTTCGTCTGAAATCACCGCCCAGCAGGTTTCCAAATTGTCGGCCGTCCACCAGCTGTCGCACAAAGGCGTATTCGGGAAAAAATGGCAAGACGTGCGCCACCAGCAATTGCCGCTGGGCCTGTCGGGCAGCGACCAGCATTTCGCGACACTGTGGCACATGCAGCGCCATCGGTTTTTCGCACAATACATGGCGACCCTGCTGCAGGGCAGCCAGGGTGGCCGAAGCGTGAATTCCCGGAGGTAAACACAGGTCCACCAGATCCACGGAATCATCGGCAAACAGGGAATCCAGCGACTTGTGGACCCGCAGGCCCTGTAAATCGACTTGTTCACCTGGCGGCCCAAAATTTCCCTGAATTCCCGTCCAGTCGCCAGCCTGACGAACGGGATCGCGGCTGCAAATCGCTGTAACCTGTGCCCCCGTCACTTGTTGCCATGCCAACCAGTGGATCCACCCCATAAATCCAATCCCGGCAATTCCCACTCGCACCACGTCAACTCCTCCCACTTGATCAAAAACCAATTTGACGGCAGCAAACGGAGCTTATCATAATTGAGTGTGGGGCGAGATTGGTGAAGTTGCCCGCCGACCGGTTATTGCCGACGTATTCATCGCCGGATTTTCATTTCGTTTTAGTTGTTTCATTTTTCAAGGCGATCACCATGCCCGTGGAAATGCGTTTGACGCGCATCATCATTAGCGAAATCAACGAAAACCAGGTCGTGTTCCTGCGCGAAGTGGACGGCGACCGCCAGTTTCCGATTCTGATTGGAATCTTCGAGGCCACCAGTATCGACCGCCGGGTTCGCAACATTCCGCGGCCCCGGCCGTTGACGCACGACTTGCTGGTCAACGCCATCGAGAAAATGGGTGGGGAGCTGGATAGCGTGATCATTCGGGAATTGCGTGAACACACGTATTACGCGGATTTGCGCATCAAGTACGAAGGCGAGATTATCGAGATCGATGCCCGTCCGTCCGATGCCATTGCCGTGGCCGTTACCTGCGAACCGCCACTGCCGATTTTTGTGGAAGAACAGGTGTTGCAGGAAGCACTGTCGTCCGAATAGGGATTCCGAACCGTCCGTTCGGAATTCTTTGGCGCGAACCCGCGGGTGCCGGAAATCAGCGGCAGCGGTCCACGTGCTGCGGGCCGGACGCGGGCCGCCCGTCCGGTAATCGCCTGACGTCAGGCCGCGTCATTGCCGGGCGGCCATCGAATCCCGAATCCGGTCATAAATCCAGAACTGGATCAGCACCAGCACAAACGAAAAAAAGATCTGACTGAACTGAAACAGGCGGACGTCGTGAAAAAAACCGGGAATGTACCTTAAATTGGTTTGTACAATCAGACCGACCAGATAGCTGTTGATGATCATCAGCAAACAGATGCCCAGGGTCAGTTTCAACAGATAACCTGCGCCAATTCTTGCCACACGAATCCGGTATGAGCGCTTGCCAGCCATGCTGCCCGATATGCCAGGAATGGGAAGATTACTGTCCGGGGAGGCGTGCCGTTCCAGGGCCCTCGCCAGTCGCCTGCCAGAGAATATTATGATTGATCCGGATCCCGGGCAGCACATCCCGGTGACCCGCCGTCGCCCTTGATCGTAGTGACTGGTTGGCGGTCAGGCAACGCGACGGGATTCGAAACGACACGGTGTTTCGGGCAGCAGCCGGCTGCGGCCCGGTATGGAACCACTGGCACGAGAAAACAGGCACGAGCAATGAGCAAACAGATCTACTATGACGCCGACATTGATATTGGCCCGGTTCTGGCAGGTACCGTGGCGATTATCGGGTACGGGGCCCAGGGCCGGGCACATGCGTTGAATCTGCGCGACAGCGGGTCCGAGGTGGTGGTCGGCCAGCGGCCGGGCGCGGGGTTTTCCCGGGCGGTGGCCGATGGCTTCCGGCCTCAACCCATCTCCGAGGCCAGTGCCAGGGCCAATATTATTTGCCTGATGTTGCCCGACGAAATGCATGGCCCGGTGTTTGAAGAGGCGATTCGCGAGCATTTGCAGCCAGACGCGGTGCTGCTCTGTTGTCACGGATTCAGTCTGTTGTACGAGCAAATCATCCCGCCCGACGGAATCGGCAGTGTCCTGGTCGCACCCAAAGGTGCCGGCCACCGGGTGCGGTCCGCTTTCCAACAAGGCGGGGGCGTCCCCTGTCTGGTGGCGCTGGGACCCGGGGCCCGTGAACCCGATCACTGGCCGCTGGCACTGGCCTACGCCAAGGCCCTCGGGGGTGGTCGGTCGGGCATTATGCGGACGACGATTGCCGAAGAAACCGAAACGGACCTGTTTGGCGAACAAGCCGTATTGTGTGGCGGGGTCAGTCACCTGGCGGCCGCTGCCTTTGAAACGCTGGTCGACGCCGGCTACCGGGAAGAAATCGCCTGGTTCGAATGCGTGCATGAATTGAAGCTGGTCGTCGACCTGTTGCATGAGGGAGGACTGGCATACATGCGGGAACACATTTCCAACACGGCCGAGTACGGTGACTACACACGCGGGCCCCGCATCGTCGACGACCACGTCAAAAAGCGAATGCAGCAGATTCTGGCAGAAATCCGCAGCGGAGCATTCGCCCGGGAATGGATCAACGAAGCGCGGTCGGGGAGCATCAATTTTGAGGAGATGCGGGAACACCACCGGCACCAGCCGGTTGAACTGACGGGTCGGCGGGTGCGCAAGATTCTGGAAGGCACGTCGGCGGAAACTTGATCGGGCGCCCTGCGCATCGCCGCCGCCCGGTCCGCGGCCGTCCTGAATTGAATTGCCGGTTCAGGAAAAATCCGGACCGCGGATATTCCGCGCCGACTACAGCCCTCGCCGGTACCGACGCTGCCGGCGAGACGTCGTTTTTTGATCCTTGACGTCGGTCATGTCGAATCCATCCAGCTGGTAGGGCTGCAATTCCTTGTTGATCCGTTTCTCGATTTGAGCCAGTTCCGATCGCTGCATGGGCGTGACCAGCGAATATGCGGCACCGTCCCGCCCCATCCGTCCGGTTCGTCCCACCCGGTGCACGTAATCGTCGCTCATCTCCGGAATGTCATAATTGATGATGTGTGAAACATGGGATACATCAATTCCCCGGCCGACCACATCGGTGGCGACCAGAATCCGGGTTTCACCACCCCGGAACGAGGCCATGACCTGATCCCGGTTGGGCTGGCTCATGTCACCGTGGATCGCCCTCACATCGGAAAATCCGTCGGTTTTGATCAGCTTGCGATACAAACGCTCGGTGCCCAGGCGGGTTCGGCAAAATACAATCGCTTGCCGCGGGTTTTCCCGTTCCAGCAACTTCACCAGCATTTCCACCTTGTCCTGGTCGCGAACGGTCAAATAGAACTGGTCGATCGTGTCCACCGACAATGAGCGGGTCGAGAAGTTAACCAGTTTGGGCTCGTGCATGTATTTGCGGGCGATATGCAGAATCGGCGGTGGCAATGTGGCACTCAACAGCAACATTTGCCGATGCTCGGGAATTCGCCGCAGGATTCTTTCGATGTCCGGGCGGAACCCGATGTCCAGCATGCGATCGGCCTCGTCCAGCACCACGGTATTGATCCTGTCAACGTTCAGCGTCCCCCGCTGCAAATGATCAATGATGCGTCCGGGAGTCCCCACCACGACATCGGCCCCCTCGGCCAGGCGATTGATTTGCCAGCGAATCGACTTGCCGCCATAGATGGCCACGGATTTGACGAGGGGCGGTTGGCCGGGGCCACGACGATCGGCGCCGGTCGATGGTTTGCCGGGGACGTCGACGTCTTCTCCCGCCAGCTGCTGGATCTCCTGATGGACCTGCAAACACAATTCACGGGTCGGTACCAGGACAATGGCCTGGGGGTAGCGACCGGATTTGGCGGTCCCGTTGCCCGTCGCCTGCTCGGCCTTTTGGGCTTCCAAACGTTCCACGATCGGAATCCCGAAGGCGGCGGTCTTGCCCGTTCCGGTCCGCGCCTGACCGATCAGGTCACACCCGTCCAGCACCAGGGGAATCAACCCGGCCTGAACCGGTGTCGGTTTGTCATAACCCATTTCCCTCAGGATTATCAGGCGTTGCCGGGATAATCCCAGCGAATCAAAACAGCGTTTTTGCTTGCGTTTGGTGTTGGTTGCGTTGTCTGGCACTTTCTGGTTTTTCCGGGGGGTACAAAGTTGGGCAGGTCCTGCCGCCGGCTCGGGTCGCGCGAGGATATCCTGTCACGGGGTTTCGGCACACCCGGTTCACGGGACAGCCTCAAGAAATACGTTTCGTCATCCTGACGCCGCAGACCGCCACAGGACTCTCCGTCCGGCGAACTGGAAGGAGTTTGGTATACTAATACTTCAACTGACAGGCTAATACCAAAAGGAACCAAAAGGACCAAAAGGCAGGAATGCGGTTGAGCCCGTACTGCCTGGCTGAATTGGGCGGCTCCACCAGGTTCGAGGCATGGTTGCCGGATCTGGTGACCGCAGACCTGTTGGCCTGATTATATCGGTTCAGGCTAGTTTTTTGGCCCGCCGACGTCAACGTCTCTTTCCTGGTTTCCCCGGTCTCCAGCTTGACAGATCATATACCCGTGAATCAGTATGTCGACAATATTCTGGACGCATTTGCCCGGCTGGCGGACGATCCCCGGCAATTGCAGCGTATTTCTGCGCTGTCCGGGGAACTGGAATGGGTGGACAGGGCATCCATCGATGAGATGCTGCAGCGCCTGCCAGAGCTGGTCCCGGACATACCGCCATTGATGCTGGATCGGGCAACCGAGATCGTCATCGGGCGTTTGGCCCGCCACGCCGCGACCAGCCAGCAGGACAGTGCCAACCGGCCCCGCCTGGCAGCGATCCGGCGGTTTTACGAATCCCTGCCGCCTCAATCGCGGACCCGCAATCATTTGTTGAACTGGCTGGCCGGAATCAACACACCGGAGTCACTGGGCCTGTTTTCCCGGATGATCGTCAATGATCCGCCCACGTGCGAAGCGACCATGGTGTTGTCGTTTGCGCCGCTGTTGCAGCGCGACCAAGAATTTGAAATCGAATCCCTGTTTCCCCAAATATTGGGAGGCCTCCAGCATCCTGCTGTGGCCGCTGCCATTCTCGACCTGGCCAACTTTGTGACCCGTGAGGAACGGGTCGGGCGACATCCGGCCGCCGATCATATCGATTCGCTAATCAATATGCTGGGCCTGCTGACCGAACAGCTGGCGATGATTGAGGAAGGCAAGCTGCCGGAAGTCGATTCCCCGGAACAGCTGAGTCGGCTGGTCAACGATACCGTGTCGCTGATCACATCGCTTTGCGACACGCTGGCCCTGATCGGCGATTCGCGGGCCCTCGGCAAACTGGCCCGGGCCGCGGACTTGAAGCATCGGCGGATTCGGACAGAAGCACTTGCCGCCCTGTACCGACTGGGTCACGAGGATGCGGCGACCGAACTGGTTTCCCTGGCCAGCGAACCAGTCACCCGGTTGCGGGTTCTGAACTATTGCGATGAACTGGGGATTTCCAGTCTGATCGACCCGGCATTTACCGGCGACGAGGCCCGTGCGGAAAGTGAACTGGCCATCTGGCTGGCCCAACCCGCCAATATGGGACTGGCTCCCCAATCGATCGAGTTGATCGACCGCCGTTCGCTGGCGTGGCCCGGGTATGATGAGCCGGTCGATTGTTTCCTGTTTCGTTACAGCTATGAAATGGCCAGTGAAAAAATCGAGAATATTGGCATCGTGGGTCCCCTGACTCACGCCTTTTCCATTCCCCTGACGCAATTGCCTGTGGACGATATCTATGCGGCGTTTGCCGGTTGGCAGTGCACGCACGAGGAAATCTCCGAGTTGCCGATCCACGAGGCGCCCGCCATGTTTCCCGGGCTGGTCGAACGCCTGCTGTCGCGTTTGTCCAGCGAGCAACTGGACGGCTTGCTGATGTCGGATGTTACTCCCGTGTTGGTGGGGCTGTTTATGGGAGACCAGGTGTTAATTGCCGACGCCGTCCGCCACCATCGCCACGGTTCGGTAGTGGTCGACCGCGATGAAGTGATTTGGTTCGACCCGCAATCGGACCTGTCGCCAGGACGCAGCGAACTGGCCTGGTCGATATACAAGGGTCGCCGGTTGCTGGGCGCCTTCAATGCGCCGGATATCTGGCCCGGCGAATCAGCACCGTTTCGAGCCAGCCCCGAATGACTGGAGACGGTCGGCCGTGCAACAATCAGAAAAAACCGGCATCACCAGGCCAGGCATCCGCTTGGCAGCGGTATGGTTGACGATGTTGGCCGCGGGACAGCTGCCCGCCCCGATGACGCTGGCCCAGTCATCCGACCGTCAGGATCGAGTCCGTTTCGGCCGATTCCAGCAGGCCGGCGTGCTGGGGTCTCCCCGGATTGGGGAAAGCAGCGGTTTGGCCGCCAGTGCCCGATACCCGGGTTGTTACTGGACGCACAACGATAACGGGCACAATCCGGGATTGTTTCTGATTCAGGCGGACGGGAATCTGGTGGCAACGGTAATGCTTGACGGAGCCCCGTTTTTGGATTGGGAAGACGTGGCCACCGTTCACCGTCAGGGCCGGGATCTGATTGTGGTCGGCGATGTCGGAGACAATCTGGCCCGCCGTGAAACCTGTCGGTTGTTCATCCTGCAGGAACCCCGGCTGGCTGGCGGCGATGAGGTGAAAAGACCGCAGGAAATCACCATTGACGAGATTGAAACGATCCGTTTTTGTTATCCCGACGGACCCCAGGACTGTGAAGCCATGGCGATCGAGGCCTCCGGAAAACGGATTTGGCTGGCTTCCAAACAACGACCCGGGGGAGCCCGTGCCCAAAACACCGGGGGCCGCAACGGGAACCTGGTTGATTCCGCCATTCACTTTCTGGATTGGCCGGATCCCCGCGATGCCCGGCCACTGACCGCGACCCGGCTGGAAACCCGGTTTGTCAAGCAAATGATTACCGGTATGGACTTTTCCCGGGACGACCGGATGGCGGTTATCCGAACCTATTTTGGGGTGCACCTTTTTCTGAGGGATCCTGAAGAAACATGGGAACAGCGGCTGAGCCGGGAACCGGATCTGAATTCCCCGGTACCGTTGCAGCGGCAAGGCGAAGCGATTGCCTTTGATCTGGATGCCACTGCCGTCATCTTGTCCAGCGAGGGATGGTCTCAACCGATCTGGAGAATCCCGGTGCTCCGTCCGACCGGCCAGAAACCGAATTTCCGGCCAGCCGGTCGGCAGGATCCGGTCGATCCCTGAACAGGCCGCGTTGTAGGACGCTGGCAAATCTGCTTGAATAAACGCTTGCCGGTCCCGGACCCGTTGCGGTTTCCGGCCGCGCCTCGCAGCACAACGGTCACTTGCTCTACTTATGAATGAAACTCGCCAGCGCATTTTGATCGCGGATGACAATCAGGCCAATCGGGAATTGCTGGAAGCCCACCTGCTGGACCTGGATTGCGACCTCGAATTTGCCGAGGACGGCCAACAGACCCTGGACAAGGTGGCCGAGTTCAAACCGGACCTGATCTTGCTGGACGTCATGATGCCCCGGCTCAGCGGATTTGAAGTTTGCAAACAAATCAAAACCAACCCCGAAACCCGCCCCATTATGATCCTGATGGTGACGGCGCTGAACGAACTGGGTGACATCGAGCGGGCGGTGGACGCCGGAACCAATGATTTTCTGTCCAAACCCGTCAGTCGGGTGGCGCTGCTGAAACGGGTTGAGAACATGCTGAAAATCAAGCATGTCTCGGATGAAAACGAGCGATTGCGACGTTATATCTTTGAAATGGAAGAAGAGACCCGGACCGGTTAGCGGATTGACGAACCGGGAATCGCGTACCGGATCCGAACCCGCCCGGACTACGCGAGGTGCCGGACAATTTTTCGGCCGGTCACACTCATTGGCCGCTGCGGCAGCGCGGTGGTCGGTACCCACTCGAGTTCTCCGGCTCGCCGGCGCAGGCGCCCCGTCACGGTGACTGCCCGAAAACATTCCAGCGAAATTCTGAAGCGGGTGACGGCATGGCGAATCGTGGGGATGTCGGCCGGCTGCAACTCGACGTCCAGCCCGGTCAAATACCCAACCTGTTTCCGGAGCGACGCGATTGCGGCCGGCGGTTCGCTCCGGGGATCGATCGTAAACCGGGGGAAATCCCAGAGCCCCGCCCAGTGTTCGTCGGGTCCGCAGCGGCGCAATACCACGCGTTGACCCCGGCGAATAATCGCGACCGCCTGATGCAATGACTCGTAACGGGTTTTTTGCGTTCCCTTGTGCGGAAGAGATTCCGGAATTCCATGTTTGAACGCCTGGCAAAACCGCTGGACCGGGCACAACAGGCAACGGGGTCGTCCGGATTGACAGATTTGGCTGCCCAATTCCATCAGGGCCTGGTTCAAATCGCCCGGCCGATGACGGGAAACCAGCGATTCGGCAAATTCCCACAATTGGCGCTGGCTGGCTGTCGTCGTAACGTCCTGGCGAAAATCCAGCAGCCGGGCATACAGACGCACGGTGTTGCCCTCCAGCACGGGCCAGGGCTGGTCGGCCGCGATGGACAGGATGGCACCCGCGGTGTAGCGACCGATTCCAGGCAATGCCAGGACCTGTTCATACGCATCCGGAAACTGTCCGCCGTGGCGGGCCACGATTTGCCGCGCAGCGGCGTGCAGCTGTTTGGCTCGCCGGTAATACCCCAGGCCCTCCCAGGCCCGCAACACTTCGTCCTCGGGGGCCGCCGCCAGCGCCCCGACATCGGGAAACTGCCGGACGAATCGCTGGAAATAGTCGATGACGGTGGTGACCTGGGTCTGCTGCAACATGATCTCGCTGATCCAGACCCGGTACGCCGATTTGCGACGCCGCCAGGGCAAATCCCGCTGGTTTTCGTCAAACCAGGCCAACAAACTGCGCCGAAAACGCGATCGCTCGTCCGCCGACTGCACCACCGGGTCACGCCTTGACGACAAAGTTCACCAATCGATCCGGCACGCAAATCTCCTTGATGACGGACTTGTCGCCAAGCTGTCGGGCGATGCGTTCATCAGCCCGGGCGATCGAAACCAGCTGCTCACAGGAGGTCCCCCTGGGGACCTGAATGCGGGCCCGCACCTTGCCGTTGACCTGAACCGGAATTTCCACCTCGGCGTCCACCGTCAGGGCCTCGTCGTACGGCGGCCAGGATTCACGGGCCAGCGTTTGCGGATGTCCCAGCGCGCGCCACAACTCCTCCGCGATGTGCGGGGCCAGCGGCGACAACAGTAAAACAAATGTCTCCATCACGGACTTCGGACGCCGGTCCTGCCGGGTAAAGAAATTGACGAATTCCATCAGCCGGGCGATCGCCGTATTGAAACCAAGATTCTCAAAATCGGCACTGACTGCCTTGATGGTCTTGTGCAGCACAACCAGTTGTTCCCGGGTCGGGGCTTGATCGGTGACCGAGGGTGACAATTCGGTGGACTCGGCATTTGCATCGATGATCATCCGCCAGGCACGGTCCAGGAATCCGCGAATCCCGCTGACACCGCTCATGCTCCAGGGCTTGGACTGTTCCAGAGGACCCATAAACATTTCGTACAGGCGCAGGGAATCTGCGCCATAGTCTCGAACAATTTCATCGGGATTGACGACGTTGCCGCGACTCTTGGACATCTTGTGGGCCCGGCTGTCGACGCGGACGTCGGGGTTGGCCTTCAGCACGAAATGCTCGCCCTGCTTCTCAACGTCGTCCGCCGCGACCCGCGTCTCACCGTCCGGCAACATGAATTCCATCTCACCGAGGATCATGCCCTGATTGACCAGTCGCTGAAATGGCTCCGCCGTACTGACCAGTCCCCGATCGTACAACACCTTGTGCCAGAAACGCGCGTACAGCAGATGCAACACGGCATGCTCGGCGCCTCCGATGTACAAATCGACCGGCATCCAGGCCCGTTCCTTTTCCGGATCCACAAACGCCTGATCATTGTGCGGGTCAACAAACCTTAAATAATACCAGCAGGAACCGGCCCATTGCGGCATGGTATTGGTTTCCCGGCGGTAGCGGACACCATCCATTACCACGTACAGCCACTCGTCGGGAGCCTTGGCCAGCGGTGGCTCCGGGCGACCATGCGGTTTGTAGTCGTCCAGCCGGGGCAAATCCACCGGCAGGTCCCCGGGATCCACCGCACGCAGGACGCCGGTTGGATTTCCCGCCGCGTCCAGTTCGTGCAAAATGGGAAACGGCTCGCCCCAAAACCGCTGGCGACTGAACAACCAGTCGCGCAGCTTGTAATTCACGGCTGCCCGACCGGTTCCCTCCGTGCTCAGGTCGACCACGATTTTCTGCTTGAAGGAGTCGGTCGCCAGCCCGTCGTAGTGCTGCGAGTTGGTGGCCGTTCCACGGCCGCTGTAACAAACCTGGCCGGCCACCAGTGCGGCGCGGTCGACGTCCGCCCCTTCATCCGGTTCGTACACCGGCACAACCGGCAAATCGAACGTGTGGGCAAATTCGAAATCCCGCTCGTCATGCGCCGGCACAGCCATAATCGCGCCAGTCCCGTACGAAGCCAGCACGTAATCGGCGATCCAGACCGGAATCGGCTGTCCATTGACCGGGTTGGTGGCGAACGAACCGCTAAAGACTCCGGTCTTTTGCTTTTTGGCGTCCAGCCGCTCACGGTCGCTCTTGTTGGCGGTCTGGGCCAAATACGACTGAACCTCCGCTCGCTGGCCGTCTGTGGTCAGGGATTCCACCAGCCGATGCTCGGGCGCAATCACCATGTACGTCGCACCAAACAGCGTATCCGGCCGCGTGGTATAGATTCGCAGCACCTGGTCGTCCGGAGTTGCCGGGAATCCGGATGCCCGGCGCGATTCCAGCCATGGGGAAAAATCGTCGGACGCACCAACAAAAAAATCGACCTCGGCTCCACAGCTGCGGCCGATCCAGTCCGATTGCAGTTTCTTGATACCTTCCGACCAATTCAGATCCACCAGATCATTTTCCAGACGATCGGCATAGGCCGTGATTCGAAGCATCCACTGACGCAGGGGAATTCGCTGAACCGGATGATCGCCCCGTTCACTTTTTCCATCGATCACCTCTTCATTGGCCAGAACCGTTCCCAGAGCAGGGCACCAGTTGACCAACTCGTCTGACTGGTAGGCCAGGCGATGCCTGTCGCGATAGTTGGAAATCGCCGCGTCGCCGGCGGCGGCGATTTCATCCGGGATCGGCAGTTCGGCAATGGGTCGCCCCTGTTCCCGGCCAGGATCGTACCAGGTGTCGAAAAGCACCAGAAAAATCCACTGCGTCCAGCGAAAATACGCGACATCCGTGGTGGCAATCTCCCGCTCCCAGTCGTAACTGAAACCCAGCATTTTCAGTTGGCGGCGAAACGTGTCAATATTTTGTTCCGTCGACTGGCGGGGTGGCGTATTGGTCTTGATGGCATGCTCTTCAGCCGGCAGACCAAACGCGTCGAACCCCATGGGATGCAATACCGATTTGCCCTGCATCCGCGCATGCCGGCACACAATATCCGTCGCCGTATACCCCTCCGGATGTCCAACATGCAGTCCACTGCCGCTGGGATAGGGAAACATGTCCAGCACGTACAGTTTTTCACCCTCAGGCATCTGCGGACAGGCAAACGTTTTGTGTTCCGACCAGTACGATTGCCAGTACGGTTCAATGATGGCGGGGTTGTAACGGGGCATTGGATTCCGGTTTCCTGATAATCGAAAAGCGGGATGCAGATCGGTTTTGATGAAGGTTGGTTAATCGGCGGAACGCCGCACGTTTGGCGGCGGAACGACGGGCGCTGAAATGTGTTTTCGGAGGACTTGTTAAACCGTGCCATGGGACCCCCACAGGCCGACCCGGGTCTGCCGCCTTGGCGGCAACACCCCGGCGATTTTGCCTGTTGCGTCCGGGCCGCCAACGTTGCCGGTTTCCGGCCGGACCCGGGCAACCCGGACTGACCGGTTCAGATCATTTTATCCGTATGCATAATGCTGGCGATTCCCGAAAAATTTTGAAGTTGCCGGCAGTCCGCAACTGGTAAAATCCCTCTGAATAGTTCATCATACCCGTGATCAGAGCTTTCGAGTATGACCGATGCCGGCAGCCGACGTTCGCCTCCGGATTGGGCGCGTAAACGGCTCGCAACATCCGGTGCCCGACCAGTCGGGAAACCGGAATCCGTGCGTGAACCGTTTGAGCCACGGTGCCGCCCTGCCAGGTTTCCCGCGACCCAGATTTTCGGACAGAGTTTTGAATGATTCGCAAAAATCCACGAGTCCGGTTGACCCAAAAGGAACGCAATTTGATGCGGGCCGCCGGAAAATTCAACGCCCGGTTGATGGATCATATCCGTCCGCTGATTCAGGCCGGTGTTCGTACCGAAGACATTGACCGGGAAGTTCACGAATTTACGGTTGGGCACGGGCACGTGCCGGCGTGCCTGAATTACGCTGGCGAACCCATTCCGTTTCCCAAGTCCTGCTGTATCAGCGTCAATGAAGTGGTATGCCACGGCATTCCGGACCAGTACGAATTGCGGGACGGCGACATCGTCAACGTGGACATTACCACCATTGTTAATGGCTGGCACGGCGACCAGTCCGAGACGTTTTTGATCGGCAACCCCGAACCATCGGCTGTGGAGTTGTGCAGTGCGCTCTGGATTGTCTGTATTTGGCCATCGATGCCGTTTCACCGGGATGTCGCGTGGCAGCCATTGGTGAAGCGATCGTGCCGTATGTCCGTGAGAATTACGGCTACGGCGTCGTGGACAAGTATGTCGGACACGGGATTGGCACGGCCTTTCACCAGCGGCCCAACATCCCGCATGTACCGACCCAGCAAAGTCGTCGCGATCGTCTGGAACCCGGAATGTGTTTTACCATCGAACCGATGGTCAACCTGGGAACGGCCCGCACCGCCATGGACAAACGCGATGGATGGACGGTACGGACGGCCGATGGCAAATTGTCCGCCCAGTTCGAACATACGATCCTGATGACAGAAACCGGACCCGAGATTCTGACGCTGACTCAAAAGGGCCCCCAGCGCGGGCACCGGTTTCGAGACCAGTTGGCCCACGTGCAGGCCTGACAACGGTTGGACACGCCCGAGGTGCGGTTGTTCAGTCAGCGGTCCAGGCGGGCTGCCGGGAGGTCGTGTTGCATCGACTCCGCATCGGCCGTTCGCGGAGAATCGGCGGGTGCCGATGGTGTGACTGGCCCCACCAGTACCAGATCCTTGTCCCGCAAGAAATAACTGGCACGTTGCAGGACCTGATAGTGGGCCGGCAATCGCCCTTGCAGCTTCGCCAGGCTTTCACTGGTGGTGATAATCATGGCTGACGGGTGGGCCGTGACGAACTGTTCCGGACTGGGCCAGTCTTTTTTCTGCCAGGCATTGACGCGTGCATCTTGCCAGGCACCGGAGCGCCGGGTTTCGGTCAGTTCATAAATGGGCCGGCGTCCGTAGAACACCCAACTGGACTCCAGACATTCAAACGCGGCAACCGGTGCCCTGGAATCGCTGGCAGCGATGCGGGCCAGGATCCGATCGTTTTGCTGGTGCCGGTCCACGGCAACGGTTCCAAAGCCGAACAGGCCAATGGCAAACAGGACGGCCGTCAGACAAAACACATGGATCGCCGGCCGCATTCGACCGGTCCTGGCAAACCACAACATGCCCCCGGCCCCCAGCGTCAGCAGCAACCCAAATAGAGCCGGTTCCCGGTTTCCGTCCAGGTAACGCTGGCCTGCAAAGATCAGTGCCGCCGTGACACCGATTCCGGATAACAGCAGACCGGTGGCCGGCCAGCGATCAAATTTGCGGATTTCGTCAACGCGTCGCTGCATCAGCTGGGCCAGAAAACCACCGGTCAACAGCGCCAACGCCGGGTAACAGGGCGTGATGTAGCTCGGCAATTTGGTTTTGGCCAGTGAAAACAGTCCCACCTGGACGCACACCCAACAAATCAGCAATGTGTATCCCGGTGACCACTGGTGGCGGCGTTGTATCACTTGCCGATCGATCCCCAGAATCATCGGCCCCAGAAAAATCGATGCCGGAAAAAACCCCAACACGATTGACAACGGATAAAACCACAATCCGCCGCCATGAGATTCAAAGGACGATGTGGCGCGGGCCAGATTTTCACTTAGAAAAAAGATCCGCGGCCAGTCGCCTGCGGTCCGAACCCCCACGAGCAGGTACCAGGGCCCCGCGACCAGCAAGATAATGGCGATCAGTGACAGGGGGCGCATGGCCCAAACCGTCGCCAGAAAATGGCCCGGCGCAAAAGGTCGCCCCACCGCCGCACCGAAGCGTGCCAGCCATGCCCGGCGATTCCACTGGTCCCCGTCGGCGGCCGGCAACCGCATCAACAGCATAAACATGCCAATGATGGCGCAGGGCAGCACAAACCCCACCGGACCCTTGGCCAGTACCCCCAGGCCCATCATCCCGTACATCGCCAGTACATAACGGTATCGTTGCGGGAACCAATTCCCCTCCTGACGCAGGACCGGTCCCACATCAATCAACTGGTAAGAGGCAAATGTCCCCAGAACATAAAACAGCAACGCCATCGTGCTGCAGAATATCAGCAGCGAATCCGGGGTGGCGGCGCGCCCGGCAACGACAAACATCATGCTGGTCAGCAGGCCGATCGCACCCAACAGCGCTGCCCGGGGGTTGAGCAAGCGGCGCCCAATGGCATAGGTGGCCAGCACCGTTCCAATGGCCAGCACCGCCGACCAGAACCGGGCGGCAAACTCGGTCACGCCAAAAACCTGATAGGCGGAAATCATCAACCAGTACAGCAGCACCGGTTTTTGATGACGCAGCTCGTCATTGAACATCGGCACCACCAGATCCCCGCGGTGCATCATTTCCAGAGCGCAACCGGCGTTGCGAGGTTCATCTCGATCCCACAGCCGGGCCGTACCCAGATTGGTAAACATCACGATGCCGGTGATCGCGATCAGGATGGTGACATGAACTGGAGCCCGATTCACCATTGCAACTCCTTTTGCAACGCCGCATGACCGTTTCCCGGACGGGAATCTGTTAGAGGATGAGGATTCTAGGACCCGCCGCACGTCGCTGCCACGCCACTTTTTGCTAGCGGACCGCGATCGCTGCCGGCCATCATGGCCGGTCCGCCCGCGACGAGGGCCGACGGCCAAGGCGGCCTCATGCTGCGGGCGACCCGGCATTTTACCGACGGTCTGCCATCAGGCCCACCAGCCTCCGTTAACGTGCAACGTTTGGCCCGTCATGTAGGAAGCCATCGGGCTGCTCAGAAACAGGATCACATCGGCAATCTCGGCCGGCCGGGCAAAACGGCCCAGCGGCACATTGGCCAGCATGGCCTGGCGGTTTTCTTCCGGAATCGATTGCCCCATTTCCGTATCGACCACGCCCGGAGCGACCGCATTGACGCGAATGTTTTTGCGGGCCAGTTCCCGGCTGAGCACCTTGGTCAGCGTGACGACGCCGGCCTTGGCGGAGGCATAGTTGGCCTGCCCGAAGAATCCGGTCACGGCTGACAGCGATGCGACATTGACGATCGCGCCGTTTTCGTTCAGGTGCTCAACGGCCGCCTTGCAACTGTTAAAAACACCCGTCAGGTTGGTGTCGATGACATCTTGCCATTCACGTTGGCTCATTTTTTTGAAACTGCGATCACGCAGAATACCCGCATTGTTGACCAGAATATCCAGCCCCCCAAACGTGCCCGTCGTTTTGGCAACCATGTGATCGAGCTGATCCATGTGTCGCACGTCGGCGGCCAGAGAGATGGCCCGGTCCCCCAATTCGCGCACGACTTGATCTGCCAGCGACCGGTTTTTTCCCTCACGGTCCTCAAAATAGTTGATCACAAGATTGGCGCCTGCCTCGTGCAGCGCTTCGGCCGTGGCCCGGCCAATCCCCTGACCGGACCCCGTCACAATGGCCGTTTTTCCCGAAAGATCGATCGACTTCATGATAATTTCCGTTGATAGTTTCAAAAGCAAGGGTGGTTTTTCGATGCCTGGCCGACTTGCCACAGCGGAAGCCATTTATTGTTGCCAGGCGGGTTTTCTTTTTTCCAGAAACGCCGCCAAACCTTCCCGGGCATCGGCGGTTTCCCGGGCCTGAGCCGAGACCTCAATCGATTGTTGCAGCAATGGCACGACCGGTTGCGGCAGGCAGTCGGCCATGTGCCGTTTGGTTATGGCCAGGGCCGTGCGGGACCCGGCGAGGATCGAGTCGGTCAGCGCGGCAACGCGTGATTCCAGTTGGTCATCCGGCACAACACCGTGGCAAAGCCCCATCACACGGGCATCAGCGGCATTGACTTGCTCGTTGGACAACAGCAGGTAACCCGCCGCACCGGGTCCCATCCGGTGCACCAGCAGGGGAGTCACCATGGCGGCGGTGATGCCGCGCAGGGGTTCGGGAAGCCTGAAAAAAGCTGATTCGACACTGATCACGATATCGCAGGCACAAACCAGCCCCATCCCGCCCGCCAATGCCGGACCCTGCACAGCGGCAATGGTCGGGACCGCCATCTGCCAGATTTCGATCAGCAAATCGCAATAGACTTGCGAATCCACGTGATATTCGGCCGCGGCATTGGGGCCGGCAGCCCGTTCCTGCATTTGACCAAGATCCATCCCGGCACAAAAAACGTCGCCGGCGGCCGCCAGTACAAACACACGTACCGAATCATCTCCGGCCACTTCCCGGACCCGGTCCAGCATTTCCTGAATCATTTCCCGGCGCAAGGCGTTTCGTTTTTGGGGACGATTGAGGGTCAGGCGGGCCACACCCTGCTGGACCGACAAATTCACAAATTCCGACATGGATTCTCCTGAAATGGTCCCAATCAGGACGGGCGGCAAATGGAGGATGGGCGGCAAATGGCCGTCCCGCCGGTCAGTCGTCTCCTGCGCAGCGGAGCGGCACCGACCAAGTTTAGCGTCAGCAATCACCGGGCCCAACCCGCGGTATTCCCCGGCTGGCCCCCGCCTGCAGAGGATGTCCGATTTCGGTTAGAATTCGCGGTTCACCGGAAACCCGAATGATTCCACTGCGCCCGACGTAATTTTCGGCTCTTCCCCGCCGGTCGCGAACCTGACACTAACACTTGCTGAACGATTTATGCCAGACAAACAACATGTTCTGATCGCCAACGGACAGGGTTTTTGGGGAGACAGTATTCTGGGGCCGGTTCGCCTGGTCAACGAGGGACCGCTTGATTACCTGACCCTCGACTACCTGGCAGAAGTCACGATGAGCATCATGCAAAAGCTCAAAAGCCGGGACCCCAACGCGGGGTACGCAACGGATTTTGTGCAAATGGTCGAGCGGGTCTTGCCCCAATGCCGCGAGAACGGGATCAAGATTGTGGCCAATGCGGGGGGAGTCAATCCGCAGGCCTGCCGCGCGGCGGTTGCCGGTGTGGTTCGCAAACTGGGAATTCACGGCGTTCGGATCGGGGTCGTGGAAGGCGACGATATCCTGGCCGATCTGAAACCCCTGATCGCTGCCGGAGAAGCATTCCGGAACATGGATACCGGCGAGGAACTCGCCCCGTATGTCGATCGCGTGATGAGCGCCAACGTTTATATCGGTGCCCAGCCGATTGTGGAAGCGTTGCAACAAGGTGCCGATATCGTGATTACCGGGCGGGCCACCGACCCCTCCGTAGTGGTGGCGCCCGATGATGTATGAATTCGGCTGGACCATGAACGATCACGACAAACTGGCGGCTGCCACGATCGCTGGACACATCGTCGAATGCGGCGCCCAGTGTACCGGAGGCAATTTTGTGAACTGGCGGGACATCCCCGATATGGCCCGGATCGGATACCCGGTCATCGAAGCCCACCCCGACGGCACGTTTGCGGTCACCAAGCACCCGGGAACGGGGGGCCGCGTCGACATTCAGACCGTGACGTCCCAGCTGGTTTACGAAATGGGTGATCCCTCGCGGTATATCACCCCCGATTGCATCGCCGATTTTACATCGATTCAGCTGGCCGAGGACGGTGAAAACCGGGTCCGCGTCAGCGGGGTTCGGGGCGCGGTGGCGACCGATACCTACAAGGTTTCCATTTCGTTCCAGGATGGTTACAAGATTGTCGGACAATTGACCGTTGCCGGCCCGGATGCCGTGGAAAAAGCCAGGCTGTGTGCCGATATCGTGTTTGACCGGGTGGCCCTGGATGGTGTTACATTCGCACCGGAAGAACGATTCGTGGAAATCGTGGGGACCAACGTGTGCCATGCCGGGATCGCGCCGGCCCCCAGCCAGCCGGCCGAAGTTGTCTTGCGAATCGGGGCCAAGGGACCCGATCGTGACAAACTGAACCGGCTGGGCATGGAGATTGTTCCCCTGGTCACCAGCGGCCCGCCCGGGGTAACCGGTTTCGCCGGGGGCCGCCCCAAGGCCACCGATATTATCAGCTACTGGCCGGCTCTGATCTCCAGAGACAAGGTCCAGTGCACCGTCACGGTCGAGGAAGTTTAAACGATCTGTCCCCAATCGATTGCCATGAAAATTCCACTGTCAAAAATCGCTTTCGCCCGCTCCGGTGACAAGGGCGACGGTTCCAACGTCGGCGTCGTGGCCTACACGCCGGCCGGTTACGAGATTATCAAACGGGAACTGACCAGCGAGCGTGTCCAGCAGCATTTCCGCGAAATCTGTCATGGCGAAGTCGACCGCTACGAAGCGCCCGAACCTGCTGGCCCTGAATTTCATTCTGCACGATTCGCTCGGCGGGGGCGGCAGCGAAAGCCTGAAAACCGATGCCCAGGGAAAAACCCACGGCCTGGGGATGTTGTTTATGGAAATCGATGTTCCCGACGATTTTGTGCAATAAACGGTTTCAAACATCGCTTGCCGGTCCTGATCACGTGAACGTCCTGGAACAACTTCGCCAGCGGGCATCCGCCCGACGTCGTCGCATAATTTTTCCCGAAACCCGGGACCCGCGGGTGATCCAGGCAGCCAGCGATTTTCAAGCCGGGCATTTGGGGCAGTCGGTGGTGGTTTCTTCCGCACCCGTGGCCCAATTGCATCCGGACGTGGAACTCGTATCAGCGGGCGACAACCGGTTGTTCGAATCGTGCATCGAACAACTGATCGAAAACCGGAAACACAAGGGCATGGACCGGGCTCGCGCCGCCCAGGCATTGACTGATCCGCTGTTGTTTGCCGCATTGCTGGTCGGCATCGGGCATGTCGATGCCAGCGTCGCCGGCAGCATCGCCACGACCGCCAGCGTCATTCGGGCCGGCATTTACGGCGTTGGTACCGCTGCCGGGCGCAGTCTGGTTTCCAGTTTCTTTCTGATGCAGTTGCCCGATCGCTGTGTGACCTATGCAGATTGTGGCGTCGTACCCGATCCCGATTCCCGGCAGCTGGCCGAGATTGCGATTGCCTCGGCAAATAGCCATCGGCAACTGACCGGCGAAACGCCTCGCGTCGCGTTATTGTCGTTTTCCACCCGCGGCAGTGCCGAACACCCGCGAGTCGACAAGGTGACCCGGGCGCTGGCGATCGCCCGAAATGCCGCGCCAGACCTGCTGGTCGACGGCGAATTGCAATTTGACGCGGCGTGGGTCCCGGACGTGGCTGTGCGCAAGGCTCCCGATTCCGAGGTTGCCGGAAAAGCCAACGTGCTCGTCTTTCCCGATCTGGATGCCGGCAACATCGCCTACAAGATCACCGAACGGCTGGCCGGCGCCACGGCGCTGGGACCGCTCATTCAGGGGCTGGCCAAACCTTGTATGGATCTGTCACGCGGCTGTCGGACCAGTGACATTGTCGACGTGGCCGTGATTGCCAGTGTCCTGAGCGATTGATCCCGCGCGACCCGAGCGGGCGGGCCACCGACCGCTCCGCAGGTGAGGAGGCAGGCGGGGAATTCCCGATGACGGGCGCCGGTCCCGGCCGCCATACCGCTGCCGGAGGGGGAAATACCGATGCCAACCGCCCGATTCCCGTCAGCCACCTGGCATCCGGTTTCCCGCCGCGCTGAGCCGTATTACCATGCGGTCGACAGGCATTGCCCGCCGCGGGGATGCTGTTGTTCCCGGTTTCGATGGGGCAGGTGAAATATGAAACAAATGTTCAACGCGGGCAGCTGTGGCCTGTTGCTGATTGTGGCAATTGCGGGATGTCAGGCGACACCGGAGGCGGTCGGCATCAGCGACATTCCGGTGTTTCCCGGATCCCGCCTGATCGACCGGGAAGAGTTTGGGGCCCTGATGGGGGATGTGGGCAGCCGCCTGGAATCGTTTACCACAACCATCTGGCACTTTACCACCACCGCCACGGCAACGGAGTTGATGGATTACTACAAATCCCGGCTGCCGCAAGCCGAGCTGGAAGAAATGGACCTGGAAGAATATGCGGGCGACGATGCGGAGGACGAGGTGAGCGAGGACGACGAAACGTTCCGCGAAGAGGACATGACCCGCTACACGTTTTATGGCACCGTTGGCAACCCGCGATCGGACGAAGAATTTACGGTTGAAATCGGCGATGGCTGGTTTGCCATTGCCGAAACACTTAAGGACTAGTGTGCCGTTGCGTGAAACATACCGTCGTCCGAAATGATCCGTCTCATTTTTTTTCGGTAAAGATCCTGTGAGCGCACCACCTGTCCGGTTTCCCACCGTTGATCAAACCGGCGTCATCGAGCGCGCTGACCGATTCACCAAACGCAGCATCAAGTCCGAAGCCAAGATGGCGGGATTGAAAATGGTGCTGGGGATGATCGACCTGACGACCCTGGAGGGCATGGACACCGAAGGAAAGGTTCGGCAGATGTGCTGCAAGGCCCGCCACCTGCACGATGCCGTGCCGGACTTGCCCGGCGTGGCGGCCGTTTGCGTCTATCCCAATTTTGTGGTCGCGGCCAAACGGGAACTGGCCGGTTCCGGCGTCCGGGTGGCATCGGTGGCCACTGCCTTTCCCAGTGGCAACACCTCGTTGCCGCTCAAACTGGACGAAGTCCGGCTGAGCCACCGATTGTGGCGCCGATGAAATCGACATGGTGATTTCGCGGGGGCATTTCCACCAGGGTGACTATCAATATGTGTATGACGAAATCGCGGCGATCAAGAATGCCTGTGGCGCGGCGAGGCTCAAGGTGATTCTGGAAACGGGCGAGTTGGGAACGTTCGATCACGTGCGGCGGGCCAGCGATATTGCGATCGCCGCCGGTGCCGATTTCATCAAGACCTCAACTGGCAAAATCCGGCCCGCGGCATCGCTGCCGGTGACCCTGGTCATGCTGGAGGCGATTCGCGATCATTTTTGGAAAACCGGGCAAATGGTCGGCATGAAGCCGGCCGGCGGAATTTCCAAATCCAAACTGGCTTTGCATTATCTGACCATGGTCCAGGAAACGCTGGGACCGGAGTGGTTGTCGCCGACCTGGTTCCGGTTTGGCGCCAGCAGCCTGGCCAACGATGTACTGATGCAAATCGTCAAACAACGGACAGGGGTGTACCAGTCCGCCGACTGGTTTGCCATCGACTAGCGCCTGCGCGCACCAAAAACAGCGATCCAGGGTCGCGACAGAAAATTTTTAAGTGTGCATTCACAGGTGCCACGGCTGGCGGGTCCAGCCGTGCCAGGGCCGTGCACGGAATCGGGATGCCTGACGTTTCTGTATTCTCGGGGCGGCGGTCAACTTTGTGGCAAAGATCCCCCCGGCCGCGCGTACTTTGGCCAACCGTCCGAGCATCGTGCCCGGACACCGTTGACAAGAATATTGGTCCCTGTCCGGTTCTGCAAAAAACCATGATTTGGCAGCTCTGCCGGTTCGCCCGGCACCCGGTATTTCCCGGAAATGGCTCGGTTGGACAAGCCAACCGTGGCACCCTCACCTTTAAGCCCGGATGTGTTTCTGCAGAGCCTCCCTGTCTCGCTGGCTCGTCCGCCAATCCCGGATCGGCAAACGGGTTCCAGCCACTACAATGAGGCACGAATCGCATTGTCCAGCGCCACGGCATCGCAGTTTCCAACATGAACGAACCTGCCGACCAAACGAAATCAGCATCGGGGCCGCCGGCAACGGCCTGGAACCGGTCGCCGGCCCCCGAAAGTTCCGGTCACATCTCCCTGGCGGACCGTTACGACCTGTTCATCGATGGCCAGTTCGTGGCCTCCCGGGGCGGCAAGCATTTCGACTCGGTCAATCCAGCCACGCTGCAGCGATTGGCGTCGATTACCGAATCGAGTCGCGAGGATGTCGACGTGGCGGTGCGAGCCGCTCGCAATTGTTACCAGCAACACTGGTCGCGGATCGACGGCGCGGCCCGGGGCAAATATCTGTTCCGCGTGGCCCGCCTGATTCAGGAGCGGGCACGTGAACTGGCCGTAATCGAGTCGCTCGATGGCGGCAAACCGATCCGCGAGTCGCGCGATATCGATATCCCGCTGGCGGCTGCTCATTTTTTTTACCACGCCGGCTGGGCCGACAAGCTGGAATACGCCTTTCCCCATCGCATGCCGCGGCCGCTGGGGGTCGTCGGCCAAATCATTCCGTGGAATTTTCCGCTGTTGATGGCCGCCTGGAAGATTGCTCCGGCCCTGGCCACGGGCAACACCGTCGTGCTCAAACCGGCGGAAACGACGTCGCTGACCGCACTGAAACTCGCCGAGATTATTCAGCAAGCGGATTTGCCGCCGGGAGCCGTCAATATTGTAACCGGAGGCGGGGACGTGGGAGCCGCCATCGTGAATCACCCGGATGTCAACAAGATTGCCTTTACCGGGTCCACGGAGGTCGGCAAACAGATTCAAAAATCGCTGGCCGGCTCCACCAAACGCTGCACACTGGAGTTGGGTGGCAAGGCCGCCAACATTATTCTCGACGATGCCCCGATCGATCAGGCAATCGAGGGGATCGTCAACGGGATTTATTTCAATCAGGGCCATGTGTGCTGTGCCGGCAGCCGCCTGTTTGTCCAGGAATCGGTGTACCAGCAGGTGATTCGCAAATTAAAACACCGTATGGAATCGCTGGTGGTTGGCGATCCGCTGGACAAAAACACGGACGTGGGCGCCATCAACAGCCGCCGCCAACTGGAGACCATTAATGCCTACCTCGAAATCGGGCGGCAACAGGGCGCCGAGATGTACCAGCCGAAATGCCCATTGCCGGAAGCCGGCTACTGGTGCCGGCCCACGCTGTTCACCAATGTGGCGCAGTCGAACCGAATTGCCCAGGAAGAGATCTTTGGTCCGGTGCTGGCGGTTCAGACATTTCGCACCGTCGCCGAGGTCATCCAAAAGGCCAACAACACGCCTTATGGATTGTCGGCCGGTGTTTGGTCCGACAAGGGATCGCGAGTCTTTAATCTGACGTCGCAACTGCGGGCTGGCGTCGTGTGGGCCAACACCTACAACAAATTTGACCCGACATCGCCCTTTGGCGGATACAAGGAAAGCGGGTTTGGACGCGAGGGGGGGCGGCATGGGCTGGCCGCCTGCGTGGACCTGTGACCAACCGGCAATCCGCGCCGGGATGGCAGTAACAGCTCGCAGGAATCCGCAGCGCGGTGGTTTATCGCGGGAAACAGGGTCCGCTGGTCGGGCTGCCGGACTACGCCTGCATGGCCCCCTGGCCATCCCTGCCCGCTTCTTTCTGGCGTTGCAGCGCCAGTTTCTTTTGATACCGGCTCTGCACAATATCGACGACGACCATCACTCCGATGACGAAGTAAAACGTCGTCTTGCTCATGGCGAGGACTTCGTATTGAAAAAAGTGCATGTGAGCCAGGTGCCCGCCCTCGCTGACCAGCATGACCCCCACGATCAACAGGATGAACAGCCCAAGGACCTCGTACATCCGGTTCTTTTTCAGAAAATCGGCGACATGATCGGCCAGAACGACCATCATCACGCCGCTGATGATAATTGCCAGAACCATGACCGGGATATTGTCGGTCAACGCAATCGCACTCAGGATTGAATCGAATGAAAAAACCAGGTTCATGATCATGATCCAGAAGACGGCCGCGCCGATGCTTTTCTTTCGGTTGGCATCGCCGACATCATGTTCGAGATCTTCAACACTGAGCATGTGAAATATCTCGCGAAACGCGGTATAGATTATAAAAATCCCCCCCACAAGCACGATTAGACTGTGCACATTAACACTGGCGGCAAACAATTTCCCGGACTCCGTCAGCCGCCAACTGCCATGTTGCTGTTTGTCCTTGTCGTGGTGCACCGTAATGGCACCTTCGGCCGAGTAGGCCCCCGGTGCGATCGTCTCGGCATCCGTCTGTTCAATACCGCAAGTAAAAAACGGCTTCTGCAACCGGTCAATGGCGAACAGAACCACGATCAGCAGCAGGATGCGAAGGACAATGGCAAAACTGATTCCCAGTTTGCGAACGTAGCTCTGCTTGTCCTCGACCACGCGTTTGGATTCGATGGATATGTACAGCAGGTTGTCAAATCCCAGAACGGCCTGCAGCAGGACCAGCATCAGCAGCGTAAACAGGTTTTGGGGGGTAAATAAATCGGCCATGGTTTCACGGGGTCCGGAGAGTCCGTTGGTACGGGGATTTGCCAGGTCATTGCCTGAATTTCGCGCGGCATTGTACCAAACGATGGCCGCGCGTTAATCCACGGTCGGTAAACGATCAGGCGGACACCGGATTTTTTCCGAGGATTCGCTGCCACCAGGGGGGCCGCCGCGGCAGGCCAGCCACCACGGGGACGGGCTGGAACAGGTTGTCAAACGTCCAGCGATCCGCCGCCACATGCCGCTCCACATTGACGGGATGCCGAATTTGATCAATCGGCTCCGTCGGCAAATTCGCGAATCGGTTGTTGGGATCCCGGGTATGGGTACCGCGGGCGTCGTGGCCGATGTTGCCAACGAGGTTGCGATTGGGCAAAACCGCCAATCCCGCCGCACGGAACATTGCATATTGCCAGCTGTAATCCCACGTATCGATCTGGCCGCGATGCACGGCGTCCAGCACGCCGCTCCAGAAAACAACCTGATCCGTGTCGCCCAGCCGCGATTGCAAGGTGCGCTGGTCCCGAAACCGGGGCCAGTCAGGAATCGACAACTGGTATTGCGACCAGGCCCGCGCCAGCTGGCCCAGCCCCAAATGTGGCCCCAGCTGGAAAAATAATAACTGGCCGGCCATGATTCCACGTGACAAAAATTATTGCCGCTGATCATCATCACGCGCGGATCATCGGCAAAGCGTTGCAAAAGTTCCTGGCAAAAAGCAAAAAACGAGAGCTCGGGAACGCAGTCGTCCTCCAAAATGATCAACTGGTCGGACCGACTGAACGCCCACGTCAACCCGCTGGACATTCGCAACCCGCAGCCGAGATTTTCCTCACTAAAACAGGTCTCGACGTGGCAATCCCAGTCGACTGCTGTGGCCATCCTGCGGCATGCCTGGACCCGTTCGACGTCCCCGGGGTATGACTGCCGCGGGCCATCCCCAACCACCAGCAGGGTCGTCGGCCGAGCCTGGCGAATCCGCGCGAACACGGCGGCAGTGGTGTCCGGTCGGTTAAAAATGCAAAAACAAACGGGGACCCGCAAATCCATCACTGCTAGCGAGGTGTCCTGCTTTGACAAGGCGGTTAACGGACGAACGACAGTGTCAATTTAGGTGAATTCGCAGGAAACCAGCAAGATCAGCTTGCGATCGCCGAGGTTCGCTTTACCCGGTATGACCAATCTGCTATTGCATGGCCGCCGAGCTGCGCGCATTGGCGCGACTGACCCTCGACCGGTCTGTTCAATACACCATGATTTCAATCCTGAAAAAACTGAATCGCGGCAGCAACCCGTTTGCGTCATTTCGTCCGCGGGCATCGTCGGGGACTGTGCCGGGGAGAAACGCGCAAGCCATCGATAACGAGTTGCGGCGAATCCAGACCAGCCCCCGTTACCGGCCATTGACAACCCGATTGCTGGGAGCGCCCGTCGAAATTGTAGATGGGCTGTCGTTTTACTACAGCTACCGGGAGATATTCGGCGAGGGCATCTACGATTTTGTCCATGCTGGCGCGAATCCGGTAATCATCGATGGCGGTTCCAACATCGGATTAAGTGTGGCCTGGTTCAGGCAGCAGTTTCCGGGCAGCCGGATCACGGCGTTCGAAGCTGATCCGCTGGTGTTTGATGTGTTGCAGCGGAACATGCAGTCTCTGGGATATCACAACGTCCAGCTGGAGAACAAGGCATTGTGGAACAGCGATACCGAACTGGAATTCGCGGTCGAGGGCGCAGACGGGGGACGCCTGTCGAGGGACGGTCGATTGCAGCCGGGATATCGCGAGATCGTGCGTGTTCCTGCGGCGCGGCTGAGGCCGTGGCTGGCGGAAAAAGTCGACATGCTCAAGCTGGATATTGAAGGCGCGGAGCATTGCGTGTTGATGGATTGCGCCGATGCCTTGCATCACGTATCCAATATTTTCGTGGAATATCATTCGTTTGAAGGCCAGCGTCAAACGCTGGACGAGATTTTGAACGTCCTGATTGCTGCCGGATTCCGGATCCAGATTCACACCCAGTTTTGTTCACCCCAACCGTTAATCCGCCGGACCACCCAGCTGGGCATGGATTTGCAATTGAACATTTTTGGCTATCGGGAGCCGGAGTGTCGATCGAAATGAACATTCTGATTATTTCACCGTGGCGTACCGTCGCCCCGCATTTCGAAACCGAACTGGAAATCGCCCAGCGACACCGGGATGCCGGTCACCGGGTTGCATTTGTTTCCTGCCTGGGCGAACTGTCCGCCTGCGACTTCAACCCCCAGGCGGATCGGGACATCTGCCATGAATGCCGCCTGCGCCGGGCAGACGGAATGAACAAATTGACCCCCCGATGCCACCAGCTGCCCATCCTCGACAGGCCTGCCAGTACGCCGCCCATTCCGGACGAGTACCTGGCCAGTGTTGATGCGTTGAAATCCTGGACCATCGACAACTTTGACATTGGGTATGCCTGTCTGTCGTCGCTGGTTTCGTTAACCCGGGATCCGCAACCCGATCTGCACCGCCACCGGTCCCAGCTGGAGCGATTTGCCCAGGCAGCTCGCCAAACCTGGGAATCCGCAATCCGTCTGTTGGCAGACCAGCGGCCGGACCGGGTTTACGTATTCAACGGCCGGTTTGCCGCCATGCGGGCCGTCCTGCGAGCCTGTCAGGCGAGCGGTGTGGACTGTCGGGTTCACGAACGAGGCTGCGACACCGGGCACTACCAGCTGTTTGAAAACCATCTGCCCCACGACATTGCCCGGATGACGACGCGGATGCGCGAATTCTGGGATTCCGCCAGCGGCAATTCCCGGCGGGAGTGGATGGCCCGCGCGTGGTTTACCGGGCGAATCGCCGGCGTCGAAATGAACTGGCGTTCGTTTGTATCGGGTCAGCAACGCGGATTGATTCCGGACAACTGGGAGGTGGGCCGGCACAACGTGGTCGTGTTCACTTCCTCCGAGGACGAGTTTGTGGCCATCGGTGATTGCTGGGAGAATCGGATGTACCGGGACCAGGCATCGGCCCTGGGCCGGATTGCCCGGGATCTGAACCGCGTGCGCCCGACATCCCACCTGACGATTCGCGTCCACCCGAATCTGGCGGACGTCGACAACGCCAGTACCCGGGCTCTGGCTGCCCTGGCCGGCGACCACGTCACGGTCATTCCGGCCGACAAACAAATCGACAGTTACCAGCTGATGCGGATGGCGGACACGGTGGCCACGTTCGGCTCGGCCATGGGCATCGAAGCGGTTTTCTGGTCGCGGCCTTCCGTCCTGTTGGGACCCTGTTTTTACCAGCATCTGCGCGGGCCCCGCCGACCGGTCCACCACCGGGAAACCATCCGTCTGCTGTCGGACGATCTGATGCCAGCGGTGCAACACGATGCGCTGATGTACGGATACTGGCAGCAAAAGCACGGAATTCCGTTTCGTTATTTCGTCGCCGACGACTTGTTTACTGGCAAATTCAAGGGACAGCTGGTTTACCCCCGGCCCCCCAAAACCATCGGCCGCCGCATGGCCCGTCAAATTGAGAGCCTGCGCAAGCGAATTCCCGGTGGGCCCCGCCGGCGAGCGGCCTGACGTCGCGATATGCGGCCCGGACGGGCAGCCGGTCAGGCCGGGGCGACGGTCAATTCGACGGCTTGCTCGATCAGCGCCCGGGTAACGTCCGGATGGTGCGGGTCATCAACCGTCAGTTCGCGGACGTCCGTGCGGTGGCTGAGGTATTTGGATCCCTGACCATAGGACTGGTCATAGTAGGCCAAACAGATTTCGACGCATCGATCAAAGTTGCCTTGCTCGATCGCCGCCACAGCCTGGTTCACATTTTGGCCTCCCAGCCGCTTGCGAATCTTCTCAACCGACTCCACCAGTTCGCAAGCCGGAAATTGACTGTACTCCTGCGTCAGCAATTGCACGCGTCGTTGCAGCGGGACATTCATCACAATCATCGGCGCCGTTGTCAGCTGGCGAAAGAAGGGCAGGGGAATAAAGGTTCTCCCGATCGACTGACTTTCGGCTTCCACCCAGACCGGTCGATTCAGGTCCAGCTGGCGCATTCTTTGCTGCAGCAGGTTTTCGAATTGTTCCACGGTCGGCTGGGGTGGCATTCCGACTCCGCCAAACGCCGAACCGCGGTGATTGGCCAGCCCTTCCATGTCGATTACCTGCTGGCCCGCTTCGGCCAGTCGTGCCAGCTGCCAGGTCTTGCCCGAACCGGTCAGGCCTCCCAGTACGATCAGCTGCAGGCGCCGCCCGAACAGCTCCTGTCCGGCCCGCCGCCACGCCCGATATCCGCCCTCCAGAACGGCGGTTCGCAAATCGATCTGTTCCAGCAGCCAGGCGACACTGCGGCTGCGGAGGCCGCCCCGCCAGCAATGCACCAGCAGATGGGGACGGGCATCGTCGCCGGGTAGCGGGTCCGGACCCCTTTTGTCCGGATTCTGCGGCCCGGCGATTTCCAGTCCGCGACGTGCCAAATCGGCCAATTTGCCACCGGCGATTTCCAGCCCGCACAGCAAGGCGGCCGGTCGCCCCTGGTGTTTGTACAGTTTGCCGACCTCCGCCCGCTGGTCGTCGTCAAACAGGGGCAGGTTGACGGCCCCGGGAATATGGCCTTTTGCGAATTCTCCCGGGGAACGAACATCGATCACCGGTACTGTTTTGGCCAGTCTCAGGAATGGATTGATATCGAGGCAATTCACGGCAGGTACGATTCACGGGCACCGGGGAACGGGAGGCTCTCTTATGATCAACCGTGGGCCGCACAATTACAATGCCTGGAATCCGGCGACGCGGGGCGGGGCCGGCTGAGCAGAAACTCATGTTGGTGAATTTTCGACCGGGTGTTAGCCTGATCGCGAATACATTTTCGCGCACTGCCTCTGCCGCAAGGGACAAGGATGTTCTGGCTCAAGGACAAAACGGTATTAATCACCGGTGGAACCGGATCTTTCGGGCAACGCTGTGCCCAGGTATTGCTGGAACAGGCCCAGCTGCGTCGGCTGATTCTGCTCAGTCGCGATGAACAAAAACATGTAGTCCTGAGACGCAGTCATTTTCCGCCGGAGCGCTACCCCCAGGTTCGCTATTTTGTGGGCGATGTCCGCGATATCGACCGCCTGCGAACGGCCCTGCGGGGTGTCGATTTCGTCATTCACGCGGCGGCCATGAAGCATGTCGATATGGCCGAATACAACCCGCAGGAGTGCATTGCCACCAATGTTGGAGGAGCTCAAAACGTAATTCAGGCTTGCATCGAAGCGGGCGTCCGAAAAGTCGTGGCCCTGTCGACCGACAAGGCGGCCAGCCCCATCAACCTGTACGGGGCCACCAAACTTTGCAGCGACAAGCTGTTTGTGGCCAGCAACGCACTGGCCGGACATGATGGGACCCGTTTTTCGGTGGTTCGATACGGCAATGTCCTGAACAGCAACGGATCCGTCGTACCCTTTTTTCTGAAACAGCGTGCCAGCGGCATATTGCCGATCACCGACGCCGCGATGACCCGCTTTATCATTACGCTGGAGCAGGGCGTGTGGTTTGTCCTGGACGCGATGCAAAAGATGGCGGGAGGTGAAGTTTTCATCCCCAAAATCCCCAGCGTCACGATCACAGACATCGCCCAGGCCGTGGCTCCGGAATGTCCGACCAAAATCGTAGGAATTCGACCGGGTGAAAAACTGCATGAATGCATGATTCCGGCCGATGAAGCCCGTTCGGCCGTGGAATTCGAGGATCACTTTGTGATCAAACCCCTCCAGCGCAGCTGGGATCGGGAAACTCCCTGGTACGAAACGGGCGGCAAACCCTGTGACATCGGTTTCTCCTACACCAGCGACAACAACGACCAGTGGCTGACGCCGGCCCGGTTACGCGAAATGATTCAGGTGGAGTTCCCGCAGTGCCGGGAGGAACCGGCCGCTGGCACCCGCCATGCGCCCTGCCGCACCGGCACATTTCCAGAACCCTGTTTGCCGGCTGCCCCGGCACCGGCCCGCCGAATTCGCATTGGTACCGAATCCGAAGCGGTTGCCGCCGTTCGCCCATTGCCCTATTCCCGGCAGGCCATCGACGAGCAGGACATTCAGGCGGTGGGCCATGTGTTGCGCAGCGACTGGTTGACCACCGGACCCGCTGTCCAGCAATTTGAAACGGCGATCGCCGGGACAGTTGGCAGCCAGCATGCGGTGGCGTTTTGTAATGGAACCGCCGCCTTGCACGCGGCCGTGGCCGCGTTAAACCTGAATCCCGGTGACCAGGTGATCGTGCCCGCCATCACCTTTGTAGCCACAGCCAATGCGGTCCTGTATTGCGGTGCGACTCCCGTTTTTGCCGATGTCCGTCCGGATTCCCTGCTGGTCGACGTGGCCGATGTCGAAAAAAAAATTAATGCCAAAACGGCTGCCATCATCGCCGTTGATTACGCCGGCCAAACTTGCAATTACCATCAGCTGCGAACACTGGCCGATCATCACGGGCTGAAGCTGATTGCCGATTCCTGCCACGCACTGGGAGGGACCTGGGCCGGACGTCCGGTGTGCGAATGGGTCGACATGGCCTGCTACAGTTTTCACCCCGTCAAGCAAATCACCACGGGCGAGGGTGGAATGGTAGCCACCAACAATGTGTTGCTGGCAGACGCCCTGACCCGGTTCCGCAATCACGGTATTGATACCGATTTCCGGCAGCGCGCTCGCGCAGGCACTTGCGAATATGACATGCAGTCACTGGGATTCAATTACCGACTGTCGGACATTCATTGTGCCCTGGGTCTCAGTCAGTTGCCGAAACTTCCCGCGTGGACGGCTCGCCGAACGCAACTGGCGAATCGGTATCGCCAGCAGCTGGAACCACTGGGTTATGTCCGTCCGCTGTCACAGCTGCCTGACGCGTCGCATGGTTATCACCTGTTCGTCATTCGCTGGGACCATCGTAGTGCTGCGATCGGGCGCAACGATGTGCTCGCAGGCCTGCGACGGGCCGGAATATCCGGGAATATTCACTACCGCCCGGTTTATCAACACAGCTACTACCAGCGCTCTGCGGATTACCCGTCCAGATTCACGTGTCCCGCCGCGGAAACGGCATTTGCCGAGATAATTTCCTTGCCAATCTTTCCCGGCATGACCGATAAGGAGGTTGATCGGGTTTGCCAAACTTTGGAACAACTCGAAATCTCCGGCAAGACATTCGCGAAAGTCGCCTGAATGACCGACGGTCTCATCCTTCACATGCGAGCCAACCCGCTGACGGGTGTCCGATCGGCGTTGCGCCGCTTGCAAATCGCCCAGGAATGGTCGAGTCGCGGTGGCCAGGTCGTGGTTGCCAGCGGGCCGTTGCCGGCTCGCCTGAAATGGCAAATGCGGAACGCCGGACTGGATTGTGCCGAACTGGTTGCCCGCGGCGGTCAAACGACTGTCGCCGAACAACTGTGGAGTATCGCGAAGCAGCGCGGCTGCCATACGCTGGTTCTGGATGACTCGGATTCGGAACTGGTGAAACAGGCGGCCCGACACAAACCGCAGCACTGCCAACTGGCATTGCTGGGTTCGGCAGTGCAAGCCGGAGGCGAGACCGTTTCGGTTGATTTTGCCACGGAAAACCGCGCTGCGTTTGCCATCGTTCGCGACTCCCACGGGACCGATCGCTGCGAATCCCCGGCGAATGCCGGACACTCAAACGATACCCCCTGCATCTTGGCCGATCTGTCACTGTCGGGCGCCGACCTGGGCCGCCGGATCGCGAGACACCTCGTCGGACAAACCCTTTCCAAGACCGGCAACGGCCCGGTTTTGGAGGTCATTTCCCCCTTCGCTGCCGGATGGCGGGACCAGTGGAACGGTTCGGACGACCATCTGGACCGGATCCGGTGCCATCGCATTCCTGACCGCGTGGTTACCGACCCAGGGAATTTTCAGGTTGCCTTTTGCTCGGATCCGCAAGAATTTTATCAGTTGGCTGCCGATGGAACCGCTGCCGTTCTGCTGGTCCGGCGGGCGGACCAGTTCCCGGAATTGGCCGATCAGTCGAACTTGACGTCGTTGCCGATGGTGGTTCCCTGTGATGACTCGCGATGGCCTGAGCAATTGTCGCAATTCGTGACGCTCGTTGCCGGGCAGTCACCGCGGATTCCCCGGCACGCCGACCAGATTCGTCGATTGATCGATCATCAGGGGGTTCATCGACTGTGCGACGCCATCTGCCAATTGCGTCCATCCGGAATCCGCCGGCACATTGCCTGAACTCCGGCCGTGGTACATCGATCGTCGCATCACGGCTGGCCGGTTTGTCGGGCCGCGATAGCAGGTTCGAGTGATCTTGCGAAATCTGCCTGAAATTCGCTATCTTTCCCCCGTTGGCGGACGAACCGCCGACGCCGAACAGCCAGGGCAGGGAAGCTACGGACGGCTTTATGAAAAATCTGCGTCGTGCGCTACGGATGGCGTTTCGCTACAAGTGGTCCATTGTCTCATCGACCATTAGTGCGTTGCTGGTCGCTCTGTTGTGGGGTGCCAATATCGGCGGCGTGCTGCCATTGGTGGAAATTGTCTTCAACGGCAAATCGCTGCACCAAATGGTGGAACAGCGGATCACCGATTCCGAGGCGGAGATCCGCCGAACGGATTTGGAGATCCAGTCGCTGAACGAATCCCTGGCCGGGGCCACCGACCAGCAACGGGTGATCACCCAAAAACAGCTGGCCAGCAAACAGGACCTGATCGCTGCCGAGCAGGCAAAAATCGACTGGATGCACAAGTTCCAGCCGTGGATTGAACGTCACATGCCGGATGACGCATTCCAGACACTGATTCTGGTGTTCGGCATTCTGTTTTTGGCTACCTTGCTTCGCTGCTTCTTCCTGGCCGTCAATATGTACCTGGTCGCCAGGGTAGGTCAGCGAACGATTCTGGATATTCAGGATCACCTGTTCCGCAATACGTTGCAAATGGAATTGCATGAACTGGACGTCAAGGGAACCGGCGACCTGATCAGTCGCATCCGCGGGGAAACGAGTTCCATCGCCCGGGCCATTACAACATTGCTGGGCAAGACCCTGCGCGAGCCGTTCAAAATGGCGGCCTGCATTGCCGGCGCCGCCCTGGTCAACTGGAGATTGTTGCTGTTCTCCCTGGTCGTGGTGCCGCTGGCCGGATTCGTCCTGTTGTCGCTGGCCCGTGTGACCAAGCGGGCCCACCGCCGGGCCATCGAGGAGTCCGCCAACCTGCTCAACCGGATGTTTCAGTCGATCACCTATCTGCGACTGGTACGCGCATTCAATATGCAGGAATACGAGCACAACCGGTATCGCACGGTGGCGACGGACGTCTATCGCAAATCGATGAAGATCAGCTTTTTTGGGGCCCTGGCGCGAACCAACAACGAGATTGTGGGCGTCATGGTGGTCGCCATGTCGGCCATCGCCGGCGCCTACCTGGTCCTGAATCGGGAAACTCACCTGTTCGGGTTGCGTTTGTGCACGACACCCATGACACCCAGTGAAATCATGCTTTTCTTTGCATTTCTGATTGGCGTTTCTGATCCACTGCGCAAGATGGGGGATGTCTACAACATGATTCAGTCCGGCGCCGTTGCCGCCGACCGGGTTTTTCCGCTGTACGACAAGGTACCGGCCATTGCCGATCCGGCCAGTCCGGTCCCGCTGCCCCGGGATGACTCATCCGTTGAGTTTTGCCAGGTCCGGTTTGCCTACGCCGACAGCGACGGGGACGGGGAGGACCAATCGCCAGGTCGTTTGGTGCTGGACGATTTCTCGTTGCGGATTCCCGACAAATCCTCCCTGGCGATTGTGGCGCGAACGGTTGTGGAAAAAGCACGCTGATCAACCTGTTACTGCGGTTCTTCGATCCGCAATCGGGGAACGTCATGGTGGGGGGGCATGATATCCGGGAATACTCGCTGGCGGATCTGCGGAACACGATCGGATATGTGACTCAGCAAACCATGCTGTTTAACGACTCCATTGCCAACAATATTCGTTACGGAACCCCCCGGGCCTCGGATGCGGAGGTAATCCAGGCAGCCCGGCGGGCCCATGCCCACGAGTTCATTTCCCAGCTGCCGGGCAAGTACGAGTGCCAGATTGGAGAACAGGGAGGCCGGCTGTCGGGCGGTCAACGACAGCGGCTGGCGCTGGCCCGGGCGATCCTGAAAAACCCCGCCATCATGGTGCTGGACGAAGCCACCAGCCAAATCGATCCGGAAAGCGAGCACCTGATTCACCAGTCGTTGGCCGAGTTCATTCATGACCGGACCACGATAATGGTGACGCACCGGCTGTCGACGCTGGATCTGGCGGACCAAATTCTGGTCATGGGGGATGGCCGTGTGATTGATTGCGGCACGCATCGCCAGCTGTTGATGCGGTGTCCCGCCTATCAACGGTTGCGCGCCACCCACATGGAGGAAGCCGCCTGATGAGCCTCGCCCGGCGACAAGACACGACCACGTTGCCGCTGGACCTGTATCGGCAGGCTCGCCAGATCATTTTGCAGGAATCAACGGCCCTTGAGAAACTGGCCAATCATCTGCCGGCCGGATTCGATCGGGCAGTGGATCTGATTTGCGGCTGTCAGGGTGCGGTGATCGTTTCGGGAATCGGCAAGGCGGGATGGATTGCCCAAAAGGTGTCGGCGACGCTGGCATCCACCGGTTCGCGCAGCCATTATTTGCACCCTTCGGAAGCGATGCACGGGGACCTCGGCCGGATCGGCCCGGATGACATTGTATTGATGCTGAGCAACAGCGGTGAAACTGCCGAAATCCTGCAGCTGCTGCCGACCCTGGTGCGAGCTGGCATCCCGCTTGTCTCGATCGTGGGCAGCGACACAAACTCGCTGGCCGAAGCCTCTCAGGTGGTCCTGTCGTACGGACGCGTCAGCGAGGCCTGCCCGCTGGGTTTGGCGCCGTCGACCAGTACGACACTGATGCTGGCTCTGGGCGATGCCCTGGCGCTGGTCGCCAGCTTTAAAAAGGGGTTTCGGGCCATCGATTTTGCCCGTCACCATCCAGGTGGCAGCCTCGGCAAAAAACTCTCCCGGGTAGAAGACCTGATGCGCGGTATCGATCAATGCCGGGTCGCACCCGATGACGAAACCATCCGCTCCATTTATGTGCGATTGCAAGGCCCGGGGCGGCGCAGTGGAGCCATTCTGCTGGTTGATTCCACGGGCCAATTGAGCGGCATCTTTACCGACAGTGACCTTGCCCGCCTGCTGGAACGGCAGGAAGATTATCTGTTGGACCAACCGGTGGGCAGCGTCATGACCCGGAACCCAAAAACGATCCAGGCTGGCTGCAAGACGAGTTCTGCCGTCGAACTGCTGTCGACTCACAACATCAGTGAGCTGCCGGTTATCGATCGTCGCGGCAAACCCCTGGGGATCATTGACATCACCGACGTACTGGGATTGCTGTAACCGGCATCCCGCCAGCCTTCCGGCTGCGTCTGTCTCATCCCCCGGGGTTGAATGAATTCCCGGCCGATGCCGGTTGACCGACTGTGACAGTTCGTTCACCTTGGAGATCGAATCGAATAGAATCGGGAAACCGGCTGCACAGCCGCTGCCGTGACCGGCGGTTTGAAGGTTCGGGACTGTCCGGCCACCAGCGTGGCGGGCGGGGTTCGAACAATCCGGGCAGAAAGAGCGGAAAATGACCAGCAAGAAACACACACGCCCCACACACTCCGACGCGAAGACTGCGGCCAGCGGCGACATTCGCGCCGAATCCCGCAAAATCAAATCGTCTGTTTATCGCAAGGAACTTGCCCGTCTGCAGATTGAGCTCGTCAAACTGCAGGAATGGATCAAATTCAACGGCATGCAGGTCGTGGTGCTGTTCGAGGGCCGGGATGCAGCGGGCAAGGGGGGTACCATCAAACGCATCACCCAGGTCCTGAACCCGCGTATTTGTCGTGTGGTCGCTTTGCCCCGACCCACCGAAAGGGAAAAAACCTGCTGGTACTTTCAGCGTTATGTCGCACATTTGCCCGCGGCGGGCGAATTGATGTTGTTTGACCGCAGCTGGTACAACCGCGCCGGCGTCGAACGTGTCATGGGTTTTTGCAGCGAATTTGAGTATCAGGACTTTTTGCAGGCCTGCCCGGAATTTGAACGAATCCTCGTCAGGTCCGGGATCATTCTGGTCAAGTACTGGTTCTCGGTCAGCGACGTTGTGCAGGAAAAGCGTTTTCAAAAAAGAATGGCCGATCCGACGCGAAGCTGGAAACTGAGTCCGATGGACATCGAGTCGCGGAATCGATGGGTCGAATACTCGAAGGCCAAGGATGTGATGTTTGCCCACACCGACATCCCCGAAGCGCCGTGGCACGTGGTTAATGCCGATAATAAAAAGCTGGCTCGCCTGAATGTCATCTCCCATTTGCTGAGCATGATTCCATACGAGGATTTGACGCCCGTCCCCCCGGAACTCGGACCCCGGCCGAAACCCGGCAGCTATGAGCGACCTCCGATCGAACAACAGACGTTTGTACCGGAAGTGTGGTAGCGTTTCAGCCACGCTGCGGGCGATTGCCATGCGGAGACGATCGGGCATGGCGCAAGCCGACGGGCAGGTGGGGAAATCGGCGGCCATCTGATCAATAAGCCTGGCCTGTCGCAGGGAACCCGGGCTGGATGGTCACGGGAAATGACTTGTTATCCCCGGGTCCAAATGGTTCACCGGGCCGGGTTGGGAAGCGAGGCTGCCACGGTTGGCTTGTCCAACCGTGCCATATCCGGGAAATACCGGGTGCCGGGCGAGCCGGCAACGGCATCCACTTGTGGTTTTTCTGCTGAGCCATCGCGAGCTTGTTTGGACCCGCTACACTGGTTGTTCGTCGGCCGACATCCGTGGCGACATACCGGTCGGGCATTTACGATTGGCCGCCAGGCGAAAACAATTGCCCCCCGGTCCAGCCATGCACCGGTGCCGCGCTGAAAGCCGCCCGGTAAAACCATGCTGTTCGCTTCCGTAATCATTCCGTGCACGAGTTAATAACATGAAATATCGAATTCGATTTCACCTGGGTTTGTGCCTGTTCGCTTTGCCTGCCATTGGTTTCGCGCAAGAAACGAACACCGAGTCCAAAGTCGGCGCAACGTCCCAGGCCATTATTGACGGCACCGAAGCGGGCTGGACTGCTTTGACCCTGGATGACTTTGAAAACGTGAATTGCAAGCCGGATACCTGGAGTCAGCAGGACACCGTGATCAGCTGCATTGGCAATTGCACGGGCGTCATACGCAGCAAAAACGAGTACACCAATTTCGAGATGATCGTGGAGTGGAAACATCTGCAATCCGCAGGCAACTCGGGCGTGTTTATCTGGTCACCCAAGGCGTCACTGGATGCCCTCAAGCCCAACGGCTTGCCGCAAGGAATCGAAATCCAGGTGCTCGATCACGGTTATACCGCCAGTTACGAAAAGCAGTCCGGCAGCAAGGCCGACTGGTTTACCACGCATGGAGATGTGTTTCCTGTGGGGGATTCCCAAATGAAGCCGTTTGCCCCCGCCGCCCCCAACGGCCAGCGCAGTTTTCCCTCGGCCAACCATTCCCGGGGGGTCGGCCAGTGGAATCACTACTATATCCGCGCGATTAACGGGGAGGTTCGATTGTGGGTTAACGGATACGAGGTGTCGGGTGGCAACCGGTGCAATCCGGCCCGGGGATACGTCGCCCTGGAAGCGGAAGGGGCACCGATTGAATTCAGGAATCTCCGGATCCGCGTCTTGCCTTAAAAAGAACCGGGAGCATCGTCACCGTGATCACCGGTGCACTCGCCGGGTCGCGACGGCTGTTCCGACCAACTGGATGGGATGCCACGTCCGGGCTCGCCTGACCGGTTGGTCGACTGGCGGCAAACCTGCATGACGGTATTCCGGTCAGCGGCGCAATGGCTGGTCCGAGATCTCGTTCAGGTACATCTCGGCATCTGCGGCCGTCTGGCGTTCCCGGTACTCGCTGAAATCCGTGGTCAACAGCAATCGGGCAGTAAAGGTCAAAAACCAGATCATGGTGGCGATGAAGACCATTTTCTCGAGCCAAACGGACTGCAGCGGCACCGAATTTCGGTGAGTCAGAAACGCGCTGGCGGTCTCCGTCGCGCTGATCGCCCAGGCAATCGCCAGCATGGCCACACCGACACTTACCAGCGGCAGCACCAGAAACTCGTTTTCGCGACTGGTCAGCATGGCAATCGCATGAATGCTGGATGACAAAAAAATGCCAACCACCCAGGCAAACAGGAACAGATGGTGGGTGGCCGGGCGCAGATCAGCCGGATTGGACCCCGCAAACACCAGCGCCAGTGCGGCCAGCGAGCCAATACCCGCCGCGATCCACAACGCCACCGGCCGATCCCACGCCTGCATGGGCATGAACAGAAACCAGGGCAACTGGCAGACGCCAAACAACATCAGTGAACCGTTAAAGATTCGGCTGGACGTGGTATTGGGGGCACCCGACAGGGACGCGGTGCGGCCCAAATCGCTAACAAAGTTTTGGGAAACGCTGTACCCCGGAGCATTGCGATCCTCGACATTGCCCCCGGCATAAAACAGCATCGCCAGCACACAACACACCAGAAACTGGCCCGTGCCCAACAGGGTCAAGGCGAAACTTGCTTTCCAGATTTTGATCCATGTATCAACTGACATCGTTCCAATTCCTCGACCGGGTGACCGGATCGCCCGATTCGCGTATTCCGTGATTTCCCGGGCGATTTGTTGCTGGATATTTTAACAAACCGCGGAGACGGGGACGAGTAAACCGGCGCCGGACGTCAATCGTATTCTTGACAGTGCTGAACGATTACCGGATAACCCGATCGACAAAACGGTTTTGGCGGTGTGACCCGTGCCGCGGGCAGACGTTGCGGCGGATTCACGAAACGACGCCTGCCAGTCCTCCGGATCAGCATGACATGACCGCAATTGAAAAACCCAAACGAGTGTTGCCTCCGGTCACGCTGGAGCAAAGCTATCAACTGGCGCGGGAACGGACCCTGACGGCACTTTCTGACTATCGCTGGTCCGTCGGTCATGTGCCCCGCGACGATCGCCGGTATCTGTACGCCGTTGCGGCGCTCAGTGCCCGCACGGCCCGGCTCTGCGATATTCACATTGCCAAATCGGCCCGGCTGGAGTTGCTGGATGACCTGCGCGAAGACATGCGCAACAACTTTATGCAGGAGGAGTCGACCGACCAGTTTCCTGCCTTGCTGGATACCATGCGACGATTTCGAATCCCCCAGCAGTATCTGCACGATATCGTCTCGGCCGCTGACATGTGTTTGAGAATCGATCGATTCGATTCGTTTGATCAATGGCTCCAGTTTGGTTACCGGATGGGCGGAGGCACGATGTTGACCGTATGCCCGGTATTCGGGATCACCGCCCCCAGGCACGAGTCGTCGGCAATCGCCTGCGGCCAGGCAATCTGGCTGACCTGGTTGCTGGATGACGTGGGCCACGAAATTCAGAAACTGGACTTTTTTCTGCCGCGGGACGACCTGCGGGACTTGTCCATCGATCTCGAAAAGCACAACCCGGTCAACCCGGACAAGGCGCTGCTGCGTCTCATCCGCCTGCTGGTCTCGCGAATCGAAGCGCTGTTCCGGGAGGGAGGGCACATCGTCGATCACCTGGAACTGGACGGCCAGCGAGCGATGCGCAGTCTGATTTCAGTATTCTGGAATCGACTGGCCGAAATTAAGATGGAGCCGGCCCGGATACTGGTTGCCGGACGCCAGGCGGAATTCAAACCGGGATTTCGTTACCGTTTTCGGCATTGGATGGGACTGGAAGGCGGGGTTCCCGTTTTGCCAAAGCCGGGCCACCACGGGCACTAGAGCGTGCGCCGCAACCGTGTCGCGTCGCTTGTCAGACAACGCTTTGCAGAACAATGGCACGAACACCACATATCGATGCGACTCGCTCCAGCCGTTCTGGCTGACCGGGCCGGGGTTCGCGTTAGAGGCGGTGCCCGGCGGGTGGGCCCGATTGGGTCATGACAACCAACCGTTGCTGCCGACCAAACAGGAACATCACGAGCGCCGCGGGCCCATGACCAATTCAACTGCAGTTGACCCGCGAAATGTGCCCCCCATCCACCCGCTGACCGGGTTGCGGTTCCTGGCGGCATTGGCGGTATTCGTTTATCACGCCCGGATCCTTGTGGATGCAAGGGTTCATCCGTTTCCGCTGGGTCCGGCCGCCGTATCCTTTTTCTTTGTGCTGTCCGGTTACATTCTGACGTGGGTCTATCACGAACGTTTGCGGGGCCAACCCCTGTTGGGGGGACAGGTACGGCGATTTCTGGTCACTCGCTGGGGTCGTTTGTGGCCACTGCATGCCAGCTGCCTGATTCTGTGCATTACGCTGTCTCCCTATTTCCGGTTTTCCAACGCCTGGACCGGAACCAACAGCTGGCCCAGTCTGGGCGCCAACCTGCTGCTGGTTCACAGCTGGTTTCCGGTCCGGACCTGGTTTCTGGATTTCAATTCCGTTTCGTGGAGCATCTCGACGGAGATGTTTTTCTATTTGACGTTTCCCCTGTTATTGGCCTGTCGGCGCCGCTTCTGGATCCTGATACCGGTTTCCCTGGGATTGACCATGGCCGTTTTGTACTGGTCGCGGATCGTCGCCGACTCGCCCAATCATCCGGGCTGGTTTTGGCCAGAATCGGTATTGATTGCCAACCCGTTAACGCACTGGTACCAGTTTTGTTTTGGAATGGGATTGTGTTTGCTGAAACTCCGCATGAACGCCTCCGTCCCGGTCAGCACCCATGCCGGTCCCGGACGAACGGTTCGGGATACGGTGATTGAGTTGGTGCTGGCTGGCTGTTTGGCGCTGATCTACGGGTGGGGAACGCGCTACCCCCGGTTCCTGCCGGATTTGACCAGTTCCTTTTTCCCAATCCTCGGGCAGTGGTTGACGATCGCGATGCCCGTACCGGTTTTTGGGGCGATCATCTATTTTTTCGCGACCAGTCAAGGCCTGGTGGCCCGCATTCTGGGAACCCGACTGGCCGTTTGGCTGGGCGAAATCAGTTTTGCGTTTTACATGATTCACCAGATTATTTTGCTGGTGCTGCTGGAATACGCCCTGGACAATCTCGGCTACGTTGCCCTCTCATTTTTTCTGGCGATTTTTGCATCGGCCATTTTGTTTCGGGTGATCGAAATGCCCTGCAAGTTTGCGATCCTGGCGGCCTGGGACGGCAAGCGGGATCGGGTTGTCAAGACCGCCATCTCCGGGACCCGCCTGACGCTGGTTCAGCCCGCGGGCCTGTTCCAGCTGGCTGCGCTGTTGTCGCTGATGGGGGTTGCCGCCGTTCATCCACCGGCTCCACCGGGTCCGGGAGTTGCCGGGATTTTGGCGAACAACCAGTTGGCCGCCGGCGGTGTGGGATTCGACAAGGACGCCAATTTGGTGGCCATGAACTGTCGACTGGTTGGCAAGAAGCTGTATCTGGGCCTGGTCTGGAAAAAACTGAGAAGCAATCAGCGTCAGCGTTTCATTCACCTGTGTGCCGCCGACGGGCAAATTTTGCGTCAATTCGGCGGTCCCTGGCGGGAACTTCAGGCGGCGCCCGCCATGCAACTGGTGGCCGACCAGATGGTCATACCGTGGTCGCGATGGCGCGACGCCGCCTTTATCGCGACCGGATTCTGGAGCCCCGAATCGGGAGCCAGCAAGGTTATCCGGGGTGAGTCCGATATGGGCGGCGCTCGGGCACCCATCGTGTCACTCGACCCGTTTCGCGATCGGGTTGAGTAACGGGCGGCTCCGACCCGGCTCCTGACTCCGGGGCGGGTGATCAGGCCTCGTCCAGCCCCACCAGCTTGAGCAATTCCAGGGCGTTGGTGGTCGTGGCAATCCCGGGTCGCACCCGGTAGTCAAATGTCATTTGTTTTTTCCCGTTTTCCGTCGTAAACGATTCGCGGAAATGAATCGGTCGACAGGCCTCAGCCAATTCGGCGGCCGTACCCAGCTCCAGGTCGTGCGTCGAAACCGCCCCAATGGCGCCATGCCGTATCAGGTGGCTGACCACCTGGGTCACGGCAATATGCCGTTCTCGCGAATTGGTCCCCTGCAGGATCTCATCCAGCAAAAACAGTACGGAAACGTCCGGACGTTGTTCATAGTCCCGGGCCACGTCCACGATTTGCTTCAGGCGTTTCAATTCCGCCATAAAAAACGATACGCCATCGGCCAGCGAATCCTGAATGCGCATGCTGGTCTCAATCCGCATGGGAGCCAGGCACATTCGGGATGCACAAACGTTGGCTCCCAGTTGGGCCAGCACCGTGTTGGCACCGATCGCCCGCAACAGCGTACTTTTTCCGGACATGTTCGAGCCGGTCACCAGCAGGACGCTGCCGGGCGGGCCAATCGTGACATCGTTTCGGATACAGCGAGACGCTGGCAACAACGGATGGCCCAGGTCACGGCCATCGATGATGACGGACTCCGCCGGCTGAGCCCGGATCTGCGGTACGGCCCATTCCGCATGGTCCCGGGCGTGCTGGCCCAGCGCGGCCAGAACCTCCCACTGCGCCAGGGCCGCCATCCAGTTGCCCACCTGGTCGCCATATTTGGCCTTCCACTGTTGCAATCGTTCGACCACGTGGAAATCCCACAGGAATCCGAACTGCAGAATCCACCAGGCGATAAACAACATTCCATGGCGACGCAAGTTGGCCATCCAGGCAATTCGCCCCAACGTGGTGGTGGCTGTCAACACATCGCCCTGCGGACCCGACAATTGTTCGTGCAAGGCAACCAGTCGGGGACTGGCAAATGAACTTGCCAACACATGCTGAAACGCTGACCGGTAGTACCGGATATCCCCGTGCCGTGTGGAAACCTGATTGAACTGGGTGTGGATTCTGGCGGCAAAAACTACGGTTAACATAAAATTGACCGTCAGGATTCCAAGAATCAGCGGGCCGCCGGTTTCCAGCGGCAGGCCGCGGGCCAGGACCAGGACCACCGCGACAAACATGGCCAGGGCCAGGGTCCGCGAAATCCAAATCAGGATACGCCGCCGGTCGAACTGTCGCGGCGCGGTGCTCCAGGCCAGCAGGCGGTCGGGGCCTCCGTCACTGGATGCCAGTCGATGGCACAAGAACCGCAATCGGTCACGGAACTCGTCTTGTTGGCGCAATTCGCCAACGGCCAGTTGCCGATTGACGATCTCCGGGACATCCGGCACGGTCACCATCCAGCGTCTGAGCAGGCGAATGCCCATGGGGGTCTGTACGCCGCCAATCAATTGAAACAGTGACGCCCGTCCGAACAGATCCAGGTCATTCGACAACGCCGCAAATTCCGGTTCCGGTTCGACCGGGACAACCGGCAACTGATCCCAATTGCGGTTCAGTCTGGCCAGACACTGTCGATTCAATCGCAACCAGATCCGGTCATCATTAAGCTGTGATTCCAGACCTTCGTGCCAGAAAACCATGCCCAGAAAACCCGCAAACACCAGACCCGACAAAATGAACCACAACGTTTGCCGGTCGAAGGCGGCCGCAAATCCGCTGATCAGCAACGTTGCCGAGACGAGAAACAAAATACCCCGGACCAGCGACAATCGTTTCCAGTGGAAAATCAAACCGTCAATTTCCTGGATCAATGAGTCCACCCGGGCCTGGTACCAGGCAATTCGGCTGGCGCTGTCGGAAACCGGGTCAGGGGAGGGGTCTGTCAATGTACAGCGAGCCCATTAATGGATATCGGGAAAATTGGAAGCGCGGGCAATCCGTCAGCAAACGCTAAACGTTCAGTTCGACCGGCCCGTCCACCGGATCACCATAACGCCGCCGAACGGGTGCCACAACGTTTTGCACAAACTGGTCAACCTGCTCTGGTGCCCGCCCGATGTATTGCCGGGGATCGAGCAGCCAACCGAACTCGACGGCCGCGAAATCCGGATCGCCTGCCAGGCGTTCCAGCAAATCGTTGGGACGGCCTTCCTGTTTGACGACCCGGCCGGCCGCCAAACTGTGCTGACGAATTTTCTCGTGCAATTCCTGGCGGTCACCGCCGGCATCCACGGCCGCCATCAGGATATTTTCGGTGGCCATAAAGGGCAGTTCTTCCAGCAGATTTCTTTCAATCACCATCCGGTTCACGACCAGGCCGGCGGTTACGTTGTGCAGCAGGATCAGAATCGCGTCAATGGCCAAAAACGCCTGGGGTAACACCAGACGCCGATTGGCGCTGTCGTCCAGTGTTCGTTCCATCCACTGGGTCGCCAGCGTATTGGCAGGACTGCTCTGCAAACTGATGACAAACCGGGCCAACGAGCAAACCCGTTCACAGCGCATCGGATTTCGCTTGTAAGGCATGGCGGACGATCCGATTTGTCGAGCTTCGAAAGGCTCCTCAACCTCCTTGCGATGGGCCAGCAAACGCAAATCCGTGGCCAGCTTGTGCGCCGACTGGGCAATACCTGACAGGACGTCCACGATCTGACTGTCCACCTTGCGGGAATAGGTTTGGCCGGTCACATCCCAGGTGCGGGCAAAACCGATTTTCTCAGCAACCATCTGGTTCAGCTGTTCAACCCGCTGGTGATCACCGTCGAACAGCGCCAAAAAACTCGCCTGGGTTCCGGTCGTTCCCTGGACGCCGCGGGCCCGCAAATGCCCGATTCGGAATTCCAGATCGCTCAGGTCCATGGCCAAATCCGCGGCCCACAAACAGGCTCGCTTGCCCACCGTCGTGGGCTGGGCCGGTTGCAGGTGGGTCCATCCCAGGCAGGGGGTGGCCCGATATTCTTCAGCAAAACGTCCCAGCTGTCCGATGACGGCCGCCAACCGGCCGGCGACCTGATTCATGGCTTCCCGCAAAATCATCAGGTCGGCATTGTCGGTCACAAAACAGCTGGTCGCGCCCAGATGAATGACCGGGCGGGCAACCGGACAGGCATCGCCCAGGGTATGCACGTGCGCCATCACGTCATGCCGCAACTCCCGTTCGTAGGCCGCCGCCTTGTCCCAGTCGATATCGTCCAGTGTTTTGCGCAATTCGGCAATTTGCTCGTCGGAAATCTTCAGGCCCAGTGCCTGCTGGGACTCGGCCAGAGCCAGCCATAATCGCCGCCAGGTGCTGAATTTTTTTTGATCCCCAAACAACTCAGCCATTGCGAGCGACGCATACCGGGTAATCAGGGGGTTTTGGTAAATCGTCTTTTCCATCGGTTTTGCATCGCGCCAAATCGGGCCAATGCGTCAATTGCGTGCCAAATCGCGTGCCAAATCGCGTGCCAAATCGCGTGCCATCGCGGCCAAATCCGTTCTGGCAGATGCTCAGCGTAACAGGAACGGTCCGGGGCCAACAGGACGCAAAACACGGTGAATTTGGAGCCGGACGCAACCTGCGGGGGCCGGTTCCCGGCGGAGCGGCGGATGCCTGGATGATGTGCCAGGGAATTCGTCCCCGGTCCGACGCCGGACTTTCGATTTGACCCCAAATGGAGCACCCGCCAGGCAATCTTTACCTGATCCCCTGAAATTCGCTAACATGAAGGCCTCTGGCGACCCACTTTTGTTGATTTTGTGGTGCGGCGAAAATGCGCTGCGATCAGGATCAGGGAGTGTCGATGCTTGAATCAAAAGGTCGCATGCATGAATCGAGAGTCGAACTGCCAGCCGGATCGACTCGGCGAAGGGAGGATGCTGTTTTGACGATTTTGCCTGTTGGTCCAGTTGCCTGGCTCGGTCGAACGATTTGCCGGCGTGGTGTCGTCCTCGGCCTGGCCCTGACGGCTGCCGTGATTTCAGGACAGTCATTCGGTTTCGCCCAGGATCACCCGGGCAGCCAGGAATTGTTGCCGGAAAATACCCGGGGCTGGTTATCCATTCCCGACGCGGTTGCCTTGCGCGATTCGCTGGAAAAGACGCAGTTTGGACAAATGACGGAGGACCCCGAGGTCAAACCATTTGTCGATGACCTGATCAAACAATTCCGGGCCTATCTGAATGAGCAAAACATTCGATTCGGAATGACGGTTGCCGATATTGAAGACGTTGCCTCCGGTGAAATTTGTCTGGCGGGTGTCTTGCGACCGGCGGCCGCCGGGGCGGTCGATGTCAAACCGGATCATGCGGTCGTCCTGCTGGTCGATGTGGTCGATTCGCGGGAAAAGGCCGAGGCCCTGCTGACACGGGTTGCGGACGAACTGCAGGCTCGCGAAGCCACCGCGGAGCAACTCCAGATTGGTGAAATCGAAGCCACAAAATGGGCGTTCAAACAGCCCCGGGGCCTGCGGGAAAAGCAATTTGCTTTTCACGCGATTGTGGGACGCTGGCTGCTGGCCTGTGACAACGAAGTGGTCTTTCGCGACACCGTGTCCCGGATTGCCCATGCCGCCGATGGCGTGCGAACGCATTTGACCGACAATGAAGCCTTTCAGGCCATTCAGGAACGCTGTCAGTTCAAGGAAGAAAACTACACGCCCCACATCCGCTGGTTTGTCGAGCCGTTTGGTTACCTGCGGCTGGCCGAAGCCATTGCGGATGCCAAGAGTGGCAAAGAGCTGCGGAACGACTACGCGGAACTGCTGGAAAACGAGGGTTTCTCGGCGATCAAGGGCGTGGGCGGAACGGCCTCCCTGGCGACGGGCAAGCACGAGGCCGTTCATCGAACGCTGATCTATTGCCCGGTGACCGAGGAAAAACCGCTGGAACGCGGCGCGGCGCTGCTGGATTTCGAAAACATCGACGGCCTGCCGCTAAATCCTCCAGCCTGGGTTCCCGAAAACTCGGCCAGCTATTTGACGTTTGCCTGGAACCTGCCAAAAGCGCTCGACAGCATCGGATATGTGATCGATTCGTTTGCCGGTACCCCCGGATCCTGGCAGAGGACCCTGGATGGCATCAAGAACGATCCCAAGGGCCCCCAGGTTGACTTGCGCAAGGTGGCTGCCTCGATGGAAAATCGAATCACGGTGGCCTCGATCACCCAAACGCCTATCGACGAAAACAGTGAACGGATTGTCGTGGGAATCCGGATTCTGGACAAGGACGACGAGGCGTTCGTCACGGATGCCGTCTATCGAATGGTCAAGAACGATGCCTCGGCCGTCCAGCACGAGGGTACTCGCGTCCTCATCGTCGATACGGCCGATGCCTCGGACCTGGAATTGCCGGAAATTGACGCCGATCAGTGGGAAGATGAATTTAACGACAGTTTCGGGGTTCCGGTGGGTGGCGAAGTGGAGCCGGACGAAGCCGAACTGGAACAGGAGCCTCCCAAACCGCTGTTCGAAAAAAAGGTCTTCGCCGTCAAAAACGGCATCCTGTTAATCGGAAACAATCTGGATGAAGTCAAAACCGTGTTGAGCCAGATGGAATCCGGGCCCGGCAATCGGCTGTTGGCCGCCGAGGATTACCAGCGGATCGAACGGGCGTTACAAGAGCTGGCCGGAGATTTGCCACCCAGTTTTCGGCATTTCGGTCGACTGGACCAGGCCATTCGCACCAACTACGAAATGATGCGAACCGGACGCATGGGCCAGTCCAAGACCCTGCTGGCACAAATTCTCAACCGGGCCTACAGCGACCCGGACGCGCCAGAGGACGCCGTGCGGAAACAGCAAATTGACGGATCGAAAATGCCGGAGGACTTTGAAGGCAAGGTCGCCAGGTACTTTGGTCCGACCGGGTTGGTCGTGCAATCGGTCGACAACGGATGGCTGTTGACCGGTTGCATGCTGAAAAACGAGCGGGCCGCCGCGGGCGACTCGATCAGTCAGACATCAACCACCGCCGCGGACCAGGAATCAGACAACCTGGACCGGTAGGTTTACCCCCCGGGCAGGGAACTCGTCGATCGAACCGATGCCGTCCCCGGCCGGGTGTCGTCCGCCGGACCCCGGTGAGCCGCATTGACATGTCGCGGACGAGCCTTGATTTCCAAAGCGTTTTTGGACAAAGGGACGCGACGCCGAGGTGCCGCGTACGTTATTCCTCAACGGCCCAGTTGTTGTCGCGCAATACGACTTTGGCCCACCATGCATGCTGGCGATCGGCACGGGTTCGGGCATCCTCCAGGATGGTCCGGCGACCGGGCGTTACCTCGCCATTGAAATCCCGACCGATCGATTCAATTTCCACATCTTTGCTGAAATCAACCAGCTCGGGTGACAGCCAGACGATCGCATCTGTGGCGGCCCCCCGAACCTTCAGCACATTGGGACGGGTCGCCTTGACCTCACCGGACACCGCCCAGTCATCCCGTGCCGAGGTTTCCCAGTCGCGCTCCGGCGCGATCATGTTTCGGTGACCGTCCAGCTCGACCTCGAACCACCAAAAATAGTTGTTCCACGGGCGGAGAGTCGAACAATCGAACTTCCGGGCGGCAAACTGCCGCCGTTGGGGAGCCATCCACTGAAACAGATTGGGCAATTCATCCGAGAACTTCTCGGTACCCCTTCCACGATACAACACAATGACGGTCTGGTACTGGTTATTGATCATACGCTTGTTCCAAACCGTCTGGTTCAATTCGCGCGACACAAAGTCGCCCCCCGTTTACGAAATACCAGGCAACTTGCTCGCGACCATTGCCAAACGTGTGATTGATGTACTTGTCAGCCCGCGCCGATATCGGGATCACGCCGGTCCAGTGCTCCGGATGCGATTGACCAATATCCCAGGCCGCCGTGCCGCCCTCGAAGTGACCAGACAAAAATACGCGGTCCGGATCGATGGAAAATCGCCGCATCGCATCCCGCAGTGATTTCAGAACAATCGCATGTTCCCGCTGGGAATACTCGTAGGCCAGCTGGCCCGGCCGGGCCCACAACGGGGCAATGACAATATAGCCGTTGCGCGAGGCCTGGCCGGTTCGCAAACCCAGCTTCGAATGCAACGGTCCGCACCACCAGTCGATCTGGGCCTGCGCGGTGGTCGAGACGTCGACCCCGCCCAAACCCAGGGTGACGATGCACGGATAGGAACGCCACGGGTCATACTCGGGCGGCAGCTGAATCAGGTAGCTGGCGGCCTGCGGCGGATCGCCGAACTCGATCGGAAACTCCAGGGGTTGGTCGGTCACTATGCTGTTGGGACTGGGCGCCAGGGGTGGCAAAATGTGTTTCAGAATCAGGTCGATGTATTTGACGGCCCCGGCCTCCATGGCCTCCAGCTCGGCCAGGATTTCCTCGCGACGCTCGGGACGCGGCGTCTGCAGGTACTCCGTGACCAGCGGACGAGCCAGCATCAACGACTGCACTACCCCGATATTGTCGACCGCATTGCCGGCACCAATCACCCAGCCGCTCAGGGCCAGTGACAGTTTCTGTACATCTGTTTGTTCCGGATCATCCGCCAGACGAACAAAGGTGGACAGCCGATCGACGTTGGAGGGGCGCAGCGAGGCGGTAATCTCCTCGTCGCCGGCCTGCACCAGCTGTTTGAGGTCGCCGTCGATGTCCGTGCCGGCCAGCACGCGGCGGGCAACCTCTTCATACTGCCGGCGAACCGCTTCGACTTCCGCCCCCTGGGCTTCGATTTCCTTGTTGGCAGCACTGATGTCAACCAGCACCGCACTGGCCAAATCAGTCCGCTCCAGCAGCGGAGCAATCATTTGCCGCGCGATTTCCGGTTGCCCGGACTTCAGCCGCAACCGCGCTTCATCCAGCATTTGTCTGGCAATCTGGCCGCGCAACAATTCGCCGCGTTTGTCCAGCTCGTCGTTTAATCCGGGAAATTTGCCGCTTTGCCGGATGTTCCTCAACTCCTCTTCTGCCTGCCGGTATTTTCGGGCCTGAGCGAAAAAATCAACCAGCCTCAACCGTTCATTGGCATCATCCTCGTCCTTGATTTGCAAATACAACAGGTCAACCAGTACATCAGTAGGAATGGAATTCAGCGACAGTCGCATGTCCCATTGCTCTTCGGCACCTTGCCCCGAATTGATGACTCCCTGAATTCTGACATACCGCGGATTGATCTCGGTAATCCCCTGAAATACCGTTTCCGGACCCCGGGCGGTCATCGTGGTAATGGTCCGCCGCCCGTAGCGGTCAAACGGGCCGATCTGCAGAATATCCCCCGTTGCCGTGCTGTTGGCATCTCCCTTGTGGACCCGTTGCCAGATTTCAAACAACTCTTCCTGTCGCTCCAGCGGCGATTTGCTGGCGACATTGAAGCGCGAAACGAAGACGTCCCGCAATTCGTCGCTGATCAGGACGATTCCGTAGTCCGTCGACTGGTTGCTGACATTCACATTGGTGGCGCCCATCGACTTGAGACTGCCAATCCGGCCCGGAATCCGCATCCCGTTGGTTAACACCACTGTTTCCAGTCGATTCAAATCCAGTTGGCCGTGGACCGGCCGGCCGACCAGCAAGCATCCGAACCCCATCATCAGAATCGCGCAATGTCGTCTGACGATACGAGTCGGCTCGCGACGCCATGGTCGCTGGCCAAATCCTGGCAGCCTCCGGTTTTTCCATTCCATGTTCGATTCCAGACTTGATGGTAACCGGTTACGGAGGCGCCGTGAAAAAATGCCAACGCGGCTGGCCAGAACCGGAACTGTCAGTTTCGTTGCGCGATCAGGCAACGCCTGGATTTATTTTAGTAAAGTCGGCGGCGGCGGTCAGCGTGTTTTTCCACCGCCCATCCGGGCAGCCCGCCGGGTGGGATTTTTTTGACTAAAATTATTGATGTTTTGACTTGCCCCTGCCGGCCAGCAACAATTTGGCTGTGCCGATCTGAAAGTTTCCGCCGAACCCGTTTGATGCCCGTACGATTTCATTGCCATGCTTGCCAGACGAAGCTGACCGTCAGCCGCCGATATGCGGGGCAGCGCGGACGGTGCCCCCATTGCGGTACCCGGGTGCAGGTACCCCGGATTACGGTTGACGCGCCGGCTGCGGACGACTCGGCCGGGAACCATGACCCGGAGATCCACCCGCAGAGCGAGGAAACGTCGACCGAGGATTCGGAAACGGGATTACCCGAACGCCCATCCGGCCGGCGTCGCGATTCGGACCTGAACGTCCTGACCGAGGCCATTGCCGTTCCCCGCTGGGTGGTGTACGTTCAGGCGGCCTTGCTGGGGATTGTTGCCACCACGTTTTTTGTATTTGGGCTGGCGGTCGGAACCAGTACCGGCACGTTCGCCCGGCCCGAATTGGCCAACACCAGCGTTTCCGTCAGCGGCACGGTGTTGTTTCGTCATAACGGAAACGAGGAAGTTGATACCGGAGCGGTGGTTCTGCTGCTGCCCGTTGACGGCCGTCCCAATCCGCGGCCGGAACCGGATACGCTGATCCCGGATCAATTCGTGCCTCTGGACAACCCGGCCATCGATACGATTCGGGAGATGGGTGGCGCTGTCGTGCGTGTCAACCGCGCGGGGCAATTCCAGACCCGTCTGCGAGCCGGTCGCAGCTATTGGCTGCTCGTTTTGTCTCGCAATGTGCCGTCGGTGCCCGCGGCGATCGACAAACAACTGCGTGCGGATCTCGGCAGCTACTTTTTTCCCGTGGAAACCTTGCTCGGCGGGAACGCTTTTCACTGGCAAAAAATCCGCCTGGCGGGTGACGATTATCGCATTGCCACCATCGTGTTTTAACCACGAGTCTTCGCGACTCCCGGACCGTTCGGCCAGCGCGGATCACGCGCGCCGGATACCGGGCAGACGTTTCCGAATTGCTCCAGGCGGGGCAGGGAAGCCGCGAACGGGTTTGGCCGCTATTTTTCGGAAACTTCGTATTGAATCCGGTATTCGTGTCGGCCAATTTTCAGCCGATCATCGGGCATCACCCGGCCCCTGGGCACGGCCTTGTCATTGAGCAAAACCACCCGGTCGCGCAGCGCCTGAAATGACCAGATTCCGTTTCGGAATACCAGCTGGCAATGTTCCGCGCCCACCGAATCATCTTTCAGCACAATATGACAGGTAACCGATTTTCCGACCAACAAAATCGGGGTGGTCAGTTCCAGTTTGTAATCCGAATCCAGAGCTGAAAACACGCCCAGATTCAGCTGGGTGACGGCCAACAGATCGCCCAGATCATCGCTGGCGCCCACCGGTTTTCCGCCCGCTGCCGACGCCGTTTTCCATGACCGCCGCATCGTAACTTCGTTGCCGCGACCGTTGTATTCCACCTCGTCCATGAACATGTGCATTATCATCAGCCCGCGCCCTGAAAGCCCGGTAACGTCGGCGGGGATTCTGGGCTTGAAACCGAGTCCTGCGTCGCGGATTTTGCACGAAAATTCATCCCGCCTGAAATCGAGGACGACATGCATGATCCGGTCGCTGAACTGATCTTTGCGCTGTTCGACCAGTTTTTTAAATGCCGTTCCCCTGATTCCGTCGTGTTCGACCTGTTGCGGGTCGATTTGCAGGTTGCCCCGGTACAAGGCATTGTTCAACGCGTGTTCCACAGCCACGCCAATTCGCAACCGGTCGATTCGGTCCAGCGGTGACATACCGGACAGAATCTTGTCGATCAGTTCGACAATCGGCGGAAAACAGCTTTCGTCATTGTCCAGCTCAAACTCGAAATGGGTGGCCGTGGACTTTCCATACAACCGTACCAGCGAGTGCTCGACAAACAGCATGTCCAGCACACCCTGAACGGTGGGCAGCAGCAAATCGACGGCCTTTTTCTTGGGAACGTAACCGGACGCGCCGGCAGCCAGCGCTTGCGTGGCGATTTCCTCGCTGCCCACCCCGGTTACCAGAATCCCGGGCACATTTGGATAGTCCTCGCGCATTTGCTGGACCAGCTCCAAACCGTCCATTTCGGGCATCTGCAAATCCGTGACGACCAGATCGATGTTCCATTCCCCGATTTTTTCGAGTGCCTCCCGGCCGTTTTCGGCAGGGACCAGGGTAATGCCATCGAGTTTTTTCAGGATTCGCTCGAACAATTGACGATCCACCGCGGAATCATCAACGATCAGGATAGTGGGCATGGGAATTCGTCGGGGAAGTGACGGAGGGGCGGGACCAGTATATTCCTGTGTGAGATTTTATCCAAAAATACTGCCCCGCAGAATGGCATCCGCGCTCCGGCAACGAAGATTTTAACTTCTCGCCGTCCTGCCCCGCCGGGAATCCAATAGACACCTGGGTCCAGCGCGACAACGATCGCCCCGCCCCGGGGAGGTTGTCCTGAGTCAGCCAGGCTCGTGCCGAGTTGATCCACGAATGAATGTGGCAGCCCTTGCCCGGCAGCCGGGCAGCCCGCCGCCTAGCCCAGAATCTCGCGCTTGCGTTCCATGTAATCCCAGATCACAAACCGGCCGAGATCTCCCCCGGACGTAAAGATAACGCGCCCCCGGGTGGATTCGGCGATCCGGTAGGCAAACCGGATATCGGCTTCCGATTGCGACCAGCTGGGAACCAGAAACATGTTGATGGTGATGCCTTCCCGCTGGCACATCGCCGCCTCGCGCAATGTGGCTGCCTCGGTCTGCGAATGCGGCGGGTACAGCATAAACAGCGTCGCGTCATCAAAGTGTGCCGTCGGCAAACCGTCGGTAATCACAAAGATCTGTTTGTTGGGCGTGGGTTTTCCCGCCAGTTGCTGGCGGGCCAGTCGCATGGCATGTTGCATATTCGTGAAATGCTGGTGCACCATGTGTTCGCTAATGTCATCGCGACTCATGTCCACCGAAAGACGAACGACTGGATCATACAGCGTCACCGGTTTGGGCATCAGCGTGGCGATTTCATTGCTGCGACGAACCTTGCCAAATGTATACATCTCGATAAACGTCAGGAAATCGCCGGGGAATTCGCTGCGAATCAGGCCGTCCAGAGCCAATGCCATTTTCTTGACATCGATATACTGGCCGCCATAGCGCATCGATCCGCTCATATCCATGATGACCGCCGTCGCGCAACGGGGCGTGTTGCGTGTCCGGTGAACTTCGATATCTTCGGACCGCAAACGCAGCGGAAACCCCGTTCCCTGCCGCACCATGGCGTTGATCATGGTTTGGGGAATATCCATTTGGGTTACCGAATCGCCAAACTCGTATGGTTTGGTTTGCTGCATCTCGACCGCTCCTTCGCCCGTGACATTGTCCTGGTGGCGTCCGGTCCGGGATTCCTGCAACTGGCCAAAGATGCGAGCCAGCAGCTTGTTCTGAAAAACCCGGTAGGCCTGCGGTGACAATTGAAACTGGCGGCCATCGAATTCGATGCCCTGGCGTTCGGCCATCTCGCGAACATAATTCTGGATCGTTCGCTTCATTTCCTCCAGGGTCTGGGTATTGCTGTCCGGCAGAAATTCGGCCAGTTCATCCAGATTGAGAATGGCAATCTGGGCGGTCTCGCGGGCCTGCTCCAGTTGTTCCAGCAATTCCTCGATCTTGTCCAGTTCCTCCTTGATGGCCAGCGCTTCCTCGATCGTCAGGGGTTCCTGGCCGGTGAAGTAGTAGTTGGACGCCAGTTCGTCAATTTGATACTTGTTACCCAAATGTTGCATCGCTCCGACCAGCCGGCGGGGAAACTCGGCCGTCGAGTCACCGGCGGCATACCACAGTCGTTCCAGATCGTAGAGCTGCTCTTCGCGGACGGCCCGCCGAAATCGCTGGGCCAGCTGTTCGGGGGGCTTGATTCGTGCGGCGGCCTGGTGAAATGTCTCGTGGGCCAATTCCTGAACCGAGTCGGTTTCGTATCGTTCCAGGATTCGCCGCCGCCGATCTTCCAGGATCGCCTGGATCTGGTCGAGGCTGGGACCGAGTTTGGCAAATTGCTCGGGATCCAGCCGCACGGCCCGGGCCATTTCCTCTTCCGTCAGCTCACGCATGGTCCCGTAGGCCAGCATATGTTCCATCAGCGGCGACACGAGGTCGGCAGGTGGCTGGGTCGGGCTGGGAAACGTGCCGGGGTCGTATTTTTGATACGTGTGCACGACTCCGCCGCGGCGGGCCGGTTTCTGGTCAGGCGACATTGTGGGCTCCCCGATCGCAGGCCATGGTCCAAATTCTGCCACCCGTCCTAAATCTCGTAGGTCGTCAGACCGTGCCGCTGGGACCGTGAAATCCGGTCGTTGGCATACAGTCCGGCCAGCACGAACTCGACGCACGAAGCCCGCACCGCATCCGACTCCGAGGCGTTCACCTCAAAGGCCTTTTCCCAAACTTCCGGGACCCGCTGGAGGATTTTGGCATAATCGGCCGAAGGCACCATGTCGCCCACCTCGATCCGAATGCCTTTGGAAAAAATTTCGGCGATTTCTTCCAGCCCGTGCTGGGTCACGTATTCATCAAAGACCGCCGCAATGGCCTCCGCGATGATCCCGTCCAGTACCTGGCGCTCACTCATCTGGTGACTGCCCATCAGATCCAGTTCCAGTTTCCCCAGCGACGAGGTGTGCAGATGGGCCAGATCACTGATCCGCGGAACCGCCGGGGTTTCGCCCAGCACGACGCTGCGATGGCGGGCGCTGGAAACCATCGTCCGCCAATTGGCGATGCTCAGCCGCGCACTGACACCGGACTGCTGATCGACGTACTTGCTTTTGCGGGCCTGGACCGTGACTTGCTGGCAAATCTCTTTCATGAAATAGGGCACAACGACCGGATACTGACCGCCCAGATCAAATCCCGATTCCTGCTCCACAATCTGAATTTCCAGATCCCGGTCCCGCGGATAATGGGTTTGAATCAGGGAACCGATTCGGTCTTTCAACTGTGGAATCACCTTGCCGCTGCGGTTGTAGGTCGAGGGGTTGGCGGAAAACAAAATCAGGACATCGATATCAAAACGGACGGGGAACCCGCGGATCTGGACGTCGCGCTCCTCCAGAATATTAAACAGCCCGACCTGCACCAGTTCGTCCAGTTCGGGCAACTCGTTGACGGCAAAAATCCCCCGGTGCATGCGGGGAATCAGCCCGAAGTGCAAGGCCTCCTCGGTCGACATGCTGGATCCGCCCGCCAGCTTTGCCGGATCAATTTCTCCGATGATATCGGCAAATTTGGTTCCCGGCGCCAGTCGCTCGGCATACCGGTCTTCGGCCCGCCACCATTTGACCGGAATCTGGCTGGGCGACCGTTCGCTGACCCAATCCTGAGCCACGCGGCTGAGCGGGCGACAGGGATCCTCGTGAAACGGCGATCCAGGCACGTCCAGCCAGGGGGTCAGTGGATCCAGGAATTGAACCAGCGATCGCATCAGCCGGCTTTTGGCCTGGCCTTTCTCCCCCATGAACAACAGATCATGTCCGGACAACAACGCAATGTTCAGTTCTGGAATCACGGTATCGTCGTACCCCACGATTCCCGGGTACAGCGGTCGACCGGCAGCCAGGGCCGCCAGAAAATTCTCGCGAATCTCTTCTTTGACAGGGCGTGATTGCCAACCATCATCGATCAGATCTTGCAACGTTTGGGGACGAATTTGGGTCGAAGTAGCCGGGTTCACGTTGGCAAATTCCTTTAAATATTGTCAGACTCAACGGGCCGTATTGTGCCGGTTTCAACCACCGTCAAACCCGCACGCACACAACCGGAATCGTCCATCGGGACCGTCAATTCGACGTGCCGATTGGCAAACAGCCGGTTGCGTGGCATTATACGCCGACGTCCCGGCTGGCAATGAATACCGGGGTTTTTGCCGGGAATGCCTTGTTTTCCTGATGGCGGACAGGTTTCGGCGACGTGCTGGCCCCGAGCCTGCCTGACGGTCCCACCGGGTCCAGATCCTGATCGTGTGTCGAACCATGAGCAACCTTCCTCGTCCCGCGTTCCTGTTTTTTGACCTCGGCAAGGTGCTGATTGAATTCGACCATGAACGGGCCGTTCGTCAATTGGCCGAGATCAGCGGCTGCCCCGCGGGACCCATTCGGGCGGCGCTGCTGGAATCAGAATGGCCCAAAGACTACGAGCGGGGAATCATGAACACCCCGGAATTTTGCCATCGACTGCGGGAAACGATTGGGCCAGGTATCCCGGATCCCGACATTTGCCGGGCGATTTCCGACATCTTTTGCATCAACCGGGACATCGTCCCGCTGCTCGGTGCATTGCGACAACGCGGCATTCCCATGGGCTTGTTGTCCAATACCTTCGACGCGCACTGGAATTTTCTGACCCGCAAGCCATTCGCGATTCTCAACCTGTTTCCGGTCCAGGCGCTCAGCTTTCAGCTGGGGGCGATCAAACCCGAACCGCAGATCTTTCAGCGGGCCGGAGAAATGGCCGGTGTGCCGCCCCACCAGATTTTTTTTACCGATGACCTGCCGGCCAATATTGAGGGCGCTTGCCAGGCGGGCTGGGACGCCGTTTTGTTTTCCGGGGTTGATTCGCTGAGAACCGCGCTGGAGGAGCGCGGAGTACGTTTTAACCTGTGAACCAGCGCTGAAACATTACCGCGGGCCAGGCCGTGCCCTCAGGACGGAACGGCGGCCTTGCCGTCCAGATGCAGCAGGATTAGCGCGACGTCGGCCGGAGTGATTCCGCTGATCCGCGAAGCCTGCTCCAGCGAGGCGGGTCGAAACCGGTTGAACTTTTCACGGGCTTCCGTCCGCAGGTGTTTCAGGCGGTCGTAATCAAAGTTTTCCGGAATGCGTTTTCCCGCCAATCGCCGCTGGCGATCAATGACCGATTGCTGTCGAGTCACGTACCCGGAATACTTGACGTCAAAACTGACCTGTTCGGCAACTTCCTCGTCGAATTCGGCCAGGGGCGGATGCCGCTCAACCAGATCGCTCCAGCCGACAGTGGGCCGCCGCAGTTGTTTTTCCAGGCTGGCACCATCGAGACAGGTGCGGGTCAGGATCTGGTTGGCCCGCTGAATGTCGTCAAGCTTGCGTTGCAGTCTCTCCATTCGGGACGGCCCAACCAGACCCAACTGACAGGCGAGAGGAGTCAGCCGGCGATCGGCATTGTCCTGTCGCAGCAGCAGTCGATACTCGGCCCGACTGGTAAACATGCGATAGGGTTCATCGACACTGCACGTGACCAGGTCATCAATCAGGACTCCCAGATAAGCCTGATCGCGATTCAGGACCAGCGTCCCGCCATCCCGCAACCCCAGCGCAGCATTGGCTCCGGCGACCAGTCCCTGGGCTCCGGCTTCTTCATAGCCGGTGGTACCGTTGATCTGGCCGGCGAACCACAAACCGCGAACGGCCCGGGTTTCCAGTGTGTTTTTCAATTGATCGGGCGGGCAAAAATCGTATTCCACGGCATATCCGTAGCGGAGGATTTCTGCTTGTTCCAGGCCCGGAATCAACTTGAACATGGCGTCCTGGACATCGCGGGGCAAGCTGGTTGAGATCCCGTTAACGTAAACCTCCGCGGTATTCCGGCCCTCCGGTTCCAGAAACAGCTGATGCCGGGTCTTGTCGGCAAACCGGACCACCTTGTCCTCAATCGAGGGACAATAGCGGGGACCACTGCCGGAAATTTGCCCGCTGTACATCGGCGCCCGATGCAGGTTGTCGCGAATCAGACGTGGACCTGTTCATTGGTCCACGTAATCCAGCAGGGCAATTGTTCGACCTGGATACTCCGGTTAAGAAACGAAAACGGCCGGGGAACCGAATCGCCGGGCTGGATTTCTGTTTTTGAATAATCAATCGTACGACCGTTTAACCGGGGGGGCGTCCCGGTTTTGAACCGTTCCAGCCGGAACCCGAGCCGCGTCAGGCGCGGCGCTGATCCGCGCGTTGTTCCTTCGCCGGCCCGCCCCCCGGCCGTGGTGGCCTCGCCGGTATGCATGATGGCCTGCAAAAACGTGCCCGTCGTCAGAATCACCGCGGGCGCAGATAACGGGCGTTTCCCCGCACCGAAACCCCGGTCACGCGTTCCTGTCCATCCATCCGCCCGGTCAGGATGTCCTCAACCATCTCCTGCCGCAGGGTCAGTCCGGGCTGTTTTTCAATTTCGTGCTTGATCCACGCCTGATAGGCTTTTTTGTCAGCCTGGGCGCGAGGACTGTGCATGGCCGGGCCCTTGCGCAAATTGAGCATGCGGAATTGAATGGCCGTGGCGTCAATGGCCCGGCCCATCAATCCACCGAGCGCGTCAATCTCACGCACCAAATGTCCCTTGGCCACGCCCCCGATGGCCGGGTTGCAGCTCATTTGACCGACCGTATCCAGATTCGTTGTCAGCAACGCCGTGCGGGCACCCAGTCGCGCCGCAGCCGCAGCCGCCTCGGTTCCGGCATGCCCCGCCCCGACGACAATCACATCAAATTCATAGGTAATGGGGTCAGACATGTTCGATCGTCGGGTCCGGTCCGAGCGGGAAAACTGCGGCCTGTGTCAAAACCGCCGGTAACGAGTCAATAATATCCGTCGCGATCGTTCCCGGCTGGCCTTTTTCGCCGGCGGCCCGGTCTCCGGCAGCGCCATGCACCAGACATCCCAGCACCGCCGCACCCCAGGCGTCAAGCCCCTGGCCCGCCAGGGCGGCAATGATGCCCGTCAATACATCCCCCGAACCGGCGGTGGCCATGCCGGGATTGCCGGTCGGATTATGCCGGGACCGGTGCCCGTCGGTGACCAGGCTGTGGTGGCCCTTCAATACGATCGCCCCCGGTAAGCGCAGTGCCAGTTGCCGGGCATCGCGCTCCAGCGTCGCCCGATCATTGTCGGCCGTCCGGACAAGACGCCGCAATTCTCCCGGATGCGGTGTCAACACGCGGTCGAAAACCGGAGTCGGCCAATCGAAGTCAATTCCCAGATTGTTCAGGCCATCGGCATCGATCACAGCCAGACGCGGCGCGTTGCGGAACACGTCGCGCATCAGGCCCTGCAGTTTCGCCGAGATCCCCAGTCCGGGCCCGATCGCCAGACAGTCAAATTCGGGGACGCTTTCCGCCAATTCCGCCCACGATTCAACCGCGATGCGGCCGTCCTGGTCGTCGCGCAGCCCGACCGTCATGATGGCCGGATGAAATCCGGCAACAACTGCCTGGCAGGATCGGGCAGTGGCAATCGTGACCAGCCCGGCACCGCCGCGCAACGCAGCCAAACCGGTCAGGGCGGCCGCACCCGCCATCCCGCGGGAACCGGCAATGACCAGAATTCGACCATAATCACCCTTGTGACTGTCGGCCGCCCGGTCCGGCAAAGCGGGCAACGAGTCGATCGATGGCTGGTCAGTGCCCCTGTCCGGCAGCGACTTCCCGAACACCTGATCGGTGAAATCATTCAGATGGATTTTGCCCGCCCGAAACTGGCGAGCCGCGAATTGAAACTGGTGGCGGTTCATCCCTCCAGTCTAACACCGGCGGTCCGGACTGCGGAGATGCTGACGCCCTGAAAACCCGCTGCGCAGTCGTTCCGAAATCAATATAACGCCGATGGGCTGGTTCCAAACGACTTGAACACCGCCTCCAGGGCTCCGGGATTGTCCCTGCGAATCAGTATTTCATCGCCGGGATGGATGGCGTAATTCTGGGCGTCGATGACATGCCGGGCATCCGAATCGTATACGACCGGCAATCTCAAAATCTCATCCTTTTCCGGCACCTTTCTCGCCAGGTCAATCAGCATGCCCCGATACTTGTCGGACGCTCCGGATTCCGCCAGGGCGTCCTGGACGGTCATGGAATCAGTGATTCGACCCGTAAAGACCTTGGGGCTGCTGCCAGCGTTATTGGCAAAAATGACTTTGTAGGTCGGTGTATTTTCATCGATCGCCGGGAGCTCGGCTGTGCGATGGGGCATCATCGTGGTACACCCTCCCAGCAGGCTTGCGGCCAGAAACAAACCGGCTGCCCAGCGACCGTGGTGCCATTGACGAACAGGAATCGGTTTTCGAGAAATGGTATTCACAAGGATTTCCAGCTTATTCAGGCAGGGTGGGACAGGTTTCCGCAAAGCCCCCGTTTGCTACAATCGCAATCGTCATTGGAACCCGCAAACTTTAGGCAAAGCCCCAGGATTCATCGGTTTGCTATCAGATTCACCCGCCAGCGTCCGGTGACGTGCCAGCAATTCGACCCAGGCAAATGATGAGTCAATGGAGTCAAAAAGTGGTGGCGGTCACCGGTGGTTCGGCCGGTTTGGGACTGGTTATTGCCCGCCGTTTCCTGGCCCGAGGCGCTCGCGTGGCCTTGCTGGCCCGTAATCAGGAGCGTTTGCAGCAAGCCGTTCACCAGCTGGATCACCCGGACGTGATTCCGGTGCCCGCCGATGTCACGGTTCGGGATCAAGCCCGCTCGGCCATTCAGCAGATTCTGGATCGGTTCGGCCAACTGGACGTCCTGGTCAACAACGTCGGCAAGTCGGTTCGGATCGAGTTGTTCAGTACCCGTCTGGATGACTATCGCGAGTTTATGGAAGTCAACTTGCACTCGGCCATCAACTGCACCGAGGCGGCCATTGACGCGCTCGCCAAAACGTCCGGTCACGTTGTCAATATTGGATCGCTGTCGTGCAAGACGGCGTGGCCGTTCATGGCTCCCTATACGACCAGCAAATTTGCCCTGGCCGCTTATAACCACCATTTGCGGCTGGAGGGGCCCGCCAATGTGCATTATATGCTGGTTTGCCCCGGACCCATCAAACGGGATGATGCGGGAGTACGATACGACGACCAGGCCGCTGGCTTGCCCGATTCGGCGCGGCGACCGGCAGCCGGGGCTCGCGTGCGCGGCATCGATCCGACCCGCCTGGCTGACCGGATTATCCGCGGCTGTGAAAAACGCCATTTGGAAATCATGCCATTGGGGGCCCGTCTGATTTATGTCGCCCTGGCGTGGTCGCCGCGACTGGGTGACTGGTTATTGCGCCGGAAAATGAACAAGTAACCTCCCCGGGGGCCGCCGCTGACGCGACGTACCCGACCCCGGTTATCCCGTGGAAAGTCAGACAATGTCCGAACAGTTTGCAACGGGCCCGATCGAGTTCGGCGGGCCCGATTCCCGGAACCCGCTGACGTTTCGTCACTACGATGCGGATGAACTCGTCGCGGGAAAACCCATGCGCGACCATTTGCGATTCAGCGTGGTTTACTGGCATACCTTTCGGGCAACAGGGGCCGACCCGTTCGGTGCGCCGACACTGTTGCGACCGTGGGATGACGGAAGCAATTCTGTTGAAAACGCCATTCGGCGGGTCCGTGTCGCATTCGAGTTCATGGAAAAGCTTGGTGCGCCGTTTTTTGCATTTCACGATGCCGACATTGCCCCGCCCGGCAAGTCCCTGCTGGAATCCTGCAACAACCTGGACGCCGTCGTCGATGTCGTGGAACAGGAAATGCAGCGAACCGGTATCCGGCTGTTGTGGGGCACGGCCAACCTGTTCAGTCATCCACGTTACATGCACGGTGCGGCGACCAGTTGCAACGCCGAAGTCTTTGCCTATGCCGCGGCCCAGGTTAAAAAATGCCTGGAGGTGACGCAGCGGCTGGGTGGTGAGAATTATGTTTTCTGGGGGGGCCGGGAGGGCTACCAAAACCTGTGGAACACGGATCTGAAACGGGAGCTGGATCAACTCGGCCGGTTCTTTCACCTGGCCGTGGAGTATGCCCGCGAAATCGGTTTTGGCGGGCAATTCCTGATCGAACCCAAACCCAAAGAGCCGACAAAACACCAGTACGACAGCGACGCGGCAGCCTGCATCAATTTCCTGCGCGCCTACGGGCTGACCGAACATTTCAAGTTGAACATCGAAGCCAATCACGCCACCCTGGCGGGTCACACCATGATGCACGAACTGGAATATGCGGCGATTCAGGGAATGCTGGGTTCGATCGATGCCAACCGGGGAGATTTGTTGCTGGGCTGGGATACCGACCAGTTCCCTACCGACATTTACCAAACGACCCGGATAATGCTGGTCCTGCTGCGCTACGGCGGCCTGGGAACCGGAGGCGTCAACTTTGACGCCCGGGTGCGCCGCGAAAGCATCGACCCGCTGGACCTGTTTTATGCCCATATCGGCGGAATGGACGCGTTCGCCCGGGGGTTGAAAATTGCGGCCGCCATCCTGGCCGACGGGCGCTGGCAACAGGAACTGGACAATCGTTATGCCAGCTGGAGTTCGGAGTTGGGCAAGGGGATTGACTCGGGACAGCAATCGCTTGTTTCACTGTCCCGTTTCATGATGCAAAAAGGCGATTCCGCACCCAACACCAGTGGCCGGCAAGAATTCCTGGAAAACCTGATCAACCAGTTCGTTTAGGGCCGCGACAAAACCAAAACGGGATTGTCGCTGTTGGGGCGTCCTCGCCTGCCCCATGTTGTCGGGCTGGCCGCACCCAAAAAAACCGGCCGCCTGGCAAGACAGGTCGGTTATCACGACGTCTGTTTTCCCGGTGCCTGACATTGCCGATTGGCCGCCGCGGTCCCGGAATCTGTTCCCGATTGGCCATCGTCGGGAGGGGCGGGTTCGCCACGCGTCTCGCGAGCAGCCGCGGACAGGGATTCAACGCTCGCGTAAAAACCGGGTGCCTGATAGAATTGGGGCGGGGAGGGCGTTTGTGCAATGAAAATTCTGCTTGCCAGTCCGCGGGGCTTTTGTGCGGGCGTCAATATGGCCATCGAAAGCCTGGAGCTTTCGTTGCAGGCTTTCGGTCCGCCCGTGTACGTGTACCACGAAATCGTGCACAACCAGTACGTCGTCAATTCGTTTCGCCAGCGCGGCGTGACGTTTGTGGACTCGCTGGACGAGATTCCCGCCGGATCCAATGTGCTGTTTTCCGCTCATGGTGTTTCGCCCGAAATTCGACGGCTGGCTGCCGAGAGAAACCTGAACGCGATCGATGCGACTTGTCCGCTGGTGACCAAGGTTCACCTGGAGGCCGTCAAGTATGCCCGGGAGGGCTATACCATTCTGTTGATCGGCCATGAAGGGCACGACGAAGTCATCGGGACGATGGGCGAGGCCCCCCAGGCCATGGTGCTGGTGGAAAGCGAAGCCGATGTCGATCGGCTGAATGTGCCAGATGACGCCCGGGTCGCCTATCTGACCCAAACCACATTATCGGTCGATGATGCCAATCGGATTATCGCCCGGCTTCGCCGGCGGTTTCCCCACCTGGTCAATCCACCCAAGGATGACATTTGCTACGCCACCCAGAACCGGCAGGACGCGGTCCGCAAACTGGCGGCTGAGGCCGATATCTGCCTGGTGCTGGGCAGTCAAAACAGCTCCAACAGCCAGCGTTTGAGGGAACTGGCGGCCGCTGCCGATGTGACGGCCCATCTGATCGACGGACCCGAAGATATCGATTCGGGATGGTTCAGTGGTTCCGAAACGGTATTGGTCACCGCCGGGGCATCGGCCCCCGAGACGGTGGTCGAGCAATGTATCGACTGGTTATGCGAACGATTTGAAGCCACGGTTGAGGTTCGCATGATTCGCGAGGAAAGCGTGCACTTTCCGTTACCCCGCGTGTTGCGTTCATTGCAGGGTTCGGTCAGCGACACGCCAAATCCATCAGCGCCGGGAGCGGCGCCAGGCTAGTACACCTGCGACAGGCCGGAGATTCGTGTTGAGCGGCTGACCACTCGTGCCCGTGTCGCGGAACGCATCCGGGCCGGGCGGGGTCCCCCGGGGGAACCAGGACATTCCTGTTTCCTCCCGCAAAACTTCGTCAAAAAACCAGCGCAGCGCCGGAAGACCGCCCGGCCAATCACTCGGTACTGCCGCTGGTCTCTGTCAACTTTGTGGCACAAAACTCTCCGCACTGCCGGACTGCTCGTTGCGTCGTCGGCCGGGACGTTTCGTCAGCGGCGCACGGCCAGTTCGCCGATCCGAACGTCCCGAAACCACACGTCGGTTTGATCATCGTGGGCCTGCAGCATAATCGTGCCCGCATCCAGCCGCAGGCCGCGGCGGGGGTTGGGGTCGGGCAGCCGCTGGTCGGTCCAGTCCGTAACCTGATAACCGTTAACCCAAACGCTGATGTGTGGCCCGCACGCGGCAATCGTCTTGGCAAACCAGTGGTCATCGTCAGCTGCCACCAGGCGAGCGGTTGTCCGTCGAAAAACCGCTCCGGTTCCGGCGTCCGTGGGTCGTGTCCGATGTTTGTTAAAGCCGTTTTGTATCTGACTTTCATAGCCATTCATGTTGTCGCCCGAAATGCAGCGGAAAAAGATCCCGGAATTCTGTCCGGCAGCGATTCGACATTCGGCCTGCAATACAAAATCGCCCCATTGATCACGGGTTTCCAGACAGCCGGGTCCTCCCTGAATCCGGAGAACTCCGTGGCGGTGGAACGAAACGCGCGCGGCGCCGCCCACCCGCCAGGCCGCCGGATCGCCCTGATCGAACAGCGGACGGGTGCCAAGCGGTCGCAACCAGATGTTTCGAAAACGGACTGAACCGGTTTCGTACTGCAGGCCGATGTATCCGCGCCCCAAAGGGCGCGGGTCGGTGTAGTCGGTGACCGGTTGCCCATCCAGACGAACAACAATTCGTCCGGCCTGCGCGGTGACCTCCAGCTGATGAAATAATCCATCGGCGGCCTGCCGGGCGGTTTCTCCCCCGCTTCGCTGCCGCTGTACCAGGGAGGCGGTCGGAAATTGCGGATCGTCGGACGCAATATTGATTTCATAACCGTCACCCGCCGGGCCGCGCGGCCGCGGACTGGTCCGCAGCAGCAGCCCGCTGTTGGTGGATTCAGGGGCCGCGAACTCCACGTGCAACTGAAAATCGTCAAACTGGCTGGTGGTCCGCAACAGTCCAGGCTGGCCGGTTTCGGCGCACAAACATTCGTCAGCGACGTGCCAGTTGGCCGTCGATTCGGCGCGCCAGCCGTACAGGCTATGCCCATCAAACAGGGCGATCCAGCCAGCGGCCACCCGCTTTGGCGGAATCGGTGCGGCCGGGGTTGCCGACCATTTGGCGAGCGGCTCCCGATCGACGGGTGGGCCCGTTTCACCCGGCAAATCCTGCATAATCATCGCCATTCCCGGATTGCACCAGCCCGCGACCGTTAACGTCACGACGGCGCATAAACCGTACCCCGACCGCAGAGTACTCAATAATATTGTCGAAAAGCCGGGACTTGTTCCAAATGGTTGTCCGCCCGATCCGCCGCGTTTCTGGACAATCCGGGAAAACATCTGCCATTCGGACTTAAAGACAGTCATTGATTTAATTAATCTGGAATGAAACTCACGGAACCAGCTCCCGGCGTCGGTCGAGATCCTCGACATCCGGCCTGCGGGCGAACTTCGCGCACGGCCACGACGGCGTAACCTGACACCTGCGATTTTAGGCCACCGGGCCGCCATTGAGGACAGACATTGGGCGAATTATCAGCCAGGCTGGCGTTGGAACATCATCAGCCCTATACGTTGTTGACCGGTGCTACTGGTCTGCTGGGCCAGTATCTGTTGCGTGACCTGCTGCTGCAGGGGCATCGGATCGCGGTCGTGGTTCGCAACGCCGGCCGCGCACCGGCCGCAGCCCGCGTCGAGCGAATCCTGCAACGATTTGAGTCCGAGCTGGGCCGGTACCTGCCGCGCCCGATTGTGTTGACCGGCGACATCCATCAACCTGGCCTGGGACTTGACCCGAATGACCGGCAATTTGTTGCCGATTATTGCAGCAGCCTGATCCACAATGCGGCCGTTCTGAAATTCCATGGTGCCCAGGATCCGCAGATTGAGCCCTGGCTAACCAATGTCGAGGGGACCCGTCAGGCATTATCGCTGGCCGACGAGTCCGGAATTCGCCACTTCCACTACGTGTCCACGGCGTACGTTTGTGGATGCCGTACCGGAACGATTATGGAAGATGAGTTTGAACGCGGCCAGGATTTTCGCAATGATTATGAACGCAGCAAATTCGCAGCGGAAAAACTGGTCCGCCAAAGCTCCAGCTTTGCATCGGCGACGATTTATCGGCCGGTTGTCATCGCCGGCGATTCCGAAACCGGATTCACCAGTTCCTATCATGGCCTGTACGTCTACCTGCGTTTGTTTGCCCTGTTTGTTCCCGAACAGGAACGCGGCGCTGATGGCCGGATTTTGACCCCCGTCCACGTCCCCCTGGACGGCGACGAACCCCGCAACGTGGTTCCGGTCGATTGGGTCTCGGCGGTCTTTTGCCGCCTGTTTGGCAATCCGGCTGCCCGCGGTCGCACCTACCATCTGGCTCCCGAAAAACGCCTGACCCCTCGACAGGTCATCGAGGCCTGTTACGAGTATTTCGACTCGCATGGAGTTCGATTCTGTGGAATTAACAGTCCCCGGCACCGGCAACCTGATTTCGCCGAACGCATTTTTGACAACATCGCGATTTACCAGCAATACGAGACCAGTGATCCCGCGTTCGATACCGCGAATGTCCGCCAGTTTGCCAGCGACATTCCCTGTCCCGAAATCGATGCCCGCACGATTCACCGGTATCTGCAGTTTGGCGAAAGTGACCAATGGGGCAAATCCCGCAAACGAAGCTTTCCCGCATCGTGCGTCCAGCCCTCCGTGGATCAATTGAAACACCTGGCCGCGGCGGTCGACAGCCGTTTGCCAGTAGGGATCCGTTTGACCGGTCCCGGTGGAGGCGACTGGACCGTGGAAAAACGGCCCGGTACGCGGCGGAACGGCTGGACGCTGACACGCGGCTGCCGTGGCGATGCCAGCCAGTTGCTCGTGGTCGAATCCGGTCAATCGTTGACACCGGAAACGTTGACAGCGGAAACGATTTCTGTCGACGGACAGAATTGCTCCCAACAAGGACCACGGTAACGCGGCCCGATCAGTTTTCGATGGAAGCCTGCCCGCTGGAATGGGCCGTCATGGGTCGATACTCGACCATCCGGATCTCGAACGGGCCGGCAATGCAATAATCAATCCCGCGCCAGCGGACGCGACGCATCAACAGGGCACCAAGTGTGGCGACCGGGTAGGCGATTTGGGTAATCGCCATGGCAGCCAGCATCCGTATCGACAAAGGCAAAACAGCCGGCAACTGGACGTGCCGTTGTCGCAGTACATCGCCCACCGAATTTTCCAGCCAGCCCAGAACGATCAGGTAAAACGCCAGATATCCCGCCAGCGCAGTGGCCAGAACGCCCGCCATGGCCCACCAACCCAATCGCCAGCAAATCACCAGGGCGATCCCGGCCGCCGCCAGTGTCACCAACGTCCCCAGGCAATGTGCCACGGCCAGCCAAAAACCCGGGTGGTACAAACGCGTGTTGAGCAATTGACGCCGAATCCAGGTAAATGCGCCACGCCTGTCAATCGACTCGCGGCTGGGGACCAGCACCCGCGGATTGACGAAAACCGCCTGGCCCTGTTGGCGGGCCAGCGGCCCCAGCTGCGTGTCCTCGAACAGGCTGCGGGACCAGGCGTCGGGTAAACCGGCCGGTTCCACGAACTGCCGGCGAAAGGCCACCGAGCCGCCCCAGGGAATGCGATACACGTACATCTGCACGGCGGCGGCGGCGTGCCACAAATCGCGCATCAGGGTGCCCAAACCCGAATCGACGGGGGTAAACCAGCGATTGCCGGTCACAACGGCAACCCCGGGCAACGCCAACGGGCTCACCAGATCGCTCAACCAGTGCACATCGACAACACAATCGGAATCCACCAGCGCCACAACCTCGCAATCACCCAGATGCTGCAGGGCAATCTGCAACGCGTGACATTTCAGGCTGCATCGCCCGTCGGGATTTTCCGCCACAATGACCTGGAATTGCCGATTGTCCGGGATCTTCAGTTCGTTCAGCACCGGGACCGCCGGATCGTTGGCATGGTCCAGCATGCACAGCACCCGGTAATCCGCGTATTCTTGTCGGCCCAGTGCGATCAGGCATTCGGCCAACGACGGATCTGCACCGCGGAGACAGAGCACGACGGCCGCTGGTGGCTGCCAGGTTCGGTCGGGGCGGCTTTGGGTCGCCCGCTGCAATGCCCGGCAATAAATGCCCGCCAGTATGGACTGAACGACGATCGATCCGACAACCAGCGCCGTAATGGTCCAGAACGCGATGGTCATTGGTATTCTGTCATTCCATGATCAGTTGTCGATTCGGACTCCGCGTTGCAGATCCCAGAGGATCCCCTGGGGTCCCGCATTAACGACGGGTGACGAACCGATTTGTCCGGTCTGGTTGGCGCAGTCATGGATATGTCCGCAGACCACCAGCGCCGGTTGACAGCGGATCACGGCGTCCCGTATTGCCGTGCTGCCCAAATGCTGGCCGCCCGATGAACGATCCACGACCCCTTGCGGGGGCGAATGGACCACCAGTACGCCGCCACCGGGGCATTCCTGCAGCCCCGCCGCGGCATCGGCTTCGCTGAAATCGTAACTCCAGGCACCAAATGGCGTTATCGGAACGCCACCACCGAATCCAAAAAACGTAACGTCATCAATCGTGATTCCGTTGCCGTGCAGCACGTGTCCCTGAGGCCAGTCAACGGCCGTTTGCAGTTCCTCAATCGACTCGGCGTTGCCGGGCACAAATACCTGCGGGCGGTCGACGCCCCGAAACGGCGCCAGGGTCGTGGTCGTCCCGCGGCGCATGGTTCCAAAATCACCCGCGCCCACCAGTATATCGGCTTGCGTGGCCCGGGCGATCAAACGCTGCACGACCGGTTCGCTGCAATGCACATCGCTAAACAACAACAGTTTCATGGGATCAATGGCTGTCAGAATCGAATTTCAGGATCGTCCGGGTCCCCGTGCCAGTGATTCATCCCGCTCCCGTCACCTGCTTTGGGCCCAAAGTAGCATGACCAGGTAACCTCCGTACAGGCCCAGCATGATCCAGCCCTCGCGACGTGAAATTACCCAACCCGTGACAAAAATCGGAATGCACAGGAGCGCTGAAACCAGCGCGCATGGCATGTCAAACCAAAACGCTTCGGCGGCGACCGGCAATCCGGACGGAGCGACGATCGCCGTCACTCCCAGCACGCCAAGAATATTGAACAGGTTACTTCCAACCACGTTGCCGACCACAATATCCTGGTGGCCCCGAACCGCCGCGACCAGACAAGTAACCAGTTCCGGCAACGAGGTTCCCAGCGATACGATCGTCAACCCGATAACCAGCTCGCTGACGCCCAGCAGCCGGGCCGTTTCCACACTGCCAACGACAAACAGGCGGCAGCCGACTCCCAACAGGACCAGGCCGACTGCAACCAGTCCCAGGTTTATCACCACCTGGCGAAAGCCGGATGCCGGTGAATCCGCCGCGGCGGTCGACAATACGGCAGGCACCTCGACCGGCGGAGCAGGGCCCCGGCGCGAGGAATAAACCAGCCAGCACAGATAACCTGCCAGCGCCCCGGCCAACAGAATGCCCTCGATCCGCGAAAGCATCAGGTCCATCGACATCAGCCATACGGCCAGGGTGGCCGCAATCATCAACGGCACGTCAACGCGCATCAGACTTCGCCGAACCAGCAATGGAATCACGGCAGCGCTGATGCCCAAAATCAGCAGCGTATTCAAAATATTGCTGCCCACTGCATTGCCGACCGCCAAATCCGCCTTGCCCGCCAGGGCGCTTTGCAGGCTGACGGCAAATTCCGGCGAACTGGTGCCGAACGCGACCACCGTCAGACCAATCACCAGCTGGGTGAACCCCATGGCCTGAGCCAGCAAGGCGGCGCCGCGAACCAGAACTTCTGCGCCCACCAACAGGAGCAGAAATCCTCCAAGGAGCTGCAAGGCAATAATCATTCAGCAGGTTCGTGGGTGCGACGGACAGTTCAGGCGGCCGATGGAGAAGACGGTCAACACTTCATGGTTTTGCGTTTTTTGCCCGTTCGTCCCATTTTGTCAACCTTGTCAATGTACTCGGTTGCCAGAGGTACCTTGCACGACGTCTCGCCCATATCGACTGAAACCTTGCCTATTTTGCCGGCGGTCGATCTGGCCTGTTTTTGCAGGTTTTTGACGTAGCTGCCCACGGCGATCACAAATCCGTTCATGACGTAACGTACCCGATCGGGCTGGTCGTGGATGGTCTTTTCAATTTGTTTCAGCAACTCGCGGATTTCTTTCAAATCCAGCTCGCGATCGTCACGCGTGGCCACGATGCCGGCGTAGGTCGCCCAGCCGCTGGAGGCCACGTTGGCCTGTTTGGATTTGATCCATTTGACGGCCAATTCGCGGGCATGCGGGTTTTCGCAAGCCACGCCGGGAATCGTGTACTCGGAAATCATATGCCAGCACGCGGCCCGGACCCAGGCATCCAGTTGTCGTTTCGTCATTTGGCTGCCATCGGCCACCATCCCGGCCAGATACATGGCATCCGGGTTGCCGGTGTCGTAAAGTTCGCAGGCCAATTGCTGATTGCCCCGGATTTGTTTGGCGATGGTTTTCAGATCGCCCACCTTCACACCAAACAGGTTCTCGGGAGCTCCATGCCTGGCAAACACCTTGCGAGTTTGCGCCGTTCCCTTTTTTTTCAATTCCGTCATGACTTGCGAAGCGTTCATGGCAATGACTTTGGGGACGATGGGGGATTTCCGGGCACGGGTAATTGCCACCCGGGTATTTTAGCGAAAGTATCCACCACGTCATCCGGTGATCGAACACCGGCCCGGGTCCGGTGGAATGGCGCCCCGGGTCGGCAACTCAAAAAACCACGAAACTGCTCGATGCCCTGCCAACCATCAGGTATACTACGGGCGTTTGTCCGGGCGTGGCGGGTTCATGCGCCAGCAACTGTCCGCAATCCAGACATAGCCCCGGCTCGCTGACAGCCCGCGATCCCGTTTCATCAACCCGTTTCCGAGGTTTCCCATCCATGTCCGAACCGGTCTCCCTGCATCTTGTTGGTTTGGAAGAACTTCGCAAACGTTGGGGATGGTTCCTGGCGCTGGGTATTCTTCTGATTGTGCTGGGCACGATTGCCATTGGCTCGACGTTTCTGATGACCCTGGTCACCATGGTCTTCCTGGGCTGGCTGATGATCGTGGGGGGCGTGCTGCAGGCGTTGCATGCCTTTTCCTGCAAGTCATGGAGCGGCTTTTTCATCGATTTGCTCATGGGCATCCTGTATGCCGTTGTGGGATTCATGCTGGTCGCCAACCCCGGCTCGAGTGCCGTGGCACTAACGTTGCTGATCGCCATGTTTCTGATTTTTGGTGGCATCTTTCGAATCGTTGCGTCACTGGCCGTCCGGTACGCCAATTGGGGCTGGCTTTTGTTAAATGGAGTGATTGCCCTGATATTGGGTATTTTGATTTGGCGTCAGTGGCCGGTATCCGGTTTATGGGTCATTGGCCTGTTCGTCGGAATTGACATGCTGTTTAACGGCTGGTCGCTCGTGATGCTGGCATTGGCGGCCCGAAAACCGTCCAGCGCCGGAGCACATTCGTAGCGCATCCGGGCTCTGGCCGGAAATTCTCAATGGCCGAACAGAAGTGCAGGAAGCACGGTGCCCCGCGGGGGGCTGGTCCGGGACAAATGTTTTTTGTGCACGAAGGTTTTTGAAATTTCCTGAAAGGAGCATTGCATGAGTAACTGGGTAGAATTAACCGTGTTTGCCGCAGCATACGACAATGTGGACGCTGCCGAGTCCGACTACGATGTGGTCAAGGCCATGTATCATGACCTTGATATGATGGACTCGTTTGATGCAGCGGTGATCCGCAAGACCGAAAAAGGCAAGGTCAGGATCGTCAACAAGCACGAACAGCCGACGCGGGACGGAGCCTGGCTGGGTGCCGGCTGGGGACTGGCGACGGGGCTGGTTGTTTCGCTGTTCCCGGCCGCGGCCGTGGGAACCGGGTTGTTGGCGGCCGCCACCGGCGCCGGTGCAGCTCTGGGCGCGCTGGCGGGACATGCCGCCGGTGGAATGAACCGGGGCGATCTGAAAGACCTTGGCGAGACGCTGGATCCCGGTCAGGCCGGTCTGGTTGTCATCGCCGCCACGGACGTCGGCGCCCGGGTTGCCGAGGCACTGAAAGATGCCCGCAAGGTGATCAAGAAGGCTATCAAGGCCGATCGAAAGTCCATCGAATCGGAACTTCGCGAGGAAATCAGGGAAGAACACCAGGAAGAACACCGGGAAGCCAAAGCTTAACCTCTGGCCGGGTCGGTCCGCCGGCTCCTTCGGCATGCCATTTGGGCCCGTTCGCTTTCGGCGAGCGGGCCGTATTTTCAGATGCCGAATTCCAGGCGGCAACCCGCAGGTCGATCATTCCACCGCATGCGATGACGCCCGTTGATCCGTTTTGCTGTATCCTGCCGGGCGATTTGCCAACACGCACGCTGCCCGTGCCTGTCTGGATCCAGGGTGCCACGGGTGGCTGGTCCACCCCTGTCAGGGACGTCAAAAAAGCGGACATCCTGCGTTCCGAAGAAGGCAGAATGTCCGCTGGATGAATTTGCCCGGGTTGTCAGACGTCAGTCCCGATAAACCTTGGTACTTTCCAGTTCGAGCACAGGTTCGTCCAGGCTTTCGGCCTCGACTTGCACCCGAATCCGGACATCCTTCGCCTGCAGGCCCCGAACCTTGACGCGAAAGATGGCGTCGGCCCGCGGAGCCAGTTTGGCCAATTCGAATCGAATCGTTCGACCCTGAATCGACCCTTCGGACGGTCCTTTGGAGCCCGTAATCTCCATTTCCTGCGGAACTTCGGCAGTGACAATCACATCATTGGCAAACGCGGTTCCCTGGTTGGTCACAATGATTTCATAAAACGTCTCAACACCGACTTCGACCGGATCATCGACGTCCACCACTTCCAGCAGAATGGCGGCGATTCCCTCGACGTTCGTCGTGTGATTGGTGCTGACCAGCAGACCGCGTTCGCCGGCGGCTTCCGCCAGAATCGGAAACGAGCCTGGTGTCGTGGCTTGCAGGCGGAAACTGACCTCCAGTTCCTCGCCGGCATTCAGCTGATCGACAAACCAGGTAATGTTTTTGTTGACGGCGTCAAAGCTGCCGCTGTGATCGGCTTGCAGAAAGGCGAACGGTCGCGGCACTGCGCTGCGAATGTACAGGTCGGACGCCGGGGCCGTGCCGTGATTGGCAATTCGCAACACGTATTCAGCCGGGCGGTTGACGTACCGAAACGCCGGTCCATCGATATCAATATCGATTTTGGCACCCAGTCCCAGGACCCTGCTGGACGTTTCATCCCGCAGCCCGTGATCGGACGTGACCACAAATCCACACATGTGCTCACCCAGTTGCGACATATTACCAGCGATACGCAGGGAGCGTGACTCGCCCGGATTCAGAATCCCCAGATCGTAGTCGTCGCTTTCCGCGACCCGTTCAATCCCGTTCGGGAAAAGGACCTTGAGAGATGTATTTTCGGTGGGTCCCGTCCCCGGGTTGGTAACGGTAACGTGAAAGAACAACTGATCGCCGACGATGATGCTCTCGGGACCTTCAGCCGTGATTTCCAGTTTGGGTTCCACCACACTGAAGGCCGTACTGGTCGACGTGCTGTAGGTAATCCTGGCATCGGAAAACGCGGGCCCGGTTGAATTCAGGATCAGGCTCAATTTGATGCGGAATTCTTCCTGGGGATCCAGACTGGTAATCTGCCAGACCGGTTGCTGGTCGACGATTCCGGGGGACGGATTGGCGGCAGTCAGGCGACTGTCGGCGGGCAGCACGGGTTCGATCCGGATATCCTGGACGGCCACCGGCCCGCGGTTTCGCACGACCAGTTCAAAATCAGATTCCTGGTTGACCAGAATCGACTTGGGTAACACCCAGTCAACCGACAATTGACCAACCCGGCTGCCCATGGCTTCGGCATAGGCCGGAGCAGGTCGATTGGCCGAATAACGCGGGTCATTATCGGAACCATGGGCCAGGATCAGTTTGGCTCGCGCTCCGGCGGGATCAGCGCCGGATTCCCCGATTTTCACGGCAGAGACGTTCGAGGCCTTGATGCTTAATGGATCGTCGGCCGTCGATTGACCGTAGACGGCCATGGCTGGCAATAGCCCGATCGCCAAACAAACGATAAACCTTGCGTGGGCGCCTGTCATTTTTGCCACTCCCAAATTGTTTCAGAAACTCAATGAATCTTGCGGTTCGGTCCAGCGCCGACGCTGCCCGGCGACGCGTGCGGAAAACATTTGATACGGGTGTTACCGGGCATCCAGGGAGACCGGGTTTTGCCGGCGGATATCCTGAATCCGGTACAAGGGACCCGAAACATACAAACTGGGACGTTCCTCCAGTTGCTCCCCATCGATGTGAACTGCGTCGCCGTCCTCGAAACCCTCCAGCCGAATATCGGTGGCCAGAACCATACTGCCCCCCCACTGATCATCCTCGTCAATCGGCGAATACCGAATCTTCCACTCGACTCCCGGAACATGGACTCTTTGCAATCGACCCTTGAGCCAGGAATAGTCGTCGGCATGGCCGTACGTCACATCGTTGTTCGAATCGAGACTGGATTTCGAAGGCTTGATGGACTTGGCAAACACAACCGGCGGCGAGGTATCCGTTGCCCGGATCTCCTTGAGCGACTGGGCGGGCGGTGCCGCCGGAGTGGGCTCGGATTCGAACACCGGGACATCCTGCAAAATGCCGTCAGCGGGATCGTCCATGGAAAGAATGTTCGGCGAGACGGTCGATTTCGCCGTGTTCGGCGCGGCTTCCACACGTTGATGACAGGGACACGTGCATCGGCACCGGCAACAGCGGCGGCTGGCACAGCCCGTAATCCCGAACACAATAATCAGCACAAGCATCAGGGTCTTTATTTGCGACATTTCGACACTGCTCCAGATAAGTTCACGCTCAGGCGTCTGAAACGAGGGCCAATGCAAACGGATTGGCATAATTGCAATTGGCATTCGAACCGTTGGCTACGGCACGAGTGAACTTTTCGTTTCAACTGGCATGATTGACATTATGGAATCAGTATCGGAAGCGACCCTGCATCCCTTCTGAATAATAAAGAAGACCGGCAAGTCCGGCACTTTGGACAAAGTCGGTGCCAATCAGGCGCAAGGGATTGGACCCGGAGATTTGACCTGACCGTTAAAGCTTCGCCAGACGGAGTTTCCGAGGCAAAAGATCGGCACCATGGCGTTTGGAAGGCGAGCCGTGTCAAACGACTCGATCACGACGCGCCGCAGAGACCGGTCGTTCGGGAGCTGGCAAGGGTCTTTGCCAATGCAGCCACCGGGGCACCGGCCTGTGCACATGAATGACAGCAGGTTCGTTCGGGGCGGGGCGTCCAAAAAGCTCCCCGTAAAATCCGGCTCCCAACCTCGCCCCTGTCGAGACCCCCGCCACACAACGGTTTCCGACGACCGGCCGATCCCCGGCAGTACCCGAGGCGGGACTCGAACCCGCACGACCCAGGGGTCACAGGATTTTAAAGCTTGAGAGATCGTCATATCCGTAACTGAGTCGAAACCCAATGTTTTGCGGGCTATTCAGGAACCCCTGTTTTCTCGAAGAAAAATGACTTGCGTTGCATCACGTTGGATATCCGTATGATCGCAATTGGATTTCCGTTGTCAACGGTGCCACTGATTTGCCACTGATTTTGGAGAGCAGGCTCCTAATCTGATTTTATCTGCCAACACTCAACGCACAGTCGGCGGGAATGTCCCGTTCGTTGTTGAAACTCGATGTGGTCTCAGAGAATAAAACGTAACAAGTTTGTTTTGAAAAAACAAACCATGACCGGCGGTGACTTTTTTACAGGAGCGCAAGCGACTGAAAAAAGTCACCGCCGGCAAAATTTTGTACCCTCCGTTAGCTCTCCTTTCTGCACAATGCCGCGATCATCATCGGTCAATCTTTGTGTCCACTGATTCGCCTGTAGCCCTTCTCAACCTCCGTCAGCGCGAATGCCAGCCAACGAGTGGCTTGGTCCGTTTCTGTTCGAAAGCGAGTCACTCGTCCAAGCTTGCGTCGAGTGTTGCGAAACGGGTTTTCGATCGCGTTGGTACTCAACAAGTTCCGATGAAGCGTGAGGCGACCGAACATCGATTCAGAGCTATTGCCCGCAAAAATCAACGCTTCGCGCTGGCCTTTATCCCGGCCAATTCGTTGAAACAGACTGCGGTCAGCTCACGCGTTGTTTTCAGGTTTGCAAAATTTGAGGAGTCGCATCCCAACTGGTTTTTTCTCAATGTCTTTTAACTCGCTTGCTGCAATGTAACTGGTTATTATGTTCAGCATGACCGATGTAACACAAATCCTGAATCGGATTGACCAGGGCGATCCTTCCGCGTCCGAAAAATTGCTGCCGTTGGTTTACGAAGAACTCCGGAAATTGGCCGCCAACAAAATGGTTGGTGAAAAACCGGGTCAAACGCTGCAAGGGACCGAGCTGGTACATGAAGCCTTTTTGAGGTTGGTCGGCGGATCCGATTCCGTTCCCAAGAGATGGGAAGGGAGACGCCATTTCTTCGGGGCCGCCGCACAAGCGATGCAGCTGATTCTGATCGAGAACGCCCGCCGCAAGAAGCGGCTTAAGCATGGTGGAGAATTCCATCAACGGCAGCTTCTCGACGTGCCCGGTCGGCCCGGGATTCCGATCAATGACTTGCTCGATTTGGACGCAGCGATTGAGAAGCTTCACAGGGAAGAACCTGAGAAGGCGGAAGTGGTTCGATTGCGATTTTTTGTTGGGTTGACTCACGAATTGGTCGCCGATGCCCTTGGAGTTTCGGAGATAACCGTCCGCCCACATTGGCGCTACGCTCGAGCCTGGCTGCGACGCGAAATGGGCCGCGATCCCGGCGAATAGCCTTGTTTTCCTCTTTTTTCTTAAAAACATTGATCGGGTCCGCGCTCGGACGGCGCATATCAGACAGGAGACATCGTTCCACACCCACGCCAAGGATTCGGTTTCGTGTGTGAATGCACCGCATTGGACCACTCAATATTGAAAGTAACCAATCATGAACGCAAAACATTCTGGAATTACGACGTTATTCGTTACCTTGCTCATCGCAGTTACGTCGCCGTCCGTCATGGCGCAGGGCAAAGGCAAAAACAAAAGCGAGCCAACGCACGCGCTCGTTGATCTGGTTGGGTTACCGGGGACCAGCCTACAAAGTGAGGGCCAATTCGTCACCCAACGGGACCTTGGCGGAAATTTGCAGATCGCCGGGAATTCTCATTGGTATCTGGAAACGGGTGGTCCAGCTCATAAGTATCCGGTTTTGTGGCAAATCAACGATCAGGGCGACATGGACCCCGACGACCCGGTCAATTTGGGAATTCCAGCGCGATCCAAAGGGATTAGGTTGCAGGGAATGAACCAACACGGTGTGATGGTGAGTACCACCGAAAGCGCAATTGAAAAGGATGAGGATGGCAATTGGATATTTCCGTCTTATGTCAAGATTCCCGGGCAGCCTTACCAGGAAATGCCGTACCCGTTGGGGGCGAATCATTACCCGCATCTGGAAGACATTAACGACAGTGGTCAAATCCTCGGCTCATATGAGATTACGGTATCGACCGACCCCAAAATCGATGTTGCGTTTAGCGCGCTATGGCAAGTCGAACTGGATGGATCGATTAGTGGTCCCTTCCCGATCGACGACAGCAGCGACGGTCAATATTTTCAGCCAACCTCTATCAATAATGCCGGAATCATGGCGGGACCGCTGCAGGGATATCCGGCGATTGCCTGGTTTGAGGACGGAACATTGCAAACAGTAGTGCTGGATTCCTCGCTTCAGTTTTACGGCGCCGAAATCAAAGCGATGAATGACAACGACATCTTTGACGAACAGTTGACTTTGGTCGGCCAGGTCCGAGCCGACGCAAACGGAGACTTCTCCGCGCCCGATCGAGGATTCGCCTGGCGGCCATTTGCTGTTCAGAATCCGACCACCGAGATAGGTACTTTCGGTGGCCGCTCAAGTTCGGCATTGGGCGTAAACGACGCGGGGCACTTTGTTGGTTGGGCGGATACCAAGAAAAATGGAGCACAGGCGTTTTTGTATTCCGATGGCGAAATGAAAAACCTGAACTCGTTGGTTGATGCAGGCAACAAAACCTTGCAGCAAGCAAACGCAATCAACGACAGCGGTGATATCACCGGGTTCATGAGAATCCCTCGCCCAGTAAGCGAAAGCCACGGCTTCCTTGTGCGTCCAATCGAACAATGAGCCGTGTTGGCAGCAATCTGGATTTGCTGATGCTGCCATTGCGTGCGCAGTCACGAACCGGAAAGTCAATGCAAGTCTGGAAGACAAACAAACACATCAACGCGGATGCATCCGGCATTCCACATCGCAAGGAGAATTCTTGCCAAATGGCGCATTTCGTGCGCCATTTAACGCTTGTTTTCGGCCATTTCGGCCATTTCGACCATTTCGACCATTTCGCAAATTATCTGATCGCCTGGAATTCCGGACGGCGGATGGATTGGTACGCTGAAGTCTGCACATCGAACCTGATACCGGGGTGCTTCCAACATGTCTAGCGGCCCGAATAAAGAAACGATTTTTCATCAAGCTTGTGAAATCGACGATGTTTCGCAACGGACTGAATTTCTCGAACAGGCTTGTCAGGGCGACGAATTACTGCGCGCGGAAATTGAAAAACTGCTGACATTGGACGATCAGCGTGATTCACTGCTCGATTTTGAACTGACCAATCTGGCACAGATGTCCGAGGCCTTTCCGATCCTCGAGCAAACTGGCGATGAAATTGGCCCGTCCAAGTTGCTGCAAAAAATCGGCGAAGGCGGCATGGGCGTCGTCTATATGGCCGAACAGAAGGAACCCGTTCGTCGCTGGGTCGCCTTGAAAATCATCAAACCGGGAATGGATACTCGCGACATCACGGTCCGTTTCGAGGCGGAGCGACAGGCGTTGGCGATGATGGACCGTCCGAATATTGCCAAAATACTGGACTGTGGTGCCACGCAAGTCGGTCGACCCTATTTCGTAATGGAATTGGTCAAGGGCATGTCCGTTACCCGATACTGCAACGAAAAGCACCTGACACCGCGCGAGCGTTTGGAATTGTTTGTGCCAATTTGCAAGGCAATCCAGCACGCTCACCAAAAAGGCATTATTCATCGCGATATTAAGCCGTCAAATATATTGGTCACCGAATATGACCACACGTTTGTTCCGAAAGTCATTGACTTTGGAGTTGCTAAAGCACTTGACCAACAACTGACCGGGCAAACCTGTTTCACCAGGTACGGCCAGATTATCGGAACCATCGAATACATGAGTCCCGAGCAAGCCAAAGTCAAACAGTGCCAATTCGAGGCTCAGCTCAAGCTCATTCGTTTTTCAAGAATGGAAAGTCAGATTGCGCCGAAAATTGATTGCACGACGGTACTTTTTGAAATGGCGTTTTCCCAGATCCAATCCCGGACAACAGAAGATCCGTTGTTATAATCATGGCGAGCTTCCGCGGTAATTCGTAATGATCAATTTCGAGGTTGAGTACTTTTTGAATTGTCGAGAATGGCATGCAAAAAGAGCAGATTTTTGATCGGGCCTGTGACATCGCCGACGCTTCGCAGCGTCAGTTGTTTCTGGAGGAAGCCTGTTTCGGCAACCCCGCGCTTCGGGATGAAATTGAACAGTTGCTGTTGTGGGATCGATCGCGCGACGACCTGCTGGATTTTCACTCCACGTCGGCGGAGCCTCCGAGGATCGACGATTCAGCGATGATCGGGACCCGCGTCGGCCCGTACCAAATTCTGCGGAAACTGGGCGAAGGTGGGATGGGCGTGGTGTTTCTCGCCGAACAATTTGTCCCGGTCAAACGACATGTCGCTTTGAAAATCATCAAGCCTGGCATGGGTTCCCAACAGGCTCTGGAACGGTTTGCCACCGAGCAACAGGTCTTGGCGATGATGAGTCATGCGAACATCGCGCGAGTCTTTGACTGTGGAATGACAGAAGAATCGCAACCCTATTTTGCGATGGAGGTTGTGATCGGGACTTCGATAACCGACTACTGCGACGAACATCGTGTTTCGATCAATGATCGCATCCTGCTGTTCAACCAGATCTGCCTGGCGATTCAACACGCACATCGGAAAGGGGTCATTCACCGCGATATCAAACCGAGTAATGTGTTGATCGCCGAGGATGATGGTGAGCCGGTCCCGAAAGTAATCGATTTTGGTGTCGCCAAAGCGTTGAGTATGGAGCCAGACGCGTTGGCGACCCACACACGAATTGGTCAGCTCGTCGGGACGATCGAATACATGAGCCCCGAACAGGCTCGGCTCAATTCGGTTGATGTCGATACGCGCAGCGACGTTTATTCGCTGGGAATTGTCCTTTACGAACTCCTTTCTGGCGTCAGGCCATTCGATGCAGAACGAGTCCGTCGGGCCGACTGGGATGAGGTGCTGCGCATCGTACGCGAGGAAGTGCCACCCGCACCAAGTACACGAATCTTGGAAATCGAAACCCTTCCCGACGTCGCCGCCAAGCGTTGTCTTGAGCCTGAGAAACTCAAGTCAGTACTGCATGGCGAATTGGACTGGATCGTGATGAAGGCGATCGCCAAGCTACGGGAGGAGCGGTGCGACTCGCCCGCAGATCTGGCAGCTGATTTGCGGCGGTTTTTGAATGACGAACCGGTTTTGGCAAGACCTCCGTCGACCCGCTATCGTTTCTCCAAATTTGTTAGGCGCAACAAGGCGCTCTCGCTGGCTACGGTTTCGATTGCCCTTACGTTGCTGTTCAGCTCGGTCTTCAGTGGTTGGCAGGTGATCAAAGCCAACGCCGCCCGAGATGATGCGCTGTTCCAGATGGACCGGGCACAACTCGCCGAACAAGCGGCCGCACGCAACGAGCAGGATGCACGAGAGGCCGAAGCCGATGCCCGCGAAGCAGAAGCCGACACCGACGCTTTCACCCAGTTCATCATTGACCACGTTTTTGCCGTCGCCCGCCCAGACAAAATTGGTGGCGGGAAAGGTCTAAATATTACCGTCGTCGAAGCGTTGACCAAGGCAGAAGGGAGTATCGAAGAAGTTTTCCACGATCGGCCGCGAGCCGAATTCATAGCGCGCGTAAACATCGGCAGGTCTTTGGATTTCCAAATGAACTATGCTGTTGCCGAGAAAAATCTGAAAGAGGCGATCGAACTGGCGACCGATCTATGGGGCCCTTCTTCCGTTCAGACGCTAGTCGCACGGAAATACTACGCCGATTTGTTGACAGACTTGGAGCGAACACCCGAGGCTATCGAATTGCTGTCGGATGTCGCAACCCGGATGGCCGAGTCAATCGGAACCGATGACGAGCGAACTCTCGATGCGATGAGTAGTCTGGCGTTCGCCTACGAACGCGTTGGCCAATTTCAGGAATCGCTTGACGTACACGAGAAAGTGATGCAGCGGAGTCACGCGGCACTGGGACCCAGTTACCGCAGCACGCTTGCCGCGATGCGTGAAGTGGCCCGTTTGTATCGGATGAAAGGCGAATTGAATCAGTCACTCAAACTGCTCGAGGAAACCCATGATCTTGCCGAGGTTGAGTTCGGCGTCGATGACAACCGAACGATGGCGATCGAGTATTCGATCGCAATTACATTTCAAGCGATGGGCCGACACGAAGAGGCAATCGATGTCTTCGAGCGAATCTCGGGTATATGGCGCGGGACTGAGGGGTTGGAATACAATTCGACAAGATCCGCGATCGTCGGACTCGCCCAGTCTCACAAGGCTCTCGCACATTGGGATGAAGCAAAGGAACTTTATCAGGAAGTCTTGCGCCTGGAATTGGATAAATTCGGTATCGAGCAGCGAACAACGCAGCGCACTCAATTGGGGCTCGCGGATTTGTTGCGATTGCAAGGAGAGGCCAAAGATGCCATTCCGCTGATCGAAGAAGTTGTGGAAATTCGTCGTGTTCAACTGGGAGCTGACAACCCCGATACGCACTTGGCGATCAACTCACTGGCCGTGACCTATTGGTCATTGGGGAACTTGGAACAGTCGATTCCGCTATTTGAAGAGTTGTTGAAAATGTGGTCAACAAAATTCGGGCCGGACCATCCGAAGGTATTGACGGCGATGCTCAACCTCGGAACAAACTATCGTGATGCTGGCCGACTGGACGAAGCCGTCGAGTTGCTTCAGGAAACGCTCGATCGGGAGCAAAAGAAAATGGGAGACAGTCACCCGTCCATACTGTTCACGAAACAAAATCTGGGCGATGCTTTGATCCTTCAGTTGCGCTACCAGGAAGCAAAGCCGTTATTTGAGTCTGCGCTCGCTGGCCAGGAAAAACGATTCGCCGCGGATAACGCCATCCTCGGTTTCCTGAAAACGCAACTGGGAGAATGCAGGCTGTCGGACGAGGAGTTTGAAGCTGCGGAAACAATGTTTCGCGAAAGTGTAGAAATCCTCCGGCTTCATCCCCGACACGAACTCGATCTGGCGGGGGCAAAAAGCGGACTGGGAGCGAGCTTGGTTGGCCAAAAACAATTCGCAGATGCAGAGCCATTGTTGGCGGAAGCGTTTAAAACGTTTGAAACTAATCAGGAAGATCTGACGATTCAACGGCAACAGTCCTTTCGCCAGACGCACGCCCGGATTGTGCACCTCTATGAGCAGTGGGAAATACCCGATCTTGCCGACCAGTGGCGAAGGAAAGAGGTAGTCGCCTCAAAAATCAACGAGAATTAGGCTCATTCCCAAACTCTTACTCCCGCTGACCAGCGTGGGAAATTCTTTGCTTTTTTATAAAAATTCCTGATCGGGCGAACTTCCCCCCGTCGCATTGGGTTCTGAGCGTCAAGCGTTTATTGCGGCGTATCTCACGAAATGGATTGCGCTGCCTGTGCGAACAGTTTTGCACTTACTCTTGGGGAGAAACAAATCATGAAAATCAAACACATTGGAATCACTGTTCTTGTTGCGGTGCTTTTGGTCGGATTCCTGTACTCACCAGCCATGGCTCAAGGAAAGAAGAAAAATCAAGAGCCAAAAAGGTTTTCCGCATTGGAACTTCCGTTTGATGGAACTGCCACTGCGATCAGTGAAGTAAATCCAGGAACGGTCTTTGTGGCGATCAATGCGACTGATTCAGGTTATGGCTCAGCCGCGTTTTGCGAAATTGACGCAAACAATCCAGGCGTTGTCGATCAAGGGTTTTTGCCCGAACCTCCATTTATGGATCCGAATGACGGCCTATTCAAGAACGGTCCCAGTTCAGCGAGCGACGTCAATGACAACGGGACCATTGTTGGTCAGGCCTCAGCATTCGAAGACGATCCGAACTATGGGGGAACAGATATCAGCCCAGGTCGTGGAATTGTCTGGACGTTCAATGGCAATAGTTATGAATATGAACTGCTGCCGACTTTGAATTTGGCCCATACCTGGGCGAGTGGAATCAACTCTGCCGGGGAGATCGTAGGCCGTTCCGACGGCCGAGCCGTTTATTGGGACGCCGTAACGCATGAGATCACGGATCTAAACACAGTCTTCACAGCTGCATTGGGGTGGGACTTGTTGTCGGCCATTGACATCAACGACTTCGGATTGGTCGTCGGTCATGGAATCCTTGGCGGAAAGTCGCGTGGTTTTCTGTTGGACTTGGGCTCTGGAGCAATCTGGGCCGTCCCCTTGATTGACGGCGCAGATGCCAACGTTGCCTTCCAGGTTAATTCCAGTGGCCGAGTGGTTGGCCCGGCTTGGAGTGGTGGCGGCCGTCCCTACGGAACCAACCCCGACTACCACCTCGGATACTCATGGGAGGGGCCAGGACATGACCCGGTGATTCTTGGATCGGTGACCAACAACACGTCGACGGCATATGGGTTGAATGATTTGGGTGATACGACAGGAATCTCCTTCATTCCGACGGATGAAATTTGGGCAAACGACTGGGTCCCCACCTTGTGGGAACCCGCTGGCGACGGCAATGTCACGGCGACCGAACTTTCAAATGAAGTTGGCGGTGGGACCAGCTGGCTATTGACCCATTGTGTCGACATCAACAACGACGGTTGGATTTCAACACGTGGCAGAAAACGCGTGAAGGGAAGATATGAGTGGCACGCGGTAATTTTGATCCCCAACCCATAGCGAAATTGGCTAGGCGGGTTTTTCGGTCGGCAATCGAAAGCCCAATTTGCCGCGACCAACTTCGCCGTTTCGTACCGTGTAGATCGCACGGTACTTGGCCGATTGCCCAATCCGACCGGTATTTGACGTAACTCAAATTCGAAGTTGCCATTTTCATACGCGAAACCAAACCTCTCAGGCATTTCCGCGAGAGTCGCAATTTGACGGACGACGGTTTCTTCAAACTCGATCGCCTGACTCACTGAATGATGGTCTGCCCACCATTCCATATTGCGATAGATGTCGTCGAAGGCCCTGCGAGTGGTGACTACCTTCAACGTCTGAGCCATGCTGTTCAGCAAATTTGCGTCTTATTTCTTGATGAGCTTCTTCGCGCGGCATGAGTCTTCCTGCTTTCATATCCTCGGTTCCTTCCTTGATCGCAGCCAAGTCGTCGGATTGTTGACGTCGCAAAGGGTTTGCGACGAATGCGTCGCAAACCCTTATTTCTTCCAGTACCCGAGGCGGGACTCGAACCCGCACGACCGTAAGGTCACAGGATTTTAAATCCTGAGCGTCTGCCAATTCCGCCACTCGGGCAAAACAGGGTGTTTTGCAGCGTTATCGTACTGCTGGTTGCCTCAACCCAAAGACAATCATTGCCTCGCCTGGGATCACTAGATGATCCAGATTGCATTCGCGTTGTCAACGGTGCCACGCATCGGCCACGGGTTTAACAGGGATGCAGTCAGACATTACCCACCGGACCGGTGTTCGGATGCGCAAGTTCGATCCGATTCCTTGATCCGCTATTGAACCGGGAAATTGCGATTCCATTCATCGAGTCAGGCGGTCCCGGTCGGAGCGACTCAATGGGGCTCCGTCATAAAACAACGGATTCGTCAAAACGCCCACTGGCCCGTTATTTCGGGTGCAGAATTGCCACGAAACCACCCCCCGTCGCCATCTCGATTGGCAGCCGCGAATTTGCATGGACAATGTGTTGCCGTTGCTGAATCTCGTTGGGGAGCGATGCATCCAGGGAACCGTCGACCCAGTCAGTGACTTCATATGTTCCTTGCCCGAGAAAATCCAGCGGCAAGCTGATCTGGCGGGGCGTCCAGTTGGTAATTCCGCCCAAATACCACACGCTTCCCTGGCGACGAGCCAGGACGATATACTCACCGGGCTGCCCCGCCAGAAAACGGGTTTCGTCCCAGGTGGTCGGTACCCGCCTGATAAATTCGAAGCCCGTTTGCCCGTCATAGGCACTCGGCGCATCGGCAACCATGGGCATCGGATTTTCATAAATCACGTACAACGCCAGATGATGACACCGGGTCCCCATGACCACCGGCGCACGATCTCACGGCGCAAATGCTGCCCGGGAAACACTGCGAAAGCCGCCGAGATGAAAATCAACCGGTCCGGCCAGGGCCCGGGTATAGGCGACGTTTACAGCGTGCGCGGGAGTACACAGATCGCTCCACTTGACGTATTCCAGATTCAATACGCCTTCCCGGTTGAAAAGATGTGGAAACGTCCGCTGTTCGCCACTGAATTTGGACGAGCCATGAATTTGAATGTGAATCCTGTGACGGGCGGCGCAGTTGAGCATTCGTTCCGTAAATTCGATCATTTCCTGGTCGTCCCGGTCGAGGAAGTCGACCATCAATCCCTGCACTCCCCAGGACTCATACAGCGTCATGGCCTCCTCCAGATGCTGGCTCAGAGGCTGCCAATGCACCCATAACCGGATACCTACGTGATGCTGGCGGGCACAGGCGAGGATTTCCGGCAAACCGAGTTCGGGACGAGGCACACGCACATCGGCATCCGCCGCCGGAGTGCCGTAACCGGTTGCGGATTGCCGGTACCATGCCCGTCCGTCACCGGACACTGCGTGAAAGGCAATGCCATTCTCGGCGCAGAATTCGATGTATTTGCGATGCCTCGCGACAAACACGTCCCGTTCCGACGCCAGTTTGTGGTCGTCCTCAAATTCGCCATTCCACCAGTGAAAGGTCGTTTTGCCAGGCCTGGCCCACTGGAAATCGCCGACGGGAGGATCGTTCAGGCACAACAGCAGATTGCTTTCAAGCAGCTTGCCGGCTGTGTCGGCGAGCAAGATGACCCGCCACGGACTCTGCGGAGGCGTTTGACCGCTAACGCAAACATCCCCACCTGACATCAACGGTGATAATCGGCACCGCAGCACCGTGTCGTCCGGTGATTGCCGCTGCAAATACATTCCGGCAAAGTCTCGCACGCGAGCCTCGGTGATGGCGGCCGCCGGACCGGCGGGCCAAACCAGCAGCAGGGGGCAGTCCAGCAGCTGGCGGGCGGGCAATGAAGCCAACGGTTGGCGATGGTATAACGACTCGTGGGACGTCGTAAAACTGTTCAGCGTGTTAAAAAACACTTCGGGTTCGCCAGCCACTGCAAATTGCGTCACTTCATCGCGGATGGCATAGTCGTGCCGTCCTGCCGAACGCAACAGGCGATAGCGAAACGCGACTCCCTCGTCATAACTGCGAAGCTCGACTTGCCATCGCACATTTTGATCATTGATCAGGGTAACCACGCAATATGCACAACGATTGACGACCTTGCTGGTCTTGCCCCATGGCAGTTTAAAAGTCTCGTCGACGTTGCCGGTTTGAACCTCGATGATTCGACTTCCCTGGTCCAGACGCCCTCCGTCGGCCAACTCCGGGCCAAGGGGCGAAGGACCGATCAGGGGACGACCGTCGCGACTTATCCGGAACGCTACTCCCGGACCACGGGTATTCAATTCGACAGAATTGCGACCATCAGGAGATTGAACGAGCGTTTGTGCAGTGGCCGCGGCTGCGAAGAATGCGGGTGCCATCCAAAACACCCATACCAGCTGTACGATGTGAGGAAACGGACCGTAATCGCGGGTCGTCGGTGGAGTTGGCAAGTTGCTTCTCCCGCTGGCAACCGGTCGGCACCCAATCGCGAAACTTCACAACTTCCTGATTTTCGTTGCCAGAGGCTCCTCTGGAAAGCAGGGTGCAACGTGTTTCTGCCCGACAGGGTACCTTGGCCACAATCGGACTGCCGCTGCCACGAATATGTGCAACTTGCCGGTTCTGTCCAGCGTCGGTCCCGCGCAACCGGCGGGCGGCGACTGCCGGATCAAGCCGCGTTTTGGCAACGTTGCAAATACCGCCGGCCCTGCCTAATCGCTCGACGCCCCGAAATCACAAGCCTTTGGCGTCGATCAGCAATCAATGGCGGTGCCGGAAATCCGCAACTGATTTTCCACCGCTTGTGGAAGCTGTTCAAGGTCAACGCGGATGTCTTGTCGTTTCCCTGTGGAATGCCCTAGCGTCGATTGGCATTCGTCGGCGGTCTCGACGCCGCCGCGTGACCGGAAGGGGCACCTTCCGGGTGTTCGCCCGGGTGTATATTGGCGGCGATCTGCGAATCGAGTTTTGCCACGAATGTAACAGGATCCGCGTTGATCTTCTGGATGCATGGCGGACAACAGACGAAAATTTTTCGACCATTGACAACGGTCGACTTCATGCCGGCATCGACCGGTTTTCCCATGACCGGACAGGTGCCTTGCGCTTTGGCCAGATTGGCCTGGATCGTTGCCCAGTGTTCGGCGCTGATTTGTTTGTCAACGCAGCCCTGGCAACACAAAAAAGCAACTTCGTTTTCGCCAACCCTGACTTTGACCGGCTCACCCATGGAGCCCAGCTGTTGTCCTGATACCGGGCAAATGCCCTGTGCAGCCATATGCATCTGGTCGCTGTGCGCCTGTCGCTCGGCCTCCACAAAAGCCGCATATCTGGCGTTAATCTTCTCCAGCGCAGCGTCGGGATCGGCCAGGATCTTGTCAATGCATGGCGGGCAACAAACGAAAACCTGTTGGCCATTGACCACTGTGGATTTCATGTCGGCCGTTACGGGTTTGCCCATGATCGGACACGTTCCCTGCGCGGCAGCGATTCTCGTTTGAATCGTTTTCCAGTGCCCGGCGTTCAGCGGTTTGCCCTGGCAGTCCGGGCAGCACAAAAAGGCCACCTGTTCGCCCACCCGAACCTTGATCGGCTCGCCCATTGAGCCGAGTGCTTCGCCCGTAACGGGACAGATTTTTTGTACCGCGATTTGCAGTCGGTCAGCCTGGGCTGAGCGTGCCTGTTTGAGTTTGAGGTACAGGATGATGGAGCCCTTGGAGGGCAGTTGGATCGTGCGTAAAGGACGTACCGGCCAACGCTGCCATGATCAAAAGGGTAAATAATGATGTCATTTTGTCTCCGTACAAAGAAACTTGATTGCGTTTTTGTTAAAACCCGGGTGGCCCGCCTGGCGGTTGCCCGATTTGATGCCCATGATTCCACAGGTCTTCATTATCCCTCGCAGCAGGCTTGCAAAAAAACTCCTCAGGCAAAAATGGACTATTGCTCCGGGCCGGTATCCGTTTCGACGGCCAGCCCCATCTTCATTTTGAATTCGGCAATAGCGCAATAGATGGTCGGAACAACGAAGGACGAAAACGGCTCAACCAGCATTCCGCCAAACACGGGGATCGCCATGGCCCGGGCCACATCGGCTCCGCGTCCGGAAGACACCAGCACCGGCAACAACGCCACCAGGGTCGTGACGGTCGTCATCAGACAGGGACGAACCCGTTTCATGCCCGCTTCGTAAACCGTTTCGCGCAATTCGTCAATGGAATTTGGCGGGCGGCGGCGGATCAATTGCTGGATGTAAGGTCGCCATGACGACCCCGTCATCGACGGCAATCCCGAACAATGCGATAAAACCGATCCATATCGCTGTATTCATCTCGACGCCAGCAACGGCAATTGCCACCATGCCTCCCGCAAAGGACACCGGAATGGCGGAAAAAACAGTGGCCGCAATGGCGACGTTGCGAAAACTCAAATACAGCAAGATAAAATTGATCAGCATGGCCAACGGCACCAGGCCCAGCGGAATCCAGTTCAGAAACCAGGCGACTCGATCCTGAAACGAGTCAATTTGTCGGGGATAGTCCACATCCAGTAACGGCCCCAGCCAGGCCAGTCGCTGGTTCGATTTGACCTGGTTCTCGAACGACCCGACGGGCACCATTTCAAAATTGCCCTCGGGAAATTCCAGTTCCCCTGACGCACGAGCGGCCGCCAGGGCGTCCATGACGGCGTCCACCGTTTCAATATCCCCCTTCAGACCCGAGGGCGAAAACATGACGTGCGCCACCAGGCGAGAGTCCTCGCTGTTGATCATTCCCGGCCCCCATGACGTGCTGATGGAAGCCAGTCGTGTCCAGCGGCACCATATCGCCGGTCGGTGTCACAACGGGAACCTTGCCAAGTTGATCGACCTGTTCGCGAATGTCGCGACGAAAACGAACCTGGACCGGATAACGTTCGCGGCCTTCGACGGTGTTGGTCACGTTGACGCCACCCAAACCGGCCGCAATGATTTCATTGACCATCATGGTGGTCATTCCGTATCGGGCAGATTCCTCACGATCCACATCAAACTCGTAATACGGTTTGCCCAGAACCACATCCGGGTTGACGGTGCGTTCATCCACGAGCGGATTCTTTTTGAGTTCGGTTGCCACGCGATTGGCGGCGATGCCCAGGCCTTTCAACGAATCGCCATAAATCCGAATTGCCATTGACGCCTTGATTCCGCTGGCCAGCATCACGACGCGGCCTTCGATCGGCTGCAATGGAGACGCCAGCGTGACCCCTGGCAAGGTGGCGACCGCGTTGACTTCATCCCAGATCGCCCGGGAGTCGACTCCCTCGCGCCACTGGTCGCGTGGCTTGAGCATCACGTAAGTCTCAATCATCGTCACCGGAGCCGGGTCCAGCGCCGAATCAACGCGTCCGATCTTTCCCAAAACGTTTTCAACCTCGGGAATCTGTCGAATCATCGTGTCCTGGGTTTGCAGAACCTCCATGGCTTGCGAAAAACTCGCCGCCGGATACAGGCTGGGCATGTAGAACCAGCTGCCTTCATCCAGGGCGATCCAGTCGTCCGACGTCAGGCCGGTAAAGGTGTGTTTGGCATCGACGTAGCCGGGAATGTCGTTCAGTTCGGTTCCCAGTTTCCGCGAGACTTTCTCCAGCGGCGCCAGTAATGCCGGGAATCCCGTCCATGCGCCGACTCCCGTTAACACCAGCAACAATGGAAACGAAAGCATCAACAGCTTTCTCCGCAGGGCAAACTTCAACCGTGCGGAATACAGCCACCGAATGACGCGGCTCACCGGATTCTCTTCAACCGGCCGAATGCGTTCCCGCAAAATCCACCAGCCAAATCCAAATCCCGGAATGACGCTGACCGCGGTCAACCAGAGCACGGGAATGGGCTCGATTGCAATCGGCCCCCACCCGGGAAACTGTTTGGCCAAAAACCGGATACCGGCTGTGATCGCGTCCGCCAGGTGATGTCCCCATACGAAGTGGCACGACAAGCCTGCCAGAATGGACATCGCAAGCGATCCGGCTGCGGCCGCCCTGACCGGTGTCCGGGCGCTTTTCAAAAACAGCCGACACAGCGCCGGCACCAGAGTAATTGCCACGATCAGGCTGGCAACAATGGCAAAGGTTTTCGTCCAGGCCAGGGGAGAAAACAAACGTTGGTCCCGCCCGGTCAGAAAAAATACTGGCAAGAAACTGACCACGGTTGTGCTGACCGCCGTAACAACTGCCGGAGCCACTTCCGTCGCCGCACGGCGGATCACAGCGACACGCGATTCGACGCGCGGCCGATTCCTCCTGCCCCTCCCAATCCGACAAGTGATCGTAAATATTCTCGAGGATAATGATGCCCATGTCGACCATCGTGCCGATCGCGATGGCAATTCCCGCCAGCGACATGATGTTGGCATCGACGTTGAATACTTTCATCGCAATAAACGCCATCAACACCGCCAAAGGCAGCGAAATTGCGATGATCAGGCTGGCGCGAAAGTGCAACAGGAAAAGCACGACGATGAGAATCGTGACAAACACTTCCTGCAGGAGTGCCTCGTTCAACGTATGAACCGTTTCGTTGATCAGGAAGGTCCGATCGTAGATGCCGCGAATTTTGATGCCGTCCAGTTCCGGTTCCAGCGAAGCAATTTTTGCTTTTACGTTTTGAATGACTTTGCGTGGATTCTCGCGGTATCGCATCACCACCACGCCGCCGACCGCTTCCGAACCGTTCAGATCCAGGGCACCCTGGCGAAACGCCGGACCTGTCTGCACCGTTGCCAGGTCGCGAACCCGAATCGGCACCCCCCCCTGGGTCTGAACGACCGTATTGCCGATTTGAGCAATCGTCTCCTCATCAGTTTTTCCCGAGCCCAGAAATCCCTTTCCGCGGACCAGGTATTCCATGCCAGAGGTTTCCACCGTTTTCGCGCCGACTTCCGCGTTCGCGGCTCGCACCGAATCGAGCAACTTTTGCAAGGGAATGCGATGATAGCGCAGCAGATCCGGATCGACCTCGACCTGATATTGCCGAACATAACCGCCGATCGAAGCGACTTCGGCAACTCCATCCACCGATTCCAGTGCCAGTTTGATGACGTAATCCTGTTTCGAACGCAACTCGGCCAGATCGATGCCCGGCGGCGGGTCAAGCACGTAGTAGAATATCTGACCGAGTCCGGTCGCGTCCGGCCCAAGTACCGGTGTAACGCCCTTCGGGATCTTGCCGGTTGGCAACGACAGCAACTGCTCGGCAACACGCGAGCGAGCCCAATAGAAATCCGTGTGGTCGTCGAACGTAACCTGCACAAAGCTGAAACCAAACATGCTCTTGCCGCGAACACTCCTGGCTCCCGGCACGGCTTGCAACGCGACCGATAACGGATATGTCAACTGGTCCTCGACATCCTTGGGGGATTGACCCGGCCAGTCCGCCAACACGATCACCTGGTTGTCGCCGACATTGGGGATCGCATCCAGGGGAACCGAATTGGTGGCGAACCAGCCCGCGGCGGCAACCAGCATCGCGACCAGAATGACCAACAGCCATTCCCGTATGCAGAAATTGACGATCGATTGAATCATTTCGGCCCATCCATCCGGGGAAGATCCATCCGGGGAAGATCCATCCGGGGAAGATCCATCCGGGGAAGATCCATCCGGGGCAAGTCCTGTTGCGGTACATTCATGCGTGGCGCCGCCGAATCGCCGGTCGTTGCCGGGCGGGAATTGCCCAACTTGCCCGCCGCATAGTCCTTCAGAATCCTGAAACTCCTTTCCGGATTCTCCAGCAACCCGCTGCGGCATCCCTCGCAACAAACAAATACCGGCGTACCGTTCACGTCGACCTTGACCGGTGTTCCCATTCCCATCGATCCCAGCCGAACTTCCGTGACCGGGCAAATTCCCTGAGTTTCCGCCAGGATTCGGTCTTCTTCGCTGAGCGGTTCCATCGCGCTGCGAATTTCTTCCAGTTCGGCCCCGGTCAACGCCTTGTCATTCGTGTATTCCGTCACTGCCTTGTCGGGATCGATCAGTGACGGATTGCCCTGCAACTGCATTTGGGCATCCAGCAAAAATGTCGATTGCGCAACGACCTGTTCTCCTGCCGACAATCCATCAAATACGGCGACTTGCCCCTCGACCGTCGGGCCCGTCCTGACACGCCGAAGTTCAAATTCCCCGGGCCTGGTCTCGACGTAGACCAGCGACGTGGGACCGATTGACAACAGGCTGTTGCGGGGCACCACAACGGTTTCCTGGGCTTCTCCATCTTTTGACCGTAACGGAATTTTCAGCGTAGCGCGGACAAACTCGCCGGGCTTTAAAAAACCGTGTTCGTTGTTAATTTCGACACGGACACCGACCGTTCGCATTTTTGGATCAACCGTCGGTTCGACAAACTCCACCTTGCCCTCGCAAGGCGGCCCGTTCATCGACTGCGTCGTGGCGATCACCGTTTGGCCAATTTCAATCACTCTGGCGTCTTCGGGGAACAATTCCAGCACCAGCCATACAGTGCTCAAGTCCGCCAGCTTGTACACCGGCGTGCCCGCCCGGATATATTGACCGGCAACCGCCAATTTCTCGATCACGGTACCGCTCATCGGCGCGTACAGCACAAGCCGGCTGTTGGCGGTTTTGTCGCTTTCGAGTTTCTCAATCTGTTCCCCGGTCATGCCGAGTTCGATCAATCGCTGGCGGGAACTGTCCAGCAATCGGCGACTGGAATCCGCCGACCGGGAACTGCTGCCAGTCGCGGTCTCGGCGAACGCTTGCGCGCGGACATATTCACCCTGCGCCGCATAGAGGTCCGGCGAGTAAACCAACGCCAGCGGGTCGCCGCGATTGACTTCAATGCCGGTGTAGTCTGCGTACAGTTCCTCGATGCGTCCGTCGACGTAGGCTGACAGGGTTGTTAGCTTGCTTTCATCGAAGCTGATTTCGCCAACGCCCCGAACCTCGCGAAACAGGGTTTGCGACCTGGCGGCAACGGTTTGAATTCCTGCTACGCGTCGGGACCGCGGATCAATTTGGATTTTGCTGGATGGACCAGCCGATGCACTGGCCGATGCGGGAACCAGCTCCATGGCACACACGGGACACCGCCCAGGCCTGGTGGTCGGCGGAACACACATCATCGGACAGATATATGAGGTCGCCGACGCGTCTCCCGACGTCGCACTGGCCCGGTCCGCCTCACTCTTGCCGCCGGCAGATGTTATCCAGCCGAATCGCTGGGCCGCGCCAAGCAAAACGATGCCGGCTGCAAATGCCGCCAGGATCAGCCCGGGAATGAGAAACAGCTTCAGGACTTCCCAAACCGGGGTAAACCGGGATGCGGATGGCCGGGGTGGGTCGGCGGGAGCACAGGGTTGGGAATGGTCGACAATTTGCACGGCCGCCGATTCGTCAAATTCGGGACCTGACCCGCCAGGCAAACTCGCCACTCCTGAATCCATGGCCTGCTTGTCAGGTTGAACCGCCGCAATTCCGGTCGCAACGTTGACCGTCGTTGACGACTCAGTGGAACAACGCAATTTCGCGCTGTCGACAATTGTCATTTCACAATTCAATTCGGATGCGGTTGGTAACTTGGCGCTATCCGGCACGTCAGTATCGTCGTTTTTTTCTGTGGGTGATTTTTCCCGGTTCGGTCTCATGGCATCACTTTGAGTATTCAGGCAATCGGGGCGCAGCAAGGCTCCGTGGACCAACTTTGAAATTCGGGGCAATCGGGTAAGTCCGGACCGCCGAGCGGTCCAACGGACACAGGCATGCGCCTCACCCGTCGGCTTGTTCAAAAATCGTGCGCAAAGAGATTGTCAGACCAGGTCTAAACAATGAAACGCGAGAGCAGGGCGCAGGTTTGTTGCGCCGTGTGTGCAGGGCGATAGACCGAATACGAATGCAAGCCAAACTTGCTGTCAGTTCGGGAAATGACGATCGGCACGACGCTGATCGTCAAAACCAGCGTCTGCGTCCGCTCGGTTTGGGATTCGTTTACCGGAGCGGCTGGCAATGGCTTGCCCGGCTCGTTCGCAGAACAGCGACACCGGTCGCCACATCGGCAAGGTGTGTTTGACCGTTCGCTGCCGGCAGAACAGCACGTTGTTTTGGCCGAGCAACATGTCGATTTGGCTGAATCGCATGGTTTTGCCGCTACGCCCGCCGCACCACCACGGTCCGTCGCGGCCATTTGCCCGTTAGCGGCTCCACAACCACAAACGTTTCCATTCAAACCCGATGGCTGCACAAACAGCATCGCGATGGCAGACCATGCCAACAGCTGTTTCGCGAAGACGTTAACCGGGCTGTTTGAATACATGGCAGAACAAAACGTGGCCAGAAATCGTCAGGGCTATTGGTCAAATCTTTCTGTCGTCGCCCCACGGCGTCAAGACCATTCGATCTTCAAATATAGCATGCCACGGACGACGACCCCGTCCCTCAATGCGATTACCGACCGGATTTTCAAACGGGTTAATTGTCCTCCGGGTGACCAATGGCAACTTCAGAGCCACTATTTCCATTCGGAAGCGTCATAAAATCGTTGGAATCCGAACGGTATTCGGGAGCCATTTCCATTTGATTGCCCGTCGCCAGGCGGGCCGCCCAGGCCCGGCCAGCCGAATCGGTACAGTTGCACGACTCCCAGGTTGACCAGGGCAGGGGCCTGGGCGGGCAATAATGGCAACTGACCCGGCCACAGCGGTAGCCGTTGTATTGCGGAGCGCAACCCGGAAACGCCAAAAGGGGTAACAGGCCAACCGCCCCAAGTAATATTGATTTCCAGCTTGCCTGGCCAGCTGTTCGAGTTGTCATTCCTGGCTCCTTCATCAACCGCGTCCCCGTTTACTCCGATTCCTGGTCGTTGCCTGCTGGCCGGGAATCCTCAGCCAACGGCTCAATCACCATTGGTGACGTCTCGGCTGGCAATTCGAATCTGCCGATTTGTCGGGCCAGCGAAGCCAATGACTGTTGCAGGTCCGTTTCGAATCGTTTTTCGGCGATGTGAAAATGCAGCAGTTGCCTCCAGTTGTCAATCATCTGCAGGAAGTCAACTTTGCCAACCTGGTAATCGTCGATGGATTGTTCCAGCGTCAGCTGTTGCCTGGGAATGATTTCCTCGCGGAATAATCGAAGGTTCTCCTGCCGGCTCTTGATTTTTGCGAACAGATCGGCAACCCCTTCCATCGTCTCGTCCTTGAGCCGTTCGTATTTTCGCGTATTGGCCAGGGCCCGGGTTTGGGCTTCGCGAATTCCCGCGTCAATTCGCTTTTTGTACACCGGCAGGTTCATACCCAGTGTCAGCAGAAAGGAATCATCACCGTTGGCAACCGGGCTGATGCCATTGCTCGACGTGGCGATCCAGTTGAACCCGAACGTAAGATCCGGATAGTTTTCGAGTTCCGCCAAACAGGCCGAGCGCCGGTCTTTCTCGATTACTGACAACTGGGCGTGGAGTTCGGGACGTGCCTCGATCGCCAACTCGTAAAATTGTTGAATGTCCTGTACCACCTGTTCCGCCGGCAAACGGTCGAGTGCCTCCGGTTTGGTTTCTGGCGACACATGGAGCAATCGGGCCAGTCTGGCCTGGGCACTTTCTTTTTGTTGTTGAAGGTTTACCAGCTCAGAATCAAGCCGCGCCAGTGCGACCTGAACTTGCAAAACGTCTTGCTGGCTCACTTCCTGTTTGACCCGGTACATTTGCTCAACGACGCCACCGATCAGTTCCAGTTGTTGCTGGTCGTCCCGGGTGATGGCAATGGCCTGCTGGATAAAGTACAGCTGAAAATAGGCGTTTTTGATCTGCTCGACCACTTTCAACTCGACCGCGGCCAAATTCTGCGCGGGCCGCGTTAACATCCTGCTCCGCCACCGCCGCACGCGTTGCCAACTTGCCGCGCCACGGAACTCTTTGATTCATCGACAGCGCAACATCCTGTTCACCGGCCGCAGTTTGCACGGGGGCCGGGAACGCCGTAACGCCCAGCATCGGATCGGGCAGCGAAGCCGCCTGGGGGACCCGGTTGGCCAGCGACTCGACCAACAGGCGTGCCTCCTGGATCTCGGAGTTGTGGAGCAAACCCGTTTGAATGTATTCCTCTACCGAATGAGGCCCGGCGAGCTCATCGGCAACCGGGTTTGAGACGGCGACAGCACAGGCTGTTGGATGCCGCGCAGCGACCATTTCGTGCGACAGTTGCCGATAACGGCTGTCAAACGTATGACCCTGCGATCGACAGCCTGTCGAAGCAGCAGCGAGCGCGATGACAGGCAGCCAGATAACAACGGGCCGTAACGACTGGCGAAACATTTTCGTCCATCCCTGAACCAATTGGCGACCATTGGCCGGCGCCACAAGTACATTCGTAATGACACGATCGGGCTCTATCTTTGTTATCGTCCGATACCGTTCCCCAGCCCGCCTGATGGCTGTCAATTCATGTAATCGACACAACCGGAAAAATTTGCCAAACCACAGGACGCCAGACGGCAACGGAATTCGTTCCTCTGTGACGCGATTTGATTCCCCGTGATCCCGGTTTCTTCACAATTCACAGCGAATTGCTTTCCGGCAACAGATTACGGGTGTGCGGCCAGATCCGGGCCACGTTCTGCATCAAAAACCGGCAAGCCAAATGGCTCCACTGGACGCCGGAGAAGGAAATGCAAGCGCTGTCACCCTGATATAAAGCCGATCGTGCGAGATCAGGCACGGCTGGCGCAGTTATTTCGCAGGACTGGCCGAATGGCAGCAGGCAGCCTTGTTGCTGGTTCGCTGCCGTCCTTGGTTGACAATCCTGGTGCGAAGAGGGACGCAGCTGATGGCAGGCAAACTTCACGCTCCTGACCGGGTTGCCTTCTGCGCCATCAACGGTTTTGGTCTTCGCCCTTAAATAAACGAGCGGAAACCCATTCCGCGTTTGGAAACCCGGTCTGCCATTTCGCATTACGAATTTCAACCTCGCCGCCAAAGTCCTCCGGGCCCAGCAGGGCCGTCGGATCCTGGCCGAGTTTGCCCGACCTGTCGGCAAAAGCCCGCACAAGATATCTGCCAGCCGGCAACCGATTGGGATCGGATTTCCATTTGGCGAACTGATCGTCCTCGCCCGGTGCCAATAATATCAGCGCACCGTTAACGATCCGTTTGGGAGTCACGGATCCCTGGGTAAATGCAACGGGTTCGATTGACCAGCTGTCGCTCTGGTAATCCCGCCGGTAAACAAACAGTTGTACCGTCGTGCCCGTGTCCCAGGAATCTGGCACGTCTCGCATCCGCAAGATATTTTGGGTTGGATACCAGTTGTCCCGGGGGAGTTCTCCCGCCGCCTTGTAAGTGCCGTTGGCGACCGCCGCATAGTCCTTGATCCAGTTGAGAAATGCCTTGTGGGTGTGGTCGTTCTTGTGGATCTTCAAGCCACCCATGTGATAGACGGGCTCGGAATAAGTGGGGATACGGCGATCACCTTGCAGCGGGGGGAGTTTTGACATTGGTTTGAGTACAAGCAGGCTGTTTTCAGGGTTTTCAAGATTCAATAGCGGCAGATCGCCTCCGTTCGATTCCTTGCTCGCGTCAGCCAGATATCGAAGTGTTTCTTCGGGTGTCTTTTTGAAAATCAACATCTGTTCTCCGAATTGCGCGTACCAACCCTCAAATTTTTCCCGGGCTCCTGTTTGCTGCGGACCAATTTCGTTGGGCGTGTGACACGGGAAACAACGCATCCGTTGTGACCAGACGTTCCTTGCGAATGAATCCACGACGCGGCTTTTTCGGGAGTGACGGATAACCGCGCTGGGAACGATTGGGCCGGCTTGTTGCAATGCATCCGATTTGGGCATGTTGACCAGCTTTTCGTCGTCGCAGCTGGCCACGATCCATGCCGCAAATGCCTCGTACTCGGCCAAACGCATTTCTTCGTTTAGCCTTTTTGCGTACTCATCCGAATCGTGTTGGCCCATATCAATCAGTTTCAGGATTTTGGAAGACGCTGGATTCTCAAGATCAATCAGTCCCTGGTCGCGAAGCGAAACAAACGTTCGTTCGTGAGATGGAAGGATGTAGTTTTTAAGATCCACCGACGACAGATGGCACTGGACGCAACTGGACGGGTCGGACGAACGAAAGATTGGCATGATTCGCTCGGCGAACACCTCAGCCGGCGATTTTGATTCCTGCCCGCAGGCAAATGTGCATTGCAAAACAGCGGCCATGGCCATCAAATACCAGGCGAGTTTTCTTGACATACCGGGCTCCCTGCCGAAAATTCCTTGTTAATCTACCCGATGCGTCTGATAATCAAACTGCGAGCCTGATGGCCGCCGAAAGCAGCTGTTATTGTATCAATATACGACATGGACAAGACAAGATGTTGCCAGTGTGAGAGCAGCAACCAGGTCGATGGCCTGTATGGTTATCCTTTTTGCCGCCGTTGCCAGACCCAGCTAAATTTGTTCACCGACGCCACAATCAGCAAGCACGTATCATTATACGAGGCTTCGAAGCCTAACTCTTATGAGGCAGAAGTTCTCGCACGATTACAGGCGATCGAGAAAAACTTTGGCAAACAGAAAGTCAAGCTGTTGCATATCCTCGACCGGTTAAGCGAACTCGAATAGCTGCCAGCGAACGCTCTGACCGGGGGCGTCTCAAACTGGTTGTCCGAAGACATGGGCGAATACTGGCACTATCGCCTGACTTCGGCCGCTTGTCGAAATCGTTGCTTCCAAAAGGGCCCCGAATGAAATCCATTGCCGAATCCATGCTGGTTTTGTCAGTCCTGATGTTTATGGGTTGCCTGCAACAATCCGGAGATTCGGGAGCCGAACTTCACGACGCGTCAGAATCTGGCTCGATCAGGATCGCCGATCAAATCGTCGAGGCATCCTGCGGTCAGTGCCAGTTTGGGATGCAAGGCAGCGGTTGCGACCTGGCGGTTCGCATCGACGGCAATTGCTACTACGTTGACGGAACTTCTATCGACGATCACGGCGACGCCCACGGTGATGAAGGTTTTTGCAACTGCATCCGCAATGCCAGCGTAACGGGCGAAATCAGGGACGGGCGATTCATGGCAACAGGCTTTTCCGTTTTGCCAAACCAGGACCTGCCCTGACGTCGACCCGAAGTTCTCTGGCCGGACGTCCTGGACTCCAGTGCTGCCGCGATCGTTTTCCATCTTTGCCGTCGCAACCGTGTTGAGCGGTTGCTGACACTCGTGGCGAACATCGCGACTTCGCCAAAAGCCAAAACGGCCTCGACAAGGAAACGGTAACAGAAATTCAGATCAAGTCAGCCGTTTTCAAAGAGTATCGAACACTGTCGTTGGTTGCCTGGATTCCGAGGTCTCGCCTTCCATGAACTGATTTCGCAAGCGCAGGATACATTATTCAATTGCCTCAAAAGACGACGCCGGCGTGTCGGACCGAAGCGTCGTAGATACGGCATTTCGAGCGTTCGGCCGATAAAGCCGGAGCAGATGATTCAGCGTCTGTTTCATGGTGTGCGGCGACGCACACAGTCTTGCGTTGGTAAGACAAACGAAAACCGACCCGTTTGCATTCACCAGGTTTTGTCCGAGCTGAAGGAGAAGAGCACCCCAATTTGACAAACCGGCTTCTCACGTCATGTTACTCATCGGAGGGTTGTGCCAAACGACGCTGACTGGCACGTCGTTTGCGTCCATCCTGCACGTTACAAACACAAGATTGCTCTCCAGTGCCTTGCTCTTGTTCGATGTCAGGGTAGTGGACGAGGCTGCGAGTCCATCTCGATTGACAAAACACGAGGACTGGTAGCCTCGTCCACTACCGTCAACCTGATTTTCAATTGCAACAGTGCACCCAATGTGTGATTCGTTATTGTTAACCGGGAGGTCGCTATGCGAATCAACTCGCTGACTGGAATCGCCGTTGTTTTGTCGTTATTGTTGATCAGTTCCGGTCCCTCACACGCAGAAGTGCGACATGGATACGCGGTCACGATCTCCCGGGAAGAAGTGATCGACGATGACCTCTACGTCTTTGCGCAACAAGTTACGGTCAATGGAACCATTAAGGGTGATTTGGTTGTCTTCGGACGACAAATCAGCATCAACGGTTCAGTCGATGGTGACCTGATCGCAGCGGCACAACAAGTTCTGATCAACGGCAAGGTTTCCGACGACGCCCGAATCGCGGGACAAGTCCTGACACTTCAAGATAGTGCGGATATCGGCGACGACTTGATCGCTGCCGGCTACAGTCTTGAATGTACCAAAGCAAGCCATATTGGAGGTGAAGTCAAGTATGCCGGCTACCAATCTGTGTTCGCGGGGCGCGCGGACAAGAAAGTTGAATTGGCCTCCGCCAACTGCGAACTGTCCGGGAGCTTCGGTAACGATATCGAAGCTGTCGTCGAAGGCGGCAATTACGGGGCAGTGGGATTTTTTGGAGCCGAATTCCCTGCGGTTCCAATGGGACTCACCGTTACCGAGTCCGCCGATATCGCCGGTAATTTAAACTACCGATCAGCACGTGAGGCCATCATCAGTCCGGAGTCCACCATTGCGGGCGACGTTGAGCATTCTCAAATCGATTCCGGATTGGCGCAACCACCGACGATCGCAGATCGAGCTATTGCCTTTGCCAAACAGTTTTTCGCGTTGTTACTCGTCGGTCTGCTGGTTGTCTGGATTTGTCCACAATGGACGGGGCAGGTCGTGAACAATGTCGGGCGGCGACCGCTGGCCAGTTTGGGCTGGGGGGTACTGACATTGATCGCCGTCATTGCAGGCGCCATTTTGTTGCTGGTGGCAACGATTGCCATCGCTGTATTGCTGGGGTTCGTTTCGTTGGACAACCTGATTCCCGCCTGGCTGTGGCTGGGAGCTTTGTCGACGGCAGTCGTGATTGTTGGCTTTTGGATTTTTTCCGCCTGGGTAGCCAAAGTCATCGTCAGTGTTTGGGCCGGCAATCGAATCATCAATGGACCAGACTGGATTTCGAGACAACGATTTTTCGCGCTGGCATTAGGTGTGTTGATTTTTGGCGCGATCAGCTGGATTCCAGCTGTTGGCGGCGTTGTTAGCCTTGTTGCAATGCTGATGGGAATCGGAAGTACGGCGATCTGGATGTTTGCCAAATCTGAACCTTTGGTTTCCGGAAAACAAAAAGCGTGAAGACGCCTCCGGTCGCGCTGCGTTCACGTGATTGTTGCATTCAGCTGATCGCTGTCCTCACTTTACCCCACACAGACCATGTGCATGTGGTCTGGCATGAGGCAAAACATCGGACAGGCCAGACCATAGCGAAACAGCGTGTGCGTCAGCAATTCGCGAAAACGGTAAAGGAACGGGACTGTTAGCCAACCCTGCTTTCGCTTGAAAATGGTGATCGACCAATGCCCGATCGCGTCGGCCAGGTAATATTCAAGCGGGAGCCGCTTAAGATTGTCTCGCTTGTTGATGATTGCTCTCGATCAAGTGTAGTGGACGAGGCCACAAGTCGTGCCCGGTTTATCGCTTAAAATGGGACAAGCAGCCTCGTCCGCTACAAAGAAAAGCAGTTTTCAAATGACTTTTCGATCATCGCAGGGAGCGCGCCAATGTGCGTGGTTCGTGACTTTCAGCATTGCTGAACCGGTCACATCGACATTTCGAATCGGATCCGTGCGATCTGGCGCTCAGGGCAGATCAGGACCTCAAGTCTACTTTGCTGCTTTCGGCATCAAGTACAGCAACGGTGATGCTTGTGTCGGATAAATAACGTTGTGCGCGGCAGGATCGGGCCGAATGGATCAATCGCCCCGAAAACGAACGCCTCCAAACCACATCGGCGCGAAACGCCGAAGGTTCGAAAACCGTCCGGCTGGCCAGCCTGCGTCGGTCACATCGACCGAAGCAAGCGACGCCAGACAACCGCTTTTTCTGGGGGTGCAATTGTTGGGAAATTGGCATTCAGAATGGTCGAACCAGACAATTCCGCCATCAAAGCCTGCAGATCAAAACTGCACGTCGTCGTCAAACATCGTCCGGTGAAATCTGCGCGATTGCTTTTGTCGGTCGATCAATGTCCGGATTTATAACGAAGCCTTAACGCATTTCCCACTACTGATATCGAGCTGAAACTCATCGCGGCAGCGGCCAGCATGGGGCTGAGGAGGATGCCGAAGAAAGGATACAGGATGCCGGCGGCGATGGGGATGCCAATCGAGTTATAGCCGAAAGCAAAGACCAGGTTCTGATTAATGTTGCGAACGACGGCGCGGCTGAGCTTGATTGCTTTCACGATCCCTTGCAGGTCGGCCTTGATCAGGGTAACTCCGGCACTTTCGATCGCAACATCGGTGCCCGTTCCCATTGCGATTCCCACATTGGCGGCTGCCAGTGCGGGTGCGTCGTTGATGCCGTCGCCCGCCATCGCCACGACGTGGCCTTGTTCGCGCAGTTTCACGACTCGGTCGTGTTTGTCCCCGGGTTGTACACCGGCTTCCACTTCGTCGATATTCAGTTGATCGGCGACTGCCCTGGCGGTTTTTTCATTGTCGCCGGTGAGCATGATGATTTTCAAACCGAGCTTGTGAAGCTTGCGGATCGCATCAGGCGTTGATTGCCTGATCGGATCCGAAACGGCCAGAATGCCCGCCGCTTTGTCGCCAATTCCGACGAACATCACCGTATTTCCCGCCGCTTGAAGTTCTTCGGCCTGGGCCATCAATTGGTCGACGCCACTGATTCCGTTGTCGGACAAGAAACCGGGCTTGCCAATCAAGACACGTTGCCCTTCGGTTTTTCCCATCACGCCTGCGGCGGTTACGGATTCAAAATCCTGTACCTCAGGGATTTTCAATTCGCTTGACTTGGCCGCCCTGACAATCGAACTGGCCAGGGGATGTTCGCTGTTTTGTTCAACCGAGGCGGCCATGCGCAACAACTGCGTTTCCTGCAACCCGCTCGCGGCAATAATTTTCGTCAGCTTCGGTTGGCCTTCGGTCAGGGTTCCGGTTTTGTCGACGATCAGGGTGTCGATTCTTTTCATGTTTTCCAGGACTTCCGCGCTTTTGATCAGAATACCTTCCTTGGCGCCACGGCCAACGCCGACCATGATCGACATGGGAGTCGCCAATCCCAGTGCACATGGGCACGCAATAATCAGCACGGCGACAGCGTTGATCAACGCGTTTGCAAGTTGGGGGGACGGCCCAAACAACGCCCAGACCATGAACGTGATGACGGAAATGGCAATCACGACTGGCACAAACCAGCCAGCCACTTGATCGACGACTCGTTGAATCGGCGCACGACTGCGCTGGGCATTGGCGACCATATCAACAATCTGCGCCAGCATCGTGTCGCGGCCAACCCGCTCGGCGCGGAACAGGAACGAACCCGTTTGATTGACGGTGCCGCCAATGACCGAATCGCCGACCACCTTGCTGACCGGCATCGGCTCGCCTGTAATCATCGATTCGTCGATGGCACTCTTGCCATCGGTGATGGTTCCATCGACGGGGATTTTGTCGCCAGGACGAACTCGCAGCGTTTCGCCCGCATGCACCTGTTCCAGCGGGACTTCGGTTTCCTTTCCATCGCGGACGACAATCGCCGTCGGGGGGGCCAGCGAAAGAAGTTCCCGAATCGCGCCGCTGGTTCGACGTCGTGCACGCAACTCCAGCACTTGCCCCAAGAGAACGAGCACGATGATTACCGCGGCCGCCTCAAAATAAATCGCGACGTGTCCGTTCATCCGAAACGATTCGGGAAAGAAGTTGGGGAACACGACGGCGATCAGGCTGTAAAAGTAGGCGGCGCCGGTACCAATCGCAATCAGGGTGAACATGTTGAGACTGCGATTGATGATTGAGCGCCAACCGCGGACAAAGAACGGCCAACCGGCCCACAGAACGACCGGTGTGGCGAGGACCAGTTGCAACCATCCGGACACGGCAGGCGAGATCCAGGTTGACAACGGGATACCGGCCATCTCAGCCATCGTCATGGCAAACAGGGGAACGGTCAAAACCAGGCCGATCCGGAATCGCCGCGACATCTCGTTCAGTTCGGAATCGTCTTCTTCGCCGTCAAGCGTAACGGTTTTCGGTTCCAGTCGCATACCGCAAATTGGACAGTCGCCCGGTTCGTCCTGTTCGACTTGCGGGTGCATGGGGCACGTGTAAATCGTCCCGGACGAATCACCCGCCGGGGTCGCTCGCTCCAATACCATACCGCAATTTGGACAACTGCCGGGGTGGTCGCTCTGCACGGATGAACACATCGGGCAAATGTAGAGACCCGCACCAGAATGATGCATGACGGACGGATCAGAGGCCAGTGTTGAACCAGAAGACGGTTCATGCAAACCGCAAGACGCATCTTTGCTGGTGGTTTGGAGTTCTCGCCGAAATTTTCGACGGCACTGCTCGCTGCAAAAAAACCAGGTTTGGCCGTGTCGCCTGAAATGAATGGCCGTTGTTTCGTCGACCTCCATCTTGCAGACCGGATCAATCGCCATCGGAACATCCTTTCAGGTTGTTAACCGCCATTCAATCGCTTTACCAAACCAGGTGATCGGAATGCGGCCTCGTGCACTGTACAAGTTTGATGCAATCAAAGGCCTGTTCTTTCGTCCCGACCGGAGAAAAGTGGTCAGGCCCGGGGGAGCAATTGTCGAATGGGTCGTGAGAGCGCACCAGCTGCTTTCGTTAGTACCAGCGCAAGTTTGGCATGGACGCTGAGTCCCGGCGGGACGGAGCGGCAAGAAAATTGCCAGACGAGCGCCGACGCTACGCGGCCGGGCACACTGGATTCGCCTGTATCCGGGACGGGCGCTTCGGGCTGTCATCCATCGTTCCCCGGAACAAAAATTCGGCCGGCTGTCCCTTCCGCGAATCGGGCCGGCAAACATCCGGTTTTGGCCCGACGGTTATCTGCGCCCTGATTCCCCGGTCCAACGAATTTGGAGCGGGGCAGGGCGGGCTGAAACCGAAACCCAAAATCGGTAGAATACGGGCCGACGTACCCGCAAACCGCATCCACGACCAGTTCCTGTCGTCGGCCCCCCATCGCTTCAGGCACCTCGCCGTTCCCGGAATTCACCCCATCTTGATCATCGCCCAGGCACTGGCCGCCGAATCGGATTACCCGGGGTTTCTGCCAACCCGCGGTTCGTTCATGCTGGACTTTCTGTTGGTGGCGCTGATCGCCATCGTGATCCTGATGGCGCTGAGTATTTGGCTGGTGCGGGCCCGGCGCCAATTCGTCTGGCACAAACGCATTCAGGTTTTCTCGGCGGCGCTGCTGGCAGTCACGATTGTGGCATTTGAAATCGACATGCGGTTTGTCACCGACTGGCGGCAGTTGGCGGCGGCCTCCCCCTGGTACGAGTCCGGAGTGGTGGACGGAGCGCTGGCCATTCACCTGATGTTCGCCATCCCCACACCGTTGATCTGGGTGTACACTCTGGTTCAGGCGTTGCGTCGCATGCCCAACCCGCCCCGGCCGGGTGCCGACAGCGTCCGACACCGGTTCTGGGGCTGGCTGTCGGTGATTTTCCTGAGCCTGACCGCGGTGACCGGTTGGTGCTTTTATGTTATTGCCTTCGTGGCCTGACGGTCGAGTCCGGGGCGACTACTGACCGAGCGGCCGTTTGCGGAGGGTAACGGTCTCCTCGCGCATTTCGCCATTGTGCAGGATTTTCAGTTTGATCGAATCACCCGGCGACCGACTGGCGATAATCACGACCAGCTCGCTGAACGTCGAAATGGGATATTCCCCGATTTCCAGGATCGCATCACCCTCCTGAATTCCGGCTTCCGCGGCGGCCGTATTTTCCACCACCGTAATCACCCGACAAACACCTTGTGTTTCCGGTTCGCCGCTTCCAAACGGGTTGTCCCCGTCGACGTGTGGCAGGGTCTGCAAACTGACACCCAGAAAAGCGTCGTGCCCGGCTGCGGTGACATTGATCCCGGGATGTCGTTTGATGTAGTCCAGCAGCGGTGCCGGATCATAGCGACAGCGGGTCAGCGTCAGGGCCCGCAACCCGGGCAAGTTTTGGAGTGCCTGAATTTCCGATTCACCAATGTCCCGTTCGCGAAACTCAATATGCGGCATGGACGGCAGCATCCGCATCAGTCGCAAACCCTTCGCCACGTCGATGGTGTCGGGAGTAATCGTGGCGGAGTAATAGGCGGATGCTCCGCCTTCCAGCTGAACAACCCGGCCGTCAATCACAACTGCAATTCCATGACCCGAGTTCGCGCGGCCGGCCTGTGATCGGGTCCCGGAGCTGTCCGCGATCGCCTCGGCCAACTCGTTTTGCACATCCGCATCGGATGCCGCCAGAATGGCATCAACGGATTCCAGCAATTGGTCCGGAGTGCGCTCGGTCCGGTCGAATCCGGATGGTTGGTCAACTGAGATCGGCGACGACGGCGACTCGGGGTCGAGGCGACCGCCACCCACGAAAACGCCGGCAAATTCGTTGTCCACCGAAATGAACTCAATGCCGCAGTCACGAATCTGTTGCGTGGTTAACTCGATTTGGGCCTGCTTCCAGCGTGTCGCCATATCGGTCGACGATTGGGCGAGATGTTGAAAGCCGTTTTGTGACAGGAGTTGCAGGATTCGGGTGACCCGCGTCATGTCCGACTGGTTGGCCGCCACCCCGATCTTGCGGAGGATACGGATGCTGCGCGCAGCCGTTTCCGGCGGGCCTGCCACGATCTGCTCCACCAAAAAACGGACACTGGCCATGCCGGTGGATTCAAGCTCCCGTTCTGCGCGGACACGCTGTTGGTAGTTTTCGCCACCCAGTTGTTGAATCAGCGCCGCAATTTGGACGTCGTCCTGAAGCGTGGTCGGCCGATTCGGGGTGGGGGGCGTTTGGCCGTCCACGACGGAAACCTGCAGCCAGACCACACCGGAAACGCAAACCAGCACCGCTTTCAGCCAAGACATTTTGTTACGGCTCCTGTCTGTTACGTGCGAGATCGTACGGACAAAAGCCGATCGAACCGCGAATTTCACAACATCCCTCTGGTCTGGAGTTGCCCCCGGGCATGGCCACACCAACGTTGGGAATTCTATCCGTTTGGCGGTAGCAGGTCGATCTGATTTCGGCTCCCGGGCCCAATCGCTGCGAAAGCGGTGCAACGGGAGACTTTCACAGGCGGCGACCGAGGGTCCGCAGCAACAATCTTTCGTTGCGCAGGGCGGGTCCGTATACTGTCCCTCGTCGCGGCGGAACCGCCTGGTGGCAGATTCTGAAGAAAACCGGTTTAAACAAATGCGATTGGTCCCATCTTCCGTAATATTGGCGCTGGCGTGGTACCCGTTCGGCGGGATGTCGGGGCCGGTTACCACGGACGCCGGCAGTTGTCGGGTGGCAAGCGGAACGGTCGCTGTCACGGCAGCAGGTTCGTCACCCGGGCGTCAACAGACCGATTCGGCCATTCCGCCGAATCAGGAGTCCGTTCGCGAACTGGTCCTGCGGCTGGCCGACGACGATTTTAGCCGTCGCGAAAACGCTCGCGCCCGACTGCTGAAGATCGGGCCGGCCTGTCTGCCGATTCTGGACGAGTTTCGCGAAGCTCCGGACAATGAACTGAGGCTGTCGTGCCTGCGACTGGCGGCGACGATTCGTCAAAAAAGTCGCGACGAGGCGGTCGTCCGGTTTTTGCAGGGCCAGGCCCGCTTGCCCGGCTGGGAGCTGTTTCAGAAATACAGCGGGGATACCGGGCCAGCGCGGCTGGCATTCCGGGATTTGTATCGCGCCCGGTCCGCCGAACTGGAGCAACTGGACGATCTGCGACGGGATCGCAATGGATTGCTGGATCAGTGGTTAACGGCGTGGCACACCTCCCGGGAACGACAACCCCGGCTGGACAAGTATTTGTGGGCAGTGATTTCCCTGCTGGTGGCAAATCAGTTTGATAACCCGGCTGAACCCTCCCCGGAAATTCCTCTCTCGTTGCAACTGCGGCTGGGCGAGGCCCTGTCGCACTCCGGGATTCGGCAATTGCTGGAAGATCGGGATTTCGGCCAGCTGTATCGCCAGGCCGCAGTTGCCTGGGTCATCCACGACGAAACCAGCCCGATTGTAATTCCACCAAAAATCTCGGTCGCTTCTTCGCTGAATCTGACCGAAGGTCTGGATTCGGCAGTTCGCTGTTTGGTCCTGGACGATATTCCCAGCGCGGATCGCCGTACCGCCATTTCATTAATTACCCGCATGGGGGACGTGCGCCATGTTCCGATTCTGGAACAGCAATTGCAGGATTCGCTGGTGGTTCATCGCGGAACCCGGCGCGGGCCGGACGGGGAGGTTATGACGTATACCTGTCAAATGGGTGACGTGGCGCTGGCTGGCCTGATATACCTGACTGGCCAGCCATACGTCGATTACGGAATTGCCGGGATTCCGGAAAATTTTGCCAACCGTCCGCTGCCGGCGACTTTGGCGGGATTCCCCTCGGAAGCGGCCCGACGAGCGGCGCGGCAGCGATGGGTTGAGTTTCGCCGCAGAACCAGTCCAAACAACGTGCCGGACACCAATTCCAAACACTAGCGAGTGCTTTCCTTCATGTCTGATTCGAATTCCAGTCAGGGCGTTCTGCTGGCCTGTCAGTGGCGCGATGTGGTTGCATTGAATTTTGAAATTGATGACCGCGCCCTGGCACCCCATATCCCCGCCGGGACCCGCCTCGCGAAATACAACAACCACACCATGATTACCCTGATGGCAAAAAATGCGCGGGAGTTACAGCCATGGGGCGGATCGCTGACCGTGTTTCGATCCGTTGATTCGATCGACCTGCGGTGCTACGTGCAGTGCGAGACCCGGGAGGGTATTGTGACCGGGCACGTCATTTTGCGGCATATTTTGTCCAACCGGCTTTGCGCCTGTTTGCTGCGATGGTTGTATCGAAGGCCCTGCGACGTGGAAAAAATGACGCATACGGCCACGAATTTTGAAACCGCCCAGCGGGATGCCTTGCCATCGGCCGAGTATCGCTGGGAGATCGACGGAGAAGAGAACCACTTTGGGGTGCGGGCCCGCGAATCGGGACGCAAGCCTGCCGCGGAGTCGAAGGAAGAATTTGTGTTGCAGCAACGTTACCGGTTTGCCGCAACCTCCCGGGGCACGATTGCCTGGTCGATTCGCCAGACGCCGTGGGTCGTCTGGAATGCCGCGTCGGGTTCCTACGACTGCTCCCGGACCCGGTTGCTGGGTCCCGAGATGGGCCGTTATCTGAAGAAGCCCTCGTCGGTCCTGATGTCATCGGGAGGCGAAATAAAGATTCACAAATCCTGCCCCATTTCCGAACTTTGACTTGCCATGCACCGATTGTCCAGGAACCGGTTCCGGGCCCCGTTTTACCGATTCGTCGGGGTGGGCACGCGGGCGAGTGGCTCTCGGGATTTGCCGATTTTGGCCGGGACTTTATACTTGACTGGCAATGCAACGGGCCAAGCCCCGATTCTTTTATTAACCAGCACCAGCCAATACCCGTCCGTTGGCTCCCCGTGTGACCGGATCCTGCGGTCTGTTTCCGACCACTGACGGCGTTTTCCGGCGAACTTCAACAAATCATCAGGCCTGAATCATGAAAATAAAACGAATTAACGTGTTTTTGCTGGTCCTGGGGACAGGATTCCTGCCGACCGCTTTGGCATGCGGCCAGGCCGTTCAGGAACGCCCCGTGGTGGCGGACCAGGCCGATGTCCCGGGTGACGGGAATGATCCTTCCGCAGATGATCCGGTTGACATTGAACGGTTTCTGCGGGTCCGCCGCGACCGTGATGGCAATCCGGTCAGCATGGAGACGTCCGTTACCCGATATGTCGGAAAAAATGCCGACGGCGAGCGTGTGACGGTCGATCTGATCGGCGTTGTTCATATTGGCGAAGCGGAATACTACGAAAAACTCAACCAGCAATTTGAGAAATACGATGCCTTGTTGTATGAGCTTGTGGCTCCCAAGGGAACGGTCATACCGCGCGGTGGCCGCAGTTCCAAAGGCATCACCAATCCGATCGCTGCCCTGCAAAAAGGGATGCAGTCCGTTCTGGGACTGGATTTTCAGCTCGACCACATTGACTACATGGCCGACAACTTTGTGCACGCCGACATGTCCCCGGAAGAATTCCTGGAGAGCATGAAAAACAACGATGAGAGTTTTTTCAAAATGGCGCTCAAGGCCGTCGGCCAGGGGATGGCCATGCAGAGCGGAGGATCGAGCGAAATGTCTGATGCCGACCTGCTGATGGCCATGTTTTCCAGTGATCGCCAGCGGAAACTGCGGCAAATCATGGCCGCGCAAATGCAGGATATGGAATCCGGAATGGTCATTTTCGAAGGACGCGAAGGTTCCACGATTATCAACCATCGCAATCTCAAGGTGCTGGAAGTGATGCGAGACGAAATCGCCGATGGCAAAACCCGGCTGGGCGTGTTTTACGGTGCCGGGCATTTGCCGGATATGGACGAGTTGCTTCTGAAAAAGCACAGCATGCAGCGGGGTGGCCAGTTTTGGCTGGAGGCCTGGGACCTGCGGTAGGAATTTGCCCGACCCCGGCAGCCGGATCGGGCGGGCAAGCCGCCGGGTGGCCGACGTTGACCCGTTTGGCAAGCGGAGAACGAACGGGTGGCCAGGCGGCCCCGCGAATCGGTCAATGCCGACGTCCGCCAGCACGTTCCACCTCCACGATCGTCGACCGACGGCTGCTCGGGACCGACTAACGCGGATGGCCAGGTTTTTCGGCGCTGCATCGGGTAGCCGACACGTTGATGGCGTCGACCAGTTCGAGAACTCCGGCAACCCGACGACATGAATTCAGGGCGACTTGGCGCTCGATGAAAGCTGCCCACGGTACCACGCACCGTGACGATTCCACGCCGCACCTCGATTTTCAAGTCGCGAAACCGCGGAAAATGTTTGCTGCTCAAATAGGAATGGACACGTTGGCAGACATCTTCGTCGGCAAAGCCAAATTTGACTGGTACCGATGTCCGGGCATTATTCATTTGGCGTCCTTTCACAAACAATAGCCAGCGTTGTCAAATGACGGCAAGCAACTGATGCTCGGACCTGCGCCACGAAAAACGGGCTTGCCCCGTCTTCCGCCTGCGTCACGGCCGCAATCACCCGCCGCTTCCGGTGCACCGCCTCGTCTCGGGGTGCAATCACCAGCTCCCAAAGTATAACGGAATGGCCCGAGTTTTCGTTCGGGATTCTTGTTCAAAAAAACAATTTTTGAAAATGCCAGCATCCTGGATCGTGGCGATCCCCGTGCCCTTCGCATCAAAAATTCGGCAACCAAACCGGGTGCGCTTGCCCGCGGGATTGCCGACGGGGTCGATACCGCGGCCAGCTTGCTCAAGCGTCCTGGCCGGTTACCTGCCAGGCCGAAAACGGCTACCGCAAAAAAAAATGCGGTCGGCGTTGGCAGCGTGGAAGGACAGCCGTTATGGAATGGGGCGTGCGGAGTGGCTCTCCCGCGAACTCAGGTTTACAGAATCTGGATAACACCGCATACTGTGCCTCTTCGAAATCAAACCGGCCCGCCTGAAACCGTATTAAACGGAGATAACCGGAATGCCCCGATTAGCGATCAGTGAGTTTTCCACTTACCGTTGGTCGCTGGAACAGGAGATTCAGGAGTTCTCGCGCCGCGGGATTCGCGAGATCGGAATCTGGCGGACGAAATTGTCGGACCTGGAGGTGGACAAGGCCGCTGACCTGTTGTACGCCGCCGAAATGCGGGTCTCCAGCCTCTCATGGGCTGGTGGATTCACGGGCAGTTGCGGAATGACTCACGAGGAGGCCATCGACGACGCCATCGCAGCCGTGCGGCTGGCGTCCCGGATCGGCTCGGATTGCCTGATCGTGCACCCGGGCAACATGCGGGGACACACCCGCCGTCACGCCATGCGTCTGTTTCGCACGGCCATTAATCGACTGTTGCCGGTGGCCATTGATTTCGGAGTTTCCCTGGGAATCGAAGCCATGTGCCGGGACGAAGCGCCGGGCTGGACGATTTTTGAATCGTTCGAGCACTCGGTTGATTTCGTCAGTCAATATGCCACGCCTCATGTGGGTCTGGTACTGGATCTGTTTCATGCCGGAAACCAGCTGCAGTTGCTGGATCGGGCCGGACGGATACTGCCGCACGTAAGCCTGGTGCAGTTAGCGGACAAATCAGTGACCGAGGACAACGAACAACGCTGCCAACTGGGCGATGGCGTGGTGCCGCTGCAGCGATGGTATGATGCCCTGGAGGACAGTGGTTATCAGGGCGCGTACGAGTTCGAGTTGCACGGACCGGGTTTTGGTCATCATCGCTATCGAAAAATGCTGGACGATTGCGTGGTGGAACTGAACCGGTTGCAGTTGCAACGCCTCCGCAATCGCAGCATGACGGCGTCCTGATTCGCGTCCTGCCGATCATACACGCAGGTCGGCCCTATTCGGCACGAATATCCAGGCAGACGATTCGTGCCTTGCCGCGGAGATACAGGTAGCCGTGTGAAACAACCGGTGCTGCCCAACAGGGTGCCACCAAATCCAGCGCGGACGGCTCCACAACGCCACAAACGTCCATTCGCTCCGGATCCGGTCGAAACGCCAGCAGCTTGCCGGTTTCCGCCAAACAAATCACATGGCCATCGGCGGCCGTCAGGCTGCAACGGCTCAGGCCCGGTTCGGACCATTGCAGGGCACCGTCGGCCAGACGAATGCACTGCAATCGGGCAGTGCCCATTTTTTCTCCGCTGCTTCCCCACGCGTATCCATCGATCACGACCGGCGTGTTCCAGTGGCAGGCAAGTACCTGATCGCGTTTCCCCTGGTCCGCCCAGATCGGCCGGATTGCCTCGGCTTTGGCACGCTGTCGGGGCAACAGGGCACCACCTGGACCATAGGATTCGGTAATCAGGATTCCATCCGTGGTTACCTGGGGTGTGCTGGCGTTGACACTTTCCAGCTTGCGAGCGCGAAACGGAAACGACCACAACGAATCACCGCTCGCCGGATCGAACAGGCACAGGCCCGATCGCATCAGAGCCAGCCCGGTTGCCTGGCCTTCGATTTCGGCAATCACCGGGGAGGAATAGCTGGCAAGATCGTTGATCGTCTGGTAGCGGACTTCGCCCGTCATTCTGTCGAAGGCCACGATCCCGGTTCCGTTGGCAGTGACCCGGTCCAGTTGTCCCGGGGGGATTTCCCGGGATTTCGGTGGACTCCCACCCACCATCACGATCAACAGGTCATTGTGGATGACGGGCGAACTGCCCACCCCAAAAAAATTCTGAATCACGCCGAACCGCCGGCTGGTGTCAACTTTCCAGATCACGTCCCCCGTGTCGGCGTTCAGACAGTGCAACATGCCCTCGACACCAAAAATGTAGACCCGCTGGTCGTCGATGAGCGGGCTGGATCGCGGTCCGCCATCGAAACCGTACATATCCTGGTAATCGGTGGAATACTCGAATTGCCACAACGGCTGGCCCGTTTCGGCATGCAGGCAGGTCAATCGCGCCTGATCGCCAATCCGGTCGAAGTGATAAAAACGCCCGCGGGCCACGCTGCCGGCACCGTAACCTTCACCAATTCGTTTCGTCCAGACCACCCGGGGGGGGCGCGTGGTCCAGTCAAACCGCAGGCTCGTCTCGGCCGACTGGCCATCGCGGTGCGGCCCCAGAAACCCGGGCCAGTCGATTCCATCGCGGGTCCATAATGAATCGGCAGTTGGGACGGACCCGGTCGACGGTGGACCGGTTTGGCGGGCCAGACAAGTCGTTGTGAATGCCATCAGGAACAGGCCTGCCAGGCCCGTCCGCCGCATCAATCGGACAGGCCCTGTCGAATCATTCACGACGCCAGCTCCGGGTTATACTGGTTTGCAACATTTCATCGCCGGGTGAAAACAGACCATGCTGAAAATCAACGAACGAATCTCGATTCCGCTGCGCGAGTTCAAATTTGCCTACGTGCGTTCCGGGGGTCCCGGAGGGCAACACGTGAACAAGGTTAACACCAAGGTACAGCTGCGCTGGGATTTGTCAAAAACGGACAGTTTGCCGCCGGCTGTGCTGGAGCGATTTCGCAAGCGCTATCATCGGCAAATTACCACCGGGGGCGAACTGGTGCTGGCCAGCCAGCGATTCCGGGACCAGGGCCGAAACATCGGTGACGTGCTGAACAAACTTGCCGAGATGGTTCGTGCCGTGGCCACGGCACCACGACCCCGACGGGCCACACAGGTCTCGGCCCGTCAGAAACGGCGGCGGCTGGAAGAAAAACGGCGGCAAGCGGAAAAAAAGCAGGGCCGCCGGAACATCGACTGACCGAAAAATCCCGGGGACCGCCGGTCCCGGCAAAAAATTCGCCAATTTGATACGGGATCCACAAGAACTTCATGGGAATCGCGAATAGCACAAAAGCGGCCCCAGGCGGGGTCCGCATCCGGACGCGTGCAATCCGGTTCACGGACTGATTCGACCAACTCGCGGAGTTGTCATGTTTGGAAAAACTGACTGGTTCAGGCAAGATTCGACGTCCCTGGCACCTGGGCCGGTGGCCCGTCAGGGCTGGTTGTACTACGGAATGTGGCTCGTTGTTATCGCCGTCCCGACAGCGTTGCTGGTCATGCGCGGCCAGTTTCCCGAAAGTGCGGTTTGGGCCGCAGTCGCTGGCGGCGGGTTCATGCTCGATCTGAGAAGACTGCGTCTGGATTTGCGACATCAGGCAGCCATCAGTCGCCTCCATTTTGTGGGAGACGACCAACCACCCGCCGTTGAAACCGGAAAATACCGGCTGGAAATTAAAACCTGAAAAGACGCTCGCCACCTCGACGGCTCATCGATGCATCTGGCAGTCGAACGGGCCCCGGGTCGTCTGTGCGCCGCGGCCCGGGTTATGCTAGGTTAATGGTCTTTGTTGACCCCCTAACCGCTAACCGTTGCGCGACGAACATCCGACCATGTCCAATCGCGAGGATATTGATCATATCCTGAAATCGTGGGCCTTTGACCCGCTGGGACCCAATGTCCGCAAAATCGAACTTGACGGCCGCAGTGTATTGCAGATGCGGGTGGATATGGGATTGTTACAGCTGGAGATCGATGGTCGTCCCGATGGGGCGCGGCCTCACGACAAGGGAACCTTTCTGGATTTTTTGCGCAGCGAAGCGGCCCGCAATGCGGATATGGTTTTGAGCGAGGAACAATGCGTTGAAGTGGACCGGGAATTTGTCCAGTTTTACCACCGGCGGGTTTGCTGGCTGCAATTGAAGGAGTTTGAACGGGCAGTTCGCGACGCCGACCACACGCTGGCCCTGATGGATTTTTGTCAGGTGCATTCACCCAGCGAGCAATGGACATTGTCCCACGAGCAATACCGGCCATTTGTCCTGTATCACCGAACCCAGGCCGCCGCGCTGGACCTGTTGCAGCTGGACAACGGCCCGGAACTGGCGATTGAGGAAATCAACCATGGTCTGGCCAAGCTGCACGAGTTGTTCGTCGCCTATGAGGCCGAAGAACAGTATGACGACGACGAACTGGTCCAGCGACTGAGCGAATTTCAGGACAACCTGAGAAACCGCTACGAAATCGGAAAAACGCTGCAGGAACAGCTGGCCGAGGCCATCTCGGCCGAGCAATACGAATTGGCGGCCCGGCTGCGCGACAAACTGAACAACCGCGACGCCAACTAGTGCGGCCCCACGACGGGAATTGGGGGGATGGGTGGTTGTTGCGGTGGACGCGGCCCGCCTGCCCACACAACCCCGAACGGTTGCCCCGGCCGGCTCACCGGGCAACGCGGTTACTGCGGAACAGGCCCGGTCGGCGGGCAACGGGCCCGGATCGACAAGCCACCCGAGGTACCCTCACGTGCCCAACTGCATTTTTTCCGCCCGGACCGTCAGGAGGCGATTTTGGCCTGGCCAAATTCGACGCGGCGACGTCCCAGTTGCTGCTGCAACCGCGAGACAATGCTGCTGTGCATTTGACTGACGCGACTCTCGCTCAGGTCCAGCGTGGCCCCGATCTCTTTCATCGTCAGCTCTTCGTAATAATACAAGTATGATGATCAGTCGCTCGTTGCGATTGAGCCCCTTGGTGACCAGACGCATCAGGTCATTTTTCTGAATTCGCCGGGTGGGATCTTCCCCTTTTTTGTCTTCCAGAATGTCAATTTCGCGAACGTCCTTGTAACTGTCCGTCTCGTACCATTTCTTGTTCAGGCTGATCAGATTCACCGCGTTGGCATCCGAGATCATTTTTTCCAGTTCCGGGACGCTCAGCTCCATGTGACGCGCCAGTTCATTTCGGTTGGCGTGCGACCCAGCCTGGCTTCCAGTTTTTTGGTCGCCGCGGCCAGTTTGCTGGCCTTGGAACGCACCAGTCGGGGAACCCAGTCCATGCACCGCAGTTCATCGAGCATGGCGCCGCGAATTCGCGGTACACAATAGGTTTCGAACTTGACTCCGCGCTCCAGATCGAACGCGTCGATGGCGTCCATCAGACCGAACACGCCTGCCGAAATCAGGTCGTCCAGTTCGACGCCGTCGGGCAACCGTTGCCAGATTCGTTCGCCGTTGTACCGGACCAGCGGCAGATACCGCTCGATCAGTCGGTTGCGCAGCTCCCGGTTGGACTGGTCCTTTTTGTATTCCATCCAGACCTGCTGGATTTCATCCGCATTAGCAACGGGTGTCGCCATGCAATCCTCCGTGATTGACTGTCAAATGTGCTAATGGATTTCGTGGGGGGGTGCGAAATTGGAATTCGCACGGCTGACGACTGTACGTCCTGTATCACTCGTCAGTCATTGATTCCTGCGCCTGCATCTCGAAGCGTAATGAGTCACGAATCTGTTATCGGTTGCCGATCACCTGATTCTTTTTCCAAACTTGAAAGTTCTTCCGATTACGAAAACTTTTTGTGTAAAAATTACAAGGCCAAAGTCCTGGCGGATAACTCAGGCAGCAACGTATCGAACATCGCCCGACCGCAGAATTGCAATTGTTTCAATTTTTGCATCTTGCGAAATCTCGTCACGGGCAATGACCAGCAACTGCGTCGAGTTCGGCTTCAAGGCCTTGTGCAATGGACCGCGCAGCCGGCCGGGTACCAGCAATCCCAGTGGTTGCCCGGACGACCGTTCCTGCTGCAGTACCGCGGCCATGGACTGTCGCAGCCGTTGCAATGAATCCTCATCCATGGCCAACCGGCGCTGCCCTGCGTCGGCGGTCGCGCAGCCTCCCAGCCAAAAATGCAAATCCTCGTCCAGCCGAACCACTCGCACCACACCCCGGTCGTCGCGAAGGCGGGCGGTGATCCACGGCGCCAAACGGTGCCGCACCCGCTCGCACAGGGCTTCCGGCCCGATCGCCGGCTGATAGTAGTCGGCCAGGGCCTCCAGGATCGTGTTGAGAGGCTTGATCGACACTCCCTCTTCCAGCAAACTCTGCAACACCTGCTGGACACGTCCAATATTCATAACGTCCGGGATCAGTTCGGCCACCGTGGTCGGATGGGATTCGCGGAGTCGATCAATCAGGAATGCCGTCGACTGGCGAGTCAGGATCTCGGCAGCCCGCAACCGGGATTGTTGCTTGAGCGTTTCCACAATGACTTCGGCCGGTTCCATCCGCAAGTATTCCCGGCCCCGTGTCGAGGCAGTCCCCGGTTCAACCCACCACGCTCCGTATCCGGTATGCCAGATTCCCGGGATGCCGTCCGGTTCACCCGCCGCTTCCGTTTTGCGAACCAGCAATGTCCGGTCTACCTGCACGCCGGCCCGGCAAACCGGCAACTGGTTGATAAGAATCTGGAACTGGTCCGGTTGCAGTTGCAGGTTGTCACGGACCCGCACCTTGGGCAGAACAACGCCCAGTTCGTCGGCCATCGCCTGCCGGGCGCGCGTAATCCGTTGCATCAATTCGCCGCCGCTGGCCAGGGCAATCAGATTCACACCCAGCTCGATCTCGATCGGATCCACGGCCAAAAACCGGCTGAAGTCCGGTTCCGGTTTTTCGGTCGCCGGCTTCGCGGAGGCCGTGGAGGCGGCGGTTCGTTGATCGACCCCGGATGTTTTGTTGGAAGAAAACCAGGCGATCAGCAAGCATCCCGTCCCCACAGCCAGCAACGGCAACGCCGGCAATCGCGTGAACATTAAAATCAGCAGGAATCCCCCGGCGACCAGCATCACCTGGGGGCGTGAAAACAACTGGGACACAAAATCGGCTGACAGGTTGGTCGGACGGGTGGAACGGCTGATCAGAATCCCGGCCGCCAGCGAAATCAGCAGTCCGGGGATTTGGGAAACCAGACCATCGCCAATCGTCAATCGGGTAAACACGTCGGCTGCCTGGGCCAGGTTCATACCGCTGCCCAACCCAATCGCCAGGCCGCCGATGATATTGATGATCGTGATGAGTAGCCCGGCAATCGCATCCCCCCGGACAAATTTGCTGGCACCGTCCATGGTCCCGTAGAAATCCGCCTGGGCTTGCAGTTGTTCCCGTCGCTGGCGAGCCGTCTCGGTATCGATGGATCCCGCATTCAGATCCGCATCGATGGCCATTTGCCGACCCGGCAAACCATCCAGGGTAAAACGGGCCGCGACTTCACTGATCCTGGTTGCCCCGCGAGTAATCACAACAAATTGAACGATCAAAATGATGGCGAAAATCACGGCGCCCACGGCTATTTGATTGCCGGCCACGAATTCACCAAAACTTTGTATCACCCCTCCGGCAGCCGCACTCTTGTCAATTGCGCCGCGAGACAAAATCAGACGGGTTGTCGCAATATTGAGCACGACCCGCCCCAGCGTCGTCGCCAGCAGCAACGTGGGAAAGACGGCAAATTCCAGGGGCGTTTTGATCTGGATCGTTGTCAACAAGACGATCACCGCGATCGTGATATTGGCAGCCAGCAAAACATCCAGAACCGCCGGAGGCAACGGCACCAGAATGACCATCACGCATGCAATGATCCCGATGGGCAGCACCAGGTCGAACCAGCGGTTGGATTGTGACATGAAACGCCGCCTGGGGATGGATGAACAACGGGGCAGGAGATTAGGTAATCCGGCGACCACCGTCCAGCGAAATATGGCCCCGATCTTTCGATATTTCCGCCTGCCGGCGGCCATGCCCGAATCAATCTGCGCAGTTCGGGAGCGGCAGGAAGGGCGCGGCGCTGACGACGGGATCCGGGCAGCCGGCGGAAAGCCCTGATTATGCGAACTCGTCAGCTACTTGCCGTATCGCGTCTCCGGCCTCCCGGCATTGGTCCACCGAAACGTCCAGGTGAGTGACAGCTCGCACATGCTGGCTGCTGAATGGCAGCATCCAGACGCCTTGCTCCCGCAGTCGTGCGCAGAACTCGGAGGCGGATGATTCAGGCCGTCGTGCATCGATTCGAAAGATCACAATATTGGTATCCACCTGGGCTGGTTCCAAAACGAGATTTTGGCACTCGCCGACCGCGCTGGCGATGATCTGGGCCGCCAGATGATCCTCGGCCAGCCGCGGGATATTGTGTTCCAGCGCGTACAGGGCACCAGCGGCGATGATACCCGATTGCCGCATCCCGCCACCAAACAATTTGCGGTGCCGCCGCATTTCATGAATCCGGTCGGCATCACCCACCAGGGCGGATCCCACGGGCGCCCCCAGGCCCTTGCTGAAACAGATGCTGACCGTGTCGAAATGCCGGGCCCACTGGTCGGCCGGAATCCGGGACTGGACCACCGCATTGAACAATCGAGCCCCGTCCAGATGCGTCACCATCGAATTCTGGTGGGCCCAGGTGCAGATCGCCCGGACATCATCAAGCGGCATGATTCGTCCGCCCCCGCGATTATGCGTGTTTTCCAGGCAAACCAGCCGGGTCCGGACCGCGTGCTCGTTGTCGGGGTTGATCAGGCCCTGCAGTTGTTCCAGTTTCAGCAGGTGTTGTTCGCCGGAAACGGTGTGGGCCACAATGCCACTGAGCTGGGCGAAAGCACCCTGTTCGTATTTGAAGATGTGGCAACCGGCTTCGCACAGCATTTCGTCGCCCGGTCGACAATGCAGCCGCACCGCGACCTGGTTGGTCATGGTACCCGACGGCATGTACATGGCGGCTTCCTTGCCCAGCAATTCCGCGATTTTTTTTTGCAGCCGATCGACGGTGGGGTCGACATCGATCACGTCATCATTCACCGGTGCCTCGGCCATGGCTCGTCGCATGGCATCGCTCGGACGAGTGACGGTATCACTTCTCAGATCAATCATTTCCTGGTTCTGGAAAGTTTGAGTTTGCGGTCAGGTGGCATCAGGATAGACGGTGCGGGACAACGTTCCAATTGGTGGTGGCCATCACGTCACAGGCGGCCTCCCGGAGACCGGGCCCGGCAGATCGGTGTGCGGTCCACGCGGTCAAACCGTGACATCCGGTTCCGGAAACGACCCCTCTGGCGATACCCCAACGGTTCAAACCCGGGTGCCGCGGACGCCGGTCGGGATGCCCGGGAACGACCGTACCGCACGGATTCACGAGAATCCGGCAAACTTTCCCGCGGCCGTTACCGGGATGGCGACCGGATTTCACGGGAACCGGTTACCCAACCGCACCCGGACGCGAGGCGTTCGATCGCCCTGCGGACGCGCGGCCGCGTTACCGGCTGGCGGTTCCGGTAGGCGTGACGGCCGGCTGGTAGCCATCGGGATTTTTTGATTGCCACCGCCACGTATCGGCGCACATTTCCTCGATTCCGCGTGTCGCGGTCCATCCCAATTCAGCCAACGCCTTGTGGGGATCTGCGTAGCAGGTCGAAATGTCACCGGGTCGGCGGTCCACAATCTCAAGGGGAATGGAACGACCCGAAGCCTGCTCAAAGGCCTTCACGACTTCCAGCACGCTGTATCCGCGTCCGGTCCCCAGGTTGTACACGACCACGCCCGGATCTTGAGAGAGTTTTTCCAGCGCTTTCAAATGACCGATCGCCAGATCAACCACATGAATGTAATCCCGGACTCCCGTGCCGTCCGCCGTTTCGTAGTCGCCCCCGAATACCTTCAACCGTTCCCGTTTGCCAACCGCGACTTGCGAAATATAGGGCAACAAATTGTTGGGAATCCCGGCCGGATCCTCGCCGATATCTCCGCTGGGATGCGCGCCAACCGGATTGAAATACCGGAGAAGTGCAATGTTCAGTTGGGGCCGGGAGGTTTGCCAGTCACGCAACACATATTCCATGATTAGCTTGGACCGGCCGTACGGGTTGGTGATTTCATCAATCAGGGTCTCCGCCGATTCGGTCATTGGCAACTGTTTTGGCAATCCGTATACCGTGGCGCTGGAACTGAACACCAGGTTTCTGACTTCGTGCTGCTGCATGGCCGAGCACAGGTTGACGGTCCCGACAACGTTATTCTGGTAGTATTCCAGCGGCCGGGCCACGCTGTCTCCCACGGCCTTGAGCGCAGCGAAATGGATGACGGCATCCAGCCTGGTCTGACCAAATACGTCGTCCAGCCCTGGCTGGTCCAGCAAATCGACTTCGTGAAACGCGATCGGCCGGCCGGTCAATCGTTCCACACGGTTGAGCGATTCGCGGCTGCTGTTACTGAGATTGTCAATGACGGAGACCTGGTGTCCTGCCTGTAACAACTCCAGAACGGTATGACTGCCGATAAACCCGGCGCCGCCGGTGACCAGTATGTTCATAACGGGAATCCGCAGTGGGGATGAAGCCGGGCGGGTCCTTGAGTGTCGGATGTTGAATGGGTGCCGTGCCCCTGATTTTGCAGGATTTCGGAAATTCCGGCTACCGCGAATTGATCCCTGATCCGGCGGGTCAGCCGGCTGCATCGATGGCGATCGGGCCGATTGCGACATTTTGCCACGGCGACGGGCCGGGAGCCGGACCGCAAACTTTGAGCATGGTCAGCCCGATTTCCAGATGTTTGCGAGCCGCTTCCGCGCGGGAGTCCCCCGACATGCGGCAGGCGATGCTGTTTGCCGATGCTTCACCGGAATTGCTGGCGGCCCGGTCGCAAATGGCCTTTGCGGGCGGGGACCGGGAATGGACCGCGATTTGGCGACGCCGCGCCCGGACAACAGGCGTCCCCGCCGGGATGCTGGCACTGGCCGGATTGCCGGTTGCGCACAGCGCCATGCCGGAACTCTGGCAAGCATTTTCGACACGCGGCTGGCCGATGGTCGCGGTTTCGATTTTGGCCGAAATCGCCACAATCGGACTGGTCGGTCGACGCCGTGAAACCCCGGCCGCGTTAACGGCGTGTGGGGCAGTTGGGGCCGTGATGGCCGGATGGGGTGTGGCCCGGTATTCGTTTCTGATTGCCCCCAATTTCACGATTCACGAAACCGCCGCGCCGGCCAACGTTCCGTGGCTGCTGCTGATGTGCATTGCAGCGGGGCTGGTTTTCCTCTCGCCACCACTGATCTGGCTTACAGCGAATCTTCAAGGCTCAACGCTAACCGTTCAGTGATACCGGCCATCGTCACGGAGCGAGTCCCCGTGTGCTCTAGAGTCCCGGCCAATGGCGCCAGAACCACCAGCTGTTGAGGCAACCGAGAAACAGCCAGCCGATGACCGCCACAAATTCGGCGACCAAATAATACTTGCCTTGCCGTCGATAAATCACCTGGCCGAATCGTCGGTGAACCCGACCGATTTCATCAAATGAACCCGCAAACAGGGTCCCAAAACTCAAACCGGTCACGAGGGTAAACCCGAAGAAATACCCGATCGCCCAAAAAGCGGTCTGAGTCATTCCGCCAATTGCCGTCAGCCATTTATCGGTAATCATTTCCTGATGTCTCGCCATGTCCGGTTCTCCATCAGGTCATTCGCCGAGGGCGGGGAAAAATTGGCGAAAATCCGGTCCTGCCGGCCGGGTCCCCGGGGCCGGGGGGTGCCCCCTGACGGCTGCATTGCCGGCAAAAGCATGCCGTTTGCTATTTGCGTTGGCGGCGGTTTCCGGTCCCGTTGCTACCAGCCGGTTGCACCAGCTCCAGCGGCGTGGCCGAGTAGATTTGGACAAATGCCTGTTCGAACGAATCGCTCGCCCGCACAGCCTGCATCATTTGATCAAATTGCCGGCGGTTGCCCATAATCGATCGTACAAACCCGTAGGCCACCAGCGCCGCACGATCGTCGGACATTTGGTTGCGCAAAAAGTCCGTGGGTTGCTTCATGGATCCGCTGGCTGCGACAGCCGCGGCTTGCCACTGTTTGACCAGTTTGGCATTACCCACCAGTTTTTCGGCGATCATGAATCCGCTGCCGTCAGCAAACCAGCGCGGCACGTTGATGCCTTGCCCGGACACCGCCAGGGCCGCCAGGGCCTGTTGCAGTTGGGGTTGCAGCTGACCCAGTTGCCCGTCAGCCACTTGCATGGCGACCCAGGCATTGACGGTGTCGTATCCCCAGTGCATTTTCCAGTCCGCCGGCAAATCCCGGCCTTCCACCATTTTTCCGAATTCGTTGTAATCGTATCGACGTTCGAACACGAACAGCGAAATCTGCCCCTTGACCAGAGGCTGTTTCGCCGGAATACCAAGATGTGTGCGAATCTCGGCCGCCTGTTCCTGGGCAAACCGGCCAATGCGCTCGAGTGATTTTCCATCGGCCGTACCGAGCACCAGGAAATCCGAAGTGGCCGTTTCCACGGCCGGGACGTCCGGCATCACCTTGTTCCAGCGCTGGTGTGCGACTGCCGCACGCTCGGCCGACAGTGCCTCATGGCTGGCGTTTTCCGATCGGGCAATGGCAGCGACCTCACGCAGATTCATGCCCGCGTCGCGACCGTCGAAGCGCCCTCCTTCATTGATCCATGTGACAATTTTTTCGATCGTGGTCTCGTCCAGGGGTGGCCTGCCACGGGGCATTCGCGTGTTATCCGTGGCTCGCAGTCGCTGGACCAGCAGACTGTTTTGCCCGTCCCCTGCGACCATCAGGTTGCCGTTGTCACCACCTCGCAGGAACTGGCGAAACGTATCCATACGCAGCCCGCCCTGGACATTACGGGCCTCAAAATGACAACCAATACAGTTTTCGATCAGTACGGGCGCCAGTTCCTGGGAAAAACTGACCGTTTCACGACCCGTCGGCAGCGCGATTGCCGGAATCCCGGCGGCCCGGGCCTGCCGCGCCGCCTCGGCTGCCATGGCCGATACGCTCTGTGACGGATCCTCCCGATCGTAACTGGCGCCCTCGGCGATCCATTGCTTCAGTGTCGCCAGGTCCGCCTCTGCCACAGGAGTACCCTGGGGCGGCATTTTGCCTTGTTCAATCACTTCGATCAACCAGCTTTCGTCCGGTTTCATCGGGACGATTACGGGCGAACCGCCGATGCCGGCCACCAGTGCGGAATAACTGGCCATACTAAGCTTCCCGCGTGTACGGTTGACGTGACAATTGCCGCAATGAGTCATCAGAATCCGGGTGACATCCGTCGAAAAGCTGATCTGGTCACGCACCGGCGACCGGGGCGCTGGCAACGCTGCAATCGGCGGCAGGGTCTGACCGGCATCCAGCAGGACCTGCCGCGCCTGGACCAGACGCTGGTGCTGGGCCGCTGCGGCTGCCAATACCGCATCATTGGCGCCGTCGACCAGGGTTTCCAGATCGGCCGCCAGTCCGGCAATCGTGCGGGCTGATTCGTCCACCCGATTATTCTGAAACAGGCGTTCCGCTCGATCGATTCCGGACCTGATCCGCTGAATCTGACGGGATTGTTCCCGCGTGATTTTTTCCTGGGCCAGTAGCGGGCTGGTCCCGAAAACCACCAAAAGCCCGATTGGGAGCAGGTTCCAAATTCGCCGCTGGCACGTTTTGAGCTTGATAATCATTGGGTCCGCGAATCAAAAACAGATTGGGTTGAGCGGGGCTCCTCTGCCCCCGTCGCAATCCGGACGGGACAACCAGCGGGATGGCCCCGCATGGTCAATTCGGGTGGCCCGCGCGTCCTTTTCCGCGTTGTCCCCGGCGGGTGTCGACAACCGCATTGCCACCACCAGCACGGCGCCCAGCAGGATCAGCATACCCAGGACCATACCCACCATAATCAGCTGGTTTTTCAACGGACTTCGTGGAATCCTGACGGGGACTTTGCCAAGCTGCTGATTCTTCTTCACAAATTCAGTTAACGCCCGATCACCGGGCCGAACATCGGCAACGTCCGACTCCGCAGCGCCGGCGATGGAGACGTCGCCGGCCTCAACGTGCGGTTTGCGGCCGACCGATACCGGTGATTTTTTGCGGCTGTCCGGCGGTCGGGAAACGCCTCGACCGTCGTCCCTGGGTCGAGGTTGGCCCCTGCCTGTAACGGGCGACGGTGGAGCGGTGCGGTTCGGGCCGGCGGTTGCCGGTTTGGATTTCCGGGACTGCGGTTGGGTCCGGGCAGCCGGCGTGGCGGGCCGGGACGAGGCGCGAGCCGATGCCGTTCGGGTCGCGTTGGCAGGACGTGCGGGCGTGGGGTCGGGGGCTGCCGGAACGGGTTTGGGCGAATCGGAAGCCGCTGCCGGTCGCGACGTTTTCGTGGCGGCGGCAACCGGCGCCGAATCACCGGACGCATTTCGCGTTGTCAGTAATTCGTCGGTCGTGCGAAGATCCGCCATCACGGGATCACACGACGCATACCGCTCGTCGGGGTTTTTGGCCATCATTTTTTCCACGATCGCCGCCAGGGGTTCCGGGCAATCCGGGCGGATATTGCGGATGCGTTCCGGCGGAACCGACTGGTGCCGGGCGATCCGCTGGGCAATGGTGCCCTCGTGAAATGGCGGACGCCCGGTCAACATGAAATACAACGTACATCCGGCACTGTAAATGTCGGCCCGTTGATCGATGTTGTGACTGTCGACCGCCTGTTCCGGGGACAGGTAATCCGCGGTCCCCAGCACTTTTTCATTGTGCATCATCGTTAACGATGAATCGCCCTCCTGAAACAGGGCCAGCCCCAGGTCCAGAATCTTGACTGTTCCGTCCGGCGTCACCAGCAGGTTGGCGGGCTTGATGTCGCGATGAACCAGATCGTTTTCGTGCGCGTGTTTCAGCCCGGTCAACGCCTGGATGGTGTAGTCAATCGCCGTCTTGAAATCCAGCGGTCCCTGGCGTTTGACCATTTCGTAAATATCCTGGCCCTCGACGTATTCCATCACCAGATAGTGCGTATCCGCTTCGTTGCCAATATCGTAAACGCGTACAATATTTTTGTGGTTCAGGGAGGCCGCGGCCCGACCCTCCCGATAGAACCGTTCGAGGTACGTTTTGCTGGCCAGCCGGTTTTTGGGCAGGACCTTGATCGCCCGCTGCTGGTCGAAAATCGTATGTTGGGCCAGATAGACGGTGCTCATCCCGCCGGTTCCCAGATGGCCCAGCAGTTTGTACTTGCCCAGAAAAAAACCCTTGTACTTGCCCGTCTTCAGCTTGTCGCAGTGCCACGGCGTAACCAGTCCGGCATCGATCAGGTGCTGTATCAACCGTTCCAGATTCACCGGTTGTCCAGCCGCCTGGCGGGACAATTCAGCCAGCGACTCCTTGAGCACCGATTTTTCCACCAACCCGGTCCGGGCAAGCAGGCTCAGAAAATTTTTTGGTGTGACTGCTGCTGACATACCCTGCGACCGAGGTCATTCCCCTGGTGATCGTCAACGTGTACTTTATTCAGGACGGATGGCATACCCGCGTGGAGTTCACGATTACCGGCAGGCAGCCCCAAAGCCCTCCGCGCAAATGGTTTTGACTGTCCTTCAGAAACGTTGAGTCGCTGCGACCGGCATGACGACCGGCCGGAGGTAGTGGAATGAGCGATCCGTTCTGCATCCCGATTATGTACCGAATTCCCGTTTAGTTAAACCAGAACCGTGAAACATCTGGGCGTTTTCGCCAAGTACTGGGAGCCCGGTGGCGTTAAAACCCGTCTGGCCAGCGACATCGGAAAGCTGGCGGCGGCCCGCTTGTATCGCGAATTTGTTTCGCAAACGCTGTGGCGGCTGGGGGAATTGGCCGAGACACGCAGTGTGTGGATTTGGCCGCCCGGGCGAGAGCCGGAATTTCGTGAGCTGGCTGGCCCGCGCTGGACAATTTGCCATCAGTCCCGCGGTGATCTCGGCCGCCGCATGCGCGACTTCTTTTTGACGGCCTTGCCACAGGCAGATCGCGTGATCCTGATTGGCAGTGACAGCCCCAGTCTGCCGACCGAACGGTTGTCCCGCGGCTGGGCCGTACTGGAGGAGTCCGAGGTGGTGCTGGGCCCGGCGACCGACGGCGGCTACTACCTGGTCGGTATGAACATGAACGCGACGGACATGTTTGAGCGGATTCCCTGGAGTACACCTGCCGTGTTGGCAACCACCGTGGACCGCCTGGCGGCAGCAGGTCGCTCGTGGCAGATGCTGGATCCATGGCGCGATATCGATACGCTCAGTGACCTGCACTGGTTGCAACGGGAGCTGGAATCATGTCTGGCACCCGACGCTCATCAATTGCAATTGCTGGCCGCCACGCGGAACGCCCTCGGTGGAAAAATTGCACCGGTCCCTGAACCAGGAATCGGCAGGCCATGAAACCCGAACCCGGTGAAAATCCCGATGTGGTGGTCATTGGTGGCGGTGTGATTGGTTTGTCGATCGCCCGCGAACTGGCCGGTTGCGGACTGTCGATCGTTTTAATTGACCGCGGTCCGATTGGTCGAGCCGCATCGTGGGCCGGCGCCGGAATCTTGCCGCCCTCCGATCCCGCACACGCACGGCATGCGGTTGAAAAAATGTCGGCCGAGAGTTTTCGGCTGCATCCGGTTTTGGCCGGCGAGTTGCAGATGGAGACGGGCATTGATAACGGGTTTCGGCGTTGCGGGGCCGTGTTCGTCGCCCGCACCGCCGGCGAGGTTGCCGCCCTGGCGGGCCAATGCAGCGAATGGGAACAGAGCGGAATTCGTGTTCAGCAATTAACGCTCGACGAGCTGCAACGGCAAATGCCGGCCCTCCGCCATGCGGCCCCCGGGATTCGAATGGCAGCGCTCGTGCCTGACGAAGTCCAGATTCGAAATCCGGACCATCTGCAGGCCTTGCAGGCCAGTTGTGGCCGGCGCGGCGTCGCCATGTTCGCCAATGCCGGGAGCGTTCAGCTGCTGCCTCGCGACGGCCAGGTGAACCAGGTCCGGACAGACAACGGAAAACGTTGGTCTCCAGGCAAGGTCTGTGTGGCTGCCGGGGCGTGGTCTGCCGAATTGCTTGAACCCCTGGAATGTCACATCAGCACGTTGCCGGTGCGCGGGCAAATGTTGCTGTACAAATTGCCGCGACGCACATTCCATCAGGTGCTGTATGAGGGAACCCGTTACGTGGTTCCTCGCGACGACGGACATGTGCTGGTCGGTTCAACCCTCGAGCAGGCCGGATTTGATGCGACCACCACACCCGACGTCATCGAGGATCTGAAGTCGTTTGCCGCGTCGCTGTTCAGCGATCTGACCGTCGATCGTCTGGTGGATGCCTGGGCCGGACTGCGACCGGCCACCTGGGACGGATTTCCCTATCTCGGACCCGTCCCGGGATTTGGCAATGTCTGGGCAGCCTGCGGTCATTTTCGCAGCGGCCTGTTGTTGTCCACCGCCACGTCGATCGTGATGCGCCAGTTAATCCTGGACCAGCCGCCGCTGTTTGATTTGGCACCGTTTCGACTGGACCGCGGTTAAATCAGGCCGGCGGACCGGTTACAATTCACGAAATCAACGGACCTGTTTTTAGAATGAACAACATAGCGCTTCCGGAAATTGCGATTCTCGGCGGCGGTCCCGTGGGGATCGAGACCGCGCTGTATGCGCGGTTTTTGGGACATCCAGTTACGGTTTTCGAATGCGGTGACGTGTGCCAAAACGTGCGGAACTGGGAATCCGTCACCCTGTTTACTCCCTTTGGCATGAATTGCAGTCCGCTGGGACTGTCGGCCCTGCAGGCCCAGCAAGATGATTTCGAGGCGTTGGATGCTGATCAACTTCATACCGGACGGGAATGGATTGATCGCTATTTTGACCCATTGTCAAAGACCGACCTGTTGCGGGACTCGATCCGAACCCAAACGGTGGTTGTGGATATCAGTCGGGCCGGGCAGTTGCCGACCGATCATGTGGGTGATCCCCAACGCGGCGAAACACCGCTGCGGGTCCTGTATCAGGACGCGGACGGCCACGAGACCAGCGCGACTTTCCCGCTGGTGATTGACACAACTGGCACCTGGAACCAGCCCAACTGGACGGGTAGCGGCGGGGGACCGGCCCTCGGGGAAATCCGGTTGCGACAGCTGGCTGATGACGGGCAATTGCCCCCCGGCACCATTTATCAATGTCAAATTCTGGGTCGCGAACAGCTTCACCATCGGCAGGGTGACCGATTTTTGCTGGTCGGCAGCGGTTACACGGCAGCCACCAATTTGCTGATGCTGGAAACAGCGGTCGCGGACAATCCCGCGTTACATTGCACCTGGTTAACCCGTCGGCCAGCGCCCCATGGTCAGCCCCTGAACGGGATTCCCGATGACCGGCTGGCCGCCCGCCGGCACCTGGTGGAACGCGGTAATCGGCTGGCGGTTTCGGCCCGTTGGCTGGACTGGAGGCCGGAGGCTACCATCGAATCCGTTGAGTTCTCGCAAGACCGGTTTCATATCCGGATTTCGGGCCAGGATCAGGTCATTGTGGCCGACCATCTGCTGTCCAGTGTGGGGTTTCACGGCAACTTCGAAATGCTGGACGCGTTGCAGCTGCACCGCTGCTATGCGACCGGGGGACCGATGAATTGGGCCCGTTCGCTGGCCCGGGATTCGGCCGATTGCCTGCAGCAAACCAGCGCCGGAACCGCGGCGGTTTCAACCACTGAACCGGGGTTTTTCGTGATCGGCAGCAAATCATATGGCCGCGATTCCCGATTTTTGTTCGCTACCGGGCTGCTCCAGATTCGGGATGTGTTTCGCGTCATTGGCGGCCGCCAGACACTGGACCTGTATGCCGCCTTTGAGCCATCGCAAACGGCCACCATTTAGATCGGAAAGCCGGTTATTAACGAAATGGCGTCGAACATTCGCGGGGTCACAACCACGCCAGGCATTCCTATTGACCACCTGGATCAGCTTTGGTTCCAGGTCGCCGGCACGCGTTGCAACCTGGCCTGCAACCATTGTTTTGTCAGCTGTCATCCCAAAAACCTGAACTTTGGTTTCCTGACACTGGAACAAGTTCGATTGCGGCTGCAGGAATCCGTCGAGTTGGGCACTCGCGAATACTACTTTACTGGCGGCGAGCCGTTTTTGAATCCGCAACTCACGGACATTCTCGTCGAAACGCTCCAGTATGGTCCGGCCACGGTTTTAACCAACGGAACGGTGTTAAAGAATCAATGGCTGGAACGACTGTGGCGGGCCGAGTCGGCCTCCATGTACGGACTGGAGTTTCGAGTCAGTATTGATGGTGTTTCAGCGGACCAGAACGATCCGATTCGCGGAGCGGGGACATTCGCCAGGGCATTGCGGGGCGTCGGCAAACTGGTTCAACACGGGTTCATGCCGATCATTACGGCCGTACGCAGCTGGGATCTGGCCGACGACGCGGAAATCATTGCCTCGTTTACCGAATTGCTGAAACACCACGGTTATCAGCGGCCCCGGCTGAAAATCCTGCCGCCGCTGCAAATGGGGGCGGAAGCACAACGGACATTTCCGTACACCGCGGCCGACCGCGTGACACCGGAGATGATGGAAGGGTATGACCCCTCATTGCTGATCTGCAACTACAGCCGCATTGTTACCGATCGTGGCGTTCACGTTTGTCCGATCCTGATTGAGTCTCCCGATTCGTTACTGGGTCAGACGTTGCAGGACTCGTTGCAACCGTTCCCAATGGCTCACGGGGCCTGCACCACGTGTTACCAGTACGGTGCGATTTGTTCCAATGCCAGCGGCCAAAATCGATCGCCGCGTCCGGCCAATCTCGTCAAGGACCGTTCCGGCTCATGAAACCAATCAACCGAATCGCCTGTCTGGGCGGTTTGTACAGCAATTATCTCGCGCTGCAATCGGCGCTGCAGGACATTGCCACGCGGGCTGTCGATGCCGTATTTTGCCTGGGAGACATGGGCGCGTTTGGCCCCCACCCGGATCGGGTATTCCCGTTGCTGGAGTCGGCGGGCGTGTGGTGTTTGCAAGGAAACTATGATGATTCGATTGGCAACAGGCTGGATGATTGCCAATGCGGCTATACCGACCCGCGCGACAACCATTTTGCGCAAATCAGTTACGAATACACACTCCGCAACACGTCCGCCAGGCACCAGTTATGGCTCCGAAATCTGCCCCAACAGCGGCGAATCCAGCTGGGTCAGCACCGGCTGCTGCTGTGCCATGGCAGCCCGCGACGCGTCAACGAGTTTTTGTGGGAAACGACCACGTCGACTCATTTCCTCGCCGCGCTGTGCAACAAATTTGATTGTGACACGATTGTGGCAACGCATACCGGCATCAAATGGTGGCGAAGTTTGCCGGGAAATCGCAACTTTGTGAACGTGGGGGTGCTGGGACGTCCGGAAAATGACGGAAAGACCAACGTCTGGTATGCGATTCTGGACGGATCCGCAGCCGGGTTGTCCGTCGAGTTTATACCCGTTCATTACGACTATCGGCGACTGGCCGATGAAATGCGCGAGGAAGGGTTGCCGGCCGAGTTCGTGGAAACCATTTTGAGCGGCTGGTGGACCACCTGCCTGGAAATCCTGCCCGCCCGGGAGCGCCGTGCCGGCATTCACTAGTTCACAAGCGGCCAGTCGCCAGGTCACGAAACGGGACTGGCTCCGGGCCGGTTCGGTTTCAGCCAGTGGCGATGATCCGCGAAGTGCCTGCCACATGTTTGGGAATGATCCCACCGACAGACCGATGCCGCGGGTGGCAGGTCCACCCGCGTTAAAATCCCGGCAAGGGTGCCACGGGTGTCGGGTCCTCCCGTGCAATATCCCGTTTCGCAACCGGGGAACCGGGCGACGCACCATCGTCTTGCCGAATCACACTCGATTTGGCGTCGCCCCAGTCGCCATTGGCTGCGTTTCCGGTCGGTGTCGCTGCACGCCCAACACCACCTCCCTCGCCAGTTGAGTTGCCGCTCAGCGTCAACCGGTACAGGTATAACGGGGGCAGCGACAAATCATGGACCGTGACCGACCACCCCGGTTCAAACTGGCGTGTCACCTGCAAAACCACCTGCCGGGCGTCGCCCGAACGAGCTCGAATTAACAACCAGCCGCCACCGTGCTGTTCGAATTGCGACACCTGGGTGGACGAGAGCTGTTGCGGTCCATGCAGCGAGCGGGCAATGACCTGCCGCCCGTCGTCCAGACCCTGCAACCGGTAAATGCCCGTTACGGCGAACCGGTAATATTCCTGCCACTCCGGGACCGGATCGGACTCGGCGAAACGCCGATCTTCCACCAGGTTGGGCCACAACGCGACCGGCGCCCGATCCCGATTCAGCCGCCGGGTCATTTCCTGCCAGTTTTCGTCCCGCTGGTCGGGCCATTCCCCCCGGCTCATCAGGGCGGGTAACAGTGGATTGGTCACCGTGGCCAAACCGAGAACCATGACGGTGACCGCCAGGCGCATTCGGGCCCCCCGGATCCGACCCACCAAAATCCCTGCCAGGACAGCCAGCAGCGCAAAGCTGCCAATCGTAAATCGAAACTGGGCCAGTGGAACCAGATTCAGGCAGGTCGCCATCCAGGCCATCGCCGGCGGCAACAGCCCGGTCAGCGCCAAACCGAATTCCGGCCAGGAACGACGGGGTCCCGGTGACGTGGTCGTGGCCGACTGGCCCGATCCCGTCGCCAGCAGGGCGACCGGACCGGCCAGCCACACCAGTACATACGCCACGACCAACAGCGCATACCGACCCGGGTCACTGATGATATTCCAGTCCGCGCCGCGTCCAGCCAAACGCCAGCCCATCGCCCAACCCGGCAATCCGGCAGCCAGGCACACCCACAACCAGGGTGAACCCGCATGGATTTTGTGCCGCGGCCATCGGCCAACAGCCACGAAGACACCGATCAGCAATTCACTGGCGAACAACAGAACCGTACTCAGATGCAGGTAAAAAAGCCCGAGGCTTAACAGGCCAAACATCCCGGTCATCGCGGCCGGCGTTCGGGTTGGGTCGTCACGTGGCGACAACAACCGGATGAACAGGGCCACCTGCCATAACGCGGCCAGCTGCACCAGCGCATAGGGTCGCGCTTCAACTGCATAAAAAATAAACTGGTCGTCCTGGGCCGCCAGGCCTGCGGATACGATTGCGGCCAGGTACGATCCACTCCATCGCCAGGCCAGCCACGCCATGGAAACCAGCAAGACCAGTGACGCCATCAACGACAAACTGCGGAGGGCGACGGGTCCGCCGCCCGAAATTTGAAAGACCGGATACTCCAGCCAAAAAAACAGCGGCGACTGGTTACCTTCCCAGGCGCGCCGGGCAACCTCACCGAACGAGTCATGGACACACCACGCTGTATGCAATTCATCCAGCCAAAGCGGTTCATCCAGCGACGCCCAGCGGGAAACGAGCCCCAATCCGAGAATCAGCGCGATGGCAATCGCGGCGAAAATCGTTTTCAGGCGGGCTGGACCGGCCAGCCCAGTCACGGATGGGCGGATATTGGCAGAATTCGGGCGTTCCGGCGACGTGTTCGCCCAATTGCCCCCGGCGGGGTTCACGCCGCGGTTGGCAGCCGATAGTGCACAATTCGGGTTTGCAGTCCTGAATGTTTCAGTTGCGTGGCGCACTGGACGGCCGACTGGCGATTGGCAAAAACGGCGGATTGTTTCCAGGAGTCGTGCTCGTCGCGGCGAACCTGGACTCGAAAGTGCGGAGCGCGGCCTCCGGGGTTACTGACCGCGACGGTGAGGGGTTCCTGACGGCTCATCTCGGTACACAACTTTCGCACATTTTCAGGGGCAGGGAATCTTGCGGGACAAGGGAAATTGCCACAACGACCCGTTTTCTTTCAGTTATCCAGCGTATACGAAAGAAGTTACCTCACTGTCAACTGAAATTCCTGATATTCCGCCGGCGTGCCCCGGCGATTCCGCAGGCAGAATTCAGCGTCCACAAGCTGGGCGGGGAATCCTTGGCCGGGGGAGCCTTTCCAACCGGTCGACGCCGGCCCACCTGCATGGTTCCCGAACCAGCCGGATTCCCGACGGTTCGACGGCCGGTCAGCGTTTACCAGCCCATAACCATGTTCGATTCAACCACGCGCCGGGCCTCATCCAGGTCGGTTCCGGTTTCATGCATATACAGGCGAATCGCGTGAACCTTGTCGCCGGAGGCCTTGGCCAAACAATCACGAGCCACATTGCAGGGATCAGCTTTTTCCTGAGTCAAACCCAACACGCCTTTGGAAATCACCCAGCTGTCACGCGGCCGTTTGGTCAATCGCTTGATGGCTTCCGACGGATAGGATTCGGTTGCGATCGTGGTTGCCGCGTCCTCGTTCTCGGCCCAGGTGATGATGATATGCGCGTCAGTCTCGACTTCAAAAAGTGGCATCTTATTGACCTCCCGATGTAAAACAGCGGCCAGCGATCCGGGGCAGGTTTTGAGAAGTCACGATTTCGCGCTTCGCATTCTGTTCCATGGATGGTTGCTGGCCAGCCTGGTGTCGTTGAAAATACTTCGCGGCCGCCCCGGAAATTGGGGTTTCCGGCGTGCTCGGCGCTGCACTTTACATTACACCAAAAACAGGCGGCACGAATCAATACACCCTTGGCTATTTCAGCCACCGCCCCCCGCCTTAACCCGCGAAATCGCGTCCATCAATGGCATGGCGTGCCCGGCCAGGTTCGAGATCGGTTGCCCCGGGAATCACTCGAACCAACGTGTCCGCATGGCTAAGGACCTGCAAACTGCCCGTGTACACCACCCGTTTGCTGGATTCCCCGGAAATCGTTAATGCCAATCCGCCATCGCCGGCAATCCCGGCAACGGTTCCCTGGTGGCGGCCGTCCGGGCCGTTCCAGGCGACCCGTTTGCCGGCCAGCCAATCTCGTCGACGGCACTCCGCCACGATTTTTGGCGAATTTTCCGGAAAGTCGCGCAAGCGGTCGATCAGACGCCGGGCGATTCCGGCCATGACCTCGACAATTCCAGGCGGCTGCGCCATCCAGTCCGCCAGGCACGTGGCACCGGGAATCCTGGAAACCGTGTTTGAAATATTGACACCGCATCCGATGACCAGCCGGTTCATGCTGGCCGATTCAATCAAAACGCCCGCCAGTTTGCGATCTTTCAAATAGACATCGTTGGGCCATTTCACCCGGGCGGACAGGTCGAGGTCCGATTCCAGGAATTCACAAATGGCGTCGGCCGCCGCAAGCGAAATCAGGCCGGAATCCGGGTGAGCCACAGGCACCGGCCGGGGAACCAGCACCGAAAACGTCAGGCTGCCGACAGTCGATTCCCACGTTCGTCCGTTTCGGCCGCGCCCTGCCGTCTGGTGTTGCGCAAAAAACAGTGCCGGCAATGCGATCGCCGACTGACGGTCGACCGTCATCGCCCAATCATTGGTGGAGGCGGTTTCCAGCGCAAAAAACGGTGGGGAATCCGCTGGCCTTCAAAATATCCTGAATTTCGTTCACAGTCGGCCAGGCATCTCCCGGTGAATTGACTTGTCCCCGGGCCCGCAGGAATCCAGCCCGGGTCGGTGAACGGCGAGTTGGCAGTCTGGAAAAAACCGTTCCGGTTCGCTAGTCTGAAAGGGACTGCCGGAGCCAAATCACCAGTAACACTGTCCCAAACCATTCTGCGACCCGCAATATGACCAGCTCAAAATCGACCCGTCCATCGCCTGACCGACGCCAGTTTTGCAAAACCGGAGGAGCCGCATTAGCCGCAGGCGCGACATTCGCTGGCACATTGCCAATTGCCCGGGCAGCTCACAATAGCGTGGACGAAACACTCCGGGTCGGGTTGATCGGCTGTGGAGGACGGGGCAAAGGTGCCGTGGGTAATGCCTGCAAGGCCGACCCCAACGTCAGAATTACGGCTCTGGCAGATGCTTTTCAGGATCGCATTGACGAATGCCTGGAAGTGCTGCAGGTCGAGGTTCCGGGGTTTCTGGATGTCGACGCCGATCACTGTTTTACGGGGTTCGATTGTCATCAGGACCTGATCAACAGCGACGTGGACGTGGTCCTGTTGTGTTCACCCCCGTATTTCCGACCGGCCCAAATGGAAGCGGCCGTCAAGGCTGGCAAACACATTTTTTGCGAGAAACCGATTGCCGTTGACGCACCCGGGGTACGGCGGGTCCGTCAGGCCAGCCAGGACGCGGAAAACGCCGGGCTCAGCCTGGTCTCCGGCCTCTGCTGGCGTTACGACATTGGCGTTAACGAAACGGTCAACCAAATCAAATCCGGGGCCATCGGAGACATTCGCGCGATCGAAGCCAATTACCTGACGGGCGAATTGTGGCACCGCGGCAATCGGCCTGAATGGAGCCCGATGGAATACCAGCTGCGCAACTGGTTGTATTTTACCTGGTTGTCGGGCGACCTGATCGCCGAGCAGCACATTCACACGCTGGACAAGGCTCTTTGGTTGATGGATAACGTCGCGCCGGTTCGCTGCTATGGCACCGGAGGTCGGCAAAAGCGCACCGGTCCGGAATATGGCATGGCGTACGACCATTTTACAACCGTGTTTGAATGGCCAGATGACGTCAAGTGTTTTTCGCATTGTCGCCAGATGTCCGGTTGCTGGTCCGAGAATGAATGTCATGTGTTTGGCACCCGGGGAACGGCCCACATTCTGAAAAATATCGTCGACGGGGCGGACTCCCAATGGCGATTTCGGGAGAAAACCCCCAGCATGTACGATGTGGAGCACCAGCACCTGTTCCGCAGCATTCGCGAAGGCCAGCCGATCAACAACGGTGACTACATGTGCAAAAGCACCATGATGGCAATTATGGGTCGCCAGGCGTCCTACACCGGGCAGGAAATACAGTGGCAGTCCATGTGGGACGACGAAACGGTCCTTGGCCCAACCGAACTGGCATGGGGCGATTTTGATCCCGGGCCGGTGCCGGTTCCCGGTCGCGTCTGATCGGCCGATGTGCCGTCGATAACGGGCGTGGCTCTGCGTAACGAATCCGTCCCGAACCAGTGATGACTCTCCCTCCCGGCAGCGATTGATGAACTCCAGGCCCGGCGGACTTTATTACGGCGACTATCTGCAACTGGACAAGTTGCTCGACGCCCAGCATACGGTCAGCGGTTCACCGCAGGGCCCGGCCCATGACGAATTGCTGTTTATCATCGTACATCAGGCCTACGAACTGTGGTTCAAGCAGATCCTGCATGAACTGCGTTCGATCATTGCCATGTTTGGTGACGACATCGTCGATGATCGCCAAATGGGCCGGATCGTGGCTCGGCTGGAACGCATTCACAAAATTCAGCATCTGCTGGTCAACCAGATTGATGTCATTGAGACCATGACCCCTCTGGATTTTCTGGAATTCCGCAACCTGCTGATTCCTGCATCGGGGTTTCAAAGCATCCAGTTCAAGGAAGTTGAAATTGCGATGGGGCTGAAACGGGAGCGACGATTGCCGGCTGACCGGGAATTTATTTACTCCCGGCTCAGTGACGAGGACCGGCGGCGAATGGCCCTGGCGGAACAGCAAACAAGTCTGCTGGAAGTCACCGAATTGTGGCTGGAACGATTGCCATTTTTGCGGTTTGAGGATTTTGATTTTTGGCGGGCCTACGAACAGGCCGTCGCCAGAATGCTGGCCGGCGACCGTCGCATCATCGAATCCCATCCCACCTTGCCCGAGGCAGTGCGCAATCAACAGCTCGCCGAACTCGACGGCACGCGCGGTCGGTTTGATGCCCTGCTGGATGACCGCAAATTTGAAGCGTTGCGGGACGAGGGGGTATTTCGGCTGTCGCACTCGGCGACGCTGGCGGCCCTGTTTATCAATCTGTATCGCGACGAACCGATGCTGCAGTTGCCCTATCGGTACCTGACTGCGCTGGTGGATCTGGACGAATTGTTCACCAACTGGCGATCCCGGCACGCGATCATGGTGCAGCGCATGCTGGGTTCCCGGATTGGCACCGGGGGTTCGTCGGGCCACGACTACCTGAGCCGCACGACGCAACAGAATCGAATCTTCACCGACCTGTTCAACCTGTCGACATTTCTGATACCGCGCAGCGACCTGCCCGAACTGCCCCCCAAGATTGTCGACTCCATGCGGTTCCGGTATTACCCGTCGGGGTCGCAGCACCCGTAGACCGGCCGGCGGGCGGTTGCCGGCCGCCCTCGGCGCCTGAACCCCGGAACCGGCCCTGGATCAACTCGCCTCCGGAGCTGGTTCGGGTTCTCCGCTGCGAACCGCCGGGCAACCATCGTCGCCCAGGACGCGAAACCCGGGACTGACTGGCGGTAACCGCTCTGCAATCAGTTGCCCGGCCAGACGCGTGTCAAACTGGTCGCCGCCGGCGCCCCCGGCAATCAAGCGGTCCAGAATCTCGTCCTGAACCCGGCCTCGTTGCAACGCCTGGGCGTAGGGAATCCTGTGAAACATGACCATCGAGTATCGCGGAATAAACCGGTCGGGAAATTCCCGTTCCAGCCGGAATCCGATTTCCTTCTTGAGTTGAAAATCGGGATCATTGACGCTGTCCCGCATGGTGATGTAGTTCTCCAGGGCCATATCGGCGATGGCATTGGCGTTGGGAATCCGCATTTGCTCAAATTCCGCCAGGACCGATGCCCAGTCGTCATCTCGTTCATCCAGCAAACGACACAGTTCACTGCAATCCTCGAATCCGGCGTTCATGCCCTGGCCATGAAATGGCACAATACCGTGTGCGGCGTCTCCCACAATCAGGGCCCGGTCACCGCAGGCCCAGCGGTCACAGCGAACCGTGCCCAGCATTCCGGTCGGATTGCCAAAATACTCCGCCTGCAAATCCGGAATCAGCTCGTCCACGTCGGCAAACTGTTCCTGAAAGAACTTGACCAGCTCGTCGGGTTCGTCAATCAGCTCGAAACCGGGATTGCCGGTTTTGGGCAGAAACAGGGTGACCGTAAAACTGCCGTCGAGGTTGGGCAAGGCAATCAACATGTACCCGCCGCGGGGCCAAATATGCAGGGCTTCCCGCTCCATCAGCCATTGGCCACCCGGCCCGCCCGGGATGCTGAGCTCCTTGTAATCGTGATCCAGCATTTCAATCGAGCAATGGCCTCCGGTGAACCGCATCAATTCCTCACGGACCCGGGAGGCAACGCCATCGGCCCCGATAATCAACTCAAATTCCACCGTGGTTGTCTTGTCGCAGGCGTGATCCCGCACGCTGACAACGCCGTTCTCAAAATCGATTTGTTCGACCGACTGTTCAAACAGAATATCGACATCGAAATGGTCTTCGGCGGCAGTCATCATCAGCATGTTCAATTCGCCACGGGATACCGAATAAATCACTTCGTGGGGCCGCTGGCCGTACGGCATAAAAGACAGCTGGCCGCGGGTGTCGTGCAACAGGCGGCCCCGCATCGGAATCAGCAGTGGCTGAACGTCGTCCATTAATCCGGCGCGTCGCAAGGCATGCATCCCGCGCTCGGCAAGGGCCAGATTAATCGACCGGCCCCCGACGACTCCGTGTCGACGCATGTCCGTACGTTTTTCCAGCACGGTCACCTGGTAACCGCGCTGTCCCAGCAGCAATGCCAGCAGCGATCCCACCAGCCCGGCTCCGGCAATCACGATTCGATGGGGATGTTTCATAGATCGGTCCGAATCCGGCCCCTGTAATTCGATGGTCGCCAAAGCGTTCAACATACACTGCCTGGCGAGTCAGCAACAACCGCCTGTTCGCTGTCGATGGGTCATCGCACCGCCCGCCCCCCAACGATGGCCAGGGCGGTTTGCGTCACCGAAGTCCAGGGAGGAAATCGCCCGGACCAAAAGCACTTGCGATCGTCGACGGGTGACTGGCAGCACGGACAGCTGCGGCGTCCGGCACCACTCAGGTGGTGCTGTCCGACACGGCCATTTCACCCGATTCGTCGGTCCCCCCCGGATCGGGCGAAAACATGGCGAAACAGACCAACATCGCCGCCCCGACGACCAGCAAACTGTCGGCGATATTGAAATTGGGCCACGGATCAAACAGCGGCACACCTTGCAGCCGGAAATGGATCCAGTCGCGGACATGGCAGGTGTGTTCCGGTGGAAACCCGACCGAATAACCAAACCCGAGGCGATCGTAAAGATTGCCAATGATCCCGCCGGTTATCATGCCCAGCGCCACCGTCAAATAGCGACTGGCGGCCATTTTGTAGACAAACAGCCAAATCAAAATTCCGCTCAGGGCAACGATGGACAACCCGGCCAGCCACCAGCTGCCTCCCTGAAAGATGCCCCACAGGGCTCCCCCGTTAAACGACGTCTGGACCCCCAGAATATTTGGAATCCACCAGAAACTGACGCCCGGGTCATGCGGCTGATAATGGGCCGCAAAGGCGGCGGATTTCGTAACCAGATCCGCCACCAATCCGCTCAATGCGACGACCAAAAACAGGACATACCGCCCAAAAGGCAGGCGGACGTCCTGCGTAACCAATTTCGGATTAGAACCGGTTGCCGGATTCAATCTGGGAAGCGCACTTGACACAATACGGCGTGTAGGGGATCGCCTTGAGACGCATTTTGGGAATTCGCCCCGAGCACTCGACGCAGGAACCATAATCCCCATCTTCGATTCGTTCAAGAGCGCCTTCGATTTGGCTGAGAACTTCCCCCTCGTTGTCCATCAAACGCAGGGTGTTGTCCTGTTCGAACGTATCGCTTCCCATGTCCGCAATATGGCTGGGCACTGACGAACCGCTGCCCCCGCCGGAACCGCCCGTGCGGGCCAGAGCGGCGTTGGCCAGCGTGGAAACGTCGCCCCGCAAGCGAGCTCGCAGCTGAAGCAACATTTCCTTGAATGGTTTCATTTCCGATTTTTTCATTTATCTGCTATCCTCTGTTCGCGTTTCAGCCCGGCGGTCAGACGAAAACGGTGAAAGACCCGCTGACGCCCGCTGAAAAGAGCGTGACATTCTAGGGAGGGGCCATGGTAACGTCAAACATTTCCTGCCCCGGCCGGTTGAACGCCAGCCGCAACAACTTTTCCGTCAACGACTTACGAAATATGCCAACTTGCCGATTGCCGGCGAAAACTGCCCATCCGGGCGAATCGGGAGCCGGATCCAGCGATGGCCAAATGTGATGAAGGGTACATTTGCCAGGTTTGCGGCACCGATGTCGGGTCGATCACCGACAGCGACCTGTACTTGAGGTTTGTCATGGGTATCGTCGACCCCGAAACCCTGCATACCACGCCAGAACGCCATATCCGCTGCAATCCGGCGCTGGCCCAGTTTATCGACGACCCTCGATTCGAGCCGGTCCGGATGGACGGGGATATGGCCCGTGACCGCCTGGACCCGGCCTATGCAGAGCAGCGTCGACAGCGGGTCACCCGCGCCTACGCCCGTCTGTGGGATCTGAAAACCGGCGGGGAACGGTCCCTGATCGATTACCCGCTCCCCGAATGACCGGGGCCATCCACGTCGGAGCATGGTCGGGAATCCGCCCAGCCGTCCAAAAACCGCCGAAAAATCTGCCGGGCGCGGTCCGCGCGGATCCGAAACGGAATCTTTCGGCACAGGTCGGGCCCGGACAGCGGCTGGAACCGCGCCGATCCACGATTTGTTTTCGCACCCGGCATCCCGTCATGAATCCCTGTCCGACCCCGTTGGCCTGTTCAGAAACGCGGGCCTTTCGGTAACGCGGCCCTGGTTCGTGCGGATGCCGGATCGCTTGTCCGACACAGGGAAGGCCGCCGGGTCGCGGGCGGGTCGCGGGCGGGTCGCGGGCGGGTCGCGGGCGGGTCGCGGGCGGGTCGCGGGCGGGTCGCGGGCGGATCGCGGGTGGCCTGAGACCGGGGCCCGTTTGATTTTAGTCAAATGCCACACCATGTCGGCCGGAGTCATCGCGGCTGATGGCCGTCACCGAGCGGACCTGATCGCATGCCAACTCCCCGTACAGGTGAGGGTATCGCTCACCCCCCCGGGAGACCTCCCATTTCAGGCGGTCACCCAATGCCATCGCGTCAATAGCCACCAGCACCAGGTCGTCCCGGTCCCGAAAGTGGATTCGCAACGTTTCGGGTACCTGCCGGGCCGAGGACAGGTGAATGAATCCATCCGCCAGGTCAACGGGCGACCCGCCAAACCGGTTCTGTTTCACCGCCTGTTCCCACTGGCTGGCATCGACAATCTTGTATACCAGCGTCTCCATGGCCCCGTCTCCGTCAGGGTGAGGAATCGCCGGCCACCGGTTGCAGCGGAACAAGCGGCCCGTTTTCGGCGGCCATTTTTCGGATGTCCTCGGTGATTTTCATGCTGCAGTACTTCGGACCGCACATGCTGCAAAAGTGGGCCGATTTGAAAGTGTCCTGGGGCAACGTTTCGTCGTGATAGGCGCGAGCCGTTTCGGGATCCAGGGACAGACGGAACTGTTCATTCCAGTCAAACTCGAACCGGGCTTTGGAAAGCGCATCGTCGCGGTCCTGGGCCCCCGGCCGACCCCGTGCGACATCCGCCGAATGCGCGGCAATCTTGTACGCAATCACGCCCTGACGAACATCGTCGGCGTTGGGCAGTCCCAGATGTTCCTTGGGTGTGACGTAGCACAGCATGGCGGCTCCGTGCCAGCCGGCCAGCGCCGCTCCGATGGCGCTGGTAATATGGTCATAGCCGGGCGCCACATCAGTGACCAGCGGACCCAGCACATAAAACGGGGCTCCGTGGCAGATTTCAATTTGCTTTTTGATGTTCATCTCGATCTGATGCATCGGGATATGGCCCGGCCCCTCGACCATCACCTGGGTCCCCCGCTGCTGTCCGCGGCGGGTCAATTCGCCGAGGACCTCCAGTTCCGCAAACTGGGCCTCGTCGCTGGCATCGGCGATACTGCCCGGACGCAGTCCGTCCCCCAGACTCCACGTCACGTCATATTGCCGCATGATGTCGCAAAGCTCGTCAAACGACTCGTACAACGGATTCTGCTTGCGGTGCACCATCATCCATTTGGCTATCAGTGAGCCGCCGCGCGAGACAATACCGGTCACTCGCCGTGTGGTCAGGTGCAGGTGCTCCATCAACAAACCGCAGTGGATTGTCATGTAGTCGACACCCTGTTTCGCCTGGTGTTCAACCATGTCCAGGAAGTGCCGGGGCCGCATGTCCTCGATATTGCCCCCCAGTTCCTCCAGCATCTGGTAGATCGGGACCGTTCCGATGGGAACCGGCGACGCCTGAATGATGGCGGCCCGAATGTTGTCAATATCCTTGCCTGTCGACAGGTCCATCACCGTGTCGGCACCGTGATGCACCGCCATGTGCAATTTTTCCAGTTCCTCATCCACATTGCCGGTCACGGCGCTGTTGCCGATGTTGGCGTTGATTTTGCATTTGGCCGCAATGCCGATACACATCGGCTGCAGGTGCTCGCCGAGATGCACGGTATTGGCCGGAATGACCATTCGGCCGGCGGCCAACTCGTCCCGAATCAATTCAGGCGAAAGATTCTCGCGAGCGGCCACAAACTCCATTTCCGGTGTCACGTCACCCTGTCGGGCAGCAAGTATCTGGGTTGTCATTTTCCTGCCTCATTCAATGAATCGATACCAGGTCGGAGCCCGTCAGGCCTCGCTGGACAATGCGGCGGCCAGGCATCGGTAACCCGCGGCCACCGTCCGCGCCCGCCGGCGAACCGCCGCTCATTCTGCCACGGCACTGTGCGAACCGTCACAGCGCGGTGCGTTACCGGTTTGTTTGCAGGTACAAAAGTATACGGTTTCGGAAGCTTCCGCCGTAAACACCTCGGGACGAAACTGGCATCCTTCCTGGTTATGCTTGCCGTCGCAAAAGGGCTGGTTTTCCGACAAGCCGCAGGAACACCACGCATATTTTTTTCCGGCTTCCAGTTCCACGGCGATGGGCGCCGTGCCAGCGCATTTGGGTCGTTCCACGGTTTCTCCTGGTAGTGGGTTAACAGGTTTCGTTTGCAAAAACCCGGGTGCCATTCGACCCGGGTGCCATTCGGGTGGTAACGCAGTCGTAACGGCTCTGGAGAATACATTTGGGTTGGGAGGTGAGGGTGCCACGGTTGCCGGGTCCAACCGTGCCATTTCCGGGAAACAGCGGTGCCGGGCGAGCCGGCAGAGGCACCCCAACGCGGTTTTCTACAGAGCCGGTCGTAACGGAATTATGGCAATTTGGCTGGTCGCCGGCTAGGTGGTCGCCATGCGAAGGTCTGTCGCCCGCCAAATTCGTCATCCCACAAAAAAACCCGCTGCCTAACCAGCGGGTTGTTTGTCCGATTATTTTTGCCGACCGGCAAAAACGATTCTAGCCCTTTCAGCATCCGCCGGGCCGCTGGTAAACGGGCCCGCTGGTCCATTGCCCCGGCATCACCGGGGAATGGCTGGCCGGCGCTGCCTTGATCGATCCGGCACCGGCACGTTCGAAAGTGGGCAACGCATTCAGTTCCGTTTGGCCTGGCAGGGGGGGTCCGTAATATTCCATGGCGGCAGGCCCGGCAGTCGTCGCTGTCTGATTCGAGCCAGCGGGATTCGTGCCAACCGTTTGACTGAACACCGGTTGGCCCACATACACAGGGGTGCCATACACCGGTTGATTATTGCAAACGACCGCGGGACAGCTGTGCGGGTACACGACATATCCTCCATTCCCGCAGGTCCCCGGCGCAAGTCTGGGCAACTACCGATTCGGCCAGTACGACACCGGCCACGAAAGCTATTGCCAGACAAGAGTAGCGAATAAACATCTACTGATCCTTCATGAGAAGTAAGGCAAACTGGTCCGTATCTCCCTCATTGGTTGTGGGTCAAACAACCGGCCAATCCAATAACCGGATTCGCCTACGGCCAGAAACAAGCTCAACAGCATAGCGATCCGATGCGGGTTGTCGAGGCGAAATACCGGCCCCCCGGGCTTGGGTGAGATTAACCCGCATTAGCCCGCACTGCGGTGGCAAGGGGCGGATTTAGCCCTCACAAACCGCCGTGAAATTCCGGGTCTGTAATCTGCAGCACCAGATCTTTTTTGCCAGGACCCTGGTCAGCCAATCTTCAGAATCCGCAGATTCCGGTTCAACCACCGGTCCGCGGCCCTCAATCCATCGCGATTCGCATCAACAACTTGACGCCGCGATTCAATTCGCGATCGGGGATCCAGACGTCAAAGCCGAATCGATCGGATTCCATTACCAGACCGAGGGATGTCAGCTCGGTTGGCGGCTCATATTTGCCGAGGTCCGGGCGGTGACGGATCATCGCCGAGAAAATGCTGTTCAGATTTTTGGCAGACAGGTGCATCTCGATTTTTTTGCGCGGATCGAGTTTCCCGGCGGCAGCGACAACGGCCGGGTGGGCGGCCAGTCCCGTTTGGTCGTTACGCAAATTGTGAATCGTCGATTCCAGAAGCGCCGGGTTGCTGCCCCAAAACATCACAACGTGTGCCTCCGTGGCAACCAGTCGAATTTGGCCCGCCGAACTCCCAAAAAATTGAACCAGCCGCCTGGACGTTGGCGACGCCAGTCGGGTCGTATCGATTTGCAGGATGTCCACATTCAGGTCCTGCATCGATTGGGCGGCCGTCTGGTACTCGAACCGCAGGGCAGGGGACTGCCCCGCGGCGACGCGTCGCCGGATTGCCCGTTGGGCAATTTCCACCAGACCGGGCAGCTTTTCCATGACCTGCACCGCATCTTTGGTATCCAGGATGGCGACCATGGCCAACTCGCCGTCGCTGCCGATATCGCCGCCGTCGTTACGGTACAGGGCCATGCGTACGCCTGTCAGTTGCTTCCAGATCTTGGCGAATACCTCGCAGAATTCCCGCCTTTCGTCCCCATTCAGAACTTCCTGGTCCGGCGAGAAATGATCCACCACCAGTCGCAACAGGGAACGGGCGACCAGCACGTTCTGGTTACCTTCCCCTGCGGCCGCCATGGCGATTAACATCTGGGCATCCGGCAGGTGATTCAGATTCGAGGCCTGCTGGCCGGCCCGCAACTCCTCGATCAGTTTCCGCGCTGCGCTGTCAGGCGTGTCGTCAAAAAATGTCTTGGTCTGCACATGCAATCCGTCATCCAGGTTGATGGCGGCCAATCCAAACCGGAACTCCTGGCTGGCCTGGCGGATGCGGTCCCAGGTCTCGCGATCGCCGGGATCATCCATGCCGGCCAGATTGGCCACGCCCCGCGGTCCGAACAGCCGACCCGGCAAATCACCCCAGAACGCCGAGGTGCGTTGCCCGCCCAGCAGGGCCACCGCGTCGCAAGTCCCGAACATTTCGTGGTCTTCAAATCCGGCCAGTTCACCGATCGACTGGCGGCCCGCCAGCGGATTGTCGATCCGTCGCCCGGGTCCGGTGATATCCCGCCGCTGAAACATCGACGACGAAACAAACAGATGGTCGTTGTTCATGCCCACGATCTGGTTGCCGCATTCCCAGGCCGCACCGGATTCCAGCAACCGGGCATCCAGGTCGAACCCGGCGGCAATCGGCGTTACGTCCCGCACCGGATAAAGCCACGTGACGGTCGAGAAATCACCAAAAAACATGACCCCGCCAATTCCCGAGCGATCAACGGCATGATCGATTTCCACGGGACCCAGCGCCGAATAGAAAACGTCGGTCAACGTGTCTTCGGGCAGCGTGAACCACGCCTTGCTGATCGTCGCCGTCAGCTTGCGATTGAACTCGGCCAGATTACCCACCATAAATCCCGCGGCGGCATCCTCGACCAAAACGTCGACCGGCCGCAACGTTTGCGCAGGCAGGCAACAGGCAGCGTTGTTTCCGATGACGCCCGACGCGCACACAAACAGGGTAAAGCGAAGCATTGCGCCCATCAGATGGCTCCTTTGATTCGGGAAACAAGACGGAGACGCGGGATGGTACGGCGGCTATTTCAAAATCGGAGTCAGCCAGTGTCGCACTTCGTCCAATGGCATGTTTTTGCGGGCGGCATAGTTTTCCAGCTGGTCCCGGTCGATGCGATTGATGGCGAAATACCGGGCTTCGGGATGCCCGAAATACAGGCCACATACGCTGGAGCCCGGCCACATGGCATACGATTCGGTCAACATGATGCCGGTGTGACGCTGGACATCCATCATTTGCCAGAGCGTTTTTTTCTGCGTGTGATCCGGGCACGCCGGATAACCCGGAGCGGGACGAATTCCGCGGTATTTCTCCTTGACGATATCCTCCATCGTCAGTGGCTCGTCGGTCCCGTAGCCCCAGTCCTGGCGGGCCCGGTGGTGCAGCAGTTCGGCAAAGGCTTCGGCCAAACGGTCGGCCAGCGCCTTGACCATGATCGAGTTGTAATCGTCATTGTCTTTTTCAAAAGCCGCCGCAATCTGGTCGATTTGAATCCCGGCCGAAACCGCAAAGCCGCCGATGTAATCCTCGCGGCCGGAATCGACCGGCGCCACGTAGTCGGCCAGAGAACGAAAGGTCTCCTGGCCCTTGCGTTTCCACTGCTGCCGCAGCATGTAAAACCGGGCCAATTCCCGGTCGCGTCGCTCGTCCTGGTACACGATCACGTCATCGCCGTCGCTGGCGGCTGGCCAGAATCCGTAAACGCCGGTGGCGTTAACCCGCCGGTCGTTAATCAGGTTTTCCAGCATGGCCTGGGCGTTGTCAAACAACTCGCGGGCCACTTCGCCGACCTGCGGATCATCGAAAATCTTGGGGAACTTGCCTTTCAATTCCCAGGTCATGAAAAAGGGAGACCAGTCGATGTACCGGGCGATCTCTTCCAGCGGATAATTGTTCAGATTGCTGATTCCGGTGAACTGGGGCCGTTCAATACTTACCGTTTGCCAATCGGTCTGGAACCGATTTTCCAGAGCATGCCGGTAGGAGACCAGCTCCATTTCGCGTTGTTCGTAGGCCCGCACCAGTTTTTTTTGCGTCTGCCGGGTTTCAGTGACGATGTCTGCATGCCGTTCCTCGCTCAGCAAGCGATCCACCACACCCACACTGCGGGAGGCGTCCAGCACGTGCAGGACCGGTCCCTCGTATGCCGGCGCGATCTTGACCGCCGTGTGCTTGTCGCTGGTGGTCGCGCCACCAATCAGTAACGGCACCTTCATTCCGCGACGTTTCATTTCACCGGCCACATGGACCATCTCGTCCAGGCTGGGGGTGATCAGGCCGGACAGGCCAATAATATCGGCTCCCTCCCTGACCGCTGTATCAATAATCGTCTCGCAAGGCACCATAACGCCGAGGTCGACGATCCGGTAATTGTTGCAGGCCAACACAACGCCCACGATGTTTTTGCCAATGTCGTGGACGTCTCCCTTGACGGTGGCCATCACAATCGTGCCACGTTTGTCCTGATCCGCCTCGCCGGCATCCCGTTTTTCCTGTTCCATAAACGGCAACAGGTGAGCCACGCCTTTTTTCATGACCCGCGCCGATTTGACAACTTGCGGCAAAAACATTTTGCCACTGCCGAACAGTTCGCCGACAATCGACATGCCGTCCATCATCGGGCCCCTCGATGACCTGCAGGCACCGCTCGGCCTGCTGGCGGGCTTCTTCGACATCCTCCACAATAAACTTGTCGATACCCTTGACGAGGGCATGGGAGATTCGTTCTCTGACCGGTGCCCGCCGCCACTCCAGATTGTCTTCGCCGTCCTTTCCTGGATTTCTGTTTGACCGATTCGGAAAACTCCAGCAAACGGTCCGTGGCGTCAGGTCGCCGATTGAGCAACACGTCTTCGACGCGTTCCAGCAAGTCTTTCGGGATCTCTTCGTAGATTTCCAGCTGGCCGGCGTTGACGATCCCCATATCCAGGCCGGCCTCGAATGGCGTGATACAGGAACGCCGCGTTGATCGCCTCGCGGACCACATCGTTGCCGCGAAAACTGAAGCTGACATTGCTGACGCCGCCGGAAATGCGGGCCCCGGGGCAAACCTGCCTGATTTGCCGGGTGGCTTCAAAAAAGTTGACGGCGTAGTTGTCGTGTTCCTCCATGCCGGTCGCGATCGTCAGGATGTTGGGATCAAAGATCACGTCCTCGGGTGGAAAACCGACTTCGTCGACCAGCAACCGGTAGGCCCGCTGGCAGATCCGGACCTTGTCGTCGGTTTCGACCGCCTGACCCTGTTCGTCGAACGCCATCACGACCACAGCGGCGCCGTAGCGACGAACCAGTCGGGCCCGTTCCAGAAACTCGGCTTCGCCTTCCTTCAGGCTGATTGAATTGACAATCGCCTTGCCCTGTACACACTGCAGGCCGGCTTCGATCACCGACCATTTGCTGCTGTCGATCATCACCGGCACCGAGCTGATATCGGATTCGCCGGCGATCAGCCGCAAAAACCGGGTCATGGCCGCCTCACCATCCAGCAAGGCATCGTCCATGTTGATGTCGATCACGGCCGCTCCACCCTCGACTTGCTCGCGGGCCACCTCGATCGCCTCCTCGAATTGATCATCCCGAATCAAGCGTGCGAATTTGCGACTGCCCGTCACATTGGTACGTTCGCCTATCATCAGGAAATTGGAATCCGGCCGCAGCGTCAGCGGGCGGGAACCGGACAGGCGGGTTAGCGGAGCGACCCTGGTCCGCGCATGGGGCTTGACGCCCTGCATCGCATCGAAAATGGCCCGAATATGGTCGGGGGTGGTTCCGCAACAGCCGCCCACGATATTCACCCAGCCGTTATGGGCCCATTCGGCCATCATGCCCGCCATCCGTGCCGGCTCCAGATCGAACTGGCCCATTTCATTGGGCAACCCGGCATTGGGATGACAACTGATATAGGGCGTGGCCACTTTGGACAATTCCTCCAGATGCGGCCGCATGACATCGGGACCCAGCGCACAATTCATGCCGACCGACAAGCATCGGGAAATGCGAAATGGAATTCCAGAATGCCTCCACTACCTGACCCGAAACAAACGTGGATCCCGATTCGGCAAAGGTGCCCGAAACCATGACGGGAACCGAATTGCCGGACTCCTCAAAATAGCGGCTGATCGCAAACAGGCAGGCCTTCAGATTCAGCGTGTCGATTACGGTTTCCGGAAACAGAATGTCAACGCCGGCTTCCACCAGGGCCGCTACCTGCCGGTAATAGGATTCCTCCATGATCCGGAATGTCACGTCGCGATGAGCCGGGTCGTCGACTCGTGTGCTGATGGCGGTCTGTTGCGTCGTGGGCCCGATGGACCCGGCCACGAATCGGGGACGGGAACTGTCCCGGGCCAGCATGCGTTCGGTCGCCCGGCGGGCACAATCAACGGCGGCGACGTTGATCTCGCGAACCAGTTCTTCGGGCAAGTCGAATTCGATCATGCCGACCGGGCTGGCCCCAAACGTGTTGGTCTCGACAATGTCCGCCCCGGCCAGCAAATACTGGTAATGAATGTCGCTGACTTTCTCGGGATGTGTCAGGCAAAGCACATCCGCAAAATTTGACAGCTGCTTGTGATGATTGGCGAACCGCTGGCCGCGGACCGCGGCCTCGTCCAGATGCAGCGCGTAAACCATCGTCCCCATGGCTCCATCCAGAACCAGAATATCCTGCTCCAGTCGTTCCTGAAGCAATGCCTGTGCGTTTTCCTGGTGGACCGTGGACATGGGCTGGGGCAGCGTGCTGGCAAAAAAAGGTGGGGAACGTCCGGTTGTCAAGATTTGCCGGTTGGGGAAGAGATCTGTCGTGGCGGACCACAAACCGTCATCGCCGCCAGCAGACTGCTGAGCCGAATAATCGTTTAACTTTATCGAGCAGTCATCATTCCGACAATCGTTTCCGAACTTTATTTTAACCCGGACCCGGTCCGTTTTGAATTCGTGACGGGCCCGAAATTTCAAGCAAGGGACTGGTAGCGCCCAGGGCTTCTATCAGACAGCAGGTTAGCCATGACGCAAACGAGAACAAATCTGTCGGCCCCGCAACCGCCCGGACCAGCCGGTGGACCGCCGCCGCACGAGGTGTTTCCGATCGGCCAGCGGGTGGCCCGCATCGATGAGGCCACGTCGCCAGCGCCGGCCGCTCCTCATATATCGATTGCCCAAGGGGCCCCTTTGCCGTCCAGCCGAGTGGCGGTTTGGCAACTGGGCAGTGGCACGATCGAAATGGGCATTGGCAATATTGTGGACCCCCGGGATCCGGTGCCGGTCGCCACGGACTCCGAGATTGCCGGAACGCACACCACCGTGCCGGTACCCGTCGGCCCGTTGAACCTCAAGCCGGCCTGGGAAGTTGACTATTTTCGGTGGCCTCGCCTGGCCCGTCGCTTGCTAAAAATGCACTTTGAATTGTTTGATCAAATTGGTCACCATTTGCTGGAACAGATGCAACCCACCCGGCGGCGCATCGGAATCTGCAGTACGTTTCCGCGGGAAGGCAAAACGACGCTGGCAATTTGCCTGGCGCGATGGGCCGCCCTGGTCGGCCAGCGGGCGCTGCTGATCGACGCGGACGTCGATCGCCCGCACCTGACCAACGGCTCGGGACTGGATATCGGTTTCGGCTGGCGGCATTGCCTGGATTCGGATTTGCCCCTGTCGGAGGCCATGATTCGCTCCGTCGAAACCGGCCTGACCTTTATGCCGGCCAGCACCACCACAACGGCGGCCGTGCACAACAAGATTCTCGACCGGCTGTGCTCGATTACGTTTCAGATGAAGTATGAATTCGATATGGTGTTCATTGATTTGGGAACGATCGACAGTATTTGCTTTCACGGCAGCGAGGGTATGGATCTGGTCGATTCGGTGCTGATTGCCCGCGACCCGTCGCGAACCTCCGTGGGACAGATGATGGATACGCGAACGGTGCTGCACAACCTGGGAATGGCGGAAACATTTGTCGCGCAAAATTTTGCGCGGGGCAAAGTGGCCTGAGAAGACCGCCACCGTCACCGCGCGGCCAGGACCCGGCCTCCCGTCGGCCGGTCCCCCGTGACGGTATCACCAGGCACCCCGTTTCCCCGCCTGCGGGCGAACCGGGCCCGGAACCGTTTTCCTGGCGCTGGCACCGCCTGGCATGGCCTGATCGACGCCTTGCCGCAGTTCCGCCCGGGAGGGGCAAGGGCCACGATTTGGAACGACGCTTCAAATCCCTCTTGGCTTCGCCTCCATGACCGGTCTGCATGGTCCGCTCGATCGATTCCGGCTGGCGGCCGGCAATTCCGGATCGGCCAGCCAGCCCGTCAAGGGCTTCCCGGAACCGATGATTTGGGACACGTCGAACGGGTGCGGCACTGCCGGTTTGGTGTCCGGCATCGTTTGCGGGCCTGCGGCTGCGTCAGGGATCACGTTCGCCAACAGCGTGACAAACGACAGACTGGCACGGCGCCCAGGCAATGGTTTGGTCATCTTTGACTTGCCAAATCCCGGGTCCAACGGAGAAACGGTCCCGTTTCCTGTCAGGCATGTTGATCGATGGCCATAAGTCACAACGAGATCCAATTCGGAAATATCAGGCAAACGATTGCCAAGGGATGACGGGCCCGTCCGAACGGGCTCATATGTAGACATTTTCCACGTTACCGAACAAAATAGGCGACCTTCGGCTGCCGTCCATTCTGCCAGCTCCGGTTTACGCTGATTTTTCGACTCCCCATCGACAAACGATTAATGCCCAGCCACCTGATCGAACTTCACAATATCCACAAGTCATACAAGCGGATGGTGGCCCTGCGAGATGTCTCATTGACCATTAACGATGGCATTACCGGTTTGCTGGGCCCCAATGGAGCGGGCAAGTCGACGTTGATCAAGGTGTTGATGGGGCTGGTTCGAATCAACGGAGGCACGGGAACCGTGCTGGGTCATCCGTTGGGTCGTCAGGGACGAAAAATTCGCGGCATGGTCGGCTACATGCCGGAGGACGACTGTTATATCACCGGGATGACCGGAATCGAAATGGTGCGTTTTTCGGCTTGTTTGGCCGGCATTCCGTCGGTCGAAGCGCTGCGCCGCTCGCACGAAATCCTGGATTTTTGCGGGGTGCATCAGGAACGCTACCGCAGCGTGGAAGGTTACTCCACGGGCATGCGTCAAAAAATCAAATTTGCCGCGGCAATTGTGCATGACCCGTTGTTGTTGATCCTGGACGAGCCGACTTCGGGACTCGATCCGGAAGAACGCGAATCGCTGCTCAACCGCGTGAGGGTGTTGTGTGAAAAGTTCCACAAGTCGGCGCTGATTTCCACACATATCCTGCCGGATGTCCAGTCCATTTGTGACAACGTGGTCATCCTTTCCAACGGTCAGGTACGGGTGTCGGACAGTTTGGCCCACCTGAATACACCCGCCGCCCCGAGGTTCACGCTGACCCTGATGAACAATCCGCAACAGGCGACCGAGCTGCTGGCGGCTTCGGGAATTTCGGCGCATCTGGAACACGACGGGACGGTATCACTGATGGCTCCGTCAACCGAAGCGCTGGATTCTGTCTGGCGGGTTTGTCGCGACAACCAGCTGATCGTCAAATCGCTGATCCCGATGCGAAACTCGATCGAGGAAATATTCATGGCCGCGATTCAGGGGGATGAACATGCCCATTCATGATGTGGGATATCGTTCCTGGTCGGGGAAATTGACGTCGACATGGTCCCGCTGGCGGACGATCACCGATGCCGGGCTGGCGACAGCCCTGAAAAGCCGCTGGGTGCGGCGAGCGCTGTTGGCCAGCTGGATCCCGGTAATCTATCTCGGCACGTGTTTTTTCGGGTTTGAGCGTCTGATCGATCAACGGGATATTGATTTCCGGGAAGTCGGGCAACAGCTGCTCAACCAGGAGCTGTCCGTGCAGGAAATTCAGAATATGGCCACCGATCAGCTGGCCCAGGAGGCCCGTGCCCGGGTGCTGGAGCAACGATTCTGGTTTGTTCCGGAAAGCGACACGTTGCTGGCAGCCTTTGAGGAGGGGGACCAGCGGAGGATGCGGCACCAGGTGTGGTCGTGGATGCTGGCGATGTTTCTCCGCTATCCGCAAGGGGTCGTGACACTGCTGATTGTCGGGCTGGTCGTTCCCCCCCTGATATCCCGCGATGTTCGTTCCCGGGCGTTTCTGTTGTATTACTCCCGGCCCATCACACGACTGGAATACCTGATTGGAAAAATTGCCATTCCGGCCAGTATCCTGTTGATGATCACGTGGGTGCCGGCCACCGGGTTGTACATGTTTGGATTGATGCTTTCACCGGACCTGTCGGTCATCATGGACACATGGGACCTGCCCTTTCGGGCGGGTCTGGCCGCGATGTTCTGTATCGTGCCGGTTTGCCTGTTGAGCCTGTTGTTTTCGTCCATGACCGAGGAAAGCCGGTTCGCCAGTTTTGCCTGGTTCACGGTCTGGAGCCTGGGCGCGGTGGTCTGGAGCCTGATTTATGGATTGAATCAGGCGGAGAGGATGAGCGATGCCCGGCATTCGGGCATGGTTGGAGAGTTCAGCAGCAACTGGTCACTGGTCTCCCTGTACTCCACCATTGGGCGGGTCCAGTCGTGGGTGTTTGGCCTGGAGACCGATCTGGGCCGGGTACTTCCCTCCCTGGCCGTACTGGTGATTGTCAGTGTTGTATCGTTCGTCTGGCTGTACCGTCGCGTCTCGGCACCGGTGAGGGTATAGGCGATCATGATCCGGTTTCAGAGCGTCACGAAACTTTACAAAACGGTTATCGGCGTGAACGACATCTCCCTGGAGATGCAGCCGGGTGCCTACGGCTTGCTGGGTCCCAATGGATCGGGAAAAACAACGCTCATCAATCTGATTATGGGTCAATTGCGGCCCACGCTGGGAAACGTGACGGTATTTGACCAGAACCCGTGGAATTGCGACGAGTTGTTCAACCGGATCGGTTTGTGCCCGGCCGTGCAGGCCAGTTATCCGTTTGTCACTGGACTGCAATGGGTCACTTATTTGACCCGTTTGCGAGGATATTCCCTGCGGCAGGCCCGGGAACTGTCCCGCCGGGCCCTCGAGGTGGTGGGCATGTCGCACGCCCTGGACCGGGCCATGACCGGGTATTCGCTGGGAATGCGACAGCGGACCGTGCTGGCCCAGGCGATTTCCCACGATCCGGACCTGTTGATCCTGGATGAGCCGTTCAACGGTCTGGATCCAAAGGGCCGGTTTGAGATGACGGACTTTTTGAAGAAATGGGTGGCGGGAGGCAAAAGTCTGATTTTGGCCAGCCATATTTTGCACGAAGTCGAAGCCATGCGGCCATCGTTGTTGTTGATCTCCGGCGGCCGGCTGCTGGCCTCCGGCTCTCCCGAACAGGTGCGTTCCATTCTGGCCGATTGTCCGAATTCGATCCGCGTGCGTTGCGATCGTCCCGGAAAGTTGGCCGCCCTGGTCACCGACCGCTGTGCCGTTGACCGAATTCGCATTGATGAGGCCAACCACGAACTGGAAATCGAAACCCGCAGTCCGCTGGAATTGCTTTCCGGTTTGCCCAGCCTGGCTATCGAGCGCGATTTGACCATTTCCGAATTACGGTCGACCGACGAATCGTTGCAGGATATTTTTTCGACCTTGATGCGAATTCACCGGGGGGAAATCCGGGCACCGGGTTAATGCGATGACTCCGCTAAACAGTATTTTGGCCACGATTGAATTCGAGTTTTCGCGGGTGATGACAGTCCGGCGGTTGTCCGTTGCGCTGGTGATGGCCCTGTTTCCGCCGATGATGGTCCTGATTCTGACCAGCCGCGAGGAATTTCAGTTTGGCGAACTGGTCATCTGTGTTCTGTGCGGAATGGTTTGCCTGTTGTCGCTGTTATTATGGGCGACTCCCAACGTTTACACCGAACTGGAAGGCAAAAGCTGGACGTTCATCACGACCCGGCCCTACGGCCGGTGGTCGATCCTGTTTGGCAAGTATCTGGTCGCTGCCAGCTGGTCCTTTCTGGTCTCGTGGGTCGGCATGTCACTCTGCATTCTGGCGGTCAACCCCGACCAGTTGCTGACCAGTGGCCAATTGCCCCGGCTGGAATTGTGGTGTTACCTGTCGTTGCTGCTGGGCCTGGCGAGCTGCGTATACGCGGCCATTTTTTCATTTTTTGGGGTCATTGTTCAACGGCGGGCGATGGTCGTGGCGGTCGGCTATTTCCTGATTTTTGAAGTCATACTGGTCTTTGTGCCAGCGGTAATTGGAAAACTGGCCATGACCTATCACATGTTTTGCCTGTTGATTCTGTGGATCGGATGGATCACGCCCGATCCGGATATCGGCCAACAGGAGTTCGAAGCCATCTACGGGATTTTTCCGGCGTGGCTGCATTTGCTGGCAATTTTCACGGTGACCGCCGTCATGCTGACGTTGGCGGCGTTCGTGATTCGCTACCGCGAATACATTACGCTGGAAGACGCCCAGGTCTGAGCGCAGGGTATCCCGCCGGAAAAAGGCTGCTGCCAAACTCGCTGCGGCCGCTCCACGCCCCGATCACCAAGGAAAACAGTTTCCCGTGATGCAACCATTCCGGGCATTGTCAACACCGCCGCGGCTGGCGTTGTATCGAGCAACCGGCGGCCTTGCCACGAATCGAGGCGGACGTCCGCCGCTTTTCCAACGACGGCCAAAACTGATAGCGATTAACAATCGCCATTGGCGGTCATCCGGGATTGGGACACAATCGCAGCCTGACTTCGAAATCGCTTGGGATGACCACCAGCAGGGAGGCGGCAATGAATCAGGGATTTTCGGCCCGGGCGGCAATGTGTCTGGGCGCGGTGCTTGTCATGGTGCAGGCAACACAAGCCCGCGCCGAAAGCCCCAGGACCCTCAAGCTGGGCCGGATCGAGTTGCAGCAGAACGGATCCGGCTTTCGAAAGAAAAGTTTGCTGACCCTGTATGAGGGAGCGTTGTATTTGCAGCAACCGGCGGCCGATGCCGCTGCCATCATCGCGGCGGAATCGCCGATGGCAATCCGAATTCAAATTACGTCCGGCTTTGTCAGCCGGCAGAACATGCTGGAGGCCCTGAACGAAGGCTTTCGCAACGCGACCGGTGGCCATCCGGATGCCATTGCCGAACAGATTCAGCAATTTCGCAGCTGTTTTGATGACCCCATCGGCAAAAACGACGTTTTCGTGTTGTCGTACATTCCGGGCAGCGGGGTGCTGGTTCACAAAAACGGCCAGCAAAAAGGACTGATTGCCGGCGCCGAGTTCAAACAGGCACTGTTTGGAATCTGGTTGTCGGACCGGCCGGCCGATGCCGGTCTCAAACAGGCCCTGCTGGGCAACTAGGCGCTGCGGACCCGGGCAACAGGGGGTCGGCACGACGCACAAGCAATTGCGGCGTCAAAACCGGTTTATCGGATTCCAGTCCGTCCCGGCTCGCGGCGGCGCAAGGTGATCCAGCCCAGCATGATCAGGCTGAATCCCCCCGTCATGGCCGGCTCGGGAATGGCCGTCGCGGAGTAGCCGATATCGACAAATGATGCGATCGTCATATCGCTGATAAAGCTGTTGGCGTTCAGCCAGCCTGTCATCAGTTCGTCGCGCATGTCGCGCCCCATCGCGTCCGTGATGCCCGTCAATCCCCCGCCGCCCAGATTCTCATTCCAGTGTCCGTTGGCGGTTCCACCGCCTCCCTGCAACTCCACATCCGGTGTTCCCGTTTGGCCAAAATCCGCCTGCCAGGCGGCCGTCGCACTGGACCCGGTAAACTCACCGGAGTTGTTGACGTAGACCCCGTTGTTTGTCCACAGGGTCCCAAACCCCATCACATGAGCCATTTCATGCAGAATGACGTTTCCAAAGCTGCCGTTGGCTTCCAGCGCCGCGACATCGGCAATGTCAAACGTCATCGCGCCGTCCGAAGCCAGTGTGAACCCCGAACTGTCGACGATAATCTGATTGGGCCCCGCGGAACCCAGAATGCCACCAGCACCGTCAATACCCTGGATGGCAGCACTGATAAACAGTGTATCGATCGTCTGACCGATTTTGTAACTGCTGCCTCCGGATCGATTGACGACGAAACCGTCCTGGTATCCCGAGATCAGGGACGCCCAGGTATTGGCCGCGTTTTCAAATGCCGCCTGCTGGGACATGGTCACCGACGTGGTGTAGTTAACGACAATTGTGAAATCGCCCCGCGCAGTATTCGCGCCGGCGGACACCCCGATGGCAATGGCCAGAACGATCAGGCAGATTTGTTGACAGAATTTTGATTTCATCAGCACCATCGATGATTGGGCAGGTGGTTGTTTGCCGAAACGGCCCCGCGGATGAATCGATTTACCGCTGGTCGACTAGAAAGAAAATCGGGCAATAATCGCCTGCCATTGAGGATCCCGGCCCATCCGTTTTGTAAAATTGCCAGCAGGCGATCGGAGAATCGGGTTATTCAGAATGCCCGGCCAGGATTTGTTACCGGTGGCGGGATGACCGGGTCCAATCCCCTGTTTGAATCGGGTCGGATTCGCGGTACAGGCGTTTTCCGGGCCCGGAACATCCCGCCGGAATGCGTTGCCAGGCTCGCAGGTGCTGATTTGATTTTCGAACTCGACTCGCTTGAGGACCACCGGCTGGATCCCTACCGGGATTTGCAACTCGGCAAACGCGCGCGGCACCAGGACTGGTTTGTGGCCGAGGGCCGCTGGCTGGTCGAGCGACTGCTGGCAAGCGATTACAAAACGCAGTCGGTGGTTCTGGGTCATCAGGTGGCCGACCATTTTGTTGAGCAGATACCGGCTGAGGTGGACACGTTGCGGTTGCCCCGGGAACTGGTGTCCCGGCTGGTCGGTTTTGAGTTTCATTCCGGAATCGTTGCCTGCGGTCGGCGCGACCGAAAGAAAGATCTTTCGGACATCGCCCCGCTGCTGCAACAAGACCGGGCAACGGTCGTGGTCTGCCCGTTCACGGTCCTCGCAGAAAACCTCGGCTCGATTATCCGGTTGTGCAGCGGCTTCGGAGTCGACGCCCTGGTTGTGGGTCCGCAAAGTGTTGATCCGTTTGCCCGCCGTGTGATCCGGGTTTCGATGGGTAATATTTTCCAACTGCCGATTGTGGAACCCGATTCCGTTGCGACCGCGGTTGACCAGCTTCGCCGGGAGTTTGGATTTCAATTGCTGGCCGCTACCGGTTCCCCGGAGGGCAAATCGCTGCCCCAATCGCGACCCGCCCGCCGAATTGCGGTCGTTCTGGGAAATGAAGCCCGGGGGATCCCGCCGGATCTTGTTCAGACATGTGACTGGCAGATTTCAATCCCCCTGTCCGGAGAAACGGACTCGCTGAATGTTGCCAATGCGCTGGCTGTGATTCTGTACCAGTTCGTTTGCGTGGATCCGTGAAACCGGTCATGATTCGGGGATGGAACCTGGCCGGAGTACCGGAGACCGTTCGGAATTGACTTGGCAGCGCGGTGGCGTGGTGCCCATCAGGGGACAACGCCTGACCGGTGTGCGGGGGGGTGCGCCCGGTCAGGCATCTGTGATTGTTGGACCCCGACGGTGCGAAAGACTCAGCCAGCCCCAGGTTCCAGATCCCGAAAATTGGCTTGGTCCATGGTGCCGTCGGTATCCCTGACTTGACCCCGAACCGTCAGGCGAACATCCTGTGATCCTGATACAGTGAGGCGGCAAATGTGTTCGGCCGGGATGGGGCGGTTGGTATCCCTCCGGCGGCCACGCGGGTTCCGCGACCAGCCCGCGGCCGGATACCGAAACGGGCCATGTCGCTCCGCCGTTGGCACAATATCGAGGTAGGGCGAGATGACAAACAACGGCGTCAAACTACCCGGGCACTCCCTGTTCTATTACGTATTGCGATTTCCGGGTTCGCGACTTCCGGTGGAGGTTCCAGCCGGCGCCTCCGTTTTCTCCTATCACAAAAAAAGCGGCATGCGACCACTGCTGATTGCGTTGCTGCTGGCGGCAATCGTCGTGATGGTAGTATTGCACTATTTCCTGTCCATGTGGTTCGGGCGGTTAGCCTGGTTTGCCACGCTCGCAACCTTGTCCGTTGCCTTGATCATCATGGGCCAAATCCGCGCGATTCGTTGCAGGCCCATATTAATCCACGAGGGGACGGTCTGGTTGCGGAACGGCATGTATGATCTGGCCAGCGTGCCCATAACCCAGATTGACACTGTGCAGGCGACGATAAAGACGCCGGTGCAGATCATGAGCGAGGGAAAGCCGCTGTGGTGTTGTTTCCCCACCGGTCATAATCTGGTCATCTCCCTGAAAAAACCACGGGAGGCCAACCTGCTGTTTGGGCAGCGGCAGCCGTTCAAGACGGCTTTGGTCTTTGTCGACAACCCCCGGCAACTGGCCGATGAGATTTCCAGCGAACTGCCGGACTGAAACAGCGCCGGCAGCTCCCGCCCGCCCGCCCCGCCGCCTTCGTCGACCACGATCGGGACCCGGCCAGTTGCGGCCAGGTTACCAACGGCGCTCCCGCCAGGCTTGCACCGTCATTCGCCCATGGTCGTCGATGACGACCCGGATCGCGCCATCGCGCCCGGTATGAAAAAACCGCACCGGTTTACCGGTGGATTCGGCCGGTCCGGATGGCGGCTCGTTGGCGCCCGGCGGCTGCTGACGACGACATATCGAGGATTGGCCCAGCGCAGAAACTCAACAGGTCGACTGGCGGGACTGCCGTGATGCGGCGCCATGACGACATCGAACTGGTGCGCAGCGCGGCACAACAGCGAATCCAGGCCCTCGCGCTCCAGGTCTCCAGGCAACAGCAGGCGGCGACCCTGAAATGCAATATCCAGCACGATGCTGTCGGCATTGTCCGACTCCCGCGGGCCGTCGCGCGGTGGATTCAGCACATCAATCCGCACGCCGCCTGCCAGCGGTAATTCGTCACCGCAACTGACCGTCTGCAATGGAATGCCCTGTCGCTGAAGTAATCCCAGCAATTGACATATATCCGGCCGATTCCGTTGCCGCCACATGCGAGCCGACAGCACAACCCGTTCGATGCCGAATTGCCGAGCCAATTCCGGAAACCCGTTAAAATGATCGGAATCGGCGTGCGAAATAATCACGGCGTCCAGATGAGTGATTCTGCGGGACCATAAAACGCCGCTGGCATTGCGGGCACCGGTTTCCGGCGATCCGATGCTGCCACAGTCATACAACACGTTGCGGCCACCGGGAAATTCCAGCAAAACACAACTGCCGTGGCCGACGTCGACAAACGTGCAAGTCAACGATGTCCGGTCCTGCATCGCCCGGCTGGATATCAGTGTCGGCAACCACCAGCCGGCAACCAGCCACAGTCCCCAGGCCGACAGGGCCAGACGCCAGTCAATCCCCCGGGGCCGCCCTGCGAACGCCACGGCCAGCAGCACGTAAAAGGCAACCAGCCCCGGCCAGGGAGGGCCGGAAGTCCAGTAATGGCTGGCGGGAATTGCCTGGCCCAATCCAACCAGAGATTGAATGACGTACAGCGAAACGTCGCAAACCGTTCCCCAGAACACAGCCAGCGGTGGAATCAGCCATCCAAAGATCATTACGCAAAATCCACTGACCAGGGCCACGGTGACGGGTGCCAGCAACAACGGATTAATGACCAGGGCAATCGGGGCCACGATATGAAACTGGCTGGCTACCATGGGCATGGCAACCAGCCAGATCACCAGGCTTACGAGAATCGCTTGCCAAATGTGCCACGCCACCGACCGGCCGGCTCGCCCGGCCCAGGACCGGCTGCGGACAATCAGACGGTCGACAGGGTCGGCCGACGGGCCGGGACGCTCCAGCCAGCGGCGGCAAAAAATCAATGTCGCCACAGCCAAAAACGACAGTTGTGCACCGGTTGAAAACAGATCGGCCGGATTGACGAGCAACACGACCAACCCCGCCAGAGCCAGCGAATTAAAGGAAAATGCTTCTCGCCCGGCCCATTTGCAATAGCAATAGACGCTGATCAAAATCGCCGCCCGCAACACTGGAGGTCGGAAATCAACCAGCCACGCATAGCCAATTACAAACAGCACGGTTATCAACAGTCCGGTCCGCCGCGTCACCAGTCCAATGCGTGGCAATATCAAAAACAGTCCGGCCAGGATTCCCACGTGCAACCCGGAAATCGCCAGCAAATGAACGGTTCCGGTCAACAAAAACTGTTGGCGCTGCGAGCGGTTCAATTGCTCGCGATTGCCCAGCAACATGGCCGAAGCAAGGGCTGCCCGGTCGGCCGAAACATATCGCCAGATCAACTCGTCCAGCTGCAATTTGATTGCGCCCGGCAGACGGGCCAGTGAACTCGAGGAATCGTCCCGTGGCTCAATCGCGTCCGGGTGAGCCACACTCAACCGGCAAACCAGCCCGCGGGCCCGGAAAAACCTGGCGAAATCAAACTGCCCGGGGTTTCCGGGTGCGGCAATGCCATTCAGATTACCGGCCACGCTGATTCGATCGCCCGCGACAAGTCCACTGCTTTGACCGTCCACGAATACTTCCACCCGTCCGCTGGCCGGTATCCACTCCTGGCCGTCGCGAATGGCAGTCACCTTCAGCGAGAAACGCGTTCGGGTTGCCCGCTTCGCGGCAAACCCGCCCGGATCCGATGCCGCCGAAACCCAATCCGGGCTGGAGGCAACGACCCCTTGCAAACAGACCGGGGCCGGCCGGGATCGGGCCAACCGGCCGATGTCATCCGGCGATATCCAGCTGGTTTGATATTCAAACCATATGCCGCCGCAACAGGCGACTATCAGCAGGACCAGGATGCCGGACCGGCCAAATGCCCGGCGGCGAAAACTTGCCGCCCAACCGACGCTCAACAACAACAGGGCGGTACTCCAAAGCAACAGGGGAATCGCCAGCCAAAGACTCAGGGCGATCCCGCTGGCCACAGCCAGCAAGACACGCAACAAAGGCTGGTACATCGGAACGCGGCTGGACGGGTCGCCGCGGACTGGATCGCGATCGTCCATATCGCTGGCATCGTGAACGACTGGCCAATTCCCTGAAGGGCATTCTGGCGGAATTTGATGCCGTTGGCCAGAACCCGTCGCCTGCCGGCTATTGGCTGCCGACCGGCCGGTCGGCCATCGGTGTCCGGCCGGTCAAAACACTGGAGCGAATATTTGTCAATTGAAATTCGGCCCGACCGATTGTCGTTCCCATTGTCGTTCCCGCACGGGTAATTCGACCGGTAAAATCAAACAATTCACCAACGACTTCGTTCAGCACCACCGTAATTTGAAGCGTATCTCCGGGACGGGCAAATCCCCGGAATCGGGTCCCCGTTACCCTCACCAGGACCCCCAGCGCGAATTCGTTGAATGACGGATCATGGGTATTGAATTCCGGCATCGGGTTGTACTCCGCCGCAATCAGAATGCCAGCTGACTGGGTCATCATCTCCTGCATCATGGCTCCCGGCACGACCGGAGCGCCTGGAAAATGCCCGGCGACGAAAAACTCCTCACCGGTAATTCGGGAAACCGTGACGATCTGTTTCCGGTCGATCGCAACGATTTCGTTGACCAGCAGGCAGGGAGGTCGGTGGTGAAGATAGTCTTCAACTCGAGGGAACCGGTGCCGGTAGACGTTCATGGGAGGTATGTCAAAGCGAAAATCAAACGATGTTCATCAGCCGGCCCGATTACCGGTGTTCGGAGAACCGCCAGTCGCGGCGCTGGATTAACTGGCCCCCAGCCAGATCGCCCGCTTGCCGACCCGCCCGGTCGCGCGGGGGAATGGACCTGTCGCATCAACGGTGCATTGTATCGTCGACCGGTCGCTCGCCGGGAACCGAATCCCAAACCGTTGCTTCCGCCGTGGCAACCTGCGGGATGTCGTTTTCAGCGCCGGTATCGGGCGGCTGCGGCAGGGAGCGCGGTTGACGGCACGGGGCGGCGGAATCACTTCCATCCGGGGGACCGGCAGCCGCTGATTTTCCGTGAGACGCCAAATTGGCCCACAACCGGGCTGCCGCACCCGCGGCTTGCTGTTCGCGGTCCGGTTGGTCCGACCGGGGCATGACACGAATCACTTCGGGCGTCCCGGGTGCTCGTGACGGGGCCGGGGGCAATTCCGGAGAACGGTCATCGAAAATGACTGGTGCAACATGCTTTGTCTGATAACTGCGTCCACAATAACCGTAGGGATCGCAATCGGGTCCGAAATATCCGTTGTCGCAGCGTACCGGCGGCAACAATCGAAAGTCGGCCAGACAATCCAGGGCGTCCCGCAATCGCGGTTTGGTCGTATCGGACGTGCTTCGCCGACGGTCCCCATGGATCCCGTAATCGATCCACGCCGAGAACGGGGCCGGCCAGTGGCAATCGGCGGCAAAACAAGTACCGCCGGATTTCCGGCAGCACCGGCAACCAACGGCTGTCGGGTCGCGCCAGGGATGCCCCCGCCAGCCGTAAATGTCAGCGCGCGGCAATCGACAGTTGCAGTTCGGGCAAACCTGGCTGCGGGCCGGATCGGCGTACAGCTGGTATAAATCCTGGGCAACCGCCTGACGGGCAATCCCGAAGTGGCCGGCCGTCGCCGACAGAAAAACAAAAAGCAAAAACGTCGACAGCCGGCGGCAGATCATCCTTCAGGCGCTTTCAGTTTCAGGTAGAATTGCAGGAGGCCACGGCGGGGAAAACAGCCCCGGTGTCATTTGTTTTCGGTTATCGGCGGCAACGATTGTGCCGCTGACTGCAAACAAACCACCTGGTCGGATCAGGCAAACCGGGTCGAATTGGGCAAACCTTGCCGGTTCCGGCGAACCTTGCCGGTCCCCACGCGGTTTCGCCGATGGAGCGGGTCAGCTCACTATGTCGGGGGGCCCCCGTACCGCTGCACAACGACCCGGTATCCCGGGCGAGTTTATTCATCGAAACCAAATGCCAATATTGAAATGACAGCTTTTTACCGATTGGTCCTGATTGGTTTGTGCCTGGCCCTGATTTCCGGTTGCCAGGGGGAAAACTACGACGTCGTGGTCCTCAAGTCCCAGGTCAGAGAGTTGCAATCCGAACTGAAACGTCTTCGTGACATTGCTGATGCGACGAACATCGAATCGTTACAGCGCCGCGTGGTTCAGCTGGAATCGGATTTGATCGCGGTACAGCAACAAATGACAACGCTGCAGGAACGCCAGGCCGCGACCACGATCGACGGTTCCCGGTCCCCCGAGTCGCTGGATTCGTTTGTGCTGGAAACCCCGGACCCGCAACCGAAACCGCCTGCCGCGGCTGACGAATCCGGAAACCAACCGGCCGCCGAGGAAGCGGCCCGGGCCCTGGAATCGGCCGGCGCGATCCTGACCCGTGATGAATCCGGCCAGGTGATCGCTGTGGACGCCAGTGAATTCCCGATGGAATTGGCGACGATCCAGCGTCTGCGCGACTTGCCGGATATTCGGCAACTGGCCGTGTCCGGCCCGTGGGTGTCCGCCGAGATGTTTGATGTGTTCGGACAGCTGTCATCTCTGGAACGAATTGATCTGGATGTGACGATCGCCAACACCGAATTGCTGGCCAGGTTGAGCGGACTCGCGCGGCTCCGCTATATCCAGCTGTTCCGCACCGATATTGATAATGACAGTCTGGCGGTGCTGGCGAAGTTTCCCGAACTGGAACAGATTCGGTGCGGACAAACCCGGGTCGGCGATGCGGGGCTGGAGCATTTGCGTTCGATGACCCGTTTGCGGGCAATTGACTTGAGCGATTGCAACAGCGTATCGAGCGCCGGAGTCGAGGCGTTGTCCGGATTGCCCAACCTCAAGTTTCTGAAGGTCTGGGGCCCCCAGATCAACGACCGAACGCTGGACAGCATCGCGCAAATGTCCTCCCTGGAGGTGTTGGGGCTGAACGATACTCGGGTGACCGATGCCGGAATTGAGAAGCTGGCCGGGCTGACCAGTTTGCAGGAGATTCATCTGGTTCGCACCCGAACTGGCGATCGGTCGTTGGAAATTTTCTCGGCATTGCCCAACGTTGCGACCCTGCGTTTGCGAGATACCCAGCTGTCTGACGCCGGACTGGAGTACCTGGCCCGGATCAAGGGACTGGAGCGACTGGATTTGAGCGAAAACAGCTCTCCCGGAATCACGGACGCCGGAATGCAGTCCGTGGGCCGGATGGAAAATCTCGTCGAGCTGAATCTTTGGACAACCCAGGTATCGGACGAAGGGATACACAGCCTGGTTAATTTGGGAAACCTGCGATGGCTCAATCTGGACAAGACCCTCGTTACCGATGCCGCCTGTCAAACGTTGGCCCAAATGCCGCAGCTGGAATGGCTGCATTTGGGCTCAAATAACCTGACGGACGCGGCCGTGCAGCCGTTGTTGAAATTGCCCAACCTCAGATATTTGAACCTGAAACAAACCGGCATATCGCAAGACGCCTGGTTTGAGATCGACGATGTCGTCTCACAGCGCGGCGGAATCGTCGTTCCTCCGTAAGTCTCGCCTTCCGCAGCAAGGGAGTGAAAATTCCCGTTCAACGACGCGCAAGGGTCAGTGGAGTTGCCAACGGAGTCCATTGAACCTTACGATGATCGAGTTCGAGAACTTTTCTCCTTCTCTCATTGGCGAGCGGGGCTGGCTATGACACGCAAATTCTCACTTTGGGTTGGATTGTGGTTGGTGTTCTGGTCGCTGCCCATGCCGGCAACCGGATTTCAGGTTCAAACGGCATCCGATTATGTCCAGCAACATCCGGGTGTCCATCTTTACGGCACACCGTTTCATCAACACAGTGATGTAAATGACGACGCCAGCACGTTCGGCGCGATTTATGGAACGACAATCGGCGTCGGAGCCACTCCGCTGGAAAGTGCCTGGAATCACATCCACGAGATCACCCCGTTTCTGGGTGAGGCATGGGGATCGCTGGTTCCGGAGGTAAAGTCAAATGGTGAAGTCCTGCTGCCCCTGACGAGCCCCGGTGGCGGCCCCGGGTTTTACACGTTTCGGTTTAACCAGCAATTTGGCGGATTGCCGGTGTTTCGATCGGGTGCGGGATTTCTGGTTCGCAATGAGCCTGGAAACCCGGTGGTGGTCTCGGGCATCGACATCAAAAACCTGGCGGGCTTCGATGCGGGCGGTGTCGGGCCTGCGGAGGTCACCCGCAAGATGCTGGACAACGTGCGGATTCTGATGGATCAGGGCACTGATCCGGCGCTCAAGTCAGTCCTCAACAAGGGCGGGTTGCCGATCCGGGTGTCGGACGAGGAATTGGTCATATTTGCGGGCGTCAATGGTGTGGCAGCCACGCCGCAAGTGGCGGTGAAATTCGTGGCTACCCGGGGATCGGTGCAAACGGTACCGGACTACAAAAAATTTCTGATCCTCGCCGCGGCCGACAGTGGCGACATTCTGCTGGCAGAAACACAGATTCACAATCTCGACATAACCGGCAGCGTGCACGGCCGCGCCACCACCGGGCTGGGTACCCTTGAATGCGGGCCGGAGACCGAAATCGGATTGCCGTATGCGGAGGTTTTGGTGGTTGGAGGCAATTCGACGTTTGCCGATATCAACGGCAACTTTTCGATTCCGCATTCCGGGAATTCGGAGGTACTCGTTCGCTCGCGGTTACGCGGTCAATGGTTTGAGGTGTTCGATCAATCGATCCCGGGGACGCCCCAACTGGAATCAAATGTCACACCGCCGGGCCCCGTGACGTTTCTGCACAATCCGTCCGATGCGGAATTCCCCACGGCCTCGGTCAATGCCTATCTGGAGGCCAATGTCGTCCGCGATTTCGTTCTCAATTACCAACCTGGTTTTCCGGTGATTGGCAGCCAGCAGTATTTTGACGTGTACACCAACATTAACGACGCCTGCAATGCCTACTATGACGGTTTGTCGATTAATTTTTTCCGGGCCGCGCTGGATTGCAACAATACGTCGATGTCCGACGTCGTTTATCACGAGTATGGCCATCATTTAATTCAGGTCACCGGCAATGGACAGGCCGCCCTGGGCGAGGGCTCGGGCGATGTGATGGGTGTTCTGATTCAGGATGAACCGATACTGGCACTCGGTTTCCAGCAGGATTGCGGCGTCGGGTTGCGCACCGCCGACAACGCGTTACAGTATCCCTGCAGTGGTGGCAGTCATTTTTGCGGGCAGTTGATCTCCGGAGCGGTCTGGGACACACGTCATCAACTGGCGGTTACCGAGCCCTCCAGCTATCGGGACATCAACTCGGCCCTGTTCCTGGGCATGCTGATGGTCCGGGGACAGATGCTGCCGGGCAACGGGAGTATCGATCCGTTTATTACCATCCTGTACCTGCAGACGGATGACGACGATGCTGACATCAACAACGGCACGCCGCACTACAACGAGATCGCCAATGGTTTTGGAATGCATGGCCTGGATGCGCCCGAGCTGACCCTGATGGATTATGTTTATCCGACCGGACGTCCGGAATTGATTCCGGACACCGGCGGTGTGCTGTTCAATGTCGAAGTTCAGGGCATTAGTCAGGAGCCCGAGCCGGGCAGTGCCATGATGTACGTGGATCGCGGCAACGGGATCGAATCGTTCCCGATGAATCAGGTTTCACCGAATGTTTATCAGGCCGAATTTCCGCCGGTCTCCTGCTCCCAGGTTGTCAAGTACTATTTCAGTTCCCGGACGATGGGAGGCTTTACCCAGTATGAACCGGCCGGCGCTCCGGGGATTACGTTTACGGCCATTGCCGGAGCGGCGATCGTCACCGGTTTTGCGGACAATTTCGAAACGGATACAGGCTGGTTTGAAATCGGCGATGCCCTGGACGGTTTTTGGGAACGTGGCGTTCCGGCCGGCAACGGCGGGCGGGGCGATCCTCCCACCGACGGTGACGGTTCCGGCCAGTGCTTTGTGACGGGAAATTTCCCCGGTAATTCGGACGTCGATGACGGCTATACGCGGCTGGTTTCACCGTTGATGAACGCCGTGGGCGGCCCCGATCAGGTCGCCTTGCTCACCTATCGCCGCTGGTATTCCAACAACACCGGGCTGGATCCGGAAAACGACATTTTGCTGATCGAGCTTTCCAACAACGGCGGCGGCAGTTTCGTTACCCTCGAAGTTGTCGGGCCGGGCGGAACGGAGGTGGCAGGCGGCTGGATTGAAAAAACATTCCGGATCAGCGACTTTGTCACGCCGACCGACCGGATGCGATTGACCTTCAATTGCTCGGATTACGGTGATGGCTCGATCGTGGAGGCCGGCGTGGACGCGGTTGCCATCCGTTTTGTTTCCTGCGAGTTGACACCGGTTATCAGTGAGGGGAGCAAGCTGCTGGATGGAGTCATCGGAGGCGGGGCTATTGCAGACGCCAGCGCCGCGGATGATCAGTACCTGGAGATGGATCCGTCGCCGACCGTCAATCCGGTAAAGCAAAAAGTTGACCTGCTGCTGCAATCCACCAGTCCCCAGCCGTCGCCAGCCTCATTGCGATTTCGTCTGGAAGCCAGAATGCTGGGAGGCCCGGAGGGTGATGTACTGCAGGAGATTAGCTTGCGGAACTATCTAACCGACGAATTTGAGTCCATCGACTTCCGTCCCGCGGAAAACACCGACTCGACGGTCGAGGCCACGGCCTCGGGGGATGCCAGCCGATTTGTCCAGCCGGGTACCCGCGAGATCACGGCCCGATTGACCTGGACCAGCGGATCGTTCGCAGGTGCGCCTTATTCATGGTCGGTCGATATTGACGAGGCCGTCTGGTTGATCCAGTAGCCGGCGGCGCTGGTGAACTCCACGGGGGACGGGCCGCGGTTTTGGCAGCGGTTTGCTGTTCCCGGGATGCCGGACTCCGGGTATCGCCCCGCACGCGGCAGTTACGCGAAACCGGCCGAATCCGGCCGAATCCGGCCCGGCCGCATCCGGCCCGACCGCATCCGGCCCACCCCGGTTGCGGACGCCGGGCCCCGCCGGTCACCTGCCGGCTGGTCCCGGGCCATCGGTTCGTCGGCCGTACAGCCCCGCCAGCGCCGGCCATCGGCATTCGTGTCCCAACCGGAAATCTGTTCGCTCCAATGCCGGTTTTCCGCCAGCCTTGCGGGCATATCGTTGCACAACGGCATGCATCGATTTACCATAGGTCGATCGCGTTGCGAACCGATTCCATTGTTGATCTTTGCAGAAGAGGCTCCGGTATGAAGGTCCGTTGTTCAATCGTCACCAGCATCCTGATATTCAGCTTGTCGGTCATCCTGACATGGCCCGCCCGTTCGCTGGCCTGGCAGTCTCAGGCGGTGGAGAGCGTTTCCGAGTTCGTTCGGCAACACCCGGGCGTGCGTTTTCACGGGGCGCCCTTTTACCGACAGGCAGGTGCGACGGATGAGTCCAGAACATTCGGGGCGGTATACGGGACGGCATTGGGGGTCGGCGCTACGCCCGTCGAAAGCGCGTGGAATCACATCAATCAAATCGCGCCGTTGCTGGGAGACGACTGGGGCAGTTTGGTTCCCCAGGTGAACGCCTCGGGCGAGGTGCTGTTGCCGCTGATGGCGGGCCCCGGCCAGGAACCCCGGTTTTATACCTTTCGATTTAACCAGCAATACCAGGGTCTGCCCGTGTTTCGATCGGGAGTCGGTTTTCTGGTGCGCAACGAGCCGGGCAATCCCCTGGTCGTTTCGGGAATCGATGTCAAAAACCTGCCCGGCTTTGCGGTGGGTCAGGCGGGCACACCGACCGTCACCCCGACGATGCTGAAACACGTTGCCGATCTGATGAATCAGGGCGACGAGCCGGAATTGAAATCGCTGCTCAACCGGGGCCGCTCCTCACGAATCGTCGTCACCGAACCGGAACGGGTGATCTTTGCCGGTGTCAACGGTGAATCGGCAAACCCGGAAGTCGCTGTAAAATTTATGGCCGAGCGGGGCTCAATTCAAACCTTGCCCGATTACGACAAGTACCTGATTTTGGCCTCGGCCAGCTCCGGCAAAATTCTGCTGGCAGAAACGCAAATTCATGAAGTGGATATCAACGGCTCGGTGCGTGGCCGGGCCACCAGCGGACTGGCCTCGCTGGAATGTAATCCGGAAATCGAAGTCGGTTTGCCCTACGCGGAAGCCAATGTTGTGGGTGGCAACTCCACGTTTGCGGATGCCAGCGGCAATTTCACAATTCCACATGGCGGCAGCACCAGGTCAATGTCCGCTCGCGGTTGCGCGGCCAGTGGTTTGAGGTATTCGACCAGCAAAACGGCAACGCCATTCCGGAAATCATTCAGGCCGTGACGCCGCCCGGACCCGCCAGTTTTCTGCATAACCCCGTGGACACCGAGTTTTCCACGTCCAACGTCAACGCCTATCTGGAATCGAACGTGGTTCGCGACTTTGTGCTGAACTACCAGCCGACCTACCCGGTGATCGGCACCCAGACTTTTTTTGACGTCAACACCAACATCAACGCCAATTGCAATGCTTTTTACAACGGTTCCTCGATCAATTTCTATATTGCCGGGGGCGGCTGCAACAACACCTCGTTTTCCGACGTCATCTATCACGAATACGGGCACCACCTGATCAACGTGACCGGCAATGGCCAGGGTGAGCTGGGTGAAGGTTCCGGGGACGTGATGGGCGTGCTGATTCAGGACGACCCGATCCTTGGCAACGGTTTTCAGGGAAACTGTGGAGCCGGAATTCGCTCGGCCGCCAACACGTTGCAATATCCCTGCAGCGGCGGAATTCACTTCTGTGGCCAGGTGATTTCGGGGGCCGTCTGGGATACCCGCAATCAACTGGCGATTACGGAACCGTCCAGCTTCCGGGACATCAATGCCACGTTGTTTCTGGGCATGTTAATGGTCCGCGGCCAGATGTTGCCGGGTAATCCAACCATTGATCCGTTCATCACCGTTCTGTACCTGGAGCTGGACGATGACGATTCAAATATCGGAAACGGCACGCCCCATTACAACGAGATTGCGGCCGGCTTCGGATTGCACAACCTGGACGCCCCGCCGCTGGCGTTGCTGGCATTCGATTATCCGGCAGGCCGCCCGGAACTGATTCCGCACAACGGCGGCGCTGCCTTTACGGTGCAGGTCCTGGCGGCAAAACGAAACGCCGGCGGCCGGATCAGGCGTTTTGCACGTGGACCGGGGCAGCGGATTTGAGGCCTTTCCGATGACGGAAGTGTCGCCGAATCTGTATCAGGCGGTTTTCCCCAATTCGGATTGCGGAGCGGTTGTCAACTACTACGTAAGTGCTGAAACCACCGGGGGAATGTCCCAGCAGGACCCGTCCGACGCCCCGCAAACGACCTATTCGGCCATGACCGGGACGTCGGTCACCGTCGGGTTTTCCGACAATTTCGAATCAGATCTGGGTTGGTCGGTCAGCGGCGATTCTCTCGACGGCCAATGGAACCGGGGGACTCCGGTGGGGGGTGGTGACCGGGGTGATCCGCCGACCGACGGGGACGGTTCCGGCCAGTGCTTCCTGACCGACAACGTCGATGGCAATTCCGATGTGGATGATGGCAGCACAATCCTGACTTCGCCCCTGATGGACGCGACCGCCGCGGCTGGCCAGGTCGCCGTTCTCCGTTACCGGCGGTGGTATTCCAACAATGTCGGTGCCGATCCGGAAAACGATATCTTTGTCGTTGAGATTTCCAATGACGGCGGCACCAACTGGACTAACCTCGAAGTGGTCGGACCGACCGGCCCGGAGGTCCAGGGCGGCTGGATTGAAAAGTCGTTCCGGATCAGCGATGTGATTCCCCCGACCAGCCAGATGCGGGTTCGCTTCAATGCGTCTGACCTGACTAACCCGTCGGTGGTCGAGGCCGCCGTGGACAGCGTTCAAATCGCCATCGTGACCTGCGACCCGCCCGCTGTTATGGCAGAAGGCAGCAAGCTGCTGGACGGCGTCGTAACTGGTGGGCCCAGCACCAACATGAATGCCAGCGATGACCAGTACCTCGCGGTGGATCCATCACCCACGGTCAATCCCGTGAAGCAAAAGATTGAATTGGTTATTCAGTCAACAAGCCCCGTGCCGGCACCGCCACATTCCGGTTTCGACTGGAAGCAAAAAAACTGGGCGGCCCCGTCGGTGACGTGGTCCAGTTTATCAGTTTGCTGAACTATCAAACCGGCAGCTATGAACTCGTCGATATGCGTCCCGCCGAAAACACCGATACCAGCATCGATGTGATGGTGACGGGCGACCCGAGCCGCTTTGTGCAAGCGGGGACGCGGGAAATCACGGCCCGCATGGGATGGCTCAGCGAATCGTTTTCCGGATCGCCATTTACCTGGTCCATTGATCTGGACGAGGCGGTCTGGTTCATCGACTAGTCAAACCGGCTGACACAGGCGCACCGTCGCCCGTGGAAACCTTTCAGGCCCGCGACCCATCGGCGCGGGCCTGTTTGCGTTGTTCCAGGATGCGCCTGGCGGCAGGCAGCCGTGACTCAGGCCCGTTGGCGGCGGCGAAACACCAGTGCCGCAAGCCCCGGCACGATGGCAGCCGTTGCCGCGGCGGGTTCGGGAACGGCCCGCACCAGGTATCCGCGAATCTCACCTGTCGGGAATTGCTCCGTATGTACATTGATATAGGTGCGTCCCTGGAGCAATCCCGGCACATCACCTGGATTGACCAGGTAATTGGCATTAACACCTCCCCCGTTGAAATCGGGATCAAAATTCAATGCCAGGGCCAGATTGATAATCAGCGGACCTGTTTGACTGAAGCTGTCCGGGGGCAAATCCATCGTCGGACCGTGCCAGTGCAACATCGTTACGTCACCGCTCAGGTCGCCCCAGCCGTTTAGAGACCCCCAGCCAACATCCACATGCAAGACACCGGAAACCGTGTCAAACGTGATGCCCGAACTCCCCATTCCACCGTACCCCGTCGAGCCGGTATCCGGAGTGACATTGCTGCCCAGCAATCCATCCCCGCCGTTTCCGGTCAGTCGAAACGATATGATGTCCGCCTGGCCACGTTGGGTAACGCTGCAGAGCAACGTCACGGCCAGTATTACTGAAAAAAAACGCATACTTCCCGTTCCCTGTTCAAATTGCCGAAACACGTTTGGATCCGGTGCCGAAGGATCTGTGGGCAAAGCCGTTGGCACGGCTTCCGTGACCGATTTTATTTGCTTTTGGCGGCGGCGGAATGCCCAATTGCCGGGTTTTTGGGAAATCCGAAGCGGCAGACGTCCGGCGGGATCGGTCGCGACTGGTCAGGATCTGCGAGCGGAATTACAATTCCGGAGGATCCGAACGGCGAATCCGCGGTTGCTTTCCGATCACTTCAGGAATTGAATTGAAACGATGAGTTCATACCTTGCTTGCCGAATTCTTCCCGGGCTGCTTTTCAGTGTTTTGATCTCAATGATGCCGCATGACGGCGCCATCGACGGACCCAAGAGCATTAACAACTCGGCACCGGCCGGGATTGGCGGCGACGGTCCATGGAATTCATTCAATATGGAGTTGCTGGCTCGATTGCCACTGGACGAAATCGGCAGCGGTGGTGTCAGCAATGTGCTCGGCAATGACTGCTGGGGCTGGACGGACCCGCAAGACGGCCGGGAATACGCCATTTGCGGCTTGACCAACGGCACTTCATTTGTGGACATCAGCGATCCGCGTGACCCGCAATACCTGGGACGCTTGCCGTCGCAAACCGGCAACGCTGCCTGGCGGGACATGAAAGTGTTTAACAACCATGTGTTTGTGGTTTCCGATGGAAATGGCGATCACGGCATGCAGGTATTTGACCTTACGCAGCTGCGAACCGTCGATCCGGGCAGTCCCCAGGTGTTCGCCAATACGGCCTGGTACAACGGTGATGGCAACGGCAATGTTGGCAGCGCTCACAATATTGCGATCAATGAGGAATCCGGCTTCGCCTATATCGTCGGCTGTAACCGGGCCAATGGCGGGTTGCACGTGGTGAATATCAACAATCCCGGAACCCCGGTTACCGCAGGCGATTTTGCCGATGACGGATATACCCACGACGTTCAGGTGGTCACCTACGAGGGTCCCGATGAGGACTACGCCGGCCGGGAAATCGCGTTTTGTTCCAACGAAGACACGGTGACCATCGTGGATGTCACCAACAAGAACAACATGCTGCAAATCTCGCGGAACGGTTACTCCCAGGACGCTTATACGCATCAGGGCTGGTTGTCCGAAGATCAGCGATATTTTTATATGGGTGACGAACTGGACGAATCCAATTTTGGTGGCCCGACCCGGATGCACATTTTCGACTGTCTGGACCTCGATAATCCGGTATACCGGGGTTACTTTTCCGGAACGACCCATGCGATCGACCACAATCTGTATGTGCGGGGCGACAAGATCTATTCGGGCAGTTATTCCGCCGGATTGCGGGTGTTGCAGGCCGGCACGGACCAGAGCCAGCTGACGGAAGTGGCCTTTTTTGACACGTACAACACGAACACCGGCGTCAATTTCGATGGCGTATGGTCGGTCTATCCGTATTTTGCCAGCGGCACGGTACTGATTAATGATCGTCAAAACGGAATGTTTCTGGTGCGGCTCAGTCCGGTGGCATTTGACTATCCGGTGAGCCGTCCGGAGATGGTCGATTCGGCCGGTGGCAGCCAGTTCATCGTCGAGGCGGTTTCGCTGGCGGGTTCGCCCCAGCCGGCAACGGGTGTTCTGCATATCGATCGGGGCAGCGGGTTTGAATCGTTTCCCCTGAACGAGCTGTCGCCGAATGTCTACGACGCCATTTTTCCGGCAACCCATTGCGGCACGCAGATCCAGTACTATGTCAGTGTGACGGCGACCGATGGATCCACGGTATGCAGCCCCACCAACGCACCATCCGAGACGTGGTCGGCCATCAGCGGCTATACATCTGACGTCACGTTTGACGACGATTTTGAGACGAGTCAGGGATGGACGGTCGGCGGTGACGCGCTGGACGGCGCCTGGGAACGGGGTGTGCCCGCCGGTGGCGGGCTGCGTGCCGATCCACCGGCCGATGCCGACGGCTCCGGCCAGTGCTATTTGACGGACAACGTCGCTGGCAACTCGGATGTCGATGGCGGCAGCACGATTTTGACATCTCCGATCATGGATGCGACGGGTTCCGATTCGATGGACGCCGTCGTTTCCTATTCCCGCTGGTTCTCCAATGATCTCGGCGGAGCCCCCAACCAGGACGTGTTTGTCGTCGATATTTCCAATAACGGCGGCTCCACCTGGACCAACCTGGAAACCGTGGGCCCGGATGGCAATGAAATCTCGGGCGGCTGGATCCGGAAAACTTTCCGGATCAAGGACTTTCTGTTTCCTACCGACCAGATGCAGCTGCGGTTTGTTGCTGCCGACTTGCTCGATGGCTCGGTGATCGAGGCCGGGGTCGATGGCGTGCAGATTCAGGTGATCAATTGCCTGAATATGGTCGTTGGAGAAGGCAGCAAGTTGCTGGATGGCGTCCAAGCCGGCGGCGCACTGGCCAGCACCTTTGACAGTGATGAAGTGTACCTGGAACTGGATCCCTCTCCGACCAACAATCCGATCAAGCAGAAGATCGATATCGTCCTGCAGTCCACCAGTATCAACGCGTCGCCGAACCAGCTGCGATTCAAACTGGAGGCCCGCATGCTGGGAGGCCCCTCTGGCGATGTATCGCAAGCCATCAGCCTGCTGAATTACCAGACGGGCGTATATGACCAGATCGATGTGAGAGCAGCAGCCAACAGCGACGAGATCGTTGATGTGACGGTTGCCGGCGACCCCGCACAATATGTGCAACCGGGTACCCGCGAGGTCACGGCCAAGGTCACCTGGCTGAGTGATTCGTTTTCCGGCCCTCCGTTTGCGTGGTCCATTGATATCGATCAGGCCGTCTGGCTGGTCGATCTGCCGGCGGAGACATCGTATTTGGGGGGTTCGCAAGGCAAACGCTCGAAACCGGATGCTCGCGACATGCAGCCGGCACCCTGGCAAGGCAGACGCGGTTCGCGAAAATAGCAGCGACGGGAAGATCGCTCGACCCGCCCCGGGGCGGGACGCAAGCCGGGAGCCTCGAACGCCAGGGCCCGGGCCGCTGCATGGCCCGGCTACCGCAGGCGTGTCCCGGGCAGTCGTTAAAAAAACCGGTTCCCGGTCACTCGGGATCGTGGGTAATCCCCAGGCACCGGAGCACCAGTTCGGCGATCGCGGTATCGGCAATCGATTCGGGATTCCCTGCCGGTTGCGGGCGGTTGCAAACCAGCGCTCCCCGGGATTCCGGCGTGACTGCCGGTGCACCGTGCGATCCGCGGACCAGGCTGGCATCCAGAGGGATTGATTTCGAGACCGGATCAAAAAACAGTTCCACCGGGTCGTAGCCCGGTTTGCGGTGAATGTCGACCGTCCGTGCCCAGGCTGGCGCGGAGGCGTCGTCCTGCCACCAGTAGTAAGCCTGCCAGCTGTGGGGTTGAGAGACCAGAATCACGTCTCCACTGCGCGGGTGATCGAGGTTGAGCATGCGGCGGTCATCACCGGCCAGCGCCTGTTCGATTCCGGGCATCTGCTCAAACATCCGAACCACCTGCTGGCTGATATCCGGGTTGGCATCGTTCACAAACACGTGAGAAAACTGGTGATCGACCAGTGCCCAGGCACGGCTCTCGGCGAAATCCGGAACTTCGGTCCCGTCCTCGGCCTCGTCCACGACCAGCAGGTTGGCATCGCGCAACACCCGATTCGGGTAACAGACATGGCTGACCGGACTGATCACATACTCGCTGGCCGCCATCCACGTGATCGGCCGGGCATAGATATTCGAAAACGCCTCAATCAGAATCGCCACAACCTCATCCAGTTGCTGCAACGAGACGCCGGCCTGCGGGCTGTCCGGTCCGAATTTTTGGGCGGCGTAATCCAGATGCGGCAGATAGATATACCAGAATTCCGGCCGGAACCGCTCAGCCGCGATCACGGCCGAATCCACGATCCAGCGACTGGATTGAATGCCCGCCAGTGGTCCCCAGAAATGCTGCAGCGGGAAATGGCCCAGTTTTGCCATCAAGTCACCGTAAAACTCCTGGGGCTGGGTGTAGCACCACAGCTCTTCGCTGCCATCGGGCCGGTGAATGGGTGCCGGCATGCAAACCACGTCGGCCCCGCATCCTTTGGCCAGCATCGGAAACCAGGCGGCCGTGATTCCCTGGGGTCGCGCGGCCTTGATAATGTCCCACAGCTGGGGACGCTCAATCACGTCATTCCAGGCAGTCCACATTTCGACTTCCCGACGGTCCCGCCAGTAGAATCCGTTGGCGATCACGCCGTGTTCCCGGGCGGTCACGCCGGTCAGCAAATTGCACTGGGATGGCCAGGTCACACAGGGAAAACTGTGTTGGACACGGGATGTGAAACCGGTGCCGGCCAGTCCTGCCAGGGACGGCATGCGGACCACATCCGGGACCCGCAATCCGGGAATCGACAATAATACAAATGGATCCGTCATCTAGCGATCTTTGGGGTTGGGAGCAATGGACTTTCCCTGTCCCGGGCGTTTTCCGGTATCGATCAACTGGCTGAGAAACGTAAACGACCGCCTCGCAATCTCGGGCGCGTCATGGCTGTGCCGCCCCAGCTCCACAAACAGCCCACCCCGGTAATGTGCGGCCTGGAACGCATCGAGGATCGGGGGAAAGTGAATGTGGCCGTCCCCGAACATCAGATGTTCATGAACGCCCGCTCGCATGTCCTCAATATGCACGTTAACGATTCGCGAACTCCACCGCTGAATATAGTCCACAATCGGCAATTCGCCCTGGCAAAACAGGTGGCCCACATCCAGCGTCAATTGCAAAACCGGCGAATCAATCCACTGCAACAGCCGCCCGAATGCCGCCATGGTATCAATGAGCATGCCTGGTTCCGGTTCGAATCCAAGTGTTACATTGCTGTTTTCGGCGTAGCGAACGACCGGCTCCAGGGACGCGGCCAGGCGATCCATGGCGGACTGCAAATCTACAGACGGCGGGCATCGCCCGGACCACAACGAAACGCATTCGCTCTGCAGTTCCGACGCAATATCGATACACCGTTTGAGAAAATCGATTCGCCTCCCGCGGGCTGTGGCGCCGTCACTAATTAACGTGGGCTCATGCTTGATGCGCGGATCCAGCAAAAAACGGGCTCCGGTTTCGACAACCGAATGCAACCGGTACAGCCTGAGCATCCGCCGGACCCGTTCCAGCTGGTGCTCGAAGTCCGCGGCGAACGGATTGAGCCAGCGATGGTCAATCGTGATGGCAATCCCCTCGTATCCCAGCTCAGCGATCAATTCGATTGCCTGCAGCGGGTCGTGGTGAGCCAGTCCGTTGGTGTTATATCCGAGATACACAATCAGTCATTCAGGGACAATAAAGTCAGCCCGGAGCGGGTCAAGTCGCGCAGGAATCGCCCCAGCACGGCAGCCGGCACTACCAGCAACGCCACCGACATTGCATAAACGGGTCGTTCCGGCACAAACAAATAACACAGGGATGCATCGATCATAATCAACGTTAGCAGGCAAGCAACGACCGCGCGTTGCACGAGCAACGGGGAAGGCTCCCCCAGGGCTGTCAACACGCGGCGAAATGCCGGGTACATCATGAATATCAGCATTCCGAAATAAACCGGATTCCGGTGACCCGGCGCTCTGCGCAACGGTGTCCCGGCATAAGGCAAGTCCCACTTGCTGAACGGCAAACAAGCCAGTGCCACCCCCGCCACCAACATCGCCAGCCCGCCCGCCAGCAAATAACGACGTGAACTGTCCCGGTGTTCCTCGCGCGAAAACCAGGTGATTCCCGCCACAAATAATCCGACGCAACCGGCCACATACCAGTTCAACGGACCATACGCTCCACCCAGGGACATGCCCAGCAATACATTCAGGGTTCGGCACATTCCCATTAACACGGGACCGCAGACCCGGTTTTTTTTGCCGCCGGCATTGTAGGCAATGATTGCCAGAATCAAAAAGACGGTCGTTGGCAACGTGGGGTGCGGGAAGTACGCAGTTCCGGTTTTGCCATCCACCAGGTTGACCAGGATCGATATCAGGACGGCCGCGGCCAGGCACCCGCCGGCCGCGAATCGGGCCTGTCGGAGACCAATTTCGCCCCGGGGCAACACCCTGTCGGGTCGTTCAATCCGATCCGTCGCGATGTCACAAACATCATTCAGGATCATTCCGCCAACATACAGGCAACTGCTGATGATCAGCAGTAACAGGACCCGCGCGTCCCAATCACCCATCGCCAGCGTGTAGCCCATCAAAATGTTGGACCAGGCCGTGGGCAGGTTGGACAACCGCATCAGTCGTAACCAGGCGTACAGCGTTTTCATACGTCAGTACCTTACACGGGTGTTCCTTTACCTGACAACTGCCCGCGACGACCTGAATGGGTCCAGGCGACCCGGATTCCCGGCAACCGTCCCGCCACGTTCGAGGCCGCCACGATGCCGGATGTCGCCGCCCGCACCGGTCTGGATCCATGGATTCCGTTGAGACGGGCACGTCGTCGTTGCCAGGGCGGCTGAAGCAGTCCGGGCAATCCGGGATTTGAGTGCGGCAGACCGTCAACAACTTGATGACCCGTAGAATTCACCACGATCCATTTTATGGATTCTGGCGACCTTCCGGATGAAAGCTCACCGCCCCTGGGGGTGGCAACCATGCCCCGGGGTACCGCCGCCAGATGATCGGTTCAGCATGGATGAAAATCGTCGTGCGGGGCCGGGACGTCAATCACTTGTTTCCAGCCCCGTCCGGTAACAGACCATCAATCGCGCCGTGTGGGGGTCGCCCGCATTTGCTCGCGTCGATCAGGCTCGCATGGCGGGACGAAACCACGAGAGGACCACTGTGTCAGCTGCGGGAAAGCGGCAGCGGCCGGAACGCTCAGCCCTGAAGCAGGTTCGACCAGCGCAAAAAATAAGCCCGGAAGGCCAAGTGGCTGATTCCGGACTAGTCCCCCCCTGGGATACTGCAATGCAGATGCAATTTCCCAAAATGTTGATCAGGTCAACAGCATACGTTATCGGCAGCAACCGGCCCCAACTTGCGAAATAAAACGCGAACTTTGTTTGACAAACGCCGGACAGCGGATCGAGTCCCTGGTAGCCGGCGTGACCGGCAAAACTCCGTTAAAGTTTGCCGATTCGCTAATCTGTGAGGCGTCGATTTGCCGATTTTGACGAAAAGTGCAATTCCGTTTCCTCTCCCTGTTTTGCCATTTGCGCTCAAGATCCATGGCTGAGATTCAAATCCACTCCCGCCCGTCACTGCCAGTTTCCATCGTAAAGCCGGTTTTGCTGGGTCTGGCAGCATTCATTGTGCTGTTTGCCCTGATTAATGACGGAACCCTCGGAAACGAGATCGTCCGCCGCTATCTGGCGGGTCATGCGGTTTCCAAGGTAACGACGGCCCTGTTTCTGGTGGGGCTGGCTTCGCTGGCGCTAATCGCCTGGGACATCTGGCGGCAGAAACGCCTGCTGGCAGCCATCTCGCTTCGCCCCGTAGCGGACGCCGCGGATCATCGGAGCGAAGATGAGGGGACCGATGCTGACAGGCCGGTAACGACCGCTCAGCTGCAGGGGCAACTGGGGAAGTATCCGGAGTCGGTACGGCGAACCTGGCTATGGAGACGTTTGCATACGGCCCTGGAATACATTCGCCGCAATGGAAACGCCGATGGCCTGGACGACGAACTGAAATACGCATCCGAGCTGGATGATGAAGAGAAACATGAACGATACGCGTTCGCGCGAATCATGATCTGGGCCATTCCCATGCTGGGTTTCCTGGGGACAGTGCTGGGCATCTCCGAGGCGTTGGGCGGACTTGATATCGGCGCCGACAACGATTTTCAGGGCATGATGTCTGGCTTGAGGAGCAGTCTTTATGTGGCGTTCGACACCACCGCGCTGGCCCTGACGTTTGCCATTGTGCTGATGTTTGTGCAGTTTGCGATCGACCGGATCGAAAGTGGCTTGCTGGACCTGGTCGAATCCCGTGCCCGACAAGAATTGGCATTGCACTGGGACATAACCAATCAGTCACGAGATACCTACGTTCAGGCCGTTGAGGCGATTGGCAAGCGTGTGGTGGAATCCAGCGAGAATCTGGTTGATCGTCAGGTCAAGTTGTGGCGAGCCACGATCGAAGGCGCTGAATCGGCCTGGGTCGAGACGGTACGGGCGGCCCAGTGCAGCGTTCAGGAAACTCTTCAACAGGCGCTGGAAAAATCGGCGACCTTGCTCAGTGACAACCTGTCCGAATCGATCCAGCACAGCGACGCAGCCGTTGCCAGACGCTGGGAACAATGGCAGCTGGCATTGTCAGAGAATGCCCGCCTGCTGGTCGAACACCAGCAACAAATGCTGGATCATTCCGAGCTCGTCTCCAGCGCTCTGGGCCGGATCAACGATTTGGCGGAAACCCGCGAGGCCTTGCAACAGTACATGGCGGCCAATCATTCCACGTCCGAGTTTGCGGATGCATCGCGCCAGCTGTCAACGGCGATTCGGTTACTGGAGTTTCGGTTCAAGGAGCTGGAACAGGATCCGGCCGCGGCGAAATCGCCTGCCAACCCTGTCGACAAAGCCACGAGACGTGCGGCATGAGACGCAAACGGCAATCAGGCGCTGACCTGGTCGTCAACCTGTTTCCATTCCTGGCAGTCCTGATCTGCACCATGGGCGTGTTGATCGTCATGCTCGTGATGGCGGTCCGGAGCTCGCAGCTGCGCGCCTCGGACGCCCAGGCCCAACAGCAGGAGTCCATTGCCCTTCGCCGGGAACAAATCCTGGACCAGCTGGACCTGGAGCAGTTTCGGGTCAGTGAAATCGAGGCCATGCGACCGGATTTGCGGGCCCGGTTGGGCCAGCAACGAGCCCGTCGCAGTCATCTGGAGGATGAAATCCGGCGATTGCGGGAAACGGCGCTGGATCTCCAGCGGCAATGGGACCGGGCCGACGAGGACAAGACGCTGGCTGTGGAGTCACACGACCAGCAGCGAGCAAAAATTGATGCCCTGCAGTCCCTGTTGAAACGGCGGCAAGCGGAACTGGACGAGATCCGCCAGCGCCTGGCTGGCCGTCCCCTGCTGTATTCCATCATCCCCACCGAATCACCCGGCGGCACCGCCCGCCGACCGATCTATGTCGAATGCCGGCCCGATGGTATTTACTTGCGACCCTCAGGTATTCGGATTCCGCTGGAGTCCTTTACCATTCCCGTGGTTGCCGGCAATCCCCTCGATGCCGCCTTGCTGGCCACGCGTGAATACTGGAACCGGTTTGACGCCGCCGGCGCACAGGGAGACCCCTATCCGTTGCTGGTCGTACGACCGGGTGGAGCCCCCGCCTATGCGATTGCCCGCCGTTCCATGAACAGCTGGGACGACGAATTCGGATATGAACTGGTCGAAGACAGCCGTCAAATCGACTGGGGAAGTCCTGAACCGGAATTGACCCGGACGCTGCGGCAGGCTCTCGAGGACGCGGCCGCGCGTCAACAGTTTTTGGTCGCAACGCGGCAAGTGCAATGGCTGGGCGATTACGAGGTGGATTCGAATGCCGCGGCCCGAAAGGGATCGGGGAACGACGGGGCAGGCGGACCGGCAGCCCGGGGCGCCACCACAACCCGCGGATTTGGCTCGGGCGAAAACCGATCCGGCGGATATTCGTATGCAGGTCGGCCAGGCGGTGAATCCAAAATGCCCGGAGACCTCGGCGGCAGCCGCCCGGGCCGACCCGGGGGACTCCCGAATTCGGGATTCTCCGATCATTCGCACCCTGTCGGTTTGGCATCCGATTCCGCCGGTGCCGGTCAACTGCAGCCCGCGATTACCGGTACGGGAGGTTCCCGTTTCGGAAGTACCGGATCCGGTGCCGGTCCGGATCGGTCCGAATCGCCAGGTGGATCGCCGGGCAACGCCGCGAACACCAACATGGCGGCCGGATCGCCCGGCACAGCGTCCAACGGAAACCACCCGACCGGGTCGCCTGCGGCAACGGCCAACGGTAACCGGGCGGCCGGATCGCCCGGGGCAACACCCCATGGCAACCTGGCGGTTGGGTCGCCGGCGGCGACGGGCAATCAGGCCGGTTCAGCCGCCGGACAAGCCGCCGGTTCGGGCGGCTCTCCCGGCGAATCACCGGCCGAATCCGTGCCCGCGTCGCTGTCGCACATCGTTCCGTTGTCGGAAACCCGGGGCGCGGACTGGGCATTGCCCACGCGGACTCAGGGTGCCACCGCCTATCGTCGACCGATCCGCATCCAGTGTACCGGATCGGGATTCGAGGTTCATAATTCCGATCCCGCACGCCCGACCGTTCGTGTTCCATTGGGGGCCACCCTGGACGAATCGGTTGACGGTCTGATTCATCAGATCTGGAACCAGATCGAGGAATGGGGGATGGCCGAAGCCGGAGGGTACTGGAAACCGGTGCTGCGATTGTCGGCGGATGAAGCCGGGGCGATTCATGCCGCAGAACTCGAACGCAAACTTCATGGATCGGGAATCGAAATCGAGAGGCCATATTGATGAGAATCAGGGCATCGCGACGAAAACCGGACCACGCGCCCGGAGAAGACTCGTTCCTCGACATTGTCGCCAATCTCGTGGGTGTCCTGATCATTCTGGTCGTGGTTGTGGGAGCCAATGCGGGCTCGAAAATTTGCGATAATTCCGTCCAACAGGTCGGCGAACAGGAATTGCAAGTGCTGGACCAGCAGTACGACTCGGCCCGGCGCACGGCGATTTCCCTGCAACGTGACAATTACGAACTGGAAAACCGCATTCTCCAGGAACAGCGGTTGGCTGAGAAACGCCGGCAGGAACGCCAGATCATGCTGGTGCAAATCGAAGCAGCGCGACAGCAACTGGAGTCCCGAAAATCGGCATTGTCCGATGAACGACAGACGTTTCTGGCGAATGCCGATAAGATTGAAACCCTGCAACGTCAACTGGCGGACACGACCGCCCGGCGCCTGTCCGTGGAAACCGCCGCAATCGAACACGAGACGATCGAACATTATCCCACCCCGATTGCAAAAACGGTTTTTAGCGATGAGTTGCATTTTCGACTTCGCAACGGTCGCCTGGTGCATGTTCCCATGAATGAGCTGGTCGACTTGATGAAATATGAATGGCAGGAGAAAGCCAAAAAACTGGATATGGCCAGCGATACGCTGGAAACCGTCGGGCCAGTTGGCGATTTCCGACTGCAGTATGAATTGCGAGCCGAACAGGTCACGACCCGAACCAGTTACGGAGATATGACACGCCGGACCCCCCAGTTTACGCGATTCATTCTGGTCCCCATTAGTGAATCGATCGGGATCCCCGTTGACGCGGCGCTGCAGGAAGGCTCCCGGTTTCGTCAAATGGTCGATGCCACCAACCCGGCCCGAACCACGATTTCCGTGTGGGTTTATCCGGAAAGCTTCGCCGAATTCAACCAGCTGAAACGCTGGCTCTACCAGCGGGGATTCAAAACCGCCTGCTGGCCCCTGTCACGCAACAGTCCCATTTCGGGCGGCCCCAGCGGTTACCGATCCACCGCCCAGTAGTCCGGCAGACCGTCGCTTGCCCGGATGACAGCTCACGAAACCGGAAGCACCGCATCCCGCCGGCGACCAAAAATCCCCGGTGCGATTGGACAATTGCAGGGGCGGCCCGGGCCTGATATATCTAACGCTTTGGTTAACAACCACTTTGGTTAACACCCTGGTGCGGCGATTGCTGGCCCGTTCGCCCGGTCCGCATGCATCACCACCATCAGCGCCATCAGCTGCAGCGCAGCGCCCGGGGAATTTGGATATGCCCAGGAAAAATCCTCGCCGCAACATTTCGCGAATCGAAGTGGTTACGGATCACGGAAACCAGCATGGCGGATGGGAAGTTCGCATGCAGCGGCAAGGCAAAAAGTACAGCAAGTTTTTTGCCGACGGACTATGGGGAGGAAAACGCAAGGCCCTCCGTCAGGCCCGGCAATATCGGGATGAACTGGAACGTCGTCTGAGACCCTGGTCCATCCGAAAACTGGCCGAGAAACCGTCCGCCAGGAACACATCCGGGGTTGTGGGAGTTCGCAAGGGGTACCAGACGGTGATCAGCGATGGCTACGAGTACCGCTACGGGTTTTGGGTTGCCCAGTGGATTGACGGATTGGGTCGTCGCCGGACACGCAGTTTTTCAATCGGCAAGCATGGCGAGCAGCAAGCCTTCGAAATGGCTCTGGCGGTTCGAAAAAACGGCGTTCAGCAGGCCAATCGAACCAGGTAGGGGACAATCAGCGCCGATTTTGCGGGGAGACGGCCGGTGCGGGCCAATTCCATCAACCGCTACCAGCGAACCAGCACTTTGGCACCGGGCCTGATCCCCAGCATTTCGCTCATATTCATACCCACGATGCCGATTTCCAGGTTTCCGCTGCTGCCGGTGATGGCGATCATTGTCGACTCGGGTTCCTGATGTTCGGGACTGAAAATGCCAATCGTTTCGTGCGGCCCCACACATACAGCGACCGAATCGTCCCGCGGAACCTGTGCCAGCGCGGCAACCGAGATATCAGTCACCAAGTCACCGGACTGATTAACCTCTGCGACGTGGCCTTCGATTGTATTACTCAATAAACCGCCCAATCGAGTTCATCGATGCGATTTGTTCCCGAATCTGCTGAAGATTGTAAGAACGAATTGGTAATGCTGGCAAGCGGTCCGCGCAGCACCGGTTGTGCAAATTTCGGCATTTACCGATTCGGGATCGGCCTCGCGGGACCTTGACAAACCGGGCTGATTTCGCGGGGAAGCCGGCAGGTTCCGGGTCACCCGATGGCTGACATTCATTCGGAAATGACCGCGGCCGAGACCTGATGCGATCCATCCGGGGCACACGGGGACCGTCGAACCCTTCAGCGGATCCGGGGCAAAGCCCCGTCCGTCACTTGCTGGATTCCGGCAATCGGAAAGGCTTTGCCTTGACCGCTTTTTTTACCCGGCCGCTGCGAATGCACTGGACGCAGACCTTGATGGTTTTGGCTCCCCCCCCGGGCATTGCGGCGTGCACTCGTTGCAGATTGGGGCGAAACTGGCGACGTGTGATTCCGGTGATCTTGGTACCAACCCCTCCAAGATATTTGGCCTTGCCCCGTTTGTCGACGGAGTTACCCATTTGAGCGCGCTTGCGGCAAATCTCACATTCACGTGCCATGACTGGACCTGTTTCGAATCGATTCAGCGGAGTGGTCGGGTTTTGGGAATTCCACAGTATACCAGTCGAATTCCCGCTGACAACGCCAAGTCCCCGGAGCCCGTACCGTCTGAAATCCGGCGATTCGTGGCCATCGCGGCCATTCGTGTCGAACGCCGCAGATCGACCTCCGACTCGCGAGACGGTCAGGCCCGGTCGCTGGCAGGACAGGGCGGATGGCCGTTCAGGTGCATGCCCTGGTGGGCCGGCATCGATCCAGTGCCCGATCGAACGAGATCAGGGATTTGGCCTGTTCCGGCTTGCGGCGAGCCCACGAGGCCAGCAGCAAAAACCAGTTCACCCCCAGATTGTCGCCGGGCAGGCCAGTCTCGGTGGCCGCCGCCTGACCCACCACCTCAGCGGTCGCCGCGCAGCCCGTTCGGGATGCGGGGGCCGACGTACAGGCCAGCAAACGTCCCCCCCGCAGAATCATCCAGTGCTGCTGGTGGTCAAATCCCGACAAGGCCCAGATGCCATTCAGCTGGCGCCGCGCGGCGGCCAGCTGGCGAACCCGCCGATCCATCCATTTCAGGTGGATTAACTGGTCGCGCAATACGCTGGCCCGTTCGAAGGCCAGCGATTTTGCGGCCCGCTCCATTCTTTCCTCCAGGCGTTTCAGGATGGTCGCGTCTTTCCCTGCCAGAAACTTGCCGGCACGCTGCACGTTGTGATGATAGGCCTGCCGGCTGCAGTTTCCGGCACAGGGAGCCGGACAACTGGACAATTCATATCGCAAACAGGCGGCCGTGGCCGGGTCGTCGAACAATTGCAACTGGTTGCTGAACCGCATTTCGGTTCGCTCGGGACAATCTCTCAGCTGAAACACGTAATTCATGCTGGTGATGGCCGCTCTCAACTCGCCCCGTCCGGCGATGGGACCTACACAGGTTGCCGCCCGCGGCGAACTCGATCGCGAAAAGAAAATGGTCGGTGCCACACCCCGGCTGAGACAAACAAATCCCGGTTGCCGGCGTTCCGGTTTCCCCTGGACGTTGTACGGTGGCCGAAACCGGTCGATCAGTTCCTGTTCCCGAATCAGGGCCAGCAACTCGTGAGAGTTCGGCTCCCATACCAGAACACCGCTGTGACGGCGAATCCTCGCCATCTTGGGATCCGACGTTCGGGTCGCAAAGTATCCGGTCAGCCGGTGTCTCAGCGATTTGGCCTTGCCAACATAAATGACCGTACCGTCCGGATTCAGCCAGCCGTAGACGCCCGGACAAACGGGAATCCGTTCGCGTGCCAGCCGCCTGGCCGTCGGCAAATCATCGACCAGCATCAAATGACCGGCAGGTCGCCGGGCACAATCCGCCAGAATCGATGGTCCCGGTCCAAACGGGCGACTTGCCGTGGCCGGGATGTCAGGCGGTGCGGAATCCGTCCGGTTGGTTTCGATCACCCCATCCTCCGATGATGCGGGCCGCAAATGGCGTTTCCGAAATTCGATATCACAAGCGGCCTACACTGTCGCCGGTGGGCCGGGGAATCGTCAAGACTGGACCGGGATTTCGCGGTCGATTGCTGGCATCCCGTCTCCGGCCACCCGCCTCGCGCAAGCCTCGTCGCGCAAGCCTCCTCGCGCAAGCCCCGTCAATAACCCCGGGTTTCATTGGCGCAACCAACCGACCAGCGCGTTCGGCCTCAGGACACGCAGTTGGCAAGAATTTCGGCAAACTGAACAACATCCTCGAACGTGTTGTACAGCGGCACGGGAGCCACCCGAATCACATTCGGCGCCCGCCAATCAACGTCCACACCCGACTGCTTGAGCTGTTCGGCGATGACCTTGCCCCGTTCCGTCTGGTCGACCATCTCCAGTGACAGTTGGCACCCCCGCGACGCGGGCGTAATTATCTTGACACGATCACCCAGACGGGATTCCAGTTCCTGCTGGAGAAAATCGGTCAGCCGTTTGGACTTCGCGACCAGAGGCGGCATTCCACCGGCTTCGGTGAACACATCCAGCGCGGCGCGAATTGCCGCCATGGACAGGATCGGGGGATTGCTGACTTGCCAGCCCTCCGCGGTCGGCATCGGCCGAAACTCGTTGTCCATCAGGAATCGGGTTTCCTTGTCGTGGCCCCACCAGCCAGCCAGCCGGGGCAGCTCGATATTGGTGGCGTGTCGCTGGTGAATGAAACAACCACCCACCGAGCCGGGTCCCGAATTCAGGTATTTGTAGCTGCACCAAACGGCAAAATCGACATCCCATTCATGCAGTTTCAATTCCACGTTGCCGGCGGCGTGAGCCAAATCGAAACCCACCACCACATCCCGCCGGTGCGCCAACGCCGTAATTTCCTCGATCGGCAGCAGTTGTCCGGTGTAATACTGGACGCCCGGCAGCAACAGCACGGCGATTTCCTCTCCATGGTCCTCCATCAACTGCTCGACATCCTGCATGGTAAATGCATGAGCGCCATACCGGGGACGCAACGTCACCAACGACTGGTCGGGGACCAGGCCGTGCCACCGAATCTGGGACTCCAGCGCATGGTAATCCGACGGGAAGGCGTGGTATTCCAGTACCAGCGCATGACGTTTTTGCGTCGGCCGGTAAAACGTGGCCAGCATCAGGTGCAGATTCGTGGTCAACGAGTTCATCATGACCACTTCCTCCGGCAAGGCGCCGACCAGGTTGGCCATCGTCGGAGTTAACAACTCGTGATATGGCATCCACGGATGTTCCGATTCAAAATGGCCGCGGACTCCCAGCCGCTGCCAGGTTTCCAGCTCCTGCCGAACATATTCAGCGGTCCGCCTGGGTTGCAGCCCCAGCGAATTCCCAACCAGATACAACCGCGGTTCTCCGTCCGGTCCGGTCGGCAACCAGAACTCGTCGCGAAACCGTCGCAATGGATCTTGCCGATCCAGCTCCCGGGCCTGTTCCCGTCGCTGCGAAATGCCAGATTTGGTCATGGGCGATCAACGGCCTTGCCGGGTTAACCGGAACAGCAGGGGACGAGCGGGTGCGGCGTCTGAATTCAGGTCGGCAAACTGCAGATTCAGCAAATAGCGACCGTCCGGCAAGTCGTCATCGACGAACACCATCTCGGTAATGGTTTTTTCGGCCGCCTTCGGGTCGGTCAGCGCGTGTGTGCCGGCGGGCACATTCCAAAAAATGTGATGATTGGTCAACAATCCCTCGTCGTACATTTTGTCCACCGAGGGGAGGTCGAGTAACAGGTGTTCAATTCCCAGGTCCACGATCCATTGCATGGCCTCAATGGTCAAAAACGCCGGATGGAGCGGGTGACCCCAGGCGATTGATTTTTTGTCCGCGGAATTGGGCAACGTACGAACAATCAGTGCCGATACACTGGCCCAGTTGACATCCCCGGCGGCCTGTTGCAGTGCTGTCCGGGTCAGCAGGGTGTCGTGATGATCCAGCTCAGGCCGGTACGACTCCCCCGTATCACGAGCCGGTACCGGGGCCACCGAAAGTAACTCCGCGACGAACCAGGCCGGCCGGGCCAGCCCGGCCACGGGCACCGACTCATTGACAATATGCCAGACCGATTCCGTGTGCGTTCCATTGCAATGCGGTATCAGCGACAATTGCCGGACATTGCAACTGCCGCCACGCTGCGTGTCGCCGACAAAATCACCGATCTCAACCGTGCCGCTGCGGGCCTGTTCCACGCCGAAATGGTTGGGCTGGGGACCATCAAAGTTCATGGTGATGGCGATCGATCGCCCGGCACTCAAATCGACGGAATAGTGGTGACCGTCGATTTCAGCAGTGATTTTCATAAGGCCTGCCCGATAAACGTACCCCTGTCAGCTTTCATTAGACACGCTGGTGTGCCGAATTTCAAACACCTCTCCCCAATGCTAGAATTCGTCAGGACTGGCCATTACCGCCCCGGGCCAGCCATCCACCCGCGAGTCACCGCCTGGCATCGCGACCTCGCCACATGACGGTGGACCACGCCGGGGCGACGGGCGGTTATTGCGCCGAAAAACCATCATGCCATTACGAATTCCAGCGAATCCGATATGAATCTTGACTTGACCGGAATGACGGCCGTCGTTTGCGGCAGTACCCAGGGGATTGGCCGCGCGGCAGCCGAGGAAATCGCCGGGCTGGGTGCACAGGTTGTACTGTTGGCCCGCCATCCGGAACGCCTGGCCGAGGTGGCCAGGCAATTGCCGGCTCCAGCCAACCAAAACCACGAAATCCTGGTGGCCGATTTTTCCGATCCCAGCGCCGTTCAAACGGCGGTGAACGGTTGGGTAGCCGCTGGAAACCAGGCTGAAATCCTTGTCAACAATACCGGAGGCCCGCCGGCCGCCCCGGCCATGGAAGCGACCATCGAGGAATTCCGGATTGGGTTTAACAATCACCTGATCTGCAACCATATCCTGGTCCAGGCACTGGTGCCGGGAATGAAATCCCGCCGGTATGGCCGCATCATTAATATTATCTCCACCTCGGTAAAGACACCGATTGCCGGTCTGGGCGTTTCCAATACCACGCGCGGCCGTGGCCAACTGGGCCAAGACGCTGGCTGGCGAGCTGGCACCGTTTGGAATTACCGTCAACAACCTGTTGCCAGGCATGACCTGGACCGCTCGGCTGGAGTCACTGATCCACAGCCGGGCTGACAAGGCGGGCGTTTCGCCGGATGACATCGAGGAAAGTATGAAGCGTGAGATTCCGGCCGGTCGATTTGGCCAACCCGCCGAACTGGGCGCGGTCGTGGCCTTCCTGGCAACACCGGCGGCGGCCTACGTCAATGGCACAAATATTCCTGTGGATGGAGGACGCACTCCGTGTCTCTGAAACAAATCGACAACCTGATCGACGGTCAGTTACAGCCGCCCGCCGGTGACGCGTGGCTGGATAATGTGAATCCGGGAACAGGCGAGGTGTATTCCCGGGTCCCCGACTCCGATGCCGCCGATATCGACGCCGCCGTCGTTTCGGCCCGGAAAGCATTTCCCGGCTGGTCGCGAACCGCCGCGTCCGAACGGGCCGCGATCATCCGCCGAATCGCCGATCTGGTGGATCGCGACCGGGATCGGCTGGTCGAAGCCGAAACGGACGACAACGGGAAACCGCTGCGTTTGTCACGCTCGGTCGACATTCCGCGCGTTTCAACAAACTTGAGGTTTTATGCCGGCATCGTTGAGGGATTTGCCAGCGAGGCCCACTCCATGCCTGATGCCATCAACTACACACTGCGCGATGCGCTGGGAGTGGTTGCCTGTATATCCCCCTGGAATCTGCCACTTTATTTGCTGACGTGGAAAATTGCCCCCGCTCTGGCGACTGGCAACTGTGTGATTGCCAAACCTTCCGAAGTGACTCCGATGACGGCCTACCTGTTTTCCCGGCTGTGCATCGAGGCCGGATTGCCACCCGGCGTTCTGAGCGTCGTGCATGGTCGGGGTGCCACCACCGGCAACGCCATATTGACCCATCCCGGAATTTCAGCCGTCTCCTTTACCGGCGGAACACAAACCGGGGAACACATCGCTCGCACGGTGGCACCCCAATTCAAGAAACTCTCGCTGGAGTTGGGCGGCAAAAATCCCAATATTATCTTTGCCGATTGCAATTACGACCGGATGATGCAGACCACCCTGCTCAGTTCGTTTTCCAATCAGGGGCAAATCTGCTTGTGCGGATCGCGAGTGCTGGTTGAACGACCGCTGTACGAACAGTTTGTCGAGGATTTTGTTCAACGGGCCCAGGCCTTGCGGGTGGGTGATCCTCACCACAGCAGCAGCGACCTGGGGGCCGTCGTATCCCAACCGCACCAGCAGAAAATCCTCGGGTGCATTGAAACCGCCAAACACGAAGGGGGCCAACTGCATTGCGGTGGCGGTCCCGCCGAAGTAAACGGCCGGTGTCAAAACGGATTTTTCGTTCAACCCACGGTCTTTACCGGTCTGGGGCCGGATTCCCAAACCAACCAGCAGGAAATTTTTGGTCCCGTTGTCAGCATCCAGCCGTTTGACGACGAGGATCACGCCGTCGCGCTGGCCAACGATTCGCGATACGGACTATCGGCAACGGTCTGGACTGAAAACATCGGTCGCGGCCATCGCATGGCCCGGCGGCTGGAATCAGGCGTTGTGTGGATCAATTGCTGGCTGGTTCGCGATTTGCGAACTCCCTTCGGCGGCATGAAATCCAGCGGTCTGGGACGTGAAGGCGGCCTTGAAAGCCTGCGGTTTTTCACTGAACCCAAGAATGTTTGCGTGAAGTACTGACTGCGTGAGAATGAATGATGCGACGAAGAGGTTTTTTGCGAGCACTTGTTGCAATGGTTAGCCTGACCCTGGCTGACATGGCAATTGCTCAAGCAACCGCGGACCCGGTGCCACGATCAGTTATTGGCGACTCTGTCCGGTCTGCCTGAACTGGAGCGCACCAGCATTGGTAACGGCTCGTGCTCGGCCGAAGAAATTGGCCAACGGCAGCAATCGACGACCTTCATCTGACAAATAATTCATGAACCAAAAATTCCAAACCGACAGGGCTCCCGACCCGGTGGGACTGTACCCGCATGCCCGCCGCGTGGGAAATCTGTTGTTTCTGTCGGGCGTCGGGCCACGAAAACCGGGTACGGACGAGATTCCCGGGAATGTGTACGACGATGGCGGCGCACTGGTGGACTACGACATCACCGCCCAGTGTCACAGTGTGTTTGCCAACGTGCGGGCCATTCTGGAAGCCTCCGGCTCCGGCTGGGACCGGCTGGTCGATGTGACCGTTTTCCTGACGAACATGGCCGACGATTTTTCGGCGTATAACCGTGTTTACGCGGAATACTTTCGCGACGTCCAGCCCTGCCGCACAACCGTGCAGGTGGGGCGCTCCCCACACCGATCGCGATTGAGTTAAAATGCATCGCGACGATTGAATAAGAACCTGAAACCGGACGGCCCCAACAAATCCCGGCCCCGGGCCTTGCAGCCCGTTTCCGCCGTGCGTTGTCCGGGTCTTGCTCCTGCCGGGAAAGGCAGGGCCGGGCCGGGTGAGGGCCATTCTGCTTATCGACCTGCCAACCGCCAACCAGCCTGCCCGTGACATCCCTCGAACTGCCCGACAACCCGACGATCGACGTTCACACGCACATCCTGCCCGAAACCTGGCCGGATCTGGCCGAGCGGTACGGATACGGCGGATTCGTGTCACTGGTGCATCACCGCCCCGGCTGTGCCCGGATGATGATCGACGGCCGGTTCTTTCGCGAGATTCAGGAAAACTGCTGGAGTCCCACGGCACGGATTGCCGACTGCGATCGCCAACAAGTTGACTTGCAGGTGTTGTCCACCGTGCCGATCATGTTTAGTTACTGGGCCAAAGCGGCCGATGCGCTGGATTTGTCCAAAATCCTCAATGACCATCTGGCCGGCATTGTTCGCGACTATCCCAACCGGTTCGCCGCCCTCGGCACGGTTCCCATGCAGGCTCCCAACCTGGCCATCCCGGAAATGGAGCGCTGTGTGCAGGAATTGGGACTGGCGGGAATCGAAATCGGCTCGCACGTCAACCAGTGGAATCTGAGCGATCCCAACCTGTTTGAGATCTTTGCGGCCGCCGAAGAAATCGGGGCAGCCATCTTTGTGCATCCCTGGGACATGATGGGCAAGGAACGAATGGGCAAATACTGGTTGCCATGGCTGGTTGGCATGCCCGCGGAAAATTCGCTGGCAATCTGTTCCATGATCTTCGGCGGCGTATTTGAACGGTTGCCGAATCTGAAAGTCTGCTTTGCCCACGGCGGTGGCTCGTTCCCGGCCACGATCGGCCGCATTGAACATGCCTTTCATGTGCGGCCAGACCTGTGCGCCGTGGATAATGACCGCAACCCGCGCGATTATCTGGGAAAATTCTATCTGGATACGCTGGTGCACGAACCGGCAGCCTTGCGATTCCTGCTGGAGTTGTTTGGCGAACAGTGTCTGATGCTGGGTACGGATTATCCGTTTCCCCTGGGCGAGTTGGAACCTGGCCAATTGATCCGGTCGCTGCCCGGATTGTCCGATGCAACACGTTACCGGTTGCTCGGTGGCTCGGCCTGCCAATGGCTGGGGTTGCGGCAACCTGCCCCCAGGCCGTAGCCTCGTTGGGATTGGACGGGCGCACAAAAAAACAGCCCGGCTGGCGGACTGTTGGAGAAATAACCGGGATCGGGACGCGCTATTCCGGTTTGAACTTGTCGTGACACGCCTTGCAGTTGGTAGCCGCCTTGAGCGCTTCGTCGGCTCCCTCGCGGCCCACCAGAAACTTGGCATAGCTGGTCATGACCGCGCCCGTTTGGTCTTTCCATTCATCGGCATCTCCCTGCAACGCTTCACTTTCGGACAAGCTAATGAACATGTCCAGCACGATCAATTTCTCTTCGTCACTGGCATTGCCCGACATAACCTTTTTCAGCATCCCGCCCTTCATGACTTGTTGCATCACGTCCTTGATCGCCACATCGTCAGGCGATGATGGTTCATCGAGGGGAGCAAATCCGAAGCCGGCCAACAGCAGACTGCCAATCACCAGGGTCAATGGAAAACGCATGGGAAACTCCGTCAAAACAATTGTTTGAAACCCCGGCAATTTAGATAAACCGTCACCCGTTGACAAGCAAGCAGCCGGCGAAATTCGCCGTCCCCAAGGCACCGATGATGGTTGCCGGCCGGCCGGCCAGCGTACGGCAGCTTACAGACTGGAAACCAGCCACCCGGCGGGACCGGATCGTCCCCTGGCAACCGATATTGTCAGCGCTGTCGTTACCCGAATCAGGGCTGGGCCAGCCCGCCGTGGCAGCCGACGCTGTAACCATCTGGTCCCGCCGCAGAGGAGGCATCCAACTGCCGGGTACCCGCCCGGGAATTCAGGCCAGTACGACGCGGAAGCTAGTCCCACCACCAGGTGCCAGGGTTGGCCGGAAATCTGCGTTCGGCGGCAACCTGGTCCAGCACGTCGTCGTTGCCCGGGATCAGGTTCCGGGATTTGAATGCTTCACTGGCCAGTATGGAAACGCCGCCGGACGGCGCAATCAGGGTTCCCGATTTCCAGTGGGCGTTGGCCAGACAAGGGGCCGCCACCGGGGTGGTCTGCGTCTCGACCGAAACGGTGTCCGGATCCAGCAAGCCATCGATCTCCAGCCCGGTGCGGACCAACAGGTTTTCACGCTGAATGAAACTGGCCGCGATCAGAACATCGATCATATTGCGGAGCTGGGCAAACACCGGACTGGCCGCGGCGATTTGTTGATACTTGTCCGTAAATCCGTCGGCATACAGGCGAGCGGCCCGCAAAGGTCTGGTTTGCAACTGAATCAGTCGACCTCGATTGTCTGTTTTGTATTCCTCCGCGCCCAATCGAACGGCGTGACCGGCCAGACGCAGCGCCAATCGGTCCCCGGTCATTTGCACACACTGGTAATCGGGTGTAAACCACCAGCGCTGGTAATTGTTGCGCGGAGCTCCGGACAGTTTTTCAAAGAAAACCGGGATTTCGACCGGTGGCGGCTCGCGGCCGATACCGATCAGCTTCATGCGGTAATCGGCTTCGATCATCACGCGCACCATGTGAGTACTGCCCGCGACACCAAATACGGAAACAACGGCATTTCCCAACGCCTGTTCGATGGCCGGCACGATCCCGGTGATCAGGGCCTGTTCCTGATCGGGACTAACCCGGGCCGGAATCTGTCTCTGCAATTCCTTCAGTCGCTCCATTCCGGCCGCCGTGGACCCGATGCTGCAACCCACCCAAACATCTGCCGGCTGGTCGATCGCCAATACCCGCAGCGCCACCAGCAGGTCCTCCAGCAACACCACCGGGCGGCCGCTGGTCATTCCCACCGCCCGGCCACTGGCGTCCTCGATCCAGCCCTCGGCGGGCCCGGCTATCAGGATGTCGTTTTGCTCCGGGCAGGCAAACACATAGTCAACTCGCAACAGGCCGGCCAGTTTCAGAACATCGTCCGACAGCGCCTGTCCGTTAGCCGCTTGTTTTCGAATTTCCGTTTGCAAGCGGGCCAGTGAAATTTGGCGCAGCTGACTGGCTTGTTGAATCTCCTGATCCAAACAAGCCCGGGCGGCCGCCGCCCGCTGCCTGAACAGTTGCCCACCGGGGGGCGCGAACTGGACGTGTTCCAGAACACCGTCGGGACTGACGGCAACTCCGAACACCGGCAACTGCACGGTGGTCGCTGGCGGGAATCCCGGAACGTCCTGAGCAAATGTCGTTCGGGGCCCGACAATCATTACCAGCAAGGCAAGGGAAAGGGCCAGACAGGTCGACAGGTCCAACCGGTCTGATTGGCAACGTGCGTTCATGGTAATGTCGTCCCGGCAGATTTTTCAGCTGCCTTGCCGTCCCGATTGTAGCAACCAGGGCCAAAATCTGCACGCATTCCCGATACCCGGCCCGCCGTTGATGGCAGATCGACGATGGCCCAATGAATTGCACGCGCCTTGGTTTTTTGGCACGCCTCAAATCGGTCACCGCTGCAAAACGGGCTGGGCCTGAACCGGAAATCGTCCGCCCCATGGCGAGCCGCCGGGATAAAAATTTTTTTATCGTTTTCCCGCCATGAACCAGGGGGCCAAACCTGCGCACTGGCCTGACATTCGGCCCGCCGGTGACGGGGCCATGCCACGCCGGCCGGGTCAGGCCCGGATCCGGGGGCGTTCCCTATGCCAGTTCCTTTTGAATCACTGTGCCATTGGGTGTCTGGCGGGTTTCGAAACCCATTTCGCGGATTTCTTCCCGAATCGAATCGGCGGTCGTCCAGTCCTTGTTGGCGCGGGCAGCATCCATGTCGCGGCACATCTGCTCGAGCCGGGCGTCCAGGCCGGTATGGTCCGCAACCGCCAATTGACTGGCTCCGGCGATCCCTTCATTGATCGGCGCGACCGACAGGACCGAATTGATCCGCTTGAAGACACCGAGTGCCTCGCGGGCATTTTCGGGTTTGCTGGAGATCCACGGCATAACCACCGCCATCGCTCCGGAAATATTCAGATCATCGGCCAGGGCCTCGCCAAAGGCCTGCAGAATCGGATGCGACAAATCGACCTCCGCGGCCTCGCCTCCGGTTTCCTGTTCCAGTCGCTGCCGGAACTCGATCAGTCGGCGTACCACGTTGGCCGAATCCTCGATCCCCTTGGCCGTAAAATTCAGGTTACTGCGATAATGGGCCTTGATCAATTCATACCGGATCACGGCCGGATCGACCGATTTGCCCCACGGCGTGCCATCAGCCTTTTTGAACCGCCCTTCCATCACGTCGCGGACGGTGTAAAAGCTGCCCTTGCTCTTGGACATCTTTTCGCCTTCCACAAACAGGAACCGGGCATGGATCCAGTAATTGGCAAATGAATTTTGACCGCTGGCTCCACACGACTGGGCGATCTCGCATTCGTGATGCGGGAAAATCAGATCTTCGCCGCCCGTATGGATATCGATGACCTCGCTGCCCAGCCATTTGGATGCCATGACCGAGCACTCGATGTGCCACCCGGGGTAACCGGAGCCCCACGGGGAATCCCATTTCATAATGTGCTTGTCATCGGGTTTCCAGAGCATGAAATCCGCCGGGTGTTTTTTGACCGACTGGTTTTCGTCCGTAACCCGTCCGCCGGCACCGCTTTTGAGTTGTTCCAGGGTGTTTCCGCTCAATCGGCCGTACTCGGGAAAACTCTCGACGCTGTAATAAACCACCCCGTCGCTGGCCACATAGGCGTGCCCGTTGTCGATCAGCCGGCCAATCATGGCCAGCATGCCGTCAATATTATCGGTTGCCCGGGGCAGGCACGTGGCCGGATCCTCAAAGGCCACCTTGTAACCCAGTCGCTGCCCATCCTCCAGAAATGCCCGGGTAAAAAACTCGGCAATCTGGTAGGGATCGCCGGGATCGTCGATTGCGCCTTCGGGAACCTGATATGACTTCTTTTCCTCTTTCAGCTTCTGGATGGCCACCTGCATTTTGTCTTCACCATCGTCGGCGTCATCAACCATATGACCGACGTCGGTAATATTCATCACATGGTGCACCTCCAATCCGGCAAACTCCAGAAATCGACGCAACAAGTCGCCGAACAGAAACGAGCGAAAATTGCCGATATGGGCGAAGTCGTAAACGGTCGGGCCGCAACTGTACATTTTCACTTTGCCCGGTTCGATGGGCTGAAACGTTTCGATGCGGTTGGTCAACGAATTATAAAACTGGATGTTCATGCTTGAAACGATGGGAGATGGAAGCTGAATCCCGGTGACGCGTCGGGGAATATTTGCGATGTCCGTCGGCAACCTGGCTGAATCCCCATTTTTAGCGGTTGCCCCTGGCTTTCGACAAGGCGTATCAGGGGGATTGGCCCATTGATTGCGTCGCCCCCGCAGACACCCGCGGGGCTTCTTCCATGCCGCGGGGCAGCGCATGTCAGGGGTTTTGCCCGGCTCGATCCAGAGCAGGGGAACCTTCAACTATCAATTCCGAAATCGCCGGGTGCGTCAATTCAACCACTGGTACAACCATGGATGAATCCAGGGATTGCTCCAGGCATAACCCGCCGAGGCAATACTGATGACCAGCAACACAATGGCCGCCAGCCGCAATGCCCGGTGGTTTCCAATGGCATCCAGCGCCGGGATCATGGCCACCAGCCACAACGGGGCCAGCCAGAACAGCCACCGCGGACCACAGCACAACCCGCCGTAATTGCGATCCTCGACTGGACGGGTCACATAAAACGCAATGACCACCAGCGAAATGGCGAGGATAACCAGCCCCAACCAGCGCAGTCGGTACTGTCCGGAAACGCACAGGGCAAGGATGCCGAATATCGAAAGCAACCAGATCGGCGAAAGCGCAAATACGCCGTGATGCCCGAATGTCAGGTTCAACAGATATCGCAGCCGATCGGACTCCCCCCGGTCCACCTCCGATTTGGTTTCATTGCCGGTCAACCAGTAGCTTCCCGGGTATTCATACCAGTTGTTCCACTGGCGAATTTCAAGTTGACTGGCGTCGCCCGATTCCGCCAAAACCAGCGGTTCGTATCCCCGGTCGAAGTACAGGATCCAGCGACGATCCGAAGGGTCCCGGGTGGGCCATCCTCCAGCCACGATTTGAGCCGTCTCCGGCCAGTTTCGGGGCAGATCATCGCGCAACTGGTCGATCGCGGCATGAATCCCCTCCGGTACCTGCCCCTGATCGAGGCGGGACTGAAAGCTGCCCTCCAGGCGGCCCAGCACCGGTCCGTCACCGCGATGGGCGTACGCCGGTCGCCAATCATTATGGGCTGTGTAATTGGTCATCAGAAAGGCGGCGGCGACGACCGCCACCGCGGGCAAAAAACCGGTCAGTGTGTTGCGTGGACTGCGAATCAAACAGGTCACCAGGGCGGCCCCCGTCAGGGCGGCGGCCGGCAATTCAAACGCGGCCGCCAGTCCGGTAGTCAGTCCGGTCAGGGCATACACTCGCCAGCGAGTCGCCTCCCGCCGCCAAATCCGGACCAGCAGCAACGTGGCCGCCGCCACACAGACCACCGTCGGTACATGATTGTTCAGGGTGATGGCAAACGTGGTAATGAACGTGCCAAAGGTCGCACAGGCCATCACATAAATTCGGGTCCAGTCCGACTGGGCCACCTGGTCCGCCACGCGTCCCGTCGCCCAGAAGAAAATCACCAGGGGGAATACCTGGCAAACCAGCAACAACCAGCGGACCACCGGGAATGTGTTCTTCGCCAGCGTCCAGCCCGTCACGCGTTTCAGAGCCAGATAGGGATACGTCAACAGGGCGGGCAGCAATGTCGGTTTGCTGGAATAAAAATGCGGCTGCGAATCGCGGCCCCAGTGCATGACCTTGTCGATCGTGTCCCACGATTCACCGTTTTCCGCTTGCAATACAATATCAATGGCGTACGTGTCGTAGTCTCCCAGAGACCGAATCGTACACCAGCGACTGCGGTCATTGGCACTGAGAAAGGGAACCGGGCGTTCGTAAGAGATTTTCTGGACTTGCCACAAACGGCCTGCCATGACGGCGACACTGCATACGATCAGCAACCAGTAGATAGTCCAGCGCGTGTTCGGTATCGAGCTGCGCCGGGGGACGGGGGGGCTCGGTGGCAGATTCGGACATCGGAAGCGTTTACCAGTTGGTGTTGGCGAAGTTTATCGATCTTGACTGAATCGACCGAAAAACAAACGCTGCAGCTCGCGGCAACCGGCATAATGGGCTGGCGGCCGGCCGGTTTACTCGTCGCCGGGGCCTGTCATCCGCCGGGCGACCGACGGGGAAGACGGGTGCGGTCAACGACGGCGATGCGGAACGCGACGCGGCGGTCGACAACGCCTGCGGCGCGGGCGCATTGCCGCCGGCAGTTTCGCTGACCGCAAACCGTCGGCTGCGTCGCTGGTCCCGCGCCACAATCAGCTCCGCCAGAAACCCATCGTCAACAACTGGGTCCCCAGCAACATGGCCGCTACCGAATATATCACGACCGGACGTTGATGTAACGGAGTCCATTCCGGGAACAAACTCATTCGCAGCACCCAGTAAACCGCCATGAACGCCATTCCGGCCAGGCCCAGCAGAAAACTGCTCAACCCGGCCGTGCCCAGCAAATGCTGGGGGCGTTGACTGTAACCGGTCAGAAAACAGACGGTCATCAAATCCAGCAGCCCTTTGATGATTCGCCGGGACCCGTAACGGGATTTGCCATGTTTGCGCGGGCGATGATTGACCACGGCCTCGCCGATGCGGAAACCGCGGGCGGCCGCCAGTACCGGAACAAACCGGTGAAAGCCTCCATACAAATCGACTTCATCGAAGACTTCGCGGCGGTACAGTTTGAATCCGCAGTTGTGATCGTGCAGCTTCACTTTGGTTAATGTGTTGACCAGCCAGTTGAAACCTTTGCGACGCAAAACGCCGCGACCATGGATCGCGTCGATGCAGCTTCCAGCCGCTGACCACATCATAACCCTTGTCCATTTCCGCAAAGAGCCGGGGGATCTCGCGGCAGTCATCCTGCAAGTCGGCGTCGATCGTTACCACATATTCGTGGGACGCGACGACGCTGCCAGCCGATAGCGCCGCGGCCTTGCCAAAATTCCGGCGAAGCCGGACGCCAAACACTCTCGGGTCCCGGGACGCCAGCTGCTCGATGATCTGCCAGGAATTATCCCGGGATCCGTCGTCCACAAAAATCATTTCCAGCTCGTATCCGTGGTCGACGGCCACCTGGCTGAGCTCGGCGTGCAACTCGACCAGGCTGTCGGATTCGTTAAGCAGGGGAATAATAACGGAAATTTTCATGAATTTGCCCTGAATGGGGGGCCGTACCCGGGACGGCCCCGCGGGATCACTGCATTGAATTATAGCTGCCAGCCGGCACCACGGTGGTGCCCCCGTCTGGCCCCAACCGGGCCAGCAGGGCGCGGACCATAGCAGAATCCCGGACACCTGGCCAAGCGGGATTTCGCTATTTACTCAAAATCTGCATTCAGGATAGGATGAACGGGAATGTCAGGCGCGGAGTCGCGTGGTTGCAAAGGATTGTTAAACCCCGATCCAGCGGATCGGCCCCCCGGAGATGGATCGATGAGATTTTCCCCAACTCTCGCCCGCGTCGCAACATTCGCCTGCCTGGCGGGCGCGTCACTGCCAGCCATGGCCCAGGACGGTTTTCGAGCGTCGGGTCCGCCCGCCACGGCCGGCACCGGTAACGAACAATCCGACTCGGTCACTTTTGTCATTAAACTGAATGACCAGTGGCTTCAGGCGTTGCGGGACGGCCAGCCCCTGAAAAGCACGATCCCGCCGCACCTGATCGGCAAAGTCACCGAAGTGCGGATTGAGTTTGACACCGCGGGCAACCCGCCCCCGGCCAACAACCTGGGATTTAACAATGCGGGTGTGTCGACCGGAACCCGGCTGGGCCCGGAATGGCCAGCGGGATTCAACTCCAGCGGTAACCCGAACAATTATGCAACACCGGCGGGCAGCAGTGATGCCGTCACCAACTGGAACCCGAACCCGTCAAATTCATTTCGCTCCGGCAATGCCACCACGGGATACAATTCCGATCCAGGCATCCCGCGATTTTCGCCTCCCGGTCCCACCGCCAGTGCGACCAATCAGGGTCTGACGCCGATCGTCCCCCAAACCGGTGGCAGCGACACCCGGTGGAATCCGCCACAACCGGTTTCGTCGGGGCAGGGGAGCAACTGGAACGGCGCCAGCGGACAACCCCCGGCGACCGGCTCCGGCAACTTTCCCTCCGGCGTGCCCCCCCATCAGCCGGCCAGCGGATTTGTGCCGCCGTTGCGGCAACCGGCCGGGCAGCCCGGCAGCGGTGGTTTGCGATCCAGTGAATTCGACACCACGGTCAACGGAACCCGTTGGGGCACCGAAAACGCCTCGGCATTACCTGCCCTGGATCAGGCCCGCTACGCGGATTCCCGCTTGAACGGATACCGCCCGCCGGCCAACCCGTATCCCGGCGAATATGGATCCCGTGAAAACGGCCCGACCAATCCTCCGTCCAACCCGTTCCCGCCCCGCAACGGGTCATTGCTGGCGGGCTATCAGGTTCCGGCCATTCCCGGTCAGGTTTCCGCCGGATGGAATGATTACCGATACGCTGACCGGGGCGGGGATTTGAGCGATGACGCACTGGCAGCGCGAACCGCCCAATTGCCATCGGCCTCGATCCCCGGTGCCCTTGCGGATACCGGCGAATCGGTGGGAACCCGACGACCGGGAGCCGAACCGGTTCTGTCGAGCGAGAGCGCGGTTGCGCGGTTCAACGGGTTTTTGTATTTCATGTTGTTGTGCTCGATTGGATTGAATATTTACCTCGGGTTCATTTCGCGCGGTTTTTATGTGCGTTACCGGGAGCTGGCTGACGAATTGCGTGAGACTTTTGCCACTGTCTGAATGCCATCAAAACCACGATTGATCGTATTGAAATCTTTTACCTAAACGGAATTTCGCTATTTACTCAGGCGGTCAAACCCGGCAAAATGCCACCGCCTTGAAAAACCCGCTATTCATGGTGTTCACCCGGCACGAAGGACCGTGCGACGAACACCGCGAAGCAAACATGATGCAATGGAGTGCCAAACATGTTTTCGCTCAAGTCTCTAATGGCGACTGCCCTGGTCGGCAGCTGGTTGCTGATCTCTCCCCTGTCCGACGCCTGCGCCAGCAGGGCGTTTGTGTGGTGGACGTCGCCCAGATTTTCAAGAACCATGCCGGATTCAACCAGCAGCTGGAAAACCTCAAGCAGCAGGCGGAGCAATTTAAATACGAATTGCAACAGCGAGGCGAGCAACTGCAAGCCAAAAGCGAGCAGCTGAAGGATTTTCAGATCGGGTCGCCGGAATACAAACAGCTGGAATCCGAACTGGCCCAGGCCAGCGCCAATCTGGAAGTCGAGCGGCGATCCAAAACGCGCGAGTTCATTCAGGCCGAGGCAGAACTGCACTTTGATACCTATGTGGAAGTCACCCGGTTGATTGCCTCGCTGTGCGAGGAACGTGGTTATCGCATGGCCTTGCGATTCGATTCGCGTCAAACGGATCCGTCCAATGCGGATTCCATTATGCAACGGGTCAACGAATACGTGATTTTTCAGAATCCCCGCATCGACATCACCGCGGAGATCGTGTCTCGCCTGGGCGGCGGAGCGGCCCCGCAGGTTGGAAGTCGTCCAGGCACGACTCAGGGCCGCTAGATGCTTGCCGGCCGATCCCGTCCCCGATTGTCACTGGAAAAACCTTTTCTCTCGCAAACAGGAACCACCCGTGAAGGAGCCTCGAGTCCAAAACACGATTTGCCGCCCGGTGACCCTGACCGGATTCGGTTACTGGTCCAGCATGGACGTTACGGTGGAGTTTCGTCCGGCCCCGGAAAACACCGGGATCCGGTTTGTGCGTTGTGACTTGCCGGGCCACCCGGTGATTCCGGCGCTGGTGGAACACCGCACCCAGTCCCCCAGGCGGACCTCGATCTGCCGCGGTCCGGCCACGGTCGAGATGATCGAACACATCATGGCCGCGCTGCACGGCCTGCAGATCGACAATTGCGAGATTGCAGTGAACCGTCCGGAAATGCCCGGATTTGACGGATCGTCGCTGACGTTTGTCGACGCCCTCGATCGGGCCGGCATTTGTCCCCAAAACGCGGTGCGGTCCCGGATCAGCGTTCGCGAAACACTCCGCATCGGGGATGACGAGCATTGCTGGATCCAGATCGAGCCCTGTGACGAATTTCGCATTACCTACCTGCTGGATTATCCCCAGCCGCAAATTGGCCGGCAATCGTTCCAGTTGAGTATCAACGAGCAGTCGTTTCGCGATGAAATTGCCGCCGCCCGGACGTTTCTGCTGAAACATGAAGCCCAATGGCTGTTGCAGCAGGGGTTGGGTGCCCGGGTCAGTTATCAACACGTCCTGGTATTCGATGAACAGGGTCCGATCGATAACAAACTGCGATTCGAAAACGAATGCGTCCGGCACAAGATGCTGGACGTGATTGGTGATTTCGCCTTGTGCGGCCATGAAGTCATGGGGCACGTAACGGCCAGTCGCAGCGGGCACCGGCTCAATGGCGAACTGGTGCGACGGCTGTTGCAACACGGTATGGTCCGAAATGCTCCCCCCGTCCTGCAGATGTCCAGCAAATCAGCCTGACGCCACACTCACAACAACGAGCCAGTAATTGTGGACAACATCATTCCTTTCCAACGCAATGCCAGCGGCGGAAATTCCCGACGGGCTCGACCCGTACCGCCCAGTATCTCCAGTCTGGCCAGCGTGGACCGCCGGGCACAAATCGGAGATGGCGTGGAAATTGGCCCGTTTTGTGTCGTCGGCCCGGATGTCACGATTGGCGATGGAACGGTCTTGCAAAACAACGTGACGCTGTACGGCAATGTTACCCTCGGCCGCGACAACCGGTTGTTTCCGGGTGTCGTGATTGGCGGGGAACCCCAGGATATCAATTTCGACGGATCGCCAACCGAAGTCATCATTGGCGACCGAAATGTGATACGCGAATGTGTCACGATCAATCGGGCCACCACCAAGGAAGAGGGCGTAACCACGGTCGGTAACGACTGTTTCTTTATGGCCTGCGTGCATATCGCTCATGACTGCCGGGTCGGCAACCACGTGAAAATCGCCAATGCCACCCTGCTGGGCGGGCATGTCCATGTGTACGATCACGCCACGATTTCCGGCAATGCCGGAGTCCATCATTTTACCCGCATCGGCGACTATTCATTTGTGACGGGAGTCGGCCGCGTCATCCAGGATGTGCCGCCGTTTCTGCTGGCCGAAGGCAATCCCTCGCGGCCACGCTGTGTCAATGTGGTCGCACTCAAGCGGAACAACTTTTCCAATGACGTGATTCGAAAAATCAGCGAAGCCTACCGCCTGATTTACCGGTCCCGGGTGGGACTGGATACAGCCCGGGAGATTTTGCAAAGCAAGGATCAGCTGTGCCCGCAAGTTGAACACATGCTGGAATATATTGCCTATCAACAGGATGGTCGCCACGGCCGGGGCCGCGAACAAATCAGGAGAGCAGCGTGAATCCGGTGAGACTGGCGATTGTCGGCGGCGGACATCTGGGAAGAATTCATACCCGGCTGGCATCGCAACAGGACGACGTTTCCCTGGTCGCCGTCGTGGAACCGGATGCCCGGGCCGGCCACAGGCTGCGCGACGAGTTCGCTTGTCAAGTCGTTTCCGAATTGGGCCAGTTGGCCGATCCGGTCGACGCCGCGATTGTGGCCTCGCCGACCGAAACCCACTTCGAAATTGCCAACCGCTTGCTGGCCCGGGGTTGCCACCTGCTGGTGGAAAAGCCCCTGACCACTACCGCCGCCCAGGCGGACCAGCTGATTGCCGCCGCCAGCCGCCACCAGCGAGTGCTGCAGGTCGGGCATGTGGAACGATTCAACCCGGCTTTCGAACAGGCCCGGCAAATCCTGCCCACCGCCCGCTACATTGAAGCCCGTCGCATGAGCGGCTATACCTTTCGCTCGGTCGATGTCGGGGTTGTACACGATTTGATGATTCACGATATCGATTTGACCTGCGCACTGGTGCCCAGCCCGCTGGTGGAAACCCGGGCGGTCGGCATCGCCGTTTTTGGACCCCATGAAGACATTGCCCAGGCTCGCCTGGAATTTGCCGATGGCACGGTCGCCAGCCTGACCGCCTCGCGGTGCAGTTTCCAGCCGGCCCGGCAGATCTCGTGGTTTGGCGAAAAGGGATTCGTGGCGGCTGATTTGGCCAGCGGCACACTGCAATCGGTCGGCTGCAGCTCGATGATCGATGGGTCCCAACCGCGGGATGTTTCCCAACTGCCGCCCGACGCACAACACCAGGTGCGCGAGGCCCTGTTTGAAAACGTCTTGCCGCGGCAACAGCATGCGGTGGAACCTCAAAACGCCATCCTTCAGGAACAGCGTGATTTCCTGCAGGCCATTCGCCTGGGCCGCCAGCCGCGTGTCAGCGGTCGGGACGGTCGGCGGGCTGTGGCCGTCGCCCAGTCGATTGTGGATGCCATTGGCCAGCATCGCTGGCAGGACGGCAACACGACCCGGATCGGCCATCAGGCCAGCCGAGTTCAGCTGTTACCGGTCGAATCCGGACGTCGCGCCGGTTAGTACGAGTCGCGCTGACGGGTAGCGATCGCGCCGTTGATTTCCACGACGTTTTCCGACGAGGCGACGCGACCGGGATGTGACGTATGCTCCCGCCATCCGTGACCGCGGCCGCCATCCGTGACCGCGGCCGGAATCCGTGACCGCGGCCGGAATCCGTGACCGCGGCCGGAATCCGGATGGGTCAGGCCAGGTCGCGATCTTCGAACAACACCAGCGCCAACAGCAACGCGATCAGCCCGTACAAAGCGCTGTATATGGCAGCCCAGCCCAGGTAGGCGATCGGGACCTGGACGTCTCCGGTGATGGCCGCGTTAATATCAAAATGGTCCAGCACCGGAAAGATGATGGAGATCAACTGGCCAAATACCACGACGCCCTCAAACGACTGGGCCACCTCGGCAGACTGCACAATCAGGGGCGTCAGATGCCCCAGAACATAAATCGCAAAACAGATCATGAAGTTGGACAGAATCCCCAGTCGGGTCGAGATGACAACACTGATTGCCGCAAATACCATCGCCTCCAGCCATGCGAGGATCAGGCCCGGAACGGTATTGATGGCCTCGCGAAAACTGGTTTGCCATGAGAATTCGCTGATACTGGATTCCCGGCTGTCGTAAATCGGTTTGTAGGAAACCCAGATTACAAACCAGATTCCCAGCACGATGAACAGCAGGGCAATCGCCATTCCGATGCCGCTGTACTTGCCCAGGATAAACTGCCGCCGGCTGACCGGTTTGCTTAACACCGTCAGGGCCGTACGCCCCTCAATTTCTTCAGCCAGCGATTTGCTGGCCGCCCAAACGGCCAGAAAGATTCCAAGCACGCGGAGCAGCGTCAGCCCGGAATCCTTGTACATCTTGATATCTTCGCCAAACGTGTTGTACGGAATGTAAATCGACGCCACGACAAAAATCACGCCAATCCCTGTCAGGATCAGGAAAACCGGTTGCGAAATCTCGGTCTTGAACGTGGACTGGGCAACCGCGAAAACCTTGGGAAATGCCGCAGCAAAAAACAGATACCCCAGGTAAACGGCAATCACCGATCCGGCCGCCCAGTAAATCAAAAAGACCTGGGGATATTCGGGCGTGGTCAGCCACCAAAACGAAACCGTGGCCGGCGCGTCGCCCCGATTGGCAACGTACAACTGATCGATCGCCTCGTCGGGAAACCGGACGTCCTGCAATTCCCGGACGTATAACGAATAAGTCTCACTTTCCGGCAAATCCAGCAGTTTGGACCGGGAAAGCTGGTCCGTAATCGGTTGCGTCGCCACCTCAACGGGCTGCGAGGATTTGGTTTGAAACCAGCGCAACTGACTGCCCTCAATCGACACTGGCACCGGTGTTCCGTCGTTGGGCGACGGAAACGGGACGGGTACGGTCATTCGTGTCTCGCCCGTGCCAGGCCATTGAACGGCCGACCGGACCAGCGCATCCGCGTTTTCGACGGGCAGCACCATGCCGAGCCCCCCGGCCCGGGACAGCCCGTACCCCAGCAACGAAAACAGCGCCATGGCCAGGCAAATTAGCGAAATCCAAAACAGGAATCCGTCATGGGTAATTTGTTGCAACTCCGCCTGCCGCTTTTGCGCGACCACGGTCACCAAACCAAAACCCGCAGCCAACGCCCCCCCCACATAGAAAATCACCATCAGAAACAGGTGACTTCCCCATTCGCCCGGTCGCATGTCCTGGGGGGACCAGTAACCCAGTGAGGAGGAATACCAGAACAACAGCCCGAAAATAACCGCCGAGCAAACCAGTCCGGCAATCAGACGGGGCAACGACTTTTCATGCAGCCGGTTGAGACCCTGGACCCTGCCCAGTAATAACAGGCTTGCCCACACGGCCAAAACAATCAGGAAACCGATTCCAATCCCGGTCGCCAGAATCCAGACGGGTGTCAACCAGGCTGTAATTTTCTCGGATTGGCCGAGCACCAGCCACATACCGTTCGTATCCAATTCCCGTTTCCTGTCGAATGGGCTGTCCGTCCCCGAAGTTCAAATCGGACCGGTCAGCGACTGCACTGCAAGTCAAACAAGCGCAAAAACATCTGTGACTGAACGCGAACACGCCAGTACCATTTACGGGCATTATTACCGGACTGTTCATCAATCGCTACGGGGGCAGGACCATGCGTGGCCCCGCAAAAATCCGCTGCGCGCGAGACATCCCTGCCGAACTCCGTCCCGGAGACAGGCTCCGCGACGCCAGCGACAGCCCTCCGGGCCTTCCGTTTCCGGCAGCCATCGGCCCGGGAAACGGCGCCAGGCGACAATCCTCCGCGGGGGCGGCTGCAAAATCCGGCACCCCGACACCCGGCGATTCGGACGGGAAACGTTCACGAACGATCCGGCCGTCAGCAACGGGTCGGACGGTGGAGCGCACAAAAAAACCCCACCGTTTGCAATTGCGAACGGCGGGGCCGGAACAGAGAAGAGGCCGGAGGTGATTCGGGCAAACGACTCAATCGTCTAAAAAAGGAATTTGGCCCAAATCGGTAAGACTGCTTATGATTCGCTGATGATACCAAGATCAAACCCGATGTCCAGCATTTCGCCAAAAAGTTCCAACCGCAATGAATTTTTTTTATTCGGTCGCCCGTGGCAGAGCGCCTGTCCGGGCAATCCAGGTTTTGGGTCGCGGCCGCGGAAAATTTCAGTGCTGCCGGGTTCAGCGCCCTTGAGGGCGGCCAGTCCGTTGTTGGGGCGGAATACGGCCCCTTTGTAACCAGATCCAGTGCGGGATAATTGGCTGCACCAGCCCCGGGGGGCTCCCTCCATCAGGAAGGCGGGCAGCCACTTTTTTACCATTTCGAGAATCGTATCGATGACTGAATTCTTGCACGCCTGCCGCGCGGCTGCCCTGGCCGGTGGCGAGCAACTGGAGGCTTATCGCAACCGGTTCCGGTCGTCCGAAAAAGGAACCAATGACCTGGTGACCGATGCCGATCTGGCCTCGCAACGGGCCATTCACGATTATCTGAACGGGCATTTTCCGGATCATGCGTTTCTCGGCGAAGAATCCATGGAGCTGCCGATGACCGGAAATACCGATGCCGAATATCGCTGGATCGTTGACCCGCTGGATGGAACGCTGAATTACGTACACCAGTTGCAATCGTGGTCGGTGTCGGTGGCCTTGCAACACCGGGACACGATCATTGCCGCCGCGGTGTATGACCCGTGGCTGGATGAAATGTATTCCGCCACGCATACCGGTCCGGCCCTGCTGAATGATGAGCCGTTGCGAACCAGTGGATGCCGGGAACCCGGCCAGGCCTTGTTGATTGTAAGTTTGCCGGCCAGTCTGACCGCCCAATCGCCCGAAATCGCTGACGTCGTCAGGTTGATGTGTGGCTCGCAGAGCGTCAGACGACTTGGATCGGCGGCCCTGAACCTGTGCTATGTGGCGGCCGGGCGGGCCGACGCCTATTGGGCCACCAGCCTGAATCTGTGGGACATCGCGGGCGGCTGGCTGATCTTGAATCAGGCCGGAGGCTGTATTCGCCACCCCCAGGGGGGGGCGTTTGACCCGAATCAGCCCCGACTGGTTGCCGCAGCCAGCGAGGCGCTGGCAGACGAAATCATTTCGCTGTTGAACAAACGGTCCGGTTAGCGCGACACCGCAGGGGCAGGCTCGGCACATCATCAACCTGCCCGGCAAAAACCCGTTACCGGCGTCGAGCCAGCTCCCGTTTGTGGTTCGATTTGCCCAAACGGTCCGATCGGGTGGAACTGGCGGGGGCCGGAAAAAGTCTGGCCAGCGATGAACTCAGGTCGTTGCGAACACGGCGTCCCGTTCAGGCCAGCATCGCGTGGTCCGGCGGCCCGGCGGGGGGTGTCGCGCCACACCGTTCACGGTGCTCACCGGGCAAACAGGTGGTCGGCCATGCTGCGTACCGGCGGACCCGGCCGTGCGGTTTTTCGGCACTCCAGCGTTGCATCGCACCACCGTTGGCTCCATCTCCGGCGGCCAGGGTCGTCATCGCCCCAGCCAGCCATACGTCACCCACGATACGGGAACAAACAGGATCAGCGGCAGCCAGGCTGCCAGCGCGGGGGGACTGATGATGCGCAATGCGCCGAGAGCCTGCGACGCGATCAGGACCAGAGACATCACCATCACGACACTCAGACACACTCCGGCTGACAAATAAAGATTTCTCTCGCCGCGCGCGATAATCAGGGGTAAACCGATTAACAGGACGGTCAAGTCAAATACGGGTTGAACCACTCGTCCGTGGATGTCCACGCGCAAGCGGTTGGAATATCCGGCTTCCGGTTGGCGCGTTCTGGAAATCATCTCAACAATCGACGCGTTCCGGGCCAACTGCGCGGGAAACGCCAACTGAACCGTATCGATCGATGAAACTACAAACAACTGCCCCGCTGCCAGCCACGGGGTTTCCGCGGGCACATAAACCCGGGTGGATTGTCCGTTGCCGATGTTGCGGTCCAGTTGCGCGGTACTGCCAATCGGTTCGTTCAGCAAGTAACCCGAAGGCCTTTCGTCGTTGGCCGGCAGCCAGGCTCCGGACCGGGCGGCAATCGTGTGATCGGGAACCTCCCAGTCATCCGGTGTCCGGAATTCCGGCAAGCTGATTTCCTGGCGGGCCGGTATGACCTGCTGACCCCGGATGATCACCCCCGTTTCCGGATCAGCCGTCAGCGTGGCCTGTCGCCCGGCACCCAACATGTCTTGCGCGTTTAAGGCCAGCTCGTTTCGAAATTTTGGAATCACCAGTTCACGATTGACCACCGACAGCACCAGGACAGCGATCGTAATGGCCAATACCGGACGGGCAATTCGACGATTGGGAACGCCGCTGGCCTGAATCGCCGTCAGCTCATTGGACCGCTGCATCAGGGCCAGACAAAAAATGGCTGCGACGAGGGCGAGAAAGGCTGCGGTCTTGTCAAAAAACTGCAGGACACGCGGTCCGTAATAGCCCGAGATCACGCCGACGGGCGATCCCTCGCGAGTCATTCCCGACAATTCCTCAAGATTCGTAAACGCATCGATCACGACGTACAGACCTGCAAAACTGAGGAAGCAGATCACGAAAATCTTGACAAAAACCGTGATGATATAGCGATCGATGATCGGCATCGGGAATCCAGACTTCCTGCCGGAATATGCCAGCATCACGGCGGTCCGTCCGTGGTTTCCTTGGCAAGGCACGATCGGTCCATTATAAATTTTTTGCGGGAATTCACCGATACCGATTTTCGCGGTGTCAGGAAATCAGGGATGGCCCCAGCCCTTATCAAATTCCGGAGAATTGGCCAGGCACTGCAACGCCTGCTGGTGCCGAGTTACTGCCTGGTTTGCAGAATGCCCCTGCAGGAGGGCCAGCAACTGGCTTTTTGCCACGGCTGCCAGTCCGAACTGCGTGACCCACAGGCGATGGCGTGCGACCGCTGTGGTGCGCGACCTGCCAGCGCGGTCCCGGTATCTGACGGGCGCTCGCCGGGATGCCGGCTGTGCCGGGACTGGACTCGGGCACCGGCCCGGGTCGAATGTCTGGGGAATTACGTTGGCCTGATGCGCCAGCTGGTACTGCAAATGAAAACCCGTGGCCACGAGACGCTGGCCATTCAGTTCGGAAAATGGCTCGGCTGGCAGTGGAACCGTCCCCGCGGCGGGTGCCCTGCGATTCCGGATCTGGTGGTCCCGGTTCCGGTTTACTGGCTCAGGCATTTGCGGCGCGGGTACGACGTGACCGAGCTCCTCGTGGATGGACTTCTTTCCACCATCGACGGCCAACCGCGCCGCTGTAACGCGTTGCGTGCCGTTCGCCAAACCCGAAAGCAGGGGACCCTGACAACCCGCCAGCGTTTCGCCAACGTGCGGGGCTGTTTCTCGGTGGCCGAACCCCGACGCATCCGGCAAAAACGCATTTTGCTGGTCGACGATGTTATGACATCCGGAGCCACGGCTGGCCAGGCGTCTCAAACGCTGCTGGATGCCGGAGCAGCCGAGGTTTATCTGGCCGTTGTTGCCCGCGGTGTTGGCCAACATGATTAAACGGCTCGGTGGGCAAATCCATACGGCGGCCGGCACAGCCGGTCACTGGCCGTCCGCGATTTCTGCAACGCTGCCGGAGTGCCGCCAGCCCGGTTCCCGTGCCACCGCTGGGGGATCGACGGGATGATCCCGAAAACCCGCCGTATCAATCATGTCAGAAACCGCCGCAACGATTACAATCAATGCGCTGCATCACCCCCTGTGGAACGAATCGCGCCAAACCCTACCTGACCGGAGTGCCGACTTTTGACCGATTCCATTCCGCCGATTTCCGGCCCGGCACCCGAGGTCAGTCGCGCCCACACCTGGTGGCACCAGTCTTTTTCGCCGTTTCGCAAGGCGGTGATTCGGGGCCTGGCGATTATCATGCCCCCCCTGTTGACGATCGTCCTGTTTCTGTGGGCATGGAATATTATTGATTCCTATGTCTTGCGTCCGACCGAAGCCATTGTGCGGCACCTGATCGTGTGGAGCATCGCCGACATTCGCGATGATCGCCAGGTGGCCGAAGAAGTGGACGCGGTCCGCCGGATTGGCAGCCCCGGTTCGGACGAAGCGTTACTCAATTTGCAGAGCAATCCGCCCACCTGGCAATCCTCGGATGGCACGATGCTGATCAAGGTGGGTCAGCGGTGGATCCCCCGACCGATTTACGATGTCGTATCCGCCGATCCTGGTGATCCTCCGCCGCAAACGGCCAGAGCCTGGTATCAACAGTACGTGCGACTGGAGTTCTTGCCTCGCAATCTCGTGATCCCGGCGTTTCTGAGTATCTTTATTCTGACATTGTATTTTCTGGGCCGCGTCTTTGCCGTTGGCTTTGGCCGGATGCTCTGGAGTTGGGTGGAATCGATCATTAACCGACTGCCCCTGGTCTCCAAGGTTTATGGTGCGGTGAAGCAGGTCACCGATTTTGCGTTCAGCGACAGCGAGCTGGAATTTACGCGAATCGTGGCCGTGGAGTACCCGCGACGCGGAGCATGGTCCATGGGCTTTGTCACCGGCGACGGTTTCCAGGCCGTCCGCGATGTGGCCGGCGAGCCCTGCGTCACCGTCCTGATGCCGACCTCACCCATGCCGGCCACCGGGTTTGTGATTTCAGTCCCCAAAAGCCAAACCATCGATTTGAATATTTCGGTCGATCAAGCCATTCAATTTTGTGTCTCGTGTGGCGTCGTGGTACCGGTACACCAGCGTTGCAACACCATTTCGGCGGTGCCCCGCGTGTCGCAATCCCCGGGGGTCGATAACCGGACCACCGACACCCCGGCGGCCGACGAGTCCGCACCCCGCTAGAGCACCCCCGGATTCCCGGGAAAATCCGAAATTCCGGCATAATCCATTGAATCGTCAAACTTGTCCTGTCGATAAAAGACCATGGATGTCCAGGGAATGGACATTCCCCAAACCGACTCGACCTAACCGGGCCAGCCGCCATGAAGATTCAGACCTCCCGTTTCGGAAATGTTGATATTCAGCCGGACGATATCCTTTTTTTTCGTGGAGGAATCCTCGGCTTCGAGGAGTGCCAGCACTGGGTGATTCTGGCCGATGCCGGCAATCGATCGGTTGCCTGGCTGCAAAGTATGCAGGCTCCCGAGGTTGCGTTGCCAGTCGTTTCCCCGCGTCGTTTCGTGCCTGATTATCAGGTCCGACTGGATCCGCTGGATATCGAAATGCTGCACCTGGGCTCGGTCAATCAGGCGTATGTGCTGGCCGTCGTCAGCCGGGACAGTGATGTCCTGACACTCAATTTGCGAGCGCCGGTCATCATCAATCTGGATCGCCGTTTGGGTTGTCAGGTCGTGACCAGTGACCAGCAACCCATTCAGTACGAGTTAACGGCGCTGCCACTGCCATTGCGGCGGATTGCCTGAGGCCCGCTCCGTCTCGCGTTACCGGTTGGATGGTACCAATTGCCCGGGTGAGTCGATCCGGTCCCGCGGCCAAATCCCGGCCCCGGGGGATTTGCCCAGCTCGGGTCATTTGTCATTCTCGTTAAAGGCGCAAACGAATCGTTCGCCCTGATGCCCGGCCGGCGCGACGTCGATAATGACAGCAACAACAGACTTTGCCCGTGGTACGGGTCTGTCCCGGTACCAATGAGCATTTGCGGGCAAACTCGTGCAGGGACGCGGCCTGTTGTTGACTGAATCCAGGTTGGCCGGACGTGAAACGGTTTCACTCCACCCGGTTCAGACGCCGCCACAACGCAAAACCGTTTGAATCATTTTGCCCCTGCGCACTGGAGTCGATCATGCTGGTTCTCTCGAGACATCGCGATGAATGTATCATGATCGGCGATGATGTGACGATCACCGTGGTCGACATTCGGGGTGACAAGGTTCGTCTGGGGATCGATGCCCCCAAGCACGTGCCCGTGCATCGTCAGGAAGTCTACGAAGCGATCAAGCGGGAAAATCAAAAGGCCAGTCAGATTGGCCCGGGTGAGACGCGAGATCTGGGCAGCTAGGCCCGTCGCCTTGCCCGCCTGTCGGCCCGCCGGCCACACCAGCGAACGCCTATTCGCGCGGCGTTTTCACCTGATCCAGGACGCGCTGGACGGTTCGGATCAGCAATTCCATGCGGAGCGGCTTGTTGAGATAGGCATCGACCCCCAAAATTTCAGCGTAATGCCGGTGTCGCATCCCCTCGTTGCCGGTAATCATGATGGCCGGGATATATTGTTCCATCTCACGCATCCCTTCCAGCACCAGCAATCCGCTGCGTTTGGGCATCATCAGGTCCAGAATCACCAGATCAGGCCGGTAAAACTCGATACAGGCCAGTCCCTTGTTGCCGTCTCCCGCTGAAATGACCTCAAATCCGAGGGGTTCCAGCGTTTCGGTCACCATCCGAATCATGGACGGATCATCGTCGACCACCATAATCCGTTTTTTGTCGCCGTTGTTGTCAGCCATGATAAGGTGCCTGGCACAAGAATATAAAATGGGAAAAGTTGCCGGGTGTGGACGAACCGCTGTGACTTGACCCGCCCCGGGCGTCGACCTGATTTCGGCTGCGTTTATTCTAGTCATCGCCGCTCCGCAAAACAGGGCTTCCCCGGACGTTCGGAATCATAAAATCCGAAAAAGCGCTGAGGGTGACCGGACGGGCCAACCGTTCAACCCGCGAATCCGCAGGCCATTTCCGGGCACGTTTTCCCGGAATGGGGCCGCCAATCGGACCGTTGGTTCCGGCCGGCTGCCGATGGACTGTCGATTTTGCACGCCTTAACGAATGCGCCGAGAGAACCAGTCAGCGCGTCTTCCGGAGGAGTTTTCGGTCGATAACCAGATACGGCTGCGACTGATTCGCCGCGAGTCCGCTGAAGGTGCCAGAACCAGTTTCAATTCGGGGAAGCAAGTTATGTGGAAAGCAATGTCACTGGCAATTGGTCTTGCGTTGATCATGATCGGCGTTGAACTGTTTTTCGTTCAGGAACTCGAAGTTCGCAATCTGCGCCAGACCGGGACCCCCGCGACAGCCAGTTCGCCATTTCAACCGGTATCGTTTGGGTCGGCGCCGGAACCGGCGCCAACCAGTCTGGTGAAGCCACCGGACTGGCTGCCCTGGAGTCTGTTGGCGGTTGGCTCGATCATCGTCATTTACACGTTCACCATTCCGGGCCGGTCAGCGGGATAGGCGGGCCGGACGCATTCCGGAAATCCGCTGAGGCGGGCGGGATCATGACACCCGCAATTGCCAATTCAATTGCCGGGCATACGATAAAAGCTGAATTTCTGTCGGGCCCGTGGCCCCGGACACCAATACGACAGACCCCTGTGTATGCAACCGAAAGCCCGTCCACCACAGACATCGCCGCAACCGCGGGGCTCGTACGGGAATCCGGCCCGTGACAAACGGTCCTCTCGAGGTTCCCCGAATGGTGAATCGGGCAAACTGTCGTCCGTGTTTTTGTGGCTGGGCAGATTGCTGGCGATCACGATCTTCCTGATGGCCCCATGGTGGATCGGATCGGTCCGCCAGTTGCCGCAATTCGTGATGTATTGTCTGGCAATCGGTGGCATCACCATGTTGTGGTTTGCCATGGCCTTCATGAAGCGGCGCCGCCACCATTTCCCGTGGCTGGCGATTCCGGTCATTCTGGGAATCGGGCTGCTGGTATTTCAGACGCTGCCATTGTCCGGCACTGTCGCCCATCTGCTGGCCAGCAAGCAATCAGAAATGTATGCCGCGTATGCCGCGCCGGCCGCCGGCGAGCTGCTGGTTGGGGAATCCGGCAACAGCCCGGTCGTGCGAGTCACGATGGACCTGGACGGGACCCGAAAATCGATCAACCTGATGCTGCTGGGACTGCTGTGCCTGTTACTGGGCAGCTATTTCTTTTCATCACGAAAATCCGTGATCCTGCTCCCCCTGGTGGCCACCGTCAATGGCGTGGCGATCAGCGGGTACGGGGTGATTCAGCGGCTGCAATCGGGGCGCCGGATATTTGGCACGATCGAGTTGACCGAGGGTGGCGTCCCCTTCGGCCCGTTCGTGAATCCGAACAACGCGGCGGGCTACCTGTTGCTGTGTCTGGCGTGCAGTTTGGGCCTGCTGTTTGTGGTGTTCAACCGTCATGTCGCGGGTCGTCGGCCGCGACAAATTATCACCAACGATTATCCGGTCTGGGAACGGGCCCGATTGCATACCGGACTGTTTTTTGCCGAACTGAATGTCCCCAAGTTGTTAACGTTGATCGCCAGTACCATGATCGTTTTGGGGGTACTGGCAACGTTGTCCCGGGGTGGGCTGCTGAGTCTGCTGGCCGGATCATTTGTGACCGCCGTTTATTACAGTCTGACACGACGTTCCCTGGGCCTGATTCTGCCCGGGGTGCTGGTGGTCGCCATCGCGATGGCCGCGGTCACCAGTTTCGGGTTTGGCGAACAACTGTCGCGGCGCCTCGCCAAAACCTCGGATGCGGACTTCCTGACCAGTGAATTGCGATTCCGGCACTGGACCGAGACAGCACCGGCCATTGTCGATTTCGCACCGCTGGGCAGTGGTGTCGGCAGTTACCACACGGTCCATCGGCTGTACCGTGCAGACAGCGAAGAACGCATTTTTTATCACGCGGAAAACCAGTATTTTCAGACGCTCGTCGAGGCCGGGGTTCCCGGGCTGATTTTATTGCTGTCGGCGCTCCTGATCCTGGGACTGAGTGTGCGATTTCTGGCGTTGCGCGGCAACTCTCCCAAAACGACCGCCGTTTGTCTGATCGGCGTGTTTTTGTTGTCCAGCCAGTGCGTTGCCGCGTTGTTTGATTTCGGTTTTTACATCCCGGCCAATGCCGTGGCGATGGCCATGATCTGCGGCATGATTTCCGGACAGGCCCACTCCCTGGCCGATCGCTTGCGAAAGAAATATATTTTTCGATTCAGCCTGCCCGCAGGCGTCAACATGTGTCTGCTGCTGGCGGTTTTTGCCGCCGGTCTGTTTGCCGCACTGAACGCGCTGCGCTATACACGCATCGAACAGGTACTGGGCTCCAATCCGGCCCTCGAAAACCATCTGACGACCGATCTGGCGACCACGGACCGGCATATTGAGGCATTGCAGGAATCGCTGGCTGTGGCCGCCGATGCAGACGCCTTTCGTCGGCTCGGCGAACTCTACATCCTGCGCTACCGCCTGTCGCTGTACGAGGACATGATCCAGTCGCTGACCAGCGCGCAGGCTGGCAATTCGGCCGTTCGCGAACGCGTCTGGTTATCCACGGGCCTGGACCGCATGCATGCCTATGTCCAGGCGGCCCGCCAAGCGAATGACCTGGCGCTTTTGCAGCGCTGGCGAAGCGAATCGCCGGTAAAGCCCAACCTGTTGCCCAACGCTGTCTTTTACCTGAAAAAATCCCGGGGCCGGAACCCGCTGCAACCTGCCGTTCACCTGTTGCTGGGGCAACTGCATGCGTTGAGCGAAATGGAAAATGCGGATCAGCCCCATTTGGTGCGAGCCTGTGAACTGGCTCCGGCCAACGCGGTTACCCACTTCATTACTGGCCTGATGGATCTGCAAGCTGCACGTCTGGAGGATGCCTGTCGCCATCTGCGAATCTGCCTGGAACTGGATCGCTCCCGCTACGACCTGGTGATTCAGGCGACGGCGCCGCGGCTGTCCGGCGAGCGCATCATTCGCGATGTGCTACCAGACAATGCTTTCATGCTGTTTGACTTTGCTTCCAACCATCTCGACACCCAGTCTGCCCAACCGTTAAGGATTGAAACATATCGCAGGGCCAGGGCGCTTTTGGAATCAGAATACCGGGACGATCGAAAGTCCCTGGTGGTATTGTCCGACATACAAAGGGAGCTGGGAGATTTGGACGCTGCCATCAAGACGTTGCGGCTGGCGGTCGATTTGAACCAGGAGCACCAGCAATTGCGTATCAAGCTGGTTCAATTGTTAAAGGACACGGGCCAACTGGATGAGGCTCTGGAGCAACTCCGCTGGATTCGCCGCCACGGCGAGTTCCGCCCCAACCTGGAATCGCTGGAAACCAGCATTCGGAAAGCCCAAAAGGAACGCCTGATTCCCAGATAATACTGGCAAACCGCCGGGGATTGAGGACAATAGAGACCGTGGCACGGTTCCGGCGCGGTTGGAACGACTAACCCGTTTGACGCCATCTCCTTTTGCTCTTCGCTGATTGATGATCACCGCTGTCCTGACCATTTTTGGAATCGCCCTGGTTTTTGCGCTGGCGCTGGTGCCGGTTGCCAAGCGACTGGCGGTACGCGTGCATCTGGTCGATCATCCGGACCAGAAGCGGAAATTGCACGCCAATGCCATTCCGCTGATTGGCGGCATCGTTATTTTCGTTTCGGTACTGGCAGCCTTGTTGGTGGCTGCCGTGATATTCTGGCCGCAGATTTCGGAACTGAAATCGGATGTTACCGGGCTGCTGGGACTGTTGACGGCCGCCGTTTTGATTTTGCTGGTCGGGGTTGTCGACGATCGCTTTGGGATGCGGGGTCGCCAAAAGCTGCTGGGACAGATCATTGTGGTCTCGGTTCTTGTCGGCTTTGGTTACCGATTTGATTCCATTTCAATGTTTGGAACCACGTTTGACTTGCAATTCTTTTCATTGCTGGTTGTTTATGCGTGGGTTCTGGTGGGGATCAATTCGGTCAACTTGCTGGACGGGGCTGACGGATTTGCCTCCACGATCGGGTTCCTGATGAGTCTGGCCCTGTGCATCATGGCCCTGCACCTCGGACGGTTTACCGACGCGATGATCCTGGCCGCCGCGGCCGGTGCCATTCTGGGGTTCCTGCGATACAACTTTCCCCCGGCTTCGGCCTATCTGGGGGATGCCGGCAGCATGCTGATCGGACTGTTCATTTCTGCCATGGCCATCCGCTGCGCATCGAAAGAAGCCGCCACCTATGCGTTTCTGGCGCCGATCGCCCTGCTGGCCATTCCGATGTTCGATACGGTTGCCGCAATCGTGCGCCGCCGCCTGACCGGACGCAGCATCTACGCGGTGGATCGGGGCCACTTGCACCACGCCCTGATTCGCAAGGGGTATGGTCCCCGCAAGGCCTTGCTGATGTTTTTCGGAATGTGCCTGATGACCGCGACCGGTGGCGTTCTGTCGCTGGTATACCGTGAGGCGGAATACGCATTTTTGTCGATTGCCGCAGTCGTCCTGTTTCTGTTTGTGGGCAAGCTGTTCGGCATTGCCGAATTTCAGTTAATTGCCAACCGGTCGGCCACCCTGGTCCGCTCGTTCATCGTCATCCCCCAGCGAAATAAAACCAACCCCAATGCCCATCACGCGTCGGTGCGGCTGCAGGGGGACAAGAACTGGGACCTCAGCTGGCAGGTATTGCGCGAGTTTGCCGAGGCCAACGGATTACAGCAACTGACGATGGATCTGAACCTGCCATGGCTGCACGAAAGTTTTCATGCCAAGTACAACCATATCGACCGCAAGGCAGACCCGGATGAGCTGTGGACGACCGAACTGCCGCTGATTGTCGACCATGTGGTTATCGGGCGACTGGATCTGGCCGGCAGTGTCAATGAGGTTTCCTATTTTGACGTCGTCAACGAACTGTTTCATGTGATTGATTCGCTGGAACCCTATTTGCGGGACACCATTGCCAACGTCATCACCGCGCCTGCGACCGGGTCAGACGAGGCCTACGCCCGTATTCAATCCATCGAGTTTGGGGCCGAGAATCCGAAAACGGGCAAAAACCGGACGCTGGACGCCGGCTAGTCAGGCCTGTTCCCGGGTAGGCCGACGATCGCCGTCTTCGCCCCGCAAAACGCCGCATTGTTTTGCCACCCCTCGAATACCGCCGGGTCATCGCACGCCAATCGTCCGCCCGGTTCCGCGAATCTGCTGGCTGGCGCTGGCAGGGCATCAATCCGAATTGCCAGATCGGGAAAAATTGACCAAAATAGGGATCTCGATCCGGCTGGACAACGATCGAGTTTGGGCGTCATATAACGATGTTTTTTGCGACCACAGACCCTCATGGAAATTACATTTGTTCACAGGTGCCCGTCCTGCCAGCGTCGCCAACAGCTCATCATTGGCCAGTTGGGACGACCGACCCGTTGCGACGAATGTGGTCGACAGTCCGTGGCCCGGGACCCGGAACTGGAATCGGCGGCCATGCTGGATTCCATGAAACACCATGCCGAATTGACACCAAACGGTTTGCCGGAACCGGGACGCTGGCATCTCCCCCGATAACCCGGGCTCCGGTTGTGACCCGTGTTCTCCCGGCACCGGCACATGCTGGCCGGGATCGGCGGTTCGAAAAGCCGGCCGGCCGGTGAGGTTTGTCAAGCCACCGGCCCCTGGAATACAATCAGGAGCAGGCCGTTGGCGGGTCCGACCCATACGGCGGAACCGAAAACGAAACAGTTTCACGAGATATCAATTGAGGATTCATCCATGCATCGCGGATTGAGTTTCCGAGTCATACAGGTCGGCCTGCTGGTTTTGATCGGTGGCTCGGTTTGGGCTGCGGCTCCCGGGACAGCGGCCTGGGGCCACGGGATTTTTAAAAAGACGCTGGAAAAGAAATACGGCAATTTGCGGGTCACCTGCAACATGTGCCATGTCAAGAAGGAAAGCAAGGAGCAGCGCAACGAGTTCGGGAAATTATTCTACGACCAGCTGCTGGGCCAGGATTTGTCGGCGCGGTGGAAAGCCGTGGAAGGGGACGAGCGCAAGGCGCTGGAAACCGAGGTAATGGCCCCGGCCATTCTGGTGGCTCTGGAGAAAATCGAGAAGCAGGAGAATGAGGAAGGCCAGCTGTACGGGGAATTGATCCCGGCTGGAGCGATCGAGGGGTCCAAACTGAAAAAGGGTGGCGACAGCGACGCCGATGATGACGATGATGATGACGGCTGAGCGGGCGAATCCCCGCGACCGGAGATGGCCCGGTTGTGTGGGCCATCCGCCCGGGTGATGGTCGACGACCGATTGCACGGTTTCGTGGCACCATTTAGAATTTTTTGCGGTCCCGTTGGCAACCTGCCACTGATGGCAACCTGCCAGGGCGATTAGCTCAGTTGGCTAGAGCGCTTCGTTTACACCGAAGATGTCGGGGGTTCGAGTCCCTCATCGCCCACTGGAACCAATGTCCCCGTCGGGACATTTTCAATGAACGCGGGATTCCCCGCGTTTTTTGCTGCGTCCTGCGAAACGCTGCCGGCCGGTACGGCGGCGCATTTGGCGTCATCTGACAAATTTGGCGGCGCATTTGGCGTCGTATTTGGGATTGCCCATTTGCCGGTCCCGGCGGCTCCCGCGTCATCGAAATCGGTGCTGCGAACCTGGGCGTAATTTTTCATGGCCGTGGCGGCCGAGTTCCCGGCCCACTGACAGGCCCTGCGCAGCCCGTATACATCCATCAGGTCCGTCTCGGCGCTGGCCCGAAGCGAACGACGGTCCGCTGCGCCGATCAGGCTCAGATAGTCGACTGTCAGAAGCGGCTCGGGAATCGTAGTCAGCGTCACGCGGCCCAGGCCGAGGGTGGCGCTGGCGCTGGTGGTTTCATCGCCCAGAAACAGATAGCTGCCCTCGTCGGCATAGACCAGCCACGGCTGGTTGGCCGGCAGATTGCCGGAAAGCCGGTCAATGCCCCATTCTGGTTCGGGACTGCCTTCCGTTCAAGCAGTTTCCACTCGAGGGCGGCACCGCGAACCGGGCGCGACCGGACGCCCAACACGACCGCTACGACCGTCAGGAAAGCGTCCCGGACCAAGGTGTCGCCGGGTGCGACCGCCCCATACGGCGGGCAACTGTCTGCATTGAGCAACTCCGCGCTGCCGGGTTTCCAATTGCCAATTGCCAATTGCCAATTGCCAATTCCCGAGTTCCAGGTTTCAGGTTTCCAATTTCAAGTTTTTGGTTTCCAATTTCAGAATTCAAAACTCAGAATTCAAATCCGGAGTTCGCCTTTCATATCTCAACCGTCGCAGCGCCGGGTCAAGCGATTGGCGGCGCGAAGCTGTTCGCGGCGGGCGTCGCGGGCGCTGAACGAACGGCGTGCGGGCGACGGGCGATTTTTGGGGAATTCGGAAAACATGTGCGATAACGCGGTAACCCTCCGGAAATGGGGGCGGTAATTGCGGGGGAATGATCCCGGAACGCGTCACACAAGATTGACGCCTGTCGGCCCGCGAACGTATAATGAGTGTTGTCTTCGACCGCGGTCCCTCCCCGAGAATCCCCCCCCTGGTAATTACCCTGCCGGCCTGGTTGATTCAGGCCCAGGTCGGCGATGCTTGCCGCCCCGTTCGATCGGCACACCATCACGCCACCCATGATTCGTCAAACGACCCAGCCCCCGCTGGCCCGGGACCAGCTTCAAAGCGTCAAGGACGCTCTCAGGGCCTCGCGCAGCCTGGAAGACATTTCAGTCGAACTCAATTTTCCTGGCAAACAGGAATTGCTGGGAGCGATTGCCCAGTCCCTGGGTCTCAAGACGGCCCAGTTGGTTGAGTGTGACATTGACGAGTCGCTGATCCAGGGCTTTCCGCAGAAACTGATTCACCGGTTCGAGGTGTTTCCGCTGGCCGCGCAGGATTCCGAGATTCTGCTGGCGGTCGGAAATCCGTTTGATCTGAACATCGTGGACGAGGTGGCGGCGGCGACCGGTCGTCCGGTCACGCCAATCGTCGCCGATCCCGAGCAAATCCGGGGCCTGATCCGCCAGCATTTCGGGGTCGGTGCGGAGACGATCGACGACCTGATGTCGCTTCAGGGGGACGAGGACGCGGCCTTGCTGAACCTGGAGGGCCAGGATCTTGAGGACGTCGAGATGGCCCAGCAGGCATCGGTGGTCCGGCTGGTCAACGAGATCCTGGCGGAAGCCATCGAATCGCGCACCAGTGACGTGCACATTGAGGCGCAGAAAAGCGGGATCAAGATTCGCTACCGGATCGACGGCGTGTTGCAGCGCCAGCCGGCGCCTCCCGAGATGAACCGGTTCCGCAACGCCATCGTCAGCCGCCTCAAGATCATGGCGAAACTGAATATCGCCGAAAAGCGGGTGCCCCAGGACGGCCGCATCCGGCTGCGCATGGCCGGCCGCGAAATCGATATTCGTATCTCAATTATACCGATGCTGCACGGCGAGGGCATCGTTATGCGAATACTCGACATGGACAACCTGGAGTTTTCCTTGCGCGGCGTTGGGATGCCCGAACCGGTCTACGCACAGTTCCAGGAATTGATCCGCATGCCTCACGGCATCATGCTCGTCACCGGACCGACCGGTTCGGGCAAGACCACGACACTGTACAGCGCGCTGCAGGAAATCAGGAGCGAAGACACCAAGATCATCACGGTGGAAGATCCGATTGAATACCAGCTGGAGGGCATCAACCAGATTCAGGTGCACAACAAGGTAGGCCTTACATTTGCATCCAGCTTGCGCAGTATTCTCCGGCACGACCCGGATGTTGTCTTGGTCGGTGAGATCCGGGACCGGGAAACGGCCGAGAACGCCATCCAGGCTTCGCTGACCGGACACCTGGTGTTCAGCACCCTGCACACCAATGATTCGGCGGGCGCCTTTATTCGACTTTGCGACATGGGCGTCGAGCCGTTTCTGGTGACCAGCACGGTCGCGGGTGTGCTGGCCCAGCGTCTGGTGCGGGTGCTGTGTTCCGACTGTCGCCAGGTGGTCGATCCGGACCGAGTGGAATTCCCCGGGGATTTCCCGCTCCAGGCGCTGCGCGAGCAGGAGGCCGTCCTGTATCAGCCGGCGGGATGCTCCCGGTGCCGAAACAGCGGATTTCGGGGCGCATCGGGATCTTCGAACTGCTGGTCTCCAGCGGCCCGATCGGCACGCTGGCCGGGCAACGCGCCTCGTCCACTGATATCCGGCGGGCGGCGGTCCATCAGGGAATGAAAACCCTCCGCATGGATGGCTGGGACAAGGTACTGGCGGGAATCACGTCGATCGACGAAGTCCTGCGGGTGGCCAAATCCGATTGACCTGATCCGGGACCCGCAACATGCCAGATTACACCTACCAGGCCAGGACGGCGACCGGCGAAACGGCCCAGGGCGTGGTGCAGGCAGCCACCCGCCAGGAAGCGCTGCGACATTTGACGCAACAGGCGCTGTTTCCGATCGACGTCAGGGTCGATGCGACCGCCCGCAACTGGCGGCACTGGTTGCCGGCCCGCGTCAGTACGGATGCCACGGCCGATTTGCTGACCCAGTTGAGCGATTTGCTGGCCAACGGAGTGTCCCTCCTTGATGCGTTGAAAATTCTCTCGCAACAATCCCACTCACCCGGACTGCGTACGGTACTGGCGCAGGTTCGCGATGATGTGGCGAACGGCCAGAACCTGGATGAGGCCATGGCCCGGCACGAGCGGGTGTTTTCCAAATTGACTGTCAGCATGGTCCGGGCCGGGATGGAAGGCGGATTTCTGGAGGAATCCCTGACCCGCGTGGCCGGGTTCTTGCGCAAGCAGGCGGCCCTGAAGGCCAAAGTCGCCGGTGCCATGACGTACCCCATGGTGCTGGCCGGAATCGGATTCTGTTTCATGATCGCGCTGGTCATGTTTATCGTCCCGATGTTCGAGGTTTATTTCGAAAAGCTGACGAAGAGCGGCGTGGGGCTTCCGCTGATTACCAGAATCCTGATTGGCACCAGCGATATGCTGGTCAAATACGGGGTGATCATGTTCGGGGCCGCTGTCGCCGCCGGCTACGGCTTTCGCCAGCTGATTGCCACCCGCCGCGGACGGAATCTGTTTGATCGCTACAAGCTCCGGGTGCCGCTGGCCGGACGTATTTTTCACGAAACGTCAATTTCCCGGTTTTGCCGGGTGCTGGGCACGTTGCTGCGCAACGGGGTGCCGATCCTGAAATCACTGGATATCGCCGGAAATTCGGTGGGCAACGTCGTATTGCAGAAAGCGATCAGTGATTCGGCGGAAAACGTGTCCTCGGGTAACCGGCTGGCCGATCCGCTGGAACGCAGCGGTTTCGTCTCCGCGCCGGTCCTGGCCATGATTCGCGTCGCCGAAGAATCCAATACGCTGGATGATGTCCTGGTCCGGATCTCGGATCGCATGGACCAGAAAATCGAGCGACGCCTCGATTCCATGGTTCGACTTATCGAGCCGCTCATGCTGCTGGTGATTGGCGGAATTGTGCTGTCGATCATAATCGGGGTATTGCTGCCGATATTCGATTTGACCTCGACCATTGACTGACCGGCATGTTTTTTAAACACAGGTTGTTAATCAAAATCCAAGTGGAGTCTGACATGAACCCAGAAACGAGCCGAACGAATCCACGGACCGGTTTTACCATTCTTGAGCTGCTGATTGTCCTTGTGATCCTGGTCGCGATCCTGGCGATTGTGGGGCCCCGATTGCTCAGATCTCAGGCCAAGGCCGATATCAAGCTGACCCAGGTCCAGATCGCCAACCTCGAGACGGCCCTCAAGGAATATGCCGTTGACATGCGGAGCTTTCCGAATTCCGAGGAAGGGCTGGAAGCCCTGATCCGGAAACCCATGGACGAGAAGCAGGCGCGAAAATGGGCCGGGCCCTATTTGGACGAAACCAGAATCCCCAGCGACCCGTGGGACAACGAGTTTGTCTACCGGAACGACCCCTCCAACAAGGACTTTGACCGGCCACTGATCGTTTCCATGGGCCCGGACGGCGAGATCAACACGGCGGACGACATCTTTAATTACCGCCCGGTCTCGATGGACGATGAATCCGGAGAAACGACCAACCTGATCGAACCCCTCGAGGATACCGGCCCCCGGGACACGGCGTCCGATTTTAATGATCAAGGCAAGTGAACGCGGCCCCGGTTACGCCGCAGCGATTAACCCCCGTGGTTCGCCCTACCGGAAACGAATGACCCATGCCAGCGTCGCACCAACCCAATCGCGGCTTTACCCTGCTCGAACTGCTGATCGTGCTGGTGGTAGTCGTTGCGGTTCTGGCCGTGGCGTGGCCCCGGTACGCGGCACGCATGAACAAGGCAGCGTTCCGGCACGCCATCGACGAGCTGCATTCGTCGTTTGCCGAAGCGCGGCGTTCGGCGATCGAACAGGGCGAGATCTGGGTATTTCGATTTCGGATCGACCGGGGGGAATTTGAACTCGCGCCACTGGACCAATTCGTGCTGGACGCCGATGATGGGTTGCTGGTTGGCCGGTCGGACCGCGAGACCGCCCCGGGCACTTCCTCCAACCGGGATTTACTACCCGCCGGGCAACCCGCTCCCGGCCAGTCCGCGGGCATTCGGAGCCTTTCGGAACCCGTGGTCTTTCGGCTGGATGATCCAACGGCCGGCCGGACGGGCGGGGAATCGGACGCGGCCGGGGAACCGGGCGGGTTTTGGCACACGTTCCTCGTCGGTTCCGGAGCCCCCCCGTCCGCCGCGTCGCAATCGGGCCCGCCCGTTTACCTGTTTCCCGGTGGTCGTGCCACGCCGGCCGTGTTCTGGCTGGTCGGCCGGGATGCGGGATACGCTGCCCGCGTCGACGTGCGGGCGCTAACCGGAGAACTGGTGATCGGGCCCCTGCAATCGACCCGCCCCGAGCCGGAGACCGCCAGTCCAATGGCGGCCCATTCCCATGCATTGCCACACTCACATTAAACGTCCGGGGTCTGCACTGCCCCGGCGGCGGGCCGCGTGCCCCCGAAACGGGCTGTCGCTGCTGGAGGTCATCATTGCGACGGCCGTGCTGTCGATCGGTGTGGCGATGCTGACGCGCGTGATGGCCACGGCCCATCGCAACGCGACCCGGGCCAGCGAACGCGTGACGGCCCAACTGCTCTGTCAAAACGCGCTGAATGAAATTCTCGCCGGCATCGAACCCCTGGAACCCGTGGCGCTGTCGCCTGTGGCGGCCAATCCCGAATGGTTGTATTCGGTCGATATGGAGCCGTGGGAAACCGACGGCCTGCGCCTGGTGACCGTTGCCGTTTACCGCACAGCCGGTCCCGCTTCCGTTCGCGACGGGCGCGTTCCCCAACGGAATCGCGTGGGGCCCGAACCCGACGGGCCAGCAGCCTGCCAACTGCGGCGAATTGTGCGGGACCCGAAACCCGCCGAACCGGCCGATTCGTTGTTCCCCCGGGAATCGGCCCGACGACCGGTGGAGGCGGGGCCATGAGCGCGACACCGGTGCGGCCGTGCGAATCGGACAGGCGTTCGGGATTCACCCTGTTGGAAACGCTGATTGCCCTGGGCCTGACTGCCGTCATCATGATGCTGGTTGGGTCCCTGCTCGCTTCGTTTGCTCGGATCGACCGGCGATCGCGCCAAACGGTGGCGGATCTTGAAATCACACGCTCGTTGCAACGGCAGTTGCAGGATGATCTGGACCAGCTGGTGTGGATTGCGAACGAGCCCGCCTCGCCGGCCGCGGTTTCGAGCGATGTGACCATTACGGACAACGCACTTCCGGGATTTGGCAGCCTTCCGGCGGCCGATATCATTCAGGAGATCGGGGCTCCACTCCCGAAGGCGAGCATGTTTTCGGGCAGTCGTGACCAATTGCAGTTCCTGATCCTGTCCAGCGAACCAGATGTTCCGGCAGCGGCCGATGGCGCCGGCCAGCCGAACGGCGGGGAGCCCGAAATTGGCGAGGATCAGTATCTGGTCGTGGAATATGAACGACGCACCCTGTCGCAAAGCGAAAACACCACACGGGCAGCCGGCGACGGGGCGAAATCGCCATTGGCCGGTGAGGAACCCCGGGAACCTTTCGCCGGGCCCGATCCTGGACTGACCTGGGTCCGCTCGGTGACGAGTTACGACGAATACCAACGGTTGTCAAAGTGGTCGGATTCGTTCGACGCCAGCGCCCTCAAGGGATTGGAAACGATCGAAGTGGGCACCGCGGCCCGCCGCCGGGCCGATTTGAAGCCGCGATTCGCCGGCCAGCGGGATGTGATTGCGGAAATCGACGACGTCGCGTTTCGGTATTTTGACGGCCGGGCCTGGACAACCGCCTGGGAGGCTCAATCGGGACAGCCGTTCCCGGTGGCCGTGGAAATGAGCTTCACGATGGCTGCGCCCCAACCCGACGGCCAGGCCGGGCGCTCGACAACGGGCACGGGGCCCGTCGGGGACGGGGTGCTGGTCATCGAGGGCGCTGAATCGGCCGAAAGCCCCGCATTGGATGATCGTCCCGTCCGCATTCTCGGCGATACCGCTCCGCCGGGAATCGACGGGATCCCGCCGGATCCGGACCGCCGACGCATCGTGGTTCAAATTGGCGCCGGCCATTCGATGGTTCCGGCGCGCGACGACGTCTCGCAACCTGATTTTTACTTTGAACAGGGTTCGGCAGGTCCGTGGCCGGCCGAATCCGAAATGGCCCGTTGATGACCCAAATGTCCCGATCCGACGATCAGCACCGGCGCATCCGTGGACGTGCCGCGGCCACCGGCCGCCGCCCCGGGGTGGTGTTGTTTGTGGTCGTGACGATTGTGTTGCTGGTCACCCTGATCACGTATGGACTGTTGATGGTCATGCGCGATCAGAATCTGGCGGCGGCCGGGGCGGGCGACCGGCTCCAGGCACGTCAGGCGGCGTTGTCGGCGCGTGACGTGTTCGCGGCATGGCTGGAATCGTCGCGGGCCTGGCGGGACGACATCGAACGCAGAAATTTTCGGGGCCAGCATCCGTCGGTGGTGGCCTTGAAAAGCGGGGATGACGCCGCCGATGATGACACGTTCCCCTTTGGAGTCGTGCTCGCACCGGAATCCGGCGCGGCGGGTGGCCCGGCCAACGAATCCGCCAGGATTCACCTGCAAACACTGCTGGACATCGACGCCCGGATTCCCGGCTGGGGGCGGACCGCCCTGCTTCGGTTGCCGGGCATGACCGAGACCATTGCGGATCATCTGCTGGACTGGATCGATTCCGATGACATTCCTCGCGATTTCGGAAACGAGTCGGCCTGGTATCTGGAGCAATACGGATTCCCGGTCCGCAACGCCATCCCTCCGGCGCTCGACGAGTTTCTGCGCATTCCGGGAGTCACGCGGGAGCGGCTGTTCGGCGTTGAGGAGGCCCCTGCGGAAGAACCGGAATTCCGCGCCGAAACCCGGGGCGATCGGTCCGCCGCGTGGGCCGAATACCTGACGGTGTTCGGTGCCGAACGCAACGAGTCGTACGCCGGCCAGCCCCGGACCTGGCTGAACCAGGTCGACCTGGCCGCTCTGCACCGGACGGTTGAGCAGGCATTGGATTCGGACATGGCCAATTTCATCGTCCTGTATCGCCAGTACGGTCCGGCCAGGGGAGTGTCCAGCGGTGGTGGCGTGCGGCGAACCCTGGTGGCACCGGGCAGCGTCGCGGTCGATTTGGCGCGATTGGCCTCGGCGGATTTGGCCAGCCCTCTGGATCTGGTCAATGCAACCGTCGAAATCCCGGTGAACCGGCGTGAGGTCCAACGAATTCCCAGCCCGTTGCGTGCGGATTCGCCCGCTTTTTCCACGGATTTGGAAAGACTTTTGGACGGTTTCACAACAACGCATCAGGAAATACTCATCGGGCGTGTTAATATAAACACGGCTCCGCGCGAGGTGCTGCTGGCGGTACCCGGGATCGACCAGGCCATGGCCGACCGGATTCTGGCGGCGCGTGCCAATACGTCGATGGGTCGCGAAAGCGTCGCGTGGTTGCTGGCGGAACGGATTGCGCCGCTGGAGACATTTCGCCAACTGTTACCCTACCTCACCACCGGCGGCGACGTATATCGTGCCCGATTCGCCGGATTTGCCGACCGGCACATGGCACCATTTGTGTTTGAGGCCGTCCTGGACGCGACGGGCCCATCGTCCGCGCAGCGGATCTGCAAGCGAATTCATCAGACATCCCGGATCAAGCAGGAGTTTCTGACCAGTATCGGGCCATTGTCCAATCCATGAACACCACGACGTCGCGACCTGAAACCCTGTTCCTCCAGCTGGGGCCGAGCAGCTGCCGGTACCTGTGCGCCGCGTCCCGGCGCGGTCGCCTGGTCGTCACGGCCTACGGCGAGGCAGAGGGCCCGGCCGGCTTTGCCGAAATCCGGCAGCGGTTGCGCGGGGATCGATCCAGGGCCCGGCAGGTCGTGTTGCTGCTGCCGAGATCCGAACTGGATGTCAACGTATTCGAATTGCCGGCCATGGAAGAATCGGGGTTGCCAAGTGTTGTCCAGAATCTGGTGGCTGCCCGCTCGGAGGCTGGCGGCGACGACGAGATGGTTACGGATTTTCTGGTCAGCCCCAGATCCGGGTCGGGGGGAATGGACGCACTTGCGTGGAGCCTGCCGTCATCGAAGCTTCGGGCACTGCGGGATGACGCCAGGCGGAACGGGTTTCAGCTCAGGGCCGTCACCTTTCAGGGACTGGGTGCCTATGCGCTGTGGCGGCAGATTGTGACGGGGCCTCCCGCCAACGCCGCGGTCTTTGCGATGAACAGCCAGGCGATCGAGATTTCGGTCATCCGCAAATACAAATTCAACCACATCCGCTCGATCCCTTTCCAGTACGAAAACGACCAGGAGCTGATTGACCGGTTGGTCGGGGAATACCGCCGCACTCTGGCGGTGATCGTCAGCGACCCCGAAAAGATCCGCGAGGAAGCCGCGCATATCTACCTGTTCGGACGAACCCGGGCCAAAACCGAAATTGGCAAGGCGCTGACCAGCGAGTTCGGAGTCTCCGTTTCGATCCTGAGTCCCCTGGAACACGTCGACCTGCGGGGGGCTTCGCTGGCCATTGAAAATTGCGACGACGCGATTCATTTGCTGGGGATTGCCAGCCAATGGAGTTCCGGTCCCCTGATGGTGGATCTCTGCCATCCGCGAAATCCCCAGTCCGGGACACTGCCCTGGCGGCGCGTTGCATTGTGGTCCTGCGCGGCGGCCGCCCTGCTGGTCCTGGGAGGCACGCTCACATGGGACAGTATTGCCCGAAGTCGCGCGGAACTGGAGCAGCGTCAACTGGAGTATCAACCCCTGCTGGGCGAGGCACGCCAGGTTCTGGAGATGCAGGATGAACTGGCGACCATTCGGGAGTGGCGGCGGAACGAAGTGGTCTGGCTCGACCGGCTGAACCAACTGACGGAATCCCTCCCCCCGCGGGAACAAAGCTTGCTTCGCCGAATCAGCATGTCGACGCCCGGCGATGGCAGCGCCTCGATGGATCTGACGGTAGAAGTCAACCAGGCCGAACTGGTCGTCGGCCTGGAAAACGCCATCCGGACCGATGATAACAATGTCACCAGTAAACGCGTTTCGGAATCCAGTGACGGGATCACCCAGCGCTGGAGTTTTGAGACGAAGATCCAGTTTCCGGTGGTGCCGCCAAGACTTTCGCTGCAGCTGCCCGCAGCGACCGGGGAGACCGCATCCGGGGAGACCGCATCCGGGGAGACCGCATCCGGGGAGACCGCATCCGGGGAATCTTCGCCTGGGACAACGCCGGTCGGGGCAACCGGCGCGGATCGCGACGGCCGCCCACCCCGTTCGGACGACCACCCGCTCCCCATGACCGGATCGCCGCCCCCGCCCGACGCGTCGCCAGGAGGGAAGCCCAATGGGTAGACGCACGATCTGGTTGCTGGCTGGCGCTGCCGTGGTGATCGTCCTGTATTTTGGCGACCAGGGCTGGCGGCGGTTTGTCGACGGACCCGCCCGGCAGCGGGAACGCCAGTTGTCGGAACTGGACCAGAACATCAAACAGGCCCGGGACCTGATCGCCCGGGGACCCGAGGTGCTGGAGCAGCTTGAGGCATACGCCAGAATGTCCCTGCCGCTGGACCGCGAAACGACCCGTTCCAACTACCAAAACTGGTTGCTTGCCGCCGTCAAGGAAAATGGACTGGAGGGAACCAGCGTCGAGGCGAATCTGCCGGTATCGGTCGCGATTCAGCGGCGCAACGCGAGGACCGGTCAGCCAAAAACGAAAACCGTACTGACCCGCTATACCTACTCGCTCAGTTGCCATGGATCCCTTCAGCAGATCGTCCAGTTTCTCTACCAGTTTTACCAGAGCGGCCACCTGCACTTGATCCGTTCCCTGTCCCTCAATCCGTTGGCCGACGGCAATCAGGTGGATGCCTCGATGACGATTGAGGCCCTTTCCCTGAGTCGGACCGGGCGTGAAACCGAGTTGTCCGAAGTGCAGGTTGGCCGGCTGGCCGGGGATTCGCCGGAAGACTACTTCCAGATCACACGCCGCAATATCTTTTCGCGGCTGGGGGATTTGCGGCTGCACGATGTACGGTTGACGGGAATCGCGTACGGAAAAAACGGCGAGCCGCAGGCGTGGATCCAGCAGAAACCGGGCGAGCCGTCCACTCTGTGCAGCAACGACGATATTCTTCAGATTGGATTTCACACGGTCGAGGTAGTGGACATCCAGTCGATTTCGGTCGTGCTGCTGGTGGATGGCGTGGCGGTTCGAGTGAGCCTGGGCCAGTCGTTGAAGGACGCGATGGGTCTGCCCGAGGTGCCGTCGGGTGACACGACGAGTGAGGTTTTCTGATGTTGGGCAACCGTTTTCAAACCGGAACCCGCGCCGCCAGGGCCGGCCGTTTGCTGCTGGCGGGGGCCGCGATCCTGTTGCCAGCGCTGGTTGTGTCGCCCGCCGTGGCCCAGCTGTTTGGCAGTCGCAATCTCGGCCAGCCACTGAGCCGGCGGCCGCGACCGATGGAGGTGGCCAATGCCACCGCTGGTCAGATTTCGGGCACCGAGCGGTTCCTGCGCGGAAACCGCGAACGAACCGATTTCGTCGCGCGGACCAGCGCGAGGCCACGGAATTCGTGGGGATGGTGCAGGGCGCACCAGCGGGGTGATCGCGTCATCGATCGGCGGGCTGCAGGAATCGCCCGACATGACCAGCCAGTTGAATCGGCCGTTTCCGGCGCTGTCGGCCAATGATGTGTACCCGCCCATTCTGGTGCTCAGCGCCGATTTCCAGGCGCCGCCGCCGGCCCAGCGAACAGACCAGATTACGGCCACCCTGGATCGGGTTCTGGCGCGGGTTCCGGGAGCCCGGATCGCGGTGTCCGTGGCAGACCGGACGGCCATCCTGCAGGGTGAGGTTGCATCCGCAAAGGATCGCGACGTGGCTGAACTCGTGGTACTCTTCGAGCCGGGAATCGATTCGGTGCAAAATGAGCTTCAGGTGAATCCGTCGCCGGCTGGTCAGGCGAATCCGCCCGGGGATCGTTAGGGTCCGGCGGCGCGTCGCGCCACCCCACCGGTCCGGTTCCGAACTGGCGTTCAAACGCTTTCTGCCAGTTGGCCAGAACATCGGACACTTCCGTGGCCGTGTCATGCTCGCCGTCGCCGATGTCCGGCCCGGGCGCTTCGGATTCCGGCTGGTAATCCAGTTTCCGCTGAAAACTTTCCGGCAGATCGATCGAAAAGATGGTGGTCCCGGCATCCCCGGGGCTCGCCAGAGCGTCCCCGTCGGGCTCGATATGGCTGGCCTGCCGGGCCGGATATTCGTCGGGTGTTTCGGTGGGCGTGCCCGGGAGCAACTTGACTGAGGGATCGGAAATCACCGTTCCGCCTTGCTTGCCGTCGAACCGCGTAATCAGGCTCAGTTTCAGGCTTTCGCCGTCAACTTCATCCCACGGGATCCAGATGCTGTAGGACAATCCCAGTGACGATTTGCTGCCAAGCGATTTCATCTGTTCGGCCGTGACGATGTATTTCCGGTCCGGGCTGGCCCGCAGATCACGTGCCTTGCCGCCGCGGAACGCGTAAACGGTCAGGCTGCCGTCGATTTCGATGGGTTCCTCACTGCCTTCCTTGTAAAAGTAAACGCGGCCGCCGAAACCCCGAACCCCCGGTTGGCCGGGCTGGTGCAGCACGGTGTCGGCCCAGATCGACAGGATGCGATCGGGCAATTCGGCCGCCTTCTCATTCTCGACAAACGGAATCCAGTCCCTGGCGGGTCGGGAGATTCCGGAACAGCCACTGGCCAGCAGCAGCGCACCGGCGATCCCCGCCGCGACGCACACCACGGGCCGTTTCCGGCGGTTCCGGTCTCGCACCTGGCGCGCCATCATCGGTTCTCCGGATCGGAGGGAGGGTCGAGTGGCCGGGGCGGCACCGGTGCCGGGTTTCCGCGGGGATTGTCGACGGGGTAAATCACGGCCGGCTCGTCGGCATCCCATGCCCCCGGGTCCAGTTGCTCGGGGACCACGGCATTCATGACGCTGGTGTCACCATGCAGTTCGAACACGTCAGCGGCGCACCAGTTCATCCGCGCCATTTCCAGATCGCGAATCAGCGCGTTGTCTTCCGGGGTCCTAATAACCTGGGGCGTCAGGATAATCAGCAATTCCGTGCGGCGTGTCATGGCCCCGTCGTATTTGAAAAAGTTTTTCAGGATGGGGATATCGCCCAGCACAGGCACGGTCCGGTGAATCTTGACGGAGTCGTTGGTGATCAGGCCCCCCAGGATGATGGTTTCGCCGTTGGCCGCGCTGACGGTGGCCTGGGCCGTGGTCGTGTCCACGCGGGGAGAGCGGATTACCGTCCCGTCGGCGGAGACGGCCACCGGAATGCCTTCCGCTTCTTCGCCCAGCTTCGACTTTTCCGCATCAATTTCCATCACGACCGTGCCGTCCGGGCCGATCCGCGGCGTGACCCCCAGAATCAATCCGACATTTTCCAGCGTGACACTGTTGGACTGGCCAAACTGGTTGAGGGTCGAGCCGGAAATCCGGGGTACCCGCTGGCCGACCTGGATAAACGCAGGCTGATTGTCAAGCGTGCGAATCTGCGGTCGGCTCAGCACATCGATGCGTCGGCACTCCTGCAGGGCACGCAACAGCACGCTGACGTTCTGGCTGCTGGCGGACAGGACAAATCCGCCGTATCCGAGCTGGTTGTTGCCGCGCCCAACGGCGAAGTTGGAAACGCCCTGACCGCCCACCAAACCAGCGCTGTTCAGGGCCTGGTTGCTGCCGCTGTTGCCGAGCGGCTGGGTGTTGTTGAAGTTGAATCCGGGCGTGTTCGTCGCCGCCTGGATGATTTCCTCGATGGTCGTTACAACCCCGGCCGGCGTAGACAGGGCGGTCGATTCCGTGGTCGTTAACAGGTCGCTCAGCAGGCTGCGGTCAAACAGCACCGAATCCTGCAGGCCCAGTTCAATCCCGAACTCGTCGGTCGAGTTGAGCGCGACTTCAGCAATCAGCACCTGGATGACCACCTGCGCCGGCTGCTCGTCCAGTTTTTCAATCAGCTGGCTGATCTCTTCGAAATACCGGGGCGTGGCACTCAGCAACAGTTTGTTGGCAATCGGCTCGGGAACCACCACCACTTCCTGTTCCAGTTCCTGGAAGGGGTTTCGGGCTCCCGGAGAGGCGCTTTCCAGTTGTCGCGAACTTTGCAGGAACTGGTTGACGGCGTTGGCCACGTCGACGGCCGGAGAGTTTTTCAGCTGATAGACTTCCGATTTTCGCTGCGACAGCGTCGACTGGTCCAGTGTGGCGACCAGCGCCTCGACGATTCGCAGATCCCCTTCCGAACCCGTCGCCAGGATACTGTTGCTGCGGGTGTCGATGGCCAGCCGCAGGGGCGCCAGAGAAATCTCGTCCGGAGCCGTCGGCAGTTTCAGGTTGGCGGCGGCCTGCACGGACGCCGGAATCAGGGACCGCAAGGTTTGCACCAGATTCGACGCGTCGCTGTTTTCAACCTTGAATATTTTCAATTGCGAGCGGGCCGGGGGCGTGTCCAGTTGCCGGATCAGCTCCTCGATCAGGTCCAGGTTCTCCCGGGGGCTGGAGAGAATCAGGGTATTGTTGCGGAGATTGGGCGTGATCTGAACGTCGTCCAGCGATCCGCTCCGCAAGATCTGCTGGCCCCGCTCGTCGAAGGAATGCAGTTCCATGATCGCGGAGCGGTCATTGGATGCCGCCGCGCTGATGGCGGCCTCCAGGGTCTGGGCGATATCGGCGGCCAGCGAATTGCGGATCGCGATAATTTTGGTCCGGTTGACCGCCTGCCCGCCCGGCACATCCAGCTGGGTGACCAGCCGCGCCACTTCGGCCAAGTCGCGCGGCGAGGCGTAAACAATCAGCGAATTGGTGCGATCGTCGACCGCCACGGTGACCCGGGGCCCCAGACCGTCGCGATTGCCGAAAAAGCTCGTAATGCTGGTGCTGATGTCGGCGGCACCGGCGTGGCGGATCCGAAACACGCGGAACTGGGTCGCCGCATCGACCGGCACATCCAGTTTTCGCGCGAGCTCCAGGATGGCGTTGACGGCATCGCCCCATCCGATCAGCAACAGCGCGTTGGGCTTGATCAGGGGCGTCACCGACACCTTGCCTTGTCGCCCGCCGATCAAATCCTCCCGCGTCTCTGAGATGATTCCGGCCACCGCATCCGACGCGGCATTCCGCAACGGATAGATCCTGATTTCGGGCCGGGTCTCGCGACTGACCCGCTCGATTTGCCGGATAATCTCCTCCAGCTGATTCAGATCCTGATCCCGTCCCCGCAGGATGATGATGTCCAGGTCGGGCATCGTGTCAATCTGGACATCCTCAAACTGTCGCACCGGATTGGCGTCGGCCTGGTTCCCTTCGCCCCCCTCCTCGTCTTCCTGCCACCGGCCTTCCGTGGGGCTGAACGACACCGGCCGGACGTTGCCGTCCCGCGGCAGGCGTCCATGGTCGTTCGGGGACCGCATGGAGGGGCTTTGGGGAGGCCGAACCAGTTCGCGAATCTGCAGATGATTCTGGCGGCGCACCTGAATTACCCGGGTGCGCATCTCCGGACCCGCAGTTTCCGTGATCGATTCCAGCAACTCCAGCATCTGCGCAACGGGACCTTTCCGGCCGCTGACAAAGACGCCCTGCCGCTGGCCGTCGAATTCGACGGTCAGGGTCTGCCGCCGGGCAGGGTGATAACGTACACCTTTCGGTCGCCGGATGCGTCAACTGATATCCGCTGGGCAAAGATGGCCAGAATCTGTTTTTCCGTTTCCGGCAAATTCCCGCTGGCCAAAAACGCATACCGCGTGGTCGTTTCCTCCACTCCGCCGGCGTCGCCCGGCGACGGAGGCGCCGCAACTGGTGGCGGCGGGTGTTGGACAGCAGGTGTGGCGGTCGCCGGCTGGCTGGGCCATCGCACACCGTCAGAATCCGCCTGGCCGGTATCGGTTTTCTGCAACAGCTGTTCGGCAATCCGGTGATTGGACGGCGATGCGCAGGCAGAGCCGGTTGGTTTCCGGATCCGTAAACATCTGGTGGTCCTGGCCTTCGGGCAGCAGGTCGCGCAACAGACGCTCAAATTCGTCGACCGGCATGCCCCGGCATTGGTAGATCGCGTACGCTCGACTTGATTCGGGTTCACCCTGGGCCCGGGCGGACCGGGGTGGACCCGGTAAACCAACGGCCAGTGCCACGGTGCAACTGAAAATCAAAACGATCAACCGGTTCATTGACGTTGCAGAAAAACATCCGGATTTTGTTTGCAGAATCGCGGCGGATGCTAGAATTGCCGGGAAGGGCCGTCAAGTCGCATTTGGCGTGAACTGTCGGGCAGTCGGCAAAATACCGGTCGGTGTAGTCCCTTTGGCCCCGCCCCGCGCGCGGTGCTCGGACCGGACCGCAAACTTGACACTGTATTTTGGGCCAATCAGACTGAAATCAGGGCGCGCAGGCCGAACATCACGCCGCCAGCTGCCTGTCTTTCCCGGCTTGCCAGGGGGCTTGATTCAGCATGCACATTCTATTGATTGGGGTTCTCGCTGCCGCGATGGCCTGGCAGGACGAATCCCCAGGCCCGGATTTCACGAGGCTCTCTCAGCCGGCCGTGGCCACCCAGCTCGGTCTGAGCGACGAGCAGCGATCGCAAATCCAGTCGTTGCTGACCGACCGCATCAATGAACTGGCCGCCGCCCCGCCCGCCGAGCGGGATGCGATTCGGGCCCGCAACAACCAGCTCCTGTCGGCCGTGTTGACCGACGAGCAGCGATCCCGGTTCTCCAGCCTGGTCGTCGAGGGCATGCTGCGGTTCAATTTTCGGGGAGAGGAATGGGGAAATGTGTTGGACTGGTTCGCCAGGCAATCCAACCTGTCCCTGGTCATGGACGCGGCGCCGCCGGGCGAGTTCAGCTACAGCGACACCCGGGAATACACGCCGGCGCAGGCCATCGATTTGTTGAACAGCGTCCTGGTAAGCAAGGGTTTCACGCTGATCCGGCGCGAACAAATGCTGATCGTGGCCGAATTGTCGGACGGTCTTCCCTACGATCTGGTTCCGGAAATTACGGTCGAGGAACTTTCGGGACGGGGGAGATTCGAATGGGTCCGGATCGCCTTTCCCCTGGGGACGCGGCCGGTTGATGCCGTGATGGCGGAAATCAATCCGATCCTCAGCCAGTATGGCAAGGCCACGCCTCTGGCCACGTCCCGCAAACTGCTGGTGACCGAGACCGCCGGCAAAATGAATGCGATCAACATGCTGATTGCCGCGGTACCCGAACCGGAGCCGCCCGCCAAACCGGAAGAGCCCAAGCCGCCGCCTCCCCGGATCTTTCTGGTTTATCCGGCAAAAGGTGTGGACATTGCCGCGGCCGTGCCAACCTTGCAAGCGCTGTTTCCGGATGCCAACTTTTTCGGAGACGCCCAGGCGGAACAGATCCAGGTCCACGCCGTTCAGGCCGAGCAGGACCTGATTCGGAATTCCATCGATCAAATGGTCCGGAACGCGTCCACGGATCTGGTCGTCCAGACCGAGATATATGCGGTCGACGCCGGCAGCATGGACCAGGTCACCGGGCACCTGCAATCGCAGTTTCCCGATGCCAGTATTTCACCGGATCCCGCCCAGGACCGGATTATCATTTCGGCAACTGCGCGGGATCACGAATCAATCCGGGCCACCCTGCAGAAGCTCGGTTACCAGAGCGCCGGTGACATTTCAACCGAATCGGTGGAAATCCATGCCGTCCCCGGCGACCAGGGGGACGGAATCGCGTCGATGCTGATGCAGATGATTCCCAATGCCCAGGTTGTCGCACAAGGCGATCGGGTCGCCGTTCGCGGTTCCGACCGGGACCAGGAAATTGCCCGATCCCTGATTCAGCAGTTGGCGCTGACGGATGACCCGTCCCGCCAGAAGAGCCTGAAGTATTATCCGGCGCCCGAAACCGCGGCGAACGCGATCGAGTCTTTACAGGTCCTGGTCCCCGAAGCGACGATCACCGTGCTCGCCGATCAGGACCGGATCTCGGTGATTGCGACCGGGAACGATCACCAGCTGATCGAACAGACCCTGCAGCGAATCACGACCGAGCTGCCGTCCCCCGTCCGGCGGAGCCTGAAAATCTATCCGGTCACGGAGCCGCAGAAGGCCCGGTTTGCCGAGCTGGTTCGTGAATCGTCAACGGATTTCAAATCGGCCAAAATGGTGACCGACGCGAATCCCCGGGAAATCGCCGTTTGGGCCACCGACCAGGAACATGCCGCCATCGCTGCGATTCTGGACGAGATCCGGCAGGTCGAGCCGGAAGTCATGAAGGAACTCCGGCGATTTTCGGTCGAAGTCGCCGATCCGGACCAGTTGCTTTCGTTGCTGGCCGAACGCCATCCCGACTTGCGAATGATTCCGGCGGCGGCGGCCGATGCCGTGCTGGTCTGGGGGGATGTCGACCAGCTGGACCAAGTCGGCCGTTCGATCGAGGAACTCACGGCGATGCTGCCGGCCCGCGAAACCAGAACGCTGGAAGTTTATCCGCTAAACGGCCCGCTCAGCCAGGCGACGGCCGTCATTGCCCCGGTTCAAGGGGACGCCTCGGTCACGGCGGATGAAGCCGGCCAGCGGCTGATCGTGTGGGCCATGCCCGAGGAACACAAGGCCATTGCCGGGGTCCTTCAGAAATTTGGCGAACTGGCGCCGCGCCCGCACAGCCTTGAGGTGTACCCGCTCGGGGGTATCCCTGTCGCCGACGCCCGGCAGATGATCGCACCGGTGATGGGCAACGCTTCGGTCACTGCGGACGAATCCGGGACGTCCCTGCTGGTGTGGGCCAGTGCCGGGGAACACAAAAAGATCAAACAGACGCTTGCGACGGCCAGCGGTCTGGCGGCCCGCGACGCCGCGACGATTGACATTTATCCGATCGATCCGGAGCGGGTAGACGAGGTCCTGGCGACTATCCAGTCGGTGTTGCCGGAGGCATCGGTCACACGCCATCCGACCGGCGGCCGGATCATCGTTGTCGCCAAACCACCGATCCAGGAACAGGTGGCGGCGCTGGTCGCCAGGTTGCAGGGAACCGCGCCGGTCCACAAGGTGCTGATGGCCTATCCGCTGAAACATGCCGAGGCCTCGGCGCTGTTGCCCATGCTCCAGGATTTGCGCAAGGACGTGCTGTTCGCTGCCGACGATCGTTCCAATCGCATCCTGGTGACGGCGGATCTGACGGAACAGCTCCGCCTGAAAGCCATTATTGAACAGCTCGACGCCGAAGACACCGACCCCGAGATGTTGCAGGCATATGCGATGCAGGAGATCAGTCCCTCGCTGGTCAGCGAGTTGTTGCAGCCCCTGTTGTCCCGGATGCAGTTCTCGATCGATGAGAAAAACGGAAAGCTGCTGGCCCGGGGAAGTGCCCGGGATCACCGGAAACTGACTCTGATCGTCGAACAGATTCGCACCGATGCCTCCGGTGAGAAATCGGTAACGACCCATTCGATCGGAAACGCCGACCCGGCAGCCATTGACAACGTGCTGCAGCAACTGGTCCCGTCGGCGACCTTTTCCATCAACCCGGCAACGCGCAGCGTGGTCGTGTGGGGCACTGCCGGGGAACAGGCTCGCATCGCCGACGCGCTGGAACAGCTGGCGGCGGTCGCAGTTGCCCAGGCCATGAACATCCGGGCGTACGATCTGGCCCGCCCGGTCACCCGGGACATCGCGGACATGCTGCAGTCACTGTCGCCAACCGCGAAGGTCAGCCTGTCATCGGATGCTCGACAGGTGGTAATTTTGGCGACGCCCCAGGATCATCCGATGTTTGCCGCGGTGATCGAGGACCTTCAATCGGCGCCGGATCGGCGGGAAAATCTGCAACTGAAGGCCTATTCGGCGGAATCCATTGTGATTTCCGCGGCGGAACCGGTGATTCGCGATGCATTACCCCTTTGCCGAATCGTTGCCCAGCCGGACCCGGAACGACTGCTGATCTGGGCCACGGCGGCGGAGCATGAACAGATTGCCACGATCGTGGATGATTTGACACAGCAAATCCTCGCTCCAGGCGAGCCGCAGTCGATTCGCATCTACCCCCTGAACGGCATCGATTACGCCACGGCCATCCGGTTGATTGGAGAAGACGCCCGGTCGGCCAGCGTACTGGACAGTTCGGATGCCCGGCAACTGGTGATTCGGGCCGGAGAGCCCGCGCACACGAACGTCGCGGCGATTCTGGAACAGCTGGGGCTGGTCTTTCAGGCAGTCCGGCAAAAGGCCATCCAGTCGCACGCGGTTCGCAACGATCTGAAGGATCAGGTGATCGCGCTAGCGGCCAGTACCCTGCCGGCCGTCGAATTCCTCAATAACAACGAGCCCGACAGCCTGCTGGCCCGCGGGACCCGCCAGGACCACCAGAGCCTGGAATCGCTCATCACCCAAATGGAGCAGGAAATTGCCAAACCCGTGCCGCGACGGCTGGTGGCCTATCCGCTGGAGCGGGTTTCCAGGCCGCTGGTCACGCGGATTCTGGGGAACCGGTTTCCCAACCTGACATTCGAGGACAGCAGCAATCCCAATCAGCTGATTGTATGGGCGCTCGATGAGCAGCACGCGGAAATTCCGGCGATCCTTGAGGGTCTGGAGGAAACCCTCCGGCAGGACGACCAGCGGGTGGTCACTGTATATCCGGTGGACCAGCGCCAGTTGTCCGCCGACAAAGTGCTAAGTTTGCTCGACGCGACGTTGCGGGAAAACACCTCCATTCAGGTATCGACGGAAACCAACAGCCTGATCGTGCGGGCCAGCCCGGAGCGGCACGCCTCCATCGCGAAGGCGATCGACGCGATTGTCCGACAACTGCCTCCGGCTGTGACCCCGACGGTGCGGTTGTACGATCTGGGAGACATCGATGCCGATACCGTGTTTAATCTGCTGACACCCCTGTTGCCGGCCAACACGTTGACACTGAGCGCTGACGGCAAGCAGTTGATGGCCACGGGATTTGACCACGATCACCGGATTATCCAGTCCGTCGTCGACCAGTTGCGGGCCGTTGACGCCGGGGCGGGCATGTCGACGAGGGTTTACCGGATGGAAACTGCCATCGCCTCGACCGTGGCGCCGGCCATTGAGGCCATGGCACCCTCGGCCATCATCTCGGCCGACGACCCCTCGCAAACCCTGATTGTTTCGGCGTCCGACGATGTTCACCGGAAAATCGCCAATGTCCTCGATCAAATCAACGATACGCAACTGGGCCGCAAAACCGAAGTCTACGTGCCCGCCCTGGCCGACCCGGCGTCGCTGGTCAGCGCCATTATCTCCCTGATCCCGGATGCCAGTGCGACCGCCGATACCCGGACCAATTCGGTCATCGTCACCGCCAAACCGGCCGACTTCACGCAGATCCAGACCATCGTGGACAAGCTCGATGCGGCATCGCAGGACAAATTCGGTGATGTGGTGGCCCGGGTATATCCGTTCGACCCGGACCTGGTGGACGCCGCCGCCATGCAGGACGTGCTGGATCCGGATCTGGTCGCCGCCGCCAACATCCGGGTCAACGAGGTCGGCAACGGGTTGATCATCCGCACCACCCCGGAAAAACACGAGCAGATCCGCCGAGTGCTGGACGCCGTCCTGGAACAGTTACCCGCCGATCGGCAGGTGACAACCCGGGTCTATCCGCTGAAATCCATTGACCCGGCCTCGATGACGTCAATCCTGGGAGCACTGCTGGGTCGCCGGCAGTTTGCCGTGGACGCCACAACCGGAACGGTGGTGGCAACGGTCACGGAAACCGAGCATGCCAAAATCGCATCCATTATCGCGCAGATGGAATCGTCCGGGGCCGCGGAGGGGCATTCCACCCGGGTGTATCCGCTGACATCTGCCCTGCCGTCGGTGGTTGCCACCGCCGTGACCGTTCTGACTCCCGAGGCCAAAGTGGTTTCGAGCGATTCGACGAGGGCCCTGATTGTCTCCGCCTCCGCGGAGGACCATCAGAAGATCTCCAGCGTCATTGATCAAATCAACAATACCCGCCTCGGCCGTGAAACCGAAGTCTACGTGCCGAGGCTCGCCGATCCGGTGTCCCTGGTCAGCGCGATCAAATCGCTGATCCCCGATGCAAGCGCCACAGCAGACGTCAAAACCGGATCGGTGATCGTCACGGCCAAATCCGCGGACTTCACGCAAATTCAGGCGATTGTCGACAAGCTGGATGCCGCATCGGAAGACAAGTTCGGTGACCTGGTCGCCAAAGTGTATCCGTTTGATCCGGACGTGGTGGACGCGGCGGCCATGCGCGACGTGATTGATCCGGATTTGCTGGCCGATGCCACCGTTCAGGTCAACGAGGTCGCCAACGGTCTGATCATTCGCGCCACCGCTGACAGGCACCGGCAGTACCAGGCGATTTTTGACGCGGTCCTGGAGCAACTGCCGGAAGATGCCCGGGTTTCCACAAAAGTTTATGCGCTCAACCGCATTGACCCGGTTGCCATGCGGGGCGTGCTGGCGTCCCTGTTTGCGGCCAACCAGTTCGCCGTCGATACCACCAACCGGGTGGTCGTGGCAACCGTTTCGGAGAATGACCATGCCCGGATCGCGGCCATTATCGAACAGATGAGGTCGGCCGACATCGGTCAGGGCACCTCGCAGGCCTTTCGGGTTTCCCGGGCCTCGGTGAAAGTGGTGGCCGAAGCGATTCAGTCCCTGTTGCCGCTGGCCCAGGTGTCGTCGGACGATGCCACGCGGACGGTGATCGTGACCGCCTCGAAAGCCGAGCTGGAATCGGTTTCCGAGCTGATCCGGCAGGTCGACGGATCCGGATCGGGCCAGGTCACGGAATTCTACCGGCTGACGACGGCCAATCCGAACAACGTGGCGCCCGCGATTGCCGCGCTGTTGCCCGGGGCGGTCATCACCCCGGACGCCAACAGCAAATCCATCTTTGTCACGGCCAACCCCGCCGACCAGGCGACCGCCGCCGAAGTGATTGACAAGCTGAACGGCGTTAGCGCGGGCCAGACGACCGAGGTGTACAGCCTGTTGAACGCCGATGCCGCCGCCGTCCTCCCGGCCCTGGAATCGCTGGTACCCGACGGGCTGGTGACCGCCGACGAGACTTCCAATTCGCTGGTCGTGATCGCCAGTCCCGGCGATCAGGCGACCGTCCGGGAACTCGTCGGCAAGCTGGATACGGTGCCTGGCCGGGATCCGGTGCTGAAAATCTATCGCAGCCAGTTCGAAAACGACGAGCCGTTGTTCCAGGCGATGCAAGGCGCTTTTGGCGACGATGATACGGTTCGGATCAGCTACGATTGGGAGTCGAGACGGATTACGGCCATCGCGCCGGAGACCAAACACCAGTTGATCCAGAAGTTGATTGAGGAGGTTGACCAGCCCCGCCCGCAACGGGAGCCGCGGGTCCCCCGGGTCTATCCGGTCGGCAATATCGATGGAAGCGCGGCCGAAGGAACCATACGGGATTTAATCCGGGACATGGAGCCGCGGGTCGAGGTGCGGCTGGACACCGGTTCCAACGCGCTGATTGTGATGGCAACCCAGCGGCAGCATCCCGAAATTGCCCAAACCCTCGAGGAGATTGATCGCGATACCAAACAGCTGGAGGTGTTTCAGCTGTACCAGGTCGATCCCATCACTATCGAACTGGCCATTACCGAATTGTTCGCGGATTTGCCCCCGGAAACGATGCCTTCCGCCACGACCGATGTCGATACGCAGCAACTGTTTGTCAGGGGGTCTCGGGCCCAGATTGCGCAGGTGCGGGGCTTGCTCGAAAAGATGGGTGAGACGACCATCCAGCCGGGAACGCGGTCGAACGGAGCGGTTCGGACCATACCCTTCCGTGGAAACGTGCTCGACGCGATTCGCGAAATCGAATCGATTTGGCCGCCGTCCGCCGAAACCGGATCCAGGTAATTCGGCCGTCCGGCCCGCGAATCCGCCGCAATCTGTCAACGCCCGATTCGCTGTCCCCGGATGACGGAGAAAACAGCGGGAACGGGGGCCCGGCGCCGTCAGCGGACGGGGAAGACCGGGAATCCGGACCCCGCGCCACGACCGTGGCCGCGTTCGGTCAGGAATCGCAACCGCAGGACCAGCCGGAACCCGGTGCGGATCAGGAGTCGGCCGAAATCATTGTGATTCCCGGCGCCCATGAAGTGACGATTGCCTCGTCCGATCTGGAAGCCCTGGATCAGCTGGAGTTGCTGTTGCGGACCATGCAGCACCGCGGGGCCGGCGGCATCGGCAGTTCCAATTTCGCCGTTTTCCTGATGACCAACTCCAGCGCCCGATATCGCCAGCTTGCTGAACGACCTGTTCGCGGAAATTCCTCCGTCCGAACGTGCCGGGAGCGTCGGGAACGCCGTGTTTGTCGCGGACGAACGCCTGAATGCCCTGGTGGTGTACGGTTCCCGCAAGGAGCGGGAGGTGATTGAGGAGATTGTGGAAGTCCTCGATTCAAATGACATTCCCGACACGCTGACAACGTCCCTGCCGGAGCTGATCGTCGTCAGGAATGCGGATGCGGGGCGGATCCTGGAAATTCTGCGCGACGTTTACCGCACGCAACTGACCAGCGGCGGGGGACGGCGGGAGATTGAGATTCCCGAAGGCGTTTCTTCCGAGGTCGCCAGCATCCTGCAGCAAATCAATGTCGCCACGGCCGGGCCGGTGCTGACCCTGGGGATCGATCGGGTCGCGAATTCGATCGTCATGCGGGCACCCGCCGAACTGGGTATGGAGGTCCGGGGGTTCGTGGAACAGCTGGACCGGAATGCCGTGGAGGTTCCAACGCGGAGTATTCGCGTGATCCGCCTGAATGACACCAATACCACCCGGCTGCAGCAGATTCTGCGGGACATCAGCGCGGTGGGCGGCAACTAGGGTCTGTCCCCACCCATCGGTCGATTGAGGCGCCTGCCAAACCCAACGATCGCGCAAACCCGTCCCGGCGGGAGCCGAGGCCTCCGCCAACACCGAAAGGCGGTCCAGCGCCCCAACGACCCCGCTGCGACGGCTGGAAGCCACCGGGCGCTTTGACTCGCGACATCGCCACCTCAGGCGGGTATCGGCCGCTTCACCGGGTCCGGACGCCCTGCCACAATCGAACAAAAATCTCGAGTTCGGACGCGGCCCCGGGCTTGACGGATTGACCCGATTCGCAGGCGTGGGACAACCCGGGGCACCGACCAGGTGCCCCCGGCCGGGGGCTGGGAGCCGGGACCGCACCGGGCCGGCTGCCGCCGACCAGGAACCGGCCGGGCGTATTGGATTTGGTACTGGACAACCTGTGTGCCACGTCAAACTACCCGCCCCTCCGCACACCATGAACAGCCAGGGTCCAAGACGGGAAAACCAATCGTGTTGAAAGATGACAATCTGCGACAATGACTGGCCAGGCGTGAGGCATGGTATCCGTCGGCTTCGCCCACCATTCGCCGCAACGACTTGCCGGGTCGATCGCACGTCGACCGCGCCTATTCGGCGGTCTGCAGCAGTCGTTTGATATCCGACAGCGTCGGTACGCCCCGAAACACGTCGAGGATCACGCCGCTTCGGTCGGTGATCACCGTGGCCGGCAGCACGTCAGTACCCAGGCGGGTCGCAACCGTTTTGGCGAACAGCACCCGATTCCAGCTGTCCAGCTGGCCCATGATCGCGTAGGCGGGTTGCGTGTCCCTGGCATACTCGTCCAGCTTTTCCGCAGTATCCGTGTCGTCGATCGGCACACCGTACATGGCCAACGCGTCGGGTCCGAATTGTTCTCTCAGAGTCTGGATCTCCGGTTGATGCTCGCGACACGATGGACACCAGGTCGCCAATGAAACGTACATGGCCAGTTGCGACTGGTCCGCGCCATCCCCGCGAATAACCAACCGCTCGGCGGACGGATTGATATTCGCCGGATCGAATCCGGAACTCAGTGCGCTGGCCGCCTGCGACGCGGCGTAGTGCTCCACATCAAACCCGGAACCGTCGGCCGATTCGTTGGCGTTTTCGAAAGCGGTGACCAGAGAACCGGCGATCACTCGCGGCAGTTCCTGTTCCGCTCCCGACGGCCAGCGAACGACAATTCGTTTGGCGGAATAGTTTTCACCAAGGCCAAAAACAAGCGTACTGCTGTTTTGAGCAGCCAGTCCCTCACCGCAACGCAACTCGCGGAAAATCGTTTTGTCCGGCAATTCGACAAGGATTTTGGCCCCGAAACCATCCCGGCAGGCCAGTTCCGAATTGGGCTGCGCGGTCTGGTTGCCGCCGACACAACGCACGGCCAGCATGCGATTGGCCGTTTTGGAAACCGTTGCCAGGTTGTTCCTGAACAGTTGCAGGGTGGGCGCATTGGCATTGACCACCGCGATATCCTGCCAGCCGTCGCGATCGAAATCCCAAACCACAAACGATCGGCTGTCGGCGATCAGATCCAGACCGGAGACCCCTGAAATATCGCTGAACGATTCCCCCTGATCGTTCATGAACAGGTGATTTCGCTCATGGCCGCTCAACGAAAATCTTGCATACTTCGAGCCTGGGAAAGTCGATACCTGGGAATTACTCCCGTTCATTACCGGACGGTACGGATCCGACGTCCACACATCGATGCTACGATGTCGGATTGCCAGCTCCGTATCCGTGCGGACGACCGTCCGCCAGAAATTCGTTCACAAATCGATGTCATCGGCAACCGACGATGGAGCCGTGTAATAGCCACTGGCCACATAAACGTCGACAGGTTTCCATCATTATTCACGTCGACGAATTGACCGCCCCAGGACCAACCCGCCCGGCGCCTGATTGACATCGGTATCTGCCGACCTTCCTTGAAATCCCGTTCTGGTCCGCCCGATAAAGATAATTGCCCGCGCCAGGGTACGAAACCGTCCGTCAAGATCCCTCGATTTGCCCCGTAATACGCTGCTCCCGCCTTGCTGTACATATTGGAAACGTACAGATCCAGTTGCTGATCATTGTCGTAATCACCCCACGACACACCCATGCCGAAGCCCAACGTCAATCCGCTCGCGCAGTCACGTCGGTGAAGCCCTCGATCGCCGTCGTTGCGATAAAGTCGATCTGGTCCGAAATCGTTGCAAACGTACAGATCAGGATCGCCATCATCATCGTAGTCAGCCCACGAAGACTGGAATGTCATTCTCCAGCCTTCCAGTTGCTCGTGTTTCGGGAGCCAGCTGCAAATCGTCCCGTCTCCGGTGTTGACCAAAGCACATTGGGAGGACCGGCCTTGTTTAGAAACTTGTGCGATCGCCGTCGAATGTCAGAAACCGGTCGGCAACTTCCGGGGACAAAAAAATCCCGGGCCAGTTCGCTGGCGCGTCCGAGTTGGCCCCTGCCAACTGCCCGGAACCATAGGTGCCGAGGTACACATCCAGCAAGCCGTCGCCGTTATAGTCGGCTGCAGAAACCGCGGAAACGAGGTACGGCAACTGCACTCCCACATGGGAATCACTCTTGTCCACAAACCGGCCGTTTTCGTTAATAAAATACTGACAACGTTGCCTGGACCTGCCCAAAAACAGATCCGCATCACCGTCGTTGTCAAAGTCGGCGAAGATCGGGCTGGTTGAAAAGCCGGCGACATCCAAACCTGCCTGTGCGGCGAAATCGGAAAACGTGCCGTTTCCATTATTGCGGAGTAACATGTTCCTGCCGATCGGAAATGTCACGTACAAGTCATCGTCTCCGTCAATATCGAAATCGACGACTGCCAACCCGGGATGTTCGAGCGTGGTGTAATGGTAAAAACCCTCATACAAGTCGCCCTCGATTCGTTTGACGGGGACACCCTGAATCAAATCCTCGGCCATTTGTTCGTGCAGCGAAGCGCGGGCTGCGTCCAGTTCATTGGGATTTGAAAGTACCTGATCCAGTACTTCCGTGAAAAGCAATTGTCGGGTATCCAGCGTTTGAAATTCCACGACTCTCCAGGATGAGATTTGCCAGGGGAACTTGCTGGTTGTTCCGGAGTTGCGTTTCCAAACCGCCTTGATCTTCGATTTCGCCGAGGCAATACCGCCACCCGACCAATGTAACAATCCCTCGAACCCCATATCCGCTTCGAATTCGTCGTTTCCGCCGGGCCTGAATTCTCCCCGCACAAAATAGAACTTCGCGTGTTCGACGAATTCCACGTCATCCAGTACCGACGTCCAGATTTCCAGCTCGGCGCCGTTCTGCCGGCTTTCCGCATCCACCGGCCACGTCCGCTGGACCAGTCCAACCATCGCTGGCGTGGTGGCCGGCTCGTCCCGCAAATCAACCAGCTGCACCTGGTCGGCAAACAACGAACGGGCACGGCCATCCGGCAGTTGCAGGTTTTTCACGCTGCGATTCAGGTGTTTCAGGTGCGGCGTCAATTCCAGAATCAATTCCTCGGAACTGACAAGATTTCGGACCAGATCCGAATCGGAATCGGGCCGATGGTCCTCCGATTCGGTTCGGCCAGCCTGTTCGGGTTCCATGGCCTGGCCGGAACGCCAAACCAGCCAGCCACCCAGGACACCGGCGGCCAGCAATACCGCACAGGCGCAGCTCAACCATGGATTCTTCATATCGCCAGGTCCTTGCGCATCGGGATGTGCCGCGCAGATGTTTTTGGCAGGAGGAAATTCGGCGGGTCGGAATGAAAATTCATCTTAGGTTCGGGGCACCGAGTCTGCAACGCGCAAACAGGGGACTGTTTGCCGAGTGCCACGGCTGACCCGCCCAGCCGTGTGAATCTTCTTTGGATTCGGCGAGCAACAACTGGCTGCGTCAGCCGCGCAAACAGGGGACAGGCACGACGCCCAGACATTACCGCGGGCTCCTGCCGCTTTGCGGCATCGAGCCAGTCCCCGTTTGCTTCCACTTTCGGGAGCCAGCCGTGCCTGTTCAGCATCCGTGGAAAAAGGGGACAGGCACGACGGGGTATCATCCAACCCGCCAATCACCGTTTATCGGCGTCCAGCCCGTCCCCGTTTTGGTTACGGCGGACTGACGGCCCTTGTTGGGGAAAAACCACATCACAGGGCCGAAAATCCCTGCGTTTTGACCCCAAACGGGACAAACTCGATCCGGGGAGTAATGCCATAGAATAGCAAAAAATGAAGACCAAAGGCTTGAAATCGGATCTTTCAAAGCTGACAATGGCCGCTGTCCGACGACGTGTCAAAATGGTTTTGAATCCCACAATTATGGTTTCGGCTCGCCGATTCTCCGAAATTGTGTTAGCGGTCTTTGCCGCGATGCTGATGCTCCAGCTTGCAAGCGATCCGGTTTCGGCAAGCCTGCGGGTGCCGACCAGGATCTGCGACGCGAAAACCTGGAATGATGCGGCCACCGATTCGGTTTGGGACTGGACCGTTTCCACTCCGACCAGCACGGCACCGACCGCACCGGCCGACCCGGATCCGCAACCGCAAGAGCCGGATCACGTTTTCAATCTTTGGGTGGGACCCGACGGCGGTATGGGCGTGGCTTCGCAAGGCCAAACGGTCACCAGCGCTTCGGTGGCCAGCGTTCTGAATCAACTTTCGATCTGGCAATTTGTGCCAGCCCTCCAGGAATCCTCCGTCTGTCGGGAGGATTTGCCACCCCCGGATCCCCCTGTCGCCGAGCTGTTGAAAGTTCCGATTTTACGAATTGCAATTTGATTTCCAAAAACAAATTCCAATTCAATTACAGGAACTTTCAAATGAAAAAGTTTATTACTTCCATCGCATTGCTGGCGATGTTTTGTGCATTCACTACGCAATCGGCTACGGCTTCGATTGTCACCGGAACGTTTGGTGTTGGCGAAGGTGCGACCATTGTTTTCACGACTACCGGAGCATCCGGGCCCATTTATCTGGATATGACCTCCAATGGGTCGACCGATGTAATCGGAGGCAATCCCGCCGATACCGAATTGGGTCTTTATTTGGGTACTGGTGCAGGTGCAACGCTTGTCGCAAATGACGATGATAACGGTATCGGCCTTTCCTCCGTTCTCACGTTTGGCGCCGGAAGTGGTTTGATGCTGGGTGATCCCTTTAATCTGGGTGGTGACGGCATCGCCAATGGCGAATTTGGAAATTTGGCCGCTGGCACATACACCCTGGTCATTGGTGAGTTTAACACCACTTTTGGAGCCACGTTGGGAGCTACGACGTTTGGTAACGAGGCTGTCGATTACCGCGTGGAATTCTTTACCAATGATGCCGGATTCAGCATCGCTCCTGAGCCCACATCTTTGATGGTTTGGGGCATGGGTTTGGCATGTTTCGCCGGTTTAAAGTGTCGGCGCAAAGTCTAATCCATTCTTTAGTCCAAATTGATTAAACGGACAAGCAACGGCGGGCGGCCAAGAGGTCGCCCGCCTTTTTTGGGAGCGAAGCGCAAAAAAGGGGAAGCAGCGTTTGCGTCGCCGAGTCCGTTCTTTTTACTTCTACTTCATTCGATCAAGCGTCTTGCGGGCGAATTTCGTCGGCGCGGCATGATCCTTCCCGCCCACGACCCGCTGGATGATTTCGACTGCCTCGGGCGTGACGAATTTTTCCAGAATCGCCTCGGACTGCACGATCCGCTTGCATTCGGGCATTATTCGCACAGATCGGCGGCTCGACATCACCACAGGCTTCCCCGGACCGCGCCTTCGTAATTGCGCACCTCATCGTTTTGCGCCGTCCCATTTGCGGAATTAAATGCTGGATTCCCATTCGCAATCGAAGTTGCCGACTGCGATCGCGGACGACACACAGATGGTCCCTGCGGAAGAACGGATGCCACAGAGGCACTGGCGATGTCCGGTCCGAACCTGCCGCTCGCGAGTAGTTCGCCAGAAGACGCCGGCGCGACGGGGTTGTTTCTGTGGCAGCCAGCCCTGTTGCTGGTATCAGGCAGCGGTCTGGCGCAATCGGTCGCGGAGCGGCGCCGGATCAAACCCCAGTCGGAACAGGGCGCTGCCATCACAGTCCCACGATCCGCCGGTTGCCTCCCGGGCCTTGTCCAGATTGATAATTAACGGCTGGCGGGAAATCCGTGAAACCAGCTCGCAGACCGCGCCCAAGCTCGCAGACCGCGCCCATCAAGTCTCGAGACGTCGGTTTTTCAAAGCGGCTCAATTGCCGCGGCATCTGCCGATCTGGAACCTCGCCGACCGGCCGGCCGGCGGCAACGCCGGACACGACGGCTTTCGCATTTCGCGGTCGGTCCGGGCGCTCTGGAACTGGCCAAATCCTCCAGATCGCCGGCATTTTCGACCAAATTCCACTCGGGATTTCCAGTTGATTGATAGCATTTGTGGTGGATCCTGGTTATAAACGAAATACCGGAAAGGGTGCCGTCACCCTGTTCCTCCTGCCTGTCAACGCATCCCCCCTCCCAATTCCCTCCCGGCAACCCGCTTGCCCCCGAAAGGAAACCCGCCATGTTGTTCCGATCTGTTTCTGTTGCGCTGGCTCTCATGGCAACGGTCACGTTCGCCCATGAGTCGTTCGGTTCCATCATTGCCCAGTACCAGGTTCACAGCACCTCGGTCGTCAATGGCCATGACGTCAACGGCAACGACGCGCCCCACGGGTTGTGGACGTCCGGTGACGCGTTTGGGTCCAGTCAGGCTGGCAATGCCTTTTACGATATTCAGAGCATGTTGTTTACGCAGTACAGCGACGGAACGTCGACACTGATCGGAACGGCCGTCAACCCCTATGGCACCGTTGCAGAAATCGCGCTGACGTTTGGCAGTTTTGCTTCCACCGTCCCCCAGGCTTCCTTCTACAAGCAAGAGCAAGGTTTGGCCTACGATCCCAATTTGCACGACTTTTACGAAACCGTCAGCGGATCCATCACGCTGACCGATACCTCCAGCCAGGTGTCGGTCATCAACATTGACCACTTTGTTAACGACTACCGGCTTCAATTTGGATTGGGAGCCAACGCCAAAAACGCGGCCGAGTATGGCGGGTCCGCGTGGTTGCAGGATTCCCAGGGTGGCATGCAGTCGCATCACTGGGATTTGAACCTGGTTTTCCAACCGGTACCCGAACCGTCGACGCTGGTTGTTTGGTCGCTGCTCGCGACGGCCGTGGTTCCGCTTCGGCGACGCCTCCGGCGGTAGCCCGGCATTGGGGCTGACCGGGGAGGGATGCCACGACCGAATAACGGGTGGCAACGGTCACCCGGCGCATTACCCGCAATCCTTGGCGCCCGGGCCCGTGTTGGGAGCGGGCCGCATCGGATTTCTGGCAACCGGGAAGCCTTGACGCAGGGGCCCGGACGGGCCGCCGGCCTGCCGCAAATTTGCAACCAGGTGACCCATGGATGGAGGCGCCGGATTTCGCATCTGTTTTCGCGTTTGCGGTGTTTTTTACAGCCGGCCAACGCAACGGCCTTAACCGCTCGGTATTGACTCGAACCGGGCCACTGTTAAAGTAGCCGACAAGCCAGGAGTTGCCCGATTGCAAGGATTTTCAGCGGAAAACCGCAGCTTTTACCAGCCGGGCCTGGCGAGGCGATCACCCATTTGAAACGTTGTTCGGAGTCGGGGCCGGACCGAATGTGGGGCGACGTCCGCACATTCAGTCAAAACATTTCAAACGGCAACGCCAGCCGGAAAATCGCCGCTAATGCCGGGCCAACCCGCGGCCCCCCAAGACCCCACGGCCCCCAGGGGATCGCGACAATTGCCGTGATTGCTGACTCATCCCATTCCGTGATCGTTGTTTCCGGGCTTCCGCGCTCGGGTACGTCGATGATGATGCAAATGCTGGCCGCCGGCGGTCTTGACATCATGACCGACCAGGTACGGGCCGCCGACGATGACAACCTGGCGGGTTACTACGAGCTGGAGGCGGTCAAGCGCACCCGCGAAGAAGCAAGTTGGCTGCAGGACGCACCCGGCAAGGCGGTCAAGGTTATCTACCGTTTGCTGGAGTACTTGCCGGACGACTACCACTATCAGGTACTGTTCATGCAGCGGCCGCTGGAGGAGGTGATCGCCTCCCAGCAATTGATGTTGCAGCGGCGAGGCGCCGAGGCGCGCGACCGTCACCCCCGATCAGTTGCGATCCATTTTCGCCAGTGAATTGCAGCGTATCAAATCATGGATGACCGCCCGCAAAAATCTTGACTGGATCGAGGTGTCCTACGCCCGGGTTCTGGAACATTCCCAGGCGGAGTCGCAGCGGATTTGCAATTTTCTGGCGATGCCTCTGGATGTAACCGCAATGGCGGCCCGGGTAAACCGGCAACTGTATCGCCAACGAAGTTGAATGGAATGGACATTTAGCACCATGTTTTTCGGAATCGAAAATGGACTGGCGTATATCGGTCCCGGCGCGGGAATCGCGCTGGTGGGATCGTTTCTCGTCGTTTTGGCGGCCCTGGCCTCGGCGTTTATTGTCCTGATGACCTGGCCGCTCAAGTGGTGCTGGAGAACATTGCGCGGCAAACGCCGCACTGGCGCGGGCCCGTTTCAAACGGGTGGTCATTCTGGGCCTGGACGGACTGGATCCTGAACTGACCGACGCCATGCTGGCCGAAGGCCTGCTGCCCCACCTGGCCCGGCTGAGGGAGCAGGGCAGTTACCAGCGTTTGGGAACCACCTGGCCGCCTCTGTCGCCCGTGGCCTGGTCTTCATTCAGTACCGGGACCAATCCGGGGAAGCACCAGATTTTTGACTTTATTGCCCGCAATCCTGCGACGTATCTGCCCGAGATCTCGTCGGTAAAAATCCGTTCTCCCAAACGACAGCTCCGGCTGGGCCGATTTTCGGTGCCGTTGTCACGTCCCAAAATCGAACGCCTTCGCAAAAGCAAACCGTTTTGGGAGGTGCTGGGCGATTCGGGCATTTTCAGCAACATTTTGCGGGTGCCCATTACGTTTCCTCCCGATCGCTTTCACGGTGTTCAACTGTCGGCCATGTGTGTGCCCGACCTGAGAGGCACGCAAGGCACATTTACTTACTTTGTCGAACAGGGAGTCGCGGGCAAGACCTCGGATGGCGATACGGGAGGGGAACGGGTCGTGGTGCAACGCACGGGGGACGTGATTCATGGAACGTTGCCCGGCCCCGTCAACACACTGCGGACCATCCCGGTGGAAAGCCGCCTGAAATTCACGGTATCGGCAACCCGTCGCGGAGCGAGCGGGTCGGCCATGCTGCGAATTGCGGGTCAAAAGGTATTACTGGAACCGGGGCAATACAGCGACTGGATTCGCCTGCCGTTTCCGCTGGCTCCGGGGATTAAAGCCCATGGTTTGTGCCGATTCCGCCTGAAGCAGTTTGGCCCTCCTTTCCAAATGTCATCAACGCCGATTCATATCGATCCCGATCGTCCGGTCATGCCGATATCCCATCCCAAGGTCTATTCGAATTATCTGGCACGCAGTATCGGGCCGTTCGCCACGATGGGACTGGCCGAGGATACCTGGTCGCTTTCCGAGGAAGTGATTGACGAGGACGCGTTCCTGCGCCAGGCCTACGATATTGACGACGAACGACAGCGGATGTTCGCCGATGCCCTGCAACGCACACGACGGGGTGCGGTTGTCTGTGTCTTTGACGGTCCCGATCGGATTCAGCACATGTTTTGGCGGTTTCAGGATCCCGCGCACCCCAATTATCAGGAGGGGGACCAGGCGGCCGACCGGCATCGCCAGGTGATTCGCGACATGTACATCCGCATGGACAAGCTGGTCGGCAAGACCATGGAGTCAACGGGACCGGATACCGCCCTGCTGGTCATGTCGGATCACGGGTTCAAGCCGTTTCGGCGCGGTGTCGATTTGAACGCCTGGCTGTTGGCCCACGGTTACCTGCATCTGAAAAATGGCGCACCGCATTCGGACAGGATCTACCTGGAGGAGGTAGACTGGAGCCGCACCCGGGCCTACGCGATGGGTTTGGCAGGCATCTACATTAACCAGCAGGGACGCGAGTCCCAGGGCATTGTGCCGCCGGGCAAGGACCGCGACGAATTGGTCGACCAGCTGTGCCGTGAATTGACCGGACTTTGCGATCCGGAGACCGGCCAGGAAGCGATTCACCAGGCAATCTCCCGTGAAACTGCCTATCAGGGTCCCTACGTCGAAAGTGCCGCTGACCTGATCATCGGATATCATGCCGGATACCGTGTCAGCTGGGATGCGGCGGTTGGAAAATGCGGGTCCCAAATTTTTTCCGACAATATGAATGCCTGGAGCGGCGATCACTGCATTCACCCCCGACTGGTCCCCGGTATTCTGTTCAGCAACATCCCGTTGAGTCGATCCCAACCGCAAATCACCGATATTGGACCGACGACGCTGGAGTTGCTCGGGGTCAGTAAACCTTCCTACATGGACGGAGAGTCACTGGTATGCAGCGACGCGAATTTTCCAAACTAGCGATGGCCGCTTCAGCGGCCGCGGTACTGCCGGGATGTCTGACATCGACCCGCTCCGGCGGACCCCCGGACGGCCACCGCGTGTTTGTCGTGGCCTTTGACGGACTCGATCCGCAAATCGTCAAGAATTTGATCAGCGCCGGCCGAATGCCGAACCTGGCTCGCCTGGCCGAGAGCGGCAGCCTGACAACCATGGCGACCAGCACCCCGCCGCACACTCCGGTGGCTTTTTCCAATATTATTTCCGGGGCCGATCCGGGACTGCATCACGTGTTCGATTTTATCCAGCGCGACCCGAACCCGAGCGAACCGGATTTGGCAATGCGTCCCTACTTTTCCTCCGCCGAAGCCGTGACTCCGGAAAACCAGTGGGCGATCCCGCTTGGCAAGTGGCACTTGCCCCTGAGCGGCGGCCAAACCCGGTTGCTGCGTCGCGGCCCGGCGTTTTGGGACGCACTGATTGCCAATGGCATCGATTCCGAGATTTACTATTTGCCCTCCAATTATCCTCCGCCCACCCCCCAGGGACCCGGGCGGTTTCGCTGTGTCAGCGGGATGGGTACACCGGATTTGCTGGGCGGCTATGGCGATTTTACGCTGTTCACGCCCGATGCACCGGCCGAGGGACGGCAAGTGGGCGGCGGCCGATTCGTCTATCTGTCCATGTTCAAAAATTATGCCCAGGCCCAACTGGTCGGTCCGCAAAACTACTTGCGGCGCAGTTCGGCAGGCGAACCGGCGGCACCGATGAAAGCGGTGCTGGACATCGCCCGCGATCCGTTCGCTCCGGTGGCCAGAATCTCGATCGACGGTCGACCGGTCCTGCTGAATGAAGGGGAGTGGAGCCACTGGTTGCCCGTGGTCTTTCAGACGGGGATTCCGGGCTCCACCGTGCTGGGTGCGCTGGGCGCTCCAACGTCGATCCAGGGCATGGTGCGGCTGTTCCTGAAGCAGGTGCATCCCAAGTTTGAGTTGTATGTGAGCCCCATCAACATTGACCCCCTGTCGCCCGTGAATCAGATCAGTGTCCCGGCCGAACTGGCATCTCAGCTGGCGGCCCGGCATGGGCGGTTTTACACGGCGGGCATTCCGGAGGATACCAAGGCCCTCAGTCACGGCGCACTGGATGAAGATCAGTTCCTGGCGCAATCCGATCTGGCCATGCAGGAACGCATTGTCCAGTACCGGGAGGCCCTGGCCCAGTTTCGGCGGGGATGCCTGTTTTATTACTTTGGTGCGACCGACCTCTTGCAGCACATGTTTTGGCGGGACCGCGACGAACAACACCCGGGTCGCCAGGCGGCGCAGGCCGACCGGTATGCCAGTGTTGTGGAAGACACCTACCACGGGATCGACCAGCTGGTCGGCGATGCGCTCAACGCCGCCCGGCCCACCGACACCGTGATCGTGTTGTCCGACCATGGATTCAATTCGTTTCGACGCGGGTTTAACCTGAACAGCTGGCTGGTCGAGGAGGGATTTATCCGCCTGCGGGATCCCGGACGTCAGGGGCAGGAGCCGATGTTTCCCAACGTCGACTGGAGCCAAACCCGCGCCTACGGACTGGGAATGAACGCGTTGTATCTGAATGCCGCCGGCCGCGAAAAACATGGAATTGTAAAGCCCACCCAGTGGCGCAGCCAGTTGCAGGAAATACGCGACAAGCTGATGGCCGTTCGCGATACGGGGGGACAGCCGGTGATCCGCCGGGTCGACATGGTCGAAGACATTTATCCCGGAGCCGACCGGCATATTGCTCCCGACCTGATCATCGGCTACGAAGAAGGCTATCGTGCCAGCTGGGATACCGTGCTGGGAACGATGCCGCGCGACCTGCTGGTAAACAACCTCGAGCGGTGGAGTGGAACCCACCTGATTTCCGCCGACCTCGTTCCCGGTGTGCTGGTCAGCAACCGGCCGGTGCAGGTTGAGACTCCGGATATTCGCGACATTGCACCAACGATCCTGAGTGAGTTCGGTATTGCCAGTCTGCCACATATGGCTGGCCGGCGGCTGTTTGCCGACAACCCCTGAAACCAACGCGAGCGCCCTGATGTTTTCGTCCAAAAAAACCATCCGGATAGATAAAGAGCTGTATCTGCGGTTGCAGGAAAAATCCGGCGAGGCCGGTTATTCGACGACCGACGAATTTATCGTTCACGTCCTTGAGTCGGCGGCTGCGGAACGGGACGACCGCCTCGATCGGGACCAGGTCGACCGTCAGCTTCGCGGACTCGGATATCTGGAATAGCCACCTTGCCGGAAATGGCGGATCGTATCAAGCTGACGTAACGGTAGCAGAACATGTTGATGGACCACACGCTTTTGTCGGGCATCGGTGGGTATGGCGAACGGGATTATTGAAATACTGAATCTCACGCTCGCTCGAATTTTCGAAATACTCATGACACCGGTTGCCCGCTGGCCACTGGTCGCGCTGATCATTTGGTCGGCAGTTACCGGAATTGTGTTGGCCGTCGCATTTCGATTCACCTCCAACCAGCGGGCCATTGGTCGTGCGGCCGACGGGAGTCGAGCGGAATTGCTGGCAATCAATCTGTTCCAGGATGACCTGGCGGGTGTCTTTCGAAGTCTCGGTGGCCTGCTGAAACATGTTGTCGTACGGATCGGATATTCCGTGCCGCCGGTGATCGTTATCATCGTTCCGCTGGTCCTGCTTTTGAGCCAGCTGGCCTTGTGGTATCAGCAGGGTCCCCTGACGCCGGGCGAGTCCGCGGTGGTCCAGATGCAGATTTCCAGAGACCACTGGCAATCTGCCCAGCACGCCCAACTGGTATCGCCAGCGGGCGTGACCGTGGAAGCGGGACCGCTCCGCGATGTCGGCCAGCTGGTTCTGTTCTGGCGAATCAAACCGGATGCGGCGTCGGATACCGGAATACGGGTTCAACAACTGCAATGGGATGTCGGGGGAGACATCGTGGAAAAACGTCTTGTCACATCCAGCGGCAGCCGGCAGTTGTGCCCGGTCAACGCGCACCGCGCTGGTCCCGAGTGGTGGGACCAAATACTGTATCCCGGCGAGCCCGGATTACCTCGCGGTGGACCCGTTTTGGGAATCGAGGTTCAATACCCCGATCGGGTAACGCCCGTTTTCGGCTGGGACGTCCCCTGGTGGATAACTTTTCTGATCGTGTCCATGCTCTCTGCTTTCGCAGTCAAACCCCTGGTGGGTGTAAAGTTCTGAGCCGGCATTGTTCGGGTCGGCCAAATTCTGTGCGTTGACCCGCAACGCGCTGTGGCCGCTCGCCGGGCGGCGAGGATCCGTACCGGCAACGGCCTCCGATCCCGGTTCGTTGACCCGCTGCGGCGGCGCAGGTTGTGGGCAAATGCTGCCGGAACGATTAATCCCGATCGCTGCGTCCGCGCAACCGGCCACTTGCGACAAGGCCTCAGTTGACAGCGGAATCCTTGCGTCGCAAGGAATCCAGTTGTGCCCGCAGCTCGGCCACCAGCGCATCGTCCCCGCTGGCGGCGGCCAGCGCCAACGCGTTGCCGGTAATTTTTACGGCAGAGCCGATGTTGTTGAGCTCGGCGTAAGCCAGGGCGAGGGTTTTCAGATACAACGGATTCTTTAACTGGGTCAGCGTGCATGCCTGCTGGGCCAGCTCGAGGGCCCGGCCCGGATCCCGCAGCGCCCGATCGGGACAATCGATCAGGAGCGATGCCAGGGCATTCAGCAGGAATGGCTGCCGGGGGTCCAGTGCCAGCGCTTCATTGAACTGTGCCAGGGCCAGATCGAACTTTTCCTGTCGGGCACGGGTCATCGCCAGTTGAAAGTGCAATCGCGCTCGAGTGGCGAGGAAATCCGGTTTGTCCTCGGGCATCACCTGCAGGGCCAGCTCAAACTGCCGGGCTGCCAATTCATCCTGTTTGTCAAAGGAATAGGCCGACGCCAGCCGTTCGTGAGCATAAAAATATCCCGGTTTTTCCGCCAGGGCCATTTCTCCGTAGCGAATGGCGTTTTTGTAATCCTGCTGTTTCAGGCAAATGCGTGTCGCCAGCTCGCACAACATGTATCCCGTGCGTTGTTCCAGTGCCGTCTCGATCACGTTGAGGGCCTCATCCAGTTTGTGGTCGGCCACCAGATGCTCGGCCTTGCACCACGCGTTGTGGTAGTCGATCAGATCCTTGGGATCCTCCTTGCCCGGCTCAAAGCTGACGTCTTCCTGGGCGCTGCTTTCGCCCACGTATCCCAATGACCGCAGATGGTGAAGCAGGTCGGGATCCAGCGGCGCGTTCTGCTGGACCGTTCCCTGTCGTGCGGCCAGCTCCGTGATCTGCGCCAGGTTTTCCTCGAGGATACTGGCCTGACGTGCCTGGTCCTCGATCAGATTGTTTTGTTCACCCGGATCATTCAGCAAGTCGTACAACTCCGGACGCGTGGTATGAATATATTTCCAGCGGGTGCTGGCCAGACCCACGAACGAGTTGGCTCCGTAATTCGTGGGGTGCATGCTTTCGCAATACAGATACCGGTCCTCGGGCAGGGGGGGCTGATTGCCAAAATACCCGGCCAGATTCTGGCCCTCGATTCCTGCCGGCGCATCGACGCCCACCAGATCGCAGACGGTGGGAACAATATCAATAATGCCTGCCAGGTCGTCGATTTGTTGTCCGGCACCGGATCCAGGGAGCTTGAAAACCAGGGGCACCTTCAGGGCACTTTGGTAGATAAAATACATGTGCGTGAGTTCTCCGTGCTCACCCAGCATTTCCCCGTGATCACCGGTTACGATGATCAGGGACGAGTCGTACATACCGAGGCTCTTGAGTTTGGCAACTACCTCGCCGATGCAGTGGTCCGTATAGGCGATCTCGCCGGAATAGGGATCTTCGTTGAACGATGACGCAAATGGCTCGGGAGGAGCATATTCATCGTGGGCATCGTAGTAGTGCATGAACAGAAAAACCGGGTTGTCTTTCTGCTGGTCCAGCCACGCAAAGGCCGCCCGGTTCACATCCCCAGCCGGGCGTTCGTGATCCTGATTGGCAAACTGGTCCTGATACGTATCAAATCCCCGGTTCAGACCAAAACTGCTGTTCAGCACCTGGGCTCCCACAAACGCGCCTGTTGAGTACCCCTTGTCCTTGAGCAATTGCGCCAATGTCACATGCGACGGATCAAAATACACGTCCGCATTCTTGCGCTTGCCGTGATGCGGTGGAATCGTGCCGGTCAACATGGAGGTGTGCGCCGGCAAGGTCAGCGGGACGGGTGTCAGGGCATGTTTGAACAAATAGCCCTCGCTCGCCAGGGCATCAATATTCGGTGTCGTCGGCCGGGACCAGCCATAACAGCTCACATGGTCGGCCCGAGTGGTATCCAGGCTGATCAAAATCACATGGCGAATGGCCGGGGCGGACGAATATCGCTGCACGATCAACCAGGTTCCTGCAATCCCCGCCAGCACCACCAGCAGGAATATCCACAATCGTCTTCCGGTCTTTTGACTCGTCATATCGCACTGTTTATTTTGAAAAGAATGATCGACTGGCATCCCCGGTCCGATGACCGGCCCATCGTTCAGAAACGCGACCGCCAGATTCGGACTGTTGAGCAACCGGTAATCGGTATGTGAACGATAATTATACGAGTGAGGCGCCCTGAATAAATCTCGCTTGACTCGCCAATTCCCCGGTTTCAACAGGGGCGGGAAGAGGTCCCGGGGCTGGTCGACAATCCATCGTAATTCAGGCTTGTCAGGCACTGCAACCGGAAATCGGATTCCGGGAAAACCTGAAAAACGGGCCGCTTTGCGGCCCGACACCCGGGGAAATCTCAACTGGATGGCGGCGCGTCGACGACAGAACCGGTTGCGTTGAAAAATTTTTTTCCCGGATTCCGGAGCAACGGCCGGCGGGACATTCTGGAAATCGCGCGTCGGCCAACCGCCTTGCGGTCGGCAATATGGAACCTGGTGCAGGCCCGCGTCGGCAGGTTTCATTTGCGAAAACACAAGCCGGTTCAGCACCGGTCCGCCGCCACGATCAGCGGGCACCTTGCCCGATCACCCGCGCCCCGCGGCGGGTGCCCGGCGACCGTGAAACCGGCCTGACTCAACTTGTAGACCTGGACAACACACGGCAGAATGCGTATCCGGAATCCGGATCCGGCGATTGCCGCCGGACTGGCCGTGTCACGATTACCCAACCGTTGAGTCTGCCGATGTCAAACGAGCTGTTGATCGCCGTTTTTGTGGATTTCGAGAATCTGGCGATCGGCGTCAAACAAATGAAGTCGGGAGCCTTCGAAATCCGGCTGGTATTGAAACGCTTGCTGGAAAAGGGCCGCATTGTCTACAAACGGGCCTATTGCGACTGGCGGAACTACGGCGACGCCGTCCGCGATTTTCACGGCCAGGGGATCGAACTGATTGACATTCCCCAAAGCAAAATGAGCGGCAAAAACAGTGCCGATATTCGGATGGTCGTGGACGCACTGGATCTTTGCTACTCCAAGGACCACATTGACGCCTTTGCCCTGATTTCCGGCGACAGTGATTTCTCACCGCTTGTTTCCAAGCTCAAGGAAAATAACAAGCGGGTGATTGGCTGCGGAGTCAAAAGCTCGACGTCCGATTTGCTGATTGCCAATTGCGACGAGTTCATCTACTACGACGATCTGATACGAACGGCGACGACCCGCCGACGGGACGCCCCGGCCCGGGGAAAAACCCAGAAAGACAAGAAACAGGAGGCTGCCGAACGCCTGCTGGAGGTGCTGCAATCCATTGAGCAGGACTACGATACGGTCTGGGGATCGGCACTCAAGCAGGCGGTGCGTCGCGTCTACCCGGGGTTCAACGAAAGCTACTACGGTTACGCCAGTTTCTCCCAGTTACTGAACGATATTGCCTCCCAGGGGTTGATCGAACTGGACTACGACGCCCGGCGGGGCAACTACCAGGTTCGCAAGGTCGAGGATTGAGCGGCCCGGACCATCGGCCCGGCAGCCCCGCCACTCTCCATGGAACCAGCCGGCGGCAACGCGGGACACCAAACACTCGTCCGGTCATGCAATCAGCGCATCCATGACGTGTCCATGCACGTCGGTCAGCCGGTGACGGCGGCCCTGGAACCGGTAGACCAGACGCTGATGATCGATACCCAGTAATTTCAGGATCGTGGCCTGCAAGTCATGAACGTGCACGGCGTGGGGATTGAACTGGTGTTTTTCCGGAGAAATCGGCTGATCCTGATCATCGACGATGTTGTAACCGTACTCGTCCGTTTTGCCGTGTACATATCCCGCCTTGACCCCGCCGCCGGCCATCCAGATGGTAAAGCACCGCGGATGGTGGTCTCGACCAAAATCCCTGGCCGAGTGCCGGCTCTGCGAATAGGGCGTTCGACCAAATTCGCCTCCCCAAATCACCAGCGTATCCTCCAGCAACCCTCGCTGTTTCAGATCGCGAACCAGCGCGGCCGAGGCCTGATCGGTCTCCCGGGCCTGATTGGGAATCTCCCGTTGCAACATGTCATGCTGGTCCCAGCCCTGATGATACAGCTGGACAAATCGCACGCCGCGTTCAATTAACCGCCGGGCCAGCAGGCAATTGGCGGCGTAGGTTCCCGGAGTGCGGGCGTCCTCGCCGTATGCCCGGAACACGGACTGCGGCTCGTCCGAAATACTGGTGACCTCCGGGACACTCATTTGCATTTGCCAGGCCAACTCGTACTGGGAAATTGTGGATTCGATTTCAGGATCCAGTTCCCGCTGGAACTGGTGCCGATTCAGATCAGACAGTTTTTCCAGCATGGCACGACGCCCCGACTGGCAGATTCCATCGGGGTTGGACAGGTACAATACCGGGTCCGAACCCGATCGGAAGCGGACTCCCTGATGCCGCGAATCCAGAAATCCGCTGCCCCACAGACGGGCATACACCGGCTGGCCTTTCTGGTTGGCAGATACCAGCACCACAAACGCCGGCAGATTCTCGTTTTCGGTTCCCAGCCCGTAACTTAACCACGATCCCATGCTGGGTCGCCCCGCATTCTGCGAGCCGGTCTGAAACAGCGTGATAGCCGGGTCGTGATTGATCGCTTCGGTATACATCGATCGGACGAAGCACAGGTCGTCGGCGATTTTCGCGGTGCGGGGCAACAGTTCGCTGACCCACATCCCCGATTGACCATGTTGTTTGAACTTGAACGGGGATCCTGCCAAAGGAATCAGCGACTGATTGGCCGACAACGAGGTCAGCCGCTGTCCGCGACGGACCTGATCGGGCAAATGTTCGCCATGACGCTCGTTCAACAGGGGCTTGTAGTCAAACAGGTCATTTTGGGCCGGACCGCCACTTTGAAACAGGTAAATCACACGTTTGGCCCTGGGAGCGAAATGGGGCAACCCAAGTTCGTTTTGCGGCCATCCCGATGATCCGGAACCCGGTTCCGTCTGCAACGACAGCCCGCCACCAAGCAGCTGGCGCAATGCCACCGCACCCAGGCCGACAGCCGAACGGCCAAAAAAATGTCGTCGATTGATCGATAACGGATTCATCGTTCGATTTTACCTTTTGCGGCAGAACCCCGTCAGCGGTCCTGTCAGTATGGTTTTCGATTGCAGCATCATGGTCCGGATGGTCGAGGTTGCGGCTCGCACTGAAACATCTTCGTTTTCGGGCTCGGTCCGGTTGTTGGTGGTACCGAACCAGCGTCCGTCATCCCTAGCGGCACCAAACGGTGGCATCGCAGCTGATGATTGCCTGAGCGACGATCGTCGTCGCGGCAACCCGCGCCGCCGACAAATCCGGATCGGGCGGCCGCTCGCCGATCGTCAGCAGCTGCCGGGCCTCGTCGGGATGCTCTTCAAACCAGGGAAGCTGGTCCTCGAACAGCTCCAGCAACAGCTGGCCTTCGCGGGGATCCGGTTGTCGTCCGGTGAGGGTGACAAACATCATGCGGATGCAGGCGTCCGCCGCTTCTCCCTGTTCGGCCAGCGTTCGCTCCGCCAGGACCCGGGCTGCTTCCACGAACTGGGGGTCGTTCAGCAAAACCAGTGCCTGCAATGGTGTGTTGGTTCTCGATCGATTCAGCGTGCAAACCTCGCGGCCGGCCGCATCAAACAGGTCCATATTCGGCATGGGGGATGACCGTTTCCAGACGGTGTACAGGCTGCGTCGGTAAAGGTCCCTGCCGACCGATTGCTGGTAGGCCGGTGTCATCGAATTGCCGTCACTCCACAGATTGGCTGGCTGGTAGGGACTGACCGGTGGCCCACCGGTTTGGGTTTCCAGAGTTCCCGCCGCGAACAGGACCAGATCCCGGATCATTTCAGCGGTCAGACGCCGCACGGGCCCCCGCGCCAACAGCCGGTTGTGGGGATCGTTGGCTCGCAGGTCAGCCGAAACGACAGATTCCTGTCGATAGGTGCTGCTGAGCACCAGTTGTTTGCAAAATCGTTTCACATCCCATCCGGAATCGACAAAATCCCGCGCCAGCCAGTCCAGCAACCGGGGATGCGACGGGGGACTGCCCTGCAATCCAAAATCATTCATCGTGTCGACCAGACCCGCACCCAGGAAGTTGCGCCACAGGCGATTGACGGCCACACGGGCCGTCAGGGGATGATCGGGCCGCGTCAACCAGCCGGCCAGTCCCAGCCGGTTGGCCGGCAACCCGGCCGGCAATGGCGGCAAGGCTGCCGGGGCCTGGCGCAGCGCAAGGTTTTCGTCGGTACAGGGTGAATCGTATTGTCCCCGGGCCAACACCCATGCCGGTCGCGGTTGATTTGATTCCCGCATCACCGGAACTTCCAGAACGTCCGTCTGCGCGTCCAGCACGGCCTTGTAACAGCTGGCCAGATACTTGCCCAGATAAATGAACCGAAAATCGTTCATCAACTCGTGTTCGCGCAACTCATCGGGTTCGAATGCGTCGCCTGACATGGATTCCTGGCCGGCCATCAGCAAACGGACGTCCACCCGCGACAGGGGACGATCGAATACCCGCAGATCATCGATCCGGCGCCAATAATCCCGATCGATCGAAGCCGCGCGCCCATAAAAAAGCCTTCCTCGGGTGCATCCGGGCGCTTGGTCAGATTATCCCGCAGCACCTGATTGTCGCTGGTGCCATTGACCAGCAGCTGCATTCCGCCGGCCGAACCCGTGCCGCGGTTGCCCGCGACAATATGCACCCATTGATCCGTCGGCAGCGGTGCGCTGGTTTCAACCGCCAGCGCATTACCGGGCCAGAACCGCATCATCGCCCACCGCAGTTTGCCGGCCTCCAGGCTTAGCTCCGTGCCAAAAAATCCGCAATCCGTACCCCCGGTTTGATGCAAAACCAATCCCTCCTGCAGTCCGGACGGAAGATAAATCCAGAACGAGATGGCGAATGGTTCCCAGGGTTGCAAATCCGTTTCCACGTAGGGAAACTCGCAAGCGTCGTCCTCCGTCACCCGAATGGCATTTCCGAACCGCCCCGGTACCAGTTCATTCTTGCCGCTCGTGTTTCCAATCTGATCCGGCCGGATTTGATTGGCCAGCCATTTGTGGTCCTCCAGGTCGTCCATCGGAAACCAGGCCACCGGTTGCACCTGTAACCGGACCACGGAATCCTGGGGCTCCGCCTCGCGGTTGGTCGCCGCCTCGTGTTGTTGCCGGTATTCTGCCACGGCCGCCAGGGCAGTTTCGTATTCTGCCTTCGCCGCGTCGATGGCGGACTGCTGCTGCGGATCTGGAAACATCAGGCTGGGCGTGGGCACCCGACTGCTGTCGTGATACACGCCCCATTCGTCGATGCTGTTGAAAAAGGCGAACAGATTGTAGTAATCCTGCTGGGAAACGGGATCGTATTTGTGATCGTGACAGCGCGCGCATTCGACCGTCAGGCCCAGCATGGCCGCGCCAAACGTATTCACCCGGTCGCACACGTTTTCGACCCGCCATTCCGGCTCCAGGCTGCCCCCTTCATTGGTCATGCGATGCAACCGATTGAATGTCGTCGCCAATATCTGGTCGGCGGTCGCATCCGGCAACAAATCGCCGGCCAGCTGCCAGGTCAAGAACTGGTCATAGGGCAGGTTCCGGTTGATGGCGCGAACCAGCCAGTCTCGCCAGGGCCATGTCGGCGAAAGCAAATCCGACTGGTAGCCGTACGAATCCGCATACCGCGCGGCATCCAGCCAACTGACGGCCATGTGTTCCCCGAAATGCGGTGAAGCGAGCAGACGATCAACGACTTTTTCAAATGCATCGGAAGATGGGTCATTCTCAAACGCCTCGATGTCTGCCGCCGTCGGTGGCAAGCCTGTCAGATCCAGTGATACCCGGCGAAGCCACCTCCAGCGCGGCGCCGGTTGCGAAGGGCTCCTGCCGCCGGACTCCAGCCGGGCCAGAACAAATCGATCCAGCTCGTTGCCCGGCCAGTTGTTGTCGACGACCTCCGGAACGTCAACTGATTCGGGCAACGGTTCCAGGGACCAGTGCCGGTTCCAGCTGGCGCCCTGGTCGATCCATTTTCGAATCAGTTCCCGTTCATCGTCCGTCAATGACAACCGGGAGTCCGGTGGCGGCATCTGCTGGTCTTCGTCCCGCGCCGTAATCCGCTCCCAAAGCTCACTTCCGTTCGGCTCGCCGGCAACGACATGGGCCAGCAACTCGTCACGCTGATCAAGCCGCAGATCGGCTTGCCGCGATCCTTCGTCCGGACCGTGGCATACAAAACAGCGATCGGACAACAGCGGAAGAATTTGGCGCTGAAAATCAACGGGTTCGTCGGCAGCCGCGGTGCACAGCATGGCGCTCAGCAACAGACCGTTCAGAATTCCCGCGGCGGGAATCGAAAGGGCCGGCAACCCGCTTGGCTTGCCTGCAAAAAAACCGGTCATGATTTTTGCAAAACGGCGAATCGTCAACATGTGCTTTCGGTTATGGCGGCCCCGCCACCGGTTCTCCTGAAACTTCCATTATCGCAAAACCAAAATGGCTGAACAGCGTGATTTTCACCCGGGCCGCGGAATCCGAACCCGAGCGGGGCGATGTCCGGTGAAAACCGAAAGCAATCCGCCTGGATGTATCCCCGCTCCGGTTCACGCGGGGGGGCGGCCAGCCCGGTCCTTCGATCACCCCGACAGGTGAACCACGCAGCGGCCCCCGGTTGGTCGCCCCGGGCGGTATGCCCGTTGTGGTCTCCGGCGGAAACCGCAATGCCCGGCAGGTTTGCCCGTCCGGCGCGAAACATCGGCCGCAGCGATTCACCCGGGAGAAACCGTCTCGTCAGCGCTCACGCGGGCAGGGTATAATTGCCGACAGTCCGATGCCCAACGATGCTTTCCGACGCGAGAACCGTTCCATGAAAGTCACGGCTGCCCAAAACGTGAATCAAAAGCCGGTCGACATGCCGGGCGCCAGGGGTTGTCATGTGCGCTGGCTAATCGGCCGGGAAGATGACGCGCCGAATTTTGCCATGCGCGAGTTCCAGGTCGACCCGGGAGGACATACACCGCGACATTTTCATCCCTACGAACATGAAGTCTACGTCGTCTCGGGAGAGGGGACCGTCGTCGATGGCGACACCGAACACACCATTTCCACGGGCGATGTGATTCTGGTCCGTCCCAACGAGGTGCACCAGTTCCGGAACGACTCCAGTCAGCCGTTGCGGTTTTTGTGCCTGATTCCCAACGTCGCCGGCGATTTGCCCGTCACCCAGGTTCCGGAATGCGGTTGATTCGCGGGCGCCCCGGACCGTTTAATTCGGGTGCTCCGTGTTCTCACAGGCAGCATCGATGGCAGCACGCGTTCATTCCCAAACGCGCAGACCACCGATCAGTGGTACCACTACCTTGACCTGTTTTTGGCAGCAAGGCCAACACAGCCAGACAACCTTGCGGCCCAGCAATCCGTGTTTCCAGTCGATCTGCGGCGACGAACCCGCGCAGCAGGGAGGCAAGTCAACCCAAACGCAATACAGACAGCCGTCACACGGGTCGACCAGGCAGAGTCGCGTGGGCACCGGGCAACCGCAGTCGAAACACTGACAGGCATCGCAGGGCGCAGGCGGGGGCATGACAACCGGTGGCACCGGCGCGATGGCCGGGGCCGCGTCGCGGGGCAACTCCGTCGGAACCGGAACGTCCGACGGGGAAGCCTCGGATGGCGGGGCAGGCGGGTCTTGCGGGGCCGGCGGTACCGCGTCCTGAAGTGCCGGAGCCGGGGCGGCCAGATCGACGGTGTTGCGGGCGGGCACCGGTCCGTCGACCGATCCTTCGTCGGTCAGTGCGACCAGCGAGTTTAAAACCATGGCCATCAGGGCAACCGCGGCGACAATTGGTGTTTTCATGATCGACGGTGTCTCCCGTTTCGAGAATCCTGGTCCTGGGCGGTTTGACGGTCCGGTCATGGACCGGCCGGCGGCCGTTCCTGCAGGTTAATCGGGCAGTCGCTCAAGTCCAGCGGCTGGACCGAACTTTTTTTGAAAACCGTCCGCCGTGACGGAAAGCGGCAACCGTTTTCGTGTACCGTCATGCCGAATCACCGGGACCCGTGGATTGGCAGGTGACGCCGCGGCCCGATCCACGGGAGGTGCGAACCCCTGATCGGGCAGTGTCAGCCGGCCAGGCAGCGTGTTGGGTGCCGCCCGGTCAAAACTCAAGCGGTACCCGGCGACCACTGTGGGCGCTGTCGTTGGCGCTAATGACGATCTTCATGGCCCGATAGGCGTCGGCCAAATCAGTGGTATTGCGGACCAGGCTGGTCACGGCGCGATGAAAATGCATCAACATTTGCTCACCCACCGAGCGATCCGAATCGAGCGATTCGGTGTGTTGCCCGGCGTCATCAAACCACACGAGGCTGCTGGGCAAATCGATAAACGCGACGCCATTTTCACACAAGACCTGGATGGATGAGGGCGCCGAAAGGACAATGCCTCTTTCCACGAGGCCGGCATGTAGTAACCGACACTCAATTGCGCGCTGGCCGAATTTTGTCCCTCGGCCACAGGATCAAATCCGAGCGTGACGGCCTGATAAAACGTCCCGTGATTATTGACGACCGGACGATGAATGGAACTGATCACGGAGGTGGGATCCCGATTCACCAGGTAACAGCACCAGTCAACCTGCTCCATCAGGCTGCGCCAGGTCAGCGGGCAGAATTTGCCGCGCCGCAAATGCGAAATCTGGGCTTCAGTCGTCATCCGTTCGTGGCAAAACATCTGGGTGGCCCGGCCCAGTTTGGTGGCCATCAGCTCTTTCAGACGAATCGTGGCCGGGGAAAATCGGCGCGGCAATTCCGCCATAAACGCCACACCGGACTCTTCCACCCGGCGACGAATCTCACTGACCTGTTCCGGGGCGATGTCCAGGGCGGCCGAACTGTATATCGCCTTGCCCGCCTCGCAGGCGGCCAGGATCGGCAACGGGCCCACCCAGTCGGGGGCCAGCGCCAGGACGGCTTCCACGTCGTCGCGATTGATCATGGCCCGGAACCCGTCGATGGCCACGGCGCCAAAGTCGCGCGCCACCCGCTCGCCTTTTTGTGCGACTTCACAGCAGATGGCTCGCACGTCAAACCGGTCGGCCAAAGCCAGCAAGGCCGGTCGGTGTCGTGACTCCCACTGGTCGCCCAGTCCGATTAATCCCACGCGCAGTTTCATAAGCAGTCAATTATGCGTCCCCGGACACGGGCAAGGCAACAAGAAACCGGGGGCCGGCGGTCGACAATCCCGGCCAGGTGGCGGGTGCAAGCCGCACAGCCGGTAACATTTGACAGTTCCCCGCCGTCGGGCCGGTGAATTGGCGGGAATCCCCTCAATTGCCCCCATTCCCGACCTTGCCAGTGACGATAACAGAATTGATTCGGTGCCCGGCCGTTTTGCCGGACCGAACACCAACGTGACCATGAAAGCCACCGGAACGACCTCAACGGTTATCCGGAACCCTGCGCTGCCCGCCGCCTGTTGTCACGTTACTCCCATGCATCGTTGAACCGCATTATGAGCTTTTCCCATCAACCAGTTCCCGTAATGCCGTGAAACTGATTCAGGTTCTCACGGAGGAGTCCAGTATGAATTTTGTACCAGTAGTTTTCGTCATCGCCGCGATCTCCGGTATGAACACCAGCGAGCCGACCGATTACAAGACGGCTTTTAACCTCGCTCAACAGGATGACAAACCGCTACTGGTACTGGTAACTGCCGAATGGTGTCCGCCGTGTCGAATGATGAAACAGACCACGATTCCGCGGTTGATCGAGTCCAACAAGTTCAAGGATGTGCATTTTGCCACCGTTGATCTCGATCGAAATTCCACCGACGCGCGGAACCTGATCGGCAGCCGGGGAGTTCCCCAACTCGTGATCTACGAAAAGCAGAATGAAGCGTGGAAAGTTCGTTTCCTGAGCGGTTATCACGATGTCGCCAGCGTCGAATCATTTTTGAACCAGTCGACCGCGATTCGCACGGCTCAGGCCCAGCTGCAAGTCGTCGATCAGTAACCGGATTCCGGAATTGGGCCCGTTGCGACTGGCCGCTAAACTATCAGGCACGAGTCAGACGGTTTGACTCGTGCCTTTGTTTTTTTCCACGACACGAGATTGGCTGCTGTCTGCCCGGTGATCCCCGTTTCTGTAGTTATTCCGGTCCTCAACGATCAGGAAATGCTGGGTACCGCAATTCATTCGGCCCGGCAGGCCGGCGCGATCGAGGTGATTGTCGTCGACGGCAACAGCCTTGATCAATCGACCCGAGTAGCCCGCGAGGCCCGGTGCCGGCTTTTGCACAGCCGGCGCGGACGCGGGTTCCAGCTGGATTGCGGCGCCGGGCGGCCCGCGGCGAGGTGCTGGTGTTTCTGCATGCTGACGCCCGGTTGTCCCGTGAATGTCTGAATCAGGTTCAAACCGCGATTCGGCAGGACGCGGCCACCTGGGGATGCTTTCGGCAATCGATCGACCAGAGCGGTCGCAGATTCCGCTGGCTGGAGCGCGGCAATGCCTGGCGAGCCCGCGTGCGGCGGATCGTGTATGGCGACCAGGGCTTTTGGATGACCCGGCAAGTCTATGAGGACAGCGGTGGATTCCCGCAGCAGTCGTTAATGGAAGACGTAGTCCTGTCCGATCGACTGCGTTCCATTGGACCGCCGCGCATCTTGCCCGGTCCCATCCACGTATCGTCGCGGGGCTGGCAGCGACGGGGAGTGGTTCGTCAGACACTGCGCAACTGGATCCTGTTCGGGATGTTCCGGTGCGGCGTTTCCTCGGAACGAATTGCCGTGTGGTACCAGCCGGGAACACCTGACGGCCATCGCCGTCCGCCGGCGTGACAGGTTCATCCGGAAATCCGCCGCCTGACTGGTTACGCACCAGGATCGCCGGTCGCGGCACGTCCGATTGCCACGTCGCGGACTCCGCGGGACCGCCGATGCCGCCGACTGCGGCTGTCACCGGCCACTAACGCGAACCGTTAAAAACCTTATATTGTCTGTTGCCGCAGCATGATCCCCTGACTCGCCGGGTCAACCTGTTCCAATCGAAAATATCAATGTCCGAGAATGAAACCCTGCCGCCGCCTGCCGACGATTCCGAATTGTTGGCCGCGCATCGCGCGAAATTGCAAAAACTTCATGACCTGGGTATCGATCCATGGGGTCAGCGATTTGACGATCGCTCCCTGATCGGCGATATCCGTGCGCGGGCCGGCGAAATCCGCTACCAAACCGAATCGGGCGATGCGCTGGAACTGCCCGCCGGGATTGATGAGGAAGGGTTCGATTTTCGAGGTTGGAAAGCCGGGCAGGGCCCGGGTGAGTTGACGGGGCCCGTCGTTCGTGCCGCGGGCCGGATCATGCTGCACCGGGACAAGGGCAAATTGCATTTCATCGATATCGAGGACTGGACGGGGCGAATTCAGTTGTTTGTCGGCCGAGGTCAGGTCGGCGATGAAAACTGGGAAATCGTCAATTGCCTGGACCTCGGTGACCTGATCGGAGTCGATGGTGTGCTGAAGCGAACCAATACCGGCGAGTTGTCCATTTTTGCCACCCAAATCCACTTCCTTGCCAAAATGCTCGATCCACCCCCGGCCAAACATGTCGGGATGACCGACCCGGAGTTGCGGCAGCGAATGCGCTACGTTGACCTGGCCTGGAATGAGGGGTCCCGTAACCGGTTTATGGACCGCACCAAAATCATCAAATCCGTTCGCCAGACGCTCGACGAACGGGGATTTTGCGAAATCGAAGGTCCCACCCTGCATGTGATCGCCGGCGGCGCTGCGGCCCGTCCTTTTACCACGCACCACAATGCCCTGGATATGGAGTTGTTTCTGCGGATCGCTCTGGAATTGCACCTGAAACGATTGATGGTCGGCGGAATGGAACGCGTCTATGAACTCGGCCGGGTGTATCGCAACGAAGGTACCAGCCCCCGTCATAATCCGGAATTTACGATGCTGGAGCTGTACCAGGCGTATGGCGATTACGATTCGATGATGGAGATTACCGAGGCAATCATTGCCAATGCCTTGCTGAGCAATCGGAATCGGCCCGGCGATTCCGTGGGGTGAGGAGTCGATTGATTTCAGCGTTCCATTTGCCCGCAAGACCTATCACGAGCTATTCGCCGAATACACTGGCGTTGACCCCGCGGACAGCGGCGCAGTACAAGCCTGTGCCCGTTCGCTGGGTCTGGAGATTGCTGGCAAGCACCCCGATGTCGTGAAAAACGAAGTATTCGAGATGCAGGTCGAAGACGCCCTGACCGGGCCGGTATTCGTCATTGATTATCCTGCCAGTATTTGTCCGTTGACCAAGCGAAAACAGGGGCACCCGGAGATCGCGGAACGGTTCGAGTTGTTTGTGGAAGGAATGGAAATCGCCAATGCCTACACGGAATTGAACGATCCCGATTTGCAACAAACCCTGTTCGAAACCCAACTGGCAGGACTGCCCGATGAGGATTCCATGGCCCGAATGGACCATGACTTCGTTCGCGCCTTGCGAAACGGAATGCCGCCGGCCGGTGGTCTGGGTATCGGAATTGATCGTTTGGTAATGTTAATGACAAACTCGCAAACCATTCGCGACGTCATCCTGTTCCCGTTGTTGCGGGGATAAACTGGTGCCGGGGACAAGTGTGGATCAGCAGCGGCCACGGGATGTTTCCCGTTCCAAACCCGGCCTGGCCGGTTCGCACGCGTTGACCGGCTGTTACGTATCGGCTCCCCATCAACACCCCTGATTTCAACGTCACCCACCTGTCACCGGCAACGGATTGCCCATGTATATCTTTTTGCTCGCCTGGCGATACCTGCGAACCCGGTTTATCGCCCTGGCCTCGATCATCAGTGTCACTCTGGGTGTGGCGACGATCATCGTCGTCAACGCCGTCATGGCCGGTTTTGTGGACCAGATGCATGAACGTCTGCACGGGATCCTTTCGGATATCGAGATTGCGCCTCCGGGACTGGGTGAAATTTACGATGTCGACTGGCACCTTCAGCAAATTCGGCAAATTGCCGGCGATGATTTGGAAGCCGTGACGACCATTGTCCGCGTCCCGGCCCTGATGCAGTTTTCGTTTGCCGGTCGCCCAATGACCCATCAGTTGTATTTGATTGGCATTGATGACAAGACGTACGGACAAGTCACTGATTTCAAGCCGTACCTGATGAACGAGCTGAATCGGCAAACCATATCCTTCCATTTGCGGGATTCCGGTTATGATCCGGTGATCGGCGATTGCGGCTGGTCCTATCGCCGGCAACTGGCTGAATACGAAAAGGATACCCGGCGGCAGATCGATGAAATTTATCGCCTGCGGCAACAGGAGCGCGAACTTTGGCCACCCCGGTCGCCGGGCGATCCCCGGCCGCCCCAACCGGAGACGGCCAGAAAATTGCCCGAACTGCCGGACGCCATGCCGAGCCTCCCGCAAGAGGGAATTCGCGAGCGCAACAGTGCCAGCCAGGCGGGCGGGGTGTTGCGAAGCACCGATTCGTCGGCCGACCTGCGCCCGCCGATCGCGCCCGAGGACATTTTTGACAAGGCCCGGGACCAGCATGCCGGAATCATTATCGGCAAGGCCATTTCGCACCGCATTGTGCCGGAATCACAGCATGGGCCGGCACAGGAAGTGTTTTTGCTGCGGCCGGGCGACGACGTCCGGGTGACCTTGCCCACCGCCGGCAATAACCCCAAGGCGATTATGGAGAACTGTACTGTCGTTGATTTCTACAATTCCAGCATGCACGAGTACGACAGCTCATTCGCCTTCATGCCGCTGAGTCATCTGCAAAAAATTCGGGGCATGGTCGATCCGCTGAGCGGAGCCGCCAGTGTTTCGTCGATTCAGATCAAGACCAAACCGGGAACCGATCTGGCCCGGCTGCGGGACCGGTTGATTGCCTATTGTCCTCCCGAACTGGCGTTGACGATTCAGACCTGGCAAGACACCCAGCGACCGTTGCTCAACGCCGTCAATCTGGAACTGACCATACTCAACATCCTGTTGTTTCTGATTATCGGCGTGGCCGGGTTCGGTATCCTCGCCACATTTTTCATGATCGTTGTTGAAAAAACCCGGGACATCGGAATCCTCAAATCACTGGGGGCACCGGGCCGGGGCGTGATGTCAATCTTTTTGGGTTACGGCCTGTCGCTGGGGACGGTCGGCACCGGAGTCGGAATTCTGCTGGGGCTGGTGTTTGTCTGGAACATCAATGCGATTGCCGACCTGATTCAGAACATCACCGGCACCGAAGTCTATGATCCGATGATCTATTTCTTTGACGAGATTCCCACCATCGTCAGCCCGTGGATGGTCGGCTGGGTGGCACTCGGAGCGATTACCATCGCGGTACTGGCCAGTGTGTTGCCGGCCATCCGTGCGGCCCGTCTGCATCCTGTAGAGGCTTTGCGTTATGAATAATTCGGCCCCCAAACTGGACCTCGCGACCAGCCCGTGTATCGAACCGGACCGCCGTCACAGCATGGATCGGGATCGGCTGCGGGTGGCCCGCCCGGTCGCGATCGCCGCCCTCGATATCCACAAGCGATACCGTACCGGAAGCAGCGAGGTACCGGTGCTGCGGGGCGTGGACGTGAGTATTCATGAGGGGGAGTTTGCAGCGATTGTGGGATCGTCGGGCTCGGGCAAAAGCACCCTGTTGCATTTGCTGGGGACCCTGGACAAACCCGATCAGGGAGAAATCTGGATCGGGCAAGTGTGCGTCAACACGATGCGCCCCGTGCAACGCGACCGGTTGCGCAATCAGGAAATTGGTCTGATTTTTCAGTTCTATCATCTGCTGCCTGAATTGACGGCGCTGGAAAACGTCCTGTTGCCGCACATGATTGGCGGCGGGATTGCCGGTTACTGGCGTCATCGCCGCCGGTTTCGCCAGCGGGCCATCGAATTGCTGGAACAGGTTGGTTTGGGACATCGGTTGCACCACCGCCCCGGTCAAATGTCGGGCGGCGAAATGCAACGGGCCGCCATCGCTCGCTCGCTGGTGGCCCGACCGGGGCTGTTGCTGGCCGACGAGCCAACCGGAAATCTCGATCGCCAAAACAGCGAAGAAGTCATGCAGGCGCTGATGACATTGCGCGACGAAGAGAGCCTGACCATTATTATGGTCACCCACGACGACGAAATCGCGACTCGCGCCGACCGTATCATCCGTCTGGTTGAGGGCCGGGTCAGCGAATAGAACCCGGCCGGGCAGCTTGTCAGACGTTTCACCGCCTCCGGCCTTCGGGTCCGACTGCCTGTTTCCGCCCGAACCCGCGGCCGATATATTGCACTCTGTGGTGAAGCTGGCCTGGTCGCATTTCTCCCGGCAGAATCCAAACCGATATGCAAACCAACGAAATCCGCGAAAAATTCCTGGAATTCTTCCGGGGCTGCGGGCACACGATCTGCCCCAGCGATGTGCTGGTCCCCAAATGGGACCCGACGGTGCTGTTCACACCCGCCGGCATGAATCCGTTCAAGGATCATTTTCTGGGCAAGGTCAAACTGGAATTCACCCGGGCCACCAGTTGCCAAAAATGCCTTCGCACCGGCGACATCGAAAATGTGGGACGAACTGCCTATCACCATACCTTTTTCGAGATGTTGGGCAATTTCAGTTTTGGCGACTACTTCAAACGGGAAGCCATCCACTGGGCCTGGGAATTTTTGACCGGGCCTGGCTGGCTGGGGATCGATCCGGATCGCCTGAAGGTCAGTGTTTATCTGGACGACGACGAAGCGGCCGAGATTTGGCATCAGGAAATCGGATTACCCACCGACCGCATTGCCCGTCTCGGAGAACACGACAATTTCTGGCCGGCCGGGGCCCCCAGTGAAGGCCCCGACGGCGTGTGTGGACCGTGCAGCGAGATCTTTTACGTTCCCGACCACGGACCGGAATGCGAAATCTGGAATCTTGTGTTCACCCAGTTCAACCGCAGTGGCGACCCGCCCGATAATCTGGAACCCTTGCCCAGCAAGAACATTGATACCGGCATGGGACTGGAGCGCATTGCCGCGACCATGCAAGGGGTTGATACCAACTTTCACATCGATATCCTGCGACCGATCGTTGCAGGCCGCCGCCGAGGCCTGTCATGTCTCCTACCAGGCCGATACGGAAAACGGCCGGCGATTGCGGCGAATCGCCGATCATGTGCGGGCCTGCACCATGGCCATCCACGAAAACGTTTACCCGGACAAGCAAAAGGAAAACTATGTCATTCGGCGGCTGTTGCGGCGGGCCGTCTTGCAGGGCCACGAAATGGGCCGCCGCGAACCGTTTCTGTATGAGATTGTTCCGGCCGTCGTCGAGACGATGTCTCACCCCTATCCCGACTTGCGGGACACCCAGGTGCGGGTCGCCCAGGTGATCCGGGCCGAGGAAGAAGGCTTTTTGAGAAGCCTGGAGGAGGGCTTGCGCGCGAATTGAAACCACATTCGCCGAAATGAAATCGGCCGGATCAACCAGCGTCGATGGCCGCGCGGCGTTCGACCTGTATCAGGAACAGGGGATTCCGGCCGAGCTGTTTGAGTCCATCGCCCACGATCGGGGATTCCAGTTTGACTGGGACGGATACCGGCAGGCACGCGAGCGTCATTCCCTGGACAGCGGGGCAGGGCAAACCGGCGTCATGGGCGATTTCGGCCCCCTGGATGCCATCAAACGCGAAGTCAAGTCGACGGATTTTGTCGGTTATGCCTGCACCCGGGATCAGGCCGCCGTTTGCGGACTGGTGCAGGATGGCCAGTTGACCGACACGTTGTCCGGGTCCGGCGAGGATCAACGCGTGGTCCTGGATCGCACACCGTTTTACGGTGAGGCCGGCGGCCAGGTCGGCGACACCGGATGGATTGCGGGCCCCACCGGAAAATTCGCCGTGTCCGATGTTCAGAAGAGCGGCGACGTCCTGGTGCACTACGGACAGGTGACCGAAGGAACGATTGCCCGGGGAGATCGGGTTGCTGTGCAGGTCGACTCCGTCCGGCGAACCGGGATTCAGCGAGCGCACTCGGCCACGCACATTCTGCATTACGCCTTGCAGAAATTTGTCGGCCAGCACGCCCAGCAGCGGGGCTCGCGAGTTGAGGACGATCAGCTGCGCGTTTGATTTTGCCAACCTGGAACCGGTTTCCGCTGCCGAACTGGCCCGGCTGGAACAAGAAACACTGAACCGGATTGGAGAGGGGCATGAGGTACAGGCGGTCATCCTGCCGCTGGAGGATGCCCGAAATCAGGGCGCCATGATGTTGTTTGGGGAAAAATATCCCGATCCGGTACGAATGGTCAGCATTGGGGATTTCAGCAAGGAATTGTGCGGCGGTACACACGTGGCGAATTCGTCTGAAATTGGTGAGTTTGAAATTGTCTCCGAGGAAGCGGTCTCGGCCGGGACCCGCCGGATCGTGGCTCTGACCGGAGAGCGGGCTCGTGAAAACGCCGCCGCCACTCGCCAAACCGTGCAGCGCATGACCGAATTGCTGGGCACCTCCGCGACGGGCCTGGTGAGCCGTGTTGACGCCCTGATCGCGCGGGTCAAGGCACTGAAGAAACAGTTGAACGCTGGCCAGCCTGGCCGGTTGCCGGCGGTCACGGGCGGGCCCGCGCCGGATGCCTCCGGGGAGCCGGCAGAATACCGGGAGATCCGGGACATCGTCCGCCAAATCGCCCGGTTGCTGAACGTGCCGTCAGTGGACGCCGTATCGCGAATCGAGGCCTTGCAGGCTGAAGCCGCGTCACTGGAACAGCAAATCCAGGACATGGCTTCCACCGATATAGTCACTGCGGATGAATTGCTGGGCCGCGGTTTTGACGCAGATGGTGTATTGGTGATTGTCAGCGAAGTCCCCGGGGCCAATGTCAATATGATGCGCGGTTTGATCGATCAGGTGCGCAAAAAGAATGCTTCGGCCGCCGTTTTTCTGGCCTCGATCCAGGGCCCGGACAAGGTCCTGTTACTGGCCGGCCTGGGGCGGCAGGTCGTGGAGCGGGGATTGAGCGCCGGTGAGTGGGTCAAGACGGTGGCCCCGGAGGTTGGCGGACGGGGCGGTGGACGCCCGGATATGGCTCAGGCCGGTGGCAAGGACCCCGGGAAACTGAACGTTGGCCTGGATGCCGCGCGGCAATTCATGTTGACGGCAACCGCGACCTGAGAGGTCACCGGCCAATCGCCAGGGATGCCGGCCGCTCGAAAGAAGACATGCCGTTTTGGACTGGAGCATGCCACCGGGGCAGCTCGCCCACCCCTGACTGAGTCGATGCGTGCCCGTCTCCGGCATTCCCCGTTGATCGTCGCGGGGCCAGTGGATGATTCAGGCGTCCGGGCCGGACAGGGCCGCCCCGCCAATTCCAATCCGCTCCACCAGCTGATGCAAATGGCTGATCAATTCCTGGATTCGACGGGGATCCGACCCGTCGGCTCGTTCCAGTTCCCGGGAGGGCGATACAAAGTCATTGAAGCCGACTGTGGCAGCAGCTCCGGCCAGCCAGTGCCCCAAATCGCTCAGTCGCGACAAATCACCTGCGGACCAGGCATCGTCAAATTCACCGATTCGGTTTTGCAGGCGAGTCACGAATCGGCCGGCGATCGCCATCATGGCATCGTCATCGCAGGGAATCGAGGTTTGCACCACGTCAGGCAATACCAGATCACCGGCCTGGTCAGTCGCCGCCGGGGCAGGCCGGTTGTCCAGGTCGTCCAGTCCCAGGCTGGCCAGTGTTTCCATCAGGCCGGCTTCAATAACGTCTCCCGCGTCAGATGAAACGGACGGGGTCTTCACCGGCAAACCAGGATGTTCGCCGGGACCGGCGGCCGGTTGCAGAGTCTCCGGCGCTGGCGGGCGGTCCACTGCCAGCCGTTCGAAGGGCAAATACCCGGTCAACACACGGGTTAATGCCTGCATCCGAATCGGTTTTGTCAGGAATCCGTTGCATCCACCCGCCAGGCACTTTTGCCGCTCTTCATCCATGGCCAGGGCCGTCAACGCCACGACGGGAACCGTGCAGCCCTCGGCCCGCAAAATGCCCGTCGCCGTCAATCCATCCATGACCGGCATGTTCATGTCCATCAACACCACGTCGTAACGGCCGGTGCGCATCCGCTCCAGGGCCACCCGTCCGTTTTCGGCCGTATCGCATGTCAAGCCCAGGCGACCCATCATCAGGCAAGCGAGGTCCCGATTGGCCTCCGCGTCATCGACAATCAGCAGATGCCCTCGTTGAAAGCGAACCGCGGTTTCAACGGGAGCATCTTCGGAACTCGCCAATTCCTGGTCAACCTGTTGGGCCGAAATCCATTTGGTATCGCCCGGGGTTCCCGGATCAATCAGGATCGAAAAGACCGTACCTTCGTCAACAACACTCCTGACCGAAATCCCTCCCCCCAGTGCCTCAGCCAGCTGTTTGCTGATGGACAAACCCAACCCGGTTCCGCCGAATTTGCGAGTCACCGAATTGTCTGCCTGGCTGAACGGATCAAAAATGCGGGACAAGGCGCTTTCCGGGATTCCAACTCCGGTATCGGCAACCTCAAACCGAATCATCCCTTCCTGGGTTGTTCCGACGGCCAGTCGCACGCCCCCCTGTTCGGTGAATTTGATGGCATTGCCGATGGTGTTGATCAGAATCTGGCGGAGTCGGGTTTCATCCGTTTCGATTTCCGCCGGTATCTGGCCCTCAATTCGGTAATCGAGCAACAGTGATTTTTGCTCCGCCCGAACTTTGAGCGACTCGATCACGTGATTGATAATCGGCACCAAATGGCATCGCCGTTTTTCAATGGTCATTTGTCCGGCTTCGATTTTGGAGAGGTCCAGAATGTCATTAATCAGGTCCAGCAAATGCTCGCCGCTGGAATGAATGGTGGACAGGTATTTGCGCTGCTCCCCCTTGCTGGAATCGCCTTGCCGCAGCAGATCGGTATAGCCGATGATGGCATTCATGGGAGTCCGGATTTCGTGACTCATGCGTGACAGGAATACGGATTTGGCCTCATTGGCGGCATCCGCCTGCCGGCGGGCGGCAATCAATTCCTGCTTGTGCTCTTCCAGAACCGTGATGTCGTCAAAGGTCACCATCACGCCTCGGCACTTGTCACCCTGACTCATGACCGGCGATGCCGAGACACTGAAGGTTCGCAGCGTGCCGCCGCTGTCAACGATTTGCAGAATCCGGTCCAGCACCGGGCGTTGCTGTTTGACGGCATCGTGCCAGGGCAGGGATTGCTGGTCGTCCCGCAACCACGGAAATCCGGTCACATTCTGCCCGATCAGCTTGTCGGCATGGACTCCCACCAGTTGGGCGAACATGCTGTTGGACAGCATGATGCAGTCGTCGTCTTTGAGTATCAACAATCCTTCGGCCAGGTTGTCCAGTGCTTCCCGGACACGTCGCGGAACCGCACCGCGGGGGTCCATTTGCTTGATAAACCGGTAAAGAATCAGGTTGAACAGCAAAAAGGAACCGGACACCAGAAACAGCGCCAGGTTGGCGGTATTTGACCGAAACCAGCTGGAAATACTGACCAGCGGCCGGTGACACAGCTCCAGTTGTCCAATCTGCTCGTCGTGGCGATAGACCGGCACAAACATGTATTGATCCGTCGATTTTCCATCCAGCGGCATGACCCAGTTCGCTGCATGATTGCCAACGTCCAGACGCAATTTGCCCCGGGAATTGCGAAAGCCGGCTGACACCAGATCGGGATCACGGGCCACAACATTTTTTAACATCTCCTCAAATCCCGACATGTCCCGGGTCGCCGTCGCCAGCGCCGTACCGGTCAGCGCCAGGGTTTCCGTCTGCAAACCCCGGCCCAACATGATGACGTTGTTTCGGTTCGGAATAATGTTGAAAAACTGCGCCAACAATACCAGTGACAAAACTCCAATCGAAAGTCCGATGGACAGCCGCGTCCGCGTACTGATCGAGCGGGTCGGCCAGGACAGCAGATTGAAAAATCGCGATATCAACGTTTTCTTGTTATTCATGGGATCCTCGATCGTGGAACGGCGGCAGCGTTCCCTGGTTCTCCCCGGTCGGCAGGGCGCTGTTGCCGGGCGGATTGGCTGTTCCGGAATCGATAATGTCCTGAATCGATTCGTCATCTTCCTCGTCCCGGAAATAGCCCAGAACAATCAGCGGGTCAATCAATTTCCAGGCGGGCATCTGCGCCATCAGACTGGTCACCAGGGCACCACTCCGCAGGATCCAGCTGACCGCACCGATGGACAGTCCGGACATCGAAACAACCGTGGTGACAAACACCATATTGGCCTTGCTGGCGGCGTCGTCCATCTGTGCCCCAAACCGTTCCAGCGAGGCCAGAAACGCCCCCGACATGCGGGCCGCCGGAATCTCAATCGTGGGCAGGGACCGCTCCTGGAAATCCGGGGTCAGCAATTGAAACGACAGGTACTCGGCATTGTGCGTAACGGGTCGCAGGACCTGGCCAGTTACCAACTCGTCACTGGTGCCAAACACGGGCTGTTCCGGCAGCGTGAAATTCGGTTCGGCAGGGGGTCGGGGCTCCGGCCCGGAAACCGGAGTGTTCAACGTCACCGGTGCCGGCAATTCGTCGTCCGGGTCACTGGCCGGGGGTTCCGGTGTGTCGGTGGCAGGTACCGGCAGGACCGGATCGAGCGGGCCGCCAAACTCAATCGAAATCGTTCCGATATTGCTGGTATCGGTGCCGTCACTGGCTACGAACGTAAACGATGCCGTTCCGGTGAATCCGGGATCCGGCAAATAGACAAATGTCCCGTCCGCATTCAGGACCAGGCTGCCACTGGTCGGCCCGCTCAACAGCGATACCGTCAACCCGTCTCCCTCGATATCCGAAGCGCCGGCCAGGACATTGCCCACGGCGGCCGTGCCGTCGATCATCGTAATGGTCTGATCGTTTACCAGGGGAGCATCATTGACCGGTGCCACGTTGACCAATATCGTTTCGTCCCGATACTCACCGGCCAGGTCCGTGGCCCGGACGACGATCGTTGCCAAACCAAATTGCTGGGACCGGTAATCCAGCGTCAGCTGGCCGTTGACCAGATTGGTCGAGACCAGACCGGTGTTACTGTTGGAGACCACGCTGATGGTCAGGCTGTCGCCGTCGGTGATGATATCGACATCGTCAAATACCGTGACCAGATCAATTACGGAGTCGCCGGAGTCCTCGTCGACGGAAACGGCTCCGACCGGACTGGTCACGATCGGTTGATCGTTGACCGGATTGACGGTGACCAGAAATGTCGCGGAAACCGACAAGCCGCCCGTATCGGTGGCGGTCACGGTAATGGTCGCCGAACCGTGAAGGTTGTCGGCAAAATCAAGCTGCAAATTGCCGCCCGGTGCAATGTTAACGGCGTCAAACAGTCCTGGATTGGTATTGCCGGTAATCGAGTAGGCCAGGGCCGAGTCGGCGTCCTCGGAATCGGCAAAGACCGGATACAGATTCAGGGAATAGTCCGGTGCATCCTCGTCAACCGTCAGGCCCGGGATCCCGCTGGTGGTTGGATTGTCGTTGCTTGAGAAGAATATAATCGTGGCTGGAAACGGTCCGTCCGTCGCCAATCCGTCCGTCACGGCCACGTCATAACCCGGCGGCACGTCATCGCCGTCATCAACGAATACTATGTCGCCAGCAGCCAGTTGAGCCTGGGTAAATGAGTTAACGGCCAGCCCCGGCATTGCGGCCAGTTCAAACTGGCCACCCGCAACATTGGAAACATTGAAAACCAGCCCGGAATCGGCATCATCGACATCGGTCCCGCTCAAATTCACCGACGACAGCGTCACCGTGGCTCCCTCGGCGATGGTCAGCTGGTTATTGCCCAGCCGGGGAGAATCATTGAGTCCGCTGATGGTGATGGTGGCCATCTGGGAAACCAGCCCCCCGTTGCCGTCCACGATGCTGTAGCTGCAGGTGATGACCTCGGTCTGGCCGACCGCCAGGTCGTTGTAGGCGCTGGGGTCGACGTTCAGCAGCGTGCCGGCCACCGTCACGCCACGCGCGTCGCCGCTGACCAGCGTCAGACCGGCGATGCCCAGCGTATCGCCGGTATCCGGATCGCTGGCCCCGGCCAGCAAGTCAACGGACAACGGCGGATCGTCTTCGGTGGCCGTGGCCGTAACCGCGGCAACGACCACAGGATCCTCATTGAGGTCATTCACATTCAGGACAATCGTCTCAACCCGGGTATTGCCGCCACTGTCCCGAACCTCGATGTCGACACTGTAACTGGCCCGATCCTCGAAATCGAGCCAGCCATCGTCGATCAGGGACTCGTCAAAAAACAGCTCGTTGCCCGCACCGGCCAGCCAAAACGCGGCGCCGTCCGCACCCCCGACGATGGACCACGTAAACGTTTCACCTCCATCCGGATCGGCAGCGGCCAGGGTTCCCAGACTGATTCCGCCGCCGGTGAATGTATTTTCAGCGAGACTGAAACTGTCGGGCGAAATATCCGTGGGCTGACTGTTTCCGGACGTATCGCCGACGATCGAAAACGCGTCGATATTTTCATTGCCCGCGTTCAGCGAAACATCCGCACCCTCAAACACAATCGCCGCGCTATCGACAACCGTGCCGCCATTGAGTTCCGTTTGCGAAACATTCAGCGAAACGATGTCGTATCGCTGAACGGTCAAATCGTTCAACAGATCAGCATCCGAATCCAGAATGGTCGTATTGTTATCCGTGGTCACCAGCAGGCTCGCTTGCGCCAGCGTTTGGCCTCCCACGACAATTGTCCGCTCGATGATATCCAGTCCCAGAATCCTGCCGTTAAAGCCCCAGGCACTGCCTTCGATCAGTTTGTCGGCGGTTCCATCGGTTACGCCGGCTCCGGCGTCGGAAACATGGAAAACATAAATGTCATCGTCTTCGGAACCACCCTCACGCGAAAACAGGATTTCACCGGCGAACAGATCATATCCGCCCAGCGTGACGTCCTGCTCGACCAGTGTGACACTCCACATGTTGTTGAAATTCAGGTCCGGATCCGGAGCGGGCAGGCTCAACGACGGCGAATCCATATCCAGGACCAGTTGCATGCGGCCCACGCTGTAATCACCGGCCACCAGTGGCCGGAACAGAAACAGGTCATCGCGGCCGGCCGTAAAAGTCCCTCCCAAAAAACTCTCGTCCGAGCCCGTACTAATCAGCAAATCGCCAGCGACCAGATCGATCGCGTTGGCACCGGCACCGATCGTCACGGCCTGGGTCACATAATGAATTCCGTCGATATCGACGTCGCCGTCGTCACTCAGCAGATTGAGATTCAGCACAGAACCAAATTCGCCCGCAGTCGTGGGCGGCTCCAGCTGCAATCCCGGACCGCCAAAACCCAGCACCTCTGCCTGGCTCCATGAGTCCAGACCCGGGGCACCGCTGCCCGTGACATCGCCCGTCGTGGACATCCAGATTCCATCTCGGGTCAGGGTATCGACCGCGGCCCGACGGGCCAGGCTGAACTCGGACGTGTTGTTCAGACTGTCGGTGGCCGTCGCGGTAATCACACGCCCGGGTGCCACGTTGCGGACAAACGTTTGACTGAAAAATGCCAGGCCGCTGGAGTCGGTGGCCACATCGACAAACCCGATGAACGATTGGCCTTCTCCGTAACCGCTGGCATCCGGCAGATTGCTGATAAAAAATTCCAGCCGATAGCTGGCCAAACCCGGTCTTGTTTTGAACCAGCCGGAGACGGACACGCTGGTGCCGTCGGTAACTACATTGGTGAGGACCGGAAAATTGATCAGCGTATTCGCGCCACCGTCCGAGTCGTCGATGTCATTCAGGGTTTCATCATCGTCATTCAGATCGATACCCAAATCCGCGTTGGAATAGATCGAATTACCCAGGATCGCGTTACCGTTCCCGGCGTCGTCTTTCAGCGATACTCCGTCCGCGTCATTGAAAGCGATCACATTGCGATCGGTCAGGGCAAGTCCGCCAATTCGGCTGGATGAAGCCCCGTTTTCAATCCGAATACCATGGATTCGATTCCCCAGATTCAGGCTTCCGCTCACATCGGTACCGATCCAGTTGCCCAAAATCAGGGTGCCCGTTAACCCGGCGCCGTCCAACATGACTCCATTTTCGCCGTTACCGCTGATAATGTTTCCCTGGCCCGGCAAATCACCGCCAATCAGATTGTCGGTCGCAATATCGGCCGCGATACGAATTCCGGACAGGCCGTTCCCGATCCCGGTCGTCCCGTCAGCTCCCACACCGACCCGGTTACCCTGAATCTGGCTGTTGCGGACCTCACTGCCGGAGCGAAACAAAATGCCTTCGTCCTCGTTGCCGGAAATCACATTGTCGATAATTCTCGTACCATCCGTGTCGTACAGCTGAATTCCAGTACCCCGGTTACCCAAAGCCGTTAACCCGGACGCATCAACGCCAATGTAGTTGTTTTCCACGACGTTGCCGGAAATCGTACTGAACGAAAAAAATGCGATCCCGCGATTGTTGCTGCCGGAAATGATATTTCGATCCGCCGCGGTGGAGCCCCCGATCCGGTTGTTGTCCGAGCGAACCTGGATGCCTGCGTCGCCGTTGCCCCGGTCAAGCGTTCCCGAGACATCCGTGCCGATGAAGTTTCCCTGGATCGTGATGTCATCGACATCGTAGTTGACCAGCACGCCCATGCTGCCAAAATCGTTGATAACCAATCCCTGCAGGATTGAACCATTGGCGCCGGTATTGAATGAAAGTCCGGAATTGCCGTCCCCCGCCGAATTGGTGACTTCGATTTTGACGATGGCATCGTTGCCCATCGTCAGGGTGTTGGGCGAGGCGCCGGGCTGGGAATAGCCGTCGATCACCAGGGTGTCCGTAACAACCAGCCCGGGCAACAGATTATCGAGATCGATCCGAAACCAGGTGTGTGGATGGTCGGGATCAAAATCGGTAATCAATGCCTCACCGCCAGCGGGCACGGCGGTAACCCGGGCCGGATCCAGCGAGCCGGCCAGGCCATCGTCCTGATAGTAGAGATGCCCGACCGAACCATCCGCGAAATCAAAGACGATTCGATCCGGTTCGGCTCCGTTGGGCGTGGCGTTGGCTGCCTGAATCGCTTCACGCAGTGAAACCAGTCCGTCGGCGCCCTTGTCTCCCAGCAGCGCGGCAATCGAGCTCGTATTACCGTCGACAACGTCCAGTGCCTGGTCGACAATCAGGGTTCCCAGGGCATTCAGTTCGGCGACATCGCCGGCGGACAGGGAACAACTGAAAATTCGAACATCGTCGATTGAGCCGCTGGCGGGATACGCGTAGGTACCGGGTGTAAACGTATCGCGGACACTGCCGATTTTCCAGGTTTCACTGTTGTATTCGCCAGATGCCGCGCCGGGCGTGAAACTGGACGTGCTTTCCAGGGCACCGTCAATGTACATGGCGATCGCTCCGGCCGGGCGGTCCACCGCGATGGCAATATGATGCCACGTGCCCGGGGCATACGTACCGGTGCTGGTAACGCCCGTAAAACTGCCGCCACCCAGCCAGTGTTCGAACACAAACCGCTGGTCGGCCCGATACCAGATTCCGGTATGATTGCCCTCTTTGGCAATGATCCCGTACGAATGATCATTATCGGGTGACACCGAGCCACTGGGCACATCGTCAGCCACAAACCACGCGGCCAGCGTAAAACTGCCTTCCTGCACATCCTGAACCGTGGAAGCGTTGGCGATCTCAAAAAAATCGGCGCCGTCCGAATAGTCGAAATGAAATCCACCGCCAATGGTGCCGGTGACCCAGTCCTGGGTTCCGGTCAGGGCTCCGTCGTTTCCGTTCCCGGAATTGTCACTGGCGGCATTACCCGCGGCCTCGTCGAACTGCAAGTGCACGACCTGATTCGAAGAGATGTCGAGCGTGCCCATCCAGTTTTGCTGAATCGCCAGGCCCGGTACGATCTGCGATTGCAGTTGACCCACCTGATACTCGAGGTCCCAGTCACCCCCCAAATCGGCGTGCCCGGTAACATCATCGCTGGTTGCCACATCACAGTTGCACAGTGCTGCCAGAGACTCGGTCAGGGTGCGGCCCGCCGGGCTTGCGGCGACATCGCATCCGTAAATCAGCAAATCGGCGCCGTCACTCAATGACAGGTTCCATTGAGCAATTTCTGCGCTGCGGGCATTCAGGGTATCGAGTGACAGGACCGAATTGCCCAGCACGATTTCTCCGGCCGCGCCGTGGGAAACCAGGTGGATTGCCGAAATATTTGAAAATTTCTGCAACGAATGGCTGATCTGGGAAATTCCATCGACCCCCGAATCGATTTCAATCAACAGCGCGTGGTCGGTCCGAATCTGCTCCGCCAGAGACTCCCAGTGATCCACGCCCTGATCGATAAAGACGATTTCACTGACATCCGCCGGGGATGGCATGTCGGCCGACAGCGTGGACAGGATCGCTGACGATGATTCGAGTCCATAATCATCCGCCACCAACAGCTTGTCGTGCGGTGCGTCGGACTGGCCGACCAGACAGGTCCAGTCACTTGCCACATTTTCTGCAAAGGAACCGTTGAACAGCGAGTCCACGATCAGATCACTGCCGTCGACGCCGGCTTCCGGAGCGGCGATCACGGCATCCGGCAGATCCAGCGGTACACCACTGAACATCACACGCGGTTCCAGTTCGCAAACCTCCGGGGCGCAGCGGACGGCCGGGTTCCTGCAGAACCTTTGCGGTGGCACGGCTGAATCCTCCCGGCGCGTACCGCTTCCCCGCTTGTTTTTCCGGCGCAGTCGATTGCGTCGACTCATGAGGAATGCTCACCAATTCGGTTTCGAATTTTCAAATCTAGGTTTTCTGGTTCCCGCGAGCGGTCCTGAGGCGGCCAATCGGCAACAGCGGCCCGCCATTTGCCGTGACAACTGCGGATTATTTCGAATGTTCCGCCTGGCCTGGCGGGAATGTGTATTCCGGTCGCGATGGTCTCGGGGTCCAAAAATGGACTGATTCGTCACGGTCCGGGCAACATCCGCAACCTACAGTTGCTGTTGGACGGGTCTTGATTGGGAGACCCCCACGAACCAGGCCGGCCCCCCTGTGGCCGTGAACCTGAAGGCTGCCAGACATCCAGCACCCCGGGGCATTGCCCGGTAACCAGGAGGTTTCCCCTTGAATTTGTCCACGACAACCGATCCTGTTAATCTGGCTCCTGAAGCCATCCCGGTGGCTGGCGACGTTCAGCTGTCATCCCTCGACCGGGACAAACTGGTCGAGTCCCGAATCATGATTCTGGATGATGAATCCGCCACCACGGACGCCATCGTCAACTACCTGACCACGGCGGGATTCCGCAATGTTCGACCGTTCAACGATCCGGCCCGGGCCGTGCAGTCCATCCGCAGCATTCAGCCGGACATCATCCTGCTGGACATACGCATGCCCCGAATTAACGGAATCGAAATCCTGAAGTTTTTGCGGACCCGGGATCTGACTCGTTACGTGCCGGTGATTGTATTGTCGGCAGCCCTGGATGAAAAAACACGGCTGACGGTTCTGAATTCCGGAGCCAATGACTTTATCAACAAACCGGTTGACTCGCGGGAACTGGTGGCCCGGGTCAGCAACGCCCTGTATTTCAAACATCATACAGACACACTCAAACAGCACGCTGAACTGGTACAACGGGAACTGGAGTTCGATTCGTTGACGCAGCTGCGCAATCGTCGTTCCTTCGACCGGTTTCTCAACAACAGGGCATCCGAAGCGAACGTTCGTCCGTTCAGCCTGATTCTGTTTGACATTGACCGTTTCAAGTCCATTAATGATTTTCACGGCCATCGCGCTGGCGACCTGGTCCTTAAACAGGTGGCCGAAATAACCCATCGCAACTGCGAACCGATCGGGGCGTTTTCCGCTCGTGTGGGCGGGGATGAATTCGCGATTATTTGCGACGGTTCGGCAGCCAGCGCCCGGGGCGTGGCCGAAAAAATCACGGAACAACTGGATGCCCATCCGGTGCAGGTCGAGAATCACTCGATCTGCCCCAACATCAGTGTCGGGGTTGCCGAAAGTCATCCGGGGGTCACGCTGGCCGAGGTTCTGTTTGATCAGGCCGACAAGGCCCTGTACCAGTCCAAGGGTCGCAACGGCAGCTCGATTAGTATTTACGATTGCGTGGCCGGGCACGACATGGACCATGGCTACCTGCGACAGGGCCGAAGCGCACCGATCCATCAACATATTCCGCATCAACGGTCTCCCGAAGAAGCCCGCATTCTGGTTGTCGATGACGAACCCGCCGTTACGGACGTGATTGGCAATTTCCTGAAGAATTCGGGGTTTGAACGGGTGGAAACGGAAAACGACGCGCATCGCGTGCTGGGAAGAATCTCGACCGAAAACCCGGACCTGATCATCCTCGACATTCGGATGCCCGGGATCAACGGCCTGGAAATTCTGAAAACCCTGCGCACCACAAAAGGAATCTCATCCATCCCGGTGCTGGTGATGACGTCGTCGGCGGATGACCGCATCCGCATGGCTGCTCTCAAGCTGCAAGCCAATGATTTTCTGACGAAACCGGCCAAGCCGGCGGAACTGGCGACACGCGTTCGCAACGCACTGTTGATGAAGATTCAGAATGACCAGCTGAGGGCCCTGTCGGCCCGTTTGCAATTTGAGGTCAATATCCGGACGGACGAGCTGTTTGCCACACGGCGTGAAACGATCCTTTGCCTGGCCCGTACTGCGGAGAGTCGCGATACGGAGACCGGCAATCATGTTCTGCGGGTTGGCAAGTACGCCGGCATCATTGGCAGAAGCGCCGGCCTGGATGAGGATTTCTGCGCATGGCTGGAACTGGCTGCACAGTTGCATGATGTCGGCAAGATTTCGATTCCCGACGCCATCCTGTACAAGCCTTCCGAGTTGACTGAGGAAGAATTCGCCGTGATGAAAATGCATTGCGAACATGCCGGACATATTTTTGGCGGACTCAACGACAGTGGTGAAATCGCCTGCACCTCGCCGTTGTTGCAAATGGCCGCCCGAATCGCCGCGACTCATCATGAACGGTGGGACGGACGGGGGTATCCCAAGGGCCTGTCGGGAACCGACATCCCGATTGAGGGGCGCATCACCGCCGTGGCCGATGTTTTTGATGCGCTGGGTTCCGCGCGAAAATACAAGCAGGCATTCTCGATCGAAAAATGCTTCGAGCTGCTGAAACGGGGACGGGGAACACAGTTTGATCCGGATATTCTGGACGCTTTTTTCCGCAGCCGGGACAAAATCCTGGAGGCGATGCAACGACTGAACTGACGGCCCGGGATTCCGAAATCCGAATCACTTGTTGACCGGCTTGACCACCGCGAAGAGGCCATCACGACCAGCGGGGCAGAAAGCGGCCGGTCCCGGACATGTAACAGCGGTACCGTTCACCAAACTCCCGCAATGCATCCTGTTCCTCCTGACGAGCCAACCGCCAGTAAACCAGACCCAGAATGGGCAACGTGGCGACGGTCAACAGGGTCGGCCAGTTAATCACACTGCCGATCAGAAACAAATAGAATCCGGTGTATTGGGGATGCCGGATAAAGCGATACAGGCCGCCGGTGACCATCTCCCCCCGTTGTGCCGCCTGATGCAGTTGACGCCAGCCGACAATGGCCAGCACCGCACCGGCCACAATCAGCAACTGGCCCAGAACCGTGCATACCACCTGTGCCGCCAGTACCCAGGAATCAGGCATTCCCAGGATCAACGGCCACGCGTGACCGTTGAAATGGTTTTCGGCCTCTTCGCCGGACCGGCCCAGCCACATCATTAACAGCCAGGCGGTCAGCGGCGTCCCGTACATCTCCGCGTACAGGGCGATGATCCAGGCCTGGGCGACGCCGGCCGATCTCCACTCGGATTTCTTCCGCGGCTGCAGAATGCCGTACAGGAATACGCCGAGTAAACCCGCACACAGGGCGACCAGCCACCAGTTGTGGTAGCCAATCCGCAGCCATTGAGAAATCGGGAAACTGGTTGCCGGAACATTCATCGTGGCGGGTCCGTTCGTCATGCCGTTCGCGTCGTTTCGAACGGATTCCCGAAATTACCGCCGCCGCGCAACCGGGAAAACTGATCGCGGCGATCAATTCCCGGCGATTGGCACGAGCGGAACCGCGGGCCGGCCCGCCCTCCACGATCTTCGCCGCCGTCGGGGCATTGATCCGGCAGGTCTCCATTCGCCGCGCATTTCCGGGGCGGCGGCCTGGTTCAACACCGCGTTTTTCAACGCCGTGTTGTGCAGAACACATCGGTCCGGGCCGTCGCCCTCAGCGAGCCAAACGCCGGTTGCCCCGCCATACCGGCTCCCCGTTCAGGGCCGGAATACCACAAATCCTGTGCCGGCCCGGGCAACAAGGCATCAGACGCCGCGGGGGTTCGGGGTCCACCCGCGATTCAAGCTCCGGCCGGCCAGGACGCGACGGCGACCGGACCAGGCTAAGCGGTTGAGGCCAGCAAACCCTTGAGTGCCGAAACGGCGGCATCATAGTCCGGCTCGTCCGTTACCTCACCAACCGTTTGGGCATAGACAATGTTGCCATCCCCGTCCAGCACAAAAACCCCGCGAGCCAGCAATTGCAACTCCTCGATCAACATGCCCCAGTGGCGACCAAAATTGCGGTCCTGGTAATCGCTGGCCGTGCGAATATTCTGAATTCCGTTTTCACTACAAAATCGTCCCTGCGCAAATGGCAAATCGACGCTGACCGTGACCGCATTAATGGCGTCTCCCATTTGGCCAAGCTGCTCGTTGAATTTCGTGGTTTGCATGGCACACACGCCGGTATCCAGCGACGGAACCACGCTCAGCAGCGTGGGCTTTCCCTTCAAATCGGACAGGGTCAACGTGTGCATGCCGTCCTTGAAAAAGTGCAATTTGAAATCCGGCGCCGGTTGCCCGGTCCGCAGTGCTTCTCCCGCCAAAGTCATCGGATTCCCCTTGAACGTAATCGCGCCCGGACGTGACATTTTGCTCCCTTTCGTTTCCGAAACCGGTTGACAGATCAGGTTGTTGACGAGAACCCAATATCGATGCTGGAATCAAACGCGGCAAGTGGGGGAACGCCGCGAAACGGGCCGGTGCGGCGGCCGGACCCGGGGCGACCGACCGCGGGCAGGCCGTGTCAACACGGACCCGTGGTATCCGGGCAGAGGGCCGCCGTCATCTGCCGAGGGGCTGGCTGCCGGGCCAATTCACGGACGATCGCCAGCCGATCCCGAATCGACGGATGCCACACCGTACCCCGCCAAAATGAACCGGGATGTTGCAGGGCCAGTTTCAGCAAGGCCTGGCAATAGTCGTCGCACAAATGCGACGCGATTTGCCCCTGCTCGTCCAGAATCGCGTAACGATCAGCCTGCAGTTCCGAGTGGCGAATCGCCGGCAGGACAATCCATGTCAGATACGTGACCCCCGCCGCCGGTCCGGCAACCGCAAACAGCCAAAAATACTGTTCGAGAAAGTTCGACCACCGAAGACTCCAGTCCGGTTGGGTCGTCAGGCATCCCAGGGCACACAATATCAGTAACGGCGCCAGCAATACCGCGTTACGAATCCAGAGATGCCAACCCACGATATGCCCCAGTTCATGTCGAAAGATGGCATGAATTTCGCGCGGCTCGAACTGCCGCAGCAACTCGTCGGTCAGGAAGATCCGACGGAATCCCGGCACCATCCCGACCACTACGGCATTGACAAGCGTACCGCCGGTGTCCCACATCCGAATCGTTTCCGGACGCAATCCCCGCGCCGGCAGATTTGATCCAGTTCCTGCCGCAAATCCGTGTCGCCCAGGGGCGCGGTTCTCCAGGTGGCTGCGGCGATCAGCGGATAGGCGAACCACAGACCGATCAGCAGGATGCAAAACCCGATGCCGGTTACCATGCCGGATTGGGCGGTGGGGAACAGGCAATCTGCCAAATCGCGGAATAGAAACAGCAACAGCACCGGCGCCAAAACCAGTCCGAAACACGCCCGGATTCGCTGGCCGATCAGGTTCAGACGTTGCCACCATCCAGCACCGGACCCGGCGTCCGGGTCGGCGGACACGCTCAGTTCGGCGTCCTGAAGCACAAACCAGGCGAGCAGCGTTGAAAAAACCGAAGGAGCGATGACAAGCAATTCATCAACCAGCGGCCACTGTCCCAAATGTCCGTTGACGCGCACCAGCGACGGCCAACGCAAGACGGTCACGATCGCCGCCCCTGCCGACAACCACACCAGAAAGTTTGCCGTTCCGAGGCCGCGACGGATGCGCTCGACCGGTCGCCGTCCCGATTCGATCTGGCGCCAGCGCCGAACCACCAGTGCCTGCGTGGCCGCGAAGGCCGGGGGTACCAGAAACGCCAGCGCGACAAGACAGATGTGCCAGCCAGCGTCTGTAACCGGCGGACCGGCGGATTGTGCATCGGCAACCAGCAACAACAGGCAAATGGAAAAACCGTAAACCCAGATCATCAGCCGCCAAGTCTGCCAAAACCCGTTCCAGTGCGATACGGGGTTCCAGACTAGTCCGATGGGGGTGGCAACGGCAAGTTGCCCGAACCGGATGGGTCGGGTATTTGCCGGGCAAGCGGCAGATCATAACGGTTACGACGAGTTCGGCGGGCTGCCGCCGTGGCCTGATGCGTGAACCGGCGGCGATCAGCGCGGCACGTGCTGATTGATCTGTCCCAATCGGTTTTGGCCCGGTTGCAACGGAATCGCCTGCGTGGTCCGAATCGTTCCCTGCAGAGAAGCGATCTTTTGCGCTACGTCGGCCTGCAGATTGTTGGCCTGATAGGAACGGATATAGTTTTGCAATGCCAGTTGCATTTCGCCGGACTGTTCGCGCATTTGGCCCATGGCCTTGAGGGCCCGGGCGTTGTTGGGATCGATTTGCAGGGCATCCGACAACAATTGGCTGGCCTGGGTGCGGTTGCCGGCCTCGCTGTACATTCGGGCCAGTTCAATAACCGGCTCGGCCGAGTATGGCGCGCTGGCCCGCCACGTCTTGATCATTTCAAAGGCCTCGTCCGTTCGACCATTTTCGACAGTCAGCACGGCCAAACTGCGCCACGAATCCGCATGATTGGGATCCGCTGCCAACGCCTGGCGAAACAGCTGATCGGCCTGTTGCAACCATTCCGCATTGCGCTGCTGTTTTCCGAGGTAATAATACGTCGCGCCAAGATTGTACCAGGCATCCGCGTTGCGCGGATTGTGCTGGACGGCCGTTTGAAATGATTCAATCGCCCGGGCGTAATTGCCTTGATCAAACAACCGCTTGCCCTGCACATTATTTCCGGTGGAGGCCAGATTGCAGCCGCCTGACAAGACAACCATGATCGCCAGCCAGCCCGCTGGCGGGAACCAGGATGAACCGGATGTTGTGTTGGGTCGGGCTGATTTTGAATCCATGGACCGCCACGCTTCGATGGTCGACGTACTCTTGCAGGCGGGGGCAAAATAGAGAACGAGGGGACCGATGGCAATAGCAGGTCAAAAACAAAACCGCTGATCCCGTCCGGATTCAGCGGTTGGGTGCCGGTCCGCCGCCCGATGGGCGAGCCACGGTTTGAAAGTCGTTGACGTCTATCCCCGGGTCACCGGGGCGATGGCAGATGCCGTGATGTCGGTCGTTGGGATACCGGCAGCTTCGGCATCATCCGCCTTTCGATAGCCCAAATCTGACAGGACTTCCAGAATCTCGCTGCAGGTTGGAAACATTCGCCCGCTTCGTCGTTTGTATTCGTCCAAAGCCTGCATGAACTCGATTTCGGCATCCGTATATTCGCGCTCACAAGTGGTGGGGTCAATTTGTCGACGCCGATTCGTCTTGCGCCGCTCGGCCACGACTGGCCCGCCTTCCTTGCGTCGATCGGCTTTTTTGCGGCGACCAGTCTCATCCAACTTGGCGACTTTGGCAGTTTGGGGTTTCTTGGGCATGAGGGGGGAACCTTCCAGCTAATGACGGGGGACTTTTCTGGAATCCGGAATGACGGGGAAGTACCATCCGGCTCGTTGAAAAAATACATCATCTGGAGAACATGAAACGGGAAAACCGAATTTCCATGTCTGGTAAACAGGGTAAGCTGTCCGGTTGTGACGGCCATAACGATCGCGCAAAGGCTGTCGACGGAAAAAGCCTTCCAACCGCGAAAAGATGCTGACCCGCAAGACAGGCCTGAGCCGTCAAGCCGCTTTAGCAGAGGTAACGCTTGCGGAAATCGAATTGCGAGCCCAAGTCGCGTTTCGGGACAGGCCGACCGGAAGAAACGACTGGCAAATGGTTGCGAATCAGCCCCAGCGTGTAGTGAATGCCGTTGGACCATTGACTGATGACCGGAAACTCCGCTGAATAGCGATAGATGGGCTCAATGGATTCAATGGTGGCTGGCAATCCGCGGACGGTCTGCAGGTGTCTCTCCGGCACCAGATAGATCAAATCGTTCTGGGCCATTGAATAGAAGTTCACATCGCTCATCGACATGGACCATGACCGAGGCAACCAGTTGGCCAGACCGGCCCCCAAATCGGAGACAACCACCGCGTTCTCTGGCGCCATCGGTTGGGGAAGGCTTGCGACCAATGCGGACGGGGAAGGCCGGGAGTCGGGCGTCGTTCGCCACGCGGACAACAGGCACAGGGCCACCAGTGCGGCAGTTGCCAACAACCGCCGCAACCCCTGAAAACGCCGCGATCGACCGGAATCGACTGTCGGGGAGGCGAGCGGGCCGGAGGCGACGGGGCCCACGGATGTCATGACGGTTGATTCAGCCCCATGAAAACCTGATTGCGACACGCCGGGATTGGCATGCAGTGCCTGGTATTGGGTACGCTGCGTACGCAAAGGCGTCTGTTCAAAACAGGCATAAATGGACAGCGCCAGGCGGCAACCGCCACAAATCTGCGCGTGGCGTTGCAAGGTCAGATCCATTTGGGGATCCACTCGATCATCCAGCAATTGCTGGATCCGTTTCTCGAATTGCCTGCAATTCACTAGTTGGCTCCTGAACCACACCTCGATGAGACAAACGGGCCACGATTTCACGCCGGGCCCGGTGAACCCATGTCTTGACGGTTCCCAGGGGGACCGCCATTAACTCAGCGATTTCTTCGTAGCTCATTTGCTGCCGGTGAAACAGGGCGAACACCTGGCGGTATTCGGACCGCAACTCGGCAAGTGCCAATTCCACCTCTTCCGCCAGTATTTCCGCGTCCCGCAATTGTTCTGAATTGTCGGAGACCGGCACGTCGAGCGAATGCCACACGGGCTGTCGGCCCCGCTTGGCCAACTGGGTTCGACACCGGTTTCCGGCGATGGTGAACAACCAGGGTTCAATTCTCCGCGTCGGATCCCAGCGATGCAGGTTCTTCAGCACGCGAATCAGGGTTTCCTGAGTGCAGTCTTCGGCATCTTGCCGCTGCCTGAGCATGCGCATGCAGAACCCAAACACCGGCCCCTGGAAGCGCTGCACAAAATCGATTTGGGCCGCGGATTGACCGGCGAGACAGCGACGAACCAGACATTTCAGGTCATCTGACACAACTTGGCAGCCTCGGCTATTCGAAGGTGGATACCTGGCTCGAGATTCCGTGGTTTCAGGAAAATCCAGGGACCGGGTCACTTTGCACCGACCGCTGGAGCCTCTCATATGAGGCGGTTCGCTGCGGCTGCCAATTGGTTGCCAATTGGTTGCCCAAAATTCCAAAAAGGTTGCCAAAAATTCCAAACAAGCCGGCAAATCGAGTCGCGGCGGGCCCCCAAAAAGGGACCGGCACCTCGCTGATTCCCCAGACCCCGGCCCGAACCCGGCCGGGGGCCAATCCCTGTGCGCAGCGCTGCGACCAGCCGCTGCAGCTTTAGCGACGATTAAAGAACTTTCTCAAGACTTCGTCGGCCGCCCCTTTGGAACTTTCCGTTTTGACCTTTTCCCGGGGAGGCAATTTCTTGAATCGCTTTTTGCGAGACTTGGACGATTCCGATTCCTCGATATCCTCGGGGGGCGTGGGTCCGGGGACCGAACTGTTCTGAATATCGACGCTCGACACAAACATCCGGGTCGGCGTTTCCTCCAGACTGAATTGCTGGGTTTCCTGGGCACTGCCGTGCAGATCGTCCGGCCCCTGGGACAGCCAGTCCGTGATGCTCTCTTCGTCGAAACCACTGGCTCCCGCCGATGCCCGGGCCGTCCGGGCCGCGGCATCGGCAACGCCCCCGACCTTCGGCTTTTTCTGACCCGGCTGCGCGTGATCGATCAGGATCTCAAACTGCAATCGGCCAACGCGGAGTGTATCACCGCTTCGCGCCGTGTGCGGAGATTCCAGCTTGACGCCATTCACAAACGTCCCGTTGCGGCTACCCATGTCCGCAACCATGACCGTACCGTTGTCAATCTTCAACGAACAGTGTTTTCGGCTGATCAAATCGCTGCTTGGCTTCAGATGGGCGTCATCGCCCCTGCCAATGATGAATTCGGGGACTCCGATTTTGATTTCACGCGAATCATTTTTTCCCCCGATGACCTTTAGCTTTACCTGCATGTACACCTTCCTGCGCTAATTTACCCCCAATTTCTGCCGAGACAGGCCGAAGCCCGAACCTCGTGTGGAGCGATGCCTGTGAATCGACGTGCAAGAAATCGCCACGGAGTTACGCCGTTAGGGTCTTTTATGAATGAGATGACCGAGACGACCAAACCAGGCTACTTGTCACACCGTCACGCGGCACCAACAAGGAAATAAATGTAAAGCTATGAATTCTCCCTTGGAGGCCAATTATACGCAGAGTGCCCCCCAAATCACAATGCACCAAATTCCTGAATTGGTTGTGTTTCTGGACGACAAAAACCGCACAATCGGTGCCAGCCACCGACTTGCGGGGGATTCGCCGACCGGGCCGGAAGGATGAGGTTGGGTTAACCCGGGCAGTTACCCCCGGGGCGTTTGCCGGCGCCGGGGCTGGCATCCGCGGACCGTTGAATTGCCGCACGAACCCGGTGGTTTCCCCGCCGTCTATCGTTTGTTCGTCCAGGCACAGGCACCGAAACAGGCCGCTTCGATTCGATCGGCACTGGCTCGCTCGGCGTCATCCAACCCGGCAGGACGCGTGTCCCAGCCGAATTCGACCGCGATTCGGGCCGGCCAGTCACTGGCCAGTTGCTCAAACCGCAATTCGGGCCCGTCGCTCAGTTGATTGATTCCGGGCAGTTCCGGGGCGGCCGAGGACTTGCCCAGCAACAAACTGCCATGTTGCAACAGCGCAGCCTTCATCCGCCGCTGGGCACTGCCCATGATCTTGAAATCACCCAGAACAACGTCGCCGCAAGCCCGCCGCTGGAAACACAGGAACGGTTCTGAACGAGTCTCGGCCGTGACCCGCTCCACCATTCGACTGCCGGAAATCCCCAGCGACTGGAGGCAGTCGATGAATGTTCGATGCACCCGTCGAAACAGATTCGCGTTGTCGCGGGCCCATCGATTGCTGGCAGGCAGAGCCAGGCTGTACGTTAATTCATCGTCGTGCACGATGGCTCCGCCGCCACTGGCCCGGCGCACCACCGAACAACCGGCACTGGGTATGTGCCGCAGACGATCCGAGGAAGACTGGAAATACCCCAGTGACAGGGTGGCTGGAGTCCATCGATAAACTCGCAAGGTCGCCTGGTCGCCGGCAGCTGCCGTTTCCAGCAAGGCCTGATCGACCGCCATGTTCCAGCTGCCGCGAGCCGGTGGGTCAATAATCAGGCGAACCGGATTTCCCATCACTTTCCTGCATTGTTGGTTGCCCGCCCGCGTGGGGCGGGCGTTCCTCAAACCGGGCCGACGGTTGGGTGCGGGGCCACCGGGAATGGACCGCGGCCGTCATCGTCGCCAAGCCAGGCCGCCGAGCCAGTACCCTCCAACACGAAACGGCCCGGCCGGGAGTGGAAGATTCGTGCCCGACCGGGCAATCACTGCCTGTCGCCAGTTCAATTCGTTGACCTGACGGGGTCGCCCGGTCCATTGTGACCACTCCCTGACAATTGGCAACACTTGGCACATTTCGTACCTCGAGATTCAGCAACCGTACGGTTTGAATGCCGTGGGGCACCCGGTTATCGCGACCACCGCTCCGGTCAATTTGTTTGCGGTCCGCGGATTGGCAGGAATCTTGATCCTTTTTGCGCGAACCGGCAATCCATACCCGCGTCAATTCCGGGATCGGGCGACAATCGCGTCGCTGCCCGGGATGCATTGCGGACGCATCGGGTCCAATGACCTGTTCTGAGCCGGATGACTAGCCAGTTTTCCCCGTTTTGGCGAAGATACTTTGTTAAAATAAAGGGCGGCCGCGGGGCCGATTTCACCAGGAACGCTCCCCAGGGACTAATCGCGAATCGTGCAAGACCAGGAACGCAAACAGGCTGTGGACAATGAAGTCGCCGTTTTGGTGCGAGTGTTGCATGGCGACGTGGACGAACTAAATGATCCTCTGGAGGAATTGTCCGGCCTGTCAACGACAGCCGGGGCGCTGGTCGTCGGCGGCATGGTCCAGCACCGTGACAAGCCCGACCCGGCCACCTATCTGGGCAAGGGCAAAGTGGAGGAGCTGAACGGCCTGGTGGAATTTCATGCCGCCGACGTCGTCATTTTTGACAACAATCTCTCCCCCGCGCAGATCCGCAACCTCGAACAACGATTGAAAGTCAAGGTGCTGGACCGGACCGAATTGATCCTGGACATTTTTGCCACGCGAGCCCGGACGTACGAGGCGCGACTGGCGGTCGAGCTGGCCCAGCTGGAATATTCATTGCCGCGGCTGAAACGCATGTGGACCCACCTGTCGCGAATCAAAATGGGCGTCGGCATGCGCGGCCCGGGCGAAAAGCAGCTGGAAGTGGACCGGCGACTGGTTGAAAAACGGATACACGACCTGCGAACCGAACTCGACAAGATTGAGCAACGCAAGGAACGCGTTGTCGCTGCCCGCAGCGATCACATGACCGTTTCGCTCGTGGGATACACCAACGCCGGAAAAAGCACGCTCATGAATGCCTTGACCAATGCCGAAGTGCTGACGGCCGACAAGCTGTTTGCCACGCTGGATACCCGCACCCGCCGCTGGCAACTGCCCAGCTGGGGTCCGGTACTGCTGAGTGACACGGTTGGATTCATTCGCGATTTGCCGCACCGCCTGGTAACAAGTTTCAAGGCCACGCTGGAGGAAGCAACCCAGGCCGATCTGCTGTTGCATGTGGCCGATGCCAGCCATCCCGACGTGATTCGCCAAATCAGTGCCGTCTATCAGGTCCTGGCGGAAATCGGAATCGAGGAAAAACAAATGCTGCTGGTGCTGAACAAGATTGATCGGGTTTGCAGCGAACACCAGCGGGCAGCCATCCTGCGCCGTTATCCACACGCCGTACAGGTCAGCGCCAAAACCGGGGCCGGATTCGATCAGCTGCACCGCGCTGTCAGCGATGCGTTGAGTCGCTCGTTTTGCGATGTGGACATTGAATCAGCCGTGGGAAATGGCAAGTTGACGGCGTTTTTGGCTGCCCATGGAGAGATTTTGTCGACCCGCTACACGGATACGCGGGTATTTGTGCATTGCCGAATCCCCCGAAAATTTTTGGGCCAGATTCATGACCCGGACACATTCATTCGGCACCGCAGCCCGCCGGCTGAGACAGCCCAGGTAACAGAAGCCTCTCGCGAAACGACGGTCTCCCCAGCGGTAAACCGCAGCGGTCCGGAAAACCCGATGGACGAAGTCGCCTGATGGCCCGCCGCAAAATTGCAGGCCAACGGGTGATTGTGACCGGCGCCTCCAGCGGCATTGGTCGCCAATTGGCACTCCAACTCGCTGCGCGTCGTTGTCGCGTCGTGGTCAATGCCCGCCGTCGCGAACACCTGGAGCAGCTGGCTGACCAGATGAATCAGGCCGGCACCGGGCAGGTTGCCATCGTCGACGGCGACATTACGAATCCCGAAACCCGAAATCGCCTGGTTGGCGAATGCTCGCACCGCCTGGGCGGGATTGATATCCTGATCAACAACGCGGGCATTGGTGCGGTGGGTCCGTTTGCCACGGCGTCGGAAGACCGGCTTCGCCGGGTGATGGAAGTCAACTTTTTTGCCGCAGCCGAACTCACCCGTCTGGCCATCCCGGGATTACAGCACGGCGTCAAGCCCATCATCACCAACATCAGCAGTGTTCTGGGACATCGCGCCGTCCCCTTGAAGAGCGAATACTGCGCCAGCAAGTTTGCCCTGCACGGCTGGTCGGATGCTCTCCGTGCCGAATTGGCCTCCCTGAATATCGATGTGCTGCTGGTCAGCCCCAGTACGACCGACAGTGAGTTTTTTGACAACGTCATTGAAAACACCACCGGCAAGAACTGGAAACTGTCGGGGGCTCGCCCGCCCGCGTACATCGCGGCGCGGACAATCCGGGCTATGCAGCGCGGCAATCACGAAATCATCCCCAGTTGGTCAGGCTGGGGATTGGTCTGGCTGGATCGGCTGGCTCCGGCCGTGGCCAACCGACTCGTATCCCGGTTCGGACATTAGGGACCGTTGTTGGCAACCGGCGCTGGCAAGTCCATGTCGGTATTTCACCGGCTCGACCCGCCAAATCCCGCGGGGCCTGCCACCGGCCGGCGCGATTTTGGGAGTTCCCGCGGACCGGACCGTGATATTCGGGGTCGATGGCGAACGCATTTGCGGCCTCCTGCTTCAGGCCCCTTGCCGCGACGCTCGAAATGTCCGACAACCGGGAAACATTGGGGGTTCGCATGTCACCCGGAAGTGGGGCATGGCGTTGCCGGCACCCCCGGAAATTTTTGCCCCGGGAACTCGTTCCCGGAGAGCACGAATTCAGCGGTTTTTCAAGCCAGATTGATCCAATAACCGCGTTTTTCGGGCGCTGCCGTTCGGGGGTTGCAAAGCTAGCAGGCAAGGGTAGAAAGAGTGTCAGGTTTTCGTCGCGAACCCGATCCGATCTGCAATGAGTCCTATTGTTGACAGGAAGTTTAATGAAGTCTCAACCGGCCCGGAACACGGGACAACCCACCTCCCCGGTGGATGTGGTTTATGTCGATCGGGGAAAATATTGCCAACTGGCTCTGTCGACTCGGAAACTGGTCCGTTCCGACAAACGCCATCTTGGTTTGCGCGGATTGCTGGATCCCGCGATCGGCAAATGTTATGTCATTGCCGAAAACGACCTGTTCGGCAGTTTTTCGTCGCGCGTCGCGATCACCTGAACGTTTCTGGTGATCGACCGCCAGCGGGACGCCGCCAGGAAAAAATATTTGGGCGACCAAACCGTCCGGGCGGAGCTCTCGGCAGGGTTGCTTTCCTGCCCTTATTGGTCATTTCGGGGTGGTAATGGCAGACATTTTCAAATTCGCGAAATCTCCGCCACTGGTTCAGGCCGGGTCGCAACATCCCAAATCAACCAATAAATGTTGACTGTCTCGCCCGATGGCTCGTAAATTTGATTCGAAGGAGTGTGTTTTACGAGGTTTTGGTCATGAGAAATCCCAGCTACCGACCTGGCGACCGGGTCGTTTATCGGAAATCCAAACGCAGTTCCAAGCCCGGGCCCCGGGCGAAGCTGGTGGTTCCCTCCCGTTATGGCGAAGGCTATTCCTATTTTGTTAACAAATTCTGGGTGGTGGTTGACTCAAACGACGACCAGGTCATTGTGCAGACGCGACGTGGCAAGACGCATGTTCTGAACGCGTCCAGTCGCAATTTGCGGCGTGCCCGATGGTGGCATTTGCTGATTTACCGGCACCGGTTTCCTTCTTCCGCTCACCCCGGCATGGTCGGTTAGCAACGATTCGTCCCCTTCGGAGTGCTGGTTCCGGGGTGGGGGACATGGCAGATCGAAACGATTTCCGAAACGGGTGTAGTCGGGCTCCGGTCGCCTTTCGCGGTCTTCATGAACATTCTGGATTGCGGTTTGACGGGGTGAGCCGTTCTTTCTGGCCCGATCCGAGCGGGAATTACCGCCCGGCATCGATATGCTCGCGCAAATAACTGGCCACTTCCAGGATAAACTGGTGGACGGACGCTTCCGCGATTCGATGACCGACTACGGCGTCGAGGGCCTTTCCCAGCACACCCAGTGGCGGCTGGTAGGAGCCCTGAAAATCCAGTTGAGTTTCCGTTCCGGTGATCGGGTAGAAGGACAGCTCGCCGTCCATGACCGGGAAAAGTCCCGGTGCGGAGGCGGCCTTCCATTCCAGAATCAGGGACGATCGGGCAGACTGGTTGTGCTCGACCTCGTCCAGACCCTTGATTTTGATTTCGATATCCTTGCCGATTTCGAGGCCGGCTATGTTCACATGCAATCCGGCGGCCACCGTTTCGGCTCGTGATTCGGCCGAACTGGTGGCTTTCCGAAAAACCTGTTCGGCGTGGGCAAACAGCTCGGCGCGAACTTTCGCGTACGGATGATTCACGTAATCATAACAGCGAATACTGTGTTTCTTCGACATGAAATGACGACTCGTTTGATGGAAGGATTCCGGGTTGCCGGGGGTTGTGGTTATGGGGATTGAAAATGTCCGTGTTTCCGAAAACGGACCATCTGTCATACATACCAATCATATATACCAGCTCGCCGGTTGATTGCCGGCATGCACTATTTCTTGGGCAAGCAAGCCTCGAACTCGCTGCGGTCAAAAGCCCGCAGAGTCTGGGTTCGAACGTTTCCCTTCGCGGCCAGAGTCAGAAACAACGAGGCGGCCGATTGATCATCCGGCGCTTCCACAACCAACAAGCCGTCATGCGAGCCGGAAGTCCAGTACAAATCCTTGACTTCGACGCCGGCTGCCCGGGCCTGCTGGATGAATTCCTCGGATCGTCGGGGCGAATCCTGAATTGTCTTCAATCCTTGCGACGTAAAATCGATCAGGGCAATATAACGAGGCATGAGTCTCTCCAAAACAAGGGGGCGGTTATTCACAAGGACGGTTATTCGTTAGCGGCCGATATGGCAAACTCCGTGCCTCGCGGGTCAAACATCAGCCGATCGGCAATTCCCCGATCCGGATAATCGGATCGCGGTCGACCATCCTCCCCACATTGACAAAAAAAACGTGCCGCTTCCCAAGGACGGGTGATTAACCGGTGGAAGCCAGCTGGAACGGCGCGTCAAATCCCGGGTCATTTGCAGTTGCGGTTTCGGGCTGTGCGGATTGGCGCACATTGTGCGACACGGACCATATCGGCAAACAACTCTGCCCAAACAGCGAATCTGTCCGGCCCTCGTGTTTCGGGCAGACGCAACGGACCGGTGACCCCGTGGAATACGTCATTTTTCGGATTGCGTCGTTCGGAGACCCCCGGTTCAGAATCGCCGAGTGATGGCTATCGACCCGGATTTCCCCGGGGTGGAGGCAATTCCTCCTGGACCGGGGCGGCCAGCGGCGGGAGGACCTCAAGCAATGAGGCCAGCTGCTGGTGCACGCGTTGGAAACTCTCGAACTGGTTGATCAATCGCATGTCCGGGCGACTGGCTGTTCGATCAAACCGGTCCAGCGTCCGTTTCAGCTGGTCCCGCTGATCCTGGCTGATTGAGGCGGGGTCCAGCCACAGCGACTCGTTATCGATGATCGCCGGCAGTTGCAAATAGTCTTGCCACAGGCTGGCATTGGAGTAGGTCAACAGTGCCCGATCCAGGTCGCGAGCACTGGATACGAGTTGTTGCCGCAGGCCTGGCAAACCATCCACCGGACCTTGCCCGGCCAGCACCGATTTCAGTTCCCCCGAGCTGACGTCGGCATCGGCCCCCGACTCGGCGGGCAGGGCCCTTTCGGGACTCGGCCGGGTGGCCTCGCGGGCCGGGACGGCAACCGGAGCGTTCGGGGAGAGCGAATCCAAAGACGGCGGCCCCGGTGAAATGGCTGGCTGGGATGTCGGGCCCACCCGATCCATCACGGTTTGCCCCGGCGCATAGGCGGGAGCATGGTTGTATCGGGTCGGCGGTTGTACGTATCCGGGCTGCGCGGGCTGCACATAGTAGGGCTGGGCCGGGAAGTACGGGGTTGGCGTGACAACCTGAACAAACGGCGCACGGACATATGACCCGCCATAACCGTCCGTCTGGACGCGAACAAATGGAACCCGAATATCGACGCCGCCGCCGTTGTTGAAAATCCGGATCAGCTGCCCGACAGCCGCGTCACCCGGTAAACACAACATCAGGCCGATGGCTATCAACAGACATTGAACTCTGCGCATGGGATCATCCCGGTTACTGGACTTGAATAGCATGGTTTCCATCAATTTTACCCCAACCGCACGATTTGTGAAATCTGCCCGGTCTCCGTCATCGGTGCAACATTCAGCGGCTGGCCGACCGGCATCGGGACCGCCTCCCCCGTTCAGGCGTCAATCCACCCTTTAGACCGGTCCAGGGCCCGCTGCCATCCCCGTTGCAGCGATTGCACCTCGTCAGGGGACATTTGCGGAACAAACGTCCTGTCGGTTTTTTGTTGTCGGGCGATTTCGTCCGGATCGTTCCAAAAACCGGTCGCCAAACCGGCAAGACAAGCGGCCCCCAGGGCGGTTGTTTCCGTTACGGCGGGACGAATGACCGGGACACCCAGCAAATCGGCCTGCGTCTGCATCAATAAATTGTTTGACGCCAAACCGCCGTCGACTTTCAGTTCGCTCAACTGGACATCGGCGTCAATTTGCATGGCGTTCAATACGTCCATCACCTGCAACGCGATACCCTCCAGCGTGGCCCGGGCGAAATGACCGCGGGTGGTTCCCCGGGTCAATCCGATCACCAGCCCGCGAGCCCGGGGATCCCAGTGCGGCGCACCCAGGCCAGTCAATGCCGGCACAAAATAAACGCCGCCATTGTCGGCAACTCCGCTGGCCAGTGTTTCGATTTCGGCGGACGTGTCAAAAAAACCGAGTCCGTCGCGCAACCACTGGACGGCCGCACCAGCGACGTAAACGCTTCCCTCCAGCGCGTATTCGGTTGCGTCACCAATTCTCCAGGCAATCGTCGTCAACAATCCGTTTTTCGAATCGATGGGCCGGGTACCGCAATTCATCAGCATAAAACAGCCCGTGCCGTAGGTGTTTTTGACCATACCCGGATTCAGACACATTTGACCGAACAGGGCCGCCTGCTGATCACCCGCGATACCCGCGATGGGGACGCCACCTGGTATCACGTGGTCGGCCGTGGTACCAACCACTTCGCTGGAGGCGGATACCCGCGGCAACATGGATCGGGGAATATCCAGGAGATCCAGCAATTCGTCATCCCAATCTCCGTGATGAATGTTGAACAGCAAGGTCCGCGAAGCGTTGGACGCGTCGGTGACATGAACGTTGCCAGCCGTCAGGTTCCAGACCAGCCAACTGTCGATTGTCCCGAACAGCAAATCGCCCGCATCCGCCCGCTGCCGGGCCCCTTCGACGTTTTCCAGAATCCACTGAACCTTGGTCCCGGAAAAATAGGCGTCCAGCAGCAGTCCGGTTTTCTGGCGAATCATTTCCCCGTGTCCCGCCATCCGGATTTCATCGCAGCGATCCATCGTCCGGCGATCCTGCCACACGATGGCGTTGTACACCGGTTGCCCGGTCTTGCGGTCCCAAACAACGGTGGTTTCCCGTTGATTGGTGATCCCCATGGCGGCGATGTCAGTGACCGCAACGGAGGATTCACGAATCACCTGTTCCATAACGCGGCGCTGCGAATTCCAGATTTCCACGGGATCGTGTTCCACCCGATCGTGCCGGGGAAAAATCTGCCCGAATTCCTGTTGCGCAATCCCCAGAATCTGGCCCTGGCCGTCAAACAGGATCGCCCGCGAGCTGCTCGTGCCTTGATCAAGTGCGAGAATGCAGTTCATACGATCATTCGAACGGGGATCGGGCTCGTGTCAACCCGGTCACCGTTGGCCCAGGCTCCTCCATCCCGAACCGGACCGGCCGCAATTTCCCCGGAATGCGGTGAGCCGCAATTCCCCCGGAATGCGGTGAGCCGCAATTCCCCGGAATGCGGTGAGCCGCAATTCCCCGGAATGCGGTGAAGCGAAGTATTGGTTCGGCCGCTAGCGTCCGAATATTCTCTTGTTGTCGGCAAATACTGTTGCCAGGATGCCGATCGTTTCGACGGCCTTGCCGGCTGCCACAGGCCAGTTTCCTGCGCCAGATCGAACCGGCGTGTTCCCGGAGTGCCTGTCGCAGCCAACCGATTACGCCCGATCAGGCGGGCCATCTTCCAGACGTTGTCGATGACGATGAAATTGCCGCCCACAATCGCCAGCAACCTGCCTTTCGCCCTGATCGTTACCATCTCTGTGGCGCTGATGGGAATCGTTATGGCCGGTGCCGGTCGGAAACATGTCGGGTGGGTCACCGCACCGGATTCGAATTCCCAACAGCACCCGGTCTACGAATCCCGGGTCCGCGGCCCCAATCCGCTGTTTCAGGGCAACGACGTCTTTCGAGTCCAATCGCCGCGGATCGTTGCCTCGGACAGACTGGTCCTGTCGCAACAATGGGACCGCAGCAATCACCGGGGGACGATCCAGTTCGCTACGGCACGACCGCTGGAGGCGGCGGAACGACTGCCGGTGGTTTACCGGCTGGGCGTTCGCTGGCACAAGGTTTTGCCGGCTCTGCTGACCGTCGTGGCTTTGCTGATATCGATCGCCATTTGGGGTCGCGTTTATCAAGATCCGCAATTGCCGGCCCGGTCCACAATGGCCCGGCGCGGCGGCTGGATACTTCTGATTGCCGTCATTGCGTTTTCCGGCTGGATCATCGCGTATCCCGGATGGTCGTATGGCGATGACTTCTTCATTCTGAACAGCACCGTGCGAGGAAATTTTTTGCCGGCCATGGTGTTTCCGGAAACCGGTCGTTTTTTTCCCCTGGGATTGATCGACCTGAATTTGCTGATTCCGTTTGGGGACAATCCGTTTGCCTATCATCTGGAACGGCTGTTTCTGCTGGTCTTGTTGTGCGGGACCCTGTATCAGGTAACAACCCGAACCAGTGGCGTTGCCGCGGGTTGTTTCCTGGTGCTGGTATTCCTAACCACCCCCGAGCTGTTCAAGATATACGCGGATTCGATTTTTCCCGAATCATTGCTGGCATTGTTGCTGGCGATGTTTTTCTGGTTCTATTTTTCGGGATCCCGTTCCGGGAACGGGTTTCACCTGGGGCTCAGTTGCTGCGTCGCGGCGATGGCAACCTATTGCAAAGAGCCTGTTTTTGGTCTGTTCCTGGTTTTTGCGGTGGTGCAACTGGCGTTCGGATTTCGACAGATGACGCGGTCGCTGAGATGGACCAACATCTTTCTGATCATCAACGGCCTGATATTCCTGGCACTTTACGGATGGATCTGTTCCGGTGGCGGCAGCTATGCGGAAATTCAGAATGCCGGCATGGGGCGGACCCGCGCGGGTGTGTTGCTGGCATACCTGACACATCCCTGGTTTTTGTTATCGCTGGGCTGGTGTATCTGGCGAGCGAGTCGACTGCTCGTGCAACGGGACACGCGGTTGCTGAAATATGACGGGGCATTGCTGGCCGGAATCGGCTATGTGGTGGCATTTGCGATCCTCAAATTGTCGGCCGACTACTATCTGATACCGGCCTACGTGTGCTGGACCGCTGCGTTCGCCGGTTACTTGCGGCACAGCCAACGGGCTGCCCTGACGTGGAAGTCATCGCCAGCGCGGGCCAGATTCGCGGCGACCTGCGGTTTGTTGCTGGTCATTGGCAGCGTTCAGTTACCCGGGACGGTGCAAGGGATTCATGAGGCCGTACAGGCACGAGCCGATACCCGGCGACTGGCGACGCTGATTGGGAAGCTGGAAAAACACGGATTCAACCTGTACGTGTTTATTCCCGACGAAATGACTGGATTCCCGGCACACGTGCAGTCGTGGCGTCGCCGGGTCGTTAACACATTCGATGCCAATGCGCGAGGCAACCTGTGTCGGGCACATTCCGGGCAACAGCCCGTTCAGGTTTTGCGCTCCGGCGACCTGCCTGCCGTCGGCCAACGGTCGATCGTTATTCACGATCCCGCATTCCCGAATGTCCTGCTCAATCGGTCGCGACCCGCCGGTCAGCAATTTCAAATGGTTGAATTTGCACCCTTGCTGATGGGCGCCGTTTTGTACGCACCGGCCGATTGCCTGGAACCGATTCGCGCCATCGCCAGCCATCACCAGACGCCCCACGACGGGCCCCACGATCCGCCAGCGCTCGGGTGGGAGCCGGTCAGTGAACGAAGGACCAGCCGCCGCCGCTAGTTCTGCAGCACTTTGGCCGGAGAGCCGTCGAAACGGGACTGGTTTCCAGTCCTGTTCGGGTTGGTCCGGCTGGGAGCGATCGGCGACGTGCCTGTCCCTTTTCCGGCGAGGGTGCCGGCGCGATGTCGCGAGCGGCGACCCTCGGGAAAGGCCGGGGCCTGAACTGGAACGGTGTGGCAGTCCGGTTGTTCAGAATTTGCTGCCTGGGTTCGGAAATACTGCCCGTCCTCCTCCGGATCCGTCAATACGCCGATAATTCGTCCAGGCGACACCGAATGGCTATAATGAAGTGTAACCCGGGCGTCCCCACCTGTTTCTGTATTGCAAGCCTTCTCAGGACAACATTCCCATGCCGTCAAACGTAATGCCAAAACGACACGCTGCCTGGATCAGGCCGTGGCTTGTAACTTGCCTGGTGCTGCTGTTTGTGATTTCCGAATCCGGTTCCGCGTTGGCCCAACGAGGCGGGGGCAAGGGGGGTGCGGGGCGCGGCGGCGCGGCAGGAGGGCGCGGGGCGCGTCCGGTGGGCGCGGCGGCATGTCCGGCAACCCGGGTGGCATGTCCGGCGGGCGCGGCGGCATGTCCGGCAACCCGGGTGGTATGTCCGGTGGGCGCGGCGGCATGTCCGGCAACCCGGGTGGCATGTCCGGCGGGCGCGGCGGCATGTCCGGCAACCCGGGTGGCATGCCCGGCGGGCGCGGCGGCATGTCCGGCAACCCGGGTGGCATGTCCGGGGGGCGCGGCGGCATGTCCGGCAACCCGGGTGGCATGCCCGGCGGGCGCGGCGGCATGTCCGGCAACCCGGGTGGCATGCCCGGCGGGCGCGGCGGCATGTCCGGCAGCCCGGGTGGCATGTCCGGGGGGCGCGGGATCTCCGGGACCAGTTCGAAGCCCGGGATTTCGTCGATTCCCGGGACCGGCAATTCCGGAAAGACCGCTCGGACACGTGGTTCTGCCGACAATTCGCGAACGCGTTCGGGAATCCCGATGCAGCCAGGCCAAATCACGATGGGGAATTCGACAAATCGGAATTCCGTTCGCGACCCATCCCGCGGCAACTACCCACGAGCCGGAACGACCGCCGGGCGCGGTACACGAGGCTCCGGGGCCCGCGGCGATTACGGAACCCGTCACTCAAGCCACACCGCCCATCTCACCAACCGTTACTACGGCCAGCGATACGGAGCCAAAACCGGTCACGATGATCACTACCGGAACGGCCATAACCGAGCGGGTCGTTATTATGACAATTATCGCTATGGCGCCCGGGATTACGGCAATTTTTATCTGGGCCGCTACGGATACGGCTTCGGGTATTATGGCAGCGGGTTTTCGATCGGGATTAACGTGCCCTACGCCTGGTACGGTGGATATTACTCCGCCGGGTATTGCCCGGAAGTTTATTCGGCCGGATACGCCTTCCCCGGATACGACCTCGGCTATTACCTGAATACGGTTTCCGGCCCCGGCGAACTGCTTGTTGATCCGCCAGCCGAGGCGGTCCCGGTGCTGGAGAATTTTCCGTCAGAACCCGCCACCGCTGAAATGCGGGACAGCTCCACGGTGGTGCCTGTCACGGAAAACGCAACCGAATTTCAACTTCAGGCCGAACAGGCATTTCGGGATGGTGATTACGAAGAAGCTGCCAGGATGTCCAATCATGCCATGGTTGAAGACGCCGGCAACGGCAAGTTGCATCTGTTTGCAGCGCAAGTCCTGTTCGCCGTTGGCGAATATGAAATGGCGGCAGCGGCCATTTATCAGGCAGCCGGATTGCTGGAACCGGAAGAGCGAGGATTCGTCGTTGAAAATTTTGGCCAGCTGTACCGCGGTGACGACTATGTGACGCAAATGGATCAGCTGAACCAGTACGTTCGGGAGAATCCGGAGGCTGCGTTTGCCAGTTTCTTGCGTGGTTACCATTTTCTGTTTCTCGGTCACGCCGACGCCGCGCGGAAGGATTTTGAAAAAACCCTGAAACTTCAGCCGGACGACCGGCTGGCCCGCGAATTTTTGACCAGGGCCGGTGGCAATTCGGCGGATCCGCTGCCAGCCCCCGCGCCGCCTCCGCCGCCGGACCAGGATGATTCGCTGATGCTGATTGACAATGAGTCGAACGGGTAACGGCCGTGGGCGGGAGCCTGATTCGGCCCGATCTGTATGGAGACGCCAGTCGGCCTGACCAAAAAAACGGCGGCGCGAAATCATTCGCACCGCCGTTTTGATTTTTTACAGTTTCCGTCCGGTACCGGCGACTACCACTTCTTGACGCGAACACCCACGAAGTAGTTGTTGGCAGAGATGTCCACATCGGCATTCAGGGTTCCGATCGGCGCCCCGGCACCAATGCTCAGTTCATCCGTACCAAAGTAGCGGTATTCAAAAAACAGGTCCGCCCGGGAACTGATGGCGGCCGAAACTCCCACGATTCCCTGGTAGGCGAACGACGAGCCCTTGATGCTCACGCTCACCGGAGTCGTCGGTTCAACCAGTTCCAGCTCGTTGAACGAAACACCACCGCCCACGCCCACGTAGGCGTTGAAACGACCGTTGGGATTGAAATCGAAAAACAGGTTGGGGATGAACGAATACATGTTCAGTTTGCCATCCAGGTCGATAGCGCCTGCGTTGTTTCCGTTGGCAACCAGATCCCCGAATTCAGCCGACGCATTGCGGTAGGCGAATTCGATCTCGCCACGCAAACGACGGCCAAAGCTGCGGCCGACGGCACCGCCGACTGCCCAGCCGTTTTGCATGCCGATGATCGCTTCCAGTTCCTGCGGAGGTGCTCCGGGCAGGGCCGCATCCAGACTGAAGTCAATGTCATGGAAGGTGGTGGATCCGCCGAACAGCGAGAAATACTTCATGGGACAGCAGGGATCGTACAGGCCGCCCATGCCGCCACCGTTGCCCATGCCACAGCCGTTGCCCATGCCACAGCCGTTGCCCATGCCACAGCCGCCGCCGAGGCCGCAACCGCCTGCGCCACAGCCGCGACCGTCGCAACCGGCGCCGCCGAAACCGGCGCCGCCGAAACCGGCGCCGCCGAAACCGCGACCGTCGCAGCCCATGCCGCCGCCACAGCCGTTGTTACATCCGCCGGCCGGGCCGCAACCGTCACAGCCTCCGTAACTGTCACAGCCGGTACCTCCACCGATCGTGCCGCCGGCCGCATTTGCAGCGAAACCGGCATTCCGGGTGTTGGGTTGTTGAATGTTGGCATATCCGGCAGCGTTCCAGTTTTGCTGCGGAGCAATGACGGGGGCCATTGGCTGGCCGGTTTGCTGGGCGTACTGCCCAAACGCTGCAGGAGTAAATAACATCGCGGCGATCGCGAAATACATTGAAATGCGGGTCTTCATGGCTAAGGCTCTCGAATGGAATCGATGGTTCGGTTGGAATTGGGTCTGTTTGCTTCGAAAACGGTTCCCCTGAATATCAGGCGGCGCAATTTAATGCACAGTACGAAGGCTTGTTGCAACTATCGACAAAATCCGCAGCCGCGGATTAACAAGCGCCAGCCGCAAAGCCGGAAATTTGCGAAAAACAGGCGCCCCTTTCGGCCCGGCAGGGCGTAAAGTTTGCGCAGTTTCTGCAAGCGGAAATGAGAGCGGGTTCAGGGCCCCCGGTACGCCTCAATCAACAATGGATGAAACTGCCCTCCCAGGGGCTGGCCCTCGGCAATCACCGGGGTTCCCGCCAGCAGCGGCTGACTGGAAATCGAGCAAACACCATCCCGCACCACGTTCAGCACGGCCGCGCGACGCGGACGTTCCGTGCGGTTTCCGGACGAACCATGTAACAACAGCGGATGGTGGAAAGTGCATTGGCCAGCCTTCAATTCGATCGGAACGGGGTGTTGAAGTTGCTCCCATTGTCGTTCCGTCAACACCTGGCGAATGGCATCCATATCACCTGCCAATCCGGTAACGGGTAACAGATCCCAGCTGTGGCTGCCCGGAACATACTGCAAACAGCCGTTGTCCAGAGTGGCGTCATCCAGGGCAATCCAGCAAGTCAGGTGTTTCATCGGGGCCGTCCGCGTCCAGTAGGAGTAATCCTGATGCCAGGCTACGGATCCTCCCTGCCGGGCCGGTTTGCAAAACAACTGGTCGTGCCAAAACCGCACGCTGCCCTGCAACAGTTGACTCGCGGGAATCGTAAAGGCCGGGTGCCATAACAGGTCGTGAAACCCGGGCCGCAACCGCCACGCACCCAGTGCGTGAAACAGTATCTTGCGGGGATCGCCGGACTCGTTACTGTGATACTCGTACCACAACTCGTATCCCGGGTGTTCGGGCTGAACCAGTTCATTCAACTCCGCCCGCAAACCGGCAATCTGCATTTGGTTCAGAATTCGCACCCCTGCCAAATAGCCATGCCGGATAAAAAAATCAACTTGATCCTGACTCAGGCGGTACTTGTCCATTGCGGTCCCCCCCCGGTTTTCGGGAAACAGATTACCCACCGGCTGGTGGTATTGCGACAGATCATTCATGTGCATTCGCCTGGAAATACCTGTCTTGCATCCTGATCGCGCGCCCGATTCCGTCGATTCCGTCAGCTCGCCATAACGGCCTTTGCCGGGATCCATCCACGTTCAATGACGGTCAGGCGATTGCCACATCCGCTGGCGTTGCCGGGCGACCAGCTTCATCCAAGGGGGCCGGGACCCGATCGGGCGTTCCCGCACGCCCGGCAGCGCCGCCGGACTGGCCGTGGTGTGCCAACAGAACCGGGGTTTGCGGTGATTATGACATTCCGGTCGGCGGGGTCAAAACCCGTACTCGACAAATGCCTTCCGGAGTGGCATGCCGATTGCTCCTGCAACCGCTAACCCCCGGGGAAACAGCGCGCTGCCCGATCGACTGCCGGGCCTCCACGATCGACTGGTCCAGGATTCATGAACACCTGCACCTCATTGCTGCTCGCCGTCGTTGCCATATTCGTGGCTGACCCTTCATGGATTGCCGGGCAGCTGGACGCCCGAAACAACGGCCGCCAGTTGTTATGCGTTTACGAGGTTCAGCAATTCGAAATCAGCGAACAACGCCGCGACCCTGCTTCTGTCGCCTGCGAGGAATCCATCCTGCTGGATGCCGGTGGTTATGCGGTTTCAAATCCCTTTCAGTTCAATTCAGACCCGTCAGGCAGCCACCGGAAAAAATGGATTTACGATCGACAAACGCAACGAGTCCGGTATCTGGATTTGTCAAAAAAGACATTTGAGGATTATCCAGTTTGCGGGATGGTGCAGTTTCGGGTGGCCGAACTCGAGCATCGACACCGGGCGTGTGCGGCATTTGAGCACATGGGTTTGCCGCAGGTTCACGCCTGCACGCGTCTGGAAATGGAATCGATCCTGGGGCTGAAAGTTCCCGGGCTGTTTGATGATTCGGAGCCGGCCGAACTGGCTGAATCGGTGCGGCATGGCATCTACGGGTATTCCGCGGACGGGTTCGAATTGGCACGGTTCCAGCCGTCCCGTGTAAAGCCCGGCCCGGAACTGTCAAGAAGTTTCAACACATGGCTGGCTCACACGCAATTTGTCCACCCCCGGGTCCGCCGGGCCATTCGGAACCGTGGCTACCTGCCCAAATCATTTTCCAGCACGTTTCGAAATCACGAGCCGGGCCAGGCGACAACTTCGATTGAAATCCGTTACCGGCTGAAATCTGCCGAATTCGTGGAGGAACCGGACTGGATGAGCACTCCGAACGAGTTGACCGAGTCTTTTGGGTCGCTGGAAACCTGGTTTCGCGCACCCGCCTTGCGGCGGTTGCTGGCGCAGACTGCTTCACCGGATCGAGACCCGGACAAGGACAACGCATCGCAAAAGTTTTATGAACTTCTGAAACAGCAAAAGAACGTTGCTGCCCTGATGCAGGCATTTCGCTACCTGGAGATCACCGGAGATGAACAGGGATTTGCGGAGTTCAACGGGCATCTGGCGACAAGGCTCGATCCGCTGATCAGGAAATACTCGTCGGGTCGATTCACACAAGATGATTTCGAATTGCTGATCGACAAGGTATCCGGTGAGGATCACCAGTTGACGGCCGTTGCGGAATACCTGCTGGCCGACACCGCCATGACAGAACAATGGAATCTCGGCAGCGGCAGTGACGGCGCCCGTTCGTTGCTGGTTTCCGCCTTGCGGAGGGATCCCTGGTTATCCGGTGCATGGCTGGATTTGGGCCGGATTTGCAACAGCAATTTCGACATGATGGCGGGTTGGAAATGCTGGGACATTTCGCGTCGAATCGCGCCCCGGCACCGCAACCTCGAAATCATCGACAACCTGATGGATTCCTTCGAAAGGGACTATCCGGATTTCTTCTGATCGCCGGTCAACCAACGCCGTGCTCGATCCGGGTCAGGACTGTCCGGCGAAAACAGGAAACATCCCAATGTTCCCCGGTTTTGGTCCAAATACCGGCTAACCCACAAAAATGCCCTGGTCAAATGCGGAATCGGATTCAAAGACCGAGTCGATCACGGTCGGGTTCAAAGGCTTGAACACCACAATTTCCCCGACGACACCGTCCGGTCCGTGAGAGGCAAACAGTTCCTCGACCACGCCATCCATGTCATCGTCTTTGGCAACCACGCGCGTGGATGCCCTGGAATTCTGGTCGAATGCCTGAAAGGCAAAATCGGGCGATGCGACCTGACCCGTCGCTACCGGCAGACTGTCACCGTCAAAAATTCGCACTTGCGAATTGTATTGCGGGGCCCATGCGTTGTAGCCGGTACTGACGATCCGTTCCGCTGTATCACTGCCGAGCATATTACCAACATCGACGTGCACGCCACCGTAACCATCGGGGCCAAACGCGAGGTACCTTGCCCATTCACGGGTCCCGTTGGCCAACGAACCGTCAAATACCGCGATTTGAGCCTGGCCATGCAGCGCACCCGTAATGATGTCGCCGGTTCCGTCCCCGTTAATATCGGCGACGGCGACGTCGGCACCCCCGAAGAACGTGTCACCAAACGGCAGGAAACGGTCAACCATCTGGAAATGATCGCCGTTGTTCTGCCATACCCGGACTTCTGCCCGGGCCCCCAAACCCCGATCGCCGTGGAACCATCCCGGCGGTTTTTAAAAACGCGGAGAAGGGCAGTGGGAGTTGGCGGGTCCGGGCCGGCGACCGGCCCACCCCAGCCGGCTCATGGCGGCCGCCCCGGTCGGTTACAATGAGATTTTGCGGCACGCCCCAATCCATGGAGAGAACGATGCGATATTGCTGGCCGTTGCTGTTGGCCATGCCCCTCATGTGGGCCGGCTGCAACTCAAACTCCGGCAACAACCGGTCGGCGGACACGTCGGAGGCAGCGGACGAACGTGCCGCGGCCGACGGCGATCCATACCGCCACCGGGACACGCCTCAGGAAACCGGGGAACACGCCGCCGGATTGCTGGCAACGCTGCAATTGCAGCTGGAATCCGATTTGGCCCAGTTGCGTGACCGGGTCAAGTCCGCCGACAGCGACGAACAGAAACAGCAAATCTACGCCCGGGATAATCCGGTTCCTGCGTTTGTCGAGCAGACCATGCGACTGGCCCGCGCTTTCCGGAAACGGACGCCGGCCTGCAGGCGGCCTTACTGGCATTCGGTTATGCCGAGGGGCCTGCCCGGGATCGCGCCATGAATTTCCTGCTGGATGAATGTTCCGACCGTCTGGACCACGCGCAGGTCATCCAGTCGTTGCTGGCCGAAGTTCCGGGGCCGCTTGTGGAACAATGGCTGCGCAAGCTGGTGGCCACCGCGCCGCCCGGGATTGTTCAGGCGCAAACCATGCTGGGATTCAAAACCTACTTTGATCAAATACCGGAATTCCGTGCGGCGCTCAAATCCAACCCGCAAGTCGCCCGGCGTCTGCCGGACACCCAGCTGGCATATATAAACGCCGAATTGACGGATCGGCAATTCAGCGAGCTTGAACAATACCTGCAAACCGTGATTGACGAGTACGGTGACCTCGCTTTTGACGGCCAGCGACTTGGCAGTGGCGATACCTACGGCGATGTCGCTGAACAGGAACTGTTTGAACTTCGCTTTCTGGGCGTGGGAAAAATGGCGCCCGAGATTATTGGCGAAGATCTCGATGGGGAACCGTTCAGGCTAAGCGATTATCGCGGGAAGGTTGTGATGCTGGATTTCTGGGGCCACTGGTGCCCGCCCTGTCGCCGAATGTACCCTCACGAACGACACATCGTGCGGACGTTGAGCGGATTGCCCTTTGCCCTGGTGGGTGTGAATTCCGATCGCAGTCTGGAAACCGCCAAAAACAGCGTCCGCGACGACAAACTGCCGTGGCGAAATTTCTGGAATGGACCCGAGGGGACGGCCGGACCGATTGCCCGACAGTGGAGCATTTCCCAATGGCCCACCATTTACCTGATCGATGGCCAGGGCGTGATTCGGTACAAGGGTATCCAGGGTGAGGATTTGAATCAGGGGATCGAGTTGCTGATGGCCGAACAGGGTCATTCAATCGACCTGTCCCACGCTCCGCTGGCCACCGACTGAACAAATTCGCCGTACCCGCGTGCTTCCACCCCAGGCGTTGCGGATGTCAGGGGCCAGAAAAAACTCGACACCGAATACGCCAACGCGGTCAAAGTCAGGTCAAATCATGTTTAACGCCGATTCACGCCGAATCCTGTCACCGTAAACCGTGCTGCCGGACAGGTCTCCCGGGGGCAACAAACTCACCGCGAAAGGGTATGATTTGATTGGGCCGCGGCTTGGGCCAGTTCGCCGGACCGGACGTTCTCGCGGCAACCCCTGTCGGGCAGACGCCCTCAATGCAATCCTGTTCTTTTCTGATTCATGTCCCGGGGCTGATCCCAATCATGTCCAAATCCAGCCTCGAAATTCTGGCCTGCGAACCCACACCGCTGGGCCTGCTGTGTTTGCGGCGACGCGAATTGCTGTCGCAGCCCGGCACGATTGTGACGGAAGTAACGTTGAATCACGAATTTTTGATGAGCAGCCTGTATACCGATTCCGAGCGAACGCTCGCGCAAACGGCGTTGCAAATGCATGGCGGTGCCGACTTGCGGGTATTGGTGGGCGGACTGGGATTGGGATATACGGCCCGTGAAGCGTTGATGTCGGACCGTGTGGCGCGGGTCACGGTCGTTGAGCTGCTGCCCGAGGTCATCGAATGGCTCCGCAATGGGCTGGTGCCCCTGGCACCGGAACTGAACAGCGAGCCCCGCCTGGAAGTCATCCAGGGAGATATTTACCGGCAGTTGACCGATCCACCCGGTCAGCTGTTCGATATTATTTTAATCGACGTTGATCATTCGCCGGACGAACGCCTGGCGGATCACAATCTGGCATTTTACACGCAACCCGGCTTGATGGCCGCTCGTCGACATTTGGCAGCCAACGGTATTTTGGGAATCTGGTCGTATGCCGAAAGCTCGCCCCTGGTGGCCGCCCTGCAGGACGTGTTTCCCCATGTCCAGGTTCAGCCAGTGACGTGGCAAAACCGGTTGATTGACGAGCAACAAACGGACTGGCTGTTTTTTGCCGGGTCGGCCAGCCGGGTGGTGGCGGAATAGCCGGCACCGAGGCACCGGTGTTTCACCGCGAGGCACTCCGGAGCACGTGGCACCTGTCGCACGCTGCGGCAATTTGAGCGCACCCTAAATTTGCCCCGGTCAGGGTCCCGCCCGACAGTCCTCGGGATGGCCGGGGGCCTCGCCCGAAATAGTGACTTGCGTTTGTCCGGATGGAAACCAAAATAGTTGGTGCTTACCATCGCCTGCCCGGCAAAGCGATTCAGGGACAGGGCGGGAAGTTGACGGCTCGCGCGGGCAGGCGACCACTTCCACGTTTTGCAAAACCCCATTCACGATGTCCAGCGGAGATTCCCGGGTTTTTGGCAAAAAATATGCCTGTCCCGGTTGCCATTCTCTTTTGAAATTTCGGCGCCCGCCGCGAAGCCTCGTCCACACCTGTCCGCACTGCCGGCGGATGTTGCGACTGCGCGACCGGGCTGCGGAGGCCGGCCGGGATGACGAAATCCGGCAGGCCATCGAATCGCTGGTCGAGTGGAAGGCGCCTGAACCAAAGTCCGTCGCCTACACCATGGATCCGCGACTGGACCGGATCGATTCCTCGCGCCCAATTACTGGGACTTTGATCAACCCTGGCCGGAGCATGTGGGCGAGGTTGTTGCGGAAAACGTTGAGGTCACGATTAATCCATTCGACGTTGCGGGGGTCATTCAAAAACGACTGGAGCTGCTGGACGGAATCCGCCGCCGGGTTACGGTCTATCGAACGGGCGAAGTGGAAGAAATGGCGGTGGACGGTCATTGGTGGACCGACGAGTTTGGCGAGCCGCAGGAACACCGGATGGGCCTGTTGCGGCGGGCGGTCGTACGAGATTTGAACCGGATTCACCATGCCAGGTATTTTTTTGCCCGAATCAATCACCTGCAGCGAACGACGCATGACCACCAGGAAATAATGGACTTGTTTATCGATCTGGCCATCGACGAATCTCCCCACGATCACGCGGCGCGACACCCGGAAAATCCGTTAGCGGTGACCGGAAAAACCGGTAGCGCTGCAGCGGAAACCGCGCCGCCAAACCGGCTTGCCAGGGATCGACCTGCGGCGGGAAATCGCGGCGGGTATCCGCGATCAACTCACAACGGTTGGCCGACTTCCGAAGGATGGTCAAATTCCACGTAATCGCCCGTGGCAATGTACACCACGCGTTCGCAGATATTGGTTACCCGATCGGCAAAACGTTCCAGCGCATGCACCAGCGGTAACAATCGAATGGCCTCGTCAAATTCGGGTTCACCGGCCGTGGCCTGCTTCAACACGATCTGCCGGAGGGTTTGGCACAACTGGTCGATCTCTTCGTCCTGTTTTGCCAGTTGGGTGGCCAATTCAGCGTCGCTGGCGGCGAACGCCTGCATGGCCTTGTCCAGCATTACCAGCGACAGGTCGCGCGTCTGAAAAATTTCCGGCGGCAGATTGGGGACCCTGGCGGGGGGCGTGTGCATCACGCCCCGCGCGATTTCCTTGGCGTAGTCACCCATCCGCTCCAGTTCCGTGGTGATTTCCAGGATGCCAACCGCCAGCCGCAGATCGCCGGCCGCCGGCTGTTGCGTGGCAAGGACGGAAACCGTGTCCTTTTCCAGAGCAAACCGCTGTTCGTTGATTGCCACGTCACCGGAACAAACGGCTCTTGCCACCCCGCCATCGCCCGTCGCCACCGCCTCGATGGCCATGGTCAGGGCACGGTGAACTTCGCCGGCCATAACCGCAATCCGATGCTTCAGTTCCCGCAGCCGCTCGCTCAGTGCCTTGCCCATTATTCTCATACCCGGTCGTTACATCCGACTCCGCAACATCGCTGTGCGGCGACAACGCAGTCGGGAGATTCGAGCAATACCTTAACCAACTCCCGATTCCTGCGAAACTGCCACCGAAACGCCGGGCGCCGGCCGGAATCGTTGAGCGGGGGGCGGGGGGGAGGATTACCCTACCGGGTCGCCGACCCAAATCTGTCGTGGGACAGAAACGTTAGTGTTTGATTCTGCCGAATTCCGCCCCAGGGCATTGAACGCGACGAATCCATCCCCTACCGGGTTGGCTTGGCGGATTCCGGGCGGGTCACCCGCCCCCGTTGCGGCCGGCCCGGGCAGCGAGCGGAGGCCTGAATTTCGAAGTGGTCGGGCCGTCCGGGCAGCTCCGCCGGGCCCGGAATCTCAGATTTATTGCGGGCTGGCTGCCTTGGGCGCCCCGCTAATCGCCCCCGGGATTTTCGTTCGCACAGGACCATTTGACCTGCGTTTTCCGGTTCCGGCCGACAGGATCCCGTGCCGAAATCTGCCGATTTGGGTTAGCCCGACCGCGTTGGGATGTGTATACTTCGAACTGAATTTGGCTTTCTCCCGCTCATGCAATACGGCAGGCCCCGGCGGTTGAGACTTTCGGTTGTCGTTAATTGATTGATACCGACAGTTGAATGTACGAACCAAATTCGCAGAATCAGGAATTCGCAGATCCAGGATGTTATGCAGCCCGCAATGACCCGTGTCGGCCCCGTCGCCGTTGATTTCTGCTGCCGACAACGCTCCTGGAACGCCGCCCGCGACGTGAGACATTCATTGTCGCATCAACAGCCCGTAATTCAAATCCAGCGAGTTTCTGTTTATCCTGCAATCTGTTGAAACAATGGCCAACGGGTCGCCCGTGACTTCCTTCGGAGCCTGCCTCCCCGGGAACGTCCGGCGCCCCGGAACCGGCCTGTCCCTAATGGAGATCAATCATCGCCAAAAATCAAAACACATTTGCGAAACGCCAGCGAGAGATGGAAAAACGACAAAAAGCCGAAGCAAAACGACTCCGCCGTGCCGAGCGCAAGCAGGTCGATGATTCCGTTCATTCCCCTGAGACACCTGAGGCAGAATCCGAAACACCTGCCCAGCCGGACTGAGACTTATCAGTGCTCAATCACAGGGAGCCCGCATGTACGACAGCGTGGTCAAGGTAGCGTGAATGTTTCTCGCACCAACAACCACAAATATTGTTTTTTAGAAAGAGTTGGACAAGAAATGGCAGAAGGTACTATCAAGCGAATTACCGACAAGGGATTCGGTTTCATCTCGACAGACGGTGACAAGGACATGTTCTTTCACAGTTCATCGCTGGAAGATGTTCGGTTCGAGGAATTGCGGGAAGGCCAGCGCGTGGCCTACGAAATTGGCCAGGGTCCCAAAGGTCCGCGGGCGGAAAATGTCCGGCTGGTCTGATGGCCGGCGGCTCGGGATCGAGCCAGTTCAGTAGATCAGCCTGCCGGGAGCCCGCGGGCTCTCCGGATTTACCCGGTGTCCTCGACGGTCATTGCCGGGTCCAGCAAGCTGCTCGGCGCAAATAACAGAAAGTATTTTGCCGATGTCATTTAACGAGCCGCCCTCCCGGGCGAGGTATCGCCAGCGCGAGCCTTGTCCGGTATGCGGTGAAATCAGCTATTCCACGGGCGGTGTGCATCCGCAATGCGCCGTGAAACAGTCAGATTCCAAACGCACGGAAAAGCTCAAGCGTGACAAGCAGGTAAAACCAAAGCCGCCGGCCGCGGCCGGCGGCCGCTGGCAGAAAACGTGCCCCCGCTGCAAGGCGTCCCAGCACGTCCGCAAAAAACAGTGCGATTGCGGGCATTCGTTCCCGCTCTGAGATCGTTCCCGATGATTGTCGGCGGGCCCCGGGATAACGCGTCCCGATGAGCCCGGCCGATGGCCGGGGTTGCGAATGCATCCTCGCCGAACCAGCAATCGCCAGCCCGCCCGCTCGATCATCACAAATTCGGCACCTCCGCTGGTGAAGCCTCAGGAAACCGGGTTCTCGGACCGTAGCGCCTGTTCAATGCGCAGCGCCAGCGCACTGGCGGAAACCGGCTTGATGACGAAATCGGTCGCTCCCAGCATCAAGGCTTTCTTTCTGGCGACTTCGTCTTCCATGGCCGTCAGCATCAATACGGCGGTATCCGACAGCAATTCCCGATCCCAAAGCTGTTTGAGCAATTCCAGTCCGTTAACGTGGGGCATCATCAGGTCCAGCAGGATCAAGTCCGGGCGGGAATGGGCCACGGCATCGACCGCGTCGCGGGAATCATTGACCGTTTCAATCCAGGTGAAACCCTGATTGAGCAAAAAATGGCTCAAAACGTCACACGTGGTAACGTCATCATCGACGAGCATTATTTTTTTGCGGGTCAGCAACTGTTGGCGGTTGTCCGGGCGGAGCATGGGCGACTCGGGCTGGGCAATGGGGTGACGCGGGATGCAGGCAGGCGGTTTCAATCATCTAAAGCCTGTATCCCGGCAAGCCCCAACTCCGGAAAGTTGCCTGAATTCCGGGGCAGAATCCGGTACCGGGCTGTCGCAGATGACAATCAGACCGGTTGTGTCAGTCATTGACAATTCCGGGCTCGGCCCCGGTTGGGCCCTCGACGGCCCCCCCCCGACGAATTCTCCCGGAATGGCCGGGGTGACCGACCGGCACGCCGGGCCTGCCGGTTCTGAAGGTCAGATCGGTGATTCTGCCGGAAAGCGGCCAGGCTCCCGACGTCCGCTGTCTCCGTTTTGGGGAATCTCCAAAATTGTCCGGAGTTGATTTTGGGGGGTTTCTCCGCGGCAAATCACAATATTGCCGGCAATCGCCGTTAGCGGACCGGGAAATTGGATCTATTTCCATGGACAATCTGCGATTAACGGGTATCCTTATAGCGTCGTTGCGGCAGTTTTTTCAGGGCATTGCATATGCACTCTCCGCCAACGATGGTTACAAGCGGATTTGAAAAAGGCACATTCTGACAAGTTGATTTGACGGTCGAGTTGGATTCTCGTTTCGGACCGGGCTTTCTTTCGAGTTCTCTCTGGTTTCGCACTTGCCGATCCTGCTGATTGTTCCAGCGCCTATGGCTGGAATACTTCTTGGCGTCTCCACGCCAAATAGTTATTCACGATGGGTGCAGTCATCTGATCAATGCGCGTTGGATGATCCCGCAAGTAAGTTCCGGCACGCCGGAATCAGTTTTCAAAGCAGGAGTTCTCAATTGAACATTTATGTAGGCAATCTCAGTTTTGATGCGACCGAATCAGACATCGAGCAGGCATTCGGCCAATTTGGCGAAGTGAAGTCGGTCAATATTATCAAGGACCGCGATACGGGCCGCTCACGCGGATTCGCGTTTGTGGAAATGAACGACAAGCAGGCCGGTCTGCAAGCGATCGAGGGCATGAACCTCAAGGAAATCAGCGGTCGCGCCATCACCGTCAACGAAGCTCGCCCCCGCGAGGAACGTTCCGGTGGACGCCGCTGGTAGGCAATTCAAAACCATTCAAGGCCCGGCTGTCATCAGCCGGGCTTTTTTTTTCGGCCAGGCACTGCGACCTCGCGACGTCGCAGGCATCTGTCCGCCACGCCGGTGCGACGGGCAAATCCAAATCAGAGCGGCTCTGCGGGAATCCCCGAATGAATGCCACGGATGGCTCATCCCGCAGTTCGGGTTTCCACGGACCTGGCACGGGTGGGCAAGCCACCCGTGGCATCCTGTTTTTGGTCGGCGTCCGGCTGAGCCGACTGAACTCAACCCTCCGACTTACGCTTCGCGTTTGGCCGCTCCCTCGGTAATGGTCAACAGCGCGGCGTACAGATCTTTTTGGCGAACGGGTTTGGACAGGAACGCATCCATACCCGCGCAGACATGCCTCACGGTCGGCCGGCAAGGCGTGGGCGGTCATGGCGATGATCGGCGTGCGGCGCCCGGTCGCCCCTTCGCGGCGGCGAATCTCGCGGGTAGCCTCATAACCATCCATTTCGGGCATCTGCACATCCATTAGCACCAGATCGAACGGTTGGGTCTGCCAGGCATCCAGTGCCTCCAGTCCGTTGTTGGCAATCGTCACCTGATGACCCCATTTGCGCAACATGGCCAGTGCCATTTTCTGGTTGGCGATGCCGTCCTCGACGAGCAGGATTTGTTGGCTGTCGATCGCGCTGGCCGCTTTTTCCGGGACGGGCCGCGATCCCTCGGACGGCGCGTCCGATTGGGCGAGTGCGGCGCTGATAGCGCTTCGCAACTCGGATTGCTTGACCGGTTTCAGCAAATGCCGGATGATGCCCAGTTCGGCGCAACGCTGCGCGTCGCCCCGGCGAATTCCGGACGTCAACATGACGACCGCGGTGTCCTGCAACTGGGGCGCCTGGCGAATCGCCAGGGCCAGATCAAATCCGTCCATCTCCGGCATGTGCAAGTCGGTAAGGACCAGTTCCACGGGCCGGCCCGCTTCGGCAGCGACTTTCAACAAGTCAATGGCTTGCCGGGCCTGTCCGGCCAGCTTGACCCGCATTCCCCATTTGCCGAGCAATTGCCTCATGAACCGGCGATTGGTCGCGTTGTCGTCCACGACCAGCACTCGAACCCCCGGCCATGAAGACTGCTCCGGGAGGCCAGCCGACGAGTCCGCGGGACGCACGTCGAACCGGCAGGTGAATCGGAATGTGGTTCCCCGGTCAAGCTCGCTTTCCACCCAAATACGGCCATGCATCAACTCGACGAGTCGCGAGCAGATCGCCAGCCCCAGACCGGTGCCGCCAAACCGACGCGTGGTCGACGTGTCAACTTGCTGAAATGCCTCGAAAATGGCCTCCAGTCGATCGGGCGGGATTCCGATCCCGGTATCGGTGACGGCAAATTGCAGCTCGACCTCTCCGGGATCTGACTGGCGGGAGCCATTATCCGGCAACGCGACCGTCACCACGACTTCACCTTGCCTGGTGAATTTGAGGCTGTTGCCCACCAGGTTGAGAACGATTTGCCGTAATCGCGAAGCATCCCCAAACAGCTCATCCGGCACATCGGCATTCACGAACCAGGCCAATTCCAGGCCCGCCGTGTGCGCCCTCAGAGCCAGCGATTTCATGGCATCGCCGATGCATTCCCGAATCGAAAACGGCAACGATTCCAGTTCCAGTTTGCCGGCCTCGATTTTCGAGAAATCGAGAATCTCATTGATGATGGTCATCAACGATTCGCCGGATTCCATAACCGTCGTCAGGTAATCGCGTTGCACATCCGTCAGTTCAGAATCGAGGACCATTTCGGTCATTCCAATTACGGCGTTCATGGGCGTGCGGATTTCGTGGCTCATGTTGGCCAGAAAATCACTTTTGGCGCGATTGGCCGCTTCGGCGGCTTCCTTGGCCCGTCGCAGCTCTTGTTCCGCCTGCTTTCTCCAGCTGACGTCGGTGATGCTGGCGCGAACCAGGGGGCGATCGCCGGGCAGCCGGACCAGGCGGACCTCACAGGGGACCAGCTGACCATCGGCGCGGAGATGGATCCATTCAAAGGCACTGGAATTGCCCGCCAGCGCTTCCCGGATTCGTTGCTCGGCCAGTTCGGTCGACGGTATGTCGCCCGGTTGCAGGGGAGGGCTCATCGGCACCGGTCCGGTTTTTAGCAATTTTTCCCGGTCCAGGCCAAACAGCGCCTCGGCATTCGGGTTGGCGTCCACGAAGTTTCCGGTTTTCAGATCCAGCAATACAATGGCTTCCGGAGAATGTTCCACCAGTGTTTGAAAGCGGGCCTGACTTTCCCGCAACGCCCGCTCGACACGCTTGTTTTCCGTGATGTCCCGGGCCACCGCATACAGCAGCTGATCCTCGCCCCGGGGCGCCGGACAATTCCAGGCCAGCCACCGCCAGGAACCGTCCCGGCACCGGAATCGGGACTCGAATTGCACGACATCCACCCCCTCGGTCAGCTGCTTCAGCGTATCCAGCGTCGGCTGGCGATCGTCGGGATGGGTCAACTCGATATAGGGTGTCGCCAGAATTTCCTGTTCCGAAAAACCCAGCGTTTTCGAAAATTGGGGATTGATCCGTTTGAAAAAACCATCCAGAGACGCCACACACAGCAGGTCCAGGGAATTGGTAAAGATTCGGTCACGTTCCCGCTGGGCCTGTCGTTGCCGGGCGCGGGATTGCTCCAGTTGCCGATTCAGCTCGGCCAGCGTCAGCAGATTCAGTTCGCTTTCGACAATTGCCGCAAATTCACCCAGTCGCAACCGATCCTGGTCGCTGAAGTGGCGTGGCTGGCGGTCAATCAGGCACAACGTACCGACCAGACTGCCGTCGCCGGCGGAAAGCGGCTGGCCAGCGTAAAAGCGAATATGCGGTTCGCCGGCTACCAGCGGGTTATCGGCAAATCGCGGATCGTGAAGAGCGTTTTCAATGACAAAAGTTTGCTCGCTGACAATCGCGTGCCCGCAAAACGAAATATCGCGACCCGTTTCCGTGGTATCCAGTCCGTAACAGGACTTGAACCATTGGCGGTTGGTATCAATCAGGCTGACCAGCACAATGGGCACCTGAAAAAAATGACTGGCCAGCCGCGTAATTCGATCAAACCGTTCTTCGCGAGGGGTATCCAGAATTCCCAGGGCGTGCAACGTGGCCACACGTTGTGCGTCGTTCGCCAAATCGGGTGCCCGCAGCATTCGCACGCCGGATACAGGGAAAAAAACGGCTTGAGATTCGCCCATCTTATTCGCCCCGGCAACGCAACGCAACGAATGACCGTCCCGGGATTCACCGATCGCGGGAATCCCGGGCGTCGCCGCGACCGCGACCGGCTTCCACCGCTGGCTCGCTGCCGGGCGGCAACCCGTCATGGCTCGACAACGGCAGCAAAAAAAGTACAACGGCGTCAGGCTGCTTTCCTGGCAAAACGGAGTCGGCAGCCAGTTTTGGACATTCGAATCCCCGCACGCTGTCCGGAATTGCATCAACGCACGATTCATATACGGAGGGCACGCCAACATGCCCCGCAATGTCATTCTGGCTGCGCATTTTCCGGCGCCGCCTGGCCGACTGTATGAAATGTACCTGGACCCCCGGGAGCATGCGGCGATTACCGGATTGCCGGTGACGATTGACCGCCGTCCCGGCTCGTCATTCCGCGCTTTCGATGGAATGTTGTCCGGCACCATGTTGCACGTCCAGCCCGAACGGCTGATTGTCCAGGCATGGCGATCGGTAAACTGGCCAGCCGATGCGATCGACTCGACGCTCACCCTTTCGTTCTGGGCCGAGGATGGCGGGGGGCGGATTGAACTGGCACACATCAACGTCCCGGACCCGGATTTTGCCGGAGTCAGTCTGGGCTGGGCAAAGTACTACTGGACGCCCTGGCAGAAATACCTGGACGCTCAAATTTTCAATCCAACACCTTCGGATGGCGGAATCCGGAAACCGTAGCTGCCCTGCGATTGTCTCGTCCGCTTCGCCCGACCTGATTTGGGGCCTGCCGCAGTAGTCCCGCGATGCCCGGCCGCTCTACAATGGCAGGACGCCGGCCGTCCTGGCTGCCGCTGTTTCCGATCGGGCGATGCATGAATCCCTCAAAGTCCAGCAGTTTCGACAATCGGCACAACCGGTTTGCAACCACTTCGTGGAGCGTCATCATCAAGGCCGGCGAACTCAGCTCGCCGGAACAGCACCAGGCACTGGAAGCTCTTTGCCAATCGTACTGGTATCCGTTGTACGCTTTTTTGCGCAAAAGCCACTCGAGGACCGAAGCGGAAGACATTACGCAGGCGTTTTTCGCCGACCTGCTGGAGCACCACCGGCTGCAGGTTGTTGATCGTCAGCGTGGCCGGTTTCGATCGTTCCTGCTGACCGCCCTGTCCAATTTTCGGGCCAACTGGATGCGTCACCAAAACGCGCTAAAACGGGGCGGGGGACGCTCGATCCTGTCGATCGATTTCGAGAGTGCCGATCGGCGTTATGCCGTGGAGCCGGTTGATCAATTGACGCCCGAGCGGCTGTTCGAGCGGTCGTGGGCCATGACCTTGCTGGAGCAGGCGATCGAACAACTGGAGCGCCAGTACCAGTCGTCCGGCAAGCAGGCCCTGTTTCAGGAGTTACGCATCTATCTGAATGAACAGCCTCAGGTACCGCATGCAGAAATTGCCGGGCGATTGGGAATGACGCCCGACGCGGTTCGCGTGGCCGTGCACCGGCTGCGGCAGCGGTGCGGGGACCGGGTCCGTCAGGAAATCGCCCGCACCGTGGCCGATCCTGGCGAGGTGGACGACGAACTAAATGACCTGTTCCGGGCGTTTGACTTGTAAAACTGCGGGATTTCAAATATTTTCCGCTTTGGCGGTAACAGGCGCTGCGGATTGGTTTAAATAGGGGTAATCGCCCGTTACCGAGTATGTCATGAAATCTGAAGTCTGTTGCCAACGTTGTGGGACCGCGATTCCGGCGAATGCTCCGGCGGGCGTTTGCCCGAAATGCATGTTCGGGCTGGCCATGGGCGAGACGGCACCCCGGTCGAATCCGCTGGCCCATACGGCCGCGGGAGGCTCCTTCGTCGCGCCGCACCCGGCAGAACTGCAACAGCGATTCGAAAATCTGGAGATTCTGGAACTCCTCGGACATGGCGGCATGGGTGCCGTCTACAAGGCGCGACAAAAAAACCTGGACCGAATCGTGGCCCTGAAAATCCTGTCGCCCCGCCTGACCAACGACCCGTCCTTTGCCCGGCGTTTTGTTCGCGAAGCGCGCACCCTGGCCAGGCTGACGCATCCCAATATCGTCATGGTTTTTGAGTTCGGGACCATCGACGAACTGCATTACCTGTTAATGGAGTTCGTCGATGGCGTGGACTTGCGAACCGCCATGCGGGAGGGGCGACTGACGGCGGACCAGGCCCTGCCGGTGGTGCAACAGATCTGCCAGGCGCTGCAATACGCCCATGATCAGGGGATCGTGCACCGCGATATTAAACCGGAAAACATCCTGTTGGGCCGGCAGGGCAGCGTCAAGATTGCCGATTTCGGCCTCGCCAAACTGGTGCAAAACGATATCGGAGAACAGTCCCTGACCGGTACGCTGCAAGTGGTTGGCACGCGCAATTACATGGCACCGGAACAAATCGAAACGCCGACGCGTGTCGATCACCGCGCAGATATTTATTCGCTGGGCGTCGTGTTTTATGAATTGCTGACGGGCGAACTGCCACTGGGCCGGTTTGCTGCGCCCAGTGAAAAAGCCCACATCAACGCCCGACTGGACGAAGTCGTGATGCGGGCGCTGGAAAAGGAACCGGACCGGCGTTACCAGCAAGCCAGCCATGTACAAACGGCGGTCGAGTCGATTTCGGATCCGTCCCGGGAACCGCCGCCGGCTGCGCGTCGTTCCTTCGCCGCGCCCCGGCCCGGTTATCAACTGCGGGTGCCATTCTCGATCCCCAAGCTGTACGGCGGATTTGCAATGGCCCACGGAATTGCCCATTTCGACGGCTCGAAACTTGAACTGGAATTCGAGGTCAAGGATGAGGTTTTCAAGGCACTAAAGTCCAAACCCAAACGGGTCGTTATCCCGGTCAAAGATCTGGTGACCGTGGAATTCCGGACGGCTACCTTTTCCGGAAACGGCCGGCTGACGGCGACCGCCGCTCATCTGGATACCGTCAATGAGGTCCCTCACAGCAAACAGGGCCAATTCGTCTTGCACACCAGCAAGAACAATCGCGGCCTTGCGGAACAACTCGTGGAAGCGCTGGACGAGGCGATTCGATCCGGCCCGGGTCCGATTCAACACGCGGCGCAAACGGCCAAACCCAAAAAGCCGTGGGAGAGTACCGTGCAGGCCGGATTGCATGCGTTGGGATTCGGCCAATCGCCGGAAAGCCCGTTGCCCCGGGGCGGTGCGCCGGCAAACCTGCCACGCCCGTTGCATCAGGGGATGCGGATGAGGCATTGCGACATATTCGTGCCCCGGCGCTGGGGTTACTGGCTACCGGCATAATCAATGCCCTGGTGGCCGGGGCCCTGTGGATCAGTTTTATGGCCGGCACGATTTCGTGGGTTGGATCCCTGGCGGACCGTTCCGCTGACGATTCGACCTCGTCCCTGCAGATTGCGGTGTCGGAGGCGGAGTCCACGGGCAGTTTCACGGTGGGCGAGGTGACGAGTTCCTCCGATCAGGACTCCGGCAAGTTCGGGACCATTTATATCGGGTCCTGGTCCCGCGATCTGACCAATCGGATCAAGGATTTTTCGTTCGGAACGTTTATCTTTTCGGTCGCCATGGCGGTGTTGTTGATCTTTGCCTCGCTGCGGATGCTGCACCTCAAGGATTATGGGTTTTGCGTCTTTGCGGCTGTGTTGGCCGTGATTCCGCTTCACGGAGCCGCTCCCGTGGGCATCGGTTTTGGCATTTGGGCCCTGGTGATGTTACGTCGGCCGGAGGTTCAAGCGGCTTTTACTCCGTCGCTTCAGCCAATTTCGGTCGATTCCATCCTGCCTTCCAAAGGCAACGCAAATGACAGTTCGCTGGCCGACGCGCTGCGGGATCCGGCACTGGTGGTGGTCAACATTGTCAAGATTTTGGTGATCGTGGCCGTATGCTTGCTGTTTTCATTTGGATTGATCGTGTTCCTGACGAAGCTGGTCGCGTTGACAGCCAGCAGTGACAAGGAGCCGATCCGCCCCGCGTTCAGAGACTCGGTCACCGCGATAGCCGATCGCATCGACGCATTTCAGGATCAGCTCCAGCCGCGAATCGACGAGTTCGCGGCGGCCGACGACGGCGCCCGGGAAATCACCGTTGCGGACGAGATCCGCGCCGACATTCAGGAGGAGTTTCTGGCCATCCAGCAACAGGTCAACGAGTTGAAGCAATCCGCGGAAACGACGGCCGAGTTTGACATTCTGAAATCCCAGGCGACGCGATTGCTGCACGATCGCCAGGCACTGGAGACCCGGCTGCCGGTGATACCACCGTCAGCAACCGACCCGCAATAGCCGGTGATGCACTTTCAAAGATTCTCGACCGCAAACCCGTCGCGACTGGTGCGACGCAGCAACTGACTGGCCTGGTCGTGGTTGGTGAAGCGCAGGGCTTCGGTGTCCCAGTTCAGCGGTTGCCCGGGAAACCGGTTGGCCACGACGCCCAGCAGCAACGCCTCGGTTAACGGACCGGCGTAGCTGAAATCAGCGCTCGCTGCTCCGATTCCCATGCAGGCGTCCACCCACTGGTGATAGTGATCGTGGTCGACAACCTCGGGGCGGGCAAAATCCCTGAACTTCGATTCCGGATACAACTGGGCTTCCGCAATATGCGGCAACACCAGCACACCGGTCTGGCCGACAAACAGCGAACCTTGTCCCGGCAAAGCATGGTCAACCGGCAATCCCGATTCAGCTGGCAAGTCCAGTTCTTCCAGCCCCGGTGGTGCCCGGTCCCCGTCATACCATGTCCATTTCAGGGAATCGGTCGTGTATTCGGTTCCCGGAAATTCATACTCCACAATATTGGCGGCCGGGTGCCCGATGCCCGTGGGTGGCCGACAAGTCGTCCGGACCCGGCGGGGTGCCGTCAGTTGGAGCGCCGCCCAGGGAGTGTCAAAGATGTGAACCCCCATATCGCCCAGAGTGCCCGTTCCGAAATCAATCAGTCGCCGCCAATTGGCGGGATGGTAAACGTCCGGGACAAACGGACGATCCCTGGCTGTGCCGATCCACAAATTCCAATGGAGTGTGGGGGGCACCGGAAAGTCGCCGGCAATCGGACCTCCGTCATAGCCCCAGTTCTTGCTGGACCAGGCATGCACGTGACTGACCCGGCCAATTACGCCGCCGCGTATCATCTCCACCGCCCGCCGGTACACGGCGCTGGAGTGAATCTGAATTCCCATCTGCGTAACCAGTTGTCGTTGCCCGGCGATCAACCTCAATTGCCGGGCCTCGAATACCTCATGCGTCAACGGCTTTTGGCAATAGACCGGTTTCCCCAGATTCATGGCCAGCATGGCCGACGGGGCATGACTGTGATCGGGCGTCGAGACGACCACCGCATCAATCGAATCACCCAGGTCGGACAACATCTCACGATAATCGGCGAACGTATGGACGCCGGCATGATTGGCGCTGGCCTGCGCCAGCCGTTCCGAATCGACGTCACACAGGGCCGCAATCTCGACACCCGGATGGGAGGCAATCGAACCCAAATCCGACGCTCCCATGCCGCCCACCCCAATGTGCGCGGTCCGCAGTTTTTCCAGAGATCGACCGGTCCGGACGCGGCGGGGCAGGGCCGCGGCGGCGGTCAGGCCCGCCGCAGTTTGAATAAATTGCCGACGTGGAATCTGGAAGCTCATGGCCGAGGCCCTCCGGCGTGGGGTAAAACCGAATCATACCATGCTGCGACACGAGCGGGAAAACCGGGCTCACCCTCTTGTCATGACGAACCGCGGCGGAAACCCGGTCGCATTCTCACCGGTTCGAGTGGCCTGTTTGGGTGATGGCCACAGGATCCTGCACCCGTGTCGGGATTTCAGCCGATTGCCCGGAGCATGCGCGGCGGGGCGTTGGACAGACTGCGCCGGATCCAGCAAGATATTGTTCCGGACCGGTCCCGCGGCCACGTCTCCATTTTGCGGGAACCTGTGTTGGCGGACCGGTTCGGTCCGGGAATTCCGTCTGGTCATCCTCCTCGCGCATGAATCTCGTTGCCGCCTGTGCCTTTGGATTGGAAGCCGTCGCGAAACGCGAATTGCTCGCGTTGGGCTACGACAATGCGCACATCGTACAACCAGGCCGGATTCAATTTCACGGCGAGTGGAATGATGTTTGCAAGACCAATTTGTGGCTGCGAACGGCAGACCGGGTCCTCCTGCAGATTCAGCAGTTTGAGGCGGCCGATTTTGACGCATTGTTCGAAACCGTCCGTGCGCATGACTGGTCGCCATGGCTGTCGGCCGAAGCGACGTTTCCGGTAACCGGTCGGTCGCGGCTGTCCCGGCTGACCAGTGTGCCCGCCATCCAGCGATCCGTGAAACGGGCGATCGTGGAAAGCCTGAAACGGGAACACGCGGTAAACGATCTGCCGGAAACAGGTCCGATCTGCAAGGTCGATGTGGCCCTGTTGAACGACGTGGCAACACTGACCATCGATACGACGGGCGACAGCCTGCACAAACGCGGTTATCGACAACTGAGCGGGCCGGCGCCGATCAAGGAAACCCTGGCCGCCGCCCTGGTCGACCTGAGCGTGTGGAATCCCGGGCGAATGCTGGTTGATCCGTTTTGTGGCACGGGGACCATTCCGATCGAGGCGGCCCTGATTGGATTGAACATGGCCCCCGGGCTGAACCGTCAATTCGCCAGCTCCCGCTGGCCGCAAATCAGCCCCCGGCTGTGGACGGACGCCCGCGAGGAAGCCCGGTCGCAAATTCACCCGGACGTGCCATTGCAAATCAGCGGCACCGATATCGACGGCGCGGCTCTGGAAATGGCCCGCTACCATGCGCGAACCGCCGGCGTCGAACACCAGATTCATTTCCAGCAAAAACCGTTTGCCGAGCTCCGCAGCAAACGCCCGTTTGGTGTGATCGTGACCAACCCTCCCTACGGCGAGCGGATGGACAATCAGCGCGAGCTGCTGCCGCTGTACGAGAGTTTTCCCGCCGTTTTGCAGCGACTCCCCGAATGGTCATTTTTCTTCATCACCAACATGCCACGGTTTGAGCAGATTTTGCAAAAAACCGCGAACCGGCGCCGCAAACTGTTCAATGGCCGGATCGAATGCACATACTATCAATATCTGGGGCCGCGACCGCCGCGAAGCAATCTGCGGCATCCCGACGATGGCGAACCCCGGCTGGCCGCCAGCGATTCGACCGGGATCGGCCACCCGACCGTCCGCAACGGACTCGACGCGGCCGTTCCGCCGGTGTTCGGCGGCTTGCAGGACAAGGACCTCCAGCAAGCCGAGCTGTTTCGCAACCGTCTGGTCAAACGAGCCCGCCATCTGCGGCGCTGGCCAACCCGACGCGGCATTACCTGCTTTCGCGTTTACGAACGGGACATTCCGGAGATTCCCCTGGTCGTGGATCGATACGAAGACCACTTGCACATCAGCGAATACCAGCGCCCTCACGACCGCGATGTGGCCCGGCATGCCCAGTGGCTGGAACTGATGAAAAAGACGGCTTCCGCCGCGCTGCAAGTTCCCATCCAGCGCACCCATCTCAAGTCCCGGGAGCGGGACCAGCAACAATACGAAAAAGTTGATCAGCGTCGAAAACGAATCACGGTCCAGGAGGGAGGCCTGAAATTTCTGGTCAACCTGACCGATTATGTGGATACCGGTCTGTTTCTGGATCATCGCCAGACCCGGGCACTGGTTCGTCAGGAGGCGCAAGGGCGGCGCTTTCTCAATCTGTTCGCCTATACCGGCTCGTTCACCGTTTACGCGGCTGCCGGTGGAGCGGTATCGACCACCACCGTGGACTTGTCCAAAAACTATTTGGGCTGGGCCGAGGCCAATTTGAAAGCCAACCAGTTGAACGGGCCGCAGCACCAGTTCGTTGCCGATGACACAATGGATTTTCTGAAAGCCGCCGCAACCGGCCAACCGCAATTCGACCTGTGCGTTGTCGACCCGCCCACGTATTCCAACAGCAAGCGTACCCGGGACGACTGGGACGTCCAGGCTCGACATGTGGAATTGCTCAATCAAATCGCCGAAGTCATGTCGCCGGGCGGTGTCGTCTATTTCTCGACAAATTTTCGCCGGTTCAAATTTGACGAGAAATCCCTGCGCGGTTTTCAGTCGATTCGCGAAATCAGCCAGCAAACCGTGCCTGAGGATTTTCGCAACCAGCGAATTCATCGATGCTGGCGGCTGCTGGCCGGTTCGTCGGGGATTTGATCCCGGCCGAATTTTTGCCCCCTGCCGGGCCGCGCGAGGGCAGGGACCCGGAAAACCGGCCTTTCTGGCCAATCCGGCGGTTTTTTTCAAACTTGTTCCAATTATTCAGCCGCGACAACGAACAGACCCCATCCGTTTATTCTGCGCAGAATCGTCGGGAGCCTCCAAAATGACACACATCGTGTTTGAACACACTCGCGGCGGGCAATGGGGCTCGATGCCTCCGGTCCGTTTACAGGTCACCGAAAGTGCCTTGCCCCCCAAACCGGAAACACTGGATGCGTGTTGTCCCCATTGCCGGCAGGCCTTGCATTCGGTTCGGCGTCACGCCATTCAGCGACTCGGATCGGCCGTCTGCCAGTTGCTGGGGGCTGTCCCGATCATCGTGCTGTCGAGCTTGCGGTTGGCCCGTTTGGCAATCGCCATGGTGTTGAGTCTGATCGGCGTGGTCGGGTTTGGCGTGCACCGGGCGGCCCGGCGAATCGCGCACCCCGACGACCGGTCCTTGTTGCCACACGTGGGCCACGGCAAGGACCCGTTTCGGGCGATTCCTGGCACTATTCCTGGCGCTATTCCCGATGTTGGCTGAAATCCGAGTCCCGTGCCAAGGCCTGCCGAAGACCGGTTTTTATCTGGATCCCGCAGCCGTTTTGTCGGATGCCTCTGTTTTCCCAGGCTTCATTTCGAATTTGCCGTGGTTGGCCGCCTTGAATCCGGCGATGTAATACAGCCGGGCCGCCGCCGCGATTTTGGGATAGTTGATCTTCGTGACCACATCGGTGGGTCGATGATAATCGGGATGAAATCCCCCAAACATGAATGCAACCGGGACCCCTTCGTTGTAGAAATTGACCTGGTCGCTGCGATTCCAGACGCTTTCCATATCCAGTTCGAACTCAAAACCGACATACTGGTTGGCTTCCAGAATCAGGTTGTGAAGTTCTGTTTCTCCGCGTTGACTGCCGACCAGATGAATATGCCCTTCATTATCGGCGTCTGCATCACCAACGCCCTGGTCCTCATTGCGCCCCACCATATCGATATTGAACATGCAGGTCATTTTGTCCAGGGGCCGCAGGGGATGCCGGGTGTAGAACCCGGATCCAACCAGTCCGTTCTCTTCGCCTGTAAACCAGATAAAAAGAACGCTGCGGGCCGGTTTTACCGGGTTGGCGGCCATGGCCCGGGCGATGCTGAGGACGGCCGTTGACCCGGAACCATTATCATCCGCTCCCGGATACCACTCATCCCCTCGTTTTCCCAAATGATCGAGGTGGGCGCGACGACCACGTATTCGTCACGCAACAGGGGGTCGGATCCCTCCAGCCAGGCGACCACGTTGGGCGCCGCGGTTTCTTCTTCACGCAAACGAAGATGAATACTGACTTGCATGCCGGTTGAAACGATGTTGGCAGATTCTGCCCAATTCCCGTCGACGCCCAGGGCCGCCGCCAGTTGGCGGGCCGCGGCCTGCGCAATGGTACCCGAGACGCTGGTGGAACGGCTGCGCCGCCCGGGAAACAGGGTCTGGGGCGTGGACACGGGAGTCGATTCAACCATTCGCAGTGCTGCCCCGGGTCGTTTGCGTGCGATCAGCCACGGTGCACTGGCTGCCGATTCGGCATCGGCAGTGTAGACGATGATTTTGTCCTGCAGATCCAAATCATCGGGCAACGATGGATCCGCACCCTGGAATCGCAGGAAAACGACTTCCCCGTCCAGCACTCCGTCTTCCGTGTAGCGTTCGAATCCCAGATTTCCCTCGCCTGAAATGACCAGTCCTTCGGAGCCAACAATTTTGCACTCGGTCAGGTCGGCAAATCGCCGCGTCAACGGCATGAACTGAAAATAAGTGCCGCCATCGCCAATGGGCTGAAGTCCAAACTCGGCAACTTTTCCAGCCACCCAATGGGCAGCCTTGATGAATCCGGGCTGGCCCGTACCACGCCCCTCAAACGAGGGTCCGGCCAAAACTTCCAGAAATTCCCTGGCCTGGGCCGCCGTTATCGATTCGAATCCCGTCACCAATTCCTCGGGCACCCTGGCAACGTCGCCGTATTGTGCCAGGGCGAGTTTTTGTGACATGAAACATGAAATAACCAACATGCTCCAGCAAACGGCTGCGCCGGACTGCGGATTCAGGCGATGCATCGGGGACCTTTTACGTCAAACAGGAAACTTGAGATTGAATGCGCGACCATGAATTCGATCGTATGCAACACGCGGCCTGACTGGCCCAAAGCGTACACGAGGCTGGCGAAATTGCGATACCCTGCTGCCGGGGAATTCGGGGCTTGCAGTCGGCCAGGCAACAAGCCAGGCTGGATTGCCTCGCAATGCCTGAACCAGGTTGCGGACCAATGAGGAGCCGGTTCGTAACCCGTTTGTAACCGAGCATCCATTCCGGCCCGGGTCCATGATTGACATTCTGCCGGTTGACACGAACCGACGGCAAAAACAGTTTCTGCAGTTGCCCGGCCAGTTGCACCGGAACCACTCGAATTGGGTATCGGCCACGGGAGCCGGCGAGTCGGCACTGGCAGGTTTTCGATTCCACCCGGTGCGCGAACATATCGAGTCCCAGGCCTTTCTGGCGGTTCGGGCCGGTGTCCCGGTGGGGCGAATTGTGGCAATCGACAATCACCTGCATCGCCAATGGCATCAGGAGCCCACAGGCTTTTTCGGATTTTTCGAATCCGTCAATGATCCGGACGTAGCCCTCCCGCTTTTTAAATCCGCAAGGGACTGGCTGGTCGAGCGCCAATTGACAACCATGCGGGGCCCTTTCAATCCCTCGGCAACCTATCCCTGCGGGTGTCAGGTCGCTGGCTTTGACCGCCTGCCGACGTTCGGGATGCCCTGGAATCCGCCGTTTTATGCGCGCCTGATTGAGGATTCGGGACTTCGCAAGGTCCGCGACTTGCTGTCATTCACCGCTCATATCGATATGCTGAAGAATATCGATCCAAAAATTGCGCGAATCACGTCCCAGTCGCAACAGCGTTTCGGCATCCGGTTACGACCGTTCGATATGGCCCATTTTGAGCGGGATTTGCGACTGTTCTATCAGGTTTACAATCGCACGATCACGCGGCAGTGGGGAGCCCTGCCGGTCAGCGAGGCGGAGATCGCCCGGGCGGCGGCCAGTTTTCGCCCGGTGACCGTTGGGCTGTTCACGGCCATCGCGGAGCGGCGAGGGCGAGCCGATTGGTGCCGTCCTCGGTTTCCCGGACCTCAACCCGTTGATTCAGCGAATCGGCAGCCGCCGCGCGCCATGGGGCTGGTGGCACTGGCTGCAACGTCGCAACCATGTTGAACGCGTGCGGATCGCGGTGGCGATTGTCCTGCCGGAATACCATCTGTGGGGCATTGGACCGTTGATGAACTGGTACATGCTGAAGCGGTGCCTGTCTGACCGACGATGGAAATCACGACTGCGGGAGGTGGAGTATTCCTGGATCCTGGAAAACAACCACCTGTCGCGCGGAACGGTGGAGCGGGGTGGCGCTCAATTGACCACAGTCCACCGTATCTATGAGATGAATATATGATACGTCCGACGGCCCCACAGCATCTCACGTTGCCGGTCGGCAGTGCGGTCCGGCTGGCGATTCAACGTCGCCGGCGCGGAGCAGCTCGTCGAGCAAACTTTCCAGATCCGCCATCCGGGTGGCCGGATTCATCAATACCACTCGCAACCAGACCTCGCCCCGCAACCGGGTGCGCATGATAAAGAATCGACCATTTCGATTCACCGTGTCCCGCAGGGCGAGTTGCAGCGCGTCCGATTGGTCCGCCGACGTCCGTCGCCGAAAGCATACGATATTGCATTCCGGCCGGGTCAACAACTCGAACGGTTCCCGCCGTTCAATTTCATCCGCAAAGGCCCGGGCCAGGTCGTAGGCATACTCGACACAGTCGGCCAGAAACTCTGGACCCAGCGTCCGCAACGCCGCGTATAACGGAAACACCATGGTCGGCTTGGTCGTTTCAAAATTTCGGGAGGCCGGTTCGTGCCACGGCCCTGGAACATCAGACAACAAATAGCTGGCCTCCTGGCGAAATGCCGCATCCAGGTGCCGGGCATCGCGAACCAGCACAGCCGTGCACAGGCTCGGCACCAGCATCATTTTGTGCGCGTCCCAGACCACCGAGTCCGCCCGCTCGATTCCCCGAAGCTGCGGCGCGTATTTGGGACTGAGCAATGCGCTGCCTCCGTGCGCCGCATCGACATGAAACCACAACCGGCGTTCCTCGCAAAAAGTGGCCAGTGCCTGCAGGTCATCGTGGCTGCCGGTAGCGGTCGAACCCGCGTTGCCGATCACGGCCAGCGGACGCCGTCCGTCGCGCCGGGCCTGCTGGTAACAAATGTGCAGGGAGTCAGGGTCCATTCGGAAGAACGGATCGGTCGCAACCGGGACCACTGCTTGCTCTCCCAGACCCAGTACCGCACAAGCCCGGCGATTGCAGTAATGGGCCTGGGCGGAAACAAACACGGCATGCCGCTCGCTGCCTGTCATCCCGTTACCCCACGGATCTCCGGCGACCCGCGACTGTCGCATGGCCAGCAACGCCGTCAGGGCTCCCAGCGTACCTCCGGACGTCAACACGCCTCCGGCCGAGTCGCCCAGACCGGCCTTGCGCCATCCACGACACGATACGCTGCTCCAGTGCAATGGCCACCGGCGCGCCTTCAAAGATCGCCGCGCTGTTATTGAGAATCGCAGAAACCATGGCGACCGCTCCCAGCAGGGGAGGCGGCACGGACAACTGCTGGCCGACAAAGCCCGGATGGTGCTGGCAGGTCGAGTCGGCGATGATGTCCGCGATTAACGATGGCAGCTCGACCTGCGGTCCCTGTTCCGGGTCGGGCCAGCGTTGCAGCAGTGCGTCGGGATCAACCGCGGGCCATACGGTCCGTTGCCGGGCAGCCGCTTGCGTCAGGTGGCTTGCCAGCTGTTCCGCAATTGCGGTGGCATCGCGAATGAAATGCGGCGAACGATACACTTCGCACAGCCGGTCACGGCGCTGATCCAGATCGTTCGTTTTGGCACGGTTCATGGTGTTGCCTCAAAAAGCGCTTGATATCCGGACTGGCTGAAATACGCCACCTGCAATGTTCGGCGGGGGCGGCGAAGCCCGTGATCCCGCAACCCCAACCGCCTGACCGAATCTGGCTGGTCCGGCGGCGCGACGGGACCTATGAGCCATACTGGGCAACGGGCGCAAAAATATGGTTCGCCACGTGGCGTAATACATGGCCACGAAGATCAGCCCCAGCACTCCGCAAACGAAGAACACATGGTTGGACGGCATTCCCATCGACTTGAACGCCAGAAAGATCAGGTTGCCGACGATGATGCCAACAAATGACAGACAATTCCACAAGCCAAGGACCTGGCCACGTTCGTCCGCTGCAGAAAATTGCTGGGTCATGGTCTGAAGCGGCACCATCACAAAACCGGCCAGAAACCCGGCCATCGCCAGCGATGCACAGACGAGATTGAAGTCCAGTGGAATCACCGCCAGCAAAAAGAACAGGACGGTCGTGCCGATCGCTCCGACGGGGATCAATTCCGGTCGAATGCGGTGGCCCGATGCCCGGCCTGCCACAAAATCGCCTACGCCAATCGATACCCCGAGCAACGCCATCAGCAGCGCGGTTTTTGTTGCCGAGATATTCAGCAACAATCGGTAATCCGGCAGAATCAGGATCGCGATACCTCCCACGATCAGGTAAAACCAGGACCAGGCGATGATCACGGCCGCAACGGGCGATCCCGCAATATCGCGCCACGTGGCGATGTACGTTCGAAAGAATTGCAGTCGTATTCTGACGTGCGGATTTTGTGCTTTCAGTCGCGGAATGCCCAGTGCCGACGCCACGCCCAGGGCGGCCACTACCAATACAATCATCCCGGGCAACCACAGGGATGGTTCCACATTCGGTCGAAGGCCGGCATCGGGGGCATACGCGTCATAAATGGGACCCCCGATTGCGCTGCCCAGGATCACCGCGATATAGGTAAACATGTTCATGGTACCGTTTGCGCGACTTAATTCCGGTGCTTCGATGATTTCCGGCAGGATTCCAAACTTGGCAGGAGTAAAAAAGGTGCTTTGAATCGAAATCAGCACCATGGCGAACAGCACAATCCATACGTTGGCTTGCCAGAATCCCAGCATGGCAATTAATGCGATTCCCGCCTCGGCCCATTTGACGACAAGACAAACGTCACGCTTGCTGTAGCGATCGGCAAACTGGCCGGCAAACCCGGAAAACAGCACAAACGGGATCGAAAGACACAGTGACGCGTAAGCCTGGGCGCCATCACCCAGAATCCCGCTCCAAATTCCGCCGGCGGCCACGCCAAAAATTAAAACCTGCTTGAGAATATTGTCATTGGCAGCCGTGAAAAACTGGCAGACATTCAGGCAAACGAATCCACGCGCGTGGGATACTTGTTTCACAAATCATCTCGCGGTTCAGGTTTTGCAAGCCAAACAATGTTACGATATCGTTTCAACGGCTTGAACCCGCCGCCTGGCAAAAAACAGGACCCGGCCCTGCCAGTTACGTTCGTCGACATCCGGTTGCCATAATGCCCCTGTTCAATCTCACCATCGATGCGCGTTTTCGACTGCACGAAAACGGTCGGCTCAGGATCCAGGTGCTGGATCCCGCGGCGCGGGGCATCCGGGCGCTGGATTGGCTTCCATTCCTGACAGGCTATCGCGTGCGCAAGGCCGAAAAGATCTTTCACCGGATTTTCGAGGACCACCGCGACATCCATTACTTTCGAAAGGTCGCCGACGGTTTTCGGTTGACGGTTCAGCCCGGGTTCGGATTTGAACAGCAGGTTCCCCGGGACGGGCCGCTGATCGTGGTTGCCAATCACCCCCGGAACGGAATCGACGGCATGGCCATGGCGGCCGCATTGTGCGGGCCCCGGCCCGATTTGAAAGTTATGCTGACCACAACCTTTGACGGAATTCCGGGACTCGCGGAACACGCGATATTTGTTAATGCCAGCGATGGCCCCAGTGCCAGGAACCGATCCGAGCCGGTTCGTGAAGCCATCGCCTGGCTCAAGCAAGGTCACGCGCTGATTCTGTTTCCCGCCGGTCAGGGTTCCTACGTGTCCGTGAACGGCCAAATCGATCCGGTGGATGTCCAGTGGAACACGGGTGTGGCAACGTTAATCAAGAATTCCCGCGCGACCGTTTTGCCAGTCTATGTACGAGGCCGACCGTCCCATGTGTTCCTGCAGACCCGACGGTTGCATCACGCCCTGTCCACGCTTTTTTTGCTGCGGGAAATCCTGATTCAGGAGGGCAGTACCGTGACGTTTCGGGTTGGCGATGCCATCTCGTTTGAGCAAATCGCCGCCCAGGGCGACCGTCGCCAGCAAGTCGACTACCTTCGCCAGGTCACTTATGCGCTCGCCGACGACGTCCGTGATCCCGCAGACCAACTTCAGAACCGCGGCGGATGACATGTCCGCCAGCACGATTGTTTTTCGCCGAACCCGGGGTGGTAGCCGATTTGTTAACAAAACGACAGGCGACATCTGATATTTGTGTGGTTTCCGGTTGCAGCGCGGTCTACATCGTGGCCAGTGTCCGGGGGTTACCGATCGGCTGGATTGTCACGATCGTGGTTGGCATGTTAACGGTATATTTCCTGTGCGTCTTGCGTCCACGCAGCGACACCTGGCGCGATTATGGTTTCCGGGCGGACAATTTTTGGCAAGCCGGTTGGCGGGTCGGGGTCTGGACCCTGGGTGCGGCTGTGGTGCTGGTACTTGTTTCGCGATCTCTGGGCAACTCGTTTTCACGACCCGAACTGCTGCTGCTCCTGCCCCTGTACCCGGTATGGGGCATCCTGCAGCAGTTTGTTTTTCAGGGCATCTTGCATCGTGCGTTGATGATCTGTATTACCCGTCGCAACCTGGCATTGTTGACCAATTCCGTAATGTTCGCCGCGGTGCATATTGAGGACTGGCGCGTCGTCGGTCTGACGCTGGTTGCCGGATTGTGCTGGTCCTGGTTTTATCAGCGGTGGCCGAACATTTGGGTGCTCGGGATTTCTCACGGTTTGCTGGGGGGGTTGGCGTACCCGTTGCTACTGGGGCAAAACACCCTGGAGCACGTTTTCTGACGTCGCCGTCACCGAACTTGTCCTGTCAGCCCTCCGCCCGGGCGATCGCGGTCAACAGGCGATCGATCTCGGCTGGCGTGTTGTAGTGCATCGCGCCAATGCGAACCATGCCGTCCGGCTCCAGGCCCAGATGCTCGCTCAATTGCAGGGCGTAGTAATTGCCGCTCCAGACGCAAATGCCTTGTTGCCCAAGCCGGCGAGCCAGCTCGCGACTGGCGATCGAATCATGGGTAATGGAAAAGGTCGGTACCCGTTCCGCAAGATCGTTCGCATTGTCAATGCCGCGGATTCGGACGCCGTCAATCTGTTTCAGTCCGTCCTGCAGCCGGGCGGACAGTGTCTGTTCGTACTCGCGGATCATCGACAAGGTGGAAACCAGTTTGGCGCGTCGGTCGACAGCCCCACCGCCATCGGGCATTTCCAGCGGATTGGCCAAATAATCGACGCAGGCCATCGCGCCGGCGATCGATTCGAAACTCTGGGTGCCCGTCATCCACTTGCCGGGGCTGGTCCGCGGTGCGGGCCGGACCTGGTAGGCGTACAGCTCGTCCAGCAATTCGCGCTTACCCCACAAAATACCCAGATGCGGCCCAAAAAATTTGTAGGCCGAACACGCCAGAAAATCGCAATCCCATGCGGCCACATCAATCAGTCCATGCGGTGCATAATGCACGGCGTCCAGGAACACGAGTGCCCCGCAAGCCCGCGCCTGGCGGCAAATCTCCGCGACGGGATTGATGCCGCCGGTGGCGTTGGACGCGCAACCGACCGCCACCAGTCGGGTTTTGGAATTCAGCAAAGACTCGAATTGCGGCAGGTCCAGCCGGCAACCGTTTTCGGGGTCAAAATCAACATACCGCACAACCGCCCCAACATCCGCGGCCGCGGTAACCCACGGGGTAATATTCGCATCGTGATCCAGCCGCGTCACAATGACCTCGTCGCCCGCTTGCCAGGTGCGGGACAACGAACGCGACAGTGCAAATGCCAGCGACGTCATGTTTTGGCCGAAGACGATTTCGTGCGGGTCGCGGGCTCCCACCAAATCGGCCATTGCCTGGTGAGCTGCGTCCATCCAGCGATCACTGGCCTCGCTGGCCGGAAAGGCACCGCCCTTGTTGGCATTGCATTCGATCAAATATCGATTCATTGCGTCGATGACAGACCGGTGCACTTGCGTGCCGGCGGGACCGTCAAAGCAGGCGACCGGCTGACCGGCATGGCGGTTGGCCAGTGCCGGAAACCGGGACCGGATTTGATCGATGTGTTGTTCGATATTCTGCAGGGTCAGGGTCATTGCGGATTCCTGGAGTTGCCGGCCGCGCGAGACGGGACCGGGCGGGGAGCCCTTTGCACGGACAAGTTACCGGACCGGTTGTCTTTGGCCGATTGTGTCGTCAACGGCGTTTTGAATCAACGGGCCCGGTCGGTCTGGTCAACCCGACTGAACCGGCACCTCAGCCAGAAACAGCGGGTTGCCATCGGGATCTGTGAAATGGGCCAGTCGGACAGGTCCGTCCTGCGATACCTGGACCGGGATGCCGTGGGCCCGAAGTTCGGAGACTTCGCCGTCAAAATTTGTGACACCCAGGCCCATCGACAGGTTATTGGCGGGTTGCACGCCGGGCCCGGCCGGATGGAGTCCGATCTTCAGACCCGGGGCTTGCAGCTCGGCGTAATGCCCACCGTAGTTCTTGAGCAATTGCAGGCCCAGCCGTTCGGTGTAGAACGCGATCGCCGCTTCCAGGTCGGATGACATGATGGTCAGCGTGACGGCTTGCAGGGATTTCATATTCCCTCCATTAGGCAGAGGAATTTCACAGGGCAGAGGAATTTCACAGGGCAGAGGAATTTCACAGGGCAGAGGAATTTCACAGGGCAGAGGAATTTCACAAGGCAGCGGAATTTCACAGGGCAGAAAAATTTCACAAGGCAGCGGAACTACAGCACATTGGACTGGAAAGCAAATCCCGCGTTTTTCACAGGGACTTGAGTCTGCGACTGCCCGTATGCTGGACCTGAATGGAGCCGCCGTCAAGCACCTGCCGAAAAAGGCAAAAAAGGCGTCCGCCAAAAAAGGGGTCAGGCTACTTTATCAGGAGAAGCGAAAAAGAGGGGTCAGTCTGGCTCGGTAAAAATCCTTGACATGCCAGAACATCAAAATATTGCGGGCCGGTGTCCTGAGATCGAGTTCGTGGCAGCGACTCCAGCACGTTCCGGACGTTCAGGGGGGGCGGGAGGGCACTGACGAAAACCACGATCTGGCGCCGGGCCGGCTCGCCCGGCTCGCGGTATTACCCGGAAACGGCACAGTTGGAAACGAGCCCACTGTGGCATCCTCACCTCCCCACCCCAATGTTTTGTGCCGAGCCGGCCGGGATTCTTTTCAGATTGGTGCAGCAATCAGTTGCCCGGCAATCCGTGGAGATCGCATCGGTTTGCGATGACGCGGGCAAAGTACCGGATCTTGTCGGGAGCCCGCGCCACGATGGTTGGGAACGTCGAGCGAAAACGCTCGTTTATTTGCCGCCTGATCCCGGAGGGTGGCGCTGCCCGGCAAGTTGGCCGCGGCGGCCACGCCTTGATTACAATTAGGGGATCGACCAACACGCCGTCGCCGCCGTTGTCTTCACTCAGCATGAGACTTGTCTGCCATGCGTTACGCTCCGCCGATTTTGGCCCTCGCGATTCTGGCCGCACCGGGAATTGGATTCTTTACCCGTCCTGTACCGGTAATTGCCTGGCAGCAGGAAATACCCGATGCTCTCAAGCCGTGGGAAGACTGGGCGACGTGGGACGTTCTGAATCGATCCAGTCCGTCCGCCTTCAACAACGGCACTGACAGGATCAGTTTCTGGCCGGCGCGGCTGGAACTTGCCGCCGACCAGGCTCAGGCCGCCTGGAAGATCTCCGTCAAGGTTTTTTCCGAATCGTGGATCCCGTTACCCGGGAGCGCTGAAATTTGGCCTCTGAACGTCGTCACCAATGGCGAGCCGCTGCCGGTTGTCCAGCGCAACGGCCGACCCGTTGTGCAATTGCAACCGGGGCGTTACGAACTCTCCGGACAATTCCGGTGGGAGCAAATGCCGCAAAAGATCGCCATCCCGAAAGAGATTGGACTGTTGTCACTGACGGTTGACCAGGTGCCACTGCCTCTGCCCGATTGGGATGCCGACGGTCAGGTTTGGCTAAAACGCATCCGCACCGCGGAGGCTGAAAAGAACCTGCTGGCCGTGCAAGTCTACCGGGTCCTGGAGGATGGCATTCCGACCTGGTTGCGAACCGAGGTTGAATTGACGGTGTCCGGAAAAAGCCGCGAAGAGAATCTTGGCTGGATTCTGCCCGAGGGCTGGAATCTGGCGACGGTTGAAAGCCCGCTGCCCGTGGCGGTCGATGAGCAAGGCCAAATGAAGGCCCAGGTGCGATCGGGAAAGTGGACGGTCCGTATTGATGCGTTTTGCACACGCGATGCGCGGGAAATCCGGTTTGCCGCCGATGCCCAACCGATTACCAACCTGGAACTTGTCGGCTTTCAGTCACAACCGGATTTTCGCCTGGCCGAGTTAACCGGTGTGCAGGCGATCGACGTTTCCCAAACCACGTTTCCGGAAAAGTGGCGCAACCTGCCGGTGTATCAATGGGACACGACAACCGCCATTCAGCTGGAGCAGAAAACACGAGGGATGGGCTTGCAGCGACCCGAGGGACTGGCGATGCAACGGCAGTTTTGGCTGGATGAAGACGGGCAGGGCATTACGTTTCGCGATTCCGTGTCCGGTCAGATGCAACAAATCTGGCGGCTCGATTCGGCAGAGGGTCAACAACTCGGTTCGGTTCGGATTGACGGTTCACGACAATTGATCACAGCCAATCCGGCAACGGGAGCCGAAGGCGTCGAGATACGAACCCGCAATCTGAATCTTGATGCCCTGGGCCGAATTCCGAATTCCGGATCCCTGGCGGCAACCGGCTGGCGATCCGATGCCGACTCGCTGACGGTGACATGGAACCTTCCACCCGGCTGGCGAGTGCTTGCCCTGTTCGGAGCCGACGAGGTGCAGGGCGATTGGCTGACGGCGTGGACCCTGCTGGATTTGTTTCTGCTGTTGATTTTCAGCCTGGCCGTCTGGCGGATCTGGGGAATTCCGGCCGGCTTGATTGCCTTTCTTGCTTTTGGTTTGGCTTACCACGAACCCGGTGCCCCCCGCCTGACGTGGTTATTCCTGTTGATCCCGGTCGCGTTACTCAATGTGGTCCCCAGGGGCGCGGCCCGGAAATGGATCACGGGCTGGAAATACGTGGCGATCGCCCTGCTGGTGATTGTGCTGGTCCCGTTTCTCACGAGGCAAATCCAGACAGCCCTCTATCCGCAACTGGAGTGGCCCGGAGTCAACTATCAATCGAGACCCATGTTGGGGGCCCTGGATTTGGTGGTGGCCGACTCGGCCCAAAGTGTCCAGCGGTCGATGCCGTCCGAATCAGTTCCCCAGGCCGGGAAAGCAGCGGCTCGAAAACAATCCCTGTTCGAGTCCTCAAACCTGCTTTACGATCCGAAGGCCCAGATTCAAACGGGGCCCGCCGAGCCGGAATGGAAATGGAACACGGTTCGTTGCCGTTGGGACGGGCCTGTGGCGGCCGACCAGAACATCCGTCCCATTCTGGTAACGCCCGGCCAGCACCGGCTGCTGAACGTAGCCCGGATCGGATTGCTATCCTTGCTGGCCATGATTCTGTTGGGCATCACCTGGTTCCCGTGGCGACGGGCCACGGGTCGCGTCACAACCGCCACTCTGCTGGCCCTGATTTGCCTGGCGCCTGGTTCGCTCCACGGACAACAGATTCCCGATGCCGGCATGTTGGAAACGTTGCGTCAACGCCTGCTGGAACCTTCGGATGCGTTTCCGAACGCGGCCGAGATTCCCGCCGTTACCCTGAATCTGGATGGCAACCGGATCAGCATGGATGTGGAGATCCACGCGGCACTCGATGTCGCGGTGCCGCTGCCCGGTCGCGTTCCGGTCTGGTCCCCCGTTTCGGTGACCCTGGACGGCAAATCGGCTGACCTGGTTTGCCGCAAACAGGATTACCTGTGGGTGGTTGTCCCCCGGGGAGTGCATCACGTGGTGGTGGAATCCGTTTTGCCGGATGTCAGCGAATGGGAATGGACGTTTCTGCTGCAGCCAAGAACCGTGGCCATCGAAGCGGCTGGCTGGACGGTTTCCGGCGTCCGCACCAATGGCGTTCCCGAACAGCAGGTTTTCTTTGCCCGGGAAGTCAGGGAGGCGGAGGGCACGGCCAGCTACGACCGGCGAGACTTCAACGCACTGGTGGCCGTCGACCGAAATGTGGAAGCCGGCCTGACGTGGCAAGTGCGCAGCGAAGTAACCCGACTCTCGCCAGACAGCAAACCGGTCTCGCTGAAGATTCCCCTGCTGCCGGGCGAAAGCGTGTTGACCTCGTCGGCAATTGTCAACGACGGCGTTATTGAAGTTCGGCTGGGTTCGGGTCAGGATTCGTTTTCGTGGACCAGCGACCTGCCGGTCGGCACCGGGATCCAAATGGTGGCTCCCGAAACGGATCAGTGGGTTGAACGCTGGCATCTGGTGACGTCGCCGGTCTGGAACGTGACGCGCACCGGATTGGCTCCGGTGTTTGAAGCTCAACAACAACTGCTGGTTCCCGTCTGGCATCCGTGGCCTGGCGAAGAGGTCACGCTGGCCTTCGACAAACCCGCCCCGATAACCGGCGAGACGATCACCGTGCAACGGGTGCGTCACGAAACAGCGATTGGCAGTCGGCAACGCACTCATGAGTTGACTGTTGAACTGGAATGCAGTCTGGGAAGCGATTTTCCGCTGCAGCTCGATTCCACTTCCGAAATTTCCTCGGTCAAGGTCGCCGGGCAAGTAATCCCCGTACGGCGCGACGGAACCAGCCTGATTGTTCCCGTTCAGCCGGGCCGGCAAACCATTGAAATTGCCTGGCGAACCAACGATGCCCTGCGGACGGTAGTCCGGCCGGAACAGGTTCGATTGCCCGTCGATGCGGCCAACATTACCTCCATTGTTCAGGTGCCGGAGAGTCGCTGGGTATTGTGGGCCAGCGGCCCGTCGCGCGGACCGGCGGTGCAGTTTTGGGTGATCCTGATTTTTGCGATCCTCGGTGCCCTGGTACTGGGAAGTTTTTCGATTTCACCGCTCGGCCGAATCGAGTGGGTTCTGCTGGCGATCGGTTTGACCCAGGTACACATTGCCGCCGCGATGATCGTGGTCGCATGGCTGTTTCTGCTGGCGTGGCGGGGAAAACTGGATCCCCACGCATCGCGCTGGTGGTCATTCAATTTGCGGCAGATCGGCCTGGTGCTGCTGACGCTCGTTGCGTTGGGGATATTGATCGTCGTCGTCGGAGAAGGATTGCTGGGCCAACCCGAAATGTTCATTGTCGGCAACGGATCCCGGCAGACCTGGTTGCAGTGGTTTCAGCCACGCGGCGGAACGTCGCTCCCCGAAACAACGGTGGTTTCCGTCAGCGTGTGGTTCTATCGACTGCTCATGCTGTTTTGGGCCTTGTGGCTGGCATCGGCACTGCTTCGCTGGTTGATGACGGGCTGGAAACACTTCAGTCACGGCGGGGCATGGCGACAACGCCGCGTGATCTCGACAGTCGAGGAAACGGCGTCGCCCGAGGCCAGCGAATAACGGGCGTTCCCGGCTGGCCGGCCCAAACGGGATCCGCCCGGATCGGCAGAGATATTTGGTATTGGGCTTGAGTGCGCCACGGGTGGCTGGTCCACCGGTACCCGGTCCGGAGAGAAAGCCGCACTGCTGCGCGAGCCATTACTGAAACCCCATCGGCGTTCTGCAGAACCTGCCCGTCTCCGGTTCGCTCCGGGCCGCAAGAATATGGAGTGTCGAGTTTCGCCAATCTCCGACATCCGAGCATGGCGTTACACGGAACTGGCCAGCACTTACCGGTTTCGCAGGTAACCGGTTAGCAGTCGCACGAGTTCCGACTTGAGTTCCGGTTGCGAGATCTTCAGCGTTCGGGTTTGCGGTGCAAACGGATAAAGCAGTCGGTTTCGGCAGGCGACCACCATAAAGTACAGGCCCAGTTCGACGGCCCGGGGGGGATCGGGATGCCTGATTTCGTCACCCCTGGATAGCAACGCATCGAACAGAAACGAGTATTGTTGATATCTTCGCCGAGCCATTTTTTTGGATTCGGCGGCCTGCGGTGATCGCGTCGCGTGCTCGTACAGCGCCCGACTGAGATTCGGAATCTCCCCGTAAGTATTCACAAAGTGCAGCACAATCAATTCGGCGACTTCGTCCAGCGAACGGGCGTTTGCGGTGGATTCCTGGAGTCGGGCCAAACTTGTTTGCAGTTTTTGTTCGTATTCCGCGTACAACACCGGCAGCAAGGCATGTTTGTCACGAAAGCGGGCATAAAACGACCCGATCGTTGTCCCCGCCTCGCGGGTAATCCGCCGTACCGAAATCGACTCAAACGGTTCCCGGGCCAGGAGTTTTTCCGTGGCCCGCAAAATTCGGTCCTGCGTTTCACGACTGCGGTTCTGTTTGGCGGGTTGCAAAGGCTGGTCCATCCGCTTATATTAGAACAGCGTTCTAATTTTGTCAAGTTGCGGCGTGGGCCCGAATGGGAGGCCTTGCCTGCCGCACGGATTGGCATCCGTCCCAATCTCACGCGATAACGGATCCACATCCCGCCAACTCACAACCTTTTTTTCGGAGCGACGACATGGTCCAGCACATCGGGAGATTTCTACTGGCAGTCGTGGCAGGATACGCCACGATGGTTTTGCTTATTTCGCTGGTGCAAGAAGGGATATTCGGCGGAGTTACTTACCAGGAAACACCATTTCCACAACTTCTGATCGCCGGATTGTTGACCACTGCCAGCGCCGTGGCCGGCGGTGCCGTGGCGGCCGGGGTGTTCGGAAAACCGTATTATCCACCCTCCCTGGCGATCGGCGGCCTGGTCGTGCTGGAAACGACGTACATGATCCTGGCCGGACAGCTGCCCGGTCCCGTTTGGTTCGACATGCTGGCCGGCGGTTCGCTATTGACCGGAATCCTGGTGGGGACCTTTGCCATTCAGCGTCTGAGACCCGGCGCCTCGCCGTCCGCAAGCGTCACTTGATCGGGAATTATCGAAATCCGTGGAACCCGCCTTCGCCGCTGGCAACTCGGCGGCAGCCACGCCCTAAAAAACTTCTGGTGTTGCTCCTGAACGTGCGACGGCTGGCTGGTCCAGCCCCGGGTGCAACCGGGCGGCCTCCCTGGCCGCGTCCCCTTTGTTATCTTTGACAATTGGGCGAGAATTCTGTGTCGGCAAGCCAGCCGGGATATGATGCCGGTCTCCGGATGCCAAAGCAAATGGCCACGTCAGTGCCATCCGGCACGGCGTCAGGGGTCAATGCCGGCAAGGGCAGGGCCCCCAAAACGCTGAGCTGAAAACCGCAATTTGTTGGGCAGGTTTCGTTGAAAAATGGTTTTACCTCTTGGTGACGACAACAGCGACCGGACATCCTTTCCGGTCGTCAATCTGGCGCTGATCGCGATCAACATCCTGGTCTTTGTGGTGTTTCAGGGCATGGGCGCCAACGAGGATTTTACGCTCGCCTGGTCGATGGTGCCGGCCGAGATTGTCAGCGGCAAGGATGTCGTCACTGACGACCGCGTCGAGGAAATGCGCACGGTCGAGGGCCCGCGGCAGGTGCTGGTACCCGGTCTGCGTCCGACGCCCGTATCTGTTTATTTGACGATACTGACGTCGATTTTTATGCATGGCGGGATCGCCCATTTACTGGGCAACATGTGGTTCCTGTGGGTGTTTGGCGACAATGTTGAAGACGACATGGGCAAACTCCGCTATCTGGCCTTTTACCTGACTTGCGGCATCCTGGCGTCGATGGCTCATGTCCTGCTGAACAGCAGCGGTGCCTCGGCCCTGATTCCCTGTCTGGGCGCTTCGGGCGCCATCTCGGGGGTAATGGGCGCGTACATTGTGTTGCATTCCAAACGGCAGGTGACCGTCCTGCTGGGGCGGATGATCACCCAGGTGAATGGTCTGGTTGCGGTGGGCATCTGGTTCGGTTTTCAGTTGATCAGCGGCCTCGGGATGCTGGGTGGCGAACAATCCGGGGTCGCCTACGGAGCCCATATCGGCGGCTTTGTGGTGGGAGTTGCCCTGGCCAGGCCGTTTACCTGGGGACGACCGCGGCGCGACAACGATCCGTTGGGTCACGTTTCGATTTGGCCGCGACATCAGCGGGAGTTTCGCGATCCCCGGTTTTGACCGAATGCCGCGGCCGGCGAAGCTGGCCTCGCGGTTGAGGTGTTCGTTGCCGATGGTGTCGGCGGCAAGAGGTCGGCCAGGGTGCAGACGACGCACCGGTTTTGATGTTGCTGGTCGGGCACGGGTCAACACACAAACAGCTCTCCCGGCGGCGTCCGGCTTTGTTGTGGAAAACAACCGGGTTTGGACGGTGGGGAATAAACGGCACCGGGAACCTGATTCAACTTGGTTTGTGACACGTTTTTGTTCCAGAAATGCACTTGATGGGCTAGAAGTTGATTGAAGGAAGCCATCTGGCAACTGGCTCTTCGTAATCCCCCCATGTCATCAGGTTCATGGACTGATTGATTTCCAGACCGGAGTCGATGCACCATTTGACCAGCGAATGATTCGTTGCAGGCACCAGTATTCCGGGTGGCTCAACAGTTGCCTGGTTGACGATAAAGCCCTTGAGCACATCATTTGTCACCGCGACCGAAAATCCCGAGAAGCCGATGCCGGTGGTCAAGCCCACGATTTCTCCGTTCTGGCGTGCCATTAACAGGTCTCCCTCCGATGCGGCCTTGTTGATTTCCCGGCTTCTTTCTGTCGCATAGAATCTTCCGCAAATTTCCGAACAAATTTTCACGTCGCTTTCTGTTGCTCGTTCAATTTTCAGATCGGGGATGACATCGCTTTTGGCGTTGACGGACCCGTTAAGATTTACAATGTGCTCACGAATTACCATTCCCAATCCCAGATACAGTCCCAGGGACCTTGAGTTGCAGGCGGCCTGCAACAACCGATGCGTTTTGTAACCGACGTTTCTTCCGTGGTCGATAACCGATTCCATCAGCCTGCGTCCGATTTTCTGCCCTTGAAAGGAAGGCAAAACGGCCAACACCCCGATTGCCCCGACATCGCCATGGCAATCGATGAAGTTCATGCCAACCACCTGATTCCCGCTTTCGGCGACTACGCAATAATCAGCGAAATGATCAAGAAGCTTCAGCCTCAGGCGCGTTCGGTCAACGGGCGGCACATCAAAGTCGGATACCTGACCGTGTTTGGCGGCAACCCATTGGAACGCGTCGTAAATGACGTTTGCCATGCAATCCGCGTCCGAAGTCCGCCCCGGTCTTATGGAGACTGTTTTCATCGAAGTGAACGTACGAATTTTTTTCGGCAATCGCTTTTGCTCACGGCCGGCCTTCTTTTGATTGCTGACATGTTTTTCTGCCGTTTGGTGAGTCTAACAGATTCCGTTGCTGACGATTAAAAAGAACACGAGAGAAAAGGTGTCAGGAACCTGAATTCAAATCGGCTCCTGGCAGGCTCTGTAGAAAACATCTGGTTTTGAACTGAAGGTGCCATGGTTGGCTGCCAACCGTGCCATTGGCGGGCAAAACCGCATGGCGAGGCCAGCCAGCAGTGGCACCAAATCGTGGTTATCTGCCGGGCCTTCCTGACACCTTTCTTGTCAATGCCACAAATTTCGATTGATGATCCGCTAATTGATGGCCTCGGTGACGTGTTCCGGGCCGATATGGTCGGCGGCGTCGAGGTCGGCGATGGTGCGGCAACCCACTGGTTTTGTCGTGGCCCGGGCCGACAGGCCCATGTCGTTGACCGCCGATTTCATGATGTTGCTGCAGGCGTCATCCAGCGGACAGTAGGTCCGCAGCTGCCGGCTGGTCAGATTGGCGTTGTAGCGGCGACTGGCCATGGCCGGGGTAGCGTTCCGCCTGGGCCCGCCGCGCCACAATCACCTGCTCGCGCATTTGGGCCGACGAGCGCCCGGCCTGGCGCGAGGCCAGTTCCCGGTACTCGGTCGCCGGCACTTCGATGTGAATGTCGATGCGGTCGAGCAAGGGCCCCGAGATTCGGCCCATATAGCGCTCGATTTGCGGCGGACTACAAAAACTGGGCACGAGCCGTCCGTCGCTTGCGGGGTAAAGGAATCACACTCAAATTCAAATCAAAAGGCTCTTAACAAATGGTCAGATACCGGTGCTTCCGTACCAGTAATCTAATTCGTCACTTTGGATGGCGAAAAATTCAGTAATTAGTTAATTCGCTATCAGCGTGCATCCAACCTCCGTGTTACCGCCAGTAGTGAAACACTCAGCAAAAATCGATTCCGGCTCGGAGCTACCTTCCTTCTCGAAACAGATGTCCAAACGATAAAAATACCACGACTGGAGACCATCGGTAGTCTGCGGGACCTCGACAACCTGAAACGACCTGTCCAACTGCTCCCCCGGTGGCAAATCACATTCCGGCCCAAATTCAATTGTTCTGATTTTCTCAAATTCGTAGTCGCCAATTTCTTCGGAAACGACAACAAATGCATTTGGTTTTTCTTGCGAGAGTGACGCGATCTGCTCATCAATTTCGGAAACTCGAACTACGCAATGGTCAACATAACGCTTGGTTTCAGCCGCATTGTCACTGGACACGAATAATGTTTGAGCCACAAATCCTTGATATTGCCCGTTCGCGTCCACGTGGAAGCCTCTCTCCAATTCCGGATCGTCCAAAAATGCCGCCACTTGAATCGTCTGCGTGTCCCCCGTCTGTCCAGCGGTCTTGGCTGTTTCCTCCAAGTGGAGTTTCTCGTCGACGTAGTAGTCCCGAAGAACGCGGAGGCGTTCAAGGTCTGAAAACTGGTTTACACGAGCAACGACTTCATTCGAAGGCAAACACGAGTGAATGGTCATGGTGACACTCACAATATTAATGCTGCCCAACGAATCGTTATTGAAGCTGATAAGTCCGTTGTACATCCTTGGCACATTTGGGCCAAAGTTTGTTCGGGTCAAACTGAGCGAGACGTCGAGCTCCGGCTGCAACTCGTTGGCAGCCCTTCGCTCGGCAGCTGAGTATTGCATAGTTAAACGTTTTTTGCGAATCATCTGACATTCAGTATCTCCATTGTCATAAACATCGGGCTCAATTTGTATTCGCTACCATTTAAGGTCGCCTTTCTTGCCACAGTTGTACCGAACTGGGAAATAAATGACCGCTCCTACGTTTCCTGAAACGGTCCGCCGGGAAAAATACCAATAGACCGTTACAGACGCGATACGGGGTTCTCAGCAAATGACGATAACAACACGTTCCTCCCCTGCCACCCGCCCCTTTGCTTTTGTTACTTGCAGGGACTGACCAAGGGAGTCAGAAATGAAGAAGAAACGACAATACGCTTCACCAAAGCGTAGGCTACAACCCGGCGACGCCACAAAGGTCTTTGGCCACGGTGCTAATGAGATTAGACGAGGGGATCGGATTTACGTGATCTCTCGGGTATCAGGTTGGGAACAAAAACGGAGGGGTAACGACAACAATCAACTTGCCGGCCTAATCAAGAATGTTGAAAGGCTCGGGGCAAATGTGGTAGGTACACACACGGAGGTAGCCAGTGGAGCAGATCCAATTTGGCTGGTCCCTGTTCTCGATGAAATTAGGCGACTAAATGCAATAGCCGTGTTTGAATCCACTGGAAGGGCAATAAGGCATCCTGCATACGACAAGGAGCAACAGTGGCCACAGGCACGGGACATTGAGCTAAACGAGGTCGCATCGTACGCAAACGGACTAACTTTGATGACTTGGCTGCACCCGAATGCAACGCCAAAAGAGGTGCGAAGCTATGAGATCGAAACGAGGGCAAAAAGAGAAAGGGAAGCGGGGAGGACGCCCTAATGGAAAACGACCGGGCTACAAAAAGAAACGGCGAATGGAATTGGCTCCCGAGGCCATTCGCCTTCAAAGGAAGAAGATGCCGGAGTTCGCAAGATATCCCGTCTTCTAAGTGTTTCACCTTCTACCGTTCCCGACTGGCTTCGGTAGCGTCCCAATCAATGTTAAAGTTGAAAGATGGTCTCCCGAATGGCGACAATGTCGCCAATGAAATTCAACTTTGATTCGTCGGTGACGCCGACGGGGAGACCACCGTGAACGAATCTAATCTTTTGCAACAGCTTGGGCAAGTTTCTTCTTCGACAGCATCGGAAGTGTTCCGGGATCACCTTCGGGGACTGGTTCGTCAGATGATCAGTGATGTGATGGCCCAGGAGGTGACGGACCTTTGTGGACCGAAACATCGCCCGCGTGGCGAGGGTTGTTATCGCAACGGCAGCAGCGTTGGGCGTGTCATCTACGAAGGCGGGCGTGAAGAGGTTGTTCGACCTCGGGTTCGCCAACAGAACGAGGATGGCAGCACGTCCGAGGTTCCACTGGCCAGCTATCGTGCCGCTTGTTGCCCGAATCAACTTCGCGACTCGATCGTCGGCGCATTGGTCGCCGGAGTGAGCACGCGTGATGTGGCTGATGTTCAACCCGCCAATGCTCCGGGGGTTAGCAAGTCAAACGTATCGCGGCACTGGCAAGCGGTCGGCCACAAGTTCGTTGAAAACCTTCCCGACCGGGATTTATCGCAGCAGGACTGGGCGATCCTGATGCTCGACGGGATTCGCCTGAGCAAGGATCAACTGGCGATCGTCGCCATCGGAATCACGGCAGACGGTTACAAACACGTTTTGGATTTCGATCTTGGCAGTACCGAAAACGCCGAAGTTTGCCGGGCTTTGATGCGGCGATTGATCCAGCGCGGGTTCCACTGCGACCGACGATTGTTGGCGGTTCTCGACGGCAGCGATGCGCTGCGGTCGCGTCGTCATGGAGTTCTTCGCAGACGCCGTGGTTCAACGCTGCCTGGTTCATAAAGAGCGGAACATGAAAGCCAAACTGTCAAAGCGTCACTGGGGCGAATTAGCCCGTTTGTTCAAGCGACTTCGCCGTGTGCAAGGCAAACAGGCTGCCGAGGAAGTGGTCGCTGAACTGGCGGCCTTTCTGAAGCCGATTAACGCCGAGGCGCTGACGAGCCTGCACGAAGCCGGGGAGGATCTGATTGCCTTGCAAAGCCTGAATGTTCCCAACACGCTTCATCGAAACCTGCTCAGCACCAACGCCGTTGAAAACTCATTTCTGAACACGCGGCGAAAGATTGACCGCGTGACAAGATTCCGCTAGAGACCGATCAGGCGACGCGGTGGCTGGCCTTCGCACTGGTGGAAGTCGAGAAAGGCTTCCGCCGAATTTCAGGGCACAAGGACCTGTCACACTTGATCGCAGCTTTGGAAAAACCAAAAAATCCGCCGCCGAAAATTTCCGTGGGACTGCGACGGGACAATCAAACGGTGAGCATTACGTAAGCAAGCAACCGGCGGCTTGACGCGAGCTATTCCTGCGGACTCGCTTGCCGCCTGACCAAACCCTAAACTTTAACCAGCGAGACCACCGACAGTTTTCGTGCCCAAGCAGTGTTTCTTACACTAATTAGTCCACCAAGGTGATGTCCAACCGTCACGACAAAACGAACTGGTGGCCGCAGGAACAATATAAGTAATCCTAATTGGACCGACAATTTGTCCCGATGAAAGGTTCCGAGCTTGCACGACGATATTCATAATGAAGGGAGTTTTTTGATTGACAAAGTATGTGTTGTAAAAAATATGCCCCCACGTTTGTTGTAATGGGTTACCATCAAGGTCACCTATTTTGAGTTGTTCAACTGGTGAAAGAAATGTACCGTCCAACGTTTCTGAAAAGGATCCGCCCGGGAAAAATTCCAATGCCCAATACTCTCCCGGATACCAGGAATTCCAACTGGTCCCCCATACACTGCCTCCACATGTATGGCCTTGAAGCAGGATAAACGCGCCTGGGTCTCCTATTTGAGCTTGGCAGGATTTCTGGTTTGCACCAATACCCAACAAAACAAGCGGCAATAAAAAAAACAGGTTTTGATTTCGGCTCATTGTAGAGTCCTTGGATCTGAAAAGTTGAAAAACTGTTCCGCATGGTGGAGGTCCGTCCTCCTTGAAAGGGGGGGGACAAACCAGGGACGAACGTGAGGTGCCAATTGCTCCAACCAATACGAATCGTTGAGTCAGGTGGAAGAGATGGCCAAGGACATGATGCTCGACGAGGTTAAAGCCATGCTGGGTCGATCCGCCGGAACACTTGGACAGGAAGAGGAGGCTGCCATCGTAACAAGGCTCGGCGAGATCGATGCCTGGCGAAGAGCTTCCGCCGACGAAGTCCTTCTTCCCCATCAGAAAGCGATGATTCAGCAATACCGCGTACAATCGAATCTGCAAACGGATCCATTTGAGTCGCTCACGAAGTCGGAGCTGTTCGCGGAATTGCGCTCGAGTCCAGAGCAGATTGACCAGATCTAATCAATAACCCCTTTTGCAAGCCATACCGAAAACAAAATCAGCGAAAACGAAAATGAATTTCGCAATGAAACGGGGAGATTTCGCACGAGAAACGGTGTCGGAACCTAGTTCAGACAGAGAAACGGTGTCAGGAACCTAATTCAAATCGGCTCCTGGCAGGCTCTGTAGAAAACATCTGGTTTTTGAACTTGAGGGTGCCACGGTTGGACCTGCCAACCGTGCCATTTGCAGGGGAAACCGCATGGCGGGGCCAGCCAGCCGTGGCCCCAAATCGCGGTTATCTGCCGGGCCTTCCTGACACCTTTCTTGTCAATGCCACAAACTGCGATCGAGGATCCGGTAGTTGATGGCCTCGGACAGGTGTTCGGGGCGGATGTGGTCGGCGGCGTCGAGGTCGGCGATGGTGCGGGCAACCCGCAGGATCTTGTCGTGGGCCCGGGCCGACAGGCCCATGTCGTTGACCGCCGATTTCATGATGTTGCTGCAGGCGTCATCCAGCGGACAGTAGGTCCGCAACTGCCGACTGGTCAGATTGGCGTTGTAGCGCGACTGGCCATGGCCGGGGTAGCGTTCCGCCTGGGCCCGCCGCGCCACAATCACCTGCTCGCGCATTTGGGCCGACGACGCGCCCGGCTGGCGCGAGGCCAGTTCCCGGTACTCGGTCGCCGGCACTTCGATGTGAATGTCGATGCGGTCGAGCAACGGCCCCGAGATCTGGCCCATATAGCGCTCGATCTGCGGGGGCGTGCAATTGCAGGCGCGACGCGGATCGGTGCGGTACCCGCAGGGGCAGGGGTTCAGCGCCGCCACCAGCATGAAGTTGGCCGGAAAGGTCGTCGACGCCAGGGCGCGGGAGATCGTCACGACCCGGTCCTCCAGCGGTTGCCGCATCACCTCCAGTGTCCGCCGGTTGAACTCGGGCAATTCGTCCAGAAACAACACCCCGTGATGGGCCATCGAGATTTCACCCGGCACCGGCGTGCTGCCACCACCCACCAGTCCGGCATCGCTGATCGTGTGATGCGGCGAACGAAAGGGCCGCGTGGCCAACAGCGGCTGGCCGGATTCCAGGCGACCCAGTGCGCTGTAGATGCGGGTCGTTTCGATCGATTCGGCGGCGACAATTGTGGCAGGATCGTGGGAATCCGTTTGGCCAGCATCGTCTTGCCGGACCCGGGCGGGCCCAGCATCAGCATGTTGTGGGCCCCGGCGGCCGCGATCGTGATTGCCCGTTTGGCCATTTCCTGACCCCGCACATCGCTAAAGTCATCCTCGTAGGCCGCATACTCCTCGAACAGATCCTGCATCCGCGACAGGGTCGGGTGTGATTTCCAGCTGCCCGGAAAAAAACCCGACGGCTTGGCGTCAGGCTGTCCACCGGAATGACTTCCAGGTCTTCCACGACCGCGGCCTCGTGCGCGTTGGCCGACGGCACCACCAGTCCACGAATTCCTGCCCGGGCACAGGCGATGGCCATCGACAACGCGCCTTTGACCGGTCGCATGTTGCCCTCCAGCGACAATTCGCCGACGACGGCGTACTCGTCCAGCCGGTCCGATTGCGATTTGGCCGGTTCCCACCAGCATGCCCAGCGAAATGGGCAGATCGAACGAGGCCGCCTGCTTGGGCAATTCGGCCGGGGCCAGATTGATCACGACGCGATCCTGGGGGCGATGAAATCCGGAGTTGACCATCGCCCGCTCCACGCGATGCGTGCTTTCCTTGACCGCCGCTTCCGGCAAGCCCGACCAGAATGATCTTGGGAGCGGCCCGGGGCGACACGTCGACTTCCACGTCGACCGGCAGCGGCATCGATTCCCAGCAACGAAAACGTCTTGAGTTTGGCCAACATGAGAACGGGTTTCCATACGTCAGGAGCCGGCGAGAAATCCGCGCGGTCATCACTTCCCGGGCACCGCGATTACATTGTGTTTGATACCTGCGCTGTCGACAAGCGGACAGCACGAGCCCGTCCCTGGTGGTTCAGGTCATTACCGCGGGCAGGCCGGTGGCACCGGGTCTGAGGCCCGGCTCCGGCCGATTTGCCCGGAAGCGGGCTGGTCCGTCCCATTCATGCCGGTTTGGTCAAGTTTGCGGGCCAATGGCCGCCCAAATCCCCCTGCAGTTGTCTTGTTAGTTGCGGAAGCGTCAAGTACAAATTGTTGTCCGCATTCAGACATGAAGCCGAATTTTTTTCCAATGGTTCGCCATTGGTGAACTTGCAAATCCATACCAACCGAAACCAACACGCCGGAACTCGGGAGCCACGATGAAAGAAAGCGCAATCGCCCAACAACGCATGTTATTCGGCCACCCGACCGGGTTGTACACGTTGTTTTTTGCCGAGATGTGGGAACGGTTTTCGTACTATGGAATGCGGGCCCTGCTGTTGCTGTACATGCTGAAGGGATTCCTGGGATATGGTGACAAGGATGCCAATGCGGTTTACGGGGCCTATACCGCGCTGGTTTACATGACGCCGTTTTTTGGCGGAATGATTGCCGACAAATTGCTGGGAGCCCGGGCGGCTGTCGTGATCGGCGGATTGCTCATGGCTGCCGGACAACTGATGCTGACCTGGCAGAACGATTTGATGTTTTTTACGGCATTGGGTTTCCTGATCGCCGGTAATGGATTCTTCAAGCCCAACATTTCATCGATCGTTGGTACGTTGTATCCGGAAGGCAGCCCCAAACGGGACGGCGGTTTCACGATTTTTTACATCGGCATCAACCTTGGCGCCGCGATGGCCCCGCTGTTGTGCGGCTACATCGGCGAAACCATTGGCTGGCAATACGGTTTTGGTTTGGCCTCGTTTGGCATGATGCTCGGCGTGGCGATATTTGTGGCCCCCACCATTCTGACTCAATTGCTGATTTTGACGGCCTCGCTGGCCAGCGCATACGGGCTGTTTTTCTACAATTCAGGAGACGTATTTTCGGTTGGCCTGAACATCTTTGTGGCGGTGTCCTTGCTGATTTCCGGAGGCGTTGCGATCACGGCATTGCAAAAAGGCGGATTGCCCAAGGAGGCCGGTGCCCCCCCCAACCCGGATGTCTTTTGGGGCAATTTGGTTAAAGTCCTTGTTGGAACGGCGGTGGTGCTGCCGGTGTTTGTCATCCTGGTTTCCGGACTGTCCATTTTGCCCGGTATTGACAATCAGGTAACCCTGTTGCCCACAAGCATTGTCGAGCCGCTGGAACAAAGCGAGTCGCCGCTGATCCGGGGATTGGCCGAACTGGTCAATGAAGCCAGCCGGCCGGCCGGCCTGGTTCTGATTTTGGCCGGCCTGGGAGCCACGTTCTATTTGGTTCGTGAAGCGCTGCGGATGGACAAGGTGGCCCGCGAACGCATGTTTGTGGTGTTTATCCTGACGTTTTTCTCGCTGTTGTTTTGGGCCTTTTTCGAGCAATCCGGCAGCTCCGTTAACAACTTTACGGATCGAAACGTTGACCGTGTTTCCGGGTCGACCAGTGTGACCGAGTCGGACGTCGGCACAACCCTGCAGTTGCGACTGCCGGCCGAAGTGCTGGATGATACATTTGCCAGCTTGCGCGACATGCCGTATCTGTCCCAGGAGTTCCTCGGACACGAAAACGGATCGGCCCGATTCAGGCAACAGGTCACCGACGCGATTCGCGCCGTGGAAGCCGCCAAGGAAGCCGACAAACAGATGGGTCCCGACGAGCTTGCCGATACGATCGAGAAGGTCACGTCCCATCCGACCGTGACGATGACGGCCCTGATTTATTTGCGGGAAAATTCCAAACGCCCGGATTCCAGCCTGGCCGACAAATCCGTCGAGTGGACTTTCACTCAGGAAAATGTGGGGAGCGTCGGTATTGGCGGATCGGAAATCCCGGCTTCGGTATTTCAGGCCGTCAATCCGGTTTACATCATGGTCTTTGGTTTGATATTTACCGGTTTGTGGGGCTGGCTGGGGACTCGGGGCATCGAGCCGAGTACGCCCGTCAAGTTTGCCTTTGGCCTGATTCAGCTGGGTTTGGGTTTTGCCATGTTATATTTCGGCGCACAAACTGCCGATGCCGACGGAATGGTTGCTTCGTACTGGCTGCTGTTAATGTACATGTTGTTAACCACCGGCGAGTTGTGTTTGTCACCGGTCGGACTGTCGATGGTAACCAAATTGTCGCCGGCACGACTGGTTAGCACGGTGATGGGGTCGTGGTTCCTGGCCACCGCCTTCTCACAATTCCTGGCCGCCATCATTGCGCAGTTCGCTTCCGTCAACGAGGAAGGGTCCGGCAATTTTGTTCCGGCACCGATTGAAACCGTACACATCTATGGTGACGTGTACAAGATGATTGCAATCATGGCCGTGGCCTCGGGAATTGTCTGCCTGATCCTGTCGCCCATTCTAAAGAAATGGATGCATATTGGTGTGATGTCAAAGGACGCAAAAGCCTGATCACCGAGGCGGGTTGCCTGCCCCGTCTCGCGCGGTTCGGTTTGCGGGAACATGCGGGGTACCGCGGCCTGGAAAACCGGACGCCGAAACCCGACACAGCACTGGCACGGGCTGCGAATTCGACCAGGGCAGCTGGCAACGGTATTACACAATCCCCTGGAACAGGGACGAACCGATACGGACGATGGTCGCTCCCTCGGCGATCGCCCACGGGAAATCGCCGCTCATTCCCATGGACAGTTGATCCAGCGGGTGATTGTCCGCCTGGTGTTGAAACTGACTTTGCAAATTCCCTGCTGCGCGGCGCAACCGCGAAAACTCATCGTGAATTTCCGCTTCGCCGCTTTGCGACGCCATTCCCATCAATCCGCACACGCGAATGCCGGGCAAATCCAGCAGCCGGGCGGTCTCCCCGGGCAACGACTCGGGCATGAAACCGTGCTTGGCCGACTCGCCGGAAATGTTGACTTCCAGCAAAATATCCTGAACGGTGCCGGACTCAACCGAAAGCCGGCTGATTGTGTTGGCCAGCCGCGCAGAATCAACCGAATGAATCAGACTGGCGACGGGCAGTGTCCGGGCCACCTTGTTGCGCTGCAAACTGCCGATCATATGCCACCGCACATCCAGATCGGCCAGCGCCGCCGCTTTTTCCCACAACGCCTGCGGGCGACTCTCGCCCAGATCGCGACATCCATGCTCGACCAGCAGACGGGCGATATCGGCGTCAACGTATTTGGTGACTGCCACCAGGGTGACCGAATCCGGGCTGCGTCCACTGGCCCGCGCCGCTGACTCGATGCGTTCGCGAACCCGGTCCACGTTTTCGCCAATCCGCTGCGATATCCCGGCACTCATCACGGTTCGATCGAAATCAGCTCGGTAACGTTGCCGTCCTTTTTCAGTCGTCCCAGGAAGAATTCGCAGGAATGATTCTGTCCCAAAAACGTCCGATTGTCATTTTCGTCCAGCGAACGGTAAATCACAAACTGGTCGGGACCAATGCGAATCCGAAAGGCGACGGCGACATCCGCCGGAACGATTTGCAATGACTGGCCCACCGTTAAACGCCGCCAGGTCCTCGGATGCTTGCTGCGGCGGGGACTCAAATCCACGAACCATCCGGCATACATGTTTCGGCAGAGTGCCGATTGACTCAGCCGAATTTGTCCTGTTGAACAGGCCAGCTTGTGATCGCATGTTTCCGATTTCCATTCCGGCAAACCGAGAGGCAGCACCAGACTGCAGATCCGTTTGGGATCCCGCAGATAGACTTCGCGGGTTTCGGTTTCCTCCACGGTAGAGATTCCGGGTCCCAGTTCCAGGGTCTGGCCATAATCGATCCGTTCGCTGGTCTTTCCCAGCACAATGTCGGCCAACAACAAAAACTGCTCATGCCGGGCCAGGCAGATTTGCCGCTGCATCCGGACTCCCTGTTCCAGTTCCCGCTCCAGCTCCAGATGCTCCACATCATCGTCAACATGGTCGCACACCACTTCCCAGTCAGTGACCGGTTTCAGGGGCCGTCCGTTCTGCGAGATTTCCGCCGGGGCTGTCACCCGAAACAGCTGTTGGCCCCGGCAGACTTCAATCTGCATCGCGGAACCTTCGGTCAGGATACCCACCCGCGGTGACCCGGGCGTCCAGCCGGCATGCAAAAGACCGACGCCGGCCCATTCGGAAAAACTCTCCTCCTTGTCCAATTTCAAATCGGCCCGCTTGCCGTTTCCCAGCCACGGCAGGGCGATCCGTGCAATACGGTGATCGGTGCGATCGTTCGACGTAGCCACCGCTGCCTCCAGCAACTCGGGCACCGCGGTCAGCGACGGACCGGAAAACATCCAGGTACCATCGCCTCGCAACATTCGCAGAGACTGCCGCACAAACCACTCCCAGATCGCCTGGGATGAATTGTCCAGCGGTTTGCCCAGATCCTCCAGCAAATAATGGCCCCGGGTCCACGTTGCCAGCAGCTGCGGGACTGCCGGAATGTTTCGCGCCTGGGGCCAGCCATCGGTGTCGAGCAATTCGGATTGTTCGACCATCAGGAATTCGGCAGCCGGTTCGGCCAGTGCCGCACAGGCGGGAATCTCTGGCAATTGTCGGGCCAGCGTCAGTGGCAATTCAATCGTCAGCATTTGTCGGGCGACCACATCCGCATCCGCCAGCGGCTGGGCCACGTCGGTCAGCCCAATCAGGTTTTTCAGCGCCTGCCACCAATCGCCTTCCCCGGCCACCTCGGCCAGTCGCGGCAGGATGCTGGCCAGGGCGATGGCCAGGCGGGCGTATTCCAGGTCAGCCGCGGCCGGTTGTTGCGAGTCAGCGAATTCGGAAAGCCAACGAACATCGCGTGACTTGAGCTTGCGTTTTCCCGCGAGGACCCGGCAAATCGTGGAGGTGCATTTCCGGAATCGTTCCCGATCCGGATCCGGATCATCGAGGTCGCGGGGCCACGCCCAGGCCAGCGCATACGCTTTCCCGGCGCCAAACAGGTCTGACAGACCGGGTCGCGGTCTTTTTCGCCTGTGCAGATGCCGGACGAACGACGTCCAGTCGTCGAACCGTTTACCGGATTGCATGGCCGCCGTGGCGATGGAAACAGCGCCGTTGCGGACGGAATCCGTGCCCGCGGCGGCTCCATTACCGCTGATACTGCCGTTTCCCTCCGTGATTTCCACGTTTTCGGGTTTGTGCGATTTCTTGCCTTGCTTCCTGGCCCTGGTTTTTGCACCCATATTTCAGTTCCGTTCGCAATCCCCGTAATCCATCTGGTTTGCCCTGCAAATTTTGAACGGATATCATACCAAGCAGCAATCTGCCCGCACCCCTGGAAATCGAATTCGGATTGTGAAATTCGACGATTCCGGGATAGCCTGTGATTCCCTTGCCTGACTGAAATCGCATGAAAGCTCTCTCATTCGCCGCTGCCGCGTGGTATTCCCGGCGTCGTGTTTCATTGATCCGACTGTGCCTGCTGCTGCTGATTACGGCTGCCCTGGCCGGTTGTGATGGGGCCAACCGTGAAGACCGCAGCAGCAGTCAGCAGCCAGGCAATTCCGGCGGCGGCCGTCAGCAGCAGACAGCACCCGCCGGGGACATCCCCCCCAAATCGTCCGATCCCAATCTGGAGGATAATCGCAGGTTACCGGATCCGGCCGGGGAATCGCCCCCCATTCGCTCACCGGATTTGTCGGGAGACACTGTGCGACAGGAAACCCCCGACACGACTCCGCAACCATCGTCGGCCCTGGATCAGGCGATTGAAACGGTCACCAACCAGCCGGAGGTTGTGCCATTGGCCGAAACCGGGATCGAGCCGGCGGAACCCCATGAAGAATTGCGACCTCTCATTCAGGCGGACTGGGTTCGCCTGCATCCGGGCTACGAAGTCTGGCTGGATATGCCGAACAAACAGGTTGTGGTCGGCGGGCGAGTCTGTTTCCGGGACGGACCCCTGGAAATGTTTGCCTGTCCCATGCATACCAAGGAACATGAATCGATTATTGCCACCGTCAGCGACGCCGAGATCGTCCACACCGGATTGCTGGCGGTCGGCGCCATCCCGGGGAAACCATTCCAGTGGGATCCGCAATACGTTCCCGCCAGCGGGCCAGTCGTGCATATCAACGTGGCCTGGACCGATGATGGCCAGCGCCAGGAAATTCGGGCACAGGAGATGGTGCGGGATGTTGTGAACAACGAACCGTTGCAACACGACTGGGTATTTTGCGGCAGCGGAGAATGGCGCGACCCGGAGAACCCCGAAATCCGCGAGTATTTTGCCAACGGCGGTGACATGATCTGCGTCACCAATTTCTCGACCGCCATGCTGGACTTGCAAATTGAAAGCAGCAGCATGCAGGAAGGCCTGCGGTATCACGCCAATCCGGAAAAGATTCCCGAGCTGGGCAAACCGGTGCTGCTCTTTCTGAAACCGGAACCCGGGGAAGACGAACTTTCGGGCGAGTAATCGAGTTGCGCACAATGCCCGGGGGGCATTTCTTTTTCTGACCACGTTGTGGCCTGGTGGTCGACCACGGCGGCTCAGTCAAACCGGATTACCAGCGATTGTTCCCGGAATTGGGAAATCGCCTGTTCCAGACTGAAACCTGGCCAGCGCAAAGTGCATTGCCGGTCAACGGGATGGTAAACGGTTGTATACAGGGTGCCCCAACCCTGTGTGTGTCGGGACTGGTAAAGCGGAGGTTCCAGGAATCGGTCAACGAATCTCCCGGCTGTTTCCTCTTCGTCCTGCAACCGAATCGACAGGAAATGGGCCCGGTCGACACTGGCCGTGACCCGCTCGTGTTCGTCCCATTCCACGGACACCTGGTGATTGGTTGCCAGGGGATACCGTGAAACCGCGGGTTCCCGGTCTGGAGACAGAAAGATGGTGCAGTGGGTCCCGGATTCGTCCAGGATGGTTACGGTGTAGGCCATGTGACAGGGGATTCGCCCCAGCGATTCAATGGCCTGTTCTGTTGTTTCACAAAATTCGAGCACGTATCGCAGAATCACCGGAATGCCGAACCCGTCTCCGACCACTTTGCGTCCGCCAAAAGCCAGCGAAACGGCCAGTCCGCAATCGTTGATGCCATCCAGCACACCCCACAGACAATCGATCATGGCAATGACCTGTCGACCGTTCCAGTCGCTGTGCCACAGCCGAGCCTCCCAGAATCCGGCATGGTAGTCGTAATTGCGTACCAGAAACGGCTTGTCCCGTGTCCAGACCGCTTGCGAACATCCGGTCATAAAGGGGGTTGGATTGTAAAGCGACAGCATGCGCGCCGCCTGATCACTGCCACCGGACAATTCCACCAGTCGCTGGTACGTTGGCACCAGTTCCGGCATATGTTGTTTCAAGGCCCGCTCGCAGGCGAGATAATTGGGTCGGGCGCTGTCACCTTCCTTTAAAAACCAGCGACGACAGGCCGGCCACGAAGCCTCAAACCAGCTGCGCCACTTTTCGCCCGGCTGCAACTCGGAAATTGACTGGAACAAAATCTGCATGGGCTTCTCGGTGAGGTTGGCAGCCGCACCCCAACTTGTTACTGGAATTCCGGAGGGTTAACAGCGAGGCCCGATCGGGAACCGGCCGTCATCCTGGTCGGGCAACTACATCATTTTGAAGTTGCCGACTTCCGCGACCTCCGTTGCCATCACAGTTTCGGCTTGTTCCAGCGGTCGCGAAACAAACTGCGACAACATTCCGTGTGTCCAGGCCCGGGCCCGGTCATTCAGCTCGAAATCCTCGGTCATCATCCGGCCCGGCGTGATCAGGATCCCCAAATCTGCCCCTTCGTACCTGTAGTCACCCGGCTTGGCAATTCGCAGAAAAAATGCTTCCTGTTCGGATTCAACGGTCCGGCGATGGGTTTGCATGCGAACGTAGCTGACGGTTCCGTCGTCCTGCAGCCTCCAGATCCCGGTTTTGGGCGCATCGGTGATCAATTCCACCGAGTCCGCGGTGTGTTTGATGACCAGTTGCCCCCAACTGTCGATATTTGCCGGATCGGCCCATCGGGCATTGAGCGCCTCGACATCCAGCTCAAAATCAACGTCGGCCCACTCCAGCAAATGAAACAAAAACAACGGCGCATCGGAATGGGCAAATGCGGCCAGGTTGGTCATGGCGGAAGCGCCGGTGACCCGCGGATTGACTTCTCCCAGGTACAACTCGTCGGTGTCCAGGTCGCGCAGGAAATCCAGTTCGAAATATCCGCGGTAGCCGAGACTTCGCAGTTCCTCACCAAAGCGAAACGTCATTTCGCAGGCCTTGTTGCGAATCTCCTGGGAAAAGGCCTCCGCCAGCACTTCATTGCCGCACCAGCCACCCCGGTACGGCGTCAGCTCCCGGAACCCGACCAGTTCGGTCATCAGGGGTCCGACAATGGTACCGTGACGGGTCACGCAGGCTTCCTGGGCCGAACCGCGACAGCGAATCCGCTTCATAATCTTGACTTCCGGATCCGCCTGGATTTCGGCGGCGTGCCGGTTCCAGTCATCCTCGCTGGAAACAAAAAAGGTGGTGTGCCCGGAATCGCCAAACGCTGTCTGGATAACAACCTGTTCCCCCAAATGTCCGGCAACTTCCCGCAACTGTGTGTAGGACTCGACGCGCGTCAAAACGTTCGGAACACTGGCAATTCCGGCCCGGTTGCCAATCCGGGTCGTCATAATTTTGTTGTCGATTTCCTGCCGCAATCGGGCGGGTGGAAAGCAAACCTCCAGCCCCAATTGCTCGCACAATGCCTCGGTCTGCTCGTCGAAAAACAGAAATACCGCCTTGCCGGTCTCGCCATCGCGGGCCCGCCGGCGAACAAAATCGACCACCTCCTTGTGCTCGAGCATGTAATTATTGATCTCCTCGATCGACGTAAACGGCCGATGGGGAATCTCGGACGGCGAAAACACGCTGGGGTGCTGACCGTCGAAACAGTCGATATAGCAAATAAACCGGAAATTGCGGACCCATTCATCGATGCCCAACAGGTTGAAATTGGTCGCACTCACAAAATAGATCGGTGTCTCATTCCGGTGAAAATACAAACGAATATCAGGAATGCCTTGCAGCGTGCGGGTAGCCGTTGCCGTCATGTTTGGTTCTCCGGGGTAGCGCCGGTTCATGGAGATCCCGGCCGGGCTGTGTTTTGTTTGGAACGTCAAACGGGGTTGGCCACAGTTTCGTGACCGGACCGGTCCAGTTCCCGGGCGATCACGGCCTCGGCAAACACCCGCAATCCGAAATCGGTTTCGTAACCGTGAATTTCTTTCACATCGAGGGCTCTCAGGAATTGAACGATTTCTGTGGATATGACCTGGCCCGGGACCAGCACGGGAAATCCGGGCGGATAGGGCGTGATAAACGACGCCGAAACCAGGTCGCGACCGGAATCGATCGTGGGCAACAGGGTTTCGTCCTCCAGCTTGATGTATTCGCAGGCATCGTCGTCATAGGCCATGTAAAAGGCCCGTCGCAAATCGCCTTCCGGCGTTTCGCTGTCGGGGGCTGTCAGAAAGGCCGGATGAAACCGGCTGAAATTGGGCAGGGGCGGCAATTCTTCGGTCAGTCGATGCACCTGCCTCCGAAACAGATCCAGTTCCACCGCGCTCCAGCGATCCAGCTTGTCATCCAGGTCCCGGGCGATTTGGGTCAGCACATTCACCAGATGGGCAATGGTGCCGCGAGTCATGCCGATGTGGATCATGAACAACACGGTGTTCCGTGATGTCTTGTTGATCTGAATGTCGTATTTGTCCATCAGCATTTTTTTGAATGTGTCGCCATCGACTCCGGTGCGACCCACGTGCAGGGTGACCCGCGTGGGATCAAGCACAAACTCATCATGCTCTGCCGCCAGATCCATCCGGCCCCAGCCCTCCCGGGTATCAAAATAGCGTTCCAGTCCCGACGGGCGGAACCGGGGGGCGATCATGTCCGTCGGTCCCAGCACCCGAAAATACCGGGCCAGCAGCGGATCGGCCTGGACCCGCTCCCGCAACATCATGGCCAGCGTGATACTTTGATTGACAAAATCGAATCCCTCCAGTTCTACCTGTCGTCGCCCCACGTCCAGCGTGGCCAGGATCTGGTAGTTGGGCGAAGTTGATGTGTGTGTCATGTAGGCTTCGTTGAATGCATTGCGCGCATTGTGTTCAAAATCCTGGTCGTGCACGTGAATCATGGATCCCTGCCGCAAGGCCGTCAGCGTCTTGTGGGTGGATTGCGTGGCATAAACCCGAACTCGCGCCTGGTCGGGGTCGGGCAGCAACCGGTTTTCCAGCCAATGCCGGTCGTTGTCGCGATCCCCTGCGTCAAATTCCTGCCGCCACTGGCGGTATTGTTCGCGATATTCTGCATCGGCGAATCGTCGCCGCAGCCCGGCCGCGGCATGCATTGCTGTTCTTCGCCGCAGCACCGGGGTAAACCGGGCATAGGCACTCCAGGCCTCGTCCCACAGAAAAACCATGTCCGGCTTGATCGCCAAAACCTCTTCCATGATTCGGACCGGATCGTACGCGATGCCGTCAAACGTAATATTGGTCAACAGCAGCATTCGCACCCGATCCAGCTTGTCGGCCCGTTTCAATTCCAGCAAACACCGCTTGATTTCCGCCAGCGTGACGCCGCCGTACATGGAAAATTCGGACAAGGGATAGGCGTCCAGATAGATCGGGTGGGCACCGGCCAGAATCACTGCATACGGATGCGATTTGTGGCAATCGTGGGCCAGCAACACAATATCGCCCGGCCGCATCAGGGCCTGCATCACGATCTTGTTGGCCGTGGAGGTTCCATTGGTTACGAAATAGGTCCGCCGCGATCCAAAGGCCCGGGCCGACCGTTCCTGGGCGGCACGCAATGAACCATTGGGTTGCAACAGCGAATCCAGTCCGCCGGTCGTGGCTGACGTCTCGGCTTCGAAAATATTATGACCGTAAAACTGGGCCAAATCCCGGATCCAGTGGGATTTGGTAATGGTCGCCGAATGGGAAATGGGCAACGCGTGAAACATCCCGGTTGGCTTCTGGCTGTATCGTCTGAGGGCCGTGAAAAACGGGGTCTGGTACCTTTCGTGGATTCCCTTCAACACGCTCAGATGCACCTCCCGATAGTTTTCCTGCAGGTAAAACAGCCTGCGGAAATCGCCACTGGGATCCCCAACGACGTCCTCAACCGGAGCGTCGGTCACCAGAAAAACGTCCAGTTCCGGTCGCAGCTTGCGAAGCAAGGCACCCAAACGCAGACTGCGTTCGGTCCCGTTGAGCGATTCCAGTTCCCCGGGTTTGATTTGCAATATCGAGTAAATCTCGTCCAGCAATCGTGACCGTTTGCCGGAAGGCAAGGGGAAACTGTAGCGGATCAGACAGCTTTGGATATTCGGATTCAGCATCACGGCGATCAGGGCGTCCTCGAGCGTCGAGACCACCACCGCCTCGTACAGGAATTTATCATCGCTTCGTCGCAGTTCCCGCGCCTGGGCCCGCAACTGCTTGGCCTCCAGACGGGTCAAATCGTCAACGACCAGGACCTCAAAGTACAATCGCCGCTCCTGCTGGATCCGTTTGTGGACCTCTTCACTGAGTTTTGCCACATTCAGCAAATCGGCGTAATCCTGCAGGCGGGAGGAAACCAGATCCAGTCGTCGGTAGGCACCGTTGTTCATCATGCGAACCAGCCGCAACGACTGACGGACCAGATCGTCGTAAGCGCGCTGGTCAAAACTGGTTCTTAACTGTTCCAGCGCGGTTACGCCCGGAAACGCAAAATACTCTTCCAGCGGGCGCAGGTAATCGAATACCTCTCCGCAGGCAGTGGTCAGCCACATTTTGACGTCGGCCTGCTGCGGATCGTCATGGACGCGGCGCAGCTGGCGCAAGCTGTCCCGCAAAAAATGCCAAATGTCCGTACGCAGCCTGCCGACGTTGTACAGCGCTACGCGGGAGGGATCGAGGTTTTGAAGATCGTGATACTCGTGTGCAGAATCCATTTTTGGTCGAGCCATTCCCTGTCGTTTTTTTTTTCGGTCATTCGAGTCCTGAACCCGCAGCCAGGTCACGGCTTTCGGGAAGCCGCACATCTTCCAGGCCGGCCCGGGAACCGCGTATCTGTTTGGCGAGTGGCCCCAGTGACTGCAGGTATTCACCGGACTTGCCGCCGGCCGAATAGACCGGAAACCCGACCTGCGAGTCGCGAAAACTTTTCAGTGGCTGCCCCAAACCGCGCAGGCCCACTTCCCGGTAACGCCGGACCCGGTCCAGATCGATTTCCAGCGGCACCAGTTCTTCGGACGCCCCAAACTGGTGCAGGATATCCCCGGCAGGTCCGGCAATAATGGACCGGCCGTTGCCGCCGTCGCCGGCCCCGTTGATATCGATCATGAAGCACTGGTTGGTGGCCGCCGTGGCCCGGACGATTGCCAGTTCCACGTCCCGGTCAATCGTGGTCGTCAGGGTGGGATGAATCAGCACTTCCGCGCCCATACTGGTCAGGGTACGGGAGGTTTCCGGGAACCACATGTCATAGCAAATCGAAACGCCAAACCGGCCAATATTTGGCACGTCGAAAACGAGGAAGGAATCGCCACTCTCGATTCCTTCTTCGTAAGGCAAAAACGGAAAGATTTTGCGGTATCGGCCGATCACGTTTCCGGTGGGACCAATCACCGACAGGGTGTTGTATTTTTGGCCTTCCGCCAACTCGATCAGCGACCCGTTGATCATCCAGATATGGTGCCGGGCCGCCATCTCCTGAAACATTCGTTCGGCCGGTCCCGGCAAGGGTTCGGCCTTGGCCGGATTGGGTCCGTAAGCTGCCAATTCGCTGAAAACCACCATTTGCACCCACGGAAACAGGTACATGAAGTAATCCAGTTTGGCCTGCATATATGGCAAATTGTTGCGGAGCCCGGAAACGTTTAATTGCAATCCGCCGATGGCAAATGGGGTCATACAGTGCCTCTTTTTCGGGTATTGACCGGTTTTGTCGCCCCGGACAGGCGATGACTGGAGCTGCCTGTCCGGCTGCACAGCAGCCTGATCAGGATCATGTTGCCGATGCCTCGCTGGTTGGCAAACAGTTTTCAACGGCCGATCGAAATTCCTGCTCCAGAATATCCAAACCACGATCAACCAATTCGTCACTGATCGTCAAGGGAGCCAGAAAACGAATCACGTTGCCATACAGTCCGGCGCCGATAATCAGCAAACCGCGATCCTGACAACCCTGCAGAACCTGTCGGGTGAACGCGCTGGCCGGTCGCATCGGATCACCGTGCTCAACCAGCTCCAGCCCCACCATGGCACCCAGCCCGCGGACGTCGCCGACCCATTGGGGAAATTCTCGCTGCAACTGTTGCAATCGCGCGAGAATCCTGTGACCGGTTGCATCGGCGCGGCGCCCCAGTTGCATGTCCTCCATCACCTGCAAACTGGCCAGTGCTGCGGCGCAGGCCACCGGATTTCCGCCGTACGTTCCGCCAATGGTTCCAGGACGCGCGGCATCCATGACATCGGCCTTGCCCATGACCGCGGCGATCGGCATGCCGCCACCCAGCGATTTGGCCCATGTGGAAATATCCGGCGTTACTCCAAAATGTTCGTAGGCCGCCCAGCGACCCGTTCGAAAAAAACCGGTTTGCACTTCGTCCAGAATCAGCAAAATTCCGGTTTCGTCACAGATTTCGCGCAACCCGCGCAAATAATCACCCGGAACCGGAACAAAACCGCCTTCGCCCTGAACCGTCTCCAGAATGATTCCGGCCACGTCGGCGGCCGCGACGCGGTTGGACAAGGTGTCTCGCAAGCGTTTCAATTCGCGTCGCACAAAGCCAGCCTCGTCCAGCCCGTCGCCATAGCGGTACCGGTTGGGAAACGGCAAGCGGTAGACTTCCGGCGCGAACGGGCCGCAACCCGTCTTGTAACCGACCTTGGACGTCAACGACATCGCCATGAACGTTCGGCCATGAAAACTTTCGGTGAAACAAATCAGGGCCGGTCGGCCGGTTGCCTGGCGGGCAATCTTGACCGCGTTTTCCACCGCTTCCGCTCCGGAATTGACCAGCATGACCCTGGTCGCCGGGCCGTGCGGCAACAACCCGGCCAGTCGTTCGCACAGCGCCACATACGGTTCGTAGGTGGCCACGTGGATACAGGTATGCAACAGTTTGGCGGCCTGGTCCTGAATCGCCTGGACCACCGCCGGATGACAATGGCCCACGTTCATCACACCAATTCCGCCCGCAAAATCAATCCACTCGTTTCCAGCGGCGTCCCGCAGGGTTGACCCGCTGGCCCGATCCACCGTGGCCCGGCTTACCATCGGGATTCCCCGCGGCAGAATCGCCTCGCGCCGCGCGATCAGATCGTTGACGTTCGTCATTTCAATTCCGTCCAATTCAGGGTGACACTTCAAATCAGTCCGACGAGCGATTGATATATTAAACACCAATTACTAGAATCGCCGCAAGTGCAACAAATAACCCCGGCAACAAATGCCCCGTGTCCAAAATGATAAACAAAGCTACCGCCCCAGCGGCGCCCGTCGATCCCGGCACCTCCCCGCCCGCCGAGGTGGGGATCCGGATTCGCCAGTTGCGCGAAGCATGGGGGATGTCCCAACGAAAGCTGGCCGGTTTGGCCGGCGTCACCAACGGCGCGATCTCCATGATTGAACAGGACCGGGTCAGTCCCTCGGTCGCCTCACTCAGAAAAATTCTGGAGGTGTTCGGTTTGTCGCTGGTGGATTTCTTCTCCGATAACCTGGCCACCAGCATGAAAGTGTTTTATGGCGCCGACGAAACCACCCGGTTGTCATGCGGTCCGGTCACGTTGCGTCAGGTTGGTGGACCAACGCCCTATCGGAAATTGCAGCTGTTGCACGAATTTTATGAGCCTGGCGGTGACACCGGCCCGGAGATGCTGTCCCACGATGGCGAGGAATCGGGAATTGTGGTGCGGGGCCAAATCGAAATCACGGTTGGCAGCCAGTGCCAAACTTTGGGCCCCGGTGACGGCTATTATTTTGACAGCCGCCGGCCCCACCGGTTTCGCAATCGCGGGAACGAGCAATGTGAACTGGTCAGCTGTTGCACACCTCCCCGATTTTGAAACCTCAATCCGCCCGCCACACCCCGGCGATGTCAAAGTTGATCCTCGCCGAATTGTCACCCCCCAAACAGGAACTCCAAATGCTGCCATCTCGCTTGCTGAAAATCACATCCGGTTATGTGGACGGAAACTGGACGACCGCCAGCTCTGGCGATACGATGCCCGTCATCAATCCGGCGACCGGTGAAGAAATCGCCCGGGTTCCGGTCATGGGGCCCAGCGAGACCGTGCGGGCGGTTGAATCGGCCAGCCGGGCCGTGCAATCACCGCCCACGATCGATCAACGACGGGAGTGGTTGACGCAACTGGCCGACCTGATCATTGCCCAACGCAGTGAATTGGGCCGGATCATTACCCATGAGCACGGGAAACCGTTGCCCGAAGCGCTGGGGGAAGTTGATTATTCGGCGAGTTTCTTTCGTTATTATGCCGACCAGGTGCAGCACCTGGCGCTGCATCACCTGCCACAGCGACCACGCGACCATGACTGGACCGTCCGCTACCGGCCCACCGGTGTCGTGGGATTGATCACGCCCTGGAATTTTCCGCTGGCCATGCTGGCCAAAAAGTTTTCGGCGGCCCTGGCGGCCGGTTGCAGTTCGGTTGTCAAACCGTCATCCAAGACCCCGCTGTCGGTGATTGCCCTGTTTTCGCTGCTCGAGCAAATCGGGCTGCCGGCCGGAGTGGCCAATCTGGTTATGGGACCGGCCGCCGAAATCAGCAAGGTCCTGTGCCAACATCCCGCCGTGCGGCTGATCAGTTTCACCGGATCCACGTCCGTCGGCAAACAACTGCTGGCGGCCACCGCCGATCACATCAAGCGAATGTCGCTGGAACTGGGTGGCAATGCGCCGTTTGTCGTTTTTGACGATGCCGATTTGCTGCATGCCGTCGACCAGCTGGTTTCCAACAAGTTTCGTGGCGGCGGTCAAACCTGCGTGTGTGCCAACCGGTTGTATGTGCAGACCGGTGTCGCCGACCAATTCACGGATTTGCTGGTAAAGCGCGTGTCCGCCATGAAGATCGGCAACGGAATGGATGCCGGCGTTGACATTGGTCCGCTGATTGACCGCAGGGGTTTTGACAAGGTGCTGCAGCACGTCGAGGACGCCCTCAACAAGGGAGCCACCCGGGTGGCCGGCCATTCACCGGATATCCCGTCGGGCGATTATGGATGTTTCTTTCCACCCACCGTGTTACGCGGCGTTACGGCCGGCATGCAATGTGTACACGACGAGACTTTCGGACCACTGGTGCCGGTGATCGAGTTCGCGGAGGAAGAAGCTGTGATCGAGGCCGCCAATTCCACGGAATACGGACTGGCCGCGTACGTGTTTACGGGGGACGAAGATCGCGCCCGACGGGTTATCGCCCGCCTGGATTTCGGCCACGTCGGTCACAATACCGGCACCGGCCCCACGGCCGAAGCGGCTTTTGGCGGAATGAAGCATTCCGGTTTTGGTCGCGAAGGTGGATTGGAGGGATTGCACGAATTCGTGGAAACCCAAACGGTTCCCCGCGGCGGTTGAGATTTTCAGGCTGGACCCGGAGCGGGGACCGGCTCGACCTGCCACCAAATTGGCGGACTAGTTGGCCCGCCGGTAACTCATGGCTTCCCTGACCCGGACGTAAGCCAGTTGCAGGGCGGCGTCGCGGGGCAAGATTTTGTCGTCGGCGGCCTTGCGCAACACGGCCTGGGTATTTTCCCGCATTTTTTCGGCGATTTCGGTAAACGCCTGGTTTTTGGTACCCCCGTGGTACTCCACGGATCCACAAATCACCCCCCCGGCGTTGGCCACAAAGTCCGGAACGGACAGGACGCCGCGGCGATGCAGGATTTGCTCGGCCCGTACCGTGCAGGGAATATTGGCGCCCTGCAAAATCACCTTGCATTTGACGCGGTCTGCGTTTTCCTCGGTAATCACATCCGGTTGGGCGGCCGGTACAAAAATATCGCATTCCATGTCAATGAATGCGTCCCGTTCATGCACTGTGCCATCCTTGTATCCGGACACGCCCTTGCCTTCGCGCATACAGCGCACCAGCTCGGCCACATCAATCCCGTCTTCGTTGTGAATCGTGCCATCCAGGTCGGAGGCAATCGTCAATCGAGCGCCTCGTTCCTCCAGGTAACGCGCGGCATGTTGTCCCACGTTTCCAAATCCCTGGATGCTGACCCGGGCGCCCTGCAAGTCAATATCGGCAAACTCCTGGGCGATTTCGGCACAGACCGCCAGGCCGTAGCCGGTAGCTCCGACCTGATCGAGGGGGATGCCTCCGAGCACGGTCGACAAGCCGACCGACCGCCCGGTCTCGTCCCGCACCCAGGCCATGCAGGTTTCATCCGTTCCCATATCGGGACCGGGGATGTACTGGTGCAACCCTTCGATGGCCCGCGCGAACTGGCGGATGAGAATCTCTTTTTGCTGCAAGGATATTTTTCGGGGATCGGCGATGATTCCCGATTTGCCGCCACCATGGGGAATCCCGGCCAGGGCGTTCTTCCAGGTCATCGCCCGGGCCAGCCGAAAGACTTCATCGGTGTTGACCGTGGGGGTCATTCGAATCCCGCCAATTCCCGGGCCGATCGAGCTGTTGTCGACCACCACGATGCCCTTCAGACCGCACCGCGGTTCATAAACATAAACCACTTTTTCAGGACCATACTCGTCGGCGAAACTGTCGAACACGGTCATTTCCGGCTGGTATTGTTTTTCGTCCATAACGGCTGATGGTGACATTCTCGAATTTCTCCGCCAACGAAAACGGGTTAAGGATTGCAGGGTCCGATTTTAACCGCAACTGGCCGACAGATATAGCGGCAGCGCGAAACGGCGGGCGACAAGCCCGTCCGGGTGCGGGTTTCACTCAGCCGCCGCGAGCGTGCCGCAACGCCGGTGTCGTCAACGATTATGGGTTCCGGGAGGTCCGGACGAAAGTACGAACCCCGATGTTTCCCGGGCAACCGAAAAACAGGGAGCGGGTCCCGGCAACACCGGTCAGGATTTCCGGCCGTCGGCAGGTCGTCAACGAAGCAGGGGCCGGTCACGACGGCCGGCCCCCACGTATTTTTGTCATGCGACCTTGTGTCATGCGACCTTGTGGCATGCGACCGGAATGCAACCAGTTGGCACCTGATATTGTTCCGGTCCGGCAGGGGGGCGCGAATCGAAACTCAAAAAAAACCGCAGTCAGGAAACGGACTCTGCCACTTCGGCGTCCTCGATTTCGCTTTCTTCCACCTGTTCGGCAACATTGTCAATGTAGCCGCCAGCCGCCATGATCCGGTCGTTAATTTCCCGGGCGATGTCCGGGTTTTCCACGAGGAAATTTCGAGCCTTTTCCTTGCCCTGCCCGATATGCGTACTGCCGTATTTGAACCAGGCACCGCTTTTGGCGATGATCTTGTGGGCCACGCCCAGATCGAGCAAATCCCCTTCGTAACTGATGCCGTTCTGGTGCATCATGTCGAATTCGGCAATCCGGAACGGCGGCGCCACCTTGTTTTTCACAATTTTGCATTTGACGCGTTGCCCGACGACATCCTCGCCATCCTTGAGGGCACCGATTCGCCGTACGTCAATCCGGCAAGACGAGTAAAATTTCAATGCCCGTCCGCCGGGAGTCGTTTCCGGACTTCCGAACATCACGCCAATTTTCTCGCGGATCTGGTTGATAAACACGGTGCAGGTCTTGCTCTTGCTGATGGCCCCGGTCAGTTTCCGCATCGACTGACTCATCAAGCGGGCCTGCAGACCCACATGCGATTGGCCAATCTCACCCTCCAGTTCCTGTTTGGGAACCAGCGCGGCCACGGAGTCGATGACAATGATGTCCACCGAATTGGACTTGATCAGCATTTCGCAAATCTGCATCGCTTCTTCCCCGCTGCTGGGCTGGCTGACCAGCAGTGTGTCGAGCTGCACGCCCAGTTTCTTGGCCCACGCCGGATCAAACGCGTGTTCCGCATCGATGAATGCCGCGATGCCGCCGTGCTTCTGGGCCTGGGCAATGGCGTGCAGGGCAATGGTCGTTTTGCCGCTGGATTCCGGTCCATAAATTTCGATAATCCGGCCGCAAGGAAGACCCTGTCCGCCCAGCGCAATATCCAGCGAAAGACTGCCGGTGGAGATTCCGCGAATCCTGGAAATCCCGGCACTGGTCAGCGACATAATCGAACCGTCTCCGAACTGTTTTTCTATTTGCTGAACGGCCGTTTTCAGATGTTCGTGTTCCTTCAACATGACATCCATCGCGGAAACCTGTTTCTTGCCGTTTTCCGTACCGGCTTTTGCCGGTTTGTCCTTTTTCGCCATGGTAGTCCCTTTGCTGGTTGCGGAAAAATTCGAATTGCCGGTTGATGCGGCCGGGGTGCGGGATGGGGTTGCGGGCATTGCCAGACTTCCTGAATAAACCTGGTGGTTGACTCGTCATTGTGAACGACCATCACAATGATCCGTCCGCCCGCCACGGGCTCCCGCCATCCGAATCGGACAATCTCGATACGTCTACGATAGGGCTGCCCAAATGCGATGACAAGTGGCTGCCTGGACCGTGAGGGGAGGACACCTGTATATTCGCGATCGACTGGACAAGTCTGGTCGTGCTGTCCGGGAAAAAGTCCGATTACCCGGTCGCCGTGGACCCGAGCGAATGACGCGCGGCCGCCAGCCGCATACCGAATCCCGACCGACCGGGAATCCCGCCACGCCCCGGCAGGCCGGGTCACGTGCGGTCAATCATTGGGACAATTGCCAGCGCCGCGCAATGCCGAACGGGACATGACGGTATGAACGGACCCGGTCGATTCCGGAAAACTGGAAAACACGACGACTTCGTCCACTTCAAACGACGAGTCCCCGGACAGTGGCGAAGCCGAGTCGGCGCTCAATTCCTGTACAATTTCTTCCGGCCAGCGTTCGTGATCGCGAATTCGCGCCAGTGTCACATGGGGCCGATAACGTTTTCGCTCGGGTTTCATATTGAGCGACAACAACCCGGCGGCCAGTTGATGGTGCAACTGCACCAGCGGTTGCCGGCCACGGTCAACGCCCAGCCACAGGATACGCGGGCGACCCGGTTTGGGAAACGCTCCCAGTTGACCCAGCGAACAATCAAACGGCGGATGCTGTCCGGCCACGTCCTGCACCATCTGACAGACATCCGCGACGCGGGAATCCCGAATCTCGCCCAAAAAATTGACCGTGATATGCATCTGCTCCGGTTTTTGCCAGCGATACTGGGGATAACGACGCTGCAACGACCGGACATATCCGCCCACCGTTCGAACCAGTCCGGGAGGCAGAGGGACAGCGAGGAACGTGCGAATGGTGGATGCCATGGAATTCGTTCAGCGCGAGTTCAGGCGCGGTCCATCGGGTTGCCGCGGCGGCTTGCGATCAGCGATGTTTCGGACATAATCGACCGGCCCCCTGGGCCGGGTAATGCCCGGCGGGCGCGGCAACGCCCGTTTGGGCGCGGAAAAACCGGACAGAAAAAAACTGGACCTCAACAAGGATATTGAATTCCGTGGAAAAGACAATTGACGTATTCGGGGTCGGCAATGCGATCGTTGACATGTTGGCCATGGTTCCCGATCAGTTCATCGCCGAACAGCAACTGCAACGGGCCAGTATGACGCTGATGGAAACCGACCAGCAGGCCCGAATCCTGCACGCTCTGGGGGACCACAAGGTCGAGCTGGCCTCGGGCGGTTCGGCCGCCAATACGTTGGTGGCCGTTGCCCAAAGCGGTGGCAGCGGCGTTTATTGTGGCAAGGTGGCCCACGATACCAACGGAGAATTCTATCGCCAGGATATGGAGGAATCGGGAATCCGGTTTCCCGTGGCCATGGCTCCGGAATCTGCCGATCCGACCGGAACCTGTGTGGTGCTGACCACACCGGATGCCGAGCGCACCATGTGCACGCACCTGGGCGTTTCCACGTCATTGTCCGTCACGGATCTGGACTGGGACCTGTTGGCTCGCTGCAAATACAGTTACATTGAGGGTTATCTGTGGGACGCACCCGGACCCCGCGAGGCCTGTTTGGCAACGTTCCGCAAATCCGCGGAGCTGGGTGTCAAAACCTCGTTCACGTTTTCGGACCTGTTCCTGGTTCAACGGTACCGGGACGCGTTTCTGGAAGTTGTCCCCGGGCATTGTGACGTGCTGTTTTGCAACGCCGACGAGGCCCGGCAACTGCTGCAAATTGAATCGCTGGAGGAATGCTGCCGGCAGCTGGCGCCCATGGCCGAAATTGTGTTCGTCACTGACGGACCCAACGGATGTACCGTGATTGAACACGGTACGACCCGGCAAGTGGATGCGTTCCAGGTCAAGGCCATCGACACGGTGGGGGCAGGGGATGCGTTTGCCGGCGGCGCGCTGTACGCACTGGCCAACAACCTGGGCAGCCTGCAAGCGGCCCGCTGGGGCAATTTCTTGGCCTCGGAAGTTGTGGCCAAAACCGGACCACGTCTCAACGAGCCGCAAATCGACAAGCGCGAAACCGTGCTGATGGTTTAGCATTCCATCCCGGCGGCCATTCCACCACCTGGCCTGCCGGAACCGGAGGCCCCCCTCGTGGGCGACGGCCAGCCCGTTACCGCGAATGATGTCGTTGAACCATCCCCGGACCGGCCTCGCCGCCAACCGTCGGACCGGGACTGATCGTCAGGCTGAAACGCTGGCCCCGGGGCGGAAATGGCGTTTACCGGTTGTTGAACAGCTGCCGAATCCCGTAGGTAAAGAAGACGCTGGTGGCGAAATTGAGCGTTTCCTGTTCGGGCGTGTACCGCAAAATCAGCGTGTCGCCCGGCGCGACCAGCAGTCGGGCCCGGGGATCGTTGACCGCCTGTGACAGGTTCAGCCGAATGGCAATTTGCCGGTTACCAGGCAGTTTCCTCAAGACCGTCAGTTCCGTCGGTTCCACCAGGTTGGCGCCGCCGGCGATACCCTGAACCACGCCCTGGCTGACACCCACGCCAGTTCCGGCAATGGCCACCGCTCCCAGAACGTCCAGGTCATAGTCACGCGGCAACGGCCATTCGCCACCGCCCATCAAACCACCCGTGTAGTAAATATCCGTATCGCGGCTTTCGACGTAGACAACGTCCCCTTCCCGCAAAATAACATCTTCCGGACGGAAATTGGGAATTTCTCCCGGACCGATCCGCAAGGGGATCGTGACCGACGTGCCACTGCCGGCAATCGTCGCCGGGTTAAACATCCCGGCGTTCATAAAGTCCTGGCCGTACATTTCCTGCATCTGCCGGAATCGCGCTTCGGTCTGGGCGTTATCGCCGCGCAAAATGGTGACCTCCGCCTTGGCATTCAGGCCGGGCAGACCACCGGTTTGGGACAGGGCATTCAGCAAATCGTTTTCATACGCAGCCATTTGCAACACAAACCCCCGACTACTCAGGTCGGAACGGTCAAATACCCCGCGGGATCGCTGCTGGACACCCAGCTGGGCGTATTGTTTCCAAACGCGTTGTCCTGCCGCACCACGAAAACGCGATACGTTCTCTTTCTGAGCAGGGTCGTAATCACCCGCGGGTTAACCAGCAGTTCCTCTTCCTGGTACCGGCGTTTGATGATTTCCTCGACCTGACCAACGGTCAAACCGCGAACCGGAATCGGATCAATCAGTGGCAGGGAAATCGTTCCGTCCTCGCGAACCGGGATCGGAAATCCAATCCCGGGTGCCAGATCGCTGGCCGGATCCGGGATCGTGACCGGAGGCGCCTCGTCGGCGTTGCCCAGCACGCCTTCGACATAAATGCCCAAAATATCATCCTTGTCCAGGATGTAGGCCGGTGGCGGAATATGCCGCAACAGGGAGACGTCGATCGGACGCTTGTTTGCCTGGGGTTCGGCCAGAAACTCGGGCGGCACCAGCTCGGCCGGGATCGCATTAATGGGCGAGAGCAGTGAGGTGCAACCACTCAGGCCGAAGCACAGACAGATCGGCAAAAGCAACCATAACCGCCAGACATGACTTGGCACATCCTGATTGGCGAGGCATCTATCCATGACCATGTTACTCCTTCGTTGCAACGGGGCCGGACCGGCCGCAATTGCAATGATCCTTGTCGATCAATTGGTTTAGTTTAAGTTGCTTGCTGCGTGGTGTTTCAACGACGACCCGGAAGGTTGGTGGGGACCATGGGCGAAGGTATCGGCGGGCCGTTGCCGTATCCTGCCGGTTGGGTCACCGGCAGCAGCGGTGCGGCTCCGGGCAAGGTCGCCGGTGTATTCATGCCAGGCTGGGTCAACATGGGAATCGGGCCCTCCGTGACGCCCGGATGGGTACCTTCCAGATTCTGGTAGTAACCGGATCCTGCTTCCACCGGTTGTACGTCAACGATGTACTCGCGTTCAATTCCCCGATACACATCGTTGCGCCGTCGTTCTTCGCGAATAGCCTCTTGCAACTCCTGCGAAAATCGAACTCCCCGCCACGAGTCGCCGCCATCGGTGCGCGCCGATCCGGTCCCGGCCTCGAACCCGGCAAACCAGGCGTTTTGCATTTCCGCGCCCTCCCGCGTCCGGTACTGGAATCCCCAGTACTTTTCCGGGGGCAGCGTCGGGGATTGACCATTGCCGCCTTTGCAGACATCGCAATAACCGGCAATAAAGCCGTCTTCGAAATGATCGGCATGAACCCGCTTGCAATGGCCGTATCGCAGATGAAAGGCACGCTTGGCCCAAACCCGGTCATGCAATCGCGACACGTGCCGCTGCATTGCCTGGTCGACCCAGCCCCCGTCACTGCAGACACTGGCACAACCGCCCAGCCCCAATGTCATGATGGACCAAACGAGCCAAAGCCCAAGGTAACCGGTTCGACCCCACGTCGGCACACGTGACGATTTTTCCGCTGCCCGGAATCCGCAGCACGAGTTTTCCTGATTCACAGGCCGTTCGATTCGGGAACTGTGACGAGGCACGAAAACACGTGACATTGCCATGATCCCCCCATTGTTTGTTGTAATTTGGCACGACTTGGTGCACGATGCGCGAGACCGCACCATGTGACTTCAGAATGATAATCGCCATTTGCCCGGTTGCGAATTTAACGAAGATTCCAGTTATGCCTGTTTTCGCGAAAAAAACTCCTGTAGCAGTTGCATCGTTTCATCGGCACTTTGCCGTTCCCCGAGACCGGTGTCGCGGGCCCGACTGACCAATCCGTCTGATCCCGACCGTTTCGGACAATGCCAGCCAGCCGTCCTGAACGCCGGATTGCTGGCAAACCGGCGCTATCCCGATACACTGTCCAGACGCCTGCATCGGGCATGCTGGCTGAATTCCCGGCCGTCAGCCGCGGTTGTCTCGTCCAACCAAATCAAAATTCTCACCACGACGAATTCTCATGCCACTCCCGAACTCCGGATTCTGCGCGCTCGCGGTACTGGGCATCTCGCTGGTCGCTCTGGAATGTTTGCCGCATCCGGGGCCCCCTTCGGGTCAGCCGCCAACGTCGGCAGTCGCTCCGGTGACATCCGCCAGCCCGCCGCCGCCAGCTTTCAAAAACAGGGTGCGGATTGCCACATTCAATGTGGCCCTGAATCGGGACGCCCCGGGCAACTGGTTGAGGAACTGACAGCCGGAACATGCCGTCAGGCGATCATGCTGGCTGAAATCATCCAGCGGGTGCGGCCGTCGGTAATCCTGTTAAATGAAATTGACCACGATGCGGCCGGGGAGTCCGTTACGTTGTTTTGTGACAGATACCTCGCTGTCAGCCAGAATGGTCAGCCACCGATCGACTATGAGTTTCGATACACGGCAGCGGTCAATACCGGGGTTGATTCCGGCCTGGACCTGGATGGAAATGGTCAAACTGGAACGGCCGCCGATGCGTTCGGATTCGGCAACTTTCCCGGCCAGTACGGGATGGCAGTATTGTCTGAATTCCCGATCCGGCAAAACGCCGTTCGCAGTTTTCGGAAATTTCTGTGGCGCGACATGCCGGGGGCCCTGCGACCGGTCGATCCGCAAACGGGGAAATCATTTTATCCGGACGAAATCTGGAACAGATTGCGATTGTCCTCCAAATCCGTGTGGGACGTGCCCATTCAGATCAACGGGCAAACATTGCATTTGATCTGCTCCCATCCAACGCCACCCGTATTTGATGGCCCGGAGGACCGTAACGGATGCCGCAATCACGACGAGATTCGAATGGTTGCCGATTACGTGGGCGGCCAGGCGGACTACCTGACTGACGACGCCGCTGGCCGGAGCGGTGGTTTGCCCGAGGGCGGCCTGTTCGTCGTGGCAGGAGACATGAATGCCGATCCATGGGATGGTGACAGTCGAACTGCCGCGGCCCGACAATTGACCGACCACCCCGCACTCGGCCATGCGAAAACGCCGGCCAGTCGGGGGGCCGTGGAAGCCAGTCGGTCGAGCGGCCAGGCCAACAACCGCCACCAGGCCGATCCGGCCCACGACACCGCGGATTTTGATGACCGGACGGCAGGCAATTTGCGTGTCGATTACTGTTTGCCGTGTGCCAGCATGGAAATGGTGGACGGTGGCGTGTATTGGCCAGCGGCGGACGAGCCGGGTTATCCGCTGAACCGGGCCTCGGATCACCACCTCGTCTGGATTGATGTCATGGTGGCGCCCGCTGCGCCGCCGGCCGGCCATTGAGACGCGAAACGGGACGGGCTCCGGGCCCTGTTCCGGTTTCCCCGGCGACCGGCGTTCGGCGAGGTGCCTGTCTTTCGTTCAGCGGCCGGCGTCGCGAAACGGGACTGGCGGCTCAGCGGCTCAGCGAAAATCCCGGGACCGGGTGTTGAGTTCTCCCAGCTTGTCCGCCAAATCTTCCAGACGATTAACGATCACGTGAACGACTCCGCTGCGGCGTTCCAGTTTGCCGTGGGCAATCCACGCCGGCCGCGTGCGGACGATCCGGTAATACCGTTCCCAGATTGGGGGTTTGACCACCAGGTTGATCGTGCCGGTCTCGTCCTCCAGCGTGACGAACGTGATGCCCTTGGCCGTGGAAGGGCGTTGCCGCAGGATCACCAGGCCGGCAACTCGCAACTGGCGATCGTTGGGCTTGCTTTCCAGCTGGGCTGCTGAGGAGACACGCAAACGGTCCAGTTGGGGCCGATAAAACGAAATTGGATGAGCCCGCAGCGACAATCCCACACTGCGATAATCGGCAAATACTTCTTCCTGCGGCCCGAGGGCTGGCAGCAACGCATCGTCGTCATCGTCGTCGTCATCCTCGCCAAACAGCGGCTGGTGTTGTGGTTTTTTTTCCTGGCCCAAAGCCTGCCACAGGGCCACGCGACGATCCTGTCGCAGGGATGCCAGCGCATCGGCCTTGCCCAATCGCTGAATCAGTGACTGGCCCAGTCCGCTGCGGCGGGCAAAATCGGCCAGCGAAACAAAGGGGCCACCGGTCTGCCGGGCTGCCACGATTTGTTCACCGGCGGCCGTCGGCAGTCCGCTGATTTGTCGCAGGCCCAGGCGAATGGCCGGCTGGGGCAGGGGAGATGCATGGGGGTGAGGCGTGGCCTGGCAATCTCCCGGCGTGGCCTGGCAATCTCCGGCACCGTCGGCCGCGGGCACCAGCGTATTGTCCCAGTCACTGTGATTGACATCGACGGGCCATACCTGGACACCATGTCGCCGGACGTCGGCGACCAGCTGGGCGGGCGCGTAAAAGCCCATGGGCTGGGCGTTCAGCACCGAGGCCGTAAAGGCCGCCGGATAGTAGTACTTGAGATAACAGGACACATAGACCAGTTTGGCAAAACTGGCGGCGTGCGATTCCGGGAACCCGTACTCCCCGAATCCGCGGATCTGGCGAAAGACCTGTTCGGCAAACTCGTCATTCAGGCCATTGGCCTTCATCCCCCGCATCAGTTTCTCGCGGAACTTCTCAATCACGCCGGTCTTGCGCCAGGCGCCCATGGCCCGGCGCAGCTGGTCGGCCTCGCCCGGCGTGAACCCGGCCGCCACGACCGCCAGCTTCATGGCCTGTTCCTGAAAGATCGGGACCCCCAGCGTGCGCTGCAGCACGGCCCGAATCCCGTCGTTGGGAAACACAACCGGCTCCTCCCCGTTGCGGCGTCGCAAAAACGGATGGACCATGTTTCCCTGAATGGGCCCCGGGCGAACGATGGCCACCTCGATCACCAGATCATACCAGCAGCGGGGTTTCAGTCGTGGCAACATCGACATCTGGCCGCGACTTTCGATTTGAAACACGCCGACCGTATCGGCCGCGCAGATCATGTCGTAAACCCGCGGATCGGCCTGGGGAATCGTGGCCAGTGTCCACGGCTGGTCCCAGTGCGTGTCGACCAGTTCAAAACACTTGCGGATGGCGGTCAGCATGCCCAGGCACAGGCAATCCACTTTTAACAGTCCCAGTTCCTCCAGATCATCCTTGTCCCACTGGATCACCGTTCGCTGGTCCATCGCCGCATTTTCAATGGGCACCATTTCATCCAGCCGGCCGCGAGTGATGACCATGCCGCCGACGTGCTGGGACAGGTGGCGGGGGAACCCGAGGATTTCATTGACCAGATACACCAGCCGTTGACCGGTGGGCGACTCCGGATCAATTCCGGCCGCCAGGCACCGCACCTGCAAATCGTCCGGATTGTGATAACCGTCCACCTGTTTGGCCAGCGCGTCGACGCAGTCCCGGGACAACCCCAGTGTCTTGCCAACGTCGCGAATGGCACTGCGGGCGCGATACGTGACGACGGTTGCCGCCAGTCCCGCCCGTTCCCGCCCGTACTTTTCGTACAAATATTGCAGGACTTCTTCGCGCCGCTCATGCTCGAAATCCACATCGATGTCCGGCGCCTCATTGCGTTCCCGGCTGATAAACCGTTCGAACAGCAAATCGGTGGTGTCCGGATCGACCGATGTCACTCCCAGGCAGTAGCAGACCGCCGAATTGGCGGCCGAACCGCGTCCCTGGCAGAGAATGTTGCGGCTCCGCGCAAACCGGACCAGGTCCTGTACGGTCAAAAAATAGGCTTCATATCGCAGCTCGTCGATCAGCTGCAATTCGTGTTGCAATTGCCGGCGGACTTTTTCGGGAATCCCGTCGGGATAGCGGCCCGCCGCGCCGCGCAGGGTGAGATCCCGCAAGTGTTGCATGGGTGTTTTGCCTGGCGGAGCGATTTCATCCGGATACTCGTAACGCAGATCGTCCATCCGAAACCGGCAACGCCCCGCCACTTCGGCGGTTCGCTGCAGGGCGCCCGGAAGATCAGCGAACTGGACCTGTCGCGCCGCGATCGGGTGCAAATGCCGCCGGGCGTTTGGCAACAGCAGCTCACCGGCCTCAGCCACGGTCGTGTGATGGCGGATTGCCGTCAGCACATCATGCAGGGGCATCCGTGCCGGCGAGTGGTACAGCACATCACCGGCAGCCAGCAGGGGAACCCGGCAGGTCCGGGAAAGTTTTTGCAACTGGTCCTTGCGCCACGCATCATCGCTGCCAAAACAAAACTCGGCCAGCAAATACAAACGATCACCAAACACGTCGGCGCAACGGTTCAATGCCTGCTGCCGGGCGTCATTCGATTCGCGCCATGCCTGACGACCACGCAGGCAGTACCATTCATGACTGACATGCCGGTCGTCAATGTGCGACAGGGGCCAGCGATCACCGGCCAGCACCGGTACAAAACCCGCCAGCAAGCCATCGGCATGTTCGGCCACGTCATCAAACCGCAACCAGCATTCTCCCTTGGGCGCACGCCGCCGCCCGACCGTGATCAATCGTGACAAGTTCGCATACGCCTGCCGGTCGCTGGCCCACACAACCAGCGGCGGGACGTCGTGGCAAAGGATTTCGGCACCGACAATCAGTTGCAAGTTCGTTTCGCGGGCAGCCGCCCAGGCCCGCACCACCCCGGCCAGCGAATTTTCGTCGGTGATCGCCAGGCCGGCATACCCCAACTCGACCGCCCGGGCCACCAGCTCATCGGCGTGCGAGGCTCCGGTCAGAAAGGAGTAGTTGGTTTTGCAGTGCAGTTCGGTACAGGTGCCGGGGACCCTGGTTGCCAACCGTGTTTCCAAATTTCAATCTCCACTCGAAATCCCGATTTTCAAATTTCAGCCACGTTCCTAAAACTCTCCGTGCCAAAACCACTGCCTGCTGCGCAAATCGCGAAACACCCACAGCCACCGCCCCTGGACCGTTTCGATCCGCCAGTAATCGCGACGCACCACCGGCCCGCGCCACCACGCCGTTTCGATTCGTTCCGGGCCCCAACGCCGGTGGACTGGCATTCGCTGGCCATCCACCAGCAGGAGCCTGGGCTCATGAATGTCCGTTTGCGGTCGCCCGTCCACCGAGACTGCGGAAATTTCACGCGGCCCGGAAAACAAAACCAGCGGTCGTTGCATGGGTGAAACGCCCGTCACCGGCGGCCTGGCCATACCGCCTCCGCCAGCGGAATGCCCCTGAGAATCACCCGCGTTCCGATGTTTTCGCGACGAACGAATCCGTCGTCGCGGCGGGGCGGGTGATCGGCCACCGGCTATCCCCCTGTGCCCCACCAGCGGCTCGAAACAAGCCGCATCTTCGGCCTGCACACCACGGCAGCATGCGGGCCGAACCACGTGCTCGGCACCCAGGCGACTCGCCAGGCGGTTTACCAGTTGCGAAAGCGCCAGCGAATCGCGGCGCGGGTTCTCATCAAACAGCCCGCGCTGTCTTTCAGCCAGCAACACACAATTGCGGACCGACATTCGCAAGTCCACAACCCCAAAATCCAGCGCCGGTTTGCGGCCTCCGGCGGCCCCCGCTGGCGATGCCGTCGCGCAGCGCCCCCCCTGACGCAGCGCATCGTCGAGCTGCATTTCGACCAGCGGCAGCAAATGCTCCAGCGTCGCCGTGGGCTGGAACAGCTTGATCGTCAGTTCAACCGGCCCCTGGCCGGGTGCTGACAAACGGCACTCCCAGACCAGCCCGCCCCGCTGTGTGCCGCGCATCCGGTCGCACAACTCCCGGGCCAGCCGCGACAACACCACCAGAATCGCATCCCGGTCGGAAACCGGATAATCCAGTGTTTGTTCCGCCTGGTAATCCGGAGGTGAATGAATGGCCGTGATCACTTCATCAATCACGCCATCCGCCTGATCCAGTCGCCGCGTCAGCTCGTCACCAAAACGACTTCGCAATCCGCGCCGTGGCAACTGGCGGATTTGTTCCACCCGCTCGATCCCGAGTTGCCGCAAGTTGTCAATCGTGCCGGAAGACAACCGCAATGCCGCCACCGGCAACCGCTCAAAGGCATCCTGGTTCAGGCCACCTCCGCCAGATTCGTCCGGCATCCGGTTTTCATCAAACCGCGCCAGTCCCCAGGCTACGCCGGGTGTTGCAGCGACCGCTTGCCGAATCGTGTAACCGCGATCCTGAAAGTGCCGTGCGACGCTGGTTTGCAAACCACTGGCCCCGCCAAACAGGTGCAGGACGCTCCCCACATCCAGCCACAAACCGGCCGGCCCGGCTGCCTCACTGGTTGACACCAGTCCCACCAGCGGACTGAAGCATTCGCAATCCATCGCCAGTTGTTCCAGCTGTCGCTGATCGGCGCCGGGATCATGCTGGAAAACATGACAGGCCACCGCCGCTCCGCCCCCGTCGTGGCGTTGCCCCAGCGATTTGGCTTCGGACAATGGCATCCCGATCCGCACACCGCCGAGCACGGCAGCCGGCGAAACCGCCGTCACGATTTGGCCCTGTTGCGGATGGTTGCGATACAGGATGATGCGCGTTCGTCTAAGCGCGTCGTTGGCGGCGACCAGCCGCTGGATGGGCCAGCAGGGCAGCCAAATGGCCAGAATGGTTTTGGACAACGCCGTGCGGGTCGACACCTGTCGCCCGTTCTCCAGCAACCAGCCACTCCCGTCTTTCATGCTGCACCTTTCGCACTTCACCACTTGTAAAATCGATTCGTACCGTGATACACGCGCCCGCCGTTCCGTGGCGAACACGAACCAGCTGCAAGGCGATCACCCGATCAAAACCTGTTCCTTCGGCAATACCGTCTGCGGCTTTCCGGTTGCCGGCTTGCGGATCCCGCTTTCCAGGTTCCGCGGCACTCACCCGCCATTGCACATCCGCCCAGCCCGGCTGGCCCTGGACACAGGCCGGTCGCACGAAAAATCCGGCCGCCCCGCTGTCTTCGGCGGACAACTGAAACCGCCGCTGCCAGCGCCCGGTGACCTGCTCCAAAGGCCCCCACACGGCGGCCACCGACGGCGAGCGCAAGGCCTGATCGATGGCCCAGTACAACGAATCACGGTCTCCCGGCGGGGGCCGCAACACAATCGTGTTGTCGATGTCGATTCCCCAGGTCAGAGCCGCCGGAGGATAAAAACAGCGATCGGGATCGACCACCACCAGCGCCCCGCCACCGGTACAAGCCGAGCGGGCCGCCACCAGTGACAACACCAGGGCTCCGTACCCGACCGCCGGCGTGAGCCACTCGGTAATCGTGCCGGCCGCCAGGCCCCCCTCGGGCAATAGCGCATCCATTTCCCGACAACCCGTCGATATGATCCGGCCGGCGTCGCGGCGACCGGCCATCTCCAGCCGCCGAATCTGGTGACGCAGCGTTTGCACAACCCGCTGCTGCGGATGGGGGGGTAACTGCGTCGTCAAAGGACCGGGCCCTGCAAGATTCATGGTTCGTCCCTGAGCGGTTGTGCGGGCCCTGAATTCATGCCCGGATCGCTCCCCCAGGTTGCCACAGGGCGGGGACAAGTCCGGTCCACCACCCGCCGAAAAAGCACCCACCATACTGCTAGCATGTACATTTGTACAGTATCGGGGCCGGCAGCCGCCCAATGCAAGAAAAATCACGGAAAAAGGCAAAAAGCAGGGGCCGGACCCCGGCCCGTTTTCGCGAGGACCTGGTTTTCGCGAGCCAGCATCTGGAACCGGACATCGTCTTCCGCCAGAAGACGAAAGACTCTCGCGGCACGGACTAATCCGGCTGGCAACCAACCGGACCCGGATTCACTGTCGACCCGTTGCCGGGCAGCGGCTTTCGAAATGTCGTATCAGGCCAGCACGTCCTTGATCACCCAGGCCTTCTGCACGCCGGTTAACTTCAAATCCAGGCCCTGCTGCTTGACCGTCAGCCGGTCGTGGTCAATGCCCATCAGGTGCAGGATCGTTGCATTCAAATCCCGAATGTGCACCGCGCCATCCTGAAAACGGGCCGTCGGCATTCCATTAGCATCGACGATATTGCAACCATACTCGTCGGTTTGCCCGTAGACGACTCCTCCCCGGACGCCGCCGCCGGCCATCCAGATCGTGAAACAGCCCGGGTGATGGTCGCGGCCATAGTTCTCGGTGGTCAGTTGTCCCTGGCAGTAGGTCGTCCGGCCAAACTCGCCTCCCCAAATCACCAGCGTATCATCCAGCAAGCCTTTTTCTTTCAGGTCCTGGATCAGTGCCCAACAGGGTTGATCCACATCCTGGCACTGTTTGGGCAAATGATTGGCGATGTTGAAATGCTGATCCCAACCGCGATGAAAAATCTGGACGAACCGCACATCCCGCTCCATCATTCGGCGCGCCAGCAGGCAGCTGGCGGCAAAGGACCCCGGCTTGTGGACCTCCGGTCCGTACATTTCCAGGATGTGCGGCGGTTCATCGGCGTAATTGGCCAGGTCCGGGACCGACGTCTGCATCCGAAACGCCATTTCGTACTGGGCAATGCGAGACTGAATCTCGGGATCGCCCACGGTTCCGAAATGCTGGTGATTCAAATGGCTAATGGCATCCAGCACGCGCCGCCGGCCACCGGCATCGACACCATCGGGATTGGAAAGAAACAACACCGGATCTCCCTGACTGCGCAAGGCGACTCCCTGGTGTTTGCTGGAGAGGACTCCGGCACTCCACAAGCGGTTGTACAGGGCCTGGGCGTCCTGCCGGCCGGTCCAGTAGGGCGTCATCACAATGAACGAAGGCAGGTTTTGATTCAGGCTCCCCAACCCGTAACTCAACCATGATCCCAGGCTGGGCAAACCGGGAATCTGGCGGCCGGTATTGATGTACGTGATGGCTGGATCATGATTGATCGCTTCGGTCCAGACCGAGCGGATGATAGCGATGTCGTCCACCATCCGGGCGGTATACGGCAACAGTTCGCTGACCCAGGCCCCGGACTGGCCGTGCCGGGCAAATTTGAATTTGGAGGGGGCGATGGGAAACGAATCCTGCCCCGACGTCATCGTCGTCACCCGTGTCCGCAAGACCGGTGATCCGTCTTCATACTTTTCATGACGCAGGTCCACTTTGAATTTTTCATTCAGCATGGGCTTGTAATCAAACAGGTCCATTTGGCAGGGGGCCCCGGCCATAAACAGATAAATTGCGCGTTTGGCGCAAGGCGCAAAATGGGGCACACCCGGGACGCCATCCGTGGCCTGTCCGGCCTGCTGCGCGGCCCACAGCGGGCTGCCGGCCATCGAGGCCAGGGCCGCCGTGCCCAAACCCATCGCGCCTTGTTTGAACAGACAACGGCGCGTCAACCATTGCTGATACTGGTGTTCTGCCGATCGGGCATCCATTGATTTTTTTTGGCTCATGGCGAAACGAACAGCGAATGTCCGGTTATTCTTTGGTAATTACTTCGTCGAGATTCAACACGACATTGGCTACCAGGGTCCAGGCGGCCAGCTCTTCGGCGTTCAGTTCGGCGTTGGCGGGCATCTCACCAATGGCGACCAGCCGCCGGGCCTGCTCGGGGTTGGCCCGGTACCAGGAAAGTCGATCCTCAAATAACGCCGTCAACTCATCGGTTTCCGCCCCGGTGGCTGGCCGGCAAGTCGCCAGCTCCAGCATCCAGCCGGCCCGTTCCGCGGGGCTGCCGGCCACAACCATCATGGCGCGCCCGGCAAGGTGGCGGGCGGCCTCGACGTATTGCGGGTCATTTAACATCAGCAAGGCCTGCAGGGGCGTGTTGGTTCGTTCGCGACGAACGATGCATGATTCCCGACTGGGCGCATCAAAGGTTGACATCTCAGGGGGCGGCGCCGTGCGTTTCCAGAACGTGTAGATGCTGCGGCGATGCACCTTGTCGGGCCCCGTGTCGGCCTTGAAGGTATCCGTGTTGGATCCAACATAGGCGACGGATTTCCAGATCCCCGCCGGCTGGGGCGGTTTGACACTGGGCCCCCCCAGGCGGTTCACCAGCAATCCGGCCAGGGCCAGCGCCTGGTCCCGCAACATTTCGGCGTCCATTCGAAAGCGGGGCCCCCGGGCCAGCAGCGTGTTGGCGGGATCCCGCTGCCATCGCTCCGGATCAAAACGCGAGGACTGACAATAGGTCCGGGACATCACCATCGTTTTCATGAGCCGTTTGACATCCCATCCGGTATCGCGGAACTCGACCGCCAGCCAGTCCAGCAATTCCGGGTGGGTGGGCCAGCTGCCCTGGGAACCAAAATCCTCGGCGGTTGCCACAATTCCCCGGCCATACAGTTGTTGCCAGAACCGGTTGACCGTCACCCGGGCCATCAGGGGATGCTGTGGATCGATCAGCCATTGCGCCAGTCCCATTCGATTGGCGGGCGCAGTCTCTGGCAACTGCGGAAAGACGGCGGGCACCGCGGCCGGCAACGGACCGCTTTCCGTGTCCGGCTGATCGTATTGTCCCCGTTTCAGCAGGTATGCCGGGCGGGGTTCGGCCAGTTCTTTCATGATTAGCGTCGTGGGCAGCGTTGCGTCGAGCTGGTCCCGTCGTTGCCGGGCGTCGTTCAGGTCGGCCTGCATGCGGGCCCAGCGGGGAGAATGATTCGCCCGAAAATAGTTTTTCAGATGTTCACGTTGTTCGGCATTTCGTTGCTCGTCGGGCGTGGCAATGATCTCCATCGTCGCCAGATCGGGCGCCGGTTCGGGTTCCGGCAGGTTCCGGAAACAAAAACCGGCAGCGCCACCGAAATTGACAATTTTGACCAGTAACCGGTTACGGCCGGGCTGCAATTCCAGAGTGACCGGATCCTGATCGGGCTGAACGGCACGAGCCACATTGTTTTCATGGACCAGCGCCCCATTGAGCCAGACCCGGATGCCGTCGTCGCTGCCGAAAGCCACCGAAACCGGACGGCCGCCCGGGCTGTACATATCGCGGCTGAAATACCATGCGCCAATCCCGTCCGTCAGCGGAAAGACCTGGCCGTCGACAACCTCGCTGGCCGGTTTCCATGCCAGCGTATCGTCGGCAAAACTCTGGCCCAGATCGGCAGTCTGCTCGGGCCCAAATTCTTCGTGCCATGCCGCCTGTCCCTCGTTGGCCGCAAAGGGACCCACCAGGTTCCATGCTGACCAGGTGACCGGCCAGATTGATGCATCACTGGTCAGCGACAACCGCAGTTTTCCAAAGCTGTGTCGGGAATATTTCGAGTCAAAATGCAACCGCAACCGGATTTCGGTTCCGCCGCTGAAACCGAAAGGTGAACCGGCAATGAACACGGCCGTTCGCGGTTCCTTTTTGGCGTATCCCTCGGTGGCCCAGCCCGAGGCATCGTCGATCCGGCCGTCAATGGCGGCGGCCACCGGAAACTGGTCCTGGGAATGATCGCTAAAGGCAGATACGAGGCTGACCGGTTCAAAGGGCTGGTCCGTGTTGAGCGGCCGAACGGCCAATTCAATTTCCGACAGGACCGCATTGCCATTGTCGGCCCGGCCATTGCTTTGCTGACTGGACATCAGATCAACCAGAGCCTGCAGGCGAATCGCCGTGACCGGTTGGTGATCGGTGGTGGCGGTGATCTCGTACACGACCTGGTCAGGATTGGGACCGCTGGCCTGAATGATCCCGTTGTCATCCGTTTCAAACTGCACACCACCATCCGAATCGACGGCCACGATTTCCGGCAGGTCCCAGATGTTCTGCAGCCGGGTCGACCAGACCGATTCCCATTCCGCCTGGGAATTGTCTATTTCCGGATTCGGCTGTTCCAGTTCGCTGGCCAACCGGGCAATTTGCTCATCCAGATGTGCCAGAGCCTGTCGTTGCTCCGGTGACGGGACCTGGATCACAGGAGCATGCGTTTTGGCGTTCCCATCCATGGGATTGCCGTCGAGGTTGTTGAAAAACGCAAACAGGGAATAGAATTCCCGGGCACTGACCGGATCGAACTTGTGGTCATGACACACCGCGCAGCCAACGGTCATTCCCAGGTAAACGGTGCCGACCGTTTCCACCCGGTCAATGACGTTGCGTACCCGGGCTTCCTCGGGAATGGTTCCTCCCTCGTTGGTCGTGATGTGCAGCCGGTTGAATCCGCTGGCCACCAGATCGTCCGTTGACGGATCGGGGAGCAGGTCTCCCGCCAATTGGGCAACTGTAAATTCGTCCCACGGCATGTTTCGGTTGAATGCCCGAATCACCCAATCCCGGTACGGCCACACCTCCCGGTAATTGTCCAGGTGCAATCCGTGGGTGTCCCCGTAACGAACGGCATCCAGCCAGTACCGCGCCATATGTTCCCCATACCGCGGAGATTCCAGCAAACGGTTAACGACCTGTTCCCAGGCATCGTCGCTGGCATCGTTGACAAATGCCTGGACTTCCCCGGCGGTCGGCGGCAATCCGGTCAGGTCCAGGGTGACGCGGCGAATCAGCGTACGTTTGTCGGCCGGTTCGGAAAACTGCAATCCCTGTTTGGCCAATCGGCTGGCAACCAGTTGATCAATCGGATTGGGATAACTGGAATCGTCGCCCAATGCGCCTGGATCGGGTCGTTGCGGCGGGATCAGGGCCCAATGCTTTTGATAAAGGGCTCCCTCGCCAATCCAGTCCCGGATCAGCCCGATTTCGTCAGGGGTCAACCGGCTCTTGTGGGAATCCGCGGGAGGCATCGATTCATAATCGTCCCCGGAAAGGATGCGTCGCATCAATTCGCTGGATTCCGGTTCACCGGGCACGATCGGTCGTTCACCGGAATCGGCCTCAGCGGTCGCGCTGTTGCGCCGATCCAGCCGAAACCCGGCCTGTCGGGAACTTTCGTCAGGTCCGTGGCACAGGTAGCACTTGTCGGAAAAGATCGGACGAATGTCCCGGTTGTAACTGACCGGGTCGCCGGCGAATCCATTTTCCCCGGCCAGGATGCCCGGAAAAAAAACCAGCAGGAGTGTCAAACGGGCAGTCTGGCGAAGCGCGATGTCCATGGCGTTGGGGCTCGTCAACATCCGGTTAATCGGCGAACAGACTGCCGGGCAGTCTGACGATCCCGGCAATTTCCGTCAGCCGGAACGGGCTGCGAGGGGAGGGCACGGCCAACCAATCCCCGGCGATTCTGCCGGAGGCTCACCGTTTTTGTCATCACCGGGACCTGCCCCGATTATACCCGGCAGACTGCTGCCTGTCGCCGGTTGCGACGGAGGCTACTGGTCCAACATTGCCATCTCATCCCCGGGTGCGGGAATCAACACCGGCTCAATGCCGGACTCGTTCAACAATCCCTGCAGGACCCGGGCGGGCTGCAATTCGCAATGCACCAGGGCCACATTTTTCAGGTTGCCAGCGGCCGCAATCTCGCGAGCCCACTGCACCAGACCGGTCTGGTCAGCGTGCCCACTGGTCGATTCCAGTTCCCGCACGCGGGCCCGCACCTGAAACGGCTCACCGAAAATATTGACTTCCCGGGCCCCGTCCAGAATCCGGCGGCCCAGCGTGTGGGGTGCCTGGTATCCGGAAAACATGATGGTGTTTTTCGGGCTTTGGATGGTCGACTTCAGATGATGCAGAATTCGCCCGGCTTCGCACATGCCCGAAGCGCTAATAATGATACAGGGCTGGTTGAATTCATTCAGCGACTTGGAATCGGCCACCTTGCGGACGTAGTGCAAATCGCGAAAACCCAGCGGGTCACTGTCATCCTCACTTAATAACTGTTGAATAAAGGACTCGTTCAGACATTCCACATGTTCGCGAAAGACTTCGCTGGCGTTGACGGCCAGGGGACTGTCAACGAATACCTTCATGGGCGGCAAGTCACCCCGTTCAAAAATCCGGTTCAGCCAGTAAACGATTTGCTGGGTCCGCCCGACCGAAAAGGCAGGAATAATCAACTTGCCACCGTCCTCATACGTCTGGCGAGCGGTCTCCAGCAACATGGCCTCGGCGTCTCCGCCGGGAAGATGATTGCGATCCCCGTACGTGGCTTCCATAATCAGATAATCGGCACCCCGCACGATCTCGGGATCACGCAGAATGGGGGCTTCCAGTCGGCCCAAATCACCGCTGAACACCAGCCGGACGGGCGGACCCGGATCGGCGGGCAATTGCAGTTCCACAATCGCCGCGCCCAGCATGTGTCCGGCAAAATGAAAGGTGCAGTTCCATCCCGGCAACGGCTGAAAGGGAACACCGAATTCGCAGCAGCGAAACAGCCGAATCGCAGCCAGGGCATCATCCTGCCGGTACAAGGGCTCAAACAGCGCCTGTCCTTTTTTCTTCCGTTTGCGATTGACATACTTGACGTCCGATTCCTGGATTTTGGCCGAATCCAGCAGCATGTGTACCGACAGATCGCGTGTCGCCGTGGTTGCAAAAATCGGCCCCCGAAATCCACCGCGAACCAGCGAGGGCAGATTGCCGCTGTGATCGATATGCGCGTGTGACAGTATCACCGCATCGATACTGGCTGGATCAAACGGCAGTTCCCGGTTGCGTCGAAACGCCTCCTTCCGCTGCCCCTGATACAAACCGCAATCCAGCAGGATACGCTGGTTACCGGCGTGCACCAGATGTCGGGAACCGGTCACGGTTTGGGCGGCCCCCTGAAATTCCACTTTCATGACGTTCCGAGCTGCTGGGATCCGAGGGGGCCGGGAGCGACCGGGGCCGTTCAGGCCTTGACGCGCTCAATGTATTCGCCCGTGCGAGTATCGATCTTGATCAGGTCGCCTTCATTGATAAACGCCGGGGCCGTAAATTCGCCGCCCGTTTCCACCTTGACCGGTTTGGTCACATTGGTTGCCGTATCGCCCTTGGCGCCCGGATCGCACATTTCCACCTTCATCACCACATGGTTGGGAGGCGTCAGTGTGATCGGGTTACTGTTGTACAGCACCATTTTGCAATCCATTCCGTCGGTCAGGTATTTCCAGTTGTCGTCCACCTGGTCCGCGGTCAGTTCATATTGTTCGTAGTTTTCCGTATTCATGAACACAAACGTGTCGGCTTGCCGGTACAGAAACTGGACATCAATTTCCTCGACATCAGCGGCTTCCAGCGTATCGCCGCCCTTGTAGGTCCTGGACAGGACGGTTCCCCGGATCAGGTTTTTCAGCTTACACTGGTACAGGGCATTTCCCTTGCCCGGTTTGCGAAAGTTCATTTCCACCATCAGGTACGGTTCCCCGTCGATTTGAACTTTCAGCCCCTTGCGAAATTCGTTGGTCTTGTAGGTCGCGCCCATCGGTCGGTTCCCCGGGGTCAGTCGATACTGGTTTTCGGCGAAATGGTCACCCGGGAAGGAGTCCGGCGGGGTCATTCCAGCAGGTAAAAGATGGCTATTGTAGCGTCCACGACCCATTCTGTCGGTACCCGTCCCGCGTCCCCCGCGCGGCCCGGTGGCGAATCATCCGGCACCGAATGGCAACGCTGCGTTCAGGGGGCCGTCCGCTGCCCGGCGGAATTGCTGCGCCGGGTGGGCCTGCCGGATCTGGCCACCGAAATCGCGGCCGGGGCCGAGGCTCATCGCCAGTTTTCGACGTTTGCACCCGAACCATGGATTGCGCGAATTCGTCCGGGCGACGCCGCGGATCCATTGTTGCGCCAGGTGTTGCCGGAGGCCGCCGAAACCATCGAAGTCCACGGATTTCATCGGGATGCCGTGGGCGATCATGACGCGGCTCGTGGACCGGGCCTGATTCACAAATACCAGGGGCGGGCCCTGCTGGTCACCAGTGGCCTGTGTGCCATTCATTGCCGCTACTGTTTTCGACGCCATTTCCCCTACCTGACGACCCCGCCATCGCTGGCCCGATTCGACGAGGTCCTGCAAACGGTGCGGGCGGATCCATCGATCGGAGAATTGATTCTCAGCGGCGGGGATCCGTTGATGATGAGCGACGGGCGACTGCAACAACTGGTGGAGCGGATTGCCGCCATTCCCCACGTTCGCCGATTGCGGATTCATACTCGCCTGCCGGTGGTGATTCCCCCGCGGGTCACCGAGGGACTTGTTCAGGTGCTGCGGGAGACGCGGCTGGCACCGTGGATGGTCGTGCATTGCAATCATCCTCAGGAAATCGATGATCAGGTCGCGAACGCCCTGTCGCAGCTGGTGGCCGGGGGAATTCCATTGCTGAACCAGACCGTATTGTTGCGCGGCGTCAACGACGCAGCCGACGTTCTGGTTGAGCTGAGCGAACGGCTGATCGATTTGCGGTGCATGCCTTATTACCTGCACCAGCTGGATCGGGTTCAGGGGGCCGCCCATTTTGAGGTGCCGGTCCAGCAGGGGCGGAATCTGGTCCGCGAAATGAGGAATCGATTGCCGGGTTACGCGGTTCCCCGGTTCGTTTGCGAGAAGTCCGGGGAACCGGCCAAGCGGATTCTGGCCTGACGGGCGACCAGGGAAGACTGGCAGCCAGCTGGTTCGCCGCCACCCGGTTGGGGTTGATCCGCGAGATGCCTGTCCCTTTTTCGGCGTCCCTCGGCGTCCCTCGGCGTCCCTTTTTCGGGGACCCTTTTTCGGGGACCCTTTTTCGGGGACCTACGCAAACGCGTTATCCAGATATTCCAGTTCCTGGCCGAGGACCCGCCGGGCGTCGGGGCCGGGAGTGGTTTGCACGGTCAGGAATCCCGAATAATGATGCTCTTCCAGAATGGCCAGCAGTGGCGGAAAATCGATCGAACCGCGGCCCAGCTGAACCAGCGTGTTTTCCCCCCGCGACAATTCCCGAACGGCATCCCGCGCCCGAAAGTGCACGACATGATTGCCCAGGGCGTTCATCGCCTGCAGGACGTCATGGTCGCCGGCCATCAGCGCCGCCGGATCAAAATCCACCGATAACGTGCCGGGGCCCAGCCGGGAAACAAAATCTGCCAGTTCCGGGCCGCTGTTGTCACCTGTCCGGGCGGCCAACCAGGCACCGACCCGCTGCCCGTATTGTCCAATGTCATGCAGGGCCTGAATCATGGTGGAGTACGCGGTCGACTGGGGGTCGGGAATGGGCCCGATCCGGTTACTGACAACGTTGCATCCCAAATCGTAAGCCATCCGCATGGCTGCCCGGGTGGCGTCCAGTCGCCGGTCCAGATCGGCCGACTCGGCATAACCATGACGTGTCGGGAAATTCACGCAGCAAATCGACAACCGAAAATCACTCAGCAGTTTCCTGATTTCCCGGATACCGGTTCGGGTAAGTTCGGCGGGGCGAATTTCGGTTCGCGCGTTGATTTCGATGCCTTCAGCGCGCAGTTCGGCAGCCGCCTGCAACGCCCGCTTGAACGGCAACTGCAGACTCTCCAGACGCAACCCTTTTCTTAGTTTGAGCAATCCGGTTCTCCCGGAGGCATCCAGGCAGTGCCCCCCGTTTTTTGTTATTCTGGTATTCGGTCAGTGACGTTCGATGCGATTGCCAATATAGAGCGCCGATGCGCCACTGACTACTTGCTGGCCACCATCCCGGGGACCTCCGAAAATGACGACTGTTGCCGACGTCCTGAATTTCGTCAACCGTGTCGCACCACCCGAACTGGCGGCGGACTGGGACAATGTTGGTCTGCTGGTCGGGGACATGCCGTGCCAGCGAGCCAGATCATGACTTGCCTGACGGTAACCCCGGACAGCGCCGGGGAAGCGGTCGATCGCGGCGCCGACCTGATCGTCACCCATCACCCCATTCCCTTTCGACCGCTAAACCGGATTACGGCCGCGGACGTCAGTGGTCGATTGCTGCTGAAACTGATTCGGGCCGGAATTGCCGTAATCAGTCCCCATACGGCGTTTGATTCGGCGGCGGCCGGGATCAACCAGATGCTGGCGGAAAAGTTTGAGCTGCCTGATCCGCGTCCACTGGTTCCGGCCTGCGAATTCGATCCGTCACTGGGAGCGGCCCGGATTGCCCGGCCGGTTCAACCTGTTCGGTTGTCCGTGCTGCTGAACCGGGCCAAAACGGTATTCGACTTGCCGGCAATGCGATTTGTGGGAGATCCGGACCAGCGGGTCAGCCAGATCGCCCTGGCCTGTGGTAGCGGCGGGTCGTTTCTGGATGCTGCCGTTTTGGCCGGCTGCGATTGTCTGGTAACGGGCGAAGCCACATTTCACAGCTGCCTGGCCGCGCGGTCTGCGGGCATGGCGTTGCTGTTGCTGGGGCATCACAACAGCGAGCGGTTTGCCGTCGAGGCCCTGGCCGGGGTCATCGCTTCGCATTTTCCCGATACGTCCGTTTGGAGCAGCACCCGGGAAACCGATCCCGTCCGTTACGCCTGAACGAATCCGGCGGTTTTCCGTCGGGACCCCACTGGACCGGTTGACGCGGGCGGGGAAGACGCGGGCGGGGAAGACGCGGGCGGGGAAGACGCGGGCGGGGAAGACGCGGGCGGGGAAGATCAAGTGTCAAATCCCGGCAATTTGCCCGTGAATCGGCGGAACGGGTAAGAATTTGACCGTCGAACCCGTCTTTCTAGAATAGGTCTCGAACCCGCGCCCGGATTCACCCGCGCCCGGATTCGCCAGAGATTCCAATAACAACAGGAATTCCATGTCAAAGCACCTAACGGCTCTGCCCGTGTTCAATGAAGCTGGTTCGGTCAATCAGGTCCTCGACCAGGTCACGCGATACAGTCAAAACGTGCTGGTCGTCGATGACGGTTCAACCGACGGAACAACGGCTGCGCTGGGTGCCCGGGACGATGTCATCGTGCTAACCCATGCCGAGAATCAGGGCTACGGTGCCGCCCTGATGACGGCCTTCGAATATGCCATCCGGCAGGGATACGACTCTCTGGTTACCATCGATTGCGATGGACAGCACGAGCCCCAGCGGATTCACCAGATCATTCGCGAATTGCACAAAAGCGGAGCGGATATCGTTTCGGGCAGCCGGTACCTGAAGTCCTTTGATGCCAATTCGGAACCGCCGGCGCAGCGACTGTGGATCAACCAGCAGATCACCCGTGAACTGAATCAGCAGCTGGGGTTTAACCTGACCGACGCGTTTTGCGGATTCAAGGCGTATCGGGTCGAGGCACTGCGGCGATTGCAATTGACGGAGACCGGCTACGCCATGCCTCTGGAACTATGGGTTCAGGCCGCCTGTCACCAGTTGAAAATTGTGGAAATCGCGGTGCCGCTGATTTACCTGGACGAAAATCGCTCGTTTGGTGGCGACCTGGACGACGGGGCCACACGGCTGAATTATTATCATGAGATTCTGCAGCGCAGCTATGCCAGACTGCCGGTTGATTGTCCGCATGTGCGAGCCCGAGAACTGGCCGGATGATTGCTGAGCCCATGACGCTCCCTGTTCAGCGACTTCGCGCCCCGCCGGGGATGGCCAGACGCTGAAAATTCCCGCCCTGAATCAGGTTCCCGAATTGCTCCGCGGCAACCAGCAGTCCCTGGCGAGCCACGGCTTTACCGTCAGTGGCAATCCGGTTCAGCAACTGCGACAGGCCGCACGGGCGGAGCTCGTCGAACTGGCCAGCCGCTATACGCGGCAGTACCGGAATGTGGACGTGGGTCGTCCGGAAAACGGGTTGTTTTTGGCCGGACACCAGCCCACGCTTTTTCACCCGGGCGTCTGGTTCAAGAATTTCTGTTTGCACCGGTTGGCCCGCGATCAGCAGGGACTCGGCATCAATCTGGTCGTCGACAATGATTTGTGTTCCTCGGAGTCCATTCGCGTGCCCGTCGGCAGCCCGGACCGGCCGAAAATTGAATCAGTCCGGATGGATGCCGGTGGACTGATGATCCCCTACGAAATGCAGCGGTTGCACCATCGGGAAAAATTTTCCGGATTCGGCGGGCGTGTGACCGAGTTGATCCGGCCCATCGTGCCACAGCCTTTGGTGGAACAATGGTGGCCGCACGTGCTGGAACTGTCCCGATGTATGGACAACCCGTTTGCGGCCATGGCCGCCGGCCGGCACCGGCTGGAATCGGACATCGGATTGAACACTCTCGAAATTCCACTCGGCCAGATATGTCAAACCGAATCATTTGCCGCGTTTGCAGCCGAGTTACTGGCTCGCCATCAACAATTGCACATGGACTACAACGAATCACTGCAGGCGTTTCGTGCGTTCCACCGGATTCGCAGCGCCGCGCACCCGGTCCCGGAACTGGAACGGGTCGATCCATGGACTGAGGTTCCGTTTTGGGTGTGGAGTGACGCGGCCCCCGGCCGACGCAAGCTGTTTGTCCGAACCGTCGATCGGGAGATTCAGTTGACCGACGGCCATCACTGGCAATCCCGGTTTCCTGCCGATCAACTGGTCGAGGGAATCCTGTCGCTGCCGACAGCCGGCATCTACCTGAGGCCGCGAGCACTCGTTACGACCATGTACAGTCGACTGGTATTGAGCGACGTGTTCCTGCATGGCATTGGGGGAGCCCGCTATGACGAACTGACCGACCGGATTGGGCACCGTTTTTGGGGGGTCGCGGCACCGGATTTTGTGGTGCTGACGGCCACGTATCAGCTGCCGATTGATATGCCCCGGGTTGTCCCGGCCGACATCGTCGATACGGTTGTCCAACTGCGTGAATTGCAGTTCCATCCGGAAACCGTGCTGGATCCGGCCGCCGAACCAGCCGGGGACCTGATTCGACAGAAACGCGATCTGTTGAGCGACATTCCACCGGCCGGCAACCGGCGAACCTGGCATCAATCCCTGGTGCATGTGAATCAGCAGATGCAGCCGCTGGTGAACGACATCCGTCAGCAACTGACCCGTCAGCTGGCGCAGTTGCGTCGGGATCTCGATCGCCGCAACATCCTGGGTTCCCGCGAATTTGCGTGGTGCCTGTTCCCCGAACCCCTGGTTCGTCGTTTGCTGGCGGCCAGCAACCAGGAATGATCGGCCATGATTCGCCGGCCGTTAACCAGCGGTCAGCATCGGGACCGGCATTGAATACTCGTGTGCCGGGGCCAATTGCAGATTGGTACATCGCGTCAACTCGAATCGCCGTGGTTCCTCGCGACACAGGCATAACGCCAGAAAACTATCTGCTGAGGAGAATCGAATCGGACTGGCCACGCGGCGGGTCCGATTCCCCTGTTTGTCCTCGTAGTCGAATATCACCACCACCTGGTCGGGATCACCCATGGCGTGGCGAAGGCGGTTTTTCAGGTTGTCGATCATGCGGTATCTCCCCGGCGGGCGGACCCCGGTTCGCGGCCCCGGCCCGGAACGGACCCGAATGAGCTCGCGAGCACCAGTTGGGCGCCCAAGTCCAGTTTCGCCGGGCGCGGGACAAGGCTGGTCCGCCCGAGTGAATATTTTGCCGATTCGGATAAAACGAGGGCGGGATGCCCAACCCGCCGACTGGCCCATTGCCGCGAAGGCCTCGTATTTGGGATCCCGGGAGGTTGAATTTCCGGGGCCCGCCCGGGTCGATGGCCAGTGTGCCCGGGGGCCCAAAACGAGACTGGACAACCAGTCACGGATAGTCCATATTGACGGGCTACATTTTTTCGGCCCGGACCTGCCCGATTGACGCGACAGGCCCCTCCTCGCGACTTTCCTGTGCCCGACCTGGTAGTCGGATTGAACGAGAATCCATGCCCAATTCCATCAGCGCAAAAAAACGACTGCGGCAAAACAAGGTTCGCAAAGCCCGTAATCGCTCGATCAAGTCCGCCGTGCGGACCCAGATCAAGAAGGTGAATACGGCCGTTTCAGCCGGCGACGTCGAAGCCGCCGAGCGGGAATTCATCGTCGCCGCGCGGAGTTTGGACAAGGCCGGGTCCAAAAACGTGGTCCACAAAAACGCTGCTGCCCGCCGTAAAAGCCGGCTGCAAAAGAAGATTCTGGCCATCAAGCAGGGCGCCTGACCAGATTCCGTTCAAAACCGCAGCGACGAACAGCCGGCTCCACCGAGAACGTTGGCCGAGCCGGATCCTGATCGGTATCATCGGTGTCCGGCACCGCCGGACGGGCCACCAGCATGCCCCTCGGTTCCACATCCCGGTCGCAGCTGTTCGAAAATGTTGTGACGTGCCCCGAACGGCGCGATGGTTGGGCTACCGTTTGCCGGACCCGCCCGATTGCCGGGTGGTTTTGCGAGCGCGTGACACGGGTGGTTTCTTGCCCGGCCGTTTCTTGCGGGCCCCGGTTTGTCGGTTTCGCGTTCCCGTAACGGGGGGGGCGGCAGCCGGTTTGCCCGAGCGCCGCGACCCGGCGGCCGCACGCTTTTTTCCGGGTGCACTTTTTTTGCCGGACTTGGTGCGTTTGCCCGGCGCATGGCCTTTGTCCGCCCCGCTTCGCCGAACCGGTTTGTCACGGCCCGGTTTGCCGGTGGCCTGCGGTCGGGACGCCGCTTTCGCGCCGGACACTTTTTTCCGCGCCGCACCGGCAGCGCCGGTACGCGATTTGGTTCGTTGACGTTGTTCCAGTTCGCCTCGTTCCATGGGTTTCTTTTGGGGCGATTGCGGCTCGCGGATCCGGGCCGATGCGCGTTGCAGTGCAGTAATCTCGGCCGCCTCCAGGCGTCGCCAGCTGCCAACCGGTAAATCATTCAGATGCAGCGGCCCGATCGCCACTCGTTTCAGCCGGGTCACCTTGTGACCGATTCGGGCCAGCAAGCGGCGGATTTCGCGGTTCCGGCCTTCGTCCAGAACGATTTGCAGGTCACAGTTTTTGCGGTGGCGTTTTTTGATGCGTATTTCCGTGACCCGGGCCACGCCCTCGGCCAGCCGGACACCCTGTTTCAACAACTGCAATTCTTCCCACCGCGGATTGCCGACCACGGTCACGAGGTATGTTTTCTGGATCCCGTAGCGGGGATGGGTCAATCGATTTGCCAGTTCGCCATCATTGGTTACCAGAATCAAGCCTTCACTGGACTTGTCCAGACGGCCAACGTTGTAGACTCGTTGATCGGTGTTGATCAAATCGATGACGCGGAGCCGACCGGAGGGATCTGCGGTCGTGGACACAACCCCCGGCGGCTTGTTGACCATAAAGTACTGGTGCCGCACCGCACGGACACGTGTGCCATCCACCTCGACGGTTTGCTGTTGCGGGTCAATCCGCACACCCAGTTCGGTTGCCGGATGACCATCGATGGCGACGCGACCTTCACGAATCAGGTCTTCGCACTGACGTCGACTGCCGACGCCGGCCTGCGCCAGGAATTTCTGAAGCCGCACGGAATCCGTCTTGTCCGCCGGCGTGGCCGAACCCGTTGAGGGATTTTTTCGGTGAGCCATGGAAACATCGGGTGGTCAGCCAGAGAATATCGGGAAGCGGGAAGAGCGGGCACAAGTCTACTCGCGGCCGGCAGGCAGAGCAATGCGCTGGCCGGTGGGCAAGCCGCAAATCCGGGGAAACGTGTGACAACCGGGCCTGCGGGCCGCGATACGTTGCCAGGGCGGCCATCGCGACCGACGTCACCGCACGCACGTGGCGCCGTTGGCGGCTGCCCGTTCGAATCGGGCGTTCAAATTGGCCAGTATTTTCTGTTCCAGCGAAAAGTCCCGCCCCATGGGAATCCAGCCCAGGTTGGCTGGCTCGACGAAATTCTCGATCGGCTCGTCAATGGGACCATTGCCCAGTTGAAAAAATTGACCCCCGAGCAGGGATTTGGATGGTTCCTGCAGATCCTCGAGCTCTTTGTAGACTTTCACGTCGATCAGGTACAAATCGGCGGTTGGGATGACTCGCACCCGGGCCCAGCGTCGAACGGTTTGCAAACTGGCATGCCAGCGCTCAAACCCCGGCGTCGAATCCTTGCGCCACGGTTCGAGTATGGTGGAACCGATTTTGGGCTCGGTATCAATATAACCTTCGGTCAAAATGTCTCCGGTTAACCGCACACGCTGTTCCCGAAGAATGCGAAAATAGTCCTCGATCTCGTCCGAGACCTCATCCATCACCAGCTCACGAGGGTAGAACGGCACGGGTAACGGATTGGGCAAGGCAGCGACCGGCCCCTCGCCAACCGGCTCCCAGCCACCTTTGGACAACCGGCTGCAGGCCGGGCAGGCCGCCAGCGCAGATATCAAAACAAGGAAGGTTAATTGCTGCCGCATGGGGCTACCAGGGAACGCGAAAAATGGCCGCGTAGTGTTCCCGATCTGGCGGGGTGCCTCAAGGTCAAATTGGCCGCTAGCAACCGGGCATTCGGCGACATCGGGGCTGCCCGTCGTTTCGGGACCCTGCCTCAACGGATGACATCGAGGATTCCTGCCCGCGAGCATCCGTCTCGCGAATCGCTGGCGGGCATGATCCTGTTTCCGTCAACCAAAATGAACTGGAATGCGCCGCGACCTGTCGATCCCGGCAGCGCAGATTCAGGCGCCGAATTTCGATAATCGTCCGGCATTGGCCAGTGCCAGAGTCATCAGGTATTTGGCCTGAAACTGCCCCAGTCCGCCGACCCGGGCATTCGATTCCGAGAATTGCGTTTGATGATCGGTTCGACAATTCGCGGCGACCAGCAGCGTGGGAACCGGATGCCAACTGTGGCTGGCCAGTGCCGCCGGCGTGCTGTGATCACCGGTCACGATCAACACATCCGGGCGGAGGGCGGTGATCCGGGGGATGATGTCATCCAGCTGCTCGATCCGCCTGACCTTGGCGTCAAAATCACCGTCTTCCCCGGTGCTGTCGGTGTATTTGAAATGAATGAAGAAAAAATCGTACTGTTGCCAGTATTCAGCCAGGGTGTCGATTTGTTCGTCCAGCGTTTTGGCTTGCCCGATGATGTCCATGCCCACCAGCGCCGCCAGTCCCTTGTACATCGGATACACGGCAATCGCCGCCGCCGTCAGACCGTAAACTTCCTCGTAGGTGGGCAATTCCGGCCGGTCGGCAAAACCGCGCATCGTCAATCCATTGGCTTTGGGTTCATTCGCCAACAGCTCCCGGGCCCGCGCTACAAACTGTTGGGCCAGCTGCGCGGTTTTTTGACCGGGCGGATCCTGGCCCTTCGGTTCCAGGGGCGTCACGCCGGTCGCTTGCGGATCCGTGTCATTGACATGGCCACCCAGACCCGCGGCCCGAAACACCACGACGAAACGATGTTCCTTGACGGGCCGCACGAACACTTCCGCGCCGTCCAGCTCAATGCCATCCAGGCGTTGGGCCAGCGGAAAGCTCTGCTGCGAGTCGATGCGGCCGGCCCGACGATCCGTAATCAGGCCATTTTGCATCGAGCGTGCAAAAATTGCACCGCGCCGCGACGTCACCCGGTTGCAATTCAAATCCAATCCCGGTCGCTTCCAGGGCCCCTCGTCCGATCAGGTATTGCAGCGGGTCATAACCGAACAAACCGAGGTGTCCGGGACCACTGCCGGGACTGATCCCGGGCAAGACCGGAATGCTGCCCCCCTGAATCCCGATCTTCGCCAGTTGGTCCAGATGGGGAGTTTTGGCCGTTTCCAGTTCGGTCAAGCCCTCCGGCGTGCGTGGCAATCCGCCCAGACCATCGGCCACCAGCATGACGATTTTTGAGGAATTGCGTACATGCAGCTGGCGGTTTAAATCGAGAATATTCATCGGTTTGCCGGGCGGGGTGAACGGTTCACGCAGATTGGCCGGCCACCGCCGGCCGGACAAGAACGATTTTGTCGTTCGCAGCCCGCTTGTCCAGCCGTTTTTTGACGACACGATTGACGCCACGTTGTTTTCTGGCTGCGTTTGGCGAAAATGCGGAGCGACCGTCCAAAATGCGGAGCGACCGTCCATTGGCCGGGGGCCCCCGCTGTTCTGCATTGCGACGGGCATTTGTACTACTGAACGAATTCTGCCGTACCAACAACTCCGTTTCCCATGTCCACCACGCGTTCGTCCATGCCGCTGTTACGGTTCGATTATCCAGATGCGATCAGCGAGGATTTCGGCATCAGCCAGTCACAGCTGGATGAATTGCTCCCTCGACTGCAAATGATCAACCAGGAAATCCGGGATCGGGATCTGACGGAATTTCACGAGGGCCGTGACGTTGCTGCCGAGCGGCAGCCGCTGGACGCCGGGTTTGTCGATTTGCCCGATCGTCTGCTGGAGGCGTATGACCGGGACCGTAAAAACAGCGAATTGTGGCGGATTTTGAGCACGGCCACGCGGATCCGCGAAACCGTGGATCGGGTTGTGGTGCTGGGCATCGGCGGTTCGTATATGGGGGCCCGGGCCCTGATGGAAGCCTGTTGTCACCCCTGGCACAACCAGTTGACCCGGGCCGAACGGGGCGGTTGGCCGAGAATGTATTTCGAAGGCAACAACGTCGACAACGATTGGGCCCAGGGATTGCTGCAGTTGCTGGCGCGCGACCGGCTGGAGGATTTTGGCCAGGGCCGCTGGGCGATCGTGGTCATCAGCAAGAGTGGCGGGACGATTGAAACGGCGGCCGCTTTCCGCGCGTTTTTACGACAACTGGAACAACAATTCGGTTCCGAATCCCTGCCGGAGCTGGTGGTACCGGTGACCGGCCAAACCGGCAAACTGTCCGAGATGGCCAGGCAGCTCGGTTGCCGGGACCGGTTTGACGTGCCCGAGGGAGTCGGTGGCCGATTCTCCATTTTGTCACCGGTCGGATTGCTGCCGGCGGCGATCCTGGGTGTCGATATCGTCGCGTTACTCCGCGGCGCGTGGCTGATGAACGGGCATTGCCGCTCGGCTCCGGTCGACCAGAACGTTATTCTGAATTATGTCGGTGTGAATCATCTGATGGAAACCCTGCGGGGGGTCACGGTTCGGATACTTTCGGTGTGGAGCAATTCCCTGGAATCAACCGGGTTGTGGTACGATCAGTTGCTGGCCGAGAGTCTGGGCAAACAGGAACGCGGGGTATTGCCGCTGACGGTGGTCAATACCCGCGATCTGCATTCCCGGGCCCAGCAACATCAGGAAGGCGTCCGGAACAAACTGATCAACAATCTCGTACTGGATACGTGGCGGTGTGATCCGCTGGAGGTTGGCCAGTGGCCAGGTAACCCCGATGATTTGAATGAACTGGCCGCGTGCAGCTGGCCCGATCTGATGTCGGCCGCCCTCGAGGGAACCAACGAGGCCTATGCCAGCGGCGGACGTCCCACCACGACGATCCGTCTGCCGGCCGCCAACGAGCATTCCCTGGGACAGCTGTATCAAATGTTGATGCTGGCGACCGTGATCGAGGGCCGCTTGCTCGGGGTGAACCCGTACGGACAACCGGGCGTTGAGTTGTACAAGCAAAACATGAAACGGATCCTGCACGACCATTCATTGACGGCAAGACATTGACGGCAAGACAAAACGTCACTTCAAATTCCCAACGGAATCATTGCCCATGAGTATTCAACTGACCTGGTATGGCCACGCCACGTGGCTGATGGAAACCGGCGATCACACCATCTTGCTGGATCCCTTCCTCGACGATTCGCCCGTGGCACCGGTCAAGGCGGCCGACGTCCATCCGGACACGATTCTGGTTTCTCATGGACATTTCGACCACATTGCCGATGCTGCCAGGATTGCCTCGCGTACCGGCGCTCACGTTGTGGCCATTTTCGAAATTGCCGAATGGCTCAAGAACAAACACGGCGTGGACAACGCCACCGGCATGAACCTGGGAGGCCAGTTGACGACCGATTTTGGAACGGTCAGGATGACGCCCGCGTTGCACAGCTCCCAGTTGCCGGACGGTTCGTATGGCGGCGAGCCGGCAGGATTTGTTGTGACCGCGGGAGACCGCAAGATTTATTTTGCTTGCGACACCGCCCTGTTTTCGGACATGCAGCTGATTGGCAACGGCGGAATCGATCTGGCCGTATTGCCGATCGGCGATCTGTTCACGATGGGAATCGACGATTCCATTGCGGCGACGCGGTTGATACGTCCCCGCCGGGTCGCACCCAGCCATTACAACACATGGCCGCCGATCGAGCAGGACGCCAGCGCGTGGGCGGCACGAATCAAATCCGAAACCGATGCCGAGCCGCTGGTTCCCGTGGCCGGCGAGAGTTTTACGGTCTGAAGCAGGAATTGCCCCCTGACAACGGGCAAACAACGTTTCCAGTGCCAGACCATAACGGGGCGTCCGCGTAACCAGGAAACTTCAGTATGCCACTTGCAATCCAGCTTGCCAGCCTGCCGGGCTTTTGTGTTTTGGTGTTTTTTCTGGCCCACGATTCCCAGGCCCAGGAAACGCTCGCCCGGCAATTGCGCTGGAAATTTTCGACCGGTGACCGGCTGGAAATCCGAATCGAACAACAATCGTCCATTCGCACGATGGTCGATCGCCGTCAGGTTGACCAGTCCAATCGCATGGAATTGACAATCGACTGGCAGGTCGAATCCGTCGACGACTCGGGTACCGCACAGATTCGCCAGATGATCACGGCCATCCGGGCCGAACTCACATTGCCCGGCGCCCGGGGGCCCGTCACAACGGTGTACGACTCCGCCGCTGACCCGCCGCGCGGCGATGCGCGACTGCCGGGCGAGGGCTTTTCCCGAATTTTGAACCAGCCGGTCACCGTGACCATGACCGCCCGAGGCGAAATCACCAACGTCGACGTGCCCGGGGAAACGCTGGAGTCGATTCGCCAAATGCCGGGTTCAATCGAGGGCCGACAGGTTTTTTCGCTGGATTCCGTACGGGAAATGTTCCAGTCCGCTGGCACGGAATTCCCCGAAGCCGCGATTGAACCGGGCCAGTCGTGGCTGGTGGAACGCGATTTCAGCATGGGTTCGGCTCATCAATTCACCCGGGAAACAACCTACACGCTGGCGGACGCCGGCGACATTGACTTCGACTCCCGAATCGCCATCCAGTCCAGTACCGGCAACGACAAGAATCCGGATGTCGAATTCCAGCCCTGGACGATTGCCCGGCAAGCGGCCGGGGGTCAGATCGCCTTCGACTGGAGCGCCGGTCGTGTTACCAACAGCCAGTCTCAAATGAATCTGGAAACCGAAACCACGTATCAGGGTTTTGCCGTTTCCACAAGCATTGACAGCCAGATCAAAATGACGGTGACCAAACCGCAATGAGGCAAACCAATTCGCAATTGCCGGCCGGGAGATGCCGAATCACCGCCGGGCCGACCGACGTCAGTCATCCATTCGGATCAGGATATCGTCACCGTCAATCGTCAGCGGATAGCTGTCCGTTTTGACACGTGGGTTGTCTCGCCATGTACCGTCGCGAACGTCGAAACGCCAGGCATGGAGCGGACAGGAAACAACACAACCCTCCAGATGACCCACAGAAAGGCTGGCACCCATGTGCGGGCAGGCGTCATTAATGGCATAGAACTGACCGTCGATGTGAAAGATCGCCACAATACAATCGTTCACTTCGAAGGACCGGCCCTCGCCGGGCGGGATCTCACTGGTTTGGGCTACGCGGAATTGCTGAGACATGGACGGCCCAAATACGGGGACGGTATTGGTCGGCGGACCGGGAATCCGGCCGCCGGAAAGCCCGGTTCGGCCTGACCGAATCGGGCAATCACGATTCCCGAACTTGCCGGTATGGCATCCGTTCCGGGGCGATTTGCCTGATACCGGTTGCGGAAATGTGTTTTCCATCATTACCCCCCGTCCCCGATTGAACAAGCGATTGACTCATGAATGATCCCGATAACACCGTCAGGTCCGCCGCAACGCCGGAAATCACTTTGCCGGATTTTCAGGAACTGATCCACCGAATGTACTACGAAAAGGATCGGATCCGGGGTGTCGACGGCACGTTCATGTGGTTGATGGAGGAAATTGGCGAGTTGGCAGCGGCGTTGCGGCAGGGTGATGCCGGGAATCTGAGCGGGGAATTTGCCGATGTCCTGGCGTGGCTGGCGACCATTGCCAACGTCGCGGGAGTTGACCTCAACGCAGCCATCACTGCCAAATACGGAAACGGCTGCCCCGGATGCGGGCATCTGGTCTGCACCTGCCCGGATGCCGAAAAACCCTGAACCTGTTCCATAACACCCTGTTGTCCAATCGGCGGGCGAGCTGGTCGGCAGGGCGAATCACACCCCTCGGCGCCGCATGGCAAAAACGGACGGTCTTGATTATGCTTTTTGACATTCGCCTGGCGGATATTTCGTTTCCCTGGCCCCGGTCCCTGTGAGCTTGCGTTGCCCGGCCTCAATCACTTCCTGATACGTCCCGACAGACCCCAACCGGAGTTGCGCTGCGGCTGGTGCCCTGCGCTACTCATCGGGCTGGCCGCCTGGTGGCTGGCGGCTGTGATCGGGCAGCCGCTGGAAGCGTGGCAAGCAACCGATTCCGGCTCGACGACGATCGAATCGGTGGCCATCGGTTTTGACGGGAAAGTGCTGTTGGGTCGATGGGTACCGGTATCGATTCTGGCAAGCGGTCTGCCGAATTCGACCTCCGGTTTTGGCGTCCAGGTCGATGTGCTGGACGGCGACGCCGTGCCGGTCAGCTACCGCTGGAACACGCAACCGGAATTGGTCGATGAGGGGAAATCCCGTCTGAATGGACTGATTCGCGTGGGTCGCGCGGGCGCCGTCACGGTGACCATCACAACCGACGGCGGGCCACAAATTGCCCGCCGCCAGTTTGACCTGACGGAATTGCGGGAAAACCATGTCCTGTTGCCGGCCACGACCCGGCTGTCACTGATTCTGGGACTGACCGACGGCGCGGTCGCCGAGACGATCCCGGTCGGCAAGGGGTCGGTGGCGGCCAATGCGGTTGCAGACCGTTCCCAGTATTTCCCGGATCAGTGGATCGGCTATGAATCCGTGGACCGGCTGCTGGTGGTAACCCAGGACCCGTCCGGTTTGCCGCTGCGTGGTCCGGCGATCGCGGCGCTGGCCCAATGGATCCGGCTGGGGGGATTTGCCATGTTCAGCTGTGGCTCGAATTCAGCCAACTGGTTTCAGGAATCCGCCAATCTGGAATCACTGGGCAGTGTACCGTTTTCGCGAACCATCCAGACCCGCAACTCCGGACCACTGGAACTGCTGGTGGGATCCAACGACCAGCTGGTGACCGACACGGGACCGGCACTGACGATGGCCGAATTCGAGCCGGTCGGGGCGACCGTGGATTCGACCATCGGCGATTTGCCAGCCCTGATGGTTCGCCCGTTCGGAATGGGTGTTGTTTCCATCCTGGCATTTGACTTTACGGAACAGCCACTGGCGGACTGGCCGGCCCGACGAAATTTGCTGGCCCGGGCCCTCCGCATCGAGCAGGTATCCGACATGGGCCAGGTATCCGTTGCCAGCGGCCGGGTTACGCACAACGGGTACGAGGATTTGAGCGGCCAGTTGCGGGCAGCGCAAGACCAGTTTAAGGACGTTTCGTTCGTGACGTTTACCGCAGTGGCCCTGCTGGTGACCCTGTTTATCCTGTTGATCGGCCCGGGGGATTACTTTTTTCTGCGACATGTGGTCGGGCGTATGGAATGGACCTGGCTAACGTTTACCTGCTTGTCGCTGGCCTTTTGCGGGCTGGCCGTGGGTCTGGCCGTCTGGAGCAAATCGCCCACGATCGAATTGAATCAGGTGGAGATCGTTGATATCGATTCCCGCAGCATGCAGGTCCGGGGCACGCTCTGGACGGTTCTGTACAGCCCCGATACGTCCACTTATGACATCCAGTTCAGTGGTCATAACCAGCTTGCCGGGCCGCTGGATCAGGGATGGCTGTGCTGGCAAGGTCTGCCGGGAACGGGTCTGGGAGGCATGCAAACGCAAAGCGATTTGGGGCTGTACCGCCGCGATTATGTTTGTGAGGAAACCGGCCACGGCAGTCGCATCCAGTCACTCCCGGCCCAAAATGCCTCGACCCGCACGTTGACCGGTCGCTGGAGTGGCCAGTTGCCAGGCATGGCGGCGGCCAAGTTGCGGCAAAGTCCCAACACGGATGCCGCGCTGGGTACGATCACCAACCCGTTTTCGGTTCCGCTGAATGATTGCGTGCTGCTGTACGGCGACTGGGCCTATTTGCTGGAACGCCCGCTGCAGCCCGGCGAGACGATTGTCGTTGAGGACGATATGCGGGAAAGGACCGTCCGCGGATACTACACGCGGCGGAGGCGGCAGGATAGCGACGAGATCAATGTACCGTGGGATCCGACCGATCGGGACATTCCGCGGATCCTGAACATGATGATGTTTTTTGAGACCATTGGCGGTCAGGCCTATGCCTCGTTATCCAACGACTATCAACGATGGCTGGATATGAGCGGCCCGTTGCAACTGGGTCAGGCGATTTTGACAGGACGAATTCGCGAGGTCACGACTCCGTTGTTGCTGGACGGAAATCCGGTGACCGATTACGACCAGAAAATCACTGTTGTCCGCGTATTGTATCCGGTCCAGCCGCGTGCCCCGCGACCGGCCCGTTAACCGGAATGCCTGACCAGGAAAGAAGCCCAGCCCCGTGTTGAAAACCGAAAACCTGACCAAGAAATACGGCGATGTGTTCGCCATCAAGTCCATTGACCTGAGCCTCGATCAGGGAGACTTGTTTGGCTTCATCGGCCCCAACGGCGCCGGCAAGACAACGACCATGCGGATTATCGCCACGCTGCTGGAACCGACATGGGGTGAGGCCTATGTTGGTGAATATTCGATTTACAACAACCCCAAGGAGATTCGGCGATTGATTGGTTACATGCCGGATTTTTTTGGCGTTTATGATGACATGAAAGTGATCGAATACCTGGAATTTTTTGCGGCCGCATACCGCATCAAGGGACCCGGGCGGCGGCGGCGGTGCGATGAAATGCTGCAAACAGTGGATCTCGATTTCAAGCGAAACGCGTTTGCCAACACGCTGTCCCGGGGCCAGACCCAGCGGCTTGGCCTGGCCCGCGTTTTGTTGCATGATCCGCAAGTGTTGTTGCTGGACGAACCTCTCAGCGGACTCGATCCGCGCGCCCGGATCGAAATGCGAAATCTGCTGCGGCGACTTGGCCAGATGGGAAAAACCATTGTCGTCTCCAGTCATATTTTGCCCGAGCTGGCCGACATCTGTAACAAGGTGGGAATTATTGATCGGGGTGTGATGAGTGTCTCGGCCGAGGTGACCGAGGTCATGCGGCAGGTTCGGCAGCGATATGTTCTGCAAATTGGAGTCACCACCGATCCGGAGGCAGCCGCCGCCACGTTGCAATCCATGCCGATTGTCGATTCCGTCGGCCCCGGCGACGGTTTTCTGGTCGTGACCCTGCAGGAAGGCGTTGAGGACTATTCGTCCATCGCCAGTGAACTGGTTGCCGCAGGGCACAGGATTCGTCTGTTCCGGGAAGAGGAAGTCAATCTGGAATCGGCCTTTATGGCCCTGACCAAAGGCCTCGGTCAAAATTACTGACCCGCAATGCAGGCATTCGTTTCTTGCGGAAAAAAATAGCGGTTTCAATAATTCCTTGCCGGTCGACACCTGGCGCCGGGAATTTTGGCAATTTTTCGGACACTGTGCCGAAGGAACGCCGGTAACTTCCTTTGGCATGCGGCCGGCCGGCGACCGTTTCCGATACGGGAATCCGGAGCTGAGCCGTCTGGCGTTTTTCCCGCGCGCCGCCTGCGCATCGTGTTCCCGTGGCTCCGTGCTAAAATAGGTTTTTCCGTCGTGCCGGTTTTGACCGTCTCCCGCTCACCATGTGTGCCAACGAATCATCAGGTCAACCTGTCAACGACGATCAACCGACGGTTGATTCGGCGGTGGTGCCTTCGACCCGCCGGGACGGGACACAGGCCGCCAGGCCCGCGGAGCGGTCCGCATCCACCTCGTCCGAAAAGGTGGGCGACCGGATTGGTCCCTATCTGCTGACCAAAAAGCTGGGCGAAGGTGGAATGGGGACCGTCTACCAGGCCGAGCAGCATGATCCGGTCACGCGGCAAGTCGCCCTGAAAGTCATCAAGGCAGGAATGGATACCCGCCAGGTGATTGCCCGTTTCGACGCCGAGCGACAGGCGTTGTCGATGATGGATCATACCTGCATTGCCCGGGCGCTGGAGGCCGGAACCACCTCGACCGGCCGCCCCTATTTTGTCATGGAACTTGTTCAGGGCTTGCCGGTGACCCGGTTCTGTGACCAGCAATGCCTGAGCATTGAAGCCCGGCTGGAAATGTTCATCAAGGTATGTGCCGCCATCCAGCATGCGCATCTGAAAGGCATCATTCATCGGGATGTCAAACCTTCCAATATCCTTGTGGCCCGGCAGGACGGAGTGCCTCTGCCGAAAGTCATTGATTTTGGCGTCGCCAAGGCCATCAGTCAGCAACCCGGTGAGGAGACCGCCTTTACGATGCTGGGCCAAATCGTGGGCACGCTGGAATACATGAGTCCTGAACAGGCGCAGTTGAGCGACGCGGGCGTGGATACGCGCAGCGACATCTATTCGCTGGGGGTGGTCCTGTACGAATTGATGACCGGGACCACGCCTCTTGGCCCCGCCGGCAAACGCAAGTCCGATTACCTGGAAATGCTCTCGCGGATCAAACAGGAAGAGCCGCGACGGCCCAGCACGGCGGTCGCCGATGCCGGTCGCCCGCTGGAGTCGATTGCCTCCGTTCGCGGCGTGGATGGCAAACGACTGGTCCACCAGTTGCGGGGGGAACTGGATCTGATCGTCCTCAAGGCCCTGGACAAGGACCCGGCACGTCGATACCAGACGGTTCAGGAAATGTCCGAGGACGTCCAGCGATTTCTGAATGCGGAACCCATTTCGGCGCGGCCCCCGACCGGCTGGTATCTGGTTCAAAAATTCGCCAAACGCAACCGCCCGGCCGTGATCGCCGGCATTGCCGTTCTGGCAACCCTGATCGCCGGCATCGGCCTGACGGCCTGGCAAGCCGTCCGCGCCACGACGGCTGAAGGTCAGCTCGAAGCGCAGCTGGAGCAAGTCACCCGGAGTCACGTGCTGGAGAAGCAGAACCAGGAACTGACACAAAAAATCCGGCAGAAGGCCGAAATACAAAAGGCCACCCAGGCGGCTGAGATTGATTCGCTGATTCGCCGCGGCCAGTGGCAACCCGGTCTGGAACAAATGGATTTGTACACCCGTTCATTTGGCGCATTGCCCATCCGCCTGGGGATTTTGAGACTGCACGCCTACGACGGCCTTTCCCGGCGGGAAGATCTGAAACAGGAAATCATCGCGTTGGAAAGCCATCCCGATGCGGCCCTGGTGGAATCCGAACTGTTGTTATGGCGGGGGTATGCGTTCCTGGATGGCAATGACCAGACGACCGATTCACGGACCCTGATTCAATTGGCAATCGACGGCTCTCTGGACGAGGATGACCGCCTGTTTGCCCGGGGCCTGATTGCCGCGACCCTGCCGGTAGCCGTGGAACAATATCGCCGCGCGCTACGCCTTTCACCCTTTCATTCCCGGGCCCGCCTGCAACTGGTGGTGTCGCTGATATTTCTGGGTCGGTACGAGGAAGTGCTTCCGGAAATCCAGATCGGCAAGGCACTGTTTGGCCACGACGAACGATTTTATGTTGCCGGAACGGTGGCCCATGCCCTGGCGGGCAACTCGTCCCTGGCGAGACGGTCGCTGCGGGAAATCAACCGGCTGTTCCCGAATGTGGCCACCGATAAGCAACGCTCGCTGGTTCTGTTGTCGCAATCCATCAACCGGCAATTTAGGGAATACGACCGGCAGGGCCTGTTTGACTGGATTTCCGTATTGCCCGATGCGCTCGGACTGTTTGAAGGATCCAGTTACGAATCCGCCCCCTTGCCTGAATTTCAGAAGGTTCAGGTATCGACCGCCTACGGACAGTTCGTCAACTCGCTGGTGAACCCGCTGTTGACGTTTGCCACGCAGGAAAAAAAGCACCGCTTCATGATCGATCGCTGCCGCCAGGCGTGGGACACTCACCCGGACAATGTGTTCAAGTGTTTCGAGGGCTGGAGTTGGCTGGCACTGAACAACTGGCAACAGGCGGCCGAGGCGTTCCGCCTGGCCACCACCAGTGATGGACTGTTTCCCGATATTCGCAACCAGGCCTGCTACGGGCTGTTTCTCAGTCAAATGCAGCTGTACGGGCTAACCTCACAAACCGCAGACGCCGAATCGGGCATCGAGGCGTTACGCAAATACCTGTCCGGCCCGGAGTTCGAACTGCACCGGGCTCCGATAATGTTGTCGGCCTGTTGCCAAACCGGCCACTGGAACCTGGCCCGGGATGTTTGCGATCGAGCCATCCGGCAGGGTGAGGCCCAGGGCCCGCTGAAGACTCAACTGATCAACTTTGCGCTGGCCGGCGGCAAGACCGGACTGGCACTGGAAATCTGTGAAGAGTTGGTCGACCAGTCTCCCCAGGATCCGGCCTTGCAACGCCTGCGCGAGACGATCCTGTTGCAGCTGTCAACGGGGACCCGATAAACCGAACCGCGGCGACGGCTGGAAACCGGTCCCTCCCGGCAATCGGCCCGGGCCCGAAAGCGTCCGGGGAATGCGTCCGGGGAATGCGTCCGGGGAATGCGTCCGGGGAAAGCGTCCGGGGAAAGCGTCCGGGGAAAGCGTCCGGGGAAAGCGTCCGGGGAAAGCGAACGGGGAAAGCGAACGGGGAAAGCGAACGGCAACCTGCCAGCCACATCACTGCCGCGGGCCCGTTGCGGTCCGGCCGTCGGGCGACTCAAATCGCGGCGGGCCCCCGTTCGCCCGTGCGGATCCGGATACATTCCTCCAGGGGCAACACAAAAATTTTCCCGTCGCCGATTTCGCCCGTTTCGCCACTCCGGCCACCCCGTTTGATGGCTTCGATAGTGGGTTCAACAAATTCTTCGTTGACTGCAATCTGCAGCTGCACCTTGCGGCGCAAATTCGCCAAATAATCTTCGGGGCTGTACAACTCGGCCTGTCCCCGCTGTTGACCGAATCCCTGGCAATCCATGATGGTCAGGCGAAAGACCTCGACCTCTGACAGCGCCGCCTTGACCGATTCCAGGCGATGGGGCTGGATGATGGCGATAATCAGTTTCATGGCTTCCCATTCCCGGGTTCAGTAATGACGCGGCCGGGCGGCCCGCCCGACCGGACCAAACGGGCTACTCACCTTGCAGATCAAACAGGGCATTGACGTAGCTGGGCACGTCGAACTGGGCGAGCGCGTCAGGCGTTTCACCCAAACCAATAAACTTGACCGGCAACCCGAATTCCTGGCGAATCGGTATGGCCACCCCGCCCTTGGCGGTACCGTCCAGTTTGGCCAGCACAATACCGGTACAGCCAGCCGCTTCCGAGAACCCCTTGGCCTGACTGAGCGCATTCTGTCCGGCCGTGGCGTCCAGAACCAGCAACACCTCGTGCGGTGCCTCCGCGACCACCTTGCCAGCCACTCTGCGAATCTTTCCCAGCTGGTCCATCAGGTTGGTTTGAGTCTGCAAACGCCCCGCCGTGTCAACGATACAGATATCCGCACCGGTATCGCGCGCCATTTCAACCGCTCGCCAGGCAACGGTGGCGGGGTCGCCCCCCTGTTTGCCGCTGACGAATTCGACCCCCAGACGCTCTGCCCAGATTCTCAACTGTTCCACCGCGGCCGCCCGAAATGTATCGCCGGCCCCCAGCACGACCGACTTGCCTTGTTCCTTGAACAGGTATGCCAGTTTGGCAATGGACGTGGTTTTTCCGGAGCCATTGACGCCCACCACCAGAATGACCGTCGGTCCGGAATCGGCCATGTGAATATCCGAGCTTTCCTGGGCCATGATCTCGCTGATAACCTGTTTGGCCGAATCCGCCAGCTGGGGCATGGTCACTTTTCGGGCCCGGTGCTTTTTGCCCACTTCGTCGCGAATTTTTCCCGCCGGTCCTGCCCCCATATCTGTTTTGATCAAATGCGCAAACAACTCGTCCAGAAACTCGTCGTCCACCAGGCGGCCTTCGGCACCCACCAGATCGCGAATGTCCGTATTTAAAACGGCAACCGTTTTACGAACGGCTTGCCGGAAACGTCCGAAGATGCCGCTTTTCTCCGGCGGGCCCGGGGTGGAGGCGGCCGGCGTGCCCGCCGGGGATGGCGTTTGTTGATTGTCGGCACCATCCCGCGCGGGATCGGGGGGAGCGTCCGGCGGCCCGGCCGCCGTTTCCCGATGGGGCGGATCGTCAGTTTGCCGGTTTTTGCGTTTCCAAAGAGCCATATTTCGATACCGACCTTGTCCAGCCGGGGCGCCCCGGGGGACCATTGGGCCAACCAGTTTGGGAAATCGGGTGTTAACGTCCAGCCGTTGCGGGCAGGCCAAATTCTATATCACGGGAGCCCGGATGTCGCGGGGAGCGGCCAGCATGACGGGGAGAATGCCATCCAGTCATTCGTTCGGCTGGTATTCAAACTGTGCGCGGAAAACTGGATGGTCATTCAATCGCATCCGCCTTTCGAAGTGCGTTTGGTAATCCATATCGTGCTCGGCCGGTCGGGGCGGGACAACACGTGGCGGTGAAAAGGCAGGGAACCGTTGCACAAGCTGGCAAGTTGTTTCGTAATACTCCTCGACATCGGTCCAGAAGTGCAGAATACCGCCCGGCACCAAAACACGCTGAATGTCACTGACGGTTTTTTCCTGCATGACTCGCCGACGTCGATGCCGCTCCTTCCACCACGGATCCGGAAAGTAGACGTGCACGGCCTCAATCCGGTCTGCCGCCACGAATTCCTCCAGAAATCGCGTGGCATCACCCCGCACAATCCGCACGTTTTGGCGTCCCTGAGCCGCCAGCCGATACGCCGAAAACCGGGCATACTTGATCGCCGCCTCCAGTCCCAGATACAACCGCTCCGGATGGGCGGCCGAGGTGTTTAGCAGAAACAGCCCCTTGCCGCTGCCAATCTCAATTTCCAGCGGTCCGCGCTGACCAAACAACTGCTCGATATCCAGCGGCGGCGACATATCCTGCAACTCCCGATAATGCGATTCAATCGATATCGAACGATCCATTTTGGGGAGAGTACGACGGGCCATGATCGGTAACGGCTGGCCAGGGAGGCTCGTGGAAAAATCGGATGGAAAAAGCCGGTCAATTACCACCAACGGCAACCGCAGATTCTCAACGGGTCTTGACCTGTCCCGGATCAACCTCGCGAAAATTCAGCAACGGCCGCCGCGGTCCCGTGTTTTTTGTCGCAGGGCCGCAGCGACAAGACCGGGCGTCCTGCGACTGACAAAAAACGCGACCACTTTATCAAGCGACCGCGTCCTGATGATCAAATTCCAGATGCCGGGTCTATGGCAGTTTCAGCTTCCGGCGTTTGGATTTGCGGGCCTTGGCGTTGGCGGGCCGTTTGCCATGATTGGCCTTTTTCACCTTGTGATGCGGTTTTGCCATGTCAATATCCTGATCCGTAAAGCTGGGGATTTCGGGAAGTTGTATCAAGTACCGTCGACATCGGCTTCCGCCGCGCGATCGACGATTTTCTACTATACCGGCTGGCCGCGGTCGGGCAACGCCAAACTGCCGCCTGGACCTGCGAAATGGGCAGGAATCGATTCGGGGCGCCCAGGACCAGCCGGGCACAGGCCGTGCTGAATGTGCGACTGGTGATACCGTGACGGCCGGTCCAGCTGCCATCCCGATTTTGCTCATCAACCAGTTTGTCCCGTACGTTGGGGTACCAGCGAATCCCGTCCGCGCCCCCCTTGTGCACGAGCATTTCGGTCACCAGGCGGAATGTCAAGTATTCCTCGCCCCCGGCACCGCCAAACGTCCGGTTGTTTTTTTGACCAGGTTCGGAATATCGGCCAGGGCGGCCAGCGCGTTTTTCTCCTGGTCGCGACCCGTGGTGTACCGAACGCGCAGCCCCGCCGCAGTCCCGTACACGCGGTGATTTCAGGAACCGTTGCCCCAGGCACGTCCGGTTTTTGGCATCGTCCGGATCAGATACTCGCCGGCCCTTTGGGACGATCCGGCAACCCGGATTCCGGCAAAATTGGCCGCTCTCAGACTGGCCCGGCCGCAAGCCGTTGCCAATTGCGGAGCCCAGGCGCTGGTGCCCCATGATCCATCCCGTTGCTGATTGCCGGAAATATGTTTTTCCAGGCGTTGCAAGGCTCGCCGGCACCGATCCACGTTGGGCGCTTCGCCCGGTATTTGGCGGTGGCCTTGATCGACCAGGCGGTCCCGCGGCGGACCGCAGCGCGCGAAGCCGCGGTGAATTCCTCAATATCATCCCGACGTCGCGCCGGCAGGAGGGGATTGCCACGGGCTGCCGCCGACATCCGGGACAGGCCCAAACCGCAGGCCAACGCGGTGCCCGCGCCGATGGCTTGCCGCCGGTTGATGCTGATGGATGTTCGCCGGAGTCGGGACGGGCTGCCGCGAGCGATATCGCCCGCTGCTGGCCACCGATCAGTGACTTGAGCGGGCCCGCTCATTGTGGTTTCGGAACCCTGAAGGTCGTCGGGATTGTAGCCCAATCTCATTTGCCAATCAGATCAGCACGCCAGATCGCCGGCGCGTTGTGCAACCGGACCGGCGTTGTGACCATGGCCGGCTGAAACGGTTGTGAGCCCGTGATCGGCCGGCTCGTACCGGAAAAGCGGCTGAAACCGGTTGCCATTGGCAACGGCCGACGGCCGCCGGACCCATGGCCGGGATCCACCGGCCAAACGTACGAAATCATTTCGGCGGGATGAATCCGCCACCTGGTTGTGCCGGCGCGGGGGCCACTCGGCCCGCGAGCTTTTCATGGGGGCGGAAACAGGCCAACGGCCATGGACGTTCGGCGAGGGCGGCCCGTTTTTTTCTTGTATCCCGTATCCTGCCCTTTTACAATTGCCTCCTTCCCGCGGTGGACCCGCGGGCGGTGACCGAATTGATTCAACACAAAAGACTTTGCCAATGACACGGAAGGTAATAATCGACTGCGACATGGGTACCGATGACGCGGTAGCCTTGTGCATGGCGTTGTTTGATGAGAATCTCGATATTCTGGCGATCACGGCCAGCGAAGGCTGTGTGACGGCGGACCAGGCAACCCGCAATTTGCAAGCCATCATCGGAATGCTGGATCCGCCCCGCTTTCCGCGACTGGGCGCCGCGACCCCGACCGACAACGCGCCTGCCATCAACACAACATTTCTGTTCGGACGGGATGGACTGGGAAACACGGACTTCGAGGTATCCGAGTTGCAACACATGCTGCCCTCGGAAAAACTGATCACCGACCTGGTCCGGGCCCATCCGGGTGACGTCACGATCGTCTGCCTGGGGCCGTTTACGAATCTGGCCCGGGCATTCCGCCGCGATCCCGGTATTCACGAACTGGTCGACCGGATCGTTCTGACCGGGGGCAGCATTAACGGCGTGGGCAATATTACAGCGGCCGCCGAGTTCAACTGTTTTTTTGATCCGCCCTCGGCCCAGGACGTTTTTACGTCGATGACCACCAAGACGCTGGTACCGCTGGACGTCACCACGCAGGTCAAATTTGACCTGGGTTTCCTGGACTTGTTACCCGAAAGGTATTCGCGGGTTGGTGATTTTCTGAGGCAGATATTGCCCTACGCCTATCGAACCTACCGAAACCAGTTGGGACAGGAGCACATTCACCTCAACGATGCGGTGGGATTGCTGGCGCTGCTGGAACCGGACCTGTTCGAATTTGAATCGATGGCCGGCCAGGTGGAAACGGACGGACACCTGACGCGCGGCGTCACGGTGTTTGACCGGCGGCCGGTACCGGAATGGCGGTGCAACATGGAGGTCGCCACAATGGCCCGCATCGATCACATCATTCCTTCCATCACCCGGCGACTGACGGCGGCGGGCGACGTTACATAACCCTGCCTTAAACCCGCTGGCACTCCAGGAATCTTTTGCGGGTCCGGCATCATTTTTGTTTTCCGGGTTCAGGCCAGATCGTTTACGCCTGCCAGGCCGGGACTGGCGGTACCGCCCCACGAGGCGGAAATGGAGTTGGTCCCCCGGTCCATTGTCCGTCGCCAAAACCGTCGGCATCCCGACAAAAAAAACGGCCCGGCAACAATTTATCACAACCTTTTTTGTCGGGAATTTTAATGAGACGGTAACCGTGAATTGATATAATTTTGAATTCCAACCCGCCCGTATTGATGGCAGCCCTTGATCTCATGTGCAGTGACCATCGTCAGTTCCCGACCCGCCATGCTTTCGGTGAACTGGATTCGGACTCCACCGGCTTTTTGCTTGCCGAGGATGTTCCCCCCTCCTGCCTCGAAGCGACTACCCGATATCAGGTGCTGAGCGAATTGGGACGGGGTGGCGGTGGCATTGTCTACAAGGCGCGGGATACGGAGCTGGACCGGATGGTTGCCGTCAAGGTTCTGCGACGCGAATTCATGAATCAACCAACGATCGTGAATCGGTTCCAGCAAGAGGCAAAAATTATCTGCCATTTGCAGCATCCGGGAGTGCCCCCGGTGTTCGAGAGGGGGCATTGTACCGATGGCCGGCCGTTTCACTCCATGAAACTCGTTAATGGGCAAACGATGCTCCACGTGCTCAACGAGCCCCAGGCAGGAGGCGAAACGCAGACACCGGCACTCCACGCCTTTTCCCAGGTTTGCCAGACCATTGCCTATACGCACTCACGAAACGTTGTGCATCTGGACCTGAAGCCCGGTAATTTCATGATTGGTGTGTTTGGTGAAGTGTACGTCATGGACTGGGGGACCGCGAGGTTTCTGGATTCGGATGGCGGGTACGCGTCGATGGGGCTGAATCGTCCGAATCGGGATCGTTCGCGGGTGGTCGGCGGCACCCTGGGTTACATGGCCCCCGAGCAGGCCAGGGGAGGGGTGCTGGACAAGCGCACGGACGTGTTTGCGCTGGGCTCCTGTTTGTGCCACATCCTGACCGGTGAACCACCCTACTTTGGAAAAAACGTCCGCCAAGTTCATGAATTGGCCGTCGAGGCGGACCTGCTGCCGATCCACAATGATTTGCAACGATGCCACAACGACTCCCGGTTGATTCGTTTGGCCATCCGATGCCTGCAATCCAACCCGGCCCGCCGCCCGCGGGATGCCGGCGAAGTCGCCCGGGAAATATTCGACTACCAGGCGACGGCTTTGGCCCGGTTCCAGAATGACATGCGGCGGTTTTTCGAGTTGTCAGCGGACCTGTTTTGTATTGCCGGTCTGGACGGATATTTTCGCCGGGTCAATTCCAATTTCCCGCGGTTGCTGGGATTTAGTGAACAGGAACTGTTGTCGCGTCCGTTTATTGATTTCGTGCACCCCGACGATTATGCCCGGACCGCGGCCGCCATGGCCCAGTTGCTGGAGGGCAAACCGGTCATTCGCTTTGAAAACCGCTACCGGCAGGCCGATGGCCGATTTTTGCGGGTGGAATGGACCGCCAAATCGATCCCTGAGGAAGGATTGATCTTTGCCGTGGCCCGGGAACTCGGCGACGTCTGATCCGTGTCACGCCAGGGCAGCGGCCGCGACATCAACTCCAGCCGGACTGCATTGTTGTTCGGAGTAGCGCCTGAATGTCCTGGCCGCTGGGGGCCGCCCGCAGTTGTTCCATGAACTCCGCATCCAGGGTCAATCGTGCGATCGCGGCCAGGATTCCCAGGTGCGTTTGCCGTTCCCCCGGGGCACCAATCGTGAAAAAGAAAACGTCAACTTTTTCACCACGGCTGACATCGTAGTCAATCGGTTCGCTTGCCGTGATGACCGCGACGGCCGATTCCAGGTCGCTGGCGCTGGAAAGCGTGGCATGAGGCAACGCGACTCCCTTGCCGACGCCGGTGTTTTGCATTTGTTCCCGGTCCCAAAAGGCCTTGTTAAGGGTATCGGCATTCAGGTCCGGCAAATGCTCGGCAAACTGGCGGGAAGCAAACCGAAACAGGGTGTCCTTGGATTTGAGCTCCATTCTGGCATGCGTCAGACCCGCCGGCACGTAGTGCAACAGGTCGAATCCGGTTCGGCCGCGAAGTTCCAGATTAAACGATTGATGCGACTGGGAACGGGGGGTTTTCAGCCACAACACGGAGCAGTTCGCACGACGCGTCAGATTATCCTTGGGGGATCCAAACAGCCGGCCCCGGATCGTGCGATCTCCGGCCGGAGCTCCCATGACCAGCAGATCGTATCCGGCCGATTTGGTCTGGATCGCTGCCAGTTCGTTTTTGCCGTTCAGGATCACGACCCGGTTGCGCGACACACACAACTCGCCCAGTTGATCGACATAGTCCGCCCGGGCCTGATTTTCGTTCGGGTCGCCGCCATCAGCCAGAAAGCAGACAAAATTCAAGTCGGCGTCGTAAACCTGTGCCAGATGGTCGGCCGTGTTAACGACCAGCGCGTCGTGCGGACCCGGTTCGGCATAAACCAGAATCTGGCGGATATAACGGATTCCGGCGTCCTTGAACACAGCCAGCTTGGCTGGCAAATGATCGTTCAGCCAACCCAGCTGGTTTTGGGATGTAATCGCAAAATCCCGTTGCCCCGTATCTTCGATGACGACCCATTCACAATGAACACGATCGGCCACCGAAAAGACTGTCTTGACAACATCCCGGGAAGCCGTGTTGATGAAGTCCAGATCCAGCCCTTCGGCTTCGGCCATCGCGTCGAGCCGCCGGCTGAGTGCCACATCCGCCTCGTCGTCCGCCAGGGCATCGGCCAGCTGAATTTGTTCCGGAACCGCGGTAATCCGCAAGACTTCGACACGCTGGCCGTGGGCGATCGCCGCCCCCATTTCGACGAGCGTTTCCGGCGAACGTTCATTGCCAAACAGCGGAACCACCACCGAGGCCCGGGTTGGCAATTCGTCCTCCAGCGAGGTGACCACCAGCGCGTCGGACAACGGCGGGTCGATAGCCCGTTTCCCCATGGCGACCAAATCACTGCGAAACCCCATTTTCGCGATTTCACCCCGTTGCACTGCGTGTTTTCTGCCATACAAATACCAGGCCGTCATGCCCGGCAGAACAATGCCCAGGATGGCGGCAAAGCCGGTCCAGCCGGTGGCACCCAGCAACACAATCCCAATCATGATGCCCACGATCTGCAACCAGGGATACAGCGGCGAGCGAAACCGGGGACGATACCAGAGGGCGGCGTTTTCGCGCAAAACGATCACCGTGCCACAAACGAAAATGAATGCCAGGATCATGAACGCGCTGGCCAGTTTGGCAATCTGCTCAATAGGCAGGAACAGGATGCTGGCCGCCATGGCCGCCGCCGTTAACAGAATACTGTTGACCGGCGTATGCCAATAACTGTTGATCTGCCGGATTGCAGGCGGCAACAGATTGTCGCGGCTCATGGCGAACGGAAACCGGGACGCCGCCAGCAATCCTGCCACGGCCATTGAAACCATGGTGATCACCGCCAGCAGGGCAAACAGAAACCCGAACTGGTTTCCGCCTACCAGGCAGGCCAGGGTGTAAATCGGGTGCAGGTTGGGGCGCCCGCGCCATCGGCGTTGGTCAGGTCAGAGACCGGAACATTGGAGACCAAAACAAACACCACGGCCACGTACACCGAGGTCACAATGAGCCAGGATACCAAAATGCCCAGCGGCAGATTGCGACCCGGGTTTTTGACCTCTTCCGCGATGGCCGCCACTTTCGTCACACCGGCATAGGAAATGTAGACAAATGCGGTCGCTGCCATGAATCCGCCAATGCCGTGGTCAAATCCGGGATTCAGGTACTCCAGTTTCATCGATCGGGTGGCCCAGACACTCAGGCCCGTCAGGGCCAGCAGCACCACGGCGACAATGACCTTTTGAAGTTTCCCGATGATACTGACACCGAACAGATTCAGAATTGTGATGGCGATCAGCAGCCCTAATGCCAGGTTACGGATCGGAATATCGATCAGGACGGACAGGTAGGCTCCGAATCCCACCAGGGCAAAAGAACTTTTCAGCAACAGCGACAGCCAAAGTCCGAATCCGGAAACGGTTCCCGCCAGGGGGCCAAAGGTTCGTTCCAGATAGACGTAGGTCCCGCCGGAGGTGGGCATGGCCGTGGCCAACTCGGATTTGGATACCGCCGCCGGCAATACGCACAGCCCGGCGGCCAGGTAGGCCAGCCAGATCATGGGCCCGGTCTTCGCCGCGGCCAGCCCCGGCAAAACGAAAATTCCGCTCCCCAGCATGGCGCTGATGCTGATCGCGATCACCGCGCTGAGTCCGAGTTGGCGTTCGAGGGTCTTCAAGGTGTCACGATACGGTCGGGGAAGCGGGCTGACGGGCGACAAAATTGTATGTACCGGCGCGTAATTCCGCTATTTGGCCAGGCGGCCAGGGATGATCCTAAACAAAACGCGGAGCCAGATAGATACCGAATGTGGCCCCAATGCCGTATTTTTTGGCCGCTGTCGGGACAAGACGTTGGCTGATCGACGTGCCTGGCCACGCGGCCGTCGGGAAATTGCAATAATTTTCGGAATACAATGTGACGTTTTCCCGCTGTCGCACGACCAATAATCCGTCCATGAATGAAATGCCAAGCCGGATGACGGATGTCGACGATCGGACGCTGGTCCAGCAGGCCCGTGCCGGTTCGCGCGAGGCCTTTGCACAAATTGTGGAGAAACACCAGTTCACGGTTCGGGCCACGTTGTGGCGGATGCTCGGCAACGGTCCCGACGTCGATGATGTGGCCCAACAGGTTTTTTTGTCCCTGCTGCAATCGATATCCGGGTTCCGGGAACAAAGTTCGTTTCCCACCTGGTTGACGTCGATCACGCGAAACCAGGCCATTTCATTCCTGCGACGGCGATATTCGGCACCGGCGACGGTTGCCGGACAACTGGATCAATTGCTGGCCCGCCGGCAGATTGATTCCGGCGCTCCCGCCCGACCAGCGGAACCGCCGGAACTGGATGCCCTGAATTACTGTCTGGAGCAACTGAATGAGCCGCATCGACAGCTGGTTCGCCAGATTTACTTCGACGGGCGGCGGGCAGCGGACCTGGCACGCGAAACGGGACAGCCGAAAAACACCGTCCGCATGAAACTCATGCGAATTCGCCGCGCTCTGGCCAAATGCATGGAACGAAACAAAACGCCCGGATAACTGACACCGAAACGATGAATCCCGAGTTGACAACGATCTGGAACCGCTGGCTGGAAGGCCGCCTCCTCGATTCTGCGGAGGTCAACCAGCTCGTCGCAGCCCTGGACGGTGACGACCCGGTTGCCGACCCGTTGTACCAGGACCTGGATATCCATCGACTGCTGTTGGCAGCCGCGGAACGGGAACGGAATGATTTGTCGTTTGTGCAGCGGATGGTTGATTGCTACGACCGCCGGCCCTCCACCCGTACGCTGCCCCCGGCCGGATCCGCAAACCCCTCGTTCCAGTGGCTGGTCGAGGCGACCGGCACCAGGCCGCAAACGGCTCCCGCAACGGGCGAGTCAGCGGGTGGGCCACTCATTCAAATGGTCGTCACTCCGTCCGGGGTCCGACGAAGCGCCGTCGCAAAGCGCCAGTGGCACTACCTGTCTGTCGCAGCCAGTCTGGCGCTGTTGACCGCAACGCTGGCGACGGTCTGGTGGATGAACTCAAATTCACCAGGGCGCTCACCGCGAGCCGAACAACTGGAGACGCCGGCACCGGGTCCCCGGAATGCCCATCCGGATCCGTCGCTGCCGGTTTCCGAACCCGGGCCGGATCAATCCCCGGCGGTTGACGGTCCCGCTCTGGCGGCCGCCGAACCTGCGGTGGCGGCCGATTCGCAACCCGCCGGGCCGGTCGTGAAAGAACCGCGTCCCGGGAACCCGTTGTGGCAATCCCGCCAGTTGACGCCGCGCGATCCGCCGAATGCCACGTTTGCCGGTATCCGGGAACTGCAGCCCTGCGACTGGGCCGATGGCCCGGACCATCCGGATCGGGTAGGCGTCGAGACTCTGCGGCTGCGCTCGGGGGTCGCCCTGATCGACCTTGACCAGGGGGGATCGTTCACCGTGACCGGCCCCAGTCAATTGACGCTGGCCGGGCCGGGCCAACTGGAACTGGTGCGGGGCCGACTGGATGGCGAATTGCCGGATTTCGATCGCGGGGAACTGGTGATTCAAACTCCGGACAGCCGGATCCAGCCGCAACACGATTCACGGTTCGCCTTGCACGTGCCGTCCGACGATCAGCTGGATGTGCGAGTCGACCAGGGCGCGATCGAAGTGCAACCCTGGCAGGCTCGCGTGGTTGACGACACCATCCTTTTGTCCGATGCCGGATTTAATCGGGTTCAAATTGACGCCGCTGGCCAAAACAGTCCGGCCCGGGCCCGGTTTCGAACCCCCCAGGGGCAATTTGAAGGCTGGGTCAACGTGCACGGAAAATCGCTGAAGTCACGCGACGAACACCTGGTGGACGAAGTGTTCGCCCGCGCCTCGGACCGGTTTCGCGAAGCCCCGGAACAACTGGACCAGGAATGGAACAATCTGTTGTCCATGATTCGGTCGGTTCGATCCCCCAAGTCCGCCGGGCCGGGACCGGACCGGATTCCCGCCGAGCTGGACGATTTCGTCCGGCAGATGCAGGAAATGATGAAACCTGCCGCACCGTTCGCCTCGGAAAGCTCCGCTCGGGCGGGAGCGTTTGAGGGAGTGCTGAACATCAATGGTCAGGAAATGCGGTTTGATTCCCAACAGGCATTTGATGCAGCGCAGCGGGACCTGCTGGGCTCGTTTGCCGATCTGTTTGATCAATTTCACCAATAAACAAGTCGACTTTTCAACAGGAAACAGGGAACCGCCATGAAAAAGTTTTTTCTCCTGCTGGTGGCCGGTCTGGTACCACTGGTGTTCGTGCCCGCGTCGGGCTGGTCCCAGTCAACAACAGACACGCCGCGAACCTGGACCGACGATACGGGTCAGCATGCGGTTCAGGCCACGCTGGTCTCCTACGATACGCAGACCAAACAGGTCGTCCTGCAACGGGACGACGGAAGGGAAATCCGCCTCGTGGCCACCGATTTGTGCATGGCCGATCGACGTTATCTGGCCCTGCGGGCAGAACGCCTGCGGATCCGGCAAAACCGCCAGCCGTCATCGACTCAGGAAACCGCGATTGATCAGGCGCTGACGGACCACAAACAGCCGGCGCAACGCTTCAACATTGCATCCCTGTATGGCATTGACTGGCATCGGCATCCGCAGAGTGCCCAATGGGCCGCGACTGGCCAACCCGGCGCCCGCGATGACAAGCCCATTGTCTGGTTTCGGGTGCTCGGTGACCTGTCCGGGTTTATGTGAAGCGCGGGGCATCGCATGAGGACCGTGACGTTCTCAACGCCAGAAATCCGAAAGATTATCGATCAAAATTTTGTGGCCCTGAACACCAACATTGAAGGGGACCCCACAGCGGGCGAAAGCATCCGGCATCGGCCCGCGGACCCGCCGGGACCTTGCATCCGGGGAAATGGTCGCCAAAACGTGCAGATCATATTCATGACTCCGGCGCTGGAAATCTTTCACACCGTCACCGGATTTATCGGGCCCGGGGACCTTTACCGGGAAATGCAGTTTGCCCATGAGCTGTATGGCCAAATTGCGGACGATTCTCCCGATCGACCGGAAATCGTTCGCAACGCGCACCGGTTGCGACTGCAGCAGACCGGTTTTCGCGACAGCGAAATTGAGGCCTCCAGTGATATCGAAATGATGCGTTCCATGATCGAGGGGATGGGAAACTCGCAGACAACAATGTCGGACGACTCCCGCGGCAACGGCCAGGCCGATCCCTCAGCTCTGTTTGCACCGTTCGTGCGAACCAGTGTTCTGAACGACAACCGGTTTTCGATCCGGCACCCGTTGATGCCGCTCAGTCAACTGGAGTCGGATCCGGGCGAACTGGTGGGACGGGGAAAAACGTTTTTTGGCAGCAGCGGATTTTCCAGCAATTCGAACCGGAATCGTTAGCGAATTGTAGTATCCCGGAATTCGACCGGCGAGGTGAGCATTGCGGCCGGTTCCGTGCCGCGCGGTGCCCCGCGGCCCGTCAGCGCCTCGGTCACGGATGGCTGCCCTTGTCGGGACGAGAAATCGCTGCAAAATGTCTGGTTGCAATGGTTGCGGCGAAAGAGTCCCGACAGGATTGGCAACAACCCCCGGTTGGGTCTTCACCGCCACTCCGCCTCTCAAACATCACGGACGCCGAAAATGCGATTCAACCTGTTCCCTCCGTTGCCCGTTTTTCTGATCGTGATCTTGTTGACAACCGGTGGCCGGGCCGATGACTGGCCCCGTTTTCGGGGAACTCAAGGTGATGGCAGGTCGGCAGAAACCGGCTTGCTGGCGGAATGGCCCGAAGGGGGCCCGGAACTGGTCTGGACGGCTGCAGGTCTGGGCAAGGGATATTCCAGCGTGTCAGTCGTTGCCGACCGGATTTACACGTTGGGTGATGTTGATGACCGCCAGACCGTCTTCGCCATTGCGGTCGATACCGGCGAAGTCATCTGGCAACAGGAAATTGGAAATGGCAACACGGGTGACTACACCGGTTCGCGAAGCACGCCCACATTTGACGGCGGACGGCTGTATTGCCTGACCACCGATGCGGTTCTGGTGTGTCTGGACGCCAGCGACGGTCAGGTGGAATGGAAACGCGATCTGGCAAGCGACTTTGGGGCACAGATCATGCTGGCCAAGGGCAAGTGGGAATGGCGGTTTTCCGAATCGCCCCTGGTGGATGGCGACCGCGTCATCGTGACGCCTGGTGCGCCCGACGCCATGCTGGTGGCTCTCGACAAGCAAACCGGTTCCGAGGTGTGGCGGTGTGCCATTCCGGAGCTCGGAGACAAGGGAACCGATGGCGCCGGATATTCATCGGCCGTCATCAGCAATGCCTGTGGCGTTAAACAGTACGTTCAGCTGACCGGACGGGGCGTGATTGGCGTCGAGGCCGAGACGGGCCGGTTCCTGTGGGGATACAACCGCGTGGCCAACGACGTCGCCAATATCTCGTCACCGGTCGTCATGGACGATTTTGTTTTCGCCTCCACCGGATATCAGACGGGATCGGCATTGTTGCATTTGACGAAATCTGCAAGCGGCGAATTTGAAGTCGAGGAAAAGTACTTTCTGGACCACCGCACGTTTCAGAACCATCATGGCGGGTTTGTATTGCACAACGGATTCATCTACGGGGGTCACGGCCACAAAATGGGATTGCCGGTCTGCATTCGACTGGACAATGGCGAGGTCATGTGGGGGCCGGCCCGCAACGATGGCAAATCTTCAGCGGCGATCTGCCTGGCAGACGATCATCTGTATTTTCGTTACCAAAACGGCCTGATGGTTCTGATCGAGGCGGTCGACCGGGAATATCGCGAGAAGGGATCGTTCATGATTCCCCGGGTCCGCGCCGAAAGCTGGTCCCACCCGGTCATCGCCGGTGGCAAATTGTATTTGAAGGAACAGGACCAGTTGTACTGCTACGACGTGTCCGGCAACTGAAAGAAATTCTCCCAGATCCGGAACGCAGTCCGCCTGTTGTGGACAGGATGCGCAGGATGATTTCCGGCTGATCCTCAACCCGGCGCTGTCAGTTTATCTGGCTGGCTCACCCGGGGATCTCAACGTCCCGGACACGAAGTGCGTTGCAGAAACATCTTGCTGAATCGACCAGGTCGGCATCAAGTTTCGACGGCAGGCAACCAGCGTCAGGGGGAGGTCAGGCCTGTCGTTGCCGACTGGACGTTTCGGATTACTGGCAAATCGGCAATGAACTGCGGATACCGGGGAGGCGACGGGCCTGGCCATCCCGTTGCCGGTGCTGATTCGCGACACGCTTTCCGTCAACCTGGCGATAAAAATCATCTCGCAATGCCTCGTGGCGCTCGACTATGCCCACGCCAGGGGATTCGTGCATCGCAACATCAAGCCGGTCAATTTGCTGGTCGTCACATCACCCGGAGGGATCAACGTCAAGCTGTCGGACTTTGGACTGGCTCGGGTTTATCAGGCTTCGCAACCGGGCGGCCTGACACTGCACGGGGAAATGGGGGGTTCGATTGGATTTATGGCTCCCGGGCAAATCACCAATTACCGAAACACCACTCCGTCGGCAGACCTCTGTTCGGCCGCCGCGACCCTGTATTATCTGCTGATCGGCAAACTGGCCCATGATTTGCCCTGGCCATTGCCGATCGTGTCCTGATGATCTTGCAACAGGACTGTGTGCCGATCCTCGATCGAAGCGCGGCGATTCCCGAGTCCCTGGCATCGGTCATCGACAAGGCCCTGATTCGAAAACCGGAAGACCGATTCGCCAGCGCCCTGCATTTCCGCAAGGCGCTACTGGCGTCGCGGTAAACGGCAAGTTCCGGTTCCGGAATTCCTCGCCGCGTGCCCGGGTTGACTCCGGTCGCGTGCCAATCGGCGAATTTGACGATCCGGCCCGTCAACCCGCGGCGATTGACCGGTCGGTTGTCCCGTCGGATTTGCCCTTTCCGAGGGTTCCGCCGATCAGCGTCATCGGCACCAGCTGGACCAGAAACATCAGGTTGTACCATACCGGCAATGCAGCGCCGGCAGTGATCTGGACGGGAATTCCGGTTGCCAGCAGGCACACGGCGAGGATTCCGACCCATCGCATTTTTGCGACAACGGCAATTCTGGCGGTCAGGAATCCTCCCGCCAGTGAGGCCACGATGCTGATCAGCAGGACCAGCGACAATGCCGTGGCATCCGACGTGATCCCGTTTTCGTCGTACACCTCTGGCCGCAGCATCTGAACGACGGCACCGCCACCCAGAAAAATGAATGTCCAAACCAGGTAACCGGCAATGACTGAAATAATATTCCTGAGCATGACAGGTGCCTTTCGTGAGGGGTTGAAACAATGGAACCGGATGCCATTCCCTGGCGGCGATTCCCTGCCCAGGCGTCCTGAATATCATCCTTGCCCAGATGCCTGGGTCATTTCGATACGCTTGTCCATCGGCCAGTTGCTGGAAAGGCACTGTTTGGGCGTGGTGAATTCAAACAGCTTTCCCATCACCATGATGAAACGGGCCATCGCTGTTGGATTGCCGGTTTCCACCACCGATTTCAGCGTGCTGGTGATGATCTTGCCTCCCTGAGCCATGTTCTTTTCGGTTTTGGTACCCACGGGAACGCCTTCGGCAATCAACGTGTACTCGGTTGCACCGTCAACCTCTTTCAGTTCATGAATGATTTTGCAAACCGCATCGTCATAATTGGTGAATTTGAAGGTCATGGCGTACTTGTAGGGCGGGTCCACTTCCAGAATGTCCCCGACGACTCCCGTGTATTTGCCATTGGGCGTTCGCATGCGAATCGGGGCGCCGGGCTCGAATCGGGTGGTGTGCATGACGCTGCCGAAAAAGAACGGCAGCACTTCTCCCTGTCTGGTTAATGTGTCCCAAACACGTTGAATAGGTGCGTTGATAACAACTTGCGAGACCTGGGTAGTGGTTCCGGGTTTGGTTTTCATGGGGACACTTGTTTCTGGCGCTTGCGCGGGGTTCGGGGACGGACAGATTTCCGGCGGGCGGCGGAACCGGTGGTGGCCCGCCGTTTCGCGATTTTTTTGCTTGCTTCGACCTGATACTTCAAATCGACCGCCTGGGTTGCCCAAAATGCACTGTATTCGTCGGTCCAGCGGTCATAAATCATCTGGATGGGGGCCGCATTGAAAAACAATTCCCTCGTCCGGCCCGGCTTGCGTGACAGGACCAGCCGGGCGTCGACCAGAATCTGCAGATGTTTCATCACGCCGATCCGGCTCATTTCAAAATGCTCGCAGACTTCGTTGACGCTGCAGCCTGGCATGTGCCGGACGAGATCCATGATCATTCGCCGCGGGCGACTGGCGAGCGCCTGAAATACCAAATCGGTCTGGTGGGACTGGTTCATAATAGGTAACCAACAGGTTACATGTTTGCCCGGCCGGTGCAAGTGGGAAAAACGAAAAAAAATCCGGAGGTGCACCGGATGAACTCCTGTGAACGGGCAGCGGGGTGGACCGTCCGGGTCAGGCCAGCCGTTTGCGAAAACGGGAAACCGCCGCCAGCAATACCACCAGACAACAGATGGTCAATCCGCTGACGGCCGGGAACAGATCCATAAAGTCGGCACCCCGCAACACAATCCCCCGCAGAATTTCGATGAAATACGTGGCGGGAATCGCAAACGAGACCCAGTAAATGGGGGCCGGCATCTCGCTGCGGGGAAACACAAACCCGGATAACAGAATCGACGGCAACATGATAATAAAGGCGAACTGCATCGCTTCCAGCTGGGTTCGCGCGACGGTGGATACAAACAGCCCCATGGCCAGCGAACAGACCATGAACAACATCGACAACGCCAGCAGCAGTCCGAGGTTCCCGCGTACCGGCACGCCAAACACGTAGATCATGACCGCCAGGACCATCAGCACCTCAACGAAACCCACAAGGGCATAGGGGATCAGCTTGCCCAGCAGCAACCCGGTGCGTCCCACGGGAGTCACAAACAGCTGCTCCAGCGTTCCCAGTTCGCGCTCGCGCACGATGGCAAACGAGGTCAGAAACAGCGTCACCAGTTGCAGGATAATCCCCACCAGCCCCGGCACGAAGAAGTGGGAACTTTCCAGATCCGGGTTGTACAACAGCCGGGTCCTGATTTCGACCGGCAGCACGCCCCGTCCGACGGGATCTCGAGCGGGAGCCACCTGCAATGCTTCGCCCATGGCCCGGGCGATTCCCACGGACAGATTTTGTCCCAGCAATTGGGCCGCGCTTTGCGCGGTCGTTGCGATTTGGGAATCGCTGCCATCGATCAGAACCTGAACCTGGACCTGTTCACCGCGGAGCAGCCGCTGGGAGTAGTTCGGAGGGATGACGACACCGACCTGCGCCCGCCCGGAGGTCAGCGCGCGATCGAACGAGGAACGATCGTAGACATGTTCCACGATGGAAAAGCGCCGGGTATTCTGAAACGTCTCGGCCAGCTGTTGGGCGGGGGTCCGGCCGTCCAGGTCCCACACCACGGTTGGAATATTTTCAATCTGGGTGTTGATGGCGTAGCCAAAAATAATCGTTTGCATGACCGGTACCAGCAACATGAAAAACAGCGTGGACCGCTGCCGGCGGACGTGGTACATCTCCTTGATCAATATCGCCCACAAGCCGCGGATCTCCGGTGCCGGGCGAACGGAGACCGGGACCCCGGGACTCCCGACTTGCCCGGCGTCAACCGCGGGAGGTGCCGGCAAGTCGGCCGGTCCCGGATCTTCCGTTGCCACGTCACGGGAAGCCGGACGGGGCGGCTGCAGTTCGGCTGCGCGGGTCAGGGCAACAAACACATCCTCCAGGGTTGGTGCCACCGTCCGCACCTGGTACTGGTCCCGGGACAGGTCCAGCCATTCGCCCAGCTGGGCTGGCGAAACGGACTGGTCCAGCAACAGATGAATTTTTTCGCCAAACATGGTGGCGTCGTGCACGCGGTCGGCTTGCTTGAGAACGGCCAGACAGTGCGCGGGTTCATCCACACGCATCTCATAACGAATCATGTGGGCCGGCGTAACTTCGGGCATCTGTTTCAGTTCATCGGGTTTGCCCAAAACCAGCATCCGCGACATGTACAAATAACCGACGTCGCTGCACCGCTCGGCTTCATCCATATAATGCGTGGTTACCAGCTGGGTCACACCCTGGCCCGACAGGGCAAACAGCAGATCCCACAGGTCCCGCCGCGCGACGGGATCAATCCCCGCCGTCGGTTCGTCCAGATACAGGACTTCCGGTTCATGAATCAGCGAACAGGCCAGCGCCAACCGCTGTTTCCAGCCGCCCGACAGGGTTCCGGCCAACTGGTCCAGCCGGTCGCCAATGTCGGTCAATTGGGTGACATCCTGCAGCCGCTGGTGCAATCGCTCCCGGCCCAGACCGTAAATCCGCCCGTAGAAATTGATGTTTTCGCGAACCGTCAAATCGGCATACAGACTGAACTGTTGCGACATGTAACCGACACGCGGCTTGATCCATTCCGACTGGCGTTCGGCATCCATCCCCAGCACCCGCGCCGCGCCGGAGGTCGGCGGCAATATCCCCAGCAGCATGCGAATGATGGTCGATTTGCCGCTGCCGTTGGGGCCCAGCAGTCCAAAAATCGCGCCGCGCCGCACCTGGAACGTTACATCATCGACGGCAACCAGTTTTCCGAAACTGCGGGAAAGCCGCTCGACCTGAATCACCGGTTCCGTCATGATCCACCGTCGACGGGCGAGGCAAGCCATACATCCGCCGTCATTCCCGATCGCAGCTTGTCCCCGCCGGCTTCCAGCATGACCCGGATCCGGTACACCTGCCGGGCCCGTTCATCCACCGTTTGCACATTGCTGGGAACAAACTCGGCTTGCCTGGACAGGAACGAAACGACACCGCGAAACTCTTCATCCGGCCACGCATCCACGGTCACGCGCAGCGACTGCCCAACGGCCAGTTTCAAAAACCGCTGCGGAACGTAGGCACGAACCCACAATCGCTGATCGGACAGAATCGTCAACACCGGTGCATTGGCGCCGACCAGGTCGCCGGGTTGCAGGTCCAGCGCATCCACAAATCCGTTCTCCGGTGCGACAATGATCAATTCGGTTTTCTGCTGACCGATGGCTGCCAGAGCCGCCTCGCTGGCATCCCGGGCCGCTTCGGCTTTTTCAATCTCCTCCACGCGATAGCCCTGGCTGGCCAGTTCCCAGGCCAATCGGGATTCCTCGACCTGGGCCCGCGCCTGATCAATTTCTTCCGGGCGGGTACCGGCCTGCAGAATCGCCAGCTCGTTGTTGCGAACCTCCACGTTGGCGATAGCCGCTTCCAGTTTCTCGCGCGCCGCATCCAGGTCAGAACGCGATACGGCGTTGGTTTGCATCAGGCGGTCCCGCCGATCGTATTCGCTTTTGGCGAGCACCTGTTCCGCGTTGGCCGCGTCCAGACGGGCCCGGGCAGCTTCGATTTCCTCCGGTCGGGGCCCCGCTTCCAGAGCCCGCAACCGGGCGGTCAACTGGTCGAGGCGGGCCTGCGCCTGGGCAATTTCCTCCGGTCGCAGGCCACTTTTCAACTGCCTCAAACTGGCCTCCCGGGCAGCCAGTTCGGCCAACGCCTGCCGCTCCCGCTCCAGCAAGTCATACGGTTCAAATTCAATCAGGGCCATTCCCTGCGTGACCCGGTCCCCTTCCTCGACAAACACCGCCTTGACCCGCCCCCCCAGCCGGGAGCCCAGCCGGATTTCATCGGTCTCGATGATCCCGGAAACAAACGGGTCCGCCACGCGAATCTGGCTGTAGAAAATCAACACGACCAGTACCGCGACAACCAGCATCGCCGGAATCACTCGTTTGATCATGGGCGGGCTCCCGGGCGATACGAATCACTCAACACTGTGGTAGTATAAACCGTTCAAAAACCCGCGAGTATCCGGCTGACTCCGGCGCCCATCGAGACCACCGAGCTGTCACTGGTCAGTTTTTCATGTCTGAATCTGATGCATCGACGTCTCCCCAATCGGGGACCAACGTGGGTGATGCATATATTCTTTACCTGATCTGTCTGTCGCTGATGTTGACAGCCGGAGTGTTTGCCCAGGTATTGTGGCCAACCGCGGGGCTGGCGTTCACGTTATTGATGCTGTTGCTCGTTCCCGCCATCGTGTTCGTGCGGATCAGGGGATTGCCGGTCCGGACGGGTCTGCGGCTGAATCCGGTCACTCCCGGTGTGGCCGGGCTGGCGATTTTGACCGGTGCAGCTGCGTGGAGCGTCGCCGTGATGTTGCACGAATCGATCAGCTGGATGATTGGCCCACCCCTCGACATCGGCCCGGGCATCTCGAACGTATCCGCCTATCTGACACTGTTGGCGACCGCGGCAGTACTGCCGGGCATTTGCGAGGAATGCCTGTTTCGCGGCGCGGTGCAGGGTGCGCTGGAACGGCGCGGGCCATGGTTTGGCGTCCTCGTTGCCGGAATCATGTTCGGAATCATGCATCTTGATCCATGGCGAATTCTCCCGGCCGCTTTTCTGGGCTGCGTTTTCGGGTGGATGACCCTGCGGACCCAATCGATTGTGCCCGCCATTCTCGGGCACATTTCCAACAACACGACAGCCATCTCGTCCAATTATCTGCTGCGCGACCCCGATCGATTCCCGGTCTGGTGGTTGCTGGTACTGGCCGTGGTTTTCCTCGTTTCGGTCGGACTGTTTCGCCGCACAACCCGGGTCTCGGAAGATTTCTTACCGGCCAATCCGCTTGCGTTGGTGCCGTCCGGGATAGCAAGCCCCGTTGCCAGGGCCGCCGGATGGGTGGTCGTCCTGTGCGGTCTGGCCGTTGCCGGAATTGCGCTGCTGATTGCCTCGATCCTGACGTCCGTCAAAATGAACGACGATTTGCTGGCGCCACACATCAGGGCTGGAGACACACTGGTGCTGATCCGGAAAGATTCGGTGGCGTTCGATATGAACCTGGGTGATACGATTTCGTTCCGGCGCGGAGACGTAATCGAATCCCGGGTTTTTATTCGTCAGGAAGGCAATTCGGTATACGTGAAAGGCGTCGATCGGGAACTTCGCATCGATCTGCAGGACGTCGTTGGCAAGATGCTGCGCGTTATGCCGGCCCAATGATCAGGTCAGCATGCCAATAACGGGCGTTATTCCAGCGTCACTGAATGGATTTCGCGGGTCGGCCGGTCCGGGGATTGTGCCCGGCGGTTTCCGATTCGGCCTGCCGAGCATTGGTGTCAGGTCGTTCGCTGCAAAAGTCATTCCTGACTCGTTCCTGCGTTTTCCGGGGAGCGCGAGCCCCGTAACCCTGCATCCGGGAGGTCGTCCAGGTTGTTGCTCGCGGGATGCCGTCTCCAGCGGTTCGATCTGATACTGGCGGGTGCCTTCGACGGGATAACGGCGCGAAACCTCCTCAGTCGGGATTTGGCATTCGGACCTGCTCTCGAACGCCTGGGCGCCGGGGTTGCGGAACCGGTTCGCCGGTTCCGGCCGCCGACGTTCGGCGGCCCCCTGGTCGTCAAACTGGTCCGTCATCCGAATACCCGCGACAAGTGGTGTGTGCCGGGCCTGTGTGTTCCGAAGGAACGATCTGTGACAGCCGGGATACCCGTTCCGGGTTGCGTCGAAGCCAACGCGTCGAGTTGCCGAGCAACGGCCGATTTTTGGCTATCGGTTACCGGGGCAGATAGAGAAAGACCGATCGCGGCAACGGCGTATACCAGCCTGCCCGCACTCCGGCCGACTGGAGTGCGTTTCCAACCCAATTGTTGCAGGTATTGAAGCAGTGAAAGTGGCCTTTCGCCAGGAAAAAAGCGTCACCGGGACCCCATCCGCCGTGGCCAATCTGCAACATCGTTCCGTCAGTGTCCCGCCGAAAACTGGCCACGATATGATCGACCAACCGTTCATATTGTTCGCCGGAAATCGCAATCAACCGACTTTCGCCGGCTTCGACCCGGCCCCTCGTCAAACTGACGTGCAGACACGCTGCCGTGGGCCACAACAACGCCCTGGCTGCTGTCGCCAGACGAACGTCCGCCCATGTCGGTGATTCGGTAAAGAATTCCCTGTCGCCCCAGCCGATGGCAACATGCGTGGCACTGCTGGTGTCACCAGAAAAACAACTGGCCGCAAAGTGTTTCCGCCAATTGATCGTTTCAGTATCGATTGGCAACACGAGTTCGGCATGAACCGAATTGGAAACGACCAGAACCTCGATCCCCCCCGGGGACGGCCGAAAGTCGTTATTGACAGGGACCAGACCGATCAGAAGCATGATCACACACATGGCAATTGCGACAACGGTCAGGCGTGCCAGGCGTTTCCAGGCACGCACACATTTTTGGCGGAAGGAACACGCGTTGTCGTGGTGACGGGCTGCGCGTTTCATGGTGCCCGAATAACCCGGATGTCACTGTGATGGCCGAGGCAATGCCACGCCCGTCGGGATCGCGGCCAACGTCTATTCGATGACGATGGTCACCTGTCCCGGACCGGTCGCGTAGTCTTCCCAGACCAGTCGGTGAGCACGTTGCGATTCGTGGATGCCCAGATAGAAACTGCCAATCAGATCGTATACGCCCACCTCGTTGAACGAATACCAGTCTCGCAAATCGACGCGTTTTTGAAAACTCTGGCCGGGCTGCAAATCGACGATCGCCGCCAACCCGCCGAAGTGGATCGGGTTCCCGACGTCTGGCACCGGTTTGAGCTGGTGGAAACAAGTGAAATTGAACTGGTTGTTGCGAGCGCCCCGTTGCTGGCCGCCGTCGAGAAAGACAATCGGAACGTCGCCCACGTTGCGAATCTCCAACTCCAGTTCCACGGCGTCATCCGGCCCAAATGATTCCCGCACGGGAGTCCACGTGACCAGCAAACAATGCCCGGGATGCCGCCGCTTTTGGACCCCAATGTCGAGGTGTTTGGCAATTTGTTCAGCAACTGCCTCGCCCTGCAACTGCGCCGTCAACGTCACCTCGCCCGTCTCCTGCCCGGGCCCGCCGCTGTGGCCGCTGACCACGGCACAGACCCCGTCAATGACGATCGCGGTCAGGCTGACCAGTTGCTGGTCGGTTTGCAACGGCCCGCATCGATCCAGTCGCAACAGATATTGTGTGTTTTGATTGTTCAGCGAATACAGGCTGATTTCACCCAGCTGGTCGCTGGCCAGTTTGCCCAGCCAGACCTCGGTACCCCCCGCCGCCACTTTCTGCCCCTGACCCGGCTGATTCAGAAAGTAAATGCCATCCTGAATGTCGTTTCCCTGGATGCCTGGAACCGACCCGCAAAGCGCCAGCAGTCCGATCCAGAAAAAGCCCGGCTGACCGTGCATTCGTGTCTCCCGCAAAAAATGATCATCCCGATGCCCGCTTGTTGGACGATGTCGGGGTGGAATCGTTCCCGTCATCGGCCGACGAAATATAACAAAGTCCGGCGACCGGGCGGGTCAGGCGACGCGGCGCCGGCCTTTCGCGTCATCAGGCAGAGCGTCCGGAAACGATTGCCACGGCCTGGTTCCTGCAACGTCGGCCGTATCGGCGATCCAGCCCGTGACATACTGGTCCGTCGCGTGGTTGATTTCCGTCACCTGTCGGCCATGATCACCGCGATCCGACCCCCGAATGGTCCAACGCCTGCCGCCGCAGCAGAAACAACTTGATCTCGATCCGCCCGTACTCCTCGGGATCAACCTGCTCACCAGCAGACATCAATAAATACCCGGTCGCCAGCAGATTCGACAGCTCCATCAACCCGCCGGGGGACAAGACGCCGCCCAATCCGGCAAGGGCAGGGGAGATCTGCCATGGCGAGCTTTCTTTTTTTTTGAAATTGCGACCCTTCCGGGTGCTGCGCCGCGGTCGCGGAGCTGCCCGGGGATTGACGGTATTGTTGGGCGTGAACAGTGCCCGGAATGAACCACAGGCAGGCGGCGAGGGTCGACAAGCGGGCGGGTCGTGACCTTGCCGAGTCTTCTCCGGGGTTTTTATGCTGTCTCCAGATTGATGTCGCAGCGGCCATTGAATCGTTTACGAATTACGGGTCTTTTTTGAGCCGTATTCGTTGACCAGACTCCGGCTCCGTCGTACAACGCGGTCGGCCCGGTACCCAAGCTCGCGATGAGGGAGCCATGCGGGAATTATTCCAGCGAACGATTGCCAACCAGTACGAGGCAGTTTTTTGCACGTTGCACGAGTGTGTGACCCGTTGCCCGGATCAGATGTGGCAGGGTCCGGTCGTCAATCATCCATTTAGCCAGACGGTGTTTCACGGGCTGTTTTTTGCCGATCTGTACCTGGGCCAGAATGTCGAGTCCCAGCCCCGTCAGGCATTTCACCGCCAATACGCCGCGATTTTTGCCGATTACGAACAGCTCCAGCCCCGAATTCCGCGCGGGACGTACGACCAGTCGTTTGTCCTGAAGTATCTGGCGCATTGTCGCGACAAGGCGATCCGGGTTGTATCCGGCGAGACCGCTGATGACCTGGCCAGTGCGGCCGGATTCCCGTGGCTGAATACTTCGCGAGCCGAGCTGCATCTGTACAACATCCGGCACCTCCAGCATCACGCGGCGCAACTGATCATGAAACTGCGAGCCGAGGCCGGCGAGGACATGCCCTGGGTAAAATCGGGCTGGCAGGAATTCTGAGGGTTCGCGGGATCGGAGACAGCAAACAGGGGGTCACGCTACCGGATTTCCAGTTCCAGAGTTCCGCTGGTCAATTCCCCCCGCCACGTATCCGATTCGGTGTCATCCCCCGGGATGCGAACCCGAAATCTGGCTGAGTAGCGACCGGGTTTCAGCGAATCGGCCCGATACACAGGCATGTTGCCGGAGGGTCCGGGCCGACCGCCGATGGTGCGAACCTGCAAATTGCCGGAGTCGATTACCACGACCTCACCTGGATCGATGACCCATGTTTTCATGACCGGCCAACCGGTGTACCACGATTTGCCGACGAGTACCGGAACCTCGTCCGCGTTTTTCAATTCCAGTTCGTCGTCCTGTCGCCAGTTCTCGCTTTCGATTCGAATTGGTTCGTCGGAAACGTTGTGCAGCCACAATTCCAGATCGACTTCAGATCCGGAAGAAATCGACAATTCATCCGGTGTCGCCATCGCCGCCCGCAACCCGCCCTGTTCCGGTCCCCAGTCAATGGCGTGCTGCTCGCGACTGGTCAATGGCCGGCCACGCATGACCGGCCACGGCTTGTCCAAATCGCGACCGGCCAGCGCGTCGAACTGCTCATCGGTAATGGCCTCGTACGTCAGTGTTGGCGGGTCGGCTTGGGAATCTGCGGTAACCAGCCAAACATGTTCCGACGCCGGGTCCAGATGAAATCCGGGTGTCACAACCTCGATTTGCGTTTCGGGCAATCGAAAACTGAATTGCCAGGTTTTGTCAGGTGGCACGTCTTGGAATTCGAACCGGGCCTCGCGATTGAGAATGACCTGGTCGAGAACACTGCTGCCGGGCGGCAATTCGCTGCCGGTCATCGACAAACTGCGCCCTTGCAACAAATGCCCGTACTGATCCACCAGAAACCCCCTGATTCTGGCAGAGGGCTGCATGACGAAGTTGATCGTCACGGGTTGGCCTTTGAGAATCAGCCGATCCCTGATTGCGTCAAGCGAACCCCAGGCCGTGGTGCCAGTCGGCAGTGATCCATCCGTCAGTGATTCGGCCATCAGGCGATCACCCTCCCGACACAAATTCACCTCGGCGTAACCGTCCAGCGCCGCGAAAATGCAGGCCGCCTGCACACCGACTTGCGACTGGGAAACGTCATTGGCCTGAAGGAAGTGAATTCCGGGACCAAACGTCAGGGAATATGTTCCGTCCGAATCGGTCCGGGTTTCACCGGTCGTTCGCAGCGATCCCGCGCCGGTAGCGGCCCACACACGAACACCAGCCAATGGAACACCGTCGTCGTCGGTAATCTCGCCAGTCACCGTCCAGGTGTCGGGATCGATCCGGGGCGATGATGAATGGTCTTCCGGTTTCAGGCCCCGCTCGTTCGCGGAAACCCCGGCTGAATGGATATCAATCGGATTGGGGATCTGCAGGCCATCACGGGTGCGCCACGGATTCCTGACGGAGCCCTCGTCGCCATGTGACGTCCGGTGTGGCGGGTCCCGGCCACCCAATTGCAGCGTCTGACCGCCCGCCCGCGCGATCGCCTCAATCTCTGGCTTTACCCGCTCGACATCGTCGGGCGGGCCATCCAGGATGACGGTTTGGCCCTCATCTGCAACCTCGATTCCGAGCTTGTCGTTGTGGGGGACCGATTCGGAGGCGGCACCAGCATGCGATCGGCCATCCTCCGTCTGATCATGTGTTTCCCGGTCAACATCGGCATCTTCCAAATCGATCTTCAACTTGCCGAGAGGTGTATCCGGATCCGAACCATTGGCGCCAGTCCCGCGGTTGACGACCGACTGGGGAATTACGAAAGCGACGACTCGCTGCTGAATGTCCAGACCATCGATGGTTACCCGGGTGTGAACTTTCATGCAATCGGCCTGGTATGTCTGGCTGAACACGGTGCCCGGGATGGCAAACCGGTACAAATTCAGTTGCTGCGCATCGTCGCCGGTAATCGTCAATTGCTGCGCCAGCAGGCCACTGCATACGGCACGGCGTCGCACCGAGGTCGCTGCGTCTGCGGCGGGTGAACCCATGACAATCGAGGCCTTGCCGGCGGGCGCCGCCACGGAGCGGCGCCTCGAATCCACTGCGTCGGTGCGATCGTCAGACCCTGATCGGCCTGAAACTGGCGGCCGAACTGCCACCAGCCCGGGTTGTCCGACGCCCACGGTGACGAGGCAAAGGACTCGATATCCTGGTCGTCGATCCCGGGCCGGTAAATAAAGCGATGCATGGCATGGCGGTTTGCCTGGTCGGCAGCCGCCACACATGACTCAAACGATTCCCACGATCCGAGCAGATTGCCGTCCACCACGGCGACCCAGTGACCTGAGGCCACCTTGTCCAACGCGGCCTGCTCGCGGGCCACGGCCAGGTCGTTGACCAGTTTCTCGCGCAACAGAACGTCGCCAAAATCCCGGTTGTTGGGCGGTGGTGCCTCGTTGGTGTCCTGAGTGTCGTCCGGCGACCGGGTGATCAGCTCGTTCAGCCCGTACCGCAGGGGCCATTGCCCGTCCAGCAACCAGATTCCGCGTCCCACACTCCAGCGAAAACCGTCCCGCAATCCTGCCCGGACGATGGTGATCCGCGGGGGTTCGTCATCGACCGGTTCATGCGAGAACCGAAATTCCAGATCGGGTGTCCAGCCCTCGATGACTTCCCCGGGTTGCTCCCGCTGGTCCAATGGGAACATGTTCCAAAACTTGTAAACGAGTCGCAAATCGGTGGTCGTGCGGCTGTCCCAGGCATACAGGTCATTCAGGCTGACTACTTCCAGTTGAGTCAACGCGCCATCGTCCGGTTCGAAACGAGACGGATTGGCTGTTCGTGTGTTGACCGACAACAGGGTCAACAGCGACAGGGTGGCTGTCAGCAACGCCAGGCTGGCCGGCAGTCCGGCGGAGAGGCTGACAGCAGCCGAACGCGGACGAGTCAGGCGTCGGATTCGCCGGACCAGCGATCCGCCACCGGCGCTCATCGCGACCCCTGTCGGGCGGGTTATCCGTTGTTGTTCCAGCCGGGCCAGTGCGCGGGCAAGATGGTTGGGCTGGCCGCATTGTGCCACGGCCATGTCGTCACAACAATTCTCCCGCTCCATCCGGATCGTCGCGGATATCCACCAGACCGCCGGGTGAAAAAACAGCAAGGTCTCGACAACGACCTGAAACAGGTTGGCAGCAAAATCATGGCGTTTCACATGAGCCAGTTCATGCAGCAAAAGCGCTTCCAGTTCCCCGGCTGACAAGCTGGTCAGTCCGGATACGGGCAGCAACAGAAGCGGTCGAATTACTCCCAACTGCGCCGGAACATCGATCCAACGGGATCCTGAAATCGCGACACGCCGCCGCACTCCCATCTGCCGCGCCAGGCGTTGCACGGCGTCCTCAATCCAGCCGGCGACCGGCTGTCGGCCAGTCATACGCAAATGAAGAATGGTCGTGAATCCCGGCACCAGGCGAATCGAAAAAACGGTGACTCCGATCACCCAGGCACAGGCAATCCACGACGTCCATGATCGGCTGCGCCGAACGGTTTGCGGGTAACCCGGCCCCCCGGACCAACGCCTGGTCGCGGCCCGTCGCAACACCGTGCGAGGCAGTATCTGCAACGGGCCCCCGAGGGGTTACGTCGCGATCCTGCGAAATGACGGTTTTCGGGGGGTTGCCGGCCGCTGTGGCGGTCGATGTCCGCGGCATCCCGGAAACAACATTCGAGGGCGCTGTGGAAACCATCCAATACCCGGTGATGACGGGAAACAGCAGCGAACCGGCCAGTGCTGCGAGTCCCAGGTGATACCGAAGTCTTGCGGCATGGCGATCCGCCGCCGCCAGAGCCAGTTTCAAACCGGCGCCGAGCAGGGCTACCTGCCAAACCGCGTGTACCAAGCACCAGCCCAGGGCGTCAGCCTGGGGCGATTCGACGATCTGTCGCAGCACGTTCATGACTGGCGCCTTTCCAGCTGGTCCAGCAGTTGTCGAATTTCCTGCAGATCTTCCGGCGAGGATTTTTGCGCTGACAGGGCCTGCATCACCAAACTCCGGGTGGACCCCTCGTAGGCTTTTCGAATCAAACTCCTGAGCATTTTTTTCTGGCAACTCTGCCGCGTTTCGGCGGCCCGGTATATTTGCGGTCGTACGGAATCATCGCGACGGACCAGGTTTTTTTCGAGCATGACCGACAACATTTTGACGGTCGTCGAATAGTTGGTTGCCTTGTCTACGGCCAGCGCGTTGTGAATGGCCCGGACCGGTGATGGACCGAGCTCCCACAGCACATTCAGAATTTTCAGTTCAACATCGGTCGGTTGTGAGGCGACAGGACGGGGCATGACGGCGGTGGGGGGGACTGGTTTGAACGGACCGGCCGCGAACGGGCGCAACCCGGTTTGGCGAATGCATTCTGTAACGGACCCCAAGTTAGCGAATTCCTTCGCCAAGTCAACCCGGATTCGTGACCCCGGCCGGCCGTTCGCCGAAAACCGCCGCGCCAACGGCCCGCGGGTGTGGTATGATTCCCGCCACCGCGGCGCCGACGCCTCCGGTGCCTGTGACATAACTCTGCGCCAGAGCCCCGGACTTCCCCTGTGAAAATCAATTTTCCCTGCCTGTTGGCTTTGTTGCTGGTGACCTCGGCGTTGGTACCCGGCTGTGACAATCAACGACAGGAATCCGGTATCCCGGTGATGAATGAGTCAGGTGAACCGCACAGCCACACCGGCAACGACCAACTGGTTTGGGTTCGTGAAGACATCGAGGAAGGCGATTTTCGCATCAGCCTGGGACAGCATGGCGCCGACTTTCATATCGGGGAACAACTGGAGCCCGCGGCGATGATCACGCGTGACGGAATCGACGTTTGCGACGCGGTGGTCCACGTCAGTTTGATGGCCGCCGACTCGCAAACGGTGCTGGTCGATGAGGCGTCGACGACGTTTGAGCCGGCAACGGAAACAGAGCCCGCACATTATGCACAAGCGTCATTTCAAATCCCCGGGGGGGCCGGGGAATTCATCATCCGGTTTCGGATCGATTTGCCGGGAATGAATGAATCCACAACATTTGACATCATGGGCCAGGCCCATTGAACGGAAACGAGCGGGAATGAGCCAGCTTGCACCGGTATCCGCCGGCCCAAATGTCCAGATCTCAGGCCGGCGGTCCAGGCGCGCTATTTCGCTCACGGCTCCGGGTAACCTGTCGCCCGGCCCGTACATCCGGACGGAGTACTCGGAGATTTGGCGATCGCCATGCGTTCCCGGTCGGCATTCTCGTGGATTCCCATCATTGGGCCGTTTGTGGCATGACCCTTGCATTCCAGTCCGGAGATCCGGGACGTCGTCCATGTCATTGGTCGGGTGACAGGGCGGATACGGGCGGATCGCGTAACACAGCCGCAGGATGGAATCGCTGCCGCTTGCGGTTGGTCGGCCGGAGCCCGGCACGGGCGGACTGCCGGCGAAGTCATCGTTGATTGCCCGGACAACTCTTAATCAAAGGAAACAACATGTTCATGAAATGCCTTGCCGGTCTTTCCATACTTGCGATAACTGCGGGCAGCATGCTGGCGGTTCCGCAGGAACAGCCCGTTCAGGAAGACACAACACCGTTTATGAAACGCAAACTGGATGCGGCGCGGGACATCGTCTCCGGTCTGGCGTCTGAGGACTATGCAAAAATTGGTGACAGCGCCCAGGCGCTCAGTCTGCTTAGTTACGAATCCGACTGGAATGTGCTGCAGACCGAAGCCTATCTTCGACTGAGCAGCGAATTCCGGGGTGCCACCCAGCGGTTGCGCGACCAGGCTGACGAGCGAAACATGGACGGAGCCACGCTGGCGTATTTTGAAGTCACACTGAATTGTGTACGGTGTCACAAGTATTTGCGACAACAACCGGGGAACCGATAGTCCGGACCCGCTACCGGGACGATGAACTCAGGCGATGAGCAGGCCAATCCAATGAATTCCGTTGAGAAAATACTGTGTCCGGTGGACCTGTCGGAAAACAGCCAGGCAGCCATTGAGCTGGCCTCGGCACTGGCCCGGGTACACAAGGCCCAGCTGGTATTTCTGTACGTCGAGCCCCAGCCGTTGCCGCAGGAAAACATGCTCGGCAGTGACTACGTGGCGGCGCTGGTAACGGACGACAAACAACGTTTGAAGGTACTGGAACCGACCGCCCCGGACGTGCGTTTTGACCATATGTTTGCCTGTGGCAACCCGGGTCCGGAAATTGTGCGGATTGCGGAATCATTTGATATGGTCGTTTTGAGTACCCACGGTCACAGCGGCCTGACACGGATTCTGATGGGCAGTGTCGCGGAGTATGTGGTTCGGCATGCCAGTTGCCCGGTCGTGACTATCAAGGTTCCGAAAATCAAGCGCGGTGAGGACAGTAAACCGCCGGGTCAGGAGCAATTCGTGACCGAATCCATGAATCAGGTCCGGCCGGTTCAGGTGACCGATGAAATCGCCAAAGTAGTTGCTGAACTGGAGCAGGCACGGGAAACGGCCGCACCGGTGATCGATGACGACGGGCATACCATCGGGATCCTGACTCGAACCGATATCGACAAATACCACAGCATGCTGGAACGCTACGAAAAACACGATCCGTCGGTCATACCCGAGATGTTCGAGACCGACGAGTTTGGCCAGCGGCGCGTCATAAACCTGGACTTTGACCAGGTCCGGCGTCACATGACCTCGCCAGCGATTACGATTTCCAACCGGGAAACGATTGACAAGGCGCGTCAGGTTTTCCAGCAGAATCCGGCGATTCATCATTTGGTGGTGATCGACCAGTCCGATCGCCCGGTCGGGATTTTGAACGCCCACAGCGTGTTTCATCCGGGCCGCGGGTCGTCCCCGGCCTGACCACTGTCCATCGGTCCGCCGCCACGCCAAAATCCCCTGAAATAATGCCACCCGGTCCCCGGGAACCGTTTGGCGAGCGAAATCGCACATCCGTTCCAGGCAACCGGCTGGCAAGCCAACGGGTGACGGAGGATTTTGGTTGGCACGAACTTTGCAACCACGTTCGCCTGATCAAAACGTATTTACCGCAAAGGAAACGCGATGCAGTTTTTTACGAACCAGCCCATCATTGTGCCGTGGGATTTTTCCGAAATGTCGAACGATGCGTTGCAGAAAGCGCTGGAGTTGGCGGAATCTCCCAAACAGATCGAAGTCGTTCACGTGACACCCTATCCATCGGTCATGGAGCCCAACGTGGTGTGGGGCACGTTTACCGAAGAGGGTGTTCGCGAAAACCTGATTGAGTACTTTCACAAGGATCTCCCCGCAGACAAATACGAGGGATTGAAGTTCACCGTATTATTTGGCGATCCGGGCAGTGAAATAACGAATCGGGCCAAAGAGGTTGATGCGGGCCTGATCGTGATTTCGTCGCATGGTCGCACCGGTATCAAGCGATTTTTGCTGGGTTCGGTGGCCGAGCGGGTCACACGCCTGGCACCGTGCCCGGTGCTGGTTTTGCGCGATGATTCGGAGGACTAGTGTCCGCGGGAGGGGAACTTGCTCGCGCGGCTGGAGATCCGCCGGGCCATGAATCGTCAAACTAACCCCGAAATGCAAAGGAGACAAACCGGTGCTGGACACAAAGACGCCGCTGATCGCCGAATTTTTGAAAGATCACCAACAGTTTTCCAGGCTGCTGTACGAGATATCCAAGCTCGTGGCGGACCAAAACCTCACTCAGGCCCGGCAGCGTGGCCATGAGCTGGATACGGTGGCGGGGCCGCACATTGCCTACGAGGAAGCTGAATTATATCCGCGACTGGCCGCCTTCGGCGAAAAACGCGTGACCGAGGATCGATTGAAGGGTGAACATCGCCAAATGTGCGAGGCGCTCCGCAGCTTGCTGAATGACGAAACGCCGGACAACGAGTCATGCCAATCGATCCAGTCCGGGTTTCAAACCGCGTTGTCGCATGCCGAGCACTGCGGAACGCTGATTAGTCTGATGTCCCGGCTGGATGAAAAGGAACAGGCCGACTCCCTGGCGAAATTGCTGGAATTTCGTCGCGAGGGCCAAAAATGGACTGAATTGTAATGTGCCGACTCTACGGGTTTATTTCCAACGAACCGACCAAGGTGGATTGCAGCCTGGTGTTTGCCCAAAATGCCCTGATGCAACAAAGCCGCGTGGACAGCGTGGGGCGGGATCATACCGACGGCTGGGGAATCGCCACCTATCAGGATGGCTGGCCGTCGGTTGAGAAAAAAACAACCGCCGCCTTTAGCGACCGGTTGTTCGGGATTACGGCCGAGCGAGTCTATTCAACCGTTCTCGTGGCTCATGTCCGGGCGGCCACCGTCGGCGTGAAATCCGTGGCCAACACGCACCCCTTCACGGCCGGCCACTGGACTTTTGCCCACAACGGAACGGTAACCGGATTCGACCGGATTCGGGGCCAGCTGGAACGGGAAACCAACCCGGAATTGCAACAGCTTCGCCTGGGGGAAACGGACAGCGAACAGTATTTTCTGTGGCTGTTGAGCCAGCTGCAGCAAAACCGGATCTTTCGGCTGAACGACCAGCCGCCCGAAACGATTGTCGAATTGCTAACGGATTCGGTGCGAACCCTCGCCAGTCGCTGTCTGGATGTGGATACCGAAAAAATACCCCGACTGAATTTTATTTTGACCGATGGCCTGGCCATGACTGCCTGCCGCTGGAATCACACGCTGTACATGGTCGAACAGCACGGACTGGTGGATTGTGAAATCTGCGGCATCCCGCATGTGCATCACCTTGAAACCGTCAATCACCGCGCGGTCTCGATTGCCTCCGAACCGGTAACGCACGAAACATGGCGGGAGCTGGACAATATGAGTGTGGTCATGGTCGACCGCAACTACGCCGTCGTGGGGGCCAGCCATTCGGTCTGACCCTCCCGCAGTGACCCTCCGCTATCCACGAATTGCAGGGTGCGATGACGTCGGGAATCGGGGACCCGTCCGGATCAGGTTTCCGACGTCTGAATTCGCGTGGCGGGAGCGTTTGCCGCCGGCGCATCCGGCTGGTCCCTTTTCAGTTGCAGTTCGACGTACAGCGGCAGATGATCCGAGGCATCGCGGGCCATGCGGGTCCGGATGACCTGAACCTGTTTGGGTTCCAGGTCGGGTGTTACGAACATGTGATCCAGACGCGTGATCGGAAACGGACTGAAATAGGTCGACCGGTGGCGGCGGGCGTGAAGCGATTCCACGTCAATCATCGAATCCGCAAACACTTTCCACGTCGCCGATTTTGGCCGCGCATTGAAATCACCACACAAAATGACCGGCCCCCGTTGCCGGGCCGGCTGGACCCATTCATTCAGCAATTGCCGGGCCTGAATCAGTTGTTCCCTGGGATAGATACTCATGTGGGTGTTGATCACCTGCACCGACATTTGATCGTCGATTTTGATTTCCACCCACAATGCGCTGCGCCGTGAGCGATCCGCCTTGTGATGGTGCAGGCCCTCGGCCTGGACGATGTTCATCGGAAATCGGGTCAGAATGGCGTTTCCGAACTGTTCCTTTTGCAGGTGCCACGCCGGGTGAAACTGGAAGTTCATTTCCAGACTGCGGGCAATTCGCCGGGCCTGGTCATCATTGCCCGATCGCCTGCGAAATACATCCAGTTCCTGCAGACAGGCAATGTCGGCCCCGGATTGGGCGATCACGCGGGCAATCCGTCCCGGGATCAGTTGCCCGTCCATGCCCACGCAGGCGTGAACATTGTACGTCACCAGCCGAATCCGCTGATCCCCGGCCTCCTCGCGCACCCAGCGGCGAGGCGTCTGCCGGGGGTCTCGCCCCAGACAGGCCAGGGCTGCCCGCCGCAAGTCATTGGGTCGCAAATACCGTTTGCCGGATTCCGGCACCGGTGCGTCGGGCGGCAACAGCGCAAAAGCCCGCGTCTCCTCGATCCCCGGTCCCCCATGAGCCCCGTACTCCCAAACGAAACTGGTGGATGGTCCGTCATGCGACCAGCCCGCCAGCAGCAAGTCACCCGCATCCGGATGATGGGCCAGGCGAACCAGGTCATTGGCCACTTCATCCAGAAACGGATGCTCCGAACCAAACACCTGAATGGCATCCTGCGGCAATCGATAAATGCCATCGGCCGTGGTGACCCGGGCGGCATTGTCCGCGATCGCCTGAACAACCATCGGGACCTGCGCTTCCGTCGCCAGCCGACGGGCAATCTCGTCGGCATGCCGGCGTGCTGAATCCGCCAGCAAATATACAAATGCCAGTGACCCGGATGTCGCGGTCTGGACATGCGGTGAACCGAACAGGGCGTCCTGGTCCTGTTCACCGGCCACGATCGAAGCCAGCCAGCGAATCCCCAGCCAGCGCGCCCGCGTCAGTAATCTGGCGGGCTGGCCGGGGACTGGCAGACTACCGGAATCCGAACAAAACGCGTCGACCGTGCGGGCCACCTGCTGCTGGAGCAACTCCCCGTGTTCCCCCTGCCAGGGCCGTGCAGCCTGCTGGCCGTGATCGGAAAAAACCCAAACGTCATATTCGCGCCCGGCACCCTGATGGGCCGATTTCCAGATTCGCCGGACGGCCCGGTCAATACCGCGCAGCGCCCACCCGGCCATCCGCGAGTCGGGTCCGCAGCGGTGCGCCTGTTCGTCGTAACCCAGGAAGTTTACGTGAATCACCGGTTCACCTCGCGCCGAATCATAACTGGCGCCGACCGTGACCAGGTCCCGGAGCAGCACCACGACGATGACGCGGGCCGGAATCATGCGCAGCTGCTGCAAAAACTGGCGGAACGGGACAATTCCACGCAACCAGTCCAACAGGGCCAGCACCAGCTCGACCATCATCAGTCCCGTGACACGCAGAAACATCAGAATGTTCAACAGCATGACGATCACCAGTTTTAGCGGGTTGACCGTCCCGAGAAACTCACTCCAGCCAATACTGGTCGCGCAATAATGTTCGGCGCTGGCTCCGCCGGAGAACACGTTGCCATACGAGCTGCCGCCCTCCAGCAACCCCGGTCGGACCCGGCGAAGCCGCGTTTCCACGTCCCGGGCGACTTCACTGGCATTCATTCGCACCAGTGCTCCGGTCCGGTGATCCCGAAATCCGAACGCCGGGATAACGGCCGGCACTCCGTAAAAGAGTTCCGCCTGCACTGCCGCTGTGCTGGCCGGCAATCCGGAATACAGGATGTGATTGACGTACTGTTCGGCATCCAGGAGAGATCGCAGAAACGGCATTCGGTTTTGCTGCAGCGCCCGCTCCAACTGGTGGCGGGACAAGCCGTCGATTTGCACCAGAATCAGGCCGGGATCGGTCGACCGGTCCGGTGACCGCGATAACCCCAGCAAACGGATCGCCCATTCGTTTCGGGTTAGCCGTCGCCGAAAATCCCGCCAGATGCGAGTTGCCGTCGTAATGCGAATGGGATCTTTCACGGGCAGCCATCGGTGTGGAACGACAGCAGGGCAACCGGACACCCGGCCGGCGACGCCGACGCAGGCGCCCGACGGCGATCGACCATCGGAGTCCGGCCCGGAACCGGGATTGCCTGGAACGGCGTTTGCATAATAAACGGCAACGGGATGCCCACGAATCTCGATGGGGATTATATTCGGACAATCCGCCAGTTTAGCAATCCGCGTGCCCTCCAAGAACCGGGTTGATGCGCCGGCAGGTTGTGCGTTTCCGCCCGTGCCCGTCTCCGCCCCTGATGACTCGATAAACCGCCCTGCAGCGCACAATGATTTCGGAACCCTTGTTTCAGACAACCCGCCAGTTGGCGGTCGAACTGGCCGATTGCCTGGAGCGGCGGGACAAGACGATCGTATTTGCCGAAAGCTGTACGGGGGGGCTGGTCGCTGCCATTCTGGCTCAGGTGCCAGGGATCTCCCGCCGGTTGTACGGTTCGATGGTCACCTACCAGGAATCCGCCAAAACGGACTGGCTGCACGTGGAACCGTCACTGGTACGCGACCATACCGCGGTCAGTGCGGAGGTAACCCGTGAGATGGCGAAATCGGTTTTGCGTCTGAGTCCGTCGACCGACGTTTCGGTCGCCATCACCGGACATCTTGAGTTGCAGGCCGCCGCCCACGGGCCTCATGCAGTGGTTGCCATCGCTTGTCGGCGCGATGACGTCCTTCACCTGACCCGGCCGGCGCGCTACCCGCTGCCCGGCCTTTCCCGCATCGACCGTCAGTGGGAAGCGGCCCGGGCCGCCCTGAATGTGGCGGTGGAGCATTTGAGTTTTACTCCTGTTGCCGACTGACATACGATAAACTGGATCAACCGGTCATCCCGCCGCCAACGGTCAACGAAGTTCACCGGATTCAACACAGAGGAGCCCGAAATGAGTCGCCTGTTGCTAATTGCCTGTTTGATTTTCGCGGTCGCCTCGGTCATGTTGTGGAGGTGGCAGGAATCGTCGGCGGCACCGCAGGATCAAACGCCCTCAGCGAAACGCCCCCAGGATTCGGATGCCGTCTCCCGTCGCGATTTCATGCGTACCAAATTAATGTACACCCAAAACATTTTTGAGGGCCTGACCACCGGCGATTTCGATGCGATCAAGATCGGCGTCAGAAACCTGTCGATGGTAACCGAAGGCGCCCTTTGGGTTGCGATTGAAAACGCCGATTACACCCGGCTCTCGGACGAATTCAAAACGGCCACCCGACGATTGATGACTGCGGCCGAGACCGGCAACATTGAATCAACGGCGTTACGTTTTTATGAACTGTCGACCAGTTGCATTGACTGTCACCAGCACATTCGCAAGGCGCGGTACGACCTGTAATCCCCGGAATCGGCCCGTCATCGGCGGGGGCGGTGCCCTCACCCGGCTTCGGCAAACGCCCGAACCACGTCAAAGGCTGACACGATTCCCTTGACCCGCCGCTGGTCATCGACCACCGGTATGTGATGAACTTCATGCCTGACCATCACCTTGCAGGTTTCCGACAGGGTCTGGTTTTCCGTTATGGTGGTGACGTCCGAGACCATAAACTCCTGAACCAGCTGGGTGTCGCTGGTGTCCAGCGTCCGGTACAGCCACTGCATGGATGGACCCTGATTGTCCATGAAACTGGACAACTCATTGTCCTCTTGCAGAAAATGCTCCGTCAAATCGGATCGGGATAATATCCCGATACAGTGGTTATCCAGATCAACAACCGGAATGGTGGCCAAACGGTTTTCCAGCATAATCCCCACGGCCTCCCGAATCGAGTCGCCGGCGCTCAGCGTTTGCACGTCCCGCGTCATGATTTCGCTGATCGGGATATCGGTGAAAGGATGGCGTGTTTTCATCAAGGTTCTCCCTGCGATAACAAAATTTTGATGGTTGCGTTACAGATTTGGGTTGGCGATCGATTGCGAGTCCAGTCCGGCACCCGGTTCGGGGCCGGCCGTTTCGCGAAGCCGCGCCGGCAATTCAAAGTCCAGCCGGTGCCGGGCCTCGGCCGGAGTATCGCCCAGGGCAATCGCTTCCACGGCCGATTCCGCCCTGATCCGCGCTGGATTGTACAAGATAAACGGTCCCGTGCCGCGGGCAATATCAAACAACTCTGTATCGAGCCGGCGTACCAGTTGGGCAAAGGTTGGCAAACGCCTGCCGGCCAGACGAATCTTCTTGCAACACCAACTCGGAGACGCCTGACCGGTGTGCAAACGATTCACCAGCGTCATCGGAATCGAGGTGCCACCCCATCGGCCGTTGCATTCGATAAACTTGAGGCACCGGGCCGGGTCCCCCGAGTCTTGCAAAATCAAATCAAACGAGCAACGTCCCACGTATCCCAGCTGCTGAAACAGGATCGCCAGCAGAAAGCTGCAGTCGATCATTTCCCGTTCCGTTTCCCGAGGCAGGTGCAGCGTACAGGCGCCCTCAAACGCCCCTCGTTCGCCACTGGTGATTTGATCAAACAAGCCCTCGATCCGGGGATCACCATGACCTGCTGGCGGGATCCAAATCTGCACCGACGGGCTGCTTACCACATCGGATTCCCAGACGTCGATCAACAACCGCCCGCTTTGCGGCCAGCGATTTCCGGATAACAGCACCTTCAGATGTTGGCGCACCTGGGCCAGACTGAGCCCGCGAAAACAACGGGCTTCCAGCAGGAAATTACCGCTGCCGCCAACGCCAAACGGAAATTTGATACCCAACCGGACGCTGCACCGGGCCAGCTCCCGAACTTGCTGACTGAGTGTTGCAAAATTAAAGGCCACTTCCGTCCGCGGCACGTACGCGTGGCCCAGCAATCTGGCAGCGACCCGCGTGAATTCGATCTTGTCATTGGCCCAGCGGGCGAGGGCCGGGGGCGGACCAATAACCGACATCGGCAACCGGGTTGCGTTGCGCAGCAAAGCCGCCAGTTCCCAAACGTGCAGTGTCGAAACATAAGGATGGATGTACCGCAGCCCCTGGCGACGCACGGCCTGAACCAGGTCATGCCGAACACGCCGGTCCATCCAGCATTGCAGCGCCATTTGTCGGGGAGCGGCCGGTTGGACCACGGGGTAAATCCAGGTGACCCGGCCGAGTCCCAGCTGGTACTCGCAATAATCAGAAAACCCGTTTTCAATCTTCCGCGACTGGACGACCCAGTCCCCGTCAGCCGCGCGGAGCCGTGCCCGCTGCTGCGTCAGCTGGGCGGTATCGCAGTCGCCGATCACCGGGATCTCGCTGTAGTCGTCCAGATGCAGCGCAGGTTCATCGCCGACCGGCTGACGGACGACCAAATGCCGGAACACATCACTGCCGCCATTGACATGCGGTTGTTCCCGCTGAATCTGCCGGGCCAGTGCCTCGGCCCGGAATCGCTGGCCCGGGCTGACGCAAGGTTCGAATCTGGGAACAATCGGGATTCGCATTAATAACGCCCGCCCGGGCAGGGGAACTCAGTTGATTTTGGTTACGAACCGGGATTCATCCGCCGTGAGCGGATCACGCGATTTCATTTGCATCTGCAGCACGTCGATGGTCGCTTCTGACGGATCGGCCCGACGCTGGCGAATTCTCTGTCCAAGTACGTCCAGGGGCGCATCGCAGTCAATAATTCGAAATCCAGTCCCGAGCTGGTCCGCCAGTTGCCGAAACCGTAACCGCCACGCGCGGCGGATAAACGTGGCATCGACAATCACCGGAAACCCGGCATCAATGATGGACCGCGCCGCGTCCAGCAAGTTACCGTAAACATGCTCACTCATTTCGGGGCTGTATTTGCCAACGGTTGCGGATTCCCCCGCCAGTCGATTTCTTTGCACGTCCGAACGCATTCGAATTCCACCATGGCGTTCGACCCACTGCATGGCCGCAGTGGATTTTCCGCTGCCCGACAGTCCGTGCATAATGGAAAGCTCGGGCTGCATCTCAAACGCAAAATACCGGGCGGCATCCAGGTATTGGTCCCACGGTTCGGCCTCTGCCTGGCCGGGAGATCGCTGGCGGTTGTGCGGATTCAGCCAGGTGACCTTGGCCCGCACCAGAGCCCGATAAACCAGATAGAACCGCAAAACGGCCGCCCCCCCGTAATCACCGCTGGACTCCAGCCACGCATTCAGCAGCCGCCAACCCAAATCGGCGCGGCCCCGGGCCACGAAATCCATAACCGGAAATGCCAGCTCACTGGCTACGTCGATCCACTGAAATTCCTCGTTGAATTCAATTCCGTCAAACGGAATCAGGCGTCCGTCCAGCTGCAACACATTCTGCAGGTGCATGTCGCCGTGGCAGCGGCGAATGAATCCGCCGGACAGCCGATTCGCGAACTTCGGACGCAGCCGCTCCAGTTGCCCAACCGTCCAACGCTCCAGGCGCTGGAGGTCCTGAAGGCCCGGGTGTTGTTCCGTGGCCTTGCCCAGTACGTGAAAATTTTCGAGCGCATCCTGTGCGATCCGCTCGACCTGCACACATTCCAGGTTTCCGGGCGCGACGTCGACCGTTGCATGAAATCTGGCAATGTCCCGGCCAAACTGCTCCACTGCGGCTGCCGTCAGTTGCGGATGTTCCAGACGCGCCGCCACGATCGCGCTTTGCGGAAACTGCTGCATCTGGACCGCATATTCAACGGGCCTGACGGACCGCTCCACAGACCCCGGCGCCACGCGCGGCGCCCGTCGATTTCGTAAATCGGCACGACATTGATGTACAGTTCCGGCGCAAATCGTCGATTCAGCGCCAATTCCAGCTCGCAGAATCTTTGGCGTTCGGACAGGCTTGAATAATCCACAAAGTCGAACCGAACCGGCTTTTTGATTTTGTAGGCATACGGACCGGTGAGAATGACCCACGAAATATGCGTTTCCAGCAAACGCAACTCCGTCACCTCGTGCGGATACGCTTCGGGCTGCAACAAATGCTCGATCAGGATCCCTCGTCGGGCGGGCTTAGCCAGCATATCAACTCCCTGAAAATGATCACCTGATTCAGCGGAAGTACTTGCAATTTCGATGCCGCGGGCAGCCAACCGCGGTCCCGGGCCTCCCGAACAGGCCGGCACTCCCCAACGAGCGATTCCGCACAGGCCGGTGCGGATTTGAACCGATTCAGGAGTTGCCACTGCCGTGGATGGTTGTTCAGGCAACGGCCGCCAGCAACGACTCCACGGGCGGTCGATCATGGGGATGTTTACTGACATGATGCATTTGCACGATGGCGGCCGGATCGATGAGCACGTCCCCACCGAGCTGCCGCCAGTCTTTGCCCGGCTGGCCCGGCCCGCGGCCCCCGGCCATCAATTTCAGATACCTTGCGATCGACGTCGGACCGTACAGACTCCGCCAGTTGCCGCGCGTCATGCCATAGGCCCGATACAGTGATTGATCCGGATCCAGCAACAGGGGCCACGGCAAACCGGTCTCGCGGACGTAGTTCCGGGCCAGGGATGGATCGTCAAAGGTAATCACCCGAACCCGAATGTCCCGTTCGCTCAACAGCCGTTCGTAGTGGCGCAACTGCGCCACATGTTCGCGACACGGCGGTCAGCCCAGATGTCGGTGAAACACCAGCAACCGCCAATATCCGGCGTCGTCAGCCAGGCGATAGACGATTCCCTGTGTGTCGGGCAGTTCGTATGGAATGGCCGGTTTACCCACGAGTGTGTTCATCGTTTCCTTTCGATCCGGCCCCAAACGGGTCGTGTTTCAGGGTGAATGACCGATTTTACATTGTCGGCAATGCCGAAATCAGTTGTAATCGGGATTACTGCTGATGTCGCTGGCCACCCGGGCGGTCAGGGATTCAGGCTTGTTTGCCGCCCGATTTGCCCAACCGGCTGGCGCTTGGCAGTGATTTCCGGTACCGCTGGATCGAATGGGCCAATTTGGCGCGTTGGCCGGCGAATAACCGGGCGCGAGCCTGAACCCGTACCCCTGTTATATCAACCGGAAACCGCCCCAGGATCTGAAAATCCGCCGTGCAACCTGTTCGGGACCCCAGTTCATGGAATCTGCCACGCAAATCAGCGTTTTTCGTGCCGTCGACATCACCAAGATTTATCAGATGGGTGAAGTTCAGGTTCATGCCTTGCGCGGTGTCAGTCTCGACTTGCTGGAGCACGAGTTTGTGGTGTTGCTGGGCGCTTCGGGAAGCGGGAAGTCCACCTTGTTGAACATTTTGGGCGGACTGGACGTGCCGACATCAGGCACCGTCCGCTACCTTGATCAGGAGTTGACGTCCTGCGACGAGTCGGAACTGACCCGCTTTCGCCGCGAAAACGTCGGTTTCGTTTTTCAGTTTTACAACCTGATTCCCAGCCTGACTGCGCGAGAATGTGGCATTGATCACCGACATAGCGCGAAACCCGCTGGATCCCATGGATGCCCTGAATATGGTTAATCTGGGGGACCGGGCCAATCATTTTCCGGCGCAGTTGTCCGGAGGCGAACAGCAGCGGGTTGCCATTGCCCGGGCGATTGCCAAGCAGCCCAGCGTATTGCTGTGCGACGAACCCACGGGCGCGCTGGATGTCAAAACGGGGATTGTCGTGCTGGAGGCCATTGACCGGATAAACCGGGAATTGGGAACGACCACGGTGGTGATCACCCACAACGCAGCAATTTCTGAAATGGCGGATCGCATTGTTTCGCTTTCGAACGGACGTGTTGCCGGGATTCAGCATAATTCGCACAAAATCCCGGCCTCGCAACTTGAGTGGTAGGCGATGCAGAGTCTGGATCGAAAGCTGCTGCGTGACCTGTCGCACATGAAAGGTCAGGCGTTGGCGATCATGCTGGTCATCGCGGCCGGCGTGGCAACTTTCGTCATGTCCATGTGTGCCTATACATCGCTGGATGAGGGCAAGGAGCGTTTTTACCGGGAAAACCGTTTTGCCGAGGTGTTTGCGGCCGTTCGCCGCTGTCCCAATTTCATCATCCCGCGAATCGAGCAATTACCGGGGGTGGCGACCGTGGAACCGCGCATGGTCGTCGACGTGTTGCTGGAGGTCCCCGGGATGGCGGACCCGGCCACGGCCCGCCTGATCTCGGTCCCGGAAAACCGCGAGCAACGACTGAACAAGGTCTACATTTCGCGCGGCCGGATGGTGGAACCGGGACGCGGCTACGAGGTCGTGGTGTCCGAAATGTTCGCCGACGCCCACGGTTTTTTGCCCGGCGACCAGGTGGCTGTCATCATTAACGGAAAAATCAGGCAGCTGAAAATTGTCGGCATTGCCTTGTCGCCCGAATACGTAATCCAGATGCAGGGCGGCTCCATGTTGCCCGACAAAAAACGATTCGGCATCTTCTGGATGAACCAGGAGGAACTGGAAGCCGCCTTTGACATGTCCGGGGCATTTAACAGTGTCACGCTCAAACTGGCTTACGATGGCAACGTGCAAAAAGTCATTGACGGGCTCGATCGGTTGCTTGCCAGGTTTGGCAGCATTGGCGCCTACGATCGCAGCCAGCAATTGTCCCATCAGTATGTGACCGACGAATTGTTTCAGTTGCGAACCATGGCGATTGTAGCCCCGGCGATTTTTTTGTCGGTGGCCGCCTTTCTTCTGAATATCGTGATTTCCCGGATCATCAGCCAGCAACGGGAACAAATTGCAGCGCTCAAGGCATTTGGTTATACGAATTACGAAGTCGGCTTTCATTACCTCAATATGGTTTTGATCATTTCGCTGACCGGCTCGCTGGTGGGCATCCTGTTCGGATTCTGGATGGCCAAAAACCTGACGGAAATTTACCAGCAGTTCTACAAATTTCCCCGCTTGTCGTTTCAGATCAATGAAGCGGCCGTGCTGCAGGCGTTGTTGTTGACCACGCTGGCGGCCGTGGTTGGAACCTGGCTGGCCGTTCGCAAGGCCATCCGGCTGCCGCCGGCCGAGGCCATGCGCCCGGAACCGCCTCCCAACTATCGGCCGACGATCGTTGAGAAATGGCTGCCCGACCAATGGTTGCCTCAGGAAGTGCGCATGATCATTCGCAACGTCGAGCGAAAACCGTTCAAGGCCGTTGTTTCGGTGACCGGGATCGCGATGGCAGTAGCCGTGTTGATCCTCGGAAGCTTTTCGCTGGATGCCCTGAACTACCTGATCGATTTCCAGTTTCGCAAGGCCCAGCGACAGGACCTGATGGTCAGCTTTGTCGAGCCGGCCACGGCATCGGTGATGCACGAATTGAGGCAACTGGATGGTGTTGTGGAAAGCGAGACGATTCGCAGTGTGGCCAGCCGAATTCGGTTTGAGCACCGGTCACGGCGGGTGGGCATCATGGGCCTGGAGGATCAACCCCGCCTGTTTCGCCTGCTGGATGATTCGGAACGGCCGGTGGCAATCCCCGAACACGGAATCATGCTCAACAGCAAACTGGCCGACTTGCTGGGCGCCCGGCTGGGTGACGTCGTAACCGTCGAAATCCTCGAGGACAAGCGCCCCGTACTGCAGGTTGAGGTCACGGCCATCGTCAAGGAATTTGGCGGCATCAATGCCTACATGAAAAAACACCGGATTCACCAGCTGCTCAGGGAATCTGACGTCGCATCCGGAGCGTTTCTGAAGGTCGATGCCAACCGGATCGAATCCGTTTTTGAACAACTGAAAACGCGCCCGGGTGTGGCCAGTGTGGAAATCAAGAACGCGGCCATCGAGAGTTTTCTGGAAACGATCGCCGAAAACATGCTGACGATGCGCACGTTCAATATTCTGTTTGCCGTCGTGATCGCCGCCGGCGTCGTTTATAACAGCGCCCGGATTTCGTTGTCCGAACAGAGTCGCGACCTCGCTACCTTGCGGGTCATCGGGTTCACCCGCAAGGAAGTGTCCACGATCCTGCTGGGCGAGTTGGCGTTGTTTACGGTGATCGCCATTCCGGCCGGATGGCTGGCCGGTTACCTGTTGGCCGCCGCCATGATTACGGGCCTGGACACCGAAAACTACCGAATTCCGCTGGTCATCAGTCGCAACACCTACGGATTTGCATCGCTGGTCGTCATTGCCGCCACGTTCCTGTCCGGACTGGTCGTGCAACGGCGGATTAATCAGCTGGATCTGGTGGCCGTATTGAAAACACGGGAATGACCCGACACAACAAGTATCCGCTACAAGCCTGAAACCACATGAAAATCACCATTCGAATGATTGTCTGGGGAGCCATCCTGACGGGTATTGGGCTGACCGCTTTCATTGCGCTGATGCCCCGGCCCGTCGACGTGGAGGTCGCGCAGGTGACTCGTGGCCCGTTACGAGTCACGGTGCAGGAAGATGGCAAGACGCGGATCCGCGAGAAATACGTCGTTTCGGCCCCGGTCGAGGGCCGATTGTCACGCATCGAACTGAAGTCCGGAGACCCGATTGAGGCTGAAAAGAGTCTGCTGGCCGTCATCATGCCCAGTGAACCGGCCATGCTGGATGCGCGGGCCCGGGCCGAAGCCAATGCCCGTGTCCACGCCGCCCAGGCCGCCGTGCAGCGATCGGAATCCGCCAGGGAACAGGCCAAAATCCAGTATGACCTGAGCAAGGCCAAATTCGATCGGGCCCGGCGACTGCTGCCCGAGAACGCGATTTCCCAGGAAGAATTCGACATCGTGCAGTCGCAGTACCTGGCCGCATTTCAAGCCACCCGCACAGCCAGCTTCGATGGCGAGATTGCCCTGTTTGAACTGGAAATGGCCCAGGCCACCGTGTTGCAGTTTTCCGATTCGCAGTCAGCATCCGGGTTTGAGCCTTTTGAGATTTTCGCCCCTGTGTCGGGGCAAGTCTTGCGGGTGTTCCAGGAAAGTTCCACGGTGGTCACCATGGGTGCGCCGCTGCTGGAACTGGGTGACCCGCAAAACCTGGAAATCGAAATCGATGTCCTTTCCACGGATGCCGTCCGCATGAAACGGGGAGCGGAAGTCACGGTGGAACACTGGGGCGGAAAATCCCCGCTGCAGGCGCGGGTCCGGGTTGTCGAGCCGGCGGCGTTTACCAAGGTCTCCTCGCTGGGCGTGGAAGAACAGCGGGTCAACGTCATTGCCGATTTTACCGAAACTCCCGAACGAGTCTCGGCACTGGGCGACGCCTACCGGGTCGAAGCGCGAATTACGATCGAACTGCTGGACGACGTTTTGCTGGTTCCCAACAGCGCCCTGTTTCGTCATCAACGCCAGTGGCATGTTTTTATGGTGGTCGACGGGCGAGCCGTTATGCAACCGGTGACCATCGGTTTGCAAAACGAATCGGTAACGCAGATTGTCGAGGGACTGGTCGACGGCGACCCGATTATCGTTTACCCCGGCGATTCGATTCAGTCGGGAATCCGGGTCCGCCCGGTTAACGGTACGGATGTCGCCGGCAACCCGTAACCCCGGACCGCCGCGACCGGCTCAGGCCGATTGACTGGCATAATGCGCCATGCATTCTGTTTCCCGTCCGCGCACAATCCGTCGCCCTCGCAGCTTGCCAAACCGGGATGTGATCACCGTCCAGCGGCCATGCTGGCCCCGCTGTTGATGGTCCTCCAGGTAAATCACCACCCAGTCGTGCGTCATCCCCATGGCGTGGGCATGGCCCGTGTTCGAGAACAGGGCGGTATAGTGCCGGTGGCCGCGGCGGGTATGCAGAACTGGCAACCAGGCGGTGCCGGTCGGGTTGAATTGCCGGGGGGCAATGCGAGGCAGCCGGTCCTCGGCCGCCTTGTTGCGGTATTCCTGGTCAATCTCGAGAATCTCCGCGACGGAAACGTCAGTCGTCAAGTCGTCAGGACCAGCCGAGGCCTGGGTTGGCCCACGGCCGGCGGGCGGGTTCGGTTTCAGCTGGCGACCCCGCTGGGCCAGCGACTCGCAAACAGCCCGCACCCGTTTTTCGCCAATCCCCGCCATCTTTCGCAAACGTCCGTCCCAGGCAGCCGCCTGCAGCTCCGCCAGCGTTTCGATTTCCAGTTCATCGTGAATCCGTTCGGCAAGTTTGGGACCGATCCCGGACACCGAGGCAAACGTCCGCTCAACGGCATGGTTTCCCTGCAACCGATCCAGTAACGCCCAATGGCCGCCTCGTATCAGCTGCTGCAGGGCCCTGGAAATCGTTCGTCCGATCCCCGGCAGCTCTTCCAGGCCGTTAATCCCCTCGCTTTCATAAATCTGCCACACGGGGCGTTCCCAGGTGCGCAACGTTTCCGCAGCCCGCTGGTAGGCCTCGGCCCGAAATCGGTTGGCCCCCTGCGCCAATAACAGCCGGGACACGGTCTGCAGGTGATTCGCCAATTCAGAATTGGAGGGAGGCGTTACACGTCGCGTTTCCGTTTTCGTCGTACCCATAATCCCCGGGTGTCCGCGATGATGACACGCCGATCACTGCCCGGCCGCATGCGCAGATTTCGGACCATCACCCAACCGGAATTCACATCCGGCCATGGCCCTGTCGCCAGCATCCTCACGAATCGAACTCTGCGGTTCCGGGTGGAATCAGTGCGGTTGACTACCGAACGACTCGTTGGCCCGGTCGCCTGTTATCAGGAACTGGGTGGCGATAGTCAGTTCAGGCTGTGCCGATGGTGCCGCTGGCGAAACTTCAGGGGTCGTTTGGGTTGACTCAGGGCACGACCCAAAATCACACCAAATACGACTGCTGCGACTACGCTGCCTGCCAATATACTTTTTTGCACGGATTCAGCATCGCCGATGGCGAACCAGCAAACCGTCGCAGGCACCAGGATGCACCCCAACAGCAAACCTGCCAGCAGCAAAATCATGTTCGCAACCTTGACACGACTTCGAGTCTTGTCACGTTCTACCAGATGAAAAGCCATTTTCCGCTCCCCAAAAACAATGCCTCGTGTCGCGCTGCCTGTCCGCGGATTCCCGGGCAAGTGTTGCCGGTTTACCGGCCCGGTTGAACGTTGGTTCAACCTGTTTGCGACGCCGTCAGATTCCCGCTCAAGCCAGTCGGCGGGACTCTAGCTGTTCGTTCAGTTACCCGCAAGATTGACTTATTTCGCAGGTATCGGTTTTTTTAACATCGTTTTAATGCAATTATTGTTCCGGACGGGCCAGCAGGCCGTAAGCCGTTTTCTTGTGCTGCGCTGACGGTTTTTTGTCGAACCGGATTGGACGGCAGCGCGCCATTCAGGGCATCGATGTGCAGGATCGCACAACCCGGATGTTAATCCGATTACGAAGCCATCGTCGAGGTTCGCACCACGCTGGAAATCAGCGGGTTCACATTTTTCGGCTGTCCAGCAGAAACTGGAACACGGCATCGCCAGCCAGATTGAGCATGGACAGATGGCCTTGCCCCGGAACCACCGTCAGCGTCGAATGGGCGATCGCCCGATTCAGGTACCGGCCCATGGACGCCGGTGGTGTGGTAATGTCGCAAGCGCCATACCACATTGCCGTCGGGCACGAGCAATGATTCAAGCCGAATCCCCATGGCCTGGCCAGTAGCGACATATCGTGAATCACACCGCGCGAACCACAGCGCACCGTTTGCAAATACGAATCAACCAGGATCCGCGCGTTGGCGGGTTCAAAAAAAACGGGCCCGTCGCAAGGACTGAAAAACCGTGATGTTCGCCGCAACACGGCATCCGGGCGGCGCCGGATCTGGCGCGTACTGGTATCAAATGCGACCCGGGCAATACGAGGCCGTCTGGCTGCCAGCTGAAACGCCCGTTGCGACATGCCGCCGTTACCAGATATTTTTTCCAGTGGCGCAATCCCGTCAACGATCCCAACACCCTGGACCTGTCCGGCGGGCAACATGGCGGCGCACAACAGGGCATAGGCTGCCCCCGATGAAAAACAGGCGACTGAGAAAACGCTCAAGTCCAGGTCTGCCGGCAGCTGAGGCGACGACACGAACTCGCTGACATCGCGCTGCCAGTCGATCACCTGGCGATGGTTTTGAAAATCGGACAATCCAAAACCCGGTCGGTCGATCGCGATCAGGCGGCACCCGGCACGGTGCGCCGCGGGTGCGAAAAAACGGGCCTCGATTCGGGAGGTCGGGATTCCGTGAAAATACAGCACCGGCCAGCCGGCCGCAGCGCCGTAAAGGGCATATCCCAGCCGTCGACCGTCACGCAGGACAATGGTGGTTCCTTCGCGATCCGCCGTTACCTGACCCTCCGCCGGGGGGGCAGTCAGGGTCGTTGCCAGGACGGCGGCAGAGGTCCCAAGGAAACTTCGGCGATGGATCAAGATAAATCTCCGGTTGCTGCCCGGCCGCTGGTCATTCCGCGGGCCTAACGCAACCAACCATCACGCAGATTTCATGCCACGGGGCCGGGTTCGTCGCGTCGGGGAGTGCCCGATTCCGGGCTCCTCCGCCACTCGCAGACTGAAGGCCCGCCCGGCGTCGGTCCGAAGGGCACGTCAAAACGCGGATCTCCGCTGAAAAATCGGGCCATTCCGCTCAAGTCCATCACAATGGCCGCGTCGGTCCGCCCGTTGGCACGCACTTTGCTTGCAACCCTTGCTTGAAACTTTTCCCGATTGACCGGGGTCCCGTCTCCGGGGACCGGGTCCACACCGGCGGCGACCCGGTGGCCGCGGAAACGCCCGTTTTGTTGATTCGCCCCGGTTCGGCATACGAATCTTCGGGATCGACCATGAACCACTTTTTGAATATCAGGAAACCGCCTGGAACGGAATCGGCCAGTCAACCCGGTTTTGAAGATCACCGTTGCCCGGGCGATCTGGCAACCGTCCAGGGACCCGCGACCGGGTCGTCGGCGCGACCCGCCGGGCTGACGGGCAGAATCCTGAAACACCTGCTCGACCGTTGTGGTAATCCGCCGATTCGAATTGTCTTGCCGGGCGGCGCGGAGATAGCGCCGGATCAGCGACAACCGGCCGGCACGATTCGGTTTGCCGACCGGCGAACCGTACTGGCGGTGGCCCTCGATCCCATGTTCCAGTTCGCGGAAGCCTATGCCGACGGGCGGCTGGAATTTCACGGGAATCTGGCCGATTGCCTCAGCATTATCTACCGTCACATGAACGAGTCCGCACCCAAAGGAATGCCCGGTCGATTCCTGAACTGGTTGCGTCCCGCGTCATCCAACAGCCTGCAGCGATCCCGACAGAACATTCATCATCATTATGACATCGGCAACGATTTCTACCGGTTGTGGCTGGATGACCAGATGGTGTACACGTGCGCCTACTTTGCCAATCGGGATTTCAGTCTGGAACAGGCCCAGGTTGCCAAGCTGGAACATGTCTGTCGCAAGCTTCGGTTGCGTCCGGGAATGCAGGTCGTGGAGGCCGGATGTGGCTGGGGAGCCCTGGCGATTCACATGGCAAAACATTACGGGGTTCGCGTGACGGCCTTTAACATTTCCCGGGAGCAGGTCACGTGGGCCCGCGAACGAACTCGCCGCAGCGGCCTGACCGGACAGGTAGATTTTGTGCAGGACGACTGGCGAAACATCCGCGGCCAGTATGACGCCTTTGCGTCCGTGGGCATGCTGGAACATGTGGGGCTGGCCCGCTATCACGAGCTGGGCAAAGTGATCCGGCAGTGTTTGAGACCGTCCGGGTTGGGACTCATCCACACGATTGGCCAAAACCAGCCGCAGCCGCTGAGTCCCTGGATTGAACGTCGCATTTTTCCGGGCGCCTATCCGCCATCCGTCCGGCAACTGATGGAAGTTTTCGAACCCAACCGGTTGTCCGTCCTGGATCTGGAGAACCTGCGATTGCATTACGCCGAAACGTTGCGGCACTGGCTGAATCGTTTTGAAGATTCGGCTGACCAGGTTCGCCGCCAGTTTGGTGAACGGTTTGTCCGCATGTGGCGGTTTTATCTTTCCGGTTCGGCGGCGGCGTTTGAATCTGGCAGCCTGCAGTTGTTTCAGGTCTTGTTTGCCGCTGCTGAATCCAACCGGATTCCGCGAACCCGGGCCTGCATTTACGCAAATGCCCATGCGCCGCCAGATGACCCACAGGGCCGGTTGCCGCGTGACAACAGCCGTTCGGCCCGAGGGGCGGGGGCCCCGTCATGAAATCACATGATGTCATCATCGTGGGCGCCGGTCCCGCCGGATCCACCTGTGCGGCGCGATTGAAGCAGGCCGGATTGGACGTCGGGTTGTTTGACAAAAAGTCGTTTCCGCGTGTCAAACCCTGTGCGGGCTGGGTAACCCCCCAGGTGATTGAAGAATTGAATATCGATGTCGGCGACTATTGTCAAAACCACGTCTTCCAGCCAGTCACGGGCTTTCGCACGGGAATGATCGGTCACCGCCTGGTCGAAACCTGCTATCCGCAACCGGTCAGCTACGGCATCCTGCGGGTCGAGTTTGACCACTACCTGTTGCAACGCTGCGGCGTTGTTGTTCAGCAGGTCTCGGTGCACACGATCACCCGGCACAAAAACCTGTGGCAGGTGCAAGACGCGGTGGCACCGCTGCTGGTCGGGGCGGGTGGCCATTTCTGTCCCGTTGGCCGTCTGGCCCGCAATCTGGACGGGCCGGCCCAGGCGGACCCCCACTGCGCCAGCAACGGCAAATCCGATGTCCCCAATGTGGTGTATGCGCAGGAAGTCGAATTCCGGATGTCCGGCCGCCAGCGGTCCGCTGATTTGGTCGATCCGCAAAAGCCGGAATTGTATTTTTGTCCCGATCTGAGCGGTTATGGCTGGTGCTTTCGCAAAGGCGACTATCTGAACATCGGAATGGGGCGGCTGAACAAGACGGGGCTGGGGGAACACGTTCAGGAATTTTGCAAGTACTTCGCCGCCAGAACAAGCTGGTCGACGAGATTCCCGGCATTTCCTGGGGCATGCGTACCGGATCTATGCCGATGTCAAGCCCAAGCTGTTTGACGATGGCCTGATCCTGATCGGGGATGCCGCCGGACTGGCGTATCCGCAAAGCGGTGAGGGAATTCGTCCGGCGGTGGAATCGGCGCTGCTTGCCGCCGACGTAATCAGTCAGGCTGCCGGAGACTACCGGGCGGCGTCTCTGGCCGCTTACGAACAGCGATTGACCGCCCGGCTTGGAATGCCGCAGCCACATCAACGGGTGCCGTGGTTACCGGCAGCATGGTTACAGGCGGTGGCCACGCGGTTGATGGCGACCCGCTGGTTTGCCAGAAACATGATCATTGATTCCTGGTTTTTGCGACGCCACCTGGAACCGCTGGCCATCGAAGGTGGCCGTCGACCCTGTTCCGTCAGCGAGGTTTGCTGACGGCTTCCTTTTTCTGGCGCTGGCCCCCCTTTTTTGCGGTCTCGGTTGGAGGATTCTTCATCACAAAGCGATGATCCTCGACGAGCTTCAGCAGGTCATATGAACTGATCAGACCCACGACTTTTTTTTCGTCGGTCACCACCAGGTGGTGAATCTGGTGATTGCGAATCATGCGGGCGGCCAGGGAAACATCTGCATACATGGGTATGGTCAGGACATCCCTGGACATGAACTCCGAAACGGGCTGGTTGTCGGGCCGCTCGTGCAACAGATCGGAAATCGTCACCATTCCGACAGGACGACCTTCCGCATCCACGACGGGCAGGCAACTGGCCCGGTGTTCACGGAGCAAGGATTTGACGCGGACAAACGTGTGACGGGGCGTCGCGGTCATGACCGGGGCCGTCATCAGGTCCCTGATTTTTGCATTCATCAAATTTTCTCACGGGTTAAGGAAGAGATTGACAAGGATAGGCCGAAGCCGAACGGGCGGCAAGTTGCTTTGTCGCCCGCTCCGGTTATACGGGTTTTGACCGAACTGCCGGCCATCAGGGATCACAAGCGGGGTTAATTTGCTGGGCGGCCTCGAGGGCCGCCTGGGTTTGTTCGAAGAATCTGCGGGAACTTTCCGGGCTGTCGCCAATACAGACGACTCCCAGCTTGCCGAATTCGGACAGGGCGCCGATCAGGTGAAAAACCACTCCTTGCTGGATCGTGCCGTGAAAATGCAGCTTGTTTTCCACGGCGATGTCCACCAGATCGTCCGGACACAGGCCCTTGTAATTCGGGCTGTGCAGGTTGTCCGATGCCAGGTAGTAACGGGGCTGGCCCCCGGGGACCAGAAACGATCCGGTCGTGGAATCGAAACTGCCGTTGGTCAGGTATTGCAGCATCATGAACGGATGTGTCGTCCCCCCCTTGCGCAAATTGATTTCGATCGCGTAGTGTTTCCATTTTTGATCTTGCCGGACAGATACGAAATCAACACTGAATCGGCCAATCACACCCTTGTCACGCAGCATCGTACCAACTCGCATTCCGGCTTCGTGCAGGTCCAGCCGGTATGCGGCATCCGCCGGAAAAGTACATCCCAGAAAAATCTGGCCGGAGGGTCCCCCGAGGATTTGGTCGTGAGTGGAAACAATTTCGACTTCGCCCACGGGATTAATTCGACACTGGACCGAGGGTGACCGTTTATCCTCGCCCTCCACAAAGCTCTCCACGATGCCCCCCATGTCTCCGAACTTTTCGAGATAAGGGCTCCACGATTCGTCGCGGGATTCAAACCGGATGCGAAGCGGCAGTTCCCGGCGGATCCAGTCACGCAGTCCGTCTGACGGGCATCCGTCAAAACTGAAAACCGCGTTGCCTTCACCGGAAAACCCGTCGTTCAGCTTGAGTACGGCCTTGCGCAAACCGGGGGCTTGGCGTTTCAGCTCCTGCAGGCATTCAATGATTTGCTGCAGATCTCTCAGGTCTTCACCGCCCTCGGGTGCCGCGACACCGGCGACCCGGAAAATGTGGCGGCTGCCGCTCTTGGTTCCCAAAAACGACATATCCGGATCGGTGGCATACAGCGGGATACCCAAACGCAATGCCAGTGCACGTTCCATGTGCGTCGAGTTGAAACAGGAAATATGCGCATTCTGGACATCCGGTATCGCCGCCTGAATCTTGCGGATCAGGCGGGGCCGCTGCAGGATTTTTTGAATCAGGGGGAGATTGGACCCGTCGTAACAGGTCAGCATCTTCAATCGTCGCCGGGCATGCACCGAGGGAATCCCTGGCAGCAGATGCAGGAAATAATCGATCACCGTAGCGGGGATCGGCTCACTGGACACAAACACAAGATTGGTGGTCGGGTAACGCAGCAACATCAACAGACACAGCATCCGTTCCTCATAGTGGTGCACGCCGTCAATTTTGGCCAGTTCGGCCGGGTGCATGGTCAGACTGGGTATCACAACCACCGTGCGCTGGGCCAGGTCGTCCGGAAATATTCTGGTGTAGATGTCCGCCAGTCGGGATTGCAGTTGCTGAAATCGCTCGGCGTCGCTCTGGCCAGAGGACTCGTGAATGCTGTTCATGATCCTCTCCGTCGATTCCACAACCCGCCCCGGCTTGCCCGCTTATTCGTGACTGCGCAACACCAGCACCGGGCAACCTGCCAGACGCGTGACGCGTTCGGTTACCGAACCGACCAGCAGGCGATTTAATCCGGTGCGGCCGTGACTGGAGATAATGACCAGGTCCGCCTGCAGGCCGTTGGCGTAGGCGACAATCTCCCAACCGGCATCCCCAATTACCGTTTCGAAATGAATTCGGCCATACTTCGGGTCGGAGAATTGTTTCTGCATCTGGGCCAGGGAGTTCTCGGATCGCTCCTGGTCAAATGCCGGAGGCATCGGAATCGCCGGATCATAAGAGGCAAACGCCGGTGCGGGAACGACGACATACAGCACATGAATCGTGGTCGACTCCTCGGCCAGTTCGATGGCCCGATCAACGGCCGCCGCCGCCGACTCGGAAAAATCAAAGGGCACAACGATTGTCTTGTTTTCGAGGTACTTCATTTGACACCAGTATTCTCGACAGGGGGCGGTCAGGTCGCGGGGCGCTGATACAGCCCACGCAAAAACGGTACCAATGAATCGCAGAATCCACCATCCAGGGCCGCTCGGCGTTGCCCGATGGTTCTAACCAGAATCGCCCGTTTTTCCAATGGAGGCGAGCCAATTCGCACACTCCCAATGTCAATAATGGTCCGGTGAAGCCGCAATGGTCCGGTAAAGCCGCAATGGTCCGGTGAAGCCGCAATGGTCCGGTGAAGCCGCAATGGTCCGGTGGAGCCGGATTCGGGTGGATGCAACCGACCGCCCGATTTCGTTGATGCACCCCGGGCCGGCAGCGGTCCCGCGGCCCTGCCGACCCGGTTAGGCAAAATCTTGGGCATTTTGCGGGAAAGTGCAGCACCTGCCGCCGCGATTCCTGGGATACATTGGGCAGGGGTGGCCGTGTCGCCCGTCCCAACCCGCGTACGCCGGCGCCGTCCGATCTCGCCGCAACCCGTTTCGCCCGACCCCGTCGTTCCCCTGCCGAAAAATCGCCGATGTCTCCCACCAAAGTTTCCCGTTCGATGTGGCGCAAGGACGTTCTGGCCTGGTGCGGCTACGACTGGGCCAACAGCGGCTATACCACACTGATGATCACGGTGTTTGTCGTTTACATGCAGCGGACCGTTTTCCAGGCCGAGACGACCGGCAGCACCGGCGCGGTCGTGTGGGCATGGAGTGTGGCAATTTCCATGCTGGTGGGGGCCATTCTGTCACCGGTGCTGGGGGCCCTGGCGGATGCCCGGGGTGGCAAGCGGGCGGGCCTTTTCTTGTCCGCATCGCTGGGCAGTTTCGCCTGTATGGCCATGGCGCTGGTGCCGTCCGACCAGGTGTGGCTGGTCACCGGATTGTTTGTGGCTGCCAATTTGGGTCTGGAACTGTCGTTGACGTTCTATAACGGATTTCTCCCGGAAATCGCCAGTGACGCTGAAATGAATCGGGTTTCCTCGGCCGGCATGGGATGCGGCTATTTGGGCGGCGGTATCGCCCTGTTGTTGGCGATGTTGGTTCTGGGCAGCGGCCCGCAATGGGGAATCGGTGAGGGTTCCCGGCTGTTGCGAATTTGCATTTTTATGACCGGGGTCTGGTGGCTGGTATTCTCAATACCGACAGTGCTGCTGTTGCGAGATCGGCCCCGTGCCATGATCCCCGGCGGTATTGGCCAGGCCAGCCGGCAAGCGGTGCGGGATGTTGCCCGGACCCTGACGCGTTTGCGTCATCATCGCCCGCTGGCCTGGTTTTTGGTGGCATTCCTGTTTTACAACGACGGTTTGCAAACTGTAATCAGTCAGGCCTCCACATTCGCGATTCAGGAGCTGGATTTTTCGGATCGGGAACTCGTGGCCCTGATCCTGATGGTGCAGTTTGTGGCAACGCCCGGCGCTTTCCTGGTCGGTCTGCTGGCCGATCGATGGAACCGTCAGGCGGTCCTGATGGGCTGCCTGACCATCTGGATCCTGCTCCTCGGGTCGGCGTGGTTTATTGAGTCGAAGTCCGCTTACTGGGCCATGGCCGTCGGCGTTGCGCTGGTCCTCGGAGGTACCCAGGCAGTCAGTCGCGCCATCATGGGCGTTTTGACACCCGTCGGACAAGAGGCCCGGTATTTTGGATTTTTCAATTTATCGGGAAAAGCAACGAGTTTTATGGGAACCTTCTTCTTCGGACTGATTGTTGCGTTGACGAACAGTTCCCGCCTGGCAATTGTGAATTTGCTGGTCTTTTTCGTCGCTGGCTTGCTAATCGTGTCGCGAATTGATTTGCACCGCGGGACTCGCGAACAGCGGCCCCGGGAATGAAAAGTGGAAAGTTCCGTCGCAGCCAACTAGATTTGGCAGATGGCCGTGGCGGGACTTGCCGCCGGTTGCCCCAGCACTGGTCTGCATGGATCTGACTCCACATGCCTCGTACCCCAAACCAGCCTGATCCCAAAATGCCCGCGCCTTTGGCCGGGCGGGTTTTGCTGAAGCACAACCTGCAAATCGTTCGCCAACGACTGGAACAGTCGGCCGACAAAAAGCAGGTTCGCCCGGCGCACATACACCAGCTGCGGGTTTCGACGCGACGCAGCATTGCGGTCCTGGATTTGTATCGCGAGTTTCTGCCCGCCAAACCGCGGCGGCGAACGGCCCGGACACTGAAAAAAATTCGCAACTCGGCCGGCAAAGCGCGTGACCTGGATGTGCTGATCGAACGCTACGAATCCGGTTCCAAACGCGATCGCGCGCTGGCAAAAAAACTCCGGGGAGAACGCGCTAAAGCGCAGCGCCGGGTCGTGTCCTCCTATCAGCGGATCAACCGGGACGACCAGTTTGACCGGGATCGACGCAAACTGCTGGCCGGATTGCGAAACGCTGCCCGTCAGAATCAGCCCGGTTTCCGGCAGTGGGCCAGGCGGCGGTTGCGGGAATGTGTCAGCAAGTTTTTCAGGCATCGACCGGCTGATACGACCAGCCTGTCGCAATTGCACCGTTTTCGGATTGCGGCCAAACAATTCCGTTACTCCCTGGAGTTGCTGGAGCCGGCATTTCCACGTCGTTCATTCCGGGCGGTCAAGCCCGAGATCCGTCGCCTGCAGGATTTGCTGGGCCAAATCAATGATCACGCCGTAGCGGTCGCAAGAATTCATCGCATGCAGGGCAAGGGACAACGCATCAGTGAGAAATTCCAGCAACGGGAAGTGGAAGCATTGATCACCTCTCGACAGGATTTTGCAAACTGGTGGAGCCCCAAACGGGTGCGACAACTCCGGCGGGAATTCAAAAAGATTGTCGACGCGTCCACGGGTTCCTGAGCCGGTTTGCGGGTTTCGCTCCGCGAGCCCTCAGGCGACTTGCAGGACCTTGGCGCCCTGGACCGAACCGTGCTTCAAATCCAGCAGTGCCTGATTGGCATCGGCCAGGGGATACATCACGGTTTTGGGCCGAATCGGGATTTGGGCCGCCAGCGGGAGAAACGTGGCGATATCGCGGGCCGTGATATTGGCGACGGATTTGATCTCCCGCTCCATCCACAGCTGGCGTTCGTAATTGAGCGTCAGCAGGGCCTGTTGATCAGCGGATTCCTTGCGAATCGCATTAATCACCAGTCGTCCGCCCGGCAACAGGTTGTTCAATGCCTCGACGACCGGAGTCCAGGCGGGCGTCGTATCGATGACAGCCGCCAACGGTTGCGGCGATCGATCCCGGGTGTCGCCACTCCAAACTGCTCCCAGTTGTTCCGCGAATCGTCGTGACCGCTCATCTCGCGCAAACACGAACACCGGTGTTTGAGGATACAAGTGCCGGGCCAACTGGATTACCAGATGACCGGATCCGCCAAATCCGGTCAGGCCGAGGGGGTCGCCGTTGCTGATCCGTGTCAATCGCAGCGCCCGATAGCCAATACTGCCAGCGCACAACAACGGAGCCGCCTGCTGGTCCGAAAAGACATCGGGAATCGGGTACGCATAATCTTCATGGATCGTCATGTACTCGGCATATCCGCCGTTGGCGTCCCGCCCGGTTGCGCGAAACTGCGGACTCAGATTCTCGAACCGACTGCCATCCGAACAGAATATCCAGCCGACACCCACCCGACCGCCGGGTCGATGTTTAGCCGCGTTGGGGCCCGCGCCCGCGACGGTTCCAACCACCTGGTGACCGGGTACGACCGGCAAGCGAGGTGGCGGCGTACGACCCTCAATTTCGTCCAGCTCGGTATGGCACACGCCGCATGTCAATACCTTGATCAGAATCTCACGGGGTCCCGGCACCGGACGCGGCAAATCGACCAGTTCCAGTGGCGCAGCACCTGGATCGAGCGGTCCGATCGTTTGCAGAATCATGGCTTTCATGGAATGTCACTTGCAGGCCGCCGCGCGGATGGTCCGTTTCCCCGGCAAATCGCGCTGGCGACGCCGCGCCGCGCAGCGCCGACTCAGGAATTCCGGAATTCCGTCCGGAACGCGGGCGTCGGATCCGGTCTTGCCGATTCTCACCGTCGGGTCAACGATGCCTGACTAGCGGTGAAGCACCCACTCCCCCTGGAAGTTGGGATCCACGGAACTTTGGTACGAGCCGGCAAGGTTACGCCCGTCCGGGCTGATTTTCAGGAACGCTTCACCATGGTGGTTGTCATGCACATACCACTTGCAGCGAAGCGTGTCGCCATCGATGGTGGCGCTGACTCGGCCCTCCACGCCATTGGGGAAATGCACCAAGCCGGTGACTTTGAAACCATCTTGCTGAAAGTCCACACCCCCGAGGTTGGATTGCCAGGTTCCGGCGAGGCTGGCACCTGGTTTGGGTTGCTGGGGCGGCATGGGGGGCGTTGGTGGCTGTCCGCCACGCGTCACCGTCCACTCCCCCTTGAAGTTGGGATCGAGGGAGCTTTGAAACGTGCCGGCCAGCCGGTTTCCGGCCGGATCGATTTTCAGGAACGCTTCACCATGGTGGTTGTCATGCACATACCACTTGCAGCGGAGCGTGTCGCCGTCGATGGTGGCGCTGACTCGGCCATCCACCCCATCCGGGAAATGAACCACGCCGGACACCTTGTAGCCGTCCTGCTGAAAGTCCACCGGACCCAAATTGGATTGCCAGGTTCCCGCCAGGCTGGCTTTCGAAGGAGGCGAACTGGATTGCTTGGCGTCGCGGGTCACCGTCCACTCCCCCTTGAAGTTGGGATCGAGGGAGCTTTGAAACGTGCCGGCCAGCCGGTTTCCGGCCGGATCGATTTTCAGGAACGCTTCACCATGGTGGTTGTCATGCACATACCACTTGCAGCGGAGCGTGTCGCCATCGATGGTGGCGCTGACTCGGCCATCCACCCCATCCGGGAAATGAACCACGCCGGACACCTTGTAGCCGTCCTGCTGAAAGTCCACCGGACCCAAATTGGATTGCCAGGTTCCCGCCAGGCTGGCTTTCGAAGGAGGCGAACTGGATTGCTTGGCGTCGCGGGTCACCGTCCACTCCCCCTTGAAGTCGGGATTGACCAGACTCTGGTAAGTCCCGACCAGTTTGTTTCCGTCAGGGAAGATCTTCAGAACTGCCTCGCCATGATCCTTGTTTGCAACCACCCATCGGCAATGAAGCTGGTCGCCATCCATTACCGCCACCAGCCGCCCCTCGGCACCATCCGGGAAATGGACGACGCCGGCGATTCGATAGCCGTCTTGCTGAAACTCGGTCTGGCCCAGATTCGATTGCCATGTTCCGGCCAGATTTTTGACGGCGCCGCCGACCATCGGCCCGAGTCCCTTGAGTCCCGGTTTCAGCGTTGCGTTGCCGGAATGCACGTCGAAGTAGATCTTGTAGGCCCCGCCATCGCCAAGAATGGCAATCTCCTTGTCGATCGTTTTACCGGAGATGTCATCGTCGGTAAGACGAAGCTCGGATCGGCCAATCGTATCGTCTTGATAATTAATGGAGGACGTGTCGGGCAGCGTCTCCAATAACGCCTTGGCGACGCGGTTCCGGAATTCATCGGTCGGTTGATAATTTGCGCGTTCCGCAAGTACAATGTCGGTCAGCTTTTTTTCATACGCTTTCTTCATGGCGAGAACGTCCCAGTAAGCCATGTAAATAACAGCGTCGTTAGTTGAAGAATGGGGATATTGGTAATCGTCATCGGTGTCGTCCTCTTTGAGGCACATGACGATGACCAGTTCATTGGCCGTCATGACCTCCGGCCAATCGGCGGACAGTTCGGTGCACTGGCGCAACTCATCTTCATCCACATCGATAAAAGCCCCCCCGGAGGAACGGAACTCTCCGGTGCGCAGATTCACGGCATACACGTACAGGTAGGGCGAGTCCGATCCCACCTCATCGGTTTCCTGATAGCACTGCAGCCCCCGGAATATGATTTTTACGGGCCGGCCATCATCGGTTGCACTGGCGGTCGATGCCCCCATGCCGATTGCCAACGCCAACAGCCAGCCGATGCAGATTTGAAGTCTCAAAAATCGTGACTGCGATAACGAGTTCCGCTCGCCGCTGCCTTGTGGAAAGGACATCGTCAAACTCCTGATTCAAGATTTGATCGGGGCCGGAACGCGTTCTGAGACGACAGCGCCCCGGGTTCCGGTATTGCCCGGCCGAAATAATTCGCTTCAAAACCTGCAAATTCCGGACCACGTTGACTGGCCCCGGGCTTCCGACTCCGGATGCCCCCGATGGATTGCTGCCGGCCGGGGCCAGCCGGCTCAACAGGGGAGTTTGACCGGCGACTCGATCGCCCCTGATCCCAAAAGTGCCCTGGATATCACGGGAATGATTTGGATCGACTGCGGCCATGAACCCGCAGCGATTTGAAAACAGGACCGTTGACCCGTTCCCGACCGGTCGATTCCGGCACATCATTTTCTGCTGCGGACGGAACGATTGGACGTCTCGAGACAAGCTCCGCTTGAAAGCGCGCTCATCATCGCACGTGTAAAGTGCGTTACGGCCCGCATCCGAACAGGAGGGCCAAAGGACTCCGGGACCGGCGGATGCCCACCGGCTTTCATGCGACGTCACTTGCGGGCCGCCACGCGGCTGGTCCCTGTCAGCAGAAAATTGCCAAGGCGGTGCGAGGCCCGCAGCGCCTGGATTCGGGAATCCCGGAACCGGGATCCGCTATTCCGGGGAACCTGACGGCCGGTGCGCCGGGTGCTCGTGTAACGCGTGACCATGCACCGGGTGAATGTGCGTCCGCAGATGATACATTTTATTAACAATTTGTTCGGCGCAAGATTTCGTCATGAGTTCCCAAAACGACGAGCAGATTTTCGCCCCCCTGGACCAGCTGTTCGTATTCGTCGAGCGTCGGCAGATCAACCGAGTCATCCTCCACGGCCTTGTCCACCCCGGCCATGGCCCCGACAATACTGCCGCTAATGCCTCCCATGACGAGCATGGCCAATACCGCCCCGGGGAAAGGGGTTAACAAACCGGCGAGGATTCCGGCACCGGCGCCGATCGTCCCCCAGCGGCCCGCATTGTCGATCATAGAAGATGTGATCGTCTCATGTATTGCAGGAGTTTCAACTTCGGGGGCTTGCCGATGAACATCTCGGGTCACGTATTCAATTTTTTCGGGCGCAAATCCGCTGGACTGCAAGGTCTCGGCGATTTCGTGCGCCGATTGTTCATCATCCAGAACCATCACCAGGGCCTTGAGTCCAGCTGTTGATTGGCTGCTTTTCATGTTTTCTCCGGAGATTATCTGAACTGGAACATACGGGCGATTAACCGAACCGATTCGAATTGATGCAAATCCCGGACCATATTGCCGTATTTGATTCCTGCCGCCACCGGCCCGGCGTGGTTGTCGATTGGCAACGTGCTCCACGATGGCCGGATTTGCCGCTATGATGGTGCTGGATGGGGCGTTGTCATGACCTGTTCCGCGTTGCACCCGCCGCGGACCGGCTTCGGGCCGCCCAAACCCGTCCTTTCCCGGCAGCTGGATACAGGCATACCTTGACTCTACGATCATTGGCGTTTGGCCCTCGCGGAGACGCACCTCGACTGGAAACTCGATGAAACCAACCCTGTATCATCGTATTGGTGGCGAGCCCACGATCGCTCAACTGATCACGGCGTTTTACCAGCACGTGCTGTCCGATCCGATGCTGAGCCCTTTTTTTGAGCACACGTCGATCGAAAAATTGCAGTCCATGCAAAAGGCGTTTTTCTCGATCGCCCTCGGGGGCCCTGCACCGGATGCCAAAATCTCACTTTACGAGGCGCATCGGGGTCGGGGTATCGAACGTCGACACCTGACCCGGTTTACCGAGCATTTGCTGGCAACCTTGAAAGAAATTGGTATCGAGGAAGACGATGCCATGCGGGTTTACGACCGAATCAGCACCTATTCGGATGAGGTTTTGGGAGAAACTTCCGTCGACGGATAGGAACCGACCGATTCTTCAGGCAACGGGGCGATTTGATGACGGCACCGGATTCCAAACTTGTTTGTTCCCACTGCGGATCGGTGAACCGGATTCCCGAATCGCGTTTGGGTGACGGCCCGATTTGCGGCAAATGCAACAGCGCCTTGTTGCCGGATCACCCGATCGAACTGACCGATGACAATTTTCACAAATTTTTGTCCCGGACCACGATTCCCGTAATCGTCGATTTTTGGGCACCCTGGTGTCCACCCTGCCGTCAAATGGCCCCGGCGTTCGCGGCGGCCACGCCGCTTTTGGCGCCCGGTCGAATTCTGGCCAAACTGAATACGGAGGATTACCCGCAGGCGGCGGCCGGTTTCAACATTACCGGGATTCCCTGCCTGATTGCCTTTCGCGACGGGAATGAAGTTGCCCGGCAGTCCGGAGCCATGAGCACCGATCAAATCAGGCAGTGGGCCAACTCCATTTGAGTCATCCGGAATCAACGCCGCCGGCTGCGATGAGCAGGTCCCCGGCGCGGCTGATAACGCAGTGGCCGGCCGCGACGCCCCGGGTCGTCGTTTTGGGCCGCGTCGCCATTCGCGGCGCTCGGCAATTACGTTACACTGGAAACAGTCCCATTTTTAATTCAGGAACCGGGCGGGTACCATCGTCATGACTTGCGAACATTTGCGACAACTGTACAAACTTTGCCAGACTCAGAACCTGAGAATCAGCAGCTCCGACGTCGTGCGTATCGCTTGCAAGGAGTGCAACGAAGTGGACGTTTGTCCGTCGATCCTGTCGGATGAATACGAAGCGCGTCAGCAGGAGACCGGCGGAAAGTCTGCCGAAACGCCCTCCTGATCCTGCCGCGACAGGTCGCAGCGTTGGCAAGGCGGGGACCGGCACGGCCACATCTTGTCCCGCAACTGGCGTCCACTGTTGTCCGGTTTCAACGTCGTTTGGCTTATCCGCGAGGTGCCGGTCGCCGTTTGAACGCCGACAAGGGACTGGCTCCGGGCGCTATCCGGTTTTTGCCCGTTGGGGGTGATTCGCGAGGTGCCCGTCCCTTTTCAAACGACTGGTGCCGGGTTTCTAGCCAGGCAACACGATCACGGGTTTTTTGCTGCCGCGGATCACTTTTTCGGCCGTGGAACCGAACAACAGCGTTTTCGGTTGATTGCGGGTTCCCGTTTTGCTCATCACGATGGCATCCACGGCAAAATCGTCCGCCTTGCAAATGATCTCCAGGAACGGCTCGCCTTCGCTGACCAGCGTATCGATGTTGGTCGATTCTGCGGCAACCTCCGAATACTGCTGCAGCCGGGCAAGGGCGTTTTGGCGCAGGGATTCCAGAATCGTCTGATGGTCGCCGAGCCCCATTTGTACCACCTGATCGACAAAGGCCGGATCGATGGCGTGCATCACCACAATCTCCGATTCGTCATGATCGACCAGTCGCAAGGCCTGTTGGAAGGCCGACCAGGCATTTTCCGAAAAATCGGTGGGTAGCAGCAGGCTGTTAAAAAGTGAATGTTCAGCCATCCGTCTTGTTCTCGTGAGGATTCTCAGTCATTTTCGACGGCCGTCAGTTTTGATTCTGCGGCCGCAATAATCAACCGGGTCTTGAGAGCCACATCGGGGGTCACCGAAATACTGTCGATTCCCTGTTCCACCAGGAATTCCGCAAAGTCCGGAAAATCACTGGGCGCCTGGCCACAAATTCCGATCGTGTGCCGGCGGCGTGTGCGGACTGAATCGCCAAAGCAATCATTTGGGTGACCGCCTCGTTGCGCTCGTCGAAAATATGTGAAATGATCTCCGAGTCGCGGTCGATGCCGAGGGTCAACTGGGTCAGATCGTTGGATCCAATGGAAAATCCGTCAAAAATTTCCGCAAATTGCCCGGCCAGGATGACGTTCGAGGGAATCTCACACATGACATATATTTCCAGGCCATTTTCTCCCCGGCCCAGACCGTGTTTCTGCATTTCAGCGATGACTTGTCGTCCTTCCTGGACGGTCCGGCAAAAGGGAATCATCAGTTTCACATTGGTCAATCCCATTTCGTCGCGGACTTTCCGCATGGCACGACACTCCAGTCCGAATCCCTCCCGATAGCCGGGATCGTAGTACCGTGAGGCACCGCGAAATCCCAGCATCGGATTCTCTTCACGCGGCTCCCATTGCGTGCCCCCAACCAGGTTGGCGTATTCATTGGTCTTGAAATCGCTCATCCGCACAATGACGTCGCGTGGATAAAAGGCCGCGGCAATCATGCCGATTCCCTGAGCCAGACGATCCACAAAGAACTGCACCTTGTCCGGATAGCCCACGGTAATGGCATCAATTTCCTGTTTTACGTCATCGGCCAGTTGTTCGTAATGCAGCAGCGCCAGGGGATGAATCTTGACCTGATTGGAAATCGTGAATTCCATCCGCGCCAAACCGACGCCGTCCAGGGGCAGGGCGGCCAGCGAAAAAACCTCACCCGGGTTGGCGACGTTGACCATCAGCCGGGTCCGCGTCCGGGGCAATTGCTCCAGATCGATTTCCTCGATTTCAAAGGGCAGGCAGCCCTCGTAGACAAAACCGGTTTCCCCCTCGGCACAACTGACCGTAACCGGTTGGCCGTTTTGCAGCAATCGCGTGGCATCGTTGGTTCCCACAATCGCCGGCAGCCCCAGTTCCCGGGCCACAATGGCGGCATGGCAGGTCCGTCCGCCGTGATCGGTAACGATTGCGGCTGCCTTCTTCATGACCGGTTCCCAGTCCGGATCGGTTTTTTCCGCCACCAGGATTTCGCCGTCCCGGAATTCGCCGAGCTGCCGCGGGGATTCGATCCGATGAACCGGTCCGCTCCCAATCCGCTGACCCACGGCGCAACCGCTGGTGATGCGGGTCCCGGATTCCTGCAAATGGTATTGCCGGATCTGGTGCTGGGCCGCTTGCGATTGAACGGTTTCCGGTCGGGCCTGCAGGATCAGCAGCTGACCGGTTTGTCCATCCCTGGCCCACTCGATGTCCATGGGAGTCGGACGACCGTTTTTTTGACTGTAGTGCTGCTCGATACGAACAGCCCATCGCGCCAGCTGCAGAATATCCTGATCGTCAATCGCAAACCGCTGCTGTTCGGGGACAGGCACCGGTACATTTTCCGTCGCCTTGCCGGCCGTGGCCGTGCAGACCAGCTTGAACTGCTTGGTTCCAGGCGTCTTCCGGATGATCGGCTGAAAGCCTTTTGCCAGGGTTGTTTTGAACACGCAGTACTCGTCGGGATTGACGATTCCCTTGACGACGTTTTCTCCCAGCCCCCAGGCGGCATTAATCAGCACCACATCGGGAAATCCGGTTTCGGTATCGATCGTAAACATCACACCGGCCGCACCCAGATCCGATCTGACCATTTTCTGCACGCCGATCGACAGCGCGACGTCGAAATGGTCGTATCCCTGATGAAACCGGTAGGAAATCGCCCGATCCGTAAACAGGGAGGCGAAACATTGTTGGCAAGCGTCCAGCAGAGGCCGCTCGCCCGTGACGTTCAGGAACGTCTCCTGTTGACCGGCAAAGCTGGCGTCGGGCAGATCCTCGGCGGTGGCGCTGCTGCGTACGGCCACGGCCAGGTTTTCGCCGGCGCCCGTGCGGCGAGCCAGTTCGTGCCAGGCGAGCACAATGGAATCCGCCAGGTCCTCGGGCAGGGGCGCATTCAGGATGGCGGAACGAATCGCGGCACCGCAGCCGGCCAGTTGCCGAACGTCGTCAGAATCCAGACCGGCCAGAATCTGACGGATACGCTGGTCCAGCCCGGTCGATTCCAGATAGTAGCGGTATGCGTCACTGGTGGTTGCAAATCCATCGGGCACAGCAATTCCGTGACGGCCCAATTCGCGAATCATCTCGCCGAGCGACGCGTTTTTTCCTCCTACGAGACCAATGTCGGCGATTCCCAATTCATCGAATCGCCGTACATAGCGTGTTGTTCCGGACGTCAAGGCATTGGAAAGCGTCATGGTCTTTGGCCCGTCGTTGACAGCGCACGATAACCGAACAGCCGATCCGCCCGACCGGCCGGCAACAACCCGGTCTGCAATTGGCATGCCACCCCTCGAACCGCTGCCGGACCCCGCGCGAAGGGACTGGTCAGCCCGCCTGCCTGGGCGTTCACGCACAGGCCAAACCCGTCAACCCGGGAATTTGCGGACGCTCCGGGCCCGCCCCGCCGCGCATTGCGGTCGAAATCGATTTGGCACGCAACCTGCAATGTTGCCGGGCGGTTACCCAAGGAGACTGTGCTGATGTCAAACGTCGAAATATTGATCAAGCTGCGGGATCTGCACGAGGAGTTGTCGGGCATCAACGATGACATGAGGTCAACGGAAAAGGTCGACGATGAGACCATCGATGCACTGGGCCAACTGGTCACTGATGTTGGTGTCCTGGTCGACCAGGCCAGACAAATGTCGGCGGAAGCGACCGATGTGCCAGAACGCAATCAACTGCTTTCCCGGATCCAGCAGTTCGAGTCCGATCATCCGGGCGTTAGTCGCTTTTTGTCGCAAGTTACGGACGTGCTGGGAATGATCGGGATCTAGCCCGGCCAGATGCCCCGGGGAGACGAATGCCAGCGTCACGGTCCCCACCAGTACGCCGCGGCCACCTCGTGCGGCGGCCGGGTATTGTCAGTTTGGCTGATTGCCATCAATCTCTCGCTGCCTGTTAACCCACGCGTTGGGCAGCAGCAGCACCGGACACTTGGCGGTCCGCATCAGGCTTTCGGCCACCGATCCCAACATCAGCCGGTTCACTCCCGTTCGTCCGTGAGACGAGATCAGGATCAGGTCCGCCTGCCGGGCCTTGGCAAACCGCGCGATTTCGGCAGCCGGATCCCCAAACGCAACGTGCAACGACAAGTCGCCAAATCGCGACCGGTCGATCGATTCGAGAAACTGTTCCGCGCACTTTTCACGGGCAACATCCTCGGAAACGGTCCCCCAGATGACGCCAGGCTCGTAGGGATTGGGTTCCTCCAGAACGCAGATCACCCGCAATTGGTCGACAGACGTCAGGCCGGCGGCCAACTCAAGTGCCCGGCGGGCGTGATCGGAAAAATCCCACGGTACCACCACAACGGGATTTGGAAACATGGGCATATCCGTTCCGGGTTTGCAAACCAAAGGCTAACCGGCCAGCAGGGCACCGTAATCGGCCACAGCGCGTACAAAATCCGTGGTGGACAGGACTCCGACGGGTTTGCCTGATTCGTCAACCACGGGCAGATGATGGTACTTGCGATTCACCAGTTTCTTGGCGGCCACCACCAGATTTTCGCTCGCGGGCACCGTATCGACCGGCGTCGTCATGACGTCACGGACGAACGTGTCCTTTCCCGTTTCCATCAGGTTTTTGATCAGGAACTGCCGGGTCGTATCGCTGACGTACGCCAGCACGCCCAGGTCTGACTGGATTTCGTGAGTGATTTCGACCAGATCGGTATTGGTCAGGATGCCGACGACTCGACCCTGTTCGTCGACAACGGGCAGCATTGACAGATGCTCACGATCCATCAGACCAACCGCATGCGTCAGTTTGTCGCTGTCGTTGATCACCACGGCCTGGCAGGTCATGTAGTCGACAACGTGAAGTTCGCCAAGTTGTTTCATGGGAAATCATCCTCGTTGACAAATGGTGCTGTTTCCCGGATCGGTGTTGCAAACCCGATGCCGAAGTACCGCCAGCCGGGTTCGGCGAGTCGTTGGGGCGGTCCGGACTGGATGGCGAAGGCCCGGGGGCCCGTTACACAGGTTGCCGGCCCCGGTTTTTTCTGCTGAAATCTACAACATCGGACCATGGCCCGGGGACAGGACGCCGCCGACCGTGCGAATCGGCGCGCCCGGCACAGGACAAAAACCCTGCAACGACTGGAACCGGGCTGCCCCGGGCGTGGTACGGGGTTTGCGACTGCAAATCAGGTCATCACCGCGACCCCCGACTGGCCTTGCATCATCCACATCCATGACGACCACGTTGCAACGTATTCGAATCGGTGCCTTGTCGCTGGTTCTGGTCGTCGTTGTATCGATCGCGGTTTATCGGCTGAGTGGATATGACTGGCTGGAGGCAGCCTGGCTGGTGGTTGTGACGATTTCCACGGTCGGATTTGCCGAACACAGCGATTTGCCCCCGGCCCTGCAAGTGTTTACTATTTGCGTCATTTTGCTGGGCGTGTCATCGGGTGTCTACACCTGCGGCGGATTTATTCAGATGGCGCTGGAAGGCGAAATCAACCGGCTCCTGGGAAAAAGGAAAATGACAAAAGAGATTTCGCGACTCAGCGACCACGTCGTCATTTGCGGGTTTGGCCGACTCGGCAGCGATCTGGCCGAGCGGTTAACACATCGCAGCATTCCATATGTCGTGGTGGACCTTGACCTGCAGCGAACCATATTGGCCAGCGATCGCTCGATTCCGGTCATTCAGGGGGATGCCACTTCCGAGGAGGTTCTGGAACAGGCCAATTTGAAAACGGCTCGCGCCCTGGTCACGACGTTGCCGTCCGACGCCCAAAACGTGTTTATCACGCTGACCGCCCGAAATATGCGTCCGGATATTCAGATCATTGCCAAATCGGACCAGGAAAGCACGTGTCGCAAGCTGCGGCAGGCCGGGGCAAACCGAATAGTGATGCCGCATCAGGTGGCGCGCACCAAATGGAACTGATGATCTCGCGCCCCTCGACGGCCAACCTGTTCAAGCTATTTTCGGAGGCCTCCTACGAGGAAATGGAGCTGGACGAATTCCGGGTGACCAGCGACTGTGAACTCGTTGGAAAGACGCTGGGCGAATGGCGGATCCGCGAGGATTTTAACCTGCTGTTAGTTGGTATCTACGGCAGTGACGAAGAAGCCCTGTTTAATCCGCCTCCCGACCAGATCATTCAGAACGGCGACACGTTGCTGGTGATGGGAAAAATGACTGACATCAGCCGCCTGAAACAGTTCTTGACCGTTTGATCCGGCCTGGTTGCCGCCCTGATCGTCGTATGAGTTTCCACCGAGATTCCCCGGCCGGTTCGAATGACTGGCACCGGTTGAGTGTTGAGGAATCGGTAACGCGGCTGGATTCCAGTGACTCGGCCGGGTTGTCTGCCAGCGAAGCCCGGCGACGAATCCGGCAAGTGGGAGCGAATGAACTCGTATCCGGTGGCGGTCGCTCGCGATGGACTATATTGGTCGCCCAGTTGCGCAGTTCCCTGGTGCTCCTGCTGCTGGTGGCCATGGTCGTTTCGTGGCTGCTGGGTGAAACGAACGACGCCATTGCAATCCTGGCCATTGTGTTGCTCAATACGCTGCTGGGTTACTGGCAGGATTCCCGGGCCGAAAAATCACTCGCGGCGCTAAAAAGACTGTCGGTTCCCGAGGCTCGTGTGCGTCGCGATGGCCAGGTCCAGGCGATTCCGGCAGCCGATCTGGTCCCTGGCGACATCGTCCTGATTGAAGCCGGTTTTTTGGTTCCCGCCGATGCGCAGAATCCTGAACGCCAACCAGTTGGCGATCGACGAGTCCGCGCTGACCGGGGAATCGGCAGCGGTAGCCAAGACGGTTGACCGCCTGGCCGGGTCCGATCTGCCGATTGGTGATCAGACCAACCGGGCCTGGATGGGGACCATGGCGGTTCGCGGACGCGGTGAACTGATGGTGACCGCCACGGGCATGCAAACCCAGCTGGGAAAAATCGCCGGCTCGTTGCAGGCCGTCCAGCCGAAACCCACGCCGCTGCAGCGTCACCTGGGACAGCTCAGCCGGGGGCTCGCGGCGATTGCCATCCTGATCGTCGGGCTGGTATTCATTGTGGGACTGGCCGCCGGGCATCCAACGCGACTGATGCTGATGACGGCCCTCAGTATGGCCGTGGCGATTGTTCCCGAAGGTCTGCCCGCCGTGGCCACCGTGGCGCTGGCGCTGGGAGCCCGCCGCATGGTCCGCCGCCATGCCCTGATTCGTCAGCTGCCGGCCGTGGAAACGCTGGGTTCGGTCTCGGTCATTTGCAGCGACAAGACAGGAACGCTGACCCAAAACCGGATGACCGCCAATACCCTCGCTGTCACCGGCTGCCAGATTGCCAATCACGAAAATCCGCAATGCGCTGAAGACTCCGGAGTGCAGTTGCTGTTGATCGGCGGGTGCCTGTGCAACGATGCCCGCATGATGCGGAATCGGCAAATGAGCTCCGGACCCGCCGCCCGGGAGGATTCGAACGGAAAACCCCGGGCCTCCGGAGATCCGACGGAAACCGCTCTGGTCGAGGTCGCTGCCCGTTACGGCCTGGAACAGCAGGAACTGCAGTCCCTGTTTCCGCGCCGGTCGGAAATCGCCTTCGATTCGGTTCGAAAACGCATGGCGACATTGCATGACGTCCGGACGAGTCGCCACCAACACGGCATTCCCCTGCCGGGGCAACTGCGAGACGCCTCGCGAGTCGTGTTTGTCAAAGGGGCGTTTGATCACGTATTGGGGCTTTGTTCGCGAGTTTGGATCCCGAGCCGGCCAGAACCGCTGGACCCGGCAGGACGATCCCGGCTGGAGCAGATTCACGATGATCTGGCGTCCGCCGGGGCCCGCGTGCTGGCGGTCGCCTTTCGACCCGTGAGCGACACGGAAACGGAAACCGAACTCGAACGGGACCTGGTATTTGTCGGAATGTTTGGACTCAGCGACCCGCCCCGTCCCGAGGCGAAATCAGCGGTCGTACGCTGTCGGCAGGCGGGAATTCGGCCAGTCATGATCACTGGCGACCATCCCCTGACCGCGATTACGGTCGCCCGGCAGCTCGGTATCGGTGACGACGAATCCGCGGTGACCGGCCGGCAACTGAAACAAATGACAGACGCAACGCTGCGCGAGCAGGTCGGTCAATTGTCTGTTTTCGCTCGCGTGACCCCGGCCGACAAGCTGCGCATTGTTCAGGCCCTGCAACGAAACGACGAGGTCGTCGCCATGACCGGCGACGGCGTCAACGATGCCCCGGCCCTGAAACAGGCGCACATTGGGGTGGCCATGGGGCAAACCGGAACCGATGTAGCGCGGCAGGCTTCCAGCATGGTGCTGCTGGACGACAACTTCGCCACGATTGTGGCGGCAGTGGAACAGGGGCGGATTGTATACGACAATATCCGGAAATTTGTCAGGTATACGATGTCGAGTAATGCGGGTGAAATTCTCGTAATGACGCTCGGTCTGCTATGGGGCCTGCCCTTGCCGCTGTTGCCCTTGCAGATCCTGTGGATCAACCTCGTAACCGACGGATTGCCGGGACTGGCCCTGGCCACCGAGCCGGCCGAAAAAAATACGATGAACCGTCCTCCCATCGCTGCCGGGGAACCGATTTTCAACTGGAAAATGACACGCGATGTGCTGGTAATCGGTTTCCTGATTGGTATCGCGTCGCTGGTGACGGCCAACCTGATGCAGGATCCCCGCCGGGACGTCGACCATTGGCGCACCATGCTGTTTACCGTGTTGACGTTTTCGCAACTGGGAAACGCCCTGGCCTGTCGTTCCGAATACGCGACGCTTTGGAACATGGGTGCCGCCCGAAACTGGTGGCTGTGGTCGGCTCTCGGGTCGATGTTCCTGATGCAGTTGGCGGTAATCTATCTCGGGCCACTGCAAACCGTGTTTCACACTCGAGCCTTATCAGCGGTCGAATTGCTGGTCTGTCTGGGTGCCAGTTGCCTGGTGTTCCTGTTGATCGAGTTTCGGAAATGGGCCGGTTCGTGGCGACGCCGGCCGGCATCCGGCCAATCTGGCTGAACCCCCCGCATCGGGCAGCAAAAGCGGCATTCTGCGGCGCCCTGGACGGTCGGGAAATCCCGGGCCACCCGGCGACCCCGCCGATAACAGGCCCGGCTGCGGGCGGGTCCCCCGACCCGGCCGCCTTGCGGAATTCGCCCCGCCACCGGCCTATTCCTCCGGATCAGCGGTTGATTTGATTTCGACGTCGTCGAACAACATGCGCCGCGGAGGCGTTTCCAGATCGTCAAACTGTCCTCCGCGGACCTGCATCACAAATGCCACAACGGCGATGATTGCCAGCAACAGGGCAACTGGCAGGGCAATGTAAATGACGCTCATCGATTCACTTTCGCAAACCCGGTTCGTCCGGCCGTCAGCGCGATCGCCACGACCGTCAGGGAACTCAGAGGCATCAGGATGGCTGCCACCAGCGGCGTAATCAGACCCAGGGCCGCGCAACTGGCACCCAGTACATTGTAGGCCACCGAAATCACGAGTGTTGTGCGAATCGTTCGGCCGGTGGCGCGACTGAGGTCAATCAGCTCCAAAACGGGCTGCAAACCCTCGTCCGCCAGATAGACTGGTGCAGCCGCCAGACTGGCTTCGGCACCATTATGCACGGCGATTCCAACCGAGGCAGCGGCCAGGGCGGCGCTGTCGTTGACTCCATCGCCAACCATGACCACCGATCCGCGATTCTGCGATGATTGGCGGACCGTTCGCACCTTGTCTTCGGGACTGAGGCCGCCCAGCGCCTGTTCGGTATCAATACCCAGACGCCGGGCAATTTGCCACACGATTTGCGGGTGGTCACCCGACAGGATGCCAATTTGCCAACCCGCCTGGCGAATCCGCTGGATCGCCGTGATCGTATCGTCCCGCACGGAATCGCCGATCGCCATGATGGCCACCACCGCACCATCCACCGACACCCAGCACGGTGAAAGTTGCCCGGCGGCGATCCGTTCGGCGATGCCTGGCCAGTCATCATTCATGCGAGCCCCGGCGGACTGCATCATGCGGGCGTTGCCCACGCGGATGGCATGCCCGTTCACGACACCGGAAATGCCGCCTGCCGCATGTTCCTGCACCCCGTCGACCTGACATTCCGCGGCGGCATCCGCCGGTTGTCCCGGCATGGCGACAATCGCCCGGGCCACGGGGTGACTGGACATTTTTTCCAGGGCGACAACGGCGGCTTGCCACGATGGATCGCCGAACCAGTCAACCACCTGCAGATTGCCGGTGGTTAGCGTCCCCGTCTTGTCCAGCCACATCATCCCGGGTCGATTCAGGAACTGCAACACGTCGCCGCCCTTGACCATGATTCGCCGGCGGGCCGCCCGGCCAAGAGCAACCGATATCGCCAGCGGTGTGGCCAGTGCCAATGCACAGGGACAGGCAATAATCAGCAGCGCCACCGTGTGATCAACCGCACGGGACGCATCGATCCCCAGCCAGGTTAAAAAGGTTATCACCGCCAGGGCCATCACGGCGACCACAAAGTATCCGCCAATTTGATTGGCCCATTCGACAATTTTTGGCTTGTTCAGTGACGCCTGCTCGACCAGGTCGACTATCTTGCTCAGTCGCGTTTGCCGACCGGTCGCCTCGGCCCGAACCGTAACGACTGATTGCCGGTTTTGTGTGCCGGCCAGAACCAGGTCGCCCGGAGCCCTCGGCGATGGTCGCGATTCACCGGACAGGATCGACTCATCGACTTCCGTGCAGCCCGCGACAACACGGGCGTCTGCGGGAAACAGTTCACCGGCCCGAATTTCCAGCAAATCACCGGTCTGAACCAGATCCACGAAGGTCTCCACCGACTGGCCGTCGATGATTCGGCGGGTCGTGCGCGGAGTCAGCCGGTACAGCATCTCAACGGCATCGGCCGCCCGGTTTTGCTGGCGAAACTGGATCCAGCGCCCCACCAGCAACAGGAACACCAGCACCGACAGGGAATCAAACCAGATCTCGCCGGTTCCCCGAATCGTGTTGACAACACCGGCAACACTGCCTGCGGTCAATCCCAGAGCAATCGGCAAATCCATATGCGGCGTACGGGTCCGCAATGCATTGACAGCGCCTTGCAGGAACACGCGACCAGGCCACACCAGTGACACCAGGCCCACCAGACAGCTGGCCACACGCAACAGCTGGGTTTCCGCCGCGGACATGTACGAAAACATGCCCAGGTACAGCGCGGCTGAAATCAGCATGTTGTTGCCAGCTGCCGCGCCGGCAATTCCGATCCGAACCAGGTGACGACGGTTTTCCCGACGGCGCCGAATTTCGTGTTCACTTTCACGCACCGGCGCCGGCGTATACCCCAGGCGATACAGGACCCGGGCAATTCCGGACAATGACACGTCATCGCGAAGCCAGCGGATCCGGGCGGTTTGACGTGCCCAGTTGAGTTTGACATCCAGCACACCGGGCAAAATCTGCGGCAATTTTTCGATCAGCCAAATACATGCCGCACAGTGGATCCCGTCCAGGACCAGCACAATTTCATGGACTCGCGCGTCGACGGTTCGCCCGAATTTCTGCAAAAACAGTTCCTGATCGAACTCGGCAAACCGGTCGGTTGCATCAATGGTTTTGCGGTTTTGGAGGGAGGCCCGCTGATTCCGGGTTTCGACCATGGAATACCAGGCATCCAGACCGCTGGCATGGATCAGTTGCCAGGCAGCCCGGCATCCGCTGCAGCAAAACTGCTCAGTGGATTCCGGTTCGACGAGTCCTTTGGGAACCGGCAACCCGCAATGGGTGCAGTCCACCCTGACGGGTGATACCGCCATCGCGTCGCAGGTTTTCGTTACCGGCTGACTGGTTAACATGACCGCTGGCGGACCCTATTGGTGACAACATGGCAACGATTGCTGATCGGTCTCCCGCACCTGATCGACCAGTTGTTGCGGGCTGGAAGCGACTGGTTGATCGCTGCCAACGACCACCGGAGCGCGAAAGGCGATGGTAAACAGCCCAACGAGAATCACCAGACTGGCCATGGCGACGGGAATTCGTCGCTGAACCGATTGTCCCAGCCGACCCAGCCCCACCGCCAGGGTCACCATGACCGGAACGGTTCCCAGCCAGAACACCAGCATGACCATGGCTCCCTGGGCCGGATCGCCGGTTCCGGCCGCCACAATCGCAAACGTGTAAAGCCAGCCGCAGGGCATCAGACAGGTCAGGGCACCGATCAAAAACGCCTTGCGCAGGGGAGGTTGTCGCCGAACCGTTTGAAACCGGCTTTGCAGCAACTTTTGCAAATGGCCGGCCATACTGGGCAGCCGCACCTGCCAGCCGATCTGCCGCGCCAGGGCGATCAGGCCGACCACGATCATCAGACCGCCGGCGGCATACGTCGCCGTCTGCTGCCAGGGGGCGAAGGCCGTTCCCCGGTTCAGTGCCATCCCCAAAGAACCGAAAATCAGGCCCACTGCGGTATACGTGACCAGTCGACCCAGACTGTAGCAAACGGTCCCCCGCCAGGCCGAACCGTTGCCAGCGCCACTGCTGCCGGCCATCAGCGCGAACGGCCCGCACATGCCGACGCAGTGCAAACTGCCCAGCAAACTGGCGACAAAGACCGTCCCCAACAAAACGCCCATTTACCCGCTCGCTTTCAAAAACTGTCGCTGGCTGATCAGCAAGGTATCGTTGCCGCGGCGTGCCGCCCCGTCAAATTGCCAATGCCCGGTGCGGGTGATCCGAATCCTGCCGGAGTAGACGCCGTCGGCAACCGGCACGAATTCAATGGATTGCGGGTCCCCGGCGCGGCCCCGGTGAAACGCCGCAATGCGAATGGCGGCCCCGGTAACCGGTTCACCGGCCGAATCAGAGAGGGTACACGTAATTCGATGAAATTGCCGGATATCGCCGGTGGAATCGACTTGCCATTGCGCTTGCCAGCCCAAACGGCGGCTGGCATCGCGGGCCGCGGCCTGAGCCTCCCAATCGACACCGCGTGCATCATAACCGGTCACCAGCGCATGCGATTTGTCATTGGCGGTCAACGTGAGGGCCACTGTCCAGATTACGGCCTGAATCAGAAAAAACAGCAGGATGAAACCGGTCCACAACAGGCGGGCCACATTTTCGCGATTCTCCATCACTTGTTCGTTCACGGGTTTCCTCTGGCCGCCGGCGGCTAGTTGAAGGGGCCAATCAGTTTGAAATTCAGTATTCGGGTAACCTGCCGGTCGTTTTCAATCTCGAGTTGCAAATTGGCCCGACCCTGGACAAACACGTCACGCGGAGCAGTGACAAGGGCATGAAACGTCCGCACATTATTGTCCCGGTCAGGATCAGCGTCATCGGGCTTCAGGTGCGGCACTTCGAATACATCCTCGGACAGCTGCAGCACCGCACGCTCGGGCCGCAGGACCCGGGCCGAGAAGCTCATATCTGCATCACTGCGATTGGTCAGTTTCAGCCGGAACAGGTTGCGAACGCGGCCGTCATCGGTCAGGGAATAGGGATTCCCTGGCTCGCGAAGCACCACGGCATCGAACGATTTGCCACTCAGCAAAACGACGAAAAAAGCCGAAAAGATGCCAACCAGCAACAGCGGATAAATCAGGGTTCGGGGCCGCAACAAACTGCCTTTCAGCCCCTGGTCACGGGCCTGCGAGCTGTACCGGATCAGGTCCGGTTGGCGGCCGATCTTTTGCATCACCAGATTGCAGGCGTCAATGCACTGGGTGCAGTTGATGCACTCCATTTGCAGACCGTCGCGAATGTCGATGCCGGTCGGGCACGTCGTAACACAGTTGCCGCAATTGATACAATCGCCCAGCACCGGCAGTTGGCCGGCCGGGGAAGCGTTCCGGGTCAGTTTGCCGCGTGGCTCGCCCCGGTGTTCGTCGTAGGCAACGATCAGCGAATTCTGATCCAGCAGCACCGATTGAAAACGGCCGTAGGGACAGGCGACCAGGCAAAGTTGCTCGCGAAAAAAACAAAAATCGAACATCATCGCGCCGGTTACGAACGTCATCACCAGAAACGGAACCGGATGCTGCAACGGTGACTGACGGACCCATTGGCCGCAGTTCATCGACACCCACAAAGTACGCCAGAAACGTATTGGCCAGATAAAAGCAAATCACGAAATAGACCAGGTACTTGGCGACCGTTCGCCAGGCCGGCACCTGTTTCCGGGGACCACCGCGACCGGTGGTACCGTCGAACAACCGTTCGATCGGACGAAACACGAACTCCATGTAGACCGTTTGGGGACAGGCCCAGCCGCACCAGACGCGGCCGAACAGCGCCGTGAACAGAACACGGTTAACAGCAAGCCCACCATGAAAATCGCCAACAAAACCGTGTCGGTCGGCAAAAATGTGATCCCGAAAATCGTGAAATGACGGGCGACAATGTCCAGCAAAATAAATGGCTTGCCACCAATTTTGATGAATGGCAACAGCGTGAATACAGCGATCAATCCATAGGCCGTCCAGCGGCGACGTTCCAGCAATTTGCCTTGGCTCAGTTTCGGTTTGAGCCAGCGCACGGGAACCGTCCTTTTCCAGCGTGCTGAGTACGTGTTCTTCGGGTTCCAGCAGGGGACCGGACATGATGGATGAGCCTTGACGTGAACCGGGCAATGGATGAGTGAACAGGGCGCAGGGTCCGCCAGCAGGCGGGTCGGGGCCCGCCACCGGGCTGCCCGGGGCTCCGGCGGGGCCCGTCTATTGATTTTCCCAGGGAGGAACCGGATCTCCCTCGGCCGGCCGGGGACCGGGCAACGGGTTGTTTCGCAGCGATGCGATGTAGGCAGCCGTCAGCACGATCTGGTTGGGATGGCTCAGACGGTTCTTCCAGGCCGGCATCGAACCGTTGGCGGCACCGTTGGCGATGACGGTGGCAATGTCTTCGACCTTGCGGACATTCTTCCAGTAGTCATCGGTCAGATTGGGTCCCACCAGCCCCTCACCTTTGGCGCCGTGACAACTGACGCAGTTGGTTTTGTAAACCACCTGGCCGACGGCCAGCCATTCGGGGTCGTTCATGTACTTGAGAATCGTTTCGCGATCCGGTTGCAGCATCGCCAATCTTCTGAAATCGCTTTTCGAAGATACTGGCCATGTTTGTTCGTAGTGCATCGTGAATGGAACGGCCTTCGGCGCCGATGTGAAAAAAAATCCAGTACAACGGCGCGAAGAAAATCGTGGCCCAAAACAGACATTTCCACCAACCCGGCAACGGATTGTCGTATTCCTGGATGCCGTCGTAACTGTGATCGGTCAACACCGGATCGGCGTCAGACGGGCTGTCGGGCAATCGGGACTCGATCGTTTCCGGTCGGGCGGTGTCACTGCTCATTGATCCTCCTCCATGTCGTCGTCCAGCACAATTTCGGCTTGCGCTGGGTAATGTCCCGGGGTGTCATCAGGGTTCGAATTACAATTGCCACAAAAATGATGGCGAACATGACCAGCGCAACTTCGGCAAAAAATCCGTAGCTCGAGCTGTTGCATCAGTTGTTTGATCATGGTGTTTCCCTCCTCCGGTTGCCGGGGGGTTGGCACCGCGGCGGGGGACGCCGGTTCGCGCAGCCGCGTCCGATGAATCGGCTGGGGTTTCCCCGCCGGCGTCTGCTGCCGGGACCGCGGGTTCGGCGACGTCGGTGCGATGCGAACAAGTCGGTCCCCAATCGCTGGAGTAGGCAATCAGGGCGATCACCTGGGTTTCGGCGCGGTCAATCTCCTGACCGGAGGCATCGCGAATGGTCGGCTTGTTCCAGACTGCCCTGTTCCATCAGGTCCTTGACGATCTGCTGAGCCTGTTCGTCGCGCCAGCTCGCCTCGAGTGGTCCAGGCCTCGCTGTCATACGGTGCGCCCAGCAGGGCGGCGGCCCGATCCGCGCCGGAATCGTGTCGAAATTCAACTGCGTTTTGGTCAACAGGTGCGGATAGGCCGGCATGACACTGCCCTTGGTCATCGACGCCGGATCGCGGAAGTGCTCGAAATGCCAGAAATGGGACTGCTTGCCCCCCTCGCGGGCCAGGTCGGGACCGATCCGGCGCGAACCCCACTGGAACGGATGATCGTAGATAAACTCGCCGGCTTTGGAATACTCGCCATACCGTTCGGTTTCGGCAAACAGCGGACGAATCATCTGCGAATGGCAGTTGTAACAACCTTCGGCCACGTAAATATCGCGGCCGGCCAATTCCAGCGGCGTGTACGGTTTGACCGTATGCAATCGTCGGCACGTTGGATCGGATCAGGAATGTCGGAATCAATTCCAAAGCCGATGCCACCAGCACCGCGATCGTTACCCACACCGTAAATCGAATCGGCAACCGTTCCCAGACGCGATGCCACTGCGCTTGCTCCCAGACATCCAGCTTTTTGCCGAAATCCAGACCGGGCGTCCTTCATCCGCGATTCGGGACGGTGGATCGACATCAAAGTCTTGCGACAAGCGGTGCCGCCTGAATCATGGGCACTTCGTACGTCGCTGGACGCGTCCGCCAGGTCATGAAGTAGTTGACCGCCATCAGACACGATGCCGGCGATGTACAGCGCTCCGCCGCCGACACGCGCCCACCACATCGGAATGATCGCGTTGACCGTTTCCACGAAATCGGGATAGGCCAAATTGCCTTGCGGCGTCAAACGCTCGCCACATCAGTCCCTGGGTCAAACCGGCCACATAAATCGGAATGATGTACAGCAGAATTCCCAGCGTTCCCAACCAGAAATGCCAGGTCGCCAGTTTCGTGCTCCACAGTTTCGTCTGGAAAATCCTCGGCAACAGCCAGTACAGCATGCCGAAGGTCATGAATCCGTTCCAGCCAAGTGCGCCGGCGTGCACGTGGGCGATCGTCCAGTCGGTGTAATGCGACAGCGCGTTGACGCTCTTGATCGACAGCATCGGGCCTTCGAAGGTCGACATGCCGTAGAACGTGATCCCCACCACGAAGAACTTCAGCACCGGATCCACGGCGACTTTGTGCCAGGCGCCCCGCAACGTCAACAATCCGTTGATCATGCCGCCCCAGCTGGGCATCCACAGCATCAGCGAAAAAATCATTCCCAGCGACGACGCCCAGGCCGCCACCGCCGTGTAATGCAAATGGTGCGGTCCGGCCCAGATGTAAATGAAGACCAGCGACCAGAAGTGAATGATGCTCAGTTTGTACGAAAACACCGGCCGTTCGGCCGCCTTGGGCAGAAAGTAATACATCAGTCCCAAGAAACGGCGTCGTCAGAAAAGAACGCCACCGCGTTGTGGCCGTACCACCACTGCATCATGGCGTCCTGCACACCGGCATAGATCGGATAACTCTTGAACAGCCCGGACGGGCACGACCAGGTTGTTGAATACATGCAGGACCGCCACCGTCACGATCGTGGCAATGTAAAACCACAGCGCCACGTACATGTGCCGTTCGCGCCGTTTGACCAACGTCATGAAGAAATTGACGCCAAAAAATCCGACCCAGACCAGGGCGATCAGGATATCGATCGGCCATTCCAGTTCGGCGTATTCCTTGCTTTGCGTGATTCCCAGCGGCAGCGTGATGGCGGCCAGCACGATGATCAGTTGCCAACCCCAGAAATGCAGCCGGCTCAGCACGTCGCTCCACATGCGGGCCTTGCACAGTCGCTGGGTCGAATAGTAGACGGCGGCGAAGATCGCGTTGCCGGCAAACGCAAAGATCGCCGCATTGGTGTGCACGGGCGCAATCGGCCAAACGTGATGTACTCGATTGAGAATACTGAACGCAGAAAGCTGACATCAAAACCCTGCGTTTCCAGCCATTCAAACAACTGCGGCAGCGGCAGCAGGAAAGCCACAATCAGCCCCGCCAGCGTTCCCACCAGCGCCCACACCAGCGTCGCCAGGGCGAACATCCGAACAATCTGGTCGTCGTAGGAGAATTGGTCGAGTCGGGAGGATTCGGGATCAAGCCGGGAATCAACATGCGCCTCCGGCGCTGGTTTGGTTTCACTCATTAAACCACTGGTTTCAGGAAGATTTTGATGAAGGTTTGGGGCAACGGCGAAGCAAACCCGATGCCAATTCGGGGTTGGGACAATTTGTCGCAGGGAGCCGCCATCGGCCCCGGAAAACCATCCCCGAACGCGGCAATCCGCGGCTGGCCCGGCAGGGCCGAACCACCGAAAGTGCACTGCCGGTGTGCGATATCGGGCGCGGCGTGTATCAGGGGCAGCGCGGACAAGGGGTCAAACACGTCAAACAGGCCCGGTAGTAATCATGTCGTTTTGGACTGGGGGTGCCACCAGTGGCTTGTCCACCGGTGGCATCTGCACTTGAGGGTGCCACAGGTGGCTTGTCCACCTGTACCAAATGAACTTGAACGTGCCACGGGTGGCTTGGTCTCGCGGTGCCAATTGGGACGTGAGGGTACCACGGGTGGCTGGTCCACCCGTGCCAATTACCGGTAAAGCCGCATGGCGGATCAACCTGCCGCAGCACCCAATCCGCGTTTCCGACCGACCCGGAAACCACGTTTTTCGGGACCCGGCCGCGGCGGTCAAAATGGTCACGAACCGACTTGGGGTTGTTACCGTGGTCGCATTGGAACATGTCCGAAGGATCCCGGCAACGCCGCTGAGCTCCGCTGCCCGTCGTCGGGGCGGTTGCCGCGCCGCTGCGCGGGAATTCCAGGCCGCCGGCCGCAGACTCTGCTCCACGCGACACCGGATTTTGAAACGGCATCAGTCGTCGGCAATCTCGACAGTCGAGGGGACCGGCCTGACCGGTGAGGTGAATCCCAACGGCTTGACCACCAGCAAGGCGCAGGGGAGATCGTCCAGCACCGCCTCGATGGTACTGCCCAGCAGTCGCCGAACCGGATGATTCTGGGAGGCACTGGACATCACCACGACATCTACCGAATGATGACGACAGAATTGCGGAATGATCTGAATCGGATCTCCGTTTTCCATATGAACGTTGTCGTTGCAGGCCGACAGATCGTGTTTCTTTCGAAAACTCTCAAATAGCGCCTGATAGCCATGTTCGGCTTCGGTCACGTACTGCCCGTACGTCTGATCATCCACGTATTCGTGCAGGATATCACTGCCGTAGAAATTCCAGCAATAAAGCAAATGCAGAGCCTTGTCCGGTCCCACCAGAGCTTCGGCATGGGAAAGGATCGCCTGATTTTCCTTGTGGTCATGTTCGGCATTCACGCAGGCCATGACGGCCGGACTGGTTACCGGTCGATCACCCACCAGCAATAACGGGCAGGGGCAGACGCGCATCAGATTGCGAGCCGTGGTTCCAAATGGACCTGTGTGTCGGCTGCCGGCGCCCTTCATATACCGAATCACCAGGTCGGCTTTTTGGGCCATCGCTTCCCGAACAATCTGTTCGGAGGATTTGCCGAACAGCAAATGCGCGGAGGTCTCCAGTCCGGCCTCGCGCAGCTCTTTGGAAATGCGCTCCCAGCCGGTCTTTCTTGTCCGCCGCAGCCATTTCAAACGCTTCCTGGACTTTGCTGCTGAACAATTGCGAGGCAAAAGACGGCGGACGCATCGTACCGACGACAACGATCCGGGCCCCGTGCTGCCGCGCCAGATTCAGGGCCGTTTGTTCGGCGGCCGTGGAGGTACCGGATCCATCGGTCACCAGAATGATGCACTTGTAGTTGTTATCCATATTTCACCTGCCCGAATCCAGACCTCCAGAACGCTTCACGGCGCCGAAACGGGTGCTCCGGCGGTCGCTGGCTTCACACGCTTTGCAAACGACGTGCCTTGCCGGGAGACCCCTCCCCAAACTGCAGGCATCTTCTCCCGTCCGCCGGTTCGAATCAAGTCGGCACGGGTCCCCGGCGCCTCCCGGCGACCACTGGTATGATCTCCGGCCTAATCGGGCTCGCCGCCTTCCGCTGCCACCCAACCCGGGGATCCAAAATCCGGGGATCCAAAATCCGGGGATCGATGTTCGTGCATCGACAGTTTTACGGCCATCACGGCACACGCCGCATGACGCAGCACTTGTTCGCAAACGCTGCCCTGCAGCAGGCGACGGGAACCGGTGCGGCCGTGGGTCCCCATAACAATCAGATCCACCTGCAACTCGTTGGCCAATTCGATGATTTGCCCGGCGGGATCGCCGAACCGAACTTCATAACGGGTCCGCACTCCGCGAACCATCGGGCGCACCCGGGCCCCCAGTTCCTTCAATCGGGCATCCACCCGGGTGGCGACGGCACCGCCTGGCGAAGTCGGCCCGACAACGTGCAAATAAACCAACTCGGCGTCCGTTGCGGTTGCAAACAGGGACGCATGGAAATTGGCCATGTCGCTGTGGCGGGAGTAATCGACGGGACACAGAATCCGGGACAGTTTCATTTCACATTCCGTTCTGATATCGGCGAACCGGCCCGCCGGGCTGGCCCGGGGGCCGGTCCCTGCCGTGCATCAATGCAAGTGCAATGCCAGCTCGCAGGGGTCCGCCAGACGCCCGATGGCCCAATGCCAGCGCGCGGTAACGCCCAGGCGGCGCCGGGGGCGGTGCGAGGAAATGCCCCGTGTCGGGGTGAGTCGGCGGACCGGCACCGAATGGCATTTGACTTGCTGAACAATCTGATTTGCCAATCACCCGACCGGGAAAGGGCCATGAAGAACCTCAAAAATCAGTATACCGACGAGAAACTGGTTACCATTTTCCGACTGACCGATCTGGCAGAAGCGGAATTGGTCAAGAATACCTTGCTGGACCATCGCGTCGACTGCCAGTTGGGTGGCGAGCATCAGGCCGGTTTTACCGGCCGCGCTGGATATCGCCGTCATGGTTCGTGAACCGGATGCGGAGCGGGCGATGGAATTCGTCAGGATCCATTATCCTCACCTGTTGGGGCCCGGTCGCGAATCGTGATTCCGGGAATGTTGAACGCCGCATCGGGACGATCGGGCTTTTCCAGGTCCATTGCCCGCCGCGGAGCCGGCTGACCGTTTTCTGTCCTGTGCCATAATCCAAGTCGTTTTTCCTGCCTCAAATTCTGGTCCGACCAGCTGTCAACGCCGCCTTGAACGAGACCCTTCGAATCGACCAACTCCGAAAAACGCTGCAGGCCGTGCACGAGTGCGCGGTCGATGCCATTATTACGATCGACGGGCAGGGTTTGATCGAAACCGTGAATCCGGCCGCGGAGTCCCTGTTTGGATACCCGGCCAGCGCGTTAACCGGCAAAAACGTGCGGATCCTGATGCCCGAGCCTTTTCACAGCGAGCACGACGGCTATCTGCGGCAGTATCGCGAGAGCGGCGTTCGCAAAATCATCGGCATCGGACGCGAGGTGATGGCTCGCAAAAACGATGGCACAGTGTTTCCGGTTCACTTGACCGTCAGCGAATTTCAACTGGAGGGTCGCCGGTTATTTGCCGGTTTCGTTCGCGATCTGACCGATTTGAAGTTAATTCAGCAACAACAGTTAACGCTGGGCCGAATCATCGAGGAGTCGTTGAACGAAGTCTATATTTTCGATGCCGATTCGCTGAACTTTATCCGCGTCAACCGGGGCCGCACGGGAGAATTTGGGCTATTCGAAAGAACAACTTCAGAAACTGACGCCGGTCGATCTCAAACCGGAATTCGACGAAGCGGCTTTCCGGCAGATGATCAGCCCGCTGTTGGCCGGCACCCTGGAAAAACTGGATTTCAGCACCCGGCACCAGCGGCACGACGGCTCGACCTATCCGGTCGAGGTCCATTTGCAGGCCTCGACCTACCGCGATCAACAGGTGGTGGTCGCGATCGTTTTGGATATCACTCGTCGCCAGCTGGCCGAGCAGCAGTTGCGGAAACAGCAGGAACAAATGCAGGCCGATCTGGAGCGCGAGGTGCAAATCCGGACGGCCGAGTTGCGGCAGGCCCAGGCCGAACTGCTTCGCAGCGAGAAATTTTCGACACTGGGAAAGGTCGCCGGAGGTATTGCCCACGAAATTCGCAACCCGCTCAATGCGGTGAAAACATCGGCCTATTTCCTGCTGAATGCCAGGGACCCTGCTCCGGAAAAGATCCGGGAACACCTGAACCGGATCGACCGCCAGGTTTCCCTGATCGACAACGTCGTGACGGCACTTTCGGATGTCGCCCGGTTGCCGGATCCCAATCTCAACCCGCTGGCACTGGAACCGCTGGTCCGCGCGATCGTGGAAACGACCAGCTTGCCGGCCAATATCCGGCTGCTGCTGGATTTTCCCCCGGACTTGCCGGACGTGTTGGCCGATGAAAACCAGTTGTTGATTGCGTTGCGCAATCTGCTGCGCAACGCCCGGGACGCCATTCCGGATGGCGGCACGATCACCATCAGCGGCCGGCCAGACGCCGACCGGGTGATTGTATCCGTTCGCGACACCGGCCCCGGGATCGCCGAAAAAGATCTTCAAAACGTTTTGGAACCGTTGTTTTCCACCAAAGCGCGGGGGATGGGACTGGGGTTACCAATTACCCGGGCGATCGTCGAAAAGAATCGCGGTTCCCTGGCATTTGAAAGCCACCCGGGGGTCGGTACGGGGTTCAGCATCACGCTGACAACCCGAGCCCCGGACAACGCCGCCCCGTCGCCGCCACCCGCCCAATAACTTGAATGCGAATCCCGGCGCCGCTAGACTGGAATTCCCGGCAGGCCACGTTCGCCAGGGAACGGTTGGCTGTGAAATGAACGATTTTCGAACCCATGGGTCGCTTGATGCCCGGAATTCCGCGCCGCATCCTGATTGTTGATGACGATGGCGACACATTGACAAATTTGTCCGATATCCTGACCGACATTGGCTACGAAACGGAAACAGCGTCCGACGGCCCGTCCGCTTTGCAAAAAATTGGAAAACGCGCTCCGCATGACCGGTGCCGGTTTGATCTCTGTTTGCTGGACTTCAAAATGCCGGGGATGGACGGGGCTGAACTGCTGCACGAACTGCATGCCAGTTGTCCGAAACTGCCGGCGATCATGATCACCGCGTTTGCCGGTGAGGAGGGCGTTCAGCGAGCCATGGACGCCGGCACCTGGACCGTCCTGAGCAAACCTGTCAACGTTCCCGATCTGCTGTCATTGATTGATGACGCATTGGCCGGCCAGCCCCAGTCCCGCGAAACGCGAACGCATCGGGCCGGTGATGGGGACCGGCGATTTTTTCCCGGGGATGACGTCGCGCCGGTGACGGGATTCAGCCGGTGGGGTAATTTGCCATGTGAGTCCGTTGCAGGTTGGCGATTGGTACGGGCCAGCGACGGGGCCGCAATTTCCCCGGAACCAGGTCGGCACATTCGATGCGGGGGCAGCCGATGACGGCGCGCTGCCGCACGTGCGAATTGGCACGCGACGCCGGCTTCCGATTGGGCAGCAACCGGCGACGGCTCGGAAACTGCCCTGCTTCGGCGGGCTTTTCCGGTTACCGCTGTTGTGGTTCGGATCTGGCACGACGGTTGCACCTCGTTTGCCCCAGGACCCGGAGATCAAAACCATGGCAACCGCACTGGAACAGCCAACGGATAACGTCTTGTTGCCGGCACACAACGCGGTACGGGTGGATCAGGGGAACTGGTCTGACGGCGGACGGGATCGCAATATTGAAATGCGGGCGACCTGCTTGCTGGACAGGCATCCTCATTTTCGGGGCCGTGGCCAGTGGATTCGCTGTCGTTGCCGCAACGGCCGGCTGGTGCTCAGCGGACGCCTGCCGTCGTTTTATCTGAAACAAGTGGCTCAGGAATCTTTGCGAATGCTGGACGGAGTCGATCATATCGAAAATCGCATTTTCGTAGCCAGTCCACGAGGCGAGGTCCGCAGTCAGGCCGGTCGCAACGCCAGCGGGCAGCCGGTGCGGGAGACCCGGTTTTCGGTTCCCCGGCCGCGCTAGCGCGATCGCGGCGGATTTTGGCATTGGACAGAAACACGTTTACTTCTTTTCAGGTTTCAGGAGCTTCCCAATGAAAAAGACATTGACCCGACGACCGCCGACCGCTGTCAGCCGCGCACCGTTTGGCAAATGGTTGCCTCGGTCCATGTTCGACGATTTGTTCGAACAGTTCATGAATGACGAAGACCGCCAAATGACGGAGATGATGAGCGCGGCCATGGATGTTGCGGAAACAGAACAGGCCTATGAAGTCAAAATGGACCTGCCTGGCGTGAATGCGGACGACGTCGATATCCAGATCGAGAACAACACCCTGACGGTTCGGGGCCAGCGGAGCGAGGAAAGTGAAGAGAAAGACGAAGCCAAACAGTTCCATCGCGTGGAACGTTACTCGGGCACCTTTTCACGATCCGTGGTTCTGCCCAATTCGATCAACGAAGATGAAACCGCGGCGGAATTCAGGGATGGCGTCCTGAAAATTGTAATTCCAAAAACCGAAGACGCCAAACCTCGCAAAATCTCGATCAAGTCCTGACGTTACAGCCCGGGACGATCGCCTCGGCCATCGCGATTTGCATTCAGGCACACGAAACACGGCGTTTCGTGTGCCCTTTTTTTTGGAAAATGCCCGCTGCCAGCTCCGACATTGGGCGGGGTCGCCCTTACCAGTCCCGCTCGACTCGATAGAATATCAACGGATGGGAAATGTGTCTGACACACAAGCCCTGATCTGCGGATTCCGGAGGAATGGCCCGGTTGCCTTTCAGCAGGGTTCCCCAGGACGTGCCATGGCCCCGGAATCTGAATTCCGTGAATGAAATCTCTGACTCACGTCTGCACCCATCGCGGCCAGCTGGTACCGGGCCGGGACCGGTCAGCGAACGCCCCTTTTCGGTGCTGATCGTGGAAGATGATGATGATGCCCGGCAGAACATGGAAGACATTCTGTCGCTGGACGGGTACCAGATCCAATCGGCCTTTCATTGCCTGTCGGCCATCAATGCGGTCGAACAGGAAACGTTTGACGCCGTGATTGTCGACTGGCGTCTGCCGGACAGCGATGCCGATCAGCTGATCCCGATTATTTTGCGGAACCAGCCGAATACCCCGGTTGTGGTTGTGACGGGTCTCCGCGATTTTGATACGGCCATTACGGCTTTGCGCAGCGGGGCCTATGACTTTTTGCTCAAGCCGGTCAATGCCGATATGCTGAGATCGGTGCTCCGCCGGATCGTGGAGCGGCGACGGCATCTGCGGGCCATCGAGGAAGCCCGCCAAAAATTACTGGTCAATGAACGTCTGGCGGCCATTGGCGAAATGGTGACCGGACTGGCTCATGAAAGCCGTAATGCGTTTCAGCGCAGCCACGCTTGCCTGGCTGAATTGGCCCTGGACCTGGAGGATCGGCCGCAATGCCTGGCGCTGGTACTTAAAGTGCAAAAGGCGCTGGACGACGTGCATTCATTGCTGGAAGAAGTTCGCGACTACTCGGCACCCATCATCCTGGAACGGCGGCAGTGCAACCTGCCGGAACTGGTACGCGAAACGTGGCAACAGATACTGGATACCCGGGCGAGCCAGCCCACCCCGTCCTTGACCGTCGAGACCGCAACCGGTTTTCCCAAAGACTGTTTTCTGGACATCAGTCGAATGCAGCAGGTTCTGCGAAACTTGCTGGAAAACGCCATCATTGCCTGCCCGGAACCGGGACAGGTTCAGGTTCGGCTGCTGCCGGTTTCGGGCCCCTCACCGCGAATCCGAATTGAAGTGATCGACAATGGTCCGGGGATTCCCCGAGACGCGAGCGAACAGATTTTTGCACCCTTCTACACCACGCGAACCAAAGGGACCGGCCTGGGGCTGGCGGTGTCCAGGCGGCTGGTGGATGCCCATGACGGACAGATCTTTGTCGATGCCTCGTGCGCGAGTGGCGCTTGCTTTGTTGTGGAAATACCCGATCGCCGCAAATGAGCGGGCCGTGCGATATTGCACACCCGTCGGGTAGGCCCCACCGACCCCCACCCTGACATCCCCGCCGGATCTTGCGCCGGTTCATTCCCGGGTTTGCCTGTGAACCGGACGGCCGGGGCCTGGCGGTGGTGGCAATCCACGCTTTTGGCACATGTATTGCATCCAGCGGGTTGCAGCAAGTCGGGTGTTTCCTGTCGCGATCGGCGGTTGACGATCAAACGGAGTATCGCATGAACATCAAACACATTCTGGTCCCCATCGATTTTTCCGATTCCAACCAGACGTTGAATCAATACGCCTCGGCTTTGGCCGAATCGACGAATGCCAGAATTACGTATTTGCACGTTTCCCAACCCGACGTACCGTACGGTTCGTACACCTACATCGACGTGGAACAGGAAACAGCGAAGGACCAGGAACAACTGGCGTTGATTCAACCGGCGCGGTCCGGAATTGTTGCAGCGCACGTGGTGGAGACCGGAGCGCCGGCGGACCAGATCGTGGAGTTTGCCAAACAAAACGGAGTCGACCTGATCGTAATGGGAACCCACGGCCGCACCGGATTGCGGCGGGCCTTGATGGGCAGCGTCGCCGAATCCGTCGTTCGACACGCGGAATGTCCGGTCCTGGCGCTGAAGCCGGGAACGCAGATTCCGCAACCGGGATAGGCCACCGAAACCGACAAGGTGGCGGCGGGCTTTCCGGCGGGACGACCGGAATTGGGCGCGGGTCTGCCGGTCATTGGCAGATGAGGCGGGCCGCCTGGCCGGTGGTTCGGCTGCGCCAACACAACAACACAGTTCCCAACCGGAAACCATACCATGAACATCTTGCAGGACCTGAACTCGATTTCCGTCGAAGACGCGATGACGAAAGTCGCGATAACCGTGTCGCCGATCCAGAAACTGGCCGATGTGGCCAAACTGTTTTCGGACAACATGATCAATTCGGCACCGGTCGTGAGTGAAAACGGCAAATGTGTCGGTGTGATTACCAGCAGCGATCTGGTTCGTTTTCAATCGGAGTTGCCAAATGTCAACGCCCGGATTGACGAGGGAATGTCGTTCGAACTGGAACAAACAGAGGCAGATGGCAGCCTGGAACTGGTGCCCCACCCGTTTGACGAGGTCCAGCGGCACATGACGAGATTCGTCCAGTCGATCGATCAATCGGAATCACTGCACATGGCGTCCCGAATCATGTGCACCCAGCACATACACCATTTAATCGTGATGGATCAGGCCCAGCGACCGGTTGGGGTCTTGTCGTCACTGGATATCCTGAGAAAACTCACCGAGTAGAATCAATGAATACGCAATTACACTGTCCCGATGAAAAAATTCGCTCGAGGCCCATGCCCTCCAAATCCGAAACGGCCGCCAAACCCCTGAATATCAGCTTGCTCATCGTGGACGACGAAGCCGATTTTCGCGAATCGGCCTGTCGCTACTTTTCCCGAATGGGATTTCGGGTCGATGAAGCCGAAGACGGGGAAGAGGCCCTGAACGTTTCCACCAACCGCAAGTTTGATGTGGTCATCCTCGATATCCACATGCCCGGAATGAGTGGCATTGAGGTCCTCGAAAAACTGCAACAGCGCGATCCGGCCCCCAAGGTCATCATGCTGACCGGGGGTGGCACCATCGAGAACGCCGTGGAGTCCATCAAAAAAGGCGCGTATGACTTTGTCACCAAGCCAGCCAAGCTGGATGACTTGTCGCGGTTGATCACCCGGGCTTGCGAGGCCCAGAAACTGGAAAAAGAAAACCGCCAGCTGAGGGAAGTGATTAAACGGCAACGACCCGGCGGCACCATGATCGGCCGCTCGCCGGCCATGCAGGAGGTCTTTCGGTTGATCGAACGAACGGCCACCTCCGACAAACCGGTTCTGATTCAGGGCGAAAGCGGCACCGGCAAGGAACTGGTCGCGCGAGCCATTCACGATTCCAGTCCGCTGGCCGACAAGCCACTGGTGGTCATCAATTGTGCCGCACTGGCGGAACAGTTGCTGGAAAGCGAATTGTTCGGTCACGAAAAAGGTTCCTTTACCGGGGCCGTGGCCGCCAAACCGGGACTGTTCGAAATCGCCGACGGCGGCACCCTGTTTATCGACGAGTTCGGCGAAATGAGCGGCGCGCTGCAGGCCAAGCTGCTGCGAGTCCTGGAGGACGGATCCATGCGACGAGTCGGTTCCATTACCGAACGGCATGTCGATGTTCGCGTGATCGCTGCCACCAATCGAGATCTGGAACAGGAAGTCACCGACAAGAAGTTTCGCGAGGATCTGTTTTACCGCATCAACGTCCTGGCCATCTCCCTGCCGCCATTGCGACAGCGTACCGGTGACATTCGTTTGCTGGCCGAGCATTTTGCCGGCGACGAGTGGGTAATCGATGAAGACGTCATGAAACGCCTGACCAGCTACAGCTGGCCCGGCAACGTCCGGCAATTGCAAAATGCCATCGAACGGGCCAAGGTCCTGGCCGAAGACAACCGCATCGAACTGAAAAACCTGCCCAGCGCCATTCAGGAGTCCGAGCCGGAAAAACGTCTGGCCGCCATTAGCGAAGATGTCGACCTGGAAACGCTGAACCGGATCCACGTCGAGGAAACGTATAACCGCTGCAACAAGAACAAGACCCGGACGGCCCGGGCCCTGGGCATCAATCGTCGTTCGCTCTATCGCCTGCTGGAGAAGTACGACATCGGCTGAGCGGAATGCCGGCCATTCGTCGCGACGTTTTCCATCCGGACGGGCATCGTCCACGGAATGATTGCGGGTTGATGGGCCCTTTGCCCGGCGGCCGCTGATCCCGATGTTTCCAAATTCCTCGCCGGGCATCTGCATCGCAGGCCATTTCCCACTCGCGGTTACCGGGAATCATCGCGCACCCAAAACACACCGTCTTGATCGCCAAAACGCGGAACGTCATTCCGCGCCCGGCAGAGGCGCGGTCCTCACCCGGCAATCCGGTCCCAATCAAATCCTTGTTTTCTCAACTCCTGCGAAAAATCGGCCGAGCCGGGTGGGCTCGCACGCACGCGACCTGTGCAGTTTCGCTCACCTGCGATGGCGGGTTCGCCATTTGCCGGTCCGGTAAGGGCCCCCTGATTTGGCGGGTGACCCGGTATGATGGCTGGCGCGGGACTTGCAAGTCGATCCGGACAAAATACCATCGCGGTGCGCTGGCGTTTTCATAACCTGCTGGGCGGATGAACAAATGAATCAAGGCATTGAAAAACCGGGGGCTGTGGCCGAAGAGTCGATGGAGACGATTGCCGCCCGGCACGGAGTCGATATCGGGTCCATTCAGACCGAGTCCCCCGAGATCCGGTTACAGCGTCTTGCCGAGATTCTGCGGCGCAACGATGTGCCTCATCCGATCGGCCGGGAAACGGCACGCGCGTATTACGAACGCGCCGAATCGGGGCAACCTTTTGGCATCGGGTCGCTCAGCAACCAGACCGTCGACCTGGCGGGCTACGAGGCGTACCAGGTGTATCAGGATCTGACGCTGGAGGATCATGTCAGCTGGGCCTGCCTGGTCGCCGATCAACAGGCAACCAAACACCGGTACGCCTGCCGTGAATATCTGGCCGGCGAAAAAATGTTTGAAATCGGCGGGCAAGTCATCCCGGACTACTACCTGCTGAATGCCCGGATTTACCAGCAAACCGGCTGGCAGCTGGCCACCGTCAGCGAGATTATTCCGGCGGAGACTTTCTTCCACTGTCACAGCCACCGTTTTTTCCCCGTGACGACGTTTATGCGCCCGCTGGGGACCGACTATCTGGAGGAACCCGACATTGGCCATGACGTGGCCGGTCATGTGGCGACGTTTACGATTCCGCAGGTCGCGCAGGTGATGAACAATCATGGTCTGGCCAACGACCTGATTCATCACGAAAAGGAACTCAAACTGAAGCGAGCGACCAGTGACGGGGAAATTGAACGGGTCCGGGCCGAGGCCACCGAGTTGCTGTTGTACGCGGGACGACTGTACTGGTTCACGGTCGAGTTCGGACTGGTCATGCAGGACGGCCAGTTGCGGGCGTTTGGAGCCGGAATCCTTTCGTCGCCGGGTGAGACCCGCTATTCCGTGGACTCCCCGGACTCCAACCGCGTTTTGATTGACCCGTCCAATGACCGCGATTTGCTGCGGCTGGCCACCACCGATTACCTGATCAGCGAATACCAGAAAACCTATTTTGTGATGCAGGACTTTCAGACACTGACCAGTCTGACGCCCCAGAGAATCTTGAATGTGGCTCATGCCGCGCGCAATCTGCCCCACCATACGTGGCGCGAGATCGTGCCCGGTGACAACGTGATGAATGTGGGCAAGACGCTCACGTCGACCAACGAGAAATACTATCGACTGCTGGCGGGCCAGCCGCTGGATGATTGTCTGCGGCGAACCGCCATTCGGAATCTGCGAATGTTTGTCTCGGGATTGACGCTGGAACACCGCGAAGAACAGGAGTTTATGCGGGAATTGGCGGCGGTCCCCCCCTCCCTGATCGAACAATTCGTCACGGCCGACGGCCGCGGCGATTTTACCTGACCCTCCCGGCAGTGGTGGTGACAGCCAACCGCCGGCAACCCGTTCCCTGACCCGTCAAAATCATGAATCTCAGCCAATTCCTCGATGAACTGGATACCCGTGAGGGCCCATTTTGCCTGAACCAGTTGCAGGCCCTGCTGCAACAACTGGAAATCGTGCCGGCTGAAATCCGGAATCATCTGGTTTTTGACAAGGTCAGATACCAGCGCAACCTGCTGCGGCGGTCGCCCGGTTATGAAGCATTGTTGCTTTGTTTCGAAGCCGGCCAGCGAACACCGATCCATGATCATTGCGGCTCCGCGTGTGGAGTGCTTGTGGTCGAAGGCCACGCCATGGAAACGATTTTTGCCTCGTCCCCCGACGGCTGGCTGTACGCGACGGGTTCCCAGGAACTGCCCCAGGGCGGCGTCGTGGGCTCCAGCGACATGGATATTCACCAGCTCTCCAACCTGCAGTCCGGGCAGCGTCGACTCGTTACGCTGCACATCTATTCGCCGCCGCTGGGCGAAGTGGGTAACTATTCGATTGTCGACAACACGGTAACGCGGGTGCTGGCCCCCACACGCGATGCCCTGATGTCGACCGGGGAAAGCTGACCCGCCCATCCTGAAAAGCCGGCCAGCTCCCGGCCAATCCCAAAATCAACTTGTGCGGAGATTAATATGAAAATCAGCCAAATTCATCACGTCGCCTATCGCTGCCGGGACGCCCGGGAAACAGTCGATTTTTACACCAAATACCTGAACATGGATTTCTTGCTGGCCATTTCCGAGGACCGTGTTCCTTCAACCAAAGAACCCGATCCGTACATGCATATTTTCCTGGATGCCGGCAAGGGGAATATTCTGGCATTTTTCGAACTACCCAACTCGCCGGACATGGGTCGGGACGAGAACACGCCCCAATGGGTGCAACACATTGCCTTTCAGCTGGACTCCGAACAGGAATTGATGCAGGCCAAGGCGGAGCTGGAGGCCGCGGGAATCGAAGTCGTGGGTCCAACCGATCACGGGATCATCAAATCGATCTACCTGTTTGATCCCAATGGCCACCGTCTGGAATTAACCACCATCACGGCCAGTGATGAACAAATGAAAAAGCTGGATGAGGTGAAATGGGAGATGCTGGACGAATGGAGCCGCTCCAAATCAACGGTCAAACAGGCGGAATGGCTGCATTCCGGCGAATTTTCCAGGTCCGAATGAGGGCGACCGAATCGGAAACGGTCAAAAAGAGCAGGCTCGTTTTCGGGCCAGACACAGCAAATTCACCGATATTCTCCCGGCCGCTGCGAACCTGGGGGAAATCATTCCAAACGAATGATGTAACGATCGATCATCCTGGAGCGGGGAGACCGTGATGGATTTTGGGGGTGGCTTTGCAACCGGAATTGGGGTCGGAATGGGATCCGGAATGGCCATCGGATTATCATCCGGCAAAAAGCAGGCATTGAACCAGATCCGGGATCATGTGGAGCGCCATGGCATTACGATGCACGATCGGTACGGGGCTCCCGTCAAGGTCGATGATTTGCTCGAAACGGCCTGCGCCCTGCCCGCCGCCTGCGGTTCAGCCAAACGGACCCAATTATTGCTGGTGGTCCTGCTGGCGCTGGGAGTCGCCGCCGCCATGGGACTTTGGCTGTTGTATGCCCTTTGATCCGTTCTGTTAAAACTCCGATTGGGTGCTGCTGACTCGTCCGGCATCGTGGGATTCCACGGAATTGGTACGGGTGGAGCCACCCGCGGCACCCTCAAGTCCCAACCGACCAGTTTTGACTGCGCCCCTTTGATCCTGTGCCAGAATGATGTTGATCCGGCGACGTTGGTGGTCGGTCCGGCGAAACGGGGGCAACCGGGAAACCGGTCACATCGCAAACGGGCAGGTACCAACGCCAGTGGGGTATTGATTCGTCGGCCGCCTGATCCGGGGGCAGGCCGTTGAATCAGCCGGATCAGTCATCGAGGTGGTAAATCTCGCGGATCCCTTCCAGCACGTCGGCGTAATGGATGTTCAGATCAATCAGCTTGCCGCTGTGGATGTCAAACACCCAGCCATGCACGGTCAGCCCCCGCTTGCGCACGGCTCGCTGGACATCCGCGGTTTTCAGAACATTGACGCACTGCTCCCGGACATTGAGCTCAACCAGCCGTTTGTACCTGAGTTCTTCATCCTCAATCGCATTCAGCTCGGTTTTGTGCAGACGGTAAACGTCCCGGATTTCGCGTAACCACGGATTCAGTATGCCCAGGTCGGCTGACTGCATCCCGGCCAGGACCCCACCACAATAATAATGGCCACAGACCACGATGTGGTCCACCTTGAGGTGCTGGACGGCATAGGCAATCACCGACATGGAATTCAGGTCGGTGTTAATGACCATGTTGGCAATATTGCGGTGCACGAACACATCGCCCGGCTGGACACCCATCATGTCCTCGGCCGTCACCCGGCTGTCGGAACAGCCGATATACAGAATGCTCGGGCTTTGGCCCTTGGCCAGCGACTCAAAATAGTCCTGCTTGATTTCAAGCTTGGTGGCAATCCAGTTCTTGTTGTTTTCGAAAATCTGATTGATGTTCATATTGGGTATTCGCATGCAAAACGATCGGCCGACTTCGCCGAGATCTTAACCTCTCAGACCACGCCAACAAACCCGGCCCGTTCCGCCAACTCGCCCGGGTTGCCATTTTGCTCGACAGGGCCCTGCCACGTGGCGGCCCGGCCAGCCAGGGGAGCCGGAGCCGCCCGTCCGGTGGCCGGGACCGACCATCCGGGAATCGGGAGGCCCGCCGCCGGCCCGCCGGAATCTCCGCATCCCGGCCTTGATATGGAATTTCCGAAAAGATTGGCGGGCTCCCCCGGCGACTGGCGAGAACGGATTAGCCAATTCGTCAGCCAACCGGCAGCATCTGGAAACCGAATGTCCATCGGAAGGAACAGACATGAATCCGCAACAACCTCAACTTTTGCCCAACGCCCGCGGGCCGTCCGGGCCCATGTGGGAACATTTCATCCGATCGATTCTGAATTCCGGTGATTCGGTGAAAATGCTCGAATCCCTGACGGTTTTGCAGGATTGGGTGGACCGATTCTTGCCGGGCCCACTGGATTACAAGACGGCCATCAACCGGATCAACAATGCCAGACGGTTTCTGGAGTCCCACGAAGCCGGAGCGGCCCGATATGAGATCCGGATGCTGATGCAGAGTGTTCAGCCGCAGTTTGAACCCGGTTAACATTCGCGGGCGCCAACCTGACGGGCGTTTGCGGCATCGCATTCGGCGGCGCGGCGTGGCCGGGGCTGCTTGGTCTGGAGAGTGGCTACATCAATCCCGGAATCACCTGGCCGTGGTCAGTGGCCTGCGTGGGGCTGTCAAAATCCGTCGTGAATTCCCCGGCGGGGTCAATTCCAAACGCCGCCATGATCGTGGCGAACAAATCCGGGACCCGCAGCGACTCACCTTCAATCGCCGTCCCGGTCGCGCTGGTTGATCCAATCACTTGCCCCCCCGCAATGGGTCCTCCTCCCAAAACCACCGGCGTGACCTGCGGAAAATGGTCGCGACCGGAACGGGCATTAATTTGCGGTGTTCGTCCAAATTCACCCATCCAGATCACGATTGTGTCGCTCAACAGGCCGGATTCCTTCAGGTCCGTCATTAACGCGGCCCACGGCCGATCGATATCTGCGGTCAACCGCCGGATGGATGCAAAATTGTTGGCATGGGTGTCCCAACCATCGCGCTGGATTTCCACGAACCGCACTCCCAGATCGAGCAACCGGCGGGCCAGCAGGCAATTCCGGGCGAACGGAGAATCCCCGTAGCGGGCCCGATCGGCCGGTGAAATGCGCTCGATATCCAGAGCTTCGGCAAAACGTGTCGCCGACAACGTCTCAATCCGCGAAATCATCGCCTGACGCTGCTCCAGCAGCGGACCCGGATGACCGGCGTCAAACCCGGTACCCAATTCGCCCAGCAACTGCAAGCGATTGCGCCGGCGTCGCAGTTCGGTCAGCAACTGGCGGGCCCGGGCCGCATTTTCGATCGAGAACGGTGCATGGTCCGGGCCCATAAAGGCCGGTCCAAAGCCGGGTGCCCCCAGGGCCACATAGTTGGGAATCGGACTGCGGCCGCCGGCTTGTGAAATCACGGATCCCAGTGCCGGACGCGGAAACGCCGAAACAAACGGGTAACCGGTGTGCAAAAAGTACTGGGCACGTTGATGGTCGCCGATGTCGGATGTCAGGTTGCGAATCACCGATAACGAATCCATGTGTCGGGCCATCTGTGGCAACGTCTCGCAAATCTGGATGCCCGGGGCGGACGTGCCGATGGCCGCAAACTCACCCGCCGTGGATTGTCCCGGTTTGGGATCAAAAGTATCGATCTGGCTGGGCCCGCCGTTCATCCACAGTACGACACAGCGTTTGGCCCGGACCGCCGGGCGCAGGTCGCGGGCAAACAGCTGGTCACAGCGGTTGCGAACGACCCAGGCAAAAAATCCGCCGACGGTTCCCCCGAGCACTTGTCGGCGGTTGAGCAGGGAGCGGTTCATATGGGGTGACTCCGGGAGGATCGCCAGGCGCCCGGCGCCCGGCGGTGATGACTAATGATTGAAAAAGAACTCATTGGAGTGCAACAGCGCGAATTGCACGTCGGCCGGCGGCCGGTCCTGACAGATCTGCAATTCCCGTTCGCCGGGTTCGCGCGTCAGGATACGCCGATACATCTCCGGAATGCCCATCTCTCCGGGCCGGATCTGCATCGCCAGGCGAGCCATCGCCTTTTGCACTGTCTCCCGGTACTCCCAGGTCAGATTAAAGTCCTCCTGCAAGGCATCGCCGACCATAACGCGAATAAACTGTTGACGACGGGCATCACTGGCCGGCAGGTCCAGGGCAATGGCCACCGAATCATAATACTGTCCGGGCGTCAGCGGCTTGAGCGAGCGACGGGCCAGGGACCGCTCGGCCTGCGGCCCGGCATCTGTCCCTTGCGAATCGCGTTGATAAGCCCGCGAGTTGCAAATTAACCGCATCATTTCCTGCAACGAAAACTGATTGGCCCGGGCCTGCTCCGCCAGAAACTCGACCAGCTCGGGAACCGCCGGCGGGTTGGCGGCGTTAAAGTCATCGACAGGATCCACGATTCCCTGACCCATCAAGTGATACCAGACGCGATTGCCAAAGGTCCTGGCAAAGGGCTTGCTGTGGGTCACGAACAGGGCCAGTTCGGCCCGCCAGTAATCGGTTTGCGGCCGGGCGCCGGTCAAAAAGACGGGCCGTTGCCCGGGACCGGTGGTGCGGATTTCATCATGCACATGGTACGAACCGTCTGTTTGGCGATTGGCAACCTGCCCGAAAAATCGCTGCATGTTCCGGTAATCATCCTGCGTCCAGCGGTCAAAGGGATGATCGTGACACTGGGCACAATCCAGCCGCACGCCCAGAAACAGTCGGCCGACCTTGACCACCGGGTCGTCGCGATTGCGGACCAGAAAATTAACCGGACCATCCAGGCTGGATGTGCCCTCGGCCGTAATGAGTGCCGTCACGATTTGGTCGTAGGGCGTGTCCTCGCGAAATTCCTGCTCCAGCCAGATCCGCAGGGCTTCGCGGTCGGTCCCGAACACATTCAGGTATCCGACCAGCGCCGCCGTCCAGATTTCCGCCATAAAGCGGGGATAATCGGATGATGCCAGCAGCTGATCGATTTTCGCAGCCCGGTCCGGGTCACTGCGGAACTGTTCCAGTTCCGCCATGGTGGGAATTCGCCCCGCCAGGTCCAGTGTCACCCGCCGCAGGAATTGATCATCCGAACAGGCAGCCGCCGGCGTGATCCCGGCCTGCGCGTGCGAGCGGTCGATGATCGAATCGATCGAATCGCCGGACAACGGCGCGGGCAGCGCCACCAGCCACATCGCCAACCAGCTAGAAATCATCTTTTTTCAACTCGGTCTGAATCTTGTTGACCTGTTCCAGCAACTCGGAAATCTCCCCGCGTGACTCTTCTTTCAGCGCCCATCCGTCCCCGGTTTCGGTGAAGTGCTGATCGATCCACAGGCCCAACCCGTCGAATTGACGGTCGTCCATTTGCCGGGTTAACGAGCGCAGCATCACGTATTTTCCGGCCGGCGTTGCGAAGACCTCCCGCAGCCGGTCATCCTGAATCTGGTCAATCTGATCATCCACGGCGGCCATCCGTCGGCGCAGGATTCGTGTCGTTTTCAGCAGACGGCGAGCGTATTCGATGACCTGATCCTCGCGATCGGACAGGACGTGCCACCGTCCATCATCCCCCATGCTTAATTGTTGTTCCAGCGAAGACTGGACGTACTGGGCGCCGGTGGTGGCGCGCATTGTCGGGTTGGCGGTCAGCATCGCCAGAACCAGTCGGGAATCGAAAGCCTGCCGGACCCGGTCATGCAACGCGTCGTACCCCGCGGGAATCCTGCCGGCGAACCGCTCGAGCGGTTCACGCAGTCGTTCGGCCGCCTCCCGGCGATTGGCGAACGCCGCAAACCGCTGCTCCGCGGTTTGACGTCCCTCATCATTCAGACGCAATCCATCGCCGTGATCTTCGAGGATTCGGTCCAGGAAGTTGAACAGGTTTTCCAGGCCCTTGTCCGGGTCGCCGTCTTGTCCAATGCTGTCGAAACAGCAGAACGCCGCGAAGTACTCGTCGGCAAAAATCTCTTTCAGACGGCGATGGGCTTCGTCAACGTCGGCAATCTCCCGGCTCAACAATTGCAGCTCCTCGTCAACCCGGTCCAGCGCCTGTCGGCGACCCGTTCCCTTGACCAACTGTTCCTCGACCCGGGTCCGTACGGCGGGTCGAACGATCAGCTGGCCGTCCGGCGCGACAACGAACACGGATTGATACAGTTCCAGAATGGTTCGCTCATCCGGCCGCATGCGGCGCCCGGCTTCGGTGGCGTAGATGACCCATGCGGCCAACGGGTGGTCCAGCAGCCGCTGGAGGATTTTTTCGGCTTCATTGGTATCGGCCAGCTGCCGGCTGCAGTCGGCCAGAGCGGCCTGGATCTGATCCACATCCTGGCGGTACAGGCCGGCCTGTTTCACAAACGCGTCTGCAAAATCTGCCTGATCCGGTTTCAAAACCAGTTGCCCGTCTGCCCGCTGGAAGTGTTTTTCCAAAAATGCCGGCAGCGCGTTTTCCTGCGCCGCCTGGCGGGCCGCCTGTTGCAGTCGCGAAGCGCGTTCCAGCAGCGCGGTTTGGCCCGGGCCGCTATCCAGCACCTTGCGGAATTCACTGACCAGCGGGTCCTCCCCGACTCCAGCCAACCGCTCCGAAAGCTGTTCGATTTTTTCGCGGTCCGTGCCTTCCTGACGGGCTTCGCCCGGCGAATCCCCGGTTACAGCCTGCTGGTCCTGGGCCATGGCCCGTTCCACCAGCCGGAATTCGGCCAGGCCCAAAACAAACACAGCGGTCAGCAGCAAAATAGACGTTACCCGTTTCACGACAGAATCCTCCACCTGATGGACGCCACACAGCCTTCGAATCCGTTCCCGCAACAACGATCCGCCTGCGTTACTAAAGCCCACGCCGGCCGGCCTGGGAAATTGCACGATTCGCAGCAAGGCCTCGGCAAACGCGGCCCCGCGCAGGGGGTCGTTTCCAATTAAATAGCGATCGCAAGCCCATTCGCCGGATTCCTCAAATTTGCGTACCGCCAGCCAGGCGATCGGGTTAAACCAGTGGGGCAGCGCCAGCAGCCGGGCCACAAACGACTTCCAGATATCCCCGCGCAACAAGTGAGCCAATTCGTGATTCAGGACAGCCGCCCGTTGCCGGTCATCCAGTTCCTCCCACAATTCCCCAGGTACGACGAGCTGATAGCCTCTCGGAGTCCGGCAGAGCAGGGGACCCAGGCCGGGATGCACGCGGAACGGTACGGATGAATCGACACCGGCCTGTTTCAGAATTCCGGTCCATTGATCCGCCCACGCGGCCGGGGCGGGCCCGGTTCGCCGCAGGGAAATCAGTAACGAAAAATAACTGGCCAGACAGATTCCCGGCAAAACCGCCACGCCGCCCAGCCAGACCACCAGAAAAATCGTCCCGGCGACCGGTGGCTGCAGCATCCCTTGCCAGCCGGCCGGCAACCAGCCGTTGGCGGCAACGGACCACGGGCGATCGACCATCAGCGACGGCCCGCCACCGACAGGATCCGGGTTGGCCGATTCGCCGCGGGTCGGCTCGGCCGGTGCACCGGAAATCGCGCTGGCCGGGCCATCGCTGCCGTCGTGATCGACCAGCAACGATTCCGTCTCGCCGAACACGGCACCGACTATGCCAGCATCGCCGGTGATCGGTTCCTCCACCTGGTTACAGGCCCGGGCGACCGGTTCGTACCACGGTATTTCCCAGGCAATGCGGGTAAATATGCAACCCTGAATCAGAACCACGAGCCATGCCAGCCGGTGCAAGGCTGGCGAGCGCAGGTTCACCGACCGCAACATCAGCATGATGCCGGTCGCGGTGATTGCCATGGCCAACGATGCCCGTATCAGGATTTCGGGCAAGTCATGGATGACACCGGTACTCATGACGATGCCTTTCCTGGATGAGTTTGCTGTTCCGCCGCGCGAACGATCTTTTTCAATTCATCCAGTTCCTCGGGTGACAGGGCCCGCTGTTGAACCAGATGCGCGACCAGCGGCACGACCTTTCCGCCCGCGACCCGTTCGACCAGATCGTCCAGATGGTGGGCTCCTATCCGGTTGGCTGTCACCGCGGCCGAATAGCGAGCCGGACGGTGTGAGGTTTTACTGACCAGCCCCTTGGCGACCAGGCGGTTGAGACGTGTTTGAACGGTCGTATATCCGATCGGCCGCCCCAGGGACTGGTGGGCTTCGGCGATGGTCAGCGGACCGTGTTGCCACAATTCGCTCATCAACTCCATCTCGCCCGGCGACAGCTTGGCGGAGGGACCTGGGGATTTTTTGGGTTGGCTCACCGCGACTCCATGATCGGACGGGTTTACTACCGTTGTCATAACATATTATGACACGGGTCATAAATGTCAATATGCGCCCCGAGTCGCAGGGGAAAAAATTTTTGGCGGTGTCCGGTAAAGGTCGGGCCTGACTCGGCGGCGGGGCGATCCCGCGGCAGACCGGTAGGTGCAGCAGCCCGGAATCGCGGGTATTTTGAGGGTTTGGCGGAATGGCAGATAGCATCGTTTGGGGAGCGCGAGAATCAGATGGCCAAACCGGTGGTACATTTTGAGATAGGTTGTCGGGACCGCGAAAAAACCGACCACTTTTACACGTCCCTGTTCGGCTGGACGACCACCGAATATGGACCGTTTTCCCGAGCCATTGATACGGGCAGCGACCGGGGAATCCCAGGCTTTTTGACGGCCCTCGGGCACGAGCCTCACCAATACGTCATGGTCTATGTCGAAGTCGATGACATCGGGGCGGTTCTGCAGCAGGTTCCCCAACTTGGCGGGACCGTCGTCATTCCGGAAACGGAAGCGCCGGGCAGGGACACTTTGCCTGGATTCACGACATCGACGGCAATCCGGTCGGACTGTGGAAACCCAATCGCTGACAGGAGGTTTTCGCGGATGAATACGGTTTTCCTGACCCGGCGCATGCGCAAACTGCACCTGCTGGTCGGATTTGTTTTCATTGCCATCTTTCTGGGGACCGGGTTTTACATGGGAGCGTTTATCCCCGACATTGACCGGATGGACCATGGCCAGCGAATGATGATGCGCAGTGCGCATGTGTATATCGTTATGGCATCATTGGTCAACGTTGTAATGGGTTGCTATTTGAAACTCGTGGAACAGCGGGGCAACCGCCTCATTCAACAGGTCGGTTCGCTGCTGATTTTGGTCGCGCCGGCGGTCTTCCTGGCCGCGTTTTTTGTCGAGCCGGAGCCCGGACAGCTGAGTCGGCCGGTTTCGGTCGCCGGCGCCGGGGCACTGGCGATCGGCGTGGTATTTCAGGCATTCGTAATGCTGCAACAACGCACGCCAAACGATGGCGGCCCGTCGGGAAACGCCAATTGACACGAATCGCCGCCGCCAACACCCGCCGGGCCCGTGCCGGATTGTTGCCATTGGCACCCTGGTTTTTGGCGGTGCGGCCCCTTGCCCCCGCCATGGCAGCCGCGCGGTTTCATTTGGGGGATCAGTGAGGATACGGGCGGCCCCTCGAAATTGCGTTTTCCTCGCTTTTTATTGCTTTTTGCCAATTTTTGAAGAAATTTCCGAAAAGCCGGTCCCTGACCGGCCCCGGGCGGCACATCCCCAATTAGCAGGGGCCGCCCAGATGCTCCTCACCAGCAAAAAGGCATCCTTCCCGAGGAGTTTATGATGAAATTTCAACGCGTAATGCCGATCCTGAGTATCGTAGCCGGCCTGGCCTTTTGCCAAACCGCGTTCGGCCAGTTTGACAGACTGTTGAACAACATTGGCAACCAGGCCCGACAGGAACTGGGCCGGGCCATTCAGGACGCGCTCCCCAACGTCAGTCCTGGCGGAGGTGGTCATCATACCTTGCCGGTCGAACCACCGGTCATCAAGCCGCCGGTACACCCGCCCATCGACCCGCCGAAGTGTGGTGTTCGGCCGCCCGTTTATCCGCCCGTTTATCCGCCCGTTTATCCACCCGTGAATCCGCCCGTGTACCCACCCGTGTACCCACCGGTAAATCCGCCCGTCGTCACGCCGCCGGTTGTCACGCCCACGCCGGCGGGACCCGTGCCCGTTCCGACACCCGCAACTACCGGAACCATTCGCCCGATGCTGAGTCACGAGTTGGGTCATGTTACCCGGCAAACCGACAACCTCCCGCAAATTGAATCGGGCGATCTGGTCGCGATTGAAAGCGCGGCTCAACTGTTTGGCAATCGACGCGGTTCGGTCACATTGAGTCTGGGAGGCGTCGGTCTGGCGGCGGTTCCGGTAGCCTGGAGTCCCGGTCTGGTCCGGGCACGCCTGCCGTCGTTGCCCCTGGGCGCTGCGGCATTGGCCACGGTATCGGTCCACAACGCGAATATGGAACTCGTCGAGCAACTGGACATCAACCTGACTCCCGCAACGGCGGCCGCAAGTGGTTCAGCGCCGAGTCCGTCAACCTCGTCGATTCGTCCCGCTACCGGCGTTTCGACTTCGGCAACTCCCGCGACGGGGTCGACGGGTTCAACGGGGTCGAATGGTCCCACCGGATCAACCGGCGAATTCATTTCCCCGGAAACTGCCGTTAGGCTGGTAGCAGCAGCCGGGATCGTGCCTGTCGCCGTAAAGGTTGGCAAAATAATCTGGTTGGTCGGAGATGAATTTGGCGAAGACGAGGGAACTGCCAAAGTAACGATCGGGGCCATGTCCTTTGATGCGGCAATCACCTCGTGGAGCGGTGAACGAACAGGCGTGCAGTTGCCCAACCTGAACCTGACCGAACCGGTGGTCGGCCAGATCCAGCTGCACCGCGCCGATGGCACTCTGGTGACAACCATGGACGTTCAGTTTGAGCCCCGAACGGCATCCGATTCCGTGGTTCGGATTGAACAGTAACCATTGCCAAATCACTGGATGGCACGGTCTGTATCGCAGACCATACCTCCGGGCAGCCGGTCACCCGCCGGACTGCCTGGCGGTGGTTTTGCAACCGACCCGTGAAGGCATCATAATGGCACCGTTCGCCTCATCTGTTTTTCGACTGCATATCATGAATTCGCCAACAAACTCGCCATCAAACGGATCCAGTGATTCGAGCCTGCACCACCTGGTCGCTGCGGCCCGTGCTGGTGACAATGACGCCTGGGAAAAACTGGTTTCCCGGCATCGGGGCAAACTGCGGCGGATGGTTGAGTTGCGGATGAGCCCCCGCCTGAAAGGGCGGGTCGACGCCTCCGATGTCATTCAGGAGACGTTTGTGGAGGCCGCTCGCGTGATGGCCCGGACCGGGATTAATTCCGAAATCCCGGTTCACGTCTGGCTGCGGCGACTGGCCAACCAGAAACTGATTCAGGCACATCGCCAGCACGAGATCGCCGCTTGCCGGGCCGCCGGCCGGGAGCAACGGGTGCAAGACGCCGTGCAGGCCAGTTCCATCAGCATCGCCCGGTTTCTGGTGGGGAACGTTACCAGCCCGTCCAATGTCGTGATGCGCGACGAAAAACGCAAACTGCTGGAACTCGCTTTGGAGGAAATGGATTCGCTGGATCGGGAAGTGTTAATGCTGCGGCACTTCGAACATCTCAGCGGACCGGAATCGGCGGAGATTCTGGGGATCAGCGATGAAGCCGTAAAAAAGCGTTACGTCCGCGCCCTGGAAAAATTGCAACGGATCATGGCCCGACTTGGCGTGGTGGAATAGCATCGTGAAAACTCTGGATCCGGCGACCACCGAAGTATTCGAACAATTGGCCGACGCCTATACGCGGGCCTTGCGCGACGGCGAAAGCCCGTCGATCGATGAGGTCGCCGAGGCCCACCCCCTGTTGGCCGAACGCATTCGTTTGCTGTTTCCCATGCTGGCCCTGATGGAGCAGGGCCCCTCGGCAAGCCAGGAATTGCCAAAATTTGGCGATCGGCTGCCCGACCAGCCGCTGGAACGACTGGGTGATTTCCGGATTGAGCGGGAAATCGGGCGCGGCGGCATGGGCATCGTGTATCAGGCGGTCCAGGAATCGCTGGGCCGCCAGGTCGCCCTGAAATTGCTGCCTCAAAACTCCCTGGACGGGCGTTCGGCAGAACGATTCCATCAGGAAGCCCGGTTTGCCGCGATGTTGCACCATACCAACATCGTCCCGGTATACGGCGTCGGCCAGCATGAGGGCTACGCCTATTTCGTCATGCAGTACATCGAGGGTCAGGGACTGGATCGTGTGCTGGTGGAACTGGAGAACCTGCGCAGCGGCGCTCGCCCATTGCCTCTGGATTCCGCGACTCCGGGCAACCTGTCCGCCTCGGCCGCCAACCTGCTGGCCGACGCTGCCATGCCCGTCCGGCCTGTTGGGGATGAATTGCGCGATACCGGCACCCTGCGGCGGGACAACACCAACCCGGACTTTCTCAAACGGTCTGGTTCCGGCGAGTCCGGATTGCATCAGACCGGACATCACTACTGGATCAACGTCGCGCGTGTGGGATGCCAAATCGCCTCGGCCCTGGCTCACGCACACAGCCAAAAAATCCTGCACCGCGACATCAAACCATCCAACCTGATTCTGGACGAAGCCGGATCGGTGTGGGTTACCGATTTTGGACTGGCCCGGCTCTACGAGAACGACCGCCTGACGCGAACGGGCGAAGTCGTCGGAACGTTGCGGTACATGCCCCCGGAACAAATGTCGGGCCAGTCCGATTTGCGGGGCGACGTGTACGGGCTCGGATTGACCTTGTACGAAATGCTGGTTCTGCGGCCGGCGTTTGACGAAACCGACCACCGTCGCCTGATTGCCGAGGTCAGCGAATGTCAACCGCCGCCACCTCGCCGCCTGGACCCGCGGATACCCCGCGACCTCGAAACCATTGTCCTCAAATGCATCAATCGCGAACCGGACAAACGCTACCAGTCCGCCGCCGACCTGGAGCGCGACCTGAACCGGTTTATCGCCGGGGAACCGATCGCCGCCCGGCGAATCAGCACCACGGAGCGGCTGGTCAAATGGGCCCGGCGACGGCCGGCCGTGGCGGCACTGGCCGTGCTCGCCGCGGTGCTGGCGATCGTCGGCGTCGGCGGCGTTACCTGGAAATGGCGTGAGGCCAACCTGAACTTGCTGGAATCACAAAAACAAAGTGCCGCCCGGGGGTTTTATTTTTCAAAGTCCCTGGACGCCGTGGATCAAATGCTCGCCCGCACCGGATCGGAATTGCTGGCCAGTGTACCCGGGATGGGCGAAGTCCGGCGGCAATTGCTGACCGACGCCCTGGTTTTTTATACCGAGCTGTTGCAGGACTCCGAAGATGACCCGACGCTGCGCCGGGAATTTGGCAGGATTCAAAAACAGGTTGCCTACATCCACCATCGGCTGGGCGATCAGGAACAGGCACTGGCCGCCTACGTCCGCTCGGCCGAAACATTTGATCAATTGCGGCTTCAGTTTCCCGAGGATCCGCTGAACTTTCTGGATTATGCCGTGGCCCGTAACGGCCACGCCCAAATCCTGCACCAGATCGGACGCAGCCCGGATTCCGAACTGGAACTGCGCGAGGTGATCCAGTTGCTGGAGGATCAGCCGATTCCGGACGGCGAGGGGGACCAAAAAAAGATCCATGCTTACTGGTTGCAGGTCAGGGCCGAGTCCCACGCCGCTCTGGCCGCCGCGGTTCAGTCAACCCGCGGCAACAATCCGGCGATGGAACAAATGGAGGAGTCGCTGGAACTGTTCGCACAGATCCCGGAAGACTATTCCAAAGCCGATTCCGTGCTGGAATTTCAGGCGCGGGTGGCGGGACAGCTGGCCCAAAAACTGGAAAGCGTCAATCAGGTCCAGCGCTCTCAGCAACTGCGCGACCGCGCGATTGCGATTTTTGAGGAGTTGTTGCAAACAGACCCTGAATCACCCGAGTTCCGCAACAGCATTGCCAATATCCGGCAAGCGCGCAGCGGCACGCTGGCTCGCCAGGGCAAACTGGCAGAGGCCGCTACCGACCTGGCCAACGAAATTGCCGATCGGCGGGAATTAATCCGTGATTTCCCCAATGTGCCCGCGCTGCGTCAGGATTTTGCGCGCAGCCTGGCCATCTGCGGTTCCGTCCTGCACGATATTGGCAATTTTGACGAAGGCCAGGCGTTAATGCAGGAATCGGTCACGGTCGCCACCGAACTGGTCCAACAGTTTCCGGATGTTGTCGGTTACCAGCTGGAATTGGCGTATGCCAGCCAGACGATGGGAACCACGGCCCAGCAGGCCGGCGGTGACGAGAACCTGGAAATGAGCCGCGCCTGTTACCACTCGGCCTACGATGTCTATCAGCGGATTGTCCAATTGGCGCCCAATAATCCCCAGTACGAATACGAATTGGGGCTGGCCGCGCGAAACTGGAGTGTCGCCTGTCTGAATCTGGGAGATGATCCCGGCCGGGGAATCGAATTGCTGAATGAAGCCATTTCGATCTTTTCCAAACTGTCGGCCGCCGAGCCTGAAAATGTCGACTACCTGTATCAACTGGCATTTACACAAATCAATCTTGCCCGGTTACAGGGCAGCGTCGATGTTGCCGCCGCCAGCGAAACCCTGTTGCACGCCTGTGATTCCTTGGAACAGTTAATTGCAATGCAACCCCAGGAACCGCGCTACCGGTTGCAATTGACCCGGGCCCTGGACGAGCGGTCCCAGTTGCATGCTCGCCTGGGGGAACTGGACCAGTGGGAAGACGCCTTGCGCCAGGCCCATGTCGTCATGCGCGGCGTGGTGGAGGATTTTGGATCCGGTTCCCGGCTGATCCAGTTTTTGACGATCAGCCAAAACCATCTGGCCCATTGCATAAAAACCCGCGGTCAGGTTGAGGAGGCCGAGCAGCTGTTTCAGGCGGCCCTGGATTTGCGCAAATCGTTCGTGGATGCCGACCCCGGCAACGTGCAGATGACCCGGCAAATGGCCAGCGCCCACGGCAACCTGGCCTGGTCCATGGCCTACTGGCGGGAACCGGCCAACCGCGATCTGGACGTGGCCCTGCACCATGCCACGATCGCCACCGAACTCGATCCCGACGCGGCCGAGCACTGGACCTGTCTGGCCCACATTCGCTATCGCCAGGGGGACTACGCGGCGGTCGACGAGGTGGCTGCCCGTTGCAGTTCGGTCAACGAATCGGACCAGATGGCCCGTCTGGCCGTCCAGGCCATGGCGTTCTGGCAACTGGATCGGCACCAGGACGCCAGAGACTGTCTGGCCGCCGCCGAGGCCCTTGGCAACGGCGAATTCCTGCGCGACAATTTCCACGCCCGCCTGGTATCGCGCCAGTCCTGGCAGTTGCTGGACGAAGCCCGGGACTTGCTGGACCCGTAGGCCCTCAATATGACCACCCGGCAGCCCCGGGCAATTGATCCCGATCGAGGTGACCGACGGGAACCGACTTGTCGCAATCACGCCAGTTGCACAAGTCGCCTGAACGGCCCTGTGGACAACCACGACTGGGTGCCTCTGCCGGCTCGCCCGGTACCGCTATTTCCTGACAATGGCACGGGTGGACAAGCCCACCATGGCACGCTTGCCTCCCAACCCAATTGTTTTCTGCAAAGCCAGCCTGACCCCGTTTTTTTAACGCGAGTGAAAAAGTAGCCTGACCCCTTTTTTTGCACTGACCCCTTTTTTTGCAAGTCGGGCTAGTTTCGTTTCAACGTTACTCTTGCAAACGGGGACGGTTTCCCGGACTTGTCCACGTTGTCAATCGTCCAGGACCAGGTATCGCTCGCGCGGTCGTAAGCGAACGTATTGTGAATACCACTCCCGTCCGCATTTTTCCATACGAACGGGATCCGGTCGCCCTTTGGCTTTCCGTGCCCGACGCCCTCGGCAGCAAAGTTGGTCGTGCCGGTATTGTCCAGCCACATGACCGCATATTCAGCATTTTCCTTGTCCCAAACGATATGTATCCACGCTTCGTATGCGAGCTCTCCGTCGGCATCCCTTTCGCGTGATACATCGTGGATGCGGATATATTGACGTTTGAGGATCCAGTCAACGTGGACGTCATGCGTGACAGCCTGCTTGCCGATTGTCCCGGTCATTACCCAATCGCCGGTCAACTTGTCCATCAGCGCTGCGGCGCGGGAGCCACCAGGGACTGGGCATGCGCCGTGGGACAAAGGAATGACATCAAGGCGAGTGTCAAAAGTATCAGCCAGCTGAAAGACGGGTGGTCTCCGGATAAAGTCCTCATGCGAGAAGCAACGGCCTTTCTTGCAGGAATGTTTCACGAGTTTCCGCCGGGCGGAGTAACGTCCAGGATCACGGGGCGGCCGCGATCGACCAGGACCGGCGACGACGGCCGCTCCCGTGCATCGTTCTGTTCGCGTTTCATGCGATCCGGATTCGCTTTCCGGTCTTCGGATCGACGGGAGACACAGGTTCGTACGGCAGCAACCGTTTTGCATTTTCTTGTTGGCGGGATTTTAACAGTTGACGAACCCGGGCGACAGTCGGAGACAGGTCCTCGATTTTCACGATCCATTCGTCGACCTGTTCGCGGATCAAGTGGCGGCTGACGCCGACTTGCAGGCTGAAGTAATCTGAAGTGATTTAAGCCCGCGCCACGTAATGTCCGCTCGGCATCCCGTTGGATGAAAACATGTGCGTTCTTGACTTTAAATTGCGTTCCCCATTCCGGGGGATCTGGATAAACAGAGGATTCCGGATGCGTGAGGACACCCAATGATAACGCCTTGTCCCATCCATCTCGCGAGATGCAAACCGCCAGAAACTTTGTTGGCCGCTCTTTTGGCCCCGGTTGTTGCGGCACATCAGCCAGAGGAAGGACGGTTTGATCCCCGTCATACGGCGACAAGAAAACGGCGAGACGAAACGCTGATGCTTGAGCGCAGGTTCGACGATGTTGGGCGCGTACGCCTGATAGATGACAATGGTGTCTTTGTCAAAGCCGGCGCGAATTTCATATGCTGCGGCCATGAGAGCGTTGCCTGCCGGATGGACATTTCGGCGACCCAATCAGAGTAGACAGGAAGCCGCGGCAAGGATTCGGTTTGGCGGCGAACGGCAACGATCACCGCAACCGTACGGTTGATCATCGATTCAAAACGCCCCGGCAAGCCCAAAACGATCACATGGTTATCCGGCGATCGGTATCAGTTCCAGTTGCTTGCGATCAAGCATCCGCAGATTGATACCCAATTCCGGTTTGATACACGCTTCCGTTGCAGTGTAGTGGGTCGTGCAACCGCATTTGGGGCAATGGTGCATCTCGTAGTCTCCGTCATCCCAACGGTACGTTGCAGTCGGACTTGTTGTTGTATTTACAATCACCTTACCCGGTTCGAAGTCTGCCCATAGTGCGCCCAGGCGGTTGCAGACGGGACAGTCGCAATCACGGACCGAAGATGGCAGTTCTTCGAAAGTGAGGCTGACATTCCCACAATGGCAACTGACGTTAATCACATCAAATATCCTTGTGTCATGTTATTTGGAAACAAAGAATGCAATCCGTGAAGAAGTGATCATCGCCATTTCCTCGCTCAATTGGAGCAAATGCCCGGGGAGCCGGGCGGCGCGACGGTTATTGCAATGCTCCATCAGCATGCACTATGCCAAATGAACACGCATGGTTATGCGGTGCGCTCAGGGCTCAATGCCTGCAAGCTCGAATTCAACCTTTTCCTGCCGTTCATTGGTTGTTGTGTAAACGACAGTTAGTGGAAACATGTCCGCAAATTTCATATTTTCAGGAATCCGGAACCAATATTCTGCGAAATCGAAGTCCTCAGGAATATCAGCATTGGCTACGACACTCATGAATCGCTGATTGCCGTTCATCACTGGATGCAACACAAGGCCACTATTGAGTTTGATGTGTGTTGGGCCGATGGTTGTGCCCTGACCTTTTTGGGATAGTGATATGGCGATGGTTCGCCGAAAGTCTTCCCGGTCAGAAACAATCAGTCCCAGTTCCCTTGGAAGCTGAACCGTCGGTCCGATTCGTTGAACCTGCACCTGGTTGACGCAGACCTCTACTCCGTGCTTTTTTGCCCGGGCAATCGGCTGTGGTTCCCCTTTGGTCGATTGTGTGTTGCCATTGAAGAAACCCGGCAGCGAGATGACACCAAATACCAGTACAGGAAATAAAGAGCGCATGTTCCTTCTCCGAAACGAGGCAGTTTACAGGTTGAACACCGTCAACCCCAGGTTGTTTCGCAATCAAACTGAAAAACTGAAAAGCCGTATATGCTACGGATCACCGGGTGGCGATAATCGAGAAGAACAAGGGGACGCGGAAGAATAAAGGGGCGTCGGAAGAATAAGGAGACGCAGCGGCTCTGCAAAAAAACCACGATTGGGTGCCTCTGTCGACTCGCCCGGCACCGCGATTTCCCGGAAATAACGCGGTTTGACACCCTCGCCTCCAAAAACCAAATGTTTTCTTCCGAGCCGGACGCAGCTCATTGTTCGGCGGGCGCCCGTCGCCAAACCCCTGGAGCCTGGAACCCGCCAATCTGCTTCGGTCCGGCCCCCTCCTCAAAAGCAGAGCCGGAATCGTACCGGGAGGTAAACCAGGATTCCCCCGCTGCACTGCCTTTGGAATGCCTCCAAAAAATTTCGGGATTCCCTGTCCCCCCGGCGGCGGCGGCGGCACATCTCTCCTTGTGGTCGCCCATGGGCAACCCTGAAACAGCCAAACGACGAAAACCATTCGATTCACAAGGAGAATGTCATGTCCATTACCACCCGGCGTTCCGGCATTATCGCGTCCGCCCTGGTCCTGACGCTGTGCCTGGCGTCCGCCCTGCCGGCCCAGCAAGCGCGCGTCAGCCCGTTAATCCAGCCGCCCCAACGCCAAATGCTGGGTGTGCATACCAATTTTATTCAGCTGGGTTATCAATACTTCGTTCCCAATCGCGGGCTGCCCCAGGGCCAGCCGGCCGGCCAACCGGCCGTGGCGGTTGCACCCCCGCAAGGCAGTTGGGGATGGGACGGCTACATTTCGACCGGATGCCGAATCACCAGTGTGACCCCCGGCAGCGTCGCTGCCATGGCCGGCCTGGAGGTTGGCGATACGGTGCTGTCGCTCAATGGCCAACCCATGAACAACCAGAACGCTTTGGCCAACGCCGTCGGATATTGCCAGGGCCAAAATGTGATGTGCTGGGTGATCAATGTCCGCGACGGCCAGTTGACCCCGGTGTGGTGCAACTTTGGTGGCGGCTGGGGGGCGGGGCCAACACCCGTTCCCGCCAGCCCGGCCATCACCAACCGCTAGTGCCGGTGGTTTCCGATGGGATAATCGTTGAGGCAGGTGAGTCGATTCGAGATCGATTCACCTGCCTTTTCCTGTTACCTTGTCAGGCAGTCAATAAAATTTCAGCGCCGCCGGCCAACATATCAATTCGGACGTTACATCGGTAAACCTCCGAAAAACACTGATGCCCCGGGGAACCATTCGATCGTCAATATCCAAATCTCAGTCGTTATTCCCGCCTGGAACGAAGCCGAATATTTGCCGCGGCTGCTGGAATCGATCCACATGGCCCGCGGCCAATTCCGGTCGGGACCCGAGTCGGTTGAGATCATTGTGGCCAACAATAGTTCAACCGATTCCACCGCCGAGGTGGCGGCCCGCGGTGGTTGCCGCGTCGTTGATGTCGAGAAACGGTGCATCGCCGCGGCCCGAAACGGCGGCGCGGCTGTCGCTGTCGGTGAGCTGTTGTGTTTTGTCGACGCTGATATGATCATTCACCCCGAGACGTTTAATAACGTCTCGGCGATTATGGAACATGGCGGCTACATGGGTGGTGGCACGGGTCTGGACCTGGAACGATACTCGGCAGGAATCTTGATCTCGTACTATTCGATTCTCATTCCCCTGCGACTGACCGGTTTGGATGGAGGTGTCTGGTTCTGTCGCCGATCGGATTTTGAGCAGCTGGGTGGCTACGACGAATCCTGGCAAATGTCCGAGGACGTCCGGTTTCTGTATGCCCTGAAACGGCTGGGCAAACAGCGGCGGCCCAAACAGCGGCTGGCCAACCGAACAACGATTCGGCGTCTTGGCCTGCCGCGCTCATTCGCAATTGCATCCTGCCGCAAATTCGACCGTTTTGGCGAGTGGCATATGTTCACATTGATGATCAAAAGCCTTGTCTGGTCCATTTTTTCGCGGAAACACCTGCAGCAATTTGTCGACAGTTACTGGTACCGCGACCGCGAATAATCACCACGTCAGGTTTCGACAGCGGGTCAGAAACCGTGGCGCGATTGCGACGGGTGCCGGCGACCCGCACGAAAACAACCCGCCGATCCATTGTGTGATGGATACCGATTTCGTTGCCGATTTGGTTAGCCGTCCGGTTCCCGTCAACGTTTACGTGGTAACGGCCATCCGGAACCTGGCCGGTCCTGCAGGTTGACATTGAATGGCCGCCAGGGCCGTCTGGTTGCAGCCGCCGGGATCGGTTCCGCCTTGTTGCATGCCGCTGCACATCAGATAGGATCGATAACGCTCCGCGAATTCGCCGCCGCCTGACAGTCCAGACGACGACTCGCCCTCCCTGTAACACCGAAATCAATTGCCTCGCCAGGTCCGAAAACGCATTCAGGTAACGGGGATCGTCCAGGGTATTGGATTCCGGCCCTTTGTGTGGAAACGTGCGCAAGCATTTCGACTTTCCGGCTGGGTCAACAACCACTCATCCGGTGTGACGATTGAAATTCAGGGTAGCCAGGCCGATGTCGACCGCTTCGTAGCCACATTCCGGGACGATTTGCCGCCGCTGGCGATCATTGACCGTTTTCAGATTGTTGACTTGCCGGCGCAGAATGGCCAATTCCTGTTCACGATTCTTGAAAGCGATGAACGGGCGGGGCAAAGTACACCCGTATCCCCCGACATCGCCACCTGCCCGGCTTGTCTGGCCGAAATGTGGAATCCCGGCGACCGGCGTTACCGGTACCCATTTATCAACTGTACCGATTGCGGGCCGCGATTTACGATCGTCGAGGACATCCCCTACGATCGGCCGCTGACAACCATGAAGTCGTTTCCGATGTGCGAGCGCTGCCAACAGGAATACGACGACCCCGCGCAGCGGCGGTTTCACGCCCAGCCCAATGCCTGTCCGGACTGTGGACCGCGTATCTGGTTTGTTGCCGGAAACCCGGGCGAGGAGTTCTTTGTAACCTGTCCGGACGACCCGGTTTTGACAGACGACTCGGCGATCAGGCTGTTTCAACAGGCGATTCGCGATGACCAGATCGTGGCCGTCAAGGGGATTGGCGGATTTCACCTGGCATGCGACGCCACATCGGATCGGGCCGTACAAACGTTGCGCAACCGCAAGGGGCGAGTCGACAAGCCGTTTGCCGTGATGGCCCGCGATATCGGGCAATGCGAAACCTATTGCCGGGTCGGTCCGCGCGAGCGCGCGGTGCTGGAAAGCCCGCAACGACCCATCGTGCTGTTGCAAAAACGTGTACTGGCTGACGGCGGCACGCCGGGATTGTCCGATCGGGTAGCGCCGGGCAACCGGCAGGCTGGCGTCCTGCTGCCCTACTCGCCCCTGCATCACCTGCTGCTGGAAAACATGCCGCCGCTGGTGATGACCTCCGCCAATACCAGCGACGAGCCCATTGTGCGCGACAATCTCGAGGCACAATTGCGCCTGGTTCGCCTGGCCGACGGATTCCTGCTGCATGATCGGGAAATCCATATCGTGTGTGACGACTCGGTAGTCCGCTGCCGTGATGATCAGCTTCTGCCGATTCGGCGTTCCCGCGGTTTTGCCCCCATGCCAGTGCGATTGTCGGAAACGGGTCCGGACGTTCTGGCGGTGGGTGGCGAAATCAAGGCCACGTTTTGTGTCACAAAAAATGACTACGCCTATGTCAGCCAACACATCGGTGATATGGGCAATCTGGAAACCCTGGACGCCATGCACGGCGCGGTCGATCATTTTCTGCGGCTGTTTCGTGTTCATCCGGCCGCCATAGCGGCCGACCTGCACCCGGGATACCTGTCCAGCCGCTGGGCCCGGCGACTGGCCGATTCATTAAACGTTCCCCTGATCCCGGTCCAGCATCATTACGCGCATATCGCATCATTGATCGCCGAAACGGGTTGGCCGGAGGATTGCCCTGTCATTGGTTGCTGTTTCGACGGCACCGGATTCGGCAGCGACGGGGCGATTTGGGGGGGCGAGTTTCTGATTGCCGATGGTTCGCAATACCAGCGGATTGCCCATCTCCGGTACATCCCGCTGCCGGGAGGCGACGCCAGTATTCGCCAGCCCTGTCGGGTCGCCCTCGCCCATTTGTTCGCCGCCGAACATCCGTGGCACCGCCATCTTCCCTGCGTTCAGGGTCACCGGCCTGCCAAACTGAAACTGTGGCGGCAACAGCTGGAAAAGCAGATCAATTGCGTACCGACCAGCAGCATGGGCAGGCTGTTTGACGCCGTCGCCGCCCTGTTGGGCATTCGCCAGGAAGTCAACTATGAAGCGCAGGCGGCCATGGAGATGGAAGCCCTGGCAGCCGCCGCTCTGGAACAGGGCACCGGGGGCCACCAGTGCCTCCCCTTTGCGCTGCGTCAAACCGAAACCGAACTAATCGAAATCGATGCCGGCCCCCTGATTGATCAGTTGGCCCGCGACGTCCTCGCGGGTGCTGACCCGCGCCGCCTGGCCGCCGGATTCCATCAGGCGGTTGCCAATCTGATTGGCGACGTTTGTGAGATGACGCGCCGTCAGCGGGGGATCGGCGCGGTCGGTCTCAGCGGCGGTGTATTTCAAAATGGCCTGTTGTGCGGTTTGACGCGGCGGGCATTGGCAGAACGGGGATTTGAAGTGTTTTCTCATGGCCAGGTCCCGCCCAACGATGGCGGTCTGGCGCTGGGGCAGGCGCTGGTGGCCAGAAACCGGCTGACCGGGCCGGACCCGCCGGCCGCCACGCCGCCCTGATCCACCCGCCAACGCCATTTCAACAAGAAAAAAGGGCGAAGTTAAGACTTCGCCCCGATTCCCGAATTGGCCAGCCAGCGGCTGGCCACTATCGAATCGAAACCCGGATGGGTCAATGCGCGGGATCGTTCAATTGACTGGAAAACAGACCGCCCACCCGTTTGACCCGGTACATGGTCCTGCTGCCGCTCACTTCGTTGGCGACAACGACGTCAGGTTTGACAAACGGGCGGTGCCCGCGGGGAACAAATACGATCCCCTCGGGGGCCAGATCTTCCGCCGTGCCCGCCTCGGCGTCTCCGCCGAAGTCCCGGTTGCTGGTGTACTCCACAAACCGGGGCGCGAAGGGATTGGTGACTTCAGACACCACGATTCCGCCCCAGGTTCCCGGCCAAACAGGGCGAATATCTGAAACAGGTCGTGGCCGACCCGGCGGCGGGAGGGGCTGGCCATTTGCCCGATGGCTCAGGCGGCCTTGCGCAGTTCGATGCCGTGCAGGCCGCGGTAATACTGGCACCGCCCGAGCAGTTGCTGGTGCGTTCCCACGTCAACGATGTGACCGGCCTGCATCACCACGATCCGATCCGCCAGCGCCAGGTCGCTGGCCCGGTGAGTTACAATAATCGCGGTTCGATTTCTCAAATGACTGGCCAACACCTGTCGAAACTCGTCCACCGTGGCCGCGTCAACATTGCTGGTGGCTTCATCCAGAATCCAGATGGGTGCGTCGCGCAGACAGGCCCGGGCCAGGGCCAGTCGTTGCCGTTGACCGCCCGACAACATGCCCCCCCCCTCGCCGATCACCGTGTCATATCCGTCGGACAACACGGAAGTAATAAAGTCATGAGCCCGCGCCTGCCTGGCCGCTGCAATGACCTGGGCGTCGCTGGCGTGCTGCAATCCGTAGCGTATGTTGTTCATGATGGTATCGTCGAACAGCACGCCCTCCTGCGGAACCAGAGCGATTTGGCGGCGCAGATCCTCAACCCGGAAATCCCGGATATCGGTGTCATCGATCCGAATCGACCCGCGTTTGGGATCGTAAAACCGGGCGATCAGGTTAACCAGCGTGCTTTTGCCGCAGCCGTTGGGACCCACCAGTGCCACGCTTTCTCCCCATTCGATTTCCAGATTGATGTCGCGGAGAACCGTCTGTCCCCTGCGGTACCGAAACTTGACGTCCTGCAGGACGATGCGCCGGGCATTGGCCGGGAACGCAACCGGCTGGCGGGGATTGCGGATCCGTGGTTGACGACTCATCATTTGGTCGACACGCTGGGCTGCGGCCGCCGAACGGATCAGCTGAATGGAAATGCCGGACAACTTCTTCATCGGTTCGCTGGCCCCCAGCAGGAATCCGTAGAACACCATCAGGGTGGTCGCGCTCAGGGGCTGGGAGCTGAGCGTGACACCCATGAATCGGGTTTCCCGATACAGGACCAGGTAAGCTCCGACCAGGACAGCGATCGAGACCACCGACATACTGATGACCTCGCCCGCCGGTTTGACGAGGGATCGCCAGGCGGCCGAGCGCATGCGTCGCTTCAACAGCTTCTTCGACAGCGCGTGAAATGTATGGCGTTCCTGCTGTCCACGATTGAAGGCCATCACTGCCTTGATACCGCGAAATGACTCCGCCAGATGGGCGTACACATCGGCCATCGCCGACATTTCACCATCGGCCGTTTGGCGGGCCGCCTGGGAAATCATCCGCATCACCAAAAAACCCAGCGGAGCCAGGATCAGCGAAACGAGTAACAATCGCCAGCATATGAATGCCGCCCCGGCCAGACAAACCATGATTTTGACCGGTTCGTGCACCGCCCGCCCGAAAACCGTTTGCAACCCGTCGCCCACGCGTGTCAAATCATGCGTGAATCGACTCATCAGCCGACTGCTGCGATCCTCGGTAAAAGTTGCCAGATCCCAGCGCATGGCCCGGCGATAGAACTGTTTTCGCAAGTCAAACATGGTCCGCAGGGTGACGCGGGCCACCAGAATCTCATTCAGGGCCAGACAAACGCCCTTCAAAACCGTACAGCCCAGCAATAACCCAATGACGACCATCAACGTGATCAGGGGATCGGAGGGCAGATAGCGGCTGGCCAGCGGTTCCAGTCGGGTCCATGTCGCCAGCGACCTTTGTTCGGCATCAATCCGTGACTTCAGGGAAAGCCGTTTGGCCTCCAGTTTCGCATGGGGACCCGGGTGGGTATCCAGTTTCTGCCGGATCCCGGCGATTTCCTCCTGCAGGGCAGCGACATGCCGGTGACTCTCGTCAATGTTTCGGCGCACCGACTGAACCAGCGACTCGCCGCGAAACACGACTTCGATCACGGGGTACAACGTCCCGATGTTGGCCCCCCACAGCAAGCCGACCAGCAGCGAGCACACAAAGGACAGGACGATCGTTAATCGATATCTGAAAGCCTGCCGAATCAGTTTCCAGAAAGCCGTCATGCGGGAACTCATCCACGAAGGTGTACAAGGGATTTCCGATACTGGCGAACCGGGAATCGGATACTCGGCACGCTCAGACGGGTTATTGCGAAACGTGTTGCCGCGCCGGCACCTCGGAGGCAATCGCGGACCGGGTCGAACGATTCCGCTCCCCGACAGCGGCGGCCGGTTTCCAGGGCCAGAGCGGGCCCAGTCGGGATTTGGCAGCCTGCCAACCCTGTTTAATCCGGTTGAGCCGGCGAATTCGGCCTTGCAAAAATCCGATCCGCGCGTAGTACTTGCCCCAGTGGCCGGAGGGAATCACATGCCTGGCAATCAGGTAGTTGAACGACGCCGTTTGCAGGCGGGAGTGCAACAGGATCTTTTGCCAGGCCCATTGCCGCCGTGATCCGGAACCCTCATTTTTCAGGATGCCGATCGATTCTCCAATTCCAACCTGCCACGCCCGAACAAAATCGTGCGTCAGCCGGTCGCCGGGAATAATGTGCTCGACACGCGCCCCCGGCACCCAGTATCCACAGTGCCCGTCTCCCATCATGCGACGTTGCAGTTCCGTTTCCTCGCAACGAATATCGTTTTCGGCAACACGGCCGAGGCGAATGTCGTACAGGTATTTGCGTTGCACACTGGTGCGAATCGCAAAATTGGCTCCAAATGCATGAGTCCGCTCATCAAATTTCAGGTCATGATCACCGAGCTCCAGCTCCGCGAACGCTCCCGAAATGTATTGCCATGCCTCTTCGATCCAGGCCGGCGGATTGTTTTCGAATTTGGGGCGAATCGGACCACCAAAAAAAGCGGCCTGTGGCATTTCCCGGGCGGCCGTCACGTATTCGCTCAACCAGTTCGGATCGACCAGCACATCGTCGTCCGTCCACAGAATCAGGTCGCCGCGAGCCCGCCCGACAGCCGCGTTCAGGGCGTGGGATTTTCCCTGCCGCCGTTCCTGCACCCGCTGCAACGGCAGCCGGCTGGCGTATCGGGCCAGAACCCGATCGGTATGGTCGGTGCAGTTGTTATTGACAACGACGATTTCCCAGTCCACGCCCTCCGGAACGCAGAGTTGCATCATTTGATGCAGGCACCGATCGAGTAACGATGCCCGATTCCAGGTGCAAATGGCAATGGTGACAAACATCTTGATCTGGGGCTCCCACAATTTACCCGGTCAGAACCTGTACCTGATTTATCGGACAGTCAAAACCGGAAACATCAGCGTCACTAGCACAACCGGCAGGTTTTTGCCAGTTTTTCCAGACTGCCATTCCAGGTCCCGGCAGTTACGCGGCCCGGTGGTTGAGTAATTCGTTGGCGCGCACCGGGGGGGCCCGCGCACCAATCTGGCCCCCGAAGGTCATCCGTGCGGAACCCGGCGTGCGCGCCGACTGGCCCGTCGTCAGGCAGCTGTGCGGCAATCCGGGGCTGGCCCGAATTGATATTCCTGCAAAAAGTCAAATTGGCTCATCTGGTGCTGCACGTGCCCGATCAACTGCGACGGCCAGCGGATCTCGCGCCGGGCCTGGCGTGGCGCGTGGTAGACGACCGAGGCGCTGTCGCTCAGGTAATCCGGCGTCACCGGAACCCCGATGAAACGGCAGATTTCTGCCAGCTGCCCCGCCGGATCGGCCACATAATCCTCGTGCCGCACGGTGAAAACATCTTCGGGGTTGTTGCCAATAATGGCGGCTGTTCCCCGACACATCCTGAAATAGCGGTCGATGGCCCGTGACAGGGCCGTCCCGGATCTAAGGTGCATGCGGCTGATGGTGTCAAACGGATTTCGCACCACATGAATCAATCGAACCGGAAGTCGCATGCTGCGGCGCAATTGATCCAGCAACTCCGGTTTCTGGATGAGCGCTTGGGTCGATCCGGCCCCCTTTTTGTCTCCCACGACCGTCAGTTGCTGGTAGCGCCCCTGCCATTGATTGGGGACCTGGTATCGGTACTTTCCATTTTGACAGTCAAGCCGCACAAACATTTGATCCTGCTGGTGGATCAGGCCCAGCAGCTGATTACGGCTATAACCCAGATTCAGGTAATTCAACGCATGAAGCTCATGACTTATCATCATGTTTCGGTGGGCAGTCAATTGCGCCGACCAGACTGTGGCCGCTGCGCGGGTAACCGACAAACATCACGTAGGTCTGTAGCCCGGCGAACAAGTGCCGATGACGCCAGCCGTTCAACCATGCTTGCCAGAAGTGCCAGGTACGGCGGTGGCGATTGTATTTCGGCAGTTTTTGCATTCCCCGATTTGCTCCCTTGCGGTTTTACCAGTCGTGGTTTTCTTCATAATTCAGCTCGATCAGGACTTCGCCAGCCAGCTCCTTGAAGCGGTCCTTGACCGCATCGGTAAAGTAATCCTTCCACTGTCCGGGCTTTCCGGAACGCATCACGGATTTTTCCTGAACCGTTCCAACGCGGCGTTTGGCCCGCGCCTCGAAACTGGACCTTCTGGCGATTTTCAGCCCGCGCTCGACCGCTGCGTCATTCAATCCGTAGTGCTGGAACAACTGGCGATAAATGGGCCCCTGGTCGTTCAGCAACTCCTCGTAGCGCAATTCAAACATGTTCGGGTTGTTGTAATCCCACTGGATCATCTGGCGAAAACTGCCGGCAAACCGTTCGATTTCCTGAATCAGGCCCTGTTCCTGATCCACCGAGTTGAGTAACTCCTGGTACGATTTGTTGCCGAACCGGGCCTTGGGAACATGCAGCCATTTTTCGCTGGACCACAGGTGGTAAAAGTAGCCCGAGATGGTCATGTCCCGCGGATCGCGGATCATGTGGGACCCCCGATACGGCGGCAAATCGGCCAGATCGATGCGACTGTGACCGTCGATCAGGACATGGTTGCCGAGCAGGGCCTGTTGAATGGTCTTGGGTCCCGCGCCGAACAATTCACTGTGCTCGATCCGGTCCCAGCGCAAGTGGTAATGTTCACAAAGCCGCTTCAGAATTCCTTTCATCCAGTGCGTGCCGGCCTTGTGATAACAGCAATGCACAATCAGCGGTGGATTGGCCGGGTTGCGCCACGGCGAACCGGACCGCGCACCGTGCCTTGGTAACGGATCCGCCGCTGCCGGGGTCCGCCGAAAGGGAAAAATCCGTTGCCATGAACTGCCAACATCCAGTTTCATAAGATGGTCCTGACACCAACACGCATTAAATTGGAAGTAACTGCCATCGACGCGCGGCCGCTTTTCAGGCCGCCGATTTCGTGATGGATGGCGCGGATTCGGCATCCGCAAACAAAAACCCGGTTTCCCGACTGCCCAGCTGTTTTTCCAGCTCGTCCACATTCGGAATCCGCCGATAGGTGGAATCCGAATTGATCTTGCCCGATGCCGGATCCAGGACTTCCCGGATTTTTTTCCGGGCGGTCACGGCGGGCGGCCCTGCTCCGAGGAAGGAAAAGATCTGATCCACCTTTTGCAGTTTCCGGTGAATCGAAATCTGGGGCCCGTACAGCTCTTCGTATTTGACTTCCAGAAACTCCAGTCCGTGGTCGATCATGAACTGACGGTACCGGCAAACACTTTTGGCCAGCCAGTCGATTCGATTGGCCACCTCGCGCGGGTTCAGCGGTTCCAGGCGGGCCCGCAGGATTTCCTGACGATTGCCGATCCATTTTTTGGTTTGTTCGGCGATCAACCCCGAAACCACGGTTTGAAAAAGATTTCGGCGATTCAGGAAGATTCGCCGACAATTGCGCTGCAACAAAATCCTGTTTTGACGATCGTCCAGCTGGTAAATCAGATGCTTGATTCCGGTGTAGTAACAGTAGATTTCATCCAGACACCGGTTCAATGAATGGTCATCGGTCACCTGGGCGTGGTAGTTGTGCTGGTTCCAGCGTTCGCGCCCCGGATTGAACGGTTCGTAGGATACGCGAATGTCATCATGGGCATCCAGTATTTGCTGCAGCGTGGTACTGCCGCTTCTGGCATGTGCCAGCAGGACAAACTTCTCCAGTGGAGACGGCAACAACGACTGGTAAACTTCTGATTGAATGACCGAGTGCAGAAACGCTTCCTGCGTGTATTGCTGTTTCGGCATCGCGACCAGATACTCGTGTGCCTGCCGAATCAGGTTCAGATCATCGGCCTTTCGCGACGCCTGTTTCAGGTTGTCGAAATACAGGGGATAGTCGTCTCCCAGATATTCCACCACCGGAGCGATCCGGTTTACCAGCACCGGAGTATTGCGCACGATGCACTCAATAATCGCGTTATTGGCACTGCTGTCCAGCAGATCCAGAAACACAATATTGGTTGCCAGCAACTCGTCGTATTCATCGTTGTCCAGTCGCGGTATCACCTTGACGGACTCCAGATCCAGCACCTCGTTGGGCATGTGCTGTCGTGCCTGTTCCTCCCACGGATGCCCGACGTCCAGGCGTGCCCGGATCAGCCGTCTGGTTTGCAGTTTGTACAGGCTGTTTGGATTTCGCAGCCAGTGACCCACCTGCACCAGCATTGGATTCGGGTTGTTTTCAAACCCGGACCACGAGAATTTTTTGGCGGGCGTTTCGGTGGGGTGACGGATTACGGAGATCGGCACATGCAATCGTTTTTGCAGGGCTGCCTTGTGATATTCCGAAAGGACAAAAATCCCCTTGCAGTTCTTGCGGCTGTTGGCCCAGCGCTCCGTTTTCAACAGGTATCGGTTGCAGGCCCGGCCTCCATTGGCCCACGGGGGCGTTCCGGGGGGGTTGTGAATCACGCCCACCCATGGCTTCAGGTATTCCTGACCCGAGTCCTTCCAGCAAAACGTGGCTTCCAGAAAACCATCAAAGATGACACCGTGTTCGTTTTGCAGTGATTTCAACGGCTCCAGCGCGTAACCCCAGCCGCTGCGATGCAATGCCGTGGTCCATTGATCGCCGAGGTTCAGCATGCGGGGAATCCGCTGGCCATTTTCTGTCGGAACCCACTTGATCCGCCCCGAACCATCGCCAGGTTCCTCGCCAGCCGTTTGATTTTGAATGGCCGCGATGGCAATTTTCAGGCTGTGCAAAATAGCTGCCTGCCGGTCCCGGTACTTGCCCACCAGCAGCCAGCCGCCCGACTCAAATTGCTCGACCAGCGTTTGCCGGTTGTTGGCGCTGGCCGTCAGTTTGATCCTCAGATCGCTCGCCTCATCGCCAACCAGCACCGATGCGGTTTGATGGGGTGGCATGGTGATCGAAACACAGCCGTCACCCAGAACGGAATTGAATACATGACTGACATGCCAGTAAAATTTTTCGTCGGCCGGAAAGTCCGATGGCTCGTACCGTTGGCCGCGAAGAAAACAACGGATTTTCCGTTCCAGGGTTTTAAAAGGTTCGATGCCCATTGAATCGTTCTGCCACTGGTATTCGCTTGATCCACTCGCCGGGCGGTGCCTGATCGCAGAGTGCCGGCATTGCGCAACGCCGCCTCACGAAATGGCTGCCAGCACGATCAAACGGCGATCGGAGACACCGCACAGGGGATGTATCGGTCAGGCAAACTTTGACGCCTGAGAGAATCTGGACCGATCAGGGAAATTTGGCCGCTCAGCTGGCGATTGCTGGCGCAATCCACGCGAACGGCCCGGACGGGTCGGTCGCCGCGCGCGAACGGCCCGAATCAATCCAGCCGCGTTGGGAACCTGGCCCGATGGTCGGCGTTCCCCGGCATCGCGCCCCCTAAATCCGCCGTGGTGCCCGGTTCCTGCGCAGGACGCCCGCCGCCAGCCATCCGCACGCCAGAATCGCCAGTGAACCGGGTTCGGGAATCACCACCAACCGCATATTGGCATAGATCTCGTTGTACAACCGCACATCGTCGTCAATGCTCGTATGCGTAATGAAGGGATCATTGAACAGAACTTCGACGTTGATGTTCATCGCGCCCAGGACGAACATTTCTCCCTGGGGTTCCAAAAGTCCCGTTGCGATCTGGTAATAGTTAAATCCGCGGTCGACGTTGGCTGGCAAGACGTCGTCGCCCAGCCCCAAATCGAAAATGTCAACCGAGTCGATTTGAAAGGTGGCATCGACGGGCATCCCGTTGGGCAACAACTGTTGCTCGGCCAGTCGAATCAGCGCGTTGCCACCCCAGCTGTGGCCCACCAAAAACAGTTGGTCGATATCACTGACACCGTTGATAAAGTCGAACGCCTGTTGTCGCTGGTTGTAACCAAAAACCATTCCGTTATAGGTGCGACCGGGAAACTCGGCCGCAAAGCGACTGGCCAGGTCCAAATTCAGTGCATCCATGCCGCTGGGACTGCCCGGATTAAATCCCGTGAACAGCACCGTCACAATGTCCGCGTGGACGGGTCTGGCGGTACCCCAAAAAATGGCCAGGGCCGCCAGACCGAGGATTCCGGGAGTCACCCGTCGTTGGTTCTTCATTTTGGACTCGTGGTAATGGTGCGGTCTGTCAATCTGGACCGTTGGGAATCTGGACCGTTGGGAATCTGGACCGTTGGGAATCTGGACCGTTGGGAATCTGGACCGTTGGGAATCTGGACCGTTGGGAATCTGGACCGTTGGGAATCTGGACCGTTGGGAATCAAATCCGTTTGCCGTCTGGTTCATGCGACATGGCGATTCCCTATCAAACCACACTCGTTGCCGGCTGTCAAAGCGGAACCGGCCGGGCGACCCGGCCCGCGGTCCCGAATCCGCAACACCCGGTTTCTTGACAATTCCCGGTTCCCTGAGACAAACACGCCATGGAAGGGGCCGCCATGGTTCATGCCGGCAGGCGGCCAGTGGCGGGTCAGGAACGACGGTTTCAAGGCGACGTTGTTGGGCTCCCCGGTCCGGCCTGCCTGGCGGCCAGCATTTCGGGAACCGCCGCGGGATCCAGCCGCCAGGCCGGGCGGGCGGCACGACAGCACGCCGGTCCCGGTAGCTGAAAAACCACAGTAGCGGGCCGATTTGGCAATTGCCCGCCACCCGCTGCAGGCATACAATAAATGCACGTGCATGATTTGTAGGTTCAATCGTTGACGCCAAACTATTCGGGACAGGGCCATGTCGCAGGTGCAGATCTCCAGAGCAGATTTTCTGAACGACCCCCAGGGAAAAAAATTCGCCGACGTGGTGGATGATCCGAAGCAGCCGTTCAATCTGGTTTTGGATTTTTTTAATGACGCCAGCCGGCAACGGCGAATGGAAGAATCCGAGTTGCATCACGACCGGGCTCCGCTGGCCGGAGTCATCCGGGAACTGGAGTCGCAACCACCCATCGACCGGTTTCTGAAAGTCGCCCAGGTGCGTCGCAACACGCGATTTCGGCAGGCCATTGGCGTGCTGGTCCGTATCATCATGGAACGCCGGGGATGGCAAAAAACCGGCCGCAAGGGTTCGCTGGGTGTCCGTGCTGCGGGCGCATCCCGGACGCCCGCCCACAACACCGGAGGGCTCGCGTTCTGGTTCGTCCGGGCCGAGCGATATCAGCTGCCAGGAGGAATGCCTTTTCGATCCGTTCGCAGTCGCTGTCAGGAACTCGAATCCCGCAGCAATCGCAGTCCTGGCCGCAAGGACCGGGCGCGCACCGCCAAAAAATGACCGTCCCTGATCAGCCCTGGCTTGTCCGCGGCCGCCGGTGTCGAACGGTTTTTTTCGCAGGTTGGTATTGGCACACGAAACAGGCCGGGAAACAGCATTCCGGATTCCGCAGCGGTCAACAACTGAAAGATGGTGACGTATCAATTACACGCTTGTCGGATTGATTACCGCAACGACGGTCCTTACCGTCGGCGCGGTTCTGCTGGCCGGTTTTCTGCTGGTCCTGGTGGCCCTGTTTTTGCGGTTTGGGGCGCTTTGGTTTCAGGCCTACATGTCCGGTGCCGACGTGAGATTCATGAGTCTCATCGGAATGAGTCTGCGTCAAATCAGTCCCGGGATGATTGTGACGGCCAAGATCATGGGTCGTCAGGCAGGCCTGAGCATTGATCGAAAAATCGGCATGACGACCGAGAATCTCGAATCTCATGCCCTGGCCGGCGGCAACGTAATGCAGGTGCTCCGTGCCATTATTGCCGCGCGTCAGGCCGGAATGGATCTGGATTTTGATCGCGCCGCCGCGATTGACCTGGCCGGTCGCGATGTTCTGGAAGCGGTCCGCATGAGCGTGTCGCCCCGGGTCATTGATTGCCCGGAACCCGGCCGCTCCGGCAAAACCTGGCTCAGCGCGGTGGCCATCGACGGGATCGAGCTGCGAGTTCATGCGCGAGTCACCGTGCGAACTTGCCTGGATCAATTGATCGGTGGAGCGACCGAGGAGACCATTATTGCACGGGTCGGCCAGGGAATCATCAGCGCCATCGGCTCGGCGACCGGGTACATGAACGTGATGTCCATGCCGGACCGGATTTCCAAGGGGGTCCTGGCCCGCGGCCTGGACACCAACACGGCATTCGAAATTGTCTCGATTGATATCGCTGAAATCGATATCGGAGAAAACATCGGCGCCCGTTTGCAATCGGAACAGGCCGAAGCCGACACCCGGATGGCGCGGGCCGCCGCCGAGTCCCGTCGCGCTGAAGCGATTGCCCATCGCCAGGAAATGCTGGCCGAAGTCACCCGGTTCCGGGCAATTCTTGTTTTGGCAGAAGCCGAAATACCGTTGGCCCTGGCTGGGGCGTTTCGAGCCGGGCACATCCACAACGCGGGCAAGCCTCGGTCGGGCCCGTTTCCCAGAATCAAGCGTCCCGCGGGTTGACCCGCGCGCGCCGGAGGCATCCATGGACCGTAACGAACTGTTGATTCGGGAAATGGCCGGACAGTGCCGGCAACTCGTTCAGGGATCAAACCCGGTAGATCCCCGGACGCCATTGCCATTGCACAAGCAGCATCTGCTGTGGATGTGCTCCGAGGTGGATCATCATGCCGCCGACTGGTCCGCCGCCAAATTGAATCGCTGGATCGGTTTTATTCAGTGTGCCTTGCTGGCCAATGGCGTGCTGGACCTGGAGGGACTGAAAACCATGTTCAACCACGCCAAACAGGCGCACGGAGTCCGCTCGGACGATCTGCTCGACCATCTGAATCCCGATTGTTCCTTTGAGTTCGAAATTGGCGGTGAAGGATAGACGGGGACCCTTTGGGCCCCCGTCGCTGGCGGAAACTGCCGTCGCCACGTGGCAAGGCATCGCCGATCGGCCGCCCCATGACCGCCGCGGCAAATCAGCACAGCGATGAGCTATCAGGCACACTTGGGCGATCGGACCCGCTCCTCTCAAACCACGGACGAATGATCTGAGGCAATCGACCCTGATTCACCGCGGGGGATCCGCCTGCCTGGCCCCCGCTGACTTGGGCCAATGGCACAACGTTTGCCCCCGTTTGTCCCGTCGGCGGCCGCAATGCCAGAGGCTCCGACCGGGCGGGCGGCCGGTTCGTGACGGGCGGCAGCCGGAAAGCAGGTAGATCATGAAAACGCGGGAACAAAATTCATCGGCCGAACGCCGGGCCATGGTCGAGCATCAAATCGCGGCCCGCGGTGTCCGTTCGCGACTGGTTCTGGACGCCATGAACCGGGTTCCGCGAGAGTCGTTTTTGCCGGACGAACTCCGCGAATTCGCCTATGCCGATTCGCCATTGCCGATCGATGCCGAACAAACGATTTCGCAACCGTATATTGTGGCGTTCATGATCGATGCGCTGGCGCTGCAGGGAGGTGAGCGGGTGCTGGAAATCGGTGCCGGTTCCGGTTACGCAGCGGCCGTGCTGGGTGAAATCGCCAGCGAAGTATTCACGGTTGAACGAATCGCAATACTGGCGGACAAGGCAGCCGCCACACTGGCCAGCCTGGATTACCTGAACGTCCATGTGCGGCATGGCGACGGGACCCGGGGCTGGCCGGAGCACGCCCCCTACGACGGCATTGTCGTGGCAGCCGGCGGCCCGCGGGTCCCGGAAACCCTGAAAATGCAACTGAAAATCGGCGGCAAAATGGTGATTCCGGTCGGCTCCAGCGTCAACACCCAGGAACTGGTTCGGATCACCCGGGTTTCCAGCACCGAATTTCATTCCGAGGATATCGCCGACGTCCGGTTTGTTCCCCTGATCGGGGAAGAGGGCTGGTCGAGCGGAGACGACCGCGAGGCCGAGAAAGCTTCCCGAAAAATGCCGCTCCGGATTGTGGATATGGCGGGGGAACTTTCACAACGCGTGGTGGCGGCCTGTCAGCCGTTCGAGTCGATCGAATCGGCCAATCTGAATCCCCTGTTGCAACGAATTGGTGATGCCCGCGTTGTGTTGTTGGGCGAGTCAACTCACGGCACCTCCGAGTTCTACCGAATGCGCGAACGGATCTCGCGCGAGCTGATCGAAAAGAAAGGGTTTACGTTCATCGGTATCGAAGGCGACTGGCCCGATGCCGCCCGGATCGATCATTATGTCCGGCACATCGAATATCCGGCCTCCGAGTGGACAGCCTTTGCCCGGTTTCCCACCTGGATGTGGCGGAACCAGGAAGTTCGCAAGTTTGTTGACTGGCTGAGGCATCACAACCAGGATCTCCCGGCTACCCGCCGCACGGCCGTGTACGGACTTGATCTTTACAGCCTGCACCGCTCGATCCATGTCATTCTGGAATACCTCAATGAGGTGGACCCGAAAGCGGCCCAGGTCGCCCGTCGCCGATACGGGTGCCTGACGCCGTGGCAGTCGGATCCCGCCACTTATGGCCGGGCCGCCCTGACCGGTGCCTATCGAACCTGTGAGGACGAAGTGGTCCTGATGCTGGGCGATCTGCTGAAAAAACAGCAGCGATATACTTCACAGGACGGCGAACGGTATCTGGACGCCCTGCAGAATGCCCGCCTGGTGGCCAATGCCGAAAAGTATTACCGCATTATGTATTACGGTTCGCGGGCCTCATGGAATTTGCGCGACGAGCACATGTTTGAAACGCTGAGATCGCTGTTGACATTTCACGGCCCCGACAGCAAGGCGATTGTCTGGGCCCACAACTCGCACGTTGGCGATGCGAAGGCGACCGAGATGTCGTCGCGGGGCGAAATCAATATCGGCAGCCTGTGCCGCAACGAGTTTGGAAACGACTGCTATTCGATCGGCTTCGCAACTCACACGGGGACAGTCGCGGCGGCCTCGGAATGGGGCGCCGCGATGGAAATCAAAAATGTGGTTCCGTCGATCGCCCAAAGTTACGAGCGGCTTTTGCATGACACGCGGCAGCCCCGGTTCTTGCTGCCGCTGGGCGGCCGGCTGCCTGCGGAATTGCGAACGGAGCTCTCGGTCCCGCGCTTGCAGCGGGCCATCGGCGTGATCTATCGACCGGAAACCGAGCTGGCCAGCCATTATTTCGAAGCGGTATTGCCACGGCAATTCAACGAGATGATCTGGTTTGACCAGACCCGGGCAATCACACCCCTGAAATCGTCCGAACTGGCCGGCATGCCGGAAACCTATCCATTCGGATTGTGACAATCCGTTTATCCCTGCCGGTGCCGGTCCGCCCGAATTCGCGGTGACGGGAGTCGGGAATGCCGTCCAACATCAACATCGACCGGGTACTGGAAAAGCTGGAATGGATGCGGCGAGAGCGCATCTGGCCCAATGGTACCCGGTACCTGTGGACCGACGCGTTTGGCGTGGTGTTGCTGGTATCGCTGTACGACGAGCTGGGTGAACAACGGCATCTGGATCAGGCCGAGTGGCTGGTTTCTGAAGTGTTACGGGTTCTCGGACGACCGCTCGGGATTCGGATTGGCGAGGCACCCGACCGCGGCGGCCAGTATTTTCATTACCTGGCGATGTGGATGTTCGCATTGTCCGTGCTCGGACAAATCGATCCGGATTATCGGGAGATGGGCGTCGATCTGGCCCGCCAGGTTCATCCACGGTTCCTCGTCCCCGGCCGTGGCCTGTGGTGGAAAATGCGCGAGGACCTGAGCGGACCGTGGCCGGGATACGGGCTGGGTGCGCTGGACGCGTTCGATGGCTATGTGTCGTACCGCTGCCTGGATGATCAGGCACTGTCCGCAGAAATCGCCGACTTGCGGTCGCTGATCGAACCGACGGCCGACCATCTGGTAATCACCCAGGACCTGGGACTGGGCATGATGTTGTGGATGACCCATTTTTTTCCAACGGAGCCGTGGGCGGCGATCCAGCGACCTCGCTGTCTGAAAATACTGGAAAGCATGTGGAACGACGACGGGTTCTTTTGCCGGGAGCCGTACCTTCCCGATACCAGGTTTGCCTTTACCAACTATGGCGTTTCGATCGGGCTGCAAGCCGTTGGTGAAATGACCGATCGCGTGATCGCCCTGAACCGTTTCTTTGAAACCTGGCGGAGCGGCGACGAATATGATCGGGCGGCCATCACCCACGTCATGGCCTGCACGTCATGCTTTCCGGGACGATTTGTTGCCCGTTCCGCCCGCTAAAGCCGATATCCGGCGTCGATCGTGTTCGCCACCTCGCGGGATTATGTAAGGTATTCAGCCAGGTTCGGGTATTGCGTGTCTTGCGGCATGCGGCCGGTTCGGCCCAAAATGGGGTGGAGTACGATGGTTGATGTGCCGGTTGCCAACTCATCAGGATCGCCAGTTATGAACGCCTGGAGCTTCCGAATCATCGGTCTCAGCATTGGCTTGCTGGTGCCGATCACTCACAGCAACCTGGCCCCGGCCCAGAGTTCGGAACTGCCCGTACAGCAACCCGTCGAAACCGGCCTCGATTTCGAACGGGATATCCTGCCCATCCTGGACGGCTGCTGCTTTCAGTGTCACGGGCCGGAACGGCAGGAAAGCAATTATCGCCTGGACGTTCGAAAGACGGCCCTGGGAACCGCTGACTACGGGGATCCACCCATTGTCCCGGGTGACAGTCAGGCCAGTCCGCTGTTTCAAATGGTATCCGGTGCCGATGACCCGCGGATGCCGCCGCACGAGGCCGGCGCGGGGTTGACGGACGGGCAGGTCGAGTTGCTGCGACAGTGGATCGATCAGGGCGCTGCGTGGCCGGACGAATGGGCCGGAGAATCCAGTCCGGTGTTGACGACGGATCACTGGTCCTTTCAACCGCTCGGGCAATGCCAGCCGCCGGTTGTCCCGGACCTGGCGACGGAGACGTTTCCGCTGCAAAACGGAATTGATCACTTTATTTCCCGTCGCCTGGACGAGCAGGGAATCCAGCCTTCCGCGGCGGCCGATCGTGTGACACTGATTCGCCGCATCTATCTGGACATGCTGGGTTTGTATCCCGCGCCGGAACAGGTGCGGGCCTTTGTCGACGACCCGGCCGGGGACGCCTGGCAGCGGGTGATCGACGCCGTATTGGCCAGCCACCATTATGGCGAGCGGTGGGCCAGGCACTGGCTGGATGTCGTGCGGTTTGGCGAGTCGACCGGTTACGAGGTCAATCGTGATCGGGCCAATGCATGGGTATACCGGGACTACGTCATTGACGCGCTGAACAGTGACAAGTCGTATCGCGATTTTATCGTCGAGCAACTGGCTGGCGATGCAGCAGGTGTCGATGAGGCGACCGGTTTTTTGGTGGGCGGACCTTACGACATTGTAAAGAGCCCGGATATCAATCTGACCCTGATGCAACGCCAGGATGAACTGGCCGATTATGTCAACACAACCAGCACCACGTTTCTCGGACTGACGGTTGGCTGCGCCGGTGTCACAACCACAAATTCGATCCGGTACTGCAGCGCGACTATTATTCGCTGCAAGCTGTTTTCGCCGGCGTCCGGCACGGCGAACGAAAACTGCGAAACCGGGCCAGCCCCGAAATGCTGGATCGGCTGAACGGGAAAAAGTCGGAACTGGAGTCCCGGGAACGGAAGTTGGCCGAAATGAAAGCCGCCGCACCACCGCCGGAACCCCCGGACGAAACCGCCCTGGAGATGGTAAACCCCCAAAAAAACATCGACTCATTCGAACCGGTTACCGCCCGGTTTTTGCGGTTTTCCATTCACCAGACCAACTCCGTTGAGCCGTGTATTGACGAGCTGGAGATTTTTTCGTCAGCCGACAACCGGAATGTGGCCCTGGCCGCGCTGGGCAGTCGGGCGACCTCGTCGGGCGATTATGCCAATGACCCCAAACACCAGTTGCAACACATCAACGACGGAAATTACGGCAACGAGTACAGCTGGATTTCAGACACCGTTGCCGGTGGCTGGGTCCAAATCGAATTCCCGGAGCCGGTGACGATTGGTCGGGTCGAATGGGGGCGCAGACCGGAATGGCGCGTATGCCGATCGCCTGGCGATCGGGTATTCCATCGGTGTTTCGTCCGACGGAACCACCTGGAGCGAGGTCTCGGGATCGGGGCGGCGGCAGCCATTTTTGATGGACGGAAAGGAACCCGAGGACGCCTTCATTGCGCGACTGCCGGAATCCGCGGCCTTGCAGGCGCGAACGATCCTTTCGCGGATTCAGGAATTGCGGCAACAGGTAACCAGCCTGGAACAATCGATCCCCACCGGGTACGTCGGCACGTTTGGGGAACCGGAGCCCGTGCACCGACTGTACCGCGGTGATCCGATGGCTCCCCGCGAACAGGTTGCGCCCGATGTCCTGACCGTCATGGGATCTCTGGGACTGGACACGCAAACGGATGAACAGACGCGGCGACTGAGTTTGGCAAACTGGATCGCCTCGGAACAAAATCCGTTAACAGCCCGGGTCATCGTCAATCGCGTTTGGCATTATCATTTCGGACGCGGAATTGTCTCCACACCCAGCGACTTTGGCAAAAACGGAACGGAACCGTCGCATCCGGAATTGCTGGACTGGCTGGCCCGGCGATTCATGGAAAACGGCTGGTCGCTGAAGTGGCTGCATCGCGAAATCCTGTCTTCCAGCACCTACCGGCAATCCAGCCAGCCCCGTGCTGATGCCCTGGCCCGGGACGCCGACAACCGCTGGATGTGGCGATTTCCGCCCCGGCGTCTGGAGGCCGAAGCGATTCGCGACTGCGTTTTGCAACTTTCCGGCAAACTGAATCTGCAGGCCGGCGGCCCTGGATTCCTGTTGTTCCGAATCGACCGGGAAAACGTCCATCACTATTTTCCGCTGGAAACGTTTGCCGAGGATCAATTTCGGCGAATGATCTACATGACCAAAATCCGCCAGGAGCAGGATGACGTATTCGGATCCTTCGATTGTCCGGATGGCGGGCAAACCATGCCCGATCGAACAAGTTCCACGACAGCCCTGCAGGCGCTGAATCTGCTGAACAGCCGGTTCATGATCGAACAGGCGGGGTATCTGGCCGACCGGTTGCAGGTGGCGGCTGGCAAGGATCCCGCAGCCCAGGTTCGCCTGGCCTACGAACTGGCATTTTCCCGGACCCCGGATGCCGCCGAGCTGCAGGACGCCGTACAGTTTGTTCAGGAGCACGGATTGCCGGCGTTTTGCCGAGCGCTGTTGAACGCCAACGAGTTTTTATTTTTAAGCTGAATCATGTCGCGCGGTATTCTTGCTCCGTTTTTGCTGAATCGTCGCACGTTTCTGTCCAGTACCGCGACCGGGTTGAGCAGCATCGCTCTGGCCCAGTTGCTGGCTGCCGGCAACGGGCCGGCCGTTTCCCCGGATGACCTGTCGCCCATCCGGCCGATTATCGATCCGCAAAATCCGAACCGGGCCCGAAAATCCCACTTTGAACCGGCGGCCAAAAATGTGCTGGTGATCTTCTGCGCGGGCGCCTGCAGCCAGATCGATACGTTTGACTACAAACCCGAATTGATTCGCCGACACGGCCAACCGATGCCCGGCGAAAGCGTGATTACGTTTCAGGGCGGGCAGGGGAGCTTGCAAAAAAGCCCCTGGGAATTTCGGCCCCGGGGCGAAAGTGGCAAGATGGTTTCGACGCTGGTCGACCAGTTGGGTGAACTGGCTGACGATATGTGCTTTATTCATTCGTTGACCGGCAAGACGAATACGCACGGTCCCGGTGAAAATTTCATGTCGACGGGTTTTACCCTGGACGGATTTCCCAGCATGGGTGCCTGGGTCACTTACGCGCTGGGCAGTGAAAATGACAACCTGCCGGCCTTCGTGGCGATGCCCGATCCGCGGGGCAAGCCGCAATCGAGCGTTAACAACTGGGGGCCCGGGTTTTTACCGGCCGTGTTTCAGGGGACGGATTTCAATGCCACGCAGCCGATTCGCAACCTCGCCCGGCCGGCGACGATCCCGGCCAGCCAGGACCGGGCCACACGCGAGTTTTTGAATCGGCTGAATCAGCGGCACCTCGACCGGTTCCCGGGGGACACGCAACTGGCCGCGCGGATTGCCAGCTACGAACTGGCCGCCCGCATGCAATTGAGCATTCCTGAAATCAGCGATCTGTCCAGCGAACCGGACCATGTGCTGAAGCTGTACGGTGCCGACGATGCCGAAAACCCGGTGAAGGCCGGATTTGCGCGGAACTGCATTCTGGCCCGGCGACTGATCGAAAACGGCGTTCGTTTTGTGCAGCTGTTCAACGGTGCCTACCAGACAGGCGGCGAGGGCACCAGTAACTGGGACGGCCACAAGTTTCTGAAAAAACAGTACGACGTGCACGGACCCGTTCTCGACCAGCCGGCAGCCGCCCTGTTGACTGATTTAAAACAGCGCGGATTGCTGGACGATACGCTGGTTGTCTGGTGCACCGAATTCGGAAGAATGCCGACCTTTCAGGAAGGGGCCAGCGGCCGCGATCACAATCCGGCCGGCTTTACCGCGTGGCTGGCCGGGGCCGGGGTCAAAAAGGGATTTTCCTGGGGGGCTACCGACGAGTTTGGTTACAAGGCGGTGGAAAACATCGCCACGGTCTACGATTTTCACGCCACGATCCTGCACTTGCTGGGGCTCGATCACCGGCGGCTGAGTTTTTATCACAACGGGATCGAACGCCGATTGACTGACGTTCACGGCAGCGTCATTCATGACATCCTGCTTGACCCAAAGTCTGGCCCCTGATACCCGTTCGATCATCCCGACAGTCGAAGCAATGTGGCAAATTCCCCGATTCCGGAATTCCGGAGCTGGCCTCCGGTCCGGTCAGGCCGAATCGATAATCCGGGAGGCAGAGCCGGGGCATCGCCGGCCATCTATGAGGACCAGTTGTAACCGGATTGATTGCGAAATCCGGTAACCGTAATCGTCCCGTCGGCGGCAACAGACATAACCGAGTACCCGTTGCTGGCCGCTCCCGATCCTTCCACCATCGCCACCAGCGTACAGTAATGGATACCGGCGATATCCTGCACATCATTCTGGTGACTGTGCCCCTGAAACACCGCCAGGACGTTGCCGGAGTCTTCCAGAATTTTTCGAACTTCGGGAGCATTCTTCACGGCATAGTTCTCTTTCACGTCGAGTCGCTGGTGAGTAAACACAATGGTCTTGAGCGACGTTTGCTGAAGGTCGCCGCGCAACCACTCCAGTTCGTGGTCCGGCAGCCCGGAATCGGTCCACTGGAAATTTTTTCGGCCGTAGGGCTCTCCATCGCTGCGGAAGCAGGCGTCCAAAACCACGAAATGGATATCGCCGGTGTCAAAGGAATAAAACGAATTCGGTTGCCCGACGGTTTCCAGAAATTCCGGTTTGGTCAATGTGAACACGCAATGGTTTCCCAGAACATAGTGTCGATTGGGAGAAATTTCCGAGAAGTCCCGATTGATTCGTTTCAGATATTCCAGTTCCTGATCGACCGAATCAGCAGCGTCCACCAGGTCGCCGAGCTCCAGAATAAATGACAGTTCGTGTTTGCCAAATTCTCTGGCCGCTTCAGACAGCTTGGCCGGTGTCTCCCGATAATGGCGGGATCCGATCGCCGGCTTGTCCGCATAATGCAAATCGGTCAGCAGGCCGCATCGGCAAACGGGGGTTTCCGGACCAGTGGCCACGAGTACGGCCCGGTCGAGGGTCGTGGATGATGCCAGCAACAGCGTGCCGTTTTTCAGAAACGACCTTCGGCTCGATTGCCAGACACCGCGATCGTGAAATGCTTTCGAATGGGATTTCATGGCCCGTCCTGTTTGGTTTGATCAACCCGCAATTGGCAGCCCCGGGCATAGAGGGGCAAGGACAACAACCCCTTCGGCCACCATCGGCGATCGATACATATTCCTGTTTTGCCCGGTCAGCTGGTTGCCGACAATCACGCGTTCCATGATTGCCTTGAAAGGCCGACCCGATTCCCACCGAAGCGATCCTTGCGGCAATGCTCCCGGAGGTTCCGATCCCCGGGGAGCTGGCTGAGTGTGCAATCATTTCCGCGTTGATCACGCCATTTTATTCAGCGTTGACTCAGGTTGCCGGCCATTCTGATGCTAAAGCCAACGCGAATCAATATTCGGGACCGCCCAGGGGATTTCGGCGGTTGTTGAAATCATGTTCCACCGGCCGGGTCCGCCCCATCCGTTGCCACGGCTCCAGCTTGCAGCAGAAATGCAGCCCAGGCGGAATTCCGGCATATTTTTGATTACCCGAATTATCCCCGCCATGAAACTTTGCTAAACTGCCAGAGCGGAAAACAAGCCCCTTCCGGTCGTTCCGCGACCGTCCTTGTTCGCCACGAACGGGATGTGGTATTACGGGAACAGGATTTCCAGCGTGGACGAGTCGTATTCCAGAATCCGTCGTGCAAAAGCCGCCGCTCCCCGTCAAGATGACAGGAATTCCCAATCGGGCAGGGATGATTCACGCGGCGGCGATGAATTGGTCACGGCAACCACCCGCAGCGTCGAGCCACCGCGGGAGTCAATTGAAAGCGAATCGGCGGCCGAGCATATCCAGTTAGCCGAGGTTCTGGACGCCGCAACCCAGGTCTCGATCTGCGCCACTGACGTCGACGGAACGATCACCTTGTTCAATTCGGGCGCCGAAAAGATGCTCGGGTTCGCCGCCAGCGAGATGGTCGGGAAGCGAACCCCCGCGGTAATGCACCTGGCCTCGGAAGTTGAAGAACGGGGCCAGCAGTTGTCACGGGAACTGGGCCGCGACATTCACGGTTTCGAAGTGTTTGTGGCCTCCGCCAAGGCCGGAAAATTTGAGCGCCGCGAATGGACTTATGTGCGCAAGGACGGTCGCCATTTGACAGTCAACCTCGTTGTGACGGCCGTCCGAAATCCTTGCGGCGAGATCACCGGATTTCTTGGAGTCGCCGAAGATATCAGCGAGCGCCAAGCAATCCGAGCAGGCGCTGCGAAAAAGTGAGGAACGGTTTGATCTGGCAGTCGCCGGCTCCAACGACGGAATTTGGGACTGGGACATCCGCACCAATGAAGTTTACTATGCGCCGCGGTTCAAGGAGTTGGTCGGATACCGCGACGACGAATTCAAAAACACGTTTGATTCGTTTGAATCGTCATTACACCCGGATGACCGATCCCGAACAATGGCCAGGATCCGCCGCCACCTGGAAGATCAGGAGCCCTACGACGTCGAGTATCGAATGCGGACCAAACACGGACCGTACCGCTGGTTCCGGGCCCGGGGCCAGGCCATTTGGGACGAGACCGGCCAGCCCATACGAATGGCCGGATCGCTTTCGGATATCACCGAGCAAAAACAGACCGAAGCGGCCCTCGAACAAAACGCCACGGAGATCAGGCGCGCAAATGAGACCTTGCGGATCGCCGAAGCTGAAGCCCGCAAGGCGGTTGCCGAACGCGACCAGTTTCTGGCCATGCTGTCCCACGAGCTGCGCAATCCGCTTTCCGCAATCCTGAATGGCGTCGGCGTGCTGGATCATCGCGATGCCGGGCCTGAGGTCGTGGACCGGGCACGCCAGACGATTCGCCGACAAGTCCATCACATGTCCCGATTGCTGGACGATTTGCTCGATGTGGCGAGAATTACACAGGGCAAGATTCGTTTCCGCAAACGACTGCTCAACCTGAATGATTTGCTTGGTGAAGCCGTCGAGGCTGTTCAGTCAGCCGTGGCGTCGCGTGGACAGCAGATTTCGATCATTCGGGCCCCGGAGCCAGTCATAGTCGAGGTGGATCCAACGCGGTTCCTGCAAATTATCGATAACCTGCTGACCAATGCCTCCAAATACACACCGCCCGGAGGCTCAATTGATTTGCAGCTGAAAAAGCAGGATGACCACTGTGAATTGCGTGTGCGTGACAATGGCCGCGGTATCGCCCCGGACATGCTTGGTGAAATCTTCGACATGTTTTTCCAATCCAATCCTGCGCTGGACCGCAGTGACGGAGGCATGGGTGTCGGCCTGACACTGGTTCGCACCCTTGTGGAATTGCATCACGGAACCGTGACGGTTGAAAGCGACGGGTTGGGGCAGGGCAGCCTGTTTGTCGTGCGATTGCCTCTCGCCTGCAGGCCGTTGCGTCAATCACTGCCAACTGACTCAATGACCGTCGGCGAGGGGACCCGTGTTCTGCTGGTGGAGGACAATCCCGACAGCCGGGAAATGCTGAAGACCATTTTGAGGCTGGACGGGTTTCAGGTAGAGACCGCCGAAGATGGCCAGCAGGGCCTGCACGCGATACTGTCACAGCGTCCTGATGTGGCAGTGATCGACATCGGCTTGCCGAAACTGAACGGATACGAAGTAGCGCGACAGGTACGCGAGCAATTTCACAAGTCCGAAATTTTTCTGGTGGCTCTGACCGGATATGGTCAGGAAAAAGATCGCCAGGCGGTGTTCGATGCCGGATTCGACGAACATCTGGTCAAGCCTGTCGACCTCGAGAAACTCAAGAAGTTGTTGGCTGGTATCGAAATCCACTAATGATGCCAATATTTCTGATGTGTTGGCTGGTTGCAGGAACAGGTATCGGCCCGTTGACGATCACTCCCCGGTGCCCCCGGGCGGGAACGGAACACTCGCGGCCGTTGGGCGGCCGGACCACCGGTCCGCAGTATGAAAAACGTGATTTGCTGGGGTGGACCCTGCACATACACCCCCAGTTGCTCTCCCGGCAAACTGATTTGACCCGGCGAGCCATTTCGCTGTTGCAGACGCAACTTGAGGAGATCATCCGGGTGGTTCCCGATGCCTCCGTCACTGAACTGAAAAAGGTTCCTCTGTGGTTTTCACCCGAGTATCCCGGGTCACCTCCCCGTGCCGAATATCATCCGGGACAAACGTGGCTGAAAGAAAACGGACGCGATGTGAACATGGTCAAGGGCGTCGAGTTTACGAACATTCAGATCTTTGAGGCGGAAACGCGGCGCATGCCCAATTTCGTCTTGCATGAACTGGCGCACGCCTTTCACGATCGCGTGCTCGTCGACGGATTTGCTAACCCCCGGGTCCAGGAACAGTTTGCCCGGGCTACTGCCAGCGGGATATATGAACGGGTCGAGCGCCGGGATTCGGAGGGCCAGACGCAGATGGATCGGGCCTATGCATTGACCAACGCCCAGGAGTATTTTGCCGAATCCACCGAAGCTTTTTTTTCGCAAAACGATTTCTATCCGTACAACCAGGCCCAGCTGAAACAGCATGACCCCCGCATGTTCCAGCTGCTGATGGAATTGTGGCGAGTCGAAACCCCCGCTACCCCGGCAGGCCCGCCATCGCCGTCCCGCCCGGTTCGATAAGCCGGCCAGATCAGGGCAGCGCGTCCGGAGTGGGCACCCGGTCTTGATTGACAGCATCCCGGCAATACTCAAACATGGTCTGAGATCATCAGGGCGGGCCTGCAGCGGAACGCGGGACGGCCAACCAATCTACACTTTCCGGGCCAAATCCATGCTGGATTTTACCGATCAGCCTTATCAATTCGTGGGCCCCCAAGCCAATGTTCCGATTGCCGCTCTGACCCGTTTGCTCAATCGCTGCATTCACCTGCCGCGGACCCAAAAAATAGTTCAGTTGCAGGTGACGAATTCCGTGGAACCGGATGTCATTGGCGATCCGCGAACGCGACTGGTCCTGATCGCCAACCATCCGACACATGCCGATGCCTCGATTATGCTGGAAGCTTGCCGACGTGTCGGGATTTGGCCCCGATTCATGGCGTCTCACGACGTATTTCAGCGGGGCATGGTCCATCGCTTTTTGTTGCGTCATCTGGGAGCATTCAGTGTCAATCGCGATGGCTCGGAACGCGAGTCGCTCGATTGTGCGCTGCGGATCTTGCGGATGCCGCCCGGCTGGGGAAAACGACCGGCATTGACCATATTTCCCCAGGGCAACGTTTACCTCGAAAACGACCGGGTGGGAGAATTTCTGGAGGGAGCGGCCTTTTTGGCTTGCCGATCCGCGAAAGAACAGACGGGTGACACCCGCGTGCTGGCGGTGCCGGTCGCCATCAAGGCCACGTACTGGCAACGCGACCCGGCCCGACAGGAAGTCATCCGGCGGCTCGAACGCCTCGAAACCATGCTGGATATTGAATCGCCCGGCGACCAGATCTTGCCCCGCCTGACGGCTGTTGGTCTGTCCGCCCTCCGCCGCAACCTGGCTCACCGCGGATGGCCCGTTCCCGACGAGGGTTTGCCCCTCCGGCTCCAGATCGAGTCTGCGGCGGTAACGGTCCTGGATGACCTGGAAAACAAAATGAACCTGGCCGAACAAAAGTCCGCGTCCATTATTGATCGAATTCGCCGAGTGCGGCGCGGAGTGCATGAGATCCGTACCGACCCCGCGCGAATTGCCGATCATGCAGCGGCCGGGGTTTGGGCCGACCATGCCATGGTGGCGTTGCGGATTGCCTCGTATTCCGGAGATTACGTCGCAGAGTCGTTGTCCCTCGATCGGGTGTCCGAAACGGTGGAAAAACTGGAAGAGGACGTCACGCGGACCATGCCGTCGCCGTTGGCGGAACGTCATGTCTTTGTCAATTTTGGTCCGCCGATCGACGTTTCCCAGGTTGTTCAGTCCGTTGCCAAGCTCCGCCTGGCCGCCCGTGAGTTGACCGACCGCAGCAAATCGGAGATTCAGTGGATGCTCGACGAGATTAACGAGTCCAATCCGCACCCCGGCGGTCAGCCATTCTGAATGTTTCGCTTCCGCAAACGGGGACGGGCTCAACGATGAGAGTTGGGTGCCACGGAGTTCACCAAGACCACAGAGAATCCTGAATTTTTTGGCCGTCCTGTTTCCAGGGACCCTCTGTGGCGCTGTTTTTCGTTTGAAGTTGAAACGGTCGCCTGAAAAAGACAGGCTCCCCGCGGATCGTCCCGGACAGGGAGTTACCAAACCAGGCGCGGAGTCAGTCCCAGAGCGTGGAGCTATCGGCCGGTTGAATCGCTTTTGGCAGCTTTCCCGAAACTGCGACAGATCATGCCGAGAAAGTCGTCGTCAAACCGGCTGAGGGCCGGCGAGGTCGAGTCCGCGGCATCGCCCAGTCGTGTTACGATCAGGTCCATACTGGGCACCACATAGATTTTCTGATCGTCCTTGCCTAGCGCCGCGAAAGCATCGGCCGGACAATGGGGAAAAATGGATCCCCGTTTCGCATTCGGATCAAGCGGCCGGTAATAGCGGTTGCCGCCGTTCAACCACCACAGGAATCCATAGGACGGATTCACGTCCTGGTTGGCCGGCGCGGTCGCCCGGGCCACCCACTGGCGACTGACCAGTAGTTGGCCGTTCCAGTTGCCCTGACCGAGTATCAGCAATCCGTATCGGGCGGCATCCCGGGCCGACGTGGTCAAAAACGTATTCTGATTTCGCGACCGTCGCCTGGTAGCCCATTGCGTGTGCGTCATGCCCAGCGGATCGAGCAGCTTTCGTTGCGTGTAATGGGCCAGCGTCTCACCGGTCGCTTGCTGCAGGATCGGAAACAACAGACGATAGGCCGAGTTGTGGTAGTCCCAGTGCGTGCCGGGCGGGAATTCGACGGGCAAATTCGTGGCAAATGCCCGTTCGTCGCGCGATAACGTGCCCAGCAGAAAATTTCGTTTTCCACCTTTCAGTCCTGATGACATGGACAGCAAATGTCCAATCGTAATCGCTTCATGGTCCGCGTTGCCCTGCCACTCACGTCAGAAAATCGGCGGCGGACTGGTCGGTCCCTTCAATCCGGCCTTCTTCAATCGCCATCCCGACCAGAGTGGAGACCAGGCTCTTGCTGGCCGAAAATGCCGGCCCGGTCGTGTCGCGAGTCCAGCCTTGCCAGTACTGTTCATCCAGAATCTTGCCCCGCCACAGAATGACCACCCCTTTGGAATTTTTACGCGCCGCCAGCTCAAGGGCGGCGCGGATTTGAGCCTGGTCGGCGCCCGCCTCCTGACAGGTGACTTTCTCCCAGGATTCGGAGGTCGGGAAATACAGGCCGGTGGCGCGGGCACCGTGATCGCGGCGCAGCGGTTCCTCTGGCCCGGTTTCCTGAACGCCAACGGTCAGAGCCGGACCCGGCTGCAGCCGGACCGGAACGATCGGCCGCGGCCGTCCGTCACCGGCCGGTGGTGAGAGGCCCGGCAGCCCAATTGCCAGCAAACACAACGACAGAAAACGCATGGGAACTCCCAACGGCACGGAGAAAATCGTGACACGGCGCGGTTGCCGCGTTGACTTAATGCGGGTTACCCGGACCGACGGTCTGCCGGTTTCATCGAATGCGGGAATCCGGGCCGGGCACCCGAATTCCCGATCGTCCGAGTTGTCCGCGCCCACCCGGAAAGCACTGGACTGGTCAATGACACGCGGTGCTGGCCAGCCGAGGACCCGGTATTTTCAGATATTTCGTCCCGCAACCGTCACCTGCCGCCGGGACCGTTGCCATGCGATCCTGGAGGATCCCGGGGCTGCAGTCCCGGTGCCGGTATTCGATCAATTCCCCTAACCGCTATCCCCCCAACCGCTACAATCACGGCATGGGATCCAGTGAAAGCAATGCACCTGGTCGGGCCGCCGAGTCCCCCGCCAACCGGGACGTCCGGCGGGCGATCGAATTGGCAATGGCCGGTTCGCCAGATAATGTCAATGGCGCCAATCGCTGCTCGACCAGCGTTTCTGACTCGTACGATGTTTGCGTGATCGGAGGAGGCGTTCACGGCGTGGGCGTCGCTCAGGCTGCCGCCGCCGCCGGGTATCGCGTCATCCTGCTGGAAAAATCGCAGCTGGCGGCCGGGACGTCCAGTCGCAGCAGCAAACTGATTCACGGCGGACTACGCTACCTGGAACAGTGGAACATTCGCCTGGTGCGGGAAAGTCTTCGCGAGCGCGAGATCCTGTTGCGAATTGCCCCGGAGCTGGTTCGCCGGCAAACCTTTCTGATTCCCGTATACGACCGCATGACTCGCAAACCCTGGGAATTGAAAATTGGCTTGTCGCTGTATGCTGTGCTGTCCGGTGGACCAATCCGAAACACATGGCGAACCATTCCGCGTTCCCAATGGGACACACTCGACGGCTTGGAACAGACCGGACTCCGGCAGGTCTTGCAATACGAAGACGGACAAACGGATGACGCGGCACTGACGCGAGCCATCATGCAATCGGCCCAGGACCTGGGCGCCGATCTGTTTTATCCGGCGCGTCTGGAACAGGCCGAAGTGACCGGCACGGATGTGCAGGTGTCTTTTCAGTTCGGCAACGCCGCGCACGTCACTCGGGCCAAAACGATGGTCAACGCGGCGGGTCCCTGGGCCAGCCTTCTGGCCGGGCGATTTCGTCCGCAGTTGACGATTCCCGAGGTCGAAAATGTGCAGGGGACGCATATCGAATTGCCCGGCGTGATTGGCCACGGCTGCTATTACGTGGAGGCCGAGGACCGGCGGGCCGTGTTTGTGATGCCCTGGCAGGGTCACACGCTGGTTGGCACAACCGAGACTTTGTTCACCGGCGATCCGGACAATGTCAAACCGCTGGCCAGGGAAGTTCAATATTTGCTGGATGTCTACGGCAAACATTTTCCGCGGGGCGACCAATCCATCCTCAATGGCTGGGCGGGATTGCGCGTCCTGCCGGTGGCCGAGGGAGGCGCCTTTTCCCGGTCGCGGGAAACGCTGTTGCCGGTTGACAACACCACCCAACCGCGGGTGGTAACCATCCTGGGTGGCAAGCTGACCGGGTACCGGGCCACCGCCGACAAGGTGCTGCGAATTCTTCGCCGGACACTTCCTCCGGCGATTCCTGTGGCGGATACCCGTTGGCTAACGCTGGCGGATCCGGCCACACTCGTTTCCGCGCACCGCGCAATTAATAGTGCGTCGCGGTTTGTCGATTCAGGAAACTGAGCGATACCGGCGATTTCTCCAGGCATCGCTGCCCGCGCCGGCCGGCTTTCAATACGCGGCTGACAGCGTGTCAAGGGCATGTGCGTTTATTGGCAAACGCGCGCTGACGGGGACCTTTTCCTGGTTTGCGTTCAACGACGCCCCGATTTGATTCGCAATAACGCAGGGATTTGAGCAAGCTCAAGGATTGGCACAGAAATTGCGAAATCGATCCTGTTCAACGGCATTCCTCTGCTGATCTTTTTTCGCAACGGATTCGCCAGTCCATGACGTCGCCTGCATCGAGGGTCCACCAATGATCGCGAAATCGCTTCGTAACACTGCCATTCGTATTGCCCGGGACCTTGATCCGTACGGTTTGCCCCAACGCCGAAATGGCCCGGCCCGCCATCCTTCGCTTTTTTTCGAAGCGTTGGAGCCACGGCAAATGTTGAGCGCCGCAAATCCGATTGGCGATCAGTTCCTGGTCAACGAGGCGTTTGCGCTGGAAGAGTCTGCGCCGGCGATTGCGGTGTTGAACGCAACCGGTGATTTTGTTGCTGCCTGGCAAAGTTATGAAGAGGGCGCTGACTACCTTGGTCATGGCGTGTATGTGCAACGTTTTCAATCCGACGGAACGCCGCTTGACACGGAAAAAATCCTGGTCAATTCCGCCTTGATTGAGGGCGACCAGATCGCGCCCTCGCTGGCCAGTGACGGTAATGGAAACTACCTGGTGACATGGCAAAGCTTTTCGGCGGCCAACAGCAGCTTTGACATATTTGCCCGATGGTACAGTTCGGCCAGCAACACGCTGGGAGACCTGTTTATGGTTAATACTACCATTGACGGAGATCAATCTCATGCGTCCGCGGCAATGGATTCGGCTGGCAACGCCGTAGTCACCTGGCAGAGCGATTTGCAGGATGGCGAAGGCTTCGGGATTTTTGCCAAAAAGTACGCCTTTGAACAGACCAATGTTACGGATGAAATGGCCGTCAACACGCTGACCGCCGGGGATCAGCTGGCGCCGGATGTGGCCATGACCGCCAGTGGTCAATTCGTGATTGGATGGCAGGGGATTGGAACCGTCGAGCCGGAATCCAGCTTTGAGATTTTTGCACGACGATTTTCGGCCGACGGTTCACCCCTGGACCTGGAGGAAATACAGGTCAACACGACCACGATTCGCGATCAGGTCGCAGCGCATGTGGCGGTTGACAATGCCGCCAACTTTGTCGTGGCATGGGTCGGTGAGGGAATTCCCGGCAGCGGTTCCGATGTATTTGGCCAACGCTTTGCAGCCGACGGGGTGCCGCCGGTTCCGAGTTCCGCGCGAATTCCACAACGATCGCGTCCCAGGTCGCCCCGGATGTGGGCATGAACGGGAGTGGCGAGTTCCTGGTAACTTGGCAAAGTGTACATCAGGACGGTTTCAGTTGGGGCATTTTTGCCCATGAATACGATGTGGCCGGCGATACGGTCACGGGCAAGGAGGAATTCCAGATCAACCAGTGGGTGATGGGCCCGCAAACGCAAGTCGCCTGGGCCGTAAACCCGGAGGGCAACGGTGTGTTCGCCTGGCTGGGCAATGACCCGGACCATCGTCCGGCGTTGCATGGAAAAAACTATACCCTCCCTGGAACATCCGACCCCGTAATGGTGCCCGATATAATTCTGGCCAATTTCGTGGCACTGGAGGATACGCCGCCCGCGGCCTTTATGGACGCAGCTGGCAACTCGGTAGTGGTTTGGCAAAGTTATGGGGAAGATGGAGACGGACTGGGGATTTACGCCAAACGGATCGGATTTGATGGCGAGACGATCAGCGAAGCCTTTCCGGTCAATACCGCGATGACGCTCGGCAATCAGAGCCATCCGGAGATCGGCGGCAACGCAGCCGGCAAGTATGTGATTGTCTGGGAAGCTGATGATTCGGCGACGCCCGGCCATAATGTATGGGCCCAGCGTTATGACGAAAATGACCTGCCCGTGGGCGGTGCGTTTCTGGTCAACACGGTCACCGACGGCGACCAGTCCAGACCGGTGGCCGCCATGGCCGAGGACGGCAGTTTTGTCGTTGTCTGGCAGAGTCCCGACAAGGACTCGATGGGCGACCCGGCCGGTTACGGTATTTTTGCCCAGCGCTATGACACCGACGGGGCGCCCGTTGGTTCCAATTTTCAGGTGAACTCCGAGCGACTCCGCGATCAGTTGGCCCCCACCGTTGCCATGAACGGGGCGGGACAGTTTGTGGTTGCCTGGGTCAGTGATCACCCGGCGGTCGATGACCCGGAAGATCCGGAAAAAAGTGTCTTTGTCCAGTGGTTTGACGCCGACGGTTCGTTTAACGGACCGGAAGTCATCGCTCACGAATATGTCAAGGACGCCCAGGAACATCCCGACGTCGGCATTGACGCCCAGGGCAACTTTGTCGTGACCTGGCAAAGTATCAACCAGGAAGGCATGATGGGAGCCAGCTGGGGAGTCTATGTGCGGCAGTTTGACGCGAACAAGTCGCCCCTGACGCCGGAAGAAATCCACGTTAACCAGTCCACACCGGGCCCGCAACGCTACTCGACGGTTGGCGTGGATGCCGATGGCAATTTTGCAGTCGCCTGGCAAAGCAACTCCCATCTGCAGGACGGTTCCAGCTGGGAAATTTTCCTGCGCCAGTTCGATGCCGGGGGCAACGCACTGCGGGATGAAGAGGTCGTCAACACCTGGTCCTCGGGACCGCAAATCAATCCGGTCGTGGCACGTTCGGTCAGCGGCAATTTTGGCGTCTTCTTCTCGGGACAGGGTGATATGCGAATTGAAGGCGTGCACGGACGGCTGTACGACGTGAACCTGCCGGATCGCAACAGTTTCCCGACCCGGATCCCGATCGGCGATCAGTTCCTGGTCGCCGAGACGTTCACCCTCGAAGGCAGCGCATCCGGATATCGCAACCGATGCCTCCGGTGATTTCGTGGTGACATGGGAATCGTTCGAGGAAGATGGTAGTGGATGGGGCGTTTATGCGCAGCAATTCACGGCTGCCGGCGTCCCCAAAAACGATGCCTTCCTGGTCAACCAACAGACGCTGGGCGACCAGCATGCGCCGGCCGTCGCCGTCACTGCGGATGGCTACTTCCTGATCGTCTGGCAAGGCAATTCGCCGGAATCGGATGGCCAGGGCTACGACATATTCGGTGCCTGGTTCGATCCGGCCGGAAACCGGGTCGGCTCGGAATTTCCAATCAACACCAGCCAGGTTGATGATCAGATCAAACCGGATGTCGCGCTGGGCACGGGCATCGACGGGACTTTTGCGGTTGTCACATGGCAGGGACAGGACTCAAGTGGTGCCGGCATTCGAGGCAAGTGGCTGACCGGTGTTGGGGACGAAGTCGGCTCCGCGGAGCTTATAGTCAACTCGGATGAGTTCGGCGATCAGCTCAATCCGGCCATTGCCATGGCCAGCGATGCCCATCAATTTGTCGTCATCTGGCAAGGTCCTGACAATAGCGTGGTTTTGGAAGAGGCCAGCGTCGAAGTCTTTGGCCAGCGGTACGTCTACGTATCCGACAGTTTTGATTCATCCGGTACCGAGTTCGTTGTCAACGAAATTGTCGAACGGGATCAGGTTGACGCCGCCATCGCAATGAACGCCGCCGGCGCGTTTGTGGTTGCTTTTGTTGGCGAAGGCCAGCAGGCATCCGGATCGGATGTCCATGTGCGACGTTTCGATGCCTCCGCCAGTCCGCTGGGCGGCGATATGCTGGTCAATCAGGAAACGGCCCGCCCGCAACGCGCGCCGGCGGTGGGATTGGATAACCAGGGTCGGTTTCTGGTGGCCTGGCAAAGTTCGCATCAGGAACCAGATCCGTTTTCCTGGGGGATATTCGCACGGGAATATAACGCCCTGGGTGTTCCGGTTCAGGATGAATTCCTGGTCAACTCACTGACTTCCGGCCCTCAAACCGGATCCGTCGTGGCCATGGATGGAACCGGACAAACGATCGTCGGCTGGCTGGGGCTGGATGCAGCCCACCACCCGGCGGTACACGGCAAGTTGTACCAGTTGGCCGATGTCATGGACTCCCCGGAACTGGTCCTGGCCAATTACCTGGCACCGGAAGAAGCACCTCCGACGGCCGGTATGGATGCTGACGGAAACAGCCTCGTTGCCTGGCAGAGTTACCTGCAAGACGGTAGCGGCCTGGGAATCTTTGCCCAAAAACTGGACCAGCATGGAAACCCGATTGGCGACCGGCTGCAAGTCAACTCGACGACCGTTGGCAATCAAAGTTTGCCATCGCTCGCCACCAATGCCAGTGGCTTCTCGGTCGTGGTCTGGCAAAGCGAGGACCAGGACGGAGAGGGTTATGGCATTTACGGGCGACTGGTGGGCAGCGACGGGATGTTGATCGGTGACGAGTTTCTGATCAATACCATAACGGCTGGTGACCAGCTGGCTCCCGATGTGGCGGTGGCCGAGGACGGCACGTTTGTCGTGGTTTGGCAAGCGCCCGATGGCGACGGATTCGGAATCTACGCCCGGCGCTTCAACCCCGATGGATCCCCTGTCGACGCGACCGGATTTCAGGTCAACCAGTTTACTGATCTGGACCAGTCCGGCCCGTCCGTGGCGATTAATGCAGCCCATCAGTTCGTCGTAGTATGGGTCAGTGATCATCCGTCAGTGAGCGATCCAGTCGACAATGAAAAGAGTGTCTTTGCCCAGGCATTCGATGCCAATCTTGTGACGACCGGTCCGGAAGTGCTGGTGCACCGGTTCGTCAAGGACGCCCAGGAACACCCTGATGTCGGAATCGACGCGCTGGGCAATTTTGTCGTGATTTGGCAGAGCATCAATCAGGACGGCAATACTTGGGGCGTCTTTGCCCGGCAATTTCTGGCGGATAAAACACCCGTCCAGGTGCGCGAGTTCGCGGTAAACACGACCCGCAAGGGTCCGCAACGATACGCCAGCGTGGGTGTCGCCGCCGATGGCCGGTTCGTGGTTTCCTGGCAGAGCAGCAGCGACCTGCAGGAAGGCAGCAGTTGGGACCTGTTCAGTCAACAATATTCGGCGGATGGCACCCGGGAGGGCGGGGAAGTTGCGGTGAATACCTTTACGGAAGGACCGCAAATCCATCCGGTGGTTGCTCAGGCACCCGACGGCGAATTTGCCGTTTACTGGGTGGGGCGAGGTACGGACAAAAGCGAGGGTGTGCACGGCCGCATCTATCGATTCCCGGATTACGGCGATGCCCCCGATACGTACGGAACCTCGCTAACCAGCATCATGGATGGCGGTGCCCGCCATGCCTGGACCGGACCGTACCTGGGTAGCCAGCGTGATCGGGAAGTCGATGGATTCCCGGGTGTTTCGGCCCAGGGCGACGACCTGAGCATGCTCGACGACGAGGACGGAGTCGGTTTCGCCTCTCCGCTCGTCCCGGGACAGCAATCTACCGTTTATGTGAACGGCTCGGGGGGCGGCCTGCTGAACGCCTGGGTCGATTTCGATGGCAATGGCGTCTTCGATCCCGACGAACAGATCGCGACCAACCTGGACTTGCTCACCGGATGGAACCCGGTGACGTTTCAGGTCCCGATAACCGCCGAGGCCGGGTCGGTATCGTATGCGCGTTTCCGGTACAGCACGATGGCGGATCTCGAACCCACCGGCACCGCCCCCGACGGTGAGGTTGAGGATTACGTCGTTCCAATCTGTGGAACTACGGTCACGAATACCGCGGATGACGGTTTCGGTTCGTTGCGATTCGCCCTGATCTGTGCCAACAGCATGCCAGGCGTTCAGGAGATATCGTTCGCGATCCCCGGGGCCGGACCTCACACCATTTCCCTATTGTCGGCCTTGCCAGCCGTGGTCGATGAGTTCATCATCGACGGCTCGACACAACCTGGTTACGCCGGAATTCCGTTGATTGAACTGAACGGCGCGCTCGCCGGGAACACCGACGGTCTGGTGATCCGGGCCCCCGGCACGGTGCAAGGGCTGGTCGTGAGCCGGTTTGCGGGCAGCGGCATCAAGGTCATTGGCACGTCGGGCGTCAATATTCTTGGCAACTACATCGGCACCAATGCCCTCGGATCGACGGCGCAGGGCAATGCGGCCTTTGGCGTGAACATCCGGGATTCGCAAAACGTTCTGGTGCGGGGAAATCTGCTCTCGGGCAACCTGCATAGTGGCTTGTCAATCCGCGGCGCCACAGCAGCCGACAATCGCGTGATGGGAAATGAGATCGGTGTTAACGCCGGAGGAACGGGCGTGCTCGGCAACGGAGTGCACGGAATTGTTGTCACGCAAGGCGCCCATCATAATCGAATCGGCGGCACCAGTGCCGGTAGCGGAAACGTGATCTCGGGCAACCAGGCGATGGGAGTCTACATTGCCGGGGCGGATACCCAATTCAACCGCTTCCGCAACAACTACATCGGCGTCGATGCCGCGGTTACGGCGGATCTGGGCAATGTTCTGTACGGAGTATTTTTGGAGGGTTCCCGGTCAAATAATGTGACCGGGAATGTGATTGCCGGCAACGACGGTTATGGAGTCGCGATCAATGGACTGACGGCTGCTGCCAACGGCGTGTATGCCAACTGGATCGGAACCGATTTCAGCGGCACGTTGAACCTGGGAAATACCTGGCATGGTGTCCATGTGTCGGGTGGTGCGCACGGCAACCGAATCGGCGGTGGTGTTTCGGAAACGGCCAACGTAATCGCCTTTAACGGGCGGGATGGCGTGGCAGTCGCCGGAAACAACACGATCGAAAACGCCATTCTGGGCAACTCGATCTACCTGAACTCCGGACTCGGCATCGATCTGGGCGACGACGGCATTTCGCTGAATGACCCGGGCGACACCGATTTGGGCGCCAACCTGTTCCAGAACCACCCGGATCTGATCAGCGTCAGCCGGCTGGTTTCGGGCGACCTGCAGATCACGTATCGGGTCGACTCGCTGCCGGGGCACTCGGATTACCCGATCCGGGTCGAGTTTTTCCTGGCCGACCCGTCCGGACAGGAAGGCATGGCCTGGATCGGATTTGACTCGTTTGGTTCCGTCGATGCGTCGGCCGGAATGAAGACCATCATCCTTCAGCCGCTGGTCCCCACAGCTGTCGGACAGCATCTGGTCGCCACGGCAACCGACGGAACGGGCCTGCTAAACACCTCCGAGTTTTCACAGGATCTGTCCGTCGTCTAGGCACCCAGGTCCAACCCGCCAGCCAACCCGGCGGCTGGCGGTCGGGACCTGGATACTCGGGTAATACTGCCCGGTCGCGACAGCGTCAGCTGTTTTCCGGACAGGCTTGATGGCCAACCGCAAAAACGCTCGGCGGGGCCGCTGCTTGTGGGCGCGCATCGCCCGGTTTCGAACAGTTGCGCATAACAGGGATTGGTCGGGAGACCTTGTTGGGGGCGGGTCTCACTCCGGCGGTTCACTTCTGCTCAATACAGTACAGACTTTTCCGGCCGCGCAACAACAATTTCGAACCCACCGCGACCGGAGACGCATCAAACGCGTCGTCCAGCCGGTTAATCGCCACCACCTCGAATTGTTCGCTGTCGCGAAACACGATCGCCGTCCCGTCCCGATCGACCAGGTACACCAGCCCGTTGGCCGCCATGGGCGAACCGTACAGATTTTCGAGGGAATCCAGACGCCGGGGCTCGTAAAAATATTCGCCCGTCCCGGCATCGACGCAGTGCAATATCGCCTTGTTGGATTGCGTGAAATACAACCGGTTTTCCGAGAGCAGGGGGGATGGAACGTAGGGCGTACCTTTTTGCAACTCCCAGTCTTGTTCAACATCCCCGTCGGCTCCGATGGTAACCGAAACCGCCCGGTTTCCCTGATAGCCGGCCATACAAATCACGCTGTCGCCGAATTCCACCGGGGAGGGGATCGCGTTCAAGGTCGTTCCTGGCGCAGTCCACAATGACTTGCCGGTTTGCAAATCGTAACCGGCGATCGAATTCGTCCCGTTGGTGACGACCTGTTTGTGTCCGTCCCGTTCGATGATCAGGGGAGTGGCCCAGGTGGTCGGTTCGTCGCGGGCAACCTGCCACCGGATTTCGCCCCTGGCGGCATCCAGCGCGTACAGGAACGATTCATCCTCGTTATCCCAATTCATGATCACCAAATCATCGACGAGTACGGCAGAAGTGGCTTCGCCCCAGCCGCGGCGGGTGTGCATGTCACCCAGATCGATCGACCATTCCTGTTTCCCGTCCAGCGTATAACTGAATATGCCAAAGGAGCCAAAGGGGACGATCAGGCGCTGGCCATCGGTCATCGGGGAGGCCGCGGCGTAGGCACTGGTCTGGTGGCGGCCCTCGTGCGGAACCAGCTCCGTGCATACGTCCTCCCAGATGGTTTGACCGGTGTTCAGGTCCAGGCACATCACCCGGAACTGAAAAATATTTTCCGGTGGCCGGGTCATGGCCCGGGGATCCGCTGCCGGTGGATGATCGGACACCCGATCGGTCGGTACCGCCGTCAACAGAAACACCCTGTCCTGCCAAACCACGGGCGTGGAAATGCCTTCCCCGGCCACGGGGACTTTCCAGGCGACGTTCGCGGATTCACTCCAGGTGACCGGCGGCCTGGCGCAAGGCGCGACGCCGGTGGCTCGCGGCCCTCGCCACTGGTGCCACTGGTCGTCGCGTTGACTGGTATCCTGCAACGCCAGGCACCGGGAATCCAGCAACGCAACGAGGAACCAAAGGCACAGCGAAGCGCTGCGGATCAAATAAGTTTGCATGCCAAACCTGTTTTCCCTGGGTATCTGGAGGGTGTAAAACAGCGCCACCGCGTGAACCATCCGGTTTCCCGGCGCCGGGCGTCATTATATGCGTTTGCCCCGGGGTTTGGGGGGATCGAAATGCCGGTCCGCGAGGTTACCGAAACATCCAACCGGGTAACTGTCGAGGGATCCAGATTTCGGGGTTTCCGGGATAGTGTGCAGACGACTGGCCGGGAGTCGAACCGCGTCAGGGCCGGGGAACATGGTGCGGGCCGATTCCCGCCCGGTTTTGTTCAATGTGATCCTTGGCGGCCAGGACGCGGTCGATGACCGATTGCATCTCGGTTTCATCGGAAAACGGCGACAACACGTAGGATTTCAGCGCTACAACCGGTTCACCGTAATCCGTCAACCGGTAACAATCCGTTTGTGAAATCGCGACGCCGTGACCCGCAAGCGCTTCATTATGCACATGCTCGTAAATCTGCCGATTAAATTCGTTGTGGTCGAGCAGTTGTTGCCGAAAGGACGGGTCGGTGAATTCGTGCCGCTTGATGGTAAATGGGTCAACGCCTTTGGGGTAGACGCGAAACAGGGTCACGGGGCCCACGTTTTCAGAATTCAGCACAGCAAAAGAAGGTCTGGATTCCAGCCCTTCGCGCAGCACTTCGGCCATTTCCACGATATGGCCGAGCAGCGTTCTCAAGCCCTCCTTGCCAAACAGTAACAGATTGGCCAGCGCCGCCAGCGGACCGGCACCGCCCCGACTGGTTTCCAGCGTGTACATGCCCGGGTGATATTGTCCAGTCTGAAACAGATAGGGCATTACTTCCCGGTCACGAGCAATCAACTCCAGATCACGCCGATCACGAAACAGGACCGCCGACGACAAATAGGGGGCAAACCCCGTTTTGTGGAAATCCAGACAGATCGAATCAGCCAGGTGCAAATGCCGAATCCGGTATTTGGCGGCCGCCAGTGCCCGAATCGTTCGCGCCGCGAAACGCCAGGTCGTTTCGCTCGAAATCGTAGTCGTTGAACACCGACCAGGCCCAGCCGATGGCGGCGTCGGCGTGGATGTGCGGCACGTAGGGGAGTCCGAATTCCTCGACCAGTTCGCCACGCAGCTCGTGGATGGACTGCAGATCGTCCAGTCCAAACGCATCGGTCGTTCCGGTTGTGGCGATGATTGCCGCAATGCGCCGACCGGCTGCCAATGACTCCCGCGCGGCGGCGGCCAGGGCGTCGATGCGCATCGAATTGTTGGGGTGCGTCGGAATCCGGATCAAATGGTCCTGGCCAATGCCCAGCCAGCCTGCGGCCGTCAGTCCGCAATAATGGCTTTCGTCGGACGCCAGTACAACGGCCGGTTCCCGCAAGCCTGAACGAATACAACCCGGTACCGCCTTTTCCAGTCCGACTTTCAGCCCGTACAACACGCCCCCTGATCCGCCAAACGTAAACAGGCCGGCCGCCTGATCCGGATCATACCCAAGCAACCGGGCTACCATGGAGGTCGCGCGGACTTCCGCTTCGGCCAGCCGTCGGCTGGTTTCCTCGGAACACAGGTTCGGGTTGTAGACACTGGGCAGGAGTACGCCGATGATGCTGGCGATCGAAGGCAACGTGACGACGTTGACCTGACAGCGAGGATGCCCCCAGTTGATCATTCCATTGAAATATCCGGCCAGTTCCGGAATCACCTGTTCCAGCGTCTGCCCGTGGTAGGCTACCTCGCTGGCCCGCGCCATCTCCCAGTTCAACTCCACCGGGCTCCCCAGAATGGGCGCTGCCGATTTCAGATCGTCCACGACATCCAGGGCCCGGGAAATCGAATACAGCATATAGGCGTCGTGCACCGGATCCGACACAGGCTGGGGGAACGCCTTGCGCAATCGTTCGAGAATCTGCCGATATTTTGGACCGTCCTGGTCCCGGATACTGCCTGTGTTCATTCCGTCGTTCCCGTAAATTCGCCCGACTGTGGTCCGTCGATCGTCCATTAATTACGGAGGCCGAACCAATTCATCGCGCACCGCATTTGGATGTTCATTGTGGAACATGTTAAAGAATAAACAGGGACCGGTCCAATTGCCGGCGGCACCCGATCGTGGCAAACAGGTGGTGGGCGAACCCCGCGTGCGGGGGGGACGCGTCCCCACGCGGGGCAGGGGGGCCAGGCGACCAACCCGCCACACCCGAAGTACTCTGCGTTGCGGGCGGGTCTGTCCGTTGTGGGCGGGTCTCCCGACCTGTCCCACATCCGCGGCTCCTCCGTTGTGAGCGGGTCTCCCGACCCTCCGTTGGGGGCCGGTCTGCCGACCCGTCCCACGTCCGCGGCTCGTTTTCCAGGTTCCACCGAACAAGGGGGAGGGTGACCGGAGGGAGTCGAACCCTCGCTTCCTGCTTCACAGGCAGGCGTGCCTGCCGCGTACACCACGGACACCATAAGAACGCGGGGGCACAAATCCCGTCAACCTGAGTGGACCTGATCGGAGTCGAACCGATCACACCGATCTTGCAAGGATCAGTCGCCTCCATCGGCATGCAGGCCCGGTATCAAATGCCTTTCCTCGCGGGAGGGTTGGATCAGGAGACCATTCACGACGGGCGTGTCCCAGCCCTCTTCCGCCATTGCAGGCGGGTCTCCCGACCCGTCCCACCTCGCCAATCCCGAATCTCAACCGCAAGTAGCAGGTCCCGGTATCGAGCCGGGCAGGTCGGGCGTATGAAACCCGACTGGGCACCTGCCGCACCTGCACTGTCATGTCAAATCGTTCCTGCGGTCGGGGCAGTTCTCTTGCCCACGTCGGCCAAGCCAATGCGCCGGGACGGAGTCGAACCGCCACAGCCCGCAGGCGGGTGGGTTACAACCACCGGGGCTCGCCACTGCCCAGCCGACGCCTGGTGTTCTGTTTCAACGACGATTCGCCTTGCCAGTAGCACGGGAGGGAGTCGAACCCCCATCCACGGACGTTTGAAATCCGTCGCTCTGCCGCATTTGGCGTACCGTGCCATCAACCTGTATCTTCGTTCGCGGCGAACAGGCCGCCCGACGATTCGAGGTGTCTCAAATAGTCCCGAATGGAATCGAACCATTGTTTCCTGGTTGTAAACCAGGCGTCGTCGCCGTTGGACCACGGGACTTTGGCGACTGGCCCCGAGCACGCCTCCAGGGATTCGAACCCCGACCCACCGGGTTGGAGCCGGTTATGCTGCCGTTACACCAGACGCGTGTGGTTAACAGCGGAAGTCGTGAGACTCGAACTCACAAGCGACCGTGGGCCGCCACCTGTTTTCAGGACAGATTCCTCATCCGGCCGGATGACTTCCGTTTTTTTGCGGTCTACAAGCTGCGGGAGTTGGAATCGAACCAACGGCCTCCTGGTTCAGAGCCAGGCGTCACTGCCAACAGCAACTGTCCCGCATCGGACCCCCGACCGGACAAACGCGGCAGGCCGGGGGTTCGCTTGAAAAAATGGACAAGGGAGGGGCTCTGCCGGCAAACTGCCGTTTTGCACGGGACGGCGCCATCGATGGCGGGTCCATCCCTGCCCAATCGGCAGTGAAAAGATAATCAAACAATAAAAAAATAAAAAAGTCAGTTTTAGCGCAAGCTCTATCCCGACGGGGCGATGCCCCTCGCTTCGACGTCCTTTTGCGGGACTCCACGAAGTCTGCACACGGGCGTGTTAGACCCTTCATCGCCTTCACCCCTGTTGTTGGTGTCTCCACCGCCCAACAGCAGGCAGTAGTGCGACGAGTCTTCTGGGCTTGGCTTGCGCATCCCGTCGGATACGCGCGCCTTGCTCGATCAGCTTTCTGCTCCGGGAAGCAGTCCACCCATCCCCTTTCGGGCAGCTCGAACTCCTTGCGGCGTTCGTTGCAGGCACTTCGACTCTGTCGCACGCACGGCTTGTTGCCGCTCCCGCAGGATGGGCAACTTCCCGGCCACTTCATGGTCAGGCATCGCGTTACACCGCGAGCTGTATGGTACGTTCCACGATAACCGCACTGAATCCGTGGTCTTTCGGGCAGTATTCCGCTGGCGGGACAGCGGCTCACGCCTTCAGTTACTCGATGGCATCCCGTTCCCACACGGTATTCCATCGGCTTTATCGCCGGAAGTACGACGGACAAACGCCGATTCCCGGTCAGCCTTTCGTCTATCTCCCCCGGGTGGGGGGAGCCGGCCGCCCGCACCAGGGCATACCGGTTTTGCGTCCGGGCGACGACACGGACGTGTTGTTTTGGTTGGCAGGTTAAATTGTCAAAGATCAGAATGGTTGCCCAGCGCGCACCGGCGTACCACTACTGGCTGGTCCGGCGGTGTTCCGCACGGACATCGGCTGTTGTTCGGCTGCCTTTGCGGGCTTGTTCCGCGGTGCCCGGCACGAAAAAAGGCCCGATGTCGCGTGTGACACCGGGCCTTGTCGGAAGACAAGGTCATTCAACCGGAGTCAGCTGCGCAGCGGCAACCGGGCCAAGGCACCTGCCGGCGCGGCCCGATAGCCGTCCTGTTTCGCATCGACGGAATGGCTGGCTTTCATCGTCAACATCGGTATTCGTCCCGTTTCCCTTTCCAAATCCATGCCGGTTTCCAGCAAAAAAATTGATCTGCCCACTTCGACGCCCCTCCTCCAAAATGGTTCGCCAAAAAAAGCAAAAAATTTACTCCTCGTGGTTGTGGTCGGGTCATTCGGGTTGTGGGCAGGCCAGCCTGGGACGTGTCGACCACAAGCAACCGAAGTTGCTGTCAAATTGAATTCCGCCGATTTCCTGTCCCGGGTCACCTCTGATCTGCCCAGTGTTTCAACCTGGCCCCGCCTGTTTCGTTTTTTTTTGCGGGCATTGGAGAAAAGAGGAGGCCATCCGGGTCAAACGACTTATTTGATGGATTACAGTGATACCATCCACTGGTTAACGACCAACAAAGTAGCAGGCACACTCCGTGTGCCGTGTCGTGCGCTGGCGGACGGCGCACGGAGTGTGCCTGCTGCCTGGTATCCGACCTTCGTTTTCATAACTTCGATTTGAGCCGTGGCGGTCGTGTTTCCCGAATCAATGCGTCAGCGGAAGGGAGAACTGGGTCTCCTGTTGCTGGATGGCCCGCACTTTACGACCCGGCAACCCCCGAATAAACTGTCACTCTTGCAACTGGTTGATATCGGCCAACTCACTCGGTGGAACGTGACACGACCACAACCGTCGAGAGGCAGATTTCGAAGTGCCGCTGCCCGTATGAGTGATGAAGTGCTTGGGGCCTTTGACTTGCTGACGGCCTGCGTTTCTGCAATCTGCCCATCTAATACTTCGTGCTACCAGGATTCATATAATGAAACACGTCTACCTGCGAATGTCTTTTGCTGCCGCCCTTGTCGTCATGGCGGCGCTAACAACCAGCGATACGCGGGCCTCTGATCCGCTGCCGTCATGGAACGAAACGGCGACGAGGCAGGCGATTATCAATTTCGTCGAGAAAGTGACCACGGAAGGTTCGCCTGATTACGTGCCCCCGGCCGACCGCATCGCCACGTTCGACAACGACGGCACGTTGTGGACTGAACACCCGATGTATACGCAGCTGGCGTTTGCCATCGACCGCGTCAAAGCGCTCGCGCCGGAGCATCCGGAATGGAGAACGAAACAACCCTTCAAGGCCGTGCTCGACGACGATCTGCAGGCGCTGGCGGCCGCGGGTGAAAAAGGCCTGATCGAGCTCGTGATGGCGTCGCACGCCGGTATCTCCACCGCGGAATTCGAGCAGATCGTCAAAGACTGGTTCGCCACTGCCAGGCATCCGCGATTCAAGCGCCCATACACGCAGTGCGTCTACCAGCCGATGGTCGAGCTGCTCGACTATCTGCGGGCAAACGGTTTCAAGACCTATATTGTCTCCGGTGGCGGCGTGGAATTCATGCGTCCCATAACCCACGCGGTCTACGGGATTCCGCCTGAACAGGTTGTCGGCTCGACCATCAAGACCCGGTACGAAATCAAGGACGGCAAGCCGGTGCTGATGCGTCTGCCCGCGATCGATTTTATCGACGACAAAACCGGCAAGCCCGTTGGTATCAACAAGTTCATCGGCAAGCGTTCCATCGCGGCGTTCGGCAATTCGGCCGGCGACCGCGAAATGCTCGAGTGGACCGCTGCGGGTGACGGCGCCCGGCTGATGATGCTGGTGTTCCACAACGACGCCCGGCGCGAGTATGCGTATGGTCCGGCCAGTGGTCTGCCCGACACAACGTTCGGGACCTTTCCTCAGCCGCTGATGGACGAGGCTAAAGACAGGGGCTGGGTCGTTATCAGCATGAAAGACGACTGGGCGCGCGTGTTTGCGTTCGATGACTGAGTACCCGCTGGCAGATTCGACGATAAACACAAGAGGTTCGAGCCGGTGACGCCGCACGTCCAGGCAAGCTGGACCGTGTCATCGCTCCTGATTCGGTGATTGCGCGACGATATCGGGCGCAGACGTATCGAATTCGCGGATCACGATAACGAATGGACATTCTTCATGGATTTCGGGAGCCTGATCCTGGTCATTGGCGCCGGTTTGTTGCTTCGGCCAAATGCCTTTTCGATCAGACCAAAATGCTCCTCCATCGCCTGTTCAGTCCGTTCACGCCGGGTGTTGGTATCCAGATCCTGATCACCGGTTTCGAAGATTCCAACTCCATTTATGCAATTCCATTACCGGAAAAATGGTCAACGCCAACAGCAGCAGGATGCCCCAGTTCTGCAGTGAAACCGGTTCAGCATCCAATAGTGACTGACCGAATGCCATATGCATTGCAGCGACATGAATCAGAAATGCAATAATCGTTCCGGTCAGCAGGATCGGGCTGCGGAGCGGTGAAAGCCGCAGTGCTGATTTGGTTTCGGACCGGCAGTTGCCGATGTGAACGTTTTCGAACAGCACCATTAACAACAGCAGTGCGTTGCGAGCCGACTTAACCTCATCTTCGCTTGCGCCATCCGGCAAAAACCAGCGAAACGTGAGAAAGCCGATGATACCCATTGCAAACGCCGCGACCACGGTTCGTTCGATCATTAATTGATTGAATATCCGCTCGCGCGGAGAACGGGGCTTGCGGTTGATCGCGTCGCCCTCGTTTGGCTCGAACGCCAGCGCTACGTCCTGAATACCGTTAGTGACCAGATTGAGCCACAGGATTTGAACGGGCAGCAGGGGCAAACAGGGTGTACCGGTCGCCACGGCCAACGCCATCAAAACCAGTTCAGCTGCACCGGTTGAAACCAGCAGGTAGATCACTTTGCGTATGTTGTCGTATGCGACTCGTCCCTCTTCAACTCCGCCCACGATGGTGGCAAAGTTGTCGTCACTAATGACCAATTCGGCTGCTTCTCGCGCGACATCGGTTCCGCTCTGGCCCATCGCGACGCCAATATTGGCCGCACGCAGGGCAGGCGCATCGTTTACGCCATCGCCTGTCACAGCGACGAAGTGACCAGCTTTTCGGGCTGCCTCAACGATCAGCAGCTTTTGCCGTGGCGCGACTCGCGCAAACACCCGGATCCGGTCGACGGCTGCCGGCGAGTTCTGCCGGAGTTTTCCGGGACAATTCCTCACCGGTCATCACTTGTTCGGCGTCGTGGGCCAGTCCCAGTTCTCGAGCGATCGCCAGCGCCGTAACCCGATGGTCACCGGTTACCATCAACACGGAAATCCCGGCCTTGTTGCAGATTCGAACCGCATCTTTTGCACCGGGTCTCAATGGGTCAATCATTCCAACAAATCCCAGGAACCGTAATCCGGCAGGGCGCAGCGGCAAATCTTCGGGTTTGAGAGGCTCCCGCAGCGCACCATCCGCCAATGCCAAAACGCGATAGCCTTTTTTCGCCATTTGCACGGCCATCGCTTCCAACTCCTGTTGGTCGAATTCTCCGCAACTGGATTCGCTGCACATCGCAATGATTCGTTCCGGTGCACCTTTAACGAAAACCGTTACTCCGCCCTCTGTGGCGTTAAACGAAGCCGCAAATTGATGCTCCGGTTCAAATGGAATTTGATTCACCTGGGGGTATCGATCAAGGGTCGCTTCGCGATTCCATGCAAGCTTGTGGCCAAATGATAACAAGGCAACATCGACGGAGTCTCCGTGCCAAACCCAGTCTCCATCCCGGGGATGCAGATCCGCTTCATTGCACAGGACGCCAGCCCGAACCAGCCATTCAAGAGATTCATGACTTCCCGGCGCCAGAGGTTGGTCGTCCATCCGCACCTCACCCCGCGGCGCGAAGCCCTCCCCGGTAACCTGAAACCTGTCACCACCTGGCAAAAGGACCTCGCGAAGTGTCAATTCGTTGCAAGTCAGAGTGCCTGTCTTGTCAGTGGCGATCATCGTGCAGCTGCCCAATCCTTCAACTGCCGTCAATCGCCGAACAATCAGCTTGCGCCGGGCCATGCGTGTTGTTGCAATCGCAAGGGCTACCGTCATGGCAACTGGCAAGCCTTCCGGAATCGCAGAGACTGCCAGGGCAACGCCAAACATGAACATTTCGGAAAGTTCATATCCGCCAAGGACAACCCCGATTGCCCCGATCGTCGCCGCTGAGACCAACACGGCGACGGCGATTACCCGTGTAAACCTTTCCATTCGCACAAGCAGCGGCGGCTTGCCACCGGACTCGCCCATAACGTCGAGGGCCAATTGCCCGACGCCAGTTCCCAGGCCGGTGGCAACCACCAGTCCTTTTGCGCGGCCTCGCGTCACTATCGAACCGGCGTAAGCCATGTTGAGCCGATCACCCACAGTTGCCGATTCGGCCCCAAGCCACGAGGGATCCTTGAACACGGGCAACGATTCGCCGGTCAACAGCGATTCGTCCGATTCCAATCCGTGCGCTGAAACAAGCCGGATGTCAGCCGGCACGCGATTGCCAGACTCCAACCAGACTACATCCCCGGGCACAACATCTTCGGCATTCATTTCCCTTACTTCACCGTCTCGTTGAACCGATGCGCGTATTTGCAGAAGTTTGCGAAGAGCATGACTGCTTTGTTCGGCCTTCCATTCCTGGGACGCCCCGATAATGGCGTTCAATACCAACACACCGGCTATGAAGGCCGCGTCCTTGGTATCACCAATCGCAACCGACACGATGGCGGCAAGGGCAAGAATGTAGATCAATGGACTGCGAAACTGCCGCAGTACGATGGTCCACAACAGCGCGGGTGGATTCTGTGGGAGTTTGTTCGGGCCATATTCAGCCAATCGAGCCGCGGCCTCCCCCTCACCAAGTCCCTGTTCCGTGGCGTTAAGTTGTTTTGCAATCTCCCCCACAGTAAGCACGTGCCATGCCGCCGCCGGTTGTTTTCGATGATTCATGAATTTCCAAAAGGCCTGAAACCAATCGAGATGCGTGATTCAACGCTTGTGGTGAACAGAACAAATCAATACAAACTGTACATTATGTCAACGCGGCCGACCGCTCGATCCGCCGACACGCAATCGCAGTACCAAATGGCATGAATGGGCCGGGCCCCTGCCTGCTGCGATTTGCTGTCTCGCCGTCGCCGCAGTTGGGGGTATGTCGGGCACTGGCGCAAGCTACCTTCGATGGCGTGCGTTTATCGGTATCCACCCGGGCGGTATCGCCCCGAAATTTCAGGAAGTGCGGCTGTCCTGCCAATCAAACCGGATGCCCGTCAATACTTGCCGTGCTTGTATTCTCAGCAATGGTCGAGTGCACCGATTCTTGCGACAAAAGGGCTGTCAACCGCTGTGCAGAGAACATCAGGTTTTGGGATTGACGGTGCCACGGTTGGCTTGTCCAACCGTGCCATTTCCGGAGAAAACCGCCCGGCGACGCAACCCGGCCGTTCCTCCCAATCGTGGTTGTCTACAGAGCCTCTGTCAACCAACCCCAGGGACTTGCCAAGCCCACAGAGTTGCTTCTGGCTGAAATCAATCACCGGAGACGATTTTCGCCGGATCTGCCGCTGGAGTTTTCAAATCCGGATTCTCCTCGTTCAGCTGGATCAACGCTTTGGATGCAAGTTCGCGCCCCACCTGATCTTCTTCGTCCACCACCACGTGAGCGCCGGCCCGAACCAGTTGCCAGCGATGAATGTGGTATCGGGCCTGCGCAAAGATCATCGCATCAGCAGTATGGTGACGCACCAGATGAATTAATTCTCGACTCGTAATCAGACTGGGCACGGTGATGATGACCAGGTTGGCCAGTTCAATCGCCGCATGTTCGAGAATATCCAATTGCGTGGCGTCGCCCAGGTGAGAGACCAGTCCGTAGCGTTTTGCGATTTTAAAATTGTCTGAATTGACGTCGATGACGACCAGTTGATTCTTGTGAAGCAATATCAAATCTTCGGCAACACGCTGTCCGGCTGGCCCAAAGCCGATTATGAAAATCCGATCACGTTTTCGGGCCACGTCGTCAGTCAATTCGCTGGCAGTTTCCTTGCTTCCCTGGGCCATGTCCGTCCCTGCGTCTTTGGGCCGTCGGCGAATACGACGTTCCAGCCAACCACCAGCGCTCGGTGCAACGGCGATTAAATACGGGGTGACAAGCAAACTGATTATCGTGGCTGAAACGATTGCTCGAAACGCTGTTTCTGACAGAATTCCGTTTCCATCTCCGCCACCAAACGCAATGGTTGCCAACACAAAGGAAAACTCGCCAACCTGAGCCAGGCATAACGCGGCGGCGATTGCAAACTGTAAACGCGCGCCGCTGGCGAGCGCCACGACAGCGAAGACTACCGCTTTGCCAAGAACGATTGCCATGGCGATACCAATCACCAGGCCCAGATTCTGGAGTAGCCAGCCGACGTCGCAGAACATGCCAACGGACGCAAAAAAAAGCGTTACCAGAATTATCCTGACGGGCTTAATGTCGGCACGGATCTGAGTCGCGAAAGGCGACATTGCCAATACAACGCCGGCCACAAACGCGCCCATCGCAGGACTCAGTCCCAGCCGATGGGCAAACCATGCGGAACCCATCGCCATCACGACCGCGAGCAGAATTGGCAAATCCCGGTTCCGTTGCCAGGTTCTGAGTTGCAGCAGCCTGGGTGCGACATAGTTAAACAGTCCGTAAAAGACTACCACAAGCAACGCTGCCGATGCGACCGCCAAGGTGAGTTGCCAAAGCACGGATGCAACGGTTCCCCCCTTGGTGAGAACCGTGACCAACAACAACAATGGCACAAAAGCTATATCCTGAATCAACAGGACCCCCAGCGAAATCCGCCCGTAGATACTGTCAAATTCTGCACGATCCTCCAGTATACGGAGGACGCACGCCGTACTCGAAAGTGCAATCATGGACCCAATGACCAGCGCCGCTGAAACGCCAACTCCGAATGCCAGACCTGCAACGGCTCCCACAATCAGCGTGGAAACAACCTGCAACATTCCGGCGATCAGTGGCGTTTTCCCCAAACTCAACAGTCGCCTGGGAGAGAATTCCAGTCCGATCGCAAACATCAACAATACGACGCCGAGCTCGGCAATCGCAAAGATGTCCTGCTGATTCGAAACAAGTCCCAGGACGCTTGGGCCAATGATCGAACCCGCAATTAAATATCCGACAATGGCGCTTTGGCGAAGACGCTCGGCCAGCGTCCCCAGAATCATTGCCATTCCGAGCAGCAGCAGGATTTCCAGCAGCGATTGCCATACGTCATTCGGCGCGGCCGCCAAAACAAGGCTCGGGAATGCGGACATGAAATCCCTTGGCGCGTGTTTGCATTTGGTTCACAAGCCAGATTCTTGACGAGTGGGCTCTCGCCTGTCAAATCCCCCCCGCATTCCCCGAGTCAAAAAGCAATATTCTGCACGTGTTGGCCGAATTTGGATCAAGAGACAGCAATCGAGCGGAAAGTGCCTTGCCATAACGACCAAAGTCACCTGCGGGATTGCAAGATTGTCGAATGAACCTCGCCGTGGGTAACCGGGTAATCTCGATGGTCGGAGTCTGGTCGAGGTGATTTCGGTGATTCGTCGGATGGACTCAAGTCTGTTTGCGTTTTGTTCAACTCACCTGACCAATCGGTAAGTAATTGCGTTTACCCGGCTCGAGGAATTTAACATTATCAACGTCCCCATTCCCTCCGACTCCGGCAGGGACTTGATAGCCTTTCCTTATCCTTGCAGTTTGTTTTGGTGGAACAAATCTACCCACCAGGTTTTCTACCCAAAGCAAGAAAGCCCTAAACCAATGTGGTTTAGGGCTTTGCGAGTGGGCGGTATTGGGCTCGAACCAACGACCTCCACGATGTCAATCTAAAGAAACGCGTTGGTTTTGCATTGCAGACGCAAGACATTTGGGAACTCGACACGACGAAAGCCGATCAATACGTTGCCTTTGAGTTGAAACAGCGTTGCAACTGAGTTGTGCAACACTGTGTCAGATTTGTGTCAGATCCAAGTCGGCAAAATTGGCCAGCAAAATTAGGCAACGAACCAGCATCTATTCAAATATCTCTCGTTTCGTCGTTTCGACGTATTGCGAGATTTTGATTGATGAGATGAGTTTGTGAGACTCACATAGCAGGAACGAACTCAATTTCCGAGAAATCCGGCATCGACCTGGTAAACGAACGTTTTTTTGAGAGTGGATCCACCAATTTTACGAACGGTCGCTTCGTGGGGTGGGTGTGGGTTATGATGGTTCGCCGTGACCGACCTGAGGCGCATTCTGAGCAACATCGAAACCGGTGATCCGAATCGTCGGCAGGTCGCCCAGCAACACAACCTGTACGGACCGGTGAAGGAGATGCGATTGCAGTGTAGTCTCGTTTGCCAGCGTTCGTGATGGACACACTAATTCCTGAAATTCGAGTTCAAAGTATGAAACGCATCAAAATCGAAATCGTCTTTTGCATCGGGCTTGGTGTACTGATCGGTCTAGCAATTGGAGCAAGTCGAAACGATTGGCCGGGCCGTCAGGCAAGTGCTGCAACCGTGACGATCGAGGACGACAAGTCCGGCCAGAACAAGACCCAGGTTAAAAATGCGTCGCCACAGGAAGCGGCGCCCTTCCAGGGCGTCATCGCACCGACCGTCCGCGAATCGGTCCCACACTGGCCGGAACAAAGGCGCGCCGAAAGGGGCGCCGAACGTCCTCTTTGTAATGATAGACGACTTGGGTTTTTCGCAGCTGGGCTGTTACGGAGCGCAAGGTCTCCGAACTCCTAACATCGACAAGCTTGCGGACAACGGATTGCGTTATAACAACTTCCACGCGACTCCATTGTGCTCCCCGAGCCGTGCGGCCCTACTCACTGGCCGCAATCACCATTCGTGCTGCGCTCGGCGTCATCTCCGAGTTCTCGACAGGATTCCCGGGATACAACGGCCGTATGCCGCTCTCTCACGGGATGATGTCGGAAATTCTCGCCCCTGCCGGTTGGTCGACTTTTGCCCTCGGAAAGTGGCACCTCACACCGCCCGAAGACGCCAACCTCGCGGCGAATCGCCGGTGGTGGCCAGTGGGGCGCGGGTTCGACCGCTTTTACGGATACCTTGGCGGCACGACCAGCGAGTACGTTCCCTGGATTACACAGGATAATCACTTCATCCAACCCCCCGGGACACCGGAAGAAGGCTATCACCTGCTCACCGACATGACCGAAAAGGCTCGAGAGTACATCGTCGATGTAAAACACGTCGCACCAGACCGACCGTTCTTCATGTATTTCTGCCCTGGCGCGGTGCGTGCCCCGCAACACGTTCCGCAGAAGTGGAGCGACAAGTACAAGGGTGTGTTCGACAAGGGGTGGGACCACTATCGCAAAGAGACCCTCAAGCAACAGATCGCACTCGGGATCTGCCCTCCCGGTACCAAACTATCGCCGCGCGACCCGTCCATCCCGGCTTGGGATGATCTCAATGCGCAGCAACGGAAAGTATTCGCGCGTCAGATGGAGGTGCTCGCCGGATTCGTGGAATTCGTCGATGACCATGTTGGCCAACTGGTCAACACGCTCGATGAGATCGGAGAACTCGACAACACGATAATTGTGCTGACTTCCGACAACGGCGCCAGTATTGAGGGGGGGGACAATGGCGTTCCAAACGAGGTCCAGTTCTTCAACAACGTCCCGGTCTCCCTCGAGATGGCGGCGAATGAGATCGACAAATGGGGTGGTCCCGATTCGTTCCCAGCCGTGGTGGGTGGATGGGGCTGGGCAGGCAATACGCCGTTCCTGCGTTGGAAGCGAGACACCACCCGCGGCGGAACCGCCGAACCGATGATTGTCCACTGGCCGAAAGGAATTAAAGCCAAGGGCGAGATCCGTTCGCAGTTTACCCACGCGATCGACGTGGTTCCCACCGTGCTCGATGTACTTAACATGAAGAATCCGGCGTCGATCAAAGGCGTGGTTCAGGCGCCCCTGGAAGGGGTCAGCTTTGCCGCGACCTTCGAAGATGCCAACGCCAAACTGACTCGCGGACCGCAATATTTTGAGATGGTTGGCCGCCGCTCCATTTACTACGACGGCTGGCGGGCCTATGCGCCGTGGGAATTCGGCAAAGAGATAACACCCGCAGACTTGGCCAATAGCAAGTGGATGCTCTTCAATATCAACGAGGATTTCTCCGAGTCCACCGATGTGGCCAATCAGTTCCCCGAGAAACTCGCAGAGCTCAAACAGTTGTGGTGGAAGGAAGCAGAGAAATTCAATGTGCTGCCGCTCGACGGGCGATCCATTCTCCGCCAGATGGAACCGCGACCCCGCATGTCCGAAACACGAACGACCTACACCTACTACTCCGGTGGCGGGGAAGTCGGCGGGTCCGCGGCCGCCAACGTTCTGAACCGCTCACACAGCATCACCGCACAAGTAGCCATCCCGGCAGGGGGCGCCGAGGGTGTGCTCCTCGCCCAGGGAGGACGGTTCGCAGGATATTCCTTGTACATCAAGGACAAGAAACTCTACTACACGCACAACTACGTAGGTCTCCGTGAGTACGTCCTGGAGTCCTCCATCGAGGTTCCATCAGGCGAAACGACTTTGAAATACGAATTCGAAGTCACCGGCCCTCCCGACTTTTCGGTCGGAAAAGGCGCGGCGGGGATCGGACGGCTCTTCATTGGTGGCAAGAAAGTCGCCGAGGACGAAATTCCTGTCACGACCCCAATTACGTTTGCACTTTCCGGCGAAGGATTGTGCTGCGGCTGGGACAGTCTCAGCCCGGCAAGCTCCGCCTACAGCGGCCCGTTCCGATTCACTGGAAAAATCAAGAAAGTGGAGGTGACCTGTGCCAAGGCGGATGCTGCGCAACCACCAGCGAAGCCAGCCGATTAATCCGGTGTAAAGTCGGAATAGATCAAATTAACTTTGGAAAACCCACCACTCTTTTTTGAAACGCATTAACATGACCAACCGACGACAGTTCATCAAGTCTCTTCCCGCAGCAGGTGCCGCGTTTGCCGTAGCCAGTCACGTGGTTTTGGACGAGAGCCCGGCGCTCGCCCAGCCGGCCGCGTCAGCGGAGGATCATTTCCATCCCAAAGGAAAGGCTCCTTCCAAGTTCACCAAAGAGATTCTCGCGAAAGCCAAGATCACGTTGCCGTTTGGGGACAAGCGCGATTTTGAAGAGTTGGAAAAGGGTTTTGTCGCCCCCATGAAGGAACTCAAGATCATGGCCGACGCCGGGCATGTTGCCTGGGACATGGAACGATTTCAGTTTCTCAACGAGGACCGGGAATTCGACAGCATCCATCCGTCCCTGGTTCGACAGTCGCGATTGAACAACAACTACGGCCTGTACGAAGTCGTCGACGGCATCTACCAGGTTCGCGGATTCGACTTGTCGGATATTTCATTTGTGCGCGGCAAAACCGGCTGGATTGTAATTGACCCGTTAGTGACGGCGGAAGTTGTCCGCGCCGCGTGGAAGCTGTTTCAAGAACACGTGGGCGAAGGACTGCCCGTCTCGGCTGTGATCTATTCGCATTCGCACGGCGACCACTGGGGTGGCGTGCGCGGCATCCTGGAGGAGGCGGATTTGAAGTCCGGCAAGGTCGAAGTGATTGCTCCGCGTGACTTCATGGACCACACGATCTCCGAAAACGTCTACGCCGGCAATGCCATGAACCGTCGGTTGTTCTACCAGTACGGACTGCTGCTGCCTGCCAGCCCGTACGGCTACGCTGGCCAAGGATTGGGCCAGGGCGTTTCGGCGGGAGCCATGGGCCTGATCGCGCCGACGCGGATTGTTGAGGATGCGATTGAGGAATTCGAAGTCGACGGCGTCAACATGATCTTCCAAAACACGCCGGGCACCGAGGCTCCGTCGGAGATGAACACCTACATCCCGGAGATGAAGGCGTTGTGGATGGCGGAAAACGTCACTTCGACGCTGCACAACATCTATACTTTGCGGCGCACCGGTGCGAGATGCATTGCGGTGGTCGAAGTACATCAGTGACGCATTGTACCGCTTCGGACTGGAGGCCGAAGTGATGTTTGCGTCGCACCATTGGCCGCGGTGGGGTAACGACCGGGTCCAGGAAGTGCTGCGTGGCCAGCGAGATCTTTATGCACACATGAATAACCAGTGCTTGCATCTGGCGAACTCGGGCGTAACGATCAACCAGATCCACAACGTCTACGAAGTGCCAAAGAGCCTGCAACAAAAGTGGTTCTGTCGCGGCTACCACGGATCTCCGGAGCACAATAGCCTGCGCGGTCGTCAATCGATATATCGGTTACTGGGACTGTAACCCGGCAACACTCATCCCATTGTCGCCCGAAGACGCATGCCCCTGTATGTCGAAATGATGGGGGGTGCCACGAAGATCATGGCCAAGGGCCAGCAACTTCACGACGCAGGCAAGTACATGCACGCGCAGGAGATTCTCAACAAGCTCGTTCAGGCCGAGCCACAGAATGCGGCGGCCAAAGACTTGCTGGCCGACGTGTTCGAACAGCTCGGATACCAGCAAGAAAATCCCGGTTTGCGCAACAGTTATCTTGCGGCAGCGTACGAGCTTCGTTCGGGAATTCCGCAAGGCGAAACCGTCGACTCCAGCAGCCCCGACGTGATTCGAGCCATGTCGACTGAACTGTTTCTTAACTTCCTTGGCATTCGCATGGACAGTCGCAAAGCCGAGGGGATGCGATTTACGATCAACCTGATCACGCCGGACAACGGAGAAAAATTCATCGTCGAAATGGAAAACGCGACGTTGACGAATTTCCCGGGTTTCCTCGCCAAGAATCCCGATCTGACGCTGACGATCAATCGTTCTGATTTGGAACAGACGATGATGGGTGCGAAGGAACTGGAAGCGCAAATCGCCGAAGGCAAGGCCAAGGTGCAAGGTGATATCGGCGTGCTGAAAAAACTCGCGTCGACCATGGTCGATTTCGATCCTCGGTTTGAGATTATGCCGGGAACAAAAGCACGAACGGCGGTTGCCAAAGCGAACTCGTATGAGGCCGTTCCGCGTCAGACAATCGCGGAATAGTCCTGCTCCAAGACGTATCGCTGGAAACGGACATGACGCTACTGACACGAATCAAGGCTTGGGCGTCGCGGCATCGATCAAGTTGTCTGGACGGTAAACCAGTAGCGGCACAAATTTTCACCAACGATTTTCTTCGAATGCGTCGATCGCTTGATTTGCGTCATTTACTCGTGAAAGTCGGATGGTTGTTGGAGCGCCTTGAAAAACGACCGTTTTTTGCGATCGCTGCTCTCACAAAACGACCTCCACGACAGAGACGTAGAGGTCCCCTAACTCGGATTGCATTTGCAGTGGTTTAGCGTTGTGTTGGATCGACCGGTCGGCCAGTCGCTGCCACTGCACAAGAATCTTCATTGAAAAGTCAGGGCAGATTACGTTGGCTCGGCGTTGGTTTGCAGATACAACGCAAATGCAATATTGTGCCAGATCCTTGTGTCAGAAAACGTAGCGGCACCAAAAGAAAAAGCCCTAAACCCGTGTAATGGGTCGTGTATCACCTGTCGCCAGAAACCGGAATCACACGGACTGGAAGGTCTATTCTCAGCGATCGCCTTTGACGAAAAACGACTCCAGGTCAACTTCTCCGTAGTCGATTGCACCAAGATTCACACACCCGAGCAGTTACGAGAGCACCTGATTCGAGTCACAGACTGGCAGGAAGGCCTCCGAATTTTTTACTTCGACGAAATTCACCGTTTGGTGAACCGGGGTATGGATGAAATGCTGTTGAAAGAGGTCGAAGAAAAGAACTTCCTGTGGATCTTCTCAACTGCAAAACCAGAAAACCTTGAGGACATGTTCATGAATAGACTGATCAAACTTAGGACCCAATTGCCCGAAGAGGTGGAGATGGAAGACTGGCTTGCAGACCGATGCGACGAATGGGGAATCCGATTTGAACCAGAAGCGATTATCCGGCTGGTTGAGAAAAGCAATCGAATCGTAGGTACGGCCCTACACGCAATCGCCATGGCAGCTCTCGACCATGATCAAGGTCTGACGCTGGACCTAGTGGAAACTGAATGGGCGGCAAAACTTGAATCTTGAATCTTGAAAGGGTTTTGTACGGGCATCAATGGAAAATGACATCGATTACAGGCCGTTCCGCTTTTAGCAGATCAGCCGTGGAAGCAATCTTTCTAATCAATTTCATTGCCGGGGTTTGTCGTTGGATTTTGGGACACGTAACAGTATCTTCACTCTCGAAGAGAGCAAAGCGAAAGCAAAGGAGAAAACAATCAACCCTTGGACTCGGCTACAAGGAGGAACACCAGGTTGCGAATCCGAAGATATCTCCGCACGCAAAATATCTTGATTCGGTGCGGGTAGGAAGGGAATAAAGACCGAAATTCCTAACGCACCGAGGTTCAAGATGTCTGTCACGATCGACTCACTCGCCCAACCACTCCTGGTCAACAAAACCGGAAAACTCAAGCACCGATACAGACTACATGAAAAACTGGAGGTCCTTGACCCAACGTCGCCCGTCGATGTAACCGAGGCTCGCCTCAAGGCCTTTCAGTCGCTGTTCGCGTTCCGGTAAGAGTCCCAACGATATGCGCGGCTCCACTTTGACCACAACAACAACTCGCCGAAACCGACCCTAAAAAAGTCTCAAAATTCGATGTATAATCGATCGCGGATTGGGTACGACGTTGACTTGTCCACGAAACGAGGTTCGCCATCAGTAAACCCGATCGATTGGAGACGCATGAAACACTCAGAATTACCTGATCGCTGCAAGGCACAAAGCGATGGGGGGGATCTTGAATCGGAGCCTGATCTCCAATGCCCACTTTCCGCAGCAAAGTCCATTGGAATCGACGCGCTGACATCGAGGGAGTACCGCGGTTTTGCAGAAGCCGGTTGCCCGCTGGCAGCGGATGCGAACCATCGTTTGCAGTTTGAGATTTTATTGACGGAACTATCGGCCAAGTTTGTCAACGTTCCGGCCAGCCAGGTCGATTCGCAAATCGAGTGGGGTCTGCAGCGAATCGTGGAAGTCCTGGGAATCGACCGCAGCGGTCTGGGCCAGGTGTCGTCAGACGCAAAACAATTTCAGGTCACGCATTCCTATCAAGTGCCCGGCGTGCCAGCTTCGGCAAGCTTTAAACTGGATTCACAGTTTCCCTTTTTTGCGAAGAAGCTTCGCCAGGGAGTGGTTGTCCGATTGCCGGACGATCTGCCCCCCGAAGCGACTGAAGAGAGAGAATACTGTCTCCAAACGGGAATGAAATCCAATGTGACCATTCCCCTGATGGTGATGGGCTCCACGGTAGGCGGAATCGGTTTTTCATCGTTCCGGTCGCAGCGCGCCCTCCCCGACGAACTGATTCCGCGACTCCGCCTGGTGGGCGATATTTTTACAAACGCGTTGGCCCGCAAGCGGGCCGACGAGGCCTTGAGCGCAAAGGAACAATTGCTCCGGCAAGCGAAAGACGGGCTGCGGCAACTCAATACCAAGCTCCTTGTTTCCCAGGAGGAGGAGCGATCCCGAATTGCTCGCGAGATGCACGATGACTGGACGCAGAGGCTGGCGATCCTGGGAATCGATGCCGCCAAGCTGGAAAATCAACTCGGCACAAAGTCCGACGCATTGCCGCTGGTACAGACCATTCGGGAACGGCTGGTGAGCCTGGCCGAGGATGTCCATGCCCTGTCGCGACAACTTCACCCGTCGATTATTCAAGACCTGGGCCTGGCCGAGGCGCTGCAATCCGAATGCGCCAGTTTCACGAGGCGCGAAAATATTACCGTGGAATGCACTCCGAGAGACGTGCCCACCAATTTACCCAACGACGTTGCCCTGTGTATCTACCGCGTTGCCCAGGAAAGCTTGCGAAACGTCGCCAAGCATGCTGCCGTCGGCAAGGCATGGGTAAGGCTGTTTGCAACTGAAGGGGAATTGAGATTGCAGGTCCGTGACGAGGGAATAGGCTTCGAGGTAGAAAACGGCAGCTCGCAACCGGGAATTGGACTTTCGAGCATGGAAGAGCGTGTCCATCTTGCTAACGGCAGTTTTGAGATCAAATCGGAACCGGGTCGTGGCACAACGGTCGAGGTTCGCGTTCCCCTGAAAGAACTTCAAGATGGATAAAGCCCGTATCCTGATCGCCGATGATCATCAAATTCTCGCCGAGGGAATTCGCGGTTTGCTCGAACCCGAGTTTGAGGTGGTCGGCGTCGTCTCCAATGGCCGGGAACTTGTTGCTGCCGCCAAAACACAACGACCGGATGTGATCGTGGCCGACATCAGCATGCCGTCGCTGAACGGAATTGAGGCAGCCATCCAGATCCGAGATGCCGGCCTGACTGCCAAGGTCGTCTTTTTGACGATGCACCGCGATGTGGCCTATGCCCGTCAGGCCATGGAGGCCGGAGCGGCAGGCTACGTACTCAAGCATTCTGTTTCGTCCGAATTGGTCACCGCGATCCATGACGCACTGCAGGGCAAACCTACATCTCGCCGATCATCGCCGGAGAACTCCTGCAGTCTTATCGCGAAGGTCATCCCGGGCCGAATGAGTCATCGCAACAGCTCACCGCGCGCCAGCGGGAAGTTCTGCAATTGATTGCTGAAGGCCACTCGGCCAAACAAATTGCGGCGGTGCTCAAGGTCTCGGTTCGAACGGCGGAAGCCCACAAAGCTCATATCATGGAGGCCCTCGAGTTTCGGAGCACGGCAGAATTGGTCCAATACGCCATCCGCAACGGCATCATCTCGATCGATTGAATCAACGCGTCCAAGGCGGCCTGTGGAAACGCATTGCGCA
>CAVQQG010000001.1:0-2245943 GCA_963714965.1 uncultured Planctomycetia bacterium | reverse complement strand
TCGAACGTGATTCGGACGGCCAGCTGGCCACCGGCTCGCTCAATTCCAGATAATCCGCATACAATTCGGCGCGGAGGAACAGATTGCCTGCCAAAGCCATTGCGAATTCGGTCATGCCGCCGATTTCCCCAACCGGCTGGTGTTGGTAAAGCGGCAGCAACAGTTCGAGCGCTTGTTGGCACTCGGCCGCTCCTTCGTGAAACCGGTGTTGTTGCAACAGAAACGTTGCTTTTTCCAGGAACAAGGATGCCAGGTGATTTTGCACGGTCATCGACGGTTGCCCGGTCGCGACCAACGGCTCGCATAATTCGATGGCCCGATCCAGTTCGGTTGTCGCTCGATCCAGATCACCTTGCCGACGAAACGTTTTCGCGAGCAACTGGTAACAGAGTACGGATTTCTCGGCCAGCAGTTCCAGCTCGGGAAATTGCGAACGCAGGGCATCCAGTTTGGGGATCTCTGCCAGTAACAGCGTCTGTGCCTCGTCGACCGATCCCGACTCGTACAACGTCTTGACGCGTCGATGCAACAATTGGGCCACCCGTGCCGCATTGCTGGCAAGTTCAGGCTGCAGCGCGATCAACTGTTCGACACAATCGGATTCCAGGTCAAAACTCGCCAACGCCAAATTATATTTGTTCTGGATCGCATAACTGGTGCCCAGCAAATCGTGCAGCACCGACAGGGAAATCAAACGCGACGATTCGTCTATCTCTCCTGAGTTTTTTAATCTTTCGAAAACTTCGATTGCCAGCGGTGCAAATTGTTCCACGGTTTGATGATCGCGCAACAACAGTGCAACATCGGCTTTCGACTGAAACACCCTCGCAGCCGTCTTGTCCGCCGGAACATCGGCCAAAGAACATCCCAGCCAGGCCAGCAGTGCCGTAACCGCTTGATCGAGCGAGTTGGCGGCTGCCAAGTTGTCGCCGGCACGACTTTGCGAATTGGCCAGTACCCGCAGACTCTCAATCAAGGGAACTCCTTGCAGATCATCGCGGCCGGCGCTCTGTCTCGGCCCGCAACCCGTTGACATTCCTTGCTGCGACTGCGACCGCTTCGTCGTGGCGGCCAGCGTTTGTCAACGATTCGGCCAGCCGGTTTCGTACTGGAATCAGCCTGTCTGCTTCCTCCGGGATTCTCGATTCCGTCGTTTGAATCACCTGGCTCCAAATCGATGCCGCTTCATCAAGATCACCGAGGTCCGCACAAAGTCCCGCCAACTGGTCGAGCGTGGCCAGATATTCACGCAGGACGTCGTCATCATCCGGAACCGTGGCCGAGATAGTAACAAAATAGTTTCGAGCCGAATCCAGCAGGTGGCGACGGAAGGATTGCATGCCCTTCTCGTGAATTCGCGGTTCGTTGGCAACCGCCTGTTGCAGATCGTTCACCGCAGTGCGTGCCAGTCGCGCTTGCTCCAGGGCTTCGGCCGCTTTGGCATCAACCAGCGTTTTCTGCCGGGACAGTTCCGTTTGTGCGCGTTCGGCTGACCACGCGTAATACAAGGAAATACCGGAGCCGAGCAGCAACGACACCGCCAGCAATCCGCCGATCACCGCCAGCGCCCGGTTCCGCCGCGCCCACCGCCAGGTTTTCTCGGCTCCGGTAAGCTCCCGGGCCTGAATCGGACGCCCATCCAGATAGCTGCTCAGGTCATCTTCAAGTGCCTGGCAGGTCGCGTACCGTCGGTGTGGTTCCTTTTCCAGACAGCGCATGCAAATTGCCGCGACGTCGCGATCGAGTGTCGGGTTCAGCCGTCTCGGCGATGCAGGTTCGTCGTTCACGATTGCCTGCAATGTAGCCACGTGATGTTCTTTCTGAAACGGAACCTTTCCGGTCAACATCCGGTAGCAGATGACGCCCAGCGAAAAGATATCACTGGCCGCCGTCAATCGAGTTTCGCCCCGCGCTTGTTCCGGAGACATGTAGGCAGGCGTGCCCAGTGGCGACCCGGTTTGAGTCAACGACTGGCCATCGACCGATTCCAGTTGCGCCAGTCCAAAATCGGTGATGCGGACCGTCAGCGGGGTGCCGGAATTCTTCGGATCGTTGACGTCTTCCTGGTCCAGCATGACATTGCCGGGTTTCAAGTCACGATGAATAACTCCCCTGGCATGCGCGTGCTGGACGGCCTGGGCCAGTTGCAGCATGATTTCGCAAGTCCGTCGCGGATCGCAGGGGGGCGGATGGTCATTCAGCCATTGCTGGAGCGTCTGACCATGGCACAGCTGGTACGCGATGAATGTAACGGCGCCAGCCTGGCCGCACTCAAAGATCGGAACGATGCCGGGATGACTCAGGCAGGCGGCAGCCCGTGCCTCGCGCAAAAACCTTTGTTGCGACGATTTGCTCACCAGGCACTCGGGACGGGGAAGCTTGAGCGCAACCAGCCGATCGAGCAGCGGATCGCGGGCGCGAAACACGACACCGAATCCGCCGTTGCCCAGTTGGTCGAGTATTTCATATCGGCCAATGAACTGCGACCGCAGTGGCTGTTGGGGAGGAACCGCGGATTTTCGTTCGAAGTCAGCTGGGCCGACGGTCGATGAGGCACGGTTTCCGGTTTCCAGTTCCTGTTGAGGCCGCGCCCGCCTGAGCAGGTCCAGGCATTGGCGCACCGCCAACAGCTCCCGCCTGTCCTCATCCGACAAATGGCCTAACAGTTCCTGACATTCCTCGTCAAATACAGCCGCCGGCCGCTCATCCAGCATGCGCAAAAGCGTGGCCAGTCGGTTATCGGCATCGTCGTGACCGTCCTGTGGATTATTCGCACGTGTCATTGTAGTTCGCCAGTTCCCGGCGTAGTCGCTGAACGGCTCGATACCAAAGTTTCTCGGTAGCGTTCACCGTTTTTCCAAGTTGTTCGGCAATCTGCGGAAAGGTCATGCCCTGCCAGGATCGCATCCGAATGACCTGTTGATACTCATCCGACAGCCGCGCGACGGCCGACCGCACCGCCGCGGCCTGCTCACGTGCCAACGCATCCGCGCACGGTGTCAACAGGCTGTCAACCGGCTGAATCCCGGGCACCGCGTGACGACTTTCGGCATCCAGCGGCAATTCGCGCCGCACATCCCGTTTCTGCGTCCGGAACTCTCGCTGCGCCTGTCTAACCTCGTTAACCAGCACCTGTCGCAACCAATTGCGAAGCTCGCCCTCGGTGGTTCCGCGAAAACCGTCGATTCCCTCGATGACGCGAATGCACGACTGCTGAACCACATCCGAGTTGCCAATTTTTTGCTGCAAGTGTTTCCCGGGTTCGGCATCCGCCAACAATTGAAAGTACGAACGCAGCTGTCCCATCAATTGGTTTTGGGTGTCGACGGATCCGTTCTGCACGGCTGCCAGCAGCGGCAACAATGCCGATTCGTGGTTTGCCTGAAAGGGATCGTGACGATTCACGGCTTGGTTGTCTGAGTAACTGGATGCGATGCATGGGCGATTCCCGCCAACGAAATATTTTATCTCAACCGATTTCGGCTTTGCCAGACAATTGTCGGAATTTCGAATTCCAGGGAGCCTCCATGACGACAACGTCCCCCGGCCAGACAATCTGTTTCTTTCGCGATCGGCAGATCGAGTTGGCAACGGCAAGACGTTATTGTCGATGTGTCGAGGAAAGCGTTTCACGAATTTCGCTCCGAAAAGGCAAGGAAATCCGAACGCGATCCGTTTCCTATCGAGGTCATTGAGGATCACGCCCGATCCCGGATTGTGGCAAGGCTATCGACTCATCCAGCCGGAAAAAACCGCGTCATAGGAATTGGGCAGGACGTCGGACGGATAATCGTATCGTAAAAGGAACAGATACTCGCCCGACGCGTTGGCAAATCGGCCGGTGCCGCCCGTGATCGTCCCCTCGACCAACAAGGTGAATTCGTCGATCGGAATGGAATTCAGGTCAGCATACAGCTGATCGCCGTTGCGGGCCGTGGAAGTGTATTGCGACAGCACTACATCCCCGGTCGTGACATCAATCACCACGACCCCCTGGCCTGAATAGCGACCGACTTGTGAAGCGACACCGTCGGCTTCGATGGCGATCGTCAGATAGGGAAACGAAAAATCCTGCAGGACATTCGTTCCGGATTCGGTTCCAAAATACGGCCGCGGGGGCCCGTCGGTGGCTGCCGTCGCAGCGGGGACCAGAGCGATCGCGACCAGCGCGGACCAAATCAGTGTTTTCAATTGGCGAATCATCATTACCTCCGGGAATCCAGGAAAAAGTACGGGACAGGCGACACGGTGCTGCTTTTGCGCCGGTCGCCTGATACTCCGGATGCAATTGCCGACCGATCCCGCCCGGAAAAATGACCCTTTTTGAATCAGAAGCGCACCGAATCCAATCGCGACGGAAAAAAATATCAACACTTTTCGGAATTTGTGGCTGGATCGGGAACAGGATCGCACCCGTCACAAGGAACCCTTTTGACACCCCGCTGGATAAACGATCAGGAACACCCGCATGAACCGCTACCTATTCCTTGACCGAGGCCGAGGCAAAATTTTCCGTTCCGTTTTGTTCGTGTGCACGCTCGTGATACCGGGTCTGGCCAACGAGCGGCTGGCTGCCCAGACATTCCAGTGGACAAATACCTCTGGTCTCAATTCGTTCTGGCAGATTGGAAACAACTGGAACCCGCTGGGACCGCCGGGGGCGGCCCAGGATGCCCTGTTCGATCAGAATGCCACGTACGACGTGTTCTGGAACAGCGCGACGGGATCGCTTACGCCGTCGATCAATTTTGTCGAGGTCAATGCGGGAGACGTGCGTTTTTTCAACGCCGAATCCGGTTCGATAACACATACGGTCAACGATGATCTATTGATCACGGGAGCGGGGACGCAACTTACTAATTCTGGACTGAATCTGGTGGTCAACAACCAGATCAGGGTCGAGAACAATGCCACGTTGATCGTCGATGGGGCGCACTCGGCCGGATCGGTGCTGACGGCCGCGGGGGGTATTACCGAGGTAGGTTCGGGCACGCTGGTGTTCAACAACGGTGGCCGCGGATTCCTGACCGGGGATGTGAACGTCAATGTGGATAACCCGGGCACAGGGCGGCTGAATGTGTTCGGCGGCTCGGTCGTTAATGCCGGGACGATCAACCTCGGAAATGGTACTGCGCAGTCGGCATCGTCATTCGGCGAGATTAATGTCAGCGGTGCCGGCTCCCGGATCAATGCCGATCTCAATGTGGGAAACTCGACTGGCGGCGGCACAGGAAACCATCTGCTGAATATCGACAATGGTGGCCAGTTGGACTCCGGATTGATCACAGTGCTGCAATCGGGAGCCCTGAACATCGACGCCGGCACAGTTAATACAGGCAACTTCAGTTCCCAGGGAGTCCTAAATATTAGCAATGGAGGATTTTTAAACGTTTCGGGACCCGCCGACGTGTCGAGTGGTTCTGTTCTGGTTGATGGCGCTGGTTCGGTTATGACATCGGATATCATGCAGGTTGCCAAGACGGGGCAATCTGCGTCTTTGCAAATCAGCGGTGGTGCCGCGGTTTCGGCCAGCGTTCAAATGGTCATCGGCAGTTTTGGGGATGGTGGCGTTACGGTCACCGATGCCGGATCTTCGCTGACGACGACGGACTTCGCAGGACTTGACTTGCTTGTCATTGGATCAGGTTCTGGTTTCAGCGGTAGCTTGCAGGTTTTGAACGGAGCCACTGTGCTTTCGCAGGATTCGGTTATCGGCGATTTCGGTTCCATCGGTGTCGCCGAAGTCTCTGGTGCAGGCTCCCGGTGGGACAATGCCGAAAATCTCCTTATTGGCGCCTCCGGAAACGGGACGTTGAATATCAATACGGCCGGATTTGTTTCCAGCCGAACTGGCACAATAGGTGTTGGATTGGGTGGTATCGGTCAGGTCGATGTTGAAGGAGTTGCCTCCGGCTGGACCATCACAGACCAGCTTGAATTGGGCAGCGGCCCAAGCCAGGGGACTCTCAACATCACCGACGGTGCAACCGTTGTTAATACTTTTGGCCGAATTGGCAACGACAGCAACGGGGTTGGGACCGTCAATGTCGATGGGGCAAATTCGGGATGGGACAATTCGAGCAGTCTGCGAATCGGTAGTTCAGGTACAGGCCACCTGAATATCACTGATGGAGCATTTGTGATCAACACGGCCGGTTCGATCGCTACCGAAGCGGGAAGCAGCGGTACGGTGACCATTGATGGTATTGGATCGCGCTGGATCAACACGGCGCAGCTGGATGTGGCCAACCTGGGAACTGGGAGTTTAAATCTCCAAAACGGTGGCCGTTTGACTTCTGTTGGTGGAATCATCGGTAGTCAGTCGACTGGGGTCGGTCAGGTTGTTGTGGATGGTCCGCTATCCGAATGGACGAATACGGGAACTACCGTGGTTGGCGAAAACGGCAGTGGCATGTTGACGTTGACCAACGGGGGCAAACTTCACAACAGTTTTTCCGGAAGAGTAGGCAGGTTTGCGGGCGGTACGGGTGTCGTCGTTGTGAATGGATCCGATTCACAGTGGTTGAATGATTCGTTTTTGATCGTTGCCGATAACGGTATCGGATCAATGACCATTTCCGATGGTGGACTTGTCACCAATACCAACGGAACGGTCGGAAACTTTGCCGGGACCGACGGCAGTGTTCTTGTGACAGGCGCCGGGTCCCAATGGGTCAACTCAGCATCGCTCACGATTGGCCGTCGAAATGGTTCATCTGGATTGTTAACAATCAACGACGGCGGCAACGTCGAAAATAATGGTCCAGGAATAATCGGCGACTCGGCTGGTTCCACAGGCATCGTAACAGTGGGAGGGGCTGCTTCATCATGGTTTAATCAGGAAAACCTGATTATTGGTAACGAGGGATCTGGCACCATGAATCTGCAATCCGGCGGCCTGGTTTCCGTCGGAACCACCACCTCGATCGGAAACCAGGGTACCGTCAATATGTCCGGTGGCCGATTTGAATTCGGCACTACCGACCTGGTTGATTTTGGTCGCATCAATGCCACCAGCGGATCACTGGCAGGCAATGTCAACCTCAGCGGCGTCAATGACATTGCCGCGCTCAATGCGCTGCACAATCCACTGGCCGATCTGAGTGAAGTGGCAGCAACCAATACAGGCTTGTTGCACGGCAGTGCGATCGTCAAAACAGCCTTGAAAAATCAGTCAATCGGAGAGCTGCGAACAGTTTCTGGCCAATGGGCGCGATTCGAAGGGGCCGGCAATGTTAACGCGGGTGAAATTAACAATTTCGGCGGACTGGTCGACTTCGCCCAGGATCTCACCAACACGTCGACCGGTTTTATCGGTGGTCGTGGCCAGTTTGTCGCCGACGGCGGCTGGACCAACCAGGGGGTGATGGCGTTTAGCGGAACGACGGATGTCCTGGGTGACATCGTCCAACGAAGCCGGAGGACGAATCGTTACCTCCGGAAACGCAACGACTTACGATCTTTCGACGACCTGATCAATAACGGAACCGAAATTCGAACCAGCTGCCGGTTCTCAACACCGTTATTTTTGGCGAGGCCAGCGGAGCTGGACAGCTTCACCGGGACCGGTACCGTTTTCTTTGAAGGCGATTTGCGGCCAGGCAACAGTCCCAACAGCGTGCTGTTCGAGGGAGATGTGGTGTTGGGTTCGGGAGCCCGGTCGTTCTTTGAACTTGGCGGCCTTGGCTCCGGCCTGTTCGACCAGTTGCTGGTTGCCGGCGACCTGAATCTGGACGGGGCTCTGTCGGTTGAACTGATCGACGGTTTTTTGCTGGGTGCCAACCAGGAGTTTTTAATCGGCGATGTCGGCGGCAGTCTGTTTGGCCAGTTTGATGGTCTGGGCGAAGGTTCTCTGGTCGGCAGCTTTGGCGGTCGCGATCTGTTCATCACTTACGGCGCCGGCAACGGCAATGATATTGGCCTGTTCACGGCAGTGCCCGAACCATCGTCTTTTGCTTTGCTTGGTATCGCAGGAGTTTTGGGCCTGGCAGGTCGACGTCGCCGCAATCAAACAGCTACATCAAATCGCAACAAGCAAAAATTGCCGGCGCGGTTCGTCGGCGTTTCCATGGTGGTTGCCGCTGGTGTTCTTTTGGGAGCGTCAAATTCAGCTATCGGACAAACGTCAATCTGGAATGGTGGGACAGGAAACTGGACCGATACGGCAATGTGGACGGGAGGTTCCCCTGGCCCGACCAGTGATGTGTTTATCGACAACGGAAACGCCATCAACTCCGATGTGACGTTCAATACGGCGACGACGATCAATAGCCTTACTCTCGATTCCGGTGATCAACTTCAAATTACCGCAGGCCGATTGTTGTCTTTCCAGGGTGCGGGCAGTTCCCTAATCAACAACGGATCGATCCTGTATCAGGGTGGGAGTTTCAACGGGATACGAATCTTGAGCGATACGACGTTTTCGGGAAATGGAACCATTCGGTTGACGGACAGTACGAGTCGAATCAATGGCAGTATCCCGCCAGCGGCACTGATCAACGGTGCGGGTCATACGATCGAAGGTGGCGGTCAGATCGGCTCACGGACCTTCTTTACCAACAACGGACTTGTGAATGCCAACATCTCTGGCCTGAACATCAACATCAGTACCGAAGACGGTAACTTCAACAATAACGGTATCGTGCGAGCATCGACGGGAGGTCAAATCAGCATGGCTACGTCAGGGATCATGAATGGAGGGACCTATGAGGCGATTGGCAGTGGCAGCCAGGTCGTGATTCAGGGGGGCACCGTACGAAACGCCACCCTCAACGGAACGGCAGGCGGCGTCGTTATTCATAGCGCAAGTGCTAACGCGGCAGCCTTTGACAATATCAATAACCAGGGGGCGTTTCAGTTTCAAACAGCAGACTTCTCCGGTTTTCTGAACAACAGCGGAACGATGGTGTTCACAAACAATTCAAATGCCAACATGCGTCTGGCATCCAATCTGTCAGCCAGCGGCGGCGGCACATTGAGTTTTGTTCAAGGCGGTTCCAACATCTCCGGGAACTTTCATGCGAGCATTGGCGATCAAACGTTGATCGGCAAGGGTTCGTTTACGCCTGCGAGCATGGCAATGACGTCGGGTACGATTCTCGCGCCTTCCAATCCGACACGCACTCGGGGGGGCCCGGCGGAAGTAGGAATTTTTGAATTTGACACGGCGGGTCAGTTGTTTACCAGCGGCATTGAAATGCAGTTTGACCTGGCCGGTACGACCGTCAACGGCGCTGCGCCAAATCTGCTTCAGGTCAACACCGGCCTCGATGCCGATCTCATTTCCTTTGGCATCGACTACGACCAGATCAATGTTTTCGACAGTCTGAAAATGCAGGACAACCCGTTGATTGATGTCTCATTGATTGATGGATTCACGCCGCAGGTGGGTGATTTCTTTGACATTCTGACTGCGGATGAATTGCAACTGGTTGGCAATATCGATTTCAGTTTCCCGGTTCTCAATGGACTGACGTTCGACCACGACGTAATCAACTTGTTCGACTCCAGCAGGGGAACCAACCGCGACGTGTTGCGACTCACCTGGGGTGCTGCCGCGGTACCCGAGCCGGGTTCGACCGTGTTGATTGCCGCGCTTGGATCGATTTTCCTGGTTCTTTTTCGACGCCGGCAATTAGTTTAGCTCGATAGCATTCGGCCTTGAAAACCATGTATCGACGCCGGGCGTTGTTCGGTTTCGACAGGCGAGCCAACAGGTCTGGATTCCAAATGCTACTTCCGGGGGACCATGATTCGTTCGTCAATAAACGTCCAGCCATCAATCCAGTTCATAGCATCACTCGACGGTGATAAGTTGGTTTTGGGCAGGTTCAGTGAACAGTGGTTTCTCGACAACTGGCGGACCGTTCACTTCCCGATGACTGACTCACAATGCCAAGCGAATTTTTGCGAGCCCCGTTCCGAGCCGATCCCCGGCGCCTCCACTCACCCGTTGTGACAACCCGGCTCAAAACAAAACAGGCTCGTTAGTTCACTCTGGCGAGCCTTTCTTTTGGCGCCACGTTTCGCGAGTTTCTGGCGTTTTGGCGAAGCCGTGGTCGCGATCGTCACAGGACGCACCCCACCAAAAATCGGCGCTAAAAAGGCTCAAACGGGGCTAAGGGCTCAAAGTCACGGGATACACCCCCAATGCGTCCTGTGAAAGAAAATGCCGAAAAAACAGGGGCGAAACGCGTTGGGCTAAAAATGGGGTTTTACCTCGGAACGCCAGTAGCAATCTGCCCCAAAACCTGCGTCCTGCAAATTTTGGAATTCCGATTTTCAACCGTCGGAATCCTGCCTCTTAAACCCTGCTGCCTCTCGTGCGGCTTGCCAGCTACCGAAATGACTTCGCGCTGCGTTGTAAAGAGTCCGCTCGGATTTGCGAACCGCTTTATGCTTGAGTGATCCACCATTCGCGTAACGAATTTGGATCGCACGGACGATTGATTCCTGGTTCCATTTCGGATCGGTTTCCTGCAAAGTAATTCCAGCCGCCTCAAGTGCCCGTCCCCAACTGCCGAACAAACGGATCCCACCCTCGCCTCCACTAACACGGTCACCGCAAAGTGACCATCGGCAAAATGACCCGGCAGTTTCGGCTGTCGGGTCTTTGCATTTCTACGCGGAAATACGCGGTTCTTTTTGGTTTCCGACTTTCGCGTCAACAAAAATCGCGGGACTCACCCCCACCAACTTTTCGCGCCGAAAAGGCTCAAATCGACTAAAAGGCTCTAAACACCGTGACTCACCCCAAGTGAGTCCCGTCATCACAAGTCGAGCAGTATCAGGCAGTTACGAACAAACCATCAAAAAGGCTATTTTGGTCGAAACGCCAGTATGCGAGGGTATGAAAAAACGGTATCCACTGAGTCACCAAAAGCAAAACTCAGGTCATTTTGACTTGCTGCCGCGCGACGATTTCCTGGCAGCCTTGCGTTTTGCACTTGCGCAGCAGGCGTCAGCGCTGGTGAAATCTGGCTGGCACAATTCAGGTCTGCCTTGACAGCAATCCTGCATCAGGAATTGCAACAGTTCGTTCATTACATCGGGCTGCAACGAGTAAATCATCGAACGCCCCTCTCGAGTCGGGGCGATTAGCCCGGTCGCAGTCAGCTCTTTCAAATGAAATGACATGGTTGCCGGCGGAATGTCCAGTCGTTCGGAGATCTCGCCTGCCGACAAACCGTCCTCGCCGGCTTCTACCAAAAGCCGAAAGACGTTCAGCCGTGATTCCTGGGCCAGCGCGGCCAGTGCCTTGACTGCTTGCTTTATTTTCATGTTTCCAATATTATCAAAATGTAATCAGGTTGTACAGATCATCCGACCACCAGGTATTGGAAACGCGAAGGTAAAGCCATGAATCTCGGACAGTTTAACGAAATCCTCAAAAACTCACCCAATCAGACGTTTCGCATCGAAATCCCATCGGGCAAGCTGTTGCCGGACCATTTTCATGTGACCGAGGTTGGCAAGGTAACAAAAGACTTTGTGGATTGCGGCGGCGTTCGTAGAACTGAGGAAACCTGTGTCCTGCAAACACTCGTTGCCAGCGACTTTGACCACCGCCTTTCGACTACCAAGTTTTCCGGCATCCTCGAAAAGAGCTCCATTTTGGAACTGGATAACGGCATGGATGTGGACGTCGAAGTCCAGGGAAACACAATCGAGATGTATCGCATCGAGTCGGCAGAGCCTCGCGATGGTCAATTGGTAATCAAGTTGCAAAACAAGCAAACCGCCTGCCTCGCACCGGACAAATGCGGTCTGGATATCGTGTCACCAAATGACCAATCCTGCTGTAGTGGCCAGTCGAACTGCTGCTAACTCAGCCGAGCCCGGATCGCTGCATCGATGCGTGACCTGAACAAATACATGGCGGAGTTGGTCGGCACCTTTGTGTTGGTATTCGCGGGCACCGGCGCGATCGTCGTTAACGACACATATGGGTCCGTAACCCATGTCGGAATTGCACTGACGTTTGGAATGGTCGTCATGGCCATGATCTACTCTATCGGCGAGATTTCTGGTGCGCATATTAATCCGGCAGTTACGTTTGGATTCTGGATGTCGCGACGGTTGGATGGACGGCAAGTGCTGCCGTATATCGTTGCTCAAACGTTGGGCGCGGTTCTGGCCAGCTTTACACTGCGCGTTCTCTTTCCAGATCATGCCAACTTGGGAGCGACCTTGCCATCGGGGTCATGGTGGCAATCGTTTGTGTTCGAGTTTCTGTTGACTGCGATTCTGATGTTTGTGATTTTGCGAGTGGCAAGTGGAAGCAAGGAAACCGGGATCATGGCGGGAGTCGCGATTGGTTCAACCGTTGGCCTGGAAGCCATGTTCGCCGGGCCCGTTTGTGGTGCTTCGATGAATCCGGCGCGATCCCTCGCCCCTGCGATTGTTTCGGGCACAATGCAGCACCTATGGATTTACATTTTGGCGACTGTCGCCGGAGCTGTTTTTGCGGTTGTTGTCATCCGCATCGTTGTTTCGCCAGTTGAATCTGTTGAGACCGTTGAGGATATTGAAAAATGAAACGCGTTTTGGTTTTGTGTACTGGAAACTCATGCCGCAGTCAGATGGCTGAGGGCTTTTTCCGCGAACTGGGCAAGGGTGGCTGGGAAGCCCATTCGGCAGGCTCTGCCCCGTCCGGTTATGTTCATCCGAAAGCGGTGGAAGCCATGCAAGAAACCGGCATCGACATTTCCGCTGGCAGGAGCAAATCAGTGAAAGAGTACGAGGGCCAAAAGTTTGACCTGGTTGTTACGGTTTGTGATCACGCGAACGAAGCGTGTCCGTTTTTTCCCGGCGCCGTCGATCGCCAGCATTGGCCCTTTGATGATCCGGCCGATGCAATGGGAACGGATCAAGAGCAGCTGAACGTGTTTCGCCGAGTTCGTGATGAGATTCGCGACACCATCGGCAAGTATCTGGATGAGAATTAGCTGGGCCACGAGATCGCTTACTGGTCAGTCCAAAGCAAGGGAATACCCTTCCGCAGGTTTCGCAAACTCATTTGTGCCGCGTGGGGTCAAAATATTGAAACGAGGACTTGGCTTGGAAATTTCCAAGCTTCCATCGTTCTCAGTTCTCGGATTTTCGGTCGAGATCATCGTCGAAAATCGAAACGGCGGCCGAAAAGCAGGATTCGTCGAGGCATGAGCGCAACAGTCAGCACTCCGATTTTGCGTCGGTCAGTGGATCGTCAAGCATCTTTTGCTTCACGCTGCTCGGTTGTACGATCGAAGCAGACCACCGAGTCGTTCGGTTGCTTCCATTTTCTTGCCGACATTCTGTTGTTGCTCGATTGGTTCAATCAGCTCGTTGCCCAGACCTTGGTGTGGTCGCTCAGTGTGATAATGCAAAAGAAACTGACCCACGGCATTTCGCAACGATTTTTCACCGAATAGGATCAGTCGATTAAGACACTCGGATTTCAAAGAACCAAAGAATCGCTCAAGGTGAGCATTCATGTTTGGGCTTCGCGGAGGTAATCGGACGGGCTCCACATCTTCATTGCTCAGAAATGCCCGGAATGATTCACAGAACTTGGTGTCACGGTCCATGATCAGATAATGCTTGCCTTGGAGAAATCCATCTTCATGGTTGGTCAGCTCGCGAGCCATTTGTTTCATCCATGCTTCGTGTGGATTGGTCGTGCAACCGGCGAAGTGCCCCCGTCGGGTTTTCAATTCAATCACGAACAGCAGGTAACAGGTAACCAACCCGCCCTTGGTCCAGACTTCCACAGTCGTAAAATCAATCGCGGCCAATACATCCCAATGAGCTTTGAGAAACGTCGCCCAAGATCCCGTACGTTTGCGAGTGGGCGCCGGTTCGATGCCGTGTGCTTTGAGGATGTTGCTGACTGTCGTGTCACAGATCGGGTAACCGACTTTGGCGAGTTCACCCTGAATTCGGTCGAAACCCCACGATGGATTTTCCTTGGCCATTTTCAATGTCAATTCGATGATCACTTGTCGGATTTTTGGCCGTCCCGGTTTCTTCTCCGTTCGATCAGAGTAATCCCATTTCTTGGCGACCAAAATTCGATGCCAACGCAGGATCGTATCCGGTGTGAACAGCGTGCCGAATTCCTGCAGCCGTTTGCGGCCGAGGATCTTCCCCTTCACTGCGAGTCGTCGACGCTGGTCATCGCTGAGCAAGATTCGTTTCTTTCCAAGCTTCTCCTTGAGAACAGCGTTTTCGGTTCTCAGGTATTCGATCACTTCCTGTTGCTCGCGATTGATCCAGCTGGCAAGAACCACCACGCAGAGTTGCCAAGGTTGGAGGATAAAGGTCATGATGGTAGAGATTCGGAAATCTTCAAGATCATGCGATGGAACGGGACCGTCAATTAAAATGCCGATCAAATGATGGCCGAGATCATCGCTGCTCGCCGGTTGTATGAAAGTTGGCGATCGTGCTGCGGGATGCAACGGCCGAGTTTGATGTCAGAAGTCGGCAATTAGAGCCTGTTATTCCAGGCTTTTTCGGTTCGGCTGAGTATTTTGACCACACGCGGTCGGAAGGAAGGCGTTTGGATCGCCGGTGATTGATAATCAGGATACAAGCGAGCCCCCACACGGCGAACACTGATGGTCACACTTCACGATGGCAAGCCGGTGGCCAAAGTGATCTATTTCGGTGTCTCGAAAGCCCTCAGTCAGCAACTCTCCGGGAAATCGATCTGCACCACCTATCGTCACTATCCGGAAGCCTGCCTCGCCAAGGAGCGGGGACGCAAATACCGCAACGGAGAAGTGATCGCATGAGCCAATCACCGAAGTCTGGAAATCCATCCTTCGGGATCGCGACTTCCATGAAGGACACCCAATTCGAGTGTGGCATCTGCTTCCTGAACGTATCCGACTACGAATGGAAATTGCCGAAGTCTTGCCTTTCGAATCCCCGGATCCGATGCTTTCGAAAAATCGATGAAGCATCGGCTGTCAAAACTTGCCCAAGCGTCTGCAAAAGACTAGAGTCATTCATGGTTGTCTCCCCGTCGGCGGCAACCGACGTTGGAAAGTTGAAAGTCGCAATGGGCGAGATGATCGCCCATCCGAAGACCACTTTTCAACTTTCAACAATTAATGGGACGTTTCCTTTTTATTTACACGCGGGAACAGATAAATTCCACAAACGTTGACACACCAGAGCCCGTTTCAAAACCCCGGAACTACAATGAAACCAGTCAAAACCCCCGGTTTTCCAACCGCTTGCGAGTACCTTGAAAGGGTTTTGAAACCGGCTCTAACAACCATTACGCAACCTAACCACACAAGGAGGAGAAAAAACGATGAATAAAGTAATCACCATAATTGTCACAGCGCTGTTTCTAACAATACCTTCAATCTTTCAAAGTGAGGAGGGAAAACAAGCTCAACTACCAGCCCGAGAAATCATCGAAACAGTCATTCCGTCAATCGATGTCAATCGAAAGTGCGGGATGTGTCATACAGATTTGTATGTCACGATCAAAAAATGGAACGAAAAGGCATCTTGTGAATTGTGCCACGGTCCAGGGCAGACTCATATGGAGAAAGTCATTGATCTTCCTGCGGAATTAACACGAGAAGAATTCACAAGGGAAATCAAGGGGACGATCATTTCCTTTGATCAACCCAATAATTCAGGGTTTCATGATTATGTGAAAAATCATGAGGCATTTGAATTATGGAAAAACAACAAGGATAACGAGGGAAAATAAGTTTTTCAAATACATGGGGATGTCCCGTTTGGGCCGCGTTCCTCGCTCGCCGCGAGCGAAACAACGAGTCCTGACCCCTTTTCTCGCTTTTCTCGGTGTCGAGTTTCTCCGCCTTCGGTGCGGTCCAGGTTTTCATCTTTTCCAGGTCCGCCACGTAAACCCGCAGAACGATATCCATGTCTTCATCCTTGCGATTGATCGGCAGCCAGTTTTCTTCCGGCACGCCCTCCGGTTTCTCGGCAGCCACATAGACCTCGATGCCACCGTCTTCGTTGAGCTTCATCCCCGCGTTCTCGCCAACGCTGTACTTCTTCTGGTCGTTGGGAATGAAGAAGCCGTTGTTGAGGTCATACAGGGTCAGTGACCAGAACACGTCGGTGGGTGGGAGCTCGTCGGCCGACATCCGGATCACGTAATCGTGCATGGCATTCAGTGGCTTGCCGTCCGTCGCGGCCACGGCGGGATAGACCCGTGCGGTCAAAAAACTCAAACGAGTAATTTGGCCGGAGAAATACGAGTTCGCCTGACGCCCTGAGACGGAAAACTCGGTCGAGATCGAAAACTCGGTCGAGATCGAAACTACCTATCGACAGAGAAGGTCTAAATTTACGCCGAATCAAATGAAGGGCGCAGCAGCGACCGGGCCAATTATCTTGAATCGGCGGTTTGAACAGAAAAGAGATAACTGAACTCACGCTGCTCGGCGACAGGAGCGAAGCAAACCGCCAAGCCGACAGCCTTGCCCGGGCTGTACGATCCCGCCGATCGGTATTTTAAAACTCCCGGGATTCAATCGCTGGGTCGGGCTAATTGGACCTGGGTCTGTTTCTGTGGCGGCCGTGGGCTGAATATTGAGCTGCGTCCCCCTGGGCTGCGTTAACCGTTGCCCGCGATCCGGTTCACGCTAAAATCAACGGCGTACCCCGAAACGCTGCTGGAACGAAGCCATGACTTGGATAAATCGATGAAACGATGGTTTTCGAAACTTGCTTTCGTCGGGGTTGTCGTTTTGGTCGCTCTCCAGCGACCCGGAATTGTCGCCGCGGATGACCTGCTGGCGCTAAGAAACTGCGTTCTGGTGGAGACGAGCTGGGCAGACGGTGACAGTTTTCTGGTTCAGGACGACCAGGGAACGCAATATACGATTCGCTTGTACGGTGTCGATTGCCTGGAGTATCACGTTCAGGACACCACCGACGCCCGCCGCCTGCGGGCTCAGCGCCGGTACTTTGGAATTTCCGAATACGGTGGAACTGCCGAAAGCTCCATTGCCGCTGCCAAAAATCTGGGAAAACAGGCAGCGTTGGCCGTTAAACTGGAGCTGAAAAATCCGTTCACGGTTCATACGGCGTTTGCCGACGCGCGGGGAGACGGGAAATACAAACGATATTATGCGTTTGTTACCACTGGCAATGGAGACGATCTGGGCGAAAAACTGGTCCGACTGGGATTGGCCCGCGCATTTGGAGTCTATCGACAAACGCCGGATGGGCGGTCCAGGGACGACTATCGGGAATGGCTCAGGGATATCGAACTTCAATCCGCCAAACGGGGTGTCGGGATATGGGCGGCGACCGATTGGAATTCGCTTCCTGTGGAACGGCTCAAAGATCGTGAGGAAAACGCGGAACTTGAACTGGCCACCACAGGCCGACCTCTCGACCCCAATTTCAAAATCAATATCAATACTGCCCCGCGTGATGAGCTGATGAGATTGCCCGGGATCGGCGAAGTTCTGGCGAATCGAATCATCGAACGGAGGCCTTACGAAACGATCGAATCGATTACTGAAGTGGACGGAATTGGCGCGAAAACCCTGCAAGCTCTTAAACCCAACCTGAAGCTGTCCGATTGAACTTCTCCATCTCCTGACGGGCAAAACCGAAGAAACCGGGGCACCCTGTTACCAGGGACCACAAACGATTTACAACATTGCAATGACGTCCGCGGAAATAAAAACCTTCCCGTCAAGCACCCTCAAAAAGCTTTTCGCCAAACCGGTTCGGTTTTTCTCACCATGATTGGACCAGAAAAGTGGAGCAGCTCACTGGCATCAGGTTCGTTGAATCAGCAATCGTCCCGCGCCCGACAAAACGAAATCCGGCGAAGCTTCGGACGGCGAAGTGCATTCGCAGCAGGTGCGGGTTGATTTCCGCACTTCTCTTGTTGGCAACAAGTCCGGTTGTGAACCGGGCTTGCGGGATGCAAGCAACGCATTCGGATGTCGTCGTGTACGGAGGGACTTCGGCCGGAGTTGTGGCGGCCGTGCAATGTGCGCGGATGGGCAAGAAGGTTGTTTTGATCGAACCGGGATCCCATCTGGGCGGACTAACGTCCGGCGCCCTCGGAGCCACGGACATTGGTAACAAGGCAGCGATTGGCGGGATCGCCCGGGAATTCTATCAACAAGTGAAACGACATTACCGTGGCGACGTCTGGATCCGGGAACCGGCCGACAAGTTCACTCGCGGTGACTTCAATACCCAGTCGGATGCGATGTGGGTCTTTGAACCACATGTTGCGGAAGCGATCATGGATGGCTGGACCCAACACCCCAACATATCAGTGATTCGCCAAACCCGGCTCAATCGAAACAGCGGCGTTCGCCAGATTGACGGCTTGATCCACTCGATTGAATCGGAAGATGGAAGAGTTTTCACGGCTTTGCAGTTTATCGATGCCACCTACGAAGGCGATCTGATGGCGGCGGCCGGCGTGACGTTTACGATCGGCCGTGAGTCCAATTCCGATTACGGTGAAACACTCAATGGCGTTCAGACAGAACGGGCCATCCATCATCAGCTTCAGCCGGGAGTTGATCCGTATCGAATTCCGGGCGATCCGGGCAGCGGCTTGCTTCCCGACATCAACCCGGGTCCACCGGCCGCTGACGGTACGGGGGATAACCTTGTTCAAGCATACAACATCCGGATTTGTGCTACGGACCATCCGGACAATCGCCTGCCGTTTGAAAAACCGGACGTTTTCGATCCGCTCGCGTATGAATTGCTGCTCCGCAATTTCGAGGCCGGTGAAAAACGGGCGCCGTGGAATCCGCTAATGATGCCGAATCGCAAGACGGATGCGAACAACAATTTCGGCGTTTCGACGGACTTTATCGGCCACAGTCACCGATGGGCGGAAGCCGATTATGAGACCCGGGCACAGATTTATCAGGCGCATTTGAACTGGACGCGCGGTCTGCTGTGGGTGCTGGCCAATCACGAGCGGGTACCGGAAAAGCTTCGTACGGAATTCTCCCGCTGGGGCACTTGCCGCGATGAGTTTGTTGACAATGGCGGCTGGTCGCATCAGCTGTACGTCCGCGAGGCCCGCCGTATGGTGTCCGACTATGTGATGACGCAGTCCAACTGCGAGGGCAAGGTGGTTGCCGGGAATCCGGTGGGATTGGCCGCCTATACGATGGATTCGCACCACGTTCAGCGCTATGTCGACGGCAGCGGACAGGTACGCAACGAGGGGGACGTGCAGGTCGGTGGATTTTCACCCTATCCAATTGCCTGGGAGAGTATTCGGGCCCGCCGCGAGGAATGTGGAAACCTGACAGTGCCTGTTTGCCTTTCCGCAACGCACATCGCTTACGGATCGATCCGCATGGAACCGGTGTTTATGGTCCTCGGCCAGTCAGCCGCCACCGCTGCTTGCCTGGCGATCGACGATGGCGTCACGCTGCACGAACTCGAATACGCCGCATTGAAAACCCGGTTGCTTGACGACAGCCAGGTGTTGTCGTGGGAAAGCAGGTAGCGTTTCCGGACAAGCGGTCCGGATCAGCCGCGCCCTGTTGGTCACCGCCTGTCGTTCAGCGGATCTTGTTCGCGCTTCGCCGTTTTCCAAACGCGATCCCGGGAAAGACCAGTGCTCCCCGGCAAACGGCGGAGGCGGGTTCAGGGACTACGGAAATGCTGAACGCCGATGTGTTTAACGCGCAGGCGATTGTAACAAATGCTTCGCAGATTTTTGCCATTCGGTCGCGGCGGATACAATCCGCCGGCACTGCCTGAGCCATGCGATGGCCTGTTCGACCGGCCAGCGGATGCGACCAGGTCCCGACGCGGCGTTGTCGCCACGTTGCGGAATGTCGGCTTCGATACCGAGGGACTCCAGGATTACCAGCAGGTGTCTGGAAGGATAACCGGTGTCGGCGCAGACCGAACGCAGCATGGCTGGGGGGCGTCCGCGACGACCCCTTATCGCAGGCCCGACCAGCAGCAGCCATTGCATCGCGTCAGCGCTTGTTGGCTTCCGCTTCCAACTTGTCACCCGCTTCAATGGAACGCATCAAGGCCTTCAATGCGGTGGCTTTTTCCGGGAATTTTTCGGCCAGATTGATCCGTTCGCCCAAGTCAGTTTCTAGATCGTAGAGTTCCTCGACTTGCTTCCGATCGTCTTCAATAGCATAGCCCTGGAAGCAGGCATCGGCCTTCAGGTATTTCCATTTGCCCTGACGAACGCCGGCATCCCCGAAATAGAAGTCCTCGCGACCGCTGTCGCGCTGGCCAAACAACAATTCGGTTTGGTCAATGCCATCGATGCGGCGGTCCTCCGGCACGTCCAGGTCGCACAGCGCGGCAAAGGTTGGCAGGAAGTCAATCGTGGCGAAGATCGCATCGGAAACGCGTCCTGCAGGAACTTTTCCCGGCCAGCGGACGATGCAAGGCACGCGATAACCGGCTTCATAGCATGACCCCTTGCCGTTCCGCAATGGACCGGCATCGCCCCAGAAGATCGAGCCTGCAGGATGTCCTTTTTTCCCGTTGGTGTATTTTGGTTGATTCCACGGGCCGTTGTCACTGGTGTAAATGACCAGTGTGTTTTCATTCAAACCGAGTTCCTCCAACACATCAAGCAGGCGACCGGTTTCGTAGTCAAACTCTTCAACCACGTCGCCATACAATCCCCCCGCCGACTTGCCGCGGAAACGTTTCGACGCGTCGATGATGGTGTGCATCATGGTATGAGCCACATACAACACAAATGGTTTGTTCGGATCCCGCTGGTGTTGGAGATAATGGATTGCCTTGTCGGTATAGAGCGTCGTCAGGCTGCCCATGTCGCGGGTCGAACCGGCTTCGACGTTGTTCTCGTGAAAGATGACGCCACCTCCGTCGTTGGCTCCCAGCGTACCGAAGTAATAATCGAAACCCTGAGCGTTCGGCATGCGGTCAAGTATTGGCTCGCGATTGGAGACATCCCACTTGCCGATACAGGCGGTCTGATAACCCGATTCACGCATCAACTCGGCGAACGTAATTTCCGATGCCGGCATGCCCCAGCCTTTGCTGCGGATCGGGTAGCGTCCGGTCAGCAGCGCCGAACGCGACGGGCCACAAACCGTTTGGGCGTAGAAAGACGTAAAACGAGTGCCCTCCTGCGCCAATTGATCGAGCCGCGGTGTCTTGTTCGTCTTGTTACCGTAGCAACCCAGATCCGCATAGCCCTGGTCATCAGTGAAGATGACAAGAATGTCAGGCTTCGTCGACGCGTTGTCCGCAAACGAAGACGCCGCGATTACCATCATGGCAGCAACTGCATTACACGTTTGTACGATTAAACCGAAACTTCCAAAACAAGTCATGATGCATCTCTCCCATGCAGGGCTTGGTCATAACAGTCATCGAACAGACCAGCAGTATGTTAGCCGGGATGATTCGGCTTGCCATCTTGTCTGACTTGTTCCAGGAGGCAGTCAAAATGCAGGCAGCGTGCCCGCCCAAACCTGCCGACCCAATGAAACTCCAGCACGGGGTCCCTGAATATGCGGTACAATCAACAATCGCCACACGCTTGTTTTCCCGGCGGATCCCGGCCAGATACTCCATTCCGGGTCACCCCAGAGTTGACAAAAAAAGCAGACCGCAACAAGCCACGCGACAATTCCATTTCGATTTTCGCACCGAAAAAAACAAGCCATGCGCAAATGTTTGCCTGCCCTGATTCTGCTGATCGTTCTGAGTACCAGTATTCTTCAGGCACAAGAACCACCCAACATCCTGTTTTGTATGGCGGATGATTGGGGTTGGCCGCACGCGGGAGCCTGTGGCGATAAAGCGGTCAAGACGCCAGCGTTCGACCGAATCGCCAGGGAAGGAGTTTTGTTCCGGCAAGTTTATGTATCCAGCCCTTCCTGCACACCATCGCGGAACGCGTTGATCACGGGCAAGTATCATTGGCAGCTCGGGCCGGGTGCCAACCTGCACAGCACGCTACCGGCCGAGCACGACAGCTTTGTCCACATGCTTCGCGATCAGGGCTACATCACCGGCCGCTCTCCTGCCAAGACATGGGGACCTGGCAACATTGACTCGTGGACAGAACATCACGGCGAGCACCCGGCAACCGGCAGCTACAAGACCTTCGAGCAGTTCCTGAATCGGACGCAAGCCGGAACCAGGCCATTTTTTTTCTGGCTCGCGACCAGTGATCCGCATCGCGGATACGAGAAGGGTTCCGGCGCACAAAGTGGCATCGACCTGTCGCAAGTTCACTTGTTCCCGCACTTTCCGGATGCTCGGGAAATCCGATCGGATGTGGCTGATTATTACTTCGAAGTCCAGCGCTGGGACAGCATGGTCGCCGGAGCGATCAAAACTCTGGAGGAGCACGACCTGCTTGAAAACACGATCATCATCATGACCGGCGACCACGGGATGCCATTCCCGCGCTGCAAGAGCAATATTTACGATTCCGGGGTTCGCGTACCTTTCGCAGTTCGCTGGGGCAAGAAGATCAAAGCTGGTCGCGAGATCACCGATTTCGTTTCAATGGTCGATGTGGCGCCGACGCTGCTCGAAGTCGCGGGCGCTGGAGTGCCTGATGCCATGACGGGCCGGAGTTTTGCGTCAATGTTAACTTCTGAAAAGTCTGGTCGCCTTGATCCCTCGGGTCGTCCTGATGTTGTTTTTGGAAAAGAGCGGCATGTGCCCTCGCAAGAAAAACCGGATTTCGCCGGTTACCCCTGCCGCGGGCTCCGTACACCAGAATTTCTGTACATTCGCAACTATCATCCCGAACGTTGGCCGGCGGGCACTCCGAACTTCGACAAAACAAATTACCCCCAACAGTGGTTTGCCGATTGCGATGCCGGTCCAGCCAAAACGTACATCTACATCAATCGCGACAAAGACGAAGAACATCGCCGCAGTTACGAACTTTGCTTTGCAAAACGACCCGCGGTGGAACTTTACGACCTCAAAACAGATCCGGGCCAACTGCACAATGTCGCCGACGATCCGGAGTATGCAGACCAGATTGTGCAGCTGCGAAATCGCCTGGAGCAAAGACTGAAAGAAACTGAAGACCCTCGCGCGACCGATCCCGACTATTCAGGCTTTGACACGCCCCCCTATCTCGGCGGTGGCGGCGGCAAGGTACCACCGGAGGTGATTAACGAACAGAAATAGAATTGTCGTTCGGCGGAGCGACAAGACAGAGGCAACCGACGTTTGCGACCTTTGAAACGCTCGCCGTTTTGCCTGTTACAAGCACCACTCTGCAGGTTAGCTTTCGGTGTCGCGCAAAATCGATGTCGCCCGGGAGTCCGTTGCGCAATGGTTGTACGGAAAGGCCAGGTCGTTATTTCATCTCGATTGAAAAGGAGTGCTGGCGCAGCCGGGCGCACCAAATTGGCTCCAGATGTTTGACCTTGATCCCATTCGCGGCCAAACTTCGCGAAAGTGCAGCAAGCCGATGAGGATCAAAATGCCTGTCAGTCAATCCATACGGGGTCGTACAAGCTGCAAATGGTTCCCAAAAAGAATGAACGTGACCCAAGGGCGAAGCAAGCACGTCAATACCGCAGGCCGCGTGGCGGGAATTTGCCTGGTGTCGCTCGGACTTGCCTGCTGGCCGGGGAAGACCCTGACACGCGCGGCGCTGTTCAGCATGCCAGGCTACAGTCTGCTGGTTACGGCCTGCCTGTTGTATCTGGGGATTCGCGGCGAACTGGTGGGCCCCCTCTTGTGGCCCGCCGTGGTATTGCACGCCGTGCTGACGTGGCGGCTGGGACATGGCTTGTTTAGGAAAAACAGTGCCGTGATGAATAAACCGGAAGACGAACACGGCGGGAGATGACGACGCGTCGAACCGGCCAGGCTCTGCCCTTCATTCGGCGCTTGACGAAAAGACGATCCATGGCAGCCTCCAGGAGCTGCTTGTTACGGTGCTCAAGCAGGACGCCAAATGTCTCGGACTGGTGAATACCGAGGTCATGCCATTTACCCCGGCGTTGTCGGCATGAGTTATTTGCCGATTCGCAATTGGGCTCCCTGGCGGATGCCCCCGGTTTCGACGTGACCAACCTGTTTCCGGCCCGTTTCGTCCGTGAAAACCAGGTGCCGATGCGTGTCGGTCGCGGGTTGCGTCAGCTTTCCCACGGCGTCCCGGGCATGGATCCCGACCAGCGTTCCCGAAATTTCAGCCTGACTCATTTCATACGGCTGCTGTTCCGCGGGGATGCCCGGTTTTGCATCCGCGCGTGGATCGGACAGGCGCCGTTAATCACATGCACGTGAAGATCACTGAATTCACCCTCCACCGTGAACAGAAAGGGCAGATCGGGATTCACACCCGCTGACTCGGCCGATTCTGCCAAAAACGCATCAAACTCGTCGGCCGCCACATCCCGCTCAACCGCCACCTCATGCCACCGGGTCACGTAGCGGCCCGCCAGCATGGTGGCCTGCCGTTGGCCAGCGTCCGTGGTGACGGATTCCAACTGGCCCTGATCGTTAACAACCGAAACGGTCAATTCGCCGTCCACGATGGCGGCTTCTCCCTCCAGCCCGCTCAGTGCGGCGACTCCGTAAAAATGAGGTTGCCGGGTCAGTTCCGAAAAACGAATCCGGCCCTGATACTGTTGCCGGCCAATCGCTTCGCGCATGGAGCCGTATTGGACGATGTCAGTGCTCTCATCCTGCCGGGCACCGGATTGAGCGGCTGAGCTGGTTGTTTTCGTTCGTGGCCGCACCACAACCCGGCAGCATTGGCAGCGCGAACAGAACAAGAATCGTCAACTTCAGCATTTGGTTCACGGTGGCTCTGTAGAAAACCACGATTGGGTGACACTGCGGGTTGCCTCGCAGTGCGGTTTTCCCTGAATATAACACGGTTGGATCCGCCAACCGTGGCACCCCCGGTTCAAAATTACAAGTCTTCTACAAAGCCGTAAACGGACGATTACCTGGTTGAATCCTGAAACTTTTGCATGGGTCCGAAAACGCCGGTCGATCGGAAATCCGAGTTCGCACGTGTCGTCGTTTCGATTGAAAAGGGCAGGGGCATGGCCACATGGCGATCGCGGATCAAGCGCTGGTTGGCGGGTTGCCAACCCGGCCCGTGCCGCATTGGGGTCCTCCACGGAGGCCCAAAATTCAGTCGATTGATGCCTTGACGGCGTTTTCCAGTTTAACAGCATGGCTTGAACCGGCGATCACAAACACCCGTTCTTTCTGCCCGACCAGTTCGCAAATGATGTTAAACAGGTGCTGGTCCCGAACCAGGTTGGAATCCATTTCGCCGAGGAATCCGGGCAACTCCGTTTCGTCGGACACGTCTCGCCAATCCGGACCGTCAGGAAAATATTGCTGCCAGAATTGGTCGATTTCTGTTACGTTCGAGAAGACGCCGCCGATCCGCGGCCACGACCGCTTGTTGCGTATCGACTCCTGCACGCACGACTCCGGATCATCCGGTTTGCCAAAACGAAGATTTGAGAAATAGGGCGACAGAATCAGCCGCATGGCAACTTGCCGGGTGTCACAGGATTGATCGAGCAGACCTGCGACAATCGTCTCTTGCGGTGGTTCCCAGGTGTAAACCTTGCAACCCCGGGAGTAGGCCAGCTGCCGGACCAGTCCCGGCTCTCCAAACGTCTCAACCGGATCCATCAGACCCGGAAACAGCAACCCCGTCATTCGGCCTTCGCACAGCACGACCGTTGGCGAAAAATCCTGAAACGCCTTTCGAATAACGTCCAGCGATGGATCGGCGGGATCCCTGACGTGATTGGCGCCAAAGATCAGTACGGCACCGCCAGTTCCGGAATCTGTGGCCTGCACCAGGTACGGATTCCTGTGATCCGGCCGGTATTCCGCCGCCGGGAGAATGGGTTGTGCCGGTGCCGTTGCGTTTGCAGGCAAGTACTCCGGCAGGGGTCGCCAGGCATAAACGAACCCCCAGGCGACAACCGCGAGCCAGAGAACCAGCAGGCCCAGCAAACCGCGAATGGCCAGTTTTTTTCGAGTCATGTTCCCCGTCCGCCAAACTCCGTTGGAATCGGGAATCCATTCGCTGTGGCCTGCCGTTTATTGCGGGATTTGCGGGACCGCCGCTGGACCGGAACGCTCTTTGGAAACGCTCCAATACTTGACAAAGTCCAGAATTTGGGTATAATACGGCCATGTTGAATGATCCAGCCAATTTGCTTCGCGAACACGGGGTTCAGGTCACGGCCCAGCGACTGGCGGTGCTGCGGGCGGTGTCCGATCGGCCCCACTCGACGGCGGACGACGTCGCCGAGGACGTTCGCACCAAAATCGGCACCATCTCGCGACAGGCGGTGTACGACGTGTTGGGGATCCTGACCGAAAAGGGCCTGATTCGGCGTATCCAGCCCGCCGGCTCGCCGGCCCGCTATGAGGACCGGGTCGGTGACAACCACCACCACGTGATCTGTCGCGCCTGCGGAAAAACGGTCGATGTCGACTGCGCCGTTGGCGAAACTCCCTGCCTGACCGCCGCCGATGACTCGGGTTACCAGATTGACCAGGCGGAAGTGATCTACTGGGGCACCTGCCCCGAGTGTCTTGCGGCGGTCCCGCGTTCGGTGGATGACTGAACACCGGCCGGCTGACAGCTCGAAATCAAAAAACAACTTTCCATCCATTGTTGGGAGAAATCACATGACACGTACCTCAAGCATATGCCCCGTGATGAACGGGGCAGTTCAACGACACAAGACGCGGCGAATTCGTGGAACGAGTTCCGTTTGGCTTGTTGCGTTGGCCGTCGGCTGCTGGTTTGCCGCCAGCGGCGGAATGCTGCTGGCCCAGGCAACCAGCCCGAACCCACGGGACGGTGAACCGCCGGTTGCGGAAAACGTTGGCGGGGCACACGGAGAAAACATGCCGGCCGGGGCGAAATGCCCGGTGACGGGCCTGACCCTGGTGGCAACCGCAGCCCCCTCGGCCGAAACCACGGAGGCAACCGCCGAGGAAACCATGGGTGCCAACACGGCGGCCGGGGACTACTCGAATCGCGACTGGTGGCCGAATCAGTTGAATCTGGCGATCCTTCACCAGAATTCGCTCAAGAGCAATCCGATGGGCGCGGATTTCAATTACGCCGAGGAATTCAGCAAACTGGACCTGGATGCCCTGAAAAAAGACATCGATGAGTTGATGACGACTTCCCAGGACTGGTGGCCAGCCGACTACGGCCATTACGGACCGCTGTTCATCCGAATGGCCTGGCACAGTGCCGGCACGTACCGCGTCGCCGATGGCCGCGGAGGCGCCGGCTACGGCACGCAACGGTTTGCGCCGCTCAACAGCTGGCCCGACAACGCCAATCTCGACAAGGCCCGACGGTTACTTTGGCCGATCAAACAAAAGTACGGCAATAAAATCTCGTGGGCCGACCTGATGGTCTTCGCCGGCAACTGCGCCCTGGAATCGGCGGGATTCAAAACGATGGGATTCGCCGGAGGCCGCGAGGACGTTTGGGAGCCCCAGGAAGATATCAACTGGGGACCTGAAACCGAGTGGCTGGCCGACAAGCGTTACAGCGGCGATCGGGAACTCGAAAATCCCCTGGCCGCCGTTCAGATGGGTTTGATCTACGTCAATCCGGAAGGACCGAACGGCGAGCCCAGCGCGCTGGCCGCCGCCAAGGACATTCGCGAGACGTTCGGCCGCATGGCGATGAACGACGAGGAAACCGTGGCCCTCATCGCCGGCGGACACACCCTGGGCAAGGCCCATGGTGCGGCCAGTCCCGAAGGCAACGTCGGTCCGGCACCGGAGGCGGCTCCCATTCAGGAGCAAGGCCTCGGCTGGAAAAATACCTATGGAACGGGCAATGCCGGCGACACCATAACCAGCGGCCTGGAAGGGGCGTGGACGTCCACCCCGGCGGAGTGGTCCCACGACTACTTTGATCATCTGTTTCGCTACGAATGGGATCTGGTAAAGAGCCCTGCCGGTGCGTATCAATGGGTTCCCACGGATCCTGATGCCGCGGACATCGTGCCGGATGCGCACGATCCCGGAAAGTATCATCCTCCGATGATGTTCACGACCGACCTGGCGCTGAGGATGGACCCGATCTATGCGAAGATTTCGAAACGCTTCCACGAGAATCCGAAGGAGTTCGAAGAAGCGTTTGCCAGGGCGTGGTACAAACTGACTCACCGCGACATGGGTCCCGTCTCGCGATGCCTCGGACCGTGGGTCGCCGAGCCGCAACTGTGGCAAGACCCGGTTCCGGCCGTTGATCATCCGTTGATTGGCGAGCAGGACATCGCAGACCTCAAGGAGAAAATCCTCGCGTCGGAGCTTTCTGTTTCCGAGCTGGTCTCGACCGCCTGGGCGTCGGCGGCCACGTTCCGCGGCAGCGACAAGCGCGGCGGAGCCAACGGGGCCCGCATTCGTCTGGCACCGCAGAAGGATTGGGCAGTCAACCAGCCGGCTGAACTGGCGAAGGTGCTGTCGACGCTGGAGCAGATTCAAAAGGAATTCAACAGCTCCCAAGCCAGCGGCAAGCAGGTATCGCTGGCGGATCTGATTGTGCTGGGCGGGTGTGCCGCCGTTGAGCAAGCGGCCAGCAAGGCCGGGCACGAAGTGGAGGTACCGTTCACGCCCGGACGCACCGACGCGTCGCAAGAGATGACTGACGTGGCATCCTTTGCCGTGCTGGAACCAACCGCCGACGGGTTCCGCAACTACTTCCGATCGGGAGACAATCGCCGAGCGGAGGAGCTGTTGATCGATCGGGCGCAATTGCTGACGCTGACCGCGCCGGAGATGACCGTGCTGGTCGGCGGCATGCGGGTCCTGAATGCCAACTACGGGAATTCCCAACTTGGTGTCTTTACCCGGCGGCCCGAGACGTTGACCAATGACTTCTTCGTCAACCTGCTGGACATGGGAACCCGGTGGCAAACGTCCGCCCAGGGCGACGAGTTGTTCGAAGGCCGAGACCGCACAACGGGCGATGTCAAATGGACGGGCACTCGAGTCGATCTGGTGTTTGGTTCCAATTCGCAACTGCGAGCGCTGGCGGAAGTTTATGCCAGCGACGACTCGCAGCAGAAGTTTGTCAATGACTTCGTGGCGGTCTGGAACAAGGTCATGAATCTGGACCGGTTTGACCTGGATCCGGCCCAGCGAGCTGGCGCCAAATCTGTGGCGCTCGGCCAACGCTAGTCATCCGGGTTGGCGATTGAGATATCGAAGCTCGTAATCAGTCAAGCCCGTCAGTGATTGCTGGCGGGCTTTATGATTCCTGCTCGAATCGCTGCCGAATGTTGATGCGTGTTCGTGGTGTCCATCCATCGCGGGAACCGGCTGGTGGATCCATCACCACACCGGACGGGCTCAGGTCCCGCCATGGCATGACGCCCGCCAGATGATCATTTCCGGGAATTCAACGATGTACGCGTCGCCACTTTTCAAGGTTTGATTCTCGTTGTATACAGAACAGCTCGAAAAAATTCACAACCCGATTGGAGAAAATATGAATACCGAAACCAAGTGCCCCGTGATGAAAGGCGCGTCGGTCCGACACACGGCAGCCGGGGCCCTGTCGAACCGGGACTGGTGGCCGGAACAGTTGAACCTGCAGATGCTGCACCAGCACTCGCCCCGGTCCAACCCGATGGGCGAGGAGTTCAACTACGCGGAGGAGTTCAAAACGCTCGACCTGGATGCCCTGAAGCAGGACATTTTCGAGTTGATGACGACGTCGCAGGACTGGTGGCCGGCCGACTACGGCCACTACGGGCCGTTTTTCATCCGGATGGCGTGGCACAGCGCCGGCACGTACCGCATCGCCGATGGCCGGGGAGGCGCCGGCAGCGGCACCCTCCGTTTCGCGCCCTCAACAGCTGGCCCGACAATGTAAACCTCGACAAGGCCCGCCGGTTGCTCTGGCCGATCAAGCAAAAGTACGGCCGCAAACTCTCATGGGCCGACCTGATGGTCTTCACCGGCAACTGTGCTCTGGAGTCGATGGGATTCAGGACGCTCGGGTTCGGCGGGGGCCGCGAGGACGTCTGGGAACCGGAAGGAGATGTGTACTGGGGGCCGGAAAGTGAGTGGCTGGGAGACAAGCGTTACACCGGCGATCGCGAACTCGAGAATCCCCTGGGCGCCGTGCAGATGGGCCTGATCTACGTCAACCCGGAGGGGCCCAACGGCAACCCGGATCCCGTCGCCGCCGCCCGTGACATTCGGGAAACGTTCGGCCGCATGGCGATGAATGACGAAGAGACGGTGGCGCTGATTGCCGGCGGACACGCATTCGGCAAGGCCCATGGCGCGGCCGCGGAGGGCCAGTATCTCGGTCCCGAGCCCGAGGCTGCTCCCCTGGACGAGCAAGGCCTTGGCTGGAAGAACAGCTTTGGCAGCGGCAATGCTGACGCGACGATCACCAGCGGTCTGGAGGGCGCCTGGACCACCCAGCCGACCCAATGGGACAATAACTACTTTGACAACCTGTTCGGCTACGAATGGGAACAGGTGACCAGTCCGGCCGGCCACACGCAGTGGACGCCCACGGATCCGGCGGCCGTGAACACGGTACCGGATGCTCACGATCCGTCCAAGAAGCACGCTCCCATGATGTTCACGACGGACCTGTCGCTCAGGATGGACCCGATCTATGAGCCGATTTCACGGCGATTCCACGAGAATCCGGACGAACTTGCCGAGGCCTTTGCCAAAGCCTGGTTTAAGCTGACGCACCGCGACATGGGCCCGGTTTCGCGGTATCTCGGGCCGCTGGTCCCGGCGGAACAGGAATTGTGGCAAGATCCCGTCCCGGCGGTCGATCATGAATTGATTGGCGCCCGGGACATCGCGGACCTCAAGGGCCAGATCCTCGCGTCCGGACTGTCCATTTCCCAACTGGTCTTGACCGCCTGGGCGTCGGCGGCCACGTTTCGCGGCACCGACAAGCGCGGCGGAGCAAACGGGGCCCGCATTCGCCTGGCGCCGCAAAAGGACTGGGAAGTTAACGAGCCGGCCGAACTGGCGAAGGTATTGCCGGCACTTGAGAAAATCCAAACGGATTTCAACAGCTCGCAATCCGGCGGCAAGCGGGTCTCGCTGGCTGACGTGATCGTGCTGGGCGGGTGTGCCGCTGTTGAGGCGGCTGCGAAAAAGGCCGGGCACGACGTGCAGGTGCCCTTCGCGCCCGGGCGCACTGACGCGTCCCGGGAAATGACCGACGTGGACTCGTTCGCTGTACTCGAACCGACCGCGGACGGATTCCGCAACTACGCCGGACACGGGCACGACCGGCCGGTGGAAGAGCTGCTGGTGGATCGGGCAAATCTGCTGACGTTGACCGCTCCGCAGATGACGGTTCTCGTTGGCGGCCTGCGAGCCCTGAATGCCAACACGGGGCAGTCGGAACTGGGTGTCTTCACCGACCGGCCCGGGACGTTGACCAACGATTTCTTCGTCAACCTGCTGGACATGAGCATCCAGTGGCAGAAGTCTCCCAAATGCGAACACTTTTTCGAAGGACGGGACCGCACATCGGGTAACGTGAAATGGACGGGCACCGCCGTGGACCTTGTGTTTGGTTCGAACTCGCAACTGCGGGCCATCGCGGAAGTTTATGCATGTGACGATGCGGAGCAGAAGTTTGTCAATGACTTTGTCGCGGCCTGGGACAAGGTAATGAACCTCGATCGCTTCGACCTCGCCTGATCATTTCGAGCGGGCGTGATGAAACGCCGGGTGATTTCGGGGTCAGGAGGGCTCTGCAGACAACCACAATTTGATACCGCTGGCGGCTCGCCCGGCAGCGGTATTTCCCGGAAATGGCACGGTTGCAACAGCCAATCGTGGCACCCTCCCTCCAAAACCCGGATGTTTCTTCAGGGCCGGTCAGTCGTCAATGGTGCGGCGGTGATTAAGGGGTCAGGAGGGGTCTGCAGAAAACCATGATTTGATGCCACGACCGCGTTGCCTGGCAGTGCGGTTTCCCCGGAAATACACGGTTGGACAAGCCACCGCGGCACCCTCAAGGTCAAAACCAGATGTTTTCTACAGAGCCGGTCAGGAGTCAATGGTGCCAGGCACCCGCCGGGCCGTTCCGGCAATTGACTTCTGCCCCCTGATCTTTCCTCTTTCGACATTATCAAAAGCTCCTGGGAAATCGACATGCCCGAAACTGGCTCACGGACGAAGGTTGCCTTTGTTTTTAACCGGCAACGCAGCAAGGCGCTGGAGGAAGCCGAGTTTGACACGCCCGAGGTCATCGACGCCATTACGAACGCGCTGCGCCAGCGGCATGAAGTGATCCAGATTGAAATGACCAAAAACGGTTCGTGGATCCGCAAGCTGGAAGATTGCCAGCCCGACGTGATTCTGAACACCGCCGAGGGATTCCGGGGGATTGGTCGCGAAAGCCTGGCGCCCATCTGTTTTGAGCAACTCGGCTTGCATTATGCGGGACCGGGGTCCTACCAGTGCTTTCTGACGCTGGACAAGTACCTGACCAAACAGCTGGTCCGAGCCGCCGGCGTACTCACGCCGGAAAGCCATGTGGTTCACCATCTGGATGATCTGCCACCGGTTTTGCGTGAATTGACCTTTCCGGTGTTTGCCAAACCGAATTTCGAAGGCTCCAGCAAGGGAATTGACAAAACGTCGATCTGTTCCAATCCGCGGGAACTGAAATCCTACCTTTCGAAAAAGTTGCGGCATTTCACCGAAGGCATCCTGGTGGAGAAATATGTGGACGGAAAAGATGTGACGGTTCCTTTTATCTCCAATCTGGGCGACGAGGGTGTTCTGGAACCTGTCGAATACTTCAGGACCGATTTCGAAGGCAACTGGATTTATGATTATGACCTGAAGAATACCGATGATTCCAAAGTCCAGGTTCGCTGCCCTGCCAAACTGGAGCCCCCGGTTCTGGCATCGATTACGGCGGCCATGAAAAAGGTAGTTGGGGCCCTGTCCATCGTTGACATGGCGCGAGCCGACTTTCGGGTAACACCAACGGGTGAGGTCTATTTCATTGAAATCAATGCCCTTCCCAGTTTACAACCCGGAGCAGGTATTTTTGAAGCCAGCAAAAATCTGGGACTGGGTTATGATGAAACCATCCTGCATATTGTTGCTTCGGCCCTGGCTCGCAAGTCGCAATCGCCGGTCAAGTCGCCGCGGCGGATCAAAACGAAAAAACCCAATATCGCGCTGGTTTACAATGTGAAAACCAGGGCACCCTCCGATCCGGACTATGAACTGGAATCCGAATTTGATTCGCCGGAAACGATACAAGCGATCGGAAATGCGATTCGCGAAAACGGATTCGATCTGATCGGAATCGAAATGAATCGAAATTTGGCGGACGAACTGTTGTCGGCCAGGGCGGACATCGTGTTCAACATTGCCGAGGGTTTTCAGCGTCGAACCCGTGAGGCGCAGGTTCCTGCCCTCTGCGATCTGTTGGGGATTGAACACACGGGTGGCGACGCGACCTGTCTGGCGATCACTCTGGACAAGGAGATTACGAATAAATTGATGGCGGCCGAAGGCATTCTTGTGCCAAGATCGCAGGTGATCCGCAAAATGGCAGATTTGCAACAACTGCAGCTCAATTATCCGATCATTGCCAAACCTGTCTTTGAGGGGACTTCCAAGGGCATCTACGAGAACTCCGTCGCCTCCAGTCCGGATGAACTGCAGCGAGCCGTACAACGTTTGGGCGATTCCATTTCGTCGGGAATCCTGTGCGAGGAATACGTGGCAGGCCGCGAATTTACCGTTGGTGTTTTGGGAACCGAGAGTCTTCGGATACTCGGCCCCTCGGAAATTGTTTTCAAGGACCGGGGCGACAACTCGCCGCCGTTCCCCGTTTATTCATTTGAAGCAAAACAGGCTCCCGACCCGGTCAATAATGAATACTTTGAGATCAGGTGTCCCGCGGATATTAGCGAGGCCATGGACCTGCAAGTTCGAAGATTTGCCCGCCGATGCTTCCGAATTGTTCAATGCCGTGACGTGGCCCGCATCGATTTCCGGATAACCGCCAACGGCGACATCTACTTTATTGAAATCAATCCTCTGCCGGGTCTCTCACCTGGATTCAGCGATTTGTCCATCCTGGCCGACAAGACCGGCATGTCGTACACAAATCTTGTTGGATCGATTCTCAAGCCGGCGGTACGCCGCTGGCGCAGAAACCAGGTGCGGGCATGAAAACCGGGCGGGCAAGGGATCTGGGAATTCAGATCGGAGTTTTTCCAACGGGTCAATACAACGCAATTACGGACGTGCCGGGCGTTCGCGTCGGTCACTCGACCATTATCCGCGGTGAAGGCAAATTGATTCCGGGCAAGGGCCCGGTGAGAACCGGTGTCACCATGATCCTTCCCAACGAACGGGTCTTTGACAAAAAACTGATTGCCGGCAGTTTCGTCCTGAATGGTGCCGGGGAGATGTCGGGCATTACCCAGATCGCCGAATGGGGACTCATCGAAACGCCGATTGGTCTGACCAACACGCATGACGTGGGAACGGTGCACAAGGGAATCATTCGCTGGATGTCAAAAAAGTATGAACGAATCTGGAACAGCCTGCACGTCGTGATCCCCGTGGTGGGAGAGTGCGATGACAGTTTTTTGAATGACTCAATCGGTGACCACGTCAGCGAACAGCACGTGATTGATGCCCTTAACAGTGCCCGGAGCGGACTGGTAAAGGAAGGCTCGGTGGGTTCCGGCACGGGAATGATCTGTTGCGGTTTTAAAGGCGGTATCGGTACTTCCAGCCGAATCATCGAGATCGGAGACGTGCACTATACGCTGGGCGTTCTGGTGATGAGCAACTTTGGCCTGATGAATGAGTTGCGTATCGATGGTTATGCGATCGGCCGGATACTCGCTGACAGGGCCGGGACGGCGCAGGACCGCCGCGATCATTATGGTTCGATTATTGTCGTGCTGGCGACTGATCTGCCGTTGTCGTCCAGTCAGGTCCAGCGTCTGTGCAAGCGGGCCGCTCTGGGAATTGGACGCATGGGATCTCATGCGGCGCATGGAAGCGGTGAGATTGTCGTTGGATTTTCGACGGGCAACACCATCCCCCAGGGAAAACGACATCCGCTGGTGGATCTCAAAATTATCGGTGATGAATATCTGGACCCGGCCTACCGGGCGGCGATTGAAGCGACCGAAGAGGCCATCGTCAATTCCCTGTGCGCCGGAGAACCCATGGTGGGGATTAACGGCAATTCCGTCCCCGCCCTGGACAAGGATTTCGTGAAAGACTTTTTCCTGCGGGCCCGGAAACTGGCACAGGGAGATTGAGGGGACGCCACCGCCGGTTCGCCCGCCGCGCGGTTGCCGGGAAACGGCACGGCGGGGCCAGCCAACCGTGGCACCCTCACCCTCAAACCCGGATGTTTTCCATGGAGCCCTCCTGACCCCCAATCTTGCTGATCCCTTAATCCTTGGTTTCCAAACCCGCATGTTTTCCACAGAGCGCTCCCGAGCCTTTTTTTTGTCTGGCCGATTTCACGCCGCACGACAACCACTGAAAACGAGGAATACCATGACGTCATTGATTCAGGCATGTGCCGGATTGTTGCTGGGAACGTCGATGTGTCTTGCCCAGGAAACCCCAACGAACGCCGACAACAACAAAACACTCACTGGATTTGAGTGGCTAAAACAATTTGAAGGGACCTGGGCGACGGATTTCAACGGCACCATGGAATCCCGGGTCGTCGGAAAGCTGTGGATCGTCAACGAATACAACTTCCAAACGGGATTATCCGCCGTTCAGTTGATCGGCTATGACGCCAGAAAAAGACAATTTACCGGCAGCTGGGTCGACTTCTCGTCGACCTTCCAGTGGCACTACACCGGGTCACTTGACGCCGCCGGCAAGATTTTGACTTTGGAAGCGGAAGGACCGGACTTGACCGACCCGACCAAGAGTCGGCGGTATCGCGACAGTTACGAGTTCAAGTCGGAAAACGAGATTGCCGCCACCTCAGAAATGCTCAACGACCAGGGCGAATGGAAGACGTTCAATACCGGTAAGATGACCAAATCCGCCCAACCCGAAACTGAAAATGAAGCACAAACCAGCGTCACACCGTTTCTCATGTTCGATGGCCGGGCCGAAGCAGCGATCAACTTTTACAAATCCGTGTTTCCCGGCACACAAGTCGAAAGTTTGACCAAATACCAGGCGGGTGAAAATGGAAAGGAAGGCACGGTCAAACTTGCTGCCATCGTGATTGCCGGGCAATCCATCAAATGTATCGACAGCCCCGTCAAACACGATTTTGAATTAACGCCTGCCTTTTCTTTTTTCGTCGAATGCGAAAACGAAACTCAGCTGAAAGAGCGATTCGAGAAACTTTCGGAGGGCGGAAACGTCATGATGCCGCTGGGCAACTACGGTTTCAGCCAACAGTTCGGGTGGGCCACCGACCAGTTTGGCGCGAACTGGCAATTGAATCTGAAATAAGGTGTTCGCGATTCAGGAATCAATTGCCGGGCAAAACCGCACGGCCGGGCAAGCCAGCCGTGGCACCTTCATTTCCAACCCCGAATGTTTTCCACCGAGCCCTCCGGACCCCTTAATCCAGTGGTCGAAGTTGGGGCGGATTGTTGTCGGACGTGATCGTGGCGATGGTTTGACGCAGCAACTCGATTTGCTTCTCGTCCGTCAGCTGCTGCTCCAACGCCTCAAGCTGCGGCAGCAGCTCCTGTGCCGCCCCGCCATAAAGCTGCAGCGCGTTCAGGCACCTGGTGATTCGGTTCCCCCGGCCCCAGCGGTCCAGCTCCATCACCTCCAGGCATAACGGCATGCCTTCCTCGATTCGATGTTTGGCAAGAATCTCCAAACCGTTCAGTCGAATACCGTCGGCAAACATGATTCCACTGGGCGCGGGTTCGACAACTGCCTGGTGGATCGCAGGCAGCAATGGCTCGATCCCGGCATACGAAAGATTTTGGTAAACCGAACCCAGCGCTCCGCGGGCCCGGCCATCTTCGTTGCCAAGCCCCGCCCGCACGGCCGAATAAAGTGCCTCGCGATCGACACCGTCAAGCGACCCGCGCAGCAAACCCGTGCGTTTGTCGAACAGCGCAAAACACAAATAGCGTTGCTGCATGCCGCGGGGGTCGGTTTCAGGATCCTGCCGCACCAGCATGGCCAACAGTTCGGGTACCACGGGCCGCGCGGCGTCGCCAATCGCCGCCAGCGCTTCGGCGGCCTTGATCCGCAACCAGAGATCGTCGGACCCGAGAACTTCCCTTAATTCCGGCACTGCCAGCGCTGCCCGGTTTCCGATTCGGGCAATGGCCTGGCAAGCTCCCAGCCGGGAATACAAATCGGGCGCCTTGAGCATGGCGATCAACCGGGGAACCGGGTCGCCGTTTCGCCGGGAAAGTGCGGTGGCCGCCCGGTCGCGAACGACCGGAGACCAACTCGCCAATCCGTCCAGCAGTTCCTGTTCGCTGCGTTCGGCATAGATGCTTTCTTTTAACCGGTGGCTGTATCCGCGGCCTTCGGCGATCAGGTGGGCAGCGGTTGTCGGGTCGACTTGTTCGACAATCCCAACTTCTTTTCCGGTGATACAGAGTTTTCGCAGCGGCTGGGCATAGGCCAGCAGATAGGCTCCGGTCGAATCCCAGTTTTTGTAGCTGTCCGGTTTTGGCTGGGCCGGTCCCTGATGCTGCCAGGTACCGTCCCAACGCCGCGCCAGGTCGTAGTACCAGCCAAACTCCTGCATCCAGGCGCCGCTGGCGTTTGGGCCGGACAACGCCACGCCGGGCATGGCCCACAGCATATTGAAAAAGTTTCCGGTATGCCCCATTTCCCGCTCGGCGCCGTGAGAGGCAACGCTCATGTGCGAGAAATACTCCGCGGCTTCCCGGTCGCCGAGCAAATTAAACATCAACGCGGCGATTCCGTTTTTGCCATTGTCATCATGCGTTTCCATCCACGGCGCGTGATCGCCGTAGGGAACGCATCCCTTGCCGACATAAAAACGAATCAACCGGGTGCTTTTCTCAATGGCCACGTCCAGCTCGGGATCGCTGACTCCGGCCTTCCGCGCCAGGATCAGCGAGACGGTCAACGGCAGTCCCGGGGCGTTCATCATTCCATAGCCGTTGAGTCGACCGTCAGGTCGTGCAAAGCGGTGCCCCCATGAGCCAACGGCACTTTGGCCATGAACGATTTCCATGGTGATGCGTTCCAGGTCCGGCAGATACGTTTTGTCGCCGGTGGCCATCGTGTACTCGGCCAACAGCATGTTGACCGGGCCGTAAAACCAGGAGTTGAGCGACTTGCCCTCCACGTCCGAATACGCCGCCGCCCACTGGACTTGCTCCCGGACCAGGGGCAAATATTCTTCACGCCCGGTCGATAGAAGAGCGAGGGCATTGAGTGACCGAATGATTCCGTTGCCGGCATTCGGATTGGCTTTCATTCGTTCGGCAAGCGCGGAACAGCCTTGTTCAAAAATGACCCTGGATTTGGGGCAATCGAATGGAGCGGTCGCCGAATAACTTCCCGGCACGGCCAACTGCAAAATGGGCTGGTCGGTATCGCCCTTTTTCCAGCGAGTCAGGGCCAGCGAGCCGTTGCTCGCTTCGGCCGCAACAATTGCCTTGCCCAACTCGATGCGCGGATCATGGCTGAAGCGTTTTCCGTCTGCGCCGAGAATCACATCGCCCACGTGCAGGATGCCGTGGGCAGGCGAACCCTCTTCGACTGTTGTAATGCAGATCTGCCGTGCTTCGGACGTTTCCAGCCGGCTGCTGTAAATCCATCCCCGCGCACCAGTCGGCCCGAGATTCCAGTCGTGCGGTGCATCCTCGGGAATCCGGTCGCCGCGCGTGAAGTCGGGAATGTGGTTGTCCGGAACCTGGGCAAAAACGCTGGTCGGCGTCAGGAAACCCGCGGTGGACAACAAGACCAATGGCAGGAGGAAGCGTGGATTCATATTCAGCGTTGTTTCCCGATGTGAGGAGGTTAAAGGGGGCGGCGATTAAGGGGGCCGGGAGGACTCAGTCGAAAACCGCGATGTGCCGCGATTTGTCGCGATTGCTGGCTTGCCTCGCATTGCGGTTTTCCTGCAAACGGCACGGTTGGACAAGCCAACCGTGGCACCCCCAGCTCCCAACCCAAACTCTTCTGCGGTACCCTCCCGACCTCTTAATCGGGTGAACCCACCGGCATTGCCTCGGCGAACGCTTTTCCAATCTGAGCCATAATTTTGGCGCAACCGAGGTAATGATATTCTGCGTTGGATTTGCCGAGTTGCAGGATTTGATACTCCCCAACCGTGAACTCTCCGCTGCGCATGCGTTCCAGAAGTACCTGTTCCAGCTTTCCATCCCGTTGAAGATCCCTGAAAACCTGCCGGTCTTCCTCTGTGAGTTCCCCGTCTCCGTTGATTTCCCGGGCCAACTCTTCCAGCTTGTCGTCATTTTTAAACCGCTTTATCCTGTTTCCAATCTCGTTGTCGCGGGCCACTATCGCATCCAGCTCCGGGTCCCAGTAATTCTCGGTCAGAACGGCGACGACGTTGCCCTGGAATTCTTTCATGCTGGCGGGTGCGGCCATCGCGTCGCGGAATCTCTGGTGGACTTGCCGGTAACGCTGCTGTTGTGGTGAATATTTTTCCGTCGGTCCACCAACACCCATGACGCCGATCACAAACGGCAAATTTGGGGCCGACAGATCCTTGCGGACGTCACGAATCAGGTCACTCAGCACCTGGCTGTAGGCGTCGTAACCTCCGTCCTGGTCGCGACGGGGATAAGTGCCACTGTCCACCATGTCATTCCAGCCCTGGAACCAGACCATACCCGCCAGTTCCCAGCCGAGTTCGGCATCGTAGTCCGGATAAACGCTTTTGATATCGGCCAGAACATTTTTTACATGGTCAATGGTTTGACGATAGTAAACGCCCGTCGCTTTCTGTTTGTCGGCTTTGATGGTTTCGATATCCTTGCCCTGTTCCCGGAGTTGATTGACAACGGACTCGTCAAACTCGTAGGGACCGGCGCTGGGTGGCCGAAAGTCGGTATTGATACTTTTCCCTCCCCAGGCGGCTTTGATAATCAGGATCGGCTCATTCTGTTTTTTCTGCATGGTGATTCCGAACATCAGTTCCGGGCCAATCTTGTTGTCATCCGCGCCAAAACCGGTTGTGAGCGGGCCGGCCTTTACGCCATTGGACGACAGGTACGAGATCCAGACATTATCGATAACCCGCGGCTGGCCCTTCTCATCCTGGATCTCATCGAGAATCGGTTTGGTCGCGGGATCCATGCCGATGTGTGGCAATGTTCGCACATGAGCGTGGCCTTGCATGTTGGATTGGCCGACGAGGATAAAGACCTTGAGCGGTTTCTCCTGGGCCAGGCTGCTGCCCCCGTTCATGGCGGCCAGGCAGGCAATCGCAATCAGAATTGGTTTAATCATCGTGTTTGAATGGCCTTGCTGGATGGAATCCACGGAAACGTCTGACGGGACCAGTTTAGTGCAGGAGTCGATTGCCGGAACGGCCCTTCGGGCGCTTCTGACCATGGACTTTCCGCCCCGGCATCCCCGGCGGATTTGGCCCGTGACCACAAGTCCCTCTGGCGACGATGGTTACGACGTTTCGGCAACCTGTGGATGTTATCAAATCCCGTCCCGCGGGGGGCCTTGTGGCCGGTGCCCCGAAAACCCGCGGTTTAATGATTTCCGACGGGAGCTTTGGTTTTTTGACGTATAATCCTGAATCAGCCCCCGTGGAGACATCCCATCCAGCGCAGGAATCCGTCCCTTGACGAACAACCCGGTCAACTCGATCCTGATGGCCGCACTGGTTTTGCTGTGCCCGTTCGTTTGCCACCTGGGCCAATGCACGTCGACGGGTGTCGGACCAGCCAGCGTTTGTTGTGGCGAGGATTGTGGGCACACGTCGTCTGCGCCGTGCGAACCTGGCGATCCGGCTCAGCCCTGCGATCCACTGGAAGGCCCGTGTCATGATTGCTTTTGCTCCGGCGCGCTTCCCGTAACCGAAATGTTTGCAGACCTGGTTCCTGCCGATTTGCTGGTCTGCTTTACGGACGTCGTATGCACTCTGGAGAAATGGAAACTGACACCCGTTTCCCGCGAGGCATCCGGAATCAATGTCTTGCCCTCAGGCTTGCCGGGTCAAAATCTCGCGCGGCTTTGTCCAGCTGGACCCTCTAGTCCAGACTTCTTTCGTGAATGAACGTTTGTCGCAAGGTGATTCTGCGCACTTGCGTCACATTTACGTTCGTTGATGGGCGAAAATCATGATGGCATTCCTGTTTTGACATTTCCGGACATGAACGAAATTAACATAGAACCTTCTGCCGCCACGACTTCGCGGCCGCAACCCGGCGTTTCCGACGGTGGCCCGCAACCAGACGATTCCCGGCCCGGCCGGGCACTCCGCTGGCTGCGGATGGCAGCGCGAGGCATTCCCACCGTGGTCATCTTGTCGGTATTGGCGGGTTTGGCATGGTGGGGAAATTATCACGGCTGGAGTTTGCCGGCATTTTCACAACTGACGGGCAATGCGGATCCTTCCGAGGCCGACTGGTGTGACGAGCACGGCGTTCCGGAAGAAATATGTATTTCCTGCAACGCCGAGCTGCTGCCCAAGGGAGAATTGCACGGCTGGTGTGCCGAGCATGGTGTTCACGAATGCGTACTGCACCATCCGGAACTGGCTCAACTTGCTGAAACTCCCGTATTGAACGGCGATGATTTTCCGCGAGCGGAGCGCGCCATCGCGGCTCGCCCGCGAACCAAAAACGATCCCGGATGCAAAATGCATCTTCGACGAATCCAGTTCCCCTCCATCGATTCCGTAAATCGGGCGGGCATTGATATTGCCCTGGTTGATCGTGGTCCGATTGTCGAGACGATCAAAGTCACCGGTGAACTTGTGTATGATCCTACCCGACAGGCCCACGTTTCCTCGCGAGCCGCCGGAACGATCGCTCTGGTGCGAGTCAATGTTGGAGATTCCGTTCGCAAAGGTGATGTGATTGCAATCGTTGACGCAACTGAAGTCGGGCAGGCCAAGTCGAAACTCCTTGAAGAACGAGTGGCACTCGATCTGGCCCGCAAACGACTGGATCGACTTGCTCGAGCAGGCGATGGCGTCATTCCCGGCCGGGAAATCGAAGAGACAGAATCGGCGCTGGCGACGGCCGAGGTGGCGGTTGCCAATGCCGTGCAGCGACTTTCCAATTTCGGTCTGCGGACTGAATCCATTGAACAACCCGGTCAGCCAATTGACCGGATTCGGAGCCAGTTGAAGTATCTCGGATTTCCCGAGGATATGTATCATGAGCTTGGCAACTCCTCCAACCTGCTGCCGATCTGCGCACCGCGTGACGGCGTCGTTGTGATGCGGCACGCGGTCGCCGGCGAGGTCGTGGACTCGCGCAGTCCGCTGTTCAATATTGTGGACACCCGTCAGATGTGGTTGATGCTGAATGTTCCGCTTGAGGAAGCAAGCCGGATCTCCCTGGGACAGAAAATCCTGTTTCATCCGGACGGTTTCCCGTCCGGAACGGCCGGAACCATCGCCTGGATCAGTACCGATGTGGATGCCATCACCCGATCGGTACAGGTTCGCGGGCAACTTGACAACACCGACGGTGACCTGCGAAATGAAACGTTCGGATCGGGTGAAATCATTTTGAGGGAAGAATCCGAGGCGATTGTTGTGCCCAGCCAGGCGATTCACTGGGAGGGCTGTTGCCATGTGGCCTTTGTTCGCGACAAAGACTACTTCCAGGAGGGCTCATTCAAGGTATTTCACACCCGATCGGTTCGTCCCGGAGCAACCATTGACGGAATTACCGAGGTCATTGCCGGGTTGTTGCCGGGTGAGGTTGTTGTCACGAAAGGGAGTGGCGTTTTGAGGGCCGAATTGCTGAAAGGCAACCTCGGCGCTGGCTGACTGTGCGAACACTAGGGGTTCGGTCGAACCCGACAATCACATCAAGTAAAACCACTCGTCGCGGGGAACGCAAAGACACGTCAGCATGCTGAACTGGATTATCGACTTTTCGCTTCGCTATCGACTTGCGGTCCTGTTTTTAACAGGCCTCGTCATCGGCGTTGGCGCGTTTTCCCTGCAGTATCTCGATATCGACGCTTTCCCGGACACGACTCCGGTAATGGTGCAAGTCAATACGACGGCACCTGCCCTGGCCCCCGAAGAGGTCGAGCGTCAGATCACGTTCCCCGTCGAGCAGGTTATCAGCGGGCTTCCGGGTCTGGAGAAACTGCGGTCCATTTCCAAATTCGGGATGTCTCAGGTCATTGTCACATTTGAGGACGGCACCGATATCTATTTTGCCCGCCAGTTGGTGGGCGAGCGGATTGCAACTGTGGAATTGCCGGACGGGATCGAACGGCCGCGAATGGGACCGGCCTCCACCGGCCTCGGCGAGGTGTACCACTATCTGGTGCGGCTGAAAGACGTCGATATCTCGTCTCTTCCACGCGCCAGACAGATCGAACAGCTGACTGAATTGCGAACGGTCCAGGACTGGATGATTCGGCCCCAACTCCGCACGGTTTCGGGTACCGCGGAAGTGAACAGCTGGGGCGGATTCGAAAAGCAGTATCAGGTACGCATTGATCCGACTCGTCTGATCAAACATGGTCTTACGTTTGACGAGGTGGTTGCGGCGGTCAAGGCCAACAATCGAAACGTCGGTGGCGGTAATCTGTCGCGCAATTCCGAAATGTTGCTGGTACAGGGCATTGCCCGAACGGTCAATATCGAACAAATCACGAACATCGTCATCAAGGCGGTCGACGGGTCGCCCGTCCGGGTGGGGGATGTGGCAGATATTGAGATCGGTCATGAGATTCGACGGGGTGCGGTCACCGCCGACGGACAGGGTGAGGTCGTTTATGGCCTGGGGTTCATGCTGATGGGCGAAAACAGCCACGACGTGACCCATCGGCTGAAACAGGAAATGAAGAAGATCAATGCGACGCTGCCGCCCGGCATTGAAGTTGTGACGGTTTACGACCGGACCCGGCTGGTCGATACCGTGATCGAAACCGTCCGGGAAAATCTTTTTCAGGGCGGCTTGCTGGTAGTGGCCGTACTGTTCCTGTTCCTTGGCAACTTGCGGGCCGGGCTGATTGTCGCGCTGGCCATTCCGCTGTCGATGCTGTTCGCATTTTCGGGAATGCTGCAGGTCGGTATTGCAGCCAGCCTGTTAAGCCTCGGCGCAATCGACTTTGGCCTGGTCGTGGACAGTTCCGTGGTGATGGTCGAAAACTGTGTGCGGCGAGTCGGGCAGGGCATTCCCCGGGGTCAAACACGTCTGGATGTGATCCGCGATGCAGCAATCGAGGTTCGGAAACCGACCATGTTTGGCGAATTGATCATCATGATCGTGTATCTCCCCATCCTGACGCTGGGGGGAGTGGAAGGCAAACTGTTTCGACCGATGGCCCTGACGGTGATCTTCGCGCTGGCCGGCTCGATGCTGCTGTCGTTGACCCTGATGCCTGTGCTGGCCAGTTATTTTCTGCCGGCCAGGTTAAACGAACAGGACCCGCTTTTGATCCGGCTGGTGAAACGAATCTACCGGCCCATCCTGCATTTTACGATGCGTCAGAAAACCGCGGTCGTACTGTTTGCGGCCGGCGTTCTGGCTTTGGCATTCGGATTAATTGCCCCCAATCTCGGATCCGAGTTTGTTCCAAAGCTTTCCGAGGGCGCTATTGCAATCAATATCGTTCGACTTGCGGGAACCGGTCTTGATCAATCGATTGAAACCAACACGCAAATGGAACGTACATTGCTGGCGACGTTTCCCGATGAAATCGATCATGTCTGGAGCCGCATTGGCAGCGCGGAAGTCGCCACCGATCCCATGGGCGTTGAGCTGACTGACATGTTCGTCACGCTGAAACCCCGGGCACAATGGACGCGGGCGGACACCCAGGATGAGTTGACCAGTCTGGTACAAAAAGCACTCCGCGAAATACCAGGTCAGCGGATTGCCATGACGCAACCCATTGAAATGCGGCTGAACGAAATGATCAGCGGCGTGCGCAGCGATGTGGCCGTCAAATTGTTCGGTGACGATTTTGACGTGTTGGTCGACAAGGCAAAAGAGATTGAACGTGTCCTGAAATCCATTCCGGGTAATGCGGATGTCAATGTAGAGCAGGTCACCGGGCAACCCGTACTTCAGATTATTATCAAACAGGATGAGATCGCCCGTTACGGAGTTTCGGCCACCGACGTCCTGAATCTGGTCGAGTCACTGGGCAGTTTCCCGCTGGGTGAGGTCTACGAGGACCAGCTGCGTTTTCCACTCGTCGTTCGATTAACCGAAGCGGCCCGCAGCACGCCGGAATCGGTCGGAAACATTAAAATCTACACGAGCTCCGGACAGAGAATTCCGTTATCACGCCTGGCCGAAATCAGGACGATTGAGGGCCCGTCGACCATCACCCGCGAATGGGGATACCGCCGAATCACGATTTCCGCGAACATTCGTGGACGGGACATGGGCGGATTCGTGGCGGAAGCCCAACAGAGCATTGCCGAACAGGTCCAGATTCCCCAGGGGCGATATCACATCGAGTGGGGCGGGCAGTTTGAACATTACCAAAGTGCCCGGCAACGCCTGCTGCTGATTGTTCCGACGGCATTGCTGTTGATCATGGTTTTGCTGTATTTGACCTATCACAACCTGGTCGATACGTTTCGGGTGCTGACCGGAATTCCATTTGCCTGGACAGGCGGAATCATTGCACTCTGGATTCGGGACATGCCGTTTTCCATTTCCGCCGCCATCGGTTTCGTGGCACTTTCGGGAGTCGCTGTTCTGGATGACATGTTGCTGGTGACGACGATTCGTCGTCTGCGTCGCCTGGGAATGGGACTGGATGAGGCCATCCAGCAGGCGGCCATGATGAGAATACGACCGGTATTGATGACGACGCTGGTGGCGGCGGTTGGCTTTCTCCCCATGGCGCTCAATACGGGGATCGGGGCCGAAGTGCAGCGCCCCCTGGCAACGGTCGTCGTCGGAGGTGTGATCAGCGCCATGATCATGTCGCTGCTGGTGCTGCGTGTGATTTACTCGGTGTTTGCCGGGATCCGGGGTGACGACCTGGCGGGCACGGAATTCGCGAACGAAGATCGAAACATTAACGGGTTTTCTGCGCATGACACGGCACGCGAATCCGTCGCGGCCCATGCCGATTGAGGTTCATTGTTCAAGGAGTTTTCAAATGCTTGTATTCAGAAAATTGGAAAATACGGCCCTGATCATGGCGTTGTTTGCCGGAATCGGCATGGTTGCCGGTTGTGCCGGTGAAAAACCGGATACCGGCGGCCAAACCAGCCAGACAACCCCGTCAACCGTTGCCAATGATGATCATTCGCAGTGGTGGTGCCGGGAACATGCCATCCCGGAAGAGGTTTGCAGCATGTGCAGTTCCCGGGCGGCCGCAGAATTCAGGGAAAAAGGTGACTGGTGCGAGGAACACAATCGTGCCGAATCCCAGTGTTTTATTTGCGATCCGGCTCGGGCCGAAAAATTCGCCAAGCTGTACGAAGCCAAATATGGAGAAAAGCCTCCGGCCGCCTCGGAATAGACTCCCCGTCACCGCCGGGCCTGTTTCCCGTGCCCACGTCCGTTAAGCCGTCCCCATCAGCGGAATTCCTTGCCGCACCATGCAATGGCCTTGCCATTAACTCGTCGCCGCGAGCAATTCGCACGACGGGATCCGGCGTTACACGGTTCAACAGCTGCCGTTAGTGGCAAGGGACCCGAGTTCAAACGCCAGTCCGCCGCCCTCTCTGACGGGCCTTGACCCGGGGAGCCCCGCCCCGGTTGACCACTGATCCCGAACGAGACAGGTTGGCCGTTATGTTTTTTGGGATCGATCAAAAAAAGTGCGTCGAAATTTCGCGAGGGAGTCCCGACTGGGAAACAACCGCGGAACCGTCTGCCGATACTGGCGATACGTGTCTCCGAATCGAATCAGCAGTTCACGCTCTTCAAACAGGGCAATCAAATAAAGACCAGGAATCAACAGCAGCATCAACAGGTAGATACCCGAATAATTGATGACCAGCGAGACTCCGATCATGCCCACAATAATCGTCAGATAGCGGGGATGCCGCACCAGCTGGTAGATGCCCTGACTGATCAGCTGATCGCCCGATCGTTCGTTTTTGAGCTCTGGCACACCCACCAGGATCCGAAACGTCAGCAACTTTCGGCATTGATACTCCATACCTGCCGAAACGGCATATACCAGCAACCCCGGTACGATCAAATACCAGTGCGTGCCCAGATCCTGTCCCACAAAACGATCGCGCACCAGGTACAGGGCGACCCCGATCAGGATCATGGCAGCGAATCCGGTCGTGTAAGCCGCCGTCATGCCGGTGCGACGCCAAAACTCAATAAACGGGTGGATGATCCACCAAAATACAATGGCACCGGGAAATGTAACCAGACACATCACGGCCAGGATGTATCGCACCGGATCCGGGTAATAGCCCAAACCATAGATGGTCGCCAGGCTCAGCAGCACACACCAGACGATCACCGCTACCCGGCGGATGGTCTTGACACGCGATCGGCGCTGCATGGAAGGTTCTTTCACAGGAGATGGTGTCAAAACGGGCTCTGCAGAAAACATCTGGTTTTGAACTTGAGGGTGCCCCGGTTGGCTTGTCCAGCCGTGCCATTTCCGGGGAAAACCGCACGGCAAGGCAACGCGGTGGTGGCACGAAATCGTGGTTTTCACAGAGCCGTCAAGACGCCTGTTTGGAAAATATGCAGTTTTAAAACGGGAATACAAACAGCTGATGATTCATCGACAGCCTGGAGTTTACCTTTGGCAGACCTGGTCCGCCAATGGATTCAGTCCGGATCTCCCCAACGCAAGCGGAACGATCACGTTTTCGTCGACCGTTTCAATCATGTATTTCACTTTTACCATTCGGAATTCATTACCCTGGCCTTCACCCTTGCGGCCACACGGCCGGGCTTCGAAGCCACGCTGCGAACTCCGGGCCGTCCAGCGTAACGGACAACGGGACCTGTCCTGCTCTGCAGAAAAGGTGTTGTGAGGGGATTCTGGATTTGGTACCAGCTCGATATCAGCAAGACATCGAAATCACCACGGAGGGTGCTTGAGGTCGCTTGTCGAACCGCCCGGCAATCCCTTTCGCAATACTCTCACGAGTTCAGTCCCGGGAGGTTTGCTCAGCACCAACTGTTTGCCTGTCTGGTGTTAAAGTGGACAAGCAGAAATCCGGTCAACGCTGAAAAAGCGAAACCGTGATGGGCATGATCAAGCGAAGACAAGCTGTCGCTGGCGCGGAAGAAGTTACCGGAGTCAAAACCGCGACTTGTACGTCATCGCGCTGACCCACAACATCATGATTCTCTTTGCCGTCGGACAGGTTTCTACAGAGCCAACCTGTCCCCGTTTCTGCCCCGTTTCTGCCGATCGTCGGAATCCCTGACCGGATGTCATGGGCCGAAACAAAGCTCCCTGCCCTGAAAACTGCTCGCGGTCCGGCCATTTTTTTTAATGACCTTCGGCGACGGCCTTCAACGAGTTCTCCAGTTTCACCAACATCGGCATTCCCTGGTTTAGCTCCGGGCGCAGGAGGCTGATTGCGTTGCGCAATGTTTCCCTGGCGGCGTCGCGTTCGCCCAATGCAACTTGTGCAGCCGCAAGTGCCTGCATTGCATCGACGAACAGAATCGAGTTACGAGCCGATTTTCCACGGATTTTTTCGATTTCCCGTTTCGCCAATTCGGCGGCCAACTCGGGATTCCCGTTGGCGAGTGCCAGAGCCGATTCCGCCACGTCCAGCGAATTTTCCGCCGACTCGTCGTTGTTTCCTTCGCGGGCTTTCGCAATCGTCGCCTTCGCTTCGTCCAGCTTGCCGGCCTCAACCTGAACTCGTGCGAGCAATGCCCGTTTGTCGTTTGTAAAGCGGTGATCATCCCCAAAAACACTTGAAGCCGATTCGACAGCGGTTTCCAGATGCGCCAGTGCGCACGGGCAAATCGTTCCGGCTTTCGCAAACATTGGCCAGTGCCTTGTGCAGTGCATCGGTGCAATAGGCAAAGGGCTTTCCCGCAATTTTTGCTTCAATTTTCAGCGCCTGGTTCGCCAACTGCTCGACTTCATCAAACTTTCCGGTTTTCACCAGCATGTGGCAGAGGTTGTTCATGCTGGTAACGCTTTTCGGATCGTCCGGGCCGTAGTATTCGATTGTCGCAGCGAGTGATTCCCGATTGAACTGTTCGCCTTCGGCAAATCGGGCGGATTTGAGCAGGATGCTGCCCAGTGTTTGAAAGGATCGCGATTTCATTTTGACGTAGTCAGGATTTGCGGGGTCGAGCGACGCGACGTTTTCCCGGGCAACTGCTTCCGCTTCTTCGATTCGGTCTTGCCCCAGCAGCAACCACGCAAGCATGTCCTGGGCGACCGACAGGTTGTTGACGCGGCGCGGTTTCAGAACTTTCTCGATTTCAATGGCCTCGCGAATTTTTTCTTCGGCTTCTTTCAGTCCATCGAAACAATCCAGTACATAAGCAACTTCATAAAGCGAGTCGGCGACCAGCGGGTGATTGCGCGGAAAGATCTGGCGACGCAGCCGCAGCGCTTCGCGATGCATTTCCAGGGCGGCACCGAATTCGGAAAGGTCTTTGTAGGTGTTTCCAAGCACCACTAGCAGTTCCGCCTCGAGGTCTGGCAGATCACCGAGTTCGTTTTTCACCCGCTCGGCAGTTTCATTGAGGATGCCCCGCATCATTTTGGTGTCTTCGCCTCTGGCAACCGAGGGACCCACGGACTCCAACATCCGCTTGAGAAAATCCGCCGATTGCTGGGCCCTGACTGCCGCCTTGTCGGCGAGTTTTCGTGCTGCCGCTTCACGAAACAACAAAGTTGTCGAAACACCCAATCCTGCGATCAAAGACAACAACACGAGCGATGCTGCAACGACCGCTCCCCGGTTTCGCATTACGAACCGGCGCAGCAAATAGCCCGCCGTTGGTGGCCGTGCCACAACGGGCTGATTGGTCAGGTGACGGCGAATATCGACCGCGAAATCAACAGCCGTGTCGTAACGACGCGAACGGTCTTTCTCCAGCGCCTTCATCACAATCCAGTCAAGATCACCCCTGACTGATTGAAGAAGTCGACTCGAATCGGTCCCGGCTTTGCTGGCCGCATGGACCAGTTCGTCCGGCGACATCGATCGCAAACGGGTCGATGGCCGCACAGGAACCTGCTCGCGAACGAGTCGAAACAGTTCCTCGCGGCTGAGTCGCCGGGATCGTTTTTCATCGAACGGTCGCAGGCCAGTAAGCAATCGATACAAAACCAGGCCCAAACTGTAAACGTCCGACCGGGTGTCGAGATCATGCGACAATCCCGAAGCCTGTTCCGGACTCATATAGGCCGGTGTGCCGATGAACTGACCGGCCTGGGTGCGGAGACTTTCGTCGCCGATTGTTTCTGTGGTCGCTTTGGCAATTCCGAAATCGATCACTTTGGGTTGCGGTCCGGCGTCACTGTCACAAACCAGAATGTTGGATGGTTTCAGATCACGGTGAATAATTCCTTTTTGATGCGCGTGTTGGATCGCCAGACAGACTTCGATGAACAGTTTCAATCGCTGTCGTATGTCGAGGTTTCTCTGGTCGCAGAAATCGACGACAGGAACACCGCGAACCAGTTCCATCACAAAGTACGACCGCCCCTGGGATGTGACGCCGGCATCGTAAATCTTTGCGATCCCCGGATGGTCCATCATCGCAAGGGCCTGGCGCTCCTGGGAAAATCGCGCGATGATCTCGCGCGAGTCCATGCCCGGGTTGAGCATTTTTAACGCGACCTGCCGCTGCACCGGTTCAGATTGTTCAGCCAGCCAAACTGTGCCAAAGCCACCTGCGCCGAGCTTCTCCAGCAAGCGAAAGTTGCCGATCACCGTTTCCCGAGTGTCGTCGGGCTGGGCTTTGGAAGTCGCTGAAAACGCTGAGCCCCCAGATGCTGTGTCCGAGACCGAATGCTCACCGCGCGTAACATCATCCGGATTGCCTGGCGGCCGATGCCCGGTTAGGGTTTCCCGTTCTGGGTCTTCGTCAGTCATTGCCGAACTTCCATTGGTTCTGTGGATGAAAGGCGGAAATACAAAAACAGATCGCAATATTCCGGGACCGGTCCGCAAGCTTGTTGGCCGTTCCGATTTCAACCGCGTCATGTAACGGCTGACTGGAATGACGCTTCAATGGCTGCCAATGCCGACCGCTTTTTCCCGCCGACGATTCTCCCCGTGAAGATCGGAGAAAGCAAGAGAAATCCGGATGACCGGTAAAAAGACTGACCATCGTCCGGCAGGCATCAGCGTCCAGTCGCCGATGATGCTCCAGGGACAAGGTCGTTTGTTTCCGGCGACATTTTTGGCCAGAGCTGCGTCGTTGGATTCGAATTCGCAACAGGCTCGCCAGCCTTCTCCGAAACACTGTGCCTCTCCCATTTTCTCCGTCAAGCCGCGGGGTGTGTCGCAAACGTTTTCGCCCGCGATGCGAGCGCGACGCCGTTCTGAAAAAACAGCATGCCCCCGGCCTTCTGAAAACCGCCTGCTGAACCGTAGCGGTCATGATTGCAAGGAACACTGGTGGCGCCCTCTGGCGTGTTGACTTCACATCCGTTGCGGATGTTCAGGCTGCTGCCGGTTTTTGCGAGCAAACGGTTCTCGGAAATCGTCAGGTGAATTCAGGAGTCGGCGACGCCTTGTTGCGCAGCAAGCGACGGAACGTATCGAAAGCCACTTTCAACCGGTTCTTATTTTCATCGCCGCGGTGAACCGCCCACTTCGCGTTGCAGTGCGCTGATGTCGCAGCCCGAACCGTAGTGGCTGTTCCATGGACTGGAATGGGCTGACAGGCCCTTCAGACGCGCCGGAGTTTTCAGCAAATGAACGTATTCCAGCAGCGAGCCGTTGGCGAACGAAACCGGTTCACCAAAGGTTCTACCGAGCAGACCTGCCGCCGTTCCAACCCCGGATTGTTTCAATCTGGAACTTGATTCGTACGACGCAATGCGACGACGCCCAGAAAGTAAGGAATGACGAATGGAACGGCCGGGATACCGGCGACAAAACCGGGCACGGTGTACCATGGCATGGATGGCGCTTCCAGATCCGGAAACTGAAGTCCTCTCGTGACAAGGCACAGCAACGCAAACAGACTCAAAACAGCAAAGCTGCGGCTCGCCGCCCGCCCGAGCCATCCCGCCCGGCCCAATGAGATGGCGAATGCTGTCGTGGCAGCGTAAGTCAGAGCACCGCCGAAAAACAACAGGATATCCTGAAATTCACTGAGCGATTTGAACACTTCGGGCACCTCCCCGGTATGGCGCAAAGCCGAGTACAAGGCAAGCAACAGCGCCTCGCCTGCAATATAGATTGGGCCTGCCAGAATCATTCCGGCAAAACCAAGCGTCGAATAGAATCGCTCGCCGGACAGGCTGAGAGCCTCTTTCAGTACAGCGCAACCGCCGACGACGGCCACCGCACTCGCAATGAGGACCACGTAACGCATCTGGTTCTCAGCGGGACTCGCCAGCCACGGCGGGCCGAGACCCACCCACAACAGCCCGATAAGTGCAAACGGCAGCAGGAGAAACATCCCTGCCATCGCGAACAAATGCACTTCTGGCAGTTGTGTCTTGAGCCCTCGCCCGGCAAGCATCCAGGCAGCGATCGCCAATATAACGAAGAACACTCCACCCATCATCTCGTGAACAACCGGCATGCGAAGCGCCCTGATTCCCACAAGAACTATTACAAGAAATGGGGCCGCGCAAAGAAATACACAGCTCAATCGCCGAAACAGGCTGGACGGTGGCATTATTAAATGGCTCCAAAAGCCCGGCGGCGGTGCTTGCTATTGACATTCAAACGCAAGGCCAATCCTGACAGCAACCCACCGGCCGCAACAAGAGTCGTCCACATTGACCATCGAAGATTTTTTTGCCGAACTTGCGCTATGGTGCCAGGCCCTGTTGGGCCCTCGAATAACCAGGAATGGATTGCTTGTCAGTCGGGTTTTTGGATTTCAACCAATCGTTGCGGTTCCGTCGTATTGTTGTGGTGCCGATGAAGCAACCGAATATCAGCAGAACCATTCCTCCGGGCTCGGGAACCTGAGACACACCCACGCTGGACCAGTCGGTGCCGATTCGAATCTCGTCGATTTCCAGAGACGACAGACCCAGATACAGGTTGCTGTGAATGCCCAGATCCCCGCCACCACCGAGGTTGTTCAAGCCAAGATTGAATGCCGAATTTTCAAAATCAGGAATGTCGGTGAGCGGATTGTGATTGAACCAGATGCGAAAGGTATCCGCCACACCGACCTGGTTGAATTCCAGTTCCCACAGCACAAGCGTTGTTCCGTCAGCGCTAATGCCCGTATCGACGAAACCAAAGGAATCCATCCGCCAAAACGAGCCACTGCCCGAATTGACGGCGCGAAACTGAACATTTTGAAAATTGAACAATGCGTCGGTGGCCAGGGACGGATCCAGCGACGTGGTGGTCAGAAAACTGCCAAAGAAATGCGGCCCATCCAGGCTGTAGGCACGTCCCACGACGGTTCCATTGGTGGTCGAATAGCGGTTTCCAGCCGGTGACGCGTTGTAAAATCCTGCCACCGCAGCCGGAGCCGCAATCGATCCGGCCGCCACATCCGGGCGCCGAAAATGCCCGAGTCCCAGACCGTGCCGACCGTCGGGTGGAAACCGAAACTTGTGACCCCCGCCTGATTGTCCAGCGTGCCAACCGGGATGTCAAAACTTTCCCGCAATACCAGGTCTCCCCAACTCCCGGCCGATTGCAATGCCGTCAAGGTACAACAAACCAGACCCGCAACATATATGTTCCAGCACATGTTCAATGGCCTTTCGTGAATTGCGGTGGCGCGGTGATGGATGGTTCGGCAATCCTGCTCGCGTTCCGTCTTCGGCGACGCCTCATCGCGGAAGCCAGACCTGCCAGCAAGAGGAGAGAACAACCTGTCGGTTCAGGAACCGCAGAATAATTCAGAGACAGGTCGCTTCCGTTCGTGCTGACCTGGAATCGCCGGGTGTTGGGGTCGTTCAGAAACAACGAGGTGTCGAGTCGAATCGTGTCGGCACTGAATCCGACGATTCCGTTTGCGGCGGTGAGGAAGTCAAACAAGTACCGTCCGCCGGGATCAAAGTTGGCAGCCAGTCCCGGATCGTTGTTGGCATCGAGGCTGACAATGCTGATCGTCAACCGGGAGTTGGCGGTCATACCTCCGTCCAAACAGATGGAATCGGTGGCCAAAATCTGGTCAAAACCGATTCCGGCCAACCCTTCCATGTCCCGGATTTCAAATACCAATTCACTTCCCTCATCCAGGATTAACGAATCAACGGTCACCGAATCAGGGCTGTTGCCGGGCGAAAACGTTCCTCCGTCTGTCACGTTTACCGTTCCAAACGTTCCGGCTCCCTTTGCCAGTGAACCGTAGTTGACATTCAGGGTGCCGTCGATGGTTCCGTTGTTAACCAGCAGTCCGCCGTTCAATTCGAACTCTGTGTTATTAAGCAACTGCACCTGGCCTCCGGCATTGATGAAGGTTCGACTGCCACCTCCTGCGACCAAAGATCCGGCAGAGTTTTGAATGCTGCCTCCGGCGTTGACATTGAGAACACCGTTGGTCGAAAAATCCGATGCGTCGGTATGATCATTGACATGGATGACGCCGGAACTCGTGTTGACCAGCCCATCGAGCGTGAGCTGGTTGTTGCTGGTCAGCGTGCCACCGTTGAAAAAGTTGGTCAGTGTCGCCGTTCCATATTGCTCTATCCTTGTTGAGGCAAACGTCGTCGTTCCGCTGAACGAGTTGCTGAATCCACTGGCAAGTTCATGGGTTCCGTTTCCCCGAAGAAACCCGCCGTTCATCGCAAAGCCTTCATATCGAACCGTACCGGAATCGTTGGCCCGTATGGATGAAAGGGGCGCGGAGCCGCCCAGGATCAATACCCCCCCATTGGAGACAAGTGATCCCTGAAAGGCATCGATGCTGGTCGACGACAACGACGTGGTTCCCGCGTCATTAACAATTTGTCCCGTCCCGTGGACGATCTGGTCAAAGGCGTACGATCCCCCATGGTCGAAACGCAACGCGCCGCCCAATTGAACGGGTACGGTGCTGTTCACGACACCCACGTTTCCGCCTGAGCCGATCCGAAGCTCGCCATTCTGTCGTATGATTATGCCGCTGCCAAAGGAATCAGTCAGGGTACCGCCATCCGATACCGTAATGGATCCGCGATGGATGTCGATCAGATCGCTGACCATCAACTCACTGCCAGTCCGAATGGAAACGGTACCGGTACCCGGCTGGTTCAAAGTGCCGACGTGCAGCGACTCGACAAACGCCGTGCTGCTGTTGTTCAGCGTCAGGGCTCCGTGGCCCCGGTTACCCACCAACAAATCACCGTTTCCCAGGTTTCCGCTGGACAGAACGGACAACCGGCTGGCATTGAATACTTCGACGGACCCGCCGGCCGTCCCGGCGCCAATGGTCAACTCGGAGCAAAACAACAAACCGGTATTCAGGAACGAGTTGATTTGCAAATGGCCCTGCAGCGCGTCTCCGCCAACAAACAGTCTCTCGGCGTCCCCCCGGGAACCCAGGATTTCGGCGGTGCCGCCGTTGTCAATAAAGGCATCTGAATTACCGGTGGGAATGCCGTTGGTCCAGTTAAGACCGTCACTCCAGAGATTAAACGGGAAGCCGCTCGTGCTGTTCCAGCGGGTGGTTTGCCCGGACGCGGCTGCCGAAAAAACCGTAAACCCCAGGGCAATCACTGCGGCGGCGACGGTTGACGTTTGCTGGTTCACGGACTCACTCCTTCATGCTGTTGATCAACCGGGCGACGTCGACGAAAACAGACACAGGCGATCGCGAGGCACGCCGCCCCCATCACTCCCGTTGCCGGTTCGGGTACGTTGGCGGGGCTGGCGTTGACTTGCAAGAAGTAGGGAAAGAACGGACTGTCGTGGTAGTTCCACGTGACGCCGCTGTCCGAAGAATCACCGAACCAGGATAGTGAACCGGGACCGCTGAACAATCCCGAATTGGCGTAGTCCCACTCAAATGTGCCGCCGTTGGTGACACCCGCCATGAACCAGTATTGGGTGCCGGGGTCCAGTTGCACGGCGGTTATCGGAAAGAAGTCCCGAACGCTGTTGGCACCGGTCAGCGAGGGGGCCGCAAACGCGGTCAACAGTCCTCCCGCCGTCAGGTCGATTTCATTCGCGCCCGTGTCCCGTCGCAGCTCAAAGATTCCTGCCGGCGCATTGGCCGCATTTCCCATAATGGCCTGGATGGAGTCGAGGTCCCAGGCAACTCCATCGGTGACAAAGGACTGGGCGGCCCAGTATTCTTCGGGTGGTGTATTACCAATCGGCGTCGAAGCCCGGTAGGGCTGGTCGAGGTTGGTAACGAGAACATCGCCGCAGGTGACCAGTGGCAATGTGCCGATAAATGCCAAAATCAGCCACGTCAAATTTTTTCCAATCTTCAACTGGACCATCACTCCCTCCACCAGGATTACATGACGCGATACGCCACAGATTCCCAATGGCGCGAACCGGCCGGCTCTCAACACAGAATCGTCGATATTTTGGAAAAAACCGGGTGGCGACCGGCCGCACCCTTTCCGGAGTAACGGAAAATTACCGGTGGGGATTGCCGAATTCCGGTTTATAATTGACGGTCGCTGGCCATTAGGCGTTTATCTGATCAACGTTTCGAAGCCTGATCGCCCATCGGGAAGGCTGACTTGAATTCCGGCAATTCGTCCGCGATCGAAATCATCGAGCGACTTCGCGACGGAGGTGTCGCCGAAGCCGAGGCGCTGTTTTCGCAGTTCTATGACCGGTTGCACGTGATGGTCACATTGCGACTGGACTGCCGAATTCGTTCGCGGGTTGATGCGGATGACGTGCTGCAGGAAACCTATCTGGAATTTGTCAAGTCATTGCCAACCTATTTGGCAAACCCGCAGACCAGTCCCTATCTTTGGCTCCGCGCGATTGCAGCGCGGCACCTGAATGTCGTTCATCGTCGACACCTGAAGATTCAGTCGCGGGCAGTCGGCCGGGAAATGTCGCTGGCCGCCCCTCCGTTCCCCTGCGCCAGTTCAATCGGACTGGCCTCGCAGTTGCTGGGACGAATCTCGACACCCAGTCAACAGGCGATGAGGGTGGAGTTGCAGATGCAGGTCCAGGACGCTCTCAATTCGCTTTCGGCCATTGATCGCGAAATCCTTGCCTTGCGCCACTTTGAAATGATGACCAACGGCGAAGTCGCCCAGGTTTTGGAGTTGAGTGAGGCAGCCGCCAGCAATCGATATGTGCGGGCACTGAAACGAATCAGGGAGGTGATGAAAGATATCGAAAGTGGCCTGTCATGACGGTCACCAATCATCGCCTGAACCCGATTGACGCGCTGGCGGAGGAGTTTGTGCAGCGGTACCGCTCGGGTGAATCCCCGCAAATTGATGAATACGTGCGGCTTCATCCCGATCTGGAGGTCGAGATTCGCGACGTATTTCCCACGCTGATTTTGATGGAGAGTGCCCGGCCGCGGCCCGAAAAACATTCGAAACTGCCGGGACTCGTACCCGAATTCATCGGTGACTACCGGATTGTCGGTGAATTGGGTCGCGGGGGAATGGGCGTGGTCTATGAGGCCGAGCAACTCGGGCTTGGGCGGCATGTGGCGTTAAAGGTCCTGCCGGCCCAACGCGTACATGATCCCAAGAGCCTGATTCGATTTCGACGCGAAGCTCGTACGGCCGCGCGATTGCATCATTCGAACATTGTGCCGGTATTCGACATCGGATTTCGCGATGGCGTGCATTTCTATGCCATGCAGTATATCGAAGGCAAAAGCCTCGATGTCGTGATGTCCGAGGTTCATGAACTGAAGCGTCAACTGGCTGACCAAAGCCGCCGGCCCGCCGCCAGCCAAATGACGATTTCAGAATGCGGGCAATCGCTGGCGGAGTCCCTCGTGCTTTCGGATTCCGGTTTGGAACCGGTTCAGAATCACCAATCGCCCGGTCACCTGCCGTTGCCCGCCCCGGCAGACGCGGAACGCCCGGCTCAACCCGCAACGCATCGGCCCGCGCAAGACCCGGGTTCCGCCTCCCCGGCGTCAACCTCCAGCGAAAACCCGGTCGCCTGGGACATTTCGAAGACCAGTCTGGGTTGTTTTTTTCGAAACGTGGCCCGTCTGGGATTGCAAGTCGCCGAGGCATTGCACTACGCGCATGGTCAGGGGATTGTGCATCGCGATATTAAACCAGCCAACCTGCTGCTCGATACCCGGGGTATGATCTGGTTAACCGACTTCGGCCTGGCCAAGGATTCTGGCAGCGACGAATTGACACGCACCGGCGACCTGGTGGGTACGCTGCGATATCTGGCCCCCGAACGGGTCAGGGGCCAGGCCGATGCACGCGCGGACATCTTCAGCTTTGGGTTGACCCTGTTTGAACTCGTTGCGGGGCAACCTGCATTTGATTCGACGGATCGGAAGAGCGCGTTACCCGGAACCTCCGAACGTGAAGCGTGCGAGCTGGCCAGGCTGGAACCGGCAGTGCCCCGGGATCTGAACACGATTATTATGAAGTGCATCGCGCTGGATCCCCGGCGTCGATATCCCACCGCGGAAATGGTGGCCGAGGAGTTTCGTCGATTCCTTTCCAACCGGCCGATACAGGCACGCCCCGTTACCGCGCTGGAAAAAACCTGGATGTGGTGCCGCCGGAATCCGTTCCTGGCTACCCTGGCGACCGTCGCCGCCTGTTGTTTGATCGTTGCCATCGCCGCGGGATGGGTTTCCCACCAGCTGCGGCGTGAACGTGACCGGGCCGTGGTCGCCGAAGGAATCGCTGTCACCGCCGAGTTCAGGGCCAACCTTGCCCGACAGTTCGCCCGCGCCGAGACGCTGCTGGCATCGGCCGTCGCGTCCAGGTACCGCAACCAGCCCGACCGCCGTACCCGTGCAATCGATGCCATCCGGTCGGCAGTCCAACTAATCAATCCCATGGATCCCGTTCAAACCGGCGAGATTCGGAAACGGCTCCGCAACGAAGCCGTGGCGGCACTGGCACTCGACGAAATCCAAATCGGCGCCAGACTGTCCCGGGGTACGGCACTGGATCGAACAGGCAAGCGAGTCGCCCACGTTGACGGGGAAGAACGACTGGTCATTTCCGCAATGAGCGGTGACGCGTTGCTTGCCTTCGACACACAAGGAATCTCGCCCAACTTTATTGTGTTCGGCCCCGGCCGCCAACTCATTTGCCTCAGTTCGCATCTGGAAGGGGGCCAGATTCAGGCGTGGGATCTGGAAAGCCGGAAACCGGTATTCGAGACACCGCCTGACCATTGTTTTGGCGTGGCAATCAGTCCCGACGATCGCTGGATCGCCTGCGGCCATTCGGATCACACAATCCGGGTGTATGACGCGGCGTCGGGTCGGGTGCAGACCACCCTGGAGTTTGACCGACAGCCCGCGTGGCTGGCGTTTCATCCCAACCGCCCGTTAATCGCGGTCAGCTTTATGGACCGGGGCCCTGTTGTCGAAATTCGGGATTTTGTTACGGGCCTGCGAACGCATGAAGTCGTTTGCGAACTGCCGGAGGTGACCTCGGTCGCCTGGCACCCGGCCGGTGAACTGCTGGCAATGTCGGGCGGAAGTACGATGTCGGCAGCGATTTGGGATTTTGAGAACGAAAAACAGACGCTGCAACTGGAAAAAGCCGGGCAGTACATGAGTTATTTGACGTTTGATCCGACTGGCCGTTTTTTGATTACCTCGGACTGGGACAGTGCGACGCGAATCTGGCAGTCGGCGGCAGGGCGGTTTGTGACCTCGTTTGCACAGGCTGGATTGGGATTTTGTATACCGTCGAATGACAGCGAGGCGCTGGGCATCGGATGTCTGAACGAGGACCAACCGCATGTGGTCAACTTTCGTCCCAGTCCGGTACGATTGAACACCAATGGCCGGCGTCAGCGGATGGACGATTATGTGCACAGCCTGTTTTTCGTCGGTGACGATTCCGTGTTTGTTTCGGCGTCGGGCGCTGGGATTGAGTTGTGGGAAAGTGCAACCGGTTCTTTTTTGGGCCAGATTACCTTGCCGAATTGTGTGGCCGCCTGCTGGTCAGCCAAAACCGAATCCATCTTGCTGGCTGCCCGCGATGGAGTCTGGTCATTGCCAATGACGTTCACGAACGTCGCGGGTGAAGTGTCGGTTTCGGTGGAAACGCCGTCACTGGTCTTGCCAACGTCCGGCATCGTGACCATGAGCGGCTCGGCCGACGGTCGCCTTGCGGCACTGATGTTGGCGGAAAAGGTGGTTGTTTGGGATATCGTTGCCCACAAGACTGACGAATACGACATCGACGAGTCTCATGACACGGTCGCCGTGGCTCCCGATGGATCCCTTGTCGTTACCTTTGGCTGGCATTCGCCCGGACTCCGGATCATTGATACCCGGGTTGGCAAGGTGGTCAAGGACCTCGCATTTTCAGGACACATGTATCCGCGTTTTACGGCCGATTCGCGATTTCTGGTCGCCGGTTTGGCGTCCCGATTTGAGTTTTGGGATTCGAACACATGGCAGGTATCCCGGAGCCTTCCTCGCAACTCGGCGCCATACCCCGACGACTATGTTGAGACGGCAAATGGTGCCTGGTCGGCGGTGGAACTGACGACGGGTATCCTGTCTTTGGTCAATCAGGGATCAACCGATGAACTGGTTCAACTGACAAGTCCTTTTCCAGAAAACTGGTTCACGCAAATCAGCAACGATGGCACACGTTTGATCGCCGTGGGAGGCAAGCCCTCGGCGATCGAAATCTGGGATCTGTGTCAGCTGGAGAACGAGTTGATGGCACTTGATCTGGCCTGGGATTCGCCCCGGTTTCAGCGTTCGACCAGGACGCCCGCTGCGATCCAGGTGGTTGGGCTGGACTCGGCAAACACCTTTTTCAAATACCAGGTTTTGTCCACATCAACCAGGGCTCGCGACGGCTTTCGCAAGGCTTACCAGTCCTGTCCCGAATCGGCACTGGCCGCCAACAATTATGCATGGTCCATTGCCCTGGACGCCAACCATGGCGACCACGCCCTGGCTTTGGAACTTGCCCGACGCGCTGTTGAAACGGAGCCCGCAAACAGTTTTTTTGCCAATACTCTGGGACTGGCACTTTATCGCAATCATGAATACGAAGAAGCGATTGACGTGCTGTCGGTCAATCTGGATCGGCAATTGCCCCAGTACCTGCCCTTCGATTTGTGTGTTTTGGCCATGGCCCATCAACAACTTGGCGCCACTGGCGAGTCCCGGGCCTGCCTTCGCTGGTGTGACCGCGAGACGGTGATCACCTCCAAATCCCGCTTGTCCAGTTCGGATTTGAATGAACTGAAAATCCTCCGTGATGAAGCCCGGCAAATTGCCGTCGACGGGAATGACCATGAACTTCAGTCGCAGCACCCCAATGGGCCAGCCGGTTCGGCCACGGCTCAGGGGCAACCGGACAAACATTGAATCGCCGGGGAGACATGTGACGCGGCCAGCCTGCGGAAAACCGGACCACGTACAGCGAACTGGACCGCGGGACGGTCGCTACCGGATCCAGGCGCCTTCGCGCTCGTCTTCCGGTGTGGCGACCAGAGAAACAACTTCCTTGTCGGACACACGAACCGCGGAAATGTCACATTGTTCGCCATCGCAGATCTTCCTTGGTCGGAAAATAGTGACACAGGCTTCCGCTATTGACCCCGGCGGTGCGCAGGATCTGGGCTGCGCCGGTGGCGGAAAACCCTTGTTTGTGGAACAGCTCAAACGCCGTCGCCACCAGTTTTTCCTCAGTTTTGGAGGCATTTATCACTTCGGACCCGCCTGGTTGAACGATCAATCGATTTGAGCGGCCCAGCCTGTCTGTCAAGCGTCTGGCCGAAGCAAAGACCGAGACCCCTGAAACAGCCGAGGCCCGCGAAACAACGGGGACCGGTCGACGGATTCCCGTTGTTAGCTGCGAAATGAGCTGCGGTAGGCCGAGGGGGTGACGTTCAGGTGGCGGGCGAAGTGCTTGCGCAGATTGGCGGCCGAACCGAAGCCGCAGTCCCAGGCGATCTGGTCGATCCCCAAATCGGAAACCTCCAGCAGGTTGCGGGCCCGGGCCACCCGTTGCTGACTGATCCAGACCAGGGGCGGAAGGCCAGTCAGATTTCGAAACCGCCGTTGAAACGTTCGCAATGACATGGAAAATTTCCTGGCGATCTGCCCGACCGAAACCGGTTCCTGCAAGTGCCGGCTCATCCAGTCCAGCACCGGGCCGAAATCGCCGTCGTCCGCTTCCATCACCGCCGGCTGAACGTACTGTGACTGGCCCCCTTCGCGATGAACGGGGGCCACCATGCGGCGGGAAACCAGATTGGCCACGTCGACGCCAAAATCCGCCCGGATGATCGACAGGCACAAATCCATCCCGGCTGCCGATCCGGCCGACGTCGAAATTCGGTCGTCGTGCACATACAGCGAATCGTCCAGCAATTCGACTTGCGGAAACCGCTGTTGGAACAGCTCGGCATGCAGCCAGTGCGTCGTCGCGCGGCGCCCATCCAGCAATCCGGCATAGCCCAGCACAAACGCGCCAGTACAAATCGCCACCAGGCGGGCGCCGTTTTCGTATGCGTCAATGACCGCATTCAAAAATGCCGGCCGGGGACGTTGTTGTGGATCGCGCCACCCCGCAATCAGGACGGTGTCGGCCTGAACCAGCTCCGCGCGGCCGCCAGCCGGTTTGAGAACGAAGCCATGACTGGATTTCAACGGGCCACTTTCCACCCGACAGGGTCGGAAGTCGTACCAGCTATCCTCCAGCCCGGGGCGCACCAGCCCCAGCAGTTCCGCGGCGATCGCGTACTCGAATCCCGGCAAGCCGTCGTAGATGGCCGCCGCCACCACAGGTCGGGTATTTCTGATCATGGCACAATTGTAACCATGAATGACATTTATGCCACTGGTGTTTTGGGGCGTTTCGGGCACAATTGGGACGTTGCCGCGAACGGCCCCCCCGTTGGCAGCCTGACCCATCGTGAAATTCCCGGTCCCGGCAAGTGTGAACCCCATGAACGTGCCTCCTTTCAATCCGGATTCCGGAACCAGCAGCCGGATCGGTGCCTGCCCCCTGGACTGTCCCGATGGATGTTCGTGGATTGTGGATTTGCAGGACGGCAAACCGGTGGGGCTCCGCGGCAATCCCGATCATCCTTTCACCGGCAAGGCGCTATGCGCGAAAACGTCAAAATATCTGGATACCGTGGCCGATCCCAATCGCATCCTGTTTCCAATGCGGCGGGTGGGCCAAAAGGGTGAGGGTCGATTCCAGCGGATCAGTTGGGACGAAGCCATTCAGGCGATCGCCCACAACCTGACAACGACGATCGAGCAGTTTGGCGGGGAAGCCATTTGGCCTTACGCCGGTTCGGGAACCGTGGGATGGATTCAGGGAATCGTCGGCGCGGGCAAGCGGCTGTTCCATTCCCTTGGCGCCTCACGACATAACCCCAACATCTGCTCGGCAGCCGGGCATGTCGGCATGAGCTATACGACGGGTTCGGCGGCCGGCATGGATCCGGAGGACCTCGTGCACTCGAAGCTGATTCTGTTGTGGGGCACGAATACGATTGAGACGAATCAGCACCTGTGGCCCTTCATCGCCAAAGCTCGCAAGGCCAACCATGCGATCGTGGTCACCGTCGACCCCGTTAAAACCGCGACCGCCCGGCGATCCGACCTGCATGTACCCATCCGGCCGGGAACCGATGGTGCCCTGGTACTGGGTCTGATCCACCAACTGGTACAGCTCGATGCCCATGATCTCCCGTACCTCAACCAGCGCGCGCTGGGATGGCAGCGGTTTTATGACGAAGTCGTTTCCCAATGTTCACTGGCCCAGACGGCCCGGATATGTGGCGTCGGTCAGGAAACGATTGCCGAATTCGCTCAACTGATCGCGCGTCACCGGCCGCTGGGCATCAAGACGGCAATGGGTCTGCAACAGCACGGGGGTGGGGGGCAGTCCTTGCGGGTGCTGTCATGCCTGCCAGCCGTGACCGGCGACTTTCAACGGGCCGGCGGGGGCATTTGCTATTCGACCGGGCCCGCCTATCCGTTGAACGTGGCTGCGCTGTGTCGACCCGACCTCCAGCCCCGCCCGACCCGCTGCCTGCCGATGACCCGACTGGGCCATGGATTGCTGGATTTGAATGATCCGCCGGTCAAATCGCTGATCCTGTGGGCGGGCAATCCCGTGGTATCCAATCCGGATCAGCAACGTGTTCGGGCCGGACTGGCACGCGAGGACCTGTTCACGGTGGTGATCGAAAATTTCCAGACCGACACGGCCGACTATGCCGATATCCTGCTGCCGGGGACCATGCAAACCGAGCATGCGGATCTGCACATTTCGTACAGCCACCTGTACCTGCAGTGGAACGAGCCGGTCGTCGGGCCGCCGGGCGAATGCCTGCCACATACGGAGATTTTTCGACGTCTGGCCAGGGCCATGAAGCTGGACGAGCCTGCGTTGTACGCCAGCGATGAACAACTGGCCACCGACGCCCTGGCCGCCGATCACCCTGCCATGGCCGGGATCACGCTGCAACTGCTCAAGCGACAGGGTTGGGCCCGCCTGCAGTGGCCCCGTCCTTTTCAGCCGTTCCTCGATTCATTTCCCACGCCGTCGGGCAAATTCGAGTTTGTTTCGCTGCAGGCGGACGCCGATGGCCAGGGGCTGTTGCCGCATTACGTGCCGCCGCATGAATCGGCGCGAGCGTCAAAGGACGGGTCACTGGCCCTGATCACGTCGGCCAACAAACGATTGTTGAACTCCGTTTACGGCCTGCGCAAGCAGCATGCGAATGCCGAATCCGTGACGGTTACCCTGAATGAAAGGGACGCCCTCGAGCGGGGCTTGCAAGCCGGCCAGCGCGTTCGCGTCTGGAATGATCGCGGAGAGTACTCGGCAGTGTTGCAGGTTGATGATTCCGTTTTGCAAGGCGTCGCCATGAGCCCCAAAGGACTGTGGCCCCGTTTTAATGGAGGACAATCGGTCAACGCCACCGTCGCCGAGCGGGATGCCGACATGGGGCAGGGGGCGACCTTCAAGGACAATCGGGTATTTATCGACAGGCTGCCGGACGTGGACGACCAGCAATATCTGTCGTCAACTTCATCCACAGGCAACCATCCATGAACCAACCTGTTCAGGCGGAACCGTACCAACACCGCCGGACTTGGCCGATCGGCGTGCACGACATTGGCAACTGGCAGCTCAAGGTCTACGGCATCTGTGCGAGCGGCTGTGAACTGACGACACCCACGATCGAGGCCGCCATGGAGTACGCCCGGAAACACGTCCGCTGGCCGGATCGCGACCCCGGGTGCGGGTTCCTGACCCTGCATGTGGGTGAAGAGTCGGTCTGGTTGCTGGTGGACCTGTGGGTTGACGACATCCTGCGCCATTTTTTGTATCAGGCGCCGCTGGACCAGCCGGATCAATTCGGGCCCGGGCCGGGCGACGGAACGATGGCCTGCGTCTGGGAACTGGCGGTGCTGGCCGGTGAGCGAACGGCATGGATCGAGCACGTGTTGTCACGCCCTGACGATCCGGACTATCCCGGGTATTTGGCGGATTCCCTGGAAATTGCCGGCGGCGCCATTCACAGCAAACGCTGACGATACGGTTTCAGCCTGGAATGCAAACCATCAAAATCACAGGAGCATTTATGACGCAAGGCAAACCCGGTCTGCAGACCATCAGTGTGCACGCCGGCAAGCGGGCGGAAACCATCGGCGTCGTCAATCCGGTCGAACCCTCGTCTGCGTTTCATTACATCGACAGCGGCGTCCAGTTTTACCCGCGGCTTTTCAATACACCGAATCAGCAAAACGTGGTGAACCAGATCTGTGAGCTGGAAAACGCCCCCGCCGGCATGATTTTTGGTTCGGGTATGGCGGCCATTACCACCACCTTGCTGGCCCTGTTGCGGCGTGGCGATCACATCGTATTGCAAAAGGCCTTGTATGGAGGCACACATGCCCTGGTGGTCAGGGAGTTTGCCGCGGCGGGCATCGAGCATACATTTGCCTCCTGCACTGCCGAGTCCCTGATGGCGGCGGTGCGGCCCGGCACGCGAATCATCTATGCGGAGTCGCCCGCCAATCCACGGCTGGACATCATCGACTTGCAAGAGCTGGCGGCGCGTGCCGCTGCGAAAAAGATCCTGACTGTTGTCGACAACACCTTCGCTTCGCCGATTAACCAGAATCCATTCAATCTCGGGATTGATGTGGTCCTTCACAGTGGAACCAAGTACCTGGGGGGACACAGCGATCTGAGTTTTGGCGCTGTCGCCGGCCGCCAGGAAATCATCGACCGGGTGCTCGAGAAAGCCGCGCTTTTCGGTGGCAATGTCAATGCCCTGACGTGCTATCTGATCGAGCGCAGTATCAAAACCCTGGCGATCCGGGTTCAGCAACAAAATCGAAACGCCGGGCAAGTCGCTGACTTTCTGTCGCGGCACCCGGGGGTCGACCGGGTCTGGTATCCGGGCCTGAAAACTCATCCCGGGCACGCGATTGCCGCAGCCCAGATGTCCGGATTCGGCGGGATGGTTTCGTTTTGCCTGGCCGCTGGAACATCACCCCAAACATTGCTGCGGTCGCTGCAACTGATCGCGCCTGCCATGAGTCTGGGAGGCGTGGAAAGTACCGTGACGATCCCGGCCCGGACGTCTCACAAGCCCCTGTCCGCCCGCGAGCGGCAGGAACTGGGAATCAGTGATCGGCTGGTCCGCATGTCGGTGGGAATCGAATCGGCGGATGATCTGGTTGCTGACCTGGACAACGCCCTCCGCGAAACATCAAAAGACCGCCCCCCCGAAAACAGTTCTGTCATTGCGACCGCCACATCATGATTGATTACAGGATACGATTCCCGCGCTGCACCGACGTCCGGGAACTGGTGCGATTGTGCGCCGATCATGCGGCGCATGAACGGGCCGAATACGATCGGGCTGGCAAGTGTGACCTGCTGGCCGAAACGCTGTTTGGGCCGGCGCCACCGATGCGATGTCTGGTCGTGGAGCTGGATTCCCGGCTTGTCGGATATGCCACTTTTGGTGTCCAGTACTCGACGTGGCGGGCCGCGAACTACTTGTACCTGGACTGTCTTTATCTGGACAACGAAGTTCGGGGACACGGTATCGGCCAGCGGATGATGGCACTGATCCAGGCCGAGGCGACCGGGCTCGGTTGTTGTGAAGTGCAATGGCAAACCCCGGATTTCAACGGGGACGCGATCCGGTTTTACGACCGCATTCCGCAGACCGGCCGCCATCACAAATGGCGGTATGTATGGCCCGTTCCGGCACGTTCCACTTGTTCGATTCAACCCGTTTTCCAGAAAAGGTAACCCATGACATCGACGGTATCCCGCGTTCCTGCCTTGAATTCCCCGGACGCTCGACAGCATTTTGAGAAACGACTGGCCTGCGAGACGGATTGTTGGGACGTGCATCATGCCATCACCAGCGACAGGAAGGATTTCGAGCTGCTGGATGTACGGAGTGAAGAGTATTTTGCCAGGGGGCACGTTCCCACGGCCATCCATTTGCCGCACTGGAAAATCAATGAATCGTCGCTGGCGGCATTTCCGGCCGAAACATTGTTTGTGGTGTATTGCGCCGGGCCGCACTGCAATGGCGCCTGCAAGGCGGCGCTGGCGTTGTCAAAACTTGACCGCCCGGTCAAGGAGATGATCGGAGGAGCGATCGGCTGGACGGACGAAGGATTCCAGCTGGTTCCGTCAGAATCCGCAGTGACCGTCGACCCATGAACACGGAAACCCGAACCTGGATTGTTGATTCGTTTACTGACCAGCCGTTCCGGGGGAACCCGGCGGGGGTCTGTCTCTCCGGCCGGGCACTGGATGCCGGCCGGATGCAATCCATCGCGGCGGAGCTGAACCTGTCGGAGACGGCATTTGTTGTGGGTCGGGGGGATCCCGGTCAGTTCTCGATCCGCTATTTTTCACCGAAGATGGAAATCCCGTTGTGTGGCCATGCGACGCTGGCCGCTGCCCGGGTGCTGTTCGAAACCAAACCGCTGAAAAACGTCCAGTTTACCACCGCCGCTCAGCTGGAACTGGCCGTTCGGTCCGTTGGTGAATTGATCGAACTGGAGTTTCCGGTTTACGATCTGCAGCAAGCCCATGCGCCTTCTGCGCTGTTAAGGGCGTTGGGGATCGCGTCACTGGAGTATTGCGGTTACAACGCCGAGACCCGAATCCTGATGCTGGAAATCGGGGACCCGGGCGATTTGGCCGGGCTCCGTCCGGACTTCGCGGCCCTGCTGAAATCTCACGATTCGATCCATGGTGTCGTGGTCACCGCGCAGGCCAGTGACGGATTCGACTTTCACTCCCGTTATTTTTGGCCATGGAGTGGCAGCGACGAAGACCCCGTGACCGGCGGAACCCATACGTTTCTGGCAAAATACTGGGCCGACCGACTCGGGAAATCCGTCCTTCGGTCCTTTCAGTCATCACGGCGAACGGGTCAGCTGGAAGTCGAACTGGCCGGCAACCGCCGCCTGCTGATTCGAGGTAACGCCATTGTGGTTTTCGAAGGCCTCCTGATGATTTGAGTTTGAGCAAGATTGGGCAGCGAGGAATGATGCCAGTGGCGGATGAGTATACCCGGGACGAATTTACGATCAGTACGGATCGCGGCAAACTCGATCTGGACATGATGTACGAGTATCTGACGAACTGTTACTGGTCGCCCGGGATCACCCGGGACCGGATCCGGCAATTCATTCCGCATTCCCTCTGTTTCGGTCTGTACAACGAAAACCGGCAAATCGGGTTTGCCCGGGTCATCACGGACTACAGTACGTTTGCCTACGTGGCCGATGTTTTTGTGCTCGACGGGTTCCGGGGGCGGGGATTGGGTAAATGGCTGATCAAAACGATCGTTGAACACCCGGGCCTGCAAGACCTTCGCCGCTGGGTGCTGTTCACGCAGGATGCCCACGGCCTGTACGCGCGATTCGGCTTCACCCGAATCGACGATGCCCGGTCATGTATGCAAATTCTTGCGCCAACTGTGTCAAAGCCAGACAACCGCTGAAGCCTGATTGGCGACGCCAGCGGGAACGCCGGTAATGGCCGGGTGCCCGATGGCTGCCACGCCGGCAGCCGGCCACGTGCTTCCGCGCGGGCAAACGGGGCGGGTTCGACACGACGAGCTGAAACGCTATTCCCGGTCGTTGTCGGGCGCTCCGGCTGCCCAGTCGGGATACGGTACGCCAGTTCCCTTCATAGCCCGCCAGAGGATTCGATTCAAAACGTCTTCCGGGGCCCGGTCCACCTCCTCGAAATTCAGTTGCGACGAGACGATCGCGTCCCGCCGCAGCTGGAGGTCGTTGATTTGCGGGGGCTGCGGATTCATCTTGTCCAGCGGCACCTGGTTGGGCACGGCGTCAAACGGCGCCCCGTTCGCCTGGTCGGTAAAACAGTCGAACATCGGCGTGGCGCTGGCATCGAACTGGTTCATCGGGGGCAAACCCAGGATCTGCTCGATCGTTCGCAGCACACTGGTCGTGTTGTAGGGGGTGGATACAACCGTGTTTCGTTTGGCATACGGACTGATGACGTACGCCGTCGTGCGATAGCCGCTGATATGATCCCAGCCAGCTTGCGGATCATCCTCGATACCAAAAATTGCCATCTCGGGCCAAAACCTGGAGTGACTGAGGGCTTCCACGATGCGGCCAAACGCCAGGTCGTTGTCCGCCAAACAGGCGTCGGGGGTCGGGCAACCGGGGCTGGCGCCGCTGGCATGGTCGTTGGGCAAACAGATGATCACCAGTTGCGGAAACTGGCCCTGTTTTTCGAACTCCCGGATTTCGTTGATGACAAAGTCCGCGCGGTACTGATCGGGTACCGACATGTTCCAACCCACGTAACCGGTCGGCGAAAACGAACGAACACTCTCGATTCCGGGTTCGCTTTGAAAGATAACCTCGTCCGAATCTCCTTTCCAGGTTCGATAGCAGGCCAGAAAATCCGGCTGGCCCTCGCGCTCCGGATCCCGGTAACGAACCCTCGGCATCATGAACTCGCCATAATTGCGGATCGATATGCCACGGGCAACGACGTTGTCCCAGATGAAGCCGGCCGGCGAATAGGCCAGCGCATCGATATCATCATCCTCCATGCCATCGGGATAGCTGCGGGGGAATCCTGCAAAACTCTTTTCCATGTAATCCGTACTGGTGGCCGTGGTACTCCACTGGTGACCGTCGGCACTGAGGATTCCGGCGCAGTACGTGTTATCCAGCAGCACAAACTCGTCAACCATCTTGTGCTGGTTGGGCGTGATCTCCCGTCCGAAAATACACAGATCGGCATTGCCGCGACCTCGCGACAACGCGCCGAACACCTGATCGTACGTACGATTTTCCTTGATCACATACACCACATGCCGGATCAGGGACGGTTCGCCGATTCGCTGCGGAATGGCTCGCGGCGGCTGATCGGGGCGGGGTTTTTCCAGCGCCGACCGGATCCGGGGCGCTTGCATGTTGCGCGCGACTTGCGTGGACAGCGCGGGCAGTTCCCCCTCCGGTGGTATTTCCAGCAGACTCAGACTCCCGCTGTAATGATGCGAGTTAAAGCCCTCGGCTTTCGATCCGGATTCCCGTTTGGGGTCTTTGGGCAGTCCCTTGATATTGGCCACGTACAGGGTCAGGCGTTGGGGATCCAGGGCAATGGCTCCCGGATACCAGCCAACCGGAATCAGCCCCAGCAACCGGGAATCCGCCGGTTCATCCGCCGAAAACCCGATCACGGCAATGGCATTTTGCGAACCGTTGGCCACGTACAGCCGGTCCCCGGTCGCGTTGAACGCCAGTGCATTGGGGGCGGCACCAAACAGGTCGGCCGGATCGGGTTTGACCCAGACAGAGCCCGCAACCTTTTGGGCCAGCACGTCAATCACCGACAAAAAATCATCCGCCGCGTTGGCGCACACGACGTGACGATGGTCCGCTGACACGGCCAGCGCCGACGCATGGCGACCAGTCACCAGCTCGTTGACCGAGTCGTCCACATTCAGGTTGATCAGGCTGACCGACCCTTCGCTGGCAATGAAGCGAATCGGATCAACCCGTACGGTGGTGCCACGTCCGGCCGGTCCCACCGTCGATTCCCCGTCGGGACGCCGCCCGCCCCAGTTGCTGACCGCGGCGATCCCGTCGACCAGCACCACGTCGTAGGGAGCAACCCCCACGGGCCAGGTACGCGTCACCTGGTCGGTAGCCAGATCAATTTCCAGCAGCTGGTTGGACAGGTTGCCGCACACATACAAGGTTGTCCCAGCCGGCGAAATCGCCAGGCCGGAGGGGATTTCCGCCTGGCGGCGGGGTGCCTTGGCCGCCGGCAACGGAATCGTGCGGGCGGGCGCGACCGTTCCGTCGCCGGCCACCGAAAACACCTTGATTGAACCGTTGACGTCGCTCAGAAAAATCTGGCGATCATCGGGCGAAAAAATCAGCCCGGTATAACTGACCTGGGCCGAACGATCGACGGCGAGCGAGCCTCCGTCGGCGGCCCCCGGCATCGCGACGGTTTGGCGGATGTTGCCGGTTGTCGGGTCCACGATGATTAACTGGCTGGTTTTTCCGGAAACCGCAATCAGGTTTCCGTCGCGCGAAAGAGCAAGGGCCTGGGGCCGCATCCCGGGCAAATCCAGTTGTTTGCCACAGGGCGTGAGGATTTGATTGACCGGGGTCCGGATCCGGCCATCCGCCTGGTAACCGACATCGGCGATCTCCGGCTTGTCGACCGGCAGCCGGTCCGGCGATTGCGCCTGGACCGTCGAAACAGATGCAAGCAGGACACCGATAACCGCCGCCGGATTCGGAGAGCGGGGCCGAGACGTTCGTGGCATTTGAATCCCCCGGTTGCCAGTTGCCGGAATGTTTCTGTGGCCCCCTTCGGGCCCCTCCTGTGGCCCCCCTCGGGCCTCTTGATGCCAACATCCTAACAGTCTGGCGGCGGCGGGGGGACGGCGGCCTGTTTTTGTGTCAGGAAAACCGGGGGGCAGCGAGCGGGTCGCCTGCGGCAGAACCAGGCGACTACTCGTTTGGCCGCACGGCTCCGCCATCGCGAATCATTTCGGTGGGGTGCAGAATGACCAGATCGCCAACCGACAGCCCGCTGTCGATTTCTGTTTCCAGCCCATTGGTCTGTCCCGGGCGGACTTCGCATTGCCGGGCCCTGCCGTCAACAACGCGATAGACCCACCAGACATCTGCCTCCCGAAACAGGGCTCCGGAAGCGACTTTGAGGGACCTCTCGGAAGTCGTCGCCACGACAATTCGTGCCTCGATTCGAAATCCGTCGCCCAGCGACTGGCGATCGTCGGGCGGGTCCACAAAATCGGCAATGACATTGACCCGTTTTTCTTCCACCCCCAGCGCGGAAACTTTCAGGAATGCCGAGGGTTCCACCAGCCGAACGACCGCTTCCAGCGAATCCGCACCTCCCCAGTGCTCGATCCAGACCGTGTCACCGGGTTTAACCCGAACGGCGTCGGTCGAAAGCACATCAATCACAATTTCGAGGTCCCGGGGATCACCCAGCTCCAGCAATGCAGTGCCGGGCGCCACGACACCGGCATCCTCCAGAAAGACCCGCAGCACCTGTCCATCGATCGGGGAAACGAGCTGAACCGGTTCGGTGTCCGGCAGGTCCGCACCGTTGTCAAACCGTGCCCGGGCGGCCGCGGCCATTTCCAGTTCGAACTTCGCGACTTGAATGGCATATTTGGCTGATTTCACGTCGGCTTCCGCAATATGTTGACGGTGCTCCAGGGCATCAAATTCGCTTCGCGAAATCGCTTGCGTTGCCACCAGCCTGGTGGCGCGTGCATATTCATGATTGGCCAGTTCCAGTGCCTCGACAGCCCGCTGCTCGACTGCCTGGACCTGATCCAGTGCAGCTTGCGCGGCACGAACACGAGCCTCGTATTCCGCAAGAGTTCGCACATCCAGCAAATCCGGGTCGCCGGGTTCGATTCGAGCCAGTTCAGTCAGGCCCCGTTCCACGGCGTCGCCGGGATGCAGCTGAACACGCAGCATTTTTCCGGCGACCGGAGCCGAGATGACGTATTTTTCGCGAATTCGCGTTTCGCCGTCGTCGTTTATGGTGATGTCCAGCGATCCGCGGGTTACCTCGACCAGGTCCACGTCGACTGCTGGCGGCCAGAATCCGTAGACCAGCACCGCAACCAGCACCGCACCCGCGATGATCCACGGAATGCTTTTACGGATCCTCTTCATTACTCTTTCACTTTCATCACGGCGATCAAATCGAGACCGTTCAGTTTTCGTCGAACATACAGCGACGACGCGATGGCGGTCGCCAAAATAACGCAAATGGACCAGGCATACGTGCTGCGATTGACTACCAGTGGAAACCGGTGCGTTTCAGTATCAAGGGCCAGAGTTGCCAGGCAGGCGAATCCGTAACCGATCGGCAACCCGATCGGGATCGCCAACAGCGTGATGATTGCCAGTTCGCCCAGCAATATCCGGGACACTTCATGGCGATAAAAGCCCATGATCCGCAGCGTCGCCAGGTCGCGGCTCTGCTCTGCCAGGATGATCAATGCGCAGTTGTAGATGACGCCAAACGATATGATCGCAGCGAACATCGCATTCATAACACGCATGTACCAGGTGTTTTCGGCGATCGTGGATTTGAAATTTTTCATCGCCGCGTTCTTGTCCAGCACTCCGGCAATCGCCGGCGTTTGTTTGACGCGGGAATACATGTCGTTCAACAGGGCCGGGTCGGCCAGCAAAAACGCACCCGACAATCTCTCGCCTTCGGCCAGCAACCGGTGCAGTTGCTGGCGATTCATGTACGCTCCCGGATTCGTGTAATCGGGAAAGACCGCATTGATGGTCACGTCATACACTCCGCGCCGACCTTCCAGCACTTCCACCGTCAGCTTCTGGCCGGGCCCGATATCCAGAATCTCTGCCAGCTTGCGGGAAATCGTCAGTCCGCCCCGGGAGGGCAGCTCGACGGGAGCCTCCGAATCGTCGAGTACCCGGTACAGCCGGGGGACTGCCGGCAACCCCATGATCCCCAGCCGGTATTGCCGCGAGCCATGCCTGAGCCGGACCGGAACGACGCGAAACGGTTCAGCCATCATGACACCCGGCAGGTGTTCCGCGTCGTGCAACGCATCGGGCGAGCGGGGTTCGTTAAACGTCAGCATCACATCCTGCCGTTGGGCCCGCTCAAACTGAACGTCCAGCACGTAGTCAATTGTATCTTCAAAAAATGATCCCAGGACGACCACGGCCAGTCCCAACGACATGCCGAGAACCGACAAGATGGTGGCCCGGCGATTTCCCTGCAAACGGCGAACCACGATACGCCCCAGGGGCGAGATGAAACGCTGCAGCCCAAGGCGTTCGGGCAGAGATTGCCTGAATGACGGCGGTGCTTCGGGGCGCATGGCAACCGCCGGCGGCAATCGCGTCGCTCGCCGGATCGCAAAGATGCTGCCGGTCACGGCAGCCCCCATGGCAAGAAATGCCGCAAGGATGGCTTCGGCCACGCCGAATTTGTACATGACCACTGGAAATCGAAAAAACCGGGCATACAGATCGGTCATCCACCAGGCCAGTCGAAAGCCGGCCAGGCAACCGATCAGGGTGCCAACCGCCACCAGAATTAACAGAAACTTGAAATAGTAGAAACCGATCTCGCTCCGGCTGTAACCAAATGCCCGCAAAGTTGCAATTTGCTCTTTTTGATGGTAAACCATCCGCGACAAGACAATGTTGAAAAGAAAGGTCGAGACGGCCAGAAAAATCGACGGCGTCACAAATGCCATGGCTCCGATCTGGTGCATTTCGTCCGCCACACGATTGTGGGATTCCTGATCGGACCGTTCGTATGCTCCGATGCCGCCATACCGTTCCGTCAACCGGTCGACACGCCAAATCACTTCCCTGATATTGGCGTTTTTCCGGATCGTCAAAACGCTATTGTTGAATGCCCCCTGCATATCAAAGGCTGCCTCCATCTGTCGGCGAGGCATCCACAGCACGGCATAGCGGCGGTTGTCGGTGAGCAGCAAACCGGGCTGGACTGCATAAACAAACTCCGGTGACATGGCAATTCCGGCAACCAGCAACCGTTCCTGGCGACCACCCATGATCACATCCAGTCGGGTGCCCGGTTGAATTCCGTGTGCCTCGGCAAACGGTTCGCCAACCAGCACCTCGCTACGGCCGGCCGGATTGGGAAGTCGCCCGCGGAGCAACGCGATACCATTCAGGTCTTCTGCCGGATTCTCCCCAATCGACACCAATCTCCCGGTTGCCGGCTCGGCCATTTGCGGAATGCTCAGGATAATCGAACGGACGATACGCGTTTCAACGCGCTGGACGCCGGGAATCTCTGCCAGGCGATTGGACAGGTTGTTGGGCGCCCGGGTCAGCTGTACAAAGACATCGCCAAAATGGTAGTCGCTGTAGTACCTGGTCATGCTTTGTTCCAGCGATCGCATGGTGCTGGTCGACATGACAAACGTGGCGACGCCACAGGCCAGCAGAACGCTGATTGCCAGGCACTGGCGCCACATGCGTTTCATATCGGATAACAGAAGTCGATTGAATGGTCTCATGCAGGTGCACGCCTGTGCATTACCGTTCGTCTGGCCGCCGCCACCGGCCTGCTGGTGTCATGGGCTTGAGCCGAATTCCCTCCATGGGAGCTTCCGGCGATCCCGGTTCAAGCAAACGTTGCGCCACCGGAAGCTCCATGCGGAGTAAACGTTGGTCGCTGACACGCCTCAATTGCCATATGTCGCAAAGTTAGTTGCCGAACGATCCAAATATCGCCGGCCGGCCCGTGCGATTCAGCACGTTTGGCGACGACGGATCGTTGGGGTCCCACGGATCATTAACTTCGCCCCGGGCCGCATCCCGGGACCAAAACCCCGGGTATCCCCGCAATCGACCGCTTTTGTGGCTCGCCACACCATTATGAAAGCTTGCCGGATGTTCCATTGGTATCAAATTCCGCAGGAATACCCCGGTCAGGAAATCGAGTACCCCATGGCCTTCGTGATTCTGGGCGGTTGGGTCACCGCGACCCTGTTGAATCTGTTCCTGTTACCGATCGCCCGCAGCGTAATCGGTCGACCGGAAATTCGTGAAGGTTGAAACGCGCTGGAAAACCCCGACTGCCGGCCAACGGCTGGCTCACCCGGCGTTACGGTTCATGGCACGGGTGGACCAGCTGCCCGCAGCGCCCCGGGCGTCCAAAAACGGCTTGCGATCTGCCGGGCCCTGCTAGAATCGGTTTTGTGCGTGTTCGCCGCAGCGGCTGCCCGGTCCTGCCACCCAAATCCGTCGAACGACGTTCATCCGGTTGGCGGGTGTCTGGAAAAACCAGTTACCGTTGGCGATTGGCAAAACCAATTCGCCCTGTCGGCGGCCACGCACGAAATCGGCAGTCGGTCGACAACCATCGCAACATTTTGAATTTCGGCCGCTTTTGTCAGCCGGGCTGGTGCGGCCGTTACAGAAAAATTCCTTACCTTGAACAAATTCATACACTACTTAACATGGCACCATCCGCTATTCCCGCGTTGAAAGAAAATTCCAAATCATGAATCCATCCAATTCAAAAACCATTGAACAGGCGCTGTTTGAGCGGATGGGTGTATCGGTGGACGACGCGATCGCGACCGGTACCGATATGCTCGACGAAAAGGTCGCCGCGGCCGTCCAGTCCGGAGTCGATGTCGACGGCCGATTTTCCGATTTGGGACAATTGCTGGAAAAGCTGACCGAACCGTCGACCATCGCGGCCCTCGGTCAAGTGCTTGACAGCCTTCCCCGGCTGGCGGCACTGGCCACGCTGGCGGACCAAACGCCCAATATCCTGGCCCTGATTGGCGATGTGCTGGACAGCTACCAGCAACGATGCGCCCGCGCGGGAATCGATGTTGAAAAGGCAATTTCCAACGGGCTGCAGGCCGTCCTGTGGCTGGGCACCAAAATTGAGAACGAGCATCTTGATCGGATCGGCGACTTGCTGGGTTCCGACATTCTGAACCCCCACGTCCTGAATGTTGTCGACAACGCTGCCAAATCGCTGAACTCGGCCCAACAGGGCGTTTGCCACGGTCCGGCGTCGGGCCGCGTTGGCATGCTGGCGCTGCTCGGTGCGTTGCGCAATCCCGAGATCCAGCGCAGCCTGGCGTTCGCCGTCGAGTTCGGCAAATGCTTTGGAAAGAATCTCGATACCCGGACATCATCACCCTAACGCCCGCAACCACAGGAAACGCATACCATGTCTCAGAAACCGCGAATCGTGATCGTGGGCGGGGGAACCGCAGGCATTACCGTCAGCGTTCAACTCCTTGGCGCAAAACCGGATCTGGACGTAACGATTATTGAACCCAGCGACAAACACTATTACCAACCCCTGTGGACCCTGGTGGGCGGCGGCATTTTCCCCCGGGAAGAGTCTGAAAGAAACGAGGCGGACTACATCCCCACGGGCGCCACCTGGGTCCAGGACTACGCCACCTCGATTGACCCCGCAAGCGATTCGGTCCAGACGCGGGGCGGCCAGACGATCGCCTACGACTACCTCGTTGTTTGTCCCGGGCTGCAGTTGAACTGGACGGCCATCCGCGGTTTGTCCCGGGAAATTGTCGGCAGCCACGGCATTTGCAGCAACTACAGCTACGACACCGTCGAGTCGACGTGGAAGACGCTGCAGAATTTTCAGGGCGGGACGGCGTTGTTCACGCATCCCTCCGGTGCCATCAAATGTGGCGGAGCACCGGTCAAAATCTGTTTCCTGGCGGAGGACTATTTTCGGAAACAGGGTATCCGCGACAAATGCAACGTGATTTTTGGCGTGGCCATGCCTCGCATCTTTGCGGTCGACCGGTATGCGCGGACGCTGGAGGCAGCGGTCCAGCGTCGAAATATTGACGTGCAGCTGAACGAGGACCTGATCGAGATCCGCCCGGACTCCCGGGAGGCGGTTTTCCGGAATCTGGAGTCAAACGAGCAAAAAACGATCAGGTATGACATGATTCATGTTACGCCCCGAATGGGGTCGCCCGATTTTGTCAGGGACTCTCCACTGGCTGGTCCGGATGGCTGGGTCGACGTTGACAAACACACGACTCAACACACCCGGTACAGGAATGTATTCGCCCTGGGTGACTGTTCCAGTCTTCCTACCTCCAAAACCGGCGCGGCCATTCGAAAACAGGCACCTGTCACCGTTGCCAACCTGATCGCGATGATCGAGGGCCGCCACCTCGACGGGCACTACGACGGCTACACCTCGTGCCCGCTGGTTACCAGCTACAACAGCATGGTTCTGGCTGAATTCGACTACGACAAAACCCCGCAGGAGTCGTTTCCGTTTGACCAGTCGAAAGAACGATTCAGCATGATGATGCTCAAAAAGCACGGCCTGCCCAACCTGTACTGGCATGGCATGTTGCGTGGCAGGGTGTAGCCGCCGAGTTATGGAGTTTGAGCCCGCCGCGTGCCGCAACCCGGTCCGGTTTCCAGACACGGGTTGGGCAACTGCGTGCGTTCAGCAGCCGGGCCGCCGGCTGGACGAATTACTTTTTGTCCGACATGCCGAGCCCGGACTTGACGGAATTCATAATATCCCCGACGTATTCGTCGATTTTGGTCTGTTCAATTTCTCCGCCCAGATAATCCCGGAGGGCAACGAGTTTCTCCTTGATGCCCGTCAACGTTTTGGTCATTGCCTCCGGCAACTTGATGCCTTCGGCCTTCGTCTCGATCGACTGAATCAGTTCCGTGACGGCTTCCTTGAGTTCTGCGGGAGATTCCTTCAGCGATTCCAGGCTGCCGAATTTTTCTTTCAGGGGCGAAAGAAATTCCATCGCCTTGTCACCAAGCTGACCGGCCAGCTTCTCGCCCGCTGCCACCATTTTGCCGGCGTCTTTGGTCATCGTGTCTGCCCCTTCGCGGGCGGACTCCCCGGCCTTTTTCATCGTATCGGCGGCGTCCTCGGGACTGCAGCCAATACCACCGATCATCAACAGGGCACTGAATCCCAACGTCAAATGGCAAAACAGGTTTTTTCGCTTCTTCATGATTCTGTCTCCGGAAATTAAGGTGTAACCGTTTAAGTGATGTCAAGCAGTCTCTGGTCCAGTCATCATGACCGGGATCAGGCAAGTCGTGTCGAATCTGCCAGCAGGCGTTTTTTTCCGGCCGATATCTTGACGACGGTCAGCGGGTTTCAGCCCGGTGCCGTCGCCCCCGGGTCGGACAAGATTGTCATGGCCGGACTGGCGCCGCTGGACGGCCTTGACCCAGGTCATGAACACGTTATGAACACGTCATGAACACATTCGCCAGGATTCGTATCGTCCGCTGGCCCTGCGGCCCCAGGCGAGATCCGTCAGGGAATTCGAACCTGATGAATGAGCCAACCGGTCACTGCCGGCGATTCATGTCGTATTCCGTGGCCCAGCTGGAATGATCCAACCCGATCCCCCGGGGTCCCGTAATCTACTTTCCGGGCACGCAATCCGCAACCGGCTGCGCTGCCTGCTACGTCCGGGATGCCTCGGCAGGCAAGTCGTCGCGGCGGTTCCGGAAATAGCGGGCGACCCGTTGCGGCGATCCGTGATTGACAAGGACTGCCGACCAGCTGAAATCCGAAGCGACAATGACCAGTTCATCGCATCGGGTGATCGTGTCAGAAACCAGTTCATGCAAGTTCGGCATGGTTGGCGAGCGGCAAACACAAGACGGCATGCCACTGGGATCATCGGGCAGTACAAAGAACTCCTGGTGCTGCAGCCTGCCGTAGCCGGCATCCGCCAGATTGTCGAACGCGATCCCGGGGACCCGCTGGCCATGGCGGGCGGCCCGGGCGAGATCCGGGAATTCCCGGTTCCAGCGCTTCAGGATTCCGACTTTTTCCGACTTGGCAATGTCTGAAAAGGTAACTCCACATTGTTGCAGCACGATCTGCAGATCCCGATTCATGGCACGACCTCATTCCCCGAACAGCGGATACTGCCTTGATGCTTGACGACAGGCACGAATGCCGAACCCGAGAAAGGGCTCGTCGATGCGTCAGATTCTGCCCGTTGAATTGCCGGCCCGCCAGAGCTGAAACGCGCCCGACGAGAAAAAATGAACAGCTGATTGATTGGCCTGACTCGTTCGTGGAATCCCGTGGTGGTGTGGTTGAAGACCGTGTTTTGGCGCCGACGTCTCGGAGTCTCGCGAGTCGCAACATTGCCGATTGGCGAACAGCTGCCCCGGATCTGCTGGAAAAACGATTGCAGCCCCCGAGGCAGAAAACACCGGATCGACCGCCGGACGGAAGGCAACGCGGAGCTTTGTGGCCGGGTGGGCCTGTGCCCTGCCAGCCGCCACGTTCACAATTTCCGCATTTATTGCCGGCACAGCCCGTTTCGCTTTACTCGGAACTGCTGTTGACACGATATATGTTGCAACACATTATTTGGGCATGGGACATCGACGCCAAGCCGATCTGGCGCGGGAATTGGGCAAAACAGGCCCGTTTGCCAGCCTGCACCAGGAGACCTACCTCAACCTGCTGCGGACGCATGAGCAGCTGGCCGGGGAGTTTGCGCGACTGTTCCGGCAGTACGGTCTTTCCGACCCGCAATACAACGCATTAAGAATTCTTCACGGCGAAAACGAGCCCATGCAGATTTACCAGATTGCCGAGCGAATGGTCTCGCCGCAAACCGATATCTCACGGCTGATCGAACGGCTGGTCAACGCCGGCTGGGTCACGCGGGAGCGGTGTGGCGAGGACCGCCGGGTGGTCTGGATTGAGTTGACGACGCGCGGCAAGGGCATTCTGAAAAAACTGGGCGGGCCCGTTAACCAGCTTCACGCATCGCAGTTTGCCGGCCTGAGCCCGACGGAACTGGGGACTCTGAACCGGCTGTTGTCTCGTGCCCGTCAAACCTGAGATGCAGCATTTTTTTTGAATCGATACATGTTGCAACAGATAAATACCGGGTAATCAACAACGGATCCGTGAAAGCCAACCTGAAGGGTGCGGGGCGGATCATGCTGGCGACGATCTCTTTCACGAGCGCCGCCGGCAACAACATTGCAGACTATTTCTCAACTCGGGAGAGCACGACCATGCACGATATATTGCCAAACTGGACCACGAACCAAACCAATGATACTCGCCGGACAAGCCATGGAAACGTTTGAAAAACGCCATGCCGACGACCTGGTAACGCAGGAAAACGACCAGTCGCCGCGGATCGGCAAGGCAGCGAACCGGGAAATCGAAGAACAGTTTTTCGGGTCGATTCGGGAATTTCACGGCGCAACCCTCGGTGAAGTCGCTGTCAACGGAGATGTGTCGTTTTCCAAATAGACGTTCGATTGCACGTTCAGGACGGCATGCGAGTCGCCCATTCCCGGGTAACACGCCGCACATGGAGGGATGGTCAGGTGATCGATGAACGGTTTTACCACGGATAAACGTTAACGCGGTCGTTCCGTGTTCCATGACGATTTCAATTCGCGAAAGGGGCAATTCATGATTCAGATCAGAAAAGCAGATCAGCGCAGCAGCGCTGACCACGGCTGGCTGAAAACAAGTCACACGTTCTCGTTCGCCGGTTACCAGGACCCCGAACATACGGGTTTCCGTAGCTTGCGGGTCATGAATGAAGATCGTGTCGGTCCGGCACAGGGATTCGGCACTCACGCTCATGACAATATGGAGATCATCTCTTATGTGCTGGCCGGAGCCCTCGAGCACCAGGACAGCATGGGTAACGGTGAAGTGCTGAAACCGGGAGCGTTTCAGCGGATTTCGGCCGGATCCGGCATCACCCACAGCGAGTTCAATCCATCGAAAACCGAGCCGGTTCACTTCTACCAGATCTGGATTACGCCCAACGTGCGTGATACGGATCCGACGTACCAGCAAAAGGAATACCCTCGCGGGGAAAAGCTGGGCCGACTGCGGCTGGTTGCGTCGCCCGACGGTCGTGACGGCAGCCTGAGGATCCACCAGGATGTCCATATTTACCTGTCGGTCATCAATGGCTGTGAACTTCGATTTCATCCCGGCAGCGACCGGCACGCGTGGCTGCAGGTTTTGCAGGGTGAGGTCACCGTCAATGGCCAGTCGCTCTCCACCAGCGACGGTGCCGCCATCAGCGGCGAAAGGGAATTGGCAATTTCCGGCACGGCCGATTCCGAGTTCATGCTGTTCGACCTGGCGTAACCCGTATTTCCGAAACCGGTTTTCGTTTTCCCCGCACCCGTGGAGATCCGCAATGTCCATCGTGACCTGGTTGGGCATTGACCCTGCCACCCGGTCGGCCACACGTGCCTGACATTGGTGCGACCTGATTCCGGGACCCAATCCATCGAACATCCCCCCGGCAGAGATCGAACAGCTGATGGGCGCGGCCATTCAGTCGCCAACCGGGCCAGCTGCCTCTCCAGCAAGTTCTGGTCGAAAACCACTTTTAGCCAACCGGTCTGGTACGCCCATCAAGTCACGCGATGCGACCGGGCTGCGATCAGAAACGGGAAATCCTGTGGACCGGTTGTGTTGCCAACCGGGTTTCCCGATCCGACCATTTGATTATCGTAAGGGTTGTCCCGCGGATCCGTCGCGGGTTGCGCAACCATGGTGCCGCACCAGACTCTCGTGATGACTTTGAAATCAGAAACCTGCCAGCTCGTTCCGCACACACCCGGACTGCAGGGAAAACGCATTCTGGTCGTGGGCTACCGGAAACCGGTTATCGACGTGCTGGAACGGCTCAATATTCCCTATGCGGTTTGGCACAATCAGCCAATCCGGCGAAAACTCAATTGCCTGCGGTCCTGCTCGCAGGCTTTCCCGCCCCGAGCCGCAGACATTCGCCGGCATGTCGACCAGGAATTCTCGGGGCTTGGGCCATTCACCGACGTGATCGCCGGAACCGAAGCATCGGTGTATGTTGCATCGGTTTGCCGCCGCGCCGCGGGAGCCCGCAAGTCGAAAGATTCGATCGCCCTGCGGTGCAGCGACAAACTGCAAATGAAATCGTTGATGAAGCAACACAACATTCCGATGACCGACTTTGTGACGCCTGCTGACGCCTTGTCTCCCCAAGACGTCTTTGATCGACTCGGTCCGAAAATCGTGGTGAAACAAAGAAAAGGTTCGGGTGGTCGGGGTTTAACGATTGCCCGCAACGTTGAGGCGTTGACGGCTCGCACGGATCGCGGATTGCTTTTTGAACGATTTGTCGACGCGCATGAAATGAGCATTGAGACGTTTGTGCGCGGGGGCGAAATTCATTTCACAAGTACCACGAATTATCTTGTCAAAAAGCATGTCAATATTGTCCCGGCCAATATCCCTGGGGAAATACTGGAAAAAGCTCACGCCATCAACCGGCAAGTAATCGCGGCGTTGAATCTGGATTGGGGATTAACGCACGCCGAGTATTATTGGGACCATGAAACTGTGTTGTTTGGTGAAATTGCCCTGCGACCTCCTGGCGGCTACATCATGGAATGCATGGCCCTGGCGCACCAGTTTGATGCGTGGGAAGCTTTTGTGGCCAACGAGATTGACGTGCCCTGTTCTTTCCCGACCGGGTCCTGCGGGACGGCGGGTGTTGCGATCCTTCACGCCGGAGCGGGAACGATCCAGGCCATCCTGGGTGACGACCAGGCCCGGCAGCTGCCGTCCTGTCTCGGCCTCAAGTTATTGGTGAAACCGGGAGATCGGGTTGCGGCGCGGACTGGTGTCGGCGAAGTCTCCGCCTATGGTCTGTTTTTGTCCGAGTCGCAACAATCCACCACGGCGGATGTACTGAAATGCCTGGAAATGGTTCAGTTTGAACTCGAAAACCCATCTCCTGTTGAATGAGTTCTGGCAGTCTGCCTCGAATTTCGTTGCCGCGGCGGCCGGCGGAATCAGTCCGTTCCTGCAGGCCGGCCAGTTCCGGACCGGCACCGGATGTTTGCACAACTGCGTCGTTATTGCCGAACGCCACGTCAGGTCGTGAACGCTTCCTTTCGCACACGAAGCAATTTTTTTCGTGTCACATTTTCCCCGGCAGCGACATATACGGAATGAGTGTTTTGGCGACGACAGGCGGCCCGCGCAAAACGGGTCGGGGTCATCATGAAACGGTTCCGATGGAGACAAAAATCACATCCCCGCGTCGGGCAGGCCACGAACGACCGGGTTGGATCTTCAAATTCAAGGAAACCGCTCGATGAATTCCCAATGGATTGACAGAGAGTGGGCCCGCCCCGCACGGGACTTTGATTCGGTTTTCTGAACCCCGGACAGCGCGGCCCCGTAGCAGACTCTCGCTGCTGAAAAGTCACCGTCTCCGCCCAACTCGCATGCTAGCGGCCAAAAGATGCAGATTCATCATTGTTAATGTTGCGTTCGGAATACCCTGTTATACTCCCCGCGGTTTCTGCCCGATTGACTGCCGGGAATCGCTTTCAACGCGACGATCACCATGAGTTATTACGACAACAACCGGTCCTCTGCGGAGCTTCCCCAAACAATGCAATTGTCCGGAACGCTGCGGATCGACGACAGCAATCTGGAATCCCTGCAACGCGCGACCACCAAGGCGTTCCTGAACGTGATTCGCAGCCGCGCCGATCTTGGAGTCCATGTATTCATCGAGGGACCCACCGTGCTTGGCCGCGACCCTCAATGCACCGTTCCGCTACACGACTTCGGTGTCTCCCGGCGACATGCGATGATCACGCCGGCGGGCAATGGCGAGTATATCTTGCAGGATTTGAAATCCACCAATGGCACGCGTGTTAACGGCATGCCGGTGCCGGGAACGCGGATCCTGAAGGATGGCGAAAAGATTTTTGTCGGTGACACGGTGCTCCGGTTTGCGCTGGCCGACAAGATGGACATCGACTTTCACAGCGAAGTGGCCACTCTGGTCAGTACCGATCCGCTCACGGGTCTGCCTTCCAAGCGCCGCTTTGACCAATCGCTTGAGTTCGCGCTGGAAGCTGCCAAACAGGACGGGACTTCGCTGGCCCTGCTGATGATGGATATGGATGGGGTCAAGCAGATCAATGACACGCATGGCCACCTGTTCGGGGCTTATGCGATTGGTGAAACCGGTCGTCTGATTGCGCGGGTCCTCGGTTTCCGGGGTCAGGCTTGCCGGTTTGGCGGGGACGAATTCAGTGCTTTCCTGGCGGGCTGCGATCTGGCCGCGGCCAGTGCCATCGGTGAAGAAATTCGACAGGCCGTTGAGTCCGCGCACCTGGAAAAAGACGGAATTCCGCTGCGGCCCACCATCAGTATTGGTGTGGCCTGTTTCCCGGCTGCCGGCAAAGACTTGCTGCAACTCGTCATGATGGCGGACAAGGCGTTGTACCGGGCAAAGGAACAGGGCAAGAACCGCGTCGCTCACTAGCCAAACGCCGGGTGCCGGGCCGGCAAGTCGCGAAAAGGTCGTACCGCGGCAAACGGGGGGACTGGCTCCGGGCCCCGTTTGGGTGTATCCGGCCCGGGGCGAACCGCGAGGTGCCCGTCCCCCATTCAGCCGGCCGCCATTTGGCGTCCTGAAGCGGCCGAATACGTCGTCGCGCCAGTCGCCGTTGCCCCTCGGGCGACCGGGGATTCGGGTTTGTCACCCGCGGCACTCACGAAAAACGCCCTTGACGCGAGATTTTGCGGCGGGTTCCGGCAATTTTTTCCGCCAATTTTGGGGGCCGGGCGCATTGTCGGACGCAAATTAGTGGTAGGATGTCGACCGCAGTAGCACAGCTGGGACATATCGTAACACGCATGCGCTGCAGAACACTTTTTGGGAATTGAACAATGGCTGAAGGTACTATCAAGCGACTCACGGACAAGGGCTTCGGATTTATCGACATTGGCAGAGACAAGGACCTGTTCTTTCACTCTTCCAGTCTCGAAGGCGTGAGTTACGACGAACTCAGGGAAGGGCAGCGGGTTACGTTCACGGAAGCACGCGGCCAAAAAGGCCCGTGTGCCGAAAACGTCCAGTTGGCGTAAGCCTCACGGACCTTGTCTTTTCAACAGCAATTCGTTCAGTTCGGAGACACAGACATGGGCGACAAAGGCAGCAAGGACAAGGGTAAACGGGAAAAACAGAAGAAAGCCCAACGCACTCCCCAGGAAAAAAGAAAAGCACAGCGAGAAAAGAAAAACAAGTAACAAAATGATCCGGCGGAAACCGGCATCGGTGGCAGCGGCCTGGCTGTTGACATTGGGGTTTGACTTTCTTTTGCACGGAGGGTTGCTGGCTGGTCTGTACAGCCATCCCGACCGGTTCCTTTTGGAACCTCATGTGGCTTTTCGCCGAATCCCGCTGGGATATCTGACGTTTCTGATTCTCGCTTGCAGTTTGTACTGGTTGTTTGGGCAGTTGAAAATTCGCGGTGCTGCCGCGGGATTCCGCTTGGGGTTTGCCGCGGGATTCGTCGTTTGGGGCGCCCTGGTGGTTGGTCTCTATTCGATCAGCACGATTGGGTTGCCACTGGCGGTTGGCTGGTGGCTCGGTCAGTCCATCGAGTTGGGCCTGGCCGGGGCGGTACTCGGTGCCGCGGCCAACGACACGCCGCTCAAACGAATCTGGATCGCCGTGGCCGTGGCAGTCGTCGCCTGTGTGGCCCTGACCATTGTGATGCAATCCGTTGGCTGGTGCCGGCCTTAAAAGCCAATTGACGGACGAGGCAACCGTGACCGTTCAAAAGGCCGTCGAAGCCTGGTGAACGTCGATATCCGCCAGATGGCCGAGTTGCAAACATGCTGGAAACAGACCGGGGCAGCGGGAAACCCGCGGTCTTCAAACACCTGCCCGGTCCGGCACTCCGGACAACCTGGAACGGTTGCCATCCTCAAGTGCCAAACGGCCTGTTTGCTACAGAGCCACGCCCCCGATTATTCTGTGATCACTCATCGTTGAGTATGAGTGGGGCGCTGGTGGTATTCGACAACCCGGAAAACAATGGCAACGGCACGACCGGGTGAGGTTTGGCCGAATGCCGGACGCGTTCCAAAAGAGTGTTTAACGCGTTGGTCGCTTCCGTTTCATCGCAAATGACGATCTGGCTGCCGGCGGCCTTGATCGTCTGGATGTTGTCATGATATCGACACCGCGACATGATCACAGCATTCGGGTTTTTCCGGGCAATCAGCGCAACGACCTCGGCCACGAAATTGTCGTTGCTGATGCACACAATCGTGACTCCCGCCGAAAAGGCACCCGCGCGACGCATAACGTTCTCGTTTCGTGCATCACCCGACAGGGTCTTGATTCCCCTTTGGGCCATGGCATGCAGGTTCACCGGCCTGGCATCCAGCAAGTGCACCTCAAAACCACGGCTTTGCAAATCGGTGGCCGCATGCCGTCCGAGTCGACCGGCGCCGATAACGACCGCCGACGGCTGAACCGGTGACCAATCGCAATGATCGTCGCCGAGGTGTTCCCAATGCTGGCTGGACGTGCGTGCCCAGCGGAGGCCCATGCGGAGGAGTTCGGGGGTAGCGATCAGGGTGCCCATCGCAATGAACAACAACCGGTTGTAATTCTCGGCGGAAATCAGGCCATGACTGTGTCCTTCGGAAAACAGCACAAAGGAAAACTCTCCCATTTGACACAAACCCAGTCCCACGCCCAGGGCGATGCGCCACGACTGACCCGTCAATTTGAGGGCCAGCGCACCGCTGGCCGTCTTGAGAAGGATGATGCCGACCAGACCGGCCACCAGCAGGACAGGCTCGGCGAAAAAGATTGCCGGTTGCAGCAAACTTCCCAGGCCGACAAAAAAGATCGCGGCAAACGTTTCCCGGAACGGCATAATCATCGCGTCGACCTGCCCGCTCATTCGGTTTCCGGCCATGATGAGTCCTCCGGCCAACGCGCCCAGGGCCGGTGGCAGACCGATCAGATGGGCCGAGACAACGGCCAGCCCCAGAATTGCCAACGAAAACAGCACGACGAGTTCCGTACTGTCCAGGCGCATGATCCAGCGGACCAGATAGTTCGCCACGACCAAACGCAGGCCGAAAACACCCGCAACAAAAATCGCCGATTTGGCTCCCAAAAGCACGAAGTCCAGGAATCCCACTGTGGATTCACTGTGGGTTAACAATGGAATCACCAGCATCAACGGCACCAGGGCCACGTCCTGAAACAACAGGATACCGATCGCCCGCTTGCCGTGAGGCGATTCCAGATGACCTCGCTCGGCGAGAGCCTTGAAAACCAGAACGGTCGAACTGAGAGCTGCCGCAAATCCGATTAACAGGGCGGATTGCCAGGTCAATCCGGCGGCCGTCAACACGAGAAACAGGGGAATCGCGACGGCCAGCATTTGAACGATGCCGCCGACGAAGAAATAGCGCGCCATGCGCACCAATTCCTCGATCGAAAATGCCATCCCAATCGCAAACAGCAGCAGTAATACTCCGGTCCGCGCCATAAACTCGATTTCACGATGCTCCTGGGTAAGCCATTGCAGGCCACCCTCGCCAATCAGGGTGCCGACGAGCAGATAACCGACCAGCAACGAGGCCCCCAGCCATTTGCAGATGGCGCCGGCGACCAGGCCGGCGGCCAGTATGATGAATACATTCCCCAGCAATTCGCCCAGCAACAGATCTTCCATGATCATTTTCCGCTTTTATTGTATCGGCCGGCAAACCCGGCGAACGGGCTCGGTCCGGGGGGCGGATAATAGCCTGGAATATCAAGTCAATTCAATTGCAATTCGCCGTCCCGGGATACGGAACAGCGATAAACGCCCATGTTTGTTTCGCTGCCGACGCAACGATTCCGGTACCAGGTACTCGCGAGGCGCCGGTCGGTCGCTGCCACATCCCCCGACATCTGCCGGCGGGCGGCGACCATTGTGTCCGGATGCGGAAAGACCCCAGCCCGGCATAACCGGCTGGTCGTTCACCGGAATCTTATTGGGGTAATTGAAACACAGCCATTTGCGGCAAATGGTCGCTGAGGGCCCATGACTGTTTGTCGGCGATTTTCAGGCGAAACGCTCCCTCGAACAACGGCCTGGATTCAACGATGCCACGGGCAACCGGCCCGGCGGCCATGACGTAATCGATACGCCATTTGGGAATGTCGGAACTGATCGTAAATCCTTTCCCCTTGCCCACCCTGGCAAAAGTGTCGACCCAGCCAGCGTCTATCCAAAGCCGGTATTCGCGGGAATCAGGAACGTGATTCAAATCGCCCAGCAGCAACATCGATCGGCCGGCGTCCAGGTCCGCCTTCATCGTTTCCAGCATGGCAGCAATTTCACGCAACCGGACGGCAGGATCTTCGCCGGGAAAAAGATGGGCCGAGTGCACAATCAGTTGCTGGCCGGTCGGCAGCTGGAGCGTGGCACGGCCCCAGTGGCGGGTAAACAACTCTCGGGGCCGTTGGCCCTCCAGTGGAACATTTTTTGAGTCCACGATTTCGAAGCGGGTCAACAGCGTTCCCGGCCATTTGCCGCCACTGGGGAATCGAACATGGTTCATTCCCAGCTGCTCGGCAATCTGTTGGGCCACTCGCTCGCCGGGAGACTCGGAGAAAGAAATGATGTCGGGTTTGTGAAGGGCCAGTTCGTCAGCCATTCGCGTGGCCCATTCTCCCCGCTCCACGGCCTGCATGGCTCGCGGGCGATTGGCTGGCCAGCCGGTTCCGCCAAACACATTGCAGGCGATCACTCGCACCGTCGTTGACTCGTCGTCATTGGCAAAAACCGGGGCTCCCCACGCTGTCAGTGCGACAAAGCCGATACCGGCAGCAAACTGGCGGCGTGTCATGGGCATAAACGGTCTCCGTAAACGGTGATGGCTGGAAATATTCTAGCGTGCACCGCGGTCGGGGGAAAATCGGGAGCATCGGTGGCCGCCGGGGCCGGAGATTGCACCGAACACCAGCAAACTGGCTTTGGCCGGATTTTGCCAATCCGGTATGCTTGACCCCTCTCAGGAAAGCGGAAGAACATCGCAATCCATTTCAGAAAGCAGCCAGCCGTGCCCTTTCCATCGCTCGCGGAAATCAGGGGAATCTTTTCATCCCGGCGGCCCGCCGAACCCGAGCGGGTACCCCACTGGACCCTTGCCGAATCACCGGGCAAGTCCAGTCCGTTCCGTTCGGTGGTGGATCCCGATAATTTTTTGGAGGCACTGGGGCGAAAATACCAGCCTTCCAAACGACACCACAATTATCTGCAGCATTACTGGGCCCATCTCCGCGATATTCGGCACCAGGTGCGATCGATGGTTGAGATTGGTGTGCAAACCGATCGCTCGGTGCGAATGTGGGAGGAGTTCTTTCCCCATGCCACGATTTACGGAATCGACATTGATCCACAATGCAAACAGTTTGAGGGAGGCCGCATTCAAATCCGCGTCGGCGACCAGTCGGATCCCCACTTTCTGAACCAGTTGCTGGAAGAAACCGGCGACCGCCTCGACCTGGTCATCGACGACGGCAGCCACATTCCGGAGCACCAGCTGCGAAGTTTCGAAATTCTGTTCCCCCACCTTTCCGATCACGGGGTCTACGTCGTGGAGGACACCGGCGGCGTGGTGGGAGACACCGGGCACCGGACGATCGGCAGCCTGCAGCAACTGGTCAATCATGTAATGTACTGGCCCGAAGGATTCGCGCCGCAGGACTGGGGCAAGCTGTCGCGATTCCCGGATACGGCCACGTGGGCCGACCGGAACATTGTGGGACTGGCCTTTTATCGCTGGATCGTATTCGTGTTTCGCGGCAGAAATCCAGGGGATAATCCCTACCTGAAGTCGCTGCCGTAGTGCGGCATTTCAGGGCGGTGCCCAACCGGCCCGACCCCACGCCAGCATGGTGTTGGGATGCCGCTGTCCGGTTATTATCACCGGTTTAGGACTCTGGCCTGAGCGGCCAGGCCGGGCCGCATCGGAACATCCCTGGCGGCCGCGCGGGGACGCATCGCCACGGACCAGCGACGGGATGACTCGCCCGGATCCATTACCAGGAATTCCGGGCCTTGCCGGCACGGTCCCGGTCTGGATCGATAACGACATTGCGGCCCCCGCGGAAATCGACGGTGCCGAAATCAAATATGACCGCGGAGGCCAGCAATGAGTCGTTAAATTTTCGACCAACCGCGCTTAGCGCTTTTTACCCGGAGCCGGATGGGCAGCGGGTTTGGCGGCCGGTTTGGCAGCGGATTTGGCAGCCGGTTTGGCAGCGGGTTTGGCGGCGGGTTTGGCGGCCGGTTTGGGGGTGTTGGGCATCGAATGGCTCCCTGTTTCAGTTGTTACCTGACCCACTCCCCGGAACACTCCATGAAACCGTGAGCCAGCGGGAGCAGAGTCATGCATATGGCATGCCGGTTACCCGTCAAATTGGAAATGGTTCATCGCCAGATGATCGGTTCGGGTTCGCGGATGGATGGCGGCGGCTCGAAATAATACCTGTCGTTTCGGACCTGAGCGCGGCGCGAACAGCTTGTCCCCCTCCCAATCCCGTGAAATTCCACATGGCGGGACGCGTCAGCAGGGGCACCCGATCGCGATTTTCGACCGCGCCGATTGCGGTCGGTTTGGTCAGGTGCCCTGGCAAACGATTGCATTCGCGGGCGATCCTGTTTTTCAGCAGGGTCGTCCGCCTGAACACTCGCTGATCGATTCCGCCAAAATTCCTGATCAGGCTGGACAGATTCTGTCCGGAACCCGTCAACCATTTCCCGATTGAGCGAGTAACGGGAATCGTCGCTGTCGATTGACTCATCGGTGTCGGTAAAGCGCCGGTCAAGGGCAGCTAACAGCATCGTGCTCCGCCCGGGAAACGTCCTTGCCACACCCAGGCAATCCGTCCAGGCCCGTCATCGCCGGCCGGCTGCCGGCCGGCTACGAATCTCGCCGTGAATCCCGGAAATCTGCCGCACAATCGATTTCTTGCGGGTTAACGCCCAGGTGCAGAATGCGGCTGCCCGATTGATTGATCGGATTCGTGCTTTTCCCGATGACGATGCCCCGTTCCGGGGCGTAAAACGTCTTGACCACCTTGCCAAACACGGTGCGGACCTCGGCCATCGGCTGGCCTTGCTCCACGATCGTCCCGAGGCCCGGCAAAACGCTCAGGAACCCGCCTTCGTCGGTGTAGGTCCAGTAGGAACGGTCGCAGAGAATCGTGGTTTCCGGCGCACGGACCAGATCTCCCGGCAACATCCCCAGGCAAATCAGCTGGTTGCGGATTCCTGTCAATCCCTGACTGATGACTCCGTGCTGAAACCGGTGCGAATCCTGAAGCTCGGGAGTGATCGCATGAATTCCCCGGGCCGCAGCATAACCCCGCAACGTGTAATCATTGGGCGGGTTATCCAGAATAATCTCGGGGTTTTGCAAACGGGCCATCCGGGCCGAATGCTGATTGCTCATATCAGCGCGCACGTAATAGGTGTTGACCCGCCCAAAGCTGGCCGTGTGCAGGTCGACCAGATAATCGAATTTTTCGATTATTCGGTGCACCAGCCGGTAAACAAACAGCTGGCTCATATTGCCCCTGGCGTGCCCCGGGGCAACATGATTCAGGTCGACGCCGTCATTAAATGACCGTTGTTCCCGAACCAGCCCGGGAGGATTGGCCACCAGCACACCCACGATGGCTCCGCTCAGGGTCTCAATTTCCAGTTCCGTGAACAGCTGCTGGATGACGGCAATTCCGTTCAGTTCATTTCCGTGCAGTGCAGAAACCATTCCAAAAACCGGTCCCTCGTTTTTTCCGCGGGCGATAATCAGCGGAATACGGATCGGCTCGCCCATTCCATTGTTAATAATATGCAACCAGACCCGCGAAATCTCGCCTTTGGGAAATTCGTCGAGATCCAGTTGGTGAATCGTCGGCTCGTTGTACTCCAGCACGTTGGTTCTCGCAGGGACGGACGGTGGGGTGAGGCAGGGCAGTGACCCGTTAACGATGGTTCGTATCAGTGGCAATGATGGCGGGCGGCCGGTCGAGTATCCGGACGCCTGCCTGCGATTTGCAAACCCGGGTTACCCGACATCCCGCATGGCAAATCGGTGCCCCGCGGATGCCGATTGAAAACACCCTAACCGGCTTCCGCTTCATCCATGCGGGAACCAATACGGCGACTGATTTGAATACCCAGCCTGGCAATCTTGGCCCGCAGTGTTGTACGTGTAATTCCCAGCAAGGCGGCTGCCTCGACCTGATTGCCGGCGGTTTGTTCGAGCACCTGGGTGATCAGTTCGCGTTCCACGCGTTCAATCACCCGATCATAGACATCTCTCTCGCCAGACTGGACTTTTTTCCGGACCAGTTTTTCAATTTCCGTTTTGAGGGTGGCTACATTGTCAAACCCGTTGCCCGACCAGGCATCCTGACGACCGAACGACGGCAGGAAATCCGGGATCACGACGGTGCCCGTCGTCTGCAGAACCGCCCGACGCACCACGCTTTGCAATTCCCGGATATTGCCTGGCCATGAATAATCGTGCAGCCGCTCCACGGCCTCGGGTGAAAACCGGCGTACTGATTTCCCAAGCTCCCGGTTGGCCACCTTGCGAAAGTGCTCCAGCAGGAAAATCAGGTCGCCGCCCCGTTCCCGGAGTGGCGGAAGGTCTATCGTGTACCCGTTCAGCCGATAAAAAAGATCGCCCCGAAACTGGCCGGTGCGAACCATTTCCTCCAGATCCCGGTGCGTGGCCGAAATGACCCGCACATCCGTATGGATCGTCTGGTTTCCGCCCACCCGTTCAAACGTCTGTTCATGCAACACCCGCAACAGCTTGCTTTGCAGGACCATTGACATGTCGCCGATTTCGTCCAGGAACAGCGTGCCCTTGTCACACTGTTCAAATTTCCCGATCCGCTGCCGGTCTGCCCCGGTGAAAGCGCCCTTTTCGTGGCCAAACAGTTCGCTTTCCAGCAGCGCGTCGGGAATGGCCGCACAGTTAAGGGCCATAAACGTCGTGGCGCTGCGATTGCCAAACTGAAACAACGCGCGGGCTACCAGCTCCTTGCCAGTGCCGCTTTCGCCGCGAATCAGAACCGTGACATTTTGCGAGGCGACGCGACCAATCGACTTGTAAACATCCTGCATCAGCGTGCACTGCCCGACCATGGCGTCACCCTCCTGGTCCTCGGGCGAGTCCGGGTTCAGCGTAACTGGTTCGGCGGCCAGCCGGCGAATTGCCAGGGCCCGCGTGATCGAGCGGGTCAATTCATCTTCATCCAGCGGCTTCACCAGATAATCGAAAGCCCCCAGGCGGGTCGCCTCGATCGCCTCGCGACTGTTGGCCTTGCTGGCCACCAGAATAACGGGCAGGTGCGGATCCAGGCTGGCGATCTGTCGGTACAAGGCCATTCCCGAATCGGTACCGAACTCCATATCCAGTATCGCCACATCGATCGGCTCGTCGGTCAGGTGATTCGTCAGCTGCAGATCGGAGTCGACAACCACGACCGCCCAGCGAGCGTCGATGGCCGATTTTTCAATTTGATGAACGACCCGCGGATCGCGATCAGCGATCAAAACCGTCGGCATTTCAGTTGAGCTCTTTGGGGGCCACGGCAATTCAAACAGGAAGCCTGGGCCGATTCTGGCACAGCACCGCCGATTTTGGCACAGCACCGGAATATTGAAAAGGGAAAAGGCCGGAATCGGACGGAAACCCGCGGTCATCAACTGACGTTTCCCGCCAGCAATCGCCGGAAACCGGTCTTGGCGGGCCACGCATCACTACCCGCTGCCGCCCGCTGCAAACGAAACGCAGGGCCCCCGCCGCGGCCCCGCGACGGGATTCCGCAACGGCGGTCGTGTGGCCGGGACCGGGGCCTCACATGCCAGCGTAGTTTGCGCCAAAATGCGAAGCCCCCGGCTTCAATCATGGTGAACCGATCCGCTGACGACGACCACCGAGGCATTGTCGCGACCGCCATGTTGTTTCGCATGATCCACCAGGAACCTTGCGATTTCCCGGTTTTCCCTGGCGTTCGACAGAAAATGATCGGTTGTCAGGTCAAGGAACTGCGCAACTCCGTCGGTACACAGCAGATACCGGTCCTCCGGCAATATCGCACAGCGAAATATCGAGGGTTCGACAAACTCCCCGGGACCCAGCGTCCGTGTCAACAGCCGGCTGAAATTTTTTTGCAGTCCCCGATTGTCCATGCGGAGCCCCTCGCGGATCATTTCCGCGGCCAGCGTGTGGTCTTCCGTCAACTGAATGACCTGACCCTTTCTGATCAAATAGGCCCGCGAGTCACCCACATGGCAAAACGTGGCGGTTTGTCGGGCTGTCCACATGACCGTCGCAGTGGTTCCCATACCCGCCAGACAGACATCGCTGGAGGCTGCCTGACGAATCCGCGAATTGGCCGTATAGCCGGCCAACCGCATCAACTGGGCACGGCCGTCAGGATTTTCATCGGGACTGGCCGCGTCACAACTGGCGTTAATCATTTCGACGAAAGCCGTCGAAGCGATGCGGGCCGCAATCTCGCCCCCCGTGTGACCTCCCAGACCATCAAAGACGCCATACAGGCCAAGCTCGTCGTCGGCCAGAACAACGTCCTGGTTGTCCTCGCGATACAACCCGATATCCGAAATTCCAATTCCGCAAAAACGATTCATTCGTGTTCCGACCGTCATGGATGAATTCGTGGCATTCCATCGTCGGGAATTGATTTCCTGACGCGCGTGACTGGCGTACCAACTCGCCCGAATCGATTCAGGGCCGATTCACCGGTTGTTGTTGCCAGTCGGTGAAAAGAAAACGTCCAATTCGGGATAGGGCGCGGGGGAGCGTTGATTCTGCTGCGGAACAAACGGACTTGAACGATAACTGCCGGCTGCGGACTCTGGACCATCGCACTCCCTGAGCGGTCGGGTCGACGGGCGACAATTATTCATCGTCATCGTCGTCGTCCCAATCATCATCGTCGTCGTCGTCCCAATCGTTATCGTCGCCAGTTTCCTGGTTTCCCGCGTCGCTGATCCATTCGGCCGCCCCATGTGCAAGGCGGTGTTCAGTATCCCGATCCGGTTCGGGAGTAAATGCCGGATTGCCAAACTTGAAGTTGTGTGACATTTTGGACTCACTGCAAAATAATCGAGCTTTTCGTTCAGACTCCCAAGCGGGGGCTGTGGCAGCCCCGATTGCAACCTTCATACCAGTTCGTGATACCAGCCACCCGGAATTTATTCCGGTTTTCCAGCCCCATTTGTGAAATCACATGGCTCGAGTTCGGGTTGCCTGGTTAATCGTTGCCCAAATTGGTTAATGACTCGACAACATCCCCCGTGGTAGCATCGCGGGGTACCGCTCCGGGGCCGGCAACGCGGCATCGTTTCTGTGATCCGCGGAATATGTTTCAAGGGGGGGGCGGCCGTATCCGAACGACATCACAACCGGCCGCGGATGGACGCGGGTCCATTCGGCGTTTCACGGTGATTCCCCGCAGCCGGCCAGGCATGAACGCCTGGAAAAAACTGGCGGATGCATTCGCGCGTCGGGGCGATACCGGATGCTGCCCCCCAGCCGGCTGGCCTTGCCGTATCAGCCGGTTGCGGCCAGCCGCTTTTCACATTCCCTTTCACCGGAAACCAGGATTGATGAACAAGACCATGCGTGTTGCTGAATGGAGTCAATTGCAGGATCGGCAACCCGACCATGCCCTGGCGGGCGCAGTGGATCTGGTGGTGATTCGTTAGGATGATCAGGTTCGGTTCTGTACGGGCGTTGTCTGCAACGCGGCGCGTTAATGAGCGACGGACAGATGCAGGGAAACAATCTGTTTTGCGGCGTTCACAATTGGGACTACCGCGTCGATTCGGGAGTCAGCGAGTACAACAACGCCGAGGCCTTGTACAAATTTGACGCCGCGATTGACGGGGATCACGTGGTGATCAACGGGTCCGAGATGCAGGCGTTTCAGAGAAAATATCCGCAGCCATTTGATCGCGACGAATACCTGGGTCTGTATCAGGACAATCTTGGCAGCCACGAGGAACCGCACAATGCCCACATTCAAAAACTGGCCCGCGAACGTCCCCGCGGAATCGGACATCACGGCCCGGTTTCGTCCATGGGCGTACCCGCCACCGCGCTGCCCCAATGGAGCGACCTTCAATTGGTGACCGCGCAACTGGCCCGGCAACCCCTGCTGGACAACGATCCGGTCGGCACGAATCTGGTGATTGGATCCGCGGCAGCCAAACCGCTGGAACCGGACATTCCACTGCTGGTGTCCGACATGTCATTTGGCGCGCTCAGTGAGGAGGCCTGAATCGCCCTGGCCACGGGCGTCCCACTGGCTGGAACCGGAATATGCAGTGGTGAGGGCGGGATGCTGCCCGGGGAACAGGCTGCCAATCAACGGTACTTTTACGAACTGGCCTCCGGCCGATTCGGATTTTCAATCGACAAGGTCAATTAATGCGAGGCCTTTCATTCCAGGGCCGGGCAGGGTGCCAAGACGGGGACCGGCGGCCATTTGCCCGGTCACAAGGCAGCGGGCAAAATTGCGGAAGTTCGGGGATTGCGAGAAGACGAAGATGCGGTCAGCCCGGCCCGATTCCCGGATTTGAACGGCACGGAGGACTATCGCCGCGTAGCCGCGGAAGTGCGCGAAGCAACGGGCGGGATTCCGGTCGGTGTCAAAATGTCGGCCCAGCACATCGAAGCCGACATGGATTTTGCTTTGGCGATCGGCGTTGACGATATCATCATCGACGCTGGCCGCTGGTCCGACAAATGGTTCGTCGCGATCCTGGCGGCCAGCGATGTGGATCCGCCGAATGACGCCTCCCACCGGGCCGCCGCGTTGCTCCGCTCGGCGGTGGCACATGGCCGGCGTCTGATTTCCGAATCACAGGCGCGTCGATCAATCGTCTCGCGCTTGCTCCGCCCCCGAGACGGCGCTGGCCGTATCGCGTACGGCCCGGCCGATGTTCGCGTTTGCCGATGGATGGTCAGGCAGGGCCGTACCGTCAAAATATCTTTGGAATTTGGGCCATGTATAGTGTGTGACATCGCGGCCCAGTTGCAGGCCAGCGACATTGTCCGCCTGGATATGGTACCCACCCATAACCCGCGATATACCGGCCATTTCCGCTGCTTCGGTGAAGGTCGGGATCGGCAATACAACATCGCAGGTCGCATGTTCCTGCCCCATAATCTCGTGCAGGGGACGACCGTCGAATTGCTGCATCTGCAAACAGGTATACCCCTGTTCGGTCAGCTCTCCGGCCCGTCGCGGTTCAACGAATCCGCACTGGTCGCTGCCGGTAAACAGCTTCAGCACTTCCGCACATGCGCCACTGATACAACTGTGACCCGAAACATAACCCGGAAAGGGAGGAGTCACAAACGTGGACGGGGAATAGGGGTGCCAGTCATCGCCCCGAATGACCGTGACTCCCTGACCGGGTCCGGCCCAGCCGCGGATATCGTGGCCCCGGTAATAATGCCGAATCAGGGTCCATGGCCGGGAACTGTCGTAGTACCGTTTGGAGTCCCATGCGGCGATAAAAGCGTCCATGGCCACGTTGCCCACGGTAAAAAACAGTTTGACATCCTGATCCAGATCATATTGATCCCGCCGCGAAACTACCTGGGCGAACTTCAGCCAGTGTCCGGACTGGCCGGTGGAGCGGGGGCCATCCCGCATGAACTCGACAATCGCTTTTTGCCGCGGCGTCAGACTGGCATTAAACTCAATGCACTCGTCGACTTCCCTGATCAGTTGTTCGCTGCCGACCAGCGGTGGAGGCCCGGGGCGAAACTGGTCGGCCCGCTCGAGTCCAAAGGGCTTGACCCGATACCAGTGCGGCGTCAGAAACCCCGGCGTGATCGTGCCTCCCTGGCCGTCATCAAAAGGAATCGGCTGCCAGCGATCGGGGTCGTAAATGACATCCGGACGGTTGACCGGCCGGTACATGGTATAGTCCGAGTAGGGCTGGCCGCTGGACCCCTGTTCGTCCCCCAGCTGGTTGGCCCCGTCGGAATGCCGGTATTCGATTAGCAACCGGGCGACATGATTGCCGATGCCGGTCGGTGTCGTGAGGTCTTCGGACTCGTTGGCAGGATCAAAACCCTGCTTTTTCAATTCATCGGTCAGATAATCCCGGAACGCCGGGTACTGATCGAGGCAACTGCGGTACATCGCGTAGGCAATGGCGGTTTTCCGGTTCTCGTCCGTCCGCTCAGCCGCCGGGCGACGAAGTTTTCCACCGAGCAGGGTTCCCACCGCCGTGTCATCGTACGCTGCCCAGGCATCGTACATTGCCGTTACCGGTATCGCCATTTGGCGGGACAGGATCGTCGGCTGGGCCCCGACACGCTCCACGTCGCGGGCCGCGGCCTCCAGCATGATATCCACCCACTGCCATGCGAATGACGGTGGATGATCGGTTTCGGGAAATTCCTGACCCTGACAACACGGGGCGTTGCTGGTGACGACCGCCAGCAGCACCAGGCTGCAGCAAGACAGTCGACGGCGTCCGGCTGGAAACATCTGTTCTCTCCAAAAAAGTTATGTGTCCGAATCTGCCCGTGGTGGATCGGTATCCGGGTGATACCGGGTGATACCGGGTGATACCGGGTGATACCGGGTGATACCGGGGGATACCGGGGGATACCGGGGGATACCGGGGGATACCGGGGGATGAACGCGGAAATGAGCAACGACCGTCTGCTAGAGGGTCAACAGGTAGGCGACGAGATCTTCCTTTTCCTGCTCGGTCAAATCCAGTTCCAGCACAAGATTAAAAAACTCAACGGTGTCATGCAGCGTTGGACAGCGGCCGTCATGCAGGTAGGGGGGCGAATCCTTGATGCCGCGAAGCGGAAACGTCTTGATTGGGCCTTCGGGACGTCCCACATAAAACCGCTCCACCTGCAAATCATGCATGTAATCGTCGACAAAGGCCGGACCGCTGTGACAGCGGGCGCACTGGGCCTTGCCATAAAACAGGGTCTCTCCGCGCAATTCCGACTCGCTGGCCCGGGAACGAATCAGGTGCCCCAGGGGATTGAGTTTGGGGGCTGGCGGATAGTCAATAATGGCGTTGAAATCGGCCATGCGATTGGTTACTTCGCGCTTGACCGCGCGAGGTCCAATTGCCTGCTGCATGCCTGGATCGCCATCGAAATACTCTTCAACTTCTGAAAAATGGTCAAGACTGCGAATCGTTCGCTTGGAAGACAATTGCATCAAATTGTAGTTGCCGCGCATGGTCGGTGTGTCGACTCGCAACCGCGCCATATTGGGCCGGGCATCGGGTGCCAACTCAATCGCACCATTGGTATGTCCATTGACATGACAATCCATACAGGCCACACCCTTGGAGGGGAGTTCGGTCAAACGGTGACTGGTATGGTTGAACCATGTGGTCGGTGACGGGCGCAGCAGTTCCTTGAGGCCTTCCATCTGTTCCGGAGTCAGCAAGCCGTCAAAAATCTCGTAATAATTGTCCAGCGTGACTTCCTGTCCATTGGTGACGTCCCCCAGTTCCTTGTGCGTGGTCAGAAACAGGGGGGGCGGAAACTCGGGCAGGTATCCGTCGGGCAGGTCCAGATCGACGTCAATTCGCCGGTGCTCCGGGTGCACTTTCAGCCACGATTCAGGGAACAACATGTGGGCGTTGGTCTGCAGCGGATGAGCCAGAGGCTTGTAGGGAAACAGGTCACGGCGGCGAATTTCTTCCGGAGAAAGCCGGGCCAGCTCCCCGAATGAGGCGACCCCGTCCGGCAAACGCGCGACGGGACCTGCCATCACCGGTTTTTGCCCTCCGGACATGTACTGGCCGGGAATCTCGCGGCCGGAGAAATCAAACCGACCCTGCATGTACCGCTCCACATCCTTCATCAGGATCGGCTTCTGCTTGCGATGAAACTCCAGCCATTGTTCAAATCGCATGGGCAGGACCGGCGAAGAAAAGGAGGAGGTATCGCGGCCGTAGTATCGCCACAAATCAAACGGGGTCCGCATGCCTTTGGTGACACTGGGATACAGACTCAGCTCATCCGTCACCCGACCGACGGACGGAGACGGAGACGGGGACGGAGACGAGGTGCCCGGCGGGGTTTCAACCGCGAAATTGGCCAACGAAATCGCGGCCACCGCCGGCGAACTGACCGGCGGCCGGCTGCTGGCCGAACGGCCGGCAGCGGCAGTTTGGGGCAGGCGGCTGAGGCCTGTTCCCTGATACTGCTGGTAGGTCGCGTGAACGCCAAATCCAAATACGATCAGCGCCCCTGCCAGAAGCAGGTTGAAACCCAGTTTGCGGGCCGTTATCAATTTCATAATGTTGTCCTCGAACCGACGAAAAGCTGAAACGAAAAGTAATTTATGAATCCGCGGAGACCCGCCCCGGCCCGATCGCCGGACGGGATTGGGTGGTGGGGCCAAACAGGCGGGGTGCAAATACCGCCCAGCCGGCTGCCACGAATACGATATTTTTCAGGATATATTGCCCCTCCATGGTGGGTGCCAGCGGAGCGATCTTGAACGTTAACTCGGGCAACACAAACAATGGCAGGAACGTGCCGAGCATGTGAAACAGGAACAGCACAAAGGCCACTCGCATACACACGTTAAACAGCAAAAACAGGCCCAGCGTGCATTCCAGAATGGCCAGGTAAAACAATGCGGTTTGGGCATCCAGCCAGCCGGACGTCAGCCGCATGATGGTTTGACTGGCCAGCAATTCGGCGGGGCTCAAATCCGGAAAGAACTTGAGTATCCCGAAATGAAAGTACACCAGCCCCAACGACAGCCGCAAAATGTGATAGGACAAGTTCGAGGCGATGGACGACGCTTGCATGGTTGGGCAATTCCGCAGAAAAACCGGTGGGGCTGGGCCATGCCGCGGGCGGCGCGACCAATACGACCTGTGCTCTCTTGATCCGTCTAATTATGCGTCGTGTCCGGTTCATGATCTGTCGGCGCAACCCGATTCTGCGTGTAGCGTTTTTTCGACAGAAACCCCCGAAATCATCCGGATCCGGGGCGGGCGGTTCCGCGACGCGTGGCTGAAAAGGGACGGGTCCCCCGCGGATCATCCACAACCGGGCGATTCCCAACGGGGTGACACCCAACGGGGGGGCTCGACGCCAGTGTCCCTGTTCAGCCGGTCACGGGGCCGCGCGACCGGTTTCCGGTTCCGGCGCCCTCCCAACCCCGGCCACCGGAATTGGACCGGCGGTCTGGCCGGGTGACGACCGGTCGCGGCGATGCGGCGGGCACGAATTTCGAGAACGGGCGGGCGGCAGCTCACCCAGGTCACCCGATGGAAACGGGCCCTAGCTGACCACATCATGCTCGATGGCAAACCGAATCAGCTCGGCCGTGGACTGCAGATGCAATTTCTCCAGAATCCGCGTTCGGTAGGTTGAGACCGTGCTGTTACTGACATCCAGCCGCCGGGCGCACTCCTGCAGGGTCAGGCCCGACCCGAGAATCCGCAACACGTCAAATTCCCTTTTGGAAAGCGAATCCAGGCCTTCCCGGTCCCGTTTGGGTCGTCGAATCCTGGCCCACACTTCGGGCGAAATCTTTTTGGAGATGTAGACATCGCCGGAATACACAGTACGAATGGCCTCGACCAGCTCTTCCACCGCCGCCGATTTGATCAGGTAGCCCAGTGCGCCCGCCTCCAGGGCGCGTACCGCGTAGTGCACGTTTTCATGGACGGTCAGCACCAGAATCCTGAGCGACGGAAAGCGGCGCAGCAATTCGGCGACCGTCTCGGGGGCGTCGTGGTCGGGCATCGAGTAATCCATCACCAGGCAATCGGGGACATGCTCGGCCACCCGATCCATGAGTTCCGCTCCGTTGCCCGCCTGGGCCTGGACCAGGACCGCACCGCTGGCGTCCAGTACCCGGGCCAGCGACTCACGCACCATCGCATGGTCGTCAGCCAGAACAACACTGATCGGTCTTGGCAAGCTCATGTTGGCGACCCGGTTACCGGAGGATTCGAGGTGTGCAGCGGGATGCGGACAATGATCGCCGTCCCGTTTTTTTCGGAAGACTCAATTTCCAGTTTTCCGTCCAGCAAGTCAACGCGTTCGCGCATGCCCAGCATACCCAGGCGTTCTCCGTCCATGTCGCCGCCCACCTGACCGATGCCGTCGTCGGCAACCAGCAGATGGAGTATCGGAGACGCGGGTTCCCCGTCGATGTGCAACCCAATTTTGACCTGGCTGGCATTGGCATGCCGTACAACATTGGTCAATGATTCCTGCAGCAGGCGAAACACGTTCTCAGCCACAACCGGCGGCAACGGCCGTCCGGCCAGTGCAGCATCCAGCACCACCTCGATTCCCGTCCGTTGCTGAAACTCCGTAACGTGACTTTCCACGGCTTCCAGCAGGCCCAGATCATCCAGGGTACTGGGTCGCACCCGCCTGGCAAAATCGTGCAACGTGTGCAGCAACTGCTCGTTTTCGGCGATGGCCCGCTGCAAATGTTGATCGGCCACTTTGGAGTCCGGGTCCTGCCGGGCCAGTTTCAGGTCCAGGTTGATGGCCGTCACCTGTTGCCCCAGTTCGTCGTGAATTTCCCGGGAAATGGCGCGGCGTTCCTCTTCCTGGATTCGCACCAGCCGCGAGGAAAGGTCGCGTAACCGTTTTTCCGATTCATGAATACGCTGATTCTGCTGTGCGCGCGCGCCGACGCCGCGGCCCAGTACCGTGTCAGAAAAAACAGCGGGATCATCAGCAGGGCCGCCGACAACAACAACCGCCGCAACAGCTGGTGCGATACGGCAAACACCTGCTCGGCCGGGAGCCACGAGACAATCAGGATTTCGGGACGCAGCGTCCCCGCAGGACCGGCCGCCCGGTCTTGCCCGGAAAAGGCCCCAAACGCCAGCCGCCGGGATGCAAACACGCCGGCTGCCGTCAGTTGGCAATTTCCGTCAGCCTGCTGCACATGCAGCCAGGATTCCGGAACCATGGCGGCAAACGTACGTTGATGCCCCAGCAACCAGCCCCACTGGTCCCGGGGGCGGGGGCTGAGCAAATAGTGACCATCCGGGCGCAACAACAGCGTGGTGCCTGGCAGCGATATTTCCGCCAACTCCTGAAGCAAATGCCGGCCCAGATAATTCAAAACCAGCAATCCGGTTTTGCGGCCCGTCATATCAACAACCGGTGTGACAAACCGGATTACCGGATTGAATGGCTGTTCGATGACACCCTGTTCCTGATTCAAGTCAAACTCGGATACGAAGACTTCGCCCGGCGGCAGATTCAGCGATTCGCGAACGTAGTAGCGCTCCCGCTTGTCTTGCAATTCGTTGTCGGGAACGACCCGCGCACCCCCCTGCGCGACATCAACGCGAACCAGTTCATTGCCCGACAGGTCCAGCAAACGCACCTGGTCGTACAGCTGCTTGTGACGAATGAAACTGCTGAATTCGTTTTCGAGGGTTTCGCGCAAGGATGCGTTGCCGCTGGCGAATTCCCGAACCGGGGCTTGCTCCGCCAGAAACAGCACGTCGGACCGAACGCGATCCAGCTCCCGCGATATCAGTTCGAACGCCAGATCCAGTCGGTGCGTCGCCTCTTCTTCCCGCAAACGCCATTCCTGGTGGCGATCCTGCATGTACAGCGCCATTACCACGCTCGAAAACAGCGCCAGCAACAACAGCAACACCAGGGAGGTCCGCCTGGCCGCAGACCAGCCACCAGGAATCGCTGGTCGATTGGCAGTGCTCATCAGGATTGAATCAGAATACAGGGCCAGTCGAAAACTGCGACGACGGCCCTATTCTACTGTAATTTCCCGGCCGGTCGGCGCGGAACAAAACACCGCATCGGGCCGCGTGGTTGTACCCTGAACGACGGTGCGGATCTACGGGAACAGCCACAGGCACATGGTCACCATCCAGCCAATCGTCAACGCGGCGGCCATCAGGCAGCGAATCCGGCAACCAGCCCGGGAACGGTCCCGGGAGTCTCATCACAAGGTCCTGAGATCGCGTGGGGAAGACATTCAGGGATGACTGTGACCCAAATCCGCACCGTGGTCTGTGACACCGCCTGCGAATTCCCTGTAGCTGAAAACCGACAAACCGGGGCCCGTTTGGCCGTTGCGGGTGGCAGTGCAGGGACGGGGTGGAAATTGCAGGACGTATTGCCGCTGCGCGGCCTGGACCGATGTCGACTCCCCAGTCCATAACCGTCGAACGTCGTCCCGCTACCCGGGCATTCGTACTTTTCCGGGGCCGGCTTCGTTTCGACACGGGACAGGATTTGGTGTTCCGGTTTCTCAAACCACAACCCGGTGGAATCGACCGCCTGATCCGGCAAGCAGGGTGCCTGGTCTGGCCGCTGCCCCGGGTCTCGTCGGCGTGCGGCACCGGACCGGCCAAACAACCGCAATTTTTCGAATCAAAGGCCTCCGCGCCACTGAATCGAATCGTCCGAATTTCCGGATTTTGCCAGGCAGGGACTTCTGAAAACCGGACTTCCGGCCGTTTGCTGTGAGCTACGCTTTGGCAAAGTGGCTGGTTCACAGTCGCCAAAACCAAAATCCCGGGAACACACCGGAGGAATTCTCATGATGCTTGACTCTGGCGATACCATCCTGGTCTCGCACCGGCGATTGTTTGATGGCGACGAGCCCCGATTTTTTATCGGCCGGACGATTGCCTGCGAGGGACCTTTGTTCAAGGCAGAGGGTTATTCCTTTGTTCGCGACCTCGCCACCGGACATATCGTCAAGAAACCGGAAAAGCGGATCAAGCTGATGTCAATCGCATCACCCGGGCAAATGGTATACCAGCTGCCCAACGACATTGACATGGATTCAATTGATGTCGTCAGTCGAAACGCTGACGCCATGCTGGTGGCTGGTCCCCGCATCATCATGAATCTCTCGGAGCACACCCGGGGCGGGCATTTCCCGACCCCGTCCAACCATTCGTTTTTCGTGTAACGAACCGGGACCCGAAACGTTTGGTGGGCGGCCGGTGGCTGATGATTGCCCTGGTGATGCCTTTCCATCGTCCGGCGCAGGTCGGCCGGGTCGCGGTCCGTTTGGCAGCTGGCAGCACCGCGGGCGGGTGCCAGGATTCCGCGGCAGAGGCTACCCGTTCAGCGATTCCAGTTCTTCCCAGCGCTGGTAATGCCTGGCCAGGTCCTCCTCCAGTTGCCTGAGCTGAGCCTGTTTTTCGGCGATCGCGGGACCCGCCTGCTGGTAAAAGGCCGGATCGGCCATTGCCTGATGGACGTCGGCGATTTCCGCTTCCCGGGATTCGATCAGCTGCGGCAACCCGGCCAGTTCCTGTTGTTCCCGGAATTTCAGCTTGCGTGGCGGATGGTCGTCTGGCGGTTGACGTGGCCGCTGTGATTTGGAGGAGGCCGTGGTGTTCATCGGGGGCTGCGGCGGTTTTCGCCGGGCCAGCCAGTCGTCGTATCCGCCAACATATTCCCTGACGTTTCCGTTTTCGAATACCAGGGTGCTGGTCACGACATTGTTCAGAAACGCCCGATCGTGGCTGACCAGCAGCACGGTACCGCCATAATCGACCAGTCGCTGCTCCAGCATTTCCAGCGTTTCGGTATCGAGATCATTCGTGGGTTCATCCAGGACGATGACATTGGCTGCCCGGGTGAACAGTCGCGCCAACAGGATCCGGTTGCGTTCTCCGCCGGAGAGAAACTTGACCTGGGTGCGGGCCCGCTCGGGTGTAAACAGAAATTCCTGCAAGTAGCCGAGGACGTGCGTTTTTTGATCGCCGATCATGACGAAATCAGAACCATCCCCCACGTTCTCCTGCACGGTCTGCTCCGGATTCAGTTGTTCGCGGAGCTGATCGAAGTATGCAATCTGCAATCGGGCACCGTGACGAATCTGGCCGCTGACCGGTTGCAGTTCTCCCAGCAGGGTTTTCAGCAAGGTGGTCTTGCCCACACCGTTGGGGCCGATGATTCCCACCTTGTCGCCCCGCATGATCATGGTTGAAAAACCCTCGAACAGGGGAGTTCCCTCCCACGCAAACGAGACATCGTCCGCCTCGATCACCCGGGTGCCGCTGCGGGGGCCCTCGTGGATCTGCAGATTACTGGTTTGCAACTGGCTGCGGCGGTTGCGGCGCTCTTCCCGCATTCTTTTGAGTTCCCGGACACGACCCTCGTTGCGGGTGCGGCGGGCCTTGATGCCCTGGCGAATCCACGCTTCCTCTTCGGCCAGCCGTTTGTCGAACAGCGCATGCTGTTTTTCCTCGGCGGCCAGGGTCTGTTCCTTGCGCATCAGAAACGTGTCGTAGTCGCACGACCAGTCGAATATCCGGCCGCGATCAATTTCCAGGATACGAGTAGCCATCCGGCGGAGAAACTGGCGATCGTGGGTTACGAACATCAGGGTAGCCGGCCATTTCAACAGGAATTCCTCCAGCCAGTCGATCGCCTCGATGTCGAGATGGTTGGTCGGTTCGTCCAGCAGCAATAACCCGGGCCGGGAAACCAGCGCCGAGGCAATCAGCACCCGCCGCTTCATCCCGGACGACAACGTTTCAAACCGGACCTTCCCGTTCAGTTGCATCCGCGACAGGATCTGCTCCACGGCGGTTTGACGTTGCCAGCCCGCCGGCTCGTCATCGGGCGAATCCACCGGAGGAAGTCCCTGGGCCACCACATCGGCGATTAATCCCCGGGTGTTGCCCGGAACATCCTGTGGCAACAGGGCCACATGGGTACCCCGCTGGACCATGACGTCACCCCGATCCGGTTCGATCTGGCCCGCCAGGATTTGCAACAAGGTGGTCTTCCCGGCACCATTGCGGCCGAGCAGTCCGATCCGCTGGCCGGCATCAATCTGGCAGGAAACATCTTCCAGCAACAGCGGTCCGCGAAAACCGATACTCAGGTTTTCGAGCGTAACGATCGGCATGGTAACGGCAGGATCCCCGGACAATGTGATGCGCTACGAGCGTAAACCTGAACGGCAATTCCAGCAAGTCAAACCGGGGCGTGGGCCGGGCGATTCAGCAGAAACCGTGGCACAGCGCCCGGGTCCGGTCCGCCATTGACCATTGCTGCCCCGCCGACCGCCGGCTTGCCCGGGCGACCCAACCAGCGGACGTGGCGCGGAACGGCCGTCGTTGACGCAATCCTGAATACCCCCGGCGAACCACCCCGGCTGGCGTTCGCCACGTTCTTGCGCGAGACTGGAAAACGTCCGGGAACCACTGCCCCGGCACTGGACAGGGCGACCCATGTATCGTAATATTGCGATAAACCAATCAACAGGAGCCCCGCATGGGTGTGACCCAATCGCACAACTATTCCGGTCGCCAAAACGAACTGGCCGCCATCTTCAAGGCCCTGGGGCACCCCGCCCGGGTCGCCATCATCGAGTACCTGATCCGCCAGGATCGCTGTATCTGCGGTGACCTCGTCGAGGCGTTGCCGCTCAGCCAGGCCACCGTCAGCCAACATTTGCGGGCCCTGCGGGAGGCCGGGCTGATTCGCGGTGAAATCGAGGGAACCAGTGTTTGCTACTGCATTGATCGCGCTCGCTGGACACAGTGCAAAACCATATGCGCCCACCTGTTTGGTCGCCTGACCCTGGATTGCTGCTAACCCACCCGGTATTTGACCATTTATTCATCAGGGAATTCACATGAAAAGCAATCAGGAACTCAAGCAAATCGTTCGGGACAAATACAGTGCCATCGCCCGCAACCAAACCCGTTGTTGTCCGCCGCCCAGCGGATCGTGCGACAATGACGTACCGGTTGCCATGATCGGTGACGAATACCAGTCGCTGGAGGGATACGTGGCCGGCGCTGATTTGAAACTCGGTTGCGGATTACCCACCGAATTCGCCGGTATTTCGACGGGTCAAACGGTGGTCGATTTGGGCTCGGGTGCCGGCAACGACTGTTTTGTGGCTCGCGCGATTGTGGGTCCATCGGGGCGGGTCATCGGCGTCGATTTTTCCGATGACATGATTCAACTGGCCCGGGAAAACGCCAGCCAGCCGGGATTGGCCAACGTCGAATTCGTGAAGGGCGAGATTGAATCGATTCCACTGGACGACGCAACAGCCGATGTCGTGGTCAGCAATTGCGTCATGAACCTGGTCCCCAACAAACAGCAAGCATTCGCCGAAATCCGGAGGATCCTCAAACCCGGCGGTCATTTTTCCATTTCGGATATCGTTTACGTTGGCTGGATGCCCGAGGAAATTCGCGCCGTTGCGGATCTGTACACCGGTTGCGTTTCGGGAGCCGTCCAGCGCGGGGCCTACCTGCAAACGATCCGCGAGGCCGGGTTTGTGAACATCACCGTCGCCGTGGAAAAGCCAATTGCGGTGCCGCAGGACGTCCTCGACAAACACCTGACTCCCGCGCAACAGGCGGCGTTTTCGGAGTTCCAGATCCAAAGCATCACCGTCAACGCCACCCGGCCCCGGCCGTAGAAAACCATCCGCTTCACGGGACCGGGCAGTTCTCGTTCAGCGACCTGTTACCGACGTGATGAATTCCGGCCAGTATTTGGGCAAAACGCGGATGATTCCAAACCGGTCGAAACTCGTGTGAGCCGCCGCGCCGACGATTCAGGCCGGATCTGTTTTCAGGCCCTGCAGGTACATGACCTGCCTGGAGGACTGGAACCGGTGATCGGGTCCGCCGAGACGTTCAAAGGCGTCCCGGACCTCCGGCCGTCGCATGTCGGCCTCGGTGTACATCGAATTGAATGAGCGACTGCCAAAATGGGTGGCGAAGTGGTCAAACGAATTGTATTGGGAAACGCTGTGGCAGATGACATGTTTGATGGTCCGGAAAGCCGGCGCGGCCCGCTCCTCCAGCGTCCGCCAGGCATCGGCCCGCTCCCGGTCTTCGTCATGAAACAGTTTCATCACATCGTTCAGGGGACATGCGATCGGCTCGACGACGTACAGAAATCCTTCCGGGCGAAGGACCCGAACCACCTCCCCAAAAACCGCTGGATAGATGGCGGCAGGAATATGATGTAACGAGTAACTGAAAAAAACACCATCCACGCTGCGCGGCGGAACCGGCAGCCGTTCGGCTCCGGTTTCCACGAATTCGACATGCCGGACCGGCTCCGTGGCCCGATTGATTTCGGCCTGGACCGGATCGGGATCAATGGCCAGGACGCGGGCACCGCACTCTGCCAGCTGCCCGGCCAGCGTCAGGTCGCCACATCCGGCATCAATCACAAATCGATCGGCCAGGGGAGGAACCAATTGCCGGATCACCTGCAGGTTCGTGATGCAACCCGGGTCCTGGATGTCGGCCGGGTGCGCGTTTTCAGGGACGGTGGCCATGCTATCTTGCAGATCCAGGCTTTGTTTGTCGTATTGTTCCACGATCCGGTGCGAGTGAACAAGGCGGGCGCGTGTTGCCGCCATGCTCTGGCCGCTGCCCCTGTGTCAACGGGCGGGGGATGTTTAGAATGTTCGTTTTCAGGGTGATCGTTTTCATTTCACCCCGCAATCCGATCCGTTTTTTTCAGGCACTTTGTCGATGTCAACTACCGTTTGCCAGGGGCATTTGATCGGAAACCAGTGGGTCCCGGCCGAGGGCGAAGAGTTCCATTCGACCAGTCCCAGTACCGGGGATATTGTCTGGCAAGGCGGCGCCGCCACCGCCCATCAGGTCCGCGCAGCGACCGCCGCCGCCCGTGAAGCCGCCGGTCCCTGGTGGGATCAACCGGTGGAAAACCGGATTGAACTGGTCACCCGGTTTGCCGACGAGGTCCGGCAGCGCGGTGATGAGCTGGCGCGTCTGATCAGCCAGGAGATGGGCAAACCGTTGTGGGAATCCAAAACGGAAGTTGCCGGCGTGGTCGGCAAAGCGGCTGTGTCCATCGAGGCCTTTGACGAGCGGCGGGCCGATCATTCGTTTCAGCACGGCGACCTGCGAGCCGTCACGCGTTACAAGCCGTTTGGCGTGATGGCCGTTCTGGGCCCTTTCAATTTGCCAGCCCATTTGCCAAATGGACACATTATTCCCTCGATCATTGCCGGCAATACGGTGGTTCTGAAACCCAGTGAACAAACCCCGGCGGTGGGCCAGTGGATGGTTCAGCGCTGGCTGGACGCGGGTCTGCCCGAGGGCGTTATCAATCTGGTCCAGGGGCCCCGCGACACGGCGATTGCCCTGGCCTCGGATGAAAATCTGGACGGGTTGCTGTTTACCGGCAGCAGCGCGGCGGGACGGGCCCTGCATCAAACGTTTGGACAGTGGCCCCAAAAGATGCTGGCTCTGGAAATGAGCGGCAACAATCCGCTGATCGTTCATCAGGCGCGGGATTTGACGGCCGCCGCCTATTACACCATTCTGTCCGCCTTTATCAGCGCCGGCCAGCGCTGCACCTGCGCCCGGCGACTTATCCTGGTTGACGGCGGGGAAGCCGATTCGCTGCTGGCCCGGCTGCTGGAGATGTTGCCGAAAATCCGTATCGGTTACTGGAGCGACGATCCCGAGCCGTTTTCGGCAACCGTGGTTTGCAAGGCCACCGGGGCGCGGCTGATGCAGGCCCAGGACAACCTGATTGCCGCCGGAGCCGAACCGTTGTGCCGCATGGCGGTGCAACGTGACAACCAGGCCTTTCTGTCACCGGGCGTGCTGGATGTAACCGGGATTGCCAAGCGGTCGGACGAAGAATGGTTCGGTCCGCTGTTGCAGGTCATTCGAGTCAGGGATTTTGACGCCGCCCTGGCCGAAGCCAACCACTCGGCGTTCGGGATGTCCGCCAGCCTGCTCAGTGACGACCTGGATTTGTACCGGCAATTCATTCACCAGATTCGGGCCGGCGTCGTTAACTGGAATCGACCCACGACCGGGGCCACCGGGAAATTGCCGTTTGGCGGCTGCGGGATGAGCGGCAACAACCGGCCCAGCGGCTATTTTGCGGCCGACTACTGCAATTGGCCGGTGGCGACCCTGGAGGCGGACCATCTGAACATGCCGGAAACCCTGATGACCGGAATCGAACTTTAGGTCCACAAGACCGTTGCACAACAATTTGGACTCAAACAGATGAATGCGACCAGGGGAACCATCGGTATCCTGACCGGCGGCGGAGACGTCCCGGGACTGAATCCGGCTATTCGGGCGGTCACCTTTCGGGCGCTGCGCGAGGGTTTCCGGGTGGTCGGAATCCGTCGCGGCTGGGCCGGGCTGGTGGATGTGATCCGCGACAAGGAGGCCGACAACGGCCATTGCGTTCGCGTTTTGACCGAAGACCAGGTAAACCGGGCGGCCCGAACCGGGGGCACGTTCCTGCACACATCGCGGACCCGACCCAGCCACCTGCCCCAGACGGCGATGCCGCCGCATTTGAAACCCCTCTATACCGAACCGGTAAACGACGTGACTCCCGAGGTCCTCAAGAATCTGGAGTTCCTGGGGATCGATTACCTGATCCCGATCGGCGGCGACGACACGCTGGGGTACGGGCAACGGTTGCACGGGGAAGGCGTGCGGATTGTGGCCATCCCCAAGACGATGGACAACGATGTTCCGGGCACGGACTATTGCATCGGATTCAGCACCTGTGTGACGCGGACGATCGAGCTGACCCACAAACTGAGGACGTCGGCCGGATCGCACGAGCGGTTTCTGGTGATCGAGGTATTCGGACGATATGCGGGCTACACGGCGCTGCTGCCGACCATGGCGGGTGCGGTCGATCGCTGTGTGATTCCCGAGTGCCGGTTTGAGGTGGAACACCTTGCGGAACTGCTGTCCAGCGATCGACGACGCAATCCCAGCAATTATTCCGTGGTGTTGATTTCCGAAGGCGCCAAGATGTCCCACCAGGATGAAATGTCGTTTGAGGGCCAGGAAGTCGACCAGTTTGGACATCGCAAGCTGGGCGGAATCGGTGACATGGTGTCGGCCGCGCTCAAGCAGGTTTCTCCCAAATTCAATGACGGCAAACGGGTCAACGTCGTCAATCAGCGGCTGGGTTACCTGGTACGCTGCGGCGAACCGGACGCCATCGACTCCATTGTCCCCATGGCCTTTGGCAATCTGGCCCTGGATCTGATACTTTCGAATTCATCGGGGCGGCTGGTCTGTTTGCGCAACGGTTGCTACGACAACGTCCCGATAGAGACTATCATGGGACGCAAGAAGGTGGTGGATGTTCAGAAGTTTTATGACCCGCAACGGCTGCGACCCAAATACGATACCTTTGAACGACTGCCCCTGTTTGTCATGACCAGCGACGGCTGATCCCGGTGCGAAGCCGGGCGCACCTGTCCCCGGTCCGGTGTTGAATCACCACGGCATCTCAATCCACCCAACCAGAACAAAACAGTTTTCCCTTGAACCAAGGAGCCGGCCATGTCGGGCACAGCGGAAATGAGCAATGCGATCAGCGAACTTCTCGGCGACGAGGCCGATTCATTGCTGAGCCACCAGTGTCAGGGAATCCCGCGGGAATCTTTGCATCTTCCATCGCCGAATTTTGTTGATCAGGTGTTTGACGCCAGCGATCGCAATCCCCGCGTGCTGGTCAACCTGCAGCGTTTGTTCAGCCACGGTCGACTGGGGCACAGCGGATACCTTTCGATCTTGCCGGTCGATCAGGGCATTGAACATTCCGCCGGTGCCTCCTTTGCGCCCAACCCGTTGTACTTCGATCCCGAAAACATCATCAAACTGGCCATCGAGGGCGGCTGTAATGCGGTGGCTTCGACGTTTGGTGTGCTGGGAATGGTCGGTCGCAAGTACGCGCACAAAATCCCCTTCATCGTCAAGATCAACCACAATGAACTTTTGACGTATCCCAATACATTCGATCAGATCATGTTTGGCAATGTGGAACAGGCCTGGGAAATGGGCGCGGCCGCTGTTGGCGCAACCATCTATTTTGGCTCCCCTGAATCGGATCGCCAGATTGTCGAGGTCGCGGAGGCCTTTGAAACCGCCCATCAGCTGGGAATGGCCACGATTTTGTGGTGCTATTTGCGAAACCCCGGCTTCACCATGGACAAGGACTATCACGTCGCCGCGGACCTGACCGGGCAAGCCAATCATCTGGGCGTTACCCTGCAGGCCGACATCATCAAACAAAAACTGCCGGAAAACAACGGTGGCTTCAAGGCAGTGAATTTCGGAAAAACGTCCCCGCTGGTTTATGAGAAACTGACCACCGACCATCCCATCGATCTGTGCCGGTATCAGGTGGCCAATTGCTACATGGGCCGGTGCGGCCTGATCAACTCCGGTGGCGCGTCCAGTGGAGCCAGCGACCTGGCCGAGGCGGTGAAGACCGCGGTGATCAACAAACGCGCCGGTGGCATGGGACTGATCAGCGGCCGCAAGGCGTTTCAGCGGCCCATGCCGGACGGGGTCGCGCTGCTGAACGCCATTCAGGACGTGTATCTGGACCCGGAAATCACGATCGCCTGACCCGAAACCGGGCCCGGGCTGCCGGGGTTGCGCTCCCCGATTCACCGGTCGCATCGACCGGCATGCCGCACGTGGCTCGGCCGTGTTCATCCACCAGAATATCAATGCCAAATCGGATTCCGTTCATCCAGCAGGGACTCGTTCATGACCAAACCTGATTCGAAAGCTGCCCGGTTCCGGGCGGCAGTGGTGGGAGGAACCGGCTACGGCGGCGCGGAACTGATTCGATTGCTGCTCGGCCATCCCTCGGTAGCCCTTTCACGAGTCAGCAGCATCGATCACGTGGGCGAGCCCCTGGAATCGGTCCACCGGAACCTGCACGATACCGGCATGGTGTTTGAGGAAATCCCGCTGGCCGAAACAGCCCGGGATGCCGATGTGGTCTTTCTGGGACTGCCCCACAAGGTCAGTTCCACGCTGGCCCCCGAGTTGCAGGATCTCAAGGCACGGGTCGTTGACTTGTCCGGCGATTTTCGCCTGAAGGACAAGGACCAGTATGAAAAATACTATGGCGACGTGCATCCCCATCCGGAACAGCTGGACGGACGCTGGACCTTCGGGTTGCCCGAGTTGTATCGGGAAACGATCAGGCAGTCCCGACGCGTGGCCTCGCCCGGTTGTTTCGCCACCACCATCATGCTGGGCCTGTTGCCATTGGCTCATGCCGGGTTGCTGTCCGGACCGGTACAAACCGTGGCCGCCACCGGATCCTCGGGCAGCGGGGCCTACGCCAAACCGGGAACACATCACCCGCTCCGCGCCAACAATTTGATGATCTACAAACCGCTCCAGCACCAGCACCGCCCGGAAATTGAGCAAATTCTGTGCGAGGCCATCCAGCTGGCGAACCACAACACCCGGTTTACGCTGAATTTTGTTCCGCTCTCGGCACCGCTGCCCCGGGGCATCCTGGCCAACAGTTTTGTTCGGATCCCGGTCGCCGTCGATGAGCTCCGGATCAGCCAGATCTTTCATGACTTTTATCAGGACTCGCCCCTGATTCGGGTTTTGGGATCGCAACGCCAGGCCGAGGTCGTGTCGGTCAAGGGCAGCATGTGGGTTGATTTGTCGTGGACGGTTTCCGAGCCCGACGGAGACCAGCGGCAGCTGCTGGTCACGACGGCCCTGGACAATCTCGTCAAGGGCGGAGCCGGGCAAGCCGTGCAATCGATGAACCTGATGCTGGGGTTACCCGAGGGCGAGGGCATTGATGCCCCCGCGTTGTGGCCATGAACCAGCCGCCCCCCGACGGTCCTCTGGCCGTGGTCAAATTCGGCGGCGAGGTTGTTGCCCGGTCGGACCAGTTGCTGGGAGTGGCAGGTGATGTCGCCCATTTGAGCGAGGCCGGCTGGCGTTTCCTGATTTGTCACGGTGGCAACCCGCAAGCCAACTCGCTGACCGAACGGCTGCATCTGGAAAGAAAACAGGTTGGCGGCCGCCGCATTACCGACGCCGCAACCCTGCAAGTCATGAAACAGGTACTGGCCGGCCAGTGCAATGTCGACGTGGTTGCCGCAGCAGCGGCCCGGGGACTGGCGCCGTGGGAATCTCGGGCGTTAGCGCCGGGACCGTCACGGCTATTCGGCGGCCTCCCCGGGTGTTCAGTGGCTGTGGCCCGGATCCCGTGGATTTTGGATTCGTCGGCGAGATTACGGCGATTCGTCCGGCCCTGATTGAACACCTGTGGAATGGCGGTTTCACGCCGGTCCTCAACACGCTGGGAATCAGCGAAACGGCCGAGGGTGACGGTGGCGTTTGCCAAATCTACAACATCAATGCCGACACGGTCGCGGCCGCGATTGCGGCAAAGATCCAGGCCCAGCACCTGTTTTTGATTACCGGCGTCCCCGGCGTGCTGCGCGACAAGGATGATCCGGCATCGCGCATCAGCCGACTGACCGAACGCCAGGCCCGGGCGGCCATTGCCGATGGAATCATCGTGGGCGGCATGATCCCCAAGATCGAGGAGGCGCTCAGGCATCTGGCGCTGGGCATCGGCGCGATTCATATCCTGGGCAGCGAACCAGGCGCCTTGCAGGACGAAGCCCGGCACCCCGGCAGCCGGGGAACCGTATTGTTGCCTGACCAACCCTGATGACCAGAAAACTTCCCGGAGCCATCACGTGACCACCCGGCCCCCGCTCGACCCGCAAGAACAACGGATTTGCGACGCCGTGGATACGGCCTTTGAATCCAGTCAGGTCCCCTGGTTTCAACAGCTGGTCGAGCAACCCAGCCACACGGGGGCCCGAAACGATGTGGAAGCCGCGGCTGCCATGATCGATGAATTGGCCAGCGGGATTGGCCTGCGCCGCAGCCTGGTTCCGGACCCGAACGAGGTGTTCGCCGACCATCGTATTTACTCCACCCCGGCCACTGGCGATCACGATCCGGCCATCGCGCTGGTGGGTCATTGTGACACCGTCTACCCCCGCAGTCAGGGGTTTTTGGAATTCCACCGCGATCCGGATGACGCCGAATCAGCGGGTGACCGCGTCTGTGGACCCGGTGTCCTGGATATGAAAGCCGGATTGACGGTCATATTGTTTGGGTTGCGCGGTACGCGAGACGGTTCCCGATGTTTTCAGAAAAATCAGGGTACGGTTTATTTGCAATACGGACGAAGAGGTCGGGTCGCCCGCCAGCAGCAAGTTGTTTGAGGCGATCGCCCCGCGCACAACACTGGCCCTGGTGTTCGAGGCCGGCCGCCATGAAGATCGTATCATTACGGCTCGCAAGGGGACCGGTTCGTTTACCCTGACCGCCATCGGCCGGGAATCCCATGCCGGCAATGAACATGCGGCGGGTGTCAACGCCATTCATGCCCTGTCCCTGATGATTCCCCGGATCGAGGCATTGACCAATTACGAGGCGGGCACCACTGTCAATGTGGGACTGGTGGCCGGAGGTACGGCCAAAAACACCGTTCCCGGCAAGGCCGAATGCGAGATCGATGTGCGGATTTCAACGCTGGAACAGATGCAATTTGTGGCATCGCAACTTCGCCAAATGATCCGCTGGTCGTTCGCCGAAGCCGACGAGGTGCCATCACGGATTCGCCAGGCCGAGCTGATTTTGAGCGGAGGTATTCGCCGGCCTCCCATGGAAACCACGGCGGCCAATACGCAGCTCCGCAAAATCTACGAGGAGTTTGCCAACAAGGCCGGGCTGGGGACCGGCGAGGCTCCCCGGCAAGGCGGCGGATCGGATGCCAACAACCTGGCGGCCTGCGGCGTACCCACGATCGACGGACTGGGGCCCTGGGGCCAGTTCATGCACAGTATTCAGGAGTGGAGCAGCCTGGACAGTTTGCGCAAACGCACCCAGGCCCTCGCCTGCCTGCTGGCCAGCGGGGCCCTGGAATCCCTGGCAAAACGTTAGCCGGGCCGTTCACCGGAAACCAACAAAAAAAGGGGTCAGGCTACATTTTCAATTCAAACAAAAAAGGGGGTCAGGCTACATTTTCAATTCAAACAAAAAAGGGGGGCAGGCTACATTTTCAATTTGAGCAGCGTCACCCACTCGGCAAAACCATAGGGCATGGGAATTGAGGGGGCCACGCGTGGACGAGCCAGCGAACACGGCAAGGGGTCAGGCTGGCGAACAGGTACTTGGCGGGTCAGTGAAAGCCGTTTTCAACCGAACGGGTCTCGACTTGGAGTTGTCCACCAGGCCAGGCTGCCCCCGCGTTGGTTATCGAGGGCGACTGCGCAAGGCCCCGCCGGATTTGGGCGGCCCGGCCAACGAATTCCTGCGGCCGAATGCGATAGACAGGTGACGATTCGGAACATCGCCCCGGATCCGGCTTTGAATCAGGCATTCCAGCGTGGTTATTGGCTGCGAATCTCAACGGTTCGATGAACGCGGGTGAGGCGGCCCTTCTTTAATTCCTTGCCAGCAGGGCTGCGAGACGTTTTTTTGGACGAACCGTCGTGATCCGGGTGGGGTCTCGCGGGATGAGACTGCAGCCGCCGGAGCTGAAACCGTTTTGTTCCGGCGAGCTGTCCCGACCGCCTTCAATAAATCGCCCGTCTGACACCGAGTCCATCATGCTTCGAACGTTCGCTGGCATTTACGATCGGCTTGATTCCTCGGAAAGTCACCAGCGACTGGAAAGACTGGTCGTCGTACTTGCGGCAGCGGGTTTTCTGTTGCACCTGCTGCTGATCTTGCTGGCTCGAACCGTTCCCGATCCGGGTACCGGAATTCTTTCACGGCTCGATCGAAATTTTTTGCATGCCATTTACACCCCCTTCAGTTTCATTCTTTTTTATGAAGTCCTGATGCTGGTGTTCGCACTGCCCAAGTCGCACACCAGTTCGATTGGAAAGCAATACGAAATTATTTCGCTTATTGTGGTGCGGCGTGTGTTCAAGGATATCGGGGAATTCCGGGAACTCGAAAGCTGGCTCAACCAGCCGGAAGCCTTGAGAGATATTTTGCTGGACATGGGTGCGGCCGTTTTGATGTTCTTTTTCGTGACAGCCTTTTACCGAATTCGTCAAACGGTCGCCAAATCCGCCACCCGGCGGCATCTGGATGGATTCATCCAGACCAAAAAGGCCATTGCTGTCCTGCTGGGCCTGTTGCTGGTGATGTTGGCCCTTTTCAATCTGGTAACCTGGACGCTGTCCGTGTTGCCGGTCGCGGACCGTCCGGAGTTTGCCGTTCAGGATGCAGACCGCTTCTTTTTTCCGGTTTTTTTCGAGTTCATGATTTTCACCGATGTATTTTTGCTGATCATTTCAATTTCGTATTACGACCGTTACGAATACGTGTTTCGAAACGCCGGATTTGTTATTTCGACGATTTTGTTGAGAATCTCCCTGTCGACCCCCAAGCCCTACGACTTGCCGATGGCATTGCTGGCCATGATTTACGGAATTGCCGTCCTGGCCGTTTTTGCCTTTTTTAACCGGGTGAGTTCCCGGCAACGCGACCGCCATCCCGGTCCCCGGTTCGGGCCGGCCCGGGATCCGAACGCCGAAGCCGGTCAATGAATCCGCATCGCCAGCGAACCGGGCCGCCGACCGAGTGCCCCGGCCACTCAAAAATACAACCTCCTTTTTTTGGTTCCCGACAGCCATGCGCAACCTGATTATCGTTCTGGGCGATCAGCTCGATTTCCAATCCGCTGTTTTTGACGGCTTTGATTCCGGGGTTGACGAAGTCTGGATGGCCGAGGCCGCCGAAGAAGCCAGTTATGTGAAATGTCACAAGCAGCGGATCGTTTTTTTCTTCAGCGCGATGCGGCATTTTCGGGATCAGCTGCGCGTGAAAACATCCCGGTCCGCTACCACGAGTTGGGCCCACGACAATCCGCAGATCGCGGTCCCGGTTTCACGCAAATCCTGGCCCATGATCTCAAAAAGCTGAAGGTCGAAAAGCTGGTGATGGTGTGGCCTGGCGATTATCGCGTCAAGCAGGCCTTCGAATCGCTGGCGGCCGAACAGGGCCTGGAACTGGAAATCCGCCCCGACAATCATTTTTACACATCACCCGACGAGTTTGCCGAATTTGCCCGGGGCCGCAAGACGCTGGTGATGGAAACGTTCTACCGGCAAATGCGAAAACAGCATGATGTGCTGATGGACGGCAACCAGCCGGAAGCAGGGATCTGGAATTTCGATCGCGACAATCGCGACGCGTTCGGCCAAAAAGGTCCTGGCAAAATCCCGCGACCCCGATCATTTCGTCCGGACGAATTGACCTGCTCGGTCATGGATCTGGTGGAGCAGCGATTTGCCGATCATCCTGGCCGACTGGACGATTTCAACTTGCCCGTTACGCATCGTCAGGCGCGATCCATGTTGGGCCATTTTATCAAGCACGGCTTGCCGTTGTTCGGCCAGTACGAGGATGCCATGTGGACCGATGAGCCATTTGTCTACCATTCCCGGCTTTCTGCTCCATTGAATATCAAATTGCTTGATCCGCGGACCTGTGTCGAACGGGCGGTCAGTGCCTGGCAAAAACGTGCGGCGCCCCTTAACAGCGTGGAGGGATTCGTACGGCAAATTCTGGGATGGCGGGAATTTGTTCGCGGTGTTTACTGGCTGCATATGCCCGGCTACGAAACAGGCAACTTCTTTCGCAATCGCCGGCAGCTGCCATCATTCTACTGGGACGGCCAGACGCAGATGCAATGCGTCCGGCAATCGATGCAGCATGTTATGAAATATGGATATGCCCACCATATTCACCGCCTGATGGTGCTGGGTAACCTGTCCCTGCTGCTGGGAGTTGATCCGTACCGGTTTCACCAGTGGCATATGGCCATGTACAGTGACGCGGTTGACTGGGTATCGTTGCCCAATACGCTGGGGATGAGCCAATTCGGCGACGGGGGAATTGTGGGAACCAAACCCTATGTATCGTCCGGCAACTACATCAACAAAATGAGCGATTTTTGCAAGTCTTGCCAATACAATTTCAAATCCTCCAGTGGAGAAGACGCTTGCCCCATTACCACGTTGTATTGGGATTTTCTGGATCGGCATTACGATCGCTTGTCCGGAAACCACCGAATGGCCATGCAACTCAAGAATGTCGATCGCAAACGATCGTCCGGCGAGCTGGTACAAATCCGCCGCCATGCGAAACAGATCCAGCGGCAATTTCAGTCAGCTTCCACGACCGACGGGTCCTGAAGCAACTGATCGCCCTCACCCACACCGCAACAGCCGACCTGCCGACAGCGACTGAAACACCTTTCGAATGCCCGGCGCGGACGGTCAGGCCGTAATGGCCCGGGCTGGCAATTCTGGCATTGACGCGGCCAGCGGCGCGTCTTCGAAACCCTTTCGAATGGTCCCCGGCGGGTCAATTCAAAAAAGACCACGGGGGCTGAGTTCGCAACAGACGATGCATTGGCGCGTTGTCGGCGTATTGGTCCCGCCCGAAACGGCAAGTTGATATTCGGGATAGCGATTCAGGTTGACCCGGCTGTGAGCCAGCGGCTGAAGGGCCCAAAAAGCGGTCCCCAGTCCCGGGCCGCCGCCTGTCCAGCTCCACGTAAACGACTGCTACAAAAGGGCTTGCGCCGAAATTTGGGCGGCCGGTCGGGTTCCAGACTAATATTGTATGAGACCCATTTCCCCTCTGTAGCACCCCTCTGCTACACCCCCGGTTCCAACCGAATTGCCCGGACTGACGTTGTTGGTCCCCGGCAATTAGTCCGCGCCTGTACGCACCGGAGATACAACCTATGTTGCCGCCGCGACATCGACTGACCAAAACGCGTGCTCGAATTCGCCAGCACACCAAAGGGCGACGGACGTTCGTGCAACGCCGCCCCGGGCAATCGTTTGAACCGACCGAAGACTGGCACGAGCCCGCGGAAAAGGCGGGGTACCGCGTTATCGTCAGAAACCCGGGCAAGGGTTATCGACACGTGGTGACGGAGGACCAGATTCGCGACCGGCTTGCCCGGCTCCCGCAACAGTTTCTGAAGGATCTGGACGTGGTACAACTGGCCTGCATGACACGCAAAAAAAACCGGTTTCCCTATTACGGATTGCAATGGGGGACCGCCATTTACCTGTATCCGTTTGAGGAAAACCTCGAGGAAACCTTCTACCGACCCCCGCCACGCGCCCTGGTAATCGAGGCGAAAATGTTTGGTGGTCAAATTATCCAGGACGCACCGGGAGTCTGGAAACTGATTTGGTCGGAATCGGCCTGTGCGCGACTTTCAGCTAAACAATGTCCTGATTCACGAGTTGGGCCACCTGGTCGATTCACGCAACACGACTTATACGGATCAGGAGAGATTCGCCGAGTGGTTTGCAATTCAATATGGATATTTGCGAAGTGGCGGGCAGAATCGGGCCCACCGAACCGGTCCCGTCAGGGTTCGTCGCCGGCACCATGGCGTTTAGCGATGGCCGCGGTGGCGCATCCGGTTGGGAGACCGGGCAGCGAGGACTGACGAGCTGTCCGCTTCAAATCTCGCAATCAGGGCCCGGCACCGGCCATCGGCCCGTCTCACCAGCCAACCCGGGTTCGTTGGCCGATTTCCGCTGGATATCATGCTGGCCTGCCCGGGTCGTCACAGCCAACGAGCTGTCCGCTCCGGATTCGATCGATCCAGATTCCGGAAAACCGGGTTGGCGCTGTTAACGCCCCGTCCGGCGCACGCCTGAATCAGCGGACGGCCGTTCTGCACGGGCCAGTCGATCCAAACCGGGCCAGACGCCCGCCGCAGGGAGCATCCCGGGTTGCTCTCACATGTCGTCCGAATACAAAATTCACTACCAGTCAACCACAACATCCGGTCATGGAGCGCACCACGAAAATGAAGACTCGACTATTGGCAGTGCATTGGGTGTTGGCTGTTCTGGCGATAACCTGGACCGGCCAGGCCCGCGCTGAAGTCACTCGCTCGGCAAACGATGGATTTCAAACGGTCTCGGTGCAATCCACACCGGCCGATCCGGCAACCGTTTACAGCTGCCTGACGGATGATGTTGCCCGGTGGTGGGATCCCGGTCATACATTTTCGGCGCGGCCGGGAATCTGTCGATGGATTTCCAGCAGCATTGCTTGCTGGAAAAACTGCCCGACGGCGGTTTTGTCCGGCACCTGGAAATGGTCTACCATCACCCGGGAAAAACTTTGCGACTGTGCGGTGGACTGGGGCCGTTGCAGGAAATGGGTCTGGCGGGCGCCCTGACCATCAACTTGCGGGAAAAGGACGGCCAGACCGAGATCACATTGACGTACAATGTAACCGGCAGCGCCGCCCAGCAACTCGACCAGATTGCACCCGCGGTCGATTCGGTACTGGCGCAACAACTGGAGCGTTTAAAGAAATATTGTGACAAAAAAGTGACCGACGAATCCGGCAATTAGGCGACGTGAATCTTGCCTTCATATTGGGCCGGGTCGCGAACGGCGTCCAACAGCGGATCGAAAAAATCGCTCAATGCCCTGCGGGGACCACGGGTGTCATCGGCCTGTTGGGCCAGCCCGGCGCCATTCGGAAACCGGTCGCCGTCATTGAACTGGCCCTGCCCGACGGCCAACCAGTGACAGAACCAGCGCCAATATGCTGCCGGCCAACAATCCACCCCCCAATCCGATCGCCTCAACAGGCTGGTCCACCGTGATTCGGTCCCAGGCAATCGGAGTGAACTCGCCGCCAGTCGCCAGCCCCACGATTCCCAGCGACAACAGTCCGATGCCGCTGATCAGCAACAACACCGATGCCAACTGGGCCAGGATGCGACCAGCGCGGGGCACGGCAATCGCCGTCGCGATCAGGGCACCGACCAAAACTCCGACGGCCAGGCTGGCGAATTCCACTTGCATGAGTTGATCCTTGATTGTTTGGGATGGCGATCGCCGCCCCCCGGCAAGCGAATCAGGTTCCATCATACTCATGTTGGTTCCGGACCGAGCCGGCTTGCGGTAATTTTATTTTCTGACGCACGAAAATTCCGTGTCCTCGAGAGCCCGGCCACTCACCGGAAGGCTGTCATCCGCCGCGGTCGTGGCATCCTGATCGTATTTCTTCTAGACTAATGGCTCATGCATGTCGCTCGCCGTCGTTGCGGATCCTGCACGGAGTCGATGATTCCGCGTATCACCGGGTAATCCCCGCGACCGCCGGCGCGTTTCCGCGGGCCTCGTAACGGGGTGCCGAAGCATCCTGGAAATTGGCAAAAGATTTTCATGACTTTTTAATCCCGGCGGGTATCGAATCGATGAAAGAAACGGAACTGGAACAACCGATTATGGTCGCGGTTTGGCCGGGTATGGGTCAGGTGGCCATCACGGCTGGTTATTACCTGATGGCCAAGCTGGAAATGGAAATGATCGTGGAATTCGCGGCCAGCGAATTGTTCGACGTCGACCATGTCTCGGTGAATCAGGGTTTGGTTCAGCCGTTTCGTTACCCCAAAAGCCAGTTTTTTGGCTGGAAAAATCCGGGGGATGGTCCGGACCTGGTTGTATTCATTGGTGAAGCCCAGCCTCCCCATGGTCGTTACAACTTCTGCTGCAAACTGATCAACTACGCCCAGCGACTGGACGTATCCCGGATTTTTACGTTTGCTTCGATGGCTTCGACCATCACGATGGACGATCCGGGACGCGTTGTGGCCGCCGCCATTGATCACACCACGCTGGGGCAGCTGGTAGAGCACCAGATTGCCTTTCTCGGCGGCGGCAATATTTCGGGGATGAACGGTGTCCTGCTGGGCGTGGCCGCCGAGCGACACATGTCGGGTGGCTGTTTGTTGGGGGAAATGCCACACATGCTGGCTGGCGTGCCCTATCCCAAGGCCTCACTGAACGTACTCCGCGTGTTTGCCGGGCTCACGAACCTGGAAATTGACCTGACCGAACTGTCACTGGAAGCCGACCGAATCCAGAATCATCTGACCGAGGCCATTTCCCAACTGCAGAACCTCGGCCAAAAACAGGCTCGTTTGCCGGAAAACGAGGAAGAGGCGTTTTTGCCCCACCCCACCGAGGCCGGCAAGTTGTCGCCGGAAGAGATGGAAACTCTGGAACGATTGTTCGAGGAAGCGCTGCAGGACCGCTCCAAGGCCTACGAACTGAAACGGGAGCTGGACCGGCTGGATGTGTTTCGTGAATTCGAAGACCGGTTTCTGGACCTGTTCAAACAGGATGGTCCCGGGTTTGACGACGTGTCCGCGGGACCGGACGACGAATCAACCGGACCCGCTGAACCATCCGCCGACGATTGAAATCGGGCGCGGGGAACTACCAGCGAAAATCGAGTCCAAAGATGGCCCCGTGGTAATACAGGTCGCTTTGGTCCAGACCGGTGGGTACAAAACCGCCAAGGCCGGTTCCCATGTTGGGGATTTGGTCGGCCGCCAGCGCTGCTCCCGAAACCCACAACAGCTGGTACCCTCCAATGATCGAAACGCACTGGGTGATCGCGAAATCTCCCATCAAGCCGGTCTCTCCGACAAATGCTGCCGTCGTGGCCCGGGCGCCATTGGAAATCACGGGCCCGCCCGTAAAGTCGGTCGACTGATCGGCAACATTGGCATAGATCCCGCCCTTGACCCAGGTAACCACACTGAAACGGTTGGCATTGATCAACACCCCGTCGCCGGCGATCTGTAATCCGTACAGGTGGTTGTTGGTGTCGACCACCAATGCAGTGCCTGACGGCGTGAACGACTGCGTCAGATTCTCGCTCAATTCCATCCAGCGAAAACCCAGCGCCAAACGGACACGATCAGTCGCCATCAATCGGCTGACCAGATTCAACTCAAAACTGTATACCGATGATCGATACAGATAGTCCACCGTCCCCATCGCAAAAATGGTGGTGGGCGGGTTGGTCGCCAGGGCATCACCCGCCACGAAGGGCGACGAAAGCTGGGCGGTCCAGGGAGAAATCTGAAAATAGCGCAACTCAAAGTTTTGATAGGCTCCCAACTTGCGCGACAGGCCGACATCAAATCCCCACTGCCAGCCAAAATCCAGCTGGTCAGCGTTGACCAGCGTCGCGCCGCCGCCGTCCAGCAACAACGGAAAACTGCTTTCCTTGCTGCGTGTCATGTACAGGGCATTGATCTGGGCATCCCACAAATTCTGCGGTTGCCCCGCATATCCGGTTGGATAAGGATTCCACACCGGATAGGGCTGGGCAGCCGGTGTCACATAATTTTGAGGGACATACACGCCCGGTTGCGGTCCCGGCACCTGCGGATACAGCGGAGGCGCCTGGGCCACATAGTAAACCGGTGGTGCATAAGCCCCGCCGGTATACCCGCCCGTCCCCGCGTTTTGGATCGGAAATCCGTTGACACCGGCCGGCATTTGAGGGACCGACGCAGTGGGCACCTGAACCGTTCCCAGTCCGGCCGTATGATAAACCGGTCCGTTGTTCGCGTATCCGTTGTAGGTAGCGCCCGGTTGCGGATTGATCGGTACCAATTGCGGCAATTGGGCGCTGACCCGGCCATTACCGCCCCACACCGCCATGGCAATGGCCAACGCAGTGACGTGCCAGACTGCAGATTTCTTCTGTTGCATCGGATGCTCTCGTGCCGATAAATACAAGTTCGCCAAAGGCTGGGGCGGTTGGTATCAGCGACGCTGGCCGCCGTCAATCCAGTTTTTTCAAACGTTCGGGCGGACAATACCGGCGATCCGGTCAGGCGGGCCATGTTGGCACCCCGGCACCGAGCCCCGAGGGCCCCCCGTTTTCGTGCCAGCGTCGCGTTTTGGGCGGACCCCGGCATGCCAGCATGCTATCTCCCCTCCGCCCGGCGCGGGACATGATTTGTGGGCGGATCGCGGCAGCGGGGCCCGGCCGCGAGCGGTTTTTGGCCTGCCATCCGCAAATTCCGGTGGGCCGGCCCTCCCCACCACCTGTTTTGGACTAATCAGTCCAAATACAAAAAAAAGCAAGCGCCGCCTCCGGGGGGTCAAACGGGCATACCTGATCGGCGGTCGTCCGGGAAGGCGCGGCCTAACGACGCCGGTAACCAGTCTTGGAGAATTAAAAATGACCGTTTCCCGATTCACAGCACGCGTGTTTCTGATTCTGGCGATTCTGTGGGGGGCCGCATCGCCCGAGGCAATCCTGTTGGGCCAGGATCGCTCCAGTGAGCGACCGCTGGTGTATTATTACAAAGCCGTCGAAATCGAGGGCCTGGATGTCCTTTACCGGGAAGCCGGGCCGGCCGATGCACCCGCTATTCTGTTGTTACACGGATTCCCGACATCGTCCGGAACGATCGATCTGGTTTGAGGTTCGGGCTGGGATTCAATTTGTCCCCAACACATTGTGCCTCGCTGGAACAAAGTTGAACTGAAACCGGTTATGGCGGAAATGAATCGACGGCTCGGCGATCTGGAAAAGGAAAATCAGGATTTGCGAGCTCGCCTGGCCGCCCTTGACCATCCACCTGACCCACGGAAACCGGCATGACGGATACCCAACAACAAATCGAGGCCTTTCTGGAGGGAACTCCGCATGCGGTCGTGGGAGCTTCCCGGGATCGCGCCAAATACGGGAACAAGGTTTTCCGCGCCTGGCTGCAAAACAACCGGCGCGTTTATCCGGTTAACCCGGGAGCCGGTCCCGTTGAAGGCCACGAGTCGTTTCCCGATTTGGCATCGTTGCCCGAACCGGTTCACGGGATTTCCGTGATCACTCCGCCGGCCGTGACTGAATCCATCATCCGCCAGGCGGGCCAGTTGGGTATTCAACATGTCTGGTTGCAACCGGGCGCCGAAAGTGACGCGGCCTTGAAACTGGCATCCCAATTGGGCATGAATCTGATTGCCGGCGGCCCCTGCGCCTGGTGGCGCTCGGTTACCGGGAATCGGGGACCTGAAAACCCGGTCGCCGGCATGTGTCGGCCAACCCGTACGGAAAGATCGCCATGGTGCGCTCCGGCCGACCCACAACCTTGGACCGCCACCCGGCGCTCCGCCGGGCCATGGACTTGTTCTGGGAGCGTGGCGATGAAGCCGCCGGATTGAATGAACTGTTGCAACGGATGCAGATCAGCCGGCAAAGCCTCTACGATACGTTTGGCGACAAGCGCCAGCGGTACCTGGGGGCCCTTGGGCACTACAGCGAGTGCGTTACGCAACCGATCGTGGATCGCCTGCAGGCCGGCGGTTCACCGTTGGAAAATACCCGGCGAACGCTGCCGGATCTGGCCCGGCCAGCACCGATGCAGCCGCGCGGGGTTGCCTGTTGACCAACACGCTGGTCGAAATGGCGCCCCGCGATTCCGAAATTGCTCAAACGGCCCGGCGGATGCTGCGCCGGATGGAAATGGCATTTCGGGAATGCCTGCAACGGGCTGTCATCCAGGGCGAACTGGCGCCCGATTGCAATGTTGGGCAGCTGGCCCGGTTTTTCACCAGCACCGTTCAGGGACTGATGGTCATGGGCAAGGCCTCGGCCAGCCGAGCCGCCTTGCGCGAGATCGCCACCGCCGCTCGGTCAGTTCTGGAGCCCCGGCTCCCTGCCTGAACTTGCGTGGCCCAACCACGACCACCCGGCGTGCAATCCATCCGTTTCGGAAGCCTGCCACGGCCGCCTGGTCCAGCCGTTTGCAGCGAGCGATCAGGGCGGGGGTGCCACGGCTGGCTGGTCCGGCCGTGTGAAGCACCCGTCCAGTCCGCGATTGTGAACGGGTCGGCGGTGGCGCCGGTATGACCATCTGGATCGACAACCCTGATTAGCGAGGAACCTCCACGGGCGCCTTGATATGTTCTGGAACGAGCGGTCCCTGTTTGGGTAAGACGGCGTCTCGACGCGGTGTCAACAAACAGGCACAACCCCTGTTTCCGATTCAATTTTGCCAACCTTGCCAACGAAGTGTTGCAAAGCCCCGACCGGGTGCTGGTTGATTTTTGGGCCGCATGGTGCGGACCGTGCCGTGCGCTGGGCCCATCATCGACAGCTGGCTGGCCGGTGAGTATCGGGGAATCGTCATGATCGCCAAGCTGGATATTGACGCCCATCCGCTAGTCGCGGCGCGCATGGGAGATTCAGTCGATTCCGTCGGTGCTGTTGTTTCAAAATGGGGAAATCGTGGACCGTTTGATTGGTGTGCGGCCCCGGTCCGCCTGCGTCGAGGCAATCGGTCGGCTGGCGGCCTGACCCCCGATATCCGGGGCTCGCTTCGATCAAGAATTGTTAACAGGATTTCGACGAGCGTCGGCCGCAGCTGGCAATCGAAAACGAGTCGCCAAACTGGTATGTTGGTTCGTCGGCAACGGATCACAACCGAAACTTCGAGGATGCGAGATGGCGACGATCAGGGAAATTCTGGTTCCCACCGACTTTAGCAGGCACAGCGAATCGGCGATCGGCTACGCCACCGACCTGGCCCGACAGTCGTCGGCCAGACTGCACGTCATCCATGTCATGAACGGTTCCGCAGGTGGGGCTGGTCGTTCCGACCTGATCCGCCAGGCCCTGGAGCGAATCGGGAAATCCATTGGCCCGGAAGAAGAACTCCGCCTGGATACGGTCAAGCAAGTCGTTGAGGGTGATCCGTATACCGCAATCTCAAAGTATGCCGGCGATCAGGGGATAGACCTGATTGTGATGGGTACCCATGGTCGCAGCGGTCTGGCGCGATTGACGCTGGGCAGCGTGACCGAGCGCGTTCTGCGTGAATCGCCTTGCCCGGTACTGGTCGTTGGCCCGGAAATTCAGCGTTCCATCGATCGGGAAATCGAAGTCGAGGCGCCCGTCGAACCACTCAGCACGCAATCCGACTCGCAGGCTGTCGACTTGATCCGCCGGGCCCGCGTACTGCGGGCCACGGACGTACACGTGGATCCGGTTGACGGCAACGACTTTCTGGTCCGCATGCGAATTGACGGGAAACTTCAGAAATACTGCCTGCTGGACGAGCAAGTGGGTGAATACCTGCTCAACCAGCTGAAAACAATGGCCAGTCTGAATGTTTCGGAACCGTTCATCGCCCAGGAAGGCAAGGTCAAGCTGCCGGCGGAATTTTCCGATATGGAAATTCGCATCACGACGGCGCCAGCCGTGGCGGGTCAGGCGGTGGCACTGCGTCTGTTCGATCGGGAAAACGTCTTTTTGCCACTTGGCAATCTGGGGCTGGACGAAAAGGCCCTGCAATCGGTTAATCAAATGCTGCAACAGGGCGAAGGGCTGGTATTGGTCACCGGTCCCACCGGCTCGGGGAAAACCACGACCGTGTATTCCATGCTGGAGACGCTGGGCGGCATCGACAAGAACATTGTGTCCGTCGAAGATCCGGTCGAATTCACCGTTCCGTTTGTCCGGCAGATCAACGTAAATGCCAAACACAATCTCACGATGACCAGCGGTTTGCGGACCATATTGCGAATGGATCCCGACGTGATTTTTTTGGGTGAGATCCGGGATGCCGAAGCGGCGCAAATCACGTTGCGAGCAGCCAACAGCGGAAAATACGCACTTTCCACATTGCATACGCGCGATGTGGCCTCGACGATCACAGCCCTCCGCGACATGCTGGTGGACGATCACTCCATCGCTGCCAATCTGACCGGAATCATCAACCAGCGCCTGTTGCGGCGACTTTGCTCCCACTGCAAAAAACCGGCAGCGCCAACGGCTGCCATGCAGGAGCGGTTTCAGGCAGCCGGCCTGACGGTTCCCGCCGAGGTGTACCGGCCGTCCGGTTGTGAAATCTGCCGACTCACGGGGTTTCGGGGCCGATTCGGAGTCTTCGAGGTCGCCCTCATCGAGGGCAGTGTTCAACAGGCCATTTCAGCCGGGGAAAACCAGCGGATGTTGCATGAACGGCTGAGATCATCTGGCGTGGCGACGTTGACCACCAGTGCCCTCGGCCAGGTGGCGGCGGGAATCACGGGCTATGATGAGGCCATGAGCGTTCACTGGTTAACCTGACACGGTGCCGAAACCAAAAACCCCACTCCCTGTGTTGATGGCGAGACTGACAAAAAATGACCCACCAATCCCTGAAACTGCTGAGTCCGTTTGAGCTGGGAGACCTGCATCTGGCCAACCGGATCGTTTTGGCTCCGATGACGCGGGCTCGCGCCGGCCAGGAACGAATTCCCAACCCCCTGATGGCGGAGTACTACGCGCAGCGAGCTTCTGCCGGTTTGCTCATCACGGAAGCGACCACAGTATCCGCAGACGCCAACGGCTGGAACGAGTCGCCCGGCATCTACACCGGGGCCATGATTGCAGGCTGGCGCCAGGTGGTCGATACCGTCCATCAAAGCGGAGGCAAAATCTTTCTGCAACTGTGGCATTGCGGCCGGGCGTCTCACAGCAGTTTTCGCAACGGACGCCCGCCCGTGGCCCCGTCGGCGATTGCGATCCGCGGCGACGGAATTCATACACCCCGCGGCAAACAGCCGTATGAAACACCCCGGGCCCTGGAGACCAGTGAGATTCCCGGGATCGTGGATGATTATCGCCGGGCCGCCGGGGATGCCCGCGACGCCGGATTCGACGGCATCGAGATTCATTCGGCCAACGGATACTTGCTGGATACATTCCTGCAGTCCAAAACCAACCAGCGGACCGACGAATACGGGGGCAGTCTGGAAAACCGCTTTCGTATCCTCGGCGAGATCGCCTCCGCAGTGACCCGCGTTTGGCCAGCCAACCGGGTGGGCGTTCGCCTGTCTCCCAACGGAGCCTTTAATGATATGGGTTCACCGGACTATCGTGAACAATTCACGTTTGTCGCACAGCAGCTGGACGCGTTCAACCTGGCGTACCTGCACGTCATGGACGGCCTGGCATTTGGATTTCACGAACTGGGCCCCCCCATGACGCTGGCCGAATTCCGGGCCGTATTCCACCACCCGCTAATCGGCAATTGCGGATACGATCTGGAGTCCGCCGAACAGCGGATTGGAGACGGCGATGCGGACCTGATCGCGTTCGGACGGCCCTTTATCAGCAATCCGGACCTGGTCGAGCGGTTTGCCAATGGCTGGCCGTTGGCCGGGGAGGCCGGGATGTCCAGCTGGTACAGTCCCACGGGCGCCGCGGGGTACACCGATTTCCCAACCGCGCAGGAATCCGGCATTCCCTGATCCGGGACATGCCGGTCAGACAACCGCCTGGTATTCCGGCGCTTCTTTTTCGGCAACGGACGATTGCTGCTCCCGCAGTTGCTGCTGAATCGCGGCCACGCGATTAAACTGGTCCGCCACACTTTGCCAGTAATCATTCTGGCGGAATTTGATCGGGGCAACCGGTTCGCCGTCCGCCAGCCGCCTCATTTCGTTTTCCAGTCGCACGAGTGGACCGACGACGCGATGACTGAACCGCACGACGTCGATCGCCACCAGGGGCAACAGCAGGACACAGGCCAGCACGGCCGCCGAATGCTGTTTCCAGATTCCCGCGAACAGGGCCCCGGCAGAATTCAATTCGCCGGAAAACAGCGTGGCGACGGCGACGAACAGAATCACCGTGCACAGGCAAAAGAACCAGTACATGACCGTTCGGACCAGCAAGGCGCCCTGAATCGGTGTTTGCACCCAGACCTTTTTGCGTTTTCGTTTTAACGTGTTCATCAGCGATAGTCCTTGACCATTTCAGCAGTCCCGGCAAGCGTATCTTGTGAATTCTGTGCCGGTCATTTTCAAACCGGTTAATTTCCCAAATCACGGGTTATGCGGTCGCATAATCTATTCAACCAGCACCGGAGACGTGTATACGGCATCAATAATCTCGCTGGTATTGTCCAGATCCGGATGGGGTCGCAAGTCGCCATCATAGGAATACGTTTTGCGAATTCGAATAAACGTGTTGTTGTTTCCGTTCCAGGACGAATCCACAATTTCGACCATCCCCCAGCCAACAACGTGAAAATCCGTATTGCCACCGTTGCTTTTTTCGCCGAGCGTATCGTAAATCGGAATCAGCTTGCGTGTGCCGTGAGATTCGCGGATGGCCGCTTTCATGCCGGCTGAGAGTCCGGTATCACCGTTCAGCCACATCGATTGCTGGCTGTCAATGGACGTGCTGTCGGGGATGGTCCCGTCCTGGTGCAAGCTGTTCAAATCCTCCTGTCGCAAACCGTTTGTGATCTGGTCGACGATGTCCGAGTTGGCATTGGAAGTCGTGCCGACGTCCAGCGTGCCCCAGTTGCCGGGCACTTCATTTCCGTTGGCATCCAGCAACCGTCCGTCCCCGTAAATGCTCCACTCGTCACCCGGTCCGTTCGCTTCCCAGGTATCCTGGCGAATCGTGATGGGCAAAATATCGGATCCCGGCGGCAAAAACCGGGCTTTCTGCAGCACGGCGGTCGACGTTACGGAAACGTCCGCACTGTCCATCCCCAGCACCCGGGCCAGGTACAACGCGACCGATGTATTGGTCAAATCATCACGTCGCAAGGTAACCCGCACGGTATCGAAGATACCTGTATCCAGAATGGCCAGACTGGAATAGATCGTGGCCGGGTCGTATCGCCCGATCGTGATATCGGCATCGGGAACATTAAAGGATTCGTTGCCCAGATTCGCGGTCGCGTACTGGCGGACGGCAGCCCTGGCGGCGTCCAGATCCTGGTTTCCATTGGCGTCCGGAATCAGTTCGCGGACAGCGGCCAGGGCAGCGTTGTCGGCAGCCCGCTGCAAATCCGTCCGGACCACGAGCAAATAGCCGTAGTCCACGGCAAAAACGCCCATGGCGATCATGGCGATTAGCAACAGAATGATCAGTACTGCAACGGCCCCGCGGCGATCATCGGTCAAGTTGTTTGGGCTCTTCATTGTCGGGACTCCAAGAATTGGAAAAAACGCTTTTGATCGTGTCTCGCTCGCATGGGCCACTCGGCTTCATTCGCGACGTGCATAACATTCCATCGTGGGTAACTCAAACGACCAGAAATCAATGTTGCCCATCCAGCGTACCGCTGCGAACTGCATCGAAACACGAACGAACAACTGCTCGCCGGAGGGAATCGTGTTCAGGTCTGAAACCACCGGTGTCCCGTTGGCCCGATGAACGGATACCCGGATGGCCGAGGCGAGGTCCGCCGTTTCGTACTGGGGAAACGCCTCGGCAATGTAATCGCGCACGGCGTTGACAACCGTGGACGTTTGAGTAGACGCATCCCGGCAAGCCTGTCGGGCTCCAATCCGCGAGGCATTACTCAGGGTTTGGGTCACATTGATATATTGACCAACATCAATTGCCCCGAGGGTGACGACCACCAGCAACGGAGTCAACAGGGCCGCCTCGATAACCGCAGCGCCGCGCCGACAACCCTTGCTTCCGGCCCGCGCGTTTGATTGGCGATACCGGGCCCAACTGATCGGATATCTGTTCATGGTAAATGATCCGTAATTACTCTCGGTTCATGGTGGCCGTACCGATCAACCGGGCATCGGTCGCCCATGTGACTGGCAGCCAGGATACGTCGGAAAAACGAACTTCCACTTGCGTTGTAATCTCGGTGCCCGACACGATCCCGTCCAGGTTGGCCGGTGTCACGGTCACCGTAACAACGTCCTGATCGGCATACCGCGCGAAACAGCGTTTCAGATACTGGCGCACGGAATTATCACAGCTCGTCGTGCTGCGTGTCGTGGCCAGGGAGGCGGATCGGCAGCCTTCCCGGGCGGCATTGGTCAACGCCTGCTTGACCATCAGCACGCGCGAAAACTCCAGCGATCCGAAAGCGATCAGAAAGATGAATGGCGCCACCAGAGCCATCTCAACACAGGTCGCTCCGGGGCGACTGGACGCTGATCGGGCGTGTCCCTGCCCGCGGCGGTTTCGACACGATGTGCGGCGACGAGGCGTGGTGGACCAAAACATGGCGAACTCCGGCATGGGCTAACAATCCACTGCCTGGATCGGGCAATGGTTGTCCTGAATTGAATTCCCTCTGGCGGCCTGGCAATCTCCTCAAAGGAGACCCATGGCTTTGCGTCCCGACCTCGCGACCGGTTTGCCTTTTTCCGGGAACCCTGCCGAGCTCCGGAATCATTTCTCGTCAGTGAAACATCCGGTCAAAATCGTCCAAAGTCAACCAGCAAACTCATATTTCGGTGTAATCCTGCCCCGGCTCTTTCGGTTGAATGTGTTGAATATATTCACCGTTGTCGGATCGACACGACGGGCTTCTTCCCAATCCCTCCATTGTGACCCGCCCGGAGCATCCATGACGGGTCAACCACGTTGGCCGGGGCAGCCAAATCGTACGAAATCGGTGCCCCGTTTGACGTGATCTTTGGTGTTGCGGCCCGAAACACACTGACGCCAGACGCCACTGCCCACCCGTATTACCGAAGGGTCCGCGGAAAGCTCCCGGCAGCGACTCGCGGACTGCCGGACTGCGGGCCCGGCCCGTCCGCTGGTGTTCAGTCTGGTCTTTTCAACACTCGCGATCAGGGTGCGAAATGGGCGGCATCAGTCTGCTCACCCGGCGACGTCGCTCGCAAATCCTGGCCGTGATGACTAACGCAAAGCGGAATTGGCCTGGCCGGACTGGAATCCGGGCGAAGCGGCTTTGCGAATTCCCGCTGTCGCCAGGGCAGACGGTGCGTTTTCGTACCGGCGAGCCATCCACCCCGTAATCGCAGCCAGTACTCCCGAAACCGCGGCGTACGTCCACGGCAAATAGGTGTAGGACGGATCCTTGGGATTGATCCCCACCAGAACGAACAGCGTGGCGGCCATGATTAACGTGAGCGAGAAGCCCAGGCACAGCAAATAGCGTCCGTCATTATTCATTGTTGATTCTCCTGAAAAGTTCGAAAGTTGCAGGTGACGAAATCCGCCACCCCGAAACACGGAAACCCGGCCGAGCCGGTGAGACAGTTCGCCCAAACCGCAACGAACTGCAACCAGCAATTTGCGCCGCCCGGAGACAACCACCCGTTTTTCCATTACGGGACAGCCCTGGCGACGAACCTCCATACCAATCTCCCGATAGACAAGGCCTGCCAAACGAATCGCCGGCCGAGCTCCATCGGGCAGAAAGCGCAAACCGTCCATCCCCAGGCGGTAGTGTTGTTCGGCCAACTCAAGCAGCTTCTCGACAGCCGGCCGGACGTCCTCGCGGGTCGGCCGGGATGCCTCGCCGGGCGAAACCGGCAACCATTGATGCGGAACATAGCGTCGACCCCGCAGCCAGTCTTCGCGGATATCTCGCGCGATATTGGTCAACTGCATGGCGATCCCAAGTGCCCTGGCACGCTGCAATGCCTGCGGCTGGTCAACACCCAGAATCCGGCACATCATCAGGCCCACGGTTCCGGCGGCCTGGTAACAGTAAAGCAACAGGTCGTCAACAGACTGCATCTCGGGATCTGCCAAATCCGATTCCATGCCGTCCAGCAGATCCAGTGGCAGGTTGACCGGAATCGGGTAACGTTGCACCAGCTCGTCCAGCCAGCGCGACGCGGCATGCTCCGGTCCTTCACCGCGATAAATTCGCTGGACATCCTGCCGCAGTCGGCCCAGACGGTATCGCGCCACCTCTGTGGAGGGAGCGCTATCCACCGCTTCGTCGCACCAGCGACACCACGCATACAGCCGCTGGACGTCGCTCCGGATCGAGCGCGGCAACAATTTGGCCGCCAGGGAAAACGAACGGCTGTGTCTGCGGATGACGTCGCCCGATTCCACAGGCACCGAATGGAAAGACTCATTCATCGTGCGTTGACTCCGAAATCGGCGGAAATCACACTCACCGTGGCCTTGGCCGCATTCACAACGCCCGGGACTCCGGCTCCCGGGTGCGTGCCGGCTCCCGCGATGTACAATCCCGGAATTTGGTCATCGCGATTGTGGGGTCGAAAGAATGCGCTTTGGGTCAATTTGGGTGCGACCGAGAAAGCCGATCCGTGAAAGGCGTTCAGTTGATTGCGAAAATCGAGTGGTGTGAAATGACGGCGTGTGACGACCGCATCCCGCAGTCCGGGCAAACTGTCTTCCATGCTGGCCAGGATTGCGTCTCCGTAGGGGCCGGCCACCTGATCCCAGTCAATGTCCGCGCGGCCGAGATGCGGTACGGGACTGAGCACATAAAATGCCTCGCACCCGTCCGGGGCCAGCGACGGGTCGGTGACCGTCGGGGCGTGCAAGTACAAACTGAAATCCTCAGGCAGGCTATGACCGTGGAATATGTCACGCAACAATCCCCGGAACCGCCGGCCGAACAAAATGGTGTGGTGCGCCAGGTGTTCATAACGGCGACTGGTTCCGAAATACATCACAAACAGGGACATGGACCAGTCCATCCGCTCCAGGCGTTTTTGCGTCCGCTCGGCCGTGGCCACGCCGCGATAAATCGTGGCATAAGTGTGATGGACGTCGGCATTGGAAACCACGAGGTCAAACCGTTCATCGGCCGTCCCGGGCGTTGAGACCAGATGTTGCACCGCGTGGGGACTGTGGGGGTTGTCGGAGGCAGCCAGCCGAACCCGCAAGGCGGGTGAATCCAGCCTCAGTTCGCCACCCAGATCGCGAAACAGTCGCACCAACCCGGCGACGAGTGCTCCGGTGCCTCCCTTGGGAAAAAAGACACCCCACTCGCGTTCAATCCAGTGGATCAGCGTATAAATTGAACTGGTTTCAAGAGGGTTTCCGCCCACCAGCAGGGGATGAAAGCTGAACGCCTGACGCAGGTGTTCGTTGCGGATAAATCGGGATACCGTTTTGTAAACACTTCGGTCCGCCCGCACCTTCATCAATTCCGGGGCGACGCGAATCATATCGGAAAATTTCAAAAATGGCTGGGCTCCGAGTTCAACATACCCCTTCTGGAACACCTTGCGAGTATGCTCGGCAAACCGCTGATAGCCGGCAACATCCCGGGGTTCGATGTTTCGAATCTGTTCCAGCAGTTTTTGCTCGTCGCCCACATAGTCAAACTCGGTCCCGTCGGCCCACCGCAAACGGTAAAACGGAGTCACGGGCAGCAATTCGACATAATCATCCATGGATCGGCCTGCCGCAACGAACAATTCCTGCAGGCAGTGCGGAGCCGTAATGACGGTCGGACCCGCATCAAACGTGAATCCCTTGTCCTGATACACGTACGCCCGCCCGCCCGGTTTGTCGCGAGCTTCCAGGCATACCGTCTGGATACCCATGGCCTGCAACCGTATGGCGGCCGCCAGGCCACCAAAACCGCTGCCAATCACAGCCGCCCGAATGCCGGATCTGCCGCGATTGTCCCGTAACGGGGTCACTGCGGATTCACGCTGGCCGGAACCGCCGGTGGAACGTAATTGCGTCAAGGCCTCAGTCATGGTTGGGCTCCAGCCGCTGGATGATTTGCCGAAGTTTGTCCGAGGCAACATTCCCGAATTCGCGTTCCAGAATCGCCACCGCACAACTCAATTGTTGCCGCACCTGCCGATGGCCATGATCGGCAACCTGGTCGTACAACCGAATTGCAATTTCGCCAACGTCGCGTGACGCCACCGGGTCAGACAACGATTGCAATTCAGCAAACTCCCGTCCCGATGCGACCTGACCCAACCATGCCCACGGCCAGGTGACCCGGGCGTTGCGCAGGTCGTCGCCTGGCCGTCCCGCCTGGGCACAACGGGCCAATTCGGCCAGGTCATTCTGCATCTGCAAACCCACCCCCAGTTCCATGCCGAAACGGGAAAGCACGTGGCAACAGGCCGTGTCCGCGGCGGCGGCAGCGGCTCCCAGTTGAGCCGCCAGTGACGTGAGGCCTCCGGTTTTCAGTCGGGAAATCCGGTTGACCGTCGCCAGGGTTTGAACCGGGCCCAGGTCGCCCGTTTGGGCCGCCAGATCCAGCGCCTGTCCCTCATGACACCGCCGAATCGTGGTCACCGACTGCTGAAACAACTGCATGGCGGTCGAGCTGTCGACCGGTAACGTGAACAGGTGTTCCAGCGCGGAAAAGTACATCCAGTTACCCGTATTCAGGGCCAACGGCACGCCAAATTTGCGATGCAGGGCGGGTTGTCCCCGACGCACCGCCGAATCATCCTCGATGTCATCAATAATCAGTGAGCCGGCATGCAGTAATTCGATGAACTCAATCAGGTCGCCCGGAACATGGGCGGAACCTCCGGCCAGGCGGTACGACAATTCAATCAGCTCAGCCCGGATGCGTTTTCCATCGCGAGCGAGAAAATCACGGACCAGATCGAATAGCCCGACCTGCATAATCCAGCCGGGTACCGCTGGTCTCTCAACAGCGCCGTTTTCGCTGGCCGTCAACCGGTGAATGGGCATTACTGTGGTGTTACCGGACATGCTGGAGCCCTGAAGGAATGGACAAACTGAACCGGATCGAGGCCGCGAGGAGGTGTCCCGACTATCATCCGGACAGCATCCCGTCGCGTAAATTCGTGAGCATAAAATCGCTGAATTGCCCCGGTGGACAGGGAACGGTAAAAACGTCGAAAAATCTGCCAGCGGTTGCCGGGTTGAACCAGTTGAAACAGCAGACGGTTTAACAACCGCGAAAACGATGCCTGAAACCGGTTATCCCGGGCCAACCGCCGAACCCGGTCACCTGCCGAGTCCGGGGAGCCCGAGGCGACCGCGTCGGCAAACCGCACCGCCAGCGGGAACGAATAACCGGTCGCCGCATGAAACCAGCCTCCCGCGTAACCGCCGCTCAGGGGATTCATCATCCGCGGCTTCAGCGTACCGGACCACGGCATCGGCAGGCATCCGGATTCCTGTCGAACGGTTTTCCAGCGGGCCCCGGACCGATCCGCAATGTACGCTGCAATGTCAGATTCAATGGCCCGCACGTCCAGGGAAGCGGTGTTCGAGAATCGCGTATCCTCCACCAGCACCCGGCGACGGGTAAATGGCAGCGTGTACAGGAAGCGAAATCCGTCAGATTGCCGCACCCGGCCATCCATCAACGTTGGCAGCGCGTCGGGCCAGTCGGATTCCAGTTCAATTTCCAGTCCGACAAATTTCTGGTATCCCGCCCGACTGTCATGCTCACCGGCCGGCGAACAGCGACCCCGGCAGTCGAGGACAAGGTCGGCGGAATAATGCAAACCATCACTGGTGACGACGTGTTGGGAGGAAATCAGCGCGGCGCTGGCATCCGTTCTCAAAAACCCCGGTCGCTTCCGGTTGTCGTCCCCGGCATCCGGCGATTGCGGCAACCGCTGGCACAGCAAATCGTGCAACGCCGAAGAGTGCAGGGATGCGTAGGGAATCGCAACATCCCGATGAAATCCCGGGAAACAAACTCGGTATCCATTCCAGCGGGTTACCGGTAACGGCGATGCCCAGGAGGTCGCCGCATCGGGAATATCCGTCAGGTGAAACGACCAGGTATGATTCCCGGCCAGACGGTCGTTCCGCTCCAGCAGCAAAATCCGGGCGGTCGGGTGATAATGCTGGAGGGCCAGCACCAGCAGACCGCTTTGCAAGCCACCCCCCACGAGGATGTAGTTAAAACGGTTTTGTGCCTGGGCATTCATCGGGCAACTCCCAGCGGCCCCGGGGACCGACAGGTTGTCCCCGCGTTGCTCCGCAGGTCCGTGATGATGTGCAGCAGCAGATGCGGAATGGCAATGGCGCTGAGTCCAATAAACACCGATCTCAGGGTAGCCGACGTCCACGATCCGTTTTGCGACCAGTACCAGCACGCTCCGATCGCCATAATCAGCGTAATGCCGGTCAGCGGCATCAGTTTTCGAGCCAGACTCTGCGCGGTCCCGCCCACTTCCTTGTGCAGGTCGGCCAGCCCCCGCACCGAGTGCCAACCGCAAAAATAAACACCAAACGAAACCAGCGGGCTGGCAATCGCAAACAACAACGCCAGTGCTGCGGTTCGGGAGATCGTCAGGCGATCCGCGCTCTTTCCAAATTCGCGCGGCAGACCCAGAACCAACAGTGGGGCCAGAACCAACCCCGCAATTCGGGTCACTTGCACGGCAAAGGCGGCTGGTTGAAATCCATCGCCGGGAATCACCAACACCAGCAAATCCGTCACAGTGTTGGGCTGGAAAAGGGCCGGAATCCAGATGACCATGCCGCCACAGGCGATCGCGGTTAACTGGTCTGCCCAGTTGCCCAACCCCGCTGCATCCCGTTCCTCCATCCCAAAGTGCCACGCCGAAAGCAGGAAAAACACCAGAATCGTCACCGCCGTCAGCCAATACCATCCGGCGATGACCAACACGCCCAATCCCGTATAGGCGGTCAGGAAGACGACAGGCCATGCGTTTCCAAACCGCGGCCACAACAGGTCGCGACCCGCCTGATGGTCCAGAGCTCCATGCGGCACACCGAGAACTCCGACCATCACGGCCAGAGCAATAACCGCAAACGGTCGGGAAAGGCCGAGCCCTGCCAGTTCGATCAAAGCATACGAAGCACACGCCAAAATGATCAAAACCGAATGCAAGGCTCTGCCTCCCCGAGTTAAACCAGATCCGAATCTTCCGGCTGTGAATCAGACAGCCGCCAGTGCGACACCGGTCGAACCGGGAGCTTTTTCTTCCATGTCCTGGGTTTTGGCGCGGGCGATGAAGTAAATCAGCACTCCAAAACCGGCCTTGGCCGCCATGTCAGCAATCGCATAACCAACTTGCAGCGCGACGACACCCGAGGGATCGACTCCGCCGCCCGAACGGGCTTCCAGCGCCGACGGCATACTGCCAAGGAAATAGGCAATCGGATATACCAGCCACGTCACGATCAACAATACGCGTGCCAGTTTGATTAACCCCAGTGCCGATTCCGGTTGCGTCATCAGCGACCTGGTCAACTCCACCCACAAGACGTACAGGATGTAAACGAACGGAATACACGATAAAACGCCCCACATGATTCGGGTCGTGAAACCTTCCGGGCTGGAAATCACTTCACCCGGATATCCGAGGGCAATCATGGCAGCCGCTGCGATGACCAGCCGGGTCAACAACGACCGTGCCTGACCCCGGGGCAGCCGCATCACCAGGACCAGTTCCACCAGCAATAGCGGAACTGTCAAGATCCAGTCGGCGTACCGGTAAAAGTCGTTGAACGGTTTGCCGCTGCCTGTAAACTGCCCCTCACCCAGCACAAAGGCACCCTGCCAGCTGTTGCGAATCATGAAGTAGTGGTAACAGGCAATCGCGACGACCACTCCCGAAACGATCAATGCCGGGCGAAATTCCCTGGCGACCGAGCCACGAGACAAGAAGAAGAACAGGGCTGCCGCACCCATCGTTGCGACCGTCATCGAAAAAATGTTGTCGACCAGACTGTACTGAAAAACGGTCAGATTTGGCATGTCAGCCAGTAATGTAATTGAGTCAAGCATCGGATTCCTTTTCATCAATCAAGGTGAAGGGATTCTGTGGGCCAATACAAAGGGGGACCCGTATGGAACATCAGAGAGGTGACAACCGGCCAGGTTACTGATGGTTTAACGCGTTAAATGCTCTCAAGTGCGTTTAAACTGCCGTTTATGCTTCGGCAATAAAATCCACGGCACCCTGCCTGTCAGTGGCGATATTTGGCAATTGTCGATCTCGCCCATTTGCAAGTGATCATCGTGCCCGTCTTTGCCGTAAACGGCGCTCGAACGGAAGCGCTTGCCACCCGGCGTTTCATCACGGTTCCCTGCAATGGAAACCAACATCGCCGTTGATCGCCCCTGAAAACGGCAGTTTGGACGGATGCGTGTTGCGATCGCCGCCCGCGCCCGGTCGTTAACTGCGGCGGGAATATCCGGTCAATTAAAAAAGGATTGAGGCTGCGCGGTCGCCCGCCCGCGGTCGCCCGCCCGCGATCGGCCGCGCCGCTCCAGAGCCGTTTCAATTTTGTGGACTCGACGCTTCTCGTACCTGTTCGGTGAAGCCATGCAAAGTGGCCGATTTCAGTTCCAGCCCGATTTTGTTTTCACGCTGGTGAAAGTGCCCGCCGACTGGGAGCCCCAGTCGATCGACGACTTGCCAACCAGGGGCGAGGTCGTTTCTCAGATGCGGGTGGCCAGTTTCGAAGAGGCCTACGAGGATTTGCTGCGATGCAACCGGTTTTCGATGGACCGATCGCTGGGTGTTTGGGCTATCGTGCAGACCGCCGAGGCGGAAAATTGAATGGCTCCCGTATCGGCATGGCCACGCAGCATTGTCGTAGCTGGCTGGATCCTGATCGGGTCGGGCCTGTTGCATATCGGTATATGGGTATTTGCCGGAGGATCATGGGCGGGCCCGGTGTCATGGCGAAAACCGATTTTGTTCGGTCTGTCCACCGGAGTCACGCTCCTGTCGCTGGCCTGGGTTTGGGCCAGGGTCCGACCCCGCCCCAATGATCGCTGGCTGGCACCCTTGTTCGCGGTGGCAATGTTGCTGGAAGTTGGCCTGATCACGTGGCAGCAATGGCGGGGACAACCCTCCCATTTCAACATCTCATCCCCTTTCGACGCGGGAGTCGAATGGCTAATGACCGTGCTGATCACGCTGGCCACCCTGATAATCACCGTTCTGACCGTCCGTACGTTTCGCACATTGACAGCAGCGCCGGACTTGACTCGGGCGATTCACGGGGGCATGGTTTTTTTGGTGGTTTCCTGCCTGACCGGATTTGCGATCTATTTTCACGGGAAACACCAGGCCTCGATCGGCGCGGATCCTTCGTTGTGGGGAACGGCGGGCGTCGCCAAATTCCCGCATGGCATCGGCATACATGCCCTGCAGATTCTGCCGGCCGCCTGCTGGGTGATGGCTCGGGCTGGTATACCGGAGAACTCCCGGCAAAGACTGTTGACCTGCTGTATTGCCTGCCTGACCAGCCTGCTGGCGTTCAGCCTGGTCCAAACGCTGGGAGGCCGTGCCCGATTCGATTTGACGTGGTACAGCGGCCTGATTCTGGTCAGCGCGGCAGCCTGGTCGATCCCGGTGGCGATTGAATTTGCCCGCGTTCTGGGGAAACGGTTCGCGCGGGCTCTGTAGAAAACATTTTTTTTGGCGGCTCCGATTCCCTATTCGGGGGCAGCATCGGCAAACACGCCCAACAGGTCCAGCGTGGACAGAATCCCGACCAGGCGACCATCTGTATCGACCACCGGCAGGTGATGCACGCGGTTCCGCAACATTTCCCGGGTCGCCTTGCCCACCAGCGTCTCGGGGCCGACCGTTGTCACCGATTCGCTCATATAGGTCTGCACCTTTTCGCTTCCCAGACTGTCGGCCAGCTTGTCGATCAGGAATTTTTGAGACACCGGGTCCACCAAATCCAGCTGTTGCAGATCTTCGTCCACATCGCGGGTCATATCCACCAGATCGGCCGTCGACAGGATTCCGATACAACGCTCTCGCCGGTCAAGAACCGGCAGGGCGGAAACCCGATTTTCACCCATCAATGTCAACGCCTCGTGAATCGTGTCCTCGGCATTCAGGGAGACCGTATCACGAGTCATGATTTCCTTGACACGTTTTGCGTAGACGCTTTCGCTCATGCTTGTTCCTCAGGTGGCTGATCGGTGGACAATCCGAAACGCCCTTCAGCATACGAATTCAATGCGGCAGGAACAGTCCCCCGCAGGACTATTCCTGGTGAAAATGCCGCTGCAGGAACTCGGTAATTCGCTGCGGACTGATGATGCCAACCAGATTGTCATTCAGATCCAGCACGGGTACATGCCGGTATCCGCAAAGTGCCATTACGGTCAACGATGCGACCGCCGAATCGGTTTCGTAAACATAAACCGGATCGACCGTCATCACATCACGGACCGGTTGGTCCCGAATCTGATCGTATTCCAGGGCCACCCGCGCCAAAACGTCCCGGTCGGAAAAAATCCCGACCAGCCGGTCCCCCTCGGCGACCAACAGACAAGCGACATGTAATCCGGCCAGTTGGGCAACCGCCTCATGAACCGGGGTTTGCGGGGAAATCGTTGTAAAGGGCTCGTGGCGAATCGTTCCGATCTCTTCCTCAACCAGGACCTGCTCGAGGGGATCGTCCCAGCTTCGTGGTTCAAGATTCCCAGGCGGATCCTGGAACTCGCCGGAGTCTTTGGGCGTATTGCTCATGCTCAGGCTCCCTCCCGATCGCTCAGGTAGGGTGCCTGACCGATGCGTTGCACCATCACCTCGCCCGGGAAATGCTCAGCCACGTACTCCATCAGTCCGCGTTGTCCGGTCAATCCGGCGACTCGCCCCCCGGAATCGACGACACACAGGAATCTGATATTTTTTAATTGCATGGCCTCCAGCACGTCCGCGATCGGATCAGTCAACTTGACCCAGGGGCATCGCTCAGCCATATGGTTCCGGATTGTGTCATCCATCTGGTCGCCACCGCGGGCCAGCATTTGCGTCACCATACTTTCCGTAAAAATACCGATCGGCTTGCGGTCGTCATCGACGACAATGGCACAACCGAGATCCCGCTCCCGCATGACCGTTATCGTTTCCCGGACCGTCGCCGTGGCCGTCACGGTCACCGGCTGGCGAATCTCAAGTTGGCTGACTGGCTCGCGCCGAAGATTTTCCTGAAGACCCATCGTCTTTTTCCTGACTTCGTTGACCGGCTCGGTAGACAACCACGATTGGGTGCCTCTGCCAGCTTGCCCGGCACCCGCAATTTCCCGGAAATGGCACGGTTGGACAAGCCAACCGTGGCACCCGTACGTCCAAACCCTAATGTCTTCTGCAGAGCCTCGTTGACCCGTTTTGAATGTCCGGTTTGACGGCGGCCGGGGCCGGCTGCCCTTTTCGCCCCCGAAGCCGCCCATTTTAATCCCGGGCCACGTAACCGGAAAACCCTGCCACGGCGGCGAGCCTCGAACGGGCGGCGGTCCCCGAAATTGGCGATCTTTGCGGGAAATCGGGAATTGCCGGGCTGCGGCCTCCCGGGCGATGCCCCGGCCAGCCCGGGTCGCCCGAATCCGGTGTGCCATTTTGCCGGAATACCAGATCCCGACACGGATGGATCAGGGCAATTCCAGCGCGATCAGGTGGTACTGGTCCCGCACCAGCAAGCATCGATCGGAAATCACCGGACCTGTCCAGCAGCGACCTGCCAGAATCGGTTGCCGCCAGAGGACAGTTACCGCGTTTGGAGAAACTTGGGCGATCAGCACCTCGCCGTCCTCCCGAACGGCAAACAACAATCGGCCAGCCCGGATTAACGACAAATTTCCGCCCAGCCGTTCCTGCCACAATGTCTTGCCCGATTGTGAATCCACCGCCGCAAAAATCCGACCTTCCCGGGCCCCGTAAATAACCGACTGGTGCAGCACAAAATTGCTCGTCTGGCAAATTGTAATTCGACTCTGCCAACACAGGTGCGCCCGAAATCGTTCACCTTCCCGGTCGATACGGATACCGCGTAAACCGTTACCGGTGTTAACAAATACATGATTGCCGGGCCCCGTTTGGGGACTCGTGCAATGAACGTAGCGTTGTGCGGGAACGGCCAGGTCCCACAGCAAATTGCCGTTGGCGGGATCGAGTCCCACCAGTTCCTGGTCCATCAGTAGTACCACTTGCGATTGTCCGTGGATATTACAGACAACGGGCGAGGCACAGGCACTGTCAAAATCATGTTTTTGCCAGCGAATGGCACCGTCCTGCATTGCAAAACAACGGATCGATTGCCCCGGGCCGCCGGCCGGAATAATGATCGAATCCTCAAAGGCGACGGGGCTGGCTGCAAATCCGCGCTCCAGCCGGGTGGCAATTCCGTCACCCCACAGTTCTCGCCGCCAAACCAGTTGGCCGGATGTTCGGTCAAGTGCCACAAGACGCCCGGTCAACCCGATGCAAAACAACTGGTCACCGGCAACCAGGGGAGTCGAATGGGGACCTGGTCCAAACTCCAGATCCATGAATGCCTCCGGGCGAACGTCGAATGCCCGATTCCAAAGCGTCTGGCCCGTTGCCAGAGAAACGGCAATCACATGTTCCCGGGCGCCCTGATAATACATGGTATACGCCACCCCGTCGCGAACGCAGATTCCTGAGTTGCCGGGCCCCACGGGGACCCGCCATTTCTCCCGAATGGCGGAGAAGTCGCTGCGGTTTTCCCAGCGGAATCCAGGCACCACAAAATCCCGGCTCGGCCCGCCCCACTGCGGCCAGTCAACATTGGCACGCATCACGCCGTTTGTCGTCAGTAGCAACAAAACCAGCAAGTTCATTGGAGGGCAGCCGCAAAATGGCGAGTCATGATCAGGTAACCGCACACTGGATTTGGCGATAATACCCTATTCGCAACGCATGCCCGACGGATGCCCGGAATCACCCATTTTCCGGCGTGTGCCTGAGGACGCCGGGCGGGGGTTTTGCCAATTCCGCCGTTCGGCGCCTGCGGCAAATGGCTCGCCCCGCCAAAGCCCGCCCTTTAAACTGGTGACGACTCTGGAACCCGGTGATCCACGCAACGGCGGCTCCCGCGATACCTGAAATGCCTGAGCTCGTTTTCAAAGTTTCCAGCCTGTTGACCGGGTTTGCACCTCATATTCAGTATCGCACCGATCACCGTCCGCAGGTTGAGCACCTGGAATCGTGGAACACGCTGCTGGCCGACAATCGCCTGACCCGCTACACGGCCGAACAACGCCACCGGGTGATAGAGAGATTCAGCGAGTTTTGCGTCGGACATGTTGAATTTGATGATCAGGGTCGGTACTGGGATTCCCGCCAGCTGGACACGGTGGCACACGAAATCATTTCCGACCCGGAAAATACCGGTCAGCCGCGGGGAGTGCTGCTGATTGGATTCATGCATGGCTGGGAAAATAATGCCCGATTCGATAATGGCAACCTGAATTCGTTCCGGGCAGTCCTGTATGACTTGTACCTGACCGAAGCCAAACTGTATCCAGACCCCAACCGGCAGCGCCGCATCATGGGGATTTACCTCAGCTGGCGCGGAAAGTCGCACCGGATTCCTGTCATCAAGCGATTGACCTACTGGGATCGGAAACGGACCGCCCACAAGGTGGGGCGGGGAGATCTGGTCGAAACATTGTCGCGGATTGAGCAAATCCGGTTTCATACTCCACTGGCCGACCGGCAGTCCCGATTGATCATCGTGGGCCACAGTTTTGGGGGAGCTGCCGTTTACTCCGCGGTGGCACCCTACATCAGGACGGTCGCTGCGGGGGAGGATCAGGCCGCCGACCTGGAAAACCACGGGCGCATCGCCAAGATTCGCGGAATTGGTGATCTGGTTGTGCTGGTGAATCCGGCTTTTGAGGCCCTGTTATATGACGCCGTGGATCGCCTGACTCACTCCATTGAAGCCTACGACGCCGATCAACACGTGATTCTGATGACCGTGGGCGCTGATAATGACCAGGCGACCCGGCTGCCGTTTTGGGCCGGGCAATGGCTGGCCCGGTTTTTTCAGTGGAGTCGTGGACCGGAGTTCCGCATGATTACAACCAGCGTATCCAACTGGAACCGTTTTATTACGCACGAGTTGAGACCGGCCCAACCCGGAGCGCCGGTGGAGCAGGTATGCAAGAACTCGAAACTGCAAATCGCTCCCTGGAAACAATCCCGGGAGACACCGGCCACTGCGGCACACCGGCATCCACCACGGAACTGGAAGTCGTTTATTCCCGACAATCGCAGCTGGGAAATCGAGGAAATACGCCAGCCCCCCATGCCCGTCAACCACGCGTTTATGACGGTTCGGACCGTCAACAAGGTGATTGACGGTCACAATGGAATCTTCCAAACGGTTTTTGTTGAGTTTTTGCGTGATTTTGTGATCGCCCAGGATCAGTCGGCGGCGGCATCAACCGGGCCACCCCCTTCCACCGTAACGCTCGCGGCAGACCCCGCCAGTGGGGTGCAAAAGAAAGTCCGTTCGCTCTGATCGCGACCACATTACCTGGGCGTTGCGTCGTCTTCATCGAACTTGTCCACAAGCCAGGGAACATCCGCGGACAACCAGCGAATTACATCATAAAACCCGAATCCGGACTGCGGCTGGCCGGTCAGTCTGAATGACTTGACCAGCATCCCAGGAAGTTTGCGGCAATCGTGGGCGGGGTCATTCGCCAAAACTCGCGGAGCGTGGCGTTCCGCACCTCGATCCCATACCAGACTGATTCGACAGGCGGGACGATTGACGAGTCAGGACCGGTTTCCATGATGCGCGTTTACCGGTGGTTGCGATCGAGTTAACCGGCCCCTGATGGCAGACAGTGTCGCCCGGTGTGTCCCGTCCGACTGTCCCCGTTCACGATTCCGGGTCATCGAATTCCGAAAATTTCGCAATGATTGTTCCCGATGACTCGCTCAAGTGCTCGATTTTATAATCCGCAAACACGATCGTCAGCAGCGGCACATCATCGGAAATCACCAGCTGGGTCAATTCCTTGCCTTGCCGTAATTCTTTCGTACCCCAGTCCTGACTCAGGACCCGGCGGGCGTTCTCGATTTCCGGGGAATCGCAGGAAACAACCGCACGGCACAGGGACGCGCCACCGCCAACCCCTGACCAGCGAGCGATCCCGGTGAACTTGAGCCGGAGCGTTTCCTGTTGCCAGTTCTGATCATCAAGCAAAGCGTCAACCATTCCAAACGACACCGATCGGGTGCCCGTTTTGAAAATCAACAAGTTCAAGTTTGCGGCAAGCTTCCGTCGCCATGCGTGTGTTCTGGTGCGGATAACTGGACGAGGCATTAATTCGTTTCGGGTAACGTGAACCGGCCCGGCGGTACCTGCTCCGGTTCATCCGACGGTGATTCGGCACCCTGGTCACCCAACTACTCGCCGGCAGGCTCGCCCCATACGGCAATTTCGCTGCCGTTCGGATCGATAAAATGGAATCGTCGGCCGCCCGGAAACTCGTATATTTCGCGAGATATTTCCCTGCCGGCCGCTTTTACCTCAGCAATCTTCTTGTCCAGATCGGCAGCGAACAGGACGATCAGCGGCCCCGCCCCACCCGTAGCGGGTGGACGTTCGCGGTTAAACCCTCCGTGAACCCCGGCACCGGAAAATCCCAGGTAATCCGGCCCCCAGTCCTGCAATTCCCATCCGAACACCGACGAAAAGAAATTCCGGGTGCCTTCCGTGTCTGACAGAGGAAATTCGACGTAACTGATTGTGTTATTGACCTGTGACATCGTCGATTGCTCCGGGTTCTGATTTGATGCACGGGAACGGGTCCCCAGAATACAGAAAAGTGCCGCCGGCAAAAAGTGGAGCCGAACCCGTCAGCCCGTTTTCCCTGGTGGTTGTTTTTACGATTTCGTCCCGGCGACGGGGGGACCGGCTGCGTTCAGCGGCCCGGGCCCAAACGAGAATCGACCGCCATTCGGCGCGGGCCAGCGGAATCATGGACAACCGCTTGTTCGTCGGTCGGTCCGGCGGGCGGGCCATTCGCAACAGACCCGAATTCCGCGAATGGTATCCATGGACCGCCATCGATCTGTTCGATCAGGAAGATCTTGCGAATCGTGATCGTAAACGGTTGCAGTCGCCCGGCGATGGCCTCAAACGCGGCGTCCGTGCACTTCCCGTTTCGCGGATGAATAATCGTGATGTGCGGCAGTTGTTTTCGCGGTCGCCCCGATTCTTTCCCGAGCAACGTGGATCGCAATTTGTCGAATTGCTCAATTCCTGAAACTGCCGGCATGAAAACCAGGTGACCGTCCCGAACGGGACTGCCAAAACCGATCGTGATGTCGATGGGCAGGGCATTGCTGGTTCGAGTCTGAAATGCCGACCAGTCGCCGACCTCATCTTCCCGACAAAGTGTCACGTGCGCCGGAATCAGTTGCGCCTGAACGGGATTGTAGCAGCTTCGCATCTCCTCAATTTGATCGACTCCGGACAGGTACAGGCTCGCCTGGCGTCGCGTGTATGGTCCCGGGGACTGTGTCATTGCATACCTGTTTGTCAAACGTCCGTGACAATCCCAAATCGATGTTCGCCGGCCGGTTTCAAAAATGGTTGCCCCCCCGGCCGTCCGATTGCGGCCCGAGGCAATGGCAGCTGGAACCGGCAGCGTTTCCCTGCCGGGACCACGAACCTGTCGGCAAAATCATCGGCAGAACAGAACGGCTTGCCGGGCCGCAGCCAACCATATCGATTTCCCTGACCACGGGGGCCGCCGTTCCCAATCAATCCCGGACTGAAAGGGATCGGATGATCTCCCTGCCGGGCTCCAGCCACTGCTCCGCCAGCTCTTCGGTAACATTGAAAGACACCAGCATCATTCTCTGGTTCACCGATGTCGCGACCATGATATTGTGTATCCGGGTGTCCAGGGCAGGGGATACAAATTCCAGCTGCATCCATTTACGTGCGTTAATGTGCTGAAAACCGCTAAACAACCAGGTTGCCCCGGAAACTTGCCGGCGGACACTCGCGTCAATCTCCTTGTGCAGGGCCGTGAGCTGGTCGGCCGCTACGCGATCTTGCGTGTACTTGATGGCAACATTGATGGAACCGGCATTGTTCGAGTAGACAAGCGCCGGCCGGTTCGCACCCGGATATTTTACTTTTAATGTCTCTTCATCCATGACGGCAAAACCATCCGGTATCAGCAGCGCCAGCTCTCCATCCAAAACCACAACGGGCTTTAGTGTCACCGTTCCCACTGTTTTTTCAGAAAGCGTTTGAACGGGCAACCGCAAAGGCGCTGGTTGTTGGGGTGTTTGCCCTGCTTCTTCCGGGTTAACGGCCAGGCAAAGGCAGAAGATAACAGCCAATCGAAGCATCTCTCACCTTAAGGTTCTGCGGTGTCGGCAAGACCGATTCAAAGGGGGTTTCGGTTTGTATGGCTCGGTAGAAACCAGATTGGCCTGGATCTTTCGGGGTGCCACGGATGGCTGGTCCACCCGTGCCATTTCCGCGAAAAACCGTACTGCCGGGCCTGGCATTTCAACTGAGCCAGCAACCCGATTTTATCGGATTCCCGAGTACCGCATCAACCTCCGGCCCGCTGACAATTCAGCAGGATTTTTGTCCGCCCCGACTTCGAGATCGTCGCAGCGTTGTCCGTTTATGCCCGGGCACGCGTTTTTAATACCCTGCCGGAGCAGCCGCCGGCGACCGGTTAGCGTTCGGTTTTGCCGAACGCCGCAATTCCAGGCACGTCCAGCACCCAGGCGGTAATCACGTATCCAAACAGAAACCAGATACGCTCGGCCATGCCAGGTCCGAATGATTTTTCCGCAAAAACCGCCAGCAAGACAAGCACAAAGGTCAAAGCCAGGTTGGTGGCAAAAACAGCCACCATCCCAAATCCAATATCATCCCGGCGCAACATATTGATCGTGGGCGCCACGACCAGTGCCGACACGGCGACAAACAGGGCGAACCCGTGCATCGTGGACGAATGATCCGTCGTTGCGATCAGCAAAATACCAGTCGCTGCGGCACCGCTCAGCAGCGCTTCCGCCAGTTCCGTTCGACGGTAGTAGATCAGGGTCGCCGCAACCGAGACCAACCATGCCGACCAGATGAATACGATGGCCAGCGGATTGCCGTGTGCGTATTCGATGCTGATTGGTATCGTCGGATCACTGGATCCGACACGATGGATGGTAAAACAGCAAATGCCGCAGACCAGTCCGGCAAACAAAAACGTTGTGTCGGCGAGTTTCATTGGAAGATATTCGGCGGTGACGACTGTTATTGGTTAACGGCGGCGAGGGCATCACGCCTTGCAAGGCCGGTACCCCGGGACCGGCGTGCCAGCCGCGATCGTACGCCTGCCCCCCAATCACACCGGTCACACTACAGTGTGTACGTGTATACGACGGCACGATTCGAATCTTCGACTCCATTGAGAGCCGAATACAAGGCTCGGGCAGCGACATTGTCTTCTTCGGTCGCAACCCAGGCCTCTTTGCAACCGGCTTGTCGACCCTGATCCAGCAGCAACCGCACCAAACGTTTTGCAACTCCCTTCCTCCGGAAGGCGGCCGTTACTCCAACCTCATTGACAAACAGCTGAGGCGGTTTGTCGGGGTGAAGGTACACAAATGCTGACGCCATTCCAATGACCGTGGTGTCCACGATTGCAACAGCCAACAGGTTCCGGGGTTCATTCAGGAACTGAACCGTGCGTTCCGGACTTACTGGATAGTCGAACACATTGTCTGCCACCCGATCCAAAACCGGCGCGTCGTTCGGTCCAAGGATCCTTGTTGTTACAGCGGAAGCTGGCATGCCTGCGAAACGCCTGTCGGATTGGCATTCCCCTCGTGGACGCGTCATTGCATCAGAAATCGGTCGATTCCCGGGCGTCGCCGGTTGCCATACATGCTACTCATGGCCAGACCATTCATCAACGTTGGCCCCACTGAAACAGTCCGTCGCTATTCCCGGAAAACCCCGTAATGGTTGTTGCCCGATGTCCAGATACTCTGAACATGAAACAAGTCCACGGAAAGTTCGGAGCCGTCGCAATAAACAGAACCACCGTTTGACGCTGACAATCGCGGATGTTTCCAACTTGCTGGTCCCGGCAGGATGCACCAGCGCGGATTGCCGGTAAATCGACCGACGCGTCAGCCCGAGGTGAGGAAGCATGGAGCACACCGGCGGCGCCGGGTCGTATGACTGCGGCTCGGGCGAGGGAATGCATTCAATGGCCCCTGCCAATGCAATTGATTCGCCGGTTTGCTTGGCCATGACCTCCATTGCCCGTTAATGGCAACCCTTGAACGCATTCGGAATCTGCCGCACAATGTACGGACGCCACGCAATACGGGTACTCCGGCGATGACCAGGTGAAAGACAGAACAGCCATGCAAATTCACTACCTTGAGATCGTGACGAAGGACGTTGACGCGGTGTGCGCGACCTGTGCACAGCTGCACGGCGTGACATTTGGCGACGCAGACGCCGGACTGGGCAACGCCCGGACGGCGCCGCTGCCGGGCGGCGGGCTGATTGGTGTACGGGCACCGATGCACGAAACCGAGCAGCCGCTGGTGCGCCCCTACCTGCTGGTCGACGACATCGCCGCTGCGGCGAAGGCCGCCGAGCAGTCAGGCGGCGAGATCGCCCATCCGCCCATGGAAATCCCCGGCCACGGCAAGTTCGCGATCTATATTCAGGGCGGGATCCACCACGGTCTGTGGCAGGTATGACCGAAAGACGCTGGCGGTCGCGCGGGCAAAGTTTCACAGGCTTCCTTGTCCGGACAACATCGCCAGCCGGGTCCACGAGCCGCGGATGGTTCACCACCCCTGGTCCTGCGCGAGATCGTCCGGGCGCTGGCCCTTGCAGGCTGAATGCGCGGTTGACCGAATATTCAGGCCATCTGCTGGCCACAGTTGTCACAAAAACGGGCATCGGGATCATTCCGTTCACCGCACTTCGAACAGACCACCGACTTGCCCAGCGAACTTCCACAACTCTTGCAATAATTCGCTGATGCCTCGTTGTTTTCATTGCACTTGTGGCACCGAACCACCTGCACGTGCGGGCCGGTATATGACGACGAAATGCCTTCGCCAACAGCCGCCGCGACATCACGAACGGCGTCCCGGGTGCCATCCGCCATGTAGTTAACCACGTCCTTGCCAACCGGCGTCACCTCGTTCGCCATGTACCGGCTGACGGCACCCATGAACGCGAACTGGCAAATGGCGGCGCCGACTCCGACAAGTGGAATGCCGATCAACGCACACCAAAAATACCGCGGCCGATCAAACGAACCGAAAGCGGCGATGAAACTGCCAATGCCGACAGCGGTGAACAGGAGGCCGATGCCAAGAACCATGAGACCAATCACCCGGAGACTTAAGCGTCTTTCCCTGTGTCCAGGATCGATGTGTTGCGGCATCGCAGGATCTCCTTTTTTTTCGGTTGCCTGAGGTTCAATTTGGCCGGGCGATAATCGGGCGCGGATGAGCGCAACAAATGCCGGGCTTGTCATCGCTCCCGCCTAGCGATTGGTTTCCTGCCGATCGCGACGGTTGAAAGAGTCGTTATTCTTGCGCACATTACCGGAAATGACTATATCAGAATTGTGCCAGGGAATCGCGTCGCTCCCCCCGCGATCCTCGATATATCGCGGGCATCTTTCCCGATATTGCTCGCCATCGTTTAATGCCGATACATCGTCGGGAATTTCGAATCCAGCCCGGTCGATTTCAACATCAGGTATGGTCGAGTCAATCTGCGTTCGCAGACCTTCCACGTCCGCACCGATTCCTATCGATTTCTGCAACACTGGCAGACCAGCCGTTGGTCGATCCTGCCAACAAAACACACGAGGACCAACATCCCCGCCTCCCAGGCACTTTGCATTTGATCCTTTTGTGCTGCACCGGCAGTACGGAATGAATCAGTCAATCGACTGATGGTCCGTTTTGGCGAGATGGTATTTTCGTGAGACAGTGGTCCACAACAGGTCTATGGCAGTCACGATGGCAGCTCCCACCAGATATCGCGCCAAATCAGCCTGCACAAAGCCCTCGCCCAACACAAGTTTTCCAGGCGTGGTACTGCGAATCCCGTTCAGGAAACCCAGGTCGAGCAACTGGCTGAATTCCACCGCGAAACTGGTTGTTAACGCGGCAAATCCAAGTCGCAGTGGCGGCCAGGTTGGGAAGAAAAGCGCAAGCGTCAGATATGCCGCGATCGTCCAGAGTGCATCGCCAGCATGAGCGACGAACGCGTCGGGAAAAATATCGGGAAACTTTCGCGACGCCAGACCCATCAATATCACGACGACCAGCAGGCAAAGAACCGCCAGTCGATTCCGGGGTCGCGTCAGGTTGCTGGAAAGTGTTGACAAGCCAAGCACCCTTTACACCCGGGTTTCCCATCGAATTCTCTCGGGATCGTGACCACGAGCAATATCGTCGGCGTTGACCGGACCGCGGCGAACGACAACGATTTCAGGAATCCGCACCTGCATTCGTGTCATCCGACTGATTCGTGGTCAATACCGACCGCGGATTCTTGCGGCGATCGAGATGATCCCGGCATTCAGGCGTCCGCTACCATGGCTGCCAGTTTATCGACGGTTCGGTAGTTTCGTGCAGTCGTCACAACACCCAGATGCTTTTCCGCGTTGGCGGCCAGTTTGGAACGACCAATTCCGTCAGGAGCATAAAGATAAAATACGTGATCCGTCAGTTGGTATTTCTCGGTCGATTTTTTCGCATTGTCAAGCGCGTTTATGTTCGGATCGGTGGCAGGTTCAGCGAGAAAAAAGAAATGGAGCGTTTTCGGATCGGATACCGCGCCGGGAAATGGATTCGATTCGATGGCCGCCAGCAAGTCCTGGCGATCCAGCAGGAGGATCTGCGGCCGAAATCCGTGCTGTTGCTCAATCCGCCGGGCGATTTTACCGGCGAGTGATGAAGGCGTCCTGGCGGTTGAATCGAAAACGACATTTCCGCTTTGGATGTACGTGCGGATGTTCGTGCAGTTCAATGACTCGAGATCATGTTTGAGTTTCGCCATTGGCAGCATGTTGTTCCCGCCAACATTGATGCCGCGAAACAGTGCGATCCAGGTATTCATTGCCGTTCTCGTGCATATGTCAGGATGACATGGTCATAGTCATCCGCGTCAAACACGAATTCATGAATGCGGCCTGAGAATGGTAACGGACCACTTTCCGGTTCGCGGCCAATATCGAGCCAGCGCACCGTGTATTGGTCGCGAACGATTCGACATGATATCACGCCACATTGTTCATCGCCACAATGGCAACGATAAAGCGAAAAACGACCCGCAATAGTTCGCCTTCCTTCTTCAGGAGAACGGTCGACAAGTCATCGCAAAACAACCCAAAATCGCGTGATCGAGCGCGGTGAGGCATTCCCGGCTCCGGTGCATTTCATGGTTATATCGCCAGCGATCTCCGTTTACCGGAGTGATCGTCGTTACGAATGACTCGACCACCTGGTCGAACACTGCGCCATCGGATTCCATGCAGGTAAAGGCGATGAAGTAGTATTTGCCGCCCAAATCGACAATGTAATTGACCTGCCGTACCGGTACACCCGGTTGCGAGTTGGTATGGACGATTCTTGCCGCCTTCCTGTCGTTTGCAAGTCTAATGATTTCCGAGGATACCAGCTTGAAATTGTTGAGCGCTTTTGGCAGATCCCGTTCGTACTTCCTGGTGATGTTTTCCAGCGGGCCGGGGCCCTTTTGATCAGTGATGATGACGGTTCGGTTTTTGTCATCAATTTGCGGAAGAAAAAGGACATCGTGATCAAATTGCGGCATGTCACGTTTGTCCCATCCCTTCGGTAACACGAAGGAATAGTTACCCGACTTGTCATTGGCGGATTGTGCCTGGTCGACAATGTCGGGCTGTGCCTGCGCAATGGCTGAACTGGTGACGCCGAAACAGGACCGTGAATACCGATAACAGGTTGGCAAGAATGGAATTCACGTACCGTTACCCCTCGGCTGGCTACCGATCGTGCGGCAGAACTTTAAAGATGACCGGGCGGACCAGTCATCGTCAATAATCGGGTGATTTGCAGACCCAACGCGCAATGGTGTCGTGCTGCCCCACGAATATCCGATCGCAACCGGTTTGTAAACATGCGGCTCACTCATTATAGCCCTCGGCATGCCAGTACAATCATCCAGATTCGCAACACGTCGATGGCTTCAAAGGTCTTCGCGTTCGCCTTGAGGGCCGCGATGAGAAAAGGCGTAACGCCCGTGACGAACCGTTCGTTCGGATCGAGCCGGAAATCGATGAGTGGCCGGGCCAGCTTCGCGGCGCCCCTGCCATTCAGCTGGAGATGACGTGCCCACAGGCAAGTCGTCGCTGCACCTTCCGGACAACCGCCGCGCATCCGAACATGGGGGTCATCGACATTGTCCAGCAGGATATTGGCCAGTTTCGCCCCGCTGGAGGGCTCGCTGGCTGCCTGACCGAAGAAGCCCGGGACGCCGCTTGACCCTGCAAACCGAAAGCGATTCGTTTGTTATCGGCCCTTTTATTGGGTGACGACTCGTTCAATCGTTGTGCGATGTTGTTCGGCGCATGCCATCACCGCCGTTACATCATTGCCTTCAAGATGGGGCCGGCTTCTTCGTCGGTCACAACCGGTTCGATCTGGAAGTCAATCAAATCGCTCCACTCGGATGTCCACCGAAAGAGAGCTTTCGGATCGTTCGCTTCCACCAGCATGAAACCTCTGCTGTGGCTGGCAGTAAACCACCGGCCATGCATGGTTACGCCTTCTGCCGGCGGCGCACCGGTCTCAAGAAACCGGGAAACGCGTTCCTTGTAATCGCGGTGCGTTAGCGGGAAAGTGACCATGAATTTCATTCTCGTTGCTCCTTTGCCCTGGATGGGTTGTTACTGCACAGGTTGTGTGGAAAGGGCTGCCGCGGTTAATGCCCCGCCTGAATATGCGCGGTTGGCGACCCCGCGTTTATACCATGGTTCCGGGCCGGCTGCCTGAACATCGCAGGCCGTATCCACCACGTCTCCGGCCGGTCCCATGTTGCAAAAAACGGTTCGAGCGAAACTGGTTCCCATCACCGCTTTGCGCAGCGCCCCTTCGCACCGATGAATGGTTGTCCAAGCGCCAACTGATTCGGGAAAATAGTAACGCTCAGCCATCGGGGGTGGCCACCCCCATTGCTTGCAATCATGCAAGTGAGAACGTTTTGGGGCTCGCTGCAATGGAGCCCCCGGGATGAGCAACCAGGCCGCACAATCCCCCGTCACGATGGCAAGCGCAGCCAACACGCGCAACGACTTTCCAATCAGCTCGCACGAACATCCTTCAGCAGGGATCATTCACCGGAAAGTTTGCCCTTCGCCTGATCGAAAATTAATAATTTACCCGTTCCCTCGAGCCGGTGGATGACAAGTCGCAAGCCGATGGGCAGGCTGCTGACGCCAACGCCAGGCATCTCCCTGTTTTTATCGGTGGCCTGTCATCACACGTCGCCGGGACCGGCGGACAGTTCTGGTGAGGTACTGGTACTGGCTGATGACCGGCGCAGCACCATCATGATCGCCGGTCCATCGGGAGTGGTAATTGGACCGACCTCGCGAAAGCCGACATTGGTAAAGCATCGAATTGCACGCCCGTTGTCTGGCCGCGGATCAACGCGAACTTCGACAATGTCCGGGTCCAGCATCCGGAAAGCCACAAACCGGGACACCATGACCGTCCCCAACCCTTGGTCCAATCGGTCGCCATCCGCGATGAATTGATCCATTCCCAACCATCCTTTGCCCGGATCGTCAGGCCACCAGTTCGCCGTGCCGTCGGCTGCGCTGCAGGACTGGACGCAACCAACGGGTTCGTCGGCGATATGCGCAAGGTCTGGCCTGGCCGGCCCGGCCCCCGCGATTTGCGGAAGGTATTGGTGGCGAACCTGGTCAAGCGATGATTCTTCGTGCCACCAAGGCTGTAGATGCGATCGGCTCAACCATTCGTAACGCAGCGGAAAATCCGAATCAGTCAACGGACGAAACTCAAACTTCATGTCTTCTTTTTCGTGGATCTCTTTTTGGCGACTCTTTTTTTTCCGGTTTTTTTCATTGGACTTTTTTTCCTGGCGGATTTCTGGCGAGTCCCGGATGCCATGCTCAGTTCGCAACTCTCATCAAGCCATTTTTCCCAAAGCTTTTTTGGCATGGGTTTGTCGGCAGTAAATCTGGCTGTGACCCATGCCGTTGAGCCCACCTCGAAACGATCTGGCTCGTTCTCGGCAAGTTGGATGGCTTCGGACATGTACTTTTGCAATTTGAACATGGCCTTGTAACGTGCACCCTGCATCCCGATATACAAAAAAGCCCGCTTGCCGGTTTTAAACGAACTTTGCATGCAGGCGGTTCCTTCATCGACGGCGGGGTAGCGACTTGCCTTCAGGCGAATCGGTTCGGTCGGATCTTTCTTGCTGGCGTTCACAACTTTTCCCTTTCATCACGGGTCATAAAAAATCGGTGTTTTCCCTGTCGGCCTCAACGTTTCCTGTGTGCTTGCGAAATGAGGTGACTCACAATCTGCCATTTCCCGTCGCGACGTTGCAGGACTCGCAAGTGATGAATGTGCCGGTCTGGCATCTTGTCGCCTGCCGACGTCAGTTGACCGGTACGCACCAGCTTGCTGCGGATCATGGCCACGTCGGGTGTCAGGAATGTGACATCTGCAAACTCATTTCCTGCCGAGTCTCCGGCCATGACAAAGTCGAGGCTGAAGATGAACTCCAGGCCTTTTTTGAGGGCATCGCGCCCTTGAAATCGGTCACCGAACGCATTCGTCCAGTCGGCGTCTTCCGCGTAGTCCTGAACGGCCAGGCTCGCGTCTCTCTTCGCCCAACCTTCGTTCCAGGAATCGAAGACCTTAAGAACAGCTGCTGAATCACTGTCAGTTTGTGAAAGAGCCGTGTTGGGAATGAACAATACGACAACGAACAGCAGGAAACATGTTTTCATAGCGTGCCAATCGGATTGGGTGTTGATACAGGAAGCAAGCCAGGCAAATAACGTTTAGGGAAACCAGGTCGGTAGTGGACATTGATGAGCAAAGCGGACGCGACATGTTCCGACTCCGGTTCACCATTTTGTTATCCGGCGATCCAGTCAGCGTCTGTTTTGGTATTTCGAGTACCAATTGGCGGCATCAACCGGGGATTCACAAGCGGGCAATGGTACCAGTTGGTTGTCGCGGAGGGCAAGCATTCCAATTTTCGGGCGTCACAAATACCACCAAAACACAATGGTCGTCAGTTTGAGTGAACGACGAAGAACCGTGAATAATCAAAGGCGTGTGGATCTCGTCAATTTGTGCCAAATCGGCAATTGGATAGAGAATAACCGTCTTGTCAACATCGCCCACGGCCTATGCCGGACGATCAACAATGTCCCTGTTTATGGTGAACTCGTCGCCTGCGTATTCAATCCTGGTTGCCGGCGAAAGGCCGCCAAGGATTTCCTGGAACGTCAGCGCTGTGTTTTTAATTCAAAGTTCGTGCCGGCTCTCCGCGAGCTTGCAGGCAATGTCGAGGAGCACGGCTCGTTCACACTCACGTTGATGCGTGTACGCGACGCCATTGACGTATGGATTTCAGAAACAGAACAAAATCAAAATTATTGCGAGAATCACCGCAGCCGGAATTACAAGTGGTTTCATTTTGCAGCGACTCTGGTGCCGGATGACGTTCGCAACCACCCGGTCACGACGGAAGATCGTCCATTTCTAAAAGCCCGACTTCGCGACTCGGGTGCCTTGCGTTGTTATCCGGGATTTGGGACCCGGCGAGCGAGTAACCATACCTCACACGACCCCAGGTGCGGATCATCGGGCTGCAGTTTGCGCATTGTATCACGAATCGCAAATGCCTTCTCGCGATCATCAATCAAACCGAATTGGTTGACTTCGCTCGGACGGAATGCCTCGGCGATCGGGCCGCAATTAATCAGCGTGCTGTTGCCCAAATACGAATCCATGATGCCGTGTCCGCAGAGCGTGAAACCGCGGGGAAATTTACGGCTCGCGGCCGGGCACTCGAGGGCAGCAATTAACTGGTGATTTGATGCATCTGGCGGCTGGCGTGACAACAGGTAGTCAGCGTCTCGAAACAACTCCGTGCGGCAGTCTTCATGGACGTATATTTTGCTATCGCGAGGCGAAAGCTGAAAGACGAAAACCCATGGGAGAACCACTGGAAATCCCAATTATTGGCCTTCGGCAACCACCACGTCGTCGATCATTGCAGTTCCCCCTGCGTTGCCGTCCGAAGAGATTCCGATTCGCAACCATACAGTGGCAACATATTGTTATGTCGCGATTTTCAGCCAGGACCCAATAACAGCACGTACTTCGGTTCCAGTATCGCCAAAAGCCACTTGGCGACGACGTCATGAATGAACGCGCAAACATGTGTAACACATCTGTTGCCAGCCACCCGGCCCGAACCGCTGTTGGACGTAACGGTCTATGGAATGTCGGCGTTTTCATGTGGATTCAATATCGAACCACCCAAGCGGATATTCTTTCATCTTAATGGGGACAAGCGACCTGCTGGCTCTGCCAAACTCTCGATGCGGTGCCACTACTGCCTGGCCGGCCACGCGGCTTTCCCCGGAAATGGCACGGTTGGACACGCCAATCGTGGCACCCTCACCTCGCAACCCGGAGGATGTCTGCAGAGCCGGACTGGCGGCCCGGTGGAACTCCACGATTTGGTGCCTCGGCCGGCTCACTCGGCACACAATCCTTCCCGAACGTGGCACGGTTGACCTGGCAAACCGTGGTTCCCTCACCTGCCGCCGTCTGGTTTTCCGGGCAATGGGGCACAGGCCGACCAGCCACGCCGGGCACCCGTGTTGAAAAACTGCCCAATGTCGAACAACTCGCCCGTCCCCATTGCGGCCCATGACATCGACACAGGTCGATCATCGACCCGGCCAGTCGCCTGCCAGCAGCCGGCGATCTGCCATTTCCAACAACGGCGGCTGCACGGTGGCACGTGACTTGCACCTGTCACACGCTCACGAACGCCTTGCCCAAACCGGGCATCCGGACGTCGCGGACCACACGCTGATATGTGCGGTGGGGCGCGCTGCCGGTTGGCAATCGGGATTGCCCGCGTCGCGCACCGAATCCCTGCCTCGTCCCGGACTCACGTCAAAACGGACCGGCCCATGGCTGACCGCCGACAACAGCGGATGAAACCCATCGCGGACCTTGCCAGTCTGGTCCTGGATTCCCTGACGGCCGAAGTGGCGGTTCTCGATCGACAGGGAACGATCGTGGCGGTCAACGAAGCCTGGACCCGATTCGCTGCCGAGAATGGTGGCTCGGTGGATGCCACCGGCGTCGGTGTCAATTACCTGGAGGTTTGTCGAGCGGCCGCGAACAGGGCGCACCCCTGGCCGATCAAGCCTGGCACGGTATCGAGCAGGTTCTGGACGGCACCCAATCGGTATTCAAACTCGAATACCCCTGCCATTCGGCCAGTCAGTGGCGGTGGTTTTTGTTGCATGTCTCCCGTCTGAATACGGCCGACCCGCATGTCGTCACCACGCATCTGTCCATTACCGAACGCAAGTTGACCGAACAGCGACTGGTTGTGGCCGAACGCCTGGCAGCCGTCGGCGAAGCCATGCAGGGACTGAGTCACGAGGGACGCAACGCATTGCAACGCGCCCAGGCCTGTCTGGAATTGCTGCGTCTGCACGTGGGACCCGATGCCGAAGCGCTGCAGTTGCTGGAAAAAATCGAAGCCGCGCAGGATCATTTGTTGCGGGTCTATGAAGAGGTCAAAAGTTACGCCGCTCCGATCGTGTTGCGCTACGAAACCTGTCAAATCGACCAGCTGGTGCAACAGGCCTGCGCCGCCCTGACCGAAAGAACACCGTCGGTCCAGGTGACCAACCATTGTTTACCGGACGGACCGGGCGTGGAACTGGACGGTAACGCCATCCGGCAGGTTCTGGAACTGGTATTCGAAAACGCCGTGGCCAGCCGCCGGAAAGATCCGTGGATCGAGATCTGTTGTTTTGACAGCGAACTCGATATCACACCGGCCATCACGCTGGTCGTCAGCGACCGCGGACCCGGCGTCCCGCCCGAACAGTGGGAAAAGATCTTCGAGCCGTTCTACACCACCAAAACCCATGGAACCGGACTCGGTCTGGCGGTTTGCCGGCGGATCATTTCGGCGCACGGAGGCCGCATTGGCCTGGGACCACCCCGGGCCGGCGGCACCTCGGTCTATCTGACGCTGCCCCGGCGACGGCCAGCCGCTGAAGCATCCGGGCGACCTGACCCCCTGCGTTAACCTTTGCCGATTGGGAAAAGGGCAGGAAGTTTGCGGGTTATCCGGCCCGGTCCAAAAAATTTGATCGTACGGAATGTACTTGTTCTACCGTTCGTACGGCAGTCGTCCGATGTTCCATCAGTGCCCATCTCCCAGGCATCGACATGGACCGGCGTACCGATAGCTGGTGACCGCCAGCAAAACGCCGCTGTATAGTAAAACGCAAGCAAAACAAAGGACGGTCGCGTATGGTAAGGAATCCAGTCACCCGCCTGGCTCTGATCGCAATGGTTTGCTGCCTCGGCAGCCTGAATCCGGCGTTCGGTCAACAAGGTCCGCATAACGCCATGTATGGACAACCGGGGCCCGGCGCCCCCATGTTGCAAAACGCAAGTCAACAGCAACCAACGGGCATGCCCTCCTATGGCGACCTGCTCAGACGGGTCGAAAATCTGGAAGCCAATGCCCGATGCAATTCCATGGAGGGTTCGTATTGCGGCCCCTATGTTCGAGTCGACGCGGTCTACGCCAAGCCGTATTTTTCCAACAACAGTGCCTATTTCGGCCAGCCCGACAATGCCGGCAGCCAGGCCGATGAATCTGCCATTAACGTCCCGTTCGCATACGATTTTGAGGTTAGCCCGCGGATTGAAATCGGGCAAATGTGTTCCACGCGATCCCTGGGATGGCGGGCTCGTTACTGGCACTACGACGCTTCCGGCGCTGCCGGAAATCACGTCGACGTGTTTGGCGATAATCCGGACAACGATGCAATCGCCATCAACGTCGGAGCACGGATATCCGATATTGACACGTTTGCCCAGGGTTTCATCCTGCATTCACTAAAAACTGACGTGGGCGATCTGGAAGCCACCAAACAATTGCGGCATATCGTCGTCGGTGCCGGTCTTCGGGTTGCCAACTTCCGACAGCGATACCAGTTTGTGGACGTTGCCACGGACGAGGGCGACATGCTGTATGCCGAAGCGGATTCATTCGGTTTCGGGCCCACCCTGTCTGTGGGATTCAATCATCATATCCGATGCTCACCGTGGTCATTTTACGGAGATGCACGCGTCGCCGTCCTGTTTGGTGACCAGCAAATCGATGCCGATAGCGACGCCGACATTGGACCCTTCAGCTACAATACTGACTCCGTATTGTGGAATGGAGAGGTCGAAACCGGCTTCGAATGGCGGCAACCGGTTCGCCAGGGCTGCCAGCAAGTCTTCGCCCGGTTCGGGATTCAGGGACAACACTGGGGCGGTATCGGCAACCTGATGAATACCAATTCATCGGGCGGCGACGGTGGATCCGCCAATGGCGCCCTGTTCAACGGCGACCTGGGATTCCTGGGATTCAATGCCGCGCTGGGGTTGGACTTCTAAAGTCCGGGATGCCCGGTCCGCTGGCAAACACACTGGCAGCTCATCCAGCGGGATGGGCTGCCTTTTTTTGTCGCGTGCCAGCGGCTGTCCGGATCGAATTTGCTCAACGACACACCCTGCCCAGGCCGATAACTCTTCGTGGATTGGCGAATCGTTGCAAGTGGCAACCTTCGCCTGTTTAGCCAAGTCACCAGAACGCGAGCACCGGAATGCCCGAAATCCTGCGGAACGGAAGAAAGCAGCTGGCAAGTCCGGTTGACGGTGCATCACTGGCGGTTTTCCGAATTTGCCTGGGACTGGCCGTTGCCTACAGCATGTTCAAGTGGGTGTTTCCCGGGCCTGGTGTTTCCAACCTGGAACATCATTTTGGAGGTGACGGCTGGACCTTTCCGTATCCAGGTTTTGAATGGATCACGCCGCTGCCCATTCCGCTGCTGACCGCCTGGTTTTTTGCCACCGGCGTGGCCGCGCTGATGTTTGCGGCAGGCATTTTGTACCGGATCAGCAGCGTATTGATGTTTGTGGGCTACACCTATTTTTTCCTGCTCGACTCGGCGTTATTCAACAATCACTATTATCTGATCAGCTTGTTGGCATTTCTGGCAATCTGGATGCCCGCCGACCGGCGATTTGCGCTGCGCCTTGCCCGCCAGCCGACCGGCCGGCTCATCCCGATGTGGCCCGTGTTTTTGTTGCGGGCCCAGATGTTTGTCGTCTATTTTTTCGGCGGAATCGCCAAGATCAACGCCGACTGGATTACGGGCGAGCCCATCATCGGGACTGGCATCGCCTGTCGTGAGATGTTCGCCGGTTTGATGCCCGTCCCCGATGCGATTGGGCCGATTCATATTGCCCAGGCCATGGCCTGGATCGGGCTGGTGTTCGACCTGGCCATTGGCTTCATTTTGCTGGTTCCCCGAACCCGGTTGCTGGGCGTGGTGCTGGCGGCGATTTTTCACGGACTCAACTGGCTGTTGCTGCCGATCGGTGTTTTTCCGTTTTTGGGATTCACCGCTTCACTGATATTCCTGCCGCCCGACTGGCCGACGCGATTCGGCCGCTGGTTACGATCACCGCACATCCCGCTTCCCGACCGGGCCTGGCTGGTGCGGGTGCGCCATTGCCGTACCGGGCATGGGAGCCCTCATGGGTTGGCCGCTGTCGGCGGAAACTCAGACGGACCAGGCTCCGTCCGGCGTGATCAGCAAACGGGTGACTGCCTTTGTGGTGGCCTGGATTGCCGTTCAGCTGATCTTTCCGCTTCGGCATTTCCTGATTGCCGGCGATCCCAGCTGGACTGAGGAAGGCCAGTTGTTTGCCTGGCGGATGATGTTGCGTCAAAAGGCCGCCGGGCACCTGACCCTGCACCTGAACGATTCGGATATTTACCGCGCATCGGCAGACGGTTGCCAGACCATCGACTGGAGCAAGGCACCGGCGGCGGAGGCCAAAGCCGTGTTCTTTCCGATCGATGGCATCGTGTTTGACTGGTCGCAGTATCCGGGCCTGAATACGCTGTACGAAGGCCTGGCCGGTTACCGGATTATCCATGTAACGCGGGGTTCGACGGATGAGGAACTGGAATTGGAAAAAGTCACCCTGCAGGATTTCGTCCATCAAAAAATCGGTGACGGAACCGAGGTTTGCGAAACGCGATCTCTGACCGCCTGCCTGGATCGTGCGTTGCACCAGCTCAACCGCCAGTTCGCCTGCGAGTCCTCGGCCGCATCCGATTCGGCCGAACTCAGCCGGGCTGGAACCGCGATTTTGGCGGCCCGGGAACTTGCCGGCGCTCTGCCGGACGCCACCGATACGGATCGCAAGTCGATGATCCTGAAAATCCACGACTTGATCCAGGTTGCACTCAACTTACCCGGCCGCGAGCTGGTATCCGCCGAATTGGCGTGGGTTCACCCGTTTGCATTGCTGGGTGCGGAGCCCGGCCAGCAACGATTTTTGGTCATTGCCCGGCGCGAAACTCCGGGCGAAATGCAGGCGTTGGCCGACCGTCTCGGCAACGGCGTCTCGTTCGCCGTGTGGACCGATTTCACGCATTTGCGAGGCTACGAATGGGGCGGCCTGCCTGGCTGGTTTCCGGTCGTCGAGGGTCGGGAATTGCCCGTCATGTGGAATTATTTTCGCGAGCTGAATCCGCGCCAGTGCGAACAGATGGCCGTGCGTCCACTTCTGATGCGGCAGTATGCCCGGCGGATCTCGTCGGTCTGGCAGAACGATTGCGGGCGCCGCCCCCAGGTGAACGCCTGGGGTTGCGTGATGATGAACTATCGCCATCCGGTTCCCCTGGTCGATCCGGCCGTGGACCTGGCGACAGTGGATTATTCCCATTTCAACCACAACAACTGGATCTTGCCGTTGCGCAGCCAGCGGATTGGCGTCGTCGCGCAAACCCGATCCATGCGCCGCTGACCGGACCGGCCGGAAACCTGAATCGCCGGCAAACGGGAACCGCGACACGAGTGGTCCGTCTCACCAGAATCCTCAGGCGCCGGCCGCGATCCGCTCGGGGCTCACCGCGGTTGTTGATTTTCGGACCGCCGTTTGTTCAAAGACATGCCGGAACGCGTCGGTACGGGCCCGGGGATAGCGGCGGCGTTTGACCGGAATGTCAACGTCCAGTCCGGCGTGGTCCACGATTTCCCAAAACAGGGTTTCGATCTGGCCCACGTTGTCGGCAAACTGGCGGTTGAACGATCGCGAATCCAGCTCATCCAGCAACCGCTGATTGGTTTCCCGGATCAGGGCCATACTGGAAATATCGATGGTGCCGTTGACCTCTGCATCGGCGGTCTGCTGATGCCACTGGCGGAAAAAACCCTGCATCACGTGATTGAGTTTTCCCAGACGACCCAGCCGAAACACGTGTTGCATGTACATGGTTTGCTGACACACACGGTCGTGCATAAAGATAAATCCGGTGATCGACCAGTAGATCAGATAGTCCCACAGGATTTTGACCGGCATCACCTGCGGGTTGCCAAACAGCTGGTACTGATCCAGATAGGCGGTGGATGTCCCGTAGTAAAACCGCTTGTAAATGCGGTCGTAGGTGCGGGCCCGAATCCGGTAATCACGACCGGTCAGATCGCGACGAATCAGGTCACTGAGCAGCGTGTTGGCAAAGGCAATGAAATCGCTTCCGGGCGAGTAAAACGGATCGTGAAAGAAACCGGCCTCACCGGTAATCCCCCAGCGCCGGGCTGAAAATACACGGGTGCATTCAACCGAGTAATGCTTGATCGCCCGAAAATCCTGCAACTGGTCCACATGCTCGCGGACTTTTTGCGCACATTGCGGTTCATGCCGATCCAGCCAGGCAAGTGCCTTGTCGAATGAATTAAAACTCGACAAGGGGTGCACCTGCTCGGACGCCACGATGCCCATGCTGGTGGAGCCCGAGGCCAGGGGAATCAGCCAAACCCAGTAACCCCGACCCATCAGGTGATTGGTGCTGTACCAGCGTCCCGTGGCGCCGCTGTGCCCGTCGCGCCACGCCGGATCATTCGACCAGTCATCGATTTTGATGTGTTTGCCAAATCGAAACCACGCGGCATTTCCGATGTGGGGAGACGGTTTTTGCAAACCCAGTTTGCGTTTTACAAAGGCCCGGCGGCCACTGGCATCGGCGATCCAGCGGGTGTTGACGACTTGCCGTTGACCGTCCAAATCGTAACTGACCTGGTGGGGGCCGCGGCGGGCCAGCTGAAAATCCTGAATCCGGGCTCCGCTCACCAGCTGAATGCCGGCCTCCCGGCAGCATTCGGCCAGATGGTTTTCAAACCGACCGCGATCCAGTTGATAGCTGGATGCCGGCGCGTAACGACGCCCGCCCAGTTCCAGCCGGTTTTCAATCGACGAATTGTCGCCGGCCGGGAAGAAGAATCGCAAACCCAGCTTGGGCAGCTGCTGGTCCACGATATGCTGTTTCAGCCCCAGCACGTTGGCAAAATAGTTGGCGGCCACCTCCACCGTGGACTCGCCGACCTTGAATGCCGCTTCCGGTACCGGGTGCCTGTGTTTTTCCAGCACCGTGATTCGGGCCTGGGGAATCTGCTGGCGACACTGCAGGGCCAGCGACAATCCGGCCAGTCCGCCGCCGAGGATTGTTACGTCATTGGTCGAGGTATTCACTCGAATTGCCTGGGGGTTGTTGAACGTGTTGCCAGTTTTTTTGTTACAGATTGAGCGCCTCGAACACACCATCCAGGCGGTGCTCGAACAGCGCACCGGGACTGCCCGTCGTCGCCAATTGCGGTTGCTGCCGCTGAACGCGGCTGGTGATTTCGAGCATCAGGTCGCGAACGATGTCCACGTTTCGGCCAAACCGGGCCCGCAACGGCTGGTCGTCCAGTCGTTCCCGCAATTCGGCGTTTAACTGGATCAGGATTTCGATCTCGCGCTGGTCGACGAATACCGCATCGATGTGCCGCCGGTCATCAACCTCGTGCCATTTCCGGAAAAACTCCTGCATTTGCAGGTTCATGTCCCGCATCTGCTCGATCCCCCCGGCCAGCGACTGAATAAATGCCGGATCCGTCAACTTGCCGTTGAAGTACAACAGGGCCGGAAAGCTCCAGTACAGCGCGTAATCCCACACGTATTTCAGTGACATGATCCGGGGATTGCCAAACAGCGGATACTGGTCCTGGTACGTCAGCAAATTGTTTTGAAACAGGGTCAGGAAGATACTCTGAAACGTGGGAGCCAGATGTTCCAGCGGCTGGCCGGACGCATCCCGCTGAATCAGGTGGCAAATCATGGTGTTGCCAATGGCGATGTAATCGATTCCCGGGGAATACAACGGATCCAGAAACACCGCGGCCTCGCCCGTCAACGCCCAGCGATCCGCCGAAAATACCTGACGACAACCGCGGGACATTTTTTTGATCGCCATGAAATCCACCAACTGCTCCCGGTGGGGCTCGATACTGGCGGCACATAACGGTTCATGTTCCTGCAGCCACGCCAATGCCTTGTCAAAACGATTCAAGTCCTGCAACAGATGCAGTCGCGGGTCGGCCACGATTCCCATACTGGTGGAACCGGAAGCCAGCGGAATAATCCAGACCCAGTATCCCGGACCCAGCAAGTGATTCGTGCTCAACCAGCGGCGTGGCACCTTGCCCGTGCGTGACTGCCACTGCGGATCGGCGCACCATTCATCGATGCGAATTTCGGCGTTGATCCGGAACCAGACCGCGTTGATGTCATGCCCGAGATCTTCCGCCAGGTTCAGCTGGCGTTTCAGGATGCTGGCCCGGCCACTGGCATCGATTAACCATCGACACCGGACAGTTCGCTCGGCACCGTCCTGCAGCACCGTCACACTATGAACGTTGGCCGGGCCGGAACCGGAGTTGCCGCTGCCGCTGGTCAACGCGACGTGTCGGACGCGGGCCCCGGTCAACAGCGTGGCGCCTGCCGCGGTCACCGTTTGAGCCAAATGATTTTCGAGCCGCCCACGATCCACCTGATACCCGGGCGCCGGAAAAAACTCGCTGCCACCGACCTCCGTGCTCTCGGCCAGCGACTGGTCCTCCTGATTGAAAAAGAAACGCAAACCAAATTTTGGCAACTGTTCGTCGACCAGGTGCTTTTTCAGTCCCACACCCTCGGCCAGGTAATGGGCTCCAATCTCGACCGTGGACTCGCCGACCTTGTACCCGGATTCTGAAACGGGAAATTCGCGTTTCTCGATAATCAGTATCCGCGTCTCCGAATCTTGCATCTGCAGTTGCCGCGTCAACGTCAATCCGGCCAGTCCTCCGCCCAGGATGGCCACATCGAAATGGCTGGCGTCGCGTGTTCCGGTTTCCCTGATCATGCTGGTTGAATTCCCCGGTAGTTTGGTGGTTTGGGTTGGTGGGCCGGAACCTGTCAGGCGTATTGGTGCAACTCGGTGATCCAGTAGCGTTTTCGCTGAAACGGATAAGTTGGCAGACTGATTTTGCTTCGGGGCCATGGCCGGTCCATCGCCTGAAAATCAGGATCCAGTCCCTGGACATACAAGGCGCCCAGCGCATCCAGCGACGTCGCCACGGCGTTGCGTTGGGGATCAAACGCCGGTATCCAAACTGGCGCCTCCGATTCCGGTGCAGGCCACCCGGTTTCGGAAGTCGGTGGCCCGAGTTGCAGAACCGCGTCACACTGCATTTCCGACAGCGTCTGCCAGCATGTTTCCGTCCCGGTCGGCTCCTCACAGTGCCGCCGCCAGTAACTGCCGCCCAGCAATCGATGGACCGGTACCACCGTACCACTCAGACTGCAAATCAGGGGTCGATCGGGCGGAAAATAGTTCATCGTATCGGCCAGTGATTCGAATTGGTCCAGTGCGTCGTCAACCGACGCGGCGACGGACCCGTTAACCGGAGTACCGTTTTGACCGACTGTCGATGGCTCGATGCATGCCAGCACATTCTCACGCTCGATTACCAGTCGCAGAGCGTCGTCCCACGCCATGCCGCCGGCGACACAGGCCGCCGCGTATTGCCCAATTCCCAGACCCATCACGGCATCCGGTTCAATGCCCCAACTTTGCCAAAGTCGGGCCAAACCCGCCTGCAATGCGAACAGGCGGATGTTCCGAGCAGGCACCATCGGTTCGGTCGACGCATCCGTCAGCCATTGTTTCAGCAAACCATCGTCGGCCGCGTTCGCCGATGGCCCGATCAGCGCATCAAACTGGTCCATTTGCTGTCGGAATACCGGTTCGACCCGATACAGTTCCCGCGCCGGACAGATCATCCGACCCCTCGGGCGGGAAAAACCAGGCCAGTCTGGGTGACGAACGAGCCTTGCCGCAATGGGCCTGGCGGGTCGCGACCTCCGCGTGACTGGCATGATCGCCAGGGCGATCCGGGCCAGCGCGGCCGGAACCCAACTCACCATGCAACGATTCCAGAATCCGGCTGGCCTGGTCCGGCGACTGTATCACCAGGGCCGCCCGCTGTTCAAAATGACGACGACCGGTGGCCGCGGTATGGCAAAGGTCGGCCAGAGGCGTATCCGGTTGGGCTTGCAGAAAACGTTGATATCGCCCGGCCATCTCGCAAGCGCCAAATCGTTGCGGGCGCTCAGCACCAGCAATTGACAGGGGCGTTCGGCGACGTAATCTCCGGCGGGCCGTTTGGCCAGCGGCGTTGCCGGCGTGGCACTTAACACGACATGGGCATTGGTACCGCTCAATCCGAGGGCGGTAACACCGGCCAGCCGCTCGGGAACATCTGGCCAGGCCATCGTTTCGGTTACCATCTGTAACGGCAATCGCCCCCAGGGAATATGGGGACTGGGTTGCTCGAAATGCAATTGCCGGGGAATCACGCCGTGATGCATGGCCAGCACCGTCTTGATCAGTCCGGAAACTCCGCCCGCCGCCTCCAAATGACTGATGTTGGCCTTGACCGATCCGACCAGCAACCGATTCTGATCGCTGCGGCCCTTTCCCAAAACTGCGGCAGCGGCTCCCAGCTCCATCGGATCCCCGTATTCGGTCCCGGTACCGTGCGCCTCCAGGTACTGCACCTGCGAGGGGGCGATCCCGGCGTCGTCCAGCGCCTGGGAAATAACGCGGGCCTGGGAGCGACCGCTGGGCGATGTCAGGCCGCCGCTGAACCCGTTATGACTGACGGACTGCCCGCGAATCACCGCCAGAATGCGATCGCCCTGGCGGCGGGCATCCGACAATCGTTTGAGGACCACGACCCCGCAGCCTTCGCCACGACCAAATCCGTCGGCCTCGGCCGAAAACGACTTGCAGCGCCCGTCGGGCGACAGCAACCCGGCGCGCGACATCAACAGGGAATTGGCAGGCGCAAAATCGCATTGACGCCACCGGCCAGCGCCAGGTTGCAATTCCCGTCCTGCAAACTTTTAACCGCCTGGCAAACGGCCACCAGGGAACTGCTGCTGGCTGTATCGATGGCCAGACTGGGACCTTCGAAACCAAACACGTAACTGATTCGCCCGACTCCTGCGCTGTGCGCCAATCCTGCTCCCTGAAATGCCTCAATCACATCGACATCAGTCAGCCGGGGCAGAAACGCATAATCTTGCGACATGATCCCCATAAACACACCGACACTGGAATCCGCCAGGGGCTGGGTCGGGACGCCGGCGTCCTCCAGGGCATTCCAGCTGACCTCCAGCAACAGCCGGTGTTGGGGATCGATCCAGCAGGCTTCCTGATCGGAGATATTAAAGAACGCGGCGTCGAAGTCACCAATGTCTTCCAGGAATCCGCCCTCCCGTGCGGTCATTTTTCCAGGCTCGGGTTCCGGGCTGTAAAACGCCTCGATATCCCAACGATCGGCGGGGATCTCCCGCACGGCATCGACTCCGTTAATCAGATTCTCCCAAAATTCGTCAATTCCCCGGGCTCCCGGGAAACGGCAACCCATGCCGATGATCGCTATGTCCTCGCGTTCGAGGTGTCGACTGGCCGGTTCGGCCGGTTCCGATTGTGGCCGAGGTTGTTCATCGGCGGCCAGGTCGGTGATCAAATCCAGTACGTGATCCGAAATGGCGTCAATGGTCGGATGATCAAACAGCATGGTCGGAGCAATTGCAAAACCGTCACCCAGCTGTTTCTGCAGCCGCATCCCGAACTCAACGGCCATCAGCGAATCCAGACCCATTTCGATCAGCGGCCGATCGGTTTCCGGGGCTGCCGGTGTCGAAAGAATATCCTGCAGCTCGTGCTGGATGGTGGTGACCAGCAATTGCCGCCGCTGGCCCGGATTCAGTTTTCCCAGTTTTTCCACCAGCTCCGATTCCGCAGACCGGCCCCGCTGGCGGGATGGCGCCAGTTGCTCCAGCAGCGGTGGCACCTCGCCGCCCAGCCCCATCCGCATCCGCCCCCAGTCCACGTCCAGGATGGTGGTCTGCACATGCCCGGCCGACAACAGGTCGTGCATCGCCTCGTGCGCTTCATCGACGGTCAGTGGCGTAATGCCCTGCAGCGCCAGTCGTTTGACGATCATCTCGTTATCCGCCATGCCTTCGGTCCACGGTCCCCAGTTAATACTGAGCGCCGGCAATCCCGCGAAACGGCGTTTCCATGCCAGGCCATCCAGCCAGGCATTGGCGGTGGCATAGTTGCCCTGGCCCGGCGAACCCAGAACTGAAGCCGCCGAGGAATAAATGACAAAAAAGTCCAGGGGCCGTGTCGCGGTGAATTCATCCAGCAGCCGCGCGCCAGCGACCTTGGGCGCCATGACTTTTTCGAACCGCTCCCACGTCTGATCCACCAGCAGCCCGTCATCCAGCACGCCGGCCGCATGAATCACTCCCGCCAGATCGGGCAGATCGTTGTCGAATCGGGCAAACAGCCGCTGGACGTCCTCGCGCGATGCGAGGTCCGCCAGGTGCACCGAAACCTGACACCCCGAATTCTCGATTTCCTCAATCAGGGACCGGGCCGATTCATTGGGAGGTCGCCGCGAGACGAGAACCAGATGGCCCGCGCCCTGGTGGGCCAGCCATCTGGCCGCCTGCCGGCCCAACATCCCGAGTCCACCGGTGATCAGGTAACTGGCATCCGGTCGCACCTGGAACCCCGGGCGGGATACGTCGCCACGCGGGCGAGGCACCGGAACCAGCCGGCACACCAGAATGTGGTGGCCGCGAATGGCAAACTGGTTTTCGTGCGTTTCATTCAGGATGATTTCCAGCAAGGCTGCGGCAGGCGTTTCTGACGAATCCGGCGTCGCCGAATCGTCCGCCGCCGCTTCCAGATCAATCAGCCGGCAGCGAAACTCCGGTTGCTCGGCACCCACAACTCGCCCCAGTCCCCAATACTGGGCCTGATCCGGATCCACGTCACCGCCCCCGGCGTCATGGTCCGGCGGCACGCCAACCCCGTTGCGCGTGATCAGTTGCAGACCGCATTCCAGACGGCGCACCGACTGCTGATGCAGGGCGGCGATCAGTCCGAGCAATCCGCTGCAATTCCGCCGGGTGTCACCCTCGGCGTCCCCGTCGGCCATCCACCAGATGATTCCCTGAAGCGTAAAATCCGGATGCTCGTTCCGTATTCGTTCCAACAGACTGATCCAGTGCCCGGCATCCACGGCGGTCAGCCGGTAGACGTTGTCTCCACCGCCGGACGCCCTGTCGTCATCTGGCAGATCGATCCGGATCGCCGGATGCCCGTGTTCGATCAGGCTTTGTTGCAGACAGACCGCCGGCCCCGGTATCACCGATCCCGATTTCGCCCCGGGACTTGCGGGCCCGATCACCAGCCAGTTCCTTTTTTCGCTGTTGGCCGACGGCAGACGAAAATTCTGCCATTGCAATTCGTACATCATGCGCTGCGGCCCGGAACCGGCCATCTGGCGCAGGGCCGTGCGGTTTAACTGACGCACTTTCAAATGGCGCACCCGGGCCACCACCTGACCCGCGTCGTCAAACAGCGTCAGATCCGCCGACCGCACCTGGCCATCCGGACGGGTCCACCGGGCGTGACACCAGATCTCGTTGCCAGACTCGCGGAAACATTCCATCCCGTCCAGGCCCACCGGCAAAAACAGGGATCCCTCGTTGTCTTGCAACAAACCGACCGCCAGGGAATGAAAGGCTCCGTCGAGAATCGTGGGGGGAATGGCGAATCCGCGCAGATCACTGTTGGATTTCAGGCGAACCAGAATATCGTTGGTGGAATACTGAATGGACTGGATCGTTTGAAACTCGGGTCCGTAATTCAAACCGAATTCGCGCAGCGTTTCGTAGAAGCGACCGGGTGTCTCGGTCTCCGGACAACTGTGGGCCAGTGCCTGGCGATCAACCGCCGCAGGCCGCTCGGATCCGGGCGGCGCCACGGCCGCCTGGAAATTTCGGGTCCAGTTCGATTCGCCTTCGGGAGACGACCAGATTTCAATCGACTGACCCTCGCCGGCACCCTGACGAACAATCGTTTGCACGACGGTGCGACCAGCGGGTCGCAGGGGTTGTTCGAACACCAGCTGGCTGAGATTTCCGGGCGCCGCGGCGGCCAGGGCCATTTCCACCAGCGCTGCACCGGGAACAACAACCTGGCCCATCACGTCATGGTCCGGCAGCCATGGAGGCTGATCCGGAGCAACGCGGCTTTCGTAGCGTCGTTCACCCGGTAATCCGGCCAGTGCGCATGGACCGCCCAGCAGTGGATGCGCGGTGTGAAATGCAGCATGCCAGGCCCGCGGCTTGTCAGGGCCCCAGAACCGGCGTCGCTGAAACGGATACGTCGGCAGCACGATTCGTCGTCGATCGGGCCGCAAATCCATCGCCTGGAAATCGGGGGTCACGCCACGGACATACAGTTGGCCAATCGCCGACATCAGCGACGGCAAATCCTGCTCGCCTTTTCGCAAACAACTGATCAGGCCCTCCGGCTGGCCCGGCCATGTCGCGGTGGCCATTCCCGTCAGTACCGATTGCGGACCGATTTCCAGCAAAACATCGCAACCCGGTTCGCCGACCGCACGGATACTGTCGGCGTAGCGAACGGATTCGCGGATATGCCGGCACCAGTAATCGCCGTCCAGAATGCGATCGGCTGGCAACGGTTCACCGGTCATGTTGCAAATCAGCGGCAAGCGGGCTGGAGAATATTCCACCCGGTCGGCGATTTCCCGGAACGGCTCGAGGGCCGGTTCCATCAGCTGCGAATGAAAAGCATGCGACGTGGCCAGGCGTTTGCAACGTACACCGCGTTGGGAAAACTGACTGGCCACGCTTTCCACCGCCAATTGGGGACCGCTGACGACCGTGTGAGTTCCGTTGGCCGCCGCCAGCGACACGCCGGGGTGGCTGGCCAGGGCCGCCTGGATTTCAGGAACCGGCGCAAAAATCGCGATCATGGCGCCTCCCGGCGGGAGATCGGCAATCAACCGGCCGCGCTCGCTGATCAAATGCAATCCGTCGCTCCACGAGATGATTCCCGCCACGCAAGCGGCCGCATATTGACCCACGCTGTGCCCCAGCACCATATCGGGTTTCAGTCCCCAGCTTTCCAGCAAGCGGACCAGCCCCATCTGGATGGCAAACATTGCCGGTTGCGTCCAGCGGGTATCATTCAGCTGCTCTGCGTCCTGCCACATCACCTCCAGTAACGATCGCTGGCGGACGGGCCGCAGCCGGGCATCGCATTCGTCGAGCGCGGCGCGAAACACGGGCTGGGCCGCGTACAGTTCCCGGGCCATACCGACATACTGGGCACCCTGTCCGGTGAATTGCCAGGCGACCCGGGGCGTTAACCGTGCCTGTCCGGTGAACAGCCCGGGGCCGGCCCCGGATCTTTCCAGCCGATCCAGAAGATTGCGGGACTGCCGGCCGGTTTCCATTACCAAAGCCGCGCGGTGTTCGAAATGCCGGCGACCCACCCCCGCGGTATAGGCGACATCGGCCAGGCAGGCGTCAGGATGCGTCGCCAGCCAGTCCCGGTAGCGGCCCGCCAATTCACGCACGGCCGCATCCGTCTTGCCGCTCAGGACCAGCAGCCGCCGGGTCGGCCCGGGTTCGTTGCCGGTTGCCGGATGCGTTGCGGCGGCCGGAATCCGGGCGGCATCGTCGGCCTCCCGCCGGGGACTTTCAATCACCACGTGGGCGTTGGTGCCGCTCATGCCAAAGGCACTGACCCCCGCAATCCGCCGTTGCCGGTTCGGCCACGGCGTGGGCTGGACCACGATCTGGACGGGAATCTGGTCCCACGGGATGTGCGGATTGGGAACGTCGAAATTCCGTTGGGCCGGAATCGTGTCGTGTTCCAGGGCCAGCAACACCTTGATCAACCCGGCCATTCCGGCAGCGGCCTCCAGGTGACCGATGTTGGTTTTCACGGAACCGACCAGTAACGGGTGTTGCGGATCGCGGCCCGACCCCAAAGCCGCTGCCGCGGCTTGCATTTCGATCGGGTCGCCCAGTTCAGTGCCGGTACCATGAGCCTCCAGGTATCCGACATCGCCCGGATCGATTCCGGCCCGCTCCAGCGCCTGGCGAATCACACGTTCCTGGGCCCGCGGATTGGGAGCCGTTAAACCACTGCTGAATCCATTATGTCCCACGGACGAGCCCCGAATCACACCAATCACCGGGTCGCCATCGCGGCGGGCATCGGCCAATCGGCGCAGCGTCACGACGCCACAACCTTCACCCCGCAGATAACCGTCAGCCGCGGCATCAAAGGCTCGCGAATGCCCGCTCGGTGACAATGCCTGCAATTTGCAGGTCAGGATATTGGTGGTGGGCGAGACAATCGCGTTGACCCCTCCGACCAGGGCCCGTTCACATTCCCGTCGATGCAGACTTTGACAGGCCAGATGCAACGCGACCAGGGACGACGAACAGGCCGTATCAATGGCAACACTGGGGCCTTGCAATCCGAGATGGTAGGCCAGTCGACCACACAAAAAGCTGCCGGCGGCCCCGGTGGCAATATACGGATTCAGATTCAGGAACGAATCACTGGCCTCGTTTTGATAATCGTTGTGCATCCAGCCGACAAAAATTCCGGTCCCCTCGCCAATCTGGTCCGGAGGCCAGCCCGCCCGCTCCAGCGCCTCCCAACCGACCTCCAGCAACAACCGTTGTTGCGGATCAACCCAGGTCGCTTCGCGCGGCGAGATTCCGAAAAACTCGGGGTCCATTAAATCCAGATGATCCAGAAACACGCCGTGCCGGGCGTACATCTTGCCGGGTACGTCCGGGTCCTGATCGAAAAAGGCATCCAGGTCCCAGCGGTCCCCGGGAATCTCACTGACCTGATCGGTTCCCAGCAACAGATTCTCCCAGAACTCCTCCGGGCAGCGCGAATGCCTTGGAAATCGGCAGGCCATCGAAACGATCGCAATCTCCCCGGTCAGGTCGCGACGGGCATCGGCCAATTGCTGTTTCAGCTGGCGGATCTTCAGCAACGCCTGTTTGTTGGCGGAAAGGGCGGCGTCGTTACTGGTTGAAGAGTTGGTCATCGGCAATGGGGCTTATTCGTTGATTTCGCGCAACAGTTCCTGCAGCGCCTGGTCTTCGGACAAGGACTGGACCTGGCGGCTCAGGTCGGCCGGGTTAACGAAACCGGATTCGGCGAAGTCCTGTTTCGTTGGCCGATCCTGACCCGCGCCCGAAAGCCGGGTCACGGCGGACCGACCGGCAGGGGCGGTATCGATTTTTTTGTCGGGATCGATCGATTCGGCCAGAAACGCGGCCAGGTCGCAAATCCGCGGAAAGTCAAACACCAGCGTCGCCGGCAATTCCAGGAACGGGCCGACATTCAATTGCAACCGGTCACGCAAATCGACAATCATCAACGAATCCAGGCCGGCTTCAATAAACCGTTCTTCGGGACCCGGTAATTGGCTCGTGCCGGTTATGTCACGGACGGCGTGCTGAATCAGTGCGGTCAGTTCGCGACGTCGGCCGGCCGGATGCACGGACCGCAGTTTTTCGATCCACGGCGGGTCGCCACCGGCCACGGGCGGAATCGGCGACTCGACTCCGGCCAGCGACGGATGATTGCCGGCGGCGGGCGACCGCTGGCCGGCGAACGCGAACCGGAGCTCGGGCCACTGCGTTTCCCGCAACCGGATCTTCAACACTTTACCGGCCGGATTTCGGGGCAATTCCGGAACCGCCAGGAATTGCCGGGGAACCTTGAAATCAGCCAGCTGTGCCTGGCAATTCTGGCGAATCGATTCGACCGGCAACGGTTCCGCCGATTGGTTCCCCACGACAAAGGCCACCACTTTTTCGCCAAATACGTCATCGGGGAATCCCACAACCGCCGCTTCGGAAACGGCCGGATGATCCAGCAACACGCGCTCGACTTCGGCCGGGTACACTTTCAGGCCACCCACCGAAATCATGTCCTTGACGCGATCGACGATGTAAAAATACCCGTTCTCATCCACCCGCCCGATATCGCCCGAATAAAACCAGCCATCCCGAACGGCCGCGGCCGTTTCCTGCGGACGATTCCAGTAACCGAGCATCACATTGGGACCGCGGATGGCAATCTCCCCCAGCTCGCCTGGTGGACAGGTTTCGCCGGTATCGGTATTGACAATTTTCATTTCGCACAAATCCACCGGAGTTCCAATGGAGCCGGGAACAAAACGCAAACGATGGTTGTAACTGGCAAACGGCGCCGTTTCAGTCAGGCCATATCCTTCAAAAATCGGCATTGAAAATTTTTCCTGCCAGCGGCGACTCAGCTGGATCGGCAATGGAGCAGCCGCTGAAAAACAATACTCAACCGCGGCCAGGTCAGCCGGTTCGCAGCAGGATTCCAGCAACTGAAACGTGGTGGGCACGCCGAACAAACGATTGACGCGCTCCCCGGCAATCAGCCGTTTGGATTCGAGCAGGTCAAATCGCCGTTGCAGAATCAGCGTGGCGCCGACGTTGAACCCCGCGTTGAGCAGTGCATTTTGGCCGTAGCAATGAAACAGCGGGACGGCCAGCAAAATCCGGTCGCCGGTTCTCATTTCGCACAGATGATTAAACGCGTGCACGGTCGCGCGAACGTTTTGATGCGACAGCGTGGCCCCCTTGGCCTGTCCCGTGGTACCCGATGTGTACAGAATAACAGCCGGGTCGCGGGGCTCGCGCGATACCCACCCGCGGATCGTGGCACCGGAACCGGGGGCCAGGACGGCCTCGTTGCCGCGATCACCGGATTCGTTCACTCCGCACGTCGCCTCAACCCCCTCCGGCAATTCCCGGTTCAGGGAACCGAGCATCTCCGGTTCGGCCACCAGGACCCGGGCCTGACAATCCGACAAAACAAAGGCCACTTCCGAAGGTGCCAGACGCGTGCTGATCGAGACCGCCACGGCGCCCAGGCGGAGCACCCCGTAATACCAAACGACAAAGGCCGGCACATTGGGCAATACAATGCCGACGCGGTCCCCGGGCTGCACACCACGGGATTGCAGCCACGCGGCAGCCCGGGAGGACAGCTCGTCGAGATGCCCGTAGGTCAATCGCAGATCCCCAAAGGCAATCGCTTCCCGATCGGGAAACAGGCGGGCGGGCCAGGTCAGATGTTCGCAGATGTTCATTGGCAACCGGATTTCGAGTGCGACGTCAGATTCCCGACGCTTCCTGTTCGAAGGATTCAATCAATGGCTCCAGCGCCGCAACCAGCGAGCCGCCATGCCGAATGTTGTCCGCCAGGCGTGCCAGCCAGTCGTCCAGCGACTGGTCGGAGTCATCAAACACCAAAGGCTTCCGGGGACCAGGCTGACCGTCCACAATCTGGTAGACGGCCGAATACAACGGTTCCAACAGTTCGCCCGTCAGGGCCCGCCCGTCGCAGTGACCCCACAACACGCGGGCTCGCAAATCGAGTGACTGCACGGCAAAGATCAGGGCGACGGCCGAATAATGCTGATACAGCTCGATCGATTGCCAGGCCAAATTGGCTGAACCCCAACTGAGCCCGTTGATATTCTGGTTGAACTGTTCGGCGTGCCCGGGAAAATGCTCGACCAGAGGGTTGCCGAGGTAGGTCAACTGGGGCATGATCGAATTGCCAGTGATCTGCAGTCCTTTCAGACCCATGTTGTAGACCCGATCGGCATTGCCTCGCAGTGACGCCGGCAAGCCGCGATTGAATTCGGGCGCCACCAGCTGGGCGATCTGGATGTCCAGATGCCGGGCCATCAACCCCAGGAATCGCCGCAGATCATCCATCGCAATTCCGATGTACTGCCCCAGAAAATTACCCCCTTGCCAGAATCGCTCCCCCGCCACATCAACCAGCGGGTTGTCCGATACCGAATTCATTTCGATCTGGACGACCCGCTCAATTCTCGCCAGGCCTTCCACGACGGGCCCCATGTACTGGGGCAAGCAGCGCAGCGAATAACGATCCTGCACATGGTCCGTATCGCCGTTGCCGTTATCAGCAGCGGCAACCCCCTGGTTCAACAGTCGACTCATCAGGCGAGCGGTCCAGATTTGTCCAGGATGTGGCTTGCACTGGTGGACAAACGAATGAAATGGATCATCCTGCACCCGCAAGGCCCGCAACATCATCGCCTGGGAGGCCAACGTTAATGCCAGCAGACGACGCGCTTCAAACGAGCAATTCGCGGCGATTGCCGACGAAAACGAGGTGCCGTTGACGATCGCCAGACCCTCCTTGGGCAACAACTCCAGCGGTTCCAAATCCAGTTCACCTAGCGCCGTGCGGCTGTCGATTTCCCGCTTGCCCCGGTTCACGCGACTGTTAGGCGTTTGGCCGGTGATGGCGCGGGCGATTGCCGCCAGCGGTACCAGATCGCCGCTGGCACCAATGGAGCCCAGTTCCGAAACAACGGGTGTCATCCCGGATTTCAGGAATCGCACCAGTCGGCGAACAATCTCCAGACGCACCCCCGAACGTCCCTGTAACAAAACATTGGCCCGCAACAACATCGCCGCACGAACATGGCGGCGATCGACAGGACGTCCCGCGCCGGTGGCCAAAAACGAAAGCAAATTGTTTTGGGAGGCAACCGCCAGTTCACCGGAGATGGCCACATCGGACATGCCGCCAAACCCGGTTGTGATCCCGTAGACGCACCAGCCCTCGTCCACCGCCCGATCGACCAGGGCGCGGGCATCTTGCAAACCGCGCAACACTTCGGAGTTGCGCGTCAGTTGGGGCTGGCGGTGTCCGATGGCAACGTCATGGACCTGATCGATCGACAGCGGCCGGCCATCAATCACAATCTCGGGAACCGTTGCCGTTGCCGTGGTTATCTCGATCATTTATCTTGGGGTTGCGAAGCAACGGAATTGCGAATCGGCTCGTGGTGTCCACCGGGCCGGGCGGCAGTGCCCCGCGAGTTGGAGAGTCCGGGAACCGGACCGCCGGAAACAGCAGAGTTTACTGTTAAAAACTCTTTTTTTACAGATTCCCGGCGTCAACGGCCCCCGGGGAAAACGCGGTTGGGGCGAATGCGGATCTCCCGGATTGCCCATTCATTCACAAAAACGGGTGTTTTGCTGGCCCTGGAGGGGCCGGGTATCAAACGCCTGTTTGACTTTTCCGCTTTCCGTCACCGGTCATCGTTCCGTCCCCGGTCATGGAACGCCGGCACCCGATGGAGCTGGCAGCGCCCATCAGCCGGTTGCCGCGCCCTGCGGTGCCCGGCGCAAGCGGCGGGTCATCAGTACCAGGTACAACGATGGAACGAAATACAACGCCAGCAGCGTTGCGCCTCCGACTCCGCCGGCAATCGTAATCGCCAGCGGCGGCCAGAACCCGCCTCCGCCGAGGACCAGCGGAGTGAATCCGGCAATCGTCGTCAATGTGGTCGCCAGGACGTGGCGCGTGCGTTGCACAACGACCTCGCGTATCGCAAACAATTCGCCAGCACGAGCGGCCGGATTCGCGCGAATCCCGGCCACCACCACAATGGCATCATTAATGGCGACTCCCACCAGTCCCATCGTGCCAACAATCGCCATGAATCCAAACGGGTAGCCGAACAACCACAAGGCACCCGGTCCCAGGCCGATCGACAACACGCCCACCGCGGCAATGATCAGACTGGCGCGAAACGACCCGAACGAAACGACCAGCGTCAGCATGATCAGGGCGGAAACGATCGCCGCATTGGCCAGCAAATTACTCACCGCCTCGTTGCGTTCCTCGGACTCGCCGCCAAATTCCATGCGGTAACCGGCCGGCAGTCGGAAATCAGATGCGGCCAGGCGCTGGCGAAATTCGTCCAGAACCGTCGACGGCAGCGTACCCGCCGTGACAAATGCCTTGACCTCGTTCATCCGCTGGCCGGACACCCGTGTGATGGCTCCCACCTCCGATTCCAGTTCCACGCGGGCGATGGCTGACAGGGGGGTACCGCCCTCGGTAAACGACGATTCGTCCGGTGGCGGGCCCCGCCGCTGACCCTGGAATAATTCCAGCGCAGCCAGTTGCTCCAGCCGCAGGTGGTCCCGCCCCGAAACGCGTACCCGAATGGGTGCCTCATCGGCACCGTCGGTGACAAAGCCGGCCGGGGAACCCTCCAGGGTGGCAAACATTTGTCGGGCGACTTCGCTCCGGCTCAGTCCCGCGTGGCGAGTTTCCGGTTCATCGACCTGCAACACAAGCTTCGGAATCGATTCCTCCATGTCCGATCGTGTGTGAATGACGTGCGAGGTTTGGGACAGCACCAGCCGCAGCTGGCTGCCGAGGCGGTCGAGCACTGCCAGATCCGGGCCCCGCAAACGGATTTCCAGCGGGGCATCGAACGGCGGACCCTGCTCCAGCTGGCGAACCAGGACACGGCAGTCGGCAAATTGCCGATCCAGTATCGGCTGCAGCCGCCGCGCCAGATCACCGGTGTCGGTGCCACGTTTCAAATCGATCAGGGCCTGGGCGTAAAACGGCGTGCCCCGGCGCCGCGGGACGACATTATAGAAAAAGGTCGGCGCGCTTCTCCCACGAACCAGCAGGTACGCAACACCTCATCGTATTTGACCAGTTCCTGTCGGATCGCTTCGGTCCGCGCCTGCGTTTCGCTCACCGATGCGCGGGCCGGCATTTCAATTTCAATTTGAATCTGGTTGCGATCGGATGAGGGGAAAAACTGCTCGGGCAGGTGACGCGCCTGCCAGAATCCCAGCAATGGCAAACCGGCCCCCAGGGCGATACCGATCCAGGGAGCACGAAACACCATGTCCAAAGACTTTTCGTACAACTGGCGGACCCTGCGGTTGTTAAGACCGTACCCCGCCAGGCTGCGGTCAACCCGGCTGATTCGCATCAGCGCGGTTTGGGCCGGCACCACCGTCATCGCCAGCAGGAACGAGGCGTTGACGGCCAGAATCACGCTGATGGCAATCGTCCCCACAAACTCGCCCGGCGGACCCGGCAAAAGGGCGATCGGCAAAAACGCCAGCGTGGTAGTCAGCGTTGACCCGAACAGGGGCATGGCCAAATGCCGTACTCCGTCGCGAATCGCTTCGGGCGGCGACATGCCGCCCCGGATCCGGGTTCGCACCTCGTCAACGATCACAATCGCATTGTCGATCAACAGACCCAGGGCAATGATCAGTCCGGTGACCGACATCTGGTGAATCGGGATCGCCAGAGCCCGCATGCCGGCCAGCACCATCAGCGCGGACAGGGGCAGCGCCGTGGCAATAACCATCGTGCTGCGCCAACCCATCAGCAAAAACACGACCAGCACAACCGCTGCCGTTCCCAACATCAGGTTCCGCAGCAGCGAATTAAGGCGCTGGTCGACAAAGTCGCTTTGCGAAAATATCAGATCGGCTTCGATGCCCGGCGACAGATCCAGTCGAAACGTCTGCAACACCGTTTGCAATCGATCCGACCACTGATCGACCCGATAGTTGTCGCGAACGAACACGCCCAGCACCACCGCCCGCTGGCCATCGATCCAGGCCGACCGGGCAGGAGGCCCCGGTGTGCCTTTTTCGATCGTGGCAATCTCCGCCAGGTTGACCGTGCGTCCACCGGTTCCGTACTGAATGGCGGTTTGTCCCAGCCGCTGCAGGGAATCGAGGGGCCCGGCCACATCCAGCAGCAATTCGGTCGTGCCGTCGCGCACCACACCGGCGGGCAGCGTGGCATCGCTCTCGGAAACCTGTTGGGCAATCGCCGACGTCGAAAGGCCCAGCGACGAGCGCACGTCGGCTGCGATTTCGACGATAAATTCCTCACCGGGATCACCAAACACTTGCACCCTGTCGGTGCCACTGATTTCGCCCAGCCCGGATTTCAAATCGCGGGCCAGGCGCCGCAGGATCGCCACGTTGGGCGGGGTGGAGCGTTTCCATGTGACCGCAACGATCGCCGCGAACGCCTTCAGTTCAAAGACCTCAAATTCGGGCGTTCGGGCTTGCGCAGGCAAGTCGGATGCGGCGTCGTCCAGCCGGTCGCGCACCCGGGACCAGACTTCGTCGACATCCGTCACATCATCGCGGAGTTCCAGGACGATGTTGGAAACCCCGGCCCGGCTGGTCGAACGAATTTCTTCCATGCCGGCCAGGCCCTGCAAACGGTCCTCCAGACGGTCCGTAACCAGTGTTTCCACACGCTCCACGTCGGCCCCGGGGAAAACCGTGCTGATCACGGCCACGCGTTTGCCGAGCACCGGATCCTCCATCCGCGGCAACACGACCCAGGCAGATGATCCGGCCACCACCATGACCGCGACCAGCAAGACCAGAATACGCGGATTCCGGTACAGATACTCGGCGATCATTGGCCGGGTTCCCCGCCGGGGCCCGGCCGGATCAACGTCTCGGAAACATCTCGCACCACCACTGTTTGCCCGGGCACGACCCGGTGAATGCCATCAACGATGACCAAATCACCCGAATCCAGCGTTCCCCGCACGAGTGCGAAATCGGTTTCCATTCGCACCAGCTCGACATACCGCTGCCCCACGACCGGATGGTCTGGCGATCCCTCCACCACAAACACCGACCACAACCCTTCCGCTTTTCGGTTCAGTGCCGAGACGGGCACCCAGATTCCGGATTGCCGGTTTTCGATCCAGATGTCCACATTGACAACTTCACCGGGAATCACCGCGTCGGCCGCGGCCGCGTCCTGGAACTCAAGGATCACCGTGCGGGTGCGCGTCGTTCGGTCCAGCTGCGGCAGCCTGGCTTTCAGCGAACCGGCAAACGTGCGATCTCCCACGACCAGCCACGCGCTTTGCCCGGGTTCGATTCGCGCGGCCACGTCCACCGGGATCCCCACCCAGGCCAAGGGAGCCTTTTGTTCGACCAGTCGAACAATCGGCATCCCCTGTCCGACGACGGCTCCTTCATGGACGTGCCGCAGGGCGATGGTGCCGGCAAACGGAGCGGCCAGCGTACAGCGATCCAGTTGCAGTCGTGTATCCTTGATTTGACCCTCCAGATCCGTCTGCAGTTTTTCCAGTTCATCGATCTGGCGAGCCCGCGACGCTTCATTCAAACCGGCCACCTGGCGCTCCAGGATTCGCAAGCGATCCATCCCGCTGGGCGGCTGTCCGGCACCGGCCTGGTCCTCGAAATTCAAATCGGCCGAGATTTGGTCCAGCTCGCGACGCAGTTCCTGTATCCGGGCTCGCTGGGCCTCGCTCGTGGCGGCCGGCTCGCCGGGATTCAGATCAGCCAGTTTTTGGCGGGCCCGTTCCAGGGCATCCTGCAACGTCTGTTCTTTCAGCTCCAGACGCGCAGTATCCAGACGGGCGATGGCCTGCCCGGATGCAACCACATCCCCCTCTTGCACCAGAACGCTGTCCAGCCGGCCGCCACTTTCAAAACCCAAATCGCTGCTCCGCGTCGCCTGCACGACTCCAACGTAGGTTCGGATTTCGAAAACAGATTCTTCCATCCGGGCCGCGATCGTATTGACCGTCAGGGCCGATTCCGCCGATTGGCGGGGCAGGGCGGGAGCCCAAGCCACGGCGACTCCGCCGAGCAGAATCATCAACACCAGCAGACCGCCCGTACCGATCACCACCTGGACCCGCAGACGCGAGCTGACGACTGCAGCGCGGCGGAACCCTCCGCCTCGTTGAGTGGATTCGTTCATCGTGTTCCCGGAACCGGCCAATGGAATCTGGCACCTGGTGGGGCGATCAGGCGGCGCCGCATTATAGGGGGTGTGCCGAACGGGCATCAAGTTTCCGCAGCGACAAACCGGGTCGCCGTTCCCGGGCTGTTTTGATGCGCGGAACGGTTTCGCCAGGATACGCGCGTCTGGGCAACAGATTCGGATCAGGTGAATGAGGCGAACGCCCGCCCTGTCACCGCAACACGCAGGTCATAAAACGACAGGCCAACCGGACGGATCCACCAACACGCGCCGGCCCGCTTATCCAATGATGTCATGCACCACCCGGGAGGGTTCCACGCCCGTCAATTTCAGATCCAGACCCTGAAACTTTTCAGTAAATCGCTGGTGATCGATACCGAACAGGTGCAACAGGGTGGCATGCAGATCGTGAACCGAAACGGCGTTTTCCACACTGCGGTAGCCCAACTCGTCGGTGGCTCCGTAGACCATGCCGGGACGGACGCCGCCGCCCGCCATCCACAGACTGAACGCATTGATGTGGTGGTCGCGGCCTGACCCCTGAGCCATGGGTGTGCGTCCGAATTCTCCGCCCCACAACACCAGGGTATCGTCCAGCAGGCCCCGCTGTTTGAGGTCCTGGACCAGTGCTGCGCTGGGACGATCACAATCCCCGGCTGACTTCGTAAAGTCCTTTTCCAGATTGCCGTGATGATCCCAGCCCCGATGATACAACTGGACAAACCGGACACCCCGTTCCAGCAGCCGGCGGGCCAACAGGCAATTGGAGGCGAACGAACCGTCGCCAGGTTGTTTCACACCGTATAACGCCAGGGTTTCCGGTGACTCTCCCGACATGTCGATCAAATCCGGAACGGCCGATTGCATTTGAAAGGCCATTTCGTACTGGGCGATCCGCGTTTCAATCTCCGGATCAACATGCCGTTCGGCCAGCAATCCATTGACGCGCTGGATCTCGTCGACGACCTGCCGCTGGGTCGACTGGCAAACCCCGTCCGGATTGCCGATGTAATGAACGGGCCGTCCCCGGCTCTGGAACGCCACGCCCTGGTACTTGCTGGGCAAAAACCCGGCGCTCCACTGGCGGGCCGAAACCGGCTGGGCACCGGGGCCCTCGGACGTCATCACTACGTATCCGGGCAAATTTTCGGTCTCGGCTCCCAGACCGTACAACAACCAGCTGCCCATACAAGGCCGCCCCTTGATAATCGAACCGGTGTTCATGAACGCGTGCGCCGTGTCGTGGTTGATTTGTTCGGTGGTCATGCTGCGGATGACGCACAATTCATCGGCCAGCGACCCGATCTGCGGGAACAGTTCCGAAATTTCGATTCCCGACTGGCCCCACTTTTGAAACTTGCAAAACGATTTGCGAGCTACCAGTTTTGCGTTTTGCAACTGGGCCAGCTGCTGTCCGGCCGTAAACGATTCGGGGAAGGGCTGGCCGTCAATCCGCTCCAGTTCGGGCTTGGGATCCAGCGACTCCAGATGGGAAGGCCCGCCGGCCATGCACAGATGGACAATGCGTTTGGCCCGGGGAGCATAATGGGGCAACCCGTGGCGGGCCGGCCAGGGATGCGCCACCTCCTCGCGTTGCTGACCCACGACGGTTGGCGGATGGCCCAGCAAGGACGCCAGCGCAAAGCTTCCGATGCCCGCAAACGAATTGGACAGAAACGTGCGTCGCGACCAGTCGCGCAACCGGTCCGGCAGGTTTTCGTTCATCATGACAAATCACGGGTTGTGGCACGGGTTGACGGGATACCAAACCATCCCGCCGGACATGTGCCCGGCGAGTTGCCCGCCGCAAACATTCCTCAGTATCTCGTAATGGTCTCGTGCAAATTCAGGATCACACGACAAACCTGGGCCAGGGCAGCCCGTTCCGGGTGGGGCACGCCGGGATCCGCGATCCATGCGCCATTGTGTTCAAACAATTCCGCCTCGTCGGGATGCGTCGCGAAGTAGTCCCGCTGGACCGCGTACAGCTTTTCCAGCGACTCCCTTTCCCGGGGATCCGGATCGCGAGACAACGCCATTCGAAAAGCCGCGGTCACCCATTGCCGGAAATCGCCACCGGGTTTGTCCCGCAACAATCGCCCCGCCAGAGCCCGCGATGCCTCGACAAATACGGGATCGTTCAGCAGCGTCAGCGCCTGCTGGGGGCTGTTGCTCAACGTGCGATCCGCCGCACATTCGTCGCGCGCCGGGGCATCAAAATTGGTCAACATCGGATGCAGAAATGTCCGTTGCCAATGCATGTAGACGCCCCGTCGGTACTGGCGCCCGTCGGTATCGGCCGCGTACCGACGATTGGGAAATTGCAGATTGGCGTAGTGACCGGCGGGTTGCTCGGGAAAAACACTGGGGCCACCGATCCAGTCGGTCAGCAACAGTCCGGCGATGGCCAGAGCGTTGTCCCGGACGATTTCGGCTTCCAGTCGCCGTGCCGATTGCTGGGCCAGCAATCGATTGTATGGATCGATGTCGGCCAGGTCCCGACGGACCGCTGCCTGTTGCCGGTAGGTACTGCTGTTGACAATCAGTCGCACGATCTGTTTGCGATCCCAGTTCTCCTGAAACTCGCTGGCCAGCCAGTCCATCAGCAATGGATGGCTGGGCCATTCGCCCTGGTTGCCCAGGTCGTCCAGGTTACCCGACAAACCACGGCCAAAAAAATGTTTCCAGATGCGGTTCACGTAATGCCGCGCGACCAGCGGGTTATCCCGTGATGTTAACCAGTCGGCCAGATCCAGGCGCGTCAGGCGGCGCGGCGGTGACGACTGGTAGCCGGCCAAAAAGTGGGGTGTGTTGGGGACCACCGGCGGGCCGCTTTCATCTTGCCAGTTGCCACGGGGCAACACCCGCGAACGCCGCATCCCGGCCTCACCGGTGGATTGGCAAACCATCGTCATGGCCAGCCCCGACCGGCAATCGGCAATCGAATCGCGCAAGGCAACGATCCGGGGATCCTGCCGGGAAATCGGTGTTTGATACTGGTACCAGGCCGACCGAATCGCGGATGCTGCGGGCCCTGTCAATTCCCCGAATGAACGGCCTGAGGCCAACTGGTCCAGGGCGGCGTGCAACGGTTCGCTCACCGCGGCGCGGCCGGCGACCATGCGGGAAACCGGTGAAACGGCAAAACGCAGGCGACCGACGTCGCTGCTGCGCAAGGCTACCACCAGCCGGTCTTGCGGTCTCAACCACAACGGCTCATTCAGGTGCACCACCGCAGTGTGCCGCAAACGGGTTTCATCGACCGGCAATTGCCAGACCGCCGGACCGGACCGCCAGGTACCTTCGATGTAACGCGGCGGCTGGCCACTGGAATACCGATTGGGTGTCGAACGATCGGCCTGGACCATGGCAACCGGCACGGGCAACCGCAGTTCGCGTTCGGCCACTTCCTCCGGAACGACCAGTTCCGTTGCGGGCCCGGCAACATCGGGCGTCTGTCTCCACACCGGCTGTCGATCTTCGTCCAGTAACACCAGGCGAAATCCCGCCAGTCGTTTGGCATAGTCGCCATCGGTCCGGTTCCAGATCTGAATTCGGTTGATTTGCCTCGCCGAACCGAGATCCAGTTCCCACCACGGATCAGGTTCCTGGCGTGTATGCGTTGTGGATCGGGCATTGTGGTAATCGCCGTCGGGATTGCCATCAATCGCCAGCGTCGCTGGCCCGTCATGATCGGTTGACGATTGGGAGGCCGTGGCGGCGGGGGCAATATTCGTCTCGACGCCATCATCTCCCGGGGCAAATACCTGCACCTCGGCCAGTGACAGGATTTTTGGGCCGTCCAGTTCGATCCGCACGTATCGTGGTCGAACCGTGATCATCGGTTCGGGCTGGTTATCCGGCCGGTCAACGTCGGGTTGACAGGTCACGCTCCATTGAGCGCTAAACCGGCCTTCGGCGGCCCGGCCCACCCGGCCGTCATGAGTCTTGTCGGGAATGACTTCCATGCGAAGCGAACGGACCATCGTGGGCTGGGCCGCCCGCAACTGCAGGTCAACAATCTGGTCGGTCGGCGGCTGGCCCGTGAACAGGATGCTGCCGTCGTCCAGCAATTGCCAGGCTTCACCGCCGGCCACGGCCACCTCGACCGGCGGCGCCGAAATCCACAAATCCGGCTGGATCCGGTAGCTGGCAACCAGTTGCTCCAGCCAGTCCCGAAACTCGCGGGCATCGACAGCCGGATTCACGGTCAGGCGGGCCGCGGTTTCGTCCAGGCGTTTCTCCAGATAGCCAATTTGGGCGTCGAGCGATTCACTGGCGACCCGCATTTCGGGAGGAAATGGATGGTCGTTGGTAAACCCCTGCAACTCGGGATTGGGCGTGTAGCCGTAATCGGAGTACACCCCCCATTGCCGCACATCGTCAAAAAATGCGCCCAGCGAATAAAAATCCTCGATCGTGAATGGATCGTATTTGTGATTGTGACATTCGCAACAACCCGTCGTGGCGCCCAGCCACGCCGTGCCAATCATTCGCACCCGTTCGGCCGTATATTTGGCCAGGTACTCGGCCGGTTGCGCTCCGCCTTCGCGGGTCATCATGTTCAGTCGAATCAAGCCCGTGGCCACCAGTTGCGCGTCGCCGGGGTGATCCAGCAAATCGCCGGCCAGCTGCTCGCGGGTGAACTCGTCGAAGGGCTGGTTGTTATTGACCGATCGAATGACGTAGTCGCGATAGGGAAAAATCCGCTGGTTCTGGTCGCCATGGAAACCCACGGTATCACTGAAACCCGCAATATCCAGCCAGCGGGCTGCCATGCGTTCGCCGTAGTGGGGCGATGCCAGCAGCCGTTCGACCTGCCGCTGCCAGGCATCCGGCGCATCGTCCGCCAAAAACGCGCTGACTTCTTCCCATTGGGGTGGCAGCCCTGTCAAATCCAGGCACAACCGGCGTAACCCTGTGGCCTTGTCAGCCAGCGGCGAGGGCTCAATCCCCTCGGCCTCCAGACGCGACAATACAAAAGCGTCAATCGGATTGACGATGCGATCCTGATGGTGCTGAACCGCGGGAACCGCGGGACGTTGCAGGGGAGCCCAGGACCAGTGCTGCTGGTATTCGGCTCCCTGCTCAATCCATTTTGCAATCAGAGCTTTTTCGTAATCGCTTAACTGGTGCCGGTATTCGGCCGGCGGCATGGGATCGTCGGCATCCATGATTCGTTGAAACACGGCCGACGCGATTGCGTTGCCGGGCTCAATCGCGGCCCCCTCATCGACGGCTCCGTTGCGGGAGTCCAGTCGCAGACCACTGTCGTTTTTACCGTCATCGGGACCATGGCAAACGAAACAGGTGTTCGACATGACCGGTCGAATATGGGCGTTAAACAAAACCGTTTCCGGCAACCGGCGAACGCTCCCGTGATGATCGTATTCCTGGCGGCTGGATGCCGGGCCCGCACCTTCGGGGCCCGCACCTTCGGGGGTCGCGGGCCGGCCGGGTTGCGACAGGCCCCCCCCGGCCAGCAATATCGCCAGCGAAACCGCCACCAGCGGTCCTCCGAAATGATGTCCCGGGTATTTCATATCAATCCGCTACGGGGCAGGGGGGCGGTTGGCTGCCGGACGGGTAATTCTCCGGCCAGGTTGTGTGACCCCATTGTAGGTCAACGGGCCGGATTGCGAAAACAGCGGTGGCTTTCCGGCCAATTTTCAAGCGGTTGAGGCGAAGCCGGTGGAGCGACCCGCCTGCAACATGGACGTGCAGCAGGTCGGGAGACCCGCCTGTGACCAGGGGTATCCCGCCTCGCGCCATGGAATTGGTACTGCCCGGCGGCGGGCGTTGCGGGGACTTCCTGATCCAGCGCCAGCGATTCCAGCATGCGCCATTCGACCTCATTCAATTCCCGCTACAAAATGCCGTTTGGAATAACTGCAACAGCCATTGGGACCAGGTACGAGCGGGCGCCCGCAGGCATAACTGACCTGATCCGCCGCTCCTGAATCATTATCCGGCAACGCGATCAGCATGTAAGCGGTGTTGCCACCGCCACTTCCTCCACCGCCGTTCCCCTTGCCCTTACCCTGTGCCGAGGTGGTCAGCGGCAGGGCGACGGCGACGAGAATGGCGGTCAATAACCATGCGAGAAACTTCTTGTTGATTTTTATTACGAGTTCTCCTCAAGGGGATTGTCCGTTGAATCGCCAGCTAAAACTCAGTGCGATTTTTGGCTGGCGGATTCTCATTGGGGGCGGAGATTTTTGGTAATTCTTTAAGTTACGAAGTAACGCACTGCCGCTATGCGGTAAAAACCGGCACCTTGTGAGACCGGCCGAAAAGGTCATTTTATGGCAAATGCCAGAGGCGTTTGCCCTGGAATAGCCTTTTTGGCCGGTCCCGTGAGATGCCGGATTTTACCGCGTAGAAGTTCACGGGACGCAATTGGGGTGAGTCTCGTGGATTCGAGCCTTGGGGGCGTTTCGAGCCCTTTTCGGCGCCGGTTTTGTCCGGGCCCGTCCCGTGAATTTAACGGGTCCACTTTTTGTGGCAAATTGCCGGGGTCCACCACCTTTGCGTGGCACCTGATCAATGTTCCCCGTCACTTGCCGTCGCCTGGCGGCTCCGGCTTGCGAAACGGATATTCGCGATAGAACTGGTTCAGATCCTGCATGAAGGCTGGATATGACGTGCCGAAGGCAAAGTCCGAATTGTCCCCGTACAGGACGAGGACACCTTCAAGCGGTTCTCCGCCGTCGTTGACGATCTCGTGCTTGACAAATGGCGGCACGAACACGCTCATCCCTGCTTCGATCTCAATCGGCCCATCATCGGTGTGGAGCGTGCCTTGTCCGCTGGTGACGACGAACAAATTCGGCATTTGGCCAGAAGACAGTTGCGGATCGGCATTTGCGGCTTCCTGCGGGCCGATGCTGAAGTAGGCCACTCGGAAACCCTTCATCGTGTGCAGCGAGGTTGCCTGTGCGCCATGGGTCTGGAGCGAAGTCGCCCGGCTGAAGCGAGTCACTTCCGGCTTGCCCTTGGTAAAAAAGTGCGAAAGCACCAGGTAGAGGTCGGCCTCATCGCCCGAAGTAGATTTGAAGCCCTCCATGTCGCGGGTCTCGACCCCCACCTCGTCGCTGCCGAAACTTTGCATGGCGGCAGTGCCGGCATTGACTTCGCCCGAGGCGATCAGGCGCAACACCTTCATGTCGGCGATCTCGAAATACCAGGTCGGCTTGGCGGGAGCACCTTCCGTCACCGTCACCGTGTGCGGGCCGAAGCTGTGATCCGTCAATCGCCCCCGCGCACTGGGCACCTCCTTGCGCTTCACTTCGATGGTCCAGAATCGATCGTCGAGCTTGATCCCGAAGTTGGCGTCGATTGCCATGTGATCGTGGCGATAGTCTGCCGCCAAATCCGCAATGATGGCCGAGGCCTCGCGAAAATCCTCATCGCTCAAGGCAAGTCGCTTTCTTTTCCTACTTCCTGGGCTGGAACCGGCGAGGGAACAGCCCACATCAGGACCAGTACAAGGGTAATAGCAGCAAATCGCATTCCAGAGGTCCTCCAGTTAGGTGTTACCATGCGCAAGGTCTCAATCTAGGCAAGTACGTTTTCAGCTGCAATGGGACAAGCCAGCCCCTGATTCAAAAGACTGGAGTTGGTTGTGCCAAGGCGTCCCGTGAATTCAACGGGCCCACTTTTCGGAAAGTGCCAAGATCCGGCGAACCGTGCAGCAAAAGAACGAGGCCTGTCAGTTGGTGCTGACGAGCCTTGTTTGTTTTGAGCCGGAGTTGTGTTCCGGCGGGAGTGGAGTGACGAGCGACGCCGGACGGACCGTTTCGGGAACTCGTTTGACTATGTGAGTTTGATCAGTATCACACAAATGGCAACCACGATCGCCACGGAAACTACCGGGAGAGCAAGCATTGCCGGCACGGAAGCCACGGGGTTCCCCAGGTTTGATGGGCGCGATTTCAGGGTTGGTAATGTTGTTCATTTGATCATCCATATCGGGCGTAAGAAAGCGGCCAGCGAGTCTCCCAAAGGCTCGCGCAGGCCGCAGCAGCGCATCCCCGCTTCGGGTTCCGTTTGACTTCCCCGTACAAGCCTGCCCAACGGGCAGAATTTTTTGGGTGAAAGTTTTTCTGCTTTTTCTTCCGGCCTGCGCCGCCATCTCGTACTCGTCCGGGCTGAGATAGCCCAAAGCAGAATGCCGACAACTGGTATTGTAAAACAGCTCGATGTATTCAAACACGCTTTGCCGGGCTGCTTCACGCGTCGCGTACCAACGGTGATGCACATGCTCCTTCGATGCTACAGAGCCTTCGCTACCGTTGGCCACCAAGCGGCGCACCGCCACGTTCGGCCGCCATGTAACAGCTCCCGCAACGCCGTTTTGTCCGCCGTCAACCCGTACGGTTTTGCCACCACCAAAATTGCACTAATATGATCGGCCGTAATGTCGCACATCCATTATTGCGATCAGGTCGATATTCATTAGTCAGAAGGGATCCAATTGAAATTCAAGAATCCAGTCATTACACTCTACGGGAGTCTGGCCTGTATCGGCTTCCCGATTTCCGTTTTCGTGGCCATGTCGGGATCGGCGCTGCAGGAGCCCGACCAGAAGATTGTCGAGGAAATCACCGTTCAGCGAATTAACATCGTCGAGCCAGATGGATCGCTAAAAATGGTCATTAGCAATAGCGCTCGAATGCATCCAGGGCAGATTGGAGACTTTAAACCGCCCGCCAGAGAACGGCCAGCGGGAGTCCTTTTCTTTGACCAGCAAGGCGATGAAGCAGGAGGCATGGGGATCGTCGGTGACGAAACGAATCGTTATGGCGGCTTGGTCATCGACCAGCTTGGCAACGATGAGAGTGTGAAGCTGACTTCTCAACAGGTTCGGCAGCCAGGAGGTTTCAAACATCGGGCAGGCCTCAGCGTGACCGACAGAAATCCAGACGTATCGCTTCCGGAGTTGATCAAGTTGATGGCAGAAGTCCAGGCGATCGAGGATCCCGAAGCTCGTCAGGCACGGATGGACGAACTGCGCGAACAAGGGATGTTTTCCAGTGATCGACTTTTCGTTGGACGAGGTGCAGAGGGTGACGTCCTGGTCGATATGCGTGACAAGAAGGGCGTTTCGCGACTTCGCTTTTCGGTGACTGACGATGGAAACGCACGCATCGAGTTTTTGGACGAAAATGGTAAAGTCACGCGGGCGCTGACAGAAGACTCAAGCGATCAGAAATGATCAACAACAATCATTTCAATTGGCCAGCGGGCAGCGTTGGAATTTCGTTCAAGGCCTGAGAAATTCTAATCGCATCGTGGCGTTCTTTTTGATTAACATAGTTTTCATGACCGATGTGACTCAAATTCCACAACAGATCGACGGGGGAGACCCGTCCGCGTCGGTGGATCTATTGCCGTCGGTCGATCAAGAGTTGCGCCAATTGGCGGCATCCCGGCTTGCCAGTGAAAAACCCGGTCAGACCTCGCAGGCAACGGCACTGGTGCATGACGCCTATCTGCGGCTGGTCTGTCGCCAAGTCACTGGTATCGTGATCCAGAAAATTTCTAACAATTTATCGTTCTTGGGGGCTGGTCAGGTGCGCTATCCGATCCATTGTTGCCTGTATTGTCCGGGCGTCGTGCCCGTCATCCGGCGAAAACTGCGAACGAAGTTGCTCGTACTGCTGTATCCGAGTTCGTGGGCGATCTCGCTGACAGTCATTTGCGGAATCGACAACATGTCGCAGGCGGCGTCGAAGCGGATTCGGTCAAGGAGCTTGCCGCAGGTCGTTCACGCAGAGACGAGATGCCTTTTCAGCGTTGCGGGACTGGCGTCGGTGATGAACGCCAGCTGGTCAAGGGTCGGCAAGCCGCGATGTGGGAACCGCGAGGCAAGCAAGCGGTACAGAGCGCATCGAGCCCCTTCCATCTCTTCGGCATCCGTACTAGCATAAATCTTTGGGTATGCTGCCACACCGTTGTCGAGAATTAGCCGAGCCTGCCTGGTTTGACTTCCAACAAGTGCTGTGCATTGACCAGCCGTTGATGGGTTGGGGGCTCAAGGCCGGCAGTCACAAGTGGCGGTGGCACCGGTAAACCTTGCTGTCAACAAGAATGTCTGGTGCCGTTTGTCAAACGGGCCATGACCGAAAGGAGTGGGATATGACCACAATTAATCGCTTTTTAGTATTCACAGCCGCAATGCTTGCGGTCCCCTTCGTTGACGTCGGCATTGCGTCGGCGCAAGAGAAAAAACCGAACATCCTCGTCATCTGGGGAGATGACATCGGGACTTGGAACATTAGCCATAATAGCCGTGGAATGATGGGGTATTCGACACCCAATATCGATCGAATCGCAAGAGAAGGAATCTCTTTTACTGACTACTATGGCCAGCAGTCTTGCACCGCCGGACGTGCTGCCTTTCTTTCGGGCTCGGTCCCTGTTCGCTCAGGAATGACGAAGGTCGGCTTGCCTGGAGCTGAACAAGGCTGGCAAGAGTCAGACATCACGGTCGCTGGGGTCATGAAATCGCTGGGTTATGCCACGGGGCAATTCGGCAAGAACCATCAGGGCGACCGCGACGAGCACCTTCCTACCAACCATGGTTTCGATGAATTTTTCGGGCCGCTCTACCACCTCAATGCTTCGGAAGAGCCCGAGAACCGCGACTACCCGGCCGACTACGTGTTGCCCAATGGCAAGACTTTTCTGGAGCAGTACGGTCCACGGGGCGTCATCAAGTCCAAGGCCAATTCGGACGGCACCCAGGAAATTGAAGACACCGGCCCGCTCACCAGGAAGCGAATGGAGACCGTCGACGAGGAGACCCTGGCGGCCGCCAGGGACTTCATCAAACGACAGCACGAGGCTGGCAAACCGTTTTTCTGCTGGTGGAACGGCACGCGGATGCACTTCCGCACGCATGTCAAGGAAGCGCACAAGAACCTCGCCGGTCCCAACTCCGACGAGTACGCCGACGGAATGGTGGAACACGACATGCATGTCGGAGAACTGCTGAGTCTTCTGGACGAACTCGGTATCGCCGAGAACACGATCGTCCAGTACTCGACAGACAACGGCCCACACTACAACGCCTGGCCGGATGCCGGTACGACGCCTTTCCGTTCCGAGAAAAATTCGAACTGGGAAGGTGCCTATCGCGTCCCCGCCTTTGTCCGCTGGCCCGGCCACTTTCCCGCAGGTGTGACCGTCAACGGCGTGGTCGCCCACGAGGACTGGCTGCCAACGTTTGCTTCCGCCGCCGGCAAGACCGACATCAAGCAGGATCTGCTGAATGGGTATCAAGCCATCGGGCGAACGTATAAAAACCATATTGATGGTTACGATATGACTGAATACCTTTCCAACGCCGACCGTTACAAGTCGCCTACGGAGAGCTACCAAGCGTCGCCCCGCAAGGAGTTCTGGTACTTCAACGACGACGGTGAGGTCGTTGCCATTCGACTGAGCGACTGGAAGTCCGTATTTCTCGAGAATCGAGGCGAGACCTTTCAACTCTGGCGAGAGCCCTTTACCAAACTGCGGCTGCCGCTGTTGTTCAACATGCGACGCGACCCGTTCGAAAAGGCCCAGCATAATTCGAACACCTACAACGACTGGGCCCTGGATCGTCCTTACGTGATCGTACCGATGCAGCAGATGGCGGCAAAATTTGCTGAGACGTTTATTGAGTTTCCACCCAGCCAGAAACCTGGCTCGTTCAACCTCGACGGTATCGTGGAGAAATTGAAAGAAAGTGGTGGCTCGGACTAGGATCGTTCCTGGAAACGCAACCGCTGAGCCTAATCGCTTTTCGTTCATCCGAAATCCACTAGCCCCGTTGCGAGTCCTTGTGGCCGCCTCCACTCCCGCCGGAACCCAACTCCGGCTCAAACCAAACAAGGCTCGTCAGCACCCACTGACGGGCCTTGTTTTTTGGTCGATGTATCGCGGGATTTTTGGGCTTTCCGAAAAGTGGACCCGTTAAATTCATTGGACGCGCTGGCAAAAATCCGGCGCCGAAAAGGGCTCGAAACGTTTCCAAGGTTCAAATCCACGGGACTCACCCCCAATGAGTCCCGTGACGTTTCACCCCATAAAAAAACCGGCATCTCGTGAGACAGGCCGAACGGGCTATTTTATGGCAAACGCCAAGGGGCGTTGGTGATAAAACCCGTGTCCTGCGATCTTCTGGATTGGCGTCGAAGAGTTCCAGCTTTAATCGCGTGGGCTATTCAGCATTTGCCCTGAAATGGTTGCAATGAAGCGGCCCGATTTTGGTTGTATCAATCCTCGACCGGCTTCTTTCTGGTCAGTTGGCTTATGACACCGTGTTTTGCTTCCCAGGCTTCGAGGTCGAACTCGGGCACGACGACGGTTTCGTCGTATTGATCGCCCAAGAGCCAACTTTCGGCGCGAGGAATAGCCGATTTCATTTCTTTCAAAAGTTGAACAGCCCGCTGGCGGTGCGCATCGCGATTGGTCGGATCGACGGCGGCAAGGTCCAACAGAGCCTTGGCCAAGTAGTACGGCATTTTTTGTCATTCAGCCGAATCGACCGCCTGGTTGCAACAGCGGATTGCTTTGCAAACGTTGCCTTGCGAGGCAGCGAGCCTGCCCAAAGACCGGGACATCAATGGTTGTAGTAGAGGGTATCGACGTTGCAGCCTGCGAGTCCAACGTCCCAGACGATGAGCGACTTGACGTTCTGCATTTCGATGTGGTTGCTGCAACCACGACGTGCGCGATCACGTGCAAACCCGCGGCCAGATCGACATGTTCGTACACGTACTCTTTGCCGTCCACATCACCCGGACGAATGTCCGCCACCGGTCGATGATCGGCCCACAGTCCGCAGCGGTCAGCCTGCACCCGGCTCAAGTGTGAAATCAGCACGATATTCTCGCCGTCGAGAGACATAACCGTCTCGTCGGGTTGCTCGTCGATCCCCAGCGAGTCCGGCACGTCCAGGGAAAACCCCCGGTGCGGACGGGAATACCGCGTCCAGGCGACCGGTTGCTGATCGAGTTGCGGCAGCCCGGGCTGAAACAATGGCCGGATCGCCAGGGTTGCCAGCGCCGCCACGGGCAGCAGCATCAGGCCGATCAACACTCCGTAGGGGATGTGATTTTTCCGGTTTTCCGGTTCACGGTCGCCCATCGAATTCAGGTTTTGATTGCGTTCACATCCGAACGACGAAACGATCGTGGCCTGCTATTCGGTGGCGCCAAATCCTGGTTTCTACCGAGCCGAACCGAATTCCGCGTGCCGCGGCGCCCGTGCCCTCCGTGCGGAACGCCCGGAATCAAAAAAGTGGAAACCATTTGACGAGGCAGGACATTTCGCGATGGGGCGACATCCTCCACCGCCTCGATCGAATTCCATTGGATTGTACCTGACGCCCATTGCAACGGCGGGGTGACTTGTCGAACCGCTTTTCGGAGACACCCGTCGTTTTGGACTTCAGGGTGCCACGGCTGGCTGGTCCAGCCGTGTTCATGTCCAACCAGGGGGTGTGCCACGGCTGGCTGGTCCAGCCGTACCTGTTTCCGTGTCAGGGCCCTGGGTTCTGGCAACTGCATGATTTTGTCCGATGGAGCCTGAATATTGTTTCAGGATCCTGTATCCTGATCCACAGTGCAACATTACCGAATCCGCGGTACCAGGCCATCGCCATGAAATTTTCCCCCGCCACGTCGTTAATTCTGTTGTTCGGAATCTGCCAGATCCAGGGGCCGGCCCGGGGGGATGACTGGCGACAATGGCGGGGCGAACATCGCGACGGCACGTGGTACGAATCGGGCATCGTCGGGCAGTTTACAGCGGACAGTCTGCCCACGTTGTGGAAGCAGGAAATCGGCCCCGGGTACAGCGGCCCCACTGTCGCCGACGGTCGGGTATTTGTGATGGATCGACTGTCGCGGCCGGATCAAATGGAACGAATCCTCTGTTTCGATGCCGTTGACGGCAAACCGCTGTGGGATTATTCGTGGGACGCGCCGTATGTCCAGGTCGGGTACGTGGCGGGACCCCGTGCGTCGGTAACGATTGCAGGAAACCGGGCCTGGGCGTTGGGAACCATGGGACATTTGCACTGCCTGGATGTCGCGGACGGTACGGTAATCTGGCAACGCGATTTGAATCGCGATTATCAGCTGGTCGAAAAACAGCGAATGCCGATTTGGGGTATTGCCGCCAGCCCGCTGGTCTACGGGGATCTGGTGATCTTGCATATTGGCGGATTCGACGGCGCCTGTATCGTGGCCCTGGACAAAGCCACCGGCGAAGAACGCTGGCGGGCGCTGGATGAGCGGGCCCAGTATTCGTCTCCCGTCATCACGCAACAGAACGGCCAGGATATTCTGGTTTGCTGGACAGGCGACAGCATCAGCGGACTCGATCCCGGCAAAGGAACGGTTTTGTGGAGCTATCCGTACACGCCAAAACGCATGCCGATTGGTATCGCCACTCCGGTGGTTCACGACCACCACATTTTTGTAACCTCGTTTTACGATGGTTCAATCATGCTGCGGATGGCCCCCGACCGCTTCGCCATTGAGAAAGTCTGGTCGGCGGTTGGCCCCAATGAAAAAGCGACCGAAGCCCTGCAATCGTTGATTAGTACTCCGGTCTGGATCGGCGACTACATTTATGGCGCTGACAGCTTTGGCCAGTTGCGTTGCCTCCGCGCATCCGACGGACAGAGAATCTGGGAGGACGAATCGGCAGTTCCTCCAGCGCGGTGGAGTACGATCCATTTTGTCCAAAATCGCGATACAACCTGGATGTTCAACGAGCGCGGCGAATTGATTTTGGGAAGGTTGACCCCGTCCGGGTTTGCCGAAATCAGTCGCGCCAAAATTATCGAACCCACGCGGGAGCAATTGCGGCAACGGGACGGCGTTTGCTGGTCCCACCCGGCATATGCCAACCGGTGTGTATTTGTTCGAAATGACCGGGAAATCATTTGCATCAGTTTGGCTGGCCAGGACTGATCCCATCGATGGCCGCCGGCATCGACGCGGCCGGGCAAGGCATCCCCGGTTCGTAACACCCTCCCGGGACAAATCCAGCAATCGAAATCGAGGCTACCATGCGAATTCTGACACCTGCCATGATCATCGCCACACTGGTCGGCTGCGGCATGTTTTTCGTTGACGACGTGGGGAGCCACGTGGCCGCCCGGGAGCCCAATGCTGTTGGGGACGGCCGGATCGACCCGCGTGCCAGCGAAGTGCTGGCCCGCTACATCAATGCGATTGGCGGCCAGGCCGCTTGGGAAAAATACAACAGCAGCATGCAACGCGGTGAAATCGACATTAATGAAGGGGGGATGACCGGCCAAATCGTCATATGGCAAAAGCCCGGCAAGTTTCTCGTCGACCTCAGCCTGGAGGATTTTGGAACCATCCGCCGCGGTTGGGATGGCGACGTAACCTGGTCCATCCATCCCAATGACGGCGCCGAAATTCTTTCCGGAATCCGCCAGCAGGACCTGTTGGCGAGCTACGCCCGGGTGCACCCGGCAATGGGCTGGAACCGCGTGGATTTTGATGGCCAAATCACTTCCGCGGGGATAGTTGAGCTGGATGGAAACCGCGCCGATAAAATTGTTTTCCAGCCGCGCGAAGGTTCCGCGGCCATTCGGTATTTTGACAGCCAATCCGGTCGACTTTTAAAAGTGTCGACACGTTCGCAAACGGCGAATGGCCCGGTTGAGCTCGAGGTCCGGTATTCGAATTACCAGACGGTCCAGGACATCACGCTTTCGCTGACGCAGGATTTTGCGATCCGCGACGGACACTCGTATCAAATCCGGTTTACCGAGGTCCTTCTGAATCCGCAAATTCCCGATTCCCGTTTTGAGTTACCCGGGGAAATTCGTGATCTTGCCAACCGGAGCCGCCGGGACCCTTCCGGCGGATAAGGGCGATGCCGGTTCCCCGAACTTCCTGACGAGAGGGTATTGCCGGAGATGTGGCCCAACGGTAATTCCGGTTTCCCTCCCAAATCCATTAAACTGCTTCGGGTGCGGCTGCCGCCGGACAGGCCGACCATCGTAAATCGGGGAAACCAATGCAATACGAAAAATGCGAGGAACTGGAATGCTTCATGCGCGGCCTGATTCGCCGCAATCCGGGTGAGCTTGAGTTTCACCAGGCCGTTCAGGAAGTGGCTGAATCGCTGTTCCCGTTCTTGCTGGAACACTCGCGGTACCGCGAAGCCTATATCCTCGAACGGATGACGGAACCGGATCGCATTATTATTTTTCGGGTGACCTGGGAGGACGATGACGGCAACATTCGCGCCAATCGCGCCTGGCGGGTCCAGTTCAACAACTCCATCGGGCCCTACAAGGGCGGATTGCGGTTTCACCCGGACGTCACCCTCAGTGTGCTCAAGTTTCTGGGGTTTGAGCAAACATTCAAAAACAGCCTGACCGGATTGCCGATGGGGGGTGCCAAGGGAGGTTCCAATTTCAACCCCAAAGACAAAAGCGACCGGGAGGTCATGCGGTTTTGTCAGGCGCTGATGACCGAACTGCACCGTCATATCGGGGAAGATACCGACGTGCCGGCCGGAGACATTGGAGTCGGCGGCCGCGAAATCAGCTACCTGTTTGGGCAGTACAAACGACTGGAAAACCGGTTCGCCGGCATTTTGACCGGCAAGGGGCTGGCCTACGGCGGCAGTCTCGTGCGCACCGAAGCCACCGGATTCGGTTGTGTTTATTTTGGCGAGAACATGCTGAATCATCGAGGTGACAGCCTGCGCGGCAAGACCTGTGCCGTCTCCGGTTCGGGCAACGTGGCGATCTACACGGTGCAGAAGGCGACGGAAATGGGCGCTCGCGTGGTCACCCTGTCGGACTCTTCGGGTTTCATCCACGACCCCGACGGCATCAATCCTGACAAACTGGAATTCGTCAAACAGCTGAAGCAAGTCCGCCGCGGCCGCATTTCGGAATACGCGGACCAGTTTCCCGCCGCCACATTTTATGCCGATCAGCGTCCATGGCAGGTCCCGGTACAAGCCGCGTTTCCCTGCGCCACGCAAAACGAACTGGGCGTGCACGATGCGACGGTGCTGGTCAACAACGGCATTCAGCTGGTTTGCGAAGGGGCCAATATGCCCACGGAACTGCAGGCCGTTCACACGTTCCAGTCAGCCGGCGTGTTGTTCGGGCCGGCCAAGGCCGCCAACGCCGGTGGCGTGGCGGTGTCGGGACTGGAGCAAAGCCAGAATTCGTTGCGGCTGTCGTGGAGCCGGGAGGATGTTGACCAGCGATTGCAAGCGATCATGAAACGGATTCACGTACAGTGTGTCGAACATGGAAGCCACCCGGACGGACGGGTCAATTATGTGGCAGGCGCCAATATCGCCGGGTTCGTCAAGGTAGCCGACGCGATGCTGGCTTACGGCGTCGTCTGAAACCGATCCAGTTCCGGAAATCACTCGCCCGGGTTCAAAAAAAATCAGGCCACAACCGCTTCCGAATGCGGCCTGAGTCCGAAAGATAACTTATTTTTTCCGCTTGCGTTTTTTCCCGGACGATTCGGCTTTGTCCGATTGGTGTTTCTCCAGCGCATTGCGGACGGCAGCGGCAAACTCCGGGTCCAGCCGGACGAATTCCACCTGACGCACGTCATGAATCCTGGGCGTTCCGTCGGGCAAATGGCAGAGTACAAACGGCAGGCACACGGACTGCACTTTCAGCGGTAATGATTCGTCGAAGGGCAGAAAGGCAATGCGCACCGGTTGCTCGGGCGGGAATACACTTGTATCCGCCGGGCACCAGCAAAATGACGGGAACTGGTACGCCACTCGGGACGCAGCCACGTCGTCCCCTGCGGCAATGTCTTCCGCGGGCAATCGTCGGGCCACCCGGCAGGGGGCGCCGGTTGTTTCGAATGGTTTGTTACGCGAGCACATCCCGGCAGGACACCGGTGCTGCAGCCAGGGTTCGTGGACCAGGAGCGACGGTCCGCCGTTCAGCTGAAATTCGTGACAAGCGCGGCCGATCGTATCAGGACCTGGCCGGAGGCGCGAGTATCCGCACGGCCTGGCACGAGGCAGAAACTTCTGTTCGCACTGCAACCGCTGACACAACCCGGGCCCTGTATGTAAAGGACCTCTCCGGGCGCCGAAACCTGTACGACCCTGTCCTGCGCGGTTCGCGATGTGCGGCGGGATCCGCAACGGGGACTCCCCGGGACTTTTGGCAAAACGCTGCAGCCATTTGGCGAAGACACGTCGGCGTGGTTCAAATCGAAATGACCTGGTAATCCGGTCGCCCGGCAAGTTCCAGGAGTGCTTTTTTGCATGTCTCCGGGTTTTTACAGGGGCAGGTTTTCCCACGAGTCGGGAAACGCCTATAATGATCGCGCCATGGCCATGACCCGCATATCACGCTGGCGCCAATCGCCAATCCTGATTCCCCTGGCAATTCTAATGACCGCTGGTACCAATCCCCCGGATCAAAACAGCGCGGCCGCTTCGCTCCCCGGTCAGGATTCGATTCAGGAACAGCAGTCCGCCAAACCCGGGGAATCCGGGCAAGTCCCCGCACCCGATCGCCAAGCCGACGCGCGGTTGCTGGCGCGGCACAAGATGGTCGACGACCAGATGGTCGCCCGGGATATCGTCAACCCGCGGGTGCTGGATGTTATGCGCAAGGTTCCGCGGCACGAATTCGTCCCGCCCCCCATGCGCCCCTTTGCCTATGAAGATTCGCCGCTGGGCATCGGCCACTCCCAAACCATTTCCCAGCCGTATATTGTGGCCCTGATGACGCAACTGGCCGACCCCCGGCCGGGTGACAAGGCGCTGGATATCGGAACGGGCTCCGGGTACCAGGCGGCCGTCCTCGCGGAACTGGTTCAGCAGGTCTACAGTATCGAAATCGTGGAACCCCTGGCCCACCAGGCGGCCGAACGACTGCAGCAACTGGGTTACACAAATATCGAGGTTCGCCACGGCGACGGCTATCGGGGCTGGCCCGAACAAGCACCTTTCGATTTGATCATGGTGGCCGCCGCTCCCGACCACATCCCGCCCGCCCTGGTGGAACAACTGGCCGCGGGCGGCAAACTGGTGATCCCCGTCGGCGACCACTGGCAACGCCTGATGCTGGTGGAAAAGGCCGAAGACGGAACGGTGACGCAACGGAAAATCGCACCGGTCGCCTTTGTGCCCATGACCGGTGAAGCGGACAAGCAGGAGAACCGTTAGTCCATCGGAGTCCGGCCAGCGGCCGGGTTGCTGTGGCATTGGCCGTAGCGGAACAAATCCTGCGCGAGCTCGACATCATTTCAAATCCGCTGCCGCCGGCGATTGTGCTTTTTCGATCCCGCCGATCGTTTTTTTTCTGTTTTTGTTGCCCATGGCTTTCCCCGGATGAACTGCGGCCCGCCACGCGGGCACTCCCAACATCCTGGTCGGGCACCGGGGAATGCCAGTTTTTGCGGACCCCGGTGTCAGGATTCGCGCGCTTCCATCGGCGCTTTCGCACAGCGGGATTGAAAACCATCCCCAGGATTGCGTGAATCGGCGCGGCACGGGTTTTGCCGAACACTTGATGCCCCGCGCAGGGACCGGCACGAAAGGTCAGTCGTCCTCGCTTGGCTCCATAATCGCATCGGAGCGCCGGAACTCACAAACACGACCGTTGGAGTTTTTTCATGATCATCCGCCCTGGCAATTGTCACTTCCTGCTCCTGCCCGGCGGGCTGTTACTGGCGGTGGGGCTGGCTTGCCAACCGGCCCGGGTCAACGCTCAGGGATCGGGATTGCCCGATCAGGCGCGCTGCGTCGTGATCGAGTTGTTTGTTACCGATGGCCAGCCGGAAAGTGAACAGGCCCGGTTGGCAGCTGCACAAATCGCCGAGTCCCGCGCCGGAATTCGTTTGGTGACGCGTCCGGTAAACGAAAGTGAGAAGGCCCGCGATCGGCTGAGCCGGATCGCGGAATACTACAAGTTCGACAAAACGTCGACTCCCGTCATTTACGGCTGCGACCGCGTAATTCGTTCCGGGACTGACGCGGAAGATTTCCAGCGGCAGCTCCGAAACAACCTGAAGATCGAGGTCTTTACGCGGGTGGGATGCTCGCGCTGTGCGGCCGCCAAACGCTATCTGCCCGGCCTGGCCCGGCAGTTTCCGGGCTTTGAAATTGTCTATCGGGATATCACCAATGATTCTGCGGCCATGAGCGATCTGAACCAGTTGGTGCGCCAATATCGAAAGGCGGCGACCAGCACGCCCGTATTTCATTTTTGCAACCAGATGATTATTGGATTCGATCGGGCCGAATCCACTGGAGCGCGGATTGAACAGGTACTGGATCGCTGGTGCAAGGCTTGCCCCCCACCCGAGCCTCAGTTCCCTGGTGACTCTGACATTTCCGGGATCCGGCAATCCGCGGCTCGCGAGGTGGCCGCGTCCGGCCCTTTTGGGCACCCGGGATTCCGGTAACGTTTGGATCTTCTGCTGCCGGATGGCGTGCCTCGAGTTGTTTCGGTCTGGCGTCGTTGGGACTCGCCACGCCAGGGGGATGGATCAGCGCCGCCGGAATTGCCGCTGAACCGGTCCAGCAGGGCAATCAGGACAATCGATCGCCGGCGCCCCCGGCCGGCGATGATGACGATCTGGATCTGCCCATCGGCAATGAACCGTTACCGGACGCATCGGCCGATCCGGAAAACTACCTGGCGGATGACGCGGTTGATCTGCCGGTATTCGGCCGACTGCGGGCCAGCGAAATCGGATTACCCTTGTTCACGATCGCGATCGGACTGGTCGACGGATTCAACCCGTGCGCGATGTGGGTCTTGCTGTTCCTGCTGTCGATTCTGGTCAACCTGAAGGACCGAAGTCGCATCCTGCTGGTGGCGGGCACGTTTGTTTTGGTCAGCGGGCTGGCCTATTTCGCATTCATGGCGGCGTGGCTGAATGTCTTCATGCTGATCGGCCTGGTCCGTCCGATTCAGATTATGCTGGGATTACTGGCCATGATTGTTGGCGTGATTCATATCAAGGATTTCTTTGCTTTCAAACAGGGTGTTTCGCTGTCCATTCCCGAGTCGGCCAAACCCGGCATCTATCGCCGGGTTCGTCGAATTGTGACGGCCGAGCATCTGGGGGGAGCCCTGATCGGTGCCATCGTGCTGGCCGTGCTCGTCAATATGATCGAGTTGTTGTGCACGGCTGGCCTGCCCGCCCTGTACACCGAGGTGTTGACGCTGCAGCAGTTTCCCGTCTGGAAAAATTATGCCTATCTGGGCCTGTATATTGCGGCCTACATGTTTGATGATGCCCTGATGGTGGCGCTGGTCACGTTGACCCTGAGCAAGAAAAGGTTGCAGGAAAGCGGAGGCCGCTGGCTTAAACTGATCAGCGGCTCAGTGATTTTTCTGCTGGGCCTCGTGATGCTGGCGCACCCCGAATGGCTGCAATGACGACCGGCCGGTTCGATTTTCGGCCGCGTCCTGTCCTTGTTCCACTTGCTTGAGGTGATCACAACCATTGAAGCCCGGTTGCAACGACTCGAATTGCAAAATCGCCGGTTGCAACCACGGGATTCCTGTTGCTGGTACTGCCGTTACTGATGATTTTCAGGGGACAGGACGTGATCCGGCGCGCCGGAACGGTGAGCGCCTGCCGGTTTGTGCCAACGGACAAAGCCGGCAACGAACGCGGCGTCTGGGGACTGAATGGTGACGATCAGGCGTTTTTGAAAATGCTGAATCCGAAGCGCCAAACACGGGTGTACCCGGGCGGTTCGGATGTCAATGCGGAAACCGTTTTGGAGCGGTGCAATGAAAACCGCAAACCGATCGCCAGCATTGCGGCGGGCCGGCACCGTTCGCACGGGCGGGATGGTTTGACAAGGATGCTCGATTTGCCTCCGAACAACGAATAGCCGGGCAGGGTTCGCTCTCGCGCCCCGCGGGATTTGAAATGTAACAATGGCAATGAATTGCGGTCCGCCGGCTTCGACCGCCGCCACGGCCCGCTGCCTGCCAGAATCAACTATAATCTGTTGATCCGGTTATCATGTCACGGACGTTCACACGCGCCGTCCATGCCGGCAATGCCACCCAATCAACCCTTCGAAATTTGACCCCGGAAGTCATTCGATATCCGATGAAAATCACCCGTGCGGTTTTTGCAGTTTTGGTTTGCTGGCTGGCTTACCCGTTTGCGGCACCGGCGGCGGGACAGGAGCCACCGGATTTTGCCCACGATATCCTGCCGGTTTTGAAAGACCGCTGCGCCCGGTGCCATGCCAACGGCAACGCCAAAGGCGATTTTTCGATCGACACGCGGGAATCCATCCTCGATTCCGGGGCCGTCGACCCGGACGCCGCCGCTGACAGCGAGCTGCTGTTGAGGATTTCTGCCGAGGATGACGACTACCGGATGCCGCCGGACGGTCCGCCGCTGACCGGTCGCCAGATCGAGCTGTTCCGGAAATGGATCGTCGCCGATTTGCCCTGGCAGCCGGGTTTTTCTTTTCGCGATTCGACGTGGCAGGCACCGATTGCATTTCGGGAGGTTGCGCTGCCCGCCGGCGATGGTCACCCGATTGACCGCCTGCTGGCGGAGTACTTTCAGCGGAACGGGATTCAACCTCCCCGGCCAGTCACCGATACAGTCTTTATCCGCCGCGTCTGGCTGGACCTGATCGGGACACTGCCGACGCTGGCCGAACAAAACGCGTTTGCCAACGACCCGGATCCGCGAAAACGTGAAAAACGGGTCGCCGACTTGTTGGCCCGCAATCGCGATTATGCCGATCACTGGATGACATTCTGGAACGATTTGTTGCGCAACGATTATGAGGGAACGGGTTACATTGACGGGGGCCGCAAGCCCATTACACGCTGGCTCCACCGTTCGCTGTACGACAACAAACCCTATGACCAGTTCGTGCGGGAATTGATCCATCCCGATTCTGAATCCGACGGATTTGTTCGGGGTATTCGTTGGCGCGGCAACGTCAATGCCAGCCAGCGGGTGGAATTGCAGTTTTCCCAAAACGTTTCTCAGGTGTTCCTGGGTGAAAACCTGAAATGCGCTTCCTGTCACGACAGTTTCGTCAACAACTGGAAACTGGCGGATGCCTGGTCGATGGCAGCCGTCATTTCCGACCAGCCCCTGGAGATGGTGCGGTGCGACCATCCGACCGGAAATATGGCCGAGCCCGGGTTCCTGTGGCCCGAATTGGGCACCATCCCGGCCGGGGCTCCACCGGATGAGCGGTTGGCAGAATTGGCGCAGCTGATCACCGGGCCCCAAAACGGCCGGTTTGCCCGAACGGTCGCCAACCGGATTTGGCAACGGATGCTGGGTCGGGGCATGATCGAGCCTGTGGACGTGATGGCCAACGAACCGTTCGATGCCGGGCTGATCGACTTTTTGGCCTGTTACCTGCGCGATCACCACTATGATCTGAAACAGCTGTTGGCGCTGATTGCGACCTCGCAGGCCTATCAGGGTGCCACTGTCACCGAATCAGAATCTCCGGTGACCGGTCCCCTGTTTCGGGGCCCCGTCCTGAAACGACTGACCGCCGAACAATTTTGTGATGCGCTGTGGAGTTTGACCGGAACGTCCCCCGAAACCGGCAACGCGAAAATCGACGAATCAACGGCTTCCGCATCCACGGTCCGGGCGGGACTGGTCGTTTCCACTGAATTAATGCGGGATCTGGGTCGACCCAACCGGGAACAGGTGGTGACCACCCGGGGAGATCAGTTGTCGACGCTGCAGGCGCTGAGCCTGAGCAACGGGCAACCACTGTTTGAAATGCTCCGGGCCGGCGGACGAAAATGGCTGGCGGAACACCCGGATCGAGATCAGCTGATCGACGAGCTTTTTCGATCCGCCCTGTGCCGGTCCCCGACTGATCCGGAATGGCCGGTGCTGCGCGAGATTGCCGGCCCCCGGCCGGATCAAGACTCCGTGGCGGACCTGATCTGGAGCATTGTTTTGTTGCCGGAGTTTCAATATGTCCACTGAGAAAAAACCGGAGTACGGCGGTAACCATCGGTTGCGCGAGCGACGCCAGTTCCTGCAAGCGACGGCCGCCGCGTCGCTGGCGGCGCTGACGCAAACTCCCCGTTTGTTGGCCGGGCCCCAACCATCGATCAGGCCGGCCACGGCCGATACCGTGATCCTGTTGTGGATGGCCGGCGGGATGGCGGCCACCGATACCTTTGATCCCAAGCATTACGTTCCTTTTGAAATCGGAACGCCCCTGGAAAAAATCATCAGCACCTTTCCAGCCATTGATACGGTCGTCGACGACATCAAGCTGACGGCGGGCCTGGAGAATATTGCCGGCATCATGGACCGCGGAACCCTGATTCGCAGTCATGTGCTGCCCGACCTGGGGCACATCCTGCATTCGCGGCACCAGTACCACTGGCACACCGGCTACGTGCCGCCGTTGACGGTGGCCGCCCCGCATCTGGGTGCCTGGATTGCGAAATTGCTGGGGCCGAAAAATCCTGCCATCCCCGCGTTTATTGATATTGGGCAACGTCTGGAGGGGGTCGGCGAAAAGGAAGAACTCAAGGCCTTTCACACCGCCGGGTTCCTGGGCAGCGAATTCGGTCCGTTCCTGCTGCCGTTTCCCGAACAGGCCATCGCGGCGGTACAACCGCCGCCGGGCATGACGCCCTCCCGCTTCGAAAATCGCAATCGACTGTACCGGAAACTGGCAAAACAAGGTCCGTACGGGCAGTTGGCCAACGATTATCACCAGCAGTCGATGATGCGGTCGATGGAAAACGCATATCGTCTGTTAAAAAGTCCGGACCGCGCGGCATTTGATTTGAGTCAGGAACCGAAAGCCTCGTTTGACCAGTACGATACCGGCCGGTTTGGCCGCGGTTGCCTGCTGGCCCGGCGATTGACCGAGGCCGGCGCGCGATTCATCGAAGTCACGACCGAATACGTCCCGTTTATGTCCTGGGATACGCACGAGAACGGCCACCAAACCGCTGCCCGCATGAAACAGGAGATCGATCGGCCCGTGGCCCGGCTGATTCGAGACCTGGAAGAGCGCGGCCTGCTGGATCGAACACTGGTCGTGCTGGCCAGCGAATTCAGTCGCGACATGATGATCGAGGGGGTCCCCGGCAGTAATGCCCAGGACCAGTCCCGCGCCAAAACCGATGTGCTGCGGGAAATGAACCACTACGGCCAGCACCGGCACTGGACGGGGGCCAGCAGTGTGCTAATGTTCGGCGGCGGGATCGGGCGAGGCGTGCTGTACGGAAAGACCGCAGACGAGCGACCGATCATGACCACCGAACATCCGATCACCGTGACCGATTTGCACGCCACGATTTTTCATGCCCTGGGCATCGCCCCCGACACCGCCATGGAAGTGGAGCAGCGCCCGTTCTATGTCACCGCGGACGGGTTGGGAAAACCGCGGCTGGAATTGTTCGGGTAAGCGGCAGCAGGAGCCTGGTGTTGCGGGCGGCCACCCGTACCGTCCCGCTCATGGGACCGAAGGTCTCCCCCCGTTCCGGTTGCCGATTCCCGGGATGTGGCCTGATCAGGAGACCACTCCATAACGTCCCGGGCCACCCCGCAACTTTCGTGACCGGCGTTCAACGACGCGGATTCAGTTGGATTGTTCGGCTTGTTGCAGAATCTCCTGAGCTTGCTGCAAATACATGACAGGATCGCCGGCGGGAACCTGAGTCACAATGGGTTCCAGCACGTCAATCGCCCGCTGGCACTCGGCCACAGCCTCGGCCGTTTCGCCCTGCTGCAGCAGAATCTCGGCGCGCCGGGTATACAGATGGCCGAGGAAGGCACGCAGGCCCAGCGGCGCCTGGTCGGACTGGCACTCTTCCTGGCAAACCTCGACGGCCGTATCCAGTTGCTGCCGGGCCGCTTTGTGGCGTTCCAGCCGCTGATCAATCTCGGCCATCAAGCCGCGGCACTCAACTTCGGAGATTCGCAACAGATGAATCATTTGGGGATATTTTTGCAGTTGTTGCTGCAGCCACTCCAGATGCGGCGACAACATCTGATCGGCGTCGTCAATCTCCCCGGCCGCCACCAGTGCCGATGCATGACGATGAATATAGTTGGACCAGTTGAAGCTGAGTCCGGCCACGTCGGGATGCCGCTCCATCAATTGTTGCATGACCTTTTTTTGATTCTCAAATTCGGTCATGGCGAGTTCGAAATCACCGCGCGACTGGCAACTCATTGCCAGACCCTGGTACAGTGTCGCCATCGAATCGAGGGCTTCCGAAGTTCTCTCCGGTTGTTCGGACATCAGTTGCCGGTACAGCCTGATGCCGATCGGGGCAAATTGATCGATGTCGGCATGTTTGCCTAGCTGATTGGCAACTTCGGCTTTGCACCTGAGCACCCGGGCCCAATTCCTGTTGACGGGCCAGTGATCCGGCTCCGTTCCCGTCACCCAGGTCACCAGGCTGATTGCCTGGTCAACCAGAGGTTCGGCATCGTTGTAGCGGCCCTGGTGATTCAGGTTTTGGGCGGCGTTGACGAGTTGAAAAACCAGATTTTTGAGCACCTCGTCGTCCCCGGTGTCAGCAAACGAATCCTCAAGCCGGGATACCAGATCATTGGTGATGGTGACTGCCTCGCCTGTACGTCCTGTCAGTAAAAGGTCTTCGGCCAGTTTGGAACGAATGGCGGCCCAGCCCATCAGGTCGTCGGGAAATGCCTCGCGCATGATCGTGGCGGCCTCGTCCCAGACAATCGCCGCATCTTCGTGATTGCCAACCAGTTGTTGCAGATAGGCCAGTCCCCTCAGGGTGTCCACATATTCACGCAGCACATCCGGGTCGTTGGGGCGTTGTGTTGTGACCAATTGGTAGTAGTCTTTGGCGGCCGCCGCCAAATTCAATTTGAATTCTTCCATGCCCTCTGATTTGAACTTCGGCTCGTCAGCGATGGCACGCTGCAAATGATCGACGGCCTGTCGGGCCAATCTGGCTTGTGCCAGCGCCTCGTCCGATTTGGCGTCGGCCAGTTGTTGTTTCTCACTGGCCAGCCGCCGGGCCCGATCCGCGTTGACCGCAAAGGTGATTGAACAGGCCAGGCCGACGGCCAGCGCCGCAAACGCGGCTCCCAGCGAGCCCGCCACCAGGGGATTTCGCCGACTCCAGCGATTCAGGCGGGTCAGCGGACCTGCCGGTCGGGCCAGCACGGATTGGCCAGCCAGATATCGATTCAAGTCATCTTCCAGATCCTGGGCGCTGCGGTAGCGGTGCCGGGGTTGTTTCTCCAGGGACTTGCGGCAGATCGCGTCCAGATCCGGGGGCACCTCCCGATTAATCTGTCGCGGAGGAACCGGCGTTTCCGTTTCGATGGCCCGCATGGTGGCCAGGTTCGATTCGCCCACAATGGGAGGACGACCCGTTAACAATTCGTACAGGATCGCGCCCAGGGCATAAATATCCGCGGCCTCGCCAATCTCATCCACGGCGCCCCGGGCCTGCTCGGGCGACATGTAGGCCGGCGTCCCAATGGTGGCTCCGGTTTGGGTCATCGCCTGGTCACTGCGCATAAACCTGGCCAGCCCGAAATCCGCAATCCGCAGTGCATTGACGACCGTCGCCTGGCGGCTGCCGGGGTCCTGGTCACCGAAATGCAACAACACGTTTCCGGGCTTGAGATCCCGGTGAATCACTCCTCGCGCATGCGCATGCTGGACGGCCTCGGCCAGGCGGGCCGTGATTTGGGCCGCCGTATCCGGAGCAATTTGGCGACCCTGGTCGTGAAACCAGTGGCCCAACGTTCCCCCGTCGCAAAAGGCCGAGGCAATAAACAACAGCGGGCCATCGGCACCCGCTTCATATACGGGAACAATCGCCGGATGACCCAGCATCGCCACCAGACGGGCCTCGCGGGCAAACCGAGCGCGTGCGTCCGGTCCCGACAACAAGGATTCAATTCGCGGAATCTTCAGCGCCACGATCCGCCCGAGTTTGGTATCGCGGGCCTTGACGACGATGCCAAATCCGCCCGCCGCCAGTGTTTCGACGACCTCATAATGCCCGATTGAGTCCGGCGGAGCGGTCTCCAGCGACCGGGCGGTTGTTCCGTCAGCGGCCGTAGGGTCCTGCTGTATGGTCATGGAATCAACCGCCGCCTGATCAGCGTGCGGTTTGGCCTGATTCAGCAACTCCATGGCTTGCTGAATCTCCTGGAATTCACCCAACTGTTCTTCACTCAGCGCCGCCAGCATGTCGTCCGGGATCGAACTTGCATCGTCAGACTGCAATAACTGAATCAGCTGCTCCATGGAATCCACGGATTGCCGCGTGTCACGATCATTCATTGTTTCAGTTGTTCCTTGAACGCCACCAGTGCCTGATACCATTTGCGGGATGCCGAACTGGTCGAAATGTCCAGGCGGCGGGCGATTTCCTCAAACGACAGGTTCTCCCAGTTCCGCCACTGAATGATCTGGCGTTGCTGCTCGGGCAGTTGATTCAGCACGCGCTGGATCTCACGTGTCTGTTCCTCGCTGGCAGCGTTGGTCCCCGGCGTGGGCAGGCTGTCCGGCAAGTACTCGTGGAAATGCTGTGACGACCCGTCATCGAGTCTTCGTTCCCGAAAGACATCGCGTTTCCGGGTACTCAAATCCCGTTTCATCTGGCGGGCCTCGTTGACCAGAATCTGACGCAGCCAGCCGCGAAACTCGTCGACCGTTTCACCGCGAAACTGGTCGAGATTCTCCACCGCCCGAATCATCGACTGCTGGACGATATCCGAGGGACCCATTTTCGCTTGCAACGAATGATCGAACTGGCGATGGGCGATGAAATCCAGATAGCGTTTCAGATCACCCAGCAACTGGCTGCGGGCCTGGGGATTGCCGTTGCGGGCCTGGGCCAATTGTGTGGACATCGACTCGTTATCCCAACCGGACTGTTCGAACGGATCTTTTGAGAACTCGGGCAATTCGGAGTCTCCCGTCACTGGATGCGAATATGACTGGCTTTTTTCAGGGAATTGTCCACGGCCCGGCGCCACCCCCCTGGAACAGCTGATGCAAGCCGCAATTCTGCCAGTTTAGCAAGGCCGCGATCGGATTCGCCAATGGATCCCGTCGACCCGCGAATTTTCGGGCAATGCGGTTTCCGGCGGCGCGGCAGTCACCGCCATGGCCTGGTGAGGAGACTTGCCCGCAAATCTGGTTGCGGGCGGCGGCAGGCGGCTCTCCCAAACGGCCCACCCCACGCGCGTCGATGGCCGACGATGCACCGCTGTGCGACCCGACCGCGGGGTTTTTGGAAAAATATGGGAAAACGCCAAACTCTCGGCATCCGGTGAGTGCGAGGCCCTGTTTTTTTCTGTCCCTTCCCGGAGTCGACACCGTGATCCAGCATTCCAACGCTTGCCCACCTGCCACCCGCCGCGGTCTGATCGGCCGATCCGCCCGCCCTTCAGGAAATGCCCTCCGCCGCTGGCTGGTGTTGGGCTTGGGCTTCCTGGCCGTCGGTTTAAGCTTTGGCAAGGATTGTGCGGGCCAGAATATCTTTCAGTGGACGATCACACCCGTCCCTTTCTACGACGTCAGCAGCAATTGGTCTCCGGCGGGGCCTCCGACGTCGATTGACGTAGCCCAATTCAACCTGAACACGACGTACGAAGTACTCTGGGACAACCTGACCGCGAGCCGCACTCCCGATGTCGGATTTGTGGATGTGCTTGCCGGCGATGTTACCTTTCAGAATCTGAATACATTCCAGCATAACTTTACGATCAATCAGGACCTGACCGTTTTTGGTAACTCAACCCAACTGACCAATTCCGGACTGAACCTGAATGTCAATGGATCCACGTTTGTAATTGGTGACGCGGTGCTGCTGATTGATGGATCTCACCCGGCCGGTTCCCGGTTCAGCGCGACCGGTTCGGTATTGGCCGCTCAGGGAACCCTGGCCTTTGATAACGGAGCGGTGGGCAATCTGGCGGGCGGCATGCAGCTGAACGTTGATGCCGCGGGAACTGCCGGATTTAACGTGCTGGGTGGCTCGCAAGTTACCGCAGGGACCATCAACATCGGCAACGGATCCTCGCAAACCGGGTCTTCAGTGGGAATTCTGAATGTCAGTGGTGCCGGCAGCATACTGACGATGACCGCCGGCTCAACCCTCAGGGCTGGACTGTTTTCAGGCACGGGTGTCCAGGAAGTCAACATTAACAACCAGGGCGTCCTGGATGCCTCGGCCCTGTCTGACGCATTCAGTTTTGATATCCGCGGTGCCGGAGCCAGTTTGAATATTGATCATGGCACGCTATTGCACGGCGATGTTCTCAGTGTCATTGGCGGAACAGCCAACCTGACGGGTGGCGGGTCCGTCGTCAGCCGGGAAATGCAGGTTGCTTTTGGCGGGCAGATCAACGTGTCGGGAGCCGACTCGGTCTGGCAAGCCTCCGGTGATCTGGAAGTGAGCCAGGACGGCCGACTGGAGATTTCCGGCGGCGGGCAGGTGCATGTCGATCGTGGATTCGTGGCCGATTTCGGCGGCGGATCGGTGCAGATTTCCGGGGCGGATACTTCCTTGTTCGTTTCCAGGGAAATGAGAGTCGTCGGGTCCGATCAAGGTCAAGTCGATGTTGTCGATGGAGGATTTCTCCGCAGCGAGTCGGGCAGCATCTCCTTTTCAGGGGCAGGCAACGGAACCGTAAATGTCATTGGGCAGGATAGCCGTTGGGAACTGACCTCAACACTCGACGTCGGCCGATTTGGCACAGGAATCCTGACTATCGAGGCCGCAGGCGTTGTCAGTAACCTGGACGGTTTCCTGAGTCGATCTTCGTCCGGTGTTGCTTCAGCAACCGTCACCGGAACGAATTCGGCATGGCATAATTTCGGCAGCCTGGTGATCGCACCTCTCGGAACAGGAACTCTCAACATTGACAACGGTGGCCTGGTTACCGTCGGTGTCACGACATCAATTGGCACCAATGGCAGCGTCAACCTGACGGGCGGCCGGTTTGAATTTGGCCAGACTTCGTTGAGTGAATTCGGCAGAATCAATGCGATCAGCGGCTCGATGGCCGGGGCTGTCAACATCAGCGGCGTCAACGATCTGGCGTCGCTGGGATCCCTGCAAAATCCGGCCGTCGATTTGACCGAGGTTGCGGCCCGCAACAGCGGCCTGTTACACGGCTCGGCCATTCTGAAGAGTTCGCTAAACAACCTGAGCACGGGCGAACTGCGTACGCTCAGCGGCCAGTGGGCCCGCTTCGAAGGGGGTAATAATCTAAACGCCGGCGAGATCAACAATTTTGGCGGCATCGTCGACTTTGCCCAGGACATGACCAACACCTCAACCGGGTTTGTCGGTGGGCGCGGTCAATTTGTCGCCGACGCAGGGTGGACCAATCAGGGCGTGATGGCCTTCAGCGGGACGACCGATGTTCTGGGCGATGTGGCCAACGAGGCCGGCGGACGGATCGTCACTTCGGGGGGAGCCACCACCACGTTTTTTGACGATGTATTGCACAACGGCTTGGAAATCCGCACCAGCGCCGGCAGCAATACCGTGATCTTTGGCGAGGCTTCGGGTGCCGGAGCCTATACCGGAACCGGGACCGTGTTCTTTGAAGGGGACCTGCGGCCCGGCAACAGTCCCGACAGCGTCCTGTTCGAGGGAGACGTGGTGCTGGGGACCGGCGCCCACTGGTTCCTGGAACTGGCCGGCACCGAGGTCGGCCTGTATGACCAAATGATCGTTCAGGGCGATCTGGCGCTGGACGGTCTGCTGACCGTCGATCTGATCGACGGGTTCCAGTTGTTGGCCAATCAGGAATTCATCATCGCCGCTGTGGGGGGCGATCTGTCCGGCCAGTTTTTGGGTTTGAATGACGGGGATCTGGTCGGCAACTTTGGCGGCCGCGACCTGTTCATCAGCTACTCCGCGGGCATCGGCACGAGTGTCAGCCTGTTTACCGCCGTGCCTGAACCGGGAGCGAGCGGGTTACTGGCAGTGGTCGGCATCGGATGCCTGCTCCGCCGCCGCCGGCGTGGTCGATGACGCCTGCCGTATTGATCCGCGGGTCGGGCGGACCTGCGGTCCCGGACGTGGCCTGGTCGGCAGACCAGCCCCCGGTTCACGGCCGAACAAAAATTTTTGAAAAGATGCCGAGCGGTTCGCATCCAGTGTCTTGAGGACCTGTGACACCGACACCGTCAAATCAAGGAGCCGCGCCTGTGTTCCCCCATGTTCCAACCGCTTGTGCCCGCGACTGGGCCCGCCTGGGCCGACGTTGTGCCGTGCTTTTGTGGGTGACGGCCACCTGGGCCAGTCTGCCCGAATTCTGCCATGCACAAAGCACGTTTGACTGGACCAACCTCACCAGTTCCGGCGCCTTTTATGACGTCGGCAGCAACTGGACGTCCGGTGGTCCGCCATCGTCGATTGATGTGGCCCGGTTCAATCAGAATGCCAACTACCAGGTGGTTTGGGATGCGTTTACGCAATCCGCCACGCCCAGTGTCGGCACCATCGAGGTGGTGGACGGTCAAGTGACGCTTTTGAACCAGGAATTTTTCCCGATTGGATTTACGGTCAACCAGGATTTGAACGTCACCGGCGGAGCCACACAGCTAACCAATTTTGGGCTCGATCTGTCGGTGGTGGGTAATACCACCCTCAGCGGTGGGGCATCATTGATCATTTCCGGTGCCCACCCCGCTGGTGCCAGTCTGCAGTCGGGAAGCCTTTCGATTTCCAGCTCCACACTGGCGCTGGTCAATGGCGCAACCGGCGACCTGGGCGCCCTGTCGATCAATGGCACAATGAATGTTGATTCGGGCAGTTCGCTGGTCAGCAACAGTGCGATCTTCGGTCAATCGTCGTTTGGCCAAGTCAGAATTTCCGGCATGGGCTCCACCTGGGACAACGCAGGAACCTTGTTCATTGGATTCGCCAGCGGCGGTCAAATCAACGTGGAGTCGGGGGCTGTCGTGACGTCAGCCGGAGGCCGTTTGGGATTGCTGAGCACTGGCGAAGTGCGGGTTTTTGGCAGCGGATCGCAATGGAACATGAGCGGCGACTTGACGGTCGGAGAAAACGGGTCGGCAGTACTGGATATTCGCGACGGTGGTGTCGTTGCCAATGTCAACGGAATTGTCGGCGAAGGTGGCGTGGCGCTTCCTCGGCGTTGATTTCGGGCAGCGATTCCCGGTGGAATAACGGCGGACACCTGACCATCGGATTTGACAGTTTCGGTCTGCTCGATATCTCCAGCGGCGGATCGGTAACCAGCGATTCCGGCGTGATTGGATTTTCCACGGATGCTCAAGTGTTTATCCACGGTGCGGATTCAACATGGATCAACAATGGCAGTCTGGTTGTTGGCGACGAAGGAGAGTCCGTGACCATCAATATTGAGGCGGGCGGCCGGCTTTCCAACACCGATGCGACTATCGCCGCAACCAGCGATGTACTGGCCGCCACGGTTACGGTCACGGGCCCGGATTCCCGCTGGAATAACAGCGGCAACCTGGCTGTCAGTACCGGTGGAACGGCCACACTGAATATCGAAAACGGCGGCCTGGTCAAGGTTGGTGGAACGACATCACTCGGCGCAGGCGGCAATATTAATCTGACGGGAGGGCGATTTGAATTTGGCGAAACGTCGTTGGCAGAGTTTGCCCGTATCAACGCGGTCGCCGGATCGATGTCGGGCAATGTCAATCATTCGCAATTCACCGATGTCGCCACCCTGACGGCGTTCCAGAGCCCGGCCGCGGATTTGAGCGACGTGACACTTGCCAACTCCGGAACACTTTTTGGAAGTGCGTCCCTGTCAACGTCGCTCGTCAACGCGGCCAACGGCGAAGTCGAGGCTGCTCCCGGTGAGCGGATGCGGTTTACCGGGGCGGCCAACATCAATCACGGCGAAATCAACCTGCTGGGCGGACAAGTCCGATTTGATCAGGACTTTTCCAACGCGGATTCGGGATTTGTTGCCGGCCACGGTACGCTGATCGCCAACGGAGGTGTTTCGAATCAGGGCGTGATGGCCTTCAGCGGGACGACCGATGTTCTGGGCGATGTGGCCAACGAGGCCGGCGGACGGATCGTCACTTCGGGGGGAGCCACCACCACGTTTTTTGACGATGTATTGCACAACGGCTTGGAAATCCGCACCAGCGCCGGCAGCAATACCGTGATCTTTGGCGAGGCTTCGGGTGCCGGAGCCTATACCGGAACCGGGACCGTGTTCTTTGAAGGGGACCTGCGGCCCGGCAACAGTCCCGACAGCGTCCTGTTCGAGGGAGACGTGGTGCTGGGGACCGGCGCCCACTGGTTCCTGGAACTGGCCGGCACCGAGGTCGGCCTGTATGACCAAATGATCGTTCAGGGCGATCTGGCGCTGGACGGTCTGCTGACCGTCGATCTGATCGACGGGTTCCAGTTGTTGGCCAATCAGGAATTCATCATCGCCGCTGTGGGGGGCGATCTGTCCGGCCAGTTTTTGGGTTTGAATGACGGGGATCTGGTCGGCAACTTTGGCGGCCGCGACCTGTTCATCAGCTACTCCGCCGGAACAGGCAGCGGCGTTCGCCTGTTCACGGCCGTTCCCGAACCGGGAACCGCCGGGTTCCTGTCCCTGGCCGTCACACTGGCCACGTTGCTGCGGCGACGTCCATCGCGCGGATCCGTTTGTGTTTGACCCGGCATTGCCATACCGCGGGAGATCTGATGAGAGTCTGTTTTGCAATCACGAATCTGTTGTTGATAGCAGCCTGGAATACCGGCGGCGCGATCCACGCGGACCTGGTCGAATCGTTCCCGGGCAGCGGGCCGTTTGCCGCCGTCGGGGGACCGTCGGGATTTGACAATCCAGGCTGGGTCGTGCTCGGAACACCGGGGTCCTTCGTCGCCAACAGTTTTGGCGAACTGGTTTATCAAATGGGTACCGCCTCCGTTGGCCAGGACTCGCTGAACCGGTTCGGCGGCCAAACTGCATTCTCGTCCCTCCTGGAAATCAGCAATCTGCTGGTTCCGGACAGCCAGTCCGGTATCCGATTCGGCATTGTCGATTCCGCCAATGAAACCGCTTTGATTGTTGTCCAGCCGCTGCCGGCCGGATGGTGGCTGACCTGCAGGCCAGTCTGGGGATCGGCAATTCCCTGTCTGGCGGCACACTGGATCTGGGCGCCGCCGGTGATGTCGAACGGGTGACCCTGCGACTGGATTTCGCGCCGGATCCCGACAACGGAGGCGGAATGTTCACGGCCCTTGCGGACGTCAACGAAACGGGCAATTTCCTGCCGGTGGGGTTGATCGACGGCAGTTTTTATTCAGTTGCGGCATCATCGAACCGCCAGTTTTCCCTGAATGCGTTCACCGTCAGCGGGTTGCCGGTCAGCGCCCAGTTCGATCATTTCCGGTTTACTACCGTTCCCGAACCCGGTACCGGCGGGCTGCTGGCCGCCGGCGGCCCTCTGCTGGCACTGCGGCGGCGGCGACGACGCTGACCCGCGAAGGTGCCACCAAGTGGCTTGGTCGGGAGACCAACCCACAACGCGGGCTCGGCGGCGGCAATCTCCGTTGTGGGCGGGTCTCCCGACCCGTCCCACCTGACCCTCCGAAGGGCTCCTGCGCAAAGTGGGTGGGTCTCCCTCCGTTGTGGGCGGGTCTCCCGACCCGTCCCTCCGTTGTGGGCGGGTCTCCCGACCCGTCCCTCCGTTGTGGGCGGGTCTCCCGACCCGTCCCTCCGTTGTGGGCGGGTCTCCCGACCCGTCCCTCCGTTGTGGGGGGGTCTCCCGACCCGTCCCACCTGACCCTCCGTTGTGGGCGGGTCTCCCGACCCGTCCCACCTGACCCTCCGAAGGGCTCCTGCGCAAAGTGGTTGGGTTGGTCAGGAGACCAACCCACAACGCTTAAAACCAACCCACAACACGGGGGGCACCAAGTGGCGGACACTGCGGAGTCCAGGCGGGAGCACCAGTGGGTTGGTCAGGAGACCAACCCACAACTCTGGTGTTGTGGGCGGGTCTCCCGACCCGTCCCATCCATCCCTCTGTTGTGGGCGGGTCTCCCGACCCGTCCTACCCAACGGGACCTGTCCCCGCGGTACGGAGACCTGCGGTCCCCGAGGGTGGCTTGGTCAGACATGAACATCAGTTAAAATTCGCGAATGCCGTCGGAAAACTACAGAATCGTCGACGACGCGTACGTCTACTTCATCACCTGGTCGATCATCGAGTGGCTGCCGGTTTTTGTTAGTGAAGCCGCTTGCAAAATCGTTACGGACAGCCTGAATTTCTGTCGCATCAACAAGTCGCTTTGCACCAGCGCATTTGTAATCATGCCGACGCATATGCATGCGATTCTGTTCGACCAGGATTTCGATAACGATCGCCTTGCCCGATCGCTGGCCGATTTCCGCAAGTTCACGGGACGATCGATTAGCGATTTTTGTGAACGCGGCATGCCCGGTTGTTTTCGTGAATCTCTGCGCGAATTCGCAACTGCCGATCGCAGCCGACGCTGTTGGCAGCCGTCCCGGCATCCAGTGGCGATCGAAAATGAGCGGTTCTGGCAACAAAAAGTCGACTATTTGCACGACAATCCGAGACGAAAGGGGCTTGTGCAACGAGGCAGTCATTGGCGATTTTCGTCTGCCGCGTTTTATGAATCGGATGGATTGGCGGACTGCGATGTGACGATTACACCGCTGGACTGGACTTGATCGGTGCGGGGACAGACAGACTTGAGGTCTCCGTTGCGGGCGGGGCTTCGTTGTGGGCGGGTCCCATCCGCTTGTTATGGGCGGGTCTCCCGACCCGTCCCATCCGTTCCACCCCTTGTTATGGGCGGGTCTCCCGACCCGTCCCATCCGTTCCACCTTGTTATGGGCGGGTCTCCCGACCCGTCCCATCCGTTCCACCTTGTTATGGGCGGGTCTCCCGACCCGTCCCATCCGTTCCACCCCTTGTTATGGGCGGGTCTCCCGACCCGTCCCATCCATCCCTCTGTTGTGGGCGGGTCTCCCGACCCGTCCCATCCGTTCCACCCCCTCAGGTGGCTTGGTCTGAGACCAACCCTGGCTCTGTTGTGGGCGGGTCTCCTTGTTGTGGGCGGGTCTCCCGACCCGTCCCATCCGTTCCACCCCTCAGGTGGCTTGGTCTGGAGACCAACCCACAACTTGTGTCCCGCGGTATGGAGACCTGCGGTCCCCGAGGGTGGCTTGGTCTGAGACCAACCCACAACTCTGAGACCAACCCTGGCTCTGTTGTGGGCGGGTCTCCTTGTTATGGGCGGGTCTCCCGACCCGTCCCATCCGTTCCACCCCTCAGGTGGCTTGGTCTGGAGACCAACCCACAACTTGTGTCCCGCGGTATGGAGACCTGCGGTCCCCTCAGGTGGCTTGGTCTGAGACCAACCCACAACTCTGAGACCAACCCTGGCTCTGTTGTGGGCGGGTCTCCTTGTTATGGGCGGGTCTCCCGACCCGTCCCATCCGTTCCACCCCTCAGGTGGCTTGGTCTGGAGACCAACCCACAACTTGTGTCCCGCGGTATGGAGACCTGCGGTCCCCTCAGGTGGCTTGGTCTGAGACCAACCCACAACTCTGAGACCAACCCTGGCTCTGTTGTGGGCGGGTCTCCTTGTTATGGGCGGGTCTCCCGACCCGTCCCATCCGTTCCACCCCTCAGGTGGCTTGGTCTGGAGACCAACCCACAACTTGTGTCCCGCGGTATGGAGACCTGCGGTCCCCGAGGGTGGCTTGGTCTGAGACCAACCCACAACTCTGAGACCAACCCTGGCTCTGTTGTGGGCGGGTCTCCTTGTTATGGGCGGGTCTCCCGACCCGTCCCATCCGTTCCACCGCTTGTTGTGGGCGGGTCTCCCGACCCGGCCCACCGAAACAACCGAATGCCGTCCTTCGGCGCGCGTCAAATAGTTACAGCGGTACCAATTGTCTCCTGCGGCCGGGGCTCCGCACCAGTGCATGCAATTTCCCCGCCGGTTTTTCGCGTCTTTTGGCAAAATTTTCGACTTGGCACGATGATTGCCCAAGGGGCTTTGGCCCCCGCAATTTTCTGTCAACTGATGAAAGGTATTTTGCCATGTCGACGATCCAAACCGGCCGGGAACATGAATCGGCCCCCGACTCCGGACAAACTCACCAACGTATCAATGCCCTAACCTCGGAAATCAGGCAGCGGTCGGTGCCGTTCCAGTCGCTGATGGATGAAATCGGGCAAGTCATCGTGGGGCAGGAACAGTTGTTGCACCGGATGCTGGTCGGCCTGCTGGCCAATGGTCACCTGTTGATCGAGGGCGTTCCCGGACTGGCCAAGACCACCGCGGTCGCCTGTCTGGCGCAAGGCATCGACACCGGCTTTCAGCGAATCCAGTTCACGCCCGACCTGCTGCCGGCGGACCTGGTCGGCACGCTGGTGTACCGGCCCCAGGAGCAGAAGTTCGTGGTCCAGCGTGGCCCGATTTTTTCGAACCTGATTCTGGCCGATGAAATCAACCGGGCACCGGCCAAGGTACAAAGTGCGTTGCTGGAAGCGATGCAGGAACGCCAGGTCACGATCGGTTCGGAGACGTTTTCACTGGATGAGCCCTTCCAGGTGCTGGCGACACAGAATCCCATCGAACAGGAAGGCACCTATCCGCTGCCGGAAGCTCAAATGGACCGGTTTATGCTGAAGGTCGTCGTCGGCTATCCCAACCGCCGCCAGGAACATCTGATCCTGCAGCGGATGTCCAAAACCAAAACGAATTTTGAAATTCGGCCCGTCATGCATCCGGCCGACATCATGCAGGCTCGCCAGCTGGTGGACGAGATTTACGTGGACGACCGGGTTCAGGACTACATTGTGGACCTGATTATGGCGACCCGCGAACCGGATGAATACGGAATCCCGGTCACCGGCCTGATTCAGTATGGTGTTTCGCCGCGGGCCACGATCAGCCTGACACTGGCGGCCAAAGCCAACGCGTTTTTGCACGGTCGGGGATTTGTGATTCCCCAGGATGTCAAGGACATGGCCCTGGATGTCCTGCGTCATCGACTGATCATCACGTACGAGGCCGAAGCGGAGGAGAAAACGGCGGACGACATTGTAAACATGATTGTCAATCATATCGCCGTTCCCTAGAGCACACAGTCGCTCCGAAGCTCCCCGATCGGCAGGTTCTCCAGGTGGAATTCACGCCTGCCGATCGGGAGAGTATTCGGCCCTGTCATCGAAGACTTTTATCATCCGGACTGATCATGATTCCCCAGGACCTTGTCAAAAAAATTCGACGCATCCAGATTCGCACTTCGCACCTGGTCGACGACATGCTGGCCGGCGAATACCTGTCGGCATTCAAGGGTCGCGGAATCGAATTCGAAGAGGTGCGGCCCTATCTGCCCGGCGACGATGTGCGAACCATCGACTGGAATGTCACCGCCCGGTACGACGAACCGTATGTCAAGCTGTTTCGGGAAGAGCGCGAGTTAACGGTCATTCTGCTGGTGGACGTCAGCGCCTCGCAGGGACTGGGAACGCATTACCAAACCAAGCGGGAACTGGTCACCGAAATCTCCTCGACCCTCGCCTACTCGGCCATCAAGAACAACGACAAGGTCGCCTTGATGATGTTTACCGACGGCATTGAAAAATTCGTGCCGCCCCGCAAGGGTTCCCGCCATGTTCTGCGGTGCATTCGGGAACTGCTGTATTGTCATCCAATCGGGCAGGGGACTGACCTGGCCGCGGCGCTGGGACACCTGAACCGGACGATCAAGCGCCGCTCGGTGGTTTTTCTGATCAGCGATTTTCAGGATGCCGGCTACGACCGGGCCTTGCGGGTCGCCCGCCGCAAACACGACATCGTTCCGATCGTGATCGGTGATCGCCGTGAATACGACATGCCCAATCTGGGCCTGATCGAACTGCGCGACAGCGAAACCGGAAACGTGCGGACGCTCGACACCGCCAGTCGCCGGCACCGTCGCCTGTTCGCCGAACGGGCTCGCCAACGATCGACCGATCGTGACGAATTGTTTCGCCGGCTGAAAATGGAACCGATCCATTTGTACACCGGTGAGGATATCGTCGGACCGGTTCGCGAATTCTTTCATCGCCGGGAGCGTCAACGATGAGTATCCAGTCACCCGCCCGCAAGCATCGCTCGCAAATGACCAATCACATCCAGACGCGGGCCGGGACACTGCTGTTGAGTTTCCTGATGACCCTGGCCGGTCCGCTGTGCGCCCAGGAAACTCAACCGGATGGGCCGCTGGAGATCCGCGTGCGACTGGACAAGACCGAAGCCCTGGTGGCCGATCGGGTCGAACTGGAACTGACGGTCGTTGCGCCCAGGGAGTCGCGGTGCGATTCCCGGATCCCGGAGAACAACTCGGCGGATTGGCGATTGTGGATGTGCGGGACCTGCCGGATTTGCCGGACGGTTCCCGTCGCCTGTGGCTGCGACGCTATGGACTGGAAAGCCTGACGGCGGGCGAATTCACGATCCCGCCCCAGGAAATCAGTTTCGTTGATCGGCGCCAGTCCGAATCGCAGTCCGGGTTTCAGACGTCGGCTCCCCGGAGCCTGACCATTCGCAGTTCGCTGGAGGGGGTGGAAGATCCCACGCGATTCCGCGACATCAAATCAGTGGTGCTGCTCCCCGAACCCCGGCAGTCCGGTCGGCCATGGCTGGCCTGGGCTGCCGGGACCCTGGGGATGCTGGCGGTGATCGGCACCGCCGTGGTAGTGCTGCGCCGCAGAAAGCCTGTCCGAACGCCACGCGAATTGGCTCTGAACGCCCTGGACGAACTCGACCGGAGCGACGCGCTGCAGCAGGGGGATGGCCGACGCGTCGTCATTCAACTGACGGAGATCCTGAGAACATTTATTCATCGCCAATTTGACATTCCGGCATTCCATATGACCACTCGCGAGTTTCTGGATCAGGTCCGTGACGACCCCCGCCTGTCGGATGAAATCCAGAGGCAATTGGGAGATCTGTTGTCCTCGGCCGACGCCGTCAAGTTTGCTGCCCTGATTCCCAATCCGGACGACTTGCGGGGAGTCGTTGACGAGGCCCGACAATTGATTTTTCTGGCAACCGAGGTTGCCGAAAACCAGGAGGTGTCCTGATGTTTCTGACTGCGTCTGCCTGGTTTTTGTTACTTCTGTTGCTGGTGCCCCTGATCGTTTGGCAATTGTTTCGCAAGCGTCGTGATGGGGCGATACAGTACAGTTCAGTGGCCACCGCCGCCGACTTGCCCCGCACCTGGCGGGAGCGGTTTCGCTGGTTGCCACCTGCCCTGGGTGTGCTGGCCATCATCCTGATGATCATGGCCCTGGCCCGGCCCCAGGAAGGTCGCAAACAGACGATCACCGATTCCGAGGGAATCGCCATGGAACTGGTCGTCGATTGCAGTGGCAGCATGCAGGCCCTGGATTTTGAACTGCAGGGGCAACCTGTTGATCGTCTGACGGCGATCAAGGATGTGGCCGGAAAATTTGTTCTGGGCGATGGTGGTTTGCCGGGCCGGTTCAGCGACCTGATTGGGCTGATTACGTTCGCCCGGTATGCCGATGCCCTGAATCCCCCGACGCTTGACCACCCGTTCCTGACCGCCCGGCTCAACCAGGCCGAGATTGTCACGGACCGCAACGAGGATGGTACCGCCATAGGCGATGCGATTGGGCTGGCCATCGAGAAACTGAACGACCTGGACCCCCAGCGGCGCGGCGGAGATGCTGCGGACGGGCAAGGGGAGCCCCCAAAAATCAAAAGCAAGGTGATCATCCTGTTGACTGACGGAGAGAACAATTCGGGCGATCTGGATCCGCTGCCGGCTGCCGAGCTGGCCCAGTCCCTGGGTATCAAGATCTACACCATTGGTGTGGGAACCCGGGGCCAGGCTCCGGTTCCCGTCACCGATCCGTTCTCGGGCCGCCGCGTACTGCAGATGATGCCGGTCACAATCGACGAAGACACCCTGAAACAGGTCGCGACCACGACCGGAGGCCGGTACTTTCGTGCCACCGACACCGATTCACTGGAAAATATTTACCGTGAGATTGATCAACTGGAAAAGTCGTACGTCGAGGCCCGCCACCTGGTCGATTATCGGGAGCTGGCCATCGAACCGCTGCAGGCCGGCTGGATCCGGATACCGCCGCTGGTCCTGCTGGCCCTGATCTGCCTGGCCGCCCGGGCCTTGTTGGGCAACACGGTATTCCGGGAATTCAGCAACCCGTAAATCGCCTCAATCGGACGCGTGGAGACCATCATGGACATTCAATTCGGCAACTTGCAGCAGCTGCACTGGTTCTGGCTGGTGCTGATCGTGGCTGGCGGTCTGATGGCTGCGATCCTGATTCGACGACGGGCGATTCGCCAGTTTGCCACCCCGAACCTGATGCCGCGCCTGTTTCCGGCCGGAATGTCGCGACGCCAGTTCGCCAGCGCCCTGGTCAGCGTCACCGCCATGAGCCTGCTGGTGATCGCCCTGGTCGACGTGCGGTGGGGCAAATCGTGGCGGGAAGTTCCGCAAAAGGGAATTGAAGTCATTTTCGCGCTGGATGTATCGCGCAGCATGCTGGCCGCAGACGTGGCACCCAACCGGCTGGAACGGGCCAAACAGCAAATCCGGGACATGGTTGACGAAATGGCGGGCGACCGGGTGGGGCTGGTGATCTTTGCCGGCGACTGCCGCCAGCAAATTCCCCTGACCCGACACTATCACGATTTCAAAATCATGCTGGACGAAGTCGGTCCATGGGACGTGGACCGCGGAGGCTCCCGTTTGGCCGAAGTGCTCGAACTGGCGGCGAACTCGTTTCTGGAAAAGACCGGTGATCACAAGGCCATTGTCGTGTTCTCGGACGGAGAGGACCAAAACAGCGATCCGGTTTCCGTGGCCGGGCGGATTTACGGCGAACAGGGCATTCGGGTCTTTACGGTGGGAATCGGAGATCCGGCCGAGGGAGCCCGAGTCCCGGCTCCAGGCAATGCCCGGGGACAGCAATACATGCAATACAACGGGCAAACCGTCTGGTCAAAACTGGATAGCGGGACGCTGCAGCAGGTCGCCCTGCAGGCCGCCGGCGCCTATATCCCCGCCGAAACCCGCCATGTCGACATGGCCGCCATCTACCAACAATACGTGGCCGATGTCGAACAACAGGATTTCGAGACCGCCCGCATCAACAGTTATATCCCCCGGTTCCAGATTTTTGTGGGCCTGGCGCTGATGCTGGTGCTGCTGCAAATATTCTGGCCCAGCCAGCGGCGCGGAGCGGCCGGCCGGTCAGGCAGCAAACGACGACGTTGGCCGGAGAACTCCGCCCCGGTTAACTCATCGAACCTTCAGGAAAGGACCGCGGCATGAACCCGTTTCGAACCATCCTCGCCACGCTCATCCTGAGCCTGATGATACCCGCCGCGGCGCTGCGGGCCGAGGAACCCATTCGTCTGCTCAACGCCGCCAGCCAGTCGGTCAACAACGGCCAGTTCGATGCGGCGATGGCCGGATTCGATGCCGTCGCCGAAATGCTGCCCGGTAATTCCTCGCTGGAGTACAACCGGGGAGTGGCCCTGTATCGCAAAGGAGAGATCGACCACGCGCGCGAATGTTTTTCCCTGGCCCTGAACACGACCGACCCGAATCTGGCCGGCCAGGCCAGTTTCAATCTGGGCAACTGTGACTACCTGCAGGCGGTTCAGCAAACCGATGCGGACGCCCAGGCTGCGATCTCCATGCTGGGCCGGGCCATTGATCATTATCGCAGCGCATTGCAAACCAATCCCAACGATGTGGACGCCCGCGCCAATATCGAATTGGCCGACCAACTTCGTCGGCACCTGGAACAACAACAGGAACAACAACAGGGCCAGCAACAACAGGAACAACAACAGGAACAACAACAGGAACAACAACAGGAACAACAACAGGAACAACAACAACAGGAGCAACAACAGCAGGAGCAACAACAGCAGGAGCAACAACAGCAGGAGCAACAACAGCAGGAGCAACAACAGCAGGACCAACAACAGCAGGACCAACAACAGCAGGAGCAGCAACAACAGGACCAGCAACAGCAGGACCAGCAATCCGGGAACGGCGATTCCGATAACCAGAATTCCGATAACCAGAATTCCGCTGACCCAACCTCCGACGGTCAACCGACGGAATCTGCATCGGAGAACCCGTCCGAATCGGCAAACAACGACCCTTCCCGGGCGGATTCGGTGCCGGATTCAGCCTCCCCGGATGAACCCGCCGACGACCAAAACGACTCGGCCAGCCCGCAACCGGCGCCCGACACTCCGGAACCGGCGGCCGACGAAAACGGCCAGCCAACTCCGCCGGCCGCCGGACAAACCACCGACGCCAATCCGGCCGATCCAACGGCCACCGGGAACCCGTCGGCACCCGGTTATGCCAGCAGTCACGCAGGCCAGGCCAATGGTGAGGTGAACCCGGAAGAAGCCATGAAAATGTTGCAAGCGATTCGCGACCGCGAACTGTTGCGGCGGATGCAAAAACTGAATCAAAAACAACGTCGTCAGATTCCCGTCGATCGGGACTGGTAATAGCAAGGAGACCGCGATCATGAAACGACGCATTCAAACTTTGGCCATCCTCGCGTTTGCCGGCCTGGCCGTCTGCCTGGGCGGTGGCTCGGCGGTGGCTCAGGACAACGTCCGGATGCGTATTTCCTCCCAGGAAACCTGGGTCGGTGTGCCGGTCGATTTGCTGATCGAGGTCCAGGACATCGCCGCCGTTGATGCGCCGGTATTTCCCGATGTCGACGGCGTGGACATCACCAGCAGCGGTTCACCCGGCCAGAGTTTGCGCGTCTCCATCATCAACGGTCGGCGCAGCGAAAGTCGTTCCGTGACCTGGCAATACCGGATCACGCCGCGACGGGCGGGCACGTTTGAAATTCCGTCCATCACCGTTCCGACAGCGAACGGAACCGTGCGCACCCAGGCATTCCGGATTTCGGCTACCCAAAGCGAAACCGGCGATCTGCTGTTTGCCGAAGTGGTGGGACAAAAAGACAAGTTGTTCGTTGGCCAGCCCATTGATTTAACCCTGCGCATTTGGCTGAAACCCTATCGCGACCCGCAGCGCGGCGTCACGCTGTCCCAATCCGACATGTTTCAAACGCTGGTCCAGAATACGCAATGGGGACCGTTTTCCGAATCGTTGCAACAGGCGGCCGGGGACGGTCAGCAGATCCGGGCCCGGGAAGTCTTGCGAGCCGACGGCGCGGGTATCCAGCGCAGCTACTATCTGTATGAAGTCGACGCCACTTTTTACCCCAAACGGGCCGGTGCCCTGGATGTCGGAGACGTACAGGTCGTGTCCAGTTACCCCACGCAGCTGGGGCAATCCCGCGATCCGTTTGCGTCTCTCTTTGACGACTCGATCTTTGGTGGCAGCCCCTTCGACGATGACTTTTTCGCCAGTCGCGGCTTTTCGCCGTTTGGTCGCGGGCTGAACATCACCGACACGCGGCCGATCGCGGCCACTCCCGAAATTGCACCGATCGAGATCGTGGCGATCCCCGCGACGGGCCGACCGGCCGATTATCGCGGCGCCGTGGGCCAGTACCAGATGGTCACCCAGGCATCGCCCACCAGCGTCAAGGCCGGAGATCCGATCACACTGACCATCGGAATTCGTGGAACAGGCCCGATGGAACTGGTCCAGGCACCGCCCCTGGCGGAGATTCCTGCGCTCAACGCCGATTTCCGGGTTTCCAATGAACCGTTGGCCGGGATTGTGCAGGAGGATATCAAGGTATTTACGACGACGATTCGACCGCGCCGCGCCGGGATCACGGAAATCCCCGCGATTCCATTCAGCTTTTTTGATCCCGATTCCGGGCAGTTTGTTACCGTCAACAGCGATCCGCTCACCGTCGAGGTCGCCGAGGCCGAAACACTGGCACTGGATTCTGTTGTCGGCGGTCGCAGTCAACCGAATCGCGGGGCGGCGGCAGAATACTCCGCGACGGCAGGTCCAATACTGGACCTCTTTCAGGGAGATAACCTGCTGACCAATCAATCAATGCGACCCGATCCGCGTTTCTGGTTGCCTCTGTTTGCGATTCCCCTGTTGGCATTTGGTTTGGTCCGGGTCGTGCGCCGGCGAAACCCGGGCCACCTGGCCGGTGGCGGACGGCGCTCGACAATAAAGCGGATCGAACAGGCGGATCACGCCCGCCATATATCGGCCGCCCTGCTGGAAATGCTGGCAGGCAAGCTGGATCTGCCCGCGGCCAGTTTGACCCGGGCCCAGGCCGTCCGGGCAGTGACCGACAGCGCGGCTCCGGAACTGGCCGAACCGCTGGACCGGATTCTGGCCGATTGCGAACAAGCTGCCTTTGCCGGCGATACCCGAATTCCGCTCGACCAGTTCAAATCGTCGGCTTGCCAGCTGGTGGGCCCATTGGCCAGTGTTCGCCGGGTTGACCGTCGCCCGGGGTTGCGGCTTCCCAATGTGCGGGAATCCCGTCGGCTGCTGATGACCGGCGCCCTGGCGGCCTGTGTGCTGGTGGCCACCGGTTGGTCACTGTTCCACGTCTTGAATTCGCCGACCGCAGACCAGCTGTTTGCATCGCAGGCGGAAGCCGGGATCCAGCTCGACCCGTCCCAACAAATGGCCTTGCTCGACGAAGCTTTTGAGGCCTGGCAACGGGGCAGGGCAGCCCAGGCCAGCGACATGGCCGAGTCGTCCGCCGCACTGTCAGCCGCGGCGCAGAAATATCAAACGCTGGTTGATTCAGGCATTCAGAACAACAGGTTGTATTTCAATCTCGGAACGGCCTGTTTGCAGACCGGGGCGACCGGGCGGGCGATCGCCAATTACCGACTGCGCGTTGAAGCTGAATCCGCTGGACTGGCAATCGCGGCATAATCTGGAATTTGCCCTGCAGCAGGCCGGGATTCACTCCGCCGGTCCCGGTCTGTCGACCAGGGCTGTGCTGGCCGGATTCAACGACTGGCTGGCCAACCTGCCCGCCCGGCTCTGGCTCATCGTCCTGGCCCTCGGCTGGCTGGGAATCGGCGGGGTCCTGGTCCTGCGGCAGTTCAAATCCGATGTTCGGGTTCGTTATCTGGCGGTCCCTGCGCTGGTCCTGATTTTTGCGGTCACCGGTGGTCTGGCCTACCAGGCAAAAACCTCTTCCGGTTTGCCAACGGCTGTGGCGATTAGCGCGGACGTGCCCGTCTACCAAGGCAACAGCGCGGCATTTCCCTCGGTCACCAACCTGCATCTTTCGGAGGGTGATTCCGTGGAAATCCTTCAACAGCGAGGCGACTGGTGGCAGATTCGCAATGCCCAGGGTCAGCAGGGCTGGACTTCGGCCGAGCACCTGGAGGCGGTGTGACACGCTGAGGTGGGACGGATCGGGAGACCCGCCCACAACCCGCGAGGGACCCGCCCACAACCTGACCCGCCCACAGGGGCCAACCTGTTCGGCCCGCCCGCTTCGCGGATGACCTGCCGACCATCGGAAACTGGCCATCCAGGTTCGCTGTCCGAATCATTCACCCACAAAGTTGTTATCGGGTGCGATGATGAAACAATCGGACACGGGTGACCAGGCGCGCCATCCGCCATCGTCAATGGAAAACAGCACCCGGATGTTACCGCCTGGTGCTTCATCCCACAACGCACTGATTTCCACGGAGCATCGCGTGCCATCGGGCGCCATGATTTCGGATACGATCGGCTCGCCGGAAACGAGCGGGATCCAGTCCCTGTGGCTGCGGTTGCGGTATTCCGCCACAATCGGCGCGAGCAGTTCCAGATAAGCCGCTTTGTCCATTTTGCGACAGGACCTCTGTTGGGCGTTTTTTGCAGCCGACATTGCCCGAACGAAGCGGACCAGGCCGGGCAACTGGCGATCATTCTGACATACGGGCATCGCGCCGTGAATCGGCAAACAGTCGTCGCGGTGAAGTCAATGCATGGCCAGATTGCCCGGCACGCTACGCGCCGTTTACCGGAGGCCATTTTCGGGCAATGCCGTCCAAATGACGGCGGCCCGACACGTAGCTTTCGACGTAGCCGCACTGAATGCAAACATAGTTATCCAGTGGAGCGGATTCGGTGGCCGACACCGGTATCGAATTGCTGCCATACGTGCCTTGCTTGAATACGACGTTGCTGCCGCAGTGGACACTGTGTGAGCCGCACTGGGTGCAGGATCCGGATTTCATCCCGGTTTGGGCCAGCCCATCGGATGACCATTCATATCCGCACGAGGAACACTGGACCGCCATCGTATCCATTTCCGATTTGCATCGAGGGCAATATGCCATTGATCATCCTGCCTTTCGGAGACGAAAACCATCGGTAAGCTGCCGGATTGGCGGCAAGGGCATGTACCAGTCTAACAGGGACCGGTCCGGCCCGCCCTGGATTTGATTGCCGCTTGACCGAACGGCTCATTCGATACAATCACCTGCGCGATGGACCAAACAATATCCAGCCATTGCTGCTTTCGCGCGGCGACCATCGCCATGGTGGAATCCCTGAGCGTCAGGTGTTGGGCCGGACCACCAGGATTGTCAATCAGAATCCGGACTTCCAGTGCGCCAGCCGGATGGTATTGACCGGTACCCATGCGGGCCAGTCGCCGACCGACACGACCGGTTTTCCAGAGCCGCAGGTCGCCGCGCTCCACCAGAATCCGAATTTGTTCGGTTTCCGAATCCTCCCACGCACAGAAACCGGGAATATCGTCGCCGGTCCGAATGGCGACGCGCGATGCGCAGGCTGGCGAGTATTCCGCAAGAACGGCCACATGCTGGCGACGCAGGCCAGAATCGTGTAGCTGACAAAAGTCCCGGATTCACCGGGCCAGTCGGCCGGCGTTCGTGGAATCGCGGATCGTTCACGAGGTTCGGTTTCGACAGCATTTACTCGTCGGTCGGACCACTTACGGTCAGTTTGCTGGTCCCCAGAACACTGTCACTCTCCGACAACAGGACGATCGTGTCACCAAACGGCAACCTGAAGAATGATGTCTGCGGGCGGCACAGCCGGTTGGCGGTGGTTTGAGGTGTTTCTCCGGGCAGCCCCATCATGCCGCTACCGGGTTTGTTGAGGGTCTCCCGTTTCCAGATTACGTTTCCGTTTTGCACGAGCTCCATGCGGCTGCGTGTCGGAGTCAAAGTAACCTTTTGAGCAGGCCGGTTTCCGGATTTGTCCCGTTCGCGTCCCCTGATTTCAACATCGATCGATTCCCTGGCCAGTCGATCGACCGACGTGCGCAGGACGGTCGCGGCATGTTGAGTGACCCGGATACCCCGCGTCGCGAAGGCGTCGGCAAGTTGCCGGCGGATTTTTTCCAGCTGATCCGGCTGGAAACCGGACTTCCCCAATTCCAGAGCAACCGAATCACCGGGTCGCAGAACTGTGGCATCCTCGACAGAGATCTGACTCATTTTGGCGGCCAGATCGTTGTGCGGGAGAGAAAAGACGACTCCCTGACCGGCTGTGACCCAGGCAAACCGGTTCCCGCCCAGGTAACGCAGGGAGCTCCCGATCGTTCCTCCAGAGTCATAACGCCAGACCGGCAATTCGTTTTCGACATCGATCAACTCTTCCCCACCGACCAGGATGAATTGATGTTCGGGCCATACCAGCGTATCCGGTCGAGTTGACGTAAACCCGATCTGCGCAAGCTGCTTTCCGTTGCCCAGGTCGAAAATGGCAACCGAATTGGCCAATTCAGGCGTTCCCGTGACTGCCAGGCGTTTCCCATCGGGAGAGAAACAGGCATGGCCGGCAACGGCCCCGGGGATTTGCAGAATCCCGACCGGTTTCCCCTTGACGGCATTAAACACCAGAATGCCATCAGTGGTGCCCACGGCAATGTGCGTCTCATCCGGACTGGCCACGACACTGCCCACCACACTCAGGGAATCATCCGTTCGGTAGCCGCGGCCATCCCCCAGGTTTATTGCCGTAATGTGTGAGCTGACAACCACCAGAATTTGATCGTTGACAAACACTGCCTTTTCGGGGAGCGGCAGTCCCAGGGTTTCGCGGGACGTGTAAAAGTATTTTCCGGTGCCTTCACTGATGACTTCCAGCGCGTTGTACGAGTCCAATGCAAATTGGGACCGTTTGATTTTCGGGTTCTCGGCCAGCCGGACAACGGTTCTGGTATTTGCATCAATGGCTAGCGCCAGGGCCTTCATCTCGGCCGTTCTGGAATTGCCGGTTTCCGGTTCGATCGCCTGGATAGAACTGCATTTCGTGTACGGGTCGGTATGCAGCAAAACCACCTGTCTGCCATCGCGCGACAGGTCAACCTGGTCCAGCCGGGGGCTGGTAAAGCTGATTGCGTCGTCGCCCGGATCTTCAGGACCAACCGGTACCGGTGGAAACTGGTCAGGTGGTCCTGTCGCGCCGCCCCGGCCACGGGGCCCGAAACGACGCCCGCGACGTCGGGCGTTGGGCGGGCGGACCACAAACATGGTCGCCGCCATGGTGTCCAGCGGTGTGACTGGTCCGCATTCAAATGCCCATTCGTCAGCCTGCAGCGAGATGATTCGCCCGGCGAACCGGATTTGCCGGGGCGGATCAATTTTGGCGGCGCTGGATGTAAAGGTCTCGGCCAATTCATCGGCGCTGAACCGTTGTTGTTGTGCGATATACTCCTGGTCGGCTTGACTGAGCTTTGAGAGATTCGTCGCTTTCTCCCGTTTCCGATAACTCGTTCCGTCGGCTCCCGCCTCGGATCGCTCGTAAGAAAACGCCACCCGGTTGCCGGTGATGGTGGTCAGTGTGCCGTGGAAGTATGGTTCTCCTGATGAATCGGTCCAGCTGCGCACAGGCTGGTTGCTGAAAAACAACGTGTCCGGAAAAACCGCCTCACTCTGGTCCGACGATGGCCGGACCTCGGCCAGCCTGAACGTATTGGCATTGATATCCCCGTTTTCCAGTTGAAAATCGATCACTCCCCAGCCGCTCCGGGAAATACTGCGGATGATGCCGGGACGCCAGGCTCCTTTCACGAGAACATCGACCTTTTGCCCGACGGCCAGGTCCCCGTCTTGAACCGCCCAGGCCGGGGGAACCAACACCCACAGGCAGGCAATCGTGACCAGGTTAACAATAACGTACCGGCGTGGTAACGACTTTGGTTGCATGGAACCGCCACAACGTGATTGAATTCGGAGAGTCCTGAAACCTCCTGCCGCAGGCCCTTGATTCCTTGATAATATCATCGCTTGCGGATCTACGGCAACCTGCGGCGTCATGGTGCCACGCACCTGCGGGGCAATGCGAAATCCGGCATTCACCCGCCCGCGGATCATGCGTTTCGACCGTCAATCCATCCCGCTGTCCGGTGGTCGGGCAACACTGCGCGGTTCCGCCGTAATAAGGCAATGTTTTGCGAATGAATTGACAATTGGAGGCAGAGTCCCGCCCAGTGCCGCGCGTTCGGGCTGAAACAACGTAATGACGAAAAAGGGGTGATCTCGCAATTCCATGGCGCGGATTGCCCCGCCGGCATCAATAGCGGCGACCTCAAATGCCCCCGACGCAACGCGACTCGAGAATTCCGGATTCAGGCCATAACGACAATGGTAACCTTCCGTCGTCAACGCGCATCCATAAGCGTCGCGCAACAGCGACCCGGCGACGAAACGAACTTGCTCCGTCTTTTCAACGAGTTCACATGCCAGCGGAGAAATCAACAGCGCTTCAGCATTCGATTGCAACTCCGCGTGATGTGCGTTTTTGATGTTCAGAACATTTCGTGCATATTCGATGATGGCGTGCTGGAATCCGCCACACGTTCCCAGAAAGGGGATCCTGTTCTCGCGCGCGTACCGGATCGCCGAGATGACGCGACTCGTGTCCCGGTATGGACTGGCCGGGACGCACCAAAGCCCGTCGAAGGCGCCAAGGTTGTCGACGCACAGCTCATCAGTCGGAAGCCATACTGGCTCAATGTTCGAGCGCTGCGAGGCCGCGGCCAGGTCCAGGGCCCGGGGAATGGCCTCATGCGCGGGAACCATATCATCGCGGTCGCCAATAAGTCCAATTTGAATCATGATACAATCGCCTTGTGGCTGGTGGACGTGGAAGACAACGGGGCAGGTATGGCGGAAATCGGAGCACGGGAATAACTGCTTTGACAAAGTGGCGACTGCCAACTGCCAACACCAGCGGTCAAGCGGTTGGCTACACCGGCGCGTGTCGATGCTCGGTCCTGAATATCTCGAATCCGCGTTTCAGATAGTTGTCCAGCGCGTGCTGGTGGTCGTGAGTGCAGGTGTGGACCCATACCCGTCGCGTATCCGGCAGGTTCCATGCACGCTGAACGGCAGCCGACAGCAACGCCCCGCCCAGGCCTTGCCCGATGAATTCATGCAACAGTCCAAAATAGGCAATTTCAATGTTGCCGTCGGCCTGGGATTCCAGCTCGAAGTATCCAGCCGGCTGGTCATGGAATTGACCGATCCAGGTCCCCAGGCCATCGCGATGAACATAGCGATGCCAGTCATCGTCGGACCATTTCAGTCGATCCGTCCATTGCCATTGCGATCCCACCAGGCCGTAGTACCGGCGATTCAGTTCAGGTCTGGGCGGCGCAACCATTGCCACGTCGAAGCCCGCCGGTCCCGGCCTGGCACAGAAGGCCTTCCGATCGCACATCTCCAGATGATAAATCGTTATCGATTTGGAAGGCATTCCCATGGCAGAATTCACATCACCGTTCACCAGACTGCCAGCGCACGTATCGGGCTCCGCAAACCGTGTGGCTCGCGGGCCCGGGGTGTGACGTATTGTACGTCGCGACGTCCGGGTGTCGAGTTATGTGACCCATGGAATCAGGGCCCACGTGTTTGACTGATACGATGCATATGCCTCGCCAAACGCCTTAAGCAGATTTGATTCTTCACGCGGAATCACCAGGCAGCGGAACACGATGGCACCCAACACCGAAATCCCAACCAGCAAAACGCTTGCAGAAATCAACCCCAATGCAAAAAACTGCATCAGGCCGCAGGTGTACAGTGGATGCCGAATCCAGCGGTAGGGACCATGCATGACCAGCTGATGATCCGGTTTCGTGAGAACCGTTTCCGAGACATTGTCGCCGATGGATCGGAATACCCACCCAAGCGCAGCTATCCCCGTAATTCCGAGCAGGACTCCCAGCCATCGCACCGGTGCAGGCGCCGAAAAGGACGCCCACGCAAGCCAGGCGGGAGCCAAACAATACACCAGCAGAATCAGCACGACTGGAATCGCACCCAACAGTCGAAGTGCGATCGCCAGGAACGATTCGTCAAGCCGTGACGCACCCGGCTTGTTGCGCCGGGCATGATAACGACGGGTCGCAGACAGGCAAAACGTCCCGGTCAGGATCGCGACAAACCATAGATAGAAAACCGTGTCCATGCTGCAGGGTCTGTTTGCTCGACCACATTGCCTTAAGCGGTGAACGACAAACGGCTCGAGCCCTGCTTAATCATCCGGATGGCACGGTTGGACAAGCCCACCGCGGCACCCTCAGGTCCAAAATCCGTGTTTTTTGCCGCGCCCGTCAAAACACATTTCCATTCTGCCCGGACCCGCCTGAACGTCCTGCCCACCATCATGCTGTTGGCTGGCGACGCAAGGTGCGAATACGCACCGCCCATTCCACGGCGCTAATGGCGACCAGAATCAGAACCAGTCCCCACATCAGTATATAACCGCGAAGGGGCACATCCAGTCCGCCTCGCAAGAGCCAGGCTGCGAGCACGAGGCCGCCGCACATGTTGATGGCGACCGCGCCGCCCAGCCCGAGACCGCCGAGGCATTCCTGCGGATTTCGGAACTCAAGAGCCAGAGCCATGCCAATCCCGAAAAGCACACCGCCCAACACGGACGGATAGAACGCCGTCGCGGGGTCCGGCATGCCCAGGGCCACCGCCAGCGATTTCGGAAAGAAGGCAAGCAACATTCCGAGCATGAGATTGATGAACGAATCGATGGCGAGAAGTATCCGCGTTGCGTTCATCGTATTGGTGGCTGTCCCGTTTGGCGGGAAAACGTTTCGGCCATAACGTGTTGCCGCCCCAGGTTACCGGTTCGGGCCGCGCCTCGTTTTGCTGTTCCCGTCTCGCCGTTTGTTTGTCGCGTCAGTCGTGTCACAGATGCTCCCGCAGGTGATTGCGGATGGCGTCGAGGTTGACGTCCGTTCGATCAAACAGCCGTGTAACCGATTCATCAGATGCCGTCAGTATACCGAGTAATATGTGCGGAATGTCGACGGCGACCGATTTGTATTTCGCCGCGTGCATCAGGGCATTCTCAATGGCTTGTTTGGCTCCTGCGCGGGACCGGCGGCAACCAGTTCAGCCGCCGTTTCTCGCAGCAGCGAGACGTCGACCCCGGGAGTGTCAAGCATGGCGGGTTCGGTGTCGAGGATAGCAATGAGAATATGCAAGCTTCCAATGTGCTCTTGCCCCAAACGCCGGGCTTCGCGTTGGGCACTGACCATGCACTGGCGGACGGCATCTGTGAACTGTTCGTACATGGCACGGACTACAAACGTTGCTGAAAAGTTGAAGGTGGGCGGCCGCCGCGTTGAGAATGTTTTGACGTTTGAAAAGGAGCACACGGTCCTGCCGGAACGGACTCCGGGTTCGTCGGCCAAAAAACCTGGCCGGCCGCTGACACGATCTCGATCATGCGAGGGATTACCGCCACCGCGGCGACCAGCGCAACAAGCATCCACAATGCGAAGGCCTTTCAGGGCTGTTTGTCCACGCCGCTGTCCGGCTGCGACGGTCCCCGGTCAGCTTTCATGACCCATTTTTCCTGGCACCGGTGGCGGGTCGTGGGCCACGCCCACCGCGATTTTCCAGCGGTTTCCGTCATGGAACATGGTGTAAGCAAATCCAAATCGGGTGATTTCCTGTTCGCTGGAGTCGAACCGCAAAAAAACTCCGGCCAGCGTTGCGATGTTGTCTGCCATTCGTTTCACCTTGAGCCCCTGAATTGCACTCCGTCGGTAATTCTGACGCCGGGCATGTTCGATCAGCGTCATCGCCATTCCGCGCACTGCGTCGGCATTGGAAATGAGAGAGATCCCCATCGGAGCGATGAATATGCAAGGCATATGGTAAAAGGTCATTACGCGGTCGGCATCCAGCGATTCAAACGCCCTGACGTAGTCATAAAGCGTGTTCTCTGGACCGTCATCGAGGGGCGAATCCCGGGTTTGCAAAGTCATGGTTTTGTTTTTTCGGTCCCGGGCCAACGCACGCCGCGTCCCGTGCCAACCCGGCACCATCGCCTCGTTGCCGCACCCGAGTTGACGCAGGTTATCACATTCGCAATTGCCAGCCAATTTTTTTTCACATTTCCGGGTGCCGCGTCTGGCTATCCGGCATCCGAATCGTGATTCGCCATCAGTTTCCTGAATGCCGCAAGAGCCTCCATTTGTCCGGGAAGGTCCATATGTTCGATTCGGACGATCTCTCCGCGATGGTTGACTTCGATTCGCTGGTCGCATCGAAATGTCAGCCGGCAGCCGGCATGAGTCAGATGGTCGGTAAACCGGATGCGGAACGCGCCAGGCGATACGGCGAAAACATCGCTCTCGTATTCAACGGCTTCGAACGATTTTGCCGCGGTTCCGTTTCCCTGATACGACGCCATAATCGCGGACGGTCCCTGATACAACTCACCACGACACCGGTATTCGCAATCGTCACTGAGAAATGATGCGGCGACGACGTAGTCCTCCTGGTCCAGTGCCCTGGCGAATCGCTGAACCGTTTGCAGGTAATCGGGCATCACGTCTGTCCATGGATCCGATGACGTTATGTCAGATAGCGCTGCCCGCAGCCTGTGGTGTACCGGTTGGTGACGCTGCTATTGAGAAGCCGCTGGCAAATCCCGGTTGTCACTGACCGTTTGGCCCGGGCCCGCGGCGGGCAACCCTGTCTGCCAACCAGGGGGAAACGACAGGTCATTCAGGTCGAGAATAGCATGAATCAGCATGGCCAGCCAGATGCGGCCCGTATACAGATAAATGAACATCAATATGGCACCCGGCATGAAGGTGATCACGATTCCAACCCGTCCCTGATAGTAATGAGCCAGGCCGAACCACAGCGTTGCCGCGATCACACCGGGCAGGGCACTCCCGGTGTCATCACCAACAGGAGCGGGGCCAGCAATCGAAAAAACAGCTCCTCGCCAAACCCGGCATTGATCCAGAGCAATGTCGTCCAGTATCTTTCGTCCCGGTTGCGGGGAAAGAGAGTAATGTTTGTTCATCGGCGAGAGCGGCAGGGCATGCGGCAAAAGTCCATGGGCATTGTCCGGAGCGGTGGCCCGCGTCGGCATCGAAAAGCAAGTCGAATCGGATCGAGTCGGAATTCATCACGGGCCTGCAACGTCATGGACAACCGGGCGGACCATTGTTGTTTTTCACAGAAAGTCGAAGGCGCTGCATATCCTGAAACCTGGATGATCATTGTCGCAACCTTCATTGTGGCAACCTGCAAAAAAACGCGGGACAACCGGGCCGCTCACTACGCTGCACGCCAAAAACTCCGGTGCCGATTGGTTGTGAAGTTCGACCGGGAGCCACACTGGACCCTCGTTGCATGATTCAGGAACGCATTGTGGTGCGGTAACGTTCTGAATTGTGCGCACATTGATTGAAGGATGGTCCCTGGGCTGTTGGGAATTTTGTTGTTGAAGACGAAACCCCAACGCGCGAAAGGACTACCCCTGAGCCGTGTAACCAACGGAACGAACACGGCAAGCAACAGTGTCATCCAGGTCGACGAGCAGCAGATTCGCAGCCATGTCGAGGAAGTGGTCCGCACGAGCGTGGAAGAGACGCTCCGACCGAACAAAATAGATCCATGCGCCAAAGAGACCTCCCAACGAATATGATTTCCGTGCCCCGCCGACGGCTCCGGTTGACGCCGTTGTTATATTGCCGTTGGGGCAAGTTTACGAATGCCTTTGCACGAAGGATCGCCGGTATCCATTGTGGGGTACTTGTGGTCTGGGGTATGCCACAGGCCGATTACGCGAGGTACCCGCGTTGGTTACAAAAGGATGTTGCGCAAGAACTGTTCATTTGACGCTCAAATTGGAATCAGGTCCTTCGCCAGACAAGCAACCCGGCCCCCATCACGCCCTGCTGCAATACTCTGAAAGCCGGGAAAGCCCCCCCATTGAAGACATTCTCTTAAATAATCGATGAAGTACATTTTGCGGTTGTTGATATCCACGATTCCATCCACATTGTCGTCTGGAACCAGCATGCCGTACGGACCGCTACCACTTATGCCTGCTTTGTGGAGTGCATCGGGGGCGAATCTAATCTCAAAACTTCCTGCGTCTTCGCCACCCGAGTCATACCATTCCTCCAGCTCGTGTCGGTAGTATTCACGAGCGGAAACTGAATCAGTGCACTGCCGAAATTCAAATTCAACAACCATGGCATCCGTGAACATCTCCCTTCCCAGCCACTGCGGATGAAGTCCCAGAAAATTCACGTCACCAACATGTTGTATCCAGCCATGAAGTACAAGCGGGAGGGGTCCCGTCAATTCGTCGAGCCAATCCAGAAACTCGAGTGATTCGTCATCAGGTGTGGAAAGCGGAATTCCCAGGCGACTCGGTGGTTCTGTGGTATCGACGAATTCATATCCATCGTCGCGCAGACGCCTTATGATCGTCTGAAGATTTGTACGAACGCGTGTCATGGTTTCAACCACAACAGGCCATACATCCACAAAGTTTGGGCTGGATGCCGTAACGGGTCCAAGTTGACGAAGTTCGTCCCAAACCCCGAGATGGTCTCCAGCGAGATATCGTTGCAGGTATCGTTGCACAGGTGGCAGCTGCATCAGGCAAAAGTCAGTTTGCGGCATAACGATTCGGATCACCAGGCGGGCGATAGCGATCCTCCATTTCAAAACGCACACCATCGCCCGCTTTGGTGCATCCGCTGGCTGGATGGCTGCTCACGCGTTACCAGAACTTCCACCACGGTCTATGGTTGAATCGGTCCACGTCTGCGGTCATCATTTCAAAAAGCCTGGCGACGCGTACCGGCTCACCACGCTCGACTCGCTTCGAGATCATCGTCAATGGAAACAGAAGCTGAGACGTTGTTCCGTTTCGCAAAGCGGGATCGGAACCGTAATCGTCCTGCACGACAACCCAATCAAGTTGGCAGCGCGTGGCAATCAGGTCGCCAAACAAGATTCCAAGTGATTGAAGTTCAACCGTCTTGTCAGCCGCCAAACGGTCGACGGCTTCCTGCAACCTCGAAAGGCACGAATCGGCGTCGGAAAGATCAAGCTGGTTGTAATCGATTTCCAAAAGTCGCCCAACAATTGAACGCCGTTTGGATAGCTCCGCAGTAAACGTATCGTCCAGACCCCGGATTTGCTGTCGCATCGACACACCAGCCATCTAACGGCAAGGATCACCGAGCCGCCGGAGTGATCCAAACTTCAAAACACGCGCGTTCGGCGGCTTCGCGTGCATCGTATTGTTATGTCGATTCGTTGGCCAGTCGCGAATCAACCAACGGATTGCCTCGCTCAAACTCCCGGATTCGTTCTCATTTTGGCCCGGATTTGTATTCCATTAAGGTATTCCTGCAATATTTTCGATGGTTTTCGAAATAACCCATGCTGAATTCAAACAAGGTTGCACACCCGGTCATATGGGCTGAATTCCGCAGTATAGAAAAGCCGCGACTGCCATTATCAAGCAATCCTCATCAACATCAGAAAGGATCACTCATAGCCGGGAATTTTTTCACCCAATACGATGTCTCTCGTAACAACCCAAATGTCAGATTGATCGCGATTTGGGGCAGCGATTCCCGTGCCTCCGCGACCGAGCGCAAGCTGCAGCCGTTTTTGCTGTGTCAATCGGGGATCGTCGTCGAACAAAAGGTCGTCAATGTAGTAGGTACATCGACCAACCTCAATGATGTGCATATGTACATGGGCTGGCAGATCGGAATCTGGATAGCCGGCAGGACGGATCGTGTCAAAACCGTATTTTCCCCGGTCGTCGGTCATCACCCATCCGCGCAATCGACCGTGCCTGCAGGCGGCTTGACCTTTAAATCTGTCGTCCGGCGGATACAAACCATCCGCGTTGGTATGGTACGCGTACACGATCACGCCGGCAATCGTGTTTCCAAATTCGTCGCGCACCGTTCCACGGATCTCAGGGGCTTTCCATTACAAAACGCACAGATTTTGCCGCTCGGTGGGCATCACAGTTATGTCCTCGAATATGGCGTAGCATCCGGGATTATTGGACGGGACCCATAATAGTCCGCCCGCCCAAGTCCCGGCGGCGTCTCGTTTTTTGAGCAGTCTGGCTCCCCAACCTTCGAGAGGAACTCTGGCCTGTTCACGTTGCCAAGCCCGAACGTTTTCACCCAGAAGGTCTCGCATCGTCTGCCAGCGTATCGCCGGATCACCAGCCATTAGCCAGTCACATTGGCTTTGCGGCGATGCAATTTGGGATTTCAAAACCATTGTTACGAAGCCAAATAACGACCAAGGTCACCCAGCCGCGATTAACGATTTTCCATTCCCTAACACCAGCCAATCGCGAATTGGGTGCACCGAATTGTTATTTTGCGTCCACTGTTTCAATCGGACTGCCTATCCATTCGCTTGCCTGATCAGCAGTTACAGACGGAATGCCATTCTTAAACAGGGAAAACTCAAACGCGTCAACTGTCTGATTCCTCGGATTCTGTCAGGTTTTTGGCCAGCCGCACGCTTGTCTGAGTATAGCCAAGCCGCTTGTAAAATGCGTGTGCCTTTGGCAGTCGAAAATTGCTGGTGATCTCAAGTAGTCCACAGCCACATTTCCTGAGTTCCGTCTCTGCAATGCCAACAAGCGCTTTTCCAATGCCTCCGTTCCGAAAAGCATCCACAACATAAAGCGCTGTAATTCGGCCAACAGGTTTTGGTCGATGCAGAACAGTCATCTGGTGGAGCGTAATTACTCCCACCAGTTCGCCCTCCGGTGTGGCCGCAACATACGCGCGATTCCCGGCAGAAGTAGAGGTCTGCCAATTTCTTCGCACTTGATCGTTTGCCGTATCGTGCCCAAGAGACGTCAGCAGCGACGCGATCTGCATGGAATCATCAATTGTCGCAATTCGCACAAAGCATGACGTCATGAAATAACACCCTGGCAGGCGAACGACAGCCGCAACCGGGCGGCGACGAAAGATTATCCATGTACAAACCGCGCCACTTCGCCGCGTCGGTTCACGTCATCGTTATCCGACATTTGGGATTTGGCGAGCAAGCAACCATACCTCGCAGTCGCCCAGGTGAGGGTCTTCGGGTTGCAGTGCCCGCATTGTATCACGAATTACGAAAGCCCTGTCCCGATCATCAAGCAATCCGAAATTGTTGACCTCAGATGGCTTAAATGCATCCATTATTGGGCCGCAGTTTGTCAGTGTGCTGTTGCCAAAGTATGAATCCATAATGTCAAATCCGCAGATCGTGAAACCGTTCGGTATGACAAAATCCGGGGGCGGACATTCGAGGGCAGCAATCAATTGATGTTTCGATGCGTCCAACGGCTGGCGTGACAACAGGTAGTTTGCGTCGCGAAACAGCTCGGTGCGACAATCCTTCTGTACGTTGTGTTCCCAATCTTCGGTTCGCAGTTCATCAATGAGATCAGGGCACATCATCGAATCGAGTGTCACGAGTTCAGTGATGTGGTGAAATCCAGAGAACATCCGATAGTCATCAAACCGCTGTTGAGGATGCACGGTGAATCTTTCTCGGAGTGTGTACAGCCATTCGCGCATAAGCCATCCGTATTGTTTTTTTAGTCCCTAAAAAAGCAAATAAACCCAAACCCATGGGGGCGATGAACCATAGCCGTTGTTATGTTACGTTAATAATTGTTAGATTTATTCAGAACAAAGACCATCCAGGGAGCTATCTTCAATTCCGAAATCCATTGGAACGGTTCTTCTTTTTTGCCTAAAGGTTTATAAAAAGACTCCACCGAAAGCCCTGCTTTTTTAAATAACTTGCGGTAGTCATTTTCAGTCCAGAAAATGTCCTCCACAGGTCGTTTGTCTTCTACATCCAGCATTATATCACGTACGATATCGCCCGTTTTGGCCCCCCAGTTCTCCGGAAAATTCTTTGTAGAGAATGAGGCCCACTCATTGGTATATAACTCTGGAGTTGCGTCTAGACAAATTAATTTTCCAGATGGTTTAAGAAGGTCTCGAAGTCCAGTGAGGATATTGGTCCTGTTATCCCAATCAGGGATGTTATCAAAAGTGAAGACAGATTGAACCAAATCAAACTTGCCAAGTCCAAGGTGGCTGTATTTCCCATTCGAGACCAATTGATAATCACCTGAGGGGTCGGATTTTTTTGCTATGTCCAGCATATCCGAAGCGATGTCTATTCCGATAACGTTGAATCCCAGATCTTTTAGAAATCTTGTTGATCGCCCAGTCCCACAACCAAAGTCGACTGCCAGATTTCCATTCACATGAGCAGAAATGATCTCTGGAAGATCACGATACGCCAGATAATAAGTGTTCGGAAATTCCAGCTTTGAATAGGAATCTGCACGTTGTTGGTTTCCCCAGGAGTTTTCAAAATGATGTGTTGAACAGGTCATTCTGTGGTGAAGTTTCTAATGGCACATAACGGATGGAGGTGATACGACGTGGCTGAACAGGCGCATGAGGCAGCTGGAGGAAAAACCTTTTATTAAGATTAAAGGCTGGGTTGACAGCGCATTCAAGCGAAATGTGGTCATGTCCAGTCAATCGAACGTTGGCAATCACCGGGCCGCGACAAGTGGTTGTCCATTTGAGAACGCCCGGCTTCGCGGCTCCGGTGCATGCGATTGTTACCCCGCGATCTCACATTTTGGGCAATTATCCGTCTGCAGCACGCTCCAGTTCTGCAATGTCAGGTTTATTCAACGTCAGCTTGGCTTCCCCCCCCGATTCGCGTACTCGGGCGCACGCGATTGTTAGCCAGTTCGTTTTGCGTCTTTGTACCGCTCAAGTGACGCGTCAATGTCGTCCGATTCATGCTGGTAGTTGGGATGTTCTCGAATCAGTTCCAGTGTCGCGATTATTGCATCCAGTTGTTCGCCAGTCAAAAGTGTTCGCCATCCCTCGGGGTGTTCTTCCATGCGATATAGCCGATCGATGAATCCATACGGATGTTGGTCGTTCAGTTCAGCGATCAGGAAAGCTGGGAGGTGGAAAACAAATCCCTGAGGATCGAAAAACGATGGCGAGCAATAGCATCGCGACAGATCAGCGGCCGAGATTCGTTTCCAGTCAAGTTTCTCGTCCGAAGCGCGAAGACGCCGCAATGCTTCATCGGATGCGTAGTCGTCCAATCCGTTTGCCTCAAACAGCCCAATTCCGTCGCCGAGTTTTGTGCCGGCAAATGCGGCTGAAATCCGGGCGATTACCTCATCAACGCGTGGTGCGCAATTTTGTACCCAATTCGAGAATCCGTCGATTAGCCCCTGGTCTCGGGTCCGCTCGCGAAGCTCGTCGAGGTCGAGTTCGTCGATGCGAAAACAACGATCGCCAGTCATCGGGTACGCATCACTTTCATTGGGGTAATGCACAAGTTCACCGAGCCGCCAGAAGAGTTTGCATCTGGTCGAGCGGGGATAAAATGGTGCGCAGCACTATCTCCGCGAAGACATATCGTAACGGTTGACCGGCTTCGCTTCAACGATTTGTTATTCGCCGTTTTCGGGCGATGGTTTCCAGTGTTCAATATCGTAGCGGGACGCCGGTGTCAGGAATATGTGACCGGGATTTTGTTCGACCCACCAATCCGGATACCAAGAATTCGACGCCCCATCCGGTTTCATCATGAATTCGGTTGGATTGGCAAACGAATCGCAACCCATTTCCATGTCTGATTTCCCATCCGAGCTCCGTCCATTTTTGACGGCGTACTGAATCGCTTTGCTGGAAGTGCCATGCGATCACAAAGCCGAACGTCCGCCGTAACCGGGCGGCGACCAAAGATTGTCCATTTCAAAACCGCCCGACTTCGCCGCTGCGGTTCACGGCCTTGTTCGGCGATTATCTTGTTGGGACGTATTCAAGTGATACCGTACCTGTCTTTGGATAGATTCGATGATTCGCGAGCCGGAGTTGGGTGCGAACGGATGGCTGTGGCAACAGCGGCAGCCCGCCGCCAAGGAGCACCGGAATCACAGCGATTTCGATGCAATCCACAAGATGTAAATCCAGCAGGCTGCGAAACAGTTCTCCGCCTCCGAATAGCCAAATGTCCTTCCCGGACCTGGCTTTGATCGCGGACAAAGTTTGCACCGGATTGCTCGACACTGTCACGTCGGGACAATCATCTTGATGCAACGTACGCGAGAAAACGAAGGTCTGCATTCCCGGCATTCCACCGCCGCCGTGTCCACGCGTTGCTTCGCAGGTTTTTCGGCCCAAGAGCACGGTATCGAACGAACCCATCAGCCTGTTGAAGTCGATATCCGGATCCATGACGATCCAGTCATTCTCGCCATTGGAGCCGGCGATAAACCCGTCGAGACTCATGGCAACCGACAAACGAACTCGTCTCATTTGAGATTCTTTCAAATCGCCGAACGACAGCGTTCACCGGGCCGCGGCGAACGATGTTGATCGCATTAGTCATGCGGTCCGCGGCTCCGTGTGCAACCCCTTGTTCTGCGCCGGCGCGAATTCACGATTTTGGCATTTCGCAAAGTTCGATCGTTCCGCCATGTTTGGCTACCGGATGATCTTCAAGCAATGCCTGCAATCGTTCCAGGTCATCGGAATCAAACCGCATGTAGCCGCCCACGTTCTCCGTAATATCAGGAACCACCTTTTGACCGACGGTATATCGCGAACCAATTTCGCTGCCGCCCTTGAACATGCCGGTTGCTTTCGCAGCGTCAAAGAAACGATCCCATTCGTCGATTGTCGGCGTCGAGTCTGTGTTCTTGTGAATAAGTGCGATGTATTGCATCTGTGATCTTCGATTAAGACGCCGAACGCCCCGGTTCACCGGGCCGCGGCAAACGACGTGGATTTCAAATACCCGCGCGGCCCGCGGCTCCGTGTGCAACGGATTGTTATGCGGAATTGTGAGGTTCACACCTCGTTGCAAGCCTGGAAAGTCCCAGTTCTCTGACCCACCACTCCGGCTGATTGATTGCCTGCCGGTCCGCAAACAGTGTACATAGTTGTTTGACTTCATCCCATGCGCCGTCCAGATCACCGAGAACATACAGGATCTGGACGTTTTCCCGCTTTGGGCGAAAGCGGTCAAACCAGCGATGTTCGCGATAAGCCTGAACGCCATCAATTGTTTCGAGTTCGACGGCCAGTTGCTCAATCGCGGTTTTCAATTGCTGTGCAACGGATTCCGAATCACCACTCACATTTACCGACCATCGTTCGGGCATATTGTCGAAGAGACCCTCCAATCGGTCTCGCGTGCCGCGGGAATCGCAATCGTGTTCCTTTGGTTTTTCGAGAATCTCAGTGTTGGTCAATTCGCAAACGGCGTCAAATGCGAGTCCGACGTTCACGTAGAACAGTTTTTCGTCCCAGGCCGAGCCGTGACTGGACTGAAGATTGACGACCTGAACTACCTGTTTGTGGCGACGGTGGAAGTTAAACGCAGATTTTCGGAAGCCGAGCGGTTTGAGGACGGACGTAACCGCGCGTTTGACGACTTCGTCGAAGAGCGCTTGTGCTGGAGATTTGTCACGTGCCATATGCGATGTTTGTCGCCGCATCACGTCCAAGTTGACCGAGTCGCGGATGTTGATCGTCCATTTCAAAGCCGCCCGGTTCCGCGACTTCGGTTCATCGCTTTGTTATCACGCGCATCAACCAATTCGATTCGCGTATTTCTCACAAGCATCGTCGATCTTGTTGCCCGGTGTATTCATCAAGTCCGGAATTTCACGTATCGGACAAAAGGTCTGATTCAAAATTCGTCCAAACTCTTTGTACAGCGAATTCCAGTCAGAATCAGATTCAATTGCCACCGCAATCGTATCGCCACCGTTGGTGGGGGCGGCAAATCGTATTTGGTGATCCGGCAAGAGCTCATCGACAGCGTTGAGCGTTGCGTGCCGGGAATCGAAGCCGGTACCTGGGTCAATTGTTATGGATCGTTCATTAAACGTGACAATCACGACGTACCCGAATTCGTTCTCGGCATCGTCCGTCGTCGCTTGAAGGGCATCCAACCCGGATTTTTCACGGATTGCTTCGACGATTGCATCTTCTTCGTCGCCCCAGTCGATCCAAACGACGTTGTCCTGGTCGTCAAAAATCCGAGACGCGTCCTGGGACAGAATTTGTTGATAAAACGAGTGGTTCATGTTTTGGGACGAGACCACCGAGCCGAAGGGTGACGTAAACCACCAAGAGACGAACGGTAAACCTCAATTAGAACAGCTCAGGTTAGAACTGTCAAAAGAACACCAAAACCCGGAAACGTGTTCAGGGCCAAACGGAAATGCCTGGACGGCTTCGCGTGCATCGCATTGTTATTCGCCGTTTGTTTGGTTGGGTGCCTGGTTTTGACTCCCGGTTTCTTCTGGAACGAGATTTGAAATGGCATGTTTCCGATGAATATCCGGCAAATGCCTGGACAGCCTTGCAATCCCAAACACGACAGCACAAAAAAATCCAGCTGGGAGCCAACCTGCGACAAGGGCGCCCATTGGAAAAGTATCGGCAAACGCCTCAGCCGGTGGCTCGGGCAGAGCCTGCCATTTCTGGTAGCCGATTTCCGAACCCAAAAAGAGTCCCGCCCAAAAGAAAAACACACCGACAATTAGCAAACAAGCAGGTATGACGAGCCCCCTCATCATTCCGGCACCTATTGATGCGATTGTTGCAACGCCAGGGCCAGCACCAAAAATCGGGTAGACGTATTCGTGGGAAGCAGTCATTGCAAAAGGCCAGGTATCCGATGATTGGTTTATTCCGGGGGAGGCGAATAACGTTGTTATCCGCCGTTTCATTGCAACGGCCGACCCGGTCCATTATTGACACGGTTTTCGAAAACTGTCGGCACATGATCAGCCGGCCAAACTTGCAAATGTTTAATGAATCGCTGTTCAGTATCTGTACGAGTTGACGCCACCGAAATCGTCGTCCCGATCAAACCAGTAATCCATCAGTTCAAACCAGTTCTCGACCTTGCGATTACCAGGCGACGCGCCATCGGAACACCAATCGTAGCTTCCGTACGCGTAACGCTTGCCAATTTGTTTTTCCGGATGGTACCACTGGAATGCAGCCCATTGCAGTTCGTCTCGAAAGATCGCATCTCCATCCGGAAATACAACAAAAACACCGTTTTTTCCAGGCTGGAAATCTTTGTATGCCGAACCGGCATACGAATCAACAACCATTGCCTCAACGGACCTCGCAAGCTCTGTTGCCGCGTTGCGAATGGACCAATCCAGTTCCGAACTATCCGCGATTCGAGACGCCAGGTCAAACAAGTCAAAATGCGGCGATACAACCCACATCAGAGCCACATCCTGACGTTTTCGCATGTGGTTCAGGGAAACCGGATTTTTGCCTGACCCGCGAATATCTTCAACAATCTCTTTGTTGTCACCCTGAAACAGTAAAACTGACAATTGATCTAGTGATTGCTTGACTTTGTCACACGCTGTGAGATCGTATACGGCCCATGATTCACGGAACGCCCTGAAAGGGTTTTTCCGGTAGTGGGCTCGAATCGAATTGATGGAACTCCTCCCGAATTCCACCGCATCCTTTGGCTGACCCTCCGGGCGAGCCTTGTTTCCGAGTAATCGAGCGTCAGTCAGGATTTTTGACATCGGCGCAGGGTCACCACTGGGTGGACTGGCCAGCATGGCAGTTGCCCAAAAACGGCCTTCCTTTTTTCGAAATTGGCAGGCATTTTCAATTCCTCCAAACGCACAGGCATCGACCCACAGCAGATCGACCGATTCGGTATCGCTTAACTGATCAGTAATTTCGGCAGAGTATAAAGGATCGTCCCTTTCCTTGCGCTCGGCGTTGCCCTCCGATTCATCAGGGCACACACTCCTGCAGTCGCCATGTCCAAACAAAACCAGCGCATAATGCTCGCTCGGTGAAATACGCTTGCAACACTTGATGAATTTCCTGAGCGTCTCTGCGTCCCCGCTGTTGGCCTCGTAAAACGATTCCAATGTTATTTCCGGGAAATCGACTCCGCCCTTCATCCGTTGCCACCGGCCGTCACCCAAACGGAAAAGCCGAGCATCGTCAAAATTCTCTCCCAGGACGTTTGCATCGTCTGAATTCCCCGGACCTCGGTCGATGAACAATATCACTTCACAACTTTTCCCCGCCTTCGATTGCGCGGCCAACTCCTCCAAGTGAGGCATTACATGGGACTCGGCGCTGCTGTCCACCCCGGCATATATGATGATCGTCCAGCAATTTCCCAGCTCGCGTTCAGAGCTCTGGCCGCAAAGGCAATTCGGAATCGCCATAAAAATGTCACCACATATAGAATCCGGCCCGGTCTTGTTCTAACAGTCATGTCTTGCCTGCCTGGTCTCTGATCGAACGGGAAACGCCGCTATGGACCTTCGCACCGTGAATGCACCAGGGCGACCACCGGGAGCCCGGGTTTCGGAGTCTGAGCTGGCAGTTGACAGGCTCATTTCCCATGCGAAGCTGATTAAGCTATTCCGTCGCGGTTGAGATTTCTTGGGTGAAAAAATGAAGATCACCGAAACTTTTTGCGGCGAACATTCGCCTCAACGACCAACCATCCGGACGACAGAAGCGTTGTGGCACCGCCGCCAACTGCCATTTGCCTGGCGAGTAACAGGGAAGGGCGCCAAACAAGCATGGGCGATCGGCGCGAGCGGATAACGTCCGAGATCACCGAGCGGCGCGGTCATCGCGAGATGTAAATCGGAACGTTATTCGCCGCTCCGGTTCATCGATTTGTTATCCGCGTCTTCGGTTTGCGGATGCAAAAAACTCAAATGATGAGCCAGATGGGCCGCATGAAATCGGTTGAATTCATCATTGGACATGCTACCAAATCCCGGATGAGGGTGCATCGAATTGGTGAAATTCAGGAATGCCGTGACACATTCCTTGAGTCGGCCAACCTCAACCTGGTCGTCGAGTTCGTTCGGTGGCACGAAAATCCCGGCTGTTTTGACGCCATTCGGAGATTTTCCTGCCAACAATCGCGGCAACATGAGCCATCGCAGAATGGGCCGCAATGGAATCCCGAGAATGGTCATCCAACGCGGGTAACCATCCATGTTTCGTTCGATCGTCAACCGAATATGGCAACAGATTTGGCCGAGCGACCAGTTCCCGGATTTTGTGTAGCCTGTGCGGAGCAATCCTTCGCATTCTTCAATTGCTTCGTTGAGTTGTACAAAGGTAATTTGTCGACGCATTGGCGGAATGTAAGCAATGGTTGATCGCGCGGGATAACGACCAGGCTGACCGGGTGGCCGCCAATCAGCCTTTCATTCGAATCCGACCGGATCGGCCACTCCGGTCCAGCGACTGGTTATGCGATCCGCGGCTACTCGTTCCAGGGCTCGGTGATCTCCCCATTCCACGGCAAGAACAAGAGTCCTTGCGCGGCATCCTGCACCGCAGCTTGAACTTCCATGAGGGTGTTGATTTCGTCGAGCGCAATGTCCAAGTGTTCGATCGCAATTTCAAAGCGTGCGTCGCAGGCTTTCATCCTCTCTTCATACGGTGACCCGCTGGCGATCTCGCTGGCTTCCTCGCGCACGTGGGAGGCAGTCACCAGTTGTATTCTAAATTGACACTCAGCGGCTCCCTGTACGTAGAGTGTTTCGCCGTCACGTCTCAATGTAACCGAGTAGTCGTCGAGTTTCGTGACAACATCATCAACGGTCGCCGTGTCCCGACGAAAGAACACCATGCAGGTGGAATCGTATTCAGCAGCATCCATCTTGAAACCTGTTTGCTGTGAGGTCACAGCCGATGGTTTTTCGACCGTATCAACGCCGCATCCCGCGACGGAGAGACTGAGGAGTACGGCGGTGGTGATTCGATTCAATCGCATAACAATTATTATTCGGCAATTGCAGTCTTTCGATCACCTGGCAGTATCATCGCGACGAATGTTGCTCGATGTATGCTTTGGTGCCTGCAAGGTCTTTGAGCGCAATCTTCCTCATCATGCCTGACATCAGCCATTCCAGAGGTGTTATTAGCTTGCCGACAAAGGTCCGAGGTTTGGTTGTCATTTTTAGGGACAATTTGCTGCCGCTGCCATCTGGATCGACGCGCATTGTACAGTCCACGTCGTAGCCCCGGGAATCGCAGCAGGCCGACAAGTATTTTGGACGCTCGAATGTTGTAATTTCCCAATCCTCAAATGAACGCCTGTTGTTCATTACGCGAGTTCCACGCCACTTTGTGCCGACACCTGCTGGTCCGTCGGTGAGCATCTCAACATTCTCATACCATTCGATTCGGCCAGGCGAATTCCTGATATCCGATACTGCATCAAACACGGCGCCAGTCGTTGCGTTCACGCTAATGCTGAGGTTGATTTTGCCCCTGGTTTCCTCACAGGACCCAAGGGGAGCCGGATAACGTTCGAGGTAACCGGGTTGGCGGACCAAGGGAGTTGAAGTTGGCACACCAGGAATTGTAAACGGAGGAAACGATATTGCAAAACCGAAAGCCGAGACCACTCCGGTTCACCAATTTGTTATGCGGATTTCTCCAACCCCATCAGTCAGCCGAGCAGTAGCTGGTCGCCAAACACCTCCTGAAATGGAGTCAAGTTGTCCGGGCCGTACCCGGCTTGGCAGATCGCGAAAGCGATTACGCTGAAGCCCTGTTTTCGTTTTTCGATTTCCTGTCGGTACAGTTCGGCGATGCGATGCGCCGGATTCATGAATGCACCGCAGCCAGATGCACCGAGCACGGCGTGTTGAATATCCTGGTCCATGAGCGTATCCAGCTGGGCGGCAATTCGTTGACGCGCATTCGACTCCGAGAATGCGGAACCGTCACGCAAATCCTGAGCAGCAGCTCTCAATTCGAAAAATGGAAACACCTCCTCGTCCGGCAACCACTGATAGCCAAGATCGGATCGGGAACGATCCTCCGGACCGCGAATGCAGACACGTGGATTCTCGGAATCGAGGTACACCTTGCCATTCTCTGCCGACAACAGCGATGTCATATGCAAGTGATACCGGTCATGGGCCGCGTCGTATTCCTCCGGGCCAACAAAAAAATGGCAATTCGTTCTTCGGAACATATTCTCTTCCTGGGCCGGGGCACCCTCGACATAAGCCCCTCCGGGTACGAACGCGTTTGCCATATTCAATGCAGCGAAGCAGCAGCCGTGGTCCCGCGTCATCGCATGCGTGACCTCGCCCCAGTCTCCCCCGACAATGTAAACCTGATTGCTGTTGCGGTGCTTTTCGGCCGAGTCACGCCAGAGCTCAAGATTTCCTTGTGCGAGCAGATCGTATTTGTTCGGTGGATCAGCGGCTGCGAAGCGATTCAATGTCTCTCGGAGCACGGCGCGACGCCGAACCATATCGGGACGGGTAGACCCATCGCGTGGATCAATGCCGTCGTCCTCCGACAATACTCGTCGACCAGGCATTTGCGCTTCCTCGCACCGCCGATAGAAGGTTCTGCTGTGCCGCATAACGTTACCAATCACCGGGCCGCCGCGGTGATCTCAACTTCAAAGCACGGGATGTCGGCGGCTTTGAGTGCATCGGATTGTTATCCAGCGGTTAGTGTCTCCAATTCAGCTGGAAGTGAGTTGTATGGAATATGGTCGTGTACCTTCCTGATTTTTCTAAAGTAGTCGATCCAAATTCCTCGCCCCCAACCGATTCCGCGTACGCCCGGATGCCAAATGTCATATTGGCGGTGGCGTTGCTCATTCGGCGGCGCAACAAGAATGACAAAATTGTGATTGCCGGTGTCGTAGAAGCACCAGACTCCTGTCGCTTCGTCGATTAGAGACTCAAACGCCAACTCACTGGTGTTCCGTTCATTCAACACCATCGGATCGGACAGATGAACCTCGTCGGCGTCCGCGTTTCTTTTGATGTATTGGACGCGCACGTACCACTTCTCGGATTCAGTATCCTGCTTTGTGTAAATTGCAATTTTGCCGTGAATTGCAGAGGTCTTTTCGTGAATCGCCCGATAGCCAGGATCATCGACCAGGGTTGGGGTTGAGATTTCCGATGGTTGGGAAAAAGCAATTGACAACTCGCCGAAAAAGAAGACGATAAAGGCCAGCGCCGCCATCAAAGCGTTGGAAATTTTCATTTGATTTCATCTCCGGGACCAAGCCGGATAACGGCCGCGATAACCGAGTCGCGGCGATTGATTTTCCACTGTCAACAACGACGACTCCGCGACGTCGGTTCATCGCATGGTTCGCCGCGTTTTGTGCGTTCATCGCAAGAATTGAGTGACTTTGGGTGCAGTCGGCACAGTTTCAGCGATTCAAGTTCTGTACACCCTCAGTATACAACGCGTCAATCACCTCGCGACGTGAAGACGTCACGCCATTCAAAATCTTTGTTCCATTGGAGATCGCCCAAAAGCCGGCAACCAGTTGCACGGACCAGTCCATGCCGAGGTCGTAACCATCGTGAACACCATTTTCCTGCAGCGACTTTTGAAACTGACGGAATAGCTCGCGGAATTCCTGCCGCGCCGCATCATCAAGTCGGTTCCACGTTCCAGTGTCAACCATTGAGGTACCAGCGAGGTGATGGTGCGGAGCCTTCAGTCGGCGAACGACCAGGGATAACCGGGCCGGGAGTTGCGCTGAACGAGCGAAGCGATCCAGCCCGGCTGTTCCGGCTCCGGTTCATCCGCTTGTTATTCTTTTTTCGGTTCGACGGCCGGCTCCCTCTTGAAGCCAATTGAAAACGAACGCGCACTACCATCACTTACAATGACGGTTAGCGCGTCGTTTCCGACCAATCTATATTCGAGTTTCTTTGGGAAGTCATGTTCGGCGTTTTCGAAGACTGCATTCGTTGCCGAACTCGATGTTAGTTCGAATGGAACCGGATACTCGTTGTGGTCGACTTTTGCAAAAAAATAAATCTTGCCAGACATCTCCGCGAGAAGTAACGATTCTTCACTCTGTTTGGCTCCGGTCGCCGAGTCGCTCGTGATGCCCATTCCCTTGAACACGTTACGATCAAGTTCCTTCCAGGTTTCGCGGGTGGTCGTTTGCTCGTTCGCTTGAACCCAGTCCCCCAGGATCCAACGGATAGTGTCCAGCGATCGAATGTCCTGGGCGCTGGCATCATTTAATGCGAACAATAACAGCAGAAGGCAATTGATGGGCAAGCTGCGATGCATGGACTCAAGCCTCTAAAGAATAACGTCCAACGATAACCGGGCCGAAATATACGGTCGGGAGTGAGTGGTTTATGGAATAAAGGGCGCCCGTTGACACTTCCGGTTCATCGAGTTGTCAGATGGACTGGAGCAGCGGCTCGGTTGATTCCGATGGTTTGGGGAATTACCCGTGCGGACCGCACGATTCCGGCAGCCGATACATTATCCGAACCCGGCGTTGGACAATCAAGTCAGCGATGCCCGCCCGTTTTTTCCGGTGATGACCGCCGGGTTTCAGACAGGAATCAACGGGATGAGGCAGGATGTTTTGGATACATCCAGTGAATCCTGTTCATCGTGTCAACACGACCGCGCACCCGACCATGCTGCAGCGGCGGGGAAGGATAGAAACACAGAGCACGCAGAGGCCGCAAAGGATGATCCGTCACAGCAGCCTCAGCATGCCGACCGAACGAGTTTGATTGATCACGACAAAATCGGATAACGTTTACGATCACCGAGTCCGGATGGTTCATTTTCCATTCCAAATGTATGCGCAAGCCGGACTTCGGTGCATCACATTGTTATCCCGCCTTTTGGGTTTAGGTTTCAGTTTGTGTATGGGGTATTTTCTGTCGTCGGTTTGGTGGCGTCAACAATTCGACGGTGGTCCGGTTCGTCTGATCTGCTGCCAATTCATTCGCCGACAACGGGCCAGGTCTTCACGGAGTTGACGGCCCGGTGAACAAGCGGGTCGACCAGGGCAGCAATCCTTTTTTTGTCCGCGTTTTCGTCTGAATTGAACAGCACTGCCCAGTTCAACCCATCGTTGCGTCGAACCAGCAGCGCCTGCGAGCCTTCGAGCAATCCCATGTGATAACAGTTAAATTTTCCATCGGCATACATCACAATCTTCCAGCCGTGGGCATAGTACCGTTTGATGCCCCGGTCATCGGGTTTGACTTGCTCGACGTCGTCAGGAACAAACATCATTTTCGCAAACGTGGTCGACATCAGCGGACAGTCGTCAGGCCGGTCGAAAGCTACCGCAAACTTCACGAGATCTTCGGCCGATGCAATCCAGCCTCCGTGGGCGTCAAGTGATTCCTGAAACCAGCTCCCGTATTGACACGGACGATCCTTGATCTGCCGCTCGATCACCGAGGGTGCGAATCGTCCGGCTCGCGGATAATATCGGGATTCATTTTTTTCGAGGTCGTTTAATCTCGTTCGTCCAACTTTCATTTCACGAATACCCAGCGGGGCCAGCACCTCGTCGCGAACATAGTCCTCGTAGGACTTGCCGGAAACATGCTCAACCACTCGTCCAAGAACGGAATAACCAAAGTTGGAGTAAACGTGTTTTTCGCCAGGTGTAAAGTCCAGCGGCTGAGTCCACATGTATCGGATGATCTGATTCGGAACGACCGGCGTGGGCACATCAAAGGATTTGGCGATTTGTTCCTGACGGAACATCGGGTCAAAGGACTTGGTTCGATCCCATCCCGCCCGGTGCCGTAACAGGTGATCAACTGTAACTTGTCTCAATCTCGGATCGACCGTCTTCGAACCGACGCGGTCCGGTACGTCCAGGAAGATTCTTTCATCCAGTTTCAGCTTTCCCCGACTCACTAGTTGCAATACGGCGGCGGCAGTGATCGGTTTCGAAACGCTGGCAATCCGCAACAAGGTATTTGATTCCATGGGACGGCGATTCTCCAGATCCCGATAACCAAAACCACGTGAATACACGATTTTGCTGTTGCGAGAGATTGCGATGCTCAGCTCCGGGCACTTGATTACTGCGTAGAAACGCCGTCATCATGTCGTCGACGGATTCGAGGCCTGGCACCGAATTACCAGACACAGGAATTTCGTCTGAGTCTTTCCAGACTATACCAAGCGGCGTGTTCAGACTGGGGCGCATCCAGACGGCCACATGACGCCGCTGCCGGTTCAAACGATAGGTTTGATGTATAAACAGTTCGAATCCGCGATCGAGATGCTCGCGGTTTCTTGACTTGAACCTAGCATCAGTAAGCAAGTGATTAGCGGAACAATCAATCGGCTTGGTTGGCTTCTCCATTCGTAGACTGTAGTAATCGACATTGTCGATGACTTCCACCTCGATTTGCGAAGGCCTCAACCCCTTTGCCCAAAATTCGTCAACTGCCTCCTGGTATTGCTGCGCCGTCAACCGCGAAAACACCTCTTGTCCAAACGCAGGTGTACCGAGAACGACCGAACAAAGCGACAATAGCGAACCGACGATTCGATGCCGACAGCCACGGCGTCTTGGTGCGAATCCGTTCGATCGTGATGCTGAATTGTAGTCTCCGTTTCCGCACATGTGCCTGCAAGGAAAATTCGTTCCGCTGTTCGGCAGTTTATGCGAACGCAGACTGGAAAGTGTTGGTGGGACAAGCAGTCCGGTTGCGACTTTTGTGCGATTCATTTTCTTGAGCGGGATAACGTCGAAGGTAACCGGGTTGGCGGACCAATGGCGTTCACATTGGGACACCAGGAGTTGTAAACGAAGGAAACAAGCTTGAAAAATCCGGAAGGCGAGCCAACTCTGGTTCACCGATTTGTTATGTGTCCTTGTCTTGGCTGGCCTGTTATAACGATCTTGTATTTGCCAGACTTCGCATCGGATGCAGCAATTGATTCGCCATCACGTGTCATCACAAAGTTGTCGAGTCCAAGCACCGAAAACTGAAGACGTTCGTTGGCACTGACATCAATTGAGATTTCAACGCCGCCATCTTCGAGTTGTCGTGTTTCGCCATCGAGCGTTGCCATCTTCAGGCGGTCAGGGTAGCGCAGAAAGCCCTCGTCATAGTCGGCGTAGAAGCTCTCTACGCCATCGTCGTCGTCGAAGCGATGGGCAAAACTACTCGCCAGGTGATCTTGGCGAAGTGCGTTTCTAAATCCAATATTCGTTCGGCGTTGGGATTCCGGTGGTAACGACGCATCGTAGGTCACGACTACTGTTGGTGTAAACGGTCGCGGCAGAATCACGGTCCTTGAACGCAGTGATAATTCCATGCAGGCGGCGAACGCGAGCAAATAAAGCAGCGGCACACCGAGAATGTTCAACCATTGGCGGACTGGAGACAGCTCCGTGAATGGTTTGCGTCTTTTGAGCAAACGAAACGGCAGGTAAAGTCCGATGAGTCCGAGCAAGATGTAGAGAATTCCGCCAAGTGTGCGTGTATGGAGCGATTCGTCCCAAAGGAATTTCGCCATGAACTGTTGAATAGCGACAATGAAACCGGCCGCCGTGACCAGTACGGTCATGGCGAAAGCAAGCCACCAACGCAATCTTGGTGCCGAAGTAGATTGTTCTGTTTGTAATCCCGGTTCACTCATGGACATACAACGTTCAGGATAACCGAATGCCGATGATCGATTATCCATTTCCAAAACGCGAACCAATCGGCACTTCGGTTCATCCGTTTGTTATCTAGCGCATCGTCACCGTAGGGCACCGGAAAAAACCAGATTGTAATCACCGGGAAGAAGGATACCCTTGTTCTTGACGGTGCCGCCAGCCGAAAATCCCAGCCCATCCAGTCCTTCAATCGTGATACGTGTTCGCCGGGTAATCTTAAGCGTCCCGTTGAAGGAAACTCGTTGAGTAGTACTGTCACGTGTAAAATTACCGATCAGCGTTAGTGGCCGAGCCCGAACGCCATCATGAATCGAAAGCGAAATCTCACTGGCCCCTTCCGGGGCTGGTTTGTTGTCGGACTGCTGAAAACCTCCAAACTCCGCAGACGGCGCTAGCGGACGGAAATCCCATCTAAAGTCTCCGTTTGGCTCAACACGAAGCGTCAGTTCACTGAGTTGCGCCGACGAGTTGTCATTACAGCCGGAGATTGAAATGGACAGCACCAATAACAGCAAGCAAGCCACTTTTGCAAATTGATGATTCATCGTGGCCTTTTCGGTAAATGTATTTCAAACCGCGAACGGATAACGTGCAGGATGACCGAGTCGCCGGTAACGATTTGCCATCAATTGCCGCGTTGTCGGCGGCTTCGGTTCATCCGTTGGTTATCTGGCGATTTCGGGCATGGTTTATTGTTGATCAAGTGTTGGACAAAAAAATCGAATGTTGCCGGTCCCTTTTCCAGTTCGGAGTCAGTAAATCGAATCTCGAATTCTCGTTCAAATTCATCAATGATTATCGACCATTCCAATTCTGGGTCAATCAAGTTCAAATCATCGTGAGGAAGCAAAGCGGAAAGATCCATTCCGATTTGTTCGGATAGAATCGTACGGATAGACGCAATTGACGTTTTTGATACGCCAGAATTTGCGTAACAGGCGGAATAGAATTCATCATCTGTTAGCTTGCGCCGGTTTCGCAAATTTCTCCTCAGTTCCCGTTCCGCGCGAGTTGGCATTAGCGGCGACAGGCTGATTTCGGGTGGTTCTCGGTGGCGAATCCATTCCAAGGCAACAAAAAAGCATACGGGAATGACGAATACCAGGAACGCAAAGCAAACCGATAAAACAATAGCGTGATCTACCAATAAACCGACCACAATCGCGATGACGGCGAGGGCAAAAGGGATCGACGCGTTGAAAGTTCGTGAATCCATCTCAAAGCCAGAAAACCGTTCCAGGATCACCGGGCGGCGATTTGGCGTTGCCGAGCGAAGCGAGCCAGCCCGGCGTTTCCGCGCCGGTGCATCCGGTTGTTATCACGCGCTTTCGTCCTGGAGACGGTCCTGGATCGAGTTCGGATTCCTGCGGCAGTCGAGGACTGCGTAAACATCAACGGTTTGTGTTTCCACCCGATAGTAAATCGCAAACGGAAATCGTTTCGAGATTGATCGATGAAATCCAAATGACTGCTCGTGAACTCCAGCGAAAACCTTGAGGGATTCAAGGTCAGAGATCAGCGAACTCAAGAAATAGTCGCCTAACCCCTCCCTTTGCGACTCGTAAAAATCGGCCGCAAGTTCGGGGTCCGTCTCCGCATTTGGCAGTAACCGAATTCTCATTCGTATCGGCGTTGGAGTCGTTTTTTGGCATCTGACCAATCGACGAAGTCCGTTTCGCCATTTTCGACAGACCGAAGCCGTCGAGCCAAAACATCTCCGTGCCAGTCCGGAGAGGGAATCTCTGATGGTCGTTTTTCAAGATCAACCCAAATTCGCTCCATCAAGCTGAGTTTCTGGACCACCGTTAGGCCATCAATTGGAATGTCAGCGTTACTCATGATCTTCTCCATGGACAATCCAATTATAGCAGCATTTACGAAAGCGAAAAAACTCCGAGAAATCGCGACACCAAGCGTGATAAAGGCAAGGATGACCGAGCCGTCCAGAAGGCTCGAACCCATTATACGGTATTGGAACCACCGCCAAGCGTTGGCGGCTTCGGTCCATTCTTTTGTTATGTTGCAAGTACCTAGAGCGTTGATTCCCGTAGAAGGTCGTTGAATTCAATAATCCGCGGAACTAATTTCCATCCGGCGAGCATCCACGTTGCGATGAATGCTGTTAACACAACTGTGGTGGATAACATCAGATTGGCAAATGTAATCCAATGGGTTCCACGGAATTTCCACGTCAGCCCCAAAGACAAAACAAGCAGGGTCGCTGCAATTGCCACCAACGCCGTTGAACTGATCGCCAAGATGGCCTGTCCCGTATCGGAAGGAACAACGGTGATTTCAGCGAATGCGTTGTTTGTGGAGTTTTTAATTGCAATGAATAGATTGCACGTGATTAAAGTTGCGAATAAAAGCACCAAGAACGAGATCCAGGGAGCTGCCGGCGAATGAGATTTGTTTGGCGCCACGAGTGTCATAGCCTCGAAATTGTCGCAACATAACGACGTCGTTCACCGGGCCGCGGCGAACGATGACCTTCCCCCCGAAACTTGGTCCATGCGGGATGTGAAAAAATCTGTTATTTGACCTTGCCCCCGAGTATGCGATAAAACCCAGGTGTAGTTCCGCGTGGCGAAGGTTCAGCTTAATTCTATCCTCGTGCGACAGTGCGCCAAACGCAGGGCTGTCGAACTTGGCAACTTCGGCACTTTGGAGCCGGTTCAGGGCAGTTAGAAGTCGTTCGACCGCTTCCGGCGTACTGATGCCATCCATTCCAAAAGTTCCGTCCTTCACGCCCGGGATTCGTGCGCCCCTTGGCATACCGTCTCGAAGCATCTTCGGTAGACGACGCCGCAAGAACCATCGCACAAAAAATGGCGGTGAGCCGACCGGAAAACCGTCGTACGCGTAATTAATCCATGACGCGACGTGCGCCATTATTTGTCCTGCCGTCCAGTTTCCCGCGACACGCAGCTTGCCAGCTCCGTCGGCATCCCGAATGTGATTTACTTCGGCGATACACTCGTCGACGCTATTGAACCGAAGCGTTCGATGATCGGATAAGCGTGTGTCAACTTGATCAGCCATTGGAATCTTTGATTGTTACGAAGAGACGGAGCGAGCATGCCCACGGGTCTCAGCGGCGCGAATGACTTTGGATCAGTGGATAACGTCTGCCGTAACCGGGCGGCGACGAAAGATTTTCCATCTCAAAGCCGCCCGACTTCGCCGCTCCGGTTGACGGCATTGTTCGTCGGTCGTTACGCAAACATATCCTCACCGAATCGAGGTGCAAGGACACGACGAATCTCTTCGAGCACCGGCGCGCCAGACTCCGCCTTCAATGCCGGATAAACGTCTTTAAGATTGGGATGGTCAAGCATCCAGGTAATGTCGTCGACCGTTAGATTTGGTGTGTTTTGAACTGTAATCGACTCGAGGTTCGGCGCTGCAGCGATGCCCTCAAGCGATGCGATATCGCGTATATTGGAGATTACTACCGTCCGGAGATCAAGAAGCGGGCTGCAATCCGATATCGACCGGATATTTCCACAGGACTCCAAGGATAGCGTTTGTAAGTGCGTTAATCCCGAAATATCCAACTGTTCGTCGAATCCTTTGCACAAATTAAATTCCAGCACCTTCAAGGCACAAGGCGACGGCGGGAGTTGCAATGTCTTGAACTTGACGGTGTGGCAAGACAGTCGCTCAAGCCACCCCATTTTTTCGAGCCATGGTGTATCGAGATCATTCAATTGCCAAAGCAACAGGTGCGATAGCTCTGTCAGTTTTTCGAGAGCACCAATTCCACGCTTGAACCCTCGAATTGACAGGCGTTTTAGGAAAGTGAAACTCTCGAGCTGAGCGATATCCTTGAACACCTTTTCGACTTCGAGGTCGTCAATGCCGTCCGAAATCATCCTTTCACGCAATCCAGGGATTTGGGCTTCATCGTGCTTGTGACGAATCCGAACCGATCGCCGTTTTTGAGGGCGTTTAGACTTCTCCACATGCATACCTCATGCGTCTTCGCGAAACGGTTAGTTAGATTCCAATCGTCCGGTTCTGGCTGATCATGTGCTGGGACCGACGAACGCTTGAAATCACCGGGCCGTGATTACAGTCACCGAGCGAAGCGAGCCGTCACGGCGTTTACGGCTCCGGTGCATTTCATTGTTATCCTGCATGCCTGCAATTGTGGCCAGCTGCCAGTGGTACAAGGACGATTCCATTGATATCGATCCAAACGTGGACAGCGATTGCAAGGAAGCGTCCCAATAAATGTTTAAAGTTGAAAGGTGGTCTCCCGAATGGCGACAATGTCGCCAATCGAAATTCAACTTTCATACGTCGGTGACAGCCGACGGGGAGACCACCATGAACGAATCTAATCTTTTGCAACAGCTTGGGCAAGTTTCTTCTTCGACAGCATCGGAAGTGTTCCGGGATCACCTTCGGGGACTGGTTCGTCAGATGATCAGTGATGTGATGGCCCAGGAGGTGACGGACCTTTGTGGACCGAAACATCGCCCGCGTGGCGAGGGTTGTTATCGCAACGGCAGCAGCGTTGGGCGTGTCATCTACGAAGGCGGGCGTGAAGAGGTTGTTCGACCTCGGGTTCGCCAACAGAACGAGGATGGCAGCACGTCCGAGGTTCCACTGGCCAGCTATCGTGCCGCTTGTTGCCCGAATCAACTTCGCGACTCGATCGTCGGCGCATTGGTCGCCGGAGTGAGCACGCGTGATGTGGCTGATGTTCAACCCGCCAATGCTCCGGGGGTTAGCAAGTCAAACGTATCGCGGCACTGGCAAGCGGTCGGCCACAAGTTCGTTGAAGAGCTTCGCGATCGGGATTTATCGCAGCAGGACTGGGCGATCCTGATGCTCGACGGGATTCGCCTGAGCAAGGATCAACTGGCGATCGTCGCCATCGGAATCACGGCAGACGGTTACAAACACGTTTTGGATTTCGATCTTGGCAGTACCGAAAACGCCGAAGTTTGCCGGGCTTTGATGCGGCGATTGATCCAGCGCGGGTTCCACTGCGACCGACGATTGTTGGCGGTTCTCGACGGCAGCGCTGCGGTCGGTCGTCATGGAGTTCTTCGCAGACGCCGTGGTTCAACGCTGCCTGGTTCATAAAGAGCGGAACATCAAAGCCAAACTGTCAAAGCGTCACTGGGGCGAATTAGCCCGTTTGTTCAAGCGACTTCGCCGTGTGCAAGGCAAACAGGCTGCCGAGGAAGTGGTCGCTGAACTGGCGGCCTTTCTGAAGCCGATTAACGCCGAGGCGCTGACGAGCCTGCACGAAGCCGGGGAGGATCTGATTGCCTTGCAAAGCCTGAATGTTCCCAACACGCTTCATCGAAACCTGCTCAGCACCAACGCCGTTGAAAACTCATTTCTGAACACGCGGCGAAAGATTGACCGCGTGACAAGATTCCGCGCAGAGACCGATCAGGCGACGCGGTGGCTGGCCTTCGCACTGGTGGAAGTCGAGAAAGGCTTCCGCCGAATTTCAGGGCACAAGGACCTGTCACACTTGATCGCAGCTTTGGAAAAACCAAAAAATCCGCCGCCGAAAATTTCCGTGGGACTGCGACGGGACAATCAAACGGTGAGCATTACGTAAGCAAGCAACCGGCGGCTTGACGCGAGCTATTCCTGCGGACTCGCTTGCCGCCTGACCAAACCCTAAACTTTAACCAGCGAGACCACCGACAGTTTCAACAACAAACGGGACATCCCCAAAAATTACCGCGATCGTGCATTCGGCTTAGCTCCCAACCATATTCCTTGCTTTTGTTCCAAGAAGCAATTGTGTATTCCGTATCTTTCGAATTGTCGGGAAATGACCAATCTCCCACATTGTCGGCGTTTGCGTGAAGACTATTTATGAAACCGATACGACGCCCGCCGCCATTCTTGGGCCCTTCGTAAATGCTTACGTCCATTTCCGGGTGTTGTGAAGCAAATTTTACGCTTAGTGTAAATCGACCATGCTGCGGTACACGAACGGTTTTGCAATTCCGAGTATTTGGAAGCGTGTGAAAGTCAGGTGCGTTTTCGTCTGCTATGGGCACAAGATCAACGGGATCAGATTGCGGGCTAGGCGAAACGTCAGTTGCATTTGAAACACCCGAGCCAGAGTCAGCGACCGATATTGGATGGGACTCAATGATGTAAGCAGCAACCTCTGCTATCTCCAAGTAATTGTAATACCACCCGTATCTAATTCCGAAAAAAGTCGTTTTGCAGTATTGCGGCGCAAATTGAACGTGGCCGCGACAACTACCGAAAAAATCACCGCGATCCAGTAGATTGCCGGTCTTCCAGCTGCGATCTTTATTCCACGCTACAACCGTGTATCTGAGATCTCGTCCCGAAGTATTAAGTGGTGCGTGCAATTCTACATTGCCAGATTCTCTTCCCTGTGAGTTGTTGTAATTGGCGACCCGGTTTTCACTACTGTCGTATATGCTGATATCCATTTCAGACTTTTTGTTTTGAAACACGATTTTCAAAAGTAAGAATGACTCATTTGGAACAACAAAATCACGTTTGTCCAATGTGTTTGGAAGCTTGCTTGGATCTCCCATATTGTCACCTTTGAGAAAATTCCGAAGTCTGCGATTTTATTGAGATGATTAAGGTATTGACTTCATCAATAGCGTCACTTGGTCGTCTAATATTGATTCGTGAAGAACTACGGGAGATCAATTTCGATTATCTTGCCGGGTTTTCCGTCAGCAAAGTAGGCATAAGTTACATCAGTTGTTTGAGAAACCTTAATTTTGATTTTTCCCATACTAGTTCTAATTACCTTATTGGATTTGCCGTCTAGCTTCTGTTCGCCAGTACTGAACAATAGTTTTCCAATATGAACGCGTGCACCTGCCGGTGAACGAAATACGCAGGCAATTGGTTGATTTATTGTCCATTCCAGAGTACGGAATTTTCCAGCTTCGACTTGCTTAGTTACGAAACTCATCACGCGGCTCCAGTTAGAGCGTCCAGACGGATAACGTCAGGGATCACCGAGCCGGAACGAACGACCTTCCATTTCACAAACACGCGCAAGTCCGGCTTCGCGTGCATCCCATTGTTATCTGGCGATCGTTTGGACCTACTTCGATTGATTAAGTTGTGAGGATAGCTCGCGGAAAGTCTTGAGAATTGAGTCTGCGGATTCGCCTGCAAATATTTGCAACCGTTCGTTGGGATCGCTTGAATAGCCGAAAGACTCCCATGTAGGAGACGATGTCACCTCAGTTGCAGGTCCGGTAGCATTCTCGCTATTGTCGAAGCCAGAATTCATGGTGAAAGGAGTATCATTCTCCCGCGAGTATATCCAAGAGTCGGCCTTGAATAACTTGGCAATTTCTACACGGTCGGTATCAAATTTACCTTCAAACTTATAGTCATTTACATGAAAGTAGATTGTTATGTCCGCTTGGACATCGGCCTTTACCTCTTCGGGAGTCCGGTAAACTTGAACCTTCGGCTGCGTGTCCGGCGCAAGCCCCCCGGATGCGATACGTTCCGAAAGTGCATCTGCGACTTGGACAGCAAAGTCGGAGGGCGTTTCCGATGGCGTAGGTGAAGAGGCGACGATCGTTACACTCTCGGCGGTCGAAACAGATGGAACGAGTTTTTTCAACAACTCTTGAGAGAGCGATTCAGGTGAAGGTGACTTTGGTGCACAGCCCACTGCCAATACTAGCGATAGAACTGCTGCAAATCGGATGAAAGCCATTAATGGGATTCCTCTTGATGATGATTCAAGCCAGATAACGACACCGATCACCCGGTCGCCGCGAGAGATCTTCCATTGTCAAAACGCCCGGCTCGGCGACTCGGGTGCATCGGATGGTTACCCGCCGTTCTGGTAGGTGATGGAACAGTCTGGCAGTGCCGCCTGTAGTTCCGCAACACCATCCGGCGAGATGTTAGGACAATCGACGATCTTTAGTGTATGAAGATTGGGCAAGCCATGTAGATGTTGAAGTGCCGCATCCGAAAGTGAACAGCCTGAGATCTGGATCCAGTTTAGCATGTGAAGCTTCTTTATCGGAGCAAAACCGGCATCACTGATCTTGCCACCAGTCACGCTCAGCACATCATAGGTCCCATTGCGCTCGATTTCGGTGGTAAGTCGTGCAAATCCATGATCTGACATATTCGTTGAGGCTTCGACAATCACCCATTCGCCGGACTTCAGATGACGGTGATGGGCGCCAGCTAATCGCAACCGTAGCCCGGGCGAGTACCAGATGCACGTCAGCGCCGCAAGTATTGCAGCGAACCAGAGCATCCATCGGATTGCACGTTTGTGTCGCGTCATTCATTCAGTCGGGTAACGGCAGGGTTCACCGGGCCGCGGCGAACGACATTGATTTCAAGACCCGCGCGGCCCGCGGCTCCGTGTGCAACCCATTGTTATTTGGCGTCTTTCGTTTCGCCAGTACGGTTCGCATTGTGGTAGTTTTTCTCGATTATCGCTTCGCGATTCGCTGGCGTTACAAGTTCAACGGTGTGGCCATCGAAGTCCTTGACGACCGCCCGGCGTCCCCATTCGGTGTCAGTCGGTTGTGTCACGATTGTCGCATCGATCTTGCGCAGTAGATCGAGAATGCCATCAACATCGTCAACATTGAATCCTAGTCGCGTATTGGTTGTCGTATCCTCTGAGTTTCGTTGCGGGTAGATTTCAAACACGAATCCGCAAATATCCGAAGCGTAGTGTTCTGGTCCTTTGCCGTGCGAGTGACGATCAAACAGCATCCCCATTTGCTGGTAGAACGTCACCGCGTGATCAATGTCAGGCGATCGAATCACGAGCAGGTTTGCAACTGGAGGTGCAGCGGACATTCTGTAGCCAAATAACGACCACGTTCACCGGGCCGCGGCGAACGACCGGAACTTCAGAAGCCGCGCGGCCCGCGGCTCCGGTGCAACGTGTTGTTCGGCGCGTTTCTCCGATGTAGTTGCCGCGGATCTCATTTGTTGGATGGGGATTCTCCGGTTTGGACAAATTTAACTGCTCTCCGCAGCCGATCCGCGGAGTCGGATGGGTACGCGTGTCCGGAGCCGGCGACGACCTCGTAAATTGTCGGTATCCCCGCCGCCTGGAGGACTTCGGCAGCCGACCTGCTCCTATTCAGCAGCCGGTCGTACTCACCGGCGATGACCCGCACCCTTACCTGGCTTCCTTCAGCAATCTTTCGAAAACTTGCCTCGTCAAGCGGCGGGCACAGACTACAGACTGCAACGGCACCTTGGATGCGGTTCGGGCAGTCGGCGACCAATTGGAGGACAACTCCGCCCCCTTGCGAGTACCCGGCGAGGACCACCGCGCCATGGTCGATGTTGTACAGGCGGTCGGCCTCTGCGATAGCCGCGTCCACTCGCTCCCGGGCCGAGTCCATGTCATAAAAGTCGGCGGCAGACGAGTCTTTCGCCCCGGCTTTTTGCCAGCCGTGCAACATTGGTCCAAACTCCGTTCCCGCACGGGGGGCCACAACCACCATTCCCAGCTCGTCCGCGACGGGTTTCCAATACGGCATCTCACCTCGCGGACCGCAACCGAGGCCGTGGAGCACGACCAATAGAGGTGCTGGGCGGTCGCGGCCAACACCATCGTCTGCGTAAAGGAGCAATTTCTCGTTTCGGCAAGCGACCGCAGCCGCAACCAATTCGGCGAAACGTTCATCGCCACGAAGTGGCCGCCAATCCTCGTCGCGATTGAGTGCGTCCACATCGGCCCAACCGCATTCGACCGCAACCTTGAGCTCGGCCAGCGCACTGTCGGTCTCACCCAGCCTGATCAGGCAGCAAGCCAGCTTGTAACGGGAGCCCGGCTCGAACGGTAGAAGGGCGACCACATCTCTATAGCGTGCTAGTGCCTCCCGAAAATTCTCCTGACCAGCGGCTTTCTCTGCCGCCGCCCAGTGTTTGTTGAAGGCATCCAATTCGCGATCCTGTCCGGCCGCGAAGGTTGCGATCGCAGCGAGAACTGTTACCAGAAATGATTGGGTCATTAACCGCCAATGGATGTGTCGCGCCATGTGCCCTTTGCACCTCCGCCGCCGAACGTCGATGATCACCGAGTCGCCGGAGTGATCGTTGCTTCAATTGCCGCACCATCGGCGACTTCGGTGCATCATATTGTTATGCCGCGATTCGCGATTCAGTATCCCGATAATTCTCTGATTGCCTGCGCAAGAACTTCAGCGGAGTCCGGTTCATTTCCGTACGACCACCGGTCCTCGTCAATATTGTAGCCATATTTTTCGGTTTGGTCGTTGATCAGTGCGTAAACATTCCCCCACCCACGATTTGCTGAGGACACTAAATAATTGCAGTTCGTAGATTTGCAAACATTCCACTCCTGTTTTGGATTGGGTCGGAAACCAGCCTCAAGAAACGGGTCGAGCCAGCTTGGCCAACCATTTGAGGGTCGAATTTCTGAGTAAGCCTGCATTATGTGTTTACAGCATCGAGAAATATGCCCGAGAGGAAGTTGTTGTCGATACGATTTGAAGTCAGGACAACTACATGACGGTCCATTAAAGTCGACATCGTATATGACATCAGGTTCACTGAATGACGCGACATTCAAATGCGAGTTGATTGAAGGAAGTTTTGGAGTTGAATCGTCGAACTCGCCGGATTTTTCATTGACGGTGTCGGCGACAGGCGTCGTTCCGGATAAAGCGTGTTCACGTGCCCATTCTCGCCGAACCTTTTGAATCAATCGCCCAACCTGACGAGCCTCTGATTGGTCGATTTTGCCATCCGCAAACACGCCCTTAAGTAAGGGCAAAAACTGATTAGCCGGCCAAGTCGTTCTGCCGTCTTTGTTGTCATTGAGCCATTTTGCAAGCCTATAGATTTCTTTATGAGTTAGCTCGCCGTCCTCGGCAACCTCTTCGATAAGGCTCAAATATTGATGCGTGTAGTCAGTTTTCATGGCGTAAAGTTGGCAGTAATTTAAGCGGGATAACGACCGCGATCACCGGGCCGCCGGAGAAACACTCTCCATTGGCAAACCGCGCGATCGGCGGCTCCGCGTGCATCGCATTGTTCTGCCCGTTTTAAGCGTTGAGGACTCGGTTGATTTGAGTGCTAAGTTGTTCGGCGGTGATTTCACCGTTAGTGTGCCGATGAATTTGGCGAACGATCTCGTCAAGCGCCAATAGTCCACCCACGGATTCTTCAATCTGCGCGCATAGTCGCGCATCATGCCCCGGACGGAAAGTTCCGCCTGCCGTTTCCTCGCCGCAGCCGCACGCACATTCTGGCATAGTCTTGTCCTCCAGTTCAAAAGCCCATTTGGGCTTTGCTTTGCACTTCGTCATTCATAAACATCACGGTGATAATTTTGTTTCCGTCCTGCCAGACCATGCCTTTGGCATTCATCGTGATTCCACCGAAGGAACCACCAGAACTTGCCTGTTCCTTTCCTTTACCGAGGATCGCTTCGACTTCGGACAGTGACATGCCGGTTTGAATCTTGTCGTAGTTCGATTGCGTGACGGCACTACCTCCGCAGCCTGCAACGGTCAAGATAATGGCGAGGCTGAAAGCGGAAATTGCGTGACGAACGGTTGCGAGTTTCATGGACGTTCCTTTGTTGGTTGAAGGGCAGAACGACCACGATCACCGGGCCGCCGGAGTGATCGTTCCATTCAAAACAAGCGCTGTCGGCGGCTCCGCGTGCATCGTGTTGTTATGCGACGCCAATAGGTTCGTGAAAGTAGTAGCACAGTCCATCTGGTGCGACGACGAAGAACACCTGAAGTTTCTGACCATCCCGTTCATCTACGCGCCAATTGGCAACCTTAACTCCGTTCGATTCAAGCTCGTCTTTGAGTGCGTGGATGTTTGATACGAGGATTGCAGCACCATCCTGAGAGGCATCACCCCCGTTGATCGAGAATCCAATACGTGTCGCATCGCGTTCAAGGATCACGGTTGGCACAGGCTGGTCGCGACGTTCGATCTCAGTCATTCCGAAGTGTTTGCAGTACCAGTTGTAGTCGTGTCGTAGTTCATGCGATATTCGTTTGCGCATTTTCGGAGTGATCGATATTGGATCGCCATCATGTTCAATGAAGTGGACAAACCATTCAACGCCGCCGTGGTGAAACAAGTCGAACGGGCGTATTTCCACGAGCATTTCAATGATGGCTTGTCCGATGTCAGTGTATTCCGTCTTGATCGATTCAAATCTAGCGGAGTAGTCGTCGCCGGTTACGAAGAAATGATCACCGATCCAGCTTCCGAGCAGCGGATGTTCTTCGATGCCAGTGTAGTGTTGGTCGTTTTCAAGGATCAGGTAACTCAGCGCACGGGACCCGATGTTTCGACCAAGGAAGGGGCTCTTGATGTCCGCTTGGGTCGGATCGATGCAGAAGAACTGCTTCTTGGTGTCGTTGACGTAGAAGTAGTAAACGCCCATGTCATTTTTGAAGCAGGTAACGGCAGCAATCACCGGGCCGCGACGGTTGATTGTCCATTCTGAATCAGCACGGCTTCGCGGCTCCGTGTGCATTGCATTGTTATCTGTTTCGTCTTTGGTGCTTATCTCCCGAATGGACTCGCTCCGTTGAAGCCGGGGACCAGGCGTGCGTTTGTGAATGGATTAGTAAGTTTCCACGTTCCCTCCAGGACGGGCTCTTCCGACGACAAGAGAAAAACTTTACCAGATGCACCAGCAAAAGAAGAGCGGCCGACAAAATGCAGCGAAACGAGCCTGCCATCACGAGTGGTGGTGACGCCGAAACGAATCACTCCCTCGGCATCGACAGTTCCATGGATTTTTCGCTTCGGGGAAAGCCACGGCTCTTGTCCCAATGGTCGGGCAGGCCACTTGGCTGTGCCATCTTCCGACGGATTGCCTAAGCCACCTTTCGCTTGTTTCGAGGCACCTTCATCATCCTCTTCTGCTTCGTCTTGCTTCTCAGCGAGATCGTCGAGCACAACCAGAGTGAGCCGTGCTGATTTGGAGCGAACATTTACGTCGTGGAAGAAATTGCGGCGAGGATCTTTCTCGTCGAATGTTGCAATCAGCGAATGTTCCCCGGTCGCCATTCGGGCCTTGTCTTGCGCCCGAGACTCGGCGACAAGACAGAAGAGCAGGAGGGCGGTGCTCATGCGCAACATGGGACACTCCAACTACGCAGAAATTCTGACAACAGATAACGCCACGCATCAGCGGACGGCGGGAGTTGAGCCACCATTCGTAAAATCGTCTCCACCGCCGCTCCGTTGCATGCGGTGGTTATTTGCTCGCTCCGTGGTCAGGATTATCTGAATTGTCAGTTTGGTGTTTCTTAAGCATTGCGACGATCTCTTGCGACTCTTTCGTGTACGCACCCATTCTGTATTCGCCGTAGTAGTTTGCCGTTGTGACGCCATCATATCCGTCGTGGTCGCGATGCGCTGCGTTAGCACCGGATGCAAGCAGCAGACGCACTATCTGCGGTTTCTGATATTCGGCTGCGAGTAGCAGGGCTGTACGACCTTTCGCGTCTTCAGTGTTTGGATCAAACCCGGTGTCAAGCAATTGCTGCACGCTCTCGCAGTCGTCGAGTTTAATTGCGGTAAGCAGCTTGTCGAATAGTTGTGAGTGCATTGCAAATAACGTCCAAGTTGACCGAGCCGACGATCAAGCTTGTAGTGCGATTGTTTCAAGGACCCAACGCAGAGCGTAACCGCCTTCGGTCCAACGTTTTGTTCGCCGGCGATTTGAGTGGGTGATTGTCCAATTCAATACAAGCACTTTCGTCGGCTCCACGTGCGTCGCCGTGTTAGCCAACCTCCCAGCGCGACCATTAACAACGTAAAGCATGAAGATGGTTCGGGCACCGAGTGGATGGTGAACGACCAGTTGTCGATCCCACTGATCGTTGTTACCGATTCGTTAAAAGCAGTTGCGTTTGACGAAAGGTAACCGAATTGGATAGGACTTCCCGAAGCGGAAAAATCCGGATGGATCCCGCCTGATCCCTCGACCTGGTGTCTGCCAAAGTCGGACTCAATCATGTTAGTCTGGCCAAAAGGTAGCCAGTCGTTCTGCTGGATTATAGCTGGCCGCCATCTGCAAAGGCGGGAACTCCTTGTATGACATCAGCTCCTTCTCCCACAGAAGCTGGTCCATCCGTTTGTTATCACGTAATTTTTGGAGAATAGATATGTCAATGGGAACGATCGGCAAGGCAATGAAAGCAACTCGGACTCAAATGATTGAAAGTGAGTCAGAGGCGATCGCGGACGAGTTCACCAAGCGTTTTGGTATGAGGGATGGCGATTATGTCCGCTACCGAAAGGTTGATGGAGAATGGAAGCAAGGGAGAATCATGTCTGTGGAATCAGTGTATTGGAATCAGCAAGGTGGCGTAACGGCGGATGTCATAGTCGCCCCGCTGTTGGTTACGGGCAAGTTGGGAAAAACGAGGTCGCTGTACTTTATTGTCAATGCGAATGGAAGCGGATTGAAAGGCGTTCACAACTGCGACGAAGTGGAAAGGGTGTCGCCACGTCGAGAACACGTTTAGTTGTGATAACGCTAGAGGTAACGGGGGGCGAGGAGAGGAGCCTGACTTCAGAACCGACTGCGCCGAGCCCTCCCGTTCACCGATTTGTTATTTGCCGTCATCCGATGATTCAGGCGTTGTCTTCTCCTTCAGTTGCTGAAAACAGGTTTCGGCTTGTTGAGCAATGTACGGCGCACTGTAAACATATTCCAAGATCGCGCGGCACAGACGGTCCATAATCGGCAGTTCCGCAGCCGTCAATTCACCGAGTGTCGGATGAGCACCAACGTTGCGCAAATCCTTAAGTCCAATAGCAACGCCGACCAGTTTTTCCGGGATCTCGCCTTTGGAAGCAAGATCGGCCAACTTGTTTCCGAGAAACCTGCCAGTCGCATTTCGGTCTTGGCACACCAACTCGAGAAGGCGTCCGAGCAATACGCCGTATGCATTTGCATCGATGTTCCGGACCTTTTGTGCCGCATCGAACGCACGAGCAAGGGAATCAGGTAATCCAACCGGACGATCAACCTCAGATGGATAGAGCGTCGTGAATTCGACGTCCGATGGCTCTCCCATTTCGTGCCAATAGTATGTGCGAAGAGTCACATTGTCGCATGCCGGGCACCGCATGAGTTCATAGACGTTTCCGGCGTCCCACGACAAGTTGCTGCGAGGATAGTCGTCATACGATCTGACGGCGGAATAGTCCGCGACGATCTCCATCGGAGCGGAGTTCGCACAGTGTTTGCATCGAGTTGTTCCGCTAAAACGTTTCTCTTTTGATGCCATGGCGGAACACTCTTGAGGCAAATAACAATTATTAGACAGATGTCTGTATAGCGCCGTGCTGGCACGCTGGCGAGCCGGCCGAAGTAAGTCTATTCCCGCTCACAGCTTGCGTCAAACTCCCAGCCCCTGACAGCAGGGGCTTTCCGTGTTATGCAGACGTCTGTATAACACCGGTGTCGGACGTGTTCGTTTGTTCACCCGGCCACGCGGCCCGCCCCCAGCCCGCAAGGAGGCCCCCGATGCCCGTCGACCGACCGACCGAATCCAACTCGACCCCGCCCCGATCGTCCCAACCCCCCACGATCCACCCCCCCACGATCCACCCCCCCACGATCCGGCCCCAACCGATCCGGCCCCAACCGACCCGGTCCCAACCGATCCGGCCCCCCACGACGCCGTCCGACCCCGACCCCTCCGTCCCAAACCTCTCCAGCCGGGACCTGTCCCGGGCGATCCCCTCCGCTGACCCGGACCGGCCCCCACCGACCCGGCCCCGGCTGCTCGACCAGGTCCGGCAAACCATGCGGCTGCGGCACATGTCGCATCGCACCGAAACCGCCTATGTGTACTGGATCGTGGACTTCCTCCGCTTCCACAAACAACAAACCGGACACTGGCAACACCCCGCCACCCTCGGCAACCCCGACATCAATCAATACCTGACCTGGCTGGCCGTCCGCCGCAACGTCGCCGCCAGCACCCAAAACCAGGCCCTCTCGGCCCTGCTGTTCCTGTACACCCGGGTCCTCGAACGGGAAGTCCAGTTTGACGCCATGCGCGCTCAAAGGCCGGTTCGCGTGCCGGTCGTGTTAAGTGTTCCCGAAGTCCAGGCATTGTTGAACGCTATCCCGCGGCCCCAACCGACTGATGGCCGGACTCCTGTACGGTTCCGGACTGCGGATCATGGAATGCTGCCGAATTCGCATCAAGGATCTGGACTTCGGTCGGCGGCAAGTCACCATTCGCGACGGCAAGGGCGAAAAGGATCGCATGGTTCCGTTACCCGCCCGTCTGGCCGGCCACCTCCAGCAACAACAACAGGCAGTGCGCCACCAACACCAGCGGGACATCGCCGCCGGGGCCGGCTGGGTCTGGATGCCCTACGCCTTTGACCGCAAGGACCCCAACGCCGCGCGATCCTTCCATTGGCAGTACCTGTTTCCCGCCCACCGTTTGAGCCGCGACACCCGACCCCGCGAAGTCGACGGTCAGCTGGTCGACCAGGGGCACCAGTGGCGACGACACCACGTCCACGAAAACACGGTTCAAAAGGCCGTCAAGCGCGCCGCCAACCGCTGCGGCATCCACAAACGCGTCACCTGCCACACCCTGCGGCACTCGTTCGCCACCCACCTGCTGGAATCCGGCGCCGATATCCGCACCATCCAGGAACTGCTGGGCCACGCCAGCCTGGAAACCACGATGATCTATACCCACGTCGCCACCACCGGCGCCACCGGCGTCGTCAGTCCGCTGGATCGACTGTAGCGTGGAGAGAGAGCTGGCCGGCAGCAGAAATACGAATTGAGCCAGGTTTACGGGTCTGCGCAGAAATGAAACTGAATGCAAATCCGCCTTCGACGGCTGCCAGCCAGGTTCCCCCGCAGCCGGCAAATCCAAAACCGGCCTCCTGTTCCGGCCGTATGCGCTCTGGCGACCGCGCGCAGTCAATGTCCATGCAGGATTTTGCAATTCGGCAAGGCCCGCTGAATCTGCTGGACGCCGGCGTCTGTGACATCGCATTTGGCCACATCCAGCAGCTTCAGATTCGACAGGCCGTACAGCTGCGGCAAACCGGCATCCGTAATTCGAGTTTCAAACAGGACCAGCGTCTCGAGGCTTTTCAGGTCGGCCAGATACCGGGCCCCGTCATCGTCGATCCGGGAGCGGTAAAGACTCAACTCGGTCAAATCCGCATTGCCGGCCAGAAATTTCAATCCCGGACCGGTAACCTGCGTGCGGTCGAGGTTTAGTTCCTTCAATCGGGTCAGTCGCTGCAAATGTTCCAGGCCGGCATCGCTGACTCCGGTTCTGCGCAAATCGAGTTGCGTCAATTCGGTCATGTCCGCCAGGTTGACCATGGCCGCTTCGCTGATTTGCATTCCGGGGAGGACCAAACCCGTCATCTTCGTCATCCCCGCCAGACAGGCCAGCCCCAAATCCGTTACATGGCTTGCGCGAATGGTGATGTGCCGCATGCTTGTCAGCCCCTGCACGTTGGCCAGGCCACGATCGGTAATCGCCGTCTGCACCAGCTTCAGTCGTTGCAGACTGGTTAACGGTTTCAGAACCGTCATAATGTCGTCGGTGAAGCCGGCGCCGCTGAGGTACACCTCGACCGCCTGCTGGTTGGCGTCCAGCTGGCACCGGCCACCCAGCGTTTCGATTTTGATGAACGCGGTTCGAACGGCGGGATCCATGTCGGCGGCGGGGCGGTTGTTCCGCTGGCCGGCATTGCCGGCCGGCACCAGAGCGCGGAGGTCGCAACCGGCCAACAGCGTCAAACCGATCAACACCAAACGAGTGCAAGATTTCATGGCAGGTCCTGACCGGATGATTCGGGCATGCAGCAACAGGCAACGGAGGCTTTCCCCCGGGTTCCGAACAACCGTAGGGCGCGATCAACGCGGGGGAGTGCGAGCGGGCCGGCGATTGTCCATTGGCGTGACCGATTCTCCGGATTGTGGGGAATACCGGACCGGATCAATATGCAGAATTGCGGGCGGGTTTCGGATTCAAATCGGGTTCCTCCGGCAACTCCCATTGACTGCCGCGGACAGCGCGCCCCGCAGTGCGTTTTTTTTGCAGAGTTGCCACGGGTGGACACGCCACCCCGGCCACCCCTCGCCGCCAAATCGACAAGTTTTCCAAAGCGCCATTCCCTGACCTTTTTTTAAGTCGCGAAATGAGGATCGCATGGCGAAACAACGCAAACGAAAAGTCCGGCCGGTCTGCGAGAAACACTGGCAAATGATGCGCAAGGAGGCCCTGGCCGTCTTGCCGGCCTGGTCTCGGCCGCTGGCCGGATTCAAAATCAATCGCATGCTGCGGGACAAGGGATTCGTCAAGTCCGCTGCCGATTGCACGTATTGCGAGTCAGGCTCCGCCGCCGGTGGCGAGCCCTGAATGGCCCGGGCACGAGAGGCCGCCGCGCGGTGGGACGGGTCGGGAGACCCGCCCACAACCGGTCTGGGCCTGACCATCAGCGGGACCGGCCGGCACTGCCTTGCGGCCGGTTTAGCCCAGGCTCCTGAGTTTTTCCCCCATGATCCGGAACCAGCCTCGCAAGCGGGAAAAGCAGGGAACGGACCCGCCGTCCGGTTCAATGCCAAAGTCCCGAAAAAAATGTTTTAACGATATTGGCTGAATCATGCGCTCCCAATGCGGTGCGCCTTGACGCGATCCTTCATGATTCCCGTGCCCGCAACTCTTGGCTGCTCCCGGCATCGCGACGCTGACAAGCTGAAAATACAAATCTTGTTTTCCGTGTCGGCCAACCACACCCAGAATCCCCTGTTCGGACTGGTGAAATCCCTGCGTCTCCTGAAACAACCATTTCACATATTCGTCGGGTACCCGGACACAGCGCCGGTCGTCCGGTGCATCCCAAAGCTGAAAACGGGATTCAATATCCGGATCGATTTCGCGCAATGCCTCGATGAAACGACCGGTCTTGAAAATTCGGCAGGAACCGCAGCTGCGGTTGAAATCCCGGACGGCAAAGGCATTTCGATACCGAATCGCGTGATTCGAATCAACCTGGACGAGTGCGTGGACACCCTGGTCGACCAGAAACCCGTCTGACACGTCATCCGGTTCGTCGCGCAACCGGCGCAACAGATGGGTCGCCAGCTGCACATGAACATAATCATCGGCATCCAGCAGCATCACAAGCTCCGGACTGAACTTGTTCCTTGCGTACATCACGCCGGTCGTCCAGCGCAGTCCCTTGTCGATGTTCTTGTAAAGTCCATCGGGCTTGAACGTGGTGCAGTTCGAGACATCCAGAAACGTAACTCGCGGTTCAAGATCCTTGCACCATTCGGGGGCCCCGTGACCGACGATCACGATCTGGATGTTCGGGTGGGTCTGTTGCAGCAGGGAATGAATCGTTTTCTTCAGCAACGCGAGAACCGTCGCGTAGTCTTTCACTTTGGAATCGCGAGGATTTCGTACCGGAATCACAAAGGCGAACGTCTGTTGTGACAGCGGGCGGATCGTGGCGGCATCACGCCCGTTTTTCGGTCCGCCAGAGATTTTTAAGGATTTGCGACTTCCCGGGCGCTGGTGCGGAAATGGCATGGAGGGCCGGTCGCGATTCAGGAAATGACACAGTTTGTCCCAACCGTCACCGCCGCAAATATCCATGACCAACAGGTCTTGCGGACGGTTGTCAAAGTACCATTTCACGTTGCGTTGATGCGTTTTGTATACAAAGCGAAATCGCTGTTCGTGAAACACCGATGTCCCGTAGGCTGCCATGCGGACGTCACGTCGAAACCCTGGCTCCGGTTCGGGCTGGCGGCTGAATTGCCTGGCCACACTGGTCAGCCAGCTGTCGATGTCCCGTACCGTCAGGATGAATCTGGAGCCCGGATACTTTTGGTCCAACTGCGGGAAGAAAACGCCGATCGGCAGGTCCGTCAGGGCATCCAGGTCTCGCAGATAGTCGTGCGAGAAGTCTCCCCGGAACCAGTCGGCCAGCTGCAATTCCCGTAAATGGCGAAACGTACCCGAGCGATATCCGAGTTCGCACAGGGCAGCATACAGCGACGTTGTTCCGGTTTTGGACAGTCCGATCCCGAAGATCTTGCCTGAATTGCCGGCTGCTTGAGGGGAGGGCACGGGGTGGGAGTACCAGTGTGATTCCAGTCGTTGCGGCTTGCTGGTTGAACATTTTGACCATGTCGGCCGAAATACAGCAAGATCGAAACAGGGGCGTCGCGGGCGCTACGGTGACAGCCGCTGCACGATCCAGCGGTCATCCGGCTGACGCTGGAATTCAAACCGGTCGTGCAACCGGTTGGGGCGACCCTGCCAGAATTCGAAGCGATCGGGCACCACCCGAAAACCACCCCAGAACGAGGGGACCGGAATCTCTCCATGCGAGAACTTCTGTTTCAGCTCGTGCCATTTGGTCTCCAGCAGGCTGCGCGAGGTGATCACGCTGCTTTGCTGCGAGACCCAGGCCCCCAGCTGGCTGCCCCGCGGGCGGGTGGCGAAATAGCGGATCGATTCCGCGGTGGAAACCTTTTCGGCCCGCCCGCTGATTTCCAGCTGACGTTGCAACGGCAACCACTGAAACAGCAGCGAAACCCGGTCGTTGCCGTCAATCTGACGGGCCTTGCGGCTGTGGTAATTGGTGTAGAACACCAACCCCTGGCGATCAAAGTACTTGAGCAACACGGTGCGTTGCGTGGGGCGGCCGTCGGGGGCCACGGTCGCCAGCACCAGGGCGTTGGGCTCGACAATCTCCGCGGTGCTGGCCTGTTCGTACCACAGTTCAAATTGCCTGAATGGATCGTCGGACAGGTGGTCCTCATCCAGCGGCAGCTCCCGGTATTCGCGGCGGATTTCGCCGAGATCCTGACGGATAATTTCTTCAGACATGGACGGGGGAGATCGCAGTTCGAATGGTTCGGGTTAACGATTGTGGGGATTTTAACGGGGTCGCCCGGTTTCCGCCACGAAGGGATTTCTGCCGTGAAATAACCACACAATCCGGAAATCCCCGCCGGCCTGGCGACATTCGCGGGCTGGCATCGACGGATCGCTGGCACTCGGTTTCTGGCAACCCATCATTGCCTATAATTACCGCCAAACGCCAGTAAACCGACGTGACGGGCGGCCCTCGCCCTCCAACCGTGGAAAGATTCTTCATGCCTTTGCCATTGCGCGCGATCCTGTTGATGTTCGCCATCGGTGTGGCGATGACTCCGCCGGGCTTTGGGCAGAATCCCGTTGCGCCGCCGGTCGTGCCCCAGGACCCGGCACCAACCACGCAGCCGGAAATTACCGTGGCAACCGTCGAAGCCGCATTGGGCGAACTGGAAGCAAATGCCAGTATCGACGCCACGGTCAAGGATTTGTTGCGGCCCAGGTACAAACAGGCGATTGAGGACCTGAAAACGGCGGAACAAAACCGCAAACTGGAAAACGACTACCAGGCATCCCTGCAAAGTGCGGCGCCGGAAACCGAACAGCTTCGCCAGCAACTCGAGAAACTGCCTCTGGTGGAAAACCCTGATCCGCCGGCTGCGGCGAAACCCACCGCCGACCTGCAAAACGACCTGGAAACGCAAAAAGCAGCGGTCAAGGCATTGAACGACGAATTGGCCAGCGTCAACAGCCAGTTGGCTCGCATTGAGGAACGGATCACGCTGTTTCCGCAACGCATTCCCGAACTTCAAAAGGAATTGACCAGTGCCCGGACCCGCCTGGAATCGGCAGCGATGGCCCCCGATCCCGCATCGCCAGGCCGCGAGGCCGACCGCACAGGTCTGCAGGCCAACATCGAACTGCTCCAAAGCGAATTGGAGATGCTCACTCAGGAAGAGGCCAGCCAGGCGGTTCGCAAAACCTGGCTGGAGGCCCGCCGGGATTTGCTGGTCCGCCAAATCGGCAATGGCAAGGCCGCCAACAAGGTTCTGGAGTCCGAGGTATTGCGGCGATTGACCGCGGAAGCCAACCGGGCGGATGTCGTCCCGGCAGATCTGCCAAAGGGAGACCCACAGGCCCGGGAACTGGCCGACGAAGTGCGCTCCCTGTCGGATGAGTTCAAGACTTTGGTATCAACCATCAGAACAGTTTCGGCGGCCAACGAATTGACCACGGGGCATTTGGACCGCCTCAAAAAGGAAGAATCCCAAATTCAGCTCCAGCTGGATCTGGGGGGTACGGGCGAAGTCATGTCGCAGGTGCTGTTCGAGCTGGAATCGCAGCTGGTGAACCCGAACCGCTTTGCGCAGAATCTGCGCAAGGGCATTCCCGAAGTGGACAAAATTCGACTGGCGTTGCTGGAGGTGGATCGAAAAATCAACCGGCAGGCGGAACTGGAAGACCGGTTTTCCGATCGCCAGTCAGATGCCATCACAAAATTGCTGAAAACCCGCCAGGAACTGCTGGACAATCTGAGGACCCAGTATCGCAATCTGACGCCAGCACTGACTGAGCTGAAGCGGGACAATCAGGAATTACTGAAAAACGCCGGGGAGCTGCGCTCGTTTATTTCCAATCGGCTGTTTTGGCTGCGCACGGTCCCGCCGGTATCGATGGAAACCCTGACTGCGGTGCCGTCGGACATGGCAACCCTGATCAATGCCAGCAACTGGCGGGAGTTGCGCGACCAGCTTCTCAATACGCTTGGCCAGGCACCGGTGCGGTACGGGGCTGTGTTACTGTTGGTCCTTGGCTTGCTGCTGGCGAGGCCATGGATCATTGCCGCCCTGAACGAAACCGGTGTACGGACGCGTCGCATTTCCACCGATCGGTTTCTGTGGACCTGGCAGGCACTGTTCTGGACGCTGTTGCTGGCCCTGCCCCTGCCGCTGATGTTTGGCCTGGTGGCCTGGGGTCTGAATCAGGGCCGCGATTCGAGCGACTGGTTGAGGGGCCTGGCTTATGGCGGGGCCTCCAGCGCCTCGATTACGTTTTTTCTGGCCTTTCTGGTCGCCGCACTGCGGCCTGGCGGGCTCGGTGAAGCGCATTTTCGCTGGAAACGGACGCCGCACCGCAAAATCCAAATCGCCATTTTCGCGTACGGCATGGTCTATATCCCGACCATTTTGTTGACCGCCAGCACGCTGGTCGGCAACGTCACCGGGACCGCGGACAGCATCGGCCGAATCGCCTTTTTGATCTCCCAAATCTGGACGGCCCTGGTCATGGGATGGCTGTTCTGCTCGTCCGGCGGCATTCTGCAGAGCTGGCATGACAGTCACGCCGATCATGCCGGTTCGGCATTACTTAACTTCTGGTTTGGCGTGTTGTTGGCCAGCCCGTTGATTCTGGCCATTCTCAGCGGGTACGGATACCTGGTCGCTGCCAGCGAAATGAGCCTTGGGTTGATTAACACTCTGGCACTGATCGGCTCCGGAGTGCTGGCCTACTGGATGTTGCTGCGTTTGTTTTTTATCAAAATGCGTCGCCTCGCCCTCGCCGAGGCCTTGCAGAAACGAATGGCCCGCCAGCAGGCGTCAGCGGATCCGGTCGAGTCCGGCGAGGCGGCACCCGTTGAATCGGCGGATGAAACCGACCTGCAACTGGGTTCGATCAGTGCCCAGACCCGCGATCTCGTCCGCATTCTGGTGGAAGTGGTGGTGGGCGTGGTCGTGCTTGCCTACTGGTCCGGAATGTTTCCCCTGATTCCGGCGCTCGAACAGGTCCCTTTTCCGGGAGGGTTGTCGTTGCTGGACGGGGCCAAGACGATTGTGATTCTGGTGATCGGCACGATTGTCGTCCGGAATCTGCCCGGATTTCTGGAACTGGCCATCCTCCGTGAAACATCTATCGATTCGGGAACCCGTTACGCCATCGCCCGAATCGCCCAGTATTTCCTGGCGGCCGTGGTTCTGTTTTTGCTGTTTCAAACACTGCAAGTGGACTGGTCGCGTCTGGGCTGGATCGCGGCTGCGCTCAGCGTCGGTCTGGGCTTTGGATTGCAGGAGGTGGTTGCCAATTTTGTGTGCGGCCTGATCCTGTTATTCGAACGTCCCATCCGGGCCGGCGATGTGGTAACGGTTGAGAATGTGACCGGAACGGTAACGCGTATCAACATGCGTTCCACCACCATTACCAACTGGGACCGCCAGGATCTGGTGGTTCCCAACAAAAACCTGATTACCGGAACGATTCTCAACTGGACCCTCAGCGCGTCGATCAATCGAATCGGAATCCCGGTGGGGGTCGCCTACGGGACCGATACGGATAAAGCCCGCAAAATCCTGCTGGAGGTCGCGGCCGATTGCCCGTTGATCCTGAACGATCCGGCACCGCTGGCGACCTTCGAGGAGTTCGGGTCCAGTTCGTTGACGATCGTTTTGCGGTGTTACGTGCCGGACCTGGACAATCGCCTCAAAACAATCACCGAGTTGCATTCCGAAATCGACAAACGGTTCCGGGCGGCCGGAATCGAGATTGCGTTCCCGCAGCTGGATTTGCACGTCCGCAATGGCGCCGATTCCATCGCCCATGCTCTCGTATCCCGCTCCACGGCCAATTAAGCACGACGTCACCGCCACCACAAGGGACAGGTCTCCGTGCCCCGTTCGTTCGGACCGCCGTGGTTGCCGGTCTGCCGGGTGATGGCGGGCATCGTCTGTCAAATGGCCAGCAATCACCCGTAACGGGTGTCGAATCCGCCCCCCGTGGGCCAGAATTGCGATTCCAAAACGCCGATGGCCCAAAATCCCTGTTGGGCCACCGGCGGCAAACGTGCCCCGGAACGGGGTCCTCCGTGAGGCCGGCGCACGTGCCCTTGCTGAAGAAACTCGTTTCCCGAACGAACCGGACGAAACTGCGGTTGAAAGCACTTTTTTTTGCGGCGACGCATCCCGGCCATTTCCCGGCTGGTTGCGTACCGCAGAAACCGGCGGTCGCGGCTGATCGATGGGCAGACGCAGCCTGTGCAATCCGCGTACCGCGACGGTCTGATGCTCCATCGGGGCATTTCGGTCAGACGCCTTCGCCCACCGCTGTAGCGCCAGGCCCCGCGCACCGCAAAACACGCCAACTTTCCGCGGGACGTGCGCGCCTGGCGTTCAGCCCACGGATGAGCGTTCGGCTTGAGCTCGGGGGTTCGGGGGTTTTTTGTGCCACGCGGCCGGCTTCCGCGCCCGGCGGCCGGCTTCCGCGCCCGGCGGCCGGCAATCGGCCGAGATGCCGCGCTACTCGCCGGAATCATCCATCACGCCGTATTGTTGCAACTTGCGATAAAGCGTCTTGCGAGCCAGCCCCAGTGTACGGGCCGTGATGGTCTTGTTGCCACCCACGGCCTCCAGCACGTGCAGGATATAGCGGCGTTCCACTTCTTCCAGGGGGACCAGTTCGCTGGGGTCCTCGCCGCCATACACGACCTGTTTGCCGCGATAGTCGCGAATCTTTTCCGGCAAATCCTCAACGGCCAGTTTATCGTAGCGGGCCAGCGCGACCGCCCGTTCGATCACGTTTCGCAATTCACGAATATTGCCGGGCCACGACCAGGCCAGCAGTTTTTCCGCGACCGCCTCGGAAATCCCCGTGATCTGCTTGCCGGCCCGGGCTGCAAACGTCTCGGTGAAGCTTTGCGCCAACAGCAAAATATCGGCTCCTCGCGCGCAGCGGCGGCAAGTCAATTTGAATCACATTGATGCGAAAGTACAAATCTTCCCGAAACCGTTGTTCCTCGACCGCGGCCTCCAGATCGCGATTGGTGGCGGTCAGCAGCCGAACATCAAAGCTGGTTTCGATGTCGCCGCCCACGGGCCGCAGTTTTCGTTCCTCCAGGGCGCGCAGCAGTTTGACCTGCATGGGCAGGGGCATGTCACCAATCTCATCCAGAAACAGGGTGCCGCCGGCGGCCTGCAGAAACAATCCCTTGCGTTCGGCGCGGGCGTCGGTAAAGGCACCCCTGGCGTGACCAAACAACTCGCTTTCGAGCAGCGCTTCCGGCAAGGCCGCGCAATTGACGGCGACGAACGGGGCCGAGCTGCGGCGACTCTTGTTATGAATCGCCCGCGCCACCAGCTCCTTGCCCGTCCCGCTCTCGCCAGAAATCAACACCGAGGTTTCACTGTCGGCGATCCGGTTGAGCTGGTCATACAGGGCTTGCATGGGCGGGCTGGCGCCCAGCATTTCGTCAAACTTGCCCGCTTCGGCAACCGCGCGACTGAGAATCCGGACCTGTTCCTGCAAGGCCCGGTGCCTGACGGCCCGCTGCAGGGTCAGGGCCAGCATTTCCATTTCGACCGGCTTGGTGACAAAATCATAGGCGCCGGCCCGAATCGCCTCGACAGCCGTTTCCAGGCTGCCAAAGGCGGTCATCACCACCACGGGAATGTCCGGCCGATTGGCCACCACCCGCTGGCACAACTCGATCCCGTCGATTCCGGGCATTTGCAAATCGGTCAACACGACGTCGAACCGGGTGTCCCGCAGCGCCTCCAGCGCCTCGCGCGAGGAGGTAAACCAAACTGGCTCGAAACCGCGCGACCCGAGTGCCGTTTCCAGCAGCTCACACATGCTGCGTTCATCGTCGACGATCAACAGGCGGGCATTCATTCGCGTTTCTCCAGCGGCAGGTACAGCGTAAACGTGCTTCCCTGACCGAGCTGGCTGTGCACGTCAATCCAGCCCCCGTGTTCCTCGGCAATTCCGTAGGCGATCGACAATCCCAGTCCGGTACCCTCGCCCACGTCCTTGGTTGTAAAAAACGGTTCAAAGATCTGCGACAGATGTTCCTCGGCAATCCCCTGACCCTGATCGTTAACGGATATCGACAGATACCGGCCGGCACCACGACCGGTTTCGGGCGCCCGATCCGGCGGCTCGGCCCGTTGCCGACGCAATCCGATTTCCACCGTCCCGCCGTCCGGCATTGCCTGACCGGCATTCACAATCAGGTTCGTCAACACCTGCTGGATCTGGCCGGCATCGGCCTGGCACACCGTGGGCCCCGCCTCGTCGACGACCCTGAAATTGATATCCTGTTTTTCCGCCAGTGGTTGCAATACGGCCAGGACCTGCTGCACCAGGCCGGTCATTTCCACCGCTGCCCGGTGAGACGTGCCGCGGCGGGCGAAGTCCAGCAGTTGCCGCACGATCGCGGTAATCCGCTCCGATTCCGCCTTGATGACCCGAGCATTTTTTCCGTTCGGATTCCGGCAGCGACTCGTCGGCAAGGATCTCGGCCCGGCCGCCGATCACGTTCAGGGGCGTGCCAATTTCGTGGGCGATCCCGGCGGCCAGCCGTCCGATGGTACGCAGCCGGTCGGCGTGTCGCAGGTGTTCCATCGCCGAGATGCGAGTGGCCGTCTCCTGTTCCGCGGTTTCCCGGGCCTGCGACAGCTCGTCGCACATGGCATTGATGGCCGCGGCCAGTTCGCCAAATTCGTCGTTTCGTTTCAATTGAACCGGTTCGGACAAGTCGCCATGGCCAATCCGTCGCGTCTTTTCCAGCAACATGCGCAGCGGTCGGCCGACCAGTTCACGGCCCAGCAAAATGATAATCGCAACCCCCAGCAACACGGTGGTGGCGGTCAGGATCAGCAAGCGGTAGACAAACAGCCGCATCCGCGCGCTTGAGTACTGGACTGGCTCAAGCACCTCAAGGGCCGCCGGTCGCGTGTCTCCGGTAGAAACCCGATTGTAGGTCAACACGTAATCCTTGCCCCGATCCTGATGCTCCACCGAATCCGATTTTCCCGTAATCACCAGTTGCAATTTTTCACCGGTTACCAACGGGCGGTGTTTGTCATCCTGGCCGGCGTCCAGCATCACCCAGCGAACTCTGGAAAACTCGCGAATTTCGCTCTGGCCATCCAGACCGGCACCTTGTTCGTTGAGTTGCTGCAAAAACTGATCAACCTCCTCGTCTCCTCCGTGCTGCCAGTGTTTGGCGATTAACGTTTCCAGGCGATCGCTAAATTGCAGCGCATCCTGCCGCGCGTCATCTTTCAGAAACTGCATGTCGCGATGCGCCGCAAGGTATCCATCGACGGCCAGCAAAATGACGATTCCGGCAACCAGCAGCAGGATAAATTTGGTGGCGAGTCTCATGGGGCCCACCCCGAGCGACAGACGTTCTCGGGCAATATTCTGTGTCTTGTTGCGGCGCACGACGGCAAGCGCCCGATTGCACCGATGTTCCCCGGAGGCGGATCGCGACCCATCGTTTGACTGTTAAAACCGGCGACTCGATCAGGCAAGCGGTACGCCACAGCCCAATTCTGACAGGTCGGCAAGCGCTTGGCCAGTCGCGATGGCGCGACCGCCGGTGCCGAACGTGAGCAACCCGTATTCCCCCCGGGTGCCGGATGCATCGTCAGGCCATGGCGGCCCGTAACGGATTTCGTCACGAGCCATGACGCGTCGGGATTTCGGACCGAGTCATGATGCCGGCGTTCGGCGTGCCGGCAGGGCGAAGACCGGGCAGGGGGTCTTCTTCAGAATTCGCTGTACGGTACTGCCGCGGACCGCATCCCAAAATCCGGTTTTGCCGGTCGTCATCATGGCGATCAGATTGGCATGGATGTCATGGGCTTTTCGGATAATTTCGGTCACCGGATCGCCGGGCACCGAAACCGAGGACCATTGCACGTTCTCCACATCCGGTGGGACCAGAGCCGGAAATGGACCGTCGCCAACGTGCAGCAGCGTTACCTGCGTCGCCTCACTTTTCACCCCGGAAGTGGCCCAGGCCAGCCGCTCAAGGACCGGTTGCGCGGTGGGCTGGTGATCGACCGGCAACAGGATTTGCCGCAGCCTCCAAACACCATCAACGCTTGACACACAGCCCGGCACGTCCTGGGGAACCAGCAACACCGGCAAACAGGACTTCTGCAGCACCGGGACCGAAACCCGCTTTTGCATCCAGTAGGGCTGCTCCCGATTCTCGCTGGTCGCCATCACGATCAAGTCGACATCGTGCAGTTGCGTGAACCTCACAATCGAATTGACCACGTTGGCATCAATACCCACTGCTTTCTCGACAGTCACGCCCAGTTTTGCCGCAACCTCGCGGCGCGAGGCGCCCGGTTCCAGTGCACCCCATCGCTGCAGGGTCGCCCGAACCGACGGATATTCATGCCAGGGAACCATCTCGCTGCGGTCCCGCACCACATGCAATATGGTCAGGGTTGCCTGATTGTTAACGGCGATAGCCAGGGCGTGCGCAAAGGCGGACTCGCTGGCGTCGGAAAAATCAGTGGGATGCAGGATGGATCGAGCGGGGCGTGTATAAAAAGACATTTCGGTACTCGTTTGTTGCCGTTTCCGCGGGGAGTTTGGCCAGCCGGCCATGGCGGCCCGCACGACCAATCACACCCGCGTGACCGATCAGGCTGATATCCGGTGCTCAGCGATACGTCCGGGTCATCCCGAGATAATAGTCCGACGTCGGCACGGATGCCAGTCTCGTGGCGACGGGCGGGCAGCTGCCGCTTCGCGGATTACAAATACGGGCTGAACAGGCGAGCCAGGCCATCTCGCAGACGGACCGGAAAACTTCGCCTGTTGATGTCCTGCAGCGTGACTTCCGTCGCGGATTCCGCCTTGTGGTCCACTATCGTGTGCAACCGGGTGGCCAGGTCCGTATGGTAGCATTCCACATTGAATTCAAAATTCAGCCGCAGACTGCGCGGATCCCAGTTGGTGGAACCGATCAACGTCCAGATGTCGTCCACAATCATCAATTTGGTGTGGTCAAACGGTTCGGGAGTCACAAAAACCCGGCAGCCTTTTTCGAGCACTTGCCACAGCTGGGCCGTGGCGGCCCATTGCACCAGACGAATGTTGTTTTTGGCCGGGATATAAATCTCAACCTCCACGCCTCGCAGAGCGGCCACGTTCAGGGCCTGGGCCAGTGAGGCGCCGGGAAGAAAGTAGGGAGTCACGATGCGCACGCGGTGCCGGGCACTGGCCAGGGCCGTCACCAGCAAATCGGAGAGTTTTTCAAAATGCTCGTCGGGTCCATGCTCGATCCCCCGCGCCCAAACCGGGCCCACCCGATCCAGCGGTGGAAACCAGGTCTCCCCGTCCAGTCGTTCACCGGTCGTAAACTCCCAGTCCTTGACGAACACCTGTTGCAAGTGCGCGACCACAGGGCCCCGCAGCCGGAAATGCAGACACTGGACCGGAAACGAAGGTTTCAGATCCAGACAATGACCTTCGCGGATATTGGTGCCGCCGGTAAACCCGGTTTGTCCATCGATTACCAGAATCTTGCGATGATTTCGCAAATTGGCGCAGGTGGGCAACCGCGGCAGCCGGGTCGGCAAGAACGCGGCGGTGTTGATCCCGGCCTGTTGCAGTCGGCCAACCATACTGGGTTTGCTGTACGCGGAACCGACGCCGTCAATCAGAACACGCACTTCCACGTTGCGCTGCCGGGCCTGGGCCAGCGCCTGCAGAAACGCCTCGCCCGCCCGATCGCTGTCGAAAATGTAACTCAGCAGGGCCACGGAATGTTGTGCCTGATGGATCGCGTTGATCATGGCCGGATAGGCCTGATCGCCGTTGAACAGCGGCTCGATCTCGTTACCCGGCAGCAGCGGCAGGCCACTCAGGGTCAGACCGGCCCGGGCCAGACCCGCCAGATTCGGATGTCGTTCGGCGAATTCACCGGCCAGCTTCAGATCTTCGGGTCGATACACCGATTCGATAATGGCCACCGGCGCTTGTTGCTTCAGGGTACTGGCCTTGCGATGGATCCGGTTGACCCCCAACACCATGTAGGCCAAAGCGCCAATGATGGGTGCCAGCCAGGCCAGGCCAACCCAGCCAATGACGGCCCGACTGTCGCGTTTCAGCAACACCGCATGAATCGTCACGCCGGCAGCCAGGAAAAAATTGACAATCGTCAGGACCGTTCCCCAGATCACCCAGTCAAACACAAATCCTGGTCCTTTTGCCTTTTGAAATCACAGGCGGGGTCGGGGAAACAGCTGACGACCCGGAAACGGCACCCTTTGGAAAGACCTGCCTCGCCGGGGATGGCAAAATCCGCGGCAGCCGGCGGTGCCGGGCGTTCCGGTTTCACCATAGGTTCCGTCCGGACAAATTTCAATCCATGCACAATGACCGTCAACCATTCCGGCAAGAACGACGGGGATTCATTTGCGTCGACAGTGGATTGCCCATCGTGTCGCGGATAAGCTAAACGCTGCCCGGATCCCGGCCAGCTCCCCGATGGAATCAGAGATGCAAAAGACACAAACGCTCTGTCTGGTCACCCTGACCACGATCGCGGTGGGGTTTAGCCTGTATTACCTGCAGTCCGTGTTAATGCCGTTTGTGATCGCGTTGTTCATTGTGATTGGATGTCGACCGATCATGGCGTTTTTTCAAACGCGGCTCAAATTTCCGCGATATGTTGCTTTCGGAGTGACGTTTTTGATCGGCGTGCTGGCACTGGCCGTCACCGGGTTTGTGATTTGGGTGTCCATCAATGACGTGACCCGCAACGCCGGCGCCTACGAGCAGCGTTTGGGGGCGATCGCCACCTGGGTGACCAACTGGATGAATCAGGAACGGGAGCACCAGGAACGTTTGTCAGCCCCGCGGCCCGCGCCCTCCACCGCCGCACCGGCGACACCGCGAGGCGACGTGCCGGGATCCGAGTCCGTCGAAACCGGGGATCCGCCGTCCGGCATCTTGCCGCCGCCCGAACAGGAGTCGGCGGTCACCGATCCCTCGCAGGCCATCCGCGAATTGCTGGATGCCTTCGCCAGCCAGCTTCAATCGGTATTACTGAGCCTGGCGAGTTCGCTTTCCACATTATTGTCGTACAGCGTACTGATATTGATCTTTGTGTTCTTTTTATTGATGGGAAACGACTCGATTCAGCAGGAACGACCGGCGATTGTTCAGGAAATTGAGGACCAGATTCGCAAGTACCTGACCCTGAAAACCGTTATTTCGTTTTTTACGGGCTTTGCTTTCGGGGCCGTGCTGTACCTGTTCAATGTGCCGTTGGCAGTGGTGTTTGGATTTCTGGCATTTCTGCTGAATTACATTCCCAACATTGGACCGCTGGTGGCCAACATCCTGCCGGTGCCTTTCCTGATCCTGAATTCCGAAATGAGTTTGCCGGCGGCCATCATCTGCCTGATTCTGATATCGGCCATCCAGTTTGTCAGCGGCAATGTGATCGAAACCCGGCTGATGGGCAAATCGTTTGATGTCAGTCCGGTCGTTTTGCTGATTTCCCTGATGTTTTTTGGACTGGTTTGGGGAATTGTGGGAATGTTTTTGGCAACACCCATCGTTTCTATTGCGCGAATTGTCTTGCAACGAAATGCGACCGGAAAACCGGTGGCCGAACTCATCGCCGGTCGATGGACGGGCTCGCCAGTCGCTGAGTCGTGAAACGGATCGGTTAACATTCGATGAACCCAGGCGCGGGAGGGTGACACCACCATGGCAAAATCCAGTCAGGAAACCCGGGAACACGTGGAGTTCCCGTTTACCGACGAGTTCCTGGTTCCCCGGGAACCTGCCCTGGACGTCCGGATCGCCGCGGCCACACATCCGGGCAAACGGCGTCCCCGCAACGAAGATCACTTTGCCGTCGTCCGCCGGACCCGCCGCTGCGAAATGCTGGTTTCCAATTTGCCTGACGAACAGGTCGCGTATGTTGATGACCAGGCCTGGGGCATCCTGGTGGCCGACGGGATCGGGGGCGCCCGTTTCGGAGACGTGGCCTCGCAAATGGCCATCGACACCATGCTGGAATCCGCCGGACGGGCCACCAGCTGGGTCATGAAATACGCCGATGTGGAATCCGCGGACGTGCGGCAGCGAATTACGGCCTATATCAACCGGATTCAGGAAATGTTTCAGCGTCAGGCCCTGCTGGACCCCGACAAACATGAAATGGGCACCACCCTGACGGCTGCCTATCTGGTTCCGCCCCATGCGATACTGGTTCATATTGGCGATTCCCGGGGCTACCTGTTTCGCGACGGAAATCTGAACCAGCTGACTCGCGATCAAACCCTGGGCCAGGCGCTGGTTGACGCCGGAGCCGTGGAGCCGGACTGCAGCCGGTTTGGCCACGTCCTGATCAACAGCCTGGGGGCGGGACGGGACGACATTTCCGCGGATGTCATGCATGTGGAATTGCAAGCCGCCGATCGCTTGCTGGTCTGCAGCGACGGATTGAGCGATATGGTCGACGCGACAGCCATGGCGGCAACTCTGGCGGTCGGGGATCTGCAAGCCGCTTGCGACCAACTGGTTCAGTTGGCCCTGGATGCAGGCGGTCGGGACAATATCACGGTCGTGGTTGGCGAGATGGTGTCTCGCAATGGTTAACCGCAACCGCTGCGGCGGCGGCGTTGGAGCCCGGCCGCGCCAGGCGCCCGGTTACCTGAGCGATTCGCGAACCCGTTTGAAGCTGGCCAACACTTCCTGGCCAACCAGTTGCAGCGAGGCCAGTACGTTGCTGGCCGATTCATCCACGGCATGCCTGACCGGTTCGAACTGGATGGTCATTTGATCCAGTTTTTCCCTGGCTGCCTCAAATTCGTCCCGGGCTTCCATCGCGCCCAGGTGAATCTGCAGGGCCAGTTCATCCCGTTGCTGTTTGAGAGCACTAATGGTTTCCGCGATCTGGTTTTTGTCATGCAACATCTGGCACGCTCCGGTTGCTGGATACGCGATATTCGAATCAGTTTCCTGCCCACCGGACCGCTGGCCCGTTTGCCCTTTGGCGGGCGATGTGGCAATATTCATTTGTACGCGGAGGTTCGGAAAAACGCAACGCGCGCCGGTTGGCCCTCCGGGATCGCGCCTCGAGCCCCACAGGAAACAGACTTATGCCTCATGACTATGGCATCTGGTCGCTGGTGCCGCCGCTGCTGGCCATCGTCCTGGCGATCGCCACACGTCAGGTATTTGCCTCGCTGGCGGCCGGGATCTGGATGGGTTATGTCATCATCGAAGCTTCGCCGTTAACCGGCACAATGGCCGCCTTGCAGGCATGCGTCGATGTTTTTTCCGACGGTGACAACACGCGCGTGATTCTGTTCAGTCTGCTGGTGGGCTCGCTGATTGCCCTGGTCCAGCGGAGCGGGGGCGTGGAAGGATTCATCGAATCGACCCGTCAGCGAGGTCTGTTGACCGGGCGGCGACGGGCCGGATTGCTCACGATGGCGATTGGATTGCTGGTTTTTATGGAGTCCAATATGTCGGCGCTGGTGGCCGGGACCGTCGGGCGACCCGTTTTCGACCGGCTGCGAATGTCGCGGGAAAAACTGGCCTACGTGTGCGATTCCAGCTCGGCGCCGGTTTGTATCCTGATTCCCCTCAATGGCTGGGGCGCGTTTGTGCTGGCCCAGTTGACGATTCTGGGGGTGCCGGATCCCGTTTCGGTGTTGGCGGGATCGTTGCCCTTTAATTTTTATGCTCTCGGCACGCTGCTGCTGTTGTTTGTCCTGCTGGCCACTGATTTTGACTTTGGACCGATGCGTCAGGCACAACGTCGGGTTCGGGAAACGGGCCAGATACTCCGCGACGGGGCCACCCCCCTGGTTGCCGACGAAGTGGTTACCTGGACAGCGGAACCCGAAACCCCGCGGCGCATGGTGAATTTCGTGTTGCCGGTCCTGGTGATGGTCACGATGTTGCCGGTCGGGCTGGCCTATACCGGATTAACCCGGTTGCCGGCCGCGACCGAGGTGAATCTCTGGAACGTGCTCCGCGCCTGTTCCGGATCGACGGCGGTCTACTGGGCCGTGTTTGCGGCCGTGCTGTTTGCGTGGCTCTTGTATCGCTGTCAGGGCATCATGAGATTGCCCGACCTGGTCAATGTGTCCCTGAAAGGGGCCGCCGGCATGTTGCCGCTGGCGTTGCTGATGATGCTGGCTTTCGCCATTGGCCGGCTGTGCGGCGACGATGGCCTGTCGACCGGCTCCTGGGTGGCTTCACTGGTCCATGACGAAATATCGCCGGCCTGGGTGGTACCCTTGCTGTTCCTGATTGCCAGTGGAATCGCCTTTTCCACCGGGACCAGCTGGGGAACGTTTGCCATCATGCTGGCCATCGCCGTTCCCCTCGGTCAGCGGTTGGATTTGAGTCTGGAGCTGGTGGTTGGAGCCGTCCTCGGCGGGGGGATTTTCGGCGACCATTGCTCGCCGATTTCCGACACCACGGTCGTATCATCCATGGCCGCGGCCACGGACCATATTGATCATGTGCGGACGCAGTTGCCGTACGCGTTGTGTACCGGCGCCGCAGCTCTCGTCATGTACGCCATCGCCAGCCGGGCCGGTTGAGCCCGGGGTCGGGATCAGGCGTGCAGCCCGTTGGCGGGCTCTTCCGGGGCCGCGAACAGGCGGCTGTCCAGGCGGTGCAGCGATGCCCGGATTTGAGGCATCGCCTGGCGAGTGGTTTGCTCTCCCACCGCCGACAATTCATCGGTTCGGGTGAATGCCGTCAATTCGAATCCGGTGACGTCCGGCTCAATGACGATGTCGGCCGGTTGCACGCCAAGCGCGTTCAGATTTCTGCTTTGCACCAGCTGGCTGCGCAGAATTGTTTGAATGGTCGACGCGGGTCGCATGTGTTCGGTCGGCGTGTCCGGCCGATTACCGGCAAATTCAACTTCCATCTCGCCAGTCACACTGACGGCAATCACAAAATTGCACCCCCCGGCCACCAGCACATCCGCCGGGATGTTGTTAATCAGTCCGCCGTCGACCAGTGACTGCCCGTGGTGATTAATGGGCACCGACAGGACGGGCAAGTTGATGCTTTCGACAATTCCCCGCACCGCGTCTCCGCGGTCCCGCACCACCGCATTGCCGCTAATCAGGTCTACCGTCACCGAATTCATGGCCAGCGGCAACTGTTCCAGCCCATAGTCTCCGATGTACTTTCGCAACATGGGATCAAAGTGGCCGCGCCGGTATTTGTACAACAGATACCACTGGTCTCCGCGGGGCAGATGACGGAACCACCAGGAGGGTGTCAGGTCGTTGACAAACCGACCGGCGGCGTAGTCCATTTCAATGCCCCGGGCATAGACCGTACCGGACATGGCTCCCGCGCTGGTGCCGGCAATCATGTCCACCACGATCCCGCTTTCTTCCAGCGCCTTGAGCACCCCCAGATGGGCCATGCCCCGTGCCGCGCCACCGCCCAGGGCCACCCCGATCTTGACCCCCCGAAACAGATGCACCAGTCGTTCGAACCCGTTTTGCAACACGCGGCTCTGGTGGGGTCCGGGCTCGTCAAACGAAATCTTGATGTCTTCCCGGGCCAGACGCCGCAATTCGCAGGCCAGCGGCGCGACGTCGTTTGCCTTGAGCAACCAGATAATGGTAATCTTGTCCCGCCAGCCGGGCGCCGCCGATTCAAGTTCCTGAAGCGGCCCCATCGATGCTTCCCAGTTGTCGGGCGTCACACACCACAGGACATGCTCGCAGGCTTCCAGCGCGCTGGCCGCCCGTTGCCGGTCGATCGAAGCCTGCAAATCCGCGATGATACGGGTATCGCCGTCGTCCAGCCACTGCGTGATCTGACGCCGCGTTTCTTGCGGAGGCATCAACTGGCCACCCTGGCGGATTGCCAGATACTCGACCCCCGCCACCGGCTGCGGGTCAGACAGGTCGGTGAGGACACAGGGCGTTTCGCCCAGTTGAATCAGGCGATCGAAAAGCAGGCGGCTGATTTTCCGGGTCTCGGCTGATTGATGGAAAAAGGCCAGCATCCGCGGCCGATTGGGGAGTTTGTTTCCGAAGATCATTTCGCGAATGCCGCCGGCCAGTAACCTTGTCATATTCAGGCGAAAGGCATCATGTTTTTTGGTCAGCTCAAAGGCTTTCGCATAGTCCAGTCTCAGCAGGGTACCGGGATCTTCGGCGACGCAATCAACGGGTGTTGGCTCGGCCAGCGTGGCCGAAAGTCCCCCAAACTGGCCACCGGCTCCGTGGTATCGCTCAAGCACAATTCGACCGTGCGGATCGAGGGCGGTAACCCGCAGTCGCCCGTGAACAATCAGATAAATGGAATTTACCACCTGATTGGCCGGCTGGATCACGTCACCCGGTTGGCAGCGGACCAGTTCCGCCGCGTCAGAGATTTCCCTGACGGCGTTATCGTCCAGCCCCCGGGCGGCCGGATGCGACTTGAAGAGCAGAAATTTGTCGTTGATCGTCATCTTCAAATCCTGTCGTCACGGTGATCGTCGGTGGGCGATGCGCGTTACAGCCGGCACCGGCGCCACCCAACAGACGACTGGATAAATCCCGGTTTCATGGACTCCCGTTATTGGCCGACGACTTCCCGTTCAATTCCAAAAATGCCGGCCAGTTCGACCAGCAACCGCTCGGGAGCGCTCAACTCGGACCGTTGCTGCAAAACCAGGCGGGCCACGGCCGGTTTATCGGTAATTACGGCATCCACACCCCGGCCGATCATGGTGGACATACTGACCGGATCATTGACCGTCCAGACGCAAACCTGCTTGTTGATCTTGTGGGCAGCCTGCACAAACCGGCGATCGACAAATGACGCGTTGACCGCCAGAAAATCGGCGTTGATGTTTTTTAAATTGCCCGCCGCAACGGACATCAACAGCCCAACCCGCCAGGCGGGCCGCAGCGTTTTCATTTTTTCAACGGCCGGCAACTTCAAGGACATAATGACAATATTTTCGGTCATTCCGCAGGCCTCGACGATGTCCACGACCCGCTGTTCCAGTTGCTGGTCATGCCCGTAATATTTCAGCTCAATATTGACGCCGATCTTGCCGCGGCACTCCTGGAGCACGGCGGCCAGAGTCGGTACCCGCTGGTCGCCAAATTCGGCACCGAACCAGCTGCCGATATCGATATCCTGCAACGCCGGCAGAGTCGCGTCCCAAATTTTCAGCGGGTTACCGGCCAACTTCATAAAATCACTGTCGTGAAAAACGACCACTTCGCCGTCAGCGGTTTCCTGGACATCGATCTCCACCCAGTCTGCTCCGTCGGCGATCGCCTGGCGGATGGCAGCCATCGTGTTTTCCGGCGCTGCCGCCGAGGCCCCGCGATGGGCCATGATCTCGGTATGATCCTCCAGTCGCACGGAACGGGCAAACCACACGCCCACCAGGATCGTGACCAGGCCGCCAATCAGACCAGCCGCCACCAGACGGCGTCGGGTCAGGCGGAGCCACGGGCTGTCCGCGCTGATTTCAATGAGCTCCGGCCGGACCGGTTCCACGGCCCCGCCGCCTCCCACACGCTGGTAAAGATGAAACAGGATCGCTGCCAGGCTGGTGGTCCCCAGCAGGTTGATCGCCAGGTTAACCAGCCACCAGACAAGCAAACTGGCCCCGGTCGCAAACACCAGTGCCGGCAGGGAACCGGTCATTCGGGGGACCAGCGACCGCCCCCCGAAAATGACCAGGCTGGTGGCCAGTCCGGAAAGAACGGTCATGACCAGCAGCCAAACCACCAGAACCGTTAGCACGTTTCGTCGATGTCCGGCAATCCGGTTTCGACTTTCACGCAGTGCCCGGGACGGTGCGACGTTTTCGAACAGCACCAGCGGCAAGGCGAAAAACCAGTTGGCAAAAAATCGCAGCAAAATGATGGCGACCACCACCAGCAGAATGGCCCCGCAACCAAGCGCCACCTGGAATACGGGCGGCTTTTCCTTGAGATAGAAATTGATGTCGTGATCGGTTAACAGCCAAAAGTAGACCCCGCCGGCAACCAGCAGAAACGGAGCCAGAATCAGCAGCACGATGCCCGTCATTCGCGCCGTCAGCTTCAGAACGACGACCGCATGCACCGAGGCAAATCGCAAGGCCTCCAGCGGTCGCACCGTTCGCGGTGGAGTCGCGGCCAGAATCACCATCAATGCCGCCATCTCCAGAGCCTTGATCGCCAGTGCCAACCCGCCCACGGCAATCAGGCATAACCAGCCAGCCGGAGCCAGAAAGAAAATCAAAATGTCCTGGTCGGCCAGAACCGTATTCCCCGAAAGAGCCAATGCCAGACTGAACAGGATGGATACCAGGGGCGTCAGCAAAACAAACGCGATGACCTTGTACATCACGTCGGTCAGGAACAGCCGTTTCCAGCAGCGTTGCCAGTCGCCAAACATCGCGGCCGTACTTGCTTTCATGTCGGTCTTCAGGCGGGTTGTTAAACTCCCCGGGTCGTCAACCGATTGTGGTCGCCGGGCAGAGCGACCGTCAACCGGCAGGTTGCGGTGCGCGTCGTCGGCTCGCGGGGACCGGGCGGTTTGCGGCAAGCGGCACGCCAGGCAACCGGCGCCCCGGGCAAGCTCCCCCCCAACCCGCAAAATCACTGTCGTTGTTCGTCCCTGATCCCCGCAACGCCAATGCTGGAAAACGGCTGGCGATCTCGCATTTCGCGGCTCTTTGGGTGAATCGTTGGCCATGGCCGGGCGGCGAACGTGGATTTGTTATGGGCCCATTTTGGTTGGCAAAACGATTTAAACAAGTAAACTGGCAATCAGCGTCTCGCCGCTCTTTTCCCCGCCATCCCTTCTCGCGAAAATATCGGTATGAATCTACGATCCTGCAACATTCCATATCGGGTTTCGGCCTGTTCCGTCCTGTGGCTGGGGGCCTGCCTCGGTTTCCTGCACGGCATGGCAACCGGGCTGACGGCCCAATCGACGGATGGCCTCCTCAGATCGATGCTGGCAGACCAGGGTGTGGTCAGCCCGGATCCGGGAGGAGGCCACTCGGCGGCCCGGATCGCGCTGGGGCAGGCCCTGTTTTTTGACCGTGAACTCAGCGGCAACCGGGACACGTCCTGCGCCACATGCCATCACCCGCAGTTGGCTACCGGCGATGCCCTGGCGCTGCCCGTGGGAACCGCTCCCGAGAATCCCGGGGCCCTCGGGATCGAACGCGTTTTGGGTGGCAATCGCGAATTGGTGCCTCGCAATGCACCGGAGATTTTCAATCGCGGCAGCAGCCTGTGGACCAGCATGTTTTGGGACAGTCGGGTGTCCCGAAATGCGCAGGGCGAAATAACCACACCGGCGGGTGACCGGTTGTTGCCCGGCCTGACGTCCGAGTTGTATGCCCAGGCCATGTTCCCGGTGACTTCGCGCGACGAGATGCGCGGTCGCGTGGGTGATTTGACCTTCGATGGCAACATCAATGAAATTGCCCTGCTGGACGACAACGACCTGCCGGGAATCTGGTCGGCATTGATGGATCGGTTGCTGGCCTATCCGGAATACCAGGATCTGTTCGCGGCCGCCTACCCGGGTACGCCGGTTGAAGAACTGGATTTCACACACGCCGCCAATGCCATCGGGGCCTTCGAAATCAACGCTTTCACGTTTCTCGACAGTCCGTTTGATCGGTACTTGCAGGGAGACAATTCGGCACTGACCCCTCGTCAAAAACGGGGAGCGATTTTGTTTTACGGACGCGCCAACTGCGCCAGCTGTCATTCCGGTCCGCTGCTGACCGACCAGCGGCACTGGTCACTGGCGGTCCCGCAACTGGGACCGGGCAAGGGTCAATTTGCACCGCGTGATTTGGGTCGCTACCTGGAAAACCGGGATCTGGCGGACCTGTTTGCGTTTCGCACGCCACCCCTGCGAAACGTTGCCAAAACGGCGCCCTACATGCACAATGGCGCATTTGCCGATCTCAATTCGGTCATTCGGCACCACGCCTCGCCCCTGTTCAGTTTGCTCACCTACCGGCCGCACCGCCAGCTGGAACAGACCGAATTGTGGGACACGGTTCTGCGGGACTGGGTCACTTTTTTCATGCAAACGGCCTCGCTCGACACCGGAAATCTTCCGGGCCGTCTCAGCAACCGGGACGTCCGGGATCTGGAGGCATTTCTGGGTTCGTTGACGGCACCGGATTTCGAATCCCGGCTGCAAACGACGATTCCGGATCGTGTACCCAGCGGACTGCCTGTGGAAGGCCGTTGACCACCGGGAAGTTGGCCGAACCATCCGTGCCCGACAGCCACGCCGCTCGCAACGCAAAGGGAATGCCCCGTTTTCCCGATCGACCATCCAAGCGACGTGCGTCGCCTGAATTCGGCGACCGGCGGTGTTTACATCGCCTGCAAAGAGTTTATGGTTAAGTGAGGGAATCGGGTGTCCCGTCGATGGGAAATCTGGCCCGTTTCCGCGGACCCGTTTATGTCGAGTTTTATGTCGAGTGTTAGACACCGAGAGGCAACCCACCATGAAAAACACCATCGTCGCGGCATCGGTCATGTTCGCCCTGGCCGTTGCGACCGTTTCCCAGGTTGACGCAGACACACTCAATGGAACAGGCCAGGGCCTGTTCTATCGAATCAGCCACGCTGTGGCGCCGCAGGAATCGTCCGTGATGGAAGCGCCCGCGCCGGCAGCCGATTACGCGGATCCGGGGACGATCGTTCAAATGCCCGCCGGCGCCTGGCAGGCAGCTGGCCCCTGCGATACCTGTTGCTGTCAATCCTGTTGTTGCCCGGTTCCGGTCCGCATGTGCCTGGTCGACCCCTGCGGATGTCCGCATGACGTTTGTGTCGACGTTCCTCCCTGTTGCGCGGGTCAACAGCCGGTCGTTTGCTGGCGCAGCGGCCTGTTCGGTCGCCAAATCGCCTCGGTCTGCTGGCCCTGCTGTGACAAGGAAGTCAAGGTCGTCGTCACCAAACATGGCAAGGTTCGTGTTCGTGGTTAACAGCAACCGGTGCCCGACAACATCATCACCGTTCAGGGGGGAGCTTTCGGGTTCCCCTTTTTTGGGGGGGCCGCCGGGTTTGCGGGACAGACATCTGCCGAAATACCCGGATCAGCCCAACACCCCGGGTTGACATCCGAATCACCCTGGAACCGTTTTCCGGCAAAAATGGCTCGATATTCGTTCGTGGTCACGATTCTCTGGATCGGATTCCTCGTCGCCATCGGCTTTGTGGAAACGCCGCTGCGGTTCCAGCCGGAACAGATCGACCGGATCGAGGCCCTGTCGATCGGACATCTGGTCTTTCACGCCCTGAATATCGCCGAAATCCTGTTTGCCAGTTTGTTGCTGGCGGCGGCCGGTTTGTCGGCGGCCGCTGCGGGAATGGCCCGTCAAAACACACTGCTGGGAATCGTCGTTTCCATCCTGCTGGTCCAGACCCTGTTGCTGTTTACGGTGCTCGACTGGCGCACGCTGGCCATCATCAACGGCCAGCCGGTCCCCGAAGCCAGTTATCATATGTGGTATGTCGGACTGGATCTGGTCAAACTGGCATTGCTGGTTTTATTAACGATCCTTCAAATCCGCAGATTTCAACGAGATTGCCGGGATCAAGCCTCCGCCTGTCGTTGAATCGGCAATGCCAACCGAGTGCTGTTCTCCGGTATTCGAAACCGACTGTGGAATCAACCCATCGAGCCGGCCCAGGCCGGGGAACCCGTGATGAACAACAAACTGTTACTGCACGAAGAAGTGGTCTTGCTGGCGTTACGCGACGACAAGGGGACCTTTTCCAGCGGGATGTACCAGTACGCCGTGGCCGGTGCGATGGTCAGCGAATTGTTGTTGCAGGAACGAATCGTTGCCAACAACGACAAACAGCAAATTGTGGCGGTTGTCAGCGAGGCACCGACCGGCGATCCGTTGCTCGACGACTTGCTGCAACAGATGGTTGAATCTGCAAAACACAGGGGCTTGCAGGACTGGGTGTATCGCGCCGGCAATATCAAACAGCTGGGGCACCGCGTTGCCGAATCGTTATGCAAAATGGGCATTCTGCGACAGGATGAGCAGCAGGTGCTGTGGCTGTTTACGCGCCGCGTTTACCCGGAATTGAATGGTTCGTGGGAAGACTCCATTCGGAACCGGATGGCCCGCGTCATGTTTGACGACCAGACGTTGCCCGATGAGCGAACCGCGGTGTTGATTGCTCTGGCCAGTCATGCCGGGTTACTCAAGCCCAATTTCGTGCCGGACGAACTCCGGCAGCATCAGGATCGTGTCCGGAAACTGGCGGCGGGAGACCTGTTGGCGGCCGGAGCGACCCACGCGGCGATGCAGGCCGTGCAAACCGCGGTGATGGTTGCCGCGACCATTCCGGCCGTCATAGCGGCCACCTCCGCAGCTTCACATTAGTTCCGCAGCTTCACATTGGTGGCTGGATCCGTTCCGGCAGGCCCGTCCCGGCCGGCCCACCGGCATTCGCCGGGCATCAAATCGCGGATCCGGCCGGGCATCAACCAGACATTGCGGGGATGCCCGCACGTCGGTGGCCCGCCCCGGCGGCGTTTCCTGTTTTATCGACGGCCCCGGGATGCCAGCAGCGCTACCAGGATCACTGTCGACTCAAAATTCGGTTTTTGCGAAGCTCATGAAAGATTCGGGGGTCAGCCCGAGGGCTCCACCGATCGATGCCAGCGCAGCAGCGGCAGGCCAACGGAAACGGCGGCACGGGCCGGCGACGTCGCCACACCCGTTTGCCCGACTCGAACCAGGGCCGGGTGTTTGTAACAACCGATTACCCTGCAAGGACCGGGGCTCGACATGATGACAGTCAACTCAAACGGGAAATCGTTGCTGGTCAAACTGCGACACCTGATCAAAAAAATCCCCGGGCGCGTGAATTTTACATGAATTCCCGAACGGCCCTGTTTCCCCGATACCGCGAAGACGGACTGGCCACGGTTCACAATGCCGACTTTGCGCGAGATCCGGTTTTCCGAAAGTCTTATGCAGCCGCCCTGAAAATGGATTCCCGCAACCAAATGCGGTGGCGGTCGCACGTGGCTCAATGGGCCGGTTATCAGGCCAGCTTGCTGGCAGGCGATTTTGTCGAATGTGGGGTCAACCGGGCGTTTTTGTCGACGGCGGTCATCCATGCGCTGGACTTTTCATCCTTCGACGGCCAAAAGACTTTTTACCTGATCGATACCTATTCAGGTCTGGTACCCGAACAAATCAGCCAGGACGACACGGCCGCGCATTTCAATGACTATCCGGACGTCTACGAGTTTGTCCAGGATGCCTTTTCAGGCTATCCGAACGTACGACCGGTGCGCGGTGCTGTGCCCGAAGTCCTGGCAACCCTGGAGATCGAAACCGTCGCCTATCTGTCCATCGATATGAATTGCGCCTTGCCGGAACTGGCGGCGCTCAGGCATTTCTGGCCGAGGATGGTCGATGGCGGGCTGGTGTTGCTGGACGATTACGGGTGGCGGGGTCACGAGGAGCAAAAGCGCTGCTTTGATGATTTCGCGACCTCCGTCGGCGCCAAAATTCTTTCGCTACCGACCGGACAGGGCCTGATGATCCGGCGCACGTCCGGCGGGGCATGACATCAACTCGTCCCTCCCGGTCCAGCGCGTTCGGGGAGGATCGCCGGTGGTGCCAAACTGGTTAATCGTGGACCGTTGGAATGAACAAATCGATCAACCGTTTCGGATTCTGGAAAACCACCATTATCGGGGGGTTGTTGTTCCTGTTGCCGCTGATCGTGCTGGGCGCCCTGGTGGGTCAAATCATTCCGATCGTGCTGGTGGTTGCCGAGGCGCTGTACGACGTCGTTCCGCTGAAAACACCGGCCGGGATCGCGGTATTGATCCTGCTGGCCATTCTCATTCTGCTGCTGCTCTGTTTTGTGGCCGGACTGCTGGCCCGCCGCTCGTTTGCCCGACGCATTTCCAGGTATTTCGAGAAAAACATCACGACCCTGTTTCCCCGGTACACCATTATCAAGGAGCAGATGAAAGGCAGTCTGGGCGGTGCCGAACTGCGACCCAACATGAACCCGGTGCTGGTGCATTTTGACGATTGCACGCGAATCGGGTTTGAAATGGAACGCGCAGCGGACCAGCGGGTCACGGTCTATTTGCCCGGGGCACCGGACGCCTGGTCCGGTTTCGTGGTTTATGTGAAACCCGATCGGGTGGAACCGTTGCCGCTGGAATTCAACGACGTGGTCGGCATCTCGGAACAACTGGGGCGAGAGTCCGCCGGCAGGCTGACGGGCCATGCGGCCGGTCCGTCAACGCAGACCGGGTAACTTCTTGCGATGGTCGCTGCTGTCACCGGTCGATGCAGTTTCCGCCAAGCGGGCAATCGACGTCCGCGCTGGCTGGCGAGGAGGAATCGCCCAACTGCGTCGAAGCAGGGCGCCGAAGCATTTTTCCACAGTTTCGAACCTCGCCCGAACCGACTTTCCTGAATCGCGGGGATTCCCGGATTCGGACCCGGCCCAATGACACGCAGTTGCATGATGGGGTACAGCCGAATGGACAGAAATGCGGGCCGTCAATTCGCCAGAACCCTGACCCCGGTCAGGTTCATCCCGGGTGTTTTCCGATATCATCCACGCGATGCCTGATTTTTTTCAGGCGGATGGCCAGGTAGATCAGCAAAACGCCGACCAGCCCGGCCCCAATGGCAATCAGCCACGAGATCGCCACAACCCCCACTTCCGGCCAGGCGATGAAAATCACTCCCACCACCGTCACGATCAAACCGACAATGCCAACCAGCGTGCGATCCTCGTCACCACGATCCATTTGCCAGCCGGAAACCAGCATCCCGATACCCTGGAAGGCCGCCCAAATGCCGACGATGACCAAGAAAATCTTGGCACTGATTTCAGACCAGAACAGCAACGCCAATCCGGCCGCGAAGCTGACAACCGCCGGCAGAAACTGTGATCCCCGATCACCGCTCCGCAAGGCTCCGACAAATCCCGCCACACCGTCGATAATGAAATAGGCACCCAGCAATTTGGTCAAAATGCCGATGGTTTGCTGTGGCCAGGCCAGCGCGCAGATTGCCAGTCCAAGTGCCAGCAAACCGCGTAACAGAAACGCCCACCATACACGGCGCAGCTTGCGGCTGACGCTCGCCTGGACCTCGGAAGCGGCCTCGCGCAAATGCTCTTTTTTGCTGGTCATTGGCAATCAACAGGGAAACCGACGGATTCAGAAAAACCATCCCGGCGTCGCGTGATCCCGCGCGGCATCACCGGACGAATCGACGTTTATACCAGATTAATCATGATACCGGACTCCGGAAACCCCTCAGAATATTTGGGCAACCCGGTTTTGGCCCGACGGTTCAGGAGGGCGGGCCGATCTTTAACGCCGGATTCCGGGCAGCGCATTGAACAGCAATGTGGCATAGCAGACCGGCGCATGATGCACCAGGCCCGCGATCCGGAACGGCAAATCGCCCACATCCACACGACCGGCTTTGGCCATCGCCGTCAGCCCGGAAAACAGTTCGCTGGCGGAATCATACCACTCCCGCCGCTCGCCTCGTGAGGCAACCCCGGGAACCGGCATCAGCTGACCGGTGTGCACGTAGCCCAGAAACGCCGGTGGCAGCTTGGGCACCCAGTCTTCGCCACAGACATGGCGAAAATGCCGGAGCCCGGCCACGCTCTCGGCAAAACCGGCATTGCCGACTTTGGGAGAGCCATAGGTATACAGGGCATCCACTTCGACCGGATCGGCGTGTGTCGCAGCCAGCGTTGCCAGCGCACCGCCGAGGCTGTGACCGGCCAGAATCAATGCTTGATTTCGAGCTCGACCTCGCAAGATGTTGTCCAGGTCATCGCTGATTTCCGAAAAGGCACTCAGGAACCCGGCATGCACGCTCCCCCCAAACCGGGATACGACGGGCAAAAACCGGCTATCGACCCACAGATCGTCCTGATTGATGACAATCAGCTCCGCCGCATCAAATGGCGAGTGCCGTTCCAGTCGAGTACCCCGAAAAACAATGACCATGACGTCGTTCCGGGAAAGTACGATCCCCCGGTTGTTGCCCGGTTCACCCACCCAACCCAGTTGCCATGACTGATCGGGCAGGGGAGAGCCCCCGAACGCCTCCTGAACAAACGCCGCATCTCCGTACGACAGGAAACAGGCGTCACTCAACCACCACGCGTTAACGGCCGAATACTCTCCGGTTGCAGGCTTCAGTGGAAAACGATCGGCATGCCGGAACCAGGGAAATCCGGCCAACGGCGGACGCAAGCCGTGCAACGTTTCAACGGGCAGCGGACGCGGCCGAATCCCAACCGGTTCCCCGCCAGCGGACTTCATCGAACGATCGGAAATTCCCATTTTTTATTCTCGCAGGTTCCGCCACGTCCGCGGACGAAACCGGTTCGACGGACAGGCCATCCCGACCAAGACGATTCGCTTTCGGGCGGTGACCCGGGCGCCACCGCCAGTCAGCCAGGACGGAAACGGAGAATTCGTCAGGCAATCGAACCGGCAACGATTCGCTGGCTGCTGATGCATTCTATGGGGACGGCCGCGGGTTTCATAGAATTGGCGGGTGGTTCCCGAAGGTGATCGCCCCCTGCCCAGGCCGCATCTCCCGAAACGTGAAAGCCCGGGGGCATGCATTCTTTAATTCAGGTAAACGGATGATCCGCTGGCTGGTACTGTGTGTCTGCTGTGAAGTTATTTCGGTGCCGGCAGCTGGACAAGAGGCGCCCTCGATCGTTTCCGTTCGCAAGATCTGGGATCACGCGCCCCACAATGCGTTCACCGATTTGATCCGATTCCGGAATCGCTGGATGTGCGTTTTTCGCGAAGGCCGCTCCCATGTTTCGCCCGATGGCGCAATCCGGGTGATTTCATCGGACGACGGCGCTCACTGGGAATCGGCCGCCCTGATCCGGATTCCGGATTCGGATTTGCGGGATGCCAAAATAACAGTGACCCCGGATCACCGGCTGATGCTTTCGGGTGCCGGGGCCCGCGACGAACCTGGCAAGGCGCAGCATCAATCCCTGGTCTGGTTCTCGGACGACGGGCGTGTCTGGAGTCAGCCCCGCGAGATCGCGGATCGCGATTACTGGCTGTGGCGTATCACCTGGCACAACGACAGGGCCTGGGGATTTGGCTACGGCACGCGTGGCGATAACCGCGGGCTGCGGTTGTATTCCAGCAACGATGGAAAGTCGTTTCAGACCATCGTCAACGATGCTTTGGTGGGGGGCTATCCGAACGAAACGTCGATGGTATTTGCAGATGACGGAACGTGTTACTGCCTGTTGCGACGCGATGGTGATGCGAACTCGGCCCAGTTGGGAATCTCGCGACCTCCCTGGCGGCAATGGCAATGGAAAGATCTGGGGATCCGGATTGGTGGACCGGACATGATTCAGGTTCGCGACGGAATGTTGCTGGCTGCGGTGCGACTGTACGACGGTGGCGCCAGAACGGCGTTGTGCCGGGTCGATGGGGATGCGGGAACCCTGACCGAAATCCTGCGATTGCCGTCGGGGGGCGACACCAGCTATGCCGGCATGGTCTGGCACGAGGACCAACTGTGGCTCAGCTATTATTCCTCGCACGAGGGCAAGGCCTCGATTTACCTGGCGCAAGTCGAACTGGACGGTCGCCGCGGTGCGACGCCGGATGATCGCCCGGAACGCTAGTGCCCGGAACACGGAAACACGGCAAACGCCCTGGTCGCGAAGCGACCGTGGGCGCTCACCAACGAGGCGGACCGATGCCTGGCAGCAGGAATGGCCCGCCGTCGCTCTGCGACTGCCGTTAAGGTTGACTGCCGTTAAGGTTAATTGGCCGCGAATCCGCCGCCGGCTGTTGGCATGTCGCTTCCAGCATCAAAACCAGGCCGGTCAAATTACCCAGCCGTTATTGAACAGGCAACCCCGGCCTTTTTCCCCGATGCACAACCGCCGGATCTGTCCCGAAAATCTGCAGCTCGCCGGCCGGGAAAACCGATAAAAACATCACAATCCCATCGGTGCACGCCATGGGACGGATTGCGACAAACGCCGCCAGGTCGTGGGGAATCTGTTGTGAAGCTGACGCGAATCATCCTGTTGACGATTGTCGGGTTGGCCGGAGCGGTGCAGTGTTGCCCGGGCGATTGCCCGGGCGATATCGTGGTTTCTTCGGGAACCGCGCCGTTCCTCACTCAGCAAGGGGCGGTCCGGTGGCGCTCGTTCGGCAATACGGGCTCGGACGAAATGTACCTGGGGGTGCCGGACGTGGGACAGGCCGGGAACCGGGTCCAGCAGCAACACACCTGGATCAATCCCGGGTCAACGACGGTGATATTTGCCTTCGATTCGGTCAGCAGTCAGCTCAGTGCCTCGATCGGTGCCCGGCCGGCGTTGACATATTCCATCGTCGATCCCGGCAACATGAATGTGATGCAAATCGGGGTCGCTGACCGGACGGTGGGCGCACCGGTCCGTTTCAACAATGTGTTCCTGAACGGCACACCACTGGGCGATTTTGGGGGGACCGGGGCCTGGAGTTTCTGGACGGTATCGAAGTTCAATTTCTCGCAAGACTGGAAGTTGACGGGCAATATCGTCCTGAATGGCAAATTTACCGGTAGCCAGGAACTGAGCAAACTGGATGTGGTGGTGGGAGTCGCACCGGTACCCGAACCAATGTTCGGATGGCTGGCGTTTGCCGGAGCCGGTTATGTGGTCGTGCGGCGACGCCGGGCTGATCGCCAAGGTGCGTTTTGCGGCAGGGCGTTTGCCAATTTATGAGGCCGCCGGCAGGATGCAACCGGCACACTCCCGCCGGATCCGGCAGCGCCGCGTTCATACAGGCGCCGGTGATTGCACCGGCGCTACCTGGACACGTGTTGCGAAACCTGATCGTTGTGCATCTCGACCAGCAGCCGGTGAAGCCAGATCGGTTCGAAGCGGAACCTGGGTATTCCGGCCTCGCGCGGGTCGAACAATTTTAAACCGGAACGGTTGAGAATCCGGGCCACGGAAAATGTCAGCGGCTGACCTTGCCAGTCAACCTGGATAACGTCGTCGTCGGCCACCGCAAAGTAACCATTTTGATCCAGCCTGTTTTCCGCCAGATACTTGATGGCGACTTCCTGCAGCAATTGCAGATACAGATCCAGATGTTCCGGTTTGTTTCGGCTGGGACGATCGCTCGATTTACCATCACGCTCCAGCCAGGCAACCAGAAAAGCTTCCATAACCTTGCGTTCATCGAATGGTTGCTGGTGGATCGCATGATCCTCAACGATATCCCGCAGGATCCCGTTGCCTGCCAGATTGGCAAGCATGGGACCCGTCATCCGATACGTCCGGCTCCAGTTTTCCAGCAGCCCGCGCGTTCCAGGGTTCATTGACTCGTTAGCCTGGCAAGTCACCGTGCCGAATTTGCCACTGACCGGGTAGCCTTCTGCGACCCACTGTTGGTAGGCGGCCAGCGGCATTGCGCCCGGGTCGTTGTCGCGGGGCGACCAGCGCAGGTGGTACCGAAAGTCGTCGTAATTCCAGCTCGATACGAGCAAATCGCCGGTCGTCCGGAATTGAGGTGCCTCAAGCATGTACAAATGAATGTCGTCGCGCCGGTCCCGGGGGTGATTCGCCTGCCAGTATTCCTGAAACGCCAGACCGCGACCAAACAGGAAAACCTGAACGAATTGATGTTGTTCCTGAAAGACAAACTGCTCTACCTGATCCAGAATCCACCGGTAGTCATCCGGGTGCACCTCGTCCAGCGAATCGATGACATAAAAAGCGGCCGATTGTGACTGGAGGTAGTCCACCAGGCAGCGCCCGTTTTTCTGCTGGTCTTTCAGTCCCGGCAACCGGTTCAATACGGTCTCGCCGCAATACAAATCCGGTTTTTCCTCGACCAGCCCGCTGGCCTGCCACTGCCGGTAAAGGTTCTTGATGTCGAATTTGCATACGACACCCTCCGCCCAGGATTCCTTGAACACCTGGCCCTTGATAAACGTCTTGCCGACCCCGGCGGCGCCGGCGACCATGGTCATGGATCGACAGGGTCGGTTACCGGCGGTCTCCCAGCCGCGCTGGATGCCGGCCAGGTGTTCACTGAGATCGGGATTCGCGGCCGCATAATAAGCCGGCAGGTCTGGGTGACGGTTGGGACCTGCCACCAGACACTCCGGCAACACTCGTCGTTCAATCTCCAGCAACGGGGACGTGTCGAAGATCGGTTTCTGGCCAACATGCCGCGCCGGTTCATCCGCTTCCAGGGGTAACTGGTGATTGAAAGCGACCAGCAGCCAGACGAGTGAAAATGCGTACCGCCACAAAGTCCAGATCATGTTTACTGTTCCAACCGCGATTGATTGATGACCCAACTGCCGACGCGAGAGCTCATCAATCTGACATTTTCTTTCCGCTTGCCAATGCCCTCGAATCGAAAAAAGCCAGGTCTTAACCAATTCTTAACAGGCCTTAACCAATTCTTAACAGGCCTTAACCAGCTCTTAACAATTGGGCCGTGCCGGAATTCCCGGAGGTCGCGAATCCAGGACGAATTCAGGATGCATCAGACAGCCGGTTCAACCGGTTGCGCTGCCTCGCCGGGGAACAAATTTCCGGGTCGTTCACCTGTCGCCGGCCGTTGGGGTATCATTCAGACCTGCAGGTCGCCGGGTGTGCGGATGACGAGATTGCGAATCTCGGTCATGTCTTCCATGGCAAAGCGGACGCCCTCGCGACCGAGGCCACTTTCCTTGACACCGCCGTAGGGCATGTTGTCGACCCGCCACGAGGGAACGTCACCGATGATGACGCCGCCCACGTCCAGAACATCCCAGGCCATTTGCGCCCGGTACAAATCGCGGGTGAAAATTCCGGCCTGCAATCCAAACACGCTGTTGTTGATTTCAGCCAGGGCATCTTCGAACCGCTCAAAGCGGCTCAGCACGGCCACCGGACCAAAGGCCTCCCGGGTGCAAACCGCCTGGTCGCGGGGCACGTCTTCCAGCAAGGTGGCCTCCAGCATGGCGCCGCTTCGATTCCCGCCGCACAGCCGTTTGCCGCCGGCGGCAATCGCCTGTTCAATCCACAAGTGCAGGCGTTGGGCTTCCTGTTCCGAAATCATCGGTCCAATAAACGTGTCTTCATCGCGCGGATTGCCGGCCACCAGATTCCCTGTCGCAGCAACCAGGCGGTCGCGAAAATCATCGTAGATCGCCTCGTGGACGATGACTCGCTGGACCCCAATACAGCTTTGGCCCGACTGGTAAAACGCGCCAAACACAATTCGCTGCACCGCGTCGGCCAGATCGGTATCGCGATCGACAACACAGGCGGCGTTGCCGCCGAGTTCCAGCACGACTTTCTTTTTTCCCGCCTGGGCCTTGAGCGCCCAGCCGACCGCCGGCGAGCCCGTAAAACTCAGCAGTTTCAACCGCTCATCGGTCGTGAACAATTCAGCCCCGTCGCGAGAGCAGGGGAGGATCGAAAACGCGCCGGCCGGCAAATCCGTTTCCGCCAGCACCTCGCCAATAATCAGCGCGCCCAGCGGCGTGCGGCTGGCCGGCTTCAGCACAAACGGGCAACCGACCGCCAGGGCCGGGGCGACCTTGTGAGCCGCCAGGTTGAGCGGGAAATTAAACGGGCTGATAAACGAACAGGGACCAATCGGCACCCGTTTCCACATCCCCCGGTACCCGCGGGCCCGCGGTGAAATCTCCAGATTCTGAATCTCGCCACCGATCCGTACCGACTCTTCGGCGGCAATCCGGAACGTGTCGATCAACCGGCCGACTTCGCCGCGTGAATCCCGGATTGGTTTCCCGGCCTCGATGCACAGGGACTCGGCCAACTCGTCAAACCGCTCGGCAAACCGGCTCACGCAATGATTCAGGATGGCCTGGCGCTGGTAGGGAGCCATTCGGGCCATCGGTTCAGTTGCCTTGACGGCCGCCGCGATTGCCCGATCAATCACCGACGGATCGGCCACGGCAACGCGCGTGACGACCTGGCCGCTGTACTTGTCGGTGACCGCCAGGTCACCGTTGGGGGTTTGCGGTGCATTGGCGAGGAAGAACGGCCAGTGGTCCTTCATGATCGATTACCGGATACAGGGTGTTCAATGGTTTGTGGATCGAACGGCGCCGATCCCTCGGACGGGCAAGCATGGCTGGTCGTTCGACCACGTATTTTTGGGGTGCCGGTGTCGAAGCCGTTTCAAATCGCGGCGCTTTGCTCCCGAATTTCGTGATTCAGTATCCGGTCGTTTTCGGAATAGTCCATGGGGATGTCGACGACGTGTACCCCTGGCTCCCGATGACATCGCTGCAGCGTCGGCAGCAATTCCGCGGCGCTGCTCACGCGGTACCCCCGGGCCCCGTAACTCTCGGCGTAGCGCACGAAATCCGGGTTGCCAAAATCGAGGCCAAAATCGGGAAATCCCATATTGGCCTGTTTCCACTTGATCATGCCGTAGGCATCGTCCTGCAGGACCAACACCACCAGATTCAGGCTCAGGCGAACGGCCGTCTCCAGTTCCTGGGAGTTCATCATAAAGCCGCCGTCACCGCAAATCGCCGTGACCGACCGATCGGGATAGACCAGTTTGGCGGCGATGGCCGAGGGCAGTCCGGCGCCCATCGTGGCCAGTGCATTATCCAGCAATACGGAATTGGGCGAGTGCGCCTTGTAGTTGCGGGCGAACCAGATTTTGTAGACGCCGTTGTCCAGGGCGATGATGCCCTGGCCCGCGGTGGCCGCCCGGACGTCGGCCACCAGCCGTTGCGGGTAGATCGGGAACCGGTCGTCACTGGCACCCTCGGCCAAACTGGTCTCGGCGTGTTGGCGGACTTCCAGAAACCGGGAAAAATTCCAGTGCTCCTGTGGCTCCAGGGACTCGCAAATCTGCCAAATGCTGTTGGCGATGTCGCCGACCACCTCGACCTGCGGAAAATAGACCGGATCGACGGCGGCACTGAAGAAGTTGACGTGCACGACTTCGACGCCGCCGGGACGCATGATGAAGGGGGGTTTCTCCACGACGTCATGGCCCACGTTGATGATCAGGTCGGCGGCCTCGATCGCCCGATGCACAAAATCGCCGGAGGAGAGTGCCGCATTGCCCAGAAACAAAGGGCTTCGTTCATCCACGACTCCCTTGCCCATTTGTGTGGTCACAAAAGGGATTCCGAATCGATCCACGAATCGCCGAAGCATCTTGCAGGTGATTTTGCGATTGGCGCCGGCGGCCACGACCAGCAGGGGATGCCTGGCGTTCTGAATACGCTGGACAGCAGCCCGAATTGACTTGACCTCGGCAACCGGACGTCGAACATGGCTGGCCGGAATCAGCGGTTGATCGGTTGATTCGGCCGCAATATCCTCCGGCAGTTCCAGATGGACGGCACCCGGTTTTTCCTCGCGGGCCAGTCGAAACGCTTCCCGAACACGCGACGGAATGGAGTTGCCACTGACCAGTTGTCGCGTGTATTTGGTTATCGGTTCCATCATGGCAACGACGTTGAGAATCTGAAACTGGCCTTGCTTGCTTGATTTGACCGGTTTCTGGCCGGTGATCATCATCATGGGCATCCCGCCCAGCTGGGCGCAGGCGGCCGCCGTGACCAGATTCGTTGCGCCGGGACCGAGCGTCGACAAACAGACACCTACCTTGCCCGTTAATCTGCCCCAGGTGGCCGCCATGAATCCGGCCCCCTGCTCGTGTCGCGTCAGGACCAGACGGATCCGGGACCGGGACAGCGAATCGAGAAAATCGAGATTCTCTTCTCCCGGGACGCCAAACAGATACTCAACCCCTTCGGCCTCCAGGGCGTTCACAAACAGATCGGATGCTTTCATGCCGGATTTCGTCCCATCGTCAAGTTGGGATTGCAGCGTTTCGCGGTCCGTCGCATTGCCCGCCAACGTCGATGCGCCGGACGACGCATGATTTTGAAGCCTGTTGCCTGAACAGGAAACCCGGCGCGAGGCACAGGATTGGTGACATCCCGGGAATGTGTTGAAACACTAACACTTTGCCCGTGGATTGCCTGAATCGGCCGCAAACGTGATTGCCGGTTTCCGCGCATATGGTTGATATGGTTGAATTGGCAGCCGGTGAACCTGACCGCCGTGCGAATTCGCCCTGGAGACATCGTCGCCTGACAGCACTGGCGGTTGCCCGAATTCGCGACAAGACCCCCGTAAAACAAATAAAAAGTTGTGACCGGCTGGCTGACATCGGCGGCGGGTCGTGGCTACAATTCGGGATTCTTCAGGCGATTGAAACCAGCGGGGGATACTTTGATGCACGTCCGGTTGATTCAGACATTGGTATTTCAGGCTTTGCTGCTGGTGTGGTCAGGCGTGGCGCGGTGCCGTTGACGGCCCAGGACGACGCGACCGAAACACAAGCCACCGAAACCGGGCCCGCCGAGAATCTTCCATCCGAAGAGGAACCGAATCCGGCGGTTTCTGAAATCGAAGCCGCCATCCAGGCCTACGTCGCCGCCTTTAACGCTCGTGACGCCCAGTCGCTGGCCAACCTGTGGGCCCCCGAGGCCGTTTATACCAGCCGCAGCAGCGGTGAACAAATTGTGGGACGAGACGCCATGGTCGCCGACTTTACCAGTATCTTCGCCGGCGACAATCCGCCGAACCTGGCAGTGGCCACGGAATCAATTGAGTTCATCTCGCCCAATGTGGGGCTGCAACGCGGCACCGCCACGTTGACCTATAGCGAAGATGACGTAGCCGAAACCCGGTACAGCGTCGTGTATGTGAAGCGGGACGGAGCCTGGTTGATCGACCGGGTGACCGAGGATGAAATTGTGGTCGCAGTATCCAATCGGGAAAAACTGGAACCGCTGGAATGGCTGATTGGTGAGTGGGTGGACGACCCCGATTCGACCGGTGTGGAACTCGATTGCCAGTGGACACGTAACCAGAATTTTATCAGCGTGGTTTACAAGGTTTTCGATGACGAGGGGGAAATTGCATCCTCCGGGCTGCAGGTCATCGGCTGGGATCCGGTCAACAACCGGATTCGCAGCTGGCTGTTCGATTCCGACGGGGGTTTCGTTTCGGGCATCTGGACGTCACGCGACGGCCAGTGGGCGGTTCAGTCGACGGCGACGCTGGCCGACGGAGTTCAGGGGTCGTATACCAGCATTTATCAACCGCTGGAGGATGGTAATTTTTCGTGGCACAAGGTGAATCAGATTGTGGATGGCCAGTTGCTGCCTAACGGCGATGAAATTGTCATTCAGCGCAGGTAGAGAGCGCGACCCAACCACCAACCGCATTATTAACTGCATGAGATGCCGTAATGAAATCAATCATTCGAGTCAGTGTTTGTGTGCTGTGTTTGATCCTGACCAGTATCTGGTTGTGCGATGACCTGATGGCCCAGCGGGGCCGGGGAGGTGGCGGTGGTCGCGGTGGCGGCGGCATGAGCCGCGGCGGCGGCATGAGCCGTCCGTCGGGAGCTCGGTCTCCGTCGATGAGCCGTCCGGCGCCGCGACCCTCAACCCGACCTTCAACCCGACCGTCGGCGGGACGACCCTCCACCGGACGCCCCTCCACCGGACGCCCCTCCACCGGACGCCCCCCATCGGCAGGACGACCGCCTTCGGCGGGACGCCCCTCCACCGGTCGCCCTTCGACCGGTCGCCCCCCATCGGGCGTGACACGCCCCGGCGGTGCCCAGCGACCCGGCGGGGGCACCACTCGTCCGGGCGGCGGCCGACCGTCGCAAGGCCAACTGAACGATTTTTTGAATCTCGACCGTCCGTCACCGGGACGCCCCGCCACACGACCGGGTGGTGGCGGATCGGCGGGCGATTTTTTGCAAAATCGACCTCCCGCGACGCGGCCGGGGCCAGGAACGCGCCCCCCCGGCGGGGGCGATCGCCCCACCACGTTGCCGGCGCGTCCCGGTGGAGGTGATGGTCCGGGTGCCGGGAATCGACCCGGCGGGGGTAATCGGCCCGGCGGAGGAGATCGTCCCGGTGCGGGTGAACGACCGGGTCGACCCGGTGGCGAGCGACCCGGTGCGGGTGAGCGGCCCGGGCAGTTGCCGGAAACCGGACGTCCTGGCGGTCGACCACCGGGAACGCGACCACCCGGAGCGCGGCCGCCGGGACAGCGGCCCCCGGGACATTATCCGGGCCAGCGTCCGCCGGGGACACGTCCCCCGGGCTACCGTCCGCCAGGACAACGACCTCCCGGTTATCGTCCACCCGGCTATCGACCGCCCCGTCCCGGTTATTGGCCCGGGTATGGCGCCGGGTACTGGGGACGTCCGGGTGGTTGGCGGTGGGGCTGGGGTAACTACCCCAACAACAACTGGTGGGCCTGGGCCACGGCCGGTGCCGTGACCGGCTGGGTGGCCGGCGGTTTGGGAACTCAACCTGTCTATTACGACTACGGCACGAATATCTACTACGAGGGCGACGACGTATACTACGAGGGCCAGGTCATCGCCACGTCGGACGAATACGCCGGTCAGGCCCAGTCGATTGCCATGAGCGTTCCGGACGTGCCGCCGGACAACGTGCAATGGATGCCTTTGGGTGTTTTTGCCCTGTCGGAAGCCGGTGGGTCGGCCGAGGACTCCACGCTGTTTCTGCAGCTGGCCATCAGCAAGGAAGGCATCATCGCCGGTACGTTCCAGAATACGGCGACAGGCAATTCCTTTGAGGTCGAGGGTACGATCGATCAGGAAAGCCAGCGTGCCGCGTGGGGACCGGTGGGCGAGAGCTGGCCGATCATGGAAACCGGCGTTTACAACCTGACCGAAAACGAGGCCGGGGCCTTGCTGCATTTTGGCGACGGTCAAACGCAACAGTGGACTCTGTTTCGCCTGGATGAACCGGCCGACGGCGGCGACTCCGGCCAGTGACCCGACCATTCGACGGCGGCGCCCGGTTACCGGGTGCCGCCCTTTGATTTCATGCGGTCCGGAAATTCATCTTGCAGCACGGTGACAGCGCATCGTCGCCACCCTGCTTTCTGGCCGCGGATTGCTTTTTGACGGCTGTGGCAGCTAACACCTTGTCTGGCGTCCAGGCTAAGATTACCGGGCGACGGCGTCCGGTATTGTGCTGGTCGGCGAACCCCTCCGGCGATTCGGCGAGACACGGCCACCGATTGAGGCTCTGGCCAAAAAGCGCCGGGCAACCAATCCCCCGTTTCCATGGTGGTTCCTCCGGTTTTCGAAAAGGGCGACAAGACATGTCCCGGCATTTACGGATTTTCAGCAGTTCACTGCTGGCCTGTGGACTGGCCGCGGGATGCCAGAACCAAACCGCCGTGCAACCGACACCGCCACCCCGGGTCTCGGTGGTCAAGCCGCTGGTCGAGACGATCCCGGTATACCAGGAAGAAAACGGTGAAACTGAAGCCGTGGAGCAGGCGATCGTGCGGGCCCGGGTACGGGGAATCCTGCAGAAGATCGAAGTTCAGCCGGACCAGGAAGTCCGCGAGGGAACGGTGTTGTTTCAGATTGAGCAGGACCAGTATCAGGCGGCCGTGCAGGCGGCCCAGGCCCAGGTCAGTTCGGCCAATGCCGCCCTGGTCTCGGCGCAGGCCGCGGTCAAGATGGCCGATGCCGAAATCGCCGCCGCCGATGCCGCGATCAGCGTTTCCCAGGCAGACTTCGATCGCCTCGACGGACTGCTCAAGGATGGAGCGATTGCGCAAAGCGAATGGGAACTCTCCAAAGCCCGACTGGAAACAGCGACGGCCGCCCAACAGGGTGCGCTGGCCGCCAAAGACCAGGCCCTGGCCGATATCAAGAATGCCGAGGCTGCCCTGGACAAGGCCAATGCCCAGCTGACCGACGCCCAACTGAATCTGAGCTGGACGACCATCACGGCCCCGATCAGCGGCCGCGTGACGCGGCACCTGGTCAAACGCGGCAACCTGGTGGAAAACGGGACCGAGTTGATTGAAATCGTCAAAAACGATCCGATCTGGGCCAATTTCAACATCAGCGAACGGTTTCTGCTGACTTTGCAACGGCAATCGGCAGACGGGGATCAGTCCCCCCGGGACCCGGCCGATACTAAAGTCTTCCTGCAACGCAGCGGCGATACCGGTTTCCCCTTCGAGGGACATTTGGACTATGTCGATCCCCGTGTGGATCAAAATACGGGAACCCTGCAATTGCGGGCGGAGTTTCCCAACAACCACCCCGACCAGCGGCTGTTGCCCGGCCTGTTTGTACGGGTTCGGGTGCAGATTGGCACGATCGAAAATGCGCTTCTGGTACCCGAACGGGCGATCAGCCGCGACCAGACCGGAACGTTTGTGTACGTCGTCGACAGCGACAACCAGGCGGTCCGTCACAATGTCACTCTGGGCCCCAAACACGGGGACATGCTGGTGGTTCTGACAGGAATCACCAGCGATGACCGGATTATTGCCGATGGCCTGCAGCGTGTGCGGCCCGGAATCGAGGTCGATCCGGGCTAATGGCCGGACGATGCGCCCGGAGGGGGTGTTTTGTCGCCCCCACCATGATGCTGTTGACGCGGACTCCCTGATCCCAATCGATTGAACCATGTCGCGATTCTTCATCAACCGGCCGATTTTTGCTTCGGTCATTTCCATCATTGTCGTCATCGCCGGCGTGGTGTCCTTTTCCAGCTTGCCAGTTGCCAAGTTCCCCGAAGTTTCGCCGCCCACGGTTCAGGTGAGTGCCGTTTACCCGGGCGCCAATGCCCAGGTCATTTCCGAGACGGTCGCCACTGCGATCGAGCAGGAGGTTAACGGCGTTGAAAACATGATTTACATGTCGTCGAACTCCGCCAACGATGGCTCGTACAACTTGCAGATCACGTTTGAGCTGGGCACGGACATGGACATGGCCACCGTCCTGGTGCAAAACCGCGTCGCCATCGCCACATCAAAACTCCCCGAGGAAGTCCGGCGGCAGGGGATCACGACGCGGAAACAGTCGACGCAAATTCTGCAAATGATCAATTTCACGTCGCCGAACGAAAGTCTCGACGATTTGTTCCTCAGCAATTATGCGCTGAACATCAAGGATGAATTGAGCCGCATCCAGGGTGTTGGCTTCGTTCGTGTATTCGGGGCCGGTGACTACAGCATGCGAATCTGGCTGGATCCCCGCAAACTCAAGTCGCGGGGACTGACCACCGAAGACGTGATTAATGCGATTCGCGAGCAAAATGTGCAGGTCGCCGCCGGACAAATCGGGGCGCTCCGGCGCCCCCGGCACGGCGTTCCAGCTTACGATCAACGCGCTGGGCCGACTGGATACGGTCGAACAATTCAAACAAATCATCCTTGGCACCGGTGACGAGGGCCGGATCGTGCGGGTCGAGGACGTGGTCGCCGACCGCCTGACCATCGGGGGACAGCAGCTGCCAGGCGTCGAGCTGGGCGCCAAGGACTACACACTTGATGCCCGTTTCAACGGCCAGCCCAGTGCTACGGTGGCCATCTACCAGTTACCAGGTGCCAATGCCCTGAATGTCGCGCGGGAAGTCCGTTCGAAAATGGCTGACTTGTCTGGCCGCAGCAACTGGCCGCAAGGATTGCAATACAAAATTCCGTTTGATACGACCCGCTTCGTCGAAGCCTCGATCAAGGAAGTTTACACGACCATATTTGTTGCGATCACCCTCGTGATCCTGGTGATTTTTGTGTTCTTGCAAGACTGGCGATCCACCGTCGTGCCTGTGGTCGCGATTCCGGTTTCGCTGATCGGTACCTTTGCCATTATGGCCGGCCTGGGATTCTCGCTGAACATGCTGTCGCTGTTCGGAATTGTGCTGGCGATTGGCGTGGTGGTCGATGACGCCATCGTCGTGGTGGAAAATACGTCCCGGCACATCGCCGATGGCCTGGCACCCAAAGCGGCGGCGATCAAGGCGATGGACGAGATTACCGGCCCGGTGATTGCCACCACCCTGGTGCTGTTGGCCGTGTTTGTTCCGACTGCCTTCATGAGCGGAATCACCGGTCAGTTGTTTCGCCAGTTTGCCCTGACCATTTCGGCCGCCGTGCTGATCAGTACGGTCAACGCCCTGACACTTAGCCCGGCACTTTGCGGAATCGTTCTGCGGAAACCGGGGCAAACGAAGTTTTTTTTCTTTCGCTGGTTCAATCAGTTGTTCGATGCCACAACCGGCATTTATACGGCCGTCATCAAGGCCACCGTTCGTCTGGTTCTGATCGTGATGTTTGTATTCGGCGGACTGGTGGCCCTGACCGGATGGAGTTTCAACCAGTTGCCCACCGGATTTGTCCCGAGCGAAGATCAGGGATACGCCTTCGTGGATGTTCAGTTGCCCGACGCCGCCTCCAAGCAGCGAACCATGGCGGTGATGAAGAAGATCGACGAGGTTTGTGCGGCCCAAAAAAATCAGGGCATCGCCGACTATATTTCGGTGACCGGCTATTCATTGCTGGGTGGCAGCGCCGGGTCGAATATCGGATTCGTGGCAATCATGTTCGACCCGTGGGAGGAACGAACCACTGCCGAACTGAGTCAGAACGCCATTCTGGACCGCCTGCGACAGGCGTTTCGTGATATCGATGAGGCCATCGTGTTCCCCTTCATCCCGCCACCGATCGATGGCCTGGGTGCCGCCGGTGGATTTCAAATGGAGGTTCAGGATGTCGGCAAGGCCGGATTCACAGCATTACAGGAAGCTGCCGAAAATCTGGTAACTGACGGCAACGAGCAGCCCGACCTGACCGCCCTGAACTCGTCGTTTCGGGCCAGCACACCGCAACTGTTTGTGGATATTGACCGGGTGCAGGCCAAGGCCAAGAACGTGCCCCTGAGTTCCGTGTTCGGGACGTTGCAGGCCTGCCTGGGTTCAGCCTATGTCAACGATTTTAACTACGGTGGCCGGACCTATCAGGTGCGGGTTCAGGCGGACGCCGCATTTCGGGCCAATCCGGCCGATATTCTGGATCTGGAAGTGCGCAGCCGATCGGGCGAAGCGGTGCCGCTGGGATCGTTGATCGACATCCGGGAGGATTTTGGCCCCTCGGTCATTCGCCGCTACCAGATGTACTCCAGCGCCTCGGTCAATGGCTCACCGGCACCCGGAACCAGTTCGGGACAGGCGTTGACCATCATGGAACAACTGGCCGATGCCACCCTGCCGGCTTCGTTCGGTTACCAGTGGACCGGCATATCATTTCAGGAAAAGCAGGCGGGGGGTCAGGCCATCATTTTCTTTCTGGCAATCGTCGCCGTGTTTCTGGTGCTGGCCGCCCAGTATGAAAGCTGGACGATGCCTGCGGCCGTGATCGCCGTCGTCCCTCTGGCAGCCCTGGGGGTGGTGATTGCCCTGATGATTCGGGGTGCCGACAACAACACGTATACACAAATCGGAATCGTGCTGCTGATTGCCCTGGCCAGCAAAAACGCTATCCTGATCGTCGAGTTCGCCGCCGAAAAACGGCGCGAGGGCGCCTCCATCCGGGAGGCCGCCGTGCAGGCCGCCCGATTGCGGTTCCGGGCGATTCTGATGACCGCCTTTTCCTCGATCCTCGGATTCATGCCCCTGCTGGTCGCTGCCGGTGCCGGGGCCGCCAGCCGTCAGGCCGTGGGCAATGCGGTCGTGGGCGGCATGATCGCGGCAACCGCGTTTTCACTGGTCTTTGTCCCCTCGTTCTTTGTTGTCTTTCGCTGGTTGGGCGAATTGGGCCAGACCGGGTCGGCCGCGTCCCCGTCATCCGCCGCCGACAATGCCAACGGCGATTCATCCCCGATGGATTCCGATCCGGAACTGGACGACGAGGGCACGGAGTCAACGATCAAGCACGAAACCCCGGAGCCACCGGTCGTGGACGACGGTCCCGCGGATGAAATCGGAACGTCGGGACCCGATGCTGATCCCAATCCTCGAACATCCGGTTGATGCGTCAGGGAAACGCCAATCGGGATGCCAGCCGGCGTCCCGCTGCTACAGGTCGCGGTCCCGGGTGAACCAGTATCTCTGCATCACCAGAAAAGCAAACGATGCCGTCCAGGCAACCATGATCAATCCGGTCAGTGCTTCCACCGTTGCCAGAAATCGCAAATTCCCGGTTGGCACCAGGTCCCCGTAGCCGGTCGCCGTATAGGTCATGGCCGAAAAATAAAACAGGTCGCCCCACGACGGATTAATCACGCCGATGACCGCACCCTGCTCGGTGCCGGAAACCAGACAAACGTAGGCAATTTGAAAGAACACAATCTGAATCAGGTGAGCGACCATGGCCACCACGATCAACATTCCAATCCGCGTAAACCCGAATTGTTTTTTTTTCGGGACCAGAAATTTGGCGGTGTTCAGCATCGTCGTTCCATGCAACGCGACACAGGCCAGCACCAGACCGACGGCTACCGCGATAATCGTAAACACACCGCCACTCCCAAAGCCCGCCTTGCAACGTTGTGCAGTGTAGCGACCCGCCACGGTCCTGACCAGAAACCCCCTCGAACACCACCGGTTCCCCGGTCGCCTGCTGTTTGGAAAAATCGGCAATGCTTGTATATTTCAGCGGGCGGAGCCGGCGCAGCGTTTGGGGAATGTCGCGACAATCCGACGCGCTGCGTCCGCAAATTCTGACCATCCTTTTGACAGCACGGCCGCTGCAACGCGAACCGGCTCCCTGCCGGAACGGACCCCGCCCGCTCATTGGCATTCGGACTCCAGATGATGCACCGCAATCGGCTCCAGATCCGGATTGTAACCGGGCTTTTCATTTGCCTGTTAACAGGGGGAAGCGTTGTCGACGGCCAGCAACGACCGAGCATTTTGCTGCTGTGTGTGGATGACTTGCGGCCCGAGCTGGGATGTTTTGGCCAGCACTACATTCAATCGCCCCACATCGACCGGTTGGCGGCATCCGGTCGGGCTTTCCAGCGACATTACGTTCAGGCGCCGACGTGCGGCGCGTCCCGCTGCGCTTTGTTGACCGGTCGCTACGGGGCGGCGGGCAACGGCGCGTTGTTCGCACGGGCCCGGCAAATGGCCCAACATCCGGATTCGGTGCCCCCCGCCATGCCCGCCTGGTTTCGCCATCACGGATACACGACGGTCTCGGTTGGCAAGGTTTCCCATCATCCCGGCGGACGCGGGGGCCCCGACTGGAATGATGAACAACAACCCGAGATGCCCGAATCGTGGGACCGACACCTGATGCCTGTTGGCGACTGGCGACACCCGCGCGGCCATGCACGGGCTGGCCCACGGCGAAACCCGCAACCAGTCAGGGCGGATGGATGTGTTTCAATCCGTGCCGGGACCCGACACGATCTATCCCGACGGGCTGATCACTGACGAGTCGCTGCGGCAACTCGATCTACTGACCCGTGCCGGTTCGGACCCGCCATTTTTTCTGGCCGTGGGGTTGATCCGACCTCATCTCCCGTTCGGTGCCCCCGCCCAATACCTGGAACTCTATGCCGACGCCGCGTTGCCGCCGATCCCGCATCCCGAAAAACCCGCGGGCCGGACCACGTGGCATGCCTCCGGCGAATTCATGAAATACAATCGTTGGAATCGAAACCCGAATGAGGATCCCGAATTCGCCAAACGGGTACGCCAACACTATGCGGCCTGTGTCAGCTATGCCGATGCCCAGGTCGGCCAAATCCTGCAGCGGCTGGATGAAGCGGGGCTTCGCAAAAATACCATCGTCGTGCTGTGGGGAGACCACGGCTGGCATCTGGGGGAACACGGGATTTGGGGAAAGCATTCCCTGTTCGAGGAATCCCTGCGATCTCCGTTGATTATCCGCTGTCCCGGCATCAACCAGCCCGGAATGGCGACGTCGTCCATGGTGGAAAGCATCGATATCTTTCCAACCCTGTGCGATCTGGCCGGCCTGCCGCAACCGAAATTCGCGGATGGCATTTCGCTCCGTCCCCTGCTCCAGTCGCCGGACGCGGCGGGACATCCGGCGGTTTCCAGCCACGGGGCCCGCACGATTCGAACCGATACGCATCGCCTGATCGTGCATGCTGACGGCTACGTCGAACTTTATGATCACTCGTTGCCCGACGCCGAAACTCGTAACGTGGCCGCCGAAGATCCGGAGCGGGTCCGGCGAATGCTGTCGCGTCTGAATCAGCGACTGCCCGCAGACCGGTTAGACCGGTAGTGACAGGTCAGGCAGCAGCCGCCCGGTGTCGGGCAGTGGTGCGGAGCAGCAGACAACCCTGGGAGACCTCGTTTTTCCCGGGGGCACCGACGGCAGCCACCGGGCAGAGAATGCTGCCCTGCAGTCGATGCCACATTCGATCAATCGTATACGGTACGGAACCGGAGCTGACGTTGCCAATCTGGCCCGTCATGCCGTTGATCAATTCCCCCGTATAGCCCGCTTGCTCCAGCTTGATTCCGGTAAAGCGAACAATTCCGGAGCCTGCCTGGTGAGGAATAACAAACCGGACATCTGTGGGCTGCAAGCCGTTCGCGGCCGCCATTTCGGTTGCGGCACTGGCCATGGCCCGTGGTGCGACATCGGCGATTCCCATTCCGTCCAGCGAAAACACGACACGCTGGGAATCGTACTGCCGCCCGCCGTCAACCGTCGGTCGCAACACCTGCTGCCTGAGTGAGAAATCAAAATAGGGCCGACTGGCCGGTTTCTTTTCGAATCGGGCATCGACAAGCTCGAAGTGCACGGGGTATTTGACACTGTCGCAGCGCGAAACCAGGGTCGCCGTGGCCAGATCGCCGAACAGGGCCCCGCTCTGTTTGCAGGAGAAATCCGTGATCCGGCTGATCCGGCTGGAGGTCACGACCAGCAGGAACTCGCTGCGTTGCAGATCAACGGCTGAAAGCAGCTTGTTCCTTGCCAGCGACATGGCCCGGGCATAGCCGCTGCAAAACGAATTGATTCCAATAACCTGTCGAGGTCGAATCCCCAGATCGGCCACAAACCGGCGGGCCGCCCGGGACAGTTGTTCCTGGCGGGCACGTCCCGTATCCATCAACCGTCGCGCGACCGACATGGGCACGAATGAGGGCGACACAAAAATCACCCCGGCACAATCCTTCAGCGCGAGGCGCGTTTTCCGAACGAGCTTTTCCACGCTTCGCAGACCGAGCGCGATTTCATCCTGGTCGGCAATCGAACGGGCCAGGATGCCGGTGTGCTTGACGAATTTGCGGGCCATCATCTCCGCGTACCACTCGTTGGGCAGAACCCATTCCGGCTGAAACGTCGCGATGGCCGAAATGCCAATCGACGGGGGCTGCGCAGGATTCGTCGAACGAAGCAATTCCATATCGGGACAAGTCGGGCAAGGTCCAGCGAACGGGGATTCGGGCATCCACTCGTTCCGGGTATTCCGCCGGTTGACGGGAGGCCGGGAACAAGGCGGTGGCACTGGTTTGCATCGGACTGCCACGAATTGTGGAATAAGCTGGGCGCCCGAAATGATGGTTCACCGGAACAGGCCGCGTTTTTGAATTCGTTCGCGTGGGCAAATTGTTCCGATTGTGCCCGCATCCGGCCCATGGTCGCGGACCCCGCCCGGTTGGGGATGCCGGCGTGCCGGACGCCAGCCCGGCGATTCAGAATCCGTACCGATTCGCACCAACGTTTACCGCGAGTCGCGTTTGCGTTGCTGGCGGCGCCCCTGGGAAGAAAGAAAGGCGGTTTTGCGCACCCGGCCAGACGATTTCACGCGGCTTTGGGCGGCTGCCGTTTTGACTTTCTTCGACCGCGCCGAACTGACGGTTTGTTCGCTGTCGGCAGTCACCGCCGCGCGTTTGGGGGGCTTTTTCCGTTTGGCAGGTGCGGTTGCCCTGGGCTTCGCCGAAGATTTTTTGTGAACACTTTTCTTTTTTGCCGGCGCCTTGCTGGTCGTTACGTTTTCTTTTTTGGCACTGGCCCTGACCGACTTTTTCTTTGCCATGATTTTGCCGACTTTCAATGTCGCGGGGCGGTCATGTATGGACGGATGCGCCGGATTACGCCCCGGAACCCGTCAGCCGCGGAAATGACCCCTTCAGTATATCGGAATCTGCGGAAAATATCACCGACAAACGGGATCAACGACTCGTTCAATCGAAGGCCTGGCTCGCGCCACGAATCCGGCGTGCGTTCCAGCCGGGACGGGCAAACATTCGTCAGCAACGGCACAATCGACAAGCCTGTGGCAGGTTGTATGGTGCAACCGGCGATACAGGCGAACGATTGCATCCGCGGCCGGGTCGATCCGATAACCCGTTGAACAGGCGCCGCGAAACGCCCGGTTGACTGGTTGATTTGGTGAATTCGTCCCGTTGCATACTCCATTCGTACTTCGCTGGCTGATCCTGACTGTTTTGGCAAGCCTCTCGTTGGGCTGCCAGTTGTCCCGGCGGGCCTCGTGGCATGAACCCCATTTGGCCAAACCGCGGATTCTGGCCGGCGCCCGGCACTCCGGCCGGGAGGGTGCCGAACGAACCCTCGCCGAGGCCTTGAGGCTGGAAAAACAGGGTGACGCCCATTGCGTGGATTATTACTTCGCCGCCGCGACCCAGGTGTGGCCGGATGTCCAGCAGCAACTGGCCGAACAGGGACGGCCATCCGGACGGGCGGGCGACCTGTACCGGTCGGCCCTGACCGGGCTGATCAGCAGCGGACAAACCTTTCGCCGTTTCGATCCGCGATCCGGACTGGTGATCCAGTCACCCGGTGGCCCGACAACGGTCCCGACCCGGTATGTTGGTTTTGCATGGCAACCCCGGGACTTCGATCGCCTGGTGCCGATTGGCCATTACCAGGCAAAAGATCTGAAAAACGAATATCACTGTTCGGGGCTGGGAGTGGCCACGGTGGTGATTCGGTGCCGCCGTCCCAATGAGCGCTTTCGCCTTCCCCGACAGTTTTTCGGCGCCACGGTCGTGTTACGACCGTGCGACGTGACCGGCACGTCGTCTTGCCCCATCCCCTTTGTCCTTGAATTGCATGATCCATTGCGAGTGCGCTCAACCATTCAGGAGGGCGTCCCGGTCGCGCTGGAGCGCGACACCACCGGTCCCATTGCCTATGTGCTCAGTCAGGAGGATCAGAATTGGCTGGAGGGATTCTTGCAGCCAGGTACCAGTGACGAGAATGTCGGTCTGTTCATGACCGAACCGTACCAGCCCGGAAAAATTCCCCTGCTGCTGGTCCACGGGTTACTTTCCGATCCGCTCACCTGGGCCAGTGTGGCCAACGAGATTCGGGCGCAACCGGATTTGGTGGATCGATATCAACTGTGGGGATTCGAGTACGCGACCGGGGAACCGTTTTTGACCAGTGCCGCCATGCTGCGACGCCAGTTGCGCCAGATTCGCCAATACCTGGACCCTGGCGGTACCGACCCGGCCTTGTCGCAAATGGTTTTGGTGGGGCACAGCATGGGCGGGCTGGTCTCAAAACTGCAGATCACCCGCAGCGGAACAACGTTGTGGGAGGCGGTTTCCTGCGTGCCCCTGGAACAGGTTTTGACCACCAGCCAGACCCGCCAGGATTTGGCGGAGGCGTTCTTTTTCGAACCGTCCGCGGACGTTTCCCGCGTTGTGTTTATCGGTACACCGCATCGCGGATCCCCGTGGGCCCGGCGTCCAATCGGCCGATTCGGTTCCCGGCTGGTCGACGAACCTGCCTCCTCCGAGGCCGCCCACCAGCAATTGATTCGCGACAATCCCAATGTGTTCTCGGAGGAGTTTTCCGAGCGGATTCCGACCAGTATTGATTTGCTGGAGCCAAGCAGCCCGTTGTTACAGGCCGTTGACCGGCTGCCGCTCAAGGATTGCGTCCCGTTCCATTCCATCCTGGGAGAAGGGTACTGGATGATCGGTGCCGGCAATTCGGATTCCGTCGTCCCGGTTTCCAGTGCCCGCAAACCAGGAGCCGCCAGCGAGAAGGCAGTGCACGCCAAACACACCCAATTGAATCGGGATTCCGGGGGGATCGAGGAGTTGTTTCGGATCCTCAGGGCCCATGCCCGCGATGCGGGCATCCCGCAATGACGCTCGCCACTCACGCCCGGGACGGACGGAGCACCGGACCCGGCTGCCTGTCGGTGTTCTCACCCCTACCGGCCATTGGGGCCACTGCGGATCGACGCCTTCGAAATGGCCGAATCGGCTGACGCGATTGCGGGCGCACCAGGAATCGCAATTCAACCGTCCGCGTAACGAGGTTGACAACCGGTCTATTTGAAGATCGACCGATACATGTCTTCGTTGAAACCGACGATCAGTTTCTTGCCAACGACCATCGCCGGCGCTCGCAGGTTCCCGGTCGGTCCCAGGAGCATCTTGCGCAGTTCGTCCTTGTCCGGAGTTTCTTTTTTCAGGTTCACATGAACCACTTTTTTCCCCCGGGCCACATGCAATTCGTTGGCCTGTTCCACGAGATTCAGGGCATCGGTCGCACCCAGCACGACTTTTTTGGCGTTAACTTCCTGCACGGTCTCGATGTCTGTTTGGGCAAGAAACTCTTGCGCCTTTCCACACGATTTTCAGCCAGGTCGTTGATAGCTCCAGTTGATTTTGGGCATGACAGTTTTTTTTTGCTCGCAGGATTGGTCCGGATTGAAACTTGCTTCCAGTATACCCGCATGGCGGGGCCTGATCACAGGTTGGCAGGTAATCGCATACGCTTTTTTTGTCCATCGGCAGTGCCGCCGTCCGAAATGAACCCATTATCCGGAATCGTTCCGGTCGTAACCGGGCGTTGCGGCAAGTCATTTTTTGTCGAGGCCCTGACGATTGGCATGCCGCATCAATGCAATTTGATATTCCTGACCTTCCCCGTCCGGGCAGACCCGGCGAGCGAGGATCTCGAAACCCAGCCGCGCGTAATACCCGGGCAGAAAACCGGTTACGCAATCCAGCCACAGGGGTTGGCCGGATCCGGCGATTTCCAGGGCCTTCTGCACGGCGAATTCACCTGTGCCCTGGCCACGCTGGTCCGGGTGGGTGGCCAGGGCCCGCAGCCACAGTGCCGGATCCTGGTCGGCAAACGCCGTCCAGTCGGAAAAGGTTTCCCGCGGCAGGGAAAACACACCGACCAAACGGTCGCCGCGGAAAACCGCGTAATTGACACCGGCCGCCTGCCACTGTTCGTACGTCGCCCGACGGATGTCGGCAATTCTTTGCCGCAATCCCCGCTGGTGTAACCAGCGGGCGGTCGCCTGCAGGACGCCAAACGCCCGGTCGACCAGCGGTTCGGCAACGGACTCAACCCGATATGCCCCCACGCGCCGGCAATTCGAATCGACCATGTTATGTTTTCCCGTCGGCGGCGGCTTCGGCCGGGTTGCGACTGGTCTCGCCAAAAATCAGGCCGTTGATTTGGCCTCCCAGCAACAAAATCGCGCCGGTCAAATACAGCCACAACAGCAGGGCAATTACGCCGCCCAGCGCTCCATAGGTGCGGTCATAATTCGCAAAATTGTTGACATAAAAACGGAATCCCTGACTGGCGATGATCCAGCCGGTGACGGCAACCAGGTTACCCGGAGTGACCAATCGCCACGGAACCCGGGTTGCCGGAATCCAGCAATACAGGGTCGACGTAAAAATCAGCAGAAACCCCGTTACGACAATCCAGCGGGCAGCCTGCAGCAAAAACGACTCCATTTGTTTCAGCTCCAGAATCCGGATCATCCAGCCTATGGCCATGGGTGCGACGACCAGCAACGCCAGCGATACCAGCAGCAACAGGGCGTAGATCAGCGGCAAAAGGGATGAAATGCCGAATGCCCGAATGCGTTGATGCCGGGCCGGAACGCCGTATGCGACATTCAGGGCTTCGCTCACTGTCAGAAACAAACGGGCTCCGGCAAACCCGAATATCAGCAGGTTGACCAGCAGCAGACCGGTGGACGAAGCTTGCTCGACACCTTCAATTCGGTCCTGAAGCACGGCAAACGCATCGGCGGGCAAGCTTCTTTGCAGTACGCTGGTCAACGACTGAATCCCGCCGCTGACCGGCAGCAACGCCAGCGCGGAAATCAGCACCATTAACAACGGCGCCAGCCCCAGCATCGAATAGTAGGCGAACTGCGCGGAGCGGGCGTGCAGCTGGTTGTCGCCGAAGGCCCGCCAGGTTTGCCGGACCAGCAACCAGGGATTGAGATACTCCCGTTTCCACATGCGCACGGGCCGGTTTGGATTCATGGCAGCGGATTCTCCGATGAAATCAGGATCGCCGGTAAACGGACAGGTCCAGGGATCCCGTCCCGAACGGGAATATTGTCCGCTGCCGGCGGAACTCCGGCCCCGGCGACCCGATCGGCCAAGCATGGGATTTTTGCAGGGAACCGGGTATCCTGTGCCGTCAGCATCGCTCGCCGTTGTATCAAGCCGGATATTTCGCAACCAGTCGTAATTTGTGGCAACCATGAGTTCGTCGCCGGTGAAACAACTGAGGCCCTGCCGGATTTGTCAGGGATTGAGCAACGCGCAAATCGAGCGGGTTGCGGATGCCTGCACCTGGCGCGATTTGGAGCCCGAGGAATTGTTGACCTGGCCCGGTGACTCGGTCTATGCATTGTACGTCGTGACCCGCGGGCGGTTGCGGATGTACCTCGGCGAGGAAAACGGTCGTGAACGGTTCCTTGGCTATGTTAATCAGGGCGATACGACCGGACAGACATCGCTCATTTCATCGGAAATCGACGACCGGCGCCGTCTGGTGGCAGATATCACGTCTCGGGTTGCGGTGCTGAATCGACCCCGTGCCTTGCGGATGGTGTTTGAAATTCCCCGATTTCGGGAAAATCTGATTGCTGGCCTTGGGTTGAACCTGGACCGGATTTTTCGGGGCGAGAACCTGAAACGGATTCCGCGAATTGTCGGGGTGGTGGCCGCCGCCAACCCCGGCCGCCAGTTCCTGACGTCACTGATACGGGAATTGCAAAAACGGGGTGAGACGATTTGTGTATTCACCAGTCGCCCCGGGGAATTTGCGGCCGCCTCCTCAACCGCCTCGTTGCCGACCGACGACGTCGTCGACGTTCCCGCCTTGCGCGGCGAGATCGGAAGTCATTTGGCCAATGCGACGCGGGTTCTGATCGATATCGTGACTCCGGCCAGCGAGGATGCCCTGATCAAGGGCGTACAGGAGTGCGACGAAATCTTGTGGTGCTGCGACAACGCCAGCCCGGATCGGGCCGGCGAATCCACGCTGGCCAATTTGGTCGACCGGTACCCGGCGTGGAGATCGCGGATGGTCCGTGTGCAAATCCAGTCCCCGGGCCAGCTGGTGGGACGGCCCGACGTCTGCGGTCCGACGTTGGTGCATCGTGACCTGATGGTACCCCTGAATCACTCCCGGAAACCGGCCGACCGGCGGCATCAGCAGGGCATGGATCGAATTGTGCGCCATCTGCGCGGTGTCAAAATCGGTTTGGCACTGGGCGGGGGTGGCGCGCGGGGATTGTCCCACCTGGGCGTCCTGCGGGTCCTGGACCGGGAAGGCATCAGTTTTGACCTGATGAGCGGGACCAGCGCCGGTGCCATGATCGGGCTGGGGTACGCCGCCGGAATGTCGACCGAGTTTCTGATCGAGGCATTTCCCGAGGCGCTGCAACCGCCGGGCTGGATGAACCGGATCCCCGGAGGCCGGCGGCTGTACCTGTTCGGCAAATACCGCAGCCGGGCCTGGGACCGGATGTTGCGTGACTACTATTTCGACTGGACCTTCGAGCAGTTACCGATTCCGTTTTTCGCGGTGGTCACGGATCTGGTCGCGGCCAATCAGGTCGTGCGGGAATCCGGCGATGTGGTGCAGGCGATTTTGGAGAGCATCAACGTTCCGGTATTGTCGGAGCCGATCTTGCGGGATGGTCAGGTACTGGTGGACGGCGGGGTTGTGAACAATCTGCCCGCAGCATTGCTATCCGAACGGGGCGCCGAGTTTGTTCTCGGCGTGGACGCCTCCAAAGAGATCCCGGCCCATTTTGCCGGCAACCGGTCCACCACGCCGCTCCGCCAAATGAAAAAGCCTGGTCGTCTGGAGACGGCCTACCGGGTGATGGAGGTGTCACGTCGCGGGATTGCCGAACTGCAGATGAATCAGGCAGATCTGGTCATTGAGCCGGATACCTCGGCATTTGACTTTGCCGACTTTACGGCGGCCCGGCAGATTGCCGAAGCCGGACAGGCCGCGGCTGAAAAAATGATGCCGCAAATCCGGGCTGCCTATGATCAGTTGATGAACGACTGAGATTCGCGATCAGTGTCCGATCCGCATCGGGACGGCCGGGGCAACTGGCTTTCGAAACGGTTGCGGCGAAAAGTCGCGTTCATACACGCGATAGGTCTTGTATCGCCGCCCGCCGACCCGTTCAATCGCCCGGTTGATCATCGTGTTATCCTCCAGCGTCCAGCTCAATTCGGCGCCCGTATAACCCAACACATCCTTGCCGTAATCGAAGGTCCGCTGAATCAGCATTTCGGCTATTCCCCGCCGCCGGAATCCGGGAGTCACCCCCAGCGCGGCCAGACGGGCCGTCTTGACATGCCGCATTCGATACAACAACCGGGCCAGCCCCAGGGGCAATCCAAACCGCGCCAATCGTCCGCCCAGCGGCGCAATCGCCTCGTTCAGATCCGGCACCGTGATTGCCAGGCCCACCGGTTGCCCCTGGACTTCCGCGATCAGGACCATGTTGGGATTTCCGATTTTTTTCAGCCCGTGCGCAAACTCGTCAAATTCCTCGGTGGTCATTTGCACGAAACCCCAGTTATCCTGCCACGCTTCGTTGTATATCTGACGACACAGGGCAACGTCGCGGGCAAAATCATTCATCCGGATCGGGCGGATCACCACTCCAAATCGATCCGCCAGGCGGGCCACCCTGGAACGCCACTGGTCGTTGATGGAATTGTCACGCGTAAACCACCAGGCGTACAAATCCTTGGCCTTGCGGAGCCCCCAGTTTTCGAACAGCCGGGCGTAATACGGCGGGTTATGATTCATAAAAATACGGGGCGGCGTCTCGAAACCCTCGACCAGCAGGCCCGCCTGGTAGTTGGTGGAATAATCAATCGGACCCATCAACGAAGTACGGCCGCGTTCCCGGGCCCAGCGCGTCGCGGCGTCCAGCAGCTGATTGGCAACCCCCTGGTCGTCAATCGAGTGGTACATTCCAAAGCAGGCGGCGTTGGTCTCATGCAGATCGTTGTATCGCGGATCATCGGACACCAGCGCTCTCCCGACAACGGAATTGCCGCGAACCGCCAGCAACAACTCGGCGTCACCGTGCCGGCGAAAAGGATGCTTGGCCGAAACAAACCGCCTGACCTCCATATCCAGCGGATTAATCCATCCGGGGCAGGTGCGAAACAGATCCTTGGGGAAATTGACAAATTCGCTGATTTCCGAGCCGCAGCGGGCCGGCAGAATGCGAATTCGGTGAACCGCCTTGAATCGCGAAAAATCCGCTTGCAATGCTTCGGTTGTCAGACAAGCGGTCACGTTTCAAACCTCACAACAGACTACGGTTGAACGATTTAATGGCCTTGACCAAAATCTATACACTGGGCGCGGCAATTGGAAACAAATTATTTGAAATTCCAGCGAGGATTCGCGGCGCCGGATTACCCAATATTCACAATCGATACGCCTTTTCAATTACCCCCAAACCAAAATCGCGGCGTTCCGGTAACCGGGCACCAGCCTGATCCTCAACGGCCCCCGTGATGGCCGTCGGACAGGTCATCTGGCGGCGTCAATCACAATATCCGAAACCTGACCGACCGAGTGACGACCCCCGTGCACGGTTCACCGGTACGCCGGGCCAAAAAATGCTGGTGGGCGGCACGGTCACCGGCATGCGGCAGCCGTCCGTCAATGACAACCTCGTCTCGACCCGAAACCCAAACCGGGCTGGAGGAGCGAGCGGCCTGCCCCGGGGCCATGCGCCGGGGCCGGGGTGGTTGATAACCCAAACCGCTTTTTTCCACGGTTTTCCGCCAATATTTGGTCCGCTCGTCCGTATCCCGGTTGATGAATCGGGCGGCTGACCGGATGCTCCGGTGGCCCGCCCCGGCAACCGTCTTTTGTTTTTGCCAGTATTTTCGCAGGTTCACCTGGTTGACGGAAACAGGAGCCTGGCAAGGCCGATCATGACCCGAGTCATTTTTCCAGGAGCGCCCCATGCTGAAACATTCACGATGCACCCGATTATTCCTGTCGAGCCTGATGCTGGCGGGATTGATGCAGACCACTGCGTTGGCCCGGATTCAGGAGGACGATGACGTTCAGCAGAAATTCCAGGAAGGCCAGCAGCTGGTCGAGCAGGAAGATTATGCGGCGGCAGCCAAACTGTTTCGCGAGATCACCGAGTCGCATGAAGACATGGGTCAGGCGTGGTTCTTCCTGGGATATTCGTTGCACATGGACGGCCAGCTGGAAGAGGCCATCAAGATCCACAAAAAGGCGGCCGAGTTTGACCAGTTTGCAGGAATCGCGACCTACAACCTGGCATGCGCCAACGCGCTGATGCACGACAACGAGGCGGCGTTGCAGGCTCTGGAACAGGCCATTGAAAAAGGGTTCGATGATATTAGCCAGATTGAAACGGACGCCGATCTGTATTCGTTGCATACCGACGTGCGGTTCGCCAGGACCATGGCTGACCTGGATGGCAAAACAGAGATCGTCAGCAAGCTGGACGAAGCGGAACAGCATTTGGGGGAAGGCGATTTCGCCAAGGCCGCGGAAGTCTATCGGGCGATTCTGCAGGATGACAAGCGAAATGCATTCGCCACGTATCGTCTCGGGTATTCGCTGCACGGGGCCGGCGAACTGGATGAGGCCCTGGAATTTCATAACAAGGCAACCCGGTTTGCGGGTGTTGCCCCGATCGCAACGTACAATATCGCCTGTGTCTATTCACTGAAAGATAACAAGGACGAAGCCATCAAGCACCTGGAAAAGGCGGTCGACATGGGCTTCTTCCGCGTGGATGCCCTGGAATCCGATCCGGACCTGGACAATATTCGATCCGACGATCGATTCCAAAAACTGCTGGCCAAAATTGAAGACATGCACTCGCATGATCATGCCGTCCAGGACGACGATGACGACGATGACGACGACGATGACGACGATGACGACGACGATGACGACGATGACGACGATGACGACGACGATGACGACGATGACGATGACGACGACGACGTCTAGTCGAAACGCCCTCATCCGGGATCGAACGCCATCCGGATTTTTTTCGGGGTCACCCCGCGCCCGAGCGTACAACGGGGGAACTGACCGGCGAAAACCCTGTCGTTCCCGGCATCTCTGGTGAACCGCCGCCCGATTCGTTGATCGGGCGAGCGGTTTTTTTTGCCAATCGTCCCGGTCGGCAAGACCAATCCCGTTTCCCGATCAGACGGCGCTCCTCTCCGGTCACGAACGGAGGGACTTGCCGGCACGCCGCACGCGAACCGCCATGGTGAACAGGGAGATTCCGTAAATCAGGGCGAACACACCCAGTACGCGCACAAAGATCTCGGCAAACAACAGGGGCGCCATGAACATCATCACCCCGAACAGGATGGCCAGGGATCCGCTAAGGAACATCCAGCCTTCGCCCTCCATCTCGTCCCGGTCGACGACGGCCGAAACCACTTCGAACAGCCCGGTCAAGATTGCGCCCAGGGCGATCACATACAGAATGACCTTCGCCGCAATGACGCCAATCGCCAGAGGATGGGCAAATACGAATATCCCGATCAGAATTGAAACGATGCCACGGACAATAATCCACGATCGGGACGGATAATTTCCGGACAGTCCGGCGATCAACAGGAATACGCCATCGATGATCAGAAAGATCCCCAAAACCGCGATCAGTGTTTCCGCAGCCTTTCCGGGCAGAAACATGGCATAAATGCCCAATATCACCAGCATCACGCCGCGCAACAACATTAACCACCACAACGCATTGATCGACTGCCGCAGTTCTCCCAGCGGGTCAATCAGCTCACCCACGGCGACCCGGGGCGGTTTTTCGGGGGGCGGGTTGTCGGGCGGCGGGTTTTGGGTCATATGCAGCGGGCCTCGAAACCCAATTGATCAGCGATGAAATCCATATCCATTTTCGCACTTCTGCCAGCGGCTTTCAAGCGATTGTAATGTTCCCGGGGCGGGGGCGGTCCGGTTCCGCTGGCCGGCCGGTGGGGGATGACCGACCTGATGCCGCAACGGATTCCGGGCGTTGATGACGAGGGTGTTTTGCAGTTTTTCCCGTTCGCCTTTATGATGTGGCCGGTACGAGCGTCGTCGTTGGGATCGGGTAAGTCTTCTGTCACCAGGAATGCTTCGCAATGCAACCAAGCGACTGGATCTTCAATACGCGGGCTGCCGATATCATGACCCGCGAGATCGTGACGTTTGATCCGCTCGATACCATGTCCGATGTTGCCGAGCAACTGCTGGATCGCCAGATTACCGGCGCACCGGTTGTCAATGATGGCCATTGCATCGGTGTCGTGTCCGCCAATGATCTGGTGTCCGCCGAGGAGACGGTGACATCCGACCGCGTGGAATTTTCCCGTACCGGTTTTTGGGATGCCGGCCTGACGTTGCCCGTCATGCTGTACGAGGAACAGTTGACGGCGATACGGGCACGACTTGCGCCGATGTCCCAGCAACCGGTGCAGCGATTCATGTCAACCGAAGTGGTCAGCGTCCAGGCCAACGATTCGTTGCATGACGTGATGCAAAAGATGATTGACGGTCATATACACCGCGTCATCGTCCTGGATGACCGGCAGAAACTGGTCGGTCTGATCAGCACTCTGGATGTGCTGGCGGCACTGATCCGGGCAGGCAAATCTGGCAAATCGGGAAATCACCGCGGTTAACCGATCCGCGGACGACCAGGGGGCACTGGCGGCGCCAACAGGCCGAGCACCCCGCCGGCGTTCCATCCCCGGGAACAACCCAAAAACTCGCGTATGGCTCTACCCTCCGGCGGGCGGGGCGGGCAGATTCAGCGATTGCTGGCTGCTCGACAATTCCTGGACATAGTGCACCAGCAACCCGTAGGTCGACTGGAACTCGGGATGATTGGCCAGTGCCGCATAGGCGGCATTGGACCGAACTTCGTTAAAGCGATTCAGGCATTCGTTCAACGCTGCCGGTGACGGGTGCCCCCGGCCCTGGAACACCTCGGCCGGCAACGCCAAATAGCTTTGCCAGGCCGGATCCAGTATCTCGTACAGTTCGCGGGCGAATTTGGCCAGTTCATCCCGCACGTGATCCACCTCGGCTGTGGCATGTTGTCCGGCCAACAGCACCTGACCCTGGACTACCGAGGCGTTGGCCACCGGGGCCGGGTTGCCGGCGGGAACGGGACTGGGCACAGGAGGCTGCATACCGGTGAATTGCAAAATCTGGCCGGCCAACTGGCGGGCCGCCTCGGGAACCACAACCGGTCCGCCCGGGATGGCCGGGCGGTAGTAGGCGGCGTTGGCCATCTCATCGATGTCGATGACCGAACCGTCGAACGAAACCCCCAGGAACAGTCCGCGGCTGCGTGACCAGGAATAAATTTCAGCGCCCAGTTGTCCATCGGTCGCCGCCGAGGCCTGCCGCCCCACGGGACCGGCCGCCACCGCGGCGTCGGCGCCCAGGGTGAACTTGCCCGACAATAGTCCACTGACACTTCGTTGGGATTTGAAGACCAGAATCACATCAGTCGATTGCACACCGACCTGCCAACCGATATTGCCGCCCGTCAACGTAATAAACACCGGCGCGTGCCATGCCCCGCTGGGATCCCGGACCAGCAGGACTCCGTTGCCGTGGCGGGCGCCAATCACGAAACTGCCCTTGATCACTTTGGGGATCACCGCCACCGCATAGGCATCATTGAGCATCCCGCGGGGAATCCCGTTGGCCGGAATTGCCATGATCTCGTTCACCACACCAATCGATTCGCGGACCGTGTTGTCTTCCCGCATTTGCCCGTCCAAAAACGGGACACGGGTCACCAGCAGTCCCAGAACCAGAACGGGAACAGTCGAACGTTTCATGGCATCCTGCCCTTGCTGAAAAATGATTATGATTGAGGCCAGATTCCGGTCCGCCACCAGCCCCGCGAACGATTAATGTATTCTGCGTTCAAAAATCCGGTCAATACGAATCAGGCCGGTCGCCGCCGCGCATTCGTCGGCGACGGGCCACGGTCAACCCAAAGATGATTCAGTGAGTGAGCAACCTGGAACCTGGCGCCGTCGCGGCCAGGGCCCATCGTGCCCTGATGGTTTGTCTGAATAAATAACACTTCGGAAGGAGCTCGCTGATGTTTTGGTCACCAACACCGGCATGGAAATGGGGGCCCGGGCCTGTTGCTGCGCAGCGACACGCGATGAACGCTGGCGCGGCAACACCGGACTGACGGTGGCGGGGCTCCGGTCCGAATTACAGGATGTTTCCGACAATCAGCCGCAAGGGAACCGAAATGAAGGCTCCAATTGTTCAGCAATACATGACACGGTTGCCGCTGGAAATCGAGCGGATCGACAATGTTGCCAATGCCCGACGACTGATGGAGTTGTTCGGCATCCGTCATGTTCCGGTGATGCGCGGATTGCATCTGCAAGGTGTCGTATCGGAACGGGACATTCTGAATGCCACGCTGCACGTTGGCAAAGACAGGATCGACGATCTGGCGATCGAGGAAATCTGCCAGCGGCATGTTCTGGCCGTCAGTCCCCTGACACCGATCAATCGGGTGGCCGAACAAATGCTGCAGCGGGGTGTGGGCAGCGCCATGGTGGTCGATGGCGAGTATGTGGTTGGTATATTTACGGCCACGGACGCCCTCAAGGCGCTGGCCGGGTTGTTTGGAAAACCGGCTGCGTCGTAACATTCATGCCGGCCCGGAGAACGTGAATGCCTGGCCCCGGCCATGACCAGGAGATGCACGATGGAAATCAGGATCAAGCCGACGTATCACGAAATGTGCGTGGTTGCCGCCCGGGAAGTGGCCCGGGTGCTCAATACGAAACCCGACGCGGTGCTGGGAATGGCGACCGGGTCAACGCCGCTGGGCCTGTATCAGGAGCTGGTGCGAATGCACCGTGAAGAATCGCTGGACTTCTCGCAAGTCACGACATTCAACCTGGATGAATACGTTGGTTTGCCCGTCGACCACCCCCAAAGTTATCACTGGTTTATGCAGGAAAACTTTTTCAGGCATGTCAATATCGCACCACACAACATCTACATTCCCTCCGGAACGACCAGCAACAACCTGGCGTTTTGCCGGTGGTATGAGGAACGAATTCAGCGATGCGGAGGGATTGATTTGCAGATCCTGGGAATCGGCTCCGACGGTCACATCGCCTTTAACGAACCGGGCAGTTCGCTGTCATCCCGAACCCGGCTGAAAACGCTGGCCCGGCAAACGATTGAAGACAATGCCCGGTTTTTCGACCGCCCCGAAGATGTGCCGGTGTATGCCATCACCATGGGGGTGGGAACCATCCTGGAGGCGCGGCAAGTTTTCCTGATGGCCAACGGCAGCCACAAGGCCGCGGCGATTGCCCGGGCCGTTGAAGGTCCGTTGACGTCGATCATTACGGCCAGTGCCCTGCAGATGCATCCGGCGGTCAAGGTGTTTCTGGATGAAGCCGCGGCCAGCGACCTGGCGATGCGCGACTATTATGACTGGCTCGAACAACATCGGCCCCTGGCGCCCACCTGAGATCAGGCCGTCCTCCCCGGTCCGCTCCGGCCGGCACGTGGCACGCAACGCGTGGCCGAATCACAACGGCCGGCGGCCCGCCACAGGTGATTGGTGCCGCGCCCGTGCATCTGGTATGTTATTGGCCGCATCGCTGCGCTGGTGCGGCGGCATCGGTGGCGAAGACGGATGTCTGCCGGACAGAACGCTCCTCCACCCGGCGCGTTTTTCGATGCCTGTTGTTTAATCGAATATCCCGATGTCCGAGCCGATCCAGCCTTACGTTCCCGCCTCGAAGCGATTGCCGGAATTCACACTTCAGGCATTGGTGCTGGGTTTGCTTCTCAGCCTGGTCATGTGTGCCGCCAACATCTATGTCGGCCTGTACGCCGGCATGACCGTCAGCGCGGCGATTCCGGCCTCCGTCATTTCCATGGGCGTACTCCGCGGTCTGCTCAAACGGGGGACCATTCTGGAAAACAACATCGTGCATACGATTGCCAGTTCCGGCGAAAGCCTGGCGGCCGGCATCATGTTTACGGTGCCGGCGATCATTCTGCTGGGCATCTGGGAGAATTTTCATTACTGGGAAACCACGCTGATTGCCATGTCGGGCGGCGTGATGGGCGTGGCCATGATGATTCCGCTGCGCCGCCCGATGATCATCGAACAGCCCGAACTGAAATTCCCCGAAGGCGTGGCCTGTGCGGAAGTGCTCAAGGCCGGTGACCGGGGCGGCAGCGAAATGACGGGAATCTTTGTCGCCCTGCGGCTGGGCGGCCTGTTCAAGGCCCTGGTCACGGTGGCCGGCGTGTTCAAGGGAACCGTCGAATGGGCCGCTCAGGTGGGCCGCACGGGGTTTTACCTGGGAACCGAAATCTCACCCATGTTGATGGCCGTTGGATTCATTGTCGGCTGGGAAGTCTCGCTGCTGATCTTTATGGGCGGCGCCATTTCCTTTGTGCTGGCCATACCGGTTCTGGCCTGGGGAGCGGACTTCTCCAGCCTGTCGCCGGTCGACGTGATCAATACGATCTGGGACGAGCAGATCCGGTTCTTTGGTATCGGCGCCATGATTGTGGCGGGCATCTATTCGATCATGAAGATCGCCGGCAGCATGGGTGCGGCCGTCCGCACCGCCTTTCGCGGGATCACCGGAAAAGAGGATACAAGTTCGTTGCCGCGAACCGAACAGGGGATCACCGGCGGAGCCCTGTTCGCCGTGCTGGGGGGCAGCCTGGTTCTCAGCTGCCTGGTTTACTACATGATGACCAACAGCGCCAGTGCGACGGCCGTGACCACCATTTTGATGTTCGTTCTGGCATTCTTTTTCGTGGCGGTGGCGGCCTACATCGTGGGACTGGTCGGCTCGTCCAACAGTCCCGTTTCCGGCATGACCATCTGCACCGTGCTGGTCACGTCGTTTTTGCTGTTGATGCTGGGTTACACCGGAACCGCCGGGATGCTGGCCACGCTGGGAGTCGCCGGCGTCGTGTGCTGTGCCACCTGCACCTCCGGCGACATCTGCCAGGACCTGAAAATCGGCCAGATTGTGGGTGCCACGCCGCGCAAGTTGCAGACCGGAGAATTGATCGGTGCCATCGTCCCGGCCTTCATCATTGCTCCCACGATGCAGCTGCTGCACAACTCTTACGGCATCGTCGAGCCGGCCCGGGAAGGCGTGAACGCGCTGAAGGCTCCGCAAGCGGCCATGTTTGAAAAGCTGGTCGGCGGGATTTTCGGCGCCAGCGAGAACATCCCCTGGGACCTGGTGGGCTGGGGTGCGGCGGTTGGCCTGATCGCCATCGCCATCGACCGGTTTTGCCTGGAGCCCCGGGAAACCAAATTTCGTCTGCATGCCATGCCCCTGGCCGTCGGAATGTACCTGCCATGGACGGTTACGTTTCCCATCCTGTTTGGCGGACTGGCCTACCTGTTCGTCGACCAGCGATCCCAACGCCGGGGCGATTCGGAAACAAAACGACGATCCATCATCCATCAGGGATTGTTGTTCGCTTCGGGAATCGTGGCCGGAGAAGCCATTATGGGAATCCTGACGGCCATCATTTTGGTGTTTCAGCTGGACATCCCCGTGCTCCGGCAATGGTCACAGTCGACGGGCCTGGCCGATGTGATCTCTCTGCTGGCGCTGGGCGCATGGTCCTGTTGCTAATCGCCCGGTGTTCTGTCAAAAATAACGAGTCCGGCACATCGGAGACCAATTGATGATTCAGCTGAAACGCGTGCTTGTCCCGCTGGATTTCAGTAATTGCTCGATGCAGGCTTTGAAATACGCCCAGGAACTTTGCCAGAAGTTTGAGGCGGACCTGCATTTGTTGCATGTGCTGGAAGTGCATGTGACCGGGGCGCCCCAATTCGGAATGGGCCTGGCGTTGCCGGATGTCCAGGAAGAATCCGCGGAATGGGCGGTCAAAAAAATGAACGCGTTACCGGGTGACGACTGGTCCGCCAGCCGCACGGTGATGCGGGCCACGGCCCACGGCGTTCCCTTTGTGGAAATCATCCGTTATGCCCGGGAAACGCAAATCGATGTGATTGTCACCGGGACGCACGGGCGAACCGGGTTGAGCCACGTGTTCCTGGGAAGCGTTGCCGAAAACGTGGTCCGGCAAGCACCCTGTCCGGTACTGGTTGTCCGCCTGGAAGGCCATCAGTTCGTGGCCCCCTGAGCTGCCCGCCGGCCGGCGATCAGCGATGGCCCCTGGCCAGACCTTCGGGCGCCGCGGTTGATTGTCTTTGTCAGATGGTTCGGCCGCTGTACGACACCAGGGCTTTCATGTAATTCGAGCGTGCCCAGGCATGGGGGTCGGTGCAGTTTTGCCGGCTGACACTGCCCTTCATCTGGGAAATCGACTGGTAGTCATGCTCCGACAGCCAGGATTGAACGCCGCCGAGGACGTGGGTGAGGTGCTGCGGACCATACTGCAACAGGGCCGAGGCCAACATGGCGACGTCCGCCCCGGCCAACACGGCCTTGATGACATCCTCGCTCTGGTGAACTCCGCTGGTGACTGCCAGTGAAACGGGCAGTTGTCCCTGCAGAATGGCAACCCATCGCAGCGGCACACGCATTTCACTCCGCTGACTCAATTCCAGAACGGGTTCTACCTGCAATGAATCGAGGTTGATGTCCGGTTCCAGATACCGGTTAAACAGCACCAGCCCGGCGGCCCCGGCATTGGCCAGACGTTTTGCCAACCACGGCAACGAACTGAACCAGGGACCGATCTTGACGGCCAGCGGTATCGAGATCGACTGGTGCACCGACGCAACCATATCCACGTAGCGCCGCTGGATGTCTTCGCCGGAAACTTCCGGGTCGGTTGGCACGATGTAGATATTCAATTCCAGGGCGTCGGCGCCCGCCTCCTCGATCAGTTGGGCATATCGGGTCCAGCCACCATCACTGGCTCCGTTCAGGCTGGCAATCACCGGAATATTAACCGCTTTCTGGGCGGCTTCGATTTTCCGCAGGTAGCTGTCCGGCCCGGTGTTCTAGGTTTCCAGTTCCGGAAACTAGTCAAGCGACTCGGCAAACGATTCGGTTTGAAACTCCTGCAGCTTGTGGATAGCCCACTGTTCATGTTCAATCTGCTCTTCGAACAGCGACGGCAAGACGACGGCTGCCGCGCCGGCGTCCTCCAGCAGCCGCAAGCCGGTCCAGGCTCGGCCGTCATCGGACTGGCCGCGGCCACCAGCGGATTTTTCAGTGGCAGGCCCAGATAGGTTGTTGCAAGGTCCACGCTCATGATTGCTCCTCCTGTTTCGACGACCTCTCGCTCGATTCCGGCCATTTGTTCGTAGTAATGCCAGCGCTCGTCAATGTCCCGCTGGGCCAGATCAAACAGATAACGGGCCCGCTCGGGCTGGGCATCGAGCCAGCATGGCAAATCGCCCTTCTTTCAACGCCGATTTCCCGGAACGGCATTTTCGGTTTGCGGCTGTCCAGCTGGAACGGGTGTCCGTGATCGTGGGCCAGTCGCGGGTCGTAGCGATAAAGTGGCCAAAACCCCGAATTCACAAGATCTTTTTGGTGCGTCATCGCGTCGACATGTCGATCCCGTGCGCGATGCAGTGACTGTAGGCCAGAATCAGGGAGGGCCCGGGCTACGATTCGGCTTCGTGAAATGCCCTGATCGTCTGCAGCGGCTGGGCACCCAGCGCAACCTGGGCCACATAGACATTGCCGTAGGCGATCGCGATCATGCCCAGGTCCTTGCGGGCGATCGCCTTGCCGCCGGCGGCAAATTTGGCCACCGCCGCCCGGGGCGTGGCCTTGGATGCCTGTCCGCCGGTATTCGAATAGACCTCCGTATCCAGTACCAGGATGTTGACATTGCGATCGGAGGCCAGCACGTGATCCAGTCCGCCGAACCCGATGTCATAGGCCCAGCCGTCACCACCAATCAGCCAGACGCTGCGCGGAACCAGCACATCAGCCACCGTCAACAGCTGGCGGGCCGGACCGAATCAAGTCGCCGAGGCATACGTTTCTTGAGCTCGGCCACCCGTTCTCGCTGTTCGGCCGATCGACTCGGCTCCTCCGCGAATCTCGACTCCAGCAGCTCCCGTGACCAGCGGCTCGCCGATCTGCGCCGCCAGACGGCCCAGCAGGCTCGCGCGTGACGCTCCTTCTGGTCGAGCGCCAACCGCATGCCCAGTCCGAACTCGGCATTGTCCTCGAACAGCGAGTTGTTCCACGCCGGGCCGCGTCCCTGCTGGTTGACCGTCCAGGGGGTCGTGGGCAGATTTGCCGCCGTAAATCGACGAACAGCCGGTCGCGTTGGCAATCAGCATCCGATCGCCAAACAGCTGGGTGACCAGTTTCAAATAGGGTGTTTCGCCGCAACCGGCGCAGGCTCCGGAAAATTCGAACAACGGCAGCAACAACTGGGAGCCCTTGACCGTGCCGTCGTTCACCTGGACGTGTTGCAGATCGGGCAGTGATCAAAAAGTACTCAAAGTTGCGCACGCTCGCGTATCCAGATGGTCCTGCTTGGGCTCCATATTGATCGCCTTGTGGCGAACCGCTTCCTTGCTCTTGGCCGGACAGACATCCACGCAAACGCCGCAGCCGGTGCAGTCGTCCGGAGCGACCTGAATCGTCAACCGATGATCGGTCAGATCCTTGCCGGTCCACGGTATCGAGAGCAAAACCGGCCGGCGATCCGTTGACCGCCCCGACGCTGGATACGCCTTGCGTCCGAATGGCGGCGTGCGGGCAAACCAGCGCGCACAGTCCACACTCGATACAGATCCCGGAATCCCAAATGGGAATTTCCTGGGCGATGCTGCGTTTTTCGAATCTTGAGGTGCCCGTGGGAAACGTGCCGTCGACCGGCAAGGCACTGACGGGTAACAGGTCTCCTTGGCCGGCGATGATCATGGCCGTCACGCGTTTGCACGAAATCGGGACTGGACTCGGGAACCGGACTCGCCAGCCGGTGAGTCTGGCTCGTCGCAGTTTGGGAACCGGAACCTCGGACCAGGGCGTCGAGCGACCGATCCACGGCCGCGTAATTGCTCTGCAAGACACTGTCGCCCCCGTTTGCTGTACGATTTGCTGAATCGACTCCTTGATCTGCCGATCGCTTCTCGCCGGAGGCAAGATATCCGCCAGTGCAAAGAAACAGGTTTGCATGACCGTATTGATCCGGCCTCCCAAGTTCCGGCCGCACGGGCAACGGCCATGGCATCGACCACAAACAACCGCATTTGCTTGTCGATCAACGCTTGCTGGATTTCCCGCGGCAATCGGTCCCAGACCTGCGTCCGGGCCCGTAGGGACTGTTCAGCAGGAAGCGTGCCGCCAGGCTCGGCCACCGCAACACGTCCATGCGCTCCAGAAAATGAAACTGATGACAGGCGACGAAATTGGCCCGCTCGATCAGATAGGTCGAATGGATCGGCCGCGGACCGAATCGCAGGTGACTGACGGTGACCGATCCCGCCTTCTTCGAGTCGTAGACAAAATAGCCTTGCGCAAACAGCGACGTATTCTCGCCGATGATTTTGACGGAACTCTTGTTGGCACTGACCGTACCGTCGCTGCCAAGTCCATAGAACACGGCGCGCGTTCGTCATCGGCGCTTCGGTCGAATAATCCGGGTCCCATTTCAGACTGGTGTGCGTCACATCGTCGTTGATACCGATCGTGAAATGGCGTTTCGGCTGGTCGATGCTCAATTCGTCGCAACCGCCTTGGCCATCGCCGGCGTGAACTCCTTGGACGACAGACCGTACCGTCCACCCACACCTCGGCAGCGGTGTCTGGGCGTGAATCGTCGGCCAGACTTCGGCCAACGCCGTCACGACGTCCTGATACAGGGGTTCACCGGCCGCACCCGGTTCCTTGGTCCGATCCAGCACGGCAATCCGCCGCGTCGGCTGAGGCAATGCTTCGAACCAGCGCCTGCACCGCCAGAACGGCCGATACAGCCGAACCTGGAGCAGTCCCACTTTTTCACCGGCGGCGGCCAGCTGGTTCGACTGCCTCCCGGGCCGCCCCGATACCGGACCCCATCATACCAGGACACGCTCGGCATCGGCGGCCCCGAAATAATCGAACAACCGGTATTGGCGACCCGTTCGCGGCGCAAATCGATCCATCGTCTGCCTGGACGATCGCCGGGGCCGCCGCGTAAAACGAATTAATCGCCTCCCGCGCCTGAAAAAACACGTCCGGATTTTGGGCCGGTGCCCCGCAATACCGGTCGATCCGGGTCCAGCCCCCGCTGGCGATGTTGTTCGACGCACTGCGATATCGATCATCGACTCGAATGTCGTCATCGGACAGCAATTCGATCCTGGCGATCTCGTGCGACGTGCGAAATCCGTCGAAAAAATGCAGAAACGGAATCCGCGTCCGAAACGTCGCCGCCTGGGCGATCAGCGCCATGTCGTGGCACTTCCTGGACATTGCTGGAGGCCAGCATCGCCCAACCGGTCATCCGCGTACAGCCATCACGTCGCTGTGGTCGCCGAAAATGGACAAGGCATGGGTCGCCACGGACCGGGCGGCGATATGAAAAACCGTCGGCGTCAGTTCCCCGGCGATCTTGAACATGTTGGGGATCATCAACAGCAGGCCTTGCGACGCGGTAAACGTCGTCGTCACCGCGCCGGCCTGCAACGAACCGTGCACGGCTCCGGCCGCTCCCCCTTCGCTTTGCATCTCGATGACTGTCCGGCACGGTGCCAAAAATATTCTGCTTGCCCGGCATTCGACCAGGCATCGGCCAACTCACCCATCGGCGAGGCCGGCGTAATCGGATAGATCGCAATCACTTCGTTGGTGGCATGGGCGATCCGCGCCGCTGCTTCATTACCGTCAATGGTTGCGAAGCGGGGATTCATGGGGGGCTATCCTTCCTGCGGCAGCCTTCCTGGCCGGGAGGGCCTGCCCGTAGCGGGCCGGGCATCAGCCGCCAATTGCTGCTGGTTGATCGAATCGCCAAAGGCGTGGAGCCAAACGGGACGAAAAAAAACTGTCCGGCATGTCCGGCGGCAGGGTCTGGTAAACAGGTGTCAAACCATGACCGGTCGACGGCCTGAGTGGGCAAAATCCGTGCCGTCCTGCCGCCCTTTGTCCCGGAGCATGTCCGGTTGCGCGGCTGCGGGTGGCAAATTCGTATCGGGCGGCCGGTTCGACGGCATTCCGACCCTTGTCGGTCGGTCATGGCGGCAACCGACGGCCTGGCAATTCCCGTCATCAAATGCGGACTCCCGTTTCGAAATACCCGGTTTGCGCGGTGAAACCGCCGGTTGCCGGGCGCGCGTTATCGCATACCTCTGGCAAGCCGTGGCGGAATCCGGGCCAGATACGGGTACACCCGGCTCAACGCGGGGCAGATGGCGGGCCACGGCCGGAGTCGCATGGCCTGATGTGGTGAATAGACACGGTCAGCGGGTGACCGGAACGCCAGACAAGATGAACAAACGGGCGTTGGCAACTCCCGGTTCGGGATGCCGGCAATTTCTGTCGAAACAGGATCTGGCGGCGATCGGACCCCGGCCGAACGGGCTCCGGAACTGTCCGGCGGTTGCGCCGATGCCGTACAATTGCGGGCGCTTTGAAACGCGGCAAACCCGGGAGCCAACCCGTTGTGGCGCGATCTTCATGTCCCCCCCGGCCATGGCGGCCGTTCGTTCCCGCGGCATCTGATCGCGGAATGCCGTTTCCACTTGCGTGCAACCCTGATTTCGAATCACGCCTCGACCGACCCTGGACAATGAAATGAATGAAAACGTATCCCGACCCTGGCAACGACTCGTCAGGTATTTCCTGGCCGGCGTGTTTGCCGTATTGCCGATTTTGATTACCGTTTTGGCCGTCACATGGGTGATTAGTTTTTTGAATGGACTGGTTGGACCCAATACCATTCTGGGCGATTTGTTGAGTCGGGTCGGGCTGAATCTGGTCGACAACCCCACGATTGCCTACATCGTGGGCTGGATCGGTGTGCTGGCCGCGATTCTGGTACTGGGGTTTTTTGTCGAGTCCGGGATGAGACGCCTGTACAGCCAGGTCACCGAGGCCATCTTTCGGCGCGTGCCTCTGGTCGGCAAAGTCTACGATGCCTCCAAACAAATCGTTGACATGCTTGACAAACAGGGGGATGACAAGCTGAAAGGCATGAGTGTTGTGTATTGCTCGTTTGGCGAAAAGGGCGGGGCCGGGGTTCTGGCGTTATTGCCAACGCCGGAGACCATCCCGTTCCATGGCCGCGACCACCATATTGTACTGGTCCCCCAGTCGCCGGTTCCGATCGGCGGCGGACTGCTGTTCGTTCCCGTCGAATCAGTGCAACCGGTCGACATGTCGGTGGACACGTTCATGTCGGTATACGTTTCCATGGGAGTCACGATTCCCAGGCTGATGCGCCCCGCGGCAACGCCACCGGAGCAGCAACCGCCAGCGATCAATGATCCGTCAGCGGGCGGCAACCGGGATGCCTGATATCCATCATCGCCGAAACCGCATATGGGCCAGCCCGATTGGCAGACCGCCCAATGTTGCCCGAAATCCCCGCAAATTTCTGGTTATTTGTCGTAAAATGCTTGTGGCCCGGGTCCTCTCGATTTAAAACACGCGTTCCTGAACCAACGCCAGGTTTTCCTGAATCTATAAACAAATGGGGATCACAATATGAGAAAAATTGCTTGCGGCTCACTGGTCATCGTGCTGATTTTGATCAGCCCACATTCGGCAAACGCCCAGGATTCCTCGCTGGCGCAGGACCTCAAACAGCTGCCGGCGGGTACCAATGCCCTGTTGATCGCCAACCTGGCTGTCATCCGCGACTCGGACGTTGCCCAAAAGGGCAACTGGTTCAACTCCCCCGACGGCCAAATTCAGTCGGGAATGGGATTCCTGCCCATCGGAACCGAAATGGTTGTGTTGGCATCGCAAATGGATTTGGAGACGTTTTCTCCGTCCTGGACCGCCGGCATGTTGACGATTGAGGATGCTCCCAATCTGGAGAATATCAGTCAGCGAATGCACGGCAAATTGGATCAGCTGGGTAGCATGCAGGTTGTGGAAACGTCCAGCGACCTGTTTGTTTTCCAAACGGCCAGCGGACTGGCAACGTTTTCCCCGGCCAACCGGCAAATGTTGGCGCCCTGGATTACCAGTCTGAGCAACAAGCAAGGTCAGACGCCCAGCAAGTTCCTGGCGGATTCCATCAGCAAACGGGACCCGGATGCGGGACTGCTGGTTGGTTGCGACATGACCAACCTGATCAGCCCTGCGTCGGTATTGAAGCGTGCCAGGGACTCCGACGCACTGAAAGCCAACGGCATTGATCCCGGGCAATTTGCGGATCTGGTGGCTTCCCTGCTGGGGGTTAATATTTCAGCCACGTTCACGACTGCTATTAACGCCACGGCAACTCTGGAATTCGGACAAGACGCAGGCATGTTGCAGCCGGTCGCCAAACAGCTGATTCTGGAAGCCCTCGAGCATCACGGTCTGAGCGTGCCGAATCTGGGAGGCTGGGACGTTAAAGTCAGCGGCAACCGGATTGTGCTGACAGGCGAAATGTCACCCACCGGATTGCGTCGAATGATCAGCCTGTTTGATTCTCCGGAGCCCCAGGTGACCGCCAGAAGCTCCAGCGCCGACGACCAACCCGTTTCGGTGGCGGACAGCACCAAACAGTATTTTGATTCCGTCAGTTCGATGGTCGATGAATTGCAGAAAGAAATCGGGGTGGGCGGTCAGTCGACCTACAAATACGGCCGCTGGTTCAAGTCCTATGCCGACAAAATTGACAATCTGTCCATGGATAACGTGGATCCCGATGTGCTGGATTGGGGGGCCTTTGTCTCCAGTACCTTCCGAAATGTCGCCATGATGATCACCAGTACCCACGAGTCCACAGACGTGGCCAATGCCAACCTGATGGCTTACGGAGCCGGCTCTCCGGCCTATCGGTACCGCCGATCCGGTTACGGATATCGCGGTTACGGTTACGGGTATGCCTACCCCTGGCGTTACTATGGTGGTTATGGTGGCTTTTATCGTGACGATGGCCGGGCAATGGCGGCCAACGATCTTCAGGTACTGCGCGACAAACAGGCCATTCACAAAAGTGCGCGGGCGGGCGTGATCGATTCCGGTGCTGCGGCGTTCCAGCAGATTAACGAAAGCACGGCCGAACTTCGACGAAAATTGACCGAAAAGTATCCGGGAATGTTCTAGACGTATCCGGGGATGTTCCAGGAAATCCGTTGCATGGGTGGAAACGCACGGGGGCGCGGCAAAGTACGGGGCCCCCTTTTTTTGGATGCGACCTGTAATGGTCAAACGGCCTTCTCGCGCAGCCGACTTGTCCGCCCGTTTGTCGGCAACGCGCAGGCAACGATCCGGGGACGGGTCGCCGGAAGACATTCTGTTTTGGATGGGTGGGTGCCGCGAACGGCTGGTCCACCAGTCGCTGATTGACACGCCCCCGACCGATCGCCGGAGGTCGCGGAGACGGTCGGGCAGGGCGCAGTGACAAATCCGGGCGCGCAACGCAGTTCGATCCGTCCGGGACCGGTGATCGACGCACGGACCCGCCGGCCGATGTCACGTGTGTCCCGGGATGGCTGACGCGCAAGCCAGCCAGCCAAATCGCCGTGTTTCCGGACCGTCCGCAATCGGGTCGAACGCCCGGGGTCCGAAATGCGCATCCCGTTTTCTGCCTGTTGGCACCAAATGTGCAGGGTACGGGTTCGAACCCGCCATGAATCACCTGGCAGGATCGCCTGACGCAAGGCTGGACCCATGAAATCAAAACTGGTTGAAGTGTTAACGCTGGTTCGGGAATTCGTCGCCGACCGGGATTACCGGGAAACGCCTGTCCTGACCGCCTATGTCAACGTGGATACGACAAACGCCGATAATCGCAGGGAGCAGCCGGCCTGGCTGATCGAATTGAAAAACGAAGCCCGGCGGTTGGAGGAAGGGCTGGATCCCGAAGAGCTCAAGCGACGAGCCGTCCAGAACCAATGGGACGATACCGTGGAAATGCTGCTGCAGCACCTTCGCGACCACAAGCCCTCGGGGCGTTCGGCCGCCATCTTCACCGACCACAACGATTTTCTGGATATCGAATTGCCGGTGCCCGTTTCGACCCGCTTGCATTATGGTCTGCCGCAAATCAAACAACTGCTGTTTGCAGTGGATCAGTACAAAAAATATCTCGTGGTGTTGCTCTCGGGATCGGAAGTGCGGGCCCTGGACATTTTTCTGACACGGGCCACCCAGGATGTGCGGGTGGATACGGAACACCAGTTTGCCGGGCGTTTGGGATATCAGACGGATTTGCACCCGGCCGAGATTGGCACAGAGGAATTTCAGCGGCGATTCGTGCGGGAGGTCGCGCACGCCATCAATGAGTACTTTATGCGCGACCCCGAAATTGAGCGATTGATCCTGGGAGGCAACCAAAAACAGGCACATGCCGTCAAGAATGCCTTGCGGCCGGAAGCCCGGGAAGCCCTGGTGGCCATCGAATCGATCGATTTCAAACTGCCCCAAACCGAAATTGCGAAACAGGTCCTGCAAATCGCCGGGCGGCATGAACTGGAACACGATCTGGCCGTGGTCGACTCGCTGGTCTCCCGGTCCAACCGGGGTGGTCGGGCGGTTCTGGAACAGCAGGCGGTGGTCGATGCCCTCGCGCGGGGAACGTGAAAACGCTGGTGATTCCCTGGCCTCTCGATTCGGAGGCATTCGATTCACTGATGGTTGACGCCACCGTCGCCGGGGCCGGTATCGAGTTTGTTTACGGTCCGGCAGCCGACCAGCTGAATGAATTTGGTGGCATCGGGGCCTTGCTTTATTATTCGGCCAGCTAGTCCGCGGCGCACTGGCATTCAGCATCCGTGCCATGGTTTGCCAAAGCGTTTTCTGATGAAGCGATGCCCCGCTGATGTATCGCACGCTCCGGATCAGGCGGCATCGGTTTGCCGAATCGCGGTGGAGGCGGGCCAGCCCGCGGACCAAATCCCGCTCACCCGGGCCCGCAAATCGACCATCAGGGTAAACAGCGTGGGGACCAGAAACAGCGTAAACACCGTTGAAACGACCAGTCCTCCGAGGACAACGCTGCCCAGGCCCCGATACAGTTCACTGCCGGCGCCGGGGAAGAACACCAGGGGCGACAATCCAAACACCGTGGTCAGGGTAGTCATGAAAATGGGTCGGATCCGGGTTCGAATGCTTTCCAGTACCGCGGGTCGCAACAGCATGTTCTCGTTAGTCATAAAGTTCAACGATTGATGGACGATCAGAATGGCGTTGTTGACAACCGTGCCAATCAGAATGACGAAGCCCAGCATCGTCAACACATCCAGTGCCTGGGGAATCCCGCCTCGCCACGTCAAGTAAACACCCAGCAGTTTCAGGCCCAGGATCCCGCCCACGGCACCCATCGGCACGCTTAAAATAATAACGAATGGATAAATCCAGGATTCAAACAGGGCGGCCATCAGCAGGTAGGTGATCAGGACCGCCAGCAACACGTTGAATTTCAGGGCGTTCCACGTCTGCAGCAGCTTGTCGGCAGTCCCGCTCAGATTGATTTGGTAATCGGCGGTCAACTGGCCGCTGGTCCGCAGAGGTTCGACCATTTCCCGATTAACGATTTCGATGGCTTCCTGCAGGGACATGGATTCGGGCGGTGTGATTTGAATCGTAATGGCCCGTTCCCGTTCCCGGTGATTGATCTGCTCGGGCCCGGCCGAAACCTCAATGTCGGCCAGCGCTTCCAGACGCACCGGCTCCGACATATTGCGGGTCGCCACATAACCGGCGCCCACCGAATCGGCACTGCTGCGATAATCATCGCCCGCCATAATGACCATGTCGATTTTGTCCGCCCCGACGAAATAGTCGGTCACATAGGCACCGTCGACCAGCGCGTTAATCGTGTACCCCAGTTCGGCACCCGACATGCCCAGATCGCTGGTCTGCTGGCGTTTGGGAATCACGTGAACTTCCGGACTGGACAAATCGAGTCCGGGAATCGGCTGGGCCTGGGTGCCTGGTGGCAGGAGTTGCATGGTTTGGCCCATAATCTGTCCACCGATGGCCACCAGCCGCGTCAAATCAGGTCCGGTGATTTCGACTTCAATGGTGCGGCCACCGGACAGTTCGCCGGCGAACAGACTGGTTTGAAAGGCGACGACAAAGGCACCCGGAAAGACGCCACCCAATTTCGACTGGATCAGTCCAATCAGTTTTCCGGCCTCGGTGTCCTGCATCGAGCTGACACCGACAAACAGCGTGTTGCCAAACGCGACGCAGAAGAAATCGTCAATCGCCGGATAGTCCAGCCGGGCATCCGCATCAGCCGGATCATGATTCCAGTACGGCTCCAGCCGGTCCTCAATCTCCCGGGCCATGCCTTCCAGCTGATCCACATTGTATCCCGGCGGCGACAGCAGCAGGCTGATCACCAGATTGCGATTTCCCTGGGGCAGGTATTCGACCTTGGGTAACAGCCAGTAACCCACCCCGATGGCCGCAGAAAACATCAGGACCACCACGCCGATTCGCCGCGGCGTGCTGCCCTGGATCCAGGCGTTTGCGGCAATCACCGCGTTGGTAAACAGCTCACCGGCACGGCGAAACCAGGATTCAATTCGATGGGCGGGTTGCTCCGGCCCGGCTTCGGATTGCAGCAACCGCGCCGCGGCCGTGGGAATGACGACCATACTGACCAGCAACGACAGTCCCACCGCGGCACTGATGGCCAGGGCAATGTCCAGAAACAACTGCCCGGCTTCGCCTTGCAGAAAGATAATGGGCAAAAACACCGCCAGCGTGGTCAAGGTCGACGCCAGCACGGCGCCCCAGACCTCGATGGCGGCCAGCCGGGCGGCGTCGAACGGTTTGTGACCGTTACGGGAAAAACGGACCACGTTTTCCAGCACGACCACGGCATTATCCACCAGCATCCCGACGGCGAATGCCAGACCGGCCAGGCTAATCACGTTCAATGAGCGGCCCAGCAAATTCAGAATCAGAAAGGTCCCCACAATACTGATCGGGATCGCCAGCCCCACCACCAGCGCACCGCGGGCGAACCAGAATCCGGCGATCAGAATCAGCGCCAGGGTGATCAGGAAATACCACGGCGACCAGACCAGGGCCGCCACAGCCGATAACGCCAACAGCGGTGCAAACAGGATGGTTCGCAGGCTGATGTGCAAAAAAATCATCAGCACAATAATGGTCAGCGCACTGCCGAGAATAATATTCTGGTTCACCAGGCCGATGGCCGAATTGATGTATTTGGTTTCGTCATAGACTTGCGTCAGCACCAGCCCCTCGCGCTGCAGCACGCCATCGTTCAGCCGGGCAACTTTCTCCTTAATGCCTTCCATCACCTCGATGACATTGGCACCGGTTTCCCGCTGGCAATTCACGGCAATGTTGGAAATTCCATAGCCCCGCACGAAACCGGCCGGCTTTTTATAGCCCAGTTCAACAGTGGCCACGTCGCCAACGTAGACAGGACGTCCATCGGGACTGGCTATAATCTGTTCCGCTACCTGCTGTTCACTGCGATATTCACTGAGCGTGCGGACGACATACTTGCGTTTGCCCTCCCAGTAGTCACCGGCCGACGTATCGACGTTGTTTTCCACCAGGGCCCGCCGCACGTCCTCGATGGTCAGACCCCGGGCGGCCAGCTTTTGGACGTCGACAATCACCTGCAGTTCCTGTTCCTGGCCTCCAAAAACGTTGCAGCTGGCCACGCCCGGGACGCGCTCCAGCTGGGCCTCGATGTTGTCTTCCGTGAATTTCCGGTATTTGGCGACGTCGTGCTGGTTGGGCAACAGAATCGATTCCGATTCCGGATACTCCTGGACGAATTGTGTCAGGCGAAGCAGCTTGAGGCCCTGATTGTGCGCCCGCAACACCCACGCGATGCGGTCCCGGGTTTCCGGATGGTCGTCCGCATACCGGCGAATCTCCCCGTCGCTGGCCGGGCGATTGCTGAGGATCATCCAGGCGATCGCATTGGCGTCCGGGTCACTGGTGCGAATGACGGGTTCGTCAGCGTCGGGCGGATACCGGGGCACCTGTTGCAATTGACTGTTGACTTTCAACAAGGCTTCCTGCAGGTCCGTGCCCACCCCGAATTCCAGGGTCACCGTTCCCACGGACTCGGCGCAGGTGCTGGTCATTTTGGTGACTCCCTGCACGCTTTTCAGCTGTTCCTCCTGCTCCTTGACGATCTCCTTTTCCACTTCCTGGGGGCTGGCGCCCGGCCAAACCGTACCGACCGTAATCGTTGGCAACTCCACATCCGGTGACAGTTGCACGGGCATGCGAAACATGGCGATGATGCCAAACAACACGACCAGCAGCACGGCGACTGATACCTTGACGGGATTGGCGATGAATGCCGAAATGGGATGCATGAGTTCTCGCTGATCAAAAAAGCCCCGGCCAGCGCGGCTGAGCGGGCGATGGCTCCGGCGTCGACCGCCGGCGGGCTGCCCGGAAGTACCGGAATGGGATCATTCACTTCCCGGGTCACCATCACCGGTTGACCGGGCATCAATCGTTCGTTGCCTTCAATGACCACCACGTCGCCTGCGGAAATCTGGCCGCTGACCTGAATCCAGTCATCAATGGACGCGCCGATATCCACCGGAACAGGGCGGACACTGGATGGTTGCCCGTCGGCACCGGGACTGACGACATACAGGATTATCCGCGGCCCTCCCAGGACCAGGGCATCCTTTTTGATCAGCAAAATTTCCTCGCTGCGATCGATAAACAGGCTGGCCTGGGCCAACATGCCCGATTTGAGCAGGGGTCCGCCGTCGGTGGGCGGATTGTCGATACGGATTCGTACCGGAAAGGAGCGGGATCTCAAGTCGGCCTGGGGAACGATCTGTACCACTTCGCCCTCCAGCAACTGGGCCACATCGTCCACGGAAACACGAGCCGTAAATTTTCGCCCCGCCTGACGATTGATCCGCAAGGACTCCTGCACTTGCTCAATGAACGCCTGGGGCACGTTGATCACCAGTTCGATTGGATCCAGCTGGACAATTTCCATCACGTCTTCGCCCTGGGAAACCCACTGGCCCAGTTCCGTGCGTTTCGAAGTTACATAACCGGCAAACGGAGCCCGAATCGTGTATTTGTCTCGCAGTTCCTGCAGCCGGCGAATCTCGGCCTGCTGGGCTTCCACGCTGGATCGGGCCTGCGCCAGACGCGACTCGCGAGTCGCGTTCAGGCGATTCAATTGCGACCGTGCAGCGACCAGCAGGCTGGATTGCGAACTCATGGTCGAAAATGACTCGTCAATTTCCCGTTTGGAAATGCCACCGCCGGTTTCGGCCAGGCGGACCAGTCGTTCATAGTTGTCATTGGAAAATTTTAACCGGGACTCGATTTCGTCAATCACCGCTTCGGCTGACTCGATTTCCGCAGGCAGTGACGCTTGCAGTTCCATCTCGGCCTGTTCCCGTGTCTTCAATTCGACCTCGGCCGCCTCGATTTCGATATCCAGCGACACGGTTCGCAACTGCACGATCGGTTGCCCGGGCTCGCTGCCGGCGTCACTCGTTTCCTGAATTGAAACCGGGTCTCCCTCGTCGACATAGATTCCCGTGACCCGGCCATCAACAGCGCTGCCAACAATGGACGACCGAACCGGATACAGCGTGCCGATAAACGATTTGCTGGCAGGTTGCCGTGTGGCCACCACCCGCGAAACCGCGACCGGACCAGGAGGGCGGGCGTCCTGGGCCAACGACGGCGAAACAGTGAGGATCATGGCCGCCAGCAGTATCAGGGTTAACCCTGGCGCAAGTCTTGATTCGATCATGAGCAAACGGGGAACTGAAACAGGGGTCGGGCAACCTGGCAGCGGCAGCAAAAAACCACGCCCTGCCGGAACGGTTCTCGACTCCGGCCAAGGCAGAAAACTGGCTTAATTATACTTCCCGCCAGCCGTTGTTTTTCGCGGCGGACGCAAGGATTGCCACAAATCCAGCGATCTGCCCGGTGAAACCTGCCGGGGTCAGGACAATTAAACCGGGAATCGGGTTCGTGACGAATGCCAGTCCATGGCACCAGCAACTGCACGACCATCAGCCCAAAAAGGCATCTCCGGTATCGGACCGGCCAGCCCGGAAAGCGAACGTTATCCGGGCAACGGTTTTCTGGCAAACCGGCCACGGTGCCGGGCCGAGGCTTGACTTCCGCGGCGACGAATCGCCGCTCACCGTCCCTGTTCCTTCAAGTCCTTCAGGGCAGCGGCGCGGGCGGCTTCGAATTCGTCGCCGGGGTTCCAGGCGGGCAGGTTGGACTGGTTGGCCGCCTGCAATCCGGCATGGAACAACAGCCGGGTGTCCTGGACCGCGCCGCCCAGTTCCCAGTCGTCACGGTACTCGTCAGTGGTTTGATGGTAAATGTTATCGGTCCATTCGCGCAGTTTTTCCTGACCCCATCCATCCGGCTTTCCCTGAACGTGAACGCCTGCCCCCAGATAGACGCCGGGCACCCCGACCCTGGCCAAACTGAATTGGTCGGATCGGTAATAAAAGCCCTGATCGGGAAACTGATCCCCGGTTACGAATCGATCTTGCCACCGGGCCACACGTTCCACGATTTCGTCCATATCGGATTTGCCGCGTCCGATTACAACCACGTCCCGGGTCGGACCGAGGATGTTGATTCCGTCAATGTTCAGGACCGCGGCCAGCCGGCCGGCCGGAACGGGCGGGTGTCGGGCCAGAAATTCTGATCCCAGCAGCCCCTGCTCCTCGGCGCCCACCGCGGCGAACAGAATCGAGCGTTTGGGTCGGTCGGATTCCGGCAGATTCGTCATGCCCTGGGCAATCGCCAGCAGAGCCGCCACACCGGTTGCGTTGTCGACAGCGCCGTTATAAATATTGTCGCCCCGCTCATCTCGCGTTTCGGACATTCCAATGTGATCGTGGTGGGCGCAAAACACGATCCATTCGTCATGGAGTTTCGGATCACTGCCCGGCAACAGTCCCAGCACATTTCCGGTGGATCGCTCGCGCACGCGACTTTGCAGGTTCATGGACATGTCAACGCCCAGCGGCACCGGGCGAAAATCCCGATGCTCGGCGGCGGCCCGCAATTGGTCCAGATCCTTGCCCCCCATGGCCACCAGCTGGCGAGCCGCGTCCTCGGTCAACCAGCCTTCCAGCGGCAAACGCCCCGCTGGCGGACCACCCAGTGCCATCTGCTCGCCTGTCCACGAGGTCTGCACCACCTGCCAGGGATAGCCGGCCGACGGCGTCGTATGAATGATCAGGGCGCCCGCCGCCCCGCGCTCAGCCGCCTTGGCATACTTGTAGTCCCAACGCCCGTAGTACAGCCGTGTCCGACCGGCAAACAGTTGCGGATCATCCGCCGGATCATTATTCATCACCAGCAGCACCTTGCCGCGAACATCGACATCCCGGAAATCATCCCAGTCGAACTCGGGAGCCTGGATGCCGTAGCCGACAAATACGAGTTCCACGTCGTCGAATCGGACGTTTTCGTCGGCGGTACCGCAGGTGACGATATAATCATCCTGATGCTTCAGCGACCGGGTCGTCGCGCCGCTGGTGAAATCCAGCTGTTCCGGAGGCCGCGTGGTGACTCCCACCAGCGGTACGTTCTGGATCCAGCCACCTTCCGGTGCGGCGGGCTGCAGTCCCATCAGCTGAAATCGGGTGGCAATGTATTTTTGCGCCAACCCGTCACCGCGGGTTCCCGGGCCGCGACCCTCCAGCAGGTCGTCGGCCAAAAATTTCACGTCCGCCCGGATTGCGGATTCGGTGATTGCCCGGTTGGCCGCCTGTTGCTGCGCTGCATTGGGCAATTGCGCGTCGGCCGAACCGCGTTGCTTTCGGCCGTTCTGGGCCGATACGATATCGGCCATCGAACCCAAAAACATCAGGGACATCAAAAACAGCATGTTGGTCTTGCAGGCAGTCACAGGCCAATCCTTGCTTGCGCAGGAAAACTCGGTATCAGTCGGCAGCGGATTCCCTATTGTAGCCATCGGCGTATCGCGGCCCAGCGTGCGGCCGGCAGGTGAGGTTTCCCACCCCCTGTCAATCGCCCCGGTTCCCCGGCGGGAGTCGGCAAAATTGGTTGCCAACGGACTCCCCGCGCATCGATTGGCCCGCACGGGAGGCGGGCCGATCGCGGTTAAAACCGCTCGGCGCTGGCCCGGTCCCAGTGGGGCTGCAGCAGCTCCCCGGGCGATCCGCCATGCAGGAGTTGTCCGGGCTCCATCCGGTTGTACAGCGTTTCGAAGGAACGAATCTCGGTCGGACTGATCCGCTGGAATATCATGCCGGGTTCAATCTGGTCCGGGTGTGTCAATCCGGCCGCCGCGATCACTTCGGCAAACGCCTTGACAGTATTCTTGTGAAAGCGATAGACGCGTTCCGATTTCAGCGGGATGACCAGGCCCCGGGTCAACCGCGGATCCTGGGTGGCCACACCCACCGGGCACTCGTTGGTGTGACAGGCCTGGGCCTGAATGCAACCCAGCGCGAACATGAATCCCCGGGCGGAATTGCAAACATCGGCGCCCAGCGCACAGGCGGCAACCATATCAAAGGCCGTAACGATTTTTCCGCTGGCCATAATGCAAATCCGGTCGCGGAGGCCGACGCCGACCAGCGAGTTGTGCACGATCACAATCCCTTCCTTCAGCGGCATGCCAACGTTGTCACTGAATTCGATCGGGGCCGCGCCCGTGCCTCCCTCGCTGCCGTCCACCGTGATGAAATCCGGGGTGATCCCGGTTTCAACCATCGCCTTGCAGACACCAAAAAACTCGTGCAGCCGGCCCACGCACAGTTTGAAACCCACGGGTTTGCCGCCACTCAATTGGCGGACGCGGGCCATGAACTCACACATTTCCCGTGGCGTGGTAAAGGCGGTGTGGTAGGCCGGCGAAACACATTCCCGGCCGACCGGAATCTTTCGCGCTGCGGCAATTTCCGCCGTGACCTTGTGGGCCGGCAAAATGCCGCCGTGACCCGGCTTGGCACCTTGCGAGAGCTTGATCTCGATCATCTTGACTGCCTCGTGACGGGCCTCACTGACAAATCGATCCGGATCGAAACTTCCGTCATCGGCCCGACAGCCGAAGTAGCCCGTGCCAATTTGCCAAATCACGTCCCCGCCTTCCCGGTGATACACCGAGAACCCCCCTTCACCCGTGTTATGGGCAAACCCGCCCTTGCGGGCACCCTGGTTCAGGGCCCGAATGGCGGCCCCCGACAGGGACCCGAAACTCATGGCCGAAATATTGTAGATCGAGCAACGGTAGGGCTGGCTGCAATCGGAGCCCCCTATCGGTACCCGAAAATGGGCGTCCGGATCCGGGTCAACCGGTTTGGGGTACATCGAATGCGTCAACCATGCGTAATTGGACTCGTAAACATTCTTTTCGGTCCCAAACGGTTTTTTGTCATCGACGTTTTTGCTGCGGCGGTACATCAGGCTGCGCTGGTCCCGATTGAACGGGCGTCCCTCCGTATTGGATTCCACGATATATTGACGCATCTCGGCGCCCGTGTCCTCGATTATGTATCGGAGCCGGCCGATCAGCGGATAGTTGCGCAACAGCGAGTGCTCTTTTTGGGTCATGTCCGCCAATCCCCAAATGACCGACGGCACAAAAAACACCAGGCCCCAAAGCACCCAGGGTCGCCACCACAGGCCCAGGACAATGCAGAGCGCCGATAGCGCCAGCATGAAATACCAGACTTGCATGCGGACCTTGCGAATTTCCATCCTGCAACCTCCGGGAAACAACCGCCCACCCAGCGTCACGACCCGGCCGATTGCCATTGCGGCGGAGGGGCGGAGAAACCGTTGCCGCAATTCCCCAAACCGGCAGGGATTGACGTCCGTCAAGGTATCTGATCCGTCGATGGTTGACGAGGGAACGAGGCGACCCGGACCCGGTACGAGGTCGAGTGAACGCTGGCATCCCGGATGTCTGCCGGCCGCAGGCCGGACAGCAGCCGACCCTCCCATCCCTGAGTCCCCGCACCGTCCCGAAGCACACCGGAAACCGGCGCCCGCCGTTACCGTTGGTTCAAAACATCAAACCCCGGCAAACCCCGGCGAATCTCCCGACTGAAATCGGCGGCGGCGGCGTGATTGGCGGCTTCGTTGATCAGACTTTGGCATTTTAGTTCGTCAAACGGGATCCCCTGGTACAAACGCCCCCAGTCGTACAGCATCTGGTCCAGAGATCCGTTGAACAACCAGCGCCAGTCCCAGGGGATTTGCCCCCGTCGCATCCAGTAAATGGTGGTCGTGCAATTCCAGGTCACCGCGTTATACCAGCGCGGTTGATCGTACACGCTGTTGGTGGCGCTGATGTACGCATCCAGCAGTTCCCGGGCAAATTCCGGATCCTTTTGCATGCGGTACAGATAACATTCATGTCCGACGGAGAATTTTGTGCGCCGCAAAATGGCATCCCTCTCGTCGCAGACCACCATCATGATTTCGTTTTGACGATACAGGCTGCGCAGGATGTCGTAGGCTTCGCCCCGCCGATAACGCACCTCGATGGAAAAACACAAATGCTGATCGTTGCCAAAATCAAAGATCGCCATGGGGTGACACATCCAGCGGGACCCCCAGTACAAGATCAGGACATCCACCGCTTTCAGGTCCGACAGCAAATACGTTCGCGTCTCGTAATGGCAATCGTAATCGTTCAGCGATCGATATCGGGTGTTGCGAACGTTGATCGCAGTTAGCGCATCCCCCTGGATCGTGAGCCGGGGCAATTTCGAAAAATTGGGATCCCAGTCCCGGTCATGAGAGGGGGTCTGGGAAAACCACCAGATCAGCACCCCCGCCAGAATGACCAGGATGATCACTTCGGCCAGCCAGACCGGTTGCACCCGGGTCAGGATCAATGCCGCCAGGGCAACCCACAGCAACGCCAGCGTCCGACCCCACGCCGCGCGGTGGGCTACATCGAAATACAGGGCCCCGCTGATCCAGAGCACGGCTGCAATACAACCCGTCCAAACGAGGCCCTGCACCAGCAGCATCCGTCACTCTCTTCCCGTTTTCGCGTCGAGTTCCGCCTGGCAAGGCGTTAATCTCCGGCCACGCTTGTTCAGCAATTCAGCAAAAAGGGCAAGGCAAATCTTGCTTGGTCGACAAAGTTTAACACGCCAACCGGTTTTTCGGGACGAATTCGACGCCTTTCCCGTATCGGTACCACTGTCAAATTCCGATAAACCGGAAACAGCGGCAAATCCGGCACCGGATTCAGATCGGTCACCTTCAGGACACAAAAACCATGCATCCGGCCACACCTTTCAACTTGAGCGTTCATGCGTTGAGCGTTCTGCTGGTTCTGGGACTCACCAACATCGCCTCGGCCCAAAGTTTTGGCGTCGAGTTGCACAACACCGTGATGCCGGCCTCTGGAGGAATGGGGGGTGTTAGTGTGGCCCAGCCCCAGGATTTTTTGTCGGCGATCAACGGTAATCCGGCGACATTGACGCAGTATCGCGGAACTCAATTCACCATGGGCGCCGGCTGGGCAGACGCCAACTACGAATTGACGCACACGGGCAACGGCGCGCTGCCGGGGATCGGTCCGTTCATGGCTGGCTCGGGGACACCCGGGTCAAGTCTTCCCAATATTGGCGTTTCCCAGGACCTGAGTGTTTTGGGTCGGCCGGTCACTGCCGGGGTGGCGCTGATTTCGACTGCCGGGCTGGGTGTTGATTTCGCGGCCGAGCCCAACTCCAACGAAGCGGCTTTGACGTTCCAGGTTTTGACGCTCAGCCCCGGCGTGGGCGTCAGGCTGACGGATCGCCTGTCGGCCGGTGCCAATTTCGGACTGGGCGTCAGTCTGTTGGACGGACTGTTCGTGGGCAGTTCCAAAGCGACACCAGCCTACGGCGCCCGAGCCTCTTTCGGTCTGAATTACGACATCGATCGTTGCACCCGGATCGGCGGATACTATCAGTCGAAGGAAACGTTTATCTACGAAGACGCGATTATTCTGCAACCGTTTGTCGGCCTGCCGGGACGACCGCTCGATGTTGAAATCGATCTGCCGCCCAACATTGCGTTCGGCATTTCCAATACCCGTCTGGCCAATGGGCACCTGCTGCTGGCAGCTGACGTGGTGTACAAGTTCTGGGAGGACGCCGCCCTGTTTGATGCGATCTACAACAACCAGCTGATCATCCAGCTGGGCGCCCAGTACAGCATGCGGCGGGCCAAACTGCGGCTGGGTTACGTGTGGGCCGAGAATGCCATGATCGAAAATCCGGGAATCGTTATTAACGGGATCATGTTACCTGGCGGGACGAACGCCCTGCAGTATATTCAGGGTCTGGCCTCCAACATCAACCAGCATCGCCTCTCCGCTGGCATCGGTGTCCCCAATGTCCTGCCGGGAATCGACCTCGATATGTTTGCCGGCGGCATGTTTCAGGCCACCGACACGTATGGCCTGACCACGGCCTCGGTGGGCAGTTACTTTCTGGGTGGCGGCCTGACATGGCGTTTCGGACGCGGCTCCGGTTGCCAGCTGGCTCCCAACGAATGGTGTTCGGGTTGCGGCAACGGTTCCTGTTGCGAGTAACGCCCCGAAAACACCGGGAAGTTTTCTGGAAAGAACCTGGCTCCGCGTCGGCATTCCGGAAAACCCGCGGGCCCACACGCGGGCCCACACGCGGTCTTGCACGCGGGTCACTGAGCGGGCCGCCCATTCCGGCGGCACTTGGCCCGGGGAGGCCGCTCCCCGGAGTTTCCGGCTCCGCTCGCCGCGATGATTTTATACTTGCCGCGGCCTGCTTGTGTTACAATACGTCCCCGGCCTTTCTGCCTTGCGGACCGGTCCCCGCCGAGTCAAGTGCTGACTCGCAGCCTGGCGAATCTCCCTGTTTAAAGCTGAAAGAAAGAGTGACGATGAACTACCGGCGACTGATTTTGGCCGTTTTGTCTGGATTCCTGATGACGCATGGCGCTGAATCCCAGGAGACCGCCGGCACCGCCGATCAGGAAGCGATTCGCGACAATATCGTGGGGTATGTCCAGGCGATTAATGCCGGAGATGCCGCCGCCGCGGCATCCCACTGGAGCAAGGACGGTGTGTGGATTGACCCCAACGGCGACGAAATTGTCGGACCCCAGGAAATCGAAAAACAGCTGGCTGCGGCGTTTCGGGCGGGAACCATGCCGCAGATCGAATTGCAGGACGTCAATGTACGATTCATCGCCCCGACCGTCGCCACCGAAGAAGGATTCGTGGTCCTGATGCGTCCGGGCCAGCCGCCCGAACGAACCACCTATATCTCCATTCACACGCGCACCGATGATGGCTGGAAACTGACCAGTGTGAGGCAAACGGTCATGCCGGCGCCGGCCTCCAATTACCCGCACCTCGAGGAACTGGAGTGGATGATTGGAAACTGGATCGACCGGGAAGGCGACATGTCGGTCGAAACCAATTGTGAATGGACAACCAACAACAATTTCATGCTGCGGACATTCCGGGCCGTTAATGGCGATGTGGTAGAAATGGAAGGTACGCAGATTGTGGGCTGGGATGCCGCGAAGCAGCAAATTCGCTCGTGGGTATTCGATTCGGACGGTGGATTTGGACAGGGATCATGGACCCGGGACGGTGCGACATGGACGATTAATTCGGAATTTCAGGACGCCGGCGGCCTGAAAGGAACCAGCGTTAACAAATTCACGTGGGTAGACGAAAATACATTTTCCTGGGAGTCCGTCGATCGCATGCTGGACGGAGAAAAAATGCCCGATGTGGGCCCGTTCACGATTACCCGAGTCCAGGATCAAACTGAGGCAGGAGTTGAACAATGAACGGGTTTCGATTTTTGGGAATGCTGGGAGTGGCCGCCGGTTCGCTCGTGTTTTGCCAAGCGGGCTTTGCCCAGCACCACGCCAATTTCGCCCCGGCCGAGGCGACCGCCAGTCCCCGGGCCGCAGCCAGCCGCACTCCGTCAATGAGCGGATACAAAAGGTTTTCACAACTTCGTCGGCCGGCCGGACTGTCCACCGGATCGCCGCGCAGGTCGCTGGATGGTCCGGCGGATGCCGCCGGCGCAGCCCGCCGGAACGGCCATTTTGCACGCTTGCCGACGGCCCCGCGTGTCGCCCGGGCGGGCGGTAGCGGTGCTGCGGTTGGCGCCCCGCCACGCGGCACGGCCGGGCGACGTTCGGCAAACAATTCCTTCCGCATCGACCGGGTGGGCGGCAGCGGCGCAGCGCCAAACTGAGTCAGCTCGGCGCTGGAGTAAACGCTGATCGGAGGCTGGCCCGGCAGAGCGGTTTTTCGCCGAATGTTCACCGGTGGACCAACCGCCCGTGGCACCCCCCCGTCCAAAACGACCTGTTATCAACAGCGATAGCCAGGATTGCCAGCCGACGGTGCGGGGCAAAGACCGATCTCACTGGACCCAGCCGAACACGTCCCGAATGACGCACCACCGCGGCGTTTTGGCCTCGTCGTCGAGCCCCAGAATCCAGTGGTCGTAGAGTCGCCGATACGTGCCGTCTGCCCGTTTGAGCGTTAGCCAATTTTGCAAAAATCCCTCAAACTCCGAATCGGGCGCCGCCAGATAGTAAAGGGGAACCTGAACACGGCCCTCCAGTGGATTGGCCACGGTGAACCGGGGATCTCGCAGCGTCCAGGCAGAACCGGATTCGGCATTGGTGACCAGACCCTGCGCCCGTTCATGCACGCCGGCAAAGAACTCACTGGCCGAATCCAGTTCGATGATGGTGACGTCATCCGGCAGGACGCGGGACGCCCGCTCGGCAAAATAGCTGCCCTTGACGACGGCCATGGTCAGATCGGGAATGGCCCGGATCGACTCAACGCTCTGGAATTGCCGCTTGTCGTGATCGGCCACCACGACGGCCATCGTGACCATCATGTACGGTTCGGGGGAAGGCAAAAGCGCCGCCCGGCGGATGGTGCCCTCGAAGGCCCCCATGGCCACATCGAAATGGTCATCCTGCAGCTGCTGGTGAATATCTGCTTGTTCCGGTTCCTGCGATTCCGGGTCGCCACCCGGACCGGGCGAGCGGATGGGCACAAACTGCACATCCACGCCCAGATCATCCGCCAGATACCAGGCCATCTCGATATCGAAACCAATCAACACGCCCTGGTCGCTGAAGTATGAATATGGCAACCTGTCGGGTACGTAACCGATCCGGATTTTGCCCGTTTCCTGAATTCGCTGAACCCGCGATTGTCCGGGCGCCAGTGGAACCGGGTTGGGCAACGATCGCTCCAGGATTTCAGCATGCACCGTCGATAGCCTCCGATCGGCAGGAAAGATCAGTTCCCGCTCGGTGATCAGCTGCTCCTTCGAAAAGGAATCCTTGAAATTGGCCGTCAAATACGCGCGGATGCCCATCGCCGCCAGCGCCAACAGCAACAGTGAGGCGGCACTGGTAACCAGTAACCTCCGCCAATCGATCCGAAAAACCCCGCTGATCAGGCACCCCGCCAACAGCGAAAACGCCATCAGGTGCATCGTCTTCATCAAATCGCCAAACCGGGCGGCCACCACGCCAGAGGCCAGAAACAGATTGAAAATATCGCCCGGCAGCTCGGCGATTTCCAGCAATAGCGGGATTGTGATCACCGGTTTGCCGAACGAACCCAGCAGCCCCACGCCCAACAACGTCGGCACATGCTCGGGATCCAGCGCGGCTCCGTAAAACCAGGCTGCAAAGGGAATGAAAATCAGGCCCACGATTCTGCCAATATCCGGAAACGGGTAGGCCAGGGGAACCAGATATTCCGGCTCGTGGCCCCCGCTCTCGTCAGTCCCTTGAAAATTCTGTTGCAGCCTGCCCACCGCATCGATGACCATGGGCAAAACGACAAACGAGTTTCCGATCACAAACGCCGCGATCAGGGGATCCCGGGACTCCCGCACGACATCGGTAAAACGCAGTGGCGTCAGCGCCGCCACCAGTGCCGGCAAGACCAGGAATGAAAGGATCACAGCGGCCGCCGCGTAGGTGTACAAATACCCCTGAATCAGACTGAATTGCCAAAAATCGACCGTCCCCGCCGTGTTGGCAACAATTGCGAACAGGCCCAGCGGTGTCAATTGGACCACCAACTTGTTCAGTCGCGACAGTGCGTCGACCAGCACCTCCAGCGGATCCAGAAAACGACTCTTGCCGGGGATCGTCATCAGCGCTATCCCGATCCCGATTGAGAACACAACCACGGCCGGAATCGAATTGTTGGCCAGCGAGCGAAACGGATTGGAGGGCACAAACAGATCCAGCCAGTTGGGTGGCTCCGGCTGCTCCGTAAACCGGCTGCTAAAGAAAGACCCGGATTCCCAGTCCGGAAATGACTGAGTCATAATCGCCAGCGCCACCAGCCCGACCAGCCACAAACCCAGAATGACCAGAACTCCGATTCGCAGCAGCCGAATCCCCTGAGCCGGTGACATCCGGCCGATGCTGGCAACCAGTGACATTGCCACGTAGGGCAACACGGCCATTTGCAACAGACCGACATAGACGTCGCCGATCCATTTGATCGAATGGGTCAACTCACCAAACACGAGCCCGCAAAACAGCCCCAGCCCCAGGCCGATCACGATCAACGTCGTAAAGCCTGGCCAGCGTTTTTGCTTGCCCGGTAAGTCGCTCATGCCCGTTCAGACCCCCACTGTTCTGCCAACGTCCTGTAACGATCGTCATGGTATCAGAATGATGAATCGGGCAGACCACAGGGCAGGGCGTTGCCGTTCATCGATTCGGGAATTCGCAGGCATCCGGCCGCCGCATTCTGCAATGCCGGCGCGGCTGATCGTCGGTCGGGCGGCGGGTCTATTTCTGCAAATTGGTGGGATTCCCCGGCAGATACCAGGGGGAAAGCCCGGCGGGGATTCGATCCCGCCGGTCGCCACGCAGGATCCCGTTCGGATACAACTCCTGTGAGCTCCATGTCCCCAGCCAGGAACCGGGCGGATTCACATACCAGCCATGCAAGGGAACCTCCGAAGCGACCGGCAAACCGGGGCCCGCGCGGGACGGTAACAGTGCCCGATTGTCCAGCCACGGCCGACGAATGGCAGCAAGCAATGCGGATGACCCGCTCGCCAGACGAGTGGGCCCCGAACCTCCCGACAGCAGCGGCAATTGGTTTTTCCGATCGAAATCGAATCGACCAACCGCCAACGATGACCCGCCATCCCAAATTAAATCGCGATACAACAACGGACCGGCCGTCTCGCATTCCAGATAGCTCGCACTGCGGCCGACCAAAGCACCCCGGCCTGCCGGAGTGCCGCCCACTCCGCGAAAGGCGACTGGCGACGTGACCTGCCGCCATTCTGTCAGGCCATCCTGATACTGACACTGGATCATGAAGCGGCGCTCTTCCAGCGTCATGACCGCCATCTGTTCAGCGGCATCCAGGATGTTCGCTTCCAGCAGTTGAATGGCGGTTTCGATCGACGTGACCTGCCGCCCCTCACCCAGATCCAGTGACGCGGCCAAACGATCCTGTTGGTGGACGATGGTGGGCGACTTGGCCGAACGGGCCCGGGCCTGCTGCAGGCGTTGCAGCCATTCCTGACGCATTTCCAAATCGACCAGACCGGCATCGCGCTGTCCCTGCAGCTCGTAATATTTTCGCCGCAGCTCAAGCAGATGCCAAACACGGGCCGGATGATCAAGAATCGGTCGCGGCCAGGGATCGCCCGTCGGTCCGTCGCCGGTCATGGCCAGCGGGCGTCGGTCGGGCTGCCCCGGTCGACCAGCCTCCAGCTGCTGAGCGATTTCCATTCGCCGGGCCATTTGCGCGCGCTGCTGTTCCACGCGTTCCCGGGCCTGCTCGACTTGCCGGTAAAGCTCGATTTGCCGAGACCGGGTCGCCACACCCCGGTCGACCAGCTCGTGGATCAAGGATGCCTTGTCTTGCCAGCGCTGCAACTCCAGCTGGGCCTGTTTCAGCGCGCCGCTGGCACGGGCTTCGGCCCACGCCACCGCGCAGGTCGCCTGTTGCAAATCGGCATGGGACCGGGCGTGCAGGAAACGGGAACCCCCGTCGTCCGCCATTCCCGCGACGACGTGCCGGGCGGCCCGCAACGCGGGGCCCGATCCGGTTCCGAAATCGGGATTCAATTCGGCCTCGATGACCGCCAGTTGCCATTCGGCGCGGGCCACATCATGGAGCAGTCGGGCATGTGTGGGCCACCCGGACGGAGCCGCTCCGCTGCCATCATATTCCCGGAAACGTGCTGCGGCCTGTTGCAGTCGTACCGTGGCGAGGTGGACGGGCTCATCGTTCGGCGGAACAAATCCTGCCGCCAGACCTGCCGCCAGAAATTGCGGATGATGATCCGCGATTCGGGGGGAGTCTTCCGGTTCGATCCAGCCGACGAGGCGTATCGAACCAGGCAGGGTCAGCTTGAGAGGTGTCGCCAGTTCCGAATCGATCGTTCCCAGTCGCTCACGTTCGCCCGCGACGCGCTCGACCAACTCACAGAATCTGGCCAACGCCTCGCGTTGCACGACAAGACGCCCGACCTGCGCTTCCTGACGCGCCAGTTCAATCCATGTAGCCTGCCCCCGGTGATTCAGTTGCTGAAGCTGCATGAGATGAAACCGTTCCAGCTGCAGTCGCGCGGCCATCAGGTCATGCAGTGCCTGGTTCGCCCGGCGAACCGCCTGGATTTCGATGTCCCATGAACTCGCCAATGCCGGATTCGGCGCGAGCCACAGCGCCACCACCAACAGAAATCCCAACCTACGGCCGCCGCTGGCCACATTTGCACACCGCATCGAACCGCCTCACCCCGATCGAAAACCTGAAACCTGGCCTGCCATCAGCACCAGATTCCACGTTAGTTCGGGGGCTGCGCCTTGTCAAAACGGCGCATGGCCAGCGGGACTCATCGGCGGGACGCAACCGGGGAACACGCGGAACCCATGGTTGCAGGCCGGTCTGCCGACCAACCTGCGGGCCCGCTCTTGGCGCCGTTGCTTAATACCGAAAGCCGCCGCCCAGACCGGCGAAGAGGTCGTCGGCGTCGGCCGTCAAGCCCCAACCGATACGGGCATCCAGCACCAGGTTTTTGCTAACGAGGTAATCGACACCGGCGTTGAGGTAGCTCAGGGACCGTTCCTCCTCACGACCATGGGTATAGATTCCGAACCATTCGAAATATCCGGTCGTGCGGCGCGTCAGTTTGGCGCCCAGCGCCAGGGATTTTGTCCAGGCAATGAACTGGTCATTGCGATCGGATTCCGGATCGATAAAGGCCAAATCCCCCAGGGCGTTGCCGTTCGCGCCTGATGATGACGAAAGCGTGAAATATTCTCCCAGTTTCCAGCCGTAAATGTAGTCGATGCCGAATTGCCATCGTCCGGTCGTCGTGGCCTCGCCGCCGGTCGGCGCCGACGACCGCAATTCCAAAGCGGCATCCGGTCGCCAGCCACTCTGTTCGGCAATCTGGAATTTGGTCGCCAGTATCAAATCCTGTCCACCATCGATTTCAGGGCCGTCACTCAGTTGCTTCCACGCGTAGTTAAACCGTGCGCGAAGCTCCAGGCGATCAGTCAAACCGTACCGGAACAACAATTCCGGCGTCGCATACGAATTTTCGACCTGATCGTCTTCGGTACGGTTGGTGTACAGCACCCCAAACTCAAATTGACGAACACCCCGTCCCACGACTTTGGGCGACTGGGTAAAATCGTGCCGGTCCGTTTCAATCGGCTCGTCCCAGGGACTGTCGCTTTCCGAGTCTTCCAGTTTCGGCTCCCATTCCGCAGGTGCGCCAGGCCGGGATCCGGTGGTCGCGGATTCCTGATAAAACCGCGAATCGATTCGCGAATGGCTGGCGTTGTCGAAGGTTGGCGGTTGCGCGTTGAGCCCGGCTGCGGGCAGGCAGCTCAACATTCCCATACAAAAACTGGCGCATGTGATCCACCGCATCGTTTCCTCCTGAATGGCCGGCACCAAATCCGGTTGTGGTTTCTGGTCCGGTATTGTTATCGGCGACAACAAATCCCGATACTCGACCGATGATCGTTCTGCAGGTCCGTCAAAGGGGGCAAGGCATTGGCATCATGCGGGTTGTCCGGCGAAGCGGTCGCCTGCTGGCGAGACCGCTGCCGGTACCGCCCACCCAGACCACAAAGATTGCCGGTGAGAGCGGCAAAGTCTGCCTGGCCTGCCACGCCAGGAGCCCATGAAAGCAAAAAACTGATTGCATTGCTGTCGGTTTCTGATAATCCTTGATAAACAAGGACTCGGCATTCCCCAACGCTGCCTTTCACCAACCTCAGGGCTCCCGTTGTTCAAAGATCTGGCTCTGGAATTCGTCAAGCTGATTGCCGCGCTCGTTATTGGGACCATTGTGGCCAGCCAGTTGCACGGTCAGGACCTGACGCCCGCCGAGGCTCAAGCACTGGCTGAGGAAGCGTACATTGCCGGCTACCCCATCGTCGAAAACTTTCGGGCTCTGGTTGCGCAGTTGATCCACCAGGACGACGACGCCTGGCAAGCACCCCTGAATACGATTTGGCATGAAGCCGTCTGGTTTGAGGCAGGTGCAGCGGCGGTCGATACACCCAATCCCGACGTCCTGAAATCCGGCGCGTGGCTGGATATCCGCGCGGAACCGCTTGTCCTGGGCGTTCCCGAAATCGAACCAGAGCGGTATTTCTCGATCCAGTTCACGGACCTGTATAATTACAACTTTGCTTTTGTGGGAACCCGAACGACCGGCCACGGCGGAGGAAACTGGTTGCTGGCCGGACCCGATTGGGATGGCCCGCCGCCAGCCGGGATCGACGCGGTGATCCGCTGCGAGACCCTGTTTGTGGCAGCGAGTTTCCTGACGCAATTGTTTTCGCCCGATGACTTCAAGGCGGCGGTGCGAATTCAGGAGCAATTCAGCCTGCAGCCGTTAAGTTCGTTCCTCGGCCAGTCCCCGCCTGAAAACACCGCAATTGACGATGTACCGTTTGAATGGCTGACCGATTCGGATTTGGGGTTTTTTTCGGTATTGAATGCCGCCTTGCCCTTTTGTCCGCCGATTGACCCGGAGGCCCGGTGGCGAGCCGCCGCAGCGCGGATCGGCGTCGCCGCCGGCCAGGCGTTCGACCCGGCCGTTTTCGACCCGGAAATCCAGGAAGCCCTTCGAGTTGGCGTGGAGGCTGGCGATGCGGTGATTGCCAAAGCCATGCAATCGGCTGCTGCCTCGGTAATCTTTGGTGCCCGTGACGAGCAACAGGCACAGACGGACCCTCTGCGGCGGGCGGTTGGAGCCCGCCTGAAACTGCAGGGAAATTCCCGGGAAGAGCGATTGAACTCGCTGTATCGCAGCGATGCCGCAGGAGAGCCGCTGGACGCCAGCAAAACCGGCTATGTGCTGCGATTCGACCGCAATCAATTGCCGCCGGTGGACGCGTTTTGGTCAATAACGGCTTACGACGCCCTGACGAGGAACCTGATCGACAACCCGCTCAACCGAACCTCGATTAATTCGACGATGTTGCCCGATCTGGCAACGGGCAGTGACGGAAGCGTGGAGATCCTGATTCAGCAAACATCGCCGGCGGATCAAACCGCCGTCAACTGGTTGCCCGCTCCGGCCGGCCCGTTTTATTTGGTGCTGCGTTTGTATTGTCCCAAACCGGAAGCCTGGGACGGAACGTGGACGGCTCCCCTGGCCAGTCCCGCGGCATCTCTGGTCGACGAGGCCCTGGCGATCGGAGCCGAAGTGACTCAGGAAGTCAAACCATCGGTGCTGACCGAGCAGCCCAAGCCGGAGCTGGAGCGCCCGACCGTATGGGGCGAACCCACGGAGGTCCGGGTCCTGATATACATGATCGACGTTGACGATGTCGATTCCGCCGATCAAAGTTTTGCGGCCAGCGTGTATTATGTGGCCTCCTGGAACAACCCCTTGCTGCGGCACGCCGGTCCGGGTCCTGTTTTGCGGGGTTTGTCGGACGTGTGGAATCCCCGCCTGACGATCCTCGGCCAGCAAATGTCGTGGCGATCGTATCCGGAATCCGTCGAGATCCAGCCCAACGGGACGGTCATCTACCGGCAGAAGTTATGGGGGCGGTTTTCGCAACCGTTGAACTTGCGGGATTTCCCGCTTGACCAGCAGGATTTGTCGATTCATATCGTGACCGCCGGGTTGCTGGAAGACGACGTCAAAATCATCCCGCTTTCGGATCCCCAAACGGGCCGCGCCTCGGCCATCTCCGAACAGTTTTCCCTGCCCGATTTCGATGTGGTGTCGTGGGAGGCCCGCCCCACGCCCTATTTTCCCGTCCGGAATGAACCCGGCGTCGCCGGATATGAATTGAAAATCCGGGTACAGCGGCAGTTAACCTATTACATGCTGAAGGTCATTATCCCCCTGTGTTTGATCGTGATCATGTCCTGGCTGCCGCGGTGGATCGATCCCGAGCAGGGGGGCACCAACATTGGGATTTCGACGACCGCCTTTTTGACGCTGATCGCGTATCTGTTCGCCATCACGGTCTTTTTGCCCAGGGTATCCTACGTAACCCGGATGGACCGGTTTATCCTGCTGTCGACATTGATGGTGTTTGCCGGCCTGCTGCAGACGGTTGCCAATACGTCACTGATGAAACAACAGAAGCGCTGGTTGGTGGAACGCCTTGATCGCTGGTCCCGCTACACTTATCCGCTGGTGCTGGCGGCGATTCTGGTTTTGTCGTTTGTCGTATGACGCCCTAAAACGCGAACTGGACTTGCGAGCGATACAGCCAGCCGAGGTCACCGGGAGAAATATCGAGGGCCGAGGAATTGATCGGCGCGCCATTCAGGTACGTCAGATCGAACGTCAATTTGGCGTTCTGTTCCCGAATGTACCAGACCACCCCGCCAGCCCGCTCGTCGGCACTCAGATTGTCCCCGCCCAGCGTTCCCGAATTGCCGACCACCCGCGACCAGCGAGCGAGCAATTCCAGTTTGCGGGGAATCACAAACTTGCCCAGCTGCAGCCAGTACCCGTGATCGTACAGGTCCGGCAGGACGGCGCCCTCGAAACTGCTCACGTTTCGGAAATAATACTCCAGCGTTACCGACCAGCCTCGATATTTGAGCGATCCGTCAACGCAGTACAAATTGACCTGGTATTGAGCGACGTCGTCAGGTAGCAGTGAGCTTAGTTGTTGGCCCGTGTCGACAACTCGCAGGGCCTGGAATTCCGTGGAGCCGTTACGATCGATCGTGGAGTTCGCATAGCCGATCCCGGTCCGTGTCGCCACCGTTTCGTGCCATTTCAGGTCCGCCGGACCGGCCTGGCCAAATTCCCCCGTTGGATAAAAGAACAGCCGCCCCGAATACGCAAAATTGTTGTCCAGCGTTCCGGCGCTGCCGGTTTCGGCACCCCCGGTCACCAAACCGTTGAAGATGGCCGCCTCCCAGTTCCACGGGACCCGCGACGGCGAGGGCTGGCCAAAAACTCCAAATCCGAAACTGCGATTGACGTCGAAATAGGTGCTGGCCACCGAGCGGTCAGTGAATTCAAATTCGCGGCCCGACAAATAACGGGCCATCGTAAACGGCATCTTGTATTTTCCGGCCTTGATCCCCAGGACCCCCTTGTCCCAGCCCCACACGTTACGACCGAGGTCAAAGTCCAGGTAATAATCCAGCAGGCGTAACTGGTCACCGCTGCTGCTGCGGCCATCCAGTTGCACAAAATATTCAAAGTCCGGGGTAAAGGCCGATCCGGAAAAGACAAGCCGTCCACGCTTCAGCTGGAACTGGTTCAGATCGCTATTGTTCGGATTCCCGGAATCAGAATCGAACACCGCATGCCGCAACTGGCCCCAGCCACTGATTCTCAGCTGGAACGGCGCGTCCTCCGCATTCAACGCCAGTGCTTCCTGGCTGGCAATCACGAATCCACGGTCATAGCCCACGCGAACCATGCCTGGCCAGTCGAAATCGTCCGGGTCGCCCGGATTTTGTTCGGGGGAATTCGCCGGCGGATCCTCGCGTTCCGCCGCCCACACCACGGGCCCCGGGGAATGCGCGTCATCCGGGAAACCCAAATCCGCCTGCAAACGCTCGCCGTCGCCGGATTGTCCCAGGCACGGCCGGCCGCCGGTCATGATCACCAGCAGCGATGTCGCAATCAGCACCAGCGCTGGCCGTGGTAACGTTCTGGACAGTACTGGTTTCATCGAGATTTTTTGCGCGTCGTTGGATGATGGGCGCAGGCATATCCCGGCGCAGACGATCCCTTTGATTATCGGCAAACCCGCTACAATCCCTAAAGTTTACCAGCGCCGAAATTGCCGGCCGGTGGCCACCGGGTGCCAGCACCTGAGGTGCCATCACGTGACGCGGGACCGGCGCCGCCGGTTTTGCAACGTTGTCCTGAAAGCATGCGGACGACGAACCGCCCTGCGGCAGATCAGCGGCGGCGGACCTTGGCAATGGCGCCCGCCCGGTACCCGGGAAACTGCTGCAGCGCCGCTTGCGAAGCCTGGCGACTGTCGCGGGCGGGGACCACCACCGTCTGCGGCATGGCCCAGGAACCATTGGGGGGCAGCACCTGGACCTCCCACAGATCAAACAGGCCAGCGTCATACGCTTGCAGCTGCAGTGACACTTCAGCGATCTGCCGCATTTGCCGGATATCGCTGGCGGATTCCGTGTCCTGTTGTTCCTGGTACGACTCGGCCTGGGCGCGAAGGTAAAAGGACTCCTCGTCGCGCCGGGAATCTTCCTGGGCCTCCTGCCAGCGCTGCCAACCTGACCGCAACACGGCGGCATCACGATCGGAAAACAGGAAGAAGGGAACGACGTAGCGGTCGCCCATCTCCAGTTCCAGCAATACGCCCTCGAGCGACCACGTCCAGGTTTTCAGCGGGGTTTTTTTCAGCCAGTCATCCAGGCCGTCCCGGCCCTCAATCTCCGTTTTTGCAAAATGTGAAACGATGCGGGGTATCATTTCGCGGTAGACGGGGGGCAAGTTTTCGAAATGGCGATCATTGACATAAATCTTTCCCAGCGTTCTCTGAATCGCGATATTCCGTTGCGCAAAATCAAGGATGCGACCGTTCAACCGGAGCCCGTCCCGCATCACCCAGGTTTTCAGCTCGCCGCCGGGCGCGTTGGGCGACTCTTGCGACTTTTTTGTCTGAATGTAGGCCTGATCCGCGTCCGACAAATCACTGATTTCGAGTGAAATCAGGTCATCATTTTCTTTTTGCAAAACGACCCGGGTGTCGCTCCAGGCAATCAGCTCGGCGGTGAACCGGTAATTCCCGCTGGCATCGGACCATTCACGTTGCTCGACCGGGGCCGCCGGCGAATGAATCAGGGCCAACAGCCAAATCTGACTGGCCAGCACGTGCAGGAAAAGCATGGGTCACCCCTTGAAAAGACATATCCAGCGATTCAGCTCACCCGGCGGAGCGTCACCACAAACGGTGCATGGCATTGTTCGGGTCGTATCGCCGGCCGGCAAGAACCCGAATGGGGCATGCCCTCGCGGCGCTGGTGATACCAGAAAAAATCGCATCGGCCTTTCGACCGATGCGACCCGTCCGTTTTCCGGTTCGGTGCGCAGAATTCAGCCTTACGGGATGAATTGCGTTTGATACTTGTCCGTCATGGACTGCTTCACGTTGCGGCGTTCGGTGGCGATTTCCTCAAAGCCCTGAGCCACCGTCTTGATGGCCTGGGATTTCTGCTGGTTCCGGGCGGCTCGCCGCAAGCGGGAACCATCGCCGCCACTTCTGCCGTACCGGCCGCCCCAGCGTCCGTAACGTGAATACCCCCGCACGGCATAGCCGCCGCCCCAACCACCACCGCTCCGGGCACCCGAGGCGATCAGGGCCTGTTGCTGCTCCTTGGTCGACTCGCGGGTGTTAATCATCAGCAAGGCCGATTCGCGCAGAATCTGGGAAACGTAATCTCCGTAGGCGATCATGTCCTGATCGACATTCAGGGTCCCCATGCCGTCAATCTTGTCGGCATATTTTCGGAACCAGTTGGCGTTTTCCGTGTAGGTTACGGCGGGCGACAGTTTGGGGGCCAATTGATCCACAAAGGAATTGACCGTATCAAAATATTTCTTGGTCGCCACCACCGGATCGGTCAGGTTCTCGCTTTCCATTTGTTCCTGTGAGGTCACGTCAGTCGTGTGCGACTGGGGCGCGTCGACAATACTCAACACCTTGCGCAGGCTTTCGGTCGACAACTCGCCACTCAGCTTGACCTGTTTGCCGCTTAGTTCCACGTTCCATTCGTCAAACTCATCCAGGTGGAACCCGGTTCGATTGCAAAGACCGGTGGCCAGCTGGCGGGCCAGTGGCTGTAGCGAACTGATGTCTTCGGTGAAGTCGAACTTGATGGCTCCCACCATCTTGTCCCGGATCGTGATCCCCAGCGTACAACCGCGGACCGAGGCCACCAGTTGGGCCACTTCCTTGGGGTTCAGCGAGGCCTGCCTGACCTGATCGTTTCCCTGGATCCGTTCGAGGGCCTGGGAAGCGCTGATGACCTCGCCCAGATTAAAGGCCACGATCACCTCGGTTCCCAGGTCCTGGGCGTAGCCCAGGCCTTCCTCCAGATAATCCGGAACCCGGGATGTTTCGCCTTTTTGCAGGGAGGCCAGCCAGCGGGCAAAGTACGGACGAAGGGCCGGACGCAAGGCGGCGGCCAGGTGCTCGTTGATCGGAGCGATGAAATGATCATCGGGAGTCTCCACGACCTGCGTCCCGGCGACGACATCGATTTTTCCATCGGTCACCTGACGAATGATTTCCAGCGGAGGCACCTTGTCCATGGACACCAGCGCCGACGTTTCCCGGGCATCAAAAGTGTCATAATCCATCACCGAGCCCAATACGATGACATTGGCGCTGCCGGGCAGAAAAATCAGTCCCGAGGCCACCTTGCCGGCTTGCGTATCGGCCCAGCCTTCTTTTTTGGAAATGCCGCTGTTCTTGATCCGCTCGGCGTTGACGACCATAAGGGCGTTGATCGAACCGGGCAACAATTTGGCCATGTCCTCAATCGACAGTTGCTGGGCCGCGGCCTGGGGCACGGCCGTCAGGCACATCATCCCTGTTGTGATTGCGGTGATCAGCAATCCGGTCAGGATACGTTTCATGAAATCTTCTCCTCGGAAAGTTTATTTTGGGTGGGTTGCCGGGCCGGGCGGTTCACCGAAAGCAGCCGCGATTCGGGCTTGATTCGCCACGCCGTTGTCACAGAAGGACACGTGGTTTCCGGCGCGTCGCTCAGGCCAACCGACCCTGGTCCAGAGCCTGATCGTTTGGCAAGTCGGGTCGAATCCGTTGTCGATTGCCCACGGATCTGCCGGATTCAATCGATGGCATTGTAATCCGATTTTGGGGCGGAATACAGAAAGCGTCCGGGATTTCGCGCAAATTTTATCGATTCCAATCGATGACTCCGGGCCCGGACGCCGGCAAATCTTGCCCGACAGCCGCCATGGCCGGGCGTCGCCGGCGGACCGGGAATTACCGAAACGGCCCGACCGGCCTGCGGGATTGAAACTGAATCGGCACCCGGGACATTCGCTCAAATCTCGACGCGCTGTCATTCCGGCGGGCATCGGGGGGGAATTCTTCGTGGCGCATCCAGCACCGGCACGTTTATCCGCCGATTTGCACACCGCCATTCAGATTGTACCTGTGCCCGGCCGCGGTCCTCGATAAGATGGCGGCATGAATACTCAATCCAGCCCGCCCGCCCGGCGAATGCAGTGCATGGAAATCTGGGGCGGCAACCGGACGATCGACCAGAGTTTTGAAGCACCCGGACTGAACCTGCACGTGCACAGTCGCCCCTACCGCTCCAGCAAGAGCGGCGGAGGTGACATATACTACCTGACCTCCTGTGCCTCCGGACGCATTACCCGATTGTTGCTGGCTGACGTCAGCGGACACGGCCAGGCCGCGGCCAGCCTGGCGGTCTCTCTGCGCGATTTGTTGCGGACCAACGTCAACACCATCAGCCAGGAGCGTTTTATCGAGGAAATGAACCGGGAATTCGGCCGCGTGGCTGAACAACGCTGTTTTGCAACGGCCGTGGTCGCTACCTTTTTTGAACCCCGCAACAACCTGTCCCTGGGGCTCGCCGGGCACCCCTATCCGATCTATTATCGCGCCGCGCGGGACCAGTGGGTCCACGTCGATTCCCGGGATCTGGAAGGAAACCGGCTGGGCAACCTGCCGCTGGGTGTTCACAAGGAGTCAAATTATCCGGGGCGCGATATTCGCATTGAACGGGGCGATATGTTTTTGTTGTACAGTGACGCATTTATTGAGGCGGTCGACAGGGACCAGCAGCCGCTGGGAATTCCGGGCATTGTGGAATTGCTGAATTCCCGGTCGCGACCACATGCGGATCAAGTGATTCCCGAGTTGTGTGAATCCGTTCGGTCGTTGTCCGACGCCAATTTGCAAGACGATGACGCCACCCTGATTCTCGGGGAGTTTACCTCCAGCCGCGTCCGCTTGCGCGACAACCTGTTGGCTCCCTTTCGGTTGCTGGGTCGGGTTCAGGACAAGACCCGCCTGGAATAACCGATTTGCCGGCGTCGGTTCGGGACACGGGCCGCCATCATTTCAATTCGACCCATCCCGGCCTCGCCAGTGTCGCCCCCGCGGGGCGGTTAATGTTAATTCATCGTGCCCGTATCGGTTGGCAACAGGTTCGCGGTACAGATAACAACCCGGCCGACGCAACCGGCCAGCGCAACTTGACATGGGGGCCAAAGATGTTTGGTTTGAAAAACAAACGAAAACAGCTGGAATCGAAATACCAGCGGCTCATGCAGGAGTCGTTTCAGCTTTCGCACTCCAGTCGTCAGAAAAGTGACGAAAAACTGGCGGAGGCAGAAAAAATCCGCGTCCAGCTGGACGAACTGGATCAGGCGGACCAGTAGACAACGCTGGCCCGCCGGGCGAATCGCCGGTTTGGCCCGGCAGCGGCCCAACGGCGTAGCGGGTTTTTGATCCTTTGCCAAGGTAATTCGTTAATCCCCCCATCCTGCCGCGGTCCTCATACCATGGCTGAACTACGACAACATGAAAGGCAGTAATATGAATGACGCTCAGACGAGGAACTGGCCCGATCTGGCCATCGGATTGTACGACCGGTTGACCGGCATCAATGCCGAGATCACCTATGAATTCGACAAGATGCATGTTCAGGTTCCCAGCGGAACCGGCCCCGGTGCCGAGCATGCAGAATGGGTGCTTGATGGCAAGTTGAAGATCCGCACTCAAAATCTGGAATCGTCCCCAAACTAGCGATTGCTGGCCATCTGAATTTGCTCGTTAATGGCCAGCATGCAAAAATCCTGTTTCGGGACAATCAAATTGTGATGACCGCCCGGCGGTGGACCGGAATCTGGAAACTGGGTCGAGCCGCACCTGTGAAAATCAACTCGGTTGATCGACTTTTGAGGCATTTCGACCTGATGCTGGCGTGCCGGGTCGGCGGTGGCAGGGAGATTCCCTTGTCTCCCCGGAGAGGTTGGCTGGCCGATTTGGCGATTTCGTTTTTTCACCGATAGAACTGTCCCGTTGAGGGCGAGTGGCTCAAGTTTGACTCTTGCAGGATGCCTTCCCGGAGGGTGGAACGCACCCGACGAAAGCCGGCATTTTCATGAAAGTTTTGTTAACGGGTGCGAGCGGTTATGTGGGAGGTCGCCTCCTGCCTTTGTTGGAAAATACGGGGCTGGAAATCCGGTGTCTCAGCCGGCGTCCGGAAAGCCTGCAAAGTGCGGCAAGTCCGGGGACGCAGGTGGTCCGCGGAGACGTTTTGGACGGAGCGTCACTGGACAAGGCCCTGCAGGGTATCCACACCGCCTACTATCTGGTGCACTCCATGGGCGCTGATGCGGACTTTGAAACCATGGATCGGCAGGCCGCTCAAAACTTTGCCGATGCCTGCACGCGGCAGCACGTCAAGCGAATCATCTATCTCGGCGGCTTGGGGAATCCCGATCACAAATTGTCCAAACATCTGCGAAGCCGTCAGGAAATCGGCAATATCCTGAGAACCTCCACGGCCCATGTGGTCGAGTTTCGAGCCTCCATTATTATCGGATCCGGCAGCCTGTCGTTCGAGATGATCCGCGCTCTGGTGGAGCGTTTACCGGTCATGATCTGTCCCAAATGGGTTCGCGTGCTGGCCCAGCCGATCGCTATTGAGGATGTTCTGGCGTATTTAATTGAGGCCCTGGAGTTGCCGGACGACGAATCCAACGTGTTCGAAATCGGCGGGCCGGACCAAATCTCTTACGGGCAAATCATGCAGCTTTACGCGCGGAAACGGGGTCTGCGACGACTGATGATTCCAGTTCCCCTGTTAACTCCCTATTTGTCCAGTTTGTGGCTGGGTCTGGTGACGCCCCTGTATGCCCGCGTTGGCCGGAAACTGGTGGAGAGCCTGAAGAATCCCACGTTAATCTCCAACAATCTGGCCAGCCGCTATTTTCGCGTGCGGCCACGGAGTGCCTCGGACGCGATTGCCAGGGCACTGGTGTGCGAAGACGCCGAGTTCGCCACGACACGCTGGTCCGACGCCTTGTCCGCGGGCAGTTCGCCACGCAGCTGGGGTGGCGTTCGATTCGGCTCCCGGCTGGTTGACTCGAGAACGCAACAGGTTGCGGCCCCGGCCCGCATCGCCTTTCAACCGATCCGCCGACTGGGTGGCAAGACGGGCTGGTACTACGCCAACTGGCTGTGGCAAGTCCGAGGCTTTCTCGACTTGCTGGTGGGCGGTGTTGGAGTGCGCCGGGGGCGCCGTCATGACGACCAGATCCGCGTTGGTGATCCACTGGATTTCTGGCGAGTGGAACAGTTCGAGGACGGCAAGCTGTTGCGACTGGTCGCCGAGATGAAAGTGCCCGGTCGGGCCTGGCTGGAATTTGAAGTGACCGAGCAGGATGGAACGAGCAGCATCCGCCAGACGGCGATTTTTGATCCGCTGGGAATGACCGGGCTGGCCTACTGGTACCTGATGTACCCGCTGCACCAGTTTGTATTCGCCGGCATGTTGCGGGGTATTTGCCGGGCGGCCATGCAAGCGGAAGCGTTACAACAGCGTCACGAAACGGTCAACCTGTTAGGTGCGGAGCGTTGACATGCCTCCGTCAACACCGAGCACCTGGCCACTAATCCAGCCACTGTCGGGCCGCAGCAAAAATGTCGCGGCGGACGCAATATCGAAAACCGTTCCGGTGCGGGCCAGCGGGTATTTCGCGGCCATCGCCTGCCGCTTCTCGTCGCTCGAAAAAAAACGTTCGGCCAGCGGTGTATCGGTCAGTGCCGGCGCCACACAGTTGACGCGAATATCCGGCGCCCACTCGGCCGCCAGGCATCGTGTCAATCCCTCGACGGCCCCCTTGGCCGCTGCCACCGATGCATGCATGGGAAGCCCCTGGCCGACCGCCACGGTGCTGAACAACACCACGCTGGACGGAGTTGTCGTCGCACCCTTCTTTAATCCGGGCAGGCAGGCCTGCAGGAAACGCACGGCACCCACCAGATTGATTTCAAAATCTTCTCGAAAATCCCTGGGCTTCAAACCGCGAAACGAGCGCAGATTGATCGTCCCCGGGCAGTAGGCAACTCCCTGAATCGCTTCCGGCAATCCCTCCAGATGAAATTCGTCAGCCGTGAAATCCAGGCTGTGGTGTACGACCCGGTCGGCCGACAGACATTCACCCGGGGTGCGGGAATAGACGGTAATTTGGCGGGCATCGCCCGCCAGCTGGCGCACCAGCTCCAGGCCAATGCCATGGCTGCCACCGGCGATGACATAATGATTCATGGTGCGAACTCCCTGACAAGCGTTACGCGCAGCGGATCGGACGGTTTTTCAGGAGGGCAACCGGCGGAATCCGTCCGGGTTAACCTAAGCCGGCCTCCCGGCCCGCGGTTGGCCGCGCCGCAGTCGCCCGAAAGGGCTGGCCGTCCTCGATCCACGGCGATATCGTCAAAACGGGAACCAGGCGGGTTTTTCTACGTTTCATTTTACAAAAAATTACTTTTTCTTCGCGTCGCAAATGACGTACAAGTAAGTGTGGAATTAGGGTGGTCCGTATCAGCAATCCGAATGATGTATCAAACCTTCGCCCATAAAAGCCGTCGTACCGTTGGCTGCCGCCAACGCGGGAGTTGCCCGGAACCGGTGCGGTGGTGTCTGATGTTGGGGCCCGTCAATCCAGGAAACATGTCAAATTGGGAAAGACCAACTCCGTGATTCGCGCAGCTCAAACTGACTTGCCGGCGTTACCCGACCAGGCCGGGATTCCGACGGTGCTGGGACGTCTTTGTCAGGAACTGTCCGTTCCGTTTTCCAGCGCTGGCCTGAACCTCGTCCTGGCTGATTTGCCGGACGGCGACAAGGATGCCTCGCTGGAAAAGACGCTCAACCTCGCTGGCCAGCACTCGGGCCTGCGGTTTCGGGAGCTGCGCGGTACGTGGCGCGAGTTGGTGGACCTGGTGAATGAAGGTGGCAAACTGATCACGACCACGCGGGCCAACGGCGTTGATGAGGAGCCCCGCTATTTGCTGATTCTGGGCATCCAGGGGAAACGTCATTTTCGCGTCGTCTGCGGGGACCGCGAAGAGCTGCTTTCCAGGCGCCAGCTGCAGCGGATGATGCGATCCGAAAGTGATGGAACCTATCAGTGGTTTTGGACCCAACCCGCGCTTTCGGCCAACAGCGCCGGAGCGGGCGGGTCGGACACGGCACGCGGCGGGACCGGGCCGACACCCTGGCGAAGGTTGCTGGGACTGATGCAACCGGAATGGCGGGATATCAAAACTGTTTTTGTATTTTCGCTGATTATCGGAATTCTCAGTCTGACGACGCCGTTGGCGGTCGAGGCCGTGGTCAACACCATCGCTTTCGGTCGATACCTGCAGCCGCTGGTCGTTTTGTCACTGATGGTCTTTGTATTCCTGGTGTTTCGGGCCGCTCTGGGAACGTTGACCACGATCGTCGTCGAGATTGTGCAACGCCGCCTGTTTGTTCGGGTCGTCGATGATCTGGCGTTCCGGTTGAGTCATGTTGCCGGGTTCCGATTCCGGCAGGAAAACGGCGCCGAGCTGGTGAACCGGTTTTTTGACGTCGTCAGCGTCCAGAAGATCACCTCCAAATTGTTGCTGGAAACGCTGATGCTGATCCTGCAAACGCTGATTGGATTGACCGTGCTGGCCTTTTACCATCCGTTTTTGCTGGGCTATGACGTGGGCCTGATGCTGATGATGGCGGTCATCCTGGTCGTGATGGGACGCAGTGCCATACGAACCGCTACGGGCGAATCAGCGATGAAATACAAGACGGCCGCGTGGTTGCAGGAAATTGCCCGGCATCCGGACACGTTCGGATACAACGGCGGTTCCGGTTTTGCCGTGAATCGGGCCGACGAACTGGCCGCCGATTACATTCGCCAGCGCCGTCAGCATTTTCGGATCGTGATTCGGCAAGTTGCCTTTTCCATGTTTATGCAGGCGGTCGCGGCGACGGTCCTGCTGGGACTGGGCGGGTATCTGGTGATCGCGGGCCAGATGACGCTGGGTCAACTGGTGGCTGCCGAGCTGATTGTGACGGTCATCCTGGGCTCGTTTGCCAAAATCGGAAAGGACCTGGAAAGTTTCTACGACTTGCTGGCCTCGGTTGACAAGCTCGGATACTTGTTCGATTTGCCCGTTCACGAGGCAGGCCAGTTGAGTTTGCCCCGCCGTCCCGGCGGTATGGAAATTCGGTTAACCGATGTGCCGCTGGGCGATGATCGGCACGCTCCCCTGAGCGCCCTGATCCCGGCCGGGGGATCGCTGGTCGTGACCGGCCGCTCGGGAACGCGAAACAGCCGCTTTATCGAAACCCTGACCGGGCAACGCCGCCCGCTGGCCGGTCAGGTATTGCTCAATGATTTTCGAGTGGACTCGGTCAATCCCCTGTCGCTGCGTTCCCAGATCGGATTGTTGACAGACATCGAGGTGTTTGCCGGAACGATCGATGACAACTTGCGTTTGGGGCGTGCGGGGATCGATTCCAGCCAGGTCAGCATCACGCTCCAGCGACTGGGTCTGGCCAGCGTGATTTCCGGGTTGCCGGAGGGAATGCGGACACGCCTGGGAGAACACGGGTTTCCCCTGTCAACCGGCGAAGCGATTCGTCTGATGCTGGCCCGCTCGCTGATCACCCGGCCAGCCGCCCTGTTTATTGATGAATTGCTGGACCGCGCGTCCGATGCCGAGATTGACGAAATTCTGCGACAGCTCGACGGCTTTCGGTCGGAAACGACGATGGTCATCACCAGCGGTCGCCGGTCCATTGCGGCGTGGGCCGATCAGGTCATCAACCTGTGACGATCAGGCAAACCGGGGTGCGAATGCCGATGCGGCACTCTGTCCGGGTTTCCCGGGTCAAAATGATTCTCGAATGAGGAAAATAACGATGATTACAAATGGACTGGCCAAGTCGCCTGTGACCGTCGGTCAGCGCCGGCCGGCCGCCGCCATGAACCTGGTACAGTCGTCCCGCCTGGCCCGCCAGTTGGCCAAACTGGTGATTGCCGGGTTGTTGCTGGCAGTGGCCGGAATGGCCTTGCTGCCCTGGCAACAAACGTCGCGGGGCAGTGGCGAAGTCGTGGCGTTCGTTCCCCAGGAACGGCAACAGACCATCGAATCCCCGATCAAGGGCGTCGTGTCCCAAATTGCAGCTGGCCTGGTCGAGGGCTCAACGGTCCGCAAGGGAGAGTTCATCCTGGAGATTCAGCCGCTGGCCGCCAACCTGGTGGAGCAGCTGGAGTCCCAGCTGATGGACCTCAAAACAAAACGGGAATCGACCGAAAACCAGGCACAGGCCTACCGGCAGCAAGTCGAAGGATTTACCGAAGCACGTGATTTTGCGGTCAGCGCCGGCGAACAACTGGTCGAGGCGGCCCGGGAAAAACTGGACAGCAAACAAAACCTCGTTACCGGATACGAATCACGAGAATGGCAAGCCCGCGCGAACTACGAACGTCAGAAGGAACTGTTCAATTCGGGCATCAAGTCGGCCCGGGAAATCGAGATTTTAAAAAAGGAGTGGGATGTCAGCCAGGCGGAGCTGAACTCGGTCCGCGAGGAGGTCTTGTCACTGAACCGCGAATTGGCGGCCAAACAGGCCGAACTGGAGGAGAAACGCCAGATTGCCCAGACCAAAATCGAATACGCCCGGGCCATGGAGCAGAATGCCATCGGCAGTGCAGCCACGATTCAAAAGGAGATGCGCGACCTCGAAATCAAATTGGCCGAGCTCAGCCGGTTACAAATTACGGCGCCGCGCGATGGAACCATTTTTCGCATGCCCGTGTACGAGCGGGGACAGACGATTCAGGAAGGCGAAGCGATTCTGACCATTGTTCCCGACGTCGGGGAAATGGCCGTCGAGTTGTTCGTCCCCGGCAACGACATGCCGCTGATTCAGGTCGGCCAGGAAGTTCGTCTGCAATTCGAAGGTTGGCCGGCTGTGCAGTTTCCAGGCTGGCCATCCATCGCCGTCGGCACTTTCAGCGGATCGGTTGCCATGATCGACGCCACCGACAACGGTCAGGGTCAGTTTAGAGTCCTGGTGAAACCCCAAGAAGAAACGCAATGGCCCTCCGAACGATATTTGCGTCAAGGCGTGCGAGTCAATGGCTGGGTGATGCTGCGGCAGGTCGCCCTGGGTTACGAAATCTGGCGACAGCTGAACGGGTTTCCCGTGCTGGTCGCCGAAAAGGAACCGGGGCCGGACAAGATCAAGACGCCCAAGCTGCCCAAGTGATCCGGTGCCCGCAACTGACCCACCTGGTGCTGATCGCCATTCTGCTGGGCGGTTGCCGCAGCGGCGGCGTTACGGGACCGCCGGAATCACCATTTGGCCCGGCCATGCCCGCCCACGGCGTCCAGGCTGAATTGCCCGGCGAACCCCTCGACCGCAGCGACGAGGGGCCCGTGATCACCACGGCCTGGCAGGAACCGCCCGTCCATATCGATCCAGCCACCATGAACCCTCCGGACCCGGACTTGCCGCCCGTTGCGGCAGGAGCCGATGTGCCGCCGGTTCCCGCCGACGGGGTCGCGACCACCGCAACCGGGCCGCTGCAACTGGCCGATGTTCTGGCATCCGTCGTGGACTGTTATCCACTGATTAACGCGGCCATCGGCGAAATTGAGGCAGCTCGCGGCAACGTGATCGCCTCGTGGGGCGAGTTCGACTCCACGCTCGAGGCCTTTACAATCTCCGAGCCCCTCGGATTCTACCAGACATACCGCAATGGAGTGGGACTGACCCGGCCCCTGACCAGCGGTGGCGAAGTGTTTGGGGGATACCGCATTGGCCGGGGCAATTTCGCGCCCTGGTACGGAGAGCGACAAACCAACGCCGGTGGGGAATTCAAATTGGGCATGTCATTGCCGCTGGTCAAGGACCGTGCCGTTGACGAACGACGGGCAGCGCTGTGGTCGGCTCGTTTCCGGCAGCAGGAAGTCGAATCCAGCGTTGCGTCCCGGTTGCTGCAGTTCCAGCGGTTTGCCACCCAGGCCTATTGGGAATGGCGGGCGGCCGGTCGCGCCGTCGAAACGCAAAACCAGTTGCTGAATCTGGCGACGCAGCGGACCGGACAAATCTCGCAACGCGTGTCGGTCGGCGATTTGCCCCAAATTGCGAAAATCGACAACGACCGTTTTATTGCCAAACGGAAGGCGGAATTGATCAAGGCCCAACGCGGATTTGAGAAAGCTGCTATCAAACTGTCCCTGTTCTATCGCGATCCCGGGTGCGCACCGGTGATCGCCGACGCCAGCCAGTTGCCGGACGAATTGCCCGATTCCCTGCCGTTGTCGAATGACGCGCTGCAGGCCGGTATCGAACAGGCGATTTCCATTCGACCCGAGATCGCCGAGTTGCAGGCACTGGCGCGGCAGGCTTGCGTCGACCTCAACTATGCCAGAAATCTGACGCTGCCGCGAGTGAATCTGGAGGGCTATGGCAGCAAGGATGTCGGGACCGCCACCAGCGCCAGCGGAGACAAAACACCTTTTGAATTGCAGCTGGGATTGCTGGGGGAAGTTCCCCTGCAACGCCGGGAGGGCCGCGGAAAAGCCCGGGCCGCCGAGGCCAAGCTGGCGCAGATTCGGGCCAAACAGCAATTCGCGGTGGAAAAAATAACCGCGGAAGTGCAGGACGCCGCGTCGGCCGTTAACGCCGCCTGTCAGCGCATCGAACAAGCCCGCAATAACGTTGAGCTGGCGCGACGGTCCCTGGAGCTCGGTCGGTTATCGTTTGATGCGGGTGACATCAACCTGATCGAGCTGAATATCTACGAAACAGCGGTGGCTGACGCCGAACTGGATTTGATTTTCGCGCAACTGGAGTATTTCTTCTTTCAGGCAGTCTACGAAACCGCGATTCAGGGAACAGCCTTTTAGGGCCACCGTCCGTAAACTTGTCGCCCGGAACCGGTCGGCGCTGCCGATCGCCGGCCGGCCATGGCCAGTGAATCTCACCGGTCGTTTGGCGGTTTACCTGCGTGTCCCGTCCCCAACCGCCGCTTTGCCATGTCTGCCTCGATTTTTTCCAACCTGCCCGGTCATTTGGCGGAACGGACGCGGTTGTATTCGGGGTCGGGCACCCCGACCGGCCGATGGGTGGTGTACTGGATGCGGACGGCGGTGCGATCCGGGGAAAATCCGGCGCTCGACGTCGCCCGATACCTGGCTCACCAACGCGAATTGCCGCTGCTGGTCTATCAGGCGATTTCGGAACATTACCGGTACGCGTCGGACCGGCACCATACGTTCATGCTGGAAGGTGCCCGGGATGTTCAGGCCCGGCTGGCCGTGGCTGGAATCAGCTACGCGTTTCACCTTGGCACCGCGGCCGATCGCCGACCGCACCTGGCAACTCTGGCGCGGCAGGCAACCCTGTTGGTGACCGAAGACATGCCCGTGGATCCGCCACGCCGGTTTCTCAAGGCCCTGGCCCGTCAGGTTGACAAGCCGATCATTTGCGTCGATACAGCCTGCGTCGCACCGATGCAGCTGGTCAAGAAACCGTACACCCGCGCTTTTCAGTTTCGCCAGGCGACCCGCGATCTGTACAGCAAGCGACTGTCGAGAACGTGGCCCGGCGTGGAGGTCCCGGTACGAACGGTGGAAGTCGCTGACTTGCCGTTCGAGCCGCTCGATTTGCAGTCGGCCGATATCCCGTCCCTGGTGGCCAACTGCGAAATCGATCACGCGATCGGGCCGGTACCGGATACGCCGGGTGGCACCGCTGCGGGGTATGCGCGTTGGGAGGCCTTTCGGGCAAGCGGCCTGGCCGGCTATGCCCGCCATCGCAACAATGCCTTGCGGGACGGGGTCAGTCGCCTGTCCCCCTATCTGCACTATGGCATGGTGTCTCCCATGCGGATTGCCCGGGAGGCCGCCGGCGCCGGCAACCACGGATCCGAAAAGTATCTCGATGAACTGCTGATCTGGCGGGAACTGGCCTATGCATTTTGCTTTTGCCGCGATGATCACGATCAATGGTCAGCCCTTCCCGAGTGGGCCCGACAAACGCTGGAGGCTCACGCCGCTGACTCTCGGCCCCGGCAATTCTCGTGGGAATCAATGGCCCGGGGTCAAACCGGCGACAGGCTGTGGGATGCCGCGCAGCGGTCGTTGCTGCGGCACGGCGAGTTGCACAACAACGTGCGTATGACGTGGGGCAAGGCGATTGTGAACTGGACCCCCGATCCCCGGACGGCCTGGCGGCGGATGATCGATCTGAATCATCGTTATGCCCTGGATGGTCGGGATCCGGCCTCGTATGGAGGTCTGCTGTGGTGTCTGGGACAGTTCGATCGACCCTTTGAACCGGAACGGACAGTGCTGGGTACGGTTCGCCCGCGATCGACGGCCACTCATGCCCGCCGTCTGGACCCCGACAGGTACCTGGCGAAAATTATGACACCCCGGTTTGAATCCGTCCCGACCATTGCCGTGATCGGCGCCGGAATTTCGGGATTGTTCGCCGCCCGAACGCTGGCCGATCATGGATTGCACGTCACCGTATTCGAAAAGAGCCGGGGAGTGGGGGGACGCATGGCAACCCGGCGGGTCGATGGCGGAGCCGCGTTTGATCATGGCGCCCAGTATTTTACGGCCCGCGACCGCCGGTTTCAGCGGTATGTGGAGTCGTGGCGTCAGCAGGGACTGGTGGCCCGCTGGCCGGATCCGTCAACCGATCCTGACCAAACGTTGGTGGTTCTGCGGCAGGGCCGGGTTGTTTCCCGTTCCGACTCGGTCGATCGGTTTGTGGCCGTTCCCGGAATGAATGGCATTTGCAAACATCTGGCGGACCCACTGCAGATCTTGACCCGCACGCGGATCTCGAAAATCGGCGGGATCGGCACTCAGCTGGAACTGGTTGACGAAACAGGCGTATCGCAAGGCCGTTTTGATCGCCTGATTGTGTCGGCCCCCGCCGAACAGACGGCTGAGTTGCTGGCCGGCTACCCCGAGCTGGCTGATCCTGTCGGGAAAATCCGGATGCAACCCTGCTGGGCCACGATGGCCTCATTCGCGCATCCGTTGACGGATCAATGGGCAGGTGCGTTTGCACAGGATTCTTTCCTGTCGTGGGTGGCCCGCAACAACAGTAAACCGGGGCGGTCTGGCGGGGCCGAACACCTCGTAATCCATGCTGACGCCTCATGGAGTTTCGATCACCGGGAACGGCCTCCCGACGAGGTGGCGGGGGCGATGCTGGAAGAGTTTTGGCGACTGTCCGGATTGCCGGCCCAAACGCCGTTTCATCGGCAATCGCATCGCTGGAAATTTGCGTTGCCAGAACAACCCGGCGATGCCGGTTGCTTTTTCGATGCCCGGGCAGGTATTGCCGCCTGCGGCGACTGGGCTTGCGGATCGCGGGTCGAGGGAGCCTTCCTCAGCGGCATGGCGGCCGCCGGTCGCATCCTGGGTACGTTGACCGCCCGGACACAACCACCCCCGTCGGAACAGATGCAGCTTTTTTGAAGCGATGAGCCCCATCACCCAACCACAGCAACTGGTCTTGCTGGTGCATGGCCTCGGTGGAAGCCGATTGGACATGTGGCCCATCTCGCGGCGGCTCACAGGGTCCGGTTATGCGACATGCAACTGGGGCTACGTCAGCGTGGGTTTCCGCATTGAACAGCATGCGCGGCGACTGGCCGAGGACCTGCGGATGCTCCAACGTGATCCCCGCATTCGGCAGATCCATCTGGTGACCCACAGCCTGGGGGCCATCATTGCCCGCCAGGCGCTGGCGGAAACGCTGCCCGACAAGGTCAGTCGCGTGATCATGCTTGCCCCGCCCAATCGCGGATCTCATGTCGCGCGAAGCTTTCCCCCTGGCTAAACTGGTTGGCCCCCAGCCTGCATCAGATTTCGGATTTGCCGGACAGCTACGTTAACCAGCTGGAAAACCCTTTTTTGGCCAACCGATCCGTGGAGCTGGGTATTGTGCAGGCGATTCGGGATCGCGTGATCGCGGCCGATTGCGTCGGGTTGGCCGGACATGCTGATTTTGCGCAGGTCGATGGTCATCACGGGATATTGACGTGGTATCCGGAGACCCGGCGGCTGGTGGTCAATTTTTTGCAATGCGGCCGTTTTTCAGCGGCAAGCCGAACCTCAGCGGCAAGCCGAACCGCCCGACGCCGGGCCGGTCAAGCTGCCACGGGTGTTTGATTGCCGGACCGGAATCGACGACAGCGGAGCGGCGAGACCAGCGGCCCGCACGGCCCGGCCGAACCCGGGGGGGAACGAATCCGGAACCGGAGCGGCGTTGGTCAATGGCCCATCCACCTCCCCGGTGACAATGCAACTGCATGAATCGCGCCCTGAGACGCGGCCACGGATTCAGCCGGGCAAATCGGCGCGGCGGGCGATGGACCCCGGCGGTTAATGCATGGCCGGTCAAGCGGTTATGTCAATCTTGATATCTGACAACCCGGAAAAAGATAGCCGACATGCCGGAAGGACACACCATTCATCGCCTGGCCCGCGATCACCAGCGGTGGTTTGGCGGACAGACTGTGGGAGTGGACTCTCCGCAAGGCAGGTTTGGGAAAGAGGCGGGAAAACTCAACGGGCGGCAACTGTGCGACGTCTCGGCGTACGGGAAACACCTGTTTTACGAGTTTGGCGGACAACACATTATCCATGTTCATCTGGGACTGTACGGCAAGGTTCGCCTCCACAAAAACCCGGCTCCCGAGCCGCGGGGTGCGGTCCGGCTGAGGATGATTGGGTCACAGCGAACATTTGACCTCAATGGGCCCAACCAGTGCGAGCTCATCGGGCGAAAACAACAACGGGCCGTCATTGGCCGGCTGGGCGCTGATCCGCTCCGCCACGATGCCTGTCCGGACCAGGTGTGGAACCGATTGCGGCGCAGCCGGGCTCCGCTGGGGACATTACTGCTAAACCAGTCGGTCATTGCCGGTGTCGGAAATGTCTATCGTGCCGAGATTCTGTTCCTGATGGGCATCGACCCGCAAACGCCGGCCCGGAAACTCGACCGCCAGACCTTTGACAAATTGTGGGAATTGACCGTGGAACTGTTGCGCAAGGGCGTCAGGTACAACCGGATTATTACCGTTCCGCACTTGCCATCAGGGAAACCTGCCAGTCGCCTGAATTCGGGCGAACGATTGAATATTTACAAGAAATCCAGCTGCCCGAATTGCCATCAGCGGGTCACACCGCGAGACCTGGGGAATCGCACCATGTACGCTTGCCGCCATTGCCAGCGCTGGCCCGCGCGGGTGCCCGGGATGGCCGTTGCCGATTAACCGGAGCTATTCCGAACGTCAGGCGGTCGGGCCAGCGAGCCGGCGGATGGTTGAGGTTGTTTCGCGAAAACCCTGTTTTTTTCATGCACGGGGATCGCGAGATCCCGGAAACCCGCTCGTTTTGATTGGCGCCACGCAGCCACTGGAAGAGATTTTCTACTTAACGTCATCGAATTTACTGCTGTTTCTTCTATCGATTCCAACACCATGAATAGGATAAGGTGGTGTCTGGTCCGAACGACCCGGATCGTGACGGGATACCGAATCCGCGGACTGTCGACTCCTTTTGAAAAGTCGACCGTCCCGGTCGTCCGGTAAAATTTCCCGGAAGGCCGCCGGCTTTGGGCAATCCGATTCCGGTCCACCGTTCAAAACCGTTGCGAACCCTGCATTCTCCAGTGATTCGGCCGGCCGCCCATCGGCCCCGACCCGTCACCTAACGCGGAAGCGATCTTTGTGATTGAAACAACTCAAGGCCAGGTCAATGAAGTTGCCAAGCTCCGGTCCGGAGGCGAGGGGATGTTTTCCCATGTGCGCGAGGACTTTTTGGCCTCGATTGTCGTATTTCTTGTGGCCTTGCCATTGTGCATTGGCATTGCCGTCGCCGTTGGGGTCAGTCCGGCCCGGGCATTGCTGACCGGGATCATCGGCGGAATCGTTGTGGGCCTGTTTGCGGGGTCACCCCTGCAAGTCAGTGGTCCGGCGGCGGGTCTGTTCGTCATCGTGGCCGACTTGCTGGAGCGCGGCCGCGGACAATACCTGGCGAATGCCGGCGCTGGCGAATCGGTGGAACAGGAAGCGGTGGCCTACTCCCTGATGATCATGGGTGCGGCGGTTTTCCTTTCCGGCGTTTTGCAGCTGATCGCCGGAAAGTTGCGACTCGGTCAATGGTTCCGGGCAGTATCGCCCGCGGTGATCAAAGGCATGCTGGCCGGCATCGGTGTCCTGATCCTGGTCAGCCAGTTTCACGTGATGCTGGATCACACGGCGATGTGGCGCGGAGAAAAGGCCCATGGTGGACTCCAGTATCTGGCGACGATTCCGGAAGCCATTGTGAAATGTTTTTCGTCCGACGAGTCCGCCAACCACCATCTGGCGGCGTTGACCGGGATAATCACGATCGTGTGTATTGTGGCGTGGCCGTTGCTGGCTCCACGTCGCTTGAGGCTGTTGCCGGCCGCCCTGGTGGGCATTCTGACGGCGACCGCATTTGCCGCCCTGATGCGACTGGATGTGCAAATGCTGGACGTACCGCAAAACATGTTTTCCGAAGTCACTTTACCGTCCGGCAACTGGCTTCAGATTCTGCTGGACCCGATGGTGCTGACGGGTGCCGTGGTGATCGCGATTGTAGCCAGTGCTGAGACCCTGCTGTGCGCGACGGCCGTTGATCAAATGCACACCGGTGTGCGAACCCGGTATGACAAGGAACTGTCGGCCCAGGGGATCGGCAATGTGTTGTGCGGTTTGATTGGCGCCCTGCCGATGACCGGCGTGATCGTTCGCAGTACTGCCAATATCAACTCGGGCGGCAAAACGCGATTGTCAGCGATTCTGCACGGGTTTTGGCTTTTGCTGTTTGTCGCGGCATTGCCATTCCTGTTGACCTACATCCCCCGGGCCGCGTTGGGTGCATTGCTGGTGTATACCGGTTACAAGTTGCTGAATGTTCGCGAAATCAGAAAATTGTGGCATACCAGCAAAAGCGAAGCCGCCATTTTCATGGTCACACTGGTGGTCATCGTCTGCCAGGACCTGCTGGCCGGCGTGATTGTGGGGATTCTGTTGTCGGCCGCCAAGCTGCTGTACCGCTTCTCCCACCTGGAATTGCACCTGGAAATCATGGACAACAACGTTGCCCATTTGCAGATGAACGGGGCGGCCACGTTTCTGCGTCTTCCCCAACTGGCCTCCCGGCTGGAGGACGTCCCGGGAACGGCCGAGTTGCACGTGCACTTTGAAAATTTGCGATACATCGATCATGCCTGCCTGGATCTGCTGATGAACTGGGCCAAACAGCACGGGACCACCGGCGGCAAACTGGTACTGGACTGGGAACAGTTGCATGGCCGATTTACGGCGGATCCAAAAACGGTGCCCGGCCAGTCAAATCTTCCGTTGACGCGTCCGGCGTTGCCCGATCCCGGGAGTTACCGAAACGTGGCATCGTGAGCCGACGTGGATGCCGGGGACGCGGCCCGGCGGTCGCTGCGCTGGTAGCGGTCCGGGACCGCTGAGTCGCCGCAACAGCCGGGTATGCCGGAACACCATGATCGAGGGTAAACGATCCTGAAATTCACCTCCAAACAAATTCATGCCGCGCAGTTTTCGATTAATCCCGAAACATGAGCGGCATGCGGTGCTGCGGCTGTTCCTGTACTGCATGCTGTTGGCCGGCTCTTATACGGCGGCCCGGACGGCGGCTGACAGTCTGTTTTTGTCGCGAATCGGCAGCGACAATCTGGCGGCCATCTTCGTCGTTTCGGGAATTGCCACGTCGCTGGCCGCTTCGCTCTGGATTTTTCTCACGCGGCGGCTGGCATTAGGCGTTGTCTTGCGAATATCCGGGCTGGCGCTTTCGGCGACCACGCTGGTCTGCTGGTGGCTGATGCCCGCATATCATCATGCGCTATGGCTGCTGGGCGGGATTTATTTGTTGGCCGAGATCCGGGGTTGCATCAACGCCATCAATATTGTCACCGCCATGAACGATATTCTGGGGGGGCATTCCAGTCGCTATGCATGGGCCATGACGGGCCTGGGCGTTCCGCTGGCCGGAGTCATCATCGGAGCGCTCATTGGCATGGAGGCCGAACTGGTCGACTTGCGAATGTGGTTACTGGTAGCCGCGGCGCTGGACGTTGTCGCCGTGTTTCCCCGGGTCCCGTCCCGCAGCCTGCGGGTGCCCGATTACTCGAAAACGGAACAAGCGGTTCCGGACCGGCATCCGACACCGGCAGCGGGTCCCCGCATCCGGGGAAAAAGTTACGCCCGCTGGCGGCGTTTCCGATTCTGGATTGCCGTGCTGATTGCAGCCAAAGTCGTGGTGCTGACCATTATCACATTTGAATGGAAGCTGGCCGTTACCGACTACTATCTCGGCAACGAACAGTCACTGGCCCGGTACTTCGGAGTTTTTTACGCCGCCGCCGGCGTGTTGACCGTCGTTATTCAGGTTTTCCTGACCGGGCGGCTGCTGACCCGCCGGGGGATCGGGGTGCCGCTGCTGGTGATGCCAACCGCCTTCGTCGTGCTCAACTTGCTGTACTTTGCCGGCTCCGGAATCCTGTTTCTGTTTGTATTGACGACGATCGCCAAATCCCTGGAAGTCTGGAGACGCAGCGTGCACGACACCACCCTCGGGCTGCTGTATACGCACCTGCGGCGCGAGCAGCGCCGTGGCGCCATTGCCTTCAATACCGCGGTCATCAAGCCCCTTTCGGAAGTCGGGGCCTCGCTGATCCTGCTGTTGGGAACCGGGCTGGTATACAAGTCGGCGGCACTGCTGGCCACGCTGTTGTGGATCGCTGCCGTGCTGGCGTTGCTGGTCATGATCCGACGGACTGCGGCATGGCCGGTCCGGTCCAGGTCACTAAACCTCAAACAACTTGCTCCGCGCCTGCTTGACAATCACTGAGGTCGCCGCGTGTTGCACCCGTTTCTCTGCCGATATGGCGTAAAACTTGTCCCGCACGTCCGGGATCTGTCCAATCAGCTGCACCCCGTACTGCCGCTTGACCATCGCCTCAATAGCGGTGGGGACCGGAAAAACCCCTTCCCCCGCCTGACCAAACACCTTCAGCAAGGCGCTGTCTTCGAACTCGGCGACCACGTCGGGAAATACATCGTTTTCGTCCATCCAGATATCCAGTGACCGCCGAACCGCCGTTTGTTCGGTGGGCAACAAACAGGGGGCGTTGGTCAGGGAAGCGGGAAATCCCTTGCGATACTTTCTGGCCAGCGCCGGCGTACCCAGCACGGACAAACCGCATTCACCCAACTTGTGATTGTAGACCTTGATCTCCAGCGTGGACGGGGCGGGCGAATCCGAGATGACCAGATCCAGCTTGTGCAGCGCCAGGTCGGCCAGCAACTGATTCAGCTTGCCCTCAAAACAGATGATTCGGGGCCGCTCCGGCATGTGCAAGGCCGGTTTGAGCAGTTCAAAGGCAATCGCCTTGGGCACGACGTCCGGCAAGCCCACTCGAAACCGGGCGCGGGTTCCGGATTGCCCGGTCTTGATGAACTCGCGCAGCTCGTGCCCCAGAGAAAATATCTCGTCGGCGTACTGATAGACCTGTTTTCCAAACTCGGTCGGTATCAAACCCCGCCCCTGTTTTTCAAACAGCTTTTGGCCGACGGAGTTTTCCAACTCGCGAATCTGCGCCGCCACCGTCGGCCGCTGCAGATGCAAGGCCTCGGCCGCCGCCGTCACGGTTCCGCTCTTGACGGTCATCCAGAAATAAAACAGGTGGTGATAATTCAGCCATTCCATAACAGCGGACCGACTGGCAAAACCGCAGGGGGAGGGGAAGCAAAAACCTTCTGGAGAAACCAATATAGATTGGCTTTCCTTCCTGTCAACGACGCTACCCGGGCGCCCCGACATTGCCGGAATCCGCTGGCTGCCGTCGGTCGGAACCGACCGGGCGGTTTCGATTCGCCCCGATCTCCCGCGACGCCCCATGTGGATTTTCGGTCGAGTCCGCCGGGCCCCCGGCCGTCGGGCTCCCACCTCCCCAGACCGAGGGCATCCTCGCGGCCCTGCCAACCCGGGAATCACCGGAAATCACCGGCCAGGCCATATCGCACACTGCGTGTCGAATCCGCGCGTTGGGACCCGGCAATTTTGGGTCCCGGCCCGGAAAACCCAAAGCGTTGCCCGCCGTCGGGAGGCCGCGGAAGTTTAATTTGCAGCGCTTTTGTCGCTGAATTACGGCGAAGCCGTCATGTGATTCGGCGAGCGGTTTGCAGTCACGCTTTCCGTTCCGCAACTTTTTATGGTTCAGGGGATGGGGACGATGAACTGGGTTTTGGTTGGCAACGAGGCCGTCGGGGCCTGCGTTAACCTGGTGGTGCTGGTGGTCATTCCACTGACCCTCTACGTCATCTGGCAGCGCAGCCGCTGCCGGCGCAGTTATCGGGAGATCGCCAGCCGAATCGGCTGGCAAATTGGCAAGCCTCGTTATTTGTTGCTGTGCAGCCTGCTGGCCCTGGTGTTGATTGTGTTGCTCGTGCTGTTTCCGCCGGATTCCGGATTTGCCAGGCATCCCAACAATGCCATGCGGCAATTTGCGGGTCTGGGGATCAACCCGACAAGTATTCTGATGGCCCTGATCTACGGGGTCATCAAAACGGGATTTGCGGAAGAATTCCTGTTTCGCGGTTTGCTGTGCGGAATTCTGTCCCGCCGATTTACGATTCCGCAGGCCAACCTTGGGCAAAGCCTGGTTTTTTTGTTGCCTCATTTAATGATTCTGGCTGTGGCACCTGGTCTGTGGTGGCTACTGGTGCTGATCTTTGCCGGCTCGCTGTTTGCCGGATGGGTCAGAATCCGGTCCCATTCATTTCTGGGACCGTGGATCATCCATGCCGTGGTGAACGTCACGACCTGCCTGTTGATGGCGGCGGCGAGCGTCCCCGGGTAGCGGCCCGCGTCCCGGCCGATGATGGCACAGGTTTTGCGGTTGCAGGTGGCGCTTACCCGTGCCTTGAGCCGGATCGGTGGATCAAGATTTGCATCGTGTTCCATCCGGCCCCGGCCGCCTTCACGCCAGCAGGCAAAACATTGAGCAGAGCCGCCATTGCCGCCGATTCCCGTTTTACCGCCGCGGCCGGTGCGCGAATTGCCCGTCAGGGGGGCAATGCTGTTGACATCGCCGTCGCCGCAGCGCTGGCCGCCACCGTCTCGGAGGTCCTGATGTGTTCCCTGGGCGGTGCGGGATTTTTCATGGTTCGGATGCCGGGCCAGCCTGCCGAGCTGATCGAAGGCGCCGACGCTTTTCCGGCCCGCATGCATCGTCCGGAACCGGATTCGGTCGCCTGGCGAACGGTTCATTTGCCATACGGCGATGGAGTCGACACCCAGTGCGGCTTTGCCAGTATTTCGGTGCCGGGCGTCCTGGCCGCCGCCGAAACCACCTGGAAACGACACGGATGTTTGCCGTGGACCGAAGTCGTCCAACCCGCCCTGGAACTGGCTTCCCGACCGATTCCGGTCAGCACCACACTGGCCGCCTGGATCGCCCTGGCAGGACCCGACTTGCTGGGCCAGCAGGCAGCCAGCCGGGAAAGTTTTTTTCGGGATGATCAACCGCTGGGGACGGGTCAGTCATTTCAGATCCCCGACCTCGATCAAACCTGGCAGGCGATCAGCCGCGAGGGTGCGGCGGCCCTGTATCGGGGCGATCTGGCGGCTCGCCTGGCGAGCGAAATCCGCGATCATGGCGGATTCCTCAGTCGCGACGACCTGGCCGGTTACGAGGTTCAGGTCCGTCAACCGTTGACGATCCCGTCCGGCGGTTTTCAGCTGGCGCTCAATCCGCCACCGGCTGTGGGCGGTGCGGCGCTGGGCTATCTGATCCGTTCCGCGGAATCGCAATGGCACAGCAATCTGAATCCGGCCCGGCAAGTCCAGCTGCAGGCCCAGGCCCAGTTGAGCATGATGGAAATTCGCGACCGGCAACTGCTCGACCCGAACCTGAACAGCCAAACCGCCGAACATTTGCTCGCCATGGCAGCCGCTGCCGGCCCGGGCGGCCTGCGTGCTCCGGGCACCACGCACCTGTCCGTCGTGACAACTGACGGAGCCATGGTGGCCGTTACCCTGAGCATGGGATACGGATCGGGAATCGTCGTTCCCGGCCTGGGAATCGCCTGCAACAACAGCCTCGGGGAACCGGAACTGAATCCCCTGGGGTTTCATCGGGGTCGTCCCGGTTCCCGGTTAACATCCAACATGTCACCGACGCTTGCCTGGCACCCGGACGGCCGGTTTTTGGCGCTGGGTTCTCCGGGAGCCAGTCGCATCACCACCGCGATCGCCCAGACCTGGTTGCATGTTGTTCTGGATGGAAAATCCTATGAGGAATCGGTGGCCGCACCGCGATTGCATATTGAACGTTGCGGCGAACAGTTGCGCGCCCAGTTCGAACCCGGCATCGACACCAGCCTGCTGGGGGATCCGCTGGTATTGCGCCCCTTTGATTCGGTCAGCCGATATTTTGGCGGGGTGAAACTGGCCGGCGTCGACGAGCATGGCCAGTTGCATGCGGTCGCCGACGCACGCCGCGAGGGAGCCGTCGAGTTTGTTTGATCGCAGGACAGCCGGAGTCATCGAGTTCGGCAATTGATTCCGACGGATCCGTCATGGAACACAACGGCGGTTGCGGCAACACCTCCGCAGGGGATATCCGGCACCCCCCCGGGCAGCCAGTCACTTCTGAACCGTACCGCCAGGACAACCATTCAGCAAAACGACCAACCGCGGCCAGCGGCCCGCTCCCCAGGCGGATCGCTTTCGGGGATATCCATGAGCAACTTTAACCAGAAATACGGGCCCTGGGCCATTGTCACCGGTGCCTCCTCGGGACTGGGAAGACAGTTTGCCTGGCAACTGGCCGAACGCGGCATGCACCTGGTGCTGGTGGCCCGTCGCGAATCGGTCCTGCAACAGTTGGCCAGCCAGCTGCGTGCCCGGCACGCCATTGAAACCCGCGTCGTGGCCGCCGACCTGTCCCGGCCGGACGGCATCGAGGCCGTCAACCGGATGTCCGACCAGCATGAGGTGGGGCTGTTGATTAACAACGCCGGCATGGAACAGGCGGGTTCGTTTTTTCGTTACGACGGTCGTCAATTGCGTCGCCTTGTGGATCTGAATGTTGCAGCGCCGATTGCGTTGACCCGCCATGCGGGTCGGCACATGGTTTCCCGCGGCCGCGGCGGAATCCTGTTCGTGGGTTCGGTCATGGGATATCAGGGCGTCCCCTGGTATGCCAATTATGCGGCCAGCAAGGCAGCCCTGATTCACCTGGGCGAATCACTGCATTACGAATTGAAACCCTGGGGAGTCGATGTTCTGGTGCTGTCGCCTGGCGTTACCCGGACGCCGATGGCCGAGCGACTGGATACCGAAACCAGTTTTGCCCGCATTGGCTTGCGGAGCCTGACACCGCAGTATGTGGTCCGCACCGGATTGGGAAACCTCGGTCGGCGACCGGCGGTGATTCCCGGATTGCAATACAAGCTGATCGGCTTTCTGACCAAGTGGCTGTTGCCCCGTTCCACCAGCGCCTGGATGTTCGGCAAGGCGATGCGACGCGCCTTTCGCAACGACCGGATCACAGCGGTACCGGTCGATGACGCCGATCCGGCAATCCGGCCAAAATCCTGAAACTTCCAGCCCTTCGGAGGGGGTTGTCTGGCAGGCCGCCAGTGGTCCGATCATTTTTGACAGAAAACACTTCCCGTGGACGAGGCATTGCAAATGATTCGCCCGGTGGTGCCGGACCGGCACTTTCCGGTCAAGTACGGATTCACGCAGCCCGACAGCGGCTGGCGGTCCGTCCGCAATCTCGAGCCGCCGCTGTTCGAATGGCGGTGGAAACAACTACAAAAACAAACCGATCGTTACCGGAATCATTCGCAGTGATAAAATCAACCAACCGGAAAATTGTTCGTCGACATCGGTCGCAATACGTTTTCGGCCTGCCAAAATCTTGTGAATGAACTGGACAACTACAGCAACGCCATTTTTGCGGGAGAACCTGCCGCCGAAGCCATCAACTTTTACGGTGACATCGCACAGTGCAACTGCCCAACAGCAAAATCGCGGTGGCCTTGTCGTTTGCCTGGTGGCAAGACAAGCCGCAGTGGGAAAACGGTCCCGGGACCGCCCCCCGACTGGCCGTCGAGATGAATTTTGATGACTCCTGTTCCAGTCGCGATCCGGCTCTGGAAACCGTCCTCGGGTTCTCCGCCGATGATTTCATCCTGGATCCCATGGCCCGTTTGACGGCGATGTTTCAGGCGGGAACGCTGGATGAACTGGAGGCCGAGGCCGCACGTCGGGTCCAGGATCTCCAATATCGTTTCTTTGACTTTGAGGGACAGGCCAACCAGGCCGGCTACAACCTGTTGGGCGAAAAAACATGTTCGAGCAAGCCATTTGGGTTTTTGCGCTCCATACCCGACTGTTTCCCGAGTCGGCCAACGCCTGGGACAGTCTGGCCGAAGCGCACTGGAAAGCGGGCAAAATCCGCGAGGCCCGCGGGTCCTGCCAGCGGGCCATCCAGCTGGACCCGGATGGCGCGATCGGGAAAAACGCGCGCGATATGCTGCAAAAAATCCAGGCGGAGCAGAAATAGAACGCCGCCTGGCATTGGCCAGCGGTGACGGGAATCACTCGAATTCCGGCCATCCCGGCTTGCCCGCAGACGAGGCCCCGGAGTCCAGGGGTCGGGCGGCAGCCCCCCCGGTGATCGGAATGCCCGCGCTGGGCATTGACCCCGCCCCCCGCCACTCCGATATTGCCCGACAACCATTGCATCAGGGCCGCCGCGCGAATCAACGGCACGAATGGTCTGTACCGGGTCGAGCGCCGGGGGTGCAGAATCGCGCTGGCCGGTTTACCAGCTGACATCGCGGGGTCGAACCTCTTTCTTTTCTCCGGACGGCACGTCAATTCGATGAACAATTCCGAAAACTTGCTGGGCGAAAACATTCGCCTGCTGGGCAATTTGCTCGGCGAGGTCATCGTCGAACAGGCTGGCCAAAGGGTATTTGACATCGAGGAAGAGATCCGGGACCTTTCAAAATCGTGGCGCGGCGGTGACCAGGATGCGCATCCGGCCATCATAAACAAGGTCGTCGCGCTGGCACGCGATGCGGTGATGACCGGGGATATCCTCAAGGCATTTTCCACGTATTTTAGCCTGATCAACCTCGCCGAGGAACATCAGCGGATTAACGTGTTGCGGGAGCGGACCAACCAGGCGTTTCAGCAGCAGCGGGCCATGAATGAATCGGTCGCCGCCGCCGTGGAGACTCTGGCCCGGGAGGGATTTTCCGCGGAACAGGTCGATGCCTTGCTGAATCAGATGTTCGTGATGCCCGTGTTCACTGCCCATCCGACCGAATCAAGACGGCGATCGACACGGGAAACCCTGCGCTACCTCTCGGACCAACTGTTCGAGTTGCGCGATCCGGGGACATACGACTTCGAGCATCCGGAGCTGATCGCAAATTTGCGGGCCGGTATTACACTGCTGTGGCAAAGCGATGACCATCGAAAACGCAAGCCCACGGTGATGGATGAAGTGCGCAATTCGGGACTCTACTTTTTCGAACAGACCGTGCTGGACATCGTGCCCCGGATCTATGAGGAGCTGGAATCGGCACTGGGCCAGAGTTATCCCGATTACCCGTGGCGAATCCCGGCGTTTCTGCAATTTGGCTCGTGGATCGGCGGGGACCGGGATGGCAATCCGTTCGTAACCGATGATACGACGGAAGCCGCCATTCGGGCCCACAAACAGCTGGTGCTGCAGCGCTACGCCAGCGATGTCCGCGAACTGTACGAATGGTTGAGTCCGTCCCTGGACCGAATCGGAGCCGAGGCGGAATTCCTGGGGCAGTTGCAGGCGGAACTGGACGACGTCCCGGCGGCCGAAAGGGAGTCCCTGAAGTGGTTTGAACGGGAACCCTATCGTCAGAAGCTGATTCTCGTTTATCGACGGTTGCTGGCTACCCTGCGGCAAAACGAACTCGACTGGAACGATTTCGAATCGATCCCCCGGGCCTATTCCGATGCCGGCGCGTTGTTGTCGGATTTGCAGCAGATTCATTGCAGCCTCGTCGCGAACAAGGGCCGCAGCCTGACCCGCGGACTGCTGTCTCGCCTGATCCGCCGCATTCAGGTCTTCGGATTTCACCTCGCCTCACTGGATATTCGCCAGCACTCCAATCGCCACGACGCCACGCTGGCGGAATTGTTCGCCGGCTATGGAATAGTGGACGACTATGTCGGTTTGTCTGAATCGCAACGCACGCAGCTGCTAACGGGCGAGATTGAAAAAACCGCCCGGCCGCTGACCGCCATGGCGGACTGCTCCAGGGCGACCCGGGAAACGGTTTCCCTGTTTCGGCTGATCGAAACAGCGCATCGGCGAGTCAGTCCGGACAGCATTGGCAGCTACATTATCAGCATGACCGAAAGCGAAAGTGACTTGCTGGAAGTGTTGTGGTTGATGAGCCATACCGGCCTGTTCGGCCAGCTGGATCTGGTCCCGCTGTTTGAAACCATCGCCGATTTGCAGGCTGCGCCGGAAATCATGTCCCGGTTATTTGCCAATCCGGCTTACCGGCGGCATCTGAAGATGCGGGGCGGGCAGCAGCAGATCATGATTGGTTACAGCGACAGCAACAAGGACGGCGGATTCCTGATGGCCAACTGGATGCTGTTTACCGCCCAGCGCCAACTCGCCGAAACCTGTCGCCGTCACGATGTCCGGCTGACACTGTTTCACGGACGGGGCGGGTCGATCGGGCGGGGCGGTGGGCCGGCCAACCGCTCGATTCTGGCCCAGCCGCCCGAATCGATCCGGGGACGCATTCGCATCACGGAACAGGGGGAAGTGGTATCGTCACGATATACGCATCCCGAAATTGCCTTTCGCCACCTGCAACAACTGTTAAACGCGGTGATTTGTTCGGTGGGCCGTCGTCCGGAATACGCCCGTTACCCGCGGTGGTCGCAGATCATGGACCAGCTGAGCCAGACGGCTCGGGAAAAGTATCGATCGCTGGTCGATCGCGAGGACTTCATCCGGTATTTTCATACGGCGACGCCCATCGATCAAATCGGCCCGCTGAACCTCGGTTCGCGCCCGGCACGCCGTCAACCATCGGAAGAAATATCGGACTTGCGAGCCATCCCCTGGGTATTCGCATGGACCCAGTCCCGAACCAACATCCCCAGCTGGTACGGGGTCGGTACGGCCCTGGCCCGCTGGATCGACCAGACGGAGGGTGGATCTGCCAATTCGCGCCGACGGGAACTGGCCACCATGTATCAGGAGTGGCCGTTCTTCAACTCGCTGTTGAACAATGTGCATCTGGGGATGGGCCGGGCGGACATGAATATCGCTGCCGTCTATTCCCGACTGGTGCCGGAATCCGATCGAGGCCTGTTTGGCCAAATCTCCACGGAGTTTGAACTGACCCGCGAACACCTGCTGGCGATCACCGGGCATCAGGAAATTCTGGATACCGAACCCTGGTTGCAATACAGTATTCGGATGCGCAACCCGTATGTGGATCCCATGAACTATATTCAGGTCGCCTTGCTGGATCGCTGGCGGCAAACCGCTGACCCCGCCGAACAGGCACTGCTGGGCGACATCATCTTGCAATCGGTCAACGGCATCGCCGCCGGCATGCAAAACGTGGGCTAGCGCCCGTGGCCCGGCCGGTTACGTTGGCGGTGTCGCCAATTCCCCGACGGCGGCATCTTCCGTCTGCCGCATGATCCAGGGGCTGAGCAGGACGGCGACCACGTCAATCAGGATATGCAGGATCACCACTACCAGCAGTGAACGGGAAAGCACGAAAATGGCTCCAAACACCGCTGCCAGCCCGACGATTTGGAAGACCGCGGACCAGCCGGAATACAAATGGGCAAAGGCAAACAGCAGCCCGGGTAACAGGATCGCCAGAATCACGGACCAGCCGAACAGCGATTCCGGAATCTCCCACAGGTTGTTTCCGGAAAACAGTCGGGCAAAGTAATTGATCAGATACCCCCGAAAAACAATTTCCTCGGTCACGCCGGCACAAACCGACAGGTGCAATCCATGCCAAACCTCGGAACGCCGGGTGGGCATGAACGGCGTTCGTTGCCGCCAGTTGCGACTGGTCTCCAGCAACCGCTCACGCGGATAAAGTCGCCGCACCGATTCCGCGACAAGCAGAATCAGGAATATTCCGGTCAGCGCCACTACGGCCGTTGTCGACTGGCCCGCGGGCCAGGCCAGCCCCAGATCCGCCCACGCGCGTCCCTGAAACCACCAGATCAGCAGGGCCAGCAGGGCAATCATGTACAAAAAGATGCTGTTGCTCCAGTAGATTGCCACGCGATCCCGGCTGTCCAGCCGGGCGCCGGCCATTTTGGGCTGGCCCCGAAACACGGCAAACAGCACGACCACTACCAGTACGACGACATAGAGATGGTCAAAAACCGTTAACGCATTCATGGAATTTTCACTCGTTCAGGTTGTGTGAGCCAATCCGGGCGGGATTCGGGCCAATCCGGGCGGGATCCGGTACCGGGATGGACATTCACCCGCAGCCAGCCGGCGGTACCCGGGACCGAAACGCGGCTGGCCACTATCCGGTACGCCATTTTTTGCTGTGCGTTACAGGGGAATGGGCCCGGAATTCGGGAGATGGCTGCACCGGCCGGATCGCGGTCCCGTCGGGGTTTTCTCCAGATTCTAGCCAACCCGGCGTTTCGATTGTCGTTTTCGAGGCCTTTCGGCCATAGCCATGGTGAACGAGACCCGATTGGTGCGGCGGCCGCCAGTGGTCGCAAGCATGGTTCTGCGCAACCGGGCGTGTGCGGCCAACCGGATTCCGGTCGGGGCAACTCAGTCCCCGGCCTGTGCTTCCCGGTCGACGACTTCGTCTCCGGACCAGATCGATCGCTCGGGTTGTCGGGCAAAATAGTCCAGCAGCAGATTGTTGCGAAACATGTATCCGCCACCGATTTTCTGCAACAGCTCGCGGGCCGACAGGTAGTCCAGAAACCGGGGCAGCCGCCACGGCATGTTTCCCGTCACCAACAGGGTCAGGCGCAGACTGTAATGACGCATCACGTCGATTCCCCCAAACCACAGAAACATCGCCAGCGCCGCGCCGCAAGCCAGCATTCCCGAGGGAACGAGTTTGTCGATCAAATTGTCAATCAGATTGTTGTCCGGTTCGAAAAACACGCCTGTCAAAATCGGCACGAGGGCCAGTCCCACCACCGCCCCTGCCGTCAGCATGGCGAACAGGCTGTTGCGGAGAGACAAAACAACACCCTCGTTGGGACGCGTCTTGGACTTGACCAGCCCCATTGTCAGGCCGCCAAAAATCAAACCGACCACTGCCCCCAGCGGAGGATAGAACAGCAGATTGCGGCTCAGGACAGTCAGGGAAAAGCTGCCCCGCTGGACCAACCAGTAAACGGTCCACAGCAGGACACCGACCAGCAAACCGAACAGCAATCCCCGGGCGGCCCGCACCCACGACCACGTCAAGACCTCGGTCGAACCCACAAAATGATCATCGTTGCGGGTGACCGTTCGCGCGGCATACAGCAGCGACACCGACAACCCTCCCTGAACCGGATGGGCCAGCCATCCCCAGTCCCACGCGGTTCCCTGAACCGCCAGCGAGGCCCCATACCAAAGCCCGACCCAAATCAGATAAAAGACGAGCGTTCGAACCATCACCCGAACCACCAGCCAGCTGGCCAAACCGACACTCCGGCGCGATGGGGAACTCGCCGCACGGACCTTGTTCCTGACAAACTGGATCCATTCGACACCCGTTGCCAGAAAAGCCCAGATCGGTGAAATCAGAAACCAGAATCGATGGGCATCCATGCTGGCCGGCAACGCCGGGTCCACGATATTGGAGGTTTGCCAGATGATCAGCATGATGGTGGCCACAACCGACCCCAGGGCCAGCGCGTAGACGGCGGCATTCAATACCTGTTCCCACCGGTTTCGCAACCAGTCCGGCTGAATGGATTCGATCATCAATATCGACTGGTGGTGCGTTTTGAGCCGCCGGGCCAGCCACACCAGTCCGGCGTTGACCGTGCCCCGCGAGTACGGCGCCGGCGGCGGTCCGGCGCCGTCAAATACGCGATTAATGTAGGCATCGACCAGAATTTGTTGCCGGGCATCCGGCGGGCCAGCCGGTTCCCGGGCGGTCGCACTGGCCACGTCGGAAAACCGGCTCGGGTCGAGGCGATAGGCCACACTCATCATGCCCAGCATCAGCGGCGTCCGGGCGTCTTCCAGCAACCGTGGATGCTCATCCAGAAACGCCTGTAACTGGTGCATGACCGGGCCAAATTTATTCAGGTACTCCCGGATTTGCGGCTCCGTCAACGGCTGCAGCCGGATCGCGCCTTGCAGATCCAGCCGATTCGGAATCTGCCGGTATTCGTCGTACCGGCAACAAACCGCCGCGCCGCCAAATTCGGTTCGCGAGATCTGCTGTTTCAGGAAATTGTTAACCGCCTCGATACAGGCCGGCCGCTGCGTTTCGGGAACTTCGTTCAACCCGTCCAGCATCAGCACGATTCGGCCGGATGTCAGCCATTGGCGAAACATTCGATCTGAGATTTTGTATTTTTCCAGGACTTCCCGCGCCGCCCAGTCCTCAATCGACAACCGGGACCTTGCCCAGCTCGACAGGTACAGGACGACTGGAATCGGCTGGGTCTGGTCCTGGTTGTGCCTGCGAATCAGGTACTGGGCCAGCGCCAACAGGCTCGTCGTTTTGCCAAATCCGGGATCGCCGAGGATTAACAGTGAGCGTTCATTTTCGTCAAACACCGCGGCAATGGTTTTGCCGGCTGGCACCAGCCGGCTCCCGGGACTGCCGCCGAATCTGGTTTGAACGGCCTTGGGAACCAGCTCCTTGTTCAGTTCCATGGGCGGCTTGATGGGCACGTCCACGTCCAGTTTGCCTTCGATCCAGATTCGGTTGACCTTGGTCGTCAGCCGGGCAAATTCGGTCCGCTCCTCGTCGACCAGTGGCTGGCGACCGTAAACCGACTTGAAGATCATGCCATCGGCCGATCGCATGAATACGGCGGGCGTCGCCCATTCCGTGCTGTCATCACGGCCCTCCAGATAAATGGCCTTGCGGGCCTCGGCCACCACGTAATCCAGCGGATAGCATTCGGGCAACAACTTGTAGAATTTCCCGGCAAAGACGATCGCTGCCTCGTCCGAAATGGGATACTGCATGGCCACCACCACCGGAACCCCGGCCAGGACCAGCGCCGAGGCCACACCGGCAAACGGATTCTGCTCGGAATCCCGGGATGACTGGGCCGTGTTGCAGGCGTTCAGGAACACCAGCCGCAGCGTCGGCTCGTCGGCCAGCAATACACCCAGCTCGTGACCGGAAATATAGTCCGGAGATCCGTCGGCCGATTCCAGCACCAGCACTCCGCGGCCGGACCGGGTTTCAAATTCCCCATGACCCATGAAGTGCAGGGCATGGTAATCCGCCTGGCCCAGTTGCCGTTGCAATTCCGGTTTGGTGGCCCGCTCCAGAAAATCAACTTGCACATCCGAGCGCTGACCCCAACTTTGCCGGATCAGTTGACATTCCCTTTCCAAATCCAGCTGCGCGACCCCGCGCAGACTGGAAATCACGACCAGGATTCGAAAGGGCGGCGTAAACGGGATCGCCGGGCAGGGCCGCTGCACGTCCAGATACCGCACGAGTGGATTGCGGTTGGAAAGCCCCAGGCATTCGTCGGTTTGCGGCCGGCGCATCAATTCCCAGGGTAATCCGTTGACCGCGACCAGCGTCGGTTCCGTCGGGTCGATTCGCAACTTGATTCGCAATCCCGCTTCGCGCTGATTGACCATTGCCAGGCTTTGCTCGAACAGGGCCAGCACCGGACCGTGAAAAATCGACGTGTACAGCAACTGTCCAACGTGTTGCGGCTTCAGTCCCTGGCGTTGTGCCGCGCCAAAAGACATGCCCCGGGTTGTGCCGCCCCGAACGACCCGTTGCAACTCGTGCACCCGTTCGGCAAGATTTTCAGCATCGCCCAGGGGCAGTTGAAAACAGGACGTGACCTCGCCCGCCGGCCCGCGGACGCCGACCGGAAACTCCCCGTCGCGGGCTGGATGAAACGTAATGGAAAAGTCCAGGTATTCATTCATGGCGGGGGCCAGTGGTGGGAGATGAGCCATGCCCGTTCTTTTCCGGTGCGGCATCCGAAGGTCCCTGGACCCGACCTGCCATTCATCCGAAGGCCGCCGCACCAATCAGTTTGTGCACTGGCCCGGCGACTTGCAAGGTCAGGCAGGCCACGAACGATGGGGCACCCCCCAGCGCCAATTCCGAACGTACGTCGCGGTTGACCCTGATCTTCGACGCTCAGTCCGGTTGCACGACAACCAGCGGCTGGCGCGAAATCTCGTCCCCCTGTTCGTCCTGAACCACGATTCGATACTCACCCGGTGGCAGCAGCAGCACCGGCATCTGGCCTCCGTCGTCCAGCACCAGCTGGTCGACCGGAATGGCGTCATCGCTTTCGGTCTCCAAAAACGCCTGGACAAGGACTCGACCGGATTCCGGCGTCAGGCCCGCGGGAATCGGAACGGGTTGCCGATGCCCGGCGTGGTGAAGCCAGTCCGGACGACCGTCCACCAGGCGGGCCGGCGGATGAAAAACCTGCATGTCGACCCTTCCCCGGTAATCGGCGCTGACGAAGCTGGTTCCGTCCCCGTTCACGACGACGACAGGCCCGTTCAGCCAGTTGCGTTCCGCGGCCCGCTGCCAGTCCGGCGACGACAACTCGGGGCGGCTGCGTTCGGTTTGGCTGGTCTGATCAATGGTCAGCGGATCGATGCCGGTTTCCCGTTTCAGGCGGGCTGCCATCCAGGCCAGCTCGCGGCCATCTGCCAGTTTCTGAAAATCTTCGGTGGCGTGGCTGTAGCCCACATGAATAAACACCCGGGCGTCGGGGGCCCGGGAAAAAATTTGCCGGATCAGATTATGGCACTGCGCCGTTTCGCGTGCGTTGATCCGATCGATGTTGTCTCCGGTTTGGCCAAACAGTTTTGGCGTTTCATAGGCAACGGGTTGGTAGCCCAGCTGCATGGCCTGTCGAATCATCTGTCCGAATACCGGCTCCATGGAATAATAACCGGTGGACCGGTTGGGATATTTGCGTCGGACCAGGCTTGCGGTGTTCGGGTTGAAGGTCTCGGCGGCCAGGTATTCAAAACCCGCCTCGCGCAATCGCACCATCAACTGGCGGCTGAATTCCCGGTGCCGGGGTACGTGATGGGCTTCGTTCAGAATTACAATCTGACGGTCCCGGGCTGCGGCAACAATCGCATCCAGGGCAGACTGCGGAGCGGCCTGCTCGGGCAAATCGGATGTCTTCCCGACCGCTGCAGAATTTGGCACGGCAGCATCCATGGCCTGCAGCGCCTCGGCGCAGTCACCCACAAATGATCGCAAAGTGGCCAGTTCCTGCTGTGCCGCGGAATCACCGGCCGGGGCGGATTGTTCCATGGCGGTCAGGGCGGCCAGGTATTTGCCCTCGTTCAGCAGGCGGAACGCGCGTTGCGCCTCGGCGACATTTTGGGAAGCCTGCTGGGCCGTCAGCGGTCCGCCAGCTGACAAAATCACTGCGGCAGCGGCCGCAACAAGAAATGGAACGAATCGTCGAGCCGCCATGTCCGGTTCCCGGCCATCAACTTGCTTCCGCATGATAATCGAATCCAGAGCCGGGGGTACGATTGCTGGCCGGGCCTTTGGTACGCGTTTTGTTGCGGGTATCCCCGGCCGGTCGCACTTCAGCAGCGCAGACCCGCGATTCCCCAATTTCGGAGCTCGTGCAGTGGTCGACTGCCTGAAAAATCGGCGTTTTTGCGCCCGAATTGGAAAAATACCGGTAAAGCCCCCCCGGCAAAGCCGGTCTAACATACAGAGCAGCGGAGTCCGGTGCTGTACGTTGTTGGGCAAGCCTCGGGTTTGCTCACTCGCCATTTTTTTCCTGATTGATTCGAGTCCGTCCAATGTCACAGTCGCGAATTCTGGTTGCTTTGGGTTTCAGCGTCCTGGCAGGGATGCTCGCCGTATCCAGTCAGGCCTTTTCCGCCGGTTCCCGTTGGGGAGGGCTCGCGTCGCCACAGCCATTGAGCGAGGTGGACCAGGAATCGAGCGGTCAAGTGTACCGCAAACCGGGCGATGCTGAAATTCGTAAAATGCTGACAGCGCTGCAATACGACGTCACCCAAAACGAGGCGACCGAGCGTCCCTTTGCCAATGAGTTCTGGGACAATCAGCGGCCGGGCATCTACGTTGACGTGGTTTCCGGAGAACCCCTGTTCAGTTCCCGCGACAAGTTTAAATCCGGAACCGGCTGGCCTTCGTTTACGCGACCGCTGGCGACCGGATATGTTGTCGAAAAGCAGGATCGGAGCCTGTTTTTCTCGCGGACAGAAGTGCGCTCGCGGTACGGCGATTCCCATCTGGGGCACGTATTTGACGACGGGCCGCAACCCACCGGATTGCGCTACTGCATCAATTCCGCGGCCCTCCGCTTCATTCCGCTGGAACAAATGGAACAGGCCGGTTACGGCCAGTATCTTCAGCGGTTCCCGGAACCCGGGGATGATCAATCCTGATCGCCCGCTGTCGATCGCGGTGCGGTTGCATGCAGGTATCGAACGTTACAACCGCGTGTTCGGCGCAGTGCATGGCTGGCCGAGCGTTTCGCCGATCGTTTTTGCACCCTTGCCAGGAATCAGGCCCCTGCAGACGCTGTTGACTGACCCGTTATCGGGGAATCGGCCAGGACCGAATGAATCCCAAGGGCGGCCTTGATCTTTAGCTCGATTTCCGGAGGCGTCGCCAGCTGGTCGGGGCGATACAGCAACAGGAATCCTTCTCCGGCCTCCAGACAGGTCGTGCCGTCCAGCAGGTCGAACAGCTCCTCGGGCACGGTGCTGGCGATCGAGGGATGGTCGGTGACCAGCCGCAGGCCATCCCGAATAACGACATCGTTACGGAATTTCGACTTGATGCCGTCCCGGCCGGTGGCCACAGTCAGGGCGAAATGCGGGCACGTCAATTCGGGAGACTTGAGCGCAAATACGGTCTGCAGCCGGGACCGATCCTCCTGGTGCCGATCGGCATACTGGAAATCAAACACCGTCAACACCAGATCCTCGATTTCGCGAGTCATCACATTTCGGACAGACGCCAAATACGGTAACAGCCATTTCAGCATCGTCATTTGTTCGACGGTTTCCAGGGCTTCCACGGATGGCCGGATCAACAGGAACGATTTGGACAGCTTCAGAAAATTGACCGGCGCATGGGCCTGAAATGAAAACCCCAGTTCGCCGGCCAGCGCCTGCATCTGTTGCTGTCGTTGCTGATTTCTGTCGGCCGCCGAGACCCAATCGCGCAATCCGAGAAGTGTGATGGAAACGAAGCCGAAGAACATGAAATCAAATCGCCCGGTGAACATGCAGACCATGGCGCCCATCAATGCGGCTGCCCCAAGCAGGGTCATGGCGTACCAGATGAGATCATTCTTTTTCATGGTTCCGCAATTCCGGTTGAATGTGGCGCAGGATCCCCGAAAATCTGTTGCGGGTTTCTCGCGGCTGCTGCATGCGGCGCGCGATGCCTGCCGCCCGTTTCATTCAAGACTACTGCGCAATCTTGCCTGCCGCGGCCGACGCCGCGCGGAATAATCGGGCCAAACCGCAAAACCAAATGCGTCCCGTGACCGGCGGCCGGTTCGGGGGGGGGTTATTTGTGTTTTTGTCTGCGCGGCGGAATCCGCCGCCGGCGTCGCAGTTTTCCCACCCGCATGCGGGTCAGGATCAACGGCCCGGCAAGCGGATTTGCTCGACCAGTTCAACGACGTCCGCTGGCGGTGGCGGCGTGACTGCGGAGACAATCAGGGTGACAGAAAAATTCAACAACATGCCGACGATACCGATTCCCTGCGGCGAAATCCCCAGCAGCCACTGATCGGGAGACAGGATCTCCTGGTCGAAAAACATGGGCAGCACCTTGTGACTGGTGCACAACACGATGTACACGAGGGTAAAGGACAGCCCCACGATCATTCCCGGAACGGCTCCCGCGCGATTGACGCGTCGCGAAAAGATGCCCAGAAAAATCGGGGGAAAGAAGCTGGCCGCTGCCAGACCAAAGGCAAATGCCACGACTTCACCGACGAATCCGGGTGGATTGATGCCGAAATAACCGGCCACCAGAATGGCCATACCGATCGCAATTCGCCCGATAAACACGCGGCGGGCTTCGCTGGCATCGGGCTCCACAAACCGGCAGTACAAGTCGTGGGCCAGACTGGAACTGATCACCAGTAACAGCCCGGCCGCCGTGGACAGTGCCGCCGCCAGTCCACCGGCCGCCACCAGGGCAATCACCCACGGGGGCAACCCCGCCACCTCCGGCGCCGACAACACGATGATGTCCTTGTCAATCATCGCCCGTTCGGATTGGCCATCAGGGCCCACTTTCAAACTGATCCTGCCATTGCGATTCAGGTCGTCAATGGCCAGCAATCCGGTGTCGCTGCCAGCGGGTGGCCCATTCCAGTGGCTGGCCGTCGGGGGAAACCATGTGATAGATCACCGGCGCGGGCGGCTCGGCGGTGCGGGCCTGATCGATCGCGGTCCACGCGGCCTGACGGTCGGTCGGAAAAGCAAACGCCTGCCGGGCATCGCCTCGGCCCACCTCGATGGTCCGGATGGTCGCGCCATGCATGGTTTTTATCAGGTTGTAACGGGCAAACATGCCCAGAGCCGGGGCAGTGGTGTACAGGATGGCGATAAAAAAAATTGCCCATGCCGCCGAGTACCGCGCGGCGCGGACGTTTTTGACCGTATAAAAACGAACGATCACATGCGGCAAGCCGGCCGTGCCAAACATCAGCGCGGCGGTAATGCAAAAGACATTCAGTCGCGAAAACTTCTGAAACGGCCGGGTATATTCTGATTCGCCGAGGTCCAGCAACGCCTGGTTGAGACGTTGCGAAATATCACTGGCCGCCATCCCCACCTGGGGAATCGGAATATCCGGTGAGCAATCGGGACACGGCGATTGCCGGAATCAGAAAGGCAACGATCAACACAAAATATTGGGCAACTTGCGTCCAGGTAATTCCTTTCATCCCGCCCAGCACGGCAAAAAAACCGACGATGGCCATGCCAATCAGCACGCCGTAGATCAATTCCACTTCCAGGAAGCGCGAAAACACAACGCCCACACCCTTCATTTGACCGGCCACATAGGTCAATGACACAAAGATGGCGCAGACGGCGGCAACGACCCGGGCGGTTTCGCTGTAATAGCGAACGCCGATGAAGTCCGGCACGGTGTAGTGGCCGAATTTCCGCAAATACGGAGCCAGCAACAGGGCCAACAACACATATCCACCCGTCCAGCCCATCAGGTACACGCTGCCGTCGCTGCCCGAGAAACTGATCAGTCCGGCCATCCCGATAAACGAGGCCGCACTCATCCAGTCGGCCGCCGTCGCCGCCCCGTTGGCGATAGCCGGGACTCCCTGGCCGGCCACATAGAATCCGGCGGTTTCGCGTACCCGGCTCCGCCAGCCGATAATCAGATACAGGGCAAACGTCAGACCCGACAAACCACCACGTCCAGGGCAGAGCCGGGTCGCTGGCGGCCAGGCAACGAAAGCCGGAATTCATCGGTCATCTCCCAGGCCGTAACGGCGGTCCAGGCGATCCATCCACAGGGCATACACCAGCACCAGCAACACAAACACGAAAATCGATCCCTGCTGGGCCATCCAGAATCCCAGTCCCAGCTGGCCAACTTGAAAGCGGTTCAGCCACTCGATTCCAAAAATACTTCCGAGAAAACCGACTGCGAACCAGACCAGCAGCAGCAGGGTGACTGCCAACAGATTGTGTTTCCAGTACGATTTGGAGGGATCAGACATGGGATTTCCCGCGGGTTGACCGACCTGGCAGTTACCCGCATTCTGGCACATTCACTTGCGGCGAGGTACCGGAGCCAGGCGGCCAACGCCCCGATAAAACAACGAAACGATGCCATGTCCGAGTTTGAAAAATCCGTCTCGCGTCACTATGGTTTCGCAGACATTATGCGGCAGATCCGCCGCAGCCTGGATCGCGCGGGCAAGCCGATCGACCAACTGACCCTGGATGACCTGGCGCCTGTCGACGCGTTTCATACGCGGGGCCGCGAATCCACGGTGGAATTGGCGGCGCTCCACAGACCGAAACCGTCCAGCGAAGTCCTCGACGTGGGATGCGGACTGGGAGGATCGGCCCGCTACCTGGCCGATCGCTTCGGTTGCAGCGTTACCGGAGTGGACGTCACGGAACAGTATCTTGAGGCTGCCCGGCAATTGACGGAGCTGACGGGATTGGCCGACCGAATCACCTACACCCAGGCCAGCGCGGTGCAACTGCCGTTTGACGAGGAAACCTTTGATATCGTCTGGACCGAACACGCCCAAATGAACATCGCCGACAAGGAACGACTGTACAGCGAGATTGCCCGCGTGCTGAAGCCTGGTGGCAGCCTGCTGTTTCACGACATATTTGCCGGCGCCGGGGTCCCGGTCTATCCACTGCCGTGGGCCGATGACCTGTCGATCAGTTGTCTGGCGACCTGTGCCGAAGTTCGCCAGGGGATGGAGCAGGGCGGACTGGAAATTGACCAATGGTCCGACAAGTCGGCTTCGTCGCTGGAGTTTTTTGAACAGGTTCTCGCCAAAATCGAGGCCGAGGGCTTGCCGCCTGTCGGCATTCACCTGTTGATGGGTGACACCGCGCGACCCAAAATCGCCAACTATGTTGACGGCTTGCAGCGAGGCTGCCTCGTGGTGGCCATGGGCCTGGCACGGAAACCGGCCTGACTCCGGACGGACCTCTGAACGGTCAGACGGCGGGTGGTTCCCGGGAGCCGCCGACCGTCACCCCGTCGCGCAACGGCTGGTTGTTTTGATATTGCCGCAGCCGGTCCGTGCCCCGCGTCAGCACCAGTTGGAATTGGTCCGCCGGCAGGTGGTCCCGTTCCGTCTGCAGGGCGTTGACAAAGCCCTGTTGCCAGCGCTCGGCGCTGCCAAAATCACCGGCTTCGGCCGCCGCGGCGGCCAGCACCTCCAGCCATTCACAGGGACGCCAATGGATCATTTCCATGGCCTGCGTCGCGTTGGCTACCGCCGCGATTCCATCACGAAACGCGGGCAACGGACAGGTGGCCTGGATCCACGCCAGATGACGGCGCGGATTCGGAAACTCCGGATCCAGTTGCAGGGCCTTGTCCAGATCGGCGATGGCACCATCATAGTCACCGGTCTGGATTCGCGCAGCGCCGCGGTTGTTCCAGGCAATGGCATCGCCCGGGTTCAGTTCAATCGCACGGTCGCAGTCCGCAATGGCGGCCGGAAAATGTTCCGCCATGAAATGAACCATACCGCGATGGCGATAAAAGGCCGATCGGTTTGGATTGCGCTCGATCGCAGCACTCCACAGCCCGGCGGCGGCGGCAAAATTTCCCTGCCGGACCAGGTCATCGGAACTGGTATGCAAGGCCGTTTCGTTCCACGGATCGGCAGCCAACACCTGGCGACAGTCATGACGGGCCTGCTCGAATTCTCCCATCAGGAATCGGGCCTTGCCGCGTCCCGCAACGGCCTCCATAAAAGGCGGGGCCAGTTCGATCGCGCGGTTGAAATCGGTGACCGCGGCGCGAAAGTCGCCGGCTTGTGAGTGGGCCTGTCCCCGGTTGAACCAGACCGCCGTCGACCGCGGATTCAACTTGAGCGATTCCGAAAACTTTTCAATGGCCGGCCCGGTCTCGCCGCGCTCCAGAAAATCCATTCCCTCGTTGTTGATCAAAACCGCCCGTTGCTCCGTGGTGGGCTGGCTGGTTTTCTTTTCCAGGACCGGCATGTAGCGGCAAACCCAAACCGCCAACAGAATAACGCCTGTTAACCAGACAAGATCTGCGACGATATCCACGACCGGCGGCATGCCCCGGTAGTTGGCTGCGGGCGCGTCGCCGGCTGCTGACTGGTACGGGTCGGCGATGGTTTCCCGGGAAACAGGTTGCCCGGCCGAGGCGATCGATTCAAACGGGGAGGGTTCATCCCACAGGGAACTGCCGGAGACCACGGCCATGCCCCCGGCCAGCAACAGCAGGACGATCCACCGCTGAGATTCCCGGATCGCATGGGTCTTCCAGGCAGCGCGAAGCAAACGGTCAAAGGCCGGCCGCTCGTGCTCGGCCAGCAATCCCTGCTCGATCACCAGCCGGCGGGCCCGACGGGACGCGTCGCTTTCCAGCGGCAGGGAAATCGGCGCCTGCAATGCGACCACCAGCAAACAGGCGACCAGCAACGCCATCGACAGACCGTTTGGTGAAAAGGGGACCACATCGATGGCCATCAGGAAACCGTATCCGCAGACCAGCGGCACCAGCGACCAGCAAATTGGCCACAAAATCCCCCGCAGCCGGCACTGCCAGATGCCCTCGGCAAAGTGCCATGCGTGACCCACTTCATGCGCGGCGGTCGCCAGCGCCGCCAGCGATGCATTTTCGCTGACCGCCGCGTTCAGCTGAATCTCCCGCAATCGCGGATGGTAATGGTTGCTGGCTCCCCCCCGCTTGACCGGAATGTTTTGCAGGCCGACCGAACGCAACAGGCGGGTGGCAACCTCGGCCCCGCTCAACCGGCAAGCCGACGGCAAATCGCCCCATTGCGAATGTACTCTCTGAAACCAGCGTCCCACCTGCTGTTGGGACATCAGGATTCCCAGGACCGCCAGTCCGCCCAGCAGGCTGACGGCGACCAGCGGGTCCAGAAACAATTCCAGTATCAGGTCCATGGCAGGAGATCAGGTGATTGAAGTGCAGGAATTCACGGGGCGCCCCCAAAAAACATAGGTCAGCCGGATTGCCCGTTCGTGCCTGAATGGACGGGGCCGTGCCGTTGCACCCGGTCGCGGGTCGCGGCCCCGGCTGGCGCGATTGCGGTTGTAAGGATTGTGACGCGAATTCGGGTGAACGCCGCCCGCCGCAGGTGATCGCCAGCGTCCGATGAACGTGGCGACGGAAACCGGTTTGGTGCACGCACCGATGCCCGGGACCCGGAGAGCTCCTCCCTCGCCCGGCCGGCCGGTTGCGCTTAAGCTGGTGGCTTTCCGGGTGAACGCCCCGACGATTCGATTCCGGCACAACTCCCAATCCCCACGAGCCTGTGGCGCATGACGGACGCATACGAAATCACCGATCGCAACCGGGTCCGCCGGGTTGCCCGGCGCGGCATTTATGATCGCGATCAGGTTCATACCATCATTGACGCGGCCCTGGTTGCCCACGTGGGAATTCTGCAGGGCGAATCCGGAGGCGTGACAGTCATCCCGATGTTTCATGCCCGAATGGATGATTGCGTTGTGTTTCACGGCGCCCGCTCCAGCCGGCTGATGCGATACTTGTCCAGCGGCCAGCCCGTGTGCCTTTCGTTTGCCCTGATGGACGGGCTGGTATTGGCCAAGTCCCTGTTCCATCATTCGATGAACTATCGCAGCGCGGTCGTATTTGGCCGGGGGTCGTTGCTGGACGACGAGCGCCGGCAGCTGGAGGCCCTGAAGGCGTTGTCGGACAAGGTGTTGCCGGGTCGCTGGGAGGATGCCCGCGGACCCAACGACCGGGAAATGTCGGCCACGGCCGTTGTCGCCGTGCAGATTGAATCCGCCTCGGCCAAGATTCGCACGGGAGATCCGGTCGACGACGCCGAAGATTTCGCGTTGCCCGTCTGGAGCGGCGTCGTTCCGCTGGACCGTCGATTCACGGATCCGCTGGCCGACGAACATTCCGTGAATCTGCCGTTGCCGGATTACCTGGCAGGATTCCTGAAACGCCAGCCTTGATCGGTGAAAACACCGCTCGCCGCACTGCAGGACCCCTTATTTTGCCATGGCAGGGCGGCCCGAACGGCGGCCGTTTTTCGTTCGCGGCAAATGCCAATTCAATACCGGATTCAGCCGCTGAACCAGCACCGATTGCAGTCCGTGACGGTCCGTGGATTCGACCGGAATGACAGAAACGGACTCTGGCTCCAGTTCCTGCCACGCCGGATTTTCCAGGACCTGGCGAACCCGCCGTGCCACGTTTTCCGTTTCTCCAATGTACAGCTCGTTCAGGGCAGTTTTCAGCAAATAGACACCCGGCTGTTCGTAGCGGGCGGCGGCAGCCCGCCGGATCGGGATCTTGCGTGGCAAGCGTTGTTGTCGCCAGCGGGCATAGTTTTCTGTAGCCAACCGCCTGGATTTTGCGGTGCCGGCCCGCTTGCGGATCGCCAGGGCCGCCCAACGGTATTCGTTGGCCGAAAACCCGGTCGCGAATTCACCGGCAATTCGATCAAACTCGGTTGCAAACTCCCTGGAGCAGAGAGCATTGTCCAGGGTTAATCCGCAGTCGATCGTCAGCATCTGCATGGCAATCTCGCCGGCGAAGCTGTAATCATCCATTTGGGCAAATGACAATCGCGGGTTGCGGATCGTGGAGCGAGGCAGTCGTTTTGATTTGCGCAGCCGCAACACGGACTTGTTCCACAGGGTCTCGTGGCCCGGGACACCGTGCTGGCGGCAGTGATCGGCGAACTGCTGGTTCAATTCCGGATCACACAATAAATGATCGGCGGACTGGCCCCCGCTGACCTGGATCCAGGCATCGATAATGGCCTGATCCAGTTGCCGGTCACGGGTCAGCGGTTTGCGCTGTTTGCCCCGTTTGGTTTCGGCGCACTGCGCAGCGGATCGGCCGGACCATCCAGTGGATCACCGACCTTGATGGCCGCCAGCCGTTGTTGGATGGACTGGACGTATTCCCCAGACAACTCAAACCCCATCCACTGACGGCCCAGTTTTTTGGCGACTGCCAGCGTGGTTCCGCTGCCGGCAAACGGGTCGACCACCAGGTCTTGCGGGTGGCTGGACACCCGAATAATGCGTCCCAGCAACTGTTCGGGCATCTGGCACCCGTGAAATCCCTGGCGTTCCCGAAATGTGCCTGCCACTCTGGCAAAGTACCAGGTGTCGTGATCTGGCCGGAAACTGTGCGGCGTGTCCTGGGGGCGAATGATCCACGTGTTGTCGGGCAACCGCCCGCGCGGATTGGCCCGGCTGTCGGCATACACGAGCTGTCGTGCCGATGGGACCCGCACCTGGGGGTTGGCGGCGTTGAACGTAAAATTGGCGGGGTCCCGCACAAAATGGAACAGGTGGGTGTGCGAACGGCTGAATCCAACCGCGCAATTGACGCCAAACGTGTAGTACCAGATCACCCAGCTGCGACAGGTAAACCCGGTTTCCTGAGCCAGCAATTTCAGCTCGGCCGCGTATTCGTCACCGATCGCCAGCCAAAACGTGCCATCGGGCTTCAACGAATTCCAAACGCCATCGATCCACCGGCGACACCAGCCCAGATAGTCGTCCGAAGCCCGCCGGTCCTGGTAGACGTCGTAGTCGTAACCAATGTTAAACGGGGGGTCAGCAAACACCAGATCCACCGACCCCGGTTCCAGCTGGTCCAGACGCTGGACGCAATCGCCGTGGTGAATGGTGTTTTTGGAAAGCGTCACAACGACCCCATGCATTAATTCCTGGCTCAAAGATTCGCCGATTCTGGCGCTCTTGGCGGGCCGGTTCAATTACGGGAATTCCCGCCGGACCGCGGGAAAGTGCCGTACGACCTGGTCAGCAACCGAATTCGCAGCGGGCGGGCGGGTCGGCGTTTCCGCGCCGACCCGATTCGATCACGTTTAAAAAGAAAAAGCCGACTCCAGCAGCGACGGTAACAGAAGAGACTTCGCTGGAATCCGGCTTTTGCGGGTCGCGGTGGACCCTGTCTGGCAGGAAAAAAATGAACCAAACGGGAACAAGAGGCAAGATTGGGGAGATCAAGACTATGGAGATATCTTCCCGTTTGGTTCGACGGATGGAACATGCATCCGTCATGCCGAATCGCCAGGACTTGAACAAAATTTCCCGAACTGCGGGATTTTCCTGGAAAATCCGGCCGCCCCTGTGCGGTTCTGGCCGGCCGGTCGCGCACGGCTGCGCGATTTCGTCCAAATTCGAGACGACCGTCGCAAATCGAGATTCGCCTGGCCTCAAATGAACCGGGATTATTTCTCTTCATACAAAACGATGATGATCACATCGCTGGGCAATCGTCCGGCCGTTGAGCCGCGACCTGGCAAACTGGTTCCGGGACCCGACGTGTCATTTGACTGGGGTGCGATGTTGCCGGTCATTTGAATAATCTGGACCCCCGTTTCACGAATCCAGCGGTTGATCTCGGTGGACAGGTCCTCGGTCGCTCCCTCGAGCCCCGTAAATATTTTTACTTGCTGCATACCTGACTCCACTTTGACTCCACTGACTCCAATCGGGCGGCGGACGCATCGTTTTTCACAAGCCCCTGATTTGGCATGCGACCACCGGCTCGAATCCGCATCCGCGTTGAGTTGGGCGTCTGCCCGATGACGCATTCCGGGGCCAAATCGTTGTTGGCATTCCAAACCGCTTTGCTTCACAAACGGCGCCACGATGGTTCGCGCTGTATCACGTTCCAGCGGCGCGATTTCGTGCTTCGACAGCCTGCCGACAGGCTACCAGATACGCCGGCAGCGTACTATAGTGCGAGCGTAATCGCTGGATGTTGACTGACGTTTGGGTTACATTTCAGAGCCGATATTCTCCCTGTTTCAGTGAGGCCTTTCGAACCTCAGCACGGGCTGTTGAAAATGGCGATGTTGATTGCGTATCTGGTTTGCTTCATCACCCAGTTCGACGATGGCAATGGAGGAGCGGCCCTGGTCGGAGCCAACGAAATCGTAACGGTCTCCGACCTGTCGATTCCGGATGATTACCAGGTGGGAGACCAGGTGCGATTCAGGTTTCTGGGCAACCCGGCGGTGGGAACCGTCGTCGAGATCACCGCGACAAGCTGGCTGAAAGTCGAATTCGCCGGGCGGTTCGGCAAACAATGGACTATTTTGCCACCGGGCGACGTTCTTGGGAAAGTCGAACCGGATGGTGATCAACCGATGACTGGCGACGTGCCCGCCAATCCGGATGACCCGCCGGCGGGCGGCCCGGATGTCGGAAACGGCCGAATGCCCTACCGCGTCTGGACCGACAATCGCGGAAACGAAATCGAAGCCCGGTTGGTCGAGTTGCGGGACAACACAGTCCGGCTGCAGCAACGAAATGGCCAAACGATCCAGCTCAAAATTTCCGAATTGAGTATCGGTGACATCCGGGTGGCCATGCGGGCGAACGCTCGCGAAACGTTTGGTGACCGTGCGGTCAACCGACCCAGACCGGACAACCCGCAGCCGGATACGGCCGGCTACCAAACGGTGACATTCGATTTTTCCGCGACACGAGAGACGGCCGTCGACGTCTCCGGTTGGGATCTGCAGGGCGACCAGGATACGCTGCCGGCCGATCCGGCGCATCACCAGCGATTCTCGATGGAGCTGAACGCCTCGCATTCCGGTGGCGTAATAGTTGATCCGCGAGTCCCCTCGCGTGGCTTCGTTGTCGCGACCAACGTCAACGAGCCGCCGGCGGGCTTTCTGTTTGACTGCCAATCCGGGCGGACGATCGGGCCGATCGAAATTCCGACGCCCAAATCACAAGTTCTCGGCTACGACGCGGTCGGGCACCGTTTGTTGACGTCCACCCGCTGGTCGCGCAGGACCCTGACGCTGGATGTCTGGACATTGACGCGCGACGGCATCGAGCATCAATTCAGCTTTTCACCGGATCCTGCGGGAACGAAAATCCCCCGTCGGGCGACGACCGCGGCGTTTATTGACCAGGATCGTCTGGCGGTCATCTTCCCCGGCCAAATCCGGTTCTACGATCTGACCCGCCGACGAAGCCTTTCGGGTGTGACGTTCGACCTTTTTTCAACGCCGCAGTTTGACGGAACTGGCCAATACGCGTTTGGCCTGATCGACAATCACGTGGTGGCAGTCGATTTGCAAACAGGCGATGTGACCGGGCGGTCGCCCGTCACGCTGGAAACCACCTCCTCCAAAATCCGGCAACCGACACAGTTGTTTTCGGTCAGTCCCGACCTGGCCCGCGTGGCGACGATCCGGCGGCGATATTTGGAATTGTTTGACCTGGCCAGTGGCGAACGGCTGGAATCCTGTTTTCTTCCCACGGTTGGGCAACGTCACCCGGTATTCCTGGATGCCGAAAATATTCTTGCCATCGACAACACGGGTGCCTCGCTGGTGAATATCCCGCTGAAATCGGCGATCTGGGATTACTCGTTTTGCAAACTTGAGCCCGGCCCGCCCGGCTCCGGGCAAGTCTGGGGGTTGTCCGGTACGACCGTCGGCTCCCGTGCCGGCCGAAGCGGCCGATTCAGCGTGTCCGCCATCAGGATTCCCAACGAGTCATCCCGCGCATCATTGAAAGCCTTGACCTGGATGACCTGATTGTGCTGCGGCCGGGAGATTCGGTGGCGCTGCAATTGGCCGCCGCCGGCGCCGGCCAATCGTCCATCGCCAATCAGCTGCGCTCCAGGGGATTCAAAATCGATCCAGGTTCATCCAGCGTGTTGAAGGCCACGGTCACCCGGGGCAAGTCGGAAACCAGAGAGTACCGGGATGCCGGAAGCGCAACCGGCAGCCAAAAGGCCACGTTTTCGTTGGAGTATTTCCAGCTGGAACTGATTCAGGGTGGCGAAACCGTCTGGTACATCCAGGGGGGATCCAGCAGCCAGGAGTTGGGCGATCTGGTCATCCTGTACGACGGCGAAACCGTTCAGAGCAAGGCCAACGAGGGACGCATTAGTGCCGGACAGTTTTTCAGCGCATTGAAACTGCCCGAATTGTTTGTCAAAGTTCCGGAAAACGGTTTTTACGGATTTTCCCGGGGCACGGCCGACGGGCTGGACCAGCCGTAACGCCGGCGCGAGCGGATCGCGCCCGGGCGTCAGGCCTGCCGCGCCGCCTGAACGATCTGCAGGATCTCCTGTTCCAGCTCCGCGGCGCGGTCGACCCGTTGCTGGCCGGCGGTGAGTTTTTCAGAGACATATTCCGCGTCCCGCAGGTCGGCGGCGTTGGTTTGCACATTCAGGAAGGCCCCCCGGACCGCGGCCCGGGCGCACAGGGCTCCCACCCCTGCATCGCTGGCGGACGCCGGATTACCGGTTTCGGCCATCGCCCGGATGACGTCCATCGACTCCAGGGCTATCTGCATCACGCGAAAGGGAACCTCGATGGCGGTTCGTGTCGCGGCGTCAATCGCCGTTCGGCGTTCTGCTTTTTCCTGATCCGTTTCTCGCGGCAGCCGAAACGCGGCGATGATCTGGTTGAAGGCCCGGGTGTCTTCGTCGACCAGTTCCAGCAACGCATCCTTGTACCGTTGACCCTGCACCGCCCAATCCGAAAACTCTTGCCAGCGGTTGTCCCAACCCCGTTTGTGCGCCGACAAATTGGCGACCATCGTGCCCAGACTGACACCCAGGGCGCCCACGCAGGCCGAGATGCTGCCGCCGCCGGGCGCCATCGACTCCGAAGCCGTTTCGTCGGCAAAGTCGCGCAGTTTCATGTTCAGCAGCGGTCGCGACGATTCATCCTCCATGGCATATTCAATAATTCGTTGATGCGGATCAAAGGGACCCAGGTCATCGAGGCCGAGCGATTTGACCGCAATCCGGATTTTCTCATCCTCGGAAATCCCCAGCGATCGCTGTTGTCGGGCCAGATAATAATCGCCCGCCTCCAGCAGTGCCCGTTTGGGGACCAGGCCGACCAGTTCCGAACCGGTCACCCGCAATCCGCGGCGATTGGCGACTTTCGCGAGTTGCCTCGAACGCCTGATGAATGGACGTGACGCTGATATTGGTCAGGTTCATTGAAATTTGACAGATCCCGTACTCCTCGATGTACCAGCCGATTCCCTTGACGGCCTTGAGTGCCCCGGGAACACGAATGGCCTCGCCCTGCGCATCGCGTTGCACGACCCCGTCCCGGGTCAGAACGCGGCCCGCTTCGCGGACGTCGAACGCGATGGCGTTGGCGCGACGCGTGGATGTGGTGTTGAGGTTGACATTGTAGGCGACCAGAAAATCGCGCGCCGAAATGGCGGTGGCACCGGACCGGGCATTGAATGTGGTCGGCCCGGCGTCCGGTTTCCAGGCGGGATCGGCCAGTTTTTGCCGCAAACCCTCATACTGTCCGGCGCGGACAGTCGCCAGGTTGCGGCGTTTTTCCCCGGTGGCCGCGTTCTCGTAATAGTAAACCGGGATGCCCAGTTCATCGCCGACCCGCGATCCCAGCTGGCGAGCGTAACGGGCTGTTTCTTCCATCGAAATGCCGGCAATCGGAATCAGTGGGCAGACATCGGTCGCGCCAAACCGCGGATGTTCACCCTGGTGCCGGCTCATATCGATCAGCTGGCTGGCCTTGCGGATCAGCAAAAACGCCGCGTCAATCACGGCCCGGGGCTCACCCACAAACGTGATGACCGTGCGGTTGGTGGCCTTTCCCGGATCGACATCCAGCAGGCGAACACCGGCGACCGTTTCCACCTCCCGGCTGATTTCGGAAATGACTCCGGCGTCGCGACCTTCGCTGATATTGGGTACGCATTCGATCAGTTGTTTCATGGCAGCTTCTCAAACAAGTCGGGTTGGTATTTCAGGGGCCGGCGGTATCCGTTTCTCCGCCTAGCGATCGTACTCCCGCGGCTGGCCGTGTTTATAGACGGTGCGGCACGGATTGTGTCCGATCCCGTAGGCCAGTTCGGCCGGTGAACCAATTTCCCAAACGACCAGATCCGCCTGCTTTCCGGTTTCCAGCGTTCCCAGTTGCCCGGACATTCCCAGAGCACGCGCCGCGTTTCGCGTGACTCCCGCCATGGCTTCCTCGGGCGTCAACCGAAACAGGGTACAGGCCATGTTCATCATCAACAGCAAGCTGGCCACCGGGGAACTTCCCGGATTGGTATCGGTGGCAATCGCCACGGGCACGCCGTATTTTCGGAACAACTCGACCGGTGGCAATTTTGTTTCCTGCAGGAAATAGAATGCGCCTGGCAACAGGACGGCGGTCGTGCCGCGGGCCGCCATGGCCTGCACGGAGGGTTCATCCAGATACTCCAGGTGATCGGCCGAGAGGGCTCCCATTTCGGCCGCCAGTCGGGCGCCCCCCTGCAGCGAAAGTTGTTCGGCATGCACCTTGATGTCCAGCCCCGCTTGCTGCGCGGACTGAAATACGCGGCGCGTCTGGGAAACGTCAAAGGCAATTCGCTCGCAAAACACATCGACGGCCTCGCAGTAATCCCGAACCGCGGGGATCATTTCCTCGCATACCAGCTGGATGTACCGGTCGCTCTGGCCCCGATATTCCGGCGGCAATGCATGGGCTCCCAAAAAGGTCCGCCGCACGTCGACGGGCAGCGAATCACGCAATTCGGTGGCCACCCGCAACAGCTTGAGTTCGGTGTCCGTATCCAGTCCATAACCGGATTTAATTTCCAGTGTCGTGACCCCTTCCCGCATCAGTCGCTGGAGGCGATCCCGGGCCGAGGCGTAGAGTTCGTCTTGCGGGGCCGCGCGGGTGGCCGCCACCGTCGACAGGATACCCCCGCCGTCACGCGCAATCGCCTCGTAACTGACGCCCGCAAGTCGCCGTTCCCATTCGTCGGCTCGACTGCCTCCCCATACCAGATGCGTATGGCAATCGACCAGACCCGGTGACAAAAATCGTCCATGGCCCGATACGACATGCCCCCGGAAACGATCCGGCTGGCAATCGGATACGCGGCCCACCCAGACAATCACACCGTCCCGGATGGCCACCGCGCCGTCAGGCACCAGTCCGTAGGGTGCTGCTCCGGATCGCATGGTCATCAGCTGGAAATCAACCAGCAACAAATCGGCGTCGTTCAAAATTGCCTGATGCTCGCGAGGAAAGTGGTGTCGGTGTTTCACCTGAACCGGCGGAACCGGCGGCGTCGGATTATCTTCGCAATTGCCATGCGACTCGTCCATGGATGTGCGCCTCCGACCGGCCGGGGCCGGGCGGTTCCTGCGGCCATCGGCCGGGCAAACCGGCCCGGATCGACGGATAACTTGTCAACGGGGGCTGACGGCCACTAAAGTGGAAGACGATCGCGACACTCAACCGATGTCCACCGACGCGTCCATCGACGGCCAGCCGATATTTCGACGGGCCCGAACCCGGCTGACCCGGGGGCCGCTGAACAGGGGAAATTCCAATGACCACTGTCAACCGTACCATCCACGCACCCCACGGAAACGAGCTGAGCTGCAAAAGCTGGTTGACGGAAGCTCCGCTACGGATGCTGATGAACAATCTCGATCCGGGCGTGGCCGAGAAGCCGGAGGAGCTGGTGGTCTACGGGGGAATCGGCCGGGCGGCCCGCAACTGGGAATGCTTTGACAAAATCGTCGAGACTCTCCGCCAGCTGGAACTGGATGAAACCCTGCTGGTCCAGTCGGGCAAACCGGTCGGCGTTTTCAAAACGCATGTCGATGCGCCGCGCGTTCTGATCGCCAACAGCAACCTGGTGCCGCACTGGGCCACCTGGGAGCACTTTCACCAGCTCGATCGCGCCGGCCTGATGATGTATGGCCAGATGACCGCCGGTTCCTGGATCTACATCGGCAGTCAGGGAATCGTGCAGGGCACCTACGAGACGTTTGTATCGGTGGGCAAGAAGCATTTTGGTGGCGACCTGTCAGGCCGCTGGTTTTTGACGGCGGGCCTTGGCGGCATGGGTGGCGCGCAGCCACTGGCCTGTACCATGGCCGGCGCGTCGATGCTGGCCATCGAGTGCGACGAATCCCGAATTCGCATGCGGCTGGATACCGGTTACCTGGACCGCATGGCCCATGACCTGGACGAAGCCCTGGACCTGATCCGGCAGGCCCACGCCAACGGCCAGCCCGTCTCGGTCGGCTTGACCGGGAATGCCGCCGAGTTATTGCCACGGATGGTCCAGCAGGGAATCCGGCCCGATGCGGTTACCGACCAGACGTCCGCGCACGATCCGCTGAATGGTTATCTGCCACGGGGCTGGACGCTGGAACAGGCCGAACAACTGCGGCAGTCGGACCCCGAACGGGTGATTCGCGAAGCCCGAAAATCGATGGCCGTTCATGTGCAGGCCATGCTGGCCTGGCACGCCCGGGGCGTTCCGGTGTTTGACTACGGCAACAATATCCGGCAGGTGGCCCTGGAGGAGGGTGTGAACAACGCGTTTGATTTCCCCGGTTTTGTGCCGGCCTATATTCGACCGCTGTTTTGCCGCGGCATCGGACCGTTTCGCTGGGCGGCGTTGTCGGGAGACCCGGAGGATATTTACAAGACCGATGCCCGGGTCAGGGAGCTGATTCCCGATGACCCGCATCTGCACCATTGGCTGGACATGGCCCGCCAGCGGATTCAGTTTCAGGGACTGCCCGCCCGAATTTGCTGGGTGGGACTGGGTGACCGGCACCGCCTGGGCCTGGCGTTTAACGAAATGGTTCGTAACGGCGAGCTGGCCGCCCCCGTGGTGATTGGCCGGGATCACCTGGATTCCGGCTCGGTGGCCAGTCCCAATCGGGAAACGGAGTCCATGCGGGATGGTTCGGACGCCGTCAGCGACTGGCCCCTGCTGAACGCCCTGCTCAATACCGCCAGCGGCGCAACGTGGGTCAGTTTCCATCATGGCGGCGGAGTGGGTATGGGATTCTCCCAGCATTCCGGCGTCGTGATTTGTTGCGACGGCACAGCCGCCGCCGATGACCGGATCGCCCGCGTCCTGTTCAACGATCCGGCCACCGGCGTGATGCGGCATGCCGATGCGGGTTATGAAGAGGCCATTGAGTGCGCCCGCGAGTACCATCTGAACCTGCCAATGGTGGATCGTTGACGGCCGCCCGGGTTGTGATGGTTAACGGCCGGCGGCTGCCCTGGCGGACACGTACAGCGGCCAACGATTGAGGCGGGACAGCCAGCATCTTTTCTTTCAACAGGTTTTCCCTGCCGCCGACAGAGCAACAACCGATGCCCCCCCTGGTCGTCGTGGTTGCTACATCTTCACAAATTTGCGGGTCCAACCGGATTGGCACTGCCAAAAACTGGCCGTTAACTCTTTTCATTCAGGGACCAGCCGGTAACTTGTTGAATTCGCCCAGGATTACCGCTTCCCCGTTACAGGAAACCATGGAAACCAATTCAACCACTCCCGCCGACGATGCGGCCATGATCGCGTTGACCAATGCGGACCTGGATTCAATCAGCGAACCCTCTCGCGTGTTTATTGGCAACTGGCATGCGGTCGTCAGCCAAACGAACTGGGAAAAAGGGCAGATTATTTTCGAGTGGCGCAGGAAGCTGGAGGACGCCGGGATTTCAGCGCGATTGTATTCGGACCCGGCATGGAGTCGTCTGGTCGGAGAAGTTTCGCCTCAGCACGTAGGCCGCTTGCGCCGCACGTGGGAACGGTTTGGTGAGGTGTACGGAGACTATCCCGGATTGTACTGGAGTCATTTCTTCGCCGCCCTCGACTGGCACGATGCCGAAATGTGGCTGGAGGGCGCCGTTCAAAACCACTGGTCGGTTTCCAAAATGCGGTTTCAGCGCTGGGAAACCACAGGCGCCATCGCGGGCCAGCAACCGGATCCGCTGGAAATCGTCTCGGCAGAAGGGGACGAGGGGGTCCGAATCCCCGCGGTCGTGGCCTCCCCGGACGAAATCGTTCGCCGCGATGACCTGCCCCCGACCGCTGGCCCGGTCTTTGAAGGACCCGATTTTGGCGAAGACAACCATCGCCGGGCCGCTCCGACGGACGAACGGGAAACCGCGGCCGATCTGGCCCTGGCCGGCAATCACGTGGATATTCAGGCCACGCTGGAACAGTTGCCCGGGGATCTGGCAAAACCATTTGTCCAGTTGCGCGAGGCGATCATCCGTTATCGGGCGGATGACTGGAATCAGGTCCAGCGGATCCACGTCGTTGCGCTGCTGAATGATTTGCGTCAGTTGCTTCGCAAACCGCCCGCCCGTGATACATAATTGCGGCCGGACGGGACCCTTCCAACGTTTGGATCATCCGGGCAGAGTTGGGGCGCCACGCCGGGGCGATTCCAGTGTCGTCCGGGCAGCGCGGCCGCCTGCCGCGCGTTTGCACCGTGCACAACAGAAAGTGATCGCCCACCCCGGTTCCCCGGGGCGTAACACAGGAGAATCGAGGTCATGGGAATCAACCCGCCGTTGCATCGCAAGCTTCGAATGGGTCTGGTCGGTGGCGGGCAAGGCTCGTTTATCGGCCGCGTCCACGCCACCGCGGCCGTACTGGACAACCGGGCCGCCGTGTTTGCCGGTGCCCTGTCATCCGATCCGCGTGCGCCGGGCATCGGCGGCTGACTATGACATCGCCGACGACCAGGCGTATGGCAGTTATCAGGAACTGATCGCCGCCCAAAATGGCTTGCCGGAAACGCAACGTGTCGATTTCATATCCATCGCCACTCCCAATCACACGCATTTTGAAATCGCCAGCGCTGCCGTGGCAGCCGGCATCAACGTGATTTGCGACAAACCGCTGACCTTCGATTTGCCCCAGGCCGAACAACTGGCCGAGGCCGCCGACCAATCGGGCGTCGTATTTGCCGTCACCCACAACTACACCGGGTACCCGTTGGTGCGACAGGCCAGGGAAATGATCCTCAACGGCGAGTTTGGCGAAATCCAGGCCATCCGCGCCGGTTACATCCAGGGCTGGTTGCGCACGCGACTGGAAATGCAAGACCAAAAACAGGCCGCCTGGCGAACCGATCCGGCCCGCAGCGGTGCGGCCGGTTGTTTTGGCGATATTGCCACCCACGCGTTCAACCTGGCTCGCTACATAACGGGCCTGTTGCCCGAATCGGTTTGCTGCCAACTGAAAACGTTTGAACCCGGTCGGCCGCTTGACGATTACGGGACGGCCATGATCCGGTTTCAAAATGGTGGCCTGGGTACCGTTACCGCTTCCCAAATCAGTCACGGTCGTGAAAACGATTTATGGATCGAAGTCGACGGCACCCAAGCCTCACTGGCCTGGCGACAGGAAAACCCCAATGAAATGATCGTCCGCCGCAATGGCCATCCCCATCAGATCTACACGCGGGATCCCAACGCGCCGTTTACCACCGCCACGGCGGCAGCAGCCTGCCGTCTGCCTGCCGGTCATCCGGAAGCCTTTTTTGAGGCCTTTGCCAATATCTATCGATCGGCCTATGACGATATCTGTCGGCGCAGCACCGGGCAGCCGTTCGAACGCGTCAATTCGATCTATCCGAACGTCAATGACGGGGTCGAAGGGATGTACTTTGTGCAACAATGTGTTGCCAGCAGCCAGCAGGATGGCGTCTGGTTGCCGCTGGCTCATCCCCGGGCCCGCCGCTAGCTGGTCCCGGCAAACGGGGACTGGGCGAACGGGACAGGCACCTCGCGGACCGCGCAAATCAGGGCGAAACCGAACCGGGCCGGGAGTCCGTCCCCGCGTTGCGCGCATCATGGTCTGCCAGCAAACGCTTGCCAAACTGTATCGTTTGGGCGAATTGAATGGGGCCGGTTTGGCGAATGTGCCGATGACAGGGACGGACCCGAAGTAAATCGGCGGCGAGGTGTTCTCATGGATTGGGACTGGTTGACATTGGCAAGGCGATTCGCGGTGGGCACCGTGCTATTGGCGGGTTACCTGTGCGCGGCCGCGGAGGGTGCCGCGGACCTTGTTACGACATCGAGCGTTACCGGTAACCAGAATCGGGCCAGCCAGAACAATTATGTGGGCCTTCTGGACAGCGTTTCACCGGAACAAATCGGCGGGCTGGATGTCAATTTTGGCAACGTACCGGGCGGTGAATCGTTTCAGATCGGGGATTTGGTGGGCCGCAACCTGGATGACTCGGGCGGGGGCCGAACTTGGGAGTACCTGTTATTGTTGCCCGGGAATGCCCGAGCAGGCACGGGCTTGCAAAACATCACATTTACGGGCCACGCGTTCGAACGGGGCAATAACAACCTGGAAGGCGACGACCAGCTCACCTGGCAGCTGTTTCTGAATGGCAGCGGGATCGCGGCTGATTCCGGCGGGCCAGGGGCGGGTATTGATTTCACATCCTACGACATATCACTGTTCGATCCGGGCGGGACCACGATTACTGCCGCACGGGTTGTGTTCTCCATCGCCGGATTTGATGCCAGCAATGAATGGATGGCAACCCGCGGCACCTTGTCGGCCGAGTTCACGGCCATTCCGGAACGCGCCCCGCTGGTTTTCCCGACCCTGATCGGTCTGGTGGCGGGGTGGTGGCGGTGCCGACGGGCCTGAAACCAAGGCCACACCCGGTGCCTGCGCCCTGGCCGGGACGGTCACGTGAAACCCGGGGCCGGGACACCGGTCAACGGCGGGAGCTGATTTTGCCGGCTTCATTTGCGGCTCGCCAGCAGCTCGCTGATTTTGCCGAAATCGTCCGGCGTGTGGCAGATGCGGATAGCCTGCATGCCGGCCGCCTGGGCCGCCAGGGTCTCCTCAATCGTCTCGGCGACGAACAACGTTTCCCAGGGCGAACAGCCGGCGTGGCTGATCGCCATCATGAAAATCGACAAGGCCGGTTTCTCGACACCGACCTCGGACGACAACAGGACCATCGCTTCCTGGAACCAGCTGAAATCGAAATCTTCCGGCAACAACTGCGACAACTCGTCACGGTTGAGCTCGCCGGTATTGGATACCAGTCCCAACCGCATGCCCTGCGAACGCAAGTCCGCCAGCAGCTGCCGGGCTCCGGGCAACCATTGCCGATTGGCCACCAGTGTATCGCCGATATCGAAAAAAACCGCTTGGAACGACATGTATTCAGCCTGTTGTCAAAAAAGCAGTTCCGCGGGTGTCGCTTGCGACAATCCCCAAAACCGCCCGATGCCTCGGAAACCACCCGATGTCCTGGAAACCGCCCTGGCCCGTCCGGACCCAACATTGGTTTCGCAATCGTCGGGACTCGAAAAATACACGCCGCGACCCGTGTGCGTCGCACTGGCATGTTGCGTTGGTGCCATGCCATGGCCAGGCGTTTTGCGACGCAGTGGCGCTGGCCCGGGATGGCATCTTTCAAAGTTGCTGCACGGCCGGATTGAAGGGAATATCGGCGGTGACCGGCGGCAGGGTTTGCAGATGGGCGCGACCAGCTGGGCGGCATGTTTTTTTCGATTTCGATATGGGCAAATGGGGCAGTGGACCGGGCACCATGTTGCCGGGCCCAGCGGGCCATGATTTCCAGGCCCTGCCGCAATGAAACGTCTTCCGTTTTTCCAAATACCTGCTCGACCCGGGAATGATCCGACCAGGCGTGCAGGACTTCGTTCCGCGCCGGCAAATACTTAATATGGGGCGTCACACCCATGACCTCGCCGACCTGACTGGCCAGTTCATTCACCGAATACGGCTGGTCGGCTCCGATGTTGAACACCTGGTTGAGCGCCTGGGGTACACCTGGCTGCGCGGCTGATGGTTTTGGCCACGGGGCCCACGTAGCTGAAGGCCCGGGTTTGGGTGCCGTCACCAAAAACCGTCAGCGGTTGGCCCTGCATGATCTGGTTCATGAAGATACCAATCACGTTCCGGTACCGATCGCCGATGTTCTGGAATTCGCCGTAAACATTGTGGGGGCGAAAAATGACATGGTTCAGGCCAAACATTTCGCGGGAGCATTTCAGTTCCTGCTCGACCGCGTACTTGGCCACGCCGTAGGAATCTTCCGGCTGGGGAATCATGTCCTCCCGCATGGGCAGCTGGCCGGCACCATACACGGCGATCGAGGACGTGAACACAAAGCACTTGACCTCGAAATTGACGGCCGCGTTGATCAGATTGACGCTGCCGATCAGATTGTTGTTGTAGTTGTAGCGCTTGATGAAGTGACTGAGGCCTTCGGCGGCATAGGCCGCCAGGTGAAAGACCTGATCGAACCGGTATTTTTCGAACAGGGAATTGACCAGCGCCGGGTTACAGATGTCGCCCTGAACGAAATCCGCCGCATCCGGGACATTGTCCCGAAACCCGCCGCTCAGATCATCCAGCACCACGACCTGCTGGCCCTGGCACAGCAATTCACGAACGACATGGGCCCCGATGAAACCGGCCCCTCCGGTTACCAGGGATGTGTGTTGGTTTTGAGACATGATTTTCCAAACGGGTCGGATCCGGTCAACGTAATGCGCTTGCCCGTCCAGGGCCGCAGGGTCATGTCATCGTCACTTTCCAAATGCCAGCGCCATACTTTTCGATCCTGAAAGTATTCGACCAGTTGTTCGTTTTTTGCCTTTCCCATGTCGCGGGCCCAGACGATCCGGGCGGCATCCGGATCCGCTGCGTTATATACCCAGTCATCAACGATCCGATAATCGTCACCATAGGAAACAATTACCAGATGTCGCCGGGCGGGGTCGCTGGCCAGCTGGCGAATCACGTACTGCCGCGGGTGGATCCGGGACTCTTTTGTCCAATCGATGAACATTGGCACGAGTTTCAGAAGCGCCAGAATGACGACGATGCGCACCAGCAACTGGCCGTGACGCTGCGAGCGCTGCCAAAGGTTTAACCGCCGCAAACATTCCACATTGACCGCCAGGAACAGCGCAACCACAGGCGCCAGATAGTGCGGATACATCCACGACGTGGACAGCTGGGTATGGACCAGCAACACGGCCGCGATGGTTCCGATGGCCAGTCGCCACCAGGGCGATCGCCACAGCCAGAACAGCGGGATCAGTGACCAACCGATTCCCAGCGGCAAAAAATTCCAGAGCAGTGTGAATTTGCGCGAGAGGTTGGCCATGTATTCGGCCGGATTCCGCATGGCCAGTTGCCGATCCCGTCCCCATTGCCGGTAAAACTGTTCCATTCGCGGATGGTTGTATCGGGGCACCGGAGGCGGGGTTTTCCAAATCACCAGTGACGAAGCCGAATAGGTCTGGTCATGCAACTTGTACGGCAGCGTCAGGGCATCGCCCGTGACAGCCCGGTTGTAAACGCCCATGCCGGCCAGTCCGGCCAGGCCCACGGCCATCATCGGCACGACCACGCGTCGAATCCGCTGGCCCCGGGAAACGGGCCCCTCGCGGACCAGCCAGACCAGCAAACAGGCGGCAACCGGCAGGCAACACAACAACCCCTCCAGCGGTCGCGAGTTGGCCAACAACAGCATGCCGCAACCGGTCAATACCGCGTCTCGCGTTTTGGGCGTTTCATCGGTCGCCCCAATCCGCCGCAATCCGCCAAACACCAGCGCTCCTCCCAGCAGCGCTACCGAACCGCCCCAGTAGGACTGGCCCCACGCCCGGATCAGCGGGGCGCTGCTGGCGATCACCAGCCCCCCGATGGCCGCCCAGCGGGGAGCGGTCCAGGCCCGCAACATCCAGTACATGGCCGCGCAGGCCAGCGCCAGTGCCAGCCAGACGCCCACAATCGGGTGCCCGGTCATCCATTGTCCCAGGCCCATGAACATCCCGCTGGCCGGAGGATACTTGGACATGTAACCGGGCGTCGACAAGACGTGAAACGTCTCGAGGTGTTCCCACATCGGGTGACGGGGATTGGACAACCGGCCGTGGGCAAACGTATCGGCCGCCAGAACATAGGAAAACTCATCGTGGACCCAGGGCAGCGGATATCGCATCAGGGTCAGGCACAGGTTGATTCCCAGGCTCAGTCCCACAATCAATGCGCAACACCACCAGGGCCGGCTGGCCAGCCGCCGCAGGCCCGGCCGGGCCCGCCGCAGCACCCTTGTCTGGCGGGGATTGAAACGCAACGCCAGAAAGACCGCCAGCGCCAGCAGGGCGATGCGCAGACCGGGCGTGATTTCAGCATACGTCCACATGATCAGGAATTCGTTTGGATATTGGGCGATGCCTCCGGCAGCGCACTCGGGGCCGATGCCGGCCAGGCCACCGCCGGGACGGCCGGATGTTTTGCCGGTGATGCCGGGGACCCGGATCCGTTCGGATGTTGGCTCCACAGCGACTGCAGATCCCTGGCCAGAATCCGGCTGACGCATTGCGGCGAACATGTGGTCTGGAACAACCTCTGGCCGCGCTGCCCGATGCGACGCGTCCGTTGCCAGTCGTCCCGGGCCTGGAGAATCGTGTCGGCCAGCTGGCAGGCGTTTCCGGCATCAACCAGCATGGCGGTCTTGCCGTCGCACAACAGTTCGTCGCAGGCCGGACTGTGGCGGGTGATCAGCGGCAGGCCCATGGCCAGCGCTTCGTAGGCCTTGTTGGGGATAACCCGCGCGGCCTTGCCCGTGGTTCCAAAAATTCCCAGGGCCACGTGGGACCGGCTGGCCCGGTGACAGATCTGGGAAAACGGCTGCCAACCGCCGAATTCAACATTGCTGGCGCCCAGTTGCTGTTTCAGATTGACGCATTCTTCAAACGTCTGGCCGCTGCCATAGATGGTGAAGCGAACCTTGTCGGCCACCAGCAACGACGCAGCTTCGATAATCGTGTCGACGCCCTGCAACGGAATAAAGCCGCCCCAGAACAAAACCTCAAACGGTTCCCCGGGGGCTGGCGGCGCCACGGAACGGACCAGGGGCCCGGATTCGGCACTGATCCACAGCCGCCGCACGTCGGCATCGGGAGTGTCAAAATGGTCGCGCAGGTACTGGACGTGCTGGCTGGTATCGGTGAAACAAATATCGGCGTGACGCAACATAAACTGGTCCAGCCAAAAACACAGCCGGCCCGTCAGTGAACCCGGGCGGGCTCGCCGCTTGTCGTGCACCATGGTGTCATACAGTGAAAAATACGCGTCCGCGACGATGGGCCCCCGGTACAAAACCCGAATCAGGGGAAACAGGGGCTGCGCAGAAAACCTGCGAACACCGCGTCCGCCCGCGACAGCCGGCCGTTGAGCCGGGCCCACAAAAACCTCAGGGCGATTGTCACAAATCGCCAGGCATAACTTTTTCGCGTCGACAAAATTTCGTCGACCTGAAAGTTGTCCCGCAAGGCGCTGCCGACAATCGACACCCGGGAGTAATCGGATTCGCGTGTTGCAATGTAAACGATCTTTTTCATGGTCCGATTTGGGCCGTTGAGTATGGAGATTCGGAATGAGCCGCCACCGGGCCGCCGGTCACAGCGGACGGGGCCGGCGTGACGGATTGCCGGTCGGGTCGATTCACGGCAAACACCAGCAGCAGTTGGGCAAGCACGATCACGGTCAATGAGAAAACCAGGCGGTCAAAAACCGCCACCGACAGGGCGATGGAAATCGGCGTTCCCAGTTTGGCGGCCACCAGGGTGATGGCCGCTTCCCGGAATCCCAAAGCGGAGGGAGTGACCGCGATGGCAAACGTCAGATCCCCAATGACCGAAGCCAGCAATACGGGGAAAAAGCCCACATCAACATGCATGGCCCAAAAGGCGATTTGCAGTCGCAGGGCCCGCAAAACAACCAGGACGAAATGGATCAGCCCCATGCGGTATACATTGCCCGAATGGGCCAGCCGCTGCGACGCGTGCGCCATCCGGTTCAGCAGGCTGGCGCCAGGACCCCGGTAGTGTGGCAACCGGGTCCAGCGCACGGTAACGGCAATGGCACTGCCGCCCAGCAGGATGGGCAATCCGATCAGCAGGTACAGGGGCGGCCGCCCGCCGGTCGCCAGCCAGTCCATCCCGCAAACCAGGCAAGCCACTGTGCTGCAGGCCAGCACGAACAAACCGGCGTTATACAGGACCACCGAGCTGTAATCGATCATCGAGCTCTGGCGGACGCGATTCAGATAAATGGCCGTCGTCCCCACTCCGCTGCGAGGCACAAACAGGTTGCGCAGGAACTGGCGACAAACAGACAGAAACTTTCACGTTCCGTCACCGGATGGTCGAATGCATCCAGTCCGAACTTGACACCCAGGCTCTGCACCCAAAGGGTTAACACGTGAACTGCAATCATTCCGACAACCCCCAGCCAGCGCGCCTGGGCAATCCGGTGAATTTCCCCCAGATAGCCGCTGGAGGCATACGCAAGGCAAGCCAGCGCTACCAGTGCGACCAGGATTTTTATCAGGCGTTTGCGGGGCATCGAATTGGGTGCCGTCAGGACAGGGTGGGCCGGGTCGGGCAGGCCGGGCGACCCGGGTTTACTGCGGGGCCGAACGTCGGGCAACCGCGATGTATCCGTCCGACCAGTCGCGATGCAGAAACGGCATCTGCAACAGGTTGAACGGGAGCAGGCAGGCTTCATTGAGCAACCAGCGAAAACGGGTATACCGCTTGCGCTCCACGCCGCTGGCCTCGGTTCGCTGGCGTCGGCTGCGGCCGTCGGTGCGGAGCCGACGGCGTGACGCGACGGTCCGCAACTGTTTGAGCAGCAAACCCAGCGGGAATCCGTAGGCCAGCACTTGCGGCGTCTCAAACCCCGCCTGGCACAGCTTGTCGATCAGTTCCGGTTTGGCATAGCGACGGTAATGGCCGACCATCTCGTCTTCGGCTGAAAACATGCCCGGATGGGCGGGGACTGACAGGATCATGTGGCCACCGGGCCGCACCAGTTCAAACCACTGGGCCAGCGCGGCGCGATCGTCCCGGATGTGCTCCAGGACTTCCATACTCACCAGCAAGTCGGCCGGACGAGGCAGTTCGCCGGCGTCACCTGCGTGGATGGTCACCCGGTCGTTTCCCTGCAGGCGGGCCCGCATCATTCGAATGGCCTCGACCGATATCTCGGTGGCTGTCCCGGTCATTCCCTGGTGGCTCATCCATTCGGCCAGCTGGCCGGATGCCGCGCCGATCTCGATGAAGTCGGCCGGATGCAGGCGGCGGATCAGTCGCTTGATCACCCAGCATCTCAACTGGTAACGGGGCATGGGAACCCAGTCCGCCAGGATTTGTTGCCGCTGTTGTTCGGTCAGAATGGCGGCACTGCTCACGAGGCCACCTCCGTACCGGTGTTCGTGCCCGGCGGCCGGTGAGTTCCCGAATGACCGGCCGCATCGGGAGCCGGCGGCAGGGCCAGTTGTTCCTGCAGATCACGGATGTGCCCGTCGACTTTTTCCAGCAGTTTGCGATTCACCGAAATCAGGTCCGCGATCAGTCCGACCACGATGGCCGCCAAACCGGCTCCCAGCAGCAACGACCCGAGGATCAGCGATTGAATATGTCCCACACCGCCATCGACCAGCCAGAACAGGGCGAATCGGGCCCACAAGGCGCCGCCGGCCAGACCGCACAACAAACCGGGAATTGCAAAAAACTCGAACGGCCGGTAGGCCATGAAAATTCGAATGATCGTCATCGCTGAACGACGCACGTATACCGGAATACTCTTCAGCAGCCGCGACGGGCGCAAATCCGGATTGGTGCGAACCGGAACCGAAACGATCGCCATGTTGTTCTGGCCGGCCTGGATAATTGTTTCCAGGGTGTACGTGTAATCGGTAAAAACGTTCAGTCGCAGGGCGGTTCGCCGCGACAGGGCACGAAAACCGCTGGGTGCGTCGGGAACACTGGCCCGGCTGGCCCGCCGCACTACCCAGCTGCCCAGTTTTTGCAGCAGTTTTTTGGCCGGCGAAAAATGCTCGGTCTGCATAATCGGCCGTTCCCCAATGACCAGATCGGCCTGGCCTTTGACAATCGGGGCAATCAGTTTTCCGATATCCGCAGCGCAATACTGGTTGTCCGCATCGGTGTTCACAATGACATCAGCGCCCAGACGGACAGCCTCGTCCAGGCCAGCCATAAAAGCTCGTGCCAGACCCTGGTTGCGTGTCAGCCGGACAATGTGGTCGACGCCATGTTGGCGAGCCACAGCCACCGTTTCATCCGAGCTGCCATCATCGATGACCAGCCACTCGACCGCCCGCACTCCCGCAACGGCGCGCGGCAATTCCGACAACGTCACTCCCAGCGTTTCCGCTTCGTTGAAGCAGGGAATCTGAATAATCAGTTTGTTCAGCTGGACTGTTTGCGGCTCGTCCAGCGCCGCCCGCAACAACTGTTCGGCATCCTCCAGCGATTGGGGCATCGGTGGCCGATCGGATGCGGCGGGTGCCCCAACGACCGGCGACGGCGGGAGACTGGATGTGGGGAAATTTGCGGACGCGCTCACAACAATTCTCGCAGGTTGAGGGTTCAATCAGCACCGGTCGATCGGCGCAGGGCCTCGACCGGTCAATGGCGAGAAAGCGACGGCTTCGCGGGGCAACGAAGATTCATCGACTGGCAAACATACGTCGGCCGCCGGACCAGTCAAATTGTCAGGAATGACCAGGCAACACAAATTCAACCGGTTGCTCCGGTCGTGACGGTGAGAACGGTGACACGGCTGGTGGCCGGATTGATCCGTCACACGGCGCCGCGCCCGCTCCCCGTTGGGCGGGATTCCGGCGTTGATCCGCGGACGTTGACGGCTGTCCCGCCGCCCGGGATGGTCCGTCCGGGCGCGAGCCGCCGGCCGACGGGTCGACCCGCCCACCCGATCAGGGTGAAATCGTCGAGGCCGGGGGCGTTGCCGGACAGAATCGCTGGCCTGTCCGCCAGGTGCCTTGTTTTCAACGATTTGACGGATTCGCCTCCACCCTGTTTCGCATTTTCCGGCCCGCCGACATCGCATAGAATAGCGGCATGCTCTGAGAGTATCAGCGGGTCGAACGATGGCCTTTCCGAAACGTCTGCGTTGCAGATCGGGGACAAGCCTTGCTTAAACGCCGTCGTTGCGACAACACGAGAATATAAACCCGGAGACGTGTCATGCGTTTATTAAACCGTTTCAGGCTGGGCCATCAGGGTCTGGTTGGAAAATCTGTCCTGACATGCGCCCTGGTGATGTGGCTGGCCGCTTCATCCACCAGTCTGGCCCAGGACAATCAGGATGGCGAAAACCTGCTGGATGAGGCCATCCAGGTGAAACTGGAAGCCAGCTCCGATCGTGACTACGACAAGGTGGCGGATCTGTGTGAGGAAGCCATTGAGGCCGGATTGAGTGACGAGTCGCTGACGGCGGCGCGGCAAATGTGGGCGTCCGCCTGTCTGGAATATGCCCGGTTGCACGCGCAGCGGGTGTTTACGTTGCCCCAGGACCGGCGTTGGCAGCTGCTGCGACAACAGGCCCTGGAACGACTGGAAAAGGCGATCGAGTTGAATCCCGAAATGGCCGAGGCGCAGTTGCTGATCGCCCGATTCAACCTGCTGCCCGGCGGCGACCGCGAGGCCGCTGAGGCCGCGATTGGCAAGGCGCTGGAAAACTCCGGTGACAATCCGGGGCAACAGGCGCTGGCCATGGTCCTGCGGGCCCAGGCCAGTGAGGACCCGGAACAACAACTCATCGACCTTGACCAGGCTCTGCAGTACGATCCGGACAACGAACTGGCCCTGCAACTGCGTGGCAACCTGTACCTGGAGCGGGACCAAACCGATGCGGCAATCGCGGATTTTCGCAAGCTGGCCGAGTCCCAGGGCAACAATCCGTTGACGCTGTTGATGCTGGCTGAAAAGCTGGTGACCGCCGAAAAATTTGACGAGGCCCGCAAGGTGGTCGATCAGGCCATCGACGTCAACCCGGACATTCCCGCCGCCTACCTGATTCGGGGCCAGATCAATCTGGCCCAGGAAAAGGATGAAGCGGCCGTGGAGGATGTTTCCCGGGCCATTGAACTGGATCCGCGCAATCTGGAAGCCTTGCGGATCCGGGCCAATGCCCTGTATTCGCTGAAGAAATACGACGACGCCCTGGCGGACGTTGAAAAAATCCTTGTGTTCCAGCCGCAAAGCGTCAACGCCATTTATCTGCGGTCGTTTATTTACGCCGCCATGGAAAACTACGAGCCAGCCATCGAAGACATGCAGTTTCTGGTGGCCGGCATTCCCGATGAACCGATGTTCAAAAACTCGTTGGCCATGCTGTACAACAGCGCCGACAAGCCGCGCAAGGCGATCCGGCTGTACAACGAGTTGCTGGAAGACGATCCGGATGACCGGTCGGCCCTGCGCGGACGCGGCGACGCGAGGCTGTCCACCGGAGAGCATCAACTGGCCGTCGAGGATTACGAGCGAGCCATGGAACTGGATGCCGAGGATGACGGCGTCCTGAACAACCTGGCATGGGTCCTGTCCACGTCCCCCGACGATGCGGTGCGGGATGGCAAACGTGCCGTGGAGCTGAGTTTGAAGGCGGCCGAACTGACCGACTGGCAGGCGGCCCACATTCTCAGCACCCTGGCCGCCAGCTACGCCGAAACCGGTGACTTCGAAAACGCTGTCAAATGGTCGGAAAAATCGGTCGAATTGGCCGAACCGGGACGCCAGCACGACGACCTGAGCAAGGAGTTGGAAACCTTCAAACGGGGCGAACCCTGGCGGGAACTGGAAACCGTCGATGAAGAGGACGAGGAAGGGACCGGCAACGCCGCCGACAAGGACGCCGCCGACAAGGACGAGGGCCGCGACAAGGACGAGGGCGACAAGGACGCCGCCGACAAGGACGAGGGCGACAAGGACGAGGGCGACAAGGACGAGGGCGACAAGGACGAGGGCGACAAGGACGAGGGCGACAAGGACGAGGGCGACAAGGACGAGGGCGACAAGGATGCCGCCGACAAGAACGAGGGCGACAGGGACGGACTGGCTGGAATTTCCCTGAACCTTCGGCAACCGTAACCCCCAACCGCCACCGGCCATCCATGCCCGATCGCCAATCCAGTTACGAACTGATGTGCCGCTACACCAGCAGCGACAGCCTGCGGCGGCATATGCTGGCTGTGGAAGCGGCCATGCTGGCCTACGCGGAAAAACTGGGTGAGGACCCGGAAACCTGGCGGATTACAGGATTGTTGCACGATTTTGATTACGAACGCTGGCCGCAACCCCCCGATCATCCGTTGCAAGGTTCCAAAATCCTTGCGGAACACGGCTATTCGCCGGATATCATTTACGCCATCCAGTCACACGTCGACGCGGTGGCCGAGGCCCCGCGCCGATCGCAGCTGGACAAGGCCCTGTTCGCCTGTGACGAATTGTGCGGTTTCATTACGGCCTGTGCGTATGTGCGTCCACAGGGGATCCACGGCATGACTGCCCGCAGCGTCCGCAAAAAAATGAAACAAAAAAGCTTTGCCGCCGCCGTCAACCGGGACGACATCACGTCCGGAGCCCGGGAGTTTGGCGTTGATCTGAACGAACACATTCAATTCGTGATTGACGCATTGACGGCCGAGGCCGAGGCGTTAAAACTGACGCCGGCCGCGATTACCGGATCTCCGGCCGATCCTCCGGAGCCCGCTCGTCCGCTCCCGGGACAACTCCCGCGGCCCTGATTCCCCTGGCATGTTCCCATTCAACTTTTACACCGATTGGCAAATCCGATGACGATGGAAATCCAGTCCAGCGAACAACTTGGCAGCAAAAAATGTGTCCCCTGTGAGGGTGGCGTGGACGCCTGTCCGTTGCCCCAGGCCCGGCAACAACTGGCCAATCTGCCGGGCTGGACGCTGACCCACGAGGGCCAGCGAATCCGCAAGAACTGGAAAGTCAAAAACTTTTTGGAAGGTATGGCTTTTTTCAATCGAGTCGCCGAGCTGGCGGAAGCCGAAGGTCATCATCCGGATGTGCATCTGGAAAACTACCGGTATGCATGGATCGAAATCTGGACGCACGCGATCGGGGGCTTGAGCGAGAATGACTTCATTCTGGCCGCCAAGATTGATCAGCTGGACGTCGCGCTGGGCTAAGCCGTCTCCGACCGGCCAACCGCGCGGCGTGATCGCCGCCTAGTCCAGTGCCCGGGCGGCGCTGGTAACCGCTGGCGGCAGAAATGGCCTGGCGGAATCGGCCCAGCGGGAGTGCAGCGCATCCGCCAGCGACAAACGCAGATCGTCCCCGTTTTTGCGAATCTGCCTGTTGATTTTTTCAACCAGTTCCGCTTCCTTTTCGGCGATCTCGGCGTCCAGCTCGCGACGGGCCAGACGGGTGACCTGAATCGCAAATTCTCCGCCCAGTTTGCTGACGCGGTCGATGCGGAAATCATCAACCACCAGATCAGCGGCCGTCACCTGCGGCCTGAAAATCAGGTCCGGTGGCAGGCGGCCCGGATCAAGCTGAATCTCCAGTTCCACATCCAGCGCCAAACGCACGGCGGCATGACCCTCGGCGCTCAGACTGTACAGCTGCACCCCCTTGACCCATTCAGCCTGCCGCGCGAACAGGTTCAGCCGGGTCGCGAAGTTAAGGCGAAACGCCAGACGTTGCCCGGCGGTCTGACGGATATTTGTGACACTGACCACAAACTCCCGTTCCGGATCAGCAAGGCTGGCCGAGTATTTCCGCCAGGTTCCATGATTGACCAGCTTCTTGCGGCGTTTGGTCTTGATTTGCCATCCATCGGTATCCCAGCGGATGCCGTCCCAGCGTTCCGCCTGGCCGCCCCAGTCCTTGTCCCTTTCGTACGTATGCGGCATGTGCTGGAGCACCAGTCCGGTGATCAGGCGATTGAGCGAGGCGGTGGCATCCCCCGCAACGGACGGGGCCGCGGCGGATTGGTTGGGCCGGCCGGATGGCTGCCCCACCTGGCCACAACAATAACCAACGGTCAGAAACCACGTCCCAACCATCGTCCCAATCAGAAACGGGTAACCGCGGCACCTGGACACGATGGGCAACTCCTCAAATGTTCGGATAAACAAAACCGGGATCCATACGAGTATCGGCGGCCGGCGGGTCGCAACCTGGGCCCACCCCGCCCCAATGCCCGCGTTTACCGGCGGGCGGGACATTATGGGCGGCAGACTTCGGGCGACCCAAGACGTTTTGCGTGCTATCACCGATATCCGTTTTCCGCTTTCATTCGCAAACGAACCCGTTTTTCGGTGGCGGCCGTATTTCACGCGAGCGAAACGGCCTCGTGGCGCCCGTTTTTTTGATGTGCAAATGAAATCGCGTGCGCGATTCATTCCGTTGGGGAGATTTCCGGCGGCATGGCGGAAGGGATGTCGATTTCGTCAGGGTCGTACAGTTGGCGGCCTTCCATTCCGCCGCTGACGGTCAGCACCTGGCCGGAAATATGACCCGCCACCCCGGACGAGGCCAGAAACAGGACCGCGTTGGCGATATCGGCCGGTGCGGCCACCTTGCGCATGGCAATGGTCGCCAGCGCCGCGCACAGCGCCTGCCCGTCACCTGTGAATTTTTCGGCCATGGGGGTCACGGTCCAGCCCGGGCAAACGGTGTTCACCCGGCCCCGGGGTGCCAGTCGGGCAATCTCGTTTTTCAGCGACAACATCAACCCGTACGTCAGGCCACTTTTCGAAGCCGCGTAATCACCATGTCCGGATTCTCCGAATACCGCGGCCGTGGAACCGACCAGAACAATCGCCGGATCGTCAAACGGATCCTCGATCAGGCGTTCCAGAAACGCGCGGCACGAGAGAAATGCGGATGTCAGATTGTTATCCATGGTGTCCTGCCACTGCTCCAGCGACATGCGGTGAAGGGGCGTATCCGGGACGGGCCAGACACCGGCGCAGGCAACCAGAATATGCAGGCGGCCGAATTGGTCGGCCGCTGCCGCAAAGGCGGCACGCACGTCGGATTCCCGGGCCAGATTCCCGTCGACGGCCATCGCCCGGTCCGGACCGATCGCCTCCACCAGCTGACGGGCGCTGCGCTCATTGCTGTGGTAGTGCACGATGACATTGGCGCCTTCGCTGGCGAACTGGCGAACGATCTGCCGGCCAATGCCACCGCTGCCGCCGCTGACAAAGACCGTTCGCCCGGTCAGTTTCAGGTCCATGGATTCAATACCACCTTTCATGTCTGCCCCCGGGGATGGTCCCCGGGGATGGAATGCCGGGCGAACCGATTGTCCGTGGTCAGTCCGAATCGTGAACCAGTTCCCAGGTGTGGTCAAATCGGACGACGCCATCCTCACCCATTCCAAAACTGGCGACCCGGGGACGCGTGACTTCGAACGCGGCACCGGGTTTGCGGCGATGGATAAACTCCTCCTGTCCGGGCCCGTAAACGTTGGCATTCAGTGTATAGGCGCCCATTAACAACGGCAGCCGGGGCAATGTCACCCGAACCACGGTGTGCGGCGGGACGACATCAAATTGAAAATCCTGCAGCGGTGTTCCAAATCCCCCCAGAACCCCGGTGCGGGCCGATTCAATCGAAACCCGCAAACGGGCCCCCGGCAATGGCTGGCTGGCAGAAATCGTAATTCGGGCGGACAAGTCGTCACCGGTGGAAAAATGCGAATCGACGGAGGGAGACGGTTCGATATCGATCGCCGAAATCACAACCGGTTCCTGCCCGGTTTCCTGACGGGCCGCCGGTTTTTGTTCCAGCTGGATGCGTTCGTACAGGGCGGCTCCCTCGACAAAATCGCCGTCAAAAATCATTCGGTGCTGGTGCATCACAATCGAACGCGTGCTGACCCGGTTCAGCTGACCGATCGCGTGGGAAACAATAATCAGCGACATCCCGGATTCGACCAGTTTCAGGATGTGGTTGAAACACTTCAGGCGAAATCCGACATCGCCAACCGCCAGGACTTCGTCCACCAGCAGGACCCGCGGATTCATATGTGTGGCCACGGCAAAGCCCAGCCGCATCCGCATGCCCGTGCTGTACGTTCGGACCGGTTCGTCAATCACGTGACCGACTTCCGAAAAATCCAGAATGGCATCAAACCGCTCGTCAATCTCGCGTTTGGTCAATCCCAGGATCGCGCCATTGACATAGACGTTTTCGCGGCCCGAAAGAATTGAATTGAAACCGGTCCCCAGTTCAATCAGGGCACCGAGTCGACCGCGGACGGTGATGGTCCCCACGTCCGGCTTGAACAATCCGGCAATCATCTTCAGCAAGGTACTCTTGCCCGCTCCATTGGGACCCAGCAGGGCAACGCATTCGCCGGGTCGCACGTCAAAATCCGCTTCCCGGACTGCGAAAAACTCTCCCGGTCGCAACCGGCTGCGCCACTCGCGGCGCCGCGCTGACATCTCGTACCACAAATCCGACAAACCGTAACGCAAGGATCGTTTCAGGTTGCGACAGTATTTCTTGGAAACGTTGCGGACTTCGATACTGGGAGAAAGCAGGCCGGTCATTGTTGTTTTCAGATTTCGGATACGGGATCAGGATCGGTCACGCCGGATACCTAACTGGAGATTCGTTCGACAAGGACCGGGATGGACAAACGGTAAAACAGCAATCCGCCGGCCAGCAGTGGCAGCGTGAGCGTTGCGTAGATCACGGCCGACGACCAAACTGCCGACTGCCCAAACAGCAACAAATCGCGGCTCAGGCTCAGCAGGGGGCTGGCGGGATTCAACCAGTTCAGCGGATTCCCGTTCCAGTTCCCGGGAGCGGCATAAATAATCGGGGTGATGATCATCCAGATCGGGAGCGCGACCGCAATAAATTTTCCGACGTCCTGATACAACATGCCAAAAGGCATGACCAGCAACCCCATCGCCAAACCCAGAAATATGAAAACCAGAATGAACGGCAGGCTGGCCAGAATCCCGGTCGACCACCCTGGACCAAACAACAGCAGCAGGGGCAACAGGATCACCAGACGCACCCCCAGATTGAACAGCACCTCCAGCAGGCTGACCAGCAAGATCGACTCACGGGGAAATCGAAGTTTGCTGAGCATGTTGCGGTTGGCATTGACCGCTTGCAACGGTGCCTGAAATGACTCCGCAAAACTCTGCCAGATGACCATTCCGGTAATCACGTAAACGGCATAGTTCACCGGCAGGTCGCCCGCCAGGTCCAGCGCGCCCGCCCGCCGCAAGATCACCCAGACGAGCGTGTTGGCCAGGGGGGGCAAAAACGCCCAAAACAGTCCCAAAAAGGTCTGGCGGTACAGTCCCCGGATATTGCGCAAAAACATTCGCCAGGCCAATTCGCGACCCGCCCACAAATCCTGCACGGATTCCCGGACCAGACGAACCGGATGTCGCATGCCCGATTCCGGCGTAAACACATGAACGGGTCCGGACTCGCCGTCCGGCCCGTCGGCGACGACCATGGTAGACTGACAGACAGGACGGGGTGACTGGGATTGCACAGACATGCGTTATTCGCCGAACATGGAAACCGGTAATTATTATATCGACCGAATGCTGGCGACTCGCGGCAATCAAGCGGTCAAATCGCGGGCCAGCCAGTCCGGTAACGGGCGCAGCGGACCGATGGTCCGTAATTCACCGGATTTGATTCCTGCATCCCCCCAAACCTGTGGAGCGCGATTTTAGGGGTTGTGACGGCCAGGCACCCCGGTGACGGCAACCAGCACCCCAGGACCCCGATCCAGCGGCCCCGACTGAAACGCTGAAATGATGAACGAAGTCCGTCCCAAACCGGCCTTGCTGTACCCCCAATCCATGGCGGTTTTGGCGGGCTTGCTGATTCTGTGCGTGGGAGGTGGCGCGGCCATCGGCATTGCCACCGCGGGTGGCGTCAATGGCTGGTACAACACGCTGAAGCAACCGGCGTGGACGCCCCCCAATCAGGTATTCGGGCCTGTCTGGACGTTGTTGTATTCGATGATGGCGGTGGCCATGTGGCTGGTGTGGCGGGGCAGTGGTCAAAAGTGGCGCTACGTCCGCCCCGCCGCAACCTGTTTCGCCGTTCAAATGGCGCTGAATTTTTTATGGACTCCGGTTTTTTTTCAGTGGCACCAAATCGGCTGGGCGCTTCTGGTCATTCTTTTGCTCGACCTGGCCGTCTCGCTGACCATCCTGGTGTTTGCCAAATACAACCGGTTGGCCGCCGGCTTGCTGGTTCCCTATCTGGTCTGGTGCCTGTACGCAACGTCGCTGAATGCGGGGTTCCTGTGGCTCAACGCAACCTCCCTGCCCGGCGGATAACGGCACCGCGCCGGCCGTACGCCGCGCGGTCAATCGAGGTGTTCCAAAAGCGCCAGCAGATTGCGAATTTCGTTGTCCGTCAGCTGACGGAACAAATCGTCGGGCATGATGGAGGTCGTGGACATGCGGCGCGATTCCACGTCCGCGGGATTCAGCAGAAATGTGGTTCCATCGCTGGCCAGAAACTGTTCCCGTTGGCCATCGCGCTCATACCCCAGCGACAATCCCTGCCACAGGCGACCATCGGTCGTTTGCAGGATTGACGGAACATAGTGGGGCTGCCATTTCACGTGCCGGTTGCAAGATGGACTGCAGAACATCCCGCCGCGAGGTTCGGCCGGCAATCCCGGTCAGGTCGGGGCCGCGGCCGGCACCCCGTCCCTGAAACCGGTGACAATCGGCGCAGCTGGGGCTTCCGGCCCCGAAAAAACGCGCCATCCGGATTCGGAATCTCCCCCGACACCGACACGTGTCATCCACGAATCGATGTCTTCCGCGGAGGGCTGATGCGACTGGATTGGCCGGCCGTCCCGAACGCGCAATCCGGTCCGGGCGGCATCTCCAACGACGCCCGGCTGACGGGCCAGTGGCTCGAGGAAACCGGCATCGCCGGCCATCCCCATGAGGGCGTCGGCCCGCAGCTGATCAGGCAGGCCTTCGTCGCCGGCAACCGGTATCAGGTATTGAAAACGATTGGGACGCGTGGACAGCACCAGGCTGCGCACAGCTTCCCGCTTCAATGGCCCGTCACTGGCGGAAACCAGCTCGTGAAGCGTCTCATCGCTGATGGCGACATCGTCGGGCGGGATCATCCGCAGCGCCAGCGCCGCGCAGTCCGGCCGGCTGCCGGGGATCAGTTGCCGTTTGGACCAGGTAGTGCACCGACCGGGCCGGGTCAAACGTCGTCTGCCCGGTTTCCAGCCATTCCAGCGTGGCGATCGACGCCAAAAAGAGTTCCGGGGTGCAGTCCTGGAATCCCGTCAACTGATGTTCAATATCGTTGCGTAATGGATTCAACCGGGCGTCGGCCACCCAGCGCACCGCGAATAACCGGACATTCCGATCTGCGTCGGCCAGAGCCTGTTTGAGCGTTGCCAGGGGGGGCGGCAGGGGATCACCCCGGGCATGATCGCCGCTCCAGCGCAGTGCTTGCAACCAGCCCAGACGCACCCGTGCATCGGCGATCAATTCCAGGTGTTGATCGCGCAGACGGGGGGAGCGGGCCCAGCCAGCCACGGCCGCCTGCCGCAAAAACACATCATCGCTGGCCAGCATCGCCGGGTCAAAACTGGCAGCCGCCCGCCGGGCCTGCCGCTCCGGTTCCGACAACGGTGGCATCGTTTCGGCTGGCCCGGAATCGAGGCACGAGATACGCCAGATGCGCCCCTTGCCATGAACCGGGTAACTCGGGTCAACCCAGTCCGTAACATACAGGGTGCCATCGGGAGATTCGGCAAACGCCACCGGTCGAAAGTCGTCATCGCCTTGCACCACAATCTCGCGGCGGGCGTGGAACGAGGCGCCGTTGGGGATCAGGCGGTATCGCTCGATCCGATTGTCACCCCACACATTGACCCACAAGCCACCCCGATACGCGGTAACCTCGCAAGGCGCTTCGCCGGTTCCGGCCAGCATGGGGAGGGTGCCCGGCAATTCTCCGTCCCAGGCCTGCAACGGGTGGCGACCCGAACGGCCGTAACGATACTGAAATCCGTAGTCGCCCGTTTCGAACACTTGCACCAGTCGGCACGGCGGTCGTTCGTCGGCATCATTGCCGACTGCAAAGACGCGGCCCACAGGATCGATACAAATTCCAAACGGATTCCAGAATCCGGTGGCGATCCGAACCAGCCGGCTCCCGTCCAGATCACAGCGAAAAATACCGCCTTCCCCGGAACCCCGTTGCCACGAGCCGTCGCGACCGATCAGGCGATAGTCGGCACCCAGGTTTTCTCCCATGCCAAACCAGAGATGTCCCTGATCATCCAAAGCCAGACCGCTCAGTCCGTTGTGGGGATAGTTGCCGCCGGTTTCCAGATGCACAACGAGCTGTTCCTGGTCGGCCCGGTCATCTCCATCGGTATCCCGAATGCGGAACACCTTCATGCGCGTGGCCACGTAAACCCAGTCATCGGGTCCGCGTGCCAAACTCATGGTCGCCTCCGTTCCCTCGTAAAACGTATGAAAACCGTCGGCTCGTCCATCGCCGTCGGTATCTTCGACGATGCGAATCCGGTCCGTCGGCGGACCCTGATAATCCTCCGCTCGCTGATGGGTATGTGATTCAATGACCAGCAACCGGCCCTGCCGGTCAAACGTGGCACCAATCGGTGTCACGATATCGGGATCAGCGGCAAACAGCTCCAGCCGGAATCGCGGATCAACGACTTCCGGTGTTTGCCGGGCGGCGGCGCTGGTGGCCAGCGACAGCGCCAGGAAAGTCGCCATCGGCAAGGATACCGGAAAAATGGATTCCATCATCGTCGCAAGTCGAAATCGGGCCGGGTCGGATGTCGAAATTCGACCATTAATATAAACCCGTGAAGCGCAATCGCCAGGCTGCCGGTGACGTGCGGGAGCCAGGCCGGATATGCCACACGAACCGGTCGGCCGAATTTCGGCGCCAGGCGGAACGTGTTCCGGCCCGACGACGGTGATGCGCGTTTACGGGCGGGCGGCAGGTCGGGTGCCGTCCCGGGCTATTCCGGCCCCCCCTGCGGGTATTCGATCAAAACCGACGGGGTGTGCTCCGAAACCGGTTGCGACTGGAGTTGCCCGTCGGGCCAGCGAACATCGATGCGCGTCACCGGATCATCCGGATGGTTGATGCACCAGACGGCGGCCGGTGACTGGGACAGGTACCCCGCGGCTCCGGAAACTTCGTAAACACGCCGGCGGCCGGCACTCGTTTCAAGTTCCACCCGACTGCCAATACCGGTCGGATTTCCCGGGTTCCCGCGCAGTTCAACCACCATCCACGGGCGGCCCGCATTCGACCGGTTGCGCCAAACGTGCAGCGGTCCATCGTTGATGGCCATCACCAGATCCGGTGCGCGGTCGCCATCGACATCGGCCAGCGTCAGGCTCATTCCCTGGCCCTCGACGCAGACCCCTGACTCGACGGGCCCCAGAGGACGGAACCCGCCTGCCCCGTCGCCTTCCAGCACCATCCCCATCCCGCCGTCCATCTGGCCCGTCTCCGGCTGGGGATGCAAAAAGTTTTGGGCGATTGCCAAATCCAGGTTGCCATCTCCATTGATATCTCCCAGCGCAACTCCGAAACCGGGTGCAATCTGGGCCAGACGGGGCAGGTCGCGAGCCACGAACTGTCCCTGCCCGTTGTTCAGGAAAATCATGGATTGCAGATGCGTTGCCGTAAACTGGTCCGCCTCGGTGAGCGCCGTGTCCGTATAGATCTGGCTGACGTCGGCCAGGGCAAAGTCATGAAACGTCTGGAACTTTTCCTTTAAAAAGGGCATGGCACGGGAGCTGCAGCTCTTGCCGCGAACCGGGAAACAGGTGTCTCCCTCCCATTCCGTTTCCACCAGGTCGAGGGTCCCATTGTTATCAAAGTCCCGCGCGAACAACTGAACGGGGTGTTCGGGAGAGCCATGATATTTCGTGTTCAGACCGGCATTCAATGCCACCAGATCCATATCGCCGTCGTTGTCGATATCGCCGGAGGCCACCGAGTTCCACCAACCCAGGTACGGCTCCAGTCCGGATTCCCGCGTGCGGTCCACCAATTGGCCCTGGTCGTTTCGCAAACAGCGAACGGGCCCCCACTCCAGCGCCACGACCAGATCCTGCCACCCGTCGTTGTCAATATCTGACCAGAGGGCCCCGGTAACCAGCCCCGCATCGATCAGCCCCGGTGCCCGCTGCGCGGTGACGTCGACCAGTTTTCCATCCTGGTTCTCCAGCAGGAACGAGGTCCCGGCCAGCGGCCAGTTTCGGGGAACCAGTCGTGTGCCGACGAACAGATCGAGATCGCCATCGTGATCGAAGTCATTGGGCACAACGCAACTGGACGACTGTCGCAGCTCGGGCATCTTGTCACCGGCAGCTCGCCGGAAATTTCCCTGCCCGTCGTTCAGATACAAACGGTCCTGCAACCATTCGGACCCGGGCTCGAAATCGTAGCCTCCTGACGCGACATACAAATCCTGATCCCCATCGCCATCGACATCCAGAAACGCCGCTCCCAGGTCCTCGTACGGGGACTCATCGTACCAGGGCGTTGCCGGGACGAATTGGCCCGGTGCCTCCTGAATGAACAGTCGGGCCGGCAAGCTGGCCGAGTTGCCAAGAAACAAATCCTGGCGACCGTCGCCATTGACATCGCCCCAGGCCATACCCGGGCCCAATTGACTGAGCTTGTTGGGCAGCAGCGGTTGCCACTGGTAATCATCGCTTTCGATTTCGACATGTTTGTAATCCAGTCCGGTTGACTGACGGTCGACTTCCTCCAGCCAGGGGGCAACCGCCGGTTGACCGGGCGGCGGGATCTGTCCGCTGGTTCCCTCGGTAATCGTCAGCTGCTGATTGCCCGCAACGTTCCGGAATTCCTGGCAAATTCCACTGGGCCACTCCACCAGAATCCGGTCCACCATCCGGTTTTCGCCGAGGCCGAAATGCGCGAGCGGTTCGTCGGCGGACATGTAGCCACGGGCCAGGTTGATCTGCCGAACCTGGCGGGTGTCGCCGGCAGCGACGGTAATTTTGGCGTTCACACCAAATCGGTTGCTGGTGGTTCCCGCCAGCCGGACCAGCAGGTTGTTGCCCGCCAGGTCATTTCGATACGCTGTCAAAGGCTCGTTCATGTTGCTGACCAGCAAATCCAGATCGCCATCGCGATCGATATCGGCCACGCAAGCCCCCTGGCTGACTCCCACATGATCCAGGCCCCACGCCCGGGAAACATTCTCGAATTCCAGGTCCCCCCGGTTGCGAAATACCAGATTGGACTCCTGTAACGGCGGCATCTTCAGAATCTGTGCCTGAGCCTCCTCCGGCTTGCCGGCCTCCATCAGGCGCCCGTATTCGACGGCCGCATCCGAGTCGTTCATATTGCGGCCCACGCCGTTGGTCACAAACACGTCGACCAGCATGTCACTGTCGAAATCCGCAAACTTGATCGACCACGACCAGTCGGTCGAATCGAGTCCGGTCAAATTGGCGGCCTCGTAAAACCGGTGACTGCCGGAATTGACCAACAGCGTGTTGCGCATGAATTGCCGGGGCCGACCGATGGTCAAAAACCATGCCGAATTGCCCATTTCTCCCATCGTGGTCTTTTGCTTGTAGTGGGTTGTGCTGGACATGTCGGCGATCAGCAAATCCGCCAGACCATCGTTGTTGATATCCGCTGAATCGGCACCCATTGAGAACCACGGAGTATGTCCGGCGGAATCTGGCAGGCGGTCCTGGAACTGGCCGTTGCCCAGGTTGCGATACAGGTGATCGGGTGACGTCATGTCGTTGGCCACGTACAGGTCCATCCAGCCATCGTTGTCGTAGTCCCACCAGGTGGCCGACAGTCCCATATCGAAACCGGCAATCCCGGCCGTTTCGGTGACGTCCGAAAAATACCCCCGGCCATCGTTTTGCAGCAACCGGTCCCGCTGGCCGGCTTCCTGAATTCGACCCTCCAGCAGAAAATACTGCTCCTGAAAATCCGGAGGGACTTCCAGCCGTCCATTGACCGGACGAAGCTGGACCTCGGGTGACTCTTCCAAAATTGAAAAGATACGGTTATTCACCAGATACAAGTCCAGGTCACCATCCCGATCGTAATCGGCGAACGAGCCCATCGTGGTGGCTCCCGCGAAGGCCACACCCCGCGCACGGGCGTCTTCCTTAAACGTGCCGTTTTGCTGATTGATAAACAGCTGGTTGGGACCATTGATATTGCATACGTACAGGTCCAGCCAGCCGTCGTTGTCCACATCGGCAAAGGATGCCCCGGTTCCCCAGTAGTCTCCGCCAGCCAGCCCACCGGCTGCGGCCGTGACGTCCACAAACTTCCACGTCGAGGTTTGTCGAAACAGGTGATTCTCGCCGTCCTGCGACACGGCAAAGACATCGACCAGTCCATCGTTGTCAAAATCACCGGTCGCCATGCCGGCCCCGTTCAGCAGGTACCTTCGCATGTTGGCCGGCTGCAGCTGGTTGGTGTGCAGCAATCCGGTTTCCGCGCCGTCCAGCTCAGTGAATCTCCCCCCGTTGCCCGGGACTCGCCCGGCCAGTGGCTTCGACTGAATGCCCCCGCCAGCGTCCAGGGGGCCTGGCTGGTCGTTGCCGGCCTCCGGCGTTCTCGATGGACAGCCGGCCAACAGGCAGACCAGCAGCAGCCCCGCTGTCACGCAAAAACAGGGATGACTGCCTTTTATTTGAAAATTCATGGCAAGGATCTCGTACCCGGGTTTGAGGTAATTACGGCAAGGACAATTGCTGCCCGGCGCCGGACGCGGCAGCCAGCTTTCTCGGTCGGACTGATTGACCAGCCGCTTGCGAAGATTATCCTAAAGGCCGGCGGCAATATCCAGTGAAACCGGGGATTTCCATTGCCGCCGGGCATTGAAACGGAGCGTTGCCGGCACGGCGGTGAGAAAATCATTTCGGTTAGATACGCGACATACTTCCCGGACACAGGAAATTTGAATGAAAAAAACACTGTTGCATGTCGTTGCCCTGACCGCCGGTATGGCGATGACCGGTGTTGCATCGGCCGACTACTTTGACAGTTCGGCCGATGCCGGACTCTTCGATGACGCAACCCCGTTCTCCAGCACCATTGTGGTGCCTGTCAACGAAATCATCACGGATCTCACCGTGACCATCAACATGGATCACTCGTGGGTCGGTGACGTGACGGCGACGTTAACCAACGGGACGCAAACCATCGAACTGATCCCGACCGCGTTATTCGACTCCTCGAACCTGGGTTTCGATTCTGGCGGTGACACTTTGTCTCCGGCGCCCTACACCTGGAGCAACGCCGGTTTGGCAACCATTGGTACCGCCGCTGCCGGTGGCAACAGCACCTACGAAATCCCGTCGGGTACCTATTTGCCCAGCGATGGCACCGCCACCGGCGCCGGCAGCTTCGCCGCAACCTTTGGTGGTCTCAGCACGCTTGGCAGCTGGACCATCAATTTGAGTGATAGCGCGGATGGCGACGATGGGCATGTGAATGGCTGGTCCATCAACTTCACCAGCAATCCCGTTCCCGAGCCCTCGTCGCTGACGCTGCTGGGTTTGCTGGGCGTCGCCGCGGTCGTGCGACGTCGTCGTTAGCGCAACCGGCACAACCACCGCGAACTCGAACAACCACCGCAAACTCAAACAACCACCGCGCGATTGACGGTGGTTTTTTTGTGCGCGGCGCCGGGACCGGTCGCGAGGCAGTCCCGGGGGGCCGAGCCTCCGGGGGCCGGTCAGGGAGCAGGCTTGTCCCGAAAAAAAATCGCGTAGCACACCAGCGCGGCGGCAATCCAGAGCAAGCCGGTCAGGGCCCCCCCGTTGGTGAGGGAATTGCCAAAGGCACCCACCAGGATCAGCGCTTCGCCGGTCACAAATAGAGCCGGAGCCAGGGGGAACAGCGGAGCGCGGAACGTCCGGTCGGCCGGGCTGCGGGGACGCAGCCGGAACAAGGCCAATCCGGTCAGGAAAAAGAACACGGAGTCCACGGTCACCACCCCGGTCAACAACTGGTTGATCCGGGTGGCGTCTCCGGCCACCAGCAACAACGCCAGCCCCAGCCCGCCCAGAAACAGAATCGCCGGCAACGGTGTACCGGTGCGGTGGCCAACGCGGGCAAACACCGAAAAAAACTTGCCGGCCCGGGCCATTCCGCAAATCAGGCGGGGACCGCTCAACAGCTGGGCATTCAGGACACCCAGCGCCGAGACGGCGATCGCTCCGGCGACGAGTCGTTTTCCGACATGCGGCCAGATGACTCCCACGGCATCCGCCGCGATCGCCGGACTGTTGGCCACGCCGTTGAAACCCAGCAACCGAAAATAGGCCCAGTTCACCAGCAAATACACCACCGTGACAATGGCCACCCCCAGGACAATCGCCAGGGGCACATGGCGACGGGGATTGCGCACCTCGCCCCCGATCCACAAGGCGTGCTGCCATCCGCCGAACGAAAAAAACACCGGAATCAACCCGGCAAACAGCAGCACCAGGGGACTCGTATCCACGGTCTGTGCCAGTTGGTCGGCAGCCGCGGGCGACAGTGGCACGGTGGCGGCTGATGGTGCAAACAAGGCCACGCCCGTAATGGCCAGCAAGGTTAACAGCTTGGCCACCACTGTGGCATTTTGAATCGTTGAACCGAAACGGACACCCAGGGCATTGGCGACTGTTAACCCTCCAATCATTAGCGCAGCCATCAACAGGATCGTCGATGGTGGCAGCAGTTCACCGCGGATGACCTCGCCCAGATTCAGCGCCGCATACCAGGCAATAATCGCGATGGCGCCCGCCTGGATATAGGTGGCATTGCAAAACACATAGGCAAATCCGGCCGGGGCCGTCCACGCGTCGCGCAATATCTCGTACTGGCCCCCGGTACGCGGGTACAATCCACCCAGTTCCGCAAAGGTCAGCGCCCCCGCCATGGCAATCAACCCGCCCAACGCCCAGGCCAGCATCGCCATTCGGGCACTGCCTGTGATCAGGGCTACGTCGTGAGGTGTAAAAAAAATTCCGATCCCGATGATGGCCCCGATCACCACACATGTTGCGCTGAACGGACCCAGCACCGGCCTCAATGCACCGGGGCTTTCTGGAATCCCAACCGGGCGGATTGTGGAATCGCGATTCATGATGGAACGACAGATTCGAAAGCCAACAGCGGTGCGGATGACGGTGGGGCAATGATGACGAAGGGCGCCGTTTCTGACAAGCTGCGCGGGCCGTCGCGGCCCCGGGGACGGGCGAGGCCGGGGATGCGGGCGGGCCGGTGGTGTACACGGCGGCCCGTTTGCGGTACCCCCCATCGGGTTTTTCGGCAGCTGGCGAACGGGAGGCTGCCCGGACCTGTGGCGAATACGGCGCACCCAACGACCGAACCTAGCGGGAAAACCCGGAACGCCGCCCGGAAAGCTCCGGGGTCGGCGGCGTAGTGGCCGGGGACGACGAACCGTCGGGCCGGGATTCGCGAGCTTCCTGCAATGTGGCTCCGGCCGACCCCGCCAGGTTCAGAACATTGACCGAGACTTCATCCAGGCTGGCTGCCCCAAATCCGGTCAGTTCAAAGGTCAGCCGCAACTGCGTATCCTCGGCGGGACAACGGTAAATGGAGAACTCCTGCCAGCCCCGGGTCAGCACGATTCGCTCGGCCAGATCGGGTCCACCGATGGAATCGACAATCCGCAGTCCTTCCAGCGATCCACTGACGGGTTGCTGGATGTTGACCCAACCGTGAATTCGCACGAGCTGGCCCGCCCGCACCGGCACGGGACCGGAGCGAATCCACAAGGGAGTTCGATCGACCAGCGATCCGGCCGGGTTGCCCTCATCCGGATCCACGCTTAGCAACAGCGAACTGCGTCCGCGGACAACCGGTGACGTTGCCAGTTCGACGTGAGTCCGAACGCCGCCGAGTGTGGCCCGGTGGTTTTCCCACTGGTTGTCAGTCATGAGCTGGAGATTTTCAAAATCGCCGCCGGCCAGGCCGTTGGCTTGCCACGAGGCAGGATCGATCCGGCTGGTCAAATCGTAATGCAGGGGCACCAGGGCAATATGCGACAACAGCGGCGAGGAAGTCACGGCGTTGAATTGGGATCGTGACGCGAGCAGGATATCGCGCCGCGCGGCCGCCAGTTTCTGGTCGGCCACAAACAGCATCCGGTTGGCGGTCATGGCGCTGCCGCTGGCCACCAGCATTTGCGCTTGGCGCAGCGCGTTGTTGGCTTCATTGATCGAGCCCGAAGCGGGAGCCCGACCCTGACCCATGCGGGCCAGCTGTTCATTGATGAGCTGGGCAATGGCCAGCCATTGCCGCACGATCTCCAGATGCATTTGGGACTGGGTTTGCTCGCCGGCCAGCAAGTACGATTCGGCCATGCGATTGATCACCACGGGCTCTCCGGTGATCACGACCGCTTCCAGCGGGCCACAATTTTCAATCGTGATTTCGTTGCCCGCCAGGACACGCCCCTGGTCCAGCAAGACGAGGCCGGTTTCCGACAGGTGAAAGGGCTGCTCGGAAGTACCCAGCGCCGAATCGGAGAATTTGAACGTGGACACGCTGGCGTCGCCGGCAACCCCCGGTTCGCTTTGGGAGGACCGCTGAATCAGAATCAACCGGCCGCGGGGGGTCGACAATGTGGTCAGTTGCTGGCTGCGATCACTCGATTCGGTGCGGTTCACCACCGCGCCGCCGCACACCCACGGCTCCAGATGCCGCAGATGGGCATTCAGCCAGCGCAACATCAGGCCGCGCAGCCGGGCCACCGGATCGCCGGCGTCCAGGCGGGACCGGGAAACAAACCGCAAGCCGCGGGCACCGCCGGCAATGGCTTCGTAGGTCATGTCACGGATTTGGGCCGGATCCAGAGGCAACGGCGGAACGGTGGCCGCCAGGGCAGCCGTCTGGCGGGCGATGGTCTCGGGCAATTCGGTTTGCACCGTCGCCCAAACCGGCATGCTGCGCTGAGCCAGCTGGGTACGTTGCTGGACCCAGTCGCTGTATTGGCCGAGCGCGAAACTGCCGCCAATCGGTTCGAATCCAACGCCCAGAATATCACAGACCCGCGACAGGTCGTACATATGCGTGTTGGCAAAGGCCACGATCGGCCGGTCCTCGCGAATATCGGATCGCCGGATTTCCTGAACCCGATTGGCCAGGCCGTTGATATCCGCCAACTGCTGCCCCGTATCCAGCGTCCATGCCAATACGCGATCGAATTCCGTCGAAATCGGATCCAGCCCCGCCGATGCCGGAGGCGGACAAACAATCCACAGATCCAGCCGTTCGGCCTGGCGGAGTTGCTGGATGCTGGCCGTGCGGGGCAATTCGATGGTATTGAATCCCAGCTCGCGGAGCATTTCAAAGGGCTCGCCGTTGTGCTGGATCAACCGCGCAAAAAACGGTTGACCGCGGACCTCCAAAATGGTGGAGTTGCACCGGGCCAGAGCCGGGCGCCGATCGACCAGCGGTTCCTGGTAACCGACCTGGTGTACCGGCCACTCAGGCGCGCGAGCATCCACGCCGACATGGCGGCTGTTCAAATTCACTGGCACCGTGCCCGGCAGTTCCACGTCATCAATCCAGACCGTGTTGCTGCCCGGGCCCGCGTAAAGGTTCAAAACCAGGCGGTCGACGTAGGCCTGACTGTCGTCAATCCGTCCGTCAAACCGGGCGCGCAGTTTCCAGACGGCCTGCTGCAACAACTCCGGGAGCGACTGGGGCAGGTCGGCGAAGTCCAGTTTTTGCCAACGCCCCGAATGTTTGTACACCGGTCCCGGCAACAGCACGGTCATGGGACCGTCCTCGCGGGGATCCGCCGTATTGGGCAATACGACACGGACGTGAAACTGGATGTGGGGCCGGGTCGCCTTGATCCACAGTGATGGTTTCAGCTCGTCAATGACATAGCAGTGCGGTACCGGGCAACTCGTCAATATTTTGGTGCCCCATCCCGCATTGACATAAATGCGGCGGCACGTTGGCCCGGTGTGGTACTCGTCGGTGGATTGTGAAACCCGCCAGTGGTCATTGGTGATAACGCAATCCGTTTCTCCCAACGTCCAGGGACGGTCATCCGGTGCCGCCGTTTGGGCCGCCGTCGGGCCGGTTGGCACAGCGAGCCACAGCACGGTGAACACAATGGCGGCCCGGACGGCCAGACGCGGGTCCGGTGTCATCGGCCGTTGAAGGCCGGAACGGGATACCGCTCGGGGACCAGCTGTAATGATTGGGGTCACGGAATGATTCCAATGGGAAGCAATGTGGTGTTGCGGCAACGAACAGCGGATTTCAATCGAAAACCGCTCGAAAACACTGGCGTTTTACGGGTTGAGGCACCCGCATCGGGACTTTTAGCAGGCCCACCCCTGGCGTTCCAGATCGATTGATGTGGTGTTTCGGCAACGGTGGCGGGCCGCGGCCAATCGGCTAAAATTGGCGCAAGTCGTTATCATTGAACGGCTTGGCGACCAAAACGGGTTCTTGTTGTGCTCCGCTGGCACGACGAGTGCTTTCGATCGAGTCAGGTACATCGCAACCCTCCTGCAGACGAGAAAAACCAATGAGTTCCATTTCCGCCAACCGCCTCAAGCCCGCTACCGATGCCTTGCCGGCAGAAGTCAACGACCTTTTAAAGCATGTCTCGGAATTGCCCGAGGAACACCGGGCGGAATTGGGGCTCTGCGTCGACCGCATCGTCGAATTCACGCAGCGTCGCCGCCGGATTCTGAATCTGGTTCAGGACGCTCTGGGTCAATTGCGGCTGGATATGAAATATCTGATGTTCGACCTGGATGCGACGCGCCGCGAGCGGGACCAGTTCAAGCAAACACTGGATGAGCAGGGACTGTAGTTTCCGCGGCGGCCCAACCGCCTGACAAAATCCGTTCGGTCAACCACTCCGACAGTTGACTCTGGTAACGAGCCAGCGACCGCCAAAACCCCGGTCGCTGGCTCGCTTTTTGGCGTCGGTGCGCTGGCGCTCAGCGTGCCGCGGATGCGCCGGACGGCGGCACCGATGGGGGCGACAGGACCCGGAAGTCCTGTAAAAGATTGTAAAACGGGGTGATTTGGCTATGATTGAAACGTATTGTCATCACGGGTCCGGTCGGGTCCGGCCCGCCCGGTCTTTTCGTGCGCTTTCCGATACAGGGCGGTGACTGGTTCGCTGCCTGCCCACCTGCTCCCGATTCCAGCTGACGGCCGACGATTCCGGTATGCCTGAACTTTCCGCCGAACAACTTGCCCAGCGCATTCTCGAATGCCGGTTGCTTGACAATCGCCAGACCAATCAGGTGTTTTCGGCGCTGGGATCGCGGGGCGTCAGTGTCGATGATTTCAAGAGTTTCCTGCTGCAACACGAGTATCTGACCAACTGGCAGCTGAATCGTGTGGAGGACGGACACAAGACCGGTTTTTATTATGGCAACTGGAAGGTCTTGTACCTGGTGGGCGCTGGCACGTTTGCCCGCGTCTATCGCAGCGTGCATCTGCGAACCGGCGATGTCAAGGCGGTCAAGGTATTGCGCAACCGCTACGCCAGTGACCTGATCACCCGCGAGCGGTTTTTGCGAGAAGCCCAAACAGTGATGAAGTTGCGGCATCCCAACATCGTTCCGATCCACGAAGTGGAGAATCATCGGGGCCGGATTTATATGGTGATGGATTTCATTGAAGGCCAGAATATGCGCGAATTTGTTCAGGCACAGGGTACCGTGAAGGTTTCCATGGCTCTGAAAGTCGTCCGGGATATCCTGAGTGGCCTCGATTATGCAGCCCAGCGCGGTGTCTCGCACCGCGACATCAAGCTGTCGAATATCCTGCTCGCCTCCAGCGGCCGGGCCAGTCTGGTCGACTTTGGCCTGGCCGCTGCGGACGACCACGACGAAAAACGGTCGGGGTTTTTCAATCCCCGATCCGTTGATTATGCCGGCCTGGAGAAAACCACCAACGCCCCGCGCAACGACAAGCGCAGTGACCTGTATTTTGTGGGAGTCGTCCTGTACCACATGCTGAGCGGATGTTCACCGCTGCTCGTCACGCGGGAGCGGATGAGGCGGATGAGCAGCGAACGTTACCGGAATATCAAGCCGCTCGGGGCAATCGCCCCCGATCTGCCTCATCGGGTAGTTACCCTGGTCAACAAGTTGATGGCCCTGGACCCCGAAGAACGGTTCCAGACACCCCGGAAAGCGCTGGAGGAGGTCATGAATGTCATTCAGGCGATCCGCAAGGGCGAATCGGACCGGTACGACCCGGCCTTGCTGGAGCAGGAAGCCGCCGAGTATGCGCGGCGGCAGGCCCGCAATCACGAGGGGGAGGGCAATACCGTCATGGTCGTGGAATCCAACCAGCACGTGCAGGATACCTTGCGCAAGAAGCTCAAAAAGATTGGTTACCGCGTGCTGATTCTGGGCGATCCGGTGCGGGCCCTGGAGCGGTTTTACGAGCTCGATCCGGCCGAGGAATTGCCTGCCAATGCCGTGATTTTTGGATGTGCCGGTCTGGGAACCGCCGGGCTGGAGGCCTTTAACGATTTCGCCAACAACCGGACATGTGATGCGGTGCCCGCCATCTTGCTGGTTCGCGAAGAACAGCTGGGGCAGTTTCTGAAGAACGCCGATCTGGACACGGATCGGCACCGGGCCCTGTCACTGCCGATCAAGTTTCCCCGCATTCGAACCGCGTTGAGGGAATTGCTGGGACTGCGAATCGATCAGACGGAATACGCCGAAGACGAGGACGAATTCTGAGCCGCGGCTGGCCTCTCCGAGTTGATGCGATGCCCACCACCGACGCGTTTTTGCCGGACATGTTGCAGGATCCCGGTACGCTGGCACGGGCGTTTCCGAATGTGGTTTTCCGCGATCCCCGCCGCGCCTGTTCCAATTTGACGGCCATGGCCACCCACCGGGTCCCGCGGGACCTGATGCAGGGCTTGTGCCGGCAACTGGGCCACCACCTGGCGGGCGTCAGTGATCCGGACATGGCGCTGAACAATCTGGAACGTTTTTTCTCCGCCTCCCGTAGCGGACTGGCGCTGGCCGCCCTGTTCGAACGCGATACGACGTGCATCCCGATTCTGCTCACCATTTTTTCCAGCAGCCAGTACCTGTCGGATTTGCTGATCCGTGATCCGGCGGCTTATGATTCGTTGCGCTTGACGGCGGGCCAACCCGTGTCGCGCGAGGTCTTGATTGACGAAATCACCGCGTTGCTGGATAACGTGCCGGCCGAGGACCAGACCGAGGCGCTGCGGCTGTTGCGCCGGTTCAAGCACCGTGAGATTTTGCGAATTGCCTTCGGTGACATTGTTGCCCAGCAGGACGTGCAAACGGTCACGGCCCAGATTTCGTACGTGGCCGATGCCAGCTGCGTGGCGGCCCTGCAGTTTGCCGGACGAACGCTGGCGCTCCGTTACGGCTGGCCGCTCGACAAGGAGAGTCAACCCGTGACGGCCTGCATCATTGCCATGGGGAAACTGGGCGGAAATGAACTGAATTACTCCAGCGATCTGGACCTGGTGATGTTTTACCGGGCCGACGGGCGAACCAGCGGATCCCGCAGCATCGACAATCGAGAATATTTTGATCGCCTGGCGCGGACCTTTGCCTCCTTACTGAATGATCCAACGACCGATGGAGTGGCATGGCGCATCGACTACCGATTGCGGCCGCACGGTTCCACCGGACCGCTGGCCAGCGGTCTGGCCAGCGCCCTGGCGTATTACGATTTGCGCGGTCGTACCTGGGAACGACAGGCCCTGGTCAAAGCCCGCCCCATCGCCGGTGACCGCGGATTGGGCCGGCAACTGCTGGAGCGGCTGCAGCCCTGGGTCTATGGGCAACGGCTGTCCATGACCGAAATCAACGGGATTCGGGCGCTCAAACGACAAATCGAACGCCGGGCGCTGATCGACGGCGACGCCGAAACCAATATCAAAACCGGACGGGGTGGCATCCGCGACATTGAATTTGTCATCCAGTTTTTGCAATTGCTGCACGGCAGTGCCCTGCCGGAAGTCCGCGGTGGCAATACCCTGGAAGCCATCGCCCGACTGTTTCAGGCCGGATGTCTGAGTTTTCAGGAGCAAATGTTGCTGGATCAGGGGTATCGCTGGCTGCGACGCCTGGAGCACCGGTTGCAGATCATGTTTGATTTGCAAACCCACAGCTTGCCCGCCGACCCGGCAGAATTGCGCAAGGTCGCGATGCGAACGGGTTTGCCGGGCGAACACTCCGGAAGTGACGCCGACACCGACGAAATTCTGGAACGGTTTCTCGACGGCCTGAAACAGACCACGCACCATCACCGGGTGATCCTGGATCACTTGCTGCACAATGCCTTCGCGGGAGACGACGACTCGGGCGGCGAGGAGGCAGACCTGGTTCTGGATCCGGACCCCGACCCCGACTGGGTAGCGGCCGTACTGTCCCGCCACGGTTTCCTGAACCCGACCCAGGCCTGCCGCCACCTGATGGATCTGGCCACCGAGTCCAGCCAGTTCCTGTCGTCGCATCGCTGCCGCCATTTTCTGGCCGCCATTGCCGAAGGGTTGCTGCGGGAAATTGGCCAGACGCCGGATCCCGATTCCACGCTGCTGCGTTTGTCGGCGGTCAGCGATTCGCTGGGTGGCAAGGCCATTCTGTGGGAATTGTTCAGTTCCAACCCTTCCACCCTGAAATTGTATGTTCGGCTTTGCGCCGCTTGTGACTACCTGTGTGATTTGCTGGTTCGCAACCCCGGGATGGTCGACGGCCTGATGGACTCCCTGGTGTTGCAAAGCCTGCCTTCATTCGATTTTCTGAAACAGGCACTCGACGATCTGGTGCGAGGTGCCGAGGATATCGATCCCATCCTGCACAGTTTTCGTGATGCGCAGCATTTGCGCGTGGGGGCCCGTGATGTGACCGGCCGGGACGATATTGGCCATACGCACCGGGCCCTGGCGGATATCGCCGAAGTTTGTTTGGCCGAGGTGGTTCGCCAGGAAACCGGCGCCCTGCACCGGCGGCATGGCCACCCCCGCCTGGCGGACGGTTCGGAATGTTCGCTGATGATCCTGGCGCTGGGCAAACACGGCGGCCAGGAACCCAATTACCACAGCGATCTGGATCTGGTGTTCGTGTACCCCGGCGACGGCGCCACGATGACATGTGGCGGCCGCGACCCGACCAGCCACCAGGACTTTTTCAGCCGACTGGCCGCCAACATCGCCAAACGCGTTTCCCACAACGGACCATGGGGCAAACTTTATGAAGTCGACTGTCGCTTGCGGCCCACCGGCAAAAGCGGCCCGCTGGCCGTTTCCACCGGCGAATTCACACGCTATTTCATCCGTGGGGCGGGCGAATTGTGGGAACGACTGGCCCTGTGCAAGGCCCGCCTGGTGTGCGCCCCCGATGCCGCGGCGACCAGTGTCGCCGGGAAACTGGTGGCCAGTTTGATTACCGCACATCCCTGGGATCCCGCGCACGCCTCGGAAATCGCCCGCATGCGACAGAGAATGGAACAGGGTGCATCGCCTCAAAACATCAAACGCGGGGTCGGCGGCACCGTGGATATTGAATTCGCCGTGCAAATGCTGCAACTCAAGCATGCCTGGCAATACCCGGACGTCCTGCAACCCAACACGATTGCCGCCGCCACCGCCTTGCACCGCCATGGATGCCTCTCGGACGACGATTTTGAATACCTGACCCGCTCCTGGAAAATGTTGCGCTGGGTCGAGGCCCGGTTGCGATTGATGAATACCACGGCCCGCCACGACTTGCCGACTGACGCGGCCGAGTTGGCCCGGTTGACCTGGCTGCTGGAATATTCCAGCGCCCCTGAGCTGATCCGGGAAATTGACCTGTTGCGGGACGAGAATCGACGGCGGTTCTTGCGGCTGGTGGATGTGCATGGACGGAGCTAGCGCGAGTCGTACCAGTCGTACTGACAGGTCGCGATCATGCCCGTGTGTTCCCGGGCGATTTCTGACCAGCTGACGCCCGACTGTTGTGACGCACGCTCAAGTACGACTGCGTCAGGTCGCCCCGTCGTCAAAAAAAGGGCCTGACTCGAAGTTCACTCCTGGGCGATCCGCGAAGTGCCTGTCCCTTTCCAGCGTGGCACCCGTCCAGCGCCGCTGCCCGTAACCCAAACGCCTCGCCGTTGACATTCGGCCACAGCGGCGCCCGGACGGGGATTTTCTGCATCATGGCACCTGGAGATTTCCCGCGTTTTTTCGACCGATTCCCTCTGGCACAACAGTTGCCATTGATGACAGGCCGGGCACAGTCCGCGGTGGGCGCGAAAACCCGTTCGTGGCACTGTCCCGGCTGACACACCCCGGCGGAAAAAAACGGCTCGGCAAAAAACCACGATGGGGTGCCTCTGCCGGCTCACCCGGCACGCGGTATTTCCCGGAAATGGCGCGGTTGGACAAGCCAACTGTGGCACCTTCACCTCCCAAGCCGGATGTTTTCCACAGAGCCGCCGACAACCCATTTACGATCCATGAGGGCCAACCATGTTTCAAACCATTGACCTGGAATCGAACAAGTACTGGATGCCGGTGTACCAGCATCGTATGCGTGAGGAACAACTCACCCAGGCCCGGACCCGGGCCCGGCGAACCCTGTGGTTTGCCACCTTCACGACCCTGGCGGTGGCCCTGCTGATCGCCGTGGCCCTGGGGGCATTTGACAGCGTCGACGTGGCCGGGACGATTGAACGTGGCTGGCGCTGGTTCCGATAGGCCGATGGCCGATGCCCTGCAACGCTCCTGATGCACATCAAAAAACCCGCCCGGCCATTCAGGCCACCAGCGGGGTGCTTCTTTCAATTTCAACCGAAGGGGCTGACACCCGATACGAGTGCGCCGTCAACCTGGCACCCCATGACACTATCCGGGAACGGACGCCGGTTGCCGGCTGAACCACCAGACCGCCACACCGGCCAACAATATCACCCATTCACCGACTGCCAGGTTGCGCGTCAGTTTTTCAAAATCACTGTAGCGAAAAAACGAAGCCGTACGAAACAGCACCAGTGCCGCGTGCACCAGAATGCATGAGACCAGCGCACAGGCAGTCCAGTCACGCTGAATCCACGGCAACAAAAAGACGAGCCCCAGTCCAAACTCCAGCCCGCCGTAGACGGTCATAAACTCGCTTCGTCCGGAGCCACCCAGCAAGTCGAACCCCACCTTGCGGGAGGTCGTCGCCGGCGACATCGTGCACCACAGGGCCAGGGCGAGATACATGATTCCGACGACGGCAAGGTAAATTCTGGCAGGCATCCCGGCTGGTTCCTGTTGTAACACGGTATGGAGGGAACGACTCGATTATAGGGCGAGCCCGGCACCCGGTGTCGGGGGGGCCCGCCCAACGGTATCGCGACCCGTGTGCGGCAACCCGCGGGTTGGCCCACCCGGCGGCGGGCCGTGGTCGGCCGGCCCGGGGGTCTTGAAATCGGGGGAAACGCTCAGCGGTTGGTCGTCCCTGGCGGGCCGGTTTTGAGGGCCTGCCAGGCGTTTTTCTGATGGTTCGACTGGCCCGGGCCCGATACAATGAATGTTGGGTGCAAGCACAACATTTTGTGTTGACAAGCCTTCGGTCATCGATATATTGGGGCCCACCGCTTTCGGAAGCCTTGGTAGGGAGGCCGGGAAACGAGCCAAAATCGGCTGGCTGGATGCCGCCGGAAACAGCACGCCAACGCCTCCCTGGCAACAACGATTCCGCAAGTGGTTGAGTCAGCGAAACGAACGACAAGTCGGGGACTGGAACGGACGCCCACGTGGCGGTTCCCCCCGATCGAAAGCTTCGCATGTCTTTGAGCCGGTAGGAGTCACAACCGCACTTGCTCGGGCAAGGAATGCCAGAATGTCGTTTCGTTGACCAGACGTGTCAGCCCGGTGAACCACAACAGGTGGTTCAGTGGCGGCGCGGCGCCCAGGACCGACCGACACGCTGGCGGACGAGGAATCCCCAGGCAGTGCGGTCAACAATGGAATGTTGAACACGGGAGAAAGTCATGCTGGAAACTTCTTACGACAAGCAAACCTCACGGGACTTGCTGGTACGCAAACGGGACGGGAGAGTGGTGCCGTTTAACGACCAGCTCATTGCCGTGGCCATGACGCGGGCGTTTTGCGCCGAAAACGGTGTGATTTCGGCCGACGAACTGGACGATTCGCTGACCGAGCGAATTGGGGCCATGACGGCCGCGGTGGCGGACCAGATGCGACAGCTGGCCGACGCCGGCCAGGGTCTGGACGTCGAGCAAATCCAGGATGAAGTCGAACGGGAACTGATGCGGAATGAGTTTTTCTCGGTCGCCCGCCGCTACATTCTGTACCGGGAGGAGCATGCCCGGCTGCGGCAGCGGCAGGCCAGCGAGGAAATTGTGACTCCGGCGGTACCGGCCGTGGCGATGCAGGTCAATGTCGATGGCGAGCTGGAGGATCTGGACCTCGACCGACTGCAGCGTCAGCTGGTCCGCGCCTGTGAGGACCTGCCCGACTGTTCGGCGGACGAATTGTTGGCCAGCGTCAAGCGGCAGTTTTACAACGGCATTCGACCGGACGAGATCGCCCGGGCTCTGGTGCTGGCAGCCCGCTCGCGGATTGAGCGTGATCCGGCCTATGACAAGGTGGCCGGTCGTCTGGTGCTGAACATCATCTACCGGGAAGCTTTGGGCCGGGTGGCCCACAACGGGGATTTGGACACGCTCTACCGGGAACGCTTCAGCGACTACATCCAGGTGGGGATTCGCGAAAAACGGATTTCCCCGGAACTGGCGACTTTTGACCTGCGGGCCATTGCGGCGGCCTTGTATCCCGAGCGTGACGATTTGTTCCCGTACCTCGGCTTGCAGACGATTTACGATCGATACCTGCTGCACATCGACGGTCGCCGGATTGAGGCGCCCCAGTATTTCTGGATGCGGGTTGCGATGGGACTGGCGATTAACGAAGGCGCCGACAAGGTCGAGCGGGCCATCGAATTCTACAACATCCTGTCGACTGCACCGGTTTACCTCGGCCACGCCGACGCTGTTCAACGCCGGAACGCTGCATCCGCAGTTGAGCAGTTGTTACCTGAGTACGGCCCAGGACGATCTGGAGCACATCTTCAAGGTCATCGCCGACAATGCGCGGCTGTCCAAATGGGCGGGCGGACTGGGCAACGACTGGACGAACATTCGGGCCACCAACTCCCACATCAAGGGAACCAATGGCCAGTCGCAGGGCGTGATTCCGTTTCTCAAGGTCGTCAGCGACACGGCCGTGGCGGTCAATCAGGGGGGCAAACGCAAGGGTGCGGTTTGTTCCTATCTGGAATCCTGGCATCTGGACATCGAGGAGTTTCTGGACCTTCGCAAAAACACCGGAGACGACCGGCGCCGGACGCACGACATGCATACCGCCAACTGGATTCCCGATCTGTTCATGAAACGGGTGATGGCCAACGGATCGCTGGACGTTGTTCAGCCCGGATGAAACGCCCGATCTGCATGATCTGGTGGGTCAGGCGTTCGAGGAACGCTATGAGCAGTACGAACAACTGGCCCGCGAGGGCAAGATGCGGCTGCACAAGGTGGTGGAGGCCCGCGATCTGTGGCGAAAGATGCTGACCCGGCTGTTTGAAACCGGTCATCCCTGGATCACCTTCAAGGATCCCTCCAACATCCGCTCGCCCCAGGATCATGCCGGTGTCGTCCACAGCAGCAATCTGTGCACCGAGATCCTGCTGAACACGTCCGCCGACGAAACCGCGGTTTGCAATCTGGGTTCGATCAACCTGCTGAACCATCGTGGACGGCCAGCTGGATCTGCAACGGCTGGAGGAAACGGTCAACACGGCTGTCCGCATGCTGGACAACGTGATCGACATCAACTTCTACCCCACCGACGAAGCCCGCAATTCCAACATGCGCCATCGGCCGGTCGGTTTGGGACTGATGGGTTTCCAGGATGCCATGGCCGCTTGCGGGATCAGCTACGCCAGTGACGCAGGCGGTCGAGTTTGCCGACCGCAGCATGGAAGCCATTTCGTACTTTGCGATCCTGGCGTCCAGTCGCCTGGCGGCCGAACGCGGTGCCTACAGCAGCTATCGCCGGTTCCAAATGGGACCGCGGCCTGTTGCCGATCGACACGATCGAGCTGCTGGAACAGGAGCGGGGCATGCCGGTTGCAAATGGATCGCAGCCGCACGATGGACTGGGACGTCGTTCGTCAGCAGATTGCCCGAGCACGGCATGCGCAACAGCAACGTGATGGCGATCGCTCCGACGGCCACGATTTCCACGATCATCGGTGTGACGCAGTCGATCGAACCGCACTACAAGCACCTGTTTGTCAAAAGCAACCTGTCCGGCGAATTCGTGCAGGTCAACATTCATCTGGTCAAGGAACTGAAGCGTCGCGGGCTTGTGGGACGACGACATGCTGGAGAAGATCAAGTACCACGACGGATCGCTGGCCGACATCGAGGAATTGCCGGAGGACATTCGGGTGCGGTATGCCACGGCCTTCGAAATCGATTCCCGCTGGCTGATCGAATGTGCCAGTCGCCGCCAGAAATGGATCGACATGGGCCAGTCGCTCAACCTGTACTGGCCCAGCCCAGCGGTCGCAAGCTGGACGAAATGTACAAGCTGGCCTGGCAAACCGGTCTGAAGACGACCTACTACCTGCGCGGCCTGGGTGCGACCCAGGTCGAAAAATCCACGGTGGATATCAACAAGTTCGGGATGCAGCCCAAGTGGATGAAAAACAAGAGTGCCTCCGGTGACTTCCAGGTCGACCGGCAATGCCGGTCCCCAAGGCCTGCAGCATCGACGATCCCGGATTGCGAGGCTTGCCAGTAACGAACGGCCGGCGATCCGGCAGTTCTCGCCATTGACTGGCGGGCTGCCGGTCGGTCTGCCGAATCCCTGAGCTGTCTGACCACGTTTTGCATAACCCGACCCGATCCCAACCATTCAACAACGGATCGTTCAATGGCTACTGATATTCGCGAAGCCAAAGCTGCCGATACCCGACTGCAGGGCAAATCGGCCCGCGTTGACGCCAGTTCCAAACGGCTGATCAACTGTCATCAGGTCGACGTCAACCAGTTGATGCCGCTGAAATACAACTGGGCCTGGGAGCACTACATCAACGGTTGTGCCAATCACTGGATGCCCACCGAAGTCCCCATGAACAAGGACATCGAAATCTGGCGAAGCGACAAGCTGACCGACGACGAGCGGCTGGTCATCATGCGCAATCTCGGGTTCTTTTCGACCGCGGAAAGTCTGGTCGGAAACAACCTGGTACTGGCCATTTTCAAGCACATTACCAATGCCGAATGCCGCCAGTACCTGTTGCGGCAGGCATTTGAGGAAGCGGTGCACACGCACACGTTTCTGTACGTGGTGGAAAGCCTCGGACTGGACGAAGGCGAAGTCTTCAACATGTACAACGAAGTTCCGGCGATCGCCCGCAAGGACGCGTTCGAAATGGAATTGACCCGCGAAGTCCTGGATCCCGACTTCCGCACCGATACGCTCGAAGGCATGCAGACCTTGCTGAAAAACCTGATCGGGTTCTACCTGATCATGGAAGGGATTTTCTTCTACACCGGTTTTGTGATGATCCTGTCATTCCATCGCCGCAACCTGATGAAGGGAATCGGCGAACAGTTTCAGTACATTCTGCGCGACGAAACGATCCATCTGAATTTCGGAATCGACCTGATCAACGGCATCAAGGCCGAGAACCCGGAAATCTGGACCCCCGAATTCCAGCAACAGATGATCGATCGGGTGCGCGAGGCGGTGGAACTGGAAATCGCCTATGCCCGGGATTGCCTGCCCAACGGCGTGCTGGGCCTGAATGCCGAATCTGTTCCGGGACTACGTGCAGTACATCGCCGACCGGCGTCTGGAACGGATTCGTTTGCCGGCCCAGTACGGCAGCAAAAATCCGTTCCCGTGGATGAGCGAAACCATGGACCTGTCCAAGGAAAAGAACTTCTTCGAAACCCGGGTGACCGAGTACCAGTCCGCCGGTTCGCTGGATTGGGACTAGGATCTGTCGCTCGGACATGGAGTGTTCGCGCCGTTGTTCTCCAACGCGTTTTTTGACGAAGCGACGCGACACGGATGTGACGCCTGCTCCCGTCGCGGTGTGCCAATGCGTGGCCGGGACACCCCGGCCCGCGGCCGCTCAGCGCGGTGCTGGGGTCGTTTCCAGCGGCGGACAGGCGAACGCCCGCCGATTGAAATCGCCCGCCAGAACCCGTTGCCCAATGGCGTCGATGTCGGGACCAAACAGTCGATCCGCTTCGTAAAAAGCCGCGCGTTCGCGAATCAGTGCATGCGCCTGCCGGAGCGGATCGGAGGTCGTTAACGGACGGCGAAAATCGATCCCCTGGGCGGCCGCCAGCAACTCGATGGCAACGATCCCGGCCGTGTTGTGACACATGGGTTCCAGACGGCGGGCGGCAAACGTGGCCATGCTGACATGGTCCTCCTGATTGGCCGATGTCGGCAAACTGTCCACCGAAGCCGGGTGGGCCAGGGACTTGTTTTCGCTGGCCAGGGCCGCTGCGGTGACCTGGGCGATCATAAAACCCGAGTTGATACCGCTGTCCTGGACCAAAAACGCCGGCAGTCCGCTCAGATGCTGATCGTTCAACAAGGCCGTACGGCGTTCCGACAGGGCGCCGATTTCGGCGATCGCCACGGCCAGCGCCGTCGGCCACCAGGGCAACCGGTTCGGCGTGAAAATTGCCTCCCGACAACACTTCGTCCTCGCCGGTGAACACCAGCGGATTGTCCGACACGGCATTGGCCTCGCGGGCCAGCACCGTCGCCACATGGCGGATCTGGTCGAGACAGGCACCCATGACCTGGGGCTGACAACGCAGGGAATAGGGGTCCTGGACCTTGTCGCAATCCGCGTGCGACCGGCGAATCGCGCTGCCGGCCAACAGATGCCGCAGGGCTGCGGCACAATCCTGCTGGCCCGGATGCAACCGCACCTGATGAATCCGCGAATCGAAAGGCTTGTCACTTCCCAGCGCCGCATCCACACTCATTGCACCCGCCACCAGCGCGGCGGCAAAAACGTGGTGGGCCAGAAACAGGCCTTGCAGCGCCAGCGCCGTCGACACCTGGGTTCCATTCAGCAGCGCCAGCCCCTCCTTGGACTGCAACTGCAACTCCGGAATATTCAGTTGCCGCCAGGCAGCGCTGGCCGGCATCGCCTGGCCGGCCAGCCGGACGGTGCCGATACCGGTCAGACCGCAACTGAGATGGGCCAGGGGGGCCAGATCGCCGGACGCGCCCACGGAACCCTGAGCCGGCACATCGGGAATCAGCCGGTGATTGATGGCAGCCAGCAACTGCTCGATGACTTGCCGCCGGACACCGGAAAAACCACAGGCCAGCGAATTCACTTTCAGCAACATGATCAGCCGAACCACCGGCTCGGGCAACAACGGCCCGGTGCCCGCCGCGTGCGACAACACCAGATTGACCTGCAAGCGTTGCAGATCAGGCTGCGAAATCCGCTTTTGGGCCAGCGACCCGAACCCGGTGTTAATGCCGTACACAGTCTGCTGCCGGGCCACGATGTCCTCGACCGTTTGTCGGGCGGCGTCGACCGCGGGCCACGCCTGCGACGCCATGGCACACGTCACCGGCTGCCAATAGGCCGTGGCCAGTTCCGCCAGGGTCATTTGGCCCGGATTAATCGTCAGATGAGTCATCGGGTTGGTTTTCTCGCGTTCAGGCAAGTGGCCGGCGTTTCGGCCCGGGTTGAAGGATTGATGATTTGATGGCCGCTCGCTACCGGCATGGCTACATTTCCATGGGCAATTTACCTACAATAGGCAAGTCGCCGGGCGGTTATTACCGACTCGCCCGGGAATCCGAGACCGTGGAATCCCCTATTGGAATCCTTTCATGCCAGTTGCACAAATCGATCCGAATATTTTTATTGTGGCCGGGCTGATATTTCTGCTCGTCATCGCACTGATCGCGTTCGGCATCTTTCTGGGTTACTTTCGCTGGTGGATCCAGTCCGTATTGACCGGTGCCGGAATCACGTTCTGGGATTTGCTGGGTATGACGTTTCGCAAGGTCAAACCGAACGTTATCGTGCCATCCAAGATCATGGCCGTGCAAGCCGGCCTGGAAGAACCCGAAATGACATCCAAGGCGCTGGAGGCGCATTACCTGGCGGGCGGCAACGTACCGATGGTGGTGCGAGCCCTGATTGCGGCCCGCAAGGCGAAAACGATTCAACTGAGCTATCGCGAAGCCACGGCGATAGACCTGGCCGGACGCAATGTTCTGGAAGCGGTCCAAACCAGCGTTTACCCGCGAGTGATTGACTGTCCGGCCAAGGGCTCGCGCGCGAGACGCTGGATGCCGTGGCCAAGGACGGCATTCAGTTAAAAGTTCGGGCTCGCGTCACGGTCCGCTCCAACCTGCAACAGCTGATTGGCGGGGCTACCGAAGAGACCATTATTGCCCGGGTTGGCGAGGGTATTGTCAGCGCGATCGGTTCGTCCGCCGATCACAAGGTCGTGCTGGAAAATCCCGATGTCATTTCCAAGGCCGTACTGGCCCGACGGCTGGATTCGCAAACCGCATTCGAAATTGTCTCAATCGACATCGCCGACATCGATGTGGGTGAAAATATCGGAGCCCGGCTCAAGGCCGACCAGGCCGAAGCCGATACCCGGGTCGCCCGGGCCCGCGCCGAAGGAAAACGGGCGATGGCCGTTGCCAAGGAACAGGAAAACCTGGCCGAGATTGAACAAAGCCGGGCCAAACTGGTTCAGTCCGAAGCCGAAGTCCCCAAAGCCATGGCGGAGAGTTTCCGCAGTGGCAAGCTGGGAATTCTGGACTACTACCGATTGCGAAACGTGCAAGCCGATACGGATATGCGAAAATCGATCGCGGATGCCGGTTCGGCCACCTCCACCCAGCGCAGCTGACCCCGCACCGGGTCGAAACCGAGAGCGCCCGGATTTAACCTGCCAGCCCCCCTGTCCACGGCCGTCTCATCATGCCCCGCGATATCGAAGAATTTCTGAAAATGGCCGCCCAGCGGCGGCAGCAACAAAAACAGAAGGCGGCGGGTCAGCGGCCGGCAGCCGCTCCCAAAAAACCGCCGGTCCAACCCCGGAATCCGTCCGCCCGACTCCCCCTGCCACCGGCCAACCAACCCTCCCGTCCCCTGCGTCCGGGTGAGGAAATTCGAATTCTCGGCGGTGCCGCCGAACCCACGGATATGCGCGATCAATCGGTCAGCGAGCATGTCCGGGTCCACATCGACACCTCCAGCCTGGGAGAACACGCCCGGCACCTGGGAGAACAAGTCGGCCTGGCGGACGACAAGATGGACGCCAGATTGCATCGAAAATTTGATCACTCGGTCGCCAGTTTGAAACCGGCTGGCACCGCGCATCACGAAACCACTTCCGTTACCGAGCGAGACGTGTCGCAACTGGCCAGCGAACTGCTGGACATGTTGCGTTCCCCCAAGTCGATTCGTCAAGCCATTCTGATTGCTGAAGTGCTCAAGCGTCCCGAGTTCGATTAGCGCCGCCTGACCGGTCTCTGATGATGCCGTTCCCGACACCCGGCCGGCCGCCGCTGCCGCCGAACCCGTACCTGCCAGCTGCCCATGATTCAACCCGGTAAAACCCGACTTGGCTGGATCGGGACTGGCGTCATGGGCAGCTCGATGGCCAGCCATTTGTTGCGCGGCGGTTACGAGCTGGCCGTATTCAACCGGACGCCGGACAAGGCCCGGTCGCTGATCGCCGCGGGAGCCCATTGGCAGCCAACCCCGGCCGCGGTGGCCGATTGCTCGGATGTGGTCTTTACCATGGTCGGTTACCCCGAGGACGTGCGCCGGTGATCCTCGGCGCAAACGGAGTCCTGGAGGGCTGCCGGCCGGAAGCGATTATCGTGGACATGACGACCAGTCGCCCGGCGCTGGCCGGGGAAATCTTTCGGACCGCCAGCGCCCAGGGGGTTCAGGCCATTGATGCCCCGGTATCGGGGGGCGATACGGGTGCCCGCAACGGGACACTGTCGATCATGATCGGCGGCGCAGCACCGGCAATTCAGTCGCTGGAACCGATCTGGGATATTCTGGGAAAGACCTGGGTTCACCAGGGGCCGGCCGGGGCCGGGCAACACACCAAAATGGTCAATCAAACGCTGATTGCCAGCGGCATGATCGGCGTGTGCGAGGCGTTGTTGTACGCCTGGCGAGCCGGTCTGGATCTGAATTCAGTTTTGCAAAGTGTCAGCAGCGGTGCCGCGGGCAGCTGGTCCTTGTCAAACCTGGCACCGCGGATGATCGACAATAATTTTGATCCCGGTTTTTTTGTCGAACACTTCATTAAGGATATGGGGATTGCCCTGGACGAGGCCCGGCGAATGGAGCTGGCCTTGCCCGGCCTGGCGCTGGCCCACCAGCTGTACATCGCCCTCCGCGCCCAGGGACATGGCCGCAGCGGTACCCAGGCCCTGCAACTGGCCCTGGCCCAATTGTCAGCGATCGACTGGATCGGGCGCCATGATCCGGTAGCCTGACGACGTTGGATCAGTCACCGGTGCGGCAGAACGAATCGTGCGTTGCCGGGCTGGCCCGGTTGTGACGATCCAGAATGCGGTACCGGGATTGCAAAAACTCCGTGAATCACCAGGCACTGGACAGCACCCCGGCCCCCACCATGGCGGTCCCGGTCCCCGGCAACGCCGGGGCGGTACCGGACGTGCCGATGGCGATGAAATCGGCAATCATCACAATCCCGGCGACCAGCGCCAGTTGGCAAACCATCATTCCGCTCATCCCGTGGTGGTCCAGAACCAGGCGGGCCAACGGGTTGGATTCGGGAAACGCTCCGGTCCCCGGCAGCATCCACGTCATGATAATGTCCAGTACGTTTGCCGTGACAAACAGAAGGGTGGCCACCGGAACACGGGACTCGGTCAGCAACAATCGTTTCGACGCTTGCGAACTGGCTGACCCAATCGATGACGGTTCATTCATGATCCTGCGGTTTGCCGGTAATCGCGGATGTAAACAGTGGTTTTTATGACGTGAGGGGGCAGGCCTGGATTAACGGGTTTGCGGCCAGCGAGCGAATCCCGGGAAAAAAGAGGGCGGGCGGCCGGCAGCGGCCGGGACCTTTTTTGGCTGACGGGCGGGCCCAACCGCTGCGAGAGGGCTGAATAATCCGGTGTGGGGTGCCACACCGCCCCCCCAATGCGATCCGCACCTGGCGGGCCGGTCATGGCTGCAGTCGGGATGCCTGCGTGAGACGCCGTCAGGCCCGGACACGACCTGGCTGGCGCTGGCCGGTTTTGGCCGCGTTGGCACATCATGGTCGCTTGCTGGCCATCACGGTAAAATGGGGCAAACGTTTCTGAACCATTGCCGGCAGGTTGCCGCAAGTGCTTGCGAATAACGAATGATCCATTCCCGACTGACTGACATCTCGGCTGACGCGGGCATCGCCTGGGATCCGGAATCGGTGATTGCTGATTTTCCGATTCTCGACCAGACGATCCATCGGGGCAAACCCCTTGTTTATTTTGATAACGCTTCGTCGACACAGCGTCCTCGCGCCGTGATCCAGGCCATGAGCGATTTCTACGAGCGCAGCTATGCCAACGTCCATCGAGGTACGCACTGGTTAAGCGAGGAATCTTCCCGGCTGTACGAGGAAGCACGGCTGAAAGTCCAGCAGTTCATTGGTGCCCGCTGGACCAGCGAAGTGATCATTACAGCGGGAACGACAGCCGGCATCAACACGGTTGCCCGCAGCTGGGGCGATGCCCATATCGGGCCCGGTGATGAAATCCTGCTGACGTTGATGGAACATCATTCCAATATCGTGCCGTGGCAACAACTGGCCGAACGCACAGGAGCGACCGTTCGCTTTGCCGGAATTACGCCCGACGGACAACTGGACATGGACGATTTTCGGCGACAGTTGGGCCAGCGCACCCGGATGGTCGCCGTGGTCGCCATTTCAAACACACTCGGCAGCATCAACCCGGTTCGCGAAATTGCAGATCTGGCGCATGCCCACGGGTCGCTGGTGCTGGTCGATGCCGCCCAGCATGTTCCTCACGCCTCGACCCGGGTCGCCGACTGGGATGCCGACTTTGTTACCTTCAGTGGTCACAAATTGCTGGGCCCCTCGGGGATCGGCATTCTGTATGGCCGGCGGGAATTGCTGGAATCCATGCCCCCCTTCATGGGCGGCGGCAATATGATCCGCACGGTTTCTGTCGACGGGTTTACTGCGGGTGAGTTGCCCGCCAAATTCGAGGCCGGCACGCCTCCGATTGCCGAGGCGATCGGTCTGGCGGCCGCCATCGGGTATCTGGCGGACCATGTCGACATGGCGTCGCTGACCCGTTACGAACAACGGTTGGCTGATCGGGCCCGGCAACGTTTGCGGGAAATCGAGGGCCTGAATATCCTCGGTCCGGCCGCCGACAAGACCTGCGGCATTGTCAGTTTTGTCGTGGAGGGCGTTTCGGCCCAGGACATTTCGGTCCTGCTGGATTTGCAGGGGATCGCCGTCCGGGCCGGTCACCATTGCACGATGCCCTTGCACCGGCACCTGGGAATCGCCGCCAGTGTCCGGGCCAGTTTCTACCTGTACAACACGCTGGCAGAAATCGACTACATGGTCGACAAGCTGCAGGAAATCCTGCCCAAACTTCGATAGCCGACCGGACCATTCGGCCTGGCGATGATTCGGTCCCGCACAGGGTCCGGCAGTCAAACAGCGGGGCCGGGCAGGCCCGGGGTTCGCACAACGCGGGTCAGCCCCGGCCGCGATCGCAGGGCGGTCCGCTGAACATCAGGTCATCCGGCGGGGGCGGTTTGGCCGGTTCCGGAATTCACTCCGGTTTGCGACCGATGAAGCGATAGTAGGGCATCCGCAAAAAAGGAATGTAGGGAATTTTGCATTTGCTTTCGAACAGCTCGATCGTTTCAAACCGGGTCCTCAGGTAGGGCAGGTGTTCGCTGGAGGGAAAGACGTTATCGGTGGCAAACCAGTTGGGCCAAAAGGTCCGATTGAACCAGCCGTGTCGTCGCAGTCCGTCTGCCGGGTATTTGCGGGAGACATAAAAGTCGACGACGCCGACAATTCCGCCGGGTTTGAGTATGGCCAGGGCGTTGTCGATGGCCGCAAACCAGTCCGGGATCATGGTCAGCGAATAGGAGAACGTAACAACATCCACCGGTCCCTGGGCTGGCCGGAATTGCGTTGCGTCGGCCACCACGGTTTGTACATTGTCCCAGCCACGTTTTTTGAACCGGTCATCGGCCACGGCCAGCAGGGATTCGGCCAGGTCGACGACATGGATCGTCCGGATCTGCCCGATGGTGTCGGCCAGGTTTTCGATATTCCAGCCGGTGCCGCCTCCCATATCCACCCACACGCCACCGACGGGCGCGGCAATTGCCCGGTACATTTCCTCGCGGCCGGTCAACAGGCGTTTGCGAAATTCGTCGTAGTCCTGCGCCTGTTTTCCGTAGAAACTCTCCATACGCTGGGCATGCGAATCACCGGAGCCGCGATGAAACAGCATATTGAACAGCACACGCATGTCCGAGCGGAGACCCATCTGGCAATACCCCGCTAAACGGCCAGGTCGGCGATGTAGAAACTGCCGTAGGTATGCACCCGATCCAGAGCATGCAACTCGGTCGCCAGTTCCCGGTGGTACGTCAGCAAATCACCCAGCGGTGTCACCTGTCCGTTTTGGAGCACGTGAACCTGTTCAATAAAATCGGTTCGCAACCCACCGCTGCGCCACAACACCCGCGCGGCAGGAGCTGCCCGGTCGATAATGGCCTGCCATTCGCTTTCCAGCAGGTTAAAGAAATGATCGGACAGCCAGTCCATATGATCCAGCAGAATAAAGCGGGAGATTTGGCCATCGAATTTTTCGAGGAAGCCCTGCACCGAATCATTGTGCGTCGTCACCTTGTCCAGCAAGCCGTCCCGCAATCGGTCAAAATTCTCCTCGCGGAGATACTCCGGACAACACTCGCGGGTATAGCAGCCATTGACGTAGACCCGCCAGAAATAATTGTCCTTCATCGGCAGCCGGGCAAACACGGATTCCACACAATCCTGCAGGTATTTGATCAGTCCACCCGGATACTGTTGCTCAATTTGGCGCCGCTGGGCCTTGGGCACGCCGAGCATCGACAAGGTGGTATCCCGGTTCATGGTGAACTTGACCCACCCCGTCCAGAATTTTTCGAACAATCCGTCGAAGTAGACTTCCTGCTGCTGCTCGACGGTTTCGGCCGCCAGCAACTGCTCGATTTGCGGACGCACCTTGATGACCCGATCGGTGTAAAACTTCATCATTTTGGCAAAGCTGCCCGAGGTGCCCCGAAAATAGAATGACCGCCGGGGATTATCAAACCACCGGATTCGCTTGTCCCAAAACGCACCGGCCGTCGGTGACAGATGGCGGCGCAAGCGGGGTTCGTAAAACGACCGGACGCCTGGCAGGTAACCATCGCCAAACATGCGAAAGAAGTCGGCAAACGGCAATTCCCGAATCGCCGCCAGCTTGAGTTCCAGCAAGGCGTTTTGCCGGGGATTCATGTCGACCGCATAGACATGGCGAGGTCCGGCCAGCGCATAATCCAGGGCATTGCAACCCGCCGACGTTAACACCAGCACATTGTCGTCCGCCGACAATTCCAGTGCCACGCGATCCAGCCGCGGGTCTTCCCAACAGGCGTTGTAAACCAGATTGTTTCCGTGAACCGTCGAAAAAACTCGACGACTAATCCATTCTTTGACTGCCATTGGGAAATGGATGACCAGGGCGGCCAGGCCGCGATTGCAATGCAGGGAACTGGCCGGACCGGCCAACCAGGGGGTTTCAAGTGGCGAATTGTATCAGCCGGCGACGGGTTCAGACAGTCTGCGCCGAAATCACGGTCACCGGCCCGACATCCCGCTCCCGCTCAGCCGCCTGGCAACCCTAGCGTTTACTTCCCTGTCCAGCCTGCAGGACCAGACGGCCGGACACCGGCGTCAGGTCGGTAAAGGTCTCCCGGGAACCGTCCGGCCAGCGGACGTCGATCGATGGCGGAACCCGGTCAGCCGCCAGCCACAGTTCAGCGGGCGACTGGCTCAAATAGCTGCCACCGCCCGTGATTTGCATGACCCGGCGGGTGCCATCGCTCCCCGGAAACGACAACTGACTGCCCAGCGGCGTTCGGTTCTGGCCCGGGTCCAGCCGCAGGCATACAAAGTCGGTGTGACTCTGGTTCACGAATCCCGCGGGGTTGCCGTTATTGACGCCCACCAGAAAATCAGGGCGTTGATCCTGATTCAGATCGGCAACAGTCAGAGCCGTGGCGTCGCCGGGGACAAACAGCCCGCTGCGGTTGGGCCAGACCGGTTCAAACTGGCCACGGCCATCGCCAGACAGCAGCAACGAAACTCCGCCATCCATATTACCGGTCTCGCGCTGCGGGCCGTGAAAATTCTGAACCACATACAGGTCCAGATTGCCGTCACCATCCACATCCGTCAGCGTCGATCCGAAAACGGGGCTGGCCTGAACGATCCGCGGCAGTTCCCGAAATTCAAACTGCGGAACGCCGTCACGCACGCCGTTATTCACCAGCAAACAGGAACTGAGGTAATTGACCTCATACTTGTCGGCCGCATCCAGCCCGCTGCTGGTATAAATGTCCGTCAGGGAACTGATCGCAAACTCGTGGTAGGTCGGCAGTTTTTGCTTGACGGTTGGCATGGCATCGCTGGTACATCCCAGGCCCCGTCGCGGCAGGCAAACCCCGTTTTCATACTTGGCCTCGACGATCTGTTTTTTTCCGTTGTTTTCGAAATCACCATAATACAGCAGTTCCGGTTTTTCCGGCGAGGCCTTGTACTTGGTGTTGAGTCCAAAATTGCCCAGCACAAAATCGAGGTCGCCATCGTTGTCAATGTCTCCGGCCGAAACACTCGTGAACCAGCCGAGCCGGCCGGTCAATCCGGCGGCCTCGGAATAGTCCACCAGCCGCCCTTGCTGGTTGACAAACAGTCGCGGAGAACCCCAGTCATAACTGACGATCAGGTCCTGCCAGCCGTCGTCGTTGGTATCGGCCCACACGGCCGACGTGACCATCCCGCTGGACTTGAGTTCGGGAGCCAGCTGGTCCGTGGCATCCACAAACGTGCCCCCCTCATTGACCAGAAACGCCGAGTCGGGAGTTGTGGGATAGGCACCGGGGACGATTCGAGAACCGACAAACAGGTCCACGTCGCCATCGCGATCAAAATCGGTTGGGGCCACCACACTGCCACTGTTGCGCAAATCCGGCAGGCTGCCCGGCGGCGCATCGGCAAACTGGCCGCGGCCATCGTTGAGATACAAACGATCGGACAAGACCGGGTCGCCGGGCTCGCACTCCACGCTGCCGCTGGCGACATACAAATCGACATCCCCGTCGTTATCCACGTCCACCAGTGCGGCACCCAGATCCTCGCACTCGGCGTCCTCGGAAAAAACCTGCTGCTTGTCGTATTTGAAGCCGCCTTGACCGTCGTTGATAAACAACTGGCCCGCCGTACCCGCCGCCTGGCCCAGCCAAAAGTCCTGGTCACCGTCACCGTCCACATCCCCCCAGGCAATGCCCGGGCCGAGTTGCGAATGCCGGTTGGGTAACAGTGGCTCGCGCTGAAAGTCATCGAAGGGTCTTTCGATGTGCCGGACATTGCGGAACCCGGAATAGGGCTCGAACATGGGAGGCCCGGCATCCCGGCTGTTCATTGGCCCGCTGGATACCGGCGCCTGGATTTCGCCTTTCTCAACGATCGTGTACAGGTGATTGGCGGGCAGGCTTTCGAACGTTTGCACCAGGCCGGACGGCCACGTGACCCGAATCTGTTCGATTTCCGTGGCCTCCCCCGTTCCAAAATGCAGAATCAGATCGCTGCTGGAGGCAAAGCCCCGGCCCGCCGCCAGCCACTTGGTCTGGACCGGCATGTCGGGTCCGCTGACCAGATCCACCCGGACCCCCAATCCGTCCCGATTGCTGGCGGCCCCCCGGAATTTCAGCTCGATGGCATTGTTGTTTCCCAGCTCGTTGCGATACAGCCGCGCCGCTTCGCCGAATCCGTTGACAACCAGATCCAGGTCGCCGTCGCCATCCAGGTCGGCGGTGGCGGCCCCGGTGCTGACGCCGGCGTGATCCAGACCCCACGCCTGGCTGACATTTTCAAACTTCAAACCGCCGGTATTGCGAAACGCCAGATTCTCCAGCTCGAATCGGGGCTGGTCCCACCAAAACTCCACTTGTTCCTGGAGTGTCAATTGCCGCGCCCGCACCTCATCCTGCAAATCACCGTTGTGGGAATCCCGGGACATCCCGTTGGTGATGTAGACGTCGTCATTTCCGTCGTTGTCAAAATCATCAAACTTGACGGTCCAGGTCCAGTCGGTGGCGGACAGTCCCGCCAGCACGGCCACCTCCATAAATCGCGAGCCGCCGGTATTCAGAAACAGACAGTTGCGCATGTACTGGGGGGGATTCGGCCAGTTCAGAAACCAGGCTTCGCTGTCGGGTCCGCTCATGGCTCCCATCGACAATTTGTCGCGGTAATGAGTGGTACCGGCCATATCGGAGGCCAGGTAGTCGACCAGCCCGTCATGGTTGATATCCGCAAAATCGGAACCCATCGAAAACCACGGAGTATGCGGCATGCTCAGGGGGATCACATCGCTGAACGTGATCTGACCCGAGCGGTTGGGTCCGTTGTTGCGATACAACAGATCCGGCCCCTTGAAATCGTTGGCCACGTACAAATCCAGACGCCCGTCGTTGTCGTAATCCCACCAGTTGGCTGACAGGCCCAGATACGCGAACTCGCCAATGTTGGTTTCCAGCGACACATCGACGAAACGATCCCCGTCATTGCGATACAAATGGTCGAATTCCCCGCCGACTTCCGGGGCCGTCTCGCCGTCAGGTCGCGACAACAGGTAAAAACGTTCCCGGTAATTCGGGTTCAGAATCAGTTCGCCGTTGGGGCCTTTGGACGTTGGCGAACCGCCTCCCGGAACCGGCCGGGTGCGATTCCCGTCCAGACGATTGGTCACCAGATACACATCCAGATCCCCATCCTGGTCATAGTCGCCGTAGGCCGCGCACACCGAGGCCCCGTCGTAGTCCAGGCCATAGCGGGCCGCCTGTTCCTCGAATTGCCCGTTGCCGTTGTTGACGTACAACCGGTTGGGACAGCCATAACCATAAACGTACAAATCCAGATGCCCGTCATTGGTCAAATCCACAAACGCCGCCCCGGCACTCCACATCCCCTCCGGATCAATTCCGCAGGACGTCGTAACGTCCTCGAATTTCATGTTTCCCAGGTTGCGATACAGGCGTCCGCCGTCCTGCTGCCGCGTCAGGTAAATATCCGGACGCCCGTCCGCGTCGTAGTCGCCAATGGCAACCCCGTTGGCGATATAGGATGTTCCCAGGGCGTAATAGGTTTCGGGCCCGGGTTCCCAGATATTCGAAAAGTCAATGCCGGTCGCTTCAGCATCCAGATAAACAAACTTGCCGGCGTCCTGTTCCGCGGCAGCTTGCCGATTCAGGGGCACCGACGAAATCGCCGGCTCGCCCGGATACCGGTCAACGATTTTTCCGGACGAGGCCGGAACAACCGCATCCGCGGTGTCGGGAGTGGGCGTCGAATCGTTCGCAGCCGGCCGGGAGTCCGGCTGGCAACCGGCCAACCCCGACAGGCAAACCGAAACTACCACAACGGTCAGCGACCAAGCGGACCGGGGAACCGGTCTCCTGGTGCACACCGGGTTGTCAGGCAAATGAAAAGTTTTGGCTGGGCCCATAACAACATTCGAGGGTTGGGGGATGGGGTGGCGCAGAATAACACACGAAAAGGCTTGACGGGCGGCGGCGCGATCCCGGTCCGGTCCTGGCGGTGCGCGAGACGGATCCGGGCGATTGCCCGCATGAGAAAATTATAGTCCGGTCTCCGAGAATCGGTCAACCAAAACCGGTCGAGACGCAGGCCCGTCCCGGCTGGCCGCTGTCAGCCGGGAGGGCCTGCCGGCTGCCGAACCGCGGGCCGCCAGGTTGCGTAGAATATCCCATGGGCCGTCGCGTTCCAGACGGTCACCGGCTGGTCCGTTGTCGCGGGCACTTTCGAAACCGGACCCGAACGAATAGGTTATTTCTGATCCGGGACGGACGCCTGGCCGTCCCCTGCCTGTCGTTGATCTCCGGTCGCACGCCTTTTTTCGTGAAACGGTCATGTTGTTGCTGAAAGACATTCGGAAACAGTATCAACAACCCAACGGTGAGGCTCTTCCCATTCTGGAACTGTCTCACTACGCAGTCGGGGATGGTGAACAAGTGGCCCTGATTGGGCCCAGCGGGTGTGGCAAGACAACGCTGTTACACATCATCGCCGGCATCACCCAGCCCACGTCCGGTCAGGTGATTCTGGACAAGATCGAGCTTTTCCGCTACAGCGAATCGGCCCGCGACCGGATTCGGGCCGACAAACTGGGGTACGTGTTTCAGACATTTAATCTGCTGCCCGCCTTTACGGCGCTGGAAAATATACTGCTGGGGATGACGTTTGCGCGGGGCAAACGGGACGTGGCCCGGGCCCAGTCCTTGCTGGACCGCGTCGGTCTGCAGCACCGCGCCGGTCACAAACCGGGAACCATGAGCGTGGGCGAGCAGCAACGGGTCGCCGTGGCCCGGGCCCTGGCGAATCGTCCCGGCCTGTTACTGGCCGACGAACCGACGGCCAACGTCGACCCGCGGAATCAGCACCAAATCGTTGAGTTGATCCGTACCACATGCCATGAAGAGAATATTTCCCTGATCCTCGTGACCCACAACATGCACGTGGCCGAACAGTTTGAGCGCATTGACCGGCTGGAAGAACTCAACCTGGTGGTCGCCCGGGCGGTGGCCGAAGCCGAATCCTGAGCCCGTTTTGCAAACCGCATCCCTGTCCGGCCGTCCCGATTCAGCCCTGTCCGGTAACCCTCCGCCAAATCATGAATGTACTGAAGATCGCCTGGCGAAGTATTCAACATCGGGGCCTTGGTTCGGTGTTGACGATCCTGTCCATGGCTCTGGGGGTCATGCTGGTGGTGGCCGTGTTGACCGTCCACGGCGTGGTTTCGCAATCCTTCAAAAGCAACTCCAATTTTCCCTACGACCTGATCGTGGGCCCGTCCGGCAGCAGCATGCAGGTGACCATGAATACGGTCTTTTACCTGAGCTCGCCCGTTGAGAACATTCCCTACGAATACTACCTGGCTTTTTGTGATGCCGATCGACGCGGCTCACAACTGAAACACTCGGCGGCGTGGCAAACGCGTTTGTTGCGGGGCCAGGTCGCACGCGTCGCCAACCAGCTGGCCGCGGCTGCGGTTCCCGGCAGTGGCTGGGCGCATGTGGCCAGTGCCACGCTCGACCAGGGCAAACACCGGCTGGAAGACCGCCGCATCGGGATCGACAGCGACGGCAATATGGAATATCTCGTCGACATGGCGATCCCCGTCAATCTCGGGGACTACCTCGACCGGTTCCGCGTGGTCGGGACTACACCCGATTTCTTCGACGAGATGGTGCTGGATATTGACACGATGGAAAAAATGACGTTCGCCGAGGGTCGGGCGTTTCGGGAATACGACGAAACCAATGAGTATTACGAAGCCGTATTGGGAAAAGTCGTCGCCCGGGAACTGGGCCTGAAAGTTGGCGATGTGATCAACCCGATTCACGGAGATCCCAACAAGTCGGGGGCTCACACCCACGAACAGGGGTTTACGATTGTCGGAATTCTGGATCGCACCGGCACCCCCCACGATCGTGCGGCATTCGTCAACCTGGAAGGCTTTTACCTGATGGACGGCCACGTCAAACCGGTGGATGAAGCGCTGTTGACCGATCCGGTGCTGGTGGATGAAGCCGGTGAACCGTCCCTGGCGGAAGATCGCCGCGAACCGGCCCCGCCGACCGCCGACCGCGCCGCCCCGGCTCCGTTGCCCATTGAACAACGCGAGGTGACGTCGATCCTGGTTCGCTCGGCCACGCCCGCCGACGAGGCGGACGGGGAATTTGCCCCGATCAGCACCGGCTTTGTGGTCCAGTCCAGCGTCAATGAAGGGGCTTTGGAAAGCGAGCTGGACTGGACGGACTATCGACCTCTGCGCGCAAGGAGGAAGTCCAGGCCATCCTGCCGGTCGCCGAAGTAACGTCGCTGTTCGACAATTTTGTGAATCCCGTTCGCTGGATCCTGCTGGTCCTGACCATCATGATTTGCGTGGTTTCGGCGATCAGCATTCTGGTCGGCATTTACAGCTCCATGGCCCAGCGGAAACACGAGATTGCCGTGATGCGGGCCCTGGGTGCCAGTCGCAGCCGGGTCATGATCATCACGTTGCTGGAATCGATTACGCTGAGCGATGTTGGGGGGGTTTTTGGGATGGATCGCCGGGCACGCGCTGAATGCGGCCGCCAGCCCGTTGATCGAATCGCGAACCGGCGTTTCAATTGGCTTCTGGGATTTTGCCCCGGGAGTTCCGATTCTGTCGTTTCTGGGAATTTCCGGCCCTTCCTCCTCGGCAGGGGCTGACCTAGAATGGTTGCGGGTTTCCACGGAACTGTTTTTGATCCCGGGACTCATCCTGCTGGCAGTCATGGTCGGGGTTTACCCGGCGATTTCTGCGTATCGCACCGATGTCGCCGAGTCTCTGGACTGAAGCAGCTGCGCCTGCGTTGTTCCGTTTGCTGTCCGGCCACGACCGCAGGATCGGCTGCCCGCGCGACAGATTCGTGCAACTGGCAATCCCCGGGGAACTGGCAACCCCGGGAACTTTGGCCGCCCCTTTGGTTCACGAACGGATCTGACGTTGCCAGGCACGAAAAACGACGGCACCTGCCAGTCGCAACCCTTCACCGATTCGCAACCCTTCTTTATGCTGCGAGGCATCACTGTGATCTCAAACCGATCTGCTGGCCTGCTGTCAGGCATCGCTCTGGCGGGATGGCTGTTGGCCATGGCCTTGCCGGCCCGCCCCGTGATTGCCTGGGCCTGCCCGTTCTGTTCGGCGGTGGCCCGAACCTTTTCCGAGCAAATGGACGGGTTTGATATCGTGGTCGTTGCCAGCCTCCAGTCCGCGCCGGAAGCGGAAGATGAGACGCGATTGCCGAGGGCCCGTTTTCAAATCGTGGATTTCCTGAAGGGCCGGGAAACGTTTGAAAACGAGATCCCCCTCGACCAGTCTTTCGAGGCGATTGTCGTTAGTCGCAATCATGAAATCGGCGACCATTTTCTCGTCATGGGAAACGGCACCCGCCAAATCAACTGGTCGACACCGATGAAGGTATCGAATCGGGTTGTCGACTATCTGAAGCAGCTGGATGAGCTGCCTGAGAAAGGCCCTGAACGACTGGCGTATTTCGCCCAATTCTTTGAAGATCACGAGACGGTCCTGGCCAACGATGCCTACGACGAGTTTGCCCGTGCTTCCTACGAGGAAGTGCGAGCCGCCGCAGAGCATCTGGACCGGGAAAAGCTGTTGGGCTGGTTGCAGGATCCGGAAGTCATGAAAAGCCGCAAGCGGCTGTATTACACCTTGCTGGGCGTGTGCGGGACGGCGGATGATGTGCCCTTTTTGGAAGAGGTGATTCGCTCGGGCGATCGGGATCGACAAAGTGGACTGGACGCCTTGCTGGCCTGCTACCTGACTCTGACCGGGGATGACGGCGTGGCGGTACTGGAGCAGACTTTTTTGGCCAATCCCAAGGCCGAATACATTGACGTGTTTTCGGCCATCGCCGCCCTCCGATTTCATGGCACCGAAGCCGAAAAAGTCTCGCGAAAACGGATTGTGGAAGCCCTGCGGCATGTGCTGGACCGGCCCCGCATGGCGGACATGGTGATTCCCGATTTGGCGCGATGGGAAGACTGGAGCGTCATGGATCGCCTGGTTCAGATGTTCAAGGACGCCAATTCGGATGACACCAAGTGGGTTCGCACGCCCATCATCTCGTATTTGCAAGCCTGCCCGGCGGACGAAGCCGCCCAATACATCGTGGAACTGCGCCAAATCGATCCGGAAGCCGTGCAGCGAGCCGAAATGCTGGCCGAACTGGACTGGGAAGACGACACGTCCTGGGAGGACGAAAACGCGACCGATGCCACGCCGGCCGCCGAAGGCCCTGAGAAAGACGATTCGCCCGACCCGACGCCCCAGGCCGGCGACCCCGGCCGAGGCGGTGGCACCGCCGACGCCCCGTCCGACGGCCAACTGCCCGCCGATCTGGTGGTGGCCCTGAAACCGGTGGTTCCCGACCCGGCAGGCACCGCCGATCCGGACCGCCAGCCCGCCAACTCGCCCGCGGACGTCCCGTCCGCGGTGAACCGGGAATCGGCCAGCTTCGTATCAACGGGCAGGCCGGGTGCGGACGCCTCCGGAACTGTCGCTCCCCCGCCGGAGGCATCGGCTCAGGCTCTGCAGCCGACGCCTCCCGTGGCCGTTGTTTCCCCGACCAGTCCATCGAGCGCTCTGATGATCGTTATCGCATTCGTGACGTGTGTGCTATTGTTTGCTTTGTTGTGGTCGGTTTTGAACGGCTGGTTCGAACGCCTGATTTTCTAGTCTCCCAGCCCGCCCTCGAACGATGGTGGCCCCGGAACGATGGATACACAGATTCAGCAGTCCGAGTTTCGCGAATTCGATCTTCCCCAACAGGGAGATCACGAACTGCGGTACCGTTCGATCAGCAAGGCGGCCGTCAGCGGCGCGGTTTTTGCCGTTTTGGGTCTGCTGTTTTTGATTTCAACGGTCCTGATTATTTTGCCCCTTGCCGGCCTGGCGCTCAGCCTGATTGGCATGTCCGGTATCCGCCGCCTGCCGGAGGAATTAACGGGCCGGAGACTGGCGCGATTCGGACTGATTCTCTCGTCGCTGATTCTGGTGACCGGCGTGGCCCGGCATGCCTGGATATACGCCACCGAAGTCCGCGAAGGCTACGAGCGAATTTCATTTCGCATGCTCAAGGATGACGCTCGAACTCCCTTGCCATGGGGCGAACAGGCCGAGGCACTGGACGGCCAGAAAGTGTTTCTGAAAGGCTGGGTCCGGCCAGGAAATCGCAAAAACAATCTGAAAGACTTTATTCTGGTCGGCGATCTCGGTTCCTGCTGTTTTGGCGGTTCTCCCAAAATCACGGATGTCGTCGCCATTTCCATCCAGGGTGACGACCGCATTTCCTACAGTTGGAGAACCCGAAAGATCCATGGTACATTTCGATTGAATCGCGAGGCCGTCCGCACGCGCGAAAAAGACGTGCCACGAGTCTTTTACCAGATTGACGCAGATTCCGTCGAATAGTGCCCGAGGGCCGGCGTTGCCGGTGGGGCACGATTCGATGGACGGCCCGTCACGGCGTTTTTCCCGTTTGCAAACCACGGCCCGTTTTCATGAGCTTGTTGGACTCGCCGCAGATCATCAGAACGGCCTGGCTGCTGGCCGGTTGCCTGGCGTTGCCGCCGGCGGCCGTTGCGGTCCAGCAGTCCCCACCCCCTGACCGAACTCTGGACCTGTCGTTTGATGACCTCGCGTTTGACATGGAAAAGGACGAGGAGTGGTCCCCGCAGATGTTGACCGATGAAATCAACGCGCTGCAGGGAAAACGGGTCAGTTTGCGCGGCTATATTCTGCCCTCCACCAAACAGTCCGGCATCACGGCATTTGTGTTTGTCCGCGACAACCAGGAATGCTGCTTTGGCCCGGGAGCCGCCCTGTTCGATTGCGTTCTGGTCAAACTGCGCAAGGACCATGCCGTGGATTACACGGTGCGACCCGTGACCGTCGAGGGCGAGTTCATGATCAAGGAATACCGGGTCGGCAATCGCATCATGGCCATCTTTCGCATGAAAGACGGCACGGTGTCGCAGTAGCCGGACGGCCAACGCAACAGTGACGATTGTCCCTTTCGACCGGACTCAATGCCCGGCGTTCTGCCGCAGCATGGCCAGCATCCCGTGCAGAAACCTGTCGGCGGCGGCGTTCATTCCGCCGGCCCGTTTCACCTGCACGACCACCTGATTCCCGTCGGCGTAAACCGCGGCATGGTCAGTGATCTCGAGGATCCCCTGCAGCATCGGCCGGGCGACGCTTTCCACGTCGTCCGGCTTTCCGCAGTCCCAACATCGTATCCGGCATCGGAAAACGGTCCTCAACCCCTTCGCTCAACTGGGCCTGCGCAAATTGGCTGTAACCGGACATCACCAGAATCAGCGGCCACGCACTCGTCCGGGCTGTACGATACACGGTCAATCCTCCACAGCATGCGGGTGGCAGCATTCGGATCCATTGTCAACTGGCCGGATACACATACGGAGCCTGAATCCCCAGCGGGATGCCCAGGGCCCAGTAACCCAGCAGAAACAAGGTCCAGGTCATCAGAAACACAATGGAATACGGCAACATCATGGCGGCGACCGTTCCGATACCGGTTTCCCGGACATACCGCTGGCAAAACACGACGACCAGCGGGAAATAGGGCATCATGGGAGTGATGATATTGGTGGTCGAATCGCCCACCCGATAGGCCGCCTGGGTCAACTCGGGCGACAGCCCCACATACATCAACATGGGAACAAAGATGGGGGCCAGCATGGCCCATTTGGCCGACGCGGAACCCACCAGCAAATTCACACCCGCTGACAGGAAGATAATACCGATGATGGTGACGGCCGGTGGCGCGCCCGAATTCCTGATAAAGTTGGCTCCCTTGATGGCCAGCAAATTTCCGATGCCTGACTCCGAAAAGGCGGCAATGAACAGGGCGGCAAAAAATACCAGCACCAGGTAATACCCCATCAATTCCATGGCTTTGGTCATGCCCTTGATCGCATCCCGATGGCTTTTGAAGGTTCCCGAAACATACCCGTGGACCAGGCCGGGAACGGCAAACAGGAAAAAGATCAGCGGCACGATCGCATTCATCAAGGGAGCCGGGGGCCGCAGGGAGGTCAGCGATCCCACCTCTCCCTCGGGCGCGGAGCGCGGAGCGCCGAATCGGACGGCACAGCCCAGGCGATCAGCAGGGCGACCCCGATCAGAATCGAAATCAGCCCCGCCCACATGCCGGCCTTTTCCCGGGTCGACAGTTCTGCCATACGGGGCATCCCCTCCGGATCGCCGTCGACCGGGGTGCCGCGCAACCGTGGCTCAACGATTCGATCGGTCAAAAACCAGCCGATCAGCACAATCAGAATCGATGACGCGGCGGTGAACCACCAGTTGCACAGCGGATTGACCACCCGCCCGGCATCCGCAATCATCGCCCCCTCCTGGGTCAGGGCGGCCAGCAACGGATCAATGCCGGACGGGATAAAATTGGCGCTGAATCCCCCCGACACGCCGGCGAAGGCCGCCGCAATACCCGCCAGCGGATGGCGGCCGGCCGCGTAAAACATGACGCCGCCGATCGGAATCACCAGCACATAACCGGCATCGGCCGCCGTGTGACTGACAATCGCCACGAGGATCAGCATCGGCGTCAGCAGCATTTGCGGAGTGATGTTCAGCAATGATTTGAGGCAGGCATTGAGAAATCCCGATGCTTCTGCAATGCCGACACCCAGCATGGCCACGAGCACCACGCCCAACGGATGGAATCCGGTAAACTGCCCCACCATGCCGGACAGGAATTCGGCAAGTTTTTCGAGGGTCAACAGGTTGACGATCCGGATGGGCTCCCGGGAACCCGGAATGGTCTCGACAAAGGTCATCCCGGACAGCCACGATGACAGAATCCAGGTGCCGACCAGCCCGATCAGAAACAGGACCGCCGGATCCGGCAGCTTGTTTCCGGCCCATTCAATCACATCCAGCAGTTTGACAATTACGCCACCAGGTTGCTTGTCCGGTTTCTGGCTGGCGTCGCTCATATCCTGATCCTGCTGGCCGGAACCCATCTGGTTTGGAATCGCCGTCGCCCAGTTTCACCGACGATCGCCGCTGCGCCAACCAATCCAGCGCCGGCGGAGCGGCCTGAAACACTGGATCCCGGACCTGGCCGGCGCGGGCTGACAAGGGACCGGACAGCACACCGCGACCGCACCGCCTGTCCGATCGAGGTCGCAATTCAGCGGCACCAGGATCAACTCACGAAACCAGACGGGGTCGCCGTGATCCTGCAGGAATATCCGGCCCTCGCGGTTTTCGCCGAAACCGGCATCACCGGCGAATTTGCTGTTGGCGACCGCCGTATCCCATTGCGGACTGCCCACATTGGCCTGAACGGTCATCACCCCATTGAGCCAGTGTTCGATTCGCTGGCCACAGACCACAATCCGGGCATCATTCCAAACGCCGGGAACCACAACCGGCCTGGCGGCCGGCGGATCAAACACGTCGTACAGGCCGGCCGACTTGTTGGCATCGCTGTGTCCGGCATCATCCAGAATCTGGTATTCGCATCCCAACCAGCGGTTACCATACTGGCGGACCCGGTACTTCAGGCCGCTGTTCCCGCGGGCCGCGATGCGCCACTGAAAATACAACTCAAAGTCCCGAACCGGATACTGGAAGTACAGATCGCCACCACCTGCCTGGCGATACAAGGCGCCATCGTCGACGACCCAGCCCTCGTGGGGACGGCCGTCCCGGCGGGCCCAGCCGGCCAGCGACTGGCCGTCAAACAACCGCATCGGAATTCCCCGCGAGCCGGGCGCTGGCCGGTCAACGGATTGACCGGCCAATGGTGCGACATTCGCCAGGGCCATTAGCGGAAACGCCATCATCCAGATCAGTTTCATTAACGGACTCGTTTCACCTGCCGATTGCCGTTCGTGCCGCCAATCGCCACAGCCGTTCAGGCGGCGGAAACCTGGCGGTGTCCGGCGTTCTGCGGCCCACAGCCAGGATACACTGTCCATCGACCCCGGTTTCAAAACGGGCTGGGTGCGGCGGAATTCGAAATACAAGCCGCCGGCGCGGGGGTTGAGTCCCAGGTTACCCAAACGCTCCGGACCGGCAACAACCTAAAACAGGGGCGCTCGACCCAGTTGCCGGCGAACCACGGCCCACTGGCCGGCATGCATGACCCAATGGGCGTCCTGCATCACAAAGGCCGAACCCCAGTTGGGAGCGTATGCCTGAATCGCTTCGGGCGACGGATGGCTCAATTCCTCGTCCGACAGTTTCTCCAGCGCGGCCAGCGTGGCCGCCCGCTGTTGCCCGAACAGCTGCATTAATTCCTGTTTGGAATGAAAGAACTCCGGATCGTCATTGCCCGCTGTCTCTTTCGCGTATTTGTCGGCAAAGCCGGCGGGCAAATCGGGCAGGGATCCCGGCACGCAGGCGTTTATCATCTGGTTTTCCGATTGAATCAGATGTCCGAGTTGCCATTTGATATGGTTACACCCGGGAGCCGGGCGATGCATCATTTCCTCGTCAGTCAGGTCCTCCAGGTAGGATGTGGATATCATTTGGCCGGTGTCAATGGATGCCTTGATCGCTTCGCGCGTATTCATGGGGGTACCCCCGGAAAAAAGTGATGGTAATCGCTGATTCGCAGCCCGCCATTCTAGCGGGATACGCCCGCCAATTGAAGTTGCCGCGAAGTTTCCCGCGCGTCGGCCGGTTAATTCGCGGGGGGCTTTTCCCCGGCGGGTTGCAAACCGTCCAGTAACACCTGCACCGCCGTCTCCAGTTGCGGATCCTGACCGGCGGCCATGGCGGCGGCATCATTCAACACCAGCACATCAGGTTCCAGCTGGCTGTTTTCCAGATATTTTCCGTCGCGCGTGATCATGCCGACTTGTGGAATCCCGAATACCAGGCCGGGTGTGATCTGGCCTTCCCACCAGACGGCAGTCGCCGTGCCCGGGACCGGAGCGCCGATCAGTTTCCCCACACCCTTTTCCCGAAATGCCCAGGGAAAGAAATGGGCATCGCTGTAATTGCTTTCGCTTTGCAACACGACCACCGGTTTGGTCCATTTGTTAAACGGTTCTCCGCCCAGTCCGCCCTCCTCGAATCCCCGCGGTGCAAACCGCACGTAGAAGTCACCGTCCAGAAAGGTCGCCAGGTCCTCATGCAGCCAGCCCCCGCCATTGAACCGGGTGTCCACCACGAGTGCTTCCTTTTCATTGTTTTTGCCAAGGACTTCGGAATAGACGCGGCGGAAACTGCCATCGTTCATCCCCCGCACGTGAACATAGCCCACCCGGCCGCCGGACAACTGCTCACAGCGATCGCGGCAGGCGGCAATCCAGCGCTCGTATAACAGGTTCGATTCGGCGGCGGTACTGATCGGTCGCACGATTTCTTCCCAGTCGGGCTGGTCGTCGGCGGACAGCGCCAATCGCACCGGCTTGTCGGCCTGGCGATTGAGCAGTTTCCACGGGTTCACCTGTTCGGTCAGTTCGACGCCGTTAATGCGGGTGATCCGGGTGCCGGGCCTGATCTTGCAATCGGCACGGTCGCATGGTCCCCGCTTGATGACTTCGGCGACCTTCAGTCCAGGCCCTTCATCCCGGACATCGTACAACAATCCGAGGGTTGCCGTTTCATCGGCATCGCTCCGCCGCGGTCGATAACGGCAACCGGTATGCGAAGCGTTCAACTCGCCCAGCATTTCACTGAGCAATTCGCTGAAGTCGTAGTTGTTGTTTATCGTGGGCAGAAAGGCGCTGTAGTTGTCACGCAGGGCCTGCCAGTCGACGCCGTGCAGGTTTTCGTCGTAAAACTTGTCGCGCACCTGGCGCCAGGCGTGTTCAAACACGTATTGTCGTTCCCCGGGTCCGTCGACGTTCATTTCCGCGGCAAACGCGATCGGCTTGGCGGTGGCCTGGCCGCCGCCTTCGCCCAGGGCGCCACTCAAGTCCACTTTGGAAAGCTTGCCGTCCTGCAACAGAAACGCTGATTTTCCATCCCCAGCCAGGGTCACCGCCGGCGTTTCCTGACCGGACAGGGGCAGGATTTTGGCGGTGGACCGGTCGCGAACCTTGCACAACCAGAGACCCCATTTGTCGTCGACCTGGGCCGTGTAGAGCAAGTGCTCACCGTCGCCGGTCAGGTCAAACGAGCCGAGCCGGGAAGAATGCAAGGTCAGGCGCCGCCGCCGCAAATCCAGATCCTGCGTCTCGAACGCCACGGGCTCGACTTGCTTTTTGGACTTTCCCGAGTCCTGCGGGTCTTCGTCCTTGTCTTCGTCAGTGTCTTCATCGGTGCCTTTGGCGTCGTCCTGGCCGCCGCGCTGATCGTCCGAATGATCGGCCTCCTCATCCGAACCCTGATCCTTGTCCTTGTCCTTGTCCTTGTCCTTGTCCTTGTCCTTGTCCTTCTTTTCCCGTTTCTTTTTCAGGGCCAGCTCTTCCTTGTCCAGCGTGGCCTCGTCCCAGGCGGCCTGGGTCAGATACAGGGCCATCACGTCGTTTTCGCCACCCCAGCTGCCGTGGCTGCGTTCACCAAACTGCTCGGAACTGTACAGGATGGCCTGGCCGCCAGCGGCAAACTGCGGACTGCCTTCGCCATAACCACTGTCGCTGACATTGACCAGCTCGCCCGTTTCCACGTTGACCGCACCGATCTCCGGGATCCAGGTCGCGTGTCCGTGATACGTCATGGTCAACCAGCGACTGTCGGGGGACCACTGGTACGTGATATCGCCATCGGAGTAGGAGAAATTCTTGTCGGCCGGCACCAGCGACCGGGATTCACCCGACTCCAGATCCAGCAACATGATTTCGGTTCGATTCTTCAACCAGGCCAGTCGCTTTCCGTCCGGCGAACAGACTGGCTGAAACGTTTCGTCAGCCGTCTCGATGACGGGGACTTCGGAAATCAGGGTGGCATTGGCAAAGCCGTCCTCGTCCTCGCGATCCAGTACGGATTTGTAGATATTCCAGGAATTGTTCCGTTCGCCAGCGTAATACAGCGTGCGATTATCGTCGCCCCAGGAAACGGAGCGTTCCTGGCCTGGCGTATCGGTTATCCGGCGGGTCGTGCCAAACTCCACATTGGCCACGAACACTTCGCCGCGGATCACAAAGGCCACCTCTTCCTCGTCGGGCGATACGGCAAATTCCGATGCCGAATCGCGAAGGGTCTCCAGTTGCGAATCGTTGGTCCGCATCCCGGTCCGCAGGCGAATCGCAACGGGCCGGGGCTCGGCATTCGGGGGCCTGGTCCAGACTTCACCGTTGTATCCGTAGCACAACGTGCCATCCCGGGCGATGGTCAGGCTGCGGACGGGATGGGTGTCGTGGCTGGTGATTCGGGTTTGCTGGGTAAGGTCATCGACATCCAGTTTCCAGACATTAAAGCTGCTGGCCAGTTGCGGAATCACCCGGCTGTCCGGGTCGGCCGCTGGCGGCTGGTTTTTTCCGACGTCGCCAGGCGCGGTGGCCTCGATCTGTTCACTCAAAAAGTAAACCGAATTGCCATCCGGCGACCACACCGGGCTGAGGTCCTCCCCCCGAAATCCCGACAGCCGCGTGTATTGGCCGGATCCGGTATCGAACATCCAGATATCCCGCGTGACGCTGGACGTGTGATGTTTGCGAAACGGATCTTCAAAGCCCTTGTAGTCATGAAACACCAGACGGCGCCCGTCGGCATCGAAATTGGCGCCTTCGGCCGTGGTGGTCATCAGTTGCCGGGGTCGCCCGCCGGCCACGGGAATCTCGTACAGCTCTCCAAACCCGCCGCTGCCAATGAACGAATCCGGCGCATCCTGGCGGCCGCTGGTAAACAGCACATGCTGGCCATCGGCCGAGAAGCCCGTCGGGACATCGGTGGCCGAATGCCAGGTCAGGCGCACCGGAACACCGCCATCAGACGAGGCCAGGTAAACATCACCGCCGCCATTCCAGTCCGCCATAAAGGCAATGGATTTTCCGTCCGGTGACCAGACCGGCGAACGTTCATATCCGGCATGGGACGTAATCATGCGAGCCGCTCCCCCCTGACTGGATACGGCCCAAATATCCCCCTGGTAGGAAAACGCAATCTGTTTTCCATCGGCAGAAATCGCCGGATACCGAACCCACGGCCGGGATGTTTGCTGGGCCGTTGCCAGCGACACGCACAGCATCAAACCGGTAATCCAGCAACAGACGGTTTTCGACAGTAATTGGGTCATGATCAAGCAATTTCTTTGAGGGCCGCCGGGAGTTTTTCGGTGAGTCCGGATCAGACGATCCGTCGGGAGTTGCCGACAGCCGCGGTTTCTTGCCGGGCCGGCCGGCAAGGACCAACATCGCTCGGCGCCGCTGTCGAGGGGCCGCACCAGTATAATTGCCGGTTCGGATTCGCGCAGGTTCACCCGACGATCGCGACCGGTTCTGCGTCCGCCGGGGCAGGGAACGCCAGCCCGCCCCCGAGGCGAACGGGCCGGGACAACCGGCATGGCGAGGGTCCTGGCACGCCCCCGAGCTTTCCCGGCGTTCCGGCGAGGCTACTTTTCGACGATCCAGATATTGCGGTATCGCACCGGACTGCCGTGGTCTTGCAGGTAGAGATACCCTGGTTCGGGTGTTTCCTGAAGCGGCGCGGCCGTGGTGGTTTTGGGAACTTCCACGTCATCGTGAATCAATACGCCATTGTGCCGCACCGTGATTCGGGCGTTGGCTGTTTTTTCGCCGGCATCATTCCAGCGGGCCGCCGTAAAATCAATGTCGTAGGTTTGCCAGGTTTCCGGGGGAAAACACATATTCACGTCCGGCTTCCTGATACTGTAAATGCCGCCGCATTCATTGTGTTCGCCACTGAGTCCGAATGAGTCGAGCATTTGCACTTCGTATCGGCCCTGCAAATAAACCCCGCTGTTGCCACGAGCCTGCCCGGAGCGGGCCGGCTCAAACGGCAGCCTGAATTCGATGTGCAGCTGGAAATCCCTGAACCGGTCGGTGCTGATGATTCCCTGACGGAGCAACCCGTCAACCACCGGGTCGCCCCCGTCCTGAGCCGTGAATCCGTGGCTGCCGCCGCCATCGAACAGGACGATCGCATCGTGCGGAGGCGACATGCCAAGGGTGTCACTTTTTCGTTCGACGCGTCGCAATACCCCGCTGGCCGAACCGGCCGCTACGAGTCGACCGCGATCCACCATGAACTTTTGATCGTCGGGGAAATCAAACGAAACCGTGTCGCCGGCGACCTGCGAATCAGCGGTTGCGGATGGGGGCGTTTGATCCCCGCCGCCGGGCAATTGGCCCTGATACAGTGTCATGCGATAACGATCGTCTCCAACGGCGACGATCTGGGCCGACGCTCGAAACTGCTTTTCTCCGGCCGTCAGGTCTCCGGTGTATTCACCCTGGACCGCCAGCCAATCCGGCATTCGATCGTTGTTTGACGAAACCTCCTGACCGGTACCGGGAGGGCTGGTCCATGGCAACAACAGCAGGATCGGCAGAGCGGAACGAAGCTGCATGGCTCAGGAGATCTCCAAAATCTCAAACCCGGCTCGCGGCGTCCGCGAGGCCAGGGCAGCGGCCTGTTCATCGCCTGTGATTTTCCGTGTCGCGGGATCCCATTGAATGACCCGGTTCAGGCGAGCCGCAATTGATGTCAGGTGACAGGTATCCATGGCCTGCACGTGGGAAAACACATCCGAGACGGGCAGTCCGCCCTCGGCGATGCAACGGAAAAAGTTCTCCTTGTGACCCTCGTGCGGCTTGCCCTTGTACAATTCCCGGACATCCGCGTCGCTGTACTGGCCTTCGTCCCAGTTTTCTTCAATCGGTTTGCCGGTGATTTTGCCCCGGTTCACAAAAATGCGCCCCCTGGAACCTTCGAACATGATGCCGTTGTCGCCACGACTGGTTACATGCATTTCGATCCCGTTATCGAAATGGCAAATCACGTCGAAATCGTCGGACGTGTTGTAACAGTCGTCGACGACCGGATAACCGTTCTCGAAATCAACCGGGTGGTGGGCGTCGGTGCCGTCGATCCGGACCGGGCCACAACCGGCCTGGTCCTGGCCGATCGCCCAGGTGGCGATATCGACGTGGTGGGCCCCCCAATCGGTAAACTTGCCGCCCGAATATTCATACCACCAGCGAAATTCGTAATGGCAGCGTCGTTCACGATAGTCGACCAGGGGCGCCTGGCCCAGCCACATGGGCCAGTCCAGTTCGGCCGGCGGATCCACGGCCGGGAACGGGCCGCCCGTGGGACTGCCGTCGATTCGCACCTCGATCTTCCGGATATCGCCCAGCAAACCCTTGCGAACCATGTTGACCGCCCGCAGAAACAGGTTGCGATCGCTGCGTTGCTGGGTACCAATAAAAAACACCTGCTCCGGATATTTTTCACAGGCCTGGCGGATCAGCCGGTTTTCGTCCAGCGTCAGCGTCAACGGTTTCTGGCAAAACACATGCTTGCCGGCTTGCAAGGCTTCAACGGCGATTTTGACGTGCCAGTGGTCGGGCGTCACGATACTGACCACCTCAATATCCTTGCGGTCCAGCACCCGCCGATAGTCGCCATAGGTATCCGCCTTGCCCTTGCCGATATTTTCATCGGCCCGCGCCTGTTCGGTGCGTCGGGAATCCACGTCGCATACGGCCACAATATCGGCAAAATTGTTGATGCCTCGGGCATCGCCGGTTCCCATACTGCCCATTCCGATACATCCCGCGACCAGCCGGTCGTTTTTGCTGCGGTTGGCAAACGCGGGTTGCGACCAGGCAAACGCCGGAACCAGCAACGAACCGGCCGCTGCCGTTGTTTTCAGAAAATCGCGCCGACCCGGGCCCGCCGGTGAAGGGCAGGGCGGGGTCGCAGACTGGTTCAGATCGGACATGTTGAATCGTTTCCTGCAGGGGTCAGTAAACCAGGTTTCCCGGACGTTTGCTTGCCATCTTCATTTTGAAAGATGGGAAAGCAAATACAATCCCTCGGAAATGCCAATTCATGGCCGAGCCGTCCTGGAAACCGGGAACGCCGGTCACCCCGGGCGTTGCCCACGGGAACCGGCGAAAATATTTGCGGGCCACCCGCCTGTGGCCTAAGATGGAAACATCCGGGCAGCACCCTGCGCCGCCCGCCCGCCCGTCATTTTGGCCGTAACGGCCAGCCAGCTCGTCCGGCAGATGCCGGATGACCTGTGGTGATGCGCAGCATTCCGGAACATGGACAGGCAACCCGACCGCGTCGTGCGATCGGCGTGAGCGAAATCACGCCGTTGCCTCAATCCCCACCCCTTTCCGGCCCTTACGGGACTGCCATGCACCAGCTTCAGTCGCCCCAGATCGAGATCGCGCACCTGCTGCAGTTTGTTTGTGACAATGAAGCCTCCGACCTGCACCTCAAGGTCGGGTATCCACCCTATGTGCGGATTGGTGGACATCTGCGCAAGGTTGATTCGGCTCCGTTGCCAGATTCGGAATTTATCGAATCAATGATGAGCGTGATCATTCCCGAGAATCGCAACAGCGAATACGAAGAACACGGCAGCCTGGATTTTGCCATTCGCACCGACGGCGGTGACCGGTTTCGCGTTAACCTGTACCGCTCGGGGGGCGAGATGCACGCGGCTCTGCGACGCGTGCAAAACCGGATCGCCGATTTTAATGAACTGAACTTGCCGGAAATCTACCGGGAACAAATTGCGCGGACCCATGTCGGACTGATTCTGGTCAGTGGCGTGACCGGCAGCGGAAAAAGTTCGACGCTGGCTGCCATGGTGGACTATATCAACCAGACCCGCAGCCTGCATATCATTACCATTGAGGATCCCGTCGAATACACGTTCCCCCCCCACCGCTCTATCGTATCGCAGCGCGAAATCGGAGTGGACGTGCCCAATTTCCCTGACGCCCTGCGGTATGTGGTTCGCCAGGACCCGGATTGCATCCTGATTGGAGAATTACGGGACAAGGAAACCATGTTGGCCGCACTGCAGGCTGCCGAAACCGGCCATCTGGTGCTGGCCTCGATTCACAGCAGCGACGTCCCCCAGACGTTTGCACGGATTCTGGAGTTTTACCCGCGCGAGGACCATCCGTTTATCCGATCGTCCCTGGCCAACAGCCTGAAAGCGATCATGAGCCAGCGACTGTTGCCCGGACTGACGCCGGACTCCCGCTATCCGGCCACCGAAGTCCTGCTGGGTAACTCGCTGGTCAAGGAAAAAATCATGCACGAGGAGGACGAGGACTTGCCGGCGATCCTGAACGCCTGTCGCGAGGAAGGCATGCGGTCCTATACGTTTTCCCTGTGTGAAATGATTCAGAAAAACCTTATCGCCAAAAACGATGCCATGGAGTACGCGCCCAACCGGGAAATGCTGGAATCGATGCTCAAGGGCATTTCGACCGGGCAGGGGCTGATCGGGCGGCTGCGCAAATAGTCCGGCCGGGGCGGCCCCGCGGTCAACGGCCGGTCGCCAGTTTCATTCGAACCGATCCGCTTGCCGGGTTGCCGGGGAACCAGCCGGTCGACCAGTCGTCAGAATTCCATCCGGATTTCCCGCGATTCATCATCGGAAACCGTTGTCAGCCGGCGGATCGTCAATTGATCCGGTCGCTGCGGGCCGGTCCGCACGGTAAACGGCCCCGCGGAATAAACGGGGGGAGCAATCCGGTTGCCCGCGGCGCGGACGGTATACAGGATTTCGCCGCTGGATTCATCACAGACCTGGACGACCGGTCGGATCCCGGCCGGGAATACCAGGTCGGGCAAGTGGCCGACCACCTGACGGCCATCATTGTCGCGCATGGCCACGGTCACCGGCCAGCCGGGAAACTGGGCAGACGGGCCCTGGTCAACGGACGCGAATCGCGGCCAACATTCAAATGTCACCGTGCGATTGCGTTTGTCGAATCGGGCCACCCCGAAGCCGTCGCTGCGCAGTTTTTCATCGGCGGGGTTTTCGGGATTGGCGTAAGCCATCATGTACAGGTGATTGCCCAGCCCATCCCGATAATCGCCGGTCCAGGGCAGGGGACTGTCAGGACGGGCATGTGGACCGGGCCGTTCGTCCTCGGGGTGCCACCAGCGTCCATAGATTGTGTTGACAATGGCCGGACTGGTGAATGCCCAGGGTCCGTCGCGGGGGTTTTCGATTCCATGCTTGACCACCACCGCCAGATGTTGGTCACCGCACAGGTGCGTGGCCCATGCCCGACGAATGGCCCGCAACGCCTGGTTGCGACCGGTTTGGGGCCAGGCATTGCTGTCCAGGTCGGCCAACAGGCGGTTGTCCGGCTGGCCGTGCAGGTGCACCGCCCCGCAAAATGCCGTTTGCGACAGCACACACTTCATGTCGCCGCCCGTCCAGTCGGCGCTCCACTCGTCGAGAAATCTCAGTTGCCGGTGGCCCAGGAGTTTCAATCCGGGCAAATCCACCGCATCCCGATCATAGGCCGGGTCGTTAATGTGATCGGGACGGGGACCCATGGGAGGGATCTTGCCCTCAGGTCCACTTTTGAATTTGCGATCTTCCAAAATGGCAAAATCAATGCCTCCCACCCTCAGCCGCGTGTAGTAAACACCGATATTGCGGTCGACGGGCCTGGCGTCGAAGGGGTCCGGCAAATGCCATGTCTGGCAACGCTGGACCATATTGACATAGGCGGGAGGATAAAAGTACCCGCCTCCGGGCCCCTGGGGAGTTTGGGCCCGAACACCCCCTTCTCCCCACAAATTGGCCTGGCCAACATCGTGATCATCCGGAATGGTCACGACCGGCCGGTCGCGCAGGATTTCCCGAAACTGCATCCCCCACTCCAGCCAGCCGTCGGTATGTTGGGTGTGCTTGTAGGTCTGGTCTCCGGCAAAAAACAGCAGATCCGGATCGATTTTTTGCAAGTTCCCGACGAGGCTGGCGCGGGGCCCGGGTGTGCGCGAGGAATTGCATGACAAGGTGCCCACGACAATCACCTCCTGGTCGATGGGGTCACGGCGGATGCGGCCCTCGAACATGGCCGCTTCGCCATGTCGTATCCGGTAGGGAACGTCCAGCGTGTTGTCCCAGTCTTCGATGCGAAAATGGGCCGACCAGCCTGGAAACATGACCGGGGCCTCGGCGGCCAGCTGCCACTGGCCGTCCCGCCAAAGCTCCAGCCTTGCCGATGCCGGTTCCCCGGGTTTGAGCGGAAACAGCTGGGCCGTCAATTTCAGCGTCCCGCCGTCATGCGTGTACAGGGCAAACGCCACAACCTGGTCGCGCGGCACCAGCAAATTCGGTTCGGGCACCTCCCACCAGCGGCCCACGGCCCGCGAATCCAGATTGGGGAACGCGGGGTCAAAAACGGCTTGCTGGAGGTCGGGGGGTGTCGGTTGCTGGCCGTGACCTGCCACCGAAAGCAGGCCGCCAAGAATACTGGCCAACCAACCCGTCCCACAGCCAGCTGAACGCCGAGTCAACGAGTTTCGCATGATCGCTACCCACAAAACCATTAGCACGATCCAGACAATGTCGCATCGGTCGCGTAACTCGTCGACCCTGGATCGGCTGCGATCGAATCGATATCGGGAGCCGGACCCGATGACCACCCCGGCCGCCGCCGGACCAACCGGATGGCGCGATGCTAGTTGTCGTCATCCAGCCAGCGGGCAAACGCCAGGTCACTGGCAAAGCCGCGCGCGCCAGGCCGGGCATCAGGGGAGACAAATCGACAAGCGGTCCACCGTACACCGCGCGAATATCGGTTTCAAATCCAATGGCCTGCCAGTCGTCGGCACTGTCGGTCGCCAGGGCCCAGGTTTCGTAGGTGTCCCAGTATTCCCATTCGGTGACCCGAACCGGATGCGTCCAGACTGACGAACCGGCCGGAATGACATTGTGTTCGTACAGGAAAAACCAGTCGTTGTTGGCCTGGTTTTGGGTGTCATAGGTGGCATAGACGTAGGGGCGCCCGTTCGGCGGATCAATCCACAATTGATAATCCCAACCCGGAATTCCCACCCAAACCTGGTAATCCAGGTCCCAATTGGGTGCCCGTCGCGGGGCGGCGGTCGCGTTGCCAGTTGCCATGACCGTCACGGCGGCGGCAATCATCAGAAAAAACATGCGTGTCATGGTCCTGCCCTCGATGAAATGGTGTGCCCTCGACGGGGATTCCCCCGAATATGTCGTGCGGCCCGGTGTTCTTTCAATGGATCCGGAATTTCCGGATTCGGCGGGTGGACAAGGCCATCCGGCCGTTGGCCAGTTCACCGAACGGGGACGACCGCGGTCCATTTTTGAGACTTTTTTTCCGGTCTGCCGCGCAAATAAGTACGGATGTACTTAAAATCCAGTACAAATGTACTTGAACCGGAGTACACGGCACGGACCCGCACGTTAACGGATAGCGGGCCGGTGTCCGACCTGGCCATGCTCGCCCCTTCACCTTTCACCAACCAGCCTGATCACTTCATGTCGAAAAAACGACCAAAACTTTCCAAAGGCGAAATGGATGTTGCGCGGACCCTGTGGAAACTGGGGACGGCCTCGGTGGGACAAATTCATGAGGCCATGCCCGGCCACCGCAAAATGGACTACACCACCGTCCAGACCTACATTCGCCGACTGGAGGACAAGGGATATCTCAAGTCCCGACGCGAAGGACGCACCAAAATCTACAGCGCCCGGGTTCGACCGGGTACCGTGATTGGTGAAACCATCAACGAGTTGATGGAACAGTTATTTGATGGCGAAATGATTCCGCTGGTCAAACACCTCGTCGATGACCGGGGAGTCAGCGAACAGGAAATCGAACAGTTGCGCAAGATCCTTGATCGGGTGGAGCAGGAAAATGACAGCGAACCTTGATTTCTTTCTGGCACTGCTGAAAGTTCAGTTGCTGCAGGTTTCCTTGTTGATCGTGATCGTGGGGCTGATTGCCTGTCTGTTGCGAAATCGCCATCCGCATTTGGTGTTTGCCTTGTGGGCGGTCGTATTCGTCAAATGCCTGACGCCTCCCCTGATGGTTACTCCACTGGGTTTATTCGCATGGCAGGCACCCCGGATACCGGCACCCGCCGAATCCGTCCGGTTTGCGCCCCGGATTGGCCAGTATGACGATGTTCCCCGGTGGCCCGCTTCCGAAGGCGGAATCGCCGCGACCTGTGACGGCCAATCCGTGATCGGGTCACCGCGCGGCGACGGCCCGGGAAATCTCGCGGGCGGGGAAACCGGCGACGGCCCGGAGTTCAGCTCGTCGCCACCGGGGCAGCCCGTATTGTCGATGATAACGGGCCGGGTCCCCCGCGTCTTCGAATCGATCACCCGGGCAATGAATTCGTCATTGGGTCTGTTCGGGCTGTGGTTGACGGGTGTGTGGGCGTTGTTATCGATGGTGTCCGTTCAGTGGATCCGTTGCTGGCTGGCCATTCGCCACAACCGCCTGCCAGTCAGCCCGCAACTGGAATCAATCGTCCAGCGTGTCCGGCAGCGATTGCAGTTCCGGCCTGAGGTCCGCGTGATCGTAACGTCCAGCGGTTACGGTCCGCTGGTCTTCGGTTATTTCCGTCCCGTGCTGGTGTTGCCGAACCAGATCGTCGACCACCCGTTGCCCCGGCAACTGGAGCCAGTCATTGCCCATGAGCTGATTCACGTGCGTCGGGGCGACACGCTCCTGAGTCTGTTGCAGTTTCTGGCCCAGACGATTCTGTGGTTTAATCCGCTGGTCTGGTGGGCCAGCCGCCAGACGAACCGGATTTGTGAACGGTGTTGTGATCTGGAAGTCGTCAACAGTCTTCGCTGCCCACCGCTGGAATATGCCCGGACGCTGCTGGGAATTCTGGAATTGCGTTATTCGCTGCGCGGTTTGGCCGCAGCCGCCGGGATTCGTCCCACCGATATTACAGCCCGGCGACTGGGTTGGCTGGTGAAACGGCGTCGCGATGTACCTCGTCCCTGGCACAGCTGGCTGGTGGCCACGATTGCGGCGGTGCTGGTGTATCCCGCAGCTGGCATGCACCGTCCCCGGGACGAGACGCTGGCCTCGGCACCTCACGTGGGGACAAAATCATTGTCCGGACAGGCCGACGCGGCCTTCGATCGACAGGACTGGAAAACCGCTGCCCGGCTGTACCGGCGATGTATTGACGCCAACCAGGACAATGGCCCCGCCTGGTTCCGTTTGGGGTACGCGCTGCACATCCTTGGCGAGCTGGATCAGGCCCTGGTTGCCCATCAACGCGCCAGCGAGTTTCCGCAGTCACGCCGTTTGGCCCTTTACAATTGGGCCTGCGCACTGAATCTCAGGGGCGACCCCGAGGCGGCCCTGGCCAAACTGGGGGAAGCCCTGGATGCCGGTTTGGTGTTGCGGCGTCCGATGGAAGACGACCCGGACCTGGCGACACTGAAACCAAACGAGCGTTTTCAGGCGCTGGTTCGGCGGCATGGGGAAATGGCGCTCCGGCAAGCGGCATCCCCCGGGGACCATCCGCAAATCCGACTTGGTGTCACACTGGCGGAGGACGGTGAACGCCCGGCCCGACCCGGCCGCCGCCCCGGACATGTCCCGCCCCGGGTTCCGCTGGATTTCTGGCTGGGCACATGGAACATCGTCGACCGTGCCGGACAATCCGTCGCAACCTCGGTGGTTACCCGGCAGCAGGGCGGTCGCATGATTTTCCAGAAATGGTCCGGTTCCAACGGCACATCGGGACAAAGCATCAACTACCAGGATCCCGCATCGGATTGCTGGATTCATCATGGGGTCGATTCCGATGATACCGTCTTCAAATTGGCCGGAAACGTTAATGAAAACCATACGCTGCAATGGTCCGGGACGGCCGTGTTCCGGAATGGGCAAACGGCCAGTTGCAACATGTCACTGAAACGTCTCGGCGATGGCCGGTTGCACCACCAGATCCTGATTTCCAGTGACAACGGCGAAACGTGGGAAACCGTAATGGAAGGCTTTTACCAAAGGTCAACCGAACCATCCAGGTGACCGCGCCAGGACGGTAGCGGTCGGACGACAAACCCGAAATCGCTGAAACACGCGTGGGCCAGCCGCCTGTGGCACCCTCCCGTGCAGTAGCGATTCGACGACCAACCGGAGACAGATGAAATCGCCGAACACCAGCACCGCCGGTCGAACTTCGTCCGGCAACTGACGGGTTGCCATTATCCCCGGTGCCACAGGATTTTTTGCCTGCTGGCTCCGTAACCGCATACCCCGGTCCGATTCGCCGGGGTATGCACTTTTCTCCTGCCGTGACCGGACGGCAACAACATGCATGCAAACGGCTGGCAGGACGGTGTGGGGCGAACGATTTCGGACAAGGAGCGACTGCCGTGAATCACGCGTTCAACAACCCCGCGACTTCGTGTGGCGGTGCCACCGGGGCGGGACGACCTCCGATCCTCCCCGGACAGTTTCCTCCGAAACGGGAAATCCGCCGCGTGTTGCTGTTGGGCGGCACGGAATCGGACCATCGGCTGATCGAATGGTTCCTGCTGGCAGGTAAAAACCGGCTTTGGCACGACGTTCAGTTCCAGCTTGACCATCAGCCGCAGCTGGCGTCCGGCCTGCGTGTACTGGCGCGTCGTTCATACGATGCCGTATTGCTGGACTTGTGTTCGGCTGCAGCGCTCCGGCTGGATTCGATTGGCAAAATCAATTCCGCCAGCGATCACGTCCCGGTCGTTGCTCTGATACGTAATCAGGCGCTGGTCACCGCCATTGAGGCTTTACAGCACGGTGCCGAGGATTCCCTGGAGATTCAGGAACTGACGTCCCACCATCTGACCAGCAGTCTGCTGCATGCCATGGAGCGCCATCGCCGGAGGCGCGCCGAAAAACGGCTGCGGCAGATGCATGCCGATCGACAGGCAGCCGGTATGGTTCAGGCATCCCTGTTGCCCCGGACCGCGCCGCACGTCCGGGGACTGGAAATTGCCGGCGCCTGCCGTCAGGCCGAACATGTGGGCGGCGACTATTACGATTTTTTTCATCTCGTTGATGGCCAGTTTGGTTTTGTATTGGCCGATGTCAGCAGCCACGGCCTGGCGCCGGCGTTGATCATGGCCGGATTGCGACGCCTGCTGCGATCCCTGGCCGGCACCACGTCGGATCTGGGGGCAATCGTCAATCTGGCCAATCGGGCCATTCTGGAGGACACCCTCGGCAACCAGTTTGTCACGCTGTTTTTGGCGAGTGTGGATGTGCCGGCGCGGATGCTGCGATACGTGGCTGCCGGTCACCCCGGTTATCTGGTGTCTCGCGACGGAGCCATCACCAGTTTGCATGACACCTTCCTGCCACTGGGCGTTTCGCACAATGGTTATCTGACCTCCGACCCGATTCCCCTGTACGGATTTGAGATGTTGTTCGCCCTGACCGACGGGTTTACGGAAGCCATGAATGCCCAACAGGACATCTTTGGTACACGGCGGGCGACAGACATCGTCGCGGACCACCGCGGGCAATCGCCCGCCCGCATCATTCAAACGCTGTCGCGGCATGTGGCCACGTTTCGGGGCAATACGCCGCCCGCCGATGACTGCGCCGCGGTGATCGTAAAATTCAGCGACCACGCGGCCGCGGTTTGAAATACCTGTTCATCCCGGTCACAGGCAGCTCGCTATTGCGAGCCACCATCCTGCCATTGGCTGATGGGTGTGAAGGAGGCGTATTGATTGATCTGCTTTCGGATCTCGGCGTCCGTCGGCACAAACGTGATTTCAGCACCGGCGCTGGCGGTTACCTCCAGCAACCGGGTGGCGTTCAACGAAGCCTGACCTCCGCCGGCCACCTGGACGCGGGCGGAACCGGTCGGCAAATCAGCGGCCCGCAACGTGGCTCCGCCGCTGACGCGGGCCTCGAGCGTTTCGGCGGAGCCGGTCAGTGTGACCGAGCTGCCCCCGCCAATCGTCGTTTTGATCAGGCGTGCCTGGACATGGGTCAGTTGCACGCTGCCGCCACCTGAAACACTGATTTCGATGGTATCGGCGACGATTCCGTCGCGTGCAATATGGTCGTCCCATGATCCGCGAATCGTGACGACTTTCTTTTCCCGACGGGTCATGCCGCTGGCCGTTTCAGAATCACTTTTTTCGTGGCCCGGCAACAAGACGGAGTCGATGACGTGAATGAGTCCGTTATCGGCGGTGATGTCATTGGCCGTGACGCGGGCATCATTCATCTTCAGAACGCCATCGGAAATGGTGGCCGAGACCGACTCGCCCTGAATCGTTTCCACTCGACCGGCGGCGACCGCGGCCTGTGCGGAAACACGACCGCGGATGACATGGTATTTCAAAATCGCCGCCAGCTGATCGCGGTTCTTCGGTTCCAGCAATCGTTCCAGGGCGTCTGGAGGCAGGGCCTGGAAAGCGTCATCAGTCGGTGCCAATACGGTAAATGGACCTTCGCCCATCAGGGTTTCGGTCAAACCGGCGGCCTCCACGGCGGCCAGCAGCCGTTTGAATGAGCCGGCCTGTTCGGCAACCTGCACGATCGTGCTGGAGGGTTGCGGCGGCAACAGGACGCCGTCAATGACCTGAATCAATCCATTGGAGCAGCGAATATTCCGGGTCGTGATTCTGGCTTCGTTGACAAACACATCATCTCCGTCGCGGCGAAATTTCAGGGTTTCACCGAGCAGGGTCGTGGCCGACCGAACCGGATGCGACGGGGCCTGGCGGGGCGCCGACAGTTCGTCGGGCAGGACGTGGTACTTGAGGATATCGGCCAGCTGCGCCCGGTTTTCCGGCTTCAACAGCGTTTGCAACGTTTCCGCCGGCAGCTGTTCAAAAGCTGCATCCGTCGGCGCAAAAACCGTGAAATGGCCGTCGCCCTGCAGGGCTTCGTCCAGTCCGGCCGCCACCACCAGGCTGACCAGCGTTTTGAACGAGCCGTTCCCTGCAGCCGTCGTCAGAATGTCATCATCGGCCCGCAGGCCGGCGGGACCGCTGAGATACAAAACAGCAAGGCAAACAACTGAGGCACGGCGGGTTGTTCGAATCATCTCTGGACTCCCTGTCGGTGTTCGTTAAACAAAGAATGCGATTGCCACGGAACGCCAGCGTTTCAGCGCCGGAGAACGGCCGGTTGCGCGGCCGGGGATGGCCGCGACTCGCCTGGCCGAGACCGTATTCGCAATTCGGCCAGCGGCAGATTCAGAATTTGCGACACGAACTTGCCGGCAACGCCGGTTTCGACGACATTTCCCGCGGATGGGCCCGAATCATTCGCGACAACAACGGTCAGCCCGGGACATGGCGGTCCACCCGGGCCGGTCCGGTGTCCACCGTCCACCGTCCGCCATTTTCAAACCGGGTTCGACAGCCTAGTGCTCCACGTCCTGCGCCGTGGACACGCGTTCGCGATGCTTGTAGATCCGCATCTCTTCGATGGCCGCGGCCAGAATGTGGCAGGCCGAACCCAAACCCGCCCGGTCATCGAGCAGGATATTGTAATACGGTTTGATGCCACCATAGGTTACGACCCGCTGATCGACATTGATTCCGTCACAGGGGATGGTGTGATTTTTCAGATACTCCAGAATCTGCGGATGCCGGTTTTCGCTGTCACACGTAAAACAATAGCAGTAGGCGCCAATCGCATGAGCCTGCCGCAGCAAATCGGGCACTCGCTCGAACCGCAACCCCTTGTTGTGGTAATCGAAAACGGTGTTGTCAAAATCATAATCAACAATGATCTTGCCAAACGCCTTCCATTCATTGACAAGTCGCTCGATACAATTCTGGTCGTCGATGTAGAAGTCGGCTGCCATTGAGAGGCTCCGGAAAACGGGCAGTACGGTTTTGCTGGTGCCGGATTCAGCGCCAACGTGTCTTTATCATAACCGGAATGATGCCGGCGAACAGGCTGAACCCGGGCCACGTTTCCGATTGGCTCAGCGACGCCTGCGTCGCACAATCAATCCGGCCGACCATTCGTCCAGCTGATTCGCCTGGGCGTCCGACGATTCAAATACCATAACTTCTATTCGCTGATAGCGCCTCGTCGTCCCGCAACACGCCAAAAATGTCCAGCCACTGGTTGTCCAGCGTTTTTACCTGTCCGGCAAACCGAAATACCTGCAACCAGCCGGGCCGCCCGATCGCATGCAATTCGACATGCTCCAGTCGCGCGGACGAGCCGTGATATCCATTGTCGCTCAACCAGTCGCGAATGTCTTTTTCGGCGACACGATTGCGAATCAGTTTCCGGAACATGCGAATCAGACTTCCCGGGAAATGTTTACCTGCCCTGTTGTGGTAAACCGCAAACCCGGCTGGCGGACCACGGCGGCGGAACCAAAATGGCGGCCGTCGCCCCGTCGTCCACCGGCCTGATGGCGGCGGCAGCCCGCAGCGAATCGTTTGCCTGGGCGGACTGGGCGAGGGAGATGAGTCACGGTCCGCTGCTGCAGGCGGTTGCCATGATGGAATTTTCGGAATCCCGGGTTGTGGAAACCGGTCGTCCGGATGTCGTGACCCGGGCCGGAATCCGGCGCGAGTGCTCGCGTCAGCCGGGCCTGGGACGGTTGTTGATTCCGGCCCCCGTTTTAACGCCGCGGTGGTCGGCATGGTGGCCGGCTTTGGTCACTCCCGAAACCGGCAGCTGGGGGCCGCGAATTGATCGATAGCCTGAAAAACCCCACGACCGCTACCATCGACCTCGCCCAATTAACGTTGCCATTCGACCCCCGAGCGTCGCCCAGGCTATCGGTCAGGAGGAGCCCCGTTAAGCGGCTGGAGGGAATTCGGTTCAAGCCGACAGATGCAAAATTCCTGCAAATTTTTCAGAATTTCCCGTGCCTGTCCCGCCAATGTTGCGACTCCAGCGCCCCCGTCCCGAGAGTATCCAGCAGCTCTTGAAGCTGCACGCCGATGTCGCGTTATCCTACGCGGATGTGGGGGGCACCTTGCGGAATGAACTGCCCGACGGCTTTAACCGGCTGGATCGTTCGTTTCGACTGGGTCGGGGACAGGCCTGTTTTGAGCGGGCGACCGAGGCACTGGGTCGGTGGTCCTGTTTTAATTTGCCGTGGATTCATTTGGTGACCAACGGATCTCCGGGCACCGGTCGGGGACTGGCGCTGGTGGTCAGACTTTTTGGTTTCTGGTCGGTAAATTGCTGTCGGGTCGTTGCCTGGGATCCCGGGTTGTCCAACCTGCGCCGCTGGAACCTGGTGGTAGGCACCACCAGCCATCATATGGTCAGTGGAGAAGAACTTGTTTCGGTCGAATGGTCTGACGACGATGACGTAATTTTCCGAATACAGTCGTTTTCACGTCCCCAAATCCGGATCGCCCGGCTTGGCTGGCGACTGTTGCGCAGACGGCAATTGCAATTTGGAAACGACTCGAAAGATGCCATGATGCGTTACATGCGGGCATCCCGCAAACAACCAGCGTCGCGGCGACGGGCGACCGTCCTTCACGCGGCCGGCGATTGATCGTCAGGATCCTGGGCTGGCTGGTTCCACACCAGCGTGGCTACGCACAGCAGGCCAACGATCAGTAATCCGAGGTAGAAATCGAACAACATGGTGTTCTGTAGAGTAAGACGCCGATCAGGTGCGGCGTCCTGCGCGTGGCGACCATCCTGCCTGCAAGCGAGTTTCCTCCATGTTAATCCAGCAGGTCGAACTTGCAACCAGCGGCATCAAAACCGGCGGTTGGTGACTCCCGAATACCCTGGTGCCGCGATCGGGGAATCCGGACAAACCTGCGAAGCCGCAAAAACCTGACCCGTTTGCCCTCGCCGGAGGGGTCCGGAATCGCCGCTGGAGGCTAACCGGAAACGGCGGCTTGCGCCGCCCCTGACTCGGTTTATGGCGACGCCCCCCGGAGAACTTCCGAACATCGAAGGCCGGCAGCAGCGACCGTCGTTCAGACCGGCGGCATATGCTCTTCAGGTTCCTCCGGCGGCTTGTTCCATACCAGAGTGGCCGCACACAGCACGGCAATGATCAGCAATCCCAAATAGAATTTGAACAGCATGTTGATCTGTCGAGTTGCAGCACCGATCAACGTCGCCTCCCTGAACACCCGGCCCGCCCTGGCTTGATTAAATGTTAAACCGAACGCCCGATCTTTCAACCTGTCCCGCAGGGCCCGGAACGCGGGTGATTCGACCGGCGGTCGCCGCCCCGCTGGCCCAGGGGAGTGGTCCGTAATCGGGCCGGACCGGGCCCGACAGCTGGAATTCGACGGGCTCCCTGCCGGACTATTTCGTCTCGCTGACGGCGGGTTTCTCCGGTTCCAAATATTCGAATCCAAAGGTCTCTCCCTTGTCGACCGCCGGGATACCCTCGGCCATCCAGACGGGCATCGGATCGCCCTTCAGGTAATGGTCAAAAAACTGCTGCATACGGCGGGCAAAATCCTTGCGATTGGCGTCGCTCATGACCCAGTGCGGATCGCCGTTGTAATTCAGCATCCACGCCGGTTTTTCGAGGCGGCGTAACGCCACAAACAACTCAATCCCCTGGTACCAGGGCACGGCCGTGTCCTGGTCGTTGTGCAAAATCAACAACGGTGTCGTAATCCGGTCAGCAAAAAACAGCGGTGAATTGGCGATGTACCGGTCGCGGGCGTTCCACAGCGTATCCCCGATTCGACTTTGCGTTTTTTCATACTGGAACATCCGGCTCATTCCCGTTCCCCAGCGAATTCCGCCGTAGGCACTGGTCATGTTGCTGACCGGAGCACCCGATTCGGCGCAGGCAAACAAATCTGTCTGCGTGACCAGCCAGGCGATTTGGTATCCGCCCCAGCTGTGACCCTGGGTTCCGATTTGCGCCTCGTCCACGAATCCCTGCCGCACCAGATGTTTGACTCCCGGCAAGATGGCGTTGGCGGCGCTGGGGCCCGGCTCTCCGGTCTTGTAGGAAATATCCGGTACGAACAGCAGATAGCCGCGACTGACATAGAAACTGAAATTGATAATCGAACGGCCGGCGGCCGGCGGATAGTAAGCGTGAAGATTGTCGGAATTGCGTTCATAGAAATATACCAGTAGCGGGTACTTGCGGGCCGGATCAAATCCGTCCGGTTTGTACAGCAGTCCGTCCAGCGGCTGTCCGTCCCCGGCCTGCCAGTGCACCAGTTCGGCGGTTCCCCAGCGGTATTGATCCTGCCGGGGATTGATGTGGCTGATCCGGCGCATGGACTTGAATGCCAGGGTGGTGGCCCACAGATCCGGGCAGCGGCGAAAGGTGCTTCGCGTCAGGATCACGGCGTCGGTATCGCGTGCCTTGCGCAACCCGCCAACCCGCTCGTCCAGCATCAGCAATTTTTCCAGCTGGTGAGGATCCGTTTTGGTGGCTCCGGGGCGCAACCAGTAATAGCCGGAGGCCTTGGTCTGGTGAACCAGCGCCCCCAGCAAGATCGGCTGGTCCAGATCAATCGTCCGCTGGTCGGGATCCAGCCCCACATGCCGAAACCGGATTTGCTGGCGGCGACCTTCGCCCCCGGTCAGACACACCGGTTCGGCCTGGCCCGCCGGATCGACCGACCAGATATCCCAGCGGTCGTAAATCAACACCCGCTGGTCGCCAGCCAGCCAGCCGGCCACGCCATAGGGCGCGGGCAGCGAGGGAGTATCGTGCAATTCGTTTTGCAACGGATGTCCGATCGCCCGGCCCAGATTGACCGGTGCGGGCGGGGCCTGGCTGCCGGGATCGCGGGTGGGCAAGGCGAACCAGGACTGGTTTTCCCCATCCCACCAGGTGATGAATCGACCGCCCGGCGACAGACTGGCCCGCCCCCGCGACTTGTCCAGCACGAGGCGGGCTGCGCCGGTTTTCAAATCGATCAACCACGAATCCACAAACGCCTGGATATCCCACGAACGCATCTTGTTGTACTTGTCCGGGGCCAGTCCGACCACGACCCCGGACGGATTGCGGCGGTCGATCTCCACGTCCGGAATATCGCGGGTTCCCAGCTGGACCATCCTTCCCGTGGCGAGGTTGCAGACGGCCCGGTAATTGCGCTTTCGTTCCTGCTCGACTTGCAGCAGTTGTTGCGGCTGCAGGAATGGATCTTGCCAGTGCCACACATCCAGTTTGGCGACTGGATCGGCCATTGGATCCTCTTCCTCCAGTTCCATTTTCTCCGGCTGGGGAGCGGTTCCGAAATACAACCAGCGACCGTCCTCGCTGAAAACGGGTACGTAGTCCGGCGACACCCACCAGCCCTCGGGGATGCCGGACGTTTGCCCGTCCACGATGCGTTTGGCCTGGGCTTGCGAGCCCTTCCACCAATACAGCGACCAGGCCGGCTTGTCGGCCTCGTAATCATCGCGGTCGGTCAAAAATGCCAACTGCCGCCCGTCATCACTGAGGACCGGAACTCCGTAGTTGCCCAATCCCTGCAACACCTGGCGGTGTTCCGCTTTCTTCAAATCCACCCAATGAACACCGTCACCTTCCGGCTCGGGAGCGGATGTGGTGAAGGCAAGTCGAACACCGGTTTTGTTGAACTGGTAATGCACCACGTGCGGAAATCGCTGTTCGACACCGCTGTTGAGATTGCGCAGCACCAGCGTGGTTCCCGGTTGCTTGTCCTTTTTTTTGGTTTCCGCCGCATCCTCCGTCTGGCTCCCGGCCGCGCCGGAACCGGCGGCCGGCGGCTGGTGCCGGGTGCCGCCGGATCCGGATGTCAGGGGGGCAGGTTCGGACGACGTACCGGCATGGCCGGTTGTCTCGGGACCGGTTTCCGACTTCGGCGTTTCCGGTTCCTGTTCCCGTTTTTTCCGTTCCCGTTCCAGGGCGGTTTCCCGCCGCAGACCTTCGGGCGTGATCAACCAGGTTTCGCCCGGCGTATATTTCTGGGCCTGCACCGTTTCCGTTTCGGGACGCGGAATCATGCGAAAGGCAATCCAGCCCCCCGCCTTTTCCGGCATGGCGAATTCGGAAACCCGCGGCAGGGTCGTATGGTTTCCCGTTTCCAGATCGAGAATTTCCAGAGCCGGTTGCGGAAACTCCGTTTCGTCTTTCTTGTCGGCTTTCATTTGCCTGATCACTTCCGGATCGGGCGCGATCGTGTAGGCGACGAACCGGCTGTCATCGCTGAATTTCGCCGCCTGACCCCGAATCACCGAGTATTCGCGGTCGCTGGCGATTTCACGAATCTTGAGCGTGGCATCCCCGTCACCGGGTACAATCAGATAGCTCACCCATTGGCCGTTATGAGAAATCTGTTCACCCTGCAGCGTATTCCAGAGGTCATAATCCTCGTGTTCGAGCGGTCGCCGTTCATCGACGGTTTGCGCGGCAACGGGCAGGGCGACAGGAAAGCTGACGGGACTCACGATGGTCGCCAGTCCGCAAACAATGGCTGGAAGTTTCATGGATCAACAGATAAAAAGAATCACAATTGGTTGCAGAACCCCGTCAAGCCTAATTCGGCGGGTTGCCGATCGCCAGCCAGACCCGCATTTCCGGCATCCGGCGCTGGTCACCGGGCCCGTCCTGCTGTTGACAGGGTGACCCTCCATCGCCTGACCAGGTCAACGTGTCTTGACTAACATAGTGATCCATGAACCGTCGTCGATTTCTCATAAACCGGGCAATCTGGATTGGCAGCCTGCTGGCCGGGGCTGGCGGCATCGGATTGCTGCACGCCGTTGCCCGGCAAACGGGTGCGCCGGCGGATGCAGGTGCGCCGCCGGTTGAATTTGTGCGCGACATTCGGCCGATTCTGGCCGATCACTGTTTTGCCTGCCATGGACCGGATTCCGCCACCCGCCAGGCCGGTTTCCGGTTCGATATCCGCGACAGCGCATTCGGCCAGGCCGATTCGGGAGAGCATCCGATTGTGGCGGGTGATCCGGCCGGCAGCGAAATGATTCGCCGCCTGACAACTGCCGATGAGGACGAGCGGATGCCTCCGCCGGAATCCAAAAAGCAGCTGACCGAACCGCAAATTGCCATGCTGCAGCGCTGGATTGAACAAGGTGCTCCGTGGCAAGAGCACTGGGCGTTTATTCCGCCCCGGCGGCCGGAGATTCCCGCCGTCGATCCGCCCGACTGGCCCCGCAATCCGATCGACCATTTTGTACTGGCCCAATTGGGCCGGCGGGGACTTTCTCCGGCGGCCGAGGCGGACAAGACAACGCTGGTGCGCCGACTGTACCTGGATCTGACCGGATTGCCGCCCGCGCCGCAGGACGTCGACGAGTTTCTGGCGGACCCGTCGCCGCACGCCTGGGAAGCGCTGGTCGACCGTTTGCTGGACTCACCCCGCTACGGTGAACATATGGCCACATTTTGGCTGGATGCAGCGCGGTTCGCTGATACCAACGGTTACCAGAATGATTTCCGGCGCAGCATGTGGTTGTGGCGGGACTGGGTGATTCAGGCCTTCAATGACAACATGCCATATGACCAGTTTGCGATCGAGCAGATTGCCGGCGATCTGTTGCCGGACGCCACACTGGATCAACGAATCGCAACCGGATTCAATCGCAACCATCGCATGAACACCGAAGGCGGGTCGATCAATGAAGAATGGCTGGTGGAAAATGTCGTCGATCGCGTGGAAACCACGTCCACGGTGTTTCTGGGATTGACCCTGGGATGCGCCCGTTGCCACGACCACAAGTTTGATCCCGTCACGCAAACCGAGTTTTACGAGTTCTTTGCGTTTTTTAACAACATCGAGGAACAAGGGGTTTACGAGGAAACGCGGGGCAACGTACCCCCTCTGGTCGCGGTACCCACGCCGGAATACCAGGCGCGGCTGCAGGCCGCACGGGAACAGGTCGCGGCCGCCCGGCAGGTGGTCCACCAGCTCGAACAGGAACTGGCTGGCCAGCAACGGGCTTGGGAAGCCGAACTGGCGGAAACCCAACCGGTTGCCGTACCCGAACCCCCACTGGCCTTGCTCAGTCCCGATTACCCGACTCGGCCGCTGCCCGTTTCCCGGGCAATTGAACAGGCCCGCTCCACCCATGCGTTTACCGACCAGCCGCCGGGGCCGGCCATCGAAATCGCCCCGGGAGAAAACCGGCATTTGAATCTGGGTGAGGTCGGCCAGCTGGACGCCGCCCAGCCAGTCACGATTAGCGCGTGGGTTCGACCGGTCGAATACGGCGCGATCATCAGCCGCATGGATGAGGGGAATGCCTATCGCGGCTTTGACATGCTGATCATGCCTGACGGTCGAATGAACGTTCACCTGATCCATGACTGGCCTGGAAACGCCACTAAAATCACGACCACTCCGGTCATTCCCAAAGCTCGCTGGAGCCAGGTCGTGGTGGTGTGGGAGCCGCCCGGCAAGGCCGCCAATATTCGCGTTTATCTGAACGGGCAGCCGGCTCCCTGCACGGTGGACGCCGATTCGCTGGAGGGCACGATCCTGACCGACCATCCGCTGTGGCTGGGCCTGCGCCAGGACTTCACCGTTTTCCGGAATGATCTCCGACGTGCAAATTCGCAATTGCCCCCTGAACGACGATGCCGCCGCGGCATTGTACCGCCGCGGCCTGACGCGAATGATGGCTGGCCCGCCAGACCAGCGATCGGACGCCTTGCAGGCAGACCTGCAATACCATTTTCGGTTGTCTCATCCGGCGTATTCCGGGGCTTGTGATCATTTGCGGAACTGCGAACAGGAATTGGCAGAAACCCAACAACAGATCCCCACCACCATGGTGATGGCCGAACGGCAAGTGCCTCGGGAGACGTGGGTATTGCAGCGTGGCCAGTACGACCGGCCGGACAAGTCGAAACCGGTCGTGCCGGGAGTGCCGGCCCTGTTTCATACCGAACGGCCGCTGGCCAATCGTCTGGATTTGGCACGATGGCTGGTCGACGGCAGCAACCCGCTAACGGCGCGGGTGGCAGTCAACCATTTTTGGGCCCGGTATTTCGGAATTGGTTTGCTGGAAACGGCAGAGAATTTTGGCACTCAAAGTCCGCCGCCCTCGCATCCGGAACTGCTTGACTGGCTGGCCACGGAATTGGTCAGGACCGGCTGGGATATCAAAGGCATGCAACGGCTGATCGTGACCAGCGCCACCTACCGCCAGTCATCCCGGGCGACGCCGGCCGCCTACCAGAGGGATCCCCAAAACCGCTGGTTGGCCCGGGGCCCCCGTTTTCGGCTGCCCGCCGAAACCGTTCGCGACAACGCCCTGGCCATTGGCGGTTTGTTGACCGAGCGGATTGGCGGTCCGTCGATCAAACCGTATCAACCGGATGGATTGTGGGAAGAACTGGCGGGCGGAGCCCGCGAACCTGCCTATCAGATCGAAACCGGCGACGACCTGTATCGGCGCAGTCTGTACATTTATCGCAAGCGAACCGTGCCGCATCCGACCATGACCACGTTCGATGGCGCCAGCCGGGATGTGTGTCAAGTTGCGCGGAGTCGGACGAACACACCGCTGCAGGCTCTGGCGCTGTTGAATGACATGACGTATGTCGAGGCCGCCCGGCATCTGGCAATACGTTCGATGGACTTCGCTGACCGGCCTGAGCAGCAACTGCGGTTTGCTTTTCGCTGTGCCACGGCCCGCTGGCCAGAGCCGGCCGAACAGGCGGTGCTGTGCCAGGCCCTGGACCGGTACCGCCGCCAGTTTGTGGCGGCACCGGATTCGGCCCAGGCCCTGATTGAAAATGGCCAGTCGCCGGTTGACCCCCGCTACGACCCGGTGGAACTGGCGGCCCTGACCACCCTGTGCAGTGTGATATTGAACCTGGACGAAACCATAACCCGGGAATAGCGGGAAACCGGCAGGAACGGACTGGCCGGCTGGCAGCCACCTGCTGCCGGCGTCGGTCGTCCGAAACAACCCGGCCGGCTTCGTAAATCATGAATCCTTTGCAATACGTTCAACGATTCAATCGCCGCCAGTTTCTGGCGGGAACCGGACTGGGTCTGGGCAGCATCGCCTTGCGCAGCCTGTCGACCGGATCGCGGCAGGCCGCCGCGTCGCATTTGGGGCTGCCGGGACTGCCGCATCACCCGCCTCGCGCCAAACGCGTGATTTACATGTTCCAGTCGGGAGCACCGTCCCAGTTCGAGACGTTTGATTACAAACCCGGCCTGCTCGACCTGCAAAAAACTGAATTGCCGGATTCCATCCGGATGGGCCAGCGGCTGACGGGCATGACCAGCCAGCAAACCAGCTTTCCCGTGGCTCCCTCCAGATTCCGGTTTGAGCGACACGGTCAATCCGGTGCCTGGATCAGCGAGTTGTTGCCGTACACGGCCGCCGTGGCTGACGAACTGTGCATCATCAAGTCGATGAAGACGGACGCGATCAACCATGATCCGGCCATTACGTTTTGCCAAACCGGTTTCCAGCTGGCCGGACGACCCAGTATCGGGGCCTGGATCGCCTACGGGCTGGGTTCTGAAAACGAAGAACTGCCGGCCTACGTGGTGATGGTCTCGCGGGGTACCGGCCGGGCGGCCGGTCAACCCCTGTACGATCGGCTGTGGGGCAGCGGATTCCTGCCCACCAAACACCAGGGGGTCAAGTTTCGAAGTGGCACTGAGCCGGTGTTGTATCTCGACAACCCTGCCGGTTGCACGACCCGCCTCCGCCGCCAGATGCTGGATGACCTGGCCGAACTCAACGGGATTCGCAACCAGGCAACGGGCGATCCGGAAATTCAAACGCGGATTGCCCAGTACGAGATGGCGTTTCGCATGCAGGCCTCGGTTCCGGAGTTGACCGATATTTCCGACGAGCCGGAATCGATTCTGGAGTTGTACGGACCGGATATTCACAACCCGGGCAGCTATGCGCGGAATTGTCTGCTGGCCCGTCGACTGGCTGAACGAGGAGTGCGGTTCATTCAGCTGTTTCACATGGGCTGGGACCACCACGACACGTTGCCGGATCACCTGAGCAAACAGTGCCGCGATACCGACCAGCCCTCGGCTGCCCTGTTAACGGATTTGAAGCAGCGGGGATTGCTGGACGATACCCTGCTGGTCTGGGGCGGCGAGTTCGGGCGAACGGTTTATTGCCAGGGGAAATTTGACGAGTCGACGTACGGTCGTGATCACCACCCCCGCAATTTCAGCATCTGGATGGCCGGAGGTGGTATCCGGCCTGGATTGACGTACGGCGAGACGGATGATTTTTCCTACAATATTACCTCCCATCCGGTGGAAGTGTTTGACCTGAACGCGACCATCCTGCATCAACTGGGGGTCGATCACGAGCGTTTGACGTACCGCTACCAGGGCCGGGATTTTCGTTTGACCGATGTTCACGGTCGGGTGGTCGAGGACCTGTTGTTATAGTCCCCGGTTTTGCCGCTCCGATTGGAACGGTCAGAATGGGCCCGGCCGGGCCCGCCGTCGATTCCCGGGGAATCGTATGATGGTTCCCCGCGATCAGCCGGACGCGCTACTGGTTCAGGGCCTCGTCCAGTCCGGTAACCACGTCATCGGAAACTTCCTGGGCCTCGAAACCCACGTACATGATGGCCGTGATCATCATGCCCACGATCAAGGCCAGCATGACCGCATATTCAACGGCCGTGGGGCCGTCTTCCGAACGGAGGAAGCGTTGTATTTTGCAAGTGATTCCGGATGACATATCAGGCCTTTGGATCGGGTTGAACTAGACAGCCGGCTCGAGCAATTCAGAGCCGTCGGTCGGGGCAGGCGTTTCGGGGGATCGTTGTTCGATCAATCGGTTGACGTTGTCCGCCAGCTCGCAGCAAAAGTCGCCGGATCGCAAGGTGACTGGCCGGATCGGCTCACCATCCACCAGTTGCCCAATCGTTCGGTTAATCCGAAACACCGGGCCGGCGACGCGGTTGCTGAAACGAAAACTGTCCCAAACCACGATCGGGAACAGGAAAATCGAGATGGCGATCGGAAACCAGAAATCGGCGATGATGCCCCGAGCCAGCTGGTCAAACGGCATCTCACCGGTCAACGCCCGGACCATGATGGGCAGCGTAAAGACCAGCAACCAGGTCACGGCCCAGTACAGTACAATGCGTCGCGCCAGACCAGCTTGCAGTTGCCGGTCAACGACGAGGATGTGTCGTTGATTTTGTCTCATGTTGATTCCCGCGGGTAATGGTTTCAGTACAACCCTAGGTTATGCTGAAACACGCGGGGATCAAAAATGGCAGATTCGCGGTATGGTTGTGCGGCTGAAAGCGGTTGGATCGATCATGCGGTCGCGCACGGGATCAGGAACCGGCGCTGGGCCGGGTTGCCGCGAATACGTAGATCGACGGTGCGCCGAAATGTTGCAGCGGCCGGGATGCGAACAGGGAGACGGCCGGGGCGAACCGGTGATTCAGGTATTTGTACTGCAGATACGGTTTGGTTACCCAGTGTTGCCGTTCGAAATGCTGATCCAGCATGCCCGACAATTCGCGGCGCGAAAACCCGGCGTGGGCCCCGTATTCATTGCGGAAACGGCCACACAATCGCGCTGACCAGTCCTGCAGATTGTCATTCAGCTTGTTTTGCCACGTCGGCTCCCATTGGGTTTGTTGATGGGCGCCAACGCTGCTGACCAGGCGATGCCGGTTGGGAGTGCCGATAAAAACCCATCCGCCTGGCTTGAGTACCCGGGCCAGTTCCGACAGGCTGCCGGCGGGATCCGTGACATGCTCAATCACATGGTGGTAAAAAACCGCATCGAACTGGCCGGCCCCAAACGGCAATTCACAGACGCTGGCGACCTGATAATACAAACCCGGCCAGGAACGGAATTCGTGGTTCAGTTCATCAACCAGATCAACGGCATGGACCTCCGCATCCAGCAACCGCTGGATCAGGGCCGCCTCGTGACCGGCACCGCATCCGGCGACCAGAATCCGCCCGCCTGCGATCGGCAAGTCCGGATCCAGCGTCCGCAATTGCTGGCAGAAAAACTCGGCGCCCGCATGGCTGGCGACGCTCAGCGCCGTTTGTGGCGGGAATACAATTGGCATTTCGACAGCTCCGGCAGGCACAAGACGAATTCGAATGGGCCGGCACGACCCGAGGCCAGCCGACATCGACCGACTTCATGCTAACCTGGCCGTCGAGGGTGGCGACGCGTGAAAAACGCAGCTTTGGGGCAATGATGTTTTTCGGCAACAGCGCCTGTCCCTTTTTGCCAAACATACCGGTTGGCCGGCCGCAACCGATCGATTATTGCCACCCGGATCTTTTGCGTTTGGATCGGCCGGGGAGAGCGCCGATATCAGCGGCGCCCCTTGCCGCCTCGCATGGCGCGATCGATCTGTCGTTTGGTATCGCGGTCTTTCAGGGTTTGCCGTTTGTCAAACAGTTTCTTGCCGCGACCCACCCCGACCATCAGTTTGACGATACCGCGGGCGTTGAAATAGACACGCAGCGGCACCAGCGTCAGTCCTTTTTCGGTGGCCCGCACTGCCAGTTTGGCCAGTTGGCCGCGATGCACCAGCAGTTTGCGGGGCCGGCGGGGGTCGTGATTCCAGATGGTCGCCTGTCGGTATTCGGGAATATCGGCGCCAATCAGCCAAAGCTCGCCACCCTCCAGGCGCACATACGCTTCGTCCAGGGAGATTTTGCCTTCCCGCAAACTTTTGACCTCGCTGCCGACCAGCATCAGCCCGCACTCCAGCTGCTCGGTAATTTCGTAGCGGTGACGGGCTCGCCGATTCTCGGAAATCGTCCACCCGTTGGCCCCCGCTTCGGCCGCGGTTTTTTTCTGCCTGGGTCGTTTTGCCATGCGTTTTTCCGAGTCAGTGAATCATGGGCCACGGGGGGTGGCAAAGCTTGCCGCGGGCCGGCCGGATGCCGGACCGGGGCGGCCCGGTCCTGCCGGTGACCTGTTGCCTGCGGGCGAATAGAATAATAACCGAAAGCGGACCGGGGATCACCGGCGCCTGCCCGCGACCTGTTTTCGCCGGGCCGTTCCGCAAACCGCCAACGAACAAGATCGACCGTGTCAGACATTCAATCCTCTCCCGCCGCAGCGTCCAGCGGCCCATTGGTACAACTGCAAACCGGCGAGGCCGCTGCCCAGCGCCGCTTGCCGCGCTGGTTGAAACGCAGTGTCCCGCTGGGCAACGCCAATCATTTTACGGCGAATTTACTGGACGAACTGAATCTGGAAACCGTTTGCGACAACGCCCGTTGCCCCAATCGCATGGAGTGTTATTCCCAAAAGACGGCAACGTTCATGATTCTGGGAAACGTCTGCACGCGGCCCTGCGGTTTCTGCGCCGTCAGCCGGGGCCGCCCGGGACCCCTGGAAGCGGATGAACCGGAACGCCTGGCCGAAGCTGCGTTTCGACTGGGCCTGAAACATGTCGTGATTACCTCCGTCACCCGGGACGACCTGGACGACGGCGGGGCCGGGCATTATGTTCGATGCATCCATGCGGTGCGGCAGCGCACCGGTGCCAGCATTGAGGTTTTGACGCCGGACTTTGTCAATAACCCGTCGGCCCTGGATGCGGTGGTGGCGGCCCAACCGGATGTCTTCAATCACAATACGGAAACGGTTCCGCGTCTGTACCGCCGTGTGCGGGGACCCAAATCGGATTACCGCTGGACCCTGGGATTGTTGCAGCGCGTCAAGCAGCTGAATCCGCACATCAAAACCAAAAGCGGATTGATGCTGGGCCTGGGGGAACAACCCCAGGAAATCCTGGATGTGCTGGCCGACCTGCGCGGTGCGGGCTGCGATTTCCTGACCCTTGGCCAATACCTGCAGCCCGCCACCGACCGCTATTTGCCCGTGGTCCGCTATGTGGATCCGGCCGAATTCGACGAATTGGGGCGGCAGGCGAAAATGCTGGGATTTCGCCGGGTAGCCAGCGGCCCGTTTGTTCGGAGCAGTTACCACGCCCGCGATATGGCGGAGAGTTAAAATGAATCCCTTGCCGGAGACTGCCCCCGTGAATCCAGCCCAACTCCCGACCAGCCCATTGGTGGTGCATGTCAATGGTCGTCCGCAAATGCTGGAGCAGTCGCTGACCATCGCCCAGCTGCTGGAGCGCCTGGCCATCGTCAGCCCGGCGATTGCCGTCGAGTTGAACAAACAACTGGTGCTGCGGGACGATTATGGCGCAACCCGTTTGCAGGCCGGTGATTGCCTCGAAATCGTGACACTTGCCGGGGGCGGTTAACCCGCACGCCACCGCATACCTGGTTTCGGAATACGGGAACGCATCAATGAATTTATCCGTTCGGTCGCCTGATCGGTCCTCCAGCGGCCTGGCTGACGTTCCCTTTCAGATTGGCACCCGGCAGCTGACCAGTCGTTTAATCCTGGGCACGGGTCGATACAGCAGTTTTGCAGAGATGCAACAGTGTCATGCAGCCGCGGAGGTCGATTGTGTCACCGTTGCGGTTCGGCGCGAAAAACTGCATGACAGTGCCGGGGCCAACATCCTCGATTCACTGGACACCGGGTCCCTTGTGCTGCTTCCCAATACGGCCGGTTGCTACGAGCACGAAGCGGCGATTCGAGCTGCCCGGATGGGCGCGAAATATTGCAGGGACTCGGCAATCCCGGTGCCAACTGGGTCAAACTGGAAGTCCTGGGCGACAGTCGCACGTTGTTGCCGGACCCGCTGGAAACCCTGCGAGCGACCGAACGACTGGTCGAACTCGGTTTTGAGGTTCTGGTGTACACCAGCGACGATCCGGTGATGGCGCTCCGTTTGAAACAGTGCGGCGCGGTGGCCGTCATGCCGGGCGGAAGTCCGATTGGTTCCGGTCAGGGAATTGCCAACCCGCTGAACCTGCAGATTATTCTGGAACAACTCAAGGCCGGTGATCCGGACTATCCGGTGATCGTGGATGCTGGCCTGGGCAGCCCGGCCGATGTGGTTCAGGCCATGGAGCTGGGTGCCGACGGTGTCTTGCTCAACACCGCCGTGGCGCGGGCCCGGTATCCGGTCCAGATGGCCGTGGCGATGCAGTTGGCCGTGCGGGCGGGGCGGTACGGGTATCGGGCTGGCCGCATCGCCACGGCCCGTTATGGCTCGGCCAGCAGCCCGGAATTCGGGATGATCGCCCAAACACCGGGCCGACGCCCGCCGGTATAACCGGACCAGCGGGCTGGCCCCGTCTGGCACAAAGCTCGCAACCCCTGCAACAGGCTGGCCGGAACCGTGAAATCCCCTGCTTTTGCCGTTTTCAAAACGATTTCGGCATCGGCCGGGCATAATTTCGTTGCCCACAACGATTTTTTGAATTATTCTAAATAACTTCTGCGCTACAAGAGTTCGCTGCGCGAAATGAGATTACGGAAGCATTGTATATTTACCACCTGCCAGTCACCCTTCGTTGAGTTGCTTCGATGAAAGAGCTTTTCAAAACACTTCGTTTGGCGTTTTACGTTTGCGCCTTGCCCCTGGTTGCGACGGCAATCGCGTCGGCCCACACATGGGTTCAGGATGATGGCGACAATGGCCGGATCGATGATCTGGAAATGGTCGAGGCGCAACCGGCCGTCACGGGGCTGCAGGTTGATGATGTTGTACCCGTTCACCAGTACCTGTTGCGAATTGACGAATCGGGCGGCATTACCGGTCGCGTTGTCACCCGTCAGACCGACGGAATCTTTGGTGCCACGGGAATGGCCGTTACCCTGAACCGGCAGGGCGTCGCGATCGCGTCGGCCACCACGACAGAAAACGGGCAGTTCCATCTGGAAAACGTCCCGCCCGGCAGTTACACGTTTATTGCCACTTCACCCGGTAGCGTTTCGACGTTTGGGGTTCATGTGGTGGCCGATGATAGCCTGGTTCCGGCAGCAGAACAAATCCAGCTGGATGTGGCGGCCGCCAGCAGCAACATCAACGAAGTGCGACAGTTGCTGAATTCCGAAGTTGAATCCAGCGTCGAGTACTCCTACGTTCCGGAACCGGCCGAAATGCCTTTTCAGTCGGCCGCGACACAGGTTGCCCAGAATTCCGATGGTTCGCTTTCCGGCCGGGTGGTCCCGCTGGCATGGCTGGAGTCTGCCACACGTTATGATCTGACAGGTAACGATGTATTTCTGTTCAATACGTCCGGTCTGGTCGCCCGCGTACCTCTGGCAACCGACGGTGGCTACCGGATCGAAAATGTAGCGCCCGGGATTTATGACTTTGTCTCGTTTGGCCCGCACGGAGCGGCTGCCCTGTCGATCGAGGTGAGTCCTTACGATCCGGTTGCCGTCAACCGGGAACCCACGCCGTTCTCACTGGCCAGCGCCACAACCGCTGTCTACGAGAACGGTGTTGATGTCGTCCTCGGTGAACCGGTCGCCGGCGCTCCGCCGATAGTGGATGTGCAGGTTATTGTGGACCAGCCGGCACCCGGTGGCGGCTTCGGCGGTGGCGGCGGCGGTTACGGCGGTGGCGGGTACGGCGGTGGCGGCCTGGGTGGATTTGGCGACATCATTGGTGCCGCACTGGCGGCCTGGGTTTTGACCGAGGCCATCGACAACAACAATAACGACAACGTGATTCAGCAACCCGTGGTGCTTCCGCCAGTGGTGATTCCGCCGGTGTTCACGCCGTTTTAGTGGTTGACCTGTCAGGGTTGCAAACTAGATTGGCTAAAAGCCGGGAATCAGTCTGATTCACGGCTTTTTCCATTCTATCAATTGAGGAACTGCCGCGATGAAATATCCCCTTGCTGTCCTGATTGCCGTGTGCTGTTTTCAACTTTCCAGTAACAATCTGCATGCCCAGTACGGCTACCGTGCCGGCATCGGCGGTGGTCCCGGATACGGCTACGGCGGCAGTCCCGGATACGGCGGCGGCTATGGCAACGATTGTGGCTGTGGCAACTACACCGATCCCCGCCTCGGATACTGTCTGAAAAACGACTGTTTCTGTGGTGGAGGTGGAGGCGGAGGCGGATGTGGTGGCGGTTGTGGTGGCGGCAGCCGGATCATCGTCAATGTTCGCGTCAACGGACAACTGGTTGAGCCAAACGTCCAGATGGTTTATCCGCCCTGCGGATGCGGTAACTACCGGGCCAACCCGGCGGGACCGGCCCGGTCAATGGCCGGCAATACCGGGGTTGCCCGGTCGACACGCCCGTTGCCCACGCGCAGCGGCGTGGCCCGAACCCAACCCGCTTCGCGAGGGGACGCTTCGCGGGTAAACGTTGCCCGGGTGAATGGCGTCGGTTACCGGTACAAATTCTAAACGAAACGGCGCGCGGCCGGTCGGCGGTTTGCAGCGCGGAGCCACGGCTGGTCAGGCCAGCCGTGGGTGGCCGGACTGCAACGATTACTGCCAGGCGAGCCGGATTTCAGCTCGGGATTTCAGCTCGGGTTTGACAAGGACCTGTTTCCACCGGTCCCCGCCCTGGGGGGCGCCCCGGGTCACCAAACGTGGGCCCGCCCCAACTCGGGCACCGGGACATAAAACCGGACATAACGCCGACCGTCTTCGTAAAGTTCACCGGCGGCATGTTCCACCAGCACCGTCGCCCGGCGATTGATCCGGTTAATAATCCCCCGCAAACGGCGACCGCGGAACAGGAACTCCACCGGGTCACCGACGCCAAGGCCCTGGTCCGTCCGGGCCTGCTCCGCCGGTGTGATCAGTTGATGGCTGGACTCCCGATGGCCGAACAAATTTCGAACCGTGTTGCGAAACCGGGACCGGGCGCAACTGGAATCGCCCCACGTTCTCATTTCCGTCAGATGCACCAGTTCGTGCTCAAATATTCTTTGCAATGCATCCAGCCGATTGTGGACGATGACTCCGGCGACACGGACCGGTTGGCTGGCGAAATCGGAACTGAACAGCAACGTCGAGGATATGGCAATTTCGAAACAGGCAACCGGCCGGCCCTGGACCAGTTGCTGGCGAAAACTGGTCAGACCGCCGGTGCTGGTCATTCGGGTGGACAATCGCAGTCGCAAACGGCATGTTCCGGAATCGATCTCGCGCTGCAGCGCATTTTCGAAAAACTGTTCGTCGTAGCCCTGAAACATTTCAAACAGGTCCGGGCGGGCAATGGCCGAGAAATCCGGCTTCCGAAGCACCCGTGACGCATCCATCACACGGGCGGCAACCTGCTGACGGCGCCTGTCGATCGTCCCGGGCGACAGGGCCGGTCGGCGAAATATCTGGCTGAGTTGCTGATGGACCTTCATGAATTTGCCAGCCGTCACCCCGAAATGGCCCCGGTGGTTTCCCGTCGATCGGGATCGTATACAACCCGTTGCTGAAACACCCGGTTGCGCCGGGGTGGGGCCCTCCGTCAATCGTCCCTCACCGGCAGCGGTTATGTCAATTCGGAAATCGCTGCCGGATGTCGCGGACGTTTGAAATTCCGTGCCGGGCTGGTTGATCGGCACGGTGTGCTGTCTGCCCCCAACGCGTTTTCCGCATGGTACACGCTTGTCGAGCGGACCCCCCGCACCATGTCAGTCAAGATCCGGAATCGAGCGCTCCCCGCGGGCCGGAAATCGGGCGGCGCCGGCATGCGGGGGGCTCGGTGGAGCCAACGGTTGCTGCGGGACGGATCGTCCAACCGGCCACGGACGGATGGCGGGGGGATCCTTCGGCAGGTCCCCGGCCAATTTGCCTGGCCGGATTGGCGGACCGCATTGGGATCCTCGGCGAACGACCCCGCGACCCGCGGCAAGGGAGGGCAACCGGCCCCTGGAGGTCCGCGACGCCCGGGCCTGCCCACGCCTGCGGCCCGGTGTAACTCAGGTTGACAACGCAGTTTAGGCGAAGTTAGACTCGCCCTTCGCGAATATTTGATTTGTTAGACAACGTGCCTCCCTGGTGCCCCGGCCCTCACCGGATTCAAACCGCCGAGGGAGCCACCAGCGCGTTAATGTGATGCCCGAAACTGCCATGTGGGTGGCCGTGTATTTGATTGGCCGCCCGCGAGGACTCTGCGTCCAATCGGCACCAGCCCGTTGGCAATGCGATGGGAAAAAGGTGCATCAAATTAATGTTTCGCGATCCTTCGTGCCTCAAGACAATTGCGGGCGTAGCCCGATCCGTTTTTTTTGCAACCAACCAAAGGCCAAGAAATGTCCGCACAATTTCGTCGTCGCAAAGCAAGCCCGGCTTGGCTGCTGGCCAGCCTGATGGGCCTGACTGCGTTTCTGATTGCCGCACCGTCGTTCGCAGTCCAGCAGCCCGGCACACCGGAATCAGCGAGCGTCGAAAAAAGCGTGGCCGCCAGTTCGCCGACCACCAGTCAGGCAGGGGTGCCGCTTTTGGCCTATGTAATTCCCTTGCTGGGAATTGCCGGTCTGGTCTTCACTTACTGGAAATCCTCCTGGGTGGGCCAGCAGGATATTGGTACCGAGCGAATGGGTCGCATTGCCGGTAACATTGCCGACGGAGCCATGTCGTTTTTAAAGGCCGAGTACAGCGTGCTGGCGGTATTCGTCATTGTGGTAGCGGCCCTGCTCGCCTGGGCGGGCTCTTCGCAAGAGGGCTCCTCACCGCTGATTGCCCTGTCGTTTGTGTGTGGAGCGTTTTGTTCGGCGCTGGCCGGATTCATTGGCATGCGGGTCGCGACCAAGGCCAACGTTCGCACCACCAATGCCGCTCGCACGGGACTCGGTCAGGCCCTGGAAGTCGCCTTTGCCGGTGGCAGCGTCATGGGGATGGGCGTGGTGGGTCTGGGTGTTCTGGGGCTGAGCGTTCTGTTTATTGTTTATGGCACCGTGTTCGGCCTGGGTTCTGAAGAGGCCGTTACCCGGGTCGTGAATATCGTGACCGGTTTTTCGTTTGGAGCCTCGTCGATCGCCCTGTTTGCCCGGGTTGGCGGCGGCATTTACACCAAGGCCGCGGATGTGGGAGCCGACCTGGTGGGCAAGGTCGAAGCGGGAATTCCGGAAGATCATCCGCTGAACCCCGCGACCATCGCTGACAATGTCGGTGACAACGTGGGCGACGTGGCGGGGATGGGGGCCGACCTGTTTGAATCCTATGTGGGATCGATCATCGGCACGATGGTGCTGGGTGCCGCTTATGTAGAAATCTTCGCCGCCGGGCAACTGGACAGTTTTAACGGCATGTCGGCCGTTCTGTTGCCGCTGGTGCTGGCGGGCATGGGAATTTTGACGTCGATTGCCGGCACCTTTTTTGTAAAAGTCAAGGAAGGCGGCAACCCCCACCACGCCCTGAACATTGGGGAATTCGGATCGGCCTTTATTTTGCTGATTCTGACGTATGCGATTATCAAGCTGATGCTGCCCGGTGAATGGACCGCCGTAGCCGCCGGAGAATCAGTCGTATACACCAGCAACGGTGTTTTTTACGCGATCCTGTTTGGGCTGGCGGCCGGACTGGCCATTGGCAAGGTGACCGAATTTTTCACGGGCACGGGGACCCGGCCGGTCAAGTCGATCGTCCGCCAATCGGTGACCGGATCGGCCACCAACATCATTGCCGGTCTGGGTGTCGGCATGATGTCCACCTTTTTGCCGATCCTGATCATTGCTGCGGCCATTGTCGGCGCTTACTCGTTCGCCGGCCTGTATGGAATCGCCATTGCCGCGGTCGGCATGTTATCCAATACCGGGATTCAGCTGGCCGTCGATGCCTACGGACCCATTTCCGACAACGCCGGCGGAATCGCCGAAATGGCGGACTTGCCGCGCGAAGTCCGCCAGCCGCACCGACAAACTGGACGCGGTTGGCAATACGACCGCCGCCATTGGCAAGGGTTTCGCAATTGGTTCGGCCGCCCTGACAGCGTTGGCCCTGTTTGCCGCGTTCATTACATCCTACAACCAGTCGCATCCGGATTCGCTGATCACGTCGATCAGTATTACCAATCCGTACGTGATGGCCTCCCTGTTTGTCGGAGCCATGTTGCCGTTTCTGTTTTCGGCGTTGTCAATGAACGCAGTCGGGCGGGCGGCCATGTCCATGATCGAAGAAGTCCGTCGCCAATTTCATTCCATCCCGGAACTCAGCAAGGCGCTGGCCGTCATGAACAAAAACGGGGACCGGGAGTTCGAGGACTGGTCCAAGGAAGATCGGGCGACCTTCGACGCCGCCGATGGCAAGGCCGAGTACGCCAAATGCGTCGCGATTTCCACGCGGGCCTCGATTCGTGAAATGATCCTGCCCGGTCTGGTGGCTGTTCTGGTACCGGTCGGCTTTGGGTTTCTGCCCAAGCTGCTTGGCATGCCGGGCAATACCAACGCCCTCATGCTGGGCGGACTGCTGGCTGGCGTGACGGTGAGCGGTGTGCTCATGGCCCTGTTCCAGTCCAACGCCGGCGGTGCCTGGGATAACGCCAAAAAAATGATCGAGGAAGGCTTTGAAGTGAACGGCGAAATGCTCAAAAAAGGCAGTGACGCTCACAAGGCGGCGGTCGTCGGGGACACGGTCGGCGACCCGTTCAAGGATACGTCGGGACCGTCGCTGAACATTCTGCTCAAACTGATGAGTGTGGTCGCCCTGGTCATTGCCACCCTGATTTAAGGCGTCCACCAGTCGCGTCGGTTCGTCAGTCGTTTCATCAGAAAACGGTTTGGTTTGGGAAACGGTGGCACGAATGCCCGCTGTGAGGGCCATTCGTGCGGGCCCGGCCGGTCGGCGTCCCGGCGGTCACCGTGAACTTCAGCCGCGGGCCCCCGGGGGGGCCCCCGGGGTGAATGGCCGGGAAAACGCCTGATCGAAAGTGCCGCGCAGTACCGCGTTTTGGCCGGTACATCCGGGCCCGACTCTGGCCAGTCGGTTTTTGGCCCGGTCAAACCGGGTGGACTGCCTGGGGTGATCATGCCTGTTTTTTTGGGCCTACGACAGGCACTTCCCCGGATTTTTTGCTTGGTGTGCGGGAAATTTCCGATTAGTCTGGAAGATGGCGTGTGGCTGGCTGGCGGCCCGGCTTGTGTCTTTTGCCAGCCACACTGCTAGAATACTGACGGGTGTTGCGCATTCGGTCAGGGGCGCTGGTGTCGCAGCGGATTCGGCGCAGGCAAGGTGTGTCGGCGACTTTTTGAGGAGAGTTTGCACATGTTTTCAGTTTTTTCGACCAAAAAACTTTCGGCCTTCCTGATCGCGCTGCTGGCCTGCGCTCCTGTGACGATCATCATGGCGCAAGAAAACGGGCCGGCAGCCCCTGCCAATTCCGACAGCGTTGCGGTTGCCTCGTCTGTCGATCCGGGCATTGAACAGGCCCCGTCGGAGCAGCCGGCGAAAATGCCGACGCGAATCTATCGAACCCGCCAACCCGTCGACGGTTTTTCGGCGGTCGAAATGTTTTCGGCGATGGAAACCGGTGAGATCGAAGTCAAACTGATTCCCAAAGACGCGACCGAGTCGACGATTTTTGTGACCAACAACAGCGATCAACCGCTGGCCGTGGAAATGCCCGAGGCGTTTGCCGGCATGCCGGTGCTGGCCCAGGGCGGCTTCGGCGGTGGCGGCGGCGGCTTCGGCGGCGGCGGTGGCGGCATCGGCGGCGGCGGCGGCGGCCGGGGTGGAGGCCAGGGCTTCGGTGGCGGCGCTGGTGGCGGCGGTGGCGGCGGTGGCTTCGGCGGCGGCGGCGCTGGTGGCGGCGGGGGCGGACTCGGTGGCGGCGCCTTCTGCAATATTCCGCCCGGCAAACGGGGACGCATCAAGGTGACGACGGTTTGCCTGGAGTTCAACAAGAACGATCCCCGACCCGGCATGGAATACGAAATCCGGCCAATCGAGGATCTCACGACCGATCCGGCGATTATCGAAATCTGCAAAATGCTGGCAAACGACGAGATTTCCCAAAAAGTCGGACAAGCAGCCGCCTGGCATCGAACCGACAACATGAGTTGGGAAGCCTTGTTGAATCATGACAAGGTCCGCCTCAGCAACGGCTACTTCGAACGGTTCTTTACCCCGCAACAGGTGTACTGGGCTCGCGAAGTCGTGGCGGCCGCCAATCAGCGTGCCCACCTGGCCGGCCAGACACGGGAGCAATCCGACGAGGCCATCCGTTCCTGGCAGACTCCGGACGGAGCCGGAAAATAACGCGCGGCTGGTTTACCGGGCGGAAACACCGACGATCTGAAGTGGCGTCCCCGGACGCCACTTTTTTTGCGCCGGCCCGGCGGCCCGTCTCGCGGGAATCAGCCGGCACGCCGGGGTTTCGAGATGTCCGTCAGACTGTTGACGGGTACAATTGGGTCACGGTTACAATCAACGTTCGATGACCGGTTGACTTGCGGGCGACCCGTTCCGTAGCCTGGCCTTGAGTATTACCGAATCCGTGATATGGGATCAGTCATGAAACCTTTTTACCGCCTGGCGCTCCTGTCGACGGGATGCTGGCTGGGTTTGGCAAGTTTGTTTTGCAGCTGCAATCTTTCGGCCCAAATCTCAGAAATCACCGACGCCGAAATCTGGAGCCAGTCGGTCGACAAGGCGATCGCCTTTCTTCGCCAGCAGGGACAGTCCGACGATGGCTCGTTCAGCAGTTACGCCGGGCCGGGAGTAACCGCCCTGGTGACCACAGCGCTGATCAACAACGGCGTCGCCCCGGACGATCCGATGGTCGTCCGCGGTCTGGAATATGTTAAGCGATTTGTGCAACCGGATGGCGGGATCCACGAACCGAAATCCTTGTATAAAAACTACGAAACCAGCCTCGCCGTGCTAAGTCTGGTTGCCGCCAATCAGGACGGCAAATACGACGAGTTGATCAGCAACGCCCAAACATTCATCAAGGGGGGGCAGTGGGGAGGCCAGTACCGGACCGTGGAATCGTCCGATCCCCGCTATGGCGGATTCGGCTATGGCAAACACGGGCGTCCGGATTTGTCCAACACGGCGTTCACGATTGAGGCTTTGCGGGCGGCCGGCACCGAAGACAATGCCGAGGCGATCCAGCGAGCGCTGATCTACATTTCCCGCACCCAGAATTTACCCTCCGAACACAACACGACCGGACTCGCCGAAAAAAATCCGGACGGGGGCTTTTACTATACACCGTCCGGCGAAGGCGAGAGCAAGGCTGGCCAGACGGACAATGGCGGTCTCCGCAGCTACGCCTCGATGACCTATGCCGGTCTGCGAAGCATGCTGTATGCCGGCGTTGACCGGGACGACCCGCGCGTGCAGGCCGCCGCCGACTGGATTCGCATGAACTACGACCTGCAATCCAATCCGGGCATGGGCGCCGCCGGCCTGTACTACTATTACCATATCTTTGCCAAGGCCCTGGACGCTCTGGGAGAAGATACCTTTGTCGACAGCCAGGGCAATGCCCATCCCTGGCGAACCGAGTTGTTGAAAGCACTGGCCGCCCGGCAGCGGGACGACGGTTCCTGGATCAACCCGGACAACGATCGCTGGCTGGAGGGGGATGCCAACCTGGTGACGGGGTACGTCCTGCTGGCCCTCGCCTATTGCAAACCGTCCGAATAACCGGTGTTGGGGACGCTCACCGGCAATCGGGCGATCCATTAATGTCTCATGAATCAACCTTCCCCCGCTGACGATGACCCAACTGTCGACGCGGAGGTCACTCGCCGGGACGGAACGGTCACCGACCAGCCGGCCGGGTCGCCGCGCGGCGAGGATCCGGATCGGACCACGGGGGCTGCCGAACCCACCGTCGATCATGAGGATTTTGTCACCGGGGCCGGCGAAGATCCCGGAAGTCCGTCGCCGCGCGTGGTTTCCACGGACCCGGCCGCCGATTTGCCCGTTGCTCCGGCGGACGAGGACCGGACCCGTCGTAACGAGACGCTGGACGTCACCATCACGCCTGCCGCGGACGGTCACACGGCCCGGGCCCGGCATTCGTTAACCGCCATCCGCGATGCCGACCGCCCCAGCCGCGACCGTCGCCCGTTACCGGAACGCATCTCCCGGTACGAGACGGTTTCGCTGCTCGGGGAAGGGGCGTTTGGAATTGTGTTGAAGTCCCGCGATCCGAAACTCGACCGGCTGGTTGCGGTCAAACTGCAAAAAGTCAATGCGGTCCAGTCCCGCTCCAGCGTCGACCGGTTTCTGCGGGAGGCCCGTTCGGCGGCCCAGCTGCGACATCCCTGTATTGTGCCGGTGTTTGAATACGGCGAGTTTGCCGAAAACCAGTTTATCGTTTACCAGTTTATCGAAGGCGAGACGCTGGCCGAATGGAACCGGCAGGCGCAGCCGTCGCTGCGAGACAAGGTCGAGGTCATTGCCAAAATCGCCGATGCTCTCGATTACGCGCATTCCTGCGGTATTGTTCATCGCGACATCAAACCGGCCAATATTCTGGTGGATCGCCACGACCGGCCCCACATCGCGGACTTTGGGTGCGCACGAATCGAGACCGCGGATGTCTCGGCCACGGTCGACGGTTCACTGATGGGCACACCGGCCTACATGAGTCCCGAGGTGGTGGCCGGAAATGCCCGCCAGGCGGATGGCCGCGCCGATATCTGGGCTGTCGGTGTCATGTTGTTTGAGTTGCTGAGCGGCGAACGACCCTTTCAGGGAAAGATCACCGAGCTGTTTCGCCAGATTCCCGGCATGCCGGCCAAACCGTTGCGACAAATTGATCGCACCATACCGGCGGACCTGCAGACCATTTGCCAAAAGTGTCTGGAGAAACTGCCCGGGCAACGATTTCAGACCGGTGCCGAACTGGCCGGCGATTTGCGACGCTGGCTGGGCGGCATGCCCATCACCGCGCGGCGTACCAGCTGGACCCGGCGCACCTGGTTGTGGGCCAGGCGCAAACCGGCCCTGGCCGCGCTATTGGCTGTTTTGGCCAGTACCCTGATTCTGATCACCGTGACGTCGGTCCTGTTTTCCGTGCATTTGCAAAACAAGCAAAACGAAATTGTGGCCAGCCAAATGGCCAGTCTGGCCAGTGCCGCGCCGGCTGCCTTGCCGGTCATCATTGACAATCTGTTGCGCCTCGATCCGTCGGTCTCCGGCCAGTTGCAGGACGCCCTCCGCGCGGGGACGGACGCGACAGCCGGCGAACGGGCCCGCTATCAACTGGCGGCGTGGGCGTTGGAAAAATCGGCCGGTCCACCCGATCCCGACTTGATCCGGTCGCTGGCCGAATATCTGCCGCTGGCCTCCGAGCAGGAATTGCCCGTCATGGTCGAACTGGCCGGTGACGGACTGCGCGGGCAAGCCGAGTCATTGTGGCAGACAGCCCGGCTGGCCCATAACAGCAATCCGCAACGGTTGCGGGCCTATTGCGCCCTGGCGGCCATCGATCCCGACAACCCTCGCTGGCCTGGTCAATCCCGGGTGCTGTCCGGAATGTTGCTGGATCAGGATGCGCAACGGCTGGAGGTCTGGGCCGCCATGTTGCAGCCGGTTGCCGTACATCTGGTCGGTGACCTCGAATCCATGTTCACCAATGGTCGTCAACCGGCCGTTCAGGAAAAGGCCGCCGAAGTCCTGGCATTTCTGTTTCGGGACGACACCGACCGGCTGTGTCAGTGGGCTCTGGCGGGCCAGCCCCGGCAAATCCGAAAACTCCGCAATGCGATCCAGTTACAACCCGCCCGCGTGTTGCGGCGAGCGGACACGATCGACGTGCCTGCGGGTGATCCGGTGCGTCTGGCCAACCGGGTGATCCTGCGAGCCCTGGCGGGTGATTTCGGGGAACTGGACCGGCAGCTGGCCGCCAATTCCCCTGACCCCGCGCTGCGCAGCCTGCTGATCAGCCGCAGCGGTCCTGCCGGTGTCGAACCGCGGCATTTTGCCACGCTGCTCAACGATCCCCGGGCAACACCCACCGCCTGCTACAGCGCCATTTTGGCACTGGGCCAGTTCGACTTGCAGCAACTCTATTTGACCGAGCGACAGAACCTGTTGCCGGAACTGACAAAACTGTTCGTCAGTCATCCCGACGCCGGTGTCCATTCGGCGGCCCGCTGGTTGTTATTGCGGTGGAATTCCCCGGATCTGGTGAACCAGTCGTTGTCGGAAATCCGGACCCCGCAGCCCATCCCGGGATTCGGGTGGCACGAAGACCCCACCGGAATCTGCTTTGCCGTTTTTGAGCTGGGTGAACCCTGGCAAGCGGGGCCACCCGCCAGCTCCGATCCGTTGCCAGATGAGGATGCTCGCCAGGTGGTGATACCCGGCCGATTTGGTATTTCGACCATGGAAGTTACGGCCGAAGACTTTTTGGAATGGGAGAATCGCCTGGCGGATGAGTGGCGCAGACAGGAGGGCGACAACCCGGAGACGTGGCAATCTTTGGCCAACAGTCTGCGCCGCTACCAGCAAGATCGCCAGGTCGTCCCGTCACGCCGTCCGATGGTAAACCTGACATGGCATGACGCCGCCCTGTACTGCAATGGATTGGGCAGCCTTCAGGGTCTGGACGCGGGCGAGTTGGTGTATCGGGTCAACCTGCTGAAAACCGAATGGCTGGCCAGCCCGCAGGACGACGGGTTGCAGCGGACCGGCTATCGCCTGCCCACCGGTGCGGAATGGGAATTTGCCTGTCGCGGGGGCAGCGACACGGCCTGGTTTTTTGGCTCCGCTCCCGAGCTGATGGACGAGTATGGATGGAGTGTTAACAATTCACTGGGTGAATTGATGCCTGTTGGCCAGCTCCAGCCAAACCGGTTCGGCATTTTTGACGGTCAGGGCAACGCTGCGGAGTGGTGTCACAATGTATTTGATACCACCCAGGATGAGGGTTCCCAATTCAATTATCCGCGCGAGGTACGGGACCAGAGTTGTGCCGAAGAGTCCCGCGACATGAACCTGTTTCGGCGGCAGGAACGGCTGCGGGAACGGCCTCAGCTGCGGCTGGGATTCCGGATGGCCCGGACCTATCCTGTGGCGGACCCCGATTGACCGGGTGCGGATCCGGATCAGTCGGTTCTCCCCCCTCTGACAGCCATCCATTTGCCCCGGGAATCGACCGGGTCGGCTGGGCCGCAATCTTTCCGAAGGCACGAATTGCCAGGGCCGGAATCGCCATTTTGAATGTTTTCCCTTGTTTTGGGGGGGTTCAAAAAATTTTGCATCATGATTTTGATTCAGATAGCATCTATGCTGAGAGGAACGTCCGGCTTACTTTGATTCCGGCATCCCGATCCCCTCCCTCCCTCCGACTTATGGCTCCAGTGACAGGCCTCGCATCATGAACCGCATCCTTCGCAAATCCCTGTTTGTCAGTTTGTTGCCGCTGGTCCTGGTAGCCGTTGTGTGTGGCGACGCCTTGCGACTGCACGTTGAGTTCGCTGGAACCCGGAACGCCTTGGCCGGGTTCGCGTCCGCAATGCAGGACGACAGCGGACTGGATCGAACGCTGCAAGCGCATTACGTCCGGCTGAACGAGGACAATCGCCTGACCGGTCAGATTTCGGCGATCAACGACAACGGTGTTTCGACGGGTGTGGGTGGACTGGAGGTCAACCTGGTCAAAAACAGCCGGGTCGTTAACAAAACCACAACCGAGAGGGATGGTACCTTCCTGACGGGAACGATCCTTCCGGGCAGCTATACGCTGTGTGTGGCCGGCCAAGACGGTTTTCTGGCTTACGGAATTCAGGTCATCGATCGTGAGCAACAACCCCAGGACCGCTTGCCGGTGCCCTTGCCGGGACAGGAGGAGGCTGCGGTTCCCGCGACCCCGAATCATTCGGATGTTGCGGTCCACGCCGTCCATCCGGTCCGGGCCGGTCAGCAACCGGTTGCACAGGCGGCATGGCATGCCGGGTCAAGGCACGCCGGGGGCCCCGTCGGTCAGGACGTGGACCCGATTCAATTAACGGCTGCCGTCATTCCACCGGAGTTTTCCGCCTTGCAACGCATCATGTCCGATTACGTCCCGGAAGGGATCAGTATTTCGATGGCGGGTACTGCGGGTTCCAGGATCAATGTGGAACAATCCGTGGTGGTCGGCGGATTTCAGGTGTCGCTGACTTCCGACGGCAATCTGGAGGGTCGCATCGCCTCGTTGACGGGCGACCAGGATCAGCCGATTCGGCTGCAAGAAATGAACGCATTCCTGTTGCTCAACGATGAAATCTATTCCCGGGTAACCGTCCAGGAGGACGGAAATTTTGTGTTTAACAGCATCGAGCCGGGCGTTTACGGATTCGCGGCAGCCGGTCCGGACGGGTTCGCTGCCATGAGTTTTCAGGCGGTCGTCGCCGACGATGAGGATGCCTCGACATCCACCGCCGGGCCTGGCGACTTTCGCAACGCCAGTGCTCCGCGGCGCCGGGCCAGCAAGGACTTGCAAGTTGCCATTGCACCCGCGGACGACCTTCCCTGGTTGCGCGACAAGATCAACGATCTCAACCGGGTTAACCCGCCGATCGATCCGGCATTGGCCGACGCCGTACCGGTCGACACGGTTCCTGGTGGTGGTCCGGTTGGCGGCGGCGGCGGCTTCGGGGGAACGGGTGGCGGCTATGGCCAAGGAGGAATCGGGGCCTTTGGCGACTGGATCGGCGCCGGGCTGGCAGCGTGGGTGCTGACGGAAGCGATCGGCAACAACAACAACGTGGCGACACCCCCGGTGGTCACGCCGGGACCGATGACGCCGATCACGGCCCAGTGATGGGTGCCCGTTGTGAGTGGCCATCCGGATGGTACGGTACCACCGGTTTGGCAACTGAACAGCTTCGATCGCGGACCCGTGATTCTGTTTGGGGTGTTGGATGACGCACGCCCCTGGGGAGCGTCGCCAGATGAACAGCAATCCGTCGACTCGCGATTATTTGCTGGAAATCTGCGCGGGCTCGGTGGACGATGTCGAGACGGCGGAACAGGCCGGCGCCGACCGGATCGAACTCAACAGCGCCCTTGCTCTGGGAGGACTGACGCCGTCTCGCGGGATGCTGGATCTGGCCCTGGCTGGCACCCGACTGCCGGTCATTGCCATGTGCCGGCCACGCACCTCGGGGTTTTGTTACACGGCGGGAGAATACCGCACGCTGCTGGCCGATGTGCAAGGGTGTCTGGAGGCGGGATCCGCCGGTGTGGCCTTCGGCGTGTTGACGGCCGACCGAAAAATCGATCAGCGGCGGTGCCGCGAAATTGTTCAACAATGCGGTGGACGACAGGCTGTGTTTCACCGGGCTTTCGATTTGACCGCCGACCCGCTGGAGTCCATCCGGACGCTGGTGGACTGTGGCGTGAACCGGGTCATGACCAGCGGTGGCCAGGCCACGGCCGTGCAAGGTCGTGAGCTGATCGCGGCGCTGGTCGAGAAATTCGACGGAGCGATTGAGATTTTGGCGGCCGGCGGCATCCGCCCGGGCAACGTCCAGCAGCTGGTCGAGGCCGGGATTCGGCAAATCCACGCCGGCCCCGGCCGGATGCAAGCTGACCACTCCCAGCCGCCCGCCGGTCCGGTTCGTTTTGACGGCCCCCTGTCCGATAACCCGGCCCTGTATCGCGTGGTGTGCGGCCTGACGGTACGCCAAATGGCCAACCCGGAAACCGGCCGAAATCCCGACAAGCCTTGACAATCACCCCGGTTTGGTGGATTATTTCGAGTTCCCCAAAACTCCGGAAAACAAGAAACGATGAAGATTCATACAGGTGACACCGTTCTGGTAACCAACGGTGCCGACAAGGGCCAGACGGGCAAGGTAGTCTCGGTCGATCACGAAAAGAATCGCGTGCTGATCGAGGGCGTCAACAAGGTCTACAAGCACGTCAAGCCCAGCCAGCGCAATCCGCAGGGAGGCCGCTTGCACAAGGAAATGCCCATCCATTTGTCGAACGTGATGGCGTTGTGCCCCAAGACCAGCAAGCCGACGCGAATTGGTTATCGTTATCTGAAAGACGGCGCCAAGGAACGGTTTGCCAAAGTCAGTGGCGAGAGCATGGGTATTGTCTCTCCGGCCAAAAAAACCTACGCCCAATCCTGAGTCACCGAAGTCCTGATTGACACCGGTATGCCAGCCCCAGCCCGGCCGCCAGACCGGGAATCGGCGGGGCGCCGCTGGCCGTTGCCCCCTGTCTGACTGCCCTGAAAAAAATGACTGCCCCGAAAAAAACACAGGCAGAACCCGGGGCGGTTCTGCCTGTGTATCTGGTTTGTGGCCCGTTGCCGGATGTTAACGGCGCCGACTTATATGGCGGCGCCGACTTATGGCGTTTCCGGCGCCGACTTATGGCGATTCGTCTTTTTTCAGTTCCTCGATTTCTTTGGGTAACGCAAATTGGGAATCGTCGATTTTGGTGTTGGCCTCGATCGATTCCATGGTTGTTTCCAGTGTCATTCCCTGAGGCAATTCGGCGGCGGTGTGAAACGGCATTTTCACTCCACCCACATCGCGATAGTCGCTGAGTTTGGAAACCACTTCCATTTTGCCCATCGGGTTGGCCGCGGTCATCAATGTGCCGGTATGCAGTTTGGACTCAACCGAAAAATAGTGAAAAACCGGTTCCTGGCCCTCTTTTTTGGCTTCGATGACGTAGCAATCTTCGCCGTTAAACTCCTCCACGCCGGTACATTTCACGGAATCAAACAGCTTGTCGATATTCAGCATCGGCGCCAGGTTCATTTGCATGACCATCTGGTCGCGTTGTTCGCCTTCGATGATTTCCGGGCCCGTCATTTCGGAGATTGACCAGGCCGTCTCTCCGTCAAACCCCATCCGTTGTTCACCGATTCCCGCCATGGTCATCTTCATGACGCCCTTGTTGCCCGCCTGGGTAATGGTCATTTCCCCCTCAATCCCTGCCTCGGCCAGCGAAATATTGCCTTTGGCGACCAGCGATTCAATGCTCTCGTGGGCCGTTTTGCCACCCGTGGCTTCGATATAGTCAGCAATGACGGTCTTGTAATCCGGAATATCCTGGGCGGCACTGTGGGCAACCGTCAGCGCCGCCACGGTCAGCAGACCGGTGGTTCGAATCAGCAATTTGCAGGCATTCAGTTTCATATTGGTTTCTCCTGGTTGAGACGTCGTTCAAAACAATCCGGTTCTTATGGTACTCGATTAACAACTCCAGCGGATCTGCCTGGCAACGGGTTTTGTGAGTTGCCCGACTCGTTTCCGGCCGCCTATTCCCTTCCGGCCGCTTGTTCCAGAATCCACCGGATGGCCGCGGCCAGTACCGGATCCGGTTCCCGGGCCAGCAATTCGCGGGTCAACGGCACGGGACGCGTTGGGGCCACCCCGGTACCCTCCAGCGACTGGCCGGATGCGGACTGGTACGCGGCCATGGCATACTGGAATCCATCCCCATTGGGCAGCCGGGTCACCACCGACGGCAGGGCCAGACCGGCGGTCGTGGATCCAAAGATCTCAGCCGCGCCCAAATCCTTCAGGCCGCCGGCCATGATCTCGGCCGCCGAGATTGAGCACTCGTCGATCAGCACAGCGACCGGACGATCAAATCGCTCCCGCCGCGCCGGCGAACCGTTGTCCGGCTCCACTGCCTCCAGGCGACGCGGATTGAGCACCAGGTTCAATTCCGTGCCGCCCGCCATTTTCATGGTTCCAATCGGATCGCGATTTTCAACCAGCCAACCACACATCCCGGCCACCAGCACCACCAGTCCGCCGCGATTACCCCGCAAATCAATCACCAGTCCGCGACTGTCCTGGTAATCCCGGATTGCAGCAGCAAACTCCCGGGCCAGCCGGGGACCTCCAATAAACGCATTGAAACTGATGTAACCGATGTCGTTCTCCAGTTGTCGCGACTGCCAATCCACATTAAAGGCCGGCAGGTTGCCCAGTTTTTCCAGTTTGCCGGGTGATTTCACCAGGGCCATCGTCCTGGTTTGAGGCTGGTCCTGATCGTCCAGCAGTTCCAGCGTGACCTCGGTGCCCGGTTCCCCCGAGGTGCGGGCATCGGTTCCCAGAGCCAAAACGGTTTCCAAACGCATTACGGAGTTTTCCGCGACGGTCCGGGATTTTTCAATGGCTTGCTCCGCCGTGCGATCGTTCATCCGGGTGACGACCCAACCCGGTTTGATGCCGGCCTGATCGGCGGGCATCCCGGGTATCACCCGCGTGACGACCAGCTGCTCGTCGACATAGCGAATTTCCAAACCGATAGTTCCGGCACCACCGCCTTGCTTTTCTTCCTCGATGGTGTCGTATTCCTCGGCCGGGATGATTCCAAAATGGGATTGTTCGAGAGTTCCCAGCATTTCGTTCAGTACCTTGCGAACCTCCTCAACCGATTCCGCCTGTTCCACGCGGGGACGAAACTTGTCCCGCGCTGCATCCCACGACGCGCCCACCCGATCCGGATCCCAGTGGGTTTGACGCACCTTTTCCCATACCTGATCAAACGACTCCAGTTGTACCGCTCGATCAAATTCCGCGTGGTTTGCCGCTGGCTGGTCGCGGGATTCTGGCAGCGACGGATCCTGTTGTCCCAATGCCACCGGCGCCGGCACCAGAACAACAGCCAAAACCAGGGTAACCAGACAGTGGCGACCACCAAACAGCGGGCCGGGCGGGGACAACAACATGAATTTCTCCGGAAAGATTCGAGCAAGGTACATGATGCGAACGGTTTGCATCAGACAACGGAACCGAAGCCGCCGACGTTTTTTCGCCGTTCCGTTTCCATCATACTGAAACCGTAGGGATCTGGCAGGTTGCCCGGGCGAGTTGCCCCGGCCGGCCCGCTGCTGCTGACGGTTCGGTGCGGGCCGGGGAATCCAGGCCGGAAAACCCGGATTATTGGAACTTTTTCGGTGCCCGACGGGCGCGTCTCCGGACGGGCCATGAACTGCTGCAGACTCGACATTCCATTTCGGCTATTTTTGGCAGGCAGCTCAACGGCCACGCCGGATGTCAGGAGGACTCGGCCCCACCATGGAAACCACGCTTCACCGACAACTCAAGAGCCACTACGCCGGTGACCACGCCCAACAGGAAGTTCGCGTGGGTCGATTTCGTATTGATATCGTCCAAGGGACCCGGCTGATCGAGGTTCAGCACAGTGGACTGTCATCATTACGGGACAAGACTCGCGAGCTGCTTCGGAAAAACGACGTCGAAATCATCAAACCGCTGATTGCCCGCAAACGCCTGATCAACCTGGATCGGCGGGACGGTTCCCCGGTCAGTACGCGATGGAGTCCCAAACGCGCCACGCCACTGGATCTGTTCCACGAGCTGGTCTACTTCACCAGCCTGTTTCCGCATCGCCGCCTGACATTGCGAATTCCGTTGATTGAAATCGAGGAAAGCCGCTTTCCATGGAAACGGCGCAATCGCCGCCGCGGCCAGTTCAGGATTCAGGACCAGCAATTGCTGACCGTGACCGGCGAAAACGTTTACCGCACCGCCGACGACCTGCGGCGCCTGCTCCCGGCGAAATTGCCCGCGGAATTCGGCACCCTGGAATTGTCCCGGTCTCTGAAGGTGGAGCGGTGGGTGGCCCAGCGGATTGCCTATTGCCTGCGCGAAACCGGATGCACCCGGGTCGCTGGCAAACAAGGCAACAGCATTCAATACCGGTTCGCCGATTGCCGACAATCACCCGCGGCCTCCCGATCCCGGGTCGCCCGCCGCCGGAATCCCGGTGGCCGCCGCGCCGGTTAGGGGCCCGCCGGCTGGCCAACATTCGTGCCTTGTGCCACCAATGCCCTTGGTCGCCGTGGCCCCGGAGTCTTCAGAAATTCTGTGGGTGGCGGGTCTCAAAACCAGCCGCGTCAATGATCAGGCGCTGGCCCGTGTCCGCGATTCCCGCAAACCACGGCTGAGAATATCGCGCAAAAGCGGCGAATAATCCTCGAACTTGGCCTGGTCCGGCGCGCCGTTGGCGTACTGATAAATCGCATCTCGCGGTTTTTTACCCAGTGAGATCAGGGTCGAACTGACCGTCCCAAAGTTGGGTTGACGAACCACCATGCTGGGACGTCCGGCCGAAATCGGCTGGCGGGCAAACACCTTGCTGGCCACCGCCAGAAATTTCACCGGTGAATCCAGCATCTGCAGTGTCAACAGGCGGCGGGCCATGGCGGCCCGGTCATCCAGCCCGTCGTTCACATCCATATGCCCAACGATGCTCAGCCCTTCCTGCAGTTGCATCACATTGATGTCGTTACCAGCATGCACGACCCAGCCGCTTTCGCCATCAGCCACGACGAAATTGGCCCCCGGGTATTGATCCGAGTGCAATTCTTCCAAAGCCAAATCGACGGCCTCGCGAGCCGAATCACACTTGAGCATCTCCCGGCACAACGCGCCGCGGGACTTGGGCGTCGCCGGTTCCCGGATTTTTCGGCGATCGGTTAATCCGCAGAACATGCCTGCCTGATTGACACCCAGGCAGGTTCCGCCGGATTGCGGATCAATGCTGGCCAAAACCCGCGGCTTTCCGGGCTGAATGCCGGGCGTGGGACAGACTCTGTCATATCGCTCTTCCCGGTTGGCAGCCACCAAAATCGGCGCTTCAGGGACCAGTTGATACAAAACTGCCAAAAGGCTCATGCGTATTCGCTCTCAAGTTAATCCTTATCGCAAATGCCAGTTTTCGACCGTAAAAACCGGCGTTGTTTGAAATCGCCAATTTAGCGAAAAAAAAGACGCCCGACACCCCCATTTGGGGGGATGGGAACCAAAATGCCCAAACAAGCGCTGGAATGGTGAGTTAACTGACCTTTGGCGGACGGTTCAGCCCTTACCGGGGACAGCAGGCCGGATTTCGACCTCCGCGGCAACCGCACCGACCGGGCGGGGGACGGGATCTGGATGCCGGGCTCGGCAGCTGGCAATTCGTCGCGCGGGCCGTCGTGATCCCGGCAGCGCGGGCAGCGCCGCAGCCCGCGGGCGATCCCCATTTGCCAGCTGCCCCAGTGGCCATCGGCATGAACCCGGTTCCGATGTTTCGGGGAACGGCTGACAAACGGTGACGATTCGGGCGGTGGTGGTGGTCTGGAAACGCGATGGGAGTTTTTGTCACCGGAAAAAACCTTGACGAGTTTACCGCTTGCACGGAAACTGATTCGTCGGCGATCAGCTCGATCCCATCCCGGTCCGGAAGCGCCAGTGCCTGCCCGCCGCGGTGGCCGGCTCATTCACGGTCTGTACCGCGACTTATTTCAGTGGTCCATTACCAGTTTTCATCAGCCGGGATACCGCATGGCGTCAATTATCAAACGCGGCCAGCCCATTTCATCTCCCAGCAAACTGCGCACCTGTTTGCCCGGCGTTCAAATCCTCGCGACCGGCTCCTGCGTGCCGGATGTGATTGTTCGAAACCGGGACCTGATTGAGCTGGGTTGTGACGAAGAATGGATCGTGCAGCGGACCGGAATTTTGGAGCGACGTCATTGTCGTCCTGACCAGGCCACCAGTGATTTGGCCTATCTGGCCGCCTGTGACTGTCTGAAACGCTCGGGATTGACGGCCGCTGATCTTGATCTGATTATCGTCAACACGATGACGCCCGATCATTTCACGCCCTCGACGTCGTCGATCGTTCAAAACCTGCTGGAATGTGATGCGGTGGCCATGGACCTGAACGCGGCCTGTTCGGGATTCATGTATGGATTAATCGTGGCCGGTCAATTCGTGCAAACCGGCAGCTATCGAAATGTTCTGGTGATCGGGGCCGATGCCATGTCGCGCGTCATCGATCCACTGGATGTCAAGACGTACCCGTTGTTTGGCGATGCCGCGGGTGCGGCTCTGGTGACGGCCGGTCCCGGGGGTGGCGAAGATACGGGTTGCGGAATTCGCGCCTGGCGAATGGGAACCGCCGGCGAACTGGGAAACTTGATCAGCGTCCCGGCGCCTGTTCCCGCATGCCGGCGACCGAGCAGGTGGTTTCCCAGCGCCAGCAATTCATGAAAATGAATGGCAAGCCGGTTTTCAAATGGGCGGTTCGCATGATTCCGGCAGCCATTCACGAAGTCCTCGAGCTGGCCGGGATGACGATCGAGGAGATTGACATCGTCTTGTTGCATCAGGCAAACCGGCGGATCATCGATGCGGCGCTTGAGGACATGCCTCTGGCGGCCTCCCGGGTTCACGTAAATTTGCAGCTCTATGGAAACACGTCGGCGGCCAGCATCCCGCTGTTGCTGGACGAGGCCATTCGGGACGGACACTGTTCACTGGACGACCGCATTTTGATGTGCGGTTTCGGGGCCGGGCTGACCTGGGGTTCGTGTATTTATCAGGGCCGCGCTCATTCGGTTTAGGCGGCTCGCGCCCCGGCGGCAGCGGGACCGGGACCGGCAGGCACCGGCGGGCGGGCACGGATCAGTCCAGTTTGAATTCGGCGTCGCCCGTCTTTTTGTCATCGTACAGCGGCAGGTACCGGTAATAGACTTCCAGTGTCATGGCCGCCAGTGTGGTGGCGTACAGCCGGCCGCCGTGCAGGTAGCCACCCTCATCGGGGTCCTGAAAAAACCAGCTGCCTTTGGCGGCACCGGCGGTGGACTGGGTCGCCACCAGAAAATCGCGCATCTCTTCGTTCCACGTTTGCCATTGGTCGCCTCCGTACTGGCTCATGACCTGGGTGGCATAGTAGTTGTAGTACATGCCGGAACGAAACTGGTCCTTGCGGTCCTCGGGGACCGCCTGGCCCGGCTTCCAGTCTCCCACCTCGGGTCCCCGTTCGGCCAGCCACCGAACTCCGGTTTGCAGGGCCGGATTGCCTTTCGACCAGCCGAGGTACATCTGACAGAGCAGTCCCACTGCCGTCATCCCCTTGCGGCGCATTTCTTCATCGGGATGGGTATAGCCGTAAAAGGCGCCGCTTTCGCTGGAGACGAAATTCAAAAACTGGCGGGCCTTGCGGATCACATCGGATTCGATCTCCAGTCCGCACATTTTCCCGGATTTGAGCGCCATCACCATCCAGCCCGAGACGGACGTGTCACCCTGTTGTCGAGCCACATACCGCCAGCCGCCGCCATAGGAATCCTGGGCGTATTCGATATACCGCAACGCCTGCCGGGCCGGTTCCAGCAACCGCACATCGCCGGTCATAGCGTAGGCCTCGCACAGGGCAATGGATGCCAGTCCGTGGTTGTACATCCCGCCCTTGTCCTCTTCCCACGACCAGCCATATCGCGTTTTGCGGGCGCTGGAAATCAAAAACGCCAGTCCCCGATCCACGGTGTCGATGTAATCGCCTTCCATATGCGTCTGGCCGGCTCCCAGAAACACCAGCAAGGCCATGGCGGTCGCAGCCCGGGGCGCGTTGGTAAAGTCCCCGGGATTGGGTGAGGTACGATGCGTGCCCGGGCCCGTCCGGTGATCAAAGCTCCAGCTGCCGTCCGGCAGCTGGTGATCGGCGATCCATTTCATGGCCAGCTTGACCGCGTTTTCGCTGTCCGAGGAAGCGCCGTTTTGCCGGGCCAGCTTTTCCCGCTGGCTGGCGCTGCGCCCGGACAACTGATTGGCCGAACCGGCCAACAGCCCCACCTCGGCGTTTTCTTCGGCATCGGTCGAACTGGACTGGTCGATGTTGTTCAGAAAATCAGAGACGGATTCGTCGAATTCGGTTTCCAGTTCCGTCGTTTCCAGAACTTCCGTGATCTCCGATTCGTTGCTGACGTCGACCTCCGTGTTTTCGGTCCACTCGGACGATTCCAGCGAATCAAAACTGATGTCTTCGAACGAGGCAATTTCCTCCGGAGCATCACCCGATTCCAGACTGACCATTACGCGGCCGGGAATATCAAATGTGAAAATGGCCAGCAAGATAATCAGCACCAGATGGATGATGAAACTGGTCATCCAGCTGGGCATCACCTGAAAAAACAAAAACCGGGTGTCGACCGACTCCTGCAATGTCTCGTCAGTCTCTGCCTGACCGGTCTCACCTTTCGGCGGTTGGTCCGGATGCATGGACATACCAGGGCTCTCCTGCGATTAGGTTTCGGATTATACGCGAAACCGGAACACCTGTGGCGCTCGGACGGGGCGGACACCGACTGAAGCCGATCGAAAGTGGAGGCAGTGCAGCGGGACTGGATTGACGAGACAGCGCCAGCCGGTTCCGGGCACCGGCTGGTCTGATCAGCGGGACGTGGCAGACCGCAACCCCATTATACCATCTGGTATTTAGCTTACAAACTGCAGAGAATCAGACGGCTTTCTGTGATTCTTCCGGTTACCAGGGCGCGAATTCCGCCCATCCGCACATTCGGTACAAACTGATTTGCATGGCCCGCGATGTCCTCAACCGCTCATTCTCGCCCTCAGGTACTTGCCACGGTGGAACAGCTCCGGTCCGCGGTGCAGCCGTGGCGGGCGGCGGGCAAGGTCGTGGGGCTGGTCCCCACCATGGGTGCCCTGCACGCCGGTCACATGAGTCTGGTCGAGGCCAGCCGCGCCCGTGCGGCAGCCACCGTCGTGTCCCTCTTTGTCAATCCAACCCAGTTCGCACCGGGCGAGGATCTGGGCGCCTATCCCCGGCCGCTGCAGCGTGATTTGGAAATGCTGACCGCCGCCGGCGTCGACCTTGTTTTTGCGCCGGCGGTGGAGACGATTTATCCGCCAGGCTGCAGCACGACCGTCGATCCGCCCCGCGTGGCAAGCGTTTTGGAAGGCCGGGCGCGACCGAACCATTTTCGCGGCGTGGCAACGGTGGTTCTCAAACTGTTCAATCTGGCAGGGCCCCATGTGGCCTTTTTTGGACAAAAGGACTATCAACAGTCGCTGGTGATCCGTCATCTGGTCCGCGATTTGAACCTGCCGATTGATATTGTTGTTTGCCCCATTGTTCGCGACGATGATGGCCTGGCGCTCAGTTCCCGTAATTCGTATCTGAGCCCCGATGACCGGACGGCGGCGTTGTCCCTGTATCGGACGCTTCGGCAGGCAGCCGAGTCGATCGACCAGGGCCAGACCGACGCGCGGATCGTCATGGCCGACATGACCCAGTCGCTCATCGAGGGCGGCGTTAGCGAAGTCGACTATGCCGTTGTGGCGGACTGTGAGACGCTGGAGCTGCTGGAGGACGTTCGGCGTCCGGCTGTACTGCTGGTGGCAGCCCGCGTCGGCGCCACCCGCCTGATCGATAACCTGATCGTATCCTGACCGCCAGCGGTCGCCACCGACCTGACCTGAAGCCCCATTCAATCACCGCCAGCGACCGGCCGGCAGTCATTTTGCTCCATGCGACAGACGCTTTTTTATATCCCGCACTGGTTGCTTGACGGTCCCGTACTGGTGGTTTGGCTGGTCGCCGGATTGCTGATTTTTGCCGGACTGGTCCGCCGCCATGGCTGGACGGCCGAGTCCCTGAATTTTTTGCCGGTGTACCTGGTCGGCGCGGCTTTGATTTATTTTGTGATTCCGGGTATCGAAGTTCTGGAAATAAACCCGGACGATCCCGGGGGTCCGCCCGTCGTGGCGGGTCTGGCGGTCCGGGGTTATGGCCTGATGATGCTGTTGGGGCTGGTCACCGGGGTCGGGATGTCGATGGTTCGGGGCCGCCGCCAGGGTGTGGCGCCCGACCAGATACTGACGCTGGCGTTCTGGACGGTGATTTGCGGTATCGTCGGCGCTCGCCTGTTTTATGTTATTCAAAAGGCCGATGAATTCGGCGGGCTGCCGCCCTGGCAGGCATTGGGCAAAATGCTGAACATGACCGAGGGCGGGCTGGTTGTTTATGGCAGCCTGATCGGAGCGGCACTGGGAGGAGGCCTGTACTTGTGGCGGGCCCGCCTGCCGATTCTCAAGCTGGCCGACATCGTTGCTCCGGGCATGGCGGCCGGCCTGGCGCTGGGCCGAATTGGCTGCCTCATGAACGGGTGCTGTTTTGGCGGAACCTGCGATTTGCCAGCCATCGCCCAACCGTTTCCGGCGGGCTCGGCACCGTACCTTCGACAAATACAAACAGGTGAATTGCTGGGCATCCAGCCGCTGGAATCCCGGCCGGATCATGACGAGTCGGCATCCGAATGGCTGGTGGCCGAAACGGTCGAGCCGGGTTCTCTGGCGGACCAGGCTCACCTGACGGCCGGAGGCCGCTACCGGGTTGAATTTCCGACCACGCCGCTTTCCATCGACAAGTACTTTCGGGCAGAAGCCCGGGGCACCCCTACCGGTTTGTCCTTCGCGCTGCGGCAACCGACGGGGTCGACCCGAATCCCTCTGGCGTCAGTTCCCCTGCAATCCAGGGGCGTGTACCCGACCCAGTTGCTGGCAGCGGTCAATGCGGCACTGTTATCGGCGCTGCTCTGGTTTTATTTTCCATTCCGCCGGTATCAGGGTCGGGTCTTCGCCCTGTTGCTGGTACTGTATTCCGTAACGCGATTCCTGATCGAACAGATTCGGGCCGACGAGTACGGGATTCTGGAAACGAAATTCACCATCTCCCAGTACATTAGCGCGGGAATGCTGGCCGGCGGGCTGGTGTTGTTTTTCGGGGCGCGTCAGCGGGCCTGAATCGTCGCCCGGAGGATCGCGGAAAGACCGCTCCGGGGTCCGGGCTCGAACCGCCGCCGGCCGGTGAAACTCGATACCCTGGCCGGCCGAATTGGCCTATAATCCGGTAAACCGCCCCTCAAAACCGGCCAAACCGGGGATTTTCCGGTCTTGCGCCGCCGGGGCGGAACTATTCCCCGGTTTTTGCCGTCTCAACCATGAATGAACTCGGCCCCGCCAACGATGACGCCCGACTGATTGAAAGATCGGTCGCGGGCGACAACGAGGCCTTTGGCCGATTGGTCACCAAGTATCAGGACCGGCTGTACAACAGCATGGTCCATTACTTGCGCAATGAAACCGAAGCCGAAGACGTGGTTCAGGAATGTTTTATTCTGGCTTACACCCGGCTGGCTTCCTTTCAGGGCAAAAGCGCCTTTTACACATGGTTGTACCGTATCGCCTTTAATACCGCCGTCAGTCGGGGGCGACGCCGCCGGCCACAAGTTTCCGTGGAACGCGATTTGGCGGACGCGGGAGCCGGTCTGGACAGTCAGGGACCTCAGCCGCACGACCAGATGCACCTGGACGAACGGGCCGACGAATTGATGGCCGCCCTGGGTCGCCTGAACGAGGAACATCGAATCATCCTGATCCTGCGGGAAATGGATGAATTAAGTTATGAAGAAATGTCGGAAATCCTTGAAACACCGGTGGGCACCGTGCGCAGTTGCTTGCACCGCGCCCGTCTGCAACTAAAGGACGAATTGGCGGGATATTTCCAAAACGAAAACTGAACCCCGATCGCTGGCCACCGGGGCATACCGCCAGCGACCCGGTTAACGGAATGCAGCCCCGGCAAACACGACACCCGGTCTCACCACTTCCCTGAGAACTGACATGTCCGCTGCGTGGACACACGAACAACTGAATGACTACCTCGACGATCGATTGAGTTCGAACGCCCGGGCGCGGCTGGAATCCCTGTTGCAACAGGATCATCAGGCTCACGACGCCCTGCGCGAACTGCAACAACAGCGAGCGCGGTTTCGAGCGGTCCCTCGATATCAACTGGGTCCTGATTTTGCCGCCAACGTGATTGCCCGGCTGCCCGCGGGCTCCATGGCGGGCGTCGCGGACCACGGGCCAACGGCAGACGGCCCCGGAACGCCGGATTCGGTCGCGGAATCAAGCATCGAAATCGCCGGCTCGCGCCGGTTCACGGGTTCCACCGCATGGGGGTCGGTCGGTACATGGCGGATGATCGCGGCCTCCATGGCCACGCTGGCGGCGACGTTGCTGTTGGTGTTCGTGTTTGGCGGCCGCTGGCCGTTGTCGCCGGATTCGGTCAGCCAACGCAGTGACGGTTCGATACCGCAGCCAACCTCGCAACCAACATCGGAATCGACGCCTGGACAACTGGTGACGACAGAATCAAATGCAGATTCCGACGAGTTGCAACGGCCGGACAAATCCGGGGTTGCCAACCCGCAACCGCCGGACGCCGCGGCAAGCGGCGTGTTTGCTGGCGAACCCTCGGGGGTCGACGCCAAAAAGCAGGATATGTTGGGGATCGAATCGAAGGCCGGTGTCAAGGACGCGCTCGAAATCAGGCCTGATCGGATTGGCCAGCTCGCTCAGGCAAACAAGGGCTTCGCAGCGCCGGCGGGGGGCTCGGGACGGGCTGACTTGCCTGATTCCCCGGCCGAAACGGGCAACGCCGCCGCCGAGGTGGCCGAAATCGCGGACGCGGAAGCCCGCACCGCCAGCTCGAAACCGGCCGATTTTGAAGCCTTGTCGGACGGCCGTCTCCCGGGCGATTTCGTCCGGTCCGCAGCCTCCGAAGGCGCCGCCGAGACGGGATCGGAGTCCGCTTCCCCAAGCCGGCTCGTCAAACGGGAAGCCGCTACCGTGTACTATTACGACAAGGTGCTGCAAATCCAAACCGGACCTGCCGATGTGCAGGTGGTCCAGCGGTTTTTGCAAGAATCCAGTGGCGATGGACAGGTTTTGGACGACGCGGGCCGATTGGCCTATCGACAAGTCGAGCTCAACACGAACGCCGGTCGCCGCGGTGTCAACACCCGGGATGACCCGGCCGCCGATCCGCAGCCGGTTGCCGATATCGGGGATCAATTCAAGACGGATGCCGCTACCCTGAATCTGCAGCCGGGTCGTCCAAATCTGGTTGTGGTCGAAGCGACGCCGGATCAAATGACCGAAATCCTCAGGAGACTCGGTGGCCAACAAACGGTTCTGGTGGACCAGACGATGAAGAATCCGCCGCCCGGCGATTCTGCCGATGAATTGCGCGACAACACGGAGGGCGACAAGGGTGGCGGACTCGGCGGCGGTGCCGGGCTCGGTGGCGACGCCGATCGGTTGCGCGGCTCCGCAATGTCCCGGAACCAAACCGGGTTGCCGGATGACACGGGATCGGCAGGTGGCCGTGGTCTTGCCGAAAACATGCCGCAACCCGCCGCCTCTGCAGCCGCCGGCATGTCGGATGGGCCCCCCGTTGCGCCGGGTGGTTTCCAGCCAGCTCCCGCTGAAAATCGCCCGTCAGATGAAATATCGTGGCGACCGCTACAGCCGTTGCCCTTCCGGACGGCAGGGGGCCAGGATCAGCCGATGCCCGAGGCCGCCGGTGACAGCGGTGCGGACGTCCTGTTGTTTCAGGGAGCGGTCCTTGACCGGGTCGAAAAAGAAAAATCGCTGGCCGGGTCCGCGTTGCGGCTTCGTTATTTGCTGGTTCTGCAAATTGACGAGTCGCAAGCCACGCCGCCGGCCGCTGTGGATGATCGCTAGGCCGTCGACAGGTTGTGCGCTGTGTTTGCGGTCCGGCCGAAGGGCCAGACCGAATATCCAACGAAGGCGAATGGTTCCGGGATTTCCCTGTTTGTCCGCGGTTTGCTGGTGGAGACCTTTTGTATGAAACTCTGGTTGCCTGGTTGGTCGATCCTGCTGCTGATCACGCCGCTGATCGGGTGCGGCCAGCCGATGCCCGGCAGCGACCAATTTGCCAGCGACCTCGCGGGGAACGAGGAATCTGAAGCGCTGCCATCCAGAATGCGCGGCGAAGGCCCCGTCACGATGTCCACTGGCGAAGTTCCGGTCACGTCAACCAGCGGCCAGGCCGATTTGCCGGTTCGCAAGATTATCTACACCGCCGCGATCAGTCTGGTTGTTGACAATTTTGACGGTCTCGAACAGCGAATTCAGGAAACCGTTGAACAACACCAGGGCTATCTGTCTCGCGCCACGCTGGATCGGATGCAGGGAGAAAGCCGCCGGGGCATCTGGCAAGCCCGGATTCCGGTCGACCAGTACGATGCGTTCTTGCAAGCGGTTGTTTCGCTTGGCGTACCGACATCGCTGGAACAAAACGCCCAGGATGTCAGCGAGGAATTTGTTGACCTGAATGCCCGGCTGGACAACAAACGCAAACTGGAATCCCGGATCCTGGAACTGCTGGACCGACCGGGTGACGAAATCCAGCACGTGATCGACGTGGAACGGGAATTGGCCCGGGTCCGCGAGGAAATTGAACGTATGCAAGGCCGACTTCGTTTTCTGACCGATCAAACCACCCTGACGACGGTCGACATTTCGGCCCGTGAGGAGCGCGATTACCAGCCGCCGCAAGCTCCAACCCTGGGCAACCGGATTGCGCTGGCGTGGAACAATTCACTGCAAAACACCAGCCGGTTTTTTCAGGATGCCCTGGTCACCCTGGTCGCCCATGCGATCGCCATCGTTGCCTGGGTTGTGGGGCTGGTGATCGCATGGTTGGGGCTGCGGACCGCCTGGCGGCGGATACGGGGTCATTCACCGGGATCCGCCCGCGAATACTGATCTGGAAAGACCGATTGCCGCAATCGAACGCCGCCTGGCCTGGTCGATTCGTCCATCGCATGCCGCGCCAAAGCCATAATCTGCTGATTCCGGTTTTGATGCTGACCCGGCATTAGCCGGCCCGAGTCAGGGCGGAGTGCCGAAAACATTGCGGATGATGGTCGTTCACCAACCCCATCGCCTGCATGAAGGAATAACAGGTGGTGGGCCCCACGAATTTCCAGCCCCGCTGGCGCAACTGTTGGCTCATTTCGGTGGACTCCGGAGTCCTTGCCCGGCTGGCATCAAATCTGCGATTGCGTGCCGGTCGAAAACTCCACAGCAACGCATCCAGAGAACCGAATTCCTGCCGGGCCTCGCGCGCCCGGGCCGCGTTGTTGATCACGGCCTCGATCTTCCCGCGATGTCGAACAATGCCGGGGTTGTCCAGCAACCGTTCCACCTGGCGCCGGGAATACCGGGCAACGCGCGAGATCTCGAAATCGTCGAATGCCTCGCGAAATGCCTCGCGCTGCGCAAAATCGTGATCCAGCTCAATCCGGCCTGAAATCCCTCCAGGCAAAGCTTTTCGAACAACCGCTGATCGTCATGCTGCGGGACACCCCATTCCCGGTCATGATAGGCGACGTACAGAGGGTCGGTGCCGCACCACCCGCAACGCTTCGTTCCGCGATGGTCGGTATGGACGTGTTTGCTCATTGGGTTGCCATGCCACGTGGGACGGATCCGATATTCCCCGTTTTCGCTGGAAAAACGAAAGATTTCAAGCACTTTGGGCTACTCTGCGATTTAACAACCGATTCCGCCTGATTACGATGGCAGGTAACCCTGCGCGTTTCGGTTCTGGCGTATCGGGCCGACGTGACGTTCCACCGATGGAGCAGCCTCGGCCGGCCGGCCTGGTTTCCCCCGGCCCATTATCCCGACTAGATCTTTCCCTGGAGCTTGCACCCATGAGATTCAGCTGTCGCCGATTGTTGCCTTGCCCGGCCCCGGGCCGGGCGGGACTTTGCTGGTTGGCTTGTTGTCTGCTGTTGACCGGCGCCGTCATGGCCCAGGATTCGGATGAACCGGCAGAAGAACAGCCCGGTGTCAATTCCAGCCTGGTTTCGGCACTGAAGTTTCGCGGGATCGGACCGGCATTGATGTCGGGGCGGATAAGCGACATCGTGGTGGACCCGGTCGATCGCAGCACCTGGTATGTTGCGGCAGCTTCTGGCGGTGTCTGGAAAACCGAGAATGCGGGAGTGACGTGGCGGCCCGTATTTGACAACTACGGCTCCTATTCCATTGGCTGTCTGGCACTCGATCCGAATGACCGTTTCACGCTGTGGGTGGGAACCGGCGAGAACAACTCGCAACGCAGCGTCGGTTACGGTGACGGGCTGTACAAGTCGACCGACGGGGGGGCCTCGTTCCGCCGCGTTGGCCTGGAAAACAGCGAGCACATCGGCAAGATCATCGTGCATCCGGATGACAGCAATACCGTTTTTGTGGCCGCTCAGGGTCCGCTCTGGAAATCCGGCGGAGATCGCGGACTGTACAAAACAACCGATGGTGGCAAGACCTGGGAAAAAATCCTGGATATCAGTGAAAACACCGGAATCAACGAAGTCCAGATGGACCCGCTCAATCCGGATATCATGTACGCGTCCAGCTACCAGCGTCGACGACACACCTGGGTGCTGATTGACGGGGGACCGGAATCGACGATTTACAAAACGACCGACGGCGGCAAGACGTGGAACAAGTCAGCCCGCGGTCTGCCGGATGGCGACAAGGGGAAAATCGGTCTGGCCATTTCACCCATCAATCCGGAAATCGTGTACGCCATTGTGGAAGCCACGGCCGGCAAAAGCGGATTCTATCGTTCCGACAATCGGGGCGAATCGTGGCGCCGCATGAGCGATTACGTTTCCTCCAGCCCCCAATACTACAACGAAATTGTGGCCTGTCCGCACCAGCTTGATCGGGTCTACTCGCTGGACACATTTCTGCAGGTCAGTGAGGACGGCGGAGCCGGTTTTTCCGGGTCTGGGCGAATCCGACAAGCACGTCGACAACCACGCTCTGGTCATCGATCCGCGGGATCCGGAACACCTGATTGTGGGCTGTGACGGGGGTGTCTATGAAACGTGGGACCGCGGAAAAACCTACGATTTCAAGGCCAATTTGCCGATCACCCAGTTTTACAAGGTCGCCGTTTCCAACGACAAACCCTTTTATTACGTGTATGGCGGAACCCAGGACAACGCCACCCAGGGCGGTCCCTCGCAAACCACGAATGTTCACGGGATTCGCAACAGCGACTGGTTCATTACCGTGTTCGGTGACGGTTTCGATCCGGCGGTTGACCCCGAGGATCCGGATACCGTCTATTCGCAATGGCAATACGGTGGACTGGTTCGCTACAACCGCAAGACCGAATTGAATACCGACATCAAGCCCCAACCTGCCCAGGGCGGTCCGCCGCTCCGCTGGAACTGGGATTCGGCCTTGCTGATTTCGCCGCACAACAGCCATCGCATCTATTACGGGTCGCAGATCCTGTTTGCCAGCGATGATCGCGGTGACAACTGGACAGCGATCAGCGACGACCTTTCCCGCAATATCGATCGCAACACCCTGAAAGTCATGGGTCGTGTTTGGGGCATCGACGCCGTTGCCAAAAATGATTCGACGTCACTGTACGGCACCATCGTTGCCATCAGCGAATCGCCGCTGGCCGAAGGCCTGATCTACGCGGGCACCGACGACGGGATGTTTTCCGTGACCGCCGACGGGGGCCAAAACTGGACAAGGATTGGCAAGTTCGGATCGCTGGACGTGCCCGAGTTTGGATACATCAACGATATCGAAGCCGATCTGCACGATGCCAATACGGTGTACGTCGCCGTCAACAACCACAAACGCGGGGATTTTCGACCGTACGTGGTCAAATCGACGGATCGGGGCGAGACCTGGACTGACATTACCGGCAATTTGCCGGAGCGGGGCAGCGTGTATTGCCTGCAGCAGGACCACGTCGATCCGAACCTGTTGTTCTGCGGTACCGAGTTCGGCTGTTTTTTCTCGATCGATGGCGGAGGCAAATGGATTGCGCTGTCCTCCGGATTGCCCACCATTGCCATTCGCGACATGGAAATCCAGCGCCGGGACAACGATCTGGTGCTGGCCTCGTTCGGTCGCGGATTCTATGTGCTGGACGATTATTCGCCACTCCGCGCGGTCAACAGCGAACTGATCGATACCAATGCCATCATGCCGGTTGCCACGGGAAAGATGTATATGCAGTCCGCCCCCCTGGCCGGCGGCGGTCGGGCCTTTCAGGGTGCCAGTTTTTATGTCGCCCCGAATCCCGAATTTGGTGTGGCGATTACCTACCACCTGAAGGACTCGCTGAAAACCAAAAAATCGCAACGCGCGGAAAAAGACCGCAGCGCCAAATCGGCCGGCAAGGATGTCCCCTACCCGTCGTGGGAGGACTTGAAGGCGGAAGACCGTGAGATCGCGCCGGCAGTGTGGCTGACGATTCGCGACGCCGACGGAAATGTTGTCCGCCGTCTGCCAGGCAGCACATCCAAGGGAATGTCCCGCGCATACTGGGATTTCCGGTACGCCGGACTGGGGGTCGGTGGCCGCCGCGGCCGCGGCATGGGCCCGCTGGCCCCTCCCGGCAACTACACCGTCGATATCACGCAAATGGTCGACGGTGAGATCACCGAACTGGTCGGGGCCACGCCGCTGGCCATCGAGCCTCTGGGCTTTGAAGACTTCAGCGAACCGGACCGCGCGGAAATCGTTCAGTTCTGCCGACAGGCCAGCAAGCTGGCAATTGCGGTCAACGCCGCCAGCAGTCTGGCCGATCAGGCCGAGGAGCAACTGGACGCGATGGAGCAACTCGTCGAATCAACTCCGGAACTGGACCTGACGATGTTGAATGACATCCGTGCGGTCAAAACCGGACTGGCGGATGTGATGGAGAAATTCAACGGCGACCCGACCCGAACACGTCGCAATGAGTCGGACTATCCCGGTTTTGCAGGGCGGATTTCCACGATGATGTTTGGTGCCATGGGATCATACGAAGGTCCCACGGGTACCCATCGCAGCCAGTACGACATTATCGATGCCGAGTTCAGCGAGGCCCTCGTCACCCTGCGCGAGATTCTGGACAGCGACATCCCGGGACTGCAACAGAAACTGGACGAGGCCGGCGCACCGTGGACTCCGGGCCGCAAGATTCCCGACTGGAAATAGGAACAACGATCCGTCGAGACGAACAAAAATCCTGTCACCGTGACAGGATTTTTTTTGCGGTTGTTTTGAGCCTCCCGAGTCTCGCCTGCCGGCAACCGGAAAACCGTTTTCCGGCGGGCCTCACAGCTGTGTAACGCCGCTTCGTCCGCATCGCGTTGGAGAACCATGTCACGAACGCGACGGGCCCGTGCGATTCGCGATTCGCACCAGCCGGACACCGCGAGTCGGTCAGCACCGGTCACCGTTCCTCCCAGCCCACGGGTTGCGTCCATGCTTGCTCGGTTTGTCCGGCGAAGGAGGGATCCGGATGAGCCCGGTCGGAGGTGACCACGGCGCGGACGTACAACTCGTCACCGGTCAGTTTGCAAGCAGGATTCAATGAATGGTCCGTTGCCAGAACTTCGCCAATTTCGGCCGAGTACTTGCGTGTGATTCGTGCCGGATCGCCGCTGGTTCCCTCGCGCGGTTCGGCCTGTTGATTGTAACCGCGCCGCGTGCCGATGAATTCCGTACAGTAACGGACGCCTTCGGCGCCATCGATGCGCAAACGCAATTCGCGGGCGACCGGATCGAACGCGACGTTGGACAGGACCACTCCACTGGACGCGTAAAACTCGCCGCGCTGCATGGCGTTCAGCAGCGCGTCGGCCGACAATTCCGCGGATCGGACCATTACCCAGCCGCGGCCCGGATGGCTGCCGGGTCGACCATGATAGTAATGACTGTCGTCGCTGGCGATCCCGTACAGAGGTGGTGAACCCAGCTTGTCGATCCGCAGCGTGTTGGCAATATCCCAAATCCGTTCCACGGACGGGTGATCCCCGTCACCCTGATGGTTCACGCTGTTATGTCCGTTATAGGCTTCGAAAAAGCGGGCCCGCGTTACGGCGGCCAGATCCTCGGCCGTAATGGCCCAGCCGAAATTGGGATGATTGACGTGCATCAGAATCGGCTGACCCGTTTGTCGGGATTGTTCGGCGGCGACCCGCAAATTGTTGTCGATCGCCTCGCGAACCGTCGCGCCCCCGGCGGGTTGCAGCACCTGTGTCAGATGCGTGGCGTTGATGTGTACCGGCATACCCTGAACGGCGTCACTGACTTCTTCCCCCTCAATCAGCAAAAACTCACCAGGTGATTCGAACACGCCCCGGTATTCGGCCAGCGGCGTCAACCGAATCCGGGTTTCCCCGTCTTGCTCACGGGTTTGCATGAGCGTATCACCGAAGGCATCACGATACTTGTCCAGGCACGTGCGGCCACCTCGTTGCTCGATCGTTGATTCGTCCATCCAGTGCTCGCCGCGGGCCAAAATGTTGTGATCCGTCATTGCCAGAAACTGGTAGCCATTTTCGACGTACCAGCGGGTGATCATCTCCGGAAAATCGTCTCCATCGCTCCACAACGAATGGGTGTGCAGATTCCCCCGATACCAGCGCGGGCCGCTGGAGACAGCCCGGTCAGGTCCGGCCCTTGATCCACTCGCCTGGACCGGCAGGCTGGTCGATTCGTCAGGCCCCGCAGTCAGCACGTCCCGGCGCAGGCGTGCAGAAACCGCTGCACGTCCGGGGCGACGGGCCCGTCCGGGAGTACTGGCCATTCGGCGGGCAGTCGCTGGCAAATCGAACCGCACAGCACGCTGGCCGTCAAAAACGCACCCTGCAGACTGGAATGGTTTCCGTCGGCCGCGTGCAGCTGAAGCCGGGGATTCCGTTGACGGGCCAGTTCCCAGGCTTGACCAACGGGTGAGACCCGGGCCTGCGTCCGATCGGCAATGGACTGACAGATTTCCTGAATATGCCGGGTTTCGTCCGGGATGCCCCGGCGACCCCACTCGGAAAACAAAAGTACCCGGGCACCGGCTGCCTCGGCCAGTCGACACAATTCGACGGCCGGCTCCACGGTGTAGCGACCGCTCCTGCTGACTTTTTGCCCCTGCAACACTACCACATCCCAGTGGCCCCCGGAAATTCGCTGGCGAACCGGCGAGCGGGCAGCCAGGGCATCCAGAAACGGCCCGTGAATCGTTTCGCAGCAAACCGTCGCCGACGGGTCAGCCAGCCGAATCAACTGCCGCACCAGGCCGACCACATCGCCGGTCGACGTGTGGCTGTTCCCCAAAAACAGGATTCGCAGGCCGGCCGTTTCCGGTTCGGTCGCTGTCGATGCCCGCCCGCGATCCGCCGGGGGCCGCTGACATCCGAACAGCAATCCCGTCATCAACAGCAGGCCTGCCAGCAGACAGCGGGAAAAACCCGCGCCGACGCGGTTGGCACAAGTCATAACTGTTGCCCAGTGTCCCGTGTACGGAAGGAATCCAAAAACCGCGCCCGTGGTTGCGGTCGTGGTCGTGATTCATGATATCCGGACCGGTGGGCCGTTCGCCACAGGGGACGGTTCGAGCGCGATTGTTGGGCGGCCAACTGACCGCTACAATACGCGGCACCATGAAGGTGATCTCGCTGCAATCCGGAAGCAACGGCAACTCGTTTTACGTGGAGGCAGACGACGTTCGTTTGCTGTTTGATGCCGGAATCACCGGGCGTCAGGCCGAAATGCGACTGGCCCGCCATGGCCGCGAGATTCGCGATTGTCGCGGTCTGTTTATCTCGCACGACCACAGCGATCATACCCGCAGCATGGGCGTGTTTCACCGCAAGTTCGGATTGCCGGTATTTGTCACCCGCAAGACGTTGCGGGCAGCCAGCTTTGACCGCAACATGGGTCCGTTGAATCACATCCGGTTTTTTGTGCCGGGCGAGACCATTGAGTTTGCCACGTCGCAGGACGCTCCGGTTTCGGTGCATACCATTCCCACGCCGCATGACAGCGCCGAGGGAGTGGCTTTTGTGATTGAGCACAACGACAAGCGGGTGGGGATCCTGACGGATTTGGGACACGTGTTCGCGGGATTGCGAGACGTGCTGTTGTCGCTGGATGCGGTCGTCATCGAAAGCAATTACGATTCGCAGATGCTCGAGTCGGGACCTTATCCGGAACCGTTGAAACGAAGGATTCGGGGGCGTGGCGGACATATTTCGAATCACGAATGCGCGGACTTGCTCAGCCGGGCCGCCATGTTTCGCCGACTCAAATGGGCCTGCCTGTGTCACTTGTCGGAGGAGAATAACCAGCCGGAACTGGCTTTGGAAACGCTCCGCAACTGCGTGGACCGCTCGGTCACGATTCATGTCGCCAGCCGCTACGACGTGTCGGACGTGATGGAAGTCTGACGGGCTGCTGGAGCCCCCACCGACACCGATTTCGGTCCCCGGCCAACGTTAGCCGTCCATGGCCAACGGTCAGATCCGTTCAAAAAATCCGCTCAGTATGTTGGGCCCCGTTTCGCCGTCGCGCAGCCGGATTCCGTCCTCAAATGTATTGGTCGTAACACACCTGAATCCGTAGTGGTCCAGCAGTGCGACCAGCGACGGCTCGTCAAAATGGTGCAGGTGTTCGTTGGGCAACAGCATTCGCCAGTTGCGAAACCAGTCGTCACCCAACTCCCGCCAGCGACACAGGGGCACGGCGACAGCCAGGCATCGGGTCTTTAATCTGGCCAAAAACGTCAGGTCCGGTATATGTTCCAGAACATCGAACATTGCCACCAGGTCCCATTGCGGGTTCAGCGCCCGATCCCAGGGGGCAAACTCGACCCCGTCCGGCAGCGGAAATTCTGCAATATCGCAGCCGACACATCTCGGAACCCCGGTAATTTGGGCGGCCTCGATGAAAGTCCCGGTACCGTAGCCAATTTCGAGGACCGAGGCAGGGATTCGTCTCAACAGACCCAGGATCCAGCCGAGTCGCTGATATCCCAGTTTGATCGTGCGATCACTTTTCCGGTGGTAGTACGACAGGTACTCGCCGTCATAAACCATCGGTTCAAATTCGATCTGGTGAATCACGCCAAATCGGTCGATGTCGTAGTTTTCGATCATGTCCGCAATGAACCGTGACGGCGCCGGGCAGCCAGGCAACCCGGTGTTGCCCTGCGTTATTGCTTCCGCAACATGGCCCTGGCTTCTTGCCAGGCTGGATCGCCGTGCCCGTGCTCAACCACCACATCCGGTTGCACGCCGACACCTTCGATCGGGTCTCCGTCGGGTGTCATCGAAACCCATCGCGAGTACCAGACATCCACTCCGTTGGGTAACGACACCGGAGCCGGATTTCCGCTGGCGCCGCGCGTGGGCTGGCCGATCAGCGTGCAATGGGGCAGGGCGGACATCATCAGGGCCATTCCCTCGGCGCTGCTGACGGCCCGTGGGCCGATCAGGCAAACCACCGGTCGCTGGTATGTTTTTCCGTTGCGCGGGGCAATCTGACGTGGTGGGGTTTCATAAAATCCGGAATGGCCCGGTCCGGTCCGAAATTTTTGTCGGGCATAGTCGCGGGGCTGGTCGGCAAACAGGCTGACAATCTGGCCGGCTACCTGTTCGTTGCCACCGGCATTGCTCCGCAGATCAACAATCATCGCCGGTGTTTCCAGCAGCCCGTCGATTGCCCGGATCAGTTTTTGCAGTGATGGCGGATCGACATCCGTCAGCGTGTTGATCCGAATGTATCCAAGCCCGTCGGCCGTCTTTCCCACGACTGCCAGTTTTCCAATTGCAGTTTTCGATTTCAGGTCGTTATCGACCATTCGAAAATCATAGTTGGGTTTGCCCGCGGACAGGTATTTCGCGTACCGTTTTCCATGATAAACCACCCACGTGTGCACATCCTGCAATTCCGCCAGCATCTGCGCAACCACGTCCGCAAACTGTTCGGGCGAATTGGCTGCCTGGGCGGCCTGCCGGTAACGACCCGTCAGTTCCGGCCAGTCGATTCCCTTGTGTTCGAAGAAACTGTAATACCGGTCCATGTCCGCGACCAGAATGTCAAAGCTGTCGGCAGGGTCCAGCCGTTGCAGAGTCACATTTCGGACATTCAGGGTTCCGGATTTGGACAAAAAAACAACGACCTGGGCAACGCTGACATTGGGTTGAATCCGCACGATCCCGTCCACGTCCGCATATTCCGCGGCGTTGATTGGCCATATATTTCGGGCGACAATCTTGCCCCGGCGATCCTTTTGAAAGACGCCAACGTAACAGTTGTCGAACTGGCGACCCTCGCGCCGCAAATCGGTCGTCCTGGCCTGGCCGGCAAGGCGGAACGTATCGCCGGGAGTCACGGGAACCGACTGCCCGGCCATTTGCCATGCCCGAGTCGACCGGTCGCCACTGAGTTCCAGCGACGGACCGTCTCCCTGGCGGACGATCGACAAGGGGCTGTTGGCCCCGTGGTTGGCACCGATTTCCAGCGTCCAGCCAACCGGCCCGGCATCATTCCATGCTTCAAAACTGCCGTTGACCAGTTGCGGACCGGTGTCCTGGGCAACCACCCCGGAGGGACATCGCGCGGCGATCAGGATTCCCAAACCCAAAAAAATCATCCCCGTGCGATCTCGCTCAATCATGACCGGCTCCCGTGCAACGTGTTCGATTGATGCGGGTATTTTACAGGACGCCGCGCCAGGTGGCAGTCACCGCGACGCCGGACCCAGGTGGAAAAAACCCGTGGCCAGGACGGGTGGGGCCCGCCTGCCAGCACGGATTCCGGCGGACGGCGGATCGCCGGAATCCGCCCTCCGCTTTCCCTGACCGGCAAAGCTTGCCCCGCGGCGGGGAAAACGGGACCATTTTTCGGTACGTGACGTTTTGCGTTTGGTCGATAAAATAAAGGCATCCACCGGAACGATCGCTTGTGCCGGAGGCCGCCGCCATTTTCCGCCACTCCCCAATGACCCTTGGGATGCCGATCATGAAATTCAACAACATCCTGGAAGCCGTCGGCCGCACTCCGCTGGTCCGTCTCAACCGCATCAACCAGGGTCTGCGTCCCGCCATTTATGCCAAGGTGGAGTACTTCAACCCGGGAGGCAGCGTCAAGGACCGGATTGCGATCAACATGATCGATCAGGCCGAGCGGCGCGGTGATTTGCAGCCCGGCGGAACGATTATCGAGGGAACCAGTGGGAATACCGGCATGGGTCTGGCGCTGGTCGCCGCCGTTCGCGGATACAAGTGCATATTTACCACGACGGACAAACAGTCCCAGGAGAAAATCAATCTGCTCAAGTCACTGGGGGCCGAAGTCATCGTCTGCCCAACGGCCGTGGAGCCCGACGACCCTCGATCGTATTACTCGATCGCCAAAAAACTGGCCAAGGAAATTCCCAATTCGTACTATCCCAACCAGTACGACAATCCCGACAATACCGAAACGCATTACACGACAACCGGCCCGGAAATCTGGGATGACACGGACGGCAAAATCACGCACTTCGTGGCCGGCATGGGAACCGGCGGTACGATTTCCGGAACCGGCCGCTACCTGAAAGAGCAAAATCCCGACATCAAGGTGATCGGCGTCGATCCCGTCGGTTCCCTGTACCACGAGTTTTTTCACAAGGGAACCGTGGGCAAGGCGCATTCCTATGTCGTGGAGGGAATTGGCGAGGATATTTTTCCGTCCACCATGCACTTTGATGTTCTGGACGATTGCCGGCAGGTTACCGATCGCGACTGTTTTCTGATCGCCCGCCGGCTGGCGCGTCAGGAGGGTATCTTTACGGGGGGTTCCGGTGGAGCCGCTGTCTGGGGGGACTGGAAGTCGCCCGCGACCTGGGGGAACAGGACATGATGGTGATTCTGGTACCCGACACCGGCCGGCAATACATGAGCAAAATTTTCAACGACGAATGGATGCGTGACAACCAGTACCTCGGCCCCGCCATCAAGGTCAGTGCCGGCCAGTGCGTGCGGGCCAAAAGCCGCTTCAAGGAACTGCATTTTGTGCATCCGGATGACAATGCCAACGATGCCATGACCCGCATGGAAGAAATGGACATTTCACAAATGCCGGTTTTTGAAGACCAGCAACCCATGGGATCCATTACCGAGGACCGCCTGGTAACGCTGGTCCTGCAAGGCTACGATTTGCGACACACCAAGGTTCGCGACGTCATGGAATCCTCGTTTCCGATCGTCGAACCCGGCACGCAGATTGACCAAATCACCGGCCTGCTCCGCGGCGACACCCCGGCCGTGTTTGTGCGGATGGATGACCGGTTCGAGATCATCACCAAATACGACGTTGTTCACACGATTGCCGGCATAAACGAAACGAGTGAAGCCGTTGCTGCCGGCCGCTGAAAAATCCCGTCGCCAAAAACCGAATGCCCGCGGCCGTGATTCGGCACGCCCGTCGTTCGGTGGTTGGTGCGGAATCCGTTCCTGTAACCTGTGACATCCACCATGAAAATCGCGACCCGGGCCATTCATTCCGGCCAAAAACCCGATCCCTCGACCGGAGCGATCATGACGCCGGTGTACCTGACATCAACCTACGTCCAGTCGGCACCGGCCGAACATCTGGGTTACGAGTATTCGCGGAGCGCGAATCCGACCCGAACGGCGCTGGAAGCCAATTTGGCCGCCCTGGAAGACGGTGAGTACGGATTGTGTTTTGCCAGCGGCCTGGCGGCCGAAAATACCATTTTGCATCTGCTGGAAACGGGCGACCACATCGTGACCGCGCGGGATGTGTATGGGGGTACGTTTCGCCTGTTCGATCAGGTTTGGCAGCAGCTGGGAGTATCGTATACCGCCGTGGATGCATGGAATCTGGATGAAATCCGCCAGGCAATGCGTCCGGAAACCAGACTGGTTTGGCTGGAATCCCCCTCCAATCCGTTGCTCACCTGCACCGATATTGCCGGCGCAGTTCAAATTGCCCATCAGTCAAACGCCCAGGTCGTCGTGGACAACACCTTTGCCACGCCGATCCTGCAGCGTCCGCTGGAACTGGGCGCGGACCTTGTCCTGCATTCGCTGACCAAATACCTGGGGGGACATTCCGACATCATCGGTGGCGCTATCGTCACCAACAACGATGAACTTCACGAGCGGTTGCGGTTTTTGCAAAATGCCCTGGGCGGCGTTCTCGGTCCGATGGATGCCTTTCTGGTGCTGCGGGGAACCAAAACCCTGGCGGTACGCATGAAGCAACATTGTGAAAACGCCCGCCGCATCGCCGAATATCTGGCGGGCCATCCCGAGGTGGAACGGGTTTACTATCCGGGGCTGCCCAACAGTCCATCCCACGAAATCGCTGCCCGGCAAATGAGTGACTTTGGCGGCATGGTTTCGGTGGAACTGAAAGGAGACCTGCAGCGCAATCGACGGTTTGCTTCCAGTACCCGGCTGTTTGCCCTGGCCGAAAGCCTGGGCGGTGTGGAATCCCTGATCAATCATCCGGCCAGCATGACGCACGCCTCGATCCCGCGGGCCGAGAGGGAAAAGGGCGGGTTGCGCGATACCCTGATGCGGTTGTCCGTGGGGATCGAGGACGTCGGGGACCTGATCGCCGATCTGGAGCAGGCGATCGCGGCCAGTCGCGATGCCGGGACATCCCCCGGCCCCGGCGGCGAAGCCACACGACTGGCCTGCTGAACGGGCCGGGACGGATCCATGTGGTGGTGCGGGCGTCCCGGCCGCTGCCGGGCGGGCCGGACGCGGCACAGGTCGGGTCGCCAGGACGGCTCTCCCCTGGCCAGCGGCCGGCATAATCCTTGCCGCTCGTGCAATTCAACCGCGCCATGCCGCCCCGAAACGGATTTTCGGCCCACGGCCACCGGACGCTGCATCAGGCAAGCCAGGCTTTGACTGGAACCCGTTGTATCGTTGGCCGAGGTCGCCCCGTGTTCGAGCAAAACAACCCGCCGGTGCTGGAAAACCCCCTGCCCGAACCCGGACAGTACACGAATACGATCGGCTACCGCCGCGACCGGACGGACCTGAAAACGCTCGCCATCACCGCCGCCACACTGCTGGTCGGTGTCAGCATTTTTTGCTGGGTGACCGGGACGAAATGGGGCGGGTACTCGGCCATCCGGGGCCCCAAAAAACATCCCATGACCGCGGTTTGCAAATGCAACGAAGGCCACCCCAAACATGGCGGCTGTGAATTCTATTGGGGCGACGAGTCGCAGTGATCACGACAACCGGAACGCCACGATCCGCCCGGGGCGCCGTCTGTTGAAAGATTTGCCGGCGCCGTGCCTGAAACCAACGCCGAAATCCCACCGTCGGGATCGGCTGTTTCGCGAATACCGCAATGCCGGTGAACAGCGCCTGCGCCGAGCGGATCACCGGGTTTTCTCAAGCACCGGCATGTCCAGCCCGGTGCTGTCCAGTGAAAGCCGGTACATGACCTGATTGTAATCATAGCGCGGCGTGGCCACCGGCGCTGCAGAGAACATGGTCGTGTAGGTCCCCTGGAAATAAATGTCGCGGCCCCCCCGCTGATCAAAAAACGGGTGCTGGGCGGGATTGTAAAACGAGTATTTGTCATGAACCACAATCCGCCGGGCGTTGACCCAGGGTCCGGTCAACTGGTCCGACTCGGCATACCATACGTCGCCCAAAAAGGAATGTTCGCCGCCAACCTGCAGACCAATCATTACCCAGCGATTCCGGTATTCATTCCAGGACACGCTGCCGGAATGCAATTCCGGTTCGAGGTCGGGAATCGCCGGCTCCGCTGGCTGTGGCGTGATCCACAACCGCGTTTCCGGAGGCCGCAGTACGTCACCCTGCACCAGCTCCGCCTGTTGACGGGCGGTCAACGGCTGGGTCGCGGCTTTCCAGTCCCAAACCGCGTTGCCTTGCCCGTCCCGTTCGATCCGTGAATCCCGCCCCTCGTAACCCGTCCCCGGCTGCAAACAGGTCCACGCCTCGTATCGCCGGACATCCGCAACGGCCGCCGGTTCAGCGGGCACCCGGACGGTTGGCCAGGGAGAGGCAAAGTAAATATACGGCTGCTCGCCGGACGAATAGTGCAACGCCTGTCCCCGCGGAAACAGCCGGGCATCATCAGCGAACCGGGTGACTTTCACAAAGGTTCCCGTCTGGTCATCAAATTGCACGAGTCCGTGTTCGAGTTGTTCGGTCAGGGATTTGCGCCGCGAGTAGTGGGCAAACATCTGTTCCCCGCTCGCCGCGTCATTCAGCACAAACAATCCATGAATCCAGACCACCCCCGGACCCTCGATCGGCGCCATTTGCCGGCTGAATCCCTGATCGTCGACAGCGTATTCCAGATCGATCCCGTCAGCCGGATCCCGTCCTCCGGCGGACGGCAAGGCGGATGTGGCTCCGGATGTTTTGAAGTTTCCCAGCGGATAACTGGCCCGGTTGGTATCCCCCCAAAACCAGTGAATTCGGCCGTGGAAAATCGCCGCCTGAACGGTGTCCTGACCCAACACCCCCCCGTCCAGCAATGGCTGCCGGAGCGGTACAGGACGGGACAGCAACACCGAATCGCGGTAAATTCCCTGACCGGTGATGCGGTACAGTCGCTCGGCCAAATTGCTGCGATCGATTTCAATCCGGGCTGTCATGCCGGGCACGGTTTGCAATCGCCGGCCGCGAAACCCGAATCCGTCGGCGGGTAACGAATACCCGGGGCTTTCCACAAAAAAATAAACCGGTTGGTCCATCAAACCCGGTTCCGCAAAGGCAATCCAGCCAGCGCTGTCAGTGACATGGCGAATCCGGTTGACGGTTGTCAGTGTCACCAACGGCACGCCGCGACCCGTTTGCCGATCCACCACCTGGATTCCAAAGTATCGGTGACCGGCACGGGTATCGGCGTCCTGGGCCTGAACCGCCGGCCCCGCCTGACTGATCCCCAGTCCCCACAGCCAGATTACGATGAAATTGCGAGGCCATGTCATGGCAGTGCACCCCGGCAAACAGGACCCGAAAACAAAACACCCCGATTTTGACCCGATTATCGCGGCGGAGCGTCCAGGCGCGAAGGGACTGACTGGCGATGCTCGCGACCAGGCGTACTCGTCGCGTGAACCGCTGGTACGTTTACGTCGGTGGCGGGCGGGCGGGCGGCGCGCTGACCGCAACCGGCTGGACCAGGCGCAGCGGCACGATCAAGGCGCCTCGCGGGCTCGCCCAGGACGCGCCAACTGCGCCATTGGCTGCCGTCGACGGGACCCGGTTCGCCGTGTTCATCGGCCCATTCGTCCCAGATGGTGACGCCGTTTTCCTGCAGGTAGCGCACATTGGTATCGCCGCTGAGGAACCACAGCAATTCATGAATGATGGATCTCAGATGGAGTTTCTTGGTGGTGACCAGCGGGGAACCATCGTCCAGATTGAAACGCATCTGGTAGCCAAACACACTGACCGTGCCGGTCCCGGTACGATCGGCTTTGGTCACGCCGTGATCCAGAATACGCTGAACGAGATCGTGGTACTGACGCATACACGCGCTGTATCGACAAAAACCGGACAGGGCAACGGCGTGCAACAAAAAAAGGGACTCGCGGTAGCGAGTCCCCTCGAATTTTGCGCCAAAAAATGGGCGTTTGGCTGCGACGCCTGCGTAACACAACAACGCCCGCCAATCCGGCCAGCAAGACCCCGCCTCAACGTATTTCCGGCACAGTGGGCGATGATAACAGTCAGTCCCGTCGCCGGCCCGGACGACTTCTTTTGGTTGTCCCGGACGTTCCGGCCGAATGCAATTTGGGGCCGCTCCTGCCACCGGGGAACCTGCACCAGGCGGAAAACCGGAGCCCCGTCGAAAACCATGGACCGGCCGACCACAGGCGACCGAAATTTTTGACTAGCCCCGGGCGGGCGAAATCTTTTCAGGCCCGGGGCCGGCGGCGCAGGGATTAGCGTCGCAGCGGAAATGCAACTCTCTTGCAGCATTCGGAAAGGCAGGGTAGCTCATGTCTTCATTGTCAATCGTTGTTCCCCGACTGGGCAGCGACAACCATTTCGAGGCCACGCTGGCGTCAGTTTTGCGCTATCGGATGCCGCATCACCAGGTGATTGTCGTGCAGAGTGATTTGCACGCCGATCACTGGGGGCGCTGAGGGATGAAGTCGACTTTGTGGAAGTGGCCGGCCAGCCCCGCCTGGCACGCTACTACAATGCAGCCCTCGGGGCAGCCCACGGCGACACGATGCACATTCTGCGACCAGGTGTCGAGGTGTCTCACCACTGGTTTGCCTGTGGCATTCGCCAGTTGCAGACGTTCGGATTCGGATGCCACGAGGTCGGCTCGCCCCGCACGGATGATCGAACCGCGAAATGGCAAGCCGGGAGGCGACGCCCAAATCGATCGAGCGGCCGGGGAACTTTTTTTATTGGCGAAAGACTGGCGAACCGCACGGGGCCCGTGAATAACCGCTGAACCCAACCCGGAATTCCAGTCCAACCGGGTCGCCGGGAGAGCTCCGGCGAAACGAATCAGAAACGCGACTGTGACAGTCCGCGCGACTTGTGCCGCATCGGACGGCAGCCTGGCGACACGCCGTCCGGGCAACCAGCGCCCGCACCGTTTCCGGTTTCGGATGCTTCGATCGTTCAGGCAACGAGCCGGGTTCGTCGACGCATCAGCCAGCCGGAGATGGACAGAAGCCCCAGCCATGCCGCCGAGGGTTCGGGAATCGCCGTCACCCCAAAATACCGGATTCCGAAATCATTGCCGGGGAATCCCGCCATATCAAAGGCCAGCGTGACCGAATCCACTTGCGTAAAATCGACGCCGGTGAAATTGCTGAAATCCAGCAGGGTCGCCCGCGGCAATCCGGCATTGGCGGGAATGGCCGTCGATACGGACGCCGAGCTGGCTCCGGACGTCACCGTGACCGTAACCACATCAGCCAGGTCGGTGTTCTGATCGCTGCTGGAAAACGTCAGGCGAAACCGGTCATTGCCGCCGGCTGAAAAATCGATCGAGCTGAAGTTGTCCCAGGTCAGCGATCCGTAGATCTCGTCCGAAACCGATTGTCCGACCGACATGCCGTTGGAGTTGTAGCCCAAAACCCCGAAAAATTCCGAGCCGCCCTGGTTGCGTACCGTCAGCGATTCATCGCGGCGGCCGCCGAGAATCCCGGCGTCGACGGTGGAACGAGTCGACGTACCGGCCCCGAATTGAAACAGCGCGGAACCGGCTGTCAGCCGGTCAATGACAAAATCGGCCTGCAGGATCCCGGTCTGCCAGACCAGCACTGCAAAAACGGCAACCCGAATCGTGACTTTCATTGCTTTGCCTTGTTCGACGGTTTTTCGTGCAGCGGTTCCAGATTCGCGCCTGAACCATTGTTCAAAATCGACAAATCCGTTCGTCTGCTTCCCGGTTCCCTGGCCAATTTCCGGGTGAATCAAAATGGAACGCGGCGCAACCGTCATTTTCGAAATCACAGGAACGGCCGGAGAGTGTGGCGCGAACGCTTGCCCGAAAACTGTATGGATTACGACACGTCGGGTGGCAGGATCAAAACAATCGTCACAAACCGGCGTACACGTGCATCCGCGCGGTTGGTCAGTTGGCCCGGCGTTGCCACAGCCCTGGTTGCATGAGAATCTGCAGCTGATGGTGCGGGGGACTCGGCTGCGGCTGCACGGGACGCCCCGCCGGCCGGTTTTTTCGGTCACCATCCGGCAACCGCTGGACCCCTGCTCAATCAGCACCGCCGCGGCATCCGCCGGCCCGCATTCCCAGCTTCTCCAGCAATGCGAGATCGGCGTTTTCATCCGGATTGGGAGTCGTCAACAGCTTGTCGCCATAAAAAATGGAATTGGCGCCGGCCAAAAAACACAACGCCTGACCGGTTTCGCCGATCGAACGCCGCCCGGCCGACAAGCGAACGTATGCGCGGGGCATCAGGATGCGGGCCACGGCAATGGTCCGCACCAGTTCCAGCGGATCGATCGGATCGATGTCGCCCAGGGGGGTTCCGGGGATCGGAACCAGCATATTGATCGGAACCGATTCCGGATGTTCGGGCAATGTGGCCAGCACCTGCAGCATACCGGCACGGTCCTCGCGCGATTCCCCCATGCCCACGATTCCCCCGCAGCACACGTTCATTCCCGCCTCGCGCACGTGCTGCAGCGTTTCCAGACGATCGTCGAAGCAGCGTGTCGTGATGACTGACGGGTAGTATTCCCGTGACGTATCGATGTTATGGTTGTAGTAATCCAGGCCGGCGTCCGCCAGACGACGGGCCTGTTCGGCCGTCAGCATGCCCAGCGTCATGCAGGTCTCCATCCCCAAATCCTTGACGGCCTGCACGATCTCTGCCAGCTGATCGATATCCCGGTTCCTGAGATTGCGCCAGGCCGCACCCATACAAAAACGTCCGGCTCCGTTGGCCTGGGCCTGGCGGGCAAACTGCAGCACCGTTTCCGGATCCATCAGTTTTTCGTTTTCCACATCGGTCTGGTAGCGTGCCGATTGTGAACAGTATTTGCAGTCCTCGCTGCAGCCCCCCGATTTGATGTTTAACAGGGTGGACAGTTGCACAGTATTGGGATCGTGCCAGCCGCGATGAACGGTTTGCGCGCGATAAACCAGATCCATCAATGGCAGTGCGAACAGCGCGGCGACCTCCGCGCTACTCCAGTCATTGCGAACGGTCAGCCCGGGGGCGGATGGATCGGCTGTTTCCTCGGTGATCGTCATGATTACAGGGCCCTTGCGTTCGGGTACGTCGGGCCGCTGGCCCGGGACCATCGACCCGGGGACGGGCGGCCAATCGCCAGCGTCGGCGGGCTCCGCCACGGGATGGTCCGAGTTTAAATGACCGGGCCGGATTGTGGTATGTCCCGCCCCCGGGATTGCCGGAACGGGGGGGGCGGCGGCCACCCCCCGGGTGCTGCACGAGCCGGCCCGGCTCGTGACTGGCCGCCCCGGTTTCCGTCGGCCGTGACGACTCCCGGACGCCCGACGCAACAAAAAAACGGGGCGTCGTCCGGATCAACGACACCCCGTTCTGTCGGAAAAGAGTCGAGCAGGGGTTCCCGTCCGAACCACCGACGCTCGTCTCGTCACGCCTTATTCAAACAACTTGCTGCGGAACGTTTGCTGCGACAGGAACGTACCGGTAAAGCATTCCCACGGGTTGAGTTCGCAACGACCATCGGTGTAACCGGTTTCCTCTGGGTCGGAACCTGCCGGAACCGGGAATCCCGGGTTCAGGTATCCGTCCTTGTTGGTATCAATCAGGCTGCGAATGCTGCCGTCGGAAAACAGGATATTGGCCCGTCCGGCATGCAAGGCAAACCAGTCACGCGTGTCCTGCAAAACCAGGGGCTTGCCCGTTGCTCCGGAAAAATCTTCTTCATTGGCCGATGTGACAATATCGCCAACAATCGGCAGGGCCATCGGAACCAGGGTATCCCGGGCCGTTCCCGCAGGAACGATGGCCACCTTTCCGGCAGTACCGAGCGACAAGTCCCAGTAGGAAGGACCATCATTAAAGGATTCGGCCAGCGGAATCCCGCGGGTGAACGTGCTGTCGATTCCGATCCACGTCGGCGGTGCACCCAAACCCAGCTGGGCTTCGTCCGTATCGCCCTTGTCGGCATCGCCTAACAGCGGAATACCGGACGAGGGAACAACACCACCTTCCACCTGACGCTGCGTCAAGGGTCCAAGCGTGTTTTGAAAATCTTTCAGCCTGCCCACCGTAACGTCATCGGCGATGCCGGGAGCCGACCGAACCATGAACCAGCTGGAAGCGTAGTTGGTGTTATGGCCGGTGTCCAGCAACTGGTCCTTGACGTATTCGACGCGATTGGGGTCGTAGGCCGGCAGGGCCGCCAAAATGGCGGACGACCCGATTCCAAATCGATCCGCCGGTGTGACGCTGACGTCGGACGTGTTTCCACCCAGCAAGTCATTCAGTTTCTCGATCGAAATGCACTCATTGGCGGGGCACAACAAGTCGCCGGGACGGGTATCCTGGGCGATACAGTCAGCCACCCACGAAAACAGCTCGACCGAACCATCCCGCCTGGAGTCAAAAGCTCCCGAGCAAAAACGGTTACCAACGGACGTGTTGGAATGAGCCAGCAGTGCCAGCCCAATTTGACGCAGGTTGTTCTTGCAAACGGTTGAGCGGGCCTGGGCCCGAATGGCGTTGACCGCCGGCAGCAGAATTGCCAGCAGGATGCCGATAATGGCAATCACGACCAGCAGTTCGATCAGCGTAAATCCTCGTTTCCTCATTGACATTGAGTTTGTCTCCTTGAGAACCCAAAAATGGAATGTGGCAAATAATGACGCGTTTCAGGCGAGATCGGGCGATGTTTCAGCGAAGGGTTCGCAGATTCATCCCGCGTGATGGCGGCCAATTTACCGTTGGCATGTGAAGGGAACGCGAAGAGCCGGTTAACTTTGCGCTAAGGTTTTTTGAAGAGGCCGAAACAATCAGCCGCGCCGGGAGTGACCCGCGGAAACCGAACTACTGGCGGTCGGTGATCGCTGCAACGGCGGCCGCGACCGCTTGCCACGCCTGATCCAGTTGTGGCTCGGTCATGCAGTAGGGGGGCAACAGGTAGAGGACGTTGCCAAGAGGGCGAAGCAGGACACGATGGGTAATCTCGTTTTCTTCGCGCAGCCAGGATGCCAGTCGTTGCCCCACCTGTCCGTGGTAACCGGGATCGGCCGTACGCAACTCAATGGCAGCGATTGTTCCCAACTGCCGGGGGCGAATGGCGTCCTTCAAGTCCGAAACCATCGCCAGCCCGTGGCGGTGGGCCGCTGCGATACGGCTCCAGGCCGCCGGCGTTTCCGGCTGCTGCAACAACTCCAGGGTCGCCAGGGCCGCGGCACAGCCCAGAGGATTGGCGGTATAGGAATGCCCGTGACAAAACATGGAGCCCGGCGCGATTCCCCCAAATGACTCATGGATGCGGTCGCTGACGACCGTAACCCCCATGGGCAGGAACCCGCCGGTGAGACCCTTGGACAAACAGATCAGATCGGGTGAGCGGCCCACCTGCTGGCAGGCAAACAGCGAACCGGTCCGGCCGAAACCTGTCATCACCTCGTCGAAGATGACAAGGATTTCGTGTGGCCGCACGCGGTCAACGACGGCCGACACAAATTCGGGGCGTGTCATTCGCATTCCGGAAGCGCCCTGGACGAGGGGTTCCAGAATGACTGCGGCAACCTGGCGGCCCTGTTTTTCCAGAAACTGGTCCAGCGCCTGGAGCGCGGCCGATTCCTTCGCCTCGACCTGCTGGTCACCCTGCCAGGTCGCTGGCCAGGGCATCACATCGCACGGGACCAGTTGCCGCCGCCACGCCCCGAAAAATCCGCTGGCGACCCCGGCCGACATGGCACCCACCGTGTCACCATGATAGCCCCCGTCGAATGCGATAACGCGATGACGGGCGGGATCGCCAACATTCTGCCAGTGCTGCCAGGCGATTTTCAAAGCCACTTCGACGGACGTCGAGCCGTTATCGGAAAAAAACACCCGATTCAAGTCGTCGGGCAACAACGCGGCCAGCTGTTCGGCCAGACGAATGGCCGGCGGATGGGTGAAACCGGCAAACAATACGTGTTCCAGCTGATGTGCCTGGCGGGCAATGGCCCCGGCAATCCGCGGATGGCCATGCCCGAACAGGTTCACCCACCACGACGAAATCCCGTCCAGAATCTGGCGGCCATCCGCCGTGCTCAGAATCGCACCGCGCCCGCCGGTCACCAGCACCGGCTCGGCCGCCGTCGCAACATGCGTGAACGGATGCCAGACGTGACGCTGATCCAGTTCCAGCAGCCGGGATGTCGTCAACTCGGGCCCGGCATCACTGGCAAGCGGATGGCCGGCATCGAAATTTCCGCTCATGAAACAACACGTATCTCATCGATGGGCGTTTGTTGCACGGCCACCAGCAGAACGTCGTACTCCACCGACAAACCGTCTGGCAGGTCGTCGCAGCGCCCCAGCGCCTGGCGCAGCCGGGAAACCGTCAGCCGCGGGCGGTGCACGGAAATACCGGCGCCAATGCCTTTGAGATGCCGGAACAACTCCAGCAATCCGGGCATGGTTTCGACGAATTCCTGTCGCTCCACGCAACCGTTGCAGCCGGCGGATGTCAGCTGTGCGAACAGATCCGGCGCGGCCGGATAATCATGCAGGGTTTGGCCCAGCAGCTCGCCCGCCGACCGAAACGTGCCGGCCCCCAAAGTGGAATAAACCAGCCAGCCACCGGGACGCAGCAATGGCATCAACCGGCTCGTGCTGGCCGTCAAATCGGAAAACCACTGAAACGTCAAATTGGAAGCAATCAGGTCCAGAGAACGCGGCCGTGCCCTGACCGCCTGGCCGTCGGCCACGTCAAACCGGACCCGCGCGCTGTCGACCGGTGGGCCAAGTCGTTGCCGGCACTGGTCCACCATCGCCGGCGAAATGTCGGTGATTTGCCAGTGGCACCCGGGCCAGGCGGCCAGCAGTCGCCGCGTCAGAAATCCGGTGCCGCAACCGATCTCCAGTCCATGCCGCAATCCGAGGGGCCCCACTTGCCGGGTCAGCCAGTCAAAAAAGAACTGGGCCACCCGGTGTTGCAGCCGGGCGCGGTGGTCGTAGTCGGCGGCCGCCGCCTCAAAACTGGCGGCAACGGCGTCGCCCCAGGCGGCGGCTGGATTCAACGTTCCTGGATTATCTCGTGTAGCAGTGCCGCACATGTTTCGGGAAAGGTCCAGGGAAGCCAGTGACTGTCCGTCTTGATCCACTCGATACGCTCGGTCGGAAAACACGCCAGGGTATGATCGGCATCGACGATGCGATCTTCCGTACCGGCCACCACCTGACGGGGACCGGAGAACCGGTTCCATTGTTCCCGGCAGTCAACGCTTGACAAGGCTTGCAGGCCGGATTGCAATCGAGCGGTGTCCCCCGCTTCCCGGGGCCCGGGGAAATTCTCAAGACCCGGGCGCCCGGTCGAGGCCTGGTCCCAGAAATCCTGCACGACGGACATCGGATCGTCGGCCAGACGCCCGCACATTCGCCGGATCACTCGCGAACTCCAGCCGGCCGCGAAGCCGTCACTGCGGCAAAACCGCGTAAACCCGGCCATGGATACCAGTCGATCGAATCGGGCACCCGATGCCTGCAGCAACCAGGCGAGGCCCGCCGAATGTCCGACCGCGATGTCAAAATGACCGTGGCAGGGCGTGATCGGGCCGAAATAACCAAGGTTGACAGCCGTCCATTCCAGCCGCACCGGCAACAGCATGTCAGCCAGCCGGCTGCCAGTTCGCGCCCACAAGGCCGGGTTTCCCGCCCATCCGTGTGCCAGCAGGATTTTCAGGCAACCGTCTGACACGTGAACACCTGAATGATCGCCGAGGCCAGGGCATCCACCTGCTGCAACCGATGCGCTGCCGAAAAGGAAACACGCAACCGGGAAGTCCCGGGCGGTACGGTGGGAGGCCGGATCGCGGAAACCTGAAAACCGGCTTGCCGCAACGCCTCCGCGGCCGCCAGGGTCGCATCGTCGTTCCCGGTCATGACCGGAACGATATGGGTCGTGGAGCGTCGGGTATCCAGTCCGGCCGCACTGAGTTGCTGGCGAAACTGTCGCGCCAACCGTTGCAGATGATCCCGTTCGGCTTGCCGGTCGGGTATCAAATCGAGTGCCGCATCAATGGCGCCCAGCACGGGAGGGGGCAGGGCCGTTGCATAAATCAGACCGCTGCAGCAATTGATCAGGTACTGACGGATCGTCTCGCTGGACGCGACGAAGGCACCGCAGGATCCCAGCGCCTTGCCGAACGTTCCCACAACCAGCTCCTGGCGAGCCGCCCGCACGCAATCGGTGGTGGCCGACAAACCGCCGCCGCCTGGCCCCAGGACACCCATGGCATGCGCCTCATCAATGTACAGCAGGGCATCGTACCGGTCGGCGATTTGCCGCAGTGCCGCAATATCCGACGTGTCACCCTCCATCGAAAACACACTTTCGGTAACAATCATCCGGCATCCTGGCTGATCGCGGTCGGCCCGCAACAGCTGCTCGAGATGGTCCAGGTCATTGTGCCGGAACCGTTGTTGTCGAATGCCGGCGGCGGCCAAACCAAAATGGATACTGGCGTGAACCAGTCGATCGACAAACACGCTGACGGCGGGCTGGCCGGATCGTCCGCCATGCAGCCTTCGATCCAGCAACGCCGCCAAGACCGTGCTGTTGGCCGTGAATCCCGAGTTCATCAGCAAGGCCGCCGGCATTCCTGTGAGCCGCGCGATCTTCTGTTCAATCGTCGCACAGGCCGGGTGGTTCCCGGTGATCAAACGCGAGGCCGTGGCTCCGGCGGCACCGTGCCCGGCCCATTCCTGAATCGCCTGGATCAGACGCGGGTGGTGGCTGAGCCCCAGATAATCATTGGAACTGAAATCGACCAGCAAACGGCCATTCACCTCGATGTGGCCGGCTGATCGCGGGATGGCCGTGCGCAGTTCGCGAGACCGCGGCAGCCTTTGCAACCAGGCGGACAAGGTGTCATGAAAGTTCCGGGTCATGGTTCACGGCGCTGATCGGTATGCAACGGGACCAGCGGACGCCGCAACGGTTGCCGCGACGCATCGTCGGGAGAACATCCCTGGCATCCGCCGCATCCGCTCCCCCGGCCGCGCAGCGCGGTCCAGCCGCGGCGAATCAGGTAGCCCGTCGCCAGCATGGCTGCCAGTACGGTTAACCATTGCTGGAAATCCATTAGCCACTCCCTCCCGACAGCCACATCCCGATCTGGTAGGTGGTCAAGGCGCCGAGATAGGCCAGTGCGGTCATGTAGACAAAGGTAAATGCTGGCCAGCGATAGCCGCCCGTCTCGCGAACCATGATGGCCAGGGTGGAAACGCACTGGGCACACAGGGCAAAAAACACCATCAGCCCCAGCGCCATGGGCAAGTTGAATACCGGACGGTCCGTGCCATCCCACCTGGCGTTTTTCAATCGATCCCGGAGTTTTTCGGATGCCTCGTCGGCCTCGTCCCCGACGTTGTACAGCACACCCAGCGTTCCCACGACCACTTCCCGTGCCGGAAACGAAGCGACCACGGCACTGGCCACTTTCCAGTCCCATCCCAGCGGTCGCACGGCCGGCTCGATAGTGCGTCCCAGGCGAGCCAGATAACTTTGCTGCAAGTAGGCGGAGGAAGTACTGCGGGCGATGGCCTGTTGCCGGGCCGGGTCACCTCCGGAGAATTCAGTCTCGCCGAGGCGGTCCCGAATGTCGCGGCCAATGTAGTCCGGATGCGGAAAATAACTGAGGGCCCAGACGACAATCGAAACGGCAAAAATCAGCGTGCCGGCACGCATCACAAATGCCCCGGCCTGCTCCAGCATGCGCCGCAATGCGGTGCGTATCGACGGTATCTTGTAGTCCGGCAACTCCATCACGAAAGACGGGGTTTCACCGCGCAACAGGGTCTTGCGGAGCAGCCAGGCGACGCCCATGGCCACGACCACACCAATCACATACATCGAAAACATGACCAGCGGCTGCAGCCCGATCCAGCCTCCCAGTAATCCGGTGGCCGGCACAAAGGCGGCGATCAGCAGGATGTAGACAGGCAGCCGTGCACTGCAGCTCATTAACGGCGCGACCAGCATCGTGATCAGCCGATCCCGATGACTTTCAATCACGCGTGTGGCCATAATGCCCGGAATGGCGCACCCGAAGGAGGACAACAGCGGAATGAAGGATTTGCCACTGAGGCCAATCCGGCACATCAGCTTGTCCATCAGGAACGCGGCCCGGGCCATGTACCCGCAATCTTCCAGCACGGCAATAAAGAAAAACAGTGTCAGGATCTGGGGCAAAAAGATGATGACGCTTCCAACACCGGCAATGACCCCGTCGGTTACCAGCGAATTGATGGCACCGGCAGGCAGCAAATCGCCAACCGCCTGCCCCAGCCAGCCGACACCGGAATCGATCAGATCCATTAACGGAACCGACCAGATAAAAATCGCCTGAAAAATCAGGATCATTACGATCAGAAACACCACCGTCCCCCAAACCTTGTGGGTCAACACCCGATCAATCCGGTCGGTGAGGGACGTGGGCCGTATCCGGGGACGGGCTATCGCCGGTTCGGTCAAATGGCTGATAATGTTGTAGCGCGACATCGATTCGATGGCGGCCAGCTGAATGCCCTGATCGACCAGCCGTTGCCGCGCTGCATTAACGGCCTCCACCAGTTTGGGATTGGGTCCGATGATCTGGCTGACCAGTCCGCTGCCATCCAGCAACAGCCGCTGTGCCAAAAACCGTGAGCGGGGATTGCAGGCGACCGGATCCACTGCCTGGGCCAAAGCATCAATTTCCTGTTCCACCGGTGGCGGAAACGTGTGCCCGCGCGACTTGTCACCGCGCCGTGCCACATCCAGGATCAGGTGTTTGAGCTGGTCAATTCCCCGTTTTCGATTGGCCTGGATTTCCACCACCGGCACATCCAGCCGCCGCGACAACAGTTCCGGATTCAGCTGGACTCCGTTGCGGCGGGCAATATCACCCATGTTCAGGGCCAGGATGACCGCCGCACCCAGATCCGTCACCTGGCTGACCAAAAACAGGTTCCGTTCCAGATTGTTGGCATCCACGACACAGACAATGACATCCGGTTCGGCCATTTCGTCCTGGCGGCCCAGCAACACCCGCAAGGCCACGGTTTCGTCCGGGCTCTTCGGTCCCAGGCTGTAGGTGCCGGGCAAGTCAACGACCTGAAACTGGCGGTCGGCAAACCGGTAGGTGCCGGTCTTTTTTTCGACCGTCACGCCCGGATAATTGCCCACGCGCTGGTTCAACCCGCTGAGCACATTAAACAGGGTCGATTTGCCGGTATTGGGATTACCCACCAGGGCAACGGTGATCGACTGCTGGTCCTGAATCGTTGCCATGAATCACAGACTGGCGCAGCCAGGGAGAAAATGGATGGGACAGGAGCAGAGCGGGCCGAACCGAAGCTTTATATTTTAGCCGGCTGCGGCGTTGCGGTCATCCGCCGTGCGCCGCAGTCACCTGCCGGAATCAGGCCGCCCCGCCATGGATGCCCGGACACAACAACCACTTATTCCGGGTCTTTCAGGGAAACGCCGATCCGGGAAGCCTCACTTTTTCGCAACGATAACCGGTAGTTGCGAATTTCGATTTCGATGGGATCCCCCAGCGGCGCCACGCCGAGAAGGACGAAGGGAGAACCGGGGGTCACTCCCATCTCCATGATCCGAGTGGCCAGCGAATCCTCTCCCGATACGCTGGTCACAATCCCGCGCTGGCCGACTCGAACAAGGTTCAGGGTGGTCAATTCTGGTTTACCCGAACCCATACACAGCTGCAATCGTTTCCGCGCAAACAGTACTTGGCCCCCCGACAGCGTACGATACAGGGGCAACCCTGTTGCAATACCTCGATTTCATTGCCGGCGCTCAATCCCAATTCTTCCATCCGCTGGACTTCGTCCGGCTGACCTGAAATCAGGTCGATGGAAGCCCGGTCACCGGGCCGCAACATTCGTAACGGGATGATCTCCGACATAAATGGCTCTTGGACCTTGGGAACGCTCACCAAAGGGGGGGGCACCCGACGAGGTTTTTTTTCTGTTTGTTTATCCTACCTCGCCGATGGCGGGCCGGACAAGTACAGAAATATACGAAAAAAACCTGTCCAAATCCATTTTGGACGGGATCCGGCGGAAGCCTGCCGGGCGGATTTACACGACCGTTACAACGGACCGTCAGCGAGTGGGCTAGAATTGGACGAAGTCCCTTGTACCAGCCATCCGCTGGTCCGTTTGTTCCTGCGCTTGCTGGACAGTGACCCATGACTGCACCTGCCATTTTGGCCATCGAGGATGACGACGCGATCCGTCAGGGAATCGTCGATGCCCTGCAGTACAGCGGGTATCGGGTGGCCCAGGCGGCCGACGGGACCGACGGTTTGCGGCAGGCCATCAATACCGATTACGACCTGCTCCTGCTGGACCTGGCCTTGCCGGGGACGCCCGGCATGGAGATTCTGAGGGCCGTTCGGCAGGCCCGTCCGACCCAGCCCGTGATAATCCTGACGGCCAAGGGGGATGAATCGGATCGCGTGGCGGGGCTCAAAAACGGGGCGGACGACTATGTCGTTAAACCATTCAGCGTGCGCGAATTGATCGCTCGCGTCCAGGCCGTGTTGCGGCGCAGCCCGGCCCGCCCGGCCGACGTCACGCAAACCCCGTTTGCCGGTGGATGGATCGATTTTCAACGGCGTGAAATCCGCCGGGCTGACGGCGAACGCTGCGAACTGAGCGAACGGGAATCCGAGCTGCTGCGCTACCTGGTCATTCACCAGGGCCGGGCGGTCTCGCGCGATGAACTGTTATCCGGTGTGTGGCGGATCAGTCCCCAGGGAATCTCGACCCGAACGATCGACATGCATATCGTCCGGCTCCGCGAAAAACTGGCGGACAATTCATCCTCGCCCAATATTCTGCTGACCGTTCGTGGCAAGGGATACATGTGGGGGGGAGGCTAGACCGCACGTGACATCCGTGTCGCGTCGCTTCGTCAGGAAACGCTCCAAAAAACAATGACACAAACGCTACCTGTCAGTGCGACTGGCACCAGCCCGCCAATGGCCGACCATCATCGTTGACCGGGACGGGCCCACTGCATCCCGCGACCCAACCCTCCGAACCACTGCCGACCTGTTCCCATGAAACTTCCCTGGCAAATCTGGACCCTGTATGCCGCCTGCCTGGCGATCGCCCTGCCGGCCCTGGGCTGGCTGAGCTGGCAGGCGCTGGAGCTGGATCGGGCCCGCGAAATGGACCGTCAGCAGACGGAACTGGCGCGGCGCGAGGCAGAATTGCAGGAGCGAATCAGCAGCGCCCTGTGGCGCATGGACGGCCTGCTGACTCCGCTGATTGCCCAGGAGGCGGCTCGTCCCTACTACCTGTACGAATCGTTTTATCGCACCGCGGATGACCGGACGGGCGATTCCGCGGTGACCCGGGCACCACCGGTGAAAACCGACCGTTTGCCGGTCCCCAATACCGTTGCGGCTGCCGAACCGGCACTCACGCAACCGTCGCCTTTGCTGGTCCAGCCGTCAGAGTTTGTTTTTCTGCATTTTCAAATCGGTCCCAACCACCAAATCACATCCCCCCAGCGTCCTACCGGACTGGCCTGCCAACAGGCCATCACCAGTTGCGGACTGACCGTTGAGGGCGTGGCCAACAACGATCGCAAGCTGGCCGAACTGGGCCGCATCCTGGACTATGCTGCGCTGCTGGAAAAATGTCCGGCCGACAAACTGCCCGCTGCCGGCCAGACGATTACCACCATGGATCTGACCGGCCGGCAATCCGGCCTGGCGGCGCAGGAATCGGCGCTGCTGACCATCTGGCTGGACCCCCAGGTCCTGACATTGCAGGAACAGGAACGAATTCAACCGGGCTCGGCCGATGACGATCTGGCCGAAACCCAGGCGGGTCAGGGATCGCCCGCGCAGGCCATGGACCCGGCACCGCTGCAAAAACAGCAGGCCCAGCAATGGCGGAACCGGTCCCGGGGTAACGAGGAATTTAACAAGCGGTTGCAGTCCGCCGGAAATTACGCGCGCAACCAGTGGCAGGACAATCAGCTCAATTTCCCGGGTATGAATGACGTCCTGACGCCCAACGTGTTCGTCAACGAAGGCATCATGCGACCCCTGTGGATCGACCAGAAATTGTTTCTGGCCCGGCGGGTGGAAAGCAGCGGGAACATTCTGATTCAGGGATGCTGGCTGGATTGGGAAAAAATTCAGTCGACGCTGAGGGCCGAAGTGAGCGACCTGTTGCCCGATGTCCGGTTTCAGCCGCTGGAGAATATCCAGCAGGTTCGACTGGGACAGGCCCTGGCGACGCTGCCCGTGCAACTGGACATCGATCGGGCCACGATGCTCTCGCAACTGGAACTGGGAACCGCTGGCCAGCAACTGGCGGCTCCGGGAGGAGGCATTCGGATTGCGCTGGCCGTGGCCTGGAGTTGTTTGGGCCTGGCGACGGTGGCAGGCGCGTTTCTGCTGCACGGACTGATCCAGTTGAGCGAACGTCGCGGCGCGTTTGTCTCGGCCGTGACCCATGAACTGCGAACACCGTTGACCACCTTTCGCATGTATGCCGAGATGCTGGCGGAACGTATGGTTCCCTCGCCCGAAAAACAGCAGCAATATGCGGAGACCATGCGTGTGGAAGCCGACCGCTTGTCACACCTGGTCGAAAACGTTCTGCAATTCGCGCGGCTGGAGCGAACGGGCCGTAACGGGCGGCGCGAGTCGGTGAACTGGAACCAGCTGCTGGATCGTTTCGCTGATCGTTTGCAGCAGCGGGCGGATCAGGCGAATATGAAACTGGTGCTGGCCGTGGACGACCGTGATCGCCAGCGGTCCTTTGCAACCGACCCGACCGCTATTGAACAAATCCTGTTCAATCTGGTGGATAACGCCTGCAAATACGCGCAAGGCGCCGGCGACCGGCGGATCCGGATCGCGCCCGATTCAGTGGCCGCCGCTTGCGTGTTGCTGTTCGCGATTACGGTCCCGGCGTCAGCCCCCAGGTTCGCCGCCGCCTGTTTCGGCCGTTTTGCAAATCCGATCAGGAGGCGGCCGATACCGCGCAAGGGGTCGGCCTGGGACTGGCGTTGTGCCGCCGTATGGCGAAAACACTGGGCGGACGCTTGAGCACCGGTTCGGTCCAGCCGGGCACCGAGATGGTGCTGGACATCCCGGTGTGACCCGTTATGCGCCGTGACGGGTTGGGTGTTGCGCGGCGATCCCGGGGGAACGGCAACCCGCCCGATCCGCAGACGGGATTCCTGTCAATCGGGGAATTGCCCGGCGCCGGCCTGGTCGGCGGCGACTCCCGGGTCGACCATTTCCCATTCCAGCGGTGTGCCCCGCTGGATCGAACGGGACGCCCGCCGCCGGATAATGGTGTCCAGGAATTTCGGCGCCAGTCCGTCGCCGGGGCGGATGGCTCGAACATTGCCGGCCGTAAAGGATTCGCCGGCAGCGATATCCCTGACGACAAACAGGCTGCGGCGAAATACGGTGCTGGCGCGTTCATCTTCACCCTGGCGATAGCTGATGCACCCCAGTGCCGACTCGGCGACGCGCACTGCATCAACCATGGTGCGAAACTCGTCCGGTTCCAGTGAAAACGCGCTGTCGGGTCCCGGACGCTGCCGTGACAACGTGAAATGTTTTTCGATCACGCAGGCGCCCAGGGCAACCGCCGCAATCGCCACTTCGGTCCCCAACGTATGATCGGACAGTCCGGCCGGAACTCCAAACCGCGCCGCCAGATCGGGAATCGTCCGCAGGTTCATCTCGGCAGGCGGCGCCGGATAGGCGCTGGTACATTTTAGCAGGATCAGGGGGACATCTGCTTCCCGAACCACGGCAACGGCTTCGGCAATTTCGTCCAGAGTCCCCATGCCGGTCGACAGGATGATCGGGCGGCCGCGGGCGGCCACGTAACGGATCAACGGAAGATCGACCAGTTCAAACGAGGCAATTTTGTAGGCGGGTGGCTGCAGCTGTTCCAGAAAATCGACGGCCGTATGATCAAACGGTGTTGAAAAACAGTCCAGACCGAGTGACCGGGCCAGCTCAAACAATTCGGCATGCCAATCCCACGGCGTACAGGCCTGGGCATACAACTCGTGTAATTGCCGACCTTCCCAAATCGTTCCCGGGCCGACGCGAAAGCAGCTGGCATCACAGTCGATGGTCATGGTATCGGGCGTGTACGTTTGCAGCTTGACCGCATCCGCCCCGGCTTCCCGAATGGCATGAACCAGTTCGCGGGCCATGCCCAGTTGCTGATGGTGGTTGGCAGACATTTCGGCGATGATGTACGCCGGTTGGCCGGCGGCCAGCGTCCGCCCGTTAATGACAAACGGATTCATGATCGGACCGGATTCGATTGGAATTCAGGAATTAACGGGTTTTAATTTCGCGAACCAGCGTGAATGCCTCGGCTGCCTCCAGCCCGGCCTGGGCACCGCGACAGGCTGCCAGGGCCCGCAGCGATGGTGGACTGCGCGGATGGGGGAATTCCCGCGATTCGCTGGTATAGACCTGCATGGCAGCGATTTTTTGTTCCAGGGTCTGACTGATATCCACAAACACTTGCGGGACAAACGGCGGGGCGAACCGGGCAAACGACCATTCACTCGACGATGCCACCTCATACGCATATACCCGGCGCACCGGACAACTGGCCAGTGGTCGGGTGGCCGTCAGTGTGGCCCGAAATGTAATGACGTGATCGATGTTCAGGTCGCCACCATGCTGGGTATACACCGTCGCCGGCTGCAGTTCGTCAATCAGTCGCTCTACCTGTTTGACCACGTCCAGCAGGGCCAGTGTATCAAAGCGGTTGTCGGGCAGATTCAAATTGCGAACACTGGTCGCGCCAAGGATTTTGGCGGCCCGCTCGCTGTGGGTATGCAAGTCAAGCAATTGACCGCTGTCGGCCGCTTCCCGCGTGGCATGTCGCGACGTAATGCCTTCACCGAGTATCGCGATATGGACCGTCTCTCCGGCGGCGGCCAGGCTGGCGATCGTCCCGCCGCAGCCCAGCACCTCGTCATCCGGATGAGCAGCAATTACCAGCGTGGACATGACCATTACCTGACTCAGGATGCTTTATGGCGGTGGGCGGCCGATCGCAGGCGAACGGTCACGCGGGCGGAAATCGACTGACCGTCGCGGCTCAGCTGCGGGGCCACCAATTCGTAACGGTGATGACCGGCATCCAGAAACGCCGGAGGATAGCCTTCTCCGTCCAGCATCCGGATGTGGTCAAACAACTGAACCAGGTTCAGGTGTCCAGGAATCTGGCTTTGAGCCGGTTCCCGCCTGGCAAACGGAGTGACCGTGCCGCTCTGCGGCACCGGCTCGGGCCGGCTTTCAATGATTTCCCCGATCATGGCGAACGACAGCTCGCTGGCTCGCCGCAGAATCTCCGCGGCGGTGCCCGCCAGATCCAGCGTCCGTTTCAGGTAAACCGGCCCCGCGTCAATCTGGTCGGTCATCCGCAGGGCGCTGAGCTGCGTCCGGCGATGACCTCGCACAATCAGGTTTTGCAGCGGACTGCCACCCCGCCCGTACGGCACATCCGTCATGTGAAAACAAACGCAGGGGTAGTTCGCCAAAATTTCCCGCGGGACACGCCAGGACCAGTGCAAAAAGAACAGCATCGCGGGACGAATCCGCTGCAGTTGCTCCATCTGCAACTCCTCCCGGGATCCGACGTAATGCCAGGTTCCGGGCAGGCGGGGGGAACACTGGTCGAACGTTTCCCGGTTCCATGATTTGCAGCCGGCAACCACATAGTGGTCCGGACTGGTGTCTGGCCGCGGCGGGCTTTCCGCCGCAGTTGCCGGAACTTCCTCCGCCGCAGTTGCCGGAACTTCCTCCGCCGCCGCCTGGATCCGGATTTCGTAGCGTTGGCCCCGAAACTCGAACCAGGCCGGGTAACGCTCGTTGTCGCACACCCGCAACAGATCGAACTGCCCGGCAATCGTCCGGTTCACATCCAGTTGGCTGTCGTCCGGCTGGCGCCGTGGCCAGTGGCTGGGTATCCCCTGCTGCGGGCAGGGCAAGGGCTCCGACGCAGACTGCAGATACGCCAGACAGATGTCCACCGTGGCCTGACCCTGCAACACCCGCAACTCATCGCACAATTCACGGCCGCTGAGGTGAATTTCATGTCTTAAGAAAATATCGCCGGCATCTGCCGGGTCGACCGCTTCCAGCAAACAAACCGGGATGGTGCGAGCGCCCTCCAGGACCTGCCAGGTCATCGGGGCAAACCCCCGACCGGCGGGCAAGTCGCTTTCGTGCACCACCAGATTGCGGCGGTTGAGCGCCCGTGTCGGTGCATCAATGAGCCGGGTACAGCCCAGCAAAAATGCGATATCGCCGGGAACCATCTCCCGGGGACTGCGACGCACGTCACAATGATCACCGTGGTGGCGGATTCGCTCGGCCAGCAGCCCGGCCCAGGGCAAAATCCAGCTGTCATTGTCGACAAGGATCTGAATCCGTCGCGGCTGGTTCCACCAGGCCATTGATGAAGCGTCCTGATTCACAGTTGTTCCTGATATTGCCTCAGGGGCCTGCCAAAACCTCGCAAACGCGCCGGGCACCCCCACCGTCCACCAGCCCCCGGTTGGCCGTGGCCATCAGCTGGCGACCTGGCTCGTCATCGATTAATTCCTGAATCGCTCTGGCAATTTGTGGCGCGGTCAACTCCGTGTACCAGCCCAGATTGCGGCAACATCCGATGCGATGCAATTCGCCAGCAATCCGCTGCTGGTTATCGGCCAGCACCAGCACCAGGCGGGGCAGCCCGAACAGGCTCATTTCCCAATTGGTGCTGCCACCGGCACAAATGGCCAAATCACAACGGGCCATCAATTCTGCCATGTCGCTGGCAAACGGAACAAGAGTGATTTCGGGACGACTCACTTCGATCCCGGCGATCGGCGACACGATGGTCGCGATCACTCGATCGGGTGCCAGCAATTCCAGGGCCTCGACAACGCGCTGCGTGACACCGCCGGGGTCATATCCTCCGAGGGTTACCAGCAATTGGCACCGGGCATCCGGTTTCGGGTCGGCCGATGTGCGACCGCGCCGGTTCAAAAACTCCTGGCGCAGCAACGCGTATTGGCAACCAGCCAGCAGGCGGCCGCTGAAATTTTTTTCGCGATAAAGATGGGCCCCGGCCTGAGGGTTTTGATTCAACACGATATCGGCCACGTATCGATCCAGGTGAGCGTGGTCGTCGATCACCAGCAGGCGGATCCCGGCGCGACGGACGATCGCTTGCCATTCCGTACTGAAGTGGTAGCCGTCGGCCACCACTGCCGCGGGCGGGTCGTCCACCAGCTGCTGAACGAAAAACAACGCGTCCTGTTGCGGGTCGAATGGGCCGCTCAGCAATTTGACGTCAAAGCCTTCGGCGTCCAGTCGTTGCAGAATCGGCCCTGGCAATGGCCGTGCCCAGACCGCGACCGTACCATTCCCGTCCCGCCACGCTTGTCCCAGGGCAATACATCGCATGACATGCCCAAAACCAATGTCGGCGGCGGCGTCAACGCGAATAACCAAAGATCGGCCGGCGGCATTCATGCCAGCGACTCCCGGGCCCGAAACAGGGCTTCGGCCCGCACCCAGTCCTCCTCGGTATCAATATCCTGCACGCGATGCCCGGGCAGGATCACCGGTGCCGAGCGGGCCGAAAAAAATCCGTCGTTCGCCATAAACGCCCGGGTCCTCCCAAAATAGAACTGGCCGGCATCGTGCCATGCCTCGGGCAAGTCCTGTGAACGTGTCAGTTCATGTTCCGGCCAAATCATCGACGTGCGGTTGTTGTCAATCCGCACGGCGCGAAAGATGGGAAAGGAAAACCGGGTGACCGGGAACGCAAACTCCAGTTCGGGATCCTGTTGCAGCAGTTCCAGGGCCCGCATCAAATCGGCCGGTTCAATCAACGGCGCGGCCGCATAAATACAGCAAACAAAATCCGGGGGCGCAGCGTCGCCGGCCAGCTGATGGATCGCATGGCGCAGGACCGGAATCGTGGGTGTCACATCATCCGACAATTCTGCGGGACGCAAAAAGGGAACCCGAGCGCCGCAATCCCGGGCAACCCCGGCAATCTGCGGGCTGTCGGTCGACACGATAATCTGCTGGAACAGTCCTGAATTCCGCGCCGCGTCGATTGACCAGGCGATCATCGGACGACCGCAAAATGGCCGGATATTCTTGTGGCGAATCCGTTTGCTGCCCCCCCGCGCGGGAATGATCGCGATATTCACTGGCTGGATTCCGTCAAGCGGCACCTTCGTCCAATATCCTGTCCTGTATTGGAACAGGACCGGCCGGTCAGGACCAGAGCGATCGCCTCCCGAACAAGGTCTGCGTGGGCCTGGGCGCGACGGACGATCAGGGCAGATTTTGGCCGCTGGCCTGCAACAACGACTCGGCAACTTTCCCGGCCAGCGGTACCGGGGACGTGACGTTAAACGTCAGATCATTGCCGGACCACCACTGGTCGAACGCTCCGTCGGGATTGTCCTGCACGACCTGCCACAAGTCACAAACTGCGATTTGGGGATAATCCTGCAGGACTTCGGCGGCCCACTGGTTCTGAAGTTGCATGCGTCCCTGGACCAGACCCAATGGTGGACCACCGGGGGCGGAAGCCGGAAAACCGTGCGGCACAGGTGTGGTTGTGACCCAGACCAGCGTTGCGCCCGTGGATTCGAGCGCCGCGATGGCGTTGCGCAAATTGGACATCCAGTTGGAACGGGACGTTGATTTGTCATCCAATCCGAAATTGAAAGCGATGACATCCCAGCGACGCCGGTCGCGGTCCGGATTGGCAAGCCAGCGGTGAATGGATCGCCAGTTTCCCGAATCGCCGCAAGTATTGGGGGGATGATGAACATTCATTTTCCCCTTGAGCGCCGCACGCAATGCCCGGTCGTAGCTGATAGAGACCAAATCGCCCAGTACCAGTGCGTTGGGCAGATTCGGATCGAACCGGGCAAACGGGTCGCCGAGCGGTTGAAAACGAATCCGGCTGGCCACCACCGCGCCGGCTTCAAAGCGCCCTTCGACGAAGACTTCGGTCTGGTTCGGTCGCATGTCCATGATACTGGCATCGGCCAGCAATCCCTTGCGCCGGCCCAGGCGGACCGGGATGACCCGAACGTCATCTTCCAGTTTGTACTGGCCCGGCAACTGGCTGGGGCGGAGATAACCCTGGATTGCCTGTTCCGCGGGCGGAAAGGGCCGGCTTGACAGGACAAACCGGTCCAGATGCACAACGCCCTGGCCCGGAAACCGGTCGGGGGATTGCTCCCCGGTGATTGCCGCCGACAAATAAACCGGATCGGGCAGCGGATAGGTCAAACGCAGATTGTTGGCCGGGTCGCCGTCCGCGGCCGATACCAGGACCTCCACGGACAATTCCCGATTTTCAAAATCCAGCCCGGGATTCGTCAATTTCATCAACAGGGGCGTGCCATTGGGAACCAGCACCTCGTAGTCCCGATCCAGACCACGCAGCGTGAACGAATACTTCTGCTGCTGCAATACAAGCCCATCGATACGAACCACGGCGGGATCCGTGGCACCGTTTTGCTGGCCCGCCAGTGGACCGGCCGCGAACGCCCAGCCCAGGACGCACAGCATCAGCGTGTTCATTCGACGTTCGGGTTTCATCACAAGTATTTGACCAGCCGGACCGAAAACATTACTCCAGCATACCTGTTGGCCCGCGGCGGGCGAACAAGAACGCCGGGAAGCCCGCGCCGCAGACCGGGCCGGGCCGCCAAAATCAGTGTTAATCGATACATTCGGCACCCCATTCCGGCGACGGCCCGCCACGCCGCGGCACCTTTAGCCACCGGGGCGGGGGCGATATGATAGGCACTGACCCCATCCTCCCCAATCCCCCGCGTGAGGCAAGCTTGAAATGAATCGTTGGAGACTCCTGGCGGCCCTGGCGGGTCTGCTTTCAATGAATGGCCTGATATCCGGTGCAATGTCAGCTCAGGAAATGACTTATCCCGAAACCAAAACGGTCGATGCGGTCGACGAGTATCACGGCGTGCAGGTGCCGGATCGGTTTCAGTGGCTGGAGAACGATGTCCGGGTTGATTCGAACGTGGCCGACTGGGTGGAGGCGCAAAACAAGGTGACGTTTTCCTATCTCGAGTCGTTGCCGTATCGCAAGGAAATTGAACGGCGGCTGACCGAGCTGTGGGATTACGAAAAATTCGGGACGCCCTTCAGGGTGGCTGACAAGTACTATTTCACCAAAAACGATGGCTTGCAGAACCAGTCGGTCTTGTACCGGATGGATACGCTGGACAGCGAACCGGTGATGGTGCTGGACCCCAACACGTGGTCGGACGACGGGACCATCGCCCTGGGAGGACTGGCGTTTAGCGATGACGGCCAGTACATGGCCTACGGGATTCAGGATGGCGGCACCGATTGGCGGGTCTGGAAAATCATGGACACCGAAACCGGTGAGCTGCTGGAGGACCAGCTGGAATGGTTGAAGTTTGCCGGGATTTCCTGGACTCCCGACAACCGCGGGTTCTACTACAGCCGTTTTCCGGAACCGGCCGAGGGAGAAACCTTTCAGAGTACCAACCTGAACAACAAGATTTATTATCACGCCGTGGGGACTCCCCAATCGGAGGACGTTCTGGTTTACGAGGATCCGGAAAACCCCGAATGGGGTTTCAACGCCTCGGTCAGCGAAGACGGCGATTACCTGATCATCACCGTCTGGAAGGGAACCGATGACCGGTATCAGGTTTATTACAAGCCGCTGGGTCCAGGTCAGGAAGATGCCGAAATTGTCAAGCTGATCGACAATTTTGACAACGAATACTCCTACATCGGCAACTATGGCAGTGTGTTTTACTTCAAGACGCGACTGGATGCCCCCAACGGCAAAATTATCACGATTGATGTCGCCAATCCGGATCCTGAAAACTGGAAGACCATCGTACCGGAGTCGGAAAATGCCCTGACCGGTGTCAGCCTTGTGAACGATACGCTGATTTGCGATTACCTGCAGGATGCCAAAACACAGATCCGGATGTTTGACCGGCAAGGCACTCATCTGCGCGACGTGGCGTTTCCGGGCATCGGGACGGCCAGCGGATTCGGGGGGAAAAAGGAGTTCGACGAAACGTTTTACTCGTTCAGCAGTTTCGCGACCCCGCCGAGCATCTACCATTACGACATGAACACCGGCGAAAGCAAACGGTTGCGCCAGGCCAGCGTGGATTTCAATCCGGAGGACTACGAAGTCAAGCAGGTGTTTTTCGAAAGTCGCGACGGAACCCGGGTGCCCATGTTTATTGCCCACAAAAAAGGGCTGAAACTCGACGGCCAGAATCCGACGCTGTTATACGGCTACGGCGGTTTCAATATCTCGCTGACGCCCGGATTCTCGGTGACCCGCCTGCAGTGGATGGAAATGGGGGGCGTGTTTGCCATGCCCAACTTGCGGGGCGGGGGCGAATACGGCGAGAAATGGCACAAGGCCGGAACCAAGACCAACAAGCAAAATGTGTTTGACGATTTCATTGCGGCGGCCGAGTGGCTGATTGCCAACAAGTACACGTCTCCCGAACACCTCGGAATTCAGGGAGGCAGCAACGGTGGGCTGCTGGTCGGGGCCTGCATGACCCAGCGACCCGACCTGTTCCACGCCTGCCTGCCGGCGGTCGGAGTGATGGACATGTTGAAGTTCCAGAACTGGACAGCCGGGAGGTACTGGGTCGATGACTACGGGTGCTCAACGGCCAGCAAGGAAGAATTTGACGCCCTGTACGCCTACTCGCCCTACCACAACCTGAAGGACGGCACCCAATACCCGCCGACCATGGTGACGACTGCGGACACCGATGACCGGGTCGTGCCGGGACACAGCTTCAAGTTTGCGGCGCGGTTGCAACAGGCCCATGAAGGGGACAATCCGGTGCTGATCCGGATTGAAACCCGGGCCGGGCACGGCAGCGGCAAACCAACCGCCATGATTATCGAGGAATACGCGGACCAGTGGGCGTTTCTGGCCAAACACCTGGGCCTGAAACCGCATTTCCCCAACCAGCAGGGGGAGCTGCCGGAAAAATCGGGCGGCTAGGCCCGGCCGGAAACCCGTTGCCCGCCATTGTTCCCGACAGGATAACGACCGACACCAGCCGGGATACCGGCTGGTGTTTTTTTGACCGGCTGCCCTGGGGATCCGGTTGACGTGTCCCGGAAAAATCCGCAGAAACAGGCTCGGCAGACCAACCGCCGATTGGGAGCTGAGGCTGCCCCGGGTGGCTGGTCTGGCTGTGCCGTGTTCCGCTCGAGAGTGCCACGCCTGGCTGGTCCATCCGTGTCCTTTCACGGAAACCATGTCGTCAGGTGAGCCAGACCTAATACCCATCCGCGTTTTTGACCGAGCTGCGGAATCACTTTTTTGTTAAACCCTGTTCGCACAAGGCATCGACCATGTTCCGTCTTTCCCCGCCAATCCTGTTTTGGATCCTTCTGACCGCTGGCCTGTCACCGATGTGTCGTGGCCAGGCGACGGCGCCCCTGGAAACCAGCCAGGACGACCCCCGCCGCGCGGAGATCGAATCGTTTTTTGATTCCGTCAACGAGGCCTTTGCCACCGATCCGCAAGCCGTGCTCCAGCTGGTCTCCCGGGAACATCTGACGGCCCGCGCTGCCCGGCGCGGACTGGCCAATCCCGATCAACTGAACGACGGAAAAGTGGCCGACGAACTCGCGGACGCGCTGAGGCAGGCGTCGGAAGTCTGGTTCAGCGGATTTACGTCCGATCAGTACGACATCCTGGAACTGAAATTTGTCGGTGATGACCAGGCCGAAGCGTATTTGCGGCACTGGGATGACGGACAGGAAATCTACTCCAAGTACCGCTGGTGGCTGATTCGAACCGATCAGGGGTGGAAGGTATCCGATGTCAGGGACGTCGAATACAACCTGCAGGCGTCATCGATACTGGCGTCGGTCAGTCAGGCAGCCCGGAACAACGAACCCTGGGTCGCCGAGCTGGCGGCGACGGCGTCGGCCCTGCTGGAGGCCCTGGCCACGGATGACGAGGCCATCTCGTTCGACTCCGTCCAGGACGAAATTGATACCTTGCTGAATCGCAAAATTCCCGATGACCTGCGGGCCTGGGCCTTGTCATTGAAAATTAACTGGCTGCTGGATCAGGAGGATTCGGCCGAAGAAACGCTGGACCTGATCCACGAAATGGAGAACCTTGAGGGCGATTATCCGGCCGTCCACTTTCTGCGGGGGCAGGTCCTGGTTTCCACGGCCGACTATCAGCAAGCACTTGAGTCGTTTCAAAAGTATGCCGACCGGTTTGGCTGGGACGCGGACATTTGCGAATTTATGGCCGATACCTGTTACTCGATGGACGATTTGCCCCGGTCCGTCGAATTTGCCGAGAAAGGCCTGACTGACAAACCGCAGTCATGGGGTTGCCTGGCCAGTTTGGCGGTTGCCTTGCCGACCGATCAAAAATCGAAACTGGATCGTTACCTGGACAATCTGAACAATGAAGAATCCCTGCTCGAATACCTGATTGACTGGTCGATCCAGATGTCGGACATGGAGGCGGCCCGGCACGTTTATGCCGTGCTGGTACAAAAACACCCGGACAGCGAGCTGATCGCCCATTACCAGGAAATCCTCGACCAGTCGCCGTGATTCACGTCACAGCGTGTGTAATCGCTGGTGCCAGGACTGTCCCAACCGGACGGGCCGGGCGTTGTCCGGTCAGGCAGGCAATGAATCGATTGGGGGGTTGCCCCGTCCGTATGAACCCGACTTTTTCCTGAGTGAACAAGCCCGCTTTGGATCCGTTGACCGACGACGACCGGATTCGCCGCGCCATGTTGCGTGACCAGTTCTGGTTGCGCAGCCAGCAACGGCGGATCCGCAACCACGAACGTGAGGGAAACGACGCGGCTGCGCAGCGCGCTGCCTGGGACGAACGGTTGCAAAACTCGATCGCCCTGCGCGAGACTCGTGCCCGGGCGCTGCCGGCTCCGACGCTGGACGCCGAGTTACCCATTGCGGCCCGGGCCGATGAAATCGCTGCGGCGATTCGCGACCATCAGGTGGTCGTGGTCAGCGGCGAAACGGGATCCGGAAAATCGACGCAGTTGCCGCTGATCGGATTGCAACTGGGACTTGGCGCGGGCGGTTTCATTGGTCACACCCAGCCGCGGCGAATCGCGGCCCGCGGCGTGGCCTCACGGATTGCTGAACAACTCGGTCGGCGGCTGGGCGAAACCGTCGGCTACAAAATCCGGTTCGGTGATCAAACGGGTCCCCGGACGCTGGTCAAGGTCATGACCGATGGCATGCTGCTGGCCGAAACCGGGGCCGATCGTTTCCTGAACCAGTACGAAGTTATCATTATCGATGAGGCCCACGAGCGCTCGCTGAACATCGATTTTCTGCTGGGTTACCTGAAACGGCTGTTGCCCCAACGGCCGGAACTGAAACTGGTGATTACGTCGGCCACGATCGACACGGCCAAATTCGCCGAACACTTCTCCGGTCCCGATCGTCCGGTCCCGGTGATCGATGTCGAGGGCCGCACCTGGCCCGTGGATATCCAGTACCGCCCGCCGGGTCGGGACGAAGCCGGAAACGAAGTCGAGCAAAATCTGGAGGATGCGACGGTCGATGCGGTGTGCCAGCTGGCCGCCCGGGATCGGGGGGACATGCTGGTGTTTCTGCCGACCGAACAGGCCATTCGGTCGCTGGCGAAAAAGCTGCGGCCCCGCCGGTTGCCGGGGGACGGCAACCGGCCTGCGGAGATTTTGCCGCTGTACGCCCGTTTGTCCAATGACCAGCAAAACGCGATTTTCCGGCCGGGGCCAGCGCGGCGGATCGTGCTGGCGACCAATGTGGCCGAGTCGTCGATTACCGTGCCCCGGATTCGTTACGTGGTCGATCAGGGGCTGGCCCGCATCAGTCGTTATGCGCCGCGGAGCAAGGTCCAGCGGCTGCCCATCGAGCCCGTTTCCCAGGCGTCTGCCGACCAGCGGGCCGGACGTTGCGGGCGAGTGGGACCCGGCATCTGTGTGCGGCTGTTTGACCAACAGGACTACCAGCAGCGGCCCCGCTACACCACTCCGGAAATCCGGCGAACCAATCTGGCTTCGGTGATCCTGCAAACCGAGGCCTTGCGCCTGGGGGCGATCGAGGACTTTCCGTTCCTCGATCCGCCGGGCACCGATGCGATCCGCGACGGCTACAAAACGCTGCATGAAATCGGCGCGGTCGATTCGGCCAAAAAGCTGACCCGCCTGGGAAAACAATTGAGCCGGCTGCCGCTCGACCCGCGGCTCGGCCGCATGATCTTTGCGGCCAGCGATAACGGATGTTTGCTGGAAATCCTGGTGATGGCTGCCGCCCTGGAAATCCAGGACCCGCGGGTTCGCCCGGCCGAGCATCAGGCCGCCGCCGATCAGGCCCACCGCCAGTGGCTGGACGAACATTCGGATTTCGTTTCCCTGTTGAACCTGTGGGACTGGTTGCATGAGCGGCGCCAGACACTCTCGAACAGCCAGTTTCGCAAGACCTGCGCGGAATTTCCTGTCGGTGATGCTGGTCCAGCAGTGGCTGGAAATCCATCGGCAACTGAAATCGCTGTGTCGCGAACAGCACCTGCATCTGGCCAGTGACCGGGACAACTATGCCTCAATCCACCAGTCGCTGCTGGCCGGCCTGTTATCCGGCGTGGCCATGCAAAGCGATGGCCGGGAGTACACCGGTGCCGGGGGAATCCAGTTCCGGATTTGGCCGGGGTCCGGTGTGGCGAAAGGCAAATCAAAACCGGCCTGGATTCTGGCCGCCGAGATCGTGGAGACCGGGCAGCGGTACGGACGAACCGTTGCCCAAATCGATCCCGACTGGATCGAACCCCTGGCCCTGCACCTGGTGCGCCGCAGTTATTCCGAGCCTCACTGGAGCAAGAAACGGCAATCGGCAACCGCCTATGAAAAGGTTTCGTTGTTTGGGCTGCCGATCGTGGTCCGGCGGCCGGTTCGTTACGGGGCCATCGATCCGGCGCATGCCCGGGAACTGCTGATTGAAAAGGGACTGGTGGAGGATCAAATGCGCAGCGAACCACCATTCCTGATCCATAACCGCAATGTGCTGGCCGAGATGCAAACGCTGGCTGCCAAGACCCGTCAGCGCGATTTTGTGATCGATGACTATGCCGTTCGCAACTTTTACAATTCGCGACTGCCCCTGGAAGCGGTCGATGGCGGCACGCTGGCCGGACTGCTCAAGGCCCACCCGGGCCTGGACCGGCAATTGCGATTCAGCGTCACTGACCTGCTGCCGCAGGACGCACCGGATGTGAACCCCGGGGATTTTCCGGAGATTCTGGAGGTCGGCGAATTGCGGCTGCCCGTCCGGTACAACTTTGCCCCGGGAACCGAAGATGACGGTGTCAACGTCCAGGTTCCCCCGGAAGCCGTGGCCCGGATTCACGAGAATCAACTGGGCTGGTCGGTACCGGGATTGTTGCGGTCACGCATCGTGGCACTGATTCGGAGTTTGCCCAAGACCGTTCGCCGCCAGCTGGTTCCGGCCCCCGAGACCGCCGACAAAATTGCCGCCCAGATCGAATTTGGAGCAGGCTCGTTTTGGGACGTGATTGCCGGACACCTGACGCGCATTGCCGGCGAGCCGGTTACCCCCGAGATGTTTCGCCTGGAAAAACTGGATGATTCGCTGAAGATCAATTTGCAGGTCCGCGACGAGGCCGGACAAGTTATCGCCCAGGGTCGTACCCTGTCCGAACTGAAATCGCGCCTGCCAAATTCCGGTGCCGCCGCGTCGATCGACCTGGCGGGCCACGACGCCTGGCACCGCGATGACGTCCGCCAATGGGATTGGGATACAATACCCCCGCAGGTTGTGTTGCAGCGGGGTGGGGTCGACGTTCCCCTGTTCCCGGCCGTCATCGATCGGGGCGACCACGTGCAATTGCGCCTGCTGGATCACGCGGCAACCGCCGAACAGGCGACTCGCCAGGGATTGGCCACCCTGTACCGGATCGTCAATCGCAAACTCATTCGCTCGCAAGTCAAATGGTTGCCCCTGGACCCGCTGCTGCGGGCCGGCTTTCAGCAAAGCCTGCTCCGCTACGCGTCGGAATGGGCCGAACCCGAATCCGCGCGGAGCTGCGATCTGGACGAGCAGCTGGCCCAGCTGATCGCTGTCATCGCCTTTACCGACGAATCCTGCCCGCGCTCGACCGACGAGTTCGCCGCCCGCAATCGTGATGCGGCCATGCGGATCGGTATGGCGACCCAACAAATTGCCGGGTGGTTGCCGCAAATTCTGGAATGGCATCACCGGGTGGAATTACAGTTGCAACAACTGCCCGGCAGATTTGCCCAAGCCGTTGAGGATATCCAGTCCCAATTGCGGTTTTTACTGGGTCGGAAACCGCTCTCAAACATTCCCGCGGGCTGGCTGGAACATTATCCACGATACCTGCAGGCCATCCTGGTTCGCCTGGATCGCCTGTCGGGCGGCGGACTGGAGAAGGACCGGCAACAAACCGCGGTGCTGGGCCCGTTTGTCGATCGCTGGGAAAGGGCCCGCCAGCAACCGGAATTCGACCCGCAACTGGAGCAGTTTGGCTGGCTGTTGCAGGAGTTTCGCGTATCCCTGTTCGCCCAGCAGCTGGGCACCTGTGAAACCGTGTCTCCGCAACGACTGGAACGTCAGTGGAAACGGGTCGACCGGCCCGTCTGACCCGCCCCAACGGGTGCCCTCCCGTTTTCCGCCGTTTCACCGGCAGTTTTTGCCTGTCTGAAAGAACTTCTGTAACACCCACATTTTTTTCTCGCTGGGAAGATTGCAGGACAAGCCGGATGTTTTGTCCGACGGTCCGGATCAACCCCGTTCCCCGGTCTCGCCCAGGAGAAAAAACATGTTGGCCGCCCTTACGATCGTCGCCGGGTTTGTTTTCCCGCTGATACTGTTTCTGGTTGCTGCCGCACTGACCCTGGCAGCGTTACAACGTCATTTGACCGTTCGCCAACTTCTGCTGACGACGTTGGTTCTGACCACCGGGATCGCTGCGGTCACCATGATGTTCGGTTCGCTGGCCGAACATCACTCGATTGCCGTCTGGCCGTTACTGATCATCATTGCCACAGTCGTGTTTTCGTTCATCCAGTTTGGCGCGGCATTGTTGCTGGGTGCTATTGCCCGTTTGAGGCGCCTGGCGGTTCAATAGGACGGTACCCGCTGGCGGTGACCCCCGGCGGGCACATCTTCCGGGGAGTTGCGGCACGTCCCGTGTCACCCGGGTGCGGGGGGACCTGCCACCGATTAGGATAAATGCCGGATCACTGACGCTCCCGCGTTTTCCGGTTTGGAGTCCAGCCAATGTCAAGCAGAATCTTTGTGGGCGTTTGCGCGGCTGTTTGGCTGCTGCCGTTTTTCCAAACCATTCAGGCGCAAACTGGCCAGCCTCCCGCGGAACGGCGTGTCTGGCGGGTTTCGAATCACGCGTCCGCGGCCAGTTTGCGGGGATTGTCGGTGGTTGATGAGCGAATCGTGTGGGCCAGTGGATCGGGCGGCACGGTGCTCAAAAGCGCCGACGGTGGCCAGAATTGGCAGTCGGCAGGACCGCCCGATTGCGGTGATCTCGATTTTCGCGATATCCATGCCTGGGATCCGTGGCGGGCCGTCATTGCCAGCGCCGGAGCACCCTCCCGGATCTATCAAACTGCCGATGGAGGACATTCGTGGAATCTGGTGTTTGAGGATTTGCGTGAGGGGGTATTTTTCGATGCCCTGGCATTTTGGAATCCCACCAGTGGAATGGTGTTGAGTGATCCGGTGGCCGGGCGAATCCTGCTGGTCGAGACACGCGATGCCGGAAACACGTGGCAAGAAATCGAATCGTTTCGCCAGCCCGCCGCATTACCGGGTGAAGCCGGGTTTGCGGCCAGCGGAACGTGCCTGTACGCCGGGGAGGAATGGCTGTTGATCGGGCTGGGCGGGGCCCGCGAAAACGATCCGGCGGCCAGGGCCCGGATCCTGAAATCCGCGGACCGCGGAAATTCGTGGGATGCGGTGGAGTCTCCCCTGCGGGCCGACGCGGCCAGTGGCATCTTTTCGCTGGCCTTCGCCAATCGCGACCATGGAGTGGCGGTCGGCGGCAACTACACCCGGCCGGATGATCGGGTCAGTACCGCCTGCTACACCTCGGACGGGGGAAGGCACTGGAAACTTTCGGAGACGCCTCCGGGAGGATACCGGTCCTGCGTGGCCGTGCATCGGCGGAGCGAGGAATTTCATTTTGTCTGCGTTGGCCCCACGGGTACCGACCGGTCGACAGATGGCGGCCGGTCCTGGTTGCCGGTGGATCCGACCGGGTTTCATGCCGTGGCGTTTTCGCCGGACGGCACGTTGGGCATCGCCACCGGTGCCGGGGGCCGCATCGGCATTTGGCAAGATTGACCGAACCAGCGGATTCACGTTCCATGCCGCTGTCGCGCCGCTACTTCAAAACTCGACGGGCTCCGGAGCCCCGGCGGGCCGGGAATTGATGATCGCGTCAATCTCGGTTTGGCGATCCCCATCCAGCGCAACATACGGTTTGTCGAAAAACAGCCGGGCCCAGATATCACGGGGCTCCATTCCCGCAGCGGACAACTGCACACGAATCAACGGCCGTTTGGTCAGAAGGGTCAACGCCGCGGTGATCGTCGCGTCATCCAGTTGACCCTCGGCCACCAGCGGCGGCCAGCCGCCGCCATCGGGATCGATCCGGGCGGTGACCGGTTCGATCCGAAAACGCGTTTTTCCCAGAACGAAATGTCCCCCAGGCGGAACCGTCAGCTGCCGTGCTTTTGGAAGCGCGGAACGCTGTTTCCCGTCGCGGTCCGGGGCCTTGTCCTCACCGGCCTCGATCGGCCCTGTTTCAACCGGCTCCGGCTGCACGGTTTCCAGAACGACGGTACCCGTCCAGTTTGCGGGCACCAGGTTGCTGGTCAAATCGAGATATTGTGCCGGCGAGAAATCGTTCAATTCAATGGTCATGATGTCGGCGTACGGTTCGATAATTTGAAATGCGCCCTGGCAAAAACTCGCTGTCAGCTTCAGCTGGTTTCCCCGGGCAATTGCCGCATCGATTGTAAATGGAATGTCAGCGATCACGGATTTGTGCACGGGCGATTTGGCCGTTCCCGTCAGTTGCCACGCCAGTTTCTCATCGGGATACCGGGTCGACGGACCCGTGACCAAATCCAACTGGTCGCTAACAACACGAATGTCTCCCATGTTCCGGATTTCACCCTGTAACATCTGAAAATTCCGAAACTCGACTTTTTCAAACGTCAGCCGGGCATCGGTTTCCGGATTGACAATCTGAATGTCGTTGGCCCGGACGAGATCAATACGCAGCTCTTTCAGGTCTCCCCAGTCTTCGGACTGCAGTTCGCGGCGGAGATCCTGCAGTTCCTCGTTGACCTGCCGCGCTGCATCGTCTCCCTCGACATCCCAGTCAATCTCCGGATCGGTATCGTTTCCGGCGTCTTCGGGATCGTCAAAGCGGGCGTATATGGTTGCTCCGCCAATGGATGCTTCCTCAATAATCAAACGTTGATGTCGCATGAGGTCAAAGATACCGTTAAACGAGAACTTGACTCCTCGCAATTCGTTCCAGTGTTCGGGGTCCTCGCTTGCGAATTCCAGTTTGTCAATCGCGAAACCGGACGAGACGGAACCCTGCAGTCCCTCGACCCGCAACTCTCCGCTGGACTCCAGGGCATTTTCGATCAAGGCCAGCGGTAATGACGTATGCATCAGGGCCAGATAGCTGCCAACGCACAGTACGACCATGCCGATTACCAGGACCAGACATCCGGCGCCGGCGCATCCGCAGCCGTTGGCCCCGCTCCGCGGCCGCTGAAACTGGTCAATCGTGGCTGGCTTGGCCTGCTTGAACTCCATCGGGCATCAAATCCTGATCATTGGGGGGGCAGTCGGACCGCCGGCCGCCGCCGGGCCGGGCAACGCCGGTATGTTCGGCCAGGATTCGGGAAACTTGGCAAACGGTGCGGGAAAACCGGGAATTTTTGGCTCCACGGGGCTCCCCGGCACACCGGCAGCGGTCGAGGCCCGCCGCGTTGGGCATATCCCATCGGTTATGGCAAATCGGCTATTTGCTCCACGCTGGATGTTGGGGATCACCGCCCGTTTCAATAAATCGCAACAGGTCCAGGATTTCCGGTTCACTGCATGTATTTAACAAACCCTGGGGCATTAACGAAATTTTTGATTCGATTTCCTCCTCGATGTCGTCGACTGGAATGGTCACGGCCTGCCCGTTGTCCAGAGGATTGGCCAGGATGCGGATGGACTCCTCGCCGCGTTCAGCCACCACACCCGTATACACACGTCCCTCAATATCCTGAACAATCCAGGTACGAAATTCTTCGGCGATTTCTGCCGACGGTTCCACGAGGCTTTTAACCAGTCCGGCACGATCCAGATCACCTTTGGACAATTTTTCGAGCACGGTTTGCATATTTGGGCCGACCTCGCCGCCCGGTTCCTGTTTCATGCGGTGGCACTGGATACAGGACAACTCGGTGAACAGGGCGCGGCCCCGCTGAAAGGATCGCTGGCCGGCCGATCCGCCAAGCGCCGTCAGCAATTCGGCGGATGTCCATTCGCGAACAAACGGTCGGGAAGCTACTTCGGAGTCAATCGTGGGGGCCAACGCTTCAATGGGCGCTTCGCCCAAATCCTCTACGACATGCATGACACCGTACATCCGTCGCCAGTGGCCCGGGTAGGTACAAAGGTACGGATACTCGCCGGGCTGTTCGGGCGCGACCAGCTGCATTTGTTGCACCTGACCTGGCTGCAACATCCGCGACGCATGCAAGACTTCCGGCAGGTCCGGCACATAGCCCCGTCGCGCTGCGCCGGGTTCGGTTGCCAGTAATTCTGCGGCGATCCCGACCTTGGCGTACGATCCCGGCGTCGCAATCACCACGTTGTGCGGCATGATATCCGTATTGTCCAGGACCAGCTGAAATGGCTTGCCGGCTTCCACAAAAAACTGTGTGCGGTCGTACTGCATGCGGTGCGGGATCGGTCGCAAAATCACCACGTTGACACCCAGGTCATTCAGCCGTGACTGGAAACGGGCAGCAGCGTCTTCCGGCAAAACCGTATTCAGTTTGCGAGCCAGCGATATTTCATCCAGGGCATAGGGCAAGGTGCGCTGGGCGGCCGACAAGCTGCCGAGGTGATCAATCATGTTCTGGACCAGCGGCTCGATTTGTTCGTCAATCCAGCTTCGCCGCGGCAATCGGGACAAGCCGCGGACGGCCTGGCTGCGGCTCAAATTGCCCAGAATCAATTTGGCCAGGTCCGCAAAGGTTTGCCGGTCACCGGGTGACAGGTGAACGGCGGCCGCGATGGCGGCGTCACGAATCGCGGCGCCTGGATCTCCGGACAAGGGCACCTCGATCTGTCGCGGCGGGGCAGCGTTACCGGGTTGCACAAACACGTCGTGGCGTTTTTCGTCCAGCACCCGCAGGGTAAATCCGTCCAGTCGCTGGCCCAGTTCGCCCTCTTGCCGGTTCCAGATCACCACCTTGTCGATCGGGTAGTCGCGTCCCAGATCGATCTCCCACCAGGGATCGGCCTGATTCTCATTGGTATGCGTCTGGCTTCCGGCCCCGAACACCGGATTGGTATCTCCGTCGATCGCCTTTTCCGGCCCTCCACCGTGCGCCACGGTCGACTGGCTGGCGGTGCCGGCGGGGGCCAGATTGCGACCACCGGAGAAAATCTGGACCTCGGCCAGCGTCAACGTCCGCTGTTCACCGGGCAATTCAATTCGCACGTAGCGGCCCGCCGTGGCGGGCTGATTCTCGATGGCTGCGGTGACCGGCGGGGGCAGTTCCTCAAACAACCCCGCCACCCGGGGCGCCAGCACGGTTTTTACGTCCGCATCATCGACCAGGGCCATTGCCGCCACCAGATCGCCAAATTGGGCCGGCGACTGGCTGGCCTCCGACCATAACTGGTCGAGCGATTGACCCGCCTCAATCAGCGTGGCGTAGGCGATTTGTCGCGTGATTGGTTTGCGGGCGGTCGCGGCCAGTTGTTGCAGCCGCGGCAGGTAGGGCGAATAATCCACGCCGTCCCGATCGGGAACGTGGGGCGATCGACCATCGCCGTGCAGGAACAGATGGGTCAAGTCGGCCAGGACGTTGTCCGCATCGGCATCTTCACTGGCGTCCAGTCGTCCGATGGCGGCCAGCAATTCCGTGCGGGCATCCGTTCGGTTGCGTTGGGCCAGTCCGGCGGCAGCTTCCATCCGCCATTCGTGCAGGATGGCCGGACGAGTCAGCAGTTCGTTAAAGACAACCGGATTCCGGGCCATGCCGGCCACTTCCGCGGGCGACAGTTTGTCCATCAGGAACCGAAGTCCCGCCTCGTTGTCATCGGCAAACGGCTGGCCGGAAGCGATCAGCTGCCGCCATTCGGTTTCGCTGCTCCGCAATGTTTCATTCAGACAGTAATCGATGAACCGGTCGCGCGGATGGGCGAGCACCTGCAGGGCAATTTCCGCCGACATGGCCGTGGGAATAAAGCTCAGCGCCCGGACGGCTTCCAGCCGAACTCGCGGAAACGGGTCATTCACGGCGGCTTGCAACAACGGCATTACTTCCTGAACCTGTTCGCGGGAGTAGCACAGCACCCGGACGGCCGCGGCCCGGGCGCGTGGCTCGGGCGAACGAAGCAGCCGCCGCAACAGGCTTTCATCAGTCGCATTGTGCTGCCGCGTCACCCACAACGCTTCCAGCAAATGGTGCTGAAGCGCCGGATCGGCAGGGTCCAGTTCCGCGACCCATTTCCGGACCGCCGCCAGCGTCTCATTCGTGGGTCGACTGCTCAATTCCAGCCGGGTCCGGTAGCGAACCCGGTTGCCGGGTGATTTCAGTTGTTCCAGCAATTGCGGGACGGTCATCCGGGCCAGGTCGCCGGGCGGATCCAGAGGTCGCTCGTTCCAGGTTACCCGATAAACACGGCCATGAATCTTGTCGCGATTGGGATCCCGCAGATTGTGTTGCATGTGGCCGATGATCGGGTTTTGCCAATCCACAAAATAAATCGCGCCGTCGGGACCCATTTCGATGTCGACCGGGCGAAAATTCGGGTCGGTGGAACTGACAATCGGCTTGACTTCCGTGGCTGAAAAACCGGATCCGTCCTCGTGGACTTCGTATTGCAGCAACCCCTGAAAACCAATCACATTGGCAATCAAATAGTTGCCCTGAAATTCCTCCGGAAATTGCCCGCTGGACAAAATCTCCGTGGCCCCGGCCGGGCGGACCCACTGCTCGAAAAACGGGAAATAGGAACTGTGTTTCCGGGGGTATTCCAAATGGCCGGAAAACGGTGCCACATAGTAATTGACGTTGCCCGTGCCATCGGTCACAAAATCCTGGCCCCAGTAGTCAAACACGTGCCCGTGCGGATTGGCGAACCCGTAGGTCACATACGAGTCAATCTTTTGAGTCCGCGGCTCGTAGCGAAACACGCCCGCGTTGACCATCCGCAGCGGGGGCCCCCACGGACTTTCGATTTGCGAATGGTGAAAGGTGCCTTCCTGAAAATACAGCGCACCGTCCGGCCCATACGTAAAGCTGTTGGACGTATGGTGGGTATCGGCCGAGTCGATGCCGTGCAGGATGCGCATTCGCAGATCGGCGACATCATCTCCATCGGTATCCTTGAGGAACCACAAATCGGGGGCCTGCGCCACCACCACGCCGCCATTCCAGAACTCAAATCCGGTCGGATTGTGCAACCGGTCGGCAAACACCGTCATTTCATCCGCCACGCCATCCTGGTCGGTGTCGGTAAAGATCAGCAACTTGTCGTTCATCTCGGCGACGGTCGGTTGCCAATGGGGATAACCGGGCCAGGCAGCCACCCACAATCGTCCCCGCGGGTCAAACGACATTTGCACCGGGCTGGCCAGCTCCGGAAACTGTTCTTCGGAGGCAAACAGGTTGACGGACATTCCGGGATGAACGTCCATTTTTTCGATCGCCTCTTCGCCAGTCAGGAACTGGTGGGTGCCGTTGGGACCCCCGCCGGGCTTGTTGGAAATGACCGGGATCAGGGGCGGGGCCCCGGCGTCGTCGGGCGTGTAATCGCTGCCACCACACAGGGCATGAATTCGTTTGTCGCGCTCGGCGGTCAGATAGTCCAGGATCTCCAGTTCGCGCTGGGCCACTTCGCGATTGGTTTGTCCGTCGGTGAATGCCAGATCGGCCCGGCCGCCATAAATCGAATAGCCGTCCGTGGTCCGGTAGCGGTGAAACCAGTACCAATTCTTGTCGAGCACCGCCTCGCGAACGCGGCCCGGCAGGTTCCGCTCCGGATCCAGTCCGCCAAACAGCTGCTTGCAGATGATCGCCGCCAGCTGGCGGTTTCCCCGCTCGTTCAAATGCACACCATTGATCGTGAACTGGTCGTCCGACGCCTCCCAAAGTTGACGCGTGGGCGTGAACAGGTCGACAAAGATGATCTCCTCGTTGTCGGCTACCTTGCGCATTGCCTCGGTGTACAGCCCCAGGCGGCGGTTGTGGTCCGCCATGTCGGGCAAGTTCGGGTTCACTGCGGCCATCCCGGCATCGTTCGGTTCGGGTATCTTGCGCTGCAGGTCCTCGCAGGCGATCGGCGAAAACAGAACCAGCACGGGCGGCCGGTCGCCGTTGTATTTTTGAGTCCGCGTCCGAATGATGAACTCCGTCAGCTCCTTCTCGAATGCCTCCAGACCGGCCTCATCCGCAAACGACTCGTTGTATCCAAAAAAGGCGAATACGATGTCCGTTTGCAAACGCTTCATCCACTCGTCCGGGGTCCCAAAATCCTTGCTTCGCAACCGTGTCGTGAGCTCGTCTCCGGAAAATCCGAGATTGCGAATCACGAGATCCCGGTTCAACCCGGCATGCATCATGGATTCCAGCCACCCATCATGCTGCATTCGTTCGGCCAATGTGTTGCCAATGATCGAAATACGACTGCCGCGATCAAGTTCCAGGGTCTGGGCCAGCGCGGGCCGGGCCACCAACAGGATCAGGGTCGCGAATACGGAACCGGTTGCGCGTCGAAATCCGGAAGAAAATTGCATGACAGCCACTGGAAAAATGCCGCGGTTCATTGGGTCCGTGGTTATTTTAACCGGACCATGCGGCTCCGCCCAGCGAACCATGGCGGGTCGCCCCGGGGCGGCGGTTCGTTTTGCCGCTCCGTGCCCGCCGGTCAGCGGCCGGGGGCCGTCGCCGGGGCTGCCGGGACGGGCGGGCCCGGTCATGCCGCTGGCAGGTGAACAGGCCTTCCCCCGGGGAAGTCAGAGACGCAAAGGAGGTCACGGGCAAAGCGGGACGGGGACACCCCATTATCATCCAGCCGGTTTTCAACCGCCACGGGAGTTGAGCCACGGGAGTTGAGCCACTCCCGTTTGCTGTCTGGCGCGTCAAATAACGCGTGGCGGGCGTCGAGAAAGTCCCCGATTGCCGGCTAGTCCGAAATCAGGCTCATGAACTCGGCGCGCGTCGATGGTTCCTTGAAGATTCCACGCAAGGCGCTGGTGACGGTCCGGCTGCCGGGTTTCTTGATGCCGCGAATGGCCATGCACGAGTGTTCAGCGCTGACCACAACGGCAACACCGGTGGTCTCCAGATGCCTGTCAATCAGGTCGGCAATCTGCTGGGTCATTCGCTCCTGAACCTGGGGGCGTTTGGCCACTTCCTCCACCACCCGAGCCAATTTGCTCAATCCGGTTACCTTGCCGTCGGGGATATAGGCGACATGAGCCACACCGCTGAAAGGCAACAGGTGATGTTCGCACATGCTGGTAAACGGAATATCCCGCACCAGAACCATTTCGTCGTACGTTTCGGGAAACGTCACTTGCAGATGACGTTCGGGACTGGTGTGCAATCCCGCGAACATTTCCATGTACATGTGAGCGACACGCCGGGGAGTTTCCACGAGGCCCGGTCGATCGGGATCCTCACCGACAGCCCGCAGGATCGTTCGAACTGCGTCCTTGATCGCCTGAATGTCAACGTGTTGCTCGAGATTCGACAACTCGATTTCCTTGCTCTTGAGAATCACCGTATGTCCCCGTAATTATGTGACCCGTACAACCACGCATGGGCCAACCGGTGATCGGGAACAAGCATAACCGGGAATCGGGGGGTTTTCGATGGCGGGACGAGACGCCGGGTCCTCCCGCGGCAGGGCCAAGGGTTACTCGTCCTCCAGCCGAACCCGGTTGCCGTCGTTCATCTGGATCAGATGACGCAGGGTTTCCGGATCAATGGAGCGGCTGATCAAGCGGACCGAGCCATCGGCCAGCGCTGCATTGAATCCGGCTGGGCGCAGGTTGCCAACACCGCGGACCGGCTGGTCAGGGTCAAACGGCAAATCGGCGGGTCGCGTCCATTCCACCGCGGCATCGACATCGGACTCCACACACAGGATCGTGTTGGAGGTGCCGTCGGTGATTTCGCGGAACCGCACCGGCTCGCCCTGAAAAATGGTGCCGGGGCCGCGAAATCCCTGATACACGGTTCGGTTGACCAGCGGGGCGTTGGCATTTTGGTAAATGGGTGGCATTTGGTCCAGCAAGCCGAGGTTGTGCTCGCTGTCCCACGGCTCGTCCAGATGAAACTGTTCGTACAGCGCGGTTTCCTCCATGTACGGCAGCAGGGCCACCCGCCAGCTCAACAGCGGCTTTCCATCCCCGGATGCAATATTCGTCGGGAAACGGTTGTAGACGGCTTCGTAGTTATGACAGGCGAGAGCAATTTGCCGCAGATTATTCATGGAGTCCACGCGGCGTGCCGCTTCCCGAACTTGCTGAACGGCCGGCAATAAAAGACCGGTCAGCACTCCCGCGGAACCGAGGGCCATCAGTTGCGAGTCGCCCTCTCCGCGAAACACCAGATCCTTGCCCTCGATCCGGGGTCGCAGTTGCGTTTGCAGGTAAGTACCGACCCGATTGGCATACTGGGCAACGGCCTGCTGCATGGCCGGTGATTCGTTTTGCATTTGTTGCAGCAACTGACTCAGCACCAGCTGCTGACCCGTGGCCAGCGCTTGCCGAAGCATTTCATCGATGCGGGCGGCGGCGGCGGCATCGGTGGCACCGATTTTCAGTTGGGCGAACGAGTCTTGCGCGAATCCCATTTCGATCGCAACATGCTCCACCAGATTGGGCAACTCCAGAAACTCCACGAACGGCGGAGGAACCTGTGCGGCCGGTGGCAGGTTTTGGAGAATCAATTCCCGCACCGGGTCCATAACGAAATAAATCTGCACTTCCGCGTCGGACCCCGCGGCTTCCATCATCGACTTCAACTGGCCATTTGCGCCGGAAGCGGTTTGCATTTGCCGGATGAACGACTCCATGCCGATCAGGATCGTTTGCTCATTGGGCAGATAAAAGACCGGGGCATTGGGGCCCGACCGGTAAACGGGGCGCCCCTGCCACTGCTCCTCCTCCAGCTGGCCCGTGATTTTTTCCGACAGTGTTTGGGGTGAATCAAACTCCAGCACGACGGCAAACGCAGGCGGCCGTTCCATGGTCTCCGGCGACTCGACCAGCACCAGCAGGCGGGTAATTTTCATGGGATCGAATCCCAGCTCCTGCTGGCCCCAGGCGGAGATAATTTCCCGCGGAACCAACTCCATGCCCGGCTGGTTCAGCAGTTGCCCGGGCCTGAGCAACACCGACAGGGTCGCCGACGATGGAATGGAATCGGTGTCGGCCGACTGGGACCACGCCATCGTTGGCCCGCCAATCACGATTAGCAGCGAAACAATGGCAGCGAGAGGACGAAACATGGAACACTCCTGATTGGTTTGTTTCGAAGATGTTGATTCCGCGACCCCGGGTCTGGCACCGGGCTTTGGCTGGTCAGTCGGACCGTGCCAGCGGGAAGTCCCGCCGTCCGCCTGACAAGTTTTGTCGATTCGGCGCCGGTTTGCAAACCGGCCGTCCGGGGATCCGTTCAGCGTCCACTGTTGCGGGACCAGAAAACCCCCTCGTCATACCCCTGAATGGCCGTTTCGCATTCTGCCAGCTCCAGACGGCGGGCCGCCAGCAGGGCGAATTCCCGTTCACGCTCGATCCCGAAAAATTTCCGTCCCAGCTTTTTGGCCACCACACAACAGGTCCCGCTCCCGGCATAGGGATCCAGTACAAAATCGCCCGGGTGGGTACTGGCCAGAATCAGCTTGGCCAGCAGTTTTTCGCTTTTCTGGGTCGGATGGTCGGTGTTTTCGGGCATCGACCAGAAAGGGATCGAGATGTCCGTCCACAGGTTGGACGGATGGGTATCGCGAAAATTGCCCTCCCGCGTTTCGGACCAGTCTTTGGGGGTTCGATCGGTATTTCGGTAGGGGGCGATCACCGGGCGACGTTGCCGCACCTGATTCACATTGAACACGTACTGTTCGCCCACGGTACAAAACCAGATGTCCTCGCTGTTGTTTTTCCAGTTCGTTTTGGCACCACGCCCCTTTTCCCGCTCCCAGGTAATCCGGTTGCGGACCTGAAAATGTCGGGTGGCGACCTCAAAAATGGAATGACTGGTTCGCCAGTCACCACAAATGTAAACCGTGGCGGTCGGTTTCAGGCAGGGCAGCCAGCGAGTGACGATCCCGTTCAACCAGCGGGTGTAGTCGGATACCGGTTGCTGCCGAAACGCGGCCGACCCAAACGACCGGTTCAGGTTGTAGGGCGGATCGAGAAACAGCAGATCCACGCTGCCACAGGGCAGGGCGGTGGACCAATCACCACTGTCGGCACAGGCCATGCCCGAGGGCAGGCTGGCGGAATCCGAATCCGCCAATTGCAACAAACTCGATGACAGCCGTCGTCGATCCTCGTCGGTCAACCGCAGCGTCCGATTGCGGGGGGAACGGGTTTTGGCGGACGCCGGCATTCCAAATTGATCCCGGGGGGACGGGCGAACGATCGTGGCACCCGTTCATCGTACCGCATGACGCGTGGAACGGCGACGAGCCCCCCGTTTCCGGGCAGCGCCCCATTGCCCGGCTATCCTGTTTGTTACCTCCCTCCGGTGGAACGGGCCGGCAACGGTACCTCGGTATCGCCCAGCCGCGGTCATTCGGGCCTGATCACGGCGAGCATCGGCAATCGGGCGATGCCTCCCCATGGATTAATCGTCGTCATCGTCCGGCGGTTCAACGAACGGTGACTCGTAGTACAGCCGAACCCGCGAGACCACCGAAATCTCCGGGCTCATGGGCAGCCGGGATGAAATCGCATCACCGTCCATCACCAGGCCGCGATAAAACGTAACCTGGGGCCGGGGTGCGCTGATTCGCGGTATGTCTTCCCGGAAGCGGCGGGGCAACACAACCACCTGATCAATGGTATTGCTGAAGGACTGATACTTGCTGGCGGGAAAAATGGTTCGTTGACTTTCGCGGATATTGACGAGTTTGGGGCGATGGGCAAACAGGGCCGGGTCAAATAAAACATCGGACTTGACGCGGGCGGCCTGCAACGCCTTTTGCAGCGCCTGCAACTTGATGGTTTCCAGGTCCGGGTGCCCGTAATCAAAAGCGATGATGTCGGTCACGTTGTGCGTGAAAGCGACGTCCAGCGCCTTCGCGCCTGATCGTTGTCATCGAGTTTCACGTGCAGATTGGTCTGATAGCGAAAGCAATCCAGGACTTCCTGCAGCACGGTCAGATTCTGTTGCGTCTGTTCTTCGTAGCGGTAAACCGGCAGAATCCCGATGAAGTCCTCGAACGTATCCGCTTCAGGGATGCCGATATTCTGCCAGCCCGCACGAATCGCCGCGACCAGCCGGGCTGCCTGGTCCTTGCATTCGTTGGCGGTTTGACCTTCGCTGACGGCCGCCAGAACCAGGCGGATCTCTTTCGGCTGGACGCGGATTTCCGCGGTCCCGTCAACCTTGATGAGTCTCGCTTCCGATACGGACAGGTCCGGGACCTCAAAATCGTGAAACGGCAGGTTGCCGCCGTCGGCACCGGCACGGTTGCCGGCGAACTGGGCCGGGCAATTCCGCGGGGTTTGGAATACAAGCAGGCAAGCCACAACAAAAAATGCGACACCGGTTCTGGTCATCGATAACTCCTTTCAGGGATCGTCGCGACTGGATCGCTGCCTCCCTGTCTGAATGGGTGTTGGCCACAGCCTGGCCCGGTTTCACTGGTCATCCACCGGCTCGGCCCCGGCCTCCAGCTGCCGCAAATCTTGCCGGGTTGTTTCCAGCCACGCCTCGTTTGTCCGGATGGTGGATTCGATCGTTTCGAGTTGTTGCAATGCCTGCTCCCCCTGGCGATCGAGCAGGGCCTGTTCGTCAATCTGTTTTCGCGTGGTGGAAACCCGAACCAAAATCTCCTCGACCTTGCCCAGTCGCGCTTTTTTCGGCGCGTTCCAGGGAAATGTTGCGCAGCTCAGCGGTCAGGTCCTGGCCGCCCGCGCCGAAACGCTGGGCCTCCAGCAACCGGACCTCGGCGGTCACCAGGTTTTCCTGCGCCCGTCTCAATTCGGTCGCGTGCGCCATCCCGTTTTCAAACTGTTCTCGGGAATCGTCAACGGTCTCCTGCAGGAGCTGCAGCTGGGCCTGCCATTTGCCAATGATTTGTTGCTGGATGGGATCCCGCGGCGGCGCCTGGCTGATCTCCTCCAGCGCCTCGTGCCGCGCATCCAGCCCGGCCAGATCGATCGTCAGCTCGACCCGTTGCAGCTGCAGGTTGCGGATGATTTCGGCATACGATTCGCTGGATACGCCGGCTGCGAACTGCGCTTGCAAAATGGCTTCGCGACGAGCCTGCAACTCACCCAGCCGGAGCCGGGCCCTGGCCCGATCCTCCTCGAGCCGGGTCAGCGCCTGTTGAACCTCGCGGACCTGGTGCCGGACTTCAATCCGGGTTGATTCGCCACCCGGGATGGCCTGACCCGACAACAGGGCGGGACAGATCAGGGCGACGGCCAGAAAAGCTGTAAACGACCAAACAAATAATTTGGACACTGGAGTTTCCTTTCGGGTTCAATGGCGAGGGTCGATTCCTACTGCAGGGCCGGTGGCTCGCCGGCCGAACTGGCCAAAAACTGGCGGGCCCGGTAGGCGCCCGGGTTCCAGGATACCGCTGAATAATTTGTCGCATCTCGTCATGCAGGGACTCGGGAGGGGCTCCCCAGTCCAGGGCTGCCTGGTCCGCTACGAATGCGACCAGCGAGCGGGATTCGTCAACGGGCAGCACGCCCGACGGCACCGCGGCCCGCAATTCGGCCAGCCGCATTTGTTGCTGGTGCATTTCAATGTCCCAGGCCAGCTGCTCAATCCGATCGGTCAATTCATCGATCGGATACACCGTGGTATCCGCGGCCCGATCCGATGCGGCAGGGTGGGCGGTTTCCGCCAGCGTGGCGGATTCCCGATCCGCGGCGGATTCCCGATCCGCGGCGGATTCCCGATCCGCGGCGGATTCGGCGCCGGATTCGGCCAGCGGTTGCGGGCGATCCGTGGCGGGCCAGGCCAGCCAGGCGATCAGGCCCAGCAGACTGGCCGCGATGGCCAGGCCCGCCAGGCGGCCACGAGAGTTCCAGCGCAGCGCCGGCGGCTGCAGGTCGGCCTGCGGGATCCGCTTCAACCGGGCTGCCAAATCCGGCGGAACCGGCACGTCGCGGAGCCAGGCATCAATTTGTTGGTCGTCCAGTTTCCGGTTCATGGTCGTGTCAGGGGTCCGTGGTGATTGCCGCCGTTGGCCGATCCTGGGCTGGCCTCTGGTTGCAGCAGCTGTTTCAGTTTTTGTCGGCCCCGATGCAGGCGTGACAGCACCGTGCCACGGGGCAACTCCAAAATCGCAGCCGCCTCTTCGACCGAAAGTCCTTCCATGGATACCAGCAAAATTGGAAATTTGTGTTCGTCCCGCAGTTGGGCGATGGCCGACTGCACCCGATCGATCAACTCGGGATCGCTCGCTGGCGCCGGTTCGACGAGGTGTTCCACCGCGCTTCCGGACACCGTTGCCATCCGCGACTCGCGCCGCACCAGCTTGCTGTACTGAAATCGCAGGATGCCAAACAGCCAACTCTTGATTCGGGAACGATCGCGCAGTGACCCCAGGCCCTGCCACGCCTGCAAATACGATTCCTGCACCAGTTCGGCGGCCAGTTCGCGGTTGCCCGTCAATCGCCAGGCAACCCGGTACATGGCCCCCGAATGCTCGTCGACCGCTGATTCAAACTGTCGCTGAAGCGGCTGGTCGGCAGGCATGGTTGCAAAGGAGACCGTCGTTTCGTTTACAGGGAGTACCCGGCCGGGGGCCTCTGATTCCCGAATTCCCGATGTTTACCCGTTTTGGTGAGATTTCAGGCTTCTCGCCCTGGTCCCGCTTTCGGGGCACAAACCCCAAACCCGACGGGTCAGCGGCGTTGGGCCGGGTCAACTATCGTTTCGCCCCTGCCGGGCTCGATGTTGGAACCCCCGGGCTCCCTCCGGTGGTTTGTCCGACCGGCAGGCACGTGGATCTGGTGGCCCGCCGGGCCCGATTGACCGCCGGAACGGCGGCCGCCCCCGGTTCGCGGCGAGTCTAATTGCCGGGAATCCGGTCCAGCGCGGGCAGCTTTCGTCCCCGGGTCCATGGCACGCCGGCCTCGTCAAGGGCCGTTTTCAAGGCCTCGAAGTCTTCCTCGATGACCGCCCGCACTCCATCGGACACTTCGGCAAATTCCTCACGGGCAATCTGAAATTGCTGGCGATGTGTTTCGGTCGGTCCGTGGGAATGTCCCAGCGTTCCAAACAGGGCGTTGGACATGCGGCTGGTGATCGAGGGGGGGCTGTTTTCGTTCCGCTCCGCGCGGGTTGGATCGCCGGACAATTTGTCGCGGGCCTCCAGCAGCTTCAGCTCCACCTGGCGGGCCTGGTCCAGCAGGGCCAGCGGAGCGCGGCGACCATCGCGAATCACTGTTTTGATCTCGGCCACCGAATCCAGCGATTCGCCAATCGTGACTTGCAGGGGCGAGACCGCCTGTTGCAGTGCCCCCACCTCCATTTGAAAGTCAATTACTTGCTGGCGATCGGCCGCCGGCAACGTGGGGCTCATGACCGCCTGCACCTCGAACGGGACCGGTTCACCCAGGGCCGTGGTGGTATCACCGGTGCGTTGGTACGCCGTGACGGTATACGAGCCCGGGGCCACCGGAACGCCGAATCCCCCGCCGCCAAACCGCCGCCGACCGCCGCCACCGGACGAAACGCTGAACGGCGCGTACCTCAGGTTCCATGTCGTGCGATGCAAACCCTTGCTGGTAGCGCCGTCGATCCGGTCCACCACGACGCCATTGCTGTCAGCGATTTCCAGAATCACCAGCGGGTCGTCTTCGCGGTCTTCCTCGTGAATGGCGTCCCAGCCGGGATAGGTATCGTCGGCGTCCGCGGCGTTTTTGGATTCCCGCTCGGTCCGCTGCTGTTTTTGGGTCTTCAGGTCGATTTTTCAGGCAATACGTGAACGTCGCGCCGTAGGGCGGATTGTCAGCAACAAAATAGTTGTCCCCTTGCGAACCGCGATCTCCCCCCAGTCTGTCGTCCGGGTTGTACAACCAGGCCGTCTTGACCGGGAACATGTGAAAATCCGTCTCCAGAATTTCTTTGGAAATCGTACGCAGTGGCGTATAGTCGTCCAGCACGTAAAATCCGCGGCCGAACGTGGCCGCCACCACATCGTTTTCACGTCGCTGGATTTCAATGTCACGCACCGGAATCACGGGCAAGCCACCCATTTTGATCCAGTTTTCACCACCGTTGATGGACGTGTACAGGCCGTACTCGGTGCCGAGGAACAGCAACTCCGGATTTTCGTGGTCCTGATTCATCCGCCAGACCAGCGTTCGTTTGGGCAGGTCGCCGGCAATGCTGTTCCAGGTGTTGTCCCCGGTCAGTACTTTTGATCAGGTAGGGCTGGTAGTCACCGGACTTGTGATTGTCAACGCAGGCATAGACGGTATTGGCATCAAATCGATCGGCCTTGATGTCATTGACAAAGAAGTATTCCGGTATGCCAAAGATCCGTTCGATCCGCCGCCAGTTTTGGCCACCGTCGGCGGTAACCGCAATCACCCCGTCATCGGTACCGACGTAGATCAGTCCTTCCTGCACCGGAGATTCACTGATCGACGTGATATTGCCAAACTGACTCATGGCCAACAGGTCCCAAACGGCATCGATGCTCCAGACCCGGCCCATCACGGGCAGCGTGAACCGGTCCAGGCCCCGCGACAGATCGTCGCTGACGGCCGTCCACGAATCACCCCGGTCATCGCTGCGATGCAGTTTTCGGGAACCGAAATACAGCCGGGTATGCGAATGGGGACTGATGTGAACGGGAGCATCCCAGTTAAACCGCAGGTCGTCCTCGCCCCGGGCCGGCTGGGGCCGGATGTCTACCGCCTCGCCCGTGGCCCGATCGAACCTTCGCAGATAACCCTCCTGGGATTCACAATAAATAATATTCGGATCTTCGGGATCAATCGCGCAGTCGTGGCCGTCGCCCCCGACCGTAATTCGCCAGTCGGCATTGCGAATCCCGTTGCTGGACAATGTTTGTGTTGGACCATACTGGGTATTGTTGTCCTGGGTGCCACCCACAACGTGATAGACCGGCCAGTCATAATCCACGTCGACCTTGTAGAACTGGGTCAGCGGCAGGTTGGAGACAAAACTGTAGGTGCCGGCATAATCGTGGCTGCGATAAATGCCCCCGTCGCATCCCACCAGCAGAAAATCCGGATCGGTCGGATGAAAGGCGACGGCATGATTGTCGACGTGTTTGTTTTGGTTGCCCACACCCGCGAAATTCTCGCCGCCATCGGTGGTTCGACCCAGGACGACGTTGGCGTGGTACACGACGTCAAATCGGTGCGGATCGGCGTAGATCTCCTGGTAATAGTGCGGGCCGGTGCCGCCCGCCACATAGTCGCTTTTCTTCGTCCAGCTTTCGCCAAAATCCTCCGACCGGAAAAAACCGCCCGTGCGACCCGGCAATTCGATGGCGGCGTACACCACGTTGGATTTTTGCGGCGAAACGGCCAGCCCGATTTTGCCCTTGTCTCCTCCGGGCAACCCCTGTTTCAGTTCCCGCCAGGTCTTCCCGCCATCGGTTGATTTGTAAATCCCGGTTTCCGGCCCGCCGTTAATGATCGCGGCGACCGTGCGATGTCGCTGATGCAGTGCGGCATACAGGATGTCGGGGTTGCGCGGATCCATGACCAAATCCGTGGCGCCGGTCCAGGGGCCTTTGGCCAGGACCTGTTTCCACGTCTCCCCGCCATCGGTGGTTTTGTAAACCCCGCGTTGGCCGCCCTCGCTCCACAAGGGCCCCTGAGCAGCCACAAAAATCGTATCCGAATCTCGGGGATCGATAACGATCCGGGATATGTGCTCGGACTCTTTCAGTCCCTTGTTGACAAACGAATTGCCGGCATCGCGGCTGACATAGACCCCGTCGCCAAAACCGATATGTCGACCCCCGACATTTTCGCCCGTGCCCACCCACACCACGCGGGGGTTGACCGGATCGAGTGCCACGCAGCCGATCGAATACGAGCCGTAATTGTCAAAGATCGGTTGCCAGGTCGTGCCGGCGTTTTGCGTTTTCCAAACGCCCCCCGAGGCCACGCCCGCGTACCAGGTATTGGCGTGGTCGGGATCAATCGCCAGATCGGCAATCCGGCCGGACATCAATGCCGGTCCGATACTGCGGAACGGCAAGCCGCCAATCAACCCGCTGTCGATTTTCAATTCACCTTTTTCCGGTTCGGCCGGTGTTGCCGCGGCGCTGGTTTCGGGGGCTTCCTGGGCCATGACGTGAGCGACCTGAACCAGTAACAGTAACACAGAAAAACAGAACGTGCGAATCATGGATGGTATCCTGGTGCGAAATCAGGTGGCGCCGACGGCGGGCGAATCTGGCAACTGGACGAACGAGGCACATGCCCGTTGCTATTGTGAATGGACTGCGGCAGCTTGTCTATCTTTCGCGACCGGCACCCGGGCTGGCGTGATTCCGCACAAATTCGCCGCGGCGGCGAACTCCCGGCCGATCACTGTGTCAGAGCGGTAATTGCAGGGCCTGCGGGCCGTCTGGCTGCCGATCCCGTGGCAGGTTATCCTCGCTGGCCGCTCCACCATTTGTTCTCCCGCTCCCATGCTGCGACGCGTCGTCACCAGTTACCGAAATGCCTTCCGCGGGGTCCCCCGCAATGTCTGGCTGTTGTCGCTGGTGTTGCTGATCAGTCGTTGCGGGACCATGGTGTTGCCGTTTCTGTCCATCTATGCGACCCGGGAACTGGGGTTTACCCCGATGAAGGTCGGCTGGTTATTAAGCACTTACGGGGTCGGCGGCATTATCGGCGGGTTGCTGGGGGGCTGGCTGACCGGACGCATGGGTGCCATCCGGACCCAAATCGTTTCGTTCGGGACCAGCGTGCCCGGATTTTTGCTGCTGGGCCAGGCGCGAGGCTTCGGGGAGGCTTGCCTGGACCTGTTCTTGCTGAGCATTGCCATCGAGATTTTTCGCCCCGCGGCTTCGACTGCCACGATCGAATTTTGTGACAATCCCGGCCAGCACACCCGGGCCATGGCAGTTAATCGTCTGGCCATCAACCTGGGAATGAGTATCGGTCCCACGCTGGGTGGCTTTCTGGCCGTCGTGAACTATCAATTGTTGTTTTGGGGTAATGCCGCGGGTGTGGCAGCCGCCATGCTGTTGATGCTGGGTCTGTTTGGATGGCGGGCCCCGTCGCACTCGACCTCACAGGGGATCGCCGCAACCGGTCAGCCTGCAGCCGTCTCCCACCGGCGTTCGGCGTGGCGCGATGCCCGGTACCTGGCGTTTACCGTTCTGAATATTCTGGCGGCGATCGTGTTTTTTCAGTTTCTGGGTACCTACCCGCTGTATCTGAACACCCAGTATCAACTTTCCGAAGTCCAGATCGGAATCCTGTACGCGGTGAACACGATTGTGATCGTGCTGTTTGAACTGGTTCTGGTAAACGCCGTCGTAAACCTGCCCCTGATGCGGGTCTACGCCTGGGGCCAGCTGCTGAGCTGTCTGGGGTTCGGGTTGACGCCGCTGGCTGTCGGGTGCAGTTTCGGGGTGGGCTATGCGTGGTGCATTGTGACCATGCTGATTCTGACGACCGGTGAAATGCTGTCGATGCCGCTGGGCGCCGTCTATGCGGCCCGCCGCTCGACCACCGTCACCCGCGGCCAGTACATGGGGCTGTATGCGGCCTCGTTCTCGATTGCCATCCTGATCGCGCCCATTGCCGGCATGTGGCTGTATGATCGAAATCCGCATGGGGTCTGGTACTGCGGCCTGATTATTGGCGGCCTCGTATTTCCCGGCTTGCTGCGAATCGCCGACCGGGAGCGGTCCGACGCCGCTGCCGGGCGACGGCAAGCCGTTGACTCGCCAGGCCCCTCGACCCTGCGTGAGCCGGTCTCCGGGGATCCGGCAGCGGCCGGGCCTGCGACCATCAACAGCGGGGAAACGGGCGCGGACTAGGCCGCGCCTGCGCCGACGATGGCTCCCTGTTGTAGACCTGCAATTCTTCTCGCAGAGATTCGTTGACCCTGGGGCGGTTACTTCCTGTTTTCCAGTCGGGAACGCAGCTGTTCCAGTTCCTGACGCAGGTTCTCAATTTGTTTTTGCAGATCTTCCGATCCGCTGGATGTCTCCGGGGTCATTTCGATCAACCCGGGTCCGAACGACTCCAGCATCACGCCGTCACCCAGCTCCAAATCACCCTTGAACACGAACTTGTTGAAATCGCCGCTGTTCAGCCACTCCCCAACCTCGGTGGCTTCCCGTTTTTGGGGCGTCAGTGAAACCTTCATTTTTTTGCCGCTCCGCATGATGCCGAGCCGCAACTCCGATTCGTTCTTGCCGGCTTCCTGAACCGCCTGGATCAGTTGTTCAACATCATTCAGGGGCTCGTCGCCGACTTGCAGCAAAATATCATGAATTTCGATGTTCCCGGCCGCCGGTGAATCGTCCACGACGTCTTCCACCACCAGACCCTGTTCAATTCCCAGCTGGGCGCGAAGCGTATCGCCGGCGGGCTGACAGCTGACCCCGATCATGAATCCTTCTCCGGACAGGGCCGACAACTGGACCAGCAATTCGGCACCATGCAATTCGGGCGTCACCTGCAACAGCGCCCCGCTGTGGGACGAATCGCCTGGCACCAGACGGTAGCTGAATTCGCCGTCCCCGATCCCGTTCAGAACAACTTCCTTTTGTTTTCCGTCCGGCCCCACGAGGATCGCCCTGGCCTCAATTCTGGTCTGGCCCTCTTTGCCTGTTTCCGCGGATTCCTGGATCCAGATCGCGTGGTCCCCGTCCGCATGATGCTCGCCGTCGGCATGCTCATCGGAATGCTCGTGCACAATGACTTTGCGATGTACGTCCCGGTGTTCATCCTGTTGCCCGTCCTGGTGCAGCTGAATGACCCGCACATTTCCCTGACCGCTGGTAATGATCAGCTTGCCGTCAACGACTTCGGCCGTGACGTCACTGGACTTTTGCTTTTGTTCCTCACTGGTCTCCTGCCCCCACAGGGGAGCGACTCCCAGCGCCAGCAGGGTCACCAGGCAGGGAAACCAGAAACCGATTCGCGTAATCCGCATTGCCATACTCCTCGTCATGAAATTGATAGTCTATTCCGGAATCTATTGAACCGTTGGTTGAAATCGGTATTGCTGGACCGGAACCACAAACGAACGACCATCCGGCGCACTGCCGGTGATGTAGCGCACGTCGGGCCGCACTTGCAGCCCGGCGACCTGACAGAATTCCTGCCAGGTGGGGTCCAGCTGCGGTTCCTGGCGAGCCATATGGTCTCGCAAGGGCGTCAGCCCCTGGTACAGCGGTACCTGCAAATGATCGTTCATTTGCAACATGTACGGTTGCTCGCTGGAGACCAGCTGGCTGGACGGTAGTCCGGTTAATGGCATCGTTACCGGATCCACCGGTCGCGGCGAACCCGGCAGCACGGCCATCCGAATTGCGACCGTCAGGGCCAGCAGCGTTGCGGCGGCCAGCGCCAGCAACCACGGTTTTCGGTGACGGGAAACGTCCCCCCGGGCCAGGTGCCGGCCGGTGCGGTCCACCCCCGGGCCCGCCGGCCACCGCGAATCGGCGTCCGCAGAACGGCCAATCGCCGTGCTCCAGACCTGTTCCTCGATGAATGCCAGTGCCAGCTGCCGCCAGAGTTCCGGCTGGCGTTCGGCGATCTGCAGAAACCGCGCGCGCTGCTGGTCATCCAGTTGATTGTCGACCAACCGTTGAATGGTCTGTTCGGTTTCCATTTGACTGTGGCTGTTCATACCCGTTGGCGATCAGGTTGGATTCGTGGGGACAAGGTTGTTGGCGACCAGTTGCCGGCGGAGCGCTTTTCTGGCGCGGCCCAAACGGTACTCGACCGTTCCGAGCGATGCGCCCAGGTGCCGGGCCAGGTCGGCGTAGCTCCAGTGTTCGGTATATTTCAGGATCAGGATTTCCCGGTCCTGGGGACGCAACCGGGCCACCGCCTGGCGGACTCGGGCGTTCAGCTCGTCCTGCAACAGCCAGTCCACCGCGGCGGGGGTATCCGCCGGTCCGGTTCCCGCCTCATGCTCCAGTTGTTGTTGCAACCGCCGTTGCCGCCCGTTGCGGCGATGATGGTTGATCGACTGGCGAACGGCCAGGCGGTACAGCCACGGCGCCACCTTGCGCGGATCCGTCGGCCGCGACGCCTGCCGCAGCACGGCCAGCGAAACATCCTGAAACAGGTCTTCGACGACATGATGATCGTTGATCCTGCTGCGCAGCACATTGCGAATCCAGCGGCTGTGCTGGTCCAGTGCGTCTGCCCAGTTGATCGCGGAGCCCGCGGCGTCGGCAGTCATCCAGAAAAAAACCCGGGTGATAGTCTGGCAATTGATGGACGCCAGAATAGTCGCCAGAACCAGGCCTGGCCGGGTGACTTTTTTCGGTTTCGGTCAAAAAAACCGGAAATGTCCGGCGCGTCCCGGTACCCCGCCCGCCCCGGCAGAAAATCCCAGTGGCTGCCGCGGCCGGTTTGCCCCACCCAATCCCGCCGTTTGGCCCCGGAATCGGCGGCGTAAACCAGCCACCCGTGGCGCCCTCAAGTCGACGGTGTTCGGCCGAGCCGGTCCGGCGTCGGGCTTAATGATGATGGTGGCGATAGTAGTCGTAGCGCCAGGGGATGGGGGCCGGGGCCGGTCGATAAATGATGACCGGGTCAGGCGGATAACAGCGCTCGACAACGACGGGCCTCGGGTACACGACGGGCGACGGCGCTGTCGCCAGACGGGCCCGTTGCATGGCATCAATGACGGGCTCCGCCACGCCCTGCTGATGCAAGCTGATAATCTCGTGAACATCCGGTCGTTGCCGTACGCCATTGACCTGGATCTGGTTGATGATCACCTGCGGACTGACTCCGCTACCGGTCATCATGACAACATCGCCGGACGAAACGCCGGCCTGAAACCGCGCCGCCTGTTGCTGCCGGACCTGGTATTGCTGGTACATCTGGCGGTCTTTTTCCTGACCCAGCAAGCCGCCAGCCATGGCGCCCACGGCGCCGCCGATCAACGCGCCCCCGGCTGTCTCATCGTTTTGGTGACCAATGATTCCACCAATAACGGCACCGGCAACTCCGCCACCGACAATACCGCGTTGGGTCTCCGACTGGGCCCGCAGGGCGGGGCAACTGGCGGCCACCATCAGCAAACTCAAAACAACCATGCGACTTGTCACGCCATCATCCTTTCGGCAAATCCCGGGCACCGGGTCGCGCACCGACCCCGTCTGGACTTTTATATCGGCCAGGTTTCGGGATCAACTGGAGAATGGTTGCTGGCTGGACCTCGCCAGTGCTATCAGCCACCCCCCCCCGCGGGGATTCCTCGCGGGCAGAACCGGGTGACTGGTCGGCAGCGGCCGGTAGCCGGGGGAGTTTGCCGTGCCAACGGCCGGAGGTTGGCATCCGCGGCGGCAGCGCGGCGCATGCCAGCAACCCGGGACGGGAGGGTTTGAAGCGGACCGGGCTTGTTTCAGCCGACAAACCGGTAACCAATGCCGCGGACGGTTTCGATCACTTCGGCCCGGTCGCGCAATTTCTTGCGGAGTGCCCGAATATGGACATCGATCGTCCGCTCCAGTACCAGGGCATCGCCGCCCAGGGCCGCGTCGATCAGTTCACTGCGATCGAACGCCCGCCCGGGTTGCCGGATCAGGGTGTCAATCAGCCGAAACTCGGTGGGCGTCAGGTCCAGCACCTCGTCATCCAGCACGACCCGGTGTTTGAGCCGATCCACAGTGATCCCGTTTCGGGTGACTACATCACTGACGCCGTTCCCGGCCTGTTTGCGGCGCTGAATCGCCCGGATCCGCTGCAGCAGCACCTTGACGCTGAACGGTTTGGTGACGTAATCGTCGGCGCCAGCCGCAAATCCTCCCAGCTGATCGGATTCGCTGCCGCGGGCGGTCAATACAATAATCGGGATTGAGCGGGTTTCTTCCGAGGCCCGCAGGCGTCGACAGACTTCCAGACCGTCGATTCCCGGAATCATCAAATCCAGCACCACGAGATCTGGCAAAAACCGCCGCGCCTGCAGGTAGCCGTCATTCCCGTTGCTGGCGGCCAGCACTTCGAATCCGGCCTGCTTGAGGTTGTATTGCAGTACGGTGGTCAGGGACGGGTCGTCCTCGACCACCAGGACCGTGTTATCAGGCATAGGTCAATTACTCGCCCGGGGTCGGGGACGGACGGCTAAAGTATTCGTTGTGATTGTGCCGCACGATATCGCCGTCGACAAAATAAATAACGTCTTCGGCAATGTTTTCCGCATGATCGGCAATCCGTTCAATATGACGGCTGGCCGAAAAACAGTGCATTCCGGGCTCGATCATCGCCGTATCCTGCATCATCAACTCCTGCAATTCGCGGATCACCTCCCGGTTGAGCTGGTCGACCCGCGCATCCATCTGGATGACCTGTTTGGCCAATCCGGCATCGGATTGCACAAACGCGTCCAGAGCCTGCTTGACCATGGCCCGCGACCGTTGCGACATTTCGGGCAGCGCATCGGGAATGGGAAACCAGGCGTGCTTGTGCAGGCACTGGGCCCGCTCGGCCACGTTACAGGCCAGATCGGCAATCCGCTCGAGGTCGGAGTTCACCTTGAGCACGGTGGCGATTCGTCGCAAGTCGCTGGCGACCGGCTGATGCAACGCCAGAATTTTGAGGCATTCCTCCTCAATTCGCACCTCGCTCTGGTTGGCCTGGTTGTCGGATCGAATGACGCCGTCGGCCAGTTCCACCTTGCCTTCGCACAGGGCTCGCGAGGCGGCATCGATCATCTGTTCCACAACGGCAAATTGCCGCATCAACCGGTCGTGAATCTCGTCAACATCGCGTTGCAGGTAACTTGACATGCAGGGTTATCCAAATTTTCCGGTGACGTAGTCTTCCGTCTGTTTTTGTTTGGGCCGCGTAAAGACCTGTTCGGTCTCGCCGTCCTCGATGATTCGGCCTTCAAAGAAAAAAGCGGTGCGGTCGCTGCACCGGGACGCCTGCTGCATGTTGTGGGTCACGATCACGATCGTGTACTGTTTGCGCAGTTCGAAAATCAGGTCCTCGACACGGGACGTGGATGCCGGATCCAGCGCCGAACAGGGCTCGTCCATCAACAGGACTTCGGGGCCGACGGCGATTGCCCGGGCGATGCACAGTCGTTGTTGCTGGCCGCCCGACAAACCCAGTGCCGACTGTTGCAGGCGATCCTTGACCTCGTCCCACAGGGCGGCTTTCTCGAGCGCCCACTGAACCAGATCCCGCATGTCATTTTTGCCGATTTTGAAATGCAATCGAGGCCCGAAGGCCACGTTGTCAAAAATGGTTTTGGGGAACGGATTGGGTTTCTGAAAAACAATTCCCACGCGTCGCCGCAAATCGACAACATCGGTTTGCCGGTCGAGGATTTGCAAATCGCCCAGTCGAATCGAACCGCTGGCATGGGCGGTCGGCACGACGTCGTTCATCCGGTTGATCCATTTCAGCAGCGTGCTTTTGCCGCACCCGCTGGGTCCGATAAACGAGGTGACCATCCGCGCGGGGATGTTCAGACTGACGTTCTGAATCGCCTGGAAATCGTCGTAAAACGCGTTGAACGACTCGATCGTTATCGCGGTCTGGCTGCTGGCCGCTGACGACTCCCGCTCGTCACGTGCCCCGCTGCCAGCTGATTTCATGTTTTGTTCCGCTTTGGTTTGCATGGCCTGCCCGTCGAGGATTTCGCCGCTGGCCCGTAGCGGATCGGGTTGGGTCGATGTTCGGGCCGTGGGGCGGAACGATCCACCAGGAATTGGCGACGGGCCGTCTGTTGGATTGCGATCGGTCACAGGTTCACCTGCCCCCGTTCCACACGATTCCGAATATAAATGGCCACCGAGTTCATCAACAGCAGAATAATCAGCAAAACAATGATCGCGGCGGCCGACAGATGCTCAAATCCCTCGTTTTCGTCCGAAGCCCAGCGATAAATGGTGACCGGCAATACCGGTGTCTTGTCCATCAAACCGCTCAAACCGGTCGTGGTGCCGAGGACCCCGCCCATAACGGCCAAGACCGGCGCCGCCTCGCCAATCGCCCGACTCATGGCCAGGATGGCCCCGGTCATGATGCCCGGCGTGGCAGCTGGCAGCACCGTGCCCCGTACCATTTGCCAGCGGGTGGTCCCCATGCCAAAGGCGGCTTCGCGGAGCGAACCCGGTACCGCACGCAGGGCTTCCTGGGAGGCGATGATCACAATCGGCAAAATGACCAGCGCCAGCGTCAGTCCGGCCGACAGAACACTCTTGCTGAATGGCAAGTGAACATGCCACCAGTGATTGCGACGAAAGATCGAGGCCGTCGTGCCCTCGAACACGGATCGCTCCCGCAGCCGGGGATCCGTCGGCGCATCGGCGGACCTCGGCACAACATTCAGTTCGACCGTTTCCCCGGACGCCATGGTCACTGGCAGCGGCCGGTTGATTTCAATAATCGTCTGAAAACGGTCACTGGCCGGAAAATTAACCCACTCGCCCCCGAGAGTTTTGGTCTGGTAAAGGTACCAGGCCCCGTTCTCGACCGCGGGTGGCCGGTTGGCCTCAATGCGGGGAATGATGCTGAACATGTACACGAACGCCGTGAGCCCGAGAATGCCGTAGACAATGGACGGCACTCCGGCCAGATTCGTGATGTTTAACTGCACCAGATTGTGAAATCCGCGAATCCAGACATTGCGCGGTTTGAACTCCTCCAGAAAAATCGCCGTGCCCACCCCGACGGGCAGGGCCACCAGACCGCAGATAACGCAGACGACGACCGATCCGATGATGGCCTGGCCCACACCGCTGATTTCCGGCTGGTCCTCATGATGCACGCCGGTCAAAAAGTTCCAGGTCAGCCAACTGCCCCCGGTGACGACGACCGTCGCCAGCAACGTGACCAGAATGACAATCACGAGGCTGCACATGACCAGACAGACCATCGCAAACACCAGACTTTTTCTGTTGCGAACGTTTTCATCGCGGCGGTGTCCGAGCAGTTCGTTCACTACTGGTATTCCTCGCGGTAGCGTTTGCGAACGATCTGGCCAATCAGCGTCACCGTGAATGTGATGATGAACAGGACGGCGGCCACGGCGTAAATCGAAAAGTAGGTGACGGTTCCTGGCACGACCGATTCGCTTTTGAACGTTTCCACAATGAATCCGGTCATGGTTTGCGACGGACCTCGCGGGTCCAGGGTCAACGTGGCCGTACTGCCAGCTGCCAGGGTCACGACCATGGTCTCGCCGACGGCCCGGGCGATCGCCAGCAAAAACGCCGAAATAATTCCCGACAGGCCGGCCGGCAAGACCACGCCCAGCGTTACTTCCAGTTTGGTGGCTCCCAGTCCCTGCGCCCCCTCGCGCAGCGACCGCGGTACGGCCTGCAGGGCATCCTCGGCCAGCGAGGTAACCAGGGGCAAACACAAAATGCCGACTGCGATCCCGGCCGCCATCGCATTGAAGGTCTTGAAATCACCCAGCGGGGCCAGCAACTGCGGCGTGATGAACTTCACCGCAAAAAACCCGAACACCACGGTCGGGATGCCGGCCAGAATTTCCAGCGCCGGTTTCAATACGGCCCGCACCCGTCGCGGCGCATACTCGGACAAATACAGGGCACAGACCAGCCCCATCGGCAGGGCCAGCAGCATGGCGATCCCGGTAATCCGCAGCGTGCCCGACAACAGCGGCATGATTCCGTAATTGAGTTCGCCCTGGGTCTGACCGACGGTCCAGCGGGTGTCGGTGAAAAACCGGGACAGCTGAATTTGGTCGCTGAGGAAAAAGCCGGCCGATTCGATCGCCAGCATGCTGATAATCCCTACGGTCGTGGCCAGGGAAACCAGCGAGCAAACGACCAGACCGGCCACCACGACCCGCTGCCAGCGCTTGCTGGCCGCCGAGGACCGCAAGGCATATTGCCGGGCGGACAAGCTGACCGTCGCTTCGTTTTGACTGGCGGCACTACTCATCGAGCGGTTCCCAATCCGGCGAGGCAAAAAAAAGATCCGGCCAACGGACGACTTCCCATTACTGACCGGTCAGGTTGCTTTCGACAAAAACGCTGGCCACCGCCCCGGATCGTTTTTCACCCTTGCCATCCAGATAATGCGTTCCGGTCAGTCCCTTGTCGAGGTTGTTGCGAACGCGTTTGTAAACGTCGGTGGGCAAGGGAACATAGCGGGCCTGGGTCACCAGATCCGCGACCTGGGCCAGGTAGAAATCCACAAACTCGCGAACTTCCGCCCGCCGGTACGATTCGGTATTGATGTAGATGAACAGGGGTCGGCTGAACGGGGCGTACTCGCCGGATTCAATGGTGGCCATGCCGGGCATAACCGCCGTGCCATCCGAATTTACAATCTTGACGGCTTTCAGTTCGTCCTTGTTGGCTTCGTAGTACGAAAACCCGAAAAATCCAATTGCATATTTCTCGCCCTCGACCCCGGTGACCAGCAACTTGTCGTCTTCGCTCAGTGTGATCTGGCCATCCGATCGCATGCCGGCCTCGGCGTCCTTGCCGATCACTTCCATGAAATAGTCGTGCGTCCCCGAGGCAATGCCCGGCGCGTAAATGGTAATCTCTTCATCGGGCCATTCGGGATTGATTTCCTTCCACGATTTCACTGCCAGGTCCTCGCGAAAGATTTTGGTCAGCTGTTCGACATCCAGTTGGTCCACAAAGTCGTTGTCCTTGTTGACGACGATCGTCAGGCCGTCATAGGCGACCGGCACCTCCAAAAATTTAACGCCGGCCGCGTTGCACGAGTCCAGTTCGGCCTGTTTGATCGGGCGCGATGCATCCGACAAGTCGCATTCCTTGTTGGCCAGCGCCTTGAATCCGTTGCCGGTCCCCTGACCACTGACGGAAATATTGACTCCGGGGTACTGCTTGTTGAATTCTTCCTTGGCTTTCAGTGAAATCGGCTCGACCGTGCTGGAGCCCTCGATCACGATGCTGCCGGACAGATTGGTGTTGGCGGCACCCGACGAACCACCCGCGCCGGCGGACGACGATGGTGTATCGGTATTTCCGCAACCGGCAATCAGGCCGGCCGCCAGCACAGCGACGAGGCAAAAATACCTTTGGTGATGCATCGATTGGACCCCTTTGTGTTTCAGAATTGACGGGCGGGCTACACAGCAACGTATCGGAACAGACTGGCGACCTATTGTGAAGGAGCAATTAAGAAACCTTCATATCTGCCGGCCGGGTCCCGCGGTGGGCGCGGCGCAACCGGACTTTTACGGGCGTATCGGCAGGGAAACCCGAAACTGGCTGCCTTTTCCGATCCGGCTGCTCAGGGTCACCGAGCCGCCCAGCGCCCGGGCCAGGTGTTTGACAATCGCCAGCCCCAGTCCTGATCCCCCCTGTTCCCGCGAACGCGCCTCGTCCACCCGGTAAAACCGCTCGAACACCCGTTCCTGTTCATCGGCGGCGATCCCGATCCCGGTATCGACGACTTCCACGATCACCTGTGCCGATTCCCGACCGGTGCGAACAACCACACTGCCGGCCGGCCGTGTGTATCGAAGCGCGTTGCTGACCAGGTTGCGTACGATAGTGTGTATCGCGTCTTCGTCGGTCGTGATGACCAGCGGACCGTCCACGGCCTGCAGCGACAGCTGGACCGAACGGCGAACGGCCTCCGAATCAAATTGCCCAATCACGCAGCGGCAGACGTTGTTAATGTCAACCGGCACGCGTTGCAGTGTCAATTCGCCGGCTTGCACCTCGGACAGTTGCAACAGGCCCTGTACCTGCTGTTCAAGCAATTCGGCCTGGGCTTCAATCTGTTGCACGAATCCGGTATTGGCCTGGTTGTCATACAATGCACCCAGACGCAATGTCTCGGCGCAGGCCTTGATGGAAGCCAGTGGCGTTTTCAGCTCGTGCGATACGTTGGCCACAAAATCGCGGCGCATCGTCTCCATCTTTCGCAAATCTGTCACGTCTTGCAGCACAATCGTCAGTCCGCCGGACGACGGTTCCGGCAACGCGGTGACGCTGACCTGCAGCTGGCGACGCGGCGGAACGATGGTTTCAAACTCCGTCTTTTGTGGTTCGCGTGTCCGCTGCGCGTCTTCGATTGCGGTTCGCAACTCGGTGAACCGGGCGGAATCCAGCAAACGATGGCCGATCAGTTCATCCCGGGTGCGGGACAACATCTCAATGGCGGCATCGTTGGCCAGCAAGATACGGCCATCGGCACCGGTAGCAATCACACCCTCAATCATGCTGCCCAACACGGCATTCATTTGGGCGAGGCTCTCCTGCAAACGATGCTGGCGGCTGGCCAGTCCCGAAGCCATTTGTCGCATGGCCGCCACCAGCGAATCGTCACGCGGGACCGACGACGGCAGGCGTTCCAGGGCCCGGTAATGGCCCTGCTCGATTTCTCCGGCCAGTTCCGATAACTGCCTGTCCCGGCGGCGGGCCCGCCGCAACATGACGAAGATCGCCGCCAGCGATATGACAAAAGCCAGAATGGCGTATCCAAAAAGCCAGTTGGCGGCCTGGGCCCCGGTCGGCCCGCGGTCCATCAGCAACCGGACTGCAACACAGGCCAGCACATGCAGCCCGGCAAATACCGTCAGAAACCGTCGTGTGGCGGTCGACAACTGCATGATATGGTCCGTTACCCGGTGGATCATCAACTCCCGGGACATCCTGCCATGGCCATCCGCTGCTGGCCAGCGGGGCCCCGCCTAACGGGCGGTTGCCGACCGTTCCCAGCGCCAGATGACGCCGTCCTCCGGATCGTCCACCTGACCTGCGTGGACGAATCCGTTGGTTTGCAGGACCCGCGTCGAGGGGCTGGCTTGCGGCAGCGTGTGAGCGCACAGCAACGTTACCGCGGGATGCTGGCAGGCAAATTCCACCAGGTAGCCGGCCGCTGCCGTAGCGTATCCGCGACCCTGACATGGCGGCACAATCCCATAAGCGATTTCCACATGGCCCCGATCGTCGGGAGGGCCTTTGAAAGACGCGTTGCCCACAACCTGACGGGTCGCTTCATCAACGACGGCGAAACCCAGCCGCCACGGATCGGCGCCACGGATGCTGCGCAGCATCTGGACATATTCCGGTGCCACGTCGCCGGACACCAGAAAATCCCGCAATCCCTCCGCCGCCGGCGTACCAAAAACAGCCTGAAACGCCTGGGGACTTTCCAACAGCGCCAACAGGCTTTGGGCGGTGTACGGTACATAGCGGAGGACCGGGTGCCGGTGGTTCATGATGGCAACGGAGAGTCAGTACGGGTTATTGCCGGTATCGGGGGGCGACCCCGAAGTACTCGTTGATGAACGCCCGCCGGTCCCCGTCGTAACGGGCATAGCGAACCAGGGCCAGCAACTTTTCGCGATCACCTTGCAGTTTCTCGCGTAACGGCCCGTCACTGGCCAATTCATCCGGCAGCGGTCCCAGCGATTCAATCATCAGGGGACGGATCGTTCCCTCGATGACACCGTACCGGTCCAGCATTCCCAGCGCCGTTTCCAGACGATGATCGTGTCGTTGTTTGGCAAACAGCTTTTCGGCCAGCCAGGGCACGCCAAAGGCGTTCACCTGTTCGGTCCGGTGCAACAGCAAATCATACACGCGGCGGTAGAAATTGGCATCCGGATTGCTCCAGCGGATGAATTCCATTTGGGTCTCCAGATCGGCCGGGTCGTACAACAGTGTGCACTCGGCCGGCAAACCGTCGCGTCCGGCACGGCCCATCTCCTGGCAATACGATTCCAGCGATCCGGGCAGTTCCGCGTGAATCACAAAGCGAATGGATTCCTTGTCGATGCCCATCCCGAAGGCGTTGGTCGCCAGGACCAAATGCTCATCCTGCATAAACCGGTTTTGGATCGCCCGCCTTTGCCCGCGCGGCAATTCTCCGTGATAGACCAGGTGCCCGGTGCCGGGTTCGCGCAGTTGTTCGCTGAATCGCTCCAGCGTGCGAATCAATGAAAAATAGATAATCCCGCTGCCCCCAATCCGCCGATTGGCCTGCCGAATAAATTCCAGTTTTTCGTCGTCGCCCCACACCGGGACGACCGACAGACGCAGGTTGGGACGATCAATCCCGGCATGGAACGTGGCGACCTGCCCGGGCGGCAAACCGAGTTGCCGGATGATGTCCTGTTGCACCTGCGGGGTGGCCGTAGCCGTCAAGGCCATCGTAACGGGATTGCCCAGCTGCTGCCGGATGGCGGTCAAGCGGGTGTAGTCGGGTCGAAAGTCGTGTCCCCAGTGGCTGATGCAATGGGCCTCGTCAACCGCCAGCAGCCGCACCACGCGCCGCTCCAGCACCTCCAGAAACTCCGGTTTGCGAAACCGCTCGGGTGTGACATACAGCAAACAGTAGCGGCCGCCCGCAATGGCCGCATATCGCCCTTCGCGCTCCTCACGCTGCAGCGACGAATTCACAAACGTGGCCTCGATCCCCCGGGCCTGCAAGGTATCCACCTGATCCTTCATCAGCGCAATCAGCGGCGAAATGACCAGCGTCAATGGTGGCCGCGACGAGCGCAACGGCGCGTCGGCCAACTGCAGTGCCGGGATCTGGAAACACAGCGATTTGCCCATCCCCGTGGGCATCAGCACCAGCGAATGCCGGCCCGCCAGCGTACGCTGGATAATCTCCAGTTGCCGACCACGAAACGCCTGGTAACCAAAGTACCGACGCAAGGTTTCGATTGGGGTCATGAAACGGACCCGGATATCGCTCAGCAGGTTAGGGGTCGCGGACGGGCCGTTCACCGGCCGAGTCCGGCAATCGAACGGGTTCGGGTTGCCCGGTTTGCCGATTCGTGGGGTAACGCGCGTTGCGGCATTCCAGTTCGTGGACCAGGCGACGCGCCATTTCGGCCAGCCGGCGGGGCTCGTCCGGCACCCGATTACGGGTTTCCCCGATGTCCGTTTCCAGATCGTACAGTTCCCACGACTGCCGGTCATAAAAATAAATCACCTTCCAGCGGCCCATTCGCAGCGCACTGTGAGGCTGGTAACCGGCACCCCGGGGCCCCCACACGTGCGGGTAGTGAAACAGTAACGGTCGGTCATCCGCCGACTCCCCGCCGACCATCAACGGCCCCAAATCCCGGCCATCCAGCACGGGATCGGACCCCTCGGGCCACGGGGCGACGCCAGCCCATTGGCAGATTGTGGGCATCAGGTCCTCCGAAATGACAGGGACCCGGCAACGAACCCCGCTGCCCAGCGGTATTCGTTTCTGCATTTGGCTGCCACGGTCGGGCGCCGCCCAGGAAATGATCAGGGGCACCCGCGTGCCCCCCTCGTAGGCCGACCCCTTGCCCTCGCGCAGCGGGCGATTGTGCGTGTTGGCTGCTGTGCCCCAGGGCGTCGTGTCGCGGGTGTGAGCGGACAACCCGCCGTTATCCGACGTAAAGATGATGAGGGTTTGGTCGGCGATGTTCAAATCGCGCACCCGATCCATCACGGTCCCCAGAGCCGCGTCGCAGCCTTCGACCATACTGGCATAACAGGCTTCGGTCGCCGGAATGGCAATCCGGGTATCGGGATACCGGTGGTCGCGGTAGTGGTCGATAAACCGCGGGTGTGGCTGGATGGGGGTGTGCACGGCGTAGGTTGCCAGATACAGAAAAAACGGATTGCCGGCTGCCACCGCATCATCGATTGCCGCAACGGCTTCGGCCGCCAAAGCATCGGTCAAATGCGTTTCGGTCCCGTGGTATTTTTCCAGTCCGGGAACCGCCCAAACCGAACGGGGGCCGGTCTGCGGTGGCTTGTCATAATCGTCCCGGCCCTGATAGCTGCCCGGAGCTCCGGCGGCGTGGCCAGCGATATTCACATCAAACCCCAGTGCCCGGGGATCGCTGCCCGGCGTATCGATCGCGCCCCAGTGGGCCTTGCCCGCGTGGATGGTCCGGTAGCCGGCCGATTTCAGTCTCAGCGGCAGGGTATTGGTGCCCGGCTGAATGCCCGCGGTGCGCCAATCGGTCGGCGCCGCCAGCCGCTCGGTCGTTCCCGACGTGTCCTGTCCGGCTCGCAACGTCCAGTTCGTGACACCATGTCGGGCAGGATTCCAGCCGGTCAGGATGGACGTCCGCGTCGGTGAACAGACACAATGCGCACAAGCGTTTGCAAACCGGACTCCGCGGCGGGCCAGGCGGGCCACGTGGGGAGTGCGATAGTGTTTTTGAAACAGGGATTCCCGCTCGTCAAAGCAGACGCTGGTATCCTGCCAACCCAGATCATCCGCCAAAAACAGTACAATATTTGGCAGCCGGGGTTCCGGTGGCTGGGCCGCCACCATCAGCGGTGGCCCAGTCAGCAACGCCAGTATGGCCAAACTGGCGAGACGCAGCAGGTGGAACATGGGACCGATATCAATGGAAACGGCGAAGCGACCCTGGGGCCAGACTCCGGGGCCAAACGGATCGTCCGGCAGCCCCGGGAATCCACTATGGTAACCGATACCATGGAAAACCAAAGTGTCGGGCAGACAGGCCGCCGATCGGCGCCGCTCGCTCGGTATTGAAACCCGGGACGGTCCCGATCACAATTTTTGACGGAGGGCCGGCATCGCTGAACTTCCGTCCAACTGACCCCGGCCGGGAAACCATGAGTTCGCTCAAAGGCATTCTGTACGCATCCGGAAACATCGACTTTCCGCGCGACCGGAACGAATGGGCGTTCTCGCGGCTGGAATCGTTGCGCAGCGATCAGGAAAAGCGGATTGTGCTGAATCCGCAAATTGCGCCGCTGGAACTGGACCGCGCTGCGGGAGTCGACGAGGACTCGACGGGCTGGCTGACCCATGTGCAGGATATTCTGAACAGCTCGTCCTCGGTGAACCTGTTGCGGCGCGAGAACACGCTGCGGCTGCGCAAGGCGGTCCACCACATCGACGATGACCAAAGCATCGTCACGCTGGTTTCGCAGGAGGCCCTGAACGAATTCTGTGCGGAACACTGGAGCCGGATCAATTATTTTTATGCCAGCCGGCACGACGGATTTCGATTTGATTTGCTGACCCTGATTTCCATGAAGGATGGAGAAGCGGACCGGGAACATCAAATCGAACTCGTCACGCGGCTGGTCGACGCCCCCGAGCGGCAGCGCCCCTGTGTGACCTTTGACGCGACCGGCTCGTCGGCCCATGTCAGCATCGTGGAATGGCGGGGATCGGTCGCGGAAGGTGATTCGGGGCGGTTTCAGCCGGAGGACGCCCGGATTCGGATCTCGATGTCCCCGGCGCGGATGCCGTTGATTTTCCTGTATGAACGGCGCCGGGAGTTTCACAACCACGGCTATCATTTTTCCGGTGAAAAGCTGGAACGTCAGCTGAAGCGGGCTCTGCGCCGGCGGCCGCCGGCGGCCGGGTAGCTGGCGGCCTGCCGGCCGGCCCGGTTTCGGCTTTTTCCGAAAAACAGCGGTCGCCTTTCTGAATATACGTGTTCAAATAACACAGGCATCGTGCCGCCGGCCCCGGACCGGGGCAGCGCCCGGATGCCTCCGGGCTTCCGTTTGCCCGAATTCAAAACGGTCAAACCATCACAATGGCACGCGGAGCAGATCCATGAAATCTTCCAATTCGTTGAGGTCCTTTTACACCCTGTTGGGCGGTCTGGCGATCATCGCCGGCACACTGACGTGGGCTGCCCCGGCCCAGGCCCAGGGACGCGGTGGCGGAATGATGGGCATGATGCGCGGCGGCCAGCTGATGTCGGGCATTCTGACCATGAAAGAAGTGCAGGAAGAACTCGGCCTGAGCGATGAACAGATCGAAAAAATTGCCGGACCCGCCCAGGAAATCAATGACAGCATGCGGGCGGACATGCGCGACATCATGGCCGGCGGCGGCGATCAGGAAGAGATTGCCGACATGGTCGAGGAATATCGCAAAGAGGAACAGGAACTGATTGGCCTGCTGGACGACCAACAGAAACAGCGCCTGCAGGAACTGAACTACCAGAGGATGGGTCTGGCGATGTTTATGGTTGCCGAAGTGCAATCCGCCCTCAAACTGTCCGATGATCAGGTCAAGTCCATTGACGACGTGATGGCGACGGTTCAGGACCGGATGCGGGACGCCGCCATGGAGGCTCGGGAATCCGGTGACCGCAGCGCCATGATGGCAGCCATTCAAAAAGTACAGGACGAAACAACCAAAGAGATCACTGAGTTGCTGACCGAAGACCAGCAGAAACAGGCCGAGGAGATGAAAGGCAAAAAATTCGATTTTCCCCAGCGGCAACGTGGCAACCGGGGCGGCCGAAGCGATTTCTAGGTCAATTCCAGCCAGTGGCGCCGGCAAGGGCGCTCGCCCCGGCCGGGTGGATCAACCCAAACCAAACCGGATACGACCGGCTCCGCAGAAAACATCCGGGTTGGGCGGCAAGGGTGTCACGGTTGGCTTGTCCAACGGTGCCCTGTCCGGCCTGGCGCAATGGCAGAATCACCCAACCGGGCGAAATTCCGCGAGGCCCGCAGCCAGTCCCGGTTCGCGACGCCCGGACCCGGGGGTGGCGTAATCCTTTGTGTTTGGAGATCCTGGTCGCATGTCGAAACCTCCCCGATTGAACCGTTGTTTCAGCAGCACGATCTGCTGGACGTTGCTGGCCGGCGGGATGGCGCTGGCCGGGCTGTGTCCCGTCGAGGCGTGGCAGCCGGCGGCCGAGTGGTGGACCCCGGCCGTCCAGTCCCGGCTGGATCAGGCGGGGCCCAACGGGGCTGAAATTCGGCGCGCCCTGGCGGACTGTCCGCTCGACCAGCGGAGGGAACTGGCATTTCTGGTGGAGCATATGCCCGTGGCGGACCTGCAGTCCCTGCAGGCCGGGTATCTGCTGGAAAATGTTCGCCTGGCCTGTTCGGCCCGCCAGTCGGTCCCGTGGCAGGTGCCGGACGAAGTTTTTCTGAATGACGTCTTGCCCTATGCCTGTGTTGACGAACTGCGGGAACCCTGGCGGGCCGGCATGCGACAACGCTGCTGGCCCCTGGTTCAGCGGTGCCAGACGCCAGGCGAAGCGGCACAGGTACTGAATCGGGAACTGTTTCCCCTGATCGACGTCCGCTACTCGACCACCCGGCAGAAACCCAACCAGAGTCCGGCAGAAAGCATGAGCCAGTCGGTGGCTTCCTGCACGGGCCTGTCGATCCTGCTGGTGGATGCCTGTCGCAGCGTGGGCGTACCCGCCCGATTGGCGGGAACGCCGGCATGGACCACCAAACGGGGGAATCACACATGGGTTGAGATATGGGATCAGGGCTGGCACTTTACCGGGGCGGCCGAGCCCGACGATCGGGGTTTGAATCATGCCTGGTTTACCGCCGATGCGGCCCGGGCCGACACCGGCCAACCAGCCCACCGGATTTATGCAACCAGCTACGCGGCGACGGGCATGCATTTCCCGCTGGTTTGGTCTCCCGGCAAGACCACCGTGCCGGCTGTCAATGTGACCGACCGTTATACCGCTGATCGACCGGCGATTCCGGCCACGGCAGCCCGGGTATTGATTCAGGTCCTGGACACCACGGGCCAGCGGCTGGCGGTCTCCGTGGAAGTCACTGCTGTGACCGGGGAATCACCCCCGCTGACGGGCACCAGCCGGGCCGGTACGGCCGACATGAATGATGTGCTGGAGTTCCAGCTGGCCAAAGGTCGCGAATATCGTGTGCGTTTGCAGCACGATGACAAGAGCATCGTCCACTGCCGGACGGTCGCAGGACAGGAACAGTCGGTATGGCGGTTTACCTGGCCCGGCCAGTGAGATGCCGTTGCCCGGGCCGTTTAACACAACGGCGTCAGGGACGACCACTGGACATCATTTCGCGCGTGCAGCCGATTGATCAGTTCCGCGCAATCGGGTTGCATTTGCAGGATACTCATCGCCACATGTTCGGTGGGTATTTGATCCATTTCGATGCAAACGGCCAGTTCCCCGCACGTGGCCGGGACGATGTTGGCGGAGTGGTCCATCTGGTGCTGAATAAAGCTGGCGATTGATGTGACCGGAGCCCGTTGTGGTACGGCGATCAACAAGCGACTGTTGCCACCGCAGCTGGCCAGTTGCGGTGTGGCAACGCGTGCCACATCGTCCAGCCACGTCGCCACACGATCCGCCGAGACATCGGCTTGTCCGAGAACGCTGTCGAATCTCAATTCCTGCAATGACTGATTGACCAGCCGCTGGGCCTCGCCATGGATCACCGAGGGCATTCGCCGGACCCGGCTGCCTCCTTCGCGAAGCACCAGTTGCAATCCTCCCTCGGGTTTCAGGAACTGTGAAACAATTCGTTCCTCCAGCGCTGGTAACAGGCCGCGTGCCATTTCAGCGGCCCGCTCTTCCAGCAACTGGTGGAGGTCGGTTTCCTGCTCGTCAGGATAACTCTCCTCCCCGGTCATTTCGACTTCGCTGGGCAGGCTCAACTGCTGCCGTATCATTTCGATGACCCGGTAATATTCGCCGATCTGGCCCAGCAGCGATGCCACGGCACTGCGAGCCCGCTGAATCTGCAAACGCTTGTAGGTTTCCACCAACAGTCCTACCCGGGCGGTCACCAGTTCCGCGAGGACGGCCCAACAGGCATTTTCGCGATCCTCCTGATTGCGGGCGTCAAGGATCTGGCGGTATTGCTCCTGGCAATTGCTGATAACCTGTTCGAACCGGTTGCGGCGGGCGTCAATGGAAACGGACATCAGCTGCAACTGTTCCAGGATGTCTTCGGTGACGCCGCGGGCGCCGTGCAGCCGCATGTCGGGCTCGTCGATAAGCGCCAGGATGGCCGTCGACAGGTCATCCCGGTTGCGGCGGGCCATCCCCGGCAAACGGGCGTTGCAGATTTCGCAAGCCGTGGGCGGCGTATTGTTATCACTGGACAACCGCGAATCGTCGGGACTTCCCAATCGTCGGTCCAGCAGCTTGTCGGCCGCGCCCGGCACGTTCCGCGATCCCTGCTGGACCGACTGTTTCAGTTGGTCTCGCACATGATTGAGCAACCGCTGTTGTGGCGCGCCGTCAAAGTGTTCGGCCAGCATGGAACGAATGCGTGCCTCCAGCCGATCATCGTCAAGTTCAGTCATGGCCAGCATTTGCCGGGCCCGCCCGGGAATATCGATGTCGGGCGGATCGACTTTGGCGCTTCCCAGCCATTGATCCAGCAGTTGATCGGCCAGGGCCAGGGAAGGTGCGAGGGAGATCGGCGTGCGGCCCTGGCCGGACGACCAAATCCCCATGGTTTTCAGGGCACCCGGATCGAAATCCGCAGGATCCCGGCAAGGCTCGAAAAAGGAGGTACAGCGGGTGGCGGTACTGAGGAACAGGTAGTGGGCCATCGAATCCACGGACCGTTCATACTCCACCGGTTGCAAGTCATCCCCCCAATGCACGAAATAGGTGCCGTCGAACACCGGGGTCTGATTGTCAAATTCCGGAATGCCGCAATCCTCGCTTCCCGGATAGCCATAAACGTTAAAATGGTTCAGCTCGCCCAGGAATGAGTAGCTGTTGGCAATCGCCAGGCGATGGTCCCCGGCGTGACGCGACGTACTGTGGGCAAACAGTCCGAACAAGTGATCATCGGCCAGTCCCAGTTCGCCCATGGCAATGCGTACCGAGAAAGCCAGATCCAGCAACAGCCCGCTGCCGGTTCCCCCGGAGACCGACGCAACCAGGATCACCTGGGGTGTCAGATGCGAGGGCGACAGTCCGGTCGACTCGGCCGTTGTGGCCAGGTGCTCGGCCCGCGACAGGTGGTTCAATTCATCCAGCAGTCGCTGGTAGATTTTTTCGTGATGGTCGACAAAGGCCAGTCGTCCCAGGGGGCGCAGGGATTCCGTCAGCTGGCTCTTGGGAATATTGTAAATCCAGCGACGGCCGATCCAGCTCAGGTTCAGCTCGGAATCGTTGCGATAATCTTCCGGTTTGCGCAGCGGAATGTTCACCAGTTCGTGATTGCGCATCGACTCCTGTTCATTGCCGAGCGTGGCTTCAAACAGCGATTTCCGATCGACGTCGATGCACAAGAACCGCAGTGCCGGCGTACGATCGGGTTCGCCGTAGCGTGTGACCAACCGCTGCCGGAGCCGGCCCAGAATCCGGGTCCCGGTGTTTCCGACGCCAATGAACAGGGTGGGGCGGATGCAGGCTTCCGACTCGTCCAGTTCCAGCGGTTCGAGCTTTTCAATCTCCCCCTCATACTTGATCGCCGGCATGAAGGACTCGGAGATCGTCATCGTCATGCCGTCCTGCTTGAAGCCCTGGACATTCATGTCGACGTCGGTTTGGGCACTGGTTTGCAGTGAATCCAGTGCGGATGTGTCCGAATCGCGCTTGACGTTGCGGCTGCGGTTGCGGCGTTTGGTCAATTCCTCAACCAGCGTGCGGCAGTTGGGATACCGCTTGTCCGGATCCTTGGCCAGGGCCCGGGCGATGACGGCCTGATCGCTCCGCGGCAGACTGTTCAGGTTGGGCCAGCTGTGCAAGTGCTGGTTGGCCAGCTGGGCAGCCGTCGTCCCGGAAAACGGGCGGGTGGCCGTCAGCAGCTCCTGATAGACGATCGCCAGCGAGTACTGGTCACTGGCTCGCCCGGGGCGGCCGTCAAACAGTTCCGGCGCGGCATAGGACGGCGTCAGACCGTCCATCAACGACTGGTTGGTGGCGTGGAGCTCCTTGACCAGACCAAAATCAGCCACCTTGACGTGTCCGCCGACAATCAGCAGGTTTTCCGGTTTGACATCCAGATGGGCCAGGGAATGGTTTTCGGCGATGTAGTCCAGAGCGTCGCCGGCTTCGCGCATGTACTGCAACAGCTCCTCGCGGGGGATGGCCTCCAGTCCCTGCTCACGGCACTGGTTAAACCGGGTTTTCAGACACATGTCGGCCAGCTCGCTGATGACCACCATCCGCCCGTCCACCACGTCAATCCGTTCCAGCGACAGCAAAAACGGATGCCGAATGTGCTTGATGCGATCCAGCGCCTTGAGTTCCCGCTGGGCCCGGTTTTCGTCGTGGAACCCGTAAATGAACTTGACGGCCTTCAGCATTCCACCCGGAGCTTCGGCCGACCAGACTTCGCCATATCCGCCAGCCCCGATCCGTTCGCGCAGCAGATATCCCAGAATTTCCTGATTGGCGGAAATGTTTTGACTGGGTGAATCAGACATGACTGGCTGGGTGTGGTGAGACGGACCGGAGCGGCGAAACTAGCCCGCGGACTTGCCGCCGGCGGCTTTGGTTTGCGTTCCTTCTTTTCCGATGACGACCGTAAAGTAGCTGCGGACGACCCGATCGAAGTATTCCGGCAACATCTGCATGTCAATCTCCTTGTACACACACCAGTTGCGGATTTGACCCAGCAAATCACGGGGGTGGCAACGCCGCATGCAGCGCCCTGCCTTGACATAGTGTTCCTGGATCAGATATTCAACGACCTCGCGGCGGTATTCGCAGCGGAAACGCGGCGCATAAATCTGAAACAGTTTGTGAAACTCCTCCACACCGGGGTCCCCAATCTCGATCTTGTAGGGAATTCGCCGCATGAATGCCTCATCCACGAGGTCGGCGGGTTCAATATTGGTCGAGAAGATAATCAGCTGCTCAAAGGGCACCTGAATTTTCTTGCCCGACGCCAGCGTCAGGAAGTCGATGCGGCTTTCCAAAGGCACGATCCAGCGGTTGAGCAGTTCGGTCGGTTCAATCCGCTGGCGGCCAAAATCATCGATCAGCAGACAGCCGCAATTGCTTTTCATTTGCAGCGGGGCCTCGCTGACGTTGCTCCGCGGGTCGTGCCGAATCTCCAGCGCATCCATGGTCAGTTCACCGCCCACCACCACGGTCGGTCGCCGCACCTTCAGCCAACGGCGGTCAAAACCCGCATCCTTGAGGATACTGTGCTGTTCCTTGCCCGCCTCCTCGTGAAAGGCGGCATCGAACAGCTTGACAATCTGGCCATCCTCGTAAACCGCGTGAGGGATCCAGATCTGCTGGCCAAAGCACTGGGTTATCTTTTGGGCCAGTGTGGACTTGCCGTTGCCCGGCTGGCCGTACAGAAACAGGCCGGCACCGGAGTTGATGGCCGGTCCCAGGTTCTCAAACAGTTCCGGATTGATCGAGATATCGCGGAACGCCGCGATGAGCTGGGATTCGCGCGGGCTCTCGGCCCGAATGGTCTGGGCTTCGGCGGACAGGACGTAATCCATCAGTGGAACCGGAGCCGGACCCACGTAGGAACAATTGGACATGTCCCGGTTGGTCCGTTCCCGGCCAGCGTCGGTCAGCACGTAAAAGTAGTCATTCAGGGGAGCCGCACCCTGGTGCACAATAATCTGGCGGGTCCGCAGTCCCTGATACATCTTTTCCAGCAAATTGAACGGCAGGCAAACCTCGTCCGCCAGCTGGCGGCCGCTGCGGCGGCCCGTTAACAACAGGCGTTTGCACAGCAGGGACTCAACCAGCGATGCCGGCAATCCGCACTCTTCCAGTGTTGCCGGTTCGGACGGTCGAAACGATTCGTCCGATAATATGGTGGCCAGCAATTCCAGGGATGAGCTGGTCGTTTCAGTGATGCTCATAACTGCTATCCGGGTTGCAATCCGCATATCCGGCAAGACGATTGCCGGAAACAACACAGGCATGCGGAAGGGTTCAATGCCTGTATTCGGCAGGATGGGCGTCCCGGCAGAACCACCATTCGCGGCGGCCGCCGGAAATTGCCCGATTTCATGTCGCAAAACCGGAACAAACTGGTTGCTGCACGTCGTTTCCATGCTAGATCAATAGTGACACCAGGTTTCGCGAGCTTGTGGTTTGCGAAGACCGTATCGGGCATACCGCTTGCGTTGAGCTGACCAGTCGCGCTGGTGCCCCAACCGGGCCGACTCTGCTGATTGATGGACTGCAATGGACATCCAAAATCTTTCCGAGACTTCGCACAACGCTGTTGCCTGGTACCTCTCCGGACAGATCAATGAAGCCGACGGCGTTCGCAAAATCACACTCCCGCCGCTGCCCTGCGAGGTTGGACGAAGGTCCGGTGCGTCCGTTTGCCTGCCGCACAGCAGCGTCTCCAAAAACCACTCGGAATTTTTTTCCGTGGACGGCAGCCTGTGTTTGCGCGACCTGGGCAGCACCAACGGCACGTATGTCAACGGGGAACGGCTGGCCGCAGAAGATTATGCCGTACTGGCGGAAGGCGACCTGATCCAGTTTGCCACCCTCGTATTCCGGCTGGGCTCGGGCCGCCAGATGACCGAAGGCCGCACCATGCATGACGATGCCTGTGATCGGGCGCTGGCGATGATGCAGTTTGACCGCCTGATGAACGAAGGCGGAGTGGTTCCCTTTTTTCAGCCGATCATGGATATCCAGAAGGATGCCCGGATCGGCTACGAGGTTCTCGGACGCAGCCGCCTGTTCGGACTCAAGACACCGGCCGAAATGTTTTCGGCGGCCGCCAAGCTGAACCTGGAGGCCGAGTTAAGTCGGGCCATGCGGCTTTACGGCGTGGCTCTCTGCGAACAACTCCCTGCGGGCCTGAATATTTTCCTGAACACCCACCCCATCGAACTGGCCAAGGAGGGACTTCACCATTCCCTGGTCGAACTCCGCAACCAGGCACCGGATCTGAAAATCACCCTGGAGATTCATGAAGCCGCCATTACCAACGTCAGCCTGATTCTGAAGCTGCGTCAGCAACTGACCGACCTGAACATGCAACTGGCCTTCGACGATTTTGGTGTCGGCCGGGCGCGGCTGGTGGAACTCAGCGAAGTCCGCCCGGACTATGTCAAATTCGACATGAATCTGACCCGCGATATTCACCGGGCGACTGCAAAACGTCAGGAGGTCGTTGCCCTGATTGCCAAAATGGTTAATGACCTGGGGATCACATCGCTGGCCGAGGGCGTGGAGCAACTGGAATCCCACGAAATCCTGAAAGAAATGAACTTTCAGCTCGGGCAGGGCTATTATTACGGGCGACCGGCCCCGCTTTCCTCATTCCTGAAGGACGACTTGCTCGCGGCCCAACCCGGGCCGGTGGCGGGACCACCCAGCGACACCGATCGACCGCCGCGTTTGGACGACACGCCGCCCGATCAGGCCGACCAGGCCGACCCCACCAGGGCCTGACGGGACACCTTGCGTTGTCGTGACCCCGTAATCAGTCGACCAGTTTTCGGGCCGAAATCAGCAGTCGTGGCGCGCTGGCCGGAAAATCCCGAATCAGACCGGATGAACCGCTGACCACCTGGCGGGCCCGCTCCCGCAATTCCGGCTTTTCCAGGGCGTCCGCCAGATACAGCAGATTTTGGGCCACCACACTGCTGCCGGCCGGCACGGCTCCGTCGGTGGGATCACTGGCCCGGGCCAGCAGGGATTCATGATCCGCCGCGGTAAAAAAATAGTCCGAGTTCGATTCGTCCCAAAACAATTCGTCCTGAACCGTTTGCAAACGGGCCGCCCGTTCCAGCCAGCGGGGTTCCCCGCCGGCTTCGTGCAGGGCAATCAGCCCATCGATATAAAACGCGTAATCGTCCAGGTAACCGGCCAGCCGCACCTGGCCTCCCGTGCTGGTCCGCCGCAAACGCCCGTCAATCTGCAAATGGTCCCAGACGAAATCGGCAGCCCGGGCTGCCATTTCCACGTACTGCGGCTGATCGAAAATGCGTCCGGCGTCCGCCAGACCGCGAATCATCAGTCCGTTCCAGCTGGTCAGGATTTTGGAATCGGTCAACGGTCGCGGTCGCTGGTCGCGGACCTGCAACAGGGACTCCCGGACGGGGGCCAGCTGCGTTCGCAATTCGGCGGGCGTTGTTTCCAGTTGCCGGGCCCAGTCGGCCAGCGAACGGTTGAGTTGCGGCAGGTAGTATTGCTGTTCGAAATTGGGGGGACCGTCAAAGCCGTAAATCTTGCCGAAGCGTTCTTCGTCGGGGCCTTGCAGCTGGTCGATTTCAGATTTGGGCCACCGGTAAAACCGGCCTTCCTCTCCCTCGCTTTCGGCATCCAGAGCGGCATAAAATCCACCGGCCGCATCGGTCATTTCGCGGGCTACAAAATCGATGATCCGGGTCGCCACATCCCGATACTGGTCGTCGCCGGTCAATTCCCAGGCGCGGCTGTATACGCTCAGCAACTGGGCGTTGTCGTACAGCATTTTTTCAAAGTGCGGAATCCGCCAGTAACGATCCACGCTGTAACGATGAAACCCGCCTCCCACGTGATCGTAAATGCCTCCCTGATGCATTTTGTCCAGGGTCAGCAGCAACATTTCGCGAGCCCGCGTCGGGTCCGCCGCTGACTGGCAGACATCCAGCAAAAACAGCAGATTGGAAGCCTCGGGAAATTTGGGAAGCTCCGGATTGCGGGCGTTGAATCCAAACCCTCCGTACTGCGGATCAAAACGCTCCTCCAGGTTCTGCAGGCAGTTGTCGGTCCATGCCGCCAGAATCGCTCCGCCATCGCCCTCCCGCTGGCCGTCCAGCTCCGCCCGCGTGTATTCGGTCAGGCGGTCAGCGTCAACGTTGACCCGATCACGGGAACCGTTCCAGGCTTCGGCCACCTTGCGGGCGACCGTCAGAAACCCAGGCTGTCCTGGTCGGTCGTCATCCCGCGCCGGAAAGTAGGTGCCGCCAAAAAACGGTCGCCCGTCGGGAGTCAAAAACATGCTCAACGGCCAACCACCGCCGGCCCGGCCGGTCGTCAGCTGGTTGTAAATATTCAGACTGGTCATGTAGATCGTATCGATGTCCGGTCGCTCTTCGCGATCCACCTTGATGCAAACAAAATTCTCATTCAGAAAGGCGGCAATCTCCTCATCCATAAATGATTCCCGTTCCATCACATGACACCAGTGACAACTGGAATAACCGATGGACAGAAAAATGACCTTGTTCTCGTCGGCCGCCTGTTTCAGGGCGGCTTCGTCCCACGGTTGCCAGCGCACCGGATTCCAGGCGTGCTTTAACAGATAGGGACTGGTTTCGTTGACAAGCCGATTGGGCGGATGTTTTTCCGGGGGTTCGGCCTGGGTTGCCTCGCCGGGCGGAAGAGGGTTGTCCTGGGCGACGGTCGTCAGACAGACCGGCCATCCGGCCATTGCCAGCATCCAGATCAGGAACCGGAAACGCCAGTCGCCAGCACCAGCACGCAGCGGGGCAGGGCCCTGCCAGGTCGCAGCCATCAAATTCGTCCTTTGCAATGATTCCAGCCATGTACCCGACGCACGACCGCCGGGTCGCCGCCCGCGGTCAATGCCGGAACCGGATTTACGGGGAACGAATGATTTTAGCCGATTTCGGTGCCCGGACACCCCGTCGGCGCGACCGGCAACTCCCGGCTTGCCACCAGCGGTCAGCCGATCATACCGGCCAACAGCCCGGCCATCGCGGCCGCCATCCAGAAGATCAGGGGTGCCAGACGCAGGTATCGGAACCGGTGCGTGCAGTTGTGGCAACGCAAATAGGCGAATACGGCCCTTTTGTAGACGGGTCGCCGCAACTGGGCGCTGCTGTAATAAATCTCGCGGGACCCCTGGCAATGGGGGCACACCGCACCGGCCGGCCCAATCCGCCGGCGTATCTCGTCGTAGTGGTGGTGGAAGGGCCCGGCCTGTCCCGTTGGTATGGCACTCATGGACACTGTCTCCTCAATCAAGCCCCCGTGGCTTCCCACCCACCCGAAATCAGCTAACGCCGGGTACCGTGAAGCAACGCGGGGCGGCTGGCTGGCGATCGGAATTTAACGACCGCGGTCGTTCTGCGGAACGAACGGCTTGTTGGGAAGTTTCGGCCTTGTGCGGGCCCCCGGTTCAGGTTTTCCCACCAATGACTGCCAGGCGATTTCGGTTGACAAACCGGAACAGTAAAAATTTGCCGCCGCCCGCAGCTGGCTTTCATTACAACCGTTTGCCTAACCGTTACAATGTGGCGTCGACACCGAATCCAGCGTCACATTTGGTCATCCGGCTGCCCCATGAAAATTGCCCTCGTTCAACAATCCGCTTCGTCCGATCGTCAGGCGAATCTGCGGCGCGGTCTGGCGGCCGCCCGCCAGGCGGGTCAGGCCGGTGCCCAGGTCGTTTGTTTTGCCGAGCTGGCATTTGACCGGTTCTTTCCCCAGATTCCCGCCCGGGGCGATGAACAGGGACGGGCCACCCCGGTTCCCGGTCCCCTGACCGACGTGTTTTGTCCGATTGCCCGCGAATTCGAAATGGTGATTGTGCTGAACCTGTTCGAGCTCGCAGCCGGACAGACGTTTGACAGCTCGCCGGTGATCGATGCCGACGGAACCCTGCTCGGGACGACCCGCATGATTCACATTACCGACTACGACTGTTTTCACGAGCGCGGATATTACGCGCCGGGCGATCAGGGGGCCCCCGTCTATCAAACCCGGCACGCCAAAATCGGTGTGGCCATTTGCTACGATCGCCACTATCCCGAGTACATGCGGGCCCTGGGAGTGGCCGGCGCCGAACTGGTGGTTGTTCCCCAGGCCGGAGCCAGCGGAGAATGGCCAGAGGGACTGTACGAGGCGGAATTGCAGGTGGCGGCATTTCAGAACGGTTACTATACCGCCCTGTGCAATCGCGTGGGCCCCGAGGAAAAACTGGTCTTTGCCGGCCAGTCGTTTGTATGCGATCCGTCCGGCCGGGTGATTGCCCAGGCCGGGCAGGGCACCGACGAAATTTTGTACTGCGACATCGATTTGAACCTCGTGGAACGGTCGCACGCCCGTCAACTTTTTTTGAAAGATCGTCGCCCGGAACTGTATGCCGGCTGGATCGATCCGGCCTGATCCGCCGAACCGATTGGTCCCCGCTGATTCGCCGGCGGAACCGAACCCCCGTCAACCCAATTCAAAACAACGCAACTGGCGTTACTGTCCGGGTGGCCGATGCTGACCGGCACCGGGAACACCCCCGCCAACTGGTACACCAAGGTGGTAATCATGAGTGATCTGCACATTCATCTGAAAGACTTGCCCGATTTCGTGCCGTGCGAGGGGTATCACGGAAAACTGGTCCACACGGATCTGATGACGGTGGCCCACTGGAATATTCTGGCCAACCATGTGTTACCCGAACACGCGCATCCCCAGCAACAAATCGTCAACATGATCGAAGGCGAGTTTGAATTGACCGTGGCTGGCGAACCGGTGTACCTGCAGGCCGGCGATGTGTACATCATTCCTGGTGAGGTGACGCACAGCGGCCGGGCCCTGACGAATTGCCGAATCATTGATGTCTGGCACCCCTGTCGCGAGGACTACAAGACGCTGTCACCGGCGTGAATCCCGGGAAACCCCGCGGGACCGGGCTGTTCACGCCCCGGTTCCGCAGGCCGAGCCGTATTTGTCGCTCGGCCCGACGCAGCGGGAAACCACCCGTGTCCGGGATGCCGCCCATCCGTACCCGGACCGCCCGCCGCCAACCCACGGATCTTGCTGTCACTTTTGCGCAAACTCGGGCTTTTTCAAAAAAATTCGCGTAGCTTTGGGCCGCTCCCCTTGCTAGTCTCGTCGCCCTGGGCAGCGGCTGCCTGGTCCACCCCCCATTCATGCGGGGCCTGGCCCCCATCCGGATCCGGGCGCACGAAAATTCGAGCAAATGAATTCGACAAAGGAATGTCTCATGGTTCGGGATTGCTGGATAATTGGACTGGTCATGGTCACCGCCGGTTTGTCGGGTTGTGGCAAAACACCGGATGCCCAGGTGGCGACCGGCCCGGAACCCGGCGCACCGGCAACGCACTGCATGGACGCCATTGCGGTAATTGATCTGAACGTGGTTGCCGAGGAAATCGGAGCCCGCCGCAAAATCACCGAATCGCTCAAGCAGCGCGAGGCGGAGCTGGTCCATCAACTCAACGGGTTCCGGGACGAGCTGGGACGACGGGTCACCGAAATCAAGACCCAGTCCGACAGCGATTTGAACGACCAGAACCAAAGCGATCTGGACAAAACGCTGGCCGAAAACGAGGCCAAAATCAGCTTGCAGGCCCAGGCCGCCCAGACCCAGTTGGCCGCCCATCATGCCCGGCTGAAACTGCAATTGCTCAATCAGGTGCGCCCGGTCGCCTTTCAGGTGGCCCAGTCACGGGGACTGAGCATCGTGATGACGACCAGTCAGGTGTACGCCGTGGCCCCGGAACGGGACATCACCCAGGAGGTGATTCAGGCGATTCAGCAATTGAACGATTCCAACCTGTCGCAGGCGCCTCCGCCCCGGGATCCGGGCATTCGACTGGCCGAGATGCCGGGCGGCGGCGAGTTCATGCCCCGCTAGAGCACGTTTCGCACCCGTGTCGCGTCGTTTTGTCAGAAAACGCTTTGAGAAACGACGGCACGAACGCGACATCTCCGTGGGACTCGTCGGTGTTCCGCCGGGCCGCCACAGGGGGCCGAACCGGTTGCGACCGGCCGGCCTCCCGGGATACGGGGGACGTTGCCCTTGCCCGGCAAAAATCGATGATTTAAACTTGGGCCCGGCCGGGGGCGGCTGCCACGTCGCCAGGCCCGACGTGTTTCGTCACCGGGGATTGGTCCCCGGGCCGCCGCGTTGTTGTGGCTGGATGAATTCATTTTGCTCCTGTAGCTCAGTTGGTAGAGCGAGCGGCTGTTAACCGCTTTGTCGTAGGTTCGAGTCCTACCGGGAGCGCTGGTTTTCTTTCGGCGAAATTCCGCCGACCGCCGGGTTAACGCCCGGCGTCGAGAGATCGGCTGCCGGGCGTTTCGCGTTCTTGGCCAGTTCTGGCAAGGGTTTGCGACGACCCTGCTCGCGGCATCGCGCTCTCTGTTTCGAGAGAGAACTTTCGGGGTCCGAAAGGGACCTTCAAGGTACCTCCCGCACCCCGAAATCTCTTGCCAAAACTCTCCGAGTCTCTGATTAACAGACCCCGAAAAGTTAACAGGGCGGTTCCTTTCGGAGCCAGGTTCGTCATCTCGAACCGAAACCGGGTAGGCTAACCAACAGGGGCAATTGGGTACGTCATCACTGGCCGCGACCTTGCCGTCGCTTTCATACGAAATAGGAATCCAGCAATGCCCTATGCCGACGGAATCGACGCGGAATGCATCCAAGAGGCCGGTATTCACATGATGCACTACACGTATCCGTTCATCACCCCGATTGCGATGTCGACTAATCAGGAAGATACGGAAGGGCAAACATTAGGCTCCGCGACGTTCCTCCGACTGCGAGGAGCCACGTACTTGCTGACGAATGAACACGTATCGCGGCATATGGGAGCATCACGTCTCTCGTTCTTTCAGTCCGGTGGACAACCGGCTGCCGCCATCGTACATCCTTTTCAGGCGATCCCCGGTCCCATCGATGCGGCTCTTTCCCGGATCGATCACGATCTGTTTGAAGCATCGGGAAAGCATGCATTAGAAGCATCTTCACTGGACGTTCGATTTCAACCATCGGACGGGGAAGTGTTTTTCATTCATGGCTATCCCGGAGTTCAATCGCGATGGAGCGCCCTCTTCGAGGGTTTATTGGCAAAGACATTTCCGTATGCGACCGACCAAATCCCACTCCCGGCTGGTTACGATCCTGACCTTCACTTCGCGAAGAAAAGGGGACATTCTACTTATTGACGGTCGCCGGACGCCGGTAGTAGACTGCAGTCATGCCCCGCACCGCCCGCGCCTCTGTCGGTAACGTATGTTACCACGTCCTCAACCGCGGCAACGCCCGGATGACGGTGTTTCACAAGGATGCCGACTACGGGGCGTTTCTGAAGTTGCTGCAGCAGGCCAGCGAGCGGACCCCGATGCGGTTGCTGGCGTACTGCCTGATGCCCAATCACTTTCATCTGGTCGTGTGGCCCCGGGGCGACGGGGACCTGAGCCGCTGGATGCAGTGGCTGATGACCTCCCACGTTCGGCGATATCACAGGCACTACCACTCCTCGGGACACGTCTGGCAGGGTCGCTTCAAGGCCTTTCCGATCCAGTCCGACGAGCATTTGCTTACGGTGATGCGATACGTGGAACGCAACCCGGTTCGCTCAAAAGAGATCCCGGTTCGCAAGGCCCAAAACTGGCCGTGGTCGTCGGTGGGGACGCCACCGACAACGGTTGAGACCGTTCCGTCGCTGCACGCCGGACCGGTCCCGCGACGCCGGGACTGGCTGGACTGGGTCAACGCGCCGCTGACCCGCGAGGAGCAAGCGGCGCTGGCGGTGTGCGTCAACCGGGGCCAGCCGTATGGTGAATCGGCCTGGCAGAAACGAATTGCCAACCGGCTGGGTCTGGAATCCTCCCTGCGCCCCCGCGGCCGCCCCCGCAAGACGAAAAAGTAGAATGTCCCCTTTTCCCTGCCCGCGTGAAATCGGGCCGTGTGGATCCGTGGCGTCTGTTCGACGGGAAGACGGTCGTCACGCAACTGGACCGTGTGTCCGGGCCGAATTCCGATCCTGAGACGCTGCTGACCAGTACGTACAGCCAGTTGTCGAAATCCGTTTGGCGCTGTGACATTGAATACCCGGACACTCGCAGGGAAGTGATTGTTCGCGATGGCGGTTTCGCGTTTGAGGCCCAGTCATCCGGAGCGCGGAATTACGTGTTTGGTGTACTGGGGTTCGATTCCCGGGCCCACAGCACCCTGTTCGAAACCTTTCAGTTTCGCAATGACCTGATCGAAGCACCGTCCCGCATTTTTCATGTTGATCTGGTCGGATTTTTGTCGGTTCCAACCCTGGTGATCGACAGCGTAACACATGTAGAAACGTCACTGACCGGGCGTGTGGCCGAACGCGTTGCATGGCACCTGGGTGCATATCCGCCCGACTATCCGCTGGATTGTCACGGTTCGATCATATGGTTGCCCGATGACGGGTACGTGGTGGAAAAAACGGCGTTTTTTGTCGGGCATGAACCGCCGGCCAATCCGGAATCTACGGGTCGCGAGACAACAACCACCTACGAGGCCCGCGAGGGCGAGTTGTTCCCGGTGTCCACGATCACCCGCGAGGGCGCCGTGTCGTTTCAGTCTTCGCTAATCTCGGTCACGGCCGCAAATCCGGACCGCCAGTTCTATACGGCGGAGTCGATCGGGCTGAAAACACCGGTCAATCCCCTGGTGTGGCGGCTTGTCTGGTGTTTACTGGGAATTCTGTGCGTCGGGATCGCGGTGGCCCTGTTCTGGCAGATTCGCCGATCGGGACGATGGGCGTCCGGCGTGCGCCGATAATCGAGCCGTGCATCGTGAAATATCTTCCATTCATTCCCGCGGGTGTTCTGTTTGTTTCGGCAATCCTGAAACTCCATCGCTTCGTCTCAACGACTGGCAATTCGGTTTCTGATCCTGCGGCGGAATTTTTGGGGGTTGCAGCCGTTCCGGCCGAATTGCTGCTTGCCTTCTGGCTTTGCCTGCGTCCTTCGGGCAATTCGAGGAAGGCGGGAATTGGCGTGTTTGCGTTTTTTGCCGCCTTCAATGTGTCCGGAATGTTGGAGCAAAAGGAATCATGTGGATGTTTCGGCGTGGTTCAGACATCACCTGTTTTTGCACTTGGGGTGGACATCCTGTCGCTTCTAGTTTTGAGCTTGTGGAAGCCTTCGAAACGTGTGACGATTACGGTCAGACAGTCAATGAGTTCAGCAGCCAGCGCAAGCTTGCTGACAATGGGCATTGTCATCATCCTGTTCGGTTCACGGCCGCTTGATGCCTCCGGCGCTTCGTTGCCGGTGCGAGGAGCCGTTGTCCTGCGCCCCCTTACTTGGACGGGCAGGCCATTCCCGTTGCAGCGATTCCTGCCGACCCCCGGCATTTCAAGTCTCGTGAAGTGTCGCGTTGTGCTTCATTACCATGATTGTCCTGCCTGCCAGCGGCTAATTAACGTAATTCTGGAACGGGACGAAGGAATCTATTGCATGGTTGAATTGCCCCCGTTTGGAGGGCCTGCGCACACCAATACACCCTGCCTCGCGTGGGTCCGGTTGCGGGACGCTGGCGAGTGGTTTGTAGCCGCTCCGGTGATTCTGGAACTGGAACATGGCATTGTAATGGGCCTTTGCGATCCCAACTCATTGGAATTGCCGTGAGTAATTGATCCGTCGATTGTGGCACGATTCCGGGCGGCCCTGACAGCAGTCCTCCATGAGGAATTGCAACAGATTGTTCATCACATCCGGCCTCAGCGAGTAAATCAGCGATCGCCCATCCCTCAATTGAGCGATCAAAACAGCAGCTGCCCATTCCTTTAAATGAAACGAAAGCGTCGCGGCGGGAACGTCCAGCTGTGCGGCGATTTCACCCGCCGACATACCCGCTTCACCAGCCTCGACCAAAGCTCGCAATACACTCAGCCTCGTCTCTTGAGCCAGCGCCGCGAACGCGTGGACCGCTGGTCTTGTTTCCGTGGTTCCAATAACATCGAAAATTTGGCCGATTGCCAAACCGCTCGGCCGGTGTGGTGGTGACAACGGGTGCCGTTGAACGGCGGAGGGCAGTGGTGAACATGCACGAGCGAGCCGCGAAAATGGGGTTGTTTGAGCGGTACCTGACCGTTTGGGTGGGACTGTGCATTTTTGCCGGAATCGGATTGGGCAAATTGGTCCCGGAATTCGCCAAGTCGCTGGACGCCATGGCAATCACAGTCAATGGCGCCCCGGTCATTTCGATACCGATCGCACTTTGCCTGTTTTTCATGATGTATCCCATCATGGTCAAGATTGATTTTGCAGAAGTGATCAAGGCTGGCAAATCGGTCCGTCCGGTAGCCCTGACGCTGTTCATCAATTGGGCAATCAAGCCCTTCACCATGTTCGCCATCGCCAGCTTCTTTTTGGGAACTGTCTTTCTCAATTTGATCGGTCCGGACGCGACAGACCTCGTCAAGCTGCCCCTGGGGGCGAATCTGCAAGTTGGCCAGCAATACGGAGCGGGAACCGTGGTCATGGAAGACGGAGTCAAAATGCTCTCCGTACCGCTGTGGCGCAGCTACCTGGCCGGATGTATTCTGCTGGGAATTGCGCCCTGTACGGCGATGGTTCTGGTTTGGAGCTTCCTGGCAAAAGGCAATGATGGACATACCCTGGTCATGGTAGCGATCAATTCGCTGACCATGTTGGTGCTGTACGGGTTCCTGGGTGGCTACCTGTTGGGGGTGGGTAAACTTCCAGTGCCGTGGCAGGCGTTATTGCTTTCGGTTGGCGTCTACGTGGCGTTGCCATTATTGGCGGGCTACTTTTCGCGAAAGTGGTTGATCGCGGCCAAGGGTGAAACGTGGTTTAAGGAGAGTTTTCTCCATTGGTTGACGCCGATCACGATCACCGCCTTGCTGGTAACGCTGGTGCTCCTGTTTTCGTTCAAGGGAGAAACCATTGTTGAGAATCCGCTCACGATTCTTTGGATCGCCATTCCATTATTCATTCAGACGGTCGTGATATTCGCACTCGGGTACGCGCTGTCAAAGTTCATTGGTTTGAGTTATGAAAACGCTGCGCCTACCGCAATGATCGGTGCCTCCAATCATTTTGAAGTGGCCATCGCCACTGCGGCCATGCTTTACGGACTGGGTTCGGGGGCTGCGTTAGCCACGGTTGTGGGTGTTTTGATTGAAGTCCCGGTCATGCTGATGCTGGTGCGTTTCTGTGTGCGGACCCGTTCGTGGTTTGACAACGATGATCGCTGAAATCAAACAGCATTTCACCAAGAAGAAGAGCGTACTGGTTCTGTGCACCGGCAACTCATGTCGAAGTCAGATGGCGGAAGGCCTGTTCCGCAGTTCAGGCGAGGGCAAGCGGGAAGCGCACTCAGCCGGTTCGGTGCCCTCGGGGGACTTTCACCCACTGGCGATCAGGGCCATCTCGGAACGCGGTAGCGACATATCTGCGGGACAAGGCAAATTGGTATCGGCATTCAAGGGTCAGGAATTGGACCGGACGTAACCGTTTGCGATCCTGCGAATGAGCATGGCCCGTATATTCCTTGTGCCGGACAAAAGGATCATTGGCCGTTCGACGATCCTGCCGACGCCGTGGGCACTGAGCATGAACAGTTCAGCGTGTTCTGTCGTGTGCGAGAACAGATTGAACTGAGGATCCGGGAGTATCGTTCCGAGACAGATGGAAGCGAGGGTAAAATGGACAGGGTCCGAATGGCATTGAGCCTGGTGCAGCGTGTTGTTAGCCACCGGGTCAAGCTTGCTGTCGCAGCTGCATTGACAGTGAAGACGAATGGGTCTCGAGCGCATGGAAACACCTCCGGCAAGTGCCGGGCGTCAACTTCAACACGCGATCACAGGAGGTCATGGATGACCGGCACTCTCACCAATGTGGTTAAACAGTTCCAGGCCAGTTGGACAACGGACCTGGAAGCCAAAGCCGTTTTGCAGGCTTTTCGTGAGGCCGGGGCAAAAGGGACCGGTCCATTGATTGGCCGACGGCCCGGGAGAACCGGCCGTCGACTCGGCCCGGAATCGACCTTGAGACCCCCTGTTTAAGATCTCCCTGCGGAATATCTCAGGCGAAATTCGTGGCCCGGGGAGATGAGGGAGCTGCGGATCGGCGTCCTGGCGCCGCTGGCAGCATCGACTACCGAACCAACCCGCGACGTTCTTGCCCCGTCAGGGCGCATGTAGACCACATTGTCGTGATGTACGATGTCCGATGACGGTTACTGACAGATTGTCGGCAAAATCACGCCAGCGAACGGTGGTGCTTCTGAAGGGTGGGTATGTTCAGGAATCTTTCGATTAGCGCCAAAACGGGGCTCGGGTTCGGACTGGTCCTGTTGGTGATGGCCTCGGTGGATGTATTTGCCATTCGGGGAATCCGGACCGGCAACGAGAGTTTCGCGACGTATCGCCGGCTGGCTCGCAGCAGCGTGCTTTCGGGTCGCGTTCAGGCCAACATGTTAATGGCGTCCCGAGCCGCCAGGGACTTTTTGCAAAGCCGGGACGAGACGTTCCTGGAGGCGTATGAGGCACGGTTCGGCGCGCGCGAAGATTCGCCGTTGAACAACAAGCGACCGTCCAGGACGCGCAACGGCGCGAGCTGAGCGAAATCCTGGTAAATCAGCTGGAACTCTACGATCGGGCCAATCAGGATGTTTTCCGACTGATGCGTCGCCAGGACGTGCTGCTCCGGCAGGCCCTGGACCCGCAAGCGGTCCGAATGCGGGCACAACTGGGGGAGATCATCGACTCCGCCAGTCGGGAGGAGGATTTCCCGACGGCGTGGCTTGCGGGCCGGGCGTTCCAGCGAGTGCTTCAGGGTCAACTCCATCTGTTGAAGTTCCTGGATGAAAATACGCAGGCCGATGCCGAACGGGCGCAGGCCGAAATGGGCAGTGGGCTGGAGGAAGCCCTTGGCCAGGTCGCGACCGCCATCGATGATCCGCCGTCCGGGGACTGGATGCAGGATTTATCGGCCGCCCGCCAATCGTGGATGGTGGCATTCGACGAGCTGGTGCAAGTCATCCAGCGGCGTGACGAACTGATTGATCAGAAAGTCCAGCCGCAGGACCGAATGATCGCCGACCTGTCCGAAGAAATCAAACTCTCGCTGAAGGCTGACCAGGACCGGCTGGGCCCGCGCGTGCAGCAGGGCAACGCCGCCACGGGCCGCGCAGTATTGTCGGGTTTGCTGCTGGCGGCAAGCCTGGCGACTCTGATTGCCGTGTGGTTTGTGAGGACCATCAACAAGTCCGTCATTGCGTTGGGTTTGTCTGAAGCGGAAACCGAGCGACTGTCCCGGGAAATTAAAGCGCGAAAAGAGACCGAACGCAGGCTGGAGGGAGCCCTCGAAGAAGTCGAACGCGTCAATTTCCTTTCCGACATTGCGCTGGAGTTGACCGGCTGTGGCTACTGGCATGTCGACTACAGTGACCCCGAGTACTATTACCTGTCACCGCGGGCCGCCCGCATCCTCGGGGAACCGTTGAAAGACGACGGTCGATACCATTTGCGGGACGAGTGGCTTGCCAGGCTGGAGCAGGCCAATCCGGAAATTGCCGCGCGGACCCTCCGGCGTTATCAGGCGGCGCTGGACGGTCGTCATGAAAGCCATGAATCCACGTACCCCTACCAACGTCCGCTGGACGGCAAGATCGTTTGGGTACACGCGCTGGGAAAAGCCGCTCGTGACGGGGAGGGAATAATTCGGCACCTGTATGGCGTTTATCAGGATGTGACGCAACGAGTCGAGGCCGAAAGCAACCTGCAGCATGCCAAGGAGCATGCCGAACAGGTTGCCGCCGAGCTGAAACGCGGTTTGAACGCGGCCGCCAGGGTACAGCAGTCATTGCTGCCAACTTCGCACCCGGACACCTCGCTGATTCGATTTGCCTGGCGATACCTTCCCTGTGATGAACTGGCCGGTGACTACCTGAACTTTTTTGCGCTTGATGACAACCATATCGCTGCCTACGTCGTCGATGTCAGCGGCCATGGCGTAGCGTCGTCGCTGCTGTCCGTGACGATCGGGCGTATGCTCACGTCGCAATTCTCCTCGACGTCGCTACTGGTTCAAAAAACGGACGGCAACGGTTCAATGCGTATCGTTCCACCCGCCGAAGTGGCCGGCAAGTTGAATCGGCGGTTTCCAATGTCAGAGCAAAATGGACTGTTTTTCACCATGTTGTATGGAGTACTCGATTTGCAGACGCGGGAATTTCGCTATGTTTCGGCGGGTCACGAGCCCGTCGTTCATGTACCGTCGGCCGGTACGCCAGGAATCCTCGAAAGCAGCGGCGTGGCTATTGGATGGCTGGCGGATGCGGAATTCGCCGAACACGTCGTCACCCTGCAGCGCGGAGACCGGTTGTATCTGTATTCGGATGGTGTACCCGAGGCGATCAATGAAGATCTTGACCAATTCACGCGGCAGCAAATGCTGGAAGTCATTGAGTGCGGGAAGTCTCAGTCGCTGGACGCCAGCGTGTCCTCACTGCTGGAATCGGTCCAGCGCTGGTCCGCCACTCATGGCCTGAAGGACGACGTTTCCATCCTGGGCCTCGAGTTCACCGGCGATAACCGGTCGCAAATGGGGACAGGCTCAACGCATCATCGGCAAGCCCAATGAACTGCTGTATTCGGCATTGGGACCGTCTCCGTCTGCTTCGCTTCCGGGCTCGTCAATGAACCTGCCACCGATGCCGGGCTGGAAGCGATCCGCCGCTGTTGCCACCGCAACTCACTCCCGGTTCGGCCGATTGGGTCAGGAGAACAGCGAAGCAGCCGGGGCTGCAGTGAACGTTGCGGTCGCCGGCACGGCCAAAGAAATTCTGAAACTGGACCTGTCCTGACCTGCCCCCTTTTTTCCTCGCACAGACCCATGTGCTCCCGGAGTCCGGGACCCCTGTGGATTCGCCACCGATTTTGGTTGCATGCCAGCAAAGATCGGATATAAAAAACGATCTGGTACTTTGTCACTTGCGGAGATTGGCCATGGCAACCACGAACAGTACGGCGTCGGTCGTGAGGGGTGTTGGCCCGTCGCCGAAATCGAAAAACAACCTGGGGTCCTGGTCTCCCGACCAGGAACTCAACCTGTTCGGTACCTGGTGCAGCGAATCTGTATGGGTGCCGCCCAAAGACAGCAGTACCGGGCTGGCCAAGTCGATGCTGAATCGTTTCGGGCCCTGCGCATCCAAACAGGCCTGCTGGGAATCGGTGGTCGCGGAGCATCGATCCGAGTTTACGCAGGTCCGGGAGATTGCCCTGCCAAAATCATCGATTCGCCTGCCCCAAGGTCGTCTCTTTGTGGCGGTCACCGAGCGCAAGGACTTTGACAAGATCGAAGACGTAATCCCCGACTGCGTTCGCACCCGGCTGGATGAATTTCTGGATGGCCGCGGAAGGCAACGTGGTGTGAAGGTCTATTACCTCAAGCCGCTGTGTGTCGAAGTCGACAACCAGCTGGTTTTCACGACGCGCGACCAGCTGAACACGGCCATCTCGTTGATTCAGGCCGAAGTGTTCAGTGAATACCGGCGCTTGTACCTGCGGCACCGTGCCCGAAAATGGGCCAGCCGGGCCATCAATGCAGGGCTGGCAGTTCCCCGATCCCTGATGAGTTCTTTTCTGGAACGGAAAAAGCGCGAAATCGAAGCCTATCACGCCCACCTGGAATTCGAACGGCGAAAACGGGCCCTCGCGGCGACGCAAACCCATCGTGAACTCCGCTCGCACGGATGCACGTTCGATGAAATGCTGTCACTGATGGACTCGCCGAACCGCGAGGATGTGATCGACCATTACGTCAGTGAAAACGAGTTGTCCCGGATGGACCGGCAGGTCTTTCTGATTGCTTCGGCCGTGACCATTCCCTGGTTCGTGGCAATGTCCATCGCTGTGTCCCAACTGGTGGCTGTTTCGATTACCACCGGAATCTCCGTGGGTCTCTGTGATCCGGCATTTGTCGCCGAAATGCCCGATTCCGGCGGAGCCCTGTTGAAGATCGGTCATTTTGACCAAATCGACGGCGTGATGCACGTCGAGATTTGATCGGACACGAACAAGCTATCTGCCTGGTGGTTTGATTGAGGACCCGGCCGGTCCAAACGCGTCGTCCAGGTCGTCGCACCATTGAGCGGACTGGCAAAGGTGGGAGGTTCCTGCCACAGAGCTCACCGAGATCACGGAGAAAACAGGTTGGTGGGCCATTCCGTCCCGCTGCACTCCGTGTTCTGCGCGGCACGATTCTTCTTCTAACGAGGAAAGGGGAGATTCTGGCCCTGCCGAAAACTCCGACCCGGTGCCCTAAACGACTCGCCCGGACGGTGCGGTTTCCCTGAAGCGGGCAGGACACGCCCCCCGCGGCACCCGCTCGTGAGATGAACACGTTGTCTGCAGAGCCCGTCTGGCCCCATTTCCGTGACGCCGCCCCAGCCCGGAAACGGATGCATGGTCGGGTTCGGCGTTTGATACCGGTCGTTCCGGTCAGCCGGATTGTTGAGTCCTGGCAGACATTTCGGCGGCGATTCGAACGGGATTTTCGCGGTCGGGGCAGTCAAGCGAAAACTACGTTTCATCATTGCAACAATTGCCAATGAAACGTACCCGGATCAGGCCTGTCAGCTTCCAACTACCCGAGGAACCGGTGAATACCAAACCCACCCCCGCCAACACGCCCCTTTGCCAGGCCGCCCGCGCCATTGTTGAAGACAATCGCCGCCTGGCCAGAAAAGCCATTCAGTCATTTCTGGTGGATCAACGCGATCATGCGGACGCGTTGCTGATCCAGGCCTGGACTTCGGATTCAATCGAAGACGCCTTTGACGCGATCGGCCGCGCACTGGAAATCGAACCAGATCACAAGATCGCCCTGGCTGGTCTGACCTGGTTGAACGGAATTCGTGAATTTGCCGATCAACAAATCGAAACCGAGCGCCTGGAAGCCGAGCGCCTGGAAGCCGAGCGCCTGGAAGCCGAGCGTCTGGAAGCCGAGCGTCTGGAAGCCGAGCGTCTGGAGGCCGAGCGCCTGGAAGCCGAGCGTCTGGAGGCCGAGCGTCTGGAAGCCGAGCGCCTGGAAGCCGAGCGTCTGGAGGCCGAGCGTCTGGAGGCCGAGCGCCTGGAGGCCGAGCAGCGCCTGGAAGCCGAGCGTCTGGAAGCCGAGCGCCTGGAGGCCGAGCGCCTGGAAGCCGAGCGCCTGGAGGCCGAGCAGCGCCTGGAAGCCGAGCGACTGGAAGCCGAGCGCCTGGAGGCCGAGCGTCTGGAAGAGAGCACTTTCGAAAACGCGGACGACAGCGAAGCCAAAGCATTGCACGACATGCAACAGGATGTCGAAACCCTGGCGAGCGACGTCCACCAGGAAGTCCAATTCGACGAAACCGTCAATCAGAATCCCGATCCCCCCTCCGGCAAACGCCCCGTGGTCTTGGCCGTCGACGACAGCCCGACCGTTCGAAAACTCGTCTCGTTGACTCTGGAGGAGCAGGGATTTGACGTGCTCGTGGCTGCCGACGGCATCGAAGCGCTGAATATTCTGGCGTCCCGGTTGCCCGACATCATTCTGTCGGACATCAACATGCCGCGATTGAACGGTTACAAGTTGTGCCGGTTCGTCAAGAAGCACGAGCGGACCGCATCCATTCCGGTCGTCATGCTGTCTGGCAAGGACGGTGTCTTTGACAAGATGCGTGGCAAGTTAAGCGGATGCGACGATTTCATTGCCAAACCTTTCGAGGCGGCCGACCTGGTTGCCAAGGTCATTGAACATTTGTCGTCCACAGCCCAGTAATTGTCACACCGAAGCGGACTCCCGTTTCCATACGAAGCCGAGCATTCCCATGAAAACACCCAAACAGCCCCTGTTGGCCGACAACGCCGTCACCTCCGGAATGGTTTTTTCCCGGACGGAAGCGGACATCCAGCGATCGATTGACCAAAAAGCCATGGGGTTTGCCTGCATTGAATTGCTGGGCAAACTGGAAAACGAATTTGCCCGTTCCCGGGCTTTGCCACGGGAAGAGTACATTGACGAAGCCGCAACGACGTGCCGCGACATGCTGGAATTGTTGACGACGTTTTGCAACGAATACCTCGCCGGCAAGGGGGACGTGCAGGCCCGTGACGAAATCGCCAGGGCCCAGACGCTGAGCCACACGTTCGACGAAGTCCGCAGCACCCGTCCGCTGGGCAACGCCCTGCTGCGGGCCTTCTGGAAAGCCGACGAGACGGACGACATCAAGGACGCGCATTCCAAACTGGGGAACGGCCTGATTCGAGCCATCGCGGCCACGATGTATCACGCGATCATGGCCATCGGGTTTGAATCGCCGATGGGTCAGGAAATCGACCAAAGCACGGTGGTCTTCGTCACCGAACTGAACCAGTCCTGGTCGATCAAATCCTGATTGACTCCACGATCAAGTCCGCTGCGAGGCAATCATGTCCGATCCATTTCCGGAATCTTCAGAGCCCGAAGTTGACGCTGATTTGCAGCGGGCACTGGCGGCGTTCGGCGACGATGCCCTGAGCCTTCTGGATGATGACGACGAGTTGTTCGAGGAACTTGTCCAGCAGGCTCACCTCAACGCGTTGCCACCCAACCCTGTTCAGCAGTTGCTGGAGCGGTACGGCAACCGGATGGACGAGGATACCGCGCTGGCCTATGCCGGATCGATTGCCCTGGCCTGCAGTCAGGCCGTTGGGGCACCGCGCCGAACCGGCACGCGATTCATTGTCTTCGCCGTGGGGGACCGGCACTTTGGACTGCCCCTGGAGTGCGTTACCGAGATTGCCCGCTGCGGAAAGATGACCCGGTTGCCCCGGACACCTGACTGGTTGCGGGGGGTCGTGGACTTGCGGGGCCAGCTGTACTCGGTCACCGACTTTGCCCGCTTGCTGCAACTGACGGACTGCGACCGGCAGCCGTTCGAAAAAATCATCGTCATGCACAGCCCGCGACACCGGTCCAGCACAGCGCTGGTCGTCCACAAGATTTTGGGAATTCGCGAACTGGAAAAAACCGCCGACGGCGTCACCGATGGAAACGATCGCCTGGCGTCGCTTGTGACAGGAACCGCCCGGGACAACCAGGCTGAGGTCATTTTGCTGGACCCGGATCGGCTGCTGGGATGTTCTGAATTAACCCAATACATGAATTGAAACTGTCGAATCCGGCCCAATTGGAAACTGCCGGCGCGGTGTGCGGCTTGCTTCGCACCGCGCCTGTTCAAAAACGAGGTTAAACCATGTCCACACAATCATCGCAGGCTGGCATGCCCTGGAAACACAGCATTCAGTGGAAACTGGTGCTGACGTTGCTGGTTGCCGCCGTTGTACCCTTTACGGTTCTGGCGGCCCTGGGCGGCCCGGGCCTGCTGCAAACGACCGGCGGTCTGCTGGCCGTTGTCGCCCAGGTGGCCGGTTTGTTGTTTGCCTGGACCATCTGGTCGGCCATCGCCCGCCAGACGGTCGCCATTGGCCAAACGCTTGAGAAAATCAGCCATGGCGATTTCGAAGCCCGGGTGGCTGTGATCACCGCCGATGAGCTGGGTGCGTCCGCCGCGGCGCTCAACGCCATGTGTGACAATACCCTGAACCTGATCCAGTCCAACGATGAACAGTTGCAAATTCAGGCCTCCATCGAGGGCCTGATTGCCGAAATGGAAGGCATTGCAGCGGGCGATCTGACGATTTCCGCGGATGTCCATCCGGATATCACCGGAGCCATCGCGGGTTCGATTAACAACATGACCGAGCAACTTCGCGCCATTGTCCAGCAGGTTCAGGCGGCCACCGAACAGGTCACCAGCTCCGCATCCAGTATCAGCCGGTCCTCGACCCGGCTGTCGGAGGACAGCGATGAACAGGCGAACCGGATTAGCGAGGCGTCCGGCAAGTTGCTGGAAATGACCGCGGCCTTTCAGGGTGTCGCCAGCCTGACGGAAGAAAGTGCGCAGGTTGCGGTCGAGGCACGTCAAACCGCATCCCGGGGCCTGAAAGCCGTCAACGATACGGTGGAAGGAATGCAACGGATTCGTTCGCAGGTTCAGAATACCTCCAAGCGAATCAAGCGTCTCGGTGAATCGTCTCAGGAAATCGGGGAGATTGTTCAGCTGATTTCTGATATCGCGGACCGCACATCCATCCTCGCGCTGAATGCTTCCATTCAGGCAGCGATGGCCGGTGATGCCGGTCAGGGGTTTGCCGTGGTCGCCGAGGAAGTCGAGCGGCTGGCCGAACGCAGCGCCGATGCCACGAAACAAATCGCCAAACTGATTCGGGGCATTCAAACGGAAACCGGCGAAGCCATTTCCAATATGGAAGAATCCACCCTGGAGGTCGTCGCCGGTTCGGAACTGGCTTCGCAAGCCGGAGAAACCCTGTTCGAAATTGACAGCGTTTCCAACCAGCTGGTGGAACTGATCGAAGGTGTCTCGGTATCCGCTCTGGAGCAGGCCGAGGAAGCGACGCGGATCGCGGCCACGATGTCCGAAATCTCCTCCAGCACCAAGGCCTCGGCGGAAAAAAGCCGCGCCGCAACCCAATCCGTTGGGGAGCTGGCGTTGATGGCCGACGTGCTGAGGGACTCCGTATCGCGTTTCAAGGTGACACCGGCGGAACAATTGCCCGCGGCTGTCGCGATAACCCCCCGGTCCGCCGCCGCCGACAACCCGCCTGTGGCCCCGAAAAACCGCCCGGCCCCGCTGCCCGGCAGCCGAACCGTCAACACCGAATGCCAGCCCGCCGGCGATCACCCCAAGGAGCTGACGGTCGGCATGGAAGATCAGGAAATCCTCCGTCAGCTGACGGAAGTCGCGGATATCGCCAGCGACAAAAAGGCCCCCGGCAGCTCGAATACGGAAGACGTTTCCCAAACGGTCGGCCAGCAGAAAGCGTCAGGTCGCACCATCATGTCGACGATGCGGATGGACGACCTGTAAATCGCCGGGGGAGCCATCGCGTTCGTTCATCCGGAAACCGACAAGGAGTCGCCACATGTCGTCTCACGAAACATTTTCGCTGCAGGAAGTTACGGCGCAGCTGCAGGCCGCCAGCAAGGTCCCCGGGGAATTGCTGGATGTGTTCAGCGAGGAAGCCGAAGATCACTTGCGGACGATCTACGACGGCCTGAACCGCCAGCGGCAATCGGACGATGACGCGTCGGCCCTGGCCGATGTGCGGCGCGCGGCGCATACGCTGAAGGGTGCGGCCGGAGCTGTCGGGCTGGAAGCGGTCACTCGCCTGGCACATCGGATGGAAGATCTGCTGGATCGCCTGAACGAATACCGCCAGGCCGCCTCGGCGGAACAACTGAAGCTGATGCTGACCACAACCGATCAGATCCAGGAACTGACCACCGTCGAGTTCGACATGGACTCGGTGGCCGGGCAGATCGTCACGATTTACGAGCATTATTCCCGTGAATTGACCGCTTTTGACCGCCGGTTCTCGCGGCCGCCCGACTCGCCAACATCCGCCATTGCTTCCCCTTCCGTACCGTCGGCGCCCCCAATCATTTCTGGCACGTTGGCACCCGCCGGCACGGCCGGAAACCGTATTTCTGCGGAACGGCGAACCGGTCAATATCTGCGGGTACCCCTGCATCGGCTCGATGATCTGGTCGGGCTGGTTGGCGAAATGATTGTTAATCGTTCGACGATGGAAAAACGGCTGGATCTGTTCGAATCCCGGATCGACGAAATCGACGCCGCCCTGAAACGTCTGCGCAAGGCCAGTCGCGATCTGGGGCAACCGCACGACCCGCCGACCGCGTGGTCCCAAATCATTCGCTCCCCGCAATGCCCGCGGGCCACCGCCACGCTCCCCGGCATCTCGCGCATGCCCGCCCGGAATCTGGATGCCCTGGAGTTTGACCAGTATTCGCATTTGCAACTGCTGGTCCGGTCCCTGGATGAAGGCAACAGTGATGTCGAAATCGTGGCCCATGAATTGCGAAATCTGAAAACGGATTTTGACAGCCTGTTTCAGCGGCTCGACCGCCTGAACCGCGAAACGCAAAACCGGTTGATGCAAATCCGCATGGTGCCGGTCAGTGGCATTGTCAGCCGCCTGGAACGAACGGTTCGTTCCGTATCCGCCCGCCTCAAACTGCAGGTTGAACTGGAGGTTTCCGGCGCGCGCACGGTAATGGACAAGACCGTACTGGACGAGATTACCGACCCGCTGTTGCATCTGATTCGCAATGCGATCGATCACGGCGTGGAATCCCCCGCGGTCCGGAAACAGGCCGGCAAGCCGGAACAGGCCCGGATTCACCTGCAAGCGATTAACCAGGGGACCCAGGTCACCATTCGGATCAGTGACGATGGCGGCGGGATCAATCTCAGGAAAGTGCGTCAAAAGGCCATCCAGAACGGACTGATCCGCAAACAGGACAAGCTGTCCACGGATGAATTGCATAATCTGGTTTTTCTGCCCGGATTCAGCACGGCTGAAAAACTGACCGATGTTTCGGGGCGGGGTGTCGGTATGGATGTCGTGCGCGATGCCGTCGCGCGATTGAACGGGACCATCCGCGTGGAAAGCTGCGAGGGTCAGGGAACCACATTTACGATTCAGTTGCCAACGTCCGTGGGTATCTCACGAGCCCTGCTGGTCAAAAGCGCCGGGCAGCGCTACGCCTTGCCGATGCAATCGGTGCAGGCGATCCAGCGGCTGGATCCCGGCGCGGTCCGTCAGGTCGACGGTCAGGCGATGGTCGCCATCCAGGATGAATCGCTGAAGATCATGGATCTGGCCACGCATCTGCAGTTGTCCGTGGACCCCTCGGGCCACCCGTTCCAAAAAGCCCGTCCCCTGCTGGTCATCCGCGTGGCGGACGACTCCGTGGCGCTGGTCGTGGATGCGGTGGAAGGGGGTCAGGATATCGCGGTCAAATCGCTGGGTGATCATTTGCGCAAGGTCCCGGGACTGGTCGGCGCAACCGTTTGCGGGGATGGATCCATTATTCCGATTCTGGACCCGGTCGATTTGGCGGGCCGGAGTGCTCCGGTTCCAGCGCCGTCCGTCGCGGTCAACCTGGCACCGGCCCGAACCCGGGTATCCACGGCCATGGTGGTCGATGATTCGATCAGCGTCCGCCGGGTCACAACCAAACTGTTGCAACTGGCCGGGTGGGACGTCGTGGCCGCCCGGGACGGTGTCGAGGCTCTGGAAAAACTGGACGAGCTGGAAACCGCTCCGGACGTGTTTTTGTGTGACATGGAAATGCCGCGGATGGACGGTATCGAATTGATCAGCCAGATTCGCAAGCAAACCGAATTCGAATTCACGCCGATTGTGATGGTCACCAGCCGGGCCAGTGAAAAGCACCGCAACATGGCCATGGAGGCCGGTGCCAATGAATATGTCGTCAAACCCTATAACGACGAGCACCTGCTGGAACTGGTGAATGAACTGGTTCAAACGGCCCGGGAGACCATCATCGCCTGAGAATGGGACGGCCCTGCCGCGTAACCCCGATAATCATTGCAACACCCCGGCGCTGAAATCCATTGTTTTTCAATTTAATTCAATAGTGAATGCTATCTTTTCCCCGGATGCCCGCCGGTTCCGCGGAATGGTCGCGAAACTGCAACCGGGTGATCGACGGCTCCCGTCAACTTAACGGTCGAAATTCGAAGCCATGGAAAATGCACCTCCCCTTTCGCTCAGCGCTGCCGCCTGGTTCTTTGTGGGCCAAAGCGAAGACACCGTGCGCACCCGCAATGTGGCGATTCACCCTCCGTTCCGGATCGGCCGCAGTTCGGAAGCCGACTTGACCCTGCCCAGTCGCAGTGTTTCGGGAATGCACGCCAAAATCCTGGAGGAAAACGGCGAGATGTGGCTGTACGATCTGGGCAGCACGAATGGTACGTTCGTCAATGGCGAGCGGGTTCGCAAGAAAGCCCTGTTGCAGGATGGTGACACCGTGCAGTTTGCCGCCGTGGTATTCCAGGTGACCCAGTCACAGTCATCCCGATTGGCGCATGCCTCGGTCGCCGACCAGCGGGACGCCAGCGACGCTCACGAAAAAGCCGTCGAGACGCTGCAAACGTTGCAATTTGATCGCCTGTTTTCCGGCGGCGTGGTGCCCTTTTTTCAGCCGATTGTCCGAATCGACAGCGATGAGCGGACCATTGAGGGATTCGAGGTGCTCGGTCGCAGCCGGCTGTTCGGCCTGCGCACACCCGCCCAGATGTTTGCCGTGGCATCCCGGCTGGAAATGGAGGCCGAACTCAGCCGCGTCCTTCGGCGCCAGGGAATTGCACTGGCTGACAACGGCTTGCCCAAACACCTGGCCTTGTTTGTCAATACGCATCCCGCCGAATTGCAATGCGATGGACTGATTGAGTCGCTGCAGGAAATCCGCGAAACCTGCCCGGTTCGGCCAATCACGCTGGAAGTGCACGAATCCGTACTCAACGACATCTCGGTCATCAAGGGACTGCGATCGGCCTTGCAGGAACTCGGGATCCAGCTGGCCTTCGACAATTTCGGCGCGGGTCAATCCAAACTGTTCGAACTGGGTGAAGTGACCCCGGATATTCTGAAATTCGACATCAAACTGATTCAGGGTATCGACAAGGCCCCGTCAAAACGGCAACACTTTGTCGCATCCCTGGTCAAAATGGTTCTGGAGCTGGGCATTACCCCGCTGGCCGAATGTATTGAAGGCCAGGAGGAGCACGAAACGTTGCGTCAGCTGGGTTTCCAGCTGGGTCAGGGTTTTCTGTACGGAAAACCAGGGTCCCTGCCCGATTACCTGCAGATGTTGTCGGGGGATCTGGCCATCGCGGACCCGGTCGGCCCGGCGGCGGAGGGGGAGAGCGTCGCACCCCAACAGCGCCCCCGGGTGCAATCCATACTGGAATCCAGCGAACATGCAGCGCCCGTCAAGGACACTGCCCCGGGAAATGACGCCCAGTGGCTTCTCAGTCAGCCTGCCAATCATTACACGATTCAGGTCCTCAGCGCGATTTCGCGTGAGCGGGCTGAAAAGCACGTGGCTGAACAGGAGAATCCCGACCAGTTCGCCATTTTCTGCAAGCCCGGCAAGACCCGCATGCTGTATATCGTGACCTACGGCATTTTCGAGGATCGGGCGGCTGCCAAGGCAGCCACCGCCCATCTTTCCGCCGGTGCCGTGTCGCCCTGGATCCGAATGCTGTCGGGCGTGCATGCCGAGATTCGAAGCAATCCCTGATACGACGGCGTCAGGGGACAGGGCTGGAGCGATCTCAGCAAAACAGGGTCATGCCGCACTGGCCCCGAGCCAGTCCCGGTCCGCGCAAACTGCCGGCTATCGCCGCAAGCCAACTCCCCGCGCGCCGCTCCAGCGCCGTGAAAGCCGACGCGGGCACCGCCGCCGACGCCGATCCAGTCGATCAACAGCGACGTCGTGCCAACGTCTTCCGGCATCTTTCCATCGATCAGTTTGAGGTTGGTAACCCGATCCTTGCCATCGACGAGCGGATTGCGGATGTCAACCGCGACGAGCCGAATTTCGATACTTGCTGGCTCGGAAACGGACAGGGCGGCATTGGCGGATCCTTGATGAAACCGTCTTCCCCGGCGCCGGCCTTCCATTCATCCAAAAACGCCGCCATCGGCAGATTTCCGGCGATGCGTTGCGGGCGATCCGAAAAATACAGCGTCTGACGGGCCAACGTCCACCAGCCGCAGTTTCTCGCGGTCAAGGGGCTGCTTCCCTGGGTCAGGACCTGCACAAATACATCGACAGCGGACCCCTGGAGGGCGGTGCCAGATTTATCCGCATAACCATTACATCCTGGCAGGATCGCCACGGCCGCGTGCATTTCACAAGAAATGGATTGTATCGCCCGTCGGAGTCGTGTCGATGAGGTGGATAATACGTCCTGGTACCGTTTTGCGCCCTGGAATGGTGGTATGAATAGTGCGTCTGGAATTCGCAAACGCCGTGGCCCGATGGCTCGGCGATTCGGTCCGGGCAACCGCCTTCTGCTTGTTATGGCGGTTTCAATGATGTTCGCCATGGGTGGTTGCTCGCTGCCACAATGGTACCGCAACGGATTCAAGGTTGGACCCAACTATTGCAAGCCCGCAGCGGCGGTCGAGTCGCAATGGATCGATTTTCAGCGCGACCCCCGGATCAACGAGGACCCGGTTGATACGAGTGCCTGGTGGACCGTATTCAATGATCCGACCCTGAACGGACTGGTCGAGACCGCGGCGCGACAGAACCTGACGTTGCGTGTGGCGGGAACGCGAATCCTGCAAGCCCAGGCCGTGCGGGGAATTTCCGCCGGCAACCTGTTCCCCCAGGTCCAACAGGCATTTGGAAGCTACGACCGGATTCAAGCCAGCGAAACGATTGCCAATTCCCCACCCGTCAAGATTTTTGACACGTGGTCGTCGGGATTCAACCTGTCGTGGGAAATCGATTTTTGGGGGCGGTTTCGGCGGGGGCTGGAATCGGCCGATGCTGCCCTGGATGCCAGCATCGAAGGCTACGACAACGTGTTGGTTCTGTTGCTTTCCGATGTGGCCGCCACGTATGTCCAGATTCGCACGATCCAGGAACAGTTGCGGCTGGTCCAGGAAAACGTGGCCCTGCAGGAACAGTCGCTGACCATTGCCCAGGCCCAGTTTGATGCTGGCCAGGCTGACGCAGCCGACATGTTGCAAACCCGTAACAACGTGGAACAGACCCGGGCCCTGATCCCGGGCCTGGAAGCGGCTCTGCGTCAGTCGGCTAATGCCCTGTGTATTCTGCTGGGTGAACCACCCCGTGATCTGCTGGCGGAATTGGGTGAGGGACCCATCCCCGTTGCGCCACCGGACGTGGCGTTGGGGATTCCGGCGGAGTTGCTGCGCCGTCGACCGGACATTCGCGAAGCAGAACGTATTGTCGCCGCGCAGTGCGCTCAAATCGGTGTCGCCGAGTCGGAACTGTATCCCCACTTTGCCATCAATGGCGCATTGCAATGGCAGGCCCGGGATCTGGCCGATCTGTACCAGCCAGCCAGTGTCGGAGGAGCCGTCGGACCGGCGTTCGTCTGGAATATTCTGAACTACGGCCGTATCAAAAATGCCGTACGTCAACAACAGGCCCTGTTTGAACAGACTGTATTTAATTACCAGAACACGGTTCTCGAGGCCCAGCGCGAGGCCGAAGACGCCATTGCGGGATTTCTCAAGGCGCAGGACCAGACCGAGCAATTGCAGCGGGCCGTCAACGACATTCAGGAGTTGAACGGCGTTTTGTTGACGCAAGCCAATGCCGGTGCAACCGATTTTAACCGGGTTTTTGTGGTGCAGGCAGCGACCACTGCTCAACAAAATACTCTGGCCGCCAGCCAGGGGGAAATTGCCCTGAACCTGATCCGCATTTACCGGTCGTTGGGTGGAGGTTGGCAAATCCGCTTGCCGGGAGGCAATATCGCAACCGGCTCCGGCTTTCCCGTACTGCTGGATGAACCGGCGGCGGCTCCGGTCGTGGAACTTGCCCCGGCTCCCGGGGAGCCGCCCTCACCAGACAATCGTTGAAAAAACAACTCTGCCGGTCAAACCGGTGCCGCGCGGACACATTCAATATGGCTGGTCAACCTCACAAAAAATACAGCTCGCGATTGCCGGTGCCCGGCAGCAGGCGAGCCAAATCGCCTGGCACCGTTTTGCATCGGGCCCTGACAAAGTGGATCGCGGCGGTGATGGTCATTGCTTGCTTCTGTCAGGACGTTTCCGCGCTGGCTTGTCAACAGCGGATCGGTGATGAAACGTGCGACGATTGCCGGCAAACTGCCTGTGGGTCAAATGACTACTGTCCCAAACCGATTCCCGATTGCCCCTGTCCCCAAATGACGGGCGGTCCTGGCAAATACTGCACCAAACCCATGCCCTGCATTACGGTTCCAGCTGAATCGACGTGTCCGGATGACTATTGTTCAAAGCCGGCGCCGGAATTGTGCCGACGTCCGATGCCTTGTACGGAACAGTTACCGATGGCACCCGGGACCAGACCCGGTATTTGCCAACCCAGCCATTGCCGCTCCCGATCCTTTTTGGTTGTCGGTGGTGCGACATGTTGCCAGGATGACTATTGTCGCAAACCGCTGCCCTGCCTGGCATGGCCGCAACTGCTCGCGCCGAACGGATGTGGCGCTGACGGATGCCCCTGCGATGCCGGGAAACGGCAGGGTTGTTCAATCACCCGCTGAGATACAGCTATAGAGGTATCGGCAAAAAGTAGATCCACTTTTTCGTGCGGACGGCAACCTTGCTGATCATGGCAAACGGTTTTCCCCAGTCCGTGTAAATTGCAACGACACCAGCAGATCCCATTTCCAGCAGTTCCGCCGGTTCGTCTTCATTCAATCGGATTTTAACAGCCAGGTATCCGGGCGAGCCAATGGACGTGGCGGAAGGGAGTTTCCCGCCGGTCGTAATTTGGCCTTCGCCGGTGGCTTGAATCACGTTGGCGACCGTTCCGCGAAACAGCCGGCCAGGCTGACTCTTAAATGCCATTTCTACTGGCTGGTCCGGTTTGACGTGAATGAGCATCTGGGCTGGAAAAGGTGCCGCGATATAGGTATCAGTTGTGTCGACGAACGAACCGATCGCCGCCATTGGCATTGGCACAACGAAGGTCCCGACACGAATTCCCCAATTGGTTACAAATCCATCGGCGGGCGCTCTGACGGTACATTCTGCAAGGTTGAATTCCGCCATCTGCAATTGGGATTCGACGTTGATGACCGTATCGTTGGCTGCTGCCAACCCGCTACGAGCTTGCTCCTCACTGGCCTGCGAAACTTGCAACGTGGCCAGCGCAGCCGCGTGGCTTTCCTCGGCTTGCACCATTTTAAGTTTGGAAATGGCTTGCGGGTTTTCTTTTTGAATGGCGACTGCCACATCCAGAGCCGCTTTGGTTGCGGTGACGTTGGCTTCCGCTTTCCTGACGTTGGCTTCTGCGACTCGCACGGTCGCAGACATTTGTGTCACGTTGCTTTTGGCTGCCTGCAACTGGGCCTGCACCTGATCGACCGCGTATTGATACGGTTTGGGATCGATCTGAAACAGAATGTCGCCCTTTTTGAGGGGGACATTCGGTTGAGCTGGAATACTGATGACCTGGCCCTTGACGTAGGGAACCAGCTCAACGACGTACCGACCGACCACGGCTTTGGATGAAATGGGCGCCGCGATTGTCCACAGGATAATGATCCCGCCGAGCAAAACGAAGCCGATGGTTGCCATCAAGGCGATCGACCAGGGCCCTGGCTTGACCCTAAAGACCTTGAACACCAGGACGACCGCTGCGACATAGATGATTGTAATGAATGCGATCACGAAACGGACCCTCCGTCTCTGCCTGATCTGTCCGCACGCGGCTGAACAAACGCCCATACGAAAGCGATGGGCCACAACGCACCCAGAGTAATCAAGCTGATCCAGCCGGCGGCCTTTATCGCGCCGGCCTGGGGGTGATTGCGGACGGTGGCGATTCGTCCTGGCAACCCGCCGAGCACAACAATTATTATTACAACCGCCGCGAACAGCACGCCCATGACGACAAATGCAAAATAATCAAAAACGTCCAGCTCGCTCATTTATTATCCTGACCACCGATCTGTTCCGTGCGAACAACCGATTGCCAATTATACCTCAGGGCTTGTCCAACCGCGCCATTTCCGGGGAATTCCGGGTGCCGGGCGAGCCGGCAGAGGCATCCAATGGCAGTTTTCTGCAGAGCGGCGTCGGCATCGGACTGCGGCCGGTCAATTCGCGGACCGCACGATACGTTTTCGCCACGATTTTTACTCGCGGCCGGATTCCAGTTTCTTCAGGCCCTGTTCCAGCTTCCTGATCTCCTCGGGTGACAACTGCGGCCGATCAATCGTGATCGTCAGCTTGTTGAAGTCGGCGGTGAGCGGGAACGGCGGCTGGTAGTCCGCGTCGTTCACACCGGTGATCGTGTCGGAACCGATGTCGAAGCTCTCGTCCCATTGCAGGATGATGGGGATCGTTTTCTCCATCTTCTGCGTCGCGACGACCTTGCCGTCCACCTTGAGTGTGCCGGTTCCCCCTTTGCCGATGCCGGCAAAGCTGTTGTAGGCCATCGTGCCCACACCGAGGCCGTCATATTTGAAGTCGAACTCCAGAGTGTGTTGACCCGGTGCAAGGGCCTCCGGGCCTTCCCATTTGAGCCGCTCCAGGTCCAACAGATTCCAACAGAAGACCGGTTTGCCTTCGAGCAGGTAGAAGCCGAAGCCTGCGAATCGCCCGCCGGAGGTCACGATCATGCCCTCGCCGCCCCCTTCCGGAACCGTAATATCCGCAGTGATCGTATACGAGGTATCCAGCAGGTACGGGGCATCGCCTTGCGGCAGTCCGGTCATGGGCCGCGTATAGACGAGCGTGTTGCGGCCGGCGGTCAGACTGGGACGCGCCGCCGCCACTCGGGCGCCGACCGAGGCGTTCAGCGGCAGGACCTGATACTTCCTGGCCTCTTCCAGGAACAGCGCCCTCAATTCCCTGACCTTGTCGGGATGATCCGCGGCAATGTCGTTCGTCTGATTCCAGTCCGTATTCAGGTCGTAGAGCTGGAACACCTGGTTGTTGAGCGGGTCCGGGTTGGCCTCGCCAAAGGCGTCCCACGGCGCGCGATTGACCTTGGTGCTGAGCAGCCAGCCGTCGTGATACATGGCCCACTGGCCCATCATCTCGAAATACTGGGTCGTATGCCGCGACGGCGCCTTGGCGTTTTCGGCGTCGAAGGTGTACGCGTAGCTGGTCCCCTCGATCGGCTTCTGCTTGATACCGTCCACGACTTCGGGAGCCGCGATGCCGGTGACTTCCAGGATCGTCGGCACGTGGTCGATGACATGCATGAACTGGTCCCGCATGCCGCCCTTGTCCTTGATGCGCGCCGGCCACTGGACCACCATATTCTGGCCGGTTCCCCCGAGGCGAGAGGCGTTCTGCTTGAACCAGTCGAACGGCGTGTCAAAGGCCCAGGACCAGCCGGCCGTCATATGGTTGTAGGCAAATTCGGTGCCCCAGGCTTCGTAGAACTTCATCTGCACCTCCACAGGCGGCGCCACACCGTTGAAGAACGCGACCTCGCTGAACGTGCCGAGCGGCCCGCCCTCGGCACTGGTGCCGTTGTCGCCGTTCTGATAGATGATCAGCGTGTTGTCCAGCTTGCCCAGGTCCTCGAAATGCTGGATGACGCGACCGATCTCATAGTCGCTGTAGGCGGCATAGGCGGCGAACACTTCGGCCTGGCGGATGAAGAGCTTCTGCGCCTCCGGCGAGAGTTCGTCCCAGGGCGTCAGGATTTCTTTCGGCCAGGGAGTCAATTCCAGATCCGGGGGAATGACCCCGAGTTTCTTTTGATTCTCGAAGATCCGCTCGCGCAACTTCTCATAGCCGTCGTCGAACAGGTGCATCGCGCTGATCTTGTCCACCCACGCTTTGGTCGGGTGGTGCGGCGCGTGCGTGGCGCCGGGGCAGTAGTGGAGGAAGATCGGTTGCGAGGGATTGGATTGGTGAATCCGGTCCATCCATCCGATGGCGTCATCGGCCATCGCGGTGACCAGGTTCCAATCGCTTTCTTCGCCGGTGACCGGCCAGACCGCCTCCCCGGGATCCGATCGATCCATCTCCAGGGTACCCTCGTGGCCGATCCACGGATAGATTTGGGTGGTGTTGCGGAACAGGTTCGGCCCCCACTGGTTCGCGTCCCCGCCGACGAATCCGTAGAAGTAGTCGAAGCCCATGCCCGTCGGCCACTGGGTGAACGGCCCGGCCTGACTGGCCTGGTAGGTCGGCGTGTTGTGGTTTTTGCCGAACCAACTCGTCGCGTAACCGTTATCGCGCGAAATGCGCCCGATCGTCGCATTGTCCACGCCGATGACGCTGTTGTAGCCGGGGAATCCGGTGGCCTGTTCGGCGATGACGCCGAAGCCCACCGAGTGGTGGTTGCGTCCGGTGATTAGCGCGGCACGGGTCGGCGAGCACAACGCCGTGGAGAAGATCCGGTTGTAGCGCAGACCGTTGGCCGCAACGCGGTCCATCGTCGGCGTGGGAACGACGCCGCCGAACGTGCCGGGCACGCCGAAGCCGGCGTCATCGGTCAGGATGAGCAGGATGTTCGGCGCATCCCCGGGCGGCACAACGCGCGGCGGCCACCACTCTTTCGATTGCATCGCATTGTCCCTGATCACGCCGCCGAATTTCGGCTGAGGTGCAGGAAGCTGCTTGCCGTCAATCGTCGTCGTCGCGCCCGGTGACCCGGGCGTTCCCGTGGTTTCCTGGGCCCCTGCCGTCGCGAACCATGTCAGGGCCAGGCCGGCCAGTAATCCGCTGAACAACACCGCTTGCCTTGATTTCATCGGTTCGTTACCTCGTTGTAAAAGTAAAACTCAGGACAGCCAGCCGTCGGAATTCGGGCTTTCATTAAAACACATGGATAGTCGAATACAAGCTGATGGGCATGGTCACGATTCCGGTGGCGAGTGGGCACCGGAGAAAGCGCAGGGAGAATGGATGTCGCCGCTGGCCCGGGCTTGTCGACCCGCAGCGCCGGCGTTGTCACGGCTGCCTCGCCCGGCCGGGCCGGTTCGATGCGCAATGCCAGGGGCAGTCAACCATCGCACGCGTTTCAGGGTTGTCGACGATCGATCGGATAAATGCCAAAAGAGTCCTGGCCATTGAATCGGGATTGTCAATTCCCCGCCGTGTTACCGGCTTCGCCACCGCCGGAATCATCGGGATTCTTCAGCCGCACCAGCAACCATTGTTCTGTCTTGTCGGCGCCAAAATGAATCAGGGCCGGCGCCTCGTCCCTGGTCAGGTTGTACAGGCCGGTCTCGACCACTTCCGAGCTGTTGTCACCAACCGTAAACGCCACGCGTTGGGTCTGCTTGTCCACCGAACCCTGGATGACCCTGGTCGCGCCGGTGGACGTGTCATCGTAGTTGCCACGAATGACACCCTGTTTGTTCACGGCCAGCTGGATGGTGACGTTCGATTTGGTCTGGTCGGTTTGAGTCAAGGCGAAAACGCCCAGCGGCAACCAGTCGCCATCGGGGGAGGCATCGGCCTGGGCACCTGACGATGCCAACGAATCTGCCTGGTCGTAATATTGCTGCGCCGTTCCGGTGTCCTGACCATTGACGTAAACGTCGTTATTCTGATAGGTGACCGTGCTGCCGTAATCGTAATACACCGGAGCGGCCGGGTAATAATTCATCCATGCGCCCACGGATGCCCAGGTGGCTACCCGCCAGGCCGCGCCGGTTCCCCAGGCCGCCGCCCGCCAGGCGGCGGGGTGAGCCGTGTACCAGCCGGCACCATAAACGCCCCAGTTATTGTAGTTGCCACGAACGGCTGCGGCGGCCGTGTAACGACCGCTGGGTGAAACGCGGGCGTACCCGGCGGCCACCCCCCCGTAGGGACCTGCTGCCACGCCGCGGGCTGCGGCGCCGCCATCAGGGCCGCGCACAGCGCCGCCCGCCACCGCACCCCCGTAGGGACCCACCGCGGCACCGCGAGCCGCAGCACCTCCGTCGGGGCCACGCACGGCCTCGCCACCAGCTACTCCGCCCCGGGGCCCCACGGCAACTCCCTGGGCGGCACCGCCACCTCCGGCACCCTCCACGCCCCGACCGGCAGCCACTCCGCCGTTTGGTCCGACAGCGGCTCCGCGATAGGCCGTGTTGCCTTGCGGCCCGGTCACACTGGCGCCGGCGGCTTCTCCGCCTCGTGGGCCCTGGGCGGTCCCGCGGTTCACATCAAAGTTGTCGCCGAGGTTGCTGCCGCCACTGGAACTCAGGTGGTGCATGCCTCCGTCGGAGGGCATTCCCAAAAAGCTGTTGAGTTGGCTGCGGTTGGGAGCACCGCCGGAAAATCGATCACCAAAACTGTCGCGCGACAAACCGCCGCCGACCCCGCCCTGGGCACCGCGTTGACCACCGAGCCCGCCACGGGCGCCGCCGGCGCCGCCACTGAATCCGCGATCACCACCGCCCAAACCGCCGCCCAAACCACCAGCGCCGCCGAATCCGCGGTCACCACCGCCCAAACCACCAGCGCCGCCGCCGAATCCGCGGTCACCACCGCCCAAACCACCAGCGCCGCCGCCGAATCCGCGGTCACCACCCAAGCCGCCGCCGCCACCGAATCCGCCCCGTTGTCCGCCGCCCAGACCACCGCCACCGCCACCGAAACTGCGGTCGCCACCGCCACCGAAGCCGCCGCCGCCTCCAAAACCGCCGCCACCAAAGCTGCGACCACCGCCGCCGCCGCCGAAGCCGCCACGCCCTCCGCCGCCAAAGCCGCCGCGTCCGCCGCCACCCCGGCCCCAGCCATCGGCCAGCGGCAGGCTCAACATCAATCCGATGGTCAGTGCAGTCAGAATGAATTTTCGAGGCATCTCAGTCGCCTTCCGTTGTTATTTGGGTTGTTGAGAATTCCGGGTTCTGCCATATATCCGGACCGCGTTTCAGCGCGGCGCTGTCTGGCGTTTGAGCACGATCTCGTCCGTATCCGGCAGCGCCGTGTCGCCAACGATTCGCTGAACCGACTGCCAGACATAGGCATTGTCGTCCAGCCGCGTCAGCTGGTTGACCGATGAGGTCGGCGCTCCGTCGCCGGTAACGCCCCGCATTTCGGCCGTCCATCCCCCCTGGTGCGGGGTCCAGACCCCCACGGCATGTCCGCCATCAGCGCTGAAATTCCAGGACTGCAAGTGGCCCCCCCGGGGGTTCCAGCCGATCAGCTGCACACCCGATGTCTTCGTGCCATCGACACGCGTGATGGTGTAGTCGCGTTGCACGAAACTTTTATTGGCCACCCAGCGACAAACCGATTCGTTTTTGGCACCGTGTTCCTCGGCATGCCAGGTGCCGATCAACCACTCCAGATCGGCGAGATTGTGATAGGTGGATGGAGCCTCGATCCATGCATCGCGAACGGAAGCCATCAGCCACTGGCCGTCAACCTTGATATGGATGGCGGTGTATTTGCTGATTCCGGGCGAGCCCGGCGGGACCGGTTCGACGATGGTCCGTCCTTCCTCGATGGCCGTGTTATCACCCAACAGCCGCAGTGAGTCGATCATTACCCGGATTTCGGCCCCGGCGTTCCCGGCAAACAATTCGGCGTAGCCTTTTTCGATGGCCTCGCGGCCCGAAAACACCATTCCCGTTTCGTCGATATATTCGCAGTCCTCGGTCCACAGCGCTGCGATCGCCCCGGCATCTGCCTCGTTGAACGCTTTCACAAAAGCATCGGCTCCGGCCCGAATCACGAGCAGCTCGGATTCATCGGCGTCATCTCTGGTGTCCGCAATGGCCGGGCTGGCACCCGCGGGCTGCGCGGCCGGTTCCTGCGCCTGGCCGGCCGAACCGCCGTACCCGCCAAACAGGACAAGGACGATCATGAATGGCAGACGCGGGTTGCGGACGACTCTGGGGTAGCTGTGGCTCATGGTGCGCTCCGGGATGACAATGATTCAGGCCGCGGGGACAAGGATTGATGGCTGTATCTCCGTTTGCCTGCCGGCAGGATATTCGCAACGCCCCGGCCGACCGATATCGGGTCCGGTGGCAAATTCGCAGCAGGCTCCAGCATTTGCGAATACGGCAAAGACTGTATTATAGCATCGCCCGGAATTGGCGCGCCAGACTTCAGGACTTGCCTTTTTTTGGGCCGCCTGAGGATTTGGCCCGCCTGAGGATTTGGCCCGCCTGAGGATGCGTCGTTTCACCAGTGATGGCCCGGTACCCCGCGCTGCCGCAGGCCCCTTCCGGTGGGCTGCAGCAAGTCGACCGGTGACGGTTTGGCCCGGTTAGGCTGGTTACAAGACCGGACGCGGTGACTCAGTAAAAGACATTGGGTTTTGGAATTGAGGGAGCCACAGCTGGCTTGTCCAGCCGTGCCATTTCCGCGGGAAACATTGCTGCAGGGCACACCCGCCGTAACGCCAAATTGAGGTTGCTGCAGAGCCGGACGCGATCAACAAGGCATCTTCACAAATCGTTGTGACCAAACGCCGTCCGGTGCCTGCGACCGCGGAAATTGCCGGTGTACCCCATCGCGATTTCCGGGGTCGGGACCGGTGTTCGGTTTCGCGGCTCCCGTTGCAGTCGTTTTTCTGGCACCCGGGTTTTGATACCATGGCCGCCAACTCCACGTGGCCGCCGGTCCGGCAAGGCAGCATCGTGCCCGGTCAGCGGCTGCAACCCGGCACGGCGCTTTCCGTTTCCATTGAATTCCGTCGAAAGCTCCATTTTTTTATCGACCTGTCGTTTTCACCGGGCTGGTTGCGGGAGGCATCGACATCAAGGATGTCGATGATTCGACCAGGCGGGGGACTCGCCCGGCATCAGCTGCAACAGTTCTTTGGGCCGATGGCACCGGTGGGTGAGCAGATGGCCGCGCAGCGGAAGGCGCTCGCGAAGCACTTTCCCGTCCAGGGCGGCAGGTCACAGAACGGGCCGAATGTTGTCGAAGGATTTGTCATGAAAAGCCAGTCATTGAGGACCGGCAGATTCTTCGCTATGGTAAAGAATCTGATCCAGATTTCTCTCTCCCGTTTGTGAGAGAGTCGGACTCCCGGGCTTCGCTTGTCCGTCTTCCATGTCATCCAGCAGGGACCATACAACGTAAAATTTAGAATGTCTTTTTGTGCCGGGCACTTTGCGGTGCCTGAGCATGAGTTGGTCCGCTCAGGGCCAGGAGAAGCCGAATATTCTCGTCATCCGGGGTGACGGCAGCAGAGATTGAAGTCGCATCACCAACAGCGCTGAAGCCGGGCCATCACACTTCAGGTTTTCATTTTGTTCCCAAGGAAAAGTCACTGAAGCCCGACCATCAAGTTTGATACGGGGCAGAAACGCATCAATCGCCGGGCGCGGATCGTTGCTGCCCTGGACAGGACCCCGAGGGCCAAACCAGGGCCGACCCGCGATTCGCAACCGGAAACCCGCATTCGACAAATCCACTGAGGTTCAAATATGAGTTTGCTATTTTCTCGCAATGCAGTACAGATCATCCATGTTTTGATTATTGGCTTCTGGGTGATGTCCTTCACGATGCTTGCCAATGTTGTTGCACAGGAAGTCTTGCCACGACCGGAGGCTCCCTTCACTGGCAAGATTGGATTGACTTACAAGGATTCCGAAGCGGTAAAACCGCAACTGAAAATCCCGGCGACATTTGGCCTGGAAAACCCGCCTAATATTCTGATCGTTTTAATCGATGATTGTGGATTCGGTCAGATGAGTACATTCGGTGGTGGAATCCCGACTCCGACCCTCGATCGGATCGCCAACCATGGCCTGAAGTACACGCGATTTCATACGACCGCACTTTGTTCACCAACCCGGGCTGCGCTATTGACCGGGCGCAATCATCATTCAGTGGGCAGCGGCGTCATTGGTGAAGCGGGAACCGGATTTCCTGGCTACTCGGGGATCATCCCCGCCTCCGCAGCAACGTTTGCGGAAGTCATTCGTGAATACGGTTACGCGAACGCCTGGTTTGGCAAAAATCATAACGTCCCTGACTGGGAGACCAGTCTGGTTGGCCCCTTTGATCGTTGGGCAGATGGACTGGGCTTTGATTACTTTTACGGGTTCGTGGGCGGCGACACGGACCAGTTTCACCCTGCGCTGGTCGAGAACAAAAAGCGCCTGGAGCCACCCGAGGTGAACGAAGACGGTTCGCCCTATCACTTCACCACCGATATCGCCGATCATGCCATCCGGATGATGCGGGCATCCAAGGCCGTCGCTCCACAGCGCCCGTTCTGTGTTTACTTTGCCACCGGGGCAACTCATGCCCCGCACCAGGTGCCCCAGGCGTGGATCGACAAGTTTGCGGGTAAATTCGACAACGGCTGGGACGTCTACCGCGAGGAAACGTTCGGTCGTCAAAAGGAAATGGGGATCATTCCTGCCGATACCCGGTTAACCAAACGTCCCGACTCGCTTCCCGCCTGGGATTCGGTTCCCCAGGACGAACGCAGAATCTACTCCCGGATGATGGAAGTTTTTGCGGCATTCACGGCGCACACCGACCATGAAGTGGGCCGGCTTGTTGACGCGATCGAAGAAATGGGGGAATTGGACAATACGCTGGTCATCTATATGGCCGGTGACAACGGATCCAGTGCCGAAGGCGGGCTGAACGGGTTGCTCAACGAGATGACGTTTTTTAATGCCATTCCGGAACCGCTCGAAATGAAACTTGCGTCACTCAAGACACTCGGCAGCCAGAAACATTACAACCATTTTCCGGCGGCCTGGGCGCATGCCATGGACACGCCGTTTCAGTGGACCAAGCAGATCGCCAGCCACTTCGGCGGCACGCGCAACGGCCTCGCGATCTCATGGCCCAACGGGATCAAGGCTCGTGGCGAGATTCGCGACCAGTTTCATCACGTGATCGACATCGCCCCCACGATCCTGGAGATCGTGGGCGTGGAAACTCCGGCCCAGTTCAATGGCGTCGCCCAGAAGCCGATCGAGGGGATTAGCATGGTTTACACCTTTGACGATCCCGCTGCCAAAGATCGACGAACCACCCAGTATTTTGAAATGCTCGGTAATCAGGGCATCTATCACAACGGCTGGATGGCCAGTGCCATTCGCGGCATCCCGTGGGCCAGTGAGAACGAACCGGGTGATCTGCTCAATATGCCGTGGGAGCTGTATCACGTCGAAGAAGATTTCTCGCAGGCCAACGATCTCGCGAAGGAGAACCCGGAGAAGCTCGACGAACTGGTCAAGCAGTTTTTTGCCGAAGCGGCCCGATTCAACGTTTTGCCGCTGGACGATCGCAAAACCGAACGGCTGAATGTCGCCAACCGTCCCAGCCTGACTGCCGGCCGCCAGACATTCACGTATCCGAACCTGCTTCGCTTGCCCGAAGGCGCGGCGCCCGACCTGAAGCACAGGAGCCACACCATTACCGCCTGGGTCCAGATTCCTGATGGCGGTGCCGAAGGAATGCTGCTCACTCAGGGTGGTCGTTTCGCCGGCTATGGTCTGTACGTGCGCGACGGAAAACTCGTCTACGACTACAACCTCGCCGGTGTCGACCAGTACACGATCACCTCGAATGGGGAGTTGCCGAAGGGCGAAGTGACACTGAAGGCGGTTTACAAATCCGACGCAGACAAGCCCTTCGCAGGAGCCACCGTGACGCTGTTTGCGAACGACAAAAAAGTGGGTCAGGGCCGGGTCGAGAAGAGCATCCCCAACCGCGTGACACTCGACGAGACGTTTGACATCGGCTTTGACACGGGCACGCCGGTCGCCGATGGCTATGAGATGCCGTTCAGGTTTACCGGGCAACTCAAGGCCGTGACAATCAATCTCGACTGAAACGTCCTCGAAATTTGAGCCTGGCCCGACGCCCTCGGGTGCCCGGGCGGGCGTGAGCCTTGAAAGCTCAACCTGCAATAAACGGGTTGAGTCCAAACGGCTTCCCGCCGATGCACCCAACATCCTGTTGATCCTGATGGATGATGTGGGGCCGGCCGCGTCCTCGACATGCGGAGGTGACATTCAGACTCCGACACGGGACCGCGTCGCAGGACCTGGGTTTCGGTCAACCGGTCTCATACAACCGCGGTGTGCTCGCCGACGCGGCGGACCGTCTGTTGACCGGCCGGAACCGTGCGCGCGTGGCAACGGACAGATCGCTGCGAATGCCAGCGGCTTTGATGGCTTCAGCGGCGTGATTCCCAAAACATCCGCCACCATCGCGGAAGTCTTCATTGCGTGCGGCGACAACACGGGTGCCCGGCGGAAATGGCATGACACCCCCGAGTAACCAATCACCTTCAGGGGCGGGACAGCCTGCCGACCGGATCATTATCCAGCCGCCTGGATTGGTGCGGCCGGATTCACCGTCAAACACTGGGCCAGACGGATGATGGCGTCCGGGTCAGGCTCGGACGAGTCACGATGCACTTGCAACTCGCCCCGGCGGATCGGCATCTCCATGGGAGCGTCGATTCCAATACGCACCTGATTGCCGCCGACTTTGGTGACGGTAATGGTGATGTTGTCACCAATCTCAATTGTTTGACCTGCTTTGCGGGAGAGGACCAACATGAATTTGTTTCCTTTCAAAAAACATGTGGATGGTGAAAAGGTCTGTTCCTGGGCAACTGGCCCGGCCGTTTGAGTTGATCGCCACCCCAACCGTTCTGCATCCGCGGGAGTAACCGGTTACTGGCGATCAAATCTTTAATGAAAGACGTTTCAGGACGCCCATTTCTTTCTGCAGTTCGCGGGCCAAGTCGTATTTTCGGAAAAAAATTTGAAAACCGCCCCTGTTTTCCTGAAGTTTTGACCGCTGGCAATATTCTGACAGCTCGCATGGGCTGTGAAAAAATCGCCCCACCCTTGTGTCGATTCGTATCGCTGCAGCAATCGCTTGGGGCATCGAATCGTTGTTGAGTTACTCACCGGACTGTGTCGTTTGCAATTGCTCCACCAGACTCGCCAAAATGTCGCTGGCCGATCCGCGCAGGGCAAAATGCGCGGCGTTGCTCAGCGGCGTCTGATCCGGATTGATTTCGATGACGGTGGCACCCCCGCGCACGGCCAATTCGGCAAGGCTGGCCGCCGGGTAGACGACCGACGACGTTCCAATCGATAACAAGACGTCACAATGCCGGGCGGCCTGCATTGCCTGGTGCAATGGACCTGCGGGCAGACCCTCGCCAAACCAGACGACATCGGGGCGCAGGGGGCTGTTGCACCAGGCACAGCCCGGTGGCCCGGCTCCTGGCGACGTCGGGGGCCAGGCGGCGGCCACGTGTCCGCCGTCAAGACAGCGGGCGCGGAGCAGGCTGCCATGCAGTTCCAGGACCAGCGAGCTGCCGGCCCGCTGGTGCAGTTCATCCACATTTTGAGTGACCAGCAGAAATCGGGGATACCGCGCTTGCAATTCGACCAGTGCCCGGTGTCCGATATTGGGCTCGACCGCGAGGACGGTTTCCCGTCGCCAGCAATACCAGTCCCAGACCAGCGCCGGATCACGGCGAAACGCCGCCGGCGTTGCCAGCTCGGCGGGGTCGTATTGGGCCCACAACCCGGTCAGGGCTTCGCGGAAAGTGGGAATCCCGCTTTCGGCCGAGATTCCGGCTCCGGTAACGGCCATCACGTTCCGGGCCTGCCGCAGAGTGGCCATGAGTTTTGGGGGAAAGGCCATTATGGGTTTAGCGGACGGGCAACGGACGGGGTAATCATCAGAAACGGGTGATCGGCAACGGGAACCCTGCGGTTGGGGTGGGGCGGGGGGAGCCGCCCGCCGGGGGGTCGCCGGCGCGGCCCCGGCCGCGGCCCACCGCTGCCGGTGCCGCTGGCACCGCAAAAATGTCATCCCCGCGGGGAATCCCGCAAATTTTCGAGGCCTGGCCACGAATTGCAATCGTTGTTTTCCAGGGTCTCCCGCAACCTATAATACAGCGTCCCGCGTCCGCGTTACGAATGTGCCCCTGTTTTTTGGAACCATGCATCGACCGCCTGCTTTTCGGTTTGATTACAACGGCCAGCGACCCGGCATGGCCCGGGGGGTTTTTGCGTTTGGGCTTTTGATACTGTTGCTGGCCCGTCCGGTCACCGGGTTTCAGTCGAATCCGCCGGAGCCGGCTGGCGAGGCTGGATCATCCACCCGGCCCGGTTATTTGATCACGGTACCGTTGCCGATCACCGACGCGGTGGCGGCCCAGGTCAAGCAGCAGCTGGGACGAATTGCCGATGAGGCGCCGGTCGTCGTTCAGGCGGATCAGCGACCTGTCCTGATTCTGGAGTTTGATACGTCCGGGGCAGCGACCGGACGGGGCAGCGGGATTGGAAATTGTCTGGACATTGCCATGATGCTGACCGATACCCGCATGCGTGGCATTTATTCGGTCGCCTATGTGCCGCGGGCCCAGGGGGCCTTGCCGACCGAAGAAGATGACTTGCCAGCCAGTCGCCTGGAGGGCAACGCTGTGCTGGTGGCGCTGGCCTGCAATGAAATTGCCATGCACGACGAATCGGCACTGGGCCGCGCTGGGGCAGATATCAGCGGCGACAGTTCGATTGAGACGACCTTGTACCGAAACGTGGCCGGGCGCCGATTGACGTTTCCCTTGCCGTTCGCGCTGGCCATGGTGGATGCCGACCGCTCGCTGTTCCGGGTGGAAACCGGTCAGGGCATTGTATTTGCCGACCAGTCCGAGCTGGATCGACTGGAGGCGGCCGGTCAGCTGATTGATTCCACAACGTTAAGTCGACCTGGTGATTTGCCAATATTTACCAGTCGCCAGCTGCAACAACTGCAACTGATTCGGCTGCGTGTCAATTCGCGCCGGGATTTGGCCGGTCGGTTGCGAGTGGACCCCGAGGCCGTCGAGGGGAACCCGGCGGTTGGTGGCCGCTGGATCGCGGCCCAGCTCCCGTTGGGCAACTATATCGACAGCCGGGAGGCCGCGTGGTCGCTGCGGATGCTGAACAATCATTTGACGAACAATCCCGATACGAATTTGATTATTGTGCGGTTCAACTGCCCGGGCGGCGAGATGGATGCTTGCCTGCAGATTGCCCGAAGCCTGGCGGACCTGGATCCCGCCCGAGTGCGGTCGGTGGCTTTCATTGAAACCACTGCCGCGGGCGCGGCGGCGCTGATTGCCAGTTCATGCGATCAGATCATCATGGCCGAATCGGCGAAATTGGGCGGCCCGGACATCGTCGAGCCCAAGCCGTACGCCCTGGAGGATGCCCGACCGTTGATCAGGATGCTGGCCGAACAGAAACAGCGCGACTGGTCCGTTCCCCTGGGGTTGGTGGATCCGGACCTGAAAGTGGTTCGCTATCGCAACAAGACGACGGGGCAGATTCGTTTGCTGGCGGACGAGGAACGCGAGTTGCTGGGGAATCCCGACCAGTGGCTTCCGCTGGAAACCGTCGACCTGGTTGCCCCGCTTTCGGCCGATCAGGCTATCAATCTGACTCTGTCGCGATCGAGCGTAACCGATTTCGATCAACTGATGAAGTTTTACCAGCTGGAAGAGACTCCGGTTGGATTGCAGCCGTCCCCGGCTGACCGCTGGATCGAGGCCCTCGCCCGACAAATGGCCACGCCGTGGATTGCGGCCTGGTTGTTATTCGGAGCCGTTTTCCTGTTGTCCACCGAGATGTCCAATCCGGGCATCGGAATTCCGGGTTTTCTGGGTTCCATCTGCCTGATGCTGTTTTTCTGGAGTCAATACCTGGATGGCAATGCCAACTGGCTGGAGATCTTGTTGTTCGTGGGCGGCGTGATATTTGTGGTGCTGGAAGTATTTGTTCTGCCCGGTTTCGGTATTTTTGGTTTGGGCGGATTGTTAATGATTGTGGTTTCGATCGTGCTGGCTTCGCAGACCTTTATCATTCCCAGCAACTCGGAGGAAATGGCCCGGTTGCCCGTTTCCCTGTCGCTGGTGCTGGCGGCCACGGCCGGGTTCTTCGCGGCCATATTTTTCTTTCGTAAATACATGACGACGCTGCCCGTTTTTCGACGGATCATGTTGCAGCCCCCCGGTCGGGACGATTCCCTGTCGCCGGCCCAGCGGGAAAAACAGGAATCCGTGGCCGATCGCGACCACCTGGCCGGGCGAACCGGAATGACCACCACGCCGCTGGTGCCGTCCGGCAAGGCCCAGATTGGCAATGAACTGGTCGATGTCATAACCGATGGTCGCATGGTGGAACGGGGTACGCCGATTCGGGTCGTTCAGGTTTTGGGAAATCGTGTTTTGGTGGAGCCTGAAAACCCCTAGCCCGCTTATCCGCGGGCTGGCGTCGCACCAGCAGTCGCGTGATTCCGGTTCGCTGGTCGAATTCGGGAATCTGCGATCCTCGCGGTGAATTTTCGTGATGGCCTTTTCCTTGTCCGCGTCCTAATTCCGTTTGACTTATGGGTTCCTTGCTCTGGTCCATCCTGTTGCTGGTTGCTGCCCTGATCGTGATCGCGGTGGAACTGTTTGTGCCCAGCGCCGGCCTGCTGGCGATTTTGTCCGCCGGCCTGTTAACGTCGGCAGTCATCGTGGCCTTTTTGCACAGCGTGCCGGCCGGTGTGTCCATGATCGGCGTGATCGCGCTGCTGTTGCCGTTGATCTTTGTGTTGTTTGTAAAAATCTGGCCTTCGACTCCGATCGGCAAGCGTGTATTGATCGGACGGCAGCGTCATGAAGACCTGTTGCCCACCGGCGACTGGTACGACACCCGCGAGGAAATGGTGGGCAAGCGGGGCGTGGCCAAATCACGCATGTTGCCCAGCGGCCAGGTGGTCATTGAGGGCCAGAAATACGACGCGGTCAGCCAGGGAATGGCCATTGAGCCCGGCGACGTCATCGAAGTCGTCGCCATTCGCACCTACAAAATCATCGTCCGGCGGCTGAGCGAGCAGGAACTGGCCAGCGGCGCGCGGGTTTCCGAGGCGGATGACATTCTGGCCCGTCCGGTCGATGATTTTCTGGATTGACCGGCTGCTGGCCGAGTGGCCGGTCGCCTCATCCCCGGTTTTTTCAGGCGGCCGTCTTGTGGCTTCCCGGGAACGCCTCTCCAGCGTCTGGCGGTTGCTCCGGTTGGGGGCGGCCGGGTGCCCGCCCAACCAAACCGGCGGGACGGCCATCGGCGGGACAAAATTTTTGTGAAAGCCCGCGGTTCGCCCGGTTTCGGACGATTGCTCTGTTTATGATGATCAGTAACCGTCTGCTGGCCGGCCCTCCGGCGACGGGCAACCGATGACTGATAAACCCTGACCAATCCGCAGCGCGACCGGCGACTCTGGCCAAAGTCGCTGTTGCCGGTGAACTCGTTTTTCGACCAGGACGATACCTTTATCAATGATTGCGAAATTCCCTGAATACTGGTTGTTCGCCGGGTTGCTGGTTAGCCTGACCCTGCTGCCGGCGTCCTGCGGCTTTGCCCAGGATGATCCATTCGGTCAACCGGCGGCACCCGCGACGTCCGCCCCGACCCGGTCATCGGTCAGTCCGGACAGCACGCCGGCTCCGGCCGCCGGGGATGCCACGACCCGCGCCATTGTCCAGTCCAACCCCAAATCACCCGCGGAATTGCTGGCCGCCGTCGATTTGTTGCTGGATCTGGATCGGGAGGATTTGGCCGCGGGCTACGTCCAGCAAATCCTCGATGTAGAACTTGACGACCAACAGCTGTTTGACTTGTACCGCGGGGCCGGAGCCGACCGGGTGATCCGCATCGGCCTGAATGCCGGGTTGGGCGTCAATGGCCCGGCGCTTTCCAACAGGATTCTGGACGGGGCCGAGCGGTATGCCACCAGCGAGGCCCGCATGGCGGAACTGCTCCGGCAAGTCATTTCCGAAGATACGTGGCAACGCAGTCAGGCCCTTGGCGACTTGCGATTGCTGGGTGACACCGGAGCCGCTGCCCTGATCGATATGTTGCGTGACGACCAGTACCAGCCCTACTGGCCGCGCATCCGTCAGGCGATTCGATACTTTGGTGATGTCGCGCTGGGGCCGTTGGTGGCGGCCTGGAATTCCAACAGTGCCAAATTGCGGGCCGAGGCTTTGTTGGCGCTGGGATATATTCCGGTTCAGGAAGCGATCCATACCTTGCTGGGCGCGGCCCATGCAAATCCGGGATCGGTCAACCAGGTCGTGGCGGCCCGTTCTCTGGATCGGCTGCTGGGGCGAATTCCCGAACCGACCGAAGCCGAGTTATTGTTGTATCGCGCGGCCCGCGACCATCTGATGGGATACGGCGGCGGCAATGATGCCGCAGATGTAAAATGGTGGCGGTGGGATCCCGAGTCACGGCGCTTGATGGCTTCCTGGATGGACACCCGCACCGCGACGCGAATCCGCGGTTATCGACGGGCCCGGGATCTGGTTGCCCTGAATCCGGATCGCGCGGATTACCAGCGGTTGTACTGGATCACGCGTCTCGAATCGGCCAAACTGGCGGGCGGCCCGGATTTGCCGTTACCGGCCACGGTTCGGGACGAGTTGGCGGGTCAGGTGACCGCGGAGTTCCTGAACGGGGTCCTGGCAGAAGCCCTCGATTTGCACCGAATCCCGGCGGCCATCGCTGCCTGTGAATTGCTGGCTGTGACCAAAGACCACTCGCTGCTGGACGCCCGTCCGGGAACACCAGCGCCGCTCATTGAGGCGCTGAATGCCGGTTCGGTGCAGTTGGCGCATGCCGCGTGCCAGGCCATCTACCAGCTGGACCCCGAGCATTCCTTTGCGGGCAGCAGTCGCTATATCGATGCCCTGGTTTATCTGTCTCGCTCGACCGGCGCCCGGTTCGCGCTGGTCGGGCATGTCGACCGCGAAGTCGGTCAGCTGTTGGCTACCCGGCTGATGCGCAGCGGGCTCGACGCCGAGGCGGTCACCAGTGCCGCGGAACTGCTGGACCAGGCCAATGCCAATCCGGATTTGCAGTTGCTGGTCTTGACGGACGTGCTCGGCTCCCCCGGTTATACCGAACTGTTGCAAACGCTGCGGCTGAACCCGCAAACGCAGCGCATTCCGGTCCTGTTGCTGGTTCGACCGGACCAGCTGCCGGCGGCCCAACGTCTGGCGGAACGATACCCCAATGTCCTGGCGTCCCCGGTCGTCGTGGACGAAACGCTGCTGGCGCGACAGTTGAACAACCTGCTAACCGATTCGGTTTACCATGATGCCAGTCCGCCGGAGCGGGCCGCCATGGGTCAGGCGGCACTCGACCAGCTGGCGACCTACGCCGAACATTCCCAACGGTACGCGTTTTTCGATTTGACGCGGCATGAGCGGGCATTGTCCCGATTGCTGGCATCGCCCGCCAGTGCCGCCCAAACGTGCGCTTTGCTGGGTCGAATTGGGACGGCCGACGCCCAACTGAATCTGGTCAACATGGCCAGCAACGATCAGCTTCCGGTCGCTCTGCGGCAGGCAGCCGCCGCATCGTTTGCCGATGCGGTCCGCAGCCGGGGGCTCATGCTCAGTCGCGATGCCATTATGAATCAGTATGAACGCTACAACGCCAGCGCGGCCGAGTCGCCCGAGACCCGGGGAATCCTGGGTTCCCTGCTGGACGCCATCGAGCGTCGATCCGAGTAGCGCACCGCCGGGACACGCAGCCCCGGCGGCAGGCCCGACCCTGGTCCCTGCCAACGGCGGTGCCACTGGCCTGCATTCCGGCACCTGGTGCGGGGCGTTTGGTCGAACGGGCGGGAGCGGTACAATAGCGATCGGCCGGTTCTGCAAAAAACATGTGGTTTTGGACTGGAGGGTGCCGCGAGAGGCTGGTCCGCCCCGGTCGATTGCGGGCAAAGCCGCACCACTGGCCAAGCCCGTCGTGGCACCCCATGGCGGTTTTTGACAGAGCCCGATCGGCCGCATTTGCGCGGCGACGATCCGGGTCACCGGTCCCCGAAGTCCTGTTTAATGCGGGTTGTTCCAGGCTGATTCATGCACACTGCCGCGGTCCCTGCCGAAAAACCGAAAATCGCCGGAATGGTGGGCAAAAGCCGGGCCATTCAGCGCGTCATTGATTTGACTCACCGGGCCGCCCGCAGCATGGCCTCCGTTTTGTTACTGGGAGAAACGGGTACCGGCAAGGAGCTGATTGCCACGGCCCTGCACCAGCTGGGCAGTCGGGCCAGTGGGCCGCTGGTCCGCGTCAATTGCGGCGCCTTGACCGAAAGCCTGCTGGAAAGCGAACTGTTTGGGCACGTGGCCGGGGCTTTCACCGGGGCCGTCGGAAACCGCACCGGGCGGTTCGAGGCTGCCCATATGGGTACGATTTTTCTGGATGAGATCAATTCCACCTCCTCGATGTTGCAAGTCAAATTGCTCCGGGTTTTGCAGGAAAAGGAATTGGAACGCGTCGGTGATACGCGCACCATGCAGGTTGATGTGCGGGTGGTGGCCGCCAGCAATCTGGATCTGTACCGCGAAGTCTCGGAAGGCCGCTTTCGGGCGGACCTGTTCTGGAGATTGAATGTCATGCCGATTTCGCTGCCGCCTTTACGTTCGCGCCGCGAGGACATTCCATTGCTGGTGGACCATTTTCTGTCGCTCTACAATCGACTCAACGAGCGCGACGTGACCTCGGTCCAGTCCCAGGCGATGGATGCCCTGAAAAGCTATTCCTGGCCTGGCAACGTTCGTGAATTGCAGAATTATGTCGAACGCGCCGTCATTCTGGCCGATGGGCGGGAATTGACCATCGATCTGTTGCCCGGAACCGTCGCTGGTGAAAAGAAACACAGCGATTCGGTCTATCCGGTCGGCGATCCAAAAAAACTGATCCGCGAGTTTGTCTACAACGAGATTGCCACAGCCGGGGCGGACGAACCATTGCATAACAAGGTCGTCAATCCGGTCGAACGGGAATTGATCGCCCAGGTTATGAATGCCTGCAAGAGCAAGACACAGGCCGCCGAACGGCTGGGGATCAACCGCAACACGCTGCACAAAAAGCTGAAAGACTACGGCCTCGAGTGATTGGCCGGACCGGCTCAATATCATCCGTCGGCCACGGATCTTTGCGGACAAGCCGCTCCTGCGCTCCTGCCACAGCTCCCCAGGGAGTGAGCGATTATGAACGGCTCGGCGGCACGGGACATGCGAGGACTCCCGGTGTCGCGGGTGACTGCAACGGCTGGTTGCCCCGGCCGGCCGGTCGTTAACCGGGATCAATCCCAGTCATCATCCTCCTCGTCGTCGTCGTCGTCCTCATCTTCTTCGTCGTCGTCGTCCCAGTCTTCTTCTTCGAAGTCGTCATCGTCGACTTCTTCCCATTCGTCGTAGTCATCATCGTCATCATCGTCATCGTCGTCGTCGTCTTCGTCGTACTCCTCGTCGTATTCCTCGTCGTAGTCATCATCATCCACGTCCTCATCCACGTCGACGTCGACGTCCACCTCATCCTCGTCGTCCTCGTCGTCCTCGTCGTAGTCGTAATCCTCGTCCTCCTCGTCCTCGAATTCGTCGTCGTCCTCGTCCTCGTCGACAGTGCGCGGTCCTCGCACGGGGAACGGGTTCGGCTGGCCTCCGAAACGCCTTGCCGCCACCGTTTCGGTGTCGAGCGAAGCATTCAGCAGGTTGCAGTTCAAGGTCTCGGTCGGCGAAAGGGTCACGGTTTACTCCTCCTGGAGGCTGTTTTGCTGGAGTACATCGAGTGTGGAATGTGGGTCCCTGACAAGCTCTAGATTTTGGGGCCTGTCATCGGATTCGTCGAGTGGTTTCGAGGGTTTCGCGGCCGGGTTTTCCGGTTGGGCCGGGGCCGGCAACCCGCTGCCTCGCAGCTGCTCGGCCCGCGGCAAGGCATCCAGATTCGCGAGTCCGAAAATCTCCAAAAACCGTCGGGTCGTTCCATAAAGGTACGGATTCCCCAATTCGCTGCTGCGTCCGGCGATGCGCACGATACCCTGATCCAGCAGTTGACGCAACAAATCCCCGCAACTCACTCCGCGGACGGCTTCAATATCGGCTTTCCGAACCGGTTGTCGATAGGCGACCACCGCCAGGGTTTCCAGTGCCGGCGCAGTCAGGCGGATTGCCCCGGGGGCATGTTTCAGCCGGGTTAACCAGGTGCTGAAGGCGGGACGCGTCCGCATTTGAAATCCGCCGGCGACTTGCTGAACGTTAAAGGCCCGTCCCACCTCGTCGTAGTGCCGATTAAGTTGCCGGACCAGCGACCGGGCTCGCGTCCCGTCGGATAATCCGGCCAGCTGCGCCAGCTTGCGACTGCCCAGCGGTTCGCGGGCCAGAAACAGGACCGCTTCCACCCGATGCTGTTCGGACAATCCCTCCAGCACCGCACGGTCCGGCAGCGCCGAATCGTTTTCCGGTTCATCGCGTTGGTTTTCCGGGATCTGCATTAGGGGATACTATGGGGGCAAGTCGGTCGTCCTGGCAATCAGCCGCAGGATATCATTGGGGATTCCGGCAGTATGAAAAAGCCGGGCCGTTGCAGCAAGACCGTTGGGCAGCGTCAAAACAGCTGGTTTTTGACGGACTGGCGCCTACACTGTCTTGTTCCACCGGGACACGACGGGCACCTGTTTCCGGACTCCTCAGCACCCGGCCCTGTAGGATTGATGAACCCGATTTACCTGGATGCCTGCTCGACGACCCGACTGGACCCGCTGGTTGGCGAGGCGATGATCGCGTGTTACCGGGCGGGCTATGTCAATCCGGCCAGCCAGCATCGACCGGGTCAACAGGCCGCGGCGCGGCTGGAGCAGGCTCGTCATCAAATAGGCGAGCGGCTTGACCTGGGGCCGGATGACCGGTTGATCTTCACCAGTGGTGGTACCGAGGCCAACAACCTGGCGTTGCTGGGCTGGTGTCGGGGAGGGCTGGCGGTTCACACGGAACCGCAGCGGCCGAACATTGTGGTTTCCACGATCGAGCATCCCAGCATATTGACGGCCGTCTCCGTTCTCGGCTCACGCGGATGGGAGGTCCGCCGGTTGCCGGTCGATTCGCAGGGATGTGCTCGCCTGGACGTGCTGCCCCGGTTGCTCGACGAGCGAACCCGGTTGGTCAGTTTGATGATGGTTAATAACGAAACCGGCAATATTCAGCCGGTTGCCGAAGCCGCCCGGATTTGCGCGCGGCGGAATATCCCCATGCACTGCGATGCCGTTCAGGCGGTTGGCAAAATACCGGTTCGTTTCCGGGAGCTGGCGGCCGCCGGGGTTACGGCGTTGAGTCTGACGGCCCACAAATTGCATGGGCCGCGAGGCATTGGGGCCCTGGTGCTCAGTGGATCGCATCGCGAATTGACGCCCCTGTTATTTGGCGGCTTTCAGCAACTGGGCTTGCGGCCGGGAACCGAAGATGTGGCTTTGGCGGTTGGATTTGCCGAGGCCCTGATGCTGGCGGACACGCATCTGGCAACCAACCCCCACTATTTGCAGTCACTGCGCGATGCGTTCGAGGAAGCTGTTGGGGCCGGCCTGCCCGACTGCCGAATCAACGGTGGGGCCGGACCCCGGGCCCCGCATTGTTCCAATATCGCATTTCCGGGTAATTCCGGCATTCCAGCCGTCGAACGACAGCCGCTGATGCTGGCCTGTGATATGGCGGGCCTGGCGATATCGACCGGTTCGGCATGCGCCAGCGGATCCAGCGAACCATCCCATGTCTTGCAAGCCATGGGCCTGGAATCGCGGGTGATCAGCAGTTCCCTGCGGATCAGTTTCAGCCGCCAGAACACGCCGGCCGAAAGCGTCCAGGCTGCGAATCGTATCATCAATGCCGTCAAGCATTTACGTCGAGGAAAAAGCGGAAGAAATTAGGCTTTTGCACCTCGTTGCCGGGGGCAAAAAATGTTAGAATCCGTTCCCGAACGGGACGGCCTCCCGAGCCCCGGTGGGGCGGTTTGGCGGGCGTCTGAACGTCATCTTCAGTTGGATTTCGGAATCCGTGTCGGCAGCTGTTTTTTCATTTCCTGCGATCCCCTTGCGCGACGGTCCCGGCTGGTCCACGGGCCCGCTCACGGACCAGCGGAGTTTGGTCGTTGGTCAACCGCAAACGCCTGCCGGCCCGTTTCTGCTGAATCGTTATTACGCGGATCAATCCAACCCCCTGTTACAGTTATGGTGTTCGGAATCGGTTACCCGTCGCGGCACAACGGCGGAAATTCCGGGTGTCCGCTGGCCACTGGTTTTGTATGGCCCCTCGGGTGTGGGCAAGACGACTTTGGCCGAGCTGCTGGTTCGCCGGTTGCCGGGCCGCTGGCTGCGAACATCAGGCACGGAGTTTGCTCGTGAATTTCGCAAGGCCTGTGCGACGCGGTCGCTGGCACAGTTCCACGAGCACCTTGTGGCGTATGACACGCTGCTGGTGGATGATTTGACGCTGCCGGCCAACCACTCCGCACTCGCTCGGGAATGGACCCAGTTGCTGGACCAGTTCAACCAGCGGCAACGCCCGGTCCTGGTCACGATGCTGACGGCCCCGTTTGCCGATCACGCGTTACCCCAGCCATTACGATCCCGCTTGTCGGCCGGATTGTCGATTTCGGTGCAGCCGCCGGGACGAGCGGCCCGGTCCAGGCTGGTCGAGCAATTGCTTGAGCGACTGGACCTGAACATCGATCCTCCGGATCTGGAATGGCTGGTCGACACGTTGCCCCGCTCAGTCCCGCTCATTTGTCGGGCCTTGTCGCGATTGGCAATCGATAACGCCGGTTGCCCGACGCACATTCCGCGACGCCGGCTGGAAAATCTGTTGCAGCACGTCCGTCCCGAAATGGATCCGCGGCATTTCGCGATTCTGTTGAAGATGGTCGCTCGCCATTTTCGATTGCGGGTCAGCGACCTGACCGGGCCCGGTCGCCAACGGCCACTGGTTCGGGCCCGCAGCGTGGTGGCCTGGCTGGCGCGGGTCGAGTTTTCGGCGGGATTTTCCCGGATTGGCCAGCTGTTGGGCCAGCGCGATGCGTCCACGATCCGTCATGCCTGCCGCGTGATTGCCGCACAACGCGGCACCGATCCTGCGCTCGGCGAAGCACTGGATTTGTTGCGGCAGAAACTGGAGAAACGGCTTGCCCCTTGAAGATACCTGACTCCTGACCAGCTGTGGAAGTAAACGACTGTCACCCGCCGGAGAACCTGTTGATGTATTGTTGCTGTTTGTCCGTCTGGCCCCGGATTCCAACAAATCGCTCTCCCCGGACCATGGATTAACACGCGATTGAAAGTCCGATAACACAGGAATACCAGGGCTTCAACATGTTTTCCCCGCCGTCACGCGATCATCGGCCTCATGAAACCCGTTGTTTTTTGATCTGTCAGACCGGCATTCAACATTTTGTCCGGAACACTGTTACTACTGCTGAATACATGTTTTGTTTTATGAACTGGTCAACTGGTTGACCGGTCCACTCCTCCGTTGGTTCGGAAAAACAGAAAGTCAAACTCCGTGAAAATTACCATCAAGCGTGAACCATTTGCCCAGATTTTTCAAATCGCAGCCATCGTCGCGCCGGCCCGCAGTCCCAAGACCATTTTGCAGAATGTGAAACTGGAAGCGGCCGGTGATTCGGTTCGACTGACCGCCACGGACATGGAAGTGGGTGTCCGTATATCGGTGCAAGATGTCCAGGTGCACAGTCCGGGCGCGGCCGTGATTCCTGTCACCCGGCTGAATGCCATTCTTCGCGAGTCCGCTGACGAGCAGCTGGAAATCACGGCCGACGCCAGCAAGATTCTGGTAACCGGCAAACAATCGCGGTTTGAACTGCAGGGCCAAAACCCGGACGAATTCCCCGATGTCGTCGATTTCACGGACGAAGATTACTATGAGGTGCCGGCCGGCGTATTGCGGGAGTTGATCAAGCGGACGTTGTTTGCGACCGACGCCGAGAGCAGCCGCTATGCGTTGAGTGGTGTTCTGCTGGAGGTCAACGATCAGATCTTGACCGCGGTGGGCACCGATGGACGGCGACTGGCCAAGATGGAAGCCCCGGTGACGGTCCACGGCCATCCCGCCGCCGGCCAAACCACCATCGTGCCCTCGCGAGCCATGCAACTGATTGAACGAACGATTCCGGCGGGTGACGAACCGGTCCAGTTCGCGCCTCGTGAAAACGAACTGCTGGTCAGGCACCGAAACGGTGTGTTTTACACCCGGCTGGTCGAAGGCCGGTTTCCCAAATGGCGCGAAGTGCTGCCCCAGCGGGTCGATTCCAGCAAAATCGACTTGCCCGTCGGTCCGATGTATTCGGCCCTCCGGCAGGCGGCGATTGTGGCCAGTGAGGAAAGCCGGGGTGTGGATTTCACGTTCAAGAACGGCTCCCTGGTGTTGTCCAACAGCACGGCCGAAGTGGGACAGTCGCGGATCGAATTGCCCATCGCCTATGACGACAAGGAAGAGATTACGATCACGCTGGACCACCGCTATGTGGCGGATTTCCTGAAAGTCCTGCAGCCGGACAAGTCATTTACGTTTGACGTGGAAAACGGCGAACAGGCCGCCTACTGTCAAACGGATGACAAGTACGGTTATGTCATCATGCCGTTGTCCCGGGATCGCCGTTGAACCGGACCATGACTATTTACGATGACGATCAGGACGGTGACCGGCGGGCAATGGAGCAGTTTGAAAGCCGCCGCCGATTCGAACGCAAACCCAAATCCTCGGCCGAACTGCTCAGCAAGCTGATTTCGCGGCGCGGATTTACCCAGGAGTTGTTCCAGGATGAATTGCAGGCTGCCTGGCAAAAAGTGACCGGTGCCCGGTATGCCGGCAAAACGCAGGCCACCCTGATTCGACGGGGTATCCTGGAAATCATCGTCGACAGTTCGCCGGCGTTGCAACAATTGGGATTCGAAAAAGCTCAACTGCTGCAACAAATCCGTGAGGCATTGCCCAACGCCGGGATTCGGGCCCTGCGATTCCGGGTCGGAACCATTCGAACCTGATACCCGGCCATCCCGCTGATTCGTTACTCGTGCACTCAACCCTGCCAGATCATTTCCCCTGACCCAACGATACTTATTCATGGCCAAACAAGCAGCAAAATCTGATTACAAGCAGGAAGACATCCAGCACCTTTCGGATCTCGAACACGTGCGGAAGCGTCCGTCCATGTATATCGGCGACACCGCATCGCGCGGTCTGCACCATCTCGTATTTGAGGTCGTCGATAATTCCATTGATGAGGCCATGGCCGGTTTTGCCTCGAAGATCTTTGTCACCATCAATGATGATGGTTCGCTGACCGTTCAGGATGACGGACGCGGCATTCCGGTCGATCATCACGATCAATTGAGCGCCGAGGAAGGCCGGGATGTGACGACGCTGGAAGGCGTGATGACCAAACTGAAGTTTGGCGGCAAGTTCGAAAAAGGGGTTTACCAGACGTCCGGCGGATTGCACGGTGTGGGAGTCACGGTCGTTAATTTTCTGTCCGAATGGTGCGAAGTTGAGGTCTCCCGGGATGGTGAGGTTTATCACCAGGAGTACGAGCGGGGCATCCCGGCCAGCGAAGTCACCAAAATCGGCAAAAGCGATCGCGTGGGTACCAAGACCACCTTCAAGCCGGATCCCCAGGTGTTCCAGCCGATCCGGTTCGAATACAGCATTCTGCACAAACGCCTGCAGGAACTGGCGTTTCTCAACAGCGGTGTCCGAATTGTGTTCCGGGATGCCCGAACCGATGACGGGGACGAGTTTTATTATGAACGCGGGATCGTCGAATTTGTCGAACACCTCAATCGTTCCAGCGATCCAATTCAGCCCGATGTGGTGTACCTGAACGGGGAACAGGACGGAGTCGGCTATGAAATTGCCCTGCAATACACGACCGATCTGACCGAGAATGTGCACTCCTACGTGAACAATATCAATACGCAGGAAGGCGGCACGCATGTGTCCGGTTTCCGCAGCGCCCTGACCCGAACACTGAACAACTACGGCAAGGCCAACAATATGTTCCGCGATATCACGATTTCCGGAGAGGATTTTCGGGAGGGGCTGACGGCGATTATCTCGGTTCGCGTCCCCGAGCCCAAATTCGAGGGACAAACCAAAACCAAACTCGGCAACAGTGAGGTCGAGGGGATTATCTCGTCCGGCTTTGGGGAATTCCTGGCCCGCTATTTGGAGGAAAATCCCAAGAGTGGCAAGACGATTCTGCTGAAAGGGATTCAGGCTGCGCAGGCCCGCGAAGCGGCCCGCAAGGCCCGGGAACTGGTCCGCCGCAAATCGGCCCTCGGCGGTGGCGGCTTGCCGGGCAAGCTGCGGGATTGTCTCAGCAATGACATGGAAAAGTGCGAACTGTACCTGGTCGAAGGGGATTCGGCCGGTGGCAGTGCCGAGGGCGGCCGGCTCAAGGAATTTCAGGCAATCCTGCCGCTGCGGGGAAAAATCATCAATGCCTACAAGGCCCGCGAAGACAAGGTATTGGCCAACGAGGAAGTGCAAAGCATCATCAACGCACTGCGGGTAGGTGTCGGCGAAGATCAGGACCTGTCCCGTCGCCGCTACAACAAGGTCATCATCATGACGGATGCCGATGTCGACGGATCCCATATCCGCACTTTGCTGTTGTGCTTCTTTTACCGGCAAATGTACCAGCTAATCGAAAAAGGGCACGTCTATGTGGCCCAGCCACCGCTGTTCCGCGTGCGGCACAAAAACAAGGTGACCTATGTCAAGACCGATGAAGAAATGAAACGCCAGCTGCTGGAGCGGGGCATCGAGGATGCGGAACTGATTGCCGAGGACGGTACCCGAATCGGCGGAGAGAAAATCGAAAAACTTTGCCGGGTCCTGGCGAACATGGAGGACGCCATTCTGGCGCTGGAGCGTCGCGGTGTGAATCTGCGGATTCATGCGGCCCGGGCCAATCTGGAATCGGGCAAGCTGCCCGTGTTTCACGTGGTTGTGGGACTCGAAAATCACTGGTTCGCCACCCGCAGCGAATTGGACGAATTCCTCAAACAGCAGCAAGCCAGTGGCGGCGATCTGAAACTTCGGGAAAACGGCAATAGTGAACCGGTGGATCCCTCAAAAAATGGCAGCCCCGAGGCAACCATCCAGATCAACGAGTTCAATGAAGTGCGGACCATCAATTCCAGCCTCACGGATTTGGCCACATACGGATTCGATATTCAGGCGTTGTTGCCCCAGGAACGCACGGGCATCGAGGAACCGCGTTTTGTATTGCGACGGGGTGACAGCGAATCCGGTCTGGAGGATTTGCGCGGCTTGCTGGCCGCGGTGCGGGCGGCCGGTGAGAAAGGGCTGCAAGTCACCCGATTCAAGGGACTGGGTGAGATGAACGCCGAGGAACTTCGCGAAACGACGCTCGATCCGGAAAACCGCAGCCTGATTCAGGTCAGCATGATCAATGCCGCTGAAGCCGACGAGATGTTCCGGGTTCTGATGGGCGACAAGGTGGAACCGCGCCGCGAGTTCATCGAAAAACACGCCCTGGAAGTCAGAAACCTGGATATTTGATTGGATCGTGCCGGAAACCGTATCCGGACCATTCCGCAACCCGCAACCCGCAACCCGCAACCCGGCATGCGTCAATCGGTTCCGGGACCGCGTTCGGACAGTTTCGTTTTCAGCTGCTTGATGAGGGCGCGGGACTGCGCCAGTTGCCCGGAAATCCGGTGATTTTCCGAACGCAATTCCGCCACAAGCGACCGGGTACGGGCGCCGTCCAGCACGCGTTTTTCCAGTTCGGCGAGTCGCGTCAGCGCGTCTTTCAGTTTGGACTCCGTTTTTTGAGCAACCAGCACGCGTTTTTTCAGTTGCTCGATTTCCTGTTGCAGCTCAGCGATTTGTTGCGAGTCATCCTCGGCGTCCTCAAACGCCAGGATTTGATCCAGCGATTCCGACGTGTCAGCGGCGGCACACTGGATTTCCGCCAATTGGGCGGCCAGCTGATCTGCCCGCTGGTTGGCGCGGGCCAGTTGCTGTTGTTGCCGACTGATTAGCGCCAGTTTTTCACGAAGTTTGCGTTTGACGAGGGCCAGTTTTTTGTGTTTTTCATCCAGTTTGGCTGCGATTTCCGCGTCCCCGGCGACATCACCGCCGGTCGCGGTGCGATCCATCCCGGCGCACGGCGTCCGGCCTCGTTCAATTCCGCCACCAGGCTGCGGGTCTGCTGTTGCTGGTTCAACAACTCGTTCTCGAGTTGCACAATCCGGCATTGCAGATCGTCCCGCTGGCGGGTGCCGGATGCCGCCGCCTGCAATTCGGAACAGCGGCGGATCAGGTCGGCGTTTTCATTCCGCTGCGCGTCGCCAGTCACCTGCAATACCGCCAGTTGCCGCGCCTGATCGGCCAGGACTGCATTGGCATCGTCGAGCTGTTGGCGAAGTTCAACCACGTCCTGCCGGGCCCCGCGGCAGGCCGCTGCGGTTTTCTGCAGCCCGGTACTCCGCTGCTCCGCCTCCTGCAACTGGTCCTGCGTTTGCTGCAGTTGCCGGGTTGTATCCTGAAACTGCATTCGGAGGGCATTCAGTTGCTGCAAAGTCAATTCATGTTTCTCCGTCTCGTCGGCCAGTTGTTGACGGGCCTGATTCCGGGACGACGACAGTTCGTTCAGTTCGGTACGCATCGATTCCAGCTCGCTTTCCAGCAACGGTAATTTGTCAGAACGCAGCCACTGATCGTGCTGGACCTGAACGTCAGCCAAACGCGCACGACAGCCTTCCTTTTCATGCTGCAACCGATCGCGCTGCGCGGCGACGACAGCCAGTTCCCGCTGGAGTTGTGCCAGCAAGGGCGAACTGCCGGACAGGCTGCCCGCCGCAGGCGCCGGGAACCTCTGGCGGGATGCCTGCATACGGGTCGCGGCATGAACTGCCGAGTCGGCGCCGGCGGGTTGCGAAACAGGGCCATGGTCATTGCTCGCCCTGTTTGCCGGGCCTTCGCTGGACAAAACCGGGCATTCGTCGTTGTCCGCTCTCGCTTCGTGCGTTCCCCAACCATCACCCGGTCGCCCTTGCCCGGTTCCTGCTCCGGCCCGTAGCGGGTTTGCCGTTTAACCGACGCCACGGGGGTGTCGATAACACGGACCGTATTGCCGGAGCGGGTGGGATGATTTTGCTCAACCAGTGCAGCCTCGGGGGTTTTGCGGCGGGAACGAACATATTCGGCGCAACGTTGCGCGAAATCGCTGCCGGACCGGAGGAGTCCTGGACTGCCAATGGTCTGGCCGGGCCGATGATCGGCGCAGCAACAAAAACAGTAACGGCAGAATGACGGGAGCCAGCAAAAACCAGACCCACAGTGGAGTTGCTGCCTTATCCGGATGCCGGCGGTCAGTGGCCCGGGGTGGCTGGATGGTAATTTGCCGGATGGTCCCCGTCGCCTGGATCCATGTCGCCGGTGAAGACACGGCAACGTTTAATGATTCTGGCGAAGCAGATAACCAGCAGAAACAGGGTTGCATCATCAACATACGGTGGACTCCATCACGCCCTGCGGAATAGTGGCCGGCAAAGAGCAGGAGACCGACCGGCCGGTCCGCGAAAAGCGATGCGGAGATCCGATTATAGGTGATCCCGGGGAATCGAACAGATGCAAGCCACGCAGCTGTCAGGCGGAATGCCGGCTAACCAGGCACTGGCGGATGGGACGGGCCGTGTACGGGCCCGGGACTGGATATGCTGCCGGTTGCCCGGCGTGCGGACGAGCAGGTAGATTTGGAGCAGCATGATCCCGTCCGGTTTTGCAGAAAGTTGTCAGAATGTGGGGTCGCAAAAAGAAAGACTGGGAATTGCCGGAATCAGCGGTGACCGACGAATCGGTCTACCGCTCGCGGCGACGTTTCCTGCAGGCGCTGGGCATCAGCAGTATTGCGGGTGCCGGCCTGGTCCCGACCGCCCGCTGGATCACCCGACCGGCGATCAATCCCACGCCCCGTCTGCAGGGAGTCACCGGTAACGACCAGTATGGTCCGGTTGGCCGCGCGATCACGCCGGCTGACATCGTCTTTCGATTTAACAACTTCTATGAATTCACCCTGAGCAAATCGGCGGCGATTCGACGCTGCCGGAATTTTCGACTGGATCCATGGACCCTGTTAATTGACGGCCAGGTCCGGGAACCGATTCGTATCCAACTGGAGGATATATTGCGTCTGCCGCTGGAGCGGCGCGTTTACCGGTTTCGCTGCGTGGAAGCCTGGGCCATGGCCGTACCCTGGATCGGCGTGCCGCTGTCCACCCTGTTGCAGCGTGTCGAACCACTGGACTCGGCGCGCTTCATTACCATCCAGAGCTTTCTGGATCCTGACCAGGCCCCTCGTCAAAAGGCACCCCGCGTGCCGTGGCCCTATTGCGAATCGCTGACCCTGAGCGAAGCCATGCACCCGTTGACGCTGGCTGCCGTCGGCATGTACGACTCCCAACTGCAACCCCAGTCGGGAGCACCCCTGCGGGTTGTGATTCCCTGGAAGTACGGATTCAAGGGACCCAAGAGCGTGGTGCGGATCACGTTCACCAGCCATCGGGCAAGGTCCTTCTGGAACACCCTGCAGCCCGATGAATACGATCTGGTGGCAAACGTGGATCCCGGGCAGCCGCATCCCCGCTGGTCCCAAGAATCGGAAGTGCTGTTGGGAACCTGGGGGCGCCGCGTGCCAACGGTCAAATACAATGGGTACGGTCCGTGGGTCGCGACATTGTATGAAGGACCGGCCGGCGGGGGAGAAAACGCCTGATGGAGCTGCTGTTTCTGTTGTATCCGCTAACGGCGTTCATTTATTTGCGGGTGGCCCTGGCCTGTCTGACGCGGTGGGCCCGCGCGGGCCACTGGATCTGGCTGGCAGCGGGATGTCTGGCCATGGCGGCCACGATCGACTCCAGCCTGCGATTGTTCGAAGTGGCCGCGATCGCCCCCTCATGGTGGATTACGCCCCTGGTGGGGTTCGCGCTGGTCTATGTCTTCCTGAAAACAGCCCGATCGAAATGGCGGTCCCTGGCCCGCTGCCGGCCGATGACGGAAAGCTGGCAAAACTCGTCTGGTGAGTATCAGCCGGTCACTTGTATACTCCCGAGCCCGTTTGCCGCGCGTTGCGGCCTGTCAGAAAAAGGAGTTTCGCATGGGACCGGTCCAGACACGCACGATCGCCATCATTAATCAAAAGGGGGGGGTTGGCAAAACGACCACAGCCGTCAACCTGGCATCCGCGCTGGCGTCCACCGGTCAACGCGTCTGGTTGATTGATCTGGATCCCCAGGCCCATGCGTCACTCCATCTGGGGCTGACCGTTCTGGACGGCGAAAGTTCGATCTATCAGGTAATGACCGGCCAGCAACCCATTGGCGACGTTCGTATGCGGGCTTGTGACAATCTGTGGGTCACTCCCTCGCATCTGGATCTGGCGGCCGCCGAAATGGAGTTGGCCGGAGAGGTGGGTCGCGAAATGATATTGCGCGATCGCCTGTCGGAAGACGCCGCCTGTTTTGATTATGTGATTCTCGACTGTCCTCCGTCACTGGGAATCCTGACGACCAATGCATTAACCTGCGCGACGGAGGTATTTCTGCCGTTGCAGCCGCACTTCTTTGCCCTGCACGGACTCAGCAAATTGCTGAAGACCATCGATATCGTCGCCAAGCGCCTGAATCGCGAATTAAGCCTGAGCGGCGTCCTGTACTGTATGGTGGAATCCGGAACCCGACTGGCAGGCGAAGTCATGGGAGACGTGGAGGAGTTTTTTCAGAGAGAACGGATGCAGCGAACGGTTTGGGCGGGCGCCCGGGTCTTTGAATCGCGGATTCGCAAAAATATCAGGCTGGCCGAGGCACCAGGTTTTGGTCAGTCCATTCTGGAATACGCCCCGGATTCCCATGGCGCGGAAGATTACCGGGCGTTGGCCCGGGAAGTCAGCGAAATGCAGGCCCTCAACACGCGGCTGCCCATCCAGAATGGTTGGCGGGCGGCTGCCTGATCCCCCACGGTTCCGTCGGCCACGGTCAAATTCCGGACCCCTGGTGCCGGGCCATCAAATGGATTGCGCGTGTCATCAAATTGATGATGTCACGCTGGTCGCCTGAAGACAATCGACCGCTGTGAAATTGTAAATTTTACATTTGTTTTTGCGGGTCCCTGGGCATTTTGTCTCGGCGCGAGTCGCTCCCCCAACGCTCTTTGGCCCGCCGCTTGCCTGAATTCATGTTCACCAGCGGGACACCGGTTCCGGTGGCGACCGCGTTTGTCCTGACACAAGGGGCCGGAACATGATGATACAAAAACAAATACTTAAGACAGCCGCCGGTCTGGTGGCCGTTGCCGCCGGATTGGCATTTACCGGCACGGCACAGGCGGATCATGAATATGACATCCTGCGTGCCAAGGCCAACGCCGTTTATTTTTCAATGGTCGAAATGGATCGCACCCTGATCGACTACTATGTGCCAAGTCGGAACTTTGGCGAAATCATGGCGACCAGCGCCCGTATCAAGGCCAAGTCCCTGTATTTGCGCGGCATGGCCCGCCATGGTTCGGGCTGCCAGTGGGCGACGGAAATTGACCGGTTGGATCAACTGGTGCACCGACTGGAAAGTCAGATCGAGAATGCCCATTTTCGCGCTGAACGGGGGCTCGATCCTCCCATCTCGTATTGCAGTATCGAGGTTGGCCGTCGACTGGCGGCGGTCCGGGATCTCGTTCACTGCATGCTGGACGCCCTGGTGGCCCCATTGCCGCCGCCCGCGATCATTTCGCCCGTCGCCCGGGGACATCAGCTTTACCATCCTCCGGGAATTTCATTTCGAACCGGTTACGATTACGCCCGGGGGCCTTACCCGACAACACATGCCGGTGGTTATGGCCGAGGCCGCGGTCATGGTTCGGTGTTCCCGAACGAGGGTGGCGGCATCACGCTGGGTCATCGTGGACTGGGAATCCGAATTGGTTTTTAGCCCTGATTCAATGCGGCGGGCCGGGAATCCGGCCCGCTGCGATTGCAATAGACTGGATAGTCACCGAGAACCCGGTTGCCTGGCAACCGGGTTTTTTATTATGCCGGCGCAATCCGGATCAGGGCGTGACAGGCCGCGTATTCCGGCAACGGCCGTTTTCTTTTGGACGCCAGGCGACTAGCATTAGTCAAGCGGGGCGTGATGTTCCCGATTTTCAAACCAGTGTCTGTCAATCCGGTTATGGCCCGATGAGCGACCCGTTTCCCCCCAGCCAGGACGAGATCCGGGATACTTTTGAGGACTTGCAGGACTGGCAAGACAAATACGAATTCCTGCTCGACCTGGGGCGCGAGCTTCCTCCCCTGAACAGCCGTTACCAAACCGAGGCCAACAAGGTCCAGGGCTGTATGAGCACTGTCTGGCTGGCGATAGAACCGCAATCGCCCGATGATACGGCCGGTCAACCGATTAGCATTTACGCCGACAGTGACTCACTGATCGTCAAGGGCCTGATCGTGATCCTGCTCTCGTTGTATCAGGGGAAAACTCCGGAAGAGTCCATTGCGGTGGATCCGGCCGATTTTTTTGCGCGCTGGGGCTCAACCAGCATTTAAGCCCGAATCGGCGTAATGGCCTGTATTCGATGGTTGGACGCATTCGCGAATTGAGCGTTCAGCTGGCCGCCGGCATCACCTAGAGCCGAATGGCGACAGCGCTCAGGCGGATTGAACGGCTTCGACGACCTGGCTGCGACTGGGCAACCCCGCATGGCGATAGATGACCGTTCCGTCCTTGTCGAGCACCAGCGTGGTCGTGGCCGATGTGACATCGTAACGCCGGGCCAGTTCCCGGCCCAGACTCGTCAACTTGTTGATGCGAACCACATCCGCCTGACCCTGCAAGTCCTGTTCGATCCCATTCACGATGGGCGTGGACGCCAGGCACCGGCCTCACGTATTGGCAAAAAATTTCAACACAACCGGTTTGCCACGCCCAATATGCCGGTCAAACTCAGCGGTCGAATTCAGGGCCGTCGCCTTGTTCCGCAACACCAGCCAAACGGTCACCAATACACCGCCTGCGACCAGAAACGGCAACCAATCCAGAGTACTTTCAAACATCGCGCGAACCGGATTGCAGGGGAGACTGGCAGTCAAACATTCCCAAATGGTAACAGGGCAAAACCGTCCGCACCCGGGCCATCAACCGCCACGGTTTGACACACCCAGTCCGAGATTTTCCAGCGAGGACAGGATGGCGGCCGTGGATTCGGACTTGTTCAGCACGTAAAAGTGTAATCCTGCGACCGATTCTGACAACAGCTCGCTGGCCTGGCGGGTTGCCTGTTCGATTCCCACCTGCATTTGCCAACCGGTATCGTCCGGTTTTTCCAGCAACCGGCGGGCGAACGCCCTGGGCAGGCTGGCCCCGCACAATGCCGTGATTTTTCTGACCTGGTGCAGGCTCAGCACCGGCAGCAGCCCGGGAATGATGGGGACCGGGATTCCGGCCGCCTGGCACCGGTCGCGAAATCGAAAAAAGTCCTGATTGTCGTAAAACAGCTGGGTGATCACGATATCTGCCCCCGCGTCGACCTTGCGTTTCAGATTTTCCAGATCGATGTCGGGGCTGGGTGCTTCCTGATGAGTTTCCGGATAGCCGGCAACGGCGATGCCGAATTCGGGAAACTCGCTACGAATCAGCGATACCAGTTCGTTGGCATACCGAAAACCGCCAGGCGCCGCCTGGAAATATCCACGACCCGACGGCGGATCACCGCGGAGTGCGACGATGTGGTCCACTCCCAGATGTCGTGCCTCGTCCAGATAGCGGGCCAGCTCTTCGCGCGAGGCATCCACCAGCGTCAGGTGAGAGGCCACCGGGATATTGAAACGGCTTTTGATATTACCGACGATTTCCAGCGTCTTGTCACGTGTCGATCCGCCGGCACCATAAGTGCACGTAATAAAATCGGGAGCGAACGCCATCAACTCCTGTACGTGGCGATACAGCGAGCGAACTCCGGCCGGGGTGCGGGGCGGAAACAACTCAAACGACAAGGCCGACCGGTTACCCGAAAAAAACGAACGCGAGGACATGGCAGCAAACCAAAACGTCAGGAAGGAACAGCCGCTCACGCGGAACGTGCCGACCGGTATTCTACCGGATGAATGGTTGCTGCGGGAACCGGCTTGCCCTCGTACTGATACTTCGTCACAGCGCTCTGTCCGGCACCGTTCACCAGGCCAGGGGCCGGGTCGGTAGCCCCTGACGTTGTCCCGCCGTCCGGTCAAACATGGCCGAGATGAGTTCCTGATCACAGTGGCGTTGCTCGACACCGCGGCGCCGGAACATCCGGGCCTGGGTCTGCACCATGACCTGTGGATCGACGGCCGTTACCTGGCCCAGTGACTGGGCGTGGTTGGTAAACGCTGCGACGTCCGTACAGGCGATCCCGTACAGCATGCTGCATACACCGATCGTTTTGCCGGTAAAGATTGAAGTGTTGATGGCGGTTTTGGCGTAGTCCCCGATGAAGCAACCGACGAATTGCTGGTTCGTGGCAATCCGTTCGCCCCCGCGCCGCATGTTGACGGTCCCGTAAGTGTTTTTCAGATCGCTGTTACAGGTGCCGGCCCCCAGGTTGATCCAGCTGCCCAGGTAACTGTGCCCCAGAAATCCATAGTGCTGCTTGTTGCTGTAGCTCTCAATGACCGAGGCCTCGATCTCGCCGCCCAGTTTGCAAGTGGTTCCGGTCGACACATACTCGCGAATGGCGGAATGCGCGGCGATCCGGTTGCCCGGACCAATGAACAAAGGGCCGGCCAGCGCGGCAAAGGGTTTCAGCTGAACACCCGGGGAGATCAGCACGGGTCCCTGGCGGCTGTCCAGCGATACGAAGTCCGGTGGACTCCAGGCCGCGTCGTCGGTAAAGACGCCGTCCATGACCTCGCGCCATGAACCGGTTTGCAAGCGGTCATTCAGGTTGTCGACAAACGCCTGCCGGTTGATGCGTACATAATCATGCAAATACCCAAACAACTCCAGTGACCCGTCCAGCGGGGTGCTGGTTGCCGGAACAACCGCCATGGCATCCAGCGAATTGACATCCCGCGTCCATGCGACAGCCTGCGGCGTCGGGACCAGGGCGGCCTGCAATGTGGGGCCGTCCCTACAATGCGTCGGCGATTGCCGGTCGCCAAGTTCCCGCAACACACGCAGATTGCCCAGGGTCGGGGCGGTGCGGGCGTTGATGCAGAGAGTCCAGGGCCGGGCCGCATCCATGCCCGCCACGGTTGCCCCGAAATCGGCAGCAACCACGTCGCGCAAAAAAGGACGAACCACGCTTGACACGACTCCTGGCAAGCGGCTGACGAGGTCCACCAGTCGATAACTGGCGCAGGAAACCGCCCATGCCGGACGGCCGCTGGTGACCGGATCCAGGCCATCGACCAGGGCATCTTCAAACAACAGCAGATTCAACATGCAGGTACCGGGCACGCAGGAACAAGGGTCAATCGATCGGATCGTCCGGTTACCAACGCCTTGTCAGGACGGGCCGGCGGGCCTCCGACCGGGGGAGTTTATACCCGTCGTGTTTGCATGGTATTTTGTATTTGCCGGATTGGCGACCGGTCCGGCGGACCGAAATGGTCCGTTTGGGAATTCTGTCGCATTGGGCCGGCAGACCCGATACAATGGGACGACCACCACGGGTCCTGACACGGTCCCACCTTCCGACCTTTCCGGTCTCACAATCCGATGAAATCGTCAAGCGATGCGCTGAATGCCGAAATCCGGTGCCTGAACCTGAAAGTTGAAGAGCAAGCTCGTGAAATCGAGCGACTGCGGACACTGTCCGACACCGATCCGGTTACCGGAATTGCCAATCGGCGGCGGTTTGATGAGGAACTGCAGCGAAGTGTTGCCGAGTTTCACAGGCTGGAGCGGGGATTCTGCCTGGTGATCGTCGATATCGATCGTTTCAAGCAAATTAATGACCGCTTGGGTCACGTGATGGGTGACCGGGTGTTGCGGACCCTGGCCCATGCCATCCGCCAGCAGATTCGGGCGACCGATTTTATTGCCCGGCTCGGCGGAGATGAATTTGCCATACTCCTGCCGGGGATCAACGAAGCGGAAGCCGCGCACATCATCAGCCGCTCAAAACAGTTTGCGGACCCGCTGCTGGCCGAGGTTATTCCGGATCAACCGGTTCGCTGGAGTGCCGGAATCGCCGTGATGGCCGGGGAATTGACCCGGGACCAGTTAATGGCCACGGCCGACAGCGCCATGTTTGAAGACAAACGCAAGGCCCGGCAAAACCTGCCGTCGCCATAACCGGCGGCCGGACGATTCCGGCCCCTGATCAGGCTCCCCCCGGTGAGGAGCCGTAAACATTTGACAATGGCCGCCGGGCCCTTTTCGCACGGCACCGGCCGGGCCGGGTCCAGCGCGGCTATTTGATGTTGTTACCCATACCGGCAGAGGCCACCGAGCCCATCCGCTCGACCACCATGTTGGTCAGGTCCAGATTTTTCTGATAGACGACGTTGCGATTAACGCCCTTGATGACCTCACCCCGGTTGGTGCGGTCAATCGGACCTCCATCAAAACGGACGACCAGCGTGATGTTGTATTCCGCGGCGATTGAGGCAATGACTTCCTGCATCTGGGAATAGGTGTCGTAGTAAATCGTCGCTTCACGATTGAGCATGTCGGTGTTGGTTTGCCGGGCCACCGTGCGGAGCTGGGCCGTTCGCTGCTCCAGCTCGCCTTCCAATTGCCGGAATTCGTCCGAATCGGGGGTATACTCGTTCAACCGCTCGGCTTCCTGACGAATCGATGCCTGCTCGGCCTCCATCTTGGCCTTGAATTGTTCAGCCTCGATCTTGATGGCCTCCATCCGCTGGTTGAAAACCGTGTTGTCCTTGAAGACCTGGGCAACATCCAGTACGGCGACCATGCCCGAACTGCTTTCCTGGGCCTGCAAGGTTCCAGCCAACGCTACGACGCAGGCAAATGTGACGATAAATTTCGATGACGTCTTCAAGATCAATCCTCCCTGACAGATGTGAAGCACGTATGGGCGAGTTGTGATTTACTAACGTGCGGTAAATGGCGAGGTGCATCCGGCACTCCGTCAACACCGTGCAGTTGCCGTGCCAGGATCTCCCGGAATCGAAACTGCTCGCGTTGCGGATCGGTTCCGTCGCGGTTCACCGGCAATTGTGGGAGGGTTGTTCATCCTCGGGTTGAATCCGGTCAGCCCGGCCAAACGAATCGCTCCCAAAATTGCACGCGGGTTTGTAAACGTTACATCCGGTCACGGCAAGACGGGTTCCAAAACTTTGTGGCAGAAACGACCCCCGCCGGTGACGGGCCGGTCCTCCTGCCAACGTGCCCGGCCAGCGACCCTGCACGGGTCCCCGGTTGCGATCCACATGACGACCGCCTGCCCAACCGGACTGGGGGTGACAGCTAATTATCAGCTGGCAATGCCGTTACCGTGGGTTTGCCAGCGGACCTGGCCGATGGGGGTCTGGGATCGCTATCGGAATCGGCCGGCCGCCAGGGCATCAGAATCATGGCCCACGCATCGGGATGAATCGGGCCGGCGTTTAACCCGCTTTTTATGCTGGCATCCTTGACAGACCACGGCGGCATTTCGGCGCCCGACAAATCCGATTGCCACCACGTGGAAACCGGCATTCCTCGCAAGGTTCGGGATACCGAAAAGGACCACAACGGTTGGCTGCCGGAAGTGCACAATTCATCCAGGGGAATGGCGATTTCCGCATACCAGTTTTGATCGTCCGTTCGATGGGCGACGTACCATTGGGGATCCCAGCCAAGTGCCTCTCCGCACTGGTCGGCGACACGGCCGGCGCTGTCGACCATCAACTGGAATCGCGACAAATAATCGCGGTCGGTGTCAATTCCCAGTGTGACGGTGTCGGATTCGGACATTTGTGCGTCACGCTGTCGAGCGCCTGTCGGTTGAGCGTATTGCATGCCTGGCAAACGGCGCAGGTAATGGCCACGAACAAAAACTCATCATCACAGGCAATCATCACCTGATCGGTGACCTGAACCGCAGCGTCAGCCAGCGAGAAAAACCGTCCGTCCTGACGCACCTGATTCCAGACCGGATCATCCAGCTTTCCATCCAGCCAGGGCCGTTTCCCGGCTACCGGACACAGGAACCCGAATCGGCGGGCTGCCGCCGCCGTGCCCTGTCGCTCCACGGCCAGTTCGCGGAGGGCTGCCGACGCCACAATGGATTGTTCGGGAGGGACCGCCGCAACCTGTTTGAGCTGGTCTTCCAGCGAGATCGTCGGCTCCAGTTTCTGGTTCAATCGAATCCGGGACAAAATCCGCTGGTTGTTGTCCAGGCCGCCGGAGTCGAAAACCGTCACGGTCTGGCCGGACGAATAGGCCTGCTGGTGCCGCACGGTCGACAATCGATCGAGCTGCGTTTCCAGAAAGTTGACCTGGCGTACCGGATGAACCGGACCGTTGGACTCGTCGACCACTGCTTCCCAAACGGTCGTCGCAATACCGTTCTCATAGTGAGTAACCGGCCGCGTCAGCGGTGGGGTGTTGGCCGCCGGAGACGGCGGATGGTCCTGTTGAAACCGGTACGCCGCTTCAATCCGCGTTCGGGCCAGCATCGCCATTTCGGTGCTGGAAAAGTCATCGTACAGTTGCAACGCGGCCGCCAGGGCCAGTGGGTGCCGACGATACTGATCCAGAAGATAGCTGAATGCAAACCGGGCAAACGCGGTATCACCCCGCTGCAGGCAGAGTTGGCCCAGTTCGTACAGCCAGACACCGGCCGTCGCGTCATCCAGATTGCCACACAGGTTGGCCAATCCCCTGGCGAACTGGCCGGTGGTGCTGTCCGGCTGCGCTGCCAATTCCAGCAGCGTATCCAGGCGCTGGGTTTTACTGGCCAACTGTCGCATCGAGATCATATTGCCGTTGGCCGGTCGCTGTTGTCTGCGTTTGGGAACCTGGCCGTCCAGCCGCTCAATCGAATCCATCAGGGAACCGGAGCGACCGGCAACCAGCGGGCTGGAGTACAGCGTCTGAATGGAAATCGCGCGCACGTCGCGTTCGGTCTGTCCCAGCAAATGACGACTGGGTGCGGCGTAATCACCCACCAGGCAGGCCATCCGCGTCAGGTACTCATGTCCCGAAATACCGGTGGCACCACTGCCCGAGCGGTCGATCAGAATGACCTTTCCAACTTGCCAGGCCGGCAACTCCAGACCGGAACATTGATGCTCGAATTGACCCGGATCGGCCGCATCGTTGACCGCTGCCAGAATCTGGTTGCGCAAATCGAACTCCGCTTTTTGACGGCCGCCACCGGCGTCCACGGCAATCACACGGGGTTGCAAACAGCGGATCTGTCGGACCAGGTACTCACGCAGTCGCGGATCCGGTGAGGACTGTGCGGATTCGGGAGTCAAAAGTTCTGAAGGGGCCTGAACGAGAAAGCTGGCACCGACGCGGGTCAGCGCCTGGCCGGCGTCATCGCATGCGTTACGGCTCGGGGAAGCATCTGCGGACGAAATCAGAATCGCCCCCCCCACATAACCCTCATCCCCGCAGAATTTGGCAAAAAATTCCGGGCAAAAGCCCCCGGCATCGGCAGCCAGTTGCAGCAGGGCGACGCCCCGCGCTCTGCGCCGTTGCAGGGACCACGTTTCTCCGCCGTCCCCGGTATGAATGATGTCTCCCAGGCGACTGACGGCCCAGCCCGTTTGTTCATCGATGAAATGCATCCCGGTAATGGGCGACCGAATGGGCAACGGGTGCCTGGACCAGCGGCGATTGCCGGGCTCCAGGCGAAAGATCAGGCCACCGGGGTCGCCCCCCATCCAGATCCGGTTGCCGGCGCTAACGATAACCTGAAAATCCACCGACGCATCGGGCCATGCCGCCGCGGCATCGACCGGTTGCCATGACCGGCCGCCATCGGCCGTTTGAGCCACCAGTCCGCGATCCCCGGCTGCCATGGCGTTGTGTGGATCCAGCACGCAAAAATCGTTAATGGCCCCGGCCGCCAGGCCACTCGGCCCGGTCGGATTCCAGAGGCCATTTTGGGCCAGTGCGATCTGGCCGTTTCGACTGGCCAGTACCAGTCGTTGATCCGGAAAACGTTCGGCCGCTTGCCATGCCGCCGGCTCCGCTTTCATCGATCCGGACCAGCTGCGTCCGCCATCGTTACTGATCAGGATTCCACCGGGATTCCCGGGACCCGAGTCGCCGATTGCGAATCCGTCACGGGCAGAATCGAACAACAGTTTGCGAATCCGCGGGATGTCCAGGCCCGGGACGGTTTGCCAGCTGGTGCCGCCATCGCTGGTCTCCAGCAGCACGCCCCGGCTGGCCGCGGCATGAGGCAGACGGTAGCCACCGGCGATCCAGCCGATCGACGGTGACGCGAAACAAATCGTTTCCAGGTCGCAGTCGACCTCCAGAGTCTGCTCTTCCCACGAACGGCCCCCATCCACCGTCATCAACAACAATCCTCGTCGCCCGATCACCCATCCGGTTTCACGATCCCTGAAATAGACGTCCGTCAGTTCGCAGTCGTCTTGCGCGGCAATGTTGCGCGGCCAGTCGATGGTTTGGGCTGCAAGCCGTGAAGGAACCGGCACGCTCACCAGCACGAGAAACAGAAATACAGTCCCGGGTCGTCCCTGACCTGACATGCGCATGGTCTCCCGACAAGTGTGACAAGGATGTTGTCCGGACGCGAAGCCGTCGGTCCGCCACGAACAAGCGTGTTTTTCCGCTTCGCCGGCCGCTCCGCCAGCGCGATTGTAAACAGCAGGCCGACTTTCAACCTATAGCGAACCTGTAGCGATGGCCTCCGGCAACGGCCGGGGCAAAGTGACAGCACTCATAAAAAAGCAGAGCCGGTGCCGGGATCGGGCGGATTATTGTCTGGATGCCAGGCCGCGCGATGGCTGCGTTACTCCGCTCTCAACGCCCGGTCCATCCAGTCCAGAATCCGGTTCGTTCCCGGGTAGTGCATCAACATCAGGACCGCGAACATGCCGGCGAACAACAGATGTACTGGATTGTGCTCCAGTAACAGGCCAATCAGGTTCAGAAACGCGGCCGACTCCAGCAACGCTGCGCCAATCAGTGACGAACTGAACCAGATGTCGGCCAAACGTTCGTCTTGCAAATCAGCGTCCCGGGCCAGGTTTTTGACGGACATGCGGCGCAGCAACCCGGGCAGCAAGATGCCCTGCAAACCCGTCACAAGCCCGACGCCCAGCAGGACGGTTGAAATCGTCGACGGGGGCAACTCCAGTTCCAGGGGACCGCCTGTCGCCAAAATCACCGCGCCAAACAGAATGACGCCGGCCACCAGTGCCATAAAGACCAGTTTGAACCGGGCGAGGCGGGGCTGCAGCAAGTCGATCCGGCCGGCACTCAACCGTGACGGTCCGGACACGACGTTGCGCGAATCGGAATCCCGGGCGCTCACGCAGAATCCTGTTTTTTGGAAATCCGGGTGATCAGGTTGGCCACCAGTTCCGGATCATCCTTTTCTTCCAGATGGTTGATTGTCGTCGGGGCAACGCCCAGTTTTTCCAGATGACCCCGCAAGGTTTTCCAGTTCCGCTGGCGGCCTTTGCCCTCTGACAGATACAGCTCGGTGACCAACTCCTGGGCGCGTTGCAATGAGATCGCATCCCGGTTGTCATAGTAATTGCGAATAATGTTCTGCTGATACCTGGAGTGTTGGGGCATGACGCCTCCCTTCATGGAACAAAAAACCGGACGATTGTAACCCGTTTGGCCGGTGACCGGCAATGATGCCCGAGCCGCGAATCCGGCACGGGGTGGTTCGGCGCCGCACCCTGCGCAGCATGTGACGCAGTCTCACCCAGTCCTGGTTATCGGCAAGTCAGCGGGGCATTCCAGGTTTGGCACGCGGCGCTGGATTGATGGGGAGAATCCCGGCAATTGATGCGACCGGATGACAACCTGTCCGCTGGCCAACGCAACATGGCCGGTTTCGGCAGGGGATCGCAAAATCCTTCAAAAAACTGGCTGAGCGTACCGTTGGCGCTATGGATCACCGATCATTTTCGTCCGTCCAGCGACCAAAGGGCGTAATCCCGGCCATCATGTTCTGCCTGGGCAGCCCCGGGAACGCCGGCAACGCCCAAAAGTTTTGTGTTGGCAACGCAAAACGCTTAAAATGAATTGAGCCGTGGCCGCGGGACCTGTCGGCACCCCGGCGATTCAGACGGACCTCGAGTCTTGGGGAGAGATGTCATGAGCATCTGGTTGAATGAAAGTGATCTGCGCGAGGACGTGGCCGGGCTGCATCATTTGACGTTGAACGTGGCCTTTCTGTTCGACATCAAGGAGGACAGTGTTCGCCCCCGGGAACTCATGGAGATTGTGCAGACGCGATTATCGGACGGGTCACCGAAATCACTGCGATCACTGGCGGAGGACCTGGGGCAGCTGCGCGACGAACTGGAAACTCATTTCACCCTGGAAGAGTTTTACGGATATTTTGAGACCGCTGAACTGGTATACCCGCAAATCAGTACCCGGGCCGATAGTCTCAAGACACAGCATGAAATGCTGTTTCTGAATTTGTGTGAACTGGTCGAGTTGGCCGAAGGGGCCAGTTACGGCGAATCCGACCCGCGCAAGTCTCTGGCGGCAATTCAGGCCGGATTCCAGTCGTTCGTGCAGGAGTTCAATCGGCACGAACAGCAAGAGCACGAGTTAATGATGCGGTTGTGCAATGACGAACTCGGCGGCGAAGGGGATTAGGGGCGGTTCCCTTGCTGGCTTGCCGGGCCGCATTTGCCACGGAAGTTAGCGGGCCCCCGGGTGCCGGAAGGGGGACGCAAAGTTATCCGGCGGATCCCGCGGTTAACCCGTGCGATCTGCCGGCACGGCGCTGGCCGGGTATTCCCGCCGGGTCGTGGGCAAGTATCCGGGCACCCTTTCTGTTGCGGCGCGATATCGGGCCCACATCGGGCCCACATCGGGCGAGTCGGCGATCAGCCCGAATGAAATAGTGCGAATCAACATCCGCGCAAACTCACCAGCGCCATCCACTCAGCCGCCGTGGTCAAACGTCTGCACCAGGCGGCCCACCGCCACCATCAGCTGATTCCACTCGGTCATCACGTCGGCGGTATCCAGACAGGCAGCTTCACTGCGGCCAATGCCAACCTCGGAGACCAGCAGATGGTCCCCCAGATTCAGCATCGCGTGGATCAGATCCGGCCGGTCAATCGTAGCGGGATCGTCCCAGTCGATCGAGTCCAGTGCGACCCGGTCGCTCAGATAACGATGCATGGCCCACAGGGCGGCGGAGTGGGAGTCGGCTGCGACCGTTACCAATTCGAACGACCCGCATTGAACATAAAACTTGGACATCGGCGATTCCTTTCAGGTGGTGTTCAGTCACAGGCGTCGGCCTGACACGAGATGTATCGCCGATGACCGGACAAGTCCGGTCCGCAGGTCGGAATTTTTTGGGCAGGTCTCCCGGGGATGTCCGTCATCGTCCGGCCGGTCGAGTTGCTCCGCGCCGGCCGCGAAAGCGTCGAAAAATCGGGGTGTCGGGGGCTGCCACCGTCCGGTTTCCGGACCCCTCCGGATTTCCCGAAAAATTCCGGATTTTGCGATTATCGTGAAAGGATCCCGGACCCCGAGGACTTTTTCATTCTTCAGTATCGGGTGGTTGTCCGTCATCGGGCTCGCAACCGCATGTTACGCCGCGCGGTGATGGAACACCCGGAATCACGCCCCTGGACGGCGGGTCATTTGACAAGGGTTTCCAGCATGATTTATCGATTGCCAATCACTGCCATCAGCCTGCTGGTCGCGGCAGCGGCTTATGGAGACGTCGTTTTGGACCAGCAGCACGTTTTTGTCAGCGGAGCCGCCAACAGCACCAACGGAAATGTCAACGAGGTGGGCCAGACCTTTACGGTGGGTGTTGCCGGCACCCTGGACCATATCGATGTATTGATGTTTCGCCTGGGGGGTATTTTTGACCCGACCGCGGACCCGGTACTCAACGTTTACAACACACTCGGTGGAGTCCCCGACGGAGCGCCGCTGGTCAGCGTGTCCATCCCGGAAGCGCTGGTTCCGCTGGGCACAGCGGGATTTGTTTCCTTTGATATCAGCGCGGCCGCCATTGCGGTGGATGTCAACGATGTTTTGGCATTTGGGATCAGCACCTCCAGTTCCATTGGGCCTTATTTTTTGCTGGTTGACGGGGATACCGGGCAGCCCGAAGATTACGCGGCGGGTGACGCCGTGGCCCGCCAGATCAACCCGCCGGGACCCTGGGCTTTCCTGACGCCGTCCCAGGATCATGGCTTTCGGACCTTTGTCGACAGCGCAGCCATTCCCGAACCAGCCGGCTGCGCCTGTCTGTGGTCCATCAGCGTGGGGCTGGCTTGCTTGAAGCGCCGTCGAACCAGTGCCTGACGTACGCGGGGCGGGGTTGCGTGGCGGGCCCGGTGACCGTCGGCATCGACCGTGCAATACACGGCTGGAGCAGCCCGCCGTGGCACCGGATCGAACGGGTGCACGGGCCAGTGTCGCGTCACCATGAGGCGTTGGGGCAGGCCTGTTCGTGGCGGTGGCTTCCAGCCGCAGCATACCGGGGCAAGATGCCCCGGCCACGGTCGCTGAATCCCAACACGAGGACCTTGACGCGCCGCTAGTAATCCGTTCGCTGGAATACCCAGCAGGAGATACCCAACATGACCAGTGTGAACCACAGCCCGCTCCACAGCGGTTGCCACGGATCATCGCTCTGGGGTTGCTGGGTCAAATCGATTTGGGGGTTGTACCGGGTGTCGCTGGCCGAGGACAACCGGGCCAGCACCTTGTAAAACTCGCCCGGTTTGGGAAAGACCCGGTACAACGGACGGATCAGATACCGGAAAGAGCGAGTTAACCAGTCTCCCGGGGGCTGCCAGGAATCGACCTGGGCGCCGCGGTCCAGGTCCCACGCCCAGCGCCCCGAAAACGATCGCCGGTCCACAAGCGGCCTTGCGCGTCAAACGTGGCGGTCATGATATCCCCCTGTCCGCCGAAGGGGTAACGGCCGGCTTCCGTCTGTTGTTCCACGTCATACAGCCAGATTCGGCCATCACGAAACGTTACGGCAACAAACCGTCCGTCGGGGGCCGCCGACAAGCTGCGAACTGCGGTCCGGCTCGCAATAACGTCTGTCCATACCGTTTCCAGGCCGTTTGCCCGAATATGAAAAAACCGTCCGTTGCCGAACATGATGAAAACGTTGTCGCCCCGGAATTGCACGTGCGAAGTCATTCGCAGGTTTTCCTGCTGGCCCAGCATGGCCTGACGCAGCACCTGAAACTGGTCGCTGCCAGCCATGGACAGGATCGTCAGCTGGCCGCGTGAATAAAGGGCAATCTCCTCGCGTTCGTTCATGGCGGCGGATTGCGTCCCCAAAAGATCCAGCGGCTCCTCGTAGCCGCTGACCTTGACGAAGTCACTGGCGCTGCTGGCCGAATTGAGCAGACGATTGAGCAAGCCGGGGGCTGGCGGGTCGGACGATTCCCCGGATGCCGCCGGGTCGGCGGCCGGGCGGGGTGATGGCTCCGGCAGGTCTCTGCGGAACAGGAATCCGGATCGATCGAGGGCGTAGACCCGCGAATCGGCAGCCGCCAACAGGACCCGTGTGCCAGTGGGCAATTTGCCTTCCGGCCGTGCCGTCCAGCCAGAATCGTGGCGGACCGAGATCCAGTCGGAACCGGCTGCCGCGCCGGCCGGCAAGCCGGCATCACTGGCCAGCAGCCGTTGGCCGCCTGGGTCCCACACCGGACCGGGGAAATCGGGCAATTCGTCCAACCGGGCCATGAAACTGGCCACCGCGAAAGCCGTATCTTCCTCGCGGGGCGAACGGAGCGTTACCGTTTCCCAGTCGAAGCCGTTCCAAAACTGCTTGTTCTGCAGCAGATCGACATACATCACGCCGTTTCCGGCAGCCACCATCTCGACCGGAGCGATATTGTAAAACCGGTTGTTCAGACGCTGGTACCCAAACCCGATCGCAAAACAGATGGCCCAGAAAAGGACGGCGAAGGTGATGCACAGAATCGGACTGCGAAACCAAATACCGGCCAGCACGGAAACCGAGTAGTACATGGCGAACACCACCAGATAAATCGGAATACTGTACAGGATTGCCGATTCCCACATCCCCAGCTGGATACCCATCCACAGCCAGATGCCGCTGAAAAACACCGCCGCACACAGCAGAATAAACGCGCAGCCGCCGACAAACTTGGCGAGCAGCAGGCCCCAGCGGAAAACCGGCTTGCTCAACAACAGGTTCAACGAACCGGGTTCCAGCATTTCCGGGATAATCGAGGCAGTCACGAGGATCGCAATGAAGATCCCGATGGACATGACAAATTTGTCAAAAAAGAACAGCAGCTGGCCGGATACCGTGTTGGCCAGTTCGGCATGTGAAATACTTGTGGTCAGAGCGTCCCACCGCCACGGCCCGTAATAAAAGTCGATTTGGGATCGCCGGGGCATGGCGATGTCACGCCGCAGGGCCGTGGCGATGAGCAATCGATTCAGTCGTTTGACTTCGATATCGGAAAGCGCAGCCGTTCCCTGATTCAGCAGCATCGTGGCCTCATCCGGCAAGCGCTTTCCGGAAAAGGCCTCGGCATCGTAAAAATCACGTCGAGCCATGACGGCATTCAGCTCATTGGCCAGACTGCGAAATATCCGGTCGCCCCGGGGAGGGCCGGAGTCATCCGGTTCTGCCAGTTCTTCGGGAGATGCAGCGACTTTTTCCAGGCGTTGCTGCAATTCGGGGGAAAGCTGATTCCAAACGTGTTCCACGGCGCCCCGTGTCCCGGCTTTGCCCTCCTCGACCAAACGCAGGGCCAACCGGGGCGGATTGATAAAATGTTCCTGGGACTGCAATTCCCAGTCGGTTTGTTCCCGCAAGTGCAGGGGCGCCAACACTACCAGCACCAGCAGAATCAGGCCCAGCACGATGTACAGTACGCGCGAGGCCAGGGCCGCGCGAAACGAGTCGTGAATGACTGCCAGGTATGCCCGAAACATAATCAATTTAAATCCGCAACAGGTTCAGGTCCGCGTGCGCCGGGGCACATGTCAGGTGGGCGGCGCGTCGCGATCCGGCGTATCGTTTCCCACAATTTTCAGAAAAGCTTCTTCCAGACTGGACGACTGGCGACCCATCCCCAGCAAACTGATGTCAGCCGCGCGGAGCCGGTCGATCGCCGCATCGATTCCCGCCTGATCAGCCAGGCGGGCCGACAGGACGACCCGTCCGGTCTGAACCTCGCAGGCGAGGATTTCACAGCCCGGTTGGGAGAGGGCCGTGCGAATGGTCGCCTCGGTCCCCGCCAGTTCGAAACGCACGGCGATCGACGCAACATCACGCTGGTTGATGAAGTCGTCGATGTCCTGAACGGCCCCGCAATACCGAAGGGAACCGCGATCCAGGATGGCGACGCGATCGCACACCATCTCAACCTCCTGCAGCAGGTGGCTGTTGAGGAATATCGTGACGCCGCGCGAGCGCAAGTCCGTCATCAATTTGCGGATTTCGGCCCGGGCACCGGGGTCCAGTCCGTCGGTGGGTTCGTCCAGCACCAGTAATTGGGGGTCGTGCAACAGAGCCTGGGCCAACCCCAGCCGCTGCAACATCCCCTTGGAATACCGGGCAATCGGGTCGCTGCCCCGCCCGGCCAGCCCGACAAATTCCAGCAGGGAATGCCGTTTGGATTTGATTTCGCGGATGCCCAGGCCACTCAATCGCCCGTAGTAATCCAGGGCCGTGAAGCCCGTCAGATGCCGGGGAATCCGCAATTGTTCCGGCAGGTAACCCACCTGGCGTCGTCCCCGCCGAATCCCGGCCGGATGGCCCAGCATGGAAGCGGATCCGCCGGATTTGCGAATAATGCCCAGCAGGATCTTCAAAAACGTGGTTTTGCCGGCGCCGTTGGGGCCCAGTAATCCAAACACCTCGCTCCGCCCGACGTCAAACGACACATCGCGCAGTGCCGGCAGTCTTTTGCGAAATACGAGGCCATTCACGTAGGTCTTGGACAGGTGCCGCACGGAAATGGCCGGTGCTGACGAGTCAGAATGGATGGTGACGCTCATACCAGGGGCGCAGTGCGGAGAAGACCCGGGGAAACAATGTGGTCCAAAAACAACCTCGATTGTCAGGTCCGGTTCCTTGCGGGGCAAGGGTTGGCTGAATGTACCGGTCACAGGGGTGTTCGGTGACCCATTTGAAAGTTTGCCGGAATTTTCCTGGTCAAGGCCGGCTTTCTGTGACAGGCTTTGAAGGAATACGGCCGGAATCGTGAATTTTAACCGCCCGGACCCCAACACATTCAGGAAACTCCATGTTACGCAGCACTACCCATGCGGCCAGTCCCGATCTGCAACGGCTGGTCGAGCAAATTCTGGATGAAGAGACGCGGGTCAAGATTGGCGAGCGGCGAGATGCTTCGCGGCAACAGTTGTCCCGGCCCGTGGTGATTGAACCTCGCGAGGAGAGCGGCCGCAAGGTAAACGCCCTGACCCGCGACATTTCGGGCATGGGCCTGGGCGTGATCAGTGCCGAAGGCTTCGTCCCGGGAACCATGGCCCGCATCGAGATCAGTCGCCTGCAAGGGGCCTCGTCAATTGTACTGGCCGAGTGCCGCTGGAGTGATCCTTTCAGCAACGGCTGGTTTCTGTCCGGCTGGAATTTCGTCGCCGTGCAACGCGGCTAAATCCGCATTCTGTCATCTCCGCCGTCACCAGGCCCGCCCACTTGTGCGAACCTGGATCGGCGTCGAGGACTCCTGTCAGGCGTTGCATTGTTCTGGCGGCGCGGGGGCCGACGATTTTCGTCCTGGTTCCGCCGTGTACCGTGAACAGGTTCGAAACCAGTGCAGCGCGGTTAGCTCAACCGGAAGAGCACCAGTTTACCCAACTGGCTGTTGCGGGTTCGAGTCCCGTACCACACCAACGCGTGGTTGACGCGGCGGGACGAAAGTCCCTTTCCAGGCCGTCATGGCCTGGTTCTGCATCCGGTGGCCTGCGACCAAAAAAATGATCGGCGGGCGTGGAACCGTCTCCCGTTGATCCAGTTTCGGAGTATGCCCGGTGACTTGTGCACACGGGATTCTCTCCGTTCGGATACATCGTGGAGCGGCCACGTCCGCACCTTGCCGACGGCGCCTTGCAATGCGCGATCACCTGTCAGGACGCCCGTCGGCCCGACGCCCGTTCGTCCACCGGCCGCGGCGGCCCCCTCGGGGCCGCAGTTCAACCGGGCGCGTTCCGGCCGACGGCCGATGGACCAGGCCGGGATCGGCATTCCGCGTGGTTGCACGGGATCGGCTTTTTGACTCGCAGGCCAACGGACTTTTTTGGCAATTCAGCCGAACGACAACGAACCCCGACCGCCGCGGACTCTCCTGACTGAAGCGTTTGGCTTTTACCTGATTGAGGAAATCATGATCCGACTATTTCGAATCGACGCCCACCAGCTCGGCCTCGTGTTCCGCGACGGCGACCTTTGAGCGGCTGTTGGAATCCGGCCGCCACTGGTTGTTTGATCCATTTTCCCGGATCCGGTTGCAGGTTATTTCGACCCGGTCCGTGGTTTTCGCGCACGAGCAACTGGACGAGATCGTTGCCTCCGGTCAGCTGAAGGGGCGGGCCATCAATCTGGACTTGCGCGACTACCAGCGCGCCCTGGTTTGGGTCGATGGCCGGTTTCATGGCATCCTGGCAGCCGGTCATTACGCGCTGTGGACGGTCTCGCATGACGTTCGGGTGGAAGTCATGGACGCCCGGCAAACGCGATTTCGACATGATGAGTTCGCCGTGATCACGCGCACCGCCGGTGTGCACAAGGCTCTGGACATTGCCGATATCGCGCGGGACCGGGCCGGGGTTCTGTTCATTGAAGGCCGATACGTCGATACGCTGCAGGCCGGCCGCTTCGCATTTTGGCGCGGTCTGGCTGACAGCAAGATCGTGGAAATCGACATGCGTGAACAGGCGCTGGACGTATCCGGTCAGGAATTGATGACCAGCGACAAGGTAACGTTGCGACTGAACGCCGCCCTGATGTACCGGGTTGCCGATCCGCGACGGGCCGTCAGCTCCAGCGACAACCACGGTCAGGCGTTGTACCGGGCCGCCCAGATGGCGCTGCGGGAAGTCGTCGGCCGGTACGAACTGGATGCGTTCCTGAACGACAAAAACGCGCTGGCCGGCGAGGTTCACCAGCAACTGGCAGCCCGGGCAAACCAGCTGGGTGCCGAAGTGATCCAGTTGGGTATCCGTGACATTATTTTGCCGGGCGATATGAAGGAGCTGATGAACCGGGTCACGGAAGCCAAAAAGGCGGCCGAAGCCAACCTGATCGCGCGGCGTGAGGAAACGGCGGCAATCCGGTCCCAGGCCAACACGGCCCGGTTGCTGGAAGCCAACCCGATGTTGGTGCGGTTGCGTGAGCTGGAAGTCCTGGAAAAGGTCGCCGGCAGCACGAACCTGCGAATCAACGTGGGGGACGGTGGCCTGACCGATCAGCTGTCACGGCTGATCTAGACCGCCGGCCCGTTGCTGGCTGGAAACCCGGGGTGTCGTCTCTCGCCGACGGCACCCCCTTTGCTTGCCGTCCATCCCGTCGTTGTTGACCGGCCTGTTGGCGACGCTTAGAATTTTTGTTCGCCGTTTCGTGGTGCCCCGGGGGTCTGCGACGGCGAACCGGAATGGTGGTTGTAGCTCAGTTGGTTAGAGCATCGGATTGTGGTTCCGAGGGTCGGGGGTTCGAATCCCCTCAACCACCCCTGAACGGCGCCGGGCGGCCCTGGTTTTCCGCTTCCCGGGGCGCAGGTGCCCATTCAGGAGTGATGGTCCCCTCCTCCCCCGGAGTCGTCCACAAACGGAAACGTCTCATCCAGTTCGGCCTCGGACAGCTCCACCAGAAACTGACTCAGCCGCCGGACCAGAACCTGCATCAGTTGTTGACCTTTTTCGGCGCTGGCGTTCCGGGGATTGCCCGCCCCGCTGTTGGTGGTCAGCAAATGCCAGGGCCGCGTCATCGAGACCCAGCCCTGATTGAGGGCCGCCAGTCGAAACGGGCGTTTTGCGCCCTCGTCGGCCAGCAACGCTCCTGTTTTGTCCCGGGCCACCAAATGGCCAAACCAGGCCAGGGCGAATGAGGTTTCCATCTCCCCGGCATGATCCTCGGGCCTCTCAAAGATCGTGTCATACACATCACGAATCGACTGGTACCAGTCACACAGGAACAGCTCGGCTTCCGTTTCACCGGCCAGCTCGCGCAACAGTGGTTTCAGGGTGTTGCCGCCGTGACTGTTGAGCAACAACACCTTGGAAATCCCCGAGTTGACCAGCGATTCCAGCAGGTCGCCCACCACAATCGTCAGCGTGGACGGGTTCAGATTCATGGCCAGCGGAAAGGCCTGCATATTGGTCTGGGTGCCGTAGGGAATCGTCGGCAACAACACGACCCGGGCACCGCGACTGGTACGCAGCGCGGCAAATGTGCTGTCCGATAATCGTGGCTTCCAGAGTATCCGTGCTGTAAGGCAGGTGCAGGTTGTGTGGCTCGGTCGCTCCAAATGGCAGCACGGCAACTTCATATTTCTGTTGCCGAACGACCGCATAGCTGATCTCGGACAGGTTCCAGGGCTCGGGCATGGGTGGTTACCGTCAGGGGAAGGGAATGATGGATAACAAATCCGGCCAGCGCACCCCAATCCGGATCGTGGCTGGCCCCCTACCGGGCCGATTCACCCGGATCCCCGTTTTCCCCGGGCGCCATTATCAGATGTCGATAATGCCACCGCCAGTTGCGGCACCCCGAACCACCGACGGGAAAATCGCGACAAACCCGGGGGCGATACTGGTGATGTTTGCATTGGCGAGTTTGCATGTCGAACCAGACGCAGGCGTTATCCAGTTCTCCGGCCGCAGGTGGCTGGTAATCCTCGATAAAGGCAAGCAGTTCATCCCGCAGTTCGGCAGGCAAGGCCCTCCAGTACCCGGCGTCAAAGGAGCTTTCGACAGGGTCCATAAACGCCGGGTAACCCATATGCATACAGCAGACGCCGCATCCCTGACAATCATTGATTAGCGGTAGCTGCGGGCGACGGGACATGCCAGATCAGGACTCGTTGCGGTCGTCGATGTGAGTTGCCGGCGAACGCCAAGAAAATCAGGGAAGAAGTCACCAACCGAATTGCTGGCCACGGGCGAATTTTCCGGGCTGGACCGGGGCCAGCCTCGCTCACCAATCGGTTCGGCATTGTGTCGCGGCAGGGGCACCGGGCGTGCCGGGATCACCGGTTCGGCGGTCGGAATCGCCAGTTGCATTTCCATTTTAACCGCCCAGCGACCGTTTGCATCGCCCCGAACCCGCCAAACCGGCTGGACGACCACCGATTGGTGGACCAGTTCAAATCCGCCTTCGGATTGACTGACGGTGGCCACGGGAAACGCCCAGACTGCGGAAGGCCGGTCCCACGTCAATCGGGCGATCAGGCCCAGCCACTGATCGCTGAGCGACAGGCCCGTGCAATCGGTCAGGTCGAGGGCCTGGCCCAGGGAACCCAGTTGCTGGCCGGCGGCATCTGTGAAAAACCGGTCGGGTTCACCGGCGGGCATCCCGGCAAAATTAAATTCCGCCCCGAATCTCAGCGTGCGCTGCGGCGGCAATCCTTCCAGCAGCCAGGCCACCTCCAGGGTATTGCTGGTACTGCCAAGCGTAATCCCTTTGGTGATCCGAATGGGCAAATCCTCGACCGTCCCGTGGCGTGTCATCAACAACTGGTTGCGCGACGGACTGCGACGGATTTTGGATTCGTATCGCCCGCTGACAAAGTCGCCCAGCTCGCGAGCCGTGCCCGAACGCAGCTCGGCCAGCGTGCAATCCAGCGGCCAGAAATGATCAACCAGGCTCTTGCGGGGATGGGAGTCGTAGATCAGTTGCTGATCCAGACCGGCCTGCTTGAACACCACGCGGTCATGAATGCTGGCGGCCTCGCCGGTGGCCTGGCTGGCCCCCAGCCGCACCTTGTCATGGTACGCCTCGCGGCGGCGTTGCATGGTGGCCAGCAAATTGTGGGTGATGCCCCGAATATCCAGCTCGTACAGGTAACCACCCTGCGCCGGAGAAAACCAGGCAATCAAATGACGATTGGCCATACGGATTTCCGCTGTCAGGTCAAAATTGTAGTCGGCGGCCTCGATCGTGGCGTCGTCGCTCCGCGATGCGGCCTGATCGATCAAATTGTCGGCCTGAATCAGATGCTGGTAGGCGGCGTTGCGCAGGTGGGGCAGGTACACACCGCCAAAGGCACCGTGCCACCACGGACAGTTGCACTGGCCGCGGTACAAATGGTCCCGGGCCTGGTCCAGCAGCCGGGGTTGGCCCACCGGGCCATCCGCCAGCTGCTGCAAGCGGTTGCTGACGTGCATCATGCGGGCATACATTTCGTCGGTCTCGGCATACTTGTTCCGGAAGTTGCGCCAGAAACCACCGCGCATGAATTGCCGGATCCGCGGCCAGCGGTCATCCGACTGGATGTCGGCCAGCAGGTGTTCGTATTCCAGTTGTCGCTCGACCGGTAACGACCATTCGGTCATTTCCCGATAACTGGCCGCCGGCAGAAAGATCTTGTCTTGCGGCAGGCTGCCGGCCAGCGCCTGACTCAGGGTCGTGCACTCGAGCCAATCGCCGTGGGCCACCAGAGCATCGAAAAACCGGGACAACCAGCCGATCATCGTAGACATGTTTGCGGGTCTCCGGCCACGTGCCGAATTTTTCCCCGTCGTCGGCAAACACAACCGTTGTGCCAGGGTGAATTTCCGACAGGTAACGCAAGTAGTCGATGGTCTCCTGCGGTTCCCGAAACGGAATCATGTACCGCAGCTGTTCGCTGCCCGGAAAGACGCGGAGCACGTGACCCTGGTCTTCGGTCACGTAATGTCCGTGCAGCTGTTCGTCTCCCAGTCCGGCGCAGCGAAAATGGAAATCATCCAGAATGGTGTATTCAATTCCGGCGGCGGCAATGTCGCTGACCAGGCTGGCTTCCCAAACCCGTTCCGGAATCCACATGCCGCGGACATCGACGTCCAATCGTTCGTTCAGCCAGTCGGTATACTGGCGGATCTGGCCCTGACGGTCCCGGGAGGGAATCATGGTCAGGATGGGTTCGTAAAACGCTCCCCCCACGATCTCAATCCGGCCCCGCCGCGCCAAATCACGCAAACGCTCGAGGTATTCGGGACGGTTTTTCTCCAGCCAGAGCATCAGGGGCCCGCTGGTGTGCAGGCTGATTGCCAGTGACGGATACGATTCAAACATATCCAGAAACGGCTGATAGCTGTCTTGCCAGGCCTGCTGGATGACGTTGTCAAAATTCCCGACCGGTTGATGATTGTGCAGAGCCAGGCAGAAACGCAAACGGGGATCAGACATGGTCATGCGATGGACAAGGGTTTGCGAAAAGAACCAGCCAACGTTATTTCGTTCGACGTCGGACCAGCCGATGGGTTGCGGGCGGATCGGAAGTCGTTGTGGCACCGTTGCCAGCCGCCGGCAGGCCCTGGCAACCGGTCGCCGCAGGTGATGCTAACGGATTTGAGAGTATTGCTCCAGATCTTTTCTGAACGCCACATTCGGCGCACGGCCGGGCCACGAGCCGTCAGTTTCGATATCGCTGCGCCGCAGACTCGGGGGACCACGGGTTCACCCAGCAATCGGTCGCCAGCTCAAACCCGGCGAATTGCGGGAATCGGGGAATCAAATCAACAAACCAGGGCCCGTCGGGCAAATCCCGGGGCGGCAAATAGAAGACCACGTTGTAGGCCGGCTGTTCCAGTACCCGCTCGACCACCCGGGTCCAGCGGGAGAGCATCTCTCCCAATTGGGCAAACTGGGTTGTGTCCAGGTCCAGCACCGAGCCGCAACCAAGGCGGGCAAATCGCAGCTGGCCCGTGTACCGACTGGCTCTCGGACAAAACACGACAAACTCTTCCGACTCGTCCACCACGCGGGTTCCGTCCGTCCGTTCCTCGTCAATGGCCGATTGCCAGCGGCACTGACCGTTGCTTGTCTGAACCATGCGATTGACTCGCTGGCGGACTTGTTGCGTACAGATCGGCGAACCGATCAGCTGGAAATGCGCATGCTCAATCGACGCGCCGGCAGCCGGTCGGCAGTTCATAAACAGCGATGCGTGGTTAATCTCCGCATTCGACCAGTATTCCGCCAGTCGTTGCCGAAAGATATCGGCGCTGGCCCGCAGTTCTGCGGAATTCAGGTCCGCCAGACTAACAACGTGCCGGGGCGAAACCACAATGACTTCCTGGCAGCCGCGCGGTATTTGACCGGCATCGGACGAGTGTGATTCCGGCCCTTCGGATCCCAGCGCCGGGTACTTGTTGGGAAACACGCGGACCACCCATCCGTCCGAGCTGTTGTGCTGCGCCAGGGCCGGCGGTGTCAGGGGTTCGTTGCCGGGGCAGAACGGACATTCCAGACCAGGCAGCCGTTGGCTTTGCTGGCGAAATTCGACGGGTCGTTGCTGACGGGACTCGGCGATACAAACCCATTGGTCAAAAAAGGGATCGTATCGAAAGTCAGACATGGTACTGGACAGAACGAAAGACATGCCGGCATCGGCCGTGTGACAAACACCGACGGCATTCTATCCGGGGCGCCTGGCCAACGCCAGAACAACGGATCATGCGCGACAAGCGTCCATCGCAGCTGCGATCAGACGGTGGCGATTCCAGGCTGGCGTTTTCGCTGGCACGTCCACTGATAGAGTTTTTCATAACGAGCCGCGCTCTGCGACCAGGACCAGTCGCTGGTCATGCCGTTATGGACCAGCTGTTGCCAGACCTCCGTTTGCCGGACCAGCGTCGCCACCGCGCGGCCCAGGGCCGATTCCAGGGAATCAGGGTCAAAACTGTCAAATACAAACCCGTTGGCCCGACCGTGGGCCAGATTGGATCCGCTGGCGTCCAGCACGGTATCGGCAAGACCACCCGTTCGGTGGACCACCGGTACGGTGCCGTATTGCATGCTGTATTGCTGGTTCAGACCACACGGCTCGTACCGGCTGGGCATCAGAAAAATATCCGCCGCCGATTCAATCTGGTGCGCCAGCGAATCGGAAAATCCCAGGTGCACCGCGATCCGGCCGGGATGTTGATGTTGCAGTTGTCGCAACCGGTCTTCGAGGAACGGTTCACCGGTTCCCAGCACCACCCATTGCACGTCATGGGTTGCCAGCCAGTGAGCCATCACCGGCAGTATCAACGACCAGCCTTTTTGGGTGGCCAGCCTCCCCACCAGACCGATCAGCGGTGTGTCCGGATGGATCGCCAGCCCGGCTTCCTGTTGCAGGGCCGCCTTGTTGATCCGCTTGCCCTGCTGCCAGTTCGTGTCGTCATAGTTGGCCGACAAATGGGGATCGGTTCGCGGATTCCAGACGGTGGTGTCGATCCCGTTCAGCACACCAAACAGGCGATCCTGACGTTCCCGCAAAACATTTTCCAGTCCACATCCCGTCTCCGGCGTCTGAATTTCGCGGGCGTATTGCGGGCTGACGGTGCTGATCGCATCGGCAAAGACAATCCCGGTTTTGAGCAGGTTGATATGCTCGTGAAACTCCATTTGTTGCCAGTTGAAATACTGTGGGTCCATACCGGTGACCGGAAACTCATGGGCCGCAAAATGTCCCTGATAGGCCAAATTGTGAATCGTCATCAGGGAGGCCACATTCCGGTATTGGTCCACACTCGCCAATCGGGTCGCCAGATGAGCGGGAATCAGTCCGGTTTGCCAGTCGTTGCAGTGCACGACATCGGGGTACCAGGCGGTGGCCCGCAACAACTCCAGAGCAAACTGGCAAAAAAAGGAGAACCGGGCGCAATTGTCGCGGTAATCGCCACCGTCTTGCTGGTACAGTCCGTCGCGGGCAAAAAAGTCATCCTGCGCCACCAGCCAGACCGGAACCTCGCTGTCGGGCAGCCGGCTGGTCAGCAAACGGCCCCGAACCGCGCCGCCGCCCAGAGGAATGGTCAACTCAATGTCCGTCGATTCGACAGGCAGTCCGCAGGCAAGCGCGCTTCGGTAGGCAGGCAGGCAAACGATCGTTTCGTGGCCCAGCCGGGCCAATTCGGCCGGCAAGGCGCCGCAGACATCGGCCAGGCCGCCGGTTTTGGCAAAAGGGACAACTTCGCTGCTGACCAGCAGGATTTTCATGGCAGGTCCAATGCGGGGCAGGGGGCCGAATTTGCGTTATTGTACGTCGCCCCTGATGGGCGTGCCAGGAAAATGCCGGCGGCGAGTGTCAGTCACCTTGCCAGCCGGAGTCCGTTTGGAAGGATCCCGCCGGTTCCATTGATTCAATTGCCGTCTCGATCAAGGCCGGCAGCTGACCCGGGAACTCGCCCGGACGGGTCAATCCCGTTTGCCACCGCGGGCCCCGGTAGCCCGGCAGAAACAGGGCGGAAGGATCGCCGGACACGGGCGCCGATTCGATCAGAAGATTCATGTCCGCCACGCCGGGATCCGCCGGGTGGCTGTGGTCCAGCCACGAAATCGTCCACCGATGCGAGCCGGTTTGCCGATCGCTGCGCCGCTGCGCGGATGGCCGATCACGCGGCCCGGTCGATGGGTCATGCACGCCAATCAACTGGCCGGGGCGGTTGATGGCGGCCAGCAGTTGCGACACGCTGGAACCCAGCAGGGGATGCCGCCACGCGCCGGCGATTTCAGCCGCCGGCTGCAGCACAAACCGGCGAAACGACATCCGCGGATGGGGGATGCAAACCAGCTCACTCACCACCATCAGCTGGTCATACAGCAGGATGTCCAGGTCAATCGGGCGGTCACCGTCAGGCCCGGACGTTCGGGTTCGTCCGCCCAGCGCCTCAATCGCCAACAGATCACCGATCAGCTGTTGCGGGGATCGGCTGGTGTCGACCAGCAGGCACCCGTTCAAAAACGGCCGCGCGGCCCGGCCGACCGGCCGCGTGCGTACCAGGCGGCTGGTACGCACCAGACGGGTCCCGGGCAGCGACCCGATCGCCGCCACGGATTGCCGGATCTGATCACGACAGTCCCCCAGGCTGGAACCAACGGCTATCAGGCATTCAGACATGGCAGGGGCACAAAAAAACGGTGGCGGTACATCATGTACCGGCACCGCGCTCGGCCCGAAAAACGCAAAGATCCGTTTTCAAGCGCAAATGACTACCTGTACTGACCCAACAGCCATCATGGCTGGAGATCCGGTCAGCACAAAAATTGGGTGCGGAATCCTACCGTGACGTTCCTAACGCGAATTAACAACGCCTTCGTCGTATCCCTCAGTCGCCACCCAGTTCGCATAAGTGCCCGGGCCATGCCCGGGGCACATGTAAAGCCGCTTATGATCCGAAAACCAACGTAAACCATCGATCGTGCCATCTGAAACGCAATTGTCGGCGCCAGCCCGCGTTTTTCTGGGCGGGGCCATCGAGCCACCCGTCTGCAACATGATTCGAAGGGGTTCGATATCGAAAGAAACTGCGATATGAACCCAACGAAGAACGAAATGACGAACCAACTGAAATCAATGAAAAGGAACGCAAAATCACAACGGCCTTCCACATCGCTGTCCGGAACCAGGGCCGCGCGGCCGCCGGATCTTTCAAACCGAAACCTGTCGCCACCGAGGCTGCAGGATTCTGGAAACAGTAACATTCGGATTTACCCAAACTTTCACGACCGATCTTGGGCGGAGCACTGCGCCGCGCACAATTGCCGTGGCACGCGGCCGTTCAATCTTTTTCTCGACTTGTCCTGTTGTTATGGTCCTGTTGTTATGGTTGCTTCTGGCGACAGCTTTCAGTTGAACCACGCTCGATCTTCAATGCGTGACTCAAAACGCGCCTCAATACCGCGCGACTCAATACCGTGACCGCGACTAGGACGGTCCGAATCGACTTGCCCGATCAACGGATTATTCTGGGCATCATGCAAACGTTGTCAAGGAATCTTAAAGAGTTTTTGACAAGAAAGTTTTTTGTCTTTTTTCGATTCAATGCTTGCTGCGAGCGGTCCCAATCCCGATCCCGAAAAAACAGGACCGGCGTCTGTCAAGGGTTGGCGTTCGGATTTTTTTTGACGCGTTTTTGATGAATTGCTCGCACTTGACAAAAACCTGAATGCGGCGCTGCCTGTATTCCTGACAATTGCCCGCGATACACTGCCGGCAACGCCCGGCATGTCTATAATCAGGGAAACGATGCACTCGCCAGGTTGAATGCTGGCAGGCCGGGTCAATGGCGGCGGCAGCCGCCCAGGTCTGCCGCGGAGCAGGATTGCGTTGCAAATTATCAATATCCCCCACCCGACATTGCGACATGTCTCGAAACCGCTGCGCCGTGTCAACCGCCACCTGAAAAAACAGGTGGCGGAAATGTTCGAGTTGATGTACGAACATCATGGCGTTGGCCTGGCCGCCAACCAGGTGGACTTGCCGTTTCAGCTGTTTATTATCAACGAGGCCGGGGAACAAGGAGCGGGTGAAGAACACGTTCTGATAAATCCGGTGCTGCAATCACCCAAGGGACGCGAGGAAGCCGAAGAAGGCTGTTTGAGCATTCCCGGTGTTTACGGAAATGTCGTGCGTCCTGCCCAGGTTCATTTGTTGGCCTACGATCTGGAGGGCAACCCCGTTGACCGGATCATCGACGGCCGCCTGGCGCACATTGTCCAGCACGAATTCGATCATCTGCAGGGGGTTCTGTTTCCGGACCGGATGACCGAAGCGGCCCGCCGCACGATTGAGGCAGAACTGGAAGCCTTTGATCTGGAGTACCGCCGGATGCTGCAGCAGGATGATGGCCTGCTGGCCGAAAACGTGGCGCACCGTCTGTCGGAACTGGAATCCGAATACTGCGCCGCTCCCTGACCGGGATGGCAACGCCGGTTTGGCAGGCATTGGCAAGTTGGCGGGGGCGTGGTCGCCGGCACAACAGGGCGTCCCGGCAGCGACCCCTGCAAAGACCGCTCTGCCCCCCCGCCGGACATGCCGGGAGTGGCTGCCAGACAAAACCGGGATGCTGTTTTCGTCGGGCAGGCCCGGATCCCGGAACTGATGCCGGCAAGTCATCAGGGTTGTTTCAAAACCTTCATGTCGAACGACGAACGATGACGGGTTGAATGATGCAAACGGTGTGTCGCCGGCACAAAGTCGTCGGCATCCGCCTGAAAGATGTTTTCCACAAACGTTTGCGGGTTTCGGTCAACCAGCGGAAACCAGCTGCTCTGCACATGAATCATGATTCGGTGCCCCGGACGAAACGTGTGATAAACATCCTGCAGCGGCAGACGCACCTCGGTCACCTCGCCGGGCACGAACGGTTCGGGACGCTCGAAACTGTTACGAAAGCGTCCCCGGATCACTTCGCTGCGCACCATTTGCTGGTACCCGGACATCGAAACAGAACCGGCCCCGCGTGGATATTCGGGCGCCTGCTCGGGAAACACATCGATCAATTTGACGATCCAGTCGCTGTCCGTGCCGCTGACGGACACCTGCAGGCGGGCCAGCAATTCACCGGCCAGGGTCACTTCCGAATCGAGGATTTCGGACTGAAAAACCAGTACGTCGTCGCGCTGGCTGGCAAACCGCTGGTCATCGCTCATGTAGGGGCGTGGCGTAAACCGCAATGCCAGATCCGACATTTTGCGATAGGGGACCGGATGGGCCGGATCGCTGACAAACTCTGACCAGGCGCCGGCGGCCTCGTCGGTCGCCGTTGGCGGGTCCGGTCCCAGGCGTCCGCCGGCCTGAAAGTACAGGGTCTCCGTCTCGGCTTGCGGGGGCGGCCACGCCCGGAATTTGTCCCAATGCCCGGCGCCGGTGTCGAACATCAAGGCCTCAAAATCGGGGCGTTCACCGGTTTCCCACAGAAAATGCCGGAAAAAAGGCGCTTCCACTTCTCGCTGGTAAAACTCGGCGATGCCTTCTCCAAAAACGACGTTCCCCACCCGGGTGACTCCCGACTGACTGGCCCAGTCGCCATGACTGAATGGGCCCATGACCAGCACATTGAATCCGTCATTGCCGGCGCCGTGTTCAATGGCCCGGTAGGTATTCAGGGGGCCGTACAGGTCCTCGGCATCAAACCAGCCGCCTACCGTCATGACGCTGGTCTTGATGTCTTTCAGGTGGGGCAAAATATTGCGGCTTTGCCAAAACTGGTCGTAGTTGGGATGCTCCACCAGCTGTTGCCAGAAAAAATTGTCCGGTCCGTAATACTGGCTGGAGTTTTTCAGGGGCCCCAGATTCAAATAGAAATCATAGGCGTTGCCGCGCGGCTGGCAGGCCACCGGCGGGACCCAATTGACGGTCGTTGGTCCGCCCGTTTGATAACCGAACGTGCCGGTGGCCAGCCAGTACATCAGAATATAGGCACCCTGGTGGTGAAAATCATCGAAAAAGAAATCCGCAATCGGAGCCTGGGGGGATGCTGCCACCAGCGCCGGGTGCGCTTCCGGAAGCGCCGCTGTGGAATAAAACCCCGGGTACGAGATGCCACTGATTCCAACCCGGCCGTTGTGTCCCTGCAAATTGGCCAGCAACCACTCAATCGTGTCCCAGGTATCAGAACTTTCATCAATCCCGTCATCCCCCGGAACATGGGGCCGCATGTTGTCCCAGGTTCCTCCGCTGTTCCAGCGGCCGCGGACGTCCTGTTTGACAAAAATGTAACCATCGCGTTCCATCCACGGTGAGGGACCGATCCGCGATGGCATTCGCGGCCCGTAGGGCTGGCAACTGTAGGGCGTTCGGTTCAGCAGGATCGGCCGGGCCTTCGAACGATCGCGTGGCTGGTAAACCGTCGTATGCAATTCCACACCATCCCGCATCGGGATCCGGTGTTCGCTTTTTAAATAATTTTGCTGGATGAAGGATCCGCGATCCGATTGAGCCAGCAGCGGATGGCGCAGCGACCCGGTCAGACTTGCGAAAAACAGACAGCCGACCATCAAGGGCTTCATGAGTCAAATTTCAATAAATGGTCAACAGGTCAATCGGTTTCACGATTCAGGCCGCCCGCCACACCAAACGGTCACCCCGGACAAGACGCGGGGCGAGGGCATGTGCCAGCCACCACCCCGTTCCCGCGGTTGGTCGACGTCCGCGGAGCTTGCTCCAACCGGAGTTCAGACGTCGTCGATCAAAAACAGTAACGCAGCCCCCGTTCCGGTGCGAGCCTTGTGAGCGGTTCCCTGGGAAAGCAGGATGGCGTCACCGGTGGAGTAGGACAGTTTGGTGCCTTCCCCGAATTCCATTTCGAGAGTCCCGTCGATCACATATCCTGTGTGCCCGCGAGTGCACCAGTCTTGCTCCTGGAATCCGGGCGCCAGCTTGAGCAGGCGAACCCGTTTTTCACCGTCGTCAATCAGTTTCTGGCGGGCGCAATCGCTGACCTCCTCCCAGGGGGTATCGGAAAATCTCTCAAGCTTGATCGTCATCGGTTTCCTCAAATCGAACCGGGCACAGAACAGGGTGGGTGTGCTGTCAAAATACCGCGCCGCGCCATTTTTGTCGAATATTCGATCGTCCTGCCAGGCGGACGCCCGCCCGGCCATTTGACCGGCGGTCCAGCCGCCGATCGATATTGCCCCCAAAAACCCTTCCAGGTAACAATCCGGTCGGGCCAGAGCGGGCGGCCGTTGTGATCGCCCATTGGCCCGGCCAGCGAACGCGGACGGTCCCGGGCATGCGCACTTTCCAGAAGACCATGCAACGCTGGCCGTCAACCGATTCATCGATCGATCGAGGAGGATCAGCGCGATGAGAATCAACAGAACAGGGTGTATGGTCGGGGTTGCCGCGCTGGTTGCCGTCAGTTCACTGGCCAATGCCCAGGAGCGCCCTGGTCCCCGGCCGACCAGGCCCGGGCAGCCGTTGGCACGGCCGCGGCGTTACCGCAGGCCGCCGCTGCAGAACCGGGCGACGCTGACTCGGGCCGCCGTGATGCGGACTGCGACCAGGGTTCGGCCCAACGCGCGGCAAACAGCGGCTGTCGCGATTGTGAAAACGGATCCTGCCATGTCGTGGCCCCCTGCGCCAATGTGCCCGGAGAACCGGCACCGCCGTGGTTGGCCAGGCGTTGCCGGGTGGGGATTGTCACGAAGGCGGTTGCCCCCACTGCGGCAACCTTTGCCCGCAATGCGCTGCTGATTGCCCGCAATCCGCTGCTGATTGCCCGCAATGCGCTGCTGATTGCCCGCAATGCGCTGATGATTGCCCGCAATGCGCTGATGATTGCCCGCAATGCGCTGATGATTGCCCGCAATGCGCTGCTGATTGCCCGCAATGCGCTGATGATTGCCCGAAATGCGCTGCTGATTGCCCGCAAGGTAGCGGACGTTGCCCGCATGACACGGGAATCGGCCTGCCACACGTGGCGTCGAGCACACCCGGCCCCGCCGCCACGGACGACAATGGCACCCCGCTGAACCGTCAACTTGCCACCAACCGACCCCTTCCGGGTGCGGTGTCGTTCCTGCGCGAAAACGGTTACGAATTGTCCGCCCGGCGGGACCAGCTGGCGACCGAGCTGACCGAATATCTGACCCGTCAGCCGCGCGATCCGCAGCATGTTCGGCAGGTCCTGGGGATGGCCCTGGAATCGGCGGCCGATCAGGCCCACCGGGCGGCCATGGCCGCCGAACCGTCAACGGCGTTTCACGTGATGCCCCCCGCGCAGACCGACCTGTCGCAATTGAATTTCGAGATGGCCGAAACCCGCCGCATGATCATCCAGACCCGGCAGGAACTGCAGCAGACCAACGAAAGTTTGCAGTTTTTATCCCGGCACCTGCAACAGGAATTCCAGCCGACCGAACCGCCGGCCAGGCGGCGGCCGGTCGAGGGAGTGGCGTGGGAGTCGCGACTGACCCCCACGTTGCCGGTCGTCAGCGAGATGGACCGGATCCATGAGTTGCAACAGCAAGTCCGCCAACTGGAGCACCAGTTACAAAGTTGCCAAACCTCGCCCGCCAACCAGTCCCGCGCGGAGCAGCGGCTGGCCGCGTCCTGGAGCGGCGAAGGACAACTGCAACCCGCGGCGTGGGAATCGAAACCCCTGCGACCCTGGGCCGAGACGCAACAGCCGTTTCGTCCAGTGCCGCTGCCTGCCGAACAACGGACCTGGCGGCATTATTACGTGGGCGATCTGATTGCCCCGCCCGTGGCCAGCTCGACGTTGCGGCTGATGCAGCATCTCAAGTCGAAGATAGCGCCGGACTCGTGGCTGGACGAATCGATCCAGATCACGGCGCCCGCGGTCTCGCTGCTGATCCTGCAAACGCCGCAAAATCACCAGCAAATCGAATCCCTGTTGCGGGAAATGGGCGGCATGCTGAAATAAACCGTTCCCCAATGGCGACGTCACTGTGCGGGCGTCGGCAGGTGTCATGGCCTGTCGGCGCCCTGTTTTTTTTCCCCGCAGGCGGCCGCCGGACCCTCTTTTCCCGGACGCCTGACAAATGGCATGGCAGCCGGACAGGCCGGTCGATCGTTTTAGACGCCGCTGATCTGCTGCAACGGTGCCGGTGTCAGCAGGCATCCGTGGTTTCGCCGCCCCAGCTGCCAGCGCATGACGGCAGCGATCTGTTCGGCGACAGCTTGCACGACGCCAGGGACTACGGCATTACCGAATTGTTTGTAGGCCTGGCTATCCGACACGACTTGCTGCTGAACCAGGTCCTCGGGAAATCCCATCAGCCGGCCAGCTTCCAGCGGAGTCAGTCGCCGCGGATTGCGTCGCGGTCCACGCGGGATCAGGATCTCCGACCCATCCTTGTAGTATCGGGCACTCAGGGTTCGCGTGATTCCCGTTCGATCTGCCAGGCCGTAACCAAATCCGTTGCCCCGCGCCTGATGCCGCCGCGCGTAGTCCTGCAGGTATTGCCACAGGTGGTCTGACAACACGTACTTGTCGGAAACCTGCTTGTCTGTCAGCAGGATGTCGTCCAGCACCGGCGGTGCCCCGGCGGGGGGGTCCGGGAACCGAAAGGGGGGAGTGTCTCCAAAGATGTCCCGACGAAAACCGGCGATAAAGATCCGTTCCCGATGCTGGGGGACGTAGTCAGCCGCGTCGATGATCTGGTCGAATACGACATAGCCCAGGTCTGCCAGCCGCCCGGAGATCGTCCGCCACGTGTCGCCCCGGTTGTGCGTACGCAGGTTTTTGACATTTTCCAGCAACAGCACTGCCGGTCGGGTGGCTTCGACGATGGTAGCCAGATGAAAAAACAGCGTCCCCTGGGCCTTGTCCTGAAAACCGTGGTCCCGGCCGAGGCTTTTCTTTTTGGAGACACCAGCAATCGAAAACGGCTGACAGGGAAAACCGGCGGCCAGCACATCATGCGGCGGAATCCCGGTTCCCGAGGCAAAATCCCGAATATCCTGGGCGGGGGTTTCGCCAAACCAGGCGTGGTAGGTACGGCGGGCAAAGCGGTCGATTTCGCAGGAAAACCGGCAACGGCCGCCCACCGCCTGCAAGCCGAGTCGCAATCCACCGATTCCTGAAAACAGATCGATAAATGAAAACGGCAAACCGCCACCGGCCGCGTTGCCCGGTGTTTCGGCGACAGGCCGCTCGTCGAACCGGGGCGGCTCGCGGCCCGATCCCATGGCTTGCTGCAGCACAGAAAGCACCAGCGAATTGCGCGACACGTTTTGCCGGTGGCATTCCCGACGCAACCAGGTGCGGGTCGCCGGGGGCAGGTTTCGAATCAGGATTTGACCGGACATTCCGTTCTCGCAGGCAAATTCAGGTTTCGGTCGCCAATCGCGAGTCATGATATCAGGTTGTCCCAGGGGAACAACGGCTGCCGCCCGGCCGCTGGCCCGCGAACGCGTTTTTGGGGCCCGATTCGTCTTGCTGACCCGCTCGCAATTGGGGTACCCTGCCGCCCTGTAATTCCCTCGACCTGTTTGGAGACCGAGTTCCGATGATGCATCGACTGATCGTACTGGCCGTGGCGGCGTGGCCGCTGGCCGGCAACCTGGCGGCCCAACAGGCCAGCAATGCTTCCGCCACCCGCGACAGCGCCACGGCCCGGAAAATCATTGGCTTTCGCCTGGCCGACTGGAAGACGGCCCACTTTCATGACGTCAACCAGGCCGATAGCGCCGAACAAACCTTGACCAAAATCGGATGCGAAGTGAACCGCTCGCAGCATGACGGGCATATCGATCTCCGCTTTCGCAGTCCGACCTGGAAACAAATCACCCTGGAAACCGACGAGCAAGTGGAGCAGTGGAGCCAGTGGCTGGTCCAGCAGGGTATGTTGACGCTGATTGTTGATCCGTCACCGGACATGAAATTGTCGCGTGTCAGTTATCAGTTAACCGCGCCGCGAACCTTGCACGTTCACAATGCCGACGAGGCCGAATACACCTGCCAGGTTCTGGATATGCTGGGCTGTCAGGTGCGGCGCACCGATCACAACGGGCACATGGATCTGGAGATTACCTGTCCGGACTGGAAGACGGTGGGCTGCCCGGATTGTCCCACGGCCCACGGCTGGCAGGACTGGCTGCAGCAGCAGGGATTCACCACCCGCCATCAGCATTAGCCGTCAGTCGGTCTGACCCGGGAGGAAGGTGCCTCGCCGCCGGTCGAGGGCCACCCCCAGCCGGATCTCGGCGGACGTCCATGTATGAATGACGACCGAACCGGATCAACGGCTGCCAACCACGGCTCGTGGCTGCGCTGACCAGGCGGAATCAGCCAGCCGGTGGCGGGACCAACCGGCCTCCCCCGAATCCGTGCCGCCCTGCGGTTACGGGTTGTTGCCCGAGTTGGCAGACATGGCCAGCAGTCGTTGCAGGACGACCAGCAGAATCAATCCCCGGGCGGTCCACGCGATCGTGCGGATCCAGTTCCAGCGAACGAGCGCATGAATTCGGTCCAGATCGAAACCGGCCGATAACCGTCCGTGCTGAAGCGCCTGAAGCACTGCGGTCGACACCCAGATGACCAGCAGCAGGGCCAACCCGGCTTTCAGCCACAGGCTCGTTGGCGGGGACGGCGGGTACCACGCGAGGATGGCAGCGGTCAGCAATTCCGCCACCATCACCGGGCCGACGATCCAGGTAATCAGAAACTGGTGGCGGGCCGAGTACCTGGAAAACGTATCCAGGCCCACTTCGGCAAACAACGGATAATGCACGATTTGAATCAGCCAGATCAACCCGACCATAAACCAGGTCGCGGCGACCTGAATCATTAAGATCAGGATCCCCGGTTGCATTGCAAAAACTCCTGAAGCTGTTTCAGCCGCGGCCGGTCAGGGACGGGCCAGCAGGTAATGACCGACTTGCCACTGCCGGCCCGAATCAAACCCGAACAATTCCGCACCGGCCATCAGAAACAGTCGCCAGCGACCCAGCCAGCGATCGGCCGCGTCGCCGTACACGTCCCGCAGGATTGGCCGGATCTGGTCGCGGTGCTGATCCAGCTGGTCCAGCCATGCATTGCAGGTTCGCTGATAGTGGGTGCCGTCCCAGACGTGGTGCCCAATGACACGCAAATCCTCCTGGAACTGGTCCAGCAAATTAGCGCTGGGCATAATTCCGCCGGTGAAAAAGTAACGACCCATCCAGTTGCTGGCCCCGGCTGCCTGAAACTCGTAGGCGAACCGGCGATGGCAAAAAATATGGACAAACAAACGTCCATTCCCGGTCAGCCAGCCGGCAATGCGGTGCAGCAGACGCTGGTAGTTCCGCATATGTTCGAACATCTCACAGGAAACGACCCGCTCAAAACGGCGGTCGATGGAGAAATCGTTCATGTCCGCCGTGATCACCGTCAGACGTTCCGCCAGACCGCGATCCCGGGCCAGTTCCTCAATCAGTTGCCGCTGGAATCGGGAATTGGAAACAGCGGTCACCGACAGGTTGGGATACTGTTCCAGCATCCACAACGTCAAGCTGCCCCAGCCGCATCCGAGTTCCAGGACATCCATGCCATCGGCCAGTTCGGCGTGGTCGCAGGTCTGGCGCAGCGCAGCGATTTCCGCTTCGGCCAGGGTGGAATTCGGCGTTTCGAAGTATCCGCTGCTGTATTTCAGCCGCGGCCCCAGCATCCGCTGAAAAAAACCGGCCGGCAATTCGTAGTGCTGCTGGTTGGCAATGTCGGGGACCGGAGCGACAGGCCCTTGACGCATGTGCGAGGCAAAGCCAGGGACCCCGTGATCGGGCTGGTTCGCGTACTGTCGCTGCAGTGCTGACAACCGCTGGCGGCACAGGCGCCTGGTTAACCGGCGGGTAACCGGGTCAGGTACCCGGCCCCGCTCAATCGAGTCAATTACCAGATTTGTCAATAATTCCATGCCGACCATGATTTGGGGATGTCCGGGTGTTTCCAGGGCAGTCTGTGTCACCGGGCAGGTGACTCCACAAAAACGCCTTCCGGGTTTGCCGCAGGCGGTTGCGGATCGGGGGTCGAGCCGGCTGTCTGAAACGACTGGTCGACGGGCGAAACGATGGCCGCCGGCCCGGCCATCCATAACTGGGACACATTCACATGTCGTTCCAGGAATGCCGCCTGGCAGTAACAAAAATAATACTCCCAGATGCGAATGAATCGTTCATCAAATCCCAGCTGTCGCACGTCGTCCAGATGATCCAGGAATCGCTTGCGCCACCGAGCCAGGGTTTCCGCGTAATGGGCGGAAAACTCCTCAAGGTGGACCAGCCGCAATCGGGACGTTTTGGCCATCGAGTTCAACAGGGCCGCGACGGATGGCAGGCAACCGCCCGGGAAAATAAATCGCTTGATAAAGTCGACGGTCCGCCGGTGATGTTCATAGCGATGGTCAACAATCGTTATCGCCTGTATCAGCAACTGTCCGTCAGGCTTGAGCAGTGCGCCGCATTGCCGAAAGAAAGCATCAAAGTAATGATGGCCCACTGCTTCGATCATCTCTATCGAAACCAGCTTGTCGTACTGGCCGGTCAAATTCCGGTAATCCTGGTGGAGCAGGGTAATCTGCCCGGTCAGGCCGGCATCATCAATTCTTCGGCGGGCAAAGGCATATTGCTCGTCCGAGATCGTCGTCGTGGTCACATGGCAGCCGTATCGTTCAGCGGCATGAATGGCCAGAGATCCCCAGCCGGTGCCGATTTCCAGCAAATGATCGGAGGGCCTTAAATTCAGCTTGCGGCAGGCCCGGTCAATTTTCTCCATCGAGCCGTCCAGCAACGACGCCTCGCGGTGGGGAAAAATGGCCGCAGAATAGGTCATGGAGTGGTCCAGAAACAGCGCGAAAAACTCGTTGCTCAGATCGTAATGCCGGATGATATTCTGCCGGGCATTGACCACCGTATTGCGTCGCATCCAGTGTCCAAGCTGTTCGGCGGCGTGGCGGATCCGGGTCAACGGGCCATTGGCCGTGTCGCCGGCCGGTAAATTGCGAATCATGATTCGGACCAAAGCAGTCAGGTCCGAACAGGTCCAGTCGCCATCGGCCAGCGCTTCGGCAGCACCGATTCCGCCCCCCAGAGCGATCCGCCGGTACCAGCGTGGATGATGAACCAGAATCGTCACCGACAACTCGGCATCGTCGTTGCCATAGCACCATTGCTGGTCCCCGTCGATCAGCGTGATATGGCCGCCCTGCAACTTGCGCAGGCGGGCGTCAACCAGTCTTGAAAACAAGGAATCAAACATGTTCACCCAGGTTGGTCTTTGGCGGTCCCCGCCAGTGTTGGAACCCGATCCGCAGGACACCCGTGAACGGGAACCACGGAATTCGGCGGCGAATCAATGACGGCGGGTTCGACCGGGCGGTCGCCGCCCGCAGGACGGGAATCGGTACCCGCCGGTGGTCCGGGATGAGGAAAGAATGGAACGCGTTTCCTCCACAGACGAAACGCCTGCCAGTAAATTCCGGCGAAGATCTGACCGGTCATCAGCGGATAACGTAACAGCGCCCGCCGCATATTGGCGGCGGTCAAGGGTTGCCGGGTCAGCGACATGGCCACCGACAACATCCGGCGATCCCCCTGGTAATTGCTGATTCCGATCGTCAGGCGATCCTCGGGAGCCGATATCCTCCAGCGATACTGCATGTTCATCGGCAAGAAGGGAGAGACATGAAATTCCTTGTCCAGAGGCTTGCGCGGCGTTTCGGCCAGGGGCTGGAAATGCACGGGTTCCACCAGATAGCAATGTTGCTGGCCCCACGGCGTATTGTTCACCTCGGCCACGACATGCTGCAATCGGGCCGATGAATCGTAGCAATAGAAAAACGCCACCGGATTCATGGCAAACCCCAGGTAGCGTACCTGGGTCAGCAGGCGAATGGGGCCATCGGGCCGCGCAATTCCCCGGGATTCCAGGAAATCGCCGACCGCTTCGGCCAGGGGCTGGTCCGGGTCACCCAGATGATCGCCGCGCCGCCACCACGCCCAGTTGAATCCGCCTGTGGACCAGAGCCAGCGGTTCCTGAATACGCGGTCCAGTTCGTCCAGATCCAGCGACAACATGAACAGCCGGTAGGCAAACGCATGCGGCACCGGATGAAACCGGCGATGCAAGACACGGCCTTCGTAAATGCAGCTGTTCACAAGGGGCTGCCAAAACAACAGGATCTTGACGACAGGGAAACGGGAACCTGACCACGAGGCCTACCGCGCGGGTTGGCAAAGGGTGTCCATCGATTGTAACTGACGAGCGACAGCCAGGCCGCTAACCACCCCGTCTTCGTGGAACCCGTTGCCCCACCAAGCGCCGCAGAAGGACGTGTTCCGGTAGTCGATCAATTCGTGGTGACGGGATTGCATGGATTTTCGGCGCAGGTCAAACAGCGGGTGCGAATATTCAAATTTCCGCACGATTTTGTGCGGGTCCAGGCGATGCGTGTTATTCAGCGTCACGCACCAGGTCTGGGAGCAATCCAGCGTTTGCAGAATATTCATGTTATAGGTTAACGTCGCGGCCGCGGCTGGATCGTCCTGGTCGTCGATCAGATAATTCCAGCTGGCCCAGGCCCCCCGCCGCCGCGGCAAAATCGAGGTGTCCGTGTGCAACACCGCCTCGTTTTGGGTATAGGGAAACGCCGACAGGATCTCCCGCTCCAGGGGGGTCGCCTGATCACCCAAAATCGCCAGTGCCTGGTCGGCGTGGCAAGCCAGGATGACATGATCGAAGGGCTCGGTCCCGGAAGGGGTCGCGACCTGGATGGCTGCCGGTTCGCCCCAGTCGGGATTGTCGGCTGGCGGGTCGTTCCGGCGGCTGATCGCCAGAACGGGGGAGCTCAGACGGATGCGGTCAAGAAATGGCCGAACCAGCGGTTGCACGTACTGCCGGGATCCTCCGCGGATGACTCGCCATTGCGGGCGGTCTTTCATCCCGAGCAGCCCGTGATTGTGATAGAACTCAGCAATGAATCGAATCGGGAAGGATTCGAATCGCTCCCGGGAACAGGACCAGACGGCCGAACCCATGGGCAAAAAATATTTTTGATAGAAGATTTCCGGAAAACGGTGCTCGCGAAAAAACTGGGCCACGGTTTGCCGATTGTCAACGTCACCCAGCAAGTCCTGACCGACGCGATTGAATTTCAACAGTCCGGCCAACAGTTGCCAAAACCGGGGTCGGACCAGATTGCGGCGCTGCGAAAACAAACCCCGCAAGTCGGCGCCCCGGTATTCCAGATTGGTGCGGTCGCAGCGAACGCTGAATGTCATGGGGGCCGGCTGGGAGCGAACACCCAATTGCGAAATCAACGCGCAAAAGTTGGGGTAGGTCCGCTCGTTAAATACGATGAACCCCGTATCGACCGCCAATGAACGTCCGCGGGACTCGACGTCAACGGTGTTCGTATGCCCGCCGATACGATCGTTGGCCTCGAATACCGTGATCTCGTGCCGGTGATGCAGTTGGCTGGCAGCGGTCAGACCAGAAATACCTGTCCCGATAATTGCGATTCTCATGGCACTGGGGCGGAATGATGGCGACCGGTGTTCAGGTCTGGCGGGATGCCGGATGGGGTGAAATCCTGTCGGCGGCCGGCTGGACACCGCAAACCCCGGAGCGGCATCGACCCGTTAACCGCAACCGATGACGGGCAAATACGCGATACCCAGTATCAAGCATATGCCGAATCACCGGCAACCGGGTTACGGCCACGAATTTGCCGAATCCGGCCGCATGATACAGATGCCGAAAGACTTCGACGCCGGTAATCCAGCGGCCATCCGGGGTGCGGCCGTGAATCTGGTCCATCAGCGTTTGGAACGATTTTCCCACCGACTCCGGGTCAAACCCGGGGTCGGCAATATCCGTAAATACGATCCGCCGCTGCCGGTCCCGCCGCCGCAGCCAGTTGATTTCGCGCTGGCACAACGGGCAATCGCCATCGTAAAACACCTCGAACTGGTCGGGATAAGATTTCAACTTGCTGCCTGGCCGAAAAGGGTCCGGGAATATGAGACTCCCGGCCAACCGCGTTTGCAAGCGACAGGTAACCGCTTGGAACCCTGAAAACTGCCGCGTTTTCCGTTGCCTGCCCCTCCAGAAACGGGGCTCCCGGGGCATCCCGGCCCAAACGGTTAAACGGCTGTTCAATTTACGGTTGACAGGCGACACTCTGCCTGATCAGGGACCGTTTTGCACAGGATTTTGAACGATGAAAATATTTTGGTGGGCCGCTGCGGTTGGCCTGATTTCCGGCCTGATTCCTCTCCATGACCTCGCCGGTCAGTCCAGCGAACCTCTGCAATGGAACCAGTGGCGCGGGCCCGCCCGGGACGGGATTGCCGCCGAGCGCGTCTGGCCCGACGCACTCGATGACCAGTCGCTGCAGCAAATTTGGCGGGTCGAACTGGGCCCCGGTTACTCGGGTCCGGTTGTCGATGAGAGCAAGGTTTACGTGACCGAAACCCGCGACGAGAAAGTGGAAGTTGTGCGAGCGCTGGATCGGGAAACCGGCGAGCAACTCTGGCAGGCGGAGTGGAACGGCGCCATGAAGGTTCCTTTTTTTGCCAATGCCAATGGCAGCTGGATTCGGTCCACTCCGGTACTGGATGGAAACCGGTTGTATGTCGGCGGGATGGTGGATGTGCTGGTCTGTCTGGACACGACCGATGGCAAGGTGCTGTGGCGCGTTGATTTTCCGGGTGACATGGGAACCCCCAAACCGGACTTTGGTTTTGCCTCCTCGCCGCTGGTATGGAACGAAGCCGTTTATGCCCAGGCCGGGGCCGCATTCCGCAAGCTCGAGAAGAACGACGGTCGGGAAATCTGGAAATCGCTGGATGACGGCGGCGGCATGCTGGGCAGTGCGTTTTCTTCTCCGGTGGTTGCCACGCTGCACGGAGTCCCCCAACTGGTCGTGCAAACCCGAACGACACTGGCCGGTGTCGACCCGGCCAGCGGTAACGTGCTGTGGTCCATCGAAATTCCCGCGTTTCGCGGCATGAACATTCTGACCCCCGTCGTGGTGGGCAACTCGATTTTTACCAGTTCCTACCGCAACAAGGCATGGCGACTGGATGTCGACAAACAGGGAGACCAGTGGTCGGTGCGGCAAGTGTGGGAAACTCCCCGGGCGGCCTACATGTCGTCACCGGTTTTTTACCAGGGCCATATTTACCTGCATCAGGGAAACCAGCGCTTCAGCTGCATGGATCTTGACACTGGCGAAGTCAAATGGACCAGTCCGCCATTCGGCAAATATTCCAGTCTGATCCTGGCCGGAGACCGTATTTTGGCGCTGGACCAGCGCGGCGAATTGTTGTTGTTTGAGGCAACGCCGGATCGCTTTAACCTGCTCAGTCAATTTCGCGTCAGCGACCAGGAAACGTGGGCCCACCTGGCCGTCAGCGGCGACCAGCTGTTCGTGCGCGAACTGAATGCCATCTCGGCGTGGCGCTTGAAATAACGCTGGCGACATTTCCTGATTTCCACGCAACACCATCAAATGCCAGCGTCCCCGGTACCCCAGGCCCGAATTCGCCAAATGGGGCAGGGGTCTGTGCGAAGTGACGGCGAATTTGTTCTGTACTGGATGATTGCCAACCGCCGCACGCGCTGGAATTACAGCCTCGACCGGGCCATCGAATGGTCCCGGCAGCTGAATCGGCCGCTGTTGATTCTGGAGGGTCTGCGTACCGGATATCGCTGGGCCAGTGACCGTCTTCACGCCTTTGTGATTCAGGGCATGATTGACAATGCCGCGGATTTGTCGGGAAAAACGGTCAGTTACTATCCGTATCTGGAACCGGCGGCAGGCGCAGGCAAGGGGTTGCTGGCGGCGCTGGCCGAGCGGGCCTGCGTGGTGGTCAGCGACGATTTCCCCTGTTTCTTTTTGCCGCGGATGATCGAGTCCGCCAGCCGCCAGATTCCGGTGTCTTTGGAACTGGTTGATTCCAACGGAATTATGCCGATGCGGGCCACGGATCGCGTGTTTTTGCGGGCCGTCGACTTCCGTCGCTACTTGCAAAAGAACATAACTCCCTGGCTGAGCGAAATGCCTCGCCGGGATCCGTTGCGTCGATTGCGACTGCCCGAACTGCCGGACCTGCCACCGTCCGTTACCAGCCGCTGGCCGCTGGCCAGGCTGGACGAGCTGGCAGCGGACCTCGGTTCCGTTGACCAGTTCCCGATCGATCACGAGGTCGGCATTTCGTCGATTCGGGGAGGGGCCCGGGCAGCCAGCACGCGATTGCGCAAATTCGTGACGGCGAACCGGCTGGGCCGTTATGCCGAAGACCGCAACCAGCCAGAGCAGGACGTCTCCAGTGGACTGTCACCCTGGCTGCACTTTGGTCACATCTCGGCGCATCAGGTATTTGACGCGGTGTCCAGCTACAAGCCGTGGTCGGTGGAAAAAATCGCAGAGAAAGCCAGCGGCAGTTCCCGTGGATGGTGGGGAGCCGCGCCGGAAGTGGAGTCGTTCCTGGACGAGCTGATTACCTGGCGCGAGCTGGGATACAACATGTGCGCGTTGCGAGATGATTACGATCGGTTTGAATCGTTGCCGCAATGGGCCCGCGATACATTGCACGATCACGCCGGGGATCCGCGGCCCTACACTTATTCGCTGCAACAATTCGCCGCTGCCGAAACCCATGACCCGTTGTGGAACGCGGCACAAAACCAGCTGGTGCGGGAAGGCAGAATTCACAACTATCTGCGAATGTTGTGGGGCAAGAAGGTTTTGGAATGGACCCGCTCGCCGGAACAAGCCGCCGAATTTTTGATTGAACTGAACAATCGCTACGCCCTGGACGGCCGCAATCCCAATTCCTACAGCGGAATTTTCTGGGTGCTGGGCCGCTACGATCGGGCCTGGGGTCCGGAACGGCCAATCTACGGCAAGATTCGCTACATGACCAGCGAAAATACGGCCCGCAAGGTCAAGGTGAAGCAGTACATTCAGCAGTACCGCCCGGAACCCTGAGGCAGGGGTACGTTCAGGGTGGTGCCTCGCGCCGGGGACTGGATCCGCTCCGGCGTCTGACGGCCCCACCGCGGGCGGCCGAGCCGAGTGGTCCTGGATCTACCGGGCGATCTCCAGGTCCGGCAGTTTTTCACGCAGCCGGGCAATCCCCTCCCCGGTAACGCCAGTTTGTCGCAAATCCAGATATTGCAAGTTGGAAAGCGATTCCAGGTGCTGCAGTCCTGCGTCGGTGACGGCCGTCCCGCTCAGCCATAACACCTCCAGGGCCGGCAATCGGGTAATCGCTGCCAGTCCGGCGTCGCTGATTCGCGTGTGGGCCACGTCCAGCTCCTCCAGCGATTTGAGAGTGGCGACGGTTTCCAGGCCCGCGTCGGTAATGGCCGTCAGATCGATCATCAGTTGCGTCAATCGGGGCAGGGATACCAGGTGTTTGAGCCCGTCGTCGTCCAGGGGATTTCCCGACAGCTGCAACCATTCCAGCGACTGACACTGGTCCAGCCCTGCCAGGTCCTCGCCGCGTATTCCGGATTGGGCCAGTGCCAGTCCGGTCTGGCCAGCCGGCCGAATTTGTCGCACCTGGTTGGGGTCCACTTTCAAAAACTGCCGGTATTGCCGATCGATTTGATCCAGCGGTCCGATGGCCGACGCCAGACCGTTCTGGCCGGCCCGTCCCTGGTAAAAATCCCCGATGAAGGCAATCAGCGGGTCGCGATATCGGGCGTTGTCGGCCACCAACAGGAATTGGCAAAGCCCGGCGGACTGGGAGTATAGCGCATGGATATCGGGACTTTGCTGAAACTCGATGCGGCCCAGCGAATCCAGTTCCTCGAGGGGGACAAAGAAACCTTCGCGGGTGAAACGCAAGCGGGCCGTTTGCAACCGTGTCGCATCAAATCCGCCCAGCGTCACATAATTGCCATGGTCACGAAGGGATTCAAAATACATGGCGATTCCCTCGACCAGCCAGGCATGGCCCAGTTCCGCCACCGAACGCTGGCCACTGACGGTTTCCTGCAACAGCTGGTGCACGATTTCGTGTCGCCAGGTGCTCAGGGGGACCGGTGTATCGTTGTAAAAAAAACTGGCGCGACGATTTTCGTTGTAGTAGCCGGCCGACAATTCCACGCCCTCGACCTCCCCCAGGTCGGCCAGATACTGGGAGCGATCGCGAAACAGGATCACATCGTGTCGCCGGCTGCCCGACGCATCGGAACCCTTGCCGTTCAGCCAGGATTGCAACTGACGGACGCTGCACCAGTGATCAAAATAAACCTGCCGCCACACGTTCCACGTTCGCTCCAGTTGTTGGGCCAGCTGCACGCCCGCCTCGTCGTCGCTGGAATAAACGGTGAAGTGGGGTGATTGAATGATTTGATAGCTTTCCTTGTCCCAACCGATGATTTTTTGTCGAGTTCGTCCCGGACTGATCCGCACCGGCCGGGCGGTTTTGACCCAGCGGTTTTGCGGGTCCCGGCGGTAACCGAGCATGCGACGCAGTTCCGGTTCGTCGGGGTTGGCCGCCAGGGCCTCGTGCAACAACTGATACGCCGCCGCTCCCCGGGATTCGGCCGCTGCGATTCTTGCCAGGTCCACCAGCCGCGCAGCGTGCGCCCGACCCAGTTCCAAAAACTGCTGGTGCCAGGCGGCCTGCGATTCGGTGGCCCCGGGAGGCAGGGGTGGCGCATGGTCGGGGGGCAGAAAAATGTATTGCCGGGAGGGGTCGCGGGCAATAATCGCTTGACGCACCTGGCCGGCTTCGGCCGCCATGGCCTGCTGCTCACACTGGTTGGCCAGCAATTCCAGTTGTTCATGCCAGGCGCCGCGAGCCGCTGCCAGCCGGTCGTCAAAATCCGACGGATCCTGAGCCGCGAGCCGCCCGGCCAGGGCGGCAATCGTCAGCACCACCAGGCTGATTCCCAGGCCCGGCCGGACGGGAGCCCCGGGAATCGTTCTTTGCGGAATTCCGTGGTCCATCCCGGTGTCGCCTGGCCCAACCTGAAAAATCGAAACAACATTTCCATTTTAGTCATCGGCGTTTTCCAAATCGACCGTGACGCTGGCTGGAAACATGTAATAACGGTCGCCCCGTTGTTCCAGGGTTTCCTGCAGCATTGCGGCACTGCGAGGAATCATCCCCTGAAACAGGACTTGATCCCCCTGGCAAACAGTAACCGGGCGGTCCAGATCCACCAGATCGTCGTCCAGCAGCACGGTAAGTCGCCGAATTTTGTCAGCCTGTTCAATCGAAATCGTTTGCCCCTGCCGCGCGACAATCACTGTGGAGCCGGCGATTTCATTTTCGGGATCAACCGCCAGCCAGTAAAACTGGCCGTGCGTGACTGGCGACTGGTGCCAGACCACGCGCCGCGGACGGGGATCGCGCCGGAACGCGGCCATCCAGGGCAGGGCCACGTCATCGCGGTGCTCCATCCAGTGCCCCAGTCCCTTGTGAAGGGTAACGGAGTGTTGATAGCCATCGGGGTCCGCCGCTTGCAGTTCGGCCAGACGGGTTTTCCACCGGGCAGCCACTTCGTTACGGCCGTAGGCGCCATCGTCCCCTCCCATGTGCAGCGTAAACCCGATATTCCGCAATCCCAGGGGGGAGGCGTCGTTGGGATGACCCGCCATCATGGCCGCCGCGGCCCAGCGATCCGCCATCCGCGGCGCCAGTTGATAAACACCGTCACCGCCCGCCGAATATCCCAACAAATAGACGCGGTTGGCATCCACCTGTTCGAACACGACCGCGTCCCCGATGATCCTCTGGAAAAACCGGTCGATGTGCGGCTCGTGCCACAAATTCCAGTGATCCGTCGGTGCCCGCGGCGCCAGATACAGGCCTTCCTCAGGCTCGTACAAACCAATCTGGTTGCGCCATTGTTGTTCATTAATGCGGGCCGGTGCGCCGCCCCCGCCGTGCATGGAAATAAACAGCCGCCGACCGGTTGCGGCAGGTTGGCCGAAAGTCCGCGTTTCAAACTTCATTTCCAGCTGGTCCAGGGTGATTTTTTTGGTGTTCCATTCCAATTCGTGATCGGCGCGAATCCGCGCTTGCCAATCCTGCCACAGCCGCTGACGGGTCTCGGTCGCCGCCTCCCGACTGAGTCCGGATTGAGGGGGGCCGTCGGTTGCCTGCCAGGCCCCCGGATCGGTCGCCGCCACGCTGTGGTACCCGACAAGTACCAGCGCCAGTTGCCAAACACGGATGGCGGAATGTTGCGTGAACGCGGAGGTCGATGGATCGGACGGGATCATGCAGAGCAAGTTTCCTGAATCGGGACGGGCAGGGCATTACCGGGCTTCCGCCAGTTTGACCCCCCGAAACCCGGCCCGCAAGCAGGTCTGTGGGACCGTGGCAGCGCCGGGATCCGGCCGCGGCGTTTTCAGTGCACCCCGTTTTTGCGACAATCGCCGGACCGCTTTTTCGGCTGCCATTTGTTCCGCCGCTTGCCCGATCCAACCGCATGTCCCGACGCCGCCGCCGCTGGAAGCTCTGGAAAAGCGGATTGCTCTGCGCGTTGCTGGCGATCGTGCTGTTTATGGGAGTCTTGCCGCTGGTCGAGTCGATCATTCCGGTCAGTCCGCAAGCGTCCCTGCGTCTGGAATGGTCGCGTTCACGGATCCTGGAAATCCTGATTGCCCTCTGGTTTTTTGCCTTTGGCAGCATGGTGGGCAGCTTCATCAATGTGGTTGTGTGGCGGATGCCGCGAGGCGTTTCGGTCATTACGAACGGTTCGGCCTGTCCCCATTGCACGGCCAAAATTCGGCTGGCAGACAACGTTCCGATTATCGGCTGGTTGAAACTGGGCGGACGGTGCCGGGTTTGCCGGCTGCCCATTTCGCCCCGTTACCCGATCATCGAGGCAATCTTTGGAGTGGTTTTTCTGCTGGTGTTTCTGGCGGAAGTGATGTCGGCCGGCGGCAACTTGCCTGGTGGCGCCCTCCATGACCCGGCCGGGATATTGCCAGTCGTGATGACCGCCCACTGGGATGTTATCGCCATCTATGCCTTTCATATGACGCTGGTCACGTTGTTGCTGGCCTGGGCGCTGATGCAACGCGACGGCAGCCGGCTCCCGCAACAGACAATGGTGTTTGCCGTGCTGGTGGGATTTGCCGGACCTGCGATCCTGCCCGGGCTGCAGCCCGTCAAATGGATGGAGGGCAGTGAGTCATGGCTGCCGGGGCTGGCCTGGCTGAACCGGTTTGATTCCGGGTTCGCGGGGCTGACGGCCGGTTTTCTGCTGGGTGAATTTCTGGAGCAGTTTGGCAAGGGGCCGTCCCGGCTGCCCCCGCCCGGCTATTTGCGGGCCGGGTTGATGAGCACCGGTTTGTTTTTGGGCTGGCAAGCCCTGGCCACGGTGGTTCTGATGGGCGGACTGGCAAGCATGGCGTTGCGTTGCGGGCCGCCCTGCCGGTGGATCCGGACCGTTCCGCCTGTGGGCCTTTTGGGCCTGGCGACACTGATCCAGATTGGCGCCTGGCGGTGGATTGACGAACTGGTTGGTGGTTCGACATACCGGGCTGGCCGATTTGCGGCCGCCCTGACCCTGGGCGCGGTTCTGCTGATCGTGGCGCGGGGCGGCGCCACCGCCGGGGTCGGGGACACCCCAACACGCGACCGCTAGAATATCCAGCCTGGGGCAGGGGCATTGGACAACGGCACCCCCCGCGAAACGGCCAGCTTCAAAACACCAATGACGGAATCCAAATACGAATATCTCGGGCAACTGCGGCATCAAACGCTGGTGGGACGAAATTCCAGTTCGCCCTGGGAGCTGGCCGTCACGCACCGCAAAATGATCTTGCAATTGCTGCCCGGCGATTCGGCCGCCGGGCGACGGGGGATGGTGTGTGTCCTGGGGGCCGGCGAGTGTCACGATTTGAACCTCGAAACCCTGCTGGCCCGGCATCACGAAGTCCACCTGGTGGATCTGGAATCCGACCGGCTGAGCCGGGGTGTCGATGCGCAAAAAATGCTTTCCAGCGCCCGCATTCGCCGCTTCGGTGGTTGCGATATTACGGGGGTTCGCGACCTGCTGGAGCAGTATGCGGTCCAACCGGACGACAAACTGCTGAAACGGGCTGAACAGGCGGCCGGCGAGCTGGCGTTGGCGGGGCTGGCGCCCTGCGAGGTGGTCTTGTCGGCGGACCTGTTGCCGGAGTTGCTCCGCCATGCCGACCGTTCGCTGGGGGCCGAACATCCGCGGCGGACCGCAATTTTTGAGTGGTTGACCGTCCGACATGTGGAATTGATGCTGGATCTGACGGTTCCGGGAGGAGAGGCCATTTTGGTAACCGGGATAACGACCTCCCGCGTCGTTCCGGAGCTCGCGCAGGCGCCGACCGAACTGGCAGAACTGTTGCAGCGGGCCGACGCCCGGGGCGGAATCAGTCCCGGCTGCCATCCGGCGGCCCTCGATTATTTGCTAAAGACCCATCCGCTCATTGCCGGCCGGCTGGAGCGCTACGATATCTCGCCCCTGTGGCTCCGTCAGGAGTTGGGCGAGGTGCGTTTGTACGTTGCCTACCGGTTGGTTCCGCGGGCCTCCAGCGACGCTGACGAAGGGGCTGCCCGGTAAGGGCCGGGCGGAAGCCGGAGGGCAATTGCGAGTCGCCCGGATGGCGTGCTGCCATGGTGTCCCGCGGCGTTTTGGGACGAAACGACGCGATACGGATGTGCAACGCGCTCATGCCGTCTCAACATCGATCCCCAGTCCGTTGGCAATCCGGTTGGCAAAGGCATAGTAGGCCACAATCGCGCACAGATCATGGATGGCCCGATCGTCCAGTCCCGCCCGCCGCAAATCCTCGACGTGATCGTTCGTGACGGACCACGGCTGGCGGGTCAACCGTGTTGCATAGTCCAGCAGGGCGCGGTCCATTTCGGCCAGCGCCGCCGCCGTCCCGTCCCGGGTCAGTTGTCCGGCCAGCTGGTTGGCCGCCTCCGGATCCATTCCGGATTGGACCAGTTGCCGGCGCAGACCGCGCCCGTGATGAATCACTCAGTAGTGACAACGATTGATCGACGAGACGACCGTGGCCACCATTTCGCGTTGCACCAGGGTCAGGGGGCCAGGGCCGCGCATCAATTCGGCATACAGCTGGTGGTGCATTTTCATACAACGGCTGTGCACGCCGTGGACCTGAATAATACGGTCGTTGTCATCGACTCGGTCGGCGTCCGGAATTTCCGAGGAGGCGACATACCGGATAAAGCTCATACCAGCTGGCCCCGGGTGCTGGCCAGGGCGAACCAGTCCACGTCGCGATCGAACGTGTCAGCGCCAAACGGGACGCTGGCCAGTACCGGGGCCACGCTGCGTTTGGCGATTTCCTCTATGTTGGTGGTCGTGCTGACATCCCCTCCAAACCCTTCCGGATAAGTGATGACAATACCGGCGACCGAAGTTCCCTGGCGGTAACAGGCGGCCGCAATCAGGGTTTGCATGGTGTAGTTGATGCATCCCAGCACATTGGGTACCACGATCAGCAACGGGTAACCGATGTCGATTGCCAGGTCGGCCACAAATTCATCTTCCCCGATCGGCGACATGAATCCACCGGCGCCTTCGACCACCATCACATCGGCGTGGTTGCACCACGTTTCCAAACCGGTTCGCAACAGTTGCGAATCGATGACCCGGCCTTCGGCCCGGGCCGCCAAATGAGGTGCCAGCGGTGCCTGAAACCGTTGCGGGCAAACCGATTCCAGATCGTGTGGTCGCCCGGCGGCTTCCCAAAGTACGGCCGCATCCTCGGAGATGATCTCCGTTCCCACCTTGATGCAATCGCTGGATGCCGGTTTATAGACACCCACGCGATGTCCGTCCCGGAACAGCGAGCGTGCAATCAGGGCGGCCACAAACGTTTTTCCGGCTTCGGTCGAGGTGCCGGTCACAAACAGGCCGAGTGGCGGTTTTTTGATCATGTCAGTTAGGGTAACATTCGGAGTTTCGGGACGTCCAGATGGAGCATACCAGGCTGGACGATTTGCGACACTCCCAGGACCCCCCGTACCTTGATCAGAATTTCGGCCATTCAGGACAGTCGTGTCAGCGACCCGGGTCAAAACCTGGCTCGCTCGTTGCAGCAAATCGAGGAAGCGGCCGGGCAGGGGGCCCAGGTGATTTGTCTGCAGGAGCTGTTCAGCAGCCGGTATTTTTGCCAATCCGAGGATCATCGTCATTTTGCATTGGCCGAATCCATCCCGGGACCCGTCACCGAACAGCTGTCCGCGGCGGCCCGGCGATTGGCCGTGGTGATCGTGGCCGGGCTGTTTGAACGCCGCGCGTCCGGGCTGTTTCACAACTCGGCGGTCATCATTGACGCCGACGGCAGGCTGGCCGGCATGTACCGCAAAATGCATATTCCGGATGATCCCGGTTTTTACGAAAAGTTTTACTTCACACCCGGCGATCTGGGGTTCCGGGCCACCGCCACCCGGTACGGCAAAATCGGGGTTTGCATTTGCTGGGACCAGTGGTTTCCGGAAGCTGCCCGACTGACCGCCCTGGCGGGCGCCGAGATTCTGGTCTATCCCACAGCCATAGGCTGGCTGGACGCGGATCGTGCCGAGTACGGAGCCAGCCAGCTCAGTGCCTGGCAAACCATGATGCGGTCGCACGCCATCGCCAATGGGGTTTTTCTGGTGGCCCCCAATCGGGCGGGTCGCGAGGAACATATTCAGTTCTGGGGTTCCTCGTTCATTTGCGATCCGTACGGCCGGCGTCTGGCCCAGGCGGCGCGCGAGGTTCCCGACGCCATTATCGCCGACTGTGATCTGGGCCAGATCGAAACGGCACGTACGCACTGGCCGTTTTTGCGCGATCGCCGGATCGACGCCTACGAGGGTCTGACCCGCAGGTGGCTGGATGACTAGCGCCGACCGCCCCGTGCCGGCCGACCTGGGATACCGCATGCCGGCCGAGTGGCACCCGCACCGGGCCACCTGGCTGGCGTGGCCGCACAACGCCGAAACCTGGCCGCACAACCTGGCGGCCGCCCAGGCCGAATTTGTGCGACTGGTTGAGACCATTGCCCGCGGCGAAACCGTCTGCGTGATTGCCAGTGGTGCGGCCCTCGACCAGGCCCGTCAGCAACTGGGCCACCTTCGCGACCTGCAGCTGTTTGATATTCCCACCGACGATGCCTGGATTCGGGATTATGGTCCCACGTTTGTCCTGCGGGACGAAACCGGCGAGGTCGCCGGCATCGACTGGCAATACAACGGATGGGGAGAAAAGTACCCACCCTTTGACAACGATTGCCAGGTCGCCAAACGGATTGCCGGGCAGGCGGGTCTGCCCCTGTTTTCATCGCACTATGTGGTGGAAGGGGGAGCTCTGGAAATCAATGCAGCCGGCGACCTGTTGACGACCATTTCCTGTTTGCTCAATTTCAACCGCAACCCGGTTCCCGGGATCCTGTACCCAGATCAGGAAGTACCAGCCGCGCAGTTTGAAAGGTTTCAGGACGAATTCTCGGCGACGCTGGCTGGCCTGTTGGGCGCCCGCAGTGTTACCTGGCTGTCGGGGGCCGAGCTGACGGGCGACGATACGGACGGACACATTGACCAGCAGGTGCGATTTGCCACGGACGATTGCGTGCTGGTGGCGCGGGGTCGTGCGCCGGATGATCCCCAGGACCGGCAACTGCAGCTGACCATCGGCGAGTTGCGCGAGACGTTCGCTTCGCGGCATTGCAGTTTGCAGGGACTGGATTTGCCCTTGCCGCCCCCGCGGCAGCTGCATGACCGGCACTTGCCAGCCAGCTACCTGAATTTTTACATCTGCAATCATGGAGTGATCGTACCCCAGTTTGACAATACGCTGGCGGACGCACGGGCCATCGATATCATCAAATCCGCCTTTCCCGGCCGGCGAGTTATCGGCTTGCCGTCGCTGAATCTGACCGTGGGCCTGGGTTCTTTCCACTGTTTGACCCAGCAGGAGCCCCTGCCGTCGCCCCCGGGAGGAACGGCCTGACCCCTCGCTGCCGTTTTCCATCCCCAAACCGGCGGTGAACCGGCGAAATCAGGTGAATCCCTGACTACTTGCCGTTTCTGCCCGGCTGGTTTTGAAGCATAATGGCGGGTCTTTCCAAACCTCGCACGGGAATACAAAACAAAATGATTCGGGCGGACTACGATCCCAAATACTTTCGGCGGTTTCTGTTCATCGGCCTGGGTTGTATTGCATTTACCGGCTGGTGTTTCTACGACGCGCTGGTGGGCTACCCCCGCGAACTGGAGCGGGCCAACATGTACTGGACCCCCAATCCCGATCGACCCGGCGATTACTCGGGGATGGAACGTGAACCCTGGCGCACGCTGGTCCGCGAGAGGGGATGGCCCACCGATCCGCCGGAGCAACCCACGGCGATCGAGCACAAGATTGAGTCCCAGTACTTTTACGCAGTGATTTGCGTGATGATCGCCATCCCCTGTTTGCTCAAATGGTTTCTGGCCAGGGGCAGCTGGGTGGAAGGCGACGGGAAACAGCTGCGAACCAGCCGGGGAATCGAATTTCATTTTGACCAGATCATCGACATTGACAAAACCAAATGGGAAAAGAAGGGCATAACGCGGATTCAATATGAGGCCGGGGGGCGTCGCTTGACGTTTGCCTTCGATGATTTCAAATACCAGCGCGAGCCCATGGGAAAGATTTTGACCAACATCGAGGCGACGCTGACCGACGAGCAAATCCGGGGCGGGGAACGGGAATCCGTTCCGCAACCGGAAGCGGCCCCGTCCGCGGCCGTGGGGGACGCCTGAGCGCCGCCAGCATCGGTCGGGCACGTGGGGCCGCAGCATGAACGCCGGCTAAAAGGGCACCCGCAGGGCGTCACACAAAAATCGCATCCAGGGCCGGCTGGACGAAAAGCCGGCGGCCACGCGGTCCACAAACCCGGGCTGCGAAATCGTCGGCGGATCGAGTTCCGCCACACCGATGAAATCCTTGCGTTTCAGATCATCGATCAGCGGATGGTCGGCCGGATATCCGCGAGGCGGCCGCTTCAGCTGGTCGCCGGCCAGTTCAAACGTTTCCCGAAATCGCCGGTGGTCGCGGACCCGTTTCCAGCGCACCGGATGCTGGTCGATCGCGGCGCGAATTTGAGCCTGGGCCGGGCTGTCCGGGTGCCAGATTCCCGCTCCCAAAAAGCACTCGTGGGGGGCCAGATGCAGATAAAACCCCGGACAATGCACATCGCGGCCCGTCTCGTGACGAAAGTGGATTCCCACGTTCGTTTTGTAAGGCGTCTTGTCCTTGCTGAAGCGTGTATCGCGGTAGATCCGCATTACGGATCCTCCGGAACGGCGGGGCAGGGCCTCGAAGCAGGGGGAAATCCTGTGAAGCCGGGGAGCGAACGCCTCAACAAAGGCCAGCGCCGGGCCCAGCACCTCGTCTTCATAGCGGCTTTTGTTTTTGGCGAACCACTGGCGATGATTGTTGCGTTTCAATTGCGCCAGGAATTTCAGGAGGGCCGGTTCGAAACAGTCAAACGACGTGGCCATATTTGATGCCCTGAATACCGGAATACCGTGGAGTATCTCCGCGAACGCTGGTCCCGAGGCAACCTGCCGATGCGGGCTTCGGCGGACGGCGGTCTGGCCAGGTCAGGTTAACAACTGGTCGAGTTGCTCGACAAGACTGGCGAAGCGCGCCATGGCGGCTTCCACCGGCGCCGGCGTTTCCAGATCGACCCCGGCGTCCCGCAGCAGATCCAGCGGGAATTTGCTGCAGCCACTGCGCAGGAATCCGAGGTAATCGTCCAGCGCCGCCGGGCCGCCCTGCACGACCTGGTGCGACAAGGCAATGGCAGCCGACAGCCCGGTCGCGTATTTGTAAACGTAAAACGCCCGGTAAAAATGCGGGATGCGCAGGCATTCCAGCGGCAATTCGTCATCGATGACAAACGCCGGACCAAAGTAATCGTCCAGCAGTTGGCGATAACCGGTTTTCAGGGCATCCACGGTTAACGGCTCGCCGGATTCAACCAGGGCGTGCGTGATTTTTTCAAACTCGGCAAACATCGTCTGCCGGATGATGGTGGCCCGGATATCATCGATTTCATTGTTGATCAGGTAGGCCCGTTCGCGGTCATCGCGGGCCTGTTCCAGCAAATGTCGCGACAGCAGTTGTTCGTTAAAGGTGCTGGCCACTTCGGCCACGAATATCGTGTAATTGTGATATTCGAATGGCTGGTTGGCCGATGACAGGTAACTGTGCATCGAATGCCCGGCCTCGTGCGCCAGAGTGAACACGTCGCGGAGCACCTCCGGTTTGTAATTCATCATGATGTAGGGATCCGCATCGTAGGTGCCGTAGCTGAAAGCACCGCTTTGCTTGTTCTGGTTGGGGTAGCGATCGCACCAGCGTCCGGACAACCCGTCGTGCAACACCTGACAGTAGTCACTGCCGAGGGGGGCCAGGGCGTCGATGATGACGCTGACCGCCTCGTCCCAGGTGTGATGTTTTTCGATTTCGCTCACGATCGGGACATAGGTGTCATAGTGGTGGATTTCATCCAGGCCCATTCGGCGGCGGCGCAATTCGTAAAACCGGTGCAGCGTCGGCAAATGCCGGCGGACCGTATTGATCAGGTTGTCATAAACCGCCAAAGGCACATTGTCAGCGAACAGGGCTTGCTGCAGACAACTCTCGTAACCGCGAACCCGGGCGTAATAGACGTCTTTCTGGACGGATCCGTGCAACGCCGCGGCCAGGCTGTTTTCATGGGCCGCGAATTCCTCGTAAAACTGGTGGAATGCCGTGCGCCGCACGCGGCGGTCGGGTGATTCCATGAACTGGCTGTAGGTGGACTGGGTCAGCTCCACCGATTCGCCTTTTTCGTTTTCCACGACTCCGAATGTCAGGTCGGCATCCAGCAACTGGCGAAAAATGGTGGCCGATGCCCCGGCCATTTCGCCCTGCATCGCCAGGATCTGTTCCTCGCGATCATTCAGCGTGTACGGCTTGTACCGCACCAGCCGTTCAATCAGCAGGCCGTACAGCTGCATCTCGCCGGTTTGCAGAAATGATTCCAGCACATCATCCGGAATGGCCAGAATCTCCGGGCGAATATAGCTGGCCGCTTCGCCAGCCCGGGTGGCCACAATTTGCAGCCGGCCCAGCAGCCGCTGGCTGGTGCTGTCGGTCTGGTCCTCGGTGGTTTTCAGGTAAGCGTAGTTGGCCAGCCGCTCCGCCAGGCGCTCCGTCTCGCTGTCGTATTTCAAACAGGCAGCCAGGAACGCCGCCCCGTCCCCCAGTTTGCCGCGAAAATCGGCGTAGCCGGGGATCCGGTCTTCCAGTTCCCGCAGTGACGCTTCCCACTGCTCATTGCTGGCAAACAATTTACCGAGGTCCCAGGTATCTTCGATGCGGACTTCGCTGCGCGGCGGCAAGGTAATGACGGTCGACATGGATGTTTTTCAGATGAAATATCGGGAAAGAAATGTTGCGGACAGATTAACGATTCCAGCCAGCCCGGTAAATGCTGGCCGGCCCCCGGCGCCGCCACGGGTGTTCATTGATGCAGTGCCTGGTAGGCCAGATCGCGGACGGTTTCGCCAAACTCGTCCCCGATCGGTTTAAGCTGCGTCATGAACAGAATGGCCGTCTGTTGATCGGGATTCGACCAAAACCGGGTTCCGGCAGCGCCGCCCCAACTGTAATCGGTCCCGTACCGGCCGCGATCTTCGATCGAAAACCCCAATCCAAACCGGAATCCGCGCCGTGGCGGCTGATCGAGATGCTCCAGCTGGCTGGTATACATTTGAGCCAGGGTTTCCGGTTGTAACAGGCGGACCCCATCCAGCTGTCCGCCGCCCGCCAGCATCATCGCGAACCGACCGTAATCGTCGATCGTCGAACAGAGCCCCGCTCCGCCGGAATAAAACCGATTGGCCTGGTTATGAAACCGGAACGATTCCCATTGAGGGGCCGGAACCAGCTGGCCTGATTCCGGGTCCGGCGCATACATCTGGGCAAATCGATCCCGCTGGTCCGGAGCCACCATGAAGGACGAATCCACCATGCCCAGCGGCCGAAAAATCGCTTGCTCAAAATAATCGGCCAGGCTGGTCTCCGAAACCACCTCCACCAGCCGCCCCAGGACGTCAGTCGATGCGCTGTAGTGAAACCGGGTTCCCGGCTGGTACAGCAGGGGAATGTTCCCCAGCTTGTCGACCAGATGACCCAGATCGCGATCCATCATCAGCACCCCCAGCCGGCGGTATTCGCGGTCGACTGGCGTGTCGCCAAAAAATCCGTAGGTCAGGCCCGACGTATGGGTCAGCAAATCGCGCACGGTGATCGCCCGTCGTAACGGAACGTCACCCGTCACCTGCAGGTGGTCCAGTTCCGGCAGGTATCGGGATACCGGATCATCAAGTCCAATCCGTCCGTGTTCCACCAGTTGCATGACGGCAACGCTGGTAACCGGTTTGGTCATGGAATAAATGCGATAAATGGTTTTCCGGTCGGTGTCGATCCCCTTTTCCCGATCCTGCTGGCCCCACGAGCGGTACCAGGCAACCTGACCGTCCTTGAGGATCATCGCGCTACAGCCAACCAGTCGCGACCGGTCAATCCATTCCTGAACGGTCGAGTCGATCCGCGACAGCCCTTTCGAATCAAACCCGACGGACTCCGGCTCGACCACCGGTCCGCAGGGGTAGCCCGTCGTCTGGGCCGTTCCGGCAACGGGCCAGCAAACGGCCAGAATCATGGTCCAGGCTACAACCTGACGGGTCAACAACAACATGCTTTTCCTCCCGGCCAGTTGGGATAATCGACGGCGAACCGAATTGTAACAGACGTTTTCGCCAGTCAGCAGCGCAACAAAAAAGCCCGGCCGCCGGCATCGCTCCCGGGAACGATTACCTGCGGCACGGGCTGGGGAGTTGTCGGGACGAGTCGCCCGTCGGCGTCGTCCCACGTCCTGGCTCGTGTTGTCGTGTTGTTGAGGCGCCCGCCAGTGCCGGCCTGGACAGGGTCGGCTCTGCGTGATCGGGCGAGTCGAGACTGGATTAGGGCATTTGGCATGCCAGGAACCTCCAATGACGGATCGCAGCCGGGGCCAGGCCGAAATCGCGGGCTTGTTCAGGATTCGATTCAGCTGTCACCCGCAGCTCCACCGGACGCACAGTTCGGTTGTTGTCGCTCATCCGATACGGCCGGAATCAATTTGAGGTCGGGGGAGATTGGCGCTGACCGTGACCGGAACGACAGGGCGTCGACAGGCAAATGGCGCTGCCGCATCCCGGGCGGCGACGATTCAGGATGCCAAAGCCTGGCGAACCGACGCCACGGACCGCTGCACGTCGTCGTCGCTGGTTTGCCAGTTACAAACGGAAATTCGCATGCAGCGCATGCCGTTCCAGTTGGTACCCGTAAAGAAGGCTTCGCCCATTTCCCGAATCCTTTCCATCACCGCATCGGTTCGACGAGCGTGGTCCCGTTCGGTAGCTCCGGGCGCGGGTCGGGGAATCGAACCAGGCCCTGGTTCAACGGCGTGGTTGAGTTGCGGAGCGGCCAGACCAGTTCGGCACCATCCAGTGCGCCAACGCCCCGTGTCAGTGTTTGGGCATGCCGGCACGTTCGATCGATCAACCGGGCGATGCCCTGACGTCCGAGTTCACGCAGCGCGGCGTACGTGGCCACGCCCCGGGCCCGTCGGGACCATTCCGGATTCCAGTCCATTTGATCACGGAATTCTTCGTCGTGAGTCAGGTAACTGGCCGATTGCGCCATGGCGCGGCGGTGGACGGTTGGGTCACGGACGAACGCGTAACCGCAGTCGTAGGGTACGTTGAGCCATTTGTGCCCATCGGTGCTCCAGGAATCGGCGTCGTCCATGCCCGATGTCAGGTGGCGATATGCGGGCGAAGCCGCGGCCCACAATCCAAACGCTCCGTCGATGTGGACCCAGGCGGAGTGCTGGTGTGCCAGGGGGATCAATGTCTGAAAAGGATCAAAGGCGCCCCGATTGATATCGCCTGCCTGCAAAATGACGATTTTGGGATAGTCGTTCCATTTTGCGAGCGCCGCTTGCAGGGAGGATTCGCGCAGGCGTCCCTCGTCGTCCAGTTCGAGGTTGACGACCGATCGCGTACCCAGACCGAGGTGGCGAATGGCCCGCAACGTGGACGCGTGGCAATGCGAACCCGTCAAGACCTTGATCGGCGGACCGCCGGCCAGTCCATCCTGCTCAACATCATGGCCGGCAGTGGACAAGACCTGGTTACGCGCCGCCGCAAGGCACGTGAAATGGGACATCTGGCAGCCGGTTACCAGGGCAAAGCTGGCTGAGGCCGGAATGCCCAACAGATCTTTTATCCAATCTCCGCACACTTCTTCAATGATCGCCACAGCCGGACCGGTCGCATGCAGTGCCGCGTTTTGGTCCCAGATCGAAGCCAGCAGATCGGCGGCCTGCGCCGCTGGCAAGGCTCCGCCAATAACCCAGCCGTAAAATCGGCCGCCGCGACTGCCCAGAATTCCACCGGCCGTATCGGCAACCAGGTCGTCGATCACCTGAACCGGTGCGACGGGGCTGGATGGCAATTCACGATTCAGCCGCTCGCGCAAATCGTGTTTGGAGGCCGTGGCCGCCACCGACATGTCGTCCAGGCCGGTCAGGAATCGCGCGCCATGTTCCAGGGCCCGCCGCAACACTTCCAACGTCGTATCCGGGTGATTGTGCATGAAATTCTCCAGCAAACTTGTGCGGCCAGGCCGGTATCGTCGCAGATCGGCCGGCCTGGTGGAAAACCCTGATTGCGTGTGGCGGCTGGCTCGCCCGGCAGTACGGTTTTCCCCGGAATGGGCAGGGGTGGACCAGCCGCCCGTGGCACACCCGGATCCGAAACGGCGGGAATGCTGCCAGGCGGATTGGGGCCCTGTTGCATACGCACCCCATTCACGTGCCGGCGAGCAACGGGCGGCGACGGAGCGGGCATCACTGGTTGCTGTTGTAGTCGATTTGTTTCATTTGATCGACTTCGTATGTGCCGGTTTCAAGATTGTAGACGATTCGCTTGGCAATCAGGTGGCCCCGGCTGCTTTGGCCGGGACGGTTAAACCAGAATTCGGCATCGCCGCGTGTCGGGGCCTCGATGGTTACCAGTCCATTGCCTTCAAAATAGCTGATCCGTTCGGCTGTGGCATCAAACTGATTGCCGCGGGCCCGCGCATTCCCGGTGGCGGTCAGGTCGACCACCGGCGGGCCCCCGGCCGGTGCCCACTGGGCCAGTTCCAGTTGTTCGCAATCCAGAATCAGACCGCGCCGTGCGGGCTGGTTCAGGGCCGATTCGGGGGGCACCTCGTTCCACCGGGTGCAATCGGTGTACAACGTGTGCACGTTGCCCAGGAATTCCAGTTGTCGCTGTTCCAGATTGCCGCGGAACGAATCGTCATAATCGATTTTGATGAAATCAATCGGACCACTTCGCTGTCCCGCCGAGGTCAGCGCAGTTTGGGGCGTCCCGGTTGCCGGAGCCGTGGCCAGTTGCCGCACCAGCACGCTGCCGCGCCCCTGACAATCGACCAGGCCGCTGGCCACATCATAGGTGGATCGCGGCGCAAACAACTCCTGATTGGAAATCATTTGGCCCCGCGGATCATAACGACCGGCTGCGATCCAGACCTGTCGCCGTGGATGGTCCTGATGGGTATCCGGAAAGGCCGCGTGCCCGGCATCCATCCAGCCCACCATCACCAGGCGGTCGGCTTTCAGTTGGTCGGTGCCAGCCTCCGCGTCGGCCCGTTGAAAATCCAGATACTGATTCAGCACGATCGACAGCGCAGCGCTGCGAGTGGTTGTGGTGGTGACCGATTGATCGGATGCGGACGTCTGCCGCGAGTGAGATCGAACGTCGGTCTCGAAGTATATTTTTTGTCCATCGAACACCATGCCACCGGCCCATTCGACGGTGGTTTCCTGGGCAGTCAGCAGGTCACCCCCGGTACGGCCTGGCAAGGTTGTATCCGGTGCGTCCGATTCCGCAGACTCGGGCGTTAACTGCATCTCGCCGGGTCCGTCGATCCACAACCGGTTGGCCGCCTGATCGAGGTGTATTTCCAGTCCCGACAGGTTGATTTGACGGGCGGCAACGGTCGCTGGCCGGTTGGAGGTGCCCGAGACAAACAGCCGATGCTGTTCGGCAGCACTGGCAATGGCTCGCAGTTTGTCGCCCCGGATTTCCAGCACGACGCGGAATTCTCCGGCGGGCGTTGACTGTTGTTGTTGCACGACGACATCGCCATCGACGGTGATTTCGTCAATGGCACCCGGGTCGTCACCTCCCAGCATTTGCAATTGCACCTGATTCCCGACAAATCGCGTTTTGCCGCCGCCCTCATCCGGAGGCCGGGCGGGGTTGTTGCCCCGGGGCGGCGGTAATTCCCCGACGGGCAATTGCCGGCCCGCCGGTTGTTGAAATTCCGCGGGCTGAATGGTTGATTGCCAGTTCAGATTGGCGGTGGCGGTGCGGGGACCATTGGCCTGCCAGGAAAGCCCGCCTGGCGGGGGCATTGTCGTCGTGGCCGGTATCGCCGACGCCTCCTGCTTCCATGTCATTTGTTGCCAGGTACCAACCCGGTGAACGGTCACGCGGCGGGTTGCTCCGGACACGGCCACGGAGGCCTGGCCGTCCGGTTCCGGCCAAAAGGCAGCGGCCTGACTGCAATCGCCTTCCAGTTGCGGCGAGTTGATTTTGACCTGTCCCTCGGCAAACATCTTGGCGGGGACCATGTGATAACGGGTCGTTCCCGATTCATCCGTTTCGGGAGTTTCCCACATCCACAGGTGCAATTGGGCGGCATTCAGACGCATGTCGGTCATTTCGACCGTCGCCTCGTCCAGCGACAATACCTTGCGGCCCCCGTCATTCTGCAGGGTCAACCGGTTTTGCCACCGACATTCAAAGGCGGCGTTTTGCTGGTCCGCCTGTTGCCGAATCGTGCCGGGACCCTGCATCACCGCCGTACCCAGGCGACCGTCGTCGGTAAACGTATATTGGATCTCGGGGGCCTGAATCTGCTGGCCGTTCCGCAGCAGCCAGGCCGATTGACGGCTGGACAGCACAACGGTGCGGGTGATCAGGTCAAAATCGACACGATCGGCGGTGATCTGGGCATTCTGGTCAGCGGCCGTCAACACCGCCGGCGCACCCGTCGCCAACAGTCGCTGGATCTCCATCTGCCCGGCCTGACCTGAAACCGGCCGGGCGCCGGCCGCATCCGGGGTGTCCGCTGACGGGCCCAGATAGACCATCAAGTCTTCGCAGTTCAGCTGGTTTTGTCCGTCCACCGAGCGGACGACGACATCGTCCGCGAACGAAATCCGCTGATCCGCGTTTTCGTACACCATCGGACCAGCGCAACGGATGTGCAGCGACTGGCCGGCACCGCCCAGCAAATCGTGGCTGGCCGATTCCGCATCCGCTGCCGGATCGGCTTCCCGATGCAGAATCAATTCGTCGACGCTACCCAGCTCAATCCGTTCGATACCGGCAAACGCAGTCGCCGCGGGTCGCCGACCGCCGGGACCAACCAAATCGATCGTCAGGTGTTTGCCGCTGCCGTAACTTTGCCCGAACTGGAACTGGCATTCATACAAGGTGAAGATACGTTCTCGTGAAATCTGAACGTTTTGCGTGACCAGATACATCGCATCATCCTGATCAGCAGCCGCTGCCGGGCGGTAGATCTGCACCTCACCGCGAAGCTGGGCACTTTCGAGGTTGCCCGGCTTGCCACCCAGTTGCAAACCGTGTTCGAATTTGACATTCGCGCCCCACGGGGCACGCAGGACAACCGGTGACGATGTCGTTGACGATTCGGGTGAGGAGGGACGGGCCGGGCCATCTTCCGGGTCGGCCGCCGGCATCAGGACCATGGTCAGCGGTTCCAGGTGAACGGTGCCGTCATCGAGAATTTCATATCGCCGGAACAGCAACTTGGCCTGACGGGACTCGAGGATGCTGCACGATTTCCATTCCCAGCCATCTTTCGGAAACAGCCCCGTCAGCTCCTGTTTGATTTCGTCGGCCTGGCGGATTCCCTCGGGCGGAATCAACGGTCCGCCTGACAGCCGGTCCGGTCCGCCATCGATGAGCGGCGCGACGGTCAAGGCGTAAATCGAATAGGCGCCCAGCGTGACGGCCAGGGCGATCAGGTACCGCAAGATCATCGAGCGGAGATGCAAGAAACCAAATTCCTTTTCACTAACGGGTCAGGTTGCCAGGTACTCGCGAACCACCTCGTCCCACTGGTTCCGGGTTTTCAGGATCAGCTCCACCAGTTCGCGGACCGCCCCTGCACCGCCCGCCGTCTGGGTAATGTGATGGGCCACACTGCGCACCTCCCCAACCGCATCGGCCACGGCCACGCCCAGTCCCACCTCGGCAATCAGACGCAGGTCCGGCAAATCGTCACCGACATAGCAAACCTGGGACGGTTCCAGCCCCAGCTCACGCATGATTTGTCGCGCGACGGACAACTTGTCGGAGAATCCCTGACGAATCAGATCAACGCCCAGCTCGTCCGCCCGAACCTGAACGATATGGCTGCTGCGAGCCGTCAACAAACCAAACTTCCCGCCGAATTTCTGCCACAGCTTGATGCCCAAACCGTCGCGGACATGAAAGGTCTTGGTTTCGATTCCCTGATTGTCAAAACAGATCCCGCCATCGGTCAGCACCCCGTCCACATCACACAAAATCAGCTGGATCGGCGCAATCCGTTGTTCGAGTTTCATAATCGTTGAGTTTGCCAGGTACCGATGCAAGCCAGCGAGCAAAAACGCTGTCACCCGTCGGCGGGATTCTAGTGACCGGGCGTCGCGACGGCAACGCGAACAAGACCGCTGCACGGATCGGCGAATCCATCCGCCAGGGGCCGCGTCCAGTCCGCCCCCGCAGCAGTCCGGTTCCCGCGATCCGCCCTTGGCGCATCCCGAGTGCCAGGAACGCCAATCGGCGGTGATCGGAACGTGACGAACCAGCCACGGTGTCAGGCATCTGCAACACAGACGGGCCCGTTCCAGGAGGCCCGCGATTTTGCAGGCCGCGTTGGTCCGGCCGATTGCAAAACCATCCCCAGGGCGACCAGTAACAGCAGCACACCCAATTGCAATCCGCTGACCGCCGCCAACCAGGCCAGCGGCCACGCGGCAAACAGGGTCAACGACAGCAAACCCGCCGGCAACCATGTCTGCCAGCGGACGGGCTCGTTCATGGCCAGACGAGACAACAGCGCGACGGGCAATACCAGCATCGTCAAGTCGTAAACGTACATGTGAGGGGAAACCACGACGGTCAACAGCGTCAGGGCCGCGAAGGCCCGATCCAGGTCGTTGGGGTTGTCGGGGGCAATCCGCCGCAAGTACCAAATCGTGGCCAGCAAAAGGACGCCGGACAGGGAAACCGTTGCCAAGCGGGCCGTATGCGGATTACCGGTCGCCAGTTGCAGCGCGCTCCATAGCGAAAACCCCTGTTCCAGGCGGTACCCGCCGCTTTGTACATAATCACCAAATCCCCAACAAACGTCGATGTAGCCGCGAATCATTTGCGGGCCGGCCCACATGGAAGCGACCACCAGCAGCAGCAACGTGGTCCAGGTTCCCAACACCCAGCGCCAACGTCGCCCGGCCAGCATCACCAGGCCCATCGGCAATCCCAAATGCGGCTTGAACGCGATCAACCCGAACGTCGCACCGGCGCCAAATGGCCGATTCGAACGCAACAGGCACCAGCAGGCCGTCAGAATCAGCAACAGCAACGTCCCTTTTTGACCGGACGTCAAACTGATGAGCACGGGCGTGGAAAAGCAAAGACCCGTCAGCAGCGCAACCGGCACATTGGCGAATCGCCACAGCAGCCCCAGGGAAGCGGCCAGGCATACGGTCATTGCGGCCAACCAAACTCGAGCCGCCGTCAAATACTCCAGCCGCGACAACGGGCTGACCGCAGCGTACCAGACGGGGGGATAAACGGCCGGAAAGTACCGGTTGTCATTCCAGGCGAAGCCCAGTGCCGACTCGTCATGCTGGGCCTGGCGAAAGGCGTCCGGATCGTACAACGCCGCGCGTTGCCGGCCATCCAGTACCAGCCGCCCGCCCGTGTACTCTTGCAGAAAATCGCCCCCCGGGGGATCGCTGCGGGGAGCCGGGCCGGATTCCGAAAAATTGGGTGCCCGCCAGATGATCAGCACCAGCAGCAATGCGGGGACCGCGATCAGCCACAGGCAGCGCAGCGGAAGGCGACGTTCCGGGGGATTGGTGGCTCGGGACATGGCAACAAGGACCGGGGGCAGGCAACAGCAGGGCCGAAAAGGATAGGTCAGGTGGCAGTAATGGCAAACCGCATGACCCTCACAATCCGGCACACTGCGGATCGGTCCCGGGGCTGGCGGGATGGAGATGGCCAGCGCCGCCAAACCTATTCCCGGATTCCGGACAAGCCGGCTCTCTCCAGGGCGTCGCGACGGCGGTTGATCCGCCAGGTTACCGGTTGATCGGCGAACAGGGATTGCAGGGATTCCACCTGCAAGTCCTCGCTGCGCAGGGCCTTGATGGCCATCACGACGGTTTCGGCTCCCTCGATGGTCGTAATGCAGGGGATGCCGTGCTGCACCGCCGCGGCCCGAATCTGGCCTTCATCCGTCCGCGGCACCCTTGCCCTTGGGCGTGTTGCAGATCATGTCGACCGTGTGGTTCATCAGGTGGTCGATCAGGTTGGGATGTCCTTCGGCCAGTTTGTGCACCCGTTCGACGGGCAATCCGGCGGATTCCAGACGTGCGGCGGTGCCATTGGTGGCCATCAGTTCAAACCCCAGTTCATGCAGGTCCCGGGCGATTTCCAGGGCCCGATCCTTGGCCCGGTCGGCGACACTGACAAACACCCGGCCCGATTGCGGCAGAACCACTCCGGCGGCCAGCAGGCTTTTGGCATAGGCGATCGGGAAATGCGGGCTGATCCCCATGACCTCGCCGGTGCTTCGCATTTCGGGACCCAGGGCCACATCGACACCGGCAAACTTGCGAAATGGAAATACGCTTTCCTTGACCGAGACATGCGGGGGCTGCGGGGTTTCGGTGACGCCCAGGTCGGCCAGTTTGATGCCGGTCATGACGCGGGCCGCGATGTTGGCCACCGGCAGACCGGTGGCCTTGGCCACGAATGGCACGGTGCGGCTGGCCCGCGGGTTAACTTCCAGCACATACACGGCTGGCTGTCCCTGTTCGGTCTTGACGGCGAACTGGATATTCATCAATCCAACCACATTCAATCGCCGGGCCAGGGAAAACGTTGCAGTGCGAATCTGTTCGATGGCCGCGTCGGGCAAGCTGTAGGGAGGCAGGGCACAGGCGGAGTCCCCCGAATGAACGCCGGCTTCCTCGATGTGTTGCATAATTCCGGCAATCACGGCATCGGTTCCATCGGCAATGCAATCCACATCCACCTCGATTGCGTCCTCCAGGAACCGGTCGATCAGCACCGGTTGTCCCTGAGCCACAACAAATGCTTCGGCAACAAATCGCTGGAACTGCGTGTTGTCGTAACAGATTTCCATGGCCCGGCCTCCCAATACGAAACTGGGGCGAACCAGCACCGGATATCCAATCCGGGCGATCACCGCCCGGGCCTGATCCATCGTGCGGGCGATCCCCGCCGGTGGTTGCCGCAGACCGAGTTGCTCCAGAATGGCCTGGAATTTTTCACGGTCTTCTGCGATTTCGATCGTATCGACGCTGGTACCGATAATCGGAACCCCGGAGTCCGCCAATGCCCGGGCCAGGTTCAGCGGGGTTTGACCTCCAAACTGCACGATCACGCCTTCGGGTTGCATGCGATCGCAGATGTTCAGGACGTCTTCGGCGGTCAACGGCTCAAAGAACAGCAAATCGCTGGTATCGTAATCCGTACTGACCGTCTCCGGATTCGAATTGACCATGATCGACTCGATGTCCAGGTCCGCGCATGGCAAAGCTGGCGTGACAACAGCAATAGTCAAACTCGATTCCCTGGCCAATGCGATTGGGGCCCCCGCCGAGGATCATCACCCGTCGCTGGCCCGGCAGTTGGGCCGGAGTTTCGTCCTCGTCTTCGTAGGTGGAATAGTAATACGGCGTGAACGCCTCGAACTCGGCGGCGCAGGTATCCACGGATTTGAACGTGGCCACGACTCCCAGGCCGATCCGGTGTCTGGCGCACCGTCATTTCACTGGTATCCAGCAGGGTGGCGATTTGGCGGTCGGCAAACCCGAATTGCTTGGCCCGACGGCAGGGTTGCGGCATCCAGTTGCTCCAGTGAGCCCCGCTGCCGCAGGTGCCTCTTCCAGGGCGACGATTTCGGCCAGTTGCCCGAGAAACCAGCGGTCGATGCCGCTCAGCTCATACACTTCATCGATCGACATCCCGCTTTTTAGCGCGTACCGCAAGAACCAGACACGATGTTCGTTGGGACGAGCCAGTTTGGCAACGATATCGGCCCGGTCCGGGAAATCGGCGGTCCCCCACAGGTCCCGGTGATCGCAGCCGAATCCGAAACGGCCGACCTCCAGACCGCGCAACGCCTTTTGAAATGATTCCTTGAACGTACGGCCAATCGCCATGGTTTCGCCGACACTCTTCATTTGCGTCATCAGGGTGGAGTCGGCGTCGGGGAATTTTTCGAACGCAAAACGGGGTATCTTGGTGACCACATAATCGATGGCGGGTTCGAAGCAGGCCCTGGTTTTGCGGGTAATATCGTTGGGCAATTCCCATAACCGGTAGCCCACCGCCAGCTTGGCCGCAATCTTGGCGATCGGAAATCCGGTGGCCTTGGAAGCCAGTGCGCTACTGCGACTGACGCGCGGGTTCATTTCGATCACGATCATGCGATCGGTGTCCGGGTGGCAGGCAAACTGGATGTTGGAGCCACCGGTCTCCACGCCGATTTCACGGATAATCGCCAGGGACGCATCCCGCATACGCTGGTATTCCTTGTCGGACAGCGTCTGGGCCGGGGCCACGGTTATCGAATCGCCCGTATGCACGCCCATCGGGTCAAAGTTCTCGATGCTGCATATGATGACCACGTTGTCGTCCAGATCGCGCATCACCTCCATCTCGAATTCCTTCCAGCCGATGATCGATTCCTCGATCAGCACCTGGCTGACAGGCGACTGGTCCAGACCGCGTTGCACCAGTGTATCCAGCTCGGCCCGGTTGTAGGCAATGGCGCTGCCGCTGCCCCCCATCGTAAAGCTGGGGCGGACCACACACGGCAATCCGATTTCCTCAACCACACGCCGGGCCGCCTCGACGGATTTCACCGTTTCGCCACGGCACACGGACAAACCGATTTTTTCCATCGCCTGGGAAAACAGGTCCCGTTCTTCGGCTTTGGCGATTACGTCGGGACGGGCCCCGATCATCTCCACCCCGAATTTTTCCAGCACCCCATGCCGGTGCAAATCCATGGCGACATTCAGGCCGGTTTGCCCTCCGAGAGTCGGCAACAGGGCATCGGGCCGTTCGCGTTCGATGATTTTGGCCACAATTTCCCATGTCAACGGCTCGATATAGGTGGCGTCGGCCAGTCCGGGATCGGTCATGATCGTGGCCGGATTGGAGTTGACCAGAATGACCTCAAAGCCTTCTTCGCGCAGCGCCTTGCAGGCCTGGGTGCCCGAATAATCAAACTCGCAGGCCTGGCCGATGACGATCGGTCCGGAGCCGATCAACAGAATTCGCCGGAGGTCAGTACGTTTGGGCACAGCTGGAGCGTCCTCGAACGGTCAACGGGTCCTGGTGAGCAAAATCTCCCAAGCGTAACAGCTGGAATGCCGTCTGTTCAAGCCTTCCCCATTCAGGAATTCCCGCGCTTTCCGTAGAACGACGGAGCTTTATGATGCGGGCTTCATGATGCGGGCTTCATGGACGCGTCACGGGCCATGATTCGGGCGGGCGGCCCCGGTTTCACCCTGGCGATCCACGGAGCAGCGGTGAAACGGGGAAGGTCCAAAACGTCATTTGCCGTCAGCGGCGGGTCCGGCGGATGTCCCGTTCGGCAAACCGATGACCGTGACCCGGTTGCCGGAACCGAAACACTGTTCCGCGGCCCGCCGCATTTGCAACTCGTCCACCGCCGCCAGGCGGGCCGTCAGACGGGCCGAATCGATATCCATTTGATGCCGCCGACCGGCGGAAAAGGCAGCACCATACGGGTTCATGGCCAAAACGGCCGGGCGCATCGGTCCCAAACCGAAAAACATTCCCATCATGTTTTCCGTTCGGGCCAGGTCGGCAGGTTGTACCTCGATCGACAACTCGCGCGCCAACCACGCGTCCAGCCGCTGCAGTGCCAGTTGGGGTGTCTCGCCCGGGGCCACCGGGAGCGATGCGTAACAGAACCCGGGATCATCCAGCGGGCGCCACTGAAATGTTAATTCGACGGGTGCAGTCGCCGATTTCTGGCCGGCCGCCATCAAACGCGCGGCGTGGACCACGAAGGCCGAAAACAACTCATCTGCCGGATCGGGGACCAAAAACGTATAACCGGCCCGAGCCGGTTGACCCTCCCCAACGGGGCTCAGCGCGATTTCAACCACCGGCCGACTGCCGCGCCTGGCGGTCGGGTTGGCTGCCGGTTGCTGACCGGATTCGATGTCGCCAAATTGCTTTTGGACAACGGCTCGCGTTTGCCCGGGCTCAAAAACGCCGGCGACCACCAGCGTGGCATTGACGGGTTTGTAAAAGCGATCCAGCCTCTGGTTGATTGACGAGACATCGATATTTTCCAGCTGGCGGCTGATCCCGCCCCGGCGACCTTGATGGGCCAGCGGAACCAGGCACTCGCGACCCTGGTTGGCTACGGCCAGCATCGGGATCCGCCGGTACATGTTGTCCAGTTCGATATCGATCCGGGGCAACTCGCGTTGCAGGTCCGCCCGGGCCACATGGATGTTGCGCATGCGATCGGCGGCGTCGGCCAGCTCATCATCCATTCGATCCGGGTTAAAAACCGTCGCAATCAGCGTATAGTCGTCACCAGTCTGGGCATTCCAGCCGTCCGGGTAGCGGGCGATATATTCATGGACTGTCCGGGCCGGCGTGTTTTCTGTGGCCGCCGTCACGTACAGGTGCTCGGCCAGGTGGGCCATGCCGCTGAATCCCGACGGGTCGTGGCGGTGCCCGATATCGTACAGCACCACCAGCACATTGTTGCGGGCCGCCGGTAATGGCAACAGGATCACATCCAGGCCATTGTCCAGCTCGAACCCGGTGGGGGGTTGAGCCCACGACCATCGCGCCAACAGGGCAAATCCCAACAAAAACCCGACGCAGATTGATTTTCGGCCCATTTCGATTTTTCTCCCGATGATGTGAACTTCTATCCAGAGTGGCGGCGATGCCCGAATCTGTGACAGATATTTTCCGGGGGGCCTGCGGTTCCCGGTGGGCCACGGCTTGCGATCTCGGCGCTGGCCGGGGTTTCACTGCAAGCACGAATTGGCGAAGGGAGTGGGAAATCGTCAAAAAGCGGAAAAACCGGCAAAACCGCGGTTTTTTGCCGAAAACGCCCCGGCCGATGGCTTGACGAAATCAAACCGTAGTCTACCTTGAAGAGTCACTCCACGGACCGTATTCGTCTCCGAAAAATGCGGCGGACGGGGAGTGCTTGTCGGAATTCCTTCTCTCAACATCGAGATGCTTCGCGTGATTCAAAGCTCAAAGGCCAGTTGTATGAAAAAGCTGTTTCTGGCGCTGTCGCTGTTTTCGCTGACGATTGGCACCGCCTCCGCTGACTTTGTCGGAAACGGAAGTGGCGGTTCCATTCCGGATGCCGGCCCGGGCGGAGTTCCCCCAGGCTTGTTTACCGACTCGATCAACGTCGCTTTGCCTCAAAACGAAATCATTTCCGACGTTTCGGTCACACTGACCGGTTTGTCGCATACGTGGGCGGGCGATCTGGTGGTAACGCTGGAAGGCCCGGGCGGATCGATGGATCTGATGGTCCGGCCCGGCGCCTTGACCTCCGGCGGTGATTCGTCCGACTTTAATGGCGACTACCGGTTTATCGACTCGGGTGCCAATCTTTGGACCACATTGGGCGGCCTGACGGGATTAGAAGCCGTCCCCAGTGGCGACTATTTTGCTTCCGATGCAACGGGCCAGCCCAACAGTTTCGCGACGACCTTTGGCGGCAGCACGACCAACGGTTTATGGACGCTGACCATCACCGACAACTCGTTTGGCGACATTGGCTCGCTGACCAGCTGGACCCTCAACCTGACCTCAACCGCTATTCCCGAACCGACCTCGCTGGGTCTGATGGGTTTGGCGGGTTTCGCGCTGGCATGCGGCCGGCGACGCCGTTAGGCAAGTGGTGTGCGACGTCCGCGGGGCGTCGATCTCGATCAATCGCAACGACACCGGCAATCGTCCGGGGTCGTTTTTTTTTTGCGATGCCGGTTCGGAAAGTCCAAGGATATCGGGCCACGGAACACCGGCCGGATATCGGGGTGCAACCATGCACCGTCAACGGCCTCCGGCGACGAGCGTGACGAATCGGGTCGCCGGTCGCGCCGCCAGGCAATTTGACGGCGCGTGTCAAAGCAGGGGATGGTCGGACCGCTGTATTGGAAAACGCTCCATAAAAAAGTCGGGGACCAGTATTGCGCGAGGCGGCTGGCCCGGCGGAAACCGGCAACAGGCGACCACAAAACGACCCGAGGCAACCGCCATCCGCTGGCATGTGATTTCGAACCGGTATTCGATTTTCACGCCGTCATGGCCAGCCACCTGCAGACATACGTCCAGCCAGGCGTCCCGTCGGGCGGGTTGATGAACGTGGATTTCGGTGGTGACACGCGGGAATCCCAGCACACCGCGGTCATCACTCATCACGACCGACAGGCCGCAGGATCGCAGAAACGCATATTCCGTTTCCTCCATCATGCGAATGTAATGTGTGAGGTGCACAAATCCGCTGGCGTCTGTTTCCCCCCAGCGGACGCGGTGCGGGCGGTGAAAATCGGGATCGTTGATTCGGTCAAATGCAAATGCCATGGGCCCGGTTGTCGGCCTGCGTTGGGATAGCGACGTCTGGGTATTGACTAATCGGTTGATTGCCGGAACCAGCGACTGCCCGAGCTCGTCCGGATCTCCTGCAACCGTGCTGATAACTGTTCCACGAGTTCGGGCCGGGCCGCCGCGAGGTCCGTCGTTTCGCCTGGATCAGATTCCAGATCGAACAACTGAAAGGGCCTTTCGTCGGGTTTGCCGGCGGGTCGTTGCCGGCCTCCGGACCCGTTTCCGGCGATCAATTTCCAGCGGCCGTCACGGATGGCCAGCATTCCGGAACCGGATTGATGAATCAGCGGTGCCGGGCGTGTTGCCGTTTCCCCCCGGGCCGCCGCGAGCAACGAAAAACTGTCTTCGGCTTCATCGACGGCCAAATCGTGGTTGACGATCTCGGCACAGGTCGCAAACAAATCCACATGGCTTGTCGGCCGCGGAGACAGTCCGCCGGCGCTGATCTGGCTGGGCCAGCGAATCAAAAACGGGATGCGATGACCGCCTTCGTAAATATCGGCCTTGGTCCCCCGCCATGGTCCGTTGGCGGTATGCGTTGCTGCACGATACCCCTGAATCGTCTCGTCTTCCGCGTGATCGGGAGCCGCTGGATCATCCCATCGAAACATGTAGGAACCGTTGTCGGACGTAAACACGATCAGTGTGTTTGCCGCCTGGCCGCTGTCGTCGATGGCGGCGACGATCTGCCCCACCGCATGATCCACCTGGGCAATAAAATCTCCATATTCCCCCAATCCGGTCGTGCCGCGAAACTCCGGGCCGGGTTGAGCCGGTTTGTGAGGCGCGGTCAACGGGACGTACAGGAAATACGGCCGGGTGCCGGCGGAATACCGGTTGACCCGTTGCACCGCTTCCGCGGTCAACCGGTCCAGCACGCGGTCCAGCACAAAATCCTGGGCCCGCGGTCCCTGACGGACAAAATGGGGAAAGGCAACGTTCTCCTGTTGCAGGGTCGGCACCATCGTGAACCGGTCGTTGCGAATAAAAACATAGGGGGCCATGTCGAGCGAGGCACTGACGCCAAAATAATCGTCAAATCCGTGATGGATCGGGCTGTCGGCAATCACGCCGGCGAAATCGATTCCCGGGTCGCCATGCCACCGGGAAATGGCAGCGTCCTCCGCCAACAGCGGCATGGCCATCCCCAAATGCCATTTTCCCACGACTGCCGTTCGGTAGCCGGCGTCCCTTAACAGGCTGGCAATCGTGGCTCGATCCGGTTTCAGCAGGGGAGGGCTGTATCCGCCCAATACGCCGCTTTTCATCTCCGTGCGCAACTGTACCGACCGGTCAGCAAACCGTATCGTGTCGGTGTGCAGACCGCCGACGGGGAGTGCGCATCGGTAAAACGGCAACCCTCCGCGGCCAGCCGGTCCAGGTGCGGGGTCGGGATTCGCGAATCCGCGTTGCAGGCGTGCACATCGCCGTAGCCCATGTCGTCCGCCAGAATAATGACGATATTGGGTCGTTGGGCCTGCAGATGACAGAGCGCGGCGGTCGCCACCAGAATAGCAGCGACCATGCCCGGCGCCCGGCGGATGTCAGTGGATCGCGCGGCTTTCATGGTGATTCTCGAATTCGGACCCGCAGGTCCCTATCATGACTGGTGGTTGAACCAACGGCAAATCCTGTTTCCCCGGGGACCGGTCCCTCATGCAGCCTTCCAAACGCCTGACAACCGGTGCCGAATCCCATCAGAGCGATTGGCTGGATCACAATCAAGCGGTCTGGGATGAACTGGCCGCCAGCGGGCACGCCCTTGCCCGTCCTGCCGAAGATCGTTTGTATTCCGATCCGTTGCGCTGTGTGGACGCGGCAGGTTGGCTGGGCGAATCCATTCGCGGCTGGCGGGTGCTGTGTCTGGCGGCAGGAGGAGGGCGTCAGGGACCCCTGTATGCGGCCGCCGGAGGCGAAGTAACCGTCGTCGATCTTAGCAGCGCCATGTTGCAACTGGACCGCCAGGTCGCGGCCGAACGAAAGCTGAATATCAAAACGGTCCAGACTTCCATGGACCGGCTGGAAATATTCTCCGGCGATTCCTTCGACCTGGTTATTCATCCGGTCAGCACCTGTTACGTTCCGGAAATTGAGGGCGTTTACCGCCAGGTAGCGCGGGTACTTCGTCCGGGCGGCCTGTATATCAGCCAGCACAAACAGCCGGCCAGTTTGCAAACGGGTCTGCAGCCCGACGGCCCGGGTTACGTTTTGCGCGAGCGTTATTACCGCCCCGGATCATTGCCGGTCTTTGATGGAAAATCTCCGTTGCGGGAACCCGGGGCTCGTGAATACATCCATCGCTGGGAGCAGTTGGTCGGGCTGATGTGCCGGAGCGGATTTGTGATCGAGGACTTGCTGGAACCAGTGCACGCCAAACCGGATGCGCCACCCGGGTCGTTGGGACATCGCAGCCAGTTTGTGGCGCCGTACGTACGAATCAAGGCCCGCCGGACCGGGCGGCCAGATCCGGATCGCCCGGGCGTCGTCAGGCTGGAGGCATCCAGCTGGCCCTGAAATCACTCGCTCGGCAGCTGTCGGCGGCCCCGGAACCGGCGAGCGAACGCTGGCATCATGAGTTCCGGGACCGGGTCCTCCCGCATGATTTCCCCTCGTCGCTCACCCCGGCCGCGTGTTAAACTGGGCCGTCGATGCGCCAAAATGCCCTGATTTTCCCACCCCATTGCCCGTGCCCCGGTCAACGACGCCGAATCAAACCGAAACCACTGGCCAGACCCCGGCGTCGATCGCTGCGCAGGGTCGATACCGTTTGTACATTGAAACGGTGGGCTGCCAGATGAATATGCTGGACAGTGAAATGGTTGTGGCCAGTCTGCGCGGTGACGGCTATACGCTGGCCGATCGTCCACAGGATGCTGATACCATTCTGTTTAATACTTGCAGCGTCCGCGAACATGCCGAAAACAAGATATACAGCGCGCTGGGGAGACTGCGGGAGCTGAAACAGCGTCATCCGGAAAAAATAATTGGCGTCCTGGGCTGCATGGCCCAAAAGGACCAGTCGCTGATTTTCGAGCGGGCCCCGTTCGTGGATCTGATTGTGGGGCCGGGACAACTGCAGCGTGTACCGGAGCTGATCCGCAACGCCCGCCGTCACGGCGGCCAGCATACGGCCGTCAGCCTGGGACGTACGGCCGGCAAACTGGAGATGATCAAACGCAGTCATGAAACGTTCGATCCGCTGCGTGATCCGACAATGCGACCCACGCCGTTTCAGGCGTTTTTGCGGATCCAGATCGGTTGCGACAAATTCTGCACCTACTGCGTGGTTCCCATGACGCGAGGCCCTGAACAGGGCCGTTCGCCGGCCGAAATCCTGGCCGAAGCCCGCGTGTTGGCCGATCAGGGTTGCCAGGAAATTACGCTGCTCGGACAAACGGTCAACAGCTACCGGTTTCGGGATGAACGGGGAACGACCAGTTTCGCCGAGCTGTTGTACCTGTTGCACGACATCGACGGCATCCGGCGGATCAAGTTCGTGACCAACTACCCGAAAGACATGACCGTTGACGTGTTAACGGCGGTTGCGGCATTGCCCAAGGTTTCGCCTTACCTGCACGTTCCCTTGCAAAGCGGCAGCGATGCCGTATTGCGACGCATGAAGCGGGGCTACACCGTCGCCGATTACCGCGACATGATGGCCCGGATTCACGAGCACTTGCCCGGCGCAGCCGTCTCCAGCGATTTTATCGTGGGATTTTGCGGCGAGACGGAAGAAGAGTTTCAGGAATCCGTCGCCCTGGTCCAGGAATGCCGGTTCAAAAACAGCTTTATTTTCAAATACTCCGAGCGGGAGGGGACGAAAGCCGTGCGCAGCTGCCCGACGACGTCCCCTATGCGGTCAAACAACGTCGGAACAATGAACTGCTGGAGGTGCAAAACCGGATCTCACTGGAAGATAACCGGCAGTTTATCGGTCGACCGGTCGAAGTCCTGGTGGAAGGACCCAGCAAAAAATCGGTCAAGCACCAGGAGACGGGAGCGTTCGTGCAAATGACCGGTCGCACGCATTGCGATCGGATTGTCGTATTTCAGGGCAACCGCCGCCTGGTCGGCCAGATCATCCCGATTGGCATTCTAGATGCGACTCCGTTCACGTTGCTGGGAACGGTGGTGACACAACACGTCAGTCCACATCTGGTGCCGCTGTCGATTTGACGCGGTAACGGCGTCGGCGGGAGCGATGAGACGCATGAAAATAATCGTAATGGGCACCGGACCGTTCGCAGTGCCCACGTTTCAATGGCTGCTCAACTCTGCGCATACCATTGGCCTGCTGGTCACGCGGCCCATTGAGGACGCTGGCCGGCGGCGAAAATCACTGGCCAATCCGATGCGATGCCTGGCCGAGTCGCAATCGGACGTCGAGATTTTTGATCCACCCCGCATCAACGATCCGGCTGCCGTCCAGCGTATCGCCGCGGTTGCCGCGGATTTGCTGGTCGTTTGCGATTACGGCCAGATCCTGTCCCCCGAGGCATTGGCCACGGCGCGGCTGGGAGGTATCAATCTGCACGGTTCACTGCTGCCGGCCTACCGGGCGCGGCGCCGATTAACTGGGCCATTTACAACGGGGAAACCGAAACCGGGGTGACGGTGATCCACATGACCCCGCGACTGGATGGAGGACCCATCCTCGTGCAAAAAAAAATCGCCATTGGGCCCGATGAGACCGCCGACCAGCTGGAACCGCGGATGGCCGAACTGGGAGTGACCGCCGTGGCGGAGGCCATGGACCAGCTGGAAATCTGGGATGGCCAGTCGGACCTGGGCGCGATTCAGGATGCCAGCCGGGCAAGTCGCGCGCCCCGCCTGACCAAGCAACAAGGTCATCTGGACTGGTCGCGCGGGGCGGCGGAGTTGTTTAACCAGATTCGGGCGTTTCAGCCCTGGCCAGGCAGCTTTAGCTGCTGGATGCCCGGCGGCGGCGAGCCGCTGCGGCTGATTGTGCATCAGGCCGTCGTGATCAATCAGGCGGCGCACGTTCGGCCCGGGACGGTCCAGCGTGTCACCGATTCGGGGATTTGCGTGGCGACCGGCGACGGGCTGCTTGAGCTGCGACAGGTTCAGCCCGCCGGCAAACGCAGCATGTCGGCGGCCGAGTTTTTGCGGGGCCGGCCGGTTCGGGAAGGTGACCGGTTTGGAAACGGGAAACAGACTGGCCCGGCTACGAACAACAGGAATCCGATTAACCGGGGGGACCGCGAGTCACACGAATGACACGCAGGAAGTCCGGGCAGCGGGACCGGTCTGGTGCCGATCGAATACGCGATGCGTGGCGCATTGGCGCTGGCGTGCCGCAAGGAGGGCTCGTTGAGATCTGCGGGATGAATGTGATCCGTGCCATTGGTGGTTTTGCGTTTGCTCTCCGTCGGCAGGCCGGCACAACCGATCAGGTATCCTGGTCCTTGTCGTCGCCATTGCCGGAATCCCTGTCATCCGGTTGCGGGTGTATGCGAATGTCACCGGGTTGAATTTCCAGCGGGATGACATTGGGCATCGGAATGCCGCGCAATTCGGGAATCATGAATCTCGGGAATTCCTGCAGTCGTTGCAGGTCGGCATTGCTGCCGGAAGTGAATTGCTGGTAGACGTCAAAGGCTTCCGGATGGTTTTTTTCCAGTTCGCCCAGGTCGTCGGCCTCACAGGTGCGGGTAACGCCCACGCTGACTTCGACCTCGGCCGTGTCGGTTTGGGTCGGGATTGATTTCAGGTGCATGTACAATTCCGGCTCGTCGTCCATCAGAAGGTCCAGCTGGTCCGATGTGTATTGGCGGGTAACCTTGATCAGGATATGCCCGTCCGGATCCTCCTCGATATACGCCCGCAATCCGTTTTCACTGGCGTTGATTTTTTTCACGCCGTTTTCGACGGTCATGCTGATCGAGCGACTGGAGCCATTCGTCATTTGCATTTGCATGATCGTGCCCAGTTCTCGCGGGACGCCGGGCAGGGGCAACTCGGGAAAATCGGGGATCCGGATTTGCTGGGCGGGCGTGGTGGTCGAAAGGATCACCGATATCACGGCCGCGAAAACCGCGGCGGCTGACTTGGACATCACAGTTCTCCCGGGAGGGGTTACGAGCAAAGGATCAACGGTCACTGAAAATCATAGCCGGCCGGTGAAACCGGGTCAGCACGAGTTTCGAGGGGCGACCGGAACGGGACCATGAAACCAGTCGTTCGAACGGACGAAATCCGGGGAATGTTTTTGGAAAATTGGTCCGATTTGCGGGGAGGCCCGATCATCGCCGGCCGCGTACGATTCCGCTGGTGACGGGTTGAGGTTTCCCGGGCAGGAGTTGCTGCCGGTGGCGGTCCCCGCGCTAGCGGGACGAGTCGTCATCGTCCGGGGGACTCGCCGGGTCGTTCCCCGGACCCGCGACGGCGTCGCCGGACGCTTCGGTCCCGGTCCTGGCCACCTGGTCTTCGGCCGGGGTTTGGCCGGTCCAGGCGTTCAGGTGCGCTTTTTGCGAATCGTTTTGCTGACTGGAAACCTTGAGTCCCCAGTCGGGTACCGCTGGCCGGGCCGCCACGGTCACCAGGACTTCCAGAATCTGGTCGTCGCGGGAGAGCAGGATTTCCAGGGGGTCGCCCACGGAAAACTTCTGCAAACGGGCCTTGAGGGATTCGGTCAGTCGAACGCCATTGATGGCAATCAGTTCGTCGCTGTCGGCAATCCCCGCCCGACTGGCCGGAGAGCCCGACTCGCCGATTCCGATCCAGCGTTCCGGTTCGCGGTTTTTCCGGTCGTCCGTTTCGCGGTCGGCGTCCGACCGGGTGCCGACCGGCCGGACATCACCCACCTCCAGGCCAAACCAGTTGGACAGCTCCTGGTAGTCCAGTTCGTCGGTCGAGTCAACGGTGGAGACAAACCAGTCGGTGAGGTCCACGCCGGCAACCTCACTGCAGATAGCGCGAAAATCAGCCGGTTCATAACCGATATCACCGGCATGTCGGTGATATAGCAGTCGCAGCGCGTCATCCAGGCTTTTTTGATCGTTGCTGGCCGCCCGAATGCGGGCATCCAGCAACAGGGCCACGACCGCGCCTTTGGTGTAGTAACTGATCTGGGTGTCCCTGGAATTGGATGCCTGCCGGTAAAACTTGATCCAGGCATCGTGGGACGCATCGCGCAGCGACTGCAGCTTGCGGCCGTCTGAGGTCTGAACGCGTCGAATCAGGCCACCCAGAGCTGTGATGAAATCTGCCGGCGAGGTCAATCCGGCTCGCACCAGCACCAGGTCCTCGTAATAACTGGTGATCCCCTCGGCCACCCACAGACTCGGGGTATAGACCTCGGATTCATAGTCATAGTTGACCAGCGATTTGGGCCGCAGGCGGCGGACATTCCAGGTGTGAAAAAACTCGTGACTCGCCAGACTCAACCAGCGCCGGTAACTCCGCGGGTCACGCATGGCATCGCGGCCGGACATGATCAGGCAACTGTTGTCATGTTCCAGTCCGCCGCCACCGCCTCCGATGATATTCAGGAAATAATACCGGTCGTAGGGCACGACGTTCCATATCTTGTGCTGGGCGGCCACGATTTTCGCCAGGTCCCGGGCTGCCCGCATGCCGTCCCACTGGCCGCGATCATTGACATTGACCAGATAATGCTCAACGCCGGCCACCACAAACGGAAATAACTCGACGTTTCCTGCCACGACAGGGCTGTCCACCAGTTCGTCAAAGTTGCCGGCCTGGTAATGATGGGGTTCATCGCTGGCGGGGCGCAGACTGGTCGCCGAACGCTTCATCGTTTCCGGCAATACCAGACGAACCCGATGCGGCAGATCCATCTGTCCGGGAATGGTGACGAAGGTCGGTGCGCCGTTCAGTACGGCATGGCCGCGGCCGACGAAGTTGGTGCGCACGGAGGATTCGTCACAATAAACCCGGTAGGTCACCGTAAACGGGCGATCCGCATCGGGCGTATCGATGATCCAGCGATTTTTGCTGATTTTTTCGAAGCCCAGCGGCTCTCCATCCTGATCCGTCACCGAAATCCGGTCGACATGCCGCGCGTATTCGCGAACCAGATAGGACCCGGGAGTCCATGTGGCCATCATGATTTGGGTTTGAGGTCCCGCCGGTCGGGCGGTCATTTTTACCGTGACATAGTGATTCAGGGCATCTTTCAGATCCACCGAATAGTCGATTCCCGGCGGGCGTTCCTGCCCCGCCACGGGGACGGCCAGCCGGGACAGAGACAGGATCAGCAGGACGATGGGCAAGGGTAACGGGATTCGTACCGGATTCATCGGAGCCGTCAATTCGCAGGGATTTTTGATTATTGATTAGCCAGTCGCGGGGAACCCGGTATTGTATCATGAGATAATCGCCTGGTTGCTGGCCCGGCCACCGGGAGTTGCAATTGGGCCGGCCCGGCTGGTGCCCGGGGCCGGATTGAGCCGGCGATAGTGATTGTTGGGACCCGCGTATTATGAAACAACCTGGAATACGGCTGAAGTGGCTGGTGGTCTGCCTGCTGTGGCCGGTGGCCACCATACAGGCCTGGCAGGACGCGCTGGACCTGGAACGAATCAAGGCAGCTGGCTTGCAGGTGCAGGCCGGTCAGCATTTGACCCTGATTACCGACGCCCGGGACCGGGCGGACGTCGCCCAATTCACCACGGTATTTGATCTGGCGGTGGAGCAGTGGTGCCAGTACTTCTCCATTGATCCGCAACGGACGGCCCGGTGGCGGGTAACCGGTTGTGTGATGGTTGATCGGGAACGGTTCGTTCGGGCCGGATTGTTTCCGGATGACTTGCCGATCTTTCCCGCCGGTTATCAGCGCGGTTCGATGTTGTGGTTGTACGCCCAGCAGGGTGACTACTACACTCGCCACCTGTTGTTGCATGAGGGAACGCATGCTTTCATGCAGGCGTTTCTCGGTGACTTTGGTCCCCCCTGGTATGCCGAAGGCATGGCGGAATTGCTGGCCGTTCATCGCTGGGCCGATGGCCAACTGGAAATCAATCACAAGATCGCTGATCGTGTGGACGTGCCGTGGTGGGGACGGGTCAAGCTGGTGCGGACGGATCGCGACGCCGGTCGCGGACTGACCCTGGACGAGGTAATGGCCTTGCCGGCCGACTCATTTCGGCAGGTTAACGCCTATGGCTGGGCCTGGGCGGTTTGCGAGTTTTTCGATCGTCATCCGCAAACGGGGTCGGCCTTTCGCCGTTTGCCGGATGCCGTCCAAATGAACGAGGCGCAGTTTAACCGGCATTGGCGAACTCGTCTGGCCAGCCAGCTGGACAGCTGGGCCGAACTGGAAACGGTCTGGCAAATGATGATCGATGAAATCGAGTACGGCTATGACGTGGCGTCCGCGGTACCAGTGGCTGCGGCCGCGAGCCGGTCCGGTGATTCCGTAACGGTCCAGGTGGCCACCGCACGGGGCTGGCAGCGGACGGGCATCACGGTTGAAGCCGGCCGGGAATACGAATTCACCACCAGCGGCATGTTTCAGATACGCTGCGACGAGCAATCCTGGCCATGCGATGCCGGCGGCGTCACGATCGAATACTACCGTGGCCGCCCACTGGGCCAGTTGCTGGCGACGGTCTTGCCCGACGGCACACCGGGAACCGGTTTGCTGCCGTGGCAGGGGATCGGCCGCTCCGCGGTTTGGAGCTTTGCAACCCGGGGTGAGCTGTGGCTGCGCGTCAACGAATCGCCCTCGGCCTGGAGCGACAACCAGGGGGAGTTAACGGTGACAATTCGGCCGGTTTCAGATTGACGGTTTTGGCCCCACGCGAAACAATCTACACCGTGTTTTGATACTAACCAGGTCCCAGGCTGGCACAAACCGTTTATCTGCGAGGCTGTCCACCAAATGAGTTACTTGAGTTCGATTGATCCGGAATTGCATGCGCACATCATCGCCGAATCCACACGCCAGCAGGATGGTCTGGAAATGATTGCCAGTGAAAACTACACAAGCCCGGCGATCATGGAAGCGGTCGGCAGCATTTTGACCAACAAGTACGCCGAGGGTTACCCGGGTCGTCGCTATTACGGCGGATGTGAGTTCGTCGATCAAATCGAAAACCTGGCCCGGGACCGGGCAACACAGCTGTTCGGTGCCGAATTCTCCAATGTCCAGCCGCATTCGGGATCCCAGGCCAATCAGGCCGTTTACCTGACGCTGCTGGAGCCCGGAGACCGGGTCCTGGGATTCGACCTCGCCCACGGCGGACATCTGACGCACGGCATGCATTTGAACCTGTCGGGCAAGTTGTACGATTTTCAGCACTACGGTGTGACGCCCGATTCGCACACGATCGATTTTGATCAGGTGGCCCGGCTGGCCCGCCAGCACCGGCCCAAATTGATCGTGGCCGGGGCCAGTGCCTATCCACGGGAAATCCCCCACGCCCGGTTTCGGGAAATCGCCGACGAGGTCGGAGCCCGGTTGTTTGTCGACATGTCGCATTACGCCGGGCTGGTGGCGGGAGGCGTGCACGACAATCCGGTTCCCGTGGCCGATTTTGTAACGACCACAACCCACAAAACGTTGCGGGGACCGCGAGGCGGGTTGATCCTGTGCCGCAAGGAGTTCGATCGGGACATCAATCGGTCGGTATTCCCGGGTATGCAGGGCGGTCCACTGGAACACGTGATTGCCGGCAAGGCCTGTTGTTTTCATGAAGCCATGCAACCGGAGTTTCGGACCTGGTGCCAGGCGGTTATCGACAATGCCCGAACCCTGGCCGATGTCCTGATGTCCGGTGGACTTCGCCTGATGAGTGGCGGGACCGACAATCATCTGGTGCTGGTCGATGTGACCACCGTTGGCTCAACCGGCAAGCAGGCCGAATCCGCGCTGGAGGCCTGTGGTATCACAGTTAACATGAACATGATTCCCTACGACTTGCGGAAACCGCTCGACCCCAGTGGCATCCGGATCGGGACTCCAGCCCTGACCACCCGCGGCATGGGGACGGCGCAAATGAAAGAAATTGGTTCGTGGATTGTTGCCGCCATCAAAAACCCGGACGACCGCCGGCAGATTGCTGATATTCGTGGTCAGGTTCTGGAACTGTGTGCCCGGTTCCCGGTACCGGCGGCCGGAATCGTCGTTTAGGGCGCAGTGCCGTTGCGGTTGTTACGTGATGGCCCATCGTGGAATTCAATTGCCGATGCGGGATGGTCGCTTGTTTTGCTGATGGTGTGTCCCGTGTTCAATCGATTTTCAGGACTGTTGCGCGATACCTGGTGGCTGTGGGGACTGTTCCTCATGCTCAGCGTTATCTTTATGGTCGTGGTTGACCGGTTTTTTATCGTAACGCTTCCGGTTCTGGTGTTTTCATTTGTCTATTATGCGATCATGCGTTATGACGACGAGGGAAATCACAAGGGGGAAGGATTCGACGGCTCAGCAGCGAACCGCGCCCGAAATGCACTGGACGGCTGCCTGGCAAAATCGGCACCTGGCAACAGATCCCGGCTGCGAGACAACGCCCCTCCGTGGCGGCGTGCCGAAACCGGCGCGCGGGCGGACTCGGATGACGTCGAGTCAGTCGCCGGTGTCCTGTTTCGTCAATCGACCCCAATCCCATTCATCGCTGGACCATGCAATGGCGGCCAGCACCCCCAGCAACACGAGCAACGTAACCCGTACCGGATGGATTTTTGGGGCCGGGCGTGGCAGATTGAGAAACTGGATGGCCGGCGCTTGTGCGAGTTCAACTTGCTGCCATCCGTTGCGCGTGCGCCGCCATTGACCCTGGTCCTGGGGGCTCCAGGCGATGGTCTGTACGGGAACCGGAGAGACGGACGCGGGGTCGCTCTGCAAGCGGGTTGCCATGAACGGGTGTTGGCGGGTACCCGTTGATGCAACAAGCCTGGTGGCGGCTGACCGACCGGCCAGCAACGGACCCGTCCAGGCGACCCCGTTCGGGGTGCAGCAACAGGGTGCCCCCGGCAGAAACGCCGCAAGCAGGCAGGCAAGTGCAGGCAGGTTCATCGATATCCGGGGCCGGGTGAGGGAAGGGGTTTGCAGTGCCTGTCAGCGGATTGCAACCGGCGGGCCAGAGGCCTGATTTTCGATGCCAACCCGGGGATGGCCAGATTATGCCGGTTATGCAGCCGACGGTATGAATCAGCGGCCGGTTGCGGGATGCAAAAACGGAACAGCCGCCGAGACCCATGTTGGTTTTCAGAATCGTCCCCGTCGGCACCGATAAACTGGAACGTGGGTCCAGCCCGCATCGACTCCCATGACCAAGCCATATCACAAAATCGGCAATCGACGACGGTGCCTGCGGGAAGCCGAGGGTTATCTGGAACTGGCTACACAGCTGGATGATCGAATTGCGCTGGACCAGGCCCACAAGACCCGATTGGCCGATTTGTGTCTGGCCGCGCTTTACCAGATCGACGGGAACCAGCGGGGCCGGGCACCCGTATTGTATTTAAGTGGTCAGGCGCATCGACTGGCCGGGCGTTATCGCCAGGCGATTACGGATTTGCAGTCGGCCTGGGAATTGAATTCCCTGAACATTCACACCTGTTTGGCGCTGGGCTGGTGCTACAAACGGACAGGCCAAATGGAGCAGGCTATTACGTCGCTGCAAAACGGCCTGCAGCTGGACAGTAACTGCGGCATTTTGCATTACAACCTGGCCTGTTATCTGGCTCTGGAACACCGCGCGGAAATGTCCCTGGTGCATCTGGCCCGGGCCATCGAGATCGATCCCGGGTATCGACGGCTGGCCGCCGACGAAGTTGACTTTGACGGCATCCGTAACGATCCCGGGTTTCGGGAGCTGGCCGAAGTGATGGCCTGATGGTCGGGTCCGGTCGCTGGTCGCCCCGGCTGCCTCGCCCGTCCGCTATGATTGGCACATGGACCAGTCATTACCGAACAGCCCGTGGCCGCAGCTGTTTCTGGAACGATTGCGCAGGATCGTACCGCCTGGCGGCTACGCACAGGTGGTCGCCAGTTTTCAACAGCCCGTGGTAACCGGCTTTCGAATTAATCCATTGCGCTGCGGCATCCAGGCGACCCTGGCCGGGCTGGAAAGGGACGGGGTTTGTCCAATTCCGGTCGCGTGGTGCGAACACGCCTTTGTGGTCCGTCACGAGCAACGCGAGGCGCTGACGCACAGCCCGCTGGTCACCCGGGGGGACATCTACATCCAGGGCCTGTCCAGTATTCTGGCCGCGCTGGTCCTCGATCCCCGACCGGGCCAGCACGTTCTCGATTTGGCCGCAGCGCCGGGAGGCAAGGCGACCCATTTGGCGGCGTTAATGAATAATCAGGGGTGGCTGTCGGTAGTGGAACCGGTGCGAAGGCGGATGTTCGTGCTGGCGGATAACCTGAAACGGGCCGGGGTTACGATTTCGCATACGTACCTGATGGATGGCCGAAACGCGGGGGACAAGGTTCCCGAGCGGTTTGAACGGGTGATGCTGGACGCTCCCTGCAGTGGAGAAGCCCGTTTTCGATTCGATCAACCGGCAACGTGGCAGTACTGGAGCCTGCGCAAGATTCGCGAACAGTCACGCAAGCAGCGCGGCCTGATTCGTTCCGCGTTTCGGGCGCTGAAACCAGGCGGTCAAATGCTGTATGGCACATGCAGTTTTGCGCCGGAAGAAAACGAGGCGATTGTCGACGGCCTGTTGCAGGAATTTGCGTCTCAGGCTTGCCTGTTGCCCATCCATCTGCCGCTCGATGCGTGGCAGCCGGGTCTGCGCGGATTCGACGACCAGACCTGGAGTCAGGATCTGACGCTGGCACGACGGATACTTCCGAACGAAATGTATAACGGATTCTTTTTGGCGTTGATCGGCAAACACTCCGGCTGATCCAGGAACGAGTGCCGGTTGAGGATTCATCACCGACACCTCGTGATTTTTTTCACGAGAAATTTTTCCAGTCAAACAATTGACTTTCCAGGTACCGGGCAAGTTAAAATACAGTGGGCCGCCCCCCCGGCCCGGGTGGTCGACAGCACGCATCCACTTCCAAAGGTGTTTTTTATGGCAAACGAACTGCACGACAAGGGAGTCAAAAACCCGCTGGCCCGCGACGTGATGAAAACCCGATTGATCACATTGAGTCCGGATATGGACATCGTCGATGCGGTGAAAGTTCTGCTCAAAAACCGGGTTTCCGGCGCACCGGTGGTCGACGACGAAAATCACCTGCTCGGGGTGTTCTCCGAAAAATCGGTGATGAAGTTTCTGGTGGAAGCGACCTACGAACAGCTTCCCACAAACAAAATCGACGGGTTTATGAATCGGGAGCCGCGGACCATCGATGAAAACATGGCCCTGGTATCGATCGCCCAGATCTTTCTGACCAGTCCCTGGCGACGTTTGCCGGTATTGAATGACGGCAAGGTGGTCGGCCAGGTCAGCCGGCGAGACGTGGTCGAAGCTGCCCTGAAGCTGATGTCGACCCAGTCCAGTCACGAAAAGCGGCTGTTGTACCTGTCAGCATTGCGTGACATGCAGGAGCCGCCCAGTGCTGTGGCGAATCCGGGGGCCTGAGGGAATGGGATCCGCTCAAACCGGTTCCAGCCGGTAGTGCCACTGCAGGGTCGCTGGACCCGGGCGATCCGGGATCGTGGTCGAGATGCGGAATTGCCGGTCGCCGGGACCAACGTCAATCGTGGTTGTCGCCGACATGGCGGACAACCGCAGGCCCAACTGGCCGCCATCGGCCATGATTTTGACCTGCCCGTGGCTGACGGTCAGGTGGCCGTCAACCACCCGGTACGTTGACCCCGCCCACGCCAGCGGCCGGTTCATTCGGCAGGCCAGCTGGACATCAATATGGGACGATCCGGTCCGGGATTCCAGGGCGGCCGACCAGTGGTTGCGCCCGGACTGTCCCACCCCCAGCAGGACGTCGGACCGGTCGCGAGATTCGACGTGCAGCTGCTGCAACGGGGGCCCGGACGGGGGCTCCAGGGCGTCGTCGGCTGATTGCAGCAATACGGTTTCCCCGGTGTCAGCGACCACCACGACCTGATGGCCGTAGCGGCTGTCGCGAGCCGCGAAACGCAGCAGCAATCGACGCCCCCGGGGATCCGGCGGGCTGGCGAGTTCGTGGGTCGGTCCGGTTCCAATGGCGTCCATATCATCCAACCCGTTCGGTGCTGCCTTTCACCCGCCACCGCAGGTAGGCGTCCAGGAAAGGCTGGATATCGCCATCCAGCACCCGGTGAAAATCGCCGACCAGATATCCGGTCCGGGCGTCCTTGACACGCTGGTCGGGGTGCTGGAAGTAGTTGCGAATCTGCGAGCCGAATCCGACCCGGGCCTTGTTTTGGTATTTGGCCGCTTCTTCCTGTTCCCGTTTGACCTCCTCCAGTCGGGCCAGTTGGGCCCGCAGCAGTTTCCAGGCAGTGGCCCGGTTTTTGTGCTGGCTTCGTTCACTTTGACATTGCACGACCGCTCCGCTGGGCCGGTGCGTCAGGCGAATGGCGCTATCGGTCTTGTTGACGTGCTGGCCCCCGGCGCCACTGGCCCGAAACGTGTCTTCGCGCACGTCGCTCTTGTCAATCTCGATCGCCGCGGATTCGGGGACTTCGGGTGAAACGTCGACCGCTGCGAAACTGGTTTGCCGTTTACCATCGGCGTTGAACGGGCTGATGCGAACCAGCCGATGCATGCCGTCCTCTCCCTTGAGATACCCAAACGCCATGGGCCCGCGAATGGCAACGGTAGCGCTGTTGATTCCGGCTTCGTCGTTGTCGTTGCGATCAATCAGGCTGACGGAATAGTCGTTTTGCTGGGCCCAGGCAAGGTACATGCGGAGCAGCATTTCCGCCCAGTCATTGGCATCGGTTCCGCCGTCCCGGGCATTGATGGTCAGGATCGCCCCGCAGCTGTCATGGGGGCCGTTCAGCAACGATTTGAGTTCCAAATCCTCCAGTTCCCGCTCCAGCCGGTCAATTTCCCGAATGACGTCCGCCTCGACCGACGCATCCTCCTCGGCCATTTCCAGCAGGCCATCCAGATCAGCGGAGGATTCAATCAGCTGGGCCAGAGGCGTCGAGAAGGCCTTCAGCGATTTCAGTTCCGCCACCGTCTGCTGGGCCGATTGCTGGTTGTCCCAGAAACCAGGTGCCGCCATTCGCTGGTCTTCGATTTGCCGGATGGCCGCAAGTTTGGCGTCCAGGTCAAAGACTGTCTCGAAGTTGAGTGATGCGCTGCTGAATCAGTCGAGCCCGGTCGTAATGCTCACTATCCACGAGAAATCTCCTGAGTGCGGGGGGGCGGTGGTCAATCAATGAAACTGTCGAAAGACAGGTGATTCGGCCAGGCTGGATACCATAATACCGGAGTCGCCTGTTTCGGATAAGTGTCAGTGCCGGGCGCCCGCCCGCCGGCCGCGGTTGCCGGCCCGGCGGGCGGATCGCCGGGAGGGGCCTTTCGGCAGGATTGGGGCGGGCAGGAATTTGCGGTTTATCAAACCTGGGAGGCCACCGGCCGCCCGCCAGCGGTCCCGGAACAGCCGGAATTTCCTTTCGGGGAAAGACGTTTGTCCCGGCTTGGTATAAGATAGATTGAACCGCCGGTTCGGGCAGTCACAATTCCGCGCCACCCCTTCCTGCGATGCCCCTTTCGGATTCGGGCCAGGGCGTCGCCGGGCGCCGCTGCCGCGCGGAGGCGACCGCAGCCCCGATCTTTGGAAACGGATCCAGTCCAGTCTTGTCAACACGGGAGGCCACTCATGGCATCAACCAGCAAACAGGATGCAGCGGCCAAAGCCAAGGCGACGGCCATCCATGTGTCATCCACCGTGGACGCCCTCAAGGCCCGTTTGCTCAAGGTCCACCAGTCCAATGAAGTCGACAAATACTTCAAGGCCCTGGTGAAGCTGGAGGGCAGCGACTTGCACATGAAGGTGGGCCAGCCGCCGATTATCCGGATCCATGGCACACTGAAACCGCTCAATCGCGATCCGATCGACGCCGAGGAAATGGTCGATTTGCTGGTTCCCGATGCTGGACGACCGCACCCGCCAGATTTTTGTGGAAACGGGGGGTGCCGACTTCGCCTACATCGTCACGGTGGACGACGTGGACTGGCGTTTCCGGGTGAACATGCTCCAGCAGCTGGGCCGCGTTGGCCTCGTCGCTCGCCGGGTGAACAATTTTATTCCGAATTTCGAAGGCTTGCACTTGCCGCCGGTGATCGAAACCCTGTGCCACCACGATCAGGGAATGGTGTTGCTGGCCGGCGTGACCGGTTCGGGCAAAAGTACCACGATTGCATCGATGCTGAACTACATCAACCGGCATTACGTCAAGCATATTTTGACGCTGGAAGATCCGATTGAGTTTGTGTTTCGGGATGAAAAGTGCCTGATCAACCAGCGGGAAGTGGGCATGGATGTGGTCGATTTCGGGATCGGCATGAAACACGCGGTGCGGGAAGACCCGGATATCATTCTGGTCGGCGAGATGCGTGACGAAGAAACGTTTATGACCGCCATTCACGCCGCCGAAACCGGCCACCTCGTGTTTGGCACCATTCACGCCTCGTCCTGTCCGTCGACCATCGGCCGGATCCTGGACCTGTTCCCCGAAGAAATGCATTCGGCAATCCGCAGCGCGATCGCCATGAATATGAAGGCCATTGTGGCCCAAAAACTGCTGCCCAGCATCAAGGAGGGCGTCGGCCGGGTTCCGACCGCCGAGATCATGACGTTCAACCCCACGGTTCGCAAACTGGTGCTGGAGGAACAGGATCACAAACTGGGTGACGCCATTCGGATTGGTGCCGAGGAAGGCATGCAGGATTTCACCATGAGCCTCAAAAGCCTGGTGGATGCCGAGTTGATCGATCGCCCCACCGCGTTCCAGGTGGCCCCCAACCGCGACGCCCTGAAAATGGCGCTCAAGGGCATCAACGTTTCGCAGCCTGGAATCCTTTGATGACCCGACGTTTCGGCTGGCCGTTTGCACTGGTTTTTTTGCTCGGTTGTTTCTGCCTGGCGACGCCGCTGCTGGGGCAATCCGGATGGCCGGATTATCCCTCGCTCGGCCGTCATGCGATTGAGCGGGGACCGGGCAATTATTTCAGCTGGATCAAGCTGGCGCTGATCATTGCGGTCTTCCTGGTCTGGGTCCGTGTGGCGGACTGGATCAATCGGGACGCCATCCGGTTTTCCCGTCATACCGGATTTGTGCCGCAGCTCTGGAATCCCGTGATCGTGCTTTCGTTCGTGGCCGGATTGCTGGCCGTCCTGTCCATCCCGGTGTTTGTTGGCGGATACGCCGCCTTTTGCGCGGGGGCCTTTTTCCCGCTGACCCTGTATCTGGTGCAGCGCCGCGGCCGAATTCCCCCGGAAGCCAAAACAGGCGAGTTGTTTGCCGAAAAAATTGAGCAAACCAGTTTGCCGATCGAGGTGGTGGCGGCCGGCGAAAACACCGAACAGGCCCAGTCGAATTTGATTCGGGCCCGCCAGTCCGAATCCTTTGAACCGGCGTTGCAGATGTTGCATGACGCGGTCAGCAAACGGACCGAGCAAATCCTGCTGGATTACACCCGGGAGGCCGTGGCGGGGCGCAGTCAAATCGACGGGATCTGGCAACCGCTGCCAGCGCTGGACCGGGCTTCGGGCGACGCCCTGCTGGTCGTACTGAAAACACTCGCCAATCTGAATCCGGCCGAACGCCGCCAGCCGCAACGAGGCCAGTTCCGGGGCCAGTCCGGACGCAAGACATTCGAGATCGACCTGACCAGCCAGGGCGTCCCGACGGGTGAACGCGTCCTGCTGAAGATTCATTTCGACGAGACGCTGGCCCTGAATCTGGCCAACCTGGGGATGCAGCCGGCGATGCTGAAGCAGCTGAACGCATGTCTGGAAGAGCCGGGCCTGATCATTATTTCGGCGCCGGCCGGTCAGGGGTTGTCCGCCACCTGGCAGGCAGTGCTGAATGAAGCCGACCGGTTTACCCGGGATTTCGTGGCCGTGATCGATCATGACGAGCGGGAAACCGAGCGCGAGAACATCGAGGGAGTCCGGTTTGACTCGCGCATCGGCGAAACGCCGGCGTCCCGGCTGAAAAAAATAATCCTTAAACAGCCCAATGTGTTTGTCGTGCCGGATCCGGTGGATGCCGCCACGCTGGACGTGTTGACCGACCAGGTTTTGTCCGAACAACGCATGTTGATTACCCGGACGCGGGCAGGATCGGCGGCCGAGGCGTTGTTGCGGGTTATGGCGCTCAGTGGTGACCGGCAGGCGTTTGTGAAAAGCGTGACGGCGGTGACCTGCCAGCGATTGCTGCGCCGTTTGTGCGATCGCTGCAAGCAGCCGATCCAGGCAAATCCCCAGGCCATCCGGCAGTTGGGCGGAAATCCCGAGACCGGCACCACGATTTACCGGTCCTTTCAGCTTCCACCGCCGGAGCAGCGGGTCGACGGGGAAGGCAGGCCGGTTGAAATGCAGCCCTGTCCGGACTGTGCCGGGATCGGGTTCGTTGGCAGGACGGCCATCTATGAACTAGTATTGGTGGATGACGAGATTCGCCAACAACTGGTTCGCGAACCCCGACTCGAACCCGTGACCCGGGTCATTCGCCAGCGTGGCAATCTGACCTTGCTGGAGCAGGCCTATCGGGCGATTCTCGACGGGCGGACAGCCCTTTCCGAAGTTCAACGAGTAATGCAAGCCAAACGATAACGGTCCAGCATGCCGGAAGCCGCCTCCCTATCCCTGGATGACTTGCCCCCGCTGAAGTTCATTGCCAGCGGTGACGATGAGGATGCGCGGCAAGCGAACTTGCTGACCGTGCAACCTTCGCCCGGCTATCCGCATGCCGTGTTTTTGCTGGCCGATGCCATTACCAAACGGGCGGATCTGGTGCTGATGGATTTTACGCCCGCGGCCGTCAGCGTCCGCTACCAGGTCGACGGCATCTGGCACACCATGCCCGCCCTGCAGCGTCAGGTGGGGGACTATATGGTCGCCAGCCTGAAACAACTGGCCGGTGTGGATTACCGGGAACGTCGCCAGCGGCAAGTCGGCCGGTTCACCGCGGATTATCTGAAATATGCCCACAAGTGCCGACTGACCAGCCAGGGAATCCCGGCCGGGGAGCGGGTGGTTGTGGAGATCCAGCGGCAACGCCCGCCCCTGGAAACGCTTGAAGAAATCGGCATGCGACCGGGCATGCGCACGCAACTGGTTGCGGCCATGAATGAGCCGGGAGGGCTGGTTCTGTTTGGCAGCCTGCCGGGCGACGGTCTGTCGACCACGTGGCGGGCCGCGTTGCAGGCAACCGATCGCTACATGCGGGACTTCTTTACATTGCAGGAGCAATCTCGTCAGGAGCCCGAGATCGTCAATATCGGGAATGAAACATGGGACGAATCGGCGGGCCAGACCATGTCAACCGCCCTCACGTCACTGCTGTTGCGGGAACCCAATGCCATTGCGTTCGCCGAGATCAGCGACGGACCGGCCCTCGATAAAATGTGCGACCTGGCGAATAATCGGCAGGTCACGGTCATCACCCGGTTGAACGCCCGGTATGCGGTGGAAGCGGTGGTTCGGGCCCTGATGCTGAAACCGGATGTCGCCGAATTTGCGGCTGCCTTGCGAACGGTCGTTTGCCAGCGTGTGGTGCGCCGACTCTGTACACGGTGCCGCCAGCCATTCCAGCCGAATCCGGCGCTGCTGACACAGCTGGGGCTGCCGCCCGAGCGGGTTCCGGTCCTGTACCGCCGGTTTGAGCCCAGCCCGGAACAACTGACCGACGAAAAGGGGAATCCGGTGGAATTGCCTCCTTGTGAAAAATGTGGAGGCCCCGGATTCTATGAACGGACCGCAATATTTGAATTGTTGCAGGTGGACGACCGGTTCCGCCAGGCGATGCGTGAGACGCCGACCGTCCAATCGTTGACGGCGGCCGCCAATGCGTCCGGCCACATATCCCTGCGCGACGAGGGAATTGTCCTGGTGGCCCGGGGTGATATATCGCTGGAAGAACTGCAACGAGTGCTCAAAAAGTAAACGGCGGCGGTGGAACGCGGGTCGCCGCCCACGGTGAAACGAACACCGGTGTTGGGACCGGAACGAAACGGACAAACAGGTATGGTGACGGCAATCACAATTATCGGCATGGTTTTCATCTTTGTGGCGACCTGGTTTCTGGGTCTGTGGAACAATGTGCTCACCTTTGTCAACGTTTTGCTGGCGGCCCTGATCGCCTCCAACTGGTTCGAGCCGTTGGCAGACTGGCTGGACAAAGATTCCAGTACGTATACCTACCTGCTGGACTTTTTGTGTTTGTGGGGGCTGTTTGTGGTGGCCCTGACGGTGCTGCGCACCGCCACGGATGTGTTAAGTCGAACGCGAGTCGATTTCAATTTATGGCTGGACCGCGGGCTGAGTGCCGTCTTTTCACTGGCAACCGCATGGGTGTTTGCCTGTCTTCTGCAATTTTCGATGCACCTGGCCCCCCTGCCTCCGAACCAGTTTCAGGCGGAACCCGGCACGGTCAATTTTGCGGGACGCCCTGACCGGCTGTGGCTGGGATTCTTGCAAAGCCGGTCCCGGGGGGCGTTGTCGGCATCCCTCGGTGAACCCCTGGCCCCGGCCTATGACGTGGACCAGCTGCATCCCGAGGACCGCAATCTGGATTGCCGGGTATTTGATTCCCAATCCGATTTTGTATACAAGTATCACGATCGTCGCCGCAAACTGGCCGAACAGTCCACGTTGCGGGTCCGTCGTTAGCAAGCCGGTCAACCCGGAGTTGCGCCGGACAACTTACCAGTATGAAAACCGGTTTTGTCGGCCGGGAAACTGTCATGTCAGATCAAGCCTTGCAGCATCGGGAACCCGGTCAGCCCGAGATCGACTACCAGCCGTTTAATCCGCTTTCGCCGGTCGCCCTGACGTTTTCCCTGTTGTCCCTGCTGACAATCGCGAGCTTCATTTTTTTGGCGGCGGCCCTGGCGGGATTTTCGCTGGGAATCATTGCCGCGCTGGGCTGCCAGGAAGGTCGCCGGCGAAGCGGATACCGCCTGGCATGTGTGGCCGTATTCCTTTCCGTGTTGGGCGCCGTATTGGGATTGAGCCATTACTTTGGCCGTGTCGGCTGGTTGACGCATGTTGCCCGGGAAAAAGCCGAACTGGTCATTCAGGCGATTGAGGACGATGAACTGGAACAGGTCCTGTGCCTTGGGTTGGGGCCACCGTATCGACCTGACTCCGGCACCGATCTGCTGACCCATTTTGAAAGCAAACGGGTCCCGCCGGGGGATATTTGGCCCCCCGTATGGCAAATCAACCACTGGATGACCACTCCTCCCATGAAGGTGATCTGTCTGGATCGTCTGGAAGGCCAACACCAGTATCTGGGCCTGGATTCGTTCTCGGAAGTGTTCAAAATCCAGACGCTCGAACAAATCGTCTTGCGATATCGATACACCCCGGTTTCCGCAGATTTGGAGCCGTTTGACTACAAGCTGAAAATGACTCGCCACCCCTGGCCGGCGACGGGAGGATTTCAATGGCAGGTCGAGTGTGTCGTCGCGGAAATGCCCACGGGAAGGCCTGAAATCACCAAGTACAAGGGGCCGACGGGATCCCGCAAACGATTCAAGCCGGCCGGCCCCAATCGCGAAAATCCAATCCGTTAGACGCCCGGGCGGCAGCGGACCCCGGGCGGGTGGTGCCGCCGTCCCGCTTGCCACAATGCAGCCGGGAGACGGGGACAGCACCCTATTGGCCCCGGCTCACTGTATTCAGGCTGACGAGGCGCTGGCCTGACCCGAGGCGCTGCCCGACCGAATGTGCTGGCCAATTCACGGGGATGGCCCGTGCCCGGTCCGCATCGCACCGTCGCCGGACGCACCCGCAGTCCCGTGTGAGTCACACGGACAGGCAGCGTTGGTTCACAGGCCGCATTGGTACCCTTGCCATTGGTACCCTTGCCCAAAGCGCGTTCCGACGAAGCGACGCTGCACGGATGTAACGCACGCGCTATCCTCCGGATTCCGACGAGTCCGCATCGTCTCCCGATTTCTGATCGGCCGGCGGATTACCATCACCCTTGTCGGCATCACCCTTGTCGGCACCACCCTTGTCGGCACCACCCTTGTCGGCACCACCCTTGTCGGCACCACCCTTGTCCCGGGGTGCGCCACCGGCACCGCCACCGGAAACCCGCAAACCGGGCGGTCGATCTTCCGCGGGGACCTGGGTGTATTTCTGCCGGTAATCATCTTCGGTGGGCTCCGTCTGCGTCACCTTGTACAACGTCGTGGCCTCGGCACCTTTGCTGTATACGACGTACGCCTTGTAGGAAATGAACGGGATCCCGCGGGGCCAGGCGAAAGTTTCCACATAAGCGGTTTCCATGGGTGTACTGGTTGCGCTGGGATCACGTTCCATAAACTTGTGAACATCGTCCGGGGTCACGCGTCCATCACCATCCATATCCCCGCACTTGGACGTCTTGCCATCGACGAGGATCATCTCGCCGTCGGGACCCTTTTTGGGGTCCAGCATGGACTGAAGTTTTTTCAGACCCCCTTCGTAGGCCGGTTTGGCAACCAGATAGTCATACCCAAATGCACCCAGCACCAGCAAAAAGAGCACGACCAGAAAGATCTTCCTGCCGGCACCCGAGGCGGGTTTTTGAAATTCATTGTTATTCATGATTGGACCTTGTGTGAGTTAGTTTTGGATACGGTGAAATCCCCGCGTTTCGGAATCACGCCAGCCGGATTGTTGCCGGACCCGCCACATCCAACCGCGGATGGAACGCGGCACGTCGTGTCGCAATTGCATCCCGTCCGTTGACGTGGCGCGGCCTGCCCGCGTCCATTCCGGGCGCCTCCGGTCCGGTTGAGGAAATCAACCGACCAGATACGGATTGTGTCGGAAACGCCAGCAGCCCAATCCATCTCGGCTGAAAGCCACTGGCCGATTTCGGTTTTTCGGGAAGCTGGCTGATCGTTAAAGTCCGGAGCCGGTGTCGCTGCCCTGGTCATCCCCGGACTGGTCATCCCCGGACTGGTCATCCCCGGACTGGTCATCCCCGGACTGGTCATCCCCGGACTGGTCATCCCCGGACTGGTCATCCCCGGACTGGTCATCCCCGGACTGGTCATCCCCGGACTGGTCATCCCCGGATTTGTCATCCCCGGATTTGTCATCCCCGGATTTGTCATCCCCGGATTTGTCATCCCCGGACTGGTCATCCCCGGACTGGTCATCCCCACCAGCATCGTTGCCGGATGGTTGAGGACGCCCGCCGCCCGGGGCTCCGCCCCCCAGGTTCGGAGGATTCTTGTTCGAGACAAACGTGGGCTTTTCGGCGGGCAGATTGGACTCGGTAATCGGTGTTCCGCCGCTGGCCGAATAATAGTAACGAACATCTGCCAGTTCCGGTTTCTCCCTCAGAAGTGCCGGCAGAATTCTTGTGTACACCACGTAAATATTGTGGGATCTGAACGGCAATCCGCTTTGCCACCGGTAAGTGCGGATTTCGACGTTTTCAGCCCATTCATCCTCCTCGATCGCCACGGGCTTTTTGCCAATCATTTCCTCGATTTGGGCCGCCGTGTAATTCCCGGAATCGATTGACGAGTCGATATTCGAAATCTTGTCCCAAGCGCTTTCATAAGCTGGTCGGGCGATACCGAATTCGTAGGCACCCGCGCCGGCAACGACGATCAGGATCAGGAGCAGAATGACTTGTCTGGCAGCAACGGCGCGTCGCAAGCCAGGCCGTTTTGAATTTGGTTTCATTTGATTTTTACTCGTCTGATAAAAAACTTCGTCGCCGGCAGAACTGGCGTGGATAAATACCATGGTCCGGCAGGGGCCGGTATCGGTGGGGTGCGATGACCCAGGCTGACCGACAGCCCCTGCGCGGAGGCCAGAGCGACTGGTTGGGTCCGCCCAATACCGCCTTCATTTTAATGGCCAGATTCCCGGCGCGCAGTGCGTTTCCGTGCGTTTGGAAAAACTTTTGGATTGGGCGAAATGGACAATTCCGGACTGCTCAACCGGGGTCGGGTGGCCGTCGCCAACGGCTGCCGCGGGAGGGAAGTCGCCAGAGGCACGGCCGTGCAGCCAGTTCCGCAACGGTCAGGGGGCGTGCGAACCGGGGGACATAGCGAGCGGTTGGACCGGAATTCATTGGTGAGCGGCCAGCAAGTTATCGAGCATGCGTCCCGGGGAACCCATCGCGTTGTATCCTCCGTCGACATGCAGGATTTCGCCAGTGATGCCGTCGGACATGCTGGAAAGCAGAAACATCCCGGTGCGCCCGACTTCCTCGTGCGTCACGTTGCGTCCCAGCGGCGAGATTTGTTCATACAGGTGCAGCATTTCGCCGACGCCGGCCGCGGTTCCGGCCAGCGTTTTCAGCGGTCCGGCACTCAGTGCGTTGACACGGATTCCGCGCGGGCCCAGGTCGAATGCCAGATAACGGGTCGTGGCTTCCAGGGCCGCCTTGCAAATCCCCATCACGTTGTAACCGGGAACACACTTTTCACCACCGAAATACGTCATGCAGGCGATCGCCGCACCATCCGCCAGAATCTCCCGGGCGTGATTGCAAACGGTAATCAGGCTGTACACGCTGACATCCATTGCCAGCTGGAACCCCGCACGACTGGTTTCGATCGTGTCCCGCGTCAGGTCGTCCCGATCCGCAAAGGCAATGCTGTGCAGCAGAAAGTCGATTTGGCCGAGTTCCGCCTGGCTGTGCCGCATGACCTCGGCGATCTGGGCATCGTCCTGGACGTTCAGGGGAATCAGGAATTTGGCGTTGGGGTGCCCGTCAATTGCCTTTTCGACACGCCGCCGGTTCTTTTTCTTGTCATCATCCTCGCGATCCGGCAGATGCGTAAATCCGCAGACCCCCCCCTGATCCATGATCTGGCGGGCGATTGCCATGGCGATGGAGCGATCGTTGGCCACGCCCAGAATCAGACCACATTTTCCGTCAAACAACCCCATATTTTGGCTCCCGATTTGCCGGTCAACCATTGTTGGCCGGACTCAAAATGACTACGCTCAATGCCAGACAACCGAAACATCTTTGATAACAGTTTTCCGGCGAATCCGCAATTCGGCCGGCCTTTCACCCTGTTTCGCCATACGGCCCCTGTCTCATGTTGATCAAACCTGGAACCGCCGGTTACGAGATTCTCCCTCGTTTGCTGGAGATCGCCGCCGAGTCGGGAGAGGCCTCCGGGTTTTTGAAGGAGGCGGCCATGGTGGTTGCCGGGAATCACCGTGAGTTGGACCGGGTGGCGATCGTTGAGGGGGTCAAGGGATCCTGGCGGGAATTGGCCGGCATCGGCGCCACGGGCCGCCTGCCGCAGGACCTGCTGGGCGAAGTCCTGGATCGCGAGGAATGTGTGGTGGCGCGGCCATGGGCGGCGGTCCCGCTGCCCCGCGCGGCCGAGTCCAGTTTGGTGCTGGTGGTGCGATCGGACCACTTGCCGGAACCCGGCGAGCTGGCCAGTTTGGCCGGCGCCATGGCGACCTGTTTGCCGCTGGTGGTGAGGACCAGCCAGTTGCGCGGCCGAGCGGATCGTCTGGCGGCGATTCTGGATATGACGGTCCAGTGGAATCAGACCCGCCAGACCGACGAATTGCTGCAATCGATGGCGGAGACATCGACGCGATTGCTGGACGCCGAGCGGGCCACGATTTTTTTGCTGGATGCCAGCGGAACGCGGCTGATGGGCCGTCCGGCGCTGGGCGTCGAGGGGGGTGAGCTGAGTATTTCGGCCGCTACCGGGGTGGTGGGCCAGGTCGTGCAAACGGGCCAGCCACGGCGTGTCGATGCCGATATCGCCAACGAACAGGCCGAGATTGATCGTGAGGTCGACCGCCAGCTGGGTTTTGAAACCGAGTCGCTGTTGTGTGTTCCGATGTTCGGAGGCCAGGGCCAGACGATCGGCGCCTTTGAGCTGATTAACAAGCGGGGTGGCAATTTCTCGCCGGCCGACGAACAGGCCCTGACCGAGTTGGCGGCGCACGCGGCGGTCGCGATCGAAAACACGCGGCACATGGAAGGATTGAGTACCAGCCGCCGCAACATGGCCGAACAGGCGGCCGGAAAAGTGCAAATGATCGGCGACAGCCCGGTCGTCGATACCCTTCGCAGCACGATCGCCCGGGTCGCGGAAACCGAACTGGCCGTACTGATCCTCGGTGAAAACGGTACCGGCAAGGAAGTCGCGGCGCAAATGATCCATTACCTGAGTCCCCGCCGGGACCAGGTGCTGGTGGCTGTCAATTGCGCGGCGATCACCGAATCGCTGCTGGAAAGCGAATTGTTTGGACATGAGCGCGGTGCGTTTACCGATGCGCACGAAAGCCGCCAGGGCAAATTCGAACTGGCCAATGGCGGCACCCTGTTCCTGGATGAAATCGGAGACATGAGCCCGGGTGGGCAGGCCAAACTGCTGCGGGTGCTGGAGGAAAAGGTGGTTGTGCGGGTGGGCGGTTCCCGCCCCATTGCGGTCGACACCCGCGTGATTGCCGCCACCAATCAGGACCTCGGGAAACTGGTCCGCGAAAAAAAGTTTCGGGAAGACCTGTTCTTTCGGCTCAACGTGGTCACTTTGCAATTGCCGCCGCTGCGGGATCGGGGTGACGATATTCTCACGCTGGCCGAACATTTTCTGGCAGAGTTTTGCGGCAAGGCGCGGCGGCCAGTTCCCCGGCTGACCACGGCCGCCCGCAAAAAACTGGTCGGGCACAGTTGGCCGGGTAATATTCGTGAATTGCGAAACATGATGGAACGGCTGGCCTATCTGCTGACCGGGGAGCGGATCGATGTCAGTGACCTGCCGTTTGTCATGCCTCCCGGCAACGACGAACAATCCATCTCGCTGGAGCAGACGCTGGCCGACGCCACACGCCAGTTTCAGGCCGATTTTATCGAGCGGCAAATTCACCGGGCGCAGGGCAACATGACCGAGGCCGCCCAACGGCTGGGGCTGCACCGCTCCAACCTGTATCGCAAAATGAAGCAATTGGGAATGGAGGCCGACGAACCGGCCCCTTGACCGGAAAGGCCCGGTTTTTGGGGAATTTGGCCCTCGACCACAGTGCCCCCGTCGGCTAAAATTCGCGATTCCCGATTCTGCCCGACGAACCCAGCATTCCTCTCCCGACGATCATGTACGCAATCATTGCCGACGGCGGTCGCCAGTATAAAGTCGAACAAGGCCAAACCCTGGACATCGATCTGCGGGAGGTCGAACCGGGCCAGTCGATTTCGTTTGACCGCGTGCTGGCGATCGGAGGCGACGACGGGTTTCGGCTGGGGCAGCCAACGGTCGACGGCGCGACGGTTACGGCCACCGTACTGGATATGGCCAAAGGCGAAAAAATCTACGTCCAGAAGTTCCGCCGCCGCAAAAACAGCAAACGCCGCACCGGCCATCGCCAAAAATATGTGCGAGTGCGGATCGAAGCAATCGCCTGATTCGAGCCTGATTCGAGCCTGATTCGAGTCATCCCTTCCGCCCGGCCCGCCGCTATCGCGCCCGCGGTGTAACGCCCGCCGCGGTACGCCCGCCGCGGTATAGCCCGCGCGGAAAAGCCCTGCGTTTGGTCAGCCGCATCTCGTGCGGATGCCGACGGTGCCACTGCGGGGTGTCCGGACGGATCCCGCTGCGGCATCAGGAAGCGTCGCGATCAGCTGTTTTGAATCCCAGGTCGCGGAGCAGTTTGGGCCCGTAGCCGATCGCCAAACCCATCGCCAGGCCGGTCCCGTGAGCCCAGTTGCCGACGCGAAAGCCAAACTGTTGTTCAAATCCTGGTGCCATACAGATGACCAGCCAGATGAGCAGGATCGCGATATTCGAAAAGGAAACATGCAATCCGCAACGGCGGTCGAATATCATCTTCATCCAGACATAACCAAACAGGCCGTACACGACGCCCGACATGCCTCCGGCCAGTATGGTCCAGTAAAGTCCCGTGTTCACAATGGGCAATCCGTCGAACTCCGGCGGCACCAGAGCTCCGATCGTGTTGGAGGGAATCGCGATCAGGACGACCAGCGCCAGTAACCAAAGGCTGCCGAACCGGTATTCAATTTGGCGACCAAACACCACGACCCAGCACATGTTGAAAACCAAATGCAAAATCCCGAAATGCAGAAACATAGGGGTTATGGCCCGCCAGACTTCACCTCGTGACAGACTGGCCATCCGTAATTGGGTGTTCCATTCATCCAGACCTTCCGTGCCCACCGTGTCGATCGCCTCGGACTGGCTCAGCGATCCCAGGGCCAGCGCCCGAAAGGTCGGCGCCTTGCGCGTCATCGCCAAAATCGGTCATCAACGCCACGACTCCGCAAATCACCACCAGCGTTACCGTCAGCGGAGCCACCTTGTGAATCGGTGCATTCCAGCGATCGCCGGCCATGTGAATTTGCTGGCTCCGCGCCTGCTGCTGTTGGCGGGCCTTTTGCCGGGACTGTTTGACGGCCTGTTCCCGGGCCGAGCGGTAACGGGGCGCATCGGGTTCACCCAAAAATTGCTCCAGCTCCTGACTGGCCCGTTCGATTTGATCTTCATCGCGAACCCAGATCTCCCAACGCGCCTGGTCGCCTTCGCAGTGCGTGGAGATGTTCCGGGTCGTCAGGTACGCGGTGATTCGCTCGGCATGGGTTTTGTTGTCAACGGTACCGATGAATCGCATGCGTCAGGTTCCAACAGGTGAAGGGCGAGTGGCGTGGGCGGAAAAACGGAAAGATCCGCCGCGCGCGATCTCACAAAAACGGCTTGTAACAGCTCAGCGTCCCGGGACGGGGGGCAGGACATGAGCCATTGCCTGTCCACTTTATCCAATTCGCCCCGTTCTACCAACCGCCGCGGGGGAATGTTTTTTGTGCAACTATTTCCCGGTTCGGGTTGCCAGAAGTCGCCCGATTCGCGAAAGTCCCGCGCCCTGATGTGCGGGAAGTTACCCAACTCGCTTGACGACCGCGTTCACCGCCTCCGCTGTCTCTGTCCGAATTGCCTGGCCCATGTCGACAGATTCATTTTCCGAATCGCCAAGAACCGCGCACGCCTCACCCAGCCACTCTCTGCACGCGCGGGCCGTCCCGGCCGATACCGTGCCGGACGAGGCGCATTCGGGCGACGTGAACCGCGAGCTGATCCAGGAAACCCGCGACCAGATTCGCGCCCTGGTCGACGAGATTGCTTCATTAGCGCAATCCAGCTGCAGTCGCACCGAATTTTACCAGGGGTTTCTGACGCGAACGACCAGCGCCCTGGCGTCGATCGGGGGCGCCATCTGGATCCGGGATCCGGGCGGAACGGGGCTGTCCCTGGAATATCAGGTCAATCTGAAACAAACGGGCCTGGCCGGCGACCCGCAGGCGCAAGCCCGGCACGGACAATTGCTGGAGCGGGTTGCGGCCGCGGGCCAGCCGATGCTGGTCCCGCCCGGCAGCGGTACTGCGCAGGTACAGGACAATCCGACCGAACAGTTGCTTGTGATTGCGCCGCTGTTCACCGAACAGGAAGTTACCGGTCTGGTTGAGATCTTTCAGCGACCGGGGGCCGGCCCGACGACGCAACGCGGCTATCTGCGGTTTCTGGTTCAGATGAGCAAGGTCGCCAGTGATTTTCTCCGCAGCGACCAGCTGCGGCGCTTTTCCCGGCAACAGCATATGTGGAGCCGGCTGCAAACCTTTATCCGCGCGATTCATGGCAGTTTGAACGTGCGCCAGACGGTTTATGCCATTGCCAACGAGGGCCGGGCGGTTATGGATTGCGAGCGTTTGAGTGTAGCGATCCGGCGTGGCGGACGGCTGGAAGTCCTGGCGATGAGCGGTCTGGATTCGATTGAGCGGCGGGCCGGCCAGGTCAAGTCCCTGGGGCGACTGGTCACCACCGTCGTGCGGGCCGGTCAGCCGATGTGGTACAGCGGGGACGATTCCGGGTTGCCACCCCAAATCGAAAACCAGCTGCATCAATACCTGGATGTGTCGCACTCCCGAATGGTCGCGATCCAGCCATTGCACCGGTTGCAACACGATCGCCACCGATCGGGCGGTGATGAGAATACACGGACGTCCGGTCCCGTTATCGGAGCCTTGATCGTCGAACAGACCGCCGATGCGCGACCGGCTGCCGGATTGCGTGAACGGTTGCAAACGGTCACGTCGCACGCCGAGGACGCCCTGACCAACTCCCTGGATCACAGCGAGATGTTTCTGGCCCCGTTGTGGACCTGGCTGGGAAAAACCCTAATCGTTCAGGCGTCCCGCAACCTGCCCAGGCTGGCCATTGGTCTGCTGGTTTTGAGCGGTTTGTTGGCGTCGCTGTGGATGATTCCGGCGTCGTTCACCCTGCAGTCCAGCGGTCGCCTGGTTCCCGGGCAACAAACCGAGATTTATGCCCAAACCGACGGCGTATTGCAGGAATTGCGGATTCCCGAAGATCCGGCCCAGGTGGTCCAGCAGGGAGACGTGCTGGCCGTCATGAGCAACAACCAGTTGCTGGTGGAAATCCGGAATCTGCAGGGCCAGCTTGGAGAAGTTGAGGAAAAAGCCAAAAAGCTGCAACGCGCCTTGACTCGCCAGTCAGGTTTGTCGGTCATCGATCGGGGAATCATTGAAGGTGATTTGACTGAGTCCCACCAGTTGCAATCCAGCCTGGCCCGGCAGCTGCAGCTGAAGATGGACGAGCTGGAAATGTTGAACATCCGGGCTCCCTCCAGCGGGCAAGTGGTGAACTGGCAACTCCGCCAGAATTTGTTGCGGCGTCCGGTTCAACGGGGTCAAAACCTGATGACCATCGTGCCACCGGACACTCCCTGGCAAATTGAACTGGAATTCCCCGAGCGACGCATCGCTCACCTGACGCGGGCCGTGCGAGAAACCGACCAGCCGCTGACGGTGACGTTGACACTGGCCTCGCATCCTGGAGCCGAGTATCGCGGACAACTCGTCAGTATCGATAACAAACTGGATGTGCGAGGTGATGATGGAAATGCGGTGCTGCTGCGAGTCGCCCTGGATGCCAGCCAGTTGCCGCGCGACTTGTTGCGGAGCGGCACGCGAGTTACGGCGCAGGTGCATGCCGGTCAACGGTCACTGGGTTACGTGTGGTTCCACGAGTTGTTCGAGTCGCTGCAGGCCACCTGGCGACTGTGGTTGTAGGTCCCGTCATCGATCCCGACCATCCACCTCGGATTGAATCAGCTGTTTTTGCCCGCTGCCGGTTCACGAACGCTCCCTGTCCATGCGGCTCGCAGCAGCAGATGGCTCCGGCGGGTGGCACCGGATCGCGCCCGCCCGCTCAGCGGTCCAATCCGGCAATCGGCTCAATTCCCGGGTTCCGGGCGACCGATAACAAAATTGACTTTAACGATTAGTGAAACCGAAACGGGCTGACGGGCGGGCCCCGAAAGGGAATGGAAACACCATGATCCAGCCGGCAATTCAAACGGTGATTCTGTTGGGGACCGGATTGCTGATGGCGGGCAGCATGGACGCCTGGCAGCATGCCGATACCCGGTTTCCCGCGGACGGGCTGGAAACCATCGCCGCTCCGGTCAATCAGGTCAGCCAGGACCATGTTGACATTGCCCCCTGTTTCACCATGTTAATCTCCAATGTCGATGTGCCGGCCCAGGAAAGCGGGCCGCTGGTGTTGGTGGCCGTCCGGGAAGGCCAGACAGTCGAGGCCGGTACCGAGTTGGCGCGAATTGATGACCGGCTGGGGCAGTTACGGCTGGAGACTGCGCAAACCAAACTCGATGCCGCCATGGAAAAGGCCAACAGCGATATTGATATTCGGGCCGCCAACAATGCGCTGGAAATCGCTGACCGCGAACGGCGCACCAACTACGGCTTGTTTACCAAGGGGACGCTCCCCAAGCAGGAATATGATCGATCCGCCTTGCAGGCCAAACAGGCCGCTTTGCAGCTGGAGCAGGCCCAGCGCGACAGGGAAGCGGCGGCCCGCGAAGCCCAGGTCGAGCAATACAATGTGCGGGCCGCTTCCGAAAGCCTGCTGCGACACCGGATTCAGTCGCCCGTCAGCGGTAATGTGCTGGAGCTGTACAAGGACAGCGGCGAATGGGTGAACGCCGGTGACAATGTGATGCGCGTGGCGCGGATGGATCAGCTGTATGTGCAGGGACTGCTGGATTCCAGTCTGTTTGATCCGCACGAAGTGCAGGGTCAGCCCGTTACCGTAGTGGCGCGAATGGCTCACGGGGAGCAGGCCGAGTTTGGCGGACGGATCGTGTTTGTGGCGCTGGAAAAAAACAGCAGCAAGTATTATTCGATTCGCGCCCAGGTCGACAATCGTCAACAGCAGGGTCACTGGCTGCTGCTGGCCAACGAGGAGGTCAACATGCGAATTCACCTGGACGGCCGCCCGGTCGCCAGTCAGCCGTCGCAGTTGCGGTAGCCAGCATCCGGGACGCAACCCGGTGGCGCAGCTTGCCTGGTTAACACAATGCCTACCAAACGCCGTGTTTTTGGGGAGGCCGGGTCCGCCGGTGCCGAAATTTCCTTGACGTCTCCGCCGCTCGTGATAAGATCCTTTTGGTCCGGCACGATCCCCGTTCTGCCGGAATCGTCTTACCTGATTCGGAGGGGCCTTCATGCTTGATCCACCAAAGGCGAATGTGGAGAAACCGTGACCCGTTCGGTCGCGATTTCCCCTTCAAGCGTACGACAAAACAAATCCGTTCACCTCCATTGGCGTCCGGTCCGACAGTACGTGTCGGGCCGGACGCTTTTTTTGGCGGTCCCCCCCGATCGTCGCCGCGAGCGATCTGGCCGCACGCAAGAGCCCGTCCCGGGAGTGGGGCGGACAGCATCCGGTCGTGCTAGCGAAAACCGCGTTGCCGTTGCCGGCAAAACGCTCTACAACACGCCATTTCCATTGTTCGGGCCAGGATGCGGACACGGCCGTGCGCGGTTGCCACGAAGTTTTAATGTTGATGGTTTCAGGTGCCCGGCGGGGAGCCTGCGCATGTGCGCTGGCCCTGATCGCACTGGCCAGTTCGGGTTGCCAGCCGATCGAGGTCAATGGTTTGGCGGATCGGCTGGAACCGTCCAACTATCGCGACTGGACGCCCGAATTCTCCCGGTTGAGTTATGCCGCGGCGTTGCCTGACGGGCGTATCCATTTGACCAATGTTCGAAACAACCAGTACCTGACCGAAAACGACTTTGTGCCGCAGTATGAGGACCGCATTTATGCGATGGACGATGTGCGGGCAGTAGATTTCATTGTGGTTCCCTTTCAGGGAGCCGAATTCATGGCGCATACCATGCTGAGTTTTTCGATGGCCGATGGATCGGTGATCAGCATCTCGGCCGAGATCCGCACGGAGAAAGGCGAACAATACAACCCGCTGCTGGGCATGAGCCGCCAATTCGAACTGACTTACGTGGTGGCGGACGAGCGGGACCTGGTCCGGCTGCGGACGCGGCACCGCGCGGCCGATGTGTATCTGTACCGGACCACGGCCACGCCGGCCCAGGCCCAGGCCCTGTTTCTGGATATGTTGCAGCGGGTGAATGAACTGGCAGCCAAACCGGAGTTTTACAACACCGTCGCCAACAACTGTACCACCAATGTGCTCAATCACGTCAACCGCCTGCGCAAACAGAAGATCAGTTACCGCTGGCAGGTTTTGTTGCCCGGATTTTCTGACAAGCTGGCCTACGAACTCGGCATGCTGGACAACCGGATTCCGTTCGAACAGTTAAAGCAGAACGCGCTGATTAATGATCTGGCCGAGCAATACTATGACGACCCGGATTTTTCGCAAAAAATTCGCGCGCGGCTGGAATCCCGGTAACCGCCCCGGTGCTGAAACAGGTGCTGAAACCGGGACAGGCACCTGGCGGGTCGTTTTGTCCGGGGGGCCACCGAAAACGGCGGCCGGAGCCAATCCCCGGCTCTTTACTGGTTGATCAGCGAGTCAACAATCACGGCGAATTCGGCACTGGAGATTTCCATGCTCGCCGAGGCCGCCGCGCACAGGCCCCTTTCCGTTTCGGCCAGCTCGCCGTCGGCGGCCATCAGCCGGATCATTTCTTTCAGCATCTCGATCCGATCGGATTTTTCGTCCGGCAACTTGATCTGAATCTCGTTCTGCAGTCCGGCCAGAGCGGTCTCGAATTCGTCGTTGGGAATGTTCCACAATTCGGCCCGGGCCACCAGAAACTGGATTTCTTCTTCAGTGAACTTGCCATCGACGGCCGCCAGATTGACGAGATTGATAAACAGTTGCAGTTTGTCCATACGTGATCCTGAGTGCAAAACGTCGGGCCGCGGTCGCGATCCACTGCCTGCAAAATCGTAACGCACGCGACCGGGCGGTGTAAACGTGCCGGGAGGGCGTTAATTCCGATCCGCTGATTTTACCAACAGGTGGCGCGGCAAATTCGGGTGGCGGGTGACACGGCCGGCGGGAACGGGCTCGACACCGATTTCGGGTTTTGCCGGAAAGCGGGTTGGTGCGTCGTGCCGGCCTCCCCGTGCCCCGGGGAATCAAACGCGGCGGATGAACCGGGCGGCGTAGCTGCGAACTTCCTTGCCCCCCAGCACATGCACCATCCGCAATTGCTGGATGGTGGCGTCGCCAAACTGGCTGAGCGGGACATGCAACAGGATCTTGCGGTAATGTTTGGCGATTTGTCGCCAGGCGCGTCCCGGCGGCAAACTGCTGACCAGTGCCACGTGCGGGCACTGGCTGTAGCGGCAGGCAGCGGCGATCAACCGCTCTTCCAGGGTCGAGGCAAAATCAAAGCGGCGGTTCTGCCAGATATCCGGGATCACGACTGGCGGATACAACAAACATCGCGCCGCCATAGGTGGCCAGGCAGATCCCGGGTCCCACCGCCTGCTGGCGGAAATCGGTGGCATAAAACGCCAGCGTCGATTCGTCGCGGTGTTCGGCAAACCAGGTGGTCCGCCACGGATAGTCGCGCGGATCGGCAGGTGAATCAAACAGCATCACGGCGGCATCCAGATTGCCGCGGTTGGGCGGCAAGACCTTGACGTAGATGTCACCCTCGTACCAGTGCCGCAAGGTATCGCGCAGATCAATTCCGTCGCGAATCTGAAGTCGTAAACTTTTCTGTCCGCGCCAGATCGGCTCCCATGATTTGCCGGGCCCGATCAAAAACGGCGGAGCGGAAATTTTCAATCAGCACGTCTTCGGGCGGCCAGCTGCACTGGGAAAACGGATTCCAGTTTTGCGTCCAGCGTGTGCCGGCTGTTCCGGTCGGGTCCCGGCACCAGCTTGATTTGGGACCAGGTCAACGGCGGTCCGGGCAACCGGTTTTTCATTGCCAGCACATCTCCCTCGGGCATCGCCGCCTGATCCATGCCCATCCGTACCTGGCCCTCGTCCGCCGGGCTGTATCCGGGATACGTCTTGGCCAGTTCCAGACATTGCAGCGCATAGCCGTCACCAACGATCTGCTTGGCCGCCGTAATCACGGTAACGAGGTCCGGCGTGAAACGCCGTTTCAGCAACGTCAGGTTGCGGATGTACTTGAGCATTTGCCGCAACAGCAGCGGCGTGATTCGGCGGGCCCGTTTTTGGTAATTCGCCTGGTAACGGACTCGCGCCGAGATCAGCAGTTCCTTGATGCCGTCAATGGACAAATTGTCATCCGGATCCAGCTCGGCCCGGGCCTTTTCGTACAAGCCGGTGACGAACGGCAGCTCCCCCAGCATGAAGTACAACGTTCCAGGTTCGACTCCGTACCAGCGGGCCGGTTCCACCAGATCGTCGTCGGGGCGTTGCAAGCCGGATTGTCCAAACGCCTGGCGAATCCAGGGCCAGTGCAGGGCGTGACAGACGAACAGGATGTTTTTGAAATCGATCGACAATTCCCGCAGCATCCAGGCCATCTGAGTGATTCGGGCCAGCACCTGGGGATTCTCCGGTGCCGGCAGAAACGGCAACAGCGATGCCGCGAACTGGGGCAAGGGTACTTTCTTCAGCGCATAGGGGTCGGGAAACCCGGCGGTGTCCATTTCAAAACGGGCGGTTTCCAAATCAATGAAGCGTCGGGGAATCCGTTCACCGATGGCGGTTCGCAACGCGGCAATCACCGGTTGGCAGGGATCAATGGGGACATAGCTGGCCGCCGGATCCGCGTCTTCGGACTCGGCCCGGGACCCGACAAAGGCAACGGATTCACGTTGCACCACAATGCCTGGTGCGGGCAATTGGCCAATCGCCGCTTCCACCATCGGTGCAAACGATGGGGGCAGGGGAACGGCCAGACAGTCGTAGTTGCCGCGGAGAATCCAGTCGCGAATCGTCCACGCAAAATCACCACTGCCGTGGACCACCGGCAACACGGTCACCCGCGGACCGATCCGGAGCATTTCTGCAAAAGCCTGTTCCGTCTTCATGGGGATGCGGTTGTTGATGGATTGGAAAACCGTTCCGGTTGGCAGGGTGAAAAAACCGATCGCGGCAGGCCAGCCGGCTTTGGCAAAGCGGGTGGTTATCCGACGGGGCGGACGCACCGGGCATCGCACACCGTCATTTATCCAGTACGTTGTTATCCAATGCGTTGTTATCCGAAACGATTTGCATATTCCCGGCAAGCCTCGTCAATCCGGTCGCCCGGCGTGGTCATCACATCGGAAACCTCCCGGATGGGACAAAAATGCTCGTTGATTTTTGGGCCATGGCGATCATACAACAGTTGCCAGTCCGAAACGCGCTCAACCACAATTCCAGGCGTGTCGCTGCCACTGGTATCCGTGGCAAAGCGAATCTGAAACCCGGGTGATAGCAGTGCACCGACCGCGTTCAGGGTTGCGTGACGCGGATCCAATCCGTCGGCAGGATTTACGGTTTGCGACTGATCATTGCAAGTGATCACAACCTCTTCGCCATGCTCGTTGTTCGCATCCTGGCACGCGGCAACCAGACTCGCCAAATCGAGTTTTTCGCTCAGGGACTCGACGATTGCCACTTCGTCGTCGCGCCGCTCAACCCAAACGACGTGTTCCTCGTCGTCAAAGATGCCCGGGGGGTTGCCATGGATGATATCGCCGTAGACTTTTTCGTTCATGATTGTCGGGCTGGCTGATGGAAACGCTGTCCGGTCCGACCCGTCAACGTGAATTGCCAAATGGGCCACGGATCCCGTGCTGTACAAGGGAGTTTTCCGTGGGTCCGAAATCGGCCCTCCTATTCCAGTTCGTCATCGTCCTCTTCCTCGTCCTCCAGGTAATCCGGATGCAGGGGATCCTCCGGATTAAAGAAAAAATCACCGAGCCCCATCGGCAATGACTGGCCGCCCAGCGTTTGCTGGCGGGTTTGCGCCAGGCGGTCCAGATCCAGAGCTTCGGGGCCCAGGCAGGTTTCCAGCGCCTCCCGCCAAACCACATCGTTGCTGACCGGATGATCGGATTGCTGGGCGATCCGTTTGGCCGCGTAACGCAACAGGTTGATCCCGTCTCGCGGCGAAAATTCCAGATTCAGTTCGTGGGCATGCTGCAGGAAATCGACCGTCATGGCCAGCATGTCGGTCTGGCTGAACGGCAAGTGATACTGCAGAATCGCCATTTCGTCATGCCGCTCCGGAAACCCCAGCTGCAATGTGGGCTGCAGGCGACTCAAAATGTAGTCGGGAATCTCGAATGTCGACTCATCCTGGTTCATGGTCACGGCGCACCGAAAATCAGGATCCGCCGGAATCGACACGCCGGCCACGATCGATTCCACGTAACGTCGATGATCGAGCAGGGGAGCCAGCGAGGCCCACGATTTTTCGTTCATCCGGTTGCCTTCATCCAGGATGCAAACGCCTCCCTCAATCATGGCCGTGACCAGCGGTGACGCGTGATAGGCAATTTTGCCACTGCCTGCCAGGACGGGCGTGACCAGCAGATCTTCCGGCCGCGTATCGGCGGTGCACTGGTAGATATACAGCGGGCGGTCCAGCTGGCGGGCGGCGGCCGTCGCCAGGGCCGTTTTGCCAATGCCCGGCGTGCCGATCAGTCGCGGCGTCAACGGCATGTCAGATTCGTCCACGATCAGCCAGCAAGCCAGTACCTGCTGCAGGATTTCCTGCTGACCGATCCATTGGCTGACCCCGGCATAGGGACTGGCCAAATGCAGGGTTACCCCGTCAATCTTCACCGGTTTTTTCATGGAACCTGTCCGGGTGCGGGTGGGCTGGGCGGTATGGGGCGGTTAACCACTATAACCGGTACGGACGGGTGCAAAACGTGGTCGGGCCGTGGGACTCACAACCCGGAATTCGACCTATGTTTCCTTGAACCACGGCGGTTTGATCCTTGCCGGCTGGCAGGCACGTTTCATTTTCAGGCGTCCCGATCGACATGTCTTTTGCACCGTTCGAAAATCCGACCCGGTCGGGGCAGTCCCGCTGGCGGGATCGCCTGATCGGCTGGCTGGCTCCCGAACGACTGGCCCTGGCGGTGGTGGTGCTGGCCGCGGCCCTGGCCATGTCCCCGAACGTGGCCGACCCCGATCTGTGGGGACACGTTCAATTCGGCCGCGACGTGTTGCGCGACGGCCAAATTCCGGCCGAGACCACTTATTCGTATACGGCCGGCGGGTATCGCTGGATCAATCACGAAAACCTGTCGGAAGTGGTGATGGCTATTGTAGCCGATTCACTGGGCCCCATTGGTCTGGTCTGGGGAAAGTTTTTGCTCAGCCTGCTCGTGATTGTCATCGTACTCCGCTGGAACCTGGCGGCGGGCAACGGTCTGGTCGTTTCATCGATCATGACCTTGCTGGTGGCCGCCAATCTGGGATATCACTGGAGCATTCGTCCGCAACTGAGTTCATTCGTGGGCTTTGCGCTGCTGATTTTGCTTTTTCAATTTTGCTTTCGCGGTTGGCGTGATCAGTGGCATTTGCCGATTCCCCGCTCGGCGTTTGCCCGGGGACCGGGGCACGACGCGATCGATAACGATGGTCGAATCGATATTCGCGCGCGACTGGGCTATGACTCGATACGGATGCGGTTCCTGTGGCTGCTGGTTCCGTTGCTGGCCGTGTGGGCCAACTCGCACGGCGGATTTGTGGCGGGGCTGGCGGTGGTGCTGGCCTATCTCGGTGGCCGCGCGGTGGAAGCCCTCTGTCGGGGCGGTCGCCCGGGACCGGGCAATGCCGGTTGGGGACTGGTTCGGCGGATGATGCTGATGGCCGGGGCAGCTGTCCTGGCAACCTTTTTGAATCCGTACGGTCCAGGCCTGCATGGCTGGCTGGTCGAGTCGCTGGGTCGTCCGCGTCCCGAGATATCCGACTGGGCCAGTAACCAGCTCTGGACGCTGGTCGGTATGAAGCTGTGGTTGTTGGTGGCTTGCGGCGGTTTTGCACTGGCATTTTCCCGACGACCCCACGATGCCACACAGCTGGCGGTTCTGGGGCTGTTGTTGTGGCAATCGATTTCGCATTTTCGCCATGTCCCGTTTTTCGCAATCGCGGCCGGGTTCTGGGTGGGCCCGCATTTGCAATCGGCCATGCAGCGCTTTTCCGCAGAGACTCCCAACACAGCGCTCTCCCGGCGGTTCCTGGGGGCCTGTCAGGTCGCTTTGCTGGCGGGTTTGTTGCTGATTGGCGGGAGCCTCGCGCAGCGGCTGTCCGATCTGCAAGTGAAGCGCGACGTGTTTCCGGTGGACGCGATTGATTTCATGCGTCAACAGGGATTGCACGGACGGGTCGTGGTGACCTACGACTGGGCCCAGTACACGATTGCCGCCCTGTGCAGCGAAGACGGGTCGCCCACCCGCCAGTCCACCGTGGCCTTTGATGGCCGGTTCCGGACCTGTTACCCGCAGACGATTGTCGACCAGCACTTTGACTGGCTGTACGGTGACGCGCCTCACATGCCCCGGCACCGAAGCCCGGATTCACCTCCCATCGATCCCGCCCGGGTATTGCAATATGGCCAGCCCAATCTGGTGCTGCTGCGTCGGGCTGGCGAGCAAACCGAAAAACACATGAACGAAAACGCCGACACCTGGGTGCTGCTGTATCAGGATGCGGTGGCCCAGGTGTGGGGCCGTCGTTCGATGTATGACGACGCCCGGTTGCCCACATGGGTCGCCCCGCACGATCGCGTCATTCACGATCGGCTGGCCAGTGACAGTGTCACCTGGCCGGCAATTAATGGCCATGCCAGCGCCGGGATCCGGCGGCACCTGGCAAGCCAGACGAACTAGGCAAGAGATTACCCGCCCCGTACACTTGTTGAATTGCTGACACGCAAATGAAAACTGACCAATCCCCTGTCACCCATCCGGTTTCCGGATCCGATGCAATGTGGCAACAGGTGCTGAGCCGAATCGATGACGTCCAGGCGATTATCGCGGGCGAACTGTCAGCCTACCGCGATGCCCGCAACGAGGACCTGATGGCGGCGGAACCACCGTTGCTGTTGTCGGTGATCATTCCGGTTTACAACGAGCGGAATACGATTGCCCGGGTCGTCAGTCGCGTGGCGGCGCTGCCGCTGGAAAAGGAAATCGTGATTGTCGACGATTGCAGCACCGACGGGACCATCGACGTGTTGAAGCGCTTGCAGGACGTACCTGGCATTCATGTCGTTTTTCAACCGGAAAACCAGGGCAAAGGCGCTGCCTTGCGCACCGGATTCGAACACGCCGTCGGGGATATCGTGGTTATTCAGGATGCGGATCTGGAATACGATCCGCGTGAAATCCCCGGTTTGCTCGGACCGATTTTGCGCGGCGAAGCAGAGATCGTGTACGGCTCCCGCTTCATCGGCGACGAACGTCAGGATGAATCGTGGGTTCATCGTTTCGGGAACGGACTGTTGACAAGGCTGTCGAACCTGTTCAGCGGCCTGAAACTGACCGATATGGAGACCTGCTACAAGGCCTTTCGGGGGGATGTGCTGGGATGTTTGCAAGTTGCCCAAAACCGGTTTGGTATTGAGCCGGAACTGACCGCCAAGCTGGCTCGTCGCGGATACCGGTTCGCCGAAGTGCCGATCTCCTACAATCCGCGGGGCTACGCCGACGGCAAAAAGATTGGTGTCAAGGACCTGTTCAAGGCCTTTTACTGTATTGGCCGCTACGGAATCGCCGACTGACCCCACGGTCCACCGGCCCGTGATTCCGGGCGGGTTCATCGCCCAACACGGCGGGGGCCACCCCCACCCCGGGCCACCCCGGGGCCAGAGTCGGACTGCCGCGGCGGTCGGATTTCAGGCGGATCATTTACCGGATTGGGTCAACGGGCGTCTGCCATCTATAATGGCCATTGATTGTTTTCTTTTGCCGAGGCCGTTTATGATTGGGCGACAACTGGCACCCCTGCTGTTGATGATCGGTACCGGACTGACCGGCCCGCTGGCCATGGCACAGATGGGCCAGCGCAACCGGGTCGAATTGCAAGTGGTTTCCGATGCCGCGGATGGCATTGACCAAAACCAGCGATGGCTGGAAGTGCTGTCGCAAGTGGGGGCCGATAACGTGCGAATCATCCAGTCGGGACGAGGCGTTTCCCGGCCTGGCGTTGAAAATGTCACCGGAGCCAGCGGCACCACCTACAGGATTACCGGAATCCTGGTCGACAATCGGCTCATTCTGCCGGCCGGCCGATTTGGGATTCGCGACAGCACCGGCATTTCAGATTACATCACCAGCGTTCGTGCCGACGGGGCCGACGTGGCGCTGGCCCGGAAAATGGCGTTTGGCCTGACGGCCCGGCAGCTGGTCAATTTGCATGACGATCTGTCGCGCCCGTTGGCCGATTCCACGATCGGGCAATCGCCCGGCCAGGTGCTGGCGATCGTGCAACGATCCATTACAACGCCCATCGTTGTTGATCCAGGGGCCCGCACTGCGCTGGTCAGCGATTACACCCTGGTCGATGAGCTGCAGGGCATTTCCCACGGCACCGCGCTGGCGGCGGCCCTGCGACCTCTGGGTCTGGTCCTGGCGCCCACGCGCGAGCAGGGCCAGCCGACCGAGATTCGGATCGTCGACTCCATGGCCGCCGAGGAATTCTGGCCGATTGGTTGGCCGTTGCAGCAGCGGATCAGCCAGGCAGCGCCCAAAATGTACGAACGAATTCCGGTCAACATCAGGAATTTTACGCTGGCAGCTGCCTTGCCGGCCATTCAAAAGAAACTGGAAATGCCGTTTCTCATGGATCACAATTCCCTGGCCTTGCAAGGAGTTGATCTGGACAAGATTCGGGTCAATCTGGAATCCGAACAACTCAGTTACCAGCTGATACTGAATCGAATCATTTCCCAGGCGCGGCCACGGATGGAACTGGAAGTTCGGGCCGATGAGGCGGGCCAGCCCTTTGTCTGGTTTTCGGCCCGTTAATGCAACAACGTCCCGCGGCAGCCCGGCCATGCCGCAAGTCGCCCGGCCATGCCGCAAGTCGCGCGGTCATGCCGCAAGTCGCGCGGTCATGCCGCAAGTCGCGCGGTCATGCCGCAAGTCGCGCGGTCATGCCGCAAGTCGCCCGATGGTGCGGGTTGTATCGACCTGCAACGCGACCCGGTGAACCGCCACAGTCCGGGCCGCCACCCCCGTTCAATGTCCCAGCACGTAGGCGAACACCAGCGGAGCCACGATCGAGGCGTCGGAATTGATCATGAACCGGGGGGCCTCGGGACCCAGCTTGTGCCAGGTGATTTTTTCGTTGGGAACCGCTCCCGAGTAGGAACCGTAGGAGGTCGTGGAATCCGAGATCTGGGCAAAGTACTGCCAGTACCGGCACTCGCGCTCCAAATCCTGCAAGATCAGCGGCACGGCACAAATGGCAAAGTCACCGGCGATGCCGCCGCCGATTTGAAAGAATCCGATCCCCTGACTGCTGCTGTCGGTTTCCAGATACCAGTTCACCAGGTGCTGCATTTGCTCGGTGCCGCTGCGAATCGCGGAGTGGGAACGGATGGTTCCGTCGATCACCCGCGCGGCAAATATGTTACCCAGTGTCGAATCTTCAAAACCAGGTGAGTAAACGGGGATCCCCTGTTGCCAGGCCGTGTACAGCCAGGAGTCGCTGGGGGAAATCTGAAAATGGGGTTCCAGCACCCTGGTCTCAAACAACCGGTAAAACACTTCACAGGGAAACCGGGATTCACCGGCCCGGGCCAGCTCGGCACAGGTCTGCATGAACGGCCCCTCGAGGTGTCGAATAACGGTTTCAGGAATGCAGGTGTCGGTCACCCGGTTGAATCCTTCGTCGCGGAGGGCCAGTTCAGCGGCGGGTGACAAATCCCGGTAATGGGGCACCATTCGGTATTCATTGCGGGCGACGAGGTTAAAAACGTCTTCTTCCAGGTTGGCGGCCGTACAGGAAATGGCGTGGACCTGGTTTTGGCGAATCATCTCGGCCAGCGAAACCCCCAGTTCGGCAGAACTCATCGCTCCGGCCAGCGAAACCAGCATTTGGCCGCCGCTGCCAATGAAGGTGCGATAACTGCGGGCGGCATCCAGGGTTTCACGGGCATTAAAGTGGCGGAAATGGTGATCCATCCAGGCGGAAATGGTGGGGAAGGACGCATTCATGAGTTGGCAAGGGTGTCAAAAAACCGTGGATTGACGAAACAATTGAAAACCGGGTCAGGTAGACCCGGTAGAAAACCCCGCCGGCATGCGGAAATGGCGCCGGTGGACCAGCAATCCGCAACTCCCAAACGGGATGTTTCCTGCCGAGCCGGTCCGGTACCGGTCAGGAGTCTCCGGCGAGACCGAAATCTATCGCAAATATCATCCGATTGGGAGATGGCCGGGAACCGCCGCCTCCGCCAGCTCGTACGGAGTGTCCGGGGGCCCGCGGGGAATTCCGCAACAGCTGGCAGATCCACATCGCCCCCCGGGGCGGCCGCTGGTGACGTTTCCCCCGGTTACTTAAACTCACTGTCACTCGTGGCCGTTCCGGCGGAACCGGCAAATTCTGTTTTTGAACTCTGAACCCTAAAGGCACAATTCATGCGTCGAAACACTACCGTTTTACTGATGGCCATTCTGGCCTTTGTGGCCGCCGCGCCGCTGTCGGGCCAGTCGGTGCCGTTGGAGCAACAAGCCGAGATCGCGATCCAGGTGCAAATGAGCCGATTGCGCAGCAGCAAGCTGTACGAAATGCTCAAATCCAATATCGATCAGGTGCAGTCCCAGGCGGACCTGCCCGATAACGTGGATATTGAAAAGGTCGATACGATTTTTGCAGCGATTGCCTTGCCCGAGGATGTGGCTTCGTTTGCGGCCATGGAGCAGGTGGAATCCGGCGGGGACCTCCCCATGGAAATGTATGCCCGCGTCACGTTCACCGAATCGGGCATCGTGGACACGATTATGGAAAAGGCCGCGGAGGAATCGGAATCCCGCGAGATCAACGGAAAAACCTGTTATACCCCCAAGGCTGACGACAACGCCCCCCGGAACGTCATGGTTTACCGGGATGGCGACAAGGCCATCGTGTTCGGGACGGAAAACTACGTAACGATGGGGGCCAGTGAAAACCTGTTGTCCGCCGGACTGAAATCGGCATGGTCCAAAGTCCCCGATGAAGCGCTGCGAATCGCCATCGATCTGGAAAACTGCAGCGACCTGATTGCCGAGGCGGTCGGCATGGCCAAGGCCAATGCGGATCCGATGATGGGCGGCTTTATCGACCTGATCACCAAGGCCAGCGATATTCGAATGAGCATGGATTTGACCGATGGAAACCTGTTGACGCTGGCAGCCACCGGCAAGGATGAAAACGCCGCCTCCGAATTGCAAATGGGGCTGGATGGCATTTTGGCCATGGGCAAAATGGGTGGCGCCAGGCGGTCCAGATGCTCAAGCAGCAGGACGAAGACGCGGCCCGGGTGGTCAAGGCTATTCTGGATTCGCTTTCGGCCAAACAGGACGGAACCGACGTGCAGATCGCCATCCCCAAACCGGAAGGATTCGAGGATGCGATTCAAAACATGATGAAGATGAATGGCATGGGCGGTGACTTCTAGTGCGAGTCGCACGAACGTGTCGCGTGCGTGCCATTGTTTTGCAACGCGTTATCTGACGAAGCGATGCGGCACCGATGTGGCGCACGCTCCGGATCCCCGATTCCGCCCGACTCCAAAACTCACCGGTGATCCGGGTTTCCCGCCAGGGACCGCGATCGCCGGTTTTTTTGTGTTGGCGGACGGCCGGTCGCCGCTGGCGTTATTGTCCGCTGCCCGATTCGCCGGAATTGTTGTCGCGGGATTGCAGCTGGTCGGCCTGGCGGCGAGCCTGGCGGGCGCCGCGTTCATCTCCCAATCCGCTCATCGCGGTGGCCAGCAGTTCATAATAGCGGGCCAGCACCAGGCGGACCGGCTGTAACCCGCGCTGCCCGCGGAGTTGGCGTTGCAGACTGGCCGCGGCAGGCCGCAGTAATTCCCGAGCGGCCTGATACTCGTGTTGCTGAATCATCTGTTCGGCCAAATCGACGGTCACGACCGCCAGTTTGATCTGCGCATCCCGGTTTTGCGGGCTGTCTCGCGTGACTTTCCGCAGCATTTCCACGGTTCGCTGCCAGGCAGCCGTAGCCAATTCCACCGCGCCCTGATCGGCCAGCAATTGTCCGATTTGCAGGTTAATCTCGGCATCCAGCTGGGCATAATCCAGGTTTTTGGGCAGCTGCTCGTCCAGCCTTTCGGTCAATTGTGACGCTCGCCGCAGGTCGTCCAGACGCGCCGCCGGTGGCTGATCGGCCGGCAAGGCCAGAACCTGCGCCAGCACGGCCTGATAGTCGATTTTTTCCGGACAGGTTTGCACCAGCGTGTCCAGATCGGCGATCGCCGTTTGACGAGACTGGCCGCTGGCCGACAAGTCGTCCGCATGGTATTGCAATTCCGCCAACCGGGCATAGCTTTTGGTCCGCTCCAGCACCCAGGTCGCATCGCGGCCCTGTTGCTCAATCAGCGAGTCAAGGATTTCGATGGCGGCAAGAATGGTTTTCTGATTCCGTTCAATTTCCCTCTGGCCGGTCTGGCGGCGGTCAATCAACCGACGGCGTTGCGGCAAGCGGTTTCGAAAATTGGCGGGCAGGGCCTCGATCAGGCGGGATCCGTCCTCGGAGGCGATGATCGGCAACAGGGAACCGGTCAGGTTCAGCGTGCGGGCGACTTCGAACCGCACCGTTGGTTCATCCCGTTGCGGGCAATCCGTCAGCTGTCGTTTGGACTGGCGCAATTGCGCCATGGCCTGACGATGATCGCCGGATTTGGCCATCGCCAGCGCCATTTCGTTTCGCGTTCGCGCCTGAACCACCGGCAGGTCCCCCGGGGGGCCGGGACCCGTTTCCAGTGACTGGTACAAGTCCAGCGCCTGCTGGTAGGCCTCGACCGCCTGTCGGGATTTGCCGGTCAGATGATAAATGTTGGCGACCCGGCGAAAAGCCCGGGCGGCCTCACTTTGCAATTCCGAATTTTCCGCATTGGCCTCGGCGAACCGCTCGAAAAAGATCAGCATGTCTTCCAGGAATTCCGCATCCGAGGCCGTGACGGTTGTTTCCACGCCGACCAGTTCCTGAAACCCGTCGAACGCAAATGCGGTGTCGTTGCCGGTTCCCCGGACCACCATCTTTTTGAACATTTCATCAAACATTTCCAGCGTCAGCTGAACGTTGGATTCCGCCCGCAGGTACTGGTTCTGGAACCGCTCGGCGTTGCGTTCGGCCGCTTGCCGCGCCGTTCGGGTCTTTTCCTGCTGGCCCACCAGCTGCTGGTGCTGGGTGGCCAACTCGTCGTAGGCCCTGGATACGAGCACGTAGCCGATCGTGGCGGTCAGGGCCACCAGGGCCATCAATCCGGCAGACAATGCGGCCCAGGGGTTGCGCTTGCTCCACAGCCACAGCCGCTGGGGAAGGGCCGCCCGACGGGCGCTGATGGGTCGTCCGTCCAGCCACGCCCGCAAATCATCGCGCAGCTGGCCGGCCGAGGCGTACCGCTGATGCGCGTCGCGGGCGGTGGCTTTCTCGGCAATCGTCGCCAGGTCCCGGGGGATCGAGGAATTGATTTTGAGCAGCGATTCGGGGGATCGCGTCGTCACCTGGCGAATCAAATCCGGGGTCTGTTGGCCGGAATACGCCGGCCTGAGGGCCAGCAATTCATGCAGCGTCAAGCCCAGGCAATAGGTCTCGCTTCGCGCATCGTAGGTTCCTGAAAACGATTCGGGAGCCATGTACTGCGGGGTCCCTACAATCTCGCCAATTCCGGTCATGGTTTGGGCGGAGATAGTTTTGACCAGTCCAAAATCGGTCAACCAGATCTGGCCTTCTCGATCCAGCAACAGGTTGGCGGGCTTGATGTCCCGATGCAACTTGCCCTGCTGGTGGGCATATTCCAGGGCGTCTGCGACTTGCGCCACAACTCGGCGGCCCAGCGAAACCGCTTGGGTCCCCTGGGCAGTTCCGGAAACGCGTCGCGCTCGACCGGGGCCTGGTCGCCCAGCGAAAAACCCTGGTCCCGCGGATGATTGACGGACGTCCTCGCCTCGTCATGGAGGGTGGGTTGGCCGGCCGTCGGCGGCGGAGCGTTGGCCCGCCGGGTGGAGACCGGTGGCGTTCGGGTAGAGCCCGGCGACGGTTCCTGTTGACTCATCGCCTGAATTACCCGATTCAATCCGCGGCCATCGACATATTCCATGACGTAGTAATGATGACCGTCGCTGCGGCCCACGCCAAACACACCGACGATATTCGTATGATGCAGGGTGGCCGCCGCCTGGGCTTCCCGTCGAAAACGTTCGACGTAAATGTCGTTGCTGGCCAAATGGGCCGGCATCACCTTGATGGCCACGCGGCGTCCCAGCGATTCGTGAACGCCCAGCAACACCACGCCCATGCCGCCCCGGCCCAGTTCTTCAATGATCCGGTAATCGCCGAGCCGCTGAAGGTCGAGTGGCTGGTGGTTGGCCCGTGCCGACCCGGAACCCGACTGCGGCTCCCGCTTCAGGCTTTCAATCATGGCTGCCGACGACAACAACTCGTGAATCTCATCGGCCAGGTGCGGATGCCGTTGCTGGAATTGCCCGATATCGGGATTTCGTCCGCCGCGCAAATCGTCGATGTACTGCTGGACCACATGATCCAGCAATTCATCGTCACCGCGAGGTTGGGCCGGGCGTTCGTTCACGTCTGATTTTCCTGAACCCTTTCGAAAATCTCCCGCATCCGCTTGAGAGCTCGCAGGTACCGTTTGCTGGCCGCCGAGGGCTCGATCCCCAGAATACCCGCCGTCTCCAGATTTGAGAGTTCCTCAAAGTGCCGCAACGCGATCACCTCCCGGTCGACCTCGTTGATTTCCTGCAATGCCTGCTCCAGGGCCTGTATCATCTCGGCCCGTTCCACCAGTCGACTGGCCGAGGTCATCTGGCCCACCAGATGGGCGGCCAGGGCAATCGAGGTTTGCCCGGTGCGGGCATGATGAATCATGCGTTCGCGACGCACGTCCCGTTTGCCGGCTCCCAAATGTCGTCGATGCACTTCCGTCATTTTTTGTTGCAGCTCCAGCCGCAACCAGACAAAAAAAGGCAGTTCCGGATTTTCCAGATATCGATCGATCCGCTGGGCTGCCCGCACATAGGTTTCCTGCAGGATGTCGGATTCGGATACACGTCCCCGCAGCCGGTAATCCAGGCGGAATCCGGCAATCCGTCTCAGCCGTTCCCGCGCAGCCTCGAACAGCCGGGCAAATCCTTCCTCCCGTTCGGTGGTCAATTCACGCAACAATTGACTCTCGTCCGGTAACCACGCATCGTTCATGGGTCAGACATGTCCACAGGGCTATCAGCGGATTAAGCTTCGCCAGGGCGGCGAACCACATGGCATTAAACCCGCCAGTGATTTAAATCGGCTGGTTTTCCGGATAATTAAGTCACAATCGCATTTCGGCAAATCCGGCCCGTCCGGTTTTGACGGTTGCCGGAAGGGCCCTTTGGCAGCCTAAACCGTTTGAAAACAACGACTTTCGACACAAGTCGAAAATCGTTGTAAAATCGGGTCCTGTCCGGGAAAATCCTGCGTGATGATTAACCAGGGGCCAACCCGCCCGCGACCCGTCACCCGTTCGTCCGGAGCCGATTCATGTCATCCCCAGCAACGTCCGTCATCTGCCAAGCGGGTTTGCCGATCGTGCTGATACTGTTGCTGGCAGCGCCGGCAGCCGCCCAAACGACCGATCCGGCACCATCCAGTCCGGCCGCCGACTCGATTTCGGGCCCCAACCGGAAAGCCGAGCGCAGGCGTCGGGCCCGAACCGAGCGTCAGGACCAGGCCGCCGGCAATGCCAAAGACCGCCAGGACGCGGGGCAGCCCGACGAGGCCGCAGCCGGAAACAGCCGCCAGCAGCGAGCCCAACGCATGGCCCAGTTCCTGAGGCGCATGGACGCCGATGGAAATGGTGTGTTGGAAAAAAGCGAAGTGCCGGAACGATTGCAAAATCGCTGGGATCAAATCGACAGCAACGGCGATGGCCAGCTGGATCGGCAGGAAATCGGCCGCTTGATTCGACAGCTCGGACAGTGCGCCGGGAAAAAGCCCAATGACGCGATGCCCGGCGATGCCAGTTCGCCCGATTCCACCCCCCAGGTCCCGCGGTTGCGCGACAATCGCAAGCTCCGACTGCAGGACCAGAACCCGGCAGAACGGCCGGGCAATGGCAGCGTGGAGCCGGTTCATCCTGGCAAGAAAACCGTTGACCGCGCGATTTGACAATTCCTGAAACTGAACCAACCACTGGAACGTGTGGCCATGAAAACATCCCCGGGATTCACCGGTTGCCTGGCGGCGTTGTGTTTGATTTCGCTGGCCGTCCAGGCCCAGGAATCTGACACGATGGTGCCGGACATGATGTCCCAGACGATAATGTCAACCACGGATGAAACGGCAGGAATCGAGTTCTTTGAATCCAGAATCCGTCCGGTGCTGGTTCGGGAGTGCTATGCCTGCCATTCGGCGCAGGCCGGACAAGCCAAGGGTGGGCTGCAACTGGATAGCAAAACCAGTCTGCTGCTGGGGGGTGATTCGGGACCGGTCCTGGTTCCCGGCAGCCCGGATGACAGTCCCTTGTGGTCGGCCATTAATCACGAGGATTACGTGATGCCGCCGGGCAAGCAATTGTCGTCGTCGGAACTCGAAGATTTTCGGACCTGGATCGAAATGGGAGCGCCCGACCCGCGGGTCCCGGAAACGGCCAGGGCGGCGGCGACCGTGACGGACGCCGATATCCGGCGGGGTCGCCAGTTTTGGTCGTTCGTCCCGCCGCAAAAGCCTCCGCTGCCGGATCACGGACCAACGTGGGCGTTGAATGAAATTGACCAGTTTGTGTTTGAGCAGTTGCGACAAAATGATTTGCGTCCCGCGGCGGATGCCGGGCCGGAGACCGTACTGCGACGGTTGTGTCTGGATCTGGCCGGTTTGCCGCCCACGCCGGACCAGCGGATCGAATTCCTGAACCAGTGGCAATCCAGCCCGGATTCGGCGGTTCAGGTGCTGGTCGATCGTTTGCTGGACAGCCCGGAATTCGGAGAACGCTGGGGTCGACACTGGCTGGACGTAGCGCGGTATGCCGAGTCATCCGGCAAGGAAGTCAATGCGACCTATTCCCAGGCGTGGCGCTACCGGGACTACGTCATCGATTCGTTCAATGCCGACAAACCGTATGACCGTTTTGTTCAGGAACAGATTGCCGGCGACCTGTTGCCCGTCGACAGCGACCAGGAATGGGCCGAAAACCTGATCGCCACCGGATTTTTGGCGCTGGGGCCCAAGACGCTGATCGAACAAAACCCGCGACAATTTGTGGCCGATCTGATTGACGAACAAATCGACGCCACGTCGCGTGTCGTACTGGGGGTGTCGGTCGCCTGTGCCCGGTGTCACGATCACAAATTCGATCCGATCCCGCAATCGGATTATTACGCCATGGCCGGAATCTTTCGCAGCACCCGAACCTTCTACGGGACGCTCGATACCCGGCAAAACCGGCGACCGGCCAAACTGATTCGTTTGCCCGTTCCCGATCCCCGGCCGGTGGCGCGGCCGCTGGATCGCCAGCAGGTGCAACAGCTGCAACAGCGGGTCGCGGAGCTGGACGAGGAGATTCGCGAGTTGACCCGTTTGCGTCGCGAAGCGCGGCAATCCGGGGAAACCCCGCCCGATATCCAGGCCACGATTCGGCAGCTGGCAAGTCTTGGTACCCGGCGGTCGGCCTTGCAGCAACGGCTGGATGAGGTGGATGAATCCGGCCAGCCGCGGGCCCTGTGCATGGGTGTGCAACCGGCCCCCCGGCCGGTCAACGCCAATTTCCTGGTCCGCGGCGAAGTTGATCAACCCGGCGAACTGGTTCCCCGCGGATTTGTGCAGGTGCTGGATGAGGACCCTGCATCGATCCCGGATGATTCCGGCGGCCGACTGGAACTGGCCTACTGGCTGACCGCCCGCGACAACCCCCTGACCGCCCGCGTGATGGTCAACCGGATTTGGCAACACCTGCTGGGGCAAGCCATCGTTACCTCCACCGACAATTTTGGCGCCACCGGCCAGGCACCCAGCCACCCCGAGTTGCTGGACTGGCTGGCGGTGACGTTTATGGATGACGGCTGGTCAGTCAAACAAATGGTTCGCCGCATTGCCACCTCGCGTACCTACCGCATGGCATCGACCTGGGACGCGGCCGCGTTCCAGCAGGACCCGGAAAACCGCCTGTTGTGGCGGGCCAACCCGACGCGTCTGGATGCCGAAGTGCTCCGCGATTCGATGCTGGCCGTATGCGGAAAACTGGATCGCCAGCGCCCGCTGGCGTCCGACGTGGCCCGGGCCGGCGAGACCGTGTCGCGTGACGGCTCATTGCGGATGGCATCCGACCTCGTGCTGCGGCAAATGGAAAATGCCGAAAACAGGGCGTCGCGGCCGCGGCCGGGACAACGCAATAACCGCCGGACCGGAAATCCACGAAGCGAGCAAGACCGGTTTTTGGGGGTTGTGGACGATACGCCGCAAGCGGACCCGGTGGCGTTTTATCGCAGCGTCTATTTGCCGATCCTCCGCGATCATGTGCCGCGCGCCCTGGAAGTGTTCGACTTCGCCGAGTCCAGCATGATCGTGGGAACACGTGAATCATCCAATACGCCCGATCAGGGACTGTACTTCCTGAACAATCGATTGGTCATTTTCTGCAGCGACGCACTGGCCAGACGCCTGGCGGGCGAGGCCAGCAGTGTCAACGACCAGATTGAACGGGCATTCGAACTGTGTTACGGCCGCAGCCCCGGCCAACGGGAAATGGCGGCGGCACGCAAGTTCTACAACAATTTTGAAGTGGCCGGCCGTGACCCGCAACACAAGAAACTGGCAGCGGTCTGCCAGTCGATTATGGCCTCGGCCGAATTCCGTATCGTCGACTGAACCCGGTGAACACCCGCCAGAATTGGTAAAACTCATGAGTCTTTCAAATCCGCCATCGGCGCTGTTTTCCCGACGCCAGATTCTGCAGACCATCTCGTCCGGGTTTGGTTACCTGGCCTTTTCCGGAATCGCCGCCTCGGCGGCCGCCGCGGAGCGGAAACAGGAACCGTCTGGCAATCCGCTGGCGGCCCGGGAACCGCATTTCGAGCCCCGCGCCAAACGCGTGATTTTTTTGTGCATGCGGGGCGGTCCGTCGCATATCGACACGTTTGACTACAAGCCCAGGTTGTCCGCCGACAGTGGAAAATCCGGCCAACGTCGCGGCAACCTGCTGGGGTCTCCCTGGGAATTCCAGCAGCACGGCGAGGGAGGGTTGTGGATTTCGGAACTGCTGCCAAACATCGCCGCTGTGGCCGATGAACTGTGTTTGCTGAATGGCATGCATACCGACCTGCCGGTACATCCCCGGGCCATGACGCTGTTGCACACCGGCAATGCCCAGTTTGTGCGGCCCTCGCTGGGCGCATGGACCTTGTATGGATTGGGGACGGAGAACGACAGCATGCCGGGTTTTATCTCGCTGAATCCGGGAGCCGGTTCGGCCCAGAATTACGGCAGCTCGTTTCTGCCGGCCATTTACGGCGGGACTCCGATCGGACGATTGCCGCGCGGGGGCGGCCGGTTGGGCGGCAGTCCAAACAGCGGCACCGTGCCGGATATTAAAAACCCCGTCATGACGACGCCTTCCCAGCGTCAACAGCTGGACTTTATCCAGCAGCTGAACCGGGAAAAACTGCGGCGCGACGAGCACCAGCCCGGCGTGGAAGGAATCATTGAATCCTACGAGCTGGCCTTTCGCATGCAGGGGGTGATGCCCGAATTGATGGACATTTCCGGCGAGTCCCCCGAAACCCGGGCCCTGTACGGGATTGGCGATGGCCCCAGCGATCCGTTTGGCCGCCAGTGCCTGCTGGCCCGGCGTCTGGTGGAATCCGGCGTGCGGTTTGTGGAGATCAGCAACGGCAGCTGGGATCATCACGCCAACCTGCAAACGCAATTGCCCAATTCCTGTCGCCAGATTGATCGTCCGATCGCCGGACTGCTGCAGGATTTGAAGCAACGCGGGATGCTGCAGGACACACTGGTCATCTGGTCGGGGGAATTTGGACGCACGCCCGATGCCCAAAACGGCAATGGTCGCGATCACAACAACAAGGGGTTCACCAGCTGGATGGCGGGCGGCGGCGTCAAGGGTGGTTTCCGGTACGGCGCCACCGACGATTATGGCTACGAGGCGGTGGACGGTCGCTGCCATATTCATGACTGGCACGCCACGATCCTGCACCTGCTGGGTCTGGATCACGAGCGTCTGACCTATCGCTACGCCGGGCGCGATTTCCGCCTGACCGACGTCGCCGGGAATGTGCTGACGGATATTCTGGCCTGATCCGGCGGTCGCTCGGGGACAGCCGGGCGATCGACCTCCGGTTCCCGGCTGATCGGCCGGCAATCCGCACCCCCCGGTCGCCTGCGCCGATCCGCCCCGCCGGGCGTTGGCGGCCGCAATCACTTCCGGTGATTCTCCCCGGCCGGCCGCGGCCGGCACGACCAGGCCGGGGACACGCCGCGATCGAATCCGAACTTCGGGAGCCGCGGATTCTGTAAGTGCCCGGCAAAATCGACTAGACTGGAGGAGACGATTCACTCTTCACTTTTCAGCCCGGGATCGAAGCATGTCCGGTCACGACGCGCTACAACGGGACGGTAATCGCGGACCCGTCACCGACCGTGATCATTTGCACGATGCGGAATCGTTGTTTCTTTCACTGGTTAACAGCATCCCGGCCTGCTTTCTGCGCAAGGATCGCGACGGACGGATCGTCTTTGTCAACGAAAAGTTCGCAGCCTTGTTCGGCAAACGCCCCGACGAAATCGTTGGAAAAACGCTCGCCGATTTCTACCCCGAGCAGTTTGCCGAGGAAGCTCGACGGGAAGACGAACGTGTCATGGGCACCGGACAGGTCCTGGAAGATGTCTTCGAGGACACGGTGGACGGAAAAGCTCCTTACTATGCCTCCCGCAAGGGTCCGGTTCGAAATGAACAGGGAGATGTGATCGGGATTCAGACCATATTCTGGGACATTACCGAACAACGGATCGCCGAAAAGGCGCTGTTGGCTGAACGGGAGGAACTGCGGGCCGCGAAACAGGCCGCCGATGATGCCAACCGGGCCAAGAGTGATTTTCTGGCCAATATGAGCCATGAGATTCGCACGCCCATGAACGCGATTATTGGGATGACGGATCTGTTGCTCGAAACCCAGCTGACCCAGACGCAGCAGGAATATCTGAGCATGGTCCAGGACTCGGGCGAAGCGCTGCTGACGCTGATCAACGACATTCTCGACTTTTCGAAAATCGAAGCCGGCAAGCTGGAACTGGATTGCACCTCCTTTGACATTCGCGAATCACTGGGCGATTCGATGAAAGGGCTGGGATTTCGGGCTCACGGCAAGGGTCTCGAACTGGCCTTTCGCGTGGATGAGCAAATTCCCAGATACCTGCATGGTGATTCGGGGCGTATTCGGCAGATCGTTGTCAACCTCGTGGGAAACGCGATCAAGTTTACCGAGACCGGGGAAGTCGTTCTGGAAATCGATTGCCAACACCGGTCGGACCGGCAAGCGACGTTGCGGTTCGCCGTGATTGACACCGGAATCGGAATTGCCGCAAGACCAGTGCGCCAGGGTCTTCAGGGAGTTTGAGCAGGCCGACGCCTCCACAACGCGCCGGTTCGGCGGGACCGGACTGGGACTGGCCATCTCGGCCCGACTGGTGCAGCTGATGGGAGGCCGCATCTGGGTCGAAAGCGAACTCGGCAAGGGGAGCACTTTCTTTTTCGAGCTGACGCTGGGTATCGACGATACCCGGCCCGCGCCTCGAAACGGCCCGAATCGCACGTGAACATTCATGGTGTTCGCGTATTGATCGTCGATGACAACGCGACCAATCGACGGATCCTGAAAGACATGCTTGCCAACTGGGGTATGAAACCCGCGACAACATCCGGAGGTGGCCACGCACTCCGGGCGATTGCCGATGCCAACGAGGAAAACGATGCCTTCCAGGTGCTGATTTCCGATGTGAACATGCCGGAAATGGATGGACTGACGCTGGCCCGAGCCGTCGTGGACAAGGCCTTGATGGATCCGGCGAGCATCATCATGCTGACCTCGGACGCCCGGCCCGACGATGCGGCGGAACTTCAGTCTGTCGGAATTTCGCAGCACTTGATCAAACCCGCCAAGCAATCGGAAATGTACGACGCGGTCGTATCATCATTGAGTGCCATGGGCATCAACAGCGACCTGCCCGAGTTGGTTCCGCAGACCACTTCGCCAACCGGGTCCCTGTCCGAGTTGCAGATCCTGCTGGCAGAAGACAACGTCGTGAATCAAAAGCTGGCGATCGGCATCCTGGAAAAACTGGGACACCGCGTGACCGTCGCCAACAACGGAAGCGAAGCCCTCGAACAACTGGAACAGCACCATTTCGATTTGGTGTTGATGGATGTGCAAATGCCCGAGATGGATGGCCTGGCGGCAACCCGCGAATTGCGGCGCCGCGAAGCTCCCGCCAAAACACATGTGCCGGTCGTCGCCATGACGGCCCACGCCATGAAGGGGGATCGCGAGCGGTGCCTGGCATCCGGGATGGATGACTACCTGTGCAAACCGATACGGTTGAAAGACGTATCCCAAAAACTGGCGGAACTTTTTCCTGGTTCACCCACCCAGGCCGTGACCGACCACCGCCATCCGGCGAATGCCGGCTTCGACGATGTGGTTGCCTGGCCCCAGGCCCTGGCCAACGTCGGAGGGGATCACGACCTGCTTTGCGAACTGATTGGCCTGTTCCTCGAGGATGCTCCCGTTCTGATCCGGCAAGCCATCGAGGCGGCTCGCCAGGACAATATTGAGGCCTTGCTGTCGGCTGCCCATACCGTCAAGGGTTCCATGCTGTTTCTGAACCCCCGCCAGGCGCTCTGCTGCGCCCGAAAAGTGGAGGAATTGGCCGCCGAGGGGGACCTGGAGGCATCCCGAAACACGCTGAAAGAACTGCAGGCCCATTTCGGAGCGGTTTGCCAAAGTCTGCAAACCTACCTGGACCAAAACAGAAAATAGATGCGCGGGGCCCGGGGCAGGGCAGCTCGAAATCGGCACGGCGCCGATATCGGCGGGGCGGTCGGGAGAACCGCTGCGATTCGGTTTCCGATGCCAATGCTTCCGATGCCAATCATCCGAATGAGTTAATCGCCGGATCGGCCACCGGGTAACGATATCCGGGCTGACCGGCATCCCGCAAAATGGCCTGGCGACAGCACGAGTGCTGATTCTGACATGCCGGGGGTTGTTTCCTGATTCTGTTGCGGTAAAAGGACTCCATGTCAAACCCGGATGTGCTGGTGATCGGTGGCGGGCTCGCCGGTCTTTGTTGCGCCAGACGCCTGCAGGGGGCGGGCGTCACGAGTCAAATTCTGGAGGCCTCCGACCGTGTCGGTGGTCGCGCGCGGACGGATGAAGTCGATGGATTCCTGTGCGACCGGGGGTTTCAGGTGCTCCTGACCGCCTACCCGGAAGCCCGTGAGGTTCTGGATTTCGCGGCGCTGGATTTGGGCCGGTTTGAGCCGGGAGCATTGATTCGCCATCGGGGCCAATTCCACCGGTTTGTCGATCCCTGGCGGTGTCCGCGGCATTTTTTGGCGACCGCGGTTTCGCCCGTTGCTTCCCTCCGCGACAAATTGCGAGTGGCCCGGTTGCGACGGCGGGTTTGCCGCGGCTCGCTGCAGGATCTGTACGAACGTCCGGAGACCACCACGCTGGACCGATTGCGCGAGGAAGGATTTTCCAGCCAGATCATCGAGCGTTTCTTTCGGCCGTTTCTGGGAGGAGTGTTCCTTGACCGCGAATTGAAAACGTCCAGTCGAATGTTCGAATTTGTGTTTCGAATGTTCGCCAGCGGCGACGCCGTCTTGCCGGCGCGGGGAATGGGCGCCCTGGCGGACCAGATTGCCGGGCAGTTGCCGGCCGGCAGTATTCGGACCGGTGCGCGTGTTGACAAAATAGAAAAAAACGGGGTGCGACTGGCGAGCGGCCAGTACCTGACGGCATCCCGGATTGTCGTGGCCTGCGAGGCCCCCGTCGCAGCGCGGCTGCTCGGTGAAAAAGACACCACGGCGGCACAGTCAGTGACCTGTTTTTATTTTGCGGCCCGGCAACCACCCGTCGAAGAGCCGATTCTGGTGCTCAATGGTGACGGGGCAGGGCCCATCAACAACCTGTGCGTGCCCAGCCAGGTGACTGGCGGTTACGCGCCGCAAGGCCAGTCGCTGATCTCGGTGACGGTTTTGGGAGTGGTCGAACCGGACCAGGATCTCGCCTTGCGCCAGCGGGTCGTGGAACAGTTGCAGGACTGGTTTGGCTCCATCGTCAAACAGTGGCGTCCCCTGAAAACCTGCCGCATTCCGTTTGCGCTGCCTGCCCAGAACCCGCCAGCGCTGACACCGGTCGCGAAATCCGCAGAACGGCAGGACGGTCTGTTTGTGTGTGGCGATTATCTGGATACCGCATCCATTCAGGGCGCGATGGTGTCGGGTCGCCGCGCGGCCGACCGGGTGATCGCCGCGCGGCAGGCATGAATGTCATTGAGACCCGGATACTCCGGTGAAACGACGGTTGATTCCGCACAGGACGCCGCCAGGCTGGAATCACAAATCGCGGGAATGAACCGGCGGTTGCTCGAATAATCGGTTTCCGGATCGAACAGGTGGCGTAGTGCCTGCCACCCGAGGTGACCGGTTCCGGTATCATTCAGACCGGGATGATCCGCGGGCCGGTCATCTCCGGCCAGGCCCGGTTGGCGGGGCCGGTTTTCCCGACCGGAGGGCGTGATACATGAATTCGTTAACGGCGGAAGGGCAGCGATGAAACAACATGACACAACCATTCGCGTCCGCTATGAAGACGCTGATCCAATGGGTTTCCTGCATCACGCGAAATATCTGACCTATTTTGAAATCGGCCGGACCGAAATGTATCGGGCTTCGGGAGGCAATTACCGGGACCTGGAAGACTCGGGCCATTACGTCGTCGTTGTCCGGGCCGATATTCGCTACCGCCGTCCGGCCCGTTACGACGACGTTTTGACCGTCCGCACGCGACTGAAACAGACCACCATGGCCAAGATTGTTCACGAGTATCAGCTGTTGCGTGATGACCAGCGGCTGGCCACCGGAGACGTGACCCTGGCGCTGATTGATGCGTCGGGCCAGGTGCAGCGGATACCCCAATGGATGCGGGATTTGGTTTAGCAAAACGGCCCGGTTGCAAACATCACGGGTTTCCGGGCCGGGAGCGTCAGGACCTGGGCCTGTTGCCATTCGACAACCGCGGTGAATTCTGGCCCGCCGTTGGGTTCCAAGCCGTTGCCAAATAACCACACGATGGGGCCGGCATTTGCAAAAAACCGGTGAATTCGCGAGGTTTTTCGCAGCGGTCGCCGGGTTTGCGATTTCGGCACCGGCCTTGCAGGATCGTCTGGCAGATAATGGATGGTTTTCGTGAAAGCAAACGACGACATGCACGCAAGACAAATGGCAGAAGTAGCCGGCTGGTTATCGGCCTGTTCGGAACTGGTTTCCCGGGGCATTGTGCCGGTCGAGGCCGATCGCGGGATGCGCTACTGGACAGCATCCAAATGCCGGTTGCAGTGCTGGCAGGCGGCCCTCAAGGTATTCGAGGATGATTTGGCCGATCCCTGCGAAATGCATGATCCATGGCACGCCATTGAGGTCGTGATTCAGGAAATTCTGGTTTCCGACCTGTTGACCCGCGTCTGGACGGCGATTCTGGTGCAGCACGACCAGCAAACCGGCCATCAGGAGTTGCAAAGTATTGGTTACAGCGTGTTCATCGGTCACCTGGAATTGCGGAGTCGGGCCATGCGGTTGATGTTGCACCACCGGGCTGCCGAGCAACAGGCCTACGATCGACTGGACCAGGTGCGACGACGCATGGAGCGCTGGACCGATTTGTTGCTCAGCCGCATCGCCAACCTGGAAATCGCTGCCCAGTTTGGATTTGAAGAGCATCGGGTGCGCGATTTTGCCGCCGATCGGCCGCTGGAAGACCACACGCGGCGTCGGCAGATGGAGACCCTGCTGCAGGCATCCCTGGCAGCTGCCCTCAATCGTGACTTGTCCAGTTGCCCGGCCAATCCGGATTTGAATGCCGAGATCATCGCCGGAATTCTTGAATGTTTCCCCGAGGACCGGTTTGATTCGGTGGGATTGCCCAAGGGTCTGTTGCATTGGCAGCTGGAACAATCCCAGCGTGACGTGGAACAGGTCCTGCAATCGCTGATGGACGAGGAAAACGCCTGACCGCGGACGTCCGGGAATTTATTGCGTGGGGCCGCCGGGGATCCACTTGCCAGGGCAGCCCGGGCCCCGGGTCGGGGCGTTGACCCATGCGTCAGTCGCGCAGTCCGAGGACCAGTCCGTGTGACCAGGGAGGAGCCGGCAAGTGCGTAAACTGGATTTGTGTAAACCCGATTCGTGTCAGTTTTTCATGCAGCTGCTCGGGCGAAAACGGAGGGTTGCCAGTTCCGATCAGCAGTTCCAGCTGGAACTGGCTGACGATTTGGGTGCCGCGTTCCTGCCCGGCAAAAACGTCGATCAGGGCGATCTCGCCGCCCGGCCCCAGCACCCGGTGGGCCGTGTGCAACAGCTGGTCCAGTTCCTCGGACGACCGGTCGTGAACATGGTCCGCAATGATTACCAGATCGAAGGCGCCGTCATTGCCGGCAATGTTCAGATCGTCCGTTTGCAAGAGCGAGACACGCGATTGAATATCCAGGCTTTTAACCGTCGCCTGGGCTCGTGCCAGTCCGACCGGGCCATCGACCAGTTTGACAATGCAGCCCGGGTCCTTGTGGGCCAGCGTCATGCTGTACACCGCCGATCCCGAGCCCAGATCCAGGATGTGCAGGGAACGGCGATGATTGCCAATGTCGAGCGCTTCGGCCGTCTTCAGGGCCGCGCCCGTTTCGGCCCACTGGATCTGGCCACGAATCAAACGAAATTGTTCGCGGCGACGGTCCTCGGATCGCAATCGGTCGAAATCGGAAAGTGACGGGTCCCCGCCGGTTTTCAGCGCGGTTTCCAGATGGGACCATTGATCAAACCACATCGCCCACAGGGACCGGGGAGCCATTTGGGCCGCCTGGGACAACGCATAATTGTCTCCGAATTGTTCAATCAACCCTGTGGGCTGCAACAAATTCATCAGGGCCGGCACGGCAAACGATTTCAGCTCGCATTGCCGGCCCAGTTCTTCCGCGGTTTTCTGACCGTCCCGCAACGCGTCAATCACGCCCAGTCGCAACGCGGCGTTAAGCGAAGCGGTCAATCCCGGCTGGCCAAGCAGTTGGTGAAAGATTTCGATGGTCCGGAGCTGGTTGTCGGACATGGTGGAACAAGGCCCTTTTTCTGCAGTGTTTCAGCCAACGCCGCCGGACGCGTTACTATCTACGGTCAGCAGGTTGGGTTACCATGGGACGTGATTTCAACTGACAGTTTTACGGATCGGGAAACCGGTTTTACTCCCCCGCTGATGCCGAGGTTCGTGTATGTGCGCAATATCCTGTCACTGGCTGATTTCCGGATTGGCGATCCTTTGGGGAACCGTCGTTGCGGCTCCGTTGGCCGTGGCCCAGTCAGGTGTCCCGGCACCGGAAAAATTCCAGTTGGCGGAGGGCTTTGCGGCTGACCTCGTATACGAGGTTCCGCAGGAGCTGGGTTCGTGGGTCAGTTTAACGACGACGCCCGACGGACTGGTAGCCAGCGACCAGTATGGCAAGTTATACCGGATTCGCCCAGGTGTCACCGCCGATGACACACAGGTCGTTCCGATTGATGTCCAGTTGGGACATGCCCAGGGATTGTTGTGGGCTTTCGACAGCCTGTACGTGGTGGCCCATCGCAAGGATGACGCGACGCCGGCCGGTCTGTACCGTGTGACCGATTCCGGCGGAGACGGTCAGCTGGACCAGATTCAGTTGTTGCGAGAATTTGCGGGAAGCGGCGAACATGGGCCGCATGCCGTCGTGCTGGGTCCCGACGGCAACAGCCTGTACGTTTGTGCCGGCAACCACACCGCGTTGACCGAAATTGACAGCTCGCGAGTTCCCCGTCACTGGCAGGAAGACAATTTGTTGCCGCGGATCTGGGATCCCGGGCGGACATGCCGTGGGACATGCATGGCCCCGGGTGGCTGGATTTGCAAAACCGATCGCGACGGGCAAGGCACTTCGAACTGGTCAGCATCGGCTTACCGCAACGAGTATGACATTGCCTTCAGTCCAGCCGGCGAACTGTTCACCTACGATGCGGACATGGAATGGGATATTGGAACTCCCTGGTACCGGCCCACGCGAGTTTGTCACGTCACCAGCGGCAGTGAATTTGGATGGCGGGGTGGCGATGCCAAATGGCCAACCTGTTATCCCGACAGCGTGCCGCCGGTCGTCGAAATTGGTCCCGGTTCGCCCACGGGCATCGTGTTTGGAACGGGAGCCGCATTCCCCGAAGAATACCAGCGCGCTCTGTTCATCGCCGACTGGAGCTTTGGATTCATTTACGCGATCCACCTGTCGCCCGACGGTGGCACCTGGGCCGGGGAAAAGGAATTGTTTTGCTCGGCACCGGCCTTGCAAGTCACCGACATGATTGTCCACGACGGCGATCTGTACTTCGCCATCGGAGGGCGGCGGACGCAATCGGCCTTGTATCGAATTCGGGCCACCGAACCGGTGGCGGATGCCGCACCTCCCATGGAACTGACCGCTCAACAGCACGTGCGGCGTCAACTGGAATCCGGCGACGCCGGTGAGTCGGATCCGGTCGATGCCGCCTGGCCGTTTCTGAATGCATCCGGACCGGGCCGTTCGATTTGCAGCGCGGAATGTGCTGGAACGTGCGCCGGTGGAATCGTGGCTGGAACGGGCCCTGACGGAAACAGAGACCCGGACGGCCCTGGAATGCCTGCTGGCGGTGTGCCGCTCGGCACCCGCGGACGCCAGCACGCAGAAACGGGTGTTGCAGGCCATCCGGAAAAACCTGAGTTGGGACAGCCTGTCGGAAATGCAAAAGCTGCATTTGCTGCGCATTTGCGGACTGGCACTGATGCGGCTGGAGCCTGAAAACTTCGAAACGGATGCCCGGGAGTCGATTCGTGCCCTGCTCGGCCGCATTATCCGGCCTCATCGGTGCCGCTGAACCGGGAACTGTGCCGTCTGCTGGTCGCGACCGGTGACGATCAGGTCGTTTCCAAAACAATGCGGTTGCTGGACGCGGCTGATACCCAGGAAGAAGCGATTCACTATGTCATCTGCCTGCGGTTGGCCGAGAATGGCTGGACCCGACCGCTGCGTCAAAAATACTTGCAGTGGTTTGTGCATTCCGCCGTGCTGCAGGGTGGCAAATCGTTTGCCGGTTACCTGCGAAAAGCCCGCGAGGAATTTATCGAGCGATTGCCCGACACGGAGCACCAGGCGCTGGCATCGCTGATCGACGTTGAACTGAATGAACAGGATCCCTGGGAAGGATTGCGGGAGCGACCGGTGATTCGGGACTGGACCTTTGCGGATCTGTTGCCGGCGCTGCAACAGGCGCAATGGGCAGAATCGCGACATCGACAACGGGCGCGAGGTGTTCACCGCTGCCCAGTGCTACAAATGCCACCAGTTCAACGGCAATGGCGGCATTGTGGGACCCGATCTGACCGGACTGTTCCGCCGCTACTCCCCGGAATATTTGCTGGAAACACTGATTGATCCGGACAAGGAAATCTCCAGTCAGTATCAGGCGACCGTTTTTGAAATGGAGGACGGACGAATCGTCGTCGGCCGGGTGGCCAACCTGAATGGCAATGATTATCTGGTACAGACCGACATGATCAGTCCCGGAGAACTGACCGTCGTTAATCGCGACCGGATCGAGGATCTGCGACCGAGCACCAAATCTCCCATGCCCGATGATCTGCTAAACACGTTTTCGGAAGCAGACATACTGGATTTGATGGCCTTTTTGCGATCGGCCGAACCGCAACCCTGATGGGCCGGTGTGGCAAGTGCCACGAGAGCACCGGCTCCGGTCGACGTTCCTGATCGGGTTGCCAATGGGGATCGGGGATCGGCGATCGGGGATCGGGGATCGGGGATCGGGGATCGGGCGACCGCGATCAACGACGGCCGTTTTGAATGCGGCCAAAAACCATGCGGCCGGCGCTGGTTTGCAACATGCTGGTCACCGTAATGGCCACGTCGTCGCCGATATGGCCGCGGCCGTCCTCGACGACCACCATTGTCCCGTCTTCGAGGTAACCGATGCCCTGACCGGATTCCTCGCCAGCCTTGACGATCTTGACCGAAATCGATTCGCCCGGCAAAAAGACCGGTTTGATCGAATTGGCAACATCATTCAGGTTGATCACATCGACGTTTTGCAACTTGGCGACCTTGTTCAGATTGAAATCGCCCGTCACCACCTTGGCGTCCAGGTGTTTGGCGAGGATCAGCAATTTGCTGTCAACCGGTTCGTTTTCCATCTCGGGAAGTTCCCGCTCGTAGACTTGCAAATCGATGTTGTCGTTGTTGCGGAGGCGATTCAGGATATCCAGACCGCGCCGTCCGCGGGCCCGGCGCAATTTGTCGCTGCTGTCGGCAATGCTTTGCAATTCGGCCAGCACGAAACGGGGCATGACCAGCGGATTGTCCACAACGCCGGTTTCGATCAGGTCGGCAATCCGGCCGTCGATCACCACACTGGTATCGAGGATATAGGGCTTGAGGCCTTTCGATTCACGGGCAAATTCGACGTAGGGAATAATGAATCGAAAATCGTCCTTGGTCTGCCACAGCACGCTGACACAGGTGTAGCAGGTGATGACGCCAATGAAGGAGACGATCACGGTACGCAGTGTTTCAGGAGAGGTGCCTCCCTCACCGTCCACGGCCAGGGCCGCGTTGAAGGATTCCTTGTAGCTTTCGAACAGCGGTGACAGGACCAGTCCGGCGATGTAGGTCAAAAACAGCCCGACCAGCGTTCCAAAATAGATGCTGGTAATCAGGTCAATTCGTTTCTTTTTGAATATGGAATCGGCGATGATCGCGATTCCCGTGCCCACAAAGAACAGGATAAACACCAGCACCCGATGATTGCTGCTCAATTGCGCATTGAGAGCCAGTGACAAGCCCAGGCCGATGGCGACCAGGCCAAAGCATGCACGAATAAGCCAGAGTACCATTTTGCCGCAGGATCAGGGACGCGATTGTAATAACCAGCCGGCCCTGAACAAGAAAAACAGGTTGGATAAAAAAGGGGATAACACCGACCGGTTTGGCTTGCCCGCACCAGGGCGGGCCGGGCGATTGAGACCTGAGTGGCGAGTCGGGTCAGGCGAGAGCAAACTACAAAAAATCGCCTGCACCAATGAACAGGCGACTGCCCAACAAGCCTCTATCGAAACTTTCCGGTCTTCTGATTGTATTTGGGCGGGTCAGCCCGGGCCAGTGTGCAATCACCGGCGCACGACGAGAATGTTCCCGGGACCAGCCCCCTAACCGCTAATTCTGGCAAGGCCGAACCGGTTGGTCCGGTTCCCGGTGATCCAGTTCGGCTCCGAAAGGCCCGGCCATGACAACTGGCTGGTGGTCAGGCGAAGTACTTTTTGAAAATCGCTTCGCAATAATGATCCGTCATGCCGGCAATAAACTCAACGGCCGCGCGGCGGACACCCACGATTTCGGCCCGTTGCCGGTACTGGCTGGCCATCTTGCCGGGATCACGGACAAACTCCTCGTGCATCTGCCTGATCTGTTGCTGGGCCTGACCGCGAATCTGCACCAGTTGGGGGTGTCGATAGACCCGCTCGTGCAAAAACGATTCCAGTTCCGCTTTCTGTTCGGCCAACCCGGGTCCGGGACCGATCAGAAAGTCGCTGTGGCGGGCCTCTTCGGCGCTGGCAAAATTGTGGCGGGCCAGCTGGCGGCCGCAATGTTCCAGCATATCGGTCACCTGCCGATCGATCAGCCGATGCACAACGGCTTTGCGCAATTGTTTGGGATTCAAACTGGAAGAGTGCCGGTGGACATACCGCAGGCATTCGGCAACCAGCGGGATCTCGGACATTTCGCCCAGCGTGACCAAACCCAGTTTCACCGCATCGTCGGTGTCGTGGGCGTCGTAGGTCGTGCTGTCCGAGGCATCGACCAGCTGCACTTCCAGCAGCGGATGAGGTCCGGGCGCCTGCTTGTTCACCCGGGCCGTTTGGCCCTGCAAGACTTCCCGAGTCAGATTCAAACCCGGCGAGGACGTATAGCGCACCTCCAGCACCTGGACAATGGTCAAGGCAAACTGGTTGTGTGAAAAACCGCCGATATCATGGGCGACTTCGTTGAGCGCGTCTTCGCCGGCATGACCGAAGGGCGGGTGTCCAATGTCGTGCATCAGGGCCAGAGCTTCAATCAGGTCCTCGTTCAAACGCAAGGCCCGGCCCATGGTGCGGGCGATCGTGGCAACTTCCTGGGTATGGGTCAGACGAGTGCGATGGTAATCCCCCATCCCGCCAGTAAACACCTGCATCTTGCCGCTCAGTCGGCGGTAAGCCGAACTGTGCAAAATGCGGTCCCGGTCGCGCTGAAAGGGCCCCCGGTAGGGGTGCGGGGGTTCGGCAAACTGGCGGCCGGCCGAATCCCGGCTGTGCATCGCCCACGGAGCCAGCAATGCCTGTTCCCGTTCCGCGGTCGTGGCCAGCGGCAAGGTTTCCCGAATACCCGAATGCGTCATGTCAAAGACCAGCAAGGCGAGATACAGCAACTCCGGGGACCGGAACCCCCGCCATTATCCGTCGGGCCACCGGCAAAACAACCGCCAGCGGCGAGGACAACCCGCGGCCCCGGCCACCCCCCCTTTCCGCTTCGGGAGCCCTGCGACAATACCCTGCCCGTGCCCGTGGTGGGGGTTGGTCGTATGTGCGGTACCGTCGTCGTGCCGGCCGAAACGCAGCCGGGACGACCGCACCCGGGTCCCGGTTTTCGATACTGACAAGCTGCTAATCCAGGCTGGTCGACAGTCGTCGCTGGGTGTTGCCCGTTTGAAACAGGTCGTCGGCCTGAATCTTGACCGGCCGGATCAGCAAAATTCTCTGATCCCCTGGGGAGGTACCGGCACCATCAGTCAGTAACGTATTCCCCAGTCCCTCGGGCACGCCATTTCCGGCAACGATCAGGGTCTGGCCGGGCAGCAGTCGATGGGTGAACTGCAATTCGCCGAGAGTCAGCCGGTCCTGTTTGGGTTCAAACAGAAAATCATCCTCGTCGATTCCATATCGCATGCGCCGCTGTCCGTGCAGGATTTCCGGACGCAGCCACAACCGGATGTTTCCGTCCGAGGCGGAAATCAGACCAACCGTGAACCCGCCCGTGGCGTTTTCGCACTGGCCGGATTTACGCTGTCCGTCTTTCTCGGTGGTCCACGTCAAAAGCGGGCGGGGCGGGGAACAGGGAATCCAGTGTTCGGTTCCGGGTTGCAGTTGCTCCAGCTGTTTAAATGAAAATCCGACGGGCCCCTCGAACGAATGCAATGAACGCGGGTCCCCCACAATTTCGGGGCCGCTGCTGAGCGGTTCGGTCCACTCCAGCAATCGGGTCAGTTCGCCCGGCAACCGGGTGCCAATCACCCCGCTGCGAAACCCGTTGTGATCCAGCAATCGGCGTGTTTTCAAATCGATCGACTGGAAATCGGCCGCTTGCCAAACCGATTCCAGCGCGGCGGAACGGGATTCCGAAATGGTGACGACGGCAATTTCCAGCGCCGCGCTGCCCGGTTTCATGCGTTGCGCCGCCAAAAACCGGGGAGGATATCGGACCGGACCGGTCGAGTCATCGGACGGTTTGAATGGCCGGCAGCCGTTGGCAAGCGTCAGGGCAGCGAGCAGAATGGCGGCAAACAGGCGCATGAACGGCAATTCCGGCGGAAGCGTGCGGATCGCGAGGTTTTAGGCCTCGCGCCGGGTCGCAGTCAAGGGAAAAGACGGGAAATCCGGCCGTCCGCCGTGGATCGTTCGGCAATTTGAAATTTTTTCAAAAGCCGGTCAAGATTCCCGGTCCTCGAACGAAATGCCCCTAGGCGACGCTGGTAAACGGCGTAAAACAGCGGAATGGTAAACACCGGAATTCACGGAATCACCAACCGCCAGACCGGAAACGGCAGCAACATTACCGGGGGATCAAAGATGTTGGGGATACTGGCACAAACCGAATCGGCGAATGCCGCCGCCTGGCTGGAACGATTTCCGACCGATGAAATCCTGGTCATGTTCATCGTGGCGGTGGTTTTCACGACAGCCCTGTTGGTGGTCATCGCGTGGTGTGTGACCAGCACCATCCGCACGATTTGCGTGGCGGCAGCCAATGCCCGCATGGCCGAACAGCTTGCCCGCCAGGGCATGCCTGGCGATCAGATCCAGCAGCTGGTGCGGGCCAACTCGCGGCGACGGTTCCCGTGGTCGTTTGGCCACTGCGGTCCGGCCTCGCGCTGGCGCGAACCGAATCGTCCGGTGCACGCCATGTATGGAAAACCGGCCGGAGCGGGCGGGTCGGCCGAGAGTGCGCTGCGTTAGACACGTTGGCGGCGGGTACGTTACATGGCCCTGACCCGGCCGGGGGGAACCTGTCCGCTGGTGACATCAGGTGTCGCGACGATCCCGCACCTCGCGGCTGTATTTCTCCAGAATCCGGCGCTCCCGTTTTGTCAGACTGGATTCTCCCTCGCGGTGCAGTTTGTCCAGAACCTGATCGGCTTCGCTGGACAGCGAATCCCGGGATGGTCCGGGATTATGAACTTTCAGGCTGGGTCGCCTGGCCAGGCGGTTCGTCAACCCGTCGAACCGCAGCCACTGGAAATTCCATTTGCCAAAAAAGTAGGCCGCGGCAAATGCGGCACCCCCCAGGTGCGCCTCGACGGCGATCCCGCTGTCGGGATTCAGGGAAGTCAGCGCATCCATGCCCACCAGCAAAACACCAAGGATCCAGGCGGGCATCGGAAGCACGCCCATCAGCAAGACCGTTTCCCGCGGAAAATTAAAGACGAACAACATCACCACGGCGGCTACCGCCCCGGATGCGCCCACAGCAATTCCCACCCGTCCGCTCAGCGCATAGGAGATCAGCCATACCAGCCCGGACATCACGACAGCCATCAGGTAAAAGCGAATGAACTCGCGGCCACCGTAGCGTTGCTCCACGGGGCGACCCAGGAAAAACAGCGCGATCATGTTGAACAGGATATGAAATATGCCCCGTTCGCTGATGATCGACGCGTGGGCAAAGCCGTAGGAGACCAGTTGATAGACATACAACGGGCTGTCCAGCGGGCCGTACCCGCCGATTTCGGCCGCCCCCTGCTTCGAGCGCCAGAAAATACGACAACTTCAAACTGGTTTCGGATTTTTGGCCGTTGGGGAAAACAACCGGCCCGCTGAACATGTCCAGCAGAAAGATCGCGACGTTGATCATGATGATCACGCCAATCATGGATCGGGCGCGGCAGCCGTTCGCCGCCGGCCAGGTCCCTTCCACTCGTCGTCGTCGTAGTAGCCTCGATCGTAAATGCCCATGACCCGAGCCATCCCCCTGTGCTTCCGGAGTGATCCACAGGGAATATTGTTGTCGTCCCGGCCCCGCGAGGGAAGAGATATCCGCCAGGCAAACCGGCGGGGACCGCCATGGCAATCCGGGACGGCGGGTCCCGGCGAAATCAGAATGGGCACCACCCGCTCCGACAGCTGGTTTAGCGCTGCCGGGCGACGATGGAGTCGGGGGTCGGTCCGGTCCGGGTATCCTGCCTGGCATCGGGTTCCCGCAGCAATCGATAAAGTTCCAGCATCTGCTCGTAATAGGTGCGGATCTGTTGCTGTCGCCGGGCGATTTCCTGTTCCAGATGCTGCCGGTGGGCGGTAATCGCCGCCAGTTCCTGTTGGCGGCGGCTGATATCAGATTGCAATTGAACAATCAGGTCGCCCCGAAAACGAATCTGGTTTTCCGTGTCTTCGATCATGGCCTGGGAAATCTCGATATCGGTCGTCATTCCCGCCAGGCTTTCACGCATGCGGGCGGCCTTTTCACCCAACTCGCGCAGGGCAAACGGGTAATCGCGCAGGGGGCGGGCGTAGAAGTCCACAATCGACTCGGCCGACCAGTCCTGTTTCAATGGCGGCCGGTTGTTACCGTCCGCTTGCGGGTAACCGGACTCAAAGTAGCGTTTGGGAACCCGCAACTCCTCGCCTTCCTCGATGGTCACATCCCGGCCCAGTTTCAGATTCGGATCGTTGGCCAGTCCTTCCCCGTCAAACACCCCGTCGGTGGATGGATTGCCGGAGCCATCGACCACCAGCGGCGGGCTTTTTGCGGTAAACCGTACTTGAGATTCCTTGCTGGAATCGTCGGGATCGAAGCGATCGTTGATCCGGTCCGACTGGGCATCAATCCATTGTTGAATCACATTCATGGACAAACCATCAAACGTGTATTCATCCAGCAACGACTCATATTCCATGCTGTCCGGTGCCAGGCCCAGCGATTCCGCCGGCAAATATTTGTCGCGCAAGGCCGACCGATAGATCGAGATATCAAATTCGGCCAAATCCAGATCGTCCCGGAACACGGAGGGCGAGTCGCCAGGCATTGTTTCAAACAAGGTCCATGACGACGTGGGCTGGGCAGCTTCGCCAGCCGAGAATTCGGTGACGAACAACGGTTTGATCGTGACCGAGTCGTTGGCCACCGATTCCACCAGATAGGTGCCGACATACTGAACGGGCAAAGAGACCAACACGCCGTCGATGGTCGCTCCGCGATCGGCAAACACAAAGACTTGCATGTCCTGTTTCAATTGCGAGACGGGCGAGCGCAGGGCTTCGGCGGCCTGTCCTTCGGGCGCCACAAAGGTCAACGAGATCTGGTTGTTGTCCCCAACGGCAGGCTGGGCGCCCCGCCAAATACGACCGGCTCCAATCGTCAACAGGTTCAGACTGTTATTGGTTCCATTCAGGGAGTCACCGGCATACTCGAACGCATTGGCCGGCCCGTACAGCGTTTCATCCAGGTTGCTGCGGGCGTCGGACAGCAGTTTTTGGTTATCCCGGTCCTTCTGCATCCAGGCCGCGCGGGTTTTGAAAGTCATGCTGGCAAAATAACCGGCAAAAACGGCTGTCGCAAAGATCAACAGCACGGCGACGATCGGAACCCAGTTCCAGGTGCTGGCAGACTTGATCAGCGCCACGATCAATACGATCAACAGAACGCCAATCACAAGCCATGGAAGTATTTCCAACATAATGTGAAATCCGCCCTGTATCGGAAAAACAAAGACCGGCCTGGAACAACGTATCGTCCCGCCGACCGGCAAACATGCATGACATTCGGCCAACTTGGCCCACAGAAGCCCGACACATGGATGATAAATTGGGCTATATGGGGTGTCAAGTTTTCGCAGCCCTGACACGTTGCGGCACCGGCATCATAGCCGGATGGTCCGTCGCCACCCAATCCCCCGCAGGCTCCTCTTAACGGAAAACCTCAAGAACAACCGGCAGAATCCCGAAAATCATCAAAGTCCGGTCTTGCCGGACGCAAACTGGCTGCAATCGGCAATTCCCGCAGAATTGATCCCGTTTGCGGACTGTTCTGGCGATCGACCGCTTTCTGAAAGGAAGCGGCTGGTCGCCCTGACCCGGAACCCGCCTGATTTGGGGACGGTATTCCCGACGTGCCGGCGTATCCCGCAATGGATGCGCGGCGCGGGGAGTTGCGAAACCCAAAACGGCCCTGTCCAGGGAGTGGACTGTGAATCGTGGCTTCAGTACTCGACGCCTGCCAGGTCGACGGACCCCGTCGGATCGCCCGGGAACCATTGCGCGAGCAATCACAGCCGTGTTGGTGGGTGGTTTCGTGACCATGACCTGTACCGGTTGTCATCGCGGCTTTTATCGCCGCGAGGCGGATTCGGACGCGCAAATGCTGATCCGTCAAAAACTGAATGACCCGCGCTGGAATCAAATCAACCCGTCGATCGACATCAATCCGGAATCCCGGATGTACGATCCCTTCTCGGCCGATCATCCTCCCATGCCGCCCGATGATCCGGCCAGTCAAAAACTGATGCATTGTGTGGACGGCAAGCCGGGATACCCGGACTGGCACGCCAATGGCGACACGGGGTATGTATCCAATCCGGAATGGCGCAGTTACTTGCCGCTGGATGAAGAGGGAATTTTGGATCTGGACCTGGATCGTTCGGTCCAGTTGTCCCTGCTGCATTCTCCCGACTGGCAAACGCAACGCGAGAACCTGTTCCTGTCGGCACTGGATGTCAGTTTCGAACGGTTTGGTTTTGATACCCGGGCGTTTTGGGGCTGGGGATCCGTGTTGACCACACGAGGTCAGGGGAATGACGGGGGCACCACGACGCTGGATACGGAATTCGGTCGGACCCGGCTCGAACGATTTGGGATTACCGGTACGACTCTGGCGATGGACATAATCAATACCATCACCTGGAGCGTGCTGGGAGGTGTCTCCAACCAGGCCGGCAACACGATCATCGATTTTGCACTGATTCAGCCTTTGCTGCAGGGAGCGGGCCGGGACGTGGTGATGGAGGCGCTGACGCTGGCGGAACGACGTCTGCTGGCCAACGTGCGGCAACTGGAACGGTTTCGCCGCGGGTTTTACCTGTTTGTCGTGACCGGCCGCAATCCGGGGCCTGGTCCCGACACCAACTTTCTGAGTTCGCCCCCGGGCGACTCCATTTTCAACGGGAGGGTACCTGGGATTGTTGCTGAATCAGCAATCGATCCGGATTGCCGAGTTCAACGTTCAATCGTTGCAAAACGTGCTGATCCAGTTTCGGGAGTTCTTTGCCGAGGAACGCATCGACTTGCTGCAGGTGGTGCAGGCGGAAAACCGCCTGTATTCCGCCCAGCAAGGGTTGCTGATTTCCAAGGTGGCTTATGAAAACTCGCTGGACCAGTACAAACGGGATCTGGGCCTGCCACCGGATGTTCCGGTCCGGATTCAGGATCCCTACCTGGACCGGTTCGAGCTGATCTCCGACCAGCTGCTGGCCCGCCAGTTGCAAATCACCGCGCTGCGCGACGAAATCGGCGGACAACTGGAACGAATCAATCCGTATACCATTGACGAGACGGGCCGGGAAATCACCAGTGTCCAGTGGAATGACGATTTGAAAGGAAAACTGGAATCTCTGGAACCCTATTTGAAGCTGATGGAACCGCTGTTTCAGGCGATGCAGGAATCGGATGTGGAACTGATTCGCCGGGATTTTGAACGGATGCGGCAGGCCCGGCCCGAGCGGCTGCGCAAGCTGGCCAACCTCCGCGAATACGTTGCCACCAGTGACATTGAATTCGATATTGAGCCGGCCATCCTCCGCGATGACGTGGTCGAATCGGCGGATCGACTGGAAAACGAGTTGAAGGAATTGTTGATCAAATTTACGCCGATCCGGGAATCGCTGGAGGCGTTGCGGGCCAACATTGCGCGATTGCTGGTGGAGGGCCCGGCGCTGGATCCGGATGACCTGCGCAAACGAATGGAAGCCGAGATCTTGTTCGAGACGCCCGAAATTCTGACTCGGGTCGCCAACGTGGCGATTGAACTGAACCTGTTGCAGGCCCGGGCCCGCGTGGACTCCATCACCCTGCCGGATGTCGATATCAGTGCCCGGGAAGCCTTTGCCATTGCCCTGCAGTTTCGTCGCGATTTGATGAATGCCCGGGCCGCCCTGGTGGATCGCTGGCGGCGCATCGAGTTTGTGGCCGATGATCTGGAGGGCGTGCTGGACCTGGAGGTGAATGGTTCGTTCGGCACCCTCGGGGATAACGAGAATCCATTCAAGGTGCGATGGGACAGCAACCAGTTCAACTTCGGTTTTCGCTTCGACGCACCAATCACCCGACTGACCGAACGAAACCGTTACCGCGAGGCGTTGATCGAATACCAGCGGGCGCGGCGTCAGTATTACAATTTTGAGGATTCCATCAACCAGAATCTGCGGCGTACGCTGCGGGCCCTGGAACAAAGCCGGGTGCTGTTCCAGTTGTCGCGCCGCAGTATCCGAACCGCCATTCAGCAGGTCGAGCTGTCCCAGTTCGCCCTGGTGGAACCGGCGCGGCCCGGTCAGGGAGGCGTTGGTGGCAGCACGCTGGGTCCCACCGCCCAACGCGACTTGACGAACGCCCTGGACGATTTGCAGCGGACGCAAACCGAATTTGTGGGGATTTGGGTCGATTACGAATCGTTGCGCCGTGGTCTCGATTTTGACATGGGCACGATGCAGCTGTCTCCCGAGGGAGTCTGGATGGACCCCGGTACGATCAACGTCAATTATGCCTGGCGGGCGGCTGCCGTCGTGGGGATTCCTCCGGAGGATTTGTGCTTGCCGCCGCGGGAGGTGTCCACCGACGAACTGGATCAATATGACCTGGGACCGGCCGCGACGCCGGGCGAGCCGCCCGACTATATCGTACCCCCGGAGACGGATACGCCGGCGGCACCCCGGCCCGATCCCGCCCGGCCGCTGCCCGGCGGCGATCAGGGACGGTTGGAACCGGCGTCCGGCAGCGATGCGGATTCAGCCGATTTGGGGCCCCGCCTGGGTTTTGTGCCCCAATGGCTGCGCGACCGGCGATCCTCGTCGGGGGACGGCGAAATCGGGCCAACTCGCAAATAGACCCCTGCAGCCGGTAAAATAGCCGCCCTGGAGCCAAAAATGCTCCAAATCGGCGCCATTCAGCGGCACTTGACCCGTTGTCAGGTGTTAAATTACCCGGTCCTGAAGACAACCGGATGGGCTTCTGACGCGGCGGTACGGCGCGGACCACGGTGGAATCCGTCCTGGATCCGGCAATAAAGGGCTCGCGTCGGAAACCTGTTTACCTGAAACCCAAGCTGACGGCGGTCGAGCGGTTGTGTGCCCTTCACTCTGATCCCACCCGCGGGCCGCTCCGGACCTGACGCCGGACTTTCCGCGGCCACTTGCCAAATTTCCCAAAATGTTTTCGCGCTGCGAATCGCACCTTCCCGGGTATCATTTTACCGGGTGCCACGTCGCCCGGACAGAAACTGAAAACGAGCCAAACATGAATCGAACGAATGTTCCGTCGCAGCCCACCGGTCGTTTTCCGACCGTGCCCCAAAACCGGGCTTCTTCCGCCGTCGGCAAGCGATCCGGCAATACGATTCCCCTGGTCCTGGGAGCGCTGCTGGCCGTCGGCTGCCTGGCGGTTCTGGTTTATTTCAGCTTTTACCGCTCCGGCGATGTGGAAACCATCGACGCGGTGTTAAAACCGGTGATCAAGGACGAATTCGTTGCCAAGGTGCTGGACCAGGGAGAGGTGCAGAGCGCCGAGAATGTCGAAATCAAGTGCCAGGTCGTTTCCCGAAACGGCAACACCTCGGTCATTGATGCGATCCCCGAGGGCACCTATGTGAAGGCGGGTGACTGGCTGGTCACGCTCGATTCAGCCGCATTCGAACAGGAGCTTGAGCAGCAACGCATCGCCGTCAGTTCTGCCCAAACCTCGGTGATTCAGTCCAAGGCCGCCCTCGATGCCGCCCTGGCATCCAAAAACGAGTACGAACAGGGCACGTTCATCGAACAGAAAAAGACGATTGAGAACGAGAAGTTCAACGCCGAACAGGAATACGAGCAGGCCAAGGCCTATCTGGAGCACAGCATCAATTTGCAGAAGAAGGGGTTCCTGTCCAAGCAGGCATTGCAATCCGATGAGATTGCCGTGGCCCGGGCCTTTAACAAGGTGGAACTGGAGACCAAACGTCTGGAAGTGCTGGAAAATATTACCTACAAGAAAGAGATCGTGCAGCTGGAAAGCGATATTGCGGCGGCCGAAGTGCAGTACCAAAACGCGCTGGAAGAGAAAAAAATTGAAGATCGGAAACTGGCCGAAATCGAGGAACAACTGGAGTTTTGCAACATCAAGGTGCCCGAAGGCGTCGAAGGCGAGGTGGTGTACCACAAGGAATTTGACCGCCGCGGCGGAAGCGAATGGGTGCTGGAGCCCGGGGCCACCGTGCGGGAACGGCAAGTGCTGATCAAATTGCCCAACCCCAACAAAATGGAGGTCAAGGTCCTGATCAACGAGCAAAGTATTACGTCCGTTCGTCCCGGAATGCCGGCCACCATTTCCGTCGACGCCCTCAGCAGCAAGCCGTTGACCGGATATGTGACCAAGGTCAATTCTTATGCCGAGCAGGGCGGATTCATGAGTTCATCGACCGTACGCGAATACGCCGTGTTTGTCCGGATTATCGACCCGCCCAAGCAACTGATCCCTGGCATGAATGCCTCCGTGACCATTCAGACCCAGTACCAGCCGGATGTGTTGCAGGCGCCGCTGCAGTGCATCTACTCGGCCAACGATACCGCGTTTGTGTTACGGCAAGCGTTGGGGATGAACCCGCCGTTCGAGACCGTTGAAGTACAAATCGCGGGTGAGAATTCCCAAAATGTGTGGATCGAATCCGGAGTTGAGGAGGGTGACATGCTGGTGATGGATCCCGGCTACTACAAGGATCTGATGGCCCTGCCGGCCCAGCAAAAGGAATCGCGCATCGAATTGCCCGAGGGCACCGCAGTGACATCTGCCACGGCCCCGGGTGGTCCGGCGAATGTGCCGGTCGATGGTGCGGGCGACAGCGCCGTCAACCGTGGCCCAGGCGGGGCCCGGCGGTGAACGGCGAGGCGGCGGTGGCGAGGGCGGTGGCGAGGGCGGTCGGCGATCCCGGGGTGGCGAAGGCGGCCCCGCGGGAGGCGGTGACCCTGACCGGGGCGGCGGTGGTGGAGGTTTTTCGGTGGATACCATCGTGGATCGCACCATGGAACGCTATGACACCAACAGCGATGGTAAAATCGATGCCGAGGAACAGAAGGAGTTTGACGAGCGGGCCAGTCGCCTGACCGATGCGGATCAGGACGGTGACGGGGACATTTCCCGGGATGAAATCAAAAAATCGATGGAAGTGATGATGCAACGCTTCCAGCAACAGAGCGGCGGGGGCGGCCAGTAACTGTCACGCCGCCCCGCCCGTTGCCCCGGGATCCGGGCCAGTCACCAGGATCGGCCAGCCACCTCTGGCCGAAATCAATCGCTATGAAAAATGCCGTCGAGATTACCGACCTGACCAAGCACTATGTGCTGAAGAGGGAAACCGTGCGGGCCTTGCGCGGCGTGACCTTCAACATTCCCCAGGGTGACTACGTTGCCATTATGGGACCCTCGGGCTCGGGGAAAAGCACGTTGCTGAATTTGCTGGGGTGCCTCGACCACCCCACCTCCGGTTCCTTTACGCTGGGGGGTGACGAGATTTCGCGGATGAGCGACGACGAATTGTCCGCAATTCGGGCCTCCCGGATTGGTTTCGTATTTCAGTCGTACAACCTGATTCCCCAGTTGACGGTGGTCGAAAATATCGAGGTGCCCCTGTATTACATGGGGAGATTGAATGCCCATTCGCGGGAACGCTGCCGCGAACTGGCCGATCTGGTGGGACTGGGTGATCGACTGAACCACCGCCCCACACAATTGTCAGGCGGCCAGCAGCAACGGGTCGCCATTGCCCGCTCCATGGTGAACGATCCGCAGTTTATTCTGGCGGACGAGGCCACCGGAAATCTTGACTCGGTTACGACCGATGAAATCCTGTCGCTGTTTGAAAAACTGAATTCCGAGGGCCGCACGATCATCATGGTGACCCACGAAGACGAGGTTTCATCACATGCCAAACGGATTATCCGTTTGCGCGACGGCCTGGTGCAATTCGATGAGCGGAATCCGGATCGGGTAATTGCCGGTGCCGCCCGGCGCGGCGGCGTCGGCCGTCAGCCCCCAATTGTCCCTCGAGCCGGACCAGTCGCCGGCCACCTGATGCTGGTGTTCACCGGCTGACCCGGTGCAGTCAATCCGGCGGGCCGGGTCGACCACCTCCGCTATCCCAACTGCCAACCCGTTGTCCCCCTGACCTGAAATGTTTTTGCGAACCTGGATTCTGGGAATCAAAAGCCTGCTGCTGCATCCCATGCGCTCGGCGCTGACGGTTCTGGGGATTTTTATCGGGGTCGCCAGCGTAATCTGGTTGCTGGCGATCGGCGAGGGCATCAGCATCAAGGCCCAGGAACAGATCGAGGCACTGGGAGCCGAAAACATTATCGTCCGCAGCATGGAACCCCCCGATGAAAGTTCCGGGTTCAGTTTCAGCGCTACCCTGTTTGGAATTACCCGGGCGGAACGGGATCAGTTGCTGGCCATTCCCACCGTGGAACAGGTGATTCCGGTGCGGGAACTGCGATTGCGATTTTCCTATACCGGGAATCCCAAAATCGACCCGATCGAGGGCCGCCTGGTGGGTTGCACGCCGGAATACATGGCCGTCAACCGACTGCAAATTGACCGGGGTCACTTCCTGACCCATCCCGAGGAAAAGTCCACGGTCTGCGTGATTTCGGCGGAGTTGGCCAAATATTTCTTCCCCTACGAAGACCCCCTGCGCAAAAAGATCTACATTCCGTCCAAGCAGGACCGGTACGAAATCGTCGGAGTGCTCAAGCCCAAGGCGCCGACGGGCGCGATCGGCGGTTCGTTTTCCGGACAGGATTTCTCCAAGGACGTTTACATACCGATTGAAGCCATGCGCCGCCGCATTGGAGATACCGAAGAACAACGCGGCGCCGGCTCCTTTTCCCGCAAACAGTTCGAACTGACGCAGGTAACGGTTCAAGTCAAAAAAATCGACGATGTTCCCAAAACCGCCGAATCATCGAAAATACCCTGCGGCGGGACAAACGCGAACGCCAGGACTTTGGCATCATCGTTCCCTATGAATTGCTGGAACAGGCCAAGACGACGCGCCTGATGTTCATGCTGTTTATGGGGTTGATCGCCGCCATTTCGCTGATCGTTGGCGGGATTGGAATTATGAATATCATGCTGGCAACCGTAACCGAGCGGACCCGGGAAATCGGAATTCGCCGCGCCTTCGGCGCGTGTCGTCGCGACATCATCCGGCAATTCCTGATCGAAACCATCGTCCTCTCGGTGGTGGGCGGCGCGATCGGCATGCTGGTCGGATTGTTGTGCCCGGTGATGATCGAAGCGGCCAAGGCCGGAATTCGCGAGTTTTGGCCCCGGGTGTATGCCAACCTGCCGACGGTAACCACGGAAATGACGCCGACCCTGGTGCCCATGTCCTTTCCGCTGGCCTTCGGAATATCGGTGCTCGTGGGCGTGGTCTTTGGACTTTATCCGGCTATCCGGGCCGCCCAAATGGACCCCATCGAAGCATTGCGGCACGAGTAGGTGGCGGCACGCCGTTTTTCGCGGCCAAACGATCTTCGCGCAGAGATCGGCAACCGGTTCAGGTCCACCGGCGGTGCGGGTCAGGTTACCGCGAACTTCCGCTGTCGTCGGGCGTTTGCCCGATCCGCGTCGCATCGACTTCGGTACCCAAATCGCGTTCCACGCGTTTCCAGCCAAACGGCGTTGACGGCCGAATGAAGAACCGGTCAAAAATCGGCAAACTGGCCAGCGTTCCGTTAATCTCCCGCTGTTCGAACTCAAATACCATTTTGGAGGGATTGGTCTTTTCGTCGTAGTTCGGCGCGTACATGTGAATCGACATGGGCAGAAACGGATCGCGCGACAGGTGAATCTCGACTTTGCTGTAATTCTGGGCATCACCCAGTTGCTTGGGCCAGGCTTCCAGCCAGTACTGGTCGCGGGCGGCGGCGGGCGTAATGTCGCGAATCCAGTACCGGTCCAGCAATTCCACCGCCCGGGCACCAAACACAAACGGCAGAGGACTGTTTTTCAATCCCTCGCCCTGGGACTCCGGAGGCAATTTGATTTCATACAGGCGACTGGTTTCAAAATCGTATTCGAAAATCGACTGGCCATCGCAAATCCATTTTTCCTGTTCCGGAAATTTGTCGTTGGTCAGTTTCCGCCGCTCATACCTCGGCTCACCGGCCGGCTCGTCGGGCGGGCCGGCAAAGCTCCACTTTTCCGTGACTTCATACATTCCCTTGTCCGGAGTGCGAAAGCGAATGTTGCCCCGGGAAATAACCGCGGCCACCAGATGATTGTTTCCGGGATTGCGATAGTTGCAAATCTCCTGGTCGTAGTGCCAGCGGGTAAAGGCACACTGGTAGTGCGTCACCTGATTGGAATAGCCCTCCCAGTACGTCAACAGTTGCTCAATGTAGTTTTGCGTTTCGGAATCCAGCGGGAATCCGGGGGGCATGGGGGGCTGCTCGACGGGCGTGGTCGCCACCGGCGGTTGGCCTGGCGACGTGGGCCCCGGCCGGGTATTTTAAGGCGCGGCACCGCCCGGACTGGTTTGCCAGGCAAGGCCGGTGTTGAACCAGCAAGCGACGGCGATCAGGCTCGTTACAACCGAGCGATAATTCATGACTTCGTCCCTGAAGTACGTGTTTTCTTGGCAAAGAGTTTCACCGGTGGGGCAGCGCACCGCTGCCCGGGACCAGCGCCGCGGAGTGTATCAGGATCGGCCTGGGCACCGGTAGGTTGATTTGCAAAAACGGTTGCTCGCCTATCCGGTCCGCGTGAATCGTCGAAAACCCCTGGCGGCAGGCTCTGGGGTTGCCAGGGTGGGCCACCGTTTTTCGCGGTATTTCCACGGGAGGACCCCTCATGCAGGCACGGGTGGACCCGCCACCGGTGGCACCCGAATACGGAATCGGCAGGGGTGCACCCGCCACCGGTGGCACCGTCAATGATGGACTTGCCGGATCGCGTTAACGACCAGAGCGGCCAGTCGCGGCGCGGCGACGGCCGCCGCATCAATGACCTGCCGGGCCGAAGTCGGCTTCAGCGCATCCGGACGGGCGACATTGGCCACAATCGACAACGCCAGGACCCGCATCCCCGACCGGGCCGCAAAGACCACTTCGGGTACCGTTGACATGCCGACCACGTCCGCCCCGATGCGTCTCAGGAAGCGGTATTCGGCGCGCGTTTCGTAGTTCGGACCCACCAGCCCGGCATAAACCCCGCGCTGCAATACGAAATCGTGGCTTCGGGCGCAGGCCAGCGCGCGGTCGATCAAACACCGGTCGTACACATCGGCCCGGGTCGCGGGCCGGCCCGCGGGCAATTCCTGCGGGGGCACCTGCCAATCGCGGAACATCAAATCAAGATGACTTTCCAGCACCACCAGGTCACCACTGGCAAACCGCGGATTGATGCCGCCCGCCGCGTTGCTGATGATCAGGGTTCGCACCCCCAAATCATGCATCACGGCCAGCGGCAGGTGGATCTGGGAATTCCGGTATCCCTCGTACAGATGAAACCGTCCCTGCATGGCGATGACCGCGTGACCGGCCAGCTGACCGCATACGAACTGGCCCTTGTGTCCCTCTGCGGTGCTCCTTGGAAACCCCTGAATCTCGGCGTAGGGGATCGTGGCCTCGACGGCGATGTTCTCAACAACGCTGCCGGCACCGGTACCGAGAATGATTCCGCACGACGGGCGGGTCGGCCATTTCGCGGTAATCAGGTTTCGGGCGACGTGCGTGTCCATCATTCGGTCGACCGGACGATCAGGTCCGCTCATCTCAATTTCGGGACGACAGGCTCATTTTGAGACGTTGCCCGCGGATGGGAGACGCTTGCGCGGCAATCGATCGGGGCGGTGCGCCTCGTCAGGTGGTTTCGACTTCTTCGCTCAACACACCGGTCACCAGTCGCGTCAGACGCGGCTCGGCCTCCCGGGCCACGGCGATAATTTTGCTGACATCGGCCGGTTCCAGGGCATCGGGCAGGCACATATCGGTCACACACGAGAATCCAATCACCCGCATTCCGGCATGCACGGCCACCAGCGTCTCGGGCACGGTCGACATGCCGACCACATCGGCACCGATCGTCCGCAAAAACCGGTATTCCGCCGCCGTTTCCAAATTGGGTCCGGCCACGGCCACAAACACCCCCTTGTGGGCGACGATATCCTCACGCCGCGCGATGCGTAATGCCCGGTCGATCAGCCGGCGGTCATAGGGTTCGCTCATATCCGGGAAACGCGGTCCCAGACGATCATCGTTGATCCCGATCAGCGGGTTGTCGCCCATCAGATTGATTTGATCGTCGATCAACATAATGTCGCCCAATGCGAAGTTGGGATTCAGTCCGCCGCAAGCATTGGAAACCACCAGCAAGTCAGCCCCCATGGCCCGAAAAACCCGGATGGGCAAGGTGACTTTTTTCAGGTTATATCCTTCGTACATGTGAAACCGGCCTTCCATCGCCATCACCGGCAATCCGGCCAGCGTCCCGCAGACCAGCCGTCCCGCATGGGAAATGGCGGTGGCCTGCGGGAAATGCGGGATTTCAGCATAGGGAATCGAGGCCTGGACATCGATTTCCGCGACGACCGAACCGAGTCCGGTGCCCAGAACGATTCCGGCCCGGGGCTGGTGATCCCATTGGCCGCGAATGTACGACATCGCCTCGTTGATTTGATCGAACAGTTCCAGCATCAGATGGCAGCCTTGGGTTTCGGGCAATTCATGGCCAGTCCCCGGAGCGGTCCGGGGGCATCCATGCCTGCAAAAGTTACCCGATCAAATCGGGGACCCCAAGGGTGGGGCAGGGTCGCCCGGGCAGGAGGTTCGCCATTCAGGCATCAGGCGGGCTGGTGTTGGGCCCTCAGCTCCCGGCGGATAACCAGTTTCAATCCGGACCAGACGTCGCTGACCGCGCAGACCTTGATGTCCACCAGGCCCAACGGCAAGGCGATTTCGCGGATGACATCCTCGGTAATGTCGGTCGTCACGCCGGATGCTTTTTTGGGCCACGAAATCCAGGCAAACCCGTTCGGCTCCAGCTGTTGCCGCAATCGGACGATCCGTTTTTCCAGCGAGGCCCGCCGTGTGGCAAAGACGTGTGCAGCCGCAATCGGACGGGTGGAGCGGGTCTTTATTCGCAGGCCCAATTCCGGCGCCCTCAGCCAGTCCGGATACTCGTCCGGCGCGCCGTAAGCCACGATCGGCTGGTCCGGCTGGAATCCGAGTTTGCGAATCAGCGGCGTTTGGGAATATCCGGGCATCGCCTCCAGTATACGGCATTTTTCGGACCCGCTCGCCCCAGGTGTCGCGCGTCCGCGGGCGGACTCGCGCGGAACCGTCGCCGAGCGACGACTGGCCGACAGCCCGGGACGCCAGTCCGGGGTTGGGTGACCCTCCACCCCGGTGGCAGTCGCCGAGCGACGGCGGCGTCGGCGGGCGGCCGAGGCGACCCTCCCTCACGCAAAAAACGCAGCCCCGAAGGACTGCGTTCCTTGCTGCACAATCAACTCCCGCCAGGCGGCGGGGTGATCTGAATACGGTACGATCGCACTGCGATTGGGCCCCGGCGGTTGGCCGGGACCGGCCATCTATTTCAACAAACGATTACTTTTCAAAACTGGCATTTTGGGTCACTGCCGGCTCCCGGAAGCTGAGATTGCCGATCATCGAATCGAAGTGTTGGGAAAACGAACCGGACAGTTCCGGCTCAGACGTAAATACCAGCTGCACCCGCTGACCATCCGGGTGGCTGATCGTGTAATAGGTCCAGATCAGCCGTACCCCGTCGGTCGCTCCGCTGGCGGTCACCCGCATCCATTCCAGACCCTGTTTGGTCGTTGACTGGTTGGCTTCGGTAATCGTGGCGTTTTGGTCGGCCAGCTTGGCTGCCACGACCTCGCGAAACTGTTCCAGCGTTTGCGGCTTGTCCGTCGGACGCGACGGCAACGGGATAATGTCGCACTGACCCAGCATCCGGCCGTTTTCGATCAGCCGCAAAATCGAGCGATCCCTCGGTTGGGTGATGACCCGCCAGTCGCGCGAGTGGACTAGCTCAATCGAACGATCGGGTGTCATCAGTAGAAAATCATCGGAAATGGTACCGGCCTGTTGCCGCAGTTCGGCCAGGCCCTCATTGGTCAACCGGGGGCTGTCCGAAACCGGTGCCATCCGAACCAGCATCTTGAAAGTGGCGTCCAGGCCGGGCGCCAGGCGGCTGATATCCCGCCGCTGGTTGATGGTCAGTTCGCAGCCTCGCATGAATCCGGCACGCGTATCGAAATGAATCGTTCCGGAAACGGTGATTTCAGTTTGCGCGTCATCGACCTGTCCGGTGACATTCCCACCGACAAACAGCCGGGCGATTCCACGCTCCAGGTTTTCCAGTTTCAGCTGAACGTCTGATTGTTCGATAGCATCAATATTCAGGAACCGGGCCAACTGGTCAGCGGGCGGTTCCCAGGCGTCGCCCTCCGAAACCCCGGAGTGGGCCACGAAGTCGCCGAGGATCAACGTGTTGGCCGGCACGTTGATCAGTTCGAACTCTTTTTGCGTCAACAGGCCACCGATGGCCGCCAGCTTGACAGGCCGGTTCGTATCGTGGGTCTGGGCAATGATGATTCGCCGGTCCTCGGGTAACTGGTTGATTATCGAGCCGTCGCCCAGGCGGATTTCCGCACGAGCCGTTTCATACTCGCGAATCGACTTGTGCAACTGTTTGCGGGCAATAACCCGCTCGTCGTACTGGAATCGGGCATCCAGTTGCAGGCGGATCGATTTTTCCTGGGCAGGTGAAACCACACCGCGTCCATCCAGACGCGAGACGACCCGGTAGATGGTGCTGGTGGATGAATCCGGGGTCAAGTTGACACGCGCGACATTTTGACCCGACAATTCCCGCGGGCCAGACCCAACAAGCAGGGTGGCGACCAATCCGACCCCCGCAAAAAAACCGGCAAATTTCATTTTTTTGTCCAATATTCGACAGGGTACAGCGAAGACGCTTGGGCAAAACGGACCTTGACGCTCAATCGACCGATCGCCGCCCCGTTTATTACCCTTTTCCCTTGTCTCGGTGGCCTTTTCCCAATTCGGGGCCAGGACGCACGGTTGTGCCAGAAGGCCCAGTTGTTGGGGCTCGGTAATGTCGGTGTTTCTGCCCTAAAAGCCTGGCTGATCGATCGAAAACCTCGAAAAGATCGGGTTTTGGAAAAAATCAAGGCGAACTTTCGACGGTTTGGACGGTTCTATAACCAGAATCAGGTAGACTTGACTCGTAGCGGGTTTTCGTTACGAAGTCGGTCCTTGCCGGACGACCGGTTTCGGTTTCAGGATTTGTGGCGCCCCCATCCTCAGCGTCGGACGGGCCCGAACCTGACCTGCTTGCCAAACGTAATAATTTCGGCTGACCCAGCGTCTGACAGATAGCGGCCCTGTTGCCTTTTTTGCGGAATGGCGGCCGTTGGTCCCCGGTTTGCGGGGTATCCACAGTCGATGGGTCGTCCTGACAAAGCACCCGCGTTGTTCAGGAGCCAACAATTCCAAACGGAAAACCCAACTCGCCAACCGTCACCCCCCGCGGCGGTTTGTGAATCGCGGCACAAGGCCGCCAAACAATGAAACTTGTCGGTCGGGCGAGCGTCTAACCCCCAGACGATCTCGCACGGAACACCGGTCGTCAGGTCGAATCAGGAGAGGTCAACCCCATGCATACTGAATACAATCCACAGCTTGCTGCGCGAATTGCGAGATCAACAGGTTCGCTTTGCGCCCCGCGAGAAAAAGATCGAACAGCTTGAGCGCGCCGAACGGCTGCTGCGCGAGGTCGATTCCGGAAAAACCTACAGCTACGAATACGTTTGCTTTCGGGTCACGGGTTATCGTCCGGAAACGGCGCCGATCGTCCCGATCGCCGGCGTAACGCTGCAGAACGATCTGTCCAATCTGATCGAAGATCTTTCCGAATCCGCCAACATCCGGGCGGATGAACTCGGGCCAACCGGTCCATACCGTGGAGCAATTCAGCAAGATGTTCAACGTGTCCACCAAGACGATTTCCCGCTGGCGTCAGCAGGGGCTGGTCAGCCGCAAGATCATTTTTGACGGTGGTCGCAAACGCGTTGGATTTCTTGCATTCCAGCGTCGACCACTTTGTCAAGGACAATCGCGACAAGGTCAAACGTGGCGAGCGATTCAGCCAGCTGACCGACAACGATCGCGAAGAGATTATCGATCGCGCCAAGCGTCTGGCCCGCAGTGGTGGATGCCCGGCCGAAGTGGCCCGGCGGATCGCCGATCAAATGGGCCGCAGCGTCGAAACGATTCGTTACACCATCAAGCAGTTCGACGAGCGACATCCCGAACAGGCTGTGTTCCCGAACCAGACCGGTCCGCTGAACCTGGAAATGAAGGAGCGGATTTACGCGGATTATCTGGCCGGCAAAAACGTCGATGCGATCGCCCGCCGTTACTGCCGCACCAAAACGACCGTCTACCGGGTCGTCAATGAGATGCGGGCCCGGGCCATCATGGAATTGCCGCTGGACTTCATGGACAGCCCCGAATTTCATCGCAAGGCGGCCGACACGAAGATCCTGGCGGACTCTGCCGGAACCGGAGCACACCCCGCGTCGTGTCAAGCCGCCGGCCGGACTGCCCCGCTACCTGGCATCGTTGTACGAAACGGCGTTGTTGACCCGCGAACAGGAAGCTCACTTGTTCCGCAAATACAACTTCCTGAAGTTTCGGGCGCCCGCAAACTCCGCGAGTCACTGGATCCGGCACGGCCCCGGGCCGCCGACGATGGATGACATCCAGCAACTGTACGACGACGCGGTGCAGGTCAAAAACCACATCGTGCAGGCCAACTTGCGTCTGGTCGTGTCGATTGCCAAGCGACACGTCAATGCCAACGAGGATTTCTTCCTGCTGGTCAGCGACGGCAACATGTCGCTGATCCGGGCCGTCGAGAAATTCGACTACACGCGTGGCAACAAGTTCAGCACGTATGCCTCGTGGGCGATCATGAAGAATTTTGCCCGCACCATTCCGGACGAGTACAAGCAGAAGGACCGGTTCCGCCCGACCTCCGAAGAAATGTTTCTGGCGACCGAGGACGACGCGGTCCGACCGCTACTCGATCGAGGCGGCTCAAAAAGCCCGCTTGCAGCAGGTCAGTCGGATCCTGGAGGCTCTGGACGATCGCGAGCAGAAGATCATCGTCAGCCGGTTTGGCCTGGATTACAGCCAGGAACCGTTGACCCTGAAAGAGGTGGGCGCCGAACTGGGCGTCACCAAGGAACGGATTCGCCAGATCGAAGCCCGGGCCCTGACCAAGTTGCGAGCGGCCGCCCGCGAGGAAAAAATCGACTTTGTGGAGGAACTGGACGAAGGCCAGTAACCCCCACACCGTGCGACCATCAACCGGGACCGGTCCGATAGCTGACCGGTCCTTTTTCGTTGCACGGCGCCCCCTCGGTCCGCCCCCCGCGCGTGCTGCGACTTCGCCCCGCCGCTACCGGTTGACGGGCCCGATGGCGGCCAGCTCCACGGCCGCGCCGGTTTTTTCCAGCAACGTCCGGTACCAGTCGGCCGTTGCAGCGGCCCGGCCGGGCAGGGCGGTACTGCTCCAGATGATCGACAGCGTGCGGCGGGTGGTGTTCCCGGTTTTGGTCCGCTGGGAATCCTTGACCGCATTGGCGCAGGGACCGTTGCGGTCGCACAGGCACAGCAGTCCGCCCAGGTCAATCGTCTGGCCGGACGCATTAAACACGTATTGGTCTTCCGGGTTGGCCATCGAAATCGACAGGGGTTCGTCCGCCAGGTCCAGATCAATCACGCTAATCGGAATGCCGCTGTGCAGGGAAACCACATTGCAAACATCCACGGCCACGTTGATCGAACCCAGCCGCCCGTCCGCAACGGCTTTTCGCAAATATTCGGAAGACGGCTTGCCCCGTCCGCTGGGGCGATAACCCCCGTGCCGCAACAAATCGCGAACGCAACGGCAAACGTCGTCGTCGCTGGAAAGCGGTGCACGGGCTTCGATCGACAACAGGGCCAGCAACGAGCCCGGCGTCGACCAATCCCCCAGGGTGGCCGGAAAGGTGGTGACCAGGCCGACGGCATCCAGCAGCGGGTGTTGCTCGGTATGAATCATGGGGTGCCCCTCGCCGTATCTCACCCCCAAACGGTCTGCGTCGAGGAAGTGGATGGATTACCCGTGACCGTAGTGAAGATTTGACGCCTGGGGAAGTTGCACCGCCGAAATTTTGCCGAAAGTTGCCGAAGTCGCGTGAAAATTTTGGGCAACCGGCTACATTGAGTACCTTTGGTTTCCCGAGTTGTAACGGAAAATATCATGCGAATCGGTTTTGCGCTTGGCCTGTGCTGGTTGATCGGTTCAGGTGCCGGCCCGGCGTGTTGGGGGCAGTCGCCGGATTCGGCGGCGGATGAAGCGGTGCTGGCCGGTCATTCCTACCATGGTGAAGCCTTTAATGAAGGTCCCCGGCAACGGGCCCGGTTGATGGAGGGGCTGGGGCATTGCCATTTTCCGGTGACCACGACCAGCGACGAGGCTCAGAAATTCTTCAATCAGGGCATCGATCAGCTCCACGGATTCTGGTATTTCGAAGCCGAACGATCATTTCGCCAGGCGGTCATGCTGGATCCCGATTGCGCCATGGCCTGTTGGGGCCTGGCGATGGCCAACATCAACAACGCAAAACGGGCGCGGCAGTTTATCGGCCAGGCACAGGAAAAGGCGAATGAACCATCGTTGCAGATACCCGAACGGGAAACGATGTGGATCAACAGCCTGGCTGCCTGGTATGACGAAGACAGTGGCGACAAAAAGAAACGGGCCGCGAAATATGCCGAAGCCCTGGAAGAAATTGTTCTGAAATATCCGGACGATATCGAAGCCCGGGCCTTTCTGGTCTGTCAGATCTGGATGAACCAGCGGGAGGGCATCGATATCGCCAGCCACGTGGGCATCAACGCCCTGCTGGATGAGGTGTTTGCCGTCGACCCGTGGCACCCCGCCCATCATTACCGGATTCATCTGTGGGATTACCGGAAACCCGAACAGGCGCTGCAGGCGGCGGCCCGCTGTGGACCCTCGCTGCCCGCGATCGCCCATATGTGGCACATGCCCGGCCACATTTATTCGCGACTCAAACGTTATGACGATGCGGTCTGGCAGCAGGAAGCCTCGGCGCGGGTGGATCACAGCCATATGATGCGCGATCGGGTCATGCCCGACCAGATTCACAATTTTGCCCACAACAACGAGTGGTGCATTCGCAATTTGAACTACATCGGCCGCGTGCGGGACGCGATCGATCTGGCCACGAACATGATCCGCATGCCCCGGCATCCCAAATACAACACGTTGAACGATCGGGGCAGCGCCTGGTATGGTCGCCAGCGCCTGCTAAACACGCTCAGCCAGTACGAGCTGTGGCAGGAACTGATATCAGTATGCGACAGCGGCATCGTGGAGCCGGCCGGCGAAACCAAAGACCAGGTATTCCGGTTGCGGCACCTCGGCCGGGCCTGTTTTCGATCCGGTCAGACCGATCGCGGAAATGCGATCCTGGCGGACCTGAATCAACAACTGCAATCGCTGCGGCAGGAATCGGATGAACAGGTCGCGGAGAAGATGGCCGATGCCGGCCAAAAAAACGCCGATCTGCAGTCCCGGGCGAAACGGCTGCAACAATGGATCGATGCCCATGAATCGTATCCGGACTTTTGGAGCCAACTGCGCCAACAGATCCGTTCCCAGGCGCGGCTCGAGCGACAGCAGGCACGTGATCAGGCGCGGAAAAAATTCGCAGGTGATATCGATTTGGTGACGCACGCGATCCTGGAGATGCGGGGATACCAGGCCCTGGCCGCCGGTGACCGGTCACTGGCCCACCAGTTGTTGACCGAGGCGGGCGAGGTGGACCCAATCTGGCTGGCCTGGGTGCAACTGCCGCTGGGCGATCGTGACGCCGTGCTGCAGGCGGCTCAGGAGTACGTTCAGGACCACGAAAACGAAGTCCAGCCGCTGGCGATGTTGACCTGGTTGTTGCTGGAGGCGGATGAACCGGAACCGGCCCGTGACGCCTTTGCCCGACTGCGGGCGATTTCCGGATCGATCGACATGCAGTCACCGGTCTTTGCGCGGCTGGCCGAACGGTCCGACGTGTTGGGAATCGACGGCGACTGGCGGATTGCGGCGGAACCGGCGAGCGATCTGGGGCAGCGACCGGATTTGGATTCCCTCGGCCCGTTTCGGTGGGGCCCGGCGGCGGCCCCGCTGTGGCAGCTGGTGGACGCGGACCAAAAAACCGTTTCGCTGAAACAGTTTCAGGGACAACCGGTGTTGGTGATTTTTTATTTGGGTCACGGCTGCCTGCATTGTGCCGAACAACTGCAGGAGTTTGCGCCCGGGTCGCCGAATTCCAGGCGGCGGGCATCGAAATGCTGGCCATCAGTACCGACGATCTGGCGGGACTTCGCCAATCGATCGAGGATTACGGGAAATCCGAAATGCCGATCCGGTTGCTGGCCGATCCCCAACAAAACGTGTTTCGGCAGTACCGGGCTTTCGATGAATTCGAGGACCAGCCGCTGCACGGGACCTTCCTGATCGATGCCGAAGGCCGTGTTTGCTGGCAGGATATCAGTTACGAACCGTTTATGGATGCCGGGTTCTTGCTGGAGGAATCACAACGCCTGTTGGCCATCGAGAGCGGGGAGTAGTCCGGCACGCCGTGCAGCAGATCCGTTGGGGCGACCCGGGCGGTGGCCGCCAGGCAGAGTTGGTCCCGGTCGGCACCGCCGGTCATCAAGCCGGCCGTGGCACCCCGACTGGCACCACCGGGGCATCCGGGTATACAGCACCGCCGGACCAGCCGGCCGTGGCACCCTTTGTCGGTCTCGGTCCAAAACGGGCCAACCCAAACGCGGGTGCCGCCGATCTTACTGTCGCCCGTTGATGCCTGCCGCGGGGTTCACGGGTCGGTCGTCCGTATTCGGGACCCCCGTGGTTTGCGGGGACCGGCTGGCCGGCTGGATCTTGTTGAGCAACTGAAACAATTCGCTGTCGGTCGTCAGGATCAGGCGGGTCCCGTCCCCCAGGGACTTTTCGTAAACCTCCAGTTGTTTGAGGAAGGTGTACAGGTCTCCCGTTTCGGTGATCGCCAGCGCGTAATCATCGATGATGCGGGCGTCGGCCCGGCCGCGAATGATGTTGGACTGCCGTTCGCCGTTGCCGAGGATTTCTTCCACTTCCGCCCTGGTGCGGTTGATGATTTCCAGCTTGCGTTGCTCGCCCGCGCTGGTATATCCGCTGGCGATGGAATCCATAAAGGCCTTGAGGCGTTCAAAGGCGGCTTCGCGAACCGTTGGCACAAACCCGATATTGGAAATGTCAACATCCACCAGTTCCACGCCGCGATCGATCTCGCCTTCCTCGGTCCCCTCCAGCCGGCTCCGCACACTGAGTTTGATATCCTCGATAATCTTTTCCCGGCCCAGCTGGATCGTTTGATTGGCACCCGGTTGAGCGGGGGTGGCATTTTCGGGCGCTTGCGGCCGGCTGAAATCTCCAATGTCGGGCAACACAAACTGAAACGTGTAGGAAAGCTCGCGACCGCTGCTGCGGACCACTTCCGCCAGATCATGGCGTGTGATTTCGTCGCGAATGGCCGCCCGCACCCGGTCCTTGACCGCCAGCTGTCCGTTTTCCACGGTGCGCAGGGCCTGAATGAATTTCAGCGGGTCCTTGATTCGCCACACGGCCCATGCCATGACTTCCACTTTCTTGCCGTCAGCGGTCGGCAAATCCACGATCTCCTCGTCGCTGGTCCACAGTTGCAGGGTGCGGGGGAAACGCCGTACTTTCTGGACAAACGGAACCTTGAAATACAGACCGGGCTGATCGATGCTCTTGACCGGTTTGCCAAACTGCAGGATCACGGCCAGTTCCCGCGCGTCGACGACGTAGGCGGTCGTGCGAATTGCGAAAATCCCCAGGCCGATAATCAGCAACAGCGAGATGGCCAGTGTTTTGGCGGGAAAACGGTTCATGGGGTGTCGCCTCCCTGCAATTGCAGCAATGGCAGTATTTGATCGAGACTGGAATCAATAATCACCTTTTGACCGATGTGTTGCAGTACGGTTTCCATCGATTCCAGGTACAGGCGTTGCCGGGTGATGTCGGGCGCCTGGCTGTAGGCGGCGTATTTGGCCCGCAAGGCATCGATTTCACCGGCCACCTCGGCCAGACGGCGGGCCGCATAACCCTCGGCTTCGCGAATTTTCTGGTCGGCTTCGGCCCGGGCAATCGGAATCAGCTTGTTGCGTTCCTTGTTGGCTTCGTTTTCCAGCTTGTCCCGTTGCTGGATCGCCGAGTTGACTGCATCGAAAGCCGGCCGCACCTTGGCCGGCGGCCGGACCCGTTGCATCTGCAAATCGGTGATGATGACACCGCACTGGTACAGGTTCAAGGTGTTCTGGGTCGCCTCGCGGGCAGCCAGTCGAATCTCCGGGCGTTTCTCCGTCAACACTTCATCGATGGAGTAATCGCCCACCAGCTGGTTCATGACCGATCGGGCGGCCATGATGATGACCGTTTCGATGTAGTCGTCCGAGTCGGGATCGCGGGGATCGTAAAAGCTGAGGATTTTTTGTTTGGGGTCGTCGATGCGCCATTGCACGGTCCATTCGACCGATACCGCATTCAAATCACCGGTCAGCATCAACGTTGATTCCTCGGACGTTGACCGGGATTCACGATCTCCCATCCCGAACGGCAATCGCACTTTGCGTTCCTCCGTCAGGTTAACCTTGACGACCTGATCGGCGATGGGGATACAAAAATGAAATCCGGGAGTCGTCGTCGCGTGGTATTTTCCGAAACGCAGGACCACCGCATTTTCATTTTCCTGCACCGTGTAAAAACTGTGCATCACCAGATAGCCGAAGCCGACCACCACGACCAGCAACAACACCGACCAAAACAGCCGGGCGGCCTGAGCCGGATCGAATTCGAATTCTTGTCTCGCCATGAAATGGTTTCCTCGTGAACGGCCGGATCAGGAACAAATTGAATCATTTATTCGCGCCGACGCGCATCCAGGCTGCGCGTCAATATTAGTCACAGTAGATGCAGAGCCGCCCGGCGTCCACCACCACCCTCAATTTCGCGTCGATACGCCCCGGCACGCGGCGATTCATCCACGAATCGGACTGCATGTCTGCCAGCAGATCATTCGGGTCACTTTCGCGCCGATGCCGGGTTTTTCCTGTTCGTCGTTCATTGCCGTTTTCACCACGATTCGAACCCGGGGTTGAAATATTGCCGAAATTCCCGGATGCCGGGCAGGTGTTCGCGGGCAGGGAGTCGATGGGCGCCGCCCAAGCGTGCGGGCCGGTTCAGATATTGCTAGACTGTTTGCATCGAACAAGGTCCGGGCAACGGAACGGGGGCCTTCGCGGGTCCCGCGGTACGGTTGCCAACAAGAACAGTTGCCAGTACAGGAGTTTCCAAATGCGTTTTGCAATCTTCCTGGCAGGTTCGCTGATGTTGCTGTTTCCGCTGGCCGGAAGCGCGCAGGAGCACCTGTCAACGTTGAGCTCGGGACCGGTTGAATTGAAGTTCGCCGGGCCGCTGACGTTCGGCCCCGATGGTGTGCTGTTTGTCGGAGACCCGATGTCGGCCAGCATTTACGCGCTGGATACCGGCGACCGGGACTCGGCCGCACTCAAGCCGGATTTCCACGTCGATGCCATCAACGAAAAAGTTGCCGCGGCATTGGGCGCCTCGGTGGATGTCGTCACGATCAATGATTTGGCCGTCAATCCGATCAGCGGAACACCGTATCTGTCAGTGTCGCGCGGGAACGGTCCGGATGCCGGGGCGGTGATTCTGAAGCTTGCCCCGGATGGGACCGTCTCCGAACTGGAACTGAAAGACATTCCCCATGCGGTGGCTGAATTGCCCAACCCGCCGGGGGAAGACGACAAGGATCGCCGCGGCCGGTCACGCCGCATGATCTCGATCACGGATCTGGCGCTGATTGACAACCAGCTGGTCGTGGCGGGATTGTCCAACGAAGAGTTCTCGTCCAACCTGCGGGCGATTCCCTATCCGTTCGCTGACGATGTTTCGGGAACAGCCCTGGAGGTCTACCACGGGGCCCATGGTCAATATGAAACCAGCGCCCCGGTTCGCACGTTTACGGCGATTACCCTGGATAACGAACCCTATGTCGTGGCCGCCTACACCTGCACGCCGCTGGTGCGATTTCCCCTGAACGAAGTTACGTCCGGCGAAAAAATTCGAGGCACCACCGTGGCCGAACTGGGCAACTGGAACTCGCCCCTGGACATGTTCGTGTACGAGCAGGGCGGCCAGTCGTATATCCTGATGGCCAACACGGCCCGGGGCATGATGAAGATTTCGACCGAAGGCATGACTCGCGAGGAAGGGATTACCGAACCGGTCACCCGCGGTGGAACCGCCGGCCAGCCCTATGAAACGATCGAGGACCTGAAAAACGCCGTCCAGCTGGATCGCTACGGTCCGCAACATGCCATGGTGATTCTGCAACAGGAGTCGGGCCAGCAGGATTTGAAAGTCGTGCCGCTGCCGTAAAGGTTGCCTCCTCTGGTATCCCCCTCTCCCTCCGGGGAGAAGGACTGGGTGAGGGGGATTCAGAAACGTATGGGGGGATGCGAAAGGTCACCGGGCCCCTGGGACGTTCGCGGCTCTGCAGGAGTACCTGGATGGGATGCCACGGCTGGACTGCCCGGCCGTCCGGTTTTCCCTCAAGTCCAAAACGACATGTATTCTGCCGAGCCGGGCGGTGGCGATTGCCCCGGGGGCGTTTTCCACGTCCGCTCGAATCCGCCAGCTGCCGGCGAGGAATCAGCGTGAAAGGAATTTGCATGAATCAACGCAACCGGATGCCGCGGGTTGGGGCCGTTTTCCCGCTGGTTTTGACCGCCCTGGCCGGCGCTACCGCGACCGCCTCCGGCCAGGATCCCGGCCAGCCACCCCAACCCAATGTCGTCGTGATCCTGGCCGACGATCTCGGTTGGCGAGACCTCAGCTGTACCGGCAGTCCGTTTTACCAGACGCCCCACATTGACCGTCTGGCCACCGAAGGCATGCGGTTCACGCAGGGCTATGCCGCCTGCCAGGTGTGCAGCCCGTCGCGCGGCGCCATCATGACCGGCAAAAGCCCGGCCCGGTTGAAGATCACCGATTACATCGGAGCTCCCTCGGGGACGGACTGGAAACGCAATACGCGGTTGTTGCCCGCCCACTACTTGCGGCAATTGCCGGCTGCCGAGATCACGATGGCCGAAGCGTTTCGGGATTCGGGCTACCGCACGTTTTTTGCCGGCAAATGGCATTTGGGAGGCGAGGGTTCGTTACCGACCGATCACGGATTTGACATCAACATCGGCGGCCATCAGGCGGGTTCGCCGCCCGGCGGTTTTTTCTCGCCCTACAAGAATCCCAAATTGAGTGACGGGCCACCGGGCGAGAGTTTGCCGGTTCGGCTCGGCCAGGAAACGGCCGACTTCATTCGCGCGCACCGGGAACAGCCTTTTTTTGCGTTTCTCGCCTTCTACAGTGTTCACGCGCCGATTCAAACCAGTGAGCGATTGTGGCAAAAGTATCAGCCCAGGGCATCGAGTCGGGATCCGGTCGACCACCGCTTTCTGATCGACCGGACCTTGCCGGTGCGGCAGGTCCAGGATCATCCGGTCTATGCCGGGATGGTCGAGTCGATGGATGACGGCGTCGGTCAGGTTCTCGATGCGCTGGACGAATTGGGTCTGGTCGACAACACGATCGTCGTGTTCACGTCCGACAACGGCGGCGTGTCATCCGGCGACGGCTACGCCACGTCCAATTTGCCGCTGCGGGGCGGCAAGGGCCGTCAGTGGGAGGGGGGGATTCGCGAGCCGTTTCTGGTGCGCTGGCCGGGTCACATTCGGCCCGGTACCACATGCGACACACCGGTCATCGGCACGGATCTGTTTCCCACACTGCTGGATCTTTGCGGCCTGCCGCAGCTGCCCGGTCAACACGAGGATGGCGTCAGTCTGCGGCCCCTGGTGGAGGGTGCCGCGCTCCCGATGCGGCCCCTGTATTGGCATTACCCGCATTATGGCAACCAGGGGGGCGAACCCTCATCGATCATCCGCGCCGGCGACTGGAAACTGATTCGTTATCTGGAGGACGGTCGGGTCGAACTGTACAACATCGCCACCGATCCGGGAGAACAGTCGAATGTCGCCGAGTCCTCGCCGGAGCGGGTCCTGAAGATGACGGCGGCGCTGGATGACTGGTTACAGGCGGTCGCCGCCGACATGCCGGCGCCCAATCCGCAGTTTGACCAGGCGGCCTGGCAACAGCAGCAACAGCAGATTCGCGACGTTCAGCTCCCCAATCTCGAGCGCGTCCACGCCCGGTATCTGCAGCCCGACTTCCGCCCCCCCGGCGGCTGGTGGGACCAGCCCGAACCGAAACAGGGCAAGCGGTGAACTGCTGATTGCTCGACGCCAGGCTTTCCGGCACGGTTCGCAGCAACAAACGCCGCCAGAAGTACATCCTGGCCGAGGTCATCGAGAAAGTCATTTCGGTATGCCCAACCCACGACTGGACGCTGGTGTTTGCACTGACGCGGTATGCCGGCCTGCGGTGCCCGTCGGAGGTATTGGCCCTGCGCTGGTCGGACGTCGATCTGCCGGGCGACCGGATGTTGATTACCAGCCGCAAAACGGCCCATGCCGGCAAACCCGAGCGGATGGCGCCCATCCTGCCGGAATTGCGCAAATACCTGGAGCCCGCCCACAATGCGGCACCCGAGGGTGCCGAGTATGTGATCCACACGTTTCGGGACACCAATCCCGGGACCTATGCACGGTACCTGGTTCAGGAGGCAGGTGTGGAGGTTTGGCCCAGTCTGTTTGTCAACTTGAGGCGGTCGTGGGTCAACGATATCCGGTGCGCCTATCCCGGATGCCGTCGCCCGGCTGTGGGCCGGCCACTGCAAGGGAGTGAGCGACGAATACTACCTGCATGCGGTGGAGGGGGACTTCGCTATGGCAGCTGACGTTGGACTGGGCCACCAATCCAAGCGCAAACGAACTACGTCAGGCTTGGCGAAGATTTGGAACAAGATTTATGCTTTGGTCTGACTCGGGTCGCCATCGCGTTTAGCCTATAACTCATCGCTTCAAACTGCGCTGGTCGTTGCCTGGGCGATCATGCACAGCCGTTTTGACAGTGCCTGTAGCTCGGGTCCCGCCGAATCAGGGAGGTTTTCCTTTAACCAGCCCCGAATTCGGTCCAAACGCGATACAACAGCGTTTTTTGTGAGGCCTCCGCCGGAGATAACGCCCACAATCGCGGTCTGAGTTCCGGAAACATTCAAGGCCGGACCGCCCGAGTCGCCGGGTGTTGCGTTCAGCCAAGTTTCAAATGTTGTCCTGCTGCGACTGGACACGGTGGTCGTGCCAACGGTCAACACATCTTCCGAAGTGCCGGGCCTGGAGCCCCATCCAGCGAGCACAACGGAATCACCTTCCAATACCGTCACGAATCGTATCGGCATCACATCAAGGTCGGGGCTGGATTCTTTGACACAAAATATCCCGACGTCGACGTATTTGAATTCACTCTGCCGAATTCCTTGCTGTAACGGCAGGTATTGTTCTGCATTCCTGATTGCGGCTATGAGTGACGGATGCACGGAAACATCCGTAGCCGTGAATCGATATGTTTTGCCGTTGGCAAACCCTTCGATTTTTTCACCGAATTTGAATGCGGCGTAAACGGTTCCGTCCTCCGACCTGGCTGTTGCAACACTGTGACCAGCCGTCAGGAATTGGTTGGGACCGACCTTCACCGCAGAACAATAAATCCCGGCCCGGGGAAAGTAGAACCTGACGACCGAAGAAAGTTCATTCTGCCGGGCATCTCTCCAGCCCCACAAATTCGGCTTCAAACAGGCAACAGCAACCAAATACACGACAATCGCCGGGCCCACAAAACAGGAGATCTTGCTCAAACTCGATCGAATCATGAAACCACCTCCGAGCAGAATTGATCTCTCTGATGCAGCGGGACAGCCGTGATGGATTGACGCGATTTCAGCAGTCCATCGAGGGTGCGGCCCCGTGTTTAACAATAGGCGTCACCGTTGACTAACCGCGGCTTTCGGCAAATTTGCAGGCCCACATGATTGCGGCCACCGGGGCGAGCGGCAGGAGGGCCAGCATCAAGGGAAGACTGAGGATTCGCGACAAGGTGAATTTTGCCGTGTGGATGTTCATGCCCAAATCCTTGATATTGGGGAGGCTCTTGACTGGAAATAACGACTTTCAATGTGATTACCGGCGTTTCTTGATTTTGGGGGACATGAGTCTCGCGAATTTCGGGAAGATTCCCTGATTTGGCTCGGGGACCGGGCGATTTCGTGAATAAGGGCGATTGGCGAAAAAGGCCCATTCACACGGCCGTGTTACCGGGTGGCCCGGGCCGGATTCCGGGCAAGCCTGTCCCATGCGCCCGCCCGATTCCGATGTACTTCTTCAGCGGTTGTCCGCGCCACTGCCCGAGCCATCTGCGCTTGCATTGCCGTCGGCGTTTATTGTTTGCCGGCACCGAGACAACAAAACGCACAACCACAGCCGGATGCGTGCTTGCCGGGGAAGCACAGCTGACGAGATTTGACAACTCCAGTTCCGGGGAACCAAAATCCACTTCCAGATGGGACCGGTTTCATTGTTTGCAGACCTGCACCCTGTCATATGGTCGCGTCCCGTCAGCGATGTTCTGTACTCACGGCGAAAACCAATGAAACACATCATCCTGATTTTCTCGGTAGCTTGCCTGTTTGTGTCCGGTTGCAATCGGCCGGGGTCGGATGCGGCGATTTCCGAACTTCAGAAAACGACTGCGGAATTATCGTCGCAACTCGCCGTCACCAACACACGGCTTGAGACTTTCCAATCAGAACATCGATCAGGCCTGAGCGCGGAAATGGATTCGTTCACGCAGTCGTATGATTCCGAAATGCGAACGGAGCTTGTTGCGAACATTGAAAGCGTCAAACAACTCCTGGCGGACCTTCGGAGTAATGCCGAATCTGCTACCGACAGCCTCAAGGCAGTCCAGGCATTGGAGGCCGAAAGCGAATTGCTCAAGGAACAATGCATACAACATGCGCAGGAATCCGGTGACGCGAATCAAATCGGCCAAGTCAAGGAATCACTGGCCAAACTTGAGCAATCCGTCGACAAACTGAAACGCTCCATTGGCTCATCGCCCAACATTGAAACGATCATCCGACGGCTGGAGACGAAGATTCGACAACTCGAATCCAGAGTTCGCAGGTCGCCGTAAGCAGTCTGGCAAATAACAACCGCAGGATTCGCATGATGCACGCCGAAAGCTTTACCTGGTCCGATTCCATCTGTATCAAAACGGCAGGCCGCGAGCTGGACCTGCACAATTGCTTTTGCTTTCGCAGCGTGACTTACGATGTCGCGGCCCGAAGCGTCAAGCTGATCCGGGAACGATGGAACGACGATTCGGTGGAAAAAACCCTGCCGAAATTCATTGAAATCTCGATGACGGACGTCGACTTTTTTCGCGCCCACCCTCGCAATCCGGAACAACCGTTTACCGAGGACGACTGCCTCAGCAGCTTTGGTTACGATTGCGATGATTGGGCACACGGACCAATCTGGTCGGACGACACGCCGGATGCTGCCTGGCGGTGGTCGTTTGCGTTTCAATCTGGCGCGGAGATAATTGCAGGCGGAGCGAGTGCATCCGTTACGTTGCGATCCACGTAGACTACTTCTGCTGTGCCGCCTGTTTAATGTCTCAGCGGTCGCGTGGACTCACTTCTTTTGACTGCCGTTGATGGCATTGCTATTCCGACGTCGTTATCATAGCGGGACCAGCCCCTTGCCCCATTCCTGCCACCTGACGGGCCTGAAACGTGTCCGAATTCGACGTAACTCTTCTGCGTCAGATCGACGCTATCTGTGATCGGTTTGAGGAACAGTGGTCGACCGGCCAATGCCCTGACTGGAAGGCATTGCTTGACCAGATTGATCCATCGCATCGGGAACGTCTTTTGGAAAAGCTCCTCGATGTCGATCTGGAACTGCGGCAGTCGGTCGGCCAGACGGTTCAGGCCGTGGACTATGACGCTCTCGGTCAGGGCGCCGTTGATTATGTCAGGGTGCGACTCCAGTCGTTGACTGATCGGCCATTGAACTCGCAGCCGACTGAGGCCACTGGAAAATCGGAATTGCGTCAGTCCGCATCGCGTCAAATTGGTCCGTTCAAGCTATTGCAACGTATCGGCGAGGGTGGGATGGGCGCCGTCTGGATGGCCAACCAGCAAAAACCGGTTCGCAGACGGGTCGCCCTGAAAGTGATCAAGGCCGGAATGGATACCCGGCAAGTCATCGCCCGTTTCGAGGCGGAACGACAGGCCCTGGCGATGATGGATCATCAAAATATCGCGAAGGTCCTCGACGCAGGAATGACGGACGACGGGCGCCCCTGGTTTGCCATGGAACTGGTTCAGGGGATTCCGATTAACAAATACTGCGACGACAACAAGTTGACTCTGGACCAGCGGCTGGAATTGTTTGTACCGGTTTGCCATGCCGTGCAGCACGCCCACCAGAAAGGGATCATCCACCGGGATCTCAAACCCTCCAATGTGCTGGTCACTTTGTACGATGGCAAACCGGTCCCCAAGGTGATCGATTTTGGTCTGGCCAAGGCCATGGAACATACGAATCGGTTGACCGATCGGACAATGTTTACTGAGTTCGGCCAGGTGGTCGGGACATTGCAGTACATGTCCCCGGAGCAGGCCGAAATGAACGCGCTGGATGTCGATACGCGGACGGACATCTATTCGCTGGGAGTGATGCTATATGAGCTGCTGACCGGCAGTACTCCGCTGGATTCCGAAACGGTCAAGAAATCAGCATTTCTGGAGGTAATCCGCAGAATCAAGGAGACCGACCCGCCCCGACCCAGCACCCGGCTGAGTGAATCGGGTGACGCCATCAAGGGAATCAGCGCGCAACGAAAGATTGCCCCATCAAAGCTGCAACAGATTCTGCGCGGTGAGCTGGACTGGATCGTGATGAAGGCCCTGGAGAAGGACCGCTCCAGACGGTACGAAACGGCCAACGGATTTGCGAAGGATGTGCAGCGATACCTGGACAACGAGCCGGTCACGGCCAGGCCTCCATCTGCCACATATCGAATGAAGAAGCTGCTGGCCAAGCACAAGATCCTGTTTGGAACCGCTACCGTCGTTCTGGCCATGTTAATTGTCAGCCTGATTGCAATCAGCAGGTCTGCCATGCTGGCCGAGGCTAAACGAATCGATGCATTGAACGCACAAATTGACGCTCAGGCAAAAGGTGCCTTGGCGGAAAAACGACGTGAAGAAGCTGATGCTGCGAGGGTTGAGGCCGTCAATTTCCAAAGAATCGCGGATGCCAGAGCGCTCGAAGCGGAAAAGGCCCGCGCGCGGGCCGAGAAGGAAAAGGCGGTTGCCGAGGCGGTTCGTAATTTCCTGAAAGACAAGTTTTTGAAAAAGGCAAGCGTATGGGAACAGGCGAATGCCCAAGTGACAGGAACAGGACAAGTCGTTCGGCAGGACGTCACGATCACAGAACTGCTTGATGATGCCGCCAACGAGTATTCGCCGCAAACCATCGAAACCAAATTCCCCGGAGAACCGCTCGTGCAGGCGGAGATTCTGGAAACCATCGGCGATGCCTTCAGTTCACTGGAAGAGCACCAGCGGGCAGTTGAGTTCATCAAGACCGCGTGCCAAATCCGAAAGAAGGCTTTTGATGAGGCGAGCCCTTTTACTGCCCAGGGCCGTGTCAAATTGTATTTTGCCACGGTTTTGGCCAAGGACTATCAGACCGCGGCAGTCGTACTTAACCTGATTTCCAAGTCGGCAGTTGATGCGTACATCGTCGCCGCGAACTCGGAAGCCGCTGGCGACCCCCCCGAGGTTGTTGCAGCCCGTTTGCAAGAGGCGGAAGTGTTGACAGATGCCACCATAGACGAAATCGAACGTCGCATGCATCCGTCGCGGCTGGTGATGCCAAGCATCGATCAGCGGATTGAAGACCTGAATGTCTCGGTGGCCCTGAATGTTGGGAAGGCAATTCAAAACCTGATTCGCCTTGATGAAATCCTTGTATCCAGGTACGGCGAGTCAGTGCGCCGGGTAGAGTATGTCCGGTTTTATGTGAGCGTCTGTTACTTTGCCCTCGGCGAAAAACAAAAATCGCTGGAGATCATGGAAAGGACGCTGGAGTGGGTCCGTGAGGAGTATGGAGAAGACAATGTAATGACAGCTGGCGCCGAGCTGGTTTTGGCAGTTGCATACGACAGCAACGGGCACTCCGTCGACCAGCGACTCCCTCTTTTGCAGCACAGCCACAAGATCATGACTGAAGTAATGTCAGCAGAACACCCCACGACACTGGTGGCAGCTACGCACCTGGCCGATGCGCTGGAAACCAGCGGAGATCTTGAGTCAGCCGTAAAGCTTCGCGAACAGGTGGTCAATGCACGTTTTAATCAGCTGGGCATTGATCATCCCACCGCGTACGACGGAGTCGAATCCCTGACCATCGATTATCGCCAATTGGGACAGCACGACAAGGCAGTTGAAATCGCTCGGGATTTTTATCACCGGTCAAAACAGGAACTCGGCCCCGGCGATTTTCGAACCTTTCAGGCAATGGAAGATTATGCCTATTGTTTGAACGAAGCTGGAAATAAGGAAGATGGAATCGCGTTGTATCAACAGCTGATCGCATCTTGTAAACAAGAATTTGGTGAAGTCGATCCCGACACACTGCATTTCGTCAACTTGTTTGGCAATTCGTTATTTTCCATTGGTGAATACGAAATGGCCCATCCGCTTTATTCCGAAAACCTGAAGAACCGCAGGGCAGTCCATGGCGATCAGGATCCGCGGACACTGGTATCCATTAGCAACCTGGCAGGCAATTTTCGCGAATTAGGGGAATTTGACCGGGCTATTGAACTCTACAAGGAAGCAATCGAAGGATACACCGCCTCATCAGGCCCCCTTCATGTTGACACGCTTGAAAACCAGGCAAAACTTGCAAAGTGTCTTCTCCTTTCCCAACAACATGAGCTCGCCATTGACGAGTACCAGCGACTTGTTCAGCGTGGCTCGCGAAAATGGGGCTCCTCGTCGGCAACGGTCACCGGCTACCGCGAAAATCTGGCAATCGCGCTTTATCGGTCAGGTGCCTTTGATTCGTCTCGCGAAATCTGGGAGGACCTTGTTAATCAAGAGCGCGAAGCCCTGGCCTCGAATCGGGACCGGTCGCCAAAAAAACTGGCCACACTTCTTGCGAATGTCGCAAATTCGCTGCTAAAGCTCGGAGAAGCGGAATCGGCACTCGCGCATTGCAAGGAGTGCCTCGATCTCCGTCAACGCGTAATGCCCGATGACTGGAGAGTGCCGGTCACCAAGAGCCTGCTTGGTGAATGTTACCTGCAGCTGAATCAACTGGACGACGCAGGCCGATTGTTGAAAGAGGCGTACGCGGAATTTGAGAAACGACGATCACAGGTCAGTGAGTCTTCTCAAAACAGTTACTTGTCGGAGTTGTGCCGTCGGCTGGTTGCGTGGTCCGAACGCACCGGCAATGAAGACGACACCCGCAAATGGCGAGAGCAACTGGCGAAACTGGATCAGTCGTTGGCAACGGATGAATGAACGCGGCACTGGCACCTTGATTGTGACTGGCGCAAGATCTCTATCGCCGAGCGCCCGCCTGGTCAGACGGTCAGCCCCAGTGCAACTGCCGTCGAAATGGTGGCAAGAATAAATCCTGCCGCTAAAACGCCGAGGAGCATGAATCTGAGGCAACCCCTGATTCCGTCACTGCCCAAACCGGCATTGGCGATTTCCGGAACGCTGTTGCCTGTTAATGCCTGAAGCCACCCCAAAGTTGCGAACAGAATCGGAAAAGCGAGCAAGCTGTGGAAAACAAACTGTTGATCGGCATCGAACAACCACAGACCGAGAAATACGACGACCAGTCCCGCCGTCATTTTGGCCAAGCCTGCTCTGCGATAATCGGATTTGGTTTGTTTGCTCATTGAATTGTTTGATTGACAATACAGACCATGGATTTGGCTGGCTCAGTCGTCGCATTCGATTTGGAGCAGGAAATTGGCCGCACAGATTCTTAACGCACCGTTACCACTGATGGACTATTCAAATCCGAATGTGCTTGCTTGATCACCGGAAACGCGATTCCTTCTCGTTGTGCCAGAACATAAAGTGCCTCGAGATAATTGTCCGGCAGTTCAGTCAGGACACTATCCGGTACGGCGATCAAATCTTCGGCAACCGTGGCGGGCGTGGAGTCTGTGGAAGCCGCGCCCACGCTTTCTGTGGGGTCTCCGGTATCCACCTCCACCTTGACCCAATGGCCCGCGGCAACGAACTTTGGCAAAGCCGGCGGGCGAAGTGTCGTATGAAGCTGAACCACGCAAACAATCCAGGTTACGGCCAATGTGGCGGTCACGGTAACGGCGGCGATTAGCTTGAATTGACGGGTCATTGGACTACTCCTGTTCGATTGCTAAATTCCGGCGTAATGCGTGCCTCCGGAAAAATCGGGGCCGTTTCGGTATCTGTCCGGAATACCGGAATGCGGCGGCCACAGGGGACATTGCTCTCACCCATTCCGTGGAAAATCTCTGAAGCTCTTTGCTAGATGAACATCTCGCGCCAAGCCCAGGGACGGTCTGGCCCGAGCATGCGCCTCCGGTACGTGGCGGATTCGATATCGGTTTCGAGGTCCGGAATAAGACCGGGGAAAAGTTGCCTGCTGGAATGATATCTCGGCAGGGGGCCCGGCGCAGCTCGGCGACCTCCAATCAAACTTGTTCCATTCCTGAGCAGAGAGGGAATTCTCGCCGAATGCCGAGGCAATCCAGCGTGTCCCTTGAATGGGTCGTCTTTCGGTAATGATGAAAACCAGTCAACAAATAATCGGAGAGCTATCCATGAAGACCGATTCGTATTCAGTTGACAGCGGGGGAGTTGTTACCCCGTTGGGCAACCCGACCGTCGTGACGAAACCTCCAGCATACGATCCCGATTGCGAAAGCGATTCAGCAATCATCGAGGAATACACGCGGACAGGACGGCTTTGTGGCCGGCAACTATTGGCTGCCGGAATTCTGTTCTCCCACTAATTCGGGGATTTTCAACGCCTCATCGGTCTCACTCCGCACCCGCAGTGCCAAACAAGGATTGCGGCGCCTTTCAGATCTTCGGACAAAGCCTAGGGCTCCTCGATTTCTGTTTCAATTTGAAACAACTCTCCGTCTCCAGCCGCGAGGTTCCAGACAAACCCCTGAGAGGAAGAGCTGGATATTGGCTTCCAGTCGCCTGTGGTGCGATCAAACCAGCGGACGGAATACCGGTAATCGGGCTCCTTGTTCCAGGGTGCGTTGCCCAGCCATTTGGACTGCAATCGGACCGCGACGTTATTGGGACGTTCGCAATCACAATTGACAAGGAACAAATAGTCCTTGTTAGCCTCGTCGACGAAAATACCTGCCAGCACAGAGGCCTTGTGAGCTTCTCCGGACACCTGAATCCAGTAATCTCGGGGAAATGTTCGTGTTCCAGAGTACACGGGACGGGAATGAAACACGTCTACCGACGTCAGGTCGACCAATACAGGGCCCAGCGAATGCAATTCGCGATTTAATGCAACCACGTCCCGCCCGGAACGAGTCAGCTCGCTGCTGTTCGGCTCATACATATAGCGCGCTGCAAACCACTCAATTGACTTGGCGCCATACGCGAGATTGGCATAGACACTGTGCCTGAGTCGGGTTGCATTTCCGTCGATGTAGCTTGTATCGCCTGACTCCGCCAACGGGTTTGCGGTCGTTTCCACACAGCTGCCCCAGGGAACTCCGGCCAATTGCGCGGCCTCCCGAAACTGTTCAAGTTTCTCGAAAAACCGGTCGGTGCCCCACCACCACTGGTAGTAATCGAAACTGAGAAATTCCGGCTCTACCTGCGACATATACGTGCGCAGGTATTCGCCTCCAATTGACAGCATATTGATAAACGCCGGGTGGCCCGAATCCGCCTGCTTCAATTGTCGAATCTGGATTGCCAATTCGTTGAACGTGGATTCCGGCCAAGGTTCATCAGCGCAGTGGTATCCCCAGACTCCGGCGTGGCCGGCGAGTTGCTTCGCCAGCTCCGGTGTGGGGCGATGGATCATTGCCATTAGTTGGTACTCACGCAGGACGTCGAGATCCCCGGGCTCCCAGTCGACAACGGAGAAGCCCGCCGACTCAAGTGCCGCTGCGCGAGCTTTCAAATCCGCAATTTCCGGTGTTCCCCACAGATACACAACAAAATCCGACATTTTCCAGCCCGCCGGTTCCTGGGCACAGGTTGGCGGAGTGATGGAGAAACCTGATATCGAAGCGACAGCTAATGCCAAATACCGTTGCAACGCGCACATGCTCTGCCTGATTTTGTATTGCTGCGGGGGCCGTTCGTTGATCCATGATACTAAACCTGTTGTCGATCGACCACAATTACAGGATGGATCATTCAAATGTACTGCCGCAGGAAACAGATCAGTTGCTCACATTCGGACATCGAATTGAAGATATGAGTCGAAATCCGGACCGCGTTTAAGCCGCGCTCCCGAACAGGGCGGCAACGAAATCCGTTCGTGAGGAGATCGCGAAATACATCGTCGCAGTGTTTCCCGTTAACGGAAAAGGAAACCATCGCACTTCGCAACTCCGGTCGCGTCGGAGAAAGCAGCTTCAAGCCTGAAACCAGTTTCAGTTCACTTCGCAAGTAGTCCGCCAACTTCAGTCCATGCCTGGCCACCTGACTTAGGCCCACGGACTGAATGAACCGAACTGCCTCCGCGACTCCCGTAATGCTTGCCGCGTCGCGTGTGCCGCATTCGAAACGGCGTGCGTTGTCGCAAAATACAAGCTTGTCAGGCAAGTCCCACGCCGTTTCCCCCCACGATCCAACTTCCGTCGGGACGACCTGATCCAGGTTCTCGCGGCGCACCACCAGCACTCCCGTACCATGCGGGCCGCACATCCACTTGTGGCAACAGGCCGCGAACGAATTGCAATTAAGTTCCTGAAAACTGAACGGGAGCATCCCCAATGACTGCGCCGTCGATGTGAAACCAGATTCCATGTTCCGCCGCCAACCGGCCGATTTGCTCGACCGGCATCCGAATTCCGGTTGGTGCCGTCACGTGACTCACCTGAATGACTCGCGTTCGACTCGTAATCAGCGATTCAATTCGCTGCAGGTTCGATTCCACGGACCTGGGATCCGGATCAAAAATCTTAATGACGATCCCGTCGAATTTTTGTCGAGTAATCCATGCGAGAGAGCCACCCTGATGGGCGTGCGAGTCAATGATCACCTCGTCGCCCGGTCGCAGTTTCAGACCACTGGCAACTGTCGAGTTTCCCTCCGTGGCATTGCGTGTGAAGGCAATTTCGTCGTCCCGACATCCAATAAATTGCGCCAACACCGGCCGTGCCGCATCGATCAGCTCATGTCCGTGACGGGCGGCACTCTGCAGCTGATACATCGTTTCAGTTACCTTCGACAGTACGGGTGTCGAAACAGCTCCCAATCCTCCCGTGTTAAACCAGACGGGTTCGGCGGGCAATGGAAACTGCTCCCGAAGGGATTCGATCGATATCGGATTCGAGGTCCGATCGAGGGGGCAACGCGACCGGGAGACTGCTTGCGCCGGATTTTTTGCGCCTGCCGCGGTTATCAGCGATCCGGCTGCCGTCAATGTGAGGAATGTTCGTCGGTACATGGTGGTCCTTTGAATGACTTGATCTGTGCGAACACCAGCTCACCGGATTTTGGAATCGATCGGGGACATTGAAATGCCGAACACGACGACTGTCGCTCGACCATTGGCGACCAAGCCGCATACATTGGCCGGGGAAGGGCAGCCTGCGTGCAAGACAGGAATCCGCGGGCGGCATTGACCAAGTCGCTACCGCCCGCGGATCGGCAAAAGAAGACGCGTTGTATCGATCGTGTCAATGCCTTTAGGGCACGGGCGTCTCGTAAACCAACTGCCCAAAAATCAGATATAAAAACACCAGGCACTGGAACGAGGCCAGGGATACACCGGTCGACATTCCCCACCACCGGCGAAAGCAATACAGGGCCGGCACGGCCAGGACCACGAACATGGTTCCCAGCATTTTGCAGGTCATGAACAGGGCGATGTCGCCGCCATCCATTTCGATTAACAGGGATCCCAGCGGATTCTGTTCGGTTTCCTGCAGGATGCTCTGAGTCTTGAAAGACCAGTACACGTCATAGACGGCCACCGAAGTGACGACCGCCAGACAGGCGGCCAGCAAACAGGCGTCCAGCAGTGACGAATTCGTGCGGCATACAGCTTTCAGGCTGCTGACGCCGGCCTCGTAGTTTCGAGTCCAGTTGTCGGTAACCGTTGGATTGGCGGGATAACGGCTGTCGATTGAAGTGCAGATGGAGGACATTTTCGTGGTTCCCGAGGGGGCTTCTTTTGCTCTTCCCTCCTACCGTGACCCGGGTGACTCGGGGGCCACCGAAACCCCGGACTTGTCGGGAATCCCCGAAATTCACGCGATTTCGCGGTATTCCGGGGTTTTTCGGTCACATGCTGGTGGCATTTTTCGCTTCTGCCCATGGGCCGGAAAAAAGCCTGTCCCCTCAGCGACAGCCTCTGCGGTCTACAAGACAGGAGCCAAGCCATGAATTCAAAATCCATCCCGTCGGCAAACCAAAAATCGGCAGCCCTGATCGACCCGCATTGGGATTCGGAATCGCAATGGGATCACCCGGAATTCGATCAGTGGATGACGCGGCAGTTGAATTGCCTGGTCGGTCGCAACATGGCTTGGTCGACGCGATCGTCCAGTGCGCGCCGAAATCAAACCAATCCCCGCTAACCCCCAAATCGGCGACGGAGCACGAGATCTGTCTGTATGGCAAGACGCCTGAACCGGTGCGACGACGAACGGCTCCTGCGAGAACGGCTGGGCCAGGCTCAAGGCAGGTGATTGCCCCTTGCTCAGCCCACGAAAAAAAAGCTGTTTATGTGGCCCGCTGAGCCTGACCCGATTGCCTGTGCGCCTCCCAAGCAGAAACGGCCCCGTCGAAGATCCGGAAATCGGAAACAAGAAACGGGCAGATGAACCGCTGCTGACCTGAGTTCTGGTCCAAAATCTGCAAATTTGGCTTGAATGGACTTCGAGATTTACCAATCAAATGGAATCCACCCATTACTACTTGCATTTGCGCGACCGTTTCAAACGAAAACTCCCGGGAGCCAAACGCTGTTTGATTAATCAACTTGTCTCGAAAAACCTGCAGTCGCGTGCGGCGCGAACTTCGCAAGAACAGATACGCAACACCAGTGACAACGATCAAACCCAAAATCACCAGTGCAAACTGGGAAATAAATTCATAATCACCGGAGATCACTGAGGTTGTTAAAGCGATGATGCCCAGAATAGACATGGCTGCAAAAAACACAGTCAACAATGCCGCCAGAATGACCACCAATCGACTGACCTTGTACTCAGCAACCATTTCACCGGGCACCATCTGGTTATTGACCGTCGATTTCATTCGGGATTTTTCGCCTCCACTACGGAATGCGTCATATCTGAGCCGGTAGTGACTCGAAGGTTGCCAATGGTCCATCAACTAATGTGATCCGCATTATTGTTCACTAGCCCCCTGGTGACGACCCGGTAACCAAGCTGCTCAGGTGGCAATTCTCTGCATTGCCCGTTAGTCGTAGTTTTGTGGTACTGAGGTTAAATGACTAAGATACCGAAATTCGCGTTCTCCTATTTCCGTGATATGAAACCACGGTCCTGACTCATGCCCGATTCCAACTTGGCCCTCCGTCGTCAGATCGACGCAATTTGCGACCGGTTTGAAGAGCAGTGGTCGGCTGGCCAGCCGGTCGACTGGGACGCCTGGCGGGACCAGATCGGCCCGCCGCACCGGGACCTGCTGCTGACGCGACTGCTGGAAGTCGATCTGGAGCTGCGGCAGGCGGCCGGTCAGTCGGTGCAGCCCGAAGACTACCAGGACCTTGGGTCCCTCGCGATCGAGCAGGCCCGGGAATGCCTCCATTCGATGGCCGCCGCCGCTGCAGACGCCGAGATTCCATCCACCACGGCTCAGGCCCGATCCGTCGAGCCGCCCCGCCAGATCGGCCCCTTCAAGCTGCTGCAGCGTATCGGCGAGGGCGGCATGGGGACGGTCTGGATGGCCGACCAGCAGCAGCCGGTCCGCCGCCGCGTGGCCCTGAAGGTGATCAAGGCCGGCATGGATTCCAGGCAGGTGATCGCCCGCTTTGAGGCCGAGCGGCAGGCCCTGGCCATGATGGACCACCAGAACATCGCCCGGGTCCTGGATGCCGGGATGACCGACGACGGCCGCCCGTATTTTGCCATGGAACTGGTCCAGGGGATCCCGATCAACCAGTACTGCGACGAGAACAAACTGTCCCTCAACGAGCGGCTGGAGCTGTTCGTCCCCGTCTGCCATGCCGTCCAGCACGCCCATCAGAAGGGGATCATCCACCGGGACCTGAAACCCTCCAACGTGCTGGTGACGCTGTACGACGGAAAGCCGGTTCCCAAGGTGATCGACTTTGGGCTGGCCAAGGCCCTGCAGCACCAGATGCTGACCGACAAGACGGTGTTTACCGAGTTCGGACAGGTGGTGGGGACGCTGCAGTACATGTCCCCCGAGCAGGCCGAGATGAACGCCCTGGACGTGGACACACGGACCGATATCTATTCGCTGGGCGTGATGTTGTACGAGTTGCTGACCGGCAGCACGCCGCTGGAGACAGAGACACTGCGACAGAAGGCCCTGCTGGAGGTGATTCGGGTGATCCGGGAGGCCGAGCCGCCCCGGCCCAGTACGCGGCTGAGCGAATCGGGCGAGGCGATCACGGGGATCTCGGCCCAGCGGCAGATCGCACCGTCCCGGCTGCAGCAGATTCTGCGGGGGGAGCTGGACTGGATTGTGATGAAGGCGCTGGAGAAGGACCGCTCCCGGCGGTACGAGACGGCCAACGGGCTGGGGCTGGACGTGCAGCGGTATCTCGAGGGCGACCCGGTCACGGCCCGGCCCCCGTCGGCGACCTATCGAGTCGGGAAGTTTGTCCGCAAACATCGGGCGGCAGTAGTCACGGCAATCACCATTGTGATTTTGCTCATTGGTGGCATTGCGGGCACGAGCTGGGGAATGTTGCTCGCATCACAGCGCGCCGAGCGCGAAAGGCTCGCCAACACAGCAGCGCAAAAGGACAGGAATCGGGCGACCGAAGCCCAGAAAAAAGCGGAAGATGCATTGGCCGAAGAGCAACGGCAGCGTCGGTATGCGGAAGCTGTGGCCGACCTGGTGCAAGACGACTTTTTGGTCCTGACTAGCGTGGAAGGTCAATCCACCCTGCTGGATGACATTTACTCGCGCGAACTTCGCAAGGAAACAACGCTGGCAGAACTGCTTGACCGTGCCGCAAAAAAACTGGATCAACGCACCGATATTTCTCCGGAAATCGAGTCCGGTCTGCGAAACATTATTGGTGTTAGTTTTCGTGCAAATGGCGATGCTGAAAAGGGGATTCCGTTTCTTGAACAGTCCGTAAAGCTTCGCGAGTTGATTTACGGCCCCGATCATCAGAAAACGCTCGTTACCAAGAGTGAATTGGCGCAATGTTATTACGCGGCGGGTCGGTTTGAGGAGGCCCGGAAATTGGCGGAACAAACGTTCGAGAGGATGAAGGCGGTGTTGGGCGACCGACATGAAGACACGCTTGTCTGCATGAATAATCTTGCAATGGCCTGTTGCGAGACGGCCCAAACCGACTTGGCGATTCCACTGATGGAACAAGCACTGAAGCTCAGCACGGAAACGCTGGGCACATCTCATCGTCACACATTGCTGCGAATGAGCAATCTTGCAGTCGCTTGTCATAGTGCCGGGCAGCGGGAAAAGGCACTGAATTTGCTGGAACAGGTATTTGAATTGCGAAAAAAGCACTTTGGGGTTGATCAATACGACACCCTGATGAGCGCCGTAAACCTGGCAGAGGCCTATCGTGTTTCTCGGCAATTTGACAATTCTCTGACACTTTTGGAAGAGTTTATCCCGCTGATCAAGTCCAAACTTGGGGAAGAGCACCCAATAACCTTGTCTGCCTTGAACAATATGGCCGGGACCCTGCTTGACCGCGGTCGCGCCGAGGAAGCGCTACCCTTGCTTCGTCAAACACTGAAAATCAAGAAATCCAAACTGGGACCCCACCACCCGCAAACCCTTATCGCGATGAACAATCTGGCTGTCACACTGGACAAGTCCGGACACCTTGATGAAGCGTTGCCGCTGATGCGCGAATGCCACGAAGGCATGAAGGTGCGATACGGGGCCTCCCACCCCAGTACGGTCGTTTGTCTGGTTAATCTGGCGAATGCCTGTCGGGACTCCGAACAGTTTGAAGACGCTATTCCGCTATACGAGGAAATACTCGAGATCAGGACATCAGCTGGAGCAACCGTCGACAAGGACACCATCATATTCATGGGTAATCTGGCTCGGTGCTACGAGTTATCGGGCCAACCGAAGCGGGCAATTCAGGGCTTCGAACAGGCGCTGGAATTGGCCATCGAAAAACTGGGAGCCGATCATTTTGAAACCCTGACCACAATGAACAACCTCGCGGCCGCGTGCTGGAAGCAAAAAATGCTGGACAAATCGGTGCCGCTTTTTGAGAGACTGGTCGAACTTTCCAGCAAAAGGTTCGGGGCTTCCACATACAGGACTATTCTGTACAAGGCAAACCTGGGCACCAATTATCGGGATGCCGGCAGACTTGACGAAGCGATTGAGCTGTATCGCGAAGTTTGTGCAAAGACCAGTCAATACCCCCAATTGGAGTATGTGCGGGGTCGATTGCGCAAGTTATACGTGCAAGTCAATCGCGTTAAAGAGTTTCAGGAAATGGCTGAAAACGATCTGGCGGTCGCGAGGGAAGATCTTGCCGCCAAGGCGACGGAGTTGGCGGAATTCCTGTCCAATCTTGGTCTCGATTTTCTGACCATTGGGGATCCAGTCCGGGCTGAGGAATTGCTCGTGGAAGCAAGTTCAATTTTCGAAGAGCATGCGCCGGAGGACTGGCGTGCATGTAACTCAAGGAGCATTCTCGGCGGAGCATTGCTTGCGCAAAGCAAGCTGGACGAATGCGCGCCGCTCTTGCTGATGGGTTATTCTGGATTGAAGCACAGCGCAGGAATTGATACCTGACGACGAGCAGAGCCAAATCATGACGGCAGCGGTCGACCGGCTAATCGAGTTGTACACGCAACTTGACCAACCACCTGAAGTTGAAAAATGGAAGGCAGAGAAAGCCACGCTTGGCAGTGCATTAAATGCCGGTGGCCGTTCCGGCGATCAGTGATTCTATGACAAGTCCGCACAATGCCAGAAAGCTCTAATCCTCCTCGCCCTCACTGGCTCGGAGATGCAATGCCTACCCAAACCGCCGGGCAAACCGGACGGCCCGATGGCGGGCATACCAGCGCCGTTTGTGGGGATCATTTGAGTGTCGTCGCTTGCGTTTTCCGTCCGGCATGACTGGCCCCAATTGCGTACTGTTTGAATGTGATGTGTGGCGGCTGCTACTTTCCCTACCGGAACCCGGCATCTGCAGGGGCCAACCGGGATCAAAAAGGCTGTGAAACCTGCTCCCGGTCGGGCTGCACGGGCCAGAAACGCTCGAATAGTCTGCGGTGGCCAGGGTCCGCTTCCGCAAAGAACAGGGGCAGACCAGGGCTTGTGCCGCGAGATCCCGGTCCAACCTGCGTTTGCTGAAACGTCGTCTGACGCGTCGGGAAATTCAAGTTCTGCCTCCCGACGTGTCCCCGTATCAACCACTCTTTCGGTGAAGAAAGCGAAGCCGCCCCCTGGGCGTAATTTCATCGATCGTTGGCTTAACCGGAAAGAATCAGATGATTATTTTTTGCCCCAACTCCCGTGCCGGTATTCTGGCTTTTCGAAGCTACCTGGTTCTGACGTTGCTCATGCGACTCTTGCGTCGGGGACCGCTGGCACTTGTGGGTTTGCGAGAATACTGGGGACGGCACCAGGACCGTATTCACGGCGAATCGGCCTCTGAAGCAACCACAGATTGCCGACATTGTGTTCGCGCCATTGCAGTCACGACGCGGGTCTGCCCACGTTGCGGGGAACGCCAGTAATCGCCGCCACGGTATCAGCCAAATCTGAAATGGCGGGCAGCCGATTCAGCTGTCCGGAGAATCAGCCAAACCTTGAAGTCCGACACATAGTTCCAATTCGGGAGTGAAAAAAAAAGATGAGTCCAGCTTGGTGTTCGCGTCGTGTGTCATTGGCGACTGGAATTCTTGTCGCCTGTGTCAACAGTCTCCTCGCATGTAATAAAACACATGGACAGGAGCTGTTGCCCCGTTTGCCCGGCTCACTTCCGGGGTGCCCCACGGTTTGGGTAGACGAAGACTTTGTCAACCGGCCGGGCGAGCCGGTTTGCGCAACTCTATTCGCTGACTGTGCGACTCCGGGTTTTCGATGCCGATACCGCGGGATCCCGGACATGCTGATTACCGATACCAAAGCGTGGTCCAGGTTTTGGCAGTTTGGCGAGATTCCTGAAGAATTCGCGGTCGACTTTGACAACTATGTAGTTTACATTTCGGAGGCCGGTGTCACGCCCCGATTCAAGCGAGGTAGCCACGAAGTACTGCTCGCCTCGGAAGGCGTCCGGTTTGACTTCGCGCGGCCAATCTCGTTCCCGGCACCTGTATACATACTCAAATGCTACCTGATTCCCCGGGCGGGAATATCGAAAGTTCAGGTTCCGGAAGGCGCTGTGCATTCCCCGTTGCTGCCACACCGGTACCATCGGGATCTCCGGGAGTTTCGGTTGCCGGAGCCATCTTCTTGGTAGAATTTGACTCCGACCTCAAGGGAACGCGGCGGTATTTCCATGCCCAATTCGGACAATCCTCAACGCCGCATCGACAACATCTGCAACCGGTTTGAGGACCAGTGGTCCCCCGATCGCCCCGTCGACTTTGACGTATGGGTTCGCGGAATCGAACCCGAATTTCAAAAACTTCTGCTGGTCGATTTGCTTCGGATCGACATTGAATTGAGATTCCGCGCCGGTCAAACCGTCATACCCGCGGACTACCGGAATCTCGGCAGTCCCGCAGTCGACATGGCCGCCCGGGAGTTGGAACTACTGGCGGGAAAGGAACCGACGGGAGGGAATGACGACCACCCAATCGGCTCACAAGAGGTTTCGTCAGCCGGAAAAGCGCACTCAAACCATGTCGACCTGTCAAATGCGCCTCGCTGGATTGGGCCTTACCGTTTGATGCGGCAACTTGGCCAGGGCGGAATGGGCACCGTCTGGCAGGCGGAACAGCGCAGTCCGGTCAAGCGACTGGTGGCCCTCAAGGTCGTGCGCAGCGGACTGGACGGCCGGCAGGTCATCGCCCGATTTGAGGCCGAACGGCAGGCATTGGCCCTGATGGACCATCCGGGAATCTCGCGGGTTCTCGATGCCGGTGAAACAGAATCCGGCGAGCCGTATTTTGTAATGGAGCTGGTGAAGGGGATTCCCATTACTGATTATTGTGACTCCCAACAGTTGACCGTTTCGGAGCGGCTGGAATTAATGGCTCGCGTTTGTGAAGCCGTCCAACACGCGCATCAAAAAGGAATCATCCATCGAGATCTAAAACCGTCCAACGTGCTGGTCACAATTGCTGACGACAAGCCGGCACCCAAGGTCATCGATTTTGGACTGGCCAAAGCCCTGGAACATACGTTGCAACTGACCGACAAAACGCTGTACACCGAATTCGGTCAGGTTCTGGGTACGCTGCAGTACATGTCACCGGAACAAGCAAATGTCAATTCCGTGGATGTCGACACGCGCACCGATGTTTATGCGCTGGGCATTATGCTGTACGAGCTGTTGACGGGCAGCACGCCGCTCGATCAGCGAACGATGGGCCGAAACGCACTGCTCAAGGTTTTGGAGTTGATTCGCGATTCCGAACCTCCCCGGCCCAGCGACCGGCTCGAATCAGCCGGGCCCGAGGCGACCACTGCAATCAGTGAGAATCGAAAAATCGCCACGCCAAGGCTGCGTCAGATACTGCGCGGCGAACTGGACTGGATTGTCATGAAGGCCCTGGAAAAGGACAGGTCCCGGAGATATGAAACGGCCAATTCGCTGGCCGATGATATCCGGCGGTTTCTCGCCAATGAGCCGGTGTTGGCAAGGCCTCCTTCTGCGACGTACCGAACACGCAAGTTCATCCGAAAGCACCGTGTGCTGGTGGCTACCGCCGGAACGATTGCCGCGATGCTGATCATCGGCACGGTCGGCGCCAGCTGGTTTGTCGTCGTGTTGCATCGGCAAAAAGTGGCCATCGAGGAGCAGAAGTCGATTGCCGACAACGCGCTGGCGGACAGCGAGGGCATTCGCTCACAGATCCGAACTTATCTGCTTAAACACCCCGGCGACCCGGAAGTGCAGCAAGTGCTGGAGCAATGGAAGGAGATTCAGGAATTGCAGGTTCGGCAGAATCGCAACCTGGATTTGCGCTCCCGTTCGAATGCCGGCAGTTACGAAGATCTGGCCCGCTTGTGCTTGCGCACTGGCGAAAATGGCACTTACACTCCGGCATCCTTCCAGTTGAGTCTCGACTACCTGACTCAGGCGAACGAGATTCGACGGGCCCTTGTGGACCAGTCTCCTGACAATGCTTTCCTGAAACGGGAACTGGCCGAAAACCTCAAGCAATTGGTCGAATTGCTTGTGCGGCAGGGAGAACCGGGGAAGGCCACCGAGTACGTCTTGCAGGAATTGTCCGTGTACGAACAGGATCCGGAGACGTTCGCTGTGGATATCGAGTCGGCAATCGACCGCGCGTTATTGTTTGTCGACCGCAGCGAATCGCGCGACAATTTGCTGAGCCGAAAGCTTCAGTTGCTGGAGAACACAAGTTCGCCGCAGGTGAGACGCAAAGTGATTCGTCGACTGGCGTTGGACTATGCCAATCAAAGTACTCGTTTTTCGGGCGACCCACTCGCCGACATGCAGAAGGCGCACGAGCTATTCGAAACACTCGCCCGTGATTATCCCGAACATCCTCATTCCAGTCGGGACCTGGCCTGGTCGCACGGAATGATGGGAGACCGGTCGTTGGCGGCTGGCAAAGTTGAAAAGGCGATTAAACATTACCGGGACGAGGTTCATCTGCTGGAGGAAAGTACTAACCGACAGCCCGGGGATTTGGATGATTTGGTCGCCCTGTCCGATGCGCGCGTGCGGCTGGCAGACCTGTTGGTGGATCAGGAGGAATTTGCACAGGCCGCGTTGCTGTTTGAGCGGGATTTTGATTTTTGGAATCAGGCAGCGCATCGGAACCCTCGCCCTGAAAGCAGAAAAAACGCCGCGTTTGCTCGCGGCAAGCAGGCCGGCGTCGAACAGCTGAAGGGCCGGTTTTCGGTGGCTGCCTCGCTGTATGAAGACGCGATCGAGCGGCTAACCCGATTGCAATCCGACGAGTTGCTTGACAAACAGGACATCAACGCGCTGAATACGTATACTGACCAGCTGGATCTGTGCCGGCAAATGGGGTCTCAGCCGGCGCCCGACCCCGATCTGGATTTCTAACGCCACAACAACTGTGTTGCGGGAGATTGCAATGCATCGTCCGTATGCTCGCAAGCGGGCAATCGTTCTGTCTGCCGGACTCATTGGTCTGGCTTATGGCCAGTTAGTTGCTCAACAGGCGGCTGAAAACAGCGCGACCTTCGAACTGGAAGTGGTCCGGTCCGGCCGGATTGATTCCTCGCGCGTTCTGGAAATGATGGACATGAGTCTGTTTAATCCCGCCGATTCCATGGAAATGAAACGGGAGGTAACTGAAAACGAGCCGGTAGACAAACGGTCTCGAAACGGTGGATTTCGGTCCGGTGGTGGTGGAGCAGTCGTGTCCGGATCGTCGATGTCGATTGGTGCTCCCCGCGATCCCGACATACCTCATCCGAATTACCAGATTGAAGTCGCACTGTCGCGGGGTCGGTCCATGGCTCCCCTGGAGGGCAAAATTGTCTACTTTTATACCGATTGCGAGCTGGTGGATGACGCGGGCAAAGTTCACTTGTGCCCGATCCGACAAGGAACCTGGCAAGCCCCCGGAATGGAAGCCACCAACAATGAAAATTCCCGCTTCCTGTATGTCTACGTGCCGGAATCAGCCACGCTGATCAAATCAATCAAGGGCCATTTGATTGTGTCGGACGGATATTCGTTTGAAGCCTACGTTCGAGCGGACGAACTGGACGGAAAAGTCCGAAAGCCGGCGGGTGAATACTTTGTCGACTTCGAAACGGTGTTTAACCAGAGCGGCCAGCTCAACCTGAACGTGTCCTTCCCCATTCCTCCGTCGCGAGCCAAGGATCTCGACACATCGGGCGAAATCCGTGATTTCCGAGGGGGAAATATCGAGCAGATGATGGAAAAACGGATGGGGGAAATCGAGGAAATGATGAAACTGAAAATGTGGGAGCAATTCAATCGAATGGTCGTGGTCATTGCCAAAGGTGATGACAATCGAATCTACACGCCGTCCACTTTAGGAGGGGCCGGGGCCGGCGGCGCGGCTGGAGGCAACAGCACGGGCGGCGGCAGCGGTGGCGGAACGGGAAACGAGTCCGGTGACATTAGCGAGGACCGGTTGCCGCAATCGGATCGCCGGCGTCCCGGCCGACGCTCCTCCAATGCTCCTCGCGAATTGCCCATGTCGGGCGTCTCCGTTGGTTTCACGTTTCCGGACGGGGTTAGGCCAGTTGCTGTGAAGTGCATCGTCCATCAGCGTACCAGCGAAATTGAGGGCATTCCGTTCGTACTGGCCAACCTCCCGGTGAATGACGAATCGTCCGAATCGCCAGCGACCGCCCGGTAACACAATCCGGATTTCCGATCGGCCGTTCGAATTTTTCCGCACGGATCCGATTCGGGCACTCTCCAGCTTTCTGGTTCCGGGCTTGAATCCCGGTGTTGCCAACCGGGATCCAGTGCCAATCCCCGCCCAATTTCAGTGGAGAAATTTGCGGTCGACTTTATGGTTCAGTACACTGGGCCCGACGACTTGCCTTGCCCCCGAGGTCCCTCCATGCCCGATCCCTCCAATACCGAACACGAGCTGGTCAATCGATTCAAGTCTGGCGACAAGGACGCTGCAAATGAGCTGTTGCAGCGGTACTTTGACCGAACCGTCCGGGCTGCCGGAAACCGAATTGCCGAACGCCGGCTACGCGGAGTCGGTTCCGAAGATATCGCTGTAAGTGTATTTGAGAGTTTGTGGAAAAAGGCTGACCAACGTCAATTCGGTGACGATGACCTGGTCCAACCGGACGAATTCTGGCGTTTGCTTTGCACCATGATCCGGTTCAAGACCGAAGATCATGTACGACGCGAAAACGCCAACAAACGGGGAGGTGGCGCAGTCCGCGGAGAAAGCATTTTTGCCAAACCGGATGCCTCGTCAGCGTTTGGAATCGCTGCATTCTCGGATGGCGTGATGTCGCCCGCCGAACAGGCGGCATTTCGTGACCAGCATGAGCGAATGATGCGACTGCTGGATGACGACACGTTGCAGGAAATTGTCATGATGAGAATGGAGGAACAAAAAGTCTCCGAGATTGCAGCGCATTTCGGCAAGAGCGAGCGGTGGGTCAAACGCAAACTGGCCCTGATTCGGGACATCTGGCAACATGAGCTGGATGAAAACCCTGCCTGAGGCGAAGGTTTTTCGCATTCATGATTTGAAACGCGTGCAGGCCCACCTTCACACCTAACCGTGGCTGCTCGCATATCCGGCAACAACAATACCCGCCTTTCAAAACCCGGCGTCCAACAGAGCTTCGTCCAGAAAGGCCACGTCCAGCAATGGCAATTGATCCACAAGACCTGTGCCACCTTCACCAATTCCTTCCATACGATGGCCGACAAAGCGGGAACTCACTTCCGGATCATGCATCGGTTTGGTCGTCAACAGACTGACTGACGCCCCCACGAATGTCGACGACTGACTCTGGCGATCCGAGGCACGCCAAATATCCAATGCTGACTCTCCGGGCCCAGCGTTGCTGCCAAGCGGCGTGTCGTCGTCCGAGCCCGACATGCTGTACCAGGCACTGGCCGACTCCATTGAGTCCCATCCCGACGGGGAATTGGTCGCAATTTCTATGCTCCAGCCGTTCAATGATCCTCCATCGCCGTCGGCGTAATCAAACACCACCAGCCACCAGCGGCCGTTGGGATCCATTCCGTTGAGCAGGTCCAAACTTTTCCGCGACTGAAAGCTTCCTTCAAAGGGTGCCAGGCCGTTCAGCACATGGCGATTTGCCTGCTGGTCAAAAATAGTTTGGGAATAGTTGTCGCCCGAACCGCCAAGACGATTGGCAAGCTGAATTCGGGTTTCGTCGGGAGCGACCAGCACCGGCCGCAAGTCGCTGACCCACGTGTGGGTAATATCCAATTGGACGTTGATATCCGTGACCGTTCCCGCCAGACCGCTGACATCGATCGGTGTGTAGACAGCGCTCATGCCCTCCGGACTGATCGAGACCTGGGTGTTATTGGAAAAAACGTGATGCTGGCCCGGCTGATAGCCTGCCCGATGCTGGATCGTGAGTTCATAGGCGCCTGTGCCCGTGTCATTCCTGGCACCTGCCGTTAAATACCAGGTACCGACGTCCAGCTGCTGCACGATCTGGCTGTTGTAGGCTCCGCCGGAATCGTCATTTTCGGAAACCATGATTCCCTCGGCGTTGTACAGTCGCAGATACGTGTCGACGCCCGACGCCGATTCGCGGAGATCGATCGTTACCTGGCCGGCCTCGTCAATCACGAATGTAAAGGCATCCCGGTCCCCAATGGATTCAAGAATCCCATGTGCTGCGCCCTTGTCCATGCCGACTGGCGTCGCCCCTACGGCTGGTCCGTCCGCATGATCGTCAGCAAATGCGACAGCAACCGCGAGCCGGTAGTCGCCCAACATGTCGGATTGTGACTGGCTTCCATCGACCGGGGAGTAAATATCGTTTCCAAACCCGGAAACGCCGATATACCAGGTCCCTGAGTCAAGTTCCGATTGCAATTCGGAGTACAAACCATCGCCGCTGTCGTCGTCCGCCGCCAGTTCATTTCCAGACGCATCGAACAGACGCAAATAGGTGTCTGCCTCGACCATGCCACCGGCAGGCAAACTCGTTCGAGCCGAGATTTGCCCCGGTTGGTCCAGTACAAACCGGTACAGATCAATGTCATCTTGCTCCAACAGGCTGTCAAAACTGGCGTTGCCCGCACTGTCAAAGGTCAGAATGGAGGCGGCAGCCAGGGTATCACCCACGACATCCTGCGAGGGAACCGACTCGATGTTGGCTGTCAACATATAGAAATTGGTGGCGCCGCTGTAACCGTAAACACGGATGTAGTACCGTCCCGGTGCCAACTGGTCGGTAATCAGTTCATTGTCCGTGACTGACAATGAGCTGCCGAGCTGATTGAGATTTGCATCGTACAAACGCATGTCAATATCGCCCTGGTCGTGCTCGAAACCCGCCTCAATTCGGGCGTCGGCGTCCCGGCCCACGACATCAAACACAAACCAGTCTTCATCACCAGATTCGTGAATTGAGAGGACGTCGGTCCGCCTTCCGAATTCGCTGGCAGGTGAGACCACGCCCAGATTCAGCGCCAGCGCCGATGTGTCATTGCCGTTGCCAACTTCGTACAGGTCCGGGGCAAGCGTCGGCGTCGTGCCGCCGGTTAGCCCGAATCCATCGGGATACTCAAATTCAACCCAGGCGTTGTTGTTGTTGATAAACACGGTTCGGCTGCCCAGATTGGTCCCGTCCGCTGCGCGGGCACTAATGGTGTATTCGCCGTTAACCGGAATAAACTCGCTGATCACTCCGTAACTGTCGCCAATCATGGAACCACCGAGACACAAGCCGTTTCCGCAAATTAGCCACTCAATGTTGATCCCTTCATTCATGTCGTAGTGATCATTTTCAATCCAGTCGAGGTAGGCGACACCGGCAATATATCCCCCTTCGCGTGGTGCTCCTGGCTCCAGCTGGTATCGGTATTCGGACAAGGTATGCGTCGAAATCATGTGCGTCTGTCCGGACCCATATGCGTCCCAAATTGTGTAACCGATCCCGATCGCGTTGTTACTGCCGATATCCTTGTTTTTGTTCCCGGCCAGACTCAGTCCGGAATCGGACCGGTCACGTGACAGAAGGTTCCGCAGATGACCAAGGCTGTCCGAATTGACCTCGGTGATAAAGCCAATGATGTCGGTATAGGCCAGTCGTTGCAAATGCGGAAAGGTTCCCCAGTACTCCTGGGGGATTTCGGCCCGGGTTGCTGGCAGTGAGCCCAAAGAGTTGGCGGGCGTCAGACTGATGTTTTCCGCCCAGCTGCCGGTGCTCCACCCGCCGAGCCGACTTTCGCTTACAACGTCGTAGTCGCCGCCGATGCCGGGCTGGACAACATACGGCTGATTCGCCCTGGGAAGCGTTGCACTGCATTCCGGATAGGTGCTGCTGCCTTCATAGTAGCTGTGCGAGTAACAATGAGTTTGCATCCAGTCATTGTGTTCGTCTGCAACGACCGCGAGACGATCTTCCAAACCCAACGGTCCAAGTGCCGGCTGGGCTCGCAGCAAGTCGAGTGCTTCCTGAAAATGCTGAGGATTTCGGGAATTATCAATCATGTTCCGAATATCGGTCCACACCGGATCGTCCGGCGTATAGCCGTGTGCCTCAGCAATCGTGCCGTTGTACAGGCCTTCCAGTTCGTCGGCGAAGCCCGCGGGATCTGATCGCATCTCGTTGACGATGTACCATGCGTAGGCTTCTGTCCACGACGTGGCAGACATCATGGTCCGCGGTTCGAGAGCTTCAAATCCAGGCGTCGCGCTGCTCGATGGCGAACGGATTGCCCGGGAACGATGCGAACGGGAATTGCGCTGGCGGAACATCCGATGTACTCCTGGTCTGCATGGTTTTGGCGGACTGAAACGAGTGACCGCGGAACGATTTTCCGCGACAGAATTGCCGAGCCTGGGTTGCCGAACCCTGCGCCGATTCTTTCGACGAGGGGTTGGCAACAACCTTCAATAATGGCACTAGCGGTAGAACTGCAGGGTTTTCACACTTCCGTCCAGCTGCCAGCCGGTCAGGGCAAATGAGTTGTTGCTGTAGATGACGCCGGAGGCCTGACTCCCTACCGGAATACCGTTTCCAAACGGGTCGCTGCCCCTGGTCGTTACCTGGCCCCAGATCTGATTGCTGGCGGGGCGGTACGTCAGGTATCCGCTGCCGCTGATCAATACGCCCTGATACGTGAACGGATACTGGTATCCGCCCATTCCATCGGGAACTCCGGCTCCGATCGTCCACGATTCGTCACCGGGCGAGGTCCGCCAGACTCCGGACAGATTGACGCCCATTGCCGGCTGGTTCATGCCCGGAATCCCGATTCCGGGGTTGTTGACCAGAACGATCTGGACCTGGGGATTCTGTTGATGAAACTGCATACACAGCATGCCGTTATGCTCGGCACTGGAGCAGTGATAACAGCCGCACCACTGATTAGGGGTGGAGTTGGCCGTTGCAGCCGAAAGGGGTGTGCTGACTGCGGTTACTGAAAGGGCCGTGGCAATGGCGACAACCACTGAGCAAATTGCCTTGGACGCGTTCATTTCGATGTTCTCCGGTTGGATCTGAGTGTTTTGCGAGATGGCAGGGAACTGCCTTCACCCTCGTACCGCAGATTGAGCAGAGCAGGGGACAACAGCTTTTCCCGATTTTTGGCCAGCGCATGCCGTGACCCGGACCGGCAAATCCTGGCACGTCCCCTCCCGACCGGTGAATTGCGGTAACGGAATATCCGACCGTTTTCAAGACATCAATTCCTGTGGAGCCCATCCATGTCCCCGCATCGACTTTTTGCCGGCCTCGGTACTGCCGCCCTGTTTGCCGTCGGTTATCTGATCCTGGCAGCCTACTACCAGGGAATCCTGTCGTTTCGAATCTAGATTGAATGCCTGATTGGCGGGCAATCGAGCGATACCGCCTGTATTCCTGCCGCCCGCTTCCGAGATTGAGGCGGCCACCAAAAAAAATTCCGGGCATCGTGTCCCCATCTTTTGGCGATTTTCGGTAACACCGCAGAAGCACATTGCTTTCCCCCAGAAACCTTTAGGAGACAAAAAAATGATTCGACCACTGTCAACCGTTGCCCTTGCAGCCGCCAGCCTGATCGTCGGTGTTTCGCAAGCCGAAGCGTGCCCTCGATGCGGCAACCCCAACTGCCTGGGTAATGGAGTAATGATCAACCCCGGATTTCAATCTGGCCCCGGCTTTATGCCTGGTCAAATCATGCCTGGTCAAATCATGCCGGGCCAGGTGATGCCCGGACAGGTGATGCCGGGCCAGATGATGCCTGGACAGATCATGCCTGGTCAGATCATGCCTGGTCAGGTTTTCCCGGGTCAGGTCATGCCTGGTCAGGTATTCCCGGGTCAGGTCATACCCGGACAAATCATGCCCGGTCAGGTCACGCCCGGTATTCCCATCACCGGATGGCCGAATCAGATGATCAATCCGCCATTGATGAACATGCAGCCACCGATTAATCAGGGCCCGCAACCCGGCTTGCCGATCGTCTCCGGTGTGTTGGGAGGCATTGCGGGCGGCCTGGGCCAGTCGGCCAAGCCGGGCGACCAGATTGCTGCAGGTATTTTGCAGGGAATCGCCGACGGAATTCGGTAAACGAACGAACGAGAAAAGCGAAATCGATGCAGGGACTCCGGCCAATTCCGGAGTCCCTGTTTTTCGTTTGACCTGCCCGGCACCGCATCAACGGAAGAGCGGCGCAGGGCCTCGATTTCATTTTGTTACTTCACAAGACAATTCTGGCATGTCACAGGCCCTGATCCACTTCTTGCGCTGGATGACTCTTCAAACGCCGAAAATCCACGTCTGCCAGGAGCAGCATCCGTTGCAATCGTCTGCTCTCGTTGCGCTATCTACCGTCCCTCCCAGTGCACGCGTTCTGGGGGATTCCGAACACCCGAAAATTGCTGCTGGGAAATTTGGACAGGTCTTTTGCGGCGGTAACGAAATTGCGTCCCCTGCAAACGCCAGCGTCCGGTAAAGGGGCAATGAGACACGCGGGCGACCCCAACTCGACATGGCCCGATCCATTTCGGCCACAGCTCGCCAGTCCCAGTCACCCCCGCACATTAGATCAACGTTTCAGTGAGGAAAAAACCATGTTCACTTATTCACGCATCCTGCTCGCCCTGGCCATGGGAGTCGCCGCCGTTCAGCTGACCTGCGGCAATGCATCGGCCAACACAGACAACGACTCCGGAGCGTATTCTCAGGAACAATTGCAGCAAATGTACATGTCGTTCCTGTCGAAGGAGGGGTACCGTCCCGAGCTGACGGAAGATGGAAACGTCTTGTTCAAGGCAGAAGGCATGCACTTTGTCATCTACTGTCGTGCAGATGATCCGTTCAGCTTTGTCATGGTCTTGCCGAACATTTTCACCGTCGAGGAGCCCGACATGGAAGTTGCCCTGGAGTGTGCCAACGACGTGATTGGTCGGGTGAAAATGGCCAAAATACTCATTCTCGAACAACGGGTGTGGGTCGTCTCGGAACAGTTTGTTGCCCAGCCGGAACATTTCGAAGGAGTATTCCAGCGGACGCTCGAACAACTCCGGTATGCCGGTAGAGTCTACGCGGACGATTTGCAGCAAGCCCAGCAGCCTGCAGGACCCATGATGTAAGGACGGTTGCCAACGTCAATCTGCAAGCTCAACGTCGCGCTGGCCGGTTTCGGATTCCGAAGCCGGCCATTTTTGTTATACGGAACCCGTTCGTAAACCGCGCCTCGCTACTGGAGTCCCTGAAAAGGTATAGTGACGCCCTGGCCGAATGGGACAAGCCTTGGAATATGAAACTGGTCCGGATCGGGAAATGCTACAGAACAAGCGCGATGCCGCAGCGGCCAACGCCACATTGCAGACATTCAAGCGGGAGTCTGATGACAACTGAACGGCGGCAGCATTTTGCCAGATCCCGATTCAATCGCTGGACATGGAGTCACTCCTCGTCGCGGATTCGATCGCATCTGTCTTGCAACAAGCGTGCCAAATTTAATCAATTGTCAACGATTGCGCCAGTCGATCCGGCTTCGGCCAATAGCCTGTCAACCTCTTCCCACAAAGTCACCCAAAGTTGACGTTGCTCCGCGGCAAGCCAATCCAGTTCATCCGGATCTCGAACCGTAGACAGGTCACTGTCTTTTTTCCAGTGCTCGAACGTACTCTTCACAATCTGGCGGTGTTCCGCGGTGAGATCACTGAGCGACTCTCGCCATCGGTCAAGTTCGCTTTGCAGCCAATCATAGGCCCGGATGAGCAGTTCGGATTTGGTTTTTTCGTCGACTTGCACTGAATCATATCCCTCGCCGCCGGCTGCGAGCACGGCACAGCACGCAGCATTGTAGGAATGCTGCGTTTCGCGACTGATCGCCAGTGCCGGCTCTCGCTGAAGTGCCTCGCGGTACAGACTTTCGGCGAGCACGTACCGGCGTGTCTGATAGGCTCTCCAACCCAGGTGCAGTAGTTCTGAAGGACTTTCTGCCAGCTTCCCGTTCAGCACGTCAGCAATTTGGCTTTCGATGTCGGCAAACTGCGGATCGGTTTCAGCTCAGCGTCAGCAGTCTTTGCCGCATTTTTTCCGCCAGTTCCTTGTCCTCATCCGCCGTGGCTGCTTTCAACAAATCGTCCAGGTATCTCGCCAACGTCGTACGGAATAAACGGTTTACCGGTTGAATTTCCAGTGCTCGCTGTTGGTAAAGGACTGCTTCGGCCAGTCGGTCACACGCTGTCGAAAAGTCTCCTTGCTGCGAAAGCAGAGCTCCCAGCTTATCCATCGTTGAGGCGATCGCAGTCTGAAACCGGGTGATTTCCGGTTGCTGTTCGGCCAATGGTTTTTGCACATCGACAGCCTCCTGATACAGTTCAGCAGCCTCCTCCAGTCGGCCCATCCGGTTCAACAAATCACCCATATCCTTGCAAGTGGTGCCAACGTCGCGCTGCAGCTGGATAATCTCCGGATACCCGCTGACAAGCTGTTTGCGAACATCAAGAGCCCGGCGAAAGGCGTCGAGTGCTTCATTAAATTTTCCTGGCGCATCCAGCAGGTTGCCCAAATTGTTGTGAACTCGTGCAAACTCGGAATGGAGCTCAACAACCGCTGGGTTGGCCTTGATCAGTTCTTCCTGAATAGCCAGCGCCGAACGGTACTGAATGATGGCTTCCTCCCGTCCCCCGACCTTGGCCAACAACAGCCCAATATTGTTGTGGACGGCCGCCAAGTCGCGCTGGAACCGGGCGGATTCCGGGAATTGGCTAACGTGGCAATATCCCTTAAAACTGAGCCATTGAAAGTGAGAGAATCAGACCGGGCGCAGCCCGGAAAGGATTCTCGACATGAAGCAGAAACGACACAGCGACGCTGTGGAAGCAGGACAATTGGGCAGTTCGTCCGGCCAAACCAGCGATTGTGTGAGTCCCGACCGCGCAAACAAGATTCGTCGTATCAAACACCGGGAATGCAAAAAAGGCCACCCCGGATGGGGGTGGCCTGCATCTCCGCCCAACGGGCGGAAACGAGGATTCGTCCTATTGGCTGATTTGTTGTTGTCTCACGTAGGCCCGATGTCCCTGACCCTGCAACGATTGATGAACATACATGGCTTCCTCTCGCGAACCGTATGTACCGTAGTACACCCAGCGATGATCACGAGACAAATAGTATACGATGTATTGGTATATGGGCTCGGGCTCAGGCGGTACGATGATTCCAGGGTTGCCGCAATGCGGGGGCCATTCAATCTGGATTCCGCCGGGAGGAATCACGATTCCATCGACCCACTGTTGCGGGAAATGCTGTTGGGCACTTTGAACAGCACCCTTCCACGGGTTGCCGTTGAAATACTGCTGAACTTGCCGGGTTCCATTGCGGGCAGATTCGGCTCCGGTTTGCTGGACGGCCGAGCCAATCCTGCCGGACAAGGATTGACATTCCGCCAGGGAAGTGCCGGCGAATACGAAAAGGGCCGCGACGAGGATTCGGATGAGCCGGGATTTCATGATCGTCTCCTGTTGGGTTCCGATGGTTTTTGTCAGGCCAGCCGATTCCGGTTTTGACAGGTTTGTGCCGGGGACGTGCCTTTGATACCCCCATATGTGCACGACAGGCGGGGCAGGGGACAGAACATCGGGACGGCGAACCGGATTTCAGGAAACCCGGAAATTATCCAAATCAAACCTGCGCAACTTGACAGACACGACCGGCAGGCAGGGAAATACGCGGAGGGCCAACGAACCAGCGCCTTGGCTCAACGAACGTCCTGGCCATCGGGCCGGGGAGCCCGGCAACTACAGAGCGGACAAGGCTTGCCGTCTGCGGCGGGTGGCCAGGAGGCCCGGCAGCGCTATCGCCAGCAGGATGGCCACATGACCCGGTTCGGGAATCGTGACGGGCACCAGGGAGCCGCCGCCATTGAGCGAATAGGACTGGCCGCCCAAATACTGATTGCCCGGATTCAGCGCGTCATAGTAGATATTGAACGGGCTGGATATCAATGCCAGCTGGTCGACGCTTTGCAGGTTGAGCACACCCACATACAAGGCGGCGCCCTCGATCGAGTTTCCATCCAGCAAGGTTAACGACTCGTTGAAAGCAATTTCGAGTTCTTCCCACGCAAAATTGTCCCGAAAACCGGCGAGGACATTTCCCTGATCCGCACCGGCCAGCCCAAACCGGTGCAGCGCCGAGCCTTCGAATGTCAGTGTCGACTGGCTGGTGTCCCATAACGTATTGTGAAGGCTGCCGTTGTCAAAATCTCCGACGACGGTGAAGCGGTCGAGGTCGCCACTTCGAAAATAACCGTCCTGTTCCACGGCCAAATTGCCGATGATGATTTCGGAATTCGAGCTGAGGACCTGACCCCGGTTAACGAAGTCGCCGGTAAAGCGGGCATTGGTCTGGTCAATGATCACGTTGACGTAATTCTCAACCGGTCCATTGATCGTATTGACGCCCGATCCCTGAATCGTCAACGTGCCGAAATTGTGAAACGTATCGCCGCCCACGGTCACGACAGAGTCATCGGAGATGAAGGCCGAGTCGTAGTTGTCGAAGCTGCCGTCCACGATCATTTCGCCACCATCGCGGAGGTAAAATTGGCCGTCATTGATGACATTGCCCCTGACGCGGGCCATCGAGCCGAACTGGGCGTAAGATCCTGACGAGAATGGCTCGGGTGTATCGACGCCAATGATCAGGTCACCATCCACTTCCAGGTAGCCGTCCGCCAGTGTGTAGTTGGCCGAGAATCCGTTATGCGCGGCGATCGTCAAGTCGCCGCCAACCAGATTGACACCGCCGTCCTGATAGAACACGGATAGAGCCCGATTACTTCGGATGATCGCGTCGCCCCTGACCCAGCCGCCCACAATCAGGGCGTTGTCTCCGTAAAAAATCCGCAAGGGATCGCCCGGCGAAAGTTTGCTGCTGCGCAACGTACCGCCATTGAGCTCGTAAGTGCCAACGCCAATCACGATTTCACCGCCGATATCCACGATCCCGTCATTTTGGATGAAATGGGATGGGACGACTATCGACTCGTATCCGCTATCACCGATATGCAATCGCGCGGCCCGGAGGCCCCGGTCAATGGATTCCTCGACCGAAATCGTGTAAGCACCCTGGCCGACTTCGTCGCCGACGATGGGCAGCGGATCAAACGTTGCCTCATAGCCCAGTACCAGAGCCCCGTTGATTTGATGCAATCCATCCTCATGGAGCAAATTTCCATTGCCGCCGATCGATCCGATATAAACGTTTTCGTTGACGACCAGCGTTGCCCCGGCCTCACGCATGTAGTAACTGGCGGATTCTCCCGCGGCATTGCCAATGCGCAAGTTGCTGCGGGCGGTGACGTCTCCGAATTGCTGATCGAAGGTGCCCGCATGGATCTCCATCTCGCCGTCGGCAATCAACACGCCCCGTTGCAGATCAAAGGTGCCGGAAGTGTACAAACCGCCCGCAATGTTGTGGTCTGCCGAACTGCCGGTCATCTGGTAGTGACCCTCACTGGCCATTACAACATCTCCAACCGTATCGATCTGGCCGCTGATGTGCCGGAATGTCCCGCGGTTTACCTGGATACTTCCCGCGGTCAGGGAGCCCGGGGAATCAAAATCGTAGTCTCCGCTGCCTGCGGTCGACAGGCTGCCCAGCGTCAGGTTGCCTGCAACGGTGACAGCGCTGCTGCCGGTCTGGACAACCGAGCCGGTTCCGCTGGATCCAACCGTGAAGTCGTTGTCGACACGCAGCAAACCACCCTGTACTTCGTAGCTGGCGGCCAAGCCATCCGTTGTCGCCACGTGCAGGTCACGATCGACCAGATGGCTGCCAGCCGTTTGATCCAACGTGCCCTGATGGATCACAGAATCCGTGCCAACCGAAAGAATTCCGTTTCCCAGTTCGAACAAGCCGGAAACAACGAGATTGCCCGCAATCGTTTGATCGTTGGTGACCGACGACATCACGTAACGCCCGTCGGCCTGGACGATCAAGTCGCCGCCGGTGTCGACGTCACCCAGGACCTGCCGAAAGGTACCTCGTTTAACTTCCAGATCCCCCACGACGTTCAGTTTGACCGTGGAGCTGAAATCATAATCGCCGGAGCCGATGCTGCTGCCCAGGACCAGACTGCCACCGATCGTCGCGTCGCCGTCGCCGGTGTGAATCACCGAGCCGGTTCCTCGCAGGCCGACCACGAAGTCATTGGCCACCTGCAGCTCGCCACCGTCAAAATACAGGGAGCCCACGCCAGTCGTTTCCTGCGCCAACACAAAGCTGGTGGTCATGTGCGTGCCGCCCGTTTGCACGAACTCGCCAGTCCCGTACTCGCCGGCAATCGTGGCCGCCGAAGTCAACAGTCCGCCGGTGATTCGATAACGTCCTCCGCTGCCGGGGTTTTGTCCGAGCGTCAGGAAGGTCGCGACGTTGTTGGTACCGCCGTTCTGGTAATGACTGGAGCGGGCCGCCGGCGTGTCGGACGCCTCGAACAGCCCTGATATCGAACCGTTGTATCCGCCGATCGTCTCGAACGTGCTGGATAACACGTCAGAGCCCGGGATCGCATCCTGGATCAGCCAGTTGCCGCTTTCGATCACCAGACCGCTCAGGTTTGGATCGAATGACGAACGGTAATTCACGATTAAAGGTTGAATGACCGGAAGCATGCTGAAGTAGGGGCGAACCAGAAATACCGTATCGCCGGTACCGGGCACCATGTTCTCTTCCCAGGCAGACGAAACATCCCAATCGCCGCCAAAGTCGAGGAAGTAGCGATCTTGTCCAAATGACGTAAGGGTTAACGCCAATCCCATGACAGCGCACAGTCCGGTTTTCAGGGGTTGTTGGTTCATCGCAGCTAATTAGTCCTGGGGTGCTCGAATGACGACCAGAGCGGTACGGCATCAACGGTGGCGCGCTATTTCGCCCGTTGTTGCAAGGCAACGATCGCTTCCCGGTGCGCAGGAATGGAAAAACAGGATCACGTAATCAGGCCCAGTTGTTGCAAAAACTGTGCCGATGCGTGTTGGGGAATGTCGCGGGGGGAGTACGGGCGACAAGGCCGTGCCTGCAGAAACCCCCGCGGGAATACGGCCCGCCGGGCGAGATCCTGGCTTTCATCGAACCAGGCTCGGCAATCGCGTTCAGAAAAAAAGATAGCCACAGAGAACACAGAGAGCCCGGAGCAGAAGTACGCTCTTCGCGACATCACCCGACTCGATGTCGTCCGTGGCCAATCCAAACTTCAGGGCCAAAAAAGGAACATTCCGGCTTTGTGGCAAACCTCGATTTGGTGCCATTTCCGGCTTTCCCCCGCAACGCGGTTTCCCTGGAAACGGCACGGTTGGACCAGCCCACCGTGGGAACCAACGCCGTTGGCATTGGCACGGCGCAAAAAAAGGGCGGCGTCGTGATGACGCCGCCCGGGTGGTTTTGTGAATGGCGAGCCGTTTCAGGCCAACTACTCGCGTCCGCCGTCGAGCCGGTCCTGCCAGGCCTTCAGCTCGTCCCAGTTGCCGGCGGCGGCCAGGGCGGCTTGCTGCGGCCAGGTGCCGGGGTCGTGGGACGGGAAATTGCCGCCGGCGGCGGTCAGAATCTGCTGAAGTTGTTCCGGACCGGTCATCGACAGTTGCTGGAACGTCGCGATACCGGCTGCGTTCAGGTGCTGCTGGATCGCCGGACCAATGCCTTCAATGCGGGTCAGGTCATCGCCCGTGGCGGCGGTGCCGCCTGCCACCTTGCCGCCGTGCAGCTCAGCCTGCCAGGCTCGCAATTCGTCCCATTGGCCCGCGTGGGCCATGGCGGCCTGCTGGGACCACGTGGTCGGATCCTGCAGGGCCATGTTGCCGCCTTCGGCCTCCAGCAGACCCCGGATTTCGGCCGGCGTCACCTGCGACAATTCGGCGAAGGCAAAGATGCCGGCCCGGTTCAGGACCTCCTGGGTGCGGGGACCAATCCCCTCGACCAGCGTCAGGTCATCGCGGACCGCTTCGGCCGGTGTTTCGGCGAAGTCGCCGGGACTGAACACGCCCAGCGACTCGGCCGCATCATCCCCCCAGATATTGGCCGGGATGGCACCGGAACCTCCTGGCGAATCCATGGCCATCGCCGAAGCGGCAGAACCCGGGCTGCCGGCGGCCATTTCGGCCGGGGTTGCCGATTCCAGCAAGGGGAACGACTCTTCCAGTTTGGAACTGGTTGAGGCCAGTCCCGGAACGGATTCCAGTTTGAAATGAACTTCCGAATCCTGGAACGTCCGGAAACCGGTACCGGCCGGGATCAGGTGGCCGAGGATCACGTTTTCCTTCAGTCCGACCAGCTTGTCGATCTTTCCGGCCAGGGCCGCCTCGGTCAGCACCTTGGTGGTTTCCTGAAAACTGGCGGCCGAAATAAAGCTGCTGCTTTGCACGGACGCTTTGGTGATCCCCAGCAACTGGGTGCTGCAGGTCGCCGGTTTGCACTTGGTCCCCTTGGCCGGCGTGCCACCCAGCGCCTCGATCTTGGCGTTGGTTTCCTCCAGCCGTTCGCGGGGCACGATCTGGCCTTCTTCGTAATCGCTGTCCCCCTTGCGGGTAATCCGCAGGCTTTTGGCCAGGGCCTCGTTCTGCCGCCGGAAATAGAACCGGTCACAGATCAACCCGGGCAACAACGACGTATCGCCAGCGTTTTCAACCTTCACCTTCCGCAACATGCGGGCAATGATGATCTCGATGTGCTTGTCGTTGATTTCCACCCGCTGGCTGCGATACACGTTTTGAATTTCGTGCAGCAGATATTGCTGAACGGCCTCTTCGCCGGAGACCCGCAGAATATCGTGGGGAACCAGCGGCCCGTCGACCAGCGAGCTGCCGGATTTGACGAAGTCACCGGCGTGCACCAAAAACCGTTTGCCGGGGGGCACCAGATGTTCCCGCTCGATGCCACTTTCGCTGCGAACGATAATTGTCCGTTTGCCGCGACGTTTTTCCCCGGTGATCTCCACCACGCCATCGATTTCGGCCAGCACGGCCGGGTCTTTGGGTTTGCGGGCTTCAAAGATCTCGGTTACCCGGGGCAGACCGCCGGTGATATCCGTGATGCCGGTCGCCTCGCGCGGCGTTTCGGCGACGATCGAGCCGGCTGAAATGCTGGCTCCGTCCTCAACCACGATGTTGGCACGTTCCGGCAAGTAGTACACATCCAGCGGCTTGCCGTCGGAGTCCTGAATCACGATCTGGGGATGCAATTCACCCTTGTGCTCGACAATCGTCCGCCGAATCGTACCGCTGGCATCCCGGGATTCGGCCATGGTTTCGCCATCGACGATGTCTTCGTAGCGGGCGGTTCCGCTGACTTCGGACAGAATCGGAATGGCGTGCGGATTCCAGCGACACAGCACCTGGTTGGGCGAGATTTCCTCGTCGTCGTTGACTGCCAGGATCGAGCCCATCGGAACCTTGTGGTTCTCCAGTTCCCGACCCTTGGAGTCCAGAATGGCAATTTCGCCGTTTCGGGTCAGCACGATGTTGTCGCCGTTGATGTTGGTCACATACCGCATTCGCGTCAACTTGATCTGGCCACCCTTGTTGGACCGTTTTTCGCTTTCCTCGGTCTGGGTTCCGGCGACCCCGCCGATGTGGAACGTCCGCATGGTCAGCTGGGTGCCCGGTTCGCCAATACTCTGGGCGGCGATGATCCCGACGGCCATCCCTTCCTCGACCAGGGCTCCGGTCGACATGTCCATTCCGTAGCAGCGGCGGCAACACCCCAGCGAGGCATCGCAGGTCATGGGGCTGCGGACCTGGATTTTTTCCAGACCCATTTCCTCGATCTTGCGGGCGATATCGGAGGTAATCATTTCGTTCTCGCGAACGATGACCTCGTCGGTGACGGGATTGACGATATTCTGGCGACTGACCCGCCCCTTGATGGCGATGGCCAGCCGGACTTCCACGTTTTCACCGCGATAGATGACGCCCTTGGTGATACTCTGCGAGGTCCCGCAATCTTCCATCGTGATGACGACGTTTTGGGCCACGTCGGCCAGTTTCCGGGTCAGGTAACCCGAGTCGGCGGTCTTGAGGGCGGTATCGGCCAGACCTTTTCGGGCACCGTGCGTGGAACTGAAGTACTCCAGCACCGACAGGCCCTCGCGAAAGTTGGCCTTGATCGGCGTTTCGATAATCTCGCCGGTCGGCTTGGCCATCAGACCGCGCATGCCGGCCAGCTGACGAATCTGCTCGGTACCGCCCCGGGCACCGGAGTTGGCCATCAGGAACACCGGATTCACATAACCCAGTCCGCCCCGATCATCGGCCTCCATGGCCTGCATCATTTCGGCCGTGATACTTTCCCGGGCATGGGTCCAGGTATCCAGCACCTTGTTGTAGCGCTCCTGGTCGGTGATCACGCCGCGCTCGTAATGCTTGCGGAACTTGAGCACTTCCTTTTCGGCCGCGGAAACAATCTTTTCCTTGCTTTCCGGAGTCACCAGGTCGTCGGTGGCAAACGACAGACCGCTGCGGGTGCTTTCGCGGAATCCCAGCTGGTTCATATCGTCCAGCAGTTTGATGGTTGCCCGCCGTCCCATTTCCTGGTAACAGTCGGAAATCACCGTGGCCAGATCACCACTGCGTCATCGGGATAGTTATAGAAATCCATCCCGTCGGGCAGAATCATGTTGAACAGGATGCGGCCGTAGGTGGTTTCGATAATCTGGCTGGGTTGCGTTTCCTCTTCGCTGACACGGACCCGTTCGTCGCGCGGCAGGCGCACCTTGATCCTGGCATGCAAGTCGATGACGCCGTGGGAGTAGGCCAGATCGGCTTCATCCAGCGAGGCAAACAGTCATGCCTTGACCGGGCCGGTTGGGCAGCACGATCGTGATGTAGTTACAGCCCATCACCGTATCCTGGGAGGGGCTCATGATCGGCCGACCGTTGGAGGGCGCGAAGATATTGTTGGTCGACATCATCAACGTGTGGGCCTCGACCTGGGCTTCGATCGACAGCGGCAGGTGCACGGCCATCTGGTCACCGTCAAAGTCGGCATTGAATCCCTTGCACACCAGCGGATGCAGGTGAATGGCGTTGCCTTCCACCAGCACCGGTTCAAACGCCTGGATCCCCATGCGGTGCAGGGTCGGGGCCCGATTGAGCAGCACCGGATGATTCTGGATCACTTCTTCCAGAATGTCCCAGACCTCCTCGTCCTTGCGCTCCAGCATCTTCTTGGCACTTTTGATCGTATCGGCGTGCCCTTTTTCCTTGAGCTTGCGGATGATGAAGGGCTGGTACAGTTCCAGGGCGATCTTTTTGGGCAAGCCGCACTGGTGCAGCTTCAGCCGCGGCCCGACCACAATCACGCTGCGGGCCGAGTAATCGACCCGTTTGCCGAGCAGGTTTTCGCGGAACCGGCCCTGTTTCCCCTTGATCATGTCGGTCAGCGATTTCAGGGGTCGATTGCTGCTTCCCAAAACCGGACGTTTGCAGCGGTTGTTGTCGAACAGGGCGTCGACCGACTGCTGCAACATCCGCTTTTCATTCTTGATGATGACCTCGGGCGCATTCAGGTCCACCAGTTTGCGGAGCCGGTTGTTGCGATTGATAATCCGGCGATACAGGTCGTTCAGGTCACTGGTGGCAAAGTTGCCGGAATCCAGCAACACCAGCGGGCGCAAATCCGGCGGAATGACCGGAATCACATCCAGCACCATCCACTCCGGCTTGTTGTCGCTGTCGCGAATCGCCTCGACGATTTTCAGACGATTGGTCAGATCCTTGGCTTTCTGCTTGGAACCGGTTTCGGCCAGCTCGACCCGCAGCTCATCGGACAGCTGGACCAGATCCAGTTGCATCAGCAGTTTGCGAATCGGCTTCGGCGCCCATTCCGGCCTCAAAGGCGCCTTCGCCGTACTGGGCCCGGGCCGCCCGGTACTCTTCCTCGGTCAGCAACTGGCGATGTTCCAGTTCGGTGGTTCCCGGGTCGGTGACCACGTAGTCCTGAAAGTAGATGATTTTTTCCATGCTGGTCGTTTTCATATCCAGCAGGTTTCCGAGGCGGCTGGGCATGGCCTTGAAAAACCAGATATGGACGACCGGAGCGGCCAGTTCGATATGGCCCATGCGTTTGCGGCGGACGCGCGAGTGGGTGACCTTGACGCCGCAACGGTCACAGATCATGCCCTTGTACTTCATGCCGCGATATTTGCCGCAGGCACATTCCCAGTCCTTTTCCGGACCGAAAATCCGCTCGCAGAACAAACCATCCTTTTCCGGCCGGTAGGTCCGGTAGTTGATGGTTTCGGGTTTTTTCACCTCGCCCATCGACCAGCTGCGAATATCGTGTGGTCGGGCCAGGCTGATTTTGACCGAAGCGTAATCGTTGATGCGATCGTAAGAGGTGTCGGCAATTGCCATAGTCACCTGCTCCTGTAGTGTTGAACCGATTGAATGTGCCGAGTATGTGTCAGGGGTGAGGCGGGCCGCCGGGGGCGACCCGCCTGATGTTCCGGGTGGCGGTTCCTTACCCGCGTCGTTTTTCCAGTTGCATGTTCAGGGCCAGTCCGCGAATCTCGTTGGTCAACACATCAAAGCTGGCCGGCGTACCGGCCTCCAGGGTGTTTTCGCCCTTGACCATGGATTCGTAAATCTTGGTACGGCCTTCGACATCGTCGCTTTTGACCGTCAACAATTCCTGCAGGATGTAGGCGGCTCCGTAGGCTTCCAGGGCCCAGACTTCCATCTCGCCGAACCGCTGACCGCCAAACCGGGCCTTGCCGCCCAGCGGCTGCTGGGTAATCAGCGAGTACGGTCCGGTGCTGCGGGCATGCACCTTGTCATCGACCAGGTGATGCAGTTTCAGCATGTAGATGAAGCCGACGGTGGTTTCCTGTTCCATCGGCAAGCCCGTCCGCCCGTCGTACAACTGGGCCTTGCCGTGCCGTGGCAGCCCGGCCTGCTCCAGGCAGTCGTTGATGGTTTCTTCCGAGGCCCCGTCGAACACCGGGGTGATGGCCCGGAATCCCAGTTTGGCGCCGGCCCAGCCCAGGTGGGTCTCCAGAATCTGGCCCACATTCATCCGGCTGGGAACGCCCAGCGGATTCAGCAGGATTTGCAGGGGCGTCCCGTCGGCCAGGTGCGGCATGTCCTCGATGGGCATGATCTTGGCAATCACACCCTTGTTGCCGTGACGGCCGGCCATTTTGTCACCCACCGAGATGACCCGTTTGGTGGCAATGTAGACCTTGACCATTTGCAGCACACCGCTCCGCAGTTCATCGCCGCGTTTCATGCTGTTGATCGTGCGGTCCCGGGTATCCAGGGCCGCCGTGACCAGGGGCCAGTACTCGTTGTAAATGGCCTGCACCTGTTCCTTGCGGTCTTCACTGCGCAGCGGCTCGATGATGGGTTGCAGACGGAATGCTTCGGCCTTTTCCGCGATAAACCGCGCGTCGTGATCGCGGACCAGCGGTGTCTCGTCCTCGTCGGTCAGGTCCTTGCCCAGAACCTTCTCGATGGCCTCGACCAGTTCGGTAAAGACGCGGGCAATTTTGTCGTTGCCGTCGGTCTCGGCCGCCTTGAGGTCCTTTTCAAAAACCTTCCGCTCTTCTTCCGACAGGCTCATGCGGCGCGAGAAGCGTTGCGTATCGATCACGATCCCTTCGATGCCCGACGGCACTTCCAGCGAATCGTTTTTGACGTCTTCGCCCGCCCGTCCAAAGATGGCGTGCAGCAGTTTTTCCTCAGGCGTCAGTTCCGTTTTGGATTTGGGCGAAACCTTGCCGACCAGGATATCTCCCTGCTTGACGTAGGTTCCGACCTGCACAATGCCGTTGGCATCCAGGTTGCGGAGGGCTTTTTCACTGACGTTGGGAATATCCCGCGTGAACTCCTCGCGCCCCAGTTTGGTTTCACGAATTTCCACATCGAATTCCTCGATGTGAATCGACGTGTAGGTATCGTTGCGAACCAGTTCCTCGCTGATGATGATGGCATCTTCAAAATTGTAACCGTCGAACGACATGAATCCGACCAGCACGTTGCGGCCCAGGGCCAGGATCCCGTTGTGGGTCGCGGCGCCGTCGGCGATCACCTGGCCGCGGACCACCTTGTCACCGGGTTTGACAATCGGCTTCTGGTTCAGGCAGGTGCGTTCGTTCAGGCCGACGTACTTCTTCAGTTCGTAAATGTCATTGCCCACCTCGATCCGGGTGGCATCCACATGGGTTACCTTGCCGGCCCGGCGGGCCCGAACCACCATGCTGGAGTTTTCGGCGATGGACTTTTCCATGCCGGTTCCCACGACCGGCGCTTCGGCGACCAGCAGGGGCACGGCCTGGCGTTGCATGTTGGAACCCATCAATGCCCGGTTGGCATCATCGTGTTCCAGAAACGGAATCAGTCCGGCCGAAACACCTACCATCTGGCTGGGCGCCACATCGATGTACTGAACGTCCTCGGGAGCCACCAGTTCGAAGTCCGCGCGGAACCGGGCGATGATGTTGCCCCCCAGCGCCCGGGAACCGACGATGACGTTGTTTTCAACGAGCGTATCGGCCGGTGCCACAAAGGCGTCGGCTTCCTCGTCCGCCCGCAACCAGACCGTTTCGTCCGAGACCTTGCCCTTGAGCACCTTGCGATAGGGCGTTACCAGGAATCCGTAATCATCGACCGCGGCGTAAATCGCCAGGCTGGAAATCAGGCCGATGTTGGTCCCCTCCGGGGTCTCGATCGGACAGATCCGGCCATAGTGCGAGATATGCACGTCACGCACCTCGAAGCCGGCCCGTTTCCGGTTCAGCCCCCCGGGGCCCAGAGCCGACAACCGCCGCTCGTGGGTCAGCTGGGACAGCGGATTGGTCTGGTCCACGACCTGGGACAGTTCACCGCGACCAAAGAAATATTCGATGGCGGCCGAAACGCTTTTCGGATTGATCAGGCTTCGTGGCGTCATGTCCTCCTGGTCCTTGAGGCTCATCCGCTCCTGAACCGTTCGCCGCAACTTCAGAAACCCCTTGCGCAATTCGTCGCTGGCCAATTCGTCGATGGTCCGCAGACGGCGATTGCCGAGGTGGTCAATGTCATCGATTTGGGCTTCGCCCCCCGGCGTCGACAAATCCAGGATGTACTGGATGGACGCCAGAATATCCTCGGGTCGCAGGGTCATTTCCTTTTCCGAGACGCCCAGGTCCAGTTTGCGATTGATCCGGAACCGGCCGACCTTGCCCAGCCGGTAGCGGTTCTCGTCGTAGAATTTCTCATGGAACAGGGCCCGGGCCTTTTCCAGGGCCGGAGGATTGCCGGGCCGCAATCGCTGGTAAATCCGCAGCAAGGCTTCCTCATGGCTGCCCGTGGCATCATCGGCCAGGGAATTGAAAATCAGCGGACTGCGGGGCCGGGCCATCACTTCGCAACCCTTGACCCCCGAGGTACAGATGATCTCCGCTTCATCCGTGGTAATCACATGCCCGGCCTCGACAATGATTTCCCCCGCCCGATCCGACGTGGAGGGATAAACAATGTCATCCACGGCAATCTTGTTGGCCAGTTTGGTGGCACTCCGCTTGTCAACCACCTTGACCTTTTGCGTGTCGTAGAAGGCCCGCAGGATGTCGGCGTCCTCGCTGAACTTGGGTGACATGGCCCGCAACAGGGTCATGGCCGAAAACTTGCCGCTCTGGTCAATGCGGACCTGCAACAAGTCCTTCTTGGTTACATTGACCTCGATCCAGCTGCCCCGTTCCGGGATCACCCGGCAGCTGGGGAATTTGCGATCGGTCGTGGTATCGGATTCCAGAACGAAATCGATTCCGGGACTGCGGTGCAACTGGCTGACGACAACGCGTTCGGCACCATTGATGATGAATTCGCCCCCACCCATCATGATCGGGATATCACCCAGATACACCTCTTCCTCGACCGGCTGGTCTTTCATCAGCCGCAACCAGACCCGAAACGGACGGCCGTAGGTCAGCCGCAACTGGCGGCATTCGTTGGGTGTGTATCGCGGCTTGCCCAGTTCGTAGCGGATGTATTCCAGACGGGTATTCTTGTCGTACGATTCGATCGGAAAAATTTCCTGCAGCACGCCTTCGATTCCCTGAAGTCGGCGGTTGTCCGGTTCCCGATCATCCTGCAGGAACGCCATGTAGCTGGCCGTTTGAATCTGTGTCAAATCCGGCGGCTCGGGGTATTCACGGCCGCTGCCAAAGTTGCGGATTTCGCCAGGTTCCAAACGACGTTGGATGGGAGTTGCCATATTGCGAGAATTCTCCACTAGGAATTAAAAACTGGCCCGGCCAGCGTTGAAGTCATGCCATTTGCCAGAGTGCGCAGGGAACGCTGCCGGCAGGAACCGTCGCCACCGGACGCCGCCGGAACCGGCAACGGAGTCGGCCGGGCTGCAGAACCGTTCCCCGGATCGGGTCGCGAGTCGGTACAGCCCGGAAAGTTCGGGAACGCGACGGTTCAAAAGCAATTCAGCCAGGGACCAAACGGGATACGGGAGGTGATTCAGTTCAGGATTCGGGTGGCGACCAGCGGGCAACCAGGCCCGCCGGTCCACCGGTTTGATTCTGCCAAATCACGCGGCGGGCCAGCCCGCCGGAGCCTGGTCTCGCGCGGCACGTGCCGCGCGAGCGGGTCCCCGGTGAGCCTGCCGGTCCGTCGAATGCTGGCCTATTTCAGCTCGACACTTCCGCCGGCGGCTTCCACATCGGCCTTGACCTTTTCGGCTTCTTCCTTGGAAATCCCTTCCTTGAGCGTGGCCGGAGCGCTTTCCACCATTTTCTTGGCTTCCATCAGCGAGGCACCGGTGATGTTCTTGACCACCTTGACGACGTCCAGTTTCTTGTCGCCAAAGCCGGTCAGGACCACATCGAATTCGGTTTTTTCTTCGACGGCTGCCGCATCCCCGCCCGCCGGTCCGGCCATCATGACGGCTCCTCCGGCGGCCGGTTCGATCCCGTATTCTTCCTTGAGGTAATCGCTGACTTCCTTGGCTTGCTTCAGATTCAGGTTGGCAATCTGGTCGCCCAGCTCTTTGGCTTCGGCGGAAAATTCGATGGTTGCGGTTTCGTTCATTGGACTGGCCCTTTCGTTATGAATTCAACCTGTCGCCGCGGCGAGCAGGTTCATTTGGTGTTGTGGCTGGAATCGAAACGCGTTGCGTTTCACGGTTTTCGGAATTTGAAACGCGGTTGCGTTTCACGTTTATGGCAAATCGCCGAATCTTCGGAACCAGGCCGGGCTGATTCGACGATGGGTTTCGGATAGCCGGGTCAGCTTGTCGCCGTCCCTGGATTTCTTTTCGATCTGGCTGGCAAGTTGTCCACCGGGTCCGGTCAGCTGCGATTGCAGGCGACATCCACGGGGCGGTCAACTGGCCGGACAACAGGCTCAGCTGCTCGAGGCGACTGGGCCATTTGCTGATTTCGCGAACCTTGTCGGCGTCCAGGGCTTCGCCATCCATGACACCGCCGCGCGCCTGAAAGGCCTCGTATTCGACGCTCTTGTCCAGCTCGACAACTTCCTTGACGAGCGAGACAAAATCCTCACCCCCCCAGACCACGGCGGCCGTCCCGTCGAGGCCTTCAAAGGCGGGTGCCAGGGTCGTGCCTTCGGTGGCCCGGCGGGCCAGCGAGTTTTTGATGACCATCAGGCGAATATCTTTTTCGCGAAGTCGTTTTCGCAATGCTGACGGTGGAATTGGCATCCAGTCCGATCACATTGGCCACCACACAATCCGACACGTCGGTCAAACGACGCGTCAGATCGCGGGTCAGCAGTTGCTTGACTTGTTTACTCATTTCGATTGGTACCTTGCGATGAAACGTAGTGCAGCCTGCAAACCGGCGCGTGCGCTCAGGCGGCCACGGCAACTCCGGGACTCATCGTGGCGGAAATCGAAATTCCCCTGACGTAGGTGCCCTTGATGGAATTGGGTTTGAGCGACGTAATGCGGTTAATAAAGGCATCGATGTTGTCCTGCAACTGGTGGGCATCAAAACTGAGCTTGCCCACGACGGCGTGAATGTTGCCGCCGTTATCATTACGGAACTCGACTTTGCCGGCCTTGTATTCCCGGACCGTGTTGGCCACATCGGGGGTCACGGTGCCGGCACGGGGCGACGGCATCAGGCCCCGCGGGCCCAGCACGCGCCCCAGCGGGCCTACCACACCCATCATGTCGGGCGAGGCGATGCACACATCAAAATCGGTCCATCCCCCCTGGATTTTCTTGGCCATTTCCTCCTGGCCCACTTCATCGGCACCCGCTTCCCGGGCCGCTTCGGCGGCATCGCCCTTGGCGAACACCACCACCCGCTGGGATTTGCCGATCCCGTGCGGCAAGACAATCGACCCGCGGACAAGCTGATCGGCCTGTTTGGCATCAATCCCCAGCCGCATATGGACCTCCACGGACTGGTCGAACTTCGTTCCACCAAATTCCTTGAGAATCTCAATGGCCCGGGACAGATCCTGGGGGCCGGGGGGTACCTTTTCCGCGAGTGTCCGGTAACGTTTTGATCGTTTACTCATAACACTCTACCGCTGAATCGCGGTCCTCCAAACAACAGTGAACCGGTCCGACAACGCATCGGACCCGCTGGCAGGCCGCCGCAACTAGTCCACCACCTCAATGCCCATGCTGCGGGCGGTGCCCTCAATCATGCGGCAGGCGTTGTCCATGTTGGCGGCGTTCAAATCCTGCATTTTCTTTTCACAGATGTCCCGCACCTGGTCGCGGGTCACCGTTGCCCACCTTGTCCCGGTTGGGAACCCCGGAACCGCTGGCGATGCCGGCGGCCTGCTTCAGCAGGGACGCGGCCGGCGGGCTTTTGGTGATGAATTCAAAACTCCGGTCGTTGTACACCGTGACAATGACCGGAATCGGCGTACCATTGTATTCCTTGGTGCGATCGTTGAATTGCTGGACAAACTGTCCCAGGTTGATCCCGTACTTACCGAGCGACGTTCCAACCGGCGGGGCCGGCGTGGCTTGTCCGCCGGGCACCTGAAATTTGGCCTGTCCGGTAACTTGTTTTGCCATGGGATTGCGTTTCCGTGACGTTGGGGGTGAGTTGAGGGTTGTGTTGACGGCCCGGTTGACGGGTGACCGGCAGGCCGGGGGGTCGCCGGTTTCCGGGTTTGGCGGCCGGGTTGCCGCGCCTACAGGTCCTCGACCTGCCAGTGGTCCAGTTCGACCGGATTGGGCCGACCAAAAATGTTGATCATGACCGTAACGCGGCCGTTGCGTTCGTCGATATTGGAAACCTCACCTTCATAGTTTTGAAAATAGCCTTCCTTGACCCGGACCCGGTCGCCCGGCTTGAACTTGATCGCCGTCTTGACCGAAACTTCCTCGGCATCGGCCGCGGTTTCCGGTTTGGTGGAGGCCACGATGCGGTCGATTTCCTCGGTTGACAGCGGGGCCGGCTTGCCCGCCGCTCCGGTAAAATCGCCGATCCCCGGTGTTTCCCGAACCAAGAACCACGAGTCGTCGTTGATCGACATGTTGACCACGATGTAACCGGGATACAGTTTTCGCTTGACGATTCGCTGTTTGCCGCTTTTGGTAAATTCGCGAACGTCTTCGGTGGGCACCAGGATCTCACCGAAATACCGTTCCAGCCCGGCCACCTTGACGCGTCGCATCAGGGCATCGCAAATGGAGTTCTCGCGGTTGACCTGGACCTTGAGGATATACCAGTCCATCTCGATGTTCTTCGTCAGCCGGCGCCTGCTTCGACCAGGTCCTCCAGCGGCAGCGGCGTCCTCGTCCTCGTCGATATCGCTCGTCGACGTAGTCGTCCTCCAGCAGCTCGGATTCGTCGAATTCGAGGATCTGGCCGAATCGGCTGGCTGGCTTCCGCTCCCGCCGGCCGCTTCGATCGGGTCGCGCCGCAGGGGCGGCCCCGGCCTCGGGCAGCTCGCGGTTCCGGGAGCGTTCGTCGGTCCGGCCTTCGCAACCTGGGGTTGTGATTCGTCTTTCAGTTCGTTTTCCAGTCATTGCCGTGACGATTACCCGGGGCCCGCTCGCGTCAGCCGGTTATCGAATTCCAATTAACCAGAAAACGTAGGCCCAAACCAGGTCGAACACCCAAAGTGACAGGGCCATCGAAAAGATGACAAAGATCACCACCAGCGAGGCTTTCCAAAGTTCGGGCCAGGTCGGCCACGACACCTTGTTCATTTCCGCTTCGACGGCGATCAGGAAATCGGCAAAGGCCGGATAGTTGACCATGCGATAGGCAATCCAGACACCGATGACCGACAGGACCAGCCCCAACGTATAGGTCACTCCGGTCGACTCGAGCGAACAGGCCAATGTCGATGGGATTTCCCACGCGATCAACAGGGCCAGGACGGCAAAGGCCACAAACGTTACCTGCCGGACAACGCGACCCTGCAGCGGTTTGTACAGTCCCGCCTGAAACATCGAGGCCAGCAGACCGGCGTTGGCCGTCTGGCTGCCGATCCCTTTTGTCCTTTTGGTTTTGCCATTGAACTCATCAATATTACTCCCGGCTGCCAGCCAATCCCTTGACGCCACCTGTCGCGTTTCATCCGTTCGCTGCATTGCATCATGCACCTGACCGGAATGTGATCCGAACCGGCATCGAAGCAGAATGTCATGCACCCCTGGAAATGGCAGGGGTGGCGGGACTCGAACTCGCAACCCCTGGTTTTGGAAACCAGTGCTCTGCCAATTGAGCTACACCCCTGTGTCCTGTCGCAGGCGCGGGCACGGCCCGCCGGTTGGCGGCGGCCGCCAGCCCTCATCCCGTTTCGTTGTACCGGCAATGTCCGGTCCGTCGACCTTCGCCCGGACCGGCGTTCAGGCGAAGTCGGACCGGATTTCCGAAATCCGGGGCCGCCCCGGCGACGGAGCATTCCCGGACACCGCAGATCATGTTCCTAGTCAATAATTTTGGTAACCACGCCGGAACCGACCGTGCGGCCACCTTCGCGAATCGCGAACCGGACTCCGTCGTCCATGGCGATCGGCTTGTGCAATTCGACGCTGATTCGGACGTTGTCACCCGGCATGCACATTTCGGCGTCCACCAGATTGGCGGTACCGGTCACGTCCGTCGTGCGGAAATAAAACTGGGGACGATAGCCGCTGAAAAACGGAGTATGACGACCCCCCTCGTCCTTGCTGAGACAGTAAATCTCGGCTTCGAACTTGGTGTGCGGCGTAATGGAACCGGGCTTGGCCAATACCTGGCCGCGCTGGATCTCGTCCCGCTTGATGCCCCGCAGCAGACAGCCGACGTTGTCACCGGCCCGTCCTTCATCGAGAATTTTGCGGAACATCTCCACGCCCGTGCAGGTGGTTTTGCCGGCGCCTGCTTCCAGACCAATGATTTCGACTTCTTCACCCGTCTTGATCACCCCGCGTTCGATCCGGCCGGTGGCAACCGTACCACGACCCTCGATCGAAAACACGTCCTCGATCGCCATCAGGAACGGCTTTTCGTCTTCCCGCGTCGGGCTCCGGAATGTGCGAGTCAATGGCGTCCATCAGGTCCGAAATGCACTTGCTGGCTTCCGGATCGGACGGGTTGTTATAGGCCGGCAGGGCGCTGCCACGCACGATGGGAATGTTGTCGCCGTCAAAATCGTACTTGCTGAGCAAGTCCCGAACTTCCATTTCCACCAGCTCCAGCAATTCCTCGTCGTCGACCAGGTCGCACTTGTTGAGGAAAACCACCAGGGCCGGGACGTCCACCTGGCGAGCCAGCAGGACGTGTTCCTTGGTTTGCGGCATCGGGCCGTCAGCGGCCGAAACCACCAGGATTGCACCGTCCATCTGGGCAGCACCGGTAATCATGTTTTTGATAAAGTCAGCGTGGCCGGGGCAGTCGATATGGGCGTAGTGACGTTTTTCCGTCTCGTACTCCACGTGAGCGACCGCAATGGTCACTGTTTTGGTATCGTCACGCACCGTCCCGCCCTTGGCGATTTCGGCATAGCCTTTCGCCTTGGCCAGACCCTTGGCTGCCTGAACAGCCAGGATCGCGCCGGTTGTCGTTGTTTTGCCATGGTCAATGTGACCAATCGTGCCAACGTTTACATGCGGTTTTGTCCGCTTAAATTCCTCCTTGGCCATCGCTATCTACACCTGTTTCTGTATGTACCAAGTAAAACGAAATTGTCGGCCAACGCGACCAACGAAAAATCAATTCAGAGCTGCTGATGGGATTTGAACCCATGACCTCGTCCTTACCAAGGACGCGCTCTACCACTGAGCTACAGCAGCGCCCGCAACTCCAGGTCCAATCCCGGCGGTCGAGCCAGCGCGTCCGGGCCATTCACCCGACCACCCCGATCGACCCCAGGTCCTCAACAGTCCCTGTTTTTTTGATGAGCGGGTGAAGGGAATCGAACCCTCACAACCAGCTTGGAAGGCTGGGGCTCTGCCATTGAGCTACACCCGCTAATCGATTCCACTTTCTTCAATTGTTAAAACCGTGTATTTCAGGTCAGATCGGCCCACAGGTCAGATCGGCCCACAGGTCAGATCGGCCCACAGGTCAGACCAGCCCATGGCCACCCTCCGGGGCGCGTCCATTCGGCCTCCCCTGCGGGACTCCGGTCTGACGGGACGCCGGTCTGATGACAAATTCAGTCTTGTTTCAAATTCAGTCGTGTGACAAATTCAGTCGTGTGACAAATTCAGTCGTGTGACAAATTCAGTCGTGTGTTGGTATTGGCAAAGTCGCGCGTCCCGGTCGGCCGCCAGTCAATAACCGGGAACCGGTTTGGGTCCGCAGCGTCACGGGAATCGCACGTCCTGATTCGTTGGATAGCGTCGGCTGGTTGTAAGGAAATCGCGGCACCATTTCCCGATTTTTTTCACCACACGATTATCATTTCGTAGTGGGGGGTGCAGGATTCGAACCTGCGAAGGCATGAGCCAACAGATTTACAGTCTGTCCCGTTTGACCGCTTCGGTAACCCCCCCGAAACATCATGTATTCTCCGGCCCTGCCGGCCAGGCCCAAGCCTGATTACAGAGCCAGCGGAGGGGCTCGAACCCACGACCTGCGGTTTACAAAACCGCTGCTCTGCCAACTGAGCTACGCTGGCGGAGATGCGAAAACCAGTAAATATACCCAATCCCGACACACCCGCAATACGAAATGACAGTTTTTGAGGGCCATGGGTTCCCGGTTGGCACGCCGTTTTCTGGACCGCTGACGTCGGAAATCAGACCTCCGGCGAACCCCGTTAACGGCTGAGCCCGGCCCATTCGCCCCGGCCCTGACCCGGCCTCGTCACACCCGCGCCGGGCAACCCCGCCGCTGAAAACGGCCACTCGAGGCGCCCGCCAACTCCAAAGCTGACACGTGTGGACCAGTCACCCTCGGCACCCCCAGGCGGAATTCGGGAAGCGGCGGGTCCACCGCTCGCCGCCGGGTCCCGGCCGGGTCGAAAGAGGAGCCTTTACCGGATCGTTACCAACCTGTTTCGTTGTGATGACGTACTGGAATCGGCAGGCGGCCCCGGGCAGCGTCGCCACACCTCACGAAACAGCCCGCCGGCCGCCCGGCACACAGTATGATGGCGGGAAAGTTGTTTCCTGTTGAATGGAGGCCCGCCAGGCATGCGTTTACCGTTGAAAATTCGCTGTTGGACAGTCGCGATTTCGCCGTTGCTGGTGGTGCTGTTTTGGCACGGCGGCAATCCGTTGCCGGCGCAGGAAACCGTTGCGGCCGACCCGCTGTCCAACTGGCCATCCTGGCGGGGACCGCTGGGAACCGGTGTTGCGCCCCGGGCCAACCCCCCGATTCAGTGGAGCGAGACGGAAAACGTACGTTGGAAAACCCCCTTGCCCGGGGAGGGGCATTCGACGCCGATTGTCACCGGAAACCATGTTTTTGTGACGGCGGCCGAGCCGTTTGGCGAGAAACTGGAGCCCCGGTACAGCGGCGCCCCGGGCGCCCACGACAACCGGGCGATATCGCAACGGTACCGGTTCCTGGTGATTGCGCTGGATCGTCGCGATGGCACGGTTCTTTGGCAAAAACAGGTTCACGAGGCCTTGCCGCATGAGGGAGCGCACCGGTCGGCGACACTGGCCTCGGCATCACCCGTCACCGATGGCCAGCGGGTGTATGCCTGTTTTGGTTCCTGGGGCATTTATTGTCTGGACCTGAACGGCCAGTTGCTGTGGCAAAAATCGCTGGGCCAGATGCACACCAAACACGGGCATGGCGAAGGCGCTTTGCCGGTTCTGCACGACGGGATCCTGGTCATCCCCTGGGACCACGAGGGCGATTCGTTCATTGTGGCGCTGGAATCCGGCTCGGGAAACGAGATCTGGCGCCAGCCGCGGCCGGAACCGACGTCGTGGTCGTCCCCGATTGTCGTCCAGCAGGACGGGCGGTCCCAGGTGATTGCGGCCGGCACCAGCCGGGTGCGGGGTTATGACCTGCAAACGGGTGACGTGATCTGGCAGTGCGGCGGCCTGTCGGACAATGTGGTGGCGACCCCGGTAGCCGGTGACGGCATGGTGTTTGTCGGCAGCAGCTACGATACACGGGCCCTGTTTGCGATTCGTCTGGCCGGCGCCGAGGGTGACATCACCGGTACGGACCAGGTGGTCTGGTCCACGCGACAGCGCACGCCCTATGTCCCGTCACCGCTGCTTTATCAGGGCTCGCTGTACTTTTTGCGGCATTATCAGGGAATCCTGTCGCGACTGGATGCGGCCACGGGCCGGGAGGTCGTTGGCCCGTTTCGTCTGCAGGGATTGCGGGACATCTACGCCTCGCCCGTGGCCGCCGCAGGGCGGATTTATGTGTCCGATCGGGATGGAACGACCATTGTGTTTACCCATACCGACGACCCCGAGTCGGACATCCCGCGGATGTTGTCAGCCAACCGGATTGACGACAAAATCAGTGCTTCGCTGGCTCTGGTCGGCGACCAGTTATGGATTCGCGGAGAGCGGGCCCTGTATTGCATCGCCGAACCGGAGAACTGAACCGGCCAGTGCGCTGACCCGATACGATGGTCCCGACCCGGCCAGCAACGGTGTGGAACGGGGCTGGCCAACATGAATCCTGACGGTTTGGAATATCCGGAATCGAGGCATTTGATGGACATCAAGGAACAATGGATTGCCGCGGTCAAAGCCGGTGACGTCGACCGGGTGAGTCAATTGCTGGGCGACCACCCGCAACTGGTCGAAACCATCAACGATCCGGTCTTCCCGTTTGAAAGTCCGGCCGCGTTTCAGTGCCGGGAAAACCTCCCGCTGCTGGATTTGCTGTTGGCCCATGGCGCGGATCTGAATCAAAAGACCGGCTGGTGGGCGGGTGGATTCGGAATTCTGGAGGGCATTGAACCGGCGGTTGCCCAGCCGTTGATCGATCGCGGTGCCCGGATTGATATCTGGTCGGCGGTCGGACTGGATCGGGTGGACGAAGTCATCCGTTTGCTGAATCAGAACCCGGATCTGATTACCGCTCGCGGCGGCGACGGCAAACACCCGCTGCACTACGCCCGCAACGTGGCCATGGTGGACTTGCTGGTTGACCACGGGGCCGATGTCAATGCCCGGGATATCGACCATACGTCATCGGCGGCCCAGTACCTGATCCACCGGGAGCCGGTCGTGCGGCGGCTTTTGGAAAAGGGGGCCCAGGCGGACATCTTCATGGCGGCGGCGCTGGGGGATGTCAAACTGGCCGAATCGGTGCTGGCCAACGATCCCGCGGCAGCCGATTCCCGGCTGGGTTGTCCGCCGTGGACCAACCAGGCGGGCGGCGATATTTACAACTGGACGCTGGGTCACGACATGACGCCCCAGGATGTCGCCCGCCAGCGCGGCCACACCGACGTGCTGGACTATTTGCTGCAGGCCTGTTCGCCGGGACGTCGATTGATGGACGCGATCTGGAATGGCGACCGGCAACGGGTCGATGAAATCATCCGGACCGACCCGGCCGTTCGGGGTCAATTGACCGATGACGATTATCAGATGTTGCCGAGGGCCGCCTGGTGGTATCGGCCAGAGGCGGTTCGCATCATGTTGCAACTGGATTTTGATCCTCATATTCCCGGTGCCCACGATTCCACGCCGCTGGACCGGGCCGCCTTTCATGGCTACGCCGATATTGTGGAAACGCTGCTGGACCACGACCTGCAGCCGCCGATCGATCGGCAGAACGAGTTTGGCGGAACGCCGCTGGATACCTGTTTGCATGGATTGCGGGAGGGATGGGAAACGGGACACCCGCGCGACCATGCCCGGACGATTCGGCTGTTAATCGACGCCGGTGCGCAGGCCGATCCCAAATACGATCGGACCGGTATCGAGGCCATCGACCGGGAATTGTTTCGCGACCCGTCGTTGTAACCGTGGCAAGGCGGATTCGCGAAACGGGACGGGCGGCGGGCCCGGTTCGGCTGCGCCCCGGCGGCAAAGCGGGGACAGGCACGACGCATGATCAAATTGTCAGGTCAAAAGCCGTATTCGGCGTCGAGCCAGTCCCCGGAGGCGGCGTGACCCCTGCCTGTTACGACTTGTCAAAACGCTCTTCCAGCCAGGCCCGGACCAGTTGTTTGCCGCTGGTGGTCGCCTGGCGCATCAGCGTTTTCAACCGGTCCCGGCTGAGCGCCTGTTCCAGACCACTCAACACGGAAACCGCGTGGGCTTCGTCCAGCTGGGCCAGCAAGGCTGGAATCAGGTTACCCTCCACGCCCCAGCGGCGCGATTCGGAATCGTCGGTGCAGACCGGGATCACGTCAGCGATCCGGTCCCCCAACAGCTGCGCGGTGTATTGCACCGCGCCGCGAATGCTCGCCTCCCCGGGTGATTGTCCCGATCGCCAGTCCCGGGGGGGTGACCAGTTCAGTGCGGGTGGCAACAGGTCCACATGGGTCAACACGGCGATCATCGGCGGCGGTTTCAATTGGGGATGATGCGAGTAGTAATCGGCCAGCCGCTGCAACGTTTTTTGGTCGGCGTCGCGGGCCGGCAGATGGGCGTCCATGACCAGCAAGACCGCATCGGCCTGTTGCAGGGCTGTTTCGATCTGCCGCGCCTGGCGGACCGTAGCGCCGGCCTGCCCGTATCCCGGAGTATCCAGCAGGGATATCGTCCTCGCCGGTGCGTCCAGTTGCAGCTGGTAGCGCTGAATCGACTCGGTTTCCGGCAAGATATCGACGGTGGCTGCCGCTTTGCCAATCAGCTGATTGACCAGACTGGATTTGCCCGATCCGGTTTGTCCCACCAGGGCGATTTCCACAGACTGGGGGCGGGTTTCCGTCGCCGATCCGGCGGTGCTGCCGCGGTGCCCGGAGTCCCGAGGGTCCAGGAACGCGCCGGGCGGTGATTCCAGGGCGGCCCGATAGGCATCGGCGCCCCCGCGCAACCGGCCGCTGTTCATTTCAATCAGGTAAAACCCGACCTGCCGGATAAATCGCAGATAGACCGTGGCCAGCAATTCACTTTGCAAACTGCTGGCCACCTGTTGGGCGGTGGCCCGCGAAGTGCCGTAGCGGGCGATGTTCAGCGGGTTCATCAAAATCGAACCGGCCAACGCCGTGTTGCTGACCCGGCGAATCCATTTGGGAGCCTTGCCCAGTGCCTTCCACTGGGAAATGGTCAGCAAGCGGCTTCCCGGTACCGATTCCAGAACCAGCTTTTCCAGATCGTCCGCCACCAGTCGCATGGCCGCGGTAATTTCCGGAACGGTCAGAGACGTTAGCGGGTCCCTGGCGGCTGGAAAATAGACGTTGGCAATTTGGCCGGCCAGCGCCTGGGCCTGATTCAGGTAGAAGTGCAGGTCGGTCAACTGCGCCGGTGAGATCTGGTCGACCTGTGTCTGGAATTGCTGGACAATCTCCGCGGCCCGCCGGTCCCGGGGCGTCCAGTGCGGGGCCCGAGGTGACTGGAATTCCGGCGACGGCGGTGCCGGCCACAGTCGGGCGACCAGCCAGGTCGTCACGTAGAACGCGGGCAACACCCACCAAAGCCAGCCCATCCAGCCGACCTGCCAGACCGCCGCGATTCCGGCGATCGCGTAAATCACGACTGGCAGGGCCAGCATCATCACCAGCACGATCGTGCGGAGGTTGACTAACCGGAATTTTGTTCGTTGGTCACTTTCCAAAAACGTTCTCCGATTTGCAATTGCTCGCGATAAACCTGCCGCAGTTCGCCGGCTGTGGGCAAATGTCCCATGCTGACTTCCCGAAAATACCAGTTCCAGGCCCAGCCCGAGGCGTAGGTTAGCGCAAAAGTAGCTGCCGCGTTGACGGCCATCCCGGCCCACGGAATCAATTTTAGCGATTCCCGAATCGCCATCCGCGCCGCAATCCGGCCGCCCATTGCCGCGGTGACCGTGGCGATCGTGCGGGCATCCAGTGGCTGGTGGTTGAGTCGGGCCAGTTGATACGCCAGGCGGCTCTGGATCCCCAGGACCAGCGGGATGTCGACCCACGGCAGCGGCACGGCAGCGGCACTGGCGGCCAGAGTACTGTAGCCGAGGATCACGGGCGCAACGGTTCGATTGTGCTCGGTGACCAACGAACGGTTGAGTTCATCCAGCTGCGTCAGCGCCAACCGGTACGCCGCCGGCAGCAATTCCAGAATCGCCGCTTTCAAACGCGGGCCTCCCAAATCCGGCGGCTGGAATCCTTCCTGCTGGGCCGTCAGATCAACGGCGACGACACGATCCACCAGGTTGTCGAAACGGTTCAGGTGAGCGGCGATACTGCGCCGCAACGTGTCAGGGACCGACGCGGGCAACGGATCCAGGGGGTTCCCAAAGGGATCGGGCATCGGGTGCCCGGCACCCGGATACCCGTCGTGCAAGGCGGTCAGAACCAGCAATACCGGGCGACGGGGGCTGGATTTCCGGACAAGGCGCAACGGTCGAATAATTTCGTCAATGGCCTGGTCGGTGGCCCGCACCGTTACGATCAGCAAATCGGCGTCGCGATTGAACTCGGCCAGGTCCGCGGCCGGATCGTAATCGGCTTCGCCCAGTCCCCGGGTGTCCAGAAACCGAACCAGCGGCGCCGATTCGTCCGGAAAATCGAACAACCGGGAATGTTGGGTTTGGGGCCGGAATCCGCTGCCGATCCGGGCATCGCTGGCACCCGTCAGGTACCGTACGATCGAGGTTTTGCCGCTGCCGGTCCGGCCCAGCAGCCACAATACCGGAATCGGTGCGGCGTCCAGCAAACGCTGGTGTCGGGCGCTGGTCCCGGATTCCGGCAGCTCATTCATGGTTCCCGCCTGGCATGAGCCAACGTGCTGGCTGGCGATCGGCGGAACCGCCCGGAAGGATCGCCGCCCGACGAAACGCAATCGACAGGTTCCACAGGGGACTCATTCGATGTTGAATTCCAAATGGCTGGTTTTCGAAAGGTCGCCTTGCTGGCCGACTTCGATTTCGAATGGTTTGGCAATTGAATTACCCGCCAGATCTTCCAGACGGGGATCAATCTGAATGTCGTAATGACCCGCTGCCCAGGGTTCGTCGGGAACCAGCGACCAGCGGTTCTCGTGGTTCTCCAAAATGATGTCGCCCGGCACCGGTGAAACACCGGCCAAAACCTGAATGGCGTGTTCCAGCATCGATCCATCCAGAGGCTCGCCAAAATCCAAACGCAACGGCTGCCGTGTGCCTCGGTGCGGGATGGTGATTTCCCAGGCCGTCGGGTCGGGCTGCATTCGATCCGGATCGCCGATCGTAAAGGTCTTGCGAAACTCGCCTGCCAGTTGCTGGCTGCGCGCCGACGTCCAGGCGGCGTCAACGATCAGCGTGTAGGTTTGGCCAATTTGAAATGGCAATCCCAGCTGTTCGTGTCGAGCCAGTCCCCGTTTGATGCGTCCGGGATCGAACAGCACGGTGAACTGCTGGCCGTCGCGGTCCCACAATTCCTGGGGGATGTGCAACCACGCCTCGGGCACTTCCGTGCCCGAGGCGTCCACAAAACGAATATGCCGGGCGGCCTGGCCGCGGTTCATTGGCCGGGAAAAACGCACATACATTTTCAACAGGTTCTGCGGCAATTCGTCAGAAGTGGGCAGAACGCTGAGCACTTGCGGCTGGAGAGTTGCGGGGGCCGCCATGCCCAACGTTTGTTGCAATGGACCTGCATTCCAGTCCGGGCGGATCCGGGCGATGTCCAGCCGCACGACATATTGCAGATTCCCGTCCAGGGCAAAGCGGGGTTCAAATACCAGCCGATCTCCATCGGACAGCACGCGCCCCAGCACGGGTGTCGCTTGCCCGGACACAAACACGCCCAGGACGGCTTCCAGCGGCTGGTTGGCGCTGGCCAGGCGTTTGATTTGCTGGCGATCCGCAGCGGACAGGTGGGTGACTTCGAATCCCGGGTGCGATTGCCCGTCGGCCAGAGTCGATTGTTGCCGGATTGCCAGGGGCGGCGACAGTTCCTGGTCAGTGGCCGGAATCACGGCCCAGGTCAGCGTCAGCCACAGCCAGACGGGGATCGCCCGGGACAGGACGGGCAGGGGGGTGAACAGGTAGAATGGCATGGTTCGCGCCAACGAAAAACAACAGGACCGGGAATCGATTGTAACGTGCTGGCCGGTTCAGTTCGTGGTGCGGTTTTCAGGATTTGCCGATGTTTGATCAAATCAACGTGGTCGGTTGCGGCGTCATCGGATTGACCACCGCCATCACGCTGCAACAGCGGCTGGGGCTGCCGGTGCAAATTGTCGCACGCGATTTGCCTCCGCATACCACGTCCAACATCGCGGCGGCGATCTGGCTGCCGTTTCAGGTCTCGCCCGCCGACCAGGCGGTTCGCTGGGCGGCGCTGACCCGCGTCCAGCTGGAATCCCAAATGCGGGAGCCTGATTCCGGGGTTTTTGAGGTCGAACTGTTTGATCTGTCACCCGGCGATCGGGAGGATCCGTACTGGATCGCCGCGGTCGACCGGTTTCGGTACGCGACGGCCGCAGAGTTGCCAGCCGGATACGGGCAGGCACTGGTCGTCCGCGTTCCCATGATCGATACACCCGTCTACATGAACTGGTTGCTGGACCAGTTCCAAAACTCCGGAGGCCAGGTTCGGCAAGCGGCGCTGGAGGATTTGCAACAGGCGGCCGCGCCCGACACGCTGGTCGTCAACTGTACGGGCCTGGGATCCCGGGCGTTGTGCCAGGACTCCCTGCTGTTTCCCATTCGAGGCCAGATTGCCCGCCTGGATGTGGCGGATTACCGTCGGGCATTGACGGTGGAGCAGGGCCCCGATGCGGTAGCCTACCTGTTGCCGCGGCCCAACGAGTTGATTGCCGGGGGCACGGCCCGGCATGGTGACTGGAGCCAGCAGGTTGATCCTGGCACGGCGAATGAGATTTTGAACAAGGCCAAACGACTGGATCCGTCGCTGGAGGGAGTCCGCGTGATTGAGCATTTGGTGGGTTTGCGTCCGGGGCGCCAGGGCGTTCGACTGGAATCCGGGCAGCTGCCGGGGGGGCAGCCGGTTGTCCACAACTACGGCCACGGCGGTGCCGGCTTCACACTGGCCTGGGGCTGTGCCACGGACGTCGCCGACCTGGCCAGCGGACTGGCCGCCGGGACGGCCTGATTCCCGGGGGCCACGCCGGCGACCGGTGACCGCAGCCGTCGGAAACCGCGTATTGGGACGTTTTCCGGTTGACAGTTTATGCAAAACCGGTACGTTTAGACGTTTCGATATTGGGCGGCAAGACCCGCTCGACGTACGCGCCAAACTCTGGAAAACGCCCCGGCATGCCCACGATCAATCAGCTGGTTCGCAAGAATCGCAAACAAAAGCGGAAGTTCACGAAAGCCCCGGTTCTGGAGAAGTGTCCCCAGAAACAGGGAGTTTGTTTGCAAGTGCGGACGATGACGCCGAAGAAGCCCAATTCGGCCCTGCGAAAAATTACCCGGGTCCGCCTGAGCAATGGCAAGGAAGTAACGGTTTATATCCCCGGGGAAGGTCACAATCTGCAGGAACACTCGATCGTCCTGGTCCGCGGCGGCCGTGTGCGGGATTTGCCGGGTGTGCGATACCAGGTGGTGCGGGGGGCCCAGGATACGTTGGGCGTCGAAAACCGAAAACAGTCACGCAGCCGGTACGGCAAGAAAAAGAGCTAGGTCGCCGCCCGGTATTGCGGGTCGCTGAATAACCGACCGGACCGGGGATCGACATGGCAATACAGACATCACTACTGGTTTGAAACTACTGGTTAGAAAAACTACTGGTTAAAAAAACAAATGGGAAGAATTACCGCCAGCCGAACCCAGCTCAAGGGCGATCCGGTTTTTGATTCAATGCTCGCCAGCAAATTCATCAATTGCATGATGTGGGATGGCAAAAAAACCGTTGCCCAGAAAGTGTTTTACGATGCGCTGGAGGAAATCAAAAAACGGGTTCCGGACCAGCCGTCCATCGACGTCTTTACGACGGCCATTGAAAACGTCAAGCCCCACATTGAAGTCCGTTCCAAACGGGTAGGGGGGGCCTCGTATCAGGTACCGATGCAAGTCAACCGGCAGCGGCAACAGTCACTGGCGTTTCGCTGGATTCTGAACGCTGTCCGCGACAAGAAAGGTCGACCCACGCACAAAAAACTGGCCGACGAACTGGTGGCGGCTTTCAACAAGGAAGGTGCCGCCATGACAAAACGGGAAAACACCCACCGGATGGCCGAAGCCAACAAGGCGTTTGCCCATTTTGCCTGGTAATCACTGCGAACCAGCACGGCCGCGCGGGAACCAATGCCGTTGCGGCCTTTTTCATGCGCTTGCCCCTGTTCCCATTCACCTGTTTTTCTGCCAAACCTGTATCAACTCGGTTCACAACTCCGTTACACCGGGCTGTCCTGCCGGCCCCGTCCCATGTCACGCATACTGGATAAAACCCGAAACATCGGCGTGATTGCCCATATCGATGCCGGCAAGACCACCGTCACGGAACGGATGTTGTTTCTGTCCGGTGCCAAACACCGTGTGGGCATGGTCGACAAGGGCACGACCACGACCGACGACGACCCGGAGGAAGCGGATCGGGGCATAACCATCTATTCGGCCTGCGTGATGTTCGACTGGTCGGATGTGCACGTTAACCTGATCGATACGCCCGGGCACGTGGATTTTACGGCCGAGGTGGAACGCAGTCTGCGTGTTCTGGATGGCGCGGTGGTGGTGTTCAGCGCCCGGGAAGGGGTCGAGGCGCAAAGCGAAACCGTATGGCGGCAGGCCAACAAATACCATGTCCCGCGGATCGCCTTTATCAACAAACTGGATCGCGAGGGCGCCGAATTCGAACGCGTTTTCAACGAAATCAAAAATCGGCTGCAAGCCAACCCGGTGGCCCTGTTTTTGCCGGTTGGCGAGGGTCCGGAACATGTTGACAATCCGTTTCGCGGTGTCATCGACCTGATTCGGATGAACATGCTGACCTTTTCGGATGAGGGCAAGACGGTGACCGCCGCCGCGATCCCCGACGAGTTTCGCCAACAGGCCGAAACCTGGCGCAGCCGCCTGATCAGCGATCTCAGCAATTTCTCGGATCAATTGATGCTGTTGGCGCTGGAAGATCAGCCGATTCCCGAGGAGCTGATCCACAAGGTCATCCGTCAGGCCACTCTGGAGAATCACATCCAGCCGGTCATGTGCGGATCCGCGTTGCACGGCATCGGCGTGCAGACGGTGCTGGATTCGGTCGCCCGCTACCTGCCCAGCCCGCTCGATCGGCCCCCGGTGCGGGGCACCAATCCCTTTCGCAAAAATGCCGAAGAAGTCCGCAAACCGGATCCGGCCGAACCCTTTTGCGGCCTGGTGTTCAAAATCATTCCTGCCAAAACCGGCGACTTGTACTGGGTTCGGGTTTATTCGGGAGTGCTCAAGTCCAACTCGCGGGTGCTCTGTCCCAGCCTGGACAAAAAGGAAAACGTGGCCCAGTTGTGGCAAATTCACGCGACCAAGAAAGAGCGTGATGGCCAGGTCGATCAGGTGGGAACCGGCGAAATCGTGGGAGTCATCGGTCCCCGGTTTGCCGTAACGGGTGATACGCTGTGCGACCCCAAAGCCCAGATTCAGCTGGAATCGATCGAATTTCCGGATACCGTGATCGAGATGGCCATCGAGCCGGAAACGACCGCCGAACGCAAGAAACTGGCCGACACGCTGGAAATGCTGAAACGCCAGGACCCGACGTTCAAGGCCAGCGAGAATCCGGACACCGGTCAAACCCTGATTGCCGGGATGGGGGAGTTGCATCTGGAGGTCATCAAAAACCGGCTGCTGCGGGATTTCAAGCTGGATGTCAAGGTGCACAAACCCCGGGTTTCCTACCGCGAAACCATCTCCCGGCGAGTGGAAGTTACCGGTGAATGCCATCGGATGGTGGCCGGGCAACAGCTGTTTGCCAAACTGACGATTCGGGTCGAGCCGGAGCCCTCGATGGAACAGGTCGAAATCGTCGATCAGTTGCCCGAAGGCGCATTATCGCCCGAGTATCTGGAGGGCATCCTGGACGAGCTTCGCTCCCGCGGCCAGGGCGGCGGCCTGATCGGCAGTTTTCCGCTGGCCGGCATTCGAATTACGCTGATCGACGCCGAGGAACATGCCGAACAGTCCAATGCCATGGCGTTCAGCATTGCCGCCGCGGATGCGTTCGAAGAGGGGTTGCGGTCGGGCAAGCCGGTTTTGCTGGAACCGGTCATGAAACTGAGTATCACGACACCCGACGATTATTACGGCGAGTTCATCAACGACCTGGCCCAGCGCCGGGCCCGCGTGGTGCATACCGATAATCATTCGGGCATGACCTTTATCGAGGCCCACGCGCCGCTGGCCGAGTTGTTCGGTTACGCCGGCGCCATGCGTTCCCTCAGTCAGGGCCGCGCCGGTTCCAGCATGGAACCGCTGCACTACGAACCGGCTCCCGCCGAGGTCGCCAGCGGCTTTGCGATGTAGCCGAACCCCTGCGGAACGCTTTTCCGTGCCGGCCGGATGCGGTTTCGTCAGCCTCCGATTCGGTCGGCCGTCCATTGACGCGCCTCGTTGACCTGCATGTGGCAACGACACGGGCTTGCCTACCCCCCTCCTTCGAAGCGGATGGGTTGGGCCACCGAGGCTATCCAGTCGGATGCTGTCAGGACGATCGTTCGTCGGCTCCGTGCCCTCTGTGCTCTCTGTGGCTATCCTTCTTGCTGAACGGGATTGTCAGGCCGAAAAGGATTCAAGATGCTCAGGGTCCTGATACAATGCCAAAGTGCGATTCCAGCCTGCCTGTACCGGGATTGATCCAACCAGTGAATGACGCGGCGGACGAAAAAATTGCCGATGCCTGTCCGGCGGCCGAAGTGTTATCCAGTTTTGTTGCCGGCAAAATGAACCAGGATTCGGCCAGGCAGATCGCGGAACATGTTTCGACCTGTAACAGTTGCCGCCAGACGCTGGAGTCGTTATCCACCGGGTCGAATGACTCGATCGGTCCAACCGCCAGCGAACCAACGCGCAACACCGGCCTGCCGGACCCGGAATCCGATGCCACGGTTTCGCTGCCATCCCGGTCGCTGGGCAGCTATGAATTGCTGGAAATCATTGGCGAAGGTGGCATGGGTCGGGTTTACAAGGCCCGCCATCAAAGTCTGCAGAAAATAGTTGCCTTGAAAACGCTGACTGGCAAAATCGGCAACAGCGAGCAGGCGATCTCGCGATTCTATCGCGAAATGCAAGCCATCGCCAAACTGGATCACCCCCACATTGTCCGCGCGACCGATGGCGGACTGGTCGATGACACGCATTTCCTGGTGATGGATTACATCGATGGCAAAAATCTCAGTCAGCTGGTGCGGGAAAAAGGACCGATGGCCATTCCGTCAGCATGCCGGGTTATCCGAAAAGTGGCCGAGGGGATGCACTACGCCCACGAACAGGGCCTGATCCATCGTGATATCAAGCCCGGCAATATCATGGTGGACGAGAAATTTCGCGTCAAGATTCTGGATCTGGGGCTGGCCCGGTTAACAGACGCCGAATTCACCGAGAGCCATGCCAGTCCGGTCGCCTTGGCAAACGATCCCCATCACACGATGACCGGTGCCTTTATGGGGACCGTCAGTTACATGGCCCCGGAACAGGCCCTCGATACGAAAAAGGCAGACGCGCGATCGGACATTTACAGCCTGGGATGCACGCTGTGGTTTCTGCTGACCGGTCGACCGATTTACAGTTCGCCGGACGTGGTCGGGAAAATCAGGGCACATCGCGAGCAGGCGATCCCGAAACTTGCTGAATTTCGGGACGACGTTTCGTCCCGGTTGCAGCAGACCATGGAAAAGATGGTCGCGAAAAAACCGCGAGATCGTTTTCAATCGATGGCTGATGTTGCCGTTGCCATGCGGGAATTGGGCGAAGCCAGCGTGGCTGACCTGTCATTGCGGGACCAGTCCACGGGATGGAATCTGGAACCGGAACGCCATTCGTCCGTCGCTTTGCCACCCCGCATCACTGTCAGGCCGGGCCGAAAGAAACGGTGGTTGTCGGGAGTCGCTGTGGCAAGTTTGCTGGCGGTCGGCGTCTGGCTGGGCATGTCGATGTTCACCAGGACGCCGTTTCCAGATCGACTGACCAGCGAAACAGGAATGCAACTGGCACTGATACCGGCCGGCGAGTTTGAAATGGGATTCGACGAACCGCTGGAACAATTACTGGAAGAGTTTCCGTTCGAATATATGGAGTCGACTTATCTGTTTATCAACGAAGAACAGCGTCATGTAAAAATTGAACGGCCCTTTTACATGGGGATTTACGAGGTCACCAATCGGCAATTCCAGCAATTTGTTGATGAAACCGATTACAAGACCGAGCTGGAGACTGGCGTCAAACGGACCAATCCGACCGGAGCGGAAACACTGGATATTGCGCGGGACTGGAGAAATACCGGCGACAGTCTGCGCAGCGACGAACATCCGGTGGTTCTGGTAAGCCGGAACGATGCCCAAAAATATTGCGAATGGCTTGGTACCAAAGAAGGCCGGATCGTTCGTTTGCCGACCGAAGCCGAATGGGAATACGCCTGCCGGGCCGGTACCCGGACCCGTTACTGGTGTGGAAACGACCCGGAGGGACTGGCCCAAATTGCCAACGTGCCGAACGTGGAATACAAGGCCTTTTTCGTGTTTCCCCGGCAGGAGTACTTTGAAAACGAACTCGTGGATGGCGCGCTGCAAGCCGCGAAGGAACCGAAATCCCATGACGTGATGCTGTCCATGGGACGGGATATCGAAAAGGTAGTCCTGACGGACGAGTACCGGGCGGATCTGGCAGCCAAAGAATTGTACGGCCAATTCGAAAACGGGATGCACTACTTTTTGACGCAGGCCACCGATTCGCCGCAACAAAAAGTCCGCATGGTCAATCGGACCGGAAAACCGGTTGTGGTTTCCGGTGATCGGGGCGAGATTACCTTGCCGCCGCTGGCCAATGACCAGAGCGATGACGTGGCCCCCCGGCTCAACCCGTACGTGTCCGAGTGGTTGCCGCAGGTCTTCGTCGACATCCAATCTCCGATCGATGGCAAGTGGTTGCGATCCGTAGGTCCCTCCGGTTTCGTTTTGAATGTACCCGCGGTAAAAACACCGACCCGGTATTTTGAGTGGGTCACACCCTACCATCGGGCAAACATGACCCCGCGAGTTAACGATCATGTTCGCACCAACACCATGACTATCGTTAACCAGTCGCCTGCCGTGACCCTGATTGCCAGGAACGCTTTGGGAAAGGAGATCTCAATCCCGCCGGGCCAGCGAGTCGACATGCAATGCAAGGACGTCAGGAAAAGCGCCTTTATCAACGGTCGCGACGGACACAGAACACTGGCCCGGGTCGGACTGTTCAAACCGAATCCTTTTGGCCTGTATGACATGCACGGCAATGTCTGGGAATGGCCCGAGGATCGCTATGAATCTGACAAGCTGGCTGCGAATTTTCCGCGCGACCGCAAGGATGTTTATGCGTTGCGGGGCGGCTGCTTCTTGTGACGGCTGGCCCTGCAACGGTGTGCGGTTCGTTCACCGGCCTTGTCCACCAGCACCGGACGCAATATTGGATTTCGCGTGGTGTTTGAATTGACCGATGAGGAATGGGCCAGATACCAGGCCAGCCAGGCGGTGATGGCGGAGTAATCATCAGCCGGCTCCGGGAATGCCTGCCGGTCACCGTGTGTCGCCGGCGCTGGTTTCACCAGACGCCTGGGCGAGGCATTCATGCTGCCGGATTCGAGGACGCATTGATTGGCCACCGGGGCCACCCGGTCCACGGAGTCGGGTGCTGACGGGATGCTCGTGCTTCGGCTCCATGCCCTCTGTGTTCTCTGTGGCTTTTCTTCCTGCTGAACGGGATTGCCGCCCCCGGGAGTTTGAAAAAACCGTCCAATATTTTGGGTTTTTTGTTCTCCCGGTGGCATCGACCGGTATTTAGTTGTTGGCAATCAGCTCCAGGGTCGGGCTGGTGAATGACTTTCGAATTGAAACGGGCCTGAATCGGTCTCGGTGACGGGACGTTCGGCAGGCGCTGGCTGGGACCCGGGCGTTGTTACCGGCCGTCGCCTTTCCGGCAGCCGTTCGGACCATCTCATCAACCCATCACGGACCTTTTCACATTCCATTCTCTGAATCTCTGGCGACGCATGCCATAGCCTCGTCTGGTTTCAATTATCCCTTATTAATTCAACAGGGCTTGTCCTTTTCCAGGAGCACTAAAATGAAAATCTCGTTGAATCTGTTTGTCATCACACTTGTAATGACATTGTCCGTACCTGTTGTCCAGGCGCAAAAAGTCAATCTTTCGACAAATTCGGTTCCAACCAACCGGATTGACAACAATATCCTTGACGCCTTTTTGGGGGCCACTGCAAACGCGGGGATTGGCCAGGGATCCGTTTTTGAAACTGAATCTTATTTCAGCAATGAATTCATCAATCCGCAAACAACCAGGTCCGACGGAAGCGTAATGGTCGAAGCAAGCGCTGATGGGGGACATGGACTGGCTCAGGGGCTGAACAGTACGATCGCAGTTCCTGGCCCGGGTGCGTCCGTTTTTTTGGCCTCGCTAGACTTGGGCTCCCTTCACGAAATCTTTGCCGAGGCAATCGCTCTCGGAGATGCAGGAAGTGCCACCATCGTAAGCGAGCAATTCCATTTGACTAACCACGAAGTACTCCTTCCGGTCAATCCAGTCGGGACTCCCGACGGATGGTACACCCTTCGCAGCCATTTGCATTTGCTCGCCCAGGGAGCTGACACAGATCATATTGGCGAAGCAATTTTACATGCCCATGTAGGCGAATCTTTCGTTACTGCTACGTATATTGGTGATGGAAATTTTGAGATAGTGGGTTCCCTTCAAACGGACGTGGAATTCAAAAGAGGCGAATTTGACCGAGGACTGCAGGGGCTGCCGCATAATATTTACGGTATTTTTCCGGGTGGATTGAATCACCATTATTATGCCACTGAGCTGGTAGGGCCGGGCCCGCTCAATTCAGAGACATTTGCAATTCACTGTGTCGAGTTGACCCAAACAGGCGTTTCGCGCGGTGGTCCAGTATGCGAATGTGAGGATCCTCCTTTGGGCCAGGACGCGGACATTTGGACCTTTAATACATTTGCGAGTGGATATGTCGTCGATCTCAAATAATTCGACAGCTCGTTGTGATAAACGTGGTGAAAAGGGCGTTCGCAAAGTGCGAACGTCCTTGCTCGCCAAGCTGGGGACTTCGTTTTTTGCAGCCCTAATCCTGGCAAATGGACCTTGCATTGGCCAGAATTCGAATCCAGTCGCCTTGCAAATTGAATCAATTGATAGCCGGTTTGATCGAGATGTTGAATTGGCCTCAGGAGACGATCGAAAAATTGCCGACCTTGAGTATTTTCGCCATCAGCGCCTTGTGGAGTTGGCAAAGTCATTGGATGTCGATGAGATCAGTTCGAATTCGTCAATGGCCACGTCCTACGTTGCGCTGCTCGAACGCGTTCGCGAATACAAGGAACTTGCCCGTTTCCTCGACAATTTTGAAACCCGTCAAGTTCCAGGTGACGACCTGCAGCTTGTGCATATTCGGGCACTTGTCAATTCCGGGCAAGTTGATTTGGCGGCACAGCGTCTGGCTCTTGCAGAATCCCGGAATCCGGGGCTCTACGGACGAATGAAAAGTTACCACTTCGGGATTGCGAAGCTGTATGGCAAAACAGGCAAAATTGCCCAATCAAGGCACCATTTGGTCAAATACCTTGACGCTCAAATTGATTGGCTTGAATCGGATCCAGCGATTGGGAAATCGTTCTCAATGTCATTATCGTGTTTACACGATTTGGCCCCTGATTATCAATCGTTCCGCGATGTTGCCAATCCGCGCTTCGAAGCGGTAATGGCCATCGAAACCGGGTTGTTGGCGAATGCGTCAACTACCGAATTGCCCGACGCGCAACAATACGCGATCCTTGCTGCGGTCCAACACGCGAAAGCTGCCTTCATCGGTTTTCGAGAACCACCTCAGGGCGAAGCGCTTGGCAGATATCTGGAATCTGTTACCAAACAGGGAAACCATCTGCCGGCAAATCACCGGGTCCAGGACCTGGAATATTGCCAACGAACCTTGCTAAATCTTTCGCACCTGTGGGCTGACGATTCCGTTGTGCCGGATGCAATCGAGTATTGTATCGTGGAAGAGCCGGATCCTGAGATTAAGTCGTGGCTGAATCGTCTTCTTGAGATGACAAAACAACTAAAATCCGTTTCGAGGACAATCGACAACCTGAACATGGAATTGCCGCCTGCTTCGGAAAAGGGCACTGCCAGCCTGGTGTTTGTTTGCAATCTGCGATCAACTGATTATCTGGAATTGCAAAAACTGTCAACCATATTAAAAGGACAGTCCATGTTTCAGAAGGTTGCGCTCAACGCAGTTGTTGCGGTTGACGCGGACAATAACGAATCGCTTCAGCAGGGTTATAGAGCACTGCAATCAAGGTTCCCGAATTGCCACCTGGAACTGTATCCCAAAAGCCATCATTTGTTTAAGGAAATTCGTCCTGAATTGCTGCCTGTAATAATTGCTTACAAAGAAAAGAAAGTTATTGCGAGCACGTGGGGCACCAGCTCTGAGAAATCAGCGTGGCTTCTCAGAAGACTCCGCGAATGTCGAGACGTCGACGCGAATTGAAGGGAACTGGGGGGCCGGATTTGATTTCAATACAAACCCGGGTTAAGATCGGGACGCTGAAAAACCAACGATCCCAAAACCGTGTCTGTCGAAGTCGCTTTTGAATTCGTTGGAAATCAGCTGCTTGTCTTAATCACCTGCTTGTCTTTTTGGGAGGAACACGATGAGAAGCATCTATTTCAGTGGGGCGATCATGCTGGCGATCGCGTTGCCGCTTGGTTTCACGGATTCGGTCGCGGCCCAGCTCGCTGACCTGAAGATCGATACGGTATGGATCCTGCACGACGGCCCCAGCAGCGGCGGTGGTGGCGTTCGGGGATTTGGCGGTGGTGACAATCTCGATCCCTCCAAAATTCCCCTGTACCGGGAACAGGCGAAAACCGATGCGTTCAACCAGGCTCAGTCGTGGATTGACGAAACCTGGTCATCGAGGCCGGAGAATTCCGACAAACTGGTTTTCGACTTTGATCAAAGCGCAGACTGTCCCGGCAACCGGGTCGCCAACTTTAGTCCCGAGGACGGGGGTTTCGAGTACTGGATTTACGTAATCGATATCTACTATTTCGACGATTAGTCACTCGCGTCCATCCTGGGCACAGCAGCCGGAACTCGTTGTCCGGCTTGCTTGACTGCGCAACGGGGGACAGGCACGCCGCCATTTCCAATCCCCCGCCCGCCGGTCATCCACGTCGAGCCAGTCCCCGTTTGCCTGGTCAGCGCAACGGGGGACAGGCACGCCGCGATCGCCAGTTTCCCGACGACCGGTTATCGACATCGAGCCAGTTCCGGTTGGCTTCGTTGCCTGGCGCTGCGGCGCCGTTGTCCTGGCAGATGTCGCCCGTCTAGCGCCAGTCGCCGCTCAATTTCCAGTTGGCCCAGCGTTCGGGTTCAGCGGGGTACAATTCACGCATGGCCATTTGCGCCGTGCGCAGCGCCTGCAGTTTCGACTGGCCTGCATTGAAGCAGGCGTCCGTGAACCGATTGATGAACATCTCGGCATCCGCATCGTCGACACTCCAGGCACTCGCCAGACAGCATCGTGCACCGGCCAGCATCATGGCTCGTTGCACTCCCATGATCCCTTCGCCCGTTTCCTGCCGTCCGCCCCCGGCACCGCAGGCCGACAGCATCACGAGCCCAATATTTTGCAAGTCCATCGTAATAATTTCCTCGCCGGTCAGCAGGCCGTCCTGCGCCTTTCCCGCCGAATCGTTGGCGCGAGAAAGCACCAGCGCACAGCTGGAAAACGGGTGTTGATAGACATCTTGCCGGTCGTAATCGACAATGTGGCCATGCGTTGCAAAACAGGCAATGCCGACCTGTTGCAATTGTTGCCTGACGGCCGCTTCCGTCGCTTGCACGCCCGTCAATAACGTCACGTGCCGGGGAGCAAACAGTCCGGCAAGCCGATCGATTTCCCGCCTGCTTTCGGGCAGCGAGCCAAAACCTGGTTCGTTCGTGTTTGTTGCGTCGCCATAGTCCAGACCGCCCACGGCCAGAACCGCATCCGCGGTTGAAGGCGGCAGTTCCAGCAGTTCGATCAATTCCCGAATATTTCCGGACGTGGAAAAATGATACTCGTCCAGCAGCAGTGTTCCCGGCTGCGGGCCCGGCAGTTCGCACCAGGCAACCTGATCAAGATGACCATCGCCGCAGGTGATCACACGGGTCCTGCCGGCAAGGAACGGCTCGATCCGGCTCCAAACCATTGCTTTCAGTTTGGCTTTTGCCGCTGCCATATCGGCTGCGTTGCGATCGTTGATGCCCGTGATGCCGCGCGACGTGCCGGCGTGCGCCAACTGCGATCGCTGAACATAAATCGATTCCACCAGGTCATCGATTGGTTTCGAAGGCCCCAGGGGAATCATCTCGACATTCAGATGCTCACCGTCCCGGGTAACCACAAACGCAAAATATTCCCGGGTCGTTACGAAGTCGGTTCTTTGTTGCCAGTAAAATTCAACCAGCGCGATATCCCGAGGCTGCACCTGCTGCAAACGGGCCAGTGAGCGGGTCTCGAATTGAAACTCTTCCATGGAAACCAGGCGTCCGGCCTCGGCGACCAGCTGCTTCTTCATTTGTTCCAGTTCGGACGTTCGCCCGGAACCCGCATTGGATATTCTGCTGGACGAAAGGTCCTGAGTGACATTAAACAGGCGGCTGCGCAGGGAACGAACTTGCGGGGAATCCGGGACCCGGGCCCGGGCGGCCATGGTCCGCGAGACAATTCCCTTGACCCGGGTCACATATTCAAATGTTTTTAGGGCTTGCTCCTGATTCGCCGGTTCGGTTACGTGCACCAGATCCCGCAGTCGTCGTCTCAATTGGGCAGCCAACTGCATGGCATCGCTGCCCTCGTGACGATACAAACTCGGATAAAATATCGCGTTGTATTGATCAAGGCATTGAACCATGCATTGATGGGCATTTTCGGAGTCGCCGATTTGGTGCCAGGCGACCGCCATCTCCCTCAGATTCATGGCAGCCAGCGCCCGTCCGATGGAGTTGTCAGAAGCTGCCTTGACCGCCTGTTCGTGGATGCTGATTGCCGATCGGGGATCTCCCATTTCCCGCGTGATCAGACCCTTGGCCAGCAACAATCGGGGCATTTGAAACGAGTTGCCCTGTTCGGCAAGAGCTGCGTACGTCGTTATGGCATCGTCGATCAATCGGTCTGCCTGTTCCCAATCGGGGTCCAGCGGTCCCTGGCGGGCGACCGTGTAACAGTGCTCGGATTGGTTCGCGAGCACCCAGACGAAGTCGAGCGACTTTTGGCATTTCAGTTGCTCAAGAATGTCTTGCGCCTTTTCAATATATTTCAGCGACAGGTTTATTTGGATATCGAACAGCTCTTGATCGCTGTATTCCTGTTGCGGGTCGGGCAAATTCCTGATTTCAAAAAAAACCCCGGCCGGGCAGTACAGAATCGACTTTGAATACCGGGAACAGATCGCCGCCATCAGCCACCGGACCGAGTTGGTGGACGGCCCGTTCCAATCCGGGACGGCGTTGCTTGCCAATCGCTCCAGGTCTTTGATCGACTGTTCACCTGCCACGATGACTTCGCCTTCCCGGTCTTGACCGAGGTAATAATCAAAGCGGTAAAAATTCAGCAGGTTGAGATCAAAGGTCGGGTCACCCGGCAGTTGACGGATCAGGGATTCTGCCCGATCAAAACAATTTCCGGCCGCGGCGAAATCTCCGTCACGGGAACAGGCGAATCCTCGCATGATCCATGCCCGGGCAATCGATGGATGACAAGGTCCGAGGATTTTTTCGGCGTGTGCCAGATACTCGCCGTAAGCCTCCGCCATTTTCCCGGCGTCTCCCAGAACTTCGTAGTGGGTTCCGCGGACTTTCCGCATTTCAACCACCGCCAGGTGATCCTCCCCCAACCAGCGAATCAATGAATTTTCCACTGCCTGGATGCTCGTCAATCCATCCTCAACCCCTGAATAACGGAATTTCAATTCCAGCCAACGGGCGGTTGCCAGCGCCGACAACAGGTTTCCTGGGCCGAGAACTTCATCGAAAGCCGTGGCGGACTCGGCCAGCTCATCGATCGCTTGCCAGGGCATTTCGTAAAACTGATATTGCATGCCCGTGACTTCGGCACGCTTTGCCCTGATCACCTGCTCCCGTTCCGGCGAAGGCAATCGTTCGATCTGCCCCTGGACGTCGATCAGGGCTTTGTGAAGACGGAGGGCATGCTGATTTTCCGATGATGGCTCGGTGGCCAGATGCTCGATCAGTTGTTTTCGCCACTCGATTGAACCAGCAATGTCACCCGTGGCCATGGAGAAATTGGCCGACCGTTCCAGTGAACGTTCCATGGCACGAAAACGAAGATCGGCATCGGGAATGGTTCCTATCCATTCCCGGCCTTGGATTTCACAGGCCAGGGCGGTCGGGAAATCGCCGGCCAGGACCGATTCGTCAGCTTTCGCGTGAAACTCCGAATAACTGCGGGCGTCGCCGGGCGTGGTCCGGTTCACGATGACGACAATCGCTGCGCAAGCCAGCAGACCGGGTACCAGCAAAACGACCAGACGGTTCGACACACGTCCGGGTCGAGGCGCACCGCACCATAGCGGGTGGAATAACATTGCAAACTCTCACGAAAAGCCGGGGACGAGAAGGCGTTGCGGACGAGAAGGCGTTGCGGACGGAATCAGGAGTTTCAAGGGTAAGCGGCCTGGCTCACCCTCGCCGAAGTGACTTTTCACCAGTCGATTGGCGTTTCGGCAGAAGCATGGCATGCCCGCCGAAACGAGGGGTTCGACCCGGGACTAGTTGCTTCGGTTTACGACGCGATAAGGAATGACCATGGCTGATTCGAAGAAACTTTCAGCGGACCCGGAGGCGCCGCGGGATTTTCGATTATTCAGAATATCGTTTGCCCGTCGAGCTGTTTCCTCAGGCGACCAGCGCTTGTTTCTCGCGGCCACCACCAAAAATTCTTTTTTGCCTGGCGGAGTCAACGTATTGAATTCAATGCGCTGCTGATAAACGTCGCCGGGCGAAACGAATCGCTGTTCATCCGGGACCCAGTCGACAATCAAACTCGATGGATCCTCCGGTCGATATTCAACACTGAACACGGCGATCCGGCTCTCAATCTCCGGTTTTATTGTTAAAAAGACCCCATCGCCCGGATGAACCGTATTCACGATACCCGGCTGAAGATCGTTGTTTACCAGTTTCAGTCCAAAGCCGCCGGGGAGTGCCGGTATACGTTCGGGGTTGGAACCCAACTCGACCAGAACCTGAGCCAGCCGGGGACTGGCGGGCTGGAACAGCATCGTCCAGCCGAACAACGCAATCGCACAGACCAGAACGCCAATCGCCGCCGCCAGCCACACTTGGCGACGCGGCGGCTCGAAACGGGGCAACCCGGACTGCAACGTCTCCATATCGGGATAGCGGTCAGCCGGATTCCTGCTCAGGCAGCGACTGCAAATGGTGCTGGCGTGTTGGCTGATCCCTGCCGCCGCCACGGCGGGCGGTGTGACCTGGCCCAGTTGTGCGGCTTTGAAAACCTCGTCGACGTTTTCTCCCTGGAATGGCGGTTCAGCGGTTAGCAAGCAATACAGCACCGCGCCAACACCAAACACATCGGCACGCCGATCGATTCTTGCATATTCGTGATTGGCGACCTCGGGTGCCATGAACGAGGGCGTACCCGATACCTCGCCAAATCGCACGTTGCTCATCGGTTGCGCCAATCCAAAATCGATCAACTTGACCGTCCCCTCGTCCGTGAGCATTACGTTGGACGGTTTCAGATCCAGGTGCAACAAGCCACGTTGATGGACGGCTTGCATGGCCATGGCGATTTGGCGGATGATTTCCAGGGCCGCTGCGGATTTAAGGGGCAACTTCAGCTTGTCAAGAGGCGTTCCGGAAATGTATTCCATGACCAGACAGGGACAATCATCAAAAGATTCGACAGCGATGCAGCGGGCAACGTGCCGGCAATCGATCTGGGCCAATGCCTGGCCTTCATTGAGAATCAGCGATTCTGGATCGTGAGGCAGACCGGGTTTGTAGACTTTCAGCACGACCTGGCGTCGTAAATCAGGATCGAGGGCCAGCAATACTGCCGAGTGGGGTCTCGAACTCAGCACCTTTTGAATCTTGTACTTGCCAAAACTCTGAGACGATTCCCCCGCCGGTCCATTCTGTTTTTTCAGGTTCAGAAACAACTCGCCAATCGTGTAACGACTGGATTTTCGGGCGGAATCTGTTTGAGGCATGTCTTTGCGTATCATGCTAACCGTGATTCCTGATGCATCATCGCCTCCAGCCGTTTGAGGCCGCCATTGTAAATCCCGCGGGCACGGTGTTCGGTCGTGTTCAGCTCCCTTGCGATCTGCCGGAATGTCGCTTCATCGTAGTTTTTTCGAACAATCGCATGCCGGCTGTCCGGGTCCATCTGTTCGAGACAGTCCAGCATTAACTGAATCTGTTCGTCCATTTCCTGTTGATCCGAAACGCTGCTGTCTCGTCCAATTGAGTTCAAATCCTGATGCTCTTCTTTGGCGACGGATCTCTTTTGCGCGAGATGCAGCCTCTGAAGCTTGCAAAAGTGGCCCGAGGCGACTTTGCCCAACCAGGCGGTGTCCAGAAAATGTGAAATACTTGTATCGGTTTCGGCAGCCACCAGCAGCTGGGTGTTGACTTCCTGAACCACATCCGTCAGGTCGAATCGGTTGGAAATCGTTTTCCCTTTATGACGCCGCAAGGCACGACGAACCTTGGCCTCAATCTGCCGAAAGAGGTCGTTGATCTGCGTTTTTGGCTGCAGTTTCGCGTCCATGTTTCCATGATAGGTGCCGGCCGATTGTCAGTCAAAACAAATACGCTGGCGGATCAAAGTTGACCCCGTTTTCAGGCTCTCGACCGGCGCTGGTTGTGCCCGGGTGTGGCCAAAGCCGTGTGTCAGGTCGACGACTCGGGAAGGTCCGTCCAGTCCCCATGACGCTCTGGCCGGGCCGCTGCCGGAAACCGCTTTTTGGCGTTCCCGCGGCGTTGCTCGCGAACAGGCAAAAACCTGACAGAATCAACAGGCCCTGGACCCGGCGCAAGGCTTCGATGGGATCGAGCCGCGATGGGCGGGATACATGCCCGAAACCACTCCCACGGCCAGCGACACCAGAACCGCCACCACGGGCGCCGAAATCGTGATCCGGGTCTCCATCCCGCATGACCAGGTGACGAACGAGGGTGCCACCCGACCCACCACCGGGCCAATGCCGGTGCCGACTGCCGACAGGACCGAGGTCTCGACCAGAAACTGGGCGATGGGTGCCACGGGTGGCTGGTCCACCCGTGCCGGTCCCGGCGTGGTCAGTCGGTCAGTTTGGTAATCGGTGTCAGCGAGAGTTTTCGAAATTCGACTTCGCTGCCCTCGGCCTGCAACGCGATTTGACCGCCGGTCGCCGTGCATTGCGTGCCGTAGTTCACCAGGTCACCATTCACCCAAACCTTAACCGCGTCGCCGAGGCACTCGATGACCATGGTGTTCCATTCGCCCGCCGGATTTTCCGAGTCGTCCGTCAGGTTCAAAATCCGCCGGGCCTTGCCCTCGGTAATTCCCCAGGTCTCCTGCGGTCCGCGCCGTGCCACCATGTCAGGCACGGTGATATCCTCGACGATGCACCAGAAATCCCCCGCGTGACCGTGGTTCATTTGCACTTCGACCGACTTGGGGAACATTTCATACAGGGCCCGAGGCGTGGAGGCATGGACCAGCACACCGCAGTTGCCTGGCGTGCCCGCAAAACGGTACTGCACCTCCAGCCGATAATTCCCGTAACGGGCATCGGTGATCAGATGGCCGTTGGGTTGGCCGAGGCTCACCAGGTTGCCCTCACGGACGATAAAAGTGGGCTCGATGTCGGCGTTGTTGTCGGCGGCCGGCACATCGACGTGCCAGCCGCTCAAATCGACACCATTGAACAGGCTGGTCGGTCCGGAAACCGGGGTCGCAGTTGCCGCCTCCTGCCGCAGAGCCCGGGCAATCGCGGCGGCTGCCTGGGTCGCGACAAACCGGTTGCCCGCGTCGTTCAGGTGGACTCCGTCGGTGGTCAGGATGCCGCGATCCTGGTTGTCGGGGTTCTGCTGTCGGAGATGCTCCAGAAACGCCTCCCGCAAATCGCACAGCGTCACGCCAGTGTCGTGGGCGATCTTGCGGGTAATGGTCGCGTATTGCTCCAGCATGGGATCGAGCGAGTTTGATCCGTCGGTCTTCTCGCCGATGGTGCTGGGCGTGCAAAGCACCATTCGCGCCTGGGCGGCTGTAATCCTGGTAATCAGGTCGCGGAGACCCGCTTCGAATTGTTCCTTTGAGGTACCACGACCCTCGTTGCTGTGCCAAACGTCATTGATGCCAATATAAATAAATACGATGGTGGGGTGTTTTGAGAGTACATCGCGATCGAGCCGGCCCTGCAGGTCCGGAACCTTGTGACCGCTGATTCCGGCATAGATGATCTTCACGCCCAGGTCCGGGCGCTGTGTTTCGATCGCCTCGCCGATCAACCGGCAGTATCCACCCGGCCGGGCCCCTCCCTGGGTGATGGAATCGCCAAAGAATGCGATCACCTCGCCCCGGGCCAGCGGCGAATCATTGGCCGTCAGTGCGGCGATGCCGTCGGTTTGTGCGATGGACGAGGTTGGCAGCAGGGTGCCGGCGGCAACCAGGGCGATTGCCGATAAGGCAAGACAATTCACAACATTCCTCCCAAATTTTGAGCGGGTCAGACGTCACGTGGGGGCCAACAGGAACCCATTATGACAGGCGGCGCGGGGACAGGGGAATCGCCCAGCCAGGGGAATCGCCCAGGTGGCCGGCCGCCGGCCCGTTGCGGCGAAACGCTGCGTTTGCCCGGGGGGACCTCGATGGCGGCGATCCGAACAGGACCGGTTGCCCGATTCAATCCGACCGTTGGCAGCGACGCCACGTTTTCGTGGCTCGGCATTTGCACTTCCGGTCGGCAACGTTTGGCGGACAGATGGCACGCCGATCTGGTCGACGCTGATGCGCTGCGCGTGCAGTTTCGCACAGCCAGCCGACCCGGCCTGTCGGAATCTGACCGTTCCCGGTCGGGAATGTGTCCATGAACGACGTGACGCAAATCCTGTCGCAGATCGAATCGGGCGATCCTTCGGCGGCCGAACAGTTGTTGCCGCTGGTTTACCATGAGCTGCGAAAGCTGGCGGCCGCGAAACTGTCGCATGAAAAACCGGGCCAAACACTGCAGGCTACTGACCTGGTTCACGAAGCCTATCTCCGGCTGGTCGACGTGGACAAGGCACAAGGCTGGGATTCACGGGGCCACTTCTTTGCCGCTGCCGCGGAAGCCATTCGCCGGATTCTGGTGGAAAATGCCCGTCGCAAGGGGCGGTTGAAACGGGGCGCCGAGTTCGTGCGTCACGATGTGCATCAGATTCAGATTGCGGCACCGATCGAGCAGGTCGACATCCTGGCCATTGACGAGGCCCTTGGCAAACTCGAAACGACGAACGAAACCGCGGCCCGCCTCGTCAAGCTGCGGTATTTTGCTGGCTTGACGGTCAAGCAGGCGGCCGAGGCACTGGGCGTATCTTCCCGCAAGGCCGATCAGATCTGGGCCTATGCCCGCGCCTGGCTGTTAGCCGAACTGGGCGAAGGCAGTCCCGGCGAGACCGCTGCGGGACCCCAATAAGCCCCGGTTCCGGGAACTTCGGTCCAGAATTGCGTGCGCACGGCCAGCGCAGACGGCGCATCGACTGATAGAGGGAAACACACGAGGTCCCGCCATGAACGAACAGACCATTTTCACCGCCGCCCTGGAACGTCATCCCGACCAGCGCTCCGGCTTTCTGGACGAGGCCTGCGGAACGGATCAGGAACTGCGTCAGCGAGTCGAGAAATTACTCCAACTGCACGAGAATGCGGGGAGTTTTCTGGATTTTCCAGCCGGCGATGCGTCCCCCACCCTCGACCAACCTGTCACCGAAAAGCCCGGCACGCAGATCGGCCCGTACAAGCTGCTGCAGGAAATCGGCGAAGGGGGCATGGGCGTGGTCTACCTGGCCGAACAGCACGAGCCGGTCAAACGCCGCGTGGCGCTGAAACTGATCAAGCCGGGCATGGATACACGGCAGGTCATCGCCCGGTTTGAAGCCGAACGCCAAGCCCTGGCGATGATGGACCATCCCAATATTGCCAAGGTCCTCGATTGTGGCACGACGCAAACCGGCCGCCCGTATTTTGTGATGGAACTGGTCAAGGGCGTCCCGATCACCCGGTATTGCGACGAAAATCACCTTACCCCGCGCGAGCGACTGGAGCTGTTCGTGCCGATTTGCCAGGCGATCCAGCACGCGCATCAAAAAGGGATCATTCACCGGGACATCAAGCCGTCGAACATCCTGGTCGCCGAATACGATCACAAACCGGTTCCCAAGATCATCGATTTTGGCGTGGCCAAGGCGCTCAATCAACAGCTGACCGAAAAGACGATGTTCACAGGGCTGGGTCAGGTCGTGGGCACGATCGAGTACATGAGCCCCGAGCAGGCCAAGGTCAATCAACTGGACGTGGACACCCGCAGCGACGTTTATTCGCTGGGCGTATTGCTGTACGAATTGCTGACCGGTGTGACGCCGTTTGACAAGAAACGACTGCACGCGGCGGCGCTGGACGAGCTGCTACGGATCATTCGCGACGAGGAGCCACCGCGACCGAGCACGCGTTTGAGCACGATCGACACGCTGCCGTCGGTAGCCGCCAATCGTCACATCGAGCCCAGGAAACTCAGCGCGCTGCTGCACGGCGAGCTGGACTGGATCGTGATGAAGGCGCTGGAGAAAGACCGGGCCCGGCGTTATGAAACAGCCAACGGTTTTGCCAACGACATTCAGCGTTATTTGAACGACGAAGCGGTTCAGGCCTGTCCTCCGTCAGCCCGCTATCGCTTCGGCAAATTCGCCCGGCGGAACAAGGTGGCAATCGCCACGGGGGCGATGATTGCGGCAGCGCTGGTCATCGGCATTATCGGCACCGGTTGGCAGGCGATTCGGGCCACGCGAGCTGAAAGCAAAGCCGAAATGCGCCTCCTCGCCGAAACCAGGGCGCGAAAGGAAGCCGACGACGCGCACGCAGAGGCCGAGATATCCAAACAAGCCGCGTTAAAAGCACGCGACGAAGCCCAAACCGAGGCCACCCGCGCGAACCACGTCGTCAGGGTCTTGAAGTCCATCTTTTCGTCTCACGATCCACGTGATCAATTCGGAGTACCCACCAATTACACAGTTGCCCAGCTTTTCACGGATCTCGCCGACCGACTTCCCTTTGAATTATCGAAGGAACCGGCGGTGGAAGCCGAAATCCGTTCGATCATCGGAAGAGCCTTGTCGAGGCATGATTCGCTGGGGGCGGCGTACCCACATTTTGCAGAAGCCCAGCGGCTGCGCGAGTCCATTTATCCGCCTGATCATCCCATCCACATCGAAAGTCTGTTTGATCTGCTGGATTTCTACATGTATTTGGGAAACTACTCCAAAGCCAATCAAGTTGCTGACCAGATCTTGTCCCGAGCGCAAGCGATCGATGGCCATGGGGACCTGAAGGTACGAGCGTACGCGGCCTGGATGCAACGCAACGAAAATGCGCCGGAGGTAATTGATCTTGGTTCCGAGGCGTTGAAGATCGCCAATGCCAACAATGACAACAATGACCCGGCGGTGATGCAGATCAAGCGTGTATTGATTTCACGTCGTCTCACCGAGTTGATTCGAAACATCGATAGGCCTTCTGATTTTGACGACCAATTGAGGGCGATTGAATCAGCGGCGGAACAACTACTGGCGACTTGCGAAAATGCACTTGGAAAACAGCATGCGGAGACTGTTCTCATCCTGCAGCTGCTGGCAAATATTCAAAGAATTCAAGGCCGACAAGAGGCGGTCAAGGATCTGGTGATTCGGGCTTTCAAAACGAATCTGGATCATTCTCTATTTCTTGACGCGATGAGTCATATTGGAGAACTTCGAGGGCTGGGCTTGCCAGAATCGGAATTTGAGCAATTGATCGATCGAGATTCCTGGTTCTCAGATTTCTATTACCGAGTTGAAGCGATCAACCGACTGTATGATAACGACACTGCAGGTTATCAATCGCTCATCAAAAAATTGCTGCAGCGAAACGCCAGTCGCGGGACGGAGGGTTTAGCTGCAGTCGCGCTTGCAGCTTTTTTTAGCGACAGTGCCACCGATGATTGGACAGTCCTGCGAGATGTTGCCTTGAGCTCTCTTGATCCGCAGGATCCCGACCCCCGATTCGCCGGGATTCTATACCGATCCAATGATCTGCACAAAGCTATCGAATTCCTGGAGAAATTTGATCAAGTTTTCAACGAAAACGGGACCGGCTCCATGCCGGGGGTCGAGTCGTCGTATTTTCAACTCTACCGCTGGTACAACTGGTTGTTTCTTTCAATGGCGCATTACCGGCTCGGAAATCGCGAGCAATCGCGGGAGTATTTTATTCGCGTTGCCGCGCAGATTCCCAGGTTTCTAAAACTCTACGAGTTTGGCGCCGTAGATTGGCATCGAAAGATGGTTTCCGTGCTGTACCGAGAAGCGTTTGAGACGATTGAATTCGATCCCGACCAGTGGATTGTCGATCCGACCAATAAGATGGAACTGGTCGGGCGTGCTGAATTGTATTTGCTCAACAATCAAAAACAGAAGGCGCTGCTGGATTACTCGGCAGCTGTCGAGCTCGATCCCGAAAACGAACGATTCCGCCGAATTCGGGCTGAATTATATAAATCCGCAGGCAGGTTTCAGGAAGCCATCGCGGATCTCTCCAAAGCCATCGAATTGAATCCGACCGGCGATCAAGGCGACGCTCAGCATTTACGCGGCGTGGCCTGGATGGGACTCGATCAATACGAACGGGCCCTCGATGACCTCGACCGGGCGATTGAACTGCGCCTGATCGGTACTGGTATTACAAGCACCGCGCAGTGGCACATTTTCATTTGGCCCATTTCGAAGCGGCCCTGGCCGATCTCGGCAGGGCAGCGGACTACGATCCGAACGATGCCAGCACGCTGGTCTGGATCGATCCCGGACTCGTTGCCCAGTGCCCGGATGAATCCTTCAAAACCGGTCTGCTCGAAGTGGCTGGCCGGTTGATTGACGTGACCGGCAATAAAGTCGAGGCACACGTCAACCGCGCCCGGCTGCTGGTTGCACTCGACCAACCTGAGAAGGCCGTAGCGGACTACGGCAAGGCCATTGAACTGGATCCGAACAATGCGGATCGATACCGGGATCGTGGCATGGTGTTTCTAAAGTTGCTCAGGTTTGACGAAGCGTTAGCGGATTTTGATCGGTTAACGACCTTGGACGAGAATTCCGACGCCTGGATGTATCGCGCCGCGGTTTTTCGGGCAATGGGCGACGACGACAGAGCACAAGCTGAGCTTGATAAGAACCTGAAAAACTCCTCTAACAAGGCTCAATCATGGTTCGATTACGCAATGGCACTGCACAACGCCCGAATGCTGGACGCGGCCATCGATGCCCACAAGAAAGCTGCCGAGTTTGAGCAAGCCAGACCGATTGCCACTTACAATCTCGCCTGTGCCTACTCCCTGAAAAACGAAATAGACAATGCTTTTGACGCCCTCAACCGGGCAATCGAATATGGCTTCAGCGATGCCAGTCTGGTTTCGACGGACTCGGATCTTGCTAACTTGCGCGATGACGACCGCTTCGAAGCGATCGTTGCCAAAATGCAATGGGGGACCTGGTATGAAAGTGGAATCGCCAAGGCCAACGCGGGAGACAACAAACAGGCGATCGCCGATCTCACAAAAGCAATCGAACTGAATCCAAAATTTGTTCTTGCCCTGTACCAACGCGGCCAATTGTACAATCGAACAGGCGACGAGGAAAAAGCTGCTGCCGACTTTGATCGCTACAACGCGGCCCTGGATGCCGCGGTGACTGAGAATCCTTCTGATTGGCAGGCCGTGAATCGTCGCGGGATCGCGTTGTACAACACCCGCCGCTGGGACGAGGCAATCGCTGACTTCGAACGCGCGATGGAGCTGGCGCCAGATGAATCCGTTTTGGTTCACAATCGCGCCACTTGTCTTTTGGAACAACAGCAGTGGGCGGAGGCGGCCAAGGATCTGGCCCGCGTGATCGAGATGGGCGAGGCAAATTGGCAAGTCCATTATCACCTGGCCCTGGCGCGGCTGGGTGCCGGCGATGAGCCGGGCTATCGCGAGGCGTGTCGCGGGATGGTGGCCGCCCTGGCCGATACCCAGGATCCACTGACGGCCAACTTTGTGGCCTGGACCTGCACACTGGCGCCGAGGGGCTGGAGGATTGGCAGCCCGCGTTGAAACTGGCCCGACTGGCCGCCGAGGCACAAGCCGATTCGCTGCAGAATCAGAACACACTGGGAACCTTGTTGATGCGCGCCGGACAGACCGACGAGGCAATCAAAGTCCTCAGCGTGGTCGCCGGGCACCTGGACAAGCCCGACGTCAGTGCCAACACCTCGCCCGCCTATACCTGGTACGCACTGGCGCTGGCGCACAAGCACGCCGGCAGCGATGAACAAGCTCTCGAGAATCTGAACAAGGCAAACGCATCGACTGACGCAGCCCTAACCGAAGAAGCAAATCCGCCCGCCTGGAACCGCCGTTTGACACTGCAGTTGCTGCGGAAGGAAGCGGAAACCGCCATCGGCGTAGCGGAAACGAATTTGCCGGACACGAATCCGAAACCAGCAAGGAGGACAAAATCAGCCGGCACGCGTTAGCGTCCGGTTTATTGGGTCAACCGGGTGCTAACGCACGGCGGCTGATTCGAAGATCGCAGGAAAAAACAAAAAAGCCGGCCGGTGAGTGAAGTCGCCAAACACCCCTCACCGGCCGCACGGTCGAATGCCCGAGCCCACGGTCTGCGCACTCGCGGCTTTCGGCGTTGAAATGAATTGTAACGCGCAAATCGCAATTCAATCAAAACGGGAGATCGATCATGAACGTTAAATCAGGGTTCAACAGCATCCTGCTGGCCGCAGCAATGGCGGCCATGTTGATCGCGCCCGCTGAAACGTGGGCGCAAAAACGAAACAAACCGGGTGGAGGAAATGGTGGTGGCTCAGCGAACTACAGCCTGGTCCGCTTGGCGTACCCTGGCGCGACAAGGACTGAAGCTCTGCAACTCAACGATCGCGCAAACGTCGTCGGGACATATCGAGACGCTGCAAATGTGTCCCATGGCTTCCATTATGACTTCGCGAGCGGTGACTACACGTCACTGGGCGCCCTTACGTCCGCCCAAGGTATTAATCAACTTGACAGCATCGTCGGCCATTCACTCGTTACTTACAACAACGGGCAGGAAGACGTGTTGATCCCCGGCCGTGGGCTTTACTGGAGCTCAGCCGCTGACGCACCCCGCGAGCTGCCGCCGTTAACTGGCCATACGCATTCGAGAGCCGTTGCGATTAACAACTCAAAGCTCATCGTCGGTGAGTCCTACATTCCCGAAGACCCTCCGGTCACGCCCGGCTTCCGAGCGATAGTCGCCTGGTATATCGATGCGGACGACAATTTGGTGGATCCCGTGGAGTTACCGTTCCTGACCGGTGATATCGAAGGACGCGCTTCAGACTTGACCGAGGCAATCGATGTGGATGGTATCAACGTCGCCACAGTCGCGGGAACATCGGGCGAATTTTCGGGCGCGGACGACTGGCCGCTGCCCGTGTCCTGGACGGTAACGATTGCCGAGAACAGTCTCACGGTCGCGGGTCCGGCCTTGTTCGCCGGATCCTATTTTTTGGGCCGTACCTATGGGGTGAACAACTTTGGGGATGCCGTCGGCATGGTGGCGATCGAGGAGGGCTCACCAGCCAGTCCGTTCCAGCAAATTGCCGGCCAGCCGTTGGGATCGCTTCCCCTGCTTCCAAAGGCGGACAATGGGCGAGCTACGTCAATCAACGACTCCGGCCAAATCGTGGGATCACAGGTTGCGTATCCCAGGGGCAGAGGGGCCGAGTTTCGCGCTATTGTGGACCAATTCCACCACCGTGGTGGATCTGAACAGCCAAGTAAAGCTAGACAGTGGCGAGAGGCTGGACTCGGCCACGGACATCAACCATCGAATCCCGCGCGGCGACATACTCGCCCACAATCACGGGGGCACGCCCTGCTTGCTGATCGCAAAGTAGCGTGGGCTGGACCGTGGCCGAGGGAGTTGGCAAGCGTTTATTACGAGTCGCGAAATACAAATGTCGCAAGCAACCTTTAATCGCAAACAGACAATAAACAAAAAAACCGGCCGGTGAGTGAAGTTCCTTGAACGAAAGCACCCCTCACCGGCCGCACGGCCGATTGCCCGAGCCCACGGTCCCGCGCACTCGCGGCTTTCGGCTTTGAAATGAATGGTAACGCGCGGATCGAAATCAATCAAAACAGGGGATCGATCATGAACGCCAAATTGGGTTTCAACAGCATCCTGCTGGCCGCAGCACTGGCGGCCATGTTGATTTCGCCCGCCGAAACCCGGGCGCAAAAGGGAAAAAAACCGGGAGGCGGAGGCGGTGGAGGCGGTTACACATTCGTCACCCTCGACGACCGGCCAGGAGCAAATTTTACTCGCAGTGGGGTCAATGACGTACAGGAAACGAACGGTTTCTTTTTCTGTGTCGGCTACCTCGACGGGATCGCCGACCTGCAAGCAGTTGTCTGGGAAGTAATCCCCAGCGGTTCGAGTTACACCGTCACTACCCACTTCCTGGCCGATGGGCAGGGCGCCACGGCCATCAACGCCTGCGGTGAAATCGTCGGGGGCAGTGATGCCTCCCTTTACGGCGGATTGTACTGGCCCGACCGCAATTCAAGTCCGCTACCGCTGCCGCCGTTGAACGGTGAGAACCAAACCCGTGCTTCGGGAATCAATGCGGCCGGCATCATCGTTGGAAAATCAATCGATTCCCTGAATGAGGAGACTCCGGTTGCCTGGCGGGCTGTCGTCGTCAACAACGCGGTCCAGATTGAAGGACCCTTTGCCTTGGGCGAATCCGGGGGAAGCTGGGGAGAGGCCAACGACATCAACCAGAGCGACGCGAACGGTGTGGCGCAAGTGGTCGGCTGGAGTTACCCGGAGGGTCCGGTTTTGTGGGAAGTGGACTGCTTGAGTCCGACGCTTGAATCCACAGGTCCCGTGTTGCTGGTGCCCCCGAACCAGACGACCAGCAGTCCAGCTGAAGCCATCAACGACGCTGGAGACGTCTGTGGCAGAAAAGACGGCGTGGCGTTCCGTTACCGGGCCGATGGCGCGATTCAATTTTTGTCGACTCCCAATCGAGCTTTTTCTCGAGGACGGGACATTAACGCCAGCCGCCAGGTGGTAGGGCGGGTCGACGTTTACTTGGGGAGTTATGGTGTCGACTTATACGGCACGTTGTGGCAAGCCGACGGCAGCCGCGTGTACCTGAATAGTTTTCTGAAACGAACCTCCGAATGGAAGCAGATCGATGAGTGCACATCGATCACCGACAGCGGGGCGATTGGGGGCAGGGGCAGGCTAAACGCAAGCTTCCCCGACAATAATTTGCAGGCTCTGTTGATGATTCCCAAATAGGCCTGCCAAAGGTGACAAAGGTGAGTAATGACGATGACGAGAACGTCTATTTGCAAACAGAAAAACAAAAAAACGAGCCGGTGAGTAAAGTCGCTTAACAAAAAAAACACCTGTCACCGGCCGCACAGTCGAATGCCCGAGCCCACGGTCCTGCGCACTCGCGGCTTTCGGCTTAACACCATTTGTAACGCCCAGATCGAATTCAATCAAAAACGGGAGATCAATCATGAACGTTAAATCAGGGTTCAAAAGCATTCTGCTTTCCGTAGCAGTCGCGGCCATGTTGATCGCGCCCGCCGAAACTTGGGCGCAACGAGGTAAGAAGCCGGGCGGAGGCGGCAGCGGCACCCCCCCAGGCACGATCTATTTCCGCCATGAAGGCACGATGTGGCAGATGGATGGCGCGGGCACGCCAGCCAGCCGCGTTGAGCTGGCGACCGCGCCTGGTTACGGGGATCCGAGCTATGCGCGCCACGAGGACCAGCGCTGGTTCGTGTACGACGATGTTTTTTTTTCTTCCACGTTTCCGAACGGCAGGTATGTAACTGACATCCGAGCCGGCAGCGAAGGCGGTCAGGATCTTCTGCTGCTGTCGGAATCCGACGTCGAGGTCATTTCTTCACCGATCTGGGCGGTAGACGATGCCTCGATCACGTTCATCGGTGAACGGTGGGAGCTTGATGGCGACGGTGTGCCGACCACCGCGGTCGATGCGGGACTGTACGTGCTGTATGTCGACTTCAGTAGCGGGACGCCGGTTGCCGGCCCGTTGGATTTCGTCGCAGACCTGAGCGGAACGATGCACACGGGACCCGACGGTTTTCCATCGGGCGTTGACGACCAAATCACCGGCCACTCCTGGAATTACGACGGGACAAAAATCGCGTTTGGATTGAGATTGATGGCGTTCGGTTCGGCTGAAATCTGGTTGGCCGACATCCCGTCCGGCGCCAGCTCGCTGCTGGCTTCCGATGGCGGTGCCCCGCAGTGGTCTCCAGATGGGAGCCGGATTGGCTACGTCAGTTCCAATGGTACGGTCGTGCACGAATTGGCGACCGGTCGCAAAAAGACGCTGAAGAGGACGGGGTCAACATCGTGGGGACGGACGATCTGGTCGCCCACGGGGGACTACTTTGTCACCTATCACTTTGTCAGATTCCTGAGTACCTACGACGCGATCTATCGCTTCACGGCTGATATCGGCGGCAAGACCGAACTGACAGGGGGTTTGGATAACCCGGTTCCCAGGTTTAACGTGCTCATCCCAGTCGGCTGGCGTGACTGAGCTGTGTGAAGTCCGGCCGGTGAGTGAAGTCGCCAAACGCCCCTCACCGGCCGCACGGTCGAATGCCTGAGCCCACGATTTGCGCACTCGCGGCTTTCGGCTTGAAATGAATTGTAACGCGCGGATCGCAAAACCAAAAACGGGAGATTGATGTCATGAACGTCAAACAATTCATTCGGGATTTAGTTACCGTGGCGGCCGTCTTGTTAACGGCGACTTACGCTGTCGCTCAGGGTAATGGCGGCGGACACGGGAATGGAGGAGGCGGAGGAGGCGGTGGTGGCGGCGGAGGCTCCACGTCCTATTCGATTATCAAACTTGATGATGTCGGCGGGACGCAGGAAGGATTTGCATACGACGTTAACAACTCACGGCTGGTCGTGGGCGTGGCGCGCAATGTTCTGGGCACAGACACGGCGGCCTGCTGGACCGTAGCCAAAGTCGGCAAGTCGTACACCTCCGTATTGCACTTCCTCACCGGCGGTGACTCCGCTTTGGGTTGCAACGCGGCAGGGGAAATCGTTGGAGATGGCAACCAAACAGCCGTCTATTGGCCGGATCGCAACTCAATAGCGCAAGAGCTGCCGTGGCCTCCGGGAAGCGCACGTTGCGCCGCCCAAGCCATCAGCAACGACGGAGTGATCTGCGGCTGGTCGGAGACGTTTCCCGATGGCCAGGGTCGGACCAGAATCTCGGCCATCGCGTGGCGCGTTGTCCAGGGCGTCGCGTCGGACCCGCTGGAATTGGAGACAGTGGCTCCCGATCCAAACGGTGAGGACAATGTTGTCGCCAACGACGTCAGCGGACAGGATCTCGCCGGGTTGATTTCGATCGTCGGCGAGTCCAACGGGAACGTGGTGATGTGGACAGTTACCTTGGCCCCGAACGGAGGATTGCTGGCTGGCCCGACGAGCGTTCTTTCAAGCATGGGAGACGCCAAGGGCGCGAACAATCTGGGACAGGTCTGCGGCCGAGCGGACGGTGACGGCGTGGTTTGGACCGACGGTATCGCGCAGGTTCTCAATGGCAACCCCGTTGATCCGCACGATATCAACGACAACGGGGTCGTCGTGGGTTATTCCGGCCCGTTGCCCGGCCAAGCCGTCGTCTGGTCAAGTCCCAGTGCGGCCAAGGTCTCGCTCAACAACTTTCTCAGACGCTCGCCCTTCGACTCGCTGGCCCTGGCCACCGCAGTAAATCCATCGGGCGACATCGTGGGATACGGCTGGTCGCAAGGCTTCAATCGCGCGTTCCTGGCGATTCCCAAGTGATGGGCATGGGGGAAAGGTACTGCAGGACAAAAGTGAAGGACGAAGGGTGACAAAGGGGACATCCCCGGGGAAGGGTCAAATTAGTTGGCTCAGAGCCCAAAATTCGGCACCAGACTCCTCCCGTTGATTCATCGTCCGGGTAGGCGAAAGGCCGACGTCGATTGGCGTCGGCCCTGTCGCCGGTCTTGTCAACACGACTTCATTCATTTCCTTGCGCCAATTCGGCCTCGTCGCGATCAGACCAATTCCGGAAACCCAACTCGTTTCTGTCGCGCGCAGGTAACGACCCGCACATTTTGCTACGCGGATCTGCAAATGGCCCAGGCAAATGCGCCTGAAATTTCCCTGTGTCCGGCGGCGTTGGTCTACAATAGGTGAAAGGCCGACTCAACGTGCCCAACCGTTACAACGAAAGCGATTTAATCTAACAACACGCAGGAGAACACCATGAAGAGAGTTATATTCCCAGCGGTCATCGCCGTTTTGCTCATGGGCAACCTGGCGTATGCGGAAACAACCTGGCACATCAAGGCCGTCGACTCAGATGGTCAGTTTATTGACATCAAGGCCCTGGACGAGAAAGGCAATATCTACGACGTGAAAGCCATTGAAGACGGCGACTTGCATCTCATGGAGGTCAAGGCTCTTGTCGGCGATGACAAGTGGCCTGTCAAGATTTTGCTCAGCGACGACCAGTTCGCCCCCGTCAAGGCCATTGCGCCTGACGGAACCATCCTGGACGTCAAGGCTTTGACTGCTGATGGAAAACGCCTTGATGTGAAAGGCGTCAGCCGCTCGGGCAACGTCATCCACATCAAGGCCATTGGATCGGAACACGCCTTTTATGGTGTGAAGGCAATCTCACCCGAGGGACGAATGCACGATGTCAAAGGCGTCAAGATGTTCGAGCAGGCGCAGGAAGACGTCGTCAACGGGGTCCCGGTCCGGGCGCATGTCAAGGGGCTGCCGCCCGGTTATGCTGAGGGTCTCGACATCTGGCACGTGAAAGCCATTCATCCCGATGGCCAATTGTTGAACCTGAAGGCGCTGGATGCTCAGGGCAACTTCCATGACGTCAAGGCGTTCGCAGAGGCGGGCAACCAACATTTGTTTGATATCAAGGCATTTGTCGGTGAGGACATCCTGCCCGTGAAGGTATTGCTTGGCGAGACCAAACTCGCTCCGGTTAAAGCTATTGGCAAAGACGGGACCATTTACGACATCAAGGCTATTTTGCCCGATAAGCAGATTCTCGACGTAAAGGGTGTTAAGCGCGTCGGCAACATCATCCAGATCAAAGCGATTGCGTCCAGCGGCGACTACTACGGGGTAAAAGCTGTTTCGCGCACCGGCCAACTTTACGACGTCAAAGGCGTCAAAATGTCCAAAGAAAGAAAGGAAGGCGTCGTTTATGGCGTGGCCATCGAGGCGCATATTAAGGCCTTGCCCCAGGTAGCGGGTGCGAACTGATGTCGCGGCGATCAGGTTGAGAATTTCGGGTTCTCAACCTGATTCTGCAAGGCACTGTTCTGTCGGACCCGCGCTCTCACACCGCGTGGATTGCGTGTACACCCAGCCGCCCGGCCCTGACCGTTGCATTTCAGATTCCATGTAACTCAAACGGGGACAAGGGGGATATTCCGGCTCAGTGGAAAACAGTTGGGCTGGTGTGATATTCGTATTGCCTGCCGGCGAGTTTGATCGGCGTTGGCCAAAAGGAATCAGGACATGGAGGCAATTGGGGGATCCGCCGCGGGCCCTGCCTCTGACAGCGCCGCCGATCGATGCCTGACCAGGATGCGGTCGTGCCACCGCAGTTCGTCGCAGCCGCCGGTTGGGGGGCGCCAGTCGCCCGGGCCGCGGAATCGGGATGGACCATCCGGCCGATGATCGGCTGAAATCCGCGGCCGCTTCAAACCCGTGTCAGTTTGCTGACCCGGCCACCGGCCACCCATTCGGCCACCAGAATGTTGCCGTCCTGATCAAAACAGGCGTCGTGGGGATGGACGAATTTGCGATCGATCCACTGATCGGGATGTTGTCGTATGGCGAACTTGTTGTCGGCCTCGATGCGTTGCCGGTCGTCACCCAGCACGGCCAGTGATGTTCCCTGCCGGTCGACAATCGAGATTCGGCCCAGCAACTCGGGAACCACCAGCAAATCGCCGCGCAAATCCAGATTGGCCGGCAAACCGAATCCGGATAGCGTTTGCAGGTGCGCCCCATCGAGCGCAAGGATTTGCAGTTGATGGCGCGCCCGATCCGTGACCATCAGCCGGGGGCCATCGTCGCCGTCAACCATCCACAGCCCGTGCGGTGTATCGAACCGGCCGCCCCCGTCCCCGGGTCCGCCAAAACAGCTTTTCCAGTTCCCGTCCCGGTCGTAGCGATGGATGTACCAGGAACCGTAGCCATCGGCCACCAGAAAATCGCCGTCCGGCAGAAAGGCAAAATTGGTGGGCATGAACCGGTCGCGGCCCCAGACGGCGGGCCCCCGTTTTTCTGCATTGACCGCTTCGTCGGCCGCATACACCCCGGATTCCATCGGCGCGTAACGAATCCAGACGAGCTGGCCCTCCAGGGTCAGCTTGGCGATGCAATTCAGCCCCTGATAGGCCGAGACATACAGGAATTCCTCGCCGTTTTCGGCGCGGATCTCCAGGCCGTGCCCGCCTCCCTGAAATTGCTGGCCAAACGCCCGCACAAACTGGCCATCGTGGTCAAACACAAAAATGGCCGGGTGGTCGGCCAGCTCGCGACGCCCCTCGTGAATCACGTAGACCTGACCGGAGGCCGCCACGGCGACATTGTGGGTCGTCTGCCACGAGTACCGATCCGGCAGGCGGGCCCACCGATGGTCAAACTCGTAACGGAAATCGCCGCTACCGGTGATCCGGACCCGGGACGCCTGGCGACCGGGGTTCCGCAAACAGGGCAGGGTGCCGGCAGCGACGATGGCCCCGCCGCAGTTCAAAAACTGGCGTCGGTCGGGAAGGGCCGGTTGGTGAGACATGGCATCATTTACCGCATTGAACGATTGTCACGTTCAGGAATTACCCCCCCGCGTTGCCCCCGCAGTTCATCGCCTGGATTCATCGCCAGCTTTGGATTCATCACCGGCTTGGGATTCATCACCGGCTTGGGATTCATCACCGGCTTGGGATTCATCACCGGCTTGGGATTCATCACCGGCTTGGGGGACGTTATTGGAGGATTCGTCCACCGGCTGCATGCCGGCGTCGGCGTCCGGCTGTCCGGGAAGTGCTGCGTCGCCATTGGGCGTCTCGCGGCCGGTAATATTTTCCAGCAGAATCTCGGACTTGTTGAGCAGCTTGTCATGCAAACCGGTATGCGTCATCTTGCCGCCGTGATGGGCCACAAATCCGGTCAGGCCGGCCAGCAAAACCAGGCTGATCTTCCAGAGGGCCCCGGTTCCGTAGGGGTCGCGGCGCCGCGAACCGGCCGCAAACAGGGCCAGCAGAAAGGCCAGCGTGGCGACCAGAATTCCGCCCCACCGATGGATGTCAATGCTGTTTTCGAAATCGAAACTTCGCCAGTTGAGATATCCTTTTTCGATCGAAAACGACCAGCCGGAGACACAGGCGAGGATACCGGACCATGCGGCCAGCCACAGACAATAATAGGCGGCATCCGACAGCGGTGATTCGCCGCGAAAGCCGATCAATGCAAAAAAGGCGCCGCCGATCAGCATGGCCACCGGAAAATGCAACAATACGGGATGCAACAGCCCGACAATTTCCCAAACCAGTTGTCCGCTGCTTTGCTGTTTGTCTTTCTCGACCTGTGCCTGCCGGATCACCTGTTGCGCCTGCTCGGCCACTTCCGGTGCCGGCATTTCCAGGCGGACCTGTTCGGGCCACACCGCGCCCTGGTCGATCCAGAGACGAATTCTTTCGACCACGTCTTCCGCCAAAGGTCCACCCTCTTCGGGAGGCGGCATCATGACTTCCTCGTCATCGGTCGAAACGAATTCATAGATGTCGCTGAACGAACTGTCGCCGGGGTCGAGATAGTTCATGACCGCATCCCGGTCGTCAATCCGGAAATCGCCATTCTCTTCCTGCGGGCCATGGCAGCGAATGCAGTGGGTTTCAAAAACCGGTTTGATGTCGGTTTCGAAACGAATCGTGACTTCGTCCAGGACAGCCGTCTGGGCATCCAGAATGCCGGAATCCGGCACTCCGCCGAACGCCAGAGCAACGAGCAGGGCCGCCCCCGTGAGCGTTATGGGCCTGGGATTGCTATCCATGGAATTGTCCTTGCTTCATGCGAAACCGGTGGATGGGCATGACCTGAATTATCCAAAAACCCAGGTGGCACGGCAAGTCAAAAGCGGCTGGAAGCTCAAAAAGTCATAACCCGACACGGCTGGTCCAGCCAGCCGTGGCACCCCGCCGTCAACCTCAGGGGGTCGAATCACTGGTTCCCTTGTTCACGGATTATTCATCGTCGATCGGGTTCGTACCCCACAGGGCTGGACCAGCCAGCCGTGGCACCCGGCGGTCCTCGCCGCACCAATCGCGGTGGCGACTTGTCAAAACGTTTCAGTTTGCGAGATGACATTCAGGCAAAACACCTTGCCATCGCCCATTCGGCCGGTTCGCGCGTTTTGAACCATCAGCCGGGCCACCTCATCGGACTGGCCATCCCCGGTCCAGACGCAGATTTCAACTTTGGGCAAAAACACGACCGAGTATTCGTTTTCCTGATACTCCGACAAATAACTTTTCTGTCGCCCGTAGCCCTTTACTTCCTGGATCGTAATATCCGTGTGACCATGCTGAATCAGGGTGTTCAGCAGGCGTTCGGCGACAAACGGTTTGACGATGGCGATGACCTGTTTCATGACCGGGTCACGAATCCAAAAAAAGTCAGTTGGCAGATTTGCGACCCGTCCAGGTCCAGTGACGATCCGACGTCTGGCAAACGGTTTCCGGCGAAAATCCCAGCTGACCGGTCAGGTCCCGGATTTCGTCCAGAGACAGGGCGGCGTGCAGGGATTCGGAAAACATTTGTTGGGCGTGTGCGTTTTCGGTGCCGGAGTAGGTGGCGACCAGGTCTTTGAGCTGCTGTTCGTTGGCCGGGCGAAGCAAATCGCGAAAGAACAGCATGCCGCCAGGCCGGGTCACCCGTACCGCCTCTCGCAGACATTCCAGTGGCCGGGGAATATGGTGAATAATGCTGTTGGAGATTACGGCATCGAACATCCCGTCAGCCAGATCCATTTGCTTGGCATCGACCTGCCGCAGTTCAATTCGCGATGACAGGTGGGCGTCAGCCACGTTCCGCCGGGCCAGTGCCAGCATCTGCCCTGCGGCATCCACGGCCAGAATCTCAACCGCATCGTGCCGCTGGCACAACTCGACGGGAATCAGGGCCGTCCCGGTTCCCAGATCCAGGATACGCGTGCCGGAAAAACCGGTTTGCAAAAAGTCATCGACGAACCGGCGGTTCACGTCCGAGTGATCCATGGCGTTGTAATCGCGAGCTTCCTCGCAGGTGTCCATAACTTCCGGTTCCAGAATTCGCTTCAGCGACATCGTGGTTATCCTTGCAAGCTTTCGAATTGTTCATCGGATTCAACGGGAGCGGGCCGCATCAACAGCCCCAGGCCCAGCATCAGCAAGGCCATGACGAGATAGGCGGCCGCGAATTCCAGAATGATTCGGCGGATATCCGGATCGGATTTCAACTGGCCCGTTGCCAGGTCGGTGACCAGGCCGATCTCCCAGGGCCAGTACATTTTGTCGCCGGGAATCGGTGAATGCATGATCCCGAACAGCACCAGAATCGCGCCGACGGCAAAATAAATCGAGGCTGCAAAAAACCGGCGGTCCGTGATCCGGGCCATGGCCGAACCCCAAATCAGACTGGTAATAATAAAACCGCCAGCCAGGACTTGCAGTTGCAGCAACTGGGATTGCAGATTGGCGGCATCACCCGCGGGTATCTGGTCGAAATTAACCGCCGGCAAATACTGCCCGAGATAGATCATGATCAGCTTGGCCAGCGCCGGCAGACAGGCGATCGCCAGGGCGGCGTAGTGCCGTCGCGGAGTGGCGTGGAAACTCTGTGCGGTAATTTCAATCCCGATAAAAACCAGAATAGGCAGCACAGCGGCTTCCGGGATAATCTTGAACAGCAGGCTGAAGTAACCGATCAACCCGGCACCACCCACGAACAGGGCAGTGGCCAGCGTGTAGGCCGCTCGCCCGCCCATCGCCTTGTAGGCCGGGTGACCGATATAGGGGGTGGTCTGAATCACGCCACCGCACAGGGCGGCCACGATGGTCGCGGCGGCCTCGATGCCAATGATTTGCCGGGTTTGATAGTTGTCGCCGGCCGACGCGGCGCTTTCGGTACAGTCGATGCCGCCAATCACTGTGGCAATGGCGAACGGAACAATGTAGGGCAGGTAACCGATTGCCTCGTTCATGGCGCCCAGCCAGCTGAACGAAAAGGCCGTCAGCCATTCGACGGGAAACCAGACCGTGTCGCTCGGATGAGGATAATGGGCCAGCGACGTGTTGGCCACCAGGTCAATCCCCAGCGTCAGATACCAGATCAGACAGCCGACCAGCACCGCCCCCAGCGCGCCCGGAATCTGAAACGGCAGCCGGCCGCGGGCCACCAGCGTTGCCAACACGATCACCAGCGAAGCAAAACCCACCACCGGGTTGACCGCCAGCTTGGGCAGCTGTGTGAACGCGATTAATACCAGGGCAATGGCGGCCAGGGAACCAAGCAAACCGGCCCGGGGAAACACGGTTCGAATCCAGTTGGAGCCCACCGCCAAAAACGCCTTGACGATGCCGGTAATCAAAATGCCGCATATCCCGATATGCCACGTGTGCAGGGCGGCGGCCGACTCGTCCATTCCCGCTTCTTTGGCAGCGACAAAGGCCGGACCGAGCACAAACAGAACCATCCCGATGGTACTTGGCGTATCCAGCCCCAGTGGCATGGCTGTGACATCGCGGCGGTTTTCCCGCGCCGCCAGCCGCAACGCCAGCCAAAAATACAGCAGGTCACCGACCAGCACGCCAATCGCGGTCCCCGGAATCATGTACTTCAGCGTGAAGTCCACGGGAAACCCGAAAATGGTGGACAGCATGGTCACCGTCAGCACCAGCCCGGCAATGTTGTCCAGCATCAGGCCAAAGAACGCATTGATATCGCCCGGCGCTGCCCAGTCGGTTCGCTTGAGTTTCACAGATCACTCGCCGGGACAAGAACACAGCTCGGGCAGGATGGCCGATTCCGGAAGGGGCAGGGGCGCACCGGCCACAGCCCGGCAACCGGCCAGCCGCGAGTTTAAGGCCGCCCAAATCACCTGTCAAACCTGTGCCCTGTCAGGATCGAATGACCATCGATACGTCGAACGATTCGCGACGCAGCCCGTGATGATCAGCCGTCGTCACCCGACGGAATGGAATGGCGTCCCGATCATGTGGCCGCGATACCACGCGCTCGCGAAACAGGTTTGCCACGGATGGAGCCGGTTGAATGCTACCGAATCATTTCCGCGGGAATCGGAGCCAGTGGCGAATTGCCCGGCCGGCCGGAGTTTGTCCCACCCGACAGGCTGTCAATGATCTGGTAGATGACCCGCGCCACAAGCGGCAAACCGCGCGGGGAGTGCCAGACGACACGGTTGATCAAGGCAGTGACTTGCCGGGCGTAATCCTGCCAATACTCCGCGCGTTCATTGCGGGGCGGGTTGGTCATAAAATAGAAGCTTGCCAGTCGCGATGCCAGATATTCACGGCATCTCAGAATCTGCAGTCCAAGCGGGCGGTGGTAATCAAGATATTGCAGGCGGTCCAGTTCCGATTTGCTATATGAGATGACGGCCTGCGGCGGAATCCGGTTTTGGGCCATGTTGATGTACAACAACTGGTACAGTATCAGTTCCGGAAATTCAGCGTTGGCCATCGTACAGGCTTCCAGGATTTCAGTCGCTGAAATGTTTGACGAAAGCGCCAGGCGACGGGCGGCTGACGAATATTTTTCCGCCCGGACCGAAGGATATCTCAGTCGGCCGGCGTCGGCGGCCTCAATATACTGCCGCGACCTGTCCAGGTCCTGATTGGCAGCGACGATCGATCGACCGTCGCAAAAGATAATCCGCCACGACGTCGTCGGACTCAGGAAAATCCGCTGGCACAAGCCGTTGTCCAGCGCGGCCGGGATGATCACCAGCTCCAGACCCATGTCCCGGTGGACCGAGTCGTCCTGGGTCGTCTGGGCCTGAATCCACGCCAGCGCGGCCTGGGCGGAATAGATTTGTCGTGATCGTCCGCCGAGCATGACGTCCAGTTGCGGATCATGCCAGTACAGAAATCCTTCCCACCGCCATTCATTCAGGACGCGTCCGCTGATTTGGTTTTCCGTCAGAAACTCAACGGCCTCATCGGGAAACTGGCTCAGATACACAAGCCGTCCGAACAGGTCGTAAGCGGGAATCCCGGCGTTGTTTTTGTGGTGAAAGCGAAGATGGGTTTGAAGGTCGGAAAACAGCATCAGCATCAGGCTGAAAGCCAGAATCACCGGTGCCCACGCCAGCTGGCGGGGTTGCGCCATCCAGGCCAGACGACGGGCAAGGGACGGATGGTCTTCCACAAAACGGGACCAGCCGCGTCCGCCCAGTCCGATGACGGCAACCGCCACCAGGGGTGACAGGGCCAGCCCCAGCCCGGTTACGCCCCAAACCAGTCGCGGGTCCAGGTTCGTTGCGGGATCGCCGGGCTGCAGCGTTCCGCTTGAGAACAGCCGTGCGCCGACCATCGTCAGTTCCCCCAGCTGGGCGGCCGCGACGATAGCGATGCCGGTCAGCCAGGCAAACCGCCGGTCATTAAACAGCTGTTGCAGCAGGCAGCCGGCCAGCGGCGTCATGACAAACAGGCTGACCGGCACGAATCGACGGGCCTGAAAGGACATGGCGACGGTAATCACCGACAGCACCAGCGTGAACAAAAAGCAGGCTCGGTATCCAGGGTCCGGGGCCATTGCGGGCCGTTGCAAGGGCGGACGAATGACAGCCTTCAGCACCAGTGGCGCGACAACACAGCCCAGCCCGAACAGGTACCAGGGCGTGCCCGCAAAAAACTTGCCCTTGTCTCCGAACATGGGCTTCATCTCGTCCGACGGGATTGGCCATTCGGTTTCCCGGAACAGGCCCATCAGGGTGAAGGGCTGGGTCAAATTGGTGATGCCGAACGGGCTCGTGACCGCCGCCAGCAATATCGACAGCAGAGTGGCTGCCGGTAACGGCCACCAGCATGCGAGCTGTTCCTGCCAGTTACCCTCTCGAACCAGCACGGCCAGGCAGATCACCGTCCACAATCCGAGCATGGCGATTCCGAAAATATAGCTGCCGTGCAAATGAGCCCAGGCGACCAGCAGCACAACGGCCAGCCAAATGCGCTGCGGATGGCCGTACGACCAGTAGATAATCGACAGCAACACCACCAGGAACGTCAGGCCGATGGCATTGGCCCGCATATCGATGAAACTGCTCGACGCGTAAATCATGTAGGCCGCCACGATCATCGCCACAACCAGGCTCGCACCCAGCTGGCGAGTCGCCAGAACCATAAACAGGGCGGTCATGACCAGCAGCCCACCCTTGATCAGGACGATGCTGATGTAGCCCAGTTGTTTCCAGCCCAGGTAGTACAGGACCCCGGTGCCCCAGCTTTGGTTGATCCATACCCGTCCTTCGGAGTTGAACGACCATTCGTCGGGCTGGGCCAGTTTGCCAGCGAAAACATCCCGGCCTCCGGCGAGGGTCATGAACGTGTCGCCGGTCGCGCGGGCGCCAGAAAAACCACCAGCAATGCCAGACACAGCGCTGCCAGGCCGATCAGGGTAACCACCGGGTTGCCGGCGGGTGCCCGATCGTCGAGGGGGCCACTCCCGGCGTGGCCGGGGGCTTGTTGGCCAAAGGACAGTTTTGCCATTCCCGTCGGTCTTTAAAGTAAAACCCGGCCGTCAGGAAAACACCCGGCCGTCAGCAGCCGTATCCGGTTGGCGGGCCCCTACGGATCGCCCCACGCACCAAGTGCGGCGCAAACGGCGGCAATCTGTTCGTCGCTCAATTGTGGAAACATCGGCAGGCTCAGGATAGTCGAACCAACGGCATCTGTTAATGGGAGCTGATCACTCCCCCAGCCGCAATTCTGGTATGCGGGCTGGCGGTGGACCGGCAGCGGATAATGGATACCGGTCGCAATTCCGGCGGCAGCCAGGTATTGCTGCAATTCGTCCCGGGCATCGCAACGGACCACATAGTGATGAAAAACGTGCCGGGCCTCCGCGCGAACCACGGGGCACCTGATCTGGCTGCCGGCCAGTGCCTGGTCGTAGGCGGCGGCAACTCGCTGGCGTCGTTCATTATCCCGGTCCAGAAACCCGAGCTTGACCGCGAGGATGGCAGCTTGCAATTCGTCCAGTCTCGAGTTAATCCCAAACTCGCTGCTGATGTACCGTTGTTCCCGCCAACCGTACTGCCGCAAGCTGCGCCGCCCGGCTGGCCAGCCTCGAATCATCGGTGACCACCATGCCCCCGTCTCCCGACGCTCCCAGGTTCTTGGTGGGGTAGAAACTGAAAGCGGCGGCGTCGCCCCAGCTGCCGGCGCGTTGGCCGTGCAATTCGGCTCCGTGCGCCTGGCCGCAATCCTCGACCACGCGCAATCCATGACGTCGGGCAATCGCACAGATCGCAATCATGTCCGCCATCTGTCCGTACAGATGGACGGGAACTACCGCGGCGGGCGTGCGGCCGGTCGCGCGGGTGACCGATTCGATGGTGGATTCCAGATGGGCCGGCGACATGGTGAACATGTCGTTCTCCAGATCCACGAAAACGATCTCGGCCCCACAACGCTGGATGGCCACGGCCGTTGCCACGGCCGTGTGAGAGACGGTCAAAACCAGATCCCCGGGTCCAATCCCGCAGGCCCGCAGCGCCACTTCAATGGCGTCGGTTCCGGAGGCCACCCCGATGCCGTGGGCGACACCGGCATGGCTGGCAAACTGATCCTCAAAGGACTCGACCTCCTGGCCCAGAATATACCATCCGCTGGCGAGGACTCGATCAACGGCCTGGCGGATTTGCGCCTCATGTTCCCGGTAGCCTGCCAGAATGTCGACCTGGGGAACCGGTGTTCCGGAACCGATATCAAGGTTCATGATTGTTCTTTCTGTCCCGGTCAGGGATGTCGAATCGCCGTTGGCCAACGACGCTAAATATAATGCGCCAGGTTGGTCCGATAGAAACCGAGGGTCCGGCCAAGCCCGTCCCGCAGGCTGACCCGGGGAGACCAGCCGAGGCAGTCACGAATCAGCTGATCGTTGGCGTAGTAGTCGCCGATATCAATCCGTTTGCGATCGTCGGGAAACTCGCGGATGGAATATTTCCCGTGGCCGGCGTTGGCTTCAATCAGCAAATCGGCCAGTTGCTGGAGCGTGACCACGGGACCGCCACCCACGTTGAATACCCGACCGTAGGCCGATTCCGAGGTCGCCGCCAGCATCAATGCCTGAACCGCATCGTCCACGTAGGTAAAGTCCCGCTTTTGTTCCCCTCCCCAGACTTCAAACGGCTGGTCCTGCAACAGCAATTTGATCCAGATGCCCAGAAAGGTTTGTCGGGCATCGCGAATTCGCATCCGCGGGCCAAAGGTATTGGTCAGCCGCAGGGCACTGGCCCGGACACCGAAAACATTGTTGTACAGAATGTGGTACCACTCGCCCGCCATTTTGTTAATCCCGTTGATATCCACCGGCCGCAACAGGTGCTGTTCATCGACGGGCAGGTAGTCCGGTTTTCCGTAGATTTGCCGGGTGCTGGCAAACACGACCCGAATCTGCGGATTGTTGTGCCGGCAGGCCTCCAGAATGGACAACTGGGCGCGGCAGTTGATCTCCAGATCCGTAAAGGGATCCAGCATCGAGTCCATATGGCTGGTTTGGCCGGCAAGGTTGAACAGGAAGTCATGGTCCTTGACCAGCTGCTGCATGCTGTAGGGATCGCGAACATCCGCAATATTGACTTGCACCAATTCCTGAATGCCGTCGATGTTGAAACGGTTACCGCCATATTCGGGAACCAGCGAATCGACGAGGGTCACGCGGGCGCCCATGCCAGCCAGCTGGTGGGCGAGATTGGAACCGATAAACCCCAGGCCGCCGGTCACCAGCACTCGCTGGTCGGCAAATGACTGTTCGAGTGATTTCATGGTTTCCGGCCCCGGTCGGCGGGTGCACCCGAATGATTGCCGGAAATGGTCTCGCGAACCACAAATTGCGGAGCGCGGCTCAGTGTCTGGAACACACGGCCCAGGTATTCGCCGATCGTCCCCAGCACCGAGAGCTGCAGTCCGGCGAATATCGTGATGGTCACAATCAGACTGGCCCAGCCCGGAGGGATCGCGCCTCCCGAAAAATACCGCCAACCGACCAGGAGATCATAAACAGAATCGCCAGTCCAAATCCGACCGTCGACATGACCAGCCCGAGGATGGAGGCGATGCGGAGCGGCAGGATCGAGAAACCGGTGAACATGTTCAGCCACAACCGAAACAGCCGCGACAGCGTGTAATTGGATTGTCCCACTTGTCGCTCGGAGTGCTCGCACAACTGCTGGCCAATCGACGAGGTGCTGCGAAGCACCAATCCGTCCAGATACGGATAGGGCCCGTCGTATTGCTTGACGGTATCAATCAGAAAACGGTTCAGCACCTTGAAACTGGACAGGTACAGGCCGGCCGGTTTTCGCAACAGCCGCGTGGCCACCCAGTCATTGAAGGCACTTCCCAGATTGCGAAACCGGCTGTGTTGTTTTTCGGCATAATAGCTGTAGACGACGTCGTATCCCTCCTCCAGTTTGTCGACCAGTCGGGCAATCTGGTCGGGCGGGTTCTGGAAATCGTCGTCAATAATGGCCACACAGTCGCCTGTGACCTGGTGCAAGCCGCACATCACGGCGTTGTGTTCCCCAAAGTTGCGGGCCAGCCTGACATATTTGACAATTCGGGGGTGCCGCCGGGCCGCTTCACACAGCACCTCGTGACTGCCGTCGACACTGCCGTCATTGACCAGCACGATTTCCAGTTCGGCATAGCGGCCACCCAGGATGGCAACCACCTCATCGATCAGATGGCCGACCGTATGCTCGCTGTTGTACACGGGAATGAGCACGCTCAGCCTTTTCACCGTGTGTTGAAAAGGAGTTGGCTGCGGGCTGGTGGACGGGATCGCAGGACTATCCATCGGCGGTTCAACGTTGACTAGCGTGTCGCTCAAGCAACTCGTCCCAAAGCCGGGAAACGGCAGGCGGGCAGCTGGCGATGTCGTGGTCGGTGGGCCGGGAATCCGGCCGGACCAGATTCGCGTGCAACTGACCAATCCGTTCATCCGGGCACGACAGACCGGCGGCCTGCAGCGCATTGCGCAGCTCGCCACTCACCAGTTCCTGCTCCAGTATGTTTTCATAGCGGACCAACCAGGTTGGAATATCGCGGGAATGCTCGAGCAGTCTCTCCAGGTGGGTTGTCCAAAGCCGGTAGGCCAGTCCAATCGTAATCCAATTGCGACGTCGAAGCGAGCGGGCCACGGCCGTCGGGTGGCGCAGACAGATCACCAGGCCGTCCACGGTGGCACCATGCTGCAGCCACGCCGGAAGTGTCAGGCAGAAACGATTTTCCTTGACGATCTTGTCCTCGTATTTCTGCGAAGTTTGCCGGATCAAGTCCGCAAGTGGTGCGGCCCGTTGCAGAATCAACGCGGTCGAAGGAAGCCGGAAATAGGCCAGTCGACCCCACGGGCCGTTAATCAGCGGCATGTTGATGGCATGAATATCCGGCTGCTCGAAATAGCCGTCCGGATTCCAGCGGTCCGGGGCATGAAACGTCGCGGGATCTCCCAGGTCGCCGCCGGCCTCGTGAAAAAACCGCGCCACCAGCGACGTGCCGGATCGATGCATGCCACTAATCAGATACATGAAAGGCCTTTAACCTTAAAAATCGACAGGTTTCCAGTTGGGCCCGTGATGGCCCGTGGCTGGCCGGCCGAATCCCGAACCGGATGCCCTATTCCGCCGGGACGGGCGGGCAGTCCTGGCGGCCGGTCACCCGGATGGGCTCCGTTACCCGATGAATCGCTCGCCGCGGGAGCCGTCCCTGCTGGCTGATTTGAACGGAAACCGGCTGGAATGCAAAGTCTTCGTCCCGGTCCGGACCCGTGTGGCCAGGCAATTAGCGCGCTCATCGGCAGCGCGACTGTCGCGCGATCCGGTGGACAACCCGGATTCAGGGGGTGACAGGGGCCCTGAAATGCCCGACCGAATTGCAAATCCTACAACGACCGGGTCACAGCGACGCGCCATCCATGTTTGACAGCATCGTCGAAAATCGGCTTGAAAACGCGGGATTCCGCGTGGCAACGACCGCCTGACGGGTACCCCGGCCGGCAGAAACGGGTCGGTGGCACGGGCTTTGCAATTTCATCGGCTGCCCCCGGCGTGTGCCTGAAAAAAAAAGGCGGCAGGCTGACCAGACTTGTCCGGCAGCCTGCGATATGCACTTCAGAAGGCAATATTCCACGATCAGAAAGGAGTCGCCCAGAGAAGCTCGGCAAGGAAATCATTCCGGAATTCACAGATTTCCGGTTTTTTTTCAAACCCGACCTGGAACTGGTGCGTATCAACCCATGCAAGCGACCATCTCCGATTTGCACTACAACACCCGGCGACAACTACTGGCCAAGGAAAACCCGGTGACCGACGAGCAACTGCTGCTTCGATATCGCCAAACGGGCGACCGTGAATTGTTCGCACAACTGGTCTACCGGTACGAACGGGAGTTGTATTCCTACTTGCGCCGCTACCTGGGTGAGGCCGAAATGGCCGAAGATGCCTTTCAGGCGGCCTTTTTGCAAGTTCACCTGAAATGCGACCAGTTTCAAATCGGTCGCCGTTTTCGGCCGTGGTTGTATACGATTGCCACCAACCAGGCGATTGATGCCCGTCGCCGCAATCGACGGCACCGCATGTTGTCGCTGGACGGTTCGGCGGGATGATTCGCTGACGAAGTGAATCGCTCTGGCGAACTTGCTGGAAAGCAGCGAAACGGGTCCGGAGCAGCTGGCCCATGCTGAAGAGCGCGACCGGCGAATCCGGGCAACACTGGATTCATTGCCCGAATCGATGAACGCCATCATTCAACTGGTATACTACCAGGGGATGAAGTATCGCGAAGCGGCCGAAGTGCTGGATATTCCGGTCGGTACCGTTAAAGAGCAGGATGCACGCTGCCATTGCCAAGCTGACGGAGCAATGGAGTGAAATGAACCAGGAAACCGGGTAACAGTCGTGAACCGCATATCGGACGAAGATTTACTGGGATATACGCTGGCTGCTCTGGACTCCGATGACCAGGAGCAAATGGATTTGCTGATTCACCAGCAATGCCGCGCGGCCAACCGTGTGGCACAGATCCAGCATGATTTAAGACCTCTGGATGGACTGGCCCCCCCGGCCACACCGCCGACGGGCCTCGCCCGCCGCACTTGCGAATGCATTGCGGCGGTGCCCTGGCACCCCCCCGCATCACCGGAACTCACGCGTCGGGGAAACGAACGCCGCCGGGGATTCAGCGAGAAGCGCGAATGGCCTGGCGGACGCGGTTCGATCTCCGTGCGGGATATCGCGGTCGGTGCGGCGGTTCTGCTGTTGCTGGGCTCAATTCTGTTGCCCGCCGTCAACCACAGCCGGTTTCAAAGTCGCCTGGTGGGTTGTCAGGACAATTTGCGAACCGTCGGTCTGTCCCTGCTGGATTACGCCAACCAGCACGGCGGAACCCATTTGGCCATCCCCCTGGATAAGAAACTGGGAATTGCCGGGATCGTTGCACCTACCCTGAAACAGGCCGGGTACATCGAAGATGACAGCCTGTTTTTCTGCGCCGGTCAGCGCCACGGCGACGATTTCGTACCGCGCATCCCCGAATGCCGCCAGATTGCAACCGCTTCGGGGCGTTCGCTGATCCGCTTGCAACGGATGGCAGGTGGCGATTACGCCTACAGCATGGGCCAAACCCTCGCCGGGGGCCAGTACGCAGCGACCCGGAATGAAAGCCGACCCTGGTATGTCCTGCTGGCCGATCAACCGGGCCCGGACGGAATCGGGCGGGGCAGCGGCAACCACAACGGTGTCGGCCAAAACGTTTTCTTTGAAGACGGACACACGCAGTTTCTGTCCACCGCCGCAGTAGATGGTGATTCGATCTACGAAAATGACTGGGGTTGCGTGGCACCGGGCTGCCCACGCTGATGACAGCGTGGTGGCACCCGGTGGAACGCGGATTCCACCGCTGCAGTCGATCGAGACCCACTAGCTGGCTGGAATGCAGGCGTCGCGCAGCACAAGATGCGGCCGGGAGGGCCGCATCACCATGGGCCGCTGTCCCGGTTCTTGATGCGGACACGGCGCCCCGCCCTTTCGCGACGTCCGCTGATTCGCCCCGATCGAGACTGCGGGCGATGATCATTGCCGAATCCCGGCGGCGACCGCCATGGCGGACCCAATCAGCGCACCGGCGACATGGGCGGCCGGCAACGGAACGAAATGGGAGTCGGTCACAAACAATGTGGATCCACTGGCCAGCTCAAACAGGCTTTTGCCCATCATGGCCAGTAACAAAAGTGAACAGACCAGACATTCCTGCGGGGATTTTTCGCGCAGGGCCACGATCAGTTGATGAGTTGCCAGCGCCGCAAACAGCGCCGTGTCTATGCCACTCAATCCACAATAGGTGGACACGCCAGGTGATCCGGCGACCGCCAGCGGCGGAATCATGACCGCGGATATGAAAACGGTCCAGGCAAACAGACGACGATGCAGACGCTCCAGCAACACACCGATTCCGGTGAATACCGCCAAATCCCAAAACAGGTGCTCTCCACCGAAGTGAACCAGATGACTGGAAAACAACACCCAGCCCCGGGCCAGATCGAACGAACCGCCGTCGAATTGCAGGTGCTCGCTGGCACCGGGCCGCGTTGCCACCAGCAACGTTGTTAACGCCACCAGCAATGTCATCGAAACCCCGGCACAGCAATCCACGACCTGTCGCCACGAGCAGGCATGGCACCCGACGACCGTATTCGAATTTCGGGACGGCAATGAATTCATGATTGACGACCGGGAAAAGGGATTGCCGGACAGGGGACATACGGTTTCGCGCGGCGTCCCGGAAACGTCCGGTTGGCCAGGGGGTTGGCCCCTGACCTGCCGGGACGACGACCGGGTGGGGTCGAATCGTTACCGGGGCGCGGTTTTTCGGATGGACCCCGGCGGCGACGCGCCAGTCCCGCGGCGCCGAGGCCGGCGGCAATCAGAGCGCTGATCGGATCCAGGGCACCTCCGCCGTCGCTGCCGGCGTCGCGGGGACCGGGGGAGGGGATCAGGTCCAGATCACCGGGGCTGGCTGGCCCATTGACCCGTTCGGGAGGCGATTGCGGACGGGATTGGGAAACCGGTTGGCCCGGGCCGGGGGGCGTGGATTCCTGCGGACCGGCGCTGGACAGATCCTTCATGCTATCCAGTTCATCCCGCAATCGGCTCCGCGCCTGGCGGTCACGCTGGATCCGCGTTGCGTTGCGGCGCTGGATTTTCCAGCGCTGGAACTCGGCATCGTTTTCCAGCACAATGAACGACGCATACTGGCTGGCGATCGAATAGCCCTCGCAGAGCGTTACAATCCGGTCGACCAGCGCGGCGGATTCTCCGTTGCTGCGCACCTGATTCATCAGGGACTGAACCTGATGCCAGGCCCACAGGCGTTCGATTTCCGGGTTGTCCGGATTGCTGTCCGGCAAGTTGACGGTAATCGTCTTTTCAAACGCCTGTCCCTGAATCTCGCCCGATACGGCGACATCGATGGCACCGGCCTGACGATATCGTCCGGTCAGCTGCAGGGGCGAGCCGTGGAACAGGTCCGGCAGCTTGCCGGGCATGACATCGTAAATGTCCCCCCCCGCAAACCGGATTTGAACATTTTTGATGGCCGGTCGCATCAATTTGCGCTGAAAGGCGGTGGCCTGCCGCTGGAAATCGTCGTCATGTGACACAAAGGCGGCCAAACCACCGGCGTCCCTGGCCATCTGGTCGAGCAACGGGCGATTGACATCGTTGCCGATTCCGACGCAAAAAACCCGACTGCCGGCTGGCCCCTGTTCAATCGCCGCCATCAATTCACGCTGCTCACGCGTTTCGGTCATGCCATCGGACAGCACTACAACGTTCAGCGGACGATCGGCATCGCGATACAGCCAGGCGGCTTCGATGGCCGGTCGTAATGACGTCCCGCCCCGCGCCCGCCGGGAGTCCAGAAACGTCACGGCCTGCTCCACGGATTCCTCGGTCACAAACTGCAAACCGTCGAACACCTGGGCCGTGCCGATGTTGAACGTCAACACCTGAAACCGGTCCCCGGGTGTCAGCTTGCCTATAAACGACTGGCAGGCCTGCCGGGACAGCTGCAGTTTGCGGTCGTTGGCCATACTGCCGGAGATATCAACCACAAACACATAGTCCATTCCGATGGCCTGTTCGGCCAGTTCCTCACCGGCGGTCAGGGACATCAGAAAATACCCGTCCTCGCCGGGCGTTCGCGAAGTGACAACATCCAGACCGGTACGCGGTCGTTTGGTCTGCATCGCAATCACAATGTCCTTGTCAAGCGACCCGCCGCTGTTCTCAATACTGGCCTGCACAAAATTGTCGCGGTGCTGGTGAAATACCAGATCGTCCGGGTGAGACGGGCTGGTCAATGCCGTAATCGGGATTTCGTTCTTGATTTCCAGATTGAAGGAAAACCGGCCCTGGACTTTTTGATCGAGTCCGGGACGGGTCGTTGTGGCCAGGGGATAGACATAGTTGGCCCAGTCATGATCGACCGCCAGTTGCTGGTAGTACGTGATCTGGATGTGTTGTTCGGCGCCCGGCTGGATTGGAAAGATCCGCAGTTCAAAACTCTTGAAATCGACCTGTTCCAGCAGGCCCGGATCACGCCGGGTTTGCTTGTAACTTTCGTAAATCTGGCGAGCCCGGCGTTTCTCGACCACCTCACCAATCATTTCCTTGCCATCGATAATCATGCTGAAATTGCTGATGCTGGCCCCCGCCGGTACCGGAAACGTGTACAGCGCTTCCACGATCCGGCTTTCGGTGTTGAAAAACACCTGATCAATTTCGGTCACCGCAATTCCGTTATTGATCGTGACCCGCACGTCGTGCTGGCGAATCTCCAGCAGTCCGCCCAGTCCTCCGTCGGCGATTAACAAACCGGTGGCCTGTACGACGGAGCAGGGGGCCCCCAGCCCAATCGCCAGGGCCACGGACAAACACCCGGTGGCGATCCGGTTCCAGAACATACTCATGTCAGACTCCTTGAAAGGGTTCCGAGGCCAGGCCCGGCCACGATCGGGCCGAGCGGTTTGACTCAAAAGCACACGCTGCGCCAATTCCGGCTCGGGTGACGCAAGTTGTTTGATATTAACGGCTTGTGTTGATTTGGCCGCTGGCAAGGAGCAGGCTTCGTGGGGTCGCCAGGTTCATCAAACGCGCAGGCAAGTACATTGGAGGTACAATCGATTGGTGGGTGGCCGCCGAATCGGGCTTGACGGTAAACGGGGAGGAGGGGGCGGACGATGGGTTTACTCAACGAACAGCAATTCCGGTTTCTGTCGGCGGTTTCGCAGATGGTGTACGGAAATCCGTTTTTGCCCGAGCGAATCGCTTTGGAAAAGCAGGCCCTGGGTGGCGATTACCAGCCCGATCCGCAAAGTGTTTGGAGTCTGATCCCCAACGCCACGAAGCGGCAAGCGAATGTGAATCTGCTGGTCCAGCGATCCTGCAGCATGGCCGATCAGATTCGGGACCGGTTGCGTGCCGGCGAGCGGGGTAACGCCGCGGAGCTGTTGCTGTACGACGACCTGATCATGCACCGGTTGTTCTATCTCAGTTTCGGTGACTGGTATGAGGCGAACGAATCGGGCGAAGCATTGCGGCCACGTGGCGTCCGCCGTGCCAACTGGCAGCGGTTTCAGCAGGACTTTGACCATTACCTGCAGATCGAGGGGGTGGCCCTGGCCAGTCAGGGTCATCCCGAGCAAACCTATGCCTTGCTGAATCAGGTCTGCCGGGCCTTCTTCAACATCTTTCAATGCGTGATTGGTCAGTCGCTTCCGTCGGCCCGGCTGCGGGCAACCATTTGGGAGTCCATCTTTACGTTTGACATGCGCCGCTACCGGCGTTGCCTGTTTGACCGGATGCAAGACATCGCGACCCTGATCGTCGGGCCGTCCGGTACCGGCAAGGATCTGGTTGCCAGTGCGATTGGCCGCTCCCGGTTGGTCGACTTTGATGGCAAGGCGTGCCGGTTCGCTGTGGACCCGGACACGTCATACATGCCGCTAAACCTGTCCGCCATGTCACCGGGCCTGATCGAATCCGAGCTGTTTGGCCATGCCGCCGGAGCATTTACCGGCGCCACTTCGGCTCGCCAGGGCTGGCTGCAACAGTGTGACCGGTTCAGCACGGTGTTTCTGGACGAAATCGGTGACCTGGATGTCTCGATCCAGGTCAAGCTGTTACGACTGCTGCAGAACCGGCAATTCCAGCGGGCTGGCGAAACCAAAACCCACGATTTTCACGGCAAGGTGATCACGGCGACCAATCGCGATTTGGAATCCAGGATTCACGAAGGCAAGTTTCGCGAGGATTTTTATTACCGTCTGTGTTCCGATGTGATTCGGACTCCGGCGCTGCATGAACAACTGGCCGATTCTGCCGCCGACCTGGGCCGGTTGATCGGTCACATTACCGGTCGGGTTCTGGGGGACGGCCCCGATCATTTGCCGGCCGTCGAGTATGTTCAGCACTGGATTGAACGCCATTTGCCGGTCAACTATCACTGGCCCGGCAACGTTCGCGAACTGGAGCAATGCGTGCGCAATGTTCTGGTGCATAACGACTACCAGCCCCGTTGTCCGGTGGTTGCGGACGACGGCTCGGCCCTGCAGTCGTCCCAGCGACAATTCGCGGAGGCCCGGTTGTCCCTGGACGAGTTGCAGTCGCGGTACTGCACCATCGCGTACTGGAAAACGGGCAGCTTTGAAAAGGCCGCCCGCCGGCTGGGGATTGATCGCCGCACCGTCAGCGGCCGGCTGGATCGGGAATTTCTGGCCAAATTGAATCGCCCGGAACCGGATTGGGATCGGGCGTATTCCGGGGCCGGCAGCGATCACAGCGAAAAGTGACCGTGGGCCGTTGATATTGATGGCAAAAATTGTTGCCGGAACCTGACGGTTTCGGTAGGCTGGGCTTGTGCGTCGCCAATTCGACGCCGGACCAGGGGCAACCGCAGGCGTGGAAAATGACGCCAGGGAGAACAGGCATGAGTTTATCAGCATCCAGGTGGGCCAGGACCGTTATCTTGTCGGTGGCAATTTGCGTCGTTCCGGCAACACAGGTTCTGAATGCGCAGTCCCGGGAATCCGGAAGCCGCTACGGGAGTGAGGAAGAGGCGGAGGCCGCTTCCAGTTCCGTCATCCTGACGCGGCGTGTCAACAACGGCCCCTATGGCACCAGCGCGTACAGCTTTGTCAACGCGAGCCACGACGTTGACGTTCACCGCAATTATGTGGACCTGGTCTTCAATGGTTGTGGATTGTTGCATGTCAATCCGGTCGGCGGAATGAATTCGCAAATCGCCGATCTCGGACCGGCCGGTCTGGATGTTGACGTGGATGAAACGGCGGACATTGAATGGGGCGATCAGGCGTTTCTGCCCCAGGAAGGGCATGTTTATATGCATGAAATCAGGGGGGTTGGCCGGACCATGACCGTCAAGTTTCGGGTTGACGAAGTTTCCCGGGATCAAATCGCGATTTCCTGGGCCATGATCCGCGAGCCGTCCGAAAAGGCGCTCACGGGGATGGCCGGAACCATGGGGCAGTGTGGTGGTAACCACGCGGCCCGGTAACCACGCGGCATTCCCGGCGGTAATCCAGGAGGCGCGGAAACGGTGACACGCTGGCGAGTTTTGTTTTCAGGGCGACGTCCAGGGAGTCGGGTTTCGATACACGGCTTGCCAGCTGGCCCGGACCCTGGGGGTGACTGGCTGGGTCAAAAACCTGCCTGATGGTCGGGTGGAAATGGTGCTGGAGGGCAGTCCGGCCGTGGGCCCTGCGCTGATCCGGATGATTCGTGAACAGACCCCCGGTGAAATCGATGACTGGCGGGTGGAAACGTCGCAAGGCACGGGTGAATTCCCGGATTTTTCCGTGCGTCACGCGTAGCACGGGTACAGCCTGTGAATCGATGCGTATGAATCGGCGGGCCGGTCCCGTCGTTCAGGGGCATTGCCCGACGACCAGCGTGATGTTCTGGCCGCCGAACCCGAAGCTGTTGTTCAGCGCAAAGTCGCACTCGGGTTTCGCGGGCCTCGTTGGGCACATAGTCCAGATCGCATTCCGGATCCGGATTTTCGTAATTGATCGTCGGCGGCAACACATTGTCGCGAATCGCCATCAGGCACACGATCAACTCGGTCGCACCGGCCGCCGCGATCAGGTGACCCATCATGCTCTTGGTGCTGGAGACGGGAACCTTCATGGCGTCCGCGCCAAACACCTCCTTGCAGCTGCGGGTCTCGACCCGGTCGTTGACGGTGGTGCTGGTTCCATGAGCATTCACATAGTCGATATCGGACGGATTCAGACCGGCGTCGGCGATGGCCATCCGCATACAGGCGATGGCTCCGCGGCCTTCCGGGTGAATGTCGGTAATCCGGTAGGCATCGGCGGTGGAGCCATACCCCAGGATTTCGCCGTAGATCGGGGCACCACGGCGGCGGGCCCGTTCATACTCTTCCAGCACGACCATGGCACCTCCCTCGCCCAGGACGAACCCGTCCCGCAAGCGGTCGAACGGGCGAGAGGCGCCGGCGGGATTGTCATTGTTGGTTGACAGGGCCGTCAACAGATTGAACCCGGTGACGCCAAACGGATGGATCATGCTGTGGGTGCCGCCCGAGAGCATGACATCGGCTTCGCCGCGGCGAATGATTTCGGTGGCTTCGCCGATGGCCTGGCTGCTGGCGGCGCAGGCGGTCAGGCAATTGGCGTTGGGTCCCTGGGCGTTGAACATGGCGGCCATGTGTCCAACGGGCATGTTGGGTTCCTGTTCCAGTTCCAGAACCGGGTTGAGGACCTCCAGGCCGCGTTCCATGAACTTGACGATGTCCAGGTTTCCATCGTCGTCCAGTCCGGCAGCCATCATGGTGGCGAAGCTGACAAAATCCTGGTTGCCTTCGCCACTGCCCATGTACACCCCGAATCGCCGCGGATCCTGAATGGAATCCAGGACTCCCGAACTGGCCATGGCCTGTTTGGCGGCTCCCGCGGCAAACCGCGTGTGCCGTCCGCGGAATTTCCAGACCTCCGGGTCTTCGCCGGTATCGGTGATATCCCAGTTCTTGATTTCGGCAGAGATCCGGGTCGGGAAACTTGCTGGCATCAAAAATGGTCGTATAGCCAACGCCGCTGCGGCCTTCTTTCAAACTGATTCCAGACGGTCTCGACGTCGTTACCCAGCGGGTTGATGGCACCGATTCCAGTGACGACGACGCGACGCCCGTGTGTGGCAACCATGACTGGGATCATCCTTCAAAAACAGGGGAATGGGGTAGCAGCGGCGGAGGGTCGACGGGTGTGTCCGGGCAACCGCAATCAGCTGCGGGCTCCGATTTCGGCCGCTTCCGCTTCCAGCATGTAATCGGGCACCGCAACCGGATTGCCTTCCGCATCAATACCTACTTCAAACAGTTTCAGGCACCGCAAGGTTCGGCAAAACGTGGCTGGTTCGAACAGTTGAACGCCTTCAAACCGGTCATCCAGATAGGCAAACGTCAGGTCAACCTCGCACAACAGTTCGTCGTTCACATGCACGGTTCCGGTGGCGATGCCGCCGCCATCCTGCAGGCTGACGATATGAGTTCGAAACACCATCCGGTCACCCGGACAGGCCTGAAACAGAAAATTCGCCCGGGTGATTTTTGCCAGCACCACGCGTTTCTTGAAATCACTTTGCTGGGCGATCAGCAGTCCGCCAGTTTGCGCCAGCCCTTCCACGATCAGGGATGCCGGATAGTAGGGCCGGCCCGGACTGTATTCGTCCACGGGCTCGTCCGACAGGCTGACGCACTTGAGTGCGACCGCATGACTGCCCGACACAAATTCCTCGAATCGGTCGATCCAGAACCATCTCATGATTGGGTTTCATTCTCCTGTTGCCGGTCCGTGAACGGATCCCGATTGTATCATGCAACGGTCGGCCACCGGACGGATCCCGGGGCCGATTCCGGTGCGGGCAGGATCGGCGGTAGCTGGGCCGGGCCGCTACGGCCTGGTACCGGACGAACGGCGCTGGATCAGTCGGCGCTGACCTTGGTGGAAACGTAGTTGCACAGATCCTGCACGGTCAACAGGTTGCCAAAATCCTGAACCTGCGGGTTTTGTTCAAAGCGGGTCAAATCGGCGAACGGCATGCGTTCTTTCAGGCGGGTCAGTCCCTCGGGCGTGACCTTGCCATCCTGGACAAATTCGGCATTGGTCAGAATATCGTCGGGAAAAAGTTCATCCCGGGGAATCTGGATGTCAAACGCCTTTTCCAGCTTGAACACGATATCCAAAAAGTCGATTGATTCAGCACCGAGGTCTCCCACCATCGTGGCTTCCGGTGTCACATCCTCGTCGTCGACACCGAGAGCATCCACCAGGGCTTCCTGGACTTTTGCGAAAACCTCTTCTTTACTGGGCATAAATCAATCTCCAAAAATTAGGTGGTCAGAGTTACCCGCCGTGGATTGGCGGTTGCATGGCAGGATTCCGGTCAGGAAACGTGGCTGCCACTGAGTTTGGTTTGAGCGGGTTTGGCAAAGGGTGAATTGTAAGCGTTTCTGGGGTCTTGCAAACGGCGAAACTGGTCCATTCGCTGCATGGTCAGATATTCGTCAATCGCCGGTTCGGCCAGATTTCGGTCGGCCAGGTTAAACTGCTCCAGCACCAGACGTCCCCGAACGGCACTGGACTCGCCAATGAGTCCGCTGGTTTGCAGCGTGATCAGGGAGCCTTCTTCCTTGACCCATTCGGCCGTGACCGTTAACTGGGCACCCGGCTCGACAAAATCATTAAAACGCACCTGCCGCGATTCCCGTAATACAACCGACGAATGGCTGAAATTGTGGGTGGCGTAAACCAGCCACATGCCTGCCTGGAACATCGATTCCAGCATCAAGACACCCGGCATCACCGGGAACCGTGGAAAGTGGTCTTTCAGGTAATCTTCGGCGAGAGTCAGGCCTTTAACGGCAACCAGTCGTTGCCCGGGAACAAGTTCCCTGATTCGGTCAATTTGGCAAAATCGCATCCCGGTCTCGGCTTTTAAACGGACTAGCAAGAGCCAGCCAATCCGTCGGCTTTCATTCCGGGACCTCGGCCCGGTCCCCACAGGCGACACCCGCGCCCGGTTGAGGGAGCCAAACAGGTTACCGCATTCACACATCGAGTCGCCCAATATACCACTCCGTCAAAATGGCCTCAATGAGTTAACTGGCGGCATTGTCGCCCGTTTTTGGGGCCGGGGCCCGGATCGCCAACCCCGATTCGGCGGCCGACCGCGGCTGGACGGGGGCCGGCCCGCCGTTTGTCAGTTCCATCCACGACTGGTAAATTCTTGCCATGCGCAGGGGGATTGCAGTATCACCCGGAGTTGCGATTGGTACGGCGTACGTGATTCACGAAATCTTCGTCAATCCCGATACGAAACGCCTGGAGGACTCCGAAGTCACCGCCGAGCTGGCGCGGTACGAGACGGCCCGGGATCGGGCCACTGCCGACCTGCGCGCCCTGGAACGCAAGGTCGACGCCCAGGTAGGGCACGACGAGGCATCGATATTTGCCGTGCATCAGTCGATTTTGCGGGATGCCTCGTTTACCAACAAAATCCGCAGTTGGGTGGTCGACGAGCGGATGACCGCGGCTGCGGCCCTGCACCGCCTGCTGGGCGAATACACGGAATTGTTTTCACGCACCAACGATGCCTATTTGCGGGAACGGCTGAATGATGTCCGCGATGTCGTGATTCGCATCAGCGGGCACATGTCGGACGTCCTCAGGCCGAATCTGCAGGACGACGTACTTCAGGGGCCGCTGATCGTGGTGGCCGACGAATTGCTGCCCAGCCAGGCAGTGGCACTGGGAGATGTCGACGTCAAGGGAATTGCCACCCAGGCCGGCAGCCAGACCAGCCACGCGGCGATCATCGCCCGCTCCCGCGGAATTCCGGCTGTTTCCGGGATTCCGAAATTGATGCGACTGGTCAAAACGGGCGACACCATTGTGGTCGATGGCCGCGACGGGCATATTGCCATCAATCCGGATCCCGAAACCCTGGCCGCGTTTCGCAAACTGGAACGTGAGTTTTTCGATCTGCGCGACCACCTGGCTGAAAACCGCGATGCCCCGGCGATAACCGCCGACGGGGTCAAATTGCATTTGCAGGCCAATATCAACGGGTTGCCCGATGCCCGGGCCGCCCGGGCCATGGGGGGAACCGGTGTCGGTCTGTATCGGACCGAATACCTGTATCTGACGCACCCGGATGTGCCGGATGAACAGGAACAGTTTCAAACCTATGTGAAAATCATTCAGGCCTGTCCCGACCAGACCGTCACGATTCGCACGCTGGACATCGGAGGCGACAAGACCGTGCCCTACCTGGGGCACAGCCATCAGGAAGCCAACCCGTTTATGGGCTGGCGGAGCATCCGGCTGTCATTTGAGCATCCCGAATTTTTTAATACCCAGATTCGGGCCATCATTCGCGCGGCCGCGGCGGTCCCCGATTGCAAGGTGCGGATCATGTTTCCCATGGTCACCACGATCGAGGAGCTGCGGCGGTTGCGCGGCATGGTGCGGCGGGCCTACAAAACCCTGCGGGAACAGGGAAAACCGACCACTTCCGTGCCGATGGGAATGATGCTGGAAGTTCCGGCGGCGGCGGTCATGATTCACTCCATGCTGGAACTGGTCGATTTCGTGTCGATCGGTTCCAACGACCTGGTCCAGTACCTGATGGCGGCCGACCGGGACAACCCCAAGGTCAGCGGGTTGTGCCAGCCGCTGGCCCCGGCCGTGCTTGCGCGTGTTGGCCTCGGTCATCGGCGCCTGTCGGCAGAAAAAGATCCCGGTGACCGTGTGCGGCGAAATGGCGGGCCAGCCCAAATCATTTATTTTGCTGCTGGGCATGGGCCTGCGCAATTTCAGCATGAGCCCGGCCTTTATTCCATCCATGAAGCAACTGGCCAGTCAGGTTTCCCGCAAACAGGCCGAGTCCATTTACAAGACCGTGATCCGGTTCAAGACGACCTCGCATGTCAAACGACATATGGTCGACGTGTTGCAGGAACTTGCGCCCAATCTTTCCTTGCTGGATACGACCAGCTGAACTCGGTTGTCGCGGCAGGGCCCGTCCCCGGCCGGTTACTTGTTAACCGGCCGTTGCTCAATGCGAATCGATTTCACGTTGACCCGGTCTACCGGGCTGCTCGGTTCGCCGCCGGCACTGTTCTCGACCGGGGTTTTTCCCAGTTTTTCCAACACCTCATCGCCGACCACCAACTGGCCAAAGCCGGTATATTTGCCGTCCAGAAACGACGCATCGCCCAGACAGATAAAAAACTGCGACCCTGCCGAATTGGGATCCTGGGAGCGGGCCATCGAAATCACACCCCGCACGTGTTTGCGATCATTGAACTCGGCGTCAATCTGGTAGCCCGGTCCGCCCGTCCCCCAGCGAGCTTTTTGGGCCATGTCTTTGGTTAACGGATCGCCTCCCTGAATCATGAATCCGTCAATGATTCGATGGAAGGCCGTGCCATCGTAGAATTTCTGTTCGGCCAGCTTTTTGAAGTTGGCCACGGTTGCCGGGGCGACATCGTCCCAAAAGGCAATGACCATTTCCCCGAAATCGGTATCAATAACGGCCACGGTTTGAACGTTCTCGTCCGTGGCCTGGGCCTGCAGAAAATGATGGTTCGCGAACAGAACCACCAGGAGGATGGCGCCCGCCAGGGATCGACGACCAAATGGGGAAATCAACGAATTGAACATGCCTGTGCCTTTGATGGATCCGGGAATGAAAAAGGTCATAACCTGCGGTGGCCAAAACACGCGCCGACAGCAGTCGGACGTGAGCTCCGGGTGCCCCTGCGATCTTGCCGCCGCGCGGGTTCCCGCACCCACCATTTTGGCGGATAAAAAAAAGGCCGCAAACCCCCCGGATCGGGATTTGCGGCCAGTGGAACCGCTGCGTGATAGCAAATCAGGTCGCCGAGTCGATCATTTGCTGCAGTTTGTCCGGCGGCGTCAAACCAACCTGGGTTTGCAGCACCTCGCCATTCTTGAAAACCATGATCGTTGGCAAGTATTGCACGTTGTAGGTTTCGGCCAAACCCATATTGCTGCTGACGTCGACCTTCACCACTTTGGCCGAGCCTTCATTTGCCGTTGCCAATTTGTCGATAACTGGACCCAGTTGCCGGCAGGGTCCACACGTCGGGGACCAAAAATCCACCAGCACCGGAATGTCCGATTCCAGAACCTCGCTCTGGAAATTGCCCTCGTTAAGTTCTTGAGCCATTGATTCTCATACTCCTGAATAGTTCACGGCCTGGCCGCGAATTCGGCGGCCTGGAATGGGTGATTTGGCTAACACCAGGGATTTTACCCCACTGAACCTGACGGTCAATTGACGCCGAAACTTACCCCGCCGCCCCCCGGTATCCGGGAAATTTTCGATATTTGCGCAAATGGTGCGGACATTCGGGCCGCCGGACTTCTGAAAACGCCGGCACAGGAGGCGTCGATCGTTGTTACATTGTTCCTGAAAGGAAGATTCTCCCCCATCCGCAAACGGGCATGCAATTTCAATCAGTCGGTAAACCAACCCCGGGGCAGGTGATCACCAGGCTGTTGGCCACCCTGACCGTCACCCTGACAAGTGGCATGCTTGTGGCCCGGGAGCAGCGGCCCAACGTGGTGTTGATTTACGTAGACGACCTGGGTTACCACGATGTTGGATTCCATGGTGCGGCCCATTACCGGACTCCGCATATCGACGGGCTGGCCACCGCCGGAATGACGTTTACGGATGCCTATTCCAACGGCCCCAACTGTGCCCCATCGCGGGCTTGCCTGATGTCCGGTCAGTATACGCCGCGGCACGGGATCTATACCGTCGATCAATCCAGTCGCGGACCCGTGGCCTGGCGACGGCTGGTTCCGGTTGCCAATCAAACGACGCTGCCCGATTCGGTGACAACGCTGGGGGAACTGTTTCAATCCGCGGGATACCGGACCGGATATTTCGGGAAATGGCATTTGGGTCGACCGGGAACGACCGGGCCACGGGAACAGGGTTTTGACGTCAACGTCGGTGGCAATCACACCGGTTCGCCGGCCGGCGGATATTTTCCACCCTATCAGAATCCGCAATTGCCCGATCCGATCACCGGCCCGGTCGGCCAGCAGGAATATCTGACCGAACGATTAACCCGTGAAGCCGTCTTGTTTATCAACCAGAATTGCCAGCAGCCATTTCTGCTGGTGCTGGCCCATTATGCCGTGCATACACCCATTCAGGCGCCCGCCGCCCTGGTTGACAAGTATCGGGATCGGGCGGCCCGCCACCGGATTAACGCGACGTACGCGGCGATGATCGACAGCGTGGACTCGTCCGTGGACCAGGTTTTCGGGCGCCCTGGACCACCAGGGTTTGGCCCGCAATACGATTGTCATCTTTTACTCGGACAACGGCGGATACGGAAAGGTGACCGACAACGCTCCGCTTCGTGGCAGCAAGGGAATGTTGTATGAGGGGGGGATCCGGGTTCCCCTGGCGGTGCGCTGGACGGGCCGGATCGCCGCCGGTTCGCGCTGTGCGATACCGGTCAGCGGCGTCGATTTTTTCGAGACGTTTCGAGTGATGCTGGACCGCCCCGTTCCGGCGGGCCAGTCACTGGATGGCGCGGATTTGATGCCCGTCTGGACCGGCCAGGCGCGGACGCTGGACCGTCCCTCCCTGTACTGGCATTTCCCGGCGTATTTGCAAGGCCAGAACTTTCCCGGTGCCGCCGATGACCGGTTTCGAACCCGCCCGTGCGCTGCCATCCGCCGGGGCGACTGGAAATTAATCGAGTTCTTTGAGGACCAGCACCGGGAACTGTACAATCTGGCCGACGATATCGGGGAAACCCGCAATCTGGCTGAGCAACTGCCGGCTCGGGCGCAACAACTGGCCGATGACCTGCACGCCTGGCAACAGCGGATCAATGCCCCGATCCCGGTGGAACCCAATCCCCAATTCGATCCCGGTTAAATGTATAAAACCCGGTTTTTTCCGGTCGGGTAGTCAGCCTTCGAAACGGATCGCACGCGTCCCGGCTGGTGACGGCCCGGATTACGGCTGTGGATTGGACTAAAATGGATTGGTTCGCCAGGAATCCTTTGGACATTATTGAGGCAAGACGGGTTTTTCATGAGTTTGGATCGCGTTTTCTGCAAGTTCTGGCAGTCTGGCCGGGTCCCCTGCTGGCTGGCGACGATGTTGATCGCCGGTGCCGTGGCCCCGCCGCCCGGCGCATGGGGCCAATCGGCAGTGGAGCCCAACGACACCGTTGAGGACTTTCAGCTGGATGACGTCCACGGAGTTCCCCATTCGCTGAACCAGGCGGACGATGTCCGGGCTACCGTGATCGTATTCATGGGTTGGGAATGCCCCATGGCCAAATTGTACGTCCCCCGGTTGAATGAGCTGCAACGGCGGTTTTCGGACGAAGGCGTTCGCTGGCTGGCCATTAACTCCAACCAGCACGATTCGCTGGCCGAGTTGCAGGCGTTCGTGCGACGCAGCGAGCTGGCGTTGCCGCTGTTGAAGGATCCCGGGAACCGGGTCGCCGATCTGTTCGGCGCCACACGGACGCCCGAAGTGTTTTTGCTGGATGCGCGAAATCGGGTGCGCTATCACGGCCAAATCGATGATCAGTACGCGCCCGGCCAGCAGCGACCCGCTGCAACACGCCACTATTTGGCCGCCGCGATTGAGCAATTGCTGGACGGCCAGCAGATCGCCGTTGCCCAAACCAATCCGGCGGGGTGCCTCATCGGGCGGGTGTTGACGCCGAATTCGGAAACATCCGACTCCGTAACGTATCACAACCAGATCAGCCGCATCCTGCAAGACAACTGCGCCAGCTGTCATCGAGCCGGTGAAATCGGTCCCTTTGAACTGAACACGTACGAGGAGGTGTCGGGGTGGGCCGGCATGATTCAGGAAGTTGTCAACGAGGGACGCATGCCGCCCTGGCACGCCAACCCGGAACATGGCAGTTTCCGCAATGATTGCCGACTGGCTTCGGATGAGATTGAAATGATCAACGCCTGGGTCCAGGCCGGCGCCCGGCGGGCGATCCGGCCGATGCGCCCGAACCTCGGACCTGGACCAGCGGGTGGCAGATGGGCCAGCCGGATCTGGTCCTGGCCATGGCAGATCGACCGTTTCGGGTTCCCGCCACGGGAACGGTAGAGTACCAGTATTTTGAAGTGGATCCGGGATTCACCCGGGATCGCTGGGTTTCGGCGGCCGAATGCCGTCCGGGGAATCGGGCGGTCATCCATCATATTATCGTGGGAATTCGGGGTGCCGGTGAATTTGGTGAAAACGTGCACGGCGAATTGCAGTCGGACTGGATTGCCGCCACGGCGCCGGGTTCACCTCCCATGCTGCTGCCGGACGGATACGCCAAATGCGTTCCGGCGGGAAGCAAACTGGTTTTTCAGCTGCATTACACGCCCAACGGAACCGCCACCACGGACCTCAGCAGCGTGGGTTTGAAATTTGCCGACGCCGATGCGGTGACACACGAGGTCGTGACCCTGAAGGCCATCAACCAGGAATTCCGCATCCCGCCCGGGGCAGGCAACCACCCGGTGACGGCCCGTCTTCGCCTGGATCGCGATGCCGAACTGCTGTCGCTGTTTCCCCATATGCACCTGCGGGGCACGGCATTTCGGTACACTGCCCTGTTTCCCGACGGAACCGCGGAAATCTTGCTGGATGTTCCGCGTTACGATTTCAATTGGCAAAACGCCTATTTGCTGGACGAACCGCGCCCGTTACCCGCCGGAACACGCTTCCGGTGCGTCGCCCATTTCGACAACTCCGAGGCCAACCTGGCCAATCCCGATCCCTCCCAAACCGTGCGGTGGGGAGACCAGACCTGGGAGGAAATGATGATTGGCTACGTCAATGTCGCCGTCAGAAAAGAGTAGTCGCAGCATCGCTCAGCCGGCCGTACCATTTGAAAACGGCTTCGATGGGCTCGGCAGAAAACATTTGGGTTGGGAGGTGAGGGTGCCACGGTTGGCGGGTCCAACCCTGCCTTTTTCGCGGAATCCGCGTTGCGGGGCCAGCCGGAAGCGGCACCCAATCGAGGTTTCCTGCAGAGCCGCTTGGATGCAATTCGATCTTTACGCCGTTGACCGGTTTCCGCAAGAATCCGGCCATGCGAACCGGACTTGTGATCAGTACCTACAATGCGCCCCAATGTCTCGAACTGGTACTGGCCAGCGTCCGGGCGCAAACCCGTCCGCCGGACCAGGTGCTGGTGGCTGACGATGGTTCCGGCCCGGAAACCCGTTCGGTGGTCGACACGTTCCGTTCGCGGGTCGGATTCCCGGTCCTGCATTGCTGGCAGGATGACAAGGGGTTTCGCAAAACGCGAATCCTGAATCAGGCCATCCTGCGGGCCCGTACGGAATACCTGATCTTCGTCGACGGCGACATGCTGCTGCATCATGCATTTGTCAGCGATCACTGCCAGATCGCCAAACCGGGCCGCTATACCCAGGGGCGACGAATCTGTCTGAATCGGGCGGCCACGGCACGTCGCTGGCGAACCAAATCTCCCCGGGTTCGGTTTTTTCATCCGGGATGCAATCGCCGAACGCAAATGGTGCGAAGCCGCTGGCTGATGGCGGCTTGCTCGACGGAAGACCAAAATCTGAAGAATTCACGTGGTTGCAACCAGGCGTTTTGGCGTCAGGATCTGCTGGATGTCAATGGATACGAGGAACGCCTGGAAGGTTGGGGCCGGGAAGACTCCGAGATCTGCGCCCGACTGCATCATCTGGGTCGAACCCGGATTTATGCCCGGCACTGGGCGCTGGCCTGGCACCTGTATCATCCCGAATTGTCGCGCCAGCACGACGATGCCAACCAGCGTCTGTTGCAGGAAACGATTGAGCGCCGCGCCGTTCGCGCCATACAAGGTCTTGATCAGCACATGGCGGACCGGGGAAACGCCGCCTGAGCGGCCCCGGAAATCGATCAGGACCGGCTCGGTAGATCACATCCCGGTTGGGAGGTGAGGGCGCCACGGTTGGCTTGTCCCACCGTGCCACATCCGGGTAATTCCGGGTGCCAGGCAAACCGGCAGGGCACTCAATCGTGGTTTTCCGCAGAGCCATCAGGACGAATTTCTAATCGCTGGCGCCAGCCATTTTGACGATCGTCTCGTACTGTGTTTTGGTTACCGGCTGGACCGACAGCCGGGACCCTTTTTGCAGCAGCACCATGTCCCGCAGAGCCCCGACCGTTTTCAGTTCATCCAGCGGAATCAGCCGCTTGAATTTTCGGACCAGCTGGATATCGACCATGAACCAGCGGGGCTGGTCCGCGGTCGACGTAGCATCGTAGTACGCGCTGCCGGGGTCCAGTGCCGTGTGGTCCGGATAAGATTCGCGCACAATCCGGGCAACGCCGGCAACCCCGGGGGGCCTGGTGCTGGAATGATAAAACAGGACCAGGTCACCCTTTTTCATGTCATCCCGCATCAGGTTGCGGGCCTGATAGTTGCGAACACCATCCCAGCAAGTCGTCTTTTTTGGAGTCGCTGGCCAAATCGTCAATGGAAAAGGTGTCCGGCTCGGATTTCACCAGCCAGTAGCCGGCACCGCGGGGCATGCCTAGCCTCCCTCCTCCTGATGGTTGGCGTGCAGGTTCCCCTGACGAAACGCTTCGGCCATGGCCTCGGGCACCGTGGCTTCGGCCAACACCAGCGAGGCGCGGTTCAGGGCCACCTCCGCCTTCATTTCCTGTTCCCGGGCGATGGCCTCGGCCCGTCGTTTTTCGGCGTTGGCCCGGGCCACCCGGGTGTCTGCCTCGGCCTGGTCGGCTTGCAGGCGAGCCCCGATGTTTTCACCGACATCGATATCGGCAATGTCGATGGACACGATTTCAAATGCCGTGTGGGCATCCAGACCGCGTTCCAGCACCGCCCTGGAGATCCGGTCGGGATTTTCCAGCACGTGCTGGTGCTGGTCGCTGGAGCCGATCGACGAAATAATGCTTTCCCCGACGCGGGCAATCACGGTTTCTTCCGTAGCCCCGCCGATCAGCTGTTCGAGGTTGGTCCGAACGGTAACGCGGGCGCGAATTTTCAGCTCGACACCGTCCTTGGCAATGGCGCTGAGAAAACTCTTGCCGCTCCGCTGCGGATCGGGGCAGTCGATGACTTTGGGATACACACTGGTTTTCACCGCGTCCAGCACGTCACGACCGGCCAGGTCGATGGCGGCGGCCCGGTCAAAGTCCAGGTCGATGCCAGCCCGCTGGGCGGCAATGATGGCATTGATTACTCGCATCACGTCACCGCCGGCCAGGTAGTGAGCTTCCAGGCGAGATGTGCTGATTCCGATTCGACGGTCAATGTCCAGACCGGCCTGGGACGCCATGATTTTGGCAGACACAATGACCGACGGGCGAACCTGGCGGAAATGCATCCCGATCAGGCTCATCATGCTGATATCAGCACCCGACATGTAGGCCTGAAACCAGAGCTTGCCAAACGTGACAAACGCCAGAATGATGACCAGCAGAAACAGGCCGCCGAAGATTCCGACCGCCGCCAACAGGATCAGTTCCATACTGTTCCCAAAACGTCTGACCAAGCAGTGTCATGGTAGTGTCTCGACATCAGGTGAAACGGGATGCACAGGGACCGGACCAGTCCCGCGAGGAATTTTACACGAAACGGCCATTGCGCCAACAGTTCTGGCAGCCGTGGCGGGCCGGCCGGTTCACCGGATGGCGGCCAGAACAAGCCGAATGACTCAGCCGGACGCCGGCAGCCATCGCGATTCAATCGATCCAGCCGCCGCCGAGAACCCGGTCGCCCGTCATAGCAAACCACGGCCTGGCCCGGGGCGACCCCGTCGACGGGATCGTCAAACTGCAGGGCGACACGGTCGCCGGGCAGGATTTCGGCCGTCGCGGCCTGGGCCGTACTGTTGTATCGAATCTGGGCATGGCAGCGAAATCGGCCGGGCCGGCGGATCGACCAGCCAGTTGGTATGGCTGGCCGTCAGGCGGTCGGCGGCCGAGTTCTGATTTGTGCCCCAGCACCACGCGTCGGGATTCCGGTTCGATCCGGACCACAAACTGGGGCTCGCCCAGCGCCACGCCCAGTCCCTTGCGCTGACCGATCGTGAAGTTCTCGATGCCGGGGTGGGTGCCCACGACGGTCCCGTCGGTGGTCACGATTTCACCCGAGTTGTCACGTATCCGATTGGCGGGCACGAACGAATTCCCCGTGATGCCCGCTGGTGACGAAACAGATTTCCTGGCTGTCCTTTTTGTTCGCCACATTCAGACCGAGCTGGCCGGCGAGGCGGCGGATTTCCGGTTTTTCGAAATCCGCCGACCGGCAACAACATGCGCTGCAGGTATTCGCGCCGAATGCCGAACAGGACGTACGACTGGTCCTTGGCCGCATCGATGCCGCGAATAATGCCTGGCTGGTCGTGGTCGTCGACGGATCAGCCGGGCGTAGTGGCCGGTGGCGACAAAATCCGCACCCATGCTGTCGGCATAGTCGAACAGCTTGCCGAACTTGATCCAGTTGTTGCACATCACGCAGGGATTGGGAGTGCGGCCGATCGTGTACTCGTTGACAAAGTAGTCAATGATCTCGCCGAATTCGGATTCCAGATTCAGCGCGTACCAGGGAATGCCCAACCGCTGCGCGACGCGTGCGTCCATCTTCGGCATCCAGGGCACTGCAACAACCCTGCTTGTGATCGGCCCGCGGGTTCAGCACGGGCAGCAGGGGGACGATTCGCGCTGGCCGTCGATCGAACAGGCCGTGACGGCCTTTTCCCCGTGCCGCATGAACACACCGGTAACGTCATGTCCGGCCTCCACCAGCAGGTGCGCAGCGACGCTGGAATCGACACCTCCGGACATTGCCAATACGACTCGAGCCATGATCGAATTTGCCTGCATACAGACCGGCTGGAACCGGCGTTGGGGCATCCGGCAGCCGTCCCGCAGCGGAACCGGAACAAGACGCCCTTTCCAGCTGTTGTATGCCGGGGGCGCCTGCGGGACAACCAGGTTCGCGATCCGCCCACGGTCACTGGCCGCCGGGCGGGTCCTTTTCCGCGCTGATGCAGTACAGGAATGTCTTGCCGCGGAGGATGATGTCGTTACCGGCCAGCGCCGGCGTGGCATCGATGCGATCGTCCAGTTGGTTGGTGGACAGCACCCGGAATGTATCGCTGTCCTCCACAACCACACTGGTCCCGTCGCGCCCCACGATGATCACTTTGCCGTCAGCGGCAACCGGGGATGCGTAGACGGCCGAGATTCCGGGCAGGCGTTGTGGGCTGTATTTGGGCTGGCCGGTGGCGGCATCCCAGCAATTCAGCACCCCCGTACTGCCCCGCATGAAATACAGGCGATCCCCCGACAGCAGCAGTGAGGGGACATCCGGTGCGACTTGCTGCGAACTCCACACAACGCCGTCGCCGGTATTCAGATCACCCTGACCATCCAGCTTCATGGCCGACACAAAAAAGCCTTGCCGTGCACTGGCCAGCATGACGGTATCGTGAAAGGTGACTGGTGACGAAATCGGCCGCGACGTAAAGCCGGAGGCATACCAGATTTCGTCGCCGCTCTGCAGGTCATAGGCCCGGGCATGGTTTTCACCGCCAGTGACCAGAACGTCACGACCGCCCAGATTGACCACGACCGGCGTGACCCAGTTGGACGGCTCGTCCCGATCCGCTTTCCAGCGGGTTGATCCGTTGGCGGTATCGAGCGCCATCACATACGACTGGCCTTCATGATCCCAGGGAACCACGATCGTCTCGCCGTACAAAAACGGCGAGCTGCCTTCGCCAAAGCCGTTGCGTGTCTGCATTTTGCCCAGGTCATCCCGTTTCCACTGCAGATTTCCGTCCATGTCGTAACAGTACAGGCCCCGCGAACCGAAATGGGCGTACACCCGCTGACCATCGGTACAGGGCGAGGCACTGGCATAACTGTGGTCCGGATGGGTTCCCTGGTGGGGCGTCGCTTCCACGGCCAGTTGTTGCCAAAGTTCCCGGCCGGTTTCCCGGTCGTAGCAGAGCGTAACAAATTGGGTGGGTGTGGGAGGTGCCGCCCGGGACCGCCCGCCCCGGCGTCCGTCGGCCGGTTGCGGGGGGGTGGGCCGCTGCCGGCCCGTCGCGGGTTGCGGGATGGCGGTCAAGACAAAAATCCGATTCCCCCAAATCACCGGTGACGATGTATTTCCCGAGCCCGGCAATTTGACTTTCCATTTGACGTTCCGGTTTTCGCCCCATTCGACAGGCGGCGTCGCGGTGGGGGACGTCCCGTTGTGGGTAGGACCGCGAAAACCTGGCCAGTTACGGGCATATTCGTCTCCGCCGGGGGCAGGCTGGGCCAGCGTCGAACCCGTCAGAATCCAGCTGGCCAACGACAGCATCAGCAGGTTTTCAAAAGCAACCAACGGTTTCGGGTTCATCGGACAGGCTCGAATTCGACGGGCAGAACGGGTTTCGGGGCGTTTTGGCATTGTACATCCACGACCTTTGAGACAAAACAGTAGCTGATTCTCGTCCAACCTTCAGCCCGCTGCCGGGGCCGGTGGGTCGGCCGGATCCGTGTTTTTTCCGGTTCCCGATCCCCGCTGTTTCGCCCGTTCGATCTTCATGATCGATGTGCGTCGATACCCCGGCCGCCCAAATTGCAAAGTAGTTCCCAGTTGAGCAGGCAACGCACTGATATTCGCAACGTCGTGATCATCGCCCACGTCGACCACGGCAAAACGACGCTGGTCGATTGTCTGCTGCGGCAAAGCGGCCAGTATCGCGAGTCCCAATTGCAGGGCGAGCGGATTCTGGATACCGGCGATTTGGAACGGGAACGCGGGATTACCATCCTGGCCAAAAACATCGCGCTCAATTACAAGGGCACCAAGATCAATATTATCGACACACCCGGACACGCCGATTTCGGGGGCGAAGTCGAACGCGTGTTGCGGATGGCCGACGGCGCCTTGCTGCTGGTCGACGCTTCCGAGGGGCCCATGCCGCAGACCCGGTTTGTCCTGACCAAGGCGCTGGAGGTTGGCCTGAAACCGATTGTGGTGGTGAACAAGATCGACAAACCTGATGCCCGCACGCCGGAAGTGCTGGATGAAACACTGGAACTGATTCTGGAGCTGGGGGGCGAAGCGTACCTGGAACATTTCCATTACATGCTGACATCGGCCAAGGAAGGATACGCCACACCCAGCCCGCAAATGGCCAGTGATTCCATGGCCCCGTTGCTGGATTTGGTACTGCAGCACGTGCCCCCGCCCACGATTGACAGTGGCGACCGGTTCCGGATGCCGGTCACCACCATCGACTGGTCGGAGTATGTCGGGCGAATTGCCATTGGGCGGGTTCGCTGCGGCACGGTCCGCAAGGGGGATACCGTGGCTGTTTTGCAGGATAACGACGTGCGCAAGACCGCCCGGGTCGCCACGGTGTATGAATTTGACAAACTGGGACGCATGGAAGTCGAATCCGGAACGGCCGGCGATGTGATTGCCCTGGTGGGTCTGGAGGACATCGAAATTGGTGACACGATATGCGATCCCGAGCTGACCGAGGCGTTTCCCCGAATCCGGGTCGATGAACCGACCCTGCAGATGATATTCACGATCAACTCGTCGCCGCTGGCGGGACGAGAAGGCAAATACGTGACCGGCCGTCAGCTGCGCGAGCGGCTGCAGCGCGAACTGCAGCGCAATGTGGCTTTGCGGGTCACAGCCGGCGAGGGCGCGGATGCGTTTCGCGTTGCCGGCCGCGGGGTCCTGCACCTGGCCGTGTTGATCGAAACCATGCGGCGGGAAGGTTTTGAATTGTCGGTTGGCAAACCGCAAGTATTGACCAAAAAGATGGACGGCGTAACGTGCGAGCCCTTCGAGTCGCTGGTGGTGGAGGTTCCCCCGGACAAACTCGGTCCGGTGATGGAGATGGTCGGAGCCCGCCGCGGTGAAATGATCGAAATGAAACCCCGCCACGATTACACCAGCGTGCTGTTCTCGATTCCGGCGCGGGGCCTGATCGGGCTCCGCACTCGATTGCTGAATGCCACCCAGGGAACCGCGATCATGCATCACCGGTTTTCCGAATACCGGCCCATGGAAGGGGACGTCCCCCGCCGTTCCAACGGCGTGATGGTTTCGATGGCCAGTGGCAAGGCCGTCGCGTTCGGTCTGTTCGGATTGCAGCAGCGCGCCGATATGTTCGTGGCACCGGGCGATGAAGTGTATGAAGGCATGATTGTGGGCGAGAACGTTCGCGACAACGATCTGCCGGTCAATCCGACCAAAGAAAAGAAGCTGACCAACATTCGGGCAGCCGGCAGTGACGAAAATATCCTGCTCCGCCCCCCCCGCGTGATGTCGCTGGAGGCCGCCCTGGAATATATCGAGGACGACGAGCTGGTGGAGATCACACCCACCAGAATCCGGTTGCGCAAGACGCTGCTGCGGGAATCGGAGCGGCGGCGGATGGCCCGGGCCGCGATCGGCGCGGAATAGGCCGCGGCCCGGCGGACGCGACTGCCGGAGGGACGAGCGCCGTGCGGTCCGATACCCGCTGTTTTCCGACCGCACAGAGCCGGCCCCTCCCGGCCGTGGAATCGTTCGCCGGGAAGATTCTTTAAAAAATCCGGTAAGGTCAGCAGGCCGCCACGTTTCTTTACAATCAGTGGCCGGGGACGAAACGGTTTCGCCCGAACCAAAAGCCACTTGCCCGTACCGTCAATGTGATGAGCAACCTGTTGCAAGTCCCGGTCGACCAATCTGCCACGGTGCCCTGCGCCGAGGCAGATGCGCGGCTGATGCGGCGACTGGCAGCCGGCGATCCGGCAGCGATGCCGGAGCTGATAGCCATCCATGGCGATCGGCTGGCCCGCCTGGTCGGACGAATGACTGCCTGGTCCGGTGACCGGGACGATTTGTTACAGGACGTGCTGGTGTCGGCCTGGGAACAGGCTGGTTCGTACGAGGGTCATGGGTCACTGGCGGGATGGCTGCGGATGATTGCGGTCAATCGGTGTCGCAACCATCACCGGACTCGCCGGACACTGGCGCGATTGCTGGATGCGGCACGCCAGCGAATTGGCGGGCCGGAACCCGACAAGGATTTTCTGGAAATCAGTGAACTGACCCGCCAGGCCCTGCAGCAACTGGCGGTCGATGATCGCACGGTGATGGTGCTGGTCTACCTGGAAGAGTTGCCGGGCCCGGAAGTGGCCCGTTTGTTGAACATCAAGCCGGAAACGCTCCACGTGCGGTTGCATCGTGCGCGGCGGCGATTGAAACGAATCCTGGAACAACTGGATGTCTAGGCCACGAAATCTGGCGGAACAGTTGCGGCAAACCGACGACCGGTTCGGCCGCTGTCAGCCGCCCCCCGAACCGGACGAACTGGCCAGCCGCGTGGCCAGAACCAGACGTTTCCGCCAACAGCGGCGCGCGATCTTCCGCAGCGGTCTGTTGCTGGCTGCCGTGGCCGGCTGTTGGTGGCTGGTGAGTTGGCGATCGCCACGACCGTTTCCGCCACAAAATATTGTGGCCTTCCGGGATGCCGGGAGGGGCGAACCCGCTGCGGACCGGACCTCTGACCGGATCCCGCCGCCAGCGGAGTTGAACGCAGCGACCCTGGCGGACCGGTTGTCCGACATTCGGCAGGCGACCGACCGGCTGGATCGGCAACGCATCGAAATTCAAACGCGGCTGCAGCAGTACCGCCGCTTGACGGAACTGACATCACGACACCGCGAATCGCGACTGGCATATTATCGCGCCCAACTGGATGCGAGCTCGGGCAATGACCCGGCAACGGAAACCATCAAACTGGCTTTTTAGGAACACGTTCCCATGTCGAAATCTGTAAATTCCCGGATCATCCGATTTGTTGCGTTGCTGTTGCCGGCGCTCCTTTCATTTCCGCTCGTGGCCGCGGGCCAGGCGGACGATGAACTTGAACTGTTGAAACATTTCCCTCTTCAGTATCTGAAGCCGGAGTCGGTGCAAATGAGTCTCGAGCAATTACAGTGGCAATCGGACCGACTGGGGATGTCGTCCGCGGTGTTGCGCGATCGTATCGATCAGGCCCAGGACGAGTTGCTGAATTATCAAACGTCGCGCGCTGAACTGGTCGAATCCCTGCCCCCCGAATTTCGATTTGCCGATGACAAGGCCCGGAGCGAGGCCGCCAGCCGTTGTCTGCAGGAATTGTTGACCCTGCGACTGGACCAGGCCTCCCACACGGCGCTGCTGGAAGACATGCAGCAAAACCAGCTGAGCGATGCCGACCGGACCCGCCTGGATCTGCAAAAAAAGCAAATCGAGGCGCAAATAAGATATCGGGAATCGGAAATGGCGCTGGCAAAATCGAGCCTGGATGGTGTAACTTCGCTCGTGGAAAAACAAATGGCCAGCGAATCGGAAGTGCGCAAGGCCGAAACGGCGCTGATGCAAGCCCGCACCAGCCTGGAAACCGAGCTCCTGAATTTTCAGATCCTGGAACAGGAGGCGGGGGCACCCATCAGTCGCGAAATGGCCGAGGTGCGGCGACAAATCCACGCGCTGGACGCCCGCGAGCAGGCCGCCCGGCATTTTCTGAAACAGCTCAATGAAACGGCGATTCTCAGCCAGCGGATTCGCCGCCTGGACGAGGATGTTCAGATCAAGCAGGAAATCCTGAACCGGCTGAACATGCAGCAACTGGAATTGCAAAACGAACTGGACGAGATCCGGGTTTTGCAAATGCAGGTCAACGAGGCGCTGAAATTGATGCCGGATGGCGACGAGAACAGGGACCAGGACTGAAAGTCGGCCGGTCCGCGTACCCGGGTCCCTGCGCGACCCGGGCGGCCGGAATGAGTGAGTGATTCCGGGGGCGTCACGGGTCACAGCCGCGCCGCATTTTGTCCAAATGGGTGGTCCGCACGGTCTGTTCGGATCGAAACTTCATCCCCAGCCGCGGACACTCGGTGCGGCCCGACCAGATGGCAAACCGCTGCAGCACGATTGCCGTCGCGGCATTGACGTTCAGCGAGACTGCGGTTCCGTACTGGGGCACATAAACAAAATCGTCACAACGCTCGATCTGTTGCGGAGTCAATCCGGTTCCCTCGTTGCCCACCATAAATGCCGTGGGACCCTGGAACGGATCGTCACAAACGCTGCGCGCTTCGGGCAGGATTTCTATCCCGGTAATCCGGCAGCCGGCCGCCCGCACAAACGCCATCCCGTCGTCCAGTGAATAAAAATGATGGACCGGTGTCCTGCGCGTTCCGGCAACCGCTCCCCTGGCCCGCCAGGTACGCCGCCCGATTATTACCGGTTCGGCTGCAAAGGCATTGGCAGTTCGAATCAGGAATCCGAAATTCGACTGCTTGGAAATGTTAAACAGAATCAAAAACGATCGCTCGCCAGCCATGTTCCCAGAGCGCTTTCTTGCTGCAGCCAGCGGCCTGCAAGCTGTCGGTTTCTAGCTGTGCATCCGTGCCAGCGGTTCACCCGAGGCAATGATTTCGGCTTCCTGCTCCGCCAGTTCGTGCAATCGCTGCATTACCGTTTTCTCGGGGCCGTACATTTTGGCCATCCGGACATAGGCGGTGTAGTGGCGGGCCTCGGATTCGAACAGTTCGTGGTAAAAATCGGCCAACTCCGGGTCATCGACATGTTTGCGGAGCAGGTCAAATCGCTCGCAGGAACGGGCCTCAATCAGACCCGCCACCAGCAACCGGTCGATCGCCCGCTGGGGTTCATTTCGGCGCACCAGATCGTTCAGCCGGCGTCCATAGCCGCCAGGTTTGAGTCGCCGAAAGCGGATCCCGCGTCGTTGCAACAAATCCAGCACGCGATGAAAATGTTCCAGTTCTTCATTGACGATTTCCGTCATTTCGCGGCACAATTCCTGATTGTCAACGTAGGCGAATATCAGGTTCATCGCGCAGCCGGCAGCTTTCTTTTCGCAATGCGCGTGGTCAATCAGGATGTCCGGCAAATTCTGACGGACCTGTTCCAGCCATCGTTCGGAGGAATCGGTTTTCAGTGTTAACATATCACGATGATATCCCAATCCAGAGATTCCGAGAATCCAGTCGGCCCGGAAACCCCGTCTTTCGAGTTTTCATGGTCGCTGTGGCAGGTGTTGCCGGGGCTGTTGGTGATTGCCGTCGGATTAACGATCTGGAAATGGTACGAGGCCCGATTTGTCGCTCCCGGAGTCCCCGTTGCCTGGCAAGAGTTTGAACTGGACCTGGTGCGCCAGGCCCGCCGCCAATACCGGGACGTGTTGATTTCCGTCGGACCCGGGCTGCCAGCGCGGGTCGCACAACAATCCGCCGCAACCTCCAGTCCGGAATTCCGGCAGGCCGTTTATTTGCGACGCCCCGTGGCGCTGCGCATTAAAGCGGTTGGGGGGTTGCCCGACGACGCGCAATCCTGGCTGCGGAAAACCCTGCCCGGGCTCAAGGATGGAGGGCTGGCCTGGTTGCCGCAGGGGGACGAGCGGCAGCGGCGCTGTTTGGCGGCCGGCGATTTGACGACCGAAACCGCTGTCGCGCTGCTGGAGGACGCCGATGATCCCTGAAATTCCGGTTCCCGCAAACCGGCAACCGCTAACGAGCGGCCATTGGGTCGGGTAGTCAACGGGATTTAATTGGTCGAAAATGATCGCCTGAAAAAAACGGCCATTGTCCCGATTCCCCGGGCCAAACGAAAATCCCGTGCTCCCCGTGAGCCGCCCCGTCGCTGCAGGTCCTGCTCATGAATCAGCCCGTTGTATGTCTGACCATCGCCCTGTTGTTCACCCTGATGAATAGCACCATCCATCCCCGCACCCTGCGGGGCCAACAGCCCTATCGTCTGCCTCCCCGGGAAGTGGTCGATATCATTGATGCTGCTCCCGTCCCGCAGGTCCGGATTAGCCCGGACCGCAACTGGATGTTGCTGGTGGAGCGGGAAGCGATGCCGGGGATTGCCGATGTGTCGCGGCGCAAATTGCGGCTGGCCGGCATGCGGATTGATCCGGCCGCCAACGGACGGTTCATGACCAGCTACGATTCGGGCGTATCGCTGCGAACGCGGGCGGGGGGCGCACTGACCGACATCCCGTTACCAGCCGGCGCGGGTGGCAAGTACCAGCTGGTCGCATCACTCCGACCGGTTCGCCATGGCGGTGGTTACGGACTCCGGCCAGCAACTGTGGGTGGTTTCCCTGGATGATCCGGCTCATCCCCGGCTGCTGACCGATCAACTGTCGACGGTCATGGGTGGATTCGAATGGATGCCCGACGGCCAGGCGATTGTCTGTCAAACCGTTCCTGCCAGTCGCGGCAACGAACCGGTGCCCGCACGGGTACCCATTGGCCCGAACATCCAGGAATCGGCGGGCAACCGGACTCCGACCCGTACGTACCAGGATTTGCTGGCCAGCCCTGCGGACGAGGCCCTGTTTGAATACTACGCCACCGGCCAGTTGACGTTGCTGGGGGTGGACGGATCCCGGACGTTCGTGGGCCAACCGGCCATTTATCTGGATGTGGAAGTTTCCCCTTCCGGTGATTACTTCCTGACGACCATTGTCAAACGGCCGTTCTCGTATTTGATGACCGTCGGCAGTTTTCCGCAGGATATCGAGGTTCGCGACCGTAACGGCCAGGTGCTGTACACCGTGGCCAATGTTCCAATGGCTGAAAACATTCCGATCGAGGGGGTCCGCACCGGTCCCCGCCAGGTCACCTGGAAATCCGGTGAGCCGGCCACGCTGGTTTGGCAGGAAGCTCTGGACGGCGGTGATCCGAATGTGCCGGCCGACCACCGCGACCGGATCATGAGCCTCGCGGCGCCATTCACGGAGTCGCCCCGGGAGCTGGTAAAAACCGAGTATCGGGCGTTTGGTCTGTCGACCATGGCTGATCCCGCGCGGGTGGCGGTGACCGAGTACGATCGGGATCGCCGCTGGGTCCGAATGCTGATGCATGACCTGAACGACCCGGATTCCGATCCTCGCGTGCTGATGGACCGAAGTATCCGGGATCGCTACAACGACCCGGGGACGATTGTGATGGTTCCGGACGAGACGGGCCACGTTCGCGCGTTGCAGGATGGCGACTGGATTTACCGAATCGGCCAGGGCGCATCGCCCCGGGGAAATTTGCCGTTCCTGGACCGGCAAAACCTGGCCACTCTGGAAACCGAACGGTTGTGGCGCTGCGCCGAGGGCCATTACGAGTTTCCCGTAGCTGTGGTTGAACATGCCAGCGATCGGCAGCCGGTCATCATCACCTCCCGGGAAACCAGTTCGTCTCCGCCCAATTTCTTTCAGCGCGACTTGTCCGGTAACGAGGCGACAGCGCTGACGGAATTTCCGGATCCCACGCCGTCCATTCGCGGGATCAAAAAACAGCTGGTCAAGTACCAGCGGTCGGATGGCGTGGACCTGTCGGCCACCCTGTATTTGCCCGCGGACTATCAACCCGGGCAGCGATTGCCATTGATCGTTTGGGCCTACCCGCTGGAATTCAACGATGCCCAAACCGCCGGCCAGATTTCCAGCAGTCCCGACCGGTTCGTGCGGATGACGGGCATCACCCATCTGACCCTGTTGACCCAGGGCTACGCCATCATGGACGCTGCGACCATGCCGGTGATCGGTGATCCGGAAACGATGAACGATACCTTCATTGAACAAATCGTGGCCTCGGCCGCTGCTGCGATCGACAAGGCAGTCGACATGGGAGTTGCCGACCGAAACCGGGTGGGCGTTGGGGGACACAGTTATGGAGCATTCATGACGGCCAATCTGCTGGCTCACTGCGACCTGTTTCGGGCAGGTGTGGCCCGCAGCGGTGCCTACAACCGGACACTGACCCCCTTTGGTTTCCAGTCCGAACGCCGCCCGTTCTGGCAAGCCAAAGAGGTGTACCTCAACATTTCACCATTCATGCACGCCGACAAAATCCAGGATCCATTGCTGCTGATTCATGGCGAGGCGGACAACAACAGCGGCACGTTTCCCTTGCAGTCCCGACGTCTGTACCAGGCGGTCAAGGGGAACGGAGGAACGGTTCGACTGGTCATGTTACCGGGCGAATCCCACGGTTATCGGGCGCGGGAATCGGTGCTGCATACGCAGGCCGAGATGATTGACTGGTTTGACCGCTATGTCAAAAACGCCGACGTTGCCAGTGACGACGGGCCGCAAACCGGCACGGGCGGATCCAAATAACCGGCATTATTCCGGCGCCAGGGCGCCGTGGCGGCGACGGGATGCGGTGCCGGGGTTAACGAGATGATCAAATTGCGGTCAGGACCCGTGGATCCTGCGGGCTTTCGCCCGTGACTGCCTGACCTGCTGCAACGGGAGTCCGCCTGTGGCCGCGACTGCTCCATCCCCCGTCATCCCGCCTCGTCCGGACGAATTCCGTCAGGCCGGCAAGGCGGCTGCCCGCCACAACGTCTCCGATTACTATCGGCAAACGATTGAGGATTATCAGACGTGGAGTCGCGAGGGTTACATGCATTTCGGACTGTGGCGTCCCGGGTTGAATCCACTCAATCGAAAATCGATGCTGGAGGCGATGAATGATCTGGTTTTTGACCAGCTGCATCTGGCCACCACGGATCCGCTGAACGTGGGAGATTTCGGATGTGGTTTGGGCGCCGTGTCCCGCTATGGCGCGACCTGGTTTCCCCACCACCGCTGGCAGGCGGTCACGATTTGTCCCGAACAGACCACCTGGGGCCGCGCCCATTTGCCTCCACCAGCCCGACCGCGGGTGCGGATTGAAACGCAGGATTTTCAGGCAATGACGATCCCCGATCATTCGCTCGATGCCGGGTTTTTTCTGGAAAGTTTTTGCCATGCCACCAGCATGGAACAGGCGTTGCGGGAATGCGCCCGTGTCATTCGCCCCGGAGGGCGTCTGGTTATCGTCGACGGGATGATGCGTAATCCCGCGCAGCGCACGCCGCGTCTGGCAGGCTGGTTATCGCGAACGGTGGCCGACCATTGGGCCGTTCCCGGTTTCCCCCGCCGCGGAGCCTTTGAACAGGCCGTCCGTCTGGCCGGATTCGAAATCCTGGTTCGACGGGAACTGGGTTGGCAAATCGCCCCCTGCGTGGCCCATTCGCCGTTGCTGGTGGCATGGCACTCGCTGCGGCTGATGGCGACCGGGCAGTGGACCGCCTGGAAACGCCGTCACATGATTGGCTGTGCCCTGGGAGTGTTGCTGGGTTTGTGCCGGCGACAATTCGGCTATTTTGCCTATACTCTGCGGCACGCCGGACCCGATCGCTCATCGGCCTGATCGGTCCGGATCATATGCGGTGAGCCATCCGCCACGTCATCGATTTCCCGGACTTTCAGATTTTTTCGGGTTGGAATGTCCTGCGGCGTGTTCCAATACGTGTCTGGGCCAGGTGGCAGATGTGGTGAGACGACTTTGCACGAGGTGACCCTGATGAAAATTGCTTTCGCGACCCTGTTGTTCACAAGCTGGGCCGTCACCGCCGGATCGATGGTCCTGCCGGCGCAGGAGTCGGAGCCGGATACCGCGGCGCGACCCCGTCAGGAGCGCCGCCCGGTACGCCGCAGTCGACCGCGGATCGACGACGCTCCGAAACCAGGCGATCAGGCCCCCGTGTTTACGCTCGAATCATGGGACGGGACAAGCGAGACCAGCATCGAATCATTTCGCGGAAAAAAACCGGTCGTGCTGTTTTTTGGCAGCTATACGTGACCTCCCTTTTTGCGTCAGGTGGGCGCAATGGAACAGATGTATCAGGACTACCGGGATATTGCCGAGTTTCGAATGGTTTACATTCGCGAAGCCCATGCGATCGACAGCAACTGGCCCATGAAAATTGCCGAAGAAAAAAACATCCGGGAACATACTTCCCGGGAGCAGCGCTGTACGACCGCCGGGATGCTGATTAACGACAAAAGTTTGACGATTCCGACGCTGATTGACGGGATGGATAATGCGGTCAATGAAATGTACGGGGCTCATCCTGACCGCATCTTTCTGATTCGGCGTGACGGTCGTGTGGCGGTGGCGGCGGCGCCGGGTCCGTGGGGATTTGCTCCCGCGCTGGAGGCTGCCGGCCAGTGGCTGGCCGAGTTCAAAAAAACCGGGGCCGAACCGCCCTTGCCCGCAGAGGGCATCGCCGGCGCGGAGCATCCCGAGTCCGACCGGCCGGCCCAACCCGATGGACCGGATCGCAACCAACCCTGAACGGTCTCCCGTTACGGGCCCCCGGTCGGCGCCGAGTCGATTTCCAGGAACCGGCCGGATTCCAGCCGCACTTGCCGGTCAAACCGGCTGGCCAGTTCATCGTTGTGGGTGACGCAGACCAGCGTTAGCCGGTCGGACTGTTGCAAATCCAGCAACAGTTCACCGATCACCGCAGCCGTGGCCTGATCGAGGCTGCCAGTCGGTTCGTCAGCCAGCACGATTCGGGGCTGGTTCATCAGGGCCCGGGCCACCGCCACCCGCTGGCGTTCGCCGCCCGACAGCTGGCCGGGACGATGGTCCAGGCGATCTCCCAGGCCGACCCGGTCCAGCAATCCGGCCGCGCGGTCAGCCGATTCGCTGTCCGCGGCGCCACGGGCGATCGCCGGGACGAGCACGTTTTCGCGAGCGGATAACTGCGGTAACAAATGGTGTTCCTGAAAAATGAACCCGATATTCTGATTGCGGAATGCCGCCAGGCGGGGCTCGTCCAGCGCCAACGGGTTTTCGCCCAGCAGTTTGACGTCGCCGGTCGTGGGCTGGTCGAGCGTCCCGATAATATGCAGAAAGGTACTTTTGCCGGAACCGCTGGGCCCGACAACCGCCAGATTCTCGGCGTCTCCCACATCGATCGTGATATGGCTGAGAATCTCCAGTGGCCCGGCGGGCGTGTAAAACGTCTTGACCAGATCAACAACAGAGATGGTAACGGCCATGGAACTCCGGCAGTTCAGGAGATGCGGTGACGATAGTTTTCCAGTAACGCCAGACAGCCCAGTCCGTAGAACGTGTACTCCACATCGTGAGCATCGTCCCAGGCGGCCGCCCGGAATCCACCATTCCTCAATTGTAATGACTGGACGAATTCCCGCAGCGGGTCCATTTCCAGTTCGTGCATCTCGCCCAGATCGTCGATGGTCAGCATTCCGGTAAACGTACTGAGGGAATCAGCGATGGGAATCCGGGTATTGGCTCTCAGACCTCCCTCGTCGGTTTGCATGTCCAGCAGGAATTCCATCGTTTCATCGATGATCGCTTCGTCCAGTCGATCCAGGATTTTCAGCGTGGCAATGGCGGCGGCGGTGGGATTGGTCCCGGCGCGGCGAGCGGCCCGAATCTCGCGGAATCCCCCGCCTTCGGCTTTTTGGGCCATCAGGAATTCCACAATCCGCTCGGGCTGCTGGACCGGTTCGCCGATCAATTGCAGTACCAGAATGACCAGAAACGTGTGATAGGTGCTGCCCGCATGACCTTCACGGGCCTTGGCAAACCCGCCGTCTTCCCGACGGAGCGAATTCAGAAACCGGGCGATGTTGCGGTCCCAGTCCTCGTCGGCACCCTGAAAGACCTCGATCCCTTGCAGTGCATACAGCATTGCCGAGGAGTAAATCAGGCTGAAGAAATCCACGATCGACTGGTGCAGCCGCATCTGGGTCCGCAGGAACGCGGCGGCCCGTTCGGCGGTGGATTCGTCCAGTTCATCCAGCACGGCCAGTCCACGCAGGGCAAACGACGTATAATAAAGATCACTTTCACCCATCCGCCCGGCAAATCCCCCGTCCTCGCGCTGCGCACGGCGCAAGTAGTTGCCCTGTTGCTCCCGAAAGGCCTGGGGCAAACCCGCCATGCCGGCTGCCAGACGAAGCGTCAGGTCTTGCAGATAAGCGGACATGCAATGTTTACACGCAAACAGTGTAACTCAACTGGCGACCGGCGGGGGCCCGGCACAACAGTGCTGCCCCCGGGCCCGGCCGGCGTTTCGGGACGGGTTGGCACCCTGCCGTTGGCGAAATCGATCAGGCAACCCCGTCGATCAGGCAACAGTATAGGGTTTGAGCCGGTCGCGAAAGGTGTCCGGGATCTCGATGGATACCGGAATCCCGGGCTGGCGAATGTCACCGTGCGGGATCTCGCAACAAACCGACGTCGTCGATCCTTCCGCCAGGGTGACGTCGTCGCAATGGAACCGGAAGCCCCAGGTAATGCTTTTGTTCCCCAGTCGAACGACCGAAACATCGATGTCCACCAGCTGCTCGAACCGAATGGACTGGCGATAATCGCAGCGTGCGGCAACCCGCGGCCAGCTGATCGTCCGGCCATTCAGTTCGCTGACAACACTCAAACCGATGTGCCTCAACAACGCGTGTTCGGCTTCTTCCATGTAGGCAAAAAAAACCGAGAAATGAACGATGCCGGCGGCATCCGTATCGCGAAACTCGACGCGACGCTGGGTTTGGAATACGGTTCCGGACATGATACACGCGGGTCGGATAGCTGTTGAATCGGAGCGCGGTTGGGCTGCCCTGTCACGCGGTCCGGACAGCACGGGTTCGCAAAAAAAGCCTGTCCGGGACAGGCTCAGGCAGTCGAAACGGAGTCAGAAAAACCGGCAGCCCGGTCGCGGCCGGGAGGGGGTTGCCGGACGACCTGTGAAACGCGGCCGCCGGCGGCGCCATCGGTCCCGGCCGATCTCAGTCACCAACGTAGGGCAACAGGGCCATAAACCGGGCCCGCTTGATGGCTTCGGTGACCGAGTGCTGGCTGACGGCCGAGCAACCAGTCTTGCGCCGTCCCACGATCCGGCCATGTCGACTGACGAGTTTTTTCAAAAACTCCACGTCCTTGTAATCAACGTACATGGGTCGCGGCCGATGGCCGTCAACGAACAGGGGATCCTTGCGCACCGTCCGCGTCTTGGTCTTCATTTTGCGACGCGTGCGGGGTCGTGTGGGTCTTCTCATGGGGTCCTGGATTGGGCTCAGACGAACATGAACGACAAAATGGGAATCGGGCATTATGAGGATTTGGTCGAAAAGTTCAAGGCGTTATTTGTAATTCCCCGCGTTTTCGGGCAAACAACGGCCTGGCCGGGCTGAGCTGGACGGTCGGAAGGAGCCCGGATTATTCCCGCCCAATCCACAAGTTCGGGGTCCGCACAGCAACAGGATCCAGCCGGTTTCAAATGCCGGACGCCACCGCCAGGCCGTCCGATGCCGAAACCCGCCGGGGCAGGGGGGAGACCGCGTGAATGGATCGATGGGGCCGACGGTTGCAGGATCGCCGGCCCGCCGGCGTTTCGCTTCCGCCGGCCCGCCGGCGTTTCGCTTCCGCCGGGACTTGCGGTAACAGCCGGCGGCCCGCGGCGCCATGCGGTTGACGCCGGTCGCGGTAATCTGGCCAAGCCGCAGCGGCAGTGATACGATCATTTTACCCGACCAACCCCTTTCAGGAAAAATCAATGTTTCGCGTCTACTTGCCCATTCACGGTTTGATCGCTCTGGCCCTGTTGACGGGGATGCTGATCCTGGAAACCGGCTGTCAGCCTCGCCAGCCAGGAGCGGACGGGACGGCGCAACGCACCTTTATCGACATCGGAACCTCGCCGGGCGGAGTGTTTAATCCGGTGGGGATTGCCGTGGCCGAATGTCTGAACGAACACAAGGGTCAAAACAACTGGAAAGTGCAGGCCAAGGGGACTCAGGGATCCCAGGAGAATATCCGCTTGCTCGATTCCGGTGAGATGCAACTGGCGATTTCCAATTCGGCCATTACCCATTTCGCGCACCAGGGCCAGGCGGACTGGGACCGGCCGTATCGGGTGAATTCGGTGGTGACGCTGGCCCCCAACGTGGCCATGTTTGTAACCCGCCGGGATTCGGGGATCCGCAGCATGGCCGATTTGAAAGGCAAAACAGTCGTTTGTGGTCCTCCCGGCGCGGGTTTTGACATGTTTATTGGTCCGATTCTGGAAGCCCATGGTTTGTCGTTCGACGATTTCGAAAAAACCAATGCCAGCCAGAGTGAGACGGTTGATATCCTGGCCGACGGCCAGGCCGATGCGGCATTCCTGGGGGGGGCCATCCCGGCTCCGCCATTGCAACGATTGTGCAACGAGCAGGATGTGTTTTTTATTCCTTTTGACGAGGCAGCGGTCGACTCGCTAATCCAGGAGTACCCGTTTTTCTGGCGGGTGACGATCCCCCAGGACAAGTACCCGGATCTGGATGGCGATTACCGGGGCATCAATGTCGGTTCGATGCACCTGATCACGTCGGCCGATGAAAGTGACGAGGAGGTCTATCAGGTCGCCAAAATCCTGTGGGAAAACCGCAAGACCATTGGGCATCCGGTCCCCAAAAATTTCATTACCGAGGAAAACGCCGCCCGATTTACCGGCACGCCATTTCACCCGGGGGCCATCCGGTTTTACCGGGAGATCGGGATCTGGCCGGAGGATCGGGTCGAGTGATTCGATGAAGACCAGCGAACTCGTCCTGGCGGACCGGGATGACCCGTTTTCGGCCCGGGCCAGGCCAGCACCAGGAGCGGCGTTTATCCGTGTCTGACCAAGTACGCTATGGGCTGGTGACCGTCTTTTCCGTGGCGCTGTGCCTGTTCACGCTGGTTGAAGTCAACTTTCCCTGGATGCAGCAAACCATTTCGCGTCACGCGATGTTTGCGCTGCTGGGATTCGTCATCTGTTTTCTGATTTTCCCCGCCGCCCGCCGCTACCGGAAATCCCGGGGAGCCCGGATTCTGGACGGGGTGTTGGCCATGCTGGCCGTCGTTTGTTGCGGTTATGTCATTGTCCAGAACGAATCGTTGTTTCAACGATTCTGGATCGGCGGCCAGTCGCTGGGAGACCGGGCCGGGGCCATCACGAATGTGGACATGGTAATCGGGCTGATTGGCCTGGGGGTGGTTTTGGAAGCGACGCGGCGATCCATCGGCTGGATTGTTCCGGCGCTGGCACTGGCCTTCGTGGCGCACAGCTATTATTGCCATCTGTCGCAGGTCTGGCAGATTCCGCACTTGCCCGACTGGCTGCTGCCCCACAGCGGCGAGGACCTGAAGGGTCTGGCCAAAACGACATTTTTGGACGGCGTCTTCGGGATTCCTCTGGGGGTGATGTTCAAGTACGTGTTTCTGTTTGTCATTTTCGGAGCCTTTCTCGAGATTTCCGGGGCGACCGGATTCGTTATCGAAGCGACGCGACGGCTGTTTGCCCGCGTCACCGGAGGGCCCGCGCTGGTGTCGGTCGTCAGCAGCGGTTTACTGGGCTCGCTCAGCGGCAGTGCGGTCGCCAATTCGATGTTGTCCGGAAATTTCACGATCCCCATGATGCGGCAGTCCGGAATCAGCCGGGAAACGGCCGCCGGCATCGAGGCGGCGGCGTCAACGGGCGGCGCCCTGGTGCCGCCGGTGATGGGCGCCGGCGCCTACATGATGCTGGACCTGATCGATCCACCGGTCACGTTTTTGCAAATCGTCCGCGCCGCCATAATCCCCGCGTGTCTGTATTATTTTTCGCTGCTGGTGATTGTCTATTTGTACTCCTTGCGAATTGGCGCACGGGTCGCCGCCCCGGACGACAGCGGGAAAAGGCCGCCGTCCAGCCGACTGGACGGCGTGACCTTTGTCGTGGCGCTGGCCGCCCTGGTTGCCTTGCTGGTGATGAACTATACGCCGTTTCGCGCCGTTACCGGTTCGCTGGTTGTGATCGTGTTGCTTTCCTGTTTTCGGCGCGATATCGGCCAGCAGGGGGGGATGCCGCTGCGCCCCGGCTGGTCCTGCTGGTGGCGTTTGTCACGGGCAGCATCCTGTACCTGGCCTACTGCCGGCAATACACGGATACCTTTGCCGGTTCGCTGAGTGGCAAGCAATGGTTTGATGTGTTACTGGAGGCCTCGATCGCGGGCATGCTGGCCATGCTGGCGGCAGGTCTCGGTGAACCGTGGTGGCGGCCCACCCTGCTGGATGCGTTTCGCCGTTCGGCCCGCAACGGGGTGTCACTGATTGCGGCCAGCGCCTGCGTGGGTGTGATCATCGGCGTCGTTCAGCAAACCGGTATCGCCTCGGACTTCAGCAGCGTCATCAAGCATCTGGTCGAACAGAACCTGTTGCTGGCGCTGGGCGGTATCATGGTGTGCTCGATCATTCTGGGAATGGGCGTACCGTCGGTGGTTTGTTATCTGCTGGTGGCCACGCTGATGGCGACGGTGTTAAGTGACATGGGCGTGATTCCGCTGGGGGCCCACTTGTTCATTTTCTATTTCGGCATGATGTCCATGGTGACGCCTCCGGTCGCACTGGCGGCCTACGCCACGTCATCCATTGCGGAATCGAACATTATGAAGACGGCGCTGGTGGCGTTCCGGTTTGCGCTGGTGGGTTTTACCTTGCCGTACATGTTCATCTATCGACCGGCGCTGATGCTGATGAACGAAGGGGCCTGGAAGCAATGGATGCAAGCCGCGCCCAACTCACCGGAAAAGGCCGAGTTTCTGGTCGCCGCCAATTCGATGTATCCGGCCATGTCCAACATGGCCATTGCCCTGACGGCCGCCGTGATCGGCATTCTCGCGCTGGCCACCGCCATTGCCGGATACTGCCGAGGTCGCCTGCCCATGCTTTGGCGGGCGGTTGCCCTGGTGGCGGCGGCCCTGTTACTGTTGCCCGAAATTCGCGTGTCCGGGCAGGACGTGGGCATGTGGGTCAATCTGGGTGGTGCCGTCCTGTTTGCCGCGGTGGTGGTATTGGGTCGCGATTCCGCGCCACCGGTGGCCCGGATATCAGCGGAGTAGTCACATGAAGAAGTGGATTCCGGGTTTGGCCATTCTGGGACTGCTGATTGCACACCAGGATTACTGGCAATGGGAGCGGCGGGATCTGGTGTTCGGATTCATCCCCTGGAATATGGCCTGGCATATGGGCCTGACGGTGGTGACGGCGTTGGTCTGGATTCTGGTTTGCAGGTATTGTTGGCCCTCGGGACTGACCCGGGAATCGACCGATCAAACGGGCGGCAGGCAAAATCACTCATGACCCAGCTGATTATTATTTGTGTGTACCTGACGGCCCTGCTGGTACTGGGCCTGCTGGCCAGTCGTTTTTTTCGCGGCACATCCGGCGATTACATGCTGGCCAGCCATTCGATTGGGCCGTTTCTGTTGTTAATGTCGCTGTTTGGAACCACGATGACGGCGTTTGCCCTGGTCGGGTCCACCGGCAAGTCCTTTATGATTGGATCCGGTGTTTTTGGATTGATGGCTTCGGCGGCCGGGATCGTACATTCGCTTTGTTTTCTGGTGATCGGGGTGCAATTGTGGGCGATCGGCCGGCGTCACAATTTTCGAACGCAGATTCAGTATTTTCGGGCCCGCCTGGACAGTAACGTGATTGGCTTTCTGCTGTTCCCTATCCTGGTGGCACTGGTGGTCACGTATTTGCTGTTGGGCGTGGTCAGCTGCGGAATTGTGGTCAAGAAGGTGACCGAGGGCGCCTTCGTGGCGCAAGGCTGGTTTGCCGGTTCGGAGTTTGGCGTTCCCGAGCCGGTGGCGTCAGGTGTGATTTGTCTGGTGGTTTTGACCTATGTATTTTTTGGCGGGATGCGCGGGACCGCCTGGGCCAATGCCCTGCAAACCACCATTTTCATGGTCCTCGGCGTAGTCACTTTTGTCATGATCGCCCGCGCGCTGGGCCCCGGGGAAACGCTGCTGGAAAATCTCCGCAGTGCTTCGGAAAAGATTCCGGCAACCCACGCGGGACGCGACAAACTGACGCCGGCCCTGTGGTTTTCGTTCCTGTTTATTCCCCTGTCCGTGGCCATGTTCCCGCATATCTTTCAGCACTGGTTGACGGCCCGCAGTGCCAGCGCGTTCAAGTTGCCGGTGATCCTGCATCCGATTTTTGTCATGATTGTGTGGGCGCCTTGCGTGCTGATTGGCTGCTGGGCAGCGGGCAGCGGGATTCAGTTTCAGGACGAAAACTCGGTGCTGCCCCGGCTGGTTCAGGAATTTGCGACGCCCGCATTGGGCGGATTGCTGACCGCCGGGATTCTGGCCGCCATCATGAGTTCCCTCGACAGCCAGTTTCTGTGTTTGGGAACGATTTTTACCGAGGATGTGGTGGGATCCATCCATCCCGGCCTCGCCGACCGGACCCGGGTCTGGATTGCCCGGCTGTTTGTTTTGGCGATCGTCTTCGTGACGTTCCTGTTAAGCCTGTTTCCGCGGGCCGTATTTGACCTGGGCCTGTGGTCGTTTAGCGGTTTTACCGGTTTGTTTCCGCTGGTCTTCGCGGCCATCTACTGGCGGCGACTGACGGCCGCCGGCGCGATCGCCAGTGTGTTGGTGGCCAGCCTGATCTGGTTCGTCCTGTTCCTGCGTTCGGAATTCGGGGCCAACACGCGCTACGTGTTTCCGGAGAATCCGATTCAGCTGGGGCCGGTCGCGATTCCGCAAATGCTGTCGGTCGTGACGATCTTTGGGGCCGCGGCCATCACACTGGTCGCCGTTTCCCTGATCACCAAACCGCCGGGTCCGAAAACGCTGGCGAAGTTTTTTGATTCCGTGAAACCGGGTGACGCCTGACCCTTCCATAACCTGGATCGCCGGAACGCCAATGCAACCCAACCACCAGCGAACGCGCCGGGTTGCGGGATGCCTGCTGGCATGCTGTTGCCACCTGGCCAGCGGCCCGGGACTGGCCGCATGCAGCGATGAACGGCCGGCAATCGTTGTTCTGTTTTCGGATGACGCCGGATACGCCGATTTTGGATTCCAGCCAGATGTGCGACCGGAGATGAAACGGCTGACGCCCCACATCGATTCCATCGCCGCCGGTGGAGCCCGATTCAGCAACGCCTGCATGAGCGGCTGTGTTTGCAGTCCCAGCCGGGCCGGATTGATGACCGGCCGCTATCAGCAGCGGTTCGGGCACGATAACAATATTCCTCCCGGTTACATGGACGGAGGCCTGCCCCTGTCCGAGACGTTCGGCGCCGCGCGGTTGCGCGAACTGGGCTATCCCACAGGATTGATCGGCAAATGGCATTTGGGATATCCGGCCGAGTATCATCCGAACCGCCGCGGTTTCGATTATTTTTACGGGTGTTTGCAGGGGTCGCGCAGCTATTTTCCGATTGATGGCCCGTCGCCGCATCGCGTGTTTCTGGAAAATGACCGGGCGACGGCAGAAGCCGGATACCTGACAGACCGGATTGGCGCGGGGGCTTGCCGGTTCATTCGCGAGCATGCGGCCAAACCCTTTTTTCTGTTTGTGTCATTTACGGCACCCACGGGCCGCTGCAGGCCAAAGAAGAAGATCTGGTGCAGTTGTCTCACATAAAAATACTGCGGCGACGCAAATACGCCGGTCTGATCAAATCGCTGGACGACAATGTCGGGCGAATTCTGGAGTGCCTGGACGAACAGGGATTGACCGAAAACACGCTGCTCGTGTTTACCAATGACAATGGAGGTCAAACGCAAACCGGAGCCAGTAATTTTCCACTGCGAGGTGGCAAGGGCACCTTGTGGGAGGGAGGAATTCGAGTGCCGTTGGCGATTCGTTGGCCACAGCGGATTGCCGCCGGCCAGGTAGTCGATGATCCGGTAATTTCCCTGGATTTGTTGCCGACATTCATGGCGGCCGCGCGGGGCACCGTGAATCCTGCCTGGAATCTGGACGGGATCAGCCTTATGGACCGGCTGGACGGAAACGTTGAATCGTTGCCGGAGAGGACGCTTTTCTGGCGTCGCAGCGCTCTGGATATTGCTGCCCGGCGGGGAGCCTGGAAAATGATTCACCGGCGCAGTGAGCCGGGAGCAGTCCCGCAGCTGTTCGGTCTGGACCAGGACCCCGGCGAAACTACCGATCGGGCGTCGGAACATCCCGCGATCCTGCAGGACCTGGTCGACGCCGCCGCGCAGTGGGAGTCGCAATTGGCCCGGCCCTTGTGGGGACCGAATCGCGGCCCTGATCCGGCCCCACCTCCCGACAGAAATTAATGTCGGCCGGCAGCAATCCGGGCCTGACGAATCCTACACGACCTTGCCCAGCGAAAATCCGCGGGCCCGGACTCTCCAGATAAAGAAAACCACGCCCAGGATCATCAGCGCGGCAACGACCACGAAAATTCGGTTCGGATGCTGTGATCCGTCCGGGCCGTTGAACCAGGGCCGAATCACCGGATACAGGATGGCGGACAACAACAAGAATGTGAATGACAGCCCGTTGGCCGTACCCAGAAAACGGCCAAGTTCGTGGGCGGGTGTCAGCCGCTGCAGCAATGCCTGCAAGGGGACGATATAAAATCCCGCGCTAATGCCGGCCCCCAGGATGAACAGCGATACCGGGCTGGCGAGGATTCGCCAATAGGGGGGAAGATCGGGTAACGTTGCCGGAACGACACCGAGCAGAAAGAAGAAAATCGCAAGGGCGACGCCTCCGAACGGGACCATCCGCGGACGAATGGCTTGCCCGGAAAGCAACCCCGCCAGAAAACAACCCACGCCGATGGCGACTCCCATGACGCCCAGCAGGACACTGACCTCGGCGCGGCTTGCCTGCCAGGATTCAAACACAACGGTATATTCTGGCAAAATCATTAACGCCAGTCCGGCCAGAAAATAGAAATAGGCCCAGGCAAACATGACGGTAAACAGCGGGGTCCCGCGCATTTCCTTCAGCGCACCGATATAGGTCCCCAGTGGATTCAATTCGTATTTCACGGAGGTGTCACCCGGTTTCAGGGGGGGCAAGTACAGCGCCGAGACCAAACCCGCCACGGCAATCACGATCATCACCAGTCCCGGCAGCCAAAGCATCGGCGCAGCGGAGGTCTCGCCGTTGAATGCCACGGGACTGTACAAATCCGACAGTTGGCCCGCGGCCAGCGTACCGATGATCACGGCGATATTGGTCATCATGTTGATCGTGCCATTGGCGCGACTGAGTTCGCGAGAATCCACAATTTCGGGAATCATCCCGTATTTGGCCGGTCCAAAAAACGAACTTTGACAGGCCAGCGCCAACAGCGCTGCCAGCGTTACTTCGAGACTTTGCCACCAGAATCCCGCCAGCGCGACCAGTGCGATCGGGATTTCAATCATCTTCACCAGCACGACCACATTGCGTTTGCTGTTCCGATCCGCGTATCGCCCCGCGTAGCCCGACAACAATATAAACGGGACAGTAAAAAGCAGGTTGGCGAACCCCTGGCCTCCCGGGCCCAGCCGGCCTTTCCAGACACCATCAATGATCATGAAGACCAGAATACCCTTGAGAATGTTGTCATTCATCGCCCCAAAAAACTGGGTCCACACCAGCGACAGGAATCCCCGTTTTGCCATGTTGTTGCTCATGATTTTGCGGTCGCCGGAGGGGACAGAGAGAAATCGGAAACAATACGGCCGGAGAACGGTCGCCCGGACATGTCGATTCTGCAAGAGTCGCCATCCGCGGCCCGCGTCGGGCAGCACGCCGCCGGATTGCCTGTCAGTGCGAAATCAGAGGCCCGTTTGTGCCAACATTTTTATAAAGTACGGGCATCTCCGGGGTAATCTCCCTCGTACGACTTGATATCATCAGGACTATGGATGAACTGACCCGGATCCTGAACGCAGTGTCACAAGGTGATCCCCGGGCTTCCGACCAGTTGTTACCGCTGGTTTACGAAGAGCTTCGTCGACTGGCCCGGTCCAAATTGGCGCACGAGCCGTCGGGTCAGACATTGCAACCGACGGCGCTGGTTCACGAGGCCTATCTTCGACTGGTCGATTCCAGTCAGCAACCGTCCTGGAACAGCCGGGGGCATTTTTTTGCTGCTGCGGCGCAATCCATGCGAAGAATCCTGGTCGAAAACGCCCGCCGGCGGAAAAGCTTGCGCCGCGGCGGCGGAAAGCGTCCGGTATCGTTGAACAACATTGACCTGGGTGATCCCAACGACTGTGAATTCCTGACCGCTCTGGACCGTTTGCTGGAACAATTGGGCGAGCAATACCGGGCGGTCGCCCAGGTTGTGGATTTGCGGTTTTTTGCCGGACTGTCGATTGAGCAAACGGCCGAAGCCATGGATCTTTCCGTGCGGACCGTGAACCGGCATTGGGCATTTGCCCGGGCATGGCTCTATCAACAGCTTTCCGGGGATTGCCCCGCGTCGGAGTAATTATAATTTTCGCACCGCCGAATTTACGGACCAGTGCTGATCGCGGAGGCGCGGGCACCCGATTTTGCAGGAAGCCGCAGCATGACGGGCAAGAAATACAACCTGGAAGAGGCGTTCCATGCGGCGCTGAATTTGACGGCGCCGCGGGACCAGAGTGAGTTTCTGGCAGCCATCGGCGATGAGTCGCGCGAGTTGCAGGCGCAAGTGGAACAGTTGCTGCTGGCTCACGAGCAGGCTGGCCGGTTTCTGGAACGCTCTCCGGAACTGGTCGGTCTGGAACTCGGCCCGGATCCGGACGAGCCGCCGGGCCTGGCGGCGACCCTCGCGCCCGGCCAGTCCGCGAAACCCGGATTTGAGCAGAAACGGCATGAGGAAACATTGCCCCGCCGGTTTGGAAATTACGAGCTGCTGGAGAAAATTGCACATGGCGGGATGGGGGTCGTTTACAAGGCCCGGCAAACCAGTCTGAATCGGATGGTTGCCATCAAGATGATTTTGGCCGGGCAGTTTGCCAGCCCGGATGAAGTCAAGCGTTTTCAAATTGAGGCAAAGGCCGCTGCCCGGCTGGATCACCCGGGCATCGTTCCGGTTTTTGAAGTCGGCTCCTGCCAGGGACAGCATTATTTTTCGATGGGATTGGTGGAAGGCGAAAGCCTGGCGGCCAGAATCCGGCAGGGCGGCGTGCCCCCGCGGCTGGCCGCCCGATACGTTGCCAAAATTGCCGCAGCCGTCGAGGTGGCGCACCGGCAGGGCATCATTCATCGTGATCTGAAGCCAGGCAATATACTGCTCGATCAAAACGACGAGCCGCGAGTGACCGATTTCGGGATGGCCCGGCATGGCGAGGCCAATAGTGAATTGACCGCGACGGGAACGATTATCGGAACCCCCGGGTACATGCCCCCGGAACAGGCGTCAGGCGATCTGGAGCGGATCAAGGCCACCGCGGATGTCTATTCCCTGGGGGGCATCCTGTATGCCTTGTTAACGGGGCGCCCTCCCTTTGAGGGGTCGACCCAGGTGGAAACCCTGATGCAAGTTTTGCACCAGGATCCGGTCGCTCCCCGCCAAATCGTGCCGACAATTCCCAAAGACCTGCAAGCGGTTTGTCTGAAATGTCTGGAAAAAAATCCGGCGGACCGATATCGGTCCGCCGCCGCGATGGCCGATGACTTGCAACATTTTCTGGCGGGCGAACCGATTTCCGCAAAAAACGACCTTGTTCGCCGCTTGCGAAAATGGACGGTCCGGGAACCGGTTTTGGCAAGCCAACTGGCCGCCATTGCGGTAATCATGCTCATGGTTTTGGTCAACTTTCGAGTCTTTGGACGCGGGAAACCCGCCAGCCTCCAGGTATTGTGGCTCAACGAAGGGATCTTGCTGGGATGGGCGGGAGCCGCGTTTTTGTTGCAAAAGATTCACAATCGTCTGCGACGCCGCAACCTGATTCCGTTCATTTGGGCAGCCAGCAACCCGGCATTTCTGACTTTGGCGCTGGCCGCCAATGAACCTCCGCGGGCACCGCTGTATTCGGTATTCGTGTTGCTGTTGATCAGCATGTGTTTCTTTCGGCGCATCGATCTCGTGATGATTACCACGATCGCGTCATTGGCCGGATACGCCGTTTTGCTCGCCTTGTTGCACGAGCCGCACCCGCCGGGTCCGCCACCCTCGTATCTGGTCACCTTTGCCGTAACGCTGGGGATTGCCGGAGCGCTGGTCAGTGCCCTTGCCTTGCGGATGGGCCGGCTGGATCGCAAGGATACCGTGTAAGTCCGAGCTGGGGCGGAAACCTGTTCGGCACCGCCATGCATTTGGACCGGCGAATCGCCGGGATGCGCACACTGACTCCGGTCCGTTGGCCCGGGGCCAGCCGTGACGCCCCGTCCTGCCACGAGGCCAGTCGAAATCAGCCGGTTTGGACCGATGGGTCCCCACGCCAGTCCCGTCGAATTTCGGGCCGATTTCGGCGGAAAAGCCCCGTTTTTGAAAATCCGGCATTAATTGTCAATTTGGCGTGGCACGATTGACCCGACTTTTTCGCACTCATTCCCGGTCGGCGGCACACAACTTTCAAGGCCAGCAAACGGGGTGATCCATGAGCGAACCAGGCAACCCGGGAAAGACACCATCGCGTTTGTCACTGACCGTGGCGGGCAGCCCAAACCCGGGCACGATCTCGGTTCGACATCGTTTCTGCGCCTTTCCGAATTCCAGTCATTACGAGTTGACCGGGCTCGTTATGGTGGACCGCTGTCGACTGCAAGCCTTGCGAGATCGTCAACCGGCCACCGGCGACGGTCTGTCTGGCGCGACCACGCCGCTTGTTACGCGGCTGATCGCCGGAATCACCCTGTTGGCAGGGATGGCAGCATTTTTATTTCTGTTTGTTTGGCTGTTTCAAACCCTCGCGGCCGAGTTTGGCGGTATGGATTTGAATCCCGCTCCGTTCGCCATTCGCAGCCCCTGGTAGCGGGGGTATGGATGACACGCGATTCTGCCATGTTCGATCGGTTCACGCGGCGGAGATCCGCTCGAATTCCCCCCTGCGGGTCTGGCCTGCCGGACCGGGTATCGCCCTGCGGCATGTGTCGCGCCGGTTCGGAGCCCGCATGCCTAACGCCCGATAACCCACGTCATGGTGGTCGCGAAATGCACGGCCGCCGCGGCCACCACGAACACGTGCCAGACGGCATGATAAAACCAGCGGCGCCGATCGTGAAACAGGAACCAGGTGCCGATGGTGTACAGCACGCCTCCGCCCACAATGCCCCACAGCGCTTCGGGCGGGACGTTGGCCGCAGCCGTCACGCCGCCGAGGGCCGGCAACCATCCCAGCGCGATGTAACCAATCACCGAGACGCGGTCGACACGGTGCGCCAATAATACCTTGGAGGCAAAGCCGGCCAGGGCAATCAACCACATCGTGATCAGGATCGTGGCCCACCACCATCCGGGCAGATAAACGAGCGAAAAAGGGGTGTAAGTTGCGACGATCAACAAATAGATAAATCCCTGATCAAGACGTCGAAACACGGTCCGCCCGGCAGCGTCCATGATCCAGTGCGACATGGCGGAACTGAAAAAAACGCCGGCCAGGGAGAATCCGTAGGCCGTGCAGGCGACGATCAGGGGCCAGTTGCCGGTGGCCCCGGCGCGGGCGATCATCCAGACCGAGGCGGCCACGGCCAGCAGGCTGCCCAGACCATGGGTCAGGGCGTTGGCGAGTTCGTCGCGTGGGGGTCGTTCCATCGTCGGTCCGCCAGTCACCGGGTCGGCCAAAGAAAGTCCCGGCGGCTTCCGGGCGATTTGCGCCGTCAGTGACCCAGCCTCTGGATCTCCACACGGCGAAACTCGATCGGATGGCTCTCCGATTGCAAGGAAATATATCCTGCGGACAACTCGACCCTCCCATCCACGATCAGCTTGCGGGCGTTGGCATCGGTCGGGTCCAGCTGCGGTTTTTGATATTCGAGTACGACCTGGCCATCAATGCTGTGACGAATGACCTGATTGCCGAGAACTTCCACCTCCACCGTGACCCATTGGTCACCGTGATACGTTTTGCTGGTGGAATTGGTGCAGTGGCGGGTTACGAGTTGGCCGTCCATTTCCACGTGCGTGCCGGGCGTGCACAGGTTGGCGGTGGGGCGCGGATGGGTTCCGTCACCACCCAGCAGCTGCAGTTCAATGGATACCGGGAAGTCCTGGTCCTTGTCCATGGTGGCCGGATCCTGTCCGTGCAGCATCAGGCCGCTGTTGCGCACGCCCACCCCGGACCGTCCGCCATCTGATTCCCGGTAAACCGGTATTCCACCCGCAGCCGGTAGTGCGACAATTGCTCGTGCCAGAACAGATGGCCAAAGCGATTGTGGAACTGGTCACCATACCCGTCATAATTGACTACCAGCGAGCCATCCCGGACCCGAAACGTATCGGCGAAATTGTCGCCGCAATCGTATCCGCGAATTTTGGCGGTCCAGCCCTCCAGATCGCGTCCGTTGAAGATGGGGGACCACGCCTCCTGAGTCGACAGTCCGGACGCGGTCACGCCCTGCGGGTTCGGGGGGACCGCAGCCGGCAGGGCCCAGATGCCCAGGCCAACCCATACCAGCAGCAATCGACCGGAAAACAATTGGGTCACGTCCGGGAATCCTTGAAACGGGGAGCAGTCAGGACGCGGGCCGTCCACACGAACCGCCGCGCGGCATCAGGTGGCGGCACCCGCGGCCGGTTGACCTGGTTGTTTTAACGCGACAGCGATTCACTGGACGGAGCGGCCTCGTGCGTGGCTGCCGCCGCATTTAGCGCGTCCTTGTGAACCACCAGTGACACCGTTTTCAACCGGACGTAGGGCTCGGACATGTAAATGTAACCGTTGTAGGGTCCACTCTGCGGGCCCCACGAGTTTTTGATGATGTAGTATTTGTGACCCAACTGGTCATGGGCCCGGCCGACCAGGTGCATCAGGTGGTCGTCGGTGGTCGAAAGCTCTTCAAAGGTCGCCTGTCGCATTTCCTGGGTGACCTCGATTTCGTCGCCCGGTACCTTCAGGGCGTCGCGGCGATCGGGCGTTGGCAAGACCGCCAGACCGGCGCCTGCCGAAAACGCCCGTTCGCTGACATCACCGTCCCAGGCGACCGTATAACCGTTGTCCAGCGCGGTATCGATGATTTCCACCAGACGGTCGACGGGCACATTCTGAAACGAGCCGTTGGAAAAGTTGTCCGGAATTTCCAGCACGAACGGGCGACCGAACGGATGGTGGGAATACGACGTGAAATTGACGTAGTCGTCGGGGTTGAAACCGACATGCCTGGCAAACGACTGGGGAGTATAGGTGTTGCCCTGATAACTGAATTCTGCCGGCGAGACACCGAGGTAGGCGTCCAGCACCGCCCCGTAGGCCTCGTCCCACGAGGTTCCCAGTCGCCGCCGTCCCGCCAGCGCCTGCAGCATACCCTCCAGCACCGCCACCATTTCGCTGTGGTCATGCTTTTCCTCGCCGTCGATCAATCCCGAGTAGACTTCATCAGGCACCAGTCCGTATTTGCCGGCCGCATTGATGAAGTCATGCGCCAGGGCGCCTTCGCCAAAATTGGCCTTGCCGTGGCGCAGCAGGTAATTCATGGCCTTGTCCCGGTAAATGTTCTTGACAATGAACATCTCGGACAACTCATGCTGGCCCTGACCCTGACGAATCAACTCCGATTCGATAAAGGAGGCTGTCGCGAAACACCAGCAAGTTCCGGTTTGGTCCTGGGATTCGACATCCGTGCATTCCAGATTCCGGTCGATCGTGAATTCGTACTTTTCGGGCCGGGTCTCTTCCGCGGCCGGAGCCGGATCATCCTGGGCCGACAGGGCGGGGCAGACGAACAGGGCCGCGGCCAGCAACAGCGGTTGGTAAATGGATTTCATGTTTGATCGCGTCGGGTAGGGACAGCAGAAACCAGGGTTTTGACAGACATCTGATTGTACCTGATCCCGGGCGGGCTGCCCAAGTCACGATGATGGAAAAAGACCGGGACAATGTTCATCAAAACACGTTCCCGCACTTGCCGAAATCCGGATAAACTGAATGGCCCGCCTGATCGTTATCCGGCCACGAAACGCACTTGTCCCGCGGAGCCCCTGTTCGATGTTTCGCAAGCGAACCGATCCCCATGCGGAGTTTTCCGACTATTTCGAGGAAGAACCGCGGCCGTCGCGGCGGCCCTCCACCCCGGCCCCGGCCCGGCCGTCGCACGGCTGGTGGATGGGCCATGTGGCGGGCTGGCTGGTCGTCATGCTGGTCGCCTTGCTGGCGGTTCGATTGACCGCCGGGCAACCGATGTTTGAAAAGACGCTCAAGGCCCTGGTGGCCCCGGTGGGGTTCGTCTGGATGGTGTTGTTTCTGGTGACGTGGCTGAGTCTGGTCCGGCGTCAGACGGGGCTGGCTGGCGTGGCCCTGTTTGCCTGGGTGTTGTTAACCGTGGCCGGGAATTCTGTGGTAGCGCAGTGGCTGGGCGAATCGTTGCAGCGTCCCTATGTGACGTTTGATGTGGAACAGGCTGCTCCCGTTCAAACGCTGTTGTTGCTGGGAGGCGGAACGGCAACCACACCGGCCGGAAACGCCCAGGGGGGCGGCGCCGCCGACCGGGTGATTGTGGCGGCGCCATGGTCTTGTCGGGAAAGGCCGGGACCGTGGTATGCACCGGGACCAACAGTTTGGGGGCCACCAATAACGGTGTGTTGCCGGCGGCCGAAGAATCACGACAGTTGTTGATGGCGCTGCACGTTCCCGAGTCGCAATTGGCAACAATCGGAGGCCGCAACACCCGCGAGGAACTGCAACAGTTCGCCGCATGGCTGGATGAGGAGCCGGGACGAACCAACGACACCATTGGAATCGTCACTTCCGCCTGGCATATGTCGCGGGCCCTGAGACTGGCCGACCACTTCGGCATCCGGGCCCGGGCCATTCCGGCCGACTTTCACAGCCTGCGTCCGCGGGAAACCCCGCACTTGCTGATTCCCGGTGCCGCCAACCTGCAATTCTGCCAAACCTGCCTGTATGAATACCTGGCCGCCGTGCTGGGACGGTGACGAGGCTACGGCTTCATTCCGGTCAAACGGATGAACATGTTGGCGATCGTGCTATTCAAATTGGTATCGTCCGGTTGCCACATATTGCGGGCCACGTCAAACGCCACCATCGTTCCCAGGGTCACCACCAGCAGGGCCGCGGTCAACGAGACCACGTTCCAGATCGTATAGGGAGTCTCCGGAACTACCGCCACCGCGGCCGACGGATCGATGGTGGCAAAACGGTCCTCCAGCATGACCGGAGCCGATTCATCAACCGCAATCGCGTCGTCGCCCAGCATCGTCGGCACCGAATCATCCGTGTAGATCGCCGAGTCTTCCAGGGCAATGACTTGCGATCCGCTGGAATCATCCAGTCCGCTGTCTTCCAGGGGCGTCAAATCAAAATTGTCGTCCGACTGCAACAACGTCGCTGAATCCGGACCCGCCGATTCCTCCAGGGCAATCACGTCCTGGTCATCGGGCAATTCCAGATCGTCGATGTCCGATCCACCCAATTCAAAGGCTCGTCAATCGAAATACCGCTTTCGTTGGCGCTCAGGCTGATCCCCGATTCCCCGGCCTCGATTTCCAGGGCCGGCTCGTCGCTGGAATCGCTGTCTTCCAGAACCAGATCACTGTCCTCGAAGTCGCTGCTCAGATCGGCACTGTCGACCAGGCCGGCACTGTCCTGCAATGAAATTTCATCATCGAACAGATCATCTTCCGACAGCTGCAATTCGGCCGAATCGGCCAGCAGTTTGCCAGTATCGGACGGGCTGCCCTTGCCGGACGGTTCGTCGTCGGCCAACACATCCTCATCGGAACCGGAGGCCAGCGCAATATCGCTGCTGCCAAACGACAATTCGTCGGCGGATTCAATTACCGAACTGCTGCTGGCATCGCCGGAATCATCCAGCAAGGCCTCGGAACTGCCAAAGCTGAGCTCGAGGGATTCATCGGTCAATTTGAAATCAGAATCGTCCGGCATGTCGATCGCCGCCAGTGTGATATTGCGATCGTCTGCAAAACGCTGAATTTCTTCCAGTTTGAATTTCCAGCTGGCCCCGTCGCGAGTCCCGAAGATCTCGTTCTTCAGACGCATGTCGTTCAGTTGCGTGGCCGTCATGCCCAACAACTCGGCAGCTTTATCCAACGACACTAAATCCGACATGTTTGATGACCCCACTGGATAATCGGTTGGTCGCGGGTTGCGACAGGATGTAACCCGACCCCTGTCTGTTCGTCGTCGGGACTGGCCAGGCAGCCGCCCGCATTTCGAGAACTCCCGGACTCGGGAACAATATCAAGTCAACCTTATTGTAAAAGCGGGATTTGCCGATTCAAGACTTCGGGTTTCCCCAAACCCCTGTTTTTGCCGAATCCCGGCGAGCTGCCCCGTTTCACCCGGAAACCCGTACCCGTTGAGCCGGCAATGGGTGACCAGGCCGGGATTCCCGAAAACCGTTACCAGGCGGGCTCTGCCGCCGGGCCGTCACAGAACCGCGGTCCCGGTGAATCCAATCGACCTAGCTGCTGGCGCTGCGATAGCTGGAAAGTGCCCAGCGGAAAATTTGGCGCGACACGATCAGACTGACCACTGCAGCCACTCCAAGCAGCACAATCATCCAGATTTCCCAGGGGGACCCGCCACTGGCCCGAACGGGCTGGGCCATCACCCGCGCTGGTACATTGGCCACCACCAGGATCGGAATGACGAACATGAAAAACCCCCACAGGCCCCAGCCGATGGCGCCACGCTGGTAAATCTCCATCGGGTACCGGTAAAAGTTGGTCAGGTAAAACCAGATCATGTACAGGTTCTGGTTGCGCCCCAGCCAGACACTGGTCGAAGCCAGCGCCAGCATAACACTGTACATGATGGTCACGCCGGCCAGGATAAACAGCAGATACAGGACCAGATTGACAGGCCGAAACACCAGCGGATTTTCCGGCTGCATGGACAACTGCCAGGTGTACCAGGCGACAATCAGCATGCCCACAAAAAAATTCGAAAGCGACGGCCAGTTGAGTCGCGTGAAGGAAATCAGGAATTGCGTGTCGATGGGTTTGAGCAAGGCAAAATCCAGGTTGCCGGTTCGGATCAGTTCACTGAATTCCTCGGCGTTGGGCATAAAGAACGTCTGAACGATCGAGTTGATAATCCATACGGTTCCCAGGAATATGAAGAATTCGGATTCGTTCCATCCGGTACCTTTGCCGATCGACGAGGCTTGCAGGAAAATGATCTTGAAAAACGCCCAATTCATCAGCGTCCACGAGACACTCGTGATGCATTGCAAGATAAAATTTGTCCGGAACGACATGTCCCGCACCAGCGAGTTGCGGGCAAATGTCAGGAGAATCTTGAACCAGGGAGTGTGCATGGACGAGGCTCAATCGGACAGGCGGGCCAGTTTTTCAGCAAGTTCGGCGGGCGTTATGCCGGTCACGAATACCGATTTGAGGGAACCGGTATGGCCGGACACCAGCTGCAGACGGGCCCGGGGAAGGTCCAGGGATTTGGCCAGCAGGTTGATCAGGGCTGCATTGGCCCGTCCTTTTTCAGCGGCCGCAGTTACCGCCATCACCAGTCGGCCCTCCCGGATGCCGCGCAATTCGTTGCGTCGCGCACCCGGACATGCCTTGACGGGCAAGCGTATTCCGTCGCTGGTTTCAGTCAGTGCCAGTTGCGCCACCTGCCGCTTCTCCATGTGAGATTGCTGAGCCCCCGAATCCGCTGTACCGGCGCACGCCCCGGTTCCACAGCAGGCGGGTCAGCACAATAAAAAACAGAACCCAGGCAAATTCCACAGCGATTCCCTGGAGCAGCGAGGGTCCGCTGATCTTGCCCAGAAAGACCGCCGCCGGGAAATAGGCCAGGTACTTGAACGGCAGTATGTCCACCAGAATCTGGAAGTTGAACGGTTCACTGGGCAACCAGTCGAGCGGGAACATGTGGCCCGACAAAAAGAAACTGAACAGCATGTAAATAAAGGTCAGCGAGGCGACCTCCAGGTACCAGAAGGCAATCAGCCCCATGCAGGTTTCCAGAAAATATCCCAGCAGGAACGAAAGAACCAGCGACAGCAGATAAAGCCCAAAAACATCCCACGCCGGGAAGCCGTTGGTGAAACAACTGCGGAACAGAAAAAACCAGAAGGCGAACGGCAAAAAGGCAATGACGTAATACACCAGCTTGTGGGCAACCCGCTGCAGTAACAGGAACCCCACCATATCGACCGGCTGGATCAGGTATTTCTTGATCTCGCCCTCGCGAATGCTGCGGGCGATCCCGGTGGTCAAACCGGGCATGCTGGAAAATGCCCGGGTCACAGTGACCAGCAACAAATAGGCGATCAGATTGTGAAAATCGTAGCCGCCAATTTCGCCATTCAGCGGAGCTGAGGGATCCGGGCTGCCCGTCTGCAGGGTTTCAAAAATTGCCCAAAACAGGAATACCTGGGTGGCAAAGGGCAGGAACCGCATCAGCACGCCGAGCATAAAATCCCCCCGATAGACCATCCGCTCCTCCAGCGAGACGCGAAAGAACATCCACCAGGTTGTCAATCGTGCAATCATGCGACGTTATCCGGCAGCAACGGTCGGTTCGGGCTCGGCGGAGGCCGGCCGTTTGCCCGCGGCCATGGAAAAGACCTCGGCAATGATTTCTTCCAGGGGCGGATCTTCCACCACCACATCCACGACCTGGTGGGCGGCCAGCATCCGGGCCAGAATCACCGGGACCTCGTTGCGGGGCACCCGGTATATCACCTTGGGTTGAATCAGCTTTTCCACAGGTGCAATCTGATCCAGATCCTCAAAGGAATCGCCTTCGGCCAGTTGCAGCGTCACCAGCTTGTGCGTACTGAAGCGGTCCAGAATACCGGCCAGCGAACCGTCGTACTGGATGGTCCCGTCGGCAATGATCACGACGCGTTCGCACAGCGCCTGGATGTCCTTCATGTAATGGCTGGTCAGCAGGATCGTGATCTGGCGCTCCCGCTGGTAGTATTTCAGGAATTGCTGGATATTGTGCTGGGCCACGACATCCAGTCCGATGGTCGGTTCGTCCAGAAACAGGACTCGAGGCGAATGCAACAGGGCCGCGATCAATTCCATTTTCATACGTTCGCCCAGCGACAATTCGCGGACCGGCTGGTTGAGCAACCGCTTGACGTCCAGCAACTCGGTTAATTCATCCTGGGTGGCCTGAAACTGCGCGGCCGGGATGCCGTAGATGTACTGGTGCAGGCGAAATGATTCCTGGGCGGGCAAGTCCCACCAGAGCTGGTTCTTTTGGCCCATGACCAGCGCAAACTGGCGGCGATACTCGTTGTCGCGTTTCCAGGGAACAAAACCCATGACTGTGGCGGTACCCCCCGTGGGATTGATCACCCCGGACAGCAGTTTCAGGGTGGTCGTTTTGCCGGCTCCGTTGGGGCCTAAAAAAGCCACAAATTCTCCCTGCTCAACCCTCAGACTGACGTCGCGAACGGCGTGCACGTCACGGTACCGACGGTGAAAGAGACCCCGGAACGACTGCCAAAGACCCTCCTTTTTTTGATAGACGCGGTAGGTCTTGCTGAGATCGCTGATTTCGATAATGGCCATCCCGCGATTATAGGTGGCCGTCTGTCGGACCGGAATGCGGTCAATCCCGCCAGACCCGTAGCCAGCGTGCGTTCGGTGTCGTATACAACACCAAACTGCGATCCGCCCTCCAGGAATCCGGGCATTGAATCTGCAAAACCTCCGCATCGGAATCGGTCACGACACACACCGCCTGAAACCCGGCGGGCCGTTGCGAATTGGCGGCGTCGAAATTGCGTTTGACCATGAATTGGTCGGACATTCCGATGCGGATGTATTGCTGCATGCGATCACCGATGCCATTTTGGGCGCGGCGGCCCTGGGTGATATCGGCGAGATGTTTCCCGATACCAGCGATCAAAACCGGGGTCGCGATTCGGCAGAGATGTTGCAGGCAGCCGTCGATCGGGTGCGGCAGTCCGGCCTGGAAATCATAAACCTCGATTGCATCGTTTTCGCCCAGCGGCCTAAACTGTCGGCCAGCAAGCCGGCACTGGCCCGGCGGATCGCCGCCATTCTGGACATCGATCCGGATCGAGTCGGTGTCAAGGCCAAGACCGGGGAAGGGATCGGGTCCGTCGGCACCGGCCAGGTCATGCAGGCCGAATGTGTCGCATTGCTGCTGAAACAGTCATAACGGGCCGGACCCGGGCGACGCGATCGCCGGGCGGCGGAGGCAAACGCATCCGGATGGAAGAGCGACGCGTTCTGGGGATCGACCCCGGACTGAATGTGACCGGGTACGGCGTGATCCGGTTCCATCGGCAAGGCAACTTGTCCCTGGTCGAGGCCGGGGTCCTGCGCGGGGGGGACGCCCGCCGCCCGCTGGGGGATCGCCTGCTGGCGCTGCGTGACGGGTTGACGGAAGTCATCGACTCGCTGCGTCCGGATGCAGTGGCCGTGGAGGACTTGTACTCTCATTACCAGCGGCCCCGCACGGCTATTCTGATGGGCCATGCCCGGGGCGTGCTGTGGTTGACCGCCGCCGACCGGCAACGGCCGATCTTTCATTATTCGGCGACCCGCGTTAAACGGGTATTGACCGGCAACGGCCGGGCTTCAAAATCGCAGGTCCAGCGGGCGATTGCCGGCCTGCTGGCGTTGCCCGACGTGCCCGAGCCGCCGGATGTGGCCGATGCCCTGGCGATCGCGGCCTGTCATTACTTTCTGAACGAAAAGAGTTCGGCATCGCCGCAGTGGCAAACCGGCTGAAGCCCCAACCCCCTGATGGCAGCATGATTACCCGGATTCACGGCCGACTGTTAAATCTCGACGACGAGTTTTGCGTGCTGGATGCGCCGCCGCTGGAATACCTGATTCTGATTCCGGAATTCACACGCCGCCAGCTGCAAATGCTGGTGGGCGAGGAGATCAGTCTGTACACGTTGCATTATCTGGAAGGCAACGCGGCCCAGGGCGGACGGCTGACCCCCCGGCTGATCGGTTTTACCAGCGAAATCGAACGCGAATTTTTTGAGATTTTTTGTTCGGTGGACGGAGTGGGGGTCAAAAAAGCATTGCGGGCCATGGTTCGGCCGGTGCAGGATGTCGCCCGGGCCATCGAACAGCAGGATGTCAAAAACCTGACCACCTTGCCTGGAATCGGGGCAGCCACCAGCGAACGGATTGTGGCCAAGCTGCGGCGGAAAATGGCCAAGTTCGCCCTGCTGGTCCCCGGTCCCGACCGGCCGGAGACCGAAATCGAACGGAATATCTTTGACGAGACCTATCAAATCCTGATCTCGCTGGGATACAGCGAGAACGAAGGTCGCCGCAAACTCGACCGGGCCCTGGAATCGGGCCGGAAATTCAAGGACGTCGACGCCTTGCTGCAAACGATCTGGGAACGATCGGCCGAGTAGGGCAATCCGCATATTTTCCCGCAATTCCCCGGCCAGCCTCTTGACCGGGCCCGCCATCGGTGTAAGCATATACTTACACTATCGTAAGTGGTTACTTACTTTTATAACGCGGAGGGTGGGGTTTTGTCGCGCAGCACGAATCAGACGGTCGCCCGGCTGAAAGGCACCGGGCGGCAACGCGAGTTTTTGCCGCTGATTGCCGACGCGTTTGTCGAGTTCGGTTTTCGCCGCACGACCACCGCCGAGCTGGCGCAGCGGTGCGGGGTGCGTGAAAACGAGTTGTACCGAATCTGGGCCAGCAAGAAGGCCATGTTTCTGGCGGCCCTCGATTACGTGTATTCCATTTCGGTGGAGCACTGGCAGGCCGAAATCGTTGCCAACGGGCAACACACCGCGGCGGAACAGTTGCTGGCCCGGCAATCCCGTTCGCGCGGCGAAAGCCGTCTGCACCGCATTGTCTTTTCGGGACTCAGTGAAATCGACGACCCGGATATCCGGGCGGCGCTCGGCAATCATTACCGGCGCTTCCACAAACAGCTGGCTGAATACATCCGCGGGCATCGCCAGCAACGGTCGATTTCGGAATCGTCGATCGATGCCGAACAAATCGCGTGGGCCATCATCGGCATGGCCTCGATCTTTGATATCCAGCACGACCTGGATCTGGGCAGCATGAAGGAGCGCCGCGAACTGCTGCGCAAGGTATCCGGGGCCCTGATTAATATCGAATAACTTCAGCATTTTTTGGCGAGGCAATCATGAGTCACGATTCATCCGGCTCGGGCGAGATGAATGAGATCCGGCAAACGCTTGCCAGCCTGACCAGCCGTCTAACCCGGGTGGAACACGTTCTGGGAATCAAATTTCCGGCGGCGTTTGAAAAACCGGATCCGCCCGTGGTCACCGCAACGCCAGTCTCGTCCGGCCCGCTACGGACGGCCAATCAAATGCAGGAAGTTGCCATTGTTGACGATGTGCCGGACGCGGCCCCGCCGGTCAGCGGCAGCGAATCGGTCCGGGAAAGCCCGCTGCCCCAGCCAACCCCGATTGACCGCTGGGTTGCCCATGCGCTGGCGCCGCGAACGGACCGGTCCGAAACGGCAACCGCCAGCAAGGCCTCGCGGAAACCTGTTTCGATGGAAAATCTGATCGGAGGTCGGGTCTTTACGTGGGCCGGCGGCATTTTGCTTGTGCTGGCCGCGGCCTTTTTTGTTGTGTGGAGCTGGCGGCACCTGGAGATATCTCCCCTTGGCAAAGTCGTGTTTTTGCACACGCTGGGCATCGGCGGACTGATCGCCGGCTGTTTGCTGGGGCGTCGCGATTTGCCGGGACACAGCCGCGTGTTGTATGGCGTTGGCGTCTTTACGTTGTACGCGTCCGCGCTGGCAATGACGCACTTGTACAAGATCGGCGGTGACCTGGCGATGACGTTCGGGTTTGTCGACGGCGTCGTAATAACAGCCGTTGCCATTCTGATTGCGGTTCGTCTGAACAGTCCCGGCATGATATTGCTGGGGGCATTTGGGGGATACCTGACACCCATCCTGACGATCGGGGGTTTCCGGGCCGGTGAAGATGACGCCATCGCCCTGGTTTATCTGGCATTACTGAATGTCGCCTTGCTGGTTTCCGCCAGCTTTCGTCGCTGGGCGTTTATCAAGTCGCTCGCGTGGTTTGCCACGGCGACCCTGCTGGCGGTCTGGCTGGCGTCAAGTCCGTACGTGCGTTGGTACGGTGCGCAGGCTCGCGCACTGCTGGTCGTACACGCGCTGATTTTCGTGGGCCTGTTCACGATTTTGCATTTGATTCGGCGGACTCGATCCGACCGGGCCGAAAACGCGTTGCTGACGTTGACCACGATGGGATTGCTGGGCGGTTATGGATGGATTTGCCGGTTTGCCGGGACTGAGATGATGTGCCTGAGTTTTGCGCTGGCCGGCGGTTACGGGTTGATTGCGTGGTTCGGTTTTCGCCGACTGGATGCGACCGACCGGTTGCCTCGAATTGCCCTGGCTCTGGGTTGCGCGCTGGTGACCCTGGCGATCACCATTGCCTTGCGCGATTTTCCGGATACCTGGTCCAGTGTCTGGGCGATCGAGGCCGTCATGTTTGCGTTGACCGGTTATGCATTTTGCGACCGCCAAATGCTGTTCACCGCGATCATCGCATTCGGTCTGTCATGGCTGCGCCTGATCGCTGCAGATGCCGAATTTCCGGCACCGCTGGCGTGGCTGGATCCGATCGTGTTGCGCTGGGGATTCCTGGCGGTGTGCACGGCCATCGCCGGCAGCGGCTGGTGGTGGGTGCCGGTCCGCCAATACGGGCCGGCCAAATCGATCAAGGCCGGCACACAGTCAACCAAAACGATTCGCGATTTTCTGCTGGCCTCTGCCAACCTGTTGCTGATGGTCACGACGGTTGTCCAGTGGTTGCCCGCATGGGACTGGATCGTCGTGGTCTGGACGGTGCACATGGCAGTACTGTGGACTGTCGGATTGAGGCAACCATGGACGGGCACCTTGCGGTTCGCCGCCGTGCTGATCATCGGTGTGCTGGGTGTCGCCAGCATGGCGCTGGCCAGTGACATATGGTCGGCCGGAGTGGCAAACTGGGATTGGCCGGCACGACTGGCTGTTTTGGCGCCGGGTCTGCTGTGGTTGACTGCCGGCCGGGGATTGTGGCAGCACAACGCGCAATTGCCCACGGAATCAGAGCGGCACCTGAATACCTTGTTGACCGCGATGGGGCACATCGTGTTGCTGCATGGTTTGACGGCCGAGTTATGGCACCAGTTTGCCAGCTATGACCTGATTGTGATTGCCTGGACGATCTATACAGCAGTCGTGTGGGCGGTTCATTACCGGGGCGATCGCGAGGACGTGTTGCGGTTTGCGACGGTGCTGGTGATTGCATTACCGGCCATCGGCGGTTTCGGACTCTGTCTGCATGACTCGGAATCGCTGGCCGAGCGCTGGGACCTGGCATCCCGCCTGGCGATGTTGTTGCCAGCGGTTTTGTGGTTGTCCACTGGCTGGTTGTACTGGAAACGCCGTGACCAGTTGCCGACCGAATTCGAGCAGAGTTGGCACGCCGTGTTGACGGTCATGGGCCACCTGATGCTGCTGGTTGCCATCACCTGCGAAATTTGTTTCCAGTTTGGAGGCGCGGCGGTTTGGTCAACCCGGCAAATGGCGGCGGTCTCGGTCGCCTGGGGATTGTATGCGTCCGCGGTGATCGCGTCCGGGTTTGCCATGCGCTACCGCGTCAACCGGATTTTTGGCATCACGTTGTTTGTTATTGTTCTGGCCAAGGTATTCCTGGCAGACCTGAGCCAGTTTGAATTGATCATTCGCGTCATTGCCCTGTTTATTCTGGGACTCTTGTTGCTGGGTGTTTCGTACCTGTACCAGAAATACAAAACGCGAATTGGACTGGGCGACTGACGGGTAACGGGTCGCAGAGGAAATTCGAACACCAATCGATGCGGATGGACGCCAACCGGGAAACGGCGCACGAAACGTTACTGGCGGGCGATTAGCGCCGGCCAGTGCCGACTAGTGTTCCCCGGCCCGCTGTTCCAGTTCGGCAACCCGCGCAGTTAACTCGTCCACGGTTTGCCGCAGGGCCTCCAGTTCGGTCCGCAGCGAACTGGCCGCCGGGGCGCTTGCGCCGCTGGACGAACTGCGTGATGCGGCCTGGCGGGCCACCTGCTGCGGATCGGGTTTTTCATTTTCCGGATAAAGTCCATGCGTCACGATTTGACCGCGTCCCTCGGGGGTCAGCGATACGACCAGGCCCCGGCCGGCCAGTCGCGCCAGAATCGGTTTTAGCTCCGACAACCCGTCAATCGATTCCATGCGGGACGCCCGGCCGCGCAATTCACCAACCGTCTGCTCGCCACGCAGCAGCAATTCGGTCATGACCGCCATTTCAACCTTGTCGACACCCAGCCATTCGTAGGCCTTGTGACGGTATTTGGGTGCCCGCCCATCGCCGTGCACTTCCACCACGACGCCCATTTCCCGCAATTCGTCCAGCGTGGCCTGGATGTCGTCAGCCGCCAGGTCCATCTGCGGATAGCGGTTGCTTTTCTGGTTACACCCGGTCTTGATGGCATTGACCGTCATCGGGTATGCGTCGGGAGTGGTCTTGGCTTTTTCCACGAGCACGCCGAGGACGCGTCGTTGCAAGCTGTCGAGGGCTTGCCATTGAGGTTGGTTTTCAGGTGCGGACGACTCGGTCATATTGGAATCCAGGCAAAACGCCAAACCGGGAGATGTTAACACCCGACTATTGGAAACCATTGACACGGGCATGGCAAGCAATTGCGCGGAGATTGACCGGCCGGCTGCCGGGAATCAGACATGGATCGCTCAGCATTCAGGAAAACGATCAGCGGTCAGGCGACCGGCTGGAGTTCCGGTTGGACCCGCACCGTACTGGGTTTGCTGGAACCGGTCTATCGGACCGTGGTGCAGCAGCGCAACCGGGCCTATGATCGCCAGCCCCGCAAATCGGTGTCCCTGCCGGTACCGGTGATTTCAGTGGGCAATCTGACGACCGGGGGAACCGGTAAAACGCCGCTGGTCCGCTGGCTGGCCGGGTTGTTGCAATGCGCGGGGTGTCGGCCGGTGATTGTCAGCCGCGGTTATGGCAGTCGGCACGGACAACCCAATGACGAGGCTCGCGAACTGGCGTTGTACTTGCCCGAGGTGCCGCACGTTCAAAACCCGGATCGGGTGGCTGCCGCCCGGGCAGCGATGGATCAATACTCGGCCGGATCCATTGTTATGGACGACGGGTTCCAGCATCGCCGCCTGCACCGCGACCTGGACATTGTGCTGGTGGATGCCACATGCCCGTTTGGATTCGATCACCTGTTGCCTCGCGGATTGCTGCGGGAACCGGTTGAATCCCTGGCCCGGGCCAGCGCTGTCGTGATTACCCGCTGCAACCTGGTTACCCGGCCAGCGCTGGATGATTTGGTTCGGCAGATCGAAACCATTCTGCCGCGGCAACGCATTGCCGGGGCCGAATTTGAAATGCGGGAGCTGTGGAACCTCGATGGTACGGCAGGCCCGCTGGATGAGCTGGCGGGTCAGCCCGTGGTTGCCTTTTGCGGAATCGGGAATCCGGCGGCATTTCGCGAGGCGCTCACTCGACAATCGATACAACTGGTCGACTTTGTCGAATGGCCCGATCATCATCGCTACGGGATCGAGGATATCCGCCACCTGCAGTCCCGGGCCCGCGACCACGCGGCATCCCGACTGTTATGCACCGTAAAGGATCTGGTCAAGATCAGGGAATTGCGGCCCCCGGCCATTGCAGTTCAGGCGCTGGCGATTTCGACGCGGTTTGTGGCCGGCGAGGAAATGTTGCGTCAACAGGTGTTGGGAGTCTGCGCCGGCAACGCCGATTCCACCGGGTAGGTCACCGGCAACCCACCGGGACACAAGAAAACCCGCCAGTCGTTAATGGACTTGCGGGTCTCCCGAAATCAACCGGGGTCGCGGCGTTTCGCGGGAACGTATTGTTGTCAAAAGTCTCCACTTTCAGTGCTGGCGGAGCCCGCATCTGCGGCACTTGCTGCCGATTTCAGGGCCGATCCGGCAGCGCCAGCCGGGTACGGCTGGTCACCGCCCAACGCGGCGCCCGCCACGGACAGGGCGTATCCGCCCATGACTCGAACGGTCACGTTGACAAACTGTTGGCTGGACATTCCGGTATCGTATCGCACGTTGCGGACGGTCAGGGTGACCCAGCCCCCCTGATACATGGCCGCCGTTTGCAATGCCGAGTCATAATCGAACCGGCTGAAAATACGCCGGCCATTGATACTCCAGATCACGTCCCCTCCCTCCAGGCCGGCTTGCTGCGCCGGGGTCCCGTACAGGACGTGATCGACTCGCATGCCAAATCCGTGGATCATGTGTCCATGAAACCCCAGCCGCGGCTGGGGACCATAACCGGGCTGGCCCCCGCCTGGCGCGATATACATTTTGGGCTGGACGTTTCCCGATTCCTGGGGTCCGGCATGCTGCGGCAGGAGTTTCTTGAGGACCTGGGCGTGGGCCCCGGTATTCATCATCAGGCCGGTTGCCAGAGCCAGCAGGGCCACGGCGGCAAGTTTGCCAAAAAATCTGTTGTACATGATCGTTTCCTCGTTATGGTGTCGCCGCGCGGGTTGCTGCGGTTGTTTGCCGGGGCACACGCCCGTGGTGTGCTGACAGGAAATGCCGCAGCCCCGCCAGTTCTTTCTGGCAACCGGAATTTTTCCAAAATCCCCGGCGACCCTGGCCGGGCCCGCCGTCCCCGGGTTGGAATCGGGTCCGTCGCCGGGGAATCAAGAACCGATAAAAGAACCGAAAAATGCAGAACGCCGCGGCCGCCCATCGGCCCGGAAACCCGTCCTGATCATCCCGGACCCATGGCAACCCTGGCGCAGCGAAACCGCTGAAAATCTTTTTTTGGTGCGAGTCGCACCGCCGTGGGGCATTCGTTCCCGCGTGTTCTTTGCCCACGGGTTTTCTGACGAGGGAAAGCGGGCCTGACGGGACGCACGCTCTAGGAAATAATTCGCGTGGCGATCATCCGTTTCCGCAGCTGGGCGACCCGGGCTGGCGTGATTTGCGTGCGCCGGGCATTCAGAACCTGCAGTTTGCGGCAACCGGCCAGTTGATCGAGCGCCTTGTCGGTCAGGTCGGAGCCTTCAACATCCAGCACCTGCAGGTTTTCAAGGGCTGCGATGGACGGCATATTTTCGTTCAGAAAGCCGGTCACCTCGCGCAGGTAAACCTCCTGCAACCGCGTACATTGCAAGAGGGCCAGCAGCAGACGGGGGTTCAGCGGCTGGCGGCAATTTCGATTGTCAATCCTCAGCAGGCGGCCGCCTTTGGACATCCCGATGGCGCAGCCGGCCGCAGCCAGTTGCTCGCCCAGCAGGCGTTCGTCGGGTGACTCGGTCACGATGGTGCGGGACTCCCCGGTCGTGGAACCAGCGGTCGCAGGTTATACCGCCGCCGAAACACTCGACATGGCATCCACGACCAGATCACCGACTTGCGATGTGCTGAATCCCATCTTGCCGGCCGCCTGACTGCGCATCTTGTTGCCCGTAACCGACTGGATTGCGGCCAAAACGCGCCGACCTGAATCGGGCTGGCCGGAATGCTCCAGCAACATGGCCATCGCCCCGATGGCAGCAATCGGATTGATGACTCCCTGGCCGGTGTATTTGGGGGCACTGCCACCCATGGGCTCGTACATGCTGGTACCGCCCGGATCAGGATTAATGTTGCCACCGGCCGCGACACCCATGCCGCCCTGAATGATGGCCCCCAGATCCGTAATGATATCTCCGAACATGTTGGTTGTGGCAATTACGTCATAGTACTCGGGATTCTTGACCATCCACATGCAGCAGGCGTCGACGTGGTTGTAATCGGCCTCCACATCCGGAAACTCCCGGGCCACCTCCTGAAACGTTCGAAAAACCAGATCGTGGCCGAACGTCAACACATTGTTCTTGGCGACCAGTGTCAGTCGTTTGCCCTTGGGGTTGTTTCGTTGTTGGGTAAAGCGGAACGCCCAGCGCAGCCATCGTTCACAACCCTTCCGCGTGTAAATGGCTGTTTGCGTGGCCACCTCGTCGGGGGTGTTCTTTTTGAGAAATCCGCCAATCCCGGCGTACAGATCTTCCGTGTTTTCCCGGACGACCACAAAATCGATATCGTCCGGTCCCTTGCCCGCCAGGGGGGTTTCCACGCCCGGATACAGTTTGACCGGGCGCAAGTTGATGTACTGGTCCAGCTGAAATCGCAACTGCAGTAACAGGCCCTTTTCGATCAGGCCGGGCGTCACATCCGGATGACCCACGGCCCCCAGAAAAACGGCATCGTGTTCGCGCAACAGCGGAACGCCCCCGTCCGGGATGATCTCGCCGGTTTCCAGATAACGCTGGCTGCCCCAGTCCAGGGGCGTCAACTCGTATTGAAATCCATCCAGTTCCGCCGCAGCCTGCAACACCTTGAGCGCTTCGTCGGTAACTTCCGGTCCGGTTCCATCACCTGGGATGACCGCAATTTTCATGATTGAAATCCTGATCGGGATTGGCGGGTCGTCAGATGACGAGTTTACCAGCAGGGCGCCGTGGCTCAAGGTCGCATCCGTCTATTCGCCTTGATGGGCGGAGTTAATCTGTTTTTGCAAGGGGGATGACACCCCGGGCAGCGGGTCCGGAAGTGCCAGTCCGGCGCTCACCATCAGGGCGTTGATCAGGCGGTCTTCAACCAGAACATAGGCCAGCGGCAGCCGGTCCTCATCAAACCGTTGCCGATCAAACTCCAGACGCAGGGACTGGCCCGGCGGCACGTGGCGGGCCAGAAATACGGCTGGAGCCACGGCCTGATTCGATGAATGGTTCAGGCGAATCCCGGCCAGGCGAACGGGAAACGATTTGTCACGGGAGGTGGCCGGACTGGTACCCTCGACCAGCAGGGTCAGGGGCTCGATGATTCGCACGCAGCGATACGGCCCGGCGGTCAACCGGTCGCCACGGCCCAGCGCCCGTTCCGGTTGCAGGCAATCGTACCAGAGCCGGAAACCGGCCAGCACCAGCAGGCCTGCCAACAGGGCGAGTCCGGTTGCAAGACGATGGCGATTCACGGGGTACGCCTGACATCTTCCCTGGCGGCACGACGATCTCGGAAGACCGCCCAGCCGAAGAACCAGCGGCGGCCTGGCGACCGCAACAGTTAATTCTCGCTGAACTCAACCTGAACCTGCGATTCAGCGGCCAGCGGGTTGCGGGAATACTCCTGATAACAGCCCGCGCACAAGTCAAAGCGTTGGGTCTGAAACAACTCTTCCTCGTTGGCCTCGTCAATGGCGCTGCCCAACAGGTCATTGATTTCTTCCAGCTGCTGCCGCGCCTCGTCGCCGGGCTGCTGGCAGTCCAGTTTTATCTCGGTAACGATACTTATCTCGAATCGCAGCTCTTCTTCGTTGTTAATCACGCGGCGACAGCGATCACAAGTGTAATGGATCATTGGTTTCCTTGTCCTGATGTATCGAGCCAGTCCGTTAGCCACGTTGGCTGCGGCGGCGGGGCCGCGTCCGGGCAATCGGTCCGGTTACCGGGAATATGACCCGGTCCATCCGGCGTCTGCCGCATCGCGACACAGCGTATCGCGGTCTGTATGGTAATCCCCCGGAATTCCCGAACGCAACCAAAAACAAAAAGAATTCGTCAACCAGCGCTACCGCATCCGGGCCGCCATGCCAGGAACACGAATAACGGTCTGACCGGAATCTGCCGCACGCACCGTTGCGTTGCAGCTCCGGGAGCCCCCGGGCCGCGAGCCTTGTACGTCGGCCACCAGGGTACCCGAGGCTGTTTTTTTGTTGCCCCCAACGGCATTATTGGCAGGAATCACGCCCGCCTGCCGGTGGAGTTGTTTCCCGGCAGCGAGCGAAGTGGACCGGGTATCGTCAACACCCGCCACGGCCCATCCACCGCTGGCATTCGAGGTTCACGCCCCGTCGGTTGCACTGGCGTGTCACCCATGGCATTCCCGTTGCGCCGGGCATGGTTGGGCGGATGAACGTGCGGGCCGGTGGGTTGACCGATGGCGGGGCGGCCGCCGGTCGGCGACTAACCCGCGTCACCCTTGGCCAACGGTTCCTTGCGTTCCGTGATGCTGGGGCAGTTGGGGGCCTCGTTGGCATTAATTTCGATATACTCTTTCCACTCGTCCGGGACATCATCTTCATGAAAGATGGCTTCCACGGGACATTCCGGAACGCAAGCTTCGCAATCGATGCATTCATCCGGGTGGATATACAGCATCGTTTCGCCTTCGTAGAAACACTCGACCGGACAAACGACGACGCAGTCGGTATAACGGCAACCATCACACGGTTTGGTGACAACATGCGTCATTGGTTGGAAACTCCTGCGGGTAGCGAAAGGATTCGATTGTGTTGGAGACAGCTGATGTTGCGACAGCCGGCGGGAAGACCGTCGGCGCGTCGCCTGCCAGTCGGGCACGACCCGCGGGCGTCGGTGGGCCCGGCACTGGACCGGCCAACCATTCCGGGCTTCGGCAGCCACCACCCGGGCAGCCCGGCCGATCACCGGGAAACGATTGCCAAATCCTAGGGCCCGCAATTTGCCATGTCAAGAATTCGACGCATGCCGCGCGTCCAAAGCGGTCTTTCGTGCCGCCGGCTCCTGCCCGCTAACCAGACGGATCGGCGGGCGAATTCGCTGACTCAACAATATCCGCCGGGATGGGCTGCCGCGGAAATCCTCTCCGGCCGCATATTCTCCGGCGAAAACCGGCTGCAAACGACCTTGATTGTTTGCCGCCCGGAAAAAGCCAACTAGAATGGAGAGTCGAGCGGACCCGCCCCACGGGCGATCCGGCTGACCGGCAGCGATTATTTTGGGCAGGCAGGAGAATTCCTTGGACGCGATTTCCAATGCGGACCAGCTCGTCCGGGCGTGCCTGCGCCACGACCCGTTTGCCTGGCAAAAACTGGTCGACGAGTATGCTCCCGTGGTGGTTTTGGCGGTTCGTCAGCTGGGCGAGTCCACCGGCCGATCGTTTGATCAACAGGAAATCGACCGACTCACGGGCGAAGTCTTCAAACAGCTGCGCGTTAACGATTACGCGCTGCTGCGGGAATTCGAACTTCGTTCCAGCCTGGAAACGTTTGTCGTCGTGGTCACGCGGCGGGTGGTGCAATCCCGCCATGATCACCAGCCCTGACGGCATTTCGGGTCAGCGGGCCGTTCTCAGCGCAGGTTGAATCCCCGCAGCTGTCCCAATTGCGGCGGGCGGGGGGCCGCAACCGCAGCCTCTTCGCCAGGCTGGCCGGCAGTGCCCGACAACGAAGGGTTCAGCTCCGCGGGATTGACCGTCGACAAATCGATTCGGGGCACGTCGGCCGGTTGCGGCATTTGCCAGGTTACCGCCGGATCGACATACAGGCGATTGATGTTGTGGCTGTGCAGCGTCACGGCCAAACGCGTTGTTTGCCGGTCGGGACTGACCAGGTTCAGTTCCACGTGGCCCGGCAAACTGGCCTGATGGTCGGGATAATATCGAAAACGGGTTGATTTGGACCAGGCGACCAGCCGCTGCCCCGGATCGTAGATGGCCTGTTGCAGAATCCAGCCGTGCCGCGGGTCGATCACCAGCACGCGGTTCATCTCGCCCCCGGAGGTCGCCGTCATGGCCCGCAATTCCAGAAATCCGTCGTGCCGCTGAAACGGACCTTCCAGCCGCACCGTGCTGTCCAGTTCCAGCAAACCCAGGGCGTCGATCAACCATTGGGGCTGCAGTTGCAACGACTGTTGCATCGCGCTGTCGCGAAACTCCGCGTGCCGGGCGAAATAGATTGCGGGTGTCTGGCCGCCGAACGACGATTTGTTGAAGACCCAGAACAGCTCCTCATTGTTGCCAATATCAATGCCCGAATCGGTCATGCCCAAAACGCCCACTTTCAATCGCAAACGGTCCGGACGTTCGACCAGCAACGTGCCACTGGCGCCGGTGGGCAAACCATCCATCGTTACCTTGACGTCGCACTCCAGTTGCTGAACCGCCCGACTGTTGAAGGCAATGGTGGCCATCAACTGGTCACTGGTCGGCAATCCCTGAAAAACCACCGGCGCCGGGGGCGGGGGGGTCAGCATGGTTCGAAACTGCGCACAACCCGATACGGTTGCCAGCAAAACCAGGACGCTGCCCAGCGTCGAAATATCGAGCCGGACCAGGCGACCGTCGTGCGACCGGAAACGGAATTTGGTGTTTCCTGCGGGCATGCTATGCGGGTGGTTGATCGGTAAACAATTGTTCGGCAAATTCCTGCTGGATGACACGCTGCTGTTCGGCTGTCAAATCGACGATGGCGACGCGAAATTCCTGTTTGCTGGAGGAATCACGTACGACCAGCCACGAGCGGCCCTGTTCATCCGTTTCCTGCCCGTCCAGCCGCATAAGTCGTTTGCGCACCAGCAACATGGCCATGACGTACACCAGCGACGCGTGCTCCGGGGATTCCAGCAACCTGGAAAAGTACTCCCGCAGGACATCCGCCGGCGCCGAATAAACCCGGCCCGTATCCAGCACCGGAATCCGGCAACGCCACCAGCCAATGGAATCGTCCGCCGGCCCCGACCAGGCTTCCTGACAATAATCGTGTCGCGCAAAGTCCGCTGCCGAACCCTCCGGTCCCGGAACCAGCTCCGAAACAAACTCTTCGCCGGGTTGCAAATCCCGGCCCGTCGCATGGCATCGGCGACCGGACCGCTTGATTTGGAAATCCATCATGATGCAGCCATCTCGCCCCAGATTCCGGTTGGTCCCGCAAGGCGGCCCATGCCATGGCGGGACCATAGTAAAAAGCCGGGCTTGCGGTGAAGTCCAGAATTCCGCAGGCCTGGAAAGGCATCCGGGCTGCTGGCATTCGCCGGACAGTCTTTGGCCCATGAATGCCGGACATGCCACCACGCTGAGCGGTTCTGATCGGGCCCGGCGCGGCAAATATTCTCCGGATTCGTCGCCGAATGAAAAAAATTCCATTTACGCATCCCGGACGGCCCGGCAGACTTCGCCCGCACGCATTTGAACCTCCACACATTAACAGGGATCACTTGGATGAAGAGCCTATTCCGCTGGTGGCCATGCCGCACTGACCAAACGACGACTATTCGGAAACGCCACCATCGATCACGGAGCGCCGATCCGTGCAGATTCGAGTCTCTGGAGCCGAGACAGTTGCTGGCGGTTTCCGTGTTTGATACGTCGACGGGTGCCTTAACCGTCGATTTTGAGGCATCTGACACCACAGTCACGATTGGCAACCGGGGAAACCTGCTAACCATCAACAACCAGGCCGATCTGGATCGGTCGGCCGATGGCATGCAATCGGTGGCTCTGGATCAAATCACCCGCATGACAATCAATGGTGCAGCGGTGTCGGCAGTGAGTTCGCAAGGCTTGACTCTGAGGGGCGAGTTCACCGCGGCCACGGCACCGTTGCTGACGGATTTTCATGCCGGCAATTTGACCCAGATTGAATTTGCCGGCCAGTTGGAGTTGTCGGGTGATCTGAGCCTGAATCTGACAACGGCCATGCACCCGGATTCGGGCCAAATCATGCAGACGGCCGGCAGCGAAATCAGTGTGGCTGGACAAACCAGCATCCGGGCTGCAAATGGCGATATCGACCTGGCCCGGGGCACCAATGATTTCGGGGGCCCGTTATCAGTCGTGTCGAATTCGCCAGGCCAGCGGGTGCAGATCCAGGACGTCAATCATCTGCAACTGCAACACGTCGAGGTAACCGGTTCGGTACGGGCTTTCGCCGCCTCGATTTCGGATGTCGCAAATTCAGTCATTGACGTGCAATCCGGACTGTGGCTGAAGGCCGGCGAGATCCACCTCGGCGACAACGCCGGCGACGAGGTGGTGCCCCGGATGTTGAACTTCAAGGCAACCGGATCCGTGGACATTTCGGTTGCCGGGGATTTGTGGCTGATCGGTTCCAGCTATGCCGAATCGGCCCGCCTGACCTCCACGGGCGGTGTGTTTGATTCTGTTCATGCCCGAACCAGTGTGGATGGCATGCTCAGCGTGCGCGCAGATCGACTGGAGTTGGGGGACCGACCTGCCGATTTGTTGAATGCCGGCAGCATCCATTTTCAGGTCAGCGGACCTGCGCACGTTTCGGAGAATTCCAGTCTGTTGCTGGCCGGCGCCAGCCAGGCCAGCAGCCTGACCCTGACCGCGACCGCCGGCATCACGGATGCGCCGGACTCGCGACTCGAGGTGACGGGTCATGCCCATTTTCAGGCAGGCGGTGATATCGTGCTGGGCGAACAGGATACGGATTGGGTCAATCTGGGAACGGTCCGGATTTCCAACCCGGGCGGTCTGGCCCAAATTCACTCCGATGGCGATTTGCAGCTGGCCGGCATCAGCCATGTTCATCAGCTGCATTTGCAGGCAGCCGGGGATATATCGGATCAGGATTCGGCCCATACCACAGTGGTCCGGTCGGGGATGTTTGTGGCGGGCGGCGGGATTCGTTTGGGAGACAGCAGCGCGGATCAGTTTGATACCGGTGATCTGACGTTTCGGGCCAATCAGTCCGTGAGCATCGAGGAAGACAGCAATACGTTCTTGTCCGGGGAAAACCGGGCGGCCAATCTCCATCTGGTTTCGGCAGGGTTCATCGCCAACCGGGATGCGATCAATTTGCAAGTGACCGGCGATGCCCGATTCTCGGGCGAGCATATCAAGCTGGGGGTGGCCAAATACGACCTGCTCCGCGCCGGTCGTTTTAATTTCAATGCGGCCCGGCAGGTAACGATTTTGGCCGACGGCGATATTCAGGTTTTTGGAAACAATCAAGCCCGGGGTCTGATCTTGCAAGCGACCAGCGGAATGGTCTCCGATGCCGAGGGCACGGTGATCTCGATCCGCAATCACACGTTGCTGACCGGAGACAGGATTCGGCTTGGCATGGCAGGCACATTTACCAGCGGTTCACTCAGTTTGTGGGCCACGGGAAACGTCACCCTGCAGGAAACCGGTGACATGTTGCTGGCCGATTACAATGTCGCCAACAGTTTTCGGCTGAGGGCCACGGGCCAGATTGCCAATGCGCCCGGAACGACCCTGCAAGCCATGCATCGACTGGATCTGGCAGCCGAATCCGCCGATCTTGGTCGTTTGGCCGGCGATGACTTCCGGTTCAGTTCGCTGAGGTTCAACACCAGTCAACAGCTGGCATTGATGACGCCCGGCAATGTTCTGATGGTGCTGGACAGCCATGCCGGGTCACTGGACCTGATGGCCTACGGTGGAATTCACGACCAGTTGGATTCCCGGATCGTGGTCGAGCAATTCGCCAATCTGACGGGAACCAATATCATTTTGGGCGATTCCGATAACGACTGTTTCATGGTTCCGACAGGTAGTTTGCAGGTCAACGCCAGCGGGATTCAGCGAGTTAGCGTGGGTTGTTAGCGGCGAATCAATCGCTGACCGGTGGAGGCTGCCGTCGCGTTGCCCTGTTGGTCCTCAGGCGGCTGGACTAGAATTCAGTGACGCTGCCGGGTCGCGTGGCAGTCGGCCGTGATGCGGCGGCCGTTTGTGACCCGGTCGCCGAAGGGGTTGTCCAGCAAATACCATCGGGAGTCCATGAATTCATGTCCACATCGATGCAGGCAACGCTGAAGTACTTTCCTCCCATGGGCGTCTACGAAACCCTGTTTCGGTTCATGGATGCCTGCCACAAATACATGGGAGAGCCGGGCACCCATCCGTGGGCCCAGGGATTTCCGCTGACGACAGCCTTGCCGGGCGGACCGGACCTGCCGGGTTCGGTCAGCTTTGCCAGTCAGGATCTCAAATACCCGCCGGCAACGGGTATTCCGCAGCTGTTGACCGCCATCGCGCGATACTACAACCACTTTTACGATGCCGGAATCACGGAAGACAACATTGCCGTGTTTGCCGGCGGCCGGCCGGGCATTTATGCCGCAGTCGCGTTTTTGCCGGATGACTACGAGGTGCTGATTGAGGAGACGGAATACACGCCGTATTACGACATGCTGCAACTGCTGCGGCGCCGGTACCGGATTATTCCCAGCAATCCTGCCAACCAGTTTCGTCCGGCATTGCCGGATTATGAGGAAGCGGCCGGAATCGGGGAATCCCGAAAATTCTTTGTGAAGAGCAATCCCGCCAATCCGACCGGCGTGACGTGGTCCGGTGAAATGCTGGATGAATACGTGCACTGGCTGATCGACAACGATCATGGCGGCCTGATCGACGAGGCCTATGAGTTCTTTAACCAGTCGGGACCGGACAGCGCGCTGCGGTACATCGACAATATTGATGACACCAACCTGTTCGTCAGTGGCGCGGCCACCAAGGGGCTGCAGGTGCCGGGAATGCGGATCGGCTGGATCGTGGCTTCCCGGCGAAATGTCGAAATCTTTCGAAACTGGTCCTCGATCGGCATGGGTGGCGTATCCCGTCCGGCCCAGTTGTATGTGGCAGATTTGCTGGAGACGGCCCGGGTGACTCGAGCCCGTCAGGCTGTTCACGAACATTACAACAGCCAGCGCGAGTTTTACCGCAACGGATTGCAGCGACTGGGAATTCAGCTGTTTTCCGGTGACGGTGGTTTTTATCACTGGGGACAACTGCCGGGTTCGCTCAATGCAGATCAGTTCAATGAGCGGCTGTTCGCCCACAAGGCGGCCATTTTGCCGGGGCGATTGTGCGATATGCATCGGGCCGGTGTGGACGGGGCACTGAACCGGTTTTTCCGGTTCTCCTTCGGACCCCTGTCTCCCGAGTCGCGGGATACCGACCTGCAGATTCTGGCCAGTTGTCTGGCGGACTAGCCTCAACGATTCTTGCGGAAAACAGGGCTGGACCGACACCTGCCGTTGGCCTGTCCCCGGCGGCTGCTCCCGCTGCATCGCCGATCGCCACCGCGACCGGAAACGCGCGGTTTAACGCGGCAGTCGGACCTGCCGCACCCGGTGCCCCGCCTCTTCTGAAACGATTCTCACGCGTTGCAACCGCCCGCCGCGACGGCACCGTGTTCGAAACCGGGCCCGGTCGGCTCGCCCGGCTTGTGCCAGTTGTTTCGGATGTCCGAATGTTTCGAATGCCCGCACAACCGGGTTTCGGGAGCGTTTGCTGGACCTGGCATTTGTCGGGAATCGATACCCATCCTGTCAGGCCATCGTCCGTGCAATGACCGGTTGCGAAAACGCCTCGCCCGAAACAACATTCTTCAGGGAATTTACCAATGAGCCGAATTGTTGGCGCCGCAATGTTTCTTGCAGTTCTGATGGGGGTGACGTCACACGCGGAAGCTCAAAGCGAGGAAGGGCAAGTGGCCCGACCGGGGCAGGTGTCTGACGTTGCACCGCATGCCAACCGGCGGCGCGTCCGCGGTCGAAACCTGCAACAACGGTTTTTGCCCCGGCTGCTGTTCGGCGACACGTCACACAATGCCAATCCGAACGCCCCGCTGTCCTACGACCCGGTCCTGTACCCCAAGTATATCGGCGGGTTTCACTCCAGTGAGTTCAACAACCTGGGCGTTCCCCCCGGCGACATTGGCTTTCGGGGCAACAGCATTCTGTGGACCCCCTGGTAGTTCGGTTCCTGGACCCGATGCTCCGCGCGGGCGGTCAAACGGGCTCGCCTGGGCCGAAAAGGCTCCACCGGTTGTTGACGGCGACTTCTTGCGGTTCCGCCAACCCTCGCCTGGCGGTTCAGCCAACCCTCGCCAGCCCGGCAAAGCGGACGTGGTCACCAATGGAGATGGTGCCGGAGCGAACCACACAAGCGGTAATTCCCCCGTGGCCGCGCATCGCATTGTAGCCGCCAAGTCCCAGATTGCGTTCCATTTTGCCGCACGGAGCGCAAGCACCGGTGCCCCGCAACAGGGCGTTGCCGATCGCAAACTCGGCGCCCTTTAACGCGGTCAGATTAATACCTGCGACCACGATGTTGCGGCGGGTCAGTGCCGGGTCCACACACTCGATTCCCAGCAGGGAGGCGACGGCCTGCAAGTGCTCCTGCTGAATCAGGGTCACCTGTCGATCAGCTCCCGGTTTTCCGGAAAACCGGTCACCCACCAGACCCGTCTGGAGATCTGCCTGGACATGCGAAACAGCCTCGACGGCTTGACCCCGCCGGGGCCGAACGCCAATCCAGCAGACCCGGCCCGGGCCGGGAAATCGGGTTTTCAGGTCCACGGCGGCGCCGGCCGCGCTGATTGGATTCATGTGGTCTGTTCCATCGGGCAGGGGATTGGTCATCGGCGCCGGTCATCGGCATCCCGGATGCACCCATCATAATAAACACGCTAACCATGCGGATCGGTCGACAAAAATCCCGCATGGCTGAGTTGCGGGGCAATCAGGATCGTCCCCGTCCACGCGGCGTAAACCGCTGTCAAGCTTTCGGAAAACGTGTTTTTCGCCTCCACCGGATGAGCCGAACGCCGCCGGCCACCAGAACGACACCGATGATGTCCGCCATGGCGTCCAGCAGATCCGGCGATCGACGGCTCCAGAATAACTGGGACGCCTCTTCAGCCAGGGCCAACACCAGGACGACCAGCGGGCCCAGGGGGGTTTTCAGTTTGCCGAGTGATACATTCCGGTAACGTAATACCCAATCGATCAACAGGGCCAGCAAGCCAAACAGGACCGCGTGACCGAGTTTGTCGCCCCCCGGCAGTTGATGGGGGATTTTCAGTAACGGGTTGGAAACGCCCGTGTTGGATGACCAGATCGCCGACCCGATAATCCCGATCAGGACTGCGGTCGCCCCGTAACCCCACCAGCGATTCGGTTTCTGGCGGTTCATGCGTCAACGGTTGCCATTCGGTATTGCAGCGTGCGGTGGCTCGGGGCGAATGCCGTCCAAGGTCGGGCAGTTGTCAGTCGCCATCCCGCAGGGGGTGTCCGGCTGGAACCCGATTCCGCTCCGCCAATCCGCCGGAGTGGCGATCAGGCGAGGCATCCTGGGCCCCGGGACCGGCCGGGGCGCCACCGGGGCCCGCGAGCGCCCGGTGCTACGGGTCGATCAGCTCCCCCGTGGACCGTCCGAGCGTCACGCCCATGCGATATTCAATCTTCACATTTCCCAGGCGGTAACAGGGACGAATCGGTTCAGTCTACCAGTTTCCGGCGTAATCATTGCCATAAGGCCGGGCGTCGCGAGCGCCCAGTTCGTAAAACCGTTTGGCAATTTGCCGCAGATGCAGCTGGTCGTGGGCAACCCACGCTGCCAGGATCTGTCCGGCCGCGATGGCCCCGAAACGCGAGTGCACATGGGCCTGGTTCCAGTCAGGTTGCGACAGCGAGCCCAGCCACTCGACGGACCGGTTGCGTTCGCCGACGAATCGTGCCACAGCCTCCGTGAGGTTTTGCGAGTTGTAATGACGATCCACAGCTGCCTTTTCGGGATCGATGGGAGGCCACGGTCGCTCGGGGTTTTCGAGGGTCAGGTGCAGCCGCGTTCGAAAGTCCTCGACCTCCTCGTCAGCCAGGTGACAAACGATTTCCAGTATCGACCAGTGGCCCGAGGGCGGTCGCCACAGTGCGTCGATGTCGGGGGTTGAGTGGACCAGAACTGGCAAGACCCGGGCAAAATTTTCCAGTCGGTCGACCAGGGCAGGAAAGTTCATGTTGCTGGGTCCTCGGTCATGGAATCGACAATGTTCCCCGACACGCTCGCTCCACAATATACGGGATGGCCAGGGTGGCCTGAAAGCCGATGGCGGGGTAATTACAATGCGGGAGTCACCGATTTCCGCGAACCCGAATGGAGCAACCCGAAATGGCAAAGTCTCCCGAAGAAATGGCCGCCTCGATGAAAGCCAACCTCAGGGAAAAAACCGGCAAGACCCTGCCGCAATGGTTGAAAATCATCAAGCCGGCTGGCCTGGACAAGCATGGGCAAATCGTCAAGTTTCTGAAATCCGATCATGGAGTGACTCACGGGTTCGCCTCGATGATCGCACACGAGTTCTTGAGCGCCAAACAACCCGCCGCGGCCCATCAGGATCTGGTCGACCAGCAGTATCAGGGGGGCAAGGCGGGGTTGCGGCCGGTGTACGAGGCCATCGTGGCGATGGTCGGCCAGTTTGGCAAGGATGTGGAAATCGCGCCCAAAAAAGCCTATGTCAGTCTGCGTCGCAACAAACAGTTCGCGATCGTTCAGCCGTCCACCCGGGATCGGGTCGATGTCGGCATCAACCTGAAAGGGACTGCGGCCAGCGGGCGACTGGAAAATTCCGGCAGTTTCAACGCGATGGTTTCGCACCGGGTGCGAATCAGCGAACCCGGGCAGGTCGACGCCGAACTGAAGCGATGGCTGCGGGCGGCCTACGATGCCGCATAGCATCCGGCGCCACGCGCCTCGGCCATCAACCCCGGGCCAGGCCACGGCGTCCTGCGGGCGTCGCCGACCTTCCTTCATTTGCGTGGTCTCGTACCCTATTATGGGTAACCCCGGCATCACCAGGGTCAACGTCGCGACTGGTTCCTGAACAGAAAGCTGAAATCATGAAGCCCACCCGGTTTATCTGGCGCAACGGCGAAATGGTGCCGTGGGCCGATGCCAGGATTCACGTTATGTCTCATGCGCTGCACTACGGCTCCAGTGTCTTTGAGGGAATTCGTTGTTACGAAACGCCCAACGGCCCGGCCATTTTTCGGCTGACGGACCACATCCGGCGGTTGCTGGATTCGGCCAGGATTTACCGCATGGCTTGTCCCTACTCCCATGCGGAGATCTGCCAGGCTTGCCGCGACGTCATCTCCGACAATTCTTTGACCAACGCCTACATTCGCCCGATTGTTTTTTTTGGGATGGGCACCCTGGCGCTCGACGGTCTGCAGGATTGTGTTGTGGAAACGGCCATCGGCGCATTTGAATGGGGCGCTTATCTGGGCGCGGAAGGGATCCAGCATGGAATTGACGCTTGCATTTCGTCATGGCACCGCACAACCAGTGGCTCGATTCCGGTCCTCGCCAAGGCTGGCGGGCATTACACGAATGCCCAGCTGATTTGCACCGAAGCCCACCGGCACGGATACCTGGAGGGGATTTCGGTCAGCGCTCAGGGTATGATCTCCGAAGGGTCCGGAGAAAATGTTTTTGTGGTGCGCGACGGCAAAATATATACCCCTCCTCTGGCGTCATCGATATTGGCAGGGATCACCCGCGACACGGTCTTCCGGATCGCTGAATTGCTGGGACATCCCGTCGTCCAGGAATCGCTGCCCCGGGAATCGTTGTACATTGCCGACGAAGTGTTCTTGACGGGAACCGCCGCCGAGGTCACGCCGATTCGCTCGGTGGACCGGATCGCGGTGGGCGACGGCAAGCCGGGCCCGATCACCCAGTCCATCCAGAACGTCTTCTTTGGCCTGTTTGACGGCAGCCAGGCCGACCAGTGGAGCTGGCTGGATCCCGTATCAGTTTCGGTGGGATGATTATTGGACCACGCACCGATTCCTGATTGGGGGCCAGTTCGGGAAAGCCGTTCCGGTCAGCAATCGACGGGAGTCGTCCGCCGTGCGGTCCCCGGCCGGCCTGCGGCGAAGCGCTTGCAAACCGGTTTCCGATCTGGGATATTGCCATGCTTTCGGCGATTTCCGGGCGTCTTTTGCCTGGTTAACGCGGCTGGCCGGTCATTTCATGGTGCGCGCCAATTCGCCCGCAGTAAAACTCGCCCGTAGTACAACTCGCCCGCAGTAAAACTCGCCCGCAGTACAACTCGCCCGCAGCGCTTTGCCTGCATCAAGCCGGTTTTGGGGATTCCTATGCAGATTTGGCCAGCGATTGATATTCGCGATGGCAAATGCGTCCGTCTGACCCAGGGCGACTATGCCCAAATGACGGTGTATGGCGACAATCCGGCCGACATGGCACAGCGATTCGTTTCCGATGGGGCCACCGGCCTGCACATTGTGGACCTGGATGCGGCCAGGGACGGCACCGGTTTGAACCGGCAGGCGATTGGCACGATCGCGCATGAAATCGACGTCCCGTGCCAGCTGGGAGGGGGCATTCGCAGTCGCGACATGATCTCCGGGTATCTGGAAGCGGGAATCCAGCGACTGGTGGTTGGCACCAAGGCATTGACCGATCCGCAGTGGCTGGCGGAAATGAGCCGGCTGTATCCGGACCGGTTGCTGGTGGCCATCGATGCCCGGCAGGGACGGGTCACCACCAACGGCTGGCTCAAGACCAGTGATACCCTGGCGGTGGACCTGGCCCGGCAGATCAACGGTCATCCGCTGGCCGGGATCATTTACACCGATATATCCCGCGATGGCATGATGGGAGGACCCAATTTTGTGGCGATGCAGGAAATGGCCAATACCGTCAACGTACCCCTGATTGCGTCCGGGGGCGTCACAACCACCGGGGATATTTCCCGGCTGGCGGCGATGGGTTTGGCGGGTTGTGTTATTGGCAAGGCCCTGTACGAGGGCCGGTTGACCCTGGCCGAGGCCATTCACGCCGCCTCCCGGCCGAACAGCAATCCCGAGGCCACGCGCCCGGGTTGACTCGCGCCCGGACCCCTGTCGGTCAGGACGCAGTCGGGGCAGCCTCCGTGCCCGTCAAACAGACACGCAAAAGGATCATTCAACCCAGCCCAGCAGGAATTTTGAAATGCCCGATGTAACGTCGATTCGCAATATTTGTCTGTGTGGACACGGCTCGTCAGGAAAAACCACAATCGCCGACAAGCTGTTGGCATTGACCGGAGCCGTCAGCGGGACGCCCGATGTCGAAAACGGCACCAGCATTTGTGACTTTGATCCGGAAGAAAAACACCACAAATACTCGATTGAGACGGCCTGCACGCATTTCGATTACCAGGGCCGGCATTTCAACCTGCTGGACACACCCGGCTATCCCGATTTTATCGGCCAGACCATCTGCGCCATGCACGGTGTCGATACCGCGCTGGTCGTGGTCAACGCCCACTCGGGGATCGAAGTCAATACGCGTCGCACATTCGACGAGGCCGGCAAACTGGGACTCGGGCGCATGGTCGTTATCAACAAGATGGATGAGGAGAATATTGATTTTCAGGCGCTGGTCGACGTAATTCGCGAAATGTGGGGGAATCAGTGCGTTCTGCTCAACGTGCCACTGGGTGTCGGAAGTGAATTCCGAGGTGTGGCCAGCACGCTCAAGATACCGGAGGATACCAGCGGTGCGCTCGTCGATCCGGCCTCCATCAGTGAACCGCTGATCGAGTCGATCATCGAAGTCGACGAAGCGGTCATGGAGAAGTACTTTGAGGGCACGATGCCAAGCGACGAGGAGTTGTCGCGGCTGATTGTGCAGGCCGTCCGCCAGGGCACCCTGATTCCCATCGTTTGTTGCAGTGCCCGGACCGGCAAGGGACTTGTCCGAATTGCTGGACGCGGTCCTCATGTGCGGATTGTCCCCGGCGGACTTGCCGCGCAGCGGAACCCGGGACGGATCAGCGGTAACCATCGAGCCCGATCCGCGAGGAACCTCTGGTGGCCCGCGTCTTCAAAACGCGAATCGATCCGTTTGTCCAGAAGCTCAGTTTTGTCCGCGTTTTTTCCGGAACGCCTCAAACGCGACGCCCATGTGGCCGCCTCCTCCGCGCGGAAAGGGGTCAAAATGGGACAGCTGCTTGAGGTCCAGGGTGAAGCCACCGCCAACGTCGACACTGCCGGACCCGGCGACATCGTGGCAGTCGCCAAAATGGAAGACCTGCATACCGGAACGGTGCTGGGCGATTGCCAGCTGCCACCCATCGTCTTTCCCACCCCGATGGTGTCGCTGGCGGTGACGCCCAAAAGTCGCGGCGACGAAACCAAGCTGTCCGGAGCCCTCGCCAAGATCGTCGAGGAGGATCCCACCTTTCACCTCGACCGCGATGCCCAGACCAAGGAACTGGTGGTGACCGGGATGAGTGAATTGCACCTGGCGATCATCCAGGAACGACTCAAACGCCGCGACAAACTGGAGGTGGATACCAAGGAACCGCGGATAGCCTTTCGCGAAACCATCCAAACCGACCGCCGAAGGCAGCTACCGGCACAAGAAACAGTCGGGGGGCCGCGGCCAGTTCGGCGAAGTCCATATCCGGATGTTCCCGTTGCCCCGGGGCACCAACATTGAGGAGTATGCGGTCAAGAGTCGATTCAACTCAATGAAGCATACCCACTACGACGAGAAATCCAATTTCCTGTGGGTGGATTCAATTGTCGGTGGAACGATTCCGTCGAATTTTATGCCGGCTGTCGGCAAGGGCTTTGCGGAACGGATCACCAGTGGCGTGATTGCCGGCTATCCCGTTCAGGATTTGTGCATCGAAGTACATTTTGGCAAATACCACGACGTCGATTCCAGCGAAGCCGCTTTCAAAACCGCCGCCCGCCAGGCGTTCAAGCAGGTATTTGAGAAAGCCAGTCCCGGATTGCTGGAACCGATCGTCAAGATCGATGTCACGGTTCCGGAAGCCAATGTGGGAGATGTTTATTCCGACATGTCGTCGCGGGGTGGCCGGGTATCGGGAAGCGATTCGGCCGGAGGCAGTTTTACCACGGTGCACTGTGACGTCCCCTTGCGTGAAGTGACCACCTATGCCCGCACCCTGTCCAGCATGACCGGCGGGATGGGCAGCTACACCATGGAATTCAGTCACTACGAAGTCATGCCCCCCAATGTGCAGCAGGAGGTCATCGCCCGGGCCCAGCTGAAGGAGGACGAGGACGAGTAATGCGGATCGGACGGGCCATGCCGACGCCTCCCTGAAATATCCGGCTGCCGTGTCAAGGTGAAACCGGTTCCGGCACCTGGCGGAAACAGGGCGGCACCCGTTCAAATCAATCTTGCCGCCGGACGGGCCCATGACGATAATTAAAACCGGTGTCGGCCTGGTCTCGCTGCGTGGTTAAATGCATAACATCTGGTTACACGTTCACGTTCCCAAGGCCGGCGGCAGCACGCTTCGGCAGCTGTTCAACCGGAACTTTGGCGACGGTTTTTACAACTCCAACTCGCTGCTGGAAACGAAACAGTACACGCGTGAGGATGTCAGCGAGATTGTGCGCTGTCATCCCTGGCTGCGCTGCTTTTCCGATCACAAGCTTTCGCTGGATCTGCCCTACGAACATCCCGATGCCCGCGTCATGGCCATCTGTTTCGTCCGCGATCCGGTCGAGCGATTCATCTCGCGGTATTTTTTTCACCGCAATTTCGAGGAAGTGCAGTGTATTGCCCAACGGATGTCTTTCCGCGATTTCGCCAATGAAGAACTCGTCAACGGTTACGCTCATCCGCAGACCAACAGCCAGATTTACTTCCTCAACGGCGGGCGCTCCTTTGATGACATGTCGGTGATTCACAAGGCCCTCGATACCGGACAAGCCTGCCTGTTCCCGATCGAGCGATTTGACGAGTCCTGCATTGCGCTGCAGAGGCTGTATCCCGAATGTTTCAGGGACCTGAGTTACGTTCGGACCAACGTTTCCAAAAAAGATACCGTGATTGATGAGGCCGACCGGCAATTCGTGGCCGATCATCTGGTCGCCGACCAGCCCTTGTGGGATTTGTCCAACGAGTTTCTGGAAACGGTGCTGCACCGGGCTTTCGACAGTGTCGATGCGCGGCAGGCCAATCTGGAGGAATTCCGCGACCTGTGTCGGCGGCGGTTTCACAACTTCCAGCCGCCACGGCCGGCCGGCCAGCCGGATGCCGACAGCCCGGGGACCGATCCGACCCGGCTTCCGTCGGAAACCCAGTCGCAACCGTCATCCAACATTCATCGCAGCGCCAATCCCCTGCCGGCCGCCGATCCGGCGCCCACCGGTCAAACCGAAACCGGTGAACCCCATTGACCCGGTCCGGCAAAAATACCGCTATCCGCTGCGGCCGCGCACCAGCCTGCGAACGGGTATGGCCGATGTCCAAATCCCGAGTATCAGCCACGCCAATCCGCTGATCATGGCGCCGCGGACCAGTCCCGGAGGTCGATAGATCAACTCGATCCGATGCTGACCCCGGGGCAGATGCATGGCCGTCAACAATCGATTGGCCCGGATCAGGGAAACGGATCGGGCAGAGCCACCGTTGGTACCAATTGTTGCCTGCCAGCCAGAGTCAAAATACTGGCATCCCACCAGCAGGCACTCGCGCGGGACATCCACTTCCAGCACCTTGTGCGTTGCCTGATCGATCAGCAGTTGCAGAGTCCCGGAAAATCCGGCTCCATCGTCGTCCGGTACTGCATGTGGCAAACGGGATTCCGAAGATTCCAGAATCGGGATGGTCAAACCCTGTTCCGCAATCCAGGCCAGTACCTCTCGGGTTCGCCGGACCACGCCCGACCAGTCATGGTTGTCAATTTCTGGCAGAACATGCCATTGGTCGGCCAGCCAAAACGATTCCACGGATTCCAAATCCCGGTATGCAAGCCGAACGGTTACCCGCTGGTCGGCCGGGACCTGTGGCCCCGAACCAACCGGATTCTCGTGTGACCACGATACCGAATCGATGATTTGCTGCACGCCACTGGCGCCCAGAACCATTTTTCGATCGCGATCATTCAGACCCGCCACGGCTCGTTTCCACAGCAATACATCCAGCGGCTCAATGGACATGAAGGAACCAGTCAGCCGTTTTCCCGGCGGCAGGTGATACCGGGGATACAGGGACAGCCGGTCGACCGCCTGCAGTTCCGCCAGCGTGATTGATCGGGCCGGGTCCAATTCGTATCGCAGGGCGGCCGGATTGCGATACAGGCTGTCGCGGAGTTTCGACGCGGATTTGGCAGCCGGGTCGCCGGGCACGAATCCCTGCAACCGGTAATTGGCCAGCGTCAGATCCACCGCCGTCAGCCCGACCATGAACCAGGCCAGGGAGCGGGTTGGCCGCGATGCCGTCAGGAAAATCGCGCTGGCGGCCGTCATCAGTACGGCCGTCGATTGGCCAATCGCCAGCAGCACATCGCCAGCCCAGGTCCACGGGAGAGCGTCCCCGGCCCACCCGGCACGGGCCGCCAGCCAACCACCGGCGGCGAGCAGTGCAACCGGCAACCCGGCCAACAAAACCACGCGGATGTTGCCCGACAGTGCCGCCAGCGCCGGTCGTGCCCCGGGCCGCTCCGCCCCCGCCCATCGCTGCAGACCAAGTCCGCCGAGCAAACACACAGCCAGACCAGCCACAACAACCAGCTTGGCCGGATAACGAAAGGTTGAAAATCCTGGCAGCAGGCTCACCAGGACCCAGTACAACCCGCCGACCGGGCGACCCGGCAGTGCACCCAATCCGGTTCCTCCCCGCATCAATTGCAGTTCGTTGACCAGCCAGCCGATGCCGTACCAGCCAAATGAAGCGACCAGAAAAAACACTGCCAGCCACGTTAATTGCCACGAAACAGAAGTGTCATCTGCCGATCCCCGGCGAAACCGTCTTTCGCCAAAGGCCAGCAGGGCCACCAGGACACCCAGGTAAATGGAGGGTGTCCACAGCCGGTCCGCACCTGGCAAGATGCTGGACGGGTTCGTCTCGGAAACAAAATCGAAGTCGCCGGCCACATTCGGCCACAACAACTCCACAATCCGCCACGGCGCAAAACTGAATTCATACATGGCCGAGGCATGCGAACCGGCGACCGGTTCCGAAACCAGCCCCCGATAATCACCCGTTTGGATGGCTGAGGCCAGCGTCACGGGTGGATCGGTCACCATGCGTTCACTCCGCCGGGCCCAGTGGACGGCCGGCCACAGCTGAACGGCGCTCAGGGCCAGTGCGACGCCCGCCAGCAACAGCGGCGCGGCCAGTCGGGACAACGGACGGATCGAACCGGGTGTTGTTGCGATCAGAAATACCAGGATCAGTCCGCCCATCAAGGCCATTTGGGGGTCGCCTCCCAGAACCATCATGGCCAGGGTGATCGCCGATCCGGTCAACCACCTCCAGTCACCGCGTCGACAGAAATTCCAGGTGCAGGCCAAGGCTGCAGGCAACCAGGCAGCGCCGACCAGATAGATCAAATTGCAGGTTTGAAAAACGACCGCACCGCCAAACGCATAACTGATGGCGGCCAGCGTGGCTGCGGCGACGCCGCAACCCATGGTCCGGGCTGCCCACCAGGCACCGGCCGCCGCCAACAGCACGTGTCCGGCCACGTACCAGGCGAACTGCAACTCGAATGACGGAACGGGCAAAAAAAACAACAGTTTGACCGGGTAGAACAGGCTGCTGCTGGTATCTCCGATTACAGACATCCCGAAATCGTCAAGCGGATTCCACGAGGGCAGGGTTCCCTCCTGCCATTGCCGATCAATCCACTGGAACAGGGGAAAGTACATCGACGCCGTATCGCGAAATCCGAACTGTTGCCGCCCGGCCATTACCGGCCCAAAGAAAACCAGCCAGATCACCACGATGAACAGCCAGCCGGCAGCAATCGATGTGCGGCGGGGCCGTGCGGTGTTCATCGTTGCCTGCCGATCCGCAGTTGCAGCAGGGTCAAACCGGCCAATGTCCCCGGACAAATCCAGCGCAGCCAACCCGGAGCAAAGATCACCGTTGCGTTGAACCCAATGAACACGCAGTATCCGTAAATCAGAAAATTCAAAAACCGGCGGCGACCGGTGATCCATTGCGGCCGCATCCACCACACAACCGTCTCGAGGACACAAATCAGGGTGAATCCGTGATTGAACCAGATGCCGCCGCCCCAGTCGATGCCAGTGACCCGGGCGGTGATTTCAGCGGTGTGTTCCATGGCCGCGGCGTGGCTCCACTGATGAAACCAGGCAAAGGCGGTGATCATGTGCGTTAGGTACAATAGCGTGCCCACCGTCCAAAAAACCCGCGCCAACCGCCAGTGGCCATGGCGGCCCTGGCCCGAAATCACCGTGCCGGCGAAACCAATCCAGCCGGCAATGGCGAATCGGATGGCCCACAGGGACAACGGTTGACCTGATTCCATGGCGTCGATGATTGAGTGGGTCCGCAAGTTTCCGGCTGTGCCGCTTGGCCCGTCAGGGACTCAGTCGCGTAGGGGAATCCGAAAGCCAATGTCGCCCTGATTGCGAATTTCCCCGCCATCATCCAGACGGTTGCGCCCCACCGAATATATCAGGACTCCCTGATCCGTCGCGCGAAGCACCAGCGGCATGTCGATGAATGGATCGGTTTTCGTGTCCCCCGGCAAATCGATTTTTTCCAGATCGGGATTGTCAATCATTTTTCCCTGCAGGCAGTTCACAATTCGCAGGCAGCGGACCATGGCCAGTCCCCGGTTCGCCGAACCACGGACCATTTGCAGGCCGGGATCCAGCATGCCCCCGGTGCTGCCGTGTTCCTGCGGATCCAGCAACGCCGGTTGCTGACCAATGGTTTTTCCGGACTCACCAATGGCCATCCGCATGGCTTTCAAATAGGGTTCGATGCGGGTCAGCCCCACCACGCCCTGGTCGCGAATCATCTGCAGTCCAATGACCCGTTCGGCGATCAGTGATTCGGTGAATCCGTCCAGCGAATCGTGTTGTGCCAGTTCGGCCTCGATGGCCTGATGCACGTCCAGACTCAATCCGCCGGATTGGGTCAACACGTTTCCCAATTCGCCCAGGCCAATTTGCTGAATGACATTACTGTTCAGGTAACCCGCCAGACCTGTTTGGGGATGCAATCTGGCCAGCCGAATGATGTTCAGCGCGGTTTGGGCGGCGGCATCAGCGTCGCCGGCCTGCAACCGGACGCGACTTCGATACATCAGGACCCGGGCCAGCACCCGGAGCCATGGCGATTCCTGTTCCTCCATCACATCCCCCGCCGTCTCGGCCTGCATCAAAAAACGCGGCATCCAGACGTCGGCCCGGGTTGCCTGGTCGACGGCGGCGAAGACGATGCGTCGCTCGTCGGCCACCGATTCCCAGGCTTCCAGAAACCGGGGCGACAGTCGTTCGTCGCCAAACTGGAACGAGTCAGCCACGGCCAGGTCAATGGCCCACCACTTTTCCCGCACCGGATCGAGGATGCGGGCAGCGTTGGTCCCGGTCGCGCCGATTTCCCGTTTGAGATCGGCAATACGGGTCGGAGCACCGGAGGCTTTCAGCCGGCCCAGTTCCGTCGTCGCGTCCCGGATTTCCTGGCCGAGCGCAACAGCAGAACCCATGATCGTCAGCCACGCCAGCGACCACGAACCAGGTAGCCGGTGAATTCGATTCATGCGTATTTCCCCAGGTGGACAAGCCGGCAAACGTTCAGTTCGCGGTGGACCGGCGAATATTGTTATGTGGAACCTCCCGAATGGGGAACCTCCCAACACCCCTGCGCGTCGGCGGACCAGTCCTCGCAGGGTTCCCGGGCGATATCGACAAACTCCGGTTGCAGGTGCCCGATCCGCTCGATGGCCTGAATGACCAGTTTCCGATGAACCAGCAAGCCAATCCGCAGTGAAAAATCCACGACTTCACCCGGATCCAGCGCAATGACGCGACCGTGTTCGACCTCAAAGCTGTGGGGATTGGGAAAATTGGTGCCCGGCTCCAGTCCCGTCACATAACCGTCCGCCTCGCCCACCGTGTTTTTCCACAGGGTGAAGCAGGGCAGGGTGGCGGTGTCGTAATCCAGACTGACACCGTGCGACCCGGTGGCATCCGTCAACAACGCGATACTGCGTCCGGCATCATCGGCGGCCAACTCCATAAAATAGACCGCTTCCTGGCAGGCGGGGTCAGGCGGTCCAAACCGGTCCCATGAATCGATCATGCGGGCGGCGTGAGCGTTGCGCGGGACGATCCGTCTCAGCGGCGCCATCACCCGGGCGCCTTCGGCCAGGATCGGTGAACCGAAGTTGCTGTGATACAACATTTGAACCTGATCGGGACGGTCGGACCTGTTCGTGACGCGATCGACCAACTCGATTTCAGGGGAGTCCCGCGCTAGCCCGATCGTCGTCTCCAGTTGCAGACGTCGAAAGTGGAATCGGGTTTCAGTGACGGTTCCCCGAATGGCGATCCGGCCCTCCGATTCGTCGATGTCAATCGAAACGTCAACGGCTGGCAAGTTGGCAATCCGGCCATGCAATGGATGAGTCAACTGTCCCCGATCGTCGAATTCCGGCGCCCCGTTACTGGCCAGTCCGCACCGTACCAGCATTTCGTCGAAACCCTCCAGCCAGCCCAGTCCATCCGGAGCATTTACCGGCACCCACATCGGGTGAACCGGTCCGGCAATGGGCGAATTCCAGCCGAACCGCACGCCCTGATGCTCGGCCTGCCAAATTCCCATGCCCCGCGTGGGGATCACGGTGAGGCGTTTGTCCCCGCAGACCAGGGTCACCATTTCAACGCCACAACGGGGTCCATCCGTTTGCCGGGTCCATTCAAAACCGAGTTCCCCGGTTCCACCCCGGACCGGATTTCCCATGGTGGCTGGCAAGGGCCCGGAGGTCCAGGATTTGATCGACATGTGACGTGTTCTCCTGCCGGGGACCCGGCATTTGGCACAAGATCGGCGACCGACAGGTAACCAATTCCAAAAAAGCGAACCCGTTGTCGGGACTGCTGAGCACTTTTCAGACGGGGGCCGTCCGAGGACCGTCCGTGGAGGAAACCGGGATTGCCGGTTACCGTCATGGCGGGGTTGAACGCCATCAAGCCCCGTATTATGCCATTAATGGCCGACTTGCGACATTCTTCGAAACCATTTTGACGACTCGACCGTATTAATTCCTGAAATCTCTGCCTGACGAGCAAAAAAAGCTAAAGGCGGCGGCTCTCATCTTTTCAAAGGAGTGAAATCCATGCTCGTGCTATCGAGAAAGCAAGATCAGCAAATCGTGATTGATGACAGGATCACAATCACGGTCCTGAAAAGCCGTGGCAATACGGTGCGGATTGGAATTGAGGCTCCTGGCGACGTTTCGATTCGGCGCGGTGAACTGGCAGAACAGCCACAGCTCCGCCAAATCGTGGAGTTCCGCAACAAAACGGCCAATGGCAGTGCCAAAACGCAATTGCGGATTGCGAAGGTTGAGACCGATCGCAGTTCCCCCCGGTTGCCGGACTCGCCGGTTCAGCCACCGGCAATACCTCTGACCACCGATCCCTCCCGGCCGTAGTCCATCAGTGCCAGGTCGGAGCGTCGTGTCGCTTTGCGGGTCGACGAAGAACGGGCTCCGGTTTGCTCTGTCGGGGGGGGGTTCGCGAGAGGCCGGCCGCTTGTTCCATCACAAGCGCCAGGGCGGTTATTTCAAAACGGTCCCGTCGCTGCCGGGAGTCCGGTTGTCCGCCGTGACCGGGTCCGCCTGGGCATTGCGAATCTGGGCCAGATGATCGAGCAGCACATGGCGGACTTCCATGATCGCCCGGGGATGTTTGTGAATCACGGAATGCTCGGCCGGAACTTCGACTTCGGTGGATGCATCCGGTGTTCTGGCACTTTCCAGGGACACCACGCCGTCGGAATCCGGCTCCGCATGGCTCCAGGGCAGAACGGAACCGGCCGGTTTCACTCCGATGATATTGTGATAGGTAACCCGGGAACTTCGCCGCGCCGCCTGCATGGCTTCAAAGAATCGGGATTCGGACGACAGGGCATCGGTGCTGGTCGTTATGGACAGCAAATTGGACTCCAGAAAATAGCCAGGATTGTCGCGTACAATTTTCCGGTACTCGTTCGTCAGGGTATCGGGCAATCGAAACAGTTGTTGACTGAACCAGCGAGTGACATTGTTGGATACCGGGCTGCCGAGGTGTGGTGTGCCGATGGTCACGACTCGTGCAATCGACGGATTGGCGGTGAAATACAGTGTGTCACGCAGTCGTTGCCGGGTCGGTTCATCGCCGGTCAGCTGCTCCACCGGTTTGTCGCTCAGCAGCCGCCAAAACCGGTCCTCGCTGTCCAGAGTTTGCAATCGCGAAACGAGGCCGCCCATGCTGTGGCCCACCAGCACCATTTCGTCCAGCATCGGTGACTGGTGTTCGGGATCAAAATGAGCCCGCAAGTCGCGTAAATCTTCCCGCATTTGACGGGCGCTGAACCAGAATGGCTGGCCGCTGGGATACATGTAGAACCAGAACTGGTAATGGTCCCGAATGTTTTTGTCCCCTCGCAAATCGTTGAACATCTCAGTCCATGTCATCGGGCTGGACCAAAATCCGTGGACCATCACCACCGGAATCTTGTTCGGATCAAACGGCTCCAGCATGTACATGCCGCGGAACTTTCCGGCAAACTCCCCGTTCAACAAGGCAGCCGTTGCGAAAACACTGGAACCCAGCAGCGGATCGTCCAGGTAGTAGGCCAGCGGGGTCGTGATGTCGCTTTCCAGCGGTGCGAATCGATTGCCCACCGCGATTCCAGTTTGTTCCAGCGGATCAATCAGCTGAATCAGGCACTTGTGCCGGGGTTGATGGTCCAAAGAATCGGTGGCCTGAATCGAGGTTTGAATAAAGGCGGTTAACGGAACGGCCAGACCTTTGGGATAGTATTTTTTCTCCGTGGCATCCGGTTCCGCACCCGAATCGCGAATGGCAATCAACGGGACACCCAGACCATAGGTGTGATAAACGTTTTGCAGTCCCTCGGTATCGAAGTCGGAAACGAATTCAAACGTCTTGAATTCATCGTCACGCCATCGACCGTTCAGGGATATGGCAATCTCCAGCGGCTGGCCATCCAGTGAACTGGCCACGAACTTGCCGCCGGGCCGCAGCGTGTCCTGCTCTTTCATGATCCGCAGCATCCCCTCCAGGGCGGCATTGTAGGTGTCACAAACCTGGCGGAACAGCGGATCATAGGCGTTCCGTTGCACGTCCAGTCGGGGATCAAACAGGTACTGGTAACTCGCCATCACGGCGGTCGCCAGCAGCTGACCAGCCACCTGGTCATGGCCGGACCGGCGGTGACAGTGCCCCTGGATATAGGCCAGTTCGGCCAGTACGTGCAGCCGTTCCAGGTCGGGATGATCGGACGTACTGCTCCGCAACTCGCACAAAACCTCTTCCGGATGCCGGGAATAGTCTTCCTCCAGGGCGTGCCGTCGCAAAAACAACCGGCTCCGTTCGCCGGGCTGCGGACCTCCATGACCGGTCATCGATGACCAAAGGCTGATGGGGCGATCCAACGGATTGCGGGGCCGACGCCGGATCTCCACACCCGGGTTGGAACCAAAATCCGTGATGGCTGCGACGCGGCGCAGCGAATCCGTACTCCACGTGCATCCACCCGCCAGTACCGCCAGTACCGCCAGCATCAGCAGCCAGCGGGCCAGGGGAATTCGGATGGTCAGCACACGAGTCACAGGTTGCAAACCGGTTGGTAGCGGATGAAAAAAATCGCTGTGATTAACGGGCCACGATCGGCTCCCGGCAGATCGGGCCTGTCCTGGTCCACGCGCGCAAGCGGGCCACGATTGGTTCAGGGAATAGAAAATCTGCGCGGGCAGGTCAAGGCCGAATGGACCCCCGCCCCGAAACCCGTACCGGCGGTCGACCGATCCAACGATTGCCTGCTGTCAACTATGATGACTTTTTCCACGCACGATCGTTGAACCGCGAAAACACAGGATTCGGATGTGAAACAACTGGCGATTCACGGAGGTGTACCGGCGGTCCAGTCCCCGTTGCCTGCCTGGCCACCGCAGGTTGCCGCAATTGCAGAATCGGTGGAGGCTGCGCTGAATGACGGCAGTTGGGGCCAGTATCATGGCCACCCGCTGGACGAGTTGATGGAGCGGATGGCTCGTCGGCATGAGGTCCGGCACGTGTGGCCCTGCGCGTCGGGAACGGTGGGTGTCGAACTGGCCCTGCGCGGTTGCGGGGTTCGCCCCGGACAAGAGGTCGTTATGGCGGGCTACGATTTTCCCGGCAATTTTCGGGCCGTGGAGGCCATTGGTGCCCGACCGGTGCTGGTCGACGTGCAGTCGCACGGCTGGACCATGGATGTCAACCAACTGGCGGCGGCGCCGCCGGCCACAACCGGTGCGGTGCTGGTCAGCCATCTGCACGGCGCGTTGCTGGATATGTCAACGATCGTCGGGCAATGCCGCACGGCCAACATGCCCGTCGTGGAAGACGCCTGTCAGGTCCCGGGCGCCACCATCAGCGGCCGGGCCGCCGGGACATGGGGCGACGTCGGCGTCTTCAGTTTTGGCGGCAGCAAACTGCTGACGGCCGGGCGGGGCGGGGCCGTGATTACGGACCGGCAGGATTTGTACCAGCGAATCAAGATCGCGGCCGAACACGGCAACGACGCTTACCCGTTGTCCACGCTGCAGGCGGCAGCGTTGCTGCCGCAATGGGACTTGCTGGATGAATGGAACACGCAGCGGCTGCAGCGGGCCCGGCGGATATGTGAATCATTAAACGGGTCGTCACTGTTTCGCACGATCGACCCGTCCTGGGACGACAGGAACCGCCCGGCCTTTTACAAATTTCCGCTGATGCTGCGGGCCGGGGCCGAGCGGGAGACGATCATTCAGGCACTGCGCGGCGAGGGCGTTCCGGCCGACGCCGGTTTCCGCGGATTCGTCCGCCGCGCCCCGCGGCGCTGCCGTGCCGCCGGGTCGCTGGCTGGCAGTCAACAGGCTGCCGAACAACTCGTCCTGCTGCATCATCCCCTGTTACTGGGCGGCGCCGAGTTGATCGACCAGGTGATCGAGGGATTGGCCAAAGTTGAGGCGTGGTATCGGGATGAATCAAACCAGGTCCAGGCGGGACCTGTTTGAATCGAAAGTCCAGGCAATTTTGATTGCCGGCCCATACTGCGCCCGGCTCGCCCACGGACGAACTACCGTTTTTTTCCCGGCGGCGGCCCACGGCGGCCACCGGGTCCCCCCTGCTGGCGGGCCCGGTTGGCCATCGGGTCGGTGACCGGGATTTCAGTCTTCCAGTCGACCCCTTGTTGCTGGCCTGTCCGCACGTGCTGGTGGTGGTCCCTGGGCGGGCGCTGATACTGGTCGGCAAACGATCTCAACGCGGATTCGAGTTCGCCGGCCGCGGCATCAGCGGCAATCGACTGCTGCAGCTGACCGTCGATTCCGAATTCTCCAGGCGTGACGATCAGATAACCGTGATGAGGTTTCTTGCCGGAGATCATCCGCAATTCTGCCGGATCTTGACTGGAGGCATAGGCGAATCGACCGGCCAGATCTGTGGAAAACGCCAACGGGGCGAGATTCGTTTGCAGCGACTGCAGTTGCTGGTCGTTCTCGGCCAGGCAAACCACCAGCGGCAGCGCATCGCATTCGGCCACGTTCAGAGCCAGGCGAACGTTTTTCATTTGGGGCAAGGCCGGCGCCGCGGTTGATGCATTTGGTTCATAGCCCTCCGCGATCCGTTTCATCGCCGACGCCAGTTGCTGCGGCCGGCCAAACGCCATTTGCGGTCCGCGTCCGGCGCGGGACAGTTTTTCCTTTCCGTCCGGACTCAACAAACAGAAAACCGTGTTTTCCAGTTCGCCACTGCTGCCGGTGAAAACCTGTTTCAAAAACTCAGCTTCTTCCGCGTCCTCGTACGTCGCCAGGCGGATGCATACGAAATCGCGGGATGCCTCGATCACGCTGGCGTCGGTCAGGAAACTCCTGTCCATATTCTGCTTGCCCGGTCACCACATCCCGGAAACGCCGATACACTGCGGAGCCGCCGAAACGAGCAATACCGGTTTGTGAGTTCGTTGTGCTTCCGCCAGGCCATCCGTCAATACGCCATACCAGACGATGCCCGCGGGAATGCCGTCCTGAAACGACAACGACGTGGCGGCAGAGGGGCGATTGACGATCAGGCCCAGAGCCAGGGCGCCGACACAACAAAGCAAGAACCACGGGTGCAAAAACATGTTTCGGTTCACCAGCCACAGATCGGAACACGGGCCGCGTTTTGTGAATTTACCATGGAACGCCCCGGTCGGCGAGCCGATTTTCGGAGAACACCGCGTCGCGCCGGCCCGGTCCCGGGGCTGCATGGTATGGCAAGCGCCCGGCGGCAGGCCCCGTATTTTTTTCCGCCGATGACCCGGATGACCACGCTCGGCGGCCCGGGCGTTTTGGAAAAACTCGGCGCGGCATCGCCTTGACTCAGTTGCAGCACCAGCGCTCGATCAGTTTGGAGTACATCTCGGTGCCCAGATTCAGCTGTTCGATGGAAATCCATTCATCGCGGGTATGCGCCTGGGCGATGTTCCCGGGACCGTAAACAATCAGGTTTTCCAGCTCGCTGAAAATTCCCCCGTCGGTTCCGTAGGAAACGGTGCGTGGCTGGTTGCGATGCACCAGTTTGAGCGTTTCGGTAACAAACTCGTTGTCGGGCGCGGTGTCCAGAATGCTGTTGGGATTGAACTGTTCGAACTCCAGGCCGTTTTTCACGGCCGCCTGCCGGGTTCGCTGGACCAGCGGTTCAATATCGATACCGGGCATGGGCCGCGTGTACACCCGGCATACGGTTTTGGGAGAGGTGACGTTGACGGCCCGATTGGCATCCTCAATCACAATATTCCACGACAGGGTTGGCGGATCGAACTGGGGGTTGTGCCACTGCGGATCGATTTCGAGTTCGTCGTGGATCCGTTTCATTTCCGCCAGAAACGGGATCATGGCCAGATTGGAATTCTTGCCCAGGTTGGTACTGGAATGCGCCGCTTTGCCATGCGACGTCGCGGTCAGAATGCACATTCCCTTGTGCGCATGAACGACGTCCAGGCCGGTTGGTTCGCCGATAATGCCGCGGGTGTTGTACTGGACCATTTCCCGGTAGGTTTGGCTTTGCTCCACAACATAGCGGGCCCCTTGAAATCCAATTTCCTCGTCGGCCGTAAAAACCAGATACAGGGGTTCGTGCAGCTGTTCGCACGAAAATCGCTGGGCCGCGGTCAGCATGCAGGCAATCGAGCCCTTCATGTCGCAACTGCCCCGTCCGTACAAGCGTTCTTTGGCAATCGCCGGTTCATACGGTCCGTATTTGCGGGAAAACCAGTCTGTGGCCGGGACTGTATCGGTATGCGCAAAATAGGCCAGGCCTCCCTGGCCACTCCCCTTGCGAGCTACGATGTTGACCTTGCGGACCCGCTGGGGGTCCCGATACTCAAGTTTTTCAACGACAAAGCCGTGCTTGGTCAGTTTAAGTTGCAGATATTTGCTGATCATCCGGTTGCTCAAATGGCTGACCGATTCAAATCCGATCAGTCGTTTGGCGTAACGCAGGGTTTTCATGACAGGACTGCAGTGAGGGGCGGTGAAAAGCAGGCCGGAAAGGGCGGTGACGGCATGGCCTGATTGGTTCAGAATAAGTCAAGGTCCCCCGCTCAACAAGCAATTTTCCCGCCGGCCCCGCGTTCGTGTTCGAAAAAGGTAATCCATTGCCCCAGCCGTCTCCCTACCAGGGCGAGCAAGTTCATTTGGTCACCGGCCGCCTGGCGGAACCGGCGTTGCGCCGCATGGCAGCCGACCTGGAAACCGCTTTTGGGGTGTCCATCAGCATTCAGGTTATGCCGATCACGGTCGCCGCCCTGATGTCGCCGCCGTGGATTGCCCGCCATATTGAGGTACCCGCGGGCTGTGACCGGGTGATTTTGCCAGGCTATTGCGATCAGGATCTGGAGCCGCTCCGGCAGGTCGTTGAGGTTCCCATCGAAGTCGGCCCCCGGGATCTGCGGCGGCTGCCCGAATTGTTTGGCGGCCAAACCCAACCGGTGGACCTGAATGACTATTCCATTGAAATCATTGCCGAAATCAACCACGCACCCCAATGGCCGGTCGCCGAAATTCTGCAGCAGGCCCACCGGTTGTGCGCCAGCGGCGCGGATGTGATTGACATTGGTTGCCAGCCGGGTGCGATTTGGCGGGACATTGGAACGGTTGTGGGCGAGTTGGTCGATCGGGGATTCCGCGTATCGGTAGACAGTTTGCAACCCGCCGAGATTCAGCTGGCCGTCCAGGCGGGTGCCGAACTGGTGTTGAGTGTTAACTCCACCAATCGTCGGGCAGCTGTCGACTGGGGCTGCGAGGTGGTGGTGATCCCGGATCGCCCCGATCGCTGGTTGCAAATGGCGGAAACAATCGAGTACCTGGCGACGCGTGGCGTACCCCTGCGACTGGATCCGATTCTGGAACCGATCGGTACCGGGTTCGCCGCCAGTCTGGCCCGCTATATCGAGGCGCGTCGCATCTGGCCCGACGCCGCCATGCTGATGGGGATTGGCAACCTGACCGAGTTGACGGATGTGGATTCGGCCGGGATCAATTTCCTGTTACTGGCGATTTGCGAGGAGCTGCAAATTGGCAGCGTGTTGACCACCGAAGTCATTAACTGGGCGCGGACCAGTGTCCGAGAATGTGACATTGCCCGGAGACTGGTTCATGCCGCCGAATCCCGGGGCATTCCCCCCAAGAACATGGATTCTCGACTGGTTTGCCTGCGGGATCGGCGTTTGCTGGATTCTGATCCGGACGAACTTGCCCGCCTGGCTGGCAGTATTCGCGATCACAACTATCGTATTGCCGTGTCCGCTGACGGGTTGCATTTGATTGGTGCCGGGCAGCACTGGAAGCACGAGGATGCGTTTGAATTGTTTCATCAGTTGCTGCACAGCGGGGTTGATCCCGGAATCGAACCTTCCCACGCGTTCTATCTGGGGTACGAATTGTGCAAGGCGACCGTGGCGCGGCAACTGGGCAAACATTACGATCAGGATGAAGCGCTCGACTGGGGCTATTTGACCGTCGACGAACCCGGTCATCGCCGGCTAAAACGAAATCGGAACAAAACAGACGACGGCAGCAACCAGCCATGAGCCGCGGGACCCTGGCAATGCGAAACGCGGAACGTCCGGTGTTGCCGGCTGCGCCGGTGGTTGTCGAACTGGAAAGCGACTTGTCGCCGGTAACGGCCGCCATTCGTTTGTCGCGGTTGCCGCACCTGTTGTTGCTGGACAGCGCCGTCCATCACGCGCATTTGGGTCGATATTCATTTGTGTGCGCTGACCCTGTGGCCTGGTGCCAGCCGCCCGGCGGGCAAGCCTCGACGGCGGTTGGCTGGCTGGACCGGCAACTTGGCCAGTTTCCCGTCCAGGCCCATCCGCAGCTGCCCCCGTTTCAGGGTGGCGTGGCCGGGTTGCTGGCCTACGAGTTCGGCGACGTCTTCGAACGAATGCCGGCCCCGACCGGCACGGACCTGAGCGTCGCTCCCGTTTCACTGGGCTTGTACGACGTCGTGATCGCATGGGATCACCAGCTGGGGCGTTGTTGGCTGGTTTCCCAGGGGATTCCGTCCGGCGACCCAGCCGAACGGGCGTTGCGGGCCCAACAGCGGGCCAATACCTTCCTGTCGCTGTTGACATCCGGTCCGCAAACAATCCGTTTCGATCCGGGCAACCGTCAACGACTGGATCCGGACCGGAATCGTCCCGTGTCTCAAATATCCGGTTTGCCCGGGCTGACCAGCAACTTCAGCGAGCCGGAATACATGGCAGCGGTCACCGCAGCACTGGGGTATATCCATGCCGGCGACATCTTTCAGGTCAATTTTGCCCAACGGCTGTTGCATCCGGCCGTCTGTCATTCGCTGCGGTTATACCAGCAATTGCGCCACCACAATCCCTCAACATTCGCCGGATATTTTGATTTTGGTGAGGGTCAGGTAATGAGTGCCTCGCCCGAGCGGCTGGTCAGCGTTCGACAAGGCCTGGTGGAAACCCGTCCAATCAAGGGTACCCGGCCGCGCACCCGGCGTCCGGAAGTCGATTTGGATGTTGCCCGCCAGTTGCGAGACAGTCAAAAGGACTGCGCGGAAAACGTCATGATTGTCGATTTGATGCGGAATGACCTGTCCCGCGTTTGCCACGATGATTCCGTTCAGGTAACGCAACTGCTGGGCCTGGAAACGTATGCATCGGTCCTGCACCTGGTGTCCGCGATTGAGGGAAGGCTGCGGGACGGAATCGGACCCGCCGATTTGCTGGCCGCCATATTCCCGGGTGGATCGGTGACCGGCGCACCAAAAATTCGGGCCATGCAAATCATCTCGGAACTGGAACGCGTGCCCCGGGGCGCGTACTGTGGTTCGCTGGGATATTTTGGTCTGGAGGGCAGTATCGATCTGAACATCCTGATTCGAACCATCACCGCCACCCGGGGCTGGTGGCAGATCCCGGTAGGGGGTGGTATCGTGGTTGACAGCGATCCGCGGGCCGAATACGCCGAGACCTGGACCAAGGCCACCGGCATGCTGCAGGCGGTGACCCGGGCACTGGCCGATCACGGATGACCGAATACCCGACCTGCTGCAGGCCCGGCGTTTGGTTCCGGAGATTCGAAAACGGAGCGGGGGAAACCGGGCACCGGAGGCGCGGCCGGGGATCTCGACAGACGCTTCGGAGGAATTCCCTCGCCCACTGCCCCGGATTTCAGTCGGACACCTCGAACACACCGCTTGCGGCTCCCGGCCATGCTGCTCCTGATCGATAACTATGACAGTTTTGCCCACAACCTTGCCCGCTATCTGCGGCAACTGGGGCAGGAGGTCGTGGTTGTCCGCAACGACCAGATTACGGTCCGGGACATCAAACGCCACTTGCCCTCGGCGATTGTGATTTCGCCCGGACCGGGTACACCCGACGACGCCGGAATCTGTTTGAATGTTGTTTCGGAACTGCACCCGCATATTCCGATGTTGGGAGTTTGTCTGGGCCATCAGGTGATTTGCCAGGCGTTCGGCGGTACGATCCGGCGGACCACACCCGTGCATGGCCGTTCGGGTCAGGTCTGGCACCGGGGGCATTCGTTGTTTGATGGTCTGCCCTCACCGGTGGTGGCCGCCCGTTATCACTCGCTGGTGGTGGCTCCGGAAACCTTGCCGGCCACGCTGGAAATTTTGGCGACGTTGTCGGGGCCGGGCCACTCTCCGCCGGGCGAGCAACCCACAGTGATGGCAGTCGCTCATCGGCATTTCCCGGTGTATGGTGTGCAGTTTCATCCGGAGTCCATATTGACGACCGGCGGTTATCAGCTGCTCGCCAATTTTCTGCGGATCACCGGTGTTGCCTCGCGGGTACGCTGGCCGGTGGCACCCGCCATCCTGCCCGCCGCCGATGCCGAAACAATTCCGGAGCAACCCCTGCCGGCATGGCCTTCAATACGACCGTATCCCAACCCATGATTCTGGAATCGATCACCACAACTCGCAATGACGACGGCACCATCAATATCGCGCCGATGGGCCCGCACGTCCACGAACTGGGCGGAATGGAACGGTTTGAACTGAGACCATTTCAATCGTCCCGAACCTTTCACAACTTGCTGGTTCGTTCGCAAGGAATTCTGCATGTTACCGACGACGTGTTGCTGTTTGCCCAGGCCGCCCTGGACGAACTGCCTGCGAACCTGCCGGTGGCCGATGGTCAGCGAGTGGATGGTCAGTATTTGACCGAAGCTTGCCAGGTTTACGAGTTTGAAGTGATCCACATTGACACGACGCGACCTCGAGCGGTTATTCAGTGCCGCACCGTTTACGGCAAAAAGCTGCGCGATTTTTTGGGGTTTAATCGGGCCAGGCACCTGATTCTGGAACTCGCGATTCAGGCCACCCGTATCGATTTTTTGCCGCGCGAAGAGCTGCCGCGATGCCTCGCGGCTTATGCGCCGGTGATCGAAAAAACGGGTGGGACTCGGGAACGGGCCGCCCTGGAATTGCTGCGGTCGTTTGTGGCGAAGCCCCGATCCGATTCACGATTTGCCGGCGATTCGGCGAGGCCGGCTCAATGAAACCGGTTACGGTCACCAGCGGGAGCCGATTGCATTTTGGGCTCACGAGAGTGGGGGCCAGCCGGCATGATCGACTCGGCGGACTGGGAGTGATGGTGCAGCAACCGTGCACGCAACTCGGCATTTCAGCCGCTTCCCGGTTTGCCATCCGGGGGTCCCCGCGTATGAAAGCATTCTCCGCAGCATGGCTGGATCATGTGGAGGCCGGACGACCGGGGATTCGGATCGAATTGCGGCAGGCGCCACCGGCACATGCCGGATTGGGCAGCGGTACCCAGTTGGCCCAGTCGGTGGCCGCGGGCATCAATCGTTTCCTGAATCTGCCGCAGCCGGATGTTGTGGATGTAGCCCGTGTGCTGGATCGGGGACAACGATCGCTGGTGGGTAGTCTGGGATTTGCCACAGGAGGTTTGGTGATTGATCGACCATCCGGTGTGTCCAGCCAGGGACCAGCCAGATCGCGTTCCATGGTCCGCAATTTTCCGGGAGAATACGTCGTGCTGCCGGGGCAATGGCGCGTCGTCATCGTGCAACATTGTGGGGTAAACCAAACGTTCGGAGAGCGGGAAAAGCTGGTGTTTGAATCATTGCGGCCCGATTTCGAAGCGGCGTTGCGGCTGGAACGCCTCATCGAGCAGGAAATCGTGCCGGCGGCCCGGACAGGCGATTTTGAAGGGTTTTCAGAATCCGTTTTTGAATACGGCCTGTTGTCCGGTAACTACTATGCCGGGATTCAGGGTGGACCGTATAATGGGCCGTTCGTGACCGATGTCATTAATTGTTTGCGTGCCGCAAATATCAGGGGTGTCGGGCAGTCTTCCTGGGGCCCTGCCGTGTTTGCCTGGTGCCGTGATCCGCAACAGGCGGATTCCGTTTTGAATCACATGCGTATACGATTCGGAACGCGTGCGAACTTTTCCGTTTCGGCGGTTCGCAATCAACCTGCCGACTTAATCGTCGAATAACCCGCCCCGTTTCGCCCCGTTTCCCCCTGTTTCCGGAAACTGACCCTGATGACCAGACTCGGCGTCAATATCGATCATGTGGCAACGCTTCGACAGGCACGTCAGGGGGATCAGCCGGATCCGGTGTGGGCCGCAACGCTGGCCCAGCTGGGTGGCGCCGATGGCATTACCGTGCACCTGCGTGAAGACCGCCGCCACATCCAGGAACGCGACGTTGAAATGCTGAAACGGTCCGTGGCAGTCAAGTTGAACCTGGAATGCGCTTGCGTTCAGGAAATCCTGGATATCGCCTGCCGAATCGGTCCCAACCAGGTTTGTCTGGTTCCCGAGCGGCGCGAGGAGCTCACGACCGAGGGGGGACTGGATGTCGCGGGCAACCAGCGGCTGGTCGAACAGGCTGTCCGGCAACTGCAGACTGCCGGAATCCAGGTCAGCCTGTTTATCGATCCCCAGGCGAATCAAATCAATGCCGCCGCAGCAGTGGGTGCCCCGATCATCGAGATTCATACCGGCCGTTACGCCAATCAGTCCGGCGAAAACCAGGACAAGGAGTTGTCCAAAATCCTGTTGGCGTCCCAGCATGCCGCGCGGGCGGAACTGGAAATTCACGCCGGGCACGGCTTGAATTACCAGAATGTTGCCGCCGTCGCGGCCATTCCGGAAATAACGGAATTGAATATCGGGCACAGTATTGTGGCCCGTGCCGTTTACGTGGGGATGCAGGAAGCTGTGCGGGAAATGAAAGGTCTGTTGGCCCAGGCGTGAGGCGGAAAATGCGGCGGCCAATCCGGGGATCGAACCCCGGGCCGTCCAGCCTGCCTGGCGGGCCGGCCAGGTTCCCGGGACGCGCCGCCAACGCCCCGGGTCCCGAGTGTGCGCCGCGTCGCGTACCGGTCACAATGGATTGCCAACACCCCCCCGACCCGGGTTTCGACGCAGGAGAATCAGATGAGTGGAATGGCCCGTCGCGAATTTCTGAAGCAGTCCGCGGCCGCGACCGCCTGTGGTCCGGTCCTGATGACCACCGCCGGCCGCGCGGTCGCGACGGTGCCCGGCTCGACCTGCGGCATTTCCGTGACCCGCCCGCTGCCCGTGTTCATTGCCACCTGGAAATTTGGCCAGCCCGTCTGTGATGAGGCGTTGGAGACCACCCGGCAGGGAGGTGACATGCTGGATGCCATTGAATCCGGTATCCGTTTGTGCGAGGCCGATGCGGCAAATTCATCCGTCGGAATCGGCGGCACTCCCAATGCCGACGGTGTGGTGCAGCTGGATGCCGTAATAATGGCCGGGCCCGGGCATCGGGCCGGTTCAGTCGCTGGCCTGGAGGACATCGCTCATCCGATTTCGGTCGCCCGCGCGGTCATGGAAAAGACTGACCACGTTTTGCTGGTGCGGCGCCGGGGCCAGGCAGTTTGCCATCCAGCAAGGTCACCAGCCCGTCAACTTGTTGACGGAAAATCGTCGTCGGGCCTGGGAGAAATGGAAAGCTGGCCAGACGGATTCGGCGGCACCTGTCCAGGATGACCATGACACCATCACCTTGCTGGGCGTGGATCCGCAAGGTCAGGTTTTCGGCGGATGTTCGACCAGTGGTCGTGGTTACAAACTGGCGGGCCGCGTCGGCGATTCACCGATCGTCGGGGCCGGCCTCTACGTGGATAACCAGGTTGGAGCAGCCGGTGCCACCGGAATCGGTGAAAACGTCATGCGTTATTGCGGTTCATTTCTGATTGTGGAGTTCATGCGAAATGGCCTGCCGCCGGCCGCTGCCTGCCAGAAAGCCATCGAGCGTATCGCCGAAATGGATCCGCGGGGCATGGACCAGCTGGAGATCAATTTCATTGCAGTCAACCGCGCCGGCGACACCGGGGCTGCCGGTACCAGCCGGGGTTTTCAGTATGCCGTGGCCGATGCCGGCGCCAGTGCCGTTCACGATGCCCACATCCTGAATGGTCGATAGACGCGGGCCGGCCCATGCGCCATCCCGTGGTTTCCGGGCCGTCCCGATTTCGCCGAAGGGTTATTCCTCGTCGCGCTTCACCAGACCGGCACCGGAGTTGTAAAACTTGCGCCGTCGCGTCGCGACGTCCGTTTTTGATTCCGCCTGCTGTTGTTTCAAATCGGCCAGCGCGGCCAGGGTATAGGGGCAGCGGAGTACCTCCAGGCGAAACTGAATGTAATCCAGATATTCCGGCTCCAGGATACCCAGCAAATACTTGCCGAGATCTTCTGTCGAGGGCACGCCGATCTGGTTGCGCCGCCAGATTTCACCCAGCGTATGCATGCCCGCGTCCCGTCGACCGTTGATCCGCGCCATCCGCCTGACCAGATCCCGGTCTTGCCGCACCGCCATCTCAATTTCCGCGGCCCGCACGGGATCAAGCGATTCGTCCAGAAACGCTTCCAGCTCGGCATCGGTGAAGTCGGAATTCATGGGCGATACCAAACCGGAAACAGGGTGGACCAACCGAAAACGCACGGACGGGCTCTGTAGAAATCCTCGATTGGGTGCCACTTCTGGCTGGCTCCGCTACGCGGCTTCCCCGGAAATGGCACGGATGGACCGGCCAACCGTGGCACCCTCACCCGCCAACCCAAATGATGTCTGCAGAGCCGGAGGACTGTCTATCTTAACCGGAACCGCCAGTCAGGCAAAGAATCATTCGGGGCTGACATCGATCGCGTCTCAGTTCAAATTCAGCTGACCGGCTTGCCACAAGGCCCCGAGATCGTTGGTTACACCCACGAGATAGTGAATTATCACAACATACCAGATGCTGTGACTTCGCCAGGCAACCCACCCAAACACGATCGAGGCTGGCAGCGAGGCCCACAGTTCCGCCGCCGGCTTGCCAATATGAATCAGGAAACAAAAAACGGCCTGCACCGCAATGCACCACAACATGCCAGCCTGCTGGTTGCCACGGAGCAAAAAACCCCGGTAAAAAAATTCAAACGAAATGTAATACAGCAGGTAGATCAACCACCAGGCCGCAAGCCAGCCTGGTGATGCACCAACCGAATCGCCGACCACCGGGTAGAATGCCTGAATGCCGGCATTCCCGGAACCAGCCAGGGTGCCCAGCATGAAAACAGGCGCCAGCAGCATGACGGCTTTCAGCCCAAATCGGTAATCACCGATCGCCATTCCCAGTTGCCGGGGAGTCGTTTGCAGCCGTCGGGCTATCACGGCGGGAAACAACAGCAGGGCTGCGCCACGCCACCAGACAGGCAAATACGCCGGATCCAAAATCCCGGAATCCGGCCAGTTGCGGGCCGGGCATCGAAAACAGCCAGAACACGGCCTGGGCCATGACGGCCACTGCAAGAAACAGCGCAGGCGGACTGGCCCTGGGGCGGCGATCCGTTTCTTTCGGGAGTCGATTCATGCGCGAAAACGGTCAAAATGCCGGGCGAATTCCCATCGGGAAACACCCGGATCAACGGCCCTCCGAGGGCCGTTGACCGGGGCCCGCACCAGGTGCCGGACGGTTTTCCGGCGTCGCAAAATTTCCCGGAAAACCGGACAAAACACCGCTATTTCCATCAAATGGTATTCCCGAAGCGGGCAGATTCTGCGATTTTTCCGCAGATTAACCTCCCGGTTCCCACCGCTCCCCCACGAATCACGTTGCGCGGGTCCATGCATATCCTGCAGATCATTTCCGGCCGCGAAGTCAACGGCGCCGTCACCTATGTCCGCTTTCTGACCGAACAGCTGCTGGCTGCCGGTCATCAGGTTTCCATTTTGCACCGCCATCGAAGCTGGATTGGCCGACGCAAGGTTGCCGGCACCCGGTACTTTCATTCGGAACTGAATCGCACACCGCGCGAGTTGTTCCGAATTGCCAAACTGGTTCGCCAGCAAAAAATCGACCTGGTGCACACGCACATGAGCCGCGCGCATTTCTTTGGGGTGTTGCTCAAATATGCGGCCCGGATTCCGGTGGTGGCAACGGCCCACAGTTGCACCTTTCAACTGCACTGGATGTTTAACGATTTTGTGATCGCCAATTCCCGGTCCACGCTGGAGTTTCAGCGGCGGTTCAATCGGGTCTCCGCCCGGCGGAGCGACACCATTTATTGTTTTACCAACCTGAAACGATTCGGTCAGGTGCCTCCCGGCCGGCGGCAGGAGGTACGCAGCCAGTTGCGGGTTGCCCCCGACGATTTTCTGATCGGTGTCGTGGGCCAGATTGGACCGCGCAAAGGGCAGCAGTACCTGCTGCAGTGTTTGCCCGAATTGATGGAGCGGATTCCCGGGATTAAAGTGGCCCTGGTGGGCGAGTACTGGAAAATCTGGCCTTATGTGCGGCGGATGCGGGCGTTTCAAATGCGGCACCGGTTGTTTGGCCGGATTCGCTGGCTGGGCCGCCGCGGCAGCATCGAAAACTACATGAACGCGTTCGATTTGTGCGTCGTGCCCTCGGTTCGCGAGCCTCTGGGTCTGGTGGCCCTGGAATCGCTCGCGGCCGGAACGCCGGTGGTGGCCACCGACACCGGAGGTTTGCCCGAAATCATTGACCATGAATACAACGGCTTGCTCGTTCCCCGGCGGGATACCCGCCAGCTGACCGACGCGATCATTCGCCTGGCAAACGATCCCCGGGAACGTCAGCGAATGGGCCAGCGGGGCAAGGCCATGGTGGATCAGCAGTTTCACCCGGAAGTCTTGACCGGCCAGGTCCTGGAAGTCTACCGCCGGGTCCTGGCAGCCGGCGGAGTGCCGATGCCGGAAACCAACCCGGGCGGTTCAAACGCGGCGTCGACGCTGCGACGGCCGGACGAGGCATCGTCACGCCGTGCGGCCTGAGGTGCCCGCCGCCGGGATCACCGCTTCCGTCATTTCTCCAGCAGTGGTTTGCCGTTGTCAAACGGACACGCGGGCAAAATTACTCATCGAATGGTCCTTTTCCAGTTGGGTTTTTTGTGTCACAACAATAAAACCACAACCCAATTAGCCGATTTCCCAACGGGCATCACCATTCGTCGGCGACCGGGAACCTGCTTGCCCCGATCTGCAGAATGCGGCTGCATCAGCCCCGTGCCGCAACAGGAGAGATCATGAAATTCGGTGGAATCCAACTTGCCGGGCTGTTCCCCCTGGCCGGTCTGCTGGTCGTGCAGATCGCGGGTGCCGCGGCGTTCGGGCAGACTGCCTCGACCCCCGGGGATTCCGCCCGGACGCCAGCGATTGCCAATGGTTTGTACCTCGTTCAGCGCTGGACAACGCAAAAAGCAGACTTGTTGCCGTTGCTGGAGGGAGAGATGCTGGTCGAGCACGACCCGCGGCGGATTGAGCCGGAATCGCAGGATCCCGTGCTGTACGTCACGATTGGGACGGGGGAGCGGGTCTTGTTCGAAAAATTGAGATCGATCGATCCGGTCACCCAGGATGACGGGCGGATCAACTTGCAGGTGACGCTATCGAGGGCATCGGCGGACCGTTTGGAAGCCTTGTCGCGCCAGTACCTCGGGCGGCAGGTGGCGACGGTGATCGACGGCCGGGCCCTTACCTTGCACAAGGTGCGATCAATTATTCGCAACGGTCAGCTTCAGATCACGCGGTGCACCGACGACGGTTGCCGGGTGATTCTGCAGCAACTCCGGGGTGACCGGTAGGCGAACTGGCGCTTCAGGAAGCTCGGTCGGCGGGCGGTTTTGTTACCGGGCGGATGGTTCACAGCCGGCCAAATGCGTCAAGGGCCTGCCGAATGTGATCATCGGTCAGCGCGGCGCTGACCTGCACGCGCAGCCGGGCCTCGCCGCGGGGCACGACCGGGAATCCGAATCCGATCACCAGCACGCCCATTTCGAACAGGCGGGCGGATTTGCGGATGGCCTCCGCCTCGTCTCCGATCATGATCGGAATAATCGCCGTCGGTGACGGAGTGCAGTCGAAACCGAGCCGGGCCAGACCATCGCGGATCTTCTTTACGTTGCCATGCAGTCGTGCCACGATTCCCGGATCATTATCCAGCACATCCAGCGCGGCAGCGGCACTGCAGGCAACCGTGGCGGGCAGGGCATTGGAAAACAGGCTGGGCCGGCCCCGTTGTTCGAGAATCGAAATGGCATCGGCCGAGGCCGCCACATATCCGCCGGCGGCGCCGCCCAGCGCCTTGCCCAGCGTTCCCGTGAACACATCGATCCGGCTGCCATCGATCCCAAAATGTTCGTGGGTGCCGCGTCCGGTTTTTCCCAGCACGCCGACACCGTGCGAATCATCCACAACCAGCATGGCATCGTAATGCTGACACAAATCCGCCATTTCCGGAATGTGGGCGACATCGCCTTCCATGCTGAATACGCCATCGGTGACGACCCAGCGTACCGGATGGGAGGCCGTTTCTTTCAGCAACGATTCCAGCTGCTGCATGTCGCTGTGAGCGTAGACCTTTTTGGTGACCGCCTTGTTCATCAACCGCATGCCATCGATGATGCTGGCGTGGTTCAGTGCGTCCGACAAAATGGCGTCCTCGGGCCCGACCAGCGTGGGGAATACCGCTTCATTGGCGTTCCAGCAGCTGACGTAACTCAACGCCGATTCAGTCCCCAAAAAGCGGGCGATTTTGGCTTCCAGATCCCGCTGGCAGCGGAGCGTGCCGCAGATGAAGCGGACCGACGCGGTTCCGGCCCCGTAGTCGCGGAGGCCCTGGATCCCGGCCTCGATGACTTGCGGGTGGTCGGCCAGGCCGAGGTAATTGTTGCTGCACAGCACCAGCACCGGGCCGTGTCCCTCGATTTCCACGACCGGCCGCATCGGCGACGTGATGTTGTAAAAGGGCTTGAGTTGACCGGAATCGGTCAGGGCCTGCAGCGTTTCGCGGGAACGGGCGGCGAAGGTGGAATTGGGCATTGAGAACGCGTTTGTTTCTGGACAGCTGACCGGTCAAAACCTGGGCCGGCGGCCGGTGTCCCGTCGGCGATGCCCTATTGGAACGGCCCGCCGACCAATTTTCAACTACGGCAAAGGACCGCGCCAGAAGTCCCCGGTGAACAAGACCGGAGCATATTTTTACCGTGCCCCATCACCAGGCTGACGGGAAACATCCGGTTCGTGATCAATTTCCAGTACGACCTTGATGGCTTCGCCGGACTGCATCATGTGGATGCCGGTTTCGAACTGGTCCATCGGCAGGACATGGGTGATGATCGGATCCAGTTGCAGGCGGCCGCTGAGCAGCAGGGCTTCCATCTGGTACCAGGTTTCAAAGATGCGGCGACCGTTGATCCCGTGGACCGTGGCGCCCTTGAAAATAATATCGGAGGCCAGATCCATTTCGATTTCCTTGCCCGGCAGCCCCAGCAGGGCGGCGACCCCGCCACCGGCCAGTGCGGAAAAGCCCTGCCGAATGGCTGCCCCGTTGCCACTCATTTCCAGCAACACATCGGCGCCCAGACCGGCCGTCAGCTTTTCGACTTCGGGGACCCAGTTGCTGCGGGCGTCAAACACCTGGTCGGCGCCAATCTGGCAGGCCACGGTGAGCCGGTTTTCGTCCACATCGGTGGCAAAAATCTTGCTGGCTCCGGCCGCCCGGGCCACCGATACGGTCATCAGGCCAATAATTCCGACGCCGGTTACCAAAACGTTTTTGCCGCTGACGCCGGCCGTCATGACGGTATGCACGGCGTTGCCCAGGGGATCGAAAATGGCCGCCACCCGATCCGGAATATCCGGATGCACGGGCCAGACATTCTTTTCGGGAAAGCTCAGATAGCGGGCGAAACAGCCGTCGCGATCGATGCCGATAATCTGTACTTCCTCGCAAATATGGGCGTTGCCGGTTCGGCAGGGCCGGCAATTGCCGCAAAAGATATGACCTTCGCCGCTGACCCGGTCACCGAGGTGAAATTTTTCGCATTCATCGCCAAGGGCCACGATTCGGCCGACAAACTCGTGCCCGGTTGTGATCCCGACGCGGATCCGGTTTTGGCTCCATTTGTCCCACTCATAAATATGTCGATCCGTGCCACAGATGCCGGCGTGGGTCACCTCGATCAGCACGTCATTGGGGCCATAATCCGGGACGGCAATGTCATCGCACAACCAAAGACCTGGCTCGCTCCGCAGTTTTTTGATCGTACGCATGCTGGTCGCGGTGGTGGATGACATTGGCAGTGGCGGAATCGATTCAGGGTGCAACGGGATCAGGGAGCAGACATCGTAGAACGCTGGTTGCCGGATTTCAATCTGCCGCAACGGGTCGGGCGGGATCGCGGCAAGCATTCGTCAGCGACCGGTGCTGCCAGCACTGCCGTTGTTGCGGGCAGAGGCTGAGGGGCGAGCGGTTGCTCGCAGGGACCCGCCCGCTGGCGCCGATCCCGAATCCGGCTCTCTGCGGGCAGGATGTCAAAGTCGGGTCCGCTCCACCCACTTGGTGTCGACCTTGCCGTCCACAAAATCCTTGTGTTGCAAGACCTTGACCTGAAACTCCGCCGTGGTGGGAATGCCCTTGATCCGCAATTCCTGCAGCGAGCGAATCATGGTGGCAATCGCCTGTTCGCGGGTCGGTTTGTGCACGATCAGTTTGCCGATCATGGAATCGTAATAGGGAGGCACGGTATAACCGGCGTGGACGTGGGTATCAAAGCGAACGCCCGATCCGCCGGGAATGCAGATCGATTCAATCCGACCCGGGCAACGGCATGAAATTCCGGCTGGAGTCCTCGGCATTGATGCGGCATTCGATCGCCACCCCGTGGCAGGGAATATCTTTTTGGCGAAACGCCAGTTTTTCGCCGGTGGCCACCCGGATTTGCTGCTCGATCAGGTCGATGCCGGTGACCATTTCGGTGACGGGATGTTCGACCTGGATCCGGGCGTTGACCTCGATGAAGTAGAAATTGTTGTCCTTGTCAACGATGAATTCCACGGTCCCGGCATTGGAGTATTTGGCGTTTTGGGTCAACGCGCACGGCCGCTTCACAAATCGATTTGCGAACGGATTTGGGCAAGCGTCGGACCGGGCGATTCCTCGATCAGTTTCTGGTGACGACGCTGGGTCGAGCAATCCCGTTCCCACAAGTGCACCACATTGCCGTGCTGGTCGGCCAGCATCTGGACTTCCACATGCCGCGGAAGTTCGATGTACTTTTCGATATAGACGCTGGCGTTGCCAAACGCCGCTGCGGCTTCGTTCATCGCCTGCTGCAACGCCGTTTTCAGGACCAGGTCGTTGGCGGCCACCCGCATACCCTTGCCGCCGCCACCGGCAGTGGCCTTGATCAGCACCGGGTAGCCGATCTCGTTGGCCACCCGTGACGGCATCCTCTTCGGTTTCAACCAGTCCCTCGCTGCCCGGAACGACCGGGACTTTGGCCGCCCGGGCCATGGCCCGGGCAGTGTTCTTGTCACCCAGTTTTTGCATGGCATCGGGTGAGGGCCCGATGAAATCGATATTGCAGTCCCGGCAGACTTCGTTGAAGTGTGCGTTTTCCGCCAGAAACCCGTAGCCGGGATGCACGGCTTCCACATTACCGATTTCCGCGGCCGATGATGATCTGGTCGATCTTCAGATAACTGTCGGCCGACTTGGGGCCGCCCACACAGTAGGTTTCGTCGGCCAGTTCCAGGTACGCGGCGCCCCGGTCGGCCTCGCTGAAAATGGCCACGGTTTCGATCCCCAGTTCCTTGCAGACAGCGAATGATTCGCAAGGCAATTTCGCCGCGGTTGGCAATCAGAATGCGGTTGTACATGTCCGGGGCTTCGTGGCGGTGTGGGGCCTGCCTGGGAAGTGTTTCTAGTGACAGAGTTGGCGTCGATCCGGGGAACAGCCGCACGGCCGCCCGCGTTAGTCCGGAATGACCTTGAACAGTGGGCGGCCGACGTCCACCGGTTCCTCGTTTTTGACCAGCATGCTGACGATCTTGCCCGAAACCCCGGCCGGGATTTCGTTAAACATTTTCATGGCCTCGATAATGCACACAATCGTGTCGGCCTGGACATGGTCGCCAATTTTGACAAACGCCGGCTCACCCGGCTTGGAGGCGGTGTAAAAGGTGCCCACCATCGGACTTTTCACCAGCGCGGCGTTCTCGTCGTCGGCAACGGGTGCCTCGCTGTCGACCGTGGCCCGGGCCGGGCCGGCCGGTGCCAGAGCCGCCGCCGGGGCGGGCATGCTGACATACGCCGGTTCGTGACCGCTGCGTAACCGAATCCGTCGGGAAGACTGCCGCAGATCGATTTCGGTCAGCTCGAATTCCTTCATCAATTCAACCAGTTGACGCACCCGGTCGATATCAAAAACATCGGCGTCATCCGCCGACCCGGCTTCGCTGTTTTGGCTGGACATAAATGGGTGTCCCTGACTGGTTCAGTTATTTTATTAATAGGGCCTGGTTGATTTCATGTGCCGCCGGCATCGCCGTCGTCACCGTTTGCGGGCGGGACTGTCTGGCCGCGAAAACGTCACACGGGCGCGAGGCAGTCATCCAGCTCACGAGGCAAGGTGGAAAGGACCTGACAACCGTCGGGAGTGACCAGCACGTCGTCCTCGATTCGAATGCCTCCCCAATCCGGTAAATATACTCCGGGTTCAATGGTTACCACCATCCCGGGCTGCAAGGTGCCGCTGGCGGACGGAGAAATAAACGGCGTTTCGTGGATCTGCAGCCCGAATCCGTGCCCCAGTCCGTGACCAAACCGTTTGCCCAGTCGCGCCTCGGAAATCAACCGCCGCGCGGCCTGATCGACTTCGGCCAGCTGCACGCCGGGGCGAATCCGGTCGATCGCCGCCTGTTGGGCATCCAGCACGATGTTGTACAGTCTGCGCAATTTCGGCGAGATTTTACCGGTGACCAAAATACGGGTCAAGTCGCTGGCGTAACCCCGAAACATGGCTCCCCAGTCCAGCAGCATAAACGGTGACTGGCCGACCGGGCCGTCGACGGTTGTCCGTGCGGCAGGGCGCCGCGGGGTCCGACGCCGACAATCGGATCAAAGGCACAGCGACGTCCCGCCAAACTGCCGAATCTGGTGCTCCAGGTTGTGAGCGATCTGCAACTCCGTCTGGTCGGACGTCAGCTGCGCCCGAATCACGGCAAAGGCCCGTTCGGCAATTCGAATCGATTGCCGAATCGTTTCGATCTCCGATTCATCCTTGATAGCTCGCAGGTTTTCAACCAGGCCGCTGGTCGCCACGATCGTCGTGGCCGGCAGGGCGTCCGCCAGCGACTGGTAATCGGCGAAGGCCAGCCGTTTGGATTCCAGGGCCAGCGAAGCCGGTCGGGCCTTTCGAAGAATCTGCGCGGTGAACTCGCCTAAACTGATCCGGGCCGTTCGGCTTTCGCAGTCGATTTCGGGACACTCTTCCTGCAACTGGACGTCGTAACGCGAGTCGCTGATCAACACCTCGCCATCCGGCAGAACCAGCAGGTAACTGGAATCGCCGGTGAACCCGGTCAGCCAGGTGACGTTGGTGGCATCCGTAATCAGGGCTGCCCGGGCACCGGACTGCATTAGGGATTTTCGCAGTTTCCGCCGGCGTTGGGCATGGTTGGGATTCAAGAGGTTGGGTTTCAAGACAATCGGCCCCGAACGGACAATCGCGGTTTAGCTGCGGGCAACGGTCCCGTCGACCGCATCGAACGTTTCGGTCCGGCTGATCCGGTTCTTGTCGTCGACATGAATCACGCGAATCCTGTGATCCGGCAGTTCGTCCTCGTGGAACTGGCCATAACAACAGATGATCACCTGATCATCCGGATTCACCAGGCGGGCGGCCGCCCCGTTGATACATATTTCACCGCTGCCCGCCGTTCCCGTAATCGCATAGGTGGACAGGCGATTGCCGTTGCTGATGTTGTAAATGTCGACATGCTCAAAGGGTGCAATCCCGGCGGCCTCCAGCAGCCGGGCATCAATCGTGATGCTGCCCGGATAATGGAGCTCGGCCTGGGTGACCGTGGCGCGGTGGATTTTGGATCGAAGAAACGTGCGAAGCATGGGAAATGAGGGACCGCCAACCGCCGGTGCCAAAAGAAAAGGAAACGACCCGAGTCCCCCATATTCTCGTGAGATGCGTAATGGATTCAAGAGGAAATGAAAATTCCCGGCCGATTCCGGCCTGCAGTCGCCGGGATCCCTGACAGTCGGCCACAGCCCTCGCCTGCCGAAAGGGGGACCGGCGAGGAGGCGGGCTTCGACACCGGGTGCCGGTTGTTGCCTGGCGAAATCAGCGGGCGTCCTGCCGGTTCCCGTTGGCCTAGCCATACAGGATTTCGTGGGCCGGACGGACCGTGTTTTCCGTATCAAAGCGTTTCAGGCCGGTTTTTTGCAACGCCAGCAACCAGAGGTACCAGGGATTGAGAATGCAGTACCGCCGCCACAACCGCTTCGGCTCGCGGACCAGTCGGTACAGCCACTCCAGCCCCAACCGCTGCATCAGGACCGGAGCCTGAGGGAGCTGGCCGGAATGAAAGGCGAATGCGGCACCCACAGCCAATACGGGCATTTGCAATTCGTCCTTGAATTCATAGGCCCAGACCTCCTGTCGCGGACAGCCCAGTCCGACCAGCGTCATCCGGGCTCCGCTGGACCGGATCTCCTGGATGACCGACGCCTTTTCGACGACCGAAATGGTGCGGAACCAGGAGGGCCGGGCGCCGGCGATCTGTAAACCGGGAAACTTTTTGACGAGACGGGTTTGCAACCCGTCCAGTACGGCCGGCGTACTGCCATACAGAAACAGCGGAATTCCGTTTTCGGCTGCGGCCTGGCAGGTCAGCAGCATCAAATCGGGACCGTAAACGCGTTCGGCCAATCGCGTCTTGTACAACAGGTTCAGTCCCCAGCGTACCGGCTGGCCATCCGGCACCACCAGTTCCAGCTGGTTCAGTCGATAGCGGTGCTCCCGATCCAGCACCCCGGTCATCACGCCATGTACCGCCAAAGCCGACACACCCAGCGGTTCACCGGCGCGAGCTGCCTCCATGATGCGGTGGACGGCGGCGTCGTAATCGACCGCGTTGATGCCGACCCCCAGCAAATTGTGCCTGCCACGGTCAATCATCTAAATAGCCAGTTCGGCCTGCCAGCGCTGGACGTTGGCCGTGTGAATTTCGCCGATGATGTCACGGACGTTTCGCGTCAGTGTCCAGTCGGGATAATGTTGCTGGAACCGGCTTACGTCGCTGACATACCAAATATGATCCCCCGCCCGATTGTGTTCCTGGTAGGAAAAACTCAGTTCCTGCCCCGAGATTTCCCGGGTAATGTCAATGGCCTCCAGCATCGAGCAGTGGCTGAAGCGGCTGCCCCCGATGTTGTAAACTTCTCCGCACCGCGGATTGCGAAAAAACTGGTCAAATGCCTGAATCAGGTCGTGGCTGTGGATGTTGTCCCGGACTTGCTTGCCGTGATAACCGAATACCGTATAGGGCTTGCCCGTGACCGCGCATTTGACCAGATAGGCCAGGAACCCGTGCAGTTCCGCGCCGCTGTGATTGGGTCCACTCAGGCAACCACCCCGAAAACAACCGGTTTGCAATCCGAAATAGCGACCATACTCCTGGACCAGAATGTCAGCGGCCACCTTGGACGCCCCGAACAGGCTGTGCATGCTCTGGTCAATTGACATGTCTTCGCCAATTCCCTGTTCACAGGCGTGGCCCGGCGCGATCTCCCAACGCGTTTCCAGCTCGACCAGGGGGAGCCGGTTGGGCGTATCCCCATAGACCTTGTTGGACGACGTGAACACAAAAACGGCATCCGGACAATGCTGCCGCGTGGCCTCCAGCAGGTTCAGTGTTCCCAACGCGTTCACCGTGAAATCGGTAACCGGTTCCCGGGCGGCCCAGTCATGCGATGGCTGGGCAGCGGCGTGGATGATCAGTTTGATATCGGTGTTGAACTCCGCAAAAATATTGCCGATCAACAGATCGTCACGAATGTCTCCGTCGACATGTTGGTAGCCGGATCCCAGTTCCAGTTGCAGCTGATCCCGTTGCCACAGCGTTGACGCCGCGTCTCCAAAAAACCGGCGGCGCATGTCATTGTCGATGCCGACGATGGTCAGGCCCTGTTCCGCAAAATAGCGGGCTGCTTCGGAGCCAATCAGCCCGGACGAACCGGTGACAATGGCAATGCTCATGAGCGCTGGCCGTGAACCCATTCAGGATGTAAATCAATGTTGCATTGGGCCGCGCTGGGCGACCGTGTCCAGGGACGATTCCCTGTGTCGGATGGCCGGTATTCCGGATCGTGGGGCTGGCGGCCTGAATAACGCGGGCGGAGGGAGTCGGGGGAGGGGTAATTGCTGCCCATCCGGCCCCAGGCAAGCTTCCAATTTCGTTGGAATCCGGCAGTTCGTCAAGATTCCGCAGCAGAACGATCGTTTTTTTGCGGCGGGCCGGGCCGGCGGGGGGACTGTTTTGCCCCTCACCGGAGCCCGGACGATCCGGCTTGCCGGATGTCAATGCCCGAAATTTTCGGACCGTTCATGGTCGCCGACCGGATGCTGGTATAAAACGGTGCAGGGCCGCCCCCCCCGCATTCCGACCGTTACCCCTAACCGGTTTATGTCACAAAAACGATATCGCGCGTTGTTGGTCCCTCTGTGCCTGTGCCTGATCGGGACCGGTACCCTGGTCGCCCGGCAGGATGACGACCGGCGTCCGCTGGAACGCCAACCGCCATCCGAATTGCCCCTGCCGGAGCCCCGGACCGAATACATGGGCCGGCAGATCGCCCCCACGATGAGCTACGCGCACGCCGACTGGCTGATTCGGGACGAACGTGAGCAGGAAGAACGTTGTTCGCTGTTGCTGGCCAATCTGGGCCTGAGACCCGGAATGACGGTGTGCGATTTGGGATGTGGCAACGGATTCCATACGCTCCCCATGGCGCGGCTGCTCGGCGCTCGGGGCCGGGTCATTGGCGTGGACGTGCAGGCGGAGATGCTGGAATTGCTGCGCAACCGGATCGAAAGTCAGGGGATTGAGAATGTCACCCCGGTACTGGGGTCGTATCACGATCCGCGATTGCCGGATGAAAGTTGTGATCTGATCCTGCTGGTGGATGTGTATCACGAATTGACCTATCCGGAACGGATGCTGGCCGCCATGCGGCGGGCACTCAAACCCGAGGGGCGGATTGCCCTGGTTGAGTTTCGCGCGGAAGACCCGGATGTACCCATTCGGCCCCTGCACAAAATGAGCAAGGCACAAATCATGAAGGAGTATCCGGCAAACGGATTTCGACTGGACAGTGAATTTGACGACTTGCCCTGGCAACATTTGATGTTTTTCAGGAAGCAGTAATCTGCCCCGCAGCCGTGCCCCGCGCGGGGAACGAGCCAGGCCGCATGTGCTTCCCGTGGCCGGCGTGATAAAATCAGTTCCGGCTTTCCGTTGTCCGCATTTCCAGCCCGGTTCAGCCCGACTTGAGCAAATCCGTTTCCAGTTCCCGGTTACCCGCATGGCGAAACCGTCTGCCGGACTTTCCCCGGACCAGCCACTGGGCCGATGTCAACGGTTGGCAAATGCATTATCTGGATGAAGGCGATCGCGGCGCGCGGCCGGTATTGATGGTGCACGGCAATCCGACCTGGTCGTATTACTACCGGCATTTGCTGGCGGCACTTTCCGATTCCTGCCGCGCCATCGCCGTGGATCACGTGGGCTGCGGATTGAGTGAAAAGCCGCGGGATTTGCCCTATACCCTGGACCTGCGAATCGGGCACCTGAGCCAATTCGTGCGAAAACTGGATTTGCAAGACATTCACCTGGTCGTTCACGATTGGGGGGGCGCGATCGGTTTGGGAGCGGCGTTGCTGGAACCGGATCGCTACCGCAGTTTCACGATTCTGAACACGGGAGCCTTTCCACCTCCGTTTTTCCCGTGGCGGATCCGGGTTTGCCGGACACCGCTGCTGGGCCGGATTGCGGTTCAGGGTTTCAATGGTTTCGCCCGGGCGGCGACGGTCATGGCGACCACGCAACCCGGCGGATTGCCCGCCGACGTGAGGCGAGCCATGCTGGCCCCCTACGACAGCTGGCCACACCGCCGGGCCATTTACGAATTCGTTACCGATATCCCCACGCGTGCCCGGCAGCCAACCATGCAACGCCTGGCCGCGATTGAATCCGGCTTGTCGCAATTGTCAGATCGTCCCGTTCAGTTGCTGTGGGGGATGCGCGACTGGTGTTTTCGCCCGGAATGCCTGCAGCGGTTCCAAAGGCTGTTGCCGCAGGCCCTCACCTGCGAGTTTGCCGGGGCGGGCCATTATGTACTGGAAGACGCCCGCCAGGCGGTGATTCGGGAAGTCCGGGAATTTTTGCAAGCCGGCCAGCGTGTTTCCATCTGAGTGAGTCAACGAACCGTGAATCCCGGTGCATCACTTTCTGCGGGCCAACTGGCGACGCTGGCGTGCATGCTGGAAGTCACCATTCCCAAACCGGGCAACGTGCATCGCGGTGCCGATTTTGCCGATACCACGCTGCAGGATTTCCTGACCAGTGCTGTGGCGATCGGCCCGGCCATGGATCGGGCCGGGAACTGCCCCCTGGGAATTACGATTTGGGACGCCGTGCGGGCGACCCGGGCCGTTGTGGATTCGAATACCAACCTCGGAATGGTCCTGCTGCTGGCGCCGCTGGCCACCGTGAACTGCGTCGACCGCGCTTCGCTGACGGCGTGTATTGAGGCCAGTGACGCGCGTGACTGTCGGTTGATCTATCGGGCCATCGCCGCCTGTCGCCCGGGCGGGCTGCAGTGCGTGGACCGCCACGACGTGACCAGCGCCGATAGCCCGCACCACATTCTGCAGGCAATGCGGCTGGCCGTGGATCGCGACATGATTGCCCGCCAGTACGTCAACGGATTCCAGGAGGTGCTGGAGTTTGTTCTGCCGGCCATCCACCACGGATTGCAACAGGGTATGGATCTGGTGAACGCCGTGATCGTGGCCCATTTGAAAACCATGTGTGAATTTCCCGACAGTCTGATTGCCCGCAAAAATGGCCTGCCGCTGGCCCGCGCGGCCGGGGCCCGGGCCGGATACGTGCTGGAGCAGGGCGGCTGGAACGATGCGGGGTACTTGTCGGCGCTGGAGGATTTCGATTTTTGGCTGCGGTCCGATGGCAATCGACGCAATCCGGGAACCACCGCCGATCTGATCACGGCCGGTTTGTTCGCCGGGCTCCGGCGGGTACGATTCTGTGGTGATGGTACGTGGTCCGGTGGCCCGCTGGAGGGCTGGTCAATTCCTGTTCTGCGATGGTTGTCCCTGATGTCGTTTTCGGTAACGCTGGAAAAAGAGGCGCTGATTTTCAGCGCGGCTCATTTTATTACGTTCGTCGACGGGGCCGGCCAGACGATTTGCGAATCGTTGCACGGACACAACTACCGGGTGGCCGCCCAGGTGGACGGGGCACTGGATCGTCACGCCTGTGTGATCGATTTCATTTGGTTGCGGGATACGCTCCAGCAAATTACCCGGCGTCTCGATCACCACGTGTTGTTGCCCGAACGTCATCCGGACATCCACGTCCATCAGGACGGCGGCGAATGGATTGCCCGGTTTGAGGAACGCCGCTGGGTGTTCCCGGAACAGGACGTGGTGGTATTGCCGATCGACAACACGACGGCCGAGCGGCTGGCCGAGTATATTGGCGGTGTCCTGATTCGCGCTTTGCAGGACCGCCAACTGCCGATGGAGCAGATTCAGCGCGTAGTCGTCAGCGTGGACGAAAACGAGGGCCAGTGGGCCCGCTGGCAAACGGCTCCCGCCGGTTGACCGGTTACAGCGATTGCGCCGGTTGTGTTGTTCGAATGCCGGCATGCCCCGCCGCCGGCGGCAAAGATCGCCGGCGAGACGGGCCGTCCAACGTATGGTTTTCGGTAGCGCGATGTGTACCGCGCGGTCGACTTCAAATTCATCTTGCGGCCATCGATGAACCGACCCCTGATGCTCCCCGCGCCCCAGGTACAGGATCCGGACCCGGGCCCTGCCGTCAGGGTCTTGCACCTGATCAACGGCGAACACTATTCGGGCGCCGAACGCGTCCAGGATTTGCTGGGGTTGCGTCTGCCGCAGTTCGGCTTTGCGCCGGCATTTGCCTGTCTGAAAGCCGGACGATTTCCCGAACAGCGACAATCCCGGGACTGTCCCCTGTACGCGGTACCCATGAAAGGCAAACTGGACCGCCGGGCAGTTTCCCGACTGTGTCGCATTGTCTGCGACAACAACTTTGAAATCCTGCATGCCCATACTCCCCGCAGTTTGCTGGTCGCCAGTCGGGTGGCCCGTCAACTTGGCCGCCCGCTGGTTTATCACGTTCACAGTCCGGTGGGTCGCGACTCGACTCGCTCATTCTCCAATCGGCTGAATCAGTGGGTCGAATCGTGGTCCGCCCGGCATGCCAGTCATTTCGTCTGCGTCTCCAACAGCTTGCGGCAGTACATGATCGACCTGGGGTATGATTCGGGGCGATTGACCACGGTGCCCAACGGCGTGGCGGTGGTCGCGGAGTTGGGCCCGCGGGCCCGGCCCGGTCCGGTGTGGACGCTGGGAACAACCGCCCTGTTTCGGCCGCGGAAGGGGATCGAGGTGTTGCTGCACAGCCTGGCGGAATTGCACCGGACAGGCCTGCCGGTACGGTTGCTGGCGGTGGGACCGTTTGAGTCGTCCGTTTATGAAAACAGCATCAGGTCGCTGGCCGGGGACCTTGGCATTTCCGGCCTGATCGAGTGGACGGGATTCACTCCGGATGTCAATTCATATTTTCAAAAAATGGACCTGTTTGTGTTGCCGAGCCTGTTTGGTGAAGGGCTGCCGATGGTGGTTCTGGAGGCCATGGCCAATGGCGTGCCGGTTGTGGCCGCTCGTGTGGAAGGGATTCCGGAGGCCATTCGTGACCGGCAGGACGGACTGATTTTCGAACCTGGAAACCCCCGGGATCTGGGTCAACAGGTTCAGCGGTTTATGGACGGAGAGCTGGACTGGCAGGCCACTGCCCGGTCGGCAGTGCAACGGCAACGAGACCGGTTTTCGGATCTGAGCATGGCCGAAGGCGTGGCCACCGTCTACGAACACGTGCTGGAATCCGCCATCCGTTATGGCTGATGACCGGACCGGATCCGGTTTTGCCGGATCAGGCCGCCCGCGCGGGGATCGGTTCTGTTAACGGTTCCATGCCGGCCCCCGTATCCAGGTCGTGTTTGGACAACCGGGTTCGCGTGAATCCCTCGGCTGCCATAATCAGCCGGTTGGCGTAATGGTCAAACCGGTATTTGTTGTGGACGCGCTGCAGAGCCGCGGCGCGAATCATGTCCGCCAGTGGCGGCTGGCTGGCCAGCATCTCAAGAGTGGAACTGGCAGTCGCGTAGTCGCCAAACGGCACGACCAGGCCGGCACCTTCCGCCACGGCTGCGGCCGCTCCACCGTTTTGATCAAACGTAATCACCGGCAGGCGGGCGGCCATCGCTTCGTGGATAACGCAGGGAAACGGGTCCACACGCGAGGTCAGCAAAAACGCATCCGCACCCACAAACCAGGGTTCCACGTTCTGGCGTTCGCCGACAAAGTGGATGTGTCCGCGGGCCGGTGTTTTTTCCACGTCCAGCATGGTGTAGTGGTAGGGGGAGTGGGTCCAGCGATCGCCTTCTCCCAGCCAGACGAAATGCACCGGACGCCGGAGTTTGTTGCGTCCCAGCATCGTGCGGGCAACTCCCGCAAAATGATCAATCCCCTTGCGAAGGTCCAGCGTTCCGCAACCGAGAACCAGAAAGGCGTCCCTGGGCAATCCCATTTCCTCGCGTATCTTGTGCCGGGCCGCTGGCCGGTCGATCCGCGTACCAAAAGCCGGATCCAGCAGGCCCTGGGGCAATACTTCCACCTTGCCGGCCGGTACCGGCAAGCGGGCATTGGCCGCATCCCGAACGGCTTCGATCGGAAAATATATCTTTTGCGAACAATCATAGACCGACTGGTAATCCGTCGCCTCATAGGACGACGGCAGTTCGTGAATCAGGAACACCACCGGAATGCCCAGCCGATACAATTCGTAGGCGATAAACCGCGACTCCATCGAATTGCAAAAAGCCAGCTGGGGAGGATGATCGCGGTGTCGCGTGCACAGTTTGCGCACACGCCTGGACAGATCTTCAGAAGACTCGCGCGGCAGATTCAGGCAATCTGTTTCCGAGAACTGAACGAATTCCTCGGCCAGAAATCCGCCACTGTGCAAAATCGTTTGCAGTGTGGCTCCGGTTTTCTCGTGAAAATGCCGCAGGACGTTCAGAATGATTTTGGGTGCACCGGTGCGCGTTGCTTCGTGAGAAACAAACAGGATCCGGGGGCCCCCCGAATGCCGGTGCGCATCATGCAGTTTTAGCGTTGGCTCTGGCGGACGTTTCCGCAATTTAAAAAGGCCCACGGTAGCTCCTTCCAAGATCACCTGCCTTCCATTGCAGGATACATCCGCACAAGATATCCAAACGCCCGGCCGGAATAAAGCCGAATCCGGGCTTTCGATCCGGAATCGATGGCGGCAGAAAAAATGCTATCAACCCCGGGATGTTGGCTGCGCACAACCCGGCTGCGCCGAGGGGGACAGGCACGACGCACGATCGAATGGCCCGGTAACCACCGGTCAGCGGCATCGAGCCAGTCCCCGGTTGCCGCGTGATCGGGCGTGGTCGCTCTAGGCACTTTTGGAAAACAGGTGGTTGAACCCGTCGCTGGACTGAACCGCCTGTTCCGGCGTGCTGTCGCTGACCACCTGCCCCTTGTCCATCACGATGACCCGGTCGGCCAGATCAATCGTGGTCAGGCGGTGGGTAATAATAATGGTGGTTCGCGATTTGATAAACGGCCGGAGTGACTGGTGCAGCATCTGTTCCGTGTATCCATCCAGTTGACTGGTGGCTTCATCCAGAATCAGAATTCGCGGGTCAGCCAGAACGGCCCGGGCCAGGGCGACGCGTTGTCGTTGACCGGCCGATAACAGGGTGCCACCTTCGCCAACCGGACTGTCATAGCGATCCGGCAATTCCTCAATGAACGTGTCCACCTGGGCCAGTCGGGCCGCATTCAATATCTGGTCGGATGAGCAATTGCGCAGTCCGTAGGATATGTTTTCCCATATCGTTCCCTGAAACAGGTGGGAATCCTGGGTGACCCACGCCATTTGCCGCCGCAGTGCCTTGGGATTGGACTGCCGGATGTCGACTCCATCCACCAGGATTCGTCCGATATGCGGGTCGTAAAACCGTGCCAGCAGGTTAATCAGTGTCGATTTCCCGCAACCGTTCTCACCCACGATAGCCACGGTTTGCCCAAAAGGTATCTCCAGCGTGACATTCCGCACGACCGGCTGGCGGGGCTGGTAGGCGAATACCACGTTTTCAAATTCCAGCCGTTCACTGTGCCGGGGAACCGCCGTGGGCCGGTCCGGCGCCGTGACCAGAGGTTGCACGTCGTAACAGTTGACCAGCGATTCGCAAGCGGTCCCGCCGCGAACCAGCACGTTGACAATGGCGCTCATTTTCCGGGCCGGATCGCTGGCTCCCGCCAGCATGCCAAAAAACAGCATCAGTTTGCCGGTGGACAGCGGGCGATTACTGATGGCAATCCCGAACAACGACTGCTCGCCGCTGAGCGCCAGCCATCCACCCGCCAGCACCGCCATGGTGATGGAAACGATTCCCAGCAATTCGGTGATCGGGTGCACCAGGGCATCAAAAAACCGCATCCGCATGGACATTCGGTAAAGCATGTCGGCATTTTCCTTGAACCGCTTGCGCTCGGTACTCTCGCGGTTGAAAATGCGTACCGTCTTGATGGAGCTGAGAGTTTCGATCAGGGTGTCAAAGATGTCGGCCATTCCGAGGACTTCCCGCCGCGTGGCGTTTTTCATGCCTGTGGCCAACCGGTGCACCACGAATCCGCCCAGCGGCAGCATCGCCAGGGAAATCAGCAGCAAGGGCAATGAAATCCATGCCGCCACCGCCAGACACGTGATCATCTTGAGCGGCTCGCGAATCGTCTTGCCATACAACATCGACAAACCGCCACTGATGAGCATCATGTTGTGCGACAGGTGTGTCAGGATGTTCGAGGTTCCCATCCGGTCAATGCGAATCTGGTCCAGTTCCAGCGCCTGGCGGTAATAGATTCGACGCATGTCGCGGGCCGTTCCGTTGGCAATTCGCGCCACAAACAACGCGCCCACGATCAGAAACAGGCCTTTCAGGGCCGACGCCACGGCCAACCAGACCATGGCGGCCACCAGGGTGCCAAAGGGTGTCCGGGCGCATATCGCTCGACCGTGGGTCGAATCCGGTTGTAATAATCGATCGCCCGCTGTTCTGCGGCGACGTAACCGGATTTTTGATCCAGATCGTCATTCAGCAATTCCTGGTCGCGTCGATTGTTCGTGACGGTCAGCTGCTGCTGAATCGTCTCGATTTCGGATTCCAGCTGGTCCCGACGCGCGCCGGCATGCTCGATTTCCTCGTCCAGCCACGACATAAACGTCTTTTTTTGAAAGACGCTTTCAACCACCGGATAGACCGTCGTGATGCTGGCCGTGCACAGGATCGCCACGATGAACGAACAAATCACGGCCCCGACAATGGACCAGCGATACCGCAACGACAACTTGATGGCCGGCAGGAAATGTTTCATGGGCGCACGATTTCGGACAGTGCCGGCATGAGGATTCTGGAACACACCGCGGGATGTTGCCAACACGCAGCGGGATGTTGCCGAATGCGGGCAGGACCGTCAAGAGAAGAATTCGTGTCCAGCCGACGTCGTTGCGAAGTGGCCGGGTGGGCCCGGGGCCGTCCCGTCCGCACGGGGGCCGGCGCGTCGCTGGCATCCCGATAACGGGAATCCCGGATTTTGGTTTTAATGCGGCACTAGCCGGTCCGGAGGCGATTTTCCAAACGCTCCAGTGCGACGGAAACCTTGATCCGCTGGGACTTGATGTCGATGACTTCTTCGGATTGGTGCATCGCCTCGATTTTCTTGCGCGCTGCCACCACGGTGCTGTGATTGCGACCCCCGTAATAAGCGCCGATTTCGGCCAATCCCGCGGAAGTGTGACGGCGACTCAGCCAAATTGCCAGCATCCGGGCCGTGCTGATCCGTTTGATCCGCTTGGGGCTGCGGAGCTCCTCAGGCTGCACCCCGCAAACATCGCAAACTGCCCGTTCGATCCGCTCCAGCGAAATTATCGGCGACTGGGACTGGAACATGTCCGCCAGCAGCTCGCAGGCCGCCTCCGTGTCGAGAGACTCGCCACAGGCAAGGCTGGCCGCGTGAATGCGATTGATCGCCCCCAGTAACATGCGCACGTCGCGTCCCAGATGCTGGCAGATCACCTGAATCGTTTCCGCACGGAGGGTCACGCCGGTTTGACGAGCGTGGTTTTCGGCGATGGCCAGGCGGGCCCCGTGGTCCGGCCAGGCGATTGGACAGTTCATGCCGCTCGACAAACGGGTCATCAGCGATTCACCGAGGAATTCCAGTTCAAAAATCGGGCGATCGGAGGAGATCACGATTTGCTTGCCGGTTCGCATCAGCGATTCCACCGTGTTTTGAAACTCCACGAGGGTCGCTTTTTTGCCGGCCAGAAACTGCACATCGTCAATGGCCAACAGGTCCAGCTGGCGATACTTGTTGCGAAACAACGGCAGCCCCTTGCCCTGCAGCCCCTCGATGAATCCGCTGGTGAACTGCTCCGAGGTCAGACAGGCGCAGCGACGATAGCCGGGTCGCCGTCGGGCCTCGGCGGTGATGGCCTGCAACAAATGGGTCTTGCCGCACCCCACCGGGCCGTGCACAACCAGCGGATTGAATTTGCCCGGACACGCCAGCATTTGCTCGACGGCCGTTTCCAGCAACTTGTTATCAGCACCGAACTGGAATTGGGCCAGTGTCGGTTGCCGGGGTGTTTTTGTTTCTGTTTCTGTTTTTGTTTTTGATTCTGTTTCGGCCGGGGCCGTTGCCGTTGCGCCGCGGGCTGGCCGGACCGTCCGGCTCCGACGATTGGGTTTTCCCGCCGGGCGGGGCTCGGCCTCCCGACCTGCTGTTGCAAATTCCTCGTCGGTAAACAGGCAAGCCTGTTTGACGGCACCGGCGTGGTGGCCCGACAGGGTATACCGAATCGAACAGGCCGGTCCGGCGATGGCCGACAACGCTTGCTGGATCGCCGGTCCGAATTGTTGTCGAATAAACGACAGCGACAGGTCGTCGGCCGCCTGCACCACCAGCTGGCCTTCGGCGATTCGAAAGACATCATCACCGGCAAACCACATCTCGAATCGATCCTCTCCAATCGATTCGGCCACGTGCCGGGCAATGGTCGCATTAATTTCCGTAAATGACCGGGTCACTTCCTGACGCTTCCTGTGCGCGTACGCCTTGCGCAAATGTTACCGGTGCGATTGACTCGCCCGATGTTTGTTGGCGCGGGTTCCGTAGTGGAACGACGTGGTTGTCGGGTACGAAGGTTTTCGATTTGTCGGGCAAGAAAACAGCGAAAATACTCGCAATCGATTTGTTTCCTTGAAGCGGGAGGATCAGTTTACGGCTGCTAGCTGGGTTGTCAAACCGTCATCTTGAAATTTTGGTTAAGAAAATATTGCGCTGTTTTTTTCCGCGACAAAAAACGATGTGAACCAAAAACAATATTCATGCGGATCCCTGTGATTGATGTCATGAACGATCGGGAAAAAATGTTGGAAGCGATCGGGGCGCGGAGGGCCACCACTCAAATCGCCATCATCCCGCTTTTTCGGCAGCAGGCGGTATCCGACGAACGCCGGCGGTTATTGCGGATTGGCACACTGCCCAAAGACATGAGTTGGTCCTCTCAAGTCGCAATTCATGGTTTGGTCTGCGTAGTCACACGTTGTGGGTTGGTCTCTCTGACCAAGCTGCGTGATGTGATTCCGGTGGGAGTTGTGGGTTGGTCTCCTGACCAAGCCACGCCGTGGGAAGGGCCGGCAGACCCTCCCGCAACGGGGCCCGCCACGCGGTGCCTCCCCAGCCACGCAGTGAGATTCCGGTGGGAAGGGTCGGGAGACCTCCACAACGGGGCGGTGATGCCCACGCGGTGATGCCCACGCGGTGATGCCCTCCCCAGAGTCGTGGGGCGGTCTCCTGACCAGGCCACGTCCGGACGCTCCTGCACCGGGAGGTCACCAGTGGGGGGGGGGTGTTTCCTGACCCCGCCGCAACCACCACAAGTTGTAGGTTGGCCTCCTGCCAGGCCACGTCTGCCACAAGTTGTAGGTAGGTTGGTCCGTGACCCGGCCACGTCGAACAAGGCGGCCCGCGGCCCCCGGGGCTCGGTTTACAAGGCAATTTCAGGCAATTTGTTCGTAATAACTCGCCAAACCGGCCCCGCCGGCATTTTCGGCACAATTTCACTAATTTATAACGGCAGCTGATTGACAGCCCCTAAAAACCGTGTAACTTACCCAAAGTGAATTGCCGTGGGAAAACCTGCTGTTTTTCCAAAACCCTGTATTTTTTTGCGTTGTTGACGACATCTATGGCTTTGGAGGGATCGACGTCAATGTGGTTCCCGAGCCGGGAACTCTGACAGGCGTCATCCTGTTGGGCGGGCTGGTCGCCATGCGTCGTCGTCAGCGCTAGGACGCCGAATTCAATTTGATTGACTCAAGCGGAAGTTTTGGCTTCCGCTTTTTTTTGCTTTCAGGTGGAATCCATGCAGATGTCTGTCGCCCGCCTGGCGGCGATTGTTCTGGTCATGGCGTTGGTCGGCTGCCGTTCCGAATCCCGGGTTGCCGAATCCGGCCCTGATCCCCGTCCCAATCCCCGCCCCGCACCGGTGTCGCTGGTTTCCGGCCCATTGGCGGATCGGTCCCGGTCGGACGCTGAAACCATGTTTTCTCCGGTCACCTGTCACGGCATCGACTTTGTCAATCGATTGCACCCGGAAAACGAGGTCGTCTATCTGACCAACGGTTCCGGCCTGGCCATTGGTGATCTGGACAATGATGGCCTGGCGGACGTGGTGCTGGCCGGGCTGAATGCGGGAAACCGTTTGTATCGCCAGGTGCGGCCGTTCGTTTTTGAAGACCGGACGAAAGACTCGGGGCTTCAGTCGAGCGACGATGCCGTTTCCGCGGGAGTCGCCATGGCCGACGTCAACAACGACGGTTGGCTGGATATCTATATTTGCAACTACCTCTCCAAAAACGAATTGTACCTGAATTGCGGGGATGGAACATTTGAGGAGGTGGGCCGGGCATGGAATGCCGACCAGCAGGGCCCCACCATGATGGCCTCGTTCATGGATTATGACCGGGACGGCGATCTGGATGTTTACCTGGTGAACAATCGCCGATACAAGGTCGAGGACGAAGACTATTTTGGAAAAATAGGCCGCACGCCCGGCGGTCAAATTGTTGCCCCGCCCGACATGTTTGTGGAAATGAGCGGGCACATGGTTCGTTCCGGTCACAAGGATCTGCTGTTGCGCAACAACGGCAACGGGTTCACCGACGTTACCGACGAGGCCGGCATCGACGGTTATGGCATGGGTTTGTCGGCCACCTGGTGGGATGTCAATGGCGACCACTGGCCGGATTTGTGGGTGGCCAACGATCTCAAAATGCCCGACCATCTGTATGTCAATCAGGGAGACGGCACGTTTGTCGACACGCTGCCGCAGGCGACCACCTATACGACCTGGAATTCGATGGGCGCGGATTTTGCGGATTTCAACAATGACGGTCTGTTTGATTTCCTGATTGCCGACATGTCGGCCACGACCCATTTCAAGGAAAAGGTCAACATGGGGGACATGTCGGCGGAAGCCTGGTTCATGGACTCCGCCGAACCGCGACAGGTCATGCGCAATTGCCTGTTCGTCAACAGTGGTACCGGACCGTTTCTGGAAACTGCGTTCTACAGCGGCGTGGCCCGCACCGACTGGACCTGGGCGGTCAAATGCGAGGATTTCGACTGTGATGGCCAGGTCGACATTTTTGTGACAAACGGCGTGGTGGGCAATGTGAATGATGCCGACTGGTTGTTGCGAGTCGAGGAACTGCTCAGCCATGGCCAGGCCGAGACGGCGCGCGCGCTGAAGCCGCCGCCGCTGAAAGAAAAAAACCTGTCGTTTCGAAATACCGGCCAGCTCCGTTTCGAGGATGTTTCGGCGGGTTGGGGACTGGACCACCAGGGCATCAGCCACGGGGCGGCCCTCGGCGATCTGGATAACGACGGCGATCTGGATCTGATTGTCCAGAATTACGGAGAGCCGATTGGTGTGTATCGCAATGATTCGACGGCCAACTGCCTGACCGTTTCGCTGGCCGGGCAGCAGAGCAACCGGTTCGGTGTGGGCGCCGTGGTTACCATCGAAACATCGGCCGGTTGTCAACAACGCATGTTGTCGCCAGCCCGCGGCTACCTGTCGACCGACCAGCCGATCCTGCATTTTGGATTGGGTGATGACGACAAGGTTCGCCATCTGACCGTGCAATGGCCCAGCGGCATTCGGCAGTCGTTTGACGATCTGGACGCCAACCGGCATGTCCACATTACCGAGGATGGTGCCGCAGACGGCGATACCACGTCCCAACCGGAACCCGGTCACCGGCTGTTTGCGGCGTCACCCGCGCTGACCGACGTTCGGCATTTGGAAATGCCGTTCGATGATTTCAGTGGGCAAACGCTCCTGCCCAACCGACTCTCCACCCTGGGGCCGGGTTTGGCATGGGCGGATTTCAACGGGGATTCACGCGAGGATGTGTTCGTGGGCGGCGGATCCTTTCAATCCGGTCAACTGCTGGCCAACCAGGGCGACGGTCAATTCGAGCTGGCCCCCGGGCCCTGGTCCGAACATGCCAAATCCGAGGACCTGGGAATCGCCTGGCTGGATGTGGATTCGGACGGGGATCCGGATCTGTATGTGGGAAGCGGCAGCAACGAATGCCCGGCCGGCGATCCGCTACTGCAGGATCATTTGTACATCAACCAGGGTCAGGGACAGTTTGTCGATCAAACCAGTCAGTGGCTTCCGGATCGGCGGGAAAGTACGGGAGCGGTTCGCGTCGGTGATTTTGACTCGGACGGGGATCCGGATCTGTTCGTGGGCAGTCGCCAGGTTCCGGGTGAGTATCCGAAGGCACCCGGCCATGTGCTGCTTCGCAACACCGGATCGGCTTTCGAGGATTGCACGGCGGAAATCGCGCCATCACTGGCTTCGGCCGGAATGGTGACCGATGCCCAGTGGACGGACACCAATAATGACGGCTGGCTGGATCTGGCACTGACGTCCGAGTGGGGACCGGTGCATTTACTGGTCAACCACGACGGCCGGTTGCAGGCAGCAGGTTCATCCGATCATTCAGTGACAGCCGATGGCTGGTGGAATGGGTTGTCGGCCGCCGACCTCGACGGAAACGGATTTGTCGATTTCGTGGTTTCGAATTTTGGCACCAACACCAAATATGGCAAACCTTCGGCGGAGAAGCCCCGCAAACTGTTTTTCGGTGACGTCGACGGGAACGGGACAATCGATTTGATTGAAGCCAAAGTCGATGACAACGACCAGCTGCTGCCGGTCCGCGGCCGCAGCTGTTCCTGTCAACAGATCCCCGCCCTCAGCGAAAAGTTTCCGTCTTACCGGGAATTTGCCAGCGCCGGGCTGCTGGACATTTATCCGCTCGATCAGACCGAAGAACTCGTTTGCCAGGAGTTGCAATCGGTCGTGTTGATGAATGACGGGGCGGGCCATTTTGAAATCAAGCCGTTGCCGACGCTGGCCCAGTTGGCACCGGCCTTTGGAACGGTCGTTGCCGATTTTGATTTGGACGGTATTCCGGACATTTTCATGGTACAGAATTTTTATGGCCCCCAAATTGAAACCGGCCGCATGTCCGGTGGACTGGGTGTGCTGTTGCGGGGGCTGGGTGACGGTGAGTTTTCGGCGATCTGGCCGAACCAGAGCGGGGTCGTGATCCCGCAGGATGCCCGGGCTGTTTCGCTGGCCGACCTGGACGACGACTGTCGACCGGATGTAGTTGTCAGCGTCAGTAACGGGAATCTGATCAGTCTGGTCAATCAGGCGCCAATTCCTCCGGGTTCGGTTCAATACAAGATTGTTGTCAGCGGGCCCCGCGGAAATCCGGCGGGTTCCGGCGCCATCATCTCGCTGCGAGACGGCGAGTCCCTGATCGCGTCCCGCCGGATTGGCGGGAACACCGGATATCTGGGGCAATCGTCCGGCAGCGTCTTTCTGTCGGCAGCCCGGACGGCCGGGGAACCGCGCATCAGGATCGTCTGGCCCGATGGCCGGGTCCAGGAACAGCCGGTACCTCGGGCGGGTGGACGGATTGACCTGCGTTACGCCAACATTGATACGGCGGGTCGTTGAATCCCGACCGCGCGGCGGCACAGCCGGATTCTGCCCCATCGGAAATCGCCACCTTCCTTTCCGCTCTGCCTGGCGGACGTCGGGCGATTGCGGTCACTCCGGCAAACCCGGTCCCTCTGGCCGGGCCTGAAGCCGGGCGCTGGCGGCCGCCTCCGTTTCGCCCAGGTGGTCCAGGACATCAGCCAGATTCAGCCAGATCCCGGAGACATCACTGCGAATTGCCAGGCACCGGTGAAACATGCGAGCGGCTTGCTGCCACCGTTGTTGACCCGACAACAGATAGCCGTAGTCAAAGGCCAACATCAGGTCGTGGGGATGGCGGGCCAGTCCGGTTTCAAACACGGCATCGGCCCGGTCGGTTTGGCCGGCCATCTCGTATGCGGTGCCCAGCCACGAAAGTGTCCGCGGCGGAAGCGCGGCCAGGTCGACGTCGCCAACCAGGCGGGCCAGGTTGTCCGGCGTGCGTGGCCCCTGATAAATAAACTGGCGAATGCCCGTTCGCACCGGATCCGGGTCCGCCAGATACAGGGCGTCCGCCCACGGTTGCATGATTTCGGCAGTGAGTTTTGGACCACCGAGGGCTGCCATTTGACCGCGCGTCCCGATCCACAATTCCAGCAAATCGGCCCATTGAGCCGATGACCGGTGGTCGCGAATCCGCTGGCCAATGAGGCCGGGCTCGTCCCGCTCGAGGTCAAAGCCGTGCTCCCGAAAAAACTTCCGCATCTCCTGTTCCATCACCGTCCAGCTGTCCAGATCCGGATGGGTGGCACCGCGTATCACCACTTCCTCGAACTGCGTGGCAATCGTACGCGCTTCCTGTTTTTCCAGGAACTCGCTGATCAGCTGGTCGGCGTCCTGCGCCAAAGGCGGCTGGATCGGACCCTGGGCGATCAGGTCGGCGATCCGCTGAAACCGGGCGGCGGCCGTTTCCCAGGGTGCCTGCTGGCCCAGCGGGGCCGCCTCGGCGCGGGCCAGAGAAAGCGTCGCATCGGACAGTGCCTGGCGGACCCGTTCGGTCCGATCGGCCATTTGGCGGGCCCGGGTGGCGGCCAGGCTGGTCAGCCACCACGCCAAAGCGGAGGCGGCGACCAGCACGACGGTCGCCGCCAACACGCCGCGCCGGTTGCGACGCACAAACTTGGACATCCGATCCACGGCCGACGGGGGGCGGGCGTTGATCGGTTGCCGGTTCAGATACCGGGAAATGTCATCGGCCAGTTCGCTGGCCGACGCGTAACGCCGGTTGCGGTCCTTTTCCAACGACTTCATGACGATCCAGTCCAGGTCACCGCGGACCAGGGCCGACAGCCGATTCGCTTCCACGCCCCGTTGCCGCGCTACCTGCTCCAGTGAATGACTGCTGCTGATTCGCAGACTGGGTCGCTGGGGAGGTTCTTCGCGAATGATTTTCAGCATTTCGTCCCAGGCAGCCTGGCGAAGTCGCCGCGTGCCGAAGGGTGTTTCACCGGTCAGTAACGCGTACAAGACAATTCCCAGCGAATAGATGTCGCTGCGGGTATCCACATCCAGCTGGTTGCGCCGCGCCTGTTCCGGACTCATGTATTCCAGCGTACCAATCACCTGTCCAAACTCGGTAAACAGCGTTTTCTCCGTCAACCGGCCGCTGGTGGCCTTGGCGACTCCGAAATCAATGATCTTGGGTACTGGCCGGCCGTCATACTCGGTCACCAGAATGTTATTGGGTTTCAGGTCGCGGTGAATCACTCCTTTCTGATGGGCATGCTGCACAGCGCGGCACACGGCGAGGAACAAGTCCAGGCGTTTTGCCGGTGACATCTGTTCCTGATCGCAATACTCCGTAATCGGAATTCCGTGAACCAGTTCCATCACAAAATAGGGATGTCCGCGGTCCGTCGTCCCGGCATCCAGCACTTTGGCGATATTCGGATGATCCATCATTGCCAGGGCCTGTCGCTCGGCTTCGAAACGGGCAATCACCTGACGGGAATCCATCCCGGGTTTGATGATTTTCAGGGCCACCCGCCGCTGCACCGGTTCGGTTTGTTCGGCCATAAACACCAGACCCATGCCGCCTTCACCAATCTGTTGCAACAGCTTGTACGGTCCGATCCGACTGCCGGGGCCCTCGGCCAGCGAATCAGCGGCTCCGCGATCCATGGTTGGTGCCGGGTCAGCCGCCAGCACGACCTCGGGATCCAGCCAGGGATCCGGATCGTCATGCGCGGCCAGCAACCGGTCGACGCGGGACTTGAGCGATGGATTGTCGCCACACAATTGCTCCAGCAGTTCGCGTCGCTGTTGCGGATCGTTCAGGGCCATGACCCGGGCAAAGATTTCGGTTTCGTGCATCGATTCACCCCGCGAGATTGTCGATTCATCCCATCATGCGCGAGTCCATACCGTTTTCTATCACCCGTCATTCAAAAAACAGGCGACCGTTCCCGCCGGACGGATGTCAATCCCGTCGTGGGTCATCTATTCCCCGGTTTGGGAGACGCCGGTTCAGGTCCTGTCAGGACTCGGGCGATGGCCGCCGGCATCACCAATTTCCGTTTGCAGCCAGGCTCGGGCATAGGCCCAGTGTCGATCGGCCGTCGCCGTCGAAATCCCGAGGATGCTGGCGGCTTCACGGATGGTCAGACCAGTGAAATAGCGGAGTTTGACCAGTTCCGCTTTTTCCGGATCCCGTTGTTCGAGCCGCGAAAGCGCCTCATCCAGCGCTTGCAGGCGATCATCGGTTCCGGCTGCCGGTTCCAGCCGGTCGATATCGATGGCCAGTTGCCGCGCCGCGCCCCCCGTTTTTGCGTACGGCGGGCCCGGGCCCGTTCAATCAGGATTCGCCGCATCGCCTGGGCGGCGGCCCCAAAAAAATGCCGCCGCGACTCGAAAGACGGGTCGGGGCCCAGCCGCAGCCACGCTTCGTGGACCAGGCCGGTGGCATCCAGGGTCTGGCCAGGTAACTCGCGGGCCATCTGGCGGGCTGCCATCTGTCGCAATTCGTCGTACACGGCCGACAGCAGTTCGTCGACGGATTCGCATTGACCGCTTTCGATCTGACGCAGGATGCGAGTGACATTGCTCATGAAATCAAGACGCGTGGATCAGGGCGACGGTGTTTTCAATTCCCGGCGAATCAGGTCCGGGCGGTTGGTCGTGATACCCGCAGCGCCCAGCTGCCGGAAATAACGGGCGTCATCCGGGTCATCCACCGTCCACACGTGAAATTCCCGAACGCCGGCGGCCTGCAGGTCGCTCAGGAACTGGCGATTCAGCACGCGGCGCCGCGCTTCACTGCCAAACCCGTCCGCTCCCGTTTCACGAATGATCCGGGCAATCGTTTGGGCCGTCGGAGTCCACGGACCGGTCTCGTCATCCGGTTCATATCCCGCGAGCCAATGGGTCCTGATTGCCGGAAGCCGTCGTCTGGATTCCGCGATCGCGTGTCGGTCGAAACTGATCACGATGACTTGTTGCGGTTGCAAGTCCGAATCGTTCAGCACCTGTTGCAACGGAGCCACAATTTCCGGCCCCGACTTCAGTTCAATCACAATCCGTTTCCCGGCGGGAACAATGGCGATGACTTCTGCCAGAGTGGGAATTCGCTGCCCGGCAAACAACTCGCCTTTCCAGCGTCCCACATCCAGTCGTTTTAGATCCGCCAGCGGCGTTTCGGCAACTTCCAGATTCAAACCGGCCGTCCGCAACGTGGTCGCATCGTGAATACAAACGATATGACCGTCGCCGGAGACACGAAAATCGCATTCAATCCCGTCAGCTCCCTGTTCCCAGGCGAGCTGAAATGCTGCCAGCGTATTCTCGGGCGCATCGTGCGACGCTCCGCGATGGGCAAAAATCAACTGGGCCTGGACCGGCAAAGGCATCGGAACCATCCACGCCATTATCAGGAAAAAACCAAACCGTATTCGCCGCCGAATTGTATACTTCATGCCGCCCCGTTTTCCGGTCACGTCGGTCCTGCCAGTATTCATCGTAATGCCACAACCTGCCAGCGGGAAACCTCGTCAGGGATCGGCCAGCCTGGTTTTTGGGCCGCAATTGGGCCATTACCAAATCGTGCCATATCCCGCTGGACCGGGTGCCGGTGCCAGGCGAAAAAAAGGACTTGCCAGGTGGCAAGTCCTTGATGCAGGTGACCAGAAAATCCGGTGTGGCTGGCTCAGAAATCAGCGCGATCCCCGCCGCCCTGACCCCCCCGACGGTTGGGACGCTGCATGGCGCCCTCGGGCATTTCAAAAGCCGCCCCCTTCATTTTTGCCAGTTTCGCGTTTTGCTCGTCGCTCAGCAGAGCCACCAAATCACTGTTCGCTTGTTTCCGCATGTCGGCGATTTGTTCTCGCATGGACTCTCGATCCCCGGACTGGGCCAATTCACGCATTTGTTCGCGCATTTTTTGCTGCACGTCTTGCATCTTCTGCCGTTGTTCGTCAGAGATTTCCAGTATCTGAACAACGACCGGATCGGACAACGCGGCGGGCCCGGCAACCTGAACGTAGATTTCGTTCAGCCGTGACATCTGGTGTTCCAGCAAGATGCCTTGCAGCGCCGTGATTTCAGCTTGCACCCGTTCCAGGGCCGCAGCGCCACCACCGGTCCGTCCGCCCTGGCCACGCCCACGCTGGCCGCGACCGCCGCCCGCGCCGGGCTCGCTGCCGGGCTCGCTGCCCTGGGCCTGATCGTTACCTTCGGCCTGGTCGGCACCGCCCCCCTGACGCCGCCGGCCGCCCCGGCCTTCGCCCCCGGCGCCGCGCTGACGGTTCGGACGCAAGGCGTCCAGCTCGGTTTTCTGCTCATCCGTGACTTCCAATTCCTGTTGTACTGCTTCAATCTGCAACAACGCGGTCCGCGACACTCTGGGTTGGCCCTGGCCGGCTCGCTGGCGCTGCTGGCGACCCTGACCCTCCTGTTGCTGGGCCTGCAGGGAATTGCCAAGGCATAGAAGGAACAGGGCCATCAGCGGTAATCCATGTTTCAGTTTCATCCGACTTCTCCGGTTTCTGGTTAATTGGCAAGTGTTGCATTGCCGGGATCGACCCATATTCATTCATTCTGGCGACAACAGGTTCCGCAAAAATACCTGGAAAACCCGGTCATTGGCTGGAACTGTTCCCGGCCCCTGGCCGAACCACGCGGCGTCGCGCACTGGACAGGCGGTCCAGCCCCCCGGGTTCCAACGGTATTTCTATTACGCAAGGAATCAGCGGGCAGGACAGCAATTCCGGGCAAATCCCGGACGGCGCCGAAAACCGGCAGCAAAGATCGCGGAAAACGGGACAATCACCTCGCGAATCCCGCCAACCGGGGCCAAGTCGAACGGGACCTGAAGCCAGTCCCGTTTTTACCTCCGGCGCCGAAGTGCTAGTTGTTTTCCATGGCCTCCAGAATCAGCAGGTTTTGCCGACTGATGGTCAGCGAACCGGATGGGTTAACGATTTCCATCAGCAGCATGAGCTGTTCGGTTGGCGTTGCAGAATCGATCACGGCAGGATAATCAAGGCGCAAAAATCCTTTGCGCCGGCCCCAGATGGTTGATTCATGGAAACCGGCCGCATTTTTCGCATCCTGCGCCGAAAATCGAAACTGGTTGGTCACAAATTGCACCAGTTCGCCCGGATCTCCTGTCCAGCCCCGAAACGTAATGCGCTGCAGTTTCTGCTGGCCGTCAAAATAGTAAGTCAGGCTGCCATGCACATCGACCGGTCGCGGTCCACTGACCAGTGCTACCCGCATCCCGGTCAGGTTGTCCTCGCCAGGAGCAATCGAAACGCGCGGCCAGCGAGTACGAACCCAGTCCGGAGTAATCGCGAAATTCAAATAATCGGCCGGACTGGTGAAGGCGTTATAGACCGGTGGCTGATTCTGTACGATGGGCGGGCCGTCTGCCGAAGACGACGCGAACCGAAACGGGGACCCGGCGGGACCGGTTGTCGACTGGTTGGGCGCTACGATAATCGGAGGCTGGTTCAGCAGGACCGCTGGATCGCCAGCATTCGCCAGGGAGCCGTCACCGGGCGGGACACCCAGGCGAGCATCCTCGTGCGACAACAAAACGGGCAAACTGAAGCCGAGGGCGATGAGTCCCAGCAACACGACTTTACGCATGATGGTTCCATGCCGTGACGGCAGCGTCGGTCGGGGTGGAATGACGGGATGATTGGCAAGCTGGCGGGAGAATCGAACGTTCATTCAGGATTGGGCAGGCGGGAATGTCCCACCGTTCTCCTGCCATTGTCATCGGACAGTTTTGGAGTTCAGACCAGATCCAGTTCAGGTTCAGCAAAATGCACAGCTGTAGCGGTTGTTCCGGGTGCCGTATTCGTCCGGTTGTTCAGGACTCTCCGAATGCATGGACGGGCTCGTCAAAACCGGTACGGATGCATGCCGGCCGAACGACCGGGTGGGTGGGCTGCCGGATGGTTCACGAGAACGGGCGTTGATGGCCGACACCGATTCAATCCGGATTGACGATTATGAATGGCTGGCATCCGACAGCGGCGCCCGGTTGTTGGAATTGACCGCCCAGGCCCTCGATCAGGGGCAATCCCGTCTGCACCTGATCCGCCATCTGAGACAACAGGATATCCCGGCGCACGGGCCAGTTTACTGGTGCAGCAGTGCCAATTGCGAACCAGGGCCAGCGGCAAATTCGGTGCGGCGCGGAACATGTTGTTCGAGGCGCGTTTGTTGCAACAGGCCACCGACGAGCGATTGGCGCGGGCCAAGGCCGGGCGGTTTCAGACGGCGCCGCAAGTGGTCGACTGGTGTTGTGGACTGGGTGGCGATCTGCTGGCGCTGGCTGGAGTCGCGTCGACCACCGGCGTGGATCGGAGCCAAATCGCGGTCTTTCTGGCCCGCCACAATTTGCGTATGGCCCGCCCGCCCGGAGCATTCGAGGCGAGGGTCATTCAGGCCGATGTAAACGATTTCCGGTCTCCCGCCAACGCCTGGTTTCACATCGATCCGGATCGTCGTCGTGCCGGCCGCCGTTCAGTCCGCCTGGAACATTTTTCGCCGGCGGCGGATCGGCTGGAACAAATCGTCCATCGCCAGCAGCACGGAGCGATTAAACTGGCGCCGGCCAGTCCGGTTCCCCCGGCCTGGCAGTCTGCGGCTGAACGGCACTGGCTGGGAGATCGAACCGAATGCAAACAGCAAGTGCTTTGGTTCGGGGACGCAGCCCGGACCGTCGGCAAACGAACGGCCAGTGCCATCGACGCGGAGGGCCAACCATTGTTTGAGTGGGTCGAGCCAACGGTCGGCCCGACAGGCACGGTCGGCGCGGCGGCCGGCCCGGGACGATACCTGCTGGAGCCTCATCCCGCAATCATTGCCGGCCGGTTGACCGACAGTCTGGCCAGCGCCTTTCAATTGCAGCGAATCGCGACCGACATCAGTTATCTGACCGGCGACCAGCCGGTGCCGCACGGAGCCCTGGTGTCATTTGAGATTCTGACGACCACCCGCCTGAAACAAAAAGAGATAGTATCGGCGCTGCAGGCCCATGATTGCGGTCCGCTGGAGATCAAAAAGCGGGGTGTCGACTATCGCCTGATGGAATCGTTTGCGCGGCAGTCGTTCCCGGGTCGCCAGCCCCTGACCCTTGTCCTGACCCGCCTGGGTCAACGGCACGCCGCCCTGATCTGCCGGCGACTGCCCGACGATTCCAGGAACGCCTGATCAGCCGGAATCGTCCCCGCCTCCGCCCGATTGTGTCGCCAGCCGGCTCAACAACTTCAGACGATCCTGGATGCGCTGCGAAACCCAAACCAGAACCGCCAGCCCCAGCAGTGAAACAGCGCTAACCACGGCCAGGGGAAACTTGTCGGTTGAGTTGTGATACAACACCAGCCAGGCAATGGCCAGCGGAGGAATGCTGATGGCCAGAACGTGATAAAATCCGCACAACGTTTGCAGTCGAGCGACCGTACCCGACCAGTCCGTCTCCTCGTCATGGTCCAGTGAGGCATTCAGCAATTCCGGCAACCACACATACAATGCGCACCAGGTGACCATCCAGAAGGCATAGGCACCGGCGATCAGGCCCGCCAGCAAATGCGATATCCCAAAGTCAAACCAGTGCTGGGTGGACAGTGAAAAACCGGCCAACGTCAGCAATACGGGGAACAGCATGCCGGCAATCGTCCATTCCGAAATACTCATCAGCGCCACATGATTGCCCAGCTGGAAATTGGCGGCAACCGCACGGCGCAATTCGACCGTCTCGACCGGTTCCCCGCTGCGGCAGCGGCCCAGCATCCGCGCGACGGGCCTCGTCAATCGCAGAATGATCAGGCCGCCCACGGAAAACATCACCAGATTGATCAGCGGCACCAGCCGATTCTGGAACAGGTCCAGTCCGGCCTGGGGGACCGATTTCTCCAGGTTATAGGAGAAAATGAACAATACGGCGGCCGCGCTAATGCCCATGGTCACCAGCGCCACCGCCCAAAAAACGGTGCGTCGCGCTAACCCGGCCCAATGGCCGGCGCGAGCCGAAAACAGGGTTTCAGTTTGATGGTCGGCGGCACAGTGCAGGTGCCGAACCATGCTGGCGGCGTCGCGGAAACGGTCGTCCCGGGCACTGGCCAGCGCCCGTCGCACCGCGCGGACAAGAATCGGCGAGACGGATTCCATTCGGGCCGTGGCCGCGTTCGTCAATCCGGCCTGCCGAACCTCGATCATGGAGGCCATGCTGCCGCCCCAGTCGCCCGGTTTCAACCGGTCCGCAAACGGCCGCCGTCCGGCAAGCAATTCGTACAAGATGACTCCCAGGGCATACAAATCGCTTCGCCCGTCCAGGTCGGCGGGGCTGTGGTCGTGATCGGGACTGCAGGCTTTCAGCTGTTCGGGTGACATGTACGCCATCGAGCCGCCGAAATAGGCTGCCGGAGTTGCGCCATCCAGTTTGGAACAGAAACTGATATTGAAATCGACGAGTTTGACATGAACGTCCTTGTCCAGCAGAACATTGGCCGGCTTTAAATCCCGATGCAGGACGTTGTGCTGATGGGCGTAGGACAATGCCTGGGCGATTTCGCCGCCGATTCGGCTGACCGCTTCCGTCCAGGTGGCCGATTGCAGCCAGCGACGATTTTCCGAACGCACCGGTATGCTTTCGCCGCGCAGATTCAGAAATTTGTCAACCGCCGCCACCAGGTGCCGGCCCGCCAGCCGCTGGCCCGCCGCCAGTTGACGGGCTTCGTCAACCACCTCCTGAAGGGTGCCGCCGGCAATATGCTGCATGTACATCAACCGGACCGGCGGGTCGTCAATCACACGGTGATCGTATACCCGCACGATGTGCGGATGGTCCAGTTGTGCCAACATCTGGTGCTCGCGTCCCTGGTCCGCCGAAATTTTGAGGGCTACCAGCCGCTGCATGGAATTCTGTCGCGCCAAAAACACGGTGGCAAACGCACCCTTGCCCAGCCGCGTCAGCAAATCAAAATCATCCACCCGCTGGCCGACCTCAAACGCAATGATCGATGGCGGGCGCTGTGGCGATGTGCGATTGCCTGCATCGCCCAGCAAACGCGTCAGCGTATGAGCGGTGCCGGGAAAGCGCTGCTCGTAATCGTCCGCTGCCGGGTCGGTATCCAGGCGGCGTCGCATCTGGAATTCCTCGTATACCAGCTCGGCCGGTGGCTGGCCGTTTTTCAACAATTCGGGCCAGCGGTTCACATAGTGTTCCAGGGGCCACCAGCCGCCGGGGGTGCGGGACCGAAAATCCATGTCCAGTTTAATCAGCTCCAGCAGGGCCACCGCGCGAAGGGCCGGGTGATCGTCGGGCAGCCGGGGGCCCAGTTCGGGGGGCTGGCCCGCCTGGCTCCACGCGTCGGAGAAAGCGTCCAGAATCCCGGCCAGGCGATCCCACTCGCGATCGCCCAATTCGCCCGAACTCAAATCGCTGGAAAGATGGCCGCTGGACATGGGATCCGTGGTATCAAAAGATGTTACCGGCTGAGTGGTCCATTTTGCATTGTAAGTCAGGTCACCCGGGCGGAGTATGTATGAACGATCGCGGACAACAATGGATCGCGCGAATCAACGCCGGTGACCAGCAGGCCATGGCCGAATACATCCAGTTTCGGCGGCACGATCTGCTGGCGGTCATTCTGAACAGGATGGGACCCGCCCTGCGTCAGCGAATTGAGGCGGAGGATATTTTCCAGGAAGTGGCCGCCACGGCGGTCGCCAGCATGAACGAGCTGGATTTTTCCGACCAGGGCCCGTTTGGCTGGCTGTGCGAGATCGTCCAGCGAAAAATCGTGGACGCGGACCGGCGATTCTCGGCCCAAAAACGGTCGGCTCATCCGGAAGTCGGGATTCATGCCGGGCCCGATCAAACCCGGGTCGGCATCGCCAATCTGCTGGTGGCCAGTATCACGTCTCCCAGCCAGGCGTTTTCACGCCAGCAAAAGGAGTTCGTGCTGTTGCAGGCCCTGAATCAGTTGCCCGAGGACCAGCGACAGGTGCTGCACATGCGATATTCGGACGGGCGTGCCACGCGTGACATCGCCCGGGAAATCGGCAAGACGGATGGAGCGACCCGGGTGTTGCTGACCCGGGCTTTGCAGAAATTGCGACAGCTGGTGGACGGGCAATAGACGGCATCCAGCGGGTTGCTGCGGGACGGCCGGCAATACGCCGCGGGGACTCCTGGTCACGCGTTGCCCCAGGTGCCCCAGCCGTCCACATAGCCGCCGTGCGGCGCGGCGAGCGCGTTCAGCTGTACCTGAATTTCGGTAATCGAATTGTAGTCCAGCACCATGACTCGCGAACACTGGCAGGTCCACGGTTCGGGAACGTTGTCCACATCTTCCACGTCGTCGTCGAAATATACTTCGGTACGATAACCAAGTGTCCCGGCCAAATTGGCGATTTCGATAGCGGCCTCCTCGCTGGGTGCCGCAATGTGGATGTCAACGTCCATCGGACGCGACAGGTCGTTGCCGGAGTCGCGGATTCGACGCAACGCGTCACCATCGTCGTTGTCAGGGAAATCATTCATGTTCAGGAGCCTGGAGTCGGCCATTCCGGATTGCTCCGGCACAAATCGTCTAGGTTAATCCATGATCGCCCGTTAAACTACCAGCAACGCTGGCTCGTGGCGGCCCACCAGCGTGAATCCCGATCCACGGTATCAAAAAATGGATCAACCCTCCCAAATTGATCCCGGTTATTTTTTGCGCAGTTTCTTTGTGCAGATTATTCATTATGTGATGGTGTTCCTCGGGCTGTTGCTGGCGATGTTGCTGATCGCGCGGATTGGTTACCCGGAGATTTTCGAGTTGTGGAATCTGCCGCGCGAATCCAGGCAGCCGTTTCATGATGCCTGGGAGAACAATCCGGAGCAGTTGTTTCCACCCGGAATGTGCTGGTCATTGACGGGCGCCGGACTGATCCTGGGGTTTCTGGCCGGATTGTCGGTTGCCTTTTGGGCTCCGTTTTCCGGCGCCGGTCACGGCATTTTTCTGGCGATCATTTGCATCGTTACCTTTTTGCAGATTTCACTGACGCAGCAACAAATTCCCAGGGGACTGATGATGGGGTTGCTGATTGTGACGCCCACCGGCATTGTCGCGGGTTCCCGCCGGGGGGAAAGGATTTTTCAGCGGGGCGGACCGGAACCCGCCGATCCCGCATTGCCCTCAGCCGGCAATCACACCAGTCCCTGATGACCGTCGATGAATCATGCGTCTGACTCAGTATCGCCCCACGTCTGATCCGCATATCGAATTGTCAACGACCAGCATGATCGACGTGGTCTTCCTGTTGCTCATTTTTTTTATCGCCACCACGACCTTTCTGGCTCCCGAGCGACAGTTGCATCCGGCCATCGTTGTCGAACGCCAGACTCCCGGATCGTCCGACATCCGGATTGAGCCGTTGGCGATTGACCTGGTAATGTCCGACGGAACGCCCCAGTACCGGGTTGGCGCCACGATGACTTCGAACCTCGACGGCATCCGGCCAATCCTGCAACAGTATCCCGACAAAACAGCGGGGGCCTGGATTCGGCTGTCCGATGAGGTTCCATTTTCAATGGCGGCGTCCGCCATTAACGCCAGCAAACAGGCCGGGTTCCAGTCGGTGTCGCTGGTGCCCTGGTCGCCCGGCGGGCGGAGTCCGGGCGAAGACCAGCCACGCTTGAGACGATGACTGTGCCAGGCCACGCCAACCCGAATTTCGCATATCCGGGCCGCAACGGCGGCACCCGATATCGGCGATGGCTGGTCGCCGCAATCACAACGGTGCTGCTGACGCTGCTGGACCCGAATCCGGCAACGGGCCAATCCATGGAGGACACGCCAGCCCGGTTGGCCTCGCCGGCCGCCGACCCGCTGGAACGATACCTGCTGCGGTTCGGACTGGAGGATTTGTTGATCCGTCAAATGGAAGGAATCCTCGGTCAGGAACAGGATCCCGGTCAACGCCGTCAGCTGGCGCGTCGATTACTGCAGTTGTATGACCGGCATTCGGAATCGGGCGGCCCCGGTTTGGAATCCGCGGCCGCAACGCGGGATGCACTGGCCACCGAATTCCCCGACCTGATCGACGATGCCACGCGCCTGTCCATCGCCCTGGGGACCTGGCAACGTGCCCGGGCCGGGCTGGACCGGTGGATCTGGAATGGCAACCAGGATCGTTCCCCAACGGAGATTCACCAACAGTTCGCGGATCTGGTCGACCGCGCCGAAGCGCTGGTCGCCCGGACCGCCGCTGCGCCGCAATCCGAACAGGACATGGTCCCGGACGAATCCGATCCCGGGCTGGTGTTGGGCAACGATCGCCGGCCGGAAATACCGCCGACCGGTCCCGAGCGGTTGTCGGCACGCAGCCCCCTGGCCTTGCAAGCCGAATTCCTGCTGGCCTGGTCCTTGTATGATCGCGCCCTGTCCGACCAGGTGCCGGAATCGCGCAAAGCGGATTTGCAGCGGGCCAGCCAGATCTTCAACCGTCTGTTGCGGGTTCCGGCAGAAACCGAATTGACTGAATTGCGACCGTCGTGGTTCGCACTCGAATCGCAATGGCTGTGCCGGATCCTGATCGGCCTGGGAATGGTTAGCCATGCGCTGGGGGATCGATTAACGGGTGACTACTGTTTTGCCCTGCTGGGGGAATTGCGGGTGCCGCCACAAATTCGCCAGTATCAGCGGACCTGCCGGTTCCAGTCGTTATTCCAGGCGGGCCAGATCCGGTCGGCGGCTGATTTGGCGGAGGACCTGGCCGAAAACGATTTGGCAGCCACCACCGATACCAGCCTGTGGCGAGTTGTCGCAATGGCCGGGCTTGGCGGACGTGTCGCTGCGGGCCTGCCCGCGGATTACGACCGGATGTCGTTGACCGGGCTCGGGGAACTGGTCAAACAACAGGATTGGGCATCCATCGACCGGCTGTTTGACGAATTTGACCGGGCCGTCACCGGCGAGGGATTTTTGGCCAGTTGGCTGGAGGGCTATCGACAGTTGCATGGCGTCGCGGGGAAACCGGGAAACCTCGACCTGGCGATGGAACGATTGGCCGCTGCGGTTGAACAGGGCCGTGGAAACAATCCCGGACTGACCGCCGAACAACAGTTCAGCTTGCGCGCGCGATGTCGTTATCATTTTGGTTTCGCCCTGTATCGGGATCACCAGTTCGAGGCGGCCGCCGACCAGTTTCATCAGGCGACAACCGTCCTGGATTATTCCGATCCGGCAACCGCGGAACACAGTTTGTGGATGCAATGCCAGTCGCTGGAAAAACTGTCAAGTCGGAACTCCTTGCGGCGGTCTTCGCTGCGGGCAGCCCTCGACGAATTCCAGTCCCGCTATCCGCGTTCCGGCAGAATCGGCGATGCCCGGTTTTTGCAAATGCTGGTTCAACTCGACGGGCAGGGGCCCGCCGCGGCGATGAAGGCATTGCACGCGATCCCCCCTGATCATTCCAGTTATTCGCGGGCCCTGTTTGAGCTGTGCCGGTTGGCTCATCAGCAATGGGCACAAGCCGAATTGTCCGGCGACCGGCAGAGTCTGGCCGGCGAGGTAATCAAGGCTGCCGACCGGTTTCGATTGGCTGCCGACGCGAGGGGCGACCTGGAGGCCAACGAATCGCAGCATGTCCGGGTCTGCCTGTTGGCGGCGGACGTCCTGATCCATGGCAACCCGCCCGACCCGGCGGCCGCCCGGGAATGGCTGGACCGGTGCGGGGATGGCCCGTCACGAACCGCCGGGCATCCGCAACTGTTGTCCGACTGGTACTATCTGGATTTGGCGGTTGCCGGCGCTCAGGGGCTGGCGCCGCACGAGCCGTCGGCGGCCCGCTGGCTGGCGGACCATGCGTTCACCGCGGCGCAGCGGCGTGCCGGGCTTATGTACCTGGCCGAATCCATGGAGCGGCGGGCGGAGGAACCTGGCGGCCTGGCGTCGTCCGCCGCCCACCGGGACGACGCGGTTCGCCAGGCCATCGAACTGTACCAGCAGGTCCTGGCGACCGATTCCGGAGCGACCCCCTCACTGACGGTTCCGGACCTGGTCCGGGCCCGGGCACGACTGGCGCAGTGGCAGCTGGAAACCGGACAAGTGGCCGCCGCCCATGAGCATTTCGCGGAGCTGGTCCGAATGGACCCCCAACGAATCGATTGGTTGCGGGGCCTGGCTGGAACGGCCATGGCACAGCAAAACTGGAATGAGGCCGCCGGGATTTGGCAGAGGATTGCGGGGGGCAGTCCGGCCGGCAACGAACAATGGCTGGAAGCGAAATACAATTTGTTAACCTGTTTGCTCGAACTGCAATCTCCCCAGGCCGGGCCGGTGTGGCAGCAGGCCGTGTTGCTGGTGCCGGAAATGCCGGAACCGTGGTCCAGCCGCTTCGATCAATTGCAGTCGCGCCTGAACCCGGGTGGGCGAAACCGGCACCCGAACCACTGACGCAAACATTGTTTTACCTGCGATCGGGATTATTCGAATGGCCAAACGCGCTGACCAATCTGCCGGACAAGGGCCGACGGATTCCCGCGTAGCGCAATTTCTGCGCCGGGCCGCGCCGGTTTTGGCGGCCGAGCGCGGCTGGAATCCACAAAGTCGAATGAAGCTGAAATCGCTGGCCGACGATTTGAAGCTGCCGGGCCCGTTGTTCGAGGCCGCGTTGCGGCAGCTGGAACAAGGCGACTGGAGCGCCTCCGACCTGACCCGCTACGAAACGGAGTTTGTCAGGTACTTGAACAGGTATTTCCGGCAACAGCCCGGCCGGGTGCTGACCGCGACCCACGAACAACGGGCCACCGCCGCCGGTCAGAGTCAGTTCCAGATCGCGCCGCACCGCGCCCGGGACCTCATTCGCCAGGTGGCCAGCGATCTGGGACTCAGTCGTGTCTCGCGTTTGGATGCCGAGGCCCATATTGCAGCGCTGATCGACGAGACCATTGGCGGGGCGGCGGAATTGACGGCCGGGATGAAAAGCCGTGTCTTGGCGGCGGCATCCACCTGGGGACTGGAACAAAACGAAGCCGAGATTCTGATTGCCAATCGGATTGCCGCCAATCGTCCGGCCGCCTCGTCACGCCGATACCTGGGTAAATACTTGCTGGCCGCTCTGGCGGGGATCCTGGTGTTCGCGCTGCTGGTCTGGCTTTTTCTGGCCCAATTCGGTGTTCCGGAATCACCTGGCGGGTCGGCGGATGTCCCGGTTCGACCCGCCAGCGGCGCACCGGATTCGGGGGTTGTGTTTCCCGCCATCTGGTCCGACCAAACCCGCAGCTGCTGGAACGACATGGCAGCCAGCGATCGCCAGCTGGCTCTGCCCCGGCATCTCTGGCTGAACGAAGACCCGGGGGAACGAGCCGCAGGCCTGCCGGTCGTTCTGGATCTGGCGTTGGGGACCGTGGAACCGGTTGGCCAACAGGCCCGGCAATTTCTGGTTTCGCTGGTCGCTGATCAGGATCCAGTAACCGATGAGTTGATTCATCAACTGGGACTGCGGATAGCGTTGCCCGGGGCGGACCGGATTTCCAGCGGTCACGTCTACGAGTCGGTATTCGCGGCCGCTGACCTGTTGACAGAGTGTTGTCAATCTGCCGGGCAGCCCGCTGTCCGCGCCGCCATCGAGGCAGTATTTCGGCAGGCCACCGGCGTTGCCGACCCGGGTCCGAATCGACGGCAGATTGATGAGGCGCTGACACTCCGTATCTGGCAAAACGTGGGTGCGGCTTGTCCCCGGCAGCCTGCCGCCGCCGCCCGCCTGTTCCCGATATTGCTGGATATGACGCGAGCTCGTACGCCGGATGCGGGGCAATGGGCCTGGCCGTGTGCGGTTGAAATTTTCTCTGCGCCCGGCGATGCCTGGCAATTCATGCGCGAGTCGATGCAGGGACTGATCGAACAGGCCAATGAAGATCAGTTGTTTCAGTTGTTTGATGTTACTCTCCGGTTGCCGGAGGAAGATGACCGAACGGCCTGGTTGCTGCCCCGGCTGGCCCGGGGGTTGGGAATCGACGCCGGCCCGCTTTCCAGCGACCAGTTGACCGGGCTGTTAAGGCGACGATTCGGCCTGGCTGAACGGGGCTGGGCACCGGCCACCGTCCGCTGGTCCCTGTTGCGCGATTTGCCGGATTACCGGACGCTGCTGGACCCGCAAATCGCAGCCACGCCCCAGTCGATCGCCGACGCGGCTCACCTGGCCACGGCCGCCTGGTTGCTGTGGAGGGGAGAAGCCGACGCCAATCCCGGCTGGCTGGAATTATCTGACGAATTAATTGCGGCCGGGCCACGCACGTTGTCCGTGCGTCGTTTTGCCGAGCGGGGACGAGAGCGCTGCCGGTATTTGGGCGGGTGCAAAGGCGGCCATTGCCCTCCGATGTTCAGACTCGCCGCGTGGCGCTGGACAAGCTGCAGAATCCCCAGGCCCACCCGCCGGCCGCCCGGGCCAAGGCCTTTGAACGATTGGCGGGAGTCGCCAGCCGGTTCCCCGATGTCACGCGGGAACAGGCCTCGGCCATTGCCCGATTCATGCTGAACGCCACAGAAACGCCCGAGGTTGTGGCGATTGAACAACAGGCACCCCAATTGAGCCACTGGTTGAATCTGGCTTGGGCGGTCAGCGATCAGGTACGTTCACCGGAAACTTCACTGGACCAGGCGGTGACGGTTGCCTCCCTGTTGACCGGACTGGAATTCGCGGGTCAGGATACCGATCGCTGGCGGAGCGCGTTGCGCCGGGCCCTGTTGCAGCGCATTGCTGAGGCGTTGCAGCGGACGGCTGAGTTGCAGGGTGAGGAAGATGATTACTTGTGGGACGAACTGAACCGGTACCTGATGGAATTGTACCGGATACGGTGCCAGGGCATGGCGGTTCCAGCCAGCCAGTGCCGCATGGCCATGTCACCGGCCGAACTCAATCGTCTGCTGATTCGCCAATGGTCACCGACGGACCGGCGGCTGGTCACGACCGGGTTTCTGGCGGCCGATACGCTGGACGACACCATTCTGACCGGCCAGTTGCTGGTAGCGGTTCTCGGTCAGGACCAGTACGCAACGCAGCAGCAAACCGATCCGGAATCGGGCGGGCTGCCGCGGCCAGCTCGTCAATTGCTGGCCAACGAACAGGAATTGCTAAAACTGCTGGCGACCCGGGGACACCAGCCATGAATCCACGGCCAGCATGGATTGGTTGTCTGTTGCTGCTGTTGCCGGGCGCTGTCGGTTGGTCCGAAGCCGGTGCCGATGTCGTGTATCTGGCCAGCGGGGAAATCATTTACGGCCGACTGGAATCCGAACAGCCGGAGCATGTGTTGTTTCGGCAACGATTGCAGGCGCCCGGCCGTTATCAGTCGCGAACCTTGCGCCGCGACCAGATACGGACCGTGGTGGTGACCGTTGACGAAGCCCGTTTGGAATCCCTGACGCCCGGTGACTGGCAGGCCTACCTGGATTGGGCCGAGGAATTGGCAGCGCAACAGGCAGATCCGGAAGCCCGCGATCTGGCCTGGCGTTTGTACTTGCTGGTGGCCCGGCATGCGTCATCCGATTTGCAGTTGGCCGGGTTCCGCGGCGCCATCGCCGTGGCCCACGGGGGCCGCTTGCCGGCCGTGCAAGCTCTGGCGTTCCAGACGCTGGACCGCGTTCCGCAGGGGCTGCCGGAGCGGTCTGTCCGGGACCCTGTCGGGGATGTCGAAATCGATCCAGTGTCCATTCGACTGCTGCTGTCGGCGCTGCAGCGAAGCCGATCGGGTGACAAGGCCGACCTCGATCGGCTGGTTTCTCAGAGCCGGATAAAACCGGCATTACGGCCGTTTGCCGGCATCTGCTCCTGGGACCAGCTCCAGACGATCGCGGCAGCGCGGGACGTTTCGAACTCGTCAAGATCCCGCCTGCTTCGACTGGAGCTGGCGCTCGAGGATTATCTGGACGGGAAACGGCCGGCAGCGTTGACCTTTGACAGTCCGTGGTCGGTGCTGGTCGGGCAATCCCGCAACCCGGTCGCCTTGATCAACTTTGAAAACGTGGCCGATTTCGATCTGGATTGTCCCAAATACGCCTCGGGCCAGTGGATTCCGGAGTAGATCCGCCGGCGGGTCGCGGTTGTCCAGAAACCGGATCACCGATATATTTTTGTGAGCCTTCCGCGGGCACCGGACCGATCCGGATGCCACTCAATTCTGATCCCCGTTTCGCCATGACTCGTACCGAGTTCAGCTGTCGCCCACCTGATCCGAATTCCGGAATGGATCCCGGAATCGCGCTTTCGTGTTGTGCCGGCAGGCTCCGGATCCGGTTGATCACCGAGTCCTGACGGCATCGTCCGCTGGCCGCTTGCAGGTGGTTTTGATGCGCCGCGCCGTTTGTGATCCCGATTCAAATGGCGGTTTGATCAGCAGGAGAAAAATTGATGCGGGAAATGCTTGAAGAAAAACTGGGCCGGTTTGACGAACTGGAACGGCAAATGGCGGACCCCGCCGTGCAGGCCAACTCGTTGCGTATGGCCGACGTGGCCCGCCAGCACGGATCGCTGGCCAAACTGGCGTCGCGCTATCGCCGGTTCAAGGATGTGTGCGACGAGATTGATGAAGTCCGCGAAATGGCCAAGAGCGACGATCCGGATGAACAGGAACTGGCCAAAAGCGAATTGCCGGGCTTGCTGGAATCTCGCGAGGAATTGTGGCACGAATTGCTGGATATGACGATCGGCGGTGAAGATGCCAATCGATCCCGATGTGTGATGGAAATTCGTGCCGGCACCGGCGGGGACGAGGCAGCCCTGTTCGCCAAGAACCTGTTTGAGATGTACAAGCGGTATTGTGAAATCCGCAAATGGAAATTCGAGGTCATGGACTCCAGCACGACGGAATTGGGGGGTGTCAAGGAAGTGACGATTTCCATCGCTGGCGAGGATTCCTATCGCGATCTGCAATATGAAAGCGGCGGGCATCGCGTGCAACGTGTCCCTGACACCGAAACCAAAGGGCGTATCCATACATCGGCAGCCACCGTGGCCGTTTTGCCGGAAGTCGAGGACGTGGAAATCGATTTGTCTCCCGAGTCCTACGAGGTCGAGCGTTATGCGGCCAGCAGCGGTCCCGGCGGGCAACATGTCAACAAAACAGCTTCGGCGATTCGCATCACGCACCACGATACCGGTATTGTCGTAAAGTGTTTTGAAGAGCGCAGTCAACACAAGAATCTGGCCAAGGGGCTGCGACTGCTGAAATCAAAACTGTACGATCATTACCAGCAGACCCAAAATCGGGAGCGGGCCCAGTCCCGCAAAACGCTGGTGGGTTCGGGTGATCGCAGTCAACGGATTCGCACCTATAATTTTCCGGAAAACCGGTTGACCGATCACCGCATTGGTTTGACCCTCTACAAACTGGACCAGATTATCCTGGGTGATCTGCAGCCGGTTACGGATGCCCTGATCGATCACGACCGGCAAAGCCTGCGGGACTCGATGGGTGACCTCGATTAACGAGCCCTCCCAATCCGCTCCGCCGACCGATCACCGCTGGACAATCCAGCGATTGCTGGACTGGACCAGCGATTTTTTCGGCGAACATGACTTTGACCAGCCCCGCCTGGACGCGGAAGTGCTGTTGGCCGAGGCCCTCGGGTGCCAACGCATCGATCTGTATACGCGTTTCAATGAGGAACCGGACGAATCCACGCGCCGCCGGTTCCGGGACTGGGTGGCCCGGCATGCTCAAGGCGAACCCGTGGCCTACCTGGTGGGCCACCGGGAGTTTTTTTCGCTAAAGTTCCAGGTCACACCGGATGTATTAATCCCGCGTCCGGAAACCGAACATCTGGTCACGGCGGCGCTCGATTATATTGCCGCGCGCCAGAAACAGTCTCCCGGCGATCGCCCGGCGGTCATCGACATTGGCACCGGCAGCGGGAATATCATCGTGGCCATTGCCCGGCATGCTCCTGCGGCGGCGTTGACGGCGACCGATATTTCCGCGGCAGCCCTGCAGGTTGCCCGCGGCAACGCTGCCGGGCATGACGTGGCCGGAAAGATCGAATTTGTACAGTCCGATTTGCTGAACGATGTTCAACAGCCGGCCCTGTTCGATCTGATCGTCAGCAATCCGCCCTATATCGGGACATTGGAAAAGGACACTGTCCAGCGTTCCGTCGCCGAATACGAGCCGGCGGGGGCCTTGTTTGCCGGCCCTGATGGTTGCGAAGTGATTGAGCGTTTGATTGATTCGGCCGCCAAACGCCTCAAGCCTGGCGGGCGATTGCTGTTTGAAATGAGTCCCGTCATCGTCGATCGATGCTGCAAACTGCTGGCCGCCCGCGGGCCCTGGAGTCCGCCGGAAATCATCCGGGATCTGGCCGGGCTGCCTCGGGTGGTTGGTACCGATTGGCGGGGAGCGGCGCCGGCCCCCTGACCGCTGCCGGCCCGCCCGGGTGCCACGGCTGGCGGGTCCAGCCGTGCATGCGGTTGCGTTGGTTCGGCGGAGCTGCCGGATCGTTGCCTGCCGGTACTCGGGTGCCACGGCCGGCGGGTCCAGCCGTGCTTTTCGGGTGCGCCGCGTCCGGCGAGCGGTCCGTTCAATCCCTACAACCGGCCAATGCAAACGGGATGAAGCCGCCTGGCGCGGTCTGCCGAATTTGACGGTATGGCAAAACGATTAACCAAATTGCAGAAACTCGGCCGGGATTCGCAACCGCATGCCGCGGCGATACCCGCCAATCACTGGACGACCGCCTTTGCCGATTACCTGCGACGCGAATGTCATTTGTCGGAAAACACGGTGGCCGCCTATACCCGGGACCTGCAACGATTCGAGGCGTGGCGCGGCAACCGCGATATTCGACGGCTGAAAATATCCGAGTTGTCGCAATACGTCGGCTGGCTGGCCGATCACGAACTGGCGCCGGCGTCCGTGGCCCGGCATCTGGTGACGTTGAAGATGTTTTTCAAGTATCTGCAACTGGAAGGCATCTTGCGCGACAACCTGGCTGAACTGCTGGGAAGTCAAAAATTGTGGCAGCGGGTCCCGGAGGTTCTGTCACCGGCTCAGGTGCAGCGGTTTCTGAACGCACCCCGCAAACTGGAAAATTTTTACTGGCGGGACCGGGCCCTGCTGGAAATGTTGTATGCCACGGGCTGCCGGGCTTCCGAGATTTCCAATATGCGTCTGGAGGATCTGCATCTCGACCAGGGGTACTGCAAATGCACCGGCAAGGGAAACAAGCAGCGAATGACGCACATCGGCGAATCGGCCGTCCTCGCCCTGACACAGTGGCTGGAACTTGGCCGCCGGGCTTTGTTGCCCGTCACCTCCGGAACGGTTCCCTGGCTGTTTCTGTCCCGGAGTGGCCGCCGGCTTCGCCGGGAGGCCATTTGGGAACTGGTCAAGAAATATGCGTTGCTCGCCGGCATTCCGCCGACCATCAGTCCGCACACGCTGCGTCACAGTTTTGCCACGCACATGCTGGCCGGTGGCGCCGATTTGCGGCATGTCCAGGAAATGCTGGGTCACGCCAGTATTGGTACGACGCAGATTTACACGCATGTCGACCAAACCCGTCTGAAAAAGATTCACACGCAATTTCACCCGCGGGCCTGAGGCGGTCCCGCCCGCTTTAGCGATATTTTGAAACTCCGCCTATTCGGTCCTTGGCGCCACCGGTTTCAGGTTGCCGAATCGCGGGTCGATAGCATAACGGCCACAGGGCGTCGCCCGCCCGGGGCAACTGGCCCTAAATCTTTCTCAGCCGGCACAACCGGTTGGCCCGAGATTCCCTGCAGACCCCGCTGATGCCAATGCACTCCAATCGGAACCTTCCCTTGACTCCGGCCGTCAGTCACTGGTGCTGCAGCTGGATCCTGCTGGCGGTTTTGCCGCTGGTGATGACGCCACCCGACGAGCAGACACCGAACCAGCCATCCTGGCCGGTTGAGGTCGCCCGGCCGGTGATCACCGGTCGCGCGCTGACGGCCCGCGAAGAATCACGCCGCAGTGCCATCAATCGATGTCTGGCGATCTACTACATGCGCCCCGTGGATGCCGACGAGTTGCGGCCGTGGAGCATCATGCACGGACTGATCGCCTACGGTCGCGCCACCCAGGTCGTTTCGCGCGGCCGCGTCGTCAGCGCCGTCGAATACCTGTGTCACAATGGACCCGGTGACGATCGGCGACTGATGCAAGCGCCCGGTGACTCGTTGCACCTGAATGTCGGCGAGGGAGTGCAGGGGCACGACGGCCAGTTTCTGGCGATGCTGGCCCAGTCGGGTGTGTCGCCGGACCAGATCCTGATGGTGGATGGCAAAAAGTTTCAGGTCCGGGACCTGATCGAGTATGAGCAGCGGGGCTGTCGCCCCGGAACCGAGTTGACGTTTCGACTGCTGGGCCTTTCCTATTATCTGGACGGCGATGCCACGTGGCAGGACGACCGGGATGAAACCTGGAACTTTGCCCGTTTGATGGGCGAGGAAATCAATCAACCGGTTGTGGGTGCGGCCTGTGGCGGCACACATCGCCTGATGGGAATCAGTTATGCCATTGCCATGCGTCGACAGCAAGGTCTGGAGTTTAACGCGTCATGGCAGGCTGCCGCAGCGTTTATTGCGGATTACCAGCGGCTGGCGTTGCAGATGCAAAACCGCGACGGCAGTTTCAGCACCGACTGGTTTGAAGGACCGGCCGCCGACAAATCGGCCAAACGGCGACTGTACACCACCGGTCATATTTTGGAGTGGCTGGTGTTTTCCCTGCCCGGCGAGCGGCTCACCGATCCACAGATCACCCGCGCCGTTGACTATCTGACGCACATGATGCTGGCCGCCCCCGGTTACGAACTCGATGTCGGGCCGCGCGGTCACGCCTTGCACGCGCTGTCGATGTATCACGATCGCGTGTTCGGCAAAACCTCTTACCGGGAAATCGTCCCCGAGGTCGCCCGACTGACCGGCGGACTGAAACCGGCGCGGGAAGCCACGCCCCAGGACGAACCGCCGACCGGGCCGTTTCGCGGAATATTCGGCCGGCGACGCTAGTCCGGATGATCCCGTCCGGGGAGTCCGGATCGATAACCAGTTTTGTACAAGGATGACAAAATGACAACATGGAAATTCGGATGCCCGGCCGTCGCCTGGCTGGCCACGACATTACTCGTTACCCAGGCATGGGGACAAACCCGCTATCAACCGCCCGTGCCCGGTACCGGTCAGGAAATCACCACAGTCGGCGACGACTTCGAAGATCCGGAGTGGAATTACAAGCCCAATTTGCCCAAGGTTTATAACGACAAGGACGACGCGCTCAGCGAAAATTATCCGGTCGGCGAATCCGCCAACGGACGCTGGTACGAAGGCATGAAGCGGGGTCAACCCGATTTGGTTCGCCGCATCGAAACGCCTCCCGGGGGATTGCCCGGCAGCACCGGCGCATTGGCATTGCGCAGCCTGCACACCGGTTCGCCCCGGCCCACGTACCGCCAGCAGCAGGAAGATTTCATTGCCAATGTGGCCCAGGCGCATGGCAAAATCCCGGTGAGCCAGACGCCCAGTGTGGTGACGCGTGTCTGGTTGCCGCCCATTGATGAATGGGAAAACCGCACGGGCTGTCACTTTGCATTTCGCATCGCCCTGGAAACCTACCCGCCGGCGCCGCGCAGCCGGGGCCTGTTTCGACCGGTGGAGGAAGACGAGTTTGACGGCACCTATTGGCCCGGGATGTTTATTCAAATGGACAGCAAGGAAGGCAACGGGGGCACCGGGGAGCCGTATGATCGAGTGCATATCTGGATGAAGGCCGGCGACAATGGTCAGCGCATCGTCGGCCCGCGGATCATGACAACCGGCTGGTGGACACTCGGGATGAGCATCACGCCGGATGGTCGCGTCCATTATTTCGCGAAACCCGGGATCGAGGATTTGACGGCCGAAGACCATATCGCCTCCGCTTCGCCGTTTGGTTACCGGGCGTTACGGTTCCGGACGTTCTTCTTTAATGTCTGCAATGGCGATGATGGCAAAACCTGGTCCACCATGTTTGTGGTCGACGACCCCAAGGTTTACCTGGGCCAGGCCGCGACCACCCGCAACGCCGGATACCAGCGGTAGGCAGCGGCGCGGCGACCGGCCAGGGCGGCGAGTGTTCGGGAATCGTCCGGCGCTCGCCGGATGCCGCCACGAATCCCGCAAGACCGCCGCCCCAACTCCGGCGGCCCGGGCCGATTCCCCAGGAAAAGTTGCCGGCCGTGAATCCCGGTCCCGCATTGCGGATTGCCGGACGGGGCACGGGGTTGCCGGGGCCGGGGGGAGATGTTGTTCTATGGTCATGAACCCGACAGAAAAACCGGTTATCAAGTCGTGCGGATTCCTCGTGGTCCGCCACCTGCCTCGGCCCGCATTCTTGTTGATGCGGCACTCCGATCGCTGGGATTTGCCGAAAGGTCACGTCGACCGGGGCGAGACCGAACTGGAAACCGCCTTGCGGGAATTGCAGGAAGAGACCGGGATCGCCACGGCTGATATCGAGGTCGATCCGGGGTTTCGGTTTTGCGACCGCTATCCGGTGCGACTGAAACGCTATAATCACGCAACCTCGCCAGAAAGAGCTCGTGGTATTCCTTGCGCGACTGTTGCGGCCGGTGAATCTGGTGTTGACCGAGCACAACGGATACCAGTGGTTTGACTGGCAGCCTCCCCACCAGATTCAGGAAAAAACGATCGATCCGTTGCTGGCGGCCGTCGAATCCTGGTGGATTTCTCAAGGCCGCTGATCGGCCGACTCAGGTTTTCGGGACCCATGCGGATATACACCAAATTCGGGGATGAGGGCGATACCCGCCTGCTGGCCGGCCAAACGACGCGGAAATCGGATCTCCGCGTCGAATTGTGTGGTCAGCTGGACGAACTGAATGCGGCGATCGGTGTCGTCCGGGCCGGCGAACCGGGTCCGGCGGTGGCCGAACAACTGGCGCGGATTCAGTCATCGCTGCTGGACGCCGGGGCCGGCGTTGCGGCCCTCGGCGGCCCCGTGGCCCGGCCCCTGCCGCAGGTGACGGATGAGGATATCGGCCGCCTGGAATTGTCGATTGACTCGCTGCAAGCGCAGCTTCCGGAATTGAAAAACTTTATTTTGCCTGGCGGCCATCCAACGGCCGCCCGGCTGCACCTGGCCCGAACGGTTTGTCGACGCTGCGAACGCTGGCTGGTACGACTGGTGGACGAGTACCCCGAATGGGCCCAGGCCGGCACCCTGATGGCCTACCTCAACCGGCTGGGTGACTGGCTGTTTGTCGCGGCGCGGATCAGCAACGCCGAGGCCGGTAGCGGCGAGACGACATGGAAGGCGGACGCCAAAAAACCGTGAATCAACGGCAAATTCCTGACCCTTGATCCGGGCCGCGTATTGCCGGCTCTGGTTCCCTTAACTGCGATTTGGGGCGTGCGCTCGGTCGCTAGGGGCGGTGTTTTGAGTGGCTTGACCGGCCAAACAGGAGATCATGTTATTTATTTGCAACGATGTGCCGGGTAAACTTTGCACAGCGCCCGATACCAAAGCCACCACCAGCGGTCCACTTGCGCCGGACAGCCGACACGGGCTCGTGAATTATCGTCCGAATCGATCAACCAGCGACAGGGCAAGGGGAGAGAGTACTGATGAAAAAGATTGAAGCGATCATTCGCCATTTCAAGCTGGAAGAGATCAAGAACGCGTTGAATGACGTGGGTGCCGTGGGCATGACGGTCACGGAAGTCAAGGGTTACGGACGACAAAAGGGCCACACGGAAATGTATCGGGGAACCGAATACGCCATCGATTTTGTGCCCAAAGTCAAGGTCGAGGTGGTCTGTACGGACGAGGCCATGCAAACGCTGATTGACACGATCGTGACCCGGTCGCAAACGGGCCAGATGGGGGACGGCAAGATCTTCGTTTCCAGTCTGGAAGAGGTGATTCGGATCCGGACCGGTGAAAAAGGGGCCGACGCCATCTGAGGCCGGGCCCCGCGGGTCGCGGTCGGGGCCGAAAACGAGATAGCGGACTGGCATGTCAACAAGCACCGGACTGAAACCCTGGCTCACGGCCGCCCGGCAAGCTCACGCCGACGGATTCCGGCACCTGCGGCAGCTGCATGACGAAGGTGTCCCGGGACGGCGGATTGCCAACAGCATGAGTGATCTGGTCGACCGGATTGTGCTGATGCTGTATCAGAATGTGCTGGGCGAAAGCGGTCCGGCCGGCGAGGAAACATCGCAGCGGCTGGCCCTGGTGATGCACGGAGGGTGCGGGCGGCGCGAGTTTGCCCCGTACTCCGACATCGACCTGATGGTGTTGTACCGAGGCGCCCAGGACGAACCTATTGAACAATTTGCCAGAGCGCTGACCCAGGCCATATTCGACACCGGGTATCCGCTCGGATTCAGCCTGCGAACGCCACGCCAGGCCTGCACCATGGCGCTGGGTGATCCGGCCATCTTCTCGTCGCTGACCGAATCCCGTTTTATCGGCGGGAACCTGGAGCTGTACGAAAACTACTTCAGCCGTCTCAAGCGGATTGGCGGTCGCCGCACCACGCATCTGGTTCGTTCGATCGTTTCGGCCCGCGAGGCGGAACGAGTGCAATTTGGCAAGACGGTGTATCTGTTGCGACCCAATATCAAAAAGTCGCGTGGTTGTTTGCGCGACATTCACCTGGTGCGCTGGCTGGGTTTTGTGCGGCTGGGGCGGACCGACCTGGAACAACTTTGCCGGGAGGGCGTCCTGACCCCCACGGACGCGTCGCGATTAAAGGCGGCCAGTGAATTCCTGTTGCGTCTGCGCAACGAATTGCATTTCAACGCCGGCCGGGCCAACGACATGCTGGGCAAGAACGAGCAGGTGCGGATTGCCGGAATCTGGGGGTATACCGGCTCCGACGTTCTGTTGCCGGTGGAACAGCTGATGCGCGACTACTTTTTTCACACCAGCGAGGTGCGGTATGTCAGTGACCATGTGGTGAACCAGTCGCTGAATCGCCGCACCACGGCCCGCAATATTTTTGCGCCCCTGATGAACCGTCCCCTGGACGATGTGTTTTGTATCAGCCCGTTTGAAATCGGTGTCTTGCCGGAAAAACTGGATGACGTCAAAACGGATTTGGCCCAGGTGCTGCGGCTGATGCACCTGTCGGTGATTCATTCCCGGGAAATCGACCAGGAAACATGGAACGCCATTCGGGATGCCATGGTGGAGGCCGATCATATTCAGTTTTCGCCCGAGACGGGCCGGCAATTCATGGCCCTGATCCGCAATCCCCGTCAACTGGGGTTCATGCTGCGGCGATTGGCCGAGATGCGGGTTCTGGACCGGATCGTCCCGCCGTTCGCGCATGCCCGCAGCCTGCTGCAGTTCAACGAATACCACCAGTACACGGTCGACGAGCATTCCATTCTGGCGGTTGAGAAAGCCACGGAATTTGGCAATGACCGCGGGCCGCTGGGCAATACGTACCGGGCCCTGCGGGACAAGAGTATTTTGCACCTGGCGTTGCTGATCCATGACCTCGGCAAGGGATATCCGGAAGACCACAGTGAAGTCGGGCGGCGGCTGGCGGCCGAAATCTGCCCCCGTCTGGGACTCAGCAACGAAGATGCGGACGACGTAAAATTCCTCGTCCACAATCACCTGATGATGAGTCACGCGGCGTTTCAGCGCGATATCAACGACCACAATCTGGTCGCCGAATTTGCGGCCAATGTGGGGAGCAAGAATGTCTTGCGGATGTTGTATCTGATGACCTGTGCCGATATCGCGGCGGTGGGACCGGACACGTTAACGCAATGGAAATTCAGTTTGTTGACGGACCTGTTTCACCGGGCCCAGGACCTGTTGCAGGGCCTGCATACGACCGACAGCGATGAATCGATGGACTCGACGGAACTGGCCGTGTTTCGGGAACTGGCTCCCGATGAGCGCACCGCCCTGTGGTTGTTGCAACAGGCCCGCAACCTGCCCCGCAATTTTTATCGCAATCATCCGCCGGAGCTGATCGCCGGGCAGCTGCTGGAGCTGAGCCAGACCTCGGGGTACCAGGCAGCCTGCTGGATCAATTTCGACAATCAGACGAAAATGATGGAGCTGTGCATTGGTCGTCGCGTCAAACGCCGGTCGGGCATTTATTACCGCATCACGGGCATGCTGGCCGGCGAGGGGCTGAAAATCCGGACCGCCGATATCAAGCATCTGGATGATTCGTTTGTCTGGTACTGGTTTCAGTTTGAAGATACCAGCCTGACCGAACCGCCCACGGATCGTCGGCTGATTGCGCTGCGGGACAAGGCCCTGCAGCTGGCCCAGGGCAAGGAACAGAGCTCGCCCTCGTTTCCCCGGTTGTGGAAGGACGACCCCCAACGCAGCAGGAATCTGCCCAAGCCTCCCATCAAGGTGGTGATTGACAACCAGGCCGTGGAGTGGGCCACCGTGATTGACGTGTTTGCGTGGTACCGTCTGGGGCTGCTGTACCGGATCTCCAAACGGATCTTCGAACTGGGGCTGGATGTGCGATTTGCCCGGATCGCCACCTTCGGGATGCAGGTGATTCAGGTGTTCTACGTGACCGATGAACATGGCCGAAAATTGACCAATGCCCGGCAATTGGTCATGATCCGGCGAGCCCTGTTGAAAGAAACCAGAGATTTTCTGGAAGACCGCGTCCACGAACCGCCGGGAGGCGGCCCATGAACAACGATTGGGACCGGCACGTGGTGCCGCCCTCCGGAATTCGACTGGCTGTGCTGGGCGTTTGCCTGATCGTGTTCCTGCCCATTCTGTTTTACGGGTTTCCGGGGGAGCGGGACCGCTGGAAGGCGGCCGCTATCATGGAACAGTATCTGGACGGGGACCGCCAGGCGGCCATGGTCCGGTTGCAGGAAATCGTCTCCCGCCACCCCGGTGACCAGCAGTTGCGCGTCACGCTGGCGCGGTGGATGCTGAACGAGAACCAGCCCCGGGCGGCTCTGGAGCTGATCGAGGCCGTGCCCCGCGAAGCGCGCAGCCGGGCGCTGCTGGTCGTGTACCAGGATTGCCTGCAGGCCAACGGGCGAACGGCGGAAGCCTTGCAACTGTTTCGCGAATTGCATCCGGCGAACCTGGCGCACGACCGTTCGGCAATGCTGCAGCACCTGAACGCCTTGTCCTACCTGCAGGCACTGGGTCGCCAGGATTTGCGACTGGCCCGCAAAAACAGCAACCAGGTTGTGGCGGAGATTGCCGGACAATGGAACGCCCGGTATCAGGATAATCTGTCGGTCGCCAACCAGATTGCCCTGTCGGCCGCCCTGGTGTACCGCGGCAGCACCTCGGTTCCCGAGCCCGGCCAGGAAATCCGAACCGGCCAGTTTCGCCAAGAAATCCTCCGGATTCTGGATGCCGCTGTACGACGCGCCGAATCCGAATACGCCAACGTCCGGCTGTTCGCCAATCCACTGGCCCTGGAATTGACCCGGCGTATCTTTGGCGGCGCCGAACCGGCCGAGGTCGGCGCGGCGGAAGATTCCGGGAATTACCTGGTGCAGCCCGCTGCCCAGGCGTTGGCCACCCTGCTGACAGCCCGGGCGCTGGTCTGGCAGGACCTCGGTGACCTGCAACGGTCGTTTGCCGACCGGCAACGCGTGATTCAGTTGGGTCGGGATCCGGAGGTCGTCGCCCAATCATGGCCGGCGCTGTCCGTTTGTGTCAATCAACTGGCGAACCTGGCAATGACGCTGGATACCCGCGGCTGTGTGCTGTACCAGCTGGAGATACTTCAATTGGCCCTCGGCGATTTGAATTCCGCCATCACGGCGCAGGAATGTCTGGTCGCCACCAGCGCGTGGCAGATGCCCGGAGTGCTGATCGAGACCGCGGACCTGCGCGAGCGCCGCGAGCAGGTGGAATTGCAGCCTCGAAAAACGCTGGCGGTCCTGTTGTTTCACCGCTCGTGGATTCTGCGGGCTATGGGCCTGGAGCCGGAGGCGATTGCCGATCTCGCGCGGGTCCGCCAGATGGGTTATGTGCCCGGCGACGCCTTGTTTTAAGGCCTTCCCTTCCCGTCCAGAAACGGCCGGACCAGCGGGATGGATACGAGAGACCTGCAAGCCATGCCTGGAGAGCCAGCAGCGCCGATCGTCAGAGTGCGGGGGTTTTGAGCAAGGAGATCGGAAACCGTCAGGGACCAACCGCAACCTGCGTCACATCCGTCGAGCGTTGTTTGGTCCGGAAACGCCTGGGAAACCAACGGCGCAAGCGACACAGGTCAGCGCGACTCGCACTAACGGATACTCATGCCACGCAGGCACATGTAGCCGACCAAAATGGTGACCACTGAAATGGCACCCCACTCGTGAGGACCGAACGTCGCGGCCATGTCAAAAATCTTGTTAACAATACTGTAAAAACCGTCCACGGCTGAGTTCCTGTTGAAAAGTGTCGAGTCCTGAAGAAAAGCGTCGAGGGTGTCTGGACTGCCGAAGGGTCGGCAAGCGAACTGAGGTCGTGAATTAATGGTGCAGTAAACCATAAGGCGTTTTTTTGCCCGCGGTCGGAATCCAATCCCTCCGACCTGGAATTCGGGTTCCGGTCGGTCCGGTTGCCGCGATGATGCGGGTTTTGCGGGCATCGGCAGCGCCCCGCCGGGGTGGCCGGCACGTTCCGGTTTTTCGTCCCGCGGTTCGCCGGAATTTGCCGATTCAGTCCCTTGCCGGGTCGGTAAAAAGCGGGTATTGTTTAGCTCTGTTCGCAGGGCCCGGGAAACCTTCCCGGACCACCCTCCCCGGGGCGCTGTAGCTCAATTGGTTAGAGTACCGGACTGTCGATCCGGTGGTTGCGGGTTCGAGTCCCGTCAGCGTCGCTCTGAAAAAGCCATGGAACGCCGGTTTTCGCCGGCGTTTTTTTGTTTCTTGCCGATCCGTTGCGGCTTGCCGATTTGTCACCACTTGACCGTTTTTGCACCGAATCGACTCTGCCAGATGCCACCGTTTGTGCAGGGAATCTGTGCCGGTCATCGATCCCCGCGGCCACTTGAGACCTGCCTGCCGGCAAAGTCGCCTCGGCAACCCTGACAGTGCGTCCACAGCTCCGGCGAGATCCAGCAGCCGTGGATCGGTGCCGCCGTGGATGGTCAGGTCGATTCCCAACTGCCGCATCGCCCGCCAGGCGGTTCCCGGCAGGAACCAGGCAACGCCCAACAGCGTCCCGACGGAAAGCCGCCGGGCGTGAACGTCCACCGTCCAGAACCGTATGCCGCGCTGCGCCGATCATCGGGAACCGTTCTCCTGAAACGGCACAACTTCTGACTTGATTCCATGATTACCACCCGGACCCCACCTAGTACCACATACGCTGTACTCCTGCCGCACGGCGAGCATCCGCCAGTTGCCCCCGATGCATCAACCAATGGTCGGCACAATACTGGAAGCAGCTTCGGCGGGTGCCCAAAAGCCCCTGGGCGCCGTTCGGTACATTCACACTCAACGTGTCCAGGTCGTTCTCGGTCAGGGATTCCAGCAGCGAGACCGTCGAGGCCCGTATCCTTCGGCATTCGTCGAGAACGCGATCAAATGGTGGGTATTGCGCCGCGTCTCCGGAGATGTCGGGCCCGTCAAATAGTTCTTCCCAGTCAGCCAGCGGGTTTGGCTCGCCGAGCATGAAACAACGGATCACCTGGCCTTCGATGCAGGCGAGGTGGCCGAGTACCCACAACGTGTGACAACCGCCGCGGGGAGTGGGGAACACCACGCAATGCTCTCGCATGTCCTCGACTCGCGCGAGGACAATTTCTTCGCTCCGTTTCAGATTCTCTTTAACAAGGTCGATCGAGTGCATGATTCCATGTGGCGAGGTTGGCATCGAGGGCATTGTCGGTTCCATCCGCCAGCAGGGCAACATAACATGCCGCTCACCAGCGGCCAACATTTTTCGACAATCCACGGATCACACGAATCCGCATTTGCCGTCGTGTCGATGCGCCTGATTCGTGGTCAACGCCGACCGCTCAGTCCGGCCAACGTCGCCGGGGATTACGGCCGCGAGCAGATAGCGACGGGCGGATTTCTTTGGTGCCTGCCAGGGGCAGCCTCACCAATCCGCCGAAATCTTTCGCCAGGTTTTCCTCGAGCTGCCGGTTTCTCAAAAGTCACTTTTTTGAGAGGACCTGTTTCTGTTAATTCCGCTAATTGACCAATAGTGCGGCACGCACTAAAAAGTTCGATGGATTTGGCGCATCAGGTCCAATCACAGCAGCACTCGATGGTCGCCGCCGGCATCGGGGGCGAAGCCCATTTCGAGAGCGGTGACCGGGTGACCATTCTGGTTCCCAAACCAACCGGGCTGCTGGTTTGGTCGCTGCTTGCCAGAACGGCCGCGACAAGCGCCGCAGACGGCGTCAACACAATTTGCCCGGACGTTAGCGTTACGAACTCGGCCGGAAATGCGGAATCGGCGGGCATTGAGGTTGGGCCGGCTCGCTGTTGGCCAGCGAAAACGCAAGTTCGTCCAGTCGTGGTCGCGGAACCTGGCGCGACGGGACGCGCAGCTTTCCCAAATCCGCGCAAAACCATTGCAGGGTGGGGCCAGCCAATTCTACCAAGCCGCGGGTCGTCTTCGGAAACGACGCGTCATTACCGAGCCCACCAGCAGGAGCAGGGGAGCCACTGCCGCCGGCTCGGGGACGGCTGTGATCGACAAATTGTCGATCGCAAACTCGTCGCGGCTGCCAGTACCGGTCAAATCTGCACCAGTAATGCGGATATAAAACTGGCTTCCATTGGCGAGCGAACCGGGAAAGGGAACGGTGGCCGCGATGGGGATTGTCGCCCACGCAGGCATGGAATCGGCGTCTTGCGGGGAATCCAGATGAAACAAATCGACATAAACGGAATCATCCAGCGATACGGCAAAGGACCAGCGGGTCGATCGATCCTGATCGTTAAAGAACAGGGCATCGGCGGCAATCCGAAATCCCGATATGCTGATCCCGGTTTGATTGGTCAGCCGAATCGTCAGGCTGCCTGGCGTAAAATCGGCGGCCGTGGGTTGAACGCCCAGCGCATAGTCAGTGGCACCGAGCTGAAACGCGTAGGCTCCCCCGGTTATAACGCCGCCCGTCGATGTGCCTCGCGCGAAATCTCCGGTGGTATACGTGCCGCCAAAAATAGCATTCGGGTTGTCCGAAAACCCGGTCGCCCGGTAGGTATTCGAATTGAGCTGGCCACTGGAGGGCACCGGGGCAAACCCGTCTCCCTGGTAGTCGTTGTAATTCTCGGTAACGGCGACCCCGACCGTTGTCAGGACCAGATCACCGCTTGCCAATCCGGTGAGCAAAACGGTGAGCAAAAAACAGGCGCTGCTCACGAAACCAATGATCGTTGTTAATCGAGAGGCGTGGTTCACGAGTGTCGGCTCCGGCAAAAAATTCATGCTGCAAAAAAAACGGCCAAAATATTTGGTGCGGCATCCCGCCGTCGGTATCCGGAATTCCCGGTGAACTCCACCGGCTGGATTGCCAGAGTTCCAGTGTAATGGATTCCCTGTCTTGCAACAGTCAGTGTCGGCAAAAACACTCAATCGCCAGACCTGCCCGCCGGGCATATTATGACAAAACCTTCCACAGCGCGACCATTTTACCGGATTTTCTGAACATCCAGACTGCTGGCCCGATAGCATTGACGGGCCGTCTGGTTGAGGGCACTCCACGTGAAAAAAGGCCATGTCTCAAGGGCGTCGCCGCCAGCCGGCGCGGCGACTGACTGACCCCGGGCGGGCTGGCTGCAAATCAGCACCACGGCCATCAATAGTCCCCCGATTCCAGCCAGCATTAAGGCGTTTGTTACGCCGCCGGATATGGCTTGCGATACGGGCAAAAAAAACATCGCCACGGCCATCAGCACGGGCAAGACCAGCAGCATTGTCATCCCGATCAAAAAACGCCGGCCAGGACGGACCGGCCCAATGCACCACTGGTATTCCTCGCCCGATTGCAAGAACAACATCGCCCGCTCCCACGTGCGCCGACGGGATGACAAGGCGAGCGAATCAGATGCTGATCGTGGTTTCGACGCGGCATCAGTCATCATGGTCAGGCAACGATCCCCAATCTCGCGAATCGCATGGTCGCCAGTCTGGGAATAACGAAAGCAAAGGGCTTCGGCGAATTCATCGACGCTCAGGTGTCCGGTGCTTAATCGTTGCAGGTCCTGTCGCAACGCGTTTCGAAGTTCAGAATCAATCATCACGCATCGCCTGGATGAGCAAGTCAACAGGATTCAACGCACTTTCCCCGGTTCGGGCCCACCCTCGCATGAGGCAACCGCAGCGACCCTGGCCGGACAACCGTCCGTTTTTGGCATCGTGGTCGCGGACCTGTATCGTAGCCAACACGCATGTTCACGTGTTGACACGCCGTTCCCCATGGACTCGCCCGGCTGGTCGCATGCCATAACATAATGGATTTGACGATTGCCCAACTCCCAGGCCCGCGCGGAACCCCCACTTTCGGGGCTTTCTTTTTTGTTGCTTCCGGGTACCGTGTATGATCACCCGCCATTTGCCGACCAGGTACCAGACGCCGGTTTGGGTGCCACTGCCGGCTCGTCTGGCAATTCGGTGTTTCGCGAAATTGGCCCGGGTGGACCAACCCCCCGTGGTACTCACCAACGATCTCGGGATCCGGGACGCACCAGATTTCCCATGAAACAGTTTGGCCGAATTCGAACCGCCGCGTGTCGCAGGACCAATCACAGGAGCGGCACCCGAAGGCGGAAGAGGGTGGCGCGATCAACAGGCGGCATCGTTTTGGCCGTCCTGGTCGCGGGGCTGGCAGGACGCGCGGCGGCCCGGCAGGCCATTACGGGCGCGGATATTTATCAGCAACAATGTACCCGCTGTCACGGGCCCGCGGGGCAGGGCACAAATCAGAACATCGCGCCCCTGGCGGGTGGGATGAATGTCGCTGAGTTGGAGCAGTTGATTCGGGAAACCATGCCGGAGGATGAACCGGGCAGCCTGAGTGCGGAACAGGCTCGGGAAGTAGCACGATTTGTACACATGGCGTTTTACTCGACGCCGGCGGCGAACGATGCTCCGCCGCGGATCGAATTGTCGCGGCTCAGCGTGCCCCAGTACCGGCGAACGATACTGGATCTGTTCGACAGTTTCGTGGATACGTCACTGCCGGCTGATGTCCAGCCGGGTCTGACGGGCGAGTACTTTGAGGCCCGTGAACCGCGCAAGGTCGCGCAACGCAAGCTCCAGCGGATCGACCCCCGCATCGAATTTGATTTTGGAACCGAACCGCCTGTGGCCGAGGTCACCGATCCGCGGCGATTTGCCATTCGCTGGTCGGGGTCCGTGCTGGCACCCGATACGGGCATCTACACCTTTGCCGTTCACAGCCAGCATGCCATCCGGTTCTGGTTGAATTCTGCCACACCGCGCATCGACGCGTGGGTCAAATCGGCCGGGGATGACGAGCACCAGGTCGACCTGTTCCTGGTCGGAGGCGTGCAATATCCGCTGGTGCTGGAATTTTCCAAGTCCAAACAGGGCGTTGATGACTCGGACAAACAACAGGAAAAACCCCCGGTCCAGCCAGCCACCCTTTCCCTGAAATGGAAACGCCCTCACGGCGTCCTGCAGACCATTCCCGGCCGATACCTGGCACCCGTCCAGGCACCCGTTCATACGGTTTGCGCGACGCCGTTTCCACCGGATGATCGCAGTTACGGGTGGATCCGAACGTCTACGGTATCCCGGGAATGGGACCGGGCCACGACGGCCGCAGCGCTGGAGGTGACAGCGCACGTCATGGCACGACTGGATTCGCTGCGCCCTGCCGATTCGGCCGGGGCGGACCAGACCGCATCCCTGCAGCAGTTTTGTCTGGACGTTATGGAACGCGCCTTTCGCGGCCCCGTCACCAGCGACGACAACCAGCGTGTCGAGGCGGTGTTTGAGCAGTCGTCGGAACCTCGCCAGGCCGTCCAGCGCCTGTTGCTGTACACGCTCAAGTCCCCCCGTTTTCTGTTTCGCGAAATTCACGACTGCGAAGCCTGCAATGTGGCCTCACGACTTTCCTTTGGCTTGTGGGACTCGTTGCCCGACACCCGGCTGCACGATGCCGCGTTGTCCGGGGCATTGGCGGCTTCGGAGCAAATCAGACACCAGGCGCGACGGATGCTGACCGATCCACGAGCCACGTGGAAATTGCGCCGGGCCCTGTTGAGCTGGCTGCAAATCGACGGCGGGCACGAACTGCACAAGGATCCTGACCGGTTTCCCGGTTTCGATGCCGCGGCCATTGCCGACATGCGCGAGTCGCTGGAGTTGTTGATTGACGAGGTCGTTGGCTCGGATACGGCCGACTATCGACACTTGTTGACGAGCGACGAAGTCTGGTTGAATCGGCGGCTGGCCCGCTTGTTTGATGTGGCGGATGTGGAGACGGACGGTTTCGCCAAATTCCGGCTCGAGCCGGAATTTCGTTCGGGCGTTTTGACTCATCCGTATTTGCTGGCCCGGTTTGCCTACCGGTCGGAGAGTTCGCCCATTCATCGCGGCGTGTTCGTGGCCCGCCATGTTCTGGGCACCCGGTTCGCCCGCCCCCTGAGGCGTTTGCGCCATTGGCTCCCCAATTGCACGCCGATTTGACGACGCGCGAGCGCGTGACATTGCAAACCGGCTCGGCCGAATGCATGTCGTGTCACCGGACAATCAACCCGCTGGGGTTTGCGTTTGAGAATTTTGACGCGGTCGGCAAGTTTCGGGCCGAGGATCGCGGCAAGCCCGTCGATTCCAGCGCCGTATTGCAGCGGGGCGATCAGGAAATTGAATTGTCGGATGCCCGGCAACTGGCCCGGTTCGTGATCGATGACCCGGAATGTCAGGCCGCCTTTTGCGAGCAGCTGTTTCACTTTCTGGTCGGCCAGTCGATCAATGCCTGCGGGCCCGATACCCGGCAGCATTTGCGACGGGCGTTTGTGGAAAACGACTTCAATATTCGCAGGCTGGCGGAAGAAATCATGGTCGTTTCGGCGGCTCTGGGCCATAATACGGATTCCGCGAATTCCCAGTGACCGGATTGACCTGACAGAGCCGCCATGACAACGCCCAATTCGAGACGCGAGTTTTTCCGGGATGCCGGACTGAGTGCCGCCGCCCTGCCGTTTGTGATGAATCTGCCCAGCCTGGGGTTTGTCAACCAGTCCCGCCGCAAACAGCGTCTGGTCATCCTGTTCAGCCCCGACGGCGTGGTTCCCGGGACATTCTGGCCGACCGAAACGGGCGACCATTTCGAATTCCCCGCATCCCTGAAACCCCTCGAGCCCTTTCGCCAGCAAACGCTGATCGTGGGCGGCGTCAGCGACCTGATTCGCGGTGACGGCGACAATCATATGCGGGGCATCGGTTGTTTGCTGACTGGTATCGAACTGTTTCCGGGAAATATCCAGGGAGGCAGCCACACACCAGCCGGCTGGTCCAGCGGGATTTCGATTGATCAGGAAATCAGCCGTTACCTGGCCCGCCAGGCGGCGACCCAAACCCGGTTTGGATCACTCGAATTTGGCGTTCTGGTTCCCGACAAATCCGACACGTGGACGCGAATGGTCTATGCCGGTCCGAACCGGCCAATCGCGCCGATCGATAATCCCTACCAGATGTTTAGCAAGCTGTACGGCCAGGTGCAGAATGGTGCGACGTTGGCATCGATTCTGGATGACGTCAAGGATGATTTTCGAAAACTGCAACATAACCTGAGTGCCGGTGACCGGGAACTGCTCGATCAAAATGCGACCTTTGTGCGGGAACTGGAAGTGGAATTGCAGGAATCCGCCCGGCAGCGCGAGGTGCATGAGTTACCGGTCCTGGAAAAAGGAATCCGCGAACAGAATGATTCCATGCCCATGATCAGCTCGATGCAGATCGAATTGATCGTCAACAGTTTTCTGAACGACTTTACTCGCGTGGCCACGCTGCAATACACCAATTCGGTAGGACAGGCCCGATTCACATGGCTGGGGATCGAGGAAGGGCAGCATACGTTGTCACACGAACCGGATGAAAACGTCGATGCCCAGGAAAAACTGACGCGCATCAACCGCTGGTACTGCCAGCAACTGGCCCAACTGGCCAGACGTTTGCAGGAAACGCCCGAGCCGGGTGGTGACGGCAACCTGCTGGACAACACGCTGATCGTCTGGACCAATGAACTGGGCAAGGGAAATTCACACACACTGGATAATATTCCCTTTGTCATGGTCGGAGGCGGACTCGATTTCCGAATGGGCCGGACGCTGAATCTCGAACGCCAGCCCCACAACCGGTTGTTAATGGCCTTGGCGCACGGGTTTGGACACCGCATCGAACAGTTTGGCAACCCCCAGTTGTGCCAACAGGGGGTCATTGACTTGCACTAACCCGGTACTCGGCAAGACCTGAGCAGGAAATGCTCCTTGTCAGAGTCAACCAGTGATTCACCGTCGCCAGGGTCCATTTCCAACACGGCTGGACCTGCCCGCCGGGGCGCCCGACGTGTTAGCCGTCTTGCTGTTTCAGGGCTCGACGAATGAAGGTTCGGGCTGTTGTGTATTGGCGGGCGGTGTTGATGGAAATCCACCGTGCCAGCGGATAGCGGCCGGCCCACGGGAACACGCCCACGTCCAGCAATTCCCGGTCATTCAGTGATTCAATCGTCTTCATCACCCGCTGGTAGCCGCGGTTGAGTCGCGTTCGGAGCGCGCGATACGATGCTCGCCGGGACTGGTTGACAATATCGGCATTCAGACGCGGAGTTTCCCGCCAGGCATAACCGGCGCACGGCGTGACGGGGCATTCGCCACGCTTGCCCGCCTCAATCCACTGGACCACATGTTCGGTCCACCAGATGCGGACAGCCAGCAAATCCCTGACGCTCCAGTCGTCCACGCAGGGCAAGCGGCCAGCCCGGGGGCCGGCCCGGTCCAGTTCCTGTTCAAGCTTTTCAAACGTCGAGCTAACCAGTTCAGTCAGCTCAGTCCGCGTCCTCGGAATTGGCATGATCCGTGTGCCTGATGGTTTGAACTGAATGCCGGTGTCGGGGGCGGAACGGGCACGGGCGGATCATCCACCTGTGGCACCCGGTTCCCAAACAATACGTTTTCTGCCCCCTGATTCGGGGCCCATTCGCATTACAACAGGAGGGGCATTACCGGGAATTCCGGCGGGTGTTGGCGCCCTCGACCCGCAACACGGTTTGGCCCTCGCGGTTGCGAGTTTCGATCGACCAGTTTTCCACACCCGGTCTGGAAAAATCCGCCACGATCGTCGTCACCCGGCCGTCCGCATCATCGTCGAACCTGGAGGTCATTGTTTTTTTGTCGGTGTCCCATCGACCGGTGCTGCGTCGAATCTCGCCCGAGGAGATGTAGTAATCGTACCGGTAACATTGTTGTGCGTTGTCCCAGGACATGATGGTTTTGATCACAAGTGGTTGTGAGCCATCTCCCATTTGGTAGGTTCCCGTCTGTTCGAGGAACCGTTCGCCCACAATCCAGCCCGCTTCGACCACACCGCCAAACGACTTGGGTTCATCGTGATCCGACAGCGGTCGAATGGTAAACTGGCTGTCCCAGGTGCCCGCGTAATGGTTCAGGGCCTCCCGCTCCGGCTGGGCAAATACGGCGGTCGTCCACAAACAACCAGCGCAAGCCACCAGAGTCAGTCCACGGCGGAAGAGATCATTCATGGTATTCCTCGCAGAACCAGGAAACGGAATCGGAACAATCAGGGATCGAACAGCCGTAGGGGCAATTCCCGGACCAATCCATCGTCGATGTGTCAACGTAGCGACGGCCGTCCCAAACCGGACTGCAGCGTGTGGCCGGATGGGCGAATTCGCACAATGTGCCGAGCCCGGCACCGAATTGCGGTTGGACCAACCCCTGGGATCAACACCGTTGAAACGAACCCGGTTCCTGTGAATCCGGGTGGCCGGATCACCGGTTGTCCAGTGGCCTCAACCGGCGCGTGATGGAGCAGCTCGAAGACGAGGGTAACCGGATCCTTGCTGGCCAGGCGGAGGCGGCGGCGAATCTCCCAACGGATCGCATCTTGCAATCCGCTCTGGCGGATTGCGCGAATTCTCCCAAATATCTGCCGTCGAATCACCAGCGGGCCGCTGATTCGACGGTTGTGAGGAGGATTTTTTTGAGACGGACGCGTATACTTGATGATTGCTTGAGGATTGCCGGCCGTGTTCGGCCGAATCCGTTCACTGGCCCGATTCCGGACTGCCGCATGAGTTCCGATTCTCCGGTACTCCAACCCGTTAAGTCCTCCTCCCTCCAACCGCTTTCGCTGTGCGCCGCCAGCGCCGATTTGCGGGCCCTGATCCAGGCCGCCGACAACGTGTTGCCGTTTTATGATCGTGCTGCGGATCTGGTGGATCGGGCGGTTGGTCTGACGCTGGGATTCAAGCTGTTTCCGGTCCAGCGGACGGGAGGGCGGGTCATGGCCGAAGGCGGGATTGCCGAGATGCAAACCGGCGAAGGCAAAACGTTGACTGCCACCGTTCCCTTGTACTTGCATGGTTTGACGGGCCGGGGAGCGCACCTGGCGACGGCCAACGATTATTTGGCCGAGCGGGATGCCCAGTGGATGGGACCGGTTTACGAAGCCCTGGGTCTGACGGTGGGGGTGGTCGTCCACGGGATGACCGATGACCAGCGTCGCATGGCCTACCGCTGTGACATTACCTACGGGACGTGTCGGGAATTCGGATTTGATTTTTTGCGGGACCGTTTGCGGTGGCGGCAGATTCACGAAAATGAACGGCTCTACGGCGACCACGGTCCCGGGGCGCTGGCGGAGCTGGGCGTGCAGCGGCGGCCGCATTTTGTTGTGGTGGATGAGGCCGACAGTCTGTTGATCGACGACGCCCGAACACCGCTGGTGATCAGCGCCGCGCCCAGTCAGGCGCAGCGCCGGGAAGTTGCCCTGTATCACTGGTGCGCCCGCCAGGTGAATCAGTTTCAGGACGATGTGGATTACCTTTACGACCGGGAAAAACGCCGGGTGGAATTGACGGGGGCCGGTATGGCCCGGGCGTGCTCGTTGGCCAAGCCCGCGGATCTGGAAGGGTTGAGTCTGATCGATTTCTACGATTTTCTGGAGCGGGCGATCAAGGTCGACCGGGATTATCACCGGGATCAGCATTACGTGGTGCGTGACGGCAAGATCGTGATCGTTGACGAAGCCACGGGGCGAATTGCCGAAGGCCGTCGCTGGAGCAAGGGCATTCACCAGGCGATCGAGGCCATGGAGAATCAGGATATCGAAATCCAGACCAGCAACGCCGCCCAGATCACCATCCAGCAACTGGTCAACCGCTACCCGATTGTGGCGGGAATGACCGGGACGGCCATCGAGTGCCGGCGTGAATTCAAACGGGTTTACAAATCGCGGACGATTCGTATCCCCACCCACCGCCCCTGCGCGGGAGGAATGGCCGACCCGGTTTTACTTCAGCAAGGATGAAAAATGGTCGGCCATTGTCGAGGAGATTCGGGATATCTCCGCAGCCGGCCGCCCGGTGCTGGTCGGGACGCGGACAATCGAAAACTCGGAATTGCTTTCGGAACGGTTGAGCCAGGCCGGTGTCGGGCATGTTGTGCTGAACGCGCGGCATGTGGAAAAGGAAGCGGCCATCGTGGCCCAGGCCGGTCACCGGGGTCGCGTTACCGTCGCCACCAACATGGCCGGGCGCGGCACCGATATCAAACTGGACGCTGAGGTTGTAACGCTGGGCGGGTTGCATGTGATCTGCGCCGAGTTGCATGATTCGGCCCGCATCGACCGCCAGCTGTTCGGGCGCTGCGGCCGCCAGGGCGATCCGGGCAGTACGCGGCTCTATATCTCGGCCGAGGATCCGTTACTGGAACAGGCCTACGGGCGGCAACGCGCAGCGCGGTGGCGAACGGTATATCGCTGGCGGCCGGAGGCATGGTGGATCCGGTTGTTTCGGCGGGCCCAGCGAAAAGTACAAAACGAACATTTCCGGCAGCGCCAGATCATGATGCATGCCCAAAAAGAGAACTTCAAGGTCCTGCGGGAGTCCGGTCGTGACCCGTATCTGGATGTTGCCGAATAAGCGGCCTTTGCCAGCAAGTGGAACCGGGCCAGCGGCGTGACTGATCGGATCCCGTCCCCGCCGTCATGGCGTGGCGGAACGGTTGCACGAATACGGCGAGCCTCTGTGGCGGCATTGCCGGCGGTCGGCCATGATTTGCTGGAATGCCCTGCGGCGGCTAAAATCGATTCACAAGCCTGTTGTTTTTCCGCCAAACGTGCCGACCGGTATCGACAGGCGCTGCCAGCAAGCGCCGCCGAATTCGCCAGCCGAACCGTTCAGGATCGCCCACCATGATCGACAAGCCGACAAGCGAGATGGAACAGGCCCAGGTCGATGCGGTCAAACAGCAAATCCGGCTGATCCTCGGCGAACTCAGGCAACTCGCCAAGACCGAAGTGGGGGAGGCCGAGTTTCTCGGCCAGTTGGGAAAACGCACACTGGAAACGACGGGTGCGGCCGGGTTCACAATTTGGCAAATCGACGACCAGCAGCAAGTCACGGCCATCCACGAAACCGGCGTCAATCCACGCCGTGCCAATCTGGACGAGCGGCAACTGGACATGCATACGCGTCTGGTCCGCACGGTCAACTCGGGAGGTCGGCCCACGCTGATCGAACCGGATGCCCGAGATTCCGCCAGTGGCGAAGTGATTAACCCGATGGCCTACCTGTTGCTGCTGAAGCCGCTGCAGGATCCGGCGTTGCAATATCATTACGTGCTGGAGTTGTTCCAGCGGCCGGACATTGCCGCGGCAGCGCGAACCGGGTACATGCGTTACCTGGAGGAAATTGGCGAGATCTATTCGGCGTGGAAAGCCCGTCACCAGCTGCGGGACCAGTCGACGCGGCATGGCAAACAGCAGCGGACCATGGAATTTATCCGTGATATTCACACGTCGCTGGAACCGCGCGAGGTGGCCTACGCGGCCGCCAATGACGGTCGCATTCTGGCCGGCTGCGATCGACTGAGTGTTTTGAAATTCGACGGGCGGCGGGCCCGGGTGTTGTCCGTCAGCGGACAGGATGATTTCGACAACCGGTCCAATGTGATCCGGAAACTCGAAAATCTGGCGACCGCCGCCTGCCGCAGCGGCCAGGCGATGTGGCTGGGAGGGGAAAGCCACGACGAGTTGCCCCGCACCACGGGCGAGCTGGTGGACGATTACCTGAATGAATCGCATTCCCGGACCCTCGGAGTGATTCCGCTGTTCAACCAGCCGGAGGAAGCCACCGGGGACCAGCCCGACGAACCGGTTGCCGAACGGGTCAGCGTGGGCGCCATGGTCTTTGAGTGGTTCGGCCAGGATGTGCCCCGACATGCGGCCGGTACTGATGTGGAAATGCTGACCGATCACGTTGGCCGTGCGCTGGCGAATGCCCAGGCCTATCATTCCATCTTTTTGCTGCCCTTGTGGAAATTGCTGGGCAAGTGGAAATGGCTGGTCCAGGCCAAAAACCTGCCCAGGGCAGCCGCGGCGGTGCTGGCCGCCATCGGATTGACGCTGTTCTTTTTGCTGTTTCCATGGCCGCTGAACATGCGTGTCGAAGGCACGTTGCAGCCGGTGCAACAACAAAACGTGTTTGCCAACATTGACGGTGTGATTTCCCGGGTGCATGTGCGGCACGGGCAACGGGTCCAGGCGGGAGACCTGTTACTCGAGTTGCGCAATGACGAGCTGGATTACCAGTTGACCAGCGCTCTGGGCGAACTGGATCAGATCAAAAACGACATCAGCACGACCCGGGCCGGTTCGCTGGCCGAATTGCCGCCGGAACAGGCGGCGGCCGCCGATGCCCGCTTGTCGTCACTGGACCACAAACGGCAAACCGTTCAGCAGCAAATCGGATTGCTCAAAAAAATGTCGGAAAAGCTTCGCGTGTTTAGTCCGATCGAGGGGACGATTGTCAGCTGGGACCCGGTTCGCCAGTTGACCGAACGGCCCGTCAGTCGCGAAGACGTGTTGCTGGTCGTGGCCGCCGTCGATTCGGGCTGGCAGATGGAGTTGTTCATACCCGAGCGCAAGTACGGACATGTGATGGCGGCCGGGCCGCATCCGGAGGTGACATTTTTTACCGCCACCGATCCCAACCGAAGCTTTGACGGCCGGATTACCGAAATGGAAGCGCATGCCACCGAACAGCCCCGATATGGCAGCGCCGTTCGGGCCTTTGCTTCGTTCAACCCCAATGATTCACCCGACCTGTATGTGGGGGCCGCCGTGACGGCCAAAATCCATTGTGGCACCGCTTCGGTCGGTTACTGCTGGTTCCACGAACTTTTCGAGTTTATTCAGTCCCGCGTGCTGTTTTAGACCGCGGCCCGTTTCCTGCGTCGGGTTTCAGCCGGAATGGTTGGGGCCCGCAGGCCCCAGCATCCTTTTGCCGGCTACCTGCCATGCCCATCGCCCCCTCCCTGGAGTCCAGCAACAGTCGTCCGGTCAGGTTGCGGACACGGCCGGATTTGACGGCGCGGCGGCACATCTACCAGGGGCAGGTCTACTGGATAATCAAGGAACCAGTCGGACTGAATTACTACCGGTTCCCGGAAGACAGCTATTTTGTGCTGCAACAGCTGGATGGCCAGCGCAGTCTGGAGGAAATCGAATCGGCCTACAACGAAGCGTTTTCTCCGCGCAAAATGACGATCGACAAGTTGCAGTCGTTTATTGGCAGTTTGCACCGCGCCGGGCTGGTCCAGGCGGCGGCTGCGGGTCAGGGCGTCGAGCTGCTGAAGCGCCGCAGGAAAACCCGGCGTCAAAAAATGTTCAGCGCGTGGGGAAATGTGCTGGCACTGCGGTTTCGCGGTATCGACCCGGAACGGATTCTGAACACCCTGAGTCCGTGGACCAGGTGGTTGTTTACACGGCCGGCCCTGATCGTGGTCCTGACGGCGGCGGCGTTGGCGTTGTTGTCGATTTTTGTCAATTGGGACCTGTTTCTGTCGCGACTGCCAACCTTCAACCAGTTTTTTGATCCCGTATCCTGGGTCTTTCTGGCGCTGGTGCTGGCGGTCGTCAAGATCCTGCACGAATTCGGGCACGGATTGTCCTGCAAACGATTTGGCGGTGAATGCCATGAAATGGGTTTCATGATGCTGGTCCTGACGCCCTGTTTGTATTGCAATGTCTCCGATTCCTGGACACTGCCGAACAAGTGGCATCGGGCCGCGATCGGTGCCGCCGGAATGTATGTGGAGTTGATTCTGGCGACGATCGCCACCTTTGTCTGGTGGAATACCGAACAGGGCATGCTGAACCAGTTGTGCCTGCAAATGATGACGATTTGTTCGGTCAGCACCATCCTGTTCAACGGCAACCCGTTATTGCGGTTTGACGGATACTATATCCTGTCCGACGTCATGGAGATTCCCAATCTTCAGCAAAAAAGCTCGTCGGCTCTGACCGACCTTGTCAAAAAACACGTGTTGGGCATCGAAAACACCCAGTCCCAGATGATGCCCACGCGTAACAAGCCCATGTTCGCCCTGTATGCGATTGCCTCGATCTGTTACCGCTGGTTTATCGTGATTGCCATTCTGATTTTCCTGAACCGGGTGTTTGAGCCCTGGGGATTGCAGGTGCTGGGACAAATGATCGCGGTGATGTCGATCGGTACAATGATTGGCATGCCGGTCTGGAAGTTGTACAAGTTTCTGAAGAACCCCGGGATGAGGTATCAGATCAAAATGCGTCGCACTTTGCTGGTCGGTGGATCCATTGTCGGACTGGTGACGATCATGTTGGGGATGCCGCTGCCGTTTTATGTGCATTGCGAATTCACCGTCCGGAGTCGCGACAGCGTCAATGTGTATGTTCAAACGCCGGGTGAGATTACAGCGGTCCGGGTCGAACCGCTGGAGCAGGTGGCCACGGGGCAGGAGATTATGATTCTGGCCAATCTGGATTTGCAGGAACAGTTGAACGCGATTCGCGGCCAGATTAGCGAAAAACAGGCCGAGATCCGGGTCCTGATGATGCGTTCGCTGGGCGGTGAAAATGCCATGGATGCCGACCTGGCGGCGGCCGAGTCGGAAATCCTGACGTTACAGGAACTGGAAGACAAGACGCGTCTGAGATTCGATCAGTTGACGCTGCGGGCCCCGCGGGCCGGAACGGTACTGCCGGTCGTCGACGGTGGCCGGCCGGATCCGTCTGCCAGTCGTTCGCCGCTGACCCGACCGCTGGCAGCCTTTGAAACCAAAAATGCCAACGCGTGGCTGCCGCTGGGCATGCCCGTCTGTGCGATCGGCGATCCCGAGATCCTGGAAGCGGTGATGTCGATACCGGAAGAACGAGTCACGTTCGTGCGACCCGGTTTGCCAATCCAGCTGAAGGCGTATGCGTTTGCCGGCCAGACCCTCAAATCCACCGTGGAAGCGGTGGGGCGACAGGCGGTCAATCCGCCCGGCCAGGACGATCAGCCCGCCGCTTCAGGGATCGGCGGCATGGCCGCCGCCGCACTGCCCACGGCCTCGAACCAGTATTTTGCCACAGCCGATCTGAGCGGTGCCGGGAATCCGGGACTGAAAGTCGGTTCGACCGGCCGGGCGCGGATTCGGGCCGGTAATCGCAGCCTGGCCAGTCGCCTGGGCCGCTGGCTGGCCGACACGTTCCGGTTTCAATAACCGGTTACCGGACGGGGGAGTTCTGGCGAATCCGGTCGCCGGGTATCGACGGAACGTCGCCGGGTATCGACGGAACGTCGCCGGGTATCGACGGAACGTCGCCGGGTATCGACGGAACGTCGCCGGATAACGACGGAACGTCGCCGGATAACGACGGAACGTCGCCGGGTATCGACGGAACGTCGCCGGATATCGACGGAACGTTGTCGCGCAGCAACACTTCCATTTGCACCGTTGAATTGGGTCGCAGCAACCACTCGCTGCCCCGTTTCTCGTTTTGCACAATGGCCTGGACCACATAGGTGCCGTCCAGCCGGGTTTCCAGTCCGATCGACTTGATGGCCCCGTTAAAGGTCGCCGTTTCACCGCCGGCCAGAGACAAACTGACAATCACCCGCTTGCCACTGAGCTGGTCGGGGTTCACCTCGCGGACCGATACCGAACCCTCGACCTTGACCTGGCTGAGATCGACCAGACGCAACAGCGTTTGGCCTTCCTGAATGTATTCACCGGCACGGCGATTGACCTTGATCACCTGACCGGTAAAGGGGGCCACGATTGTGTGCCGTTTGAGCAGTTCCTCGACTGCCGCCATGCTTTGATCTTCCAGATCGACCGCGCCCCGATCGATATCCATCTGGGCCAGGCTGCGCTGCACTTGCAGCTCGGCCTGAATCCGGGACAACCGGGAACGTTCCAGTTCCTGGTCCGACAGGGCGTTTCGCTGATTCAATCCAATATTGATTTCCAGTTCCTTGCTGGCAACGTCCAGCGTGGCCTGGGCGTATTTCAGCGCGGTATCGTCGGTGGCCTGCCGCTCGGCATTGGCCCTGCGAATCCGGGCCGCCGCCAATTCACTTTCAATCGTCGTGGAATCGAGAATGGCAAGCGTGCCACCCTGTTGCATTTCATCACCTTCTTCCACTTGCAGCTGGTTGATGAACCCCTTCAACCGGGCCGGCACCTCGATGTCATTGATCGAGGAGACCAGTCCGACGTCAATGCGGATACGTTCGGGTTCGGGTCCGGTGGCGGCCGTCTGGCCAGCGGCCGGAACGGCACATGCCACGCCGGACAGCAACAGGCTGAGCCGGGCCATGTAACGAGTGACTCGAAGGCTGGCGGACATGAACAGGTCTTCCCCGGGGAACGTGGACGGTTACAACATCATCCGGCAATTCTACTACAATGACCGGACGGCGTCATTTGCCGATACGCAGCTGGCGGTTTTCCAGCAACCATTCTGCCCGGGCATTCCCGATGATCATTCATATCGACATGGATGCCTTCTACGCCGCGGTGGAAATCCGGGATCACCCGGCACTGGAAGGCCGGCCGGTCGTGGTGGGTGGATCGCCACGGGGGCGGGGCGTCGTCTCGGCCGCCAGCTATGCCGCGCGGCAATTCGGGATTCACAGTGCCATGTCAGCCGCCCAGGCGATCCGGCTGTGCCCCGGTGCGGTCTTTGTTCGCCCGCGCATGTCGTATTACGCGGACATTTCGCGACAGCTCCGCGAGATTTTTGGTCGATACACGTCGCTGGTGGAACCGTTGTCCCTGGATGAAGCCTTTTTGGATGTCAGTGGCTGTCGGCGGCTGTTTGGACCGGCCCGTTCCATCGCGGAAGAGATTCGCCATGCGATCCGCCACGAACTGGGACTGACGGCCTCGGCCGGCGTGGCACCCAACAAGTTTTTGGCCAAGCTGGCCAGCGATCTGGACAAGCCCGACGGACTGGTTTGTGTGGAACCGGACCGGGTCCAGGCCTTTCTCGACCCGTTGCCCATTATTCGGGTCTGGGGAATCGGCCGGCACACCGAACGCAAGTTTCAGGCACTGGGTGTTTCGACAATTGGCGGGATTCGCCAACTGCCGCGGGATGTACTGCGCCGCGCCTTTGGAACAAACTGCGAACATTTTTGGCAGCTGTCGCGGGGTATCGACCGCCGCCCCGTGGTGCCGGTGCGCGACGCCAAATCGGTTTCTCACGAGACCACTTTTTCCCGGGATATTGAAGACCGCGAGATTCTGGACGTGTGGGTGACGGAGTTGGCCGACGGAGTGGGCCGCCGTCTCCGCCAGTACGGCATCCGGGGGCGCACCGTGCAGGTCAAGATCCGATTCTCCGATTTTCGAACGATCACGCGAGGTCGCACGCTCGACCGGTCCTCCTGTTCCGGCCGGTTGTTGCAGGAAGCCGCCCGGGATTTGTTGCGAACGGCATTGCGGGACGAGCACCGGCCGGTCCGGCTGTTGGGGATGGGCGTTTCCCACTTGCATTCCGGTGATCGGGTGCAGCTGGACCTGTTTGAGCAATCCCAACGGCAACGGGACGCCCGGCTGGATTCGACTTGCGATGAACTGCTTCAGAAATTTGGATCCGGGGCGATTCGTCGGGCCGCGGCATTGCAACACGGCATTCACCTGCAGCGACGGCCCCGGGTGAATGACCATCCCCGACCGGACGGCGGGCCGCCCGCGTTGTGATGCGTCGGCCTGTCGCCAGGTACCGGCCCGTGCCAGGTTGCGATTCGGCCTGTCATGCCGGCGCCCATCTGTCGAAACCGCGGGCCCCGGGACCCTCGGGACGGCGCCCGGAATTTACGGCCGCGTCGCCTTGTGCAACCGCTGCCCGGGCCGGGCCGGTTGCTGCGATGGGGACTGCGGCAACCACTGATTGATCACCCGGCCCTGGTCCAGCAGTTGCAGGGTTCCGTCCGTTTGCTCAACGATCATCGACTGGTGCTCCACCCAGTCGCCGGTGTTGCACCAGGCGATACCGTCGGTGATCAGGATTTCCGGCAAGTGAATATGTCCGCAAACCACCCCGGCACAATCCAGTTCGCGGGCATGCGCGATTAACACGTGCTGGATCGAACCGATCGCACCTACCATGCGTTTGCTCCAGCGCTTGACGGCGAAACAGTAATTCAGTTCTCCCATTCCGAGGCGGCCCAGCAACTGATTGGTACCGTAATTGGTCCACATCAGCGAATCATAAATCCGGCTGCCCAGGCGGGACGTTCGATGAAAGCGTTTTTCCACGGAATCGAACAGGTCGCCATGGGTCACCAGCAACCGCCGGCCGTCAGCGGTCGTGTGAAAAAATTCATCGGCAACCCGAATACCGTCAATGGCCGGATGGGGTTGGCGCAGAAATTCATCGTGGTTGCCGGGTGTGTAAAAAATCTGCACCCCCGAACGGGCCAGTTCCAGAATGTGATCCACAATTTCGTTGTATAGTGGCGGCCAATACCAGTTTTGGGCCAGTCGCCAGCCATCCAGAAAATCGCCGGCGAGATACAGGTACTGCATCTCGTAGTCGCGCAGCATGCTCAGGAACTCGGTGCTCCGCGAGAAACGAAATCCCAGGTGCAAGTCGCTGAAAAACAGGGAGCGAACCGGTGTCATAACCTTGGCCGTTCGGGTTGGCTGACGACCCGTATACACGGATGGAAAAACGTGAAAGTCCCGACCGACGCGGGACCCGCAAACAGGCCACAGGGAATCATTCTAGAAAGTCAGGGCGGGCCGGTCGACCGGATCCCGGCATCAGACAGTCGCCTTGACCGATGGCTTGCCGGAAGACCGCCGAAAGTCGACCGAGGCCTGCGCGGGGCGAGAGGGGTTGCTCAAATGGTCGACGCTGCGTCGCTGGCTGACGATTTGGCTGGCCAGGCTGCCCAGAGCCACGGTAATCCCGAAAACCGAAAAAACCATGCCGGTAATCCACGCCGCGTCATGACCGGCCACCAGAGCCCAGGCACTGGTCACCTGACCGAAAACAAACAGAACCAGGAAAAACGCGGCCATTCGGGGCGATGGCTCCCGGTCGAGGGGTTGTTCCGGAATGTCCCCAAACGGGCATTGCCGGGTTTCGATTCGCAGTTGATTGATGCGCACCAGGTACCGGGCACGTGATTCACTGGACCACTCGGCCTGCCGCGGGCGGCGGACTGCGATTCCGGATTGCGCACGGGAAGCCCCGTAAACCGGCAGGAATTCCATGGTACCGGCCGCCACGGCCGACGGGCGGCCGAGCGGGCACGGGCAGCCACCCTCCGTGGGTCCGGTTGAAACGATTGCTGGTCCGGAAATCGGATGCTGGCAAACATTGCTGGACACGCCGAAAGACCTCGCAGGGAGCGAACAGAGATTACCAATCTTTCGCTTTTTATCGTCGCCCGGCCCCGATGGCGTTACGCCGGCTTGCGGCAAATGGGGGCCAGAGGCTGCTGTCGCGACGGGCGTGCGGAACAGGAAAAACAGACCGGTCAGGTGATTCGCCGAGGATGGTGAAGCCTTTCCGGTTGAGCCGGCACTCAGGTCATCGTCCCCGCGCGATCCATGGATATCAGGGATTGGCGAACATGGTCGAGGATTTCCGGTTGCACAGTTTCAAAAGATCCCCGGACAAAGGCTCCGGCCGCCGCCTTGTGGCCACCTCCGCCAAACTGCTGGGCCACCTGGTTGCATTCCAGCGCGCACCGGCTGCGAAAGCTGATTTTGAAACCACCTTCGGGTTGTTCGATCAGAATGACGGCAAACTCGGTACCCTGAATTTCCAGGCAATGGTTCACCAGATCTTCGGTATCCGAGGGCAGCGCACCGGTTTCAGAGAAATCCTGTTTGAGGATATAGGTGTGGGCCAGTCGACCCTCCTGTTCGACGCGGATTCGATTCAACACCAGTCCCCGCAACCGCAATCGCCCCAGTGATTCCTGTTCATACAAATGACCGTAAACCTCGGCCGGGGAGGCGCGGCGCTGATCAGCTGTGCCGCCACCTCAAATGTCAGGCTGCCCACCGACGGAAACCGGAACCAGCCGGTATCGGTGGCAATCGCGGCAAACAGGGGCCGGGCCATTTCCGGTGTCAGAGGCACGCCAAAATGTCCGGCCGCCTGCACGACCAGCCGTCCAGTCGCTTCGGCCGTTGTATCCTTGAACGAGACAGCATCCAGATCATCGCCACCCTGGTGGTGATCCAAAATCACCTTGCGCCGGTAAACTGGCCAAACACCTCGCGCATCGGTCCCAGCTGTTCCCAGGCGCTGGTGTCCAGAATCATCCACAGGTCGGCGTCCATCAGGTCGTCGGCCGCGACGTCCGTACCGATCACCCGAATTTCCTGATCCGGATCGATAAACGCCAGGTTGGGGGGGGTCGCCTGGCCGTTGACAATCCGAACCTGCTTGCCCATTTGGCGTAACACACAGGCCATGCCCAGCTCACTGCCCAGGGCGTCACAATCGGGCCGAATATGGCTGGTCAAATTGATTTTGGTCGCCGCGTCGATCACGGCTCGCAGTTCGTTCCAGTTAACAGTCATCAGTTTCCTTGCCAAAAAGGACAGTTTGCACCACCGGATTCAGTCGCCGGTCCGTTCAACGCCGCGGGGCCGGGTCCAGCCAGGCAGCGCCGATTTGGCGGGCCTGCTGCACATCCCGTTTCATCTGGTCCAGCAACAGATCGACCTGGGAGAAATGCTCGACGCTCCTCAGCCGACGCAGGAAATCAACTTCCATCACTTCACCATACACCGAATCGTGGAAATCCAGCAAATGGACCTCGACCTGGGGGCGATCGGCACCGAAGGTGGGTGACGGGCCCACATGGACCGCCGCGATTCGGGTAACGCCGGCGACGTGGGCCAGGCCGGCGTAAATTCCCATTCCCGGGATTAACGTGTCAATGGCGTCCAGATTGGCGGTTGCAAAACCCAGTCCCGCCCCGCGACCGGCCCCGTGCACCACCATCCCGTGGATGCGATAGGGCTGCGTCAGCAGGCTGCAGGCCGCCTGGACATCGCCGGCAGCGATCGCCTGGCGAATCCGCGTGCTGGAAATCAGTTCCTGGTCGTCGATTGCCGGTGAAACGATCTCGCAGGCAATGCCGGCCGGCCGGCAAAGTTCTTGCAGACGCTGGACATTTCCCTCCCGGTTGTGACCAAAAAAGAAGTTGGGGCCTTCCACAATCGCAGCGGCGCCAATTCGGGACTGGATGATTTCGCCAAAAAATTGCCGGTAGGTCAACTGCAGCAACGCCAGGTCGGTGGGCCAGGCAATCATCAGGTCGACGCCCAGTTCCCCCAGCAACTCCGCCTTGCGCTGCGTCCATGTCAGCGGCGGTGGCGCGAGGTGAGGTCGCAACAGCCGCACCGGATGCGGATCGAATGTGAAGACCATGGAGGGACCGGAAACTTGCCCCGCCCAGTATTTCAGTCGCTCGATGATTCGCGCGTGCCCGCGGTGAACCCCGTCGAAATTCCCCATCGTTAGCGCGCCGCCGCGCCGGTCGTCAGGCAATTCGTCGATATGGCGAATCAGTTTCACGGAACAGGCGGGGCGTAATCGGTGCAGGAATTCGGAAATCAGGAAGCGGCCAGTCGGGGGAGCTGGTCCGGCCGCCGCCAGCCGCGTTGGGGAGGAACCGCCCACCGGGGGCGGCGGGACCAACCTATATGCGTTTGGGTGTCGGAAAGTGCAGCGTGAATTTGGTGCCCCGGCCGACGGCACTCTGGACATCGATCAGGCCGCCGTGGGCTTCGATGATCTTTCGGGCGGTGGGCAAACCGAGACCGGTTCCACCGTTTTTGCTGCTGTAAAAATTTTGAAACATGTTGAACAGGACCACATCGTCCATCCCGCATCCATTATCAATCAGGTCCAAAGCGACACCCTTGAGGGTCGTCCGGGTTCGAATTTCCAGCCGACCTCCGTCGGGCATCGCCTCCAGGGCGTTTTTGACCAGATTCACCAGAGCCGCCTGCAAGGTGCTGCTGTCCAGCCGGATATAGGGCAGCTCGGGATCCAGATACCGAACAACTGCCACGTTTTGTTGCCGCGCCGTGGGCTCGTAAAAGTCCAGGACCTGTTCCAGTTGTTCGTTCAGGCTTCCCGGCACCAGCGTCAGCTTGCCCAGTCGCGTGAACTTGAGGAAATCGTCCAGCAAGTTTTCGAGGCGGCTGCACTGCCGTTTGACCGTGCCAATTTTTCGGATGGCCCGCCGGGCTTCCGGCGTCGTCATCGATTCCAGGTCTTCCTCCAGCAACTCGACGTTCAGGCGGATGACGGACAGGGGGTTTTTGATCTCGTGAGCCAGGGCACCGGACAACTGCACCAGTTCCGTCCAGTCGATCGGCGGTTGATTCGAGTCAGATTTGGAATCACTGGCGTTCACGGATTCAAACCCCGGTGCAGCAGGGGAACTGGGATTGCGAGATTGCCGCTACGCAGCGTTCGGGATTCGGGATCGGCAGGAAAACGAGGGGGGAGGGCGCGTCTCCCGCCGAGCCCCCGTCCATCGAGGCTCGGGGGCCGTCGCGTTCTCCCGGGTTCCGCCGAACGGCTCCGGAATTAGCGCCGTTCGTAGCGTCGTCCGCCGCCGCCGCTGCTGCTGCCGCCGCTGCCGCCGCTGCGACCACGACCGCCACCGCCACCGCCTCCGCTGCGACCGCGGCCGCCACCGCCGCCGCCACCGCTGCGACCGCCGCGTCCGCGACCTCCGCCACCGCCACTGCCGCCACTGCCGCCGTGTCCGCCGTGTCGCCGTGCGGGGCGCTCGAATCCCTCTTCATCACTCCCGAATTCATCCCCTCCGTCGCCGGGCGGTACGGTGGCGAATTCGTCTTCCAGGCCGAGTTCCTCCAGGGCCCGTTTGCGGCTGAGTTTGACGCGGTCCTGACCGTCAACGTCGATCACCATGACCTGCATTTCGTCGCCGATCTGACAGACGTCGCTGACATCACTGATGTAACCGCTGGACAATTCGCTGATGTGACACAAACCGTCGCGACCCGGCAGGATCTCGATGAATGCCCCAAAATCCTTGATACTGCTGACCGTACCGGTGTAAATCTTGTCGATTTGAACCGTGGCGGTACAGGCCTCGATTTGACGCAACGCATCCTGCGCCATCTCGGCGTCCATGCTGGCGACGGTGACCCAGCCCTCGTCGTCGACTTCGATTACGGTTTCGGTCGATTCCTGAATGGCACGAATGTTCTTGCCTCCGGGGCCGATCAGCATGCCAATCTTTTCCGGATCGATACGGGTCCGCAGCAAACGCGGGGCGTGTTCCGAAATATCCTCTTTGGGACGGGAAATCGCCGACAACATACTTCGCAGAATCTCGATCCGGGCTTCCCGGGACTGGGCCAGGGTGTCGCGAATAATTTCAAACGAGATACCGCGAATTTTCAGGTCCAGCTGGATCCCGGTGATTCCCCGCTGGGTACCGGCGATCTTGAAATCCATGTCACCGAAGTGATCTTCGCTGCCGAGAATGTCGGTCAACAACACATGCCGATCGCCTTCCTTGACCAGACCGATGGAGATGCCGGCGACTGGCTGGGAAATCGGGACACCGGCGGCCATCAGGCCCAGTGTGGCTCCGCAGACCGAGGCCATTGAGGAGGAACCGTTGGATTCCAGGATGTCCGAAATGACCCGAATGGTGTAGGGAAACGTCTCGGCGTCTGGGCAATACCGGTTTGACGCTGCGTTCGGCCAGGGCCCCGTGTCCGATTTCGCGACGGCCCGGTCCCCGGTTCGGTCGGCATTCGCCCACCGAGAACGACGGGAAATTGTAATCCAGCATGAACTTTTTCGAGTATTCATCGATCAGGCCATCGACGCGTTGTTCGTCGCGCTGGGTTCCCAGGGTGATGGTGACCAACGCCTGGGTTTCACCTCGCTGAAACAGGGCCGAGCCGTGAACTCGCGGGATCAGGTCGACTTCACAATGAATGTTGCGAAGCGAATTCAGATCCCGTCCATCCGATCGCTGGCCGTTGAGAATCAGGTCACGCACGATCCGTTCCTCCAGGTCGTGCCAACGACCCTTGAACAGGCCGGTGCTGATCGCGTTGTCGGCATTCGGATCGGGGATCATTTCCTCCATGGCCCGGGCTCTCAGTTCACTGGCCGCTGCGGCCCGTTCCTGTTTGCCGCCCGGGGAGGTCAGCGCCTGTTTCAGCGGTTCGTAATACCGGTCTGACAACTGGTTGAGCAATCCGCCGTCGTCCGGCGTCTGAAACTCGGCCTGCGGCAGCGCCAGCTTGTCCTTGAGTTCATGCATCATGCCGCAGATTTCACGGATCAGCGAATGAGCATACTCAATCGCATCCTGCATTTCGGCTTCCGGCATTTCCCGGGCAAATCCCTCAATCATCGTGACGGCTTTTTCCGTTCCCGAAACGATCATGTCCAGATCGCTTTCTTCCAGATCGTCGTGCGTAGGGAAAGGAATCAACTCGCCATCGATCCGTCCCACTCGCACCGAGGCCACCGGTTCGGGGAAGGGCAGGGGCGAGGCAAATACGGAGGCGGCCACTCCGTTCATGGCCAGCACGTCGCCATCGTTTTGGCGGTCACTGGCCAGCACGATCGCCTGACACTGGACCTCGTCCTTGAATCCCGGCGTGAACATGGGCCGAATCGGCCGGTCGATCAGACGACTGGTCAGCGTTTCCTTGGTGGTGGGGCGGCCTTCCCGTTTGATAAATCCTCCCGGGAATTTTCCGGCCGCCGCCGTGCGTTCGCGGTAGTCACAGGTCAACGGGAAAAAATCGATACCTTCCCGAGGCGTGCCGGACGTCGTCGCTGTCAATACGACCGTTTCCCCGTAACGCACAATGACACTGCACGCGGCCTGTTTGGCCAATTTGCCGGACTCAAACGACAGGATCTGGTTGCCGAACTTCTTTTCAATTTTTACGATCACTTTAAATTCCTGACTTTCTCAATCAATCAATCAACAAAATACAAATCTTTACGATAAAACATTCCAGCCCGATCCGGGCCCGGTGGCAGCGGAGCAGGACAGAGACCATCCCGGTCAGGCGTTGCCGATCCGGTCAACGCCAGTTTATGAAACCGGGGGCGAAACCCGGCCGGGGCCGGTCAGCACGCGTGCCATTCACCTGTCCAGAAACGCAGGCCAGAGATTGTGCAGATCGGGTTTCAACAACCTGGATAACGGGCCGCGCCCGTTCCTGTCAAAGGCTCGCCAAACAACTGCTTGCGAACTACTTGCGAATCCCGAGCCGTCCAATGATATCCAGATAACGCTGGGGGTCCTTGCTGCGAACGTAATCCAGCAATCGCCGACGACGTGAGACCATTGCCAACAAGCCGCGACGAGTTGCGAAGTCTTTTTTATGCGTTCGCATGTGCTCGGTCAGGCTGTTGATGCGAGTTGTCAATATGGCAACTTGTACTTCGGGCGAACCGGTATCTCCGGATTCGCGCTGAAACTGGCCAACTATTTCGCTTTTGCGTTCTTTGGTAATCGTCATTGGTAATCAAATCCCGCTTGCGGCCAACAGGCAATGCTTCCTGCCGCTAATTCAAAACGGATCCACTCCTGGGTTACACCAACTTGCAAACACCACGACAAACAATACGGGGGCCGCAAACAGGGGGCTATCCACTGTTCGCCCAACTGCTTCTCTTGTTTGGGCGTATTCTTACCCATTAAACCCGGATGTACAAGTGCGAATCCCGGGAATCCGCCGGCCGGCCGGCCCGGTCCGGGCGGGCCCGCTCGTGAAGTTTGTCCCGGGAAATCGCGGCCAGGGAGCGTGTTCCCGCCCCCCTGGGGTGGGTCCGGCCAATTCCCCGAACCCCCGGCCGACGGCGAGCGCCCGCCGCGGTCAGGGCTGCGATCCGGCCAGATCGACGCAGATGATCTCGTCATCATTCCGGATATAGGCCCGTTTTCCGGCCAACGCCGGCATGCTCCAGACCACCTGTCGGCCGAACGCCAAGTTGCTGGGCTGGATGACCTGGGCGCGATCGATTTCCTCATAACCCCCGGGTGTCATGCGGGCAATTACGATTTCGCCGTGTTCGTTGAACAGCCAGAACCGGTCGGCTTGCCGGACGATAAATGCGGTCCCGCTGCCCAACGGCCGCTCGCTGATCGGCTTCGACGTCCGCCACAGCCGCTGGCCTTCGGGAATGCTTAGCGCACACATCGATCCGTCCTGATCCACGCCGTAAATGACTCCCTCGACGGCCATCGGCTGGACGTTCACCGGAGAAATTGCCTCCCGCCCCTTGTCGCGCCAGACTTCCTCGACCGCGGGCGAGTCGCTGGCCAGTTTCAGCAACAGGCTTTTTTTCGAGTAACCGCCCACGTACAGGTAATCGCCCACCTGAACGGGTGACATGATGATCGAACCGCTGGTGGCTTCGTAGGGAACCGACCAGTACTCGCTGCCGTCGTCGGGATTGACGGCCGACACGGCATCCGGCCGCGCCAGGATCAATTGACGAACTCCGCCGGCCTGAATGATGGTGGGTGGCGAATATCCGGTTTCCGGGGCCGACGAGGATCGCCAGACCTCCGCGCCGGTTTTTTTGTTGAGCGCCACCACATGGGATCCCTCGCCACCGGCCAGCGTCAACAGGTGGTCGCCATCGATCAGCGGGTGGGCGGCGTAGCCCCAGAGTGCCGATTTGGTCTGGTACCGGTCCTTCAGATCCACCGACCAGACGGTCTCCCCGTTTTCGGCGTTCAGGCAAAACAGGTGGCCCTCGGCACCCAGACACCAGACCAGACCGTCTTCAACGACCGGTGTGCAGCGCGGTCCGGATGGATAGGAAATCGAATACTGAACCGGATATTCGCGCTGCCAGATTTTTTGGCCGGTGGCCGCGTCCAGACACCAGATCCGTTCCTGGCCGGTAAACTCACTGCGCTGAAAATTGTCGACCTTGACATCATCACTGGTCAGGTAGTCCGTCACAAACACCCGGTTCCCGGCGACGGCCGGGCCCGCGTAACCGCCGGCAATCGGTGTTCGCCAAACGACGTTCGGGCCGCCCTCGGGAAAGCGCTGCAGCAATCCCGTTTCCCGCCAGACATTGTCGCGGCCTGGACCCATCCACTGGGCCCAGTCATCCTGCATGCCGCAAGCCACCGTGGCCGTCCCCAACAGGCTGGCCACGATCCAGGCGATTGCTATCCGGTTTTTCATGATTTCCACCGTAAAAACTGTCTGGGCTTTCCAACGCACGGACCGGCATCATAGGCCGTCGCCGGAGTCCTCGCAACAATCAACAAAAAAGGTGCCAGTTTCCTGACACCCTGTTGCTTTTGTGAAGGATTTTTAACGAAGGAAGATACGGATTCCGCGTTATTCCCCGGGAACGTCCGCTTCGCGAACCACGGCGCCGTACTGGTCGTTAATCACCAGGATCGCGAACTGGTCAACGTTGTCGAGGTTCTGGTTGCTGAGTGAGGCGTAGTCAAAGCGGCCGCGCAAGTCCGTGTAACCGTCCTTGTAAAAGTGGACGCTGCCATCCGGCTGGCGGGCATAGACCTTGACGTACATCTGCGGCAACGGTTTTTGAGTGGCGGTCGCCGTCACTTGCAATTGCCCGTACTGCTGGATCAGCCGCACATTCATGGAATTGGCGTAGCTGGCCTGGCTGCGGGTTTGACCGGCACCGCTGATCTCGACCAGCACATTGCGAGTGCGGAATTCGTCCGGCAGGGGAAACTCGAACTGCAGGGCGTCACCGGGCAGCGCGATGGTCTGCGTGGCGTTGGGGCGAATCATGGCAAAACCCTCTTCCTGACGCTGCACGAACGGGTTGCGGCTGAATAGCAGTTCCACATCCATCAGGTAATAGTTCACGGTAATCTCGTCGAGGTTCTGGTAGTCCAGCCGAACCGCCGGGCCTTCGACCACGAATTCGAATTCCGGCGTCCGGGCGGCGGCGGCGGTTTGCAATTGCGTTTGGTCGTCCGGATTGACGACCTCGGTCTCGCCACCGCGGATTTCATTGACCTGGGCCAGCACGGCGGCGAACAGTTCGCGCCACCGCTGGACCGGGTACTGCTGGTAGGGGCTGGCGATTTCCGCGGCCCGTTCCGGTTGGGATTCGTACATGGCCAGGTAGGCCGCCAGATAATCGGCTTGCAGGCGGGATGCGGTATTTTCCACATTCACGCGCTCAAACTGGCCCAGCGCCTCGGCAACCCGGTCTTGCAGCAGGTAGTAACCGGTCATCGCCAGTCGGGCCTCGTCGTCCAGCCGCGGGTGCCGGGCGAGAATGGCCAGCAACTGGTGGTACTGGTTCCAGATGGCATCGTTCAGGATCCGGCGTTCGGGTCCCAGTTGATGGACCCGGGCATTGACCAGCGGCCAGTATTCGCGGTGCTGGTACCAGTGCCGCGCCACCGGCCGGATATTGACCAGTTCACATTCCAGCCACGGTCCGCACTGGGCCAGAAAATTGTCGGCATGCTGCAGATACTGGTTGATGGCAGCCCGGTCATCATGCTTCAGTCCGTAGGACCACAACACGTCGTTGTAGGCCAGGCGATGGTGGAGCGTGTCGATGGCCTGCTGAAAAAAGCCCTGGTCCTTCATGCGAAACGCAATCAGGGCCAGATCAATGCGTTGCAGGTTGCCCGTTTTCAGGTAGTCCAGGACCTGATCGGCCGTTCCGTTTTGCGAAACGTAGGCCCATGAACGGGTGTCGATCTCGGTGGGCTCGGCAATCACGTTGAACCGCAATCCATCGGCCACGGCGACCACCCGGTCCTCCAGCGACACATGCGCGGATAGTGGCTGAAATCGCCAATGGCCGGAAAGTAAAAATGATACTCCAGCGTCTGGGTGCTGAACGGCGCCAGGTCGATCTGCAGACTGCGGGTCCGCTGGCTGCTGGCCGCCGGCATCGCTCCCTCGGGAATTTGCACCAGCAAATCCACATCCTGGGGCATCGAGGTAGGGTTGGTGATCACGACCTGGCCACCATACAACACGTGGGGCAAAAACTCGTTGCGAATGAATTTTTCGAACGTCCGTCCATCCGTAACCTGATATCGGTCGTCCTGCCGATAAAAGTTTTCGCTGACCAGGACGCTGGAGTTTCCGGCCTCCAGGGCGGCCGGGCGGACCTGTTCAAAAAAGGCGATCAGGTTGGCGGTCGGCGTCAACTCCATTTTGTCCTCGACGAACTCCAGTTCCTGTTCGGGTTCGTCAAATGGCAAATCCAGCACGGCCAGTGCCATCATCATTTCGGTGAAACTGCCACTGGCTTCCGGGAAAAACGGGGACAGAAAGGGCTCGCTGTCCGGGTGCCGGGCCAGGTCGCGCCAGAACCGGTTGACCCGCACCAGATCGGCCGTTTGTTGTTCTATCGGCAACTGGTAATAGTTGTTTTCCACCCATTCCTGAGTCGGTTTGAGGCGCCGGTACAGTTGCTGGACCTGGGACCGCAAGTCGGCCAAGTCATCCGCCGACAATTCCCGGCGGCGAAGCCGGTCCTGGCTGTCCTGCTGGAATCCGCCCCCGAATCCCCCTCCGCCTCCCCCGAGGCCACCCGGGGCATTGGCGGCTTCCTCCAGGACTTCCACGCCACGGGCCAGGCCACCCCGGGACGGGGCATCCTCCGCGGGCGCCGGTTCATTGAGGTCGCTGGACTTGTCCGCCAGGGCGCGGCCGGCGCTGCGGGGGGGGGCCGCGGCCGCCGCCGGTCTGCCCCCGTCGGCAAGCTGGCCGAGTCGCTCCAGCTTTTTCTCGCCGGACAACAGGCTGTCTTCGTCCACTTCTTTCAGTTCCCGTTCAGACCTGGATTTGAAACGGAACTCGGCATCCTTTCCGTCCGTTTCCAGGGCGGCGCCGACCACAGCAAAATCGAACAGACGGTCGAATTGCCGCCGCGACGTGGGATGGTTGTCGTAATCATCACCAATGAACTGGCTGACCGAACGTCGCCAGTCGTCCTGCCGTTGTCCGAGCAGGATTTTTTCCACAGTATTGAGTCGGCTGAAGTTCCACGGTTGCAGGAATGGATCCACCGGACGCGATAACAAAACCTCGTCCAGAAACGTGCGGTGAAACTTGTTGGCCAAACAGGGCGCGACCACCGAATGGAAGTACTCGGGATCCTTGTGCAACAGGAAAAAGTTCAGTTCGTGACAGGCGTATTTGGTATACAGCTCGAATTTTTCCTCCGCCGACTTTTGCGGCCAGGTCAACAAAAAGGAAAACTGTTGCAATGTCGGATTGCCGCTGGCGGTCAGGTAGTAACGATAGACATCGCCCAGCGTGTCGTATTGCTGGAAGCGGGCCGAACCGATGTCGGTCAATTCAAACGTTTGCCCCGCCTTCAGTACGGTGTACTGTTTTTGGCGGGTAAAATGACCCGCGGGATCCAGCGCCAGTTCGCCCGACAATCGCAAATCGCGAAACCGCAGCCTGGGTTCCGGCAGGACCTCGGTGCGGACGATCGTCTGGCGGTCATCCGCCACGACAATTCGCAAATAGTGCTTGTCATCCAGATCCGCCACATCGAATTCCAGCATGCCGTCGGCCCCGGGTCGCAGATTCCACAGGGTCGTTGTGCCGGACATCAAAAAGTCCAGGGTGTCAAAACCCGATGCTGCTCCGGCATTGGCACGTTCGGATTTTGACTTTCGCGCCGCATCTCCCGCGGCCCCTGATTGCTCCCTGAAAAAATCGTCGCCGCTGGCAGCGACCTGGACCTCGTTGTCGGTCGTCCGCAGGGCCCACGGGTTGAGCAACAGGGAGGGGCGGACCAGCATGTTTCCGGGAAACTTGTCGGCGTACTGCCGGTCCAGAATGTACTGGTATTCCTCGCCAATGGTGCGTCCCGCGACATAGGCATCGGCCAGCCAGCCCCGCTGAATGACCAGCGGTTCCAGGTCGCCAACCCGGGCGAATTCGCCAAACACATCGAACGCGGGCAGATACCGGGTGGCCAGTACATGGACCCGGGCATTGGCGGATTGGCCGCCCAGCTGGACCCGGATCTTGCCGTCGGCCTGGCGGATCGAGCGGACATGCAACGGGCGGGGATCGCGAATTTCCAGATCCCGGCTGGACCCCAGGGCGAAACCGAAACCCTCCGGCCCGGCGGTGATCCGGACCTGGGTGATCGCCCCGCTGGCCCGGTTTTGCAGCTCGAAATCCCCGGCCGGCAGGTCGGTCAACGTCACCAGCCCATCGGCGACCTGGATCGATGACGAACGGTCCCGGACGCAGGTCGCGCCGCGCATTTCCAGCAACGAGTAATCGTCAGAAGATTCGGCACTGGTCGTGGCCGGGATCAGGGCCGGCCGGCCGGTGGTACCGGTGATGGTTTGGTAGGCCGTCTGGTTGTCCCATTGCAATGGCCAGCCCACCGCCGGATTGCCGGCCAGTTCGGCGGTGACCGAACGAATCCCCGGCAGGGATCCCAGGAAAATCTGGCCATTCTCGTCCGATTGCAACCGCACATCCACGGTATCCGTAAAGTCGCGATGCTTGAGTTTCACCAGCACCGCCTGGGCCCGCCGCACTTCGCCGGTCTTGCCACGCACGGACAACTGGAAACCGTTTTCATTCTGGTGCATGAACACCGTCTGCAGGGATTCGCTGCGATTGATCTGGTTGATCTGGTAATCGCGGGTGACGGCCAGCGTCTGGGGTTCATTCAGGCTGACATTCTGAATCGTGGCTTGCAGTTGCAAACTGACATTCAGCATGCGGGGCGGCACCTGAATGGTGACCGTCGTTTCACCGTTTTCGTCGAGCTCGAGACCGGGAAACGTCCTGGTGGATTCCACGCCGTCCAGGTCCGTCACCCGCACCAGCAGCTGAACATCGTCCAGCAAGCCAACCGGCGCTGGCGTTCCGGAAACCAGCAATTGGGGCCGGATGACGACAGGCGCCTGCTGGCCCAGCAACAGGGATTCGCGGTCCACATACAGACCGGCGGCCAATTCGTATGTTTCGGCCTCATGCCGGAACGAGGCCAGCGTATGAAATCCCTCAAATTCAATGATGGCGTTTTCGCGACCCGGCCGGGTTGAGAACGGGACCAGGATCCGGCCGTCGTCCCGCGCGGTGTACTGGTGACCGGCTGCCCACAACGTCGCCCCGGCAACCTGTTTCCGGTCCTCATCCAGAATGGTAAACAGCTGCCCGGCGGCCGTGGTTTCCACGAGGTGTTGCAGCTTGCCCTTGCGCACCAGGGCCCGGCTGCTGGTGCCGTTACCGATAAAATCGATCACATAAACGCCCCGGTGATCCAGCTGGTCAAACGCAAATTTTCGCCGGATACGGAGGGCGGGCGCATCGTCGTACTGATACGTTTGCTGCCAGTTGGGAACCAGTCCGTCCAGGTTAATATCGGTGCCGACCGGCTGAGTGTTCTGCCGGTAGTAATTGGCCGTATTGATCTCGAATACCTTGACGATCAGATTCTGGATGTTCTTGGTTACCAGCTCCAGTTCCACGGGCTGATCGACCGCGTGAAACGGGGGATTGGTGGGCAGAAACTCCAGATCGACGCGTTGCATCAGCGCCTTGTAATCGGTCGGTGACAACAGTGATGCCCAGCGTTCGGTGTCACCCAGTCCGGCGGTGATTTTGGCTTCCGCAAACCGCTGCTTCAGCCAGTCCTCCTCAATCCAGTCGGAAAACGCCTGCCAGTCGGCGGCGTCGGTCAGAAAATGATTCAGGTAGTCGCGGACCAGCGATTCGTCACTGAACACCGGCGCCAGCCGCGTTTGCGGGGAGTAGTTGGCCCCCAGATCCACCAGCGAACTGCCCGGGACGCCGCGGACGAAATCTTCGCGGACGTAGGAAACCCGGCGTGGCAACTTCAAATATTCGATGAATCGGTCCCGGTCATAAATCCCCAACTGGCGGTCCAGTTCCAGTCGCCGAAACAGGATGTTGGCCTTCAGGGAGTTGTGCGCGGTGTTCAGTGTCGAGGCGAACGCCCACAAACGGTCCAGGTAGGCAACGTGCGCTGTCCGGTCAACTTGCCAGTCAATGTCGTCGTCGGGGGCCAGCTTGGTCAGGTAGGTGTTAACGAATTGTGACGAGTTTCGCAGCCGCGGTTGCAACTGCAACAACTCGTCCAGCTGCGACCGCAGCATTTGGCCGTGAATGGTCATGCTCCCGAATCCCTGGGAATCGCGATTTTGCAAATCCCGGTCCACCAGGCTTGGCAAGTTGGCGATGTCCGGACGAGTCAACCGGGACAGCAGACTCCGCAGCTGGGAATCGGACAATTTGGCATCGGCCAGCTTGCGCAGGGCGATTGGTTCCAGACGCTGCGTGTCGTTTCTTTGCAAGGCCCGGCTGAGCAGGCGGTCCCAGGCAATCAGCCGCGGGTCCAGCTCGATCGGCAATCCGGGTTCGGCCGACGGACGCTGTCGCTGGTGGTCGAACCGCAAATTCAGTTCGTCGATCAGATAATCCAGGGTCTGGCGGGGACGGGTGGAATACTGCAACAGGGCCTGACGATGCCGGATCTCGCGCAGGCGGGCCGTTTCACCCAGCCGATTGTCCCAGACCTTCAGCATTTCCGCTGCCTTGTCAAATTGCTGCGTATTCTGAAAGTGGAGGCAATGCCAGAAATAGTATTCCTCGGTACCCGGAACCAGTTCCGCCAGGACTGCCGCCCGGTCGTCCGACATCGCGAATCGTTCGACAAAGTCGATGGGTTGTCCCTGACCCCACAGCGGTGGAGTCCCGGTTGGGGCCATCAATACGGTCAGGGCACATCCAGTAAACAGCAATCGGAATGGGTGAAGTTGCAACATCGTCATTTTCAACCTTGGCCGTCGGCGAACCGGGAAACGGGAGACTCGTGGGACTATGGACTAATGTAGGTTCTGACGAACTGATGCGGGTCTGTGTTCCGATCGGTCCCCCGGGATTTGCAAAAAAGTCAGGTTTTCCGACAATGAATGCAGTATCACGCCAATCCTTACACGTCTCCAAACCGGTCCGGAATCCATGTTGCCGCGGAACCTGACGGACAACCGCAACCCTGAAAGCCTCATTTGGGACGACCTGACCAACGGCGTGCCCACCATCGCGGCACTGGCCCGCCTGTGCGGAACCGTCCTGTCCGGGACGGAAGATCCGGTCGTCGATCAGGCCGGGTTGCCTCCCGAGTCCCGGGCCATCCTGTGCGCAGCCCGTGGCACCGGCGCCATCAGTATTCGCGGCGACAAGAATGCCTTTGAACCGGGCGAGCGATACCTGGCCGTTTGCGTGGAGCTGAGCGAAGGTGCCCGCATCGAATTCCGTTGCCTCGAAAACCCGGAACAGACCGTCCGGTTTCTGGATGGATTTCGCCGGCTCTGTCAAACGGGGCTGGCCATGCACCATTTAATGAATGAGTTCTCGTTGACCGCTGCCGGTTTTGAATTGGCTCGCCAGATCGATTGCGATTCGCTTTCGGAGTTGCTGGCCATGGGCCGGAGCTAGCCATGCCAGTCGCAGCCGCCGGTCCTGTCGGCCGGAACGTCGATCGAACACGCCGTCCTGACGGCTCCGCCGGGCGTCGACCCGCATTACCACCGGCATGGCGAGTCCTGCTGTGCCTGACGCTAACCACGACCTGCGGTGCGGCGACCCATGCCTGTCCGGGCCAGCACACGATCGTGCTCCGCGATCTGACGCTGGTGCCTGACGTGCAGGTCACTGGCATGTCGCTGGACGGCCTGCAGCTGGGCGACGGTCGTCAATTGTCCTGGGATCAGATTCTGCAGGGGACTGTCGACGGGCAGCAACAAGCGGAATTTGACCGCTGGCTGGCGGAAATCGGTTTGCCGCTGTTTCGGATTCGGCGGCGACTGGCGTCGCAAGACGACGGGGCCCTGCAGCCTTTCGCCGACCAGTTGGTGGCGCGATGCCAAAACGAGGGACAGGCCAGCGAGGCCCTGTACCTGGCCCGCTGTGCCCAGTTTCGATATCTGCTGTTTCAGGGAGATCGTGAGGCGGCACTGGTGCCGCTGCTGCAGATGCTGAATCTGCGCCACAACCGGCCGCAACTGGCCCGGCTGGATGCAGCCTGCCATTTGCGATTTGACGAATCGGGTATTTGCGAGAATCTGTTGCCCGTCTGGTTTGATTCCAGGGCCGCGGCCGCGGTATTTGCCGGTCTGTCAGACGTACCGGAAAGTTCCGCCGGACGCGTCTACTACACCACATTGTCCATTGCGGCCGGTCAACCTCCCGGTCGGGACCGGCAGATTGCGACCGGTCCCGGGGACCCCTGGCAGTCGATCCATGCTGCGCAAACGGCGCTGCTGGCCGGGGACTTTCCGGCCGTGCTGGCCGCGATTGATCCGGATGATCATCGCCCGGCAGCCTCGCGGCATGCAATTGCCCTATACTACACGGGTCTGGCCGCCAGCCAGTTGGCATTGTCGTCCGATGATGCGACCGGAGACCCCGCCTGGATGCTGGGGCTGTTGCAAATTCCGGCCCGCTACGAGAACCGGTTTCCGGAACTGGCTGCCGCGGCCGTGTATGCGGTCGTCCATCATCCCGTCAACGAGTCGGACGCGCGATTCGGGGAATTGCGGGGTGAACTGGATGGACGATACCAAAACACGTTTTTTGGAAAACGACACCGGTGAATCGGGAAGACTCACGTTCGAAAACGCCATGGTGAATTACTTCCGGACCCACGCGCCGATCAGCTTGCTCGCGGGTTGGATGGTTTGTGCGATACCTGTTATCGCAGCAGGCCAGGAATCCCCCAATCCGCGAACCGGGCCGGAGTTGTCGGAATCGATCGCCGAGCCGATCCAGAAAACGTCCGTCATCCAGATGTTGTTTGAGGGCAACCCGGTGGGGCTGGTGATTGTCGTCATCATCCTGTTGCTGTCGATGGTCAGTACCTACTTCATTATTGTGCTGGCGACCACGATCACCCGAAACCGGTTAATGCCCGAACCGGTGATGCTGGAACTGGAACGGATGCTGGCTGAGGGAGAAGTCAATTCGGCCGTGGCCTTGTGCCACCAAAAGGAAAACGCCTCGCTGGCCACGGAAGTGATCGCCACGGGGTTGCAACGCTACCAAACCAGTGAATTTGGTTTCGCCGAGTATCGGGCCGCCGTCGAGGAAGCCGGAGAGGACCAGGTCGGTCGCCTGTACCGCAAGACGGAAGTGCTGAATGTGATCGGCTCGATTGCGCCGATGCTGGGGTTGACCGGGACCGTGGTCGGGATGATCGACGCTTTTACCACCATTGCGGCGCGCGAGGGGATGGCCCGGCCGGAAGAGCTGGCCGGAGGGATTGGTCAGGCCCTGGTTACCACGTTGCTCGGGTTGGTAGTGGCGATTCCCACCATGGTGGCCCTGAGTTTTTTCCGCACCAAGATCGATTCGCTGGTGGCCGAAGCGGGCAAACGGATCGAACGAATCATGAGTCCCCTGGGCGCAAACGGTAAACGACAGGGAACGTCCTCGTGAAATTGTCCCGGCTGAAACGAACGCCTGCTCGGGGAATCAACATGACTCCCATGATCGACATCGTGTTCCTGCTGATTATTTTTTTCATGACGGTTTCGCAGATTTCCCGTTCCATCGATCAACCCCTGCAACTGCCGGATGTCGGAGCCGGCGGCCAGCCGCCGGAAACCGTTGATATCACCATCAATCTCGATGCCGGCGGCCAGTTGATGGTCGTCGGCCAGGTCCGTTCCCTGGAGCAGCTGGTCCAGGCGTTGACGCGGGAATTGCGGCAAGTGGATAACCAGCCGGGGCGACTGCGTATTCTGGTCCGCTGCGACCGCGATTGTCCCGGGCGGCATGTCAACGAATTGCTCGGGAGACTGGAGATGCTGGGTATCCGTCAGGTGCGGGTATCGGTGCAGGCGCAACGCGAGTGACGGGCCAGGTCTGCGGGCGATCCGAGGGTGCCCCGTGTGGTCGAGCGTACTCGCGCCCAATTCCAGGTCGATACGCGTTGGGTCGCCCCGTCGCCGGCTAGCGCAGGCGAGCCGGACCACTGGCCCACGGACTGCCCGTCAGCACGAATCGCAATGGCAACTCTGGCGCCGAGGTCACCCCAATCCGCGGTGTACATCGAATCTCTTGCCGGGAAACGGTCGGGCTGGCGTAATGATCGATCCACAGGCGATCACCGCGACCCCAATGACGGGCCGACAAATCGATTCCATCATGGATGCGACGAATTCCCAGCGCCTGGCACAGCCGGCCCGGACCCCGGCACAGGTCCCGAACCGGGCCACGACCCCGCCGGCCGACCATCGTGTCGATTCCCGACAGCGGTTGCAGGGCACGGATCAAAACGGCTGTTCCCTGATCGATCCGGCCGCAAACGACATTGAAACAAACCCGGGAATGAATGGGATAAACATAGGCGCGACCCGGCCTGTCGAACATCGACTGGTTACCCGGGGTGCGACCGCGGACCGCGTGGCAGGCCGTATCACCGTCGGGCAAATAGGCTTCGGTTTCGACGATTCGCCCGGTCGTCAGGTGTCCGTCAATCAGTGTGGCGAGGCGTTTCCCCAGCAAGTCGAAAGCCAGATCGTCGGCGGGACGGGCGAACCAGTCGGAGCCTGGCCGGGAACGAGTCAAGTCAGTCACCTGCAGCGCCATGGGCGGGTCCTGGAATCGAAAGTCGCCGGCATCGGAAATTTGACGGGGGACGCTTGGAGTCGGCAGCCGTCGCACTAGAATTCAGGCTTTGCCAATTTAACCTCGACGCGATTGCATGAACATTCGTTTGTTGGCCAAACTGCTGGGGATCCTGTCGGCGTTGATCGGCGGGTTTATGATCTTTAGCCTGCCGTGGGCCATGCCGGGTCTGGGTCATCGCAGCGGCGAATGGCAGGCCAGCGGTTTTGAGCGGGCGGGGTTTCAGGCCCTGCTGGCCAGCATCGTGGTGTGCTGGACGGTGGCCGCGTTGTTGTACCTGTGGGGTCGGCGCGCCGACGGTACGCTGTACCGCAAGGAAGCCATGGCCGTCGTCGGCCTGTCGTGGATTCTGGCGACCATTCTCGGCGCCTTGCCCTTCTATCTGGCAGGCACGGGCCGCGGTCCGGCCATTCGGGTTTTTGCCCCCCACCAGCGGGCCCAGATCATCAATCCCTATACCCAGTGGTTTTCCACCTGGCAGACCGCGCCGCCGCTGGAACCGGACCAGTTTGCCGTACTGGCCGCTATCGCCGGATCCAGTTCCGGCAGTCGCGGGTTGCCAGCCAACCAGCTGGTGGCGATTTCCGAGGTGGACCGGGCCGAACAGGTGTTCGCCGATTTCAAGAACGATCCGGTCTGGTCGGCCGGTTTGTTGCTGCCCGGGGAAGGCCGGGCCCCCTCGGACCGGGCCTCGAATTACCGGATTCGCTGGGTCTCGATGACGTTGTGCGATGCGCTGTTTGAATCCCAGTCCGGTTTCAGTACGACCGGCGCCTCGGTGATGTCGGAACTGGAAGACGTGTTTGAAGTTTCCCATTGCATTCATTTCTGGCGGGGCAGCACCCATTTTCTGGGCGGACTTGGAATTATTGTGTTGTTCGTCGTGTTGCTGGGGCATGGTTCGGCCGGCAAGGCGTTGATGCGCACGGAAGTACCCGGCCCGACCGCCGAAGGTCCAGCCGCGCGGATGCAGCACTCGGCCTGGGCCTTTGCCGGGATTTATGTGGCGCTAAACGTGCTGCTGACCCTGATCCTGATGCTGTTGGGGATGAGTCTGTTCGACGCTCTGTGTCATGCCTTTGGCACGATGGCCACCGGCGGATTCTCAACCTACAACGCCAGTTTGGGACATTTTACCAGTCCCGCAATTCAGTACACCGTGATCGTGTTCATGATCCTGGCCGGGACCAACTTCACCCTGCTGTACCTGACCATCCTGCGGCAACCCGGGCGATTGCTGTCGGATCTGGAATGGCGTACCTATTTGGCGATCATTGTCGTGGCCACGATTCTGGTGTTCGCATTCGGGATGTTCAGTGCCGGGCAGAGCCGAGGACCGCTGGAATTCGACTTTCGCAACGGGTTGTTTCAGGTCGTGTCCATTGTGACCACCACCGGATACGGAACCAGTGACTACGATGCGTGGAACCAGTTCGGCCGGGCCCTGTTGCTGTTGCTGATGTTTGTCGGTGGTTGTGCGGGGAGTACCGGCGGCGGCATGAAAGTGATTCGGCATGTCATGACCGGCAAGATCCTGTGGATCGAGATTGAAAAGGTGTTTCGTCCCCGCGTCGTCCGCCCCTTGCGGATTGGCAACTCCGAAATCAACGAACAGGATCTCAAAAACGGCATCCTGGTTTACCTCGGCGCGATCGTGACGTTGTTTGTGATTTCCTGGCTGGTGGTCGTGGCGATCGAACCGGACCGAACCTGGGGACCCGATCCGTCCAACAAGCTCATCGATTCGGCCAGCAGTGTGGCTGCGACACTGAACAATATCGGGCCCGGCCTTGGAATCGTCGGCCCGACCCGGAATTACGGCAATTTTTCGGGGGTGACCAAGTTCCTGTTTGTGTGGCTGATGATGCTTGGCCGTCTGGAAGTTTGGCCAATCGTGGTGTTGTTCTCGCCGCGCTTTTGGCAGGACCAGTGATATTTGCCGCCCGTCCGGTGGCGATGTACATTTTTTTCAAAAAGCGGCCGGGGAGACCCGTGAACATGAATTCCAGCACGCATGACGATCAGGATTCCGGCAACGTGACCTTGCCGTCCAGGCGGACGCCCGATCACGATCTGAAACAGGACCATCCGGAATTGTACGGGCGATTGCTGATTGCCAACGAGAAAATCGAGAACGTGGGCACCCTCGCTGTCTGGCTGATGCTGGCCCTGGTGTTGGGAATTTGTGTGACGATTCACATGGGCTGGGTGGCCATTGTCTTTGGCATTCCGGTCGAACAGTTGCAGGGCTGGGGCGTCTACATCCTGATCGCGGTCGTGTGCTTCGTCATTTACAGCGTTTACACGCATTTTGCCGAGAAGGCCGCGTACCGGTCCCTGCGGCAACCCGTCATGCATTATCTCAACCAGCACAACCTGACAGTCCCGTGGTTGGTGGCCCGGACAGAAAATGACTCCAGCGTCAACGACATCTCGGAACAACTCAAGACCGATACGTCGTCGATGTTTCAGGGGGGCCCGGTCCGGGACAGTGGGCGTGGTTTCTGGTTCCGGCGTTTGGTAATCTGGTGATCTGAACGTGCAGCCCCCCAGTGTTGGGGTCCTGAGGCATTTGTCAACTGAACCCGCAGATCACGAGAAAAACCATGCCCATTAATACTCAAATCGCGCAGGCTGACTGGCCAGACTTCTTCGTCCTGTTCACCAACGGTAACCGGGGACGGGCGGTCAGCATGGAGGTGTTTGACACCGCATCCGGATCCACCGGCCAGGTTCGCCAGGGCCCGTTGATGGCGATCGACTATGATCCGGCAGGCAAGGGCAATGACATCGTGCTGACGACCGGGGTCGACGAAATTGACTACTCGCACACCATCCACGAGCCGGCCGAGGTCTGGCAAGAGCAGCATGAAAACGGCCAGGTTGCGGCGCTGGAGATTATTGACCGAAACAAGGTAAAAACCGTCTTGAGTTTTTGAGCCAGGCGAAGAATGCTCGTTGGCCGGTGCTCCTGCTTTTGGCACTTCATTCTGCACATGGGTCGCTTCACACGGAACCGTCGATCCGGATGTTTGAGGCGGCCTGCCATCGCGTCATGACCGGTCCCCCCCGTGACATTCATTGACACAAAGCGAATTCCGTGACACCAGCACTCATCGGCGTTGTCATCCATGTCGTGATTGAGATCGCGCTGATCATCCGCGTGCTGACCCGTCCGCACCGGGAACCGGCTTCGCGAATCGCCTGGGTGGCGGTAATTGCGGCAGTACCGGTAATCGGGATGTTGGCCTACCTGCTGCTGGGTGAAACCAATATCGGCAAACAACGTGTCGCCCGGATGAAGCAGGTCATCGCGGGATTGCCGCCGATGGCCGAGGTCACCGCCGGTCACCAGGATTGCGCGGCGCCTCAAATTCCCGAGCGCTACCAACATTTGTTTGCCACCGGAAAATCGATCAACGGGTTCGATCCCGTTGGCGGCAACTCGGGAAGTCTGATGGAGGACTCAAATGCCGCGATCGATTCGATGGTGGCCGACATCGATGCTGCCACCGATCATGTGCATCTGACGTTCTATATCTGGCTCACCGATCACAACGGGATGAAGATGGTCGAGGCGCTCAAGCGGGCTGCCGCCCGGGGAGTCACCTGCCGCGCGATGGCGGACAATTTGGGTTCGCGAGCCCTGATTCGCTCGCCGCACTGGAAAGCGATGCAGGACGCCGGTGTGCGTGTCGCCGTGGCCCTGCCCATCGGAAACCTGTTGCTGAAACCCTTGCACGGTCGACTCGATTTGCGGAATCACCGCAAGATTCTGGTGATCGATAACCGGATCACCTATTGCGGCAGTCAAAACTGTGCCGATCCCGAGTTTCGGGTCAAGGCCAGGTACGCGCCGTGGGTGGACGCCATGATTCGGTTCGAAGGTCCCGTCGTCCGGCAAAACCAGTACCTGTTCGCCAGCGACTGGATGAGTTACGCCGCAGAGAACATTGACGCATTGTTGCGCCAGCCGGTCGCCGCGCCACAGTCCGGTTTCCCGGCACTCGTTGTCGGCACCGGTCCCACCTTTCGAAACTCGGCCATGCCCGAAATGTTTGAATCGCTGTTTTATGGTGCCCGTCAGGAGTTGACGATTTCCACTCCGTACTATGTACCCGATGAGTCGATGCAAAACGCATTATGTGCCGCTGCCTGGCGGGGTGTTAAAACGACGATTATTTTTCCGGCCCGCAACGACTCGTGGATTGTGGGCGGGGCCAGTCGCAGCTACTATGCCGAATTGCTCGAGGCCGGCGTGGCAATTCACGAATATGTCGGCGGTTTGCTGCATACCAAGTCACTGACGCTGGATGGCGAGATTACCCTGATTGGCTCGGCCAACATGGATCGTCGCAGCTTCGATCTGAACTACGAAAACAATATCCTGTTTTACGATCCCGCGCTCACCGCCGACGTGCGTGCCAGGCAGCAGCAATATCTTGCCAGATCGAATCCGGTGACCCGCGAAATGGTCGAAGCCTGGCCGATGCCGAAACGGCTCTGGAACAACACCCTGGCGACGCTGGGTCCGATTCTGTAACCGGCCCCGGGGCCGGCGGGGATGAGGGCGAAATTTGGCGGAGCAACGGCCAGGACGGTGGCACCGCGAGCGGTGTCGAGCCAGTCCGTTAACTGCGTCTCCAGCCTCGCCAACAGCGGCGGGCTCCGGGGGACCCGCCGGGTCACCCTGTGTTGGGTGATCCGCGACGTGCCGGTTTCTGTTTCGGCGGCCGCTGACCAAACGGCCGGAATGCAATCACGGACATGTCATCCGGTTTGCCGATCCCGGCGTGGCTGGCCATTCGCTGACTGCAATCATAAACCAGTTGAGACAGGGAACGGGACAGGTTGCCAATCCGAATGCCGTTGACGATTTCCGTCAGCAACAGGTTGTCAGACAATCCGTCACTGGCAATCAGAATCGTATCCCGCCTGGAGAGGACGGTCCGCGTCCCGATTTCGATTCGCATGGCTCCGCTGCCGATCGCATTCAGGATCACATGCCGATCCTCGTGGTGCATGGCCTCGTCCGCATCCAGCAGGCCGGCGGCGACACCAAATCCCACCGGCGAGTGGGAGGTGGTTTGCAGCTTGATTTTTCCCTTGCTGCCGACCACCAGAATGATCGAGTCACCGGCATGGTAGGGTCGGGCCGAACGGCCGTCAAATTCCACGACCGACAGGGTGGTGCCTCCCCCGGTGCCCGACGCCTGGATTTGCTGGTGGGCACGTTCAAACCCGTCCATGATGGCCGAGCGAATGAGGACTCCGTCTTGCGTGGCCTGCCGAACGGTGTCGACGACGGCCTGAATCGCCGTCCTGGCAGCCAGTTCGCCCCCGGCATGCCCGCCCATCCCGTCCGCCAGCAACAAGACGCCGGATGTTTCTCCCGTGGCCACCAGGGCCAGTGCGTCCTCGTTGGCCGACTCCTTGCCGGGGCACCGCGAGGAGTAAATGACGGCCTGTCCCTCAAGAAACGGCACGGATTGAACCTCGTGCATTTGCTGATCGCACAAGATCAGCGGGCCCGGGTCGTCGAAGTTGTTCATCGCATTCCTACAGGTTGCGGGTGCACCACGGACAATGAGTCCAGAACTCCCGGTCGACGCCCCAGCCACAGGAGGGGCAGGCATCACCGGCCTGGTCCAGTTTCCATTTGCGACGCACCTTGTTGCGACACCAGGGACAGTACCGCATAAACGGCATCAAATCCCGCCGCTGGCACCGTGAACCGGAACACTTGGCCGTGTATCGGACATCCGGGTACTGGCGATCCCCGTCCGTTTCAAAACCCGGGCCATAGCACCAGGCGCAGTAGCTCCAGTCCAGTTTCAGGCCGCGGTTACAGCGGGGGCAACACTGGGGGAAGCGGGTTTCGCCGGAAAACTTTTTTCGCGAGACACCGCACCACGGGCACCCCTGCATGGCTTCGGTCACCGGACCATGACATTTGTCGCATTCGAACAGCGTGCCCAGCGACGTCCCGTGTCGCTTCCGCCATTGTCGAAAACGCATGGTGCGCCAATCACGGCGGGACGCCCGTTTGCGGTCCGGAGCGGCGCCGTTTTTACTGACCCGCAACGCGCGGGACCGGATCCGGCGAAACGATTTCAGCATGTGTTCCGCATCCCGAAATCGTTTTCGCGGATCGACTTCCATCGCCCGGCGCATCAGCCCCAGCATGTCCGGATGCAGCCGCTTGCGGGCCCGCTCATATCCCGGAGGGGGCCATTCAAAAGGCCATTCCGGCCAGTGACCGCAAAACATCCGGTACATGATCAAACCGATTGAGAAAACGTCGGAACGAAACGAGGGTCGTCCCATGGCCTGCTCCGGAGCCACATACCCGACCGTGCCCGAACCGGAACCGCGAATCGTTCGCTGCGCGATTCGGGCAATCCCGAAATCGGACAGCCGCAAGCGATGGTCGGGAAACAGGATCAGATTTTCCGGTTTAATATCGCAATGCATCACGTTGTGATGATGGGCAAAAGCGACAGCATCGAGTATCTGTTCGGAAAACTCCAGCGCCAGGGTCGTGGAAATTCGTTTTTGCAACCGATCGTCCAGACTGCGTTCCCCCAGCGGAAAAGCGACCACCAGATGACCGTCAATAAAGTCGGCATTTTTGACTGCCAGGATGTTGGGATGTTGCAAACGCCCGATCAGGCGAATCTCACGGCGAAACTCGTCCAGCGTTTCCCGGTTCACAAACTGGGCATGGGGAATCTTGAGCGCAACCCGGATCCCCTCCACCGTGTCCAGCGCGATAGACCGTGGCGAAACCGCCGTCACCCAGTTTCCGTTCAATCAGGTATTTGCCCAGCCTTTGCCGCGCTCGAATCATTCAAACATCTGCCTGGAGGTTGCCGAGACGATCAACGCCGGGGGGCCCGATCCGGCACCCGGCGCGACAGGATTTTTCAGGTGCCCTTGCCGGCGATCCGCCGCCGGCCAGCGCGCGACATGGTGGCCCCGCCGAACCGGCCGGGCAAGACCCCATTTTAATTGCCCATGCCGAGCCATTGTATCGGCCGCCGATGCTCCGGGAAATTCCAATGGAAACTTTGTGGCGGCTTCGATGCGATTGGTAACGCGTCTCCCCCACGGGACGTCGCGCGAGTCTCCAGCCCGGCGGGGGCGATTCCACGGATCGGCATCGCTGCGACCGGTCGCCTGGCCGGGGCATGCCGAACCGCGCCTGATGCGGGCCCCCGGTCCTGCCTCTTGAATTCCATTTGCCAGCCGGTGACAATCCGGCGTCACCCGGTGTGGTGGTCATGGCCCACGACGGCCCTGATCCTCCGGGATGTTTCTTCAGGGCGGAATCGGGCCGACAAACGGACGGTCCCGTGCCGGATTCGCCAGAGCTTTCCAGGGATCCAGCGAGGTGAATACCCTTTCCATTGGCGACGCCCGGATTCAACCCGGCCAGCGCAAACGGTTTCAACTGAAAATTGCCCGCCTGCCCAGTGATAACTGGGTTTCCATGCCCGTGGAGGTCATTTACGGTCGCCAGCCGGGACCGTGCATCTGGCTCAGCGGCGCGATCCATGGCGATGAAATTCTGGGTGTGGAGATCATTCGCCGGGTTCTGGCCCGCATCCAGCTGGACCATCTGTGCGGCTGCCTGATCGCCGTGCCGATTGTCAATGTGTTTGGATTTGTGGATCAGTCCCGCAATTTGCCCGATCGCCGGGACCTGAATCGGAGTTTTCCCGGTTCCCCGAACGGTTCCCTGGCCTCCCGCCTGGCCAACAAGTTGATGACCGAAATTGTCGGTCACTGCCGGTATGGAATTGACTTGCACACCGGTTCCAATCACCGCGAAAACTTGCCGCAGATTCGCGCCAACCTGTCCGACCCGGAAACGCGCCGCTGTGCCCAGGCCTTCGGCGCCCCCATCATTATTGATTCAAAACACCGGGACGGATCCTTGCGACAGGCGGCATCGGTCCGCGGAATCCACTGTCTGTTGTACGAGGCTGGCGAGCCGATGCGGTTTAACACCGAGGCCATTGATACCGGGATCGACGGGGTAATGAATGTTTTGAGTTGCCTCGGGATGATTCCAGGCGGCCCGGAGGAAAACCAACAACGTTCCCGGGTGTGCGGCAAAAGCACCTGGATTCGGGCCCGAAAAGGCGGCATTTTGCGGATGAAAGCGGGGCTGGGTGATCGACTGGTCAAGGGCGGAATTGTGGGTGAGGTGTCCGATGCCTTTGGCGGAAACAGTTCGGTCATCACCGCCAAAATTGACGGGATCGTCATCGGAATCACCAACAATCCCCTGGTTTACCAGGGCGATGCCGTGGTGCACATCGCCGAATGCCTGGACGACGGGGGCGGTTCGGACGTGCCCGGGAAAAGTCCGCACGTGCCCGGTCCCTGATGGCACCGGACGCATGCCAGCAAAGATTGATCTTTCACTGTCATTGATTTCGGCGCAAACTGTCACACCGCCGCAAACCGCCCCTCAGGTCGGGCAGGGAGCAGGCCGGGGACGATCAGGGAGGATCGCCAGAGATGTTCGCCATCCATTTTCGGAAACAGCACCCGCCGGTCGGTGCCCGGCCCGGTACCCTCGCCATCTCCGAACAGTCTCCGCCGCCCCGGGTCCTGGTGACGGATTTTAATGGCGATTATCTGGAACGGCAGGGCGTTTCGGATATTGAAGGCCTGAAATCGGCGCTGCGGGACGATTGCGTGACCTGGGTCGATGTCCAGGGGTTTGGCGACCAGGTCCTGTTTCACCAAATCGGCGAGGTTTTTGAACTGCATCCGTTGATGCTGGAAGATATTGTCAATGTTCCGCAGCGGCCCAAAACCGAGCCCTACGGCGACCAGCTGCTGGTCGTTGTGCGGATGGTGCGGCTGAATGCCGAACAACAAATTGACACAGAGCAGGTCAGCCTCGTGCTGGGCCGCAATTATGTCCTGACGTTTCAGGAACGGTACGGCGACGTGTTTGATCCGGTCCGGGAACGGATCCGGAATCCGGCCGGGCGAATTCGCCAGCATGGCCCGGATTACCTGGCTTATGCCCTGATCGACACCGTGATCGACGCCTACTATCCGGCGCTGGAACTGATTGGCGACCAGCTGGAGGTGCTGGAAGATGAAGTGGTGGAGGATCCCAAACCCTCGTTACTGGGCCGGGTGCAGCGACTGAAAAACCGGCTCGGCAACCTCCGCCGCGGAATCTGGCCCCAGCGCGAAGCCATCAGTTCGCTGGTCCGGGATGATTACGCCGTTGTCTCGCCGGAGGTTCGCCTGTACTTTCGCGACACGCTCGATCACTGTGTGCAGACCACGGAAGTCACGGAAATGTATCGGGAGATGGCAGCTGGCCTGATGAACACCTACCTGTCATCGATTGCCAACCGGACCAATGAAGTCATGAAGGTGCTGACGATGGTGGCTACCGTGTTCATTCCCCTGACCTTTATTGCCGGGATTTACGGAATGAACTTCGAAAACATGCCGGAACTGCGATGGTCGTGGGCCTATCCGGTGATTTGGGTGATCATGCTGGTGGTATCACTGGTGATGACCGCCTTTTTTTGGCGGCGCGGCTGGATTGGGCGCTCCGGCACGGGGGATTCGGGTACTGCCCGGGGCTGATCGCCGTCGGCCAGTGTTCGTGCCGCTTGCCGCGATTTCGATTTATTTCCGATTCAGCCGTTCGCGAAATGGTCCGGTGGCCCCGCCTTGTCGCGCTGGCCGTCGCAACGCTGCTGTGCGAATTCCGGCGGGGTGCCTATCCGGAAACGGAATCGGACGTGCCGGTTTTCTTTTTTGATTTTCCGGAGCCAGGTTGCAGCGCTTTAACGCGCGGCGCGCGGCGACGGCGGGTTTTCTTGGGGACCATCCCGCGCATCGCCTCCAGTTTGCCAAAACAGAGCAGGCGATCGCCGGGCTCCAGGGTTCGTTTGAGGCGGGGATTGGGAATCACGGTGGTTCCGCGATACAGCGTCAGCACATTGATGTCCTGTTCCGGCAATCCGGACTCATCAATCGATTGTCCGATAAACTCCGAACCTTCGGGGATGTGGATTTCGGTAACGCCATAGCCCCGGCTGACGGTCAAGCGTTGGCGTACGTCGATCTCGGGAAATTCGACTTGCGCGGCCAGATAATCAATGATTGCTCCGGCGACATCCAGCTGGGTGCATTTTTCAATGCCCTCCAAGCCGGGTGATGAATTGACTTCCATGATTTGCGGACCGGCATTGGATTCCAGAATGTCGACGCCGGCCACACGGAGTCCCATGATCTGGGCGGCCCGAATCGCGGTTTCGCAGTAGGTTTCGTCCAGAATCACCTGTTCGGTTTGACCGCCCCGATGGACATTGCTGCGAAATTCCTGGCCCTGGGCCACGCGGCGCATGGCCGCCACCACCTGATCGCCCACGACAAACGCCCGGATGTCACGACCCTTGCTTTCAGACACGAATTTTTGAACCAGTACGTTTTGCTTCTGGCTTTGCAGCATTTCAATAATGGCTTCTGCAGACTTGACCGATTCAGCCAGCAGAACGCCGATGCCCTGGGTACCCTCCAGCAGTTTGATAATCACTGGTGCCCCGCCGACCCGTTCGATGGCTGGTAACACGTCCTTGCGGTCGCGAACAAACGTGGTTTTGGGGATGCCGATGTGATGACGGCTGAGCATTTGCAAGCTGCGCAGCTTGTCCCGCGATATCGTAATACTGGCCGATGAATTGGCGCAAAACACATCCATTTGTTCGAATTGCCGCACCACCGCCGTCCCAAAATAGGTGATGGACGCGCCGATCCGGGGCAGAACCGCGTCATAGTGGGTCAGTGGTTTCTGGTGGTAAAACAGATTCGGATCTCCCTGCTCCAGGTCGATCGCAAACTTCAGGGTGTTCAGAATCGTGGCCTGATGACCGCGATTGAGGGCTGCCTCACGCAAGCGCCGCGAGCTGTAGCATTTGGGGCTGCACGACAAAATCCCGAGTTTCATTTGATTTTTCCTTGCGGGGATGTCCGCCGGCCAGTTAGTCGCCGGGTTTCTTTTTTCGGGTCTTCTTTTTGCGTTTCGGCTTGCCACCGTACCACGATTTACCCGCATCCACAATGAAACGGTCTCGGAAGGCTTCGCGTCCCAGCAGCATGCGAAACCCCATGGCGTCGCGATTGGCCAGCGTCAGTTCCACGGGCCAGGTGTGTCCCAGCAGCGACAGGTTGGTCACGATGACCGGCCGCCGCGTCGCCTTGCCGCTGGAACTGCGCACATTTCGGTGTTCCAGCACCCGGGCTTCGACGACGACGGCACCGGCGGCGCTGCGCTGAATCGGATGCACGCTGAATTGCACGTACTCCTGCCCGTCCCGCTGGAAGGTCTGCAGATCAAAGGCATGCAGCGAGGAGGATCGGGCGCCCGTATCAACCTTGACCTTGATCCGGCGAATCCCCAGATCCGGCAAGGCAACCCATTCGCGCCAACCGATAATCGGCAACGCATGCCGGGGTTCAGGGGTCATACGGGTTACTCGGGGTTGATTCCGCCGCGGGGGGGGCCGGTCGCGGCGGTCGAGTTGGCCGACCGCCGCGGGCTATTGTAGCCGGAGCGACCCGCGGCGAAAGTCGCCAGGCGTTCCCCGGCAGCCACTTGACAGCCGCCGGCGATGGCGATCGTTACATCGCTCCGAATCCCGACGTGTATCAGTTGAATCAATACGACTGGCCGTCGCTGATGATCCGGGTGCCCCGGATTCGCCGTCCGCACGACCCGGAGTAGATGAATGGGGTTGCGGATGTCGCCGGGAGATCCGTCAGTGCGGACCGTGACAAGCTAGCGGGCGGCGGGGATTTGTCCGCCATATTCGTTGGTTGGATCGCGATACATGGTGTGCAGGTGATCCTGGGGGTTGCCCCCCATATCCTGACAGGCGTATTCGATGATCAGCGAGGGACCCTGAATGCGATAGGAAATGTCGCTGCCAGGCTCGATGGCTCCATTCCATGCAAAATGAATCTGGTCGATCTCCGCTTCGATTTCGGCCATCCGCTGGTCGGCATGTTCGGGTGGCAGATCGCCAATCCAGTAACCGATCAGTTTCAGCAACAGTTCCTTTTGATCGTCCGAAAACGTGGAACCTGAAACTCCGGCGACCTCCGGAACCCGATTGTCTTTCCCCGGACCGGTCAGTATCTGGCCCCGGCGGGGTCGCAGAATCGCCTCCCGCCGCTGGTCATCGGACAAACGGGCCACTAATTCGAATGCCCCGTCGATCTCTCCGGTCAGGGGGCGAATGGATCGTGATCCCAGTTCAAACGATTCGGGTTGGGTTCCGATGAAACTGGGGGACAGCGTTAGTGCATCGCCGGTCAGGGACACATTCAGGCCGATATGGTGGCCATCCAGCTGCACCCCCCACGGCTCGCTGGCCGACGGCGTGCCAAACAGAACCAGCGAAAAATGCTCGGTGCCAAAGCCCGGCCCGGGCCGGCCCGGGCGGACCAGCTGGTCATCGGCCAGCATAATGTCCCGCATCTTGTGGTATCCCCGTTCGCTCAACAGTTCGGCCAACAGATTACAGGCCGCCCGGAGTTGGGTCTCGTCGAGCAAGCCCAGCCGGATACCGCCGGCATCCGGCCGCGGCGGCAGGTTGGTCCACTGGCGGCGCTCGGGGTCGTCGATCGGCAGGTTGACCTGCTGGCGTTGTTCGGCGGTTAACGAATCCAGAAAGGCCTGGCCGGCAGCCGCCATCGACTCGGGCGTGTGCTCGCGCTGCCCGGGTTCCCAGGTACCCACGAGATAACTGGCGTCGGAGATGTATTCCGAACGCTCGCCCTGGGCAAACACCAATCCCGGGCACAGGATCAGGATTACGGCAGGCATCAGACGGGCCGACGAGGACGGGACGACGGGCATGGCGGGCTCCCCGGGAAATGGTAAACAGGAATTGGTAAAATCTGGCAGCACGGGTCGATTATCGGGCATGCCGGGCCCGGTTACCAACCGAGGGTTGCCTGTCCCGGAAAAATCCTGTCTCAAAAATCAGAATGACAACCGGCTCACGGGGCCGGTCTCCGGGACGCCGGCTCCGCGGTTTCCGCGATTGACTCGTTAAATCGTCAATTGCCGGTCGCGAGCGACCACCTCCCAGGTATCGACGATCTGACCGCCGGCGACGACCGTCGCCGCAGCGTGCAGTGCCACGGTGGGACAAATATGGCGGGGCAGGGCGATCAGCGAATCACCGGGCTGATACTCCGGCGCCCGACTCGTTCGAATGACCAAATGCTCCTCGGTGTGATGGATTTCCACGGCATCGGGCAACGCCGGAAAGCGGGCCCGCTGGCCGGCGGGCTGATCCGGTGAAATGGACTTGTGCCCGCAGTCCAGGGTCAATTGCCCGGCCCGATTGCTGCTGACCACCCGGGTCACAATCGCCGCCGCGGGCTGCAGATTCAAATCCGGAAAATTTTCGTGATAACCGATGTCGTACAGCGTTGTCGTTCCGGGCGTCAGTTCCAGATTCGGTTCTCCCATTTCGGCCAGGATGGGAAAGGAACCGGTTCCGGCCACCACGATACGGGGAACGGGAAAGCCGTCCAGCAACAACCGGTCGCGCAGCTGAACCAGCGGTTGCCACGCGGCCTGGATCGCCATTTGTCGTTCGGACGGATCGGACTGGCGATGGTGGCCGTCGTACCAGTGCAATCCGGCCGGCTGGATGCCGGGCGTGCTGCAAATCATTTCGTACAGCTGCATGGCCGAATCGTCGGCCGGGACACCGGTTCGACCCATGCCGGAATCCACATCCAGCAGGACATGCAGATTGCGGTGTGAACCATCCACGGCCTGACTGAGCTGTTCCAGAGGACGCGGATGATCGATCAGCGCCGTGAACTTGCGGTCGGGAAACTTGTCCATCAGGGCGACCAGTCGGCCAATATTCGGCCCCACCAGTTGGTAGGCAATCAGGATGTCGTCGACCCCCGCATCGCACAGCATTTCGGCTTCGGCCAGGGTGGCGCATTTGTGCCGGGTCATTCCCAGTTCCCGCATGCGGCGAATGACGGCCGGCATTTTGTGTGTTTTGCAGTGCGGCCTCAGTCGCGCGGGACCGCCCGCCACGCGGATCATTTCCGCCAGATTGTGTTCCAGCAGTTCACGAAAAACGACCAGGCCCGGCGAATGAATGTTTTCAACATCGCGGATTTGATAAGCGCTGGCCGACAGGGCCGGGCGCATCGTGGTACTCATGGTTGCTCCCAGGGTCATTGATTCAGCCACCTGCATTAGGCAGATCCCGTTGCCGTTCGGCAATCGCCCCTAACGAATATTTCCAGTTTCGATACAATTCGGCCTGTCCGCCTCACCAGTCGAACCCGCTGTCCTGCAGGTGGATGGTTGTCCCCAATTCCGCCCAGTCGCCATGAGTCAGCGAAAAATTCTCGTCACCGCCGCCTTGCCCTACGCCAACGGACCGATCCACATCGGTCACCTGGTTGAGTATATCCAGACGGATATCTGGGTGCGATTTCAGCGTTTGCGGGGTCACCGCTGCATTTTCATGTGGGCCGACGACACCCATGGTTCGGCGATCATGAAAAGTGCCCGCAAGGCCGGGATTACGGAAGACCGAATTCATCCAGCAAATGAGCGACGCCCATCAACGGGATTTTCGGGCTTCGGGATCAGCTACGACTACTACGGCAGCACCCACAGCGAAACCAATCGCCAGATCGCCACCGAAATCTGGTCGAGCCTTCGAAAATCGAGGGGATGATCGACCGCCGCGCGGTGACCGAGTTGTTCGATGCCGATACCGGCGAGTCGCTGCCCGATCGTTTCGTCAGGGGAACGTGCCCCAAATGCCGAGTCCGCGGACCAATACGGCGACAACTGCGACAAATGCGGTGCAACCTACAGTGCCACCGACCTGATCGATCCGATCAGCACCGTCAGTGGCAAGCCGCCGGTCCTTGGCGAGACCGATCACTACTTTGTCAAAATCGAACAGCTGCAGGAATTCCTGGAGCGAGTGGACCCAGTCCGGCCACCACCTGCAGGACGAAGTCGCCAACTACCTGAAAGGGCACTTTCTGAACGAGCCGTTGCGGGACTGGGACGTCTCACGGCCCGGCACCCTATTTTGGATTCGACATTCCCGGCACCGACGGCGAACATTTCTGGTACGTCTGGTTCGATGCCCCGATCGGTTACATCGCCGCCACCCGAGAATGGTGCCAGCAAACCGGGGAAGATTTTGATTCCTGGTGGCGCAGCGACGACACCGAGATCCACCACTTTCTGGGCAAGGACATTCAGTACTTTCACTGCCTGTTCTGGCCGGCCATGCTCAAGACCGCCGGATATCAGCTTGCCGACGAAGGTTCACATCCACGGGTTCCTCACCGTCGGCGGCGAGAAAATGTCCAAGAGCAAGGGGACGTTCATCATGGCCGAGACGTACCTGAATCATCTTGAATCCGGCTACCTGCGGTACTACTACGCAGCCAAACTGGGGCCGCGGCTGGATGATCTGGACCTGAACCTGGACGACTTTGTGGCCAAGGTGAATTCGGATCTGGTTGGCAAGGTCGTCAACCTGGCCTCGCGCATCGCCAAATTCGTGCAAGATACCGGGTTGTCGGCAATCGTATCCCGATGACGGCGGTTTGTTCGAACTTGGGAGCCAGCAGGGGAACCCAGATCGCCGATGCATACGAAAACTGCGATTATTCGCGGGCCATGCGGTTGATCCTGGAGTTGGCCGATCGGGCCAATCCATTTGTCGAAAATGCCGCAGCCGTGGAATTTGAAGAAAGACCCGGACCAGGCCGCCCGGCTTGCAGGATGTTTGCACGATCGCCCTGAACCTGTTTCGGCAAATCGTCGTTTATCTGAGCCCCGTACTGCCGGACCTGGCCACTGCGACCGGCGAACTGCTGAACGATCGAGATCTCCCACTGGGACCAGTCCCAAACGCCGCTGACCGGGAACTCCGGTCCATAAATTTCAAACACCTGATGCAAACGCATTGATGAAAAGGATGTGCAAAAAATGATTGACGAAAGCAAAGCCGAAGTCGGCAGCGAGCGACCGGCCAGCCACTCCGCCGGAAAGCGAATCCCGCAACGACAGCGGCCAACCGCATGCTGGACGAGCCGCTGGCCGACGAATGCACCATCGACGATTTTGTGAAAGTCGATCTGCGGGTGGCCCGGGTGCTGGCCGCCGAACAGGTGCCCGAAGCCCGCAAGCTGCTGAAATTGACGCTGAGCCTGGGTGGCGATCAGCGGCGTACGGTGTTCGCCGGCATCAAGGCCGCCTATGAACCGGAGCAACTGGTCGGGCGACTGGTGGTGATGGTCGCCAATCTGAAACCGCGACAAATGAAATTCGGCCTGAGCGAAGGCATGGTTTGCGCGGCGGGTCCCGGTGGCGAGGAGGTGTTCCTGCTGGCGCTGGACGAAGGTGCCCGGCCGGGGCAACGCGTGCATTGACCCGCGCGTGGATTGACCCGCGCGTGGATTGACTGAAGTGGATGGGCCGACGTGTGGATGGGCCCAATGAAGGTGGCCGCCGGCCGGATTGTGGCGAACCACCCGGGCCAGGGCAAACCGCATTCCAACGACCGACAAGGAGAGATTTCCGACATGACCGGAATCAAAATGGTGGCTGGATGTTTGTGGGCTCTTGCGGGCGGCGTTGTTTTGTGGTCGGCGGCATCGATTGAAAACTCCCAGGTCGACTACGACCAAAAACTGGTCGAGATGGGGCTGGAGTTGCCGCCGGTCTCCCGTCCGGTGGGCATCTATCGACGGGTTGTGGTGGTGGACAACATGGCGTGGCTGGCCGGTCATGTGCCGCGTACGCCCGACGGTCAGATCATGGGCGGCAAGGTGGGCGAGGATGTCACTCTGGACCAGGCGCGGCAAGCGGCGCGGCAAAGCGGCCTGGCCATGCTGGCGTCACTGAAGGCCGAGCTGGGAACCCTGAACCGGGTCAAACGCCTGGTCAAGACCACGGGCATGGTCAATTGCACGCCGGAGTTCAGGGACCAGCCCCAGGTGATCAACGGCTGCAGCGAACTGTTTCGCGATTTGTTCGGCGACGAGGCCGGGGTAGGTGCCCGGGCGGCCGTGGGGATGAACGCCTTGCCGGGCGGGGCCATCGTGGAAATTGAAGCCGTGTTTGAAATCAAGCCGGAATAGGGCCGGTTGCCTCGCACGGGACCGATGCCGCCCGGTTCGCGCCGTCCGGCGATGCAGGGTGCCGGGACGACTCGGCGGTCGTTTCGCACGATGTTCCCGGGGATCAACCCAAAATGAAATGCCTGGGGGGACCGTCCGCTCCCTGGGCAAAAAAAACCACTTGCCCGGCCAGCGAGCAAGTGGCATTGCCTGATTTGGGCTGTTCCGGCCCAAACACCCGGTAGCAGATACTGCGGCCTAGAAGCTGATACCAAATCCCCAGCCGCTGCGGCCGTATCCATAGCCGCGGTATCCATAACCCTGACCGTAATAAAAACTGGTTCGCGGATAATAGGGGCCGTATCCGTAACCGCGCCCGTAACCGTATCCATACGCCGGACCGTAACCGCGGTAGCCGCTGCCGTAGTAGACGTTCACGCGGGGACGGTAATAACCGCCGTAATGAACGCCGTGATGTCCGTGATGGTGACCTCTGCCATAACCGCCGCCGTAGCATTGAGCCGAGGCGTCGGCCGTTCCAATCGCAGCCATCGCTCCAACGGCCAGCACCAAAAATAAGAATTGCTTCATGGGAATTGCTCCAGACCAGATATCGAAACTCGCCGCACGGCAATGACCTGACCATGCGTATCGACGCATAGCAGCATCGGTCGTGCCAGTTTTTGGCCGACGCCGCGCAAGCCTTGCAAAACCAAAGGTTTACGTGATAATTTTTTCGGGAACGGGATTCACAGTCGATCCAGTTCCGTGATCCAATCGACCACATCGTGTTGTAACTTCGACGACACCTGAGGCTCCGGCGAACCCCGCCGCGACGATTTGCATGACCGAGCCGCTACGCGATTTTGCACAACCCCAACAATGCGAACGGGCGGGACCATTGCCTCCCGGCCAACAGCCGGTGGCTGCCGATCGCTGGCCGCTGGTTGGGGAACGAAACCCGTTGCCTGGCGGGATGCCCTGGACGGTACAGATCGCCGGACTCGTCGGTAAACCGCACGAGTTGAATCTGGAGCAACTGCTACAGTTGCCGCAAACCGAAATAAAAGTTGACATTCATTGTGTGACACGCTGGAGCAAGCAGGCGGTGACGTTTGGCGGCGTGGCGTTGCGGGATTTACTGGCCGAATCGGATCCCCAACCGGCCGCCCGGTTTGTTTCGTTTGTGGCGCGTACCGAACGGCAGCACAGCTCCTCGTTATCCTTGCCGGAGGCTCTGGATCTGGGCGTGATCCTGGCCACGACCGTTGAAGGCCAACCCTTGTCCGGCGATCACGGAGGACCTGTCCGCGGGATTGTGCCCGGCAAGTATTTTTACAAGAGCGTCAAGTGGGTGGAGAAAGTCGAATTGCTGGCGAACGATCGACTCGGTTACTGGGAATCCCGGGCCGGTTATCACAACGGTGCCGATCCGTGGCTGGAACAACGCTACATTGCCGGCCGTATCGATCGCCGCCAGGCGGTCCGGTTGATTGAATCCCGGGATTTTTCCGGCAAGGACTTGTTGAGCCTGGACGCTCACGGCCGGGACCTCAGCCAACTGGTGGCCACCGATGCGCAATTGCGGAATGCCAATTTTTCCCTTTCGCAACTTGCCCTGGCGGACTTTCGCAACGCCAACCTGTCCAACGCCAATTTTCGTCATGCCGATTTGCAGTCGGCTGATTTTTCGGGAGCCGATCTGGAGGGTGCGGATTTTGCGGCCGCCGACTTGCGCGGCGCGGATCTCCGGGGCTGTTCGCTGTTCGGTGCCTCGTTTTGCGACCTGAATCCGGATACCGGTGCGATGGATGCCGCCGCCATCATCGACAAATCCACCCGGATCGAACCGGAGGCCCTGGAAAAATTGACGGTGGGACAACGCGAATTCGTGCGGCGTTGCCTGCCGGGACGCTGACCCCGCAGGGGAGAGTGTTTAGCCGGCGGGGCAACCGCTCTGACGCGGCTTTTCGCGCAGGCCGGTCCAACGGGCAAGCCACCCACTTTGACCCGTTCATGGCAACAGCCCTGCCAGCGCCGGTGCTGGCAGGACTGTGCTCGGGTTTTGCGGTGTCTCGTTCGCGGGCGTCAGGCCGTCCGCGGCCGTCCGCGAAAAAACGGGAAGGTTACTTCACCGCAATCTGTACTTTCCGCGGGAGTACCTCGGGCGCCTTGGGGACGTGAATCACCAGGACACCGTCACGGCTGGTAGCCTCGATGTTGTCGAAATCGACATGCGTGGGAAACGCGAACTTGCGTTCAAATTTGCCACCCACCCGTTCGCGGCGATGCACGGTGGAAGTTTCGTCAACGTCCAGCATCTTTTTTTCGCCCGAAACGGTCAGCTGGTCATCGGCCACTTCGACCGACACGTCATCCACGGCAACGCCCGGCAATTCCACGCTGAGCGTGAAGCCCTTGTCGTGCTCCACGATGTCAGTTCGCGGAACGACAACCTGCGGGCCGGCTTTCCGGGGACCCAAAAAATGGTCGATAAAGGCGTCGAATTCAGGCATACCGCTTATGGGTTGAACCACCCGGTCCAATCGATCTGAAAGTTTCATGTTCACTCTCCTTTTACTGCTGACTTCCCGCCGGCAGCTGTCAAAATGACAGGCCGCGTAAACGGTTAAATCCAGTTTATGCAACAAGTATGCCAAACTCGAAAAACGGACCGACGAGGTCCAAAAACTTCGGGATAACCGGGCATCACCGGGCGCGGGGAAGTCGTTGTCCCGGTCGGTCGACTCCGTTATTTTTGAACCATGAGCGGGACTGTGAAATCTGATCAACGGGAAGCCGGCCGATTGCACGAGTTGCAGAAACCGGTCCAGTTCATCCGCGGCGTGGGACCGCAGCGGGCCGAGTTGCTGGACAAACTGGGGCTGCACACCGTCGTCGACGTGTTGTTTTTTTTTCCACGAGACTACGAAAACTTCCAGCAGCTGCAAACCATCGACGAACTGGGTGAGGGCTTGCCAGCCAGTGTTGTTGGCACCGTCATCGACACCCAGGAGTGGACCTCGGGAGCCGGCACGCATGTGTTTGCCGTATTGATCGAACATGAACAGGGCGGATACCTGCGCGGTATCTGGTTCAACCAGCCCTATCTCGGCAAGAAATTTGCCGACGGCCAGCTGGTGATGCTGCAAGGGACTCCCAGGATCGAAGACGGGCGTTGGCAGATCGTGCATCCGCGGACCACGTGGTTCGGTTCCGAAGAGGCCCCCACGGTGGGTACGATTTCGCCGGTCTACGCATTGACCGAAGGGATCAGTCAACGTCGGATGCACGAGATTCTCGATCATACGGTGGCCGAATATGCTTCACTGATCGGGGATGTGTTGCCGGAAGGATTTCGGACCCAAAAACGCCTGTGCGATATCCATACCGCGATTCGGCACATCCATTTCCCGGACTCCGAGGCAACGCTGGCAGAAGCCCGCCACCGATTCGTCTATCAGGAATTGCTGGTACTGCAGCTGGCTCTCGCATTGCGTCGGGCCCATTTGCGACGTGAACAAAATGCGCCGGTTTTTCCGCTGGATGCCAAAATCCGCGCTCGAATTCTGCGCCGGTTTCCCTTTGAGTTGTCGCCGACCCAGTTGGCGGCGATCGATGAAATTGCCGCGGATTTGCAGTCCCGCATTCCCATGAACCGGCTGTTGCATGGTGAAGTGGGCAGCGGCAAGACGGTCGTCGCAACGTTCGCCATGCTGCTGGCTGTAGCCCATGGTTATCAGGCGGTGTTGATGGCGCCAACCGAGTTGCTGGCCCGCCAGCACGTGCGGACTCTCGATTCCTGGCTGGCCGGTGGTCGCGTACGGGTAGCCGCGTGGACCGGGTCGATGTCGGCCGCCCAGCGAAACGCATTAACCGAAGAAATGGCTGACGGTCGCGTGCACATCGTGGTCGGTACGCATGCCCTGTTGTCGTCGCCGCCGCCGTTTCCCAATCTCGGCCTGGTCGTGATCGACGAACAACACAAGTTCGGAGTCCGTCAACGATCCCGGCTGCGGGCATCGGGCAGCAATCCGCATTATCTCGTCATGACGGCCACGCCGATTCCACGGACGATTTCCATGACGGCATTTGGCGACCTGGATGTTTCCGAATTGCGCAAGCCGTTGGGCCGCGACCACCCGGTGCACACGTACCTGGGATCCAGCGCGACCCGGGAAAAGTGGTGGGAGTTCGTACGCCAGAAACTGCGCGAAGGCCGCCAGGCCTATGTCGTGGCGCCGTTGGTGCAGACCGATGACGATTCCGCGATGTCCAGCGCCGAATCATTACTGGAGTCTCTGGCCAACGGACCCCTCGAGGCGTTTCGACTGGATGTGCTGCACGGGCGACAAAAACCGGCCGAAAAGGAGACCGTCATGCTGGCCTTTGCCCGGGGCCTTACCCAGGTTCTGGTCGCCACCAGCATCGTCGAGGTTGGCGTCGATGTTCCCAATGCCACGGTGATGACGATCGATTCGGCTGAACGGTTTGGCCTGTCGCAGTTGCATCAGATTCGCGGTCGCGTCAGCCGTGGCAACCACCCCGGCTATGTCTGCGTGTTTCCGTCCTCCGACGATTCCCCGGCGCTGGATCGGTTGCAGGCGCTGGTCGACAGCGATGACGGTTTCGCGCTGGCCGAGATGGATTTGCAAATCCGCGGTCCGGGGAATCTGTTCGGCGACCGCCAGCACGGATTACCCCCGTTGCGGATTGCGGACCTGTTGCGGGATGGCGCGATGTTGCAACAGGCGCGCGAGGACGCCCGCGAGCTGATCGCCGCCGATCCGGATTTGCGGGCTCCCGAATTTGCCGATCTGCGGCGGATGATCATTGCCCGCTACGGGACATCGCTTGAGATCAGTGACGTGGGGTAATTGGGTGATCGCCATGCAAGCACGATCGAAACGCGGGTTCAGCCTGACCGGGTTGCTGGTGGTCATGGCCATCATCGCGGTGTTGTTGGGGCTTCTGATGTCAGTCAACGCAATGAATGGATACCGCAGGGAATCAACTTTGGATGGCGGGTCATGGACGACAGGTCGCGCATGGGCCGGCGCAGCAGCCAACTTGCCTGGTTTGCAAGCGACATCCAGCCTGACGCCCCGGCACCAGTGGCATCCGGCTGCCCGCCACCCGGCAATTGCCTTGTATCCGGTTACGGTCCCGCCTCGATTAATTTCCGGTCACCGGCAAGTAACCGTCCTCGCCGGCAAACGGATAATCGGCGAACAATACATCATTCAATCCCAGCCACGGATCATCCAGGTCGGCATGCAATACTTCGCGGTACAACCAGGCCTTGATCTCGTCCGGCTGAACCATTCCGTTTTCGGCCAGATATTGGTGGATCGCCCGGCGTCGCGTCGTTTCGTTGATCTGAGTATCGACCCATAATGCCACGTGGTTTGGGGACACGACTGCCGGCGACGGCTGGTACTGCGTCGCAGTATCGGTAAGTGCCTCAAGCCGGGTTCGGTGATAATCGCCCACGGTCTGGCCGGCCTGCCGTTTGCCGGAATTCAGCACGGTCTGATGCAGCCGGGCGAGTTGTTCGATTTGTTCCAGATACACGTCCGGTTGATAGATACCCGGCAGGACGTCGAGTACCCGTCCGTCCGCATCACAAACATAACTGGCCACGTTGCCGTGCAACGTTCGTTTCAGGACGTTGCCGTTGCCGAAATCAATCGTGACGATCGGCACTGGTCGAACGGAGATCCACACGGGTTCGAAGTATTCGTTGATGTACGCCGCTACGGTTTCATTGGAGAACAACACGGTCCTCGCCAGGCGGGCATTGGTTCACGTAAACCGCTGGTCCAGTTGACCGAGCAGGTGGAACAGGAATACCGGCTTGCCCGATTCCTGGCTGGCTGCGCGGGCAGTTTCAAAATCCGCGTGCCAGTTCACCAATCCGGGTGACACGGCGGGATTGGGATCGGCAACCGGTGGCTGGAGTACCAGTAATCGTTCGACGGGCAATTCGATGGCCATTTTTGACATATCGGCGATATCCGATCGTTCGGAAACGGCCAGGGGGCCGGCCACCCGGTCGGCCGGTTTTGCGTCGACTGGAGTCTGCGGTATTGGCTGGCTGATGTCCGGTTTGACCGATTCCTCCTGCGCCGCAACCGGCATGGACAGCATCAGCATTGCGACAAGCACTGCGATATTACCGCTGACGTTCATGATTCTTGCTCCCGCCTGAAAATCCCCTGTTCCCGGTCGACAGACTCCGACCGCGTCGGGTCCGGTTATCAAACTCTACCCGCAATCAGGTCGAATCGATGTAACGGGCGGGTAACGAAGCCGGCCACGTTGTGAGGTCGCGCCAACAGCAGCGCCCGGGAAAATCCGGGGTCCGGACCGGTTCGGTTGCGCCGATTGCCGGAGACCCGGCGCTGGAGAGAATACGGGGAGGCCAGTGGCATTTGCCGGTTTCGCATGAGAAAATCCTGATTCTTTCAATGCGGGTTCGATTCGGTTTCTGATTGCTGGCCGTTTGTTGCAGGGAATAGTCACGATGCGTTGTCTCAAGTCGATAGCCCTGGCCGGCCTGCTGTGGATGGCCGCCACGAACCAGTGCTGGTCCCAGGAAAACCGGTTGACCATCGACCGGATATTCGGGGGAGGCGAGTTCCAGGCCGCCGGTTTCTCCGTCAACTGGATGCCCGAGGGCCGCCAGTATTTCGTGCTGGAGCCGTCGGCCGGAGCTGACGCGGGTCGCGATATCGTGCTGGTCGATCCGCAAACGGGCCAGCGCGACGTGCTGGTTACCGCGCAGCAACTGACTCCCGGGGACGCCGAACAACCGATCGATATTTCCAGTTTTCAGGTCTCACCGGACGGCAACCGAATCCTGATCTTCAACAATACGCGGCGCGTCTGGCGCTGATCACACGCGCGGCGATTACTGGGTCGCCGATCTGGCCAGCGGCACGGTCCGCCAGCTGGGTGGCCCCGATGCGCCCGAAGCGTCATTGATGTTTGCCAGGTTCTCGCCCGACTCCGGTCAGGTAGCGTATGTCCGCGACCGCAATGTCTACGTCGAAGATTTGGCGGACGGTCGCGTGACCAAAATTACGGAAACCGAATCGGAAAACATCATTAACGGCACGACGGACTGGGTTTATGAGGAAGAGCTGGATTTGCGCGACGGATTTCGCTGGAGTGAGGACGGCAAGCGGATCGTGTTTTGGCGATTCGATACCAGCGAAGTCGGCGTGTTTACGATGATCAACAACACCGACGAGTTGTATCCGACTTTGACCCGGTTCCAGTACCCCAAAGTGGGCACCACGAATTCGGCCGTTTCCATCGGGATCTGCGACCTCGTCGATGGTAAAACCACGTTCGTCGATTTGCCGGGGGATCCCCGGGAAAACTACCCGGCCCGTATTGACTGGATTCCGGGTTCAAACGAATTCCTGTTGCAGCGACTCAACCGATTGCAAAATGACAACAGCCTGTTGGCCGTGAATGCGGCGACCGGGTCGATCCGGCCGGTTGGTTCCGATACGGATGATGCCTGGGTCGAGGTTTGTGACTGGATCAGGTGGTGGCCTGACCACCGGCATTTCACATTCATCAGCGAACGCGATGGCTGGAAACACGTTTACATGATCGACGTCACCAACGGCGAAACCCGCTTGCTGACGCCCGGCGAGTTCGACGTGACGGAGCTGTATCATGTGAATCTGGAGGAACAGGCCTGTTACTTTCAGGCCTCGCCCGACGATCCCACCAGTCGTTACCTGTACCGGCAGACGTTTGGCCGCCCGCAACTTGACCGGCTGACCCCTTCGAACCAGCCGGGTTGGCACGATTACAGTTTGGCCGCCGACGGCAGCAGTGCCGTTCACACCTGGTCCCGGTTCGGCGTACCGCCGCGGATCGAAACCGTCGGGTTGCCCGATCATAAAACGATTGAAGTCAAACAGGACAATGCAGCCTTGCGGCAGTCGCTGGCGGAGCTGGCACCGGTCGATCAGGAGTTCTTTCAGGTAACGATCGATGATGGCGCCGGTAACGATCTGAAGATCGATGCCTGGGTGATGAAGCCACCCGGTTTCGATCCTGACAAAAAATATCCGGCTGTTGTATATGTCTATGGCGAACCCTGGGGGACCACGGTCACCGATCGTTGGGGCGGCAATACGTGGCTGTGGCACAGGCTGTTGTGCGAGCACGGCTATCTGGTTTTCAGTTTCGACAACCGGGGTGCCAAGGTGCCCCGGGGCGCCGCCTGGCGAAAGGCGATTTACCGGAAAATCGGAACCGTCAACGCCAACGATCAGGCCAATGCGCTCTGCGCGACGCTGGACCAATTCGACTGGGTGGACCGCCAGCGGATTGGCATCTGGGGCTGGAGTGGCGGGGGCAGTTCGACGCTGCACGCGATGTTCAAGTTTCCGGAACTCTATCACACCGGTATATCGGTGGCCCCGGTTCCGGATCAGCGTTACTACGACACGATCTACCAGGAACGCTACATGCAAACCCCCGACCTGAATCCCGAGGGATTTCAGGAGGGTTCGCCGATCAATTACGCCGAAAACCTGGCAGGCAACCTGTTATTGATCCATGGTACAGGCGATGACAACTGTCATTACCAGACCATGGAACTGTTGATCAACCGCCTGGTTGCCAGTGACCGGCAATTCACCATGATGGCCTACCCCAATCGGTCCCACGGTATCCACGAGTACGAAAATACGTCGCGGCACTTGCGGAAACTGATGACCGGATTCCTGCTGGAAAAGATGCCGCCGGGCCCGGTGCCTGACGCCGCCCGGGATTGAACGGGGCCGAAACATCCGCCGCGCCGCTCCGCTGGCGACCTCGTGCCGGCAATTGCCCGATCCGGCCACAATGCGAAAGATGGAGATGTTCAAAACGAGCTTCGGGAGGCCATCTTGTGAATCGAATCATGCAACCATCGTTTCTGTCGAATCCCGCGGATCCGCCACGTCCGGATGATGCCCAGCCGACCCCATCGGCACCAGATGACAGCCGCGTGCTGGATGCGTTTTCCCAGGCCGTGGTCGGTGTCGTGGAAACCATGTCACCGGCCGTGATCAGTGTCCAGTCGCCAGGGGGACAGGGCGGAAGCGGTTCGGGATTTGTGATCTCGGGAGATGGCCTGGCCATTACCAATTGCCATGTGGCCAGCGGGCGCCGGCGGTTAACCGGCGTGACCCACGAGGGTGACCATCTGGATGCCGAGCTGATCGGGCATGATCCGGCCAATGACATCGCCGTGCTGAGACTGGCGGCCAGTGACTTGCCGGTGGCGGAACTGGGTGATTCGGATCACTTGCGAGTTGGCCAACTGGTGGTGGCTATCGGCAGCCCGCTCGGTTTGCACTGCACCGTCTCGACCGGGGTGGTCAGCGCGGTGGGGCGGAGTATGCGCAGCCAGCAGGGGCGGCTGATTGAAAACGTGATTCAACATGCCGCGCCGATCAATCCAGGCAATTCCGGGGGCCCGCTGGTCGATTCCCGGAACCGGGTCATCGGCGTCAATACGGCGATTATTCAATTCACCCAGGGAATCGGATTCGCCGTGCCGGCCAATACCGCGCGGTGGGTTGCTGCCGAAATCCTGGCGCATGGCGAGGTCCGGCGTCGGCATCTCGATATTCGGGGGTCCCGGGTTCGTCTGCCAAAACGACTGATGGTTCAACTGGATTTGCTCGCCGATTCCGGCGTGCTTGTGTCCGAAGTCATCGCGGGGGGAGCGGCGGAGCGGGCCGGAATCCGGACCGACGACGTGATCGTGGCCATTAATGGTCGCATCGTAACGGGCGTCGACGATATTCATCGCCTGTTAACCATGTTTCCGCCCAATCAGGAACTGGCGCTCAGCGTTTTGCGGGGAGAGCGGTTGTTGGAACGGACCGCGTTCTGAGGCCGGGGGGGCCCGGTGCCGGGCAGGAATGGAGCGGCCGGGCAGGAATGGAGCGGCTGTTTTGGGAAAAACCGGGGCCAGAAAACATCGCAGCCGGTAACAGCCCCGGACGGCCCAATTAGAATAGGCCCGACCCGGCGTTGTCCCGCCATCCCGAGGCAGCCGTCGTCGGGGCTTGCCGATCCGGCATTTCTGCGGAAAACGCCCCCGTTCGGGGACCTGACAACCGGGCCCGGCGAGCCAAAATTGCCACGACCATCATTTCGGCCGTGAACGTGATCCAACTGAACGGGCCGGCCTGAATGGGCCGGCCCGGAACATCCCCGAACTTGACCCGATCCCCGAAACATGACTCGAAACACGACCCGTTTGTTCTGTTCCCGGATTCTTTGCTTTGCGCTGCTGGCGGGGCTGCCTTTGTTGAGTTTGGCGTTCACGCCGCCGGGCTTTGCGCAGGAACCGGACGATCCCCGCCAACCGTTGTTTGAGGTATTGCAATATCGCAGTATCGGTCCGTTTCGGGGGGGGCGGTCGGCGGCCTGCACGGGTGTCCCGGGCAAGCCCATGACGTTTTACTTCGGGGCCGCCGGGGGTGGCGTGTGGCGAACGGATGACGGCGGCTCCACGTGGCGAAATATTTCCGATGGCTACTTTGGCGGTTCGATCGGAGCCATCGCCCTGGCACCGTCCGATCCCAACACGATTTATGTCGGTGGCGGGGAAGTCACGGTTCGCGGCAACGTTTCACATGGCGAAGGCGTCTGGAAATCACTGGATGGCGGCAAGACCTGGGAGCATGTCGGCCTGGAAGACTCCCGGCATATCCCGCGCCTCCGCGTTCATCCGACCGATCCGAACACGGTTTACGCAGCCGCGCTGGGGCATTTGTACGGACCCAGCCAGCAGCGGGGAGTTTTCCGCAGCACCGATGGGGGCCACACCTGGGACCGCATCCTGTTCGTTTCCGACGAGGCCGGTGCCGTGGATCTGGTGATCGATCCGTCCAACCCCCGCGTGCTGTACGCCGCCACCTGGCAAGTCAAGCGAACGCCCTACAGCCTGGAAAGTGGCGGGCCGGGCAGCGGGTTATGGAAGAGTACCGACGGGGGCGACCACTGGACTGAAATTTCCCGCAACCCGGGACTGCCCCAGGAATCGCTGTTGGGAATTATTGGCGTCTCGGTATCGCCGGTCGATTCCAATCGCGTTTGGGCGATGGTCGAGGCCAGCGACGGAGGATTGTTTCGAAGCGACGACGCCGGTGATACGTGGGTCAAGGTCAATGATCAGCGGAACCTGCGACAGCGGGCCTGGTATTACACACGCGTTTACGCCGACACGCAGGACGTCGATCAGGTCTACGTGCTGAATGTTCAGTTTTGGCGTTCGGCGGACGGGGGCAAATCGTTTTCCCCGATCTCGACGCCTCACGGAGACCACCACGACTTGTGGATCGATCCGGACGAGCCCCGGCGGATGGTGATCGCCGATGACGGAGGTGCCCAAATCACCTACAACGGCGGTATCAACTGGTCGACATATATGAATCAGCCGACGGCCCAGTTTTATCGCGTTACCACGGACCATTATTTTCCCTATCGCATTTACGGTGCCCAGCAGGACAACTCCACGGTGCGGATTGCCAGTCGCTCGCCGCGGGGCCAGATTGGCGAGCGCGACTGGGAGCCCACGGCCGGAGGCGAAAGCGGATTTCTGGCGGTGCATCCCGATAATCCGGAGATTGTTTATGGCGGATCCTACGGGGGTTACCTGGCGCGTCGCAATCACGAAACGGGCGAAAACCGCGATGTCAATATCTGGCCCGACAATCCAATCGGGCGGGCCATCCGGGACGTCAAATACCGGTTTCAGTGGAATTTTCCGATCTTCTTTTCGCCCCACGATGCCAACACGTTGTATGCGGCCGCCAATGTCTTGTTCAAGTCCACGGACGAAGGCCAGAGCTGGACGGCGATCAGTCCCGATTTGACCCGCAACGATCCCGTTAAACAGGGTCCCTCCGGGGGTCCGATCACCAAAGACAATACCGGGGTGGAAGTTTACTGTACGATTTTTGCCGCGGCCGAGAGCCACCTGGAACCGGGCCTGCTGTGGGCGGGATCGGATGACGGGCTGATTCATGTATCCCGGGACGGCGGCCAGAACTGGAGCAATGTGACCCCGCCGGAGTTGCCCGAATGGTCGCAGATCAACAGTCTGGAACTGCATCCCACCGAACCCGGCGGTTTGTACGTGGCCGCCACGCGGTACAAGCTGGACGATTTCAAACCCTACCTGCTGAAAACGACCGACTACGGACAGACATGGACGATGATCAATCGCGGGATCGATCCGGCGCATTTCACCCGGGTGATTCGGGCGGATCCGGGACGGGCCGGTTTGCTGTACGCCGGAACCGAATCGGGCATGTATGTTTCTTTTGATGACGGAGCCAACTGGCAGCCGTTTCAGATGAATCTGCCGATCGTTCCGATCACCGATCTGGCGATCAGGGAAAATGATCTGGTGGTGGCCACGCAGGGCCGCTCGTTCTGGGTGCTGGATGATTTGACCCTGTTGCACCAGTGGACTGATTCGCTGGTCAAACAGCCCGTTCACCTGTTTGCCAGCCGTCCGGTTTACCGCGGGATGCGTGGCGGTCGCGACAGCAGTTTGACGGCGGGCACCAACCCGCCAGCCGGGGTGGGCCTGAGGGTCTGGCTGCGCGATCTGCCGGAGGCCGAGCCGGTATCGCTGACCATCAACGACGCGGCCGGTAATCCGGTTCAGGTTTGGTCCAGCTCACCGGAAAAAAAGTCCCGCCAGAACAAGCTGGAGCTGAAGGCCGGAATGAACTCCGTCGACTGGGATCTGCGCTATCAGGATGCCGAAACCTTTGACGGGCTGGTCCTGTGGGCCGGAGGAACACAGGGTCCGACAGCAGTGCCGGGGATCTATCGGGCGATCCTGCAGGTTGGCGATGACACGCAAGAAACAGAATTTGAAGTCAAGGGTGATCCGAGAATCACGGTCACCGCCGGCGAGTACCAGCAGCAGTTTGAGTTTCTGATCGGGATTCGGGACAAGCTGAACGAAACGCACCGGGCCATCAAAAAGATTCGCGATGTCCGGTCGCAAATCCAGGCACTTCAGAAACGGCTGGGTGACGGCGAAGGTAACAAGCCGCTGGTTGAACAGGCCGGCGAGATCGTGAAACAGCTGACGACGATTGAGGAAACGTTGTACCAGACCAAATCGCAAAGCAACCAGGATCCGCTGAACTTTCCGATTCGGCTGAACAACCGGTTGAGTGCCCTGGTCGGCGTGGTGGCCTCGTCCGATGGCCCTCCCACACGCCAGTCCGTCGAGGTCCACGATCTGGTTGTCGCTGAAATTGACCAAAACCTGGCAGAACTCAAAAAGATCTTTGACGAGGAAGTCGTGGCATTTAATAATGCAGTCAGCGCTGCGCAGATCCCGGCGATCTTTGTCGACGGTGATATCGAGTAGGCAATGGCCGGCCCGTCCCGGCGAATCGGAGAACAAGTGATGCGTCTGACATTGAGAAACCTGTTGAGATTTCTCGACCAGACAAATCTGGGTCCTTTGGAACGTGATCGCCTGCAAGAACTGGTTGAACACTCGGACCGGGCCGAGGCCTGGATCGAGCGGATTCGGTCCCTGCGGGCCGATCCGGGAAAAGCCGCGCCGCGGATTACGGGACCTCCGGCCCCCTGCCGTGTCGCCCAGTATTTGGACGGGTCTCTGTCCGAACAGGAGACCATCGAGTTCGAAGAGGCGATGCTGGCCTCAGACGAAATTCTGGCCGAGGTCGCCAGTGCCCACCGGATCGTCCAGCAATTATCCACGGCCCAACCACCGGGAATTCCGATCGTGTTGCGACAGACGCTCTACGATCTGGATCGGGTTTTTGGAGATTCCGGCGGGAGCGACGCCGGGCCGGCCGACGGGGAACATGCGGGCGGCCACGGTGCGGTGACGTCGATGGAAGACCTGCCGTTTGAGGATGCCAGCGAACCGGATGCCTCGTCCGATGCCATGGCCACCGAATTGGAAGACGTGGGGGACGAGGACAGCAATCATCAACCGCCGGTGTCGCTGGACCGGTTGACGCGGCGGGCCCGGGATCGCTCCCTGGTGTTGGCCGGTTTGGTGATTACCGTGCTGGCGGGGATTCTCGGTGTCACGTACTGGCTGGGGCGCGAATCGGCTCGATTGAGCCAGCCGGCGCGGGTGCCCAACGCCAGGGCTCCGGTCGATGCCTTGCCGCGCGATATCGACGACGGCGAGGGTCCCGTGGCCGATGAGCGGGCCGCGGCCGGCCGCCCGGACCCGGACTCCCCGCCCACCGGCGACCAAGCCGACGTGGAGCAGCCGGCCGGCGATGCCGACCAGCCACCCGAACCGCAGGGGCCCGGGGCCACATTGCTGGTTGACCAGCCGCCACCGCCAGCACCGGAGGTCGCCGCGCCGGGACAGCCCGACCCGCCGGTGCCGCCGCGACCGGACTTGTCGGTGCCCGACTTGCCGGTGCCGGAGGTGCCCGTCGTCGACGCCGAAGCATTTATCGGGCCGATCCAGCCTCCCCGCGTGGTCGCCCGCTCCACCGAGCCGCAAGTCCTGGCGCTGATGCGGGCGCCCAACGCGGAAGACTGGACCGTCCTGACCGATGCAGCGGATTTGCGGGAAGGGGACCACGTCAAGGTGCTGGGTGGCATGGCGGCCGAGTTTGAGCTGGGCCAGCAATTGAAGTTGCGGGCCGTTGGCCCGGCCGAATTCTCGTTGGGCCAGCGTGATCGGGCCAGCCAGGCCGACTTGATCGATCTGGAGTTTGGTACTGTTGTGGTCGAGTCTCGCGAAAGCGATGTGGACTGGATCTTGCAGCTGGGGGACGACCGTTATGCGGTGACGATGTTGCTGGCCGCGGCGCGAGTCGAGGCTCAGGCCATCCCGTATTTGCCCCCGGGCATCGATCCCCGTCATATGGCTCCGGCAGTGGTGCGGACGTTCCAGGCGCTGGAGGGTCGATGCCGGATTCAAAAAAACGAATTCCGCTGGAATCTGGCCACGGGCCATGCCCTGCTGGAAGTGGATTCTGCGATTCCGGAAATCGCCCAGGCGGCCCAAACCGGAGTGGTTCAACAGCCGATTGCAAGGCCCCGGTTTGTTGAACGGCTGACCGATGTCGTTGAGGACAACTTGCGGGCCTGGCGTCTGGAGCTGCGAAGCGTTCCGGACGAACTGCTTGACATGAAGAGTGATTCGCGTCAGGAAATTCGCCTGGCAGCAATGGCCTGGTTGGCCGAGCAGGGCAATTTTGATTTTGTCGTTGATTTCCTCAGCAACCCGTCCAACAAATCCAACTGGCGAACGTTCATCGAGGCGGTGCAGCACACCTTGCGGAATCGCCCCGAATCGGCGACCCGTCTGTTCGACGGGCTCGGTTTCGCCGGTGCGGAAAATCAGGAAAAACTGTACGGGTTGATTCTCGGATTTGCCCCGCCGGATCTGGAAGCGGGCCTGGATGCCCGGCTGGTGGATTATCTGAACGATGCCAATCTGGCGGTGCGGGTACTGGCGATCGAGAATTTCGCGAAATTACCGGAGGAGTGACCTACGGATACCTGCCCACCAAATCCCAGACGTTGCGAAAACGGGTCATTATTCGACAATGGGAGCCGCGGCTCAAAAAGGGGGGCATCCGCTACGCCGAGCCACCCGCGTTGCCCCTGTTGCAACTGTCTCCCATTGCGCCGGTCCCGGATGACAGCGGATTGCCGACCGAACAGCCGGAGGCGGGAAACTGAGTCGAGGGGGGGCAGTGCCGGTCGGGGAGCCTGGGCAAAAGGGGGCAGTGTCTGATTCCCGGCCCTCCCGCCGCAGCAACGGTCTCAATCCGGCGGCAACCTGGCTGTCGGATTCATCCGCTGGCGGTCGATTCCCGGCAGCCCGGGCGTGTTGATGGCCGGTCCGGTCTGGTATCCGGGCTGCTGGTGGGGCCGGACTTGCCGAAATCGCAACGGGATTTGTTGGATTCGTCGCTCAAGGGTAGAATAACGAATTATCCCTTAACTCCCATTTCCCGGCTTTGGCCAATCGGACGCGACAGCTCATCCGGCCGGATCCGGGTCACGGTTGCGGTCCCGCTTTGATTGGCAGCCGCCATTAACCGGAAATTGGTCTCCAGCTACCTTCGCGAGGAATCAAGTTGAACATTTCAATCTCGGCCCGAAATGGACAGTTGCCTGAATCAGTCCAGCAGACCATTCGGCAAAAGGTTGAACGACTCCCGCGTTTTTTTGAAAGAACCACGCGAATCGAAATTGTGGTTGAATTGAAGCACCCGGAAAATCCCAAGGTGGAATGCAAGTTGCGGGCTGAAGAGACCGACGACTTTTATGCCGCCGACTCCGGCAACAATGTGATCTCGGCCCTCGACAAGGTCGTGAGAAAAATCGAACAGCAGCTGCGAAAGCACAAGGAAAAACTTACTGATCACCGGGCAGGCCGGAGCCAGCATCCGGAGGACACCACCGCCGAATTCTGAGCCCCAAACCAGATGTATGGTATTCCGGTTCTCAGGTTGAATATTTGGTGGTGTCCGGATGCATCCGTCACGGGCCAGTCATGGGCCGGTTGCGGAGTGCGTTGCGTGTGGCCCGGTGGTCGCGAAACCCTGAGAGGAAACTCGTATGAAATTCTGTGATTTTGTCACCCTGGACGCCATCCAGTCGGATTTGACGTCTGGCGACAAGGAAGGCGTAATTCGCGAACTCGTCGACAATCTGGTCAAGGCCGGAAAGATCGGCGAGGGCGAATCGGACAGCATCGTCCAGGCGATTCTGAAACGGGAAGAGCTGGGCAGCACGGGAATTGGGCGGGGCATCGCTGTACCGCACACCAAGCATCCCAGCGTCGAGCAGTTGACCGGAACGGTGGGCGTAAGCCAAACCGGCGTTGATTTTCAAAGTCTGGACGGGGAACCCGTGCAACTTTTCTTTTTGCTGGTCTCGCCCCCGGATCGTCCGGGCGACCACCTGCGGGCCCTGGAGAACATCTCGCGGCAGTTGCGCGATGACATGTTCTGCAAGTTTTTGAAGCAGTCCAGGACGGCCGCGGATATTCGAACCCTGCTGGAAGAAGCGGACAATAACCAGTTCGTTTCCTGAATTCGTTTCCGCAGTTCGCAACTCCTGTAGCAGCTCGGCTCCCGGGCCGGCGGTTTCTTTCCATGTCCACAGCGTTCACTGAATCGCGATCCGTAACGGTTAACAACGAGAACGGGTTGCATATGCACCCGGCCTACCTGCTGGCCGAGTTGGCCGGCAAATATGCCTGCCGGATCGAGATTGAAAAGGACGACATGCGGGTGGATGCCAAAAGTGCCCTGTCCATATTGACCCTGGGTGCCACCCGCGGCACCCGGTTGAAGCTGCACGCTACGGGCCCCGAGGCGGCGTCGGCCATCTCGGAACTGGCGGTATTGATCGCGTCGCAGTTTCCCGATGAAGTTGGCGGAGGCGGGAAGCTGTGATTCACGGACGTTCGCAGGAATAGTAAATTGAGAGCCCAGCGAGCATTGACAGCGCAGCCAGCAGACCGTTCCCGGGGCCCCCGACCGGATTCCCGCGACAGCGGCTGTGAGGCGTCCGTTGTGCCTCAACCCGTCGACCGGATTCCGGACCCCGCTGGCCCCCGGCGATGTTGTGCTGGCCACGCGGGTCAGCGGCCCTGTCAGGCCGGCGGTCGAAACGATCACCGGGAAATCCCGGCCCCTCAACGACAACAGGTTATGGATCGAACCATCGGTCAACTCGTGAATGTTCCCGACCGCCATGCGGCCTGCTCGTTGCGCATCCGTCGGGCCGGGACCCTCCGCACAATAATGTTGCCCGACCCGCGGCGGGTCGTGGCGAAAACCAACCAAATCACCATCATTCGTTTGGACGCCTTTGCCAACGGACTTGTTCCGGCAAATCGCTGGCCATGCAACCGGCACCCGGGCCTGCGCCTCAGGGTCGCCGCGGTCACTCACAGCTCGACATTGCGAGAACGTGACCGGGTTTCGCCAGCCATCACTGCCCGGATTCCGAAACGGCACTGCCCCGAACCCAGCAAGACAGTAGTAAACCATGAAAAAAGAAATGCTGATCAACACCTCGCAAGCGGAAGAATGCCGGATTGCGATCGTGGAAGACGGTCGCCTGGAAGAGTTGTACGTTGAACGCGCCAGCCAGGACAATTACGTCGGAAACATTTACAAGGGCCGGGTCGTCAATCTGGAGCCCGGCATCCAGGCTGCATTCGTTGATTTCGGAGTCGGGCGCAACGGGTTTCTGCACATCAGTGATGTGGAACCCAGCTATTTCCGCCAGGGCGGCTACGATCCGGAGGAAATGAAACAACGCGAGCGGGAGGAAGATCGCCGCAATCCGCGAATCCAGAAACGCCGCTTCTCCAACGGGCGACCGCGCATCAAACCCCCCATCCAGGAGCTGTTTCAGCGGGGCGACGAGGTGCTGGTGCAGGTGATCAAGGAAGGGATCGGAAACAAGGGTCCCACGCTGTCGACCTATATCAGCATTCCCGGACGCTACCTGGTGCTGATGCCGGCGCTGGGCCGGGTGGGGGTCTCCCGCAAAATCGAGGATGAAGACGAACGGTATCGACTGAAAGACATCCTCCGCGAACTGAATCCGCCCCGCGGTCTGGGCTTCATCGTGCGGACGGCGGGGCAGGGGCGTTCCCGCCGCGAATTGTCCCGCGACCTGGCCTATCTGCTGCGATTGTGGAAAGTAATCGCCCGCCGCGTCCAGAAACAGGCGGCTCCGGTGGATATTTATGAGGAAAGCGATCTGATTATTCGCACGATTCGCGACATTGTATCGACGGACATGGACGCGATTCATATTGACCGGGCGGACGCCTTTGAGCGGGCCCGCGAGTTTTTGAAAATTGTGATGCCGCGTCAGGTTGGTCACCTGCATTTGTACGATGGCAAGGACCCGTTGTTCCACAAATACAAACTGGAGGAGGAGATTGCCCGGATTCATCGCCGCGAGGTTCCCCTGCCGGACGGCGGTTCGATTGTGATCGACCAGACCGAGGCTCTCGTCGCCATCGATGTCAACAGCGGCAGTTTTCGCAAGGATGATTCGGCCGACGAGAACGCCTACCGCCTGAACCTGGCGGCGGCTCGCGAGATATCACGCCAGTTGCGGTTGCGCGACCTGGGAGGCGTGATCGTCAATGACTTTATCGACATGCGACGCGAGAAACATCGCCGCGGTGTCGAGCGGGCCCTCCGCGATGCCATGAAGCGGGACCGGGCCCGTACCAAAATCCTGCGAACCAGCCCGTTTGGACTGGTGGAAATGACCCGGCAACGGATTCGCCCGGGACTCAAACGGGGCGCTTTCAGCGATTGTCCCTGCTGCAGCGGACGGGGAGTGGTCAAGACCGCCGAAAGCATGTCGCTGGAAGTCATTCGGATGATTATGCTGGCCACCCAGCAGCCCAATATTGGCAAGGTGGTGGTCAAGGTCAGCGATGAAGTGGCCACGCTGCTGAATAACCAGAAACGTCGCGAGCTGGCTGCCCTGGAAGCCGAAGGCGATTTGCACATCCGGATTTCCGGCAGCGAAAATGTGTACCCGGAACACCTGGAACTGGAATGCACCGACAAAACGGGCAACCAGATCCGGTTGCCGGTTTGAACGATCCGGATGCCGGTGGCGGTCGCCAAACCCCCCATTGCATTGGGGATTTGAAACGAACCGGTCGCCAGCCCGTGGTCGGTTACCGCAGCATGGTCAGCCCGGCCAGGATCATGTTCGCGGTGCCGCTGTTGTAGTCTTCCGAAAAGTCTTCAAAATCGAAGTGCACATAGCGCAAATACGCGTTCATCGAGGGTCGGAATTCGTGATCGACTCCGAGGTGGATCCGGGTGGTCTCGACAAGGACGTCAGAAAAGGATGGCAGGGCCGACCAGTCCGCGCCGGCCGGGGAGAGGGGTACGGAAAATACGTTGCTGCCCCGGTCCCACTCGACGCCGCCCACCAGCTGGGTGCCCGGTGACCATGCATAATTGGTGCTCAGACTGACCAGATTGTTGGTCCCGCCGTAATTCCAGCGGGTCGTCTCCGTGGGATTATCCCGGAAACCAATCGTGATATCCTGATCGATCCAGTTCGAGAAAAAGGCGTAACCACCGGTCAGCGACCACCGCGCCGTGGGAGCATACCACAGAGTAAACAGGACCGGATAATTGTCTTCGTCGAAGAAGGCATACTGGGTCCGGTTCCAGCTGTTCTCAATGCCCAGTTGGGCCGTAGCCATGAGGTTGGGGCTGGGGGTCCAGGTGCCGCCAATATCGATCCCGTGAACCTGTTCCGGCCGGTTGCTGTTGAATTTGCCGTCCCCCGACCCGACCCCGATTAGCGGATTGTTGATCAGGCGACCCCGGTACCGGACAAACGTGTCGAGTGTCGGTGAAACACGCATGTAGGGCCCGATATTGATCAGGTGCGTCTGGGTGTCTTCCTGGATGTAGGTTCCGGCGAATGTGTCGTACTCGGCAAAATCACGCTCCAGGCCAAAATATTCGTAACCGGCCACCACGGACAGCCAATTCCGTGCCGGAGACTGCCAATTGCCTTTTAATCCGAATCGCTGACTGACGTAGTCGATCGGATGTCGCAGCGAGCCCGGCTCGTAATCCTGCGGAGGGCCTGTGTTGATCCCCAACGGCGGCGTGGTCAGGAACGTGGTCGGCAGCTGGTTCGTTTGAGTATCGGCATTGGCGTAGGCGGTCAGGGTAACGTTGTCAATCGCCCGGTTGATCCAGCGTACGTCATAGCCGTCAAAGTCCCGGTGGGTTCCGCGGAACTTGTTTTCCGTATCGCCGAAATACATCGAAGCGTATACCTGATTGACCGCACCCAGCGGAACGTTCAGCTTGAGGCGATCGATCTGGGTATAGCTTTCCGGCACCAGGGCGTAGTCAAATTCCGGGCCCGGTGTGCCAAACACCGGTGAATAATTGAATGCCGTATACGTGCGGTCGACCAACTGGTCGTTTTGCCCGAACACACGCATGGTCCGCGAATACTCGACCACGGCGCGGCCCAGGTTGGCTTCCAGTGCCGGCCGGAATTCCATCGTCGTCCAGTCAATGTTCTGTTTTTGACTGAGTACGTGGCACGTGTAGGTGGCCGCGCCGGGGGCGGGGTCACGTTGAAGCAGTGGGCCGTTGCATTGGCTTGCCGTTCACCCGACTTCCGCATTCCCCACACGTCGACCCGCCAACGCAGGTTTTTGGTCAGCCTTCCCTGAAACCGGGCATCCAGCTGCTGAACCCGAATCGCATAATCCTCGCCTACGTTCAGGTCTTCCGTGACCACATCGTCGGCCGGGCCAGGCGTGCCGGTACTGGCATCGAAACCGTAGAGTGGCAAATGATCCAGACGATGCAAAAAGCGTTGATAATCCAAATCAACCGCCAGGCCAGGCCCGCCGTAATAGTAGCCCTGGGCGACGCTGGTTTCGTTGTCCAGCCCGGAAAATGTATAGTTCAACGTTTGGGAACCATTGGTCCAGAGTCCATCCAGATCCCAGAACGGTGACGATGACAGGGACTGGTATTCACCCACCTTGACCGGGCTGCCGGACGACTGGACTCCCCACCCACCGAGTCGAAACGCCACGTTGGGACCGCAACCAGGCCGACCCTGAACATCGTGGCCACAGGCGTCACATACCCAGCACTCGTGGCCACCAGTCTGGCGGCAATGGCCCGGGTTGCTCAGGCAACAATAACGCCAGTCGTGACTGGATCCGCAGGTCGCACAGTGGGCCGGGTGACCTCCGTGGCCCGACCCGTCCCACAAAAACGGACGTCCTGTGGCACCGGAATCCGGGTTGGAAAAATAGTCACCGGGAATCGCCGGCGCCGGCGGTCCGGACGAGGCGAATTCGTCCTGCGTCCCCTGGTCCTGGTTATCAACCCCGGTCGGCGGCGAATACGACGCCCAGTCCGCGCCCCAGTCCGCTGCCGGGGCCGCCCCCAAACGATTCACCTCCGTATTGCCCGACATCCCCTGAAGCGCAGTTTCAGCGGGTTCGGCCGGCGTCACCTGGGCGACTGCCCAGACCGGCGTCACTGACAAAATTACAGTCAGGATGAAACCTGCTCGGTTCATTGTTCGTAGCCTGATATTCGTTAAGCGGATCGGGGGCGCGTGGTGCGCCACGGGATTGTGTTGGCCAATCTACCTCATCAGCGAGTGGGCGTTGTTCGGGGAGGGCAAGTCACTGCCGTGAATCTGGGCGTGGCATTGCGTGCAATTGCTGTAAAACGCCTGTTGTGATCCAACGTTGGTTCCCACATCGACCACGCCGCCGAAGTTGTGGGCTCCAAATCCCGGGCCCACGCGATGCCCCGAGTGGCATCGCAAACACAGGAATGTTGTCGGTTGATGCAACAGATTGTTCGCCACCGCGCCGTGGGGCGCGTGACAAATGGCGCAGTTTTCGGTCACCGGCGGATGTTCGTAGGCAAACGGCCCCTGTTTTTCAGCGTGACAGCGGTAGCAGACCTGGTTGAGGGTTGGTTCGTTCAGGTTGTTCTCATACTGTCCGTGTCCGTCGTGGCAATCCGAGCAAACCATTTTGCCTTCCTTGATCGGATGATGGGATGGCATCGACGTCTGGGCGTAGACGGCCGGATGGCAGCGGTAGCAGACGTTGGGTTCATCCACGGACATCGGCATTCGTGGTGGTCGCGTAATGTGCGTGTGGGTAATGCCCACCGTCGGCTGAACGAAGGTGTTCGGGTGAGGATTGTGGCAGTCGGTACAGGCCACACCGTTCATGCTGTGAATGGACGAATGCCAGGCCATTGTGGGTGCGCCCTGGTGGCACTGCAGGCAAAGTTCGGAGCGCGTCTCTTCGCGAATGTTTCCATGAGGATTGTGGCAGGTATCGCAAGAGAACCCGTTGGGTCCCAGGATCTGGTGCGGGTGCGCCACCTCCTGATATTGCTGCATACTGCTGTGACAGCGGTAACACACGTAGGGGGTCACTGCACCCAGATTATTCGACGCGGCGCGAATGGCGGCCGCATCCAGCGGCGGCGAATTGTCCGTTTCCAGATAAGCCACCGGCGCGACAGCGCCCGGGTCCCGGGTGTCGGCGAGGCTGGTGGGAGGCGTTCCCTCAGGAACGTTGTAATGCGGGTTGTGACAATCATTGCAGGCAACGCCCTTGTGGGCATGGACCGACGTCCGCCACGGAGCGCCCGGCTCACACTGGTTGGACTCGTGACACTTCAGACAGATTTCGGATCGCGCGGCCGGCTCCAGGTCTTTAAACACCAGAATAAGGCCGGGCTCCCGACCTCGCGTACTGAGGTGCCGGCTGGCCGGACCGTGACAGTCCTCGCACCGTTGCTCCCGGTGGACCGTGTGCGCAAACGTTTCAACATAGGTCTGGTGGCAGGTCAGACACAATTGGTCGTCGTTGACGTACTCGGCATCCGGAATCGTGGGCAAGGCCACCTTGAGGACCGGCAGGCGGGCTTCATCGTACGGCGAAAAATTCGCCGCGGGCCAAAAGGGCACCCGATCAGGAATCACAATATTTTGGGAACGCCGGGAACAGGACGTCAGTACCCAGAGCGACAGGCCCAGGACCAACAGCCATTTCCCACGGAACAATTTCTTCCATCCAGCCCCCAGCCGCCGTGTTCGTTGCACGACTTACCTCCTTGTTTGCCGCGTTTCATCACCGAAACCTGTCGATAAAAACAGGTATAGCGAAAAACCGGACTATAGCGGTTACGCTGGTAACTCCTGTTATCTATCGGCCGACCCCCCCCAATCTCTTGACGGGATCGTGGTGCGAATCACGCTTTTAGCCGCAAGGCGGCTGGCAGTCTTCCTCAAATCGGCGCTGGCGCCCGGTTAGACAGCGGTGGACGCTAGCGTTTCCTGCCGCCGTGCGCTCCACCAGCAGCGTTCGGGCAGCAGTCCCAGCCCGATAATCGCCAGTTGAGAAACGATGAAAATGCCCAGGGCTTGCAGAACGCCCTCGGTAAAGCCATAGGAGTGCAGGCCGACCCCCAGTTCGTTGACGCCGAACCAGGACCAGCCCACCGCAATGTTGCCGGCTACTGCCAGCACCGCCACACCGCGCGGCCGGACCAGACCCCCCCACCGGGCGTGCAGCACCAGGGCATTCCACAACACAATGATCAGGGCCCCGTTTTCTTTGGGGTCCCAGCCCCAGAATCGGCCCCACGAATCATCGGCCCACAAGCCGCCCAGGACGGTACCCACGAAACTGAACAAGATGGCAAAACAGATGCTGCCGTAGATCATGCGACTGAGCTGGCGCCCGGTTTCCGGGGACAACGAAGGGGTTAATACACCGCGCAAAATATAGATGATGCCCAGCAGACCTGCCACAAACGTCGTCGTATAGCCGAGCGTAATACAGACCACATGCGTGGCCAGCCAGAATTGGGTATCCAGCACGGCTTGCAAAACCGCAAAGGTATCACCGTCGCCCGCCAGAAAATGAGCAATCACCAGCGTGATGAATCCGGCGATGGAACAGATCAGGCTGCCAATTCCGATTCGGTATATTCGTTCCAGCACGACACCCAGCAAAACGCAACCCCAGCCAATGAATACCGCGGACGAATACAAGTTGGTCACGGGTGGTCGGCCCGATATGTAAATGCGGGCAACCAGCGCAAATGTATGCACGGCCAGCGTCAGCAAAATCAGCCCGAATGCAGCGCGGCCCAGTGGTTTGCTCCAACCCAACCACGAGAGCGCCACCAGCACAAAGGCGATCAGGTACAGGGCCGATGAATGATAAAAAGGCGCGAAATGATTGAAAAAGGCTTCAAAGCTGATTTTCTTCAGATTCAAGTCCGCGGGCGGATCGCCGGCCAACGTCGACTGATAACTTGCCACGGCGCGATTGAAGCCCGCCACATCGTCCGTCGACCAGGCCTGGAACATCGTCGTCAACGCGGTGGTCGCCGGATTGATGTTTCCGGCGCCCGGCGGTTGCATCCGGGCCATGGCCCATGCGGTCGAGTACGCTTGCCACGGTTCGCCGTCGACCTCGTCCCCGACGAGGGGTGGGACACACAGCGGTGGCAGGCGGCGGGAAAGTTCCTGCTGTTGCTGCAGCACTGCCATCATGTCGACGGCCGGTACGGGCGCGGAGGGATCATTGGCCTGGTTGACGTGCGGCACCACGAATGACTGGACCAGCAAGTCGCGAAGGGCCAGCTTGTTTTCCAGCGCCAGTATTTTCTTTTGGTACACGCTCAGGCTGGCCGGATCCATGGCCCGGGCCAGGCTGGCCTGTCTGCGGACTTCCAGCAGTCGCGGTGCCAGCTCGCCAAACGAGTACCGCAAGCCCTTGCGTCGCTGCAGTCCCAGCGCGTCAAGCACTTCCGGGTGTTCGATCCGAAACACCGGGTGGTTGTCCGATTCCGCGGGCCGGGCGATCAAATCCAGCAGCCAGCGGATGGCCGGTTGCCGGATCCCCTGATCGTCGACAAACGTTTGCTTGTCGGAAATGATCCGCAGGCTGTTGCGAGCCAGCGTGTCCAGTGGCTTGACGCGGCCCTGGTAAACCACCGGCAATTTGCCAAACTCGTACAACTGCATTTCTGTAGCGGGCTGGCGGGGCGGTCGGGCCCTGGATCCGATCCAGCCAGCCAGCATTAACACAACGACGACCGGCACACCCCACGAAAGCCACGTCGCGAGCCGCGTCGGCGCAGCATCAGATGCGGCGACCGGGTTAACCGGAGTTGTCGCAACCGGCAGGGACCCGGTCGACCGGCGTTTCAGAAACCGCATGAGCGTTGTGCCGAAATGCGCCAGCAGTCCCGTGGCCACGATCATGCAGGCCACATATGGCAACATCCAGCTGCCATTGCTGACCACCGACAACGTCGTCGATTCAAATCCGGTCTCCGGATCGCGGAAGTAACCGCTCTGGTAAAATGTTTGTCCGGCAAATCGCAGCGGATTGTTCATCCAGATTTTGGTTTCCCGATCAACAGTCCGGTCGGCGTCGACCAGTTGCACGTCCGACGAATAATTGCGCGGGGTGTTGGTACCCGGATAGTCGTCCTTGCGAACATCCAGCAGTGTCAGTGACCACGGTTTGTAGGATCGCTTGAATCGCAGGTACAAATCACAGGGCTGCCCGTTGATCTCGACCCGCGATGGCAAATCGGCCGAGGACAGAACCAGTGCCACCAGATGGGTGCCGAGGTCGGCGGCGGTCCGCTTGTCAAACAACCGCAGATAGGCCGCCGGTTGATTCACGGCACCGCTGGGGTCGGCGCCCGAAACCGGTCGAATCGATTCGGCAATCCACTGCAAACCAACCCCGGCCGTGGCCGGGTTCGGCGCGACCGGTCCGGCCGCTTGCAAGCGGGAATTTTCAATGAATTGCACGACCTGGATGTCAAACGGCAGGTGCTCGTGCCGAATGATCTGCCCGCCGCGCAGCCGGGATTCCGGAACCGCCACGACGTCATGCCGGCCCGCCTGGGATTTGTCGATGACGGCCAGTTCCAGATTGCGAATGTCGATAACGTAGTCGACCGTTTCGCCTTCGCGAATGACCATGCGGCTCTCCACGGCCGTCAGTCCGACCAGCAGTTCGCCGAGCATCATCATTCCTATGCCGGCATGTATCAACACGATGCCCGCCCGCCGCTGGAACACGAGCAGGCAACCAACCAGCAATACCAGTCCGGCCAGCGTGCCCTTGCCCAGTTGCCAGAGAATCCGCAGGGACGAGTCGTCCAGACGTCCCGACTGGCCCCGCGACAGCGTCCAGACCAGGGCGACCGCCAGCAACAGTCCGCCGCTGCACAGCAACCAGCGCCTCCGTCCGGCGGACCGGATCCATTATCCAATAGCTGTACAACAGGGCACCGCTGGCAGCCAGCAGCGATCCCTGACACAGCCGCCAAACGGTCGACCAGCTAATCGACGCCGCCTGGTTGAGGCCATCGTGATTGGCTCCCGCGACGACGATCCCCGTGGTCAACAGGACCCCGGCAGCGATCAATACCACCCCAACCCCCAGCCGCTTGCCGCGTCCCTGGACCTTGAACCGCACACTGTGGGCCGCGACCAGATTGATCATCATCAGCGCCCCCAGCAGCCAGCCGCCCGGAAAATAGAAGCCGCCCGATATTTGCGGCCGGCCGGGAAAAAACGACGGTGGGAAAAACAGCTGCAGATCAATCCAGGTGATCAGGGTCCGGAAATACTGGTCAACCACCTGCCAGATATCCTTTTCAACCTGCGCCAGGGTACCGGCAAAGACCAGCACAATCGTCAGGGCAAACAGTGTGACAGTAAACTTCAGCGAGGCCAGGGCCATCACAATCTGGTGCACGGTCAGCCGGTCGCCCGGGGTTGCGGTGGCCGGGTTCGGCAGGGCGACGCCGGTGGGCCGCGGGTCCATCCATCCACTGCTATTCATGGGTCACTCCGTCAGCGGGGCCGGAAAAATTTACGGATTGGACAAAAGCCCGAAATCGTTCGCGCTCCTGCGCTGCCAGATCGGCGTCACCCATCAGCTTGAAAAACCAGGTGCTTCCTGCGACATCGGCCAGCACGGCCATAATCGCCTGCGGCGAGCCGGTGTCCGGCGGACCCACCAGTTCAATGTAATCGCCATCGGTTCCCGCCACCGCGAGCTGCTGCAAATCGCTGGCCAGTTGAGCAGCGGTCGTGGCGTCCAGTCCAATCTGTCCTCGCCACCGGTTGACATTGGCCAGACGCTCACCGCCGGCCACCGGCAAGTTGATCACGGTAATTTCAACCTTTCGCTCGCCGTCAGCAACTGAAAAGGCCGCCCGCCGCATGCCATCGACCTTGCCGGCCGTCCAGCCCGCGGGCGTTTCATACGTCAGACCCGGTCCGTCAATCGGTGATGCCAGGCTCATGCCTGGCAAGCCACTGCCGATCGGCGGATGGTTGGTCATGTCAAACCCGGGTGCGGATGCCGGGCGGTCACCACTCGGGCCAATCAGGTTGACCAGCGTCACGGCCGTTCCGTCACTCAAACTGAATTGACGGGTGCTGCCGGAGCCGTCCGCGCTGTCACCCGACTGCAGGTCGTCCAGAGGTGCCAAACCCAGTTGCCCGCGCCAGCGATTGACGTTGGCCAGTGTGTATTCATCCAGTTCTCCCATCGTTTCCAGCGGGATCACGGTGATTTCAAGCGTGCGGTCTCCCTCGTCGATCTCCACCGTGGCGAAACGCATGCCCGAGGGACCGCGATTTCGCCAGCCGGCGGGTAACTCCCAGACAGGCTGGTCGGACCCGGTGGCGAATTGCACGGACTGGACCAGAGCCGAAAACAATTCCTCCTGTTTGGCAACGGCTGCCGGCGGCCCAACCAGCTTGAAAAACCACGTCTGACTCCCCCGGGGGACAATGGCGGCCAACATTTGCCCGGGCCCTGCACCAGCGGACGGGTTGGCAACATTTCCGGCCAGCGGTCGAACATCGCCGGGACCTTGCGGAACCGGAATCGTATACCGCGTGATTTCTTCCGTCGGCGAACAGCCGGACAGACCACCCATCAGGACAAGACCGAGTATCAGTTGCGTCCTCAAGTGAAACCTTTCCAGATCAGGGCCCGACCGGCAAACAGACGACGGCGACATGCCGGCAGTGGGGCAGAAGAGTATCGAAAATCGTTGATTTTGTAAACATCAGCTGCGATTGCCGGCCCGCTGCTGACTAATATTCGGTATCGCAAGTGACCGGCGATTTGAAGCAAAAGCCAGTATGTCCGGCAAAATTCCCGCCTGCAACCTTGCCGTTCCCATTGGCCATCCGGCCGGTGCTGCAAATGGCCGAAAAGTCGTTGAGCACCTGTATTTGCGGACGGCCACCCGTGGCCAACGGTTGTGATCGGATATGTGGGCTCGCATACAGCTATGAACAATGTATACAGCTATGAACAAAGTCTGAAACACGACCGCAGACAGGTGGTCCGGGGAATCTGCCCCATGATCCGGCGTCTCTGGCTTCGAAGGCCCGGTGGCAAACGAAGGTTGTGCCCGGCCAAATGTCAGGCGTTTCCAACCGCCAGACTATGATCCATCGATAACGCCACCAAACAGGGATGGGCCGAAACCCGAGCGCCTGCCAGGCACGGCGGGACCCGCCAGCCGTGGCACCCCCGCCTGGAATAAGGCACCGATCGCCGCACGGCAGCCACCGGGGACTCGGCCAAACAAGATCAAATCATTGCTGCGCTTGCTTCGCAGCAGCGGTTTCCGGCACTTCAAACTTCGGGTGGTCCCCGTGACGCTCCAGAATGTGGCATTGCAGGCAGGTTGATTCCGGTTTCCCTTGCCGCATCAATTGCCGGGCGGTTTGTTCCAGTTCGGGTCCCGGTTGCAATGCGTTGATGTGCTGTTTGTTAAACATTACATGCTTGAGCCCCGAGCCGTGACAGGATTCGCAAGCGACTCCGGCCTGAGCAACGTCAGCTGACGGATCCGTGGTGGCCGTGTACCAGCGGGATGAGTCCGCGTTTTCCCGGTGACACTCCAGACACTTCGCGTCGTTCTGGTAGTTGGCGGGGATTTTGGCCGTCAATCCGGCGTGGGCTCCGTTGCGCCACTGCTGGTACTGGGGGTAATGACAGGACCCGCACGTCTTGACGCTGTAGCTCTCGGCCGAGGGAGGCATAACGACCGCCACCGCGGTGGTCGGGTTGACCGGACCGCGCACCGTGGCGGAGGGGGCCGGTTGCCCCTCCCAGGCGGGATGCACCTGGTGGGCCTGGGCCTTGTGGCAAACGGCACACTGACTGTCGGTCGGCATCCGGACGATGTTGGTTTTGATCTGTTTCAGCAATTCTTCTTCTTCGGCCGGATCGGCAAGCGTCCAGCGCTTGACGGCGTCCTCGTGCAGCGCCGGGACCGTGACAAACCTCGCATCCGACATTCAGCAGGGGCTTGGCCTCGTCGTCAGGCATCCCCAACACATATCCGCCTGTTTTTCCCAGCCCCGTCGCATGACATTCCAGACAGGATGAATCCTGACGATAGTTTTCCGGCAAGTTCTCAAACGCCAGAGCGTGTTTGGTTTCTGACCAGGAATCGGATTGACTGCGATGGCACGAGTAACACCGATCGGTGCCGATGTAGGATTGCTCCAGTTGCTGATCGCCGGTCGCCGCCGTTGCCGGCTCGTGGTTGGCACGGCCCGGCTGGCCGGACGTCGCGGGAACAGCAGCGGCCGCCAGGCAAAACACCAGAATGGCGATCGAACCGAAACATCCGAAAAATCTGATCAACATGCGGGCAAACCCTCGCGCCCGATGCGGGTCGCCAATGGGAGTATACGGATGTGTCAGGCAGTATACCGGCGATGGTCAGCCTGTCGCCTCGCCGCTGGAATCAAACGGTCAGCAAAACTTGCGAAACCGCTCGCTGGACAACGTCGGCTTTCCAAACACCGTCCATTTCCGGTCGTCGTTGACACACCCCTGATGTTAATCGGACATGCCCGTGTCCGCAAGGAAATGGAGAGGACCGGTCCCGCCATGCGCTGGACCCCAGGCAGCAGAGACAGGTTCCGCCCGGCAAAGACCTCAGTGGCGCCCATGGGCACGGGCGGGTGGACATGGTACACGCACGTCCCAAACGGCATGTTTTCTGATTGAAACCGTTCAGGCAGCGTTTTTCCGAATGATGGCGGGCGTGTCATCGGCGGATTGGGATTTTCCTGGCCGCCGGCGCCACATGCCCGTCAAGGTTGTCGCGGCGATCAATATGACCAGCACGGCCAGCGCCAACCAGCGACTGTACGTGGCGATTGAAATCGGCAGGCGTCCCGGCTGCAGACGCACGACGTGACCGGCCGGAAGCCGCCCGGTCGACTCGAACACGACGGCGCCACCGGTTGGGGCCGCGGCCCGGGGCAGGTTCGCGTCAATTGCCTCAGCCGCGTCAGTGTGAACCTCGATCCGCAGCTGATCGCAGGGCAAATCCAGCGGCCGCTGCCAAATTCGGCGATGATCGTCGTTGGGCAACACATAGGTGAACGCCAACGTGCGTTGCCCCGGCGTCCACGGAATGTCGGTGACCAGGCGGCCATCGATCAGCGTAAACTGGCGACCAAAAAACTCCTGGTGAAATGTGGCTCGACGAAAGTCCGATGGAATCGAGAGCCGCAGCGTGGCAGCCCGGCCGTCCTGTTTGACCGGCTGGCCGACATAGGTTTCCGTACCGGGATTGTCAATCAGCAGGGTTTCGGTCACCCGCAGCGCGTCGGATTCCACGTGCAGGGTTATCTCATGACGACGCAGCACCAGTGGATTGGGCTCGCTGACCGTGTCGCGCACCGTCAACCGGACCCGCGCATGCGGTTTGCCCGCGGTGAGTTTGACACGCGGTCCCGGGTAGTGGACGCCGTTGCGATTGGCGCCCGGCAAGTAAACGTAACTGGTATCGGCCGGAATGTTGTCAAACAGGAATCGGCCCTGATCATCGGCGACGCCCTCGGCGGCGATGACCAGCTGGCCGTCCACCTGCACCGACAATACAATTTCCGCCCCGCCCACGGGGGTCATGTCGCGGGATGCATTGACCACCACGCCGCCAATCGACCCGGCGACCGGCGATGGTTGTCCCAACAGCGCGGCAACGGTGGCCAGCAGCAGGAAAGGCGAAATCACAGGAACTTCCTCGTTATGCCGCGCGGGCCGGTGGCTGTCTGGCGTCCGCTCCAGCCGAACGGCGATCTTGCAGGGCCTCCAGATCCTGTTGCAAACGTTGTTGACGCAGGCCCAAACGACCCACATACAACACCACGCCCAACCAAACCGCCAGGCAGGCTGCCATAAATGTTGCCATCGATATTCCTTTCGTTGTTGCCGGACCGGGCAGGCCCGGACCGCTGAATATGGTGTTGGGCCAACGACACCTACCGGACGTTGCACGCCACGCGGGGATGGGCCAGGGGAAAACCGGTTTCACGGGTATCCGCATGCATTCGCAGTTGGTTCACGAGGCTTTCCTGTTGCAGCTGGATCCGGCGGCGGACAAGCAACAGCGTCATGATCGCCGTCAGACCGGCAACACTGGCCAGCAACGCGTAGCGCATGGAGGGTTCCATTTGGGGCGCGACCGGATGGATGCCGCGGAACCAGCGCGTTGCCATGACAACCAGCGGAACATCGGCCACGCCGACGATTGCCAGTACGCCGCACAACCGGGCGCGCTGCTGCGCGTCATCCAGGCCACTGCGGAGGATCAGGTTGCCGCTGTAAAATGCCCACAGAATGAATGACGTCACCAGCCGGGGGTCCCAGGTCCACCAGGTACCCCATGCCGCATGGGCCCACAATGATCCGGTGACCAGCGTCAAGGTTGAGCACAGCCAGCCGATTTCGCCGGCCGCCTGCGACCAGTGGTCCCACCACAAATTGCGGCGCACCAGGTACCCCAATCCGGCGGCAGCCATCACCACAAATCCCAGCAGGGCCAACCAGGCGACCGCAATGTGGACGTACATGACCCGCTGCACGTCACCCATCGTTTGTTCGGTCGGAGCCAGCGACATGGCTCCAATGGCAACGATCAACAAGACGCCAGTGAGCGACGTCCATGCCACCGGATGACCGGGATTCGATGCCGTGTTTTTTTTCATTCTTGAAATCCCCATTGTCAGGCAGGGTTCTGCAACCTGCGTTGTCCCGTTCGATTACGGCCCGGCCGGCAAACTGGCCAAACCGCAAGCGGTTTATTCCTCAATCAATGACCCAAACAAAACAATGCCCAGCGTTGTGAAAATGATTGCCACGCCTCCCAGAAACTGGACCCAGCGCCACCATTCGGCTCCCAGGTTTCCCTGGCCGATCAATCGGGTTGCCTCGGCCGCTGCCACCATCACGGGCAGGAGCAGCGGCAACCCCAGCAGCGACAACATGGCGCGGTGTTGCCGCAAGCCCAGGGCAATGGCGCTGACCAGCGTGCCGACCGCCGCGATACCCGCGCTGGCCGGTATCGCCACCAGCACAATCGCCCAGACCGGTTGCAACAATGGCACATCGGTCAGGACCACGAATAACGGCACCAGCACGCACTCCAGGGCCAGCAGGGCGGTGAAGTTGACCGCCAGTTTTCCCAAAAAGATCAGGGCCGGAGACAGCGGGTACACCGTCAGGCTGTCCCAGCGCCCATCCGGCTGCTCGACCGCGCAGGTTCGTTCGACGGCCACCAGCCCGGCAAACAGAATCGCCAGCCACAGCAGCGCTCCGGTTGCCGCCGGCCGCAACGCGACCGGCAGTTCCATTTGCAAGCTGAATATCATCGCGACGATGACGCCCAGCAACAGCATGGCAGGCCAGGCCTGTCGCGTGCGATATTCGACGACCAGGTCCTTGTGAATCAGCCACCATAACTTGCTTGCCATAATCACTCCGGTTCATGCCGCAACCCGCTGCCTGCGGTTGTCCCTGAATGGTTGTACCGCCGCCTGCTGGCTGGCCACCGATCCGTCCTGCAGGATCAGGGTGCGATCAGCGATTTGCCAGGCCGGTTGCGGGTCGTGAGTCGAAAAACAAACCGCCCCTCCATCGGCCCGTTGTTGCCGCAGCAACTCAACCAGCCATTGGCGACTGGTGGAATCGAGACCGGAAAATGGTTCGTCCAGCAGCAAGATGCGCGGGTTGTGAATCAGGGCCCGGGCCAGCGCCAGTCGTTGGCGCATCCCCCGCGAAATCTGTCTGGCCTGACGGCCGGCCTGGGGACGCAGTCCGGTTTGTTCCAGCCACCGGTCGGCCTGCCGCCCCGGCGCGGTTGCCCCGCACATCCGGGCCGCGAACACCAGGTTTTCGCGGAGCGTCAGGTGCGGATACAGGTGACTGTCGGGCGTCACGACGCCCACCATGCGCCGTTGGTCAGGACGGGCGACGGCAGGCTGGCCGAACCAGCGGACGTCGCCCGAGGTGGGCCGGGCGATAGCGGCCAGGCAGCGCAACAGCGTTGTTTTGCCGGCTCCGTTATCGCCCGTCAGGGCGATACATTCACCCGTCGCGATTTCCAGATCAATATTGCACAGCACCATCCGTCCGCCGAGTGTTTTCGACAGGCGCCGGGTCTGAATCGCAGTGACGGGACAATGCATGACGAATGGACCGGATGGGGAACGGGTTCAGGAATGGGCAGCGGCCAGGCTGCGGCGATGCCGCCGGCGGGCCTTGCCCCGGGGCGGTGGTGGTGCCGGTGGCGGTTTTCGATCCACCCGTCGGCGGGCCGGCCACAATCGGATCGACGCGCCCGCGGCGATGACGCCGCCGCCCAGCCACATCCATCGCATCAGCGGGTTTTCCACCAGCGTCAGCCGAACCGCGTCGCGGCCTTCGCGGTTGTGCAAAATCGTGTACAGGTCGCTGCCCCACGTCGAACGAATGGCGACTTCTGTGGTCCATTGGTCTTGCAGCCGATGCCAGTGCTGGGCGGGTCGCAGGCGAAACGGCCTTTGTCCATCGGGGGAGATCTGCAGATCCGCTTCCACAATGAACTTGTCCGGCAGTTCCCGTTCGATCAGTTGCTGGAAACAAATCGCGCGACCGGCCCAGTGGACCACCTCGCCGGGCTTCATCACCAGATCATACCGACGGCTGCCCAGCGACGAACCGGTCACTCCCACGGCGATGCAAACAAAACCCAGGTGAATCAAAAACCCGGCATACAGTCGGCGGCTGGCCACCAGGGTTTCCGGTATCCCTCGCCAGGGCCGGTCCGGGTGGCGATGCCGTGATTCGATCACCAGCGCGGCGACCACGGTCGCTGCTGCAAATGCGGCCAACCAGGCGACCGACAGGGCCAGCCCGTGTCGCACTCCGCCCAGCCAGACCATGACGGCCACCAGGGATGCCACCCCGGCAGAAATCCTGAGGGCCCGCCATTGTTGCGGGTCCGGAGACGCTCCCCAACGCAACAGCGGGGCAGCCGCCACGGTGGCCAGCAGCACCAGCCCGATCGGGATCAACACGTTGTTGTAAAATTGGGGGCCGACCATAATTCGGCGGCCAACGAGGGCCTCGGACAGCGCCACGCTCAGCGTGCCGGCCACCGTGACACCGGCCAGCAACAACAGCGAGATGATGGAAATCACGACGAACGCTTCACGCGTCCAGACGCTGCCCAGCCGGTTTTCCGGCGCCAGACCCCGTCGATTTCGTGCGATCAGCACGACGCCGCCGGCGCCAATGCCACCATCAAGCCCAGAAACAACCAACCAATTGGTGACTGGCTGAAGGCGTGCAGACTGCTGAAGATGCCACTGCGGGTCAGAAACGTGGCGAAGTTGCACATCCCGAATACCGCGATGGCCAGGGCCACGCAGGTTGTTTTCAGCATGCCCCGAAATTGCCAGGTCATCAGTGTGTGAATAAACGCGCTGCCGATCAGCCAGGGGATGAGCGACCCGTTCTCGACGGGATCCCACGCCCAGTAACCGCCCCAGCCCAATTCTTCGTAGGACCAGTAGGCCCCCAGCAGTATGCCTCCGCCGAGCACCGTCCAGGCGACCAGCGCCCAGGGGCGGGCGATCCGAACCCACGTCGAATCCAGCGGTCGCCGGGCGGACGGTCGGCCGGTCGCCAGACTGGACCGCGATTCAATCTCGCTACCCGGTGGCCGCTGCAAGGTCAGTGCCGCGATGGCCAGGGAACAGGGAATAGCCCACGTCGCGTAACCCAAAAATACGATTGGCGGGTGAATCAGCATCGCCGGATGCTGCAACAGGGGACTAAGCCCGGCACCTTCCTGACCCGGGGCGATGTCCCGCTGCATCGGGTCGGCCGCGAAGACCATCGTCGCTGTCAGAAACCCGCAATAGGCCATCAGGATTCCAAAGGCCGGGTCGCGGAGCGGCGTCGATTTTGTCCCCGGCCAGCATCGAAACACCAGCGCCAGGAGACCCAGTAACCAGGCCCACAATAACAGCGAACCCGCCTGGCCGACCCACAACGCCGAAAGCGAATAATGCCACGGCAACAGGCGGCTGGAATACTGGGCGACATATTGAAAGCTGAAGTCCTTGACCAGCAAGGCCCAGGCCAGCACGACCATCACGCCAGTCAGGGCCAGCATGCCGCCCCATGCGCTGACGAGTCCGGTTCGCTGAAGTGTGGGGCGTTTCCATCGCGCCGGCCCAGCAGGCAAATCCGGCGTAGCTGACGCCAACAAATGCCGCCAGCAAACACAGCTGGCCCATTATTCTCATCGACGCTTTCCCTCCGCAGTCGGGGGGGGCAGCCGGGTCACGGTCGCCCGGGATCCGGTCGCATACTTGCTGGCGCAACGAGTCAGCACCTGATCGCCTTGCAGGCAACCGGCTTCATCCAGGTGTCCCTCGACAATGACATCCATGTCTTCAGCCAGATTGTCCGGAAGCGGGCCGCCGCAAGTGACCGGTAACTGGCCGTCGCGGCCGCACAGCCAAAACCTCGCCCGGGTTCGGTCCGGTTCCACGTTGAGGGAGCCCGTCGCCACGCGGCCGCTGATCCGCATCCGCTGGTTAACCAGGTCGGGAGCATCCGCCAGACATTCATCCACGGTCAGATAGTATTTCCAGCTGGCCGACGTGCCGAGCCAGGCCATCCAGGCCGTCACGCCCGTAACAATGCCGGCGGCAATGCCCAGCTTGATGGTGGTATTCATGCGGACCTGGTTTCCCGGTGGGGCCTGCGTCAGAACGGACGAACGTCGCAAAACAACAGCGGCAACGTGTAACACATTCGCGGCAGGCGAACAATCGGAATTTGAGTTCCTGCCGCGTGTGACCGGGACGGCGGCAACAGCGCAACGGCCAGCAGAGCGACGCGAAACCGTTTTCGGTTATTCGACTTGGGCAACCAAAACGTCGATAAACTGGCCTGCTGAGCGGCTGTCGAGGCCGTGCCGTCGCCCGGTGCCGGATGTGCTCATTGAATGTGTCCTGGTGGTCTGCAACAAGCCGGGCATGCTCGGAGCACGTGCCGCTGGCCAACGGAGTGGGGCGACAGGGAGGGTCATTGTTGAAAGATCGCTTCACGAGTTTGGTCCGGCCAGACCAGGCGGGTCACTGGTGACAAACATCAGCCAGGCCAACTGGTTGACTCAGCGACCATCTCAAGCTGGAAGCTGGCGGCGCAAATCGGCCGGAGGGAATGCCCGCCGGTTGATGACCACGCGGGCAAGGTCGAAACCACGCGGGCAAGGCCGAAACCACGCGGGCAAGGCCGAATGGAGGGCGATCGGATTTCAGGACCAAAGGATTACTGGAAAAAGCAGAACACTGGTCAAGAGTTTATGTCAGTTTGGCGGAACAAATTGTATCCGATACGGCAATTTGACTGCTTGATAAGCGAGTAGCGGCCGGTCAAAATGGCAAGTCAATATTCCGCCTCGTGAATTGCGGGCCGGCGAATCGACAATGTCTTCAGCAAACGGATGCACCATGGCTGAAACCGGCGATCCTGTCTCTCGGAGAAAGTGGCTGCTCAACAGCCTGAGAGTGACGGTGGTGGGAACCCTCGTGGCCCTGTTCTACCCGGTGGTCCGTTACTTGCGACCCCGTTTCGCGACGACCAGTGGCGCTCAGGAAACCGTGGCCCCGTACCGAGTCAACCAGTTGAAGCCCGGTCCCGATGGCCGCTGGCCGGCGCCGTTCAATTTCAACGACAAGCCCTGTTTGCTGATCCGTACCCGGGACGACCAGGTCCGCGCCTTCAATGCCATTTGTACGCATACGGATTGCACCGTGGAATTCCAGCCGGACAAGGACCGCATTTTTTGTGCCTGTCACAACGGCGTTTACAATCTGGAGGGCCGCAATGTGGCCGGGCCGCCACCCCGTCCCCTGCAGGAATACAAGGTGACATTGCGAGGAAACCCGGGCGAGGAGGAGATTGTTGTCTCACGCGACACCTGAAGACTTGCCGGATAACGCGGGATTCCGCGACCGCTGTCTGGCGTACGTCGGGGAACGGTTTGGCCTGGCCAGCGCGATGGCGTTGGTCGCCAAAAAAGTGGTCCCCATTCATCGCAGTACGGCGTTCTATTTTCTGGGCGGCATGGCCCTGTTTTTGTTCGGAATTCAGTTGTTGACCGGGATCCTGCTGACCCTCTACTACAAGCCCGCGCCCGATCAGGCGTTTGAAAGCGTGCGGGCCATTATGACCGAGGTGGATTTTGGCTGGCTGATTCGTTCCATCCATTCCTGGGCTGCCAACCTGTTGATTGGCATTCTGTTCCTGCACATTTTGACGACCTACATGATGCGGGCCTATCGCCGTCCGCGCGAAATGACCTGGGTCAGCGGGATGTTCCTGTTTTTTCTGTTCCTCGGGTTCGGGTTCAGCGGTTATTTGCTGCCCTGGAACGAGCTGGCATTTTTTGCCACACGGGTGGGTACGGCGCTGGTGGGTGCTGTCCCGCTGGTGGGCGAACAACTGCTGTTATGGGCGCGTGGCGGCGAAAACGTGACCGGTGATACGCTGGTACGTTTCTATGCCCTGCACGTGGCCATCTTTCCCGTGATCGCGTTTGGCTTGCTGGGCCTGCATCTGTATCTCGTGCAGCAACACGGCATGAGCACGCCCCACCGGGTCATTCAGGAGCATGGCGGGGAACAGAACGTCCCTGGTATGCCGTTCGTGCCGCATTTCTTGCTGCGGGACATGGTCGGCTGGTATTTGGCGCTGGCCATCCTGGCCGCGCTGGCCGCGCTGTTTCCCTGGGAGTTGGGGGAAAAGGCGGATCCGTTCGGCTCGGCACCGGAGGGCATCAAACCGGAATGGTACTTCCTGTTCATGTTCCAGGCGCTCAAGCAATTGCCCCCCCATTTTCTGGGAATGGAAGGCGAGGTTTTCGGCGTCCTGTTTTTCGGGTTTTGTTTCCTGATCGTGATCCTGGTGCCGTTTTTGGACCGGGGCCCGGCAACGCGCCGCGTGCTGAACGTCCTGGCGGTGATCGCCGTGGCATTCTTTATTTACATGACCGCCTGGGGATTCTTTGATGACCGGTACCGGCAGTTGATTCTCGGGCTGTCGCTTCTTTTGGGAGTCCTGGTATTGCCGGTGATGATGCTGGACACGGGGCATCGATTGCGGCGGCTGCTGTTCATGGTCATGGCGATTGTCGCGGCCCTGTTGATTACCGTTATTGCCATGGAGGTGGCCCGTTGAAACTGAAATGGTACATTCCGGTCACCCTGGTGCTGTTGTCGATGGCCGACCGCGGGCCGTTGCCGGCCCACGCGTTCCCGCAGGATCCCGCATCAACCGCCGGGGAAGAGTCCGCCCCGGGTTTGCCGCAAGACTATTCCTGCACGGTATGTCACGGCCCGGAGGGGATGTTGGCCGGCATCGAAGAGAACCGGCATTTGATCGTAAGCGAGCATGACTTGCTGGCCGATATCCATTGGCAGAAAGGGCTGCGTTGTCACGACTGCCACGGCGGCAGTGCCTCGATGGACGATTTTGTGGCCCATCGCAATGACGAGAGTTTCCGGCGCATGGCATCACCCGCCGACATTCCGGCGTTTTGTGGTCATTGCCATTCCAGTATCGAATACATGCGCAAATATCAGCCGTCTCCACGGACGGATCAGGAATCGGAATACTGGACCAGCGGCCATGGCCAACACCTGAAGTCGTCGGGGGATGCCGGCGTGGCGACCTGCGTGTCCTGTCATGGCGGTCACGGCATCGTCGAAGTCGCCAGTCCGCAGTCACCCGTCTATCCCACGCAGGTTGCCGAGACCTGTGCCACCTGCCACGCCAATGCAGAACTGATGGCCGGTCGCGAATATCACGGAAAGCCGCTGGGACATGAACAATATGAACTGTGGAGTCACAGTGTGCACGCCAATGCGCTGTTGAAAAACGGTGACTTGTCGGCGGCCACCTGCAACGATTGTCATGGCAACCACGGCGCGGTCCCTCCGGAGGCCTCGTCGGTGGCCAATGCCTGCGGGACCTGTCACGTCAAGGTGGCTGAGTTGTTCGCCAACACGCAAATGAAACACCGCTTTGAACAGCTGGATCTGCCCGGCTGTGTGACCTGCCATGGCAATCACGCCATCCACCAGCCCTCCGACGAGATGCTGGGGATGGGACCGGATACCTTTTGTGCCCGTTGCCACAAGGACGGCAAGTTTGGTGCCACGCTGGCCGGGGCCGACGCCGCCCGGACGATCAAGCAGGGACTGGATGAACTGCGCACGCAAATTGCCCGGTCGGAGGAGACGGTTGCCGAGGCCGAGCGTCTGGGAATGGAAGTCCGCGGTCCCAAGTTTGATCTGCGTGAAGCCGAAACGGCATTAACCAAGGCCCGCACGGAAATCCACAGTTTCGCGCCGGCCGCCGTCAACCAGTCGCTGGAAAAAGGACTGCAGGTTGCCGCGGACGTGCAGACTCGCGCCGAACAGGCACTGGGACAGTACACCTACCGCCGGATCTGGCTGGCAGTCTCGACGCTGCCCATTCTGCTGGTGGTCGTGTTGCTGCTGATGTATATCCGGGCGCTGCCCATTCCGGGCGCGGGCACCCGGTTCGACCGCATCGGGTAACGGCACACGGCCAAGTCAGCGGCGGCGCCCCATCGGAGTTTCCTGCCGAGGCAGACGATCCCCAGATCCGCTTCCAAAGAAGCTTGTTGCCACCGGGTACACCCGCCACAGGACGGATAAAATCCCGCATTCCCGAACGGGTCGCTGGAGCCGGGACAGGCATCCGGCGGATCGCCAGCCACAGGGTGGCACCACACCGGGCCGGCAGCCAGCTCCTTTTCAGCTCCTTTTGATTGGAGAGAGACAGGCACTTGGCCGCGTCACCCGGGATCGGCGGGAAACTGAACCGCAGCCAGTTCTTTATTGAGACTTGCGACCGGACCCGGGATTAACCGCCGTTCAACAGTTTGATCGCCTTCTGGCATCGCGATGTCACGGAGTCCAGCACTTCGATCGCGTACGTCACGTTATGCAGGCCGTTGCCGTTTTTGACCAGCAGCAAATCGGCCCTGGCCGCCTCGATCAGTTCGCTGGCCTGCTGCCGGGTTTCGGCCGGCAGGTCCTGTTTCTCGTCGAGCAATTGCCGGGCCTGTTGCCAGGTCTTGTCAGCGTCTTCCATCACAAACGCCAACCCCATTTTCCACTGTTCGAATGTATTTTTGTGCTGGTCGCCGTGGCAGGCGATACAGGCGTCCTCGGTTGCCTTGACGACCTGGTTGCCGTGGGCTCCCTCGGACAGTTCGATGTGGCAGCCGGTGCAATTCGTGCGCGAGCCAAACATCAGATTGGGAGCACCAATGGGCACGCCGGAACCGCCGCGTCCCAGCAGCAAGTTTACCTGATCCGCATGCTGGTTGGGATGACAATTGCCGCAGTTGGACAGCACCGAAGTCAGGAATTCCGCCTGCGTCTCGTCCGATGACTCCTTGACCAGTTCGTGTTTTATTTCTGTATGGCAATCCAGGCATTTGGCCCGCTGCTGCTGGATGTGGGCATGGTGGTAGCGGGTGACCATGTCAAGCGTAAAGGGTTGCTGCCAGTCGGCGAAATATTGCGGCTGGTTGTGACAACGTTCGCAATCGCGGCGGGTGACGGTCGCATCAGAATGAGCCGCGTCGGCATGACAGGCGCTGCATTCCACTTTCCGCGCGATGATCTCGGAATGATCCATCTTGACCAGTTTGGTGGCCAGCGCGGCCGCTTCCGGGGACTCGTCGGCGGGGCTCGTTTCGGCGTGGACGGTAATCTGTTTTTGCGGAGGAGTATGGCACATCAGGCAGGTGTTGGTACCGGTATTAAATCCCTCGTTGTTGAAGTGGCAGGTGTAGCAGGTACTGGTGCTGACCTGAAAATGACTTCCGTGACCGTTGCTGTCCGTCACCGAATCCGTGGCCCGATACTGGTGGCAACTCGTGCAATGCAAATCGTTTAGCTGGGCCAGTCGCACCGGGCGATGCAGCAGCTGGGAGAATTCCACCAGGAGGTCACGTTCAGCCGGGATGTTCCATTCACCACACAGGCTGACAAGTTTGTCAAATCGATCCCTGGCATGTCCCGATTCCATGGCGACCACAGAAAGTTCGGCGAACTGCTCTTCGTTCAACATGGACTTGAGCGTGGTTTCCACTTCCGCCAGGCGTTGGCTGTTTTGCTGTTCGGCTTCATGATTGTGTTGCAGGTGGCGGGCGTGGGTAAACTGGACGGTTCCCAGCATGATGGGTTTGTCCATAAACCGCTGGTCACCGTGGCACTTGGCCGTCATGCAACTGTCGTTGCTGACGTGAGCCCGGGGACGGGTAGCCCCAAATCGTCCGCTGAAGTAACTGACCACCTGGCTAAGACCCCGCAATTTGGCCTTGATCGTGGTTCGTTCGCCGGGTGCGTAGTGGCAATCGACGCAGGCAATATCCAGCTTTTCGCCGTGCACGTCCTCGCTCCACGAAACGTAATAAGGCTCCATGATGTGGCACGAGGCACAGAAATCCGGCTGGCTGGTTCGGTACTCGGCCACGCCCAGGCCACCCATTCCCAAAACCGAAATGGCGGCAAACACAATGGCCAGGCGGACCAGCCAGCGTCGTTTGGGACGAGACCGGGCAGCACCCGGGACGGCATCAGACATGCGAGGAGCCTTTCATGAGCTGCAAAATCATTGGCCAGGACGGACGTCGACCATCTGGCGCGAGTTTATCTGGAAAATGGATCACGTTGAATCAAGATACGCCGGCCACGTGCGGCCTTTGACCCTGAGGAATATCCCGGACGGAACTTGCGCGGAACCCGCTTTTCAGCCAGTCCCTTTTCAGCCAGTCCGGTTGGTAACCGGCAAGAGCAACGAACCGGCGACTAGGATTTGTCGAATTCCGGATGCGGAATGTGACCTTTTGATTTGTGACATTTGACGCACGAATTGTCCGGCAGCATCTTGTGGATCGTACTCCTGACGTACAGGCTTTCTTCGTCGGACAATTTCTTGTTGGCGAATTCCTTGGCAATCTCGGCGTGTTTGCTGCCGGGACCGTGGCAAGCTTCGCAGGAAGTTCCGGCGAGGTCCGCGGTGCTGGCATCCTTGTATCCGGTGGGCTCGCCAAAGCCCGTCGTGTGACACTCCAGACAACTTGCGTCCTCACGATATTTTTCCGGGAGGATCTCAAATGCCTTGGCATGCTTGGTCTGTCGAAACGTCATGAACTGGTCAAAATGGCAGGCGGAACATTGCTTGGTACCAATATAGGTTTGGTCTTCTGGCGGGCTGTCCAACGGAGCCGGCGTCGAATCCTGAAATGAACTCGCCGCTTTCGCGATCGCCGGTGATTCGGACCCGGAAAACAGAAACTGCACGCCAGCGATGCTCAGGATCAAGCCAACCATTCCGAACCGGCAACACATTTCGGGCAATCTGGTCATCATTGTTAAATCTCCAAAGCTCACCAGAAGTTGGATAACCCGAATCGACCAGGCGATCCGCTTTCCGGAAAATGTCAGTCACGGCTGTTAAATATTCTGCCTGACCTGGTGGCGGCGTCAAGCAAACTGAGGGTCAGGATACCAGATTATTGCGCCACTGCCAGTGTTCCGCGCCTTGATTTCCGGGGAGGACGATAAAGACGAATCCGAAAGGGATACGTCTCCGGTCTGCCGTTTGTTCCCTGACCAGTCCGCCAGCGCTGCGGTCGGGTTGGCGGCCAGCGCGAGAATCTGGAATCCGGCCGGACGGTTCGCAAGCCGTTCCTTGACAACGACTTTCGATTGAATGGTACAACGTGTCCGGATTGCCTGGGGATTGCACGGGAATTGCGTGACGGTCCGCGTTTTGCGTTGCGGTTGCTGACGGGTGGCGTGGTCATCCGATGAATGCGATGCCGTTGTCAAAACGTGTCAGGGCGATGATTTGCCTCGACAAATCACCGCGGGCACTGGCTTCGGCGACCGGCGGTCAACCCCGCCAGAACTGGCGCCGATGCCGGGCGTGGTTGCCAGTGCCGGGCGTGGTTGCCAGTGCCGGGCGTTCTTGCCAGTAAATGGCCAATCGACTCAGGGCAGGAATCACGCATAACCGTTACCAACGGGCGACCGGGCAGGTGAGCGATTTCGCCCGGTTCCCCGTTGGCGAACTGTTATGCGCATAATGAAGGGATTGACGGCTGTCTGACAATCGGGTGTGACGGGCGGAGATTCTTGACCTGCGCGACGGGCTCAACTATGTTCGAAAATCCGGGACCGTTGGGCATTTCGTGGCAAGAACAAGGCCCCGTTGTTTTTGTCACGGCGCCTGATTCCATATTTCGGACGGCCGGAAAAAACCCGGGTCGTCCATACCATTCGCGTCACACGAGGCAACCGGCTGGTGTTTGCGCGTACAGCTCCCTGCGTCCACTTCCGAGGTACCGAATGAGCGAGCAACATCAGGCTGATGAACTGGTAACGAGCGTCTATTCCGCGCGGCTGCCGACGATCTATGGCGAGTTTCGCATGACCGTGTATCACGACGTCGAAGGCAAAGAGCACGTTTGCCTGAGTTTGGGGGAGCCTCATGGAACGCCGTTGCTGGTGCGGGTTCACTCGGAATGTCTGACCGGCGATGTCTTTGGTTCGGTCCGCTGTGACTGCCGGGACCAGTTGCTGTTTGCCCTGGAATCCATCGCGGAAGAAAAGCGGGGCATGCTCGTTTATTTGAGACAGGAAGGGCGGGGCATCGGGTTGACCAACAAGGTCCAGGCCTACGCGCTGCAGGATGAGGGGCTGGATACCGTGGATGCCAACCTGCACCTGGGGTTGCCGGCGGACGGGCGCAGCTATCTGGTGGCGGCGGCCATCCTGCGCGACCAGAACGTTCGCCAGGTTCGCCTGCTGACCAACAACCCCCGCAAGGTTTCGGATCTGGAGGCGGGCGAGATCGAGGTGATCCAGCGGGTGCCGCATGAGATCGCGCCCCGACCTGAAAACCGGCATTACCTGAAAACCAAAGCGGACAAACTCGGGCACTTGTTTGGGACTGCGGCGCAGGGCCTCCGCCAAAAGCAAATCGATCCCGATCCCCTGTGGCGTGACACGGAGAAATTGTCCTGACGCCGTCGTCAGTGTCATTGCATCATGAACAAATCTGACGGACCGGCGTCACGCCGGGTCGAAGTTATCGAGAAGTTGCGAGATCGTCTGGCCCGTCAGCAGCATTGTCTGCAGGAACGCCCAGGGCCTCTGGTTACCCTGGCCTACGCCCAGAGCATTGACGGTTGTATCGCCCCGTTTGAAGGGGGCACTCTGCAGCTGAGCAACTCAAAATCCAGGCAGTTGACACACCAGATTCGCGCGCTGCACGACGCCATTCTGGTTGGTATCAATACGGTGCTTTGCGACGACCCGCAACTGAACGTGCGGCTGGCGGCGGGCAACGACCCCCAGCCGGTTGTCCTGGATACCCGTCTGCGGTTTCCCCTGGATGCCAATTTGTTGCGAGATCCCTGCGTGCGGCCGGTGATCGTTGCCGGCTCGGCTGCCTGTGACAAAAAGGAAGAACGGCTGGTCGCCGCCGGTGCACGCGTGATTCGGGTGCCCGTTCAGGAGAACGGTTTGATTGACCTGTCGCAGCTGATGCCCCGGCTCAGACAGATGGGGCTGCATTCGATTATGGTCGAAGGGGGGGCCCGGGTGATTACCAGCATTTTGGGTTCCCGGGTGGCGGACCAGTTGTTGCTGGCGATCGCCCCCCGATTTGTTGGCGGATTGCGGGCCGTCAACGCCACCCCGGCCGGCGAGCATCTGCCCGCGTTGCATGATGTCCATTGTCAACTGATGGACGGAGACCTCGTGGTTTGGGGGCAACTGCAACCCGCCCGCGGTAACGGGTTCAGCCGGGCGGCCGCCCATCAGGCGGAGGTTTCGAATCCGCGCCCCGAATGTTAGGCCCCGGACCCCAGGGATCATGAGCTGAACCATGAAGATTGAACGACTCGTCCTGGGCGTGCTGGACATCGCCCATCAGGTCAGTGATCCGGTCGTGGCCGACAAGTATCGCGATTTTACCATTTCCTGGTCACGATACGACTATCGCGACGAAATCATCGAGGCGACGTCCGTTTCTGAAATTCTCGGTCAGGCGGCGGGCGCCGGTTTTCGATGGTGCCTGATTGTGCCCTGCGGGCACGTGATCGCCGAACGCTGGACGCCAGACCACTGGCAGGCGCAAGATTTTTTTTCGGCCCTGCAAGCTCTCGTTGACCGGGGCGATTTTCTGGTGGCCGGAGAAATCATCGGTGACGAGACCACCTGGTTCGGATTTCGGCACTCCTGCCTGCTGGTCAATCTGGAAATCTACGAGCGTTTGGGCGCTCCCGATTTCGAGGCAACCGGTGGGCCAGCGATGGAATTGACGCGGGCAGACGTGCGGCTGAAGCAGGGGCGAATTGCCGAGTTGGTGCCGACCGCAGAATGCGAATCCCGGCAACCGACCCTGGCCGGATGGCCCCTGATTGCCGCCAGCCTGGCCAGCGGTTTTCCGGTAATCGGATTTGACGAATCGGTGCGGAGCGGCATACTGGACCTGTCCGCGAATTGTCCCGACCGAACCCGGGCCTTTGCCAGCTATCTGAACCACGGGATTGGGCGCTACCGCCGCGATGCCGCCAATCACGACCTGGGCCCGGATCAAATCGCGTTCCTCAACGTCGTGCAACCCCAGACAGGCGGTGCCCGCAATGGCGTGTTCTTGTGGAATATCGAGGCCTATACCGACATCGAAACCCCCGCCCCGGAATTCAAGTCACCTGTCACCTCGCTGTACAGCGTGGCGGCCGGCTTCAAGGCCAACCGGATTCTGTACTCGCATGGCTGGGATCCGTCAACGCGGATCGTGTATTTTGACTACAGTCCCAACGCCCTGGAAATTCGGCAGTACATGGTCGAACACTGGGACGGAGCCGACTTTCCTGATTTCGTCAGCCACCTGTTCCGCGTTTTCCCGCATCCCGCGACGTTCTATCAGTTGTGGGCGGATTTGACGCCCGACCAGGTGGAACCCGCGGAAATCCGGCGGATGTGGCAGGGCGAACTGGATCGCTGGGGAGGTGCCCGGGTTTTTCAGGATCACTGGCAAGCTTGCCAGTCGCTGCGACATGAATACGTATGCTGCAATATCCTGACCGATCCCGCGCCGCTGCTGAAGCACATGGCCGAAGAACCCTCTGCGTTGCTCTGGTGGAGTAATGCTTTCTTCACCATGTACGGCAACTGGTTTTACCGGCTGGAGGAGCGGCGGCACATGTACGAGCACTGGATCCGGGAAATTGCCGAACGCAATCCGGATCTGTTTTTGTACGGCTCCGATTACAATAACGTGAACGTCAACTCCGTCCGGGCAGCCGAATACCAGCAGGCGTATCAACGGGCCGGCAGCAACTGTCTGGTTCCCTGCCGGTTGTCCCGCACAGAGATTAGAATGTGACAGCGAAATGAAACGTCCGGGTTGCAGCACGGTTGTCCTGATCGCGTGATGATCCGGCGGCCCGCTGAAAAACGATGAGGTAATTCAAGGTGGACACAGTTCAAAACGGCAAATTTGTTCGACATCGAGGCCCGGTTACGTGCGTGGCCGGCATCCCCGATTCCCGTGCGGCGGTCAGTTCGGCCTATGACGGAGCGGTCGCCTGGGTGGATCTGGAAAAGCGGACCGTGGAGTTGATGGGTTATCATGATCACCTGGCCAACAAGATTACAGTGAACGGCTCGGGTACCCTGGCGGCTTCGTCATCATCGGATTACACCATCTACATTTGGGACTTGCTGACCCGCCAGCGGCAGCAGGTCTTGCTGGGGCACAGCGATGACGTCGAGGATTTTGTCTTCGTCGACGACCAGACGGGAGTTTCCGTGTCCCGGGACTGGCGGATTTTGGTCTGGAATCTGCAAACCGGGGCTGTCCGGCGGATCATTGAGGGGCACGAGAAGGATGTGCTCTCGGTCGTCTGCAGCGGCGGCCGCATTTACACCTCCGGGGATGACATGACGTTGCGGGTGTGGGATCTGCAAACCGGCGAACCGATCAAAATGTGGGGCCCCTTCGAGAACGAAACCGACAGCTGTGCCATCGATCCCATCCACGGGCGGGCCGTGCTGGGTTGCGACGACGGCGTGATTCGGGTGTTTGACATCGAAAGTTCGGAAACCCTGGCCGAAATTGAGGCCCATGCCTCGGGGATCAAGAAAGTAGCCACGTCGCCCGTTACCGGGGACATCCTGTCGGCCGCCTACGATCAGAAGATTCTGGTCTGGGATGCCAGCGATTTCAGCCGGAAAGTGGCCCTGGAGCGAAGGCCGACGACGTGGGAACGCTCGTTCAACTGGACTCCCGATGGCCAGCAGATCCTCGCGGGCACGTTCGACGGGACCGTTTTGGTATGGGACGCCGCCAGCGGGAAATGCCTGGACGAGGTCGGTGAACGGGGGACCGGAAACATCTGCCTGAACGATGTATCGGCCAACCAGGCAGGTGAAATCGCCACCGTCAGCGATGACGGTTTTGTCCGGCTGGGCCGGCTCGACGACAAGGTCGCCGAATGGATCACCCAGGTCGAACCGGTCTCCGGTCGCATGCTGGCCAACGCCGTTACCATGGACGACGAATATGGCTTGCTGATCTGCGGAGCCCATGACCAGAAACTGCATCTGTTTGAAAAGCACGAGAACCGGCTGGACGGGGAAATCGAGGTCACACTCGGCGAAGGACCGATCAACTGTGTTCGTGTTGCCCATCATCCCGGCTATGAAGGCCAGACGTTTGTGGCCTGCTACAGCGGGGCCATCATCAGGGTGGATCGCCACGGCCAGGTGCAAGGCGCGATTCGTGTTCATGAAGGTGCCGTCAAGGCCTTGCGGCTGCATCCGACCCAACCCCTGGGAGTCAGTTGCAGCGCCGATGGAGCCTTGCTGGCGTGGGATTTTGAGGGCAACCTGCTGCAACGGTTTCCCGGTCACATGGCGATCGTGGACGATGTCGACATCGATCCGGAGGGAACCATGGTCGCCAGTGTTTCCCGCGATTTCACCATGAAAGTTTATCGCATTGACGATGGCCAGTTGCTGCATTCGTTTTCACTGGGACACCGCTCTCCCAAAGCGGTCTGTTTCCTCGATCCGCAAACGGTGATCGTGACCAACTACTGGGGCGCGCTGCTGCGATTTGACCTGGACAGCGGTGATGTCCTGACCCGGCAGATCGCCGAAAACGGCATCAGTGCCATTGCCCGCAGTGGTGATCGGCTGATTGCCGTCTCCTACGACGGTGTGGCCTATCGGGTGCGCCCGGACGATCTGTGCGTGGTCCATTCGCTTCGCAGCATGCGACAGCGATTGCATCCCAGCCACATGATCCGTCCGCCGGCGTCGCCGGTCGTCGCGACCGCGTAGTCCCCTCCGGTTGAACTGCAATGACGCGATTTGTCATTTTGGCTGTTCCCCGGACCGGCAGCAATTTGTTGTGTACATTGCTGAACTCCCACCCGCAAATTCTCTGCCACCACGAAGTGTTCAATCCCGCGGGGGTCTTCTCCGCCCAGGGTTATGACGGCCGGGAATTGGCCGTCGCATCCCTGCAGGAGCGGGACGCCGACCCCCTGGGTTTTCTGGATCGAGTTTGGCAAACCGGAACCGGCAATTGCTGCACCGGATTCAAATGGACGCGGGGCCAAAACCGCACGGTGCTGAACCGCGTCGTCACGGATGCCGGCGTCCGAAAAATTGTGCTGTACCGGCGCAATCGCATCAAAACGTACGTTTCGGAAACGATTGCCGAGGAAACGGGGCAGTGGGAGGTATATGCGCGACGGGACCTGATGATGCCGCGGCCCCGCATTCATGTGGATGTCGAGCAACTGCTGCAGCACATCGAAATCAATCAACAATTCTACGCCGATCTGCAAACGCAATTGTCGCGGTTGCGGCAACCCTGTCTGAAAATTGATTATGAAACACTGTTTGATCGCCATGTCCAGCAAGGGTTGCTGGAGTTTCTGTCCGTCTCCGAACCGCAACGGCCGCTGGCGGCCGCCAGCGTCAAACAGAATTCCACGGATCTGCGCGACGTGATTGCGAACTTTGCCGAACTCGACCTGTGCCTTTCCGGGAAGGCATTGCACGAGGAACTGCATGATTGCGGTATCTGAATCGCGGGCCAAATGAATCGCGGGCCAAAAAAAGGGCGGGCGGGCCTGACCGCAGACGCGACTGCAACCAGCCGAATCCGGCGAGCGACTGCAAGTGTCCGGCATGGCTTGCTGGCAACTCGCCGGCCGGCAAAGCGTCGGCTTGCGGCGTCCCTCCGGCCCGGTGATCGGTTGCCGCGACCTGGTGAGCGGGCCGCTGGAACGCGCGTATCGATTCGCTGGCGGAATAACCGTTACAGGTTGATTGATCAACACCCTCGGGCGTCAGCCAACATCAAATTGGTTTACAGCGGGCTTCCAAACAAATACAATTAGTGATTCCCAAAAGACACTTTGCGGTGGTCTGGCCTCATCACCGAACGCCGTCTGAACGGCTGGTTTCTTCCAACGATCCGACTCCTGAATCACGGGATGAATAGCGATGCAGCAAGTGCCGAACTCCACCACGGGCGAACTCAGTCGCAGTGGTCCCCGTTCCACCATCGACCTGCTGGATCTTTTTTGGCGGCGGCGGTTTTACATTATCGGTTGCCTGGTGCTGGGTGTTGTCGTGGGCGTGCTGTACTGCCGCCTGGCGACTCCGGTTTACGAATCGGTGGCTGACGTACTTGTCGTGCAGAAACGGCCCCAGGCCGTCACTGGTGACTACCAGTATGAAACCGGCTTCGAGGACTATCTGGCCACGCACCTGGCCGTAATTGCCAGCCCGCTGATAATCGAGCGGGCGATTGAGACGTCTGATCTGGGCTCACTGGAAAGCTTTGCGGACCTGGAGGATCCCGAGGAACAGCTGGTGGACGCGATCATTGGGGATCTGGTGGTGGAAAGTGGCTCCCGCGATCTGGGTGACAGCGCCGACAGTATCATGACGCTGGCCTTCCGCAGCACGGTTCCCGACGACTGTCCGGTTGTGGTTCAGGCAATTCTGGACAGTTACGAGGAATTTCACCACGAAGTCTACCAGGGAATGTCCGACAGCACTGTGAGTTTGATCAGTCAGGCCCGGGATTTGCTGAAAAATGATCTGGCGCAACAGGAGGAGTCGTACAGCACATTTCGCCTGACGTCCCCACTGGTGGCCCGGGGCAGCGAAGAGATCAATCCGCTGCAAGACCGTTTGACGTCGATTGAATTGCAGCGATCGGCAGTGTTGTTGCGACGCGCCGAGGTGGAACGGCAATTGATGGCCCTGGAACAGGCCCGCCAGGACGGCAGCGACCAGCAACAGTTGCTGGCGATGGTTTCCGAAATGCGGCAGATGGCAACGCCCGAAAATGGCCTCCCCCAGGCGTCGACGGCGCTGGAAACCCAGCTGATTCAGCTGATGGACGACGAGCAAAGGTTGCTGGAACATTACGGGCCCAACCATCCGCATGTACAAACATTGCGTGACCGGATCGCCGGCACACGGCAAATATTTGCGTTGCCAACGACGGCCCACATGCCGGAACCGGGTGCGTCACCGGAAACCGCCGCTGCCAACCGGGATCCCATCGCCCTGTACACGCAGTATCTGGAGCAGGAACTGAAGCGATTGAAAATCTCGGAAGACCTGTTAACAGCACTTTACGATCACGAGCATGACGCCGCCAAGGAACACAGCATTTTCCAGTTAAAGGACGAGAGTTACCGGCGCAACATGGAACGCACCGAGGCGCTGTATGACGTCGTGATCAACCGGTTACAGGAAGCCAGTTTGATCAAGGACTTTGGGGGATTCGAAACTCGCGTAATCGCTCCGCCCCGGTTGGGCGTGAAGGTTAGCCCCAAAACCATGCTGGTCTTGCCGGCGGCTGCCTTTGCCGGGATGTGCCTGGGATGCATGCTGGCCCTGGTGGTCGAGTTGCGGGATGACAGTTTTTATTCATGCGAGCAAATTCCGCAACAGCTGGGCCTGCCGGTGGTGGGACAGATTCCGCAATTTGTCGCTGCCCGCCGGTCGGCGCGGCGGGCCGTGGCGAATCAGGTCCTGCTGGACCCGATGCTCTGTTCGTGGTTCCGGCCCGAGTCGTTACCGGCGGAGTCCTTTCGATCGCTGCGAACCACCCTGTTCTTCGACGGTCCGGGAAAGGCGCCGCGTGTGATTCAGGTATCGGGCACGGCCGCCCAGGACGGAGCCAGCACGGTCGCCGCCAATCTGGCGATCAGCCTGGCGCGCACCGGCAAACGGGTGTTACTGATCGATGCGGACCTTCGGCACCCGAAACAGCACCGGATGTTTGGCATCGCCCGACCCGAATCCGGGCTGACAGCTATCGTGACGTCGGGGGCGGAACCTCTGGATGCCGTTTGCCAAACCGCCGTGGACAATCTGTGGGTGCTGCCCGCCGGTCCGCCTCCCGAGAGTCCCCGGGAACTGTTCACGTCGCCCCGATTTGGGGAGTTGATCGCCCTGGTGCGGGAATCCTACGATCACGTGTTGATCGATACCGAACCCTTGCTGGCGGGATCCAATCCATGCGTGATCGCATCCCGTACCGATGGTGTTGTACTGGCCCTGCGGCTTACCCGCGACAGCCGCTTGCGGACCAGGCGTTGCCGACAGATGCTGGAGCGGCTGAACGTGCCCATTCTGGGCGTCGTCGTCAACCGCCTCAGTAACGCGGTGCTCAAGCGACATCAGACAGGTTCGCATGATTACATGTTGCCGACAGTCGATGTCTTGACGCGTTCGCGCCCGCAACAGCCCGTGGCGACCAGTGAATAATCTGCGCGTTCGTATTCGATGATTGGCAACCAGGGGACGTTCGGTGAATATGATCAATGCACATACTGCCGCGGTGGATCATCAACAACAACGGCGATCTGCCGGATCAGGATGGTCCCCCGCGCCGCGGGCCGTGTTTTCCGCAATGGGAATTGCGTAACGTTTCCCGACACCGCGGGTCGGCCACTCCCGCCCCCCGGAACCCCGAAAGATTGTTCCCGATGTCTGACCCACAACGACTCAAGCTGCTGGTCATCACCATGATGTACGAGCCAGACTGCGTGGGCATCGCGGCCATCGCCTCGGACATGTGTGCCGAGCTGGCCGAACGCGGGCACGACGTCACCGTCTGCACCACCTATCCGTATTATCCGGAATGGAAGCTCAAGAGCAGCACCAATCGCTGGCGCGTCCGGCGCGAGACCATCCGCAACGTGCAGGTCAGACGGCACCGGATTTTTGTGCCTTCCGATCCGTCCCGTCTGATTCCCCGCCTGATTCACGAACTTTCATTCCCGCTGAGCCTGTTGGGCAGCCTGTTTCATGGCAAGCGGCATGATGCCGTGATGGTCTTTTGCCCGCTGATTGGCGGTCTGGCGTTTGCGTCGCTGCGCAAGATGTTGTTCCGCGATCCGCTGTGGGTGAATATCCAGGATATCCCGGCCGAGGCCGCCGCGGCCAGCGGCCTGATTCGACCCGGCCTGCTGGCGCGGTCGGCTTCCCTGATTCAAAAGATCGTTCTCAATCAGGGCGACGTCTGGAGCAGCATTTCGCCAGAAATGGTTCAGCAGCTGGAGACCATCAAGCGGGCTGATATGCCGATTCACCTGTGTCGAAACTGGTTGACCGGCGAGTTGCATGAACAGGTGCTGCGGTTGCCGGGCAAGGTTGGCCGAAAGCCGTCACAACCGGTTCAGTTGCTGTATTGCGGAACCATCGGCAGAAAACAGGGGTTGCTGCAATTTTGCCAGAGGCTCAGCCAGTGCCGCGGCGATTTTCATCTGCGTATTCGGGGGGAGGGTGGCGAAGCGGAATCCTTGCGAACATGGGTGGAAACCAGTGGCGACCACCGGTTCGAATTCGAAACCCTGCTGTCCCAGGCGGATTTTGTTCGGGCGATCCATGAGGCCGACTGGTTCGTGATTCCCCAGAAATCAAGTGTCGGCTCCTCATTCTTTCCCAGCAAGCTGATTCCCGCCATAGCGGTTGGCACGCCGATTCTGGCGATCTCCGAGAACGACGGGCCGCTGGGTCAGGAGGTTGTCGAAAACAATCTGGGACTGGTTGTTCCCTGGTCGCAAGTGGAAAGCGTGCCGGCCAGACTGCAGGCATTCCGGAGTACCCCGGACGAATTTACCAGGTTGCAGGCAAACTGTGTGCGACGGGCGCGGGCCTACAATCGCGATTTGGCGATCGACCACTTTGAGACCCTGTTGCAGGACCTGCACTCCCGGTCCCGCGAAACATCCGCCAGATCGCTGTTTCAATGGCGGTCCAACGGCCAGCTGCCAACCGCCTGATTCACCTGGTTGGGAGCAGGATGGCATCCGCACCGGACTAAAATGGCAGATGGCCGAATCAATTCGTTGTCCGTGAACTGAACCGGTTATTGCTTCGTCAGGCAAAAATGGCATGGGCATGCTAATCGCCAAAACATCGACCGACGCCGCCGCGGAGCGATCCGTATCGGTGATCTACGTGACACCGGACTGTACCGACAGTGCTGTGCAAAAACGGGCCCACGGCTTTCTCAACGCAGGCGTTGATTTGCTCAGTTTCAGTTTTCGTCGCACCCGATACAATGTGGACCTGGTTCCCGACTGGCCCAACATCGAACTGGGAATCACGACCGAACGTCGGCTGGTGTCGCGATTGATGGCTCTTTGCGGGGCACTGCGGACGATTCACCGCCACCGCCGCACCTGGCGCGGGGCGGATATTTTGTATGCCCGAAATCTGGACCTCGCGTTACTGGCACTGACGGCCCGGGCCCTGACCCGTTGTCCGGCCCGGTTTGTCTATGAAGTGCTGGATGTTCATCCGGCCACCACGAAACCGGGCATTCGCGGGACGCTGTTGCGCTGGCTGGAGCGACGCGTGCTTGCCCGTTGCCAGTTGCTGGTGGTCAGTTCCCCGGCCTTTCTGAGGAATTACTTCGTTCCCACGCAAGGTTTTCACGGGGAATCCTTTCTGCTGGAAAACAAATGGCCCGGCGATCTGATGTCGCCGCTGGCAAGGAAAATTCCCCGCCCCACGACCGGTCCGGAATCGAAATGGACCATCGGCTGGTTCGGCAACATACGTTGCCCCGAGAGCCTGGAAATTCTGACCCGGCTGGCCGACGCGCTCCCGGATCGGGTGCAGATCTATATCCGGGGTTGCGCCTCGCTGTTGGGAAAACAGAAGTTGCTGGAGGTGGTGGAACAACGCGACAACATGATGTTTGAGGGTGAATATGTGGCACCTGAGGATTTGCCGGCCATCTATTCCCAAATACATTTCAACTGGTGTGTCGATCTGGTCGACGGCCAAAACTCTCACTGGTTACTTCCCAATCGTCTTTACGAAGGCGGATTTTTCGGGGTGCCGGCGCTGGCGATCGATGGTCACGAAACCGGGCGTGTGGTCCGCCAGCGACAATGGGGGATCTCGCTGCAGGCCCCGGTCGCCGAAAATCTGGCCGAATTTCTGACCCAAATGACGGCCCAGGATTACCGGCAGCTGCGCGAGCGAATCGAGTCGCTGGCGGTGACAGATTTTGTGGACCAGGGGGATCTGGTTCGTCTCGTCCAAACCATCTCGCGAGGGGAACAAGCGGGCGATGGTGGGGTTCGCCCGGCCCGCCCGTTGGGGCATGCAGGCATTCGAAACAACGGTTGAAGCGGCACGTATGGACCTGAAGTATCGACAAGAACTGGTGGTGATTGGCCTGCTGATGGCTTTTGCAGCCGGTGTCTTTTACGACACACGCTTCATCGTTCCGCTGGAAGGGTTGCGGACGCTGGTGGCCGCCTTTGTGGTTGCCTGTTTCGGTGCGGTTTTTCTGTTGACGCCGTATCCCTGGCGTATTGTCCAGCCGGCGCTGCTGGCCGCGTGGCCGCTGCATCTGTTTACCATCAGTTTCGTGGGGTTTGCCTGGACCTTTCACGGCGGGGCCGAGCTGGGTGCCATCATTGCCTATACGCTTGTTGCCTATGCCACGTACTTGCTGGTGCCGTTGTGTCTGTTGCTCGATCCCCGCCTGTTTGACGTGTTTGTGAAAATCATCGCGGCAGGCAGCGCCCTGTTGGCAATTCCATCGTACATCGGCACGCTGGGAATCGATTCCCTGTTTGGCATTCCACTGAGCAACAAGTACGCCTACTCCCAGTTTTCCGGCCTGGTGGCCAGCGGCGGCATCTTCGAACACGGTGAGGGGCATGCCCTGCAAATGGCGATCGGATTATTTTGTTGCATTTACGCATTCCGCAAATCGGGCAACTGGTTGTATGCCATTTGCGGGGTGATGGTGCTGGCGGGGCTGGTCATATCGCAGGGGCGAGGCGCCATCTTCGGTGTGCTGGTAGCCGGCATGTTTTGGCTGCTGCCCGAGTTGTTTCGCCGGTCCCGTCCCCTGTTTTTCGCCAGCCTGGCGCTGTGTCTGGCGTTTCCCTTTCTGATCTGGCCGCTGCTGGCCACGCTTCCCGGATTCTCCGATTACCTGAGGCTGGAACGGGGCCTGTCCGGGCGGGATGTCGCCTGGCAGTATGCCGGGAAACTGGTCGAGGAAAGACCCTGGACGGGTCACGGTTTCAACACGGCCGGGCAATTGTCCGAAGAGGGCAGGAAACAGCTGCGCAAAAGCGGTTACAGCGGTGCCGGCACCACCTTTCACAATACGTTTGTTACCCGGGCGGTTGAGCTGGGATTGATCGCAACGTTCCTGTACGCATTGATGTATCTGGTTGCCCTGTTTCGCATTTGCCAGCCGACGCAGTATGTACTGGAGCAACACCTGGTTCGCGGCATCGTCGTGTTAACCCTGACGGCGTCGTTGTTTCGGGATTATAATATCGGAGGTGTCAGATCCACGTCGATCCTGGTTTCCGTGTTTATTGGACTGGCCAGCCTTTGGCCGTTGGCCGAGCGGTGCCGTTCGGGGTGGCCGGAGTCCGCCGATCAGCCGACCGGGCCCGGGTTGCCGACGCCAGCCTCCGGGCCGCTGGCGGTCTGAGTTTCCCTGTCCCGCGTGGAAATTGAGTGTCTACCTTGTCCTCCAGCAGCCCAACCGGGACCCCCGCCGCGCAACGCTGCCCCGTTGACGAAACCGGCCAGGAAAAACCGGCGCTGCGCTCGGCGGCCGTCCAGCTCATCAAGGAACTGGTTTGGTCCATGGTTCGATTTCGACCCGCCCGGAAACCGATTTGTTTGTATGCCTCGCGGCGCAGCGGCAGTACGTTGCTGATGCAAATGATCGGTGCCAACCGGGGCGTCATGTTCAGCGATCAGCCGTTTGGGTTGTACTCGACCAGTTCGGCCAACATCAATCGCTTGCCCGTGTTTGCCTACAGTCAAATCGCCTGCCCGGATGAGGACGAAGCGGCAATTCTGCACCATTTTCTGCAACGTTTGATCAATGGCCAAATCCGCGCCAACACACCCTGGAAAATCTGGAGTCGGGACTTTCACTGGTTCAACGACCGGATTTGCCTCAAAATCACTGATGCCAAGGCAATCATCGACTGGATCGACCGGCAATTCGACGTTCACACCGTCGTGCTGACCCGGCATCCGGTTGCCCAGGCATTGTCGGTTGCCAGCAACCGGTGGCTGACGACGGGCAAGGGTTTGCTCAAGAACGCCGATTTCGTGGAACAGTGGTTAACGGCCGGGTTGGAGTCCATGTGTTGGGACCTGTACCGTCACGGCAGCGAATTGCAGGGACGAATGGTCGACTGGGCCCTGGAAAACCTTGTGCCGCTGAGGCTGCTGCCCGAGCGGCCCGACTGGCTGTTTGTCAGTTACGAAGATCTGCTCACGTGGACGCCGGCCGTCATCGACTGCCTGGCGGAGAAATTGCACCTGAACGATCGCCGGGCGATGGCCCGGCAGATTGCGCGACCCTCGCGTTCGGTTGGGGGTGACCGCAGTTCAAAATTGCAAAAGCTGATTGATCAGCGCAGCCCGGATCGCCTGGTCAACGGATGGCGGGCGAAAATCGGTCCCCACGAGCTGGCGGCGTGTTTTCGTGTCCTCGACCAGTTTGGCATTGACCTGTATGGTCCCAATGCCGGCCTGCCGGATCACCATCGCGTCGGCCGCCGGGGGTTCGCATGAAAATACCGATGAGAATACTTGAGAACTATGTGACGGGAATCGCGGAATGGGCATAAACGTCGCTGGCCGGCCATCAACCCGAAAGCCCATCCCGCGGGTGGCCGTTATTGGCTGTGGTGCCGCCGCCCGGGAATTCTGTTTTCCGGTGTTGACGAAATTCCCCGAGTTCCGTCGTTCGGTGGTGGCCGTTGACAGCCTGGCGTCCCAGGCGGCAGCGGTGGCTGCCGAATTCGGGATCGAACACCATGGTACCGATTACCGCGATTTGCCTCTGGACGTGGATGCCGCGATCGTGACTACACCGCACCACCTGCACGCCGGGCAGTCGGTTCACTTCCTGCGGCAGGGCAAACCCGTGTTTGTCGAAAAACCGATGGGCGTTTCGGCCGGGGAGGTGCGGCAGATGCTGGACGCCGCCACGGCCGGTAATGCGACGCTGATGGTCAACAACTGTCGCCGCCTGTTTCCCGCCTGTCGCCACATCCGGGAACTGCTGGCGTCCGGAGAGTGCGGACCGGTCCGCAACATCCAAATCAGTGACGGCAGTCCTTTTGAATGGAACAGTGTCTCGTCGTTCTATACGCGGGTTCGTGAACGGACGCGGGGAGTGTTTCTGGATCGCGGGGCGCATACGGTTGACGTGGTCTGCTGGTGGTTGGCCGGCCAACCCCGGGTGATCGACGCGCACCATGATGCCCGGGGAGGGGCCGAAGCCCTGATGGACGTGAATCTGTCACTGCAGCAGACTGCCATCCAGCTGGCATTCAGCCGCTTGTTCAAACTCGAGAATTGCTACACCATCGACTGCGAACGGGCACAGATTCGCGGCCGCCTGTTTCAGGCGTCCCGCTTCGATATCACCCGCGATGGCCGGGTGGAGTCGATCCAGGCTGGCCGGCCGGCCCTGTACCACGAATATGCCTGGCAGCTGCTGGAGAATTTTATCGAAGTGGTTCAGGGAATCGCGACCCCCCTGTTCACGGCCGCAGACGTGGCGCCCTCGATCCGCGTGATCGACCAGGCCTATCAGCAGGCAGTGCCGTATGAAGAGCCGTGGGTTCAGAACGACCCCAATCTGGCCCTGCTGCACCGCCATGCCGGGGCGCCGGGTTCGCAATTCGAACCGACTTCTGATCCGGATTGAAGCCATGCAAAAGATACTGGTCACCGGCGCTGCGGGATTTGTTGGCGCATGGGTAGTGGAAAGTTTCCAGCTCAGTGGAATCCCTGTGCGAGCCGGCGTCCGCAGCTGGAACAGCGCTGCCCGTCTGGCCCGCCGCACGATCGAAATGGTCCCGTGTGATGTGTTGTCCACCGACCAGTTGCGTTCCGCCATGGCAGGGTGCGATGCCGTGGTGCATTGCGCGGTCGGGAACGAGGACGTTACGGTTTCCGGCACCCGCAACGTGCTGGCGATGGCCCGGGACCTGGGGCTTCGCCGTGTGGTCCATCTCAGCTCGGTGGGCGTGTATGGCAAGGCCGCCGGTTTGATTGACGAGCATTGCGATCGGGCCGCTCACGGAAATGCCTATGCCAAACGCAAGATCGCGGCCGAACGGGTTTGCGAGGAATTTATCGCTGGCGGGACGCCCGTGGTTCTGCTCCGCCCCACCATCATCTACGGTCCCTACAGCTATACGTGGACGGTCAGCTTCGCCAACCGGCTGTGGTCTGGCCGCTGGGGAACATTGGGTCAGGCCGGCCAGGGGAAATGCAATTTGGTGTACGTCACGGATGTCGTCCAGGCCATCTACCGGGCTCTGCATTCGGAAAACGCGGCAGGCAAAACGTTCAACGTCAACGGCGGGGAGATTGTCACCTGGAACGACTACTTCCAGAGATTCAACGAGGCGCTGGGCCGCCCCCCGCTGCCGGTCCTGAAAACGTGGCCCATCGCGGTTCGCAGTCGCGTGTTGGCTCCTGTTCGAGCGGCCGGCCGGTTCGCATTGACCCGGTTCAACAGCACCCTGATGAAGCTGAACGCCAGGAGCGCGCTGGCCGCCAGATACATGAAAGTCACAGAATCGTCGCTCAAACTGACGCCGACCAGTGACCAGTTGAAGCTGTACGGACTGGATGTCGAATATTCGATCGACCAGGCGCGGCAATGCCTCGGCTATTCCCCCCTGGTCGACGTTTCCCAGGGGCTGGAATTCTCGGTCGCCTGGTTGCGACAGCAAGGTTTGTTGTTCTGAATTGTTCTGAAATTAGGGAAAATGGCCGGCGTCCGGCGGACTGGGAGGGCGTTTCGGGGGGCGGTTCGCCAGTCCGTCCCGGGTCCGGCAATCGGGCATTTGTCGGGAAAATTGACTCGCCTTTGCCAGCCAGGCTTGTTAAGATAGGGCGAGGTGGCTGTCACCGCGAAACCGTCAGGAATCGTCATTTCCGCCGAGAAGCGCTGGACGAATGTATTACCGGCGATCGGATGTGAGGATTCAGGAGCTCGATGGCGAGACGCTGGTGCTGGACGACCACCATGGTTTCATCCATCAATTGAACCAGACAGCAAGTTTTGTTTGGCATCAGTGTGACGGAACCTGTTCGACCGCCGAGATTGTCCAGCGATTCGCCCGGGAATTTGAGCTGGATGAAGTGGCCGCGAGCAGGGACGTTACCAACGTTATCGAGAAGCTTCGCGAACTGAAGCTTCTGGAAGAATAAGCATGCGGGAGCACGACCAATGACCGACAACTCTGGAAACACAAATCCCTCGCGACGAGGATTCTTTAAGAAAGCCGCCTACGTGGCGCCAGTGATTCTGACACTCAAGGCAACTCCCGCATATGCTTCACGAGGTTCGGGTGGCTCCGGTCACGGCGGGCATGGCGGCGGCGGATGCGGTTCCGGGGGTCGCCGAGGCGGGCGTGGACGTGGACGTGGACGTGGACGTGGTCACGGACATGGTCACGGACACGGGCACGGACACGGGCACGGTGGCGGTCGTTAGGCCCACGTGATCCGGGTGCGAGATTCCGCGCTGGAGATCAGGATGCGGGTTTGCCCAAATGCCCGGGCATCGGCCGGCGCCGATCGCGATTGCCGGCGCCAGAATGCCAGGTTCTCCAACGGAATTGACGCGCGAGAAAAATGGATTCGCACGACCTGTTCTACCGAATTCTCGGTATCAACGTTGCCGTGCATTGTCCGATACCGGAATTGCGGGCGTTGATTCACGCGCACTGGGGCGTGATGGCCCAGGCGGAAACGCCTGCCGATCTGCAGTACGTCGTTTCCCGCCCACGCAGCGCCCCGGGGATTTCGATCGACCGTTCTGGACAACCGACGACATGGACGCGCGACGAGGGACAGTTTTTGTATGAGCTGGAGGGGGATGCCAACATTGCGCTGCAACGGCTGCGCCCGGATCTCTGGTTTCTCCACGCGGCAGTCGCCGAGTGGGAGGGACGGGCCATCCTGCTGGTCGCGGAATCGGGTGGAGGCAAATCCACGACCCTGTGGGGGATGTTGCATCACGGATGGGCTTATTTGAGTGATGAGCTGGCCCCGATTGACCTGGCGTCGTTGCAGGTTGACGCCTATCCGCGAGCGCTGTGCCTGAAGCGCCAGCCGCCACCGGCCTATCCGTTGCCGGCCGCGACGGTCAGGACACCGCAGACCTTTCACGTTCCGGTTGAGCAACTGCCCCGCGTATCACCAATGGAATCGTGTCCGCTGGCGGCCGCCTATTTTTTGAAATATTGCCCCGACGCCAGCGCACCGGCAATGCGGGCGATCAGCAGCGGGGAAACCGTGGCCCGGTTGTACGCGAACGGTCTGAACCAGCTGGCCCATGCCAACGCGGGCCTGGATGCGGCCACGCACATTGCCCGCCGTATTCCCGGTTTCCTGTTGGAAACCGCGGACCTGGCCGCCACCTGCGCGTTGATCCGTTCAGGCCCGGGTTGACGCATTTGCCAATTGGCTGCCGCATCGCCGCCCGTTGCCACGCGCCCGCCCGGAACGCCGTTGCGAGCGGGGCCTGGCGGTCGCATCCGATACGCACGCCGGGGCGCTGGTTGACTGCGTTAACGGACGGCCGGGACCTGGGTGAAACCGGCCGAACCGGCTCCGCTGCTGCCCCGGTAAATATTCAGGAAGACATTGAAGTTGAACACGTCGGTAACATAACGGGCCAGGGCTTCGTCCGTGGTTTCCTGCAGGATCAGCACGTCATCCGGCTGGATGAGGATTCGCTCGCGGGGATCGACCAGGGCCCGGTTCAGGTCCACCTTGATGGGAACCTGGCCGCCACTGGGCGTGCGCCGGATGACCGTCAAGGCGCTGGGGTTGGGATTACCGATTCCCTGTTGAATCAGCCGGCCGGTAAAGTTGTTCCCGCCAAAGGCGCCATTGACCAACGTACCTGTGATCTGTGTCACGGCCTCAACAACGTCCAGATCGTAGTCGCGAGGCAAAACGCGTTCGCCGGCCGGCAACAGTCCGCCCGTGTAGAAAAAGTCCTTGGAGCGGGCTTCCAGCAGCACCACGTCCCCGTCTTCCAGAATAATGTCTTCCGGTCCAAAGGGCAGGGGCTCGCCCGGCGCCCAGCGTGTGGGGATGTAGTCGGTTGGAACCCCAAACTCCGCTATCGTGGACAACTCCTCTGCCGACTGGATGGATTCCAGCGTTTCGGTCAAGGCTGCATTGGACTGGGCGCCGCGGAAAATGTAGATCCCGTCGAATGCGTCCAGTCCCGGTAATCCACCAGTTTTGGCCATGGCCGTCAGCACATCGTTCTCGTAGGCGCGCAGGTCGACCAGATGCCCGGTACCGAGCTTGCCGCCATTGGTGGCAATATCGCCGCGACCTCCGGTTGCAAATCCCCCCAATTCCTGGCGGAACAACAGGACCCGGACCTGGCGGGGCTGCATCAATGTAACCAGTACCGATTCGCGACCGGGCTGCAGGATGCCCGCATCTACATACGCATCGCGAACCCGCTCGCTGGCCTGTTCAACCGTCAAGCCCTCCAGCAGCACCGGTTCGACCAGCGGCAAGGCCAGCTTTCCATCATTCCGAATGGTGACCGGATAACCGGTTGACGGCGGCAGGCCGGCACCCAATGGATCAATTTGCGATGGAAAATATACCGGGGGTGCCGGCAGTGCCTGATCGGCCAGGGTTAATGGAAACACACCTGCCACAAACACGCCAATGACGTCGCCCGCAGCGAGAATGTAGTCCTCCGGTTGTTGACGTCGAAGCAGCGATAATGGAATCGTCTGCAGACCTTCGCGACGCGGTGTGGCCAGCAATTCATCCGGCAGGCGGCGAACGGGAATTCCGTTCTGTACCGGGTTGGTCAATGAAGCGCATCCCGTGGTCAGACAACTCAACACGGCCGCCAGTACCACAAGGGGTTGCCCCCCGGACCAACGCGATTTTGTGGCTCCATGGCGCGAAATGCGTCTGAAGTACCGGCCAGCCAACCGGCGCGGCTGGTCCGTCGGGAGTGGTTGCGGCAGATTGGCGATGTTGGAGGAGCGGTTTCGGAAACGGAAAATCATGCCCGCCACCAGCACCAGAATAACCACCAGGCCGGGCCACCGGCCAGGTACCGGTGCATCCAGTTGGGAACTCCAGTCCATTACATCCTCCTCAATTGCGGGCTCGATGTCCGAGCACGACGCCAGAGCCACGTCGCCCTGCGGCGACGGTTCGGGAATCATCAGGGAAATCCGGGCAGCGTCAGGCAACTTGCCCGTGTCGGACGTGGGCAAGCGGCGGGCCATCGGATCGGGCTGCCCGGGTGAAAACCGGGACGACCGCGGATCAGGGAGCGCCTGGCTGGCCGTCGACGGTAACCTGCGAATGGTCGCCGGACGAGTTTGAAGTGGTTGAGCCGATTCGGCAGCGGTTTCCGGCTGAATCGCTTCGGGCTGAGTCGCTTCGGGCTGACTCGTTTCCGGCTGACTCGTTTCCAGCTGAATCGTTTCCGGCTGAGTCGTTTCGGGCTGAGTCGTTTCGGGCTGAGTCGTTTCGGGCTGAGTCGTTTCGGGCTGACTCGTTTCGGGCTGAGTCGTTTCGGGCTGAGTCGTTTCGGGCTGAGTCGTTTCGGGCTGACTCGTTTCCGGCTGAATCGTTTCCGGCTGAATCGTTTCCGGCTGAATCGTCTCCGATCGGCTCGATTCGAACTGGTTGGCCACTGGCCTGATCATCGCCGGTTGAATGACGACCTGAGTGGTGGCGGGTTTGAATGTTGAAGGACTTGCTTCGAACCGGTGGGCCGGGCGGGTCGCCACCGGTTCGGTGGCGGTGGACGGCTGCTGGTCAGGCAAGTTTTCGAACTCGGAAACCGCGGAGGGTGCGTCCCGCCACGACGACAACGGATTCGTCCATTCGCTTGACCCGGATGACGGCAAATCATTGCGGGACCAATTCTCCGGAGCGGCCGGTTCGTCGCTTGCTGCTGCGGGCTGGCCGCTCTGCGTGGATTCAGGCACGATCTCGTCCGACAAAGCGTCCGGTGCCATGATCGGGAAGCTCAAATGCTGATCCGGATAGTAGACGGGCAGGGTGTCCACGGTAAGCGAATCATTAAGGGGAATGGTTACGAATTCCCGATATCCCCCGGCCTCGGCCACCGCCGCCCCGTGTTGATATCCCCGAAACCAGTCCTCCATGGCCCGAAAACCCTGCGGGTTTTGGTATTTGATCCCCCAGTATCGACGGGGAGGCAGGGGAGCCGAGTTGATGGTCCCGCCATACATGACGTGATCAACAAACCCGTCTTCAAATCCGAGTTCCTCGTCGACGGAAAACGGTTCGCAAGTATAGCGGCCCAGGGCCGCGCGGGCCGCACACTTTTCCTGTTCCAGGACTTCCCTGGCCAACTTTCGAAAATGGTGTTGCTGGTGCTTTTCGTCGAAGTAATTGCAGTACTGGGCCGGTTGAATCACGACCGTCTTGATCAAACTGTCCGTTATCCCGCATCCCGGGCAGAGGAAGCAGAACGCCATCAACGACAGCGCCAGCTGCGACCGGAGATCTGAACCAGATTTGGAATGGAAAGTGTTCAATTGTCCGGTTAACTTTCTAAACGCAACCACACATCTCACAGCATTCGGTGATACGCGCAGCACAGCATCCACGGCGCGACAATACGAGTTAAACCTATCGTAACGGTTCGGCAAACCTTGCCGGTTTTCCGCATTGTTTTTTTCGATTTTGCCGGTGTCGGGTCCGGCAGGCAGGGCATGGATGCCAGCAAACCGTCGCGGGCAACCGCGGACCACCATTCAGCCGACCAGTCCCCGCCGCTGCAACTCCTGCCATAATTGACCGGCATCGATAAAGTGAATGGCAGGCATGCCCGCCCTTTCGGCCGCCTCGCAATTTGCCATGCTGTCATCGATTAACAGGCAGGTCTCAACCGGCCGGTTCAGGATTTGGGCGGCCCCGAGGAAGGCCGCCAATTCCGGTTTGCGAAACCCCGTCAGACAGGAAACAAACGTCCATTTCAAGAAGCGTGACAGTTCCAGTCGGTTTTCGATCGTGCGATACCAGATCGGGTAGTTGGACAACGCGTGCATTTCAAACCCCTGGCGGCTCAGCCGTTGCAGTGTCTGCGGGCGCCGTTCATCCAGCGGTAGGCATTGCGAACCGTGTTCAGAAACGCGGTATGATCAAAATCCCGGCCATCCGCGAAATAGACACCCAGGTACTCAGCTTCATCGATTTCGCCCTTTTCAAACCGTTCCCAGGCCGTGGGGTGTTTTTGGGCCAGCAGTTCGGCCTGGGTGAGTCCAAAGAATCGGGGTATCTCCCGGTTGAAGGGGTTATAAACCAGGGTGTCCATCACATCGAATAACAGTACGGGTTGCATCGCTGAAATCTTGCGTGATGACTGTCGGAACGGCACCCTGCGATTCGATCGCCGGCCAACGCCGAAAATACCAGCTTCCCGATCGGGTCGATAGTCAGGAATGCCGGCGGGCTCAGGGGTACTGTACCCAACCGGACAACCGGACTAACCGGCATGATCGACGTGCGTTGAGGGTCATTAATTGCAGCCCGATGGGGCCTGGTTTATACTCGATTGTGCCAGTCTGTCGGACGGTTTCTGGCGGTTCGACAACCCGGGTCTGATGTCGCAACACGAGGCGGACGGGATTTCCGTTCCCGGCGCGGGCGACCGGCCGACTGGCCTTTTCGACCTGCCTCGTGTCCGGGCGTACCGATCGTCGATTGGCCCTGGCGGCATCCGCGAACCCACCGTGCCCCGTATCGTTGAATTTCGTCACCGCCCACCGGTTTCCTGGTTTCTCCGAGCAAGACAAGACGTGAAGCTGACGGGTAATAACAAGACGCCGTGTTACGAGGACGAGTTGCTGATCTGCTGCACCCGCGTTTCCCTGAGCGACGAGATCCGCGATCGGCTGGAGTCGTTGCTCGGCCAGCAACTTGACTGGCAAACCGTGCTCAATCGGAGTTGGTGGCATCGAATTCGACCGCTGGTGTGGCGGCACCTCAGCGCCCAGCCGGCGGGACGTGTCCCGGCCGCGTTTTTGGAGATATTGCGGGGACACGCTTGCGAGCTGGAACAGCGCAACCGGCAACTGATGAAAATGCAGCAGCGGGTGTCGGGGCTGTTTGAGGATTCCTCGCTGCCGATGCTGGTCTTCAAGGGGCCCACGCTGGCCATCGATGCCTATGGCGACCTGAGTCTCCGTGAATGCGGGGATCTCGACATGTTGATTCGTCCGGACGATTTTCCGCGGGTTCGTGAAATGCTGGTGGCCGATGGCTTTGTCTGTCTGTGGGATCAGGTGGACAGTCATCGGAAACATCAGCTGTTCGCCTGCGAGTTTCAGAAAGAGGGCATTGAGCTGGATATACACTGGGATCTGGCGCCGGGATGGCACAATTACCACGTCGATTTTGACCGTTTGTGGGAGGGGGGGAATCCGTTTGAGTCCCCGGGTCATTTCACGCGAAAGCTGCGACCCGAAGACGCCATGGAAGTGCTTTGCATGCACGGTTCCAGGCACTGGTGGGACCGACTTCGCTGGATCTGCGACATTGCCGAGCTGGTCAACAGCCACAGCATTACCGACTGGAACCGTATGGAAACCACGGCCACTGAGGGGCGTTGTCATCGTTCCGTGTGGCTCGGTTTGTGGCTGGCCAGCGATCTGCTGGATGCCCGGTTGCCCCCGGAGATTCAGGGAAAACTCGAACGGTCACCGGTCGTCAAGCGGCTTGCGGCACAGGTAAACGTCTGGCTGGAGAACGCCGATCAGGCGGCCGAGATTCGAAAACTGCCAGAGCGATTCCTGTTTCGCATGCGACTTTGCGACCGAATGCGGGATCGCCTGCCGCAGCTGGTGCACTACCTGCTGGCCCGGCCGTCGAGGAGCGCGAATTGAAATCCGCAGGCAGCGAATCGCCCGGCGAGTATCGTTACCGGCCAGAACGGCTGCGGTCCCGCAGCGCAGGTTCCGAAATGGCCCGGTTCGGTCGTTCAGGGGCGGACCGCCCGCGTAAAATTTTTCGGAGACGCCCGTGCTAAAGTCGATCGGCCAGATTGTCCGGGAGCTGTTTCAGCACCGCAAGCGATTATTGGCGCGGTTTGTATTCACATCCCTCGGCCGCGCTGCGACGTCGATGGCCGTGATTTACTTTATTCGCGAGTTTTTGCTGGGCGTTAATTCTGCGGCGGCCTCGTCCGCGGCGGCCAGCCAGTTGTGGCTGGCCGCCGGGTTGTTGCTGGCCACCTACGTGGCCGGGGCGCTGTTCTACTATGACAACCATATCGTGGTGCATCGAATCATCAAGGTGATTGAGCTGGGATTCATGGAGCGTGTGATCCGGCATCTGTTTGCGTTGTCGGTTCCCTACGCGGACCACCAAAGTCACGGCGACATCATTCAAACGGTCCGCACGGATGTGACGCAAATGCGGATGGTGGTGCAGGCCATCGCAAATATCTTTCTGGAGGGAGTCGTTGTGGCAGGGCTGATGGCCGTTGCCGCCTTCCTGAGTCCTTCGCTGGCGTTATGGGTGCTGTTAATCCTGCCGGCGGTATCCGTGCCCATATTTCTGGTCGCCCAAAAACTCCGCGCTCGCTCGTTGACGATTCGCAAAACAGGTTACGTGCTGTTTGACGTGATTCTGGAGATCCTCAAGGGCATGCGTGTCATCAAGATCTACCAGGGAGAGGAAATCCAGACACGAATGAGTCTGGAGAAAGGGCATGCGTTTTTTGACCAACTGGTACAAATGGCCCGCTTGCAAGCCATGGGGCGTGCCGGCATGGAATCGTTGGCGGCCCTGAGTATTGTCGTGGTCGTTCTGATCGGCGGTTTTCAGGTCATTGACGGACGACTGAACTGGCCCACGTTACTGGCCTTTCTGCTGGCGATTCGTGTCATGCATACCCCGCTGAACCTGATGCACCAGCAGTATTTGCAGGTCCACGAGTATCACGCGTCGCTGGGACGGATTACCGAATTTTTGGGGACGCAGCCGGCAATTCAGGACTGCCCGGATGCCCGGCGGTTGCGCACGCCGCCTCACCTGATCACCTGCCAGAATCTCGGTTTTGCCTACGGCGACACGCCGGTATTACGCGGTATTTCGATTTCGGTCAGGGCCGGCGAAACGATTGGGATTGTCGGTCCCTCGGGAGCTGGCAAAACGACGTTGCTCAACCTGCTGATTCGGCTTTATGACCCTACCTCGGGCAGCGTGCTGTTTGACGGAATGGACCTCCGGGATCTTCGACTGGACGACATCTATCATCAGGTGGCGATTGTGGCCCAGGAACCGTTTTTGTTTTCCGCCAGTGTTCGTGAGAATATCCGCTGCGGACGTTCCACCGCCAGCGATGAAGAGGTCGAAACGGCCGCCCGCGCCGCCTTTATTCACCAGGAGATTCTGGGCTTGCCCGAGGGATACGACACCGTCGTTGGCGTCGGAGGTCGAGGCTTGTCCCGCGGCCAGGCACAACGGATTAACGTGGCACGGGCCTTTGTCAAAAATGCATCGATCCTGTTGCTGGATGAGGCCACCTCCAGTCTGGATTCGGTGGCCGAAGCGCATGTGCAGGAGGCCATCGAACACTTGCTGGAGTCGCGCACCAGCTTTGTCGTCGCCCACCGGCTGACCACGCTCCGCACCGCCGACCGTTTGATCGTGCTGGACCGTGGCCAATGTGCGGGTTTTGGTCCTCACGAGCAGCTGATGCGTGACTGCGCGTTGTATCGCAACCTGTGGAACTCCCAGCAACTGGGTTCGCCCCGCGAGGAAAATCGGCCGATCAGTCAGGCGTGATCGCCGGCCCGACAGCCATCTCGCCCGTGTTGCGTCCCCGCCGGGCGGCCCGGATTCAGCCGCCGGGCGGCCCGGATTCAGCCGCCGGGCGGAAACAGCTGGCCCAGCCGCCCTTGCTGATTCAGGATCGGCAGAATCATGTGATCCCATGCCGGCTGGAAACGGCCGGGATAATCCGGCGGCGGCTGGACAGGAAACGAGCTGACACCCGGGCAATCCGCCAGGCAGTCGTGAACATACGTGTCCGTGGGGTTGGAGGGAGCATAATACAACCGATACTCGGTTCGGCCGTTCGGGCAGCTGAGTTGCGTCGCCGCCTCGCTGATCATTTGGCGATCGATCATGGAGATGGCGAACCGTTCGCGGGCCGGCGTATTGGTCAAGGTTCGGATTTGGATCAAGCCTTTCTTCAGACGCTCCCGGAACCGGGTTCCCAGGCCCGTTCGTTGCACCCGGGGGCCGGCATGGCGGGCTCGCCAACGGTCTGAAGGCGTGCGGGCGCTGAAGGACCAGACCGTTTTGACACCCAGACGATGTCCCGCGGTCATGGCCGGAATGGCCCCTGCCGAGACACCAATACAATACACGTCACCAATATGCGGATGGTCGAGGATGAATTGCTGTTGCCAGCCGTACAGAGCCTCAAGGTCGGGAATTTCCGGGGAAATGCCGCGGCGATAACCGGCCACGTGCGGATCCCTGAAGATGACGAAGTTCCTTTTCGCCAGATCCGTCTTCTGAAGGAACTCAAACGGCGACATCCGCAGCAGCTGGCCGCCGACCCCCGTAAAGATAAAAAACAGCTGCGAACATTCCTGCCGGGTGCAGGTGATGATATTCTGGTAATTTCGTAATGTCATCCCGGTTTGCCGCCGTTCAACTACCTGTCCTGTTATTTTCCCGAGTTACCGGAATCGCCATGGACAAGCAACACATATTGCAATCTCTCAAGTCTCTGCTGGAAACCCGGATTCTGGAGGGCGAGGCAATTCAACTGGATGCGACCACGCCATTGTTGGGACTGGGAGTTCTGGATTCGTTTGCGCTCATGCAACTGGCTTCTCTCATCGAATCGGAATTCCGTGTGGAAATTCCCCTTGAGTCGCTTCAGCTGGATCATTTGAAGGATTTGAATTCCATGGCGGATCTGGTGCTGGACCTGAATCGCTCGGGCCCCTGACCGTGGCGTCGGGCGTCAGCGGGGTTTTTCGGGGACGCCTGCCGCCATGTCGACCCGAAACGCATCCAGCGCGCCACGCAGGTACAGGTCCCGGAAATGCCGGTGCCGTCGTTTGCCACTGGATGTCTTGGTGAGTGTCCCGCGCCGGACCATCACAAGATCACCCAAATTCAACAATCCCAGGTGACTGGCGATGGCAACCCGGACATCGTTTCGTACGGCATCCGGAGGGCGACGGGAACCGTCCCTGGCCTCGGCGACGATGACGATGGATTCTGTTCCGCTGGCCACGTCATCCACCCCGAACGCGACGAAACAGCCGGGCCGCAGATCCGGTATTTGCAGCAAAGGCGCCTCAAAATCACTGGGGTCGATCTTGCGGCCCCGAAAGGCAATGCATTCCCGAGTGCGACCCGTCCAAAACAGCTCTCCGTCACGCAGGTATCCCAGATCGCCCGTCTTCAGCAGGTGACCGCAGATGGCCCCGGCCGTGGCCCCGGGATCGCCCAGGTAATGTTCCATGCGCGAGGCGGTATCCAGTGCAATCTCACCGACCTGGCCGTCGGGAACGTCATTCCCCTGGTTGTCGAGGACGTGTACCGTGATCCCGGGGTGCCCCCGGCCGACGCTGACAACCGCCATCGCCTCCTGGCCTTGCCGCGCAGGAACCGCTACCTGGCGCTCGTGCAATGCAATCGGGTCGATCATTTCAACCAGATACGAGCCGTCGGGATTGCTGAACGTGGCGCCGCCAATGTTTTCCGCGCAACCAAAATTGGTTTTCAGGGCGGTTGGCGACAACCCGTACGGTTCAAACCGGTTCTGAAACTCGATGAGCGTTTCATGGTGAATCCGTTCGGCGGCATTCCACAAGCCGCGAACCCGATCGAGCCGAATGCCATCAAGCTCTTCCGGGGTGGACCGTTGCGTTGCGAGGGCGAACCCGAAATTGGGCGACCATGACGTTGTGGCACCCGTGTCCGAAATGGCCTGCAGCCACAGGGCGGGACATTTCATCATGTCAAACGGGCTCATCAGCACCAGCGGTATCTGGTGAACCAGACACAGCACGAAGTTGTTAATGAGTCCCATGTCGTGATACAGGGGCGTCCAGTTCAGAAACGTGTCGGCCGGTCCTACATCCATCGCCTGAGCCATGCCGTCCAGCGCCGCCTGAACCTGTTCGTGGGTCCAGACACAGATCCGGGGGAATCCGGTGGTTCCGGATGTCAACTGCATGGCCGCGATGGACCGGGGCGGACGCGTTGCAAACTGCAGGCCAGGGGACGGTTCGTGCGGGAATTCGGCTGCGACCAACATGCGGGATGTACTGCCGCCAGCCGGATGTAATGCCGCGGCCAGCGAGCGGCTGGAATACACCACCACCGGGGCCTCGGTTTTTTCCAAAACCCCCTGCACGATCGAAGACAGGCTGGAATGGACCCCCTGAATAACGGGAGGTGCCACGAGCAGGGGAACACCTCCGGCCAGCAAGACCGCCAGCACTACACGGCTGGTGGCCCCGGGTTCGGACATCACGATCATGGCGACATCGCCCGGACCCAGCCCGGCTTCGATCAGCGCGGCACAGGGTCCGGCGGCCTGCTCGACGGTCGTGCCAAAATCGTGCCACCGGTAATCACGGCTGGCATCGAAGCAGGCCAGGGCCCGGCCGTCCGGGCGGCTGTCCAGTCGTTGCTGCAGTGTCGCCTGAATGGAACCTTGAGCCAAAATCATGTGCCAGTCTCCAAAACAAGGTGCTTGCTGCGCCGCCAGGCCCGGAATTCCCCCGCCGGCCCGGCGTCCTGATCAATCATTGGTCCAAACCGACAGGTCACGTCCCAGAAGTTTTTGCAATTCGCCAATGTCATCATGAAACAAATCCGCGAACTGGCGCCGCTCCTGCAAACTGATGGGCGGCGGCGGCTTGAAAAACGCGAACTGAACGAACTCCCGCAATCGCTTTCGCGCGGACATCGGCAACAGTTTGCGAACGCCGGATCGGACGAAATGTTGACCGCTGACGAAGTTGTGAAACGGGTTGGTGTCATCAGGGCGTCGCGTCTCGTTGCTGCGCAGGTCAGGATCCATCTGGAAGTCGGTCGAGACGCCGGTAAATTCAAACAATTCCCGCATCACCCTGTCGGGTTCCTGCACGAAGTCCTCGTACAGGATCACCTTGATCTGGTCTCGGGGAAAGACTGCGAAGTACCGCGCCAGTTGTTGCGAGTACAATCCCAAATCCCGATAACGCAACAGAATCGAACAGTGGTCCTGAATCCGCTGCGGTTCCGCCGCCAAACCCTCGGCCAGTGTTTTGAGGGGTTCCATCCCGTAGCTTTTGGCCGAATTAAAGCTCGACCAGGCGCGATCCACCGGATTGCGGAGCGAGACGATCAGCTTCATTTCCGGGTTGAACTCCCGAATCCGCTCAGCGGTCCCCGGAACGTACAGGTAGGATACCGAACTTTCTCCGGCTACCCGCTTCTGGTCAGCGTTGGCAAACAGCTTGAGGTATGCGTCGCGAGACTTGATCCATGAGTGAACGGGACCGCGCCCGCCAAAATCCGGCGGAGTGTGGTTGGCGCCAAACGAAAAATAATGAGGTTCCTTGATCGCGCACATGCAGACTTCCGGATGCCGCGAAAAATGCGTATGCAACGTGTAGGTGCCCGATTTGGCTGCTCCTGCGATCAAGAAAGTCGGAAACGTTGTCACGATGTCTATTGCCTGCGAGGTCCGCGCGGAAAACGCAACTGACGGGTCGGCCGTTTCGCGGAATGCTGCCGGCCGGAAATCACGACGAGATTTGAAAACAGCAGTTCCCGAGCCAGGCTCCCGCGCAGACGATCAACTGCCGACGATCCATTGTAGTCAAATGCGTTCGCGGCACCACACGCCGGGGGTTGCAAATCATCGCAGGCCAGTGGCGCCCCTGCCGTGCGATGGGGCGATGCAGCGCGGCGGTAGCCAGGCCGGGCAGGGTGCCGCGTGAATGGCCCGCATGAGCAACGCCGCCGATCGCTGTCAATTCGCGATCGGGCCCGGCATTCTGGCGGGTTTTACCATCGCGCCGAAGCGAACCACGCCCTGCGCGGTGGCCGGCACGCGTCCCGCTTCGGGGCGAACAAGCGGCCTGCGCCGGTGGCAGCATTTATTCGGCTGCCGGACGACCCGGGTTGCGCCCACCGGTCCTCGCAGGTTGCTTAAAATTCCGCGAGAGCGGACTTATAATAGGGAGCGGGTGCCACGGCGATATCGTCGGGAGGGCCGGCGCGGATTTCACCATCCGACGGAATTCGCCCATTGACGTATGTGGGTCGCCGGAATTGATCTGCCACTGAGGATGACATCGTGAGCGCGGTTGATCTGTGTGTTTTTTTGACGAGCTACTCTCTGGTGGTCGCGTTTGCAGCTGTTGCCGAGTGGGCGCGGTCGCGCCGCGCCCTGTCGCTGGTCAGCGCGACGGTAGCCCTGACGGTGATCGCGGCCACGACCGTGTCTGGCTATTACCTCAAACCGGGGATCAGCTATCCGGAGCTGCTGTGGTCATTGTTTCAACAGCGTGACTTCAGTGCGTTGGTGGCCCTGGCACTCGGCGTGGCGGCCTCCCTGGTTTGGGTGGTTCGACTGGCCGATCGGTCCCGGCTCGGCAGCGCCGCCGCCTCCGGTCGTTTCGGCCGCCCGATCATCGCGCAATTCCTGCTGGCAGGTTCCCTGGTCGGCGTGGTGTTGTGTTGCCAGGCGTTTATCTGGAAGGAAATTCGCGGAGTCCAGCGAGATCCGGCCGCTTACGTCAACGTTCCCGGATTCATGATCGAGCAGGTGTCCAAACTCGATTTTCCACCTATCCGGATAGCCGCGGGTGAGGCCGACAGCGTGTACGTCTGTTATGACTATTTTGAAGATTCGGGAACCATGGGGGGAGGGATCGTCGAGCTGTCCAGAGACGAAACAACGGGACAGTTTCGAAAAAAGATTGTGGCCGATTCGCCGCTATTGATGCGCTGCTACGGCTTGGCGGTGCGGAATGGCGAATTGTTTGTTTCCCGGTCGGGAATTTTCCCGCAAGCCACTCAGGGAAGTGTCAGCTATCCGGGCACCGGAGCCGTCACCCGGCTGCGGGATGTGGATGGCGACGGTTATTTCGAGTTCATGCATGATATTGTAACCGGTTTGCCGGGCGCCCGCGGGCCAGTGACCATGCATCAGAACAACGGGATCACCTTTGATGCCAGCGGGAATCTGTATGTCACGACCGCCAATGCCGCCAACCGGGCACTGGAAAACGACCCGCAGGAGGGAGCGGTCCTGCAGATCAATCCCGAATTCACGGAAACCGGGGTTTTTGCCAAAGGGTTTCGCAACCCGTTTGACATCGTTGTGGGTCCCGACAACGAGCTGTTTGTGACCGACAATGACATCGACGAGAACCCGGGCGATGAACTGAATCATCTGGTTCGCGGCGAGCATTATGGACACCCCTACGTGGTTCCGAATGAATCCCTGGTCGAGGCCCACGGGTTTCGCGAGCCAATTTTCACGGGCGAACTGGAATCGAACCTGCTCGGTATGGCTTACGCAACCTCTCCGGAACTGCCGGAGTCTTTTCGTGACTGCCTGTACGTCGCCGACCTGATGCAGAACGCCATCTGGCGGATGAAACTCGAACGCGTCGATAACACCTACCAGGTGACCCAGGTTGACCGGTTTGCAACGATCTCGTCGCCGGTTGATATTGCCGTCACGTCAGCCGGGGAGTTCTATGTGATTTCGCGGTTTACCAGAAACGTTTATCGCATTCGGCCGCGTCAGACGGCCGACGGCCGGAGCGGCAGCTGAAATGGAAAAACCGTTGACAACGCGTTCGTTGGGCTGGTTGGCGTGGTCCATCGCCTTGCCGCTGGGGACTCTGCTCGTCACGTCCGGCGTCATGTCGATTCCGGCGGATACGCGGGGTGTCGATATTGCAGCGGGTCGTGAACAGTTTACGGTCCATTGCGCCGCATGCCATTTTGCCCGGCCCGGTTTCCCGGCTCATCACGGCCCCAACCTGCATGACATCGGCAGGTCCGCCGGATCGCGACGGCCAAATCAGTCGGCCGCCGAGTATATCCTGGAATCCATCCTCGATCCGTCGGAGTTCGTGGCGCCCGGAGGTCGACCGGGCATGCCACCCACGGTCGCCGCCGAACTGTCCCCCACCGAGATCCGCAATCTGGTCGGCTATCTGGCCAGCTGTGGTGCGTTTCCGGATTATGACGAGATCAGGAATCTTGAGATTCCCGACCGGCGCAGTGGCGAAACCGGGCCCCGGGTTATCCGGCGGGAAGATATGGAACTCGCCGAAAACGTCTTGCGCGACAAGGGTGCGTGTCTGGAATGTCACTCGTTGTACAGCGTTCCCGAGGGCCAGTCCTTTGCCCCCGGGCTGTTTGGAGTCGGATTGAATGATTCCAGGGCGTTGCACGAATCGGTGACCGATCCCCACAAGGAGATCCCGGAGAAATACCGGTCGGTCAAGGTCCTGCTGGCCAACGGGCAATTCGTGACCGGGCAACTGGTGTCACGAACCGCTGAGCGGCTGGTCTTGTGCACACGAGACGAGCAGAATCGGCTGGTTATGCGCGATATTCCGCTGGCCGAGATCGAAACGGATCAGGGGCGTCCCCAGATTCAGGAATCAACGACTTCCCTGATGCCTGAGGGCTTTGACAAAACACTCACGCGCGGGGAAATTGAGGCCGTGATCAACCTCATCCGACAACTGAATTGACGCCAGGGTGGCGGGCGGGAAAAAAAGTCAACCTGGCCGCGTACGCCCGGTTCGGGCAGTTTATAATAGGTTTTTAACCGATTTTTCAGGCCGGGCCGACCATCACCCGGCCCCGTTTCCGAGGGTATTGTCATGTCATTGGTCGACAAGGAATTTATCAAATCGTATTTGACCGGCGGTGATCCCTGGTGCCGCGGACATGGATCCGCGGAGGGCTCCGAGGATTTGGGCGCCGGCATGCTGTATTACTCGCTGGCCTATGCGTTCAAGGCCAAAACGTGCGTCTGTCTGGGGTCCGGCGGCGGGTTTGTTCCGCGCATGATGAGGCAGGCCCAGCGGGATTTGGGACTGGCCGGCAGCCGAACGATGCTGGTCGACGGTACGCTGCAGGTCTCGCAAGACAAAAAGGAGATTTGGGGTGAACCGTGCTGGATTCCGGACGATTCGGTCTTTCGCACGAATTATCCCGATATCGAAATCCACTTGCAGCTGACCGAGACGGCGTTCCGGGAGTATTTCCAGCCCAACCAGGTGCAGATTGACTTCTTGCACATCGACGCGGACCATCATTATGAGGGTGTCAAGCTCGACTGGGATTTGTACAGCACGCTGGTCCCGGACACCGGAATCATCACGCTGCATGACACGACCAATTATCGCCCTCCCTGCGGCGTTTATCTGCTGATGGATGAAATTCGTGAAACGGGCGATTACGAGATGATTAATTTTCCGATTGCCTACGGCACCGCGATCCTGCGGAAACGCCAGGATGACGGTCGCCCGAATTCATGAAAATTGCACTGTTGCAGGATGAGATCTATCTGCCGTCATTTGCCGGCGGCAACAAGGTCAATCGCTGTTTGCTGGAAGGCCTGGCCGGGCAGGGACACCAGTGTCTGGCGTTGACACGTGCCCTGACCCGTTCGCATGATGGTCCGAATGAAATCCGGCAGTTTCGGCAGGAGATGCAGGTTCGCGGATTAAACGTGAGCGAGATCGAGCCGGACATATTGGCCTACGAATCCGGGGGAGTTCACGTTGAAGCGATCAATTGCCCGGACGCGGAGAGCCGGGGCCGGTATATCGAGCGCCGAGTTCGGGCGTATCAGCCCGATTGGGTACTGGTCGCCGATGACAAGCGACGATTCCTGATGGCGGCCGCGGCTGCGGCAGCTCCGGATCGCATCCTGGCCCTCGTGCAAACCATCATCCAGCTTCCCTTTGGACCGGTGTCGGTCGACGAAAGTCCGGCCCAGACCCGGTTGTTGCACCGGGCACGGGCGATCATCGTCGTCAGCCAGTATTTGCAAGACTATGTTCGGGAGCATGGTGGAATGGAATCTCACCTGTTCCGGGCCCCGGTTTATGGCCCAGGCCCGTTTCCCGATCTGGCGCGACAGGATGCCGGTTTCGTCACGATGATTAACCCGTGCCAGTTAAAAGGCGTCGCGATTTTTCTGGCGTTGGCCCAGGCCTTTCCCCATGTCAGATTCGCGGCCGTGCCCACGTGGGGCGCGGACCAGGCACTGTTGCAGCAGCTGCAGGAGTTGCCGAATATCGAGTTGCTTGAGCCGGCGGACAATATTGAGGAAATTCTTGGCCAAACGCGAATCCTGCTGGTACCCTCGTTATGGCCCGAGACATTTGGAAATGTCGCTCCGGAAGCCATGCTGCGCGGGATTCCGGTGCTGGCCAGTAATCTCGGAGGTTTGCCCGAGGCAAAGCTCGGAGTGGAATACCTGTTGCCCGTCACTCCGGCTTGCCGTCACGGCAATCACTACGAGTTTCCGCCGCAGGATATTCAACCCTGGTCACAGGCGCTTGCCCGGCTGCTGGGGGATAAAGGTCACTACGAGGACTGTTCCCGGCGATCTCGCGCGGCCGCGCTGGATTTCGTGTCCAGGATCTCGGTGGAGCCTTTCGAGCGGTTGATGACAGAATTGGGCAAACGGCCATAAGGCGAGGCAACTGCCCGGAGGGACCCGCCGGAACAGGGCCCCGTGATCCGGGGACGAGGCGCGGTGCGTGCGATGCCCGGGACGCCCTGGTCACCGGGTGGAAATGTGAATCGAAAGGGCATATCGGCCGGAACTCGGTCTCAATGGCCGGTGACGGCTGCTGCGTTTCCGTGCGCAAAGGAGTGGAGTGAGTTTGAATCCCGTCATTGCAATTGTCGATCCGTATTCATCGGGATCCCAAATGGCCCGCGAGGTCAGGCGGCGCGGCCACGACTGCATCATGGTCCAAAGCACCCCCGATGTGCCTCCCATGTACCGTTCCTCGTTTTACCCCGGAGATTTTTCGGCCATCATTCGGCACAACGGCGCTGTCGAGCCAACGTCTGCGCAGCTCATGTCCAGAAACGTCAGTTGCGTGATCCCCGGCTGTGAATTGGGAGTCGAGTTGGCGGACCAGTTGAGCGAGCGGTTGGGTCTGGTAACCAACGGAACCAGGCTCTCCGGGGCACGACGGAACAAATTCCTGATGGGCGAGACGCTTCATCAGCGCGGAGTGCGGGCACCTGCACAATGTTCGTCCGGTTCCCTGGACGACGTGACGGCATGGGTTCGTTGTCGCGGCGTTTGGCCGGTCGTACTGAAACCGCTTGGCAGTTCGGGCTCGGACGGCGTTGCCCTGTGCGCCAATGAAGCAGAACTCCAGGCAGCGTTCGCAGACATCATGAACCGCGACAACGTATTTGGATTCCCCAATGACGCGGTCCTGGTGCAGGAACACCTGACCGGAACCGAGTATGCGGTCGACACCGTCAGCTGCGAGGGACAACACAAGGTCGCCGCCTGCTGGGAATACGAGAAGCCCGGCACCGGCAATTCCTGGTTTGGAGGCGATTCGCTGGAACTGTTGCCCTGGAGCCAGACGCTCCATCGACGGCTGTTTCCCTACGTTGCCAGTGTGCTGGATGCCCTGGAAATCCGCAACGGTCCGGCCCATTGCGAAGTGATGTTGTCCAATGAGGGTCCGGTGATCGTGGAAATCGGGGCGAGGCTCAATGGCGGCAACAATCCGTCGCTCAGCCTGTATGGCGGCAGCCGCTCCCAGATCGATTTGACACTTGAGGCCTGTCTGGATCCGGCGCGTTTCCTGCAGCATGTGACCGAGCCCTATGCGCTGGTCCGGGGCGCGATGCGGGTTTTTCTGACACCCCCGCAGCCGGGTCGCATCGGCAAACTGTCAGGGATCGAGCGGCTCGAGCAGCTGGAGTCGTTTCAGGAAATGCATGTCTCGGCCAAACCCGGCCGATCGTTTTCCCGCATTGCCGGCTGGGTCGTACTGGTACACCCGGACCGGGCCGTGCTGCACCGCGACCGCCAGCAGATTCGCCGTCTGGAATCAGGCGGGCTGTACCAGGTCGAGGCCGGCGGGTAACCGGGCCGTCGAATGGCCAATGGGTATCCGGCCGGGGCGGCCGACCGGATACCGGCGCAGGAGGGCGGCATGGGGCGTCTGCCGACTCGTCAGTCGGCAAGGGGCGACGCGGGCAGCGCGCACGAATCCCGGTATTGGACGTGCAGAATCCGGTGGTGAAAATGATCGCAAATCACCACCTCGTTGCGGTTGATCAGGGTAGCCCAGCGAGGTTGATTCAAGCGTCCGATGTGAGTCCCGGGAACCTGCGAAAACTCCCAGACCAGTTGCCCTTCGGGGGTGGCCGCCAAAACGCGATTTTGGCCGGTGTCGGCAATAACCAAGGTGCCGTCCCCGATCGCCTCGACGTAGCGCGGGAAATTCAGCCGATACCATGACGCATCTGACCGAATGGCGGGCAACTCGCTGCGACACGATCCGTCGGGTGCCACCAACAGAATCCGGTGATGTCCCGTGTCGGCAATGAGCAGGCAACCGTCATCCAGTCGCTGCGCACTGTGAGGGTCTTTCAATTCCGGTGTTCCGGGAACTCCCACGGCCCGGTAGATGCGGCCGGACCAGTCCGTCTCGACCACCAGATCGCGCATCGAATCAATAATCAGCAGATGACCATCGGGAAGCAGGTGCACGTCATGGGGATCGCCGAGCGCACTGTTATGATCGAGTTCGATTTCAAAAAGCTCGCGCAGAAGTCGCCCGTCGGAGGATACCTCAAGGATCCGGCCATTGCGTCCATCGGCAATAATCAGGCCGCCGGAATCCGTTTGCCGCGCACAGCGCGGCCAAAACAGCGGACGATCCCCGTGAAATGGTCGTTCGTTGACTCCACCATCATCGAATTCCACAATGCGATTGTGCGCCGTGTCGGCCACCACATAGTGGCCCGAACCGGTGACATCGACCGACCGCGGATACGACAGCATTCGTTCTGCCCCCGACCGGTTTCCAAACTGCCAGGTAACCTGTCCCTGCCCGTCCACTTCAATAATCCGGCCGTTTCCGGTGTCGCAGATCAGAAAGTGACCGTTACCGGCCCAATCGGCAAACATCGGATCGCACAAACCGCCTTCCGCAATCGGCAGCGGTTGGGCGGTCCCGTCGTGCGCGACCACCAGTACCCGGTGGTTCCTCGTATCGGCGATCAGGCGGCGACCGTCCGGTAACATCCTTGCCGAGTTGGGACTTGACAGGTGATTCATCGAGGCGGCCGGTTGACCGGCGTCGCCGAACTGCCAAATCACTTTTCCGGCGCGGTCGATTTCCACGGCCACGTGACGCAACGGATCCGCAATCAGGATCGTATCGGCCGGAGTCCATTGAACGCTGCCGGCGATTCCAATCGGATCCGCTTCGGAAGGCAGGAACCAGCGCAATCGGCCGGCCTCATCCAGTTCCACAAGATCCACTTCGCCGCCGCGATTGCAGAACACGACAAGCCAGGTGCCGTGGGGTGTCGCGGAAACGATTCGGGGCATCCGTTTGCTCATCGTGGCCAGGCTGATCCGGCCGAACACCCGGCCTCCGGATGATACGCGCAACAATTCCCATCTGGTGCGACACAAGATGGTGATTGATCCGTCATCCGGCAAACAGCCGATCCCGTCCGAAATGCCCAGCGCGTGCGTGTCAAACCGGATTTGACCATCGGCGTCCACACGGAAGGTTCGCGATTCAAAGCGAAAGGGAACAAGCTTTTCCGTCCCCAGTTCGTCGCCGATCAGGTAACTGCCATCCCTCGCCCGTCCGGCAAACGTCGGGTAAACCACTTTTTGCGCCGGGTCAACCGGCGGGCAGCAAGCGGCATCGATGCCGATTTCCTTCACGAGCGTCCAATTCATTTTCAATATCCCATCCTGCGGGTTTCCGGATGCCCGTACGGGCGCCTGACGGTTGGCACCGGCGCGTGCCGGATGGCACAACGATACACCGGGTGGAATCCTGGCACCGGCGACGGACCGACGGCACCGAAAATCGACGGCCGTCAATACAAGACTAATCCATACAAAACCGGATTGTTTTGTTTTACATTATAAATCAACGCCGCCGGTTTCTTGACAGGCAAAACGCAGGTGATTAGTTTCAACCCGGTCTTGTCCGGTCGCCCCGTTCCTGACGGTCAGCGCGGCCCGGCGACAGGGTGGCGGCAAGGCCAGGTTCCCCCGGAAAAAGAGTTCCAGTCGACCACCTGGGGGCGCCAGTGTTGCGGGCACGCCAGGTGATCCGGAATGGTCCCGGGATGTTGTCCGGGATCTCCAATTCTGCCAATTGAAAAGTTAAAACCCAGGACGAAACCCGGTGCCTCCCGCCAAACCACGACTATTCGACAAAATCAAGGCACCTGTCGCGGACCGTGCGGCGGACTTGATGGCCGTTTTGCTCAAGCTGGGCGGTCCCAATGCCTATCGCGATGTGGTCAACGCGCTATGGGAACGTCAGCCGATCCTGAGCAAGTTTGATATCCGGCTGGTATTTCCCGAACATGTTTCCCCGGATGCCGCGGAACGCCCACAGGTCGAGCGGATTTTTTCCGCATTCCGGCGGGCCAAACACGACCAGCCGAAACGGGATCCGGTTTTCTTGCCCGAAGGCAGCTGGAAGAACGTGCTGGACTCGGCCTTCACGTCCCTCAGCGAGGGCCTGGAAAATGACGATATCGAGCCGTTTCACTACTTCCTCGCCAACTTTGGTGCCTGGGAGACACAAACCGGGATCGAGGAATCGTGGGTCTTCGCCCGACTCCGGGACTCAGACCGAAAGCGGCGGCATTTCGAACAATACACGATGGCCCGTTTGATCCAGTGGTGGGAGACCTTTGAGAGCAATGGACGCAGCTTGTCGGAACTGACGATTCCCCGGTTTGGCAACCAGGGAGGCGCATTGGTCGACGGGCACCTGATTTTGCCAAATGCGGTTTTCAGCGAATGCCATGCGCGATTGCTGGCCGGTTTTGTTCCCCCGCCACGGGTTCCCCGGCAACGGGTGGTCCTTGGCGAACTCGGCGGCGGTTACGGGCGACTCTGCTATTTCCTCAAGCGACAAATGGCGGATTCCCTGTATCTGGGATTTGATTTGCCGGAAATTCTCTGTTGCGCGTCGTATTTCCTGATGATGAGCTTTCCCGAAAAGCGTTTTCTGTTATATGGCGAAGGCGAATTGACGCCCGACACGATGTCGGAATACGATTTTATCCTGCTTCCATCCTTCGAAATCGGCCGTCTTCCCGATACGTCGGTGGACCTGTTCATCAACGAAAACAGTCTGGGGATGGTGCCGCCAGCTGCCTGCCGGCTGTTTGTCAGGGAAATATGCCGGTCCACCCGGGCGTTTTGGCACCGGAATCACGAGGTCCGCCGCAATCCGGCCAGCGACGACGTCACCACCCTGGTTAACCAGGAGTACCCGATTGACCGGGATCAATTTCGGGAAGTGGTCCGGTACTGTGACGTGGCTCGCCTGGTCGGGCATGATCGATCCACAGTCAAGAGTGACATGTACTGGTATTACTATCGCCGCAAGGAGGAATGTATTTGATCATCCATGCAATGGATTTCCCCGCCCGCGGCTTTCCGGCAAACGCTGCTCCGGAGTCCTGCGGACCCGGCCCTCGCGTGTTTCAATATGTCCCGATTTCTTCCGGCATTTCCCAACCATCCCTTCGATTCCCGGATCGGGAAACCTGACTGGCCCACGGCAATCCGCCCGGGACCGGCAACCGTCTTCGATCATCCCGGTGGCGAACGGGGACATTTTTTGGGTTGAGGCAATGCCTGCTGCATTTGCACCGGCCGGATTCGCCGTCGCACGCGAGTCGTCGGCGCGTTTCCCGATGGCAACCGCGCCTTGATGCTGGTGGCGGCCCGGCTGCGTCACGTAGCCGGGACGCGCTGGAGTCAGCGTCGTTATCTGGAGGCACAACCGGAAATTGTTACGCAAACAAGCCACAGCGGCTGCCGCGGGCTCCATGGGAGGGCCCGCTTGCCGCCAAACCAACCTGACAGCGCAAGCAAATCCGATCAATCAAATGTGCGCCACTTGACGAACATTATTTTTCAGGCTCATTAACGCCTGGCTGCTGGTGCTCCGGATCTGACGCGACCACGGTGGTCGTACCGCCGGTCATCTGCATTTTGTCCAGCCCCGGACCCGATCTGGCAACGATCAGGTATGATAGGGATGGTCTGATTTTTGCCGGAACAACGATTGGCGCTCATCGTCGATGGACTTTCAAGATTCGATAGCCCGGGTGGCGCATGCCCGGCGAATTCTGGTGCTGGGTTCACCGGGGTCCGGCAAGACCACGTTTTCAATTCGCCTCGCTCGAAACCTGAATCTTGAAACGATTCACCTCGACGCCCAGTTCTGGAAACCGGGTTGGATCGCCACACCGCAACCGCAATGGCGAGAGCGGGTGACGGCCCTGATTCAACGGCCGGAATGGATCATGGACGGCACGTACGAGAATTCTCTGGACCTGCGGATTCCGGCCGCCAATGCCATTATTCTGATCGAATGTTCACGATCGACCTGTCTCTGGCGTGCAGTAAAACGCCGGCTGACGGTGGATGATCAGCACCGGCCGGACGCGCCCGACGGCCAAAGACTGGAACCGGCGTTTTTGAAATACATCTGGCAATATCCGGACGTGACAGGGCCCTTTGTGGCGGAATGTATCCGGCAGTATGGTTCTGACAAGACGATCGTTCCGCTCAGGGGTTCCGGGGAAATCCGACAATTCCTGCGCCAGATTCAACAGCAAAAGGTCATGCCATGAGATAACGAAACTGGTTTTCGGCCTGTTTCCGTCTGGTGTCGGATTCGATGAACCGGAGCAGCGTAAAAAATCCGAATATCGTCTTGATGCGATGAGTCAAGTGAGCTGACCATTGCGACGAATCATTGCCCTGCCAGTACTCGGGCGTCCGCGGATCATTTTGGGAGGCGACGAGTGCGCCCAGTTCCTGCTCCACATCGGGCAGCGATCGGTACAGCCGAACATGCCGGTGGTGGGCAGCCAGACCGCGCTGTGCCAACGAATCGTAGCCGAATCGCGACAGCTCCGTCAGCGCTGCGGCGTGGTTGATGATATGAAACAGTCCGCCAAATCCCCGTTTTCGAATCGCGGCTGTCTGAATCAGCTCGTCGATCACCAGTTCGACCATCTGCTGCTGGTCCCGATAGGCGGGAAAATCCGTTTGCTCATCCAGCGGCACATCATTTCCCGGGATCCACCCCCGCTCTTGTCCGTAATAGCCGGGACCAGGCCCCGTTTCATTGAATCGGGCAATCAGCTTTTGGATGCCGCCGACCATCGATTCCGTGGCGTACGCGGGATGTTCCTTCAGGGCCCGAATGGCAATCGAGGAAAAAATCACGTTGTGACCCGCTTCACGCAAACCGTCAATATTGGCGGCCAGCGCCTCGGCAATCGGCGCAATCTCCACGGACTTTCCCGGCTCGGCGGGAAAGGGTTGAAACATTTCCGGAATAGTGATCCCGGCTTTCCCGGAGTCGAACCAGATTGCTTCATCACCCTGCTCGATGCGGTCCAGCTCCTTTTCAATTCCCGCGTAAACTTGCGCGTCCAGTCCGGGCATTTCCTCACCAATGAAATATCCGGTCACGACAGCCGCTCCCAGGTGTCCCGCCATGCCGTTGGCCTTGTGGGCCCGGGCCATGCCACACAGTCCCTGATACAGGTATTTGAAGTCAACCATGGATTGTTTCCTCATAGACGGCATTCAAATGTCCCCTCGCCCTCTCATTCTAACCCCGATCCGGAGAGCCGTGGAGCAGCGATGGTGCGAGACGGGCCGCACGCCGCATCCCAAGCCGAACGGATATCCACCGGCGCTGGTCATCTGACTGTCGCCTGGTTCACCACCGTGAAGAATCGCCCCCCGCCGCGTCCCGTTTCCTATCAGGAACTCCAGGGAAACCGGGCAAGCCATCGGATATCGGGCCGCGGTTGCCGCCATGATGCCGTGACCAGCCGCCATCCTGTTGCTCAAGTGTGCAGTTTAGCGGGTGGTGACCGGCTTGTTGGTCCCGGCAGACCGGGGACCGGCTTCGGTCAGCGCAGCGCACCATCGAGCCACCTCGGACAATAATTCAGTCGGCCGTTCAATCGAAACCGCCAGTTCACCGGGATAGACGTTTCCGCCATGACCGTCCAGGGACAGGAAATCTCCCTGGTGAAACGACCGGGAACCGATTCGGCAGCCGCCATCGGATTCCAGTCTCAAGTCCTGGCAGCCGACAATACATACCTTGTTCATTTGCCGGGCAACGACCGCCGCATGCGATGTGCGGCCCCCCAGCCGGGTAAGGATACCCTCGGATACCGCCAGACCGGTCAAGTCGTCCGTGGAAATGTCCTGACGCACCAGGATGGGCCGGAGTCCCTGATCGGCCATGGCAACGGCGGTCGGCGAATCGAGTGCAATCTGTCCAACGGCGACGCCGGGACAGGCCGGGATGCCGGACGACAATGGTGGACCGGTCTGTTCGGTTGCCAGCCGGATGATTTGCAGTGAATTCAGGTCGCAGTCAGCCAACCTGTGCAGGGCCACGTTTTCATCAATCAGACCTTCCCGCACCATGTCACAGGCAACCTGCAGGGCAGCCCGTGGCGTGCGCTGGGCGTCCCGGGACTGCAGCAGATACAACTGGTCTTCCTGAATCGTGAATTCAAAATCCTGCATGTCACGAAACAGCGATTCCAGCTGATCACCGATCTGGCGGAGTTGTCGATCGAGTTCCGGTTTGAACCGTCGCAATGCCGAACTGTCCTGAACCGAGAACTTCCCGGAAACAACTTCTTCTCCCTGGGCGTTCCACAGAAAATCGAGATACAACTCGCGGGCACCCGTCGAAGGATTACGGGTAAATGCCACACCGGATCCCGACGTGCTTCCCATGTTCCCGAATACCATGGCCTGAACCGTGACCGCCGTTCCCGGCGAATCGTCCAGGTCATGCAACCGCCGGTATTCAACGGCGCGGGGACCCCGCCACGATTTGAAGACAGCCTCAACGGCGGATGAAAGTTGCACCAGCGGATCCTGGGGAAACGGTTCACCGCGCCGCGCCGCGTATACGTCCAGATACTCCTGCGCGCAACTGTCGCAGCGCCAACCCGTCCAGGCGGCTGCATTCCGACACTGATTCGCGGTCCAGCATCCGGTCCAGCGATTCCTGAAACGGATCGGCCGGCAAACCGCCAACCACTTCGGCGTACGACTGAATCAGTCGCCGGTAGGAATCCCATACAAACCGCGGATTGCCGGTCAGGCGAATCATCGGCGGTACGGTTCGGTCACAGAGGCCGACGTTCAGCACCGTATCCATCATTCCGGGCATGGAAACCGGCGCGCCGGAACGAACTGAAACCAGTAACGGACGATGCGGTTTCCCGAAACCGAGTCCGGTGGCCTGCTCCAGGCGTTGCAGATTGCGTGAGAGCAACGTCGCAAAGTCACCCGGCAATCGCTGGCCGCCATCAAAATAGTTGCGACACAGGTGGGTCGTGATGACAAAGCCTGCTGGAACCGGCAGACCGGCTTTGGCCAGACGGATCAAATTGGCCGCCTTGTTGCCGACGGTTTCCGGGTCCGCGCCTGCGGAATCCGGTGGACCGCAGGCAATGTTGCATGTCAGTGGCTGCTGTTCCATGGTCATGAATCTCCTGATTCAGCCAATCCGCCGGACCCTAATGGAACGATGAGGCAATGTCTCACCGGGTCACCGCCTCGTCCAGCACGTAATCGCGCAAAAACAGTGCAGCCCGCATGATGCCATCGGAGGCCGATTCCAGTTTGTCGTTAACTTCGCTGAACAAGTGGAGTTGCTTGAAGTCGTCGCAGGTCCGCAAAACACTCGCCCGGGTTCGCCGGCTGGTGTCATCAATTCGGTGCTCCAGCCGGATGGTGCGATCAACGGCTTCCAGGAAATCGGACATCACCTCCCGCGAACTGCCCCGATGAATGCACCGCGCGTTTTCCACGACCTTGACATATTCCCGGGCCGTGTGGACCAACTGGTTTGCCAGGTCCTGCAGCGCATCCCGCGATTCCCCCGATATGCGGCCCCAGCCCGCCGTCAACGGTTGCTCCAGCAATGTCAACAGGAAAATACCTTCTTCCAGGTCGTCGGCAGCATCGTCCGCAATTCTCAGCAACTCGGCCGCAACACGCGATTCGGGCGAAACGCCGTGCGAGTTGCGGGCCCTGTTGACCAGCTGGTCAGCAAGGTGTTCCCATTTTCGGGCCTGGCGGGCCGTGAATTGCAACAACTCCGCATCGGTTTCATGTTGCGACCGGATCAGGCAATCCCGGGCGGCCGTCGCCAACTCCAGTACCAGTGCCGCATGGTCCGACGCCAGTTCCAGCAATCCCTGCTGAGCCGTTTCCAGATAATGACGCAGCTCGGCGCGCACCTGGTCCCGAATCAACAACTCGGACCGGTTGGCCAACAGTCCCAGGGCGGCTGTTTTCATGGTGAACTTGAGAAACTCCGCGGCCAGCTGGACACCAATGAAATCCGAAAGTTGCCCGCCGATCTGCACCGGTTCGCGCGACGACAGACGCAGAGCGTCAAACACCAGTTGCTCGCCCCCCAGTCGCAGAAACGCCATATGCCCCAAATCCTGGTCGGCCGCCCAATGCAGGACGTCGACTCCCACGCGTTTGGGGGCCAGTTTCCGCAAACGTTTGCGAGCACGATTCCAGTCGATCAAAAACACCAGCCGCGAACCCGCGAACTCAAGGTAGCTGACCAGTTCGGATTGCGTCGTCGCCGCGTATCGCCCCACACACAGGTGGTACAGGCTTTCCTTCAGCCGGGTGGAATGCCGCGTTCGCGTGTCTTCCCATTGCACGGGGAAGCGCTTGAACATGTCTTGAAAGAATACCAGCCGCTGGATGTGTACATCGGTGTAGGTCATGTCGACTTGCGAGTCGGTGACATGAATCACAATCACGTGGGCGTCCGTGGTACCGATATCGTTTTGGATAACCAGCTGGTTGCCGGTTCGTGTTGCGGTGGTATCCAGACCGGGATGATCGAATTTCAGCTTCCGCGTTCGATTGACGCCCCGCATGAACGCGGCGATATACGGATGATCGGATTCCGCAACTCCGTATACCTGAGCGCCGTCGATCGATTCCGAGGCGATCAACCGCTGCAAACGATTCAATTCCTTGTGCAAATGCATCACCAGCAAATGGATGCTGTCCCCGTCCGCAGGCTGCACGGCCGTAATTTGGTCGATCAACTTGCCCGAAACGAGTTCGCTGTCGTTCGATGACAAAACGTGTTCGGTGAGCCGCTGCAAACGCTGCTGGTATTCCCCGGTGGATTCGCTGGCGGTATCCGGTGAATGGGCCGCCGCTTCGACGGGTGCCAGCATGGCCTGCAGGCTGGCCACGAGTTGCTGCCGGATGGAGATCCATTCCGGGATCCGATACCGATCCGGCTGCACCCGGCTGCTCTGCGAGACGACGATGTCCAGTGGCGACGCTTCAATCCCGCAGGCCATTCGTTCCTGATTCAGACTGGATATCCCGTTTTCCGGGTGATCAGCGTGTTCCCGGGCGGTCTGCAGCAAGGTCATCAAATACTTGGCACGGTCGTTGGCGACCAGCCCCCGGTTGACCAGATTGGGCAACAGCGAATCGCCAAGTTCTTCTACAATTTGTTCTTTGCCGGGCATTGGTCTGTTTCGCAAGCCGTGACAGACGGCCAGTTTCCAGAGGCTGTCTTCCAGCCTGTATGATATCCCAATTCCCGCTTTCTTGCAGGTTGCCGCAATCGCGGCCGATGCTTCCGGAAAGCGAACAAATCGTAATTGTTCGCCGTATACTGGCTCGCCCGCCCGCGCCGCGTCGACGCCGCGTCGACCGTTTGCAATCCGAATCGCCACAGGCCAATGAAATCATTCCATCCCCGGGACTGAAATTCGCGGATGCGAATTCCGGGTCCCGTTGGCACCGCCCGCAGGGTGGTCGAGCAGGCCAGTGAATTCGGCCTGACCGTCTCGGGTCCAGCAGGGTGTGCGGATTGGCACGGTGGGGAACACCTGAATTCGCGGACGATAGCCCGGCAAGTCACGAGGCGTGGTTGATTGGTTCGAGACTCGTTGTGGCACGGAAAATGCCGTTCGTTACACTGAAACCACGCGGTTCGCCCCGTCTCGAAAGCATGATTGCCGGAAAGCGGATGACCGCACACCACCATCAGGCCAGGCGCCTGTCAAACCCCGTCCAACTGGCCAACCGGGGAGAGGAACGACGATGATTGTCGCGGAAACCAGAAACCAAACTGAATCGAATATTGACTGGATGAATCACCATACGCGATGTGAGCGTGTCGCCCCGCTGGTGGGCCAGACGCCGTTGTTGGCCATCCATTTTCGCGTGGATGACGAGCCGGGAGTGGTTTTCGCAAAGTATGAACTGGAGAACATGACCGGGAGCATCAAGGATCGCATGGCATTGCACATCTTGCGGCAGGCGAGTCAAACGGGTGCCATCGCTCCGGGAGCCAAAATCGTCGAGGCTTCCTCGGGCAATACGGGGATTTCGTTTTCCGCCATTGGCCGGGCCCTGGGGCATGATGTACGGATTTACATGCCGGACTGGATGAGTGCCGAGCGGGTGGCCCTGATCCGCAGTTTGGGCGCCGAGGTAGTTCTGGTATCGCACGAACAGGGCGGTTTTGTGGGTTCGGTGGAAATGGCCGAATCCTATGCCCGCGACCACTGCGAGACGCCCGTTTTTCTGCCGCGGCAGTTTGATAACCATGCCAATGTCGAGGCACACACGCTGTCGACCGCTCCGGAGATTGAGACTCAATTATCGCGGCTTGGACGGCAAATCGATGCATTTGTCGCCGGAGTGGGCACTGGCGGAACCGTGATGGGGATCAATCAGTATTTTCGGTCCCGGCGACCGGATATCCTGGTTTATCCACTGGAGCCGGCCAACTCTCCGACGTTGCGTACCGGACATCATGTCGGCGAGCATCGGATTCAGGGGATATCGGACGAGTTTGTGCCATCCATCCTGGAGCTGGATGATTTGGACTCGATCGTCGACGTGTGGGATGGCGATGCCATATTGATGGCCCAAAAGATGTGCCGAACGCTTGGTCTGGCGGTGGGGATTTCGTCGGGGGCCAACCTGATCGGCGCGGTCAAAATCGCCCGGCAACTCGGCCCCCGGGCGACCGTGGTCACGGTGCTGCCCGATTCCAACAAAAAATACCTCTCGACAGATCTGTTTCACGACGAGCCGGTTGCCGACCATTACCTGACGCCCCGCACCGGTCTGGAGTATTTTGAAGCGGTTCGCTGAGCGGCCTCACGGCGCAGCCGCCGTCCGGTGACGGGTGAGCAAGCATCGAATGCATGTCGCCTGCGATCCGAAGCGGTCGTGGACATTCGTTTCGGCAACCTGCCTGTGATGTTGAAAAGGTTCGCGATGACCACGAATACCGCCGGCGAAAATCAATCCAAAAGTCTGGAATGGATTCAGCCCAGGGCCGGTGCCAGGTTCTACGAACTGCGTGCCAATGATGCGACGATGGGCACCCTCGGCTTTCGATCGGCCTGGGGAACGCTGGCAACGGCTGAATTCGGCGATACCGCATGGACCTTCAAACGGATTGGATTCCTCAATCCCCGTGTGACCATTCGGGATCGCGGTTCCGACAAGGAACTTGCTGTCTATCAACCCAAAATGTGGGGAGACGGCGTTGTGCAGTTTCGGGACGGGGCATCATTCGACTGGAAACCCGTCAACTTCTGGAGGACGGCGTGGGCATTCGCGGACCCCAAAAACCGGATCACGGTGCAGCTGACGCCGGGCATTGAGCATCAACCATTTTGGGACATGTTCAAAAATCAGGTTACAGTTCAAATCGATTCCCAATCGGTTGCCGACGATCATTTGCCGGTGCTGCTCCCCCTGGCGCTGTACCTGTTCATCTTGCAGCAGGACGATGCCGCGGCCGCAGTGGCGGCGTGTTCGGCCTCGGCGTGATGTCAATCGAAGTCCGCCGGTCAGGCGACCGGCGCCAAACCGAATTGGCGGCGATGGCTTCGGCCGGGCGATTCAGCAAATGCGGGGCAGTTGCTCGCCGCTGAGCAAGTCAACAATTCGCGTGGCCCCGATGCGACTGGACAGGGTCACCAATCCACGTGCTTCCTCCTGAACCTCGCCAATGATGGCGGAGAAGGCTCCCAGAGGGTGGGCCCGCATGATTCCCAGCGCCCGGTCGGCATCTGACGGTGCCACAAACGCCACAAAACGGCCTTCGTTGGGCAGATAGATGGGTTCAAACCCCAGGATCTCGCAGGCCCCCTGAACTTCCGGGTTGACGGGTATTTCGCTTTCCCGAATATGGATTTGCCGTTGCGCCTTTTCAGCAATTTCGACCAGGGCCGCGGCCAGTCCGCCGCGTGTCAAATCGCGCAGGCAATGGACCTGGATATCGGCGTCCAGCAGGGCCAGCACCAGCGCAGCCAATGGGGCACAATCACTGTGGATCGTGGTCTCAAACGCCAGTCCCTCACGTTCGGCCATAATGGCGATGCCATGCCGTCCGATGTCACCACTGATCAATATGACATCGCCCGGCCGCACGCTGGTCGGCAACACCGGGCCGGTGGCCACGACTTCGCCGACGCCTGCCGTGTTAATGAAGATCCCGTCCCCCTTGCCCCGATCCACCACCTTGGTATCGCCAGTGACCAGCGCGACTCCAGCCTCGGACGCAGCCCGCGACATCGACTGGACCACTCGCCACAACGTCTCCATGGGCAGCCCCTCCTCCAGAATGAAACCCGCGCTCAAATACAGGGGACGGGCACCGCACATCGCCAGGTCATTGACGGTCCCGTTAACCGCCAGGCTGCCAATGTCTCCACCGGGGAAGAACAGCGGATGCACCACGTACGAGTCGGTGGTAAAGGCCAACGGGCCATTGGGGCGGTCAAGCACTGCGCCGTCGGCCAGCATCTGCAGCGCCGGGTGGTCAAAACAGGGGAGAATCATCTGCTGAATGAGCTGTTGCATCAGGCTGCCTCCTCCGCCATGGGCCAACAACACCTGCGGGTAATCCGCGATGGGAATCGGGCAGGCAAAAGCAGGAGGTTGTTTCGCGGCCGAGTCGCCCATCAACCAGCGCCCCCGCTGGCCGGCGTCGCCACTACCTGATTTGCCAGGCGACGGTACCGGTAATAGGCCGCACAGGCGCCTTCGGACGAAACCATGGTGGCACCGAGCGGATGTGCCGGCGTGCACAACCCGCCGAATGCGGGACAGTCATGGGGTTTTCGGACGCCTTGCAGGATCAGGCCGCTAATGCATTCGGCCGGTTCCTGGATATCACGTTGCGAGACCGAAAAACGGCGTTCGGCGTCGAAGCGAACGTAGGCTTCCTGCAATCCCAGCCCGCTGCGGGGAATCTCGCCGATGCCCCGCCATTTGCGGGGAACCACTCGAAAAACCTGTTGAATCAATTCGACCGCCGCGGTGTTTCCAGGCCGGCGCACATAGCGGGTGTACTGGTTTTCCAGATCGGTGCGTCCCTCCTCCAGCTGGCGGATGCACATGCAAATACCCTGCAACAGGTCCAGTGGCTCGAATCCCGTGACCACGATGGGGACCCGATACCTGTCGACCAGCGGTTCATACTCGGTATAGCCCATGACCGTACACACGTGGCCGGCGGCCAGGAATCCCTGAACCTGATTGTCCCGGGCCGACAGGATGGCCTCCATGGCCGGGGGCACGAGTACGTGCGATACCAGCAAGGAAAAATTTTCCAGCTGCTCGCGATCGGCCTGTACGACCGCCATGGCATTGGCCGGAGCCGTGGTTTCGAATCCCACGGCAAAAAAAACCACCTCGCGATCGGGGTTCTCGCGGGCCACGCGCACGGCGTCCAGGGGGGAGTAGACGATTCGCACGTCACCTCCCCGGGCCTTGACCGAAAACAAATCGGCGGACGTTCCCGGGACACGCAGCATGTCACCAAACGAACAAAAAATGACGTCCGGCCGCGCCGCAATCTCCAGCGCCTTTTCAATCAATTCGACCGGTGTCACGCAAACCGGGCAACCCGGACCATGCACCAGCGTAATCTCGGGGGGCAACAATTCATCAATCCCGTATTTGACGATGGCATGGGTCTGTCCACCGCAAATCTCCATGATCGTCCAGCGCCGGGTGGTCAGCTGCCGAATGGCCCGCACAAATCTCCGGGCCTGATCCGGATCCCGGTACTCGTCAACAAACTTCACAGGTTGGTCTCCGGCTGATGGCCGAGGTCTTCCAGGTCTCCCATTTGTCGCAAGTACTCGAAAACCTGCCCGGCCTCGCTCTCATCCACCGTGCTGATGGCCATTCCGGCATGGACCAGCACGTAATCTCCCACCCGGGCCTCGGGCACACAGGACAAATTTACGAGTTTCAGGATTCCACCAAAATTAACCCGACCGCTTCGCAGCACGGGATCACGGGCTTCGATGGTTTCGATTTGTCCAGGGACCGCCAGGCACATGCTCAGACCGTTTTGGTTGCGGTTTTACGGGTCTCCACCAGGGTCGCTGCGGCACAGTTTTCCCGCAGCCAGTCACACCACGCCGGAACCCCTTCGCCGGTCGTTGCCGACATGGCAAAAATTTTCAGGTCCGGATTGATGGCGAGGGCGTTTTGCTTCAACTGCTCAATATCGCAGTCAACGTACGGCAGCAAATCAATCTTGTTGACCAGCAAGACGGTGGACTGCCGAAACATGTTGGGATATTTCAGCGGTTTGTCGGCGCCCTCGGTCGTGCTCAGTACGGTGACCTTGTGAGCTTCGCCCAAATCGAAGTTGGCCGGACAAACCAGGTTGCCCACGTTTTCAATGATCAGCAACCGGATTCCACTGAGGTCCATTCGGGCGACAGCGTCCTGCACCAGCCGGGCCTCCAGGTGACAGCCCCCGCGGGTCACGACCTGCACGACGGGAACGTTGTATCGCGCAACGCGTTGGGCGTCAAAGTCGGTCTGCACGTCTCCCTCGACGACCGCCAGCTCCAGTTCCGGCTTGAGTCGCCGGATACAGGACTCCAGAATGGTTGTCTTGCCGGCCCCCGGTGAACTGACGATGTTGATGACGAACAGACCCTGTTGCCGAAACAACTCGCGGTTCGCGGCCGCGATCTCGTCGTTTTTTTCGAGGATTTTTCTTTCGATCGTAATCACACTCATGTGGCCTCCTGGAGTTCTTCTTGCAACTCGATCTCGGCAACCCGCAGCTCCATACCCGACACGACCCGCGTTCGACTCCCTCCGCAGACAGGGCATTTGAAAATGTTTCCGTCGGTTGCCAGGGTTTGTTGGCAATCAACGCACTGCAGACGGAGCGGAATGGTGTTCAGGCACAGTCGGGCGTTTTGCAAGGGTGTATCGGCGACCAGGGCTTCAAAGCAGAATTCCAGCGAATCCGCCACCACACCCGCGAGTCGCCCAACATCGACCCGAACCCATTGTACGGCCGCCATCCGGGATGGCGGGACATGATCTTGCACAATTTTCAGGATGCCCTGGGCCAACGACAACTCATGCATTTCCGTCCCCGCACGTTGAGATCATTTCGCCCGGCGGTGGCTGGTCGGGGGAATCCAGGTTCTGCAAGATGGATTGCAGGGTTTGAATCACCGTGTCGATCGATGCCTCAACGGGAGCTGACAATTCCATCCCCATCGACTGGTTGGGGGCGATTGATATTGCGATCAGGTACATTCGGGGCAAATCACCGATCAGGGCAGCGGACTCGATCAGGTCCCGCAGACCGATGTCATGGGAACTGAGCACCCGCGGGAAATCGCTGGCAAACCGGGGCCGGGTCACAGTGACCGTTCCGGGCGGTTGGCCATTCAGCGACGCATCGATAATGACCAGAATCTCATGTTCGCTGAAACAGCCCAACAAGTGAAAGCCGCCTGTGCCGCCGTCCAGCATGTCGACACCCGCGGGCAACGGGAAATCGCCGAGTCGACGCATCACATGAACACCAACGCCTTCGTCGCAGAGCAACAGATTGCCGATTCCCAGGACCAGGCACTTGGGGGTTAGCGTCATGCCGATCCTGCCGGTGGATGTTCGGACGGGGACTGACTTTGTCGCTCCGTCGCGCCCGCATCTTCCGCCGCCGATGAGTCTCCGGCGGCCGGAGTTCCCCGGGCGGGAACAAACTTCCAGCCGCCGGCCATCGAGGACAGCACGCCGCGACCTTCCACATAGTCATGGTAAAAGACCAGATAGACATGGATCAGCGTGAACACGATGAAAAACCACATCATCATGTGATGCCATTGCCGGGTCGCGAAATCGCCACCCATCAGGGGTACTACCCAGGCAAACAGACCGGGAAACCAGGCATCGCTCATCGCGGCGTACAACCCGAAACCGGTTGCACACTGAAAAAGGAATACCAGAAACATTACAAAATAGGTCAATCCGGCCAGGCTGTTGTGGCCCGCCGATCCTTCGACTTCTCCTTCGCCCAGCAGGATATCGACTTTCAATACGTCCACGATTTCGTGGCGCTGGGACTTGCGAAAGGGCAGAAAGGCCCGCCAGTTGGCGTATTCGTTGCCGACAAAACCCCAATAGACCCGGAACACGAAATTGAAAAAAAATACATAGGCGGTGGCAAAGTGGATAAACCGAACCGTGCCGAACCAGTAACTGAACGAGGCTTCGCTGACGTTCCCCAGGTTCAGCGGGCGGCTGATCAGAATGCCCGTTGCCACCAGCAGCACGATGCAGACCGCGTTGACCCAGTGGAACAAACGTACGGGCAATTCCCAGACATATACCCGACGCATGGTCGGGCCGGTCACATGTGGCAAGCTGGACTGGCTCATGACGGTATTCCAATCGTGTTCATTTGATGAACATGGCTGCCCTTCTCGTCATAGACGTGCACGGCGCAGGCGATACAGGGGTCGAACGAGTGAATCGTGCGCAAGACCTCGACGGGCTGCCCGACATCGTGGATCGGCGTTCCCAGCAAGGCGGCCTCGTAGGCCGACCGCTGACCCTGACCGTCGCGAGGTGAGGCGTTCCAGGTACTGGGTACGACCAGCTGGTAGTTATCGATTCTGGCGTCCCGGATCACAATCCAGTGGGCCAGGGCGCACCCGCGGGGCTTCCGACAGACCCACTCCCTGGCATTGCGCGGGCCACGACGCAGGTTCCCAGAAATCGCGGTTGAACATCCGGGTGTCGCCATTTTTGATGTTGCTCATCAATTGGCCAAAAAATTCCCTGGCCCAGCGGGCGATCAGTCGCGTCTCCAGTCCCCGGGCGGCCGTTCGGCCAAGCGTTGAAAACAGCGCTTCGACGGGCACATCCAGCTGCTGCAGGGCCTGGTCCACGACTTCCCGGATTTCCTGCCGACCGGCAGCATAGCCGACCAGCATGCGGGCCAGCGGACCCACCTCCATGGGCATGCCTTTCCAGCGGGGCGTTTTCAGCCAGCTGTATTTGCCCTCCACGTTCAACTGCTCGTAGGGGGGCTGGGGCCCGGTATAGTTGAGCCGGGTCTCGCCGTCCCACGGGTGCAGTCCGGTCGTATCACCCCCCTGGTACTCGTACCAGGAATGCGAAATGAACTCCTGAATCTGTTCCTTGTCACGACCATCAATTTCTTTCAGTTCGCCCAGATTGCGGTCCAGGATAATACCGCCGGGGAATTTGAAATTTTCCCGATCCGCATAACCATTGGTGGGCAAATCGCCGTAGCAAAGATAGTTCGAAAGCCCGCCGCCGATGGCGCCCCAGTCCTTGTAAAACGAGGCCACTGCCATCAGGTCAGGCAGGTAGACCTGCTCAATAAACTGTTGCGCCTCGTTCAGCAAGTGCTCCACCATGGCCAGACGTTCGGCATTGATGGCATTGGCTTCGTCCAGGTTGATCGAGCAGGGCGCTCCGCCCACCAGGTAGTTCGGGTGCGGATTCTTGCCGCCAAAGATCGTGTGGATCTTGACAATTTCCTTTTGCCATTCGAGGGCTTCCAGATAATGGGCCACGCCCAGCAGGTTGACTTCGGCCGGCAGCTTGTAGGCCGGATGACCCCAGTACCCGTTGGCAAAAATTCCCAACTGGCCGCTTTCCACAAAATTGGCAATGCGCTGCTGCACGTCCCTGAAATAGCCCACCGAGCTTTTGGGCCAGCTGGAAATGCTTTGTGCCAGATCCGACGTCTGTTTGGGATCGGCTTTCAAAGCGTTCACGACGTCCACCCAGTCCAGTGCGTGCAAGTGATAGAAATGCACGGTGTGGTCCTGCATGAACTGGGCGCAGTACATCAGATTGCGGACCAGTTCCGCGTTGGGCGGCACCACAATCCCCAAAGCGTCTTCCACGGTGCGCACGGAAGCCAGGGCATGCACGGTGGTACAGACGCCGCAGGCCCGTTCGGCAAAAGCCCACGCGTCGCGCGGATCCCGCCCCTTGAGGATCAACTCGAAACCGCGAACCATGGTGCCCGAGCTGTAGGCGTCGACCACTTCGCCATCCTTGACCTCAACCTCGACCCGCAAATGGCCTTCGATCCGGGTGACCGGATCGATAACGATGCGATCTGCCATCACTCGTCTCCTGAGGGTGTGGGTGCAGGTTGCGGCGGAGCAGCGGTTGCGGATTCTTCATGGCCCGCTCCCAGCTGTTTGCGTTTGCGGACGTTGGTTGCGATCGCATGGAGGGCAATGCCGGCCCCGGTGGCCGCTCCGATTGCCAGACCCACCGAGTCCGCCGTGGACTCGATGCCGAATCCGGGGAATGACGGCAAATGCTGGTAAAACGGACCGTTATCCCAAAAATTGGCTTCACTGCACCCGATGCAGCCATGTCCCGACTGGATCGGAAAACTGACGCCATCGTTCCACCGCATCACGCCACAGGCGTTGTACGTGACCGGGCCCCGACAGCCCACCTTGTAGAGACAATATCCCTGTTTGGCGCGCTCGTCATCAAAGCTCTCCACGAACAGACCGGCGTCGTAGTTGGGCCGGCGGTAACAGGTATCGTGAACCCGGCGTGAGTAAAAGGCCTTGGGGCGACCGATCCGGTCCAGTTCCGGAATGCGATCAAAGGCCAGCAGATGCACGATGGTTCCGGCCATGACCTCGCCAATCGGCGGGCAGCCCGGGACCTTGATGATCGGCTTGCCGGAAACCACCTTGTCCACAGGCGTGGCGCCGGTGGGATTGGGTTTGGCTGCCTGAATGCACCCGTTACAGGCGCAACTGCCCCAGGCCACGATCGCCTTGGCGTCCCGGGCGGCTTCCTGAACAATGTCCAGGGCGGTTCGTCCACCGATACAGCAATAAACACCGTCGGCTCCGGTGGGGATCGAACCCTCCACCAGCATCAGGTATTCACCCTTGTGATTGGTCATCGTTTCGTGCAGCGCTGCCTCGGCCTGGGCACCGGCGGCGGCCTGCAGCGTTTCGGTGTAATCGAGCGAAATCTTGTCCAGCAAAATGTCGGCAACGATGGGGTGGGAAGAACGCAGGAACGATTCGCTGCAACACGTGCATTCCTGAAAATGAAACCAAACAACCGGGATGCGGGGTTTGGTATCGAGAGCCTCAACCACCTGGGTCAGTCCGGATGTGGGGATTCCGGCAGCAGCCGCCATCCAGCTGCAAAACTGAACGAAATCGCGGCGAGAGTAGCCGCGGGCCTGTGCCTGTTCCCATATCGTCATAGAGGAACTCATCACACCCTCCTTCTGGCCCTGAGGCCCACGGGACGCGGCTGAAATAAAGCGACGATTATAACAAATTTTTTCGATTTCGTCAAGAAATCGGTTGCCCGCGCGGCGCACGATCGACGGGCCCTGCCGCAACTGCGCCCGGCGTGACGGCGGACCCGCGATTCCCGCCACTCGACCACGCGCGATTGCCGGCGGCGGTTGATTGCCGGGAGCCGCTCGCGGTCAACGTGTGAAAGCGAGTCACGCATCAATGATGTCGATGCGCGCGGGCCAGCCTGACGCCACGCACGCTGGTCGCCGGTGGCTGACAGCGACCTACCAGCCGTATTTCACCAAGACGCCGCAAACGAGAATCGCCAGCCCGGCCGTGGCATGACCGAACCGTTGCATGCCGGGCAGCCGGACTCGTTGGAGACCATACATGATCAATATGACCGTCAACAGCATGGTGCCGATCGTCGCCACGGCAAATGCCAAAACCACCGCGGTGGTCGCCAGAATCCCGGCATTGGCCGCCGAATACATCATCAGCGGTATCAAGGCCTCGCAGGGACCGAAAACAAAAATCAGAAACAATGCCCAGGGAGTGAAGGATGACCGTCTGCCGATTCCACGGGCCCTGCGGTTCCGTCGATTTGAAACATCCGAATCATGCTCATGCCAATGCGCAGGGAGGCTGCCAGCGGCATGGCTGTGCAAATGGGTATGGGGTCGATGGCGGACGGCCTGAACCAGGCCCCACGTCAAATAGGCCAATCCAAATCCGATCAGCAGCCAGGCCGCCGATTCTCCCCGCAGTGATTCGAACCCCTGCAGCTGCAACAGCATCGATCCCAGCAACAAACCCGCCACACCGATGATGACCGATCCCAGTACGTGGCCCAGGCCGCACAGAGTCGTAATGCCAACGGTCTTCCTGGCGGACCAGCGGCCGGATCGGGCGATCGCCACAAACGGAATGTAATGATCCGGGCCGAGCAGGGTATGCAGAACACCGATGGAAAAGGCCGTCGCGATTAAAATGCCCCCCTCAGCATTCATGAAAAAACCTCTTCTCTCAAGTGTGCCGGACCGCCGTTATTGATATGCCGGGCGACCATCCGGTTCCCCGGCCCGTTTGTCCGACGGTGCACGCGTGATGCCGTTTCGCGGTTCGCCGAAAGCTAGTCGACGCCCGGCGATTTGTCAAATAAACCGGTTTACGGCCGGTCCTGTCTGGCACGCCAACGGACCGCACGGACGATGCCACGCCAGGGTGGTGGAGTTGGTCACCTTGACCATTCGAAAACCACATCCCTCCGACCGGGCCGGCACCGCATTTCAATTTCACGGGGCCCTGGTTTTCGTGTTCTCGTCATTCTTGCATGCAGGGTTGGCCGCCGAAAATCAGGATCGCCAATCGCGTTGCGAGCACGCATTGAATCTCTACGGTTCAGGAGCATCCCATGAGTCCATTGGTCAAGTTGTTCGTGGCAACACAAGTGTTGATCCACGGGATCGCGGCCGTGTCCCCCGGCTGGGCGCGATCGTTTGCATGTCCAATACGGGCGAAGCGATGTCCAGTCGCCACGACCGGCCTCCATTGACATACGCCGGTTCGACGAAAGACGGCATTCGGGGCGGCGCGGATTTCGCCGATCTGGCAGGCTGCCGGGGCGAGCCGGATTTAACCGTTACGCAGGCCGATTTTTTCGGGGCCGGCCAGGTTTCCCAACATGCCTGTTTCGGGCTGCAGGTCTGGGGCGTCGAAAAGGAAGGCCGGGTGATTGAAATATCGCTGGAGCAACCCGGATGGGCCCGACCGGCGGCCGGCAATAACAAACAGGCCGGCCAGGGCAACGGACGTTAAAGTCGCGGCCGTCAGGCAATGCCTATCGCGCCAAACGCAGAACCTGGGCCCGGGAGGCCAGATACTGGTCAGTGACCGCCTGCAATTCGCGACTCAGGTGGGGCCGGATTTGCGACTGAATGCTGCGGGTATCGTACAACATAAACTGCTCGGACCAGCCTTCCGGCAAATTCGGGGTGCTTCCCCGAAACAACTGGCTCAACTGAGCCACCGGGTCACCGGCCGCGCCGCTTTTTTGTCGCCGTTCGCGGGAGCTGGCAATTTGCCGGAGGCGGGATTCGATTTCACAATAACCGCTGACGATGGCCTGGGCCTCGCTGTCACCCTTCAGCCAGGTCGCGACCATAAAGGAACTGCTGCCCGCCACGAACCGGTCGTGACGGCCCAGCAGACCCGGTTCGCTGCCATCGGCCCGACAATCGACGCGCAGAATCCCGCCCCGCCAGGTGGCTGGAACCCGCAGGGTGATCGACAATTCATGCCCTCCCTCCAGGGTCGTTTGGGGCGATGGATTGAATTTGAAATAAACGGCGGTTCCCCGCTGCAGGGTGCCGCTGGCCAACAACAGTTTTTGGTGCGGGATGCGCTGGTACCGCTCGCTGTACCCGGTGGTTTTTCCCGTTCCCGCGTTGGCACCCAGCTTGACCATCTCGGCCACAGTTCCCCCGGCGTCAAAACCCAGTGAATGACTGGACTCCTCACGGGATTCGACCGCAATGGGTCCGTCAATCTCTGAATACAGCGATGTGCGCGGTGCATAGTCGACAATCTGAATGCCGGGACCCGTACTTTTGATTTCAATCTGCATCTGCAGGATCGCCTGCCGAGAGGTACAACCGAGGCGGGTTGACACCGGAAAATTCAACTGGACGAGTCGTTCGCCGGACGATTCGCCGGTCATTTCCGGGGGCGTCACGTCACAGGCGATCACCGACGTGGGCGCATCGAACTGGACACATCCCTCATTAACCGGAAACGCCAGGCAACCGTCTGGCAGACCGCCGCTCCATCCGGGGACAATCACCAGCACCCACACGATCAGTCTTTTGCCCAATTCCATGGTGACACTCCGAGGCGATGACTTGCCAAAAAGGCGAAACGGGAACCGTTGTCATCCTGACAGAATGTCGCGAACGTGAATTCGGGTGCCGGGCCGGGCTGAATTCTGGCGATCGCAAACTCCCTCGTGGAGTGCAGCGTACCAACATACGCAGCCGGGTCCGGAGAGGTTCACACTGACAGCATTCGCGGGCTGGCGCGGATGGCGGCCCTCCGTCGTCTGGCTCGCAGCCCCGGATCGAACGATGCCGGTCGGGCAAGGTTTGACGGGCAATCCGGGCGGCCGGACCTCAGGAATCCCGAGGACTGCCTTTGAAGATTTTCCGGGAGAGGGCAGGCTGGTACGTGGTCCACGGGCTGGCCGGATTGGCATCCTCGTCAATGATCTGGGCGACGCTGTGCATTTTGGCGTCCAGGTTGTCAATGAAATGCAGGGCGATCGCTTCCAGAGACATCGGCAAAACCGGCGAACCGAATTCCAGCTGTCCGTGATGGGAGAGGATCAGATGTTTGAGGTGCATCGTCAACGAGTCCGGGAAAGGCTCGCCCGACAACCGCGCGGTTTCGTCAATTTTCTGTTGCAGAATCTCGACTCCCATGACCATGTGTCCGATCAACTGACCGGCATCCTCGTATCCCAAATCGCGTTCGTAGGCCAGTTCATTGATCTTGCCCGCATCGTGCAACATGGCGCCCATCACCAGCAGGTCCCGGTCCAGTCGCGGGTACTGGCCCGCTACAAACTCGGCCACTTCCATGAGAGACACCACATGTTCAATCAGCCCGCCCTGATAGGCGTGGTGATTCCGAATGCCGGCCGGCGCTTTTTTGAACTTTGCCATAAATGACTCATCGGCCAAAAAGCACTCGGCCAGATTTCGCAAATGCACGTTACGCGTTTCACGCAGCAATTCCGCCATCCGGGTTGCCAGCTTTTCGACGCTGGCCTGGGAAATCGTAATGAAATCGGATTCGTCTACCGTGTTGTCGTCAACCGAAGATATTTCCCGGGCGATGATTTGCATGCCGCCGTTGTACAACTGGGCGTTGCCCAGCACACGCACGAAATCACCATTTTGAAAACCGTCAAACTGTTGCTGGTTGGCATTCCAGAGCATGGCCGTCACCGTCCCGGTCTTGTCACTCAACCGCACTTGCAGATACAGATTGCCGGCACGGTTCGGACGGAGCTGTTTTTCCGACGCCAGATAAATCTCGTCGACTCCCTGACCGTCGTTAACCTGGTTCAAAAACAATCGGGACATCAATGACGAGCGGGCTGAAGGAAATCGGGCATGACATTTTCGCCAGTCGCAGCGAACAGAAACTCGACAAATTTTAGGTCGCCTGGCCAGCCGTATCAATCCGTAGCGAATTCGACCGGGTGCCACGCATCTACAGCGGCGATCGGGACGGGTGATGCTGCCCCCCGTCAGCAGCGCACTCGGGCGGGTGGCCGGTTTCTGAGGGGCGCCGCTACTGGCATGTTCGGCCGTGTCTGGTACGGAACAGACCGGCGGTCATGGATCCATTGCCAGAGGCACCGAGTTTTCGATGTTGCGGTATTGACCAGACCCTGTTTAGTCGGCGGGCCAGTCACCCGGCGCCGTGCAAAACGGTCCAAAGTAAATGGCATTCATAAAGATGCGGCTGGTGCCCGGCCAAAATCCGCGAAAGTTCGGATTGTCGATGAGCAATATCACCTGACCTTGCCCCAGGGCATGCACGGTCACGGCCGACGTATTCGCCAGTCGCTCGAGGTTGCCATCGGAAATGTAACCGGCCAACAATGGCTGGTTCCGATAGCGGACCGGGTTGGATACCCCATTGCTGGCTGCCGGCAACACATCCGTGGCGGTTCGAAACACCGGCAGGCGATTTCCGCCAATCCCGAACAGCAGAGGATGGGATGAGTCCACGGTGGTATCCAGGATCGCGCCGCTGACCAATTGCAGGGCGGCCCGTTCGCGGGCGTCGGCAAACCGGGGGCTGCGGGACTCCGGGTTTTCATCGGTAAGCGTTTCGGTCTCTTCGGCGACGTCCTCCGCGGCCGCAAGCCCCAGGATGTTCTGGCGGGCAATCCGGGTAGCCGAGCCAATCGCCACCAGACTTCCGCCGCGCTGCACGAATCGTTGCAATTCCGCCACATCCGATTCACTGACTGCATAGCGGCCGGAAACCATGACCAGCGTCGAATAACGCCGCCAGTCAGTGCCGGCCACCGCGTCGACCGGGATCAGCGTTACAGGCATACCCGCGCGGGCATCCAGCTGGTGCCAGGCTTCGCCCGCCTGATACGCGCTGACACCGGGCCCCACCAGCAGGGCCACGTGAGGCGGCCGGACTCGCGGAAAATTGCTGCTGCCCAAATCAATCCCCGCTTCGGACAATCCCGATTTCAGCGCATGAAATTGAACGTTGCCAGGACTGTCCGTCATGATCCTGAGAATCTCCGTTTGTTTTTCCCGGTTTTGGCGAATCCCCATCGGGATCGCGATGGTCCCCGGTTCAAACGCCTGCACGCCGGATTGCAGGTGGCCGCGGAACGGTTGCAGGGCCACGCGGACGTGAACCTCCGCGGCCAGCAACTGCTGCAACGCGGCGACGGCCTTGTCGTCCCGCCAGTCCATCAACCAGGCCACCGTGGAGGCGTCGTCCTGGTCCGCGGTCGCGGTTCCGGAATCGCCGCCCGCGAGCGGTTGGCCCGCGACCGGATGTTGCCAGGGCGAAAAGGTCTCGGACAAAACGGCGGGCACCAGTCCCTCGCCGGCGACCTCGCTGCGGATGGCGGTTTGTTTCAGGTTAAACGCCAGAGGTATCGTCCATGCCGAGACATCATAAAACACGTTTTCCCGAAAACGCTGGCGGCGCTCGGTCAGACGGCGCAGGAACCGGTATTCCGGCTGTTCGGTTGGCACAATCAGGCTGTTCGCGGATATCAGCCGCCCGTCGCTCAGTGTCCTGTTTTCGGCCAGCCAGTAACACTGGATGTCGTGTCGCAACAACAGATTGGCAAACTCCTGCATCCGCGTCGCGTTGTGCGGCCGACTGAAGGCGTAAGCCCGCACCGGTGATCGACGGGCATCCTCGAGCGCGCGGCGATAGAAATCTGACTGGTAGGCAAGCAACCGCTCGCGCAGTTCCACGGCCCCGCGAAGACTGGACAACGAGGCGGTGAACTGGTTGCGAATCGTATCGGAGAAATGCAGCAGTCCGTTGTCGCTTTCCTGCACGTGCCCGCGTGAACTGGCTTGTTCAAACAAAATCCCCACGGCACCATGCAAATCCGGATAGGTCGAGCCTTTTCCCATGTAGAAGTCGTCAAAGACCTCCTGCGTGAAATACAGCGAACCGATTTCGTCCAGATCGCGTGCATGGTAAGCGGCCATGGCCCGCGTCAATTCGATGTTGCCGCGCGGCGTTAACGGGTTGCTGCGCTCCGGAACACCGGGTTGGAAAAAGAAAGTGGCATGGGTGCCCATTTCATGAAAGTCCAGCACCACGTTGGGCTTCCACGCCTGATACCACGCCATCCGGCTGCGACTCTCGGGATGGACCAGCGGCAACCAGTCCCGGTTCAGGTCGAACCAGTAATAGTTAACGCGGCCCGGAGGCCATCCCTGATGATGTTCAACGTGTGCCGGATCGGCATTGGGGATCTGGCCCCGAAACATATTGGCCCAGCGGGCAAACCGGTCGAATCCGTCCGGATTCAGCGAGGGATCCAGCAAAATGACGCTATGTTCCAGAATGTCCCGTACAGCCGGGCCCTCGGCCGCTGCCAGGTAATGAGCCACCAGGGGGGCCGTGTTGGTCGCGCTGGGCTCATCACCATGGACCCCGTAACCCATGTTGATCACGACGGGCATCCGCGACAGGTCGACCGGAGAATCCGCCTGAACATGGGGTCGCGCCAGTTGCCGGTGAGTTTGGCGAATGTCATCAATGCGGGCGTGGTTTTCCGGGGAAGTAATCGTCAGCAACAGCAGCGGGCGACCTCCGTGCGTTTGACCATACTGCGCGATCGTGATTCGATCGGAGGCGTCCGCCAGAGTTTGCAGGTAACCGACCACCTGATCGTGCCTCAGATGACGATGACCGATTTCGAATCCGAAGTACTCGGCCGGTGTGGGGATTTGCCGGTTGCAGGCCACGCCGGTCGGCCAGCACCAGCCAGGCTCGGCGTCCTGGGCCACGACCGGCGGGGCCACGACGAACAGGATGGCGAGGACCGGGGCCGCGACCGGGAAAAAAATTTTGGGCAGGGAACCGGGCAGGGGCATGAGCTGTCTTTACCAGAAACGTATGTCACGGATTGTTGATATCGGAAATGCAAAGCGGCACGGCGCCGGCGCCATCGGCGGGCAACCCCTGCCCGCACTCCCGTCCGTGGCCATCCGGCCGGGCCGTTGACTGGCGGGTCGCGAAACCGTCAACCCGGGGGCACCTCTCCGGTTCCAGTATACTCACGACGCGGTAAAATCATGCCTTCCTGACGGCCGTTGCCTGAATCGGGCGGCCGGTGCCGGGACGCGTTCACTCGAAAACAAGTATTGCCCATGGCCAAAACTGCAATATCGCCGACACGACAGGAAGATTACCCCGAGTGGTATCAGGAGGTTATCAAGGCCGCTGACATGGCGGAAGTCTCCCCCGTGCGGGGCTGCATGGTGATCAAGCCCTGGGGGTACGGGATATGGGAAAACATGCAGCGGGTGCTGGACGGCATGTTCAAGGCCACCGGGCACGAAAACGCCTATTTCCCGATTTTTATCCCCAAAAGTTTCCTGGAAAAGGAAGCCGAGCACGTCGAGGGCTTCGCCAAGGAATGCGCGGTCGTGACGCATCACCGGCTGGAACCCGGACCCGACGGCGGACTGGTGCCGGCCGGACCGCTGGACGAGCCGTTGATTGTCCGCCCCACCAGCGAAACGATTATTGGCCACATGTTTGCCAAATGGGTCCAGTCGTGGCGTGATTTGCCGATCCTGATTAACCAGTGGTGCAATGTGGTTCGTTGGGAGATGCGGACCCGGCTGTTTCTGCGCACGTCCGAGTTTTTGTGGCAGGAAGGACATACCGTGCACGCGACCAGCGAAGAGGCCTGGGAAGAAACCCGACGAATGCTGGGGGTATACGCTGATTTTGCCGAGAACTCGATGGCCATGCCGGTCATTCGCGGTGAGAAAACGGCCGGCGAGCGATTCCCTGGCGCCGTGGCAACACTGACCATTGAGGCCATGATGCAGGACCGCAAGGCGTTGCAGGCGGGCACTTCGCATTTTCTGGGACAGAATTTTTCCAAAGCCCAGGAAATCAGGTTTCAAAGCGAATCCGGCGAACTGCAATACGCATGGACGACTTCCTGGGGCCTGTCCACCCGCATGGTCGGCGCGTTGATTATGACCCACAGCGATGATGATGGACTGGTGCTGCCTCCCAAACTGGCCCCCAGGCAAGTCGTGATTTTGCCGATTTTCCGTGATGACGGCGAACGGAGCGGCGTCATGGAGTACTGCCAGGCGTTGCAACGGGAACTGGCCGGCCAGCGGTACAACGAGTTGCCGATTTCCGTCTGGGTCGATGATCGGGACGTGCGCGGTGGCGAAAAAAAATGGTATCACGTGAAACGCGGTGTGCCGGTGCGGCTGGAGGTGGGACCGCGTGACATTGCCAACCAGCAGGTTTTCGTGGGGCGCCGCGACCAGCCCAAATCCAGCGGTATGGATCGTGCCGAACTGGTGGCCACCATTCCCGCGATGCTGCAGGAAATTCAGGATGGCTTGTATGACCGGGCTCTTCAGCTGCGCGAATCCAACACCCGAAAAATCGACTCGCTGGAAGAGTTCCGCGAATACTTCACACCGCAAAACCGGGACAAGCCCGAGATTCATGGCGGGTTTGCCCTGTGTCCTTTCGTGGATGGCCCGGAAGTCGAGGAGATCTGCAAGAAGCTGAAAGTTTCGATTCGTTGCGTTCCGCTGGAAACCGCCGATGAACCGGGGCATTGCATTTTCACCGGACAGAAAAGCCAGGCCCGGGGGTTGTTCGCCAAGGCCTATTAGTCGACGCCGCGGGCGAGCGCCGACGCAACGCACCGAGCGGCGGATGGCCGGGCAAAACCCGTCGTCAGCGTCGAGCCGGTCGCCAATGGCGAACCGGGACGGGCCCCGGCCCGGTTTGGCCCGGTTTTGGGGTTCAGATACCTGTCCCTCCGCAAACGCCCGCCGGGTGTATTCGTTTGAGCGACGCGTCGGGTCGCTGCGGTTTTCTTGTTTTCAGCCAGATGCCGGTGCACAATGGCGGAACACGACGCCCCTGGCATGCCACCCGGCTGGACGCTGCCCGATTCCGTCGCAACATCGCCACCCGAGGCATTCATCCCAACCTCAGTGACCGTCGTCCTTCGGCAGTTCGATTGAAGTATGGCCAAGGCAAAGCTCCACCGTCCCGTGCTCCGGTTTGCGGCCGTGTTCAGCCGCGAGGTTGCCGCTCTCGACTGGGCCTGTGCCGAGGCCGCCGGAAAGTGGGGTGACATCCTGCGAACTTCGCCGGATCTGGAATTCGAAATGACCCGGTATTATGAACGTTCCATGGGATGCGGTCTGAAGAAGCGGCTGGTGGCGTTTCGCCAACTGATCGATCCCGGGGACCTGGTGGACTCCAAGCACCAGTCCAACCAGTGGGAGGCAGCCTGCCAGTCCCGCTATCCCGGCCCGTGCCAACGAACCCTCAATATGGACCCCGGATACCTGAGCGAAGCCAAGGTTGTGCTGGCGACGATGAAGGATCGCGATCACCGGTTGTATTTGGGTGACGGAGTGTATGGGGAAGTGACGCTCTACTACCAGCTTCCAGGCCGCTGGCTTGCTTCGCGCTGGACCTACCCGGATTTCCAGCGTGCCGAGTATCACGATTTTTTCCTGGCGTGCCGCGAATACCTTCGCAATTGCTTGCAGAATTCGCCGACGCCTTACTAAGATAGGGAGCCGCCGCCATGATGCAGGCGGAGGGTCCGCCGGCGTATTCCGGTATTGTCTCGTTTCGCTCCGTATTGCCCGCCCGAGTCCACCTGTGAAAACGATCGTTCGTCTTGTTGTGGCCGGTGTTCTGGCCGGTGTTTTGCTTGCCCTGTTGCTGGTGGTGCTGGAGTTTGCGGGCGTTCCGGAGGATCTGACTCCTTTTCGCCCGTAGCGTTCGCGGTGCGCGGAGACCGGGGGCGCGGTTGGCGGGGCCCCGGGGGGCGGGCGGCTGCCACCCGGTTTCGGGTTTTTCCCGCCATTTTGCCGAGCGAACTGGCGTTGCCCTGGCAACCATCCAGTTGCTACTCTCCCGCCCCCAACCTCGTTCGGGGTTTGGCTCAAGTTTTGGGACCGTTCAACCGACCGGAGTCTGCCAGGTGCAATTTCGCAAGCGCATTCGCTCGCAAATGTACTACGGCGCCGCGATGTTATTGTTCATCGTGCTGGCGCTGTCGGCTGCCGGTATGCACGGGGTGCTCAAGTTTCGCAAACTGACCAAGGACATTCGGGACCGGGCCAATGAGCTGCCGCTGGCGGCCCAGTTGAGTCAGGAAGTCAGTGATTTGCGGGTGGTGTTTTCGCGGATTCGGCAGCCCTGCGATTTCCTGCCCAGTGTTAACCAAACGATTCAGGACGAGTTTTGGTGGGCCAGCGAATTTCACTACGCGCTGGATTCTGTTTCCTGCGCCCTGGACGATTACCAGCATCAGCTGGAAACGACGCACGAGGATAACCTGTCAGGCTTGACCGACAGCTCGCTGGAGTTGGCGGCCGTGATGCAGATGCGGGAACTGCTGGGCTGGCTGGACGCCCGGACCCGGGGCAGTGAGCGGTGGGCGCTGGACAAGGGCTTGCATGAGGAGATCGACGAGCGACTGGTTCAGTTTCAGGAGAGTGTGGGCGACTTGCCGGCCCACATGAAGCAGCGGATGGAGTCGTTTGCCGAAACGGCGCGGACCGAGTACCACACGTGGATCACCCTGTCGACGCTGATGACGGTCTGTGCTGTTTTGCTGCTGGGATTGTTAATGGCCCGGTTTCGCAAGCGCATTTTTCGTCCGCTGGAAGCCCTGGTGCAGGGATCGCGGCGGGTGGCCGCCGGCCAGTATGACCACCGGATTGAAATCAGGACTGACGATGAAGTGGCCGAACTGGCCGAGGCCCTGAACGCCATGACGGCGAATTTCCAGGAAATCAAACACGATTTGAACAACCAGGTCCAGCAGCGCACCAGCGAGGTCGTCAGAAGCGAACAAATGGCCAGCGTGGGGTTTCTGGCCGCCGGGATTGCCCACGAGATCAATAATCCACTGGCCTCGATCGCCTGGAGTGCGGAATCGCTGGAAATGCGGGTTCATGACATTCTGGACCCCGCTCCGGAACTCGATCCCGAATCACGCCAACGGGAGATACAGGACCTGAAAAAATACCTGAAACGCATTCAGGACGAGGCATTTCGCTGCAAGGGAATCACGTCCGGCTTGCTGGATTTTTCCCGGCTGGGCGAAGCCCGCAAGACCCGCACGGATTTGCTGCAGTTGATCGAGGGTGTGATTGAAATCATCAAGCCGCTCAGCCGGTATCGCGACAAGGAGATTGTCCTGAAATGCCCCCGACCGCTGGAGGCCATGGTTAACCAGCAGGAGATCAAGCAGGTCGTACTGAATCTGGTGACCAACGCGCTGGACAGCATTGATCCCGGCGGCCAGGTCACTATCGAACTGACCGCCAACGCCGAAATCGCCTGCCTGGTGGTCGCCGATGACGGTTGCGGGATGACCCCGGAAATCATGCAGAATATTTTTAAACCCTTTTTCACCAGGCGGCGTGATGGCCAGGGCACCGGTCTGGGCCTGTCCATTACCTACCGGATCATTGAAGAACACGACGGCACGATCCAGCCCTTTAGTGCGGGGATCGGGCAAGGTTCCAAGTTTACTGTAACTCTACCACTGGTTCACCATGACGAAAAAGAACTCGAGGCAGCCTAGCCGTTTGAGAATCCTGTTTGCCGACGACGAAACGCATCTGCAAGAACTGATGGCCGCCGAGTTGCCGCGCATGGGACATCAGGTGACCGTTTGTCCGGACGGCTTGACCGCAGTCGCGGCCCTGGAAAAAAACCAATACGATTGCCTGCTGGTGGATCTCGACATGCCGGGCATGAACGGGATTGAGGTGATCGCCCGGGCGAGGGAGATATCATCCGATATCGACTCGATCGTGCTGACCGGCAAGGGGTCCACGGAGACCGCCATCGCCGCCCTGCGTCACGGCGCCTTCGATTACCTGTTGAAGCCCTGCAAGCTGGTGGAAATCCAGTCGTTGTTGCAACGGGTGGCCGAAAAACGGGATCTGACCAATCGTTGCCACGCATTAAAAATGCGACTGGTCCGCTTCGAAGGGGACGACCAGATGGTCGGCCAGCACCGCAACATGCAACGGGTGCGGGCCCTGATCGAAAAGGTCGCACCCACCAATTCCACGGTGCTGATCGTGGGAGAGACGGGAACCGGCAAGGAACTGGTGGCCCGTGCCGTGCATAACCAGAGCGAGCGGGCGGAAGCGCCGTTTGTGGCCATCAACTGCGGGGCCCTGCCCGAAAACCTGATCGAAAGCGAGCTGTTTGGCCATTGCAAGGGCGCGTTTACCGGCGCCGACCAGTCGCGAACCGGACTGTTCGAAGTCGCCGGCGGCGGCACGTTGTTCCTGGACGAAATCGGCGAACTGCCCAAATCCCTGCAAGCCAAACTCCTGCGTGTGCTGGAAAGTGGCGAAATCCGTCCGGTGGGTGCCAATGAGTCGTTTCGTATCGACGTGCGGATCGTCTGCGCTACGCATCGCAACCTGACAGAAATGGTCCAGAACGACGAGTTTCGCGAGGACCTGATGTATCGCATCAATACGTTTGAAATCCAGTTGCCACCGCTTCGCGATCGGGTCGATGATATTCCCGAACTGGCCCGCCATTTAATGCTCCGCTACCGCCCCGATGCGGCGACCGCCAATCCGCTGTTTGACCCGCTGTCGATCGAGGCGCTGCGTTCCCATATCTGGCCAGGCAATATTCGGGAACTGGCCAACGTCGTGGAACACGCATCCATTATCTGTGATGCGTTTCCGGTCACTGTGGAACATCTGCCGCGTTCCTTTGGCAACCGCAACCTTGTAGGTGGCAAACTCGTGACCAGCGGCATGTCGCTCAAGGAAATCGAGGCGCATGCAATTTCGGCGGCGCTGGACCGGCATCAGGGCAACAAAAGTGCGGCCGCCGAGGAACTGGGGATCAGTTTGAAAACCCTGTACAACAAGATTAACCAGGGGCTGGTCCAGGGGCGAGCTGCCTGACGTCAGTTTCCCAACCGGGTTCCCATCCGGTCCAGCAACCCGTTGACTTCCTCGCGAATTTGCGCGTTGTCGCGGGCATATGTGTCCTCCCGGCGAGCATTCAGAAGCAACGCGTAATCGATGCCGTCCATCCGCTGTTCCATGATGGTGGTTGTCGTTAACGGATGCGTACCCGTCTGGAACAAAAACTCGTTGCGGGGACCGTTTCGCGGAGTTCCGTCGATCCACCAGGCGCTCATGAACTTGCACAGCGAGGGTGCCGAGCTGACCAGTCCGCTGGCCGAGTCGCGCAGCTTGAGATTCAGCCCGTTTTCATTCGAATAAAATACTTCGCGCTGCGTCCGGGCCGAACGGGATGGAGAGGAAATTGAAAAATCCCCGATGCCCAAAGGCTCTCCAATCAGCTGCCGCACGGATTCAATGTACGACTGGCCCGTGGCCTTTTCGATGGCCAGCCCAAGCAACAGGTATCCGAAGTTGGAATAGTGCTCTTCGGTCCCCGGATCCGATTGCAACGGCTGCGACCACATGTATTTGACAATGTGGTGTTTCCGGATCTGCCCCACACCCAGTGTGCGTCCGATTTCATCCGTCCGGTACAGAGGGTCAAACGTTGTGTCGCGATCCCAGCCACCCGTATGATTCAGCAATTGTCCGATGGTAATGGTCGTTACCCGCGGATCCGGCAGTTCGCGACTCGCCGGCGGAATCCCGAGGTAATCGAAGATCGCCATGTCCCGCCGCAGTTTTCCCTGCTGAATCAGTGTTTCAACCGCGGCTCGCGTCACCGGTTTGGTGCAGCTGGCCAGTCGCATGGTGGTGCTGATCCGGGCAGGAACCCGCTGGCGTCGATCGGAGTATCCGCAGGCTCGGGAAAACACGATCTTCCCGCCCCGATTGATCGCAATCGTGCCCGCCGTGGCCCCGGTCAATTGCATAAAACCGGTCATCATCTGATCGATGGACGCCGCGTCGGGAGTTGCGACCGGCAAGGCCTCTTGCGTGGCAGCAGCGGCAATCCCCGCAAAAAACGGGCAAATCAGGCCGGCCAGCGTCAGAAGCGCCTTGCTGGCACGGGAATTGGTGATAAACATGTGCGTTGCGGTTCCCGGATCCTCCAATGCCCAACATTATATATCAGTGGCCGGGCCGGATCGAACCGGGCGCCCGGCCCGTTCGACCCTTGCTGATCCTCACCGTGTTCCGATATCTCCATGGGATCAACTGCCGTGATTCGCTCGCAACCCGCCCGCATTGTCCCGAACTGCCTGCCCCAGGTGAGTGCGTCGGCCGACCCGGCCCTTTCCGGATTGCGAAAACTCGCAGCGCTGGCATGGTTGACTCTGGCAACGCTGGCAACCGGTTGTGGGGGCGGCGATGCGCGCTCCGACCGCGAGGCGTCGCCAGATACCCGGGGTGATTCGCCAGCGACGGATACGGACAGCCGTTCACTGAATCGGCTGGCCCCGGGACTTTACCAGCGAACCTGGACCATGCCCGATGACACGCCCATGGATTTCGTCATTTCGGTGCCCTCCAGCATCCAGGCGGGCCAACCGGTTCCGCTGGTGTTGGCCCTGCATTTCGGATCGGACCGGTTCACCCGGTTTTTCGGCAGCGAAATGCTGGTTCGCCTGATATTGCCCGGCATGGCGGATTTGCAAGCCGTCGTCGTGGCCCCCGACATGATTAACAAGTCATGGACCAACGATCGATGTGAGCAGGCAGTTATGGCCCTGTTGAACGAGATTTGCAAAACGTATCCGATTGACCGCAACCGGGTCCTGGTCACCGGTTATTCACTGGGAGGGCGGGGCACCTGGCATTTTGCGAGCCGCTTTCCCGATTTCTTTACTGCGGCCATCCCGATCGCAGGTCGTCCACCCCTGAATTATGCCGAAATCAACTGGACGGTGCCGATGCTGTGCATCCAGTCCACCAGCGACGAGGTGTTTCCCATCGCCGCCACCCGGGAAGCGATTGAACAGTTGAATCGCCGGGATTTGACCGTTCAATTGTACGAACTGGATCAGGTCAGCCATTACGAATCCATGAAATATATCGAGCCTCTGAAACACGCGATGGATTGGGCCGAGCAGGTTTGGGATGCGCGTTCGGGCAAGTCCGGAAACTGATCGCCGGTGCCGGGTCCCCGGCGATGCGGCCGGCCCCGCAGGGGCACCGCGACATCATTTCACCGATATGCGTGCTCAGCTGGCTGACGGCCCGGATATTCCGATTTGCCGAGGGGACCCTCATTGGGCGGGTGATTCTGCCATTCCGTCTTGACCAGGGTCCGTCACTTTTGCGATAAGCCGGCCGTCGAGTTGTCCGAAACGGTGTCCGCCAACCGGGCGAACCGATTTCCGGAAGGCCAGAGTACGAATCGCGAAGGAAGAACATGACGGAACTGACGGGCAGATTTCAATTGGCATCCAGCGACGTGGTTTGCGAGGAATTTGATGGAGAATTGGTCGTATTGAATCTGGCCTCGGGGCTCTATTTTGCCCTCAACCCATCGGCCAGTTGTCTGTTCAACGGATTGATTCAGGGGTGCCGGATCGAGCAGTTGGCCAGCATCGACGGTGTCGCGTGGTCCCGGCAGGATGCCGAGCAGTTTTTTCGCCGGCTGGTTGAACATCAGTTGATTTGCAAGGCGGACTCCGCAGCTGCCGCCGAGCTGGATGCCGCCACGCTGGAATGGGCCCGGTCCTGTTCCGAAAAACCGTGTTGTGAAGACCACAACGATCTGGCGGACCTGATCATCGCCGATCCGATCCATGACGCCGATGAATCAGCCGGCTGGCCACTCAAGAAGGCGGCTTGAAGTTCGCTTGAGCCGGTCGGGAAACAGCAATGAGCAGTCAGGCAGTTGAACAGCACGTTACGTCGCAGTCGTTGGTTGATTTTCTGGGTTGGCTGGTCGACAGGGCACAATCCGAAATCAAATCGGCGGGGACAGGTCCACCACGGCACATCCACACTCTGAATCTGCGACTGGCAACCCGTAACGCGAATTATGCCCGGCTGGTCGACCAGCGACTTGCCGATGGGCCGCCCTGTGCCGGAGCAAGTCAGGATGTTTCGATTGCCGTGGTTTCCGCGGATGACAGCCCGTTGGGGAAACCTCCCGTTTGGGGCGAACCGTTGTTTCATCCGCGACACATGGAACGGCTGCTGGAGGAAACTCCGTTTCGGGCGACCTGGTTTCACGATTGCCAACTTTGGCAGGTGTACGATTACCAGCGGCGAATCGGCGTGCAATGGATGACGGGAGACCGAAGCTATCCGGACTGGGAACCGGGTGCGCCCTTGCGGGTGTTTCTTCACTGGGCCTGTCGATTTCAGCAGATGCGGTTGGCCCATGCCGGAACCCTTGGAAAACAGGGGGTCGGCGTCCTGCTGGCTGGCCGGGGCGGGTCCGGCAAATCCGGAACGGTCGTGGGTGGCATTGCCCACGGTCTGGAGTCCGCCGGGGACGATTACGTGATGCTGGACCCCCGGGGGGAATCCGGTCTGATGGCCCATTGCGTTTTTCGAACGCTGAAACAGGATCCCGCCGGGCTGCAACGTCTGGGTCTGGCGGCGCAAATCCAGCCGCCGCGGGCGGTCAACTGGCAGGGGAAATATGAGTTCACGAGCGAGGAGATTGCCGGTCGACCGCTGGCCCCTCATTTACGAATCGGCGCCTTGCTGATTCCCCGGATCGCCGGCAGCGCCCGCTCAACGATCCGCCCCATTTCCCGAAATCGGGCCATGCTGGCGCTGGCTCCAACCGGTGTGTTTCAGTTGCCGGGAGAGCGGGATTCGGGAGTCAGTTTTTTCTCGGACATTGTCCGGGGTCTGCCCTGCTTTGAACTGGAGCTGGGAATCGACGGGCGCGAGGTTTCGGGGACGATTGAATCATTCATCGAGGGATTGCGATGATGCATCTGACTGTGATTATTCCGATGTACAACCGGGAGCCATTTATTGAGCCGGCCATTATGTCACTGTTGCGACAGAGCGATGTTTGCCGACTGGATATTCTGGTGGTCAACGATGGTTCAACCGATGCCGGTCCGCAACGGGTTCGCCGGCTGGCCGCCCGGTATCCACAGCTGCGCATGGTAACAACCGCAAACCAGGGAGTGACCCGGGCCCGCAATGTTGGCTTGCAGCACGTGCCTGACGATGCCGATCTGGTGTCCTTTCTGGATGCCGACGATATTTCACCGATCAACCGGTTTCGCGACGACTTGCAGGCATTTGAAAACGATCCGTCACTGCAATTCACCTATGGCAGAATGAAACTGGTGGATCAACTGGACGATGAACGACTGGAACCGGCCCGCCACGCCATTGAGGCGACGGTGCGGGGGATATCCATGAGTGCAGGAATTTTTCGAGCCTCGTTCTTGCGTGACCTCGGCGTCTTCGACGAGACACTGCCACAAGCCGAGGATACCGACTATCTGTTTCGGGCCTTTGAATCCCAGGCCCCGCACCAGATGACCGAAACGATCTGCGTGTATTACCGGCGTCACGACGGCAATATGACGCTGGACAAGCAAACGGCATTGAAGTCATTCATGCGGGCCATTCACAAATCGCTGGCCCGGCGGAAAGCAGACCCGTCTCGCAGAATTCCATCCGATATTTTCGATCTTCAGGAATTAATGAACGTCCAGATTCAGTAAAGCCATGAAATATTCCGTAGTGATTCCTGCCTGGAACGCCGCGGCACGATCCGGCAGACCGTCGAATCCGTATTGAACCAGACGATTCCGGCGGCAGAGATCATCGTCGTGGATGACGGCTCCACGGATGACACCCGATCGATTGCCGGGCAGTTCGGCAAGCCGGTTTGCGTGCTGCGCCAACCCAACCAGGGTCCGGGAGCGGCGATGAGTTTGGCAATGCGTCACAGCCAGCACCCGTTCATTGCCTCGGTCGATGCCGACGATATCTGGCTGCCCCAAAAAATGCAGCGGCAGCTGCAATACCTGCAGCACCACGCAAACTGCCATGGCGTGTTTTGCCAACTGGAACTGTTCGGCAACGGCGTCGCCGGCGGGCAGGTTCAGGACGGCTGGAGCCGGTCGTCGATGGTGATCCGCAGAAACGTTTTCGAGTCGGTTGGCGAGGTGACAGATCCCCCGGGCCGGCGTGGTGAAATGATCGACTGGCTGGCCCGGGCCCGCGAATCCGGGTTCCAGCTGGCCTTGCTGCCCAAGGTGCTGGCCCGCCGCCGCGTTTTGCCGGGCAGTTTGTCATGGCAACGGGATTTGGAAAAGGATCGGGGTTACCTCCATGTCGCCCGCGCGGCCTTGTTGCGAAAACGGGCGTGCCGGGCCGGGATTGGACCACAACCATGAGGCTGCTGCGGCTGATTCCCGAATGGTCATGGGCCTTTCCCCAACACCGACATCACCAGCTGATCCTGGCCGCCATCGGCACCGATCGCCCGGCCAGTCGCCGGGCAGCCCATGACTGGCTGCAGCATACGAATATCGACGACGCTTCCTTTCGGGATCATCGGCTGTTGCTGGCCGTGGCCGACCGGTTTGGCAACGATCTGGCCGGGCATGCCGCCTGGCCCCGCCTGGTCGGTTTGCAACGGATGCTCTGGACCCGATCCCGGATGGCCTTGCACCAGGCCAAGCCGGCACTGCAGCGACTGGCTGACGCCGAAATCGAGCTCATGCTGATCAAGGGTGCTGCACGTCTGGCAAGCCATCAATCCGCAGGCAAACAGCGGGTGGCCTGCGATATCGATGTCGTGGTCCGCCCCGACCGGCTGAAGGACGCGTTCGATATCCTGGTGGGTCTGGACTGGATACCGGCGCCGGGAACGAGCTGGCAGTACAGTCGGGAAAATCTGCAAGCCACGCCGGGAATTAATCTGTTTCAGGGAGAATTTGGCGATATCGATTTGCACCACCGGGCATTTTATCCGGGGCAGGGTGATGCGACGCTCGACGAGCAGCTGTGGGCCACCGCCCGCCGCGGCCGGTTGACGGAAATGGAGGTCCGCATTCCGCGGCCGGAAGATTGCATTGCGATCGCGATCGCCCATGGAGGCCTGGATGGTCACACGCACAGTGACTGGCTGATCGATTGCGCCACGATATTGAATGCCGGGTCCATTGACTGGCACCAGTTGCTGGAGACCGTGCAGGCCCGCCGCATTACGGTCGCGGCGGCGATCACGTTCCGCTATTTCAGGGACCGCCTGGGGTTCGCGATTCCAGCCGCTTTTTTGCAGACGCTGGAATCCAGTGCCCGGCACCGTCCCGCCCGACTGGCCTGTGGAATGATTCAGGCGCGTCCCAAGGAACGATCCGGCTGGTTTGGCCAGTCGATGCGATGGATCGTCAAGAAACAGCGCAAACGGCTGGCTCGACGGCAGGCGCCGGGACCACGACAGGACCGGTTGCTGAGGGTTCGAAAAATCTGGTCCGGCAAATCCCGGGTCGGGCAGACCGACCGCGATTTCGTCACGACGTGTTTGTTGTCGACCCGCGAAAAATGGCCGTCCCGTGCCGCCATCCATGTGGAACTGGTACTGGATATCGAGGCCACCGCATGCCGCCGACGCCTCGAACTGGAAATCAACACGCCCCGCCAACATCTGTGTCGAATCCGGTTTCGCAACTGGGTCCGGCGGGATCGTCCCTGGCGGTTGCGAGTCACCGGCACCATCCCACCGGCCGCCGCGGATTCGCAGCTGGAGCTGGTTTCGCGGCCCAGCCGTCAATTGAGAAGTTATGCCAGCGAAGCCGAACGACAAAAGTATGAACGGCTGGCGTTTCGAGTCGTATCCTGTCGCTTGCAGCCGGGTGTCATACGCGGTCGCGCTGCCTGACCATTACGGGCCAGCCCCCAGGGTATCCGGCGACCGGATTTTCCGGCGTCACGGCAGTATCCGGTCCGCCGGCCGGTCTCAGATCAGGCCGCGGACGACGCCGCGAACCACGCCAATCACCCGGGCGTCCCGCGAGTAAATGGGTTTCATTCGCCGATTGGCCGGTTGCAGGCGAATCCGGTTTTTTTCAGGAAACCAGTATTTCAGCGTGGATTCCCCGTCACCGGTTTGCACAACGGCAATGTCACCGGGGCTGGCGGTCCGCGCCGGATGGACGATGACGTAGTCGCCATCACAGATGTGGGCCTCCACCATGGAATCCCCGTTGACTCGCAGGGCGTAGGCGTTCCGCCGATTCAGCAGTTTGTCAAAATCAATCCGGTCGAATTGTTCGATGGCCTCGTTCAGGGACCCCGCCGAGACGGTTCCGGCAAGGGGCAATCCCCGATGCTCCTCGACAAATTCCCGTGACAGCTCCAGCGAACGGTATTTGCCAGCGGTCCGTCGGATATAACCCTTGGATTCCAGGGCCCGCAGGTGTCCCGTCACGCCGTTGGGCGACGAGATTCCAAACTGGGCACCAATTTCGCGTACCGTTGGGCCATATCCCCGCGCAGCAATCTGTTTGCGGATAAAGTCAAAGACCTGTTTTTGGCGAGTTGTCAATTCGGCATCGGACATGGGAAACTTCCGGCACGGGTCCGGCATTCCATTGCAAACGGGAAACGCTGATCATCCCAACCCACTCCATCGTGGCCGGTCCGCCGGCCGGATTTTGAACAGGGACGGAGTGAGGTCTCCAGTATACCTCAACGGGGCCCTGGCGGTGCCCGATGGCAATGCTGGCAAGCCAGCGCGGTGACTGATACGCTGGTCGCTGGAGAAACCCGCCTGCTGTCCGGCTGCTGCGTCTGTGCCTGTCATGAAATCGTTTATCCGAATTGCCGACCGAATTCTGGTTCGTTACACGCCCGATCCGTTTGTGATTGCGATTGCCCTGTCCTGGCTGACTGTTTTTCTGGCGGTCCAGTATACGGACAGCACGGTATTGGAGACCGTGGATGCCTGGGGTAACGGTTTTTGGAATCTGGCGACTTTTACGCTGCAAATGGTGATGACGTTGTTGGGCGGTTACGTGGTGGCCACGTCGCCGCTGGTCCAGTCGTTTCTGCGGAGGCAGGTGGCCCGGTTGAGGACGCCGGTGCAGGGCGTCGTGTTTTGCACACTGGCCGCCCTGGTGGCCTCCTGGGTCAGCTGGGGCCTGGGGCTGGTCGTGGGAGCACTGGCGGCGCTGGAGACCAGCCGGCGTCTGCCCGGTGCGCCGTTTCGGGTCCTGGTCGCCTCCAGCTACACCGGGTTCCTGGTGTGGCACGGCGGATTGTCCGGCTCGATTCCGCTGGCCGTGAACACCGCCGACAACTTTTCGCTGGAATGGACCGGTGGCGAGACGATTCCCCTGTCCGCCACCTTGCTGGGACCGGTCAACCTGATTGCCCTGGCCGGCCTGGTCGTTTTGCTGCCCGTGCTGAACGTCATCCTCCTGCGCGGGGTTACGGGTTCCGGCCAGCCGTCGGAGGGGGTCGCCCTGATCCCGCCGGGAGATGGCGGCGACGGCCTGGCGATGGATGGTGACGACGGGGATCTGGATGACGGGGAAGACCGGCCGCTGTTTCTGGAAAGGACCTTCTGGATGGCAGGTGTGCTGGTCGGGCTGGCGGTGATTTATCTGGCCGGGCAGGTGGTCCGGGGCGAGTTTTCGCTGAATCTCAAGTCGCTGACGCTGATCCTGTTCATGGCCGGCTTGGCCCTGCACGGGAGCCCGCGGAAGTTTTCGATGTCCGTCGCCGAGGCCACTCCCAAGATCGCGCCGATCCTGATCCAGTACCCGCTGTACGCCGCGATGATGGGGGTATTGGTGGAAACCGGGCTGGCCGCCAGGGTGTCCGAATGGTTTGTGTCGGTTTCCAGCCGCGAGACCTTTCCCCTGATGACCTTTTACAGCGCCGGCCTGATCAACCTGTTCGTGCCCTCCGGCGGCGGCCAGTGGTCGGTCCAGGCGCCAATCGTGTTGCCGGCCGCCCAGGCCCTGGGCGCCGACGTTCCCCGGACCGTGATGGCGGTCGCCTGGGGAGACGCCTGGACCAACATGGCCCAGCCGTTCTGGGCGGTTCCCTTGCTGGCGATCGCCGGTCTGCGGATCCGCGACATCATCGGTCTGTGCCTGGTTGTGCTGGTGGCCAGCGGCGTGTGGCTGAGCCTGGTCTTCCGGTTCGTGTGATGACAACGGGAAATGGGTGGTTCTCCCGTTCCTTCCGCCTTCCAGATTCGGGGGGCACGGTCAACCGCTGGTTGGCACGCTGTCGCCGTCAAAAATCGACTGGAATTGCTCCATCGAAGCCACCCGTCAATGCATAAAAGGTCTCGATGTCGACGAATCGGCTGATTCCATGCACGGAACCGTCTCCCATGGCGACGTTCACTGTTTGAGGATGGGCCGAGCCGAATGCGACCAGAAAGGAAAACTCCGGATCCCCCAGCAACAGGAATTCCGGCAATGAATCGAGTCGATTTTGCTTCCACGGCAGAATGCCCCGTCCCCGTGCAAGGCCTCCAAACGCCCACGGGAAATACGCCGCCCGTTTCCCATCAATGATATGCCCGATATTTTCGCCGTACATGATCGTTTGGCTGGAACCATCAGAGACATCCACGATCGAGATTGCCTCGCGACAACTTCCATAACCGCGGTACCGCTCGAGTTCCGGATCGGGCTGACGGCCTCCGGAACTGGCACCGGCGCAAGCAACGTAATTCGTCCCTGCCGGAACAACCAGCGAGTCATACAGGGGCTCCCCAATCAGGAAATCCGACGATTCTGACCAAACCCAGGCAGGCTGGGAGGTGACAATGGGAATCGCTGATGTACCGGGGTGTTCCATGCCGTCGGTGGGACACAAAAACACCGATACTGGATCGGTCATAATACCCTGCATCTCCGGCAAATCTCCAATCCATTCCGGCGCACCAGGATTCGATTCCCGGTAGTCCCGGTACAGGCTTCTCGATGCGACAACCACATCAGGCATTCGGCTCCCACCAGAATTCAATTCCAGAAAAGGCAACAGGAATACCAGCGATGACGTATGCTGCGCCTGTTTCCAGTAACCTGGGCTCGAACTGTCAAACCACGAGACCGAAGGTTCGGGCTCCGGCAAGTTGAGTTCAATTACGTCATCAAAACCAAGTGAACCTGGTGGTATACGTCCCTGAGCGGCATCAAATGCGTGTGCCGCCATAACGATCTGTCTGATTTTATTGCGGCACCCGACACTTCGCGACGATTCCCGAACGCGCTGCACTGCGGGTAACAACATTCCGATCAGAATGGAAATGATTGCCAGAACGCAAAGAAGTTCCACCAGGGTAAAATCGGACGAATTCGATCGTCGCCCAATACGTTTTGCCAGCACGCGTGCACCCCGGTCGTGTGACAGTGCGAGCACGAATATTGCCTGCTTGACCGGGTTCGCATGGTTGATTGCATGTTTCACTTCCTCGCCCTCCGCAACTCGGCCAACAAACAAGTTGATGACAACACAAACACCACAACGACTGCAGAAACGCTTTTGGCCGAAACTCTGTGACTGTACCGGCCAAAACATCCACAATCGATTTCCAGTCCACGATACAGCGCCGCACCCTGCGCAACTGCGAAAATGCCGAGCAGGGCCGATGACATGGCCAGCGCCCCAATCCTTGCCGTCCCCGTGACCAGGCACACGCCAACCAGAAACTCCAGCGCCGGTAAAATAATTGCGATGGTCGTTGCCCAAATCCCGAAGACAATTTCGTAATGAAGCACAGCGTTCAGGAATTCACAGGGATTGTTTGTATGAATGATCCCGCTAACAACAAAGACTGTCCCGATCCCGATCTCGATGATTCGCGAGAACCAGTCGGTGTTGGCATTGAAATGCCTTGTGTCAATACGTTTCGGAAGATTTATTGTGGACATAATCGGCGAGGATCAACGGAAAGTACCGTAGCGGATTCGCCATCCAGAGTGTCCGCACGCACGGTTTCGATGGCATTGGCTCGCCGTATTACCTGTGACAGGAACATTTCATCCCACCGGGACAGGCCAAACGGGCCGCAAAAAGCCCCGTCCAGCGACATGGGCCGCGCGGTCACCTGATTCAGGAATCCGGTGACTCCGGAAAACTGTTCCCGGTCGTCCGCCAGATTTCTGTCGTGTTGAACGCTTTGCCCCTGAAAATGACAGGTTTCCTTCTCAAAGCGGAGTTCTTTGGGCAGGTTGGCGGGTCGATCGGGACCATAGAGGAAACTGCTGATCCAGAGGGTTCTGGAAAACGATCCGTCAGCATTCTGCGCGACATGGCAAGTTATCTCAAACGCACGTGGGTCACTGGCGGTCAAACCGGCTTCATCCCATTCCTTCACCAATTCGATATCAACCTCCAGGCCCCAAAACTGCTCTTCAAATTCTTTAAGGGCCAGATGGCATTGGTCGACTGTCAGGGTCTGCAAGGCGACGGCGGCGGATCCCCATCCGAACCAACACGGCAGGCACAGCAGCAGCGTCCGGATGAAACAACCGTTATTGCTCACTTCCCGGCTCTCCTGTTTGCCGGGATGAACTTGCAACCAGGTCAGGCAGACCTCCGGCCAGGTTTGCTCAAAAAAGCGGCAGACATGCGATATGTGAAGTGCACGCAACGCCCGGCAGCCATCTTGATTTCGTGCCGCACCTCACCCCTGGTGAGGGATCGATCGGATCGGGGAGATTGTTGCAGTTCAGGTCTTCGACAGGAACTTCCGTAAGCCAATAGAAACAGGTTTTGTACCGTTCAAGGAAAACGTATTCATCGCAATTTGGTGCAAACAAAACATTCGGACAGCCTGTCGTTGTCGTTTGCAGGAAATGCGTACACTTCGCTCCGCCCAGCATCGATGCGGCGGAATCGTCAGTGACGGGTCTGGCATTGAGATATGCCATGGCGAAACACAATACGCCAATGGAAAGAAGGCATTGTAGCTTTCCCATGTCAAATAACCTCCTCGACTCAGGATTGCCCTGCAGCAAGGGCTGCAGTGGCTGTTCCCAGCCTGTGGATCGACGCAGCGCAATTGTAATCCCCCCCGGAGGGCAAGATTGTCATTACACTCTCCGACCGGAATCACGAATGCACTGCCGAAGCTGACACAGGGGACGGGTCGGTGTGACCCGGTTCCCGTTCGTTTTTCCTTTTCCGGTCGCGGTCAGACGCGGATTTCGGGGATCTCGCCGTCGGGAACGACCAGCCGGCCTTCGGTGGCGGCCCGGATCTGGTCGACCGTCACCCCCGGGGCCCGCTCGATCAGCTGGAACCCGTCGGGTGTGATGTCCAGGACGGCCAGGTTGGTCACGACCCGCCGCACACAGCCGACACCGGTCAGCGGCAACTGGCACTGTTTCAGCAGCTTCGATTCCCCCTCCCGATTCGTATGCATCATCGCGACGATGATGTTTTCGGCCGAGGCGACCAGATCCATCGCGCCGCCCATTCCCTTGACCATTTTGCCGGGGATTTTCCAGTTGGCGATATCGCCATTGTCGGCCACTTCCATCGCGCCCAGCACGGTCAGTTGAACGTGGCGGCCGCGGATCATGGCGAAACTGGTAACCGAATCAAAGATACAGCCGCCTGGCAGGAGCGTCACGGTTTGTTTGCCGGCGTTGATGTAATCGGCATCTTCCTCGCCTTCGTACGGGAACGGACCCATGCCCAGTATCCCGTTTTCCGATTGGAAAATCACGTCGATGTCCGGGGGCACATAGTTGGCGACCAGTGTGGGAATACCGATACCCAGATTGACGTACCAGCCGTCCCGCAGCTCCCGGGAAATCCGTTTGGCAATTCCAATTTTGTCCAGCATGAAAGGGCCTGCGTAAAAAGGGGGATCCGGAGGGGTGGACCGGGAACCGGTGACGGGAGACCCGGAATTCCGAACAGGGGGCAGCCAACGTCGGTGGGGGATGACGACTCAGGATCGCGATCGCACGGTTCGCTGTTCGATCCGTTTCTGGTAATGGGTTCCTTCGAAAATTCGTTGCACAAATATTCCCGGCGTGTGAATAAAATTGGGATCCAGCTCGCCGGGTTCCACCAGTTGTTCGACTTCGGCTACCGTGATCTTGCCTGCCATGGCCATGGCATGATTGAAGTTTTGGGCGGTCCCCTTGTAAATCAGGTTGCCCAGGCGATCGCCTTTCCAGGCCTTGACCAGTGCGAATTCGGCGTGCAGGGCCGTCTCCAGGATATGGGGTTTGCCGTCAAACACGCGGACTTCCTTGCCCTCGCCGACTTCCGTACCGTAGCCGGCCGGCGTAAAGAAAGCCGGAATGCCGGCGCCACCGGCATAGCACCGCGCCGCCAGCGAACCCTGGGGAATCAAATCCACCTCCAGTTCGCCGCTCAACATCTGCCGCTCGAATTCCTCGTTCTCGCCTACATACGAGGCGATCATCTTGCGGATTTGCCGTTTCTGGAGCAGCAGGCCCAGTCCGAAATCGTCCACGCCGGCATTGTTGGAAATGCAGGTCAGGCCGGTCACGCCGCAGTCCACCAGGGCCGCGATGCAGTTTTCCGGAATGCCACACAGTCCGAAGCCGCCGACCATCAGGGTCATATCATCCGCGATGCCGTCGATCGCTTGCTCGGCGCTGGCAACAACTTTCTTCATGTCAGGCATCAGGGGTTGGGCGGGAAATTACAGCGGCCATCGCCGGGCGGCGGCCCGGGCCGGGGCCAAACTAGCGCGGCCCGATCATCGGTTCGGCGTCTTGCCGGTGGGAGTCCAGCCAGCTCATGGGATAATCCTGATCCTCCAGGTCCAGAGCCTGGCGGGTCATGAACAGTCTTCGATCCGTATCAAACATCACCGCCATCTCCTCGGTGCGCAGGGCATCCATGCTGGCCATGATCGTCCCCGGATGGGGACCGTGGGGAATCCCCCCGGGATGCAGCGTCATCGAACCGAGGTCGACGCCCCTGCGCGATCCAAACTGGCCATCGACATAAAACAGGACTTCATCCGCCTCCACATTGCTGTGCACATAGGGAACCTTGATGGCCTGGGGATGATGATCGAGATAACGGGGGGCAAACGTGCAAACCACAAACCCGCGGCATTCAAACGTTTGCTGTACGGGTGGTGGCAGGTGGATCGTGCCGGTCAGCGGCTCAAAATCCCAGGCGTTGAATGTGTAGGGATAAACGAATCCGTCCCAGCCAACCACATCGAACGGGTGATGCGGCATCGTCACCCGCGTCAGCCGCTCGTGATCCTTGATGATGATCTCTGTTTCGATTTCCGCGTCAATCGTATTCAATTCAGGCGGGCTGTGAAAATCGCGTTCATAGTAGGGAACCCCCAGGTACATCTGTCCATCGGGATTCAGGTACCGGCGGGGGATCCGCACGGAAGAAAACGACTCGATTATCAGGTGATCTTCCTGTTCAATGTCATCGCTGACGATCAGGTAATTGGTGGTGCGGGGGACGACCACGTAATCGCCACGACGGTAGGGCAGCTGGCCGCAGGCCGTTTCCAGGACACCGCTCCCCTGATGAATAAAAATGATTTCATCGGCTGCCCCGTTCCGGTAAATCGTGTCCTGTTGCTCGGCGGGCTTGCTGCGCCAGGCAATCAGGTCGTCATTGAACAACAGGGGGACGCGGCCGCTGACCGGATCGCCCCCCCGCGGCAAGTTCTGGGTCCTGAAGTGGCGATGACTGAGGGCACCCTCATCCGCTTTTTCAACGTTGACGGTTCCAATGTGCTCCACCTTGCTGACCCGCGTGGGAGGACGCAAATGGTAGGTGATCGAATAGGCGCGATCAAACCCTTCGGTGGTGACCACGTGTTCGTAGTACAGGCCTTCCCCGAGGTAACTTTCCCCTTTGGGGCGGGCCAGCTGAATGTGGCGCTTGGGGGGAATCAGTCCCATGCGGCGATAGTTGGGCATCTCTCAAAATCCTTCGGGTCGCTGGGCGAATTCCGGCCGGGGCAACGAATACGTGCCGAAAAAGCCCGTTCGATTGTTTTTCGGACGCGTGACCGGGTTGTCCATTATCCGCTTTTTCTCCCGAACGGCATCGGGAAGTATCGCAAGATTCCGGTTGAAAACGCGTGGGCCGGTGCGGTTTTGAGTTTAGACTCCTGATAACCCCGCGCAAAGTCGCCCACGCTCGATATAATCCGGTAGCCGGGGCATGGATCGCCCCGGCACGACCCCCATTTGTGCTGATCCCGGGGCCCGTGTCCCCGCATCGAATTCCCGAGAAAGAGTTGGCAGGCCATGGCCACCGCAGACATCGGTTTGACCACAACCCGGGCGCCGTTTATCGAAGATGCCCTTCAAAACGGCCAGGTATTCATCCATCAGCCCTACGAGTTGTACAGCGAGGAAAATCAGGAAACCTGGCGGAGGCTGTACCGGCGGATCCGGCCGCTCTGGGAGCAGTACGCCAACCAGAAATTCATGCAAGGCGTTGAAAATCTGATGCTGGACCCGGACCAGATTCCGCGGCTGGATGACGTGAACAAATACCTGTCCCCCCTGACCGGCTTTGAGGCCCGGGCGGTTGCCGGTTATGTTCCCGCCTATATTTTTTTTGATTGCCTGCGGCAGCGGCAATTTCCGACCACCATCACCATTCGCGATGGTAAAAAACTGGATTACCTGCCCGAACCAGACATTTTTCATGACATCGCCGGGCACGTGCCGATGCATACCGATGCCCGGTTTGCCGACGTGCTGGTCCGGTTTGGCGAGGTGGCCCGGCAGGCCGCCTTGCGGGCCCGCCAAATGAGCGTTGGGGACGATGACAGCCGTGACCAGATCGTGGCCAGCAATATCCGGGCAATGGCCAGGTTCTTCTGGTTTACCATCGAATTCGGTCTAATGCGGCAAGGCCCTGAACTGAAGGTCTACGGCAGCGGATTGCTCAGCTCTTCGTCGGAGATCGAGCATTGTATCCGGTCGCCCCTGGTCCAGAGGTATCCGGTCCAGCTGGAGTGGGTGATCAACCAGTACTTTGAGATCGATCATTTTCAGGAACTGTTGTTTATCGTGGACTCGTTCGACCACCTGTTTGACCTGGTGGATCAGCTGGAGACCTGGTTGCACGACGGGCGACTGGATCATACCGCCGGCGGCGAACCGCGGACCAATCCCGACGACTTGCACTCCTTTCTCAGCGCCGAACTGGAACCGAATCCCGATGCCGGTTAGCAGCTGGAACGGAACCGGGCGGGCCGTCCAGCCGTCCAGCCGCCCGGCAACCGTTCCTCGAACCGGTGGTCCCCGTGGGCTTGCCGGACACCGCCACGGCCCGATTTGAAACGTACAACATCCCCCGCAGCAGTCCCTTGAACACAACAACATCCCCGGTTTGTCTGGTCACCGGCGGCTCCAGTGGCGTCGGTCTGGCGACCGCGGTCCGGTTTGCCCGGGCCGGATATCGAATCCAGATTTGCGGGCGGAATGCCGAACGACTGGAGTCCGCCCGGTTAACCATCAGCAACGCCGGCGGCCCCGGGCCGGTTCAGGCGGTTGTCGCCGATCTGGCGGATGCCGGGGCACCGCACGAAGTCGTCGCCGCGACCCGGCAACTGTTTGGCCGAATCGACGTGCTGGTCAACAACGCGGCGATGGCCCCGTTGGCGCCGCTGGATCACATGGACGATGCCGCCATTCAGCAAACAATCGACCTGAATATTCGCGGGGTTTACCTGATGAGCCGGGCCGTGTGGCGGGTGATGAAAGAGCAGGGGAGTGGTGTGATTGTCAATATTTCCTCCCAGGCTGCGCTGGACCCGTTTCCTGGATTCAGTTTGTACGGTTCCTGCAAGGCGTGGATCGAATTGTTGACGCTGGCCCTGGCCCGGGAAGGCCGCGACGCCGGTATCCGCGTGTACGGCGTGCGACCCGGGGCGGTTGAAACCCCGATGCTGCGCAGCCTGTTCGCCGGGTTTCCGGCCGACCAGGCGGTTTCGCCGGCCGAAGTCGCTGAGGTGGTCTGGCTGGTCTGCCAGACCGAAATGAAAAACAGCAGCGGCCAGGTGATCAACGTCAGTCGACAATAAACCGGGATCCATGTAAACCGAGATCCATTTTTCATTGTTCCCCTCATGATCCAGCTGACCCGCGAAATCAGGTTCTCGATTCCGGCGGAACCGGGCGCCCTGCAACATCCGATCCTGAATTCGTGGGGGGGATGGCCGACCGGAGGTTTGGGTGACCCCAACCTGGTGCTCCGCTGCACGCTGGCGGGTGATTTGGATCCGGCCAGCGGTTATTTGTGCAACATCCAGTTGATTGATGAGGCGGTGCGGCAGGATGTCGTTGCCGCGGCCACGGGCCGGAGCGGGGTTTTGGAGTCGTACGAAACCCTGCTGGCTTTCGCCTGGCAGAAACTGAAAACGCGATTTTTCTCCGATTGTCGACTGGTCCAGTTGACCCTGCACGCCAATCCCTGGATTTTTTGGTCCCGCAAAGCGAGTGCTGAATCGATGATTTTTCTGACCCAGCAATTTGAGTTCTCGGCCGCCCACCGCCTGCACAACCCGCAGTTGTCGGCCGATGAGAATCTGGCACTGTTTGGCAAATGCAACAATCCCCATGGTCATGGCCACAATTACGTGGTGGAGGTGACGGTCAGTGCCGCAACCGGCCGGTCCGGCCAGATCGCCCCGGAAACCCTGCAATCGGTCGTCAAATCCTGCGTCATCGAGCGTCTCGACCACCGCCATTTGAATGTGGAAGTGGAGGAGTTTCGGGAAGTGATCCCCAGTGTCGAAAATATCGCCATTGTGATCTGGGACTGGCTGGTCGACGCCATCCAACAAGGTAACCTGACCAATGTCCGGGTGTATGAAACTCCCAAGACCTGGGCGGATTTTTCGGGGCACGCGACCACTCACGGATCCTGACCGCGACCGAGCGGGAATGAACCGGCATCCGGTGATCGGCGGTCCGTCCCGGATACGCACGACGGATCGGATCCGGGGCCGTGGACATTCGGTGAGGCTAATGCGAACGGGGCACACGCTCGAAATGCAGCCGGGCGTTGTATCTCAGCAACGCATAGACGCACCACAGTCCCGCCGGAATACTGGCGATGGCACCGGGATGAAACGGCAGCGCCAGCACCAGCAGCGCGATCAGGGTTCGGCCATAGTGGCGAAACCGGTGCAGCTCGACCCAGGCCAGTACCGCCAGCGCGATCATGACCAGGGACAAAATCACCGTCACCCGGGCGTCAATGTATTCCAGGCTGACCCAGTGCAGCCAGTCACGACCCCATTCGCTGGATATCGAGTGCATCCACGGCTGGCGGTCCATCAGGGCATCCACCGGTTGCCGCAGCCCGGGCAGATTGAAGATTGCCACCAGACACAGATATGCCAGATTGATGGCCGCACTCAGTGGCAATCCCCAACGCGGCAACGCCAACGCCTGGCGGAGCTGGTCTCGACCCCGCTCACCTTTCCGGTCGGGTTTACTTTCGGCCAGCGATTCCGGCAGCGTGAGACCCGCACCCCGAATCAGGCAGCGGACAAAATCCTCCACGTCCGGCCGAATCGACTTGCCGGTTTTCATGGCAAATTGTCCCGACGCGGCATTTGGGATCAGGCTGACCAGATCCAGACTGTCGGTTTGAATGGTGATCTTGTCGGAGGCCAGGCCCGGCCGGAAATCGGCGGATACAATGCCCGACAGCGGAATGCGGATGTGCCGAACCGGTGACTGGACGGAACCGATCCAGTCGAGCGTTTGAAACTCCAGTTGAAACGAATCGGCAGTCAGTTTTGCCAGGCCCCGGGCCTCGCTGATGTCCATCGGCAAAACGACCGGAATCTGGTCCAGGGTTGCGGACTGGTCGGCATTAACCGGAGGGTGGGCTTCACTCAGCCGGTTGAGCCGGTCACAGAACCGACGGGACAGCTCCAGGTGCTTTTTGTCCAGATACAAAACCATCCGGCCCTGGGTGCAGCCGGGAACTTCGTCGAACGTGGCCAGCGCGCCGGACTGGATCTCCAGGGAGTTCCAGAAAATGCCCCTGTGGACCCGGGCCTGCAGGATATCGGCCAGGGGAATCCGGACCCGCCGGGTGGTCGAACTGGCAATTCCCAGTCGTTTGACCCGAAACTCCAGTTCCAGAACGTGATCGTCCAGGTGGGCAATGCCGTGCAAATGCGACAATCCTGCGTGCACCTCGTCGTTGTACCAGGGCAGGCTGATGCGTGAGGAACGGTCGCCCGCGGGTTCCCCGTCGGGCGTGCCAGTCCCGTTCGTGTTCGGAGGCGGGGTTGCCGGAGCCGGATCGATGGATTCCACTGCCGACTTCACGGCACTGGCCTGTTGAAACCGCCGATCCGGTTCCTTTTCCAGGGTGCGCAGCACGACCTCGTCCAGCTGCCGGTTGATCGATGCCTTTTCGCTGGGCAATGAGAACCGGCCCAGCGGCAGTTCGCCGGTCAGTAATTCGTAAAACACGACTCCGAGGGAATAGATATCGGCCCGGTGGTCGACGGTCTGCGGTTTCTCAATTTGTTCCGGAGCCATGTAGTTGCGGGTACCGAGCACCTGATGAGTCCCGGTCAGCGTAAAGCTGTGGTCGGTCGTTCCCAGCAGTTTTGCCAGACCGAAATCGGCAATCGTGACCTGGCCGCGCTGACCGATCAAAATATTCTCGGGCTTGATATCGCGATGTATGATTCCTTCATCGTGGGCATATTGCAGGGCGTCGCAAATTTTGGGGACAATGGCCAGCGCTTCCGACGGCGTGACGCTGCCTGACAAAATCGCTTCCCGCAGGTTAACGCCGTCGACCAATTCCATAATCAGGTAGTAATACGGACCCGCCTGTCCGGAGTCGAAAACCGTGACAATATTGGGGTGATTCAGCCGCGCCATGGTGCGGGCTTCCCGGGCAAACCGTTCTGCAAAACCCGGGTCCCGTCCCAGCCGCGGCGCCAGGATCTTGAGAGCGACCGGTCGATCCAGATTGTTTTGGCGGGCCCGGTAGACGGCGCCCATGCCGCCGTGCCCCAGCAAATCCAGAATGGTCAATTGCGGAAACAGGGGCGCCAGCTCATCCACCTGCGGGGCATTGAAAAAACCATCCAGGGACAGGGTTTCGGGCCCCGGTCGGGCGCTTTGTGACAGCCCGGCCGCCAGCAGGCACCTGGGGCACAGTCCGGCCGGGGAACGGTCCGGAAGTGTTTTTTGGCAATGGGGACAAACGGAATTCATGCTACGAAACAGGTCCTGAATAACTTGCGAACACGGCCCCGTTTCTCCGGGGCTACCAGGTATTTATGCATCTGGAAACCTGTTGTTACGGTGTTTCGACCGTTTTTACAAAAAAAATTCGTGAATCATCGTTCCATGTCCCGCCGCCTATATCGATGACGCTGACGCCATCGCAGGTTGCAACAGGTCGCAACCTGCCGTTTTATTTGGTATTCCGGTAACTTCCGTTGTGTGCCTGCCCCGCATTGCCGGCCGTTTCCGAGACACGCTGGACCGCTTTTTGCACCGCCTCGCTGGTTGGTACTTTCGGTGATTCCCTGGCAGGGTTTGGGGCAGTGGCGGCCCTGTCAAAGTCGTCGTCCGTCGTCAGCCAGTCGTGCCTCAGCGCAATCGCTGGTGTATTCCCCAGCCAGGCAGTAGCGACGTGGATCGGGAACTGTTGAGCCAACTCTGTTTTTCGCGGCTCGACCGCATCGCGTGAAAGAGTTTCGGCCATGGTTGCAGCCCGGTGCGTCCAGTGATTGTCGTGAACGTCGTCCGCAGATTGCAGTTCTTCCAACCTGTTTTCCGGTTGGCTGCCTGCCGATGCCGCTTATCGACGTCATCATATTCTGTTGCGACGCGAGGGCTGGCAAGTTAATGCGAAACGGATTGATCGCCTCTGCCGTGAGGAAAACCTGAGTTTGCGAATCAAGACACCACGACGTCGCGCAAGCTGCCGAACCCGCGTGGATCGACCCGAGGCAACTCGCATCAACGATTGCCGGGCGATGGATTTCATGGCCGATGAGCTGTTCGACGGCCGTCGAATTCGTCTTTTGACGATTGTCGGTCACTTTACACGTGAGAGTATTTCGATTGACGTCGGCCAGCGATTCCGTGGAAAGGATGTTGTAACGACGCTGGATCGAATTAGCGATGGTCGTCCGTTTCCCAAGACGATTCGTGTGGACAATGGTCCCGAATTTACATCAAAGGAGTTGGACACATGGGCGTATGACAACAAGGTCACGATTGACTTCAGTCGTCCGGGGAAAACCAGAGGATAACGCGCTTGTCGAGTCGTTCAATGGGAGCGTCCGCGCAGAATGCCTGATCGAGAATTGGTTCTTGTCTTTGGAGGACGCAAAAAAAAAGGAGAAGACTGAAGCCTGGCGAGTTGACTACAACGAACTCCGCCCCCATAGCGCTCTGGGCAACCTGGCCCCCGGAGAATTCGCGTCATCTGGCCAGGCTAAAGGACCTCCCGGATCGGATCCAAGCGTTGCAGGGCCGATGTCACAGCAGCCAAGTCAGCTTCGGTTGCCGGCCGAGTCCTGGTCTGTCAGATTGACTCGTCCAGCGACTTCAGCTGAACGTGCAGATCTTTGAGTACGCTTTGCAGAAACTCGCGTTCCGGATCATCGAGCGTCAACAGCGACCCGATTGCCTGGTTCACCTGCAGGCGCCGTGAGCGTAGTTCGTCGAGCCTGGCCAGTTCAAAACCTGCTTCGTCAGCAAACCACGTTGCGGCGTCTGAAAGATCCTTTTCAGCTTCCTCCGTAAAGCGAACGGGAAACCCCATCAGCTTGCTTTCAATTTCGCTCTCAGGTCGGCGAATACCTTTTCCGCAGGGCGAAGACGGTCAGGGTCGGCGTCTGCGGCATCTGCGCGTTGATCCAGCAACTGTTTCATCTCGTCGCCAATCGGCCAAGTCCCCGATTCTGCCAAGCGATCCAAAATCGTGTTGGCAAGTTCCAGCTGTTGACTTGGCGGTAGTGACTGAATGGTGACAAGCAGTTCCGGGTTCGTCATGATTGGCTCCTTTTACGATTACAAGCTTGTTTCGGCCAAGGGTCGAATCCGGTATTGCCTTGAGGAAATTCCACTAGCCCCGTTGCGAGTCTGCACCCTCGCCTCCACTCAACGGGTCGGCGTCGTGGAAACCATGACCGAATTTGTGGCATGGGCGGGAATTCGATCACCGTGATTTTTGAGCATTTACCGAGATTCGCTACCGCTGGCTCAGGCTGGAAGAACATTCGAATACGGCTGGATTCTGGAATCAATGTCTTTCTGTAGCTGTTTCGCTACATGAGGGTTCGGAATTCCAACGACAGACACTTGGTCAATAGTGAACGATACTGAAGGACGTATACAGGTGCTTGATCAATGCGATTGCCGTCGAGCATTTGTCACCAAGTGATTTTTTTCGAATCGAGGAACAGCCGTGAAGTTTGTTTCCCGGCAGTGTTCAACAGCAGGTTATTGACGATTTCTTGTCCTGAAAGGCATCCCAGATGTACGCGAATCGAACCGGTTTCATGTTGATATTTTGCCTGGCGCTGACGATTGCCACGTCGATTGGCAGCGTGGCATCGGGTCAGGAAATCCCCAATGAGAAGAAGCACGAGTCGTCGGCTGCATACAAGTGGCTAAGTGTCGTGCTGGAGGCTTCTGCACGTGAAGTCGAACAAAAAGGGGCCCGGCCCACGGTTTTATCGCGCCAGATGGCAATTGCCGTCACCGCCATGTACGACGCTTGGGCTGCATACGACAACAAAGCCGTCGGCACCATGTTGGGCGGGAAGCTGCGAAGGCCTGAAAACGAGCGAACGCAGGAAAACAAAGAAAAGGCGATCGCTTACGGGACGTACCGCGCATGCATCGATCAGTTCCCGGACATGAAAGAGTACCTGTCCGGTGAAATGAAGAAAATGGGCTACGATCCGGACGACATTTCGGAAGACCTCATCACTCCCGAAGGCATCGGCAACCATGTGGCCCGGGTTCTGATTGACTATCGTCACCACGACGGCGCCAATCAACTGGGGGACGAACAGGGTTCGATGGGCGAGCCGTACTCGGACTACACGATGTATCGCCCCGTTAATCCGGATGACAAGATCATTGACCCCGATCGCTGGCAGCGCATCCCATTTGAAAAGAAGGACGGCACCGGTAGTTTTTTCCCAGATTTTGTGACCCCACATTGGTACCGGGTGAAACCGTTTGCGCTCGAAAGCAGTGACCAGTTTCGGCCGGGACCTCCGCCGAAGTACGGAAGTGAGCAACTGAAAAAGGAAGTCGATGAATGCATCGCCTTGAATGCAGCATTGACTCCGGAACAGAAAGCAACGATCGAATTCATGCGAGATGGTCCGCGATCCACCGCCCAGTCGGGGCACTGGCTGAAGTTTTCACAGGTGGTTTCACGACGCGATAACAACGATCTGGATACCGACGTCAAGTTGTTCTTTTCGGTTGGCAACATCGAAATGGACGCGTTTATTGCCGCCTGGGACAGCAAGCGATATTTCGACAGTTCACGTCCCTGGGCACTGATTCGATACTTTTACGCTGGCAAGACGATCAAGGGTTGGGCCGGACCGGGCAAGGGCACCATGGATATCCCTGCCGAGCAATGGCATCCGTATTCTCCGGTCACGTTCAGGACACCTCCCTTTCCGGGCTACGTTTCGGGACACAGTTGCGCCAGCGGCGCGGCGGCAGAGATGTTGAAACTGTTCACCGGATCTGACGAATGCCGATTTGTCGAACCCCGTCACGCCGGTGAAATCACAGAAGAAGGCTTTACCTGCAGCGAAATGCAGCGGCTCGATGGTCGACCCCTCTCGGAGATCCTCGGTGACGAGCACGCGACATGCGATATCCTGTTGCCTATTCCAACGTTCAGTGGCGCAGCGGAAATGGCCGGAATCTCGCGCGTCCTGGGCGGCTACCATATCCAGGCGGACAACATCGCCGGTTTGAAACTTGGCCGCGATGTCGCGAAATACAGTTGGCCAAAATATCAGAAGTACTTTGACGGTACGGCCGAAATCGAACACGGACTCCCCATGCCAATGGGCATGGATAAAGAGAACGTGAGCTACTGATTGGGATATCAGGCAGTAAAGTAGAACGGCGCACAGTTACAGGCGATGTACAGGTCGGTTGATTTTGATTTTGTCAAACCGAACGCCGAAAGCTGTGATCGCAACTGGAGTCTCGAAAACTCGTCAGCCTTTGCTGGCGGGTTTTTTTCCTGGCGAACTGGTCGGTAACCGGTTTTGATGACCGAACCCACCGAGTCGCGTCAACGCCAACGCAGCCTGTCCCAATTCGCGGACTCAATCCCGCGAGAAGCGCTTGTGACGCACCCTCGATTCCCTCTTTCGTTTCGAATCTGGAATATTCATTCCTGACTCCGTCGCGGTGTCATTTTGGTGCCGGATTCGAGTACGGCAGCTACTTTGCTACAAATGCCGTGTGTACCTGTTTTTCCAGTTTTACCGAATGAAACTCCAGTTCAATTAACGCACAGTTCGATAAAGACGGAAGGATCCGTGTTCGGGTAACGCTTGGATGCAATTATGAGTGGCATGTGCGATGAAAAAAGCTGCCCGGTTTCTTTGTTTGCTTTCATTTGCAATCGCACCATTGAGCGATGGCACTTTCGCTCAGGACTGGAATCATCCGTTACCCATCGGGGGAATCCAGATTGCCATTCCCGTCCAGGACCCGGTCACTTTCGGAGGTCGTGGCGCTGCCGTGAGCCCGAGCGATTCGCCGGAAATTGGAGCGATGGCTGCCGAAATCACCCGGCAACCGCCAACGGTAGCCGCTCCGGAAGCAAAACCGGAGGCGACCAAGCCGAAATGCGAGACCTGCTGCCATGGGATGTTGATTGATTGGTCAAAATACCCGGAGACGTCTCAACCGATGCAGCGACCCGGAAATTTTTTCATTCCGTACAGCAAGGGTCCCGCCTGTTTTTCGTTATGGGATGCGGTCACCAATGATTGTCGTGAGACGCGTCCGAAATCGGGATATGCACCGTTCGCAATCAACCCCTGGTCGTTTTACGACGCTGATTGGCGATTTGTCGAAGGGATTCCCTGCGAGGAACGCACGGTCGTCGAACGCCTGAAACGAATTCACCTTAATAACTGCTGGCTGCTGGGAACCGGAGGAAGCTATTGGATCAACTACCAGAATCAGCACAACAGTCGACTGACAGAAACGGAAAACGATTTCACCCTCGTCAACTTCCGGCTTTATACGGACCTTTGGTACCGGGACAGATTCCGTTTCTACGCTGAGTCCATTTGGGCCGACAATATTGGTTCGGAGCTTCCACCGCTGACCCCTGACGTCGATTTGGGAGACATTCAATGCCTGTTCGTCGACCTCAAGCTTTTCGTGTTTGCCGACAAACCGGTTTATGCACGAACGGGTCGCCAGGAATTGGTATATGGCTCCCAAAGAATGGTCACGGCCCTTCCCTGGGCCAACAAACGCAATGCCTTCGACGGCATCAAGCTGTTCCGACAGGGCGAAAAATGGGATTACGATTTGTTCTGGACCAAATTTGTCCCGGCCCAGGCTTCCCAGTTGGATCGTGAAGACGAAAACCAGACGCTGGCAGGAAGTTGGTTGACCTATAAGCCCAAAAAAGGGACTGCAGTCGATTTGTACTACCTGTATTACGGCAACCAGAACACTGTGATCCAGCAGGGAATTAACCAGCTTCCGGCTGAAACCAATACGATCGGCGGTCGCTGGTCTGGCGATAACGAAGGACGGTTATGGGACTTCGAAGGTGCCGTGCAATTAGGTGATCAAAGCAACGTGCCGTTGTCTGCCGGCATGGCCACCGCAGGCGTTGGTCACAACTGGAAAACGAAATGCTGGAATCCAACGGCTTGGCTGTATTACGATTACGCCAGCGGCGATTCGGATCCGAATGCAGGTAATGCCAACACCTACAATCAGATTTTTCCTTTCGGACATTACTACCTGGGTTGGACTGACTTGGTGGGTCGCCAAAACATTCACGATATAAACGCCCACCTCTACCTGGATCCAAATCCGTGGTGCAACGTCTGGCTTCAGTACCATCATTTTCAACTCGTTCAAAGCGCCGACGCCCTGTACAATGCCGGTGGCGTCGCCTATCGCCGCGATGCAACGGGACAGTCCGGACGCAACGTCGGTGACGAAGTCGATATCGTGGTGAACTTCCACTTGACGGACTACAGCGACCTGCTGGTCAGCTATGCAACGTTGATTGGCGGTGAATTCCTGGAGAATACCGCCGGTCCCAACCAAGCGTCCGACGCCCAGTCGTTTTACATGATATACTCACGACGATTCTAATGTAAATCGAACGCGTCCAAACGGGTCGAACCACAAACCGACGCGGGGACACACTGTTTTTCGATTCGTGAAGTAGTCCAGCGAATTTTGCGCCACGCACCAGAACACGACTCGAAACAATTTCAAGCCGCAAGAACAGAAAATCCGTGCGCCAGATTCGTCGCGCGAACGTAATCCTTGACAATTGAACTAGCGAAAACGACGGCGAACACGGTGGTAGCGCGCACCGCTTCCGCGTAACGATCGGCAGATGACGGCGGGCGGAGTGGAAACCAACATTCAAGCCGAAGCGAGCATCTGGCTTGCCGGCGATGAGTGTCCGTGTCCTTGCACAAGGGGAACTCCGTGGCCAACGCTCACGTGGCTCAATCCGCGGTTGTCGATTTGCGGGGCGCCATCCGAAGTAAACTTCGTTCGGCGTCCGGCTATCGAGCCAGGCATGGGGGCGATACTCGTTGTACCAGAAAGTTAAGAGTTCTCGAGTAGTTCACCTGTTGACGCATCATCGCCATCGCGTGCCTTCCGCAGAAGTTCGAAGAAATCCGGTATGTTGTTCGGGTCAGGCAAACGTCGCCTCGATCGGCAGATGAATTATGCGGGGCAGAACAATGAACTTTCGCGAAGTCCATTGCAACTGTTCTGATCAGAATTTTCGTGATTCGCAATCAACTTCATGCCTTGTGCGGCTGTTTCGGTCGTTGGAATACAATTCCCGTTTCCAAATGGACAGTTCCAGCAAAGGCTTGGGCGGAATTGCTGTTCGTTCTTCTGGTGCACCCCCGAATGAGGACGTGGCAGACAGGACCTTCATCAGCGCGACGCGGACGTGGCAGCACTCTGAATCCCGGGGCTTGCGATAATGTCCGTGCGCAGAAAATATCCCGACGTGACGCCAAATTCAAAATGACCCCATCTGCCTGGTTGGCTCCTGACCGGCTCTGCAGAAAATATCTGGTTTTGGACTTGGGGGTGCCACGGTTGGCTGGTCCATCGAGGTACGCGTTCGATTTCTCAATGCGGTGGTTGCGATCTTTATCGCCGATCTTCCTGCCCGCTCGGAGGCGTTCGGTGTCGGATTGGTCCCCGATGGACGTGGCTCGACTCAGCAGGTCGCGATTCAATTCCCCCAATCCGCTCCATTTCGAATTCGACATCTTTCATCTTTGACCCCAGACTTTCGCCGGCGCAGGTGGCCACCCGTCAGGCACCAGCCTTGGTCGTGTCGCGGATGACGTCGCTGCATTGGCGAAGACTGCTTTCAAACGGGAATCGAGTCTTCTCTGCACCCCCTGTTTCATCAGGGACTGTTTCTTGCGAGCCTGGGCCACAGTTTCGAGTCCCGGTGTCGCTCCGGATTGTGTCCCATACGACGAGTCAGGGGGCCGGCATATCGCGGCGATTCCAGACCACCAAAGCAACCGCCAGGCATCCGAGGCCGATTCCCGTCAGGACCACCAGATTGCCGAGTGGCCAGTGGCCATCCCGAACAATATTGCTGGGGCGATAGTAGTTCAACACGTTCAGAAAGCGGACTTGTTGAATCAAGGGCAGAAACGACTCCAGGAAATTCATGGCCAAACAGGCAATCAGAATCGCAGCCACGATTGCCACGGCAACTCCCCGACGCGCCACACAACAACCGGTCAGGGTCGCCAGGGCCGCGACCGTCAGATTCAGCGCCAGGAAGTTGATCATCACAATGGCGAACCGGTCAAACCGGACGGGTTCGGCCGGCACAAACAGCCTGGATCCGGTGAACACACCCAACAATGGACAGACCGAAAGGGTAACGGCCACCATGCTCCAGCAAATCATGCCACAGACCAGTACCGTGCGCCGGGACAGGGGCAACGTCAGCAACAATTCGGCGGTTCCGCGTTCCACTTCGCCGGCGGTTTGACGCGTGGCAATTGCGATCAACGTCCCCCAGGACAGGGCCAGTACGACCGGATGCAACCACACAATCGAAAACAGCACGTTGCTGGAAATGGCTCCCTCCAGCGAAATGCCGAACGCCAGCTCCAGCATTTGTCTCAGAAAGCCAACACTCGACAGAAATTCCATGAGCTGCGGACCCATCATTTGCATGGCCCACACAAACAGGACAACGAACAGAATGATGCCGGCACCGGCGACCAGGCCAGGCCACATCGATTCACGCAAAAACCGGTTTGTGATGGCCTTGTTCATGATTGCCGGCCGGCTGCGGCGTCGGGCGAAATCGCGGACGATGGCTGGCCCCGATCGCTGTAGTAGGTCAAAAACAAATCCTCCAGATCGGGCTTTTCTATGGTCACATCGTCGATGGCCATTTGCCCCAGCCATAGAACCAGCGAATCGGCGCCAGCCGACCAGTTTCCCGTGATCCGGGCTCCGTTTCTGTGAACCAGCTGAAAAGCGGCCGGCAGGTTTTCCGGAACACTGGCGGGTGAACAGAATTCGATAGACAGCCGTCGCAGGGCAAGTTTTCGTAATGACTCGATGGACTGGTTTTCAATAATATTGCCGTCCCGCAGGATCACGACATCATCACACAATTGCTCAACTTCTCCCAGGGAATGACTGGAAAACAAAATGGTGCGTTCGCCGTTCATGAAATGCCGCAGCTCGCGAAACACGGTCTCGCGAACCAGCGGATCGAGGCCGGTCGTTGGTTCATCCAGGATTAGCAAATCGGGCTGGTGCATCAGGGCCTGAATCAGACCCAGCTTCTGCTTCATGCCGGTCGAATAGCTGCGAATGCGTTTGTCCAGATTGAGCTCCAGGGCGACGGCCAGCCGCTGAATTTCCTCCGAACAGGCGACCTGCCGGGCTCGGGCATACAGCAGTAACGCTGCCCGCCCGGTCAGACCCGCCGGAAACCGAATGTCGGCCGGCAAATAACCGATTTCGCGGCGCAGGTGCGGCCCCCAATCAGAAACGTCCCGGCCAAACAGCCGCGCCGTCCCCGACGAGCGCCGAACCAGTCCCAGCAAAATGCGTATCGTGGTGGTCTTGCCGGCTCCGTTGGGCCCCAAAAAACCGGTCAGACGACCCCGGGGCACGGCCAGATCCACACCGTGCAACACTTCCTGGTGACCGTAGATTTTTCGTAATCCGCAAATCTCAATTACATTCAAGGGTTTGGGTCCGGGCGGGCAGAAGTTGGTTCGGCCGGGGGCCGGCACAGGCGTGCATTTCCACTGGATTGTAATCATTCTGGCCGGGCATAACGGTGCCAAAGGCAGAAAACCTGCCGGGAAATCCGGCTTCGCCATGCGGGCATCGTGCCGGGGATCTGGCCCTGAAGCGGATGTCAGCCAAGCGCCGCCAGTAACATCGACAGCTCGTCGTCAATCTGATCGACGTGGCTGACCGTTTGAGCGACATGATCGCGCAACCGACTGCGGTAACGTTGCCGCAGGCGGTGCGCGGCAACCCGCACGGCTCCTTCACTCATCGACAATTCCCGGGCGAGGGACGCGACCGCCAGGGGTTGCGGATTGATCAATTGGGTACGCAACGCGTCAAACAAATGCGCTTTTCCATTCGCCTCGTATTCTGTGGCCAGCCGGTCCATGGTTTGTTGCAAGACCGTCAAGGCCCAGGCGCGGTCAAACAGGTGCTCCGGAGTTCGGTGGTCGACCGCTTCGCACCGAAACCGGGCGTCGGCGGTTTCAAAATCCAGGCTCAGCGTCGTGGCCTTGCCGCCCCGCTTTTCTGCAGTTTCCCGACGCCAATGGCCGGTTGCAAAATTCTCCAGGGAACTCAGCAGGAAAGTCCGAAACCGGCCGCGCTGTTGATCGGCGATCTGCAATCGCTCACGCTGCAGCAAATGTGTAAAAAATCCCTGAGTCAGATCTTCGGCCGCGTGGTGGGAATGGTGCTTGCTCCGCAAAAATGCGTACAGGGGATACCAGTATGTTTGGCATAACTGTTCCAGCGCCTGGCGCGAACCGGCACCCGATCCACCGGCACTGACAACCATGCTCCAGGAGGTGGTGGCGAAATGCCGGTTGTCATTCCCGGTCGATTCAGGTTCGACGCTCACAACAGCCTTTCCCGGGGAGGATTGGAATCCTGGCGGTCGATTCGGGCATTGAAATCGGACCCTTGTAGTCCACGGCAATCCCGGCGCAGGCCATACATCACACGCATTCGCTCAGCACCTTTGGTCACCATGCCTGCTACGGGACTTTGAACCGAAAAGACCGCCAGGCAAACGCGTATTCTACTTCAAATCGCGATGCCGTTGACTTTGGCTGTCGACTAACATACAAACTTTTTCCGACCAGTGTTTACAACGACAGGTTGATACGGGAACCCACCGACCATGAATCGTATCAAACTCGGGTTGCTGGCCGGCAGTGAGCACCCGCAGGTTGACTCGTGGAGCAATGATCCGGGAAACGAATGTCTCACCGGGGAACCGCTGTTACCACCCCTGCTGTCGTTTGAGCATTCCGTATTCCTGCCTGCCCATTTTGAATCGCGATATTGTTATCCGGTGCTGTTCTGGCTGCACGATCGGGGTGCCGATCACGACCAGCTGGTCTCCGTCATGCCGGATGTCAGCCCGCGAAACTTTATCGGTGTTTCCATTCGCGGAAGCTGCCGCGAAGCCGGGGGATTCGGGTGGAAACAGTCCCCGGTTGCGATTGAGTCGGTCACCAATCAGGTGCTGGAATTACTCGATCACGTCGGCAGTCGATACCGAATCAATCCTGATCGAATATTTGTGGCAGGCGCGGGTTGCGGCGGTACGATGGCGTTTCGTTTGGCATTTCACCTGCCCCAGCTGTTTTGCGGTGTGACCTCGTTCAACGGCGGCTTGCCGGAAAACCTGATTCCTTTGGTCAATTTGCGATCCTGTCGGCGGGTGCCGGTATTTTGGGTGCACGGCCGCGATTCCGACGATCTGACGGAATCCCGGTTGTGCATGCAGTTGAAATTGCTGCACATTGCCGGATTCGATGTGACACTGCGTCAATACCCCGGCGGCAATCCGCTGGTCCGGCAGCCGTTCTCGGATCTGAATACCTGGATGATGGAACAAATCGCCACCCAGGCGGATTCGGGAATCATTCTCTGAGCGGCGGCCACCGGAAAACGGATCAGCCGGGCTCGCTCCACGATCCCGGTTGCAGAATATGCCGGGTGAACGCCACTTCTGACTCGCCTGTCCGCAGGCTGTTGGGGGGAACCGGCACGGGTCCAGCGGCCACCTGTGGCACCCTCCAGCGACATCGGACCGGGCCACCGCGAACCGGCAATTGATGTAACCGACGTAACGCTGTCGTCGTTCGGCCTTGTCACCAATGCGGATCGTTTCTATGGTCGCGGCCCGCGGTCGCGGGGCCGGCGCCCGGACCGGGCCGAAACTCCTGACCGACATGCGGGCGGCTTTGCCGGGTGTCGGGCGGCTCACCGTCTCGACCGGTTCGCGAGTCATCAGGACGACGGTACTCACCTGCTACCAACTGCCAATCGGATGATCATGCCTTTGACAACCCGTGTTTCGCTTTCGCCGTTGACCCGTATTGTGTTGCTGGCCATCGCGCTGGGCTCTGGCGCGCTGGCCAGTCGCTGCGCCGGTCAGGAATCCCGCTTCAATGATCAGGTTCCGGAGGCCATCGATTACTTTTGCAACCCGGCGGTCGATGCGCCTGATTTTGCACCGGCTGTTCGAATTGCGCTGGTCCCGGAACGGTTTGTTTTCGACACGCCGGCCAAACCGCTGGCCGCCACGGTTCAGCCTTCTTCGGTGCCGCCCGGTCGCGCTTCGGAACCGGTTGCTCTGGTCAGCTACGAGCAGGCCATGCCCGATGAGACGGCAGCGGGCGAAGCGACTCCGGCGGTCCAGCCGCTGGAATGGGACTGGTTGCCATCCGATACGGACCCGGCTGATCAGAAACGGCTGGACCAGATGGCGGCCGCGATCAATCATACGCGGAAATCGATTGAAAATGCGGAAGGTCTCGCAGCGGAGGTTCGGGACAGCTCCATAAAGAATATCACCCTGGCCGAGGAACGGCTGGAATCGGCCAGAAAAATGCTGGCGCGCATCAATTCCCTGCAGCAGGAAATCAACGCGGCGCCGGTCCACCTGAAAGAACTGGAAACGGCGTTGGCTGCCAAGTTGCCGGCGATCCCGGAATCACTGGACGAACAGGTCGGGATTGAGGTCCACCAGGCAGCGCTGACCGAGCAACAGCAAAACGAACAGCGAATTCGCAGCGAGCTGGCCGCAATCGAAACGCGAATCGCCGATCGTGCCAAATTGCTGGCCGGGCTGGCCGATCGGCGAACCCAGTTACGGGAAAAACTGAAGACGGCCGAAACCAACCGTCAGCAGCTGACCGGCGACCAGTCGCAACGGCCATTGCTGCTGGAAAACCAGGCGACCGCCATCGCCAGTCAACTGGGGTTGGCCCTGTGCGATGTCGAACAGGCATGGTGCAGCGCGATGGAAAAAGTGGGTCCGTTGCGGCGGGACAATATGAAGCGCCAGCTGGACCACGCCGCCGCCGCCACCCAGGCCCTGAATACGCTGGTGGGGGAGCTGCGCAGCAAACTGGCGCGGGAGGAGGAACAGCGAGCCCGCCGGGCCGCCGCCAACGCCCACCCGCTGGTCGAGGATCTGGCCAAGGAAAATTCCAAATTGGCCCAGGAGCGGTCCCGAATCGCCGAGCAGATTCAGGCCGACAAGGTCGAACAAAAAGAACTGGATGCCTTGCTGGAATCCATGGAGACGGTTGGCAAGCGACTGAAAAAGCACGTCGATGCCGCGGGGCACTCCCAGGCGGTTGGAATTATGTTGCGACATCATCGCACGCAATTGCCGCAAACCAACCGGCACCGTTTGCGGATCAATCAAATCAAGTCCAGCATGCCGGATATTTCGCTGCAGCAATTGACGATTCGCGAAGAGTTGGACGCCCTGGCCAATCAGCAAGCTACGCTGCATTCGACCATCGCGGAAATGGATACCACCCAGACGTCGGTGTCGGCCGACGAGCTGGAAAAAATGGCCAACGAGCTGCTGACGACCAAACGCAAGTACCTGTACGAGTTGTCAACGGATTTTGAAACGTATGTGACCGGTCTGAGCAACCTGGAGGAATCTCATGAAAACTCAATCAAAACGATCAATGAGCTGAAATTGTTTATCGATCAGCATGTTTTGTGGATTCGCAGTGCCCAGCCCCTGGATTCCGGTGTCATTCGCGAAAGCCTGTCAGCGATTCAGGCCATCGGCGCCACCCGTCAATGGCAGGATTTGGCGGGCGGCCTGAGCAGCAAGCTGACCACACGCTGGCCAGTGCTGGTCATGATCGGGCTGGGGCTGTGGCTGGCGATTGGCATGCGCCAGCAGCTGGACCGGCGATTGCGAATCGTCAGTCGGCGGCGCAACGATCTGCGTTTGTCGCCCATCATGCGGTCGTTGACACAGACATTGATGCAAGCATCCTTTTTTCCGGGACTGGTCGCCACGCTGGGCTGGCTGCTGAGTGAACCTTATGAATCAGGTTCCCTCAAGGATTCGATTTCCCATGGCCTGCTGATTATCGTGCCCCAGCTGTTTATTGGGTCGGTGATCTACCGGTTTTGTATTCGCGGCGGACTGGCAGAGGCCCAGCTGAGCTGGGTTCCCGAGGCCACCAGTGCGGTCCGCTGTGCTGCCGGCCGGATTCTGAGATACTGTTTGCCGCTGCTGGCGGTGACCTACACCCTGGAATTTTATGACGGCGGGCGGTGGGGCGATTCGCTGGGGCGGCTGGTGTTTATCGTGGCGATGCTGCTTTTTTCGTGGGCTTCATTGCTGTTGTTGCGGGGGATGGGTCGCTGCTGGAGACAGGACACGCAATCCTCGCGCAGCGTCTGGGTTCAGACGTTCGGCTTGTGGGCTCCGGTCGTCGTCGTCGCCCCGTTGGCCCTGGCCAGCGTGGCGGCCCTGGGGTTTCACTACTCATCGGTTTTCCTTGCCGGACGGCTGTTGATGACCTGGTGGGTGCTGCTGGGGGTGGTTTCGACGTATTACATCGTTCGCCGCATGGTTGATATTGGTCAAAATATCATCACCGCACGCCGCCGCTGGGGAAAATCGGCGGTGACGGGCGACGACGCTCAATCCGGGGGCCATGCACCGGACTCTGAAGACCTGTCGATCAAGTTGCAGGTGGGGCGATTGCTGCACGTATCATCGATGGCCGTGTTTTTGCTGGCGGCCATGGCGTTGTGGGCCGAGGTGTTGCCGGCCATCGGCGCGCTGGACATCGGCGTTTGGGGCCCGATCGAACGCCAGGTCAAATTCATCAACGAGGAGGGGCTGACCGAGACAATGACCGATCTGCAATGGATTACGGTCGGCAACCTGCTGGTTTGCAGTTTGATTCTGACAGCCACGGTTGTGCTCAGCCGCAACCTGCCCGGCCTGATGGAAATGACGATTCTGGACCGGTTGCCGCTGGACCGGGGAGGCAAATACGCGATTTCCATCGTCTGCCGGTATTTGGTGGGAACCATCGGATTGGTGATCGCCAGTCGTACGATCGGATTTTCGTGGCACAGCGTCCAGTGGCTGGTGGCGGCCATGGGTGTTGGCCTCGGCTTCGGCTTGCAGGAAATCTTCGCCAATTTCATCTCCGGAATCATCATCCTGCTGGAACGTCCGATTCGCGCCGGCGACATGGTCACGGTCAATGGCGTCACCGGATTCGTCACCAAAATGCAGCTGCGGGCGACCACGATCATGGATTTCGATCGCCGTGAACTGATCGTCCCCAACAAAAAATTTATTACCGATGATGTGATCAACTGGACGTTGACCGACTCGGTCACGCGGATGATTATTCGCGTGGGTATCGCCTACGGCTCCGATACCAAACTGGCCCAGAGATCGCTGTTGAAGGTCGCCCGACAGCATCCCGTGGTGCTCAAGGATCCGGCCCCCCAGGTGATTTTTTCCTCGTTTGGGGCCAGCTCCCTGGATTTTGAATTGCGGGTTCATATCCCCGACCGGGCACGGTATCCCGAAATGCAGCACGACCTGCATATGGCCATCGATGAAGAGTTTCGTCGTCAAAAGATCGAAATTGCCTTTCCCCAGCAGGACGTGCATGTCAAGGGCGTCGAGCACCTGCTGGGACGGTCCGCCGCCGACAGCGACGACAAGCAAGCCGCGTAGAAGCCGGCCACTATTTTCGCTCGATCGAGTATTCGTCGATCTTGCGATACAACGTGGCCCGGCTGATTCCCAGCAACTCGGCGGCACGAGGCACATTGTCCGCGGTGCGGCCCAGCGCCTGCCGGATCAGCTTGCGTTCCCAGTAATCAATCTTGAGGGATTCCAGTTCGTCACCGCGGCTGTCCCGAATGCCCAGATCTTCCACCCCGATTTCGTCGTGTTCCGCCATCACGACCGCGCTGTCAATAACATTCCTTAACTGGCGGACATTGCCCGGCCATTGAAACATCAGCATTTTCTGGCGGGCCGCATCCGACAGTTTCAATTCGGGGCGACCATGCTGAACCCGAAAATGGTCGACGAAATGATCGATCAGCACATCGATATCGGGGCCCCGCTCGCGGAGCGGCGGGATGCCCAGTTCAAATACGCTGAGCCGGTAAAACAGATCCTCGCGAAAACGTTTCTCCGCCACGAACTCGCGCAAATCGCGGTTGGTGGCACAAATGACCCGCACGTCGACCGTGATTTCCTCAACAGCACCGACCGGCAAAAACGGGTGACCCTCCAGGATTCGCAACAGCTTGGCCTGGCCCTCCAGCGTCAGTTCACCAATTTCATCCAGAAACAATGTCCCCAGATCGGCTTGCTGGAACCAACCCATGTGGTCACTGTCAGCGCTGGTAAATGCGCCTTTCTTGTGGCCGAACAGCTGGCTTTCCATCAAGTCGCGGGGAATGGCCGCGCAGTTGACGCTCAACATCGGGCGGTTGGCGCGATTGCCGGATTTGTGCAGGGCCCGGCAAACCAGTTCCTTGCCCGAACCGCTTTCGCCACGGATCAGCACGCATCCCTGGGCCCGGGCGATCCGCTTGATCCTCGATTTCAGCTGTTGCATGGGCTGGCTGTCGCCCAGCAGCTCGTCCGAATCGGCCGAGGCCGAGGCCAGTCGCCGGTTGTCCGCCTCGATCACGGCCTGGTGATTGGCCCGGGCCAGGGTTCGGACCATGATGTTGGCGACCGAACTGGCCAGCTGGAAATGGCTGTCGCTAAATCCGCGATTCTGGCGGTACAGGTGCAGGGCCCCGATCGTCTGCCCCTCCTGCACCAGCGGAATGCAAATCGAGTCGGCGAAATCCGCCCCGTGACGACTGGTGGCATGCTCAATCCGGATCACCTTGCGATCCTGCACGACTCGCTCGGTCAACTTGTCGTTCAGCTTCAATTTGCCCGAGGCGTCATGCGGAAATACCACCTTGGGCTGCAACTGACCCTGCTCGGACAGCCACATGAACCCGGCCACGGTCGCTTCCGTTCGCTCGTGCAGCCGGGAAACGCACAGTTGCACCACCTCGTCCGGAACCTCAACACCCAGCAGCTTCACCGATAACTGAAACAAAAAGAAAAAATCGCCACCGCTTTTGTGTTCCTTCAAAAATCCCAGCGTGTATTCGCCGGTCTGCGATGTGTTGAAATTCTCCTCCAGCACGATGGTTTGGCTGGTAGTTTGGCTGCCGGCCGGGGCCTGTTGTTCGGCCGCTTCGGCATTGGCGGAAAACGTAAAGGCGCTGCCGCCAATGCGGATTTCGGTTCCCTCAACCAACTGCGCAGAATCCGTTCGCTGGCCGTTTACGTGGGTTCCATTGCTGCTGTCGTTGTCCCGAATCCACCACAGCCCGTCCTCGTGCGTGATCGAGGCATGAACTCGCGAGCATTGCGGATCGTTGAGTACGATGCGACAGTCCCAGTCGCGACCCAGCAGGTTGGGTTCGGATTCGACCAGACGATACCGCGAACCGGCACGCAGACCGGCGTTCATCAACAGGTAGGCAGGCACAACAAACAGAATCAGGAATGGACGTGACGACAAGTTGCCTCGTGCGGGCAGCCGTCGACAGTATAACGATTTCCGGCATACCGTCGTGATTCGGCCGCCGCCTCGGCGGCCGGCTGGACCGTCGGAAAATGGCACCGGTCCTGGCAGGGTCTTGCACAACCCGGCGGACGGCCGATTCGAATTCGCCAACAACCGCCCGCAAGCATCCGGCGCCGCAGACGGGCAGGGCTCATGGGCGCCACCGGCCAACCGTGGGGCCGGCGGTGCCGACAGCCGGCGGCAATGGCTACCCCCGGGGGGCAGCCTCAGGACGGCGGAGATGGGTCGCCGGCGTTGGGACAAAATGGCCCGCGCGCGTCATCGGTTCGCAATTTTCCGGCAAATATCCGGTCGCCCCGGTTTTTTGCGGAAGCTGACGGTCCCCGTGGCGACATAAGGAAGTGGCTTGAAGGCCCGTAAAACCCGAACCGGATCGCATCCGGCCGCCCGCGGTTTCCGAATTCAACGCCGTTGGGCGCGGGGTTTGCTTCCGGTTTGCTTCCCGTAGGGCGGAGGGTTTGCGAAACCTCTCGCTTACGCTGATGGCCGGGCCAAACCGGACGCCGGCACCGGGTCGGCGCACGTCAGGGCCGACAAAACGTCGATGTTCACCGCGGTTTTTGGAGATGAAACCGACCTTGTCGCGGTCATTTTAACCCCTTACTATTGCAGCACGCATTCCCCTGAAACCAGCCAAATTGAGGGCTTTGGGGGAGGCTGTGATCAATCCGGCGAAAACCCGGCCGGCAAGCCAGCCGTCCCCTGCCGCGATCGCGTGAGGGTCGCGGAATCCAATCCAACAGACAGATCAACCCACAGGGATAAAACCAATGTTCAGTTTTTCGATACCCGCGAATATTCGTCGACTGGTTTGTCTGGGATGTGCCGCCGGATGGTTGCTGGGTTCGGCAGGCGGACCGGCTGACGCCCGGGCGGATGAATTCGGGAAACCGGATCGCCAGGCCAAACGGGTTTCCTCCATCGTGTCGACGCTCATGCAGCAGCATTTGTCCAAGCGGAGACTGAACGATGAGATTTCCGAACGGGCCCTGAACATGTACATCAAGAATCTGGACCCGATGAAGATGTACTTTTTCAAAAGTGACATTGACGAATTCCAAAACAAGTTCCGGACATCGATCGATGATATGGCGCCCGAAGGCGACTACACGGCCGCTTTTGAGATCTTCCAGCGGTTCCTGCAGCGGATTGACGAGCGTGTCGTCGTGGCCAACCGGTTGATTGAATCGGATCAGGATTACGGCTTGCAGGAAGAAATGATCACCGATCCGGATCAACTGGATTTTGCCCAAACCGAAGACGAGCTGAACGAACGGTGGCGAAAACGGATCAAGTACAATTTGCTGGTATTTGGCTCGGATACCGATGAGGACAATCCGGACAAGAAAGACCCCAGGGAACGACTGGCAAACCGCTACCGGGCTTTTGCCAACCGAATGAAACAATTCGATAACGAGGATGTCATCGAAATGTACATTTCGGCCATTACGACCAGCTTCGACCCGCACACCTCCTATATGTCCAAGTCCACGTTTGTGAATTTCCAGATCAACATGAGTCTGGAACTGGACGGCATCGGCGCCACGTTGCAATCGACCGATGACGGACTGACGGTAATCCGGCGAGTGGTGCCGGGCGGTGCGGCTGACAAAAGTGGCCAAATCAACGTGGACGACAAGATCATTGCCGTCGGTCAGGGCACGGACGGGGAAATGGTCGATATTCTGGATATGAAGCTGGACGATGTGGTCGACAAGATTCGCGGCAAGGCCGGCACCGTGGTTCGGCTGAGCATCATGCGGCCCGGTTCGTCGGAAATCGACACCATCGCTATCACCCGCGAGCGAATTGAGCTGAAAGACAGCGAAGCGCGGGGCGTCGTGTTTGAGGCCGGCGAAAAGGCCGGCGGGACACCCTACAAAATCGGGGTGATCGACTTGCCCAGTTTCTACACCGACATGCAAGGCCGTTCCGCCAACTCGCCGGATTTCAAAAGCACGACCGTGGACGTGAAACGAATCCTCGACGATTTCAATGCCCAGGGAGTGGATGCTGTTGTGCTGGACTTGCGGCGCAATGGCGGCGGCAGCTTGCCCGAAGCGATCGACTGTACCGGACTGTTTATCGATCACGGACCGGTGGTGCAGGTCAAGGATTCCTACGGGGCCGTGCGGGCCGAGAACGATCGCAACTTTGGAATGTCCTGGGATGGACCGCTGATCGTTTTGACCAGCAAGTTCAGCGCCAGTGCCAGCGAAATTCTGGCGGGAGCCGTCCAGGATTACCATCGCGGCCTGATCGTCGGCGACACGTCAACGCATGGCAAGGGGACCGTTCAGACCCTGTTGAATCTGGCGGAAGTGCTGTTGCAAACGCGCAACGCACCGCCCACCTTGGGGGCCCTGAAAATTACCATCTCGCAATTTTACCGGCCCAACGGCGACAGCACCCAGAAACGGGGGGTTCTGTCCGATATCGTATTGCCCTCGATCACGGATCACATGGATGGCACCGAATCCGACCTCGATTATCCGGTGGAATTTGACCGGGTCAGCCAGGCTCGTTACAACCCGCTGAATCTGGTCACTCCGGAAATCCTCCAGAAACTGAGCATGGATTCGCAGGCGCGAATCGCCGCCTCCGAGAAGTTTCAGCGCGATGAGGGGCGAATTAAAAAATATATCGAGCAAAAGAAAGAAACCTCGGTGTCGCTCAATCGTGACGAGTTTTTGGCTCGCCGCGCCGAACTGGATGCCGAACGCGAGGAAGAAAAGCTGATTGAGGATCAGGTCAACTACACGAACTCGGAAATCCGCAGGGATTACTACATGGACGAGGTGTTGGCCATCGCAGTCGACTACATTCGAACGCTCAGCGAAATGCCGCTGGCCCAAAACAACCGCTAGTCAAATCGTGGGGCTCCATTGGGGACATGCCGGCCTGCCCAACAAGCAGTCCGGCATGTCCCTGTTTGCTGCGCCGGCACCTGACGGCCGACCGGCGGCTGCTTTTTTTCCCCCCTGGCCCGGACCACACGATGAGCGGGCGACCGGTCCACACCGCCGCAGGCCGGAAGCGTCGGTTAGGGTGCGGCAACGCTGCCCGGAACGGTGGCATGGCCGGCGCCGTTGTCCGACCGGTGAAAGTGCACGTGCGTCCATTGCCCGTCCACCCGGTGCCAGACGCGGGTTTCTTCATGACGGGACGTTTGCGGAGTTCCGCCGGGGGACAGTCGTTGCTGCAATCGCACGTAGCACACCAGGGCCACGTCGTCCCCCAGAAATCGGACATGCGGCTGCGCCATCGTCGTGTTGATGGCCGGGCGGTGCGACAGCTGGTCAAAATAAAACCGGTGAAACTGCATGCCCTCCACCAACTGGCCCCGAGCTTCCGGTTCAAAAGCCGTCAGCGACGGGTCACACAGCCGGAAATAGGCCTTGAAATCCCCGGCGGCGACGGCGTCCAGCAACTGTCTGGTCAGATCAATCAGTTCCTGCGGGTCGGGCATCGTCGCGCTCCGTTCAGGCGATCATTTCCTGTTCGCCCGATTTCTGTCCCAGGCGATCGTGGATTTCAAAAGTAAAGTCGAAATCGTTTTGCGCATCGGCGTGACCCTGCTCGGAGCCGGTCAATTGCCAGCGGCTCCAGTCGATGGCGGGAAACCAGGTATCGCCCTCGATGGTCGTGTGGACCCGCGTAATGTACATCCGTCCGGCCAGCGGCAGCGCCAGGCGGTAAATTTCGCCCCCGCCGGTCACAAACACCTCCGGATCCTGCTTCGCCAGCTTCAGGGCCGCCCGCAAATCGTTGACCACAATCGCCCCGGGCACGTGCAGGTCCGGATTGCGCGAGAGGATCACGGTCGTGCGCCCGGGCAACAGCCGCCCGATGGATTCAAAGGTTTTGCGACCCATGACCATGTGATGTCCCATGGTCAGCATTTTGAACCGCCGCAGATCGGATGCCAAATGCCACGGCATGTCGCCGCCGTGACCAATCACGCCATTATCAGTCATGGCAACAATCAGGGAAACCATCATACAGCAATCGGCGCGGCAATTCGGGGATAAGGATCATAAGACTCGATCTGGATGTCCTCGAACCGGAATGCCGCGAGGTTGTCCACGGCGGGGTTCAGTCGCAGAACGGGTAACGGTCGAGGCGTGCGTGTCAGTTGCAAACGGGCCTGGTCCAGATGATTCAGGTACAAGTGGGCGTCCCCCAGTGTGTGAATGAATTCGCCCGGCTGCAGATCGGTGACCTGGGCCATCATGGCGGTCAGCAGTGCATAGGAAGCGATGTTGAAGGGAACGCCCAGAAATACATCGGCGCTCCGCTGGTACAATTGGCACGAGAGTTTTTCATTGGCCACATGAAACTGAAACAGGGCGTGACAGGGTGGCAATTTCATCTTCGGAATCTCGGCCACGTTCCAGGCGCTGACAATCATTCGTCGGGAGTCCGGTTCCCGGCGAATCAATTCGACGACCTGGGCGATCTGGTCGATCGTTTCACCATCCGCTCCCCGCCACGAGCGCCATTGACTGCCGTACACGGGGCCCAGTTCACCATGTTCATCGGCCCATTCATCCCAAATCGTAACGCCGTTTTCCTGAAGATATCGGACGTTGGTGTCACCACTCAGAAACCACAACAGCTCATGCACAATCGAACGGACGTGCAGCCGTTTGGTGGTGACCAGCGGGAATCCGTCGTTCAGGTCAAACCGCATTTGATACCCAAACGTGCCGAGCGTTCCGGTGCCCGTCCGGTCGGACCGCGGCACCCCGTTTTGCAAAACGTGGTCAAGTAATTGAAGGTATTGGTGCATGGCTTGCCAATCGGGCAGGGCAGGTACTGTGTTTGGATTCAGTCGCCGCGAGTTCAGTCGCCGCGAGTTCAGTCGCCGCGAGTTCAGTCGCCGCGAGTCAACGGCCTAAAATTGTCACGGTCGGCGGCAGCGACCGTGCGGAATTTGTAATCAATTCGACAACCATCCCAACCGATCCCCCAACCGTTGGCCAGGGGATATTCCAGCAGGACGGGTCAACGGCCACTGATGGTTTCCGGGCCGCCATCCCCGGGTCTGTGCCGGTCCGTCGAAACACCGGTTCCGGCAGTGCCGGAACCCACCGGAAAAGATAACCGCTGAGCACCTGCAACAGTCAAACAACCGGAGCTTGCCCAAAATGGATCAATCTGGCTCCGCGCCCGGACCGAAAACCTGTTTAGCCTGAATCGAGGCTGACGTCGGGGGGACCGCAGATTGGCGGGAGCTGGCGGGTCAGCGAATTCGGCATCCGTCACCAGGAACCAATGCTTTTGATTCGTGACGCAAGGAAGCTGCCATGTCATCTTTGACGATCATCGTGCCACGTGTCGGGGCGGATGTTGATTTCGAAACCACTCTGGCTTCGGTATTACGCTATCGTTTGCCGCATCACCAGGTGATTGCGGTGCAGGGACCTGACCAGACGGACACCTACGGTCTGGGGGACGAGGTTGAATTCCTGAGTGGCCCGATCGCGCCGGCTCTGGGCAGTTGTCTGAACGCGGCCTTGCCTGCCGTGCGAGGCGAAGTGGTCCACATCCTGCGACCGGGTGTCGAGGTTTTCAATCACTGGTTCGCTCACGGGATTCGCCAGCTGCGCCATCCCGCCATCGGTTGTGTGGCCGTTCCCGTGGCCGGCCGGGACGGCCAGCAGATTTTCTCCTGCGGTATTGCGCCGACCTGCCGCATGATTCCCCGCCACCAGCGAACCTTTCAGCAACGTCCGGCGGGCCCCGGCTGCTGGGCCGGTTTTTACCGCCGCACCCTGCTGGAGTGTTTGAGTCCGCTGGACGAGCATTTGAGCGACGCGTTTTTCGGTCTGGATATTGCCCTCAGTATGGCCGGTCTGGGTTTTCAATGTGGCGTGGTTGAGGACCGTGCGGTCACGGTCCGTGATACCGGCTGCCTGGAGTTGCGACCCTCGGCCACGATCGGCCGGGACGGTCAGCGCATGCGGCAACGACATCTTGATCCCCACGGGGTCACCCCGGGCCAGCGGATTGCCGCTGCCTGGGAGATTGTCCGGTCGCTGGTCCAGCCGGACCATTGGGCTCAACTGGCCGGGCGATTCTCGGCGCGACACTGGCAGGCCAACGATCGGGGTTTTTGTCAACGCCTGGCCCTGTTGCAACACCAGCTGGAATCGGAATCCGATACCAGGCGGAATCCCGCCCCACCGCGACGCGCTGCCTGAGGCGCCGCGGTATCATTGGAGACCCGGCATGCATTGTCGAAAACGTCGGGTCCCGTTAAGATGAATCGACAGTGACTCATTGCCTTTTGAGTCCAGTTTTTCTCGACCGGATTTGTCGTCCGGGACGGCCTGTCGCTCCTGCCTGACCGCCAGCACGTTCCGGAGCGGCCCGTTTCGGCCGCCGTCCAGGGCAATCGCCATGATCGCATTTCGTCTGAGGTTGATGCTGGTCGGCGTCGTGCTCCTGATTCTGGCCGGGGCCACTTCGTGCGGCAACCGGAACCCTGCCGGTGGATCGGCTGCGACCCGCGATATCAACGATTCCGGTGCGGGCAGGTATCCGATTCAGGTTTTGGCGACCGTCGGCATGGTGGCCGACATTGTCCGCAACGTCGGCGGTCCTCACGTTAACGTGTCGCAGATTTGCGGCAGTGGAGTCGATCCGCATTTGTACAAGGCCACGCGTGACGATGTCCAGTCGATCATGTCGTCGGAAATGGTCTTTTATTCCGGACTGATGCTGGAGGGCAAGATGTCCGACACGCTGGTCAAGACAGGGCGCAGCAAACCCGTCATCGCGGTCACCGAGTTGATTGACAAAGACCAGCTGTTGGAACCTGACGACTTTGCCGGTCACTACGACCCTCACGTCTGGATGGATGTTCGGGCGTGGAGTCAATGTGTTCAGGCGGTCAGTGGGGCGTTGTCCGAATTTGATCCGCTGCATGCCGACGACTACCAGGCCCGCGCCGCATCCTACCGGGCGGACCTGGCCAGACTGGATGAATACGGGAGACAGAGAATCGCCTCGATTCCCGAATCCCGTCGGGTATTGATCACGTCACACGACGCGTTCAACTATTTTGGCCGGGCCTACGGGCTGGACGTGCAGGGCATTCAGGGACTGTCGACGGAATCGGAAGCCGGCCTGCAACGAATTAACGAGCTGGTTGATTTGCTGGTGGAGCGGAATGTTCCGGCCGTGTTTGTGGAAAGCAGTGTTTCGCGAAAAAATATCGAAGCTCTGGTGGACGGGGCGAAATCGCGTGGCCACCAGATTAAAATTGGAGGCGAGTTGTTCTCCGATGCCATGGGCAGCCCGGGCACCTATCCGGGCACGTATATCGGGATGCTGGATCATAATATTACCACGGTGACGCGGGCCCTCGGAGGCGAGGCTCCGCCGCGCGGCCTGAATGGCCAGCTGCCTGATGAGTCGCGTTAGCGGTTGGCCCGCCGGCATGCGGAACAGCGCCGGCGGGAAATGTGGTCCGTCCGGATCACGTCCCGATCCTGCCCCACTGGAAAGGGTGATGAGGAAAAGATGCTCCCCCGCCAACTGGAACCCTCCAGGCCAACCGAACATCCGGATTCCGCCAAAATCCCGTTATCCGTTCATGACCTGACCGTTGCCTATCATCGCCGACCGGTCATCTGGGACATTGGACTGGAAATTCCGCCCGGGCAACTCGTGGGCATTGTCGGACCCAATGGCGCCGGCAAGAGTACGTTACTCAAGGCGGTGATGGATTTGATACCGGTGGCCTCCGGGCGGGTGCAGGTATTTGGCCGTTCCTACGCGCGAAACCGGCATCGAGTCGGATATGTGCCGCAACGGGAAAGTGTCGATTGGGATTTTCCGGTTAACGCCCTGGATGTCGTGACGATGGGAATGTACCGGCAAATTGGCTGGTGCCGGCCCGTGACCCGAAAACATCGGGAAGTTGCCCTGGAAGCCTTGCGCCGCGTCGGGATCGCCGATCTGGCCCGACGCCAGATCAGTCAATTGTCCGGCGGCCAGCAACAGCGGACATTTCTGGCCCGGGCCCTGGTGCAGGACGCCGATCTGTATTTGATGGACGAACCCTTTGCCGCGGTGGACGCGGCCACCGAACTGGCGATCGTGGAAATTCTTCGCGAGATGAAGAAGACCGGCAAGACGGCCGTCGTGATTCATCATGATCTGCAATCGGTTGCCCAGTACTTTGATTACGTGGTGTTGCTGAATATGCGAATTGTCGCATCGGGGCCGACCGCAGAAGTCTTTACCGAAGAGAACCTGCGCAAGACTTATGGCGGTCGACTGACGTTGCTGGACGAGGCGACCGAAGCCCTGCGACGCAAGGAATAAACGCGTGAACGTCAAGGGTAGGATCTGGTTGCTGCCATGTTGTCTGGCGATTGTCGTGGCCGCGAACGCCGCCTCGGCGCAAACGGCGGGTCGATCGGACCGGCCGCCAGATTCCCTGACGGATCGATCGATGCAATGGCCGACCTGGCAGCAATGGAAACGCGCGGTCAGCATGCGCGACTACAACACACGGGTGGTGGTAGCCGGGACGACCTTGCTGGGACTGGCGGCCGGACTGGTCGGCAGCTTCACGTTACTGCGTCGTCGCGCGCTGCTGGGGGATGCCCTCAGCCACGCCACGTTGCCGGGAATTGGCCTGGCCTTTATCGTGGCCACGACACTGCAATGGAACGGCAAATCGTTACCCGTCCTGCTGGGCGGCGCCGCTCTCAGCGGCCTGGCCGGGATGGCCGCGATCCTGTTGATCCGCAATTCCTCGCGATTAAAGGAAGATGCGGCCCTGGGGATTGTGCTGAGCGTCTTTTTCGGGATCGGCATGGCGCTGCTGGGCATTGTCCAGCAAATGGAATCCGGACACGCGGCCGGACTGGAGGGGTTCATTTACGGCAAGGCCGCTTCCATGCGGGCCTCCGATGCCTGGCTGATCGCCCTGGCCTCGGTCGGCTGTCTGGCAACCTCGGTTCTGTTCTTCAAGGAGCTGAAACTGTTGTGTTTCGACGAGGCCTTTGCCGGATCGCGGGGCTACCCGGTTTTTTTTCTGGATGTGGTGCTGATGGTGCTGGTCATTCTCGTCACCATCATCGGGTTGCAGTCGGTAGGCCTGATTCTGATGATTGCCCTGCTGGTCACGCCTCCGGCGGCCGGCCGGTTCTGGACCGGGAACATGGTCAGCATGGCCTGGTTGTCGGCGCTGGGGGGCGCCACGTGTTGTTTGGTCGGGGCCTCGCTGAGTGCCGTGTTCCCGCGGCTACCTTCCGGGGCCGTGATTGTGCTGGTAGCGGCGGTGTTGTTTATGGCAAGTCTGATGCTGGGGGCGCACAGCGGCGTGCTGGCCCGGCTGGTCCGCCGCATCCGGCTGGACCGTTCCATTGATCGCGAGCACCTGTTGCGGGGCATTTATGAAGTGCTCGAGTCGCGCACCGCCCGCAGCGGGAAATTCAGTCCCCGGGAACCGGTGTTGACCGATACCCTGTTTCAAATGCGAAGCTGGTCGTTGCCGCGCCTGAAACGAATTATTCGTCGTTGCGAGCGGGACGGACTGGTCGTCGAGCGGGCCGGTCGCGAAGCCCTGTTGACCCGTTCAGGAATTCGCGAGGCGGCTCGCCTGGTGCACCAGCACCGGTTGTGGGAATTGTATTTGCTGGAATATGCCGAAACCGCTCCGGCCAAGGTCGATCGGCAAGCCGACGCCATTGAGCATGCCATTGACCCGGCCATCGTGGCCGAACTGGAACAATTGCTGGCCCAGCGCCAAAATGTCGAGGGCGTGCCCGAAAGCCCGCATCCGGTTGGACTGGCGGATTCCCGGGCCCCGCGGGCCCCGCGGCCACCCCGCCGAACCGGAGGGCCACCATAATGATCGCCGCCGTCAACTGGAACTGGCAACTGGACGGCTGGATCGTCGTCGCCGGCGCGCTGTGCGCCGTGGCCGCCGCCCTGCCAGGAAATTTCCTGGTGCTGCGGCGAATGAGCATGCTGGGTGATGCAATCAGCCATGCGGTCTTGCCCGGACTGGCGGCTGCGTTCCTGTTTACCGGGACCCGTGACAGCCTGCCCATGTTTATCGGTGCCGTGCTGACGGGATTGGCCACAGCCATGCTGACCGAGTGGATTCGCCGGGCCGGACGCGTCGACGAGGGCGCCTCCATGGGAGTCGTGTTTACCACACTGTTCGCCCTGGGCCTCGTGATGATTGTGCAGGCTGCCGACCATGTCGACCTCGATCCCGGTTGCGTTCTGTACGGGACCATTGAGTTTACGACGCTGGATACCACCCGTGTGCCCGGATTTGACACGGAGGTGCCGCGCGTGGTGCTGGTGCTGGGCTGCGTGCTGCTGCTGAACGCCTTGTTGATTGGGCTGTTCTGGAAGGAATTCAAACTAAGTTCGTTTGACCCGGAACTGGCATCCTCAACCGGTTTCAGCGCCCGGGCCATGCATTATTTGCTCATGACGATGGTGGCGGTAACGGCGGTGGCCAGTTTTGAAAGTGTTGGCAACATTCTCGTGGTGGCGATGTTTGTCGTACCGCCCGCTACCGCCTATCTGTTGACCGACCGCCTCGGCTGGATGGTCGGTCTGAGTGTGGTCATCGCAATTTGTTCCGCAGTGTTCGGGCACCTGTCGGCGATCACCGTGCCCGCCTGGTTTGGCTATCGCAGCACCACGACGGCCGGCATGATGGCCACGGTTGCCGGACTGTTTTTTTTCGCGGCGCTGCTGTTTGCACCGCGTTACGGCCTTGTCGTTCGGACCATTCGGCACCGACTGTTGTCCCTGAGAATCCTCCGCGAGGATGTTCTGGCCTACCTGTTTCGTTCCGAGGAACGAACCGGTGCCTCCCAGGTGTCCGTCGTGGAAATTCGTGATGCCTTGCTGACAGACCGGTTTTCGTTGCGGCTGGCGCTGGCCCTGGAATCGTTGCGCAAGACGGTCGTCCAGAAACCGGCCGGATACGGGCTGACGTTCACAGGGCAGGACAAGGCCCGGCAACTGGTGCGCTCCCATCGACTGTGGGAACAGTATCTGGTGGAGAAGGCCGAGTTGCCCGCTGAACGAATTCACGACAAGGCGGAATGGCTGGAACACATCACGGATCGGCCAATGCGAGACCGGCTGGACAAGGCCACGCACGGCGAATTGGACCCTCACGGAAGCCCCATTCCCCCCGAGCTCGCGGACGAGGTCGAGGAATGACCGTTGGGCCCGGCAACAAGGTCCGGTAACAAGGGACAGGCACCTCGCCGACAACCGCAGACAGGGGGGGCACGGAACCAGGCCCCGGGCCCGTCTCTTTTTGGGCAGTGGCCCAACGCCGCCGGACCCGGATTCGACGCCCGCGGCACGGCTTGACGGCCGGTTCTGCTCAGCGCCCAATAGCGTTCCCTGCACCGGATCAAAACCGTTTTTCCGACCTGTTCCCCGGACCGACCCGTGAATTCCCGCATCTGCGTTCCCATGAGCCAGTCGTTCGCCATGCAGGAGATTATCGTCCTGCCCGGCGATACCAACGCGCACGATACCCTGTTTGGCGGTTTGTTGATGAAGCATATCGACGAGACGGCCGCCATTTCAGCGCGACGGCACTGCCATGGTGCCGTGGTAACGGCCTCCAATGACGGGGTGCATTTTCATCGCCCCATTCAGCGGGATGATATTGTTTGCCTGCAGTCATACGTCTGTTCGGTGGGCCGGACATCGATGGAGGTGTTTGTCAAAATCACCACCGAAAACAGTATCGATGGAACCCGACAAGTCGCGGCGATTTCTTTTCTGACCTTTGTGGCCCTCGGTGAAGATGGTCGACCCCGAGAGGTTCCGGAAGTGGCCGCGGAGACCGCCGAGGAACGTCTCGTCTATGACGAGCGAAAAATCCGCCGCCAGGCCCGGATGAAGAAGCGGGATGAAACCGACCAGCTGATCCAGTCGCTGTCGGCCAACATGTTGCCGCCGCCGAATCCCCACAACTGACCGGCGCACAACCCGGCAACCCGGGGCGGGTTCCGGTGGCCATCCCGGCCCGGTCCACCCTCCCGGATTCTGCAAGACCGGACCAGAGAATTACAAATCCGGAATCAACTCGATGGCGCCTGTATCCGAATCGCGGCAGGGGGTGAACCGCCAGCATTCACAAAACCATCGCTTTTTGGAACTTTTTACTCATGCCATCGGTAAATGTTGCCGAAAGCCGGCCCCGTTTCAAGGGTCACCGGGATTTGGCATACCCGTTGCATAACCAGTTCTCCCGTTCAACCCCCTGACGTGAAAGGACTCAACCATGTTCGCTTACCAGTTTCTGATCGTAGTCGGTTTTGTCTTGACCACCTGCACCGCGCTGAACATCAAGCGCGTCCGCCCCACCACCGACGTCTTTTGAACGAGTCAGCGGGCCGCCAGGTTCCCGATCATTATCGGCCGCCCACCTCCCGCAACAGGCGTTCGAACTGATCGGCCAGTGGCGATTGGCTCCAGCCCGGCGGCACGGCCCGCATGAACTCCAGCAATTTTCGGGCTTCGGCTTCCCGGCCCGCGGCCACCAGCAATTGGGTCACCTGCAATTTGGCCAAATACCAGTCCCCGGTATGGGGCCGTGCCCCGGCCGCGATTTTGCGCCACTGGCGCAGCGCTGCATCTCGAGCCGCCGGATTTGACTCGGCTTGTGAAACCAGTAATTCCCCCAGACGGCGCTGCACCGTGGCGTCGCGGGGATACGCTTCGGCAATCCCGGTCACGATTTCCATCGCCGCCGGCGACCGGGTTGCCGTGACCGCCTCCAGCTGCGCCAGACTCCACAGGTATTGCTGGCGATCCGGCAAACGGCGGATCGCCGCCGGGAACCGTCGCACCGCCTCCAGCAGGTATTCATGGCATTGTGCCGTCGGTTCATCCGGGCGGAAGGCACCGGTCAAACCGTTCCGCAGATTGTCCAGCGCGGACGATTCGGCTGGCAACTGGCTGAACCGTTCCAAGGCCCGGTCCAGCGGCTGGTTTTCCCGGGCCATGGCAACGATTTGCAGGGCAATCCATTGACCGTGATCGGGATCATCCGCGAATTCGTCCAGCAATCGCGACAGCTCGGACGAAACATCGCCGGCGGCCGCCACTCCGTACAGCCACCGCAACTGGCCCAGCAACAAAATACATTGCCGCCGCGTTTGCTCCGCGTTGCCGGTGACATCGCCCGGATTCGGCGATTCCAGAATCGTATGCAGTTGCCGGGCCAGTGTTGTCAACACGGCGGCCTTGTCCGTTCCGGTGCTTGAGACATCGGTTACCCATGCCGGCAACAGCTCCCGTACCTGCCGCAGGGCTTCGGCGAACAGGGGACTGGCCGGATTCACATTCATGAACAATGTCAGCGCCTCACCGTATTGCTGCTGGTGCATGCGAATGGCTGCCAGCCAAATTCGAGTTTGATCGGAACTGCTGGAACCAGGCCAGGTTTGCACATTGGTCGCCAGCATATCCTCGTACTGCGCAAATCGTTCCTGATCTGCCTGGATCGTGCGGGAAAAATTCCAGCAGGCCATCAGGTGGGCGGCGTGGGCTTCGGGGTGATCAGCCAACCGCTCGGCCAGGCGGGCGAATCGTTGCGCGGCCAGATCAAACTGTTGTTGCTCCTGCTCAATCACGGCAGCGCGGAACCCCAGCTGGTAGGCCAGTTGGGAATTGTCCTCGGCCACGGCCTGCTCGAGCGCCGCGTCCAAAGCCCGGAGGGCCTCATTCCACTGCTTTTTGCGCTGGGCTTCTGTGGCCATTCGTACCAGCAAATCCAGATTGCCGCTGGACGTCGATTCGGTGGCCGTACCAACAACGATCTGGCTGGCACGGCGCCCCCAGTAGTCTCCGTGAGCGGATTCAATTTGGCGAGCAAGTTGCAAGGCTCGCGGTTGCCAGGCGGATTGCGCATCCGGGTCCCGGGCAGCCAGCGCTGCAAACAGCCGAAGCCGCGCAATATCCAGTTCCGGCAAACCGCTGGCGGTCGGGTTGCTGCCCGCGATTTGGGCGGCGTCGTCCAGGCGTTTTTGGGCCAGTCGGACCAGGATCAATTCGGCCTGGATTCGGTCGCGGGAAAGCAGGTCGGGAGTTTGGTCCGGCAGGGCTCCGGAAATCGCGGCGACGAGATTCCAGTTTTGGGATAATCGGGCGGCCGCCAGCCGATCGGCCTGTACGGTCCACCATAATGGTTGATCCGGTCCGATCGACTGCAACACGGTTTGCAATTGCTCTTCGACCCGCTGCATAACGTCGTCACGACTGGCCTGCTGGTCGGCCGGATACAAACGTCCGGCGGTCATCAGCGCCCGGGCGGCCTGGTACTCGACGTTGTAGCGGAGCGTCAGCAGTTCGGCCGGCGACAGGGCTTCGGCCGGGCGCGCTGATTCCGGGCGGTTAACCAGCGTGGCAATCCGGGCCTGGATTTGTTCGAACCCGCGTTGCACGCCCAGGGCCAGCTGTTGAGCCCGTTCCCGGGCCGCCGGTTCGGCCATTTGGGCCTCGATTTCCCGGGCCAATTGCTCGATCCGGGTTTGATCGACCAGCGTTGCCTGGACGTCCAGCAACAGGACTCGGGGGGCACCGGCAAACCGGGTCTGGTATTGCCGGGCGGTTTCCGTGGCCTGTTGCCAGGCGTCGTTTCGCAGTTCCGGATGGCTGATGGCTGCCCGCCGCGCGGTGGTTTCGACAATCAGTACCGCCAGATTGATTTGTTCGCGAACCGGCTGATTCGGTCGTTGCAGGGCGGCTTCGGCGTGCCAGATCGCCAAATCATACAACCGTCTCTGTTGCAACCCGCGCACGGTACGCACGTCCATGCTGTCGGTCGTCCGGGGCCCGCCAGTTGCCGGCTGCGCTGCGGCTCCCGGCCCGGCAAGCGCCACCGGAATCAATGCTGCGACCGTGGCCAGGCGAATCAGAACCATAGGGTTTATTGTTGCGAATTAACGGCAAACGAGACTTTGGAAAACCCCGCCAGGCGGGCTTCGTCAAACAGCGCAATGACGTATCCCAGGGGAACCGGCGGGTCCGGGTGAATGACGATCGGCGCATCCATATTGATTTGGGCCAGCGTCTGCAACGTACTGGCGACTTCGGGCAGGGAATCCAGCGGCTGGTCGTTGATGGACCAGTCCGGCAACCCGTCATCCCAGCGCAGTCGAATCACCACCTTGTCGAAGTCCTGCTCCGGCAAGGGATCGGTGATTTGAGCTGGCCGGTTTCCGGTTTGGTCCGACAGCTGGTTGGGCAACAGGTATTCGACGACCTGCGTTCCCGCGGTCCAGACAAAAAAGATCAGCAGCAAAAACACAACGTCAATCATCGGAGTCATCGTCGAATCGATGTCATGAACACGTTCCTGATGTCCGGCGGGAATTCGCACCATGGTCTATCGTTCCTCGCGGTAGACAGCGTACGTAACCGTCCGGACCCCCTGCCGGGTGCAGGCCAGCATCACCGGTTCAATATCGCCATAGGGAGTCAGGCGGCTGCTGCGAATGCGAACTTCCATGTCATCGCCCAGCTCCTGTTTGGCCAGTTCCAGCCGGCTGCCCAGTTCAGTCACTGGAATCGTCCGGCCAGCCAGCGTGATACCGCCATCTTCGGTAATGTTAATGGTGACCCGGCGGGCCGCCGTGGCCGGTTCCTCGGCACCGGATTTGGCAACAGGCAGGGCCAGTTTCATCTGCGATTCCTGGCGGGCGAGATGGCTGGATACCAGAAAAAAGATTATCAGCAGAAACACCACGTCGATCATGGGCGTCATGTTGAACCCCATCCGGCGAGGTCGTTTTATTACCGTGGGCCGCATCGTTTGCCTCCAGCTACTTTCGCTTGCGCCGGAGTGGCGCGAATACATGCTGGACGACATAACCGGCTTCGGCCACCAGCTGGTCAATTCGGTTGCGAAACACGGCAAAGGCGGCGATGGACGGAATGGCCACAATCAGGCCCCCGACGGTCGTCACCAGCGCCTGATAAATGCCTTCGGCCAGTTGCGGTGCACCGGCGGTCGCCTGACTGGCGGCCACTTGCTGAAACGCCATGATCATGCCCGAAACCGTTCCCAGCAAACCGACCATGGGGGCAATGTTGCCAATCACCGAAAGATATTCGATCTTGCGATACAGTCGGGCGGATTGCTCGGCCAACGCATCTTCCAGGGCCTTTTCCACGGCCGTCCAGCCGTATTCGATCTCGGCAATCCCGTGCAACAGGACAAACGACAGGACACTGGGTTGGTTGGTGCACAGGTCACGGGCCTCCTGGATCTGACCTCGGGCCAGTAATTGCCGAATCTGGTCTGCCAGTCCGGGAGGCATGACGTCGCTGCGGCGAACCGTGATCAAGTGGTCAATGATCAGCCAGGCCGCCAGTATCGACAAAACCAGGAGTACCAGGATGATGGATATTCCAATTGGCCCGCCGGCGAACAGAATCTCCCAAAAACCGCGTGTCGTCTGCGGTGGAGCCGTGGCGGGATCGTCCTGGGCCGCAGCGACGTTCGCCAGCAGAAACACCAGACAACTTGCCGGTAACAACCGCCGCATGACGGTTCGGTGCAACACAATTTGATTCAAGGGAACTCCGGTTGGTTACTGGTTCAACGGGTCAACCGGATTCTGCATTCCGCCGGCGGCGGCCGAGAACCCGTACGATTGAAACAACTCGCGGGCCACCAGTTCGGCCTCGGCAGTTCGGCCGAGTTTTTCGAGCAATTGATGGGCCTGCCCCAACGCGCTGCCGGCCAACTGATAGTGTTCCGGAAAAAGAACCGGGATCTGCATGAATGCAATGACGGCTTCCGTGTCCCCCTGCAGCCGCTGTTGTACCATAGCCGCCAAAAACCGGGGACCGGCCTGCAACGCCTCGGGCATTCGCTCAATCGCCAGGTGCCAGCGGCGCAGTTCGGCTTCGTCCGCATCGATCAGCCGCGGCCGCCACAACTGGGCGTCGGCCAACTGGGCAACTCGGGCGTCAGCGGCAATTGCCAGTTGTTTCAGGCGGGCGATGGCCGGGGCCGGATCGTTGGTCATCAACAACCAGCTGGCAGCCAACAAGCTGCGCACCGGATCATCGTCGTTTAACAGTTTTTCCAATTCGCCGGCGAGTCCCCGGGGAGCCCGTTCCCGGGCTTCCCACGCCAGGGGAACCAGATGAAAGAACCGGGTTTGCGGGTTGTCGCGGTAAATGGCCAGAAACTCGACCAACGCGCGATTCAGGTCCCCGGCGGCCATGCCACACTGCAGGCTCCGCGCCCGCATCTCCTCGGCCACCCACGGACGGGACTCGGAGGCCATGGCATTCTCCAGGGCCAGTGCCGCCTGATCGAAACGGCCCGCCTGGTAAAACCGATCTGCTTCCTGATGGCCGGCCGATTTCGGGTAGTCAATCCCGATAACCCGTCGCGCCGGGATTTCCCGTTCGCGTCCCCCGCTCACATACGTGACACGCTCCCGATCCCAGGCGATGACCTGACCCGTGAACTGGCTGAGCACGCCGGTATCCGGGTTGATCACCGTGATTCGATCCTGGCCAGACAACGGGGGAACAACCAGCAGCCCGGCGGCCACGACGGACAACCCGACCACGGTCAATGGCCGACGTCCCGTCAATCCCGGCAATCGCCAGCGGTTCGGGGACACTGGCCGCAGCGTTGGGCGGGAGTCGCTCGATGACATGCTGATTTCGTTTCGATACCGGCGCACAGTGTACTCGTCAGGTCCGTTGGCGAACGGCCTTGCCAGGGCCTTGCCGCTTTATCTTTACCCAAACCGGGGATTTGGACCAGACTTGTCACAATCGAATCCGCCCCGGATTTTTTGGCGTTCTTTTGTTCGCCAGCGGGACCAGTCTTGTCCCGGACCGGGCGAAAAATCCCCTCAGTCGAACGCGACACCGTGATCGCATCAACGCCCGAATAAAAAGGGGATACCATGAAACGCCATCGTCGAACACGCCGCATCCATCGTCGGGGAGTCCGGCATGTCGGGGACCTGCTGGCCATTCTCGTCAACGAAATCGAGCAGAATGACACTGCCGAGTCCGCGCCGGTGGCTGTTCCCGCCGCCATGGTGCCCGGTACCTCGGGAGCGGCCAACGCGGTGCACGGAATCGGCCAGTCCACATTTTCATTTTACCAGACCGCTGGCGGATAATCGGGGATTTCCGGTTACCGGCTCGATGCGAAGACCGTGGGCTCTCGTCCGCTGCCGTGGGGCGCGATACAAACCGCCACAGAAATCCTGTCGATCAAAAAACGGGTTCCCCGGACTTGCTCTGGCAGGGAGCCATCGACGAACCGGTCAAGTGGTTGGGGATACGGGTTTTTGTCCGGGGCTGATTCAGGGCCAGTCCATGGACTGGCCAGCCAGCACATGAAAGTGCAAATGGGGAACTGTTTGTCCGGCATCGGGACCGCAATTCGAAATGACGCGATATCCATTCGTCAAATTCATCTGACGGGTCAGGTCGCGGATTACCAGCATCAACCGGCCAAGCAGTTCCCGATCGTCGATGGACAGGTCGTCCAGGCTGCGAATTTCTTTTTTGGGGACAACCAGAAAATGCACAGGGGCTTGCGGTGCAATATCATGAAACGCCAGACAATGCTCGTCCTGGTAGATGATGTCGGCAGGAATCTCGCCGTCGATAATCTTTTTGAAAACAGTTTTCCCGGTCATGGATGGGTTTGGCCTCCCGTTTTGGAGTAATCGCGGTGCGTTGCCGCATCAACCGGTCTGCCGATATTCATCCCCTATCGCGTAATCGAGATTTGCGAACCGTCCGACAGGATTCCGTAGACATCGGCCGCGTCCCGGCTGCTCAGGCGAATGCATCCCCGCCGGTCACTGGCATTGTCGGCGGCCGGTGATTCGTGAATACACAAATCACTGTTGCTGAAACCCAGCCAGAACTTCCCGTACGGATTGCTGGCGTCTCCGGCGGCGATCAGTTGTCCCGACCGATCCTGGTATTGGCGGCCAGTATCGGATTTTCCCTCGATCATAAAACTTCCCAGTTCGTACTCGTGATCCTGTCCGAGTTCGATGGGAAATCGGCCGGCGTACAGGTCGCCCAGAAAAAGAGTCATTTCCTGTCGCTCCACGCTGATCCGGGCATCGAAGGGGCCGGTGACGACCTTCAGTTCGGTACCGGGGACCAACAATGCCGGATCGCCGATCTTGTTGCTGTTGATATTGTAGATCAACTGGGCCGGCACATTCCACTCCACGGCGAGTGATTCCAGCGTATCGCCGTCGGCAACAATGCAGGGGCGTGGTGCCAAATGATGTTCGGTCGAGTAAATCACCTTGCCGGCCAGTTGGTCCAGCCATTGCAGCATTTGCATCCGCTGGTCGGCGGGCAGCGGGGATTCATAATGGCGCGACAAGACCTGCAAGGCCTGGCGCACCTGGCCGCCGCTGGCCAACTCGCTGATCCCGGCCCAGTCAATGTCCGTGGCAGGGCGCGGATCCGCCGACGGGGCAGGGGGGACGGCCGGCGCCAGGCGCGAGACGGATCGGCTGGTGGCGAAAACCCGCCAGTCGATAACTGGTTTTGAGTCTTGGCCAGAAATTCCGTGGCCTGCTCGTTGAATTGATTCATCTGGCCCTGCAGCTCCGTGGCGGCATCGCGAGCCGGTTGCAATTGTTGATGGGCGAGCTGGTTGGCAGTGTCCACCACCTGACTGGCCTGGTTTTCCACCGCTGCTCCCAACTGGTTCAACTGACGGTTTGCCAGATCTGCCAGCGGTTTGGGGTTGACCGGTTGCAGCTCCGTTTGCGGACCGGGCTGGAATTGGCCGCTGTTGAAACCCATCCCGGAATTGCCGGTTGGGAGGCCGGCCATGGCGCTGGCCGGAGGCATATCCAACCCCGAATTGTGGGCCGGGGGCGGCGTCGTGGATTGGCTGGTGGCCGTTGTTGGGGGGGATGTGATTTCCAGTTCCGGCAATTCGAGACCCGGGCCGGTCGATGGATCGGCGGCCCCTTGCAACCCGGGCGGCAATGCCGGCAGTCCATCGGATGGTTCCCCGGCGAACTGGATTGCTTCGCCAGTCAGCGCCCCCGGGTCACCCGGCATGGTGGCGGAAAAGTCGTCGGCCAAAGGCGGACCGATGTCGATGTCCAGTTCCTCAATATCCGGCACGTCATCAGACAGCGTGGGGTCGGGCGAATTGATCACCTGAAAGGCCCCGTAGGAAACGCCCATTAACATGACGACGACCAGCAGGTTTTTGATTGAGTTCATGACAGTCCTCCATGACTGCGTATGGATCAGGTTATAACCGTCTTTCGACCGTCCGGTTTGTCCCACGAAATGGTCTGGGACGCGGGGCACCATGAGGATGGGTGCGACGCCCGCAGTGCAGCCGGGCCGTCGATGTCCCTCGCTCATGACGCCCGGGGCGGGGATGGTAGAAGAATCAAATGGCAATCACCAGAGCAATCGAGGCGAAGTTCCGATCGGGTCAGACGCCCCCGGCTGTCGACGTTTGGCCCGGCGGTTTCCGCGCGGGCGATCCGGGCAGCGGGTATCTGTCGGTTGGTTGCTCAGCTGTCAGTCGCCGGACGGTGCGGCATCGTCGCCAGGCGGTTCAGCCCGGGCTGTGGCCAACCGGGTGCGGATCTCGGCCAGTCGCCCGGCCAGTTCGGATTCGAATCCGCGGTCCACCGGGTGATAGTACTGCCGATCAATCCCCAAATAGTCCTGGGCCACAATACCATCCGGCGCGTTATGCGAGTACTGATAATCAACACCATGTCCCAGTTGCGTTGTGGCCGCGCGATAATGACTGTCGCGAAGATGGCGGGGAACCGGCAGCACGCGTCCCTCCTGGATGTCCCGATGGGCGGCGCTGATCGCAGCGGTAGCGGCATTGGATTTGGGTGCCAGTGCCAGGTAAGTTACCGTTTGCGACAACGTCAGCTGGCATTCCGGCAACCCGACAAACTCACAGGCGTGCAGGCACGCCACCGCCATGGGCAAGGCATGCGGGTCGGCATTCCCCACGTCCTCGCTGGCCAGGATCACCAGGCGTCGACACAGGAACCGGACATCCTCCCCGCCGGCCAGCATGCGAGCCAGCCAGTACACAGCAGCGTCCGGATCACTGCCGCGAATACTTTTGATCAGGGCACTGGCGGTATCGTAATGATCGTCCTGGTCGTCATAGCGAATTGCCCGGGCGGCGCTGGAGTCATCCAGTACCGATCGGGTCAGGCGGACCGGTTGCGGATTGCTGAGCACTGCAATTTCCAAAATGCTGAGGGCCCGCCGCGCATCTCCGTCGCAGATTCTGGCAATATGTTGCAGTGCCTCGGCATCCGACTGGACTTCGTACTGGCCCAATCCGCGCTGATCGTCCAGCAGGGCACGTTGCAGCAATTCGACAATGTCCGCTTCCGACAACGGTTCGAACTGGAATACCTGGCTGCGACTGACCAGTGCCGGATTGACCGCAAAATACGGATTGGCGGTAGTGGCTCCCACCAGTGTAATGATGCCTTGCTCGACGTCGGCCATCAGGGCATCCTGCTGGGCCTTGTTGAATCGATGAATTTCATCCACGAACAGCAGGGTGGCCTGCCCGCCGCCGGCCAACTCGTCGCGAGCCTGTTCGAGGATTTCGCGCAAGTCGCGGACACCATGCAGCACGGCATTCAGTTCGCGAAAATTCCGTCGGGTCGCGCCGGCCAGCAGCCGGGCCAGGGTTGTTTTGCCGGTTCCGGGCGGCCCAAACAGGATGACCGAGCCCAGTCGATCGGTCTGGATCAGGCGACGCAGCAATCCGTTGGGGCCCAGCACATGCGGCTGGCCAGCGAATTCGTCCAGACTCTGCGGGCGCATCCTCGCCGCCAGCGGTTGCGCCGAGTCCAGAGCGCGTTTTTCAAGTGGTTCAAACAGCGACATGATGGCGGCCAGGTTCCAGTCCGCCAGCCGATCAGCAACCGGCAATGCAACACCTCGGCTGGCAAACCGATGATACCAGTTTTGTCGGGCTCATGCGGCGTCACATCCCGCGACGAAGCGCCGCCGGTGTTCGGATCGCCGGGATACACTAAAATCCGGTGACCATGAACGAACCCGGTCCCGTCTTGCCCCAGCCACCCCGTTACCTGACGCAAGTGAGCGAATTGCTGGCCGGTGAACAGCCCGCCTTGTGGGACTGGTTTGAGGCCGACGACCAGTTGGCCCGGCATCAGGAGGCCGTTCGACTGGATCTGTTGAAATCCGCCGAGCCGTTGCCGCGGACCTCCTGTCCCCGACTGTACCGGGCCGCCGACCAGGCTGCCGCCGCGCTGCAACTGAATGTGCCGGTTACCCTGTACCAGTCCCGGCAATCGGGGCCGGCCAACGCCTCGATCTCGACGACGGCCGATGCCGCGCACGTCGTCGTGCAGGGCGCGTTGCCGGAACGACTGGACGACGACGAGCTGACCGCCATTATGGGACACGAACTGGGGCATGTGCTGTTATGGCAGTGGTCCGATGGCAGATGTCTGACGGCCCTGCGGATGTTGAGCGGATTGTGTGATGTCCCCCGGCCGCATGCGGGGACCCTGGAAACCGGCAGGCGGTTTGATCTGGTCATGGAGATCTTTTGCGACCGCTGCGGGCTGGTCGCACAGGGACGTCTGGAACCGGTGATCACGTCGTTGATCAAGGTCGAAACGGAGGCCCCGCAAGCCAATGCCGAGGAATATTTGCGGCAAGCCGCGGAGCTGCGTCGGGGCGGTGACGATTTTTTGGACCGGGCTGGCAACCTGACACACCCGGAATGTTACATTCGCGCCAGTGCCTTGCAGTTGTGGGAACACAACCCGGCAGGTTGTGATGATGAGATCGAGTCGCTGATTGGTGGTCGCAGTTCGCTGGCGAACCTGGACCTGCTGAATCAGCAACGCGTTGCCCGGTGGACTCGCAGCCTGATCGACCAGATCCTGGCGCCGCCGTGGATGCGGGGGGACGCCGCGATGAACCACGCCCGCATTTACTTTCCGGATTACCGGGAACCCTCATCGGATACCAGGGCCGCGTGGCCTGCCGGCATGGAACAGGCCAGCCGGCAATGGGCGCAATCGTACTTTGTGTTTGTGTTGCTGGATTTTGTCGGGGCCAACCGCGAAGTCATGGAACCGGCGCTCGCCCACACGCTCGGACTGGCTGAGCAGTTGGGCATTGCCGGGGAGTATCAGGACGTAGCCCGGCGGGAACTGCGGTTACGGAAAAAGCAACTGGAGCAAATCCGCAGCGATGCCCAAAAACTGATCAACGAAGCTCAACGCTCGACGCCACAGCCCGATTCGGCAACCGACAGGACGGGCAGGCCATGAGTTCCTTTTATGAGTTTTTAAAGTTGCGAATCGCCGGTGGCGGATTCACCACGGAGGACACGCTGGCCAGTCTGCTGCCGTTGATGCGTCAGGTGAATCTGGTGCACGCGGCCGGGCAGGTCGCACCGCTGGCCGGCATTCAGGCGCTGCAAGTCGAAGGGGCGCGAATCTGGTTCCCGGAATCCATGCGGCACCCCCCGCTCGACCAGCTGTCAGGAGTTCAAAAAATCCTTCGCGCCCGGCGCGGGCCCGTGGAAGTGCTGGGGCCGGAATCTCGGGGGGCGGACTCGCGTGATCTGTCGCCGGGGGGAACGCCGGAGGCGGTTCCGCCGACCAGTGAGCCGCCGCAACCGGCGTTTGTTCCCGGCTTTCTCTGCTGGGAGCACTTGCTCGATCATCACGACCCGCTAACCGATATTTTTTCCCTCGGTCAGCTGCTCGCCAGTCTGGCGCTGGGGCTGGATTTCAACCAGCCCGCGGATGTTCAGCGATTTGCCAGGCACCGCCGCAACCTGTTTGAGATTGAGCCATCGGTTCATCCGGTCATGGCTCGCGTGATTGTGCAAATGACGGAGCTGGATCGCCATCAGCGAGCCCAGGACCTGGCCGGGTTAATCACGTCGCTGGAAAACTATCGCTTGCAGGAAATCGAGGTCAGCGTCGATCCGGATGAAATCGAGGGATTTCAGTCACGCGACCTGCAAGGCAAACAGCAGGTCTTGCTGGATCGCTTGCAGAAACGCCTGTTTGAAATTTCGCGTCGCAACCGCTTGCTGAATTTCCAGCCGACGGGGCATTCCGTCAATTTGACCGAAGCCTCGGTGCCGTTGTCATTTGATTACCACAACGTGCGAGCCGACCAGTTACTGGTGGGTGACCAGCGCTTGACGGAGGACATTGCGGCGGGTCGGCCGATATCACTGAACCGGCATTTGAATTTTTCGGAGGCGTTGTACCTGCCGGGTGCGCTGGATCAAATCCTGCGACAATCCCGACGCGATCTGGCCGAATACGGTTTTGTGCAGTTGCGGCTGGTGCTGTGCATGCTGGATTGGGCCAACCTGAAGATTCAGCCCGCGGAGCGGTTCCGTTCGCCCCTGGTTCTGGTTCCGGTGCATTTGCGCAAACAGCGGGGCGTTCGCGATACTTACAGCTTGCAACCGGTAACCTCGCAGGCCGACATCAATCCGGTAGTCCGGTATCTGTTCCGTCAATGGTATGCCATTGAGCTGCCGGAACAGCTGGATTTGAGTTCTGCGGATTTGAATTCCCTGTACGAATTCATGTCCCAGGCGATCTCGGCCAGCGAACCGGCTGTGGAACTGAAACGAATCGATCGTCCGCAAATTCGTCTGCTGCATACCCGGGCCCGTCGTCAACTGGAGCGTTACCAGCGCCGCTCGCGGATTTCCGGTCGCGGTGTACGCACATTTATGGGTATTGATTACAGCTATGACTGGGCCAATTATCACCCGCTGGGATTCCGTCTGTTTTCCACCCTGATTCGCCCTCCCCGGCAACCGTTGACGGCAATCCGGCACCACCCGATCCGGCCGCGTTGTCATGTCGCCGCGGATGGACCGTCCGGAGAACAACGCCCGGCGTCGCCCGATGGGCAACCGGCGGTCCCGCGTATCCCGGCCGACGGGGACGCGATTGCGGCGCCGCGTTTTTTTGAAATGGCCGACGCCGCGGATGACAACCCCTGGAACTGGTCGTTTGATTTGTGCAATGTGACGCTGGCCAATTTCCGGTATCGCCAAATGTCACTGGTTCGCGATTACGAACAACTGGTGGCCGAGACGCCCCGCAACGAGGCGTTCGAGTCTGTTTTTTCACTGACCCCCCGTCCGACGGGCCGACGTCCGTCCGCCTTGCCCCTGGAGGATCGATTTGACGTCGTGCCCTGCGACCCGACGCAGGCATGGTCCATTGCCGAGGCCCGGCAGGGCAGCAGCTACATCATTCAGGGTCCGCCGGGCACGGGGAAATCGCAGACGATTACCAATCTGATTGCCGACTACGCCGGCCGCGGCCAGCGCGTCCTGTTTGTCTGCGAAAAGCGGGCGGCCATTGATGTGGTGTTCGCGCGTCTGCGGCAATGCGGACTGGGGGAATTGTGTTGCCTGATTCACGATTCCCAGGCAGACAAGAAAGCATTCATCATGGATTTGCGGGAGACTTGCGAGTCGTTTCTGAAACGCCCCTCGCAGTCCAATCCGGTGGCAGCGCGGCGGGGCGATTTGCTGGCCGAAATCGCGGCAGCGATCGAGCCCCTGGAGGCATATGCGGACGTGATGGGTGATGCCACCTGGCAGGCCGGGATTCCGACCGGCCAATTGCTGGAACATGTCACTCAGCTTCGCAGCCAGATTCCCGGGCTCGACGAATGGCAACAGGAATACCTGCCCGACTGGCGGTCCTGGAACGAGCACCGGTCGGCGATTGAAGTGGTCATCCAGACACTGGCCCGCCAGCAACCGGATGGTGTATTGGCCCGTCATCCGTTGCGAAATCTGGCGGCTTCCCTGGCCGCCGATCCGGCACCTCTGCACACCGTCCGTGAAGGGATCGATCATGCCCGCGCCGGTCTTGAGCGACTGGATGTGGCGCTGGCCGGCATGGCATCGGTCAGGCACCCGTCATTCAGTTTTGCCCGGATTCGGCGGCTTGTTCAGTACAGCCAGACTATTCAGCCGCTTGTCGAATCGGCGGCGCTCGAATTGCTGGATCCGGGCAGTGCGGCATCGAGTGCGCTGGAATCGTCCCGGCAGCGGTTGCGCGAACTGCAACAACAGCTCCAGCAACAGCGTGAGATCAACAGTGCCTGGAAAACGCCGATCCCGCGGCGCGACTTGTCGACGGCGATGGAAACGGCCAACCGGCTGGCCCGACACTGGATTCCGATGATGTTTCCCGCCTGGTGGCGACTGCGCCGCGTCATGAACCGCAGCTACGATTTTTCGACGCACACGGTTCGTCCGGGCTGGGTCGCGGTGCTGACGAATCTGCAGCGGGAATACCAGGCCGAAGATGCGGTGCACCAGTTCCAGCGGGAGGCGGCTGGCCAGTTCGGGTGGCAAAGGCCCTGGCAGGACGTCATCAGGCACCTCGAATCCATTCGGGATGCGATGCCGCACTGGCCTGACTGGTTACAGGAACTGCACGATCGCCTGTTCAAACCGGCCGGTGCTGTCGGGGATTCCCGATCCCGGCCGGCTGACCCGCAGCGTGTGATTCAAGACCTGGTCGGTGCCGATTCGACGATGCGGGACGTCCGCCATCAGCTGGACGAATTCCTGACCGGGTACGAAATGCAGACAATGGAAGACATTCGCCTGGAACTGCAGGGCATTGAGCAGGCCATCCATCTGTTGCCGGATTATGTGGGTTGTTTGAAACAAATGGCGACCGTGCCGGAGGATGTGCGGGTGGCCCTGCAACGGATGGATTTGACGCCGTCCCAAATAGAAGCCGCAGCGGCGGCCAGGACCCTGACGTTGATCGGACGCGAGCGATCCGAATTCCGGGAATTTGACCGGCACACGCGTTCGCGCTGTCTGGCATCCCTGGGGCAGGCCCGGCAAGACTGGATGTCGATCAATGCGGATTATGTGCGGCAACAGGTGCGGCAGCGATTCCTCGAGCATATGGATTTGTCCAGCTCCCCGGCAGCAGGTTCGTCAAAGGAAGATCGGGAATTTCGAAAAACCTGGAGTTCCGGCCGCAAGGCGCTGGAGCACGAGTTCGGCAAGCAGATGCGATACCGGTCCATTCGCGATTTGGTGAGCGGCGATACGGGGCAGGTGATACGCGACCTGAAACCGGTGTGGCTGATGAGCCCCCTGAGCGTTTCCGACACGCTGCCTCTGGGTGATCACCCCTTCGATGTCGTCATTTTTGACGAGGCCAGCCAGATCACACTGGAATCGGCCGTTCCGTCGCTGTTTCGTGCCGGTCAGGCCATTGTCGTCGGAGACGAACAGCAATTGCCTCCCACCAGTTTTTTTTCCGCCAACAGCGCCGGGGAAGATGAGGAGATTACGTTCGAAGAAGAAGGCCAGATGGTTGCCTATGATCTGGAGCGGGGCAGTTTGCTCAACCACTCGGCCCGCAATCTGCCCTCGACCATGCTGGGCTGGCATTATCGCAGCCGGGATGAAATGCTGATCAGTTTCAGCAACGCTGCATTTTACGATGGCCGCCTGTTAACGATTCCGGAAGAAAAAATTCTGTGTCCCGGGTCGCCGCCGTTGCGGGCCACGTCGCCGGAATCGGCCGTCGCTCATGTTGCAGCCCTGACCGATCGGCCGATCAGTTTTCACTGGATGGAGCACGGTCTGTACCAGCGACGCCGCAATCGGCCGGAGGCCGAATATATTGCCGAACTGGTCCGCCAGTTGCTCATCAGTGACCATCCGGCGACGATCGGAATTATTGCCTTTTCGGAAGCGCAACAGGATGAAATCGAGCTGGCGGTCGAGCGGCTGGCCGAGACCGATGCCGGCTTCTCGCGGCGACTGGAATCCGAACTGGTTCGCGAGGACGACGGCCAGTTCACGGGCCTGCTCATCAAAAACCTGGAAAATATACAGGGCGATGAACGGGACATCGTGATTCTCAGCATCTGTTATGGTCCGGATGCCGACGGACGAATGTTGATGAATTTCGGACCGATCAATCAACACGGCGGCGAAAAACGGCTGAATGTGGCATTTTCCCGGGCCAAACATCATATGGCGATCATCAGCAGCATTGGTCACGGGGCGATTACAAACCGGCACAATGTGGGGGCCAACTGTTTGAGAAATTATTTGTGTTATGCCGAAGCGGTTTCCGGCGGGGACGCGACCGCCGCCGCACAGGTGTTGCACGGATTGTCACCGCCGGGGGCCGAGCGGGAACCGGAACAGCCGGTTTCACCGGTTTTGCAGGATATTGCCCGCCAATTGTCCGGGCACGGTTTGCAGGCCGACTTCAACGTGGGTCATTCGGAATTTCGTTGCGATATCGGCCTGCGGCGCAACGGCGATACCCGTTACCGGCTGGGGCTGCTGGTCGATGCCGGGGACTGGTATCAGCGCAACACGGATACGATCGATCGGGAACTGAATCGCCCGCGGCTGCTGGAGATTTTTGGGTGGCGCGTTTATTTTGTCCTGACTCGCGAATGGCTGGACGACTCGCAAAAAATCGTCCAGGAAATCCTTGAATCCTGCCAGACGGCGGGCGAGGCATGATTCACCCAGGGCGGTTCGGTATCGGCGTCCAGCGAGGACAGGCACGTCGCGGCGTCAAACTGCCAGATAATGACCCGGAATCGGCGGAGCCCGTCCCCGTTTGTTGTCGTTGAGCGGGTGAAAACCTGCAAATTCCCCAAAAACCCGCGGGATGGGTCGAGCCGTTCCCCGCTCCCTGATATTTTCGCAAAAAATCTCCTGTAACGCTTTTTCGGCGATCACGCTTCTGAGGTTGGTTCACACAAACACAACCTTCTCGTTCGGGAGCAATACGATGAAACGTTCAAATCAGTCGGTTCGCCGAAACATTTGCCTGTTGGCTTTGGCCCTGACGGCCGGCTTGCTGGTTCAAAACCAGGCCTGTGCCCAGCGTCGTGGTGGCGGCGGAGGCCAGCAGGCAGGGGGTGGAATGCAAAAATTCGGCGGCGGCAACAACAACGGTGGAATGCGTCTGGGAGGCGGAGTGAAGTCCGGCGGGATGCAGCCGCTTGGCGGCGGCAACAGGGCGTTTTCGGGCAGCCCGCAAAAATTCCAGAGCAATTCCGGCTTCGGCAATGCATCCGGTTTGGCCGGTTCGCTGCAACAGGGCACCCGGCAACCCGCAATCAAAAAAGCCGGAAACAGTTTCCAGTTCGGTGGCAGCCAGTTGTCGTCCGCCACACTGTCCCCAAATGGCCGGAATAAATTCCTGACCGGACCGAATTCCACCAACGGCAATTCGTCGTTCGGCAAATTCCAGCCCGGCAACGCGATCGGCAACAGTACACGGTTTGCAGAAGGGATCCGTCAAAAACTCACACCCGGTGCCCTGGGTGGATCGAATCTCCCCGGAAACGCCAATTTTGGAAAATCGGGTCCTCCGAACCCGCTGACCAATCAAAACTGGCAGCGGTTGCAACAGCAATGGTGCCACCAGCCCAGTCAGGTCCTGTTAAGTCAATGTAATCACGTCCGTCAAAACGCGCATTTGCACTGGCAGTTCAATACCTGGTGTGGATATTACCCGACCCGCTGCCACTGGTGGTACAACTGGTGCGGTTCCAAATGGTACTTTGACCCGACCTGCGCCGTCACCTACCGCTGGTATTATTACCCCTGCACCGTTCGAACCGGCGTCGCCGTTCGGCAGTTCAGCTGGCATCTGGGGTTGAATTGTGTCTTCATTCCGGGGCGGGGACTGGGGATTCAGGAAGTCGAAGCGGGATCGCCTGCCGCGTTGGCCGGTTTGACCGAAGGGATGGTGATTGTCGCCGCCAATGGAACGGAACTGACCGATGAAGGACTGATGCAGGGCATTATCGAGGGTTCCAGCGGTTTGCTCAATCTGACCGTGCTGCCCCAGGCGGATGCCGAGCTGGCTGACGTAACCGTCCAGATGGCTCGCATCGCTGTTCGGAATTTTTAGTTTCGCCCCCTGGGCGGGAAAAAAGACAGGCATGAACAGCGAACGGTGTCACAACCGTTCGCTGTTTTTCTGTTGGGCGTTGAGCCGCTGGTCCATCCGGCAGCCCGGACAGTTGCCGGTCCCCGTCGCCAAACGCAACCATTTGGTCCCGCGACGGGTACCCGCCGGAACGGCCGGCGTATCGAATCGTACATCCGGGCCGGCAAAAAACGGGGACGACGCGGACGGCAACTCACTTTTCAATTGGTGGCCGTGCGATACCATGGAGGGTCCCGATGCAGGGGTGGCGACTCACCCCCCTGATTGATCTTGATCCCGGATGCCAACAACTTCAGGAGAATTTTGCATGTCGATCCAACGTCTGAATCTGCTCGTCCCCGGTATGGCCCTCATCGCCTCGGCGCTGGCTGCCAGTCTGGTACCGGCTCATGAACCTAACGAACCGGCAGCCCCCCATTGCGAAGTTCCCTGCGGTATCTACGACGATCAGATGCGTTTTGTGCAAATGCTGGAAGATACGCAGACGATTGCCAAATCCATCACGGCGATCAATGACTTTGTCGACAACCTCGGGGCTGAGCCGCCCAATGCCAAGGGTATCAATCAGTCCATGCGCTGGGTCACCACCAAGGAGAATCACGCCACGAACATCCAGCAGATCGCCGCCCAGTATTTTTTGACACAGCGGATCAAACCGGACAATGAGCGATATGTCGACCAGCTGAAGGCGGCTCACGGCGTCATGGTGGCGGCCATGAAATGCAAACAGGATGCGGATGCCAGCACGGCCGAGGCACTTCAAAACTCGATTTATGACTTGTATCGGGCCTACGAAGGAAAAGAGCCGGATTTTCATGCTCACGACTAGCGCTCCCCTGCCAGTTCGCGCCAAATATACCAACCCGTCATCGACGTCGAGCCGATCCCCGTTGGCCAGGGAGCTGGCTGCGGGCCCGGTTCGGTTGTCAGCCGGGATTGGGTAATCCGCGAGGTGCCCTTCCCGGACATGCCGCTCGTCGTGAAATCTGGCATGTCCGCGTTGCTGCCGAAAAAGACCAGTAACGGCACCGGGAACACCGAGCACCACGAATGACCAATCCCGGTATTTCCGGTGGTCTCTACTGAATTCAGGGGCGCAAATCCTTTGTCGTTGCCAGTCCCCGTTTACTGCGTTACCTCGCGTTGCGATACCTGACGACTGTGCTGGCATGAAGGCCCGAAATTGCTGGCTGTTGCGGCGATTCGATCGTGTGCACGCGTGTGGATCAGCTGATTTTGGGCTATCTGCGCTGGTTGGGACGGTGCTGTCGGAAGATCTGAAGAATACGCTTGTGCATTCCGAAACAATCATTTGGATTATGAGGGGTGGCCATAACAACGCAGCTGGCGTGGGGGAGTACCGGATGAGTGACGGCCAAAAATTGCGCGGGACGTTGGTCTTGCTCGCGATTGTTCTTGCGACGGGATCGGTTCGGGCCCAGGACTTGCCCGCGATCGTGACATTCGATCAATGGCATGGGCAGCCCATCATCCGACCGGCGAACCCGCCCCAATCCGACGACAGCCAGCCGATTGTCGAAACCCAGGCCAGCCACCCGGAAACGCCACCGACCGGCCAAAATGCCATGATTGTCGGTGTGGGTTATCAACCGGTGGTCGAGCCCGCGTACCAGGCCGATCCGGGGTTTCCGGAAAGCAGGATGATGGAACGCCCCGTCGTTTCCTGTCCTGCTCGCGGCCTGGAACTGGGTGTCGATTCCATTTATTTCCACGAAGACAACGGTGGCGATTTCGCGACGTCCGGTCGGGTCTGGTTTGGATACCAGTTTAACGACTACTTTTCGGTTCGGACCCGAATCTGGCTGCAGGAATACGAGGAACAATTTTCCCAGGTCGTGGAGGATTTGGATGTCGCGGCCGTTCCGCCGACAGGATTTCTGGAGTCGTTTCAGGGCTCGCAGAGCACGGAGCTGAACAGTCTGGATATTGAATTTCGCCGAAAACGGTCGATTGGGATGGTTAACATGGAAACCTTTCTGGGAGTCAAGTACATCCAGCACCGAGTCAACGCGGATTTCAATTTCAATGCAGTCGATCTCGATTTTGACGAAGTCCGGATTGGCAACAATTCGGTCCGGTCCGACTTGAGCGCAATTGGGTTTGAATTTGGCTTTGATTCGGTGATCCCGTTTCGATGCGCTCCAAATATTGGTCTTGTCGCCAACCTGAGCGGCGCAATTGCGGGAGGATCGAATAACAGTTCGGTGCGACAGCAAATCCGTGAATTCCGTCCCAACGGCGCCGGCAATCTGGTATTAACCAATAGCGAGTCGGTGTTTTCACCCGGATTCGGCGGCGAGTCGGTATGGATCGGTCACGCCCAGATCGGATTGCAGTATGCCCGCCCGTTGCCGTGTTGCGGTGGTGCCCGTTTTACGGCACGGGGCCTGTTTGAATTCCAGACCTGGAGCCTGTCCACGATTGAGTTTGCCATTCCCAATCTGGGTGCCCTTCCGCTGGACATCAGCAGTGAATTGGCCGGTTTCTCATTTGGCGTCGGGTTTGAGCGATAATCGGCCGATTCCGGCCTTGCCATCATGACCGGCCAGCGGCGATAACAACGGTCCGATGGGACCGGTTGCGGACATCGCACGGTCCGGTTCGATGCGTTCCTGGCAGGCCCATCCGATTTCTTTTTCGTACGCGGGTCAATTCCACACCTGGAATCGGGATTCCGTCACGACCGACGACAACCATGCTTGGCGAACAGCTGCTGATTTATTTGCATATTCCCAAGACGGCGGGAACCACACTGGCGTCGCATATCAAGGGCAATTTGCAACCGGCCGAATGGCTTGCGTTGTACGGAATCCGCCGCACCCGTGAAGCAATCACGCGTCAAATTGCGGATCTTGCTCCTGACCAGCGGAAACGGATCCGGTTTGTGTTTGGCCATCAGGTCTGGTTCGGCATTCACGAGCTGTTCGATCGCGAACCCCGGTACGTCACGGTATTGCGTGAGCCAACCAGTCGGGTTGTGTCGCATTTCTATCATTTGGCGCGCAACCCGCGAAGTGTTTATTTCAACAAAATTGGCCGTGGCGAAATCACGCTGGACAGCTGGCTGGCGGGTGAGTCCAATCCGCACACGATCAATCAGATGACGCGTTTCCTCAGTCGCCAGTCGGTAGGCCACGAGCCAGGTTCCCGGCGTCCGCCGATCGTGGATCAATCCATGCTGCAACGGGCCCTTGGGAACCTGTCCCAACTCTGGTTTGTCGGGCTGACCGCTTCGCTGGACTCCGATTTGCCGCTGTTACTGGCCCGGCTGGGACTGAACCGGTCGGGGCAGGATGAACGTCCAGGCGAACCGGAAAGTCGAATCGAACGTCTGAACGTCGATGAAGCGATGTTGGCCACGAGCTACAAAAGGAACTGGGCGGATCACGTGTTGTACAGCTACGGAACGATGCTGCATGAAAAAATCGTTATGGAATTCCGGCAGTGGCAAAATCGTTCCAGCGCCGGCCTGTAACGGCGGGGTGCCTGTCAGTCCAGTTTGACCGCAGTCCCGTAAGCCAGCATTTCAGCCGCCCCGCCAATGATGACGGAGGTGGAGAATCGCACATTGACGATCGCGTCGGCATCCAGTTCCCGGGCTTCGGCGACCATACGATCCAGGGCCTGTTCCCGGGCTTCCCCCATCAGTTTGGCGTACTCGTGGATTTCGCCGCCGACCAGCGTTCTCAGACCGGCCAGAATATCGCGACCCACATGTCTGGCCCGAATGGTGTTTCCGCGAACCAGTCCGAGGCTTTGCGTGACCCGGCGACCGGCAATGTCCTGGGTGGTAACAACGATCATCAGATTTGCACATCCTTATATTTGTCAGATTTCCATGAAACCAGGCGTTGTCTCAGCACCGACAGGAACAAAAACAACAACCCGAACCAGACACCGCCAACGGCCAGTTTCACGGGCACGGGCACATCATTGTCGATGGCGAATTCCCAAATTCCCAGTCCTGCCAGCGTCACAATTCCGGCAACCAACAGGATCCAGCCAATTCCCCGGCTGGCCCGGGCGGGCACGTCATTCATGATTTTCTCCCATTGTTCCTGTTCCAGACGGACGCGTGGTTGCGATCGGGCGACAGCGCCTCGCAGTTTTGTCATGTCATCCAGCATTTGCCGGCAACCCCGGCACGAGCGCAAATGCACATCGACGCGCTGGTGATCACCCTGGGTCAGCTCGTCATCCAGGTAGCCGGAAACAAGTTCGTTGATCTTTTCGCAATTGGACATGACGGGTTCGTTCAGTTTTCCAAAATCACCTTGCTTCTCAACTGCTGCCGCGCCCGATGCAAACGGGACATGACGGTTCCCGAGGCAACCCCCAGCACATCGCCAATTTCGGCATAACTGAGCCCGTGAAAATCACGCAGTAAAATGATCTCACGGGAGCTTTCGGGCAACCGGTCCAGCGCCGAGCGAACCATCGCGATCAACTCGTCACGCTGGAACACATCTCCGGGCGTCGCGGTTCCATCATCCACCGGGTTGAAATCCTGTGTCCCGCTGACCGGCCGCTTCTTGCGTTGCATGTCGATGCAGCGATTTCGAACGATTTTCAAAAACCAGGAACGGATGGATCCGAGGCTGGCATCGTACGACTGTTGTTTTCGAAACAGCTGGTGCATGGCATCCTGAACGGCGTCCGCCGCATCCTCGCGATGCCTGAGTATCCGTAACGCCATGGAAAACCCCTGGTTTCCCAATGACTTGAGGTCCTCATTCGGGATTGCGCGGATATCATTCATCGCCAGCCGTGGTGGACGCCAGATTCATTCAGCCCGGGTCTGCTGATACTACGGATCGGGGCTGCGATTATTCCCGGGCAGCCCCGAAATGTCCCAATCGCCAGAAAAACCACGCGCCCCCCGAATTCTCATTGCCAAATGCACCGCCGGAAACCCCGTTTTTGCGATGTTGTTTCTGTTTGCCGCCGTTCAGTCCTGTTTTTTGATCATCAGGAATGCCAGGCAACAGTAGCGGCGGGCCGTGGCGTTCCAGATCCACGGCTGCGATACGCGGGCCGATTTGATCATCGGGGAGGTCGTCGCACCCGAGGAAATGGCCTGGTAAATGGACAGGGGATTCAGCCCATGAAAGTGGTTTCCCCGACAAATCGAATCGCGCAGCAAGCGGTCCAGATCGGCATTGGGTTGCCGCAACTCGGGCAACGCATCCGAGGACGTGACGTCGGTCACCAGAATGGCCGCACCGCCCGGTCGCGTATGCTGTAACATCAGTTCCAGGTGCCGTTGCCGCAGGATCTGCAGTATTTCAATCATCTGCTGCGGTTGCTGGTCCAGCACATTGACTACTTCGATAAAAATCTGGGAGAGCAGGCAGGTGGATACCAAAACATCAAATTGCCCCAGCGAATCCAGGCGATGGGTGGCGGCAGCCTGCTGAATACAGGCCAGCGCGTCCGGTCCCGGATGGCGATGGTATGCCCCGATCAATTGCTGAACGCCGGCCAGATCAATTCCGCCCAGGCCAGTCACTTGTGGAGACTGATCCAGTTGGCGATTCCGGAGCGCGTCGTTCAGGGTCGCACTGTCCAGGTCCAGCAAGGTGATGTGCCGGTAATACCGGAGCAGGGTTTCCAGATCCAGGTCATTGCAGGGGCCGGCTCCCCAAACACACAGGTCACCCTTGCGATCTCCGGCAAGCTGTACCAGCATTTGCCGAAGCTGTGTCCGGTGAGCCGCCGAGTCCGTCCAGGCGAGGCGGCTGGATGGAGAACCGTGTTCGCCGGTCATAGGCATTCAGTTGTCCATGGATTGGTGGTCAGCCGTGCGCCTGCTGGCGGGCCGTTGTCAGTAATCCGGGCCGCGGCCGCGACGCCGGGCGATCGTGCCGGGGCAACGGTGCCGGGGCAACGGTGCCGGGGCAACAGTGCCGGGGCAACAGTGCCGGGGCAACAGTGCCGGGGCAACAGTGCCGGGGCAACAGTGCCGGGGCAACAGTGCCGGGGCCTGGCGCGTTGACGGCACGACAAAAAAAAGCAGGTGTCGCAAGGGGCACCTGCCTCGGGAAATGTCTGGAGGATTCCGGCCGTTGAAGCTAGTCGTCGTCGCCGCTGTCCCCACTTTTGGCTTTCTGCAGTTGCCGGAGATAGTCTTCAAATTCAGGAAATTCCTCACCGCTGGCGGCGATGGCTTTTTCAGTCAATTCAATGGCCCGGTCCAGATCGCCCTGCATCTCCGCCAAATGGGCCAGCGTATCGATGATATGGCCGCCCTCGGGTTCCAGGCTGACGGCTTTTTCGGCCGTCGCCACGGCGGCAGCGATCAGGTCGGCGTCCACCTTTTGGCCGCTCTGGTGCAGCTCCACGACCGCCCACGCCATGTTATTCAGGCCATCGGCGTTGTCGCCGATCATGCGGGTCATTTCCGTCATCGCGTCGGCGGCTCCTGCGGCTCCGGTCGTAATGATGACCTGGGCACGAATGCCCTTGAGCCGGGCAATCACGGCTTCGTCCTCAAATTGCTCAATGGCCTCGCCCAGTTCGGCAATAACTTCATCGGTCGCGCCCGCTTGCATTTTGGCACCGAGTCGGGACATCAGCAGGTCCAATTCCTGTTCCGCCCGGAACTGAACCGCAAACTCCTCGCGATTCCACTGATCATTGATAACCTGTTCGAGAGGGCCGTCAATTTCCACCGGGTGGCCAATCCATTCGATTTGACCCGACTTGCCAACGATAAACGCGGTCGGGATACCATTCTGGCCTGCGGCTTTCATATAGTCGTCCGACACGGATCCGTCGGGATCGGTCGTCAAGCAATAATTGCTGGTCAACTCGGCGTAGGTCTTTCCGTCTTCGCCCCGAACCTCGCGTTCCAGGAATTCTTCAACGGTTTCCAGATCTTCGTCACTGACGCTGATAATTTGCAAACCCTGGCCCGCGTACTCGTCCTGCAACTTGCTGATATGCGGCATACTGGCAACACAGGGACCGCACCACGTGGCCCAGAATTCGACCATGTAGACCTTGCCATCTTCAAAACCGGTCACCGCCGTGAATTTCCCATTCCCGTCCTGAACCCAATGCTCAATATCCAGGGGCGGAGCCGGGGAACCGATCGTCAACATTTCCGGTTTGCCGTTTTCGCCAGCCGCCGATTCTGCCTGGGCCTGCAATGTCGCGGGGGCCACGCAGCAGGCCAGCACAACGGCCACAATTGTGATTCGAATCACCATCAAGGGTCTCCTAAATGAAATCAGGATCGCTTTTTTGACACGGGTTGTATCAGGCAATCCTGGGGGTCCCGTTATTGTCTGTCCGGAGTCCAGAATTGCAACCGGTACGACCGGGCCCGCGTGATTGCCAGCAAACAGGACATGGGTGACAATTGTCACGTACCGCCTGTGAAACGGTTATAACCATGACTCGAACTCAAACGGAAACCCGCGGTCAAACGGACGGCTCGCGCGCCACGGAGCGATTTCTGCGTTATCGGTCAGTGATTGAATGCGTGGCTGAAGCCCCGGTGTTTGATCTGGATTTTGTCCAGCGAACTTGCCAGCCCGAGCGACCGGGCTTTGTTACGCGGATCGTCAATGAACTGGTACGCGAAGGCTGGCTGGTATGCGAAAAGGACGAGGGTCAAATCCGCTACCGGTGGAACGAGGGTCGGGGGCAATTTCCCCTGAATCGATGGCTGGACGAAAAAATTTACGGCGCCCAAATCAAGGCGCAACCGGCTGGCGAGCGGCCCCGGGAACGGTTGTTGGCCGCCGGCGCCGAGGCGCTGCAAACGTCCGAGTTGTTGGCCATCCTGGTTCGATCCGGTCGACCGGGTGAATCGGCGATCATGGCTGGTGAGAAAGTTGCCCGACATTTTTCCCATCGGCTGGAGGAACTGCCCGCGGCCGGTCGGGCGGAACTGGCAGCCATCAGCCGGGCCATCCAGACCGCAGCCTATTGCCAGATTATGGCGGGCATTGAGCTGGGGCGCCGGGTGGCCGCGCTGTCGGACAAACCGTTGACTCGAAAAATCAGTTCGACCCAGGAAGCGATTGCCTTTTGCCAACAGCACTTTGCCCGATTAATGACGGACGCTCGCCAGGAAGAGTTTCATATTGTTACGCTCGACACCAAAAACCAGGTGATCGATACCCATCAAATCACCGTGGGGACCCTGGATGCCAGCCTGGTGCATCCCCGAGAAGTCTTTCGGGCGGCGATTCGCGATGCGGCAGCCTCGATCATTCTGGTCCACAATCACCCCTCCGGTGATGCAACGCCCAGTCGCGAGGATCATCAGGTCACGCGTCGTCTGGAAACGGTCGGTGAAACCGTAGGCATTCGGGTTCTCGACCACATCGTGCTCGGAAATCCCGATTGTGCGAGTATCCGGGAACAAGGCTGAACGGATGCCCGGGGCCAGTCCCTGATCGCCCCATGGCGGCAACCGGATTCCGGGAGCAAGGTCCGGATCAGGCGTTGTCGGTTGGCCCGCCAGCAGGTCGGTGACGTCGACAAGCCGTTGCCCTGCATCGGCAGGGCGCTACTGAATCAAATCAGTCTTTTCCCTATAATAACGGCCTGTACCCGGATTGCCCGGGGCTGATGCGCCCGGTCAATCCGGCCCGCGCCGATGCCAGATGACGGAGTCAAACAATAATGCAATGGCCCAACCCGTGCACCCGGATGGTTCTGCGTCGTCGCGGATTCACTTTGGTGGAATTGCTGGTGGCGATCGCCATAATCGGGATTTTGGCCGGATTGCTGTTGCCGGCGGTCCAGCAGGTTCGGGAAACATCCCGCCGCGTTGCCTGTCTGAACAAGGTCCGGCAAATGGTTCTGGCGACGCACAATTACCAATCCTCGCGACGGTATTTGCCCCCCAGCTTTGAAATTGATCCGGGGACTATTCTGTCCGGAAACAATGGTTCCTGGTCGATTCAGGGCCGCCTGTTACCGTTCATCGAGCAGGGAAATGCCTACAGCATGGTCGACCTCGATCAGGCGTGGGATTCCCAACTGGATACCGGTGTACCGGTGTTGCGCATCCCCCTGTACCTGTGTCCCAGCGAGGCCAATGATACCGTTCGCCTGGATACATCCACCGGTCAACCCAAAATCTATCCCCAGACCTACGGTTTCAACTTTGGTTCGTGGCTGGTCTATGATCCAGTGAATGCCCGGCCGGGTGACGGGCCCTTTTATGTCAACAGCCGGGTCCGAATTGGACAGGTCGCAGATGGCCTGAGCAACACCCTGTGCGTGGCGGAGGTCAAGGCATTCACGTCCTATATCCGCAACACGGAGGATCCGGGTCCGCTGCCGCCCACCGATCCAAACGCCTTTGCCGGATACACGGGTCAGCTGAAACTGGGACCTGGATTGCATAGCAACACCGGGCATACGGAATGGTGTGACGGGCGCGTACATCATTCCGGCTTTACGACGGTGTTTACTCCCAATACGGTGGTGCCGTATGAGCACAACGGCCAGCTGTATGACATTGACTTCAACTCCGTGCAGGAGGGCAAGAAGGACGACCAGTCAACATACGCGGCCATCACGGCCCGCAGTTACCATGCCGGCGGCCTGGTAAACGTCGGGTTTCTGGACGGTTCGACCGGCGCGATTTCCGATTCCATTGATCCGCCGCTGTGGCGGGCACTGGGGACGATCGCCGGGCGGGAAATTGTCGATGCCCGTGAATTCCGGTGATGCGGGGTGCCGCCCCGAGTCTGCCGCCCCGGTTCCCGATCATTCATCCCACAATTGCGCAACCGTATAGGGTGAGCCGGGCATTTCCCAGAAGGTACCGTCGACAAACCGGTAACCCCGGTCGAGGGCCCCGATCGCCTGCATGTCGCTCGCGGTCAATGACAGATCGGTTGCGCGCAGGTTGTCTTGCAAATGATGCTGGCTGGCCGATTTGGGAATCACGATGGTGTCCCGACCGACGCCCCAGGCAATCAGTACAGCCGCTGGCGAAACGTTGTGCCGTTCCGCAATACGAACAATCACCGGATCGGTCATCAGGGCCGGTTCCCCGTCACGTTTCATCATATCGGGACGGTCCACGGAACCCAGGGGTGAGTAGGCTGTCATCTGGATTTGTTGCTGGCGGCAATATTCCAGCAGGGGTCGCTGCGCCAGGTATGGGTGCGATTCGACCTGGTTCACGGCGGGTACGATTCCGGTTTCATCAATCAGTGTCTGAATTGCAGGAACGCTGAAATTGGAAACGCCGGTGTTGCGACAGAGTCCGGCGGCCTGGCATTCCTGCAGGGCCAGCCAGGTCTCGGTCAGGGGCACGTCGTCCAGCGACAGGAATCCGTTTCCGTCATCCGGCCGCACGACCCCCGGCCGATGGACCACCGGCCAGTGGATCAGGTACAGGTCCAGACAATCAACTTGCAGGTCATGCAAGGTCGCCTGCAGGGCAGGGCGGACGTCGGCGGCCCGATGCGCATCGTTCCACAATTTGGACGTAATCCACAGATCGTCGCGGTCGACGGTGCCATTCCGCAGGCAGAATTCCAGAGCCCGGCCAATATCGGACTCGTTCTCGTAGATTGGGGCACAGTCGATGTGCCGGTATCCTGTCTCGATCGCTGTTTGAACCACGGTCCGGGCCTCGTCCCCCGCCAGCTTCCAGGTGCCCAGGCCGAGAGCCGGAATCTGATCGCCACTGATCAGCTCAAGAGTTTTCATATTGCCGGATGCCCGCAGGTTGAGCCCGTGTTATTCCCGATGACCGACGTGCATCGTACCAAAAAAACCGGACCGAGGGCTCGCCGGGCCACTCCGCAGGCCATGGACCCGGGGACGTCCGCCCCCGGGGCGCGGGCCGTCATTCCAGCGTACGGCACCCCGCTCAGGAGGCAACCAGGTTGAAACGGGCGGCGGTGCAAATCATCATTTCGGCCGTATTCAGCGACATGGCCATCCGCACCGGATCCCAGGAGGCGTATTTCAGTGATGTGGCCATGTGCGCGTACTCGTCATTGATTTCACGCAGTTTCAAATTGGCCTTGACCGCCGGATACTCGCGAAGGGAATCGACATACGGTCGATCAATGACCCGAAACGCGGCCCCGACACTGGGACCCCGCGCGTTTAATACCTTGTGCCATTCGTAGGGCACATTAAACAACACGTCACCGGATTCCAGATAGACCGTATCGTACTGGCGATCTTCGACCGGGCCTTCCCGTCCCCCGGTCGGAAAGACCAGTTCCTCCTGGTGCCGGAACTGGTCACCCGGTTGCGGCGGACGAGTCATCCATTGCTTCATGCCCGCAATCATGACAAACACATTCAACGTGGGAAACATGTGCCAGTCGCTGCCCGGCGCACCCTTGCCCGGTTCGGCAAACATCTCCGTGTTGTTGCCGATAAAGCAATGACCACTCAATTCCCATTCAGGAATTCGAAACCAACCGTGTCCAAACACGTGGTCGCGAATATGTTCGAATATTCGGTCACCCCATTGATGTTTGTGCAGTTCCGAAAAACCGCTGGAGACCTTGCCGAGATGGGCGTAGACATCCTTTCGGTGGCGAAAGATCTCATCCAGATATTCGGACGCAGTCCCTTCCCGGCCGGTCACGTAGTTATAGTCGGTTTTCCCCGATTTATCGCGAAAGGCGACCGCCGAATCGTCAGTTTTTTCGCGCCACAACAGGGATTGATCGGGATCGATTTCCAAAAACTCGCGGGTCTGAACCTGCTCGCCCAGGGGCACCAGCTTGCGGAACAGGACGGGCTTGGCGTAACGGCTGGAACAGGATTCCAGAAGTTCCCGGGTCAATTCATGATTGTGTTCGTCGGGCTCGACGATGTTGATGTAGTCATGAAACAACTGATCCTCGGGTCGCTGAACAGTTTTGAGGGCAACGTTTTCAGGCATGCTGAATCCTCGAGATGAACAGGAATGCGATCCGTCGCTGATTGGAAAACCGGACTTCCGCCAGTGCCGGCGGCGGCCTCGTGCTGCCGGGGGAACGGAAATTTTACGGGTCTGGGCCCAGAATACAATTGGCAAGCAAGCGTCAATTTTCGGTAATTTCGGCCTCCCAGGTGCAGGCGATACAGTCTTTAACGCTCTGGTAGGCTGGGCATTTTGACGCGAAGCTGTTGAGGGCCCGGTCAACGGTCGGTTGCTGACCCTTGTCCACTGCCAGCTGAAATTTCAAATGGATCCGGGTGATCGCCAGCACCTGATCGATCTCGTCCACTGTTCCCTGAACCGTCGCAACCAGCTTGCCAGCGGTGTTGATGCCCCGTACATCCAGCACGGAGGCCAACGTTCCGGTCAGTCAGCCGGCGACCCCGGCGATCATGTAATCCAGGGTGGCCGGATACCCGGCACTCGAAATCTCCCGGCCATATTTTGACTGGTAAAAGTCCCGAATGCCGCCGTGGATTCCAAAGTGAATGGGATGATCGCTGAATCCATCGAGACACGCGGTTCGATGAGCTCCCTCGTGTTGTTCAATGCGCAGGCGGCTGGTGTAGGCTGCGGTCATGACTTCGCTCGCGACGAAACGGTGATGTGGCAAATGAGTCCGATTGTCGGCCTGCCATTGCAAAAGTCAATCCGATTCCCTGTCTGCCCGAACCGGCGGCCAGGGGAAAAACGAACTGGTGCGGTGTACATAATCGCGGTAGCCGGGCCGCCGCTGGCTGATGTCTTTTTCCAGCAAGGACACGCCCGAGACCCGCAGCAACAACAAACTCATCAGCAATGGGCTGAACACCGTCCAGCCGTGACCACCGGCAGCCGCGATGGCAAACAATCCCCACCAAACGCAGAAGTCGCCAAAGTAGTTGGGGTGTCGCGTATACCGCCACAATCCCCGGTCCATGACCTTGCCGGCGGAATCGGAACGCGCGCGAAATCGGGCCATTTGCCAGTCGCCGACCGATTCAAAAAAGAATCCGACGGTCCACGCCGCCACGCCCAGCCAGGTGAGCCAGGCGGTCGCATCCGCCCCGGCCCAACCGGAACCTTCGAAGACCGTTGCCTGAACGGGCATCGAAATGATCCACATCAACACCGCCTGCAGGCAGAACACCGTCAGGAAACTGACCCACCAGAAACGGGGGCCGTGTTTGTGACGCATGGCGGCGTAGCGGCGATCTTCTCCGTGACCCCGGTTGCGCAGCGTCAGAAATCCCGACAATCGCAGACCCCACAGCGTAACCAGGCCGATCATCAACCAGCCGCGCGGCAACGTCCCACCCGATTGCCACGCCGTTACCCACGCGACAATGACAAACCCCAGGCCCCAGCAGGGGTCCACGATACTGGCATCCCGCTTCGCCAGGCTAACCAGCCACAAACCCGTCCCCAGCAGGAGAAGGACCAGCAAATTTACCAGCACGATTGTTGCAAACACCGGCATCGAATGTTGTTGCGGCCAGAAAGTAACGCCATGCCCGTTCGGGACAACTCTGCAATTGTCACCGGGCGCAGCAACCACGTCCAGCAACGCCCCGGCAGACATTCTGTCGTTTGGCACTGCAGGGTACCCCGGCTGGCTGGTCCCCCCCGTGCCTGTTCCGCGGAAAACCGCATGGCGGGTCCCTGATCCCACGGGTTTATCCGGATGTCAGGAATTCCCCGTGGGCGGTACCGCCGTTTTCTCGCCGCGGGAGAGGGGTTGAGAACCTGCGGCGGCACCCCATCGGGTTTCGGTCAGACGTCGCCGCGCGGTTAGTCCTGGTCGGCACTGTATTCGGGCCGGCGTTCGCGGACCGTAATCTCCAGCGATTGTTCCTTGCCGTCCCGAAATACGACGACCGGGACACGCCGGCCGATTTCCGTCTTGCTGACCTCGCTGACCAGATGCGAGTCGTTCTGGATCCGGGTTTCGTTGAATTTCAGGATTACATCGCTTTTACGAAGCAACGAATCCGATGCGGGGGAGCCCGGAGCAATCAGCGACACTCGCGCACCAAACGCATTGTTTAGCCCGATGGCACGAGCTTTTTCCGGTGTGAACCGGGAATCCAGGGTAACACCAATAAATCCGCGTCGCACCCGCCCAAAGCGGAGCAGGTCGTCGGCCACCTTGTTAACCATATTGGCAGGAATCGTAAAACCGATTCCGTCGCTGCCGCCCGAGTTGCTGGCGATGGCCGTATTGATTCCGACAACTTCACCCCGCAAATTCAGCAGTGGTCCGCCACTGTTGCCCGGATTGATGGCGGCATCGGTTTGCAAGAAATCCTGAAACTTGACGCCTTCAGCACCCAGTTCCAGATCGCGGCGCCCCTGGCGCTGATGATGCCATAACTGACGGAATGGCTCAGCCCGAACGGACTGCCGACGGCGACGACGAAATCCCCGATTTCCATCTTGTCACTGTTTCCGAAACGGGCCGGTTCCAAATCCGTTTCCGCCAGATACATCAGGGCAATGTCGGAATCGGGATCGGTACGAACCTCGATCGGATTAAAGAATCGTCCGTCGGCCAGCTGGATTCGAATGGAGTCGATCGGGGCGTCCACGATCACGTGGCGATTGGTGATTACAAAAAACCGTTCGCCATATTTCATCACCACGCCGGCCCCGGCCTCTTCCACCTGGGTCAGCGCGTTATTGGTTCCCCGCGATGTCTTGTGGGCCTCGATGTGAACCACTGACGGTTGGGCAACCTTGACCACCTTCTTCAGCAAGCTGTACTCGCGCTCGATCAAATCCGCCTCGCGAGCCAGCGCCGTATAAGCGCCATCCCGGTCGGTCGACTGGGCCACAGCCATCCGATCCGGCAACAAACAGACGCCAGCCAGCATCAGGCCGGCGAGGCTGAGTTGAAAAACGCGGAATGGAGACAGATTTTCATTCACGAATTGGTTCATCCGGTCTGCGGCCGCTTTTGCCCGACTTCTGACTGCGGTTTCATTTAGTCTGCAACAGAATATCCTGCCGCGGTTCAATTTTCAAATCTGCCAACGGACGACCGTATCCGGATCAACCCAAATGGCGGTGAATCCACGATTTTTCACCAGCGTTCAGCCGTTCATCTCCAGATCTGACAACCGGACACCCTCGATCGGCTGGCCGTCCTCGACATCGCTCCAGTCGCCGTTGGCGTTGGCAGAGATAATGCCTGTCTCCACCTTGCGTTTGCAATCGACACACAACGTGGCGTACGGCAATGCCTCCAGTCGCGCTCGGGGGATGTTGCGGTTACAGGCTTCGCATTTCCCGTAGCTCCCCTCATCCATTTTTTCGAGAGCATACTGAATGTGAGCCAGTTCGCGACTTTCCGCTTCCGCCAGGCGTGAATAGATTTCGTCCTGGGCCGAATCCAGGGCAAAGTCGATTTCATCACCGCCGGTTTGCCGGGCCATCTGTTTCAGCAGGCTTTTGTCGCCGGCCAGTGCCTGGATCAGCGCCTTGCGACGCTGAATCAGAATCTCGCGAAGTCCCTTGAGTACGTCTTTCCGCGCCATGGGGTGTGCTCCGAATTCCCGGTGAATGGCTGTGCAGGTATGCCGCTAACAAGTAGTGGAGTCCGCCCGGTTTGCATTGGCACCTTGTGACAGAATGCGACGACGCCAGGATCGCGCGGGGCCGGTGCCCCGGGGGGCCAGCCGTGTCGCGACCCGCGGCATCCGGGGGCAATTGACTCGCAGAACTATAGTTTGCTTTTGATGGCCGGCCCGGAATCTCGACGAAAAAACCGGTGTCCCCGGTGACCGCCGGGAGGCTTTCGGGGCTGCCGGCGCCACGATCGTCACAATCGGCAAGGGCACCCGTCTTCCGGCGGAAAACGTGCCCGGTTCCCGGTCCTGCGGCCGCCGTTGTTGCAAAAAAACGACATGTTGACACAGGTTCACCATTTTGCAGCAAATCGTTTGACGGTGTTGCCCCTGCGGGCTAGATGCTTGTGACGGTTTCGTTGGTTTTTTGGAGTCTTGAGAGTCGTGACTCCCGGATCCTGCCGGGTTGCCCGGTATCCAATTCGTGTTCCCCTTTCGTAACGGACTATATCGTGTCGAATTTCAATCTTGAAATGTGCGGACCTTCGGCCAGCGGGCCATTAGTACTGGCCGTTGTGAACGCGGATCATGTCCCGGTCCGGAACGAGACGCGTTTCCGGATTTCCGAAACGCACTGCATTGTCGGTTCCGCACCCGTTGCCAACCTGACGATTGAATGTGCCGGTGTGCAGCCCGAACATTGCGAAATCGTGCGCAGCCCGGTGGGAACCTACATTCGGAAACTGAATGACGAACTGCATGTCAATGGTCAACCTCTGGACGAAGCATGGATTCACGCCGGCGACAAACTGGTCCTGGGCAAACTGGAACTGCTGGTCGAACAGCTGGGGCAGGTCGCGGTTGAACCAGAGCTGGTCAACGGGACTCCATTCGAGAGGCAACCGGTAACAACGCCAGACCCGTTCGCGGATAGTCCGGCAACCCGGGATGGCTCGCCAACAAATGCGGACGGACTGTCCCGTGCGGAAATGCAGCCGATGGCCGAATGCGAACCGGTCGTTGTCGATCCGGACCAGTCGATGTCGGAACCCCCGCGCCCCGAATCGGCGACCGTGATGACGAACCCAAATCCCCGGACAGCGCGGCTCCGGACGGTTTGGCGGCCACCCGGGATGATCTGCCGGAGTACGATCCCCGGATCCTGCAAGCCATTTCGCGGGATGATCAACTTGGATCCGTGTTTCAAATCCCGGCCATCGATGACGAGCCACCGGCGGATGCAGACCCGGATTCGCCGCAGGAGACCATGCGGTCGGATGATCCGTGGTACGATCCGGCCACCCGGCCCGAGACCATGGTCAATCCACCAGCTGACTCGGTTCCGGCCTTGTGGGTCGACGATCCAGGGGACCAGGATCAGGCCACCTGGTTAAATGAGCTTTACGACTCGGCCCTGCCCGATGTCGATCTGACCCCGGAACGCGGCCAGCCGGTGATCGAACCGGTATTGACCGACAGCAGCGAGAACGCAGACCCGTCGCAGGCGGCTGGCTGGCTGGCCGGGCGGGAACTGGACATCAACCGATTGCTTCGGGAGACCGACGACTCCGCCATCGCGCCGCAGGTGCCCGGTCCGACTCCGGAAAGTGTCGCCGATATTTTAAGGCGATTGGAGGTGCCCGCCGCCAGGCCAGCAGAGCCGGACACTCCGCTGTCGTCCGCCACTGCATTCAATCCGCCCGCGGCTCCCGAAGTCCAGCAACCCGCGGCTCCCGAAGTTGAGCCGCCCGTGGTTCCCATATTTGAGCAACCCGCGGCTGCCGAAGTTGAGCCGGCCGTGGTTCCCATATTCCAGCAACCCGCGGCTCCCGAAGTCCAGCAACCTGCGACACCCGTGTCTCCCGCCATGGAGCAACCCGCGGCTGCCGAAATCCAGCAACCCGCGGCTCCCGAAGTTGAGCCGCCCGTGGTTCCCATATTTGAGCAACCCGCGGCTGCCGAATTCCAGCAACCTGCGACACCCGTGTCTCCCGCCATGGAGCAACCCGCGGCTGCCGCATTCCAGCAACCCGCGGCTCCCGAATTCCAGCAACCCGCAGTTGCCGAATTCCAGCAACCCGCAGTTGCCGAATTCCAGCAACCCGCGGCTGCCGAAGTTGAGCCGCCCGTGGTTCCCATATTTGAGCAACCCGCGGCTGCCGAAGTTGAGCCGGCCGTGGTTCCCATATTTGAGCAACCCGCGGCTGCCGAATTCCAGCAACCTGCGACACCCGTGTCTCGCGCCATGGAGCAACCCGCGGCTCCCGAAGTCCAGCAACCCGCGGCTCCCGAATTCCAGCAACCCGCAGTTGCCGAATTCCAGCAACCCGCGACACCCGAATTCCAGCAACCCGCGGCTCCCGAAGTTGAGCCGCCCGTGGTTCCCATATTTGAGCAACCCGCGGCTGCCGAATTCCAGCAACCCGCGGCTCCCGAATCCAATCCGACCGTTGATCCGGAAGTCCTGGAAACACCAGCCAGCCGCGCCGAGGATCGTTTGGCCAGGTTGCTGGCAACTGTCCCTGCATCGATTGAACAACCTGACCATCAACCGGCTGAGTCGGACGATCCAGCGTCGCCCCAATTCGAGGAGCCGCCTTCCGCATTGAGCCCGGCGGAACCAGAACTGTCCCTGCCGGACGAACCGCACGAGGCTCCGCCGGCTGAGGTGGAACCCGGCAAACGGGATGTCCCGACCAGCGGCCCGAATGAATCGGTGGCCGAGGTCCTGCAGCGAATGCGGCAGTCGGGCGAACTGGCAACGGATCTTTCGTTTGAAAGTGCGCCTGTCGAAAAACCGTCAATGACGGTTCCGCAGCCCGCCCCCCACTGCGAGGCCCAGGCCGACGGACCGTCTGAGCCGGACGTGACCGATTACATGAATCAACTGATGACACGATTGCGTGGAACGGGACAGCCCTTGCCGGCCGCCCAGTCCCTGCCGGCAACCCCCAAGGCCCCCGCCGCGCCGCAAGCCAAACAGCTGGAAGACGAGCTGATCCCCAAAAATCCGTTGCCGGCCAGTGAATTTATCCCGCGGGCCAGCGCACCGGAAAAATCCACAACCCTCAATGCCTTGCGCCAAATCGCCAACCAGTCCGTGCAGTCGGCAATCCAGAACAGCGTACGCAAGAAGAACTGGAATGACAGCCTGGTCTATCTGGCGGGCACCAGTGTCGCCTTTTTCCTCAGCGTTGTGCTGTTTGTCCTCAGCGATTCATGGTTTGACCTGTCGTTTATCCTGGCCTGCCTCAGCGCCGTCGTGTGCGCGGTTACCGGATACATGTTCATTTCCGTCAATATGGCCATCGAGAAGCTGGTTGAGGCCCACAAGCTCCGCAAAGAGCAGGCGTCCGGCAACTGCGATGCGGACGACCTGCCAGTCGGTCAACTGGACAACTACCGGTTACTCAAGGTACTGGACCGGGGTATCCAGATAGTCGAAGGGTTGTTCAATCGGCGCCAACCCCCGGCAACCGGACCAGCCTCGCCAACCGATGGGACCCCGGACCCCGGTTTCCCATCCGCGTCCGACGACCGGCAATCCTGAAGTCGGGCGGATCGGCCTGGACCATCCGGCGTTAACCAATCCTTCCTGACCGAGTCGGGCCGGAACGATCGTTCCGGTTCGGCTCAATTTTTTTGTCCCGGGGGGCCGTTTTCGGGACGGGCACCGGTTTGGCCAACACCGCTGCGGGTGTCACGGCACGTCAATCCCGGGAGTTGGCCAGACTGTCCCAGTCTCGCAGCTGGTATCCCAGTCCGGCGGATTCCAGAACGCGGCACAAGGCGCGACAGGCAATGCCCATGCCGTCCGGGCCGCTGTAGCCGCCAAATTGCCCACCGCTCCGCAAATGCGGCTCGAGATCCACAAAAAAGCCCGGAATCCCCCGGGACTCCAGCCGTAAACCAATTTCCGGCAAATGGTCACGGAGCACCGTAAAGACCGCCGGGTATCGGGTGCCGCCGCGATCCGCGGGAACAAACCGGTTCAGATTTTCCTCATCCACGTAACCGCCCGCCGCAGCGTCCGCCGTCGCCGGGTAATCCTTGACATGCATCCAGCCGAGTCCGGGCAACATGGCCTGAAACTGCGCCATGACCTGGTCCGGCGAAAAACCCTGGGTCACCAGATTGCCACCGTCGAATACCAAAACCAGAGCCGGGCTGGCAACGGCGTCATGAATCCGGCGCAAAATATGACCGGTGTGTCCGATCAGGTTGGCTTCGACTTCCAGTCCAAATGTCAAACCATGGCGCTGACAGCGTTCCGCAATTTGTCCCAGTTGATCACAGGCCTGTTCCATCCAGGGATCCACGGGCTGGCCACGCGGATGATAAAATGAAAACCCGCGCAGCAGGCGGGTGTCCAAAGCCACCGCCGCCTCAATCGCCCGGGAAACGTGCTGGTCCAGATAATTCCGGAACGGCACATAACGATTCGCCGTGCCGTCGTCGATATCGGCGATCCGGACTTTCCCGATCGGTGAACCGATGGACGATACCGACAGGCCATAATCGGCCAGTCGCGAACGCAACCGGTCCCGTTCGTGGTCGTCCAGATCCAAAACGTTTTTGACTCCCGAGCCGCAATCGACCGTTCGCACCGAGACGTATTGCAGACCGAGCGCGGCCATCACCGAAAACTGCTGATCCATCGTTTTGTCGGGTGCCGCCTCGTCCGAAAACCCGGACAACACGACGGAGGGAACGGACACAGGCTAGTTCTCCGGCCAGCGGGCAATGATCGTGGACGAGATTCCGCCCCGCGGTGTGAACTCGGCGGTCACGGTCACCTGCCGCGGGTCCACGACCGCCACGAAATCGTCCAGAATACTGTTTGTGACATGCTCGTAGAAAATCCCTTCATTGCGAAAGCCCTGCAGGTACAGTTTCAGACTTTTCAACTCGACGCAATGTTTCCCGGGAATGTAGTCAAACACCAGTTTTCCAAAGTCGGGCTGGCCCGTTTTGGGGCATACCGAGGTGAATTCGGGACAGCTGATTTGAATGTGATACTTGCGATCGGGGAACTGGTTGTCAAAGGTCTCCAGTTTGTCACGAAAGCCGGTTGCCATAAAATACTCCACGGTGAAACGGGTCGTTTGTATTGTGCCCCGATGCCGGTTCAGTGAAAGGGGGTCAGAGCGATCCGCAATCCGGTCGTCCTGTGCACCGGCCCCGTCCAGTTTCACCACGGCCCGGGACCCGGTTGACATATGCGAATCAGCGAGATCTACAAATCGCGGCAGGGTGAAGGACGGCTGACCGGGACGGAAAGCGTCTTTTTGCGCACCAGCGGTTGCAATTTGAGGTGCGGGTTTTGTGACACACCGTTCACCTCGTGGGAACCCGCCGGTCAGCCGTTCACGATTGAGCAGATTGTGGCTCGATGCCTGAATCTGGATTGCCGGCATCTGGTGCTGACCGGCGGCGAACCAATGTTGCCCCGACAGGTCGTGACGCTTTCCCAACGACTGGCCGCGGCCGGAATGCATATCACGATCGAAACCGCCGGGACCATTGATCGCCCGGTCCTGTGCGACCTGATGTCGATCAGCCCCAAGCTTTCCAACAGCACGCCAGACCGGGTCCGGTCCGGGCCCTGGGCCGGGCGGCACGAAAACACGCGACACCGGCCCGCCGTGATTCAACGACTGATCCGCGATTACGATTACCAAATCAAATTTGTCGTGGACCAGCCAGAGGACTGCGCTGAAATCGAGCGTTGGCTGGCCGGGTTTCCCGAAATTCCGCGACAGCGAGTGTGGCTGATGCCGCAGGGAGTTGAACCGGCCAAGCTGCAGATGCGTGAACAATGGTTGCGACCGTTGTGCCTGGAAAAAGGATTCCATTACTGTCCCCGGATGCACATCGCGTGGTTTGGCAACCGGCGCGGCACGTGAATGTCCGGCGTGGCTGGACCAGGCGCCCGGGAAACACCTGTCAGTCCGGATGGCTGCCCGGCTTACCGGGCGCCGGTTCCGTCGACCCGGGTGCCGGTGAGCCGGGATCGGTGGCCGCCTGTTCCAGCAACCCTTCAATTTCCCCAACTGCGGTGGTCAGGGACTGAACGGCCATCTGGAAATTGGTGTGCGAGGAAATTTCCGGCTGGATTTCCACAAACAGCTCCAGCGCCTCGCGCAGTTTGCGGCGTTTCTTTCGCGCCATTTTTAAATAACTTTCCGGTCCCGATGCTGCCACAGGACCGCCCAGTGCCATCATAAAGTCATACAAACGGCGATAGACGACGCGCAACTCATCGTCTTCCCCGGCTTCCTCGCAATGTTTCAGGAACGTGCGCACCATCCAGATATGGCTGACCAGCTGGTCGATCCGCGAACTTTCCCGGCGTCAGTCAGGGGCGATGTTCCGGAATCGGCTGGCATGGTCACGATTTTCCTGTTGGCCACCGGTCCGGTCAGGCGGGCGAGGCGGCCTGCGGCTGGCTGCCGCGCGGCGCATTCACCAAAACCGTCACGGCACCGGCAATCACCAGAAACAGGCTGATATAAAACGGCATGGACAGTTGATTCAGCGTCCCGCTGAACATCGTGGTCAGCAGGGTATTGACTACCGGCGCTCCGCCAAAAACCAGCGGCATGATCGTGATCGGCTTGCCGCCAAAATTAAATGCATAGATGATTCCCAGCGCCCCCAGGGCACCCGCCGTGCCAGCCAGCAACGACCAGGCGATGCCGGATGTATTCAGGGCTCCCGGATCCGGCGGCAACCATTGCCAGAATACCAGCGGCAAAATCACGGCGAACACCAGATAGGCCAGACCAACGAACAAAAAGGGGCGCAGGCGACTGCCGCCCATGCGGGCCTGACCCTTGTGCAGGACCGGTCCGTAGCTGCCCCAGCACAACGCCGTCAGGGCGACCGATGCGATCATCAACCAGAACTCGCGCGACGCCTGGACCCGGGGAGACGCGAGCCCGGCGGCGGACGACCCGGCGGGCGTTTCCGCGGACGTGATCGCGGTTCCCTCCTGCAGCGAGGAGGATCCTGCCAACCTGGTTGTCATGGCGTGTTTGACCGGCGGACCGGGCTTGAAGAACATTACACCCGCGCCGCCAATCGCCACCACCAGCACACCCAGGTAGAAGATCAGCGAGGCCTGCCGCATGGTCCGCGCCATCACGGCGGTCACAAACGTGTTGATTACCGGGGCGAAACCAAATACCAGGGGCATCACGAACACCGGTTTTCCGCCAAACATAAACGCCAAAATGATTCCCAAGGCACCGATCGCCCCCACGGCCCCGGCAATGAAGGACCAGAACATCCCGGACGGCGCCCAGTTCCCCTTGCCTTCGCGCGGGATCATGATTAGCGGATAAATAACGGCAATCAAAAAATAGGCGACGCCGACCAACACCAGCGGCTTCCAGCGACTCAGTTGCCCGCCATCTCCCAGCTCGACCTGGCCCTCATGCAAGGTCACTCCATAGGCACCCCAGGCGATGATCGTCAACACCACAAATATCAGGAATCTCATGTCGGTCTTTCGCCGGGGCCAGCATTCGGGTTATCAAAAGGAGGCTTGCAGGCTCTGTCAAAACCCCGTTGGCAGCCGCGGTTGTGCGAACGGCGTTCCGCGGTAATGGCACGGGTGGACCAGCCGCCCGAATCGCCCGGCAGCGGACCTGGCGTGGGGAACCAGCCTCGCCAGTCCCAAACTGCCGGTTGCCTGCAGAGCCGGGCAGCAACAGTTTAGTCGTCCGGGCCCGGACGTTACAGTGGCAGCCGCGTTGCCATGCCGGTCACCTCGCAAAACCCCGCCAAATACCAGCCGGCCTAACCCGCGGTCAGCCGCCAATCGGTTCGCACCAGCCAATCCGGAACCGGTGATGGCACTTTTTGCACTCCACCTTGCGACCGAGCAGATCGACGCCTGCCTGGATGTCGTTTTGGCATTCCGGGCAGCGGGTTCCGTACCGCGTTTCCGCCAGACGCCGGAGATCGGTAACCGCGGCCGGAACTTCGGTGAATTCGACATCGGCCGGCTCGAATCGGGTCAGCAAGCGGCGTGACAATTGGGTGGAATCGACGATCCGGTTGGCCAGTCGTCGAATGGAGTGCTCGAACAGATTCCGGACGAATCGCCCGTTGCCAAAATGTTCGTCGCGCTGCTGGTGCATCCAGCCAAAACCGGCCATCAACCTGGCCCGGGTCAGGCCCGTCAGTTGATACTGGTTTTCGCGACACATTTTTTCAAAAATTCGGGCCAGTTCCACCGGGGAGTAATCCTCAAATCCAATGTGGTGGGTAAACCGCGAGGACAAGCCGGGATTGCTCCGCAACAAACGATCCATTTTTGCCGGGTATCCGGCCAATATGACCACCAGCCGGTGCCGATCGTCCTCCATTCGTTTCAACAGGATTTGAACCGCTTCGTGCCCGTAGGGATCTTCGCGATCCGGCGAAACCAGACTGTAGGCTTCATCAATAAACAGCAATCCGCCCAGTGCCTGATCGATCAGCTTGCCGGTTTTAACCGCCGTTTGTCCGGCGTACTCGGCGACCAGCCCGGCCCGATCGGTTTCGACCAGATGGCCGTTTTCCAGAATGCCCATGGCCGCGTAAATCTCACCCAGGATCCGGGCGACGGTGGTCTTGCCGGTTCCCGGATTGCCCCGAAACACCATGTGCAGGCTGATATCCGTTTCCGGCAATCCCATCTCACCGCGATGTTTCTGGAGTTTGATAAAATTGACGAGCGTGTTGACTTCCTGCTTGACCGATTTGAGACCGATTAATTCGTCGAGGCGGGCCAGTGATTTTTTCAGGTGGGGCCGCGTTTTTTCCCCGGAATGGGAGCCGCGGCTGGAACTTTCGCCAGTGGCTTCGATCCGCAACGATTCGGGAAACGCCAGGGCGGCATCGGCGGATTGCAGCTCAAGGGGGCCTGGATCGGAGGCCGCCGACTGTGCGGCCCGGTCGGTTGGTCCGTTGCCATTGCGGTGCAGGAATCCCAGGATCTCCTGCTGGATGCCGCGGAGCGAGTCCAGTTCCAGCGACGTTGCGCACCCGTCGGCCTTGGCAATCAGGTTGCCAGCACGAATGATCACGGTTTCCAGTGCGGGAATGCGATCCTGCAGGGGAGGCATGTCGGCAAAGGGGCGTACCAGGCTCTCCCATTTCACCTGCCGTGACTGGCTGGAGACATGACGCAACGATTCGCGAATCCCGGTTTTCCCGATGCGGCGTTGCCAAAGATGAAAAAACAGCACGCCGGCCATCTGCTCTTCGGTTTCCGTCCACAGACTGTCGACACCGGCGACTTCCACAAACAGCTTGATCAGCAACCCGCGATGCAGGTCGTCCATGCGGTCCAGAAATCGGTCTGCCGGGAGTTGCAGCAGATGCGGATAATGATCGATGACCGTTTGGCCACCCTCGATATAAACATTGCGACAGGATTTCAGCGTCTCGTTGAATTGATTCAGAAGAATCAGAAAATCGGGCGTCGGTTTCATGGCCGGATTATAGCAACTCCGAATGATCCACCAGTTGGAAGGTTGCTGTATTCACGCCGGTCGCGCCTCAGGGGTTAATTTCGATTGATACCGGTTGACTGGAAATTACTCCGTTGGGGCCCTGGACACCGGCGGTCAGCGTACACGGTCCCAGTCCCAGATCGTAACAATCGATTTGGGCCTCACCGGAATCGCCGTCAACGACGGCCATCAGGCGGCCATTTTGGCGGATCTGGATGGCATCGGCCCCGTCGCTGGAGGCGCTGACGAGGATGCTGCGCACCGCCTGGTATCGCCCGTCGCCGGCCACCGTCAATTTCACCTCGCGCCCATTATTGACGGTAACGAATCCCCGGGACTGACGGGATTTTGTGCCAATCCGGGTATTGTCAACGGCGACCACGCGCAACTCGTGCCAGCCATCCGTCAAATCGCCAACCGCGACAGAAACCCGTTTCTGGACGCCCGGAACAACCGCAATGCGGCGTCCATCGATAAACAACTCGTAGCGTCCAATTTCGGGACCGGTCGCATCGCGCTCAATCGTCAGCTGGATATTTGCCTCAACGGTATCTCCCTGGTTCAGCCCGGTTACGGCAAACCTGGGAAACCGGGCCCAGGGCTGGCACAGCGGATCGCCGACGATCAACAGCTGAAATGGACCGGACACGGACTGATAAAATGCCTCCGCCAGGCAACAACCGCGGGCGTAGTGCACGTGCAGCCGGGGGGACGGAAACTTCTGGGCCACGGCAAACGGTTCGATAACGGTTCCGCTGGCTCCGGCGGCCCCCATTTTCAGATAATCGGTCAGCGGAGTTTGGGAGGCGTTGTCCTGCAAATTCCCGCCGTAGCTGGTCAGGTTGTCGCAAAGGGCGCCTGGCAAAAACCGGCTGCCCGACCCAATCCAGTCGATATCGGCAGCACCCAGTGTGGCGCCCAGAACGTCGGCCCGGTTGTTGGGGGTTTTGCTTCGGATCTCGCTGGCCCGAAATCCCAGCCGCTGGAGGTCGCGAATCGCATCGGCAAACCCGGGCTGACGAGTTCGTGTGCGGATGTCGCCGGTGTTACTGAAAAAGAACGAACCCATGGGCATGGTTCCGTCGGCGGCAACACTCCGCTGCAGTTGCTGGATGATTTGGGTTCCGCTGCAACCACGCATTCCGCCGGCGACCCCCAGCATCGTCGATAACCACAAACGCTTGCCCTGATCCGGGCTGTTGGGCCAGCCGTTTTTTCCCCAAAGCATCTGGCTGGAAAACCCCCGGGTCGGCCCCTCGCCAAACGGGGTATTGGGCATTTCCAGCAACATCTTTTGAAACTCCGATTCATTATCCAGAGGCGCCAGCATCGGGTCATCCGCGGTGAACTGGCGATATTGCCAACCCGCTGCCACAGCGCGTCGCAACGCGACAAGTGACTCGGGAACGCGTCCCGCCTGGGCCAGGGCCCGAGCCAGCTGGTAGAAGCCGGCGACCTGCAGGGGGTGTTCCGCAATCACCTTCGAAAAAATTCCAATCGCCGCCTCGTTGTCTCCGGTCTGCAGCGCAGCAATCCCCTGCTGCCAGATTTCCTGCTGTTCTCCCCGAAAGGGCTGCGTCAGCACATCAGCGGACCGGGGGCTCATGTACCAGTTGGCATCCATTGCCAAAAATGACGGGTCGCCGTTAACCGCGTACAGGTAAAACATCATCAGGGAGTTGGTCGAAACGACCGGATTAAAAAGGGTTTCTTTTGGCAAACGAACCTGTTGTTTCAGAGTCTCAAGATGACCCGCACAATTCACGGCAGTGGGAAAATTGGTTGAAAACACGATTATGTCAATCTGGCCAATGATCTTTCGTTGCTCCATGGCCTGCACAATTTCGTTTCCAATACGATCGCGAAACAGCTCGAACGCGCATTGCCGGCCCTCGGGTACCCGATCCAGGTAGACGACATTGATTGCCGGAATCTGCCGCAAGTGGATAAAGTGATTGGCCACGGCCAGCGAGATTGGCTCGGCCGCGTTGACAACCAGTAATACGTTTTCCGGGCCACCGCCCGCCTGGGCCGTTGCCGTGATCGTGGCCAGTCCGGCGACCAGACATATCCGTCGTATCCGAGACATTGATTGATCCTGTCGTGCAATTCGAAACGGGAAATCGCCGGCACGCCGCGATTGCCGGTTGCCGGCGGGGGCCCGGACAATCCATCGTATTCAGATCGCCAGAAGCCCGGCCACCCTGGATTGCGGATCCCAGCTGGTGATCAACGCGGTGCCTGTCCATGACTGACCGGGCTTCAGCCGGTCAAGTTGTCCGTTATGTTGTTGCGTTACGCGGATGTTCACAACGGGCTGAGCGCCGTTCAGCCTGCCGGACAGAGTTCGCCCGTTTGCATACTCCGGATCGTCAATCTGTCCGGCGGTGGCAGCCACGTCAATGATGGTGATTTCGACATCGAATAATCGCTGCCCAAGGCTGGCCAGCAGCCGGTCGATGCCGGCCTGATCGGTGCCGGCAGCCGCCAGTTGCCCCAGCATTTCGACCAGCCGGATTCCGGTTTCGCTTCGGAATGCGGGATTATCGCCAACGACATGCACCGCCACAGGCACCAGACGAATGGTCCGCGATTGCGACCAGGTGGACCACCATCCCAGGCGAATCTGCAATTCCAGGACCCACGACACCTGGTTGTCGGGCAAGTCGATGGACCAGGCGGCGGACTCCGGAAATGTCAGGGTATGCTGCACTTCCAGCGCCTGTTGCGGCTGCCACGCGGGCTCTTTGGCCAACAGGAATTGCTGACTGGCCAGTTCATGATGCCATGTATTGCGGCTGGAACCGGAGCCGGACACCACGACCTCCGAGCCGGCCAGTCGCAAACGGATGTCGCGAATTCGGGGTTGGTGTCCGGGTCCGATGGACACTTTCGTCGTCAACACATGTCCCGGCGTTGCCTGGTCGGGAACGTCCCATTGCACCGGTCCCAGCCGCCACCGGGCGATTTTGTGGCGAAACGCGAACCAAACCAGTGCCAGCGGCGCTGCCGGCAGCAGGATCCCATACCACTGCCGACGGGCCAGAAAAAAAACAGCAGCCAGCCCCAAAATAATGCTGGCCAGCAATACCAGGCTCTGAAACAGTTTCTCCATAATCCGCAGATGAGTTGCCCCTGCCGGCGGAGTCGGCGGAACCCGGCTGCCGGGCCGCCACCAAAACGTTTCCTCCCGCCGCGAGTCCGGGGCCCAGGGGATATCGGCACGTACCGACACGAAATGATCGATATTCAGATTGTGACCGTGGTAGGTGAGCGGTTCCGCAGGTGGTTCGAATTCAAATGAGTATTCGTACTGCTCCTCTGGTTTCCACTGGCCCTGAAACAGCGTTTCCTGGTAGTAGTTTCGGCGAGTCGGATTGCCGCGCCCGCGTGTGCCCCAGTGTGCCAGCAGATGAAGGCTGCGGCAGCGAACCGGGCGATCGACGCGAACTCGCACCCAGCCCTGTACCGATTCACCAGTGCGAAACGTTCGGTCCGGACGATAAAACTCAATTTGCAGGTCACATGTCGGCATGTCGGCAGGTCAACTGAGACGATTCGCAGGCGTCGGAATGTATCAGGATAACGCTGACGGGCCGACCTGCCAGGGCGTCACGCCGATTCCCGGGTCGGGGAAACACCGATGATCGCAGGCTCTGAAGCCGAAATGTTTCACAGTCCTTGTTACCGGAGACAGGCGGTAATTGCGGTGAAGCAACGGGGACTCGGCCGGCCGGCAAGGGGAATGATCATGGCGCTCCGGAACAACAAACAGGTTGGCACAGCTGCCTGACCAGAACGGTCGCCGCATCCAACATGGTTCAGGGAATGATGACCGGATCCTGCAGTGCGCCCGAAAACACCGGATCGTCGTTCAGCCTTGCCGGATCAATCCGAAACGACAAACGCGTGCCGGCCACCCGAAGCGGTGAATGATTCGGGACCGCCCCGGGATCAACCATGACCCGCAGCATCCGGCCGGCACAGGCTGGCGGAGTGATTATCGTCAGCGTCATCGCGTCCCGGGTTTCGAACGATCCATCCTCGAAATGATCCCACTGCACGGACGCTTCCCAGGATTTGACGACGGCGATGACCGGCACCCCGGCATCGCCGGTCGACAGGTTTGAACCGGTCGCGCAACCAGTCAGGCTTAACGCTGCAATCCAAAACAATCGCATGAAAGCGGACATCGGGCAGGGTCCTGAGTCAGGAATTGCGGATGCCCGGTTTTACCATCTGGCTATCCCGGCTGCCACGGACCGGCCGCGCCAGCGGTTAGCGGCGGCGACGAATCATAACCCACAAACCGCCACCGGTTGCCAGAATAAACCCTGCCGCAGGTTCGGGAACCGACGTCGAGTACGTTACGGTTACCGTCCCTACCGAACCGGATTCGCCAGCCAGGTCGTCATTGAGGGTCAACCTCCAGGTTCCCGGATTCCAGCCGCTGGCTCTGGTAACCCATGATTCCGCATCATAGAAACCTGACGGAATGGGAGTCGAAGGTCCCAGGTTGGTCCATAAACCGTTTCCGCCGTTGGGACCAAATACATTGACAAATGTGTAGGTCCCGTTCAGGTCGCTGGTGGAACCGTTGTCGGTCGTTAACACAAAATTCTGGCCGGTGGGTGTCCGCAGGAAGAAATCGATATCGGTGGCCCGGGTATGGATCAAATCGATGGAGACCGACAGGATCTCCTGCACCTGACCGAGGCTGAAGTCGTGGGTGAACACGTTTTCGTCGTCAAAACCCGATACGTTGGCATCATAGGTATAAACCAGGTCAGCCCTGGCGGCGGTGGGCATGGCCAGCGCCATGACCAGGACCAGTTCAAACAGAAACTTTTTCATGTACGGAAACTCCCCTGTGAAATATCTGGATCGACGGTGGCACGAGGTCCGCGACGCCATCGCGTTCGGATCGGCCGGCCATCGACAAATTCGGCATTCCGGACAGAACAACCGCCGCGGGCCGGTTCCAGATACAGGGATGAGACGGGGCCGGGAAATTGGCCGCGTCCGGAGACGAATTTTTAAAAAAAGCCCGAATCGGGCCGGCGGAACTGCCAAACTCCGACTCGGCCGGTATCGGGATGGACCGTTCGTTGGCCTCCGGTCGGCCTGACACAACCCGCGCCGCCGCTAAAACCCGCGCCGCCGCTGGGTGCTGTAGCGCTGCAGGGCGTCCTCGATAATCGGCAAGGCGGCGGCCGCGGGCTGAAACTCGTCGACTTGCACAGCCTTTCCTTCCAGCATTTTGTAGTCCTGAAAAAATCGGCGTAACAGGGCCAGCCGATGCGACGGCAACTCGGTCGCCTCGTTGAAACCGTTGTATTCGGGATCGTCGACGGCGACGGCCAATATCTTGTGATCACGCTTGCCCGTGTCGAGCATCGTCATAACGCCGATTGCTCGTGCGTTGACGAGCGTTAACGGGGCCACGGGTTCCTGGCAGAGCACCAGGACATCCAGCGGATCATCGTCTTCGGCATACGTCTGGGGAATAAACCCGTAGTTGGCCGGATAATGGACGGCCGAATACAGGACCCGATCCACCCGCAGCAGTCCGGTGACCTTGTCCAGTTCGTATTTGACCTTTGACCCGCTGGGAATTTCCACCACGCCAACAAACTCGGACGGCAGGTTTTCGCCGGGCGTCACATCGTGCCAGGGATGGGTCATCAGCGTATCCGGAATTGCCCGCCTGAAACATGACCGATGCCGCCCGGTGCGGCCCGGCGACCGTACAACGCCTTTCAATTTTATTCGCCGGGCCCCGGCCCCGAAAGGCGGCAGCGGACGAGCCGGGATGCCGGTTTGAAAAGCAAGCCGAATGTTCGCCGGGGTTGCCGAAACAACGGGTGTTTCGGGGAGCCGCCGGTCCGTTCCACCGGCGCAGCGGGGCGTCGTGGCGAGCACAGCCGATGCGAATTCCGGTCCCCGTCCGGCTATTCGTTCGTGTGGCGGATATGGGCGTAGTTGAGCAGCGCCACGAAGCAGGAACCTCCAATCAAATTCCCCAGCAAGGCGACCGAAATGAAGCGAACCGCCATCGTCGGCGTAAACTCGCGACTCAAAAACATCGCCGTAAACATTTCCACGGATCCGGCAATCGAATGGTGCAAACCGCCGATGCCGATCAGAAACGTGACGATATAAATCACGTAGATTTGCGAAATCAATCGCGGACTCGAAACTGCCAGCCAGGCCCCCAGAGCCATCAGCCAGCCGGCCAGAATCGCACTGACCAGCAACAGGGAACTGGAAAACATGGTCAGATGATGACCCAGGGCCAGGTAGCCGGTCCGGGCGTTGACGACTTCACAGGCCCAGCACTGGAGCCCGCCACAAAAGGCGGCGCCCAGCAGGTTGCCTCCGATTACCGTCAGCCAGAGACGAATCAGTTGTCTCCAGCTGGCCTGCCGGTCCAGCACCGGATAAAACGCGGTCGCCGTGTGCTCGGTAAACAGCTGGGCACCGCTGAGCACACACACGACAAACCCGAGCGGGTACACAAAGGCCGTCGCAACCCGCGCGACCATCTCCGGCGTTTCCAGCTCAGCGGCGGCGGTCAATATCACCGCGACCGCCATGGCTGAAAACCCGACGATCAGTCCGGCGGCAATCGCCGACAGGAACAGCGACAACGCCGGTCGTGTCAGCTGCTCGAGGCCCTCTTCGATGGCACTATGCAGCACGTCGTCCGGATGGCGCCGCATTTCATCGGTTCGCTTGATGATGACGGGTACAAAGTCCGTATCCTCCGATTCGCGCTCGAGCTCGCGCTGACTTTTGCCGAGCTGCCCGGCAGGAGATCCGTCCGGCAGCAAAATCCCCTCGTGATCGGCCCGATCCGGGCCGGAGTCGGTTTTTTGGGTATCTTTGTCCATAGGGAAGTTTCTGGCCAGCAACCGTACCGGATCGAGCGTGTCAAAAACCGTTTGATTGTAACCGTTTGAAACCGGATCCAGAGGATCGGTGGAGCCAGCTGACGGGACATCGTATCAGAATCAAAGCGAATGATAACGCGGACTCACCGCAACACCATCACCATGGTGACAAGCCGGGCTGCAGCGCAGCAGAATCGTGCCGGACAGGCGACCACGCATTCGCGGGGAATCTGCCGAAAATCCTGCAAATTTTCAGTCCTTGTACCCGGCGACGAACCGGAATTCGACCTGATCGATTACCCGTCTGCGAGTTAATCGTCCAACGGAAATCCGGTCGGACAACAGGCACTGAAATTTTAAAGAAAAGGAAAAATTGCAATGAAAACGATGTCCGGCACCTTCAAACGATCGGTACTCAATATTGACAGTAGTGAACGGGCGGCGGGTTTGCTGCAGGGCGATCTGGCAACCCTGATCGATTTGTCGCTGGCCCTGAAACAGGCTCACTGGAACGTCGTCGGCGCCAATTTCCGCAGCCTGCATCTGCAACTGGATGAGATTCTGGAGACGGTGCGGACAGCCACGGATGAAATCGCCGAACGGATCGTAACCATCGGCCAGTCGCCCGACGGACGAACATCCACCGTGGCGGAATCAACCCGCCTGGGATCCTTTCCCGACGGTTTTCACCAGATCGATCAAATGGTTTCGGCCGTCGCCGACAGCATGAAAACCGCGATTGATCAGTTGCGCGACTCCATGGCGACCATGGGCGAAATCGATCCGGTCAGCGAAGATCTGCTGATCGGAATTTTGGCGCAGATGGAAAAACACTTGTGGATGGTGCAGGCCCAGGAAGTGGTCCGCAGCTAGTGCCAGTCGCAATCGTCTGACCGAAGCCGTCCGCCCAATCCAAGCGCCGGGCCGATCCCGTGAACCGGGATCGGCCCGGTTTTTTGTCGATGCAGCACCAGCCACAGGGTGGTTCATTCACCACGGGATTTCGGAGCCGCACTGCAGGCGTTCGGCGCGGCAAATCGCGGCGTGGGCGGCAAAACAATCCTCCACGGCATTGCCGACCGATTTGAACAGCGTGACCTGGGACCGGGATGTTCTGCCCGGCAATTGACCGGCGAGGACCTGACCGATTTCGCCCCGGACATGATCGACCGAAATCAGCCCCGCGCAAATTGGTTGCAGCAAATCTCCCGCTTCCTCCATCGCTGACGCCAGATGGTCCACAAAAACCCTGGCTCCGGCGACAACCTCCCCGGGAATCTCGACGACGTGTGGCTGGTAGGAGCCCACGGCGTTGAGATGGGTACCGGGCTGAATCGCAGCGGCCTCAAACAGCGGCTCGGTTGCGGTGGACACGGTACAGACAATATCGGCTCCGGCCACAGCCTGACTGGCATCGTCAAAAATCTCAAATTCACAGCCCCCGGCCATCTTGGCCGCCAGATCGTGGACCAGCCGCTGGCAGCTGGTCCGCGAGCGGGATGCAATCCGAATTCGATTGATCGGGCGCACGCAGGCCATGGCTTCAATGTGCGAGCGGGCCTGGACGCCGGCTCCAATAACCGCCAAAATTTCGCAATCCTCTCTGGCCAGCCCATCGGTTGCGGCCGCCGAAGCCGCTGCAGTGCGGATTTGGGTCAGGGTCGTGCCCTCCAGCAGCGCCAGGGGCTGGCCCGTTTGGGGATCAAAAACCATGACCGCGGCCATGATTCGCGGCATGTCGCGTTGGGGGTTGTTGGCAAATACCGAAACCACCTTGACGGACAATGCCTGAACCTGTTCCGTCGCAACGTGCGCGGGCATGACCAGGGTGGTTCCGTTTTGATCCGGAAAATCCAGATGGGTTCGGGCCGGCATCGTGACCTGGTGCCCCGAAATTGCCAGGAATGCCGACTTCATGGCGTCGATCGCCACAGGCATTGGCAAGACCTGACGCACCTGGTCGGTATTGAGGATCAGCATGAACGGTTCCCGTCGACGAGCGATTACACAAGCGGAACGATTCGACCATAATAGCGGCCTGATTAACAACGCACGACTGGCGGGACGAGGATGAACATTCAGCGCATCAGGGCCTGGCAAGTGGATTTGCCATTGCACGAGGGCAGTTACAAGTGGTCGGGCGGCAAGTCGGTCGACGTATTCGACAGCACGATCATTGCCGTGGAATCCGGCGACGGAATCATTGGCTACGGTGAAGTTTGCCCGTTGGGACCGTTTTACCTGCCCGCTTACGCCGACGGAGTCCGCGCGGGAATCCGCGAACTGGCGCCCCACCTGTTGGGACTCGACCCCACGCAGTTGCTGCCCCTCAACCAGGCCATGGATCGGGCGCTCAAGGGACACCCGTACGTCAAATCGGGTATCGACATGGCCTGCTGGGATTTGTGGGGCAAGACGGGCGGTCGATCGGTTTGCGAGTTGCTGGGGGGCCGATTTGGACCGGACTTTGTCCTGTATCGGGCGATTTCGCAGCAAAACCCTGATGAAATGGCTGCCCATGTGGCCACCTACCGGGACCAGGGCTATCGCCGTTTCCAGCTGAAAGTGGGCGGCGATCCGCTGGAGGATATCGAACGGATCCGGGCCGTTTCCAGCGTGCTGCTGCCCGGTGACCGGCTGATCGCCGACGCCAATACCGGTTGGCTGATGCATGATGCCGCGCGAGTCGTGCGCGGCGTCGCCGATGTCGATGTGTATATTGAACAGCCCTGCATGAGCTACGACGAGTGTTTGTCGATTCGCCGGCGGACGGACCATCCGTTCATCATGGATGAATGCATCGACGGAATTGATGTCCTGACCCGTGCTCACGCCGATCGCGCTGCCGATGTAGTCAACATCAAGATCAGCAAATTCGGCGGTTTGACCCGGGCCCGACTGGCACGGGACCTGTGCGTCCAGTTGGGAATCGCCATGACGATCGAAGACAGCTGGGGCGGGGACATAACCACGGCCGCCATTGCGGCATTGGCCCACAGCACCCCCACCGAATTCCTGTTTACGTCAACCGACTTTAACAGCTATGTCACCGTCAGCACGGCCGAGGGAGCGCCACAACGGGACAACGGTCGAATGGCTGCATCGCTGGCGCCGGGTCTTGGGATCCAGCCGCGGATGGACGTCCTGGGATCGCCCGTTCTGGAGATATTCTGAAACCGTCAACCCGCGATCACCGGAATGGTGGCCGCAACCGCGGTGGCCCGTTTGGGGCGGGCATGGAACGGACTTTAATTGTCCTCGCCGGCCGATTCGTCCTCGCCGGCCGATTCGTCCCCGCCGGCCGATTCGTCCCCGCCGGCCGATTCGTCCGGCTTCGTTTCCGCCGGGGCGAGCCATAATACGTAATGCGCGCGGTCGCCGCCGTCGGCCAGCGTCCGTTTGCCGTCCTCCGGTATCACTTCCATGGTGGTCACGGCGATGCGTGTCAGGGGGCGCCGCTGGATCACCCGGGCGGCCGTCCCCAACCCGTAGTCGGAGTGAAAATGCCCGCACAAATGCACCACGACCTTGGGGCGGTGCGGGTTGACCGCCAGATAGTCCGTGATCGCCTCGGCCATGGCATCGTCCTTCAGGCACTGGGCCGCGTAAAATTTTTTCATCTGCTGGTCGTCGCCGACGCCGCCATGTGATTTCATGGTCTCCTGGAAATTCTGCCAGTAGGCATCCTGGGGGGCGTCGGCGGAACGCGGCAGAAAGACGCGGTCGGCCAGTTTGGCCGTGCGACCCATGGAAATATCGGTCGCCAGGCGGCGGGGCAGGTTGCCGGCGATGATCGGCAAACGCTGTTCCCGGGCGAATTCAATGATCGGCCGATAATGCTCCTGATAGTTTTTCCACGGTCGCGACGCCGCCAAAAAAGTCGCCTCGTCGATCCGGCCCGCCAGGTAATCGTCGACCACGCCCTGAACATCCCGCTCGAACTGTTCCATGGAAACAACGACGTCGGCCCCCTGGCCGACCAGTCGCCGAATCACCTCCTGCTGGAACCGGTGTCCCTCTTCGTTGTCATGCTGTTCGCCCAAAAACACCACGTCAACATGGCTTAACTCGGAAGCCAGCTGATCCAGCGTGATTGCCTCGCCAGTTCGAGTTGCAATCAGTTGGCCCGAAGCCGGCGGATTGCCCGGGATGTCCGCTTCCTGGGCGGCCATGTGCCCGCTGGCCCACCATCCAAACGCAATAACCAGGCACAGCCGTTGCAGGGTTTTGATGTTCATTCAGCAACCGATCATTCCAGGGGGCCAATTCGTCGGGACAGAATGCTTCAGACTAATGCAAATCGGGACGCCGTCAACATTTCCGCGGCGCAAGCGCGAACATGGACACGATTCCGGGGTCCATGTGGGGTCATGCCGTATCCAGCCGTCAACCAACACGCCGACATTTGCATTGGGGCGGTCCCGGGATCCATCCCGATTCGGTTTGTTGTACCGCGGCAGTCCGGCAGATTCCGGAAAAATCACCGGAATCTGGCGGGATGACGGCCTGATGGGCGAGTATCTGGAATCCCCGCAACGTCATTGAGTTGCCCACGGCGACCCTCGGTGGCGGGCCCGCAGCCACACTGCGACTGCTCCCCAATGGGCCCAGTCCGGCCGCCGGCCGGGTACCCCGGCCACGGATCTCATGCCATGGACCAAAAATTTGAAAAAAAAGCGATTTTTGTTACGGGATCGAGCTGCCGTTTGCGATTGTTCTCCCGGGTTCGAAACCGGCCCCGCCGGAACAGAATTGAAACAGGAACTGAAACATGACGACCTCGACCCACTCTGACGACTCCAGTCATTTCCCGGTGGTGATCCCGCCCAATCCGTTTGACCGGGCGTGCCATGTGGTCCGCAATCTCATTCAGGAGATCCGCTCTTCGTACATTGTGCATCCCGGCTTTGGTAAACTGTGTCAGGTATGGACAACGCTGCCCGTCTCCAATGACGAACGGGAAGCGTTGAAAAAGAAATTGGCCAACGCGGAATCCAGCTACATCATGGGTGACAAGTCCGCGGCGGTCGTCGCACTGAACCAGGTGCTGCGACAATTGTCGGCGTAACAGGACATTTCGGGGAGAACGTCGATGGTCTCTGACGAAATAACCCGGTTGATCGGCCAGGCCATGAATGGCGATGCGGTTGCCGAAAACCAGCTCTGCGAGCAGGTGTACGGCGAGCTGCACGCCATGGCCCGGCGAATCATGTCGCATGACGACACGTCACTTCAGCCCACCTTGCTGGTGGGCAAGCTGTTCGAGAAGTTTTTTCGCAACAACGGACTGAAAAAAGCTGCCAGTCGCCGGTATTTTTTTGCGGTGGCCGCCAGTCAGATGAGGAACATGCTGGTCGACCATTACCGCCGGCAAAAGACCCGCAAACGGGGTGGCGACCGAACTCGGGAATCACTGGACGTCGCCCTGGACAAGGTCCTGGTCGATTTCGAATCCAGCAACCAAACCACGATGGAATCACTGGATCTGGCACTGGACCATCTGCGCGCGCAAAACCAGCGGCAATACGAAGTGGTCATGCAACGGTTTTTTGTCGGTCTGACCCAAAAACAGACCGCGGAATTGCTGAACATCGACGAGAAAACGGTGAAACAGGACTGGACGCTGGCCCGCGCCAAATTGCGGGCCTGCCTGAACGATTAGCAACGGCATCTCGCATCCCGTGAACGATGACTCCCGCCAACGCCGCATTGACGAGCTGTTTCTGGCAGCCTGCGAAATGGAAACCGATCAGGCCGGGCCGTTTCTCGCTGATCAGTGCGGTGGTGATGTGGATTTGCGGCGGGAGGTCGAACGACTGTTGACCGCGCAGCAGCAGAACGTGCAGTTCCTTGATCACCCCCCCATTCCGGGCGCCGCGGAGGAGGTTCGGCAAGCGGCCGACGACGTGTTGCGCGATGCCACCGAAAACCGGGCCGCCCGCGCCGATCGCAACTTGCTGTACGGGATCATCGCCCTGCAAATGAATTTCGTGGGTCGGGACCAGCTGATCAAGGCGATGCACGACTGGGTGATCAGCAAGTCCACGCCCATCGGGCAACTGTTGCACAATGACGGAGCGCTGGGAGCGGAATCGATGAACCTGTTGACGGCACTGGTCGACAAGCATCTGGAATTCCACGGCGGAAATGCCGAGGTCAGCCTGCAGACCCTCAGCACCATCGGCAGAGATCTTGCCAGCCAGCTGGCAGGAATCGCCGATGAGGATTTGGAACGATCCCTGTCCCTGGTGCCGACGGGCCGGGTTGGAAACGACGACCGGGCCCCGGTGCCGGTCAGCCAATCCAGTTCCGCCGGTGACCGCTTTCAGGTGCTGCGGTTCCACAATCGGGGAGGCATGGCCAAGGTCTCGCTGGCCCGGGACCGGGAACTGAACCGGGAGGTGGCCTTCAAGGAGATCCGGGAAGAGTTCCGCGACATCCGCGAGTATCAGGAGCGGATGCGGGTGGAGGCCGAGATTACTGGCGGACTGGAACACCCCGGTATCGTCCCGGTGTACGGTCTGGGCGCCGACCAGGACGGACATCCGTTCTATGCCATGCGCTTCATCCGGGGGGATAATCTGAAGAGCGCCATAGCCGAATACCGGTCGGCCCGGACCGGGATGTCGTCCAGCCAGCAAAACCTGGAATTGCGCCGCTTGTTGCGGCGGTTTGTCGACGTTTGCGAAGCGGTGCAGTATGCCCATTCCCGGGGAGTCCTGCATCGCGACCTGAAGCCCGGCAACATCATGCTGGGCCGCTATGGCGAAACGCTGGTGGTGGATTGGGGCCTGGCCAAGGCCGTCGGCCATCGGTTTCCGTCGATTCCCGAGGAAACCCAACCGCTCAGTCCGCAGTCCGGGGACACAGCAGCGCCCACCCGGGGCACAATCGGAACACTCAACTACATGAGCCCGGAGCAGGCGACCCGGGGCGAACTGGGACCGGCCACCGATGTGTTCAGTCTGGGGGCCACGCTGTACTGTCTGTTATCGGGCCGGCCGCCGTACGTGGAAACTGAACTGGCCGGGGGCGAGGCGCGGGACCGCAAGCTGTTGGAAATGGCCCGGGACTGCGATTTCCCGCCGCCCCGCGAGGTCGACGATTCGGTACCGGTGGGTCTGCAGGCGATCTGTCTGAAGGCAATGCGACAGAACCCCGGGCAACGTTACCCGACACCGCAGGCCCTGGCCGACGACGTGGAGTGCTGGCTGGCCGACGAACCCATTACCGCCCGCCGTGATCCGTGGATTGACCGCTTCGCCCGTATGGTACGACGCCACCGGGCGGCCGTGGCTGGAATTCTGGCGGTCTTGGTTACCGCCGTCGTTGCGCTGTTGGCGATCAGTACCATCGTGCATAACAACTACCTCCGGGAACAGGCGCTAAACGTCGAACTGACCCAGGCGAACCGCCGCGCCGAGGCTGATTTCGCAACAGCCCGCCATGTGTCGTTCGATTTGGTCAGACAAGCCGAGGACACGCTGGCTCAAATGCCGGGGCTTGAGGCATATCGTCGACTGGTCACCAACATGGCACTGGACGGCTACAGAAGTTTTTTTGATCGCCGCAAGAATCTTGATTCCGAATTGCAACGCGACATGGCAATACTGTACCGGTATGCCGCCAATCTGGATCGGCTGTATTCCGACTACGATCGGGCAACGGAAAAATATCAGGAGTCCGTCGGCATTTTAAGACAGTTGAATGAAGGCCGGCCCGGTGATCCCGCAACTCGCGATCTCCTTGCGGCAACACTTTGCGATTATGGAGCGATGCTTTTGACGAGGGGCAAAATGACGGACGCCGAACAGGCGATCGAAGAGGCACAGCAAATCGCCGGGCGGCTTCGTGAGGAATTTCCGGATTCCATGGCCTGTCGGCGGACCGATGCGATTGGCCAGACGGTGGCGGCGGATTTGCGACTGGAATATCTCGACCATGAGGCGGCCTTGTCGAATCTGCAAAATGCCGGACAGGTGTTTCGTGAATTGATGGTCAGCGATCGTCACGTGCCAACCGATACCACGCTGCTGGTCCTGGCCCTGACCGGGCAGTCCGGCATACTCCGCGAACAGGATCTTGCCGCCGATGCCCGTCCCCTGGCTGATGATGCATTGCAAATGGCAGATGGACCACTCAGGGGCAATTCCGATCGCCATGCCCGGCATGCGGTGGCTCATGCGAATCTGGAAATGGCCAAAGTACTCGGACAGCTGGATATCGACGACAAATTGCAAGCGCGATACCTGAAAACGGCGATTCAGACGTGGGAACAGCTCGCCCGGGAGTATCCAATGACGGCCTTTTATCGGGAGTATTTGGCCATTTCCCTCGCATCGCTGGCCGTCGCCCAATCCCGTGCCGGCGCCAGGGAGGAAGCGGGTGATCAAATCGCGCAAGCCGTCGAGATCATGAACCGACTGATTCGGGAAGGACCTCGAACACCAGGAATCCACGAATCGGCAGCGGAAATACTCGTGCAAGCCGCCAGGGTGGATTCCCGGCAAAACCCGACGCGGTTGAAACAGGCGGCCCGCCAACTGGAATCGGCAATTGAAATGTGCCGCGATTCAAAACGACTGCAAAAGATGCTTGAAACAATTAAAACAAACACGCCGTCCAGTTCGCAGGAATAATCGATGTTTCCAATCGCCTCGTATTTTGCTTTTTGCAATGGAGAATTTTATGAGTATTCGACTGACCGGTTTTTCCTATATTGCCCCGAATCGACACGTTATTCTCGGGCGTGATTTCAAAAAAAATCCCGGTGATGGGCCGACGTTTGCCCGAATAGCTTTTAACAATAGCGAGGGTGTCCCGCAACCGATCGACGGATGGGGCGGTCCGTTCAACTACGGCTACGTAACCAAAATCGTCGATTCCTACAACAAGGTTGCCGAAATAACGTGGGCCAACGACGTCCCGGTCAACCCAAGCCTGTTTGCAATCAAGAAAGATGCCGTCCCGGGTTTTTCTCCAGACATTACCGAGGTTGAGATAACGGTCACCAACGATCCCGGCGGTTTCCCGGACCCAAACATCGACCAGACTGCCGTGCTTCGAAAGATGTATATCGTTTACTAGATCGCCAAGTTGGACTGATCGGCATGGACGGTCGCTGTTTCCCGGCGGCACCATGCATTTCCGGGACCGCGGCAAGCTGTTGGGGTTTTCGGCAGCGCGGTTTCGGATTTTATGAATGCAGGATCCGCCAGCACTACCCGATCCAACACGGCCGGCAAATCAATCCTTTGAAACACCGTTTTGCCGGGCGGTGTTTTTTGTGCGGAGGGATGCGGAGGCGATGCACGGCGCTGGCGTGTGAAGGAATTCCGTGACGATGGCTGAAAGACCCGGAATGCCCGGGACATGTTCGGGTGCCAACGCAACTACGGAGTTTCATTTTACCCGTTCAGGAATTCAATGACCAAAACCCCCTTGCTTTCCGCCTGGCTTTTTCTGGCCGCCATCCTGTTTTTTCATGTACGGGCCCACGCCCAGCCGATGGGCTACGAGCGGTGGACGGACAGCGCGGCCGCCAGCGGTGAATTTTTTGACAAATCATTCGCCTGGGTCGCCGGGAATCTGGATAATCCGCTGGTGATCGGCATGCCGGCACCGGGCCCCAACGATACACGCCTGATCGATATTGAAATCAACACGGTCGAAAATCAGCTGCAGGTCTCCGGCATCTGGGTCGAGAACCAGGACGATTTCAAACAGGAGTCGTGGTTGATCGCCGGGCTGACCGGCGCCGACGTGAAACTGCTGGAGGATCTGCAGGATATCACGATTGTGGATATCGAGCGGTACCGCCGCCAGGGCCAAACGTTTTTTGCCGCCATCGGCCAGCGCAATCGGGTCAAACAACCCTGGGTGTTTCTGCCCGCAGTGACGCTGGATGACATCCGCGTTTGGCAACAGGGCCTGGGATACCGGCTGGTGGACGTCGACTACGTTTCGGTTGATCCCAATGGTCGCGAGGGACCCGTCGTCTACTATGACGCGGTCATGATCCGGAATGCCGGCAGCAATTTCATGTTGTGGGGGGTGGACCTGAAAGATGAATCGGATGTGTGGGACCTGAATTTGGCTGGATTTCATGTGACCGATGTTGAATACGTGCCCGCCCTCGACCAGTACATCTGCGTCTATGTCAACGTCAACTCGCTGTTTGATTTTGTCTGGGACCAGACGGCCAACCAGATTCAGAATTACAATTCCGGCAAAGTGATCGATCTGGAGGGATCGCATACCGGATTCAAAAAGTGGTACAAAATCCACAAGTATTAAAAATTCGGGATTTTCCCAACACCGCCTTCCGGGCGGTGTTTTTTTTGGCAATCGCCAATGCCCCGGGTTATTGTTTAAACCGTCTGGCGCGACCCGCCCCCGGTTGTGGATTGACGCGGGCATGGGTGCCCGTACGATAAACCGGAGACTTGTCAAATTTCGAAAGGACGACATGCAAGTAGCGAAGCACAAGATGGTGGCCATTACCTATACATTGACCGATGATGAAGACCAGATTCTTGACCAGTCGGTCGACGGACAGCCCCTGGAATACCTGCATGGCGTGGGGAACCTGATTCCCGGACTGGAATCTCACCTGGAGGGAAAATCGACGGGCGATCATCTGGTGGTCAGCATTCCCCCGGAAGATGCGTATGGCCTGCGAGTCGACGAATTGCAGCAGGAGGTGCCGAGCCAGGTCTTCGCGGAAATGGATGATGTGGAGCCGGGTATGCAGTTTCGGGTTCCGGTGGAGGGCGGTGGCTATCGGATCATCACGGTGATCGAGATGGGTGACGAAACCGTAACGATCGATGCCAATCACGCGTTGGCCGGCATGACCCTGAACTTTGATGTGACCATCAGCAACGTGCGCGACGCCACCACCGGGGAACTGGCCCAATCGGTCGCCATGGCCACCGACACGCAGGGCTGACTCCACAGGTGTTGCCGGGGCGGCCCGTCTGTGGGCATTTGCCGGACATCAACGCCCGCGGGAGTCCGGTGCCGGCACAATTCAGCGTCCCGACGGCATCCCGCCACGAATGGCTCCGGCAGCGGTCGATCCGTAATTCCCGGCGAACTGCGGATCCAGAGGGCGGCTGTTGGGGACGCTTAGCCATACCCGCAAAATGTGGCGACGGCGGTGGGGAGCCGCGTGATCCTCAAACGCCGTCCGTCGATGCAGGGTCACCCAGTTGTTGAGAAAAAGAATATCACCGGGCTGCTGGCGAAACGTCACATGCATTTGGGGTTCGGCGGCGACTTCTTCCAGAAAATCCAGGGCCTCCCGCTGAACGTCCGTCAGGTCTGGCAAATCGGGATTGGCGTGTCCACGTTCGATCAGGACCCGCAAAAAATTCGCGGCAAAGCAGCCGTCGAAAAATGAGAAAATCGGTTGACGCGTACAGGGCAACCGGTTTGCCGTATCGACATTGTGTCGCTGGTAACAAAAGGGCTGCATCAGGACTTTCAGCAAATCCGGGCACGCGCACAAAATCTCGTTGTACAGGGCCGGAGAGCTGACCACCTGATTCTCACCCCCCGACCGGGCCTGCCGAATGCACAAAAAGCCAATCACGTCGCAGCGGTCGGTATGAAAGCTGAGTTTCTTGCTGGTGTTGGGTCCCCGCGCCCGGGGGTCGTCGTCGGCAAATCCGGCATTGCGAACACTGAAGATGCGTTCACCGGCAGCACTTTGTGAAATCGGCTGTCCCACAACGCTGGCCATTTTTTCAAACAACGCCGGGAGCGCATCGACCGGGTGTTTTTCGATGTCCAACCCGCGAATCAGGGCGCCGCCGCAGCCGGTTTCCAGCGAGTCCTGGATGCCGACGAGTCGCTGATGCAGATACGGGGCAGCGGCCGGCAATTCCGCGTCGGTGTTGACCAGAGCGTCAATTTCACGCAATTCAAGGTCGGTGAGGTCATGAAACCAGTCCCCACGATCCAGCAATTCCTGACCGCGCCAGACGGCGGGATGGTCGACAGGTTGGAGATTCATGATTGATTACCGTCGCGGATGTCATCTCCCGGATAACCGTCAACATGAGACGGTGGTAACCGGTGGCCGTTCCGCACCAGCACCGGTCCGGGCAGCTTTCCGGCATTTCGGTTGCGGCATTCCGCGATTCGTCTGGCCCGGATCGGCGCGGTTACATTTTGGTTCGGCGACCGTCGCCGGATGCCTTTTGGCGTTTCTCGGCAGCTCCCCGCGCGGCATCAAATTCCTGTCGCTGTCCCCACCAGTAAATCACCAGTCCCAGCAAGGCTCCCACAGCGGCGGCCGAGAGGACCGTCACCGGATTTTCGGTGAAGGTCGAGTTTTCGGTAGCGGCCTGGGTTGTCAGCACCAGGCCAATGACGCTAATCAGCAAGCCCAGTCCGTCCGAGAGGATCTCGCGAAGATTCAACGAGCCACGAAACAGCAAAAAAAGTTTGGCGAATACCAGTTGCCCGGCAAATCCGATGACGCCGGCGACCATCAGCATGAACGCCACCCAGTAAAAGGCGGGCCAGGCCATCCATTCGGCAGCCTGATAGATCGGATCGAGGACGCTGGTCGAGACTTCGCGCACGGTTTCGCTTTTGTTCAGCGTCTCGCCTATTTCGCGAACCTGTCCTTCCAGTTTTTCAGCCACGCTGGTATCGGGCAGTGTTTCCTGTGACGTCGTCCCCGTTGCCGGCTGTTCGGCTGGAACATCCGTCTGTTGGGCGAATCCGGACAGCAGGAAACAACCGGACAGGCCAATGGCCAGCAAGTACAGACGAATTTTCATGTGTGCCCCCTGCGAATGGATTTGGTGCGTACCGCGACCCGCGGCAACCTGAGTCTAATGTAGTATTCTCAACCAACGGGCCAAACTTGGCATCTTTTTGCAAATAATCACCCGCTGCCCACTGCTGCGTTCTGGCCCGTGGCCGGGTTTCGGCGGCCAATATCGCGGTTATTGCTGGCTGCGGAAAGTCGCCGGCGGATTCGGTCCGCCGGCGCTGCGGGAATCACAGAATACCTCTGCCAGCGCAGTGCGCTGTGGACGACCGACCGGCAGCGGCAACTCGTTGACGGCGACGACCGGCACAGGGCGGGATGGCGGAAAACGAATCCGGGATCGCCGTTGCCACGGTAACTCGCAACCTGACCGGCGACGGTGCGGTGTGGTATAATTGGCGGCTGAAACGGCGACGAAAATGCGTTGGCCGGCGAGTGGGCCCCGCGGGCGACCGGGAACAGGAAAACGGGAATGTACATCAGGCTGGGAAAACGGATGCTGCTGGAGACAGACAAGCGTCTGTTGTGGAAGCTGTTCTGGAACATGGGCGTGAAGGGATTGCGCAGTGTCCAGCTGCACAAGCGGCGGCTGAAACGCGGCGAATTTTTCCCGCCCTACCTGTACATCTCGATCATCAACAGCTGCAATTTGCGTTGTCAGGGGTGCTGGGTGGATGTGGCCCACAAACAGCACAAGATCGAAGTCGACGCCCTGAATCGAATGATCCATGAGGCCAAACAGGTTGGTAATTCCTTTTTCGGGATCCTCGGCGGCGAACCGCTGATGCACAAGGGATTGCTGGATGTGCTGGAATCGCATCCCGACGCCTATTTTCAGGTATTCACCAACGGGCATTTTATTACCGATGAGGTGGCCGCCCGGTTTCGTCGCTGTGGCAATGTCACTCCGCTGATCAGCGTGGAGGGCAGCCAGATCGTCAGCGATCAGCGGCGCGGCAAGGCCGGGGTGCTGAACGCGACGATGCAGGGGCTGCAGCATTGCCTGGACACATCGCGTGATGACCGGGGTGTGTACCAGTTTGTGCCAATCCAATTACGAGGATCTGTTGAATGAACGGTGGATTGATCGCCTGATCGAAATGGGCGTGATGTACACCTGGTTTCACATTTACCGGCCTGTGGGACCCGAACCGTCCGCCACCCTGGCCCTGACGCCCGAACAACAGCGGGCGGCCCGCCAGTTTGTCGTGGAAATGCGTTGTCGCGAAACCGATCATTATTATCGACGCCTATTACGACGCCGACGGCCGGGCCCTGTGTCCGGCGGCCACCGGGTTTACCCACCACATCAATCCGTGGGGCGATATTGAGCCCTGTCCGATTATCCAGTTCGCAACCGATTCGATTCACGAGGATCGTCCGCTGGCCGATGTTTTTAACCAGTCCGAGTTTCTGCGTGACTTTCGGGTCGCCGCGGCCAGTTCCACACGCGGCTGCATCGCACTGGAACGACCGGACCTGATTCACCAGCTCGTCGATGCGCACGCCGCGCGGGACACCACGGCGCGACAAACGGCGCTGGCGGAATTGACGTCGGCCGGCCGCTATCCCTCCCAGTATTCACCGGACATGGAACCCGTTCCGGAAAAGAGCTGGGCCTATCGCCTGGCCAAAAAGATCGCCTTTCACGATTACGGGGTCTATTCCCGAAACTTTGATCCGAACCAGTGGCAAGACCCGCGGGACTGGTCCGCAGCAGCCCGTCCGCACGCCGGGCCGGATTCCGGATCCCCGCAAGTCGTTGAACTGAAGACCTGACCGGCGAGTCACCGGAATTCCTTCCCTCAATGAAGTCCCGGTCAGTTGCGGGTCCGCTTGTCACGGAAACGTTTCCAGCGCTCGATTGGTATCCATGGAAATCTTTCTGATTCTTGCCGGCGTCGCGGCTTTCGTTCTGGGGCTGGTGGCGTACGCCCGCTGGAACGAAAAACGCCGATCGGCATTGCTGCGACAGGCGGCGGAAGAACTTGGACTGGATTTTCGGTCGACCGGTGATCCGCATTTGCAGCAGCGTCTGGCGCGGTTCAAACTGTTCCAGCAAGGACGTTCCCGCAAATTGCGAGATCTGGTACGGGGTGATGCGGGCGACCTGAATATCCTGATTTTTGATTACCAGTACACGGTGGGCGGAGGGAATCACCAGGCCACGTTCGTCCAGACCGTAGCCCTGCTGGAATCCCGATCACTGGATATCCCGCCATTTACACTCAAGCCGGAAAACATGTTTGACAAGCTGGGTGGAGCACTCGGTTTGCAGAAAGACATTGATTTTGAGGAGTATCCGGAATTCTCGGCCAGATACCTGCTGCAATCGGACGAGGAACCCGCCGTGCGCGAACTGTTTCACAGTGGCCTGATTGAGGTTTTGCAAAACAGGAAACGAACCAGTATTGAGGCGGTACCGGGACTGGTTATCATTTACTATGCGCGGCAACGCAGAAAGCCGCCGGAGTTGAAGCAGTTTTTTGGTGAGGCGCTGGAGCTGTTCAATCTGTTGACCGAACGGAATACGGCCCGCCGCTGAATCACCCGGCCTGACCGGTTAAACCGCAGTAATCAGTTGCGGTTGTTTGCAGGAAAGCACTTGAACATGAATAGCGAACATGAATAGCGAACATGAATAGCGAACATCATGAATAGCGAACATGAATAGCGAACATGAATAGCGAACATGAATAGCCAGTATCATAACGTGCTCCCGTTGTTTGGTTCACCCGCGTTCTGCCGGGGCCTGTTGGGCCTGTTGCTGATGTTCACGCAACCGGTTCCCGCCACCGCTCAGGATCACCCCGGCAACCGTCCGCGCGTCATGCTGGGGATTCGCTTTGTGGAAAACTCTCCGGTATTGTCGTTTATCAAACCCAATGGACCAGCGTTCCGGGCCGGACTGGAGGTCGGTGACGAGCTGTTTTCGATCGATCAAAAATATGTTTTGCAATCGAACGATTTGCTGAAAGCGCTGGAGCCAAAGCGACCAGGCGATGTCGTGCAAGTGGAAGTTTTGCGGCGCGGCCAGTACCGGTTGTTTGACCTGACGGTCATGACGGCAACCCGCAACGGTCAACGGGTTGCCAGCGATGGCAGCATCCTGCCCCCCTTGCCGGAATACGGCCTGGTCGGAGAGCCTGTCCCCGATTTCTATATTTCGAAGTGGCAAGGATTACCGGAGGGTCAAACCGAAATGCGTTTGAAAGATCTCCGGGGAAAAGTCGTTTTCCTTTTGTTGTTCCAGACAACTTGCGAATTCAGCCGCGAGGATGCCATGCCCTTGATGTCCGGGATGTTCCAGCGATACCGGGACGACCCCGACGTTCAATTCCTGGCGATTCAGAATTCGTTACCCAGATTTGACGAGAACACACTGGAAAGCGCCGCCAAATTGTGCGGTGAATTCGATCTGCCGATTCCTGTCGGACATGACGACTCGACCATACCGACCCAGTCCATTTGCAAAATACTCGATGCTCCCGGAACCCCCTGGATCATCCTGGTTGACCGGGAAGGAATCGTTCGGTTCAGTGACCTGCCGGAAAGTCTGAAAGACCCCGAGGTACTCGACAAGCTCAAGCGAGGTGAAAAAATCGCGACGCCGCTGGAGACCGGCGATCCGATCGAGGGTGATCCCGATCAGGACGATGATTCGCTGGGGTAAAGCGCCTTGAGCGGCGAACCGGAATCGCCCGTAACCGGCGGTGTTCCGGTCATGCCGGGGACGTGTTCCTGAATTGCCGCGCGAATGGCGGGAAGCGGATTCACGACCCGGTCAGGGTTGACGGGCGATTGGCGGCACGCTGCGGATTCGACGGGCCCGGTTTCCGGACAGATTCCCCGCGGCTGCCGGGGCAGCCTGTTTTCAAACGTCAGAAATCCAGGCGGTCCAGCTGATCGACCAGATCGTCCAGTTCATCGCGGCGGCGGTCGTCCTGGCGGTGCCCTTGCCGCTTTTCCAGGCCCTGCATTCCCACGGTATTTCGCCCCGCCAGCACCAGCTGTTCATCGCGCTCCAGCGCCGCGATTTCCTCTGCGGATTTTCCCTGATCGGGAGCCCCAAACAGCTGGGACAGGTCGATTTTCAGGCTGGCTCCCAGTTCGGCGCTGCCGGCAATCACGGGCGTTTTGTGTTGTGGAAACATGATCGCGTTTTCCGGACAAACGCGGCTGCAGGCCGGACAACCCTTGCGACAATTATCGGGTTGTTCCACCAGAATGGTGTCGATCCGGTCCACACCGTAGACTCCGAACAGGCAGAAATCGATGCATTCCAGGCAATTGGTGCAGCGGCTGTAATCGATAACGGGGTACCAGCGACGCCCGGCCGGTTCTACGATACGATTTACGTGTCCGTCGGCCGTTGGACCATGACCATTGGTGGGCCGGCTCGCCCCGGCGCCGCGCCAGTCCCCGCCGGCCGGATCCTGCAGGCCGCTTCCGTCCCGGGCCAGGGCAGTCGAATTGGCCGGGCTGGCCACCCGTTGTTGTTGCTCCGAGGTCGGACCCCGATGCTCCAGGCCGGCTCCCAGGTGGACCAGTTGAATGCTGGACTCCTTTTGAATCCGCAATACCTCATCGATAAACGGTCCGGCCTGATGCGAGATTTTCAGGTCCAGACAGTAAATCTTTCGATTCACGGCCGGGCGATGATCGATCACCCGGGCCTTGTCCGGTCCGGTTTCTTCCTCGTCGTCGTCCTCCACCCCCTCATCGTCTTCGTCGTCATTGCAAAGCAGCGTTGTTCCAGCCTGCCCGCATATCCCGTTGCGGTCGAGAATCCAGTGGGCGGCCCGTTCAAACTGCCAGCTGCAGATCACCATGTCTCCGTCGATTCCCTGCAGGGCCAGCATGCCCGTGCTGTCCGGTTTCAAGTCATACAAATTGGGGATCACGGTCACGTCGACCCCGGCGGTGAACATCAAACCGGTGACAATATCTTCTTCCAGCTGCCGTTTGGCGGGATTGCTGCTGGGTCCCTGAGAGACGATGACGGCAAGACGCTTGGCCATGGAGGGAGACGGGATGAATAAATGACGATGGTGCAGTCGAGCAAACGTAACCGGATAGTGTACCACAAATCCGGTTTCGGGTGCCGACCGCCGGCCAGCAGCGGACTGCCGGACCGGGAAGCAGAACGGGGGATTGGTGAAGCCGGCTACCGATCGGGTGGCCCGGTTCGTTCAATCGTTCATTTGCCCCTTGATGGTCCGCTGGGTTTTTTCCCACACCGCTTCGAGGTGCTGGACATACTCCCGGGCACTCATCAGGGTTCGCGTATCACCGGCCATTTCAAACAGCCAGCCGCCGCCATATTTGTCGACGTTGATGGCCGAGGGATCCGCTAACAGCGTTTCGTTAAATGTCTGCAATTGACCGGCCATCGGGGCATACAGCGAGCTTTCGGCTTTCTTGCTTTCGATCGAACCGATTTCCTGCCGGTGACCCAGCGTCGCCGGAGCCGCAATCGACCAATCCAGAAAGTACACATCCTGCAACAGCCGAACCGCGTAAGCCGAAAAGCCAAACCGCACGACACCGTCACGCGGCAGGGCCCACATGTGATTGTCGGCATACTGAATGTCCAGCGGGAATTCGGCCGCGAATTCACCCATCATAAAGGTCAAGTGAGCAGGCATTGAAATCCGGTCATGGCGGGTATTGGGCAAGGGCCCCGCATCGTGTCAGCAATAAACAGGCCGTGATCAGGTGTAACGAATGCCCCGGAATTCCGGCTCAAAGAAAACGGGTAACAATCCGTCGACCCGCAACAATCCCTGCCGCGTCAGTTCGATTCGATCGTCATCAATGGTCAGGTAACCGTCGGCGGCGTGCTGGCGCCACTCATCCGGCCAAAGCGCGACAATGTCGATTCCAAATTTGGTTTGGAAATACTGCCGGTCCAGCCAGCCCCGCTTGAGCTGCAAGATCATCTCCCGAATCAGCAGTTGACGAGGCGTTGGTCGCATGGCCCGTCCCAGCGGCAACTGGCCCCGCTCCAGCAGGTCGGACTTGTATTCCTGCATGTCCGACTTGTTTTGGTAATGAACACCCGAAATGTGTCCGAAGCTGGCAATGCCGGTCGCCAGCAAATCCGAGCCTTGCCACAAGTTGTCGCGGTAACTGAAATTGACCTTGTCCCGATCCTTGACGACCGTGTAACCGCTGCTGATTGAATAACCGGCCGCCAGAAATTCGTCAAACGCGTAATTCAACCATGCCCGTTTGGTGTCCCAGTCGGCGACCGGAGTTTCGATTCGGTTGCCAAGAATGTCCGCCGAGTACACCGTGTTGAACGGCAGCTCCATTTGATAAATCGTAACGCTGTCCGGTGACAGCTCGATGGCCTTGCGAATATTGTCTTTCCAGTTGTCCCAGGTCTCGCCCACCATCCCGGAAATCAGGTCGATATTGACATTGGGAAAACCGGCAGCCTGAATCCAGTCCCAGGCCCGGTAAACCTCCTTGCTCAAATGGGCTCGTCCGTTCTCCTCCAGTACCGAGTCGGTAAAGTTCTCAATTCCCAGGCTCAGTCGGGTGATGCCCAGTTCCCGCAACGTGTGCACCTTGGGTTCCTGCAGCGTCCCGGGTTCGCATTCAAATGTGACCTCTTCTGCCTGATCCCAGCTGATGTTGGCCCGCAGGCGATCCACCAGTGACGTCAATTGCCGGGCGCTCAGGTACGAGGGTGTTCCCCCTCCAAAATAAACAAAACGGAACGGGCGATCACCCATGACCGGTTGCTGGCTGACCAGTTCGATTTCGCGCGACAAGGCCGAAACGTAATGTTCAATTTCCGCCGCATTGACATCCGTGAACACCTTGAAATAACAGAACTTGCAACGCTTGCGACAGAAAGGAATGTGCAGATACAGCCCCAGGGGGACATCCGCCGGCGGTGCTGCCATGGCTTCGCGGACCAGATTCAGCTCCCCTTTCTGCCATTGTGAAAATGGCGGATAGTTGGAGATGAAATAACTGCCGACCTCGGTTTTGGTGGTTTCGGTCATGCGGGCACGGTAGGGACGTGTTTTTCAGTGACGGGATGGCGATGGATGGTTGGCCGGCACCGGCCGTTTCCGGACGCTGCGAATTCAATCCCTGTTTCCCAAACAATAAACCACTCCGCGGGTGGTGGCAACAATCAACCGGCGATTGGCGACGGCCGGGGACCCAATGATTTTGCCATTCAGTTCCTTTTCGGACACCTGTTTTCCGTCCGCCAGATTCAGCACGTACAGGCGACCGTCATCCGCCCCGATATAAACCCGTTGATCGGCAATGATCGGTGACGAATCGACCGGGCCGCGGGCCTCAAACGTCCAGTTGACGGTGCCGTCGGCCGGATCGAGCGACACGACCTTGCGATTTCGGGCGCCAAACACAACGTGTTCGGACGTGATAGCCGGGCTGCTCCGCGTTGAGGTGGAACCCTCCGGGTCCTGATATTGCCAGTTGACCCGCGCCTGTTTCCAGTCAATGGCATAAAACCCGGCTTGCTCGGTTCCGAAATAGGTATTGTCACCCAGCACCGCCGGGGTCACGCCCGTCGGTGAATCGATCGGAACGGCCCCGGCCGCGGTGCCCTGGTCCAGGTCAATAATGTGCAGTTGACCATCGCATCCGGCGACAAAGGCCCGGTTGTCCACCACCGTGGGAGAACACCGAATCTGGTCATCCAGACTATGCTGCCAGACGACCTGACCCGACTGGCAATCCAGACAATACAGCGTGGCATCCTGCGAACCAAACAGGACCCGGTCCTTGTAAAAGTTCGCTCCGGCGTCGATTTCCGCATTCGACTCGAATTTCCACAATTCGCTTCCGTCGGCGGCATTGAGGCAATAAAAATAGCCGTCCAGGTTTCCAATGAACAGGCGGCCGTCGCGGTACGCCGGAGCGGCGACAAATCCAATGTCGGCCGAAAATTCCCATTTCACCTGGCCGGAATTCAGATCCAGGGCAAACAGCTTTCCATCCAGGTCCCCGATGTAAACCACACCATCGTGAATGACGGCCGTGCTTTCAAACGCGCCATTGTCCACCCGGTGTTCCCAGATGACTTGCAGCGTCTCGGGAAGTTCCTGATCGATGAATCCCGTTCCCATCGGGTTTCCGCGAAAAACATCCCAGTTGCGGGAGGCAGCCGGTGATTGAGCAGGGCAGGGCAGCGTCAGGACCAGCGTCGCCAGCCAGCCGGCGGCTGCCGCCAGGCGACCGGAAATTCCGCGGAATCTACAGGGCGTTTTCATAGAGCATTGACAGGCTGGAGATGTCCACGGGACGCGGGTTAAAGCGGGCGGTCCACTGGTTGGCAGCGGACTCGGCCAGTTCGGGAATCTGTTCCCGCTGGATGCCAAGAGCTTGCAGGTTGATCTGCAAACCGGCCGCCTGCACCAGGTGTTCCACAAAACTGGCCAAATCGTCGACGCCGGATCCGGTCCCCGGAACATCGCCGGCCACCTCATCACTGAATCGAGTCAATTCATGATACCAGTCCGCAAACTCCTCACCGTTGAACCGGATGATGTGCGGCAGCATGATGCCTACCGCCTGACCATGGGCGATTCCGTACCGGGCGGTCAGGGGATTGGCCAGGGCATGAGCGGCACCCAGCATGGAATTTTCAATCGCCATGCCGGCCCACGCGGCACCCAGCAGCATGCCGCCCCGCGCTGCCAGATCGCCCGGATCACTGAGTACGCGTCCAAAGTTGCCGGACAGCAGCTGCCAGGCCTGGCGACTGCACATCATGGATATCGGATTGCGGGGTCGGGTGACCCACGTTTCCAGGGCATGCGAAATCGCGTCGATCCCGGTCAGGGCAGTGACCACGGCGGGCTGGGTCAAGGTCAGCCGCGGGTCCAGCACCGCGACGGTGCAGCTGGCTCGCCGGTCGCCACAAGCCATTTTGACGTGCGTCGATTCGTCAGAGATCAGGGCAAACGATTGCAGCTCGCTGCCGGTCCCGGCCGTGGTCGGGACCCCGATCATCGGCAGCATCCCGGCGGTGGCCTTGTCGACACCCCAGTAGTCGCTCATCTGTCCGCCGCAGGAATAAATGAAGTTGATCCCCTTGGCGCAATCCAGCGAGCTGCCGCCGCCCAGTCCGACCAGCAATTGCGGCTGGAACTGCCGGGCCAATTCGACCCCGCGACCCACATGTGCGGTGGTGGGGTTTTCACGGGCACCGTCAAATACAGCGGTTTCCAGTCCGGCTTGCCGGAGTGAGGCAATGCCCCGCGCGACGTGCCCGGCTGCCACAATTCCCGGGTCCGACACCACCAGAACGCGTTGCACCTGCAACTCACTGGCCAGGGTTCCCAAGCGGTCGATGGAATCATTGCCAAACACTATCCGGGTTCGCAGGTTCCAGTCGAACGAAATCAGGCCCGACGCATGATTGATGTCGAGATTCGTCTCCAGGGCTCGCGGACCGGTCATGCAATCGCCGCCATTTGTCGAGTCGTCTGGTAGGCCCGTGACCGGAACAGGAAATCGATCAGGTTTCCTTCATGAGGTTGCAACCAGTTCAAGCGGTTGGTGGCGATCGGTCCGATATTCAGGCGATCGATATTGACTGCTTCGCCCAACTGTTCGATCCATGCGTCGTCGTCCGTGATCGCCGTGCCGACCAGCGTGGGACCAATTTTTCGAATCATCTCCTGCTGGGGGCATTCCACCACGGAAACGAACGGGAACATGTACTCCTTGCTGGCCACTGCGGCGTCGGGGCGATTGCAGTGGACAACGACGGGTCTCAGATAGGAGCAGCGCTCCAGTTCCACCAGTCGATCGCCGTAGTCGGCCGTCATATCGGTAACGCCGGGCTCCTGCAGATCCTGATCGATCATGTTTTTGACAGCTGGCCCGACACCAGGAACGGTAAAGGCGGCCAGTCCGGATTCCGGATTGTCGGGTGGCAACACGTCCGACGGGGCCAATGCGGGCGGCGATGGCCTGGGCGATCTCGCGAGTATGCCGGGAGGCCCAGATGCCGCTGGCGTTGATACAACTGCGGCCGCCGTTGATGAAAACACTTTCCACCATCACATCCAGAAACTCTTCCCAGCGATCGACACAATCGTCACCGATCAGAATCTTCGAAAAACCGGGTCCGTGAACCTGCACACCCGGGTTGCCGGCGTACTGGTCAATGGTTTTCTGGCTGCCGAAAATCATGCTTCGTCGGCAACCCGACAGGATCGCACCCCCCACATCATGTCCGCCGGGGTACAGGGACATGACCTGCGGAGGAATGCCCGCTGCGACAAATGCCGACGCGATCCGGTAGGCCGTCCACGGCTCCTGGGATCCCGGTTTGAGCACCAGCCCCATTTGCAACGGGATCACCGGCAGCCACAACGTGTGCACGCCGGGCGAATTGGAAGGCAAAACGGCACCCAGTACCGGCGACTGGGCCTGATAACTGACCACGACATTTCTGGATTCCATGCCGTAACCGCGCGTCAGAATCTCCGGATCCAGACCGCGTGTCAGGGCATCCAGAATCTCGGGCATGTTTCGCAGCACAAAGCAGTTCTTGGTCATGTTGCCCCGGCACATGTGCTGCGGCAGGCCGGTGGTCGCCGATTGCTGAAAAACAAAGTCGTCGGGTGATTGTTGTCCATCGCCCAGCGGCAAGGTTTCGTGTTCGAACAGATCCGCGGCATGGGCCACCCGCTGCATCAGTTCGGCACAGCTGAATTCACGCAACGTCTGCCGGGCCTTGCCGGCCGTTCGCAGGTCACGCGCGACCAGCCCGCCGTTGGCCTGCGATACCGTGGCGACCGGTTCTCCGCTGAGGAAATGGACGACGGTTTCAGTCTCGAGAGATTCGTAGGGCTTGCCCCACCGAATAACAGGAATGTTGATCATGTTCGCTTCGCAACCATTTCTCGGGCGTCGAATGATTTGAAACACAAATTCCGTACCATGGAAACGGACCCTGTCCGGGTGGGCCACCGGATGATTCGTGGCCGGTCCGAACCCGCCGCCATTCTAGTAAACCCCTACGGTGGTCGACGACTGCAATTCGTGATACGGCCGCACCCCGCTGACCCCGTCCCACGGATACCATTCACAGGGAGGTTCCCGTTCGCCTTCATCCCGCTCCAGGAATCCCGGAACAAAGAACTCTTTGGTCAACGTGGTCAATTTGACCCGTCCGGTCTGGCCATATTCGACGCAGCGGCAGGGATCATCGAAGGCAACGACCTCGGTAACCGCCCTCGGCTGCGGGGCGTAATAGGCGATCTTGTACTTGTCGGCCGCCGTCACCGGTTTGCTGCAGGCCAGGCCCATCAGGGTGTTGCCATACGTCGGCGTCATATAGATGCCACTTTCCTCGGGCGGCCCCCCCAGCAATTCCTCGACAGCATAGCGGGTCCATTGGGGCGTAAACTCGGTGCCTCCCGAAAAGATCCCGGTCACTCCCAGTTCCTTCAGGGACGTTCCCTGTTCCTCCAGGGCCAAACACAGCGAATCCAGCAATTTGGGTGTCGCAAACAGGCACTTGATATCATGGCCGGCTGTCAGAATCGTGATCGCCTGATCAATGCAGTGTTTCTTGTAAGCTTCCAGATGTTCCATCCAGCCTTTCTTGATCAGTTTGACGACCCAGCGGGGATCCAGGTCGATGCAAAAACAGATCCCGCCCCGGTACTGGCAAAGATGTTCCACGGCCAGCCGCAAACGTCGGGGACCGGAGGGACCGAGCATCAGCCAGTTGGAGTTTTTCGGGAAATAGGCGTCCGGCAGTGTCTCGGAAAACAACTCGTAATCGATTCGAAAATCGTCGATCACGACCCGGCTTTTGGGGATTCCGGTCGTTCCCCCGGTTTCGAACACGTAGGTGGGACGATCGGCGTAGGCCCGCGGTCGCCACCGTTCGACCGGGCCACCGCGTAACCACTCATCCTCGAACAGCGGGAATTTCTTCAGGTCGTCAAACCGGTTGATGTCGACCAGCGGATCAAAATCGAATTCCGATTTTTTGTTAAGCCAAAATTCGCACCCGGTTTCCTCGCTGAAATGCCAGCGGACGATCTCCACCGTGTGTTGATCCAGCGTTTCCCGCGCCTGCTGGGCGAGCGAGTCAAGGTCCAGATTTGTAACAGACATAGGTTCCCTGTATTCCCAAAAATCAAAAGGCCATGTCGGGTGTGGCAATCGTTGCAGCCGGTCGGGTCTGCCGGGCAGGTTCCGGACCGGATCTGCAGAGCGTTTGATTTTAACCGAAGAAGTCACATCCGCGCAACTCGGCCGAAGGACAATGGTCAAACGCCTTCCGAGGCCCCGTATCCGGATGGTTTCAGGGGTCGTCCGGCCGCCAGCCGGTCCACGGGGCAGCGATGGCGGGAGGGCAGGTCGCCAGCCCGCTTTTTTTTAGGCCACCGGGATCCAGCACCCCGCAGCAGCAAAAGCCACCGGATGACACAGCGGGAGATCCGGCTCAGTTGGTGTCTGGCGGATTCTCTGAACCGGAGCCGTGGCGTTTCAGGTGCAGATGCAGGTAATTGGCCCTTTCCCGATTGCGGTGAGCCTGATCCAGCTGGCCACCGCTCAATTTTTGCAGATGCGCCGGCTGGGTATGAATAAACAGCTTGTTGATGACCCGGATTTCCAAATCACCGATCAAACCCAGGTTGATTCCCATTCGAACCTTGGACAGCAAGTGCATCGTTTCCTCGCTGGAGATCTGCTGGGCATTTTGCAGCGTTCCGATCGCCCGGCTGACCTGATCAAACAGGTCATGATTGCCGTCCTTGATCAGCAAATCACGGGCCTTTCGTTCGTAGCTGATGACCGTCGGTACAATCGAGCCGACATGATCGACCAGTTCTTCCTCGGATTTGCCGAGGGTGACCTGGTTGCTGATTTGATAAAAATCGCCTGTCGATTGCGAGCCTTCACCGTGCAGGCCGCGTACGGCCAGGCCAATCTTTTGCAAACTGTTGAAAACCTTGTCGATCTGCCGGGCAATCACCAGGGCCGGCAAGTGCAGCATGACACTGACCCGCATCCCGGTACCCACGTTGGTGGGACAGGCGGTCAGGTACCCCAGTTCGGGGTGAAACGAATAGCTGACGTGGTTTTCAATCAGGTCGTCAACTTCGTTAATGGTCTCCCACGTCTTTTGCAAATCCAGACCGCTTTTCATGACTTGCAGCCGGATGTGATCTTCCTCATTGATCATCAGGCTGATTTTTTCCTGCTGATCGATCGCCACGGCGCGGGCCCCCTTGGAATCGGCCAGCTCCCGGCTAATCAACTGGCGTTCTACCAGCATTTGCCGGTCGACGGGCTCCAGATCCGCCACATCAATAAAGGTCAAATCAACAAACCGCGGCTCGGCCGCGATTCGGTCACGCAACAGCGCTTCAATATTGGCCCGGTCGAAATCATTGCACTGCCGGATGAACGGGTAGTCGGCCAGATTGCGAGCCAGCCGAATTCGGCTGCTCATGACAATGTCGGATTCGGGACCGTTGCCTTTGAGCCATTCCCCGCAGCGATCGGTCAGGTCATCAAGGATCACGTAAGATTGCCTCCCTCGATGGATTTGATCCGGTCACGAATCTCCGATGCCAGTTCGTATTGCTCGCGATCTACCGCGTCCTTCATTTCCCGGCGCAACCGGATGAGTTCGTTTTTGCCACGCGTATCACTGGAACCGCGGCGCGGCTGTTTCCCGGTATGCGCGGAGCCTCCATGCACATTGTTGAGCAATGGTTCCAGTTCTTCCGCAAAAAACTCGTAATCATGGGGGCAGCCGAGGCGGCCACTTTGCCGGAATTCGTAAAACGAGATTCCGCACACCGGACACTGGCGTTCATCCAGTTCGGCCAGATCCTGGGCCGTCTGGCCAATCTTGAGCTGCTTGGAAATGATTCCGGAAATCTTGGGGGTTGGACCCGCTGGCTCGTCCTGCTGCAAAAACCCCTTGGCGCAATGCGGACACAAATGAATTGACTGGGGTTGGTCACCGGTCAAATCGGTAATGTGAAACGTGGCCGGCTTGTCGCATTTTTGGCATTTCATGGGGTGTGGGTCCTGTGGGTCACCAGTACCAGCAAAACCAGTGACGATGCGGGCAAGCCATGCGATTGATGATCGAGTCGCAGTTGACAGCGAAAAGCGGGGTGCATGCCAACCGTTTCGACGTTCGTCATGTAACGTCCGGTGAATTCTAGCCTTGCCCCCATTAGTGTCAAGATTGACCCCCTTCCACGCGTCAATCACAAGCAGAACTTGCTTTTGAGGGTTCGCCCGGATTCGGGAATTGCCAGCAATGGGGCAATTCGCGGATGCGATTGACACTCGTGTTCCCGCCGCGATCGTCGGCGGTGTCCGGTTGGAACCGAATGCTCCCCGTCCCTGAATGCATCGTCGCAAGACAACCTGGGTGGGTCCCCCCGGATCGGTTTTGTCGGCGCCGCCCGGACCGGCGCCAGCCCGAACAGCCTCGGGTACGAGCCAGTGTTCAAACCCAATTCAAAAAGACGGGTTCTGTTCTGGCCGGAGCCAGAATAATGACCGCCCGGAATCCGTCGGTATAGTAGGGGTCGCCGGTCAGGTTTCGGCGCGGAGCAGCTTCGTTCGCCGCGTCGACGCCGGGGGCGTACGCGAGCCGGGCGACCCGCCCCACCGCCAGCAAGCTGCCCAGCAAATAGTCTCGCGCCTCATCGACATCGGGATCGATTTTGTGGGTCGTCAAATTCCAGGTCCGGAGTGTAAACCGAACGCCGATATCCCGGCTGATTTGGCCAATCCAGACGGGCTCGCCCTGATGGACCCGCGCGGTTCGCCACAATCGCAGGTGCAAACGTTCGTCAATATTGGCCCGGGCCTTTTGCAACGCCAGTGCCTGTTGCTGCCCCTCGTGAAACAGCGGGCTTACCGGCGAATAGCGGTATTCGCTGTCCAGCAAGAATGCCCGGGCCGTTTTGAAACAGGTCGAGAAGTTAATCGTCTCGACTTCGTCCCACCGCGCTCCAAAACATTGAATGATCATCGCGCGAGAACCCACGACCACCAGATTCAACGGATCGCCCTCACGGGTCCCCGGTCGATTGGTTGTGCACCGGGCCTGTTGCCCTACCCATGCGCGCAATTCATCCAGCGAGGTTTCCTGCAAGTCGCGGACAGCCGGGTCATTGTCGGTGTCAGCCGAGCGGGAAAGCCCGGGCACATCAATCGAAAAACTGAACGAGCGCCGGAGTGAATTGCCATACAGCTGGAGATTGATGTGCTTGACCCCTTCATCGAGGGTAGTAAACACAAATCCCGATTTTTCCGTTTTGCCGCCAATCGGTCCGGCGTTAAAGCCGTGCTGTTTGAACAACTGGTTCATTCGCAGGTTGGCCGAGCGGGCCCCCAGATACTTGAACGGAACCAGGGGTAACAACGGCAAAAACAGCCACGACAACAGGCCGAATCCCGCCAGCCGTTTGGCGGCCGAATAATGACAAACCCAGGCGGCTTCCAGAGGCGTGTAACAGGCGGGGTCGATGCCATACAGATCCAGCCGCAGGGGCGTGTCGGTGTGGTTGACGATCCGAACCCAAACTGGCTGGATCCCTTTCCTGGCCAGGCGAACGCCAAAATATTTCTTGCTTTCGGCGTCGCTGAGAACCGCCACCTGGGCTTCTGTCCCGTCGCTCGCGCGGGTGACAGCGCGTTCCAGAAATGACGTCGCTTGTGGATCTGGCCGATAAGGGACACTCAGCCAGCGCAGCGGGTTGAACGCAGATTGGGACATTACCGGTCCGGCGGGCTAACGGGGGGGCGGGGATCTGCGGGTTTCAATGTCAGCGTTGGGCTGCGCGGGCCGGAGCGCTGACCCGGCATCCGTCAGGGACGTTCCTCGGAAACGGGCGGAAACTCAAAAAACGGCAGCGTCCGGTCATAATTGTTGTGTTCGTCAATGGCCCGGGCGCCCACAAAGATCCGGTTTCCGCTGCGCACCGTCAACTGACAGGACCAGCGCACCTCGTTCTCTGCATCACCCGGTTGCAGTTCCGCCTCGAGTGCCACGTAATCGGTCACCCAGGTGTTCCCGTTCCAGTACTGGCCAGTGTCCTTGTCGTTGACCACCAGCGTAACGCGGGCCACCCGGGTATTATCCCGCGCCCGGCCCGTGACCACGATCGGGTGACAGCCTCCCGTCAAATCGGCAGGTGTGTCAATCCAGGATTCCGGATCGTCAAAACGAACCGTCAGTGGTGTTTCCATGGCCCGCACGGACTGTTGGCCGGCACCGTCGATGGCCCACAGGGATACCTGAACGGTCCGTTCCGGCACGTCGACCTGCTCCGTCAGATTGCCGGAATTGTCCAGGGCCCAGGACCAGCGGGTCATCTGGCCCTCCGGATTGTCCAGTTGGGCCGGCAGGCGAGCGGGGACCGTTTGCCAACGCTGGCCATCCCAGTATTCACCGGTTTCTGCACAATGCAACTGCAGTTCCACACGACGGACACCGGCACCGGCCTCCACAAATCCGCTCAATACCAGCGGTATAAAATTGGTCGAAACCGGATTCGCCAAAGGCGTGTCGTGGGTAGCCAGCATGTCGGAAATCATCGGCGCCGCATGCTGATGACGACTGGTTCGCAGTTTCCCGGCCAGTTGCTGGCGGCGTTCCGGCGGGAGCCCGGAATACCGATTGTGCATTTGTTCCGGGTCACGGGCGAGGTCATAGTATTCGCGTCCACCGGTCGCCCATTCGGTATAGATATCATCCGGACCGCGCCAGGCGCTCCACATGGCCGGCAGCGTGATCGAGCCATTGATTTCGGATTCCCAGTGTTCCAGCAGAACCCCGTCTCGCGGTGGATCCAGTGGGGCATCCGGATCTTTCAACAACCGGGCAAATGATTGGCCATCGACCTGATCGGGAAATTTTGGAATATCGCCCCCGGCCAGTTCGACCAGCGTGGGCGCGATGTCAATATTGGCCAGCAGCTGGTGCGACCGCCCTGGGGCGATACCGCCGCCGCACACGATAGTGGGGACCCGCGTAATCCGGTCATAGGGCAGGCGTTTGCCGACGTGACCGTGTTGACCCATGCGAAACCCGTGATCCGACGAAAAAACAATGATGGTATTTTCCAGACGCCCCTGCCGTTTCAGCGTCTGGCGGATCCGCGCCAGGCCTTCGTCCAGCGCCCGGGTTGCCCGCAATCGGTCTTGCCACAATTCGATGACATGCTCCCGCAACGCGTTATCGGGCCGGGGCAGCGTCTGCAATTCGGCAGGCAACGACTCGGGCCGGGCCGACAGATGCTCGTCCAGATTCGGAGGCAGGCTGTCGCCGTACCAGTCGCGGTGTCGATCGGCGACCATTCCTGCCTCGTGAGCGTCCACATGCGGAGCGACCGGCATCCAGCAAATAAACTGGGGGCCCTGCTGCGGTTTCCAGCAGTCCAGCAACTGGATGATTTCATCGGTTTCGGCATCCGTTCGATATCCGGTTGCCGGATGTCGTGGCTGCGACGTGGCATTGTCCAGAATCCAGTAATCGAAATACCTGGCGCCGAGGGCTGGTTGAAAATAGTCCCAGCCCGGCGGGCGAATCGATGCCCAGGTTTCGCCAAGTTCCTTGCGCGGCGCAAAGTCATGATGCAGATACTTGCCCACAAAACAGGTCTGGTAACCGGACTGTTGCATCCAGGGCGCCAGGCTGTGCGTCGGATCAAACGGCAGGGCGCCTCCCGGGAATCCGTTGGAAATCCAGCTGGACGGCTGGTTCACCCGAACCTGGTTGCGGTGGGCATACTGACCCGACAACAGGGCCGCTCGCGAAGGGCCGCAAACCGGTGTCGTGATATGAAAATTGGAAAACACAATCCCCTCGTCGGCCATCGCCTTGAGCGCCGGGAATTTCACCGACGGTGTATCGGGGTGCGGTGCCACACCGGTTTGGTCCCAGTCGTGGGCCAGCATTTCCCAGTCCAGATCATCGGCGCAGACGAGGATGATGGTCGGCGGCCCGTCCGGCTGGCCAGCGGAGCCTGGCGATTCCGGCTGGCAGCCGGCCACAATCGTGGAGACGGTTACCAGCATCATGGCCAGTCGACATCGCCAATGGTTCATGGGAGCGTGTTGTCCAGGGTTGGGAATCCGGAATCGGACAAACGCCGTTATGCTTCATCTTCCGATTTGATTCAACACGAATCCGGGAAATTGGGGCGCAAGGAATCCGGGAAACGGGGGCGCAAAAAAACCCGGTTCAAAACTGAACCGGGCCTTTGAGTCCATGCACCGCATCGAAAGCGGAGCCGTCTCGATATATCAATCGGGGTTGCCGCCGGCCAATCCGCATGCCCACTCCTGCGAGTTGGCAGCGGCTGCCGGGTTGCAACGCCCGTTAGTTATTTCTGGACCAATCCTTGAGTTTTCCTGCCTTGGAAGCCAACTCGTTCAACTTGGCGTCCACGTCGAATCCTTTTTTCGCCTTGAACTGCCCAGTGGGAACATCGCCGCTGTTGTCCAGCGTAATTTCAGAAAATTCCGGCACGCTGGACAAGGCCTCACGGACCTCTGCCACGCAACCGCCTCAGGTCATGTTGGGCAGCGTCAACGAGACGGCTACCATTTCACCCATATCCACGTCGTTCATGGCCATCTTTGGCACCATCTTTGGCACCGCTGCCATCATTTTCAGCTCCGCCGCCGGCGGCCGGCGGGGTCGTGCCCTTGCCAGCATCGGTCGTGTCGCCGCAACCGGCGAATCCAAGACAGGCCGTCAAGGCCAGTCCAAGGAAAATTTTGTTAATCGATTTCATCTACAGTCTCCAGGTTAATATCACAAAACGAGGTCGCGGTGACGCCGCGATCCATCGAACATCTCTATTGTCGAACAGCTGCGATTCCATTCAAGGGGCCAAACCTGTCCGGCAGCGGAATTCTGCCTCAAAAACAGGCAATTTCAGGCGGGTCGTTCAAGTCATTCGGGAATTTCGTTAAATTGGACAGACTATGGCGGGCCGGAATCGAGCCGGTTCACCGGACATCCCATTTCCCGATGGCGGATTTTATTATGAGCGATCCCCAGGTCTCTGGCAAAATTCATCTGATCGAGGAAACCAAAACCTATGGACAAAAAGGTTTCCGAAAACGCCTGCTGGTGCTGGAGCAGGACAAGGGCCGGTTCACCAACTACATCCCGGTCGAATTCACCAACGACAATTGCGACCGGGTCGACGACCTGAAAGTCGGGCAGGACGTGCTGGTCAACTACCGCCTGAGCGGGCGGCGCTGGCAGCGGGACCCGAGCAGCGAAGTCAAGTTTTTCGTGAACGTCGAGGCCCTCAGTGTCACCGTTCAGGCCGAGCCGGGGCCGGCTGGCGAGGCCGGAAAAAATGCCGAGGATTTTAACCAGGCCAATGCCGAACTGAAGTACAGCGAAGATGACATTCCGTTTTGAATGTACCCCTGCCAGGATCGTACCTCCTCCCGGACGGCCAAAATGAAACCACCTTTTTTTAATCACCTTCCGGGATCCGGGTGGCTGCTGCTGTGGGGACTGGCCGTGGCGGCATGTCCGGCGGCGGCCAGCGAACCGCTTCCCAACATCGTCATCATCTTTGTCGATGACCTGGGTTACGCCGACGTCGGTTCCTTTGGAAACCACGCGTGGCCCACACCGCATCTGGATGAAATGATCAGTCGCGGCCGGCGGTTTACGGATTTTGTCGCCTCGTCGGCCGTTTGTTCGGCGTCCCGGGCGGCACTGCTGACCGGCTGCTATCACCGCCGGGTTGGCATTTCCGGTGCGCTGGGACCGAAAGCCAAAACTGGGTTGAACCGCCATGAAGTGACGATTGCCGAGTTGTGCAAACAGCAGGGCTATGCCACGGCCTGTTTTGGAAAATGGCACCTCGGTCATCACCGGCCGTTTCTGCCGCTGCAACACGGGTTTGACGAGTATTACGGATTGCCCTACTCCAACGACATGTGGCCATTCCATCCGGATTATGCGAACCTGCCAGCCGCGGCTGCCCAACGCAAACAGGGCTATCCGGATTTGCCCTTGCTGGAGGGAAATGACATCGTTGATCCGGTGGTCACCGCCGAGGACCAGGCGCAGTTGACGACCGATTACACGCAGCGGGCCGTGGACTTCATTCATCGCCATCACCAGCGACCGTTTTTCCTGTATGTGCCGCACTCGATGGTGCACGTGCCGCTGTTTGTGTCGTCGAAATTTGCCGGCCAGAGTGGTTGCGGCCTGTTCGGCGATGTCATGATGGAAGTCGACTGGTCCGTCGGTCAAATCATTCAGGCGCTCCAGGACCACGGAATCTGCGACAATACGCTGGTCGTTTTTACCTCCGACAACGGGCCATGGCTGAGCTACGGCAATCATGCCGGATCGGCGTTGCCGTTACGGGAAGGCAAGGGCACCATGTTTGAGGGCGGGTACCGGGTGCCGACCATCATGCAGTGGCCCAACCGCATTCCGGAGGGATCCACTTGTGATGAACTGGCGGCGACCATCGACCTGTTGCCAACGATTGCGCAAATTACCGGGGCGACGTTGCCGGAACACAAGATTGACGGGCATGACATTGCCCCACTGATGTTTGGCCAGCCGGACGCCCAGTCGCCCCATCGCGGCTTTTGTTGCTATTACGCCAACGGCCAGCTGCAAGCCATTCGCGACCGCCGCTGGAAATTGCACTTTCCCCATCAATACCAGACAATGGACGGGCAACCGGTGGGCAGCGATGGGACGCCAGGACCCTACCGCCGGGAAAAAATCGGGCTGGCGCTGTACGACCTGAAAAGCGACATCGGCGAGACCAGCAATGTGGCGGACCACCATCCGGAGGTCGTGGCCAGACTGCAGGGGCTGGCCGACGAAGCGCGGCGGGACCTCGGAGATACGCTGACCGAAACCGGCGGGACGGGAATCCGCCCGCCCGGTCGCGTGGACTGAGCCTGGACGCATCTCGCCATGCCAGGGGCCGGCGCACCGGTGCCGGATTCACGATGTCGCGGCATCACGCACTCGCTGAATTCGATCCGGGGGATAATGGCGAACCGTGCCACAAGCGTGCGCGGGAATCGAACTCCGCAACGAACGGGCAACGGAATGCCGGTGAATATCACTTCCCGCGGTGCCCACTCCGGCACGCACCTCTGCAATCCCCGGCACTAACCGCCGGCCGCGGCTGCCGACCGTTGCTCGACCGGTGGCGATTCCTGAGGAACGGCTGACTGCTGGCCTCGAAATCCGTACCGCCCCATTTCCACCGTCAAATCTCCCATGACGTACGCGCGACCGGCAATGCGGCTGTTCCATTGCAATCCGATTGCAAAAAACTCTCCTGAATCCGACTCCGCAACACCAACCCAAAGGGGGAACCACATTAGATCGATCTGAAACCAGTTGCCGGTCAATTCCGAGGCGACGAGGGAACCCGGAGGAACGGGAGGATCTGCAGGTTCCGTTTCTCCACCGGGAGTCATGTCTTCGCCGGGCGCGGAGACTTCCTCCAGCACGACGATCAATCCGCCGGTTTGGACGAATCCGTTTCCTTCAGCAGCACCATCCAGTCGGAACTGGCCCGTGGCCGTTGCCTGAAATCGCTGAAATAACTCGACGTCGAACTCCGCTTGCCGGGCAACGGTCGTTGCGTTCAGGAAAAAACCAAGCGTGCCAACCATCGATGCGACCAGCAGGTTGATCTTGTATTTCATAAATATCTCCCGGGGTTCGAGTCGTCATTCACGCTTTCTCCTCGTGACTCACCATCGGCGCCGCTCCGTTGATGAAACCCTGCACGTACGATTGATTACCGCGCAAATTCGGCAATGTTTCGAAAAAGTCGGCTGGTCCTGGCAACGCTTTCAGTTTGGATCATCACAGCCGCCAAAAATGCTGGCAGGTGGCTGGCGTCGAAGCGGGCAATCGGACAAGCAGCCGGGCGTTTTCGCCAAACGAAAATCGCGCTACCAATGGTCGCGGGTGTTCTCGTCGGCTTCCCCGGCGTCCGCGCCAGTTGTTGCACCCCCGGCGGTCACTCCGGAGGTTTCCGGATTCCCGGTCAAATCGGGTGCCGGGGGCGGACCGTTTTCCTTTTCCTGGCGGACCATTTCGCGAACGTCCGCCAGCAATTGGTGGGTGTCGTACACGATCCCGTCCTTGATCGTCCAGCGAATGCCACCGACCCGTTCCGGGACATCGGTTTGCTTCATTGAGTTGCACCGCACCGGTGCCAACAGCACTTTGAGATTCTGCAGGGGTTTTCCGGCACGACAGCATGTCGGCCAGCATTCCCGGTCCAGATCACGCCAAACTCCATCGGCTTGCCCATCGGCTCATGAATCGTCAGCGCACCATTCTAAGTGGCCGCCTGAATGACTTCCAGCGGATGAAATCCGGCTTCCTGCAACAACTCCAGCTCCTCGATGTATCCGAATCCATACGTGTCGTAGATGAATCCCGAATCGGCACCCGTCGTCACCCGGCCGCCCATCTTTTTGTAATCGTTGACCAGTCGAAACCAGACCTGGTAAAAATTTCGCCACGCAATCTCATCTTCCGTCGTCCAGTAGAACCAGTAGGAACCGTGCACCTTGCGGCTGGGCTGAAAATATTGCCACAGAGAGCGGATGGTGTATTCGTCATGCCATTCGGCCGTGCGGGCCCGCATCACATCGCGATTGGCGGAATAAATCGTGAACGTTGGGTCGAAAACCGTCCCCAGCTTGCGAGGTGTTCCTGCAGATAGGCCTTCCACTCGGGACTGCCTGGCGGGTAGATCTTGTCCCACAAGCCGGGCCACCTGGGCGAATCGCATTTGTTCGTCGTTGTAATTCATGTCCACCGGCCACGGCTGGACCACGTGGTCCTTCATCAGCGCTTCGAAATGGCCGTAAAAATGGGTCACGGTTTGCAGACCGAGTCGGGCTGCATCCAGCGCGTCCATTTGGGCGACTCCCATCTGATGCAGGTGAGCGACCGATCCGAGATTCAGTCGTTTGGCCTCCGACAAGCAGGGCCTCCATGATCTCCGGGCGGATAGGCCCCCAACTTCAATCCCTGAATGCCATCCAGGGGCGCTTTGCGAACCCATTCCCGCGCTTCTTCCGGTGTGTTCAGATTGTCCGGGTGGTCGCTGGTAGTTGATGATTCGCGGCGCGACGATTTCATTTTTGCGCACTTCGTTCCTGCGTTTTCACGTGTCCAGTCGTTGCGTGCCAGGGGCACGCCACGCACCGTGGTCACTCCATGAGCCAGCCACAGCTTGAACACATATTCGGCCTGCGGGGCCTTGTCCGGCGCTGCCGCAATGAGCGTGCATGTCGACGAAGCCGGGCAAGACATACATGCCCGTGGCGTCGACCACGTGGTCAAACCTCTCGGGCATCGACGAATCAATCGAGTCGATTCGATTTGCGACGCACAACGATGTTGATGGGCCTGCCGGTGGAGCGCCGGTTCCGTCAATCACAATCGCGTTTTTGATAACGAGTGTTTCAACGGTCCCGACCCCTCGTCGGCCCGCCGGTCCGGTGCGTCGATAAGGACTGCGCCATGCCCGGACACGTGACGAAAGTGATTAAGGCAAAAGGTAACATGCGGGAACAGATCCGGGCATGCGGGTGTCCCAATTGTGCAACGTTTGAATCGGTATCTTGCGATGATGTTTGACGGAGGGCAAAAACGCAAGTGAGCGAAATACCCGGCGGCCGCCGGCTGCAGCGCAAATCCGGTTCCCTGGCAACCCGGCCGGCACCGGCAACCCGAAAGTAATTTCCGATGATTGAAACAGGCGTCGTTGACGGCGTGGCCAACCTGACCCTGAATTCCGGCAAGGTCAACGCGCTGGATCTGGAACTGGTTACCAAACTGAACCAGTCGCTGGACCAGTTGCGAGACGATGCACAGATCGCAGGCATTATTGTGGCGGGAAATTCGCGAGTGTTTTCTGCCGGCATCGATCTAAAACGGCTGGTCGCCGAACCCCCTGACTACCTGGAGGCGTTTCTGCCGGAATTAACCCGTTTGTTTGTCCAGGCACTGGTATTCCCGAAACCGCTGGTCATCGCGATCACGGGCCATGCCGTGGCGGGCGGATGCGTGCTGGCCAGCGCCGGTGATTACCGCGTGATTTCGGACATGGCCCGCATCGGCGTTCCGGAGTTGCGTGTCGGCGTGCCCTTTCCAACGGCCGGGCTGGAAATTATGCGATGGGCTGCCACGCCGGGCAGTTTTCGCAAGATGATTAACAGCGGAGCGACATTTACCGGGCCCCATGCCGTATCGGCAGGTCTGGCGGATCAGGCTTGCCCGGCTGCCGAGGTCATCCCCGAGGCGGCCCGCGCGTTGTCGGAAATGCGGCAGGTTCCATTGCCGGTGTTTGCCCTGACCAAGCGCCAAATGCGATGGCCCGTGGTGCAGGCGATCGACGAGGCCGGGCAGCGATTCGATTCCGAAATCCAGCAATTGTGGCGGGCCCCCGAAACACGGCGGTCCATAGAAACCTATGTGGCCCGGCGGTTGTGACCGGCGGCTTCCGGGCGGGGACCGGAAGCTGACCAGCGAACGACTCCTTGCCGGCCCTGCCGCCTTGCCGGCCCTGCCGCCTTGCCGGCCCTGCCGAAAACCCCCATGCGTTGCCACTGCGGGCTGGCCCAATGTGGTTGCCGGCTTTCCTCAACCTGTCACGCATGGACCAGCCACCCGCGGCCTCCTCCAGTTCCCAACGACATGGTTTCTGCCACGCCATCCCTGGTCGGGCTACCGCGGGCCGCGGGATGATCTTGTCCCCTGACGGGTGGTCCACTATGGTTCGCCCCCCGGCGCCGCGTGTGCGATCCCGGAATTGGATCTCCAGGACGGTTTTATGCTTCGTACGGCTTTGATATTGTCCACCGGGCTGGTAACCCTGGCTGCCGCGGGTTGCCACGTTCGTCCGGATCGGGGACCTCCGGGCACCATTTACGAGCAGCGGAACCGGGCGGTGATTCACGATCCGTTTCCGAGTCGTTTTATTGGACCGGAGATTGAGGCGCGCGTCCGCTGGATTACGCGCGGCCGATTGACGAAGCGACGCTCAACCAGACCAATCCCTACGCGCGTCGCCGCGTTCCCGGTTTCTAGCGCGGCGGCCCACGGTCCGTTTCAGGAGCCCTCGGCTGCCGACTCGGTCGCCACGCTGCTGGCCAGCCGGGTTTTGGCCATGCGTTTCAGAATTTCGACGCCTTGCTGCAGCTTGTCGTCGCTCACGGCATAGGCCAGCCGGAAATGGGTATCCTGCATGCTGAATACATGACCCGGAATCAGCAACAAGTTGTTTTCAATGGCCTGTTTGACAAATTCACTCACCGGAAATCCCGTCCGGCAGTCGGGGGAACAGGTAAAACGACCCGTCGGGCTTGACGATTTCGTAGTACCGCGACAACTTCGCCCAGCATGATAGTCCCGTTTTTTGCCGATACTGGACCACATATTGATCGATGGACGTGTCCAGCGCGGTGATGCCGGCCTATTGAACCGGGTGCGGGCGCAGACAAACGTGAATTGCTGCAACTTGATCATTTCGTCGATGATCGTTTTGGGTCCGTGAACGAATCCCAGCCGCAAGCCGGTCATCGCATGGCTCTTGCTGAAACCGTCGACGACAACGGCGTTGGGATTGAAGCTCGGCGGGTGACACATGCGGACCGATCGTACACAAACTTGCTGTAGATCTCGTCCGAGATCAGGCAAATGTCCCGGTCGGCTGCCAGAGTTGCCAGTTGCTGCAATTCGTTCGCATGGAAACTGACGCCGGTCGGATTGGCGGGGCTGTTGACGATGATCATCTTGGTACGGGGCGTGATCGCGGCCTCGACCCGTTGCGATCTCCAGTCGAAAGTCCGGATAGATGTTGACGGGAACGGGTGTGGCTCCCACCAGCTGCGGCAGCCAGCGATACATGACAAAAAATGGATCAAAAATAATGACCTCATCACCCGGATCCAGCAACGTCATCACCGCCAACACCAATCCGCCACTGGTTCCGGAACTGACAAACAGGCCTCGCTACTGTCCCGGAAACTGGTGATCAATTTCCTGCTGCAGCCGCTGCGAAGCGGTGCGATACCCTGGGTCTGCGTGTAATCGGTTTCGTTCCGCTCGATCGATTCGATCAGAGACTGCCTGACGGGATCGGGCAGCGGGATAGTCGACCTGGCCGATGGACAGGTTCACCGGATCCTTGAGTTCGCGGGCCAGATCAAACACGTTGCGAATTCCGCTACTGTCCAGTTCCGCGGTGCGTTGGGCCAGCCACCGGTTGGGGGATGCCGCAGGGGCAGTATCTGTCATGGCTGAATCCTGTTCCAGAAAGGCAACACGGCGAAACGAACTCTAGTGTTTCATTGCCTGGCCAATTTTTCAAGGGAACCGGACCGGGTGCCTCGCGTGCGCCCGGCCACGGCAACCGCTGGGACCGGGGCCTGACAAAACGGCCCTCCCCGGTCGCCATGACCGCCCGGGCGTGCTGAACACGGAGGCCGCAGTCTGCCAAATCAACGGGGCTGGTGATTCCCGCATCGCATCGGCCATTTCGCGATTAACGCTTGTAAGCCACCGGTTGCGTTTCTAGAATTCGATCAACCAGTGATGTCCCACGGTATCTTTCCCGGCCGCATGTCACCGCGGCCAGAAAATTGAACTTGTCACCATGAGTGAACTGTTTCACGAGTGCGGCGTGGCAGCCGTCTTTCACCTCGGCGGGTGTCCACCCAGCCCGCTGATCTCCGGTGACGATTTGAATCTGGCGTCCCGGCTGATTCCGCGGATGTTGCTGGACATGCAAAATCGCGGTCAGCTGTCGGCCGGAGTCACCTCGTATCGCGAGAACCGTGGTCAACTGATTGATACCTACAAGGAAATTGGTTCGGTTCAGGAAGTGTTTCGGATGTCGCATCCGGCCAAATGCGAAAGCCTGATGAACGAGTATGCCGGTCCGGTCGCCATTGGCCATGTTCGCTACGCGACCTGCGGCAAGGACGATCGCAGTTACGCCCAGCCGTTCGAGCGGCATCATATCGACAAGGGCAAGTGGTTTTCGTTTGGCTTCAACGGCCAGCTGGCCAACTACCAGCAACTTGAGACAGGAACTGCTGGAATCGACCGATCACCACCTGGCCCGCGAATCCGATACCGAACTGATCATGCACACGATCAGCCGGCATTTGTCCCGGCATCAGTCCCGGGGGTCGCCGGGCCCTGATGGACATGATTACCGAGGTGAACCGGCAACTGGACGGTGCCTACAGTCTGGCCTATCGTCAATGCCCTGGGTGAAATGATGATTGCCCGCGATCCGCTGGGGATCAAGCCGATGTGCTACGCCAGCGACGGATCCCTGTTTGCTGCGGCCAGCGAAACCGTGGCCCTGACCAATCTCGGATTCACGCAAATCGCAGATCCAGTTTCTGGCACCCGGGCATGTGCTGACGATTGTCGACAACGAAGATCGATATTCGTCCTTTTGCGTCGTCGACTCGCAAGGCCTATTGCTTTTTCGAGTGGATCTATTTCTCCAACGTTGCCAGCAACCTGGACGACCGCAGCGTTTATTTGACGCGAACAGCTTTGGGCAACGAACTGGCCCGGCTGGAAAAGAAAGACGGTATTTCGATCGACGATGACACGATCGTGGTGCCGGTTCCGGATACCAGCAAGGCGGCGGCCGATGCCATGGCCTTTCAACTGGGCGATTCCCTCCCGGGAAGGTCTGATTCGCAATCGCTACAGTGGCCGGACCTTTATCGAGGGTCACGCCACGCGGGAGGAACGGGCCCGCATGAAGTACACGCCGCTGCGCGATGTGCTGGACGGCAGCCGTGATCCTGCTGGTGGAGGACTCGATTGTGCGGTCGACGACCATGAAAGTACTGTTGGGCAAGCTGTACGAGTCCGGAGCCCGGGAAATCCACGTGCGGGTGGCCTGTCCGCCGATCGTTGCGCCCTGCTATTACGGGATCGACATGTCCCAGATCAACGAGTTGTTTGCGCCGCGGTTTCTGGGCGACAAGCTGATTCTGACCGACGAAATCCAGCAGGAAATGGCCCGCGAACTGGGTTGTGATTCGCTGCGTTATTTGCCGCTGGAATCGATTGCCGCGGCCATCGGATTCGCGGCCACGGATCTTTGCCAGGCCTGCATCTCCGGTGAGTATCCGACACCGGCCGGGCAACGCTTGTATCAACTGGACGTCAACGGCGATACCGGCAGACGACCGACGGGCCTTCGAAGCCGCCCTGTAGGCAGCGTCATCCCGTCGGCTACGACGAAATCGGATTTGCCGGACTGCCTGTGCGGGCTGCTCACCAAAGCACGTGCGAAGCCCATGCTTTGGCCCGATCAGGAGTCGGCAATGCGGTACGGTGAAACGTTCACACGGGACAGTCCCGGGCTGTACCGATACGAGCAGGTAATCCCCCCGCCGGTTGCCGGCCGCAATACAAAACGCGGATAACAGGCCGGTGAATCGCCGCATTGCCAACAGGAATACCGGGTCACACCAAGCGGCTGCCGCGCAAAGGAACGCGTTTGGCCAGCTCGCGGCAGCCGGCCTCCTGACCCGCCTATTCCGATTCCAGCAGATTGTCGAGCGACTGCCGCAGATGGGGGGTTCGAATCAGCCGATCGAGGACGCCGTTGACAAAGCGGGGCGAATCGCGATCCCCGTAGCGTTTGGCCAGCTCGATTGCTTCGTTGATGGCCACGCGTTCCGGCGTGTCGCCATAGCGAATCTCCCATACCGCCAGCCTCAGAATATTGCGATCAGTCACCGCCATGCGGTTCAGGTTCCAGTTGTCCGCCGCGCTGGCCAGCATGCGATCGAGATGATCGCGGTGCTGGCGGACCCCCTGCAGGATGGTTTGGGCAAAGGCCAGCAATCCCCGGTTGCCGTGCAACCGGCCACGCAGAAATTCCTGGTCGAGTTCCCCGGTTGGCACCTGATTCAAATCGTCGCGGTACAGCAGTTGCAAGACTACTTCGCGAACCCGGCTGCGTCCCAGCATGGTGGTTGTGATTCTCCGCCGGCCAGGCCGATCAACAGGGTTCCAGTGAGTCCAGCAGGCAAACCATTTCCAGCATCGCCTGGGCGGCTTCCTGTCCCTTGTTGCCCACCGCGCCGCCGCTGCGGGCCTGGGCCTGCTGGAGAGAATTGCACGTTAACAGACCGAATCCGATCGGCACGCCCGATTCCAGTGACAGTTGCCCGAGCGACTGGCTGACGAATCTGTTGATGTACTGGTCATGGGTTGTTTCGCCGCGAATCACGGCCCCCAATGTTACGATGCCGTCGTAGCGGGCGTGGCCGAGGGCCGCCTGGGTGGCCAGTGCCAGTTCCCAGGCACCCGGGACGCGGATGACATCGATATGGTCGGCGGCAACGTCGTGGCCGGCCAAGTGTCTGCAAGGCGCCCTGCAGCAGACTGTCCGGTAACGGCGTCGTTGTAGGTCGAGACCACGACTGCAAAACGTTTTCCGGAAAAATCGTGAGCTACCCGGGATTGATTCAGGTAATTAGCCAATCGTTCAGTCCGCCTGTTTGCAATTGCCGCAGCGCCAGGTGCCGCAGGGCACCCGCTGTCCCTGATTCGTGCGACCGTCCCGGGGCCGCGTGAAAACCGGATTTTGGGTTGTCGTTTCGGTCATTCCGGGATCGCGTCGGCCCCCACGCCGCCGGGACGGCTGCCCCTGTCCCGGGTACTAAAGCTGAACCGCACTAGATTTTTCCGGGCTGGACACTCATCAGAAACTCGGCATTGGTTTTCGATTTTTTCAGTCGGGTCGTCAACTGGTCCATGGCATCGGGCGGATTCATTTCGCTGAGTACGCGGCGCACCAGGCAGATTCGTTCGAACTCCTCGGGCGTCATCAGTTTTTCCTCGCGGCGTGTCCCGCTGCGATTGATGTCAATGGCCGGCCAGATTCGGCGATCCACCAGCGCGCGATCCAGTACGATTTCCAGATTTCCGGTCCCCTTGAATTCCTCAAAGATCACGTCGTCCATCTTGCTGCCGGTATCGATCAGGGCGGTGGCGATAATGGTCAGTGAACCGCCTTCCTCGACCTTGCGTGCCGATCCAAAAAACGCCTTGGGTTTTTGCAGGGCGTTGGCGTCCAGGCCGCCGGACAGGGTTTTCCCCGATTGGGGACATTCCTGGTTCCACGCCCGGCCCAGTCGGGTGATGGAATCCAGAAAGATGACGACATCACGACCGCTTTCCACCATTCGTTTGGCTTTTTCCAGTACGATTTCGGCGACCTGCACATGCCGGTTGGATTTTTCATCGAATGTAGAGCTGATGACTTCACAGCGTGGTCCCCGAATTTCGCGTTCCATATCGGTGACTTCTTCGGGACGTTCATCGATCAGCAGGATCATCACGTAGGCTCGACGGGTGATTGTGCAGCGACCGCCCGCGCCATGCCCTGCATCAGCATGGTTTTGCCGGCCCGGGGCGGGCGAGACGATCAGGCCCCGCTGGCCAAAACCAATGGGTGTCAGCAAATCGACGACACGGGTGGACAGCACATCCGGACTGTATTCCATCACAATCCGTTGCATCGGGGTGCAGCGGCGTCAATTCGTCAAAGGCCGGCTGGCGCGAGGCGTTTGCGGGATCGCCTTCATTGACGGATGCGATGCGCAACAGGGCAAAGTACTTTTCGGATTCCTTGGGTGGCCGGATCTGGCCGCACACCAGCGAACCGGTCCGCAGATTGAATTTGCGAATCTGGCTGGGCGAGACGTAAATGTCATCCATACAGACCCGGTAGTTGTATTCGCTGCTCCGCAAGAAATCCGTAACCGTCGGGCAGGATTTCCAGCGTTCCTTCACCGTACATCATGCCGTTCTGGCGGAGACGCATTTTGATCACGCCCACCACCAGTTCGCTGCGGGTCTTGTCCTCCGGGTATTCGACGCCCTCGGCGCGAGCCGCCTCGACCAGTTCTCCGTGCGGCAAACGCTGCAAGCAGTGTAATATTGGCGTTTTCGTGGCGGTGTTCCTCAACGTCGCTGCTCGCCGGTGTGGCCTCGAAGTCGTATTCGTGAGCGATCTGTTCGGCCAGCGACATCGGATCACCACCGGATTCCAGCTGCTCAATCCGGCGATTGATCTCCGGAGTAGTGGTATATCCGGTATAGCGACCCGTTGCACCGCGTCCGTCGCGGCGCAGGGTGCCCGGGCCGGATCCGCGCGGCGCCGAATTCTGTCGGATCGGGAATCTCGGGAATGATCGGAGTTCATGTGGGTTCCCTGTCAAGAAAAGAGTTCAGGGTACGCATTGCCTGGCAACGGAAGGGAATGCCCGGGCAAACGTCTTTGTTTTCAAATCGACGTGAGGAAGGAATTGGATATATGGCAACCGGACAATCGTCCCGTCAATCGGGAATCGGCGACTGGCCGCAGGCGGTTGGTAACGGGTTTATTCGACGCGCGTCGCAGGGCGGCCGGGATGCCTCGTAATCTCGTCCCACACCTGCTGTACCTGCGCTTTCAGCTGTTCCAGCGTTCCGTTATTGTGAATAACATGGGTGGCCAACGTTCTTTTTTGTGCAATCCGTGCCTGGCGGGCTTCCCGTCCCTCCAGCATCGCCGGGGTCCAGCCCCGGGACTGTGCGTATCGCAGCCGATCCTCGAGCGGGCAATCCACAAACAACAGGACATCGCATAATCGGTACCAGCCGGTTTTGACCATCACGGGCGCATCCAGCACCAGCGCCGGAGGATTGTGCTCGCGGGCCGCCGCGCAGATCTGCTCGCGAATGCGGGCTTCAATGGATGGATGAGTGATCTTTTCCAGGGCCGTCAGTTCTTGGGGTTGCTCCGGATCGAACACCACGTCAGCCAGTGCCCGACGGTTGACTTCGCCATCCGCCCGGAAAACACGGCTGCCCCAGCGCTGCCGGATCTTTTGCTTGACGTCCGCTGTCAACAATACCTGATGACCAGTCTGGTCCGCATCCAGAATAACCGCCCCCAGCGATTTCAGCATGTCCGTGACCACGCTTTTGCCGCTGGCGACCCCGCCAATGATTCCAATAACAATCATCAGCCGGAACCCCGGGTGAAACACCATTTTGCTCTGCTGGCCCCGCCCCCGCTCCGTCACGGCAGGCCGCGACCGCGGCGCTGCCGCCGGGGTGGCCCCCCGGCAACAACCAGTCACATCAGGAAAAGTAATCCGGAACACTGAAGAGTGTTCTTGTCCGGGACTTTGCGGGTCCCGGTCCGTCGCTGACGCTATTCTAAACCCCGGGCCCCCGTAAAATCAATCGTCCCGGTATTTCCCCAGCTCTCACCGACCCGCATGTCGACTCGAATCGGCACCCGCAAGGGAAATGCCGTTACCATCTCGTTTTCCACGATTTTTGCGATTTCAACGATGCGCAGGGGGTCAATTTCGAACACAAGCTCGTCGTGGATCTGCAATAACAACCGGGCCGGCAGCGACTCCTGACGGATTCGCCGATGGATGTGAATCATGGCCAGCTTGATCAAATCGGCGGCGGATCCCTGGATCACGGTATTGATGGCGGTTCGTTCTGCAAAATTGGGAAACCGCAAGGTCTTTAGCTTGTCCGGATCCCGGACACCTTCGATGCGCCGCTTGCGTCCGAGGATGGTGCTGACCGAGCCTTCCCGCCAGGCGGTCGCCAAAACGGACCGGGTAAACTCTTCGACTTTGGGGTACTGGGCGAAATAAGCGTCAATAAATTCCGCCGCCTCTTCCTTGCTGACCCCGATCGCCCGGGCCAGCCCCCAGGGAGTCTGGCCGTAGATGATTCCAAAATTGACGCTCTTGGCGGCACGTCGCATTTCGGACGTCACCTCGGCAATTGGTACGTGGTTGATCTCGGCGGCGACGGCCGCGTGAATATCCTGACCGGACTGAAACGCGTTCAGCAGGGCCTGGTCATTGCTGAAATGCGCCAACATGCGCAATTCAATTTGGGAATAGTCGACCGACATCAGTTTCCATGACGGGGGATCGGCCACAAACGCCTCGCGGATTTCCCGACCGATCGCTGTCCGAATCGGGATGTTTTGCAGGTTCGGATCCTGCGAGCTCAGCCGGCCGGTAGCCGCCACGTCCTGCATGAACGAAGTATGCACGCGACCGGTTTCCGGGTTGACCAGTCGAATCAGGGCTTCGGTGTAAGTGTTGCGGAGTTTGGAGAACTGGCGATATTCAACAATCCTGCGCGGCAGTTCATGCTGTTCGGCCAGCGTTTCCAGGACATCCACGGCCGTACTGCGTCCGGTCGCGGTTTTTTTGACCACCGGCAAATTCAAACGATCAAACAGGATTGTTGCCAGCTGCCGTGGTGAGTCGATATTGAACGGCTCGCCAGCCAGTTCATAAATGTTTTGCTCAAGAATCTGGATCTCGGCGGCAAATTTCTTGCTCAATCGTCTCAGCACGCCGGTGTCGACCCGGATCCCCAGAAACTCCATGTCTGCCAGCACGCCCACCAGCGGCATTTCCAGATCCCGAAACAACCCGTCCAGTTCGGATTCGTGCAGACGCCCGGACAAAATCGGATACAGCCGAAACGGAACGTCGGCATCCTCCGCCGCGTAGTCGCGGACCAGTTCCACGGGAACCTCGTTCATCAGCCGGGCGTTCTTGCCCGAACCGGTCAATTCCCGAATACCGATATTCTGATGATTGAAGTAGCGCCGTGCCAGATCGTCGATACCGTGATTGCGCTGGCCGGCATCCAGCAGGTAGTCGGCGACCATCGTGTCGAACAAGGGCCCGGCCAACTCGACACCCGAGTTACGAAGCACGATCATGTCGTATTTCAGGTTTTGGCCGACTTTTTCAATTCGCGGATTTTCCAGCAGCGGGCGAATGATCTCAAGGGCGGTCGCCTCCGGGATTTGCGGTTGCCCGGCCGGCGCCAAAACCGGCACATAACAGGCCGTGCCGGTTTCCCAGGAAAGCGAGAAACCCACCAGCCGGGCCGCCCGCGGGCTGGTATCGGTCGTTTCGGTGTCAAACGAAAATCGGGAGACCTGTTGTAACTGCTCGACCAGAGATTGCAGTTCGTCCGCCGAGGCAATCAGCGAGTAACGGGTTTCCCAGCGGTCGGGTGCCCGGGCGATGGGCAACTCGCTGATCCGCTGGGCCAGCGAACGGAACCCCAGTTCATTGCACATCTCCAGCGCGCGCTGGACATCGATGGCTCCGATGCGGGCCCGCCGCCAGTCAGTTTCAATCGGCACATGGTCATCCAGCCGAACCAGATCGCGACTGAGTCGGGCGGTCTCCGTATGGGCCAGAATTTTTTCCCGCTGCCGGGCACTGGACAATTCCCCGACGCCCGTCAACAGTCCGTCCAGACTCCCGAACTGTTCCAGATATTTTCGGGCGGTTTTGGGGCCCACCGACGGGATCCCCGGCACATTGTCGACCGAATCACCCACCATCGCCTGGAAATCGACGACCTGATCCGGTCGGATGCCCCAGTCATTCAGCAACGCCACTTCGTCGTAAACCTGATTTTTGCGGATGTTGTACAGCCGCACCCGGGCGGTAATCAGCTGCCGGCAATCCTTGTCCGAGGTCACCAGGAAACACTGGCCCCCCCGCTCCTCCACTTCCCGCGCCAGGGTGGCCATAATGTCGTCCGCTTCGAAATTCGCCATATCCATTACCGGAATGTTCAGCGCGTCCAGCAATTCCTGGATAAGCGGGATTTGTGATCGCAAATCGTCCGGCATGGGATCCCGGTGGATCTTGTATTCGGGATACAACGCGTTGCGAAACGTGACCTCGCTGCGATCGAAGGTACAGATCAGATAGCCCGGTTTGCGTTTTTCGAGGATATCCAGAATGTCGCGAAGAAATCCGAATACGGCGTTGACCGGTTGTCCGGCCGGTGAACTCATCTGGCCCACCGCAAAAAACACCTGATAAATCAATGAATGGGCGTCGATCACGTAGACCGGACCGGCCTTCGGGTCAAAGGTCGCGGCGGGGGCAGGTGGCAGGCAATCACCCGCGGCGGCCGGCGGTGCCGGATCGGCGACCGCATCCGATTCAAACTCGAGGAACGTCTTTTGATGCGAACGTGCTCTGGCCATCGCCGGTTTTCAGAATCAATTGTCAGGGTGATGGAACTGCGGGGGGCCGGGGGAATTCGTCGGGAGGTCGGCCGATCCGCCGCTGCCCGCCGGCCGGAATCCGCGACCTCAATCAGTGGAACCGGCGGGAGGGCTGGTCGCCGGGTACCCCGCCGGCCGCTCTCCCCACGGCACCCCAAACGGTTCCCGGAGGTGCATTTTCCCGACAATCGCTACAACAACGTCCGCCGGGAATCATCCCCCAACGGTCAAAGCTCAACGCGATTGCCAATTGTTTGACAGCGATTTTGCTCCATCTAGAATAAAATTTCGGGAAGGTGCCGATCCGGCAGGGGTGCCAACATCTTGCCAATCCGGAAGATTGCGTGCAAGCATCCATGAATGCGGCGGCGGCGGCCGCGTTAAACTGGAGTTTCTTTTCCGATTATTCGATACCCAATTCAATACACCAAGTCATTTCGCGGCCCCCGGTCGGGCGGCGCTGAAATTGCTTCTCAGGAGACACTCCCATGGCAGCCCGCGAAAACCAGGGTTATCTGATTGCGGTTATTCTTCTCGTCCTGCTGTCGGTCATCCTGGCGATTGCCACCTATTTCGGGTTCTCCGGCATGAATGAAGTTGCCGATCAACGCGATGCGGCTCGTCAAAATTACACGGCGGAACAGAAATCCCGAGACGGGTTTGAGGCCCAGGCCGCGATCCTGAAGGCCTACCTGGGAATGCCGGGTTTTTCCACCAGCCAGGTTTCGACGCTGATGAACCAGCTCGACAGCAGTGGCGAGACCGGGCTGATTGACGAAACACGGACGATTACTGATCTCTACAATCAGGATATGTCGCTGTACACCAGCAAGCAGGAAGGTGTCGACGAGAATTACCGGGGACTGCTGGCGGATGTGATTTCGGCCAACAACGAGCACCACGCCAACACGGCTGTTCTGAACAACAATCTGTTGCAAGCCGAAGACAAATTGCGAACGGAGCTGGCCGCCAAGGACAAGGAGCTGGCCGAAAAGGACAAACAACTGACCCAGGCCCGCAATGACCTGGCCTCGGAACGACAGAATCATGATACAACGCGGCAGGAACTGGGATCCAAACTGGATATTGCCGAATCGGCGGTCAAGGACGCCAGTACCAAACTCAGTTCGGCCCAGGCTGCCCTGGAAACCGAGAAAAAGCGGTTTGCCGATGAACTGGCCGCCCGGGACGCACGCATCACCGGTCTGAAACTGGACATTGAGGACCTGACCCGCACCGAAACCGACGTGGCCGATGGGCAAATCGTCAGTGTCGCGCCGATCCTCGGAAAAGTCGTGATCAATCTGGGTTACGCCGACAATCTCCAGCCCAACCAGCACTTCGCCGTTTACGATCAGCAAAAAACAGTATTCAAGAACGGTGAGGACAAGGCCAAGATCGAGATCACCCGGGTTCTCGACGCCCATTTGGCGGAAGGACGCATTATTCAGGCCAACCAAATCAATCCGATTTTGACCCGGGACTTTGTGGTCACTTCGGCCTGGGATCCTGGCTACGCCGTTCCGATTGCGCTGGTGGGAATTATCGATCTGGACGGGGATGGCCAGTCCGACCTGGACCGCCTGATCAGTATCGTCGAGCAAAACGGCGGCAAGGTTGTGGCCTACCATGACGAAGAGGGGAACGTCGTCGGCGAAATCGACGAAAATACCCGCCTGTTTGTCAAGGGTGATGATCCCCTGGGGAAAATGGTGGACGGCTACGAACGGCTGCTCAAGCAGCGGGACCGGTTCCAGGTCCGGGAAATCTCGGTTCGCGAGTTGTTGAATACGATCGGCTATCGCAGCGAAGCCCGGATCCAGCGTTTTGACGACGAGGCCTTTGTGCCCCGACAACCCACGACGGTGACCGAAGGCGATGCCTTCGACGACGGAAAATAGTCAATCGCTGCGGCGGCATGAATCCGCACCGGCGCGGCGGGTGTGACGGGCCCGGAACCGAAAGACAATCTCGCAGGGACGGTCCGGCCAAAACACCGGTTGCGTTATCACCGGTTACCGGTGCTTTTTGGGTCGTTGGCCCTTGCGGTCCGGAGGGGATGTCGCCGGACGGCCCGACTGTTGCCTCGCGGGTCGACCCCGGCCACCGGACGCCGGTCGCTGGTGGTCGGATGGTTTTCGATTCGAGGTGCCCCGTTTTCCCGGCACCAGGGCATACTGGAGTTCACGCCGGTCGGGGTCGGCGGAAACCACCTTGATCCGCAGCGAATCTCCCAGGCGAAACCGGTTGCCAGCGCGGTAACCCTGCAAGGTACGCGTCCCCCGATCAAAAAAGTACCGGTCTCCGGGCAGGGAATCGACCGGGATAAAACCACTGGCTGGTAATTCGATCCCCTGGGCAAACAACCCGAACGGTTCGACTCCGGTGACCAGGGCATCCATTTCCATCCCGATGCGTTCCCGCAGGTAATTGATCAGTTTCAGTTTGTTTAATTCCCGTTCGGCCTGCTCGGCGCGCTGTTCCATATCACTGCAGTGATTGGCCAGTTGTTGCAAGCGGCCAAAATCACTGGCGGGTTTCCGGCCGTCCAGCAGCGCACCAGCATCCGGTGAATAATCAGGTCCGGATAACGGCGAATGGGGCTGGTGAAATGGCAATAGGCGTCGCTGGCCAGCGCATAGTGGCCGATTTCCCGGGGGCCATACACGGCTTTTTGCATGGCGCGCAGGATTGCAAAATGCACGGCCGGACCGTTGGGCGTATCCCGGGCCTGTTCGATCACGCGTTTCATTTCAAACCGGCTTTGGATATTTCCGATTTTGTAACCGAGGCCGTCCAGCATCGATTTCAGATCAGCCAGCTTGACCGGAGACGGTGGCTCGTGAATCCGTCGCATCAGGTACAGGTCCAGATCCGCCAGGTGCCGGGCCACCGCCTCGTTGGCCGCCAGCATAAACTCCTCGATGACCTGATGGCTTTGGGTGTGTTTTCGGGTGTGAGCCCCGCACACGCGCCCGTGCTCGTCGAGGTCGATTTCGACCTCCGGAATGATCAGGTCAAACGAACCCCGGTCCATTCGTCGCCGTCGCAATTTCATGGCCAGTCGGTGCATGTCGCCAACCAGCCGGAATACATCCGGGTCCAGCCGTTTTTTCCACGCCGGGGTGTCCGCCAGGTAATCGTCAATTTCCTCGTAATTGAACCGGTGACAGCTGCGAATGGCACTCCGGTGCAATTCTGTGCTGATGGGCACTCCCTCGTCCGAAAACTCGATCAGCGCCGTCATCGTATAGCGAACCCGATCGGGCTGGAGGCTGGCCAGATTGTTGGAAATCACTTCCGGCAACATCGGGATGACCCGATCCGGCAAATAAACACTGGTGGCCCGCTGAAAAGCCTCGTTGTCCAGTGGGGTGTTGGGCTGGACGAAATGTGAGACATCGGCGATATGAACACCCAGCAACCAGTGTCCGCTGCCGACTGGTTTCAGCGAAATGGCATCGTCAAAATCGCGGGCCGTGCGGGGATCGATGGTGACGACGGTTTCCGACGTCAGGTCGGTTCGCTGCGGACCGATGGACTCGTCGAACAGATCGGCCACCTTTCGCGCGTCATCCAGCACGTCCTCCGAAAATTCCCCTGGCAATCCGTATTCGGCAATGATCGTCAGGGTATCGACACCCGGTTTGCCCCGGTCACCCAGCACCTCGACGATCACCGCTTCGCCGGGCTGAAAGTTCCCTTTGGAATTCAGGCCGGGAAAACGGACCATTTCCACCACGACCTTGTCACCCACGCGGGCCGCCCGGGCACTGGCGTCTCCCACCAGGACACTGTTTTCAAACTGGTTGCCATCGATCGAAACCAGACCGTACTGTTCCCGTTCGTGATAGGTCCCGACGAAGCGATGGGTGCGCCGCTCAAGCACCTCGAGGATTCGGCCGCTGGACTTCAGCTGGCCTCGCTGGCGGGTAGTGCGAACTTCCACCCGCACCAGATCTCCGGAGGAGGCATCCAGCGAGCGGCTTTGCGGGATATAGATATCGTCCAGCGGAACGTCGTCCGGGCCGGCCGAAACGCCGGGCAGGACCGACACAAACCCGTAACCCCCGGACGTTCGGGAAAACCGGCCCGTGATGGCTGACTCCGGTCGCGCGGTTTTCGCCGCAGCGGATTTCAGGACCAGATGTTTCGGGCCGTAGGCCAGCTGGCCGCGTTTGACCAGCCGTTTGATAATTCGCTTCAGATCCCGCAACTGGTCGTCGGTCAGGTCCAGCTGATCGGCGATGACACGCGGTTTGACGGGTTTGTAGTTTTCGCGGTTAACGTGCGCCAGGACACGCTGTTCGAGCGAAGCGTTATTTTGCATGGGCCCAGTCTATCAGCAGGCCCGCCGGGTGGGGCAGGGGGGCCGGCTGCAGTTACTCCGGCGTGATATCGAGTTCCAGCCGCTGATCTTTCCGCAAAACGACGATCCGGACCGTTTCGCCGGCTTTGAGGGCGGCAATGGCATTGGAGTAATCATACACGTTCTCGATTTGGAAACCCGCCAACTCGACCACCACATCGCCGCCCTGCACACCTGCCTTGTCGGCCGGCGAATTGCTGCGCACGCTTTTCAGTTTGGTGCCCGTTACCTCTGCCGTGTAGTCCGGACTGGTCCCCAGGGAGACCCGCATGACGCCGCGCATCGTCTGCTGGCTGGCATCCTGCTTCTTGTACTCCGGTACCGTGTCGCCGGTAACCAGCGACCGCGCGACCAGCCCCATCAGCCGGGCAATTCGTGCCGCCATGGCGTAGTTGAGTTTTTCGGGCGTATCGCGGGGCGTGTGGTAATCCTCATGAGTTCCGGTAAAGGCGGCCAGAATGGGAACCCCCGCCCGATAAAATTCGGTGGCGTCGGTGGGCAGGTTGGTATCCATACTCTGCTGTAACAGGATGCCGGTGGCCAGGTTGTCCTTTTCAATCTCGGACGACCACCAGTCGGACGAACCGAGCCCCTGCAACACGAGTTTTTTGTCAAATCGTCCGATCATATCCATGTTCAAATAGGCCACGTACCTGGAAATCAGGGAGACGTCCGTCAATTCATCTTCGGCGGCATCGGGTTTGCCAAGGATTTCGCGCTGGGCCTGCTGGACGAACCAGTTGGAGCCAACCAGTCCGAGTTCCTCACCGGACCAGGCCGCAACGACCAGATCCCGTCCCGACCGGATCTTGCCGCTCCGCTTTTCGGCGGCCAGATATTCGGCCACTTCCAGCATGCCGGACACGCCCGAAGCATTGTCGTCAGCGCCAAAGTGAATTTGTCGTCTTTCTTCCTCGTCGCGGGACATCGAGCCCGCGGCGCCGCGACCCAGATGATCCACGTGGGCGCCGACAAACACGGCCTGTTCCGAGGGAGCATCGCCGAACTGCAGGCGACCCACGACATTCCGGCCGCGTCCGCGCCGCTGAACCACGTCAATATTGGCAGTAATTTCCAGTCCCGGAAAATCAAAACCAATTTGCGGCTGGCCATTGTCCAGCTGGGTTTGCCACCATTTGAGGTCCTGGTCAGCGGACTTCATCATGCGTTGTGCCACCTCGTCCGAGATACTGATCACCGGAATGGAAACGCGGCCCATCGAGGAATCGGCGGACAGCGGAATGATCTCCTGCCGGGCCTGGGAATTGGGGCCGCTGACAACCAGCAATCCGCGGCCGCCCCGATCCCGAACGTTGCCCGCCTTGATCCGCAATTGACTGAAAAAGTTCAATTCCTGTCGCCGCTGGGGCGTAATGTCCTCGGGCAAATAGCGAAATACCAGGACCCATTTGTCGGTCACATCCAGATGCACAAACGAGTCGTACGATTCCGCGTTTTCCGTCGGGGGTGCCACGATTCCGTATCCCGCGAAAGCAACCTTGCCGGAAAACTCCCCGTTGCCACTGAAACCCAGCGGCAACCACTGGTCCTCCAGCAGGGGCTGGAAATCGCCGATCGTCAACCGGTTGTCGTCTCCCAGGCGGGCCCCGGCCGGGAATTCGAAACTTTGGAACCAGCCCCGCTCGCCCGTCGCGGTATCGACGTCGCCGGCCGGCAAAAACCCCAGTGAATCCAGATAGGCCGCGACATAGGCGGTCGCCCGCTGTTCGCCCACACTGCCGGTCAGGCGTCCTTCCATTTCCGGTCGGCACAGATAATCGACGTGCCGCAGCATGTCCTCGTCGGCAAAGGCCGGCGACGTCAAACCGGTCGCCGCCCGCCCCGACTGTTCGTCGATCCCGGTATCCACGTCCGGTGTTTCCACGCTGACCGCGGTTTCTTCCCGGCCTGTCAGGCCCAGCGCTTCCAGAGCCGCCGGGTGATTCCAGTCGGCGGCGTAAATCTGGGAGGTATCCCCCATCCGGTTGGATGTCCACGAGAACGTCTTGCCGTCCGGTGAGAACGTGGGGAATCCATCGAATCCGTCGGTCCATGTGACACGAACCGGATCCATCCGCCCCTCGGCCGGAATCAGATAGATTTCGAAATTGCCGAAACCCTCGGGGTTGGAAATAAACGTCAGGTATTTGCCCGATGGGTGATAATACGGGCCAAACGAGATCGCGCTCAATTGCGTCAACTGCCGCTTGTCGGAACCATCGATCTTCATCGTCCAGACTTCAGCGCTGGTGTTCTCGCGGTCAAAATGGCGGTAGCAAATGCGCTGACCGTCGGGCGAAAAGAAGGGGCCGCCGTCATAACCAATCTCGTCCGTCAGCCGTTGCAGATGGCTGCCATCAGCATCCATGATGTAGATATCCATGGCGGTTTCCGGGAACACATCGAACAGCTTGCGTTCCTCGGCACTCAATTCGCCATCAACGTACCCGCGGCGGTTGGAAGCAAAGGCGATTTTGGAGCCATCGGGTGACCACGAACCTTCCGCGTCATAGCCGGTGGCGTCCGTCAGTTTCGAGTAAGACCCGCTGGCCAGGTCGTAACTGTAAATCTCGTAAAACGGATCGTAGTTCCAGCTGTAACGGCTTTGGGTTCCGGCCTCGCGCTGGGCGATCTCCTCGAGTTGTTTGGTGACGGCGTCCGGATCCTCATGAGTCGACGCAAACAGGACACGGTCGCCGGTCGGGTGAATCCAGCCACAAGTGGTTCTGCCCTTGCCCGGTGACACCTGCCTGATTTCGGGCGGATCAAACGTCAGCAAATACATCTGGTAAAACGGATTTTCCGGATCGCGTTCGCTCTGGAAAATCATCTGGTTCCCGTCGCCGCTGAAATACCCTTCGCCGGCCCGGCGACCGGAGGTCGTCAGGGGCCGCACGTTGGTAAAAAACCGGCTTTCCATTTCTTCCGGTGATGTGTGCGAGGCGCCGGCTTCCTGCCAGGCATTTGCGGCCGGCTGAGCATGGTCCCAAGCCAGACTCCCAATAACGACCAGCAAGGCGGTTGCCATGGTGCGGCTAAAACAGGCGTGACAAATATCAAAGCATATGCGTGGCATCATTATCCATTCAGGATCAGGGACGATGTTCGGGCAAGTTCCGGACGCTCCTGCCGCGTCGCAATCGAATCGTTCAATCGAATCGTTGCGAGCGTAGCCGAAACCATTACCCCCCTATTCTGTTAAAAAAAATCCGGGAGACCAGTCCAAACCCCTTTTTTGAACCAGGTCAAACAACCGTTTGAGCAAGGCCGGGCGAGCCGCGGGACGTGACAGCCCCGCCGGTCAACTGTCGCGCCACACGGGGATTTTCCGCGTGCCACACGCCGGGCAGCGGGCCGAAATGATCCCGACAGATTCGTTATCGGAGACTACAATCTACGGTTGGAAGCGGTCGAGAAAAAAGATGTACCGTTGAAGGCCTGACATCGCCCGTCCAAACGGGAGCCGCCCCGGAAGAAATTCGTGGGAGGTCGCGGGGGTCCGGCAGGGGCCATACAGGCCGCGGTCGACATCCGGCGGCAGAGAATCGGGGTGATGAGGTGGCGATGGACCGACGGGCCCGGCCGCCGAATGCCGCAGTCGACCGCCGATTGAAACAGTTGTATGGGAACATGGTGAGATGAAGAGCGACACTTTCGACTGCGTTGTGATGGGTGCCGGGCCGGGGGGCTGTGCTACCGCAGCGCTGGTCGCTGCGCAGGGTTACCGCACCGCGCTGGTGGAACGCGAGAAACTGCCTCAGTTAAAGGTGGGTGAATCGTTGATGCCCGAGAGTTACTGGGTCTTTGAAAAACTGGGAGTCCTGGAAGAGTTCGAAAAAATCGGGTTTGTCCGCAAAAACGGGGTCCAGTTTGTCAACGCCGACGACAAGGAATCCCGGCCCTTTGTGTTTCGAGAACATGACGACCGGGACAGTGCCGAGACATGGCACGTGGAACGGGCCAAATTTGACAAGTTGTTGTTCGATACCGCCCAGAAGAAGGGAGCAACTTGTCTGGAAGAGACCCGCGTCCTGGATGTGCGATTCAACAACAATGGCCAGCACGCGGTCCAGGTGCGTGATGGGGAGGGTCGTCAGCGAACCCTCAAGACGCGGGTTGTCGTGGACGCCACCGGTCAACAGGCTTTTCTGGCCAACCGTATGGGGACCCGCGAGGTCAATCCGGATTTGAAGAAAGCGGCGATTTGGGGCTACTTTCGCGGTGCCCAGCGAAACGGGGGCAGTAACCCGGAAGTGACCTGTATTCTCAGCACCAATTCACGGGATGCCTGGTTCTGGTATATCCCGCTGGGCAATGATACGGTCAGTGTTGGTCTGGTGGGCGACAATGATTTTTTGCTGAAACGCAATGCTTCCCCGGCCGAAACGTTTGCCCAGGAACAGGAAAATTGTCCCGGGCTGCAACGGCGTTTGCGTGATGCGGTTCAGGAAGGCCGTTTTCTGGTCGCCAAGGAGTTCTCCTATACCACGACCGAGCATGCCGGCGATGGCTGGGTGCTGGTGGGAGACGCTTACGGATTTATCGATCCGATTTATTCGTCGGGCGTATTTCTGGCGCTGAAATCGGCCGATATGGCCGCCCAGGCGATTGGCGAGGGACTGCGGCGGAACGATCTGTCCGCCAAACAACTGGGTCGCTGGACCTGCGAATTTGATGCCGGGATCCACTGGGTCCGCAAACTGGTTGACACCTTCTACAACAAGAATTTCAGTTTTGGCACATTCATGCGCGAGCATCCGGAACACGGCCGCAATCTGACCAACCTGCTGGTTGGTCGGGTTTTTGACGGCAATCCGGGAGCAATCTTTGAGGATCTGGATCCATGGGTGTCACGGATGAACGCCGAGCAACCTGCGGCTTCGCAGGCGTGATTTTCCACCGCCCTGGCGGAACGGATCGGAACGAATTCCCGCCCGCCGAGCCGGTCGCTGGGTAGCCGGGGCAAGATTCGTTATGATGGGTGGCGATCGTTACCGATTGCCAGGAAACCCGTCTTCTGATGTCATCCCTCAAACTTCTTGTCGAACGTCTGGTCGATTATGCCGGCCTGTTTCCACCCGCCACGTTGCCTTTGGACGCGGTCCTCGGGAATTATCAGGAATACCTGAACGGCTCCCATCGCTGGATGCTGGGCCGTTTGATCATTCCGGCCGGGCGGCTGGCAGAATTTTCCACGGTGTTTCAGCAGCAGTTGCCCGCCGCTGTTTCCGGGGATCCGTGGAAAATCAGTGCGCTGCTGCCGGTAATCGATGCGCCCGATCAGGCCTTTGACAGGGCGCTGCATTCAATCGACGTGTTCAATAACGAATCCCGGTTTGCCCGGGTCGATGTCGTGGAAGGCCGGTTGCCGCGCGCCGAACTGATCAATGAAACGATCCAGCGCATACCCGGGTCGTTGACCGCCTTTCTGGAAATCCCGCATGCCCGTTCCGAGGCACTGGTGGCCGCACTGGCGGAACAAAAATCAGCGAGAATTTTTGCCAAGATCCGAACGGGAGGTGTCACTCCGGACCTGATTCCCGATTCGCGTCAGGTCGCGGAATTCATCGAGGCGTGTGCGCGGCACCACCTGGGGTTCAAGGCCACGGCCGGGCTGCACCATCCCCTGCGCGGCGAATATCCGCTGACCTACGATGCCGATGCCCGGCGATCCACCATGCATGGATTCCTGAACGTGTTTGTCGCCGCCTGTTTTGCCCATCGGCACCGGTGGCCGGCCGACAAGCTGGCAACTATCCTGAACGTCACCAATCCTCGATTGATTGAATTTGGTCCCGGTGGTGTGACGTTTGCCAGCACCACGGTGGATCGGGCCGCTATTCTGGCAACGCGTCAGGATTTCGCAATATCCTTCGGCAGCTGTTCCTTTACCGAACCGGTCGACGAACTGCAGCAGTCCGGCTGGCTGGAAACGGACCGGGCCGGTTCGCCTTTCTGATACGGGTATTCCGGAATGGAACCCCCGTTGTGGGTCGCGCCGCATCGGCTGGTCACAATGGCGATACCGTTTTACCATTGGATCACAGTTGAATTTCAATTTGACCGGAGTGACTCTTGCCCATGCGCCCTATCGATCATACGCACGATCCCGAATTGCAGTCGTGGGTGGAAAGCGCCAATCAGCCGGGGACGGATTTTCCGATTCAAAACCTGCCGTTTTGCCGGTTTCAACTTGCCGGTTCCGCGACCCGGGTGGGCGTTGGCATCGGCGACCAAATCCTTGATCTGGGGGCCTGCGCGGCACATGGCCTGTTTCCCCAGCCGCTAAGGCAAACGTTGCAACAACCGACGCTGGCGGGCGTCATGGAGCTGGATGTCGCCGAGCGGATCGCCCTGCGTCATCGTATCAGTCAGTTGTTGAGTGTTCAGTGTGACGAACTGACCGTCGCCGGCGGGCCGGCCAACGCAGCGCTGGTATCGCAAGCGGAGGCCCAACTGCTGCTGCCGGTTGTCGTCCGCGACTATACCGATTTCTACGCATCCATTTTTCATGCGACCAATGTGGGCAGCATGTTTCGGCCCGACAATCCCCTGTTGCCCAATTACAAGTATGTACCGATCGGCTATCACGGCCGGGCCAGCAGCCTCGTCCCCAGCGGCACGCCGGTGCGGCGACCCACCGGTCAGCTGTCACCGGCCAGCGAAGGCGAAGCGCCGGTTCGAAAACCCTGCCAGCTGCTGGACTACGAACTGGAGGTCGGGGTTTATGCAGGACCAGGTAATGAACTCGGCTCCCCGATTCCGATCGACCACGCCGAAGATCACATGTTTGGTCTGTCGCTGGTCAACGACTGGTCCGCGCGGGACATTCAGCGCTGGGAATATCAGCCCCTGGGACCGTTTCTGGCCAAATCGTTCGCCACGACCGTGTGCCCGTGGATCATTACCCTGGAGGCGCTGGCCCCGTTCCGCTGTCCGGCATTTCAGCGCCCGTCCGGTGATCCGGAACCACTGGATTATTTGTCGCTGGAATCGAACCAGACCGCCGGCGGTTTCGATTTGCGATTGACCGTTGCGCTGTCGACCGGGCAAATGCGGAGCCAGGGGATGCCGCCTCATCAACTGAGTCGGGGCACGTTTCGGGACATGTACTGGACGCTGGCCCAAATGCTGACGCATCACAGCAGCAACGGGTGCAACCTGCAGACCGGCGATCTGCTGGCCAGTGGCACCGTTTCCAACCGGGAACGGGAATCCCGCGGATGTTTGCTGGAATTGACCTGGGACGGTGAACTGGACCATCCGGTTCCCGGAACGCAAAGGACGCCGATTCGCCTGCCCACGGGCGAGGAACGAAAATTTCTGGCTGATGGCGATGAAGTGATCATTTCCGGATATTGTGAGAAAGCAAACTTTCACCGAATCGGTCTGGGCCAGTGCCGGGGCGCCATTTTGCCGGCCCTGTGACATTTTGCCCCACTCGTTTGCCATATCCGGGGAGTTTGCTGGCGCGATAATGGCGTATTCGGACCGGTCCGGGGATCGGCCGATCGCAGCCCGGTTGTTTTGCATGGCCGGTTGTTTTGCATGGCCGGTTGTTTTGCATTAATCCGGATGGGATCGGCGTGTCAGTGGTTGACTGAACTCATTATCTGCGGCGATGGTGCGACGGGGACTGCGGCCGGCCGTGGCGTCCCGTGATGGGCAGAAAAAGGGGAACAGGGGTCCGTTTCAAGTCGACTGGTCGCCGAGGCCGTGGCGCCGAGTTCCAGGATCGTTCACCGGTGTTTTTCAGTTTCTGAATGATGTCCGCCAATCATATTGCAATTACGACAGCTCCCGATCGCACCGCCGTGGCCCTGCTGTTGACGATCTTGTTCCTCAGCGGTGGCTGTCGCGGGAAGGATCCGGTCACCGTGCACGCATCGGTGCCGGTAACCCGCACGGTCGAGCCGGCTGCCGCCGACGATGGCCAGGCCCGGTTTCGGATGATTACGGCCATTAACGAGCAGCCTGATGGAACGTGGTTTTTCAAATTAACCGGCTCGCTGGAGCAAGTGGCCTTGCAGGAATCGGCCTGGGAACAGTTCCTGACGGGCGTGAAATTCGCCAGGGGCCAGCCGGAATGGGACCTGCCGACGGGCTGGGAAATCCAGCCCGAGCGGCCGATGCGGTTTGCCACGATTCGGGCCGGAACGTCCGCTGATGCCCCGGAGATATCCGTGTCCAGTTTGCCACCAGGACAACCATTGGGGGCCAATGTCAACCGCTGGCGCGGACAATTGGGATTGGGTCCGATTGACGATGTCGAACTGCAACGACAGATTCGCCAGGTCCAGGGGAGCGACGCCGCGTTTCAGGTGTACGACGCCCGGGGTCCCCGGCTGAATACCGGCATGGGTGCCGCTCCGTTTGCGGGCGGGGCCGAAATGCCCGAAACGCCCCAACCGCCAGCAAACCGGCCAGCCGTGCCGCCGGAATCGATCCCGGCCCCCGCAGCGACCCAACCGGAAACGATCGACTTTCAGGAGCCCGACGACTGGACTCCCGGAACGACCACCTCGTTTGTGGCTGGCCGCTGGACCCGGGGCTCGGATGCCGGAACACTGGAACTGGCATTGATGAAGATGAATCCGTCGGAGGAATCGTGGCGCATGAATGTTGAGGCCTGGGCGGCCCAGGTGGGTTTGGTCGAAAAACCGGACGTGGCACAATTGACCCGGCCGGTCACGGTGGATGCCTCGACCGCCCGCACCCTGCGTCTGGATGGGCCGGTCGATTCCTCGGGGCAACCGGATGGTCAAAGTGTGATCGTGGCCATGTTCGAGGACCTGCAGGGTAATGGCTGGGTCGTCAAGTTGTCAGGTTCGGCCGCGGCGGTTGATCAGTACCGGGCAACGTTTGACACATTTCTGGGATCGATCCGGTTCCGTTAGCGGTATCCGGATCGCAGTTTTTGGTATTCAGTTTCATCCTGTTTCGCATTGTCGTTAACTCGAATTGCCATGACCCAACCACTGCCTGCCACGATGAACGTCCCGGAGAGCCAGTTCCGCTGGCGGACGGCGGCCTACAACCTGTTGACGGCGCTGGGCTCACTGCGTCTGACCGTGTTCCTGTTGTCGCTGGGGTTGGTCCTGATCCTGATCGCCACGCTTCAGCAAACGCGACACGACATCTATCAGGTCAAACAGCAGCACTATTCCGCGCCGCTGGTATACATTCCGTTTCAGGAATTGATCATTCCCGCCTGGTTCCCGGAAACCCAGTCGGTGGGCGGGGGTTTCATGATGCCCAGTGGAGTAACCGTGCTGGTTGCGATGCTGGTCAATCTGGTGTGTGCCCATCTGGTGCGGTTCCGCGTGCAGGCCAGCGGCCGCCGACTGGCCGTGGGTCTGGGCGTTCTGGCGCTGGGTGCCGTCACGACGCTGCTGGTGATCATGAATGGAAACAGCTCCGGATTTCAGGAAACGCCCCTGATTCCCTGGGAGACCCAGTGGACCCTGCTGCAGACCGGATTGGGTGTGGTGGGAATTGCCGGAATTGCCGGTGCTTTCGCGTTGGCGGGTACGATCCGCCGGATCTTTGCCGGGCTGACCGGGGCCGGCATGCTGGGGCTGTTGTTTTTTTTGTTGTATCTGGGCGAATCGTCCTTCATCGGCGACGACGCCATGCGCGTGCTGTGGCGCCTGATTCAGGGTGGTGTTGCGGCCGTCGTATGTTATCTGGGCGCCGTGTTGCTGTTTCGCCGCAAGGCGGGCATTGTGATTATCCACAGCGGTTTGCTGTTGCTGATGGCCGGCGAGCTGTATACGACGTGGTCCGCGGTCGAACAGCAAATGTTCTTTTACGAAGGGGAAACGAGTTTCCACACGGTCAACTATGACGAAACCGAAGTGGCCTTTCTGACCCCCGAGACGGACGGCCGGCAGAACGTCATCGCAATCAATACCGATGCGTTGCAGGTCGGTGAAATCCTGGACGACCCGCGCCTGCCGGTACGGGTCCGCCCGTTGGCGCTGTATTCCAATTCCTCGATTGAGCGAAAGTCCCCGGACGATCCGGCGATTCAGGGCGAGCAGGGACTGGCCAGGATCGTTCGGGCCAGTGGGCAACCTCCGGTGCCCGGCACCGACAGCCGCCGCCGCAATACGGTCAGCGGCTATCTGGAACTGCTGCGGCGGGACCGCGACGAGAGCCTCGGGGTTTTTCTGGCGAGTCAGCAGCTGTATGAAAACGACCAGGTGGATCTGGACCAGTTCGAAACGGATGGCCAGACATGGCAAATCGCACTGCGGCAGGAACATTACTACAAGCCCTATTCGGTTCAGCTGGAGTCCACCACGCGGACCAATTATCTGGGGACCGAGATTCCCCAAACCTATTCGTCGACGTTTCGCATCATCGATCCTGAAAACGGCGTCGATGATTTGAAAAAAGTTTCCATGAACCGGCCGTTGCGCTACAACAACGAGACCTTTTACCAGTCGCAACATGGCACGGATATCGATGGCCGCAAGTTCTCCGTTTTGCAAATTGTTCGAAATACCGGCTGGCTGATCCCGTACGTCAGTTGTGCCTTTGTGGGGATCGGCCTGCTCATGCACTTCCTCGCCATCTTTGTCCGGTTTGCCGAAAAACTGACTCCGCCGGCGTCCCGGTACGACGGCTTGTCATGGGCGTTCGTCATCGGAGCGCTGCTGATTTTCGGTTTCTGGACCTGGCGGGAGATTCGACCGGAGCGGGTCGAATACCTGTCCATGAATCTGACTGAATTCGGCCGGTTGCCGGTGGTCAGTGGTGGCCGCGTTCAGCCGCTGGATTCGCTGGCTCGCACCACGCTCCGCGAATCTCGCAAACGCGAAACCGTACCGGATGCCGGGGGAGTCGAGCGACCGGCCATTCGCTGGCTGGCCGACTGGGTTTTTGACGAACCCGGCGCTGACCAGTATCTGGTGTTCAAGATCGATGATCCGGATATCATCGCCGCCCTGGATCTGGTGCGCCGCAAGCGCAATTTGTACTCGTGGGCCGAAATCATGGCGGCTCGGGACGAATTCGAGCGGATGGTTCGCGAGGCCGGGGCCGTCGCCGAGGCCAACGAGTCTGAGTTGACCCCGTTTCAACGACGCATCCTGAACCTCAACAGCCATGTCCGGGCCATCAACAACTTGCGCTATGCCCTGTCCAGCCCGGCCCATTTCGGGTTTTCCGATCCAACGGAAGCTCTGGCGGTCTCCCGGCAAATGGAATCGGCCACCGGCGTCGTCAAGGCGGTTCCGGGTGAATCGGCCGACGACTGGACCATATTGTCGCCGTTGAAGACCCGCTACTGGCTGGCCGACACCGCCCGCGCCGAGTCGCTGGAAACCCCCCGCCAGCTGGCCCAGTGGCTGATGCAGGGCGAACCCCTGGAGCGGCTGGAAGACCGGATTTTCCGGGAAGAATTGATGATCGATGTGGCCCGCCGGCTGGGGATGAATCTGCGCGAGCTGGATCTGGACAAATTGCAGCTGATTGTGGATGAAATCCTGGCCGATCCCGACCCGCAAACCCGCGATGGCCTGCGCGTGCGTCGGGAACAGGTCCAGCCCAACATTGACGCGCAGATGGAAATCCAACAACCCCGGCTGGTTGCGGTCATTGCGGATGAAATCGCCCGTATTTTGCCGGTTACGGCTGACGGTCAATTCGACTGGCAATCGTTGCCGGATCCTCCCCCGCTGGTCCAGCTGGATGCCCTGTGGACCGCCCGGGATGCGGCGGGATTCAACGAACAGGTGCAGCAACAATCCGCCGCCGCAGGCCTCGTGCCCGACCTGCAGAAATATCAGGGTCGCGTGCAGGCCGAGTTCTTTCACAACCAGGCGGCCCCGTTTTATGTGGCCACCGCAATCTATATCGCAGCCCTGATCCTGACCCTGATCTCGTGGGTGTCCATGGTCGGCGCCCAGCATATTCCGTCGTTTGTTCCGCTGGCCAACGGGACACGTCGCGCGGCATTCTGGCTGATGGTTCTGGCCTTCATCATTCACACGGTGGGGCTGGTGCTGCGGATCTATATTTCCGGTCGTCCGCCCGTTACCAATCTGTACAGTTCAGCGATTTTTATCGGATGGGCTGCCGCCCTGCTGGGCATGCTGGTGGAACGGTTTGCCGGCCACAGTTTTGGAACCTTGTTGAGCTGTGTTGCCGGATGGTTGACGCTGGCAGTGGCGTTCGACCTGGCGATCGACGGCGACACCTTTACGGTATTGCAGGCAGTGCTGGATACGCAGTTTTGGCTGTCGACCCATGTGGTCACGATCACGCTGGGCTACGCGGCGACGTTTGTGGCCGGTTCGCTGGGCGTGCTGTACATGCTGATTACCGTGTTGGCGCCCGGCAACATGAAAAAGACGCGGGATATGCTGATCCGGCTGGTTTACGGCGTCACCTGTTTTGCGTTGTTGTGCAGTTTCGTGGGGACGGTTCTGGGCGGGTTGTGGGCCGACGATTCCTGGGGCCGGTTTTGGGGCTGGGACCCCAAGGAAAACGGGGCGCTGATGATCGTGTTGGCCAACGCCCTGCTGTTGCACGCCCGCTGGGGCGGCCTGGTGCGGGCCCGCGGCATCGCCATGCTGGCGATCTTTGGCAATATGGTGACGATCTGGTCCTGGTTCGCCGTGAATGAACTGGGCGTGGGATTGCACGCGTACGGAGTCTCCGAGGACCGCATGAAAATGGTCTCCCTGGCCTGGGTGGTGCATCTGGCGATTCTCTCGCTGGGCTGGATCCCGCAAAGATTCTGGGTCTGCAACTGGCGGCCCGGCTCGCCGCCCGCCACCGATTAAAGGACAGAGCCTAGCGAAAAACCCGGTCACCCACCTGCCGCGGCTGTTCGTCGGCCATTTGTTGGACCGAGAACGGGTCCTGCAGGGGCAGTATCGGCCAGGCCAGCCAACCCGCCAGCGCGGCCGTGTTGCGATTGAGGGGTGCCAGTTGGCTGCGCGGTCCGGCCAATATGCCCAACAGGCTGGTTACCGGAAACGGATGACCGCTGCGCGGTATCAGGACCTTGCTGCCATCGGTCGCCGTCACCATGCAATCGTTGTCCGCGGGTGCAAACAACGCCAGTTGAAAGTCGTGAATTCGAAATCCGAATCGCAGCTGACTGTACGGCACATCGGTATCGCCCCAGGGTGCCACGATGGTCATTCCGGCAAATTTCTGGCAGGCATGCAGGAACCCGGCCCCCACGATTCCCGACCATGCATGAACGTCACCGCTGATGCGGGTCAACCGGTTTTCCACAATGCTGGCTTCCGGGATTCGGATGTTGGCCCGTCCGGTTAGCGGTTGTCCAAATCGGCGATAAACCAGGTGCGTCAAATCAACGCCGGACAACTGCAAATCGCTGATTTCTCCGCTCCAGCCCGTTACTCGCTGAAACAGGGAAGCCCGACCGGCGACCAGCGTTTCCAGGCCGGCAATCTCCAGCAGCGGACAAAACGCCCCGACCACCCACCCCGGCATTCCCGGCTCGGAACATTCGATTTGCCAACTGGTTTGTTCGGTGTCCCGGGTTCGCCGAACGGAGCATGTCGCCGGCGGTCGGGTTGCGGATGCCCAGACAAACTCCGCGTGCCATCGATCTCCGGGTCGTTCGATCTGCATGCTGACTGCCGTCAACTCACCATGCCCGGAGTCGTCCTGTCCGCTCCGGTGCAACAGGATTCGGTCAATCTGGACCAGCAGGGGGCGATCGGAATGCCACGCCGCGTCCGTTCGCCGATCGATCAGTCGCAGCGTCCGGGCGACGGCGGCGGCCGAACCGGTGACCGTCCCCAGCTGCAAGACTCGCCCCGCAGTCCCGTTGTCCAGAACGGCGGTGTCGATCCGCACGCACCACGGTCCATCCGGTTCGCCCAGTGTGATCGGTCCGAATTCCGTTCGCTGGGGGGTCGGCGTGGAGATGTGCGCGACCTGCGCCTGAATTCCCAGGTGCTGATGGATTCGCGTCGCCCACTGGCTGCCGGTTACCGGGAACAGGATCCACCGCGCCGTCAGCAGCGTAGGCAGCAGACAAAGCAGCAAAAAGCCCGCCCGGCAAATCAGGCGCCGCAGGTTGTCGCTGAGCTTCACATCCATGTTGATCTCATTGGTGCAGCTGATCCGGGACTATTGTTGACGGGCCAGCTCCTGAAACGTGGTCCAGTGCTGCCGCATTTCCTGAACACTGTCGCCACCGAACTTGTCTATCACGGCTGCCGCCAGCTCAAGGGCCACGACCGCCTGCAAGATGACACTGGCCGCCGGGACCGCGCAGATATCACTTCGCTCGTAGCTGGCCAGACTGGCCTGTTTGGTTTCCATGTCGATGGATTCCAGCGGAGTCTGCAACGTACTGATCGGTTTCATGGCACCTCGAATGACCAGGGGCTGGCCATTGGTCATTCCGGCCTCCAGTCCTCCCGCGTTGTTGGTGGGTCGCTGAAAACCAAGATCGGACCGGTCACGTTGCGATCCGTCATAGCGAATCCCGTCATGGACCTGCGAACCGGGCAGGGCGGCCGCCCGAAATCCCAACCCGATTTCAACGCCCTTGATCGCCTGCACACTCATCACGGCGGCGGCCAATCGACCGTCCAGCTTGCGATCCCACTGGGCATGGGTCCCGAGACCAAAGGGCAATCCCTCCGCGCGAACCTCAATGATGCCTCCCAGTGTGTCTCCGGCAGCCTGGGCATCATCAATCCGTTGCCTGATTTCCCCGTCGCGTTCCGGGCACAAGGAATACACGTCGCTTTGGTCACGCCACGTCGTGTGTTGCCCGATATCGCCGGCGGGGACCGGTAAATCAACGCCACCCAACTGCACGACATATCCCAGTATCCGAATGCCCAGGATCGCCAGCAATTGCTGGGCCACCGCACCGGCAGCAACCCGGGCGGCGGTTTCGCGAGCACTGGCGCGTTCCAGGATCCCGCGGATGGAACTCAGGTACTTGATCGATCCGCTCAAATCGCCATGCCCGGGTCGTGGTCGAGGCAGTTCCTTCAAACGTTCCAGTTTGTAGTCCGCGTTGACGATCTGCATACAGATGGGACTGCCGAGCGTGACCCCTTGCCAGGTTCCGGACAAAAAGTCGACCTGATCCGTTTCCAGCTTTTGCCGTCCGCCGCGACCGTAACCTCCCTGGCGCCGCCGCAGTTCCGCATTAATCGCCTCACCGTCGATCGTCAGGCCTGCCGGAAACCCATCCATCAGGGCCAACATGGCCCGGCCATGTGATTCACCGGCTGTCCAGTAACGTAAAGGCATGTCGGTTTTTCCAGCCGCTGGTGGGAACGGGGAGATTCAATTCCGGAGTGGCTCGAGGCTCTGTCGGGCGCGCACGGGCGCGAAGTCTAAATTCGTCGCGCAAAATCCGATAGTGCGATTGTGTGTGTGCTCAGCGATCGGGGAGCAACCGTGAACGGTTGTGGCCGGACAACAAGCCTTTCCCGACCTTTAGGGCGGCCCGCGGTTGCGGCGTTCCGCGCTCCGGTCGCCGGCGATCGATTGCTGTCATTTGGCCGCCAAACGATTCCCGGCGAATGGCCGGTCACGCGGCGAGTCCCCGGCCCTCGCCCATGATTCTCGTTCTGCGTTACCTTCCCTCGCGCGCCCATTGCCTCATCCGGGCAATGTTGTCCTCGACTTGTCGAATATGGGAGGGGTCTGCGTTACCCGACCGCAAACCGCCCAGATAGACCTGCATGTCACTGTCATACATGTCGGACGGTTCTGGTTGACGCCCCCGATCACCGGTTTGCTCCATCCAGTCCTGCAATCGCAGCCGCATCTCATTGAGCGTGGATTGAAACTTCGGATTTTCAGCCAGGTTAACGGTCTCACCGGAATCTGATTGCAAGTCGTACAGTTCCTCGGCGGGACGCCTTTCGGCAAAGATCCGGGACTGCCGGGCATCCAGTTGGCCCGCCGCATTCAGCTGGCGGAGGGTTATCAGGATCGACTTGCGATCCTTGTACGCATTGGGCTGCAGCCACGGTCGATCAGGCATGCCATTGCGAATGAACTTGAATCGCATGGTTCGAACGGCGCGAATGTTGTCGACCGTCTCATCACATCGGTCGCGGGCGGCAAAGACGGCCTCACGGGCGACATAACCATCGGCCAGCAGGTTGCGGGATTGCATGGATGGCGGGATGTCAATCGCGGCCAGGGCCAGCGACGTGGCCGCCAGGTCGATATGTTCCACCAGATCGTCCCGCACACCGCTGGCAATTCCCGGGCCGGTTATGATGAGCGGAACGTGAATACCCTCGTCATATAAAAACTGCTTGCCGCGGGCATGACTGATTCCATGATCGGTCATAAAAAATATAACGGTGTTGTCAAAATCCTGGTCGACTTTCAATCGCTCGACGATTTGTCCCACGGCCTGATCAGTGAAGCGAACCGAATCCAGGTAGGCAGCCCAGTCGTCCAGCAACACCGGGTCAGGGGGGTACCACGGCGGCAACACAACCCGTTGCGGACAGGTTGAGTCACCAAATTCCTGCCGGGCCCGATCCAGCAACCGATTCGCCGAACGTTGTGTCCCCCCGCGCAACTTTCCGCCGGGCAACTGAATCTGCGCAAAAAACGGTTGCCCCGACGGTCGCTGGCGCCAGTCGGCACCGTTGTACATCGAACGATTCCACTGAAAATTGTAGTCGGTTTTTCCCAACTGATCGCGTTTGACCGGCCATGAACTGATGGTCGTATAATATCCGGCCTCCTGAAACAGTTCCGGGATCGGGCGAACGTTGTCGGGCAGCCGGATTTTCAGCGGACCACGGCCCGACCGATGATGGTGGGCCCCGATACTGGTCTGGTACATGCCGGTAATCAGTGCCGACCGGCAAGGGGAACAAACCGGTGCGGTCACAAAAGCCCGGTTAAATTGCCAACCCGAGGCGGCCAGCGCGTCCACGTGCGGTGTCGCAATCAGGGTTTGACCGTAACACGAAAAATCGGCCGACATGTCATCGACAATGATCCACAGCACATTGGGGCGGGACGTTGATCCGGAAACCGTCGGACGAGAGTGTGCCGATTCGGTCGATGCGGCCAGCAGCGCCAGCAGCCCAATGAGTCCGCCAATGCCGGTTCGTGCAGTGCTGGTTCGCGGCAGAATCATGATGGTCGCTGCTGGATGGCCGTTCGAATGGCGGGGGGCGATACGGATTCCGCAAATTCGGGGGCTGGAAATTGTCCGGGCCGTGCGGTTCGTCGACCCGGGGATGGCTGTTTGAACAACGGTCACGGTCAGGACGGCCGTCAGCCGGCAGCGTCCGGCCTCCCCTTTGAGCGCTGCTGGTGGCTTGCCCGGTCCGCGGGGTTCCGGTGGAATTTTCACGGATGGATCAGCCGCCCGGGGCACATGCACGTCCCCAACTGCATGTGTTCGACAGACCCGCGGGCGCACCGGCTGTTTTAACGGATTCGCGTGGAATCCGGCACCCGGCAGGGCAGTTTCGTATCCGGGCCCGCAATAACTTCCGCGGCACAGGCCGTCGCCTGCTAACGAATCGAGGATACCCGTTGTTCCAACATCAGGCGTGCCCGTTTGACCAGCTGGACAAATTCCGCCCGAAAGCCGTTGGGATCCAGGCCCACACTTTGGCTGGCCGTTTCCACGATCCAGTCCAGGTCGGCCGTGCCGGCAAACGGGGAATCCCGAAGCACCAGGCCAAAGGCTGCCACGGCCGCCGCAAAGCGGAAATCCCCGGGCGTGTCGGCAAACGCGACGATTTCCGGCCGGGTCAGTGGGCAGGTGAATTTCTGACTGACGTCCTCGTCCGGCTGCTTGTATCGCAAGTCGACGACCAGCATGGTTTCCGGATCGGCGTCGGCCACGGGAACGGTTGCCACAAATCGGGACGGTTGCGCAGGTCGCGAGATGAGGTCCGCGCCCGCCGGAACGATTTCATAAAACGCCGTGACCCGGTGACCGGCCCCGATCTCTCCGGCGTCCTTGCGGTCATCGTCAAAATCCTCGGTGTTCAGCATCCGGTTTTCGTAACCGATCAAACGGTAGGCCGCCACCTGGGCAGGATTGAAATCAACCTGAATCTTGACGTCTTTGGCGATGGTGATCAGGGTTGACCCGGCCTGGTCAACCAGCAGTCGATGAGCTTCCCGCATCGTGTCCACATAGCCGTAGACTCCGTTGCCCTTGTCGGCCAGTTTTTCCATCATCGAGTCGTTCAGGTTTCCCCGTCCAAACCCCAGCACACTGAGAAACACCCCGGTCCGGGCACTGGTTTCAATCAGGCCGATCAAATCGCTCTGGCTGGTTACCCCGACGTTGAAATCACCATCGGTGCACAGGATCACGCGATTGATTCCGTTTTCGACATGATTTTGGCGGGCGACATCATAGGCCAGTCGGATCCCCTCGCCGCCGTTGGTGGAACCGCCCGCGCCCAGCCGTTCAATCGCGTCGGCGATGTCCTGCCGGTTGGCTGCCGATGTGGATGGCAACACCAGTCCCGAAGCGCCGGCATAGACAACGATGGCCACCCGATCGTCGCCGTTGAGCTGTTTCGTCAACAGATGCATGGCGGATTTGACCAGAGGCAATTTGTCGGGTGATTTCATCGACCCCGATACGTCCAGCAGAAACACCAGATTGCAGGGTGGTCGACGATCCATTTCCCGGGTCCGGCCGGCCAATCCGATCCGGACCAGCTGATGTTGGTCGTTCCACGGGCAGGTGGCGGCGTCCACGGATACCGAAAACGGACGGTCGCTGGAGGGTTGCGGGTACTGGTAGTCAAAGTAATTGACAAGTTCCTCGATCCGCACGGCGCCATGCGGCGGCAACTGCCCTTCGTTAATGAAACGCCGGACGTTACTGTAGGAAGCTGTGTCGACATCGATTGAAAATGTGGATTGGGGATGAGCCAGCACGTCCTGAAACTCGTTCTCGTTCACGTGATCGTAGGCTTCGGTATTGAAATCCGGGCGGTCCGCCAACATGCCGCCGCCGGCGGGCGATGCCTGCTTTAATGCCGGAAAGGCTTCATGGCTGGCGTCGGCCGCCAAAGCGAGCCGGCTATTTGACGAGGCAGGTTCGTCCCGGACCGGATTCCCGGTCGGGTGAGGAAACGGGCTGCCGGATACGCCGCCCGCAGGATGGACGGAAGTCCCCTCGGACGCCTCCTCGACCCTGGTTGCGGCGGACTGCGGACGATTGCAACCACTCGTGATGAACAAGATGCCGCCCACCGCGCCCAGCGCCAGCATGGAACGTAACATGATGATTATCCCCTTGGCAGATGAACGTACAATGTCCGCTCGTTTTGGAAACGGATCAGGTGGTGGAAACCGGTTGCATCGCATTTGGGCAAACATGGTTCAACCGCCGCCCGCGCGGGTTCAGGTTTTCAGACGACCGGGGTCACTCCCGGGTTCCCGACAAATCGCCAAAAAAACATCCGGGTAATCCCGGGGGTTGGAATGCATTGGTCCGACCGTCGAATCAGTGCCAAAAAAAAGAGAATTTGTTCATGGTGTTGATGAATTCTGTCTTCGCCTGGCCCACCTCGTGATGACCCGGTCTGACCCACAACCTGCAAATGCCGTTTGGCGACTGGCTCGCCAGCAATGGTTTTTGATTGGACTGCTGGGGGCCCTGGTGATCGGCGTTAACGGATCAACCCAACTGGCATGGTTGGCCGGGCACCGCAGTATTCAAAATACGCTGGTCTTTGTGGTGATGTTCCTGATGGCCTGGCCACTGGAAACCCGGTGGATATTAAAAACACTCCGTCATCCGTGGCCGGCGTTGCTGGCCACCGCATTCAGCTTTGTCGCGGTACCGGTGTTGGCCGTGGCCGGAAGCCGCTGGCTGGATGTCGAATCGGGCATGGGGTTGCTGGTGGTGGCGGCCACACCCTGCACGCTGGCTTCGGCGGCCGTCTGGACGGCCCGGGCTGGCGGCGACGATGCCGTGGCCTTGATGACCACGATCGTTACGAACGCCCTGTGTTTTGCCGTGACGCCGCTGATCGTTTGGATCACGATCGGTCTGACGGCGGAGATCTCGGCCAGCGACATGTCGATTCGCCTGCTGGTCCTGGTGCTGCTGCCCATTCTGCTGGGACAAGTTTTGCGCCGAAACCGTCGTTTGGCCAGGGCGGCCACTGCCAGAAAGCGGCAGTTCAACGTGCTGGCGCAACTGGGAATCCTCGCGATGGTGTTGATCGGCACGGTCAGCACGTGGCAAAAAATCCCCGATGCCCAATCGGTTCGCATCGATTCCGTGGCGATGATTGCCATCGTTTGCGTTGCGGTCCATCTGGTGGCGCTGGCCGGTGGCTTTTTCACCGCGCGGCTGCTGGGGATGGACCGGCAGCAGCAAATTGCAGTCGCCTTTTCGGGAAGCCAAAAAACGTTAATGGTGGGCCTGCTGGTCTGCCTGCTGTTGAATGTGACGCTGTTTCCGATGGTAATTTATCATGCGACCCAGTTAATTACCGATACCCTGATTGCGGACCAGTGGGCCCGACAGGGGCCGGCACCGGCGCGTCAGTCGATTGAATGAACCACTCCGATCCTCAACCAATCCCGGACAGTCCCGGGTTGGGTGGCGGTTCATGTTCAGGGACAACGCCGGCTGCGATCCCGGGAAACGGAACCTGTTCCATGCTCGCGTACCTCAACCGCACCGCTTCCCTGCACACTGTCAGTCCGTGCTGCGTAAAGACACGATCGTCATGCCGCGTATTCACAGCAGGCAGCGCATGTATTCGCCGCGTTGATGGCGCCCGGCTGCGACGTTTCTCGACGCGCGCCAGCGTTTGCTAGGTGTCGTAATAACCGTCCCATGGAGGGTAAAATGCCATGTAGTTGCCAGGATGCAGCTCGATGTACCGTTCATCATCTTCATCTTCAGGCTCGCGCGGAATCAGGCCGAAGATGGTGTCAAAGCGATGGAGCTGAAACGGAGCGACCTGGATGTGACAAAACTCGACTCGGCCCAGCGAGGCCAGTCGTTCGTTGAAGAGCCGCCCGGCTTCGTTTCGGTCCATCGTCGCTCGGGGACCAAGGTTGTCGATTTTTGTTTCAATCAGGTTTCCGTTTTGATCGAACAGGAACAGGGCGATGAATTCACAACCGGGTTCTTCATCGTTGGCAGCAACGAAAGGTGTCGTCAGAAAGAACTGGTTTCCGTCCGCCGTCCGGCCAATGTGTTTTGCATGGTAATCATCCTGACGGATGGGAAATGTTTCGGGAAATCCCCGTAGTTCGTCATCGTTTTCGCCGGAAAGCCCGATCTTCTCCCAGTTCCACGCCGATTGCCAGTTATCAGCCTGTTGCAAGTACGCCTGGAACGCACCAAGGACGCAGTCCATGGTTGTGTCATCCGGATCCGTTCCGAAATGATCGTCCGCCGAGCCATCGCGGTACTCGAGTTGATAACTGCCGTCGTCGTGATGAAAGACCTGGACATAATGGTCGTCATCGACGGAAAGCACGATGAATTGGTCCGCCAGAAGATTCGCGATAGCCGAGCGAACCGTTTCAACGTCAGGTGTTTCCAAATGCTGGTCGTCATTGATATTCAGCTGCATGGCGATTGCTCCCGCGCATCCCCTGGTTAATTGGCCGGTCGTCGGATTTTTTGGCTTCGGTGTGCAGGCGAACCGCACGGTCCCACCGCTCAATCGCCGGAATCTCCTGAGCGCGCGCTGATCCGGCCAACGCCAAAACACCCAGCAGGGAGCCAAATTGCTGTCGGTACACCCGGCGGCGACGAAAGATGGTCCAATGGAAAACGCCCGGCCTCGCCGCCCGGTTGCACTGGATTGTTACCCGCTGTTGAGCAACGGTCGAGGATGGCCCGACAAGTTCTGGTTGACGCGGTCATCGATCATTTTGTTTTCAGGAACGACATCAAAGCCATCCGGCAATATCCTGGACCCGATGCAGGGATGCCAACGGAGTGTCGTTGGCAACCACTGGCCGGGGCCGGAACCGGGTTGGGGCGCGTTCCACAGCGGGGTCGCGTTGTTTCGTCAGAAAACACGATGGGAGGCAGGGACCCGAAAGCTTTGCAGAAAACCGCGATTGGGTGCCACGGCCGGGTTGCCCCGCAGGGTTGCCCCGCAGTGCGGTTTCCCCCGCAAGGGGCACAGTTGGGCCCGCCAGGCGGGGCCCCTCAAGTGCCAAACCATCTGTTTTCTACCGCGCCGGACACGAACGCTACCGGTCCGTGCGACTGGCACTAGTGAGCCGCCGGGCAGGATTCGGCCGGGCTTTCGTCCTGGGCCAGCGGTGGCGCATGGCTATCGGACGAGGCCGGTGGCACCAGATCCCACAAAATACCTTCGCCCGTTCCATCGCCACTGAAGCGGAGCAGGGGATTCTTTTGTTTGCGGTTCAGGCATTTGATGGCATCACTCAGTCGGCGTTTGGGATCGGTTTCCGCCACGGGGGGCAGGGGATCATCGATGCGCGGCGGCCAACCTTCTTCCTGAAAAGCCGCCAGTACCGCTTCCTGATTGGCGGCGCGCCACTTGAATCGTTTTACGAGGATACCGCCCAGTCGCAATTCATGCCGTTGATCATCCCACACCGGCAGCGATCCACTGGCCGGTCGATTTCGATTTTGGATGACGGTCGACGATCCCTTTTGCTGGGATTCCAAACCAGTTGCGGTAATCACGAAACAGGAGCGTTCATTGAACGTGAAACCACCGGGCGATTCGAATGAGCGACCGATCCCGTGGTGGTTGTCGGATTCCATGGCATGTTCCACCAGCCCCTTGCCAATCATCCAGCGCAAGGTTTCGTGGGAAATACCATCCTGGCTCAGGTCAGCCAGCTCAACGGCAAAATCCCAGCGGGAACGGTCACAGTCCAGAGAGTACTCCCACGCGCGTGAAAGTTTTTGCAACACCCGCAGACATTCCTGGTCCGATGCGGCGTCATGCGGCAGGGCCATCCCGTCGCCGCCCGTTTCCTGATACACGTCCGGAGTGCCGTTCGGGCTGTCCGGATTCCAGTGACTGGAATTCCTGTGATTCGTCATTTGATGACCTCCCCAAGTCAATCTGTTTGACCGCCAAGACTTTTCACGATTCGAATTGCGTCAGGCTTGTACGAATCAAACCGCACAACCGTTCGGAAATTTTGGTTTCCGGTTGGTTTCCACGGGTGATCCTGCCGACAGGGGGTCGCCCAGCCCGCCGGCGCTGTTTTTCGGGCCGCAATGCATCGTGACCGTCAACGTTGACTTATTCAGGAAAAAGAAAAGAAAAGTGAACGGCTGGCACCAAAGTCATGAAAAGCAGGGATTTCGACGTCGTCCCCGACGACTGCCGCATGCCAACCATTTTCGCCGTGCCAAATATTGTAGCGGAATGAACCCGGCAGTTGGCAAGTAGCCAGATGCCAAAATTTGTCCGGTTGCTACTATCCGCTGAATGCAGAAAACCACTGGTTTCGGCGACGGGGGAGAAGTTCTTCCCGAAATTGCAAGAAACGCGGCGAGCTGTTTGTGGCTCACAACCCGCCGCGTCCGACGACGACGTATTTGAATCAGGATGCGAAACGAGGGTGCAATCCACGTACGCCGCCGGTCGTTCTGTCGTCAATCCGTTCCATTACCGGCGGCGGCGTCGGCCAACACCCAGACCGGCCGCGGCCAGGGCCAGAAAAGCCACCGAATTCGCTTCCGGAACGGCCGCCGCGAATGAGGAAACCGAAATCTGAATGGACGACGTGTCGATAAAGGCCGCAGACGCCAGTCCGGCTGCTGTTAACAACTGGTGATCCAGCGTAAACGAAACTGAGTTTGTGGCGGGGAAATGCACCGTAAAATCCTCGGCCCACGGTCCCGCGCCAACACCCGTGTTGCTGAAAAACAAACTGCCCCCAAAATTTCCGCCGGCAGTCACAACGGTGGCGTTGGCGTTGGCCATCACTGTGGCGTCCGTCCCGAAGCCAAGGAAGCTGCCCAGTTGATCCACTCGAATCGAATCGAACAAAAACCCGGGATCGGCCGAGATGGTCATTTGCAATCGACCATTGACGAGATCGATTTGACCGCTGGCCGAGGTCGACAGGAATCCCAGGCCTGGCGAAACCGCCGTGTTGCCGACCGCCATTGGTTGACCGTAGAAAGGCCCCGGGGCGGTCGAGGTTTCACAAATGCTGGTGAAGGAAACGTTACTGCCCGACGTGTTGGAGTAAATGATCAGGTTCGCCTGTATCCGGCCCAGGCTGGTCCCGGATGCCATGGCGATCATGACCGACATGCACGCAATGATTGTTTTTAACCGCATGTGCTCTCATCCTTTTTTCAAATGTTGCAGATCAAAAGTACAGAAACGAGAAAACGCGCGTGGGTCAGTGACGGACGGTCAGCATACAGATTCCAATAACAGTCAAAGCTGTTATCGCCAGAGGAACGGGCCACGCAATCAGAGCGTGGTTCAACGTCTGGAACCGTTGATCGCATACCCGGCAACGATAGAAACGGAACAGCCGGCGCGAGAAACCGCTGCGCGACATCTGCCGCCGGCTGACCACAATGTCAAACCCGTGATGGCAAAAAGGACAGGTCACGTGAGGCGGTACATCGCCCACCATCTTCAGCGCCCGTTGTTGAAACCGGCGGGTGATGCCTGACATGAATTTCCTCCCCGGAATAATGTGCTCTTCGAACCTGGTCCGGTCATTCGACCCGCCCAACGGACACCCCGGCCACACGGTGGGTAACCGGCGGCGGCTTTCCGTCCTGTCACCTATTTGAGACGTGTCGGTCGGGGCCCGCTACGCAAACCCCGGGGCAATGCACCGGTTGCCTGACATGCCCGCCAGGGACCGCCAGTGGCTGGCCCGCGGTCATCGTCCGGACCGGTAACGGAAAGCCAGGGGAGACCTGCGGGCAAGACCGGGCTGGCAACCGTCGCCTGCTTATCAGACATCCGCCACTGATTTAGACTTGTGCCATGAGTACCCTGCACGCCTTTGACTTTCTGGCAGCCGACGCCGCCCCGGGAGACCACCGGTTGTTTGTGCTGTTCGGCGATGACCGGTTTCTGCAACTGCTCGTTCGAAACCGGTTGCTGGATCAAATCGCGCCCGGCGAGGCCGATTTTGACACGACGATTCTCGAGGGAGATTCTGTCGACTGGTCCGACCTGATGGACCAGTTGGCCACCGTCAGCCTGTTCGGCCAGTCCGGAGCTCGCGTCGCGGTTGTGGAGGAGGCCGACGGTTTCGTCAAACGGTTTCGCGCAGAGCTTGAACAGTTGATTGCCAATCCGCCCGGTACCGGGCGGCTGGTATTACTGGTGTCCTCGTGGCCGGCCAATACCCGTTTGTACAAGGCACTGGACAAATCCGCTTGTCAGATTCATTGCGGTTTGCCCCAGACCAAACGGGGCCGCGGCAAATCCCGGGATGCCAGCGCGATTTGCAAATGGATCGTCGCTCGCGCCGCCGACCGGCACGGTCTGGAATTAACACAGCCACTGGCCCGGCAACTGCTGGATATTGTTGAATGGAACCTTGGTCAGGCGGATCAGGAACTCGCCAAACTGGCCCTGTTCGGCAGCCGGGTCGACGAAGCCACGTTGCAACAGGTCGTGGGCGGCTGGCGAGCCCAGTCGATCTGGGAGGCCGCCGCCGCCGCCACGCAAGGCAATACCAGCGCGGCCCTGGAGCACCTGGCCAATCTGTTGCAGTCGGGCGAACATCCCCTGGCGCTGTTTGGACCGCTGTCGTGGTCGCTGCGCCGGTACGGGCGATTGTGGGAGATCATTTCCCGTCAAACACGGCACGGACAAAAACCGGATTTGTCCCTCGCCCTGGGAAAGGCCGGATTTCGCGACTGGAATAACGAAATGGAAATCGCCGAATCCAGTGTCCGGCAGCTCGGTCGGCAGCGGGTCAAACAATTCTACCACTGGCTGCAAGAGACCGATTTATCACTCAAGGGAACGCATTCCGACCCCCACCGCGCGCGTTTTGCCCTGGAACTTCTGTTTTTTTTAATGGTCCGCCCGAGCAACCGCGGCCCTTTCTGAACCGGCCCGCTGGACCGCCGCCCTGCACATCCCCCGCCGAATGGGCAGGCCGGTCCAACCGTCGGAGCCATTTCGAAACGCGCGTGCTTGTGCTGGCAGGCAAATGCTTTCGTCTTGTGTTTGGCGGCTGATTCTTCTACTTTCCCACCCGAATTTCTCCCCGGCTCCAGTCGCGATGTGGGCCGATTCGATTCGCAAAGGCAATGGAAGCATGATACAAAACTACCGAATCCGGTGGTCGGCCCTGACCGCAGTTTGGATTGCCACCGGGCTGGTGTTGTCGACCGGCTGCCAATCGTTGATCCGGTGGCCGTTGGGTCACGACGACCCGCGGCGCCAACTTTCTCCGGACGAGGGCCCGGCCCGCAATCATCAACCCAAACCGGTGGAGTCGCTGATTCCGATGGCGGACGCTGCGCCGGCCGGAATTCCCGCCGATCCGGCGGATTCGGTTTCAGCTGCCGTTCGACCGGGTGCCGGAATCGATATGGAAGATGTGGGACTGGCGCCGCAGAACGTTCATGTCGAATCCAGTACGCCGCCGGATGGGATGGTGCCACAGGAATCCGGACAGTTGCCTGAATTCCTGGAAACGGCGGTTCATCCCTTTGGCCATTTGACACCACCGACGGTTTCGCCGGAAGCGTTCCAGACCTCCCGTCCCGCTCCGGTTCCGGATAACCAGACCGATCGGGAACCGCCGTCCGCGGTCGGGCTTTCCGATACGCAAGATTCCGCGCCCCCGCAAACCGCCAACCCGGTCGCCGAACTGGCCGGCACCGTGCAGACGCCGGCTGTGGCCGGCGCTCCCCCGGCGGAAGCTGCCGCGCCGGCCGGCCCCCCGTCGGATCCCTCGGTGATCAAACTCGTCGTCCAGTCCCGACCCGATGAGGCCCCCCGGCTGCCCGGCGCCTTGAACCAGATGCTAAGCCGGCCCCAGCCAGGTGAAGCGGCGGCAGGGCAGGGGGGTGTCAGCATGACTCTGGGTGACCAGCCGTTGCCCCCGTCGGCACCGGTGCCCGATCCCGGCGCACCCCGGGTTCCGTCGGCCGGCATCATCGCGCCGAGCGTAGAGGCCGACCCGGCCATACAAACGGTCGGCGGGCAAACCGCGACCAGCGCTCCGGCCGCCATTCCGGACTCGCAGCACCAACCGCTTCAACTTACCTGGCAGGAGCATTTGCGCGCCTCGATGGAGTCGCTGGATCAACTGCTGGAGAATCCGGAGGCGGACGATTCGGTGGCCACAACCCGGGTGCGCCGTTACCTGCTGCAACTGGTGGCCGGTTCGGCCGATCCGGAGTCGTTTGAAATCAGCGGTCTTTCCGAAAGCGAACAGGAATATTGGCAACAACAATTGAAATCGGTGCAGGTAATGCTGAACGGGCTGCCCGACGAAGATCCGGCTGCTCCCAGCCAGCTGGTCCGGCGGCGACGGGCCACGGCGGCGGTTCAGCATCTGGAAATAGCGGCCAATCAGCTGGCGCGCCAGGCATCGCTGCAAATCAACAACCCGGCTTTTTGCTCCCAGGTTTTGGGATTCGGACAAATTACGCCATCGGGCGGCGAGTTTGTGGCCAACCAGTCTGTTCTGATCTACTGCGAGATTGACAACTACGATTTGCGGCCCGCAGCCCAGGCTGGCGATGGGGAGTTTGTCGCCGAACTGCGCGGCCAGTACGTGGTGGTCAATGACCAGAATCGGGTGGTTCACCAACACCAGTTCCAGGCGGTCCAGGACACCACGCGGGTACGACGCAAGGATTTTTATATGTACTTTCCGGTGGTCATTCCGGAGTTGCCCGCAGGACACTACCGGCTGCAACTGTCGGTGGAAGACCTGGTGGGGAAAAAGTTTGGCAGTGCCCACCCCGATTTGGACTTTGTGGTCATTGACGGGGCTGCGGCCAGTCGCCCGGCACGCACCGCCGCGCCCGTTTCCGTCGGAGGCAACCGGCGATAACGGTCGAGGCGGTTTGGGGGTCGGCCGATATGACATGTGAGCCGGCAGGTAACGAAGAATGATCATTCCGGAAACAGCCACCTGCGAACCGACTGGCGTCTAACCCGCTGGCAAACCATGGAATTATTGTTTGCGCTGTCGATCATCATCGCCCTGATATGGCTGATGGTCGCTGCGCGTATCATGTCTCCGGTCGCCGGTTGCCTGCTGGTGATTGTCACGGGCGTGGTCCTTGGCCACCCGTACTGGAACATCAATATCGGGCCCTTGCCCGTCACGCTGGATCGCGTGATGTGGGGAGGCCTCATATTCATTTTTCTGATGTTTGGTCTGACCCGCCGCAATGATCTCAAACCAGTCAACCGGACCGATATATTCGTCGTGTTCCTGGGACTGGTTTTGATTGCCGGCACGTTGGCCTGCGACTGGCGTTACCGGGACAACATGCCACTTTCCCGGTTGCTGTTCTTTAACCTGATGCCCATGGGTTTTTACTTTTTGGGCAAGCACTGCCGGCTGGACCCGCGACAATTGATCGTTGGCTATGCCCTGCTGGCCCTGTTCGGCGGGTACCTGGGGGTGGTGGGGATCGCCGAGCAGCGACAATGGACGGCGCTGGTGTTTCCCCGCTACATCACGGATCCATCCAACTTTGAATTCCTGGGGCGTGCCCGAGGGCCTTTCCTGAATCCGGTCGCGCTGGGTCTGTATCTGACAACTTGCCTGGCGGCGACCGCCGGGCTGTGGCGTTACTGTCATCCACTGCTGCGCGTCGGTCTGGTGGCGATGATGGCAACCATGCTGGCGGCCTGCTTTTTGACATTTACCCGCAGCGTGTGGCTGGGTGCCGCGGTGACGGTGGGCGTCATTTGCTGGTTTCCATCGCATCGCCAGATTCGCGGTGCATTGATCGTTGCCGGTACGATGGTCCTGCTGGCGACCCTGATTTTGTTTTCCGACAAACTGAACCGTTTCCAGCGCGACAAGTACGTCACTGCGGCCGAAATGGCTGAATCGGTTGCCCTGAGACCGATGCTGGCCCGGGTGGCATGGAATATGTTTTTGGACCGGCCGGTTCTGGGTCACGGATTCGGCCAGTATACGGCCGCCAAAAAACCGTATCACTATGTGGAAACCGCGGACATGCCGCTGCGCAAGGTGTTGCCTTACATGCAACACAATGTGTTCTTGTCGTATTTGACCGAAACCGGTCTGGTTGGCATGTCGTTACTGGTCCTGCTGCTGGGGTCGGCAACGGTCAAAGGCTGGAAACTCTGGTATTCTCGCGACTTGCCATGGGCCGAGCGGTATTTCGGGTTGGTCATCCTGGCGTTTGTCGCCAATTATTGCATCAACGGGATGTTCCATGATGTTTCGATCATTCCCCACACCGCAGCGATCTGGTTTCTGTTGCTGGGAATCGTGGAAAACCTCACCGCGCAACAACAACGAGCCATGACGTCGGCCGGCGGTGATCCCCGGACGGGAGATGATTCCCGGCTGCTCCTGGCCGCCTGATACTCCGCCGCGGTCCTACCACAGCTGCCACTGTGAATACAGGCAAACGTACAATCCCAACAATCCGTTGGTGACGGCATGGGCGATAACCGCGTCCCAGAACTTGCCGGTTTTGCACACCAGCCATGTGACCAGTGAAAACCAGGCGATCGCCGCCAGCGCTTCGGTCGGATGAGTCAGGGCCCCGTAAAGCGGCGCCACCATCAACGCGCGGGTTCCCAGGCGGGACAGCGATACGGACCACCACTGGGGCGACTGGATATACCGCATCAGAAAACCGCGCAAAAACAATTCTTCACAAATCGGCACCATGATCACCAGCCCGAAAAAACGCAGGGCCAGAAATCCAGCCAGTGATGTACGGTCGGGAATCCGGGCAAACGGATTGAACTGGCTGCGCGCCGCCGCGTCGACTCCGCCGAACCAGTCGATCACGGTTCGTTCCAGATTCAGTTGGCACAGAACGACCCAGACCAGCACACCCGCCCCGCCGACCAACAGCGACCATCCGGTGGCGATCGGTGGAAACTGCGTCAGGTAAGCGTTTCGAAAATAAACCAGCAATGAGCAGGTCAGCAACGCCTTGATCGCATAGATCTGGATGTAGCGGCGGGCGGTCCGGGCCTGCTGGTCCCGGAAATATTCGTCATTGGCAATTTCGTCAGCCGCCCGGGTGGTCGCCGTAGCGTCGGCGGCCGATGTTTCCTCGTGCGCTGGCGTCGTTTCGGCAAACCGCGGCTCGAACATGCCGGCCAGCATAAAAACCAGCAGGGGCAAGATGAATGGCCAGGCCGAAATGTCGGATTGCTTGTTCATCGAAGGCCGATCGATTGACTCGCGGGAACCGGAAACGGTTGCTCAAATCCTACTGCAAATCAACCGGAGACTGGTATAATGAGGATCGCAGATGGCCATGATTCCCGGCAATAATGGATGATTCCAGTGCGTATTCGTCACATTCCCAACCGCGACGTGCATCGTCGTTCCCAACACCTTTGCATGGCCGTAGTGGTGGCGGTGGCCGGCCTGGTCCTGCCAGTGGCTGCCCAGGGGCAGGGGTCCCTCAGGAAAAAATTTGCCGAAACCCGTCGCCAAATGATCGAATTCGCGGTCAAGGGTGCCGGCATTACCGACCAGCGCGTGCTGGAGGCGTTGCAGGATACGCCCCGGGAAGCCTTTGTTCCCCTCGAATTGAGGGACCAGGCCTACCTGGATGCCGCGTTGCCCATCGGTCATGAACAAACGATTTCGTCACCGTTTATCGTCGCGTTCATGACCGAATCGCTGGATCCCCAACCTACCGATCGCGTGCTGGAGATTGGTACCGGCAGCGGGTATCAGGCGGCGGTCCTCAGTTCGCTGGTCGCGGATGTTTATACGATCGAAATCGTGAAGCCGTTGGGAGAGAATGCCAAATCGGTGCTGAAACGGCTCGATTACGACAACGTGCACGTGCGTATCGGAGACGGGTTCAAGGGGTGGCCCGAGGCCGCGCCGTTCGACAAGATCATTGTGACCTGCTCGCCGGAAAGCGTTCCCGAACCCCTTCGCGAACAGTTGGCTGAGGGAGGATTGATGGTGATCCCCGTCGGACAGCGACACCAGCAAACCATGATGCTGTTCAAAAAAGTCAATGGTGAACTGGTTGCCAGCCAATTGCACCCCACGCTGTTCGTGCCCATGACGGGACAGGCCGAGGATCAACGAAAGGTGCTGCCGGATCCCGCCAATCCAGTCATCCTGAATGGCGATTTCGAAGAAGCGCTGCCCGAAAACGGATTTGTGAGCGGGTGGTACTACCAACGATCCATGGAGCTGGTTTCGGATCCCAAAGCCCCGGGCGGTACCCATTATGTTCGGTTTTCAGCCAGCCAACCCGGCCAAAAAGCTCACCTGATGCAAGGGTTTGCCATCGACGGTTCCAAAATCGCAAAAATCCGGCTGTCGGCGTCCGTCAAATTCAAAAACGTGGTGGCCGGCCCCCATCATGACGATTTGCCGCTGGTGGCCCTCACCTTCTACGACGAATTGCGACGCGAATTGGGGACCGGGTTTATGGGCCCGTTCCGGGGCAATCGCGACTGGCAAAACCTCGATAACGATATCGATGTTCCCGAGGGAACCCGCGAGGCCATTATTCGAATTGGCTTGTTCGGAGCGACCGGCCAGGCCAGTTTTGACAATATCATGATCCGTCCGCAAAGCCGCTAGGCCGCGATAATCGGTTTTTTCCAGCCAGCCAACCCAATCGTCAGCATCGACCAGGGTTTCCGGGGTTGTTTATTCGGAAATGACAACCCAAACTTCTTGTAATACGCAGTATCGCTGGTATTCTAGTATAGTTTGGACGATGTGCCCAACCTGCGTAATCGTGTAACCGCTTTGTCGGCAACAACTTTGGAGTCTTTGGGATGAGATCAATCAAATCGGGCAGGGCCCTGTTCGCGCTCGGAGCAGCAACCCTGATGGTCGCCTGCGGTACGGCTGATTTGAACGCCGACTGGGGAAGCTACGGGTCGTGGGGCGGATCCCGCGGCTACAGCAGTTACGGCAGCAGCGGTGGCAGCTGGGGCGGCAGTTCCGGCGGTTATCAAAGTCAAGGCCGACGCGTCGGTCCCCTGCGCAATATGTTTCAACGAATCCGGGCCCATCACCAAAGCCGGGGCGGAGGTTCCTACGGCAGCAGCGGCGGCAGCAGCGGCGGCAGCAGCGGCGGCAGTTGGGGCAGCAGCGGCGGCAGTTGGGGCAGCAGCGGATACGCGTCCAGCGGTGGCAGCAGCGGGGGATACCGATACTACTCAGCCTCGTCCGGTGGCAGCCGCGGTTACAGCTACGGGTCCAGCGGTTACAGCAGTGTTGGCTCGTACAACTCCGGCGCCATTTACTCCGGGACACCCGGTTACATGATGACCAGTCCCTCCTACGACGTCCCGGCCTATGGTGCGCACGAGCATGAACGGGGGCGGCATACCAATCGATAATTTCCCCACAGATGGCCTTCCCGGCACCAGCCAGCCGACGCCCGTGGGGGATCCTCCCAGCCCCGGACCGGCACGAACCGGCACCGAAACGGACGGGGATACCGGTACCGACACCGCGATCCTGAATCTGCGCTTGCCCGCCCGGGCAATCGTCTATGTCAACGGCAAACGAACCCGCACCGAAGGCGCGTTTCGCAGCTATGTCTCGCGCAATCTGCAGGCGGGCAAACGGTATACGTACGAAGTGCGAGCCGAGATCGAACAGGACGGTCAAACACTGGCTCGCACCAAGGTGGTGCAATTGACCGCCGGCGTCAACAAGACGTTCGACATTGAATTTGATCCCAACGACCAGCTGGTTACCTCGGTCACGCTGCTGGTTCCGGACAACGCGCGTGTCAAAATGGGTGGAGTGGAAACGCGAGCCACCGGAAACATGCGGTATTTTTCCACGGCCACGCTCAAGCAGGGTGAAAAGTGGGAAAACTACACGGTTTCGGTGACCGTCAACCGGGACGGACAGGAGGTCACCCGGGAAAAAGTCATCAACGTCAATGCCGGCGATTCACTCAGCTTGCAGTTTGATTTTGATCTCGATGAAAAAGTCGCCTCCCGCTAGCTGGCCGCGAACGGTATAACGTGAGTTGAACAACCCTTTTACTGCCGATGCAGTAAAGGGGTTTTTTATTGGCCTCGCCACAGGCAATCAGCCCGAAATCCTGACCCTCCCAGATTGGTGACCGGACGATGCCCGTCGATCCTGATTCCCTCCCGGGTGCATCCGATCCCGGAACCAGCGACGCCCGACGCACGTTGTCGCCCTGGCCGCTGGCCCGTCGCCGTTGGGTCAGCGTCTTGCTGGCGCTGCATTTGGCCGCAATTGGGGTTGCCCCCATGGCGGTGGTGGATCCGGCCAGCGATTTGGCCATCTCGCTGCACCGGGTGATTTCACCGTGGACCCGGTCGCTGTACCTCGATCACGGTTACCGGTTTTTTGCGCCCGAGCCGGGCCCCGGTCATTTTGTGACTTACGAAATCCGGCAAGCCGACGGCAATCGGGTGGCGGGACGATTCCCCGACCGGGCGGAGAACTGGCCCCGGTTACTGTATCACCGCTGGTTCATGTTGAGCGAAACGATGTATCAGCATTTGTCGCTGACACTGGATGCAAACGAGTTGCAGAAATGGCAAACTGACGTTGATGCGCGAATCCGGGAACTGATTGCCGAGGGCGACCCCCGCGGTGCCGAGATGGTTGAACTGCAGTATCGTCAGGAGCGGAACGCCCATGACCGCACGCGTCAATTACTGGACCACTTGTCAGACAATGTTGGCCAGGAATTGATGCGGCGGCACGACGGTGTTTCGATTCAAATGAAATTGGTGACCCGGCTGATACCGCCCCCGCCGGACATTCTCAATGGTACGGCACTGGACGATCCGCGATATACTCCCGTGGAATTACAGGTGGATCTCGGCGCGGAAAACAACGCGGATCTGCCGGTCGAGGTCATTGATCCGCGGGAGGCCCCGGAGACCGTCGTCGGCCCGGGTGGCCGGCCATGAGTTCTGCCCCGGTCGGTCCATCCGGAACGGCGGGCGGCTGGCTGCAGGAATGCCTGGCCAGCTGGGACCGGTTCTGGTTTGCGCCGCGCAATCCGGCCACGTTATCCCTGATGCGAATCCTTGTCGGCAGCATGCTGGTCTACACGCATGCGGTATGGACCCTGGAGCTGAATACGTTTGTCAGTCCGCTGGGTATTTTTGATGCCCGGTATTCAGGTGAGTTTCACGGCAACTCGCCGTATGCCTGGACGCACTTTATGTGGCTGGATGACAGTCCGGCCTGGGTATGGGGGACACATTTTCTGGCGCTGGCGGTGATGTTGGCCTTTGCAGCCGGTTTCTGGACGCGGGCCAGTGGCCTGCTGTCGGCACTGTTGGTCATCTCCTACGCGCACCGCGCGGGGGGGCTTTGTTTGGCCTGGATCAAATCAACGGGTTTCTGTCGCTGTATCTGGCGCTGGGTCCCTGCGGTGCCATGTATTCGATCGACGCCTGGTGGAAGCGCCGCAGGTCAGCCGGCCATGCCGCCGGGGTCGGACCGGTGCCGACGGTAATGGCCACGATCAGCACGCGGCTGATCCAGCTGCAGTTGTGCGTGGTGTATTTGTTTGCCGGCCTGGGAAAATTGCAGGGACCGGCGTGGTGGGACGGGACCGCCATCTGGGGTGCCGTGGCCAGTTACGAATACCAGACCATTGACCTGACGTTTTTGGCCAGCTGGCCGTGGCTCGTCAATCTGATTACGCTGGTAACCCTGGCCTGGGAGTGCAGCTATGCGTTTCTGATTTGGCCTCGTCTGACGCGACCGGTCTGGATGTTGATGGCCGTGGCGGTGCATTTGGGGATTGGCGTTTGCATGGGCATGATGACCTTTGGACTGATCATGATCATTGCCAACCTCTCGTTCGTTCAACCCGAATGGCTGGAGGGCCGCGTCCATCGGTTCGCGGCTCGTTTCAAATCGGCCTGATGCGTTTCCTGAAACTTACGATCGCCTATGAGGGAACCGCGTACGTGGGCTGGCAGGTTCAGCCCAACGGGCTCTCGGTCCAGCAAGTGCTGGAATCGGCATGGCATTCGGTGACCGGCGAAACCCGGCGGATTACCGCCAGCGGCCGGACCGATTCCGGAGTGCATGCGCGGGGCCAGGTGTGCAGCCTGGAAACGGCCTCCCGGTTACCCGGCCCGCGGCTGGTGGCGGCACTCAACGCCTGGTTGCCGGAGGATATCCGGGTCCTGCGGTGCGCGGCCGCGCCGCTCAATTTTCATGCGATTCGCGATGCCATCTCCAAGACGTACCGGTACTGCATTCAGGATGGTCGCCAGGCCGACTTGTTTCAACGCCGGTATTGCTGGCATATCCCGCGGAGACTGGACATCGCGGCCATGCGCCAGGCCGCGGCCGGGTTGACCGGAACCCGCGACTTTTCCAGTTTCGAGGCGGCTGGCGCGGAGCGACTGGATACGATTCGCACCATCACACGACTGGAAATTACGGACCGGCCACAACCGCCGTTTCGCCAAATCGAAATTGAAATCACCGCGGACGGATTTTTGTACAACATGGTTCGCAATATCGTCGGAACACTGGTCGTGGTAGGACGCGGCCAGCAACCGCCCGAATGGGTATCGACCGTGTTGCAGGCGCGCAGCGAAAACAGGCCGGCCCTACTGCACCGGCGCACGGCCTGTTTCTGATTTCCGTCCGGTATGACGTAACGGAGGACAGGGTCTGAGCGAACAGGCTGACCGGCCGCCGCGTCAGGGCAGGGTGGATTGAGGGGCGGCAAGCACCTGTCCGCAGGCCCGCGTCTGGGATACACTGGCAGACCTGCGGAACGGCAGTATTCCGTCATCGTTGCGCGAACGCAGGTCGCCATTTTCCGAAATGGTTCGTCATGCCGTGGCGCTACCGCCGTCTACGACCCCGGGATCCGAATTGTGGCCGCATCCAGAGACTACCTTGGCAGCTATCGCCTTGTCCGGCTGATTCGCGGCGGGCAGATTTGCAACGTCTATGATGCAGTCAAGGACGGGGAATCGGAACGGGTGGCGCTAAAGGTGTTGCTGGCCCGACACAAAAACAAAAAGGATGAAATCGAACAGCTGCGCAACGAGGCCCGGGTGGGTGCCGAGATGGATCACGAAAATGTGATCAAGATTTTTGAGTTCAACGATGACGGCGATCTGCCGTTCCTGGTGATGCAACTGTTCAGCGCCAAAAACCTGAAACAGGAAATGCGCGAAAACCCGGATTTCGTGGCCATCAATATTCCGCAAATCATCCAGCAATGCGCCGAGGGACTGCGACACATGCACGAAAAAGGCTGGGTGCACTGCGACGTCAAGCCGGACAATTTCCTCGTGAACGAGCAGGGGAACGTAAAACTGATTGACTTTTCAATTGCCCAGCCGATGAAAAAGCGCAGGGGATTGTTTGGTCGACGGTCAGTGCAGGGGACGCGCAGCTACATGGCCCCGGAACAGATCCGGGGCAGACCTCTGGACGCGCGCACTGACATTTATGGCTTTGGATGTGTGGCGTTTGAGTTGCTGGCCGGCCGGCCTCCATTCTCCGGTACCAACCCGGACGACCTGTTGCAAAAACACCTGAGCTCGCCGCCGCCGTCGGTGACGGCCACCAATCGAAACGTAACCGATGATTTTGCCGAATTGATCCTGAGAGCCCTGTCCAAGGATCCCGACCGGCGCCCGGCCAGCTTCGACCAGTTCCTGAAGGAGTTTGAAAATATTCGCGTTTTTCGGCCGGGCAAGAAACCCAACCTCGGCGGCGAACGCGTATGATCGGGACCGGTCGGGGCACCCGCAACCGGGCCCCAATCAACCACCCGGATCCGATTTTGAAACAATGGTTCCGCGACAGGGCGGGACAACCGCCATGCCATTTGGGCCGAGACATTATGGACTACCTGCCATTCGAACAACCAATCGCCGATCTCGAAGCCGAGATCACCGAACTGGAAAAACAACCGCTGGAATCTGCCGAGCTGGCAGAAATAATGCGCGACCGGAAAGCCGAACTGGCTCGACTGACGCGCGAGATTTATGCCGGCCTGACCCCCTGGCAAACCGTTCAGGTCGCGCGCCACAAAAACCGGCCGCATACGATCGACTACCTGTCGCTGGTGTTTGACGAGTTCGTGGAATTGCACGGCGACCGGTTTTTTGGCGATGACCGCGCGATTCGGGTCGGGCTTTGCCAAACTGGACGAACGCAAGGTGATGGTCGTGGGTCACCAAAAGGGGCGCAATTACAAGGAACGCTCGGAAACCAATTTTGGCTGCGCACACCCGGAAGGCTATCGCAAGGCCATGCAGAAAATGAAACTGGCCGCCAAGTTTGGCTTGCCGGTGATTTGCCTGATCGACACGCCCGGCGCCTATCCCGGGATTGGCGCCGAGGAACGCGGCCAGGCCCAGGTGATTGCCGCCAACATGTACGAAATGTCCCGCCTGGAGACGCCGATCGTTTGCGTGGTGATTGGCGAAGGAGGCAGCGGCGGTGCGCTGGGCATTGGCGTCGGTGACCGCGTGGCCATGCTCGAACATTCATACTATTCGGTGATCAGCCCCGAAGGCTGCGCCGGGATTCTCTGGAAAAGTGCCGAACACGCCGAAAAGGCGGCCACGGCACTCAAGTTCACCTCCGACCACTTGCTGCGGTTTGGCGTGGTCGATGAAATCATTCCCGAACCGCTCGGCGGTGCCCATCGCGACCATCACCAGATGGCCAGCCGCCTGAAACAGTTTCTGTCCAAGACCCTCCGCAGTTTGGACGGCATGACCACCGGGCAACTGCTGAATCAGCGGTATGACAAGTTCCGCTGCATCGGCGAATTCCTGGAAGAGGCCGGGCAACCGCTCGCGGAGCCCGCCTCCGGAGCGCCCGCCTCCGGTCAGCGGTCGGCTGTCGGGCAACCGCCCGCCGACCCGCCCGCCGACCCGCCCGCCGGCCCGTCCGCCGACCCGTCCGCCGACCCGTCCGCCGACCCGTCCGCAACGGGCCCGGCCCTGGCTCGGGATGCCTCCGATTCCGGTTCCCAATCCGCCTCCGGATGACCGGACCGCGCGCGGAAGTGCGGCCGCGAAACCGGGGGCGAAACCGGGGGCGAAACCGGGGGCGAAACCGGCGCGAAACCGGCGCGAAACCGGGTGCGAAACCGGGTGCGAAACCGGCGCGAAACCGGGTGCGATTCGAGGTCCTGGACGAGGGCGCCGGGAACGATTGCCGAGACGTTCATCCGGGCCCGGGGCCACCCGGGACTCAAATTGCCCCGAAAATCGACCACTACCCAACGTCCGATAATGTTTCTTATGTTCGGTTGCAGGCCTGTTTTTCTGCGGCTGCCGGGTGATTTTGCAAGTCCGCCGTTGCCCTCCCTGGTACCGGCGATCACCCGCCCGACGCGTCCCGCACGATTCCCGTTACCGGCGACTTGTTTCGACCGGTCGCGCGGCGGTTTTGGCGTGCGCACGCTGGCCCCTCCACCCCGCGCGTCGGGGTACGTTTTCGAACCTGGAATGATGTCGGCACCGGGGTTATCGCGCGAAGGTCTGCGACACTCATGCCGACCCGCATGGGCACCTGCATTGGGACACCCGAATCGGCCGATTCGCGCCTGCCCCCCCTGCTCCGGCACCTCCATCACGACGGTTCCGGTCGTTCCGCCTGTTCCGGTGATGACCGGCTTGCCGAATGCCGACCGGCATCCGTTTCCAACGCGGCGGCACCGGGTGACGCGAACGAGCCTGGTGGGCGCTGTGGTGCGTTGCGGCAGCGGTTGCCAGGCAGGTCGCTGCGTTGCGGCGCTGCGGCCAATCGGGCAGGGCGCGCCGCGTTGCCGGGCCCCGGCGATCGACATGTGCCAAATGCATGCCTGAACCAGCTCAATCCGTTCCCGCCCGAGCCGGCACGACCGACGGGGGTATCGCAGCCGGTTGCCCGCACTGGCGAATCTGCAGGCACCCTGCCAGAATACGCCGGGTACGGTGGCACACCCGTGTGGTAACGGTCTTTCATCATCGAGATGGCGCAAACGATTGGCATTCTGACGGCGGGCGGAGATACACCGGGACTGAACGCGGCGATTCGCGCCGTGGGCAAGGCGGCCATCCGCAACTGCGATGCGCATGTGCTGGGGTTTCAGGACGGGTTTCGGGGTCTGATCGATAATCGTTTTATCCAGCTGTCCAGCGCCCGGTTGGCGGATATCCTGACCGTGGGGGGTACGATCCTGGGGACCAGCCGCGTCAAACCTCACAAGATGCCGGTGGGCAGCAAGAACATCGACATGATCGATGTGATCGTCGAAAATTGTGAAAAGAATCATCTGGATGCCCTGGTCTGTATTGGCGGAGGCGGCACTCACAAAAATGCCAGCCGTCTGGTGGACAGGGGTCTCCGCGTGTTGACATTGCCCAAGACGATTGACAATGACGTGTTCGGTACGGACGTCACGATTGGTTTTGACACGGCGCTGGGAATCGCCACCGAAGCGATTGACCGGTTGCACAGCACGGCCCACAGCCATCACCGCATCATCGTGGTGGAAGTCATGGGTCATAACGCCGGCTGGCTGGCACTCGGTTCGGGGTTGGCCGGCGGGGCCGATGTGATTTTGATTCCGGAAGTCCCGTATGACGTGGAAGTCGTCGCGGAGTCGATTCGACAACGGAGCCGCAGTGGCAAACGGTTCAGCATTGTGGCGGTCAGCGAAGGGGCCATGTCACAAAAACAGGCCCAGAAATTCAGCGCGGCCGAACAGGAGCTGGCGGCTGCCCGGGCCATGCAAAACGGGGCCCGGCAGAAAACAGAAATCAAACAGGCCGCCAAGATCAAACTGGCCGAGGTCGAACAACATCGCGTTAACAACACGTTGCGACTGTCACAAAAACTGGAACAGTTAACCGGTCTGGAATCGCGTGTCACGATTCTCGGTCACGTGCAACGCGGTGGCACGCCGTCTTCGGCGGACCGGATTCTGGCCACCCGGCTGGGGACTGCCTGTGCCCATTTTATCCAGTCGGGCGAATCCAGTGTGCTGATTGCCGCGCGGGGCGAGGAGGCGGTTCCGGTGCCTTTGGAACAGGTGGTGGGGCGCCGCCGGGAGGTACCAGCGGACCATCCCTGGTTGCTGGCCGCACGCGACCTGGGCGTATGCCTGGGCGATGAATAAGACAGTTCCGTTACCGCTGGTTGTCACCCTGCAGCATTCCATTCAGGGCATCGCCGGCGCGGCTCCAGTCGATTCGTTGCAACTGGCCATTCCATGAAGCGTTGCCGGCCGGTGCGCGGCCGGCTCAATGTTGCCGCTCCAGGTCATGTCGCCTGGCGGAGTCCAGCCACTCGGCTGGTTACCGGTGCCGGAACCGGCCGGCCAGTTCAGGTCCAGCGGATTTCCGAGACCGTTCCCGGCAGGCACGTCGTTCCGGTGTTCCTGCATTTCACTATTGAACTTGTCCACGTAGGGGCCCACATATTGCCTGATCTCGTCGGGCACGACGCCATGCAATCGGCCAAGAGCCTGGGCCACGTAATTGCCGCTGAGTGAGGTGCATACCGCACGGCAAACGCCTTCGCCCAGCAGCGATACACTGAACAGCGTGACCAGGATGCACAGGACCGCGCCCTGCAGTGCCCCGACGGCCGCGCCCACTTGCCGGTCAAACGACTTCAGGTACATCCGGTCGATCGTGCTCCGCACCAGGCCAAACACAATCCAGATGGCGAATGAGCATCCAAAAAACAGAATGAACATGGCCAGGAACTTGTTCCAGGCCGGGTCGCCGCCAATCCGGTCGGCCACCAGCGCGCTGAAATTGCGGGCCACCAGATAGCTGATGGTGATCGAGGCCAACGAGGCGATTTGCCAGGCAAACCCCTTCCACAGTCCAAACAGAATCGACCCCCCCAGCACCGCTAACATCAAAACATCGTAAATCTGCATGGGTCTGTATTCTCCAACGGGTTGGGGCGGGGGCCGAGTATAGAACGCTCCTCGCACCGGGCCCAGATCAAGTTTCGGCCGTCCCGGGTTTTGGGAGGAAGCGGTGCCGGTGCGGCATCCATCGGCCGCGTACCCCCGGGATCCCCGCACGCTGAGCAGCCGGTTTGGCCTCGCTGTTGGCAACCGGGCGATGGGCCATTGGTGTTTACTGACCTTGGAATCCCGCCCCGGTTTGCGTACTGTTTGCCAACCGAATTCCCCATCCAGCCAGGCAAACAGCTTTGCCGCCGTCCCGTTTTGCTGATTCGATACCGGGGGAACCGTCGACCAGGGTCGTATCGATCAATGGCCAATTTCAAAACGCATATTACAACCAGCACCGTGCTGGGCATCGGATACGGGGTCGGTGCGTATTTTTTGATGGACGTTTCCATTCAGCATGCCCTGGTGGCGACGGGACTGTGCAGCATCGCCGGCATGCTTCCGGATCTGGACAGTGACACCGGAGTTCCGGTGCGCGAGACGTTATGTTTCATGTCGGTGCTGGTACCGTTGCTGATGTTGCGGCGATTTGAAGCACTCGGCATGGATGCAGAAGAAATTGTGTTTGCCTCGGCGCTGATTTATGTCGGGCTGCGTTTCGGCGTGGGCGGGATTTTCAAGCGGTATACCAAACATCGGGGGATGTGGCACAGCATCCCGGCCGCCATGATTGCCGGACTGGCGACGTATGTCGTGTGCCTGTCGCCGGACGTCGGAGTTCGTTTGCTCAAGTCGTGGGCCGTGGTCCTCGGGTTTTTGTCCCATCTGGTGCTGGATGAGATCTACTCGATCGACTTGTACGGAAAACAGATTCGCATCAAGAAATCATTTGGCACCGCCCTCAAATGGTTCAGCAAAAGTCGCTGGGCCAATATTTCCACCTATGCCAAGCTGGCGTTTCTGATTGTGATCGTCATGGGCGATTCGGCGTTGATGTCATGGGTGGGGGCCAAACCGCTGGATTTGAAAAGCACTCAACAAACGGCCAGCGAGTGGATTGGCGAATTGTTCCCGGTGCCGCAGAACGAGCTGAATCCGCCCACGTGGCGTTGAAACATTCCCGGGGATCCGGCAAACGGGTTGGCCGAATCGATCAGTTCACTTTGCCCAGGGCGTTGCGGATTCCCGCCAGGGCGTGCAGCCGTTCATTGGGCTCCAGTCGTTTCAGCCATGGGCCACGCGCCTCGCGGTCCAGGGCGATTGCCGCCCGACCGGACAACCCGTCGACCGCCCGGGGTCGACGGGCGGCGGCAATCCTTGCAACCAGCCGGGCCGCCTCGTCAAAAGCGGTCGTCCCGGCTGTGGTTATGATTTTCCCATGATCATGTTTCCACGCACAGGCGTTTTCGAAACAAATGTTCGGCAATCGTGAGGGCTGGAAGCCCGGCCCTCGTGAACCGGGACGAATACCAAACCCGCTTGCCCCGGTCGAGGCATAACGGTGGTGGCATGGGGAGGGAACGTTCATGTTGGGCAATAAAGATCTAGAACAGCTTTCGGCTGTCCAGCAAAATGGTGACCGGACCGTCATTGACCAGTTCCACTTGCATATTGGCCTGGAACGTGCCCGTGGCCACCGTAACGCCGAGGCTGCGGACGTCATCCACGAATCGCTCGTACAGCCGGTTGCCCTCCGGCGGGTCCGCGGCAGCGATGAAACTGGGTCGGCGACCCTTGCGCGAATCGCCGTACAACGTGAACTGGCTGATCGCCAGCACCGCGCCGCCGGTGTCCAGCAGCGAGCGGTTCATCTTGCCGTCCTCATCGGAAAAAATCCGCAACCGGGCGATCTTTTCCGCCAGATACCGCGCGTCGGAATCGTCATCTCCCTGCCCGACCCCGAGGAAAACGGTCAGGCCTTGCCCGATCGATCCCACAATCTGGCGATTGACGGACACATGAGCCCGGGTAACACGTTGAACACAAGCACGCATGGGAACTGCGCAAACGATCGATGGTTGCCGGGGGGGTTTCCCCGCAGAATCCGCGGTCGGCTCCGGCGGAGTGGTTAAACGGCTGACAAAAGAATAACAGCTGCCGGCTTCTTTTTGTGGACGGGAGGTCTACAATTCGGGAATGGACCCGTCGGAAACACCTTTAATCGCCATTACCATGGGTGATCCGGCCGGAATCGGGCCGGAAATCATCGCTCGCGGCTGGACTCAGTTCTCCACGCCGAAACATTTTCGGTATGTGGTATTCGGCCGCCCGGTACAACTGCGTCGGGCGGCTGGCGCGTTGAATCTGGACCTGCCTGTAATCGAGGTCAAGGACACCGCCCAGGCCCGTTCGGTGGATGGCCGAGGCATGGTCTGCATCCCCACGGGCAGTCCGGCCGCCGATCGCGTCCGGCCAGGGCGAATCGAGCCCGATGCCGGGGACGCCGCGTTTGCGTTTATCGAAGCGGCGATCGCCGCCACCCTGGCGGGTGACGCCGACGGAATCGTCACTGCGCCGATCAACAAGATGGCGATTCGCATGGCGGGCCACGATTTTCCCGGTCATACGGAAATCCTGGCCGACCGGTGCGGCTCCGGAAACTTTGCCATGATGTTGTATATCCCGGCCGGCCAACAGGTCGGAGGTGAAATCGGCCTGGGAGTGGTGCATACCACGTTGCATCAATCACTGCGCAGCGCCCTGAACGAGTTGTCCACCGACAGGATTCTCGACAAGATCAAACTTGCCTCGGATTTTGCGGCGGGGTCCCTGCTGCAGGCCGGCCTGCGGCGGCAACCACGCATCGCGGTCGCTGCCGTGAACCCGCACGCCGGTGAACAGGGACTGTTTGGCGACGAAGAATCAAAACTCATCCAGCCAGCCGTCGAAAAGGCCCGGGCCCTGGGTTTATCCTGCCAGGGTCCCTTCGCCTGTGATTCGCTGATGAGCCGGGCCGCGGCGGGCGAGTTCGACGTAGTCGTGGCGATGTACCACGATCAGGGACACATCGCGCTGAAATTGCTGGGGATGCACATGGCGGTTAACGTCACGCTGGGATTGCCCATCGTGCGGACCAGCGTGGCCCATGGCACGGCGTTTGAGATTGCCGGGACCGGCCAGGCCGATGGTTCCAGCCTGATTCGGGCCATCGACGTGGCTCAAACCCTGATTCGACAGCGCAGCGGCCAGCGACAAACGGCCTGACCATTTCATCGGCCCCGGTCGCCTACCGGGTGAATTGCCTGATTCGCTGTTTGTAAAATTCCGTGGCGTCGAACGGAATCGTTTCAATCGAGGGCAGCCGGAACATGTCATCCGACAGTTGCGGTGCCTGGTGCAGCTCGTACAGTTCCAGGACCGCCATGGGCCTGGCCACCTGCACACCGTCGCGCATTTCGAATTGCTCGAACTCGATTCGATACGGAAACCACGGAAACCGCTGGTCGTTGCCGAGTGTCAGCCGAACCTGATGCGGCAAGTGTTCGGGAAGCTGTTGCCAGCGTACGATGCCGTCCTGGGTCGCCTCGGGATCAATCTGCCCGTGCAGCAAACGGCCAACGGCTGCGGCCCGCCATTGTCCGGTACAGTGAATCACCGGAATCGTATCCAGTTGCCCCGCTTCGGCCGACGCAAACTCAAAATGCTCGGCCAGTTGATCCAGCAACCCGGTCAGACTTCCAACCGACAACCAGCTGGTGATCCGGCTGGCCGATTCCGATCGTTGTCGCAGGGCATCCAGTTTTCGCAGGTCAACGAATTCCAGTCGTGTGTCATCGCCAGCGCTGGTCAGGCTGTACAAAACGTCGCCGTCGCAAAACTGGTGCAGCTGGACCGCCGTATCATTGAAGCCGAATTCAAATTCGATCCGCGTTTTGCGAGTGCCCTGCCCCGCCTGAAAATACCGGCCCGGGCCACTGATCTGCTGCCCAAACATGTCGATTTTGTAACGCAGCCTCGCTTGCAGCGGCGGTGACTGGGCCAGGGTGTTGGCGGCCGTGCGGATCAGGGACTGAATGCTGGCAGCCGAACTGACATCAACGTCAGCGTCAAATCGCGCCGGCAGCGGCGCGAGCAATTCGCGGGCTGGCAGGAGCCGCATTTTCCTGGGCGACGGCCGGATAAGTGAATTTGCAAAACCCGCTCGCCAGCACGATTCCGCTTGCCAGCAGAATCAGGGTCGCCAGAAATTCTCGTTTCATGTTCGGGTTGTGCGGGATTTTCCAAAGAATCGCGTTGTGCCAGGCCGAACATAAGTACACAGCCAGGGACGGTCTGCCCGACCCATGCGCGATCGCGGAACGGAATCCGCGGCATTGGGCAGCATTGTTTCGGCGTACGTGCCCACGATCGACAAAAGGAATTGTCGATTAACGGCGCGGCATTTTAGGAGGACCGCCAGCGGGCGTCCATGTCAATTGCAATTGAAACTGCGATTGATGGCGACCGAAAACGGTCGCTGGACAAAACGCGGGCAGCGCCCGAACAAAATGCAAACGGGCCCGCCAAGCAACGGCAAATCATCGAAGCTCCGGATCAACCAATTCAGGGCTCGTGACTGTCTGGTGCTCCTGGGCGCACCGGGCATGTAGAAACTTCCAAGGGGGGAAACAATGTACTCGAATTTATCCAGGGGACTTTTGTTGCTGGCGATCACGGCGCTGGTCGGTTGTCATGTGCCAGCGACCCGTTCCGGATTGCCGGTCAGTCACAACTTGCCACCGGCACAAATGCTGGCCGAACCCGGCCCTGGCGTGGGAGGTCCCGGCCCGGGCGTGATGGCCGTGGGAATACCTCCGATGGCTCCGGGAGGCGGAATGGGCGGGGACGGTTCGCCCTATGGCATGGTGGCCACGTCGACGGCTCAAATCCTGTTTGACAAGCCGGAAGCCATGCAAGTCAGCTGGGACGTCAGTGGCGTCGGCCAATACGACTCGGTGCCGCTGGTGGTTCCCGGTCGGCAAAACTTCAGTCAGGGAGGCATTTACCGCCTGAAACTGACCAACATTTCCGGCCGCGAGGGCGTTGAACTGTATCCGACACTGGAAGTCGCTCACATGACGCGACGTACGGCGGCCTATCTGAATCACTCGGCCGTGCCGATTCAGTTCACCGACGAGGACTTCGATCAGGTCATGGCCGGTAACTTTGTGACCAAGGTGATTTATGTGCCAGATCCCGAGTTTCAGGAACTGGCTCTGGCTGGCGTCGACACGCTGGTCAGCACCCGTCTGGATCCAGGCATTGATCCGGTGACCGAAGCCGATCGTCGCGGCAGTGTGCTGGCGATCGTACGCATCGGCAACAAGGATATGGGCTTGCCGGATACCCAGCAAACGGCGGATGTGATGTATGGTGGGCCGGCCTCCGCGGCGGGAATTCACATGGCAGGTACCTCGAACTACATCTCCGGGAGTCAATGGTCCGAATTACGGAATGCCCCATGTTGGTACCCAGCTGGGATTGCCCGGACCTCCGCACCTTCCGATGGCCGGACCGGCCGGACTGCAGGGTTACTCGATGTTCAACCACACCGCGCATGCGATTCCTGGTCCGACTCCCAACGTCAACGTGCATGTCAAGCAAAAGCCCGGTTTGACCTATCCGCGGCCAGCCGACACCATCCTGGTTCGGGAACAACACGATTCGCACCACCCCACTTTAACGCCCAACCGCCGGCCGACATGGTTCAGGGCAACATCCGCGACTGCGGGAACTGTGGTGGTCAGGGCTGTGGTTACTGTCGCTAGGGCCCGCGTGCCCGGGCGGGATTGTTTTGCCCGATTGTTGATTACCGAAAACCACGCCGACTGCCTCACATGCAGAGGCGTGGTTTTTTTTCTGTCCCGAGTTGCTGCACCTGAAACACCCATCGGAGGGTGAGGCCATCGCCGCACCAAACCCGCTTATGAAAACCAGGAAAGCCATCCCCAGGTTTTGTCGTTACGCCCTGGCGCGTAATTGCGCTGGCAACGGGCTGGATGGGCGCTCCCTCGGTGCATGCCCAGCGGGGCGACAGTCACTACCTGTACGATTACCAAATGCCGCCGGGTGAAATCGCGTGGCGGAAAACCCTGATGCGACAGGCCTCCACCGGTTATTTTCAGCCGCTCGATCTGGTGGTCCCGGACGGCGCCGAAATCGCTGTCTATGCCGGAGGATCGTTCCAGCCGGCGGCCCGTAATACGCGGGTGGCGGGCATGATGGTGGGGCACATCTACCGGATGAAGATTACCGGAATTCCCGGCCACACCGGACGGGAACTGTTCCCCTCGGTGGAGATTCTGGGGCGTGTCTTTCCGCCGCCTGGCCAGGAAACCCGCTGCGCCATTCCGATCCACTTTCCGATCGAGGATCTGGAGCCAGCCCTGCAGGGACATTTGGTGACCCGGGTGATCTATCTGGAAAATCCGCGCAACACGTTGCCCGATGCCCGCACGACCGATGATCAGGCGTTTATGGACGCCGGGACTGGCCAGGATCCAATTCGGATGGCGGAAAAATTCGGCCGACCCATGGCGATTGTGCGGATTGGAAGTCGCATTCCGGATCAACAGGAACTGGACGGGTTTGGATTCGGAACGCCCCCCCTGCAATGGTTCGAGGCGGAGCCCCCGGATCCCGCCAACCCGGCCGGGCAAAGCGGCTTGCACCAGCCCGCCGGGTCCTCCCGCCAGGTGGCCTGGCAGGAACCGGTCCAGCCCACCGGCTGGACGTCACTGGGCGATACCGGGGCCGCGTCACCGGCCCGCCCGGCCCCCGAACAGGCCATGAAGGGGTCCGATCAATACCTGGTCGGCCCACCTGCCCAGGTAATCACCGGGGGACCGGATTGCCTGACCTGCCCGGCCCCGGTGGGAACCTGGACGCTGCCCGCTCCGGCGCTCCCGTGGCCGGACGAGTTGTTATGCGACGGCGGCGATCGGGGTTTGACCGTTGTCGCCCGGGATCGCGGAGATCACTGGGAATTGAACGGCCTGGACCCGGAAGACACCATCGGGCATTTCGACACGCTGGATGGACAACACCTGGTCGATCACAGCAATCGGATTTGTATTTATGCTCCCCGGTTTTCCGCCATTCGAAAAATTGATCGGCTGGGTCGCACGGAATTCGCCCAGACGACCGGTCGTCTGAATGACGAAATGGGAACCGACCAGACCCGCCATCGCGATTTCTCGTCGACTACGCTGCAAAACCTGCAGCCCTTGCGCAACCGGGCCACGATGCAGGCGCGGGGCCTGGAGGACATGACACGCGGTGTGCTGATTGACAACACCACGGAAATCAAATTGGCTTCGTCGGCATTCAAAACCTGGGAAGATCTGCGAATGATCCGGATCGGCCAGTTCGACAATCGGGAAAAAGGCCGTCTCGCCATTGCGATTCAAAAAGCCAACGCGTGGGAAACCAGTGTCTCGGCCCAGACCACCGATAACCGCCTGACCCTGTTTATCGTCAATGATGTAGCCGCCGCCCGGGAAACGGTGCACGTCAAGACGGAAAAAGGGCGGCCCCAGTTGCGGTTGATGAAGGTGGCTTCGGCCGATGTGGCATTGCCGGGCGACGAAATCGAATTCACGATTCGCTTTGACAATGTGGGCGGCGAAACGATTGGCAACGTGACCATCACGGATAACCTGACCACGCGTCTGGAATACATTGCGGATTCCGCCGAATGTTCGCTGGCCGGACAGTTTGTCACGACCCCCAATGACAGCGGATCGCAAACGCTTTCCTGGGAAATCGCTGATCCACTGAAGATCAACCAGGGCGGGATCATTCGGTTTCGATGCCGCGTGCGATAGGCAGCGAAACGTCGCTCCCGGGCCGGGCCGGACCCGGGACGCCGGCCGTGTTCGGCTGGCAGATGGCCGCGGGCTTGCTGCAAACTCGCATCAGAACGGGTTGAGCGAATACCCGTCCTGATCCAGCAAGGCGTGCGCCGTCATGGCCGACAATGCCAACTGGACACCGGGCAACAGATCGGACCGGCCAATGCCATACCAGGCAGCGCTTTGCCCGCAGAGATAGACCGCTACGTTGTTTTGCAACAGTTTCCGGACGGCGATAGCGGAGGCATTGGACTGGTTTCCGTTTCGCTTTTGATAGAAAACCTGATTGGTGACATCCAGCGATGCTTCACCGTGCAGGACGATCGCGATTTGGATGTTATTGCGAGGAACTCCGGCCGCGATATGCAAATTGATGAATCGGGCGGCCCGTTCAAAGGCACCATTGATGTCTCCGGGGGTCGCCTGCTGGCTGACGTCAAAACGCACCCTGAATCGTGTTCCCGCGGGAATCGCCATATCCGGCTGGACATTGGCAATTTTCCCAAACCCGGAAATCGCCGGCCCCTCGTGAAAGGCGGAATCATCCTGGACGGGGAGGATCAGTAACAGGCACGTTGGAAGCATCAGTGAAAATGGTCCGGATAAAGTCAACATGTTTGCCTCGTTTCTTGATGTCACGGGGATGGCCGCCGGGGTTTCCGAAAGGACAACCGCCGGGTCTGCAGAAAACCCGGATCGGATGCCACGGCTGGCTTGCCCGGCCGCGCAGTTTTCCACGGAATTGGCACGGGTGGACACGCCATCAGTCGCACCCTCAATTGCGAATCGACCTGTATTCTACCAGGCCGCAACCGCCCCGATTGATTCGCAGCATGCGGAGGCAACGGCGGGCCCGGGCTACCCGAGTTTACGGGTAATCGGCGCCAAGGCAAAAAGACGGAACGAGTCGCATCGAGAAAAAAACGCCTTGCCCGAATGGCCCCGGGCACGTTGCCTGCCGGATCCGGGTTTAAAGAGCCGGTCGTGAACCTCCCGGATTCCCTGATGCCGTTGCCCGGGCCCGTCCACTATCCGACCAGGGCCCGACCCCGGAATTCTCGCGGCGATCCTTTCCCCACCAGCCACTCGGGGGGAGCGAGGTGGCCGCCCCGCGTGCCGGGCTACAACGTCTTCAGATATTCCAGCAATGCCTGCAACTGGTTTTCGTCGTAGTCATCGAAAAACTCGTGGCCAGCGGCGCTCTTGCCGGCAACGCCGGTATCAAAATACGCGCGCCGCTCGTCCGCACGCAAATCTTCGGGCAACCGCTCGGGCACTTCGACGGCCAGTCCGACCCGTTGCCAGTCGTAACCGCTGATTTCCGGTCGCCACCAGATCTTGGGGCGTTGTTTCGGATGCAACAAATGCCACAACGTGGGTACGCTGCCATTGTGCAGATAGGGCGCCGACGCCCAAATGCCGTTCAGCGGGGGGGCCTGATAGCCGTCCGGATCCAGCACCGTATCGTCGGCCCCGTAGTGGGCGTACCAACTCTCATGATATCCACGACGATGTTCCACGGTCAGGGCATCCAGCCGGACGCGATCGGTTCCAATTTCGTCAATGTCCACAACGTGGCAAGGAGATTGCGACTGGGGACCGCAGGTTCCATGACAGGTCGCGCAATGCCGGTTAAACAGCGTTTGGCCCTGACGGGCCAGCAGGGGGTCGACGGATCGTGGCCAGACGGGAGGTTGCAGGGATTCAATGTACGCCAAAACCTTTCGAAACTCGTCCTCCCAGCCACGCATCCTCGGCCCGCTGTTTCGCTGGTCCATGACAAACGGGACCAGGGCCCGGTGATTTTTCTGAACGAATCCGTCGATGTACAGTCGCTCGCGGCGACTGACATTCCACCACGGCGGCGCATCCATGTCGTGATGGACAACGGTCGGTGGCAGGCGAAAGGGTCTCAGATTCAGGTCGCGGTCGCGGTAGGACATCAGCGCGATTCCAAACACCACGGCATTGCTGGTGCCCACCGTCGTGCCCATCGGTACCGCCAGCGAACCCATATCCATTTGACTGAGCGGTTCGCCCAGGCGGACCTTGGTGCGGCGAAGATCGGCGTACAGGGTTTCCAGCGCCAATTGGGCGTTGGGCAGACCCTCCACCGTGTGTCCGGCCACCTGACCCCCGTGACAGGCAAAGCAGTTCATCGACCAGTAGCCTTCGCGATCAACGACGTACTGCAACGGTTTGTCCGGATCATCCGTTCGCGAACTGAATCCGAACCGGCGGAAAGCCATCTCGCGCCGCTGGACGGGCGTCGCCTGCGCGGCCTGACGACGTAACGGTTCCGGCCAGTCCATCCACAACTGGTCAAAAACCGACTGGTGAAAATCTCTCGGCAAGAACGGGTGATTGAGGACCAGCTCGCGACCCAGGACGGCGTCATCGAATGGCGGGCCGGCCGCTGCGACGGCGGAGCCCGGCTCCTGGGCATTTACCCAACACACCCAACACGTCAGACACGGGACGACGATCCCGCCGATTCCGGCCACCATCAACATTCGGACCCGTGTTCCAAACATCCGCGTATGCAAATTGTCCTGCCACCGAAAAATGTGCTGTTGTCCCGGGCAGCGCCTGCCGGGACCTATTCTACCCGCCAGCAGACCGATAAATTAACCTGTGCCCGGCCGAACCGGGGAAAACAGTGTCCCGGACCCGGAAATGTGGTTTTTGCGAACCCGCTTCAGGACAGGGGAATTCGCAAACCGTCCCATGCAATTGCGAATCCGGATGGCAAGCTGGCAGAGACGGATTCGTAGTCCACACGACAGGAGCAATGCGTGAACCAGGTTTGCCGGGCGCCCAGTTCCCGACCGGCCGCGATCGCTTCCTCAATATTCATGTGCGTCGGATGCGGAGCCGGTCGCAAGGCGCTAAGGATCAGCGTATCCAGGCCCTGCAACAATGACTTGCTGGATTCGGGAATCATCTTCACATCCGTGCAATAGGCCACGTTGCCAACCCGGAAACCCAGCACGTCAAACCGCGGTCCATGGTTGAGCGGCACCGGGATCACGGCAGCTCCACATGTTTCAAAAGGTCCATCAATATCGTGCAGCGTCACCGATGGCACCGCGCCGGTATGCGTTTGCTCGTCGGCAGAAAAAGCATAATCAAATGCCCGGGTCAATCGTCGCCGAACGTTCTGGTTGCAGAAAACCGGGACCGGGCCCCCCAGGTAAAATTGCATCAATCGCAGGTCGTCAAAGCCCATGACATGATCGGAATGTTCATGCGTATAGGCCACGGCGTGAACAATTCCCAGCGACTCGCGCAACAACTGGGTTCGCAGGTCCGGAGAGGTATCGATCAGCAAATTGCCGTCGGGCAATCCGAAAACAACACTGCAGCGGGAACGCTGGTTGCGAGGGTGATTGCTGGCGCACACCGCGCAGTGGCAACCGATCGCCGGCACACCGACCGACGTGCCGCAGCCCAGTACCACCAGTTGCCCGGCGATGTCGACCGTTTTGGGCTGTTTTTTAAGGGTTGGCCTGGCCACGTTGGGTACGATTCCGGCGGTTGTCAGGGGACGGGAAACGTGCGGCCGGTCCCCGCCGGCCAACTCGCAGGAGCAGTCGGTGAAACGGCCGGCGGGTCACGGACGTGGCACATGATTTGCCACACGGGGTTGCCGGCGACGCAATCGGCGGCCGCGGTGGCATGGGTCAAATTCGGGTCGCCGGATTCGGGGCGCCGTCGAAAATCGGCAAAAAAACGATTCCTCCGCCGCCCGGGGCCCCATCGGCAACGGCTGCAAATCCTGCGTTGACCCTGATGCCTGGCGACTATAAATTGTTTCGAGAGAATAATTTGCGCGCATTTCAGGTTCGACGCAAGTGGCTTGGGCGTCGGAAGCGGCGGATGGAATCCTGACGGACGATCGGTGCGGGTGTCTCAATTTGCAACCGGGAATAAAAACGAACCGGCCTGTCTGCCAGGGGACAATCTGTCAGGTTGTCACTGATGGTTTTCCGTGAACACGGCCGGGTAACAAGATATTTGGTGATTAAATGCCTCAACTGGAACGAGTTTGGGAATTGTTGTCCCTGTTTTTCGGGGGGATTCTGCGTCTGTTTGAACGCGGAGTTACGTCCCTGTTTGGGTCCTCCAATGCCCGCTATGTCAAACGATTGCAGAGCCGGGTGGACGCAATCAATTCTCTCGAGCCCAAGTTCGAGGCCATGTCGGATGAGGAACTGCTGGACCAGACTCGACAGTTTCGGGCCCGGCTGGAATCCGGCGAGACCGTCGACGATTTGTTGATTGAGGCGTTTGCGGCCTGCCGCGAATCCGGCAAACGGTTTTTGGGCATGCGTCACTACGATGTGCAAATGATTGGCGGCATGGTGTTGCACAGCGGTGCGGTCGCGGAAATGGTAACGGGCGAAGGAAAAACGCTGGTGGCCACGCTGCCCGCCTACCTGAATGCGTTGACGGGCAAGGGTGTGCATGTCATTACCGTCAACGACTACCTGGCTCGTCGCGACATGGAATGGATGGGCCCGTTGTACATGGGGCTGGGAATGACGGTCGACGCGATCCAGTCCGATCAGGATGTCGCGCGGAAACAAAAGGCCTACAACTGCGACATCACTTACGGGACCAACAACGAATTTGGCTTCGATTATTTGCGGGACAACATGCGTCCGGCCGCCCGGGGAGACGACCGTTATGAAAAACACTATCAGCAATCCCAGGCCAAGCTGAACTACGCGATTATTGACGAGGTCGACAATATTCTGATCGACGAAGCGCGGACGCCGCTGATCATTTCCGGACCCGGCGCATCAGGATGTGCGAAAATACGCCGAAGCCGACCGGATTGCCCGCCGCCTGACCAAGGACGTGCATTACACGGTCAACGAAAAAGACCGCACGGCGACCCTGACGGATGAAGGCGTCCGCGAGGCGGAAAAAATGGCGGGCGTGGAGAGTTTTTATACCGCCGGCAATATGGACTGGCCGCACCTGATCGACAATGCCCTGAAGGCCCACAACGTGTTCATCAACGATGTGAACTATGTGGTCAAGGAAGGCAAGATCATTATCGTCGACGAATTCACGGGTCGTTTGATGGAAGGTCGCCAGTGGAGCGACGGGTTGCATCAGGCCGTCGAAGCCAAGGAAGGTGTCAAGATCAAGGAAGAAACCCAGACGCTGGCCACCATCACCCTGCAAAACTATTTCAAGTTGTACGAAAAACTGAGCGGGATGACCGGAACGGCGATGACCGAGGCCACCGAGTTCTGGAAAATCTACGAACTGGATGTGATCGCCATTCCGACCAATCGTCCGATGCAGCGAACCGAACATCCCGACATCATTTACAGCACCGAAAAATTCAAATGGGATGCGGTGGCCGACGAGATTGAGGCCTTCAACCGCTGGGACATGGTGACCGAGAAAAACGGCACAGTTCATCTCGGAAAAATCAACCGGGAAAACGAATCCGTGGTCATTCTGGCCGATCACGAGAACGGCCAGGAAATCCGCGTGCACCGCGACAAGGTCGCCAGTATCCAGCACGCCGGTCGCCCGGTGCTGGTCGGTACGGTGTCGATTGAAAAAAGTGAAATGCTGTCGCGTTTGCTGGATCGCCGCGGTATCCAGCACGAGGTACTGAACGCCAAGAACCACAAACGCGAAGCGGAAATTGTGGCCCAGGCCGGCCGCCGCGGCGCGGTGACGATCGCCACCAATATGGCCGGTCGCGGCACGGACATCATCCTGGGAGGCAATCCGGAAACCATGGCCTGGGCCCAGCTGCAGGACAAGTACGAAACGCGACTGGACGTTCCCCGGGACGAATGGGATGCCCTGGTGGAACGGATCGATCAGGAACACAAAATGTCCGAAATGGGCGAGGAGATCAAGCGGCTGGGTGGCCTGCATGTGATCGGCACCGAGCGTCACGACGCCCGCCGCATCGACCTGCAACTGCGCGGCCGTTGCGGTCGGCAGGGCGACCCCGGCAGCAGCCGGTTCTTTCTGTCAGTCTGGACGACGATCTGATGCGAATCTTTGCCGGCCCGTTCGTCAAGCGGATGCTGGAAATGGGCGGATTCAAGGACGATGTGCCGATCGAAAGCACGATGGTCTCGCGGCGCATCGACAGCGCTCAAAAGAAACGCGAAGAATACAACTTCGAAATTCGCAAAAGCCTGCTCGAATACGACGAAGTGATGGACGAGCAGCGAAAACGGATTTACAGTTTCCGCCAGCGAATTCTGGACGGCGCCAGTTGCCGCGACGTGGTGCTGGACATGGTCCGCAAGGAAGTGGATGACAACCTGGCCACTTATGCCTCGCGGGATTTCGGGCCCGGTTCGTTTGCCGCCTGGGCCGGCAGCCGGTTATCCACCCAGCTGGACGCCCGGGCATTTCGCAATACCGACTTTCAAACCGCAGCCGAAATTGCCCGGGACGAAGCCGAGCGGGCAGCCGAAGGTGCCGTGCTGAGCGCCATTGAGGAAAATCTGCCGCTGGGGGATGGCGACGAAGACACTGACCGGTGACTGGAACTGGGACGCCATGGTCACGCTTCGTCAATTCCCGGTGGGACCTGAATCTCCGCGACCGGGACCTGAAAAAAATCGGCCGCGATCGGCTGGACGAATACCTGATTGAACAAGCCCGCGAAGCCATCGGCAAAACCGATTTGTCCGAAGGCGCGGTGATGCTGGAAGAGCATTTCAATCTCGAAACCACGATTCGCTGGGTCAAGGCCAAGTTCGGCGATCGATATCGATCTGCAGATCTGGTCAATCAGGAAGTTGACGCCATTCAGGAACTGGTCGTGCAAAAGGCCATTGCCAAATACGACGAAAAGGAAGCCGAGTATCCGGTGATGGCCGGCATGTACCAGTTCTCGACCGCGGAAGGCCAGCACCGACGACTCAATCGCGAGCCGCTGGTCGAGTGGGCCGCCGAACGGTTTCAATGCCATGTGTCCATGGATGACCTGCGCAACAGGCAGGGGGACGAAATTCGCGAACAGCTGGTTGCCCTGAGCCATGACTTTCAGGTGCGAGGTGCGGAACTCATGGCCCAGTTGCGTCAACAGATTGATGATCTGGCGGCCGGCGGACATATCCCCCTGGCCGGTGTCACCGGATCAAATGGCATCCCTCGCCGCCTGGCTCAAGGAAACGGTCAATTACGACTGGCCGGAAAAAAAGCTCCGCCATCTGGATCGCGACGAGCTGCAACAACGCCTGGTCGCTGTCGTGGCCGACTATTGTCCACCCCGAAATGCGGCGCATGGAACGGATGGTCCTGCTGGACGTCGTGGACAATGCCTGGAAAGATCACCTGTTGGCCATGGATTATCTGAAGTCCGCTGTCGGACAGCGCGGCATGGCCCAGCTGGACCCCAAAGTCGAATACAAACGTGAGGGGATGCGGTTGTTTGAGGGATTGTGGCGATCCATCGGCGAACGCGTCACCGACCTGATTTATCGCATGGAACATCTGAGTCCCGGTTTTGTCAGCGACACCTTTGTCCGTACCAACAACCAGGCAGAACACCAGGCCTACAATCCCAGCGATCTGGTTCGCGAACAACAGGCGGCCATTGACGCCTCGTCCGGGCGGAGAACGCCAGGTGGCCAAACCGATTCGCAACCGCCGCGGCAAGGTGGGCCGCAACGATCCCTGCCCCTGTGGCAGTGGCAAGAAGTACAAGCAATGTTGCATCCACAAACAGGGAGCCGCCTGAATCGGTTCCCGAACCCGGTGACCGGCAACCCCGGCCGGGTTTGGGCCAACCAGCGGGATCATACGGGCACCACCGGATGAGCCGTCGACAGCATGACTCGCGAAAGGATTCGCCGCTGTGAAATACTGGCTTTTTAACCTGATCTATCTGACGGCCTACACGTTCATGCTGCCGCGGATTCTGTGGCGCCGCCGGGCGTCCGGGCGATCCCTGGGGAATCCCGCCCAGCGGCTGTTCGGGCGGGTGCCGCGAATGCCGGACCACGCAGCGGTGGTCTGGTTTCACGCCGTCAGTGTGGGCGAGGTCAACCAGTTGCAAACGCTGCTGGAACAACTGCGAAGCGAGCATCCCGATTGGCAGATCGTGGTTTCCACCACGACCGCCACCGGCCAGCAACTGGCGCGCCGCCTGTTTCCTGATCTGACCACGTTTTACTTCCCCATCGATTTCAGTTGGGCGGTCCGCACGGCATTTCGCCGCATCCGCCCTGCCCTGCTGGTTTTGACCGAACTGGAAATGTGGCCCAATCTGATCGGAATGGCCGCGGCCCGGAACATTCCGCTGGCGGTCATCAACGGTCGTTTGGGGGCCAGCAGTTTTCGCGGATACCGGCGATTTTCATGGCTGACCCGACCGATGTTTTCGCGATTGAACCTGGTCGTGACCCAGGATCAGCACAACGCCGAACGGTTTGTGGCCCTGGGGCGCCCGCGACACATGTGCATGTCGTCGGATCGCTGAAATATGACAATGCCGCGCGACAGGCCGTTCAATGGCGCGAGTCGCCCCGTCTGAAAACGATCCGCCAGCAATATGCCCTGGACGAGAACGGCTGGATGCTGATGGCCGGCAGCACGCAGGATCCCGAGGAACGACTGATCGCACTGGCCTACCGAACGCTGGTCCCCCGCTATCCCGAATTGCGACTGGTGATCGCTCCCCGCCATCCGCACCGGGCCGACGATGTGGCAGGCCAGTTGAAACAGCTGGATCTGAACGTCGTTCGCCGGTCCCGGGATCAGGCGATTGGGAAACAGGACCGGAGCAGCGGGCCCGCCCCGGTTGTGCTGGTGGATACGATCGGTGAGCTGGGATTATGGTGGTCGCTGGCCCGACTGGCGTTTGTGGGAGGCAGCTTCGGGAATCGTGGTGGCCAAAACATGCTGGAACCCGCGGCTGCCGGCTGCGCCACGTGTTTTGGGCCCAATACCTGGAACTTTTCGGAGATTGTTGCCGGAATGACCACGGCCGGGGCCGGCGTCCAAATCAACGAGCCGGATGGCCTGACGCAATTCCTGGAAAAGTGCCTGGCCGATCCGGGCTTCAGCCATCAACTTGGACACCGCGGAATGGCGTTTGTGGACAGCCACCAGGGTGCCACCCGCCGCACCGTGACGCTGCTGACCCAGGCAGCCAAACCCCCCGGCCAGAATCCCGGATTGCTGCCACGAGCCGCCTGAACCGGCGGGCCGGCAAGTGATGGCAGGGTGATGATCGGACCGGGCTGGGTTCCGGGCAGAGAGTTGGCCGCGCCGCCCGTTTTGCCCGTTGAGTTGTGGGGGCGGTCCAAGCTACAATAGTCGCCGGGTCGCTCGGAGAGATTCGACCAAAACGGCCCTTCTGGTGGGTCCTGCACAGGTCGGTGGGCGTTATTCGCCTTGCCAATTCTGCTTTTGCCACCTTTCCGATCGGATACGGTTGCGCCTTGCCGGAACCGGCCGGCGATCCTAAATCAAAATTCGCGAACCCGTTTTCGCAAAACACCATGGGAGTCCATTAGTGAGTTCAGGCAAATACCTCTTTACCAGTGAATCGGTCAGTATGGGACATCCCGACAAACTGGCTGATCAAATCTCCGACGGAATTCTGGACGCCATGCTCGCCCAGGACCCCGACAGCCGCGTGGCCTGCGAGACCATGGTCACGACCGAGCTGGCCGTGATTGCCGGTGAAATCACTTCCAAGGCCAATGTCGACGTTGAGAAACTGGTGCGCGACATTATTCGCGAAGTCGGATACACCGACGCCGCCACCGGTATCGGCAGCGGATTCTTGCGAAGTCATTGTGCGACTTGACCAGCAGAGCCCCGATATCGCCCAGGGAGTCAACGAGGATGCCGCGTCCGGCAAGAGGGTCGGTGCCGGTGACCAGGGATTGATGTTCGGGTTTGCCTGCGACGACACCGCAGGAACTGATGCCGCTGCCGATTGCCCTGTCACACAAGATCCTCGAGCGGCTGAACCAGGCGCGCTTTAACGGAGAAGTCGACTGGCTGCGTCCGGATTCCAAGAGTCAGGTGACGGTCGAATATCGAGGGCTACAAGCCGCGTGCGAATTGATACCGTCGTTGTGTCCACCCAGCATAACGAGACAGTCGACAACAAGACGATTCGGGATTTTGTCGATTAACCAGATTATCAATCCGCTGTTGCCGCCCGAACTGGTTACCGGTGAAATCAAGTACCACATCAATCCGACCGGCAAGTTCGTGATCGGCGGACCCCATGGCGATTGCGGTCTGACCGGACGCAAAATCATCGTCGACACATACGGCGGCTGGGGCCGACATGGAGGCGGCGCTTTTAGCGGCAAGGACTCAACCAAGGTCGACCGCAGTGCCGCCTACATGGCCCGGCACATTGCCAAGAACATTGTTGCCGCCGGACTGGCGATCGCGTTGCGAAGTCCAGTTGGCCTACGCAATCGGCGTGAGTGAGCCGGTCAGCGTCCTGGTCGACACCCAGGGAACCGGCACGGTCGATGACGCCCGTGATTTGCGACGCCGTCCGCGAGTGTTCCCGCTGACTCCCGGCGGGCATCATCGACTACCTGGAGCTGCGTCGTCCGATCTTCCGCAAAACCGCCGCCGGAGGTCATTTCGGTCGCAACGACCCGGACTTCACCTGGGAAAACACCGACGCCGCCGCGCAGACTGAATGAGCACATCGCCGCCGTGGCCTCGGCCTGAGCCGGCGGATCCGATGGCAATGCATTGACGCTGAATGGACCGTTCCATTCAGCGTTTTTTCGTGCCCGCATTGGCGGTGGACGGCATTGGCGTTTGAGCCGTTTGGCAATTGACTTATGATGCGTTTATCGCCACCGTCGTTTCCGGCTGGCCCGGCCCGGGTTGATCGGCGGTCCGGGCCTCCCCCTGCCCAGATAAATCGTCAACGCGACCATGATTCAAACTTCGGATTCGAAACCGGCCTGGATGGTCCGTTTGGCGGCGCGTCTGCCACTTTCCCCCGGGGGCATCGCTGGCGGAGTGATCCCGGCAACCGGAATGCTGCTGGCGCTGCTGTTACTGGCCGTGCGTCCCCGGGTGGCACCTGACCTGCTCGACCAGGACTGGTTTCAGGTACTGTTACTGGCGGCCAGCTGGTTCGTCGCGGCCGTACTGTGGCGTGAGTCGGCCAGTCGCACGGCGGCGCCCAACGGGGTGCTGGCCCTGTTTGGCATTCTGACAGGCACCGCGCTGATCGTCTGGTCCGGTTCGATTGCCATGGCACTGTCCGTGGGATTACCTGTGGCGGGAGTTTTGGTCGTCAACCTGGCCGCCAAAGCGCAGGCTTGGCAGCTGACAACGACGGTCCGACATCAGACCGTCGATCGGGATCCGTCATCGGGAACCGGTGACGATCGTTCGTCCGGGCCCGCGATCGAATTCGGGGGGGATCGGCATTCGCCCCCGCAAGCGGATACCCGCGAACGGCAGCACCCCACGGTCGATTCGCCGGAACCTGGCATCTCCCGGGAACCGGACGGCGAAGAGGACCTGGAAGATGCGGAAGGCGATGTGTGGCGGGCGGTGCTGTCGGAGTTTGCCGTGGATCCCGGTTTGGTTCAGAATCTGACTCGTTGGGAAACTTCGGATGGCCAGCAGACGATGGTCGCCCATTTGCGCTGCCAATTACCTGAATCGGGGGTGACCAACGTGCATTTGCCGCTGTGGCCTTTCTTGCCCGGCAATCCGGAGGTGTTTTGCCGGCACGTCGACGGCCCATCCGCCGAAATTCGAGTCGTCCAATGCCGGCCGGGGGGGATCGTTGTCGCGGTTCAGCCGGCCGGACCCCATCCCCCCGGAAGCCGTCTGATTCTGGAGATTGTCGCCGTGGCCCGGGAGATCCGGCTGACAACGCCTGCCGCCTGAATCGTACCGATTCCCGGACCGGGAGTTTTAATCTTTGATCGTCCGGAATGCCGATCACCAGGACCTTTCATGAATCCCGAACTTGTGGCAACCCTGAAACGATTCAATCAATCGCATCTGCTGCGATTTGCCGACCAGCTGGATCCGCAGCAGGTCGCCGCGCTGGAGAGGCAGCTGTCGCAGATCAATTTTTCCGAGTTGGCCGGGCTGTATGAATCATTCGGCCAGACTCAAAAATGGGCGGAAATGGCTGCCCGGGCCCAGCCTCCCGCGGCCATTCGTTTGGACGATGCCACCGCTCAAACACCCACCCGCGCGGCGGCCATCCAGCGGGGCCAATCCGCACTGGCGGCCGGCGAAGTCGCATTAATTATGGTGGCGGGTGGCCAGGGGACCCGCCTGGGATTTGCCCATCCCAAAGGCTTGCTGCCGGTGGGTCCGGTCTCCGGTCGAACCCTGTTTCAAATTCACATTGACAAGCTGCGGGCGATCGCCGCGCGATACGGGACCGTGATTCCCCTGTACATCATGACCAGTCCGGCGACGGATCAGGAAACCAACTCATGGCTGGACCGCCACGACTGGTTCGGATACCCGGCGGATTGCCGCGCCACATTTTGCCAGGGCACCATGCCGGCCGTCGATGCGGAAACCGGGCACGTGCTGTTGAGTGACCTCGGCCAGGTCTTTCTGGGGCCCGATGGCCATGGTGGGATGCTGAAAGCGCTGGACCAGAGTGGTTGTCTGGCAGACATCAACGCCCGGGGAATTCGGCAGATTTTTTATTGCCAGGTCGACAACCCGATGTGCCAGATTTGTGATCCTGCCACGATTGGCTACCACCTGTTGACCGGCTCCGAAATGAGTTCGCAGGCCATCCCCAAGTCAGATGCGTTGCAAAACGTGGGAAACCTGGTCAGCATCGATGGTCAAATACATGTGATCGAGTACAGTGACTTGCCGGAATCCGCGGCTCGCCAGACCCATCCGGACGGCACGCTGAAACTTTGGGCGGGCAGCATTGCTGTGCATGTGATGGATGTCGATTTCCTGAACAGGATGACCCGGCATGCCAACGCGTTACCGTTTCATCTGGCTCACAAGAAAGTACCGTTCATTGACGCTGCCGGACAACGGGTTGAGCCCCGGTCTCCCAATGCGATCAAGTTCGAAAGGTTCATCTTTGATTTACTGCCCATGGCCCGCCATTCGATCGTTGTGGAAGTCGACCCCGCCACAGCCTTTTCGCCTGTCAAAAATGCGGCGACCCACAAGACATCGACCGTCCGGACCGCGCAACAGGCAATGATGGACCAGGCCCGCCGGGCGTTGCACCATGTGGGCGTGGAAATCAGCGAATCGGTGGACGTCGAAGTTGCCCCGGCGCTGTTGGCTGATGCCGACGCCCTGCAACAACGGACGCAGGGGCTGTCGCCCATCACCGGGCCCGTCTATGTGGAATAAACCGGGCCACTGGCATACGGATTTCAAAAAGACACCGGGGATATCGCGCGGAGGTTTCAAATGTTGTATGCCCTGATCATGGCCGGCGGATCGGGAACCCGGTTTTGGCCGGCCAGTCGGCGAGGCCGGCCCAAACAACTGTTGTCGCTGATCGGCGACAGTTCGATGTTGCAGGCATCGGTGGCCCGGTTGACCGGCCTGGTGCCCCCGGAGAACACTCTGGTGTTGACCAATCAGCGTCTGGTCGAGGCCACGCACCAGCAATTGCCGTCGCTGCCCGAATCGGCAATCATCGGTGAACCCTGCAAACGGGATACGGCGCCTTGCATTGGTCTTGCGGCCGGGCTGATCGCCCGCCGGGATCCCGACGCCAGCATGCTGGTGACCCCGGCCGATCACGTGATTCGCCGCGTCGACCGGTTTCATGCGGCGGTCCGGGACGGACAGCGACTGCTGGACGAGGATCCCGCGCGGATTGTTACCTTTGGCATTCGGCCGGCCTATCCGGCCCAGGTATTTGGCTACATTGAACGGGGGCGGCCCGTGGGGACCGCCGCCTGGTCGGTGACCCGGTTCCGTGAAAAACCGGATTTGGAAACGGCCCGCCAATTCGTCGAATCCGGGCAGTTTTACTGGAATTCAGGCATCTTTTTGTGGCGCTGCCAAACCATTCTGGACGCGCTCGGTCAGTTCCAGCCGGCAATGATGGAGCATATCAACCGGATCGTTTCGGTCGCCGGTTCGCCTGCGTTTGACCCGTGTTTTGAAAAGGAGTTCTCCGAAATCAGGGGGCAATCCATCGATTTTGCCGTCATGGAACACTACGAAAATGTGTGCGTAATCGAGGCACCGTTCGACTGGGACGACGTCGGCAACTGGGCGGCAATTCCCCGGCTGACCGGAACGGACGCCAGCGGCAATTCGGCATCCGGAAAGCAGCTGCTGATCGACTGTCGCGGTTGCATTGTCCGCAGCACGAACGATCACCTGGTCGTCGGCCTCGGCCTGCAGGACTGCGTGGTAATCCACACGGCCGATGCGACGCTGGTGGCGGATGCGCGGGACGAAACGGCGATTCGCCAGGTAGTGCAGGAACTGGAATCTCGCCAATGGGACGCCTACCTGTAGCCGGTCCGGATTGGAACCGATTTCCCTTTTTTTCAAACGATTTGTGCAATTCGCGGGTATCCGTCAATAATGGGAAACTCATTCAACAAACTGGTTCGGTGCATCCTGATGGCTCCGGCAATGGCGGCACTTGGGGTTTCGCCCGGGCTGGGCCAGGATTCCATCGTTCGATCCACCGATGCCGAACCGGGGGAGAATGCGGAGGTCGAACCCTTGACTCGCTGGAACGTTCCCACCTGGACCTTTGGAGGCAAACAATTCTGGACCGATCTCGTGCATTTTCACGGGTACCGGATTCAGAAACATGCCGTAACCGGCCACCATCGATTGCTGGCTCCCAACAATACCCGCCGGGCGTGGGGAAACATGGCCGGTTGCGTCCGCAAACTCGATCAAATTGCAGTCGACCAGGCACTGCCGCCGGTTACCGGACGGGTTGTGATCGTTTTGCACGGTTTGACGCGCACTCGCAGCTCGATGCAGCCGTTGTGCGATTACCTTGCCGGGGTAACCGATGCCCATGTAATTAATTTTTCCTATGCCAGCGGACGTGGCGGCGTGGAGCAACATGCCGCGGCCCTGGAAAGCGTGATTCGGCACTTGCCGGATGCCTGCGAAATTGACTTTGTGGGCCACAGTATGGGCAATATCATTGTTCGCTATTATCTGGGAACCCGGGGTCAGGATCCGCGATTCCGTCGCATGGTGATGCTGGCGCTTCCCAATCATGGTTCCCAACTGGCCAACTGGTTGCAAAAAAATCCGGTCTTTAAAACGGTGACCGGCGACGCCGGTCAGCAGATGGCGGGTCGCTGGGAGGACATTCGTGACTACCTGGCCACACCGGAATTCGAATTCGCCATTATTGCCGGGGCACGCGGCCAGGAAGGCGGGCTTTCCAACCCCCTGATCGATGGCGACAACGATCTGGTGGTCAGTGTCGACGAGACACGGTTGGCCGGGGCGAGTGACTTCTGGCAAGGCGACTTGTGGCACAGCACGATGATGTACAATGCCGACGTGCAGCAAGCCACGGCCAGTTATTTGAACAAGGGCTACCTGATTTCCCCGGATCGGTGCCAGCCCGTCACGGCCGACCTGGCCACCGAATCGACCGGGGACAAGGGCCGCTGATTTTGACAAATGCCGACAGGGAAGAACCGATTCCGCGGACGGGCCGGGTGGCCGGTCTGGATTATGGAACGGTGCGAATCGGGATTGCCATAACCGATCCCGGGCAACAAATCGCCAGTCCGCTGGAAAACTATAACCGGCGCTCCCGGGCCCTGGACGACCGGTTCATTCTGGATCTGGTTCGGCAGGAACACGTTGTCGGGCTGGTGGTTGGTTTGCCCGTTCATTTGAGTGGCGACGAGAGTCAAAAATCACACGAAGCACGGCAATTTCGTGCGCATTTGGCCGAATTGACCGGTTTGCCGGTCCAGTATTTTGACGAACGGTTTACCAGTACGATCGCCGGGCAATGGTTGCAGGACGCCGGACTGACTTCGAAAAAGCGCAAGGCCCGCATGGACAAGCTGGCTGCCCAAATCCTGTTATCGACCTGGCTGGAATCCTCCCGTCGCAGCGAGTCGGCAGAATCGCTGGATGATCGCGGCTAGGGCGGGGTGCACGGACCTGTGCGGGCCATTGTTTTCCAAAGCGTTTTCTGACGTTGCGATGCGACACGGATGTGCGGCACGCTCTAAGAGCCCGTGGACGGGCGCGGAGCGGGATAGTGTCCGGTCGCATACTGGTCGTACAGATACCGCAGCACGCTGCGAATATCTCCATGCCGATGTTGCAACTGGTCACAAGCCTCGGACCACAACCCGGCATCGAGCTGGACGTTGAGTTGATCCAGAACGTGCTGCAACACTGCCGCATTGCCCTGACAGCGAATCCACACGGGTAACCGGCAACGGCGGTGACTGGTTACGATCAAACCGCCCCGGGGGTCGCGGCGGCTGGCCAACAGTCGGCATCGACGGGTCATGGACAAACGCTCCATGCCATCCACCAGCAATACCGTACCGTGGCGTTTTTTGCCGAGCCAGTGGCTGAGCAACGCCTGGTGGTCGTCCGCTGCCTGATCAAAACAAACGCTACCGACCGTTGTTCCGGGAAAGCGGGATTCGAGGCGACCGGCCAGCTGCTCCAGCAACGTGGTTTTGCCGGTGCCTTTGGGTCCGGTGATGGCTGCCCGAAAACGCAAGGCGGCCAATCGGGCCAATTGCTGGTCCCAGTTTCCGCAGGCAAACCGAAACGGCACCTGTTCCACAAACTCGGTCGCAAACGGATTACTCATTGCCGGCAGAAACCCGGCGGACCACGTGCAACTCATGGGGCGGGCGACTCATCCTGCCGCGGCCCGGTATCCACGGCCTGGGTGAATAGCGGTTGTCCGGTCGGGGAGATCACAATTTCCAGGAGTTCGGCTTCCCGTTCCGGAAACTGGATCACCTCGATCGCCCAAATCAGCGAAACGAGCTTGCCCGAGAAACTGGGGGGATACCCGGGTGCCTGAAATTCAAACGGGAACTCGCCGGCACGCCGGGGCGCTGCGACCGTGCGCTGGTCAAGGACCTGAAAATCGCGATCCCCCTTGCCGCGGGTAAACCACAACAGCCGAATCTCCAGCGACGCGGACTCCGGATCCAGGTTTTGCCAGAGGACTTTGCCGCTGATCGGAGCACCGGGTGTATACGTGGCGGTGTGGTCAAGCTGAATCGTAATTGGGCTCATTGCGGTTTCACCCGAAACTCGAAATCCTCGCTGACATCTGGCCACCTGGGAATGTCTCCCTTGACCCTGATCGACCAAATGATCTTGTTGTTGGGAGCATCCAGACTGGGCACGGCCCCCGCAGGAATGACAACAGAGCGTTCACCGAACGGCATTTCCGACGTGTCGCTGGTATCGGCAACCGGGATCGTGCAAAACACTTCCTTGTCCGTGCAGGTATTGGTTCCCCGGGTGTACCGGGCCTGTTCCCGGCCCTCGATCGCAATCTGCAGGTTCAGCAGCCGGGACGTATTTCCGTTCATTTCCCATGCGATATCCAGCGTCTCCCCCGGTGCGACGGCGCCGCTGGACAGGGCGATTTCTATGGTGGGATTGGTCAGCGCCAGGGCCTGATGAATGAACGCACCAATGACGACCAGGCCGACCAGCGCAAACGGAATCATAAACAACGAAAAACAAATGTCCGGGCCAGCCACGCCCCGATTGCCCGACCACATCAGGTACAGAAATACACCCACGAAACCGTTCCACAGCACGGCAAACACGCCGATCCCCACCAGCCGCGTCACAGGCGTCGCCTCCGGCTTCAGTCGTCGGGGACCATCCCACTCGGATGCGAACCCGGCGGGGCCAAATTTCCCCTCCGCCGAGACCGGTGAACGGGCCGAAGATCCCGGGCCGGCCCGAAACGACGTGGTTGGCCCGCCCCGCACGGCAAAGTAGATGGCGGCCACCCCAAATGCGGGGAACAGCAAAAACAGGATTCCCAGCAGACTGGACCATTGAAACTGTCGGCTGAGAACGGCCTGGTCGGGGTTGTGGGGGTTGTAATAACACCGGGAGTCCGAGCCGACCGGATACCGGCGCACTGTCGCCTGGGCACTGGCCTTGCTGCCGTTAATTCCAAAGAATGACCACGTATCCGAACTGTGCCGGCGCTGGTTGACCTGGTACTCGAAGGTAATTTCGGCCGACCATGTTGATCCGTCATCGCTTTCGTGCTCTTCCAGCTGGCTGGAAAGGATCGTACACGCGGTGGACGGCCAGTCGCTGGCCCGAATCACATTCACTACCGGGCCGATCGTGAACCACCAGACAACGACCACCCCGATCAGGCAAAAGACCAGCCCGAAGACGAACAGGCCCACGCGTCCGAATCGGGATATTGGTTTTCGTTCCGAGATGGGTCGGGCGTTCATCCTGAGGCAACCGGGTGAAGCAATGCCGCCAGGCAATTCCTGGCACCATGAATTTGGCCCAAACTGGACCCCGGCGTCAACCGTATCCGGATGGTTTCGGGAAGTTGGGCACTGAACGCAACAACAACTGTCCATTGACGAGGAAGGAATTGTCCGTTGTGCGGTATCGCCGGTATCATCGATTCGCCCGGAGGCGAATCGGGCAGGCATCAACGACTCGGTCGCATGCTGGATGCCGTCCGCCATCGGGGTCCCGATTTCCGGGGCGTTCATTTGCGAGACAATGTGGCGGTGGGGTGCCAGCGCCTGCAAATTGTCGGCAAACAGATTGCCAGCCAGCCGGTTCGGAACGAAGACCACTCGGTCATTGCCGTCGTGAATGGTGAATTTTTCGATCACCAGGAGGTGCGTCGGGAATTGAATCAGCGCGGGCACCGATGGCACTGTGATGCGGATTCGGAGATTCTGGTCCATTTGTGGGAGGAACACGGGATCGAATTGTTATCCCGAATACGCGGACAATTCGCGTTCGCGCTGGTTGATTTTCGGCAGCGCGTGATCATGCTCGCCCGGGACCGAACCGGAATCTGCCCGTTGTTCTGGACCCTGCAATCCGGGCGCTTCGCGTTCTGCTCGGAGATCAAGGGGATTTTGGCCGCCCTCGATACCCTGCCCGGCCCCGATATTTTCGGGATTGATCAGCTGTTCAGTTTTTTTTCCTTGCCGGCGGCCCGAACTTGCTTTGAACATATTTCGGCCGTGCCGCCCGGGTGCCGGATGACGCTGAACTTCAATCCGCTGCCCGGTGATCCCCGGGTTTCCCGATACTGGGATATCTCGTTCCCGGATTGCGGTGACGAGTTTGACGCGAGTGAGCAAAGGGTTGTGGATGAATTTGGCGAGGTGTTTGACCGGTCGGTTCGCCGCCGACTGGCGGCGGAAACGCCGCTGGTCACCTACTTGAGCGGCGGAGTTGATTCCACCATCGTTCGCCACCGCGCCAACCATTGGTCCCAATCTGTGCTGCCCTGTTATTCCGCCAATGTCACCGCGTCGCGATTGCATCGGGATGGCGTGTTTTCCGAAGGGGCCGCGGCCCGCGAATCGGCCAGTCATACGGGGATGCAACAAACGGTTGTTGAATGCCCCCCGGAACTGCTGGTCCATGTCTATCCGGATTTGTTGCGGGCTGCCGAATCACCCGTGATTGATCTGGCGGCCACCGCGTCGTACCGGCTGGCTGGCCATGTTCATGCCGATGGATTCAAGGTCGTATTGAGCGGGGAAGGCGCGGATGAAGCCCTGGCGGGGTATTTCTGGCACAAGGGAAACCAGGTGATGAACCTGCTGGACACGTCACGGTATCGCACCAGCAATGTGCTCAGGTATCTGTACGTCAAGGCCCGTCGACTGGGGATACCCTGGTCGCGGTCCGCGGAAATTCAGGCCGTTTGCGGTGGTCCATACGGGCAACTGGACATGTTTGGCTTTCTGTCATCGGCGCGATACCTGTTTTATTCGGCCAGTCTGCTGGAGCGGCTGGGTGACTACCTGCCCCATCGCGAACTTGATATCAACCGGTCGGGATTGAAGGCGCTGGCATCCCCTGAACCGGTCGCTGTATTTCAGCTACAAAATCATGCTGCCCGGGATGTTGTTAAGTCACAAAACGGACCGCCCCGCCATGCGGCACGCTGTGGAATCCCGTTTCCCGTTTCTGGACGAGGACGTCATCTCCCTGTGTGCCCGGCTGCATCCCCGCTGGAAACTGCGACGTTTCCTGGCTGACAAGGTTGTGCTCCGCAAGTTTGCGGCCCGACATCTTCCGGCGGATCTGGCTTATCGTCCGAAAAAAATGTTTCGGGCTCCGTTTGTGGATGCGTTCCTGAACCCGCCCGCGGCTTGCCTGCAGCGATTGCTGAGTCGGCAAGCGCTGCAGACAACCGGCTGGTTCGATCCAGACAACGTGCAGCGCTGGTTGACACGCTACCGCAACCAGCGACTGGCTCCGGATACCCGCATGATCGTGTCCTATGGATTGACATGCGTGCTTGCCACCCAGTTGTGGCATGAATGCTTTTACCCGTAACGGGGCGACCCGGTACCTGGCGGTTTGGCAGGATCCGGTCTAGCGAGTACCGGAGACCAGTCGTTCCAGTTCCCGTTCCAGCCGCTCGATTTCCTTGTTGGCGTTTTGAAATTCCTCAGTGGCGTTTTGCAGGGCAATTTCGGCACGCAGGCGACCCTCGCGAGCCTGGTCGAGTTGCTCAAGGGCCTTGTTCAGGTTTTCCCGCGCAGATTTTTCATCGCGCTCCAGCACCGCCAGGTTTTCCCTGGCCGATTCATTGCCCACCGGCGACAAATTGATCGTGGTCCTCAATTCCAGAAGAGCCCGGTTGATCTCGTCAATGGCTTCCTTGTTTACGACGGCGGGAGCCAGTTGGCCCGATTTCAACTCGGCGATAATGGGCATGACCAGTGCTGCCGGCAACATCAGGCTGGCCACCCGGCCCTGACGGGCAATGTTGATACCGACGACCTCGCCATCGATGTTGACGACCGGTCCACCACAATCTTCGGGTTTCAGGATGGTGTCGTGCTGTACGGCCAGGGGAAAATTCTGTCGCCTTTTGCTCAACAGATTTCCACCCATGGTGTTTTGAAGATTACTTCGCTCGAATAACGGGTTGAGCGATTCGGCATCACCCAAAACGATGTCCAGCACGATTTCCTTCTCATCGCGGAGCAGTTTCAGCGTGATCTCTTCTCCCGGGGGATAGCTCTGTACCTTTTCGATCAGGGCGCTGATTTCATTCAGGGTTTCCCCGTTGACGGCCAGCACCACATCCTCCTTTTTGACGCCGGCCCGCTCTGCCGGAGTATCCGCATTGACGTTGGAGATCACGACGTGATCATCCCGTTGCTCCAGGTTAACGCCCATGAAACCCGATTTGGGTTTGATCAGGCGCTCGGAAACGCTGACCACCCCCACGGCCGGCATGTCGTCCAGGCCCTTGACGGTCACCAGCCAGTTGCCAATTTCGGGCGCAGGACGACCGCTCCAGCTGGCAACCGGCAATGCACTGGCATCGATCTTCAGCAATGCCAGGTCGGTCGGCTGATGGACACCGTAAACATAGGCAGAAACCGTTTTTCCATCGCTCAGCTCGCAGGAAATCGGACTCTGCAACTCACTTTGCTTGGTCAGTACAAAACCGCCCGCATCGACGATCGTCCCCAGGGCGAGCGTTTTTTTTCCGGACTTGACTTTGACCGTCGCGGCCCCGGCCGGTTTGGCGATGGGCTCGAAGACTTCCAAAAACACCCCGCTGGTTCTGGAAATATCAGTACGCCGCCGCCCCGTGCTGGCGGAGCTGGAGCGTGCCCCGGCGTTTTCTCCCGCGGCGGCGTCCGGGTTCTCATCGGCGGTCGGCTGCTCGCCGGCCGGTTTCTGCTGCGTCTCTTCCGCCGGCGCTTCCTGGGCCAGCGCGGTTGCAGCGGTCGCCTGAACCAAAAATCCCGCCAGCAGAACAAACAGAAGCCGGCAGCATCGACGGTTCAGAAATAGACGCATGGTTCTTTGCGGGAAAAGTTTTTGTTTCATCGCCAAGATCTGTCGGTGTGTATTCAAAATAAATCTGCTTTATCGAGCCCGAAGTCGAATTACCGGTTTTCGGCCTGAGACGCCACCGTCAACTCGGTTTCCAGTTCCTCAACGTCGCGGCGGTACTTGATCGTCACGGTTTCGCCGGGACTGGTTGCCCGCACCAGAAATCCGAAACGGCGCAGGCTGTTGGGTTTGCTGCCGTTGAATTCGATGATCACGTCGCCGACTTGCAAACCCGCCTTGTCGGCCGGACCATTTTTGGAGACCGACTCGATCACCAGCGAATTACCGTCGAACGAAATGCCAATCCAGGGTTCGTTGGCCGGATTTTCGCCGCCAATGCCCCGCCCCCAGTCACGTCCCCGCGCCAGATCGTCCCACTGGGTACTGTACACGTCCACGGGAACATGCACATTGCTGCTGAGGCTCGCCCCGATTCGACTGTGAATGCCCACGACGTTGCCGTCCATATCCACCAGCGGACCTCCGGAGTCGCCGCCGACTACTGCGCAATCGGTGCGAATCAGATTGTCATTGGCGGTCAGAACCCGCCCAATTCGAAATACCAGTCCCCGGTCGGCATCCCAGCCGCCAGGATGGCCGATCGCCATGACCCACTGGCCCGTTTTCAACGATTCCGATTCGCCCGGATTGAGGTACGGGTATTTCCCGTCTTCGGTGATTTTCAGCAGTCCCGAGTCAATGGTCCGATTCAGCCCCAGCGTTTTGCCGGTCAACCGCGTTCCGTCCTGCAATGTGATAATCGCATTTTGACCCGCGCCACCAATGACATGGGCGGCCGTCATCACGTAGCCGTCCCGCGTCACGATGACACCGCTGCCCTGACTCATGCCAACCTGGACGTTGACAGTGGCGTCGGCTACATCATCGGCCAGCTGGTGGAATTGTTCCTGCATTTGACGCAGTTGCTCAATCGTGCGGGGTGACCCGTTGCCAAAAAAATCGAATTCGGGGCCCTGCTCAGCGGCCGAGTTGTCGGCACTGGCAGGCGCCGCGGGTTCTGACTCATTACGGGAGACGCTGTTTCCAACTTCCTGACAACCCAGTACTGCGCCGGCCGCCATCATCCAGATCAGGGCGGTCAGACCGACCAGCCAAAACAAACGCAACCGTTGGCCGGGGCGGCAGGCTGCCACCGCGGCGGGAGGAGAACTCGGGTAGGGGAAACGCAATTGGTTCTTCAATTCCATGGTTTGATCTCTCTGGGGATTCCCGGTCGGTTGCTGGATCCCCAAACGGGGTGACCGGCCAGAACTCGTACCGGGGGCGGCAGGACCAGCAAGTGCTTGCCGGGAGCCGCTATATTTTAACACCTTAAACGTGACGGGGCAGTCGGAGATTTCTCCGCAAAGCCGCTGTTTTCGTTGGTTTATCGTACTTTATGGGGGTTGGCTTACCAATTCCGGCTGTCCCGCCGGCAGTCATCGGGCCGGACATCGGGGAATCTGACAACCGGCCATTGGGACCGTCCCCATGATGGTGAATCCCGCGGCGACTGCTGGCTTATCCGCATGCTGAGCCGGCGATTCAACCGGGATCGGCGGAAAAGTTTGCCTCGCCTGCCTGATTGGCGGACGATTTCCCGCCGCCTCACGGCAATCCCGAATTGTAAGGGTTCTGCCGAACAATCCTTCAATCCCGATTCATTCGATGCCGATGACATGAAGGACATCACGGACCTTGCGCATTCTCGACAGAGCCATCCGTGTCAGCCCAACTCAAAAACCAAACGATCATTCTTGATTTGCACGGCAGTTGCGCCCGCGACCTGTGTACAAGTCAAACAGGAGGGGAATCATGCTTCGTCGCGTTATGATCGCAATGGCCGCGGCTATTGCGTTTTGTGCCATGTCCGGCGGCGGTGAACTGGCCGCCCAGGATTACAATCTGGCAGGCAGCTATGGAACGTACGGCTCCGGAAATCTGGACCGGTTTTACCATTACCCGTATGTCACCTATCCGCAGAACTACTGGGGCAGCGAGTATTACCGGAGCAATGGCGACATGTACCACCGATATCCGCAGGAAATGCGGGTCCCGGTTTACAATCGGGCGTGGCACAATTACTACCCGGGTACGCGCCGGTATCACTGGGGACACCAATTCATCCTGGACGTATTCTGAGCCGTCCGCCGCCTGGTCTCTCCGGACATTGTCCGGTGACAGGGTTGAACGCCGAAGATTGCCTGCCCGCCGGTTTCTGTCCGAAACTGGCGGGATTTTTTTTGTTCTCGCGATCGGTTCCGGCGAGCTGAATCCGGTTGGAACGGTCCGTCATCCGCCGCAGGCAGGCCACCGAGCATTTGCTGATTCGGTCTGGCGGGTTGGATCAGTTTGGCTTTTCCGGTTGGGCAAAGCCGGCGGGGCATCGGCAACTTGAGTTCAGAAACTGCCTGGCGAATAAACCAAACATCCCCACCTTGCTGAACGCCACTGTCGAAATCCCCGATCATTGTTCGATGAAATGATTGATCCGCGCAATCAACGTGATAGTGTCCAGCAGTGACAGTCGCCCGCCCATTTGCCGTCGTGGGCCGGTGTCCTGATGGAAATCAAACCGGTTACCCTTGTCGTTGAGACAGCTCTCATGAAACAAAACACAGCAATCCGAATCGGGACCATTGCCCTGCTCATACCCCTGTGGGGCGGGATCTCGGCACTGGCCTGTCCCCAGGATGAATTCCAGCCGCTTGAAAACCTGCCGGTTTCCATGACGCGAAATCAGGAGCCGTTGACAGGCGATCCGCAACTCGACAATCAGGACGCACCCGCAAATCTGCCGGAACTGCTGGAAGACGCCCTGACCGTCCGCCCCAAACCGGCCGCCCTGGTCGACAGGCGTTTGGCGGGCTGGCAGCGTGCCGGACTGGGAACCGACGGCGGCCGACTCAGCGATGTGCTGGGTGCCAACTGGGTCATCATCAACGAACTGCAGGGCCTGGATGGCCGCCTCGTGGGTGTGAATGAACCGGTTACGCTGAATCTGTTGCGCGGCGGCTTTCGGGTCGCCGAAGTGACCTCCGACGAGTTCGGGGTGTTTCGGTTTGAATCGGCGACGCCGGGTCCCTATACGCTCGTGGGAAACTCGATGAATTTCTTTTTCTTCTTCGGGTTCGTTGCCGTCGAGAACAACAAACAGACGGTGGACATGCCGCTGGTGATCGAGCCCCTGCCCGTGACGGGGGCCGAAAATATTCGATTAATTACCAAATACATCCGCCAGTATTCACCCATGGTGCGGTTTGATCCCTATCCGGTTTACGACATTGGAGAAGCGTCGGATGACCCGCCCGAGTACTACGGCTGGAACGGCCTCAAGTATTTGGCGCAACAAGCCACGCCGGCGACAACCATTGAGCATCATGCCGTGGCCATACTCAGGGATGGGCGGATGGTGGGGCGATTCCACCAGGTTGACAATCGCACGGGTCGTCCCGTCGAGGTTCGCAATACGGATATCAAGATCATTCAGGATGGCGAACTGATTGCGGAAGCTCAAACCGACGTGCTGGGCATTTTTGAGGTTACCGGACTGACCCCCGGAGATTACGCGCTGTTTGCCGGCGGAATCGACGGGCTGGCGGTCATTGGACTGGAATTGTTCGACGCCAGTTCGATTGCTGCCAACCCGTCAACCCGCGACGACCGGGGGCGGCACCGGCAGGTCGCGTTCAATCGCGAAACCCGGCCACTGGTATTCGACGCCTTGCTGGTCGATCCGGAATCTACCGGGTGGATCAACGCCTATGCCCAGGAACAGGAATACCTGCGGGCCGTCAATGAACCCCGACCGGAACTGGCCAGCCAGATGCCGTATGATTATTTCAGCTACCCGGGCGGTGGCGGAGGAGGAGGCTACGGGGGCGGCGAATTTGGTGGCGGCTTCGGCGAACTGCTGCTGTTGGGTGCCTTCGGGGTGGCGATTGCCGATGCCGCCCGAACGGAAACCGTTTTCGGAGGGGGGATCCCGGTTGTCAGCCCGTTTTTTCCGTAGCCCGGGCCCCGGCCCACCCGGCCTCCGCGGGGTCGGATCGAAGTACCATTGTAACCAGTTGGGCCGGCGATGCCCTGTCGCCGGCCCTTTCTTGTTGCCAGATCCCGAAATCGCCGACAAAAAAGCGGTCAACAGAAAAAAGGGGTCAGGCTACTTTTTGATGCAAGTTGAAACAAAAAGGGGGTCAAACAAAAAAGGGGGTCAGGCTACTTTTTGATGCAAGTTGAAAAGCTTCGGCCCGGGCCGAACGATCGAAGCGCAGTCAGACGAGGTCGCATCCCCTTTTCCTTGTTTTTGACGTCTGGATACCTCGTCCTTCCTCTTCCCGGGGAAAATAGCGCCAGCGCAGACGGAGTGCATCGCGAAACAGGTCGGCCGAAAAATCTGCGATCTCTGTGAACTCTGTCGCAAGAAGTCGACGAGACAAATGGAGACGACAGGACCGGGAAAAGGGGGGCAGTTTTGGCACGGTAGAATGACGCGATCGGGTGCACGGCCGGCTTGCCCGGCAGTCGGGTTTTCCGAGGAATTGGCACCGGTAGACACGCCCCCTGTGGCACCCTCAAATGCAAAGCGACATGTTCCCGGCTGTGCCACTCAGGCTGGTTTTTTGGCGTGCGAGGCAGACCTCACAAGGTGCAAGGTGCTTTCGATTTTCGGGCGTTTTGCGCACCCCCCGGCGTGGCGATTCCAGACCACCGGGTGGAACTGACTGGCCGCTCGACAAAAGGCCAGCCCTCGCATCGGGACACGTTCGCTGAACTGACTGAGCCGTTTGAGAAACGCCGCGTAGTCGGTATTCTTGTGAATCACAGTGTTCCGGCCCTTGCCACGATTCAGCAAGTGGCATCAGCAATTGACGGCCGAGGCCCGGGGCCGACAGAACATGCCGATCCGCGGCAACGCAGCCCCCTCCGTTCAATAAAGTAGCCTGACCCCTTTTTTCTGTTGACCCCTTTTTTGTGCCATGACGAGGACGCGACCGCATACATCCCGAAAACGGTTTTCCGCGTTTCTCGAAAAATTTCGAAGCGGCTATTACAACCAGCATCATGATGAACAGGCCGCGGGGCCTGCACCCCGCGACACCGATGCGGACCAGCGGCTTCAGCAACGACAACGCCGGCGGGGATACCTGCAGCAATATATCCGCCGCCTGTGGCCCCACTGGAGAGTGGTCAGCGCGTTGATTGTTCTGGCGTTGCTGATTGCCGGCCTGGATCTCGTTCAGCCGCTGTTTTTGCGCTACATCATCGATCACATCCTGTTAACCGGCGGCACGACGGGGGAACGGGTTTCCCGGTTGAATCAGGTTGGCCTGTTGTATGTGGCCGTGGTTCTGGCCAGCCAGTCGCTGGGCATTTGCCGGAGCTGGTGGCAGCGGGTATTAAACGTTCGCGTGATCCTGACGTTGCGCCGTGCCCTGTTTGAGCGGATGTTGCACCTGCCGCTGGCCAAACTGTCGGAAATGAAGACGGGCGGGATCATTTCACGATTGACGGACGATATCAATACGACGTCCGGGTTACTGCAGATGGCCGTGGTGTCGCCAGGGGTCGCGATTGCCCGGTTGTTGATTGCCATGGTCATCCTGTTCGCCATTAACTGGAAACTGGCTCTCACGGCGCTGGCCGTGATTCCACCGATCATGGCTATCAGCATGGTCGCGGTGCGGCGGATTCGTCCCATTTACCGGGCGATCCGCCAGGATGTGGGGTATGTCGACGGGCGGGTCGGCGAGGCGTTTCAGGGGATTCGCGCCGTCCGGGTTTTCTCGGGAGAACATCGCGAAGAGCAGGAGTATACCATCGGGCATAATGCGATCACCCGCATGCGACTGTACGCCCAGAAACGCGAAATCATCGTGTGGAGCGGCTGGGGCCTGATGATGGCCCTGATCAGTGTCGTGATCATCTGGGCCGGCGGATACTGGTACCTGCACAATCAGGCAACGATTGGCGATATTTCGGCGTTTCAAATTTACACCTTCATGCTCCTGAATCCCGTTTGGCAGCTGGTCGAAAGCATGTCGGAATTGCAACGATCGATGGCCGCGATGGAACGTGTGTTTGGAGTCCTCGATACACCCGTGGACAAACCCGACCGGCCCGGCGCCCTCGAACAGATTCCCGAGGTTCGCGAGTTGCGGCTGGACAACGTCAGCTTCAGTTATGACGGGGAGAAACAGGTACTGGAGGATATCAACCTGCTGGTTCCGGGCGGCAGCGTCGTGGCGCTGGTGGGTCGCAGCGGCGCCGGCAAAACAACGCTGACAGATCTGGTGGCCCGGTTTTACGATCCCACGGCCGGCCACATCCTGCTGAACGGCATCGACCTCCGCGACTACCGCCTCAAATCGTGGCGTGAAAAGCTGGGGGTGGTTCAGCAGGAAGTGTTCCTGTTCGATGGGTCCGTGGCCGAGAACATTGCCTATGCCCGGCCGGACGCCACCTCCGAACAGGTCATTCAGGCGGCCGTTGGCGCCAATGCCGACGTATTCATCCGGGAATTGCCGGACGGTTACGATTCACTGATTGGCGAGCGGGGAGTCAAACTTTCGGGCGGCCAGCGGCAACGACTGGCCATCGCCCGGGCCCTGCTGGCCCGTCCGGAAGTACTGATCTTTGACGAAGCCACCAGTAATCTGGACACCGAAAGTGAACAATTGATCCAGCAGGCATTGCGCGAACTGGTGCGGGGGCGGACCACATTCATCATCGCACACCGGCTTTCCACCATCGCCCATGCTGACCGGATCGTTGTGATCGAGAATGGCCGCATCATCGAGACGGGTTCGCACCGGGAACTGATCGACGCGGGCGGCGTTTACGCCGATATGGTCCGCCGGCAGCACGACTGGATTGGTGATTCCGGCTGAACCCGCCCCGCCCCGCCCGGAACCGTACGCCCAACCGACCGGCCCGGGGGGAAGCCTGAATCGGTGGTCCCGGGCAAAACAACGTTAGCGATCCGCGTACACGTGCGTGCTCTCTTCCTTGGAAATCGCAATTTCGCGGTCGTCGCTGCGCACGCTGACGACGGTCTGGTGGTCGCCGGCGGCGAGGGCATTGGCCTCGATCACGAAGGCAAGCTCCTGACCGGGAGCCAGTGTGGGGATGGGATCCAGCACGACCGACCGGTTGCGAATTTCATGCCGCAAGGCTCCTTCAACCGAAACCGGCTGGATGGCTTCCGCGAAGTCTACTTGCACCTGCACGTTGGTAGCCGGGATCTGTCCCTGATTGATGACGCGGATGCGATATGTGGTACCGGTACCGACCTCAATGGCGTCCGCCGTATCGTCAATGTCAAAGAACAATTCGGACAACTGCTCAACGACCATGGATTGAGTGGTTTGTTGCTGCTGATTCAGATCCGACCGGGCCTCGATCTGGATTTGATAATTGCCTGTGGCCACCGGAATGGTGGTCAGTTCCACCGAGCCTTTTTTGCCGGCATCCAGTTTTGCCAACCGCCAGACCACCGCATGGCCGGCCCGGTCATACTGGCCCTGGTTGTTGGCCGATGCAAACTTCAGTCCCTGGGGCAGTCGGGCGACCAGTTGCATGTTGGTAGCCGGGGCGGTGCCCTGATTGGAAACGCTAAACGTGTGCGTTGCCGAACGATTCAGGAACTTGCGACTGGGCCCTGCCGACTCCACGCTCAGTTGCGGCGCCACAATTCGCAACGAGACCACGTCGTCGGCTTGCAGTTGGCCCGCACCATGGGCCACCAACACATTGCGCACCTGCCCCACCTGGGCGGCTCGCAATCGCAACTGTACTTGCCGCGTTTCTCCGGGCTGCAGCGTGCCAATCGGATATTCCAGTTCCCGTTGCCCGCCGGGGAATTCCAGACCCTCGGGCACGTCTTCCTGCAATACGACATTTTCGGCCGCGCCGTCCCCGAGGTTCTCGACAAAAATATTCAGCAAAATATTCTGACCAATCAATACGCTTTCCGGGGCTTCGTGGCGAATGTTCAGTTTGGGCTGGGTACAAATTGTTTTGGCCGACGCCTGGGCGCCAAAGGTCACTTGCGCCACACTTCCCAGATTGCCGGGTCGTTCGGGCATCAGTTTCATCCGGATCGAAACCTGTTGACCGGGATTGAGCGTTCCCAGATCCCAGCGGATCCGCCCATCGCTGTTTTGGGATGGAGCGGGCACGGCCTCCATCAGGCGGGCACCCTCGGGCACATAGTCGTGGACCTGAACATGCTCGGCCGACGAACGGCCCGTATTTTTGACGATCAATTCGAATATTGCCTCGCGATTGACCTGGACCTCACGAGGAGCAATTTTTTGGACCGCCAGGGCCGGGATTTGGACACCCTCGAATCGGGGCTCTCCCGGAACCGGGCTGGCAGCAGAGGCGGTATCGTCGGCGCCTTTCGCATTTCCGGAACGGCCCATTGGCGCCGCGACCAGCGATGTCGCCGGGACGGGAGTCCGGGTGACAGGCCCGGTGGTTGCGGGTGTTGCGGCAGCCGGATTTGCAGGGACGCGGGAACTCGATGACGATTCCCCGAATTGGGTCTCGGGGCGTGACGATGCGGGAGACGATGACCCGGCGGCGAATCCGTTGGCGGTATTGGCCAGTGGATTGTCTGGCGACGTGGCGACTGGCGGTTGAGTACCGGGACGGGCCGCGCCCGGGGACGGGCCCTGATCCGCCCAGCGATCCGACTCGGAGTCATCTTGCGGAGGCGAAGCCGCCGGTTTTCCGGGATCCGCTGGAAAGCCACCCGGACCGTTGGCTCGACTGGCGAATGTGGCAGGAGGGGGTCCGACATCTGCCGGTCGCGTCGGCGGTGCGGCCGGTGGCTGTCCCATGGCCGAATCTTCCGATGCCGCATCGTCGCCAGGCTGGGACCGGAATCCGGCGTTGGTCATCGTCGCTGGCGATCGGATATCGTTGCCAGCCAGTTGCCTGGGGCGCAGCGGCGGAAAGCGTGAATCGTCGGTCGCCGGTTCGGACTGTGCGGTTGCCGGTGTCGCCGCTGGCGGGGCGGATTTCCACGGTGGCAACGTCGAATCGGAATCCGGTTGTTTGCCCTGCCGGTTGTTCACCAGGGGGGGAATCAAGCCACCGTCCCGATCGGGCTGACCGGGCGGTTTTCCGGCCGGAGCATTCCCGGTTTCGGGGTTGGCCGTTTGGCGAATCGGCGGCAACAGCGACCGGCCGCTGCCCGACAGCGAATTGGGACTGGACGGTGGAAAAGAAGTCGCGGGTTGTTCTGTTGTTTTTCCCGATGGGGGTGCCGAATTGCTGCCCAGCGAAAAGGATCCTCCGGAACGGCTCGAGAAACCGGGCACGGGGGACCGTTGGTCGGTCGCGGCGGTCGAGTTGGTGTTGGCCGGCACCTGAAACGGGAGAATCGCCGAAGCGGCATCTGGCTGATTCGTTTCGGACAGGTCGGTTGGCGAGTCGGCGGTGCTGTTTTCGGCAATCTCCGCGGATTCCGGCTCCGGATTTTCCGGATCGGCCGTGCTTTGCAGCGAGTGCATTACCGCAAACGTGCCCAGGCAAATGAACAGACCAACCGCACTGAGTCGCACGAGGAGGGCTTTTGTGAACTTGCGTCGTGTGGTCGTCATTGCAGGATCCCTGCCGCTGGATCGAAAGAGCGTATTTCCGGTGAGACCGTCGCGCCAGAAAACGGCACGTTGCCGGTCAAATAGCAAAACCGGCCGCCGGGGAACAAGTCCAATGTCGCGCCGGGGGCCGCATGGCAGGGCCCCGTCGCTGAGCGTGGCGTGTGGTACCCGGATCCGTTTACCGCTTGCCTGACGCGCGGGCCGATTTCGACGGCCGGGATCATGCCGGTACCGAAATCTCGAGGAACTGGCAGGCCGGGTCCCCGTCCAGTTCAACGCTGCCCACGGCGGCCGGAATCAGCACCGTTTGGCCGCGCATCAGCGGCTGGCCGCAGGGGTCGCCGGTGACCGACATTTGCCCGGAGATGACACTCAGCAAGCGAAAACGATCGTCGGTCACCAGCCGACGGCCGGCTGGTGGAAGATTCCAGCGATTCACCACAAATTTCTCGCAGGCCACCAGTTCATCGACCCCCGTCTGGCCCGTGGGTCGGGGGGGTTGCACGGCGACGGGTCCGCGCTCGTAATCGGTGACCGCAATGGCCTGGTCGACATGCAGTTGCCGCGGATTACCCGCGTCATCGACCCGGTTCCAGTCGAAAAGGCGATACGTTGTGTCGCTTGACTGCTGGATCTCGGCGATTAGTATTCCGTGGCCAATAGCGTGTACGGTTCCGGCCGGAATAAAGATACAGTCGCCCGGCCGGGGACTGATTTGATGCAACACGCGGTCCACCATGCCGTCAGCCACGGCCCGGCTCAACCGGTTTCTGTCCACGCCGGCCTGCAATCCGGCAAAAACGACGCTGCCCGGTTCGGCATCCATGACGTACCAGGCTTCTGTCTTTCCCAGATCCGGCGGATTCAGGCGGGCCCCGATTTCGTCATCCGGATGCACCTGGACGGACAAGTTCTGGTGGGCATCGAGGTATTTGAACAGTAACGGGAATCGCCCCCGCAGCGGTTCCGGCAGGGACCGGTGACAGACGTTTCGGTAGATTTGCCGGCCCAGTAACTCGGGGCCATACCGGTCAATCAAATGCCCCAGTGTTTGCCCGCGAAAGGGGCCTGCCAGCACAACACTGTTGGCCGATTTCCGATCAACAATCTCCCAACTCTCGGCGTAATCGGATTCCGGCCCGATATCCTTGTGCAATGTCGTCCCCAGTCGCCGACCGCCCCACAGATAGCGGCGAAAGTTGGGTTGGAAACGCAACGGATACATGGATTTGGTCTGGGCCACGGAAACATTGTCGCAGGTTCATCCGGTCGAACGACTGTTGAGTGTAACAATCTGCCGGAATTCAGACCAATCCCCAACCGTCCTCTCCATTGGGGCACCCGGAATATGGCAACAGGACTGGAATGAAACCGGGTTGCAAATTGTAATAGAGGGGGCGTCCAACGTCGGCCATTGACCCGAAGATCCCGTCAACCCCCCAGTCTTTTCCGAAATGCATTGCGTTCAATGACCCGACGGCCCCCGGAAGACCTGTTCGAAGACACGCGGATGTCGTTCGGCCAACACCTGGAGGAACTGCGTGGCACGCTGGTCCGCAGTCTGATCGGCATTGCCATTGGCTGTCTGTTGGGCTTTCTGCTGGCCGACAGTGTCGTCAATTTCCTGCAAACGCCGTTGACCAGCGCGATCAAGCAGTTCAACGACAAATACGCGCTGGCTGATTATACGAAACGGATCGGGTTTTACCCCCCGGAGATTCACGATCGAATCGAGCGCGACGGTTTGGCACCCGATTCGGTATATGTCGATCCGGGCCAGCTGGTGCAGGCGATTCGCCAGATCAGTCCCCAGTCGCTGGCGGAAATTGACCTGACGCCTTACCGTTTTTCACCTCGGGAAATTTTGCAGGCGCGATCCATTGCGGGGGCCCTGGTCGAGGGGGCCCGGTCTGCCAGCCCGGGGTCCGGGAGGGCGGAGGATGATCCCCGGGTGGATCTCCGGATTCAGGCCATTGCCGGGTGCCTGGGCGAACCGGACCGGTCGGCTCTCAACCCGATCATGGCGACGCCCCCGTCTGCCGACGATGCTCCATTTCGTCGACCAGTCGTCGACGTGTTGAACCGGGTTTTGGAAGATCGCCGGCTGCATGATTCGCCGGCCTTTGCGGATTTGCTCCGGAAACAGGAATGGTCATGGGACCAGTTGCTGGTGCCCGGCGAGCAGAACCAGCTGTATTTGATGAAACAACAGGTCGACGAGCATCCTGACGACGTGGAGTTGTCGCGACGTTTGAATCGCTTGCTGGTGGCCCACACCTTTGCAAATGAAATTGCGCCGCCCACGATTGATCTGGTCCCGCTGGCAGTCTGGCGCAGCGTGACCGAGGGAACCCAGGCATTGTCGCCGCATGAAGTGTTTATGGTCTGGATGAAAGCCGCCGTCATCACCGGCCTGATTATTTCGGCCCCCTGGGTGTTTATCCAGCTGTGGCATTTCGTGGCTGCCGGGTTGTATCCGCACGAACAGAAATATGTTTACTTCTATTTGCCGATCAGCCTGATTTTGTTCGTTCTCGGCGTCTGCCTGGCTTTCTTTTTCGTATTCGAACCGGTGCTTCAGTTTCTGTTTTCATTCAACGCCAGCATGGGGATCAAACCGCAATTGCGTATCGGCGAATGGCTGACGTTTGTGCTGTTTCTGCCGCTGGGATTCGGCGTTGCCTTTCAGCTGCCGCTGGTAATGCTGTTTCTGCAACGCGTCGGACTGGTACCGGTCAGCATCTATACATCCCATTGGCGAATTGCCATTATGATTATCAGCGTGTTATCGATGCTGTTGACGCCCGCCGATCCGATCAGCATGATCCTGCTGGGGGTTCCCCTGACCGTTCTGTATTTTCTGGGAATCGGCCTGTGCCGCTGGATGCCGGCTCCACAAAATCCGTTCGGTGACCCCGGCCAGCCGGCAGTCACGGCGGACTAGTCACCTGACACTGCCTGGCGCAACCGCTCGTCGTATTCCGCCAACCGTGCCTCATCGGTTGGTCGCTGCCACTGGTTCAGGGACGCCGCATCGCGGCTCAGGGACCGCTCAATGCCCGACAGCAACTCCCGTTGCCGGGGACTCAGCCATTGGCGGGCCGCCTGGGGCCGATTGGCGTGCAGGGCGGCGTTGACTTTCACCGCCTGATACTCCGTGAGTGGCAGATAACGGCAGGCAGATTGGGCCAGCGCGTATTTCTGGTCGGTCGATTTTGCGTCGCGGACTAGCGTGTTTTTGTCGATGGTTTCCACCAGCGATTGTCCCACCACCGCTGCCGCCGTGTCATACTGTTCCCGGTTTCGCGTGTAGACCGTCGAGGCACATTCCAGTTCGTGGGCGCTGTTCACCAGTTGTTCGTATCCGATAACCGACGGGTCGTATGCCAGTTGCACCACCTCCCTGTCGCCGATCCAGGCCGAATGTGTCGATACGACGCCATTCAGGGCCCCCAGCTTCGCTTCACCCTCCCAGTAACAATGCATGGCAAACGTGGCCAAGGCCGGTGAATCAGGTTGACTGGCCACGACGCTTTTGAACCAGTCCGGGACATCGCGGCCGGCGGCGTGCAAACTGTCGGCCATTCTCCGGGCCAGGGGAACGGTTTGCCAAACCCCGTCCTGACGGGGGATCAGATCCTGGCCCTGATCATTCAAAAACCGCACGACCGGATTGTTCCACGACGGTTCACCGAGCGAATTCAAAATGGCTTCGTCCGACGCCTGATTGTTGTAGACCAGTACCGGTTCAAACAACTCCTCGATCGCCTCCACCATCAACGGGTGAGACAGTGGCCCGCCACCAAAATCCTGGCACGTCTGGCAACCGGGAACTTCCTGGAACAACACCAGCACCGGTTTCCCTGATTGGGCGGATTGCCCGCGGGCCTGTTCCAGATCGCGGCCCCACCCTACCCGTCCCAGCTCAATGGGTTGGGTCGTTTCCTGGCGGAGTGGATCGACCCGTCCCGCCACGCTGAAGGAACCGCTGGCAGGAACTGCGAGAGGGCCCGGCGTACCGGGGCTTCCCGACAGCAGTCCCAGCCAGCCGGCAGTCCAGACTACGGTCATGGTTCGGTTTATCAACGCGTGGCGCATGAGATACCTGATTGGAGAGACATTAAAAGTACAACGGCATGGCCCGCTGACAGTACCGGACGGTATCCGATTCTAACAGGAAAGTTTCGCGCCCGGCATCCAGCTGCCGGTCGCACCGGATCGCGAAAATGGTTGTCATCAACGGACCGGATTGCCGCGTCCAGCGGAATTTGGGGAATTCGAGTGACACGGGCGGAATCGGGATCAATGTCCTGCCCCGAACATGGCGGCATTGACAAACAGACGTTGCAATGAGGGATACATGGCCCGGAAATTCGGATCATCCACAAATCCAATTACATGCCCCTCCCCTGCCTGGCGGTAGACGACGTAGGGTGTTTCCGCCAGCAAGTCCAGACTGGACGGCCAGCAAAAGCCGCTGGATAACAGATCGTCCCGTTTGGCAAACGATACCAGCGACCGCCCGGCGGTCTCGGTCGTCGGTCCCAGAATCACGCGCCCGGAATAAAACACATCCAGTGACGGTTGATAGCCGAAGGTCACCCAGTGTTTCTGGAATACGTCGGCGGCCAGAAAAGCGCCGGGAACATTGTCGGGATCGACCTCCTCGGGTTCCGCCTGTTCATCTTTCTGATCCGTGGATTTTCGGGCCGGTTCCACCTGCCGCTTGAGCAACCGGTTCTTGAGCAATCCGGTTGATTCCGAAGTTGCCCAGCGAGTCGCTCCACGCAACGTGATTAATGTCCCGCCTTGCTCCACCCAGTCCTGCAAGCGACGCACGGTCGATTCGCCCAGTTCTCCGTCATAGTTGCCGTCGGGCAATACAATCGTGTTGAATTTGGAAAAATCGACCTGCTCAAAGTCCTCTCCCCTGACACGCGTCGTCGGATACCGCAGCACCTGGTCAAACAGGTACCAGGTATGACCGGCCGAGTAGTTGGCGGGTGCATTGACCAGCAGCAACACCGTGGGAGGGCGCACCCAGGTTACATCCGGCCCGCCCATGTGGGCACCCTTTTCCACATAAGCCGTATCAGTCGCCAGAATCTCGGTCGGTTCGGCTGCCTGGCAGGACTGCAGAATGTCATGCACCGAATCGGGGTTTCCGGCAACCTTGATGATCAGTGTTCCCCGCGGGTGTTCGCGACGGTTCAGCGTGAATGGTTCGTCAGCAACATGCACGCGAATCTCCTGTTGCAGCAAACAGGACAACAATTGCATGGCGCCGTCGCCGGGCGGGACCAGCCAGGCAACCGACGCATCGGGCAGGGCTGGAACTTCCCGGCTCGCCGCGGCGTCCCACGGCTGGTGTTTCACGTCCGGCGACCGGGCTGTCGACAGGCACTCGACATCGAAGGCCAGCGGCATGCTCCAGGCGGTCACATCGTAGATTTCGTCAGGCAGCCGCAGTTCATTGCGTTCCAGCTGCCGTCGCAGAAACTTCTCATCCATTTCCACCGACTGATCAAACAGGGCCCGCACCAGTCGCCCCCCGGGCTGGGCCACCGGCACGTGAAAGGCACCGGCCGGAATGGTATGCGTGCCCTCCTTGCACGACATGTCCGTACAATCCAGAGTGACCGGTTCGGTCAGGGTAAACACCTCGATGCCATTACGTTCCAGCATCGCCATGAGCCTGGCCGTACGGGTGGTCCGGCGAGCCGGCAGGAAATAATGTCGAACCGGACCTTCGTTGCCCAGCCGGATGGCATCCAGTTTCGCCTCGCGGAACGAGCGCAGCAGTTGCTGGCGGTGAGCTGATGCAAATTCGATCGTGGCAATCCCGCTGATGTAGTGGTGACGAACGGCATCGTGAAAGGTCAACTGCGTTTCGTCGTCTCGTTCTATCACCTGACCGAGGGGACCGGCCTGTTCCCAGAGGATTCCCAAACCGCCCTGCAGCGTCGGCCATTCGCTGCCATAGCCCGGGTAAAACGCATCGAATACCTCGCGCGTCATGTAGCCAAACCCGAACCGGTCAAACCAGCCAGCCTGATGCTGGCCGATTTGCGACAACCAGGCGAGCTGGGCCGGCAACAAAAACGGGTTCGTGGGGTCGGTCGGCGGCGGAAAATAATAGCTGCTGTTCGGTCCCATCTCATGGGCGTCCACATAAATCTGGGGGTCCCAGTGCAGGTAGGCGGCCACCCTGGCCCGAACTTCCTGCTGGCTTTGCAAAAACCAGTCCCGGTTCATATCGAACCAGTAATGATTGGAACGACCCGTCGGCCAGCGTTCGGTGTGTTCGTTGGCTTGCGGAAAGGGCTGCAAAAAACTGCCCCGCGATTCGCGATAGACATTCACGAACCGGTCCCGCCCGTCGGGGTTTTGCAGCGGATCAATCACGATGACCAGATTATCCAGCCACTGCCGGGTCTGCGGGCTGCGATCGGCCAGCAAATGCCAGGCGGTGATTAACGCCGCGTCGCTGGGCGATATCTCGTTGCCATGCACGGCGCAGGCCAGCCAGACAATCGCCGGCGCGTTTGCAATGAGATCCCCGGCATCCAGCTCGGGGTAACGCTGCGGTTGAGCCAGTTTCAGGTTGTTCTCGCGAATCTCCTCCAGACGAGCGATGTTGGCGGCGGATGAAATCACCAGATAGTTCAGCGAACGGCCTTCCCAGGACGAGCCGTACTGCACCAGCCGGGTGCGATCGGGCGCGGCGTCGGCCAAAGCGCGGAGGTACGTCTCAACCTGATAATGGCTGGAGATTTCGTCGGCCCAGTCATAACGCAACACGGTGTTGCAGTCGGGAATCGCCGGATCCGCGTCGACCGATGGCAGTGGCAACAACCAGTGATCGTCACCGGGCTCGTGCTGCCACCCTGGCGCAACCGCCGCGAAACAAAGTGGGCCGATCATCCATATCAGGGTCAGGGCCGTGCGCCCGAAACCAGGTGCCAGTCGTCGCATGATGAGTCATTCCTGAACTACGGGTGGAATCCCTCATCATAATTGAAGCCCGCTGATCCGCGACACTGCATGGTGATCGCCGGCGCGGGCCCTCGGCCGATTCGGCATTGGCAACGGAGGCGGGAGGGGCGTGTTCGCTCAATCGTCGATTTCCGCGGGAGGCGGATCAGTTTGGAAAGCTCCCGCCCCGCGGCCACCCGCGATTCCTGGTCGAATACCGGCCCTGTTGCCGGGCCCAACTCGTGTCATGGCCATCATTCAGTCATCGATTTCCTCGGCTTCTTCCAGCTCGATCAACCGCGGTTCGGCCACCATGGCTTCGTGCTCCACAGCCATCGCGGACCCCATCGACTGAAATAACAATTGAGGCAGGTTTTCCAGCCCCCCAATGCGGGAAAGGCTCAACCGCACCGTGGTTCCGTCGCGTTCGATTTTCGTTTCCTTGAGGGCCAGCCGGGTGAGCGCCAGCAAATCGCGGAGTGACTGAAACGCCTTCTGCTCCAGCTCACCATCGGCCCCGTTGGCCGATTTCCCGAGTTCCGCCTCCAGACCGTCCAGGGCCCCGGGTGCCGCCACGCGTCCGGCGTTGAGCAACCCCATCACCTGATCCAGCTGTTCCGTCGAATTCATCTCCAGCGTGACCTGGATGGGCATGTCCGTGTCGTAGCTGACGAGGATTTCCAGACGCTGGACGTCGCGGATCAACTCGCCGATCCCCATTGCGTCGCGGATTCCCATGCCCAACAGGCCGGCCAGCCCGTCGCCCCCCTCCATGACAACATGAAATTCGGCTTCCGAATCAAGATGGTTGACCAGTTCCATGCCGTCGGACATTTCCGATTCGTCATCAATCATCTGCTGGACGATGTCCCGATTGCCCTGCACCACCAGATGGGGTTCCGGAAAAAACCAGGCGGGTCCGGAACTGGCGTCACCGGCCATGTCCCCAAAGCGGCCGACGAACATCTCGTATCCCTGGTATTGCACGGATTCAAACTTCAGATGCCCGGACATGGGACTATTCTCGAGGAACTGTTTGGGGTCCAGGGCATCCTCAAACTGCATCACCACCGCAGTGGGGGGAGTGAAATCCCGTTCTCCGTGATCCCTGGACGAGACGACCACGATGACCCGCTCGAGTTTGGCCAGATCCATCCCGCTGCCGTCCCGGGTGAGTTCGATGAACCCGGCAACCAGGGGATCGTCGAGGTTGACCTTGTTGAGAATTGCGCGGACGTTGAGCGATGACGCGGCACAGGTATCGGCCGGCACAAATCGGGTCAATTCGAATTCGCTTTGTCGGGCATCGAGCCAGCAGACCGACATCAGACTCCAGCACAGGGCCACAATCCAGCAGGTTGCACGGTGCGGCAAAGCATGAAATTCAGACATGTGGCCTGCCCTGGTGATCGAAGGAATGATCGGATTGGCCCTCGATTGTCGCAGTTGACGCAGGGGTTGGGAAGCAAACTGCGAACCCTTGCAAAAAAAAGCCCGGCGGGGAAGCCGGGCTCGGGGGGGAATCGTCGGTACCGAAATTCACCGCGGTTTTCGCCGAGGCCATGGGGTCGTTGCCACGCTCAAACCGAGGGGGTGGTTCGTTCCGGCGAATTCCGGTACCTCCGCAACATGCGAGTCACGGATATTTCAAAAAAAACATCCTGGTGGTCCGCTCATGTTGACTTGCCCGCCTCACCGGCGTTGCCGGAGCCCGTCGACCGGGCAGGGGCGATGGGAGTGATTCCCCGAATGTGACCTCTCGGGATCAGCCCCGAGATATCGATCGCGCGATCGGGCTGGTGCACTCGCAGATTGCCGGCATCATCGCGTGCTTCCAGTCGCAACCAGATCTGTTCCGGCGTATCGACATCCGGTTTCCAGATGAACTCGCCGTCGTTGCGCAGGCCTTCCTCGATCGTGGTCCAGGGTCCATCGGGGCGTGGTGCATATTTCAGACAAATGGGGCGGAGCGCCAGGTTTTCGTCGCTGGCCCGCCACTGAATGACCAGTTTGCCGGCTTCGCCGGCGGTGCCGTAGGGGGCCGCCGTAATGGCTGCCTCCGGCAAGGTGGTATCCACATTGACCCACATGTCGGCCGGATCGCCGCGGCGGGGAACTCGCGCGCGAGGCCTTCGTTGCTGATGACTCGAATGCGGAAACCGAAGATGCCTTCGTTATCGACCCGAACATCAACCGGGCTTCGCAAATCGTCATCGGTCGTGTGGCGGCGCCACGAGTTGCCCCCATCGGCCGAGATCCACAGTTCAACCTGTTTCGCACCCTCGGGGCCAATGGCATCGATGTCGTACTCCAGTTGAAACTGTCGCGAGTTGGACGGACGTGCCATTTTTCGCAACGCCTCGAATTGGGGACCTGAGGCCATCACCGCAGGCACTTGTGGTGCGGGACGTTCCACGGCTCCGGTCGTCGAAGCGGACCAAACCGCGTTGATTCGGCCGGGGTTGCCTGCATCAGGAACCGGATCGGTCGCCGGCGACGGGCGCGGCGATGCCTGGGCGGGCCAGACCGTTGGGCTGGAAACCGGCGGTGGCCCTGGCGGTATCCGGCCTGCCGGTTCCTGCGGGGAAGGGGCGGGAATGCCGGACCGCTGGTGAGCCACGCGGATGGTGGCCGACGTCGCGGTGACGGCATCCGGCTGATCTGCCCGGGGCTGCCAGCTGGCGGTAGTGGACTGCGTCACCTGTTGTGGATGGTTTTGCGAATCGCTGGCGCGACTCTGCCATTGGCGGGCCGATTGATCGGGTTCGGCAGCCGACGGCACGAGGTCATCTCCGTCGATCGTGTTTTGCGCCAGGCGATTGGGGGCCCGCGGCGGTTGCGGCACCGGACTGGGCCGGGCCGCCAGCGGAACGTTTCCGGATCCGGGAGGTGGTTTCCAGCCGGGATCGGTCTGGTCGTTTCCGGGCCGGGACGCTTGCCGCTGCCCTGCCGGGTCCGGGTCGCCGGAGGAACCGTACAGATGTTCCAGGGCCACTGGCAGCCGGGACTGCTGGTAGTGAGTCAGGATGCGTGTCTCCGGTGCCCCGGCGGGACCCGACGGCAAACCGGCCGGCGAGGACGGATCCGGGGGCCCGGTCGCATTGGGTACCGGAGCCGCGGTGGCCGGATTCGATCCGGCGGCCACCAGCGGCAACGTCATTTGCCGGGTCACGGTAACGGAATTGCCGGCCACATCCTGAATCGATGCTCGAATAACAAGGTCCCGCCCGCTGTTTTGTGGCCACCAGGCCAATTCATCAAAATACACGCCGCCCCGCGGCACCCGTGTGGATTGGGCCGGGACCTGGGTCCACGGGCCGTTCGCGTTGGCCGCTTGATACTCGATCGTCAGGCTGCGCGGGCTGATCCACCGGTCGCTGGCCTTGATCGTTGCCACAACCCGGCCCGCCGCATCGGGGCGAACGTCGAATTCCAGTTCCGGCTGGCTGGTATCGATGGCGATCCTCAGCTCCGGTCGCAACTGGTTGGCGGGTGGCAGCCGCTGACCGTCCCGATTGACGGTCTGTATGGCAAACCAGTACTCCCCTTCCGCGGTGGCCGTAAACGGAAAGCCGCTGCCGGCAGGCGGTCGAACGGAATGCTGTTGCCAGGTGCGACCGGAATCCTGCGAAACGTACAGAATCACCTGCACCACCGAATCGGCGGCCTGGCCAGGCGAAAATGGAATCTCAAATGACTTTTGGTTTGTGCCGACCAGTTCCGGTGGCTTGACGGGCGGTCCCGCGGTTAGCCCCTGGGCCATTGAACCAGGCAAGTATCCGGAAATCATTACCAACAGGATGGCACCTGTCATCAAACAACGGGTGCCCAGAAAGTGCCGGGGGGGGTGACTCAACATTTCGTTCCTCTCGATCACTGACCCGTCCACACCGCGCGGCATCAGCGCCGGTTGAAAAGGTCATTCGAATTGCATTTTTGGTGGTGCCCAAAGATCCATAACGGACCACCCTTGGCATCGACCGGCGCCAATAACAACGATTGTAAATTTTTCAAAAAGCCGTTTGGACCGAAATTAAGTTCAAGTCTGTTCAGCGCAATCGTAGCGGGCAGGTTGGCAATCGGGGCCACGTCAAACCGGCCCGCGGCCGCGCAACCGGTGCCCAACCGCCAACCGTAACGAGGCTGGAAACCCGGATGGAGTTTGCCGGCCCGGGCCGTGGTCGTCAAAAAATTCGCGAACCTTTTGACGGGCCCGGGCGTAACATCCGTGTCAGTGCATGAGCCGGGTAACCGGTCGCACGGGCCGCCGCCAACGCGGCCCCGGCAATCATGCAACGTCTCAGGGAGTCGAGAAAAACCGGGCGCACTTGCCTGGCAGGTCTGGCAGAATTGTCGCTGTTCTTCAGTTGCCCCAAAGCTGGTTTGACGCACCGGATGACCAGGCTGGCGACCGGGACTTCAGGTTCGCCCTGGCGCAGGTTTGCGGTATAATTCGAGCGGTTTGCGGTAAAGAGCCAGCGGGCGATTCACCGGATCCGAGTCGATGACTGCTTGCCCACTTGGTCAGGTTTTTGGACCATGAACTACTCCCTCGTCATCATCGCGGTGCTTCTGGCAGTGCTGGTTGTGTTCGCGGTTTCGGCCATTTTGCGAGCCCGCCGCCTGGTGATCCAGGCATCCACCCTGCCGCAGGACGAGCTGGCCAGGTTTCAGCGAATGCGGCAGGACGGGAGCATCACTGAAGAAGAGTACAAGCGGTTGAAAAGCGTGGTTGCCGAACAGACCCTTGACCGGGTCCGGGAAACAACCGACTCCTAAGTTGCCGTCAGTTACCCCGTGGCAGCTTGAGATTGATTAAAAAAATAGTCGCGTTTTTTACCCGCCGCAAATCCTGAAACCTGATTTGGGATTTCCTGACAATTCTTGCCACCTGCAGGTAACCGGCTCCCGGTTGGGCAAATTGTGACCGCATGGCCAGAGACATCGGACCGGTCCAGGTACCGTGCTGGCATGATGGAATCTGCCGGGTAACCGGACAGGGTAAACCTGTCGGGTATTGCCGGTCTGTCCATCTCAGCCAGTAAATCCGGCAGGCTCTTTGTGGGTGCAGATTACGCCGCAAAAGACTGAATTAGAGATAAGTAAACTTGAAGATTGCGGGCAGGGATGCACAATAGACCGGCGATAGTTCCTGATAGCGGGTCGTTTTCGAGTTCCATCATGAACCTGTGCCTCTTTGAGTAACAAAAAAGGAGTCTGTGACTTATGCCCGCCGGGAACGATAACCAGTCAACACGCAAGGGAGCGACCCGCAAGAACGCCTTTTGTTCGTTTTGCCGCAAGAGTTACCGGGACGTTGGTCCCCTGGTCGAAGGGCCAGGCGACGTCTACATCTGCGGTGAATGCATCGAGTTGTGCCAGTCCATTCTGGACCAGGAACAACGTCGTCGCGGCCCCACCAAACAACTTTTCTCGCGTATTCCCACGCCTCGCGAACTGGTCACCCGAATGGACGAATACGTCATCGGTCAGGACTGGGTCAAGCGGGTCTTGTCGGTCGCCGTTCACAACCACTACAAGCGGTTGACGCTGGACTGGGAAGACAACGAAGTGGAAATTGACAAATCCAATATTCTGCTGGTCGGTCCGACCGGATCGGGCAAGACCCTGCTGGCGAAAACCCTCGCCCGGGTCCTGAACGTCCCGTTTGCCATCGGCGATGCCACGACCCTGACGGAAGCCGGGTATGTAGGCGAGGACGTGGAGAATCTGTTGCTCAAGCTGTTGCACGCCGCCGATTTTGACATTGAGGCTGCCCAGCGGGGAGTGATTTACATCGACGAAATCGACAAGATCGGAAAAACGTCCAACAACGTTTCCATTACCCGCGATGTGTCGGGCGAGGGCGTCCAGCAGGCCTTGCTGAAGATGCTGGAGGGCACCGTGGCCAACGTTCCGCCGCAAGGCGGTCGCAAACACCCCGAGCAACAGTATATTCAGATTGACACGTCGAACATTCTGTTTATTTGCGGCGGCACCTTTGTCGGTGTCGACGACATCATTCGCAAGCGACTGGGGCGGCAAACGATCGGGTTCGGATCGGATGCCGGGATCCGCGAGGATCGCGATCTCAGCGAATTGTTGCCCGAGATCACGACCGACGATATCCTCGAATTCGGGTTGATCCCCGAACTGGTTGGTCGATTGCCGGTTTGTGCCGCCCTGTCGCCACTGGACGAGGCCGGCCTGGTTCGCGTGCTGACCGAACCCAAAAACGCGCTGGTTCGCCAGTTTCAAAGCCTCTTCGAAATGGAAGGTTGTGAACTGGTATTTACCGACGACGCGATGAAAGTCGTGGCCAGCAAGGCCATTCAAAAGGGAACCGGCGCCCGCGGACTGCGTTCGATCATGGAAAGCGTGATGCTGGACATCATGTATGACCTGCCGGAACAGCCCAAAGGATCGAAATTTGTGATTACGGAAGAAATCGTAATGGGCGACCGGTTCCAGTTGCCCGAAAGCAAAAGCGCTTAGGCCCGGGTTGTTCCGTTCCGGGTGGAACGGCCCGAATCGGACCGTTCCGGAGACGCTGTTCCGTGACACCGGCCTGGCCGCCGTCGTTCTCGCCAGTCCGGGATCGCCGTCCGCCAGGGCGCGGGAACCGGCCGCTGCGCGGCCGGGGACGGGGCCCGTCGAGAGTGCCCCGCCGCGTCTCGCCAGCGGGCCCGGGCAGATTGGCCCGGTGTCCCCCCCGGTCGTGATTCGAGCTTCAGTTGCGAACGATACGCTTCATTAGCAACCAGCCAACCACCAGCAACACCAGATTCCCCATCCACACGATTGGGGGCGGCAAGTCGCCCGCCTTGGCTTGTCCGACTCCGAACATCAACAGCGGGTAGTAGGCAAACAGGATCGGGACAAAACACAGCGCAAACGTGTTCCAGAAATCGCTTTTTCGCATGTGAATCGCCAGGGGAGCGCCGACGAACACAAAGAACAGGCAGCTGAACCCGTTGGCCCAGCGACGCCACGGCTCAGTCTGCAATCGAAATACCCGGTCAATGCCCGTCGACAAGCTCTCGATCTGGGATTTCCAGCGCGGATGCGTCAGGCTGACGAAATCACCCCCCAGCATCTGAAACGCAGCTTGCATGGCCAGCTGTCGTCGTTGCGTTTCATTGGCCCGTGTCTGGCGGAGTGTTTCCTGACGCATCATCCGCAACGGCAGATTGGACGGATTTTCGCTGCGTTCCTCCTTGCCCGCGGCGTCGCTCAGGGGGATTGGAACCTCACCGTCCGACAACACAAGGTTGAATCCGTTGCCGGACTCTTTGGCCAGGGCGTTGTGGACCGAAAACACCAACGCGTCCCGATGGGGGTCAATGGACAACTCGGCCGTTTCGGCCGTGAATTGATAGTCTCCCCCCTGCTCTTCCCGATAGATCTGAACCACCGGCCGGATCAGTTGGCGGTCCACCACGTTGTCGACGAAAATCGAAACACTGCCGCTTTGATAGGAATGCTGGGCGTTGAGCACGGCGTATATGGTTTTTTCGACCGAGTGCAACACGACCCGGTAAACACCCTTGCGGCCCCACGAGACGGCCAAATCGTTCAAATAGACCGTCACCAGGCTAAGTCCAAACGCCATCACCAGCACGGGCCAGACAAATGCCATGGGTGATATCCCGGCCGCCTTGACCGCCACCACCTCGTTGCCCGACGACATGCGGCCCAGCACCAGGCACGTCGAAAACAGGGCCGTGCCCGGAATGGCAAAACACAGCGCGTTGGGCAGGACAAACGGTACCAGCTGGACAATGGTCAGGGGGGTCAGATTTTCCCGAACGGCCTCCTGAACCAGACCGACCATCAGCATCAGCGCAGTCATGCTGGAAAGGGTGACCAGGAATACCTTGGTCAGCTCCAGACCGATATAACGCGTCAGGATATTCAACGGTGGGAGACCGGGCGGATGGAATCGGGCAACAGTTGCAGCGGCGTGGGAATCTAGCAATACCCGGTCGCGACCGGAACCACAATCTGGCAAAGTGCCAGCATTTCCGGCGCATCTGGGCGCTGGCGCCACGCCGTTGTTGAGAGGGATCAAACGCCCGCGGAGTCGACGCCCGTGTCGCCGCTGGCTTGCTCGTTCTGATGTCTCAACTGATCCATCAAAAAGCTGATGCTTCGCGCATAGCATCGAATGGCCATCGCCTGATCACCGCGTTTGATGGACTCGTTGGCCTTTTTGACCAGCCGGTTCATTTTGGGCCAGTCGATATTCCATTTCCCCTCGACAGCGGCCCGCTGCAATTCGCCCGTGATCGATTCCAGTTTTCCGATGACCTGCTTGCCGGATACCGAGTTGACGCGCACGTACGGGGCCCGGCCAAATCGCTGTCCGCTTCCGATCGTGACTCCGCCAGCCGCCGAGCGAAACCACTGGATCAGAATCCAGACCAGTGCCGCCAGGGCAATCACACCGGGAATCAGCGCCGGAAACAGAGATCGACTGATCAGCCACAGAATACAGGCTGCCACCCCAAAAACGGCCAGGGTACCGATCAACAGCGGGTTGATGCGGGTCGCTTTGACGCCCACCCGCAGGGGTTGGGAGTTGGCGGTCGCGCCGGTTGCCATTTCGTCATCCAGGATCCGCACAATAATCAGCGTAATGTTGTCCGGTCCTCCCCGCAGGTTGCCCAGATCCACGAGCACCCGCGCGGCCTCGCGGACGGGCAGGTTGGCCAGCAAGGGACCCAGTTCTTCGTCCGTTACCTGACCGGTCAGCCCGTCACTGCACAGCAGGAACGTATCACCCTTGCGAATCGGAAACGGGCCCTCCAGGTCAACTTTGACCTCCGCATAGGGTCCCAGGGATCTGGTGATCACATTTTTGGGGACCAGATTGGCCTTCTCGTCCTCAGGGCTGAGATTCCCGGACGCCCGCATCTCCCAAACCAGACTGTGGTCAAACGTTAACTGCTCCAGCTGGTTGTCTCGCAAACGATAGATGCGACTGTCGCCAACGTGAGCGATCAGGGCCCCCTGGGGAAGCAACGTGAGCACGCTGCACGTGGTGCCCATGTTGTAGAAATCCTCATTGGCCTGACCTTTGCGATGGATTTCCGCGTTCCCGTCCAGGACCGCCTGACGCAGCGCCTCGGGAGCCGACATCTCCTGATATTTGGTGAACAGATAGGGGATCTTGCTGGCCGCAATTTCGCTGGCCAGTTCGCCGGCCGCATGCGCACCCATTCCGTCCGCGACCAGATACAAATGACCCGTTTCACGCCACCGGTCCAGATTGCTGGCCTGCGTGATATTCAGATTGTCCTGGTTGGTCGCGCGCCGCATGCCAACATCTGAAATCGAGGCGACTTCCAGATAGCGGTCCCAGTTAAACGTGGAATCTGACATGAAGCTGTTTGCAGGCTGAATCGGCCAAACCAAAAGGAACCAGAAAACCGGGGATGGTGGATCGTTGAACGTCGCATTGCGTCGACGCCCGTTGGCCGGGTAGGGTCGCGGCAGCCCGGACCGGCTGCGCCGGTGGCCGTTCGAGCCAGCGAGTTCCGGGCCGGTGACTAAAACGTGGCCCCGCAGACTATATTAATTGCCGGAATTGCCAAAGTTAAACCTGAATCGACAATTCCTTGCCGCCGCTGGACCGATTGTAGCTCATTGGTCTCGCTTGGCGATAGCAATTGGCGTGCTGCCGGGATCGCCGCTGCCGGCCCGTGCGGGGGATTCGATCTGGAACTGCCCGGAAACAGCCCCTATAGTCCGTCCGACAAAATCTGGCCGGTCGCGTGCTGTCCCCCATGAGTTCCCTTGATTAACGTCCTTTCGATATTCTCTGGTGATGTCAGGCCACGTTGCGTTGAGCGACGGCATATCCGGGCCTGGCCGCTGCTGGCCCTGGCCCTGTGCAGCGGGCTGCAAGCCGGTTGCGTGCAGCGCCGCATGCTGGTGCAAAGCAACCCCGAAGGTGCGCTGGTCACGGTTGATCAGTTACCGATTGGCCACACGCCGGTTGCGGTGCCGTTCACCTATTACGGGACTCGGGAGATCCGTGTGGAGAAGGACGGCTACCAGACCCAAAAGGTCAAGCACCGGTTTCGGGCTCCCTGGTATCAGATCCCGCCCCTGGATTTTATCACGGACAATTTCTGGCCCCGGGAAATCAACGACGATCGAATCGTCGACTTTCAATTGACGCCGCTGGAGATTGTGGACGAAAACTGGCTGCTGGACCGGGCCGGCCAGTTGCGAGGCAATTCCAGCCGCGGCACGGTCCCCATGCCTCTGGCTCGCGAGCCATCGGACAACGCGGTTGACTCACCGCCTGTCCGCTCGGCCGTTTCACCAACCACGCTGGACCGGTTCCGCTAGTCGACTGGCGTCCGGGTTTCCCTTGAATCCTCCAAAGGCGGGTCCCCGATTCAGGCGCCCCGCAGTCCCAACTGCCCGGGGTCACGCGCGATCCCGTCGACGGCGAACCGCACGTCATTCATCAACGGCTCCAGTTGAATGCTGATATCCCGAATGTTGCGCACGGTATCGTTAAGATTGTTATAAAGTTCCGGATCGTTAAGCAGTTTGCCGATCGTTCCCTTGGAACTGCCAATGCCGTCGGTAAACGAGGCGATGTCTCCCATCAGGCTTTCGACACGGGCCAGATTGCTGTTCAGGTTGTCGAGGAATTCGGGACCCTGTTCGCCGAGGCGCGGGTGAAATCGGTCAGGTTGGCGAGGTTTTCCTCAGCCGAACTGCTGACATCGCGAAAACCGTTAATCGTCTCGCGGGTCTCCAGCACGGTTCGATTGACCTCGTCGAGCAATTCCGGCAGCCGGCGGAAACTTTCCCGAATGCTCTCGCGCATTTCAGGGTCCCCGGCGAATTCGTTGATGTTAACCATCAGCTCATTGAAGTTGTCGATCGCCACTTCGGCCCGGGCGGACAGATTTTTTGTGTTCTGCATGAACTGTTTGAAATCGCTGTTTTCGTCGTCCAGGGCATCCTGCACCGTGTTGGCCAGGTCCGAAATCTCGCTTCCGGCCTGACTGACCGTATCGCTGGCCTGTTTGATGGATGACAGGGTATCGGCTACCTGGTTTTCCAGATTCAGGGCCACATCGATTAATTCCACGGGATTGCGATCCACTGCCACCCGGGTGAATGTCGACCGGTCCGTGATCGCATTGCCCCGCTCCGGTTCGTCACCGGGTACAAAATCGATAACCGCATCCCCCAGGAAGGAGGCCGTCCCGACCTTGCAAACCTCGTTCTCGTAAATCGCCTCGTCCGACTGGATTTTCAGCGTCAGCAGCACGTTGCGATCCTGGTTTTCCACGTCCGCAACGCGTCCGATGAGGATCCCGTTTTTGCGTACGGGTGTGTTGCGGGTGACATTGGGCGCCGTCGGCGTGTTGACAAAGATGGTGTACTGCGACTGCCATCCCTCACCGAGCAACAGGATCAGGATGGCCAAAACCACTGCCGCACAAATCACGACAATCCCGACACGCCAGGCCAATCTTGTTTCGTTCATTTTCTTGATTTTGACCGGATAACCGGCGTTGTAGGGGGGTGAAGAGTCAGACGCCGCTGCTCGTTCGCATCTCCATCAGTCGCTCGCCGGCCTCGCCATTGACGAATTGCCGGACGCGGCGATCGCGAACATGTTCCAGTTCTTCCGGCGTGCCGTCGAAGATGATCTGCGGCTCGTCGGGCCGCAGTCGGGACAGGGGATATAACATCACAATCCGGTCCCCCACCTTGCGGGCTGTATTCATATCGTGAGTCACGACCAGGCTGGTGACGCCGTTGCGGCGGCGGGTCCGCAGGATCAGTTCGTTAATCACGTCACTCATAATCGGATCCAGGCCGGTGGTCGGTTCGTCGTACATCATGATTTCCGGCTTCATAATCAGGGCCCGGGCCAGCCCCACCCGTTTTCGCATTCCGCCGGACAATTCAGCCGGTTTCTTGAAGACCACGTCGTCCGGCAATCCAACTTCCGACAGCCGCGACAACACTTCCTCGCGGATTTCCGCCTGGGTGTATCGTCCGTTTTGGCGAAGCGGAAAAGCCACGTTCTGGCCGATTGTCATGCTGTCAAACAGCGCCGCATGCTGAAACACAAACCCGAATCGCAAGCGGGTTTGGCTGAGGTTGCCTTCACTCAGCTGGTGCATGTTTTGGCCATCGAAAAACACTTCCCCCTGACTGGGCGTGACCAGTCCGATGATGGTTTTCATCAAAACCGTCTTGCCGCAACCGCTTTCGCCAATCATCGCCACCGTTTGCCCGGCCGGAATCTGCAAGTGAATGTCGCGCAGCACGCGTTGCCGTCCGAAACGCACCGAAATGCCCCGCACATCAACCAGCGATTTTTCGTCCTGGATCAATTCGTCAATCATTGGCCAGTATTCAATGCCAGTGTTGTTTGGCCCCGACCGGAGACTAAAACAACTGGGCTCCCTGGGGGAACAGGATAAAATACACGTTGTCCAGCATGATCCCCAGGAACAGGTCGAGCATCAAAATCAGGACAAAGGAATAAACAAAGGAGGCGGTTGAGGCCCGACCCACACCCTCCGCGCCGGGATCGCAGTTGAATCCCTGATAACAGCTGACCAGGGCGATGGCCGAACCGAAAAAGATACTTTTGAACAAGCCCGTAAACAGGTCAAACCAGCCCACAAACTGGGCACTGTTGTACCAGTAAAAATGCGGGTCGATATCGCAGTACGAAATCGCTGTAAAAATATCCCCCCGCCACACCCATAAAATCGGCCATGATGGTTAATGTGGGAATCATGAAAAAACAGGCCAGAAAGCGGGGCACCACCAGATACCGAATCGGATTGGCACCCATGGCCGAAAGGGCGTCAATCTGCTCGGTCACTCGCATCGTCCCCAGTTCCGCCGCCATGGCACTGCCGACCCGGCCCGCCAGCATCGTGGCTGCCAGGACCGGTCCCAGCTCTCGCACCAGGGTCATGTTAATAACGGCCCCCAGACGAGTTTCCAGTCCCAGCTGGCGGAACTGGAAGTAGCTCTGCACAGCCAGCACCATTCCAATAAACGTCCCGGTCAGGGCGACCACCGGCAAACTCAATACGCCCACCTGGTAAAAATTGGGCCACAAGGTTTCGCGACGGGGCAACCGCGTAAACATCCAGAGAAATGTCCGGCTCACAAACAGACTGAAACGGCCAATGGCAATCACCGACCGAATGACGACCCGTCCCCAGTCAACAATCCACGCGTTGATCCGCCCCATTTCCCGGGGTGCATTGGGATTCGTCGTGGCAAGGGAGGGGGAGGACACGTTCCGGTTCCGTTTAACAGCGACTGAACAATGATGGCGCGGCGACCATCCGGGGACTGGCGCTGGCGCAGGGCTCCCCCCGCAGCCGACACACCGTCTCTCATCCTCCGTTTCGGCGTTTCAAGATATGCGGCTTGAGTCGAGTTTGCCGGTCACCGAGACTTTGCGGGATAACCTGGCCGCTAGCAGGCCAGCATGTTTCGCGGTTTGCGTTCCCGCGCTGGCGGCCCGTTCCCGGTCGCACCGGCAATTTTCCAAAACGGTCCACGGCGCGACACCTCCGGCCGGTTTTCCGCAGCCCTGGCTGGTACCTCCGCCCCATTCTGGCCAGAACCCACCCCAGCCACGAATTCAGCCAACGGGTCTACGAGCCGACCGCCAGGGGAGCCCTGGCAAACGATTGCAATGCCTGCTCGAGATCCTCAACCAGATCACGCAAGTCTTCAATGCCCACCGAGAATCGAACCAAACGATCGGTGATGCCCAGCGCCTCGCGTTGCTCGACCGGCATCCGCCGATGCGAGCTGTAAACCGGCAGCGTGACCGTACTTTCCACACCTCCCAGACTCATCGCCGGTGAAATCAGCCGGAAACGGTGCAACAGGTCCTGTACCGGTCGGGTACCGGCCAAAACAAAGGACAACATTCCGCCGAATCCATCCATCTGCCGGGCCGCCACGTCGTGGCCCGGGGCCGTGGGCAGGCCCGGGTAGTGAACCGCCGCGACCAGCGGATGGGCGTCCAGAAACTCGGCGATTCCCTGCGCGTTGCGGTTTTGCTGCCGGACCCGGACCGCCAGCGTCTTGAGACTGCGTTCGACCAGATAGCACGATAATCCATTCAGGTTTCCGCCGTAATTGATCGCCTTGCCATGGATTTTCTGGATTAGCGATTCATTCCCCAGCACGACACCGAAACTCAGGTCGCTGTGCCCGCTGAGATATTTGGTGCCGCTGTGAATCACCACGTCGATGCCGTGATCAATTGGATTCTGGTTTACCGGTGAGGCGAACGTGTTGTCCATGACCGTCAAGACACCTTTTTCCTGCGCCGCGCGGGACAGTTCCGACAAGTCGATGATGTGTAACAGGGGATTGGTGGGAGTTTCCAGAAAAACCAGCCGCGTTTGATCGTTCATCGCGGCCGCCAGTTGTTCGACCGAGCCTTCGGCAAACGTGTAATCAATCCCGACTTGCTCGAATTCCTGCAAGACAAATGAATGAGTTCCCCCGTACAGCCCCGACAGCAGAACGGCATGGTCGCCCGGCCGCAGCAGGGCCATCAGCGTTGTGCTGATGGCCGCCATCCCGGAGCTGAAAATTAAACCGGTTTCAGCGTTCTCCAGCCGGCTCAACTTTTCCACAATGGCGCGCTGATTGGGAGTATTGAAATATCGTGGATAAAACTGTTCTCCCTCATCGATGTAATGATAGGCGGTCGAGGGATCAATCGGATTCACCACGCCCAGGCTGGTTTCGCGGCGTTGTCCGGCGTGGACGGAAATCGTGTGCTTGTGCATGTCGAGAGCGGGCTGACCCGGGAAAATCCGTACGGGAGGGTGGAACCTGAATCATAATCCGCTGCCGTTCCAAAAAACAGTTGGCCATGGCGGGCCATGGCCATGCCAGGCCATCACGACGGCAGGCCATCACGACGGCGGGCCATCACGACGGCGGGCCATCACGACGGCGGGCCATCACGACGGCGGGCCATGACGAACCGCCCGCCGCCTCCCGGGACACCGCCGGTTGCCGGTCCGGAACGTTGCCGGGCCAGAGGTCGTTCCCGTTATTTGACCGAGTCGGAACCGCCGGGCTGGTTGGCGACCTGGACCATCGAGTCCTCAATGCGTTCAAACACGAAAACCGGGTTGCAGCCGGCCAGCCAGGGAGACGTCGGGGGCACCATTCGCAGTGCGTTGTTTGCCTGTCCGAACTCGTACCGGACCTGGTTCGTTTCCGTCCCACCGGCCGGCAAGGGCTCTACGGTTTCGATGACGACCGCATCGGTTGTGCTGTCGACCACGGTCCATTGCCCACGGGTGCTGTCACGCAACAGGGGCTGACCAGCTGGTTGCATTTGCATGTCCAGCACCATGTTGCCCGAGGCATCGAACTGGGCACCGATTTCGGTGGTCAAAAACCCGCGAACGACATTGGCCAGATTCTCGCGCTCGACCGAATTGTCGATGGATTCCAGGAAGGCCTCGACCCGTTTCATGTCCAGTTGCGCCCGACCATACCAGGTTCCAACCAGCCGCTGGTCAACGCGATTGTTCGTCGGGGCAGCTGCCGTCTTTTCCGGCTTCGATCCGTCCGTTCCGGTTCCCGGGTTGCATCCGGCCAGCGACAGGCCGCCAATCAGCAGCAACACCAAACCGGTTTTTGGGAAATGGCCATCCATGCTTGTCACCTTCTGTTGAAATTTGGAATTTCACCCGCCGAATCGCCAGGACAGGACAGCGCCAGCGGCCCCAACGAATTGCCAGTGAGTCGATAGCGCATCGCGCAATTCAAAAAGGGTTCGTTGCGGCTCTGCAGAAAACCACGATTGGTTGCCTTTGCCGGCTCGCCGGCACCGCCATTTCCAGGAAATGGCACGGTCGGACAAGCCAACCGTGGCACCCTTATCTCCAAACCCGGCTGTTTTCTGCAGAGCCCTTCGTTGCCGGTACCGAATTCCAGGGGCCCCTGGCCGGCCATCCAAATCCTATTGACGCACGAACCGCAACTCGGTCCGCAGGACATCGATATTGGGTGGAACCAGTTGTATCGTATTTTGGCCGACGAACGTGATAGCAGTTTCAACCGTTTCGTTCCCCATTTGACAGCGGACCCGTGCCACCCGCGTCTGTCCGTCCCACGACACCATCGACCACCGCCAAAACTTGTGCGATTGGGCCGCCGGGAAATCGGTAATTGTTTCCAACGAGCCGTTGCGGCGAAATATGAGCGACATTTTGCCAGCAATATCTCCTTCCGCCACGCCCTCGTACAGGTCGTTGGTATTGTCGGCAATCTTTTTTGACGTGTCGGGACTGGGCGGATCAATCGGATCCCCCCCGACTTCATCGGGCGACTGCAATTCCCAGGTTCCAATCAGTTGGCTGGCTCCCGGACTCAGGCAGCCCGGGGAAACCAGGCAAATGGCCGCCAGGGTGATCAGGCAGGGAAAACGGCAATGACGGTTTGGCATTGATGGCAACGCTGGCATGCCTGGAAAAGTTTAACAGTTATACAGATTTTGCTGATTGTACGGGCTGTGCGGGTCGATACTCAATGCTGAATACGTCAGGCCACCGGTTTCAATCTGGGAGCGATTGAATGTCTCGTTATCTGTTTGCCACGATCGCTATGGCGGCTGCCGTGGCGGTTTCCGGGTGCTGCAGCGGGCCCGCTTGCGGGCCCTGTGGATGTGGTCCCGGCGGAAATGTTCCGTGCCGCCCCCTGGACGGCTTCCGGCAATGGCGTCGCGGATTGACATGCGGGGCCGGTTGTGGCGAAACCTATTATGGCGAATGGCGGAGCACGCCGCCGGATTGTGTCGATCCCTGTCCCGAGTTCGCCGCGGGCGAGTGTACTGATTTGTGCAATGATTGTGGCGGATATTGCGGTGTGGCCGGTGGTTGCGGAATTCAACCATTGAGAGCAACCGCCCGGCTGGTTCGGGCGATCTATGGTAAACGTTTGTGCGAAGGCTGTGGCGCACTGCTATGACGAGTGCGGATGCGATGAAGCCAGTGTCTATGACAGCTACGGCAGCGGGTGCGGATGTGCCAGTTGCCAGGGCGAAGCGGTCATTGGCGGCAGCGGTTGCGCGGACGGAAACTGCGGCATGGCCGAAACCGGACGGCAACCCACCCGCGTACAAATGGCTCGCCAAACCCAAATGGCGCGTCGTCCCGCGATGACGCGTCCGGCGACCGCCACCCGAACGGCCCAGGCGAATTCACCGGCGCCGTTATCGCTACGTGAGGCCCAGCGGATTCCCGAGGGAACGTCCAGCGTGCGACGCTAAAGACCGGCATCATGGCCCCGGTCGCCGGGCTGCGTGGCCGGGGTGGATTCCGGCTTTTTTCCGAAAACTCCAGGTCGGGCCTGGCGGCTGCGCTTCGGCCGCCTTGCCCCTTTCCGGTGGGACGACCAGCCACGGGTCGCGCTCGTTGACACCCCGCCGAGTCGGTTTTACGATGGCCGACTTGTGAAAAACCAGTACCAACGGGCACCGGCGGGGTCGCCCCGTACGGATTCGTCAGTTTCTCCCACGAGTGGCACAGCGTTTTGGCCAAGACAGCTTTTTTGTTTCCCGGTCAGGGTGCCCAGACGGTCGGAATGGGTCAGGCGCTACGCGACTCGTCGTCGTCGGCGGCGGAAATTTTTGCCCGGGCGGACCAGATCCTTGGCTATTCGCTCAGCGAAATCTGCTTCCAGGGCCCCCGTGAACTGCTGGACGCCACCGAACACAGCCAGCCAGCCTTGCTGGTATGCAGCATTGCCGCCTTGACCATGCTGCGGGACACTGACCCGGTTGCCGCTGCCTCGGCAGCAGGATGCGCCGGGCTCAGCCTGGGCGAGTATTCGGCCATGGTCTATGCCGGGGCGATGTCGTTTGAGGATGCCTTGCGGGTCGTCCGCGAGCGTGGACGGGCCATGCAGGCGGCGGCCGACAGCCAGCCCAGCGGGATGGTCAGTATTCTGGGGCTGGAGGATTCACAAGTGGCGGATTTGTGCGACGCCGCCCGGCAACCCGGTGAAATCCTGCAAATTGCCAATTTTCTGTGTCCGGGCAATATCGCCATATCCGGACATGCGGCCTCCTGTCAGCGGGCGGCCGAACTGGCCGAGTCGGCGGGGGCGATGCGGGCCGTCCCCCTGGCGGTCGCCGGCGCCTTTCATACGGACATTATGCAATCGGCAGAACAGCGACTGGCCACGGTGCTGGCGGACGTGGCCATCGCATCACCACGTATTCCGGTGATCTCCAACGTCGACGCCCGCGCGCACAGCGATCCCGACGAAATTCGCCAATTGCTGGTCCATCAGGTCTGTTCGCCGGTCCGCTGGGCGGAATCGATGAATCGCCTGATTCAGGACGGATTCAACCAGTTTGTCGAGATTGGTAACGGACGGGTTTTGCGTGGATTGATGAAACGGATTGATCGTCGTGCCACGTGCAGCGGCGTTCCGGAATAACGAAAACGAACCCCAACCGGCTGGGCAATCAACATGCAGTCTGTAACCTGAGCGTGCCCCGGGTGGCTGGTCCACCCGTGCCATTTCCGCGAAAGTCCGGGAACCCAATTCGAATTTTCTGCCAAGCCCATTCAAATCCTTTAGCAACAATCAACGAGCAACCATGTCGGAATTCGCAATTCAGGGTTTATCGGTGGACCTGTCCGGACAAACCGCCGTGGTCACGGGTGCCTCACAAGGACTGGGTCGGGCCGTCGCCGTCGCGCTGGCGGCCAGCGGTGCCCGGGTCGCCTGCATCGCCCGCAACGCGGAAAAGCTCAAGGAAACGGTGGATGCCATCATTTCGGCCGGCGGCCGGGCCGAAGCATTCAGCTGCGATGTCAAAAGCCGCGAATCCGTGGATCAGGTCGTGGAGGGCGTGGGCGATAACTGGGAGCGGCTGGACATCCTGGTAAACAACGCCGGCATTACCCGTGATACGTTGATGCCACGGATGTCCGATGAAGAATGGGACGACGTCATCAATACGAATCTGCGGGGGGCATTTCTGTTTTCCCGCGCGGCCTCCCGTTACATGATGAAGCAGCGGTATGGCCGCATCATCAACATGTCCAGCGTGTCGGGCATCATCGGCAATGCCGGCCAGACCAATTATTCGGCCTCCAAGGCCGGTATGATTGGAATGACGCGCAGCCTGAGCAAGGAGTTGGCGGGCCGCAAGGTGACGGTCAACGCGGTGGCCCCGGGGTTCATTGAAAGCGACATGACCCGCGCTCTGGGCGATGTGATCCTGGGGGAAGTCAAAAAACGGATTCCCGCCAAACGGCTGGGTTTGCCGGAGGATATCGCGGCGAGTGTCCTGTTTTTGGCGAGCCCGGCGGCCAGTTATATTACCGGCCAATGTATCGTCGTGGATGGTGGTATGACCGGATAATGGGCGTTTCCATGGAATGGCCCGGTCATCATGCCTTGACCTGATTTACGGGAATCCTCTATCTTGTTGCGATTCCCCAGCCCCCTCGCGCCCGGCACCCGGTCGCCCTGGCCGTATCCTGTCTGTGATGTCACCAGTCGGATTGGGCAGGATCAGGCCCCGTGATGACGGCCCGGATTGCAGATTTGACTGGCCGGTCCGTCGGCCCTGTCAAACAAGTGGCCCCGGTCGCAGGTTAAAATCGGTTCGAAGCCGAAACAATTCAACCAGTTAGTTACCTAAACAAGAATTCAAAGGGAGGACGGTGAACATGGCGTCCGTCGAACAACGTGTCATCGACATCGTCGCCGAGCAACTCGGTGTCGAAAAAGAAAAAATCAATCGCGATTCCAACTTCGTAAACGATCTTGGGGCAGATTCGCTGGATACCGTGGAATTGGTGATGGAACTCGAGGAAGAGTTTGAAATCAATATCCCCGATGACGCTGCGGACAAAATCCTGACGGTTGGCCAGGCGATCGACCACATTGAAAAAGCGACTGCTGACGGCGCGGCCGGGTAGCCCTGTTTCCTCTCGTGAGTGAGCTTGAGCATGAAGCGGCGTGTGGTCGTTACCGGCATGGGGATCGTCACTCCCCTGAGTTGCCAGGTCGACGAATGCTGGCAAAAAGTGCTGGCAGGGGAAAGCGGAATTCATCTGACGCAGACCGTCGATACCTCAATGATGCGCTGCAAGATTGGCGGCGACATCCTGAATTGGGATCCCGGTGCGTACATGGAGCGCAAAGAGGTGAATCGGGTCGATCGTTTCACCCAATTCACGCTGGTGGCCGGTACGGACGCGGTTACCGATTCCGGGATTGATTTTTCAACGATCGATTCATTTCGGTGCGGCGTGATTATCGGATCGGGCATTGGCGGCCTGAATACGATCCACGAGCAAATGGAAAGACTGCTGACCAAGGGGCCGGATCGTGTTTCTCCGCTGACCATCCCCAAACTGATGCTCAATGCCGCCGGCGGCAATTTGTCCATCAAATACGGGCTGCGCGGTCCCAATTACTCGGTGGCCACGGCCTGCGCCAGTGCCACCAATGCCATGGGCAATGCCTTTGCCGCCATTCGCGGAAACATGATCGATGTTTGTCTGACCGGGGGCACGGAAGCGGCGATCACGCCCATTGCCGTCGCTGCCTTTGGCAACATGCGCGCCTTGTCAGAGCGAAACGATGATCCCCGGCGGGCCAGCCGGCCGTTCGATGCCGGGCGAGACGGATTTGTGCTGGCCGAGGGCGCAGCGGTTCTGGTTTTTGAGGAACTGGAATTTGCCCGTGCCCGGGGTGCCCGCATTTACGGCGAGGTGATCGGTCACGGAGCCACTGGCGACGCCGGTCACATCACCCAGCCGGCCGATGACGGAGTCGGAGCGGCCAAGGCCATGTCCCTGGCGCTGGCCGACGCCGGCATCTCGCCGGGGCAGGTTGACTATATCAACGCCCACGGCACCAGCACGCCATTGGGTGACAAGGCAGAAACGGTCGCCATCAAATCGGTCTTTGGCGATCACGCCTACCGCATGTCGATCAGCAGCACGAAAAGCATGCTGGGCCATTCCCTCGGGGCCAGCGGGGGCATCGAGCTGATTCTGAGTATTCTGGCGTTGCGCGACAACAGGATTCCGCCGACGATCAATCTCGAAGATCCCGACCCGGACTGCGATCTGGACTACACCCCCAACCAGTCGCGTGAGCGAAATCTGCAGGTGGTCATCAGCAACAGCTTTGGGTTTGGCGGCCACAACGCCTGCATCGTCGCTCAAAAGTATGTGGAATAGGCCGAACGGTTGGTCGGCTCCGGCATCTGGCCTCCCTGGAACACCCCCGCGGCGCTCGGGAAGCCCCCCGTCCTGGCCGGGAGGGCGGGTTACCGGTATTTCTGACAGGCCGCCACGGCCAGTTCATCGCAGCGTTCGTTTTCGGGATGGCCGCTGTGCCCGGCGACCCGCGTGTACTTGACGGAATGTTTTTGCAGCTGCTCATCGAGTCGCTGCCACAATTCCACATTCTTGACCGGCACCAGCCGCGATTTTTCCTTGCGTTTCCATCCGTTTTTCTTCCACTTCGGCATCCATTCCGTCAGACCCTTGCCGACGTAGACGCTGTCGGTAAACAGTTCCACGCGAACCGGGCGTTTCAGTCGTGCCAGGCCTTCCACGACCGCCGTCAATTCCATTTGATTGTTGGTGGTATTGCGGGATCCGCCGGATTGTTCGGTTTCCGTTCCCGACGGCACATGGCGCAGGATAAAGGCCCAGCCGCCGGGTCCCGGGTTTCCACTGCAGGCGCCATCGGTAAACAACTCGACTTCGATTTTGGCTTCAGCGGTCATGCGGCACAGATTCCAAATTGCGACAGTTAGGGCGGCTGTTCGTTCGGGTGAACAACAGTCCGGGGTTCGAATCCCGGGGTTGGTTGCGGCGGCAAGGCCCGCCCCGTGATCCTTCGTCCGCGCGAGAAGCGGTCGACCGCGGCATTAACGCTGGCTGCCGCTGGGTTGCTCCGGCGACAACGGATCCGATTCGCGTGACAGCGTGGCAGCCGGTGTTTCCGGGGGGGCCATCGGGCGGGCATAGGACGTCCGGTGGTTGTGTGTCAGCTCGTCAATTTGATCGGTGATTTCCGAGCGGATCCCGGGCTGGGATTCGTACCGCAGGGGCAAGATCACCGAAAATGTGCTGCCCTTGCCAATTTCACTCTCCACCTCGACCGAACCACCCAACAGGATACACAGCTCGCGTACAATCGAAAGTCCCAGGCCGGTTCCGGAGTGTTTCCGGGTCAACGCATCCACGCCAATGGCGGACGGCGCCTGTCGAAACTTTTCAAAGATGATGGCCCGATCCGGTTCGGGAATCCCGATTCCGGTATCCTGCACCTGCAGTAACAGCTGGTCACCGGTACGACCGGCCAGGGCCCGAATGCGGCCTCCTTCGGGCGTGAACTTGACGGCATTGGACAACAGATTGGTCAGGATCTGGCGGATTTTGCCCGGGTCCTGAAACAATACGGGCAAATCATCGGCAACGCTGATGGTAATCTGTATGTTTTTCTTTTCCGCGAGGGGTCCGAATCATTTCGCCCAGTTCGTTCATCAGGGCCTCAATGCAAAACTCCTGGGTTTGTACTTCCGTCTTGCCCGCTTCCAGTTTGGCCAGATCCAGGATGTCATTAATCAGATCCAGCAAAGCGTGTCCGGAGTTGCGGATGTTGCGGGCGTAGCCCTGTTGCTTGGGATCGAGCGTGTTGATGTCTTCCAAAACCTCGCTGAATCCAATGATGCTGTTCAGCGGTGTCCGCAATTCGTGGCTCATGTTGGCCAGGAAATCACTTTTGATCTGGTTCATTTCGTACAGTTTCATGGTCAGCTGGGCCTGTTCATCGACCTTGTGGTCCAGATCGGCATTGGCGGTCTCCAGCGCCTGTTGGGAGTCAGCCAGGTGACGCAACATCCGATTGAGTGATTTTGAGAGTTCCTCAAATTCGTCACCCGTGTTGAGGTCCGAGCGGACATCCATATTTCCGGCGGACACTTCCTTGATGACGCCCTGCAAGTGCTTCAGGGGCTTGACGATCACGTATCGAATGATGGCGTACAGCGCAGCCGTGGACAAAAAGGCCGTGACGATGGCCATGGCCAGCAAAATCGCCCGGCTGCGGGCGATGCCATCGTTGGCGTACCCGTAGGGTTGTGTCAGGCGAATCACGTACAGGGGCGGACAGGGCGGAACCTTGCCCTGAAAGCCGGGGGTCTCCACCGGCGGCAGATTGGTCCACTGGTCGTTCGCTTCGTCATACGTGGCCGGAGTATGGCAGTAAATGCAAGCTTCGGTGAACAGGATGGGTTTGTAAAACTGATACTGGTCGTCCGGGGCATACCGGTCGGCGAAATCATCGGGCAGGCGGTCACTGGCCAAGAAACTGGCATCTTCCGTGGCCGCGGGCGACCCGGCAGCCTCGCCGGTTTCCGGATTCGCCGTGGCATCAATCGACCGGTATTTGCGAAAGTGGTCCTCGATCTGGATCTTTTCGTATTTGGCCACCAACTCACTGACCCGCCGCCGCTCTTCGGCGTCGACCGGTGGCCGGGCCGGTGCATTGCGCCGCTGAATCGTGTTGTCGAGAACAATGGAATCGATGGTGGCATCGAAACGGGAGAGTTTTTCGGCCAGGTCGACCATCAGCTCACTGTCGTCCCCCTTGACCAGTTGTACGCTTGCCAGGTGAGCCTTGAGCAGGTGCAACTCCAGCATTTCCTGGGACTTGCGCCGCGTATCGGCCCGGATAAAATCCTCGGTCAACCGCATGACACCCCAGAACGAACCACCAATCAGGAGGAACATGCAGATCCCGAACAGAATTCGGCATTTGCGTTCCAGGCTGTTTTCGCCCAAAACCCGTTTAATGGATCGATAGGACATACGCGAGATTCACACAATTCAGGATCCGGTGTCCCTGTAGTGTACGCTCGACCGCATGGGGGAGAAATGCGAATGTGGCCCGATTGCCGGTGAAGTCGGAAATTCTGCGGACTTCCCCGCAGTGGGCTGAACGCACCATCCGGGTCGGGCCGGTCTACAGCATTTCCTGCGGGTCAAAGTCGACGACGAACAGAACATCGTCAAATTCCGGGGCCGCTTGCGCGACGTAGTCAATCCAGTCATGCAATGTTTCCTCGATCGGGGAGTGCAGCAGGAAGTGAAACCGGTACTTGCCACGGAGCTTGTTGATGGGCGCCTCGGCGGGCCCGACCACCCGGCAATCCCCGCTGCGTCCGTCCCACGATTCGGCCAGGTCCGCCAGCCGCCGGGCCATTTCGCGAGCCACCGATTCCTGCGGGCCGCGGATCACAAATCGTGCCAGGGAACCAAATGGCGGATAGCCGAACTGCTCGCGATGCGCCAGTTCGGCGCTGGCAAACGCCTGGTAGTCATGTCGCGTGGCCGCCTGGATTGCCGGGTGATCGGGATTGAACGTCTGCACCAGTACCCGGCCGCCGCGGGGACCCCGCCCGGTTCGACCGGCCACCTGGGTAATCAGCGTGAACGTTCGCTCACCGGCCCGGAAATCATTCAGATGCATGGCCGTATCGGCGTTGATGACACCCACGACGGTGACGTTGGGAAAATCCAGTCCCTTGGCAATCATCTGGGTTCCCAGCAGGATTTTTCGCTCGCCGCTGCGAAACAAATCGAGGGCCGTTTCGTGACTGCCCGGACGACGCATCGAATCAGTATCCATGCGAATGCAGGGGAATTCCGGGAATCGGGCGGCTACCTCCTGTTCCAGTCGCTGGGTGCCCACGCCCCAAAACTGAATGTTGGAAAAACCGCATTCCCGGCACTGCACGGGCTCGGGTTCCCGGTGATCGCAGTAATGGCACATCACGATTTTGCGATCGCGGTGATGAGTCATGGCAATGGCACAATCGGGACAGTGCAACACATGCCCGCATTGCGGACACTGAATGGTCGTGGCGTAACCCCGCCGGTTCAGCAACAGAATCACCTGGCCTCCCGAGCCCAGCGCTTCCCGCATGGCGTGATGCAGGGGCCGACTGATGGCGCCGCGGCCACGGTGGGCGGCAAACTCGCCTCGCAAATCGACCGTCGTAACGTCCGGCAAGGGCAAATCGAGAATCCGCCGCGGCATCGTAACAATGGTCGATTTCTGCTGATGCCCCAGCTGCCAGCTTTCCAGCGACGGCGTGGCGGATCCCAGGATCAGCGGCACGTTTTCCTGCTGGCTGCGGCGGTGAGCCACATCGCGGGCATGGTAGCGGGGCGCCGTATCCTGTTTGAATGATCCATCGTGCTCCTCATCCAGCACAATCAGTCCCAGGTGCGGCACCGGCGCAAATACGGCGCTCTGCGCTCCGATCACGACCTGAATGTCACCCGAGGCAATCCGCCGCCAGTGCCACGCGCGCTGGGCCGACGTGAGGTTGCTGTGCAATACCGCCACCCGCGCGAACCGCTCGCAGAACCGGCGGCGGGTTTGCGGGGTCAGGCTGATTTCCGGAACCAGCACGATCGCCGTGCGTCCAAACTCGATCACCCGCTGAATCGCCTGAATGTAAACTTCAGTTTTGCCGCTGCCGGTGATGCCGTGCAGCAAAATCGTCTCCTGTTCATTGCGCTGCAAGGCCGCCTGAATGGTCTGCAGCGCCGTGCGCTGGTCGGCATTCAACGCATAGGCGGGTTGCCGCCGGGTGTTGTCCAGTTCATATGTCCGTTGCTCGATTCGAATCGTGGACTGGCGGACCAGGCCCTTTTTCCGCAGCGTGTTGATCGGTCCCGGGGTGCAGCCCACCGCCCGCGCCAATTCCGCGGGTGTCAGTGAATCAGGGCTGTGGAGCAGATAATCCATGGCCTGACGCTGCAGCGGTGTCAGCCGGATTTCGTCCAGCCGTTTGATCACCAGGGGATCACTTTCCAAAAAAATTGTTTCCCGGGTATTGGAGTGTTCGCGGACCGCCACCGGCACAATCGTGTCGATCGTGGTACCCAGCGGGCAGTGCCAGCGATGACTGATCCAGCGGCCCAGTTCCAGCAGGTTTTTGGAAATCAACGGCTGGTGGTCGATCAGGCGATCTACCGGTTTCAGACGAGCCGGATTCACGGTGCCGGCCAGTTCATGGCGGGGATGAATCAAATCCACACAATAACCGACCAAATACCGGTTGCCGCGTCCGAACGGGACCCGTACGCGTTGACCGGGTTGCAACTGCCCCCGCAACGTCCCCGGCACCGCGTAGTCCCAGGGCCCGAACGGGGTTTGCGAAAACACGATCCGTGCCGCCAGCCAGTCAGCGGCGTCGTCCAGGGCCCACGGGGCGGGTTCCGTATCAAACAGGGCGCGTTGCTTTGACATGGCAATCTTGCGGGTCCGGCCTGCGACCATCGTGGCAGTTTGGCCGCCGATGTGTTATTTTGCCGGCGGGAAAACGGGTATTCCCAAGTTTGTCCGATTCCCCCTTGCCTTAACAGTGGATGCCCCCCAGCGATCGGCGAGAACCCATGCGAATTGGAATTTTTGGCGGGTCCTTTGACCCGGTGCATTATGGCCATCTGATTCTGGCCGACGTGGCCCGTGAGACGGCCGGGCTGGATCGGGTCCTGTTTGTTCCGGCCGCCCGATCACCGCTGAAACCGGACCCTCCTGTCGCGCGGGACCGACAGCGGCTGGAAATGCTGGGGCTGGCCCTGGCCGGCAATCCGGCGTTCGAAACCAGCGATATCGAATTGCAACGCGACGGAATCAGTTACACCGTGGACACCCTGGAATCGTTGCGCCAGGATCATCCCGAATCCGAACTGTTTCTGCTGATTGGAGCCGATTCACTGGAGCAGTTTTACCTTTGGAAGGACCCGCGGCGAATCTGCGAGCTGGCCATTCCCCTGGTGGCCGCGCGACACGGCAGCACCGCCGATTTGGGCTTGCTGGCTCCCCTGGTCGACCAGCCGCGGATGGAGCAGATCGAGAAGTTTGCTTTTGAGTTTCCGCGCGTGGAGATCAGCAGCACCCGGCTGCGCGAGCGTTTGGCGACCGGGAAAAGCATTCGATACCGTCTGCCACGCAGCGTGGAGAGCTATATCGAAAACGCCAAACTGTACGCAACGGACATCCGTTCCGCGGCCGGCGCCTGACCGGAGCCACCCGCCCATGCTCAAGTACAGGGATTTCGTGCCCCGGGAAATTTCGGCTTCCGGTTTTTTGAAACCCGGAGAGTATGAATCGTTTGACCACGCCGTCGACGCGGCCAACCACTGGCTGGCCGACAATCACATTCGTCTGCTGAAGATTGAAACGGTCGTTTTGCCGAACATTCACAGTCGCTGGGAAGATGGCACGGTGGACGCCGCGATCCGGACCAGCGGTGATTCGCCCAGTCAGTGGCACCAGTTCCTGCGCATCTGGTATCAGGAGTAGCGGCCAGCGGCCAGCGGCGGCGGCAGGCCGGCAAGGCCGGCAGCAATATGTGCCAGACCACCTCGAATCGACCTCGCCCGCGCCGCGCTTTATAATTTGCCCAACCCGTTCGTGCAATGTTGGAGGGAATTGCGACCGGTGAGCGAAATCACTGCCCAAATCGACTGGCGCCGGGGCGCCGCGACATTCACCGACAACCGCTATTCGCGGCACCACACGTGGCGATTCGACGGCGGTGTGGAATTGCCGGCCTCCTCGTCACCCCGGCTGGTTCCCGTACCGCTGTCCGACGAAACCGCCATTGATCCGGAGGAGGCATTTGTGGCGTCCATATCCAGTTGCCACATGCTGTGGTTCCTGGCAATCTCCGCCAAACAGGGTTTCGTGGTCGACCAGTACATCGATGACGCCGTCGGCGAAATGGGACCAAACGCCGAAGGTCAACTGGTCATCCTGTCCGTGACGTTGCGGCCAACCATCCGCTGGGCCGGGAATCGGCGTCCTGCCGTTGGCGAGATCAACGAGATGCATGACCAGGCTCACCATCGATGCATTATCGCCAACTCCGTCAAATCAAACGTGCAAGTGCATTCAGGCGATTGACCGGCCCGCCCGCCGGCCAGCAAGCCGCCGGGTGACCCCGTCGGCACACCCGGGCGGCGATGCCATCATCGGCCTCGTGAATGTCGGTCGTCGGGATTGTATGTTGAATATATTCCGGGCCTGCACGAGCCTGGCTGTGCATGCCCGCCAGGTCAGGAAACCGAACTCCCGGCACGCATGGCTGGACCCGCCAGCCGTGGCACCCCATGCGGTTTACAATGCGGGACAAGCCAGCCAGTCCCGGTGACCGGCATCGGCGCGCTGGTCGGTGTAACCTGGTATGACTCCCGTTTCATTCCGAGCGGCTGAGCATGCATGACGATAGTCATTCGCTTGACCCGGATCCGCGAAGGCCCTAATCTCCGCCCTTCTCTACGCACCTGCATCGCTCTCGCGGGGTACGCCGCCTTGGCTCAACGGAAAACCGGAATTCTGATTTCCTGTTGCGTGCTGGCAAGTCTGTTGTTCGTGTCGCGCCAGCTCGCCGCCCAGGGAGCATTGGCTCAAATTCGCCAGGACATTCGCACGCCATCGGTTCCAGCCGAATCGGAGGCGGACCAGTCCTCGTCCCGCGACGAGACCAAACACCGGTCATGGCATTCGATCGTGTGCGACGAGGAGGAGGATGATCGATTGGGCAACCTGATTGGGAGCGCCGCAACCTGGCTGGTTACGGCCCCGGTTTGGGTACCGGTCGAATTGGCCGGCGACGACCACTGCTGGCCGGGTTACTTTTCGAGGTATCCGTATGAACACGGTGTCGACGGCTATATGGTGGTCGCCCCCGGGCTGCCCCGGGGGAAACGGACACATTCCCTGCAAATTTGCTCTGAGTATGCCGACGATTTCGACAAGGTCTCGCGAATGGGTACGCGCGTGCTGCTGGATTCCACGAGCCGTTGGGGGATCGACAGCGAATTCAATTATTGGCGCGAGTCACTCGCCCCCGGCCAGCACGACGATCTCTGGACCGGGGATGCCAATGTCGTATTTCGATTCGCCCAGTCCGGGTGGCTGCAAGTACGTGCCGGACTCGGCATGAACTGGCTGGCGGACGACACGGCAAGCGATTTCGGCGTCAATCTGACTTACCATGCCGACCTGTTTCCCGTCCGGCCGTGGATTGTGTCCATGGAGCTGGACGTGGGAAGTCTCGGCGATGAAACGCTGGTCCATGGGCGCGTCACGTCCGGATTGCAATGGCGATTTTCGGAAATCTTCATTGGTTATGACTATTACGAAGTGGACCAGACGGAGCTGAACGGCCTGGTCAGTGGCCTGCGGCTGTGGTTTTGAAGGGAACGATGCCACAACCCGCCCCCCCAAAAATCAACCGCCGATTCGCCCGATCAGCCCACGACGCGGTCCGCCACGCGTACCGGAAACGGTCGCTGCCACTTCGGAATCTTGTATAATCGATGTTTGCCAATTTTGATGTGGGCCATTTTGGCGCTGCGCCGACCCATCGTCACCCGTTTTCCATTTCCAAAGGAATTCCCATGCCACGTCTGTATTCAATTCTCGTGTGCCTGACCGTGTTCCTGCTGGCTCAATCCCTGTTGGCGCAAGAGGGTTCCCGGCCGCCGTCGGTTGCGGTGCAAAAGAAAAAGCTTGAGGTGCTGAAGGCCATGGACGGGGTGTGGCGGGGTGAGGCCTGGACGATGACGCCGACGGGTCAACGCGTGGAAATGGTCCAGACAGAGCGAGTCGGAACCATGCTCGACGGTACCATCCGGGTGATTGAGGGCCGGGGCTACGATTCCGCCGGACAGGTCGTGTTCAACGCCTTCGCTGTGATCTCATGGGACACAGCCAATGATCAGTACACCATGCGTTCGTATGCCCAGGGCCGTCAGGGCGATTTCGTGATTTCCCCGACCGACGACGGCTTTCAATGGACCATTCCGGCCGGTCCCGCCACGATTCGTTACACAGCCAGCATCCGGGACGGCCAGTGGCACGAGTCCGGGGAACGGGTTGTCGGCAACCAGCAGCCCGTCAAGTTTTTTGAGATGCACCTGAAGCGAGTCGACGATTCAGCCTGGCCCGCCGCCGGCGCGATTCCCCCGAAATAATGGCCCGGTCCCCCGGATCATCGACCATGGTCCGGTGGTCAGGCCGGATATCCGCGAACCCCGGCGATTTCCTGGATCAGTCCGCCTGAGGCCAGCATGGCGCGAAGGGATCTACAACCGCGAAACCCGCCCGAGGCGGGCGCGATTTGCCTGGAGCCGGGACCACCGCTTACCGGCCCGATTCCTGATACTCCCGGTCGAGCGATTCCTGGTGCGCCCTTCCGATTCCGGACGGATCACGGCGCTTCCGCGGAAGATGCAAATCGGATTGGAGCAGCTTGCGGGCTGCCAGGGCATGCTCTGCGGCCTGTTCCGGGGATTCCGCCAGCGCGGTCAAATGTCCCATCTTGCGGCCAGGTTCGGGGATGCCTTTCCCATACAGATGCAGCTTGATATTGGGCAGTGCCAGCCCGAGCTGCCAGCGGGGTTCGCCCGCCTGCCAGCAATCTCCCAGCAAATTCACCATGGCCGCCGGTTTCAACTGGCGATTGGATCCCAGACTCAATCCGCAAACGGCACGAACCTGTTGTTCGAATTGGCTGGTCCAGTGGGCATCAACGGTCAGGTGCCCGGAATTGTGCGGGCGAGGCGCGATTTCATTGACCAGCAACTGGCCGTCGCGACGCAAAAAGAACTCCACGCACAACACACCCACGGCGTCCAGTTGATCCATGACCGTGAAGGCAATTTCCGTTGCTTCGCGCTCCACCTTCAGTCCCAGGCCGGCGGGCGATACGGAAACGTCGAGGATGTGATTTCGATGGACGTTGCGAATGGGTGCAAAAGCCACCCGCGATCCTGATTCGGTTCGGGCCGCGACCACGGAAAGCTCGCAGTCAAAGTCGACGAGTTCTTCCAGAATCGCTTCCTGACAGCTGCACTTCTTCCAGGCCCCCTCGATGTCATTTTCGGAGTGGATCACGGCCTGTCCCTTGCCGTCATAGCCACAGGTTGCGGTTTTCAGCACCGCCGGCATCAGCTCCGCGCAGGCTGACCTCAACTCCGCCAGCGACCGGACGGGGCGAAACCGGGGAACCGGCAAACCATGTTTTGTCAGAAAGGTCTTTTCCCGAATGCGATTTTGGGTGGTTTCCAGAACATGGGTTCCCGGATGCACCGCCGCGTGCCGCATCGCGGTTTCGATCGCCGCCACTGGAACATTTTCAAACTCCAGCGTGACTACATCGACGTGTTTTGCAAAACCTGCCACCGCATCGAGATCGTCAAATGATGCGAGGATTTCCAGATCGGCCACCTGTCCGGCGGGAGAATCAGGGGTCGGTGAAAGCACATGAACCCGATAGCCCAGCCGCTTGGCTGCGATCGCGAACATGCGTCCCAGTTGACCGCTGCCAAAAACCCCGATGGTCGACCCGGGCAAGAATTCCGTATGTTGATGTCGCACAATCACAGTTGGTTCTCCTTCATCACGAGATGGGTTTGATCGGTCATGAATTGTCTCAGCCTGTCCCGCAACGTCGGGTCTTCGTTGGCCAGCATCCGCACGGTCAGCAGGGCGGCATTGCGGGCACCCGACTCGCCAATTGCCAGGGTGCCGACCGGGACACCGCCCGGCATCTGAACGATTGAAAGCAGCGAATCCAGTCCATTGAGGGCCTTGCCCGGAATCGGCACGCCCAATACGGGCAAACAGGTCAGCGAGGCAATCATCCCGGGCAGGTGTGCCGCGCCTCCGGCACCGGCGATAATCGCCTTGAGGCCTCGCGATTCAGCCTGTCGGGCATATTCAAACATCCACTCGGGTGTCCGGTGGGCAGATACGACACGCTTTTCACAGGGAACGTCGAATGCCTCCAGTTGCGTTGCCGCGTGTTGCATGACGGGCCAGTCCGATTTGCTGCCCATGATGATCCCGACCAGCGGCTGATCATCCTGTCGTTCCTGGCTCATGCGTTATTTCCGGGCAAAGAGGGTCGGTACGTGGTCAAGGTCGCCTTGCCCGCAGAGCATTCCCGGGCGGAGAATGATCCGGGCAGACTGCACATCAGGGGTAATCATGAAATACGAATCCAATACCCGACCGGCGGTCCGCATCAAAAAGCGATCGTTCCTGAATCCGGCGGGCGACCGACCGTTGCGCCCGCTGTATCGCGCGAGAGACCGCCCCGGAAACCGATTCGTCCCTGGCCGTGGCCACGACTTCCCCCAGTTTTCTGGTCCGCACCACCAGTCGGCATTCCTTGTCCACTCCCCGGCCGTTGCCCAGGAACTCGCTGAGGTGGACGTCGACCGCGATTATCCGAAAACCAAACTTTTCCAGCGCCGACGTCACCTGCGCCTCCAATTGGTCGACGGATTCCTGGCTCAAGACGTTGGGCCGGGCATTGATCAGAATTTTCATCCTCGTTTCCTGCCAGATCCGGGTTGATGGGATTCCATTGGGGAACCTGATGTGCCGCCCGTCGAAGTTCGCCAGTGACCGCCGGGACAACCTCTGTCCGACCTCCCGTCACGGGCACGGAGGATGGACCGAACAGCCCGGCTCGGCAACTGACCCCCACCGACCGGCGGCGTGGGGATGCGGTCCCGCCCGAATGGGGGGCAGGCTCCACCTTCATGCAATTTATACGGTCAAACCGGGTTATAGAACCAATAGATATTTGGAAGACAAACCATTGAAAAAATGAATGTTGGCGGGTTTTGCCCGGGTTCCCGCCAGATTTCGTTCGGCCGGAACCGGTTCCGGGCATGCCCGGGTGGCCGAGGGCGGGCCACCGGCCGGCGGCCCCGCAACCCGCCCCTCGGTGATGGCGCGGGCTCGCGATGATCGTGGTTGACAGGGAGAGCCGGGAGACCTGGCCGGCATCGGCCGTGACCGACCGCTGACCCCGGTTTGCGGATCCGGCCACGCAACCCCGGCGGCAGGAGCCTGATTTGGGCAACAACGGATTGGCCATGCGAGGCATTCCCGGTTGCCTGTTCCGTCACCGGACCGCAAATTATCATAGACCGAATCGATCGATTCAGAACCATTGATTCAAAGATCAAATAATGATCGCCCTATGGAATGGCTCAATTATCATCACCTGCTGTATTTCTGGACCGTGGCCCGGGAAGGCGGAGTTTCTCGGGCGGCGGAGGTCCTGCATCTGGCCCAGCCCACACTCAGCAACCAGATCCGCAAACTTGAAAAAGCGGTGGGGCAATCGCTGTTTGAACGCTCTGGCCGCTCCCTGACGCTCACCGACACCGGGCAACTTGTTTATCGCTATGCCGACGAGATCTTTGGGCTGGGCCGTGAGCTGGTCGATGTCCTGCACAACCGAACCGCCGAGGACAAGTCACGGTTGCTGGTCGGAGTTCAGGGGGCCATTCCCAAACTGATCGTGTACGAGTTGTTGCGCCCGGCGCTGGAGGCCGGTGACCACCAGTATCAGGTCGTTTGCTTTGAAGGAAAAATTCGGGAGTTGCTGGGAGAACTGGCGATGCACCGTCTGGATGTGGTGATTGCCGATCGCCCGCTAACTCCCGATACCCATGTCCGGGCCTTCAACCATTTGTTGGGAAAATGCGGTGTCACGGTTTTTGGGACCCGTGAATTGTCGCAAAAATTCAAGCGCCGGTTTCCGGAATCGCTGGATGGAGCGCCGATGCTGTTACCCACGCAAAACACGTCGCTCCGACGATTGCTCGAACAGTGGTTTGACGAACACGGTATTCATCCGGTGATTGCCCACGAGTTCGAAGACAGTGCGGTCCTGAAGGTTTTTGGACAAGCCGGGCACGGCCTGTTCGTCACCCCGTCGGTCATTGAAAGTGAAGTATGCCGGCAATATTCCGTCAAAATCGTGGGCCAAATCCCGGAAGTCGTCGAGCGTTTTTATGTGATTTCGATTGAAAAACGCCTCAAACACCCTGCCCTGCTGAAGATCTCGCAAGCCGCCCGCAGCGAACTGTTTGGCTCGACCGCTTCCTGACGGGAAGCACCGCGGCGCAACGGGCTTCAAAACGGTCATCAGGATTCAAACCATGAGCATTCTCTGCAAACAAACCGCCGAAAAGGAAATCAGCCAGGCCATTATCCGTTTCGAAAAGGATTTTATGGGTCGGGGGCCACTGGAGGCCCGGTCCTTTATCGTAGAGGACATGGTTCTTGTTCGACTCAAAAACGTCCTGACCCCGGCCGAAATCAAGCTGGCGGCCTCGCAAATACCCGAACGGGGTCGTTATTTGATCAAGCAGATGCGGCAGGAACTGATCGAACAGGGTCGGCCGCTTCTGGATATCGTGATCCGCGACATTCTGGGCATCGACGTTATCAGTCTCCATACGGACATCAGTGCCAAAACCGGTGAGCGAGTCATTGTCTTTTCGCTCAAGTCAAAACCGCAGTTTGAAACGAAGTGATCGCTACGCGACCCGTTGCAGGCAACGCCCGAGGCCAACGTACGCACCGGCCTGTCACCGGTATGCGTCTATTATTTTTTTGATGCCGACGATTGAAAATCTGAATGGATTCAAAAAAATCTCCGGGAATTCCTGACAGGCGATGGTGCAAAACCGCGGGGGAACAGTTTTGCCGACCATTCGTGGTTGACGGGCATTCATGCCGAAACTAATTTTGACCGATAGATGAAACGTCGCGAGAGATCCAACGCTCTGGCGAACGAAACAGCCACAAACCGGTTTAAGTGACACGGGACGCTGCGCCCGTGTGAAAAGGCCGGGAAATCCATGGGGATTTCCCGGCCTTTTTTTTGTGGCTGCATCCAGGGCCCGCGGGCCAGGAACCTGTTTTTTTGAATTTTCGGAGGAAGAGCAATGAAATCGATTAGCGCCATTTGGCAATTGCTGGTTGCCAGTTTCCAGTGGTTTCACGCTTCAACGATCGCACCCGAAACGGAGAACGTGCCACCGATTCGTTACGACGGCGACGCCCAGGACATTTTCCTGGCGTGATGCACCGATCGCCGGCCGGTACCGGAGTCCCCGGTCATCGGCGCGATTTGCGTATGACTGACGAACCAACCCGTTACAAGGATAAACACATGATCAAACAAGCCACCCAAAACCGAAACGTAAACGTCCACAACCTGCGCTCGAGGATCGGCCAGCGGAATCACGCGCAAGTCGACTATTTGGTAATTGCCCACAACGACGCCGGGGCGATCGATCAGCTCAAGCAGGCTTTTCGCGACAATACGCTGGCTGTGGTCGTTTCGCCCCAGGGGTTTTGGGGGATGGACGACGAATCGGATCACGACCTGGTGCACTGGGCCATCACCGAGTTGCGGGTCAAGGGAATCTTGCTGGTGGGCCATTCCCGGGGCGGAACGCCGGACGATCAGTTTCAACTGGTTTCCGATACCACGCCCGAAGGCCCCGCCGAACAGAGTGCGAATCGCCAAGGCTGTGACGCTTTATGGCAAAGAATTCGCCACGCCGAAGCGCGGGTAGCGCGATGCGAACAGCATTTTGCGAAACATCTGGAATGCTTGCGCAATCAGGCAAACGTGGAAAGCCGCCGGGCGTCACGACCCGTCCCGGTCCAGGGCCTGTTCTACCGGGCTGAATGCGGGGTTTTCTGCCTGTACGACTCGGCCACCGGGGCGTTTCAGGCCGTGACCCCCTGATCCGGTTTCATCCCGGGGGCAACCTCCATCGGACCGGATACCGGATTGCCTGGTCCGGCGGCCCTGCCGAACGACGTCCGTACCGGGCAACCGGCTGCTTGCTGCGAATCCGGAAACACAGTCCACGCGTGCACTGAGCAATACCCATTACCTGCCACCCAAACATTTGAAAGCAACACGATGAGAAACATTCCCGTTACGGTCGCCCGGGGCGACGGCATTGGCCCGGAAATCATGCAGGCCACGCTCGATATCCTCTCCGCCGCGGGGGCGCGACTGGCCATTGAGGAAATCGAAATTGGCGAAGCGGTTTACCTGTCAGGCAACACGTCGGGCATCACGGCCCACGCCTGGGATACGCTGCGCCGGACGCGTGTTTTGCTGAAAGGCCCCGTCACCACTCCTCAGGGTGGCGGATACAAGAGTCTGAACGTCACCATTCGGAAAACACTGGGCCTGTTCGCCAATGTACGCCCCTGCATTTCATATCATCCATTCGTCGCCACGCTGCACCCGGCGATGAATGTGGTGGTGATTCGTGAGAACGAGGAAGACACCTATGCCGGGATCGAGCACCAGCAAACGGACGAGGTGGTCCAGTGCCTGAAACTGATCTCCCGTCCGGGGTGCGAACGGATTTGCCGGTATGCATTCGAATACGCGGTCGCCAACGGCCGAAAAAAGGTGTCGTGCCTGACCAAGGACAACATCATGAAGTTGACCGACGGCCTGTTTCACAAGGTGTTTGACGAAGTTGCTGCCGAATATCCGCAGATTGCCAATGAGCACTGGATCGTCGATATCGGAACGGCCCGCCTGGCGACCACTCCCGGAAATTTCGACGTCATTGTCACACCCAACCTGTACGGTGACATCGTTTCGGATATTACGGCCGAGATGACCGGTTCGGTGGGGATGGCCGGTTCCGCCAACATTGGTGAAAACTTCGCCATGTTCGAAGCCATTCACGGTTCGGCTCCCGACATTTCGGGACGGGGTATCGCCAACCCTTCCGGATTGTTGCACGGCGCCATCATGATGCTGGTTCATATCGGTCAGGCAGACGTGGCGGAAAATGTTCACAACGCCTGGTTGAAAACGCTGGAAGACGGTATTCATACCTGCGAGATTGCCGCCGAACCGCATACCCGGCAACAGGTCGGGACCGGGCCATTCGCGGCCGCCGTCATTGAGCGACTCGGCCAGCGACCGGTCAGTTTGCCGGCCGTTCGATATGACGTGTCCGGCAGCCACGGAATCAAAACGCAAATCAGGAAACGGCCGGCCACGGACAAGCAACTGGTGGGCGTGGATGTGTTCATTCACGAGCACGAGATTGCACCAGACGATCTGGCGGCCCGCTTGCAGCGAGCCAGCGGCGACGAATTGGAAATCAAGCTGATCACCAACCGGGGCGTCAAGGTTTGGCCCCAGGGCTTCCCCGAAACGTTTTGCACCGATCACTGGCGATGCCGGTTCAAGAAGACCAGCAGCAACGGCTACACGGTGACCCATGATCATATTCTCGCCCTGCTGGGCCGGATTCGGTCCGAAGGTCTCGACTTCATCAAAACCGAAAACCTGTGCACATTCGACGGCCAGCCGGCATTCTCTCTGGGGCAGGGTGAATGATTCCCGTGCCGGTTTTTTAAGTCATCGCTGGTGGTTGTCGAAACAGCGTTCGTATTCACTCCCGGTATTGAAAGGCATTGATCGAGCATTATGGAAACGGCGTCACTCGAAGGAATCCTGAGTCCCCCGGTCCTGTTCTTTTTTCTGGGCATGATCGCGACATGGATGAAGTCCGATCTGGGACTGCCCGAGCCAATTTCCAGGTTTCTGTCACTGTACCTGCTGATTGCCATCGGCGTTCATGGCGGAGTCGAACTGTCCAAAAGTGGTCTGTCCGTCGATGTGTCGGGCGTGATGCTAATCACCATTTTGTTTGCCACGCTGGTCCCCATTTGGTCTTTCTTTATTCTTCGCCTGAAACTCGATTCGGAAAACTCGGCGGCCATTGCCGCCACGTACGGATCGATCAGCGCGGTGACCTTCATCACGGCCGTGGGTGTCCTGCAAGGTCTCGGGATTCCGTTCAACGGGTACATGGTGGCGGCCATGGCATTGATGGAATCACCGGCAATTATCGTGGGAGTCATTCTCGCCCGATCCTTCCGGTCAACTTCCGCTGACGTCAATCTGCCCAATCCGTCCGGCGACGACCGGACTTCGTTGAGCCAGATTATGCGGGAAGCCTTCGCCAGCGGTCCTGTTTTTTTGCTGCTGGGCAGTTTGCTGATTGGCCTGACGACCGGAGCCCGGGGATGGGTCAACCTGGAGCCGGTGTTTGGACATCCATTCAAGGGGATTTTGACGCTGTTCCTGCTGGATATGGGGATCAACGCGGCGCGGCAGTTACAACGGTTGCCGGATTCGAGTCTGTTTCTGGTGACGTTTGCGGTGCTGGCCGCGGTCGTGCATGCGGCGATGGGAATCGCCCTCGGCAAATGGATGGAACTGGGCAAGGGGGACACCCTGTTGCTGGCCGTCCTGTTTGGCAGCGCCAGTTACATTGCCGTTCCGGCCGCGGCCCGACTGGCGCTGCCGCGAGCCAATCCGGGACTGTACCTGCCAATGTCGCTGGGGATCACGTTTCCGTTTAATGTGGTCGTTGGCATCCCGATTTACCTGATGGTCATCAATTGCATCTGGCCGGCCTGAGGCTGGGCCGGCCACGTTAATGCCCGGCGCGATAGCGCTGTCACGCCGGCAAGGCACCTTGTCGAGGAATCGAACCCCGTCCGGCTGGTTCGAAGCCAGCCATGCATCCATCACACTCACAAGGCACGACAAGGCAGGGAGGTCGCGGCCGCAACCACACTGACCGATCCCCGTCACCGGACCGTTGTTCTCCACCGATCCGCTGTTCGCCTCCGTCAGACGATGACCGAGAGCCGCAATTCGGGCTCTGCGGCTCCCGAAACGGGCCGTTGCTGACCGGATGAAGGGACGGGCGGGACTCGAACCCGCGCGGGCGCTTAACAGGCGCCTGCTCTGCCACTGAGCTACCGACCCGTTGTCGTGGGCTGCTGATCCGGAACGAAATACGGCCGTTGGCGCCGGAATGGGATTCCGGGGAACCGCAAAAGCCGAATCAGCAGGCACCTTGTTTGCCAATCGGGAAGAAGGATTCGAACCTTCATCTCCTGCTTCAAAGGCAGGCCGCTTGACCATTAGCTGGATTCCCGCGCACAACCGGCAAAGGGGGCCCCGCTGGCCGGGGTTACCCGGGAAAGTCGTGCAGGCGGGAGTCGAACCCGCAATCACCTGTTTCTGGGACAGGCCGCTCAGCCAGATGGCGTACCGCACGGAATGCTGCTGCATCGGGATTGCTGCGGCATTTGTTTGGAAGCGACCCATACCGGATTTGAACCGGTGATCTCCGCCGTGACAGGGCGGCATCCACTCCAGGCTGGACCAATGGGCCGGGATAACAAACATGAAGTTCCCCCAAGCGCCCAGTGGGAGTTGAACCCACACGTCCGCCATGGCAAGGCGGCAGGCTGCCACTACATCATGGGCGCATTTGATAAGGCGTCGAATTGTCAAAGAACCAACCCATCGATCCGGGGAAGAGCTTTTTATTTCCAAAAAATTCCCATCAGCCCCGATCGTCACCGCGCCGGCGTCAATACGCCGAGCATCGAGTGATCAATCGACCCGGGCCCGGGATCACTGCCGGATTTTTTTTCGTTGCATGCGCGTGATTCGGGATCGGCCCTCTCCCCCGCGACGCCGCTGAAAAGCACCGGGTGGGATTCGAACCCACGTCCCCGCATTACGAAAGCGGTATCCTCGCCGCTGGACGACCCGTGCCAGTCGAAAATCTCAAATCTGGTATCCCGACTCTGCTGCGTTTTCCTGCAGGCGCGGAAGGAATCGAACCTCCGATCCGGTGCTTGCAAGACACCCGCTGCTGACCACTGAGCTACACGCTTTTCGATATCGTCTGCCGCCCCGACCACGCCGCTGCGGCCGATCCAGTGAGGCCGGAGGGATTCGAACCCCCACCGTGCTGATTAAAAGTCAGCTGTGCTGCCGTTGACACCACGACCTCGCCACGAATTCCGGTTGCGTGACCGTGCTTCAAACGTTGCCGCAGTACCATCGCGTTGTTCCTGTTGCTGGTTGTTTCGGTGGAGGCCTGCCTGTTGGCCAGGCGGGCGGTTGTCTCAGTGGTAGCCTCAAGGATCGAACTTGACGCAGCCCGGTTATCGGCCGGGCCCGGGCCACCAGCCCTCGACTACCTCCATCGACCGGTTACGACCGGCACTCGTTCACAAGTCGAGTCCGCGGGGGTCGAACCCGCACCCTCGTGGTCCCAAACCACGCGTGCTCCCATCTGCACCTCGACTCGTTTGTTATTCGGTGGTCGGCGGACACCGTCCGGCGTTTGCGTTTGTCTGCCTGCCACCGGTTCCAGTACCTCGGGGGGGAGTCGAACCCGCCATCTGCGGATTGAAAGCCCGCTATCCTGCCGTTAGACCACCGAGGCTTGAATGTTTGGGTTGGTTGTCATTGGCGAAATCCGGCCCGTGTCCCGACCGGTTGCCTGCCTGGCAGTGGCCCGGGAGGCGCTCGAATCCTCGTCGCCTGGTCTTCAACCAGGTGCTATACCGTCTCAGCTACCGGGCCGGCCGTGGTCACTGACCGAATGCACAAAAAAACCCGCTGTCGCAGTGACACCGGGCAATGCATCTCCACATTCATCACCGAATGTCACGTTCCCACGGGATCCTCCCGACGTAGCGGCAGCGCGGGCCACGTTGGCGGAACTGCCCGGAGGCAAACGCCGAGGCAAACGCCGGGTCGCTTGATCAAATTTCTGAGCTGGATGGACATGAACGGGTCGTTTTCAAAAGGTCCGATGGAACATGGGCTATCGCCAACACCAGCCATAGACGACCGTGACCGCCCGATGGTTCGCCGCGCGCGGCAAAAAACTCGAAACATTTTGGCCTCGGGTCGGCAACCCGGGTTGATGGACGAGGAGGCAAACGGAGACAGGCACGACGCGCCATCAATTTGCCAGGCAATAACCTGCATTGGACGTCGCGCCCGTTGCCGGTTGCTGACAACGGACTGGCTGCGGGCCCGTTCGGTTTGGCCCGGTTTGGCGTGGATTCGTGAAAATGCCGGTCCCTGTTTCAGCAATGCGGCGTCCCGCCCGTCCCCGTTTGCTGCGTCAGGGTGCACTGCCGTTCTGGCGACTGATGGTCGCCACGACCGGAGGAACCGGGCAATCCAGTGATTCCGACATGGCCCGGAACAATTCGGCTTCCTGAACCGTCACCTGCCCGTCACAGGTAATTGCAATCGCGGCGGCGGTGAGCGCCCGTTTCTTGATCGCGGGTGTGGCGGCATTCAATCGCCCCAACGCCGTGGTCAGGGAGCGATAATTGATTGGCTGACCCGCCAGCACGGAGGGTTCGTCCCAATCGACGCCCAGCGCATCAATGGCTGCCTGGAACGCCAGTCGGGCGACGTCAACATCGGTATGGCCAACCCGCACCAGGATTTCCAGCAACTGCAGAATATCGGATTTCAACGGTTGCATCGATCGAAATTCGATTCGCGGCGGCGACATCCTTCCGTAGCGGCGATCCAGGTGCACGATCAAATGGTGCCGCAAAAAGAATTCAAACAGGTCAATTCGGTGATCGGCTGCCACCAGCACGTCCACACTTTTTCGAAACGAGTCGTATTGTTCGGGAGACATCGCCGTCAGCGACCCCTGCAGGATTTCGAATACGGGTAATCGGCAGCGCAGTTCCAGATGTTCGACGAGCGGAACCAGTCGCCGGGTCTCGTCGATCGTTGCCGATCCTTCCAGGCGGGCAATCGCCTGCATCTGTTGTTCGCGAACACCGGATTCGCGATTCAACAGGGACGCGAACACCACGCACCGCGCACTGAAAACGTCGCGGGCGGCCTCGGCCAGCACGGGCGGAATGCGATCAACGAGGAACTCGGAGTACTCCATGTCGTCATCGTCCGGCAAACCGATTCCGGCCACCAGGATCAGGGGATCGACCGGAAACTGGTCCCCCAGCATTCCTGGCAATCCCCCCCGCTGGCCGAATTGGGGGAACGCAGGCGTTGGCGGCGGCACGGGCCGGGCCTCCGGCTCCCGATGTTGACGTCGCCGCTCCCGCTGCCGCCGATACTCGTCAAAGTTGCCGTCGAATTGCGGATCCAGTTTCTGGATCCGCTGCAGCAACGGCGGGTGGGTGGCAAAAATATTCAGGTACGTGACCGGATACATGCTGCCGAAAAACATGTGGCTGGTTTCTTCTGCCTGCGGAGCGTGCACCTGCGAGCCTTCGGAACTGACCGCGATCATTTTCAGGGCGCCGGCAATGCCGTTGGGATTGCGGGTGAACTGCACGGCCGAGGCATCGGCCAGGTACTCGCGTTGCCGGGACACCGAAGCCTTGATCAATCGGGCAAAAAACAGGCCGATTGAGCCCACCACAATCAGGGCCAGCGCGATCAGTATGATGGCTCCGCCGCCCTTGTCATTGCTGGAACGGCGTCCATAGGCGCTGCCGCGCAGCACGTAATAGCCCACCAGGGCCAGTAACTGGATCCCAAACAGGATCCCGATCATGCGAATATTCATCCGCATGTCGCCGTTCAGAATATGGCTGAATTCGTGAGCCACGACGCCCTGCAGTTCGTCCCGGTTCAGTTGCTCGATGGTGCCGCGATTGATTCCGATGACTGCATCATCGACCGTATATCCGGCGGCGAAAGCGTTGATCCCGTGTTCGTTGTCCAGAATATAAACCGGTGGCACGGGAGTCCCGGCGGCCAGTGCCATTTCCTCCACGACGTTCAGGATCCGGCGTTCGGCCGGTTCGTTGGCATTGGGAGGCAACAGCCGGCCCCCCAGCATGGCCGCCACCGACTCGCCGCCACCGCGGAGACTGACAATCTTGCTCAGACTGCCCAGGCCCACGACCGATAAAACGGCTGCGGCCACGCCCCCCAGGACCAGCGGATCGAACCAGGCGATCCGGATGCCGGCGCGTTCCAGCGGTTCAGCCGTCTGGGTCACCAGCACGACGACCGCATAAATGACGGCGATCATGCAAATCAGTGACAGGATGAACCAGAAAATCAGCCAGCGTGTCTTGCGGCGGGCAAGTTCCTGGCTGGCGAAAAAGTCCACGTTGTTGCGACTCCCGAATCAAACTCGCTGGCGTGCCACCGCGTTTCTGAACATCCGTCCCGGCCCTCGCGGAACATGCCGGCGGCTAGAAAGCAACCTTGGGAGCGGCCCGCTCTTCCGGATTCTCGATTTCCAGCAATTCCGCTTCATTGAATCCCAGCATGCCGGCAAAAATCACCGACGGGAATACTTCCCGCTGGGTATTGTACGAAGTGACCGAATCGTTGTAGGCCTGACGGGCAAAGGCCACCTTGTTTTCGGTCGAGGTCAATTCTTCCTGCAGGGCCAGCATGTTCTGGTTGGCTTTCAGGTCCGGATAGGATTCGGCAACCATTAACAACCGGCTCAGCGCGCCGTTCAGTCCCGCCTCGGCCGATGACAGTTGACGCATGGCGGACGGATCCCCGGGGCGGGCGGCGGCCGCCTGCTGTGCCGACACGGCCAGGTTTCTGGCCTGGATCACTGCCGTCAGCGTTTCCGACTCATGTTTCATGTAACCTTTGGCGGTTTCCACCAGGTTGGGAATCAGGTCATGTCGGCGTTTCAGCTGCACATCGATTTGGGAAAACGAGTTTTCGTATCGATTCCGGAGTTTGACCAGCCGGTTATAGATTCCCACGACGAGGAATACGATCACCAGTCCGATAACGCCCAGGACAATCAGTGTTGGAAGCAGAACTCCGCCCATGTGTTTTCTCCCCAATTCAGCAGCGGTTTTCGGACAGGCCACGACCGCAGGCATCGCCGGCAGCGCATTGATGCTTGGCCGAATGGCCAGGGCACGGCTCCATTATGGACTTGTTCGGCGACCCTCGCCAGATCTTGGCCAGCAAATGCCGGTTTGTGCGAATCCGGCTCGGCGGGCCACGGCTGGCGGGCGGAATGAATCGGGCCCGGGCCAAACAGCGGCGGCCTGATGCGGCAGGATGCCGCATGCCGCGAGTCGCAACCGACTTGCCCGCGCACCGCCCATTGCCGCGCGACGGGTTTACGCCGATGCCTTCTCGTCCGCCCAGCGTTTGACGATTTCCAGACCGACATGGCAGGCGGCCAGCATTTCATCCAGGCAGGCGAATTCCAGGGGCGAATGAATATTGTGCTGGCCGGATGACAGATTCGGCGTGGGCAGTCCCTTTTCGGTGAATTGCGAACCATCCGTTCCGCCACGGATGATTCCGGGAATCGCCTGCCGCCCCAGCCGCTGATGGGCGGCGATGGCAAACTCGGCAGCCCGCGGCTCTTTCTTCAGACCGTCACCCAGATTGCGATACTGGCGGGTAATCGCCACGTCAATGGACGAACCGCGGACCTGCTGTTGGACCGCCCCGGCAATCTCGCGCAACCGGTCGGCATACTGGTTCAGTTCCGGCGTATCGAAGGACCGCAAAATAATCTTTAGCGTGACGCGGGCCACGCCGCCTTCGACCGTATAGGGATGCAGGAATCCGTCGCGGCCATCGGTGGTCTCCGGCGCCATCTCGGCAGGCAGCCGATGGATGAATTCTCCGGCCGCCCGAATCGCATTGACCATCTTGTCTTTGGCGATCGCCGGATGGATGTTGACGCCTGTGAACGTCACCGTGGCCAGATCGGCGGAAAACGTTTCCAAATCGACGTGATCCTGGCCGCCTCCGTCAAACGTGTAGGCAACCGTGGCGTTGACCTTGCTGATATCGACGTGCAAGGCGCCGCGGCCAATCTCCTCGTCGCAGGTAAACAGCAATCGCACGGGGCCGTGCGGAATATCCGGATGCTCGGTCAGGTGCCGGGCCAGTTCCATCATGATCGCCATGCCCGCCTTGTCGTCGCCGCCCAGCAACGTGGTTCCGTCGGTGGTGATCAGGGTCTTGCCCACCAGATCGGCCAGTTCCGGACACTTGTCCACGGTAATCACCTGGCTGCCGTCACCAGCCAGCGGGATGTCACCACCTGCATAATGGTCGATAACCCGGGGACGCACCCCTGCTCCGCTGGTTTCCGGAGACGTATCGAAATGGGCGTTGAAGGCCACGACCGGCGCCTCGACGTTGCCGGGGACGGTGGCCATCACGATTCCGTGTTCATCCTGGTGGGCGTCGGTCAACCCGATGTGCTGCAGCTGTTCCACAACCTGCTTTCCCAGTTCCAGTTGACCCGGGCTGCTGGGGTACTGGTCGACTCCCTCGCGAGCCGTTGTATCGATCTGTACGTATTGCAGAAAGCAGTCCAGTAAACGCTGGCGGTTCATGTTGGATTCCTGTTTCACCAAAAAACGGTTCAAGCGAGTGCCCATCATAACGCGCCGCTGCGAATTCGGGATGCGGCCCGGGTTGGCCGCCCGGTCCCGGCGAATTGTTGTATACTGGAGCCGTGGATGAGCATTCCAAAACTGCCCAGGAGCTGAACCGATGAGATGGTGCCGTGTGGTGATGATTGCCCTGATGTTCGTGGCCGCCTGCCGGCCGCTGGTCGCCCAGGACGAAGCGAAAACGCACGAAGTCAAGGAGCGGTTTTTTCAGGTCGTGGAGACGATCGACGCGGTGGTCGAATCCCGAAACATGGTTCCCCTGGCCGTCGACACCGAGAACTGGACCGATCTGGAAATCGAAACCGTTGTTCCCGAGGGCACGGCGGTCCGACCGGGTGAGGTGATCGTCGAATTTGACAAGGAAAAAATCTCGCGCAAGATTCGCGAATCCGAACAGGCGCTGCAGCTCGCCGAGTTGACCCTGCGCGGAACCGAGCTGGAAGTCCGGCAACTGGAACAGACGCTGCCGCTGGACCAGGCGCTGGCGGATCGCAAGCGGCAGAATGCCGAACAGGATTATGAATACTTCAAGGATGTCGAAAAACCCAACCAGGAACGGACGGTGCGACGCGGGGTGGAAAACTCCCAGCATTCGCTGGAGTATGCCCAGGAAGAATACAACCAGTTGAAACGCATGTACGAGGAAGACGAATTGACCGAGGAATCGGAAGAGATCGTTTTGAAACGTACCGAACGCGATGTGGAAAACCGCCAGTTTTTTCTGGAACAGGCACAAATCAAGGCGGCCCGTACACTGGATTTCGACTTGCCCCGCGAAATGGAACAAAAAACAGATGCGCTGGAGCGGGCCCGTCTGGAACACGAACGCGCCCAGGTCATGTTGCCGCTGGAAAAATCCAAAAAAGGCATCGAGTTCGAAAAGTCCCGCTTTGCCATGGACAAGGAGGCCCGGGACCTGGAACAGCTGCGCAGCGACTTGCAGCGAATGACCGTCCAGGCGCCGGCCGCCGGCGTCGTTTATTACGGACGCTGTGTCCGCGGCGCCTGGCTGGGCCAATCCGGACCTCAGCGAAACCTGGAACCCGGCGGCTCCGTGGTTCACGACAAGACGATGATCACTCTGGTCGATCCCGACGACCTGATGTTACGCGCCGACCTGACCGAAAAACAACTGGCGTTTGTTCGCCCCGGAACTCACGGGCTGGCCAAATCCGAGGCATTTCCCGACCTGACGGCGGACATTACCGTGACCTCCGTATCCTACGTGCCGGTTCAGTCCGAAAAATTCGATTGCCAGTTGGATCTGGGCGACGGCATCCAGGGGCTGATGCCCGGAATGAAGTGCAAGGTCCGTTTCCTGGTCCGTCAAAACGAGCGGGCCCTGACCGTTCCGGAGACGGCCGTATTCACCGATGACGGCATCGAACAATACGTGTTTGTAACGGGCGCAGACGCGGATGCCGAGCCCCAGCGGCGGGTTGTCGTCACCGGATGGACGGCCGACAAAATGACGGAGATTACTTCCGGACTCGCGGCGGGCGACCAGGTCCTGCTGGAGCGTCCCGAGTAGATCCTGACGGCGCTGGCGGAACGTCTGCCACTGCAAATCCTGTTCACCGGTAACCCGATGGCGATTGACCCATGTTTGCCTTGTATACCCGATCCCCGGTGTTCGTGATCGTTGGGATAATGGCGATCGCCGGGATAATGGTCCAGCCCGCGGCGGGAGTTGCCTGGCAAATTCAGCCGCCGGTCCGCCAGCAACAGGACGAGTCAACAGCGGCACCGCAGCGACTGGTTGAAAATCCCTATGATTTCAGCCAGCCACCGGAGTTGCCGGAATGTGACGCGCCGTCGCCGCTGGACATCCAGCAGGCAATCGATCGCGGCGTGGAATTTCTGGTCAACAGTCAACGCGAAACCGGTGCCTGGGGAGCCGCCACCAACACCAAGGATCTGAACATCTACGCGCCGATTCCGGGTGCCCATGATGCGTTCCGCATGGCGACGACCGCCATGTGCATCACCGCCCTGCTGGAATCCGGGGCCAGCGAACCGTCGGTCCTGCAGGCCATCGATCGCGGCGAACAATGGTTGCTGGAACAACTGCCGTCCCTGCGGCGGGCTACCGGTGATGCCATCTATAACTGCTGGGGGCATGCCTATGCCATCCCGGCCCTGCTGCGGCTGCGGCAGCGGGCCGGCATCAGCGACGGGAAAAAATCACAAATCGATGATCTGGTTCGGCTGCAGTTGAAATTGCTGGACTCCTACGAATCGGTCGATGGCGGCTGGGGGTACTATGATTTTCGTTACCAGGGCCGCAAACCGACTTCGGATTCCACCAGTTTTTTGAACGCCACCGTACTGGTGGTGATGCGCCGGGCGGCCGACGCCGGATTTGAGGTCAATCAGCGAACGGTGGACCGGGCCGTCGCCGCCACCGTTCGCCAGCAGAAACCCGATTTCAGTTACCTGTACGGGGAATACCTCAAATACAACCCGATGGCCGGCATCAACCGGCCCGGCGGCAGCCTGGGGCGCAGCCAGGCCTGCAACCTGGCCCTGCGACTGTGGGGTAATCCGAAGATTACCGACAACGTGCTGAAACACTGGCTGGTGCGGCTGTATGAGCGGAACGGTTGGCTGGACATGGGCCGCAAACGGCCGGTCCCGCATGAATCGTGGATGCAGGTTGCGGGATATTTCTACTATTACGGGCATTACTACGCCGGTATTTGCATTCAGCAATTGCCGCCCGATGAGCGGGCCCCGTATCAGGCCATGCTGGCCCGCCTGCTGCTGGACCGCCAGGAACAGGACGGCAGCTGGTGGGACTATCCGTTGTACGATTATCATCAGCAGTACGGAACGGCCTACGCGGTAATGACGCTGACGCGGTGTCTGCCGTCCGTTCCCTAATCATCCGCAATTCACCTGCCGACCAGGATTTCAACGATGACGGATCGCCGCGAGACGCCAGTCAAATGGCTGATCTTTGATGTTGAATCGGTTGCCGACGGCCGGCTGGTTTCCAGTATCCGTTATCCGGGCGAAGGGCTTGAGCCGGCCGAGGCGATTGAGCGGTACCGCCAGGAACGACTGGAACAGACCGGGTCTGATTTTATTCCCTACACCTTTCAGATTCCTGTATCCGTTGCCGTCGCCAAACTGGACAAGCAATTCGGATTGCTGGACGTGGTCGCCCTGGACGAACCCGAATACCGGCCCCACGAGATCACCGAAAATTTCTGGCGCGGCTGGTTGTCGTACCACAAACCCACGCTGGTCAGTTTCAATGGTCGCGGGTTTGATTTGCCGTTGCTGGAGCTGGCCGCATTTCGGTACGGAATCAGCGCTCCGGCCTGGTTTAACCTGGACGACCGGGCCTACGACCAGCGCCGCAACCGGTACAACCTGACATCGCATTTCGACTTGCAGGATTTCTTTACCAACTTTGGGGCCACCCGATTGAACGGGGGGCTGAATCTGATCGCCACGCTGATTGGCAAACCTGGCAAAATGGATGTCAGTGGCGACCAGGTTCAGGATTTGTATGATCGGGGCAAACTGGCAGAAATCAACGATTACTGTCGCTGTGATGTGCTGGACACGTACTTTATTTTCTTGCGGGTGTCGGTTTTGATGGGCAAACTGACCCTGGCCGAGGAAGAGCAACGGGTTGCCGAGGCTCGCCAGTGGCTGGAACGCAACGCTGATGAGACACCCGGTTTCGCGACCTATCTGTCGCAGTGGGGCGACTGGTCCAATCCGTGGACCGGGGCCGGTGCGGCGGGGTAGTGCGCGTGGCACAGCCATGCCGGGTTTGCGCCATGAATTGTCAAGGCGTTTCTGACCAGGCGACGCTGCACGGACGTGACCCACGCCCGGGTTTGCCCAACCTGAACCGAGGCCACACCGCAGCCCCCGCGGGATCCGGTTCCGCCCCGCCCACGTCCCCGGAGCCAACGTCGGGCGATGCCGGCCCGGACGCGGCTTCATACGCGACCTGGCGATGATTCCGGGTGCCGGGCCTCTTCCGCCGTGGCCAATTCCGCGAAGTATGAACGGGTACCTGTGCCATTTGCAAATTCCAACCATCCGACACGCCAAAACCCCCGGATCGCCAGGAAATGCCGCTTTCTTCACTTCAGAACAACGTAGATTTTGGTTGCCGTGATTGCGGGTTCCGGGGACAGGGCCGTTATGATCGAAATAATCAGATTCGGAAAAGCCTACGATTCCGAAGTCGCCGTCGAGGAACTTTCGTTTCGCGTCGCCGGGGGACAGATTCTGGGACTGATTGGTCCCAACGGGGCTGGCAAGACGACGACCATGCGGGCCATTGCCGGGATCATTCCGCCCTCGCATGGTCGCTGTCGCGTTGCGGGTTTCGACGTGACCGAACATCCGGTCGACGTCAAACGCCGCGTGGCCTACGTGCCCGACGATCCGCGACTGTTCGACGACCTGACGGTGGTCGAGCATTTCGCCTTTTTCGCCGCTGCCTATCGGGTTCCTCACTGGCAGGACCGGATGGTCCAGTTGCTGAACCAGTTCGACCTGACGAAAAAGCAAAACGCGCTGGCCCGCAATCTGTCGCGGGGGATGCGGCAAAAACTGGCCATCGGCTGCGCCTGGCTGTATCGGCCGTCGGCCCTGTTGCTGGACGAGCCGATGACCGGGCTGGATCCGCAGGGAATTCGCACCCTCAAACAATCGATTCGGGAACTGGCGAATGACGGGTCGGCGGTCGTGATCAGTTCCCACTTGTTGGCCATGGTCGAGGATATTTGTTCGCACGTGCTGATCCTGGCCGATGGTCGCCAACGGTTCTATGGAACGATTCAGGATTTGCGTCAAACCTTTGCCGCCGAAAACGACGTGGCAACCACCCTGGAAGACATGTTCTTTCGGGCCGTACGTGCGGAGCCGCTGCCCGTCGTCGATTCGATTTCCCCGATGGTTGATTCTTCGCTGGCCAACCGCTAATTCCGTTACGCGATGATCCAAACCGACCGTGATCTGATGCTGCACCCGGCGCTCTGGCAACTGATGCGTCGCAACGCCCGGGCCCGCGTTTTACGCACCGCCCGCAGCTTCGTCCATCCGCGCCGGTTTATCCTGTCGATGCTTGCCGTGCTGTTGACCGCCGTCTGGATTGGCCAGTCCCTGCTCGGTTTGTTGTTCCGCAATCCGTCCGAACCGGCCCGGCTGGCGTTGTGGATCCCGGCGGGCATGCTGGCGTTCGTCGTCTGGAATCTGCTCAAGACGATTTTCCGGCAACGCGTCGAGCCATTCGAATGGTCTGAAACCGAACGCCAAAACCTGATCGCCTCTCCGTTTTCCCGCGGCCAGCTGATCCAGTACCGGGTGGCGGTCATTGGCGCAACGGCACTGTGCAAGGCAGCCGTGTTTGCCCTGGTCATGATTCCCGATCTGTCGATTCCGGTGATCGGGTTTGCCGGTATGTGGGTCGCCTTGATGGCCATTGAAATGTTGCGAATGGGTGGCGAGGTCGCCGTCGGCGCCATCAGCCGTCGTGCGCAGCGCCGCCTGAGGACGGTTGCGGCCATGGTCGCCGCCGGTTTGCTGGCAACCGTTGCCTGGCGTGTCTGGTGGCAATGGCAGTCGGGTGCCTTTACCAGCATCCTGTCGCTGTCCGGACTGCGGTGTCTTCGCGATACCGTTTGCCAGGGGTTGATCGTATGGCCGGCGGCAATCCTGGTCGCACCGTTTCGATTCGTAACCGACCTGATGCTGGCCCGGTCGCTGGACGCGACGGTGCTGGCCCGCTTGCTGGTCGTGTTCGGCACGCTACCGGTGCTGGTTGCCGGATTGATTCGACTGGACCGTTTTTGTCAGTCCGTTTCCCGGCGGCGCGAACGGGATGAATGGTCCGGTTTGGTGGCCGGGCGCAACCCAACGGCGGGCATGGATCACGACGTCGCAGGTCTCCGCTCGGCGCGATTTCGGATTCCGGTCTGGGGAGGCATCGGGCATTTGGTGTGGCGGCAGTTGCTCGGGGCCAACCATTATCGGGGCCAGATTCTGGTCGCCTTGCTGGTGCCGTTTCTGCTGGCCTGCCTGCCCGCCCTGGAGGGTGACCGGGGCCTGACGATGCTGGCCAAGGTAGTGGGCTGTTTGGTCGTTTACACCTGGCTGCTGCTGCCGACGACCCTGAAAATGGATTTTCGCCGCGATCTGGACCGGATGGATTTTCTCAAGTCATTACCGACGAGCCCGTTTTCCGTCGTACTGGGTCAGATTCTGGCACCGGTCATGATCGCGACCGTCTTTCAGTATCTGGTTTTGGCGATGGTCATGATCCTCAATCCCTTTGCGGTTCTGTGGATGGTCGCCTCGGTGGTTCTGTTGCCCCTGGTTAATCTGATCATCTTTGGTTTGGAAAACCTGATCTTTCTGTGGTTTCCCTATCGCCTGAATCAGGAGGACCTGCAAATATTCCTGCGCACGATTTTGGCATTTACGGCCAAGAGCCTGCTGTTCTGTATGGCCGCCGGGTTGGGAATCGCCTGCGCCCTGGCCGCCAGGATTTTGGGGGCCGACTTGTTCGCATCGCCCCGGACCGGCACGACAATGGTCTTTATCTTGCTGGCCGGCAGCGTCCTGTTGATAACGACAACATGCGTCCTCTGGCAACTGACTCGAACGTTTCGGCGTATCGAACCCGGCCAGAATATCCAGGCGAGTTGACACCCGTCTGCGGCCCGGGAAGCGTCGCGGAATTGGCCGGCCTTCTGCTATCGTCATGAGGTCAATGGACCAGGCCCTCGACAATCGATGGAGCGCTTTGCCCGGGAGGTTCGCTCAGGTGGAGACGTTCGATCCACCCACCATTGAATAACGGGTTTCGTTGCACGCGTACATCCCGCATTTTCCGTTATACAACCAGCAATCGTGGCAATGGGGAGTTTTGCAGCGCACGCAAATCACCATTTGCGACTGGATGTCGCAACTGCAAACGGGACATAGCATTTGTTCCACGGCCGGAATGATATGGTCGTGAAATTCAATGCCCACACTGGTTGTCAACATCAACTGGTCAAACAACTCCAGTGAATAGCGCACGAAATCATCCAGCGGTTCCGGTTTGACAATGTATCCCGTGCGGGTAACGGTCAACCAGCCCTTGTCAATCGCCACATGCAAATCGATGTCCGGACCGGTTCGCTGCAACTGATCGAGTTGCCAGCACACGCCGGGTGACATCAGGGTCCGGGCAACCGTCACGTTGTTGGTGACGACGGTGAACCGCCGGGCAAACGCCGTGTCATCGATCTCGACCACCCGGGCATTCCGCAATCCGCGAATCCGCGACGGCCGTCCCGCCTGGCGAATCTCCAGTCGGGCCGGGCGAAAGGGCCAGGCAATCCGGAACTCTGTTGACTTTCGCGGCTGGCCGAACCGTCGCCGCACGCAGCGCACCCGGCAAACCGCCCGTTTGTATGAGAACCCGGCGGCCGGCAATCGCAACATGCGGACGGGTGCGTACGTTCCCCCGTACCGCAAGGCGATTTTTTCGAATGCAGCCGACCAGGCGCTTTTGCCCTGAAAGACGGCGGTCAGAATCGACGCCACGACGACCAGGATGATCAGGAATATCAGGGCTGATGACATACCGACCGTCACTCGATGAAATGGATGGCGTCGTTTTCGTCATGCTGATCCGGCGGATCCTGGATGATCATGACCGGCCGGGCAACCGGCGGCAGCGGTGTTTCGCCGTTTCGATGTTTGTGCCGGTACCGCACAATATTGGGTTGGGATCGGTGCAGCGACAGGCTCCGCTGGTCCAGCGGAAAATCCACGACGCCCTGGCTGGCATACCAGCGGGCGGCGGCCGGATTGATGGCGTTTTCCAGATCGACGCGAGCACCCCGGATCCGGTCCCAGATTCGTTCGATGACGATATCGACCGTCAATGCCGGTTCCCATGCGATCCCCATATCCGACATGGCGATGACCCCGTCGGGGGCGATATTGGGATGGAACACAGGCGTCAACATGCGCACCTGAGGGGGCTCGTTGGGATAGTCGGTGGGAAATGCCAGTTCGATTTCATGGAGGTCGCCAATCTCGTATTGCGGCCCGGACGGTCCACCGCTGGCCAGGCCCCGGCCCTGGATCTGAATCCGCCACCGTCCGGACGGCTCCCCGGCGGGCGGGGGACTCACGACCGTCAGCCAGGTATGTTGTCCGGCCAGGTCGCCCATCAAGCTCTCGTCCTGACGGACCCGAATGGTGCGATCGTCACTCATCCCGAACCTCTCCATGGGGATTCAGGGAAGCCCGGCCGGCCGTGCCAGGCTGGTCCTCGAACTCCAGTGTCCGGGATGCCCCCCACAGCCGCCCGCTGACGATTCCAATCACGGCGCTGGCCAGAACGGCCCCCAGCGCCACCGGCCACGTCAACCAGCCGGAATCCGGCAGGCCCTGGCGGGCATTGGCCAGATCCGCCCGCAAATCCTGAATGCTTGTTTTTTGTTTTTGATTCTCGCTGAGGGCCAGAGACAAATCCTTGCGCAATACGGATTCTGTGTTCTTCAATCCCGCGCGATCGAGTTTCAGCTGTTCGATCAGGGCCGCCTGGCCTTCGACCGAAGTTTGCAGTTCCAGATTGGTTTGGCCCAGTTGTTCGACGCGTTGCACGATCGTATCGCCCATCGGGGACTCCGCGGCCAGGCCCCCCAGGATTTCCCGATAGACCTGGTTGCGGTATTGCTGGGCCAGGCCGGTTTCGCCAGACGGTGCGGTAAACAGGACTTTCCAGGCCAGCAGCGCCAGCACCAGGGTCTGGATCGTGAGCATGCCCATCAAGCCCATCATCTGCAGGGCAGATTGCTGCTGGTGCAAATGCACAACGGGTTGCATGTCATTTTCTCCCAATGAAGACTCGTATCGTGAATCGTAGTAGGCCGGATTGACCTGGGCCAGTTCGCTGGCGAAATGCAACAGCTCGCCGCGGCGATACCGGTTGGCAAACAGGTAATACCCGGCGACCCGTTGTTTGCCCGGACCCTCGGCCGTGTTGACCCAGTGAAACCAGCCGCGGTCCCCGCGACAAGGGTCAATGACCAGGGCCACATCCAGCGTGTCGGCAAAAAAGTTTTCGCAAATAAACATGTCCATGCCGGACAGGAACACACCCCAGTCGGGATGCGTGTGATACCAGCCAACCAGCTGCAAATCGGCCGGAAACTGCTCCCGGTCGCGGGTAATCTGGGCCCAGGTATCGTGCGTGAATTTGAAGCTGCCGCGGGTGGCTTCGTAGTGCTCGGCCCGCAGGGCCTCCTGGACCACGACGAACGGCAGGCCCTGCGGATCCAAGAACTTTCCACCCAGCAAGACGCCGCCCAGTTCGACACGCGTGTTGGTGCGGGCATGGCCTTCCATATCCCGCATCACATCCAGATCCACAAAGATCGGCAAATCGTCCTCATTGCGAACACCACAGCCCACCACTGCATACTGGCGGTCGCCATCCGGGCGGGTCCGGGGTTGCGGCCCCTGTTGCTCCAGTTGTCCGAATTGAATATCAGAATCCATATCAGTTCGGCGGGTTGGCAGGGGCGGTGACCAGCTGGACGAATACGGCATCGTCGCCGGCCACCAGTTGCAGGATCTCGCGATCCGGTATTCCGAGTTGAACCAGCGGCATGTCGGCCAGGGGAGAATCGATATCGACCAGATGCTGCATTTGGGGGCTCATGGGCTCGTGGCACTGGTCGCAAATCGCCTCGCCACTGCTGATGGCCGGCCGGGCCCGCATGACCGTACGACCGGTTTGACACGCGGCACACTGCAACTCGGTGACCAGATCCCGGTCCAGGGCCAAATGGTCGACTGACCGTTGATGTTGCGACTTGAGCCACGCACCGATTTCGGTCAGGGTGTTTTGATGATGGCAGGGCGATTCGATCACGGGTTCCCAGGTCTCGTGGCTGAGGCAATCGTCGCGGTGTTGAAATCGCGTTTTGTAAAACTGGTTGGCCACGCCGTTGAACACCAGCGCCGATCCCTCATCGGTCGGGATCGAGTGCAACAGCTTCAGTGCCTCCTGAACCTGCAGGCCGGCAATGATCGACGCGATGGTGGGAGCCGTTGGTACCTTGCCCTGCAACATGTCCTCGCGGCGCAACAGCGGACAACTGTAACGCAACTGGATCAGCCGGTAATCGGCGTCGGTCATGGCACATTCGTAACAGGCTCCGTCGGGTGGCTGAAAGACCTTGACCACTCCATTAATCTCCTGAATCCCGCCGTCGATCCACGGCCGCGAGACTTTCCAGCACATGCGATTGACCCACAAACGGGCCTCGCGGTTATCCAGACAGGCGATCACCAAATCCATTTCGCGCACCAGCCCCAATCCGATATCGGTCAGCACATCGCCTGCCATCGGCCGGACCTGGACATCCGGATTGATGTCGCGCACCGCGGCGGCCGCCACCATGGCCTTGGGTTTTCCGGCATCGTCACCGCGAAACAGGACGCTGCGTGACAAGTTGGAGTTTTCCACGGTGTCGCAGTCGATCACGGTGACCTGGCCAATTCCCACCAGCGCCAGGTTCTTGAGAACTTCATTCCCCAGGGCACCGGCGCCCACCACCAGGATACGGGCCTGCCGCAGGCGTTGCTGGTTCCACCAGCCGATTAGCTCCAGTCGACTGTAGCGATCGTCGTCATTGATGTTGAAACGCGGTTCGGTCATGCCGGCTTCTTCCACGCCGGCTTCGTCCAGCGGGTACGGTCCGCGGGAACCAGCAAAAAACCGGTGTTGACCAGTTCACTGTCCCGCCATTGAAAAAAACCGAACTCACCCTGCCGGGGATCAACGACCATGGCCAGATGCCAGCGGTCGCCGAAGAAGTTGCGGTGAATGAACTCGTCATGCCGCGACAGAAAGATCCCGAATCCGGGATGCGTGTGATGCCAGCCGAGAATCTGCAGGTCGGGAAACTGCGATTCCAGGGCGTCGTGCAAACCGGCCCAGGTTTCGTGGGTGAAGGTCAGCGAATCGACGTCTCCGCTGGTGGAGGTGGCGGGCACGAATTCCCGAACCGCCAGAAATTCCCGGCCCAGTCGGGGGTCGCGACAGCGCCAGCCCAGCAGAAACCCCCCCGTTTCCACCTGGGGCGATTCATCCGAGTATTCCAGAATCGTGTCCAGCAGGTCGTCGGTCAGACAGATCAGCGGACACTGGTGGGGAATGGTGCCCACTCGTCGGGCGGGCCGGTTGCCGTCCATCCGCGGCAGGGGCAGGCGGCGGGGTGGTTCCCGCTTCGGATTCGCGCTGGCGGTTGGCACAGTCAATCGGTTCGCCGCTGGTTCCGGAGACCGCTCCGTTAATCGAGGAAAGTGATTTCGTCTTGCCGGGCAGCGGGTCGGGCGTCGACGATTTCAACCTCGGCAAACCGTTCCGGCGATGGACTGGCTGCCGGGTTGGCAAACAGCGGTGGTCGATCGTGGGGCCCCACCCGACCAATATCGAGGATTACCGGAGGACGTTTGACGGGCTCGGCAATCGACGCGGTCACCACCTCGACCGGTCCGCCCGCCACCCGGTTGCGCAGGGGGCGGTCGTCCAGGGGAAAACGAAAGTCAATCTGGTCGCGGGCCCACAAGGCGGCCTCGCGGTTATAGGGGCTCTGGACGTCGTAATTCTGGTAACGAATCATGTCCCACAGCATCACACCCAGTTCATCCAGCCGCAGACTGGGTACCCAGTGCGTCCCGTAGCCGCCCAGACAGACAATGCCGCTGGATGATACGTTGGGATGAAACACCGGAGTCTGCCAGCTGATGCCCGGCATCATTCGAGGATAGGCCGCCCCCAGTTCCACAACGATCTCGTGATAGTTGCGAATCGCCACGGTGTGGCGGCTGGTTTTCCAGGTGCCCGGACCGTGAAAACCAAACCGGTAGGAATCGGGCACCGGCCCGGTGGCCTGAAACTCGAAAATGGTGCTTTCCGCCGCCAGTTGCTGAATGGCCCGGTAATCGGCTTCCAGTCGTCGTGTGCGCGGTGATTTTTTCATGAACGTATCTGCCGGGTTCCCCATGACTCCGCTCCATTGATTCGCTGGCAGTCCCCGCCGGTGGTCGGTCGAACCGGCTGGATCATCCAGCCACAATTTCCGGGTACACAATCAGGTGGTCGCCGTCGCGAACCAGGGCCTCGGTCAGCGTCTGGTCTTCGCGCAATCGCCGCCCGCCCTCCTTGTGATCCAGGCTGTAACTCATGGGCTGGCCATCGGGTCCGACCACGGGCAGATTCATTTTGGTGATGATGTTGGGCAGAATCCGTTTCACGGTTACCGAGTCGGCAACCACAGCTTCCACCGACTTGGCCCCGGTCTGGTCCAAAAACGTGACCTGCGTCCCCTGTCGTTCTGACGTCGCATTTCCGCTCATTGACACCTCGCTCCTGAGGGGGTCGCCGGATCGGTCCGGACCCCGGAATATCTATCTTGACCGCCGCTTATTCGCCCGTGTCGCCTCAATATTAGCGAAAACTGGCCGACAAACAACGAAATTACTCAAAACCCGATTAACGGCCCTGTTTTTGTTCGTGATCCTCCGCCAGCACCCCGTAGCAAATGGCATCTTCAAAAACGCCCCATTTCTTCACGTGATGCCGGAGTGTTCCTTCCCGCTGCATGCCGATCTTTTCCATCACGCGGCCCGACGCGGGATTGCGTCCCAGGTGATGGGCGTGAATCCGGTGCAGGCCCATGTGATGGAATCCAAAATCCAGCATCCTGGCGGCCGCTTCCGTACAGATCCCCTGCCCCCACGCCGATTCGGCTATCCAGTATCCCAGTTCTGCATGTTCGTGGGCCTCGTCAACCAGCAGGCCCACGGCGCCGACCGGAATTTCCGGGTTGCCGGATTGGCAAATCGCGTAGACAACGCCTTTGCCATGTTGCCACGTCTCGGCATGCGTCTCGATCCATTTTAATGCGGCCCCCTCCGGATAGGGGTGGGGAATTGTGCGGGTATTGGCCGCAATTTCCCGACATTGCAGGATCTGTTGAACCATTTCCGGGTCACCTTGCGTATTGAACGGCCTCAGAACGAGATTCGAGGTCCGCAACACCGGTTGCGGGCAACCCGCCGATTCGGCCGGCGGCGGGCCCTCGGTGGATTGCAGGCGATCCGGCTTTTCATTTTTCATCGCCGATTGGCCATCCCGGGAATCGTTCACAGGAAAATTCCTTGCTGCGCGTAAGGTGGCTGTGGGTCCTGGTTGCAACGATCTCCTGTCACTATGTACACAGTGAACGTGTCGATGTTACAGCCCCGGCGGCCGTGATTCTCAAAAAAATGGGCCCGCCCGTTCCCGGGGGGACACCGTTTGTACGGATTAGTTCGATTTTTGGGTTGCTTTTGGGGGCAGGCGGCCGGCCCCTTCAAAACGGCAAAAAACCGCTCCGGACGATGGGATTTGTGACCTACTTTTTTACAGAAGATCGCGGCTGCTGGCCATTGGCGGCGCGGCACGTAATTGGCGACCCGAAGTTACCTGCAATCGAGATTCCCATGGGTTTTCTGCAACAGTTTTTCCAGAACGTCTTTCAGCAATCGCCCGCCTATCAGGATTATGCCGTGGCCCGAACCGAGGCCCGCCAGGACGAGCTGGAACTGCTGTTGTCGCTGGACACGTACGGGGAATTTCGCCTGACCGATGCCGTGCGGCCGACGCTGGATGTCGACGTGCAACCCTGCCAGGGATACCGGCACGACGTGTACCGCGATGAGGAATCGGGCAAGGAGATTCCGGTCATCATGGCGGCCGCCTCCCGGGAAATCCTGTTTCAGCTGTTCATGCAGCTGATTCACCGGCTGGGACCGGCCGTGGATGTGGTCCTGGAGACCAGTCACGATCATTCCACCAGCGGGCATGTGGATTTTTACCGCGAGCAAATCGACTCGCCGGTACTGACCAGCACGTTGTGGGACTACGAGGATCTGTTGTTGAACGATGGTTGCACGGGGATCGCGGTGCTCAATCCGACGGTTCCCCAGGAAGTGCAGTTTGACGAGCACAAGTTGCTGATCGTGTACGGCAGTCCGCTGGAGCCGTTCGAGCATATCCTGGAGCAGCACGGGGTGCATTGCCGACCCGACATGAATTTTGTTACCGAAGCCGAGCACGTGCACACATCCAGCCAGGATTACGTGGCCCGCTTCGACCAGCTCCGCACCCAGCTCGGCATCGACGCCGATTTCGGCAGCACCAACATCTGCTAGATCGGGCGGGCGAATCCCCGTCATCCCTTGCCCGTGCCGGATGTTGGGTGCCACGGCTGGCTGGTCCCACCGGGCTTCTGGCGGCATGATTTGTCAAACCGGTTTCCGCCTGAACATTCGGACCCTTCATTTTTCGGTGGCGTGTTCAGGCTTGAATTGCAGCAGACCAAGTAGCGCCCTGCGTTTCTGGTCATCGTCGTTCGTGTCCCCAAGGTCTTCAAACTGCGGAATCACGCGACTTTCATAATCAGGCAATTCCGCGATTTTCTTTGGCAAATCGCTGTAATTCAAACTCATTACAGCATCAACGAGGCTGTTGGCGTTGCGATTGTTTCGGTCAGTGACGACCCAAAACGAAACGAGTGCACCGATCGTCAAGACCGCAACGGAGACCAATGAAAAATCTTTCAGAAACCGCCGTCCGCCGCTGCGGATGATCGTTCGTTCGGTCCCGGCAAGGTCTTCGTTGCGCAACAACCAGGCCCATGACAACCATTCGAAATGAGTGGGCAGGTTTTCCGGCGTTTTCCCGGGAATCACCTGGGATGCCAGCCGCCGCAACCGCAACGTGGCCCGGCCCTTGCGCGAGTCGCCCAGCAGATCATCCAGCCAAGCCCGAACCGACGGCACCAGATAGTCATGCGTCAGCTGGTAATAGTACTTGTTTTCCCTGCCGGATTGACTGTCATCGCCGACCTGACCCGAGACGTCCGGATCGGTACGCGTGATCAATCGCAGATCGTGCTCCAGGTACTTCATTAATCGATCGAATCGATCCGGATCGGATTCCAGCTTGGCCGCAACCATCAGCCCGAATCGGGATTTCATGGAACCGCGAATGTCCAAACCGGATGCGGGCAGCAATGCCGCCAGCAATTCCAGCGCCGGCTCATGCGGAACTTTCTTGTTGTGAGGTCCCAGTCTCGACTCCAAAAACAGTTTGCCAACACCGGTCACGTCCCCTGCCCGGTTTAGTTCCGAAACGGTCCACTCCCGATCCCGGAACATCTCGGCAAACAGGGTTAATCGAACACAAATGACTCGCTGTCCTTCGGCCAGTTGTTCGATCGCTTTACCAATAAAATCGCTCTGCGCGGTGCTGATCCCGGCGATTTGGTCACTCGGCAACCGACCATAGGCGTGGCCGATTTTGACCAGTATTTTTTTGGCGTGATCCTGGTCGAACAGGTCGATCGCCAGCGTATTGCGGCGCTCCTGCAAATCCATTGCCAGGGCATCCGCGAAACGGGTCATGACCATCCAGAAATCATCGCGGACCGAAAGCAAAAACTGGATAGTCTGGCCATCGCATTCGCGCATGGCCGCCACCAGTTGCGATTCGCCGAACCTTTCGCCGACACTCAATCGTTGTTCGAACTGATCGAGCACAATCAGCACCTTGCGTGGCGAACGCTGCCAGCGCCCGGCGGCCAAACCGGACAGCGTCTCGGGCAATGACAGGGTCGATGGAATTTCATGGAATCCCGGATGATCACGCAGTGCCCGCATCAGGCGGACTTCGGTTTCCGATTCCTGCTGGGTGCACTCGACATAAATGGTCTCGACATGCGACTGGACCTGGGGAATCAGGCCGGCTTTGACAAATGACGACTTGCCGCTGCCGCTGGGTCCGTACAGCACGCCAACCGGCACACGATTTTCCGGCGGAACCGGTTCGCAGATTCGGGTCTTCCAAAAACGGATGCTTTCGGGAATCCCGTTTTGGTCGCGTGGTCCCGGCAACAGCTGGAGAAAGAAATCGGCAGCGGTGCGGTCGTAGGCCGGCAGGCCGTTGGGGATGAATTTGACATCCGGCAGCTTCGGTTCCGGTGTTCCACTGGCAAACTGTCGCAGATCCAGTGCCAGGTCGTCGGCCGTCAGGTAGCGACGCGAAATGGGTTTGGAGAGGCATTTGAGGCAAATCCGTTGCAACTCGCGATCGATGGATGGATCGATGGCCCTCAAGGCCTTGGGTTCCCTGGTTTCGATTTGCTCAAGGATCTGATGATTGTCGACGCCCCGGAAGGGACGCCGCTGCCCCCCGTCAACAATTCATACAGGATCACTCCCAGGCTCCAGATATCGGATCCGCACCCCAGTAACTGGACGGATCCGGCCGCCTGTTCCGGTGGCATGTAGGGGATCGCCGGTAGGGACCCAGCTGTTCCGGGACGTAACTCCCGTCGGCGTCCGGGTCCAGCTGAATTTCCAAAACGCCCGTGATGGTCGAATCATCGGCGATTGGGAGGTCATCCGGCGACCGTGGTTTTACCCGGATGACTTCGCGACCGGGTTGGGCGGGCCGGGTGACATCCTGGTTCCTGACCCACTCACAGGCCGCTTCCACGTCGGTTTCTGCATCGGGAAAGCGCAGCAGATATTCATAAGGCGAAATATCCTGTCCGTTTTCGACCCGCAAGTTCATTTCGACCCGAAATAATGCTGCGATGATTCGTTGTTGCACGATCGGATGATGCGGGTCCACCCGAGTCGGTCCGATCAATTCCGGGATCCGCGGCAGGATATCCTCGATTCGAAAACTGGAATCGGCCTGCCAGGCGCATTCGAAGGCCTCGCGAACCAGCTCAATGGCATCCTGCAGGTTGGGGGCAACCCCGTCATCGCGGTTTTGTTGATCGAGCCACCGGATGGCCTCCGCGATCTCGTCGCGGTAGCCCCAAAAACGCGATTCGTATTCGCGGGCCCGGACTTCCTGGCCGTCGTTGGAACGCAGACTCATCTCCACGGCGATCAATTCCGAGACAATCCGGTGCCGGGCGACCGGATCATCGGCATCGACGCCCACCGGTTCGTTCAGCGTGCGAACCAGCGGCAAAAACTGCTCGATCCGGTAATCGTGATCGTTGTGCCAGTGCTGCTCGAAGGCCCGGACGGCCCGATCGACGGCCTCGTCCAGCCGGGCAGGATCGTTACGGGATTCCCGATCCGGGGTCATGGCAGGTCTCGAAATATCAGTTTGGTGACTTCACGCCTACCCGTATGCCGGATGGTTCTGCGCCGGGGAGCGAGACCGGTTCGCCAGATTCAGCCTGATCACCGTTCCCGATCGGGCGGGGCGATTGCTTGTGACCGGGTTACCCGTTCCATTATTCAAAATATGAATGAGGCGTCAAATTTTCTCGGCCCGGTGCTGTTTTGTCCGGTGCTGCTGAAACTTGAGTTGTCCATTTGTGGGTGCCAAGGCTGGCTGGTCCCACCGGGCTTCTGGCGGCATGATCGCGGACCGGCAGGCAACCGGGCTGGACCGACACGGAGTTTCAAAAAAACCGGGCATTATTGGGCCCCTGCCACAATCCGTGTCGGGCCCGGGCCGTATTTTTCGAGATATCTGTTACGGTTGCTGGAAACCCGAAATCGCCGGGTTACCATGCGGCATAACCCACCTCATTTTCCTGCCAGGATCTGACCATGAGAAATCGGTGCATGACACTCGGCCTGCTGGGCTTTTTGGCATTTGTTTTTTGCGTGGATACGGCGATCTCTGACGCCCAGTTGTTGCGCGGCCGACGTTGCCCCTCCACGTGCCAAATCTGTCAGCCGGAATGTCAACCGGACTGTTTCCAGTGTCCGCCGGGTTGTTACCCGGTTTGGAGACAGGATGCTTGTGGTCGTTGGTACCGGGAATGCGAATGCCGAACAACGGCTGTATGTTCCGGGAATTGCACTATCAGTTACAACACGGATACGGGTATGTGGGAAATCAACACCCCGTGTACCAATGCCCATGAGTGCTATTGCGAGGTGCCAGTCGTTTCCGGAACGACACCGGGCTCTCCTCAACCATGCCAATCCGGCCCGGCCGTAGGTAACAAGTCATTTCGAATCCGGCTGGGAACTGAAAATACATCCACTCAGCAGTGTTTCTTTTTCAATATTCCGGCCAGCGAGTCCAGCACCGATTTTGTGATGCATCCGGTTAAGGTTGATTTGGGCGGCGGACAATTCTGGACCATTGGAATCGACTACGATTCGTCATACAACATTCCGGTACCCAAAGTTAAACCGGACAGAATATTCCTGCCCGATCCTCCACCATCTGACACGCAGGTTTCGCTGGACTATGCTGGCGGGACATTTACGAACATCAAGCAATACGATTTCGGCGCGTACAACACGCGGGAATACTGGTTTAAGGATTTCAAAGTCACCGTCACCCGGGATTTCTGAGGCTGTCCATTTGGGGTTAAATTCCTGCTTTCACCGTACGGTTCGGGCAAGTCGAACTCCCTGGCGGTTTTTTAGCGGGCTGATGACATTGTGGTAGGCTCCCTCGGTAGCTGACAAAAGCGCTTGCATTGCTACGAACGGTCTGCCCCATCTCGTAAAACTTCAACACCTCGCCTTCCTGTGACTGGCAGATCTCCTGAACGTTACCAAAGGAATCAAACAAGCCCGCTGCATTGGGCAGCAATTTCGCCACCATTTCAGGCTGGTCCTTTTCCGAGTTCTTAAACACCCAGGCGTAGTTCCACGCCAGCGCTTTCCCGTCCACGGTCAAACCGGGCAGCACGCCATTCGAGCGGTTGGCCGACCGCCATTCCGCGACAGTGGGCAGACGATAACCGGCACGCCGCGTATCTGCGGGAATTAGTGCGATATTCTGTTTGGAAACTTCGGGGGGATAACAAAGATCCTTGCTTGTTAATCCGTTTTCGAGACTCAAGGAGTTGCATAAACCATATACGAACAGGAAATCTTCATCGTTTTCCAGTTCAAACGGGTGGTTTGGACGATCGAACGGCTCGGTGACACCGGTCGATTCCCGAAAATCCTGCACGTCCTGGACTGTGGTCTCCGTTGTTGAAATCGCAAACCTTGCCGGAAATCCATTCTCGTCAATTTGGTCGATAATGCTGAATGCCTGCAAGCGGTGATCAAGTAATACATTGCCGAGAATTCCGTCACGGCCCCTTTCCCGACGTTTGCAGCGCCATTGTGCCTGATCGGCCAAATCCATGCCCAGCCGTCGAAGGATCAATTCGGACGTTGAAAAACAACAGGCGTCTTCGTCGTTCAAGACATGTCGACCGGCAATCTCTCGCAACCAATTCCTCGATTCCGGATCATATATCGACGGCGACTGGAGGGCCAATGCCTGTAACACGGATCGACGAAGATTGAGATGTTCCGAGTCGGCGACCGAGTATTTTCCATACAAGTATTTTCCATACAATTCTTTCAAGCTGTGCAGCCGAATCCGGTCGGGTGTGGACAGGTTGATGGCCAAAATGGTCAACGGAATTTCAAAATCACCCGAATACAGTTCGACCAGTTTCTGATTCTGGCCCAGCCGCATCAATGCCAAACACAGATTGGTATGAACGATGTCATCGCCGGAGTTGTCAACCAGCCTATTCAGGGCCTCTGCAAACCGCTCGGCGTCCCCGTTTTCTTCAATGGTGGTCAGAATGGCGTCGAAACGGGCGTCATTTGCCGAACAAAGCTGTTCGCTGAAATACGTTGTCCGAACGTCAGGGGGAAGAAACTGAAATAATGCCTTGGCCAATACCCTGGCCTTGCTCGCGTCATTGGTGTCGGCGAATATTCCGGAGAATGCCGGCGCCAGTTGCTCGGCCGCCAGCTGCATGATTGCAATCCATCCGTCGACATTGGTCGGGGGTTCGTCCCACAACACGCTGGCCATCGTTTCCGCCAGCGGCGACCAGTCGCCCCGGCCATTGTTCAGCAGGATCTCTCCACAGGTAGCCCGAAATCGACTCCGTGGATCGGCGTCTGGTTCCCGGCAAATTTTCCGCAGCGTTTCGAATTCCCGGCCAGCGTGTCGGGACAGGATTTCGACAAAAGCACGGAGCGCATCGGGATTGCAGTCGACGGTCGTCATCGCCTGAATTAATGTGGGCTTGTAACCGGAATCAAACGGTAACAAACCCATTGACGCTCGCAATCGATCACGCTCAGAGCGGCTCGGCGCGTTGACAATGTCACGCAATCGGGATTCTGCAACATCGCGATGATCTTGCAGCTTGCCAATAATTCCCGGGGTTTCTGATATTTCTTGACCGATCAAGTCATCAACCAGGCCTTCAGCCTGGGCGATCCGTTGTTGCCGGGAGTTCTGGTACATCAGATAGGCCGTCAGGGTCCCGAGGGCCAGCAAAATCGCCATAGCCGCAGCCGATTGCTGCAAAAACCGCCGCCGGGCGGCCTGCATGACCATCCGTTCGTTGCCGGCGAACCGATGGCCGCGCAACAAAATCTGCCACGACAGCCATTCCACATGCGTCGGCAGATTCTCGAGTGGTTTGCCCGCGACGGCGTGGGATGCCAAACGCTGCAAACGCAATTCGGCCCGGCCCCGACGCGTGTCGCCCAGCCATTTGTCCTGCCAGGCACGCAGGGTGGGAACCAGGTAATCGTGGGTTAACTGAAAGTGATGTTCGCGATCAGTTGGCGGGTTTTTGTCGCCCACTACCGGTTCCAATTCCACCGGTCCCGATACATCCGGATCACACCGGGTGATCAAACGCAATTCACCATCCAGCACCGCGATTGTGTTTTTGAACGCCAGCGAGTCCGTCGCCAGTCCGGCCGCGCGGGCCAGTTCGGCCTGGCTTTTCATGGCGCCCCGGATATCGGTTCCGGCGGCCGGCAGCAACGAGCACAGCAGCCGTAACACCGCCTGATGGGGCACCTTGCGATTCTGGGGCCCCAGTTCCCGGTCCAGGAATTGAACGCCCACTCCGCCCACCTGTCCGGCCTGTTTCAGGGCCGACAGGGACCAGTCCTGGTGTTTGAACATCTCGCCAAACAGGATCAGCCGAACACAGATCACAAAGTTGTTCTCGGCCAGCTGGTCGACGGCCTCGACGATGAAGGCCTGCTGGTCGGCAGTCAACTCATCCCGTTGTTCCGAGGGCAACCGGCCGAAGGCCAGGCCGTGTTTGGCAAGAATGGTTTGGGCATGCGGCTTGTCGAACAGATCGATGGCCTGGGCATTGCGGCCCTCCAGCAAGTCCAGTTCCAGGGCATCGGCAAAGCGGGTCAGTGCCATCCAGAAATCGTCCCTCACCGACAACAGACACTGGACCGTCTGACCGTCACACTGCCGCAGCGCTTCCACCAGTTGCGACTGGCGAAAATCGTCTCCCACGCTCAACCGCTGCTCGAACTGGTCCAGCACAATCAGGATCTTGCGGGGCAACCGTTGCCATTTTCCGGCGGCCAGTCCGGCCAGCACCGCGGGCAATGAGACATCCCCGGGCATGTCCCGGAACCGCTCTCGCAACGCGCAGGATCAGGCGGACCTCCGTGTCCCCCACCGTGCACTCCACATAAACCGCTACCACGGGTGATGCATTCTCGCGGGATTCCACCACCGGCAACATGCCCGCTTTGACAAACGACGATTTGCCGCTGCCGCTGGGTCCGTACAGCACGCCCACCGGAATCCGGTTTTCCGGCAAGACCGGCTCACAGATCCGTAATTTCCAGAATCGCAAGCTGGCCGGCAAGCCACTGGCGTCGCGGGGTCCAGGCAACAGTTCCAGAAAAAAATCATGATCGGAGGCGTCGTACGACCGCAGCCCCCTGGGCACAAATACGGCGTCCGGCGGGGCCGCGTCGCGGACGGTGTCATCCCGTGCCGCAAACCGGGTACTGGCCTCGGCAAAATCCCGCAGTTCATCGGCCAGTTCGTCAGCCGTAAAGTACCGTCGCGATTCCGTTTTCTCCAGACACTTGAAACAGATTTCCTGCAGCCGGCGATCGATGGACGGGTCGATGGACCGCAGCGGCCGGGGCTCCTTGGTTTCGATTTGATCGAATATCTGGTCGGTATTGCGTCCCTCGAACGGGCGCGATTTTCCGTACGTCAACATCTCGTACAGGATCACCCCCAGGCTCCAGATGTCGGATCGGCCCGTCAGGTTCTGGACCTTGCCCCGAACCTGTTCGGGCGACATGTAGGGCGCGGTTCCGCAAAGCTGTTTGCCGGCGCTCAGCAACGCGGTTTGGTGCAGGGCCAATCCGAAATCGGCAATGTACGGCTGGCCGGTTTGGTCGATCAGAATGTTGGATGGCTTCAGGTCGCGATGGACCAGGTGCTCGTTGGCGTGGGCCAGAGCGTCGGCCACCCGGGCGATTAACGTCGCGATCTCCTTTTGCGTTCGTCGCTCGCGAATGGACTTTTTCAGATCCGTGCCGTCGATCAGCTGCTGGACGATGAAGAAGTAACCGTCGATGTCCTCCACGGCCCAGGTGGCCACAATGCCGTCGTGCCGCAATGCCATGGCCCGATCGGCCTCATTGCGAAACAGCTGCAGAGCCTCGTCGTCATCCAGTTTGTCGCTGCGTGGAAACTTGAGCGCAACCCGGCGGCCATCGCGTTGGTCCACGGCCCGATAGACGACACCGAACCCCCCTTCTCCAATCAATTCAATTTCGGCATACGGACCCAATGTGTCCGGAACCGTTCTTTCGGCGGGGAGTTCGTCCAGCCGCGCGTCGGGTTCGACGACAAAATCCGTTTCAAACTCGATCTTGTCGTGCAGGCCAATGCCGGTCCGGAATACGTCTCCCGGCCCGAAAGTCCGCCCATTTCCCTGTTCCACAAACCAGGCCAGGGCCTGATCGACCAGAGTCTCGTCATCGGGAAAGCGGTCCTGGTACTCCCAGCGATTGATCCGTTCGGCGGCCTGCCCGGCGCGGAGACTGATCTCCACTTTCAGCAATTCCAGCAGGATGGCATTTTGGGTGACCGGGTGATTGGGATCGACCGTGCCGCCGCCAATAATTCCTGGAATGTTCGGCCAGAGGTCCTCGATCCGGTAATCGTGATCGTTGTGCCAGTGCTGTTCGAAGGCCCGGACCGCCCGATCGACGGCCTCGTCCAGCCTTGCAGGATCGTTATCGGTTTCCCGATCCGGCGTCATGGTTCAACTCAAGATTCCAGGCAGCGCGAATTTTTTGCAAACATCGCTCGATGGTGCGTTCGCTGGAGCGCAGCAGATCGGCGATTTCCCGATTGGTGTAGCCCTGCATCTTGAACAGGGCGATTTGCCGGTGTTCCCCGTTGTGCAGGGCGGCCATGCGTTCGTCCATGATTTCAATGAACTCGGCGGCCAGTTCCGGCGACGGCAGCAGGTCCTCGACCCGGGCGATCCCCGGGTCGCCAGCCGACGCGTCGGGGACCAGAAAGACGGACTCGGTACGGACCCGACCCCCGCCGGCCTTTTGCGTATTCTGCCGCTTGATCTGGTCCTTGGCCCGGCGATCGACCAGCATCGCCAGAATCTGCCACAGGTCGTTGCGATCATCCAGTTTGGGAAACCGGCCCTGCCGAACCTGTACAAAGAACTCGGCAAAGGCCTGTTGCACCACGTCTTCCTCATCCATTGCCTTGCGGGGCGAGGCCTTGAGCTTTTGATTGGCCAGCGCCATCAAGCGTTCAAAAAAACGTTCCCAGACTTTTTGAGCCGCCTGCTCATCGCCGTCTCGCAACCCGTCGATGTAACGGGAAATCGAATGTTCAGAGATGGACGATTCAGAGTTCATAGGCTGCCGTTTGCCAGGGTCAACCAGCTGATTCTAGCCGCCCGCCGGAATCTGTCAAAAAAATGCCGCGGTTTAGCAGCCCATCGGGAATTCAGCAAAAACCCGAATCGCGGCGCGGTGTTTCTGCCATGTCCACAAGTTCGTCGGCGGCCAGGGGCGATTTAACGCCAACCCCCCGCTGATTCATGAGGCGGGCGCGTCACGGGAGGGGAGAGACAACGAACCCAGCATTTCCTCGACGTATTTTGGCAACATTTCGCGCCAGGTGACCCAGTCGTGTTTCCAGGACTTGTCCCATTCGTCAACGCGATTGGGAATCTGCCGCTGGCCCAAAACGTGGGCCACTTTCCAGGATTCGCCGGGGTCCTCGTATTCCCCCAGGCCGGTCGCCAGCACGATCAGACGGGTTCGCAGCTGATCCAGTTGCGGGCCTTCCGGCAATCCCGGCACAAACATCAGCGGGGACACGTAATAGAAATCGTCGTACCAGTTTCCTTCCAGCCATTTTTGCACGTCATAGGTGCCACTCATGCAGATGGCCCGGGAAAACACATCGGGATGCCGGCAGATGGCGGTCAGCGCATTGAGCGCACCGATCGAGGCCCCCGACGTCATGATCTCGATCGAATCGTTGTCGCAATCGGTCCGGATCAGCGGCACCATTTCGTTGCGGATGAAGTCGTCATATTGCTTGTGCATCCAGACCCGGTGGGCCACGTCATCGTGCGTCAGCCAGACGCGGCCGTTGATACTGTCCACCGAATAGACCTTGATCCGTCCCGCGTGAATCAGGGGCTCCAGCACCTTGACCAGAAAAAACCGTTCGACCTCCTCGGCGTCGCCCCCGGCCGTGGGATACAGCAACAACGGAATTCCAAAATGCCCCCAGCGGACGGCCTCGACCTGCTCGTTCAGACGGGCGGAATACCAGCTGGTTTTTTGTTTCATGGCCTGGGTGGCCGGGTCCAGATACTCAATCAAGGGTGTTCGCCTGTGGGTTGGCTGCACGGGGGCAGGGATCAGGAATTCGCGACCGCCGTTTGATCCTGTCGCCACTGCTGAATCCGTTGCCAGAACAACTCGGTGAACGAGTCGATTTCATGTTCCGGAAACAGGACGGCGACTTTCTTGCGAATCGCATCACGCGCCGCATCCGTGGCGAAAAACTCCAGAGCGACCTGTTCCAGATGGGGCAGATGCCGCTCGCAAAACTCGTTGAATCGTTCCGTTTCCATGCGGCGATGACCGATCGCGGCATACTCGGCAATGCGCTCCCGCAACGGCAAATCCCGATCCAGAACATCGTAGTACGGTTGCCAGTTCAGATTTTTGGGCATGGACCGCCGGGTGGCCGCACAAAACACCGACCAGCGAATATTGGCCATCACAATCCACGGAAAATAGTAATGCAGGGAGGTGACCTGGGAATCCGGGCAGGCATTGGCAAAATCGATCGGATACCAGGTATTGCCCTGACGCAGCGATTCACAGGAATTGAAGTCCCAGCCAAAAAAGGAATTGATCGTCATGGTCATGTCGCGCAACAGGTCCGCTTCCCCAGCGGAGATGAATCCGTGGCGAATCTGGTAGCGATCGTGCAGCGGCGCTGCGGGATCGTAGCTGACCAGCAGAAACTGGGGTCCCAGTCCAATACAGCGAACAAACCGATCGAAGCCGTCGACCGATTGCTGCAGGTGCATCAGAAACGTGCCGCTTTCCTCGTACACGTCGCGCAGCTGTTGCTCGTTCTCGATGCGACTGACCCCTTTCCAGGCGCCGCCGTCGTAGGGTTTCATGTACATCGGATAACCCAGTTGCCGGCCGATTTCTCCCAGATCAAACATCCGCGCGTACTGCTGCAACGTGGTGTCCAGATCGGCGTGCGGCTCGTAGGACTTGGGGGGCACCATCCAGGTTTCCGGGACCGGCAACCCCAGATGAGCCATCGCGCAATACGTGGTTTGCTTTTCCATCGACTGGATCGACCACGGATTGTTGTATGTGTAAACACCGTCCATCAGGATCGATTTCTTGATCCATTCGCGGCTGGTGTGGTACCAGTGCGTGACGCGGTCGATCACCAGATCATAGGGGCAGGTCTGGCGAATGTTGAACGGTTCGATCACGACCCGTTCGATTTCAAAACGGAGTTCCTGGCCGGCATGTTCGATGTGCAAATCCAGCTGGCGCATGATTTGTTCATAGCAAATCGGCCAGCACAGATCGGCGCCCAGCGACAATCCGATTTTGCGAGTGACGATCATCAGTCGCAGTTTTCCTGTCGAAATGGGGGCGGGATGCGGATCAGCCAAACCCGGCAAGCTGTAGTAGTATATTCACCCGTGCGGTCGCTCGCCACGGACAACCGGCGTGATGACAAAACTGCCGCCGCCGCCGGCGGCCGGGATGGGCGACCTCATCCCCACACCTACATATAGGTCACCCACAGCGGTCCCGGAATCAACCACGACAGACCGTCCCGCAACCGGTCGCGCCAATTCTCCCAATTGTGGCCGTCCCGGGCCTCCACGTACCGCACGTCGACACCCTGCGATTGCAGAAACGGCACGAGCGATCGATTTTCGTAAATCAGCGACTCGTAAACCCCGCAACTGACAAACATCTGGCTCGGCAGCCGCTCGGGACTGCGGCGAAACTGGTTCATGAAATCGACGACGCGGTCAAAGACGGGGCTGCGCGAATGGTCCCCGATATCGGTAAAGGCAAAACTGCCGGACTGCAGCAGCAGCCGGTCAAACACGCCGGGATAGCGCCAAACCGTGGACAGCGTCGCCACCGCCCCGAAACTGGCTCCCATCAGCAGGCGGCCGGTGGGCTCGGTGATCAGCCGGTACCGTTGTTCCATCGCCGGGACCAGCTCCTCGACGATGTGTCGGGCATGAGCGGGGTCATCGGCATATTCGTGCAGGCGTTTGTGGGGATTGGAAAAGGCGACCACGACCTGCGGAATCTCCAGTGAGTCAATCAGATTGTCCAGCACGATGCCCATGCTGGAGTAGCGCAGATAGTCGTGCCCGTCGTGAACCACCAGCAGCCGGTAGCGGCGATAGGATCGAAAACTGGGCGGCAAGTAGACGCTGATGTGCCGGGTATCGCCAAACGCCTGGCTGGGCAGTTCAAATTTTTCCATCCGGCCACGCGGCGCATCGGCGTTCGGCAGGACCCAGGGGGGCGTCTCGCAACCCGCCGTGCGGACGACCGAATTGCCGCCGAAGGGGTCGGGAGCGATGTCGGGATTGGCCGGGTCGTGAATCCACTCCTCAAAACCGTTGCGGGTCACACCAAACTTGTATTCGATCCGCGAGGCGTCCGGAAACTCCATAACCCGGTACCAGAGGTCGGTATTGCCGAGAAGCGTCAGCGGAATGCTGGATGGCAGCCCGTAAATCCAGTGCCGCAGGGCGACCTGCTCGGCTTCCCCCCGCCAGACGAACGTGATCCGCGATCCGTTGACGATAGGAAACGAATTGCGTTGCATAAACGCATCGACTTCGCGGGGCGTGGACCGCGAATTGATTTCCTGATCCGGAATATGCTGGATCACGTTGTCACCTCCGCCAGGTGGCCGTCGGCGGTCAGGCGCCGGGTATCGGGTGATAACCGCCACTGGCCGCTGTCACGGTCCATCAGGGTTTGTTCGTCGAATACCACGCACTGCCAGGCGTCGAAGCGGCGGGCAAACAGACCCACCCGCACCGGATCGTCCAGGTGCAAACGATGCCGGGCATCGGGCAGCGGCAGGTATTGGCCAACCATCGACATTCCGGCCCGCAACACCTCGGCGTCTCCGCGGCCCTGCGGCGGCGAGTCATGAAAAAAGACGATCTGGTCGGCCAGGGCCATGGTGCCCCCGGACCACGCCACGATCGGCAAATGACCGTGGGTTTCGAGAATGCCGAAAATCCGCAGGCGATTCAGGATGATGGCCGCATGGCCGCCGCTGATCACCAGGGCCGCGGCCCCGTCCAGCGATTGCCGAATCTCGTCGCGATGCCGTATCACCTCACCCCGCATGGGCGTGTTCAGCAGCGCCTCCCATTTGTCGCATATTTCGGTGGTCCGCCCGAGGTACTGCCGATCCAGCAATCGGACCGCATCGATCGCCGATTCCCGCTCGGATTGCAGGTCGATGCGAGTGTCCGGTAGACGCATGATCCGCCGGGCCGCCTCCAGCGACAGTTCCAGGCGGATCCGGTAGGCGTCGCGCAACAACCGCAACTCGTCCTGGCGATCACGCAACATCGCGATCAGTTCGGGGTCCGCCTCAAACAGCTGTTCCGAACGCTGGAACAGGTTCAGATTGAATGAATGTGCGGGCAACGCCTGGTGCAGCGGATTCCATTTCCGCGAATCGGATTCGTCTTCTTCCCAGCCCGCGGTAATGACTGCCACCGGATCATGGACGTCCAGCCTGCGCATGGCTTCGCGCAGCGAATGGTACCCGGGCTGGGGGCCCAGCAAAATCAAGCGACGACTGGACAAATCCTGCATGGTCTCCGGGTTTCAGTGGTATGGGTGCAACCGCCAGGGCTGGCGTGCGGTGGCCCGACAAAAATGGCGGCCCGGTCAGTTGGCGAACAGTTTAACGGTCTGGCCCGTTTCGTCCAGCATTTTCCGCAATTCGTCGAAATCCGGATGCTTCATGCGAATCCAGGCGTTGGCCATGTAACCGGCCTCGACTGCCTGGGTGGCAGTGCCCTCGGGCGGCAGGTGGTAATCGACGATCCAGTCACCGTATTGCTGCTGAATCTGGTCCAGCCCCTGATATCCGCAGACGTGCCCGTCCTGGCTCGGTCGCAAGGCCACGATTCCGGCGCTGAATCGTCGCGAGGCCACCCGGTCCTGGCCGCCATGGCAAACGGCCATGGCCCACTCGTGGTACAAATCGATGTCATTGCCCACATTGTACAAATCCCAGGCGCGGACGCCCGGTGGCCGGCAACCGATCTCGGAAAATTTCAGGCCTTTGGGTCCAAAGAACCACTCCATATGGGTCGCCGACGTTTCGATCTGCAAGGCCTCGATCACGCGTCGCCCCATTTGTTTGACTTCCGCATAATGCTCGGCGGAGTCGACACGATTGGTCGTGACGAACTGGGGCGAAATCCAGCGTTGCCGCATGGCCTCCAGCACATTCGGATAATAGTGCGTAATGAATTCGTGAACGACCTGGCCATTGACCGTGATCGTGTCAAAAAAGCCCTCGTGACCCTCGATGAATTCCTCGACGGCCACGCTGGCCCCCTGTCCCACACCGGCCTGCTGCAACGCGGCCGTCAACTCCTCGTCACTGTCGACACGAACGGTGCCCGATGCCCCGGCACCGCTGCGTGGCTTAATGATCAGCGGATAACCCGCGCGACGGGCGAACTCGCCGATTTCATCCGCCTGGTCGCTGCCCAGCGACTGGGCGCAGGGGATGCCGGCCTGACGCAGGATCTCTTTCATGGCCGGCTTGTCCCGGCACAAAAACGAGGCGTGGACGGAAACGCCGGGAATCGAACAGGCCTCGCGGACGTGCGCCGCCGGCATGATATGGGCCTCCACGGTGGCCTCCAGGCGGTCCACCCACATCTGCTGTTGCACCCACTGGACCGCGCGCGTCAGGGCGGGTTCGTCGCACACCGACGGAACCTGAACGTAATCGACCAGCCATTCGGCCAATTGCGGATCCAGAGATTCCCGTTCCGATTCTCCCACCGCCACGACGTTGGCCCCCACCGAGTGCAAACCGCGAACAAATTCCCGCTGGTTGGCCGGAAACGCCGGTTCGACAAAGATCACATTCATGTCACAGTTACCTGGCTGGATTCCGCAAAAATTGGCCGGACCCTGACCGGCGAATTCAATTATGATACAAACTCCAGTCGTTTCAGGAACAATCCCCGGCCAGGAACCACGGGGTCGCGCCCGCCCGGCGATCCCTACCCCATTCAACCTGCATGAAAAACGTCGTCTTTGTTGCACCGTACTTCATGGATGCCACTGAGCGGTTTATTGCCGCGGCCACCCGGGTCCCGGGGGCCCGCGTGGGACTGCTCAGCTGTGATCCCCTGGAAAAACTGGCCGAGCCGATTCGCCAGCGACTGGCCGCCCATTACCGGATCGACGGCATCGACACCGCGCAAATCGCGGCCGGCGTGCGGGCGCTGGAGGCCCACACGGGCTCGGTCGACCGCCTGCTGGGAATGCTGGAACCGATCCTCGAATCGCTGGGTGAGATTCGCGAACAGCGGGGCATACCCGGGATGGGGGCCGAGGCGGCCGACAATTTTCGCAACAAATCCCGAATGAAAAACGTATTGCGATCCGCCGGGGTGCCCTGCGCCCGGCATCGCCTGGCCAGCGACCTGGCCGAGGGCCTGGAATTTGCCCGTCACACCGGATACCCGCTGGTTGTCAAACCGCCGGCCGGCGCCGGCGCCGGGGAACGTATCGCTGTGAAAACGAGTCCGCTCTGCAGGACTGCCTGCAGACGCTGGGAACCCGGCCGGGCCACCCGATCCTGATCGAGGAATTTATTCAGGGCCAGGAACACTCGTTTGACAGTATTTGCCTGGGGGGCGAAATGGTCTGGTCCTCCATTTCCCATTACTTTCCGGGCCCGCTGGAAGTTGTCCGGGAACCGTGGATCCAGTGGTGCGTGATTATCCCGCGCGAAACCGATGCGCCGCGGTACCAGCCCATTCGGCAGTACGCCCCCCAGGCCCTGCAGGCGCTGGGGATGAGAACGGGGTTGAGTCACATGGAGTGGTTTCTGCGGGACGACGGATCCGTGGCAATCTCGGAAGTCGGGGCCCGGCCGCCGGGAGCCCAGTTCACGTCCCTGATTTCCTGGGCCCACGAATTCGATTTGTACCAGGCATGGGCCCAATTGATGATTCACGACGAGTTTCATCCGCCCGCGCGGCAGTATGCCGCCGGAGCCGCCTATTTGCGCGGGATGGGTCGAGGCCGGGTCGCCCGCGTTCATGGACTGGACCGGATCGCCCGCGAATTGGGGGACATGGTGGTTGAGGCGCGGATTCCGGAAACGGGCCAGATCCCGTCCGGCAGTTATGAAGGAGAAGGCCATATCATAGTGCGCCATACGGAAACCGCCCGGGTGGAACAGGCGCTGGAAATGATTATCAACAACGTCCAGGTTGAATTGAGTGAGACCTCCGCATGAATGTGTTGATGATTTCTCCCGGATTCCCCGTCGAACAGCCGTTTTTCACACGCGGCCTGGCCCGTCAGGGGGTGTCGGTCATTGGCCTGGGCGACCAGCCCGAATCGGCGTTGCCGCCGGTGGCCCGCGATGCCCTGACCGCCTACCTGCATGTTCATTCGTTCACGGATGAAAACCAGGTCATGCAGGTTGTGGCCGACGCGGATCGGCGGGTCGGCATCCACCAGATTCATTGCACCTGGGAACCCTACATGACCCTGGCCGGGCAGCTGCGCGAGATGCTGGGCATTGGTGGCATGACCGTCGAGCAGACCATTCCCTTTCGTGACAAGGAAATCATGAAACGGGTGCTGGATTCGGCCGGCATCCGGACTCCGCGTCACGCCAGCGTAACCACCTCTGCGGGCGTCCGCCAGGCGGCGCAGGAAATTGGTTATCCGGTTTGCGTCAAACCCGTTTCCGGAGCCGGTTCGGCCGACACCTACCGGGTCAACAGTGCCGAACATCTGGAGGACATCCTGCCGCGGCTGGGACATGTTCGCGAGGTCAGTGTGGAAGAATTCATCGAAGCCGATGAGTTCACATTTGATACCGTGTGTGTAAACGGCGAAATCCGGTTCTTCAATATCGCCATGTACCGGCCGCGTCCCCTGATTGGCCGCAGCAACGAATGGATCAGTCAACAGACCATCTGTCTGCGGCACCCGGATCAACCCTGGCTGCAACCCGGACTGGAAATGGGCCAGGCGGTCCTGAAAGCGCTGGAATTCAATACCGGATTCACACACATGGAGTGGTATTTGAAACCTGATGGCGAAGCTGTGTTTGGAGAAATCGCGGCCCGTCCACCGGGTGCCAACACCGTGGACCTGATGAATTTTGCCAATGATTTCGATATTTATTCAGGCTGGGCCGAGGCCGTCGTGCACGGTTCGTTCAGCCAGCCGATCCACCGCAACTACAACGCCGGTCATATCTTCAAACGCGCCCAGGGCCAGGGTCACATCCGGGCAATCGAGGGACTGCAGGGCCTGATGGCCGACTTTGCGCCCATGTTTGCGTCGTCGACCTGTTGCCGGTCGGGGCCCCTCGCCGCAACTGGAAACAGACCTTGCGAAGCGACGGGATGATCATCATCCGCCATCCGGATCTGGAATCCGCCATGCACATCGCCGACCAGTTCGGCGTGCGGTTACAGATGTTTGCGGCCTGAACCCGCGACGCGGGAACCCGGGACAGGCGCCTTGCGGATCACCCCGATCGGGCTGTCAATGAACGGGGTCCGGAGCCGGTCCCCGTTGGCGCCAGCCTCTAGAACAGTCCGCGAACGGCGGCGCTGGCCGGTTGCGAGTGGGTATAGGCCTGGACGTCGACTCGTTCGGCCTGTTCCGCCCGGGCAAATCCGTCCAGCATTCCGGGCTGGCGGCAGGCCATTATTTCCATTCGGCCGAAGCCGGGACGCTCGGGGTATTCCCGGGAATAGACGTGCCAGATGTCGACAAAGCCCAGCCAGTACAGCATCTTGGCAATGACCGACGGACCACTGGGGATCCACGACAGGGCGTGGACTCCCGACATCAGTCGCGACGGCTTTTCAAACACGCAGTACAGCGATTCGGTGTTTTCCCGAAAACAGCGGGCCGAGTTGAACCACAGCACTTCGCGGGTCATGTCGGCCGCGATCTTGAGCCCCCGGATCGGATCGGCCAGGTGATAGAAAATGCCCTTGAACAGGGTAAAGTCGACCGGCCCGACATCCTGGTCGGGCAACTCCATCAGGTCGCAAACGCGAAACGTCATCCGGTCCACCGGCCCGGCGGTCCGGTGCTGGCGCACAAACTCGGCCTGCCGGATCCAGTGTTCCCGCACGTCGAATCCAAAGGTTGATTCGGCACCTGTTTCCCGGGCCTGGAAACAATAGGCTCCCGCATTACAGGCACAATCCAGAAATCGTTTGCCGGCCAGACCGTCGGGGTAAATCAATCCGGCAACCGTCTGGAAACGTTGCGCAGGATCGATCATGCTGACGTTGTCGTTGTTGATTCGCTGGCGTTCCTCGTCGCTGAACGCGTCCATAATTTGCAGCGACTCGCTCAGGCGAATATTTTGATGCCAGGGCGCAACCTGCGAATCTGCTCGATCAATTCCGGATGACTGGACATGCGCGTTGCGGGGTCCCGGGGCGGCAATGGGGGATGGCGATCGATCGGGCGAAATTATTCGTGCCGCAATGCCTGGATCGGATCCAGACGGGCGGCCCGCATTGCCGGATAGATCCCGAATATGATACCCACCAGCACCGCAATCCCAAATGCGAGGGGAATCGACAGCGGCACGATAATCGGCGTGATATCGCGAACCGTGTCGGGTAACTGGGCGACCAGTTCGGGAAACCAGCGCATCGCCAATTCGCGAATTTGAATGATAAACCACGGACACAACAGACCACCGGCGATCCCGGTCAGCCCTCCGGCGACGGACAAGACCACGGTTTCCACCAGAAACTGGCGGGTAATATCCCGCCGATTGGCGCCCAGGGCGCGGCGAATCCCGATTTCCCGCGTTCGCTCGGTAACCGTGGCCAGCATGATATTCATGATGCCAATGCCCCCGACAACCAGCGAAATGGCGGCGATCAGTCCCATGAATGCCATAAACATCAGCCGCGTGTTGCGGGCCTGTTCCAGCAATTCCAGGGGCGTCACGATGGCAAAGTCCTTTTCGGGATGACGGCTGTCCATAATTGACTGAATCGCGTCGGCGGTGGCCAGCACGTTTTTCATCTTGTCGACCCGAAACGTGATCTGACTCAGCTCCACCTGCTCGTTGATTCGCGCACCGGCGCTGCGTTCCATCGTCCAGTCGCCGATTCGCTGCCAAAAAGTCGTCACCGGAATGTACACGTCATCGGTAAAATCCTGGGAGTCCAGCGAACTGCCGATCGCGGCCATCATCCCCCGGCTTTCCAGAACACCAATCACCCGATAGGGCGTATCCCGCACGCGCACGATCTTGTCGAGCACCGAGCCGATGGGAAAAAGTTTTTTGGCCAGTTCGTACGAGAGGACGCAAACGTTGTCCGACTGGTTGATATCGAGGGCCTCAATGAACCGACCTTCGTCAATCTCCATCTGCATGACTTCGTCATATCCGGGTGTGCAACCGATCAGATGCACGCTCAGGTCGTGCCGGCCATACTGCAATTCCCGCCGGGCATCCCGAATCCGCAAAGCGTCGGTGATCGTATTGAGCGTATCGGTCAACACCCGGTAGTCGGCCCGGGTGATTCCGTAGATCGCCATCCAGCTTTCATCCAGCTTGCCAGCCGGGGCCGGCTTGACGCTTTTCAAAATGATATTGTTGGTGCCCAACTCCTCGATTTGGGCCTGAACCCGTCGACTGATTCCTTCCCCGATCGCCAGCAACCAGACCACGCTGGCGATTCCAATAAAGATCCCCAGAATCGTCAGCAGCGATCGCATGGGGTGCAGCGTCAGACTTTTGACGCCGGCTTTCCAGATCGTGGGACGAAGCAAGTTCATGATTATCGATCAGGGACCATCGGACCAAAGGTCGTCGCCGGCGGTTCGACCGGAGGGAGAAACCGGTGAAATCCCGGGATGAAGCGCTGGATCAGGTTCGGTCGTCATTGACCCCCGAGGTGCCGTCGCGAAAGGCATCGGGGTCCACCAGAACCTGCTCTCCCGGCTGCAGACCACTGGTAATCACCACATGGCTTTCGTTATTGGGCCCGATCGTAATGGACCGCAACTCGCGCTCGGCACCCTCGACCACAACGGCGAAATAACTGCCATTTTTCTCGATGATCGACGAGACGGGCGCCATCACGGCATCATCAATTCGCTCGACAAACACCTCGGCCTTGGCCCGCAAGCCGGTTCGCACCAGTTCGTTTTCCTCGGTAATATCGACAAACACCTCGTACTCGATGGGCGCCTGGGACCAGCGCCGCGGCAGCGGGAAATCGGCGACCTTGCGGACCACCCCGGAAATCGGAACCTCCGGCGCGGTATCCAGCCGAACCGTCACCAGCTGGCCCGTTTGGACCGAGTTGATTTTGGAATCATTAACCTTGGCGATCACTTGCATGTTGGAGGGATCTGGCAGCTGAATCAGCACCTGACCCTCGCGCACGGTCACGCCCTCTTCAATCACAATTCCCGAATCGCCACGGCCCTCGACGTCGTTGGCGTACACCACCTGACCGGCGACGGGGGCCACAATCCGGCAGGCTTCCACCTGTTGCTCGAAATAACTCAGCCGTTGCTGGCTGAGTTCCAGCGTGAACTGGCTGGCTTCCAGATTCGCCTCCTGCTTCTTGATTTCGGCGACCAGTTCCGCCTTCATGCGTTCCTGGCTGTAATCCCGGAACACATCCAGCTTGCTTTTGGCCAGCTTGACTTCCTGTTCGGCCCGGGTCACGGCGAACCGGTCGGCCTCCAGTTGGGCCTTGTTAACGTAGCCCTTGCGGGCCAGGTTTTCGCTGAATTTTTTGTATTCGACGGTTCGGCGCAAAGTTTCCTCGGCAAACGCCAGCTCGGCTTCCAGGGTCGCCAATTCCTGATCGAATTGGCCGTTTTCGAATTCCTGCAAACTGCGGCTGGCCGTGTTCAAGTCACTTTCGGCCTGAATCACCGCCGCCCGGTCGCTGGCGACGCGAATTTTCTGCTCGATCAGTTCGTCGCGATAACTGGAATCATCCAGTTGCACCAGAAAATCGCCGGCCTCGACGCGTGTGCCTTCCTCGACGACTTTCAGGATCGGCGTGCCGCCGCGTTCGCGAACCCGACAACGAATTTCCACGTTGCTGGAACTTCGCACGTCCCCCGGCTCGGTGATCGAGGAGACGAATTCCCCCAGCATCACGGTGCTGGTCAGATCACCATCCGGATTGGTTGTCGGGTCGCTGCCGCCTCCCAGCCAGACCAGCCCCACGATCAGGCTGCCGCCCAGCAGAATGGCCGATAGCAAAACCGTTTTGACAAATCCCCTCGGTTGTTTTCGCGATGCGTTCACGGCAGGAATTCTTTGGCAGGAGGAATCGGATTGACCCCGATACCGGCTCGGGCCGGAGCCGCTACAGTTTAGTCTTTTCTGCGATTATATGCAGCGAATCGCGTGAATTACCCGAAAATCGGGTTGAATTGCGGTGTGCGGTGCGGAAAACAGATGCATTGCGTGTAACCGCCAAAAAATGGTGGATGTCACCGGTGTTTTCTTTTGGAAAAACTGTTTTGTTTTGCCTGACCGGAACACCTGCGGGCGCCGCCGGGGGCGGTCCCCCGGGGCGGTCCCCCGACGATCGTTGCGGGCTGGACCGGGCATCCGCCAGCGCCTGTCTGATCGCTGTTTGATGCGGTATTATCAGGCCATGAACGATGCAGCAACTTCTGACGTTTCGGCGGGGCTCCGCGCCCTGCTGGTTGAAAATGACGTGGACCATGCCGAGGCCATGTCCGAGAGTCTGGAGCGAATCGGGTTTCAAACCGTCATCGCCAACTCCGGGCCCGAGGGGGTCCGGTTGATCGACCAGCGGACGTTTGACATCGTTGTGACTGACCTGGTGATGAACGAAGTCGACGGAATGGGCATTCTGGCCGCCGCCCTCAGGAAACAGACCAACTGCGAAGTGATCATGGTCACCGGGCATGCCTCGATTCCCCGGGCCGTGGAAGCCATGCAGCAGGGCGCCTTTAACTTTCTGGAAAAACCGATCACGGCCAAGCGGCTGCAGGCGGTGGCCCTCAAGGCGTCCGAGTCCGTGCGTTTGCGGATGCAGAATCTTGATTTGCAAAGCCGTCTGGATGAAAAATTCGGTTTCGAAAACCTGATTTACGCCAGTGACAGCATGGCCGCCGTGGTGGAGCGGCTGAAACGAATCGCTCCGACCGACGTGGGCGTATTGATTACCGGGGAAACCGGGACCGGCAAGGACGTGGTGGCGCAGGCCATCCATCAAAACAGCCCCCGCAAGAAAAAGCCGTTTGTGGCGATCAATACGGCCGCCGTCGCCGAGCATCTGGTGGAAAGTGAGCTGTTTGGCCACGTGAAAGGGGCTTTTACCGATGCGATCACCGACCGCATCGGAAAGTTTGAATATGCCAATGGTGGAACACTGTTTCTGGACGAGGTCGGCGATATGCCGATGCCGACGCAAATCAAGTTGCTGCGGGTGCTGGAAGAACGAATGATTACCCGGGTGGGCGATAACAAGCCGATCGACGTCAATGTCCGGGTGCTGGCCGCCACCAACAAGGATCTGGAAGCCGAGATTGAGGCCGGTCGATTTCGCAAGGACCTGTATTACCGGTTGAAAATCGTCACCGTGCATCTGGATCCCCTGTCGCGACGACGCGAGGATATCATTCCCCTGTCCGACCGTTTCCGAAAAATGGCCAACAAGGCCAATGGCAAAAATGTCAAACGGTTTTCGCCGGAGTTGACCCGCTGGATGTTCAACTACGAATGGACCGGAAATATCCGCCAGCTGAAAAACGTGGTGGAAAGCATGGTGGTGCTGGACGTTGACGGGTTGCTGGACATGGATGACCTGTCACCGGACTTGCTGGACGAAACCGCACCGCGGGCGGAAACTGCCGGCGCGCCGAATTTGTCGATTCGCTGTTGATTGGAAAAAGCCTGGAGGAAATTGAGCGCTGGGCCTACGAAAATACCTTGCGGCTCACCGGCGGCAATCGCGAGGAAACGGCCCGGATTCTGGGGGTCAGCGAACGCACCCTGTACCGGAAACTGGGCCTGTTCAACCTGAACTGAATCCTGCCCCGCCCCCTGACCACGGAGGACCTGACATGCCCGTCATTCGACAACTGCCGGCCGCGGTGGTCAACAAGATCGCGGCGGGCGAAGTCATCGAGCGACCGGCCAGCGTGGTCAAGGAATTGCTGGAAAATTCAGTCGATGCCGGCGCCTCGCACATCGAGGTCGCCATTGCCCAGGGCGGTCTGGAATTGATGGGCGTCACCGACAACGGGCACGGGATCGCAGCAGACCAGCTGGAACTGGCCGTGACCAGCCATGCCACGAGCAAGATCAGCGATGCCGACGACCTGTTTCGCGTGGCCACGCTGGGATTTCGCGGGGAAGCGCTGGCGTCCATTGCGGAAGTCAGTCATTTGCGAATCCGCAGCCGGACCGCCGACAGCGACAGCGGATTCGAACTCCGTATCAAGGGCGGCCAGCGGGAGCCTGCCAGTCCCTGCAGTGCGGCCGTTGGGACCACGATGGAAGTGGGCAATCTGTTTTTTAATACCCCGGTCCGCCGAAAATTCCTGCGGACGGTGTCAACCGAAATGGGGCACATTGGCGAGGCATTCGCCCGCATCGCGCTGGCTTGTCCGGAAATCAGGATGCAACTGACGCATAATGACCGCGTCATTCACGATCTGCCCGCGACCGGTAACTGGCCGGACCGAATCCACAATTTCTTTGGTCCCGATATCGGCAACGCGCTGATTCCCGTTTCCAGTCATGACGGGCCGGTGGGCATTTCGGGGTTTGTGGTGGATCCGTTGCACAGTCGCGGCAACAACCGCTGGCAATATCTGTTCCTCAATGGACGACATATTCGGGACCGGGCCCTGCAACACGCGCTGGGGGAAGCCTATCGGGGCCTGCTGATGACCGGTCGATTTCCCATCGCTTTCTTGCGGCTGGAGTTGCCCCCCGAGCTGGTGGACGTCAATGTGCATCCGGCCAAGCAGGAAGTGCGGTTTCTGGAGGGCAGTCGTTTGTACAGCCTGTTGCTGGGTGCCATTCGCAACCGGTTTCTGTCGACTGACCTGACCGCCCGGGCCCGCTTGTCGCAGCGAGTGGATCCGGCAGCGGTTGGCACCGGCGGGCCCGCGGCGACCCCGGTCAGCGATGCCGCAGCCAGTCAAACCGCCCTGACGTTGCCCGCCCACGCGCCGGTCCACGACTGGACCAGCGGGCCGAATGATTTTCGTCCGTTCCCCGCACATGGCCGGGCAACCGGCAGCGCGACGGAATCAGCATCCAGCGCGGCGGTTCCCGCCTCCCGGGCCGGCCTGCCCCGGCAATCGACTCCGGCCGGATTGGAATCGCCCGGCGGCCATCCGTATCCCGGGTCGGGGACCAGCGTGGCCGTCCCGCCGCCGTCCCGGGCGCTGCAAATTCACAATCGATACCTGATTACCGAGTCGGACGAAGGTGTCGTTGTGATCGACCAGCACGCCCTGCACGAGCGCATCATTTATGAACAGCTGCGTCATAAAGTTCTGAATGGCCAACTGGAATCGCAACAGTTGCTGGTTCCCGAGCCGGTCAACCTGTCACCGGCGGAAGCTGCCCGGGTCCTGGGGGCCCGGGAAATCCTGCAGCAAATTGGCGTTGTGGTGGAGGAATTCGGGCGGGACACCGTCCTCGTCTCCGCCTACCCGGCCATGCTGGCCAATCATAATCCCGCCGAAATGTTGCGGAATGTCGTCGATCTTCTGATCGATGAGACGCGCCAAATCGATGCCCGTGACATGATCGACAAATTACTGCACATGATCTCCTGCAAGGCGGCCGTCAAGGCCGGAGATCGATTGTCCGATGCGGAAATAACCGCGTTGCTGGAACATCGCCAGCTTTGCCAGGACGCCCACCACTGCCCCCACGGACGCCCCACTGCCCTGATTTTTTCCCGGGAAGAACTGGACCGGCGATTTAAACGGATTTGAACTATGGGGCCCGACAGTCCAAAATGGAAGCGTCTTTTCCAGCTACTGGTCCTGTTCCCTTCTCCCCCGGGCGGAATTGCCGGGTTGTGTTGATTCCAGTTCGAGCCGCTGCCATCGGGGTTTCCGTCACAACATGATTTGCATAACGATCGGGCGTGGCCGCCACCGCATGTTGATGGCCGAACACAAATTCCTGGCGGAACAAGGCGCTGAACTTGTCGAATTGCGGCTGGATTACATTCGCCGACCCGTCAACCTGCGCCGCCTGCTGGACGGACGCCCCAGTCCGGTAATCGCGACGGTGCGTCGCCCGCACGAGGGGGGCAAGTGGATGCGGAGCGAGCAAGACCGCCTGGTCCTGTTGCGAACGGCCATCGCTGACGGCGCCGACTACGTGGATCTGGAATCCGATATCGCGGGCAAGATTCCCCGTTTCGGGGATACCAAACGAATCGTCAGCTATCACAATTTCCACGAAACACCAGACGATCTGCCGGCGATTTACGACATGATGTGCCGCCTGGACCCGGACATCATCAAAATCGCCACGATGGCCAATAACCCGATCGACAATGTTCGCGTGCTGCGTCTGTGCCGCAACGCCCGGTTGCCCACGATCGCGTTTTGCATGGGTGACATGGGTTTGCCCTCGCGTATCTTGTGTGGCAAAAACGGCGCGCCCTTCACCTATGCAACGTTTAACACCGAACGCATCATGGCCCCGGGCCAGCTGACTTTCGAAGAGCTGACCCGCGAATACCGCTACGAGAAACTGGGACGTGATACGCGGGTTCTGGGGATCATCGCCGATCCGGTCGGTCACAGCCTCAGTCCGCAAATCCATAATTCGCTGATTCAGAGGGAAGGCCTGGATATGGTGTACGTGCCTTTCCGGGTTCCTTCCGAATATCTGGACGAATTTATGGAGGTTTGCCTGGAACTGGACATTTCCGGTCTCAGCGTTTCGCTCCCCCATAAACAGTCAATTCTCAAGCATATCAACGCCCTGGACGACTTGTCGGCCGGAATCAAGGCAGCCAACACGGTGGTATTTCGCGGGCACGGGACGCTGGGATTCAATACCGATTGCAATGCGGCCCTGGAATCGATCTGCGACCACGTGCCGTCCAAATATGACGACCGGCCGTTTGACGGCCTGCGCGTGCTGATCCTTGGCGCCGGTGGCGTGGCCCGCACGGTTGGATACGGATTGCGGCGGGAAGGTGCCAATGTGACGATCTGCGCCGGGATTACCGGCGCGGCGATTCGCTGGCGACCGAATTGCAATGCAAATCGTCTGACTGGGCCGGCCGCATGAATGTCGAATGCGACTTGCTGGTGAATGCCACGTCGGTCGGCATGCATCCCCACCTGGACGAGTCCCCGTTTGAGGAAAAGTGGTTTGAACGAACGACGCTTGTGTTTGATTGTGTGTACAACCCCGAGCAAACCCTGTTCATCAAGTACGCCCGCGCGGCGGGCTGCGCGACGATCACCGGCGTGGACATGTTCGTGCGGCAGGCGGCCAGGCAGCACGAGTTGTTTACGGGCATTAAACCCGAGCTGGATCACATTCGCAATGTCGTCCGGCGGGCCATCAGCGCTGCCAAATACTGATTTTCGGATATAATCCGTTCCGGCTCCGAACCGCTGGTGGTCGGGGCCGCCGCGAACGGCCTGGCTGATTCCGTTTCGGATTCCCGGCCGGCCGCCGTTTTCCTCTCCCCTGATCAGGATTAATCATGAATCGATATTGTCGAATCGCCCTGGCCGTTTTGATGCTGACCGGTGGCGGTCTGGTTGCGGCCCGGCAGGCGGTGGCCCAGGGAAACGGCGCCGCCGTGGTGGAGTCAGCCGGTCCAGCCACGGTTTTCGGGGCCGAACTCGGTCAAACCCGAAACGTCCACCGCTGCGGGGACCTTTATTTGGCCGGTCAATTCACGACCGACGACCTGCAGTTGATTCAGGCCGCCGGAATCCGCCGCGTTATTACCCTGAGAATGGAAGACGAAGTCCCCTGGGATGAAGCTGCGGCCGTCAAGGCGGCGGGGATGGACTTTTTGGTGGTCCCGTTTCGGGAACCGGAATCGCTGACCGATGAGGTATTCGATCAGGTCCGCGAATTGCTCAGGGATGAACAAACGGCCACCCTGTTTCATTGCGGTTCGGCCAATCGGGTGGGAGCCGTGTGGCTGCCCTGGCGGGTGCTGGACCAGGGTGTCCCGCTGGCCACCGCCGTCGCGGAAGCCAAAGCCATTGGCTTGCGCAACGAGGCCTACCTGGACAGGGCCCGCCGCTACATCCGCCGCCAGCAGACGGGCCGGGACTTGCCCGCCGATGATCCGGATACTGCCGACGAAACCCGGGAAACGCCAGGGAACGATTCGGTCCCCTCCGATCCGGACATGGCCGCGGCCGGGCAGCCGGTTCCGCCGCCGGGTATCAATGATTCCTTTCTGAATCCGGACTTGCAGGTCGACGAATTTGTCAAGCGATTTGAGATTGAAAGCCGCGAAATTTACGCTGCCCGGGACGCCGTCCTGCAGGCCTGCCGAATTCAGCCAGGCCAGCGGGTCGCCGACATTGGCGCGGGTACCGGACTGTACACCCGAATGTTCGCCTGGGCAGTGGGAACCGAGGGCTGGGTGTTTGCTGTCGATATCGCGCCCCGTTTTATCGAGCACATCAATGTGACCGCACGCGAATCCGGATTAAACAATGTCTCGGGGATTCTGGGATCCCGGGATTCGGTCCACCTGCCTCCCGATTCGGTGGACCTGGCGTTCGTTTGCGATACCTGGCATCATTTTGAATCACCCGATGCCATGGTTCAGTCCATTTACCGGTGTGTCAAACCGGGCGGACAGCTGGTCGTGATTGATTTCGAACGCATCCCCGGCGTTTCACGGGAGTGGGTGGTGTCACATGTGCGAGCCGGCAAGCCCGTGTTTCGACATGAAATCGAATCCGGGGGATTTCAGTTCGTCGAGCAGGTCGAGATACCCGGATTCGCCGAAAACTATTGTTTGCGATTTCGCAAGGAATGACCTTGCACCAGGGGACTGGCGCCCAACCCGGTTCGCACAACGCGGCGACAGGCACAGCGCACAATCCACCACGCACAATCCGATTGCCGGGAAAAGCCCCCCCTCGGCGTCGAGCCAGTCACCGTGGGCGGTTTACCGGGCGCCGTGGCACTAATTCAGTTCACTGGCTTCTTCCCAGTGCTCGTACAATTCCTGCAGCCGCTGGTTCTGGTCGGCCAATTCACTTTTGGCGGCGACCACGGCCTGATGATCGCGGTGCACGGCCGGATCGGCCAGGGCGAAATGCAACTCTTCGATTTTGGCTTCGCAGGCCGCGATATCGCTTTCGATCAGGGCGACTTTGCGATAGGGAAACCGCCGCCGGGTTTTGCCGCGGTTGCGGTCCGCCCCTGACTGGACCGGGCGAACCGGCATCGATTGGCCATGGTCGGCGGCCGGCGACGATTCCCGGGCTGCGGCCCGCAACATCCTCCAGGTGTCGTAGTTGCCTTCGACCACCTGGGTCGTGCCACCCTCCAGGATCAACAGATGGGTGCATACCCGATTCAGGAAATACCGGTCATGACTGACCAGCAGGATCGTCCCCTGGAATTGCTGGATGGCCAGTTCGAGGGCTTCGCGAGCCCACAGGTCCAGGTGGTTGGTCGGCTCGTCCATTACCAGGAAATTGGCCCGCTGGGCGGCCAGATTGGCCAGAGCCACGCGGTTGCGCTGGCCACCGCTCAGACTGGACACGGTTTGCAGGGCGACATCTCCGGTGATCCCGAAACGGGCCAGCAGATCCCGGCGAGCCAACTCGTCCATCCGCAGTTCGGCGGCACTTTCGTCACGCGGCCGAATGGCTTCGGCACTTATGGCGTTGCCACGGACGCACTGCAGATGCTGGTCGAAGTACCCGGGTTCCACACCGGTACCGTGGCGGACGGTCCCGGCGTCGGGTTCCAGCTCGCCGACGAGACAACGAAGCAGCGTCGTTTTGCCGGCTCCATTGGCACCGAGAATGCCCCACCGCTGGCCCCGCTCAATTTGAAAACTGATGTCCGCAAACAGCGGCTGGTCAAACGATTTGGCCAGGCCCTGAACGGTCAAGACAACATCACCGCAGCGGGCCACGTCGTGAAATTTCATTGACGGGATGCCAATTTCACGGGGCACGGGGACCGGTTTGATCCGCTGGAGTTTTTTGCGGCGATCTTCGGCCTGGGCGGCTTTCTGCCCGTGGTGGTGGCGACGAATAAAGTCCTTGAGCTTTTCGATTTCTTCCTGCTGTTTCTCCCAGGTCCGGCGCTGAACCTCCAGACGCTGCGTTTTGAGTTCCTTGTATTTGGTGTAGTTGCCGGGAAACGCGTCGATTTGGCCATGGACCAGTTCCAGCGTCTGGCCGGTGACCCGATCCAGAAAATAGCGGTCATGGCTGACCAGCAGGAACGCCTGGGGGCAGTCGGCCAGGAAATTTTCCAGCCAGGTGGTGGCTTCGATGTCCAGATGATTGGAGGGTTCGTCCAGCAGCATCAGGTCCGGTTCTTCCAGCAACAGCCGGGCCAGCATCAGACGGTTCTGCTGGCCGCCGCTCAGTTGTCCGATGGGTCGGGCGTCAAATTCGGCCGTGAACCCCAGACCCTCCAGGATCCGCCGAATCTTGTGATCAATCTGGTAACCCTCGCGGCGCTGCAGTTCGTGATGCAACCAGTCGTACTGGCGGGCCAGTTCGGCATGGTCGGTCCCGTCGTCCTGGGCCATGCGGGCGGCAATGCGGGTTGCCCGATCCGCCAGATCGATCAGCGGTTGCAGGGCCTTGCGGGCCATCTCCCGGACGGTTTGCCGCGGATCCAGTTCCATCTGTTGCCGCAGAAATCCGATACGGGCGTTGGGGGCCAGTTTCACCTGGCCGCCGTCCGGATGCAGATCGCCCACCAGAATGTTGAGCAGGGTTGTCTTGCCCGCTCCGTTGGGGCCGACCAGTCCCACGTGTTGACCAGCGCGGATTTCCAGGCAGGCACCGTCCAGCACCGGATCGGACGAAAAATACTTGCGCAGATTCTGGGCCGCGAGCAGGGTCATGAAGGGATGAGTCGCCGGCGAACGCCGGGCGCGGGGAGATCAACAACGACAACAACCGGAGCACTGCGCACAAGTTTGCCGCATAACCGGCCCGCGAGCAACCGACATCAGCCGCCACGGTGGGTTGCGCCACCGGGACCCGGCCTGACGAAGCTATTCGGAGATGTCTTCCATGTCGCGAGAGATGGGCTCCATCACCTTGGTGTTTCGTTCAATGGCCACCACGGTGGTCCGCTGCTCGGTCCCGTCGCGGCTGCAAGCCACGACGGGCAACACCTGACGCCGGTCCGGCAACGGCATTCGCACTTCAAACGTACCATCGGTATGCAGTTTGACGGGCTCACCGGCCAGGGTCACCGATGCTTCGGGGTCGGCCGTCCCGTAGATGATCATTTCGGCATCCACGGCAAAATCGAAACCGCGGGCACCTCCGAGCGTCGTGGAACTGATCTGCGCAAACATCGGTTTCGACATGGGACGGCGCAGTTTTTCCTCAAACACTTCTCGCAAGTCATCGTTGCCCGTTTCGTGACTGTAACCACCACTCAGGGCGTAGAATTTCTGGTGATTCATGGCGATATCCGTCCAGTTGTGGTCGACCGAATCGCTGGCGTTGGGGATGGGAGTGGTCACCTTGTTGCTTTTGGCAATCAGGTAGAACTGGTCGCCAGGCAGCAGGTACCCGATTCCGATGCGATAGGTCCGGGGAGGATCCGCCACGTCGATAAACCAGTTCCGCACGCCGCCATGAACGTGAATGTCGCGAACGACCTGCTCGACGGCATGGGTTTGATTGCTTTCGACAATCTCGAAAACGCGAATCACGGGTTTCACGTGATGCCAGTTGTCGGCCAGGGCGACACTGGCCCGTTCCACGGTGGCCCGGGTAATTTCCCAATACGCCTGCATCCAGTAGGGGTCCCGCACGATCAGGACGACGCGATCCCGATGCGGTTCATTGCGGCCGTGACGCGATGTGACCCGCGCCAAATCCTTCAGTTGCTCGCGGCGCCGAGCTTCTTCGCGAATGATCCGGACGACACGCTGATTTTGCGGGGGAGAATTGACACGCCGGGAGCGGGAGGCCGGTTTTTGGCCATTCACCGTTGCCACGATGCGAGTCCCGGCTTTTTCCGCAATGCTTCGCCGCGATGAAACGCGAGCCGAACCGTTGCCGGTGTCCCCGACCGCACGCCGGCCCGATTTTTTGGACTTCGCCAAACTGGCCAACGCCGTTACCAACTCCTCTTTTCGCATCGAATGCCAGCCGCTGATGCCCTGTTGTTTGGCCATCGCTGCCAGCTCCTTGGCCGTATGAGACCGGAGTACGTTTGCGTTCGTCAAAGATTCCACCCTGGATGTTAAGGCGCCGGAGGCAACAAAAGCCTTGTCATCCCCACAGCGCCGCCCTGTTCCTGAACCGGTTCTGGTCACGAGCTCCCGTCAATCGCCGTGCCGCCGATTACCCCGTCGCCATCCGTCGCGGGCGAGGGTTTGTGATTCGAGTATGCTCCCGCGAAAACCGCTCATCGGTTTTCTGCAAAATCTCCACGTACCTCCCAACCAAGGTGGGTCAGGGGCCTGATATCGGACATTCTGCGTGGGGAAAGGGCCTCCGGGTGGCCATTATAATGGAAGCGGTCGAAGATGGCAAATATTTCACGTCGGCCAGTGATCACAAATCGTTACCGGGTAACAACTTGAAGCAATTGGATTGACCCGTTCCGGGGGACGGGGAGTAGCTTGCGGAACGCTCCTTTCGGACGTCCAGAACATTTGCGTGGCCCCGCGGGTTATGTGCCATAACCTCATATTAAATAATGATTTGCGATAAGAAAAAACTTTGTGAAAATTTTCCCAAAGTCGGTTGACCGGAAAAAAATAGCCAGTTAGATTGTGCGTCGAATCAAACTGTCGATTTGCCAGAAATCGCACAAGGCAAACCACGTGACGGGATCGCGACCACCGCTGGACGATCGCTCCCCGATAGCGGTGGCACTCGAGAAGGCGACCGAAATCACAACGGTAGCCTTTGTAATGGTGTTGCCTGTTTTGCTGGGTTATTGGCTGGATCTGTACCTTAACTCGGTTCCCTTGTGTGCGGTGATCGGACTGGTGCTGGGGATGAGCACGGGCATCCGCCAGCTGATCAAGCTGGTCAATCGACAGTCTCCCGGAGATTCCATGCGATCCGGCGAGCATCCAGGTTCCCGTCCGGACAACGGTCATTCCGGGGACCGGTAATCGGGTTTGGCAACCCGGAACGAACGTACCGTCGGACAACGGCGGTTTTCGATTTTGTGGCAACGGCTGAAACCTGTTTTTGGAAACAATGAGCACTGGCAACCCCATCCCGAACGATCCTCCGTCGGAGACGGCCGCCGGGTTGGGGGTGTTGTTGCTGGTATTTGGCGGTTTGCTGGTGCCGGTGGTGATTGGCGCGGCGGTGTTTGGCAGCACGGCGACAGCCATGGTCGCGTTGTTGTCGGGCGTTGTGTGTGGTTTGGCGGCGGTGGCCGCTTTTTTTCTGGGGATTTTTCCGCGGGGTGAGTTTTTTCGCCTGACCCGGTTGTACACGGCCTCGGCCGTGCGGATTGCCGTTCCGGTGGCGTATTTGCTGGTGTGCAAAATGGCCTTCCCGGACCTGTTCGGGCAGGGCATGGTCTACTTTGTGGTTTTGTTTTACCTTGTTGGCTTGCTGACCGATCTGGCATTGCAGCTGCGACGCAATCGGCAGCTCCATTTGCGGAACGAGGGCCTGCTGGGCCATCCGGCCAAAGGCGATTCGTAACGGGAAAACCATGTGGAATTCTGTGAGTAGTCAATCCGCTTCAGGCCGCCGCCAGGCAGGCCGCTGGCTGTTGGGGCGTCTGTTGCTGGGCATCGCCTGGGGGGCGTTGGTCGTTCCGGCTGGCGGTTCCGCCGGGGCCGGCGAGCGGGTTTGGCAGGAAACCGGGCCGGCCACGGAACAGGAATCGAAGCTCCGGGGATCATCGAATGCGTCCGGGGAATCGAATGCGGCCGGGGAATCGAACGCGGCCGAACAGTCGCATGGCGAGGCCGCGCAACACGAGGCCGCCGCTCACCCGGATGAGGCGCACGACGGGCACGACGCGCACGCCGCTCAAAGCAATTTCGATTTTTATCTGAACAAGGACCATCTGATCGAACACACGGCCGACAAATACTATTTCGAGATTCCGTCGTTCAGCTTTGATGCCGAGGATCCCGGCCGAAAAATCTACATTCCGCTGGATTTCGCCGTGGACCGAAGCGGCTCCCCTGATGGCCACGCCGCAAGGCAAGGCCGCCGAATTTCTGGGGCCGGTCACGTTTCAGCCCTCCAAATTTGTGTTGCTCGAGCTGCTGGCGGCCCTGACGGTGGCGGGACTGTTTATCTGGCTGGCGCGGAAGATCCAGTCGGGACAGGCGCCTCGCGGGCGGCTGTGGAACTTGCTGGAAGCGATCGTGGTGTATGTTCGCGACGAGATGGCCAAGCCGGCCATCGGTTCCCATGATTACAAACGGTTCCTGCCGCTGATCTGGACGCTGTTCTTTTTCATTTTGGCGATGAATCTGATGGGGATGTTTCCCCTGCTGGGGACTCCGACGGGAAACATCAATGTCACCGCGGCTCTGGCTCTGAGCGTGTTTGCGATCGTGCTGGTCACGGGCATGAAGAAAGCTGGGCGTGGTGGGTTTCTGGAAAGCCCAGGCACCGCATATGGATTTGCCGGGTCTGATGAAAATCCCGATGACCATCGGAATCTGGTGCATCGAGGTCTTCGGGCTGTTTATCAAGCACATGGTGTTGGCGGTTCGATTGTTCGCCAACATGTTTGCCGGACACATGGTGCTGGCCGTGCATCGTCGGTTTTATCGGAGCCTTTTGGGGCCTGGCCATCGGACTGGCTGGTGATTCCCGGATCGATTGGCGCGTCGGTGGCGATCGGTGTGCTGGAGGTCCTGGTGGCCTTCATTCAGGCCTATGTGTTCACGTTTTTGACCGCCCTGTTTATCGGAGCAGCCATTCATCCGCACTAGCCCAAACGGGGATCGTCCCGTCAAGCGCCACTGATTCGGAGATTCCAAATCGCAATTACCAACTGAATTTGCCTGAACACAATCCTTAACGCGGGAGACTAATTAAATGTTCAAAGTTGTTCCCATCGTCCTGGTGGTAATGGGCTCGTTCATGTTTTGTCTGAGCGCCGAAGCCCAGGCTGCGCCGAGGGTGTTGCGGTGCTGGCCCAGAACGCAACCTCGGTTCCCGGCATGAAAGCGGTCGGTGCCGGCCTGGCCGTGATCGGTGCCGGCATCGGCATCGGTCGGATCGGTGGTTCGGCCTGCGAAAGCATTGCCCGCCAGCCCGATATGGCCGGTCAGATCAACACGACCATGATCATTGCCGCCGCGCTGGTCGAAGGTGCTGCATTTGCCGCCATCCTGTTGGGTCTGTTTGTCGGTTAACCGCCACTCGACTGGGGGCGATGTTCCACGGCGATCGCAGTGGCTGTTCCGGTTCCAAAGGATCGATTGATGACGTCGAATTTGTTGTTTGCAGTTAATGCGCTGCTGGCGGAGGCCGCGGCCTCGTCGCCGCTGCAGTTCCGCATCGACACGCTGATTTTCAGCCTGCTGATCTTTGTCATCCTCGTGGTGTTGCTGGCGCAGTACGCGTGGAATCCGATCATGGACGGATTGGAAAAACGCGAGAAATCCATCGCCAACAATATCGACGAGGCCCGGGCGGCCAACGAAAAGGCCCAGGCCACCCTGGCCCAGTACGAGCAAAAGATCGCAAGCGGCGGCTCGAGGAAACGGCGCAGGATGATCGCCGAAGCCAAGGTCGACGCCGAACGGGCCCGCAAACGCATCATGGAGGAAGCCGGTGCCGAAGCCCAGCGACAACGCGAGCGGACGATTGCCGAGATCAACGCCGCCCGCGATGCCGCCGTCCGCGAGCTGGCCGAACGAAGTGTCGATTCGGCGGTCGTCCCTGGCCGGTTCCCTGCTGGGCAAGGAACTCCAGTCGGGCGATCACGCCCAGATTGATTGAACAGTCCCTGGAGCAGTTTTCCCGCAACTGATCCAGGCCCCGGGGCCAGGCAGCGATCCGATCATTTTCACTGATTCACGATGGCCAAAGAAAACCTCAAGCAGAAATCCGTGTTCGACACCGACCGCCAGTACCTGGGCGATGTTTATGCCAAGGCGCTGTGGGGCCTGGCGAAAGCATCCGGCCAGTCGGATGCGCTGGTCGAGGAACTGGATTCGTTTGTGGATGCGCTGCAGCAGTTGCCCCGGCTTGCGGGCCTGCCTGGAGTCTCCCCGAATCGGTTTCGCGGAAAAAAACCGGCTGATCGAAAAGTCGCTCGACGATCGGGCCAGCAAGGTGTTTCTGAATTTTGTCAAGGTGGTGACGGCCAAGGGGCGCGCCGATTGCTTTGACCGTCATTCGCCGCTCGGTCCGCGCCTGAGTGACCAGCAGGCCGGATCGCGTGCAGGCCACCATGGTGACGGCCGAGGCCGTCGATGAGGCGATTGCAGCAACGAGTTGCCCAACGTCTCGGGCAGGTGCTTGGCAAACAGGTTTCACTGGATGCCGCAGGTCGATCCGGCGATCATCGGCGGCCTGGTCGTGCGAGTCGGCGACACCGTGTACGACGGCAGTTTGCGCAACCAGTTGAATCAATTCCGGGCGGCCGCGATCGGTCGGGCCAATCAGGAAATCAGAAAATCCCTGGATCGTTTTGCCAGCACTGCCTGAACGGGGCAATTTCGCCCCACGATCCACGGCAACATACCCAGTGAGGTTATCGATGAAGTTTAGTGCTGACGAAATCGCTTCGGTCATCCAGCAGGAGATCGAACAATACGACAGCCAGATTGACGTTCGCGAAGTCGGAACGGTACTGGAAGTCGGAGACGGGATTGCCCGGGTACACGGACTGACCGGCGTGGCCGCCGGTGAAATGGTGGAGTTTCCTGGCGGAATCATCGGGCTGGCCTTCAACCTGGAAGAAAACAGCGTCGGGATCATCATTCTTGGTGACTACCTGAAGATCAACGAAGGCGACGAGGTCAAGGCACTGGGATACTCTGCTGTCGGTTCCGGTGGGCGATGCCGTGATCGGTCGCGTCCTCGATCCGCTGGGAAATCCGCTCGATGGCAAGGGGCCGGTCAATGCCAGCGAAACCCGGCCGGTCGAAATCATCGCGCCCGGTGTGGCCGAGCGGCAACCGGTGCACGAGCCGATGCAGACCGGGATCAAGGCGGTGGATGCCATGACGCCGGTGGGCCGCGGCCAGCGTGAGTTGATCATTGGTGACCGAAAAACGGGCAAGACCGCGATTGCCATCGATGCGATCATCAACCAGAAGACCACCGGGCGTTAAATGTTTTTACGTGGCGATTGGCCAAAAGGACAGCTCGGTCGCCGGCGTGATCAAGGTGCTGGAAGAAGCCGGTGCCATGGACTACACCACGGTGATCGTTTCCGGTGCCAGCACCCCGGCTCCCCTGCAGTACATCGCACCCTACGCCGGAACCGCGATGGCCGAACATTTTATGTGGCAGGGCCAGCATTGCCTGGTGGTCTACGATGACTTGTCCAAGCAGGCCGTGGCCTATCGCGAATTGTCGTTGCTGATGCGTCGCCCGCCGGGTCGTGAAGCCTATCCGGGTGACGTGTTCTACTGTCACAGCCGGCTGCTGGAACGATCCGCCAAGCTGAATGCCGAACTGGGAGGCGGTTCGATCACCTCCCTGCCGATCATTGAGACCCTGGAGGGCGAGGTCTCGGCCTACATTCCGACCAACGTGATTTCGATTACGGACGGCCAGATCTACGTGCAGCCCGACCTGTTTTTCCGCGGTGTGCGACCGGCCATGAACGCCGGTATTTCGGTCTCCCGAGTGGGCGGGGCCGCCCAGGTCAAGGCCATGAAAAATGTGGCCGGTGGTTTGCGTCTGGCGCTGGCCTCATTCCGCGAACTGGAGGCCTTCGCCCAACTGGGTACCGACCTGGATGCGGCCACCCAATCGCAACTGGATCGCGGCTACCGGATGGTGGAACTGCTCAAACAGGGACAGTACACGCCGCTGAATGTCGTCGATCAGATCATGGTCATCTTTGCCGGTGAACAAGGCTATCTGGACAAGGTCCCGGTGAACCAGATTCAGCGCTGGGAACAGGAGTTCCTGGAATTCGTTCACGACAAGAAACAGGATGTCTGGAAACTGCTGGACGAGACCAAGAACGAAGGTGATTGCATGAAAAAGGCCGATCATCCGGCGACCGTGGCGGTGTCCGAGGCCATCGCGGAGTTCAATTCCACGTTTCATGCATCGACCCGGTAAATCCAGGTACCCGGACGCCAGCCGGAGACGCCCGGATCGCTCACACCCCGGAACAAAACCGACATTATTTGATTCCCCGACCACCGATAACTTTCAGGCTTGCCAACCGGCGGGCCGATCCCGACCGTTCCCAGTTCCCTGACCGCTACCGACCATGGCCAACCCTCGCGCACTGGACAAACGCCGCTAATCGATCCGCAACATCAAGAAAATTACGCGGACGATGGAATTGATCGCCACTGCGCGATTCAAAAAGGCCATGGATCGGGCGTCGGCCGCGACCGCCTACACCGACCGCATTACCCGCGTCGTGGGTGACCTGGCCCGGGCCGGTCTGGATGTTTCGCATCCGCTACTGGAGGGCCGCGAGCAAATCAGCACGGCCAGGCTGCTGGTGCTGACGGCCAATCGCGGTTTGTGCGGCGGCTACAACGGCAATGTGATTCGGCTGGCCACCAGTCGGCGCCGAGGAACTGGTTGAGCTGGCCGGCAAACTGTCCCTGGACGTTTCGGGCAAACGCGGCATCAGCGGATTTCAAATTCCGCAAGGTGGCCATGGAACAGGAATTCCGCCAGTTTGACGATCAGCCGGCCTTTGACGAGGTCGAGCGGATCGCCGACGCATACTTGCGGCAATACATCGCCGGCGAGCTGGATCGACTGGATGTGGTGTACACCCGGTTCCGTTCGATTGCCAAACAGACCGCGGTCGTGGAAACCCTGTTGCCGCTGGGATCCCTGACGGATTTGCCGGAGTCGGAGAGCTCCGGGTCCGGCGACAACCGCAATTCCGTTTACGAGCTGATTCCCTCGGCTCGCAGCATCCTGGAACGAAGTCGTCCCCACCAGTTTCAAGGTCAAACTGTTCAAGTGTTTTCTGGACGCGGCGGTCAGTGAACAAATCGCGCGGATGGTGGCCATGAAGAGTGCAACCGAAAATGCCAACGAAATGATCAAGTCGCTTTCGATGACCTACAACCGCGCTCGCCAGTCGAAAATCACCGGTGAGATCATGGAAGTGATCGGCGGCGTTGAGGCGCTCGAAGGCTAGACAACCGATCACGTCAAACCCCCCCGGTCGATCGTCGACGGGTCCCAACCATTCAACCATTCAATCCGCGGAAATGCCATGGCGAATACTGGTCAAATCACTCAAGTCATCGGTTCCACATTTGATGCCGAGTTTCCCGAAAACTGCCTGCCCCCGATTTACAACGCGGTCACCGTGCAGGTGCGGGAGGGGGACAAGTCCCGCAAGCTGACCGGCGAAATCTCCAAACACCTCGGCGGTGGGCGCGTTCGTTGTGTCGCCCTGGGCAGCACCGAGGGCGTTGTCCGGGGACAGGATTGCGTCGATACCGGCTCGCCCGTCACCGTGCCGGTCGGCGAGGCCACCCTCGGCCGGGTGTTCAATCTGTTGGGTGAGCCCGTCGATGGACGGGGTGACGTGAAGGCAGAGGAATCGCGAGCCATTCACCGGCCGGCTCCCCGTGTCGAGGAACTTTCCACCAACACCGAATTGTTCGAAACCGGGATCAAGGTGATCGACCTGCTGACCCCGTTTGTGCGGGGCGGAAAAGCCGGACTGTTCGGTGGTGCCGGTCTGGGCAAGACCGTGATTTTGACCGAATTGATCGCCCGGATCGCCAGTTCCCACGGCGGTTACTCGGTGTTTGCCGGGGTTGGCGAACGGACCCGTGAAGGCACCGACCTGTGGCTGGAGATGCAGGAAACGGAGATCGGTCAGACGGGCCGCAAGGTGATCGAGCAAACCTGTATGGTGTTTGGCCAAATGAACGAACCGCCGGGTGCCCGACTGCGAGTAGCGCTTTCGGCGCTGACCATGGCCGAGTACTTCCGCGATCAAACCGGTGCCGATACGTTGCTGTTTGTCGACAACATCTTCCGCTTCTCCCAGGCCGGTTCGGAAGTCTCCGCCTTGCTGGGACGGATGCCCTCGGCCGTGGGTTACCAGCCGACGCTGGCCACCGAAATGGGTGCCTTGCAGGAACGGATTGCCTCGACCAACAAGGGCGCGATCACTTCGGTGCAGGCGGTTTACGTGCCGGCCGACGATCCGACCGACCCGGCACCGGCCACAGCGTTTGGTCAGCTGGACGCCTTTATCTACCTGGAGCGATCGATCTCCGAAAAGGGGATCTATCCGGCCGTGGATCCGCTGGCATCGTCCAGCCGGATTCTCGATCCGCAATACGTGGGTGAACGACACTACACGATTGCCCGCCGCGTTCAAACCACCTTGCAACGTTATCGCGAATTGCAGGACATCATTGCGATTCTGGGTGTCGACGAACTTTCCGAGGAAGACAAACTGGTCGTGCATCGGGCTCGCCGCATCGAGCGATTCCTGTCCCAGCCGTTCCTGGTCGCCGAGGTGTTCACCGGCAAGGCCGGCGAGATTACGCCGCTGGAAGAGACCATCCGCAGCTTCGAGGAAATCTGCGACGGCAAATGGGATCACCTGCCCGAACAGGCGTTCATGTACGTAGGGGTCGTCGAACAGGCCGAAGAACAGGCCAAAAAGATGGCCGCCAAGGCGTAATCCACGGAACGCGCGCCGGTGTCCGGCGGGAGGTGTTCATGGCCAGACAACCAGCCGGTCGTACCGACGGCTCCCGTCAACGAATAAACCATTTCGCATCAAGTTACTGTTTGCATGCCATCCGATTTCGTTCCCTGTCCCCGACATTCACTTATTGATGGGTTGGTCTGAACATGTCCGGAATCCAGGTCGTCATCGTAACGCCCGAACAAACTGTGCTGGATTGCAAGGCAGAGTTTGCCGCCTTGCCCCTGGTCGACGGTGAAATCGGGATTCTGCCCGGGCACGCGGCGACCATCGGACGACTGGGATTTGGAGAGTTGCGGGTTCGCGACGGCAGCAAAACGAACCACTTTTTTGTCGAAGGCGGCTTCACCCAAATCGCCAACAACGTGGTTTCCGTTCTGACCAATCGGGCCATGCCCGTCACGGAACTGGACAAGGCCAAAATTACCGAACGACTGGCGGCCGAGGAAGCAAAATCCGGATTGACGGGCGAGGAAGCTTTCCAGCGGCGACAGGCCATTGACCACGCCCGAGCCCAGTTGCGGGCTTTGGAGAAAGTGTGATCGGACGCTGGCCCGCCAAATGCAACCGATCAGCAAACGGGGACCGACTGGACGCCGGGAGCAGGTTGGGACCGGGCACAGGGATATGCGTCGGGCCTGTTTTCTCGCAGCAATTCGCAGATCACGGACCAGGGCATCAAATGTCCGCGTGAACGAACCGAAATCGAATCGGTTCCGCTGCAAGGCAACAACTTCACCGATCAGGTGCTGGAGATCGCGGCGGATTCCCGAAGTTGAAGAGCCTGTACGTTGGCCGGGGAGACACCCGATTGACCGCTGACGGGCTGAGACATCTGGATAACTGTCAGTCACTGGAAAGCCTGGGCGTTCAGCAGGCGGGCATGTCGGCCGAAGCGATTGAACGGCTGAGTGAACGACTCCCCAACCTCGGAGACGGTCACAACTGAATGTCATTTCCATTTCAGGTCGACGCGGCCCCCGGTTTGGCCGGAAATCCTGTTACTGGTCAGCAGCTGCCGCGCGGCGGACGAACCCTTCAGGTACGCGTCCCAAAAAGCCAGGGTGGTCGCTTTCACATACGCCTGGTGGGCGGGGACCTCGGGGTAGCGTCCGGAACCGGTCAGATTGCCAAATCCGTGATCGAGCCCTTCGATCCAGACCAGATGTTTGTTGCCGGGAGGACTCAGTTCGTAGGGCTGTTTGCGCCACTGGGCCGGCTGGCCGGTTCGCGTCGGACCATCGGCGGAACCGCTCGTCACCATCATCGGGATGGTGATGTTGCGCCACGAATCCTGCGACAAAATTCCGCCGGGGCCCTGACTGGACATCAACAAGGCCGCGGCCACACGATCGTCGGCAAAACTCCGCGGGCGTCCCTGCAACGTCGCAGTCGCCCCGGCGACCAGCTGCGACGTACCGGCCCCCAATGAATGACCGCCGACACCGATCCGCTGACGGTTCATTTTGCCGGCCAGCGCCGGTTCCCTGGATTCCAGTTCGGGAAGCGAATCGATGATCAGCGACACGTCGGCCGGACGCTCCGGCCACCTGCGCAAATTGGCAGGATCATCGTAGCGGGCACCACCGGCCAGTGAATCCTGGTGGTTGGGTTGAATCACGACGTAACCGCTGGCAGCCCAAAACCGGGTGAGCGCCAGGTAATTGTCCTTGCTGCCGTACAACCCGTGACTAAAGACGATGACGGGAAAGGGGCCACCTGCCGTTGGAAACGTCACGCGCAATGCCAGGGTCTTGCCACGTTTCCTGTCGTCCAGCTGCAGCAAATCGATGGATCGAATCGCCAGACGATTGACGTTATCGTTGTAGATTAAATACGGGTCGGTGATTCCCGGATCACCATCGGGGATATCCCGATTGTCTGGCAACGAGCGGGTCCCGGAAAACGCCGCCAATTCATCCCGGGAAATGCCACCGCTGTGGTCGGCGTCGATCCTGGCAAACGACCGGACCAGTCGCTGGGGCCATTCGGATCGTTCCAGCTGGCCGTCCCCAGTGCGATCCAGTCGCTCGAACACCTGCCCGGCCCGATCGCCGGGTGACTCGGGCGTCGCCTGTTGTGCCTGAACCAGCATGGCCGGGTACAAACACCATACCATCCATGCAATGGGCACGTTTCTCATCGGGCAATGTCCGGAAGGGTCCTGGTCAATGCGAATGGGTTCTCTTGACCCGGACACGTCAATTCCAGGCGGTGAGGACCAGAAATCCCTGGGGGACTTTGCACAAAATCCGCAGGTCACCGCAAAATCGTCACGGAGCGTGGCTGCCGGGACCCGGGAATTCCCCCGGGAAACACCCTCGACGAAATGACATCCGATTGGGGCTTGCCCGGAATCACCCGGACGATAGCCACCCGGAGCCGTCGATCAGCAACCGTCCCTGTGATGAAGGGCCCAGGAGGACCGCTCTGCCAGGTAACGCTAGTACAGGCCGGCGGCCAGGTCATCCGGGAATGGAATATCACAGTCGAATCCGGCGCAGTTGCGGTTGGGATCGTACTGGGCCTCCAGATCCTGCAACTCTTCGGCCATCCAGAAGCAGAAATCGAAGAACGACTCCATGCTGACAAACAGCGGAGGCTGGGCCGGGTCACGGGTCAGATTCAATTTGGGGGGCGTTAGTTGACGCTCGATCATATGACAGGTCCTCGATGATGAAGTAGGTCATCGGCGATCCCTGCCCATGAACGACAAGTATTTGATGCCCGGCCCGGTCAAACAAACCAGGCAAGATGGCGAAGGCCAATCGCAACAGTTCCCCCCCGGGCGATGCCGGCCGGTCAGTTCATTGACGGGCCAGCGTTTCTGTTACGCATCAACTAGTTATCTGGATCTCTCAGTTATAAGCATTTGCCAAATTCGTCCAACACCAATTTGGCGGGCGACAATTTGACACATCCGGATTGTGGAATTTTCAATTTCATTGCTGTCAATCCCCGTTGATGCGGTCACGGAGTTTGACAGCAAACGAATGTTTTTGAAGGGTTTTTTTGACGGGCTGGCGGGGCGCGGTGCGGTGAATGTAGTGTGGCCGAAAACTTGAATGGAAACGGGCAAAAATTTTCAACGGTTTGGGACTGCAGTTTGCTTCAAATGGCATTCGACAATCGGCCGGCACATGGCTGGCAGGTTGTCAAATGCTTCGCAGGGGAGTTTCTGCAGAATTCTGCCAGGCCTTCGTTGCGACTGTGAGAAAACGAGACACGCACAAAGGTGAAAAGTTGCCCGCGAGCGGCAAAACAGATTGCGAAAGGATTCGGCTGAAATAATGCTCAGCGACCTCGTCGATACTCAATACTGCTTTCCCAGCGTCTGCCAGGTCAGATCTTGCCGAAAATGGAGGCTCGGGGCCGACACGGAGCGCAAGCGCGAACGGAAGAAGTTTGAGCTATACTTGCACGGCAGTTTTCGCCAGAATCGGCCCGAAACCAGAAATTCTGGACGGTTCGAATTCGGTGGCCGGGCAGTTCGCTTCAGTCCCCGACAATTTGAGCCCTCCAGGCAATGGTTTGCAGGAACCGGTTTCCCAGCCGGATCCGGACAAGCCCGTTTGCCATAACCCACGACGGGAGATAACGATGCAGATTCGTGGAACGTCCAGCGTTCAATCCATGACCCAGGTAGACGTAACCAGCAAGGTTCGGCCAACCGAATCCAATCCGGTGGCTACCCGTTTTGACACAACCGATCAAATTGACATTTCCAGTGAGGCGCAGATGCTCGCAGGCATGAATGACAGCGCGAGTATCCGGGCCGAGCGTGTGACCGCCATTCGTCAGCAGATTGAAACCGGTCAATATGAAACCGCTGAAAAGCTGGATGTCGCTGTGGAACGGCTTCTGGATGAACTGGCCTGACCGCTGGTTAATCAGACCGCCCTGCGATCCGGGCCACCGGTCATTGACCCGGTTCCGATGAAAACCCGGATCGCCGACTTGCCGTGATTGACAACCAGCCAGGATGGCCGTGGCTCGCCACGCCAGTTTCCGCCGGCTGAGAAACATAACCCGGTCATATCCAGACCGGGTTTTTTGTTGGCGCGTATGCCGTCCAGAGGAACGGTGGCCGTCGGCAAGCAGGCGCTGCGGCCAGTGCCGAGTTTTTCAAAACCGTGGATTACCGTCTCCCGGGCGTATCGTCGCCCAGACCCGCGCTATGCGTCGGTTGGCGTGGCATCGGAATGCAGGGGGCGGGTCAACGCAGTCGTTTGGCGGGATTAACCGTCCCCCGAAAAGGAGAGGTCTTCGGGACCGGGGATGGTAAACGTGTCGTCGTCCGGACGCAGGTCGGCGGGTTCGTCGAACTCCGGGTCGTCCAGCATTTCCAGCCCCGCCGCGTCCATGTCCTCGGTGTGATCGACCTGGCCGTTTTCGAACCACCAGGTCCAGGTTCCCCCCGGTTGATCGGCCCGGTAGATTCCGTCAATGGCCAGTACGCCGCTGGCGTGCCACCATCTCCAGCGTCCGTCCCGCAGCCCGTTGGCATAGGTGCCCTCGGCCTGTTTTTGGCCATTGGGGTGCCACCAGGCGAAATGGCCGTGACGCGTACCCTCGCGGTATTGCCCGCGCATTTTGAGTTGGCCGTTGCGGTACCATTCGACAGCGGGACCATGCTGGATTTCCTGGCCGGAAGCCTCGAACCGGGCTGGCCGGGCGTTCCACCAGTCATCCTTGCCGAGGAATTGCAGCGGCGGGCCCAGAAAATGGTTTTCGCTGCGTTTCTGGTTGCGGTAATAAAACGAGTCCCGTGTAATCAGCTCGCGGTTGTCGTCCCACGACGAGCGTCGCGTGACCCGGTTGTTCTGATCCCACTCAATCAAATCCCCCTGCATTTTTCCGTTCTCGAACCCGGCTTGCCGCATGTTGCCGCCGTTGGGCCAGTACCAGGTCGCCACACCGTGGCGATTCCCGCGAACATAGGGCATTTCCAGTATCTTGCGGCGGTACCGGTCCATGATGGTCCAGGTTCCGTGTTGCTGGCCCTCGGCAAAGCCGCAAACGGACAAAAACGGGCCCTGAAACTCACCGAACGGCGATTCGCTGAACAGGCCACCGGATCCCTCCGGATGCCAGCGTTCCCAGTTACCGGTCATCAGCCCTTCCTCAAACTGGCCCCGGGCCATGATCTGGCCGCGTTGACTGTAGAGCGTCCACGGTCCGTGATTCAAATAATTGCCAAATTCGTCCTGAATCACAAACCGCCGAATCTGGATCCGGCCGTCGGGATACCGTTGTCGAATGATCTCGTTGCCGGCGCGGCCTGCCTGATCGTCCGGTTCCGCGGGCACAACCTCCAGTTGTTCCAGCGACAAGTCCGAAACGTCAGGTTGCCAGGGATCCTGCCGGGGGAACGTATTGAATTGCGTGGCCCCATCCGGTCGCGGAGCGGGCAATTCCTCAATTGATTCGTCCGGGATCAGGGGCGGCGATTGTTGGCCCCAGGTGACGGCGCGTTTGCCGCTTACCGGTACAAGTTCCTGCGCCTCGACATGCGCGGTCATCCACAACAGGCCGACCAGCAACAACAACCGGGCCGCACCGCCGGCAACAAACCGGAGAAACGGCTCCGGGGGACGGCAAGGGAATTGAGTTTGGATCATCAGGGAATCGTGGCGCCAGGAAAGACAATCCGGCAAACCTGGATCATCGTGAAACCGAATCGTTTGCCAGTCTTTCGTATCGTCACGCGACAATCCGCGACGGCACTGCAGGTGCCGGGACCCGCGAAATCAAATCATTCCGGCAACCTTGAATTGACGATTGTCCAGGCGAATCAACCATTGATTGCTGTAAGGTGCTTGCCGGGTTTGTCAGTTATCCCGGAAATGCCGGCGACCCAGCCGACGGGCGTTCCGTTGCCGGACCCCGGCAGCCAGGCCGAAGCCCGTGCAAGCCCCGCCTTGCCACCGGGAATCCGGCCCGGCAGGCTGGGCACGATACAGACCGTTTGGAACGTGAAGGCGCACGATTGGCTGGTCCAGCTGTGTGCCGGATCCGGTCAGGGGTGCCACGGTTGGCTGGTCGAACCGTGCCGGTTTCGGGCCAGCCAGCGGCGGCAATTACCGGGTTTTTCTGCCGAAGCCGGCGAAGCGTGCCAAAAAAACGTTTTTGAAATCGGCTTTTTGCGAAAATTGCCTGGATTGGCGGACGTTTATTGGCACAATGGGCATGTTTCGATTGCTTCCACCCCTCCCCGATCCCGGAGTGCCTGCCGCCATGAAGCGACTCCTGCCCGTGAGCATGTTGATTGTATTGTTGAGCAGTTGTGGAGGCCCTTCGGACGAAGCGACCACGATTTCGCAATCGTCGGGTCCGGCCAATTCCGGTCGGGCCGGCGCGGTGCCGCCGCCGCGAAACAGTCCGCCCGCCGTCCCGCCTGGCCCGGCAACGTCCGACGTCAAAAATGACAAGCGCCCGCCGGCCCGGCCGAAACAACCGGACGGGGAGACCGTGGCACCGAAGGACGCCGCACCGCCGGCGATCGCATCCCGGCGGCCCGGACAGCGCAGCAAGAGAGGCCGCGGTGATTCGGCGGCGGGTGACGGTGCCGCAGCGGCGGAGACATTAACCGCCGCCTTTCCCGGTGCGCCAGGCAACGTCGGGCTAAAGACTGGCGACCTGATTCCGGAGATCGTGGGAGCCGACGTCGAGGGCGTGGAATTTCGATTGAGCGATTATCAGGGCAAAGTCATCATGCTGGATTTCTGGGGCCACTGGTGAGGTCCTTGCCGGGCCATGTACCCGCACGAGCGGTCGCTCGTTCAGGAAATGCAGGGACGTCCGTTTGTTTTACTGGGCGTCAATACCGATGACCAGATCTCGACGGCACAAGAGGCGATTGCCGAAAACAATCTCAACTGGCGGTCGTTTTATGACGGACGCGGCGGGTCCATTTGCCGGCAATTTGGAATCCGCGCGTTTCCCACAATCATGCTGATTGATCACCAGGGGGTCATCCGGTTTGACAGTATTCGGAAAAACCTGGACGAGGAAATTGAGCATCTGGTGTCAACGGCTGAATCGGCCGGTATGGTGGGCGAAAAAATTGCCCCGGAAATGCGGACGTTTCGGGACAAGACCGGCAAACACAAGATTCGGGCGGTCGCCGAGGCTGGCGATGACCAGTCGGTCCGGCTGCGCAAGGACGACGATTCGACGATCGAGGTGAAACGGGAAAATCTCAGCAAGGCCGATCAGCGATACCTGCAAACGGTGGACCTGCTGCCGCTGGACGGGACGCCAACGGCGCAGACCGTGCCCGACCAGCCCTTGCGCCGATTTCGAGACCGCAGTGGTCGATTCGAGGTCCAGGCCCGCCTGCTCGAGATTGCCGGGGACCAGATTGTCCTGGAAAAGGAGGACGGGACACAGATCCAGGTTGCTCTCGGCAAACTCGATCCGGAAGACCGCGACTACGTCGAACAACAGCGACGTCAATAACGGCGTGGCCGGGCGGAAACAGGCGGCCCTGGCCGTACGCTCGCGCCCGGGGCGTCCGCGGTCGTGGTGCACGTGCCACCAGGCCCGGAATCCGTCAGACGCTGAGGCCCGCCCGCTCGATGGCATCCTCCAGAAAGTAGTTCATGTCTTCGGCCTCGTCGGCATGCAACACGTTGTACGCGTGAGCCGGTGACCGGGCATGGTACAGTTGCTCGCGCAGATTCAGATCGGAGGTAATGGCGGAAGCAAAGGCCGCCAGGATTTCCAGGTGACGCGTTCGTTCGTTTTCCGGTGTGGCCAGCAGCAACACGGCATGGATGGGCCGTCCATCCGGGGCCCCCAGATCCAGTCCGGCCGAACTGATTCCCAGCACGCCGGTAATTTCATCGTCATCTTTCAATATGGTATGGGGGATCATTAATCCCTGGCCCAGGCAAGTGGATTCCCGTTTCTCGCGACGCAGCACTTCCTCCAAAAACTCATTCTGGGGTAACGACAAGCTGCTGGTGGCGTACAACTTGTCCGTCAGGTTGCGAATAATCTCTTCCCTGGAATCCCCTCGAACGTCCACCGTAATGTGGTTTTCGTCCAGGAAATCCAGCAATCGGGCTCGATCCTTGCCGGCCTCGCCGGCCCGCTGGATGGCCACGCGGACCGCGCTGGGGCCGATCAGCTGATTGATCGCGATGCCGGCCAAACCCAGCGTGGTGACAACCTGAACCGCCTCCGGACTGGCCCCCAATTGTTCCTGAACGAGCAGGATCAGGCCAACGGCGACCCCGCCCTGGGGAACCAGCGCCAGCCCGAAATTGTTGCGCAATTTGGCGGGCACACCGGCCAGAAAGAGCGAGGCCCAGGCTCCCAGATACTTCCCTGCAAATCTCGATAAACACAATAGCGTAACCAGCCCGAGCAGCGGTACGACCTGGCTAAAATCCAGTCGCATTCCGGCGAAGGTAAAAAATGCGGCGAACAGGACCGTCCCGATTTGCTTGAGATAGGCTTCCGCAGCGCGCACGGTATCGTGTTGCATGTTGGAGACGGCAATTCCGGCAAATGTGCAGGCCAGAATTCCGGAGGTCCCGATTCCCGATGCCAATCCCCAGGCAAACAGAATCACGAATACAAACATGGGCCCGACAAACGCCGGCCCCACAATGGTGCGTGTCAACCCAAGCGCCAAAACGGCAGCCAGGCCGCCCACCAGAAACGTCACTCCAAACTGGATGCCGACCGCGGCCATGGCCGCCCCAAAACTCCCCCCGCCCGAGCCGATCAGGGAAGCCACAAACACAAACAGCCCGACCGAGACCATGTCAATCAGGGCCACGGCGGCAATCAGCGTGCGGGTCAGCGTGCCCCGGGCCCGCGTTTCGTGAGCCACCAGCACGGTGGTTCCCGGGGCACCCGCAATGGCAATGGCCGCCAACAGCAACGAAACCGTGACCGACTGTCGAGCCACAAAAAACAGCGCGACAAACACGACGGCCGGGGTGACCAGCAATTCTCCCAGCATCAGGATTCCCAGCCGCAGCCGGGTGTTGCGCAGGCTCTTGAAATGCAGTGCCGCGCCCACGGTGAACATAATGTAACCCAGCACGAAATGCATGAATGGCAGGAACCGGTCCAGGGGCGGGCCCTCGGTCAAACCGGGTAATTGCAGTGCCCTGAGCAGAATCCCGACACCGATCCAGCCAGTCACCTTGGGCAAGTGAATCCTGCGCTACCAGTTCCCCCGCAATAATGCCGGATAACAATACGGTCGCAAAATTAAACAGGGGTTCCGTCAGGTCTGGCGTCATGACAATCGGGGAAGAGGTGGTTTTTCGGTCGGGGCCGGGAGGCCGTGAAAACGGATTGGATTATACGTTATCACCGCCGACCCGCACCATTGCGACCGGGCGGCTGGCATCCCGACCAGTCCCGTCCTGGTTTATCTGTTATGATTTCGAGGGTTCGATTCACTGCTGGTGAATGTTGATTTGACTTGTACTCGCCGGGAACCCACTCATGCCATTGCCCTCGCCTGCCCGTCCGGATGTCGATTCAGTCCGCCGGATCAAACCGGGATTTTGTATTTCGATCGGGGCACGGCGAGCGATCAGGCTGTGGATGTGGCTGGGGTGTATCGCCGCGGCGGTTTCGGTTGCGCGGGGTGACCAGCCGAACATTCTGTTTATCTTCAGTGACGACCATGCCAGCCAGGCCATTGGCGCTTGTGGCTCGCAAATCAACCAAACACCGCACATCGATCGGCTGGCCCGTGAGGGCATGCGATTTGAACGCTGTCTGGTCACCAACTCAATTTGCGGACCGTCGCGGGCCGTCATTCTGACGGGCAAATACTCCCACCTCAATGGCTTCCGGCAAAACGGCGACCGGTTTGACGCCAGCCAGCCAACCTTTCCGAAAATGCTGCAAACGGCCGGATACCAAACGGCCGTGGTGGGAAAATGGCACCTCGGCTGTGAACCGGCCGGTTTTGATGACTGGTTGGTGTTGCCCGGCCAGGGTCACTATTACAACCCTGATTTCATCGGGCCCGACGGGAACCGCCGCATCGAAGGCTATGTGACCGATATTATCACCGACCAGGCAATCCGCTGGCTGGATCTGAATCGGGCAGATGACCAGCCGTTCATGCTAATGGTGCAACACAAGGCACCTCACCGCGAATGGCAACCGGGCCCCGCGCACCTCAACTCGCTACGGGAAAACCGGATCCCCGAACCGGAGACGTTGTGGGACGACTATTCCGGGCGGGCGCCGGTGGTTGCCGAACAGACAATGACGATTGCCCGCCACCTGCGTGATGGCTGGGATCTGAAATTGTGGCGCGACGCGGATCGGCAAACCCCGCCGTACCAGAATTTCTTTGGCCGGTTTACCGACCGGCAACGGGCCGAATGGCAAGCCGCCTATGCCGCCGAAAACGAGGGATTCCTGGCGACCAATCCGGCGGGAACTGATCTGGTTCGCTGGAAATACCAGCGTTATCTGGGCGACTATCTGCGGTGCATTGAATCCGTGGACGACAATGTTGGCCGATTGCTGGATTACCTCGACAAAAACGATTTGGCCGACAACACCGTCGTGATTTATTCCTCAGATCAGGGGTTTTACCTCGGTGAGCATGGCTGGTACGACAAACGCTGGATTTTTGAGGAAAGCCTGACGACGCCGCTGCTGGTACGCTGGCCGGGCCATACGCCTGCGGGATCCACGTGTGGCCGGATGGTATCCAATCTGGATTTTGCCGAGACGTTCCTCGATCTGGCCGGCGTGGCAATTCCGCCAGACATGCAGGGTCGCTCGCTGGTTCCGTTGCTGAACGGGCAATCCGTGGAGGACTGGCGCGACGACTTTTACTATCACTACTATGAGCTCGGTACGCATAACGTGGCCGCTCATTACGGTGTGGTGACCGACCGCTACAAACTGGTCCACTACTACCAGCGTCTGGATGAAAACCGAGAACCCCAGACGATCGACCAGTGGGATTTGCTGGACCGCCAGGCGGATCCGCACGAATTGCAAAGCTTTCTTGCCGATCCCGGGTACGCCGATATCCGTCAGGATTTGGCCACCCGGTTGGCGGAGTTGCGTCAGGAATGGCGGGTCCCCGAGCAAGATCCCGCGAAAAAATAAGCCTTGCTGGCCGTCCTCCATTGACCCACAATGGGAATCGCGGCCTGTTCGGCCCTGCCCATGGACCTCTCGACCCGTTCAACGATCCCCGTGGCTCGCAAAACCGATTACTCAAAAACTGGCCGGATCGACACCGCCGCCGCTGCGCTGAATTGTGACAGTCAGGCCGTGCAACGACGTCTGGACCGGATCGCCGACAATTATCTGTTGCTGGATGAATTGCTGGCGGATCTGGAAGCCCGCATGCCCGCCGCGATACCCGGCGAGCCCTCAGGATCTCCCGGCCGACCACGTTAGGGATTCGACATCTCCGGGGCCGTCTGGTTTCGCTGGCGAACGGCTGCCCGTTACCGCACGACACCCGGAAACTGTCTGCCGAGTTAACCCATTGTGCGTCAATCTGAATGGTACATCCGCACGTCGACCGCATCATGCGGCTGAAAATGCCAAACATTTGCGGTGGTGAGGTCGGTTTCGTAGGATGGCGTCGTCGAACAGGATCTGACGTGCCAGTCATGCAAATCGGGCAGGTGGTTCGGGGCGATTCGATTCGTTTTCTACAACGAACATTGATCCAGGACCGGGATCGCCGGGCCCGGTCACGTTTTCGGGTCGGGCACGGGGGTCGACGGGCGTTCGCAATGAAAGCCGGAATCCGGGTTTGTTTTTCTGAAATTGCTCGGCCATGACGCTGACCCTGATTCAACGTGGCACGATCGTGGATCCGGCCAACCGTGATCGCCGGTACGTGGGGGACTTGTGGTTCGAGGATGGCCGAATCATTGCTCCACCGGTGGATCGCCGGGCCGGGCAGACGCTCAACGCGGACGGACGAATTGTTATGGCGGGCGGTGTGGATATGCACAGCCATTTCCTCGGTCCCAAGGTCAATGCGGCCCGCCAGCTGATTGCCCGGACCCGATTTGCCCCGAGTGATTTTCGGGATCGCGTTTCCGGACCGTTTGTGCCCGACCTGTGGATGACTGGTTTGCGATACGCCGGGCTGGGCTACACGACCGCCATCGACGCCGCCATCCCCTGTTCCAGTGTCGGCCGCGCGGAACAGGAAATCCAGCGTCTGCCGATCATCGACGCTGCCTGCCTGGTGCTCGTTGGCAACCATCCGGAGTTTCTGAATGCCGTTACGACCGGCAATTCGGCGGCGGTCGAGGCCCATGTTCGGTCGGCGGTTGCCCCCCGACATGTCGCCGGCATCAAGCTGGTCAGTCCCGGTGCCGCGCGAGACTGGAAACGTGGATTTCGTGATCCGGTCAATGACATTGACCAGCGTCTGGGTTCGGTGAACACGACGCCCCGGGCGATTATCCAGGCGCTGGCCCGGGCCGCCGACGCAGCCGGTTTGCCGCATCCACTGCATTTGCATTGCAACAACCTGGGAATGCCCGGCAACTGGCAAACCACCCTGGCGACCATGCAGGCGCTGGGCGACTGTCGCGGGCATTTGGCGCATGTGCAGTTCCACAGTTACCGGGGAGCTGATGATGAAGCCAGCTTTGGATCGGCCGTCCAGCCGCTGGCCGACTGGTTGAACCGGCATCCCAATTTGTCTGCGGATATTGGTCAAGTCATGTTCGGTTCCACGATGAGCATGACGGCCGACAGCCCGCTGGGATATTATCTGCAACAGATCTCGGGTCAGCCGTGGATTTCCCATGACGTAACGCACGAGGGCGGTTGCGGGATTTCACCGATCCGTTACCGGCGTCGGGACCGTATCCACGCGTTGCAATGGGCCATCGGCCTGGAATGGATGTTGAGTGTGGAAAATCCCTGGCAAATTGCCTTGAGTACCGATCACCCCAACGGGGCCTCGTTTCTGGCCTATCCGCAGATCATGGCTTTGTTAATGGATGCCGATTGGCGTCGGCAGCAAATCGCGAGGGCCAATGGCAGCCTGCTGGAACATTCCCGTCTGAATGACATGGATCGCCAGTATTCGCTGGAGGAAATTGCGATTATCACGCGGGCGGCCCCGGCCCGGTTGCTGGGCTTGCATGACAAGGGGCATTTGGGGCCGGGGGCAAGGGCCGATATTGTAATTTATGATCCCGGTGCGGACGTTCGGCAGATGTTCGAGTTTCCCCGCCTGGTGATCAAATCGGGCCAAATCGTGGTCGACGACGGACAGTTGCGGGAACCGCTGCCCCAACCGGCCGCCCGGGAAACCGGCGGGCCGGGAAGCTGAGGCAATGGCAAGGATGAGAGTCGATGAGCAGACCTCGCTCCCCGGCGGGCGCCAACGGTTCCAGACCGTTCGTGTGGGCCGGTTGCCATCAGGGTCTGGCCGGTTGATCGGAGGACGAACTGACCGGCACGGCACCCGATTCTCGGGAAAAGGGTTAACGACCTGTGACGACTACGTTAATTTTGTGTGAATCTTTTCCGGCGGCCGTCGACGGTGTGTTGGCTGAAACGGGTTTCCAGCGCGACCACCGGCGCCGCGTCGGTTCGCGAACCGGTTATGGAGATGGCCGAAACAGGACCGCTCACTGGCGGTTCAACTGCTCAAGGGTTTTCTCCACCCGCAATTGCAAGGGATCCGGCAAGCGGGCGATGATGCAATTGAACCGGGGCACAAACTCGACGCGTTTGCGGGCACCGGTGGGGCGAATGTCGGCGGCCACATTGGCTTGCAGGTAGCCCATCACCTGCTCGGCCGTAAAGGTCTGCAGTTGCTGGCGGCAGGGGTAGACTTCAATGCGTGGAGCATCCCAGTAGCTTTGCCGGGAACAGATTTCCACAACGTTGGGGGCGACCAGGCGATGTGCCAGTTCCATCGAGCTGGTAATATCGCGCAACGTTTCGGCCACCGTCAAATTGTTGCTGGGCCAGGGCATTTGCGTCGCCGGAGTCCATTTCTCGGGCAACAGGGTTCGCCAGTCAACCGTAATCACCAGACCGTCGCTGTGGTACACCTGATTCAGTATTCGATGCATTGAATCCAGCTGGTTGACCGCGAATGAACAGGGCGAATCCAGCGTTTCCCGACTGGCCGACCACAGGGATTGCACGATGGCCCCGGCCTCGGGATCCGCTTCGCCGGAATTCAGTCGGGCCGCTGCGCCGAGTTTTTCCAGGATCTGTTTCACTTCGTCAGCCAACCAGCCGTCGGCGTCCAGCAACGCCTGGCTTCCGGAAATTTCAATCCGCGCGGTCCCTCCGCCGGAATTCCACAATTCCGGGCCAGTCACCTGATGAATCAGGGCAATCAGTTCCTCCGCATGTTGCCCGTCACCAACGAGGGCCTCGTCCAGGTCGATTTGGTGTTGGGAAAACGCGCGTTGCTGTTGGTCCGTCACCACAATCACCCGTTCATCGGGAAACGGCAGGGCAACCAGATTCAGCCCGGCAACCGCCGTATTGATAATCTCGATCACCGACTGGTCCGTTCCCCGGAAACTGACCGGTGCCACCGGGTCGATATGGCCATAACGGACCGAATGGCTGTCCAGCTGGATGGGAATGCCGGACAAAACGTTCAGATTGCGCAACAATTCGACAAGGGGAATGTCCTGATAACTGACACCCGGAAATGTCTCGGCCAACTGACGTTCAAAGTCAACATCCAGGGAATCCGGTCGGGGGACGTATACCTTGCCAATCCCGATCAACTTGTCCGGCGAGTCGGCCGCGATGTCCCGAATCGCTTCCAGGTTCACCGGGCCCGGATCGGCAAACAGGTCGGCCATGGGGCCGACGTCGTCCATCATCGTCGTCCCGGAATCGGCCTGCTCCAGCAACAATGGTCCCGCAGGTCGCTCCAGATCGTTGGCGATTTCGACCAGCGGCTGATCGGCCTCGCCAGGTTCGGGCGGAGAATCGCTGCCCGGCCAGGAATCCGGCCGGGAACCGGAGTCGGATACCGAATTGCCAGGGGCTCCCGCGACGTTTTCCGTCTGGCCAGGCCCCGGGGCCGGTTCGGAGTCCGCGGTTGACGGTGCAGCGGTATCCCCGGGCTGGCCGGCAGGGTTCGGCTGATCATCGGCCACGGGCTGCCCTGCCCCATTCATGGCCGCGGTATCGGTATTTGCCGGCCTGCCAATTTCGTTCGGTGGATCGGTATCGCCGTTGGCGGGCGAAACCCCGGGGGCCGCTCCCGGACTTGACTGTGCCATTTGGGCTTCGTTCGATGGTCCGGCGATCGAGGTTACCAGGTAGATGATCGCGACCAGCGCCATCAGACACAATGCGCTGATCGAGGCAATCCAGGCCATCGCCTTGCTTTTTTCGCGGGCCGTTGTCGAATCCCACGAACCGTCGGGCAGGATTGGGCCGTCGGAATGCAGGGGTGGCGTAACCGATGCGGGGGCCACGGACCGGCGACGTTGGGCAGGTTGGGTCGCGGTTGCCGCGTCACGCAAATCGTCGAATTCGCCGCTCAGCGTGGCCTGGGAATCGTCGGGATCGCGAGATTGTTTGGGGCCCGGAACCCCCGCCTGACGGACGGGGGCAACCCAACCCTCCGGGGGCTCGACCAACACCATGCTGCCACAACGGGGACACGCCAGGACTTGTCCAATCGCCGATTCGCTGAACACTTTCAGCCGAACCGCGCACGTGTTGCAGGAAATCGAAAACAAGCTGTTTTGTTCGGACACGCCTGACTCCCCCCTCTGCCCCGTTTCATTTTAGTGCCTGAATGGGCCTTCGGTAACGCGGATTACCTGCAAATCCGCAAAATGTGGGGGAGCCCGGCATCTGGTTTCCGCCGGGCCGCACTAAGGTTCGCGAAAGGCGGCCGGCAATTCCAGATTTCTGGCTGCCGCGGCGGCACGAGTCGTGACTTGAATGATCTGCCGGTCAGGCTGATCGGGATCGGCCGTCATGACCCAGACCAGCTTGCACCGCGGATCAGCGGGGCCCGTGGCATCCTTGTCCGGGTTCGCCTGAAACATAATGGTGGTCAAAATATCGGCCAGCGGTTTTTGGGTGATGAGAATATCGCCAGGACGCTGATTTTGAGTAATCCCGTCCAGCCGCAAATCGTCACCCATCAGCCGAATTCGAAACTCAAATGGCAATTCCGGGAAATCGTCGCGAATTTCGGATTGCAAATCTTCCAGCAACACCCGCAAATCCGGGCTGTTGGTCAATTCCAGGCTGCGTGAGGCGGCCAGCAAATCCGGCAACGTTTGGGGACCTCCGGGCAAACCCGGCGGCCCTCGATCAAACCGGGCATCGGCCAGAGACAACTCGGTCACCGCAACCAGGTTGTGCAAGGCTGAGGGAGGCAGCCAGCAATTGGCAATCACGCCATCCGCCTCGGTTGTGATTCGGGTGTTGTCCACCACGGCTGTCAGCATGGCAACCATGCGTTGCTGGAGGGACCGCCAGTAGGGATGTGCCGGCCGATCGGCGACGTACCGGGTCAGCTGGTCCCGCGCCTGATGCATTCTTTGTTGCAATTCCGTCGCAGACTCTTCAGCAGGCAAGTCAATCGTTTGCTCAGTCATCAGCTCCAGATAGTCGCCGCGGTCGCTGTGGCCGCTGAATAGCACGGCGCGAACCTGCTCGTCAAAAAACAAATGCAGCGGGCGTCGCAAGCGGGCCGCGTCTCCGGAAAACAGGCGGGTCGCTTCTTCGCTGAGCAAGGCGCTGTTGAGAAACAGCACATTCCAGTCGCGATCCCGGTCCGAACGTTCGATCAGCCGCGCCAGGTTTCGGTCGCAGGCGGCCAGGCCGCCTGCCGTAAACATGTTGGAAATGGTATCTCCGGTGCCCAGCAGAATTCGTTCGACCTGCCCGGCCCCGGGCGCGGCGGTCACCAAAGCTGTCTTGAACGAATCGGTTTCGTAAACACGGGTGCCCGGTACTGGCTGGCTGGATTCCTGCGCGTTCGGCATGCCTTCCAACAACACCTGACGATCCATGGCCGATACCAACTCCGCATTGACCAGCACGTCATAACGGCCTTCGGCGGCGTGCAACGAAACGGTCATCCGCCTGATTTGCTGCAGGCTGACGCCAGTTAACGCCTGCCAGCGATCCAGTAACCGCTGCAGGCCGGGACCCAGCGCCCGGATCAGGATGGGGGCGTCCTGGCTGTCCAGCACGTGTGCGGGTCGCCAGGTCAGAATGAACTCGGGGGCTGGAGGCAACCAGTAGGCGTCAATTGGCGGTCCGGCGGTCGGCGACACCCACGCCAACGACTCGCTGTCACCGGCAACGGTTTGTTGCAGCCAATTCGACGAGGCCACTGGCAGGGCCGTGTCGCGCTTGCCCTCGGGGCCGGGCCCGGAGGGTGCGGTTTCGACAACCCCCGGCCCGTCCCGGAGGTCGCGGTCGGCCAGGTCGCCGTCGGTCCGGTCGCCGTCCGCCGCAACGCCGGCCGTTGAAACGGGACGGTCCGGACCGCCAGTTCCGGAGGACGCATCCGGCTGGCCCAGCCGGGAAAGGACAACTCCGCCTGCGCTGGCGGCCACCAGAATCGCAGGGAAAACCAGCCACGGTATTCGGGACCGTCGGCGGGAAGCATCGCGGCGCCGCGTAACTCGTTGGCTCGCCGAAATCAGCGATTGTCCGGACTGGATGGAGGCGAAATCGGGCGTTGAGGCGACATCCAGAGCGGTTTGTTCGGCAGAGGCCGCCGGGAACGGTTTGGCAGTATTGCCGTCCGCCCGCGATTCCAGCGCTTCAAAGAACTGCGCACTTCGGTGTCGCTGTGCCAGAGCATCGCGGTAAGCCGCCAGGGTCGGTGGATCGGAATCCGCATCGTCTATCGTGGACTGGTTTCCGAGAATGTTTTTCAGCATACGGACGACGGTCTGCGTCGAGGGCGGTTTCTCACTGACATCAGCTGTCAGGAGGCCCGTGATGAGTGCCTGCAGGGGGTCCGGGACGCGGTACTTTTCCCAAATCGGTTGCAGTTTCTCCAGGTCCTGCAGGCGACCGGAATAATCCGCTGGGCGGAGCGACAGACTTCGACCGGCAATCAGTCGAACGCCGACCTGCCCGAGGGCAAACAGGTCCTGGCGGATACTCGGCGTTTCACTGGCCGGATGGCCCGACACCGGCGACAGAAACGGTTGAGACGCGGCGCCCGCGTTGTGATCCGCGTGCCGCCAACGATCGCTGCCAGATTCGCCAGCGGCCTGCTCGCACATTGCAGCCAGCGGCAACGGCGGCATAATCTGGCAGACGCCCGACTTTTGAATCCAAATGGAATCGGGCGACAGGTTTCCGTGTATCAGGCCGCACCGATCGATCGCTTGCAATCCGTGCGCCAACTGTTCCATGGCCTGGGCGGCCTGGGGCCATGGCAGGCGTCCCTTGCGAGGCACTTTTTCCTGCATGGTTTTTCCGTTACCCGCGGTGGTTACCACAAATCGATAATGCGCGCTGGCAACCCATTCGAAAATCTGCCACACGAGCGGGTGGTGGACGGTTTGCCATGCCTCGGCCAGACGTCGGGCGCGGTGCCAGACGTGGGCCGTTTCGATCGTATCGCCGCCGCAAAAAAACAGGCGGACCGGATGTCCCGTTGGAACGTGTCGGGCGCGAAAGGTACCGGTCAGCGGACCCGTTTCGGTCCGCCCGTAGACGACATAATCGTCAAACTGAAACGGGCCTGAGGCACCGCTGGCCAGGACAGCGCGCTGGTACGGGCTGATACGGTTGTCTTTGGCCAGCCATTGCAGTACGGCCTCGTCCTGCGAGGCCGTCGACGATCGGGGGGCTGGATCATGCTCAAACTCGGTGCGGATCGAGGCCACTTGTGCCCCGTTCACCAGACCGCTGGCCGCCAGCCTTTTCCAGATATCATCGTCAGCGGCCATCGTGCCCTGGTCCACCTTTTGCCCGAGACTCGCAACCGACCAACTCCCGTCGAAGCCGGAGGGCCGCGGAGCCGGAGCTATTTTTTTCAAATGGCCATGTACTAATCACCAAACGCTGGTTATTTTAACCCGATTGGTCAACGGGCCCAAGTCAAGGGCCGGCCGCCCCGACAGGCGGTTGTCATGATCACCTCATGTATCGACGAAACAGAGGAAACCTCCGCAAAATCCCTCTTGCCGACATGCGTTTTTGTGACCGCCCCAGTCGCTCTGCTTTTCGCCGGCCGGCCTGTTTCCGCTGCTCCCTCGATCGGGAATGCTGTTTGCACTGGCTCCAGGCACGCCAGTCACCTGATCGGAAAATCGCCCAGAAAAACGTAATCCGATGAAAGCCAACGAAGCCGTTCAGATCTTTTTTGACCGCGCCGCGGACCAGCTGGAGTTGTCCGAAAGCCACCGCAAGCTGCTGAAAACTCCCAAGCGCGAGGTGACGGTGGAGATTCCGGTGGAAATGGACAACGGCGATCTGCAAGTGCTGATTGGTTACCGGGTGCAGCACAACAACTCCCGGGGACCGATGAAAGGCGGGTTGCGATATCACTGGGAAGTCGATCTGGACGAAGTCCGCGCATTGGCCGCGCTGATGACCTGGAAAACCGCGGTGGTCAACATCCCGTATGGCGGCGCCAAGGGCGGCATCTGCGTCGACCCGCGCAAACTGAGCCGCAAGGAAAACGAACGCATGACGCGCAAGTTTGTCGACCAGATTCACGAGATCGTCGGTCCGGACCAGGATATTCCGGCCCCCGACATGGGAACCAATTCCGAAACGATGTCGTGGATTCGCAACCAGTGGGAAAAATACCACGGATTCAATCCCGGCTGCATCACCGGCAAGCCCGTTGAAAACTACGGGGCCAAGGGACGCGAGGAAGCGACCGGCCGCGGTTGCGGGATCCTCGCCTTCAAGCTGTTGGCCCGCCGCGGTCACAATCCGCGGCAAACCACGGTCGCGATTCAGGGATTCGGCAATGTGGGATCGCACGCCGCCAAGTACATGCACGAATCGGAATTCAAAATTGAGGCCATCAGCGATATTTCCGGCGGCTACTATCGGCCCGAGGGTCTCGATATCCCCGCCGCACTGCGGTACACCATCCAGCACGGCAGTCTGGAAGGATTTACCGGTGGTGACCGGATCAGCAACGAGGAATTGCTGGAACTGGACGTCGACATGCTGGTTCCCTCGGCGCTGGGCGGCGTGATCACCAACGACAATGTCGACAGGATCAAGGCCAAATACATTATCGAGGGCGCCAATGGTCCCGTGCATGCCGTGGCGGACGAGAAATTATACGAACGCGGGGTCACCGTGTTGCCTGACGTTCTGGCCAATGCCGGCGGCGTGACCGTCAGTTATTTCGAATGGGTGCAAAACCGCCAGTTCTACAGTTGGGATCTGAACCGGGTCCGCCAGCAACTCGATTCGGTGCTGTCGGCCGCCTTTGAAGAAGTCTGGCAAGAATCCCAGGAGCGTTCCGTCAGCCTGCGCACCGCCGCATTCATGATCGCCATCCGCCGGGTGCTGCGGGCCACCATCCTGGCCGGATTCTGAAGCGTACGCCACATCCCTGCAGCTCGCTTCGTCAGAATACCCGCGGGGCCCGCCGCGAACCGGCTTCGACGCCTTCGGCCTGTCGCCGTCTGTGGCTAACGGGAATCGACCGACTGACCCACCGCATGAATGGTGTTGTGGATCGTCCGAATCACATCACGTCCGTCACTGGTCCGGATCCGGCACCGGATTTCCATGCATCGTGTGGGCTGCAATCCGGGGACGCTCAGTTCCAGTGTGTGGCGGTCCGGGCGAAGTTCGGCTGCAGCCACTCCCAATTCCCGCTGGTTCAGATGCGGCGATCCGTATTCTGCGGATCTCCGGATGTCCCAAGTCTCAATCGCGTATCGATCGGTATCAACAATGGTTTCCGGATCCAGCGGGCTGGCAAATTCGATCGCGATTTTGCCAGGTGCCGTTGCGATCCGCCCGGGCAAATACACCGACTGGCCCGTATAACGGACGCGGTACAGGCCGCCAGGTTGTTGCTGGTTGCCGGCCCAGGCATACATCCCGCAACAATACAAATCGCCATGGCGATCAAATCGACCGCGCATCACGCCGGTCGGAAACAGCGGGATCGGCAACGCGCACATCCCGCCCTGCAACTGGTCAACGCCCCGGAAGCGGACGGACTCGTGCGGCACAACAAAAATTTGCCCCATGCCATAGGACAGATTCAGCAGCGATCCCCCCAGCGGGCCCCACGCATCAGGCGGGACCCACAGCAGTTCGCCCGGTGAACGATCAAAGGCATTGGTGATCCAGCACAACGGCTGTTGCATGGCGGCGTCCGACTCATCGGTGATGTCGTGAAAGCCCAGCATGTTGCCGTAGAAGCCTCCCGGTTCGACCCAGTTGATCCGGTTCTTGGGATTCCAGTGTCCCTCCTGGTCGGTCACGAAGAACGAACCGTCCGGATTCAGGCAGACACCGTTGGCCGCGCGAAATCCCCGCGCCACAATTTCTGTTTGGGAACCATCCGCGGAAACTTTCAACAGGGTTCCATGCTGGGGCACCAGGGCCGGCAACGCATGGCGGGCCGACTTGGCGTAATACCGGTTGCCGTCGGCATCCGATTGCAAACCCATGGCGAATTCGTGGAAGTGCTCGGTCACCTGGTGGTCGCTGTTAAACGCCCGGTAATAATCGAATACGCCGTCGCCGTTGAGATCCTGCAGTGCCACGATTTGATCGCGGCACGTCACGTAAACCTGATCGTTCAGGACGTGAATCCCCAGCGGCTGAAACAGGCCATTGGCAACCCGTCTCCATTTCAGCGGTGCCGTGCCCGAAATTCCCGCCACTTCCCAGACGCTGCCGTCCCAGGTGCAAACCAGCAACGTATGCTCGTCCCGAAAATCCAGTCCCGTCAACCGCAGGCGGCAGTGCCACGGATTGTTTTGCGGATGCTCCAGAAAATCGACCGCAAAGGGATCGGAGTCGGCTTGCGGCCGGGTGGTGACAACCGACGTCAGCACATCCGGAAAAGGCGGTGGACCGCCGCCCGTCATGGCACGCAAATGGGCTATCGAATCTGCCGGCTGTCCGGGATTGTCCTCGAACTTTACCCGCATTGACTCGCGCTCCGGCAATCCACCGGTGGCGATCGCAATCTCCAGCGGCGACGGGCCTGCCGGAATTTGCAGGCACAGGGATCCGTCAACGACTTGCCAGACGGGATCGCTCATGCCAATGACCCGGGCCCACAGCGCCGATGGCGGGTTGTGAGCGGCCGCCCGGTTCTCAATCCACAGGGCATTGTTTTGCGACGGGGATCGATCCACGACCCGGGATGCCGGGATCGGTGAGCCGTGGAATCGCCAGTCGCCGATCAGATTCTGATCGGTTACGTTTCCGGCGGGGTCCAATCCGGCGATTTCGGCCGCACCCAGCAGTCGATTCCAAACCATCAGATGCGAGATTTGTCCCGTGAAATTCGACAGCGGGTTGGGGAAATTGTCTGCCGTAAATCCGAACCGCAACACCGGATCCGGGTAATCGTCTCCGGTGGCCAGATTTCCCGACTGATCCAATTGTCCGTCGATGAACAGCTGCACGGTGGCCGCATCGGGATCCCGAACCAGGGCCAGCGTGTGCCACTGGCCGTCGTCCACGCGGCGGCGCGATGTGATGGCGCCCACCCAGCCGATGTCGAACACCAGGCGGCCGTCCCGGATGAACAGGCTGGATCCGCCGCGGACCCATTCGGATTGATCGGCGGTCTGGCACAGAATCGTCCCGCCACGGTCGGTTCGGATGCGGGCCAGCACCGTCAGGTCCTGGTGCCAGTTCAGGACTTGATCGGCCACCACGAAATGACGGCCGTCGAATCCGGGAATTTCCGGGTTGGCGTCGTCGTCGGGACGGGATTCAAACAGGGCGACGTTGGCGTCGACTTCCGCTGCCCGTTGCAGGTCGCCAACATCCGCCACGCGGACCAGTAACGGCTGGTTCCGCGGATCGAGATTCAGGGTACGGGTAAACACAGGCTGGCCGTCCCGGAATTCCAGGGACGGCGACTCGAGAATGGCGGTATCGCCAACGGTGTACTCCAGAACGGCGCGATTGCCATACTGATACAGCCCGCGGTACTTCAGCCATTGGGCAGGCAAGGGACCGTAACGCTTGCCGTCGCGACCGACCAGCCGCAAATCGTCAGCGAATGAGCCGGTTTGGGGGTTGGCCCAGCCGGGTTGATGATCGTTGGCAAAATGCAAATCGCCGGTAATCCGGGGATGCACGTTGTGCTGGTCATCAAAATGAATTCCATGGTAGTCAATAAATCCGCTACCCGACCAGGCGGCGGCAACGCGCATCGTGTCATGTTCGTACAGCATCCAGTGCCGTCCCTGGGAAACGCCGCCCGGCCCCTCGTCCAGCCGAATCGCGATTCCCTTGTACGCGATGTTGGATCCGTCCGTTCCGACTTCCAGCGTGTTGAACAGAAAGTTTCCGTAATCCATGTCCGACCACGGCGTTCGCTCGACCGGATCGGGACCGCGACCGGTGCCCGCCGGCAAGCCGGCCAGATATGGCCCGGTCACCGCAAAATACTGGTCGGGGTTGTCGTTTCGAATAAAGTGTTCCCGAATGTAATGAATCACATCGTATTTTTGGCGGGGTACCATCCAGCGCTGGGCGACCATCAATCCGTATCCATGCGTTAACGTGCGGTACAGCGAAAGCGGATCGTTGCCGTTTTTGAACTCGGAATCAAAAAACCGGCGGGCCGAGGGCATCGTGCCTGGCTGTTCGCGCGTCCCGTGACAGCGGGCACAGGACCGTTGATACAGAATTGCTCCCCGCTGAAAGCTGTCGTCATTCAGGGCCGCGATCATTCCCGCATGATCAATGTCCGCTTCGTATTCCGGAAGCGGCTCGACGGCAAAAAACGAGTCGGGCGGTCGCAATCGCAAAACGGCGTTGTTTCCGCCGCGCCTGATTTCCACGAGATAACGGATCAAATCCAGAAAAGATTGTTCGTCAGCCAGTGCTCCCACCAGGCCATCCGGCATGGCCGATACCTGATCGCGGCGCCGTTCCTCGATGTCCGGTTTGGCGATCCGCGTTGGTTGCCCATCCCGGTCGGGGTCCGCCATCATGAGAAATCCGTCGTCAGTCGGGTCCTCCGCAACCACCAGGCCCCGAACAAGGTGGCCGTCAACGGTCAATACCGTCCAGGTGGCAAACCCGTCGGTGATTTCCCGGGAGGGTTCCAGCAGCGATTCAATCAGATGCTCGGTCGTGGCATCCGGCGTTAACTCGGCGATCGCAGGACCCAATCGCCGGGAATCGGCCGCCGGTTCATGGCACTTGACGCAAGTCATCGCCGGGTTGTAATAAACCAGAGCCCCGCGAGCGGCATCTCCCCGGGCCATCACACGACGCGCCAGTTCGCCTGCCGGGATTTGTTGCAACCGCGATTCCAGGTCGCTCCGCGTCACGTCGCCGGTGCCATGGCCGGGATCCGCTGACGACTGGACGGGCCACCCGCAAACGGCATCGCCGGGCCAGCCCATGATGACCAGGACTGCCACGAGGAAGATTGGGCGGCAACGGCCGCCATCGCGTTTCAGGTTCATTCGCTGGTCGGATACGGGGTGTCTGGCGGGATGGTTTCAGACGGCCGGCGTTCAGGCGGCCAGCCCGGTACGGACGGGCTGGCGCGGAGCTGCCGGTGGCCGGATGATGACTCAACGGCCTGTCGCTGATTGTACTCCATCGGCGCCCGCCCGGCGGCAGGCGGAACCCGTTGAAATCCGCGGGGCCTGGATTTTCGCGCAGGACAGGCCGGGCGGCTGCTATATTCCGGAACATGCTTGCCCGATTCTGCCTGTATGGCTTTCTGAAAAACCAGCGGTACTTTGAACCGTTTTTCATGCTCGCGCTGCTGGCGCACGAGTTGAGTTTTTTCGCAATTGGCCTGCTGTACGCCTGTCGCTCGCTGACGCTGAATGTTCTGGAAATTCCGTCGGGCGCCATGGCCGACTGGTGGGGCCGGCGGGGCTGCATGATTTTTTCGTTTGTTGCCTATGTGCTGAGTTTCCTGATCTTTGCCCTGGCAAACCACTGGTTGTGGTTGTTTCCGGCCATGGTGCTGTTTGGAATCGGCGATTCGTTCCGCACCGGAACGCACAAGGCCATGATCTTTGAATGGCTGCGATTGCACGGACGAGAACAGGAACGCACGCGGATTTATGGCATCACCCGCAGCTGGAGCAAATTCGGCTCGGCTCTGAGCGCGGTTTTGGCGGCGGTTTTTGTACTGGTCAGCGGAGACTATCGCAGTGTCTTTCTGTTTGCCACGATTCCATACCTGTTGAATATTGTCAATTTCCTGGGATATCCCCGGGCGGTGGATGGCGATTCACATGACGGTTGTTTTGCAGTGCGAGAAGTTTTTCGGCAAACGCTGGCGACCCTGAAATCAACCTGGCAGTCCCGTTCGCTGCGGCGCCTGACGTGCGAATCGATGGCCTGGGAAGGCGTGTTGAATGCGATCAAGGATTATCTGCAGCCGGCACTGACCGCCCTGGTTCTGGCCTGGGCGATTACCCGACCGGCTCCGGCCGCTGACGAGGCGGCCACCATTGCCGCCACGGGCCTGGATCCGCCGACGGTCATTTTAATTGGCCTGACCTACACCGTGTTGTCGCTGTTGAGCGGCTGGGCCAGCCGCCATGCCCACACGTTTGTACATAACCACGGAACCGAATCGCAAGCCGCCGCCCGACTGTGGCAGTACAGCCTGGTACTGTACGTGGCCCTGGGACTGTTCGACGTGGCGGGGCTGTTTGGTCTGGTATCGATCACCTTTGTGGCGCTGCTCGTATTGCAAAATGTCTGGCGTCCCATCCTGATCAGTCGCTACGACCAGCATGCCGACCCCGGTCGGGGGGCGACGGTGCTGTCGATCGAGAGCCAGTCCCAGCGGTTGGCCACGTTGGTAATCGCGCCGCTGGTCGGTCTGGCGATTGACGGGGTTTCCCGGGCCAGCGGAACGGATCATTTTTGGCCCATCGGGATGGTGGGAGCGGCTGCCGCGGTGCTGTTGCTGGCGACGGCTCCGGCCGGCAGTTCAGGCCCGGCATCGCCGGATCGTTGACCCGGTCAACCGCGCGAGCCTGCGGCATGTCGGTGGCCCGCCGGTCGGGGTTGTTGACGCTGGCCCGGGCTCCCCCGGGGCCCGCCCGCGAACCTGTTTCGACGGGGGGCCGTGATTGCAGCTGGCTCGTCGCCCCCGCCCCTTGACGGCTACCCCGCCCTGTATTATTGTATTATCTGATTAATACATTGGTGCAAACGATGAAGAATCGAACGACGGGTCAAAAGCCCCCGCGGGGCGACTACCGGCGACTGTTTCAGGCCATCGCCGCCCTGCAGGATCCGGCGGAATGCGCGGCGTTTTTTGCGGATTTGTGCACGCCCGCCGAGCTGGAGGCCATGGCCGATCGCTGGCGGGCGGTGCAGCTGCTGAAGGCCGGGAACACCTACCGGGAAATCAGTCAACGGACCGGGATGAGCGTCACCACGGTGGGTCGCGTGGCCCGCTGTCTGTCGCTGGGCAGCGGCGGTTATGAACGAATCTGGCAACGGCTGCAGCGGAGTAACCGATGAGACTGAAGATTGCCATTCAAAAATCCGGACGGCTGTCGGAGGATTCCCTGGCCCTGCTCGGCAAGTGCGGCATTACCTTTGCGCACAGCAAAAATCGCCTGTTCTGTTACGGGCGCAGCCTGCCGCTGGATCTGCTGTTTGTCCGCGACGACGACATCCCCCAAATGCTGCGCGAAGACGTTTGCCAACTGGCCATCGTTGGACAGAACACGGTTCGGGAATACCAGTATGCCGGAGGCAACGGCCCGGATGCCATCGTCCAGCTCAGCCCGCTGGATTTCTGTCACTGCCGGTTTTCACTGGCGGTTCCCGAGTCATGCGATTACCAGGGAACGGCCAGTCTGACCGGAAAACGCATTGCCACCAGTTATCCGGCCACCCTGCAACGCTACCTGCAAACGCACTCGATCCAGGCCACGCCCGTTCGGCTGGCCGGGTCGGTGGAGATCGCCCCCCAGCTGGGTACGGCCGATTTGATTGCCGACATCGTTTCCACCGGCGCGACGCTGGCCGCCAACCAGTTGCGGGAAGTCGAAACCATCGATCGGATCCAGGCGGCCCTGTATCGAAACACGCGTCCCTTTAACGAGGAGTGTGAAACGCTGGTTGAAAAACTGCTGAAACGCATCGACGGTGTGCAGCAGGCGGCCGAGAGCAAATACGTGATGTTGCATGCACCCCGGGCGGCCGTGGAACAAATCACCGGGCTGTTGCCCGGCGCCGAGACACCGACGCTGTTACCACTGGAGGGTGACCCCGATCGGGTTGCGTTGCACGCCGTCTGCCGGGAAGCCGTGTTCTGGGATCACATCGAGGAATTGCGGGAAGCCGGAGCTTCAGCGATTTTGGTATTGCCCATTGAAAAGATGCTGGCTTGAACCGGACCGCGCCCTGGGCCCCTGCACCACCTCTCCCTCATGCCAAAAATTCCCATCCATCATGATTGAAACCGTTTCATGGAATGCGCTGGACGAATCCGGGAAAATGCGGGTGTTGCAACGCGCTCCGCAAACCCGCTCGTCCGATATCCGCCAGTCCGTAGCCGCCATTCTGGGGGATGTCCGCGGCCGCGGCGATCAGGCCGTCGTGGAATTGACCGCTCGTTACGATGGCATCCGGCGCGACGATTTCCGCGTGTCCGATGCGGAACTGCAGGCCGCCTGCCAGCGCGTGGCGCCGGCCCTCGAATCGGCTCTGGATGCTGCATGGAACAACATTCATCGTTTTCACCAGGCCGGCCGACCCGCGGGCTACGGCCTGGAAACGGGTCCGGGCGTTCATTGCCAGGCCCGGTATTGCGGCATCGGGCGGGTCGGGTTGTATGCACCCGGTGGCACCACACCGCTGCCCTCGTCGGTGTTGATGATGGGTGTTCCGGCACAAATCGCCGGCTGCGGTCAGGTCATTTTATGCACGGCCCCCAATGCCGACGGCACGATCGATCCGGGGGTGGCGTGGGCGGCCCGCCGCTGCCAAATTCGGGATATCTTTTTGATTGGCGGTGCCCAGGCGATTGCCGCCATGGCGGCCGGCACGCCGACCGTTCCGCCGGTTAACAAATTGTTTGGACCCGGCAGCGTTTGGGTCACCGAAGCCAAACAGCAGGTGGCGGCCAGCGAGCTGCCGGTCACAATTGACATGCCGGCCGGTCCCTCGGAAGTCATGGTCATTGCCGATGCCTCCGCCTGTCCGCGGCTGGTCGCCGCCGACCTGCTGGCCCAGCTGGAGCATGGCGTCGATTCCCAGGCGATCCTGGTCACCACCGACCCGAAACTGGCCCGGCAGGTCGACACCGAAATTGCCGATCTGGCGACACGGCTGTTGCGTGCCGAGCTGGTGCAGAAATCACTGCGGCACTCCCGAGTCATCCTGGCGGAATCATTGACCGATGCCGTGCAAGTGGCCAACCGGTACGCGGCGGAACACCTGATCATTCAGACAGAAAATGCGCGGCAGTTGTCCGGACAGATTACGGCAGCCGGCAGCATATTTCTGGGTCCCTGGACTCCGGAGGTCCTGGGAGACTATTGCAGCGGCACCAACCACGTTTTGCCCACCTCCGGATACGCAGCCTCGATCAGCGGTTTGTCGGTCGTCGATTTTATGAAACGAATCACGGTCCAGGAAGCGACCCGCGCGGGACTGGCGCAGCTGGGGCCGGTGGCCGCCGAAATTGCCGAATCGGAAGGACTGACCGCACATGCCCTGGCCATCACCACCCGGCTGGACCTGGTCCGCGAGGTAACACGATGAGCGTGCTGGACTTGGCGCGGCCTGATTTGCGGGATCGTCCCGAATATTCCGCCGTTTGCGCGGTTGCGGAGCCGGCGGTGCGGCTGCACTGCAATGAAAACCCGTGGCCGCCACCCGGCACTGGCGACCCGTTGATCAACCGTTATCCCGAAAAACAACCCGCCCTGCTGGTTGGGCAAATGGCGGAACTGTGCGGTGTCGGCCCGCACAACCTGCTCGTTACACGCGGCGCAGACGACGCGATCGATGCCGTGATTCGCGGGTTCTGCCCGCCGGGAAAATCGGCCATCGCCCACTGTCCGCCGACCTTTGTGATGTACGATTTTTTTGGCCGGTTGCATGGCGCAAATGTCATGTCGGTGCCACTGCTGCGCGACCATGGATTTGCCGTCGATTTCAGCGGACTGCGGCAGGCTGCCGCAACGGGCGCCCGTATCCTGTTTCTTTGCTCCCCCAACAACCCCACCGGGACGGTCATCCCCGACGCGCCGATTCGACAGTTGGCCGGGGAACTGGAGCGTCAGGCGATTGTGGTCGTGGATGAGGCCTATATTGAATTCACGGGTCAGGGCGGCCTGGCCGCGGCGGTCGCCAGGCATCCCAATCTGGTGGTATTGCGGACGTTGTCCAAAGCGTGGTCCCTGGCCGGGGCCCGCCTGGCGCGCTGATCGGTGATCCGGAGCTGGTCGATTATCTGGCGCGGGCGGCCATCACCCCGTATCCCCTGCCCCGCAGCTCGATCACCGCGGCGCTGGCGGCGCTGAGGAAGGAAAATCGGCCGATGGCCGAGGCCCGGGTGCAGGAACTGGTCGATTGCCGGGAACCGCTCCGCACGGCGCTGGAATCGTTCTCCTTTGTGCATCGCGTGTATCCGAGTGAGGCCAATTTTTTGCTGGTGCACGTGGACGATGCCGGCCGCGTTGTGCAGTGCTGTGCCGACCGGGGCATACTGGTACGGGACCAGTCGGGCCAGCCGGGACTGGAGAATCACATTCGCATTTCCGTGGGTACCGCCCACGAAAACACGCAACTGCTGGCAGCATTACGGGAATCCGGGGCCGGATCATGAGCAAACGCAAAATCCTGTTTATCGATCGCGACGGCACGATCATTCATGAACCACCCGACCAGCAGATCGACCGGTACGACAAGCTGCGGTTTGTCGATCATGTGATTCCGGCCTTGTTGCAGCTGCGCGATCATGGCTATGAATTTGTCATGGTCAGCAACCAGGACGGGCTGGGAACCGACCGGTTCCCCACGGCTGATTTCGAGGGGCCGCACCGGTTGATGCAACAAGTCCTAAACTCGCAAGGGATTCACTTCTCTGCGGAACTGATCGATCCGTCACTGCCCGACGAAGGGTCTCCCAATCGAAAACCGGGCCTGGGGATGGTGCTGAAGTATCTCCAATCGGGCCGACTGGATTTGCAGAACAGTTACGTGATCGGTGACCGCGACTCGGACATGCAACTGGCTGAAAACATGGGAATCTCCGGGCTCCGCATCGGTGATCCGGGGCTGACGTGGAAGGCAATCTGCGAACACATTGTGACGCGTCCCCGGTCCGCGGTGATCCGCCGCAAGACCAGTGAAACCGACATTGTTGGACGCGTGCAACTGGATTGTCCGGAACCTGCCCTGGTGATCGGGACGGGCCTGGGGTTCCTGGACCACATGCTCGAACAACTGGCCAAGCATGGCGGATTTTCGTTGCAATTGAATTGCCGGGGCGATTTGCATGTCGACCCGCACCACACGATCGAGGATGTGGCGTTGGCCATCGGCGGCGGACTGGATCAGGCGCTGGGGGACCGCCGCGGCATCGGCCGGTACGGGTTTCTGCTGGCCATGGACGAATCACAGGCCAATGTGGCGATCGACCTGTCCGGCCGCCCGGTTTATGTGCAGCGCGGCGAGTTCACGACCGATCGGATCGGTGACTTCCCGACCGAAATGGTCCGGCACTTTTTCCAGTCGCTGTCCCAGTCCTTGCGAGCCGCCATCCACATCGAGTTTCGTGGCGAGAACAATCACCACATGTGTGAGGCGGTGTTCAAGGGAGTCGGCCGGGCCCTGCGTCCGGCCCTGGCGCGCAGCGGCAGCGAATTGCCAACGACCAAGGGAGTCCTGTAACCAAAACATGTCCCGCGACGTGGCCATTATCGACAGCGGCGGATCCAATATCAGCTCGGTGCGGTTTGCTCTGCAGCGGCTGGGAATCGCGCCGCGGTTCACCGGTGACTGGAACGTCATTCGCCGGGCCACGCACGTCCTGCTGCCCGGCGTGGGCGCCGCTGGCGCGGCCATGGACCGCCTGCAGCAACTGGGGTTGAGCGAGCGGATTGGAGAACTGGTTCAGCCGGTGTTGGGGATTTGTCTGGGAATGCAGCTGCTGTTCCAGTCGTCGGCCGAAGACGATACGGCCTGTCTGGGAGTCATTCCGGCGGCCGTTGAGCCGCTGACCGGGGGGCCCGGTTTGACGATCCCGCATATGGGCTGGAATCGGTATCACTGGGCGGCCGGCGCCAGCGGGCATCCCCTGACCGCCCGGACCGGATCGGGAGATTACGGATATTTCGTGCACAGCTACGCGGCGCCCGTGGGGCCATGGACGCTGGCCTGGACGAAACATGGCTGCCGGTTTTCATCGATCGTCGCCTCCGGAAATTTTTGTGGCATCCAGTTTCATCCCGAACGCTCCGGCGCCGTCGGCCAGCAGTTGCTGGCGAACTTCCTGGCCATCCACGCGGCGGGAGGTATCCGATGAACGCGGAAACCGGATTGACGAGGCGAATTATTCCCTGTCTGGACGTCGCCGAGGGTCGGGTCGTCAAGGGTGTGCGGTTTCGCGACCACCGGATCGTCGGAGACATCGTGGAGTTGGCGTTGCGTTACCGGGATGCCGGCGCCGATGAGCTGGTGCTGTACGACATCACGGCCAGCCCGGATGGCCGCGTCGTGGATGTGGACTGGGTGGAACAGGTGGCCCGCGTCATCGATATTCCCTTTTGTGTGGCGGGCGGGATCCGCACGGTCGAGGCCGCCCGCCGCGTCCTGAATCGCGGCGCCGACAAGATTTCCGTCAACTCACCGGCCATCGGCAATCCGGAACTGGTTGGGCAGCTGGCCGATGCGTTCGGCAGCCAGTGTGTGGTCGTGGGGATCGACAGTTTGCAAACCGAGGCGGGTTATCAGGTGAAACAGCTGACCGGGCGGCCTGATCAGACGCGCGATGCCAACCTCGGCACGCTGGACTGGATGGCCACCGTCCAGCGGCTGGGTGCCGGGGAAATCGTGTTGAATTGCATGAATCAGGATGGCGTCCGGCAGGGTTATGATGTCCGCCAGTTGCAAGCCGCCCGGGAAATCTGTCAGGTACCGCTGATCGCCTCCGGAGGCGCCGGCGCGGTGTCGCATTTTGCCGATGTGTTTCGAAAGGCGCGGGTCGACGGAGCTCTGGCAGCCAGCGTCTTTCACGATCAGCTGATTGAGATTGCAGATTTGAAACAACACCTGCGGGAGAGCGGAATCGCGGTACGACCATGAACGAATCCGGGAAATCGGGAGTGGATTGGCAACTGGATCCGGAAACGGTGGACTGGGGCAAGGGCCCGGGGCTGGTGCCGGCCATTGTTCAGGATTCCGTGGACGGACGCGTTTTGATGCTGGGTTACATGAACCGGGAGGCGTTGCAAGCCACGGTCGACCTCCAGCGGGTCACCTTTTTCAGCCGCTCGCGGCAGCGGCTGTGGACCAAGGGAGAGACCTCCGAAAATTATTTGACGCCGGTTCAGATCACGGTCGACTGTGATGGCGACACGTTGCTGATTCTGGCGGTGCCGGCGGGCCCGGTCTGCCATCGGGGCGATCCGACCTGTTTTGCCGGCGGGTCACCGCCGGTGCTTTCGTTCCTGCAGGAGTTGCAAACGATCATCGACGGTCGACGTTCGGCCGATCCGGCCAGCAGTTATACCGCCCGGCTGTTGCAGGATGACCTGCACCGGGTGGCACAAAAAGTTGGCGAGGAAGCCATCGAGACGATTTTGGCGGCCACCAGTCGGGACGACGACGCGCTGATTGACGAGTCGGCCGATCTCGTGTATCACCTGCTGGTCCTGCTGGCCCGCCGGGACCTGGCGGTGGCCGATGTCGTGCAGCGACTGATCGACCGCCACGGGCGGCAATGAAAAAGGGGTCAGGCTACTTTTGACAAAAAAGTAGCCTGACCCCTTTATTTTTCTTGACCCCTTTATTTTTCTTGACCCCTTTATTTTTCTGACCCCTTTATTTTTCTATCGGGGGAATTTCCGATCGAGGGTTGCCAGCAGTTGTTCGATCGCCAGATGATTGCGGAGCGTTTGGGAAATCACCAGCCGCCCCTCCAGTTCAGCGATCAGACCCGAACCTCCGTTGACTTCCCATGAATCGGGATCAAGGGTTGCGGTCAGGATTTCTGTCAGGCGGCCCAGGTTGCTTTCCGGGTCTCCGCTTTGCAGTTTCTCCAGCAACGCCGAACAGTTGTATACCCGCTGTTCCGGCATTTCGGGCGCCCGGTCGTTGGAAATGACTTTCAGCACGTCGTTGTGCACCGTCACCGTGCAATCGTAGGGTTCCAGAATGTTTTCCAGCAGTAACACCAGTGGCATGCCGTAAACCTTTATCGTCACCGTGCAATCCTCGTCAAAACCAAAATCGCGGGCCGAGTCGTGAATCAGAATGGTGACCTGGTGATCGACCGACAATTGGTCCAGAACGTCGCTCATCGGCGAAGCTTCATAGTCAGCGCTGGTTGCCTGTCGCAGCAGCTTGTCAATCCGCTCGGCTCCCCCGATCAGGCACCCTCCCCGAAAATCCGGGGTGGCCGGGGGGGACGATTCACGGGTTTGGGCGATGGCACTGCCGCCGACCCAGACGATCCCCCACCCCGCAGCCAGGGCAATCATGAAAAATTGGTTAACGGTTTTCCTCATCTCTGTTCTCCCGGTTAAACTGAAGGGCCTCATTCTCCAGACACCCGAATATCGCCGATGCGGGCGGGCCTGTCAAAAAAGAGTCGGGACCCAGACAACAGGTCGGTTGAATCATGAATTATCGCCTTGCCCCACTGGTTTTCGCCGGACTGGCGTTGTGTCTGCAGCTGGCGGTGGTGCCGCCGCGATCGATCGGGGCCGTGCAATCCGAACCGCCGTCCGAATTGGTCCCGGCCATCGCCAGGGGGGTTGTGTTTGAGGACATCAACGTCGACGGGCGGCTGGACGACCATGACCGGCGCCTGTCAGGCGTTCGCGTGTCCAATGGCGTGGCGATCACGACCACCAACGAACAGGGCCAGTACGAGATTCCGGTGGGCGACGATACCATCGTGTTTGTGATCAAGCCAGCCGGGTTTCGCACGCGGCTGGACGCCAATCACCTGCCGCTGTTTTATTACATTCACAAGCCGGCCGGCTCGCCGCGTTTGCAGTTTCCGGGAGTGCCGCCCACCGGCCCCCTGCCCGCCTCGATCGATTTTCCGCTGGTCCGCCAGTCCGAACCGGACCGGTTTCAGGCGATCCTGTTCGGCGACACCCAGTCGCGAAATGCGACCGAGGTGGGATACATGAACCGGACCACGATCCCCGAACTGATCGGCAGCGATGCGGCATTCGGGGTCACGCTGGGGGATATCATGTTTGACGATCTCAACCAGTTTGACTATCACAACCAGTCGGTCGCGCTGATCGGCATTCCCTGGTACAACGTGCTGGGCAATCACGATCTGAATTTCGACGCCGCCGAACGACCGTTTTGCAACGAGACGTTCGAACAGCAGTATGGCCCGACCTGGTATTCGTATGATTACGGCCAGGTTCACTTCGTCGTGCTGGACAATATCAACTGGTTCATTCCCGAGGGCGAAACCAGCGGAAAATACACAGGTTTGTTTGGCACCGAACAGCTGGAGTTTCTCAAAAACGACTTGCAACTCATTCCGGACGACCAGTTTGTCGTGCTGTTCATGCATATCCCCCTGCCGGATTGCGAGGACGCCCCGGCCATTTACCGTTTGATCGAAGGCCGACCACTCAGTTTTTCCGTTTCCGCGCACCGGCATTTTCACCAACACCGGTTTCTGAATGCCAGTGATGGCTGGCGGGGGGAGCGTCCCCATCATCACCTGGTCAACGTGACGGTGTGCGGCAACTGGTGGTCGGGCCGCAAGACCGCCGACGGCATTCCGCACAGCACCATGACCGACGGAGCTCCCTACGGCTATACGATCGTGACCTTTGACGGTGACGATTACCAGCTGGATTACAAGGCCAGCGGGTTGCCGGCCGATCATCAAATGAGGATTACGGTCCCCGACGAGATTCCGGCCAGTGCGACCGGGCCAACGCCGGTGTCGGTCAATGTATTCAATGGATCCGAACGGTCCACGGTCCGGATGCGGCTGGACGGCGCCGGCCCATGGCAGCCGTTGACCCAAACCACGGCCATTGATCCCTGGTATCAGGCATTGTATGACGCCGAGTTAAGCGTCACGCCGCCAATTGAGCCGGCCATGAGCAAACCCCGGGAGACCAGTCATTTGTGGATCGGCACGTTGCCGGCCCTGAACGCGGGCGTCCACCTGCTGGAAGTTCAGACTACGGACATGGACGGGCGAAACTTTGAAAGTCAGCGGCTGATCCACGTGTTGCCCGATCCGGCGGCCGGTCCGGGATCCCGGTAGAGGGCGTGCCGCGACCGACGACAGGTCCGGGGCCCCGGGCCTGACGGTCGGAAGGCTGGCCCGGCTATCAACTGTGGACGTCCGCCGCCCCACTTTCCCTGCAGGTCAGAGCCAGGACCCGAGTGCCTGAATTCCGTTGCCGCCGCCAGCTGGTAACTATCGTCGCCACGTTGGTGCGCCCTGCCCGGCTGGACCCGCCAGCCGTGGCACCCGGTTGGATGAGCGACCTAGATGCTGGAAAAGTAGTTGTTGACGGCGATTTCCAGGTTTTCCCGGGTCACCGTGGGCGGCTGGGAATGGAAATCGCAAAACTCGCGAATTTGCGACAGCAAGTCATCGACATGTGAAAACCGTAACGGACGATCGGACTTGCGGTAGTGATTCTCGATCAGGTAATCGATCCAGCCCGGATCGGCTTCCAGCCCGTACACGCCCAGTTGTCTGGTCCAAAGTTCCCGAAACTGGGTCTCGGTCGGATCAAACACCTGGACCTTGTAGGGAATTCGTCGCAGGAAAGCTTCGTCACACAGGTTGGACGGTTTCAGGTTGGTGGAAAACACCACCAGCTGGTCGAAGGGTATCTTCAGTTGACGTCCGGAGGGCAGATTGACGAAATCGTGTCCGCTTTCCAGGGGCACGATCCAGCGATTGAGCAATTCCACGGTGCTGATTCGTTGTCGTCCGAAATCATCGACGACCAAACAGCCGCAATTGCTTTTCATATGAATCGGTGCCTCAATGATACCGGTAACCGGATTCAAGGTGGTTTCCAGGTGCTTCAGGCCCAGCTCTCCGCCAACCACAACGACCGGTCGTTTGATGCGAATCCAGCGCTGGTCGATTTCGCGTTCGTCCAGCAATCCCTCGGACTGTGGCAGTGGCTCTTCTTCGTGCAGACTGGGATCGAACAGCCGAACCACCTCGCCGCCCACCGACAGCGTGCGGGGAATCCAGATTGCTTCGTCAACGGCGCGCACCAGACGCCGGGCAATGCTGGTTTTGCCATTGCCCGGGGCCCCGAACAGAAACAGCCCCTTGCCTGATTTGATGGCCTGACCGACCTGGGAAATGATGGATTTGGAAAGGACCAGGTCATCCAGCGCCGCCGCCACGCCGGCATAATCGGTATTCAGATTTTTCAGCGACTGGCGCTTGACGGATTCAATGTAGGCCTCGACGCTGACCGGCGCGGCCCCGCAGTAGGTGCAATGAGCCATATGGTTACGCGCCTGTTCCACTCCCTTGGGCGACAATTCATACTGGTAATCGCCCCCGACGGATGAGCCCCGGTAACCGATGAGCAACTGGTTTTTCAGGGAGTACAGTTGTTTTTCAACAATCGCAAATGGCAACTTGATCTGATTGGCAATTTCCCGACCGGCAGATACGCCGCGCACGTACAGATATTTCAGGATTAGCGCGCCGACCACGTTGTCGTCCAGTCCGGCGTCCTCCAGCGTCGCCGGTTGAACCGGAACGAACCGGTCGGCGGTCGCCGCCGCGGGCGGGGTAACGGGAATCACCGGTGGAACCGAAAATTCCGAAGCGGGCAAGGACGATGGCAGACTGCCATCAAAAATCTCGTTATTTGACATCGTGACTCACCGTCTCCCGGTCTGCTGCGCGACCCGGCGGCCGGGTCACGGAATCGGTTTCCGTTGGATATTAATACAGGATCCGCAGGGGCGCGATTCCCTTCCGCCGGGTACCGGTCGAGCGGTGACCACGGACATTCGCCTGGAATGCGGTTCCGTCCTTGCTATCGGAATATTCCTGATGATTCTCAACTGACGTTGCCGGCACGGGATTTTGCCGGGTTTCCAAAACATCTGGCCTGATCGATACAGACGGGGACCGCGCCGCTTATCGTGAGCTACACTCCAGCGAACACCCTTGCGCCCGGGCAGATCGACGATCGTCCGTTTGATCCGTTCCGTCGCATTATCCGGTCTGCCACCGGTGCTGGACCCCTTGATTGGCCCCCTGTTACCCCCCCGATCCGCATGATCCACGTTCGTCAGCTGAGCAAGACTTATCCCGATCTGCAACATGGCCAGCACGTGGCCGTGGACCGGATCAGTTTTGACGCCATGCCGGGCCAGATTTTCGGGCTGCTGGGACCCAACGGGGCTGGCAAGACCACCGTCTTGAGAATCCTGGCGACCGTGCTGAAGCCGACCGGCGGCAAGGTGACCGTCAACGGATTCGACATTGTCAAACAGGCCGAACAGGTACGCCGGCAAATCGGCTTCGTGTCAACCAACACGGCCATTTACGATCGCATGAGCGGTTGGGAGCTGGTCGAATTTTTTGGACAGCTCAATGGCCTGCCCCTCGACTTGTTGCACCAGCGTATGGAGATTCTGTTCGAGCGGTTTCAGATGAATTCGTTTCGGGATGTTCCCGGCTCGCGAATGTCGACCGGCATGAAACAGAAGGTGTCGATTGCCCGGGCCATGATCCACGATCCACCCATCCTGGTTTTTGACGAGGCCACATCGGGGCTGGATATCCTGGCTGCCCGCGAAGTGTTGAACACCGTCGAGCACCTCCGCGATCAGGGAAAATGCGTGCTGTTTTCGTCGCATATCATGTCGGAAGTCCAGCGGATTTGTGACCGCCTGGCGATCATGCATCGCGGCCAGATCCTGGCCCACGGTACCCTGCCGGAACTGGCCCGGCGATACGGAGACATGGAACTGGAAGAGCTGTTTTACGGATTGTTATCGGATCGGGTCAAGGCGGCGACATCATTCTGATGAATCTGAAGAATACCAAACTGATTTTTCGCCGCGAACTGAGTGATCAGTGGCGCGATCGGCGCACCCTGTTTACGATTGTGGTGATGCCCCTGGTATTGTATCCGCTGATGGGAATGGCACTGCTGCAAACGGCCCAGTTCATGCGCCAGGACCCGGCCCGCGTGTTGTGGATCGGCCAGGAAAACCTGCCGGCCCGGCCGCCGTTGCTGGTCAATGGCCAGCTGCCCCCCCGTCTGCAAGCGGAGGGTCGCGAGGATTCGCTGGTGTTGCTGACCCCGGATTCGATGGATTCCGAAATGAACCTGATGCTGTCCGGCCTGCTGACCGGCGATCGGGGTCAACCGGACAATCGCCGCTTGCAACAATTCATGCGTCGCGGGCAATATGATCTGCTGGTGCACTGTTCCCGGCCTGATCCAGCGTCGCCGGCTGATTCGCAACCGGTTCTCATCGAGATGATTGCCAACTCGGCCAGTGACCAGTCGGCACTGGCCGTCACCCGGGTGACTCAAATCGTCGATCGCTGGAGATCGATCGCCCTTCGCGACAAACTGATCGAGTTGCAAGTGAATCCGGAACAGTTGGCCGGGATTCAATTGACAACCACCGATATCGCGTCCAGCAGCACCCGGAAGGCGGCCATGTGGGCCAAGCTGTTGCCGTTTATCGTTTTAATCTGGGCGCTAACCGGGGCCTTTTATCCGGCCATCGACTTGTGCGCCGGCGAAAAGGAACGTGGCACCCTGGAAACATTGCTCAGCAGCCCCGCCCGCCGCAGTGAAATCGTGGCTGGCAAGCTGTTGACTGTAACGACCTTCAGCATGGCTACGGCGCTGCTGAATCTGTTGAGCATGACGGTGACCGGTCTGTTTGTGATGGGCCAACTGTCGGCGGCTGCCGGCAGCTCGTTACCAGTTGAAATGGGATTCCCGCCACTCACGCGCCATCCCCTGGCTGATCGTGGGTTTGCTGCCGATTTCCGCATTGTTCAGCTCGCTGGCCCTGGCGCTGGCCTCGTTTGCCCGCAGTTCGCGAGAGGGCCAGTATTATCTGGTGCCGTTGCTGATGTCGCTGTTGCCGTTGATGATGCTGTCGATGTTGCCCGGGGCCCGTCTGGATCTGGGGACCAGCCTGATTCCGGTTACCGGAATGCTGCTGCTGTTGCGCAACCTGATGCTGGGTGAATTTGGTGTTGCCCTGCAGTATGCGGGCCCGGTATTGGCGATCACCATCGTTTGTTGCTGGCTGGCCGCCCGTTGGGCCGTTTACCAGTTCAACAACGAATCGGTGTTGTTCCGGGCCGGGGAACAATTTGGACTGGCCATCTGGTTACGGCATCTGGTTCGCGACCGCGGACTCCTGCCCACGCTCGGGGAAGCGGTGCTCTGCGGCGTTGTCATTCTGGTGATAAAATTTTTCGTGGGCCTGTCAGCCGAGATTTCCCTGACGTTCGGCGGGTTTGCCAGGCAGGTCGTGATCAGCCAGGTCGCGACCATCGCCCTGCCGGCGATCCTGATGGCGCTGTTTCTGACCCGCGGACCGATGGAATCGCTCAAGCTTTCCTGGCCGCGATTGTCGTATGTGCCCGCAGCCATCCTGATTGCCCTGTTTTTGCACCCCGGGTTCGTGGCGATCAGCAACCTGGTCATGCACCTGTATCCCCCATCGGCCGGCCTGGAGGGCATTCAGGTCGCGGTCAACCGAATCCTGGCGGACGCTCCCGGGCCACTGGCCGTGATGGGTGTGATCGCCCTGGTTCCGGCGGTATGCGAGGAGCTGGCGTTTCGGGGATTCATCCTGTCCGGCCTGCAATCGATTCGGGGTCGCTGGACAGCGATCCTCGGCAGCGCGTTGTTTTTTGGAATTGCCCACGGCATATTGCAGCAGTCCATCATGGCAACCCTGGTCGGCGTGGTGCTGGGAATCATCGCCGTGCAAACCGGCAGTCTGTTGCCCTGCATTGCGTACCACCTGACACACAACGCGTTACCGGTTCTGATGGGCGAGTTTCCCGCACATGCCCTCGATGGATCGTGGATGGGCCGGGTGTTGCAGGCCGACGCGGCTGGCAATGTTGGCTACACCTGGCTGGCCACCGTAGCCCTGCCCGCGATGGGACTGGTATTGCTGGTCTGGTTGTGGAGGTTTTCCAGTCAGCAACAGTCGGTTTCGGAATCCCCGTCCGTCGCCCAACCGGTCACTGCCTGACATGAGCCGGCCGGCTGTGCTAGGTTGCGGTCATGAACGACTCGCCCACAACCATTGGTGCACGGTGGATTTGCCCCGTCAGTCGGCCACCACTGCCGGACGCGGCGCTGGTTGTCCACGATGGCATCATTCGGCAACTCATTCCCGGCGGTCGCAAACACGCCGACCGGGATGCCGGCGAGGTGGCCTTGCTGCCGCGGTTGATCAATGCCCATACCCATCTGGAATTTGCCGACCTGCCCGCACCGATTGGCCAGCCGGGAATCGCCATCACCGACTGGATTCCCCAGGTGGTAACAGCGCGGAGGAATTCCAGCACGAAACAGCGGTTGCAAGCCATTCAGCAAGGCATTGCGGAATGCATCGCCAGTGGCACTGGAGCCATTGGAGAGATCGCGACGACTCCCTGGTATTCCGAAATCCCCACGTCATTCGATTGCCACATCACTTGCTTTATCGAACGTCTGGGTACCGATCCGGCGAGCGTCGAACCGCGGATGAGCGAGTTGGCCGGCTGGCTGGATACTGCGGGAATGAATCCGGAAGGGCCGGGGAACCTGTCACAAGGCATCAGCCCGCATGCGCCCTATTCGCTGAACGATCGGCTGCTGGAACAGTTGATCGACTGTGCTGGCACCCGCCAGTTGCCTCTCGCCATGCACCTGGCGGAATCCCCCGAGGAATTGCAGTGGCTGGCCAGGGGTGCCGGACCGATGGCTGACATGCTGGAATCCATGGGGGTCCTGTTCCAGCGTCCGGCGGGGCGGCGGCCCCTGGACTATTTGCAACGTTTGGCATCTGCGCCCCGAACACTGATTGTGCATGGCAATTACCTGCAACCGGACGAACTGGACTGTATGGCAGGCCTGCACGATCGGATGCATCTGGTTTATTGTCCCCGAACACATGCCTTTTTTGAACATGCGCGATGGCCCCTGGAACAGGTTTTGGAGCGGGGAATCAACGTGGCGCTCGGCACCGATTCCCGCGCGTCCAGTCCCGATTTGAACATGTGGTCAGAGTTGCAGATGCTGGCGCGGAAGTTTCCCGGGATCTCCCGGCACCGGATCCTGGAGATGGGCACGCTCGGCGGGGCCCGTGCTCTGGGACTGGACCACCGGTTGGGCACACTCGAGGCGGGTCGACAAGCCCTTTTTTTTGCCATCCCGACGATGGCGGCAGGCGACGATCCACTGGAGTCGTTGTCCGACGATCCCTAAACGGCAACGCCCGGTCGAGCGTTGCGAACAAGGCCCGGCTCCGGGCCCGGCCTGGTTTCATCCGGTTTTGAGTGATCTGTGAGGTGCCGATCCCGTTTCAGCGACGGTGCCTGGACGCGGAGGGGGGCGGGCACGGTGCCCAATCCGCTTACCGGTCAAAGCCCGCCCCGGCCTACCGTTCGACCGTGGCCAGCAAGGGTAAACGGGATCGATCGGATTGCACGACACCACCGGGCTTCTCAATAGTCACGGCAAACTGCCACGCCTCGGAAATATCCAGCTTGGCATCCACGGGCACGATCACTTCGCCCGTCCCGGCAATGTCAAAAACGCCTCCGTCCACGGGCATTGCTTCATCGCGCCGGGTGTCAAAAATCCAAAGCTGATACTGTTCCAGCGTCGGATCATTGACCGGCAATCCCTCAAACCGCATAAAGCCCGCTTGTCGCTGGTCGCTCCAGACGATATCACCGATGACTCCCGCTGCGGCCGGGTCGGGAGTCGTTTTCCAGACGGTCAGGGTTGCGTCCGGTGCAGATTCCATCAATTCGCGTCGCTGCTGCGCCATGCTGGCGACAGTTGTTCCGGCGGGAGCTGGACCCGGACTGCTCGCAATCCAGCCGGTCAGACTGGCCAGACCCACCAGCAAACTGGCCGCCAGGGCAATCGCCAGCCATCGCTCGCGCGCGGTCCAGGCGGATGTTGGGGCGGGCGGGGCCGGACCGGTTGGCGGGGGCGACGGATTGCTGTCGGGGACCGGATTGTTGGACTGCCCATCAACAAACCGACCCGCCTCGGCGAGAATATTCTGACGCAACGCGAGCGGCAGCTCCTCTGAGTCTTTGTGGCCGGACCATGCGGCGTCCAGGGCAGCCACGGCCAGTTCAAAGGAGTCGTCATCGAGCGGGATCCCCGCCCGGCGGGACAAGTTCTCCAGATCTTCCATTTCCTGTGGCATCAGACCGTACAGTGCATGATCAACCCGCAGGTCCTCGTAACGTTCCCGATCAAATTCAGGAGTTGCGTCAGTCATATCGCTCCTCCCGGGGAAACCGAAGCATGCAGCAAACGGTCTCGCACCTTGACCAGACCGCGTCGAATGTGCGACTTGATGGTACCCAGCGGCAAATTCAGTGATTCGGCAATTTGGGGATGAGATAGTCCGCTGAAAACGGCCAACTTGATCGCTTTCGATTGAGCGGAGGGCAAGGCCTCTATCTCGCGCAGCGCGAGTTGCGCTTCCTCGTTCAGGTCGATCCGGGATTCCGGGGCATCCGACACATCCTCAACTTCATCGAGTGCCAGATGCTCATCCGCTGCTGCGGCCGGATGTCGCCGCCGCAAAAAGTCAATAATGCGGCGACGGGCGATCAGGGCCACGAAGGTTGTTTCCGATGATTTGGCCGGATCGAACCTGTGCGCCGACCGCCACAGCGAAACAAAAATTTCCTGAACCGCGTCTTCTGCGTCTTCGCTGGAGCCCGTCAACCGCCGGGCCATGGACCAGACAAGTCCGCCGTACCGATCAAGACAATCGGGTACCGCGGACTTGTCGCCATTTCCAATTTTCACGAGCAAGGGTTCAGACGAATCTGACATTTGAAATTTGCTCGAACGTCGCTAACAGAGGAACCAAAGTTCTCGAGCGACTATTTGCCGGGCATGATAACCGCATCGATGACGTGAATGACGCCATTGGAGCAGACGATGTCAGTCGTGACAATGTTGGCGCCGCCGATGGTCAGTCCGATGGGGGCCTTGCTGCCTTCCAGCGTCTCGACTTCGGTGGCATTCAATACGTCACCCGCCATGATTTTGCCGGATACGACGTGAAATTTCAGAATGTCCTGCAATTTTTTCTTGTTGGCCGGCTTCAGCAATTCAGCCACGGTGCCAGCAGGCAGGTTCTCAAAAGCCTTGTCGGTGGGAGCAAATACGGTGAACGGACCTTCGCCTTGCAGGGCGCCGACGAGATCAGCGGCGGTCAGGGCAGCGGCCAGGGTTTTGAACGAACCGGCTTCAACGGCGGTCGTGACAATGTCTTTTTCCATCGAGGCCGGGGCCGAAATGGCGGACATCTGCTGCGACTTGCAACTGTTTTGGCATTCCTGGGCGAACGAGGACGAGGTGCCGGCCACCAGAACGGCAACAACACAAACGACGGAGCTGGTCATTTTCAACATGGGTTTTCCTTCAAAATACTTTGGGAAACGAGGGGTCAGGCAGCACGTTGCCGCCAGAAATTGTCACGGGATTGTGTTCGCAACCGCAAAACCCCCAGATGCAGCCAAAAATTTTTTTGAGTACATTGTCGGAAGGGTGTTGCGCCTCACGATCCTGTCAGACCGTCAGGCGGGCAGTGTCGTAACCAACTGTTCCGAAAAATTTTGGAAAAGCCGGTTCGTTCAACGGGCAATCGCGGATCTTCAGCATGGGGCGACAGCAGCCGCGCAGGCTGACCCGGCGATTGGCGATTCGGGGTGGAATCAGCGACGCGGCCGAACGGCGGCGGGAATCAATTCCTGAAGCCGGGAGGCTCTGGGCGGTTCGTCGTTGGCAGCGGCGGCGGCGGTGGATTCCGCCGGTACGACGGACGGTTCCGCGAAATAAACCTGCAGGAAACGAGGCCAGTAGCCCTCCAGAATCCGGCGGCACTTGTCGATGTTACCACCGCTGGTCAACTGGTAGCCGGCAATTTGCAATTGCTGGGTCAGGGCGTTGCTGTCCTGTTTGTCCAGCCACCGGTCATAGATACGAACCTCGTCAATTTCCACATGACCGGCTCCCATCAGATCAAAACCGATCCGAACGGGCTGGTTTGGGGCCGGCGGCAGGTCGTCAAAGTGGACGGCAAATTCGCGCCAGTCCTCTCCGATGGGTCGGCTCTCGGAATCGGTTTCGCCAACACTGCCGAATCGGTAGTACAGTTGTTCTCCATCACTCCCCTGCACCGAAATCCGCAACGGTGGCTGCCGGTCGGGATCGCCGGTTCGCAACTGGACAGAAATGGACATCCGACCGGTTTCCGGCACGGGAATTTCACCACTGCGAATCCAGACCGGCGATCCGTTACTGGTCATCGACAACGATGCCGCTCCGGCACAAGGAGATACGCCCTGCAAGGCGATGGCCGAGGAACTGGACTCGTCATAGTACCATCCAAATCCGCCGTCTGCGTTTTCAGCGAGCGGCTCGAATCCCGGGTTGACCAGAATATCGACGGGATCGGCGTGTTCTGCCAGGCTCACCCGGGAAATTAACCAGTCCAGTTGCTCCTGCAACCGGGCGGCCACGGTGGCATCGATCTGTTCCCGGTAGCCGGTGATAGAAACCGAGGCATCCGTCGTCCCGGCCTTTATCTCAAAGGGTCGCAGTGACAACGTCAGGTTCAGACCGGTTCCGTCATCATCCAGCAACCAGTCCTCGCCGGACAGCGCATGGACCAGTGAATGATTGCCTGACAACCGCAGCGTGACCGTCAATTCCCAGGGCGTCGGGTTGACCAGATAGAACCAGTTGTGGTCGTCCGAGACGGCCTGACGAACCACGGTGGCCAGAGATCCGGTGCCGTTGGCGGGCTCAACCTCGCGGAATGGCATATCCGGCAGGCGGGTGAAGGTTTCAATCCAGCTGGACGTCGCCTGCTCCTGCCCCAAACCGGTCAACCACCCGCCGTCGACGATGTACCGGGGATCCCCGGATAACAGGCCGTCGGCCAGCGGTTGTCTGGCCCAAAACTCGGCGCCAATCAGTGGCTGCAGCCGCATAATGGGATGCGTGTCCGGTTGATTAAACGGCCGGGATTGTTGCAGCTGTTCAAAATGAGCCCAGGAATAGCGATGCGTGAACAGCAATCCGCCATCGGGCAGGGAGGCCGAACCGCTTCCGTCGAGAGAGTGGTTCAGGGAATAATTCAAACGTTTCGCCGACAGGGATTTTTCGGGAGCAATTTCGCAGGGCCGCAAAAACACGATGTGCGGCTCATCGGCGATCGCTGCCAGTGGCAGGCCGATTCGGGCCGCGGCGTTGCGAATATCTCCCCGCCGGCGCAGGGAAGGTACCAGTGCCGAAAAGGCATCCTGCGTTTCGAACAGATCCGTCGCCAGCAAAAATAACTTCCCGGATCCGCCGATCGTTGTTCCCAGGTCCGAATACCAGGCCGCCATTTGTTTTTGTCGCCAGTCCAGCCACGCATCGCGGTGCGACCCGTTGAGAATTTCCTGAGCCAAATTCGCGGGTGATATTTGCGACAACTCGCCGGTATCCTGCTGGCCGACAAATTCCGCCAGTGTGTCCGCGTCCACACCCCAGGATTGACCCGGGATGACCGGCAATGATTTGCGGGACAGCAGCAGACCAACCCCGCCCAGTGACGCATGCTGGCTGTACCGCGCGGCCAATTCCGCCACGATCTCCCGACCGGCCGACTGAACGCGGGAATTCAATGGATTGTAACAGGAACCGGATCCCGATTCGCGAAACGTCGACAAACGCGATTCAGCTGCCAGATTGGTCAACACGAGGGATGCGGCGGCACCCGGCGAAAGCTCCGCTCGCGCCGCTTCCACCGCCGGCAGGGGCGCGTTGAAATCCAGAACCGGTACCAGTTGCAACCCTGCCTGGGCAAACACGCGCATCAACAGTTCCACGACATCCTTGCGTATCGGGTCCACACATGAGGATGCCAGCACTCCGTTATCGTGGCGCGGTGTGGGCTGGATCAGAGCGCTGGGATACAGCGCGCTGCCGTCGCTCATCACGACCAGCATGGCGCCCGTATGTCCGCTGGCCTTCAGGTACTCGACCCACCGCCGGGCACCGACCAACCACGATTGCCAGTCATCGATGGCATAACCCGATTCGGGATCGATGAATCGGGATACCGAGAAATTGTCAACAAACAGCGGTTGTTCATAAAACGACATGAATTGCCGGGTCGGCCCATGCCGCGGCCCGGCGGTGGAGGCGGAGGCCAGATGGTCCGGTCCGGCCAAAACCCGGACGGATCCGATCACGGCGGGTTGCCGGGCGTGCCGGTTGGCAAACAACAAATAGGGATTCTTGTGGCGGGGCCAGAAAAAAAACTGGTGGCGACGCACCACCGGTTCCCCGCCAGCCGATGTTTCGGGAACGGTGATTCCCGAATCGGCGCCAAAGGCCCCCGTCTTGCCCGAGTCATCCGGTTGCAGAACACTGATGCCCAGCGCCATTGGACCCTCATCGACATACTCGACCTCGATGATGTGCGGTTTGCCGAGTTGATCAATCCGGATCGGAATGGCCTGCCAGCCCCCGGGGGACAACTCGGTAAACTGACGTCCGTCGCGATCAATCGTCCGGACGCCGGCGTCGTGCTGAATCTTGCTGTCGGTGGCGACTCGCCATGGTTGCCAGCCGGGAATTTTGGGGATCCAGGGATTGTTTTCGATCCCGGTTACCTGAACTTCCCGCCACAAGGCAACCTCTGACTGCCCGGTTTGCCGGTTGGGCTGGTCGTCAACCACCACTATCTGAATCGTGCGTTCCAGGCGGTTGCGTCCCAGTCCCAACCGGGTGCCCAGCGATGAGTCACCGAGGGCGAGGTTGAGGTTGTAGGCGCCCTCGTCCTGCGGCACTTCAATCGCGACGTCCAGGGCCGCCAGTCGCTGGTCATCACCCACCGGTGCGGCCAGCGACTGTTCGCTGGTGGTCGTGTCAGCCCGGGCGGGTGTGATGCGGACGTTGAGCCGCGGCACGGTCCCTGCCGAAAACGGAACCGGAACGGAATCCAGCGTAAACGCAAATGTCTCTCCCGGTGAGAACACCAGGTGGGGTCGCTTAATCGTGACAGGCAGATCATTTTCGGGCTTGGGTCGAACATCGAGCACATTGCCCGAATCATCCAGCGGGATCCGCAGGCCGGGCCCGCGTGTCCTGTCCAGCACCCGAGCCAGCGGTATCGACTGACGAATCCGGGACTCGGCAGATTCAGTGCTCTGAAGTTCCATCTCGAGTGTTGCCGAGCCGGGAGCGGAGAGAATCAGGTCGGCGCCGCCGAATTCGGTGGGACGCAGAGACCGAATATCCAGGCGGTCACCGTCCGCCAGCAGCGTGGCGCCGGCGTCACTTTCCATTCCCAACACGGCTTGCAAACGAATTGAGCCGGATGAAACCCGGATCCACCCCTGCCATGTTTGCGGATTCCCGCCTCCCCAGACGATCCGCAATGATGCCGGCGAAGACCGGGAAAGGGTCAGTTGTTCCTGAGCCGCCAGTCCGGCCATACCGCCCGGCCATACCGCGGGCCCGATCAGGGTAACGAGCAGCCCGGCCAGCGCATGCCAAAACCGGTGCGCTGTTGCGCGGTGGCTGGCGCTCGACGGGAAACCGTCGGGGCTCTGATTGTTGCCGAATCGGGTCAACGGACTTCCTTGTCCGAACGGGTGAATCGTCATTCACCGCCTGGGAATGGGTCGGAAGACTAGCAAAGCCAGGAAAACGGGCCTAGATGAATTGCATCCTGAATGCTTGCAAGCCGGAGCATGCAGATGCGTGTAACCGCCCTGAGACCCCCTGGTCGGGGGGGCGCGACAAATCCGGGTCAGGCGTTGGACTCGCCCAGAAAGCGGGCCCATCGGTGGCTTCGCTTTTTGCCTTTGGCAGCGTCCTCGTCCCGTGCCTTGATGACTTCCCGCTCAAACTCAATGCGCTGTTGCTCCAGTTCGCGCCGGGCCCGGTGGATTCTGGCGCGTTCGATGGAAATCTCAATCTCGGCATCCCGCAGTTTTTCTTCCAGTTTTTGCCGCAGGCGCCGGACGGCATCACTATTGTCGCAATCACCGAGTCGATTCATTTCTTCCGGACTGACGGTGCTGGAAACCGACGCCGTTACCGGTTCCCGGTTGTCGGCATCAGCATTTGATGGCTTTCGGGGCTCGTCCGCGACGGAGATCGGCCGAGTTGTTGGTTCCACGCCAGCGGGCAGCTCACTGTCGCATCCGGCGATGAAGTTTTGTTTTTGAGATTCCCAGGATTGGCCGTCCAGATCCGGCGAATGATCGTTCGGGCGTGCATGGCCGGAGGTCGAGGACAGCACACGTGGATCCGAGCCGGTTTCGCTGAGCATCCCTGTCAGCGTGTCAATTGATTTTTGAGAGTGCTCCAGCTTTTCGGCCATCCGGGCAATCAGCTGTTCGGATTCACTTTGGCGCTGTTGCCATTGTTGTTGCTGGGAGAGCAGATCGGCGATCATTCCCATGACGTTGTCGGGCAACGCCGGGGCGCAGCGGGACCATTCTCATGCAGGCGGGTCGGATTTTCGCGTTGTTTCGACACGTTGTCTACCGCATCAGGTCCAGGTCGCAGAATGGTCAAAAAACGTTAAGTTACGCTGGCCGGGGGGTCAACCAAATTGGTGCCAGAATCGTCGCGTTTCGTTGGGGCATCGCCGCGCGGTAATCTTCATCGGCAGCAACTGACACAACCGCTACGACCCGCAAATCGATCGCCGCAGGCCAGTCATCGTGGAAACCTGCCTGGCAGCGTGCCTGCGGTGACCCGCAATGCCCCGTCAAGCGGTGGTTGGTGCCCGGGAAGGGACCCGATAAAATCGAGCCGAGGCGACCGCGCAGCCGGCCACTGAACGCGGTTGCGGGCGCTACGATCCTTTCCGCGAATTCGACTGAAACGAAAAACCCGATATGTCCCTGCCACGACCGTTTGCCCATTTGCATTGCCACAGCCATTACAGCTTGCTGGACGGTGCCAGTTCGATCCCCCGCCTGATCGAGCGGACCAAACAGCACGGAATGAACTCCCTGGCGCTGACGGACCACGGGAACCTGCACGGGGCCCTGGAGTTTTATCAGGCCGCTCGCCGCGGCGGCATCAACCCGATTATTGGTTACGAAGCGTATGTGGCTCCGGGCAGCCGGCGAGACAGGGGCACCGCCGGTCCGGGAGAAAGAAGCTATCATCTGACCCTGCTCTGTCAAAATGCCACAGGTTTCAAAAACCTGATCAAGATGGCTTCTGCGGCGGCTCTGGAAGGTTTCTATTTCAAACCGCGGATCGATCTGGAACTGCTGGAAGCGCACCACGAGGGCATCATTTGCCTGAGTGGTTGTGTCTCCAGCCAGTTTAGCCAGGCAATTCTGAAACATCATGGACGGGGTGCGGAAGAAATCCTGCAACAGGCGGGTCAGGTGGCCAGCTGGTTTCATCGCGTGTTCGGTGACCGCTATTTCATTGAAATCATGAACAACGGAGTTGGCCTTCAGCAAATCTGTCTGGAAGCATCGGTCGACCTGGCCAACCGAATGGGACTGCCACTGGTGGCGACCAGCGATTGTCACTACGTGGATGCGGAGGATGCCGATGCCCAGGATGTGATGCTGTGTATTAATACGGGTCGTTTCCGCACCGATACCAACCGCATGAAAATGGATGGAAACCAGTATTTCCTGCGCAGTCCCGAGCAGATGTACGAAAAATTCCCGGGGCTGGAGGAGGCCGTTGCCCGCAGTCAGGAAATCGCCGACAGCGTGGATATCCAGCTGGATACGGGCAACCGGCATTTTCCGGTGTTTCCGTTGCCGGACCAGCGGACGCCGGCCCAGGTATTGCATGACTTGTGCGAGTCGGGCCTCCGCCAGCGGTACGCGGGGGATGAGCAGATGTTGCCCGGCGGCGCGTTGTCCGGGGAAGTTCGCCAACGGCTGGACCGGGAACTGGGCGTGATCGAGCGGCTCGGCTTTGAGAATTATTTCCTGATCGTCTGGGATTTTGTCCGGGAAGCCCGGGAGCGGAACATTCCGGCCACGGCGCGGGGCAGCGGTGTGGGTGCTCTGGTGTGTTACGCCCTGTATCTCAGCCACGTTTGTCCAATTCGCTACGACCTGTTGTTCGAGCGGTTTCTGGATGAAAGCCGACTGGAAGCCCCGGACATTGATATTGATTTCTGCAAGGAACGACGTGGCGAAATGATCGACTACGTCAAGGAAAAATACGGAGCCGAAATGGTCGCCCAAATCGGCACGTTTGGCACCCTGGCCGCCAAGGCCGCGATCAAGGACGTGGGGCGGGTGCTCGGTTTGCCGCTGGCACGTGTCAACCAGATTACCGCCATGGTTCCCGATCGACCGCGGGTCAAGATCCGGGACGCCCTGGCCGAAAGCGATGAGCTGCGCCATGTTTACGAAAACGATCCGGAAGTGCGCGAGATGATCGACTATGCGCAAAAGCTGGAGGGCCTGGCGCGCAACATCGGGACTCATGCCGCGGCGGTCGTGATCGGCGACAAACCGCTCACCGAGTACTTGCCGCTGGGTCGTGTTTCCGGCAAGGAAGACGTCATCACGCAGTGGTCGATGGAGGATGTCGAGGCGGCCGGCCTGCTGAAGATGGACTTCCTGGGGCTGCGCAACCTGACGGTCCTGAGCAGCGCCGTGCAGATTATTGAGGAAACGACCGGCACGACGATCGACCTGTTGCAGTTGCCGCTGGATGATCCGGAGACCTTTGCCCTGCTGCAACGCGGCGAGACCCGGGGTGTATTCCAGCTGGAAAGCGGCGGGATTCGCGATTTGCTGCAGAAAATGAAACCGGACCACTTCCGCGATATTATCGCGACCAATGCCCTGTACCGACCCGGTCCCCTGGAGGGGGGGATGGTTCAGCAGTACATCGACGTCAAGCACGGACGCAAACCGGCCGAATACAAGCACCCGGTGCTGAAAGAGATTCTGGGCGAAACCCACGGTGTCATGGTTTACCAGGAACAGGTTATGCGGATCCTCAACCGGTTGGGTAACATCCCGCTGGCCGAAGCCTACACCTGCATCAAGGCGATCAGCAAAAAAAAGGAAGCGATCATTGCCCGCAACCACGAACAGTTTATCGAGGGTGCCGTCGGGAACGGATTGCAAAAAAAAGTCGCCGAGGAATTCTGGGCCATGATCCTGAAGTTCGCCGGCTACGGGTTTAACAAGTCCCACAGCACGGCTTATGCCCTGATCGCCTGGCAAACGGCCTGGCTAAAGGCCCATTATCCGTGCGAATACATGGCCGCCCTGTTGACCGGCGATATTCCCCACCGCAACTTTACCCGCAAGGATTCCCTGGTCGAACACATGGAGGACTGCCAGCGGATGGGCCTGCAGGTCGTTGCGCCGTCGGTCAACCGGTGTGGCGTCAAGTTCACGGTCACCGGCGGCGAAATCAATTTTGCCCTGTCGGCCATCAAGGGCTGTGGTGAATCCGCCGCGGCGGCGATTGTGGCCAGTCGCAACCAGGATGGACCGTTCCGAGATATTTTTGATTTTTGCGAGCGGGTGGAAAGCACCCTCTGCAATCGCTCCTCGATTGAGACGCTGATCAAGGCCGGCGCCATGGATTGTTTCGGCGCCCGGCGCAGCCAGTTGCTGGCCGTTCTGGACCGGGCCCTGCAGTCCGGCGCTGCCGCCGCCGCCGATCGCCGCAGCGGCCAGAAAAGCCTGTTTGGCGAAGACGTTTCCGCCGCCCCCGCCAGCGATTCCACGGCGTCGCTGCCCGACATTCCGGAAATGGACCGGCGCGAGCGATTGAATGCCGAAAAGGAAGTTTTGGGATTCTACCTGACCAGTCACCCGTTGCAGGAATATGACGGACAGCTGGCCGCCTTTCGTACGCATCAGACCAGCCAGCTGGGCGACTGCAAGGACCGGGAAGCCGTGGCCCTGGGAGGCATGATCTCGTCGATCAAGTACTCGCATGTCAAGCGGGTTCGGGATCCCGGCTCCCCAACCCGCTACGTGATGTTTGACCTGGAAGACATGGCAGGCAGCGTTCGCTGCATCCTCTGGCCCACCGACTTTGTGAATCAGGGACACCTGGTTCAGCCGGACGGCATCCTGATCGCCCGCGGCGTCGTTGACAAACGCGGTGGTGATGAAGCCAACCTGATCATCAACGAACTGATCCCGATCGACAGCCTGGACGATCGCTACACGACCGGAATTCGATTGTTGATCGACGAGCAGCAGCATGGTACCCGGGCCATGGAGACCGCATGGCAGATCGTGCGGGGTTATCCCGGCTCGCGGCGGCTGGAACTCGTTTTGAAAACCAGTGATGGATCGCTGGTCCAGCTGGTCAGTCACAAAATCCAGGTCGATGTCAGTCCCGAGATGCGAACCCGGCTGGCCGAATTGCTGGGACCCGCCAATGTACAGTTGATCAGCGAAGTCCCCCGCCCCGCACCGGTCGAAAATGGCAACGGACGGAGACGACGCTTTGCCGAAACGGCATCCTGAGCCTGACCCGATAGTTGCCCGAATCCCCCTGATTTCCCCTGCGCCCCCCACGGATCCGAATTGATATTGATCCGCCGATCGTGGTTGTGCCGGGCCCGAAACCGTGCGGGGAGCCGACACTGCGCCGGTATTCGATGTTCACGAAGCCGGAAACCGCACCACCACCGCCGGGACCGCGAACCGTCCGACGGGAGCATGCCATGAAACCTGCGACGGCCGAATCGCTGCTCACGTGGTTGTTGCGACTGGATGGCTTGGTCATGTCGACCGCCATTCTGGCGGTGTTTTTCCCCGATGCCCTGATGCACTGGATTCATGCCCGACTGACGTTGGGCGAGATGCCGACCGATCCCGTCACGGAATACCTGGCCCGTTCCTGTGCGGCCCTGTATGCCTTGCATGGCTGCATCGTGCTGTTGCTGGGTGTGGCGCCTCGCCAGTACTGGCAGCTGGTGCGCTGGGTGTTGCTGCTGCACCTGTGTCTGGGAATTCTCCTGTTCGGGATCGACCTGAACGCCGGAATGCCCTGGTTCTGGACGGCCGGCGAGGGCTTGCCAATCGCGGGCCTGGCAACACTGATGATCTGGTTGTGGTATCGCGCCGGTCGATCGGCGCCCGCCGTTACGCGGACTGGCTGACGGTGGCCATCAGACTTTGGCACATCCCGTTCAGCAGGGCGTTGATGCGGTCGTCCACCAGCGTTCCCGAATCGTCGAAGGCCTGCGCAAAGTTGCCAACAGCGACCTGTTTGGGCAGCACGTTGGTGCCAATGCTTTGCAGGATTTCCGCGACGTGAAACAGTCCCCGCAAGCCGCCGAGAGCTCCGGGCGATGCCGAGCACAAGGCGGCCACCTTGCCGTCAAACGCGGCCAGGGGAGGTTCGCCGGGGCGGGGTCGCGAGGCCCAGTCAATGGTATTCTTGAGCAACGGTGTGATGCTGCGATTGTATTCCGGACAGGCGATCAGGAAGCCGGCGTGCCGTTTCATCAGCTGGTAAAACTTTTCCGCATCGGCGGGAATTCCCTGTTCGGCCTCGAGGTCGCCGTTGTACAGCGGAACATCGAATTCGCCGAGATCGGCCAGTGTGACAACGGCTCCGGCCGCGCGAAGTCGTTCCACCACGTGTCCCAGCAATTCCCCGTTGATCGACTGTTTGCGGCAACTTCCTGAAAACGCAAGTATTTTTCCGTGAGGCATATTTTGGTCCTGAATCAGTTGCAGAGGGGGCAGATACTTTTCGAGGGTACTTTATAACGTGGTTTTTCCGTCGGTGTGAGAGCGGGAACAAGTGTCCGTTATTGCCGAAGCACCGTCTTTGTCCCGTCGAAAACGGGGCGGCAATCGGCATCACCAGCGCCCGACGGGAACCGAATCATCGTCGTAACCCCCGAATTTTTGCGAACTTAACCGGATCTTTATATGTCCATGGGACCGTGGACGGTGTTCCTAATGTCGCGGTGATGCCGGCCACCCGGTGCCAGTCGCGGTACCGGGTTCGACTCCCACCGAACGCTCTTTTGGTGCATAATACACAGAGCCCGGCGCGGGCCTTGTCATTAGAGCTCACCCTGTTGAATCAACAAGGAAGTCTCGTCGTGTTCGCACACGTTTTGCAGCAACCTACCCTGGTTTTGAATCGCAACTGGCAACCGGTCAACATCACTTCGGTAGCCCGATCGTTGTCGATGGTGTTCACCGGTACGGCCCGGGTAGTCGATCCGGAAACCTACCGGTTGTTTGACTGGGAGGACTGGGCCCGCCTGGAACCGTCGGCGGACGAGCTGTCGATTCGAGCCATCTCGCAAAGGTTTTGTGTCCCGGAAGTCATTTCGCTGCTGCATTTTGACCGCTTGCCCAAGTCCTCGGTCACGTTCAGCCGGCGGAATATTTTCAAGCGTGACAAGTACACGTGCCAGTATTGCGGCGCCCAGCCGCCGCATGATGAACTGACGATCGACCACGTCGTGCCCCGGGCCCAGGCCGGCCAGTCGTCGTGGGACAATTGCGTACTGGCCTGTGTTTCCTGCAATCACAGCAAGGCGGACCGAACGCCCGGGCAAGCGGGCTTGCGGCTGCGAAAAACGCCGGTTCGGCCGAACTGGAACCCGGCCTATTCGCGTCACAAGATTCGCATCGACAGCTGGAGAAAGTTCATCAGCGACGCCTACTGGAACACCGAATTGTCCGAGTAGCGGATGCACCGCGTGGCTGACAGCGGACGTGCGGACGGCGTGCCGGGGCAATTCCGGAACGGTACCGCGGAGCGCGATACTGTGTTGCCCAACCCGCCGCCCCGGCGGGACGTGCCTGTCGCACTGGCCTGTCGCATGCGTGCCATTGGTTTGCAAAGCGTTGTTGGACGAAACAATAGTGGACGAAACGATGGACGAAACGACGCGACGCCAGTGTGACCCGCGCTCCAGCTAGTTGACCGGAAATCCGCGTTTTCGAAGCAGGGCCCGGGTGTCCACATCGCGACCGCGGAATTTTCGAAAACCGTCGGCCGGTTCGATCGTGTCGCCGACCGACATGATGTTGTCGTACAGGCTCCGGGCCAGTTGCGGGTCATAAAAGGAGCCCGCTTCCTCGAATACTTCTGCCGCGTCCGCGGTCAGGGCATCGGACCACAGGTAACTGTAGTAGCCGGCCGAATATCCGTCGTCGGCAAAAATGTGGCTGAACTGGGGCGTGCGATGCCGCATGACAATTTCGCGCGGCATCCCCAGTTCGGTCAGCGTTTCGCGCTCAAAGGCATCCGGGTCAATGTCGACGTTGCCCGCCAGATGCAGTTTCATATCGACCAGGGCACTGGCCAGATATTCCACAGTGGAAAAACCCTGGTTGAATGTGGCAGCCTTTTCGATCTTGTCCAGCAGCTCTTTGGGCATCGGCTCGCCGGTCTGGTAGTGGACCGCAAATTGCTCCAGAACTTCCGGAGTGGATAACCAGTGTTCGTTCAGCTGGGAGGGGAATTCCACGTAATCGCGGGCCACCGAGGTCCCCGACTGCGACGGGTACTGGCACTGGCTGCACAATCCGTGCAGGGCATGTCCGAATTCGTGAAACAGCGTGGTGGCATCGTCCCACGAAATCAGGACTGGCTGGCCTTCCTCGCCCTTGATGAAATTGGAGTTGTTGGAAACGATCGGCAAGACGGGACGGTCGATATTTTTCTGGGACCGATAGGCATTCATCCAGGCGCCGCTGCGTTTGCCGCGGCGGGCGTACGGGTCCAGGTACCAGAGCCCCGCCAGCTGGCCGTTACGAGTCACCTTGTAAACCCGCACATCGGGGTGAAACACGGGTACGTCGGTGACTTGCTCGAATTCGAAGCCGTACAGCTGGCCAGCCGCCCACATCATCGCTTCGCGCAGTTTTTCCAGCTGCAGGTACGGCTTGACTTCGTTGAAATCCAGATCGTATTTCTCCTTGCGAACTTTTTCGGCGTAATACCGGTAATCCCACGGTTCGATGGTGATGCCGGCATTTTCCTGGTCCGCCACGGCCTGCATATCGGCCACTTCCTCGCCGACCCGGGCCACCGCCTTGGGCCAGACCTGCATCATCAGTTCCATGGCCTTTTCCGGGGTTTCAGCCATCTGGGGTTCCAGCCGCCAGTGGGCGTGTGTGGGGTATCCCAGCAACAGGGCCCGCTCGGCCCGCAGTTTCAGGATCGCAGCGATGATTTCGTTGTTGTCGTGCCCGTCACCATTGTCACCCCGGTCGTAGTAGCGGCGCCATACCTGTTCGCGAAGTTTCCGGCTGTCGGCATACGTCAGAAACGGCTCCATCGATGAACGGGTATTGGTCACCGCCCAGCCTCCGAGTTGTTCACCGTCCTCGGCCAGCTTGGTGGCGGCGGCCGCCATGGCCGAAACCAGACTGTCCGGCAGACCGGCCAAATCGGCCTCGTCATCGATCCACGTTACATGCCCGCCTTCATCGGCCAGCACATTCTGGCTGAAGTTGGTAAACAGACCGGCCAGTGCCGTGTTGATCTCCGACAGTCGGGCCTTGTCGGCTGCGTTCAGCCGGGCACCCTGGCGAACGAACTGTTTGTAGTAATCATCCACCAGACGCTGTTGGGCCACGGTCAGCGACTTCATCTCGTCCCCGTTGTATACCGCTTCGATTCGTTTGAACAGATTCTCGTTCTGCGTGATCGAATCCGCATGGCGGGACAATTTGGGAGCGACCGCCCGTTCAATATCGGGAATCGAACCCACGTTCAGATTGGACGAATACACGCCAAAAATATTTACCAGCCGGTTCAGCGGCTGGCCAGCCTGTTCCAGCGCCACGATCGTGTTGTCAAACGTGGGCGGATCCGGATTGTCGGCGATGGTTCCGATTTCGGCAGCCGACATTTCGATCGCCGCGTCAAAGGCCGGCAGGAATTCGTCCACATTGATACTGCGCCAGGGGGGAACCCCCCCGTACGGTCCGGTCCATTCCTGCAGCAAGACGGAACTGGCGATGTTCGGCATCGGTGTTTTATCCTGTACGGTTTTTGACTCTTGCCCGGCAGCCGTTCGTTCCGCCAAACCGGTCACGGCAAAAATCGCCAATATCGCGGCGCCGACAATGATGTTCTTGCACATTTTCAGACTGGCCTCACTGGGTCCTGAACGAGCGGAAAAGAAAGAACTGACAGTGTACTATCGCCGGCAAGCCGCCGGCAAGAATGGCGAGATCGATTGAGAAACCCGGGGGTGGGTGCCCGGCCTGGCAAAACCGGCGGGACAGCGGCCCGCTCCGGCAGTGGTGTCGACCCCGAATCAGATTCGGCCGGATCCGGCCCCCCTGGGGACTTCCGGCGGACCGATTGACGGCTCCGCCGGTAACGCCGCGAAAGGCCCACCCGCTGTTACGGGTGCAGCGTCTCGTGCATCGTTTCCGATGTATCAAACCACAGCGCTTGCTGCACATCACCGGTCGTCAGGATCGCGGCAATACATCCCACGATAATCAGGCCCAGCATGACAGCGTATTCCACGGCCGTCGGTCCGCTTTCATCACGTACAAAACAGCGGATTTTGCGAACCAAATTCAACAACATCTTCGACCTTCGGTTAACAGAACGTGACGTCACCCCGGGGAAGAAGAATTTTCAGCGGGGACATGGCAAGTCGTTACCGAAAGGATATCCCGCGTCAGGCACAGACGACCCGGTTAATGCCGGGCTGTGGCGAGCATTTTGGTCAACCGCTATCGATTATGCCGAATCTGGCGGATTTCCGGCCAACACCGCGACGGTTGCCATGACCCGGTTCGGGTCGGGAATTTGCAACAAATGGGGATTGGCTGGGTTACTGCCAGAGGGCCAGGCCCCTCGCGGATCCCGCACGGCCGGCAGCTGCCCAACGGGGCTCGGATCCAGTCCCGGCGCGTCGCGGCAAGAAGGCGTTTGCGGATATTTTGGCGGGCGAGGCGTCCGGACGATTGGCGGGCGACCCGGAAAAGAACCTCGAGTTTTCGTATTGACGCGGCACTCGCTAGGCCGGTTTGGCATGCCGGTTCCATTCCAGTCGCCGGCGAATTTCGTCTTTCAGATGTTCGAGGATCGAATCCTTGTCGGTTTCGTTCAGGATCCGGCGCACGACCGACTTGGCGGATTCGGCGCCCCATGACCCCCCGTGCTCGAAATAGTGCCGCGCTGCCTGGCCGATGATGTAGCTGCTGAAGCCGGCAGCGGCCCCCTGGGGAAGAACGGTCAGAGCCGTTCCCAGAGTTCCCGTCATCAATTTAAAAAAGCTGGCTCCGATCGAGGGTAATTCACCCAACGCGATGATCCCGGCGGCCTTGACGATGGCCTTGCCGAGCCCACGCGCCTGGTTCATCGAAAAATTCAGTCCGTACACCCGGGACAACGACGAGATCATCAGGGCGTCGACCGCCATCCCGCTGAGGATATCCACGGCCGGCAGCGGATTGACGGCCACCACAACAGCCTTGGTCGTGGCCAGCGTCCAGATCACCTGGTCGGCCCGCCGCTTGCGCATCTGGACCCGCATGGTCGAGATCCGGTCACTTTTGTCGGCCGCATACATGGCCGCATTCAGTGCAATCAATCCCAGGCCTTCCCGTTCGAGGGTTTCCAGGATCAGGGTCTTCAGCGACTCCACATCGGGGTCCGGCCGCCTCCATTCGGTGCGGGTTGATCCATCGGGTGCGTGAATCACGTGTTCGACCGGGCGGGGATCGGCCATCGTCATTACGACATTCTGTCGCGGAATCAGGTCGGCTACCCGATCATTCAGAATCTCCAGCAATGATTGTTGTTGCGATTCGGTATACAGGTCGATTTTGTTCAGAACCAGAATGATCGGTTTTTGCACGGCGGCCAGTTCCACCAGTGCCAGGAACTCGGTTTCGTTCAAATCGGAGTCGGTCACAAACAGGATCATGTCGGCCCGGCGGGCCGTGGTCTCGGCCAGCTGGGCGCGATCCGATCCACCGATTTCATTAATTCCGGGAGTATCGACCAGCACGACCTCGCTGCGGTCCAGTCCGGGTACCCGATAACCGCAGCCATCCCACGCCGTTCCCCAAACCTGCTTGGTCCAGCCCCCCTGGACATCGACTTCGGCCACCGCCCGTCCCACGAGGGCGTTGATCAGGGCAGATTTGCCGGTACTGATTTCGCCAAAGATCACAATCTCCACGCGGCCCGTGGTGACCTTTTGATACATTGCGTTGAGCTGGGCGATATCCTGCTGCAGCTGTTCCAGTTCCTGGGGCGGACAACCGCGCAACCGCGCGAGCGTATTCTCGACCGAGGCGACGGCCTCCTGATAATTTCGGTCTTCGATATGAGTCGTCGTCGAGCTGGTCACGATAGGGCGGTAGTTTTGCTGGTTGAATCCGTGGTTATCGAGCAGGTCAGCCGTGTGTTCATCGTCGTCCCGCTGGCGACAGGTGACATCATCGGGATGAGGTATCGGTCAATCGCTGGCGGGCATGGACCAGCAGTTTTCTCAGTTCACTGATCTGCGTTACCTGTTCCCACTGGCGACGGGCCAGTCCGGTCATCCCGCCCAGCGGCGTTTGCATTTCGTTACGGAAGTATTCAATAAACACGGCACCAATCCATTTGGTAATCAGTGCCTGCACCGCGCCTTGCAATGCCCCGCCCGCCAGCTGGCCCGCCACGGGAACGGTTTTTAGCATTGATCCCACGATCGACGCAACCGCAGGCGCGGCGGCATTGACACCCAGCACCGAGATCAGGTTTTTGCCCATCTCCCCCAGCCATTTCGAGGCCGTATCGAGATCCACTTTTTGCTGGTAGATCTCGGCCAGGTCGACAATCATTTTGGTATTGATACCGATGCCCACGGCCAGATCAATCAGAGGAAACGGAACCACTGCGGCCGCTCCGCCAGCACCCACATGTAACGGTCGACCACTTTCCAGGCACGCTGGTCCAGTTCTTCGCGAACCCGGGCGCGGGCCTTTTCGACCAGCCCGCGGGATTGCAACAGCAAGTTGGCCATGATCAGGCGTTTGCCATCGTGCTCGATCACGCTGGTCAGACGCATGGCCAGCGGGGCGATATCCGGCGGGACGTCGACGGGCTCGTCCATTTCCGTCCCGTCGGTCATGACCGTCCGCCGCACCCGGAATCCGGGCTGGGCCTGGATGGCGATAATGTCCCGCCCGTCGACCACCTGACTGGTTTGCCGCTGGATTTGTCCAATCAGTTTGCGGCGGTCATCTTCGGTGAACCAGTCTGTCTTGTTGAGACAAATCAAAACCCGCTTCTCCATGTCGGCCAGCTGACTCAGCAATTCAAACTCGCTGGCGCGGAGCGGACCATCGACGACCAGCAACACGAGGTCCGCGTCCTTGGCTGCCTCGGCGGCAATATGCACGTGGACGGCTCCATCAATCTCGCCCAGCCCCGGCGTATCCACCAGAATCACCTTGTCCATTCCCGGCCAGGGGATCTCGTTGCGGCTGATGGTGGTGCCCCCCCGAATATCGGTTGCGAAGACGTCGCGACCGGCCAACAGGTTCAGGACCGATGACTTGCCGCTGGAAACGGTCCCGAAGGCAACGATTTCCAGCGTCTGTTGTTCCCGCTTGAGTTCCACGTGCTGGACCAGCGGATTCAGTTCCTGCCGGATCGCCTGGCCATCATCGCGCAATTCATCGACGGACTGCAGATTATCGTCGATTTCGCGTCGCATCTGTTCGGTCGACAATCGGCTGGGGCTTTTGGCCTGTTGTTGCCGTCGAGCGCAGTTTGGCTACCTTGCGTCCCCACAGCCGCCACAACAGCCATCCCCCGCTGGCCAGCACCAGGACCAGCCCGGTCCCGACCAGTCCCAAATAGATGGTTCCCCAGATGGATCCCAGGGCATTGGCCCGCTCGTACTGCAGCACAATCCAGCCCGGCAACCAGATCAGCCCAAGTCCCAGCGCTGCGGCAAAGACCAGCATCAGCATTCCGCGGAGGGCCTTGAAGGGATTCATGGATTACCGGGACTTGGAAACTCAGGCAGACGGGCAGGCACCAGGGACTATTTCGGGCGGACCGCTTCATTATCGGCGCAAAATTGGCGATTGACTACCGAGAAATGCCGGTCGGCACCAGTTCGCTCGCAAACGGGGCCCCACCCGGCCCGCCGGACCGGAACGCGGCACGGCTAGTTCACCGGATTGGCCTCTCGAAATCGCTGCTCAAAATGGGGATGGGCGTGAAAACCGAATGCGCCGGAAGTCGGGTGTGGCAACGGTTCCAGGGTTTCCGTGGCCCGGCACAAACGGCATTGGGGAACACGCATGGCTTGCCGGGTTGTCGTCGCGCGGGGGACTTTCTGTCGGTTTTGGTCGTGCAACATCAGGGCGGCGATAATCCAGCCCAGCGGTCCCAGCAGGCTGAGGAGACAGCCAAATGCAAAATCGCCGGCAGTGCTGCCCGGGTCGACCATGCGCACGTCGCGTTGCTGCAACGTGGTCCGCACACGTTCATCGGTGAACATCCCGCAACTCAGGCAGGTATCAGGGGTGCGGTCCTGGGGACGGATCCAGACCAGGGGCCAGTGCTCGTGTTGAGGGTTGGGCGGCATGCCTCATGGCCGGATCATGAACGGATCGGAATCGTCCCGGGAAAAGTCTACCCCACACCGGTGACCAGGCAAGTTCGGTTCCGGGCGACCGCCCGCCGGGGGGCTGCAACGAGAAACCGCTGGCCCGCCCAACACCCAACCCGGGACCCGTCCGGCCGGGTTTTGTTTACCCTTGAAAGAACCTCGTCAGCCGGTCATCATCTGGCATTGGACGGTTCCACCCCCAGTTCCCGCAATCGCGTCGTCGGATCGTGCCCGTAGGTCCTGTTTTTACCCGAGAAGCCGCGGTCGCGCCCCGACGCACCCGGTTTTATATTTCGCGGACCGTGTATGCGATTGCGCTGCTGTTGCTGATGTGCACGGCATGGATGGTGTTGGCGGGGACGCAAATTATTCGCAACCTCGGGGATATGGCCCGCTTTGGAGCGATTCTGTTCCAGATTTTGGCGCCGTTGCAACTGGTTCTGATTACCTTCATGTCGGCGATTCAGGCCGCCAGCGGAGTTACCGTCGAAAAAGACAAACAGACACTGATTCTGCTGCTGATGACCCGTTTGTCCAACAGCGAGCTGGTCCTTGGCAAATTGTTTGCCAGTCTGTTGAACAATGCCGTGCTGCTGATCACGGCCCTCCCCATATTTATGCTGATCGTGCTGTTTGGAGGAACGTCGTTCGATCAGGTGGGATGGACATTTGCGGTGACGGCTGTAACGGCATTGGCGGCGGGCAGTCTCGGATCGACGATTGCGCTGTGGCGGGAAAAGACATTTCAGACCCTGGCGCTGGTCGGTCTGGCGATTGTGTTCTGGATTGGTGCTGCCGAAGCCATGGGTGCCTGGGCCGGCTCGCCCGGCGGGATCAGCGGCCAGCCGATCGCCGATGCCCTGAACCCCATGCGGGCCATTGTGGCGGCCAGTCGCCCGTCAGTCGTCGGCGACTGGCGCAGTCAGGTTTTGCCATTCCTGATCGTGATGGGCAGCGTTGCGGTTGTTCTCAATGCGCTGGCAATTCTGAAGGTTCGTGTCTGGAATCCGAGTCGCGAAATGCGAATGACGCAGTCCGGGCCGCCGGCAACGGCATCCATTTTTTCGGATCCGGCAGCGGCGACCTCCGCACAACCTGTGGCGGCCGGCGATGTCCGGGCGGCGACCGCCCGGGATGAGTCGTTGCGTCAGGAGCACGTCGATTCGCGGGTGCGGACGACCCTCCAGTCCAGTCGCAGTGTCTGGGACAACCCGGTGCTGTGGCGGGAGTGTTGTACATGGGCCTACGGCAAGAAAATTGTATTCATTCGGATGGCCTACTGGATGCTGGCGGGGTTGGTCGTCTGGGGCCTTTACAACCAGGTGCACGATGGAACCTTGACCCGCCGCGCGGCCGAATCCGCGGTTTCGATTCCCCCCGCCACCTGGGTGCTGGGCCCGTTTATTCTGCTCAGTCTGGTCATGATCAATGCCCTGGGGGTGACGTCCCTGACCAATGAGCGCGATGGTCGGTCGCTGGATCTGTTGCTGGTCACCGACCTGTCGCCACGCGAATTCCTGTTTGGCAAACTGGCCGGCGTTCTGTATGTCACCCTGGACGCCGTCCTGTTGCCCCTGGCAATGTGCCTGTTTTTGTGGCTGGCGGGGGCCTTCCGGTTCGAATACCTCGTTTATCTGGTCACCGGAATCTTGGTACTGGACGTGTTTGTGGCCATGCTGGGTTTGCATTGCGGCATGATCTACGCCAACAGTCGCCAGGCGATCGGGGTCAGCCTGGGAACGGTGTTTTTCCTGTTTCTGGGGATTGTCACGGCGATGGTGATGATGGTTTCGTTTACCGGCAACGTGGAGGCCCAGATTACCCCGTTCCTGGCGTGTATCGTCGGTGGAGGCGTGGGATTGTACGTCGCGCTGGGATCGCGAAACCCCTCGCCGGCTCTGGCGATGGCCTCCGGATTGCTGCCACTGGCCATGTTCTTTTCGATCACCAGCCTGCTGTTGGGACGTTATTTGTCGGTGTTGCTGGTCGTGGCGTCGATCTACGGATTCACCACGACCGCCATGATCATGCCAGCCCTCGGTGAATTCAACATCACCATGGGGCGGGCCCGAACGATTGAGGATGAATAGTCTTTCGGAAATGTTGCCGTGGCTGGTCAGTATGGGTGTACTGATTGGTCTGTCCGCATTTTTCTCGGCCAGCGAGGCGGCCCTGTTCTACCTGCGTCCGGTCGATCGCCGCCATCTGGAGCGCGGTTCCCTCGCCGAACAGATGGCGGCCCGCCTGCTGGCCGAACCGGAGCGCCTGCTGTCGGCCGTCCTGTTCTGGAATCTTCTGGTCAACGTCGTTTACTTTGCCCTGTCGTCGGTGGTCGCCCTGCAACTGCAGCAATCGCCCCAAACCAGCAACGTCTTTGCATTGGGATTCGCTTTCGCATCGTTGCTGACGATCATCTTTTTCAGTGAAATGCTCCCCAAAAGCCTGGCCGTAACACACCCCCGCAGCCTGGCCCGGTTTGTGAGCATGCCGCTGTCGGTGGCGATTCGAATAGTCGACCCGGTTTTGCCGGTGCTGCGCGGCGCCACGCTGTTGTCGCGCCGTTTGCTGTGGGCGGGATTTCACGCGGAACCGGATATGGAGCTGACCGACCTGGAACGGGCCATTCATTTGAGCGGCGCCGACGAGGCGATCATTCATCAGGAACAGACGATTCTGGGCAATATTGTGCATCTGTCCGAGATCCGGGTCGACGAATGGATGCGCCCACGGACCCGATTCCGCGTCTTTCGGCCGCCGGTCACGGTGGAAGATTTGGGCAACGAATTGCCACCGAGCGGGTACCTGCTGGTGAGTGAACCGGACTCCGATGAAATCGACAAGGCATTGCGACTGGACCGTATCGCCGACCTGCTGCAACCGTCGATCGATGCCAATGCCAAACCGGTCGTCTATTTGCCATGGAAGGCGACCGTTGCCGACGCCCTGCAGGCAATGGCTGATTCCGGCAGCGATGTGACCGCGGTTGTCAACGAGTTTGGAGATACCATCGGCATTGTCACCCTGCATGATGTGCTGGAGACCGTGTTTGCGTACGCACCCAGTCGCAGCAAACGTATTCTGGATCTGAATCCGATTCACCGCATCAGCGAAGATCGCTGGGTCGTGGCCGGCATCATGAGTCTGAAACGGCTGGCCCGGCATTTTGGTGTGGAGGTGCCGGCCAGTCGCAACGTGACGATTGCCGGAGTGGTTCAGGAGTCGGTGGGTCGTGTGGTCCAGCCGGGAGATCATTGCCAGTGGGGCCCGTTCGGGTTTCGGATTGTCGAAGCACCGCAAGCTGACAATGTGCTGGTGGAGTTGACCTGTCTTCGGCCGTCGGCCGGGGAGCGGCCATGATTGCCGGATCCCTGGGTTTGCTGGTCTGCGGGATTGCCATGAGCGCCTTTTTCAGCGGCAGCGAAACGGGCTTTTACCGGGCCAGTCGCACCCGGCTGGTTCTGGATGCCATGGAGGGCGACCGCATCAGCCACCGCCTGCTGTTTTTTGTCAATCGCCCCACGTTATTCGTAGCCACCGCCCTGGTTGGCAACAACGTATCCAATTATCTGGTTTCCCTTTCGATTGTGCTGCTGACCCGGGCCCTGGCGGGACCGGGCACGGCCGCCGAGATGGGGGCCTCGCTGATGCTGACTCCACTGATCTTTGTCTACGGAGAACTGTTACCCAAAAACCTCTATTACCAGGCCCCCAATCGATTGTTGCGGCGCAGCGCTCCCCTGTTCTGGTTGTTCGCGGTTTTGTTGGCTCCCGTCACTGCGCTGCTCTGGATTCTGGGACTGGGACTGGAACGACTTGTCGGGCAGTCGCCCACCCGCGTCCTGTTGGCACTGGCCAAAAAGGAACTGGCGGACATGTTGCTGGAGGGCGAGGCCGCGGGAATCTTGCGGCCTGCCCAGCTGGAAATGTCCCAGAACTTTTTTGCCCTGGCGACACGCCACGTGACCGAGTGGATGACCCCCCTGGCCGATGTCCAAATGATTGACGAGCACTGGCCCCGCAGCGTGGCCCGGCAACATGCCCGCGGGGCAGGACCCAATTTCAGGGTGGTGGGTAATCTGCAAACCGGATTGCCCACCGGCTATCTGGATGCGGTGGAGATGCTGGTCAGTCAGGAGAGCCCCAGCCTGAAACCGCTGATCCAGCCGCTGCTGGAAATTCCGAACGACTCGTTGTACAGCGAAGTCGTCCTGATGCTGCATGCCAACCGGACCGAAGTGGCGGGGATTGTCGACGAACTGGGACAAATCGTCGGGATCGTGCAGCGAGCTGATCTGCTGCGACCGGTGTTGGGAGAAACGCTGGAGTCGTTGCTGGTTCCGCGCGCCTGATCCCGGCCCGAATGCATCGCCCGCTGCCGGCACGGTGCCCGAAGAATCCCGGAACCGCCCGCACGGGCCAGGTCTGGACGCGCCGGCCACCGGAAACAACTATTTGTGATAGCCCAGCGAACGGACCACGTTCAGCATTTCCTCATAGGTAATGTAACGTCGCCGGTGGACGAGCTTGTACTGATCGATGGCCAGACCCAATTCCCGGGCTTCCGGGGACAAATCGCTGTGGCTGTTGCCAAACTGCCGCCGTTCGATCACGGGGGGGGCATTTTGGGGATACTGGTTCCGACGGTCGGGAAAGACGACTTGGGGCGCGCCGACGGCCGGCAGGCCGGTGGCCGGCAACGAGGGTCGATTGCTCACATTCATGGTTTGACTCCCATATGGTTGGACTCCCATTTCGGTTCACAGCAGCGGGCTGCGACAGGGGTCGAGCCACGACAGTTTCCACACAACCCTAGCCCGCTCGCCAAAATCCCGTCACCACGGTTTGCCGTGACACGCGGGTTTGAGCTACCGGCCGGTTCCGATTTTTTCGGTCAAACGGATTGTCCGTTTTCACGGGGGATCCACTGGCGGTGTATCGCCCTCTGGATTGATCGGTTGGAAGCCGGCAACAAATTTACCGGGCCGCCTGAAGTGACGGATCGGCATCCGAATTCAGCTGATTCAGCCATTGGGCAACGGCCGGATCGTTCGGAAATGCCCGCTGGGCTGATATTGCCGTCAACTGGGCACTGGAGGGATCCCCGGACAAAAGTTGTGCCCGACTCAGCAGGATCCACACGTCTGGTGAGGCATGTTCACGGTGGGTGGCGTCGCTCAACAAGCGACTGGCCCGCTGATATTGCTGCAGCCCGACCAGGGCCCTGCCAGTCAATTCCACCGCCTCCAGCGGTACCTGGTCCGGAGCGTACCCGGAATTATGAGCTTCCAGTGTGGTCAGGGCCCGCAGCGGTTCCGCTTTTTGAATCCAGGCAGCGGCCAGTTCCAGGCGGGTTTCCTGGCATCCTCCGTCGTACGCGGCGGCCCGGTGCAGACTGTCCAGGGCCTCATCCAGCTGACCGGCTGCCCGTTCACTGCGACCTCGCAAAAGCCAGGCGGTTGCCATCTGTCGGTTCAATTGCAACGCCAGATTGGCCTGCTGCCGGGCGGCATACGGTTGACCCTGACGCAGGTAAAGTTTGCCCAGTTCGACATGCAGCCCGGGATCATCCGGTGACTGGCCGATCGCCATGTTCAATTGGGTAATAGCGGAGTCAATTTGCCCCTGTTCGACCAACGCGGTGGCCAGATGATGCCGAATCCGGCAATCCTCCGGATTGGCCGCACAGGCGTCAACCAGCAATCGGGTGGCCTCATCCGCATGGCCCTTGTACAGGGCGCTCAACCCGTGCGACGTCAATTCCCGGGCGGTGGCAATTCTGGTTTCGTTGGCCCGGTTACCAAAACTGCAACAACCTGCGGCCGAGAGAATTAACCCCGACAACAATCCGGCGATGGCTCGATTTCGATTTCCGGGATACAAGGATCGGTTCCAGATGACTAAAATCTCGGTCCAGACCGGCACCACTTTCCGTTCGGCAATGGACGATGTTCAGGCCGGGATTTTGTGCCGCAATGGCGGGACCGTCCGGCCATAAGGGCCGGGGATCGTAGCAATTCGCGGTATCAGGGAATATATCGATCCGGTAAAACCCCTGAATCCAGCAAGCTTTAACTTTTTGCAGGAATATGGCGGGCCCTCAGCCAAAAAAAATCGATGACAGCAGTCTTTGACAAACATGGCTTGTGTTTTCAGTATCCGGAAAACTGGGAAGTCCACGAAAACTACGCACCGGATCAGGCCCTCGAAATCTACCTGGCGGCACCCTCCGGGGCCTTCTGGACGGTGCTGGCTTTTTCGTCGGATGCGGATGGATCGGTATTGATGCAGGATCTGCTGAACTCCTTTGAACAGCAATACGACCAGTTTGAATGCGAACCCGCGCGGGAGGTCCTGGCCAATACAACGCTGGACGGATTCGATTCCCAGTTTTTTTATCTGGATTTTGTCGTTACCAACCACATGAGAACGTTGCAGGTAGACGCCCATCACCTGTTGATCATGGCCCAGGCAGAATGTCGCGAATTCGAAAAACAGGAACTGGTTTTCAACGCGATCACGACCAGTTTGCTAACCGGTTTGCAGGAGCCGCCGGACGGCTCGACCGCGTAATTCGTCTGTCGGCCGGGTTGGGTCACGGCGGTTTTGATCTGGTAAAAGACCGCTCGTCATTGAAAAGATTACAATTTCGCGTCAACTGACTTTTGCGTTTCCCGGGATGCTGCAGAAGGTTTTGCCAAAGAATTGGTTGCCGACCCGGCAAAAGATCCGATTGCGGTCCATTGGCACACCGTCTGCAATACCAACAGACGGTTCAACAACTGTCCCTAACGCTCCCTTAACGGCGTTGGGTGACAGGGATGTCGACCGTGAATCTTAGGCACACCTCCGCCGGTGTATGGCGGAAAACTCCAGGCAACCACCCGACACGGGATTGGTCACGCCGCCATCTTTTCACGGTGCAGTTGCACCCCGGTTCATCGGGGTGGCGAACCGCAGACGGACGTTCCGGCCGGGACAATCAGGGAATGCTCCAGACCATTACGGTATCGTGGATACCAGGCCACATTTCCGTATCGGCCACAAAGACAATGCGATCTCCGGATTCGAGTTGCGAGTTGTCGGCGGCCCATCGTCGAACCTGGCTTTGCAACTCGACCAGTTCCAGCGATTTGGTCAATACGGGCGACACACCCCACAACAGGCACATGCGGTTAACGACTTTGGGTTGATCGGTCACTCCGATGACCGGAATAAAATCCCGCTGTTTGGACTTCAGGATGACCGCCCGGGCATCGGAAGTCGCGATCACCACCAGGCGGGCCCCGGCGCGGCGGGCAATGGTGGCGGCGCCCAGCATCACCGCTTCGGTGACGTCGTTCTCACCCTGTCGGCTTTCCTGAAAGTCGCGGGAGGGCCGGCCGGCCAGGGCGGTTTCGGTTTCAATCTGGATTTTGCGCATCATCCTGACCGCGTCGACCGGGAATTCCCCGATGGCCGTTTCGCCCGACAACATGCAGGCATCGGCCCCGTCCAGTATGGCATTGGCCACATCGCTGACTTCGGCCCGGGTGGGTTTCCGGTTCCGATGCATGCTCTCCAGCATCTGGGTCGCCACAATCACGGGCCGCCCCCGACGGCCGCAGGTCCGAATGATCCGTTTCTGGGCCAGCGGCGTTTTTTCGATTTCAATTTCCACGCCCAGGTCGCCCCGCGCCACCATCACGGCATCGGCCACTTCCACAATCGAATCCAGATTGTCGAGGGCTTCCCGTTTTTCAATTTTTGCGACGATCATGGCCACGCTGCCGCGCTGCCGCAGCAGCTGTTTCAGTTGCTCAATTTCCGAGGCCTGTCGCACGAAACTCAAACTTACAAATTCGATGTCGTTGGCGGCGGCCCACAGGGCGTCGTCCCTGTCTTTGGGGGACAACGCCGAGACCCCCAGGTTGACTCCCGGCAGATTAACGCCCTGCCGTGACCGGATCTCTCCTCCATCGACAACGCGACAGCGGACGCGTTGTGATTCCCGCGACTCCACCTGCAATCGCACCATGCCATCGCACAACATGATCTGGTCGCCCACCGCAACTTCGTCGTTCAGCGATTCGTAACTGCACGTCAATTCGTTGGCTGACTGTGGCTCATGCCCGCGTACAAAAAAAACGTGGCCGCCCGGTTCCAGCACCAGTGGATCAGTATGAAGCTGACCGAGGCGAATTTTGGGCCCTGCCAGATCCACCAGAATCCCGGCCGGATATCGGGTTTCCTGACAGGCACGCCGGATATTCTCGACCGCCATTTGATGATCCTTGCGGTCGCCGTGGGCCATATTCAGTCGAAACACGTCGGTACCGGCTTCGGCCAGTTGCTTCAGTATTTCCAGCGAGCGGGAGGCGGGCCCGATCGTGGCAATCGTTTTGGTCAGGTTCAGCCGGGGGCGTCGGGAAACGGAAAAGGCCGACTCCGCGAGTTGGGATGGGGACAGGGTCATCGGTTCCGAAGCGGTTGGCGAAGCGGATTCGCGGCTCGCAACGGAGCCGGGCGAATCCTGGACGGGTTGGTGAATTCTCGTTTTGTAACGTTTGCCCACACAATTGCCGATCCCTGGGGCCCGGAATTTGCCGTTATCGAATCTCAACGCATCCGCCCCGGCCCGCCGGCACCGGCCGGCTCGTCGGGGAGGCCATGATTTTGGGAAAAATCGTCCGATTTCAGCCGCATTTGGCATCCTGTTAATTGCTGGCACGCCGCAGCCAGGTTCTGTTCAGGGCGCGAATCTGGTGTACAATGCGTGCCTCGTCCCCAGCTAATGTTATGACACCAAGTACGACACCAGTGAATGATCGGAAGGGCAACGCCATGAAGTTGTGCTTTTTCGTTTCACCTCCCGGCCGTTCGATTCGGCCTGGTCGTGTTGTTTTCAGTCGTGGTGAGTTCAGGTATCGCCACCGAGGGTTTCGCTCAAGTTCAGAAGCCAGTCATCGATGTTGCCGGGGAGGCCCCCGACCCATCGACTGCCCTGAGCCCGACGGAAGATCCAATGACGAGCCAGTATGATCTGTCAGGAATTTCCGTGCCCGAGCCAACGACCTTTGGCATCATGGCGGCCGCCATGGCGATTGCCGGGGGGTTGCTGGTCCGCAACAAACGGCCAGAAGCCTGATTGCCTGGGCTGCCGATTTCCGGGCATCACAGCCGGGCTTCCGGCAAATGGTCCCGATCCGGGTTGCCCGTATCCGGTAATACCGCGCGCGTGGATAAAATCTTCCTGATCATCGACGGCTACAACGTTCTGCACAGCTGTGGCATGACCGGTCGAACGGCGGGTCCCGGGTCGCTCGAGCGGGCCCGTCAGGAGCTGCTGGCTGCCCTGAAGCGGCATTTGCCATCTCCCCAACGTCGCCGTACGACCGTTGTTTTTGATTCGCAGGAGATCAATCTGCCGCCGGTCATGACCGAGGCTGATATTCTGATTGAGTTTGCCGTCGATCATCCGTCGGCCGACGAGCGTATCATTGAGTTGGTCCGCCAGCATTCCGCTCCCGGACAATTGCTGGTGGTTTCGTCCGATCACCGGATTCAACGGGTCGCGCTGGCGCGGCGGTGCAGAACCATCGACAGTGAAATCTGGATGGATCAGTTGCGGGAACCCCGTTCCGGCGAACCCGCGAGGGCGACCCCGGGCGGTCTGGAGAAACCGGTGGCGACCGACGTTGACGTCGATTACTGGTTGCAACAACTGGAGCTGAATAGTGAAGCGGATCCGGTCGATTCCCGGCCCGATGCGGTTTCCGATTCACCGGCTGGCCGAACCGGTCACCGGGCAGGATCGCCCGAGCCGCTGGAGGATACGGGGATTTTTCCGCCCGGCTATGCGGATGACCTGTTCGAAGACGATCAGGAGACCCCCTGATAATTCATCGCCTGGTCGCCGATGTCCTTGCGGCACCAGGCCCCTTCCCAGCGTATGCATTTGACGGCCGTGTAGGCATTCAACTTGGCTGTCGCGGGAGAATTGCCCAGTCCGGTGACTCCCAGCACCCGTCCCCCGCTGGTAATGACACGACCCGCCTCATCCAGCCGGGTGCCGGCGTGAAATACCTTGACGTCAGGCACCGCGGCCGCCTGATCCAGTCCACGAATGACCTTGCCTTTGGTATAAAACCCCGGGTAACCCTCGGAGGCCATCACGACGCACAGGGCGGTCCGCGGATCCCACACGGGTGCCGGTAATTTGTCCAGGGTTCCCTCGACGGCTGCCATCAGCATCTCGGGCAAATCGCTTTGCAAACGCATTAACAGGGGCTGGCATTCGGGATCGCCGAATCGAACGTTGTACTCCAGCACCCGCGGTCCGTGGGGTGTCAGCATCAATCCCGCATACAACAGTCCGTGAAATGGCGTGCGGGTGCGCTTCATGGTGTGCACGGTGGGGACCAGTATATTTTCCTCGATCCAGTGAAATGTCTCCTCATCCACCAGAGGTGTCGGACAGTAGGCCCCCATCCCTCCCGTGTTGGGTCCCGTGTCGCCATCGCCCGCCGCCTTGTGATCCTGGGCCGCCGGCAACGTGACAATTGTTTTGCCATCGGTAATGGCCAGCACGCTGGTTTCGATTCCTGTCAACCGCTGCTCGATCACAAACCGCCCGCCCGCCGGGCCAAATTGTTTTTGGCGAGCCATGGCATCAATGGCCGCGAACACTTCATCCCGGTTGCTGCAGACAATCACGCCCTTGCCGGCGGCCAGTCCGTCCGCCTTGACGACCAGCGGAACGTCGTCCGGCGTCTCGTCATAAAACGTGTTGACATAGGTCTCGGCATCCCGGGCATTGGTGAATACGCGAAATTCGGCGGTTGGCACATCCGCCGTGTGCAAGACCTGTTTGCAAAATACCTTGCTTCCCTCCAGCCGGGCGGCTTTGGCAGAGGGTCCAAAGGCCCGGATTTTTTTGGCGGCCAGGGCGTCCACGATCCCGTCGCACAAGGGCTGCTCGGGGCCAACCACCACCAGATCGATCCGGTTGTTGACAGCAAAGTCGACCAGTCCCTGAATGTCACTGGCCTGAATCGGAACATTTTCCGCCTCGAGGGCCGTTCCGGCATTTCCCGGTGCGCAAAAAATCCGCTCCGTCCGATTGCTGGATGCCAGTTTCCAAACGAGGGCGTGTTCGCGACCGCCACTGCCGATGACAAGAACGTTCATGATCGTGATTGCTGTCCGGATTTCAAAAAGTCGATGGGGATCCGAGAGATTACCGCTCAATGCCCATTTCGTCCAGCAAGTGGCCGGCCTGGTAGACCTCGCCCGTAATCCACAGGGCATAGCGAATGTCGACCCCCAGTGACCGGCTGTAGTTGCGATTCCAGGCAAAATCGTTGATCGTGGCCTCAAAGGTTCGGTCAAAATTGACGCCCACCAGCTGGCCACGGGCGTTGAGGATCGGGCTTCCCGAATTCCCGCCGGTGGTGTCGGTGCTGTACAGAATATTGACCGGGACCTGCGCCAGGCGGGGGTGGGCGTATCGGCCGAAATCGCCGCGGGCATACAATTCCTGAATCCTGGCCGGGGTGACAAACGGATCCTCGCCCGTCGTCTTTTCCATGACCCCCCGCAGCGTCGTAATGGGCGTCTTGACCACGGCATCGGCGGGTGAATAACTCTCGATCCGGCCAAACGTCATGCGCAGCGTTCCGTTGGCATCCGGCACAAAACCGGTTTTCAGGAACTCCTGCTTGACCTCAATCAACGAGCCATACAACTGGCTGAGCCGGCCTTCCCGCTGTTTGTCCAGTTCCCTCAGCCGCAAATATTCGGGGTACAGGTCCAGCATCAAATCGACAAACGGATCGCCCACCTCGGCCAGCCGGGCGGGGGTCAAATCCAGCCAGTCGGAAACCGTTTCCGGGTTGGCCAGTCGGGTTTGGGCGAAGGCTTGCGGTCCAAACTGGCCGGACGGGTCATCAATCAGGCGCGCCAGCGCTGGCAGGCGGTCCGCCGCCCCGACCGCCTGCAGCCGGCTGCGCATTCCGTCCAGCAAGATGTTGTCGGTGGGCCCGTGCCAGTCGCCGACCGACAGCAACAAGCGTTGTCGCGTACGGTCAAAATTGCGATCCATATACGCGGCTTCCCGGTCCAAATCCTGTTTTTGCCGTTCGTGGGCGGCATCCACCAGCGACCACGCGGTGGCCATCGCTCGCGAAGCCTGTCGCAGGCTGGCCAGATTCAGTTCATAATCGGCCGCCGCGCTCATTTCCTGATAGACGTCGGCGATTTGCTGTATCACGGATCCATATTTCTGCCGGCGTTGGGGGTCGGAGTCAATAAACGACTGCAAATCCTGTTCGGCACGGGCCCGCTCGGCAGTAATCCCGGCCCGCCGCAATCCCTGCAATTGCCCCCGCGAGCGTTTTTCCACATTGGCCAGCGACTTGATCCACGACGACAGCTTCAGTGCCACACTGCGATCATCCTGGCCCGCCGTTTCCAGGACACCGATTTGCCACTGGTACAAATCAACAATATTCGGCAGCCGGCAGTTTTCCTCATAGTCCAGAAAGGCGGCCGTCCGGTGCCGGGACGTGCGGCCAGGGTATCCCAGCAAAAATACAAAGTCGTTTTCATCAACACCGTCGGCAGCCACCTGAATGTAGCGCCGCGGACGATAGGGCACGTTGTCCGCTGCATAGACGGCCGAACTCCCGTCCGCCGCCACGTAGGCCCGCAAAAAGGCAAAATCACCGGTATGCCGGGGCCATTCCCAGTTGTCGATCTCGCCACCGAAATTTCCGACGGACGACGGGGGCGCGAACACCAGTCGCACATCCTTGATGAACGTGTAATGAAACAGAACCCAGGTTTTTCCCGTAAACATCTCGGCCACCTCGGCGCGAATACCGGGTTGCTCCGCTTCGGCCTGCTTTTCAATTTCCTTGCGCCGTTTTTCAATGGCCCGGGTTCGCCCGGCGAAATCCATTTCGTCCGTCACGGACGCCAGAATCTCGGCGGACACGTCGCGATATGACTCGGTGATTCGCACTTCGTATCCGGGTGCCGGTATTTCGTCCGTCCGTTCACTCGCCAGAAATCCGTTCTGTAACAAATCGTGGTCTGCGGTGCTGGCGGTCTGGATGGCACGATAGGCGCAGTGATGGTTCGTAATAATCAGGCCGGCGGGTGAAACGAACGATCCGGTACACCCGTTGACCCGGCAAATTCCGTCAATCAGACAGATCTCGTCCGGATTGAAAATCTCGCCGGGAGCAATTTCCAGCCCCTTTTCCATCAGATTCAATCCGGCAATGTCACTGACCGGAAACATGCCCTCATCGGCGGAAACCGTTTGAATGGTCACCAGCGCCACGGCCACCAGGCAGCCTGTCAGATTCAGGATTGTTGTCACGGGGATTGCTTTCATCAGATTCTGCCGCCCAGTTCGTGGCATCCGGAAATTGGTCGCCGGACCTTGTTGTTCAAAAAACCTGACCGCCAGTATAGGCCGCGTTGGCCATTTCCGAAACGAAGGTGGTTCCATTCCCCATATTTGCGGTTCCGGCTTCGTGGTTCCGGCAACCCGTCACCGCCCAACACGGAGGATGCGCCTCGGGCGAAGAATCCCGGTTTCCCCAAGCCGCCGGGCAGGGGAAATCCCGGCCCGTCCGCTGCGGCGATGGCCGGGTCGCCCGGCTCGTTCAGCCATACTTGAAACGGGATTGGAGCCGGCTACGATGTCACTCACTCGGGACCCCGCTGCGCGCCGCCGCTGGCCAAACGGGCATTGCAGATTGAGTAGTCGCTGACGAATTCACTGGCGGATCGACTAACAGGGATCGACACCGCGACATGACGGAATCCACACTGGCAATCGAAACGCGCGGCCTGACGCGCCTGTTTGGAACCCAATGCGCGGTCGATCATGTCGACTTGCAAGTCCCCGCCGGAACGTTTTACGGATTTTTGGGACCCAACGGCGCTGGCAAGTCCACCACGATCAAGATGTTGACGGGGTTGCTGGCGCCAGCGCCGGCGCGATCGCGATTCTGGGGATGAACCCGTTCGACGAACACCAGTCCCTGCAAATCAAGCGTCGTATTGGAGTCGTTCCGGAAGATCTGTCCCTGTTCGACAACCTGACCGCCCGCGAGTACCTGACGTTTGTGGGTCGCCTGTTCGGGCTGGAGATGTCCACCATTGAGCAACGTTCCGGCGAGTTGCTGGCGATGATGAAACTCGACCAGGAGCATCGCAAGCTGACACTGGAATACTCGCATGGCATGAAGAAAAAACTGGCGCTGGCCGCCGCTATCCTGCCGGATCCGGATTTGTTGTTTTTGGATGAGCCATTCGAAGGCGTTGACGTGGTCACCTCCCGGGTCATCCGGGACACGCTGACCCGCTTCATTTCCCGCGGGTCCACGGTGTTCCTGACGTCCCATGTGCTGGAAATCGTGGAACGACTGTGCACTCACGTGGGCATTATCGCCGCCGGCAAACTGGTCCGGCAATCCTCGCTGGCCGAATTGCAACACGGGTCCGGGCACTCCCTGGAGCAACTTTTTCTGGAGGCCGTCGGCCAGGGGGACCAACCGGCGCAGCAACTCAGTTGGCTGGAGGGAACCGGCGAGTGAACCGGAGTCACCTGAAGACCATTTGCTGGTTGCGCTGGCGACTCATGGTTAACCAGCTAAACCGCCTCAGTGCAGCCAACCGGATCATCAGTGTGGCCGCCCTGGTTCTGGGATTTGCGGCGTCGGCCGTTCTGTTTTTTGTGGCCTGGCTGGCCGGGCCGAACCTGCTGGTCAAGGCGACGCCTTCCACGCTGATGCTGGTGTGGACCGGCCTGGCCGCAGCATTTCTGGGCGGTTGGTCAATTGGTGTCTTGACCGACTTGCAACGCAGCGAGCCACTGGGTCTGGACAAATTCCTGACGCTGCCGGTATCGCCGCGGAATGCGTTTTTGATGAATTATGCGGGCTCATTTTTCAGTATCGCCATGTTCCTGATGGTTCCACCCATGTTGGGATTGGCATTTGCCATGGTTGGCCATTACGGGGCATCCATGATTTTCGGCGTGTTGTTGCTGGGGGGATTCGTTTTGCTGGTCACCGCGGCGACGTTTCAGTTCCGAGGCTGGCTGGCGACATTGATGGTTTCCAAACGCAGCAAACGAAACGTGATCGCCTTGTTGACCCTCGGCATTATCCTGGTGTCACAAATACCGAATTTCCTGAACCTCGTCGTGTTCCGGGACCAGCGGGAAATGGACCAACGACGCCAGTCGGAGGTGGCGGAAGCGCAGGCCGGGTTGGCCCGCCAGCTGGACAATGGCGAACTGTCGCAGCAGGAGTACAACGACCGGTCTGCCGAAATGGAGGACCGGCAACAATCCAGACGCCGGCAAAAGCTGGAGGTGCTGGCCAATCGCGTGCGAATTGGCAATATGTTCGTTCCTCCCGGCTGGATGCCACTGGGCATTGAGCAGGCGGCCAGCGGCCGCTGGCCGTTTAGCCTGGCCTGCCTGGCGGGGCTGGTGGGACTGAGTTGCCTCAGTCTGAATCGATCCTTTCAAACGACATTGCGGATCTACCGCGGCGGTGCCATGCGCGAGAATCGCAAGACCGATCGGCCCGGGGCGGCCCGCGAGTTGCTCAAACCGGCGAAACCGCCGGCCTTCAGCCAACTGGTGGGCCGCCGCCTGCCGTTGCTCAATCATCAGCAGTCGGCGGTGGCGACCGGTATGCTGGCCAGCCTGGCCCGGGCCCCGGAAGCGAAACTGGCCGTGATTGCCCCGTTTCTTGTGATGTTGCTGGCGGGAGCCACCATTGCGGTCAGCAGCAGGCAATTAATCCCGGTTGATGTTCGCGCGTTTCCGGCCATTGGTGTCTGCACGTTCGCCATGCTGGGCATTCTGGCGATGATCCAGAATCAGTTTGGTTATGACCGGGCCGGGTTTCGCTGCTATGTTCTGGCGCCTGTCCCGTGCCGGGATGTTTTGATCGGCAAGAATGCAGCCCTGGCACCCGTCGCTTTTTTGCTGGGGGCACTGGGACTGGTCGCCCTCCAAATCTTTATGCCAATGCGGCCGACGCACCTGATGGCTGCCATTTTTCAGCTGGGAACCGTTTATCTCATCACCTGCATCGTGGGCAATCTGGTGTCGATTTACGCCCCGTTGCCGATTGCGGCCGGAACCATGAAACCGCTGAACATGAACCTGAGTGTCGTGTTGCTGCAGCTTTTGATCACGTTGTTGCTGCCGTTAACCCTGTTGCCCGCCATGATTCCTGCGACGGTGGAACTGGTCACACGTGAAATGTTCGGAATCGACCGGATACCGTTGAATCTGATCGGTTCCATGCTGGTCCTGCTGGTTACGGTCGGTATATATCGAGGTGTGATTTCGATCGAGGGAAGGCTGCTGCGGGACAGGGAACAAAAAATTCTCGAAACCGTTACGCAGGTGGGTACCTGATGCCGCGTCGTCGGGTAACGCCGCCAGGGGGCACTGGCGGGACACCGAATACGGGATTTTTGCCTGACAACAGGATGGCGCGTCGTGCCGGTCCCCGCTTTTCCCGGTGCCCCCGGCAATTACGGTTGACAACACGTGGCAAATTGGCGCAAGCTTGTCGCCTGATTATCCTGAAAGTTAAAAGGCGGTGATTGGGGTGGAATGCCCGGCCGGAACGTGTTGGCCGCTCGTTCCAGGTGATTTGCGGGCCAGCCCGCCCCGGTCCAGCCGCCGTGATCCGCCGAGAACCCTTCAACCCGAAAAACACGTATCCCTGGCACGGTGACTTTTGATGAAAATGAGCAAGGACAAGTTGGCATATGTCATTTTGTTGATTTTGATGGCGTTTTGCATGGTCATCGTCGTTAATATCGTGGGCCTTGCCGAACTGTTTTGGCACTAATGCCGCGTCCAGCCCGGACTCGGGGACAGACGTTTTTGAGGCGCAGTCGCCGTGCCGTCGGCCGGCAGCCGAAAACCACCGCATCATCATTGCCCCGTATCCCGGTTGGCACGGCGGACCGGGCATCCGGGTTGGTCCCGCCGTTTTCCATCCAGCCTGCCGTCCGGTCGGCTTGGGCCGACGGGGCCTGGCGGATTGATGGCAGCCGCGGCGCGCCCGCTGCCGGTTGCGGCGCCCGCTGCCGGTTGCGGCGCGCCCGCTGCCGAATTCTCAGAAGACCCGGGCGATGATATCGGCGATTTGCCGGGATGCGGTTCCGTCGCCATAGGGATTGGCGACCGAAGCCATTTGCTGACGGGCGTCGGCATCGGTCAACAACCGGTTCAGTTCGCGTACGATGGTGTCCCGGCAGGTACCCACCAGTTTCGCGTTGCCCGCCGCCACACCCTCCGGTCGTTCGGTCGTGTCCCGCATCACCAGAACCGGTTTCCCCAGCGAGGGAGCTTCCTCCTGCACTCCACCGGAATCGGTCAGTACGATCGTGGCCCGATCCATCATCCAGACAAAGGGAGCATAGGCAAGGGGCTCCACCAGATGAATGCGGTCGTGGTTGGCCAATATCCGGTTGACCGGTTCCCGGACATTGGGATTCAGGTGCACCGGGTAAACAAAATGCACGTCCCGGTTTTGATCGGCCACGTCCCGAATGGCCTGGCAAATATTTTCGAAACCGCCGCCAAAACTTTCTCGCCGGTGCCCGGTAACGAGCACCAGCGGTGCTCCGTTGAGCGCATTGCGCAGTGCCAGCGGTAACTGCGGTGGTCGCTGGCGGACCTGCTGCCGCACACGCAACAAGGCATCGATGACCGTGTTGCCGGTCAAATGGATCGTCGCCGGATCGATTCCTTCCGCGGCGAGGGCATCGCGGGCATGCGTGGTGGGGGCAAAATGTTGATCGGCCAGTCGACCGATCAGGCGGCGATTCATTTCCTCGGGAAACGGTGCGAATTTGTTGCCGGTCCGCAGTCCCGCCTCAACATGCCCCAGCGGCGCATGGTGGTAGTGCGCCGCCAGGGCGCCACAAAAGGCGGTGGTGGTGTCGCCCTGGACCAGCGTCATGGCCGGTCGGACCTCGCGAATCACCTCGTCCAGTCCGGTGATGGCCCGGGCGGTCACCTGCGCCAGGGTTTGTCCAGCTTGCATAATGTCCAGGTCGAATTGCGGCTGCACTTCAAATACCGACAGCACCTGATCGAGCATCTCCCGGTGCTGGGCGGTGACGCAAACCACTGACACAAACTCGTCAGGGCGACGCTGCAGTTCCAGGACCACCGGGCACAGCTTGATGGCTTCGGGACGGGTTCCAATAACGGTCAGGACGGTGGCAGGCACGATTGCGTCAGTCGGATCAAATCAAAACCGGGACCAAACGATATATTGTAATTCGAAGTCAGCACGACAGCGCGAGCCGCCAACGGGGCCCGACGTGGCGCGGATTTCGGGTTTATGCCCCGACCCCCGGATCCGGGGTTGTGCCGGTCCCCGCATGGCCGGCCGGCCCCCGGCCGCCGGTCAGGCCGCGTCAGAAGTCCAGTCCCTGTTGGCGGGCGACGGGTTCAATACACTCGGGGCGGTTAAACGACGGTTTGTTGACCTGCGCGGAAACCGGCCAGGCTTCCATTTCATCGGCCGGGTACGGCTGTAACAGGCTTTGCAGGTAATCCAGATCCTCGAATTGCGGATTCAGCCAGACGTCGTACTGCGAGCGCGGCAGGATGACCGGCATCCGGTCATGAATCGTTTCCAGCAGTTCATTGGGGCTGGTCGTGACAATCGTGCAGGTTTCCACCGGCGGGCCGGTTTTGTCATTGAACTCCCACAATCCGGCATAGCAATACGGCTGGTCGTCGCGCAAGTGGATATAGACGGGTTGCTTTCCCTCGTCCGTCTTTTTCCATTCATAAAACCCGTCGGCCAGGATCAGGCAGCGACGTTTTTTGAACGCGGCCCGAAAGGCCGGTTTTTCGTGGATGGTCTCGCAGCGGGCGTTGATCATGCGACTGCCGATCCGCGCGTCGCGGGCCCAAAACGGCAGCAATCCCCATTTCAGCCATGCAAATTGCGGTTCCTGTTCCCGGGATCGAACGGCAGCGACCATCTGGGTCGGGGCGATGTTGTAACTGGGCGGAATGTCAGGGAACGGAATACCGGCAAACAGGTCGGCAATCGTTTCGGTGGGGGTCCGCAGGGTAAATCGGCCACACATGGCAATTACCGCCAGCCCGGAACGACCGGTGTCGGCCGGTCCGGCATCAGGCTTGCTTCTCCCGGATCTGCTCGACAATTTCATGTCCGGCTTGCCGCAACGCCGCGGCGGCTGGTCCGACATTGTCACTGATGACCAAAACGTAGTCGGTCGTAAAACTGGACAATGCGTAAATCGAGATGCCGGCATTGCCGAGCACTTCCGACAACTCGGCCAGGATGCCCACGGCGTCAAATTCCAGAAGACCCGCGACCTCAAAACAGCCCCAGTGCGTCTGCGCCTGAATATCACCGCGGCGGGTGGAATCGGCTGCATGGGGCACCGGACAAACAACCGTCCAGGCACCCCGGTCGTGGGTAATGGAAATCAGGGGTTGCTTCTGGTCCAGCCAGTTTTGCAGGTCGGCGTCCGACGACAGCAGATTCACCGAATACAATTGCGGATGCAGGATGATTTTCATGCCAGAGCGTGAAACCAAAAACCGGGAATGGGGAAACCGGATCGTTGGGCGGGCGGTGGCCCGGGGATCGCTGCGTCATCTTGCCAATGCGGGCAGGCGATGAGGGCAAGCGTTCAGACGGAAACTAGTTTAACAGAATCCAGCGGGGGCCGTCGTCGCTCTCGTCGCCACTTTCCCACTCCCGGCGAACTTCCCGCAAACCGTAGGCACAGAGTTCAAAACTTTCGCTCAGGCGTTCCAAAATGATGCCGGGGGTATCCTGTTCGTCACTTTGGATCGTGCTGGCAATCAAATAGGCCCGTTTCCCGTGCGTGCAATACGTTTCAAACTGGAAATCCGGATCGCCGCCCCGGCGACGCAGGGCTTCGGGGTAAAGACCGGCCCAGAACAGCGTGAAATCGCCGATGTGGCGGTGCACTTCCCTCCGGGCCTCTCCCAGTCGCTGCCGGGCTTCGGCTGCCATTTCGGTGACCGTCAGCAGCGGTCGTCCGGTGACGCCGCGAATCGCGTGAACCGCGTCGGAACGCACAAACCGGATCAGCAGATCCGTCACGTAGTCGATCAGCGCCGGATCGGCGATGCCCAGTTTGGTTTGAAATGTGTTTTCAGCCAGGCCGGCAAAATAGCGTTCAAAGGCCGAATTTGAATGGTCAGCAGACATTGCCTGGTACCTCCACCCAATCATACACTCTGTTTTCACTCTAGCCAGAATCGACACGCGAGGTCAAGGCAATTTGAGGCGGAGTTTTCCGCAAAACTCGCATGACTGGCAGGCATTGACGGCCAATTCACCCCTTGCCCGGCGTGTGCCCAGGTGGTCAGTTGGTATCGCTCAGCCCCCTGCCCCTGCTCAGTTGCTCTGTTCAACCCGGTCACCCGACCCGAATGCCAGAATTACCGGAAGTCGAAACCATGCGCCGCGGAGTATTGGCGACGACCGGCTCCACGGTCGTGTCCGCCCGGCGGACCGGTTGCCGCAAGCGCCGCTCAGGATGAACGCAACGTGGCCCACCATCGCGCGAAATCTGACCGGAAACCGGCTGGATCAGATCGGTCGCCATGGCAAACGACTGTTGTTGCGGTTTTCCAATCGCCGTATTCTGGTTATCGAACCGCGGATGACCGGTTTGTTGTTGATCGACGGAGAACCGGGTACCGAACATTTGCGGTTTGAGCTGCGGTTGCAGGGCGGTGATTGCAACCGCCTGGCCTATTGGGACCGACGGGGACTGGGGCAAGTATTTTTGCTGGACGAAACGGGACTGCAGGATTACCTGTCGCCAGGGCGGATCGGTCCCGATGCCCTGACGATCACGCCCGCGGAACTCCGTGAGAATCTGCGGCATCGCCGCATTCCGGTCAAGGTCGGATTGCTGGACCAGAAAGCGGTCGCCGGAATCGGCAACATCTATGCGTCCGAAATCCTGCATCTGGCCGGAATCGACCCGCGCCGCCGCTGTTGTCGCATTTCACGGTCGCAGTGGCAGGCCATTCACGAACAAATGCTGGTCGTCCTGACCACAGCGATTCGCTATGAAGGATCGACGCTGGCGGACGGGACATGGCGCACCGCGTTGAACCGACCCGGGGATTACCAGAACCATCACCGCGTCTACGATCGCCAAGCCGAACCTTGTCCCCGTTGTGGACAGGGTCCCGTGCGGCGAATCGTGCAAGCCCAGCGAGCCACGTATTTTTGCGGCCGTTGCCAGAAGTGATCCGCGGCTGCCGGCGGCGCTGCAGGTTGCCCGGACGGGCAGGCCTCAGCGTTATTGTTCGACGGGAGTGGTCAACGTTGCCAGATCGACATTGGGCATCATGACCGGATCTGTGCGTTTGGCGGCCCGCAGGCGAATGGTGAATGCGGTGCCCTTGCCCCGCGTGCTTTCGACGCGGATTTTGCCGCCGTGGGCGTGAATGATTTTGTGACAGGCGTACAAGCCCAGCCCGGTCCCCCCCTTGCCCGATTCATCGGGACCGGATTTGGTGCTGAAATAAGGCTCAAAGATTTTTTGCAATTGCCCGGGGTCCATGCCGCAGCCGTGGTCCCGAACGTGCAACATAACCATGTTGGCGGGCTCGTCGTAGGACGTGCGAATGATCAGGCGACCTCCCTCGGCCATCGCCTGGCGGGCGTTGATCAGCAGATTCAGCACGACTTGCTGGATCTGGTTGCCGATGGCATGGATCGGCGGCACGCCCCCCTTTTCGATTTCCAGCGAAATTCGATATTTCTGCATTTCGCGTTCCAGCAAGAGCAGGGATTCGTCGATCAGCTCTTCCAGATTGACGACCGCAAAATCCTGGCTCCGGTTGCGGGCCATTCCCAGCACCGAGTTGGTGATTTTGGCTGCCCGCTCCCCGGCGGCCAGAATCTTGGTTAACGCCTTGTCGCGTGTGGCCTCGTCCTTGTGCCGCAACCCCATTCGGGCGTAGTTGATGATGGTCATCAGGACGTTGTTGAATTCGTGAGTGGTCGTGCCGACCAGTTCTCCCAGAGACGAGTTTTTTTGGGCGACCAGCAATCGCTGCTCGAGAATCCTGATTTGCTGTTGCAGTTGCTCATTGCCTGGTTGCGTCATGATGTTCGCCATGTTTGCCTGATGGTTTCAGCCCGTACAGATTCGCCAGGTGCCCTGGTTTCCGATGACCGGCGACCGGTCGCAGGCAGTTGCCAGCGTCCCGAAAGTAGCCAATTTTGCGGCAAAAACGTACCTTTTTTGTATCGACGGATTCCACATGGTTTCTAAAACACAACTTCGTTATATTGCCGGTCGCCGAATAACCGGCAGGGCAAGCGCATTTGTTCTTCCTTCGCGCCCATCCTTCCAAAAACACAGTGATTGCTATCAGGGATGTCAGGCATGAATACTGTTGAAGCGCTCGAACGTAAAATCGAGCAAGTCCGTCAACTTGGATATGAAGTCCACTTTGACTGGTTTGGCGGCACCGGCGGAGGTGCCTGTCAGGTGGGCAAGCGCAAGTGCCTGTTTCTGGATTTGGCGGTCGGGGTCATCGAGCACCTGGCAGTCGTTGACGATTTGCTGGCCCGCTATCCCGACCCTGTCCGCCGCGCCGCGTAGTCGTGCTTGCAAATTAGCGCCGTCACATCGGCACCACGCAAGTCAGCTGCCGGCCGGGTCAGGCAAGCAAATCGTGGACGATCCGGGGATCGTTGGCCGGACCAATCAGTCGCTGGTCCAGTCCCTGAAAGGGGAAACTGAATTCGTACGGATCCAGTCCCAGCAAATGCAAAATCGTCGCCTGCAAGTCGCGTACGTTGACCGGATTTTCGACGATCGAATATCCAAAATCGTCGGTGCTTCCGTAACTGAATCCCGCTTTCACGCCGCCGCCTGCCATCCAGATCGCAAAGCAATCCGGGTGGTGATCCCGGCCCAGCAGCCTGGAACCGTTGCGTTCTTCATTCATGGCCGTGCGGCCAAACTCGCCTCCCCAGATGACCAGCGTCTCGTCCAGCAATCCCAGACGTTGCAGATCGCCCAGCAGCGCCGCGACAGGTTGATCGACATCCCGGCATTTTTTTGGAAACTGGGTCAACAGATCATCGTGTGTGCCCGTTCCATGAATATCCCAGCCCCAGTCGAACAGCTGGACAAACCGCACGCCCTGCTGGACCAGTCGCCGGGCCAGCAAACAGTTGTTGGCCAGCGATCCGCTCCCCGGAACCGCCCCGTAGGCATCCAGTACGGATTGGGGCTCGCGCGAAATATCCATCACTTCCGGAACCGCAGTTTGCATGCGAAAGGCCAGTTCGTACTGCTGAATGCGGGTTAGTGTTTGGGGGTCGCCCAACTGCTCGTACTCCAGCCGATTCAGTTCACCCAGCGTATCCAGGCTGGCGCGCCGGATATCCCGGTTCAGGCCCGGCGGGTCGCTGACAAACAGCACGGGATCTCCCTGGCTGCGACACTGGACGCCCTGAAAGACTCCTGGCAAAAACCCGCTCCCCCACAATTGCTTGCCACCGGAGGGCAGATTGCCGCCGGAGACCATCACAATAAAGCCGGGCAGGTTTTCGTTTTCGCTGCCCAGTCCGTAGGTGGCCCAGCAACCCATCGCAGCTCCGCCAAACTGCGGCGTGCCGGTATGCAACAACAGCTGGGCCGGAGCGTGATTAAACTGGTCCGTAAACATCGACTTGATCACGCACAGCTGGTCGGCATGACGGGCCAGGTGGGGGAACAGTTCGCTGATCCAGAGTCCTGCCGCTCCATGTTGTTCAAATTTGAACTGGGGTCCCAGCAAATTGGGTCGTCCCTTGATAAAGGCAAACTCGCGGCCGGCCAGCAACTCGTCAGGACAGGGTTGCATGTGCCGGGCAGCCAATTCCGGTTTATAGTCGAATGTTTCGTGTTGCGGCGGCGAACCGGCCATATGCAGGTAAATCACATTCCTGGCGCGGGCGGGCGGTGGTCCGCCAGCCGCGCTGCCCGCAGCCCGACGTCCGGCCAGTAACGGCAAGGCCAGGGCACCCAATCCGACCGGGCAGGAACGCAAGAAATGGCGCCGAGTCTGAAACCGGGCCTGACGCCGCAACAGCTCGGTCTGGGCGTTTGTGGTTAACGGTTGATTCATGGGAACACCGATCGGCAACGATTGAACTGCCGGTTATTTGGTCAATACCGCATCCAGGTTCAGGATTACATTGGCCACCACGGTCAGCGCCGCCAAATCGGCCGCTTGCCGATCGTCCAGTCCCTCGGCAAACCGGCCGGACATTTCCCGGGCGGCGGCCGGATCGTCGTGATAGGTCGTCCATGCCGTGCGGTACAACTCCTCCAGACCCTGTCGTTCGGTGGGCCGGGGTTCACGGAACAGGGCCAGCCGCAGCCCCCGTCCCATCGGGTCCCCATTTGTCCCGGCCCCGGCCATCCGGGACGCCAGCGCCTGGGCGGCCTCGACGAAGGCCTCGTCATTCATCGTCATAAAAGACTGCAGCGGGGTATTGGTTTCGATCCGCCGCAAACTGCAAATATCCCGCGATCCCATGTCAAACGTTTCAAACAGGGGATGCGGCTGACTGCGTTTTAAAAACGTATAAATCGCCCGGCGATGGCGGTCCTCACCTTCGCTGACCGTCCAGACCTCGGTTCCCTTGAACGCATTGGTGACCTCCCGTATCGGATTGGGCGGATACACGGGCGGCCCGCCGATTTTGTGACTGAGCAGTCCGGAAATCGCCAGGGCCTGGTCGCGCATTTCTTCCGCCGACAAACGAATCCGGGGTCCACGCGACAACCAGACGTTGTTCGGATCGGCCTGGGTTTTCTCCGGTGTAACCCTGGCCGACTGGCGATAGGTGGATGACATGACGATCTGCCGAAGCAACCGTTTCATATCCCAGCCGTTTTCGCGAAACTCGACCGCCAGCCAGTCCAGCAGTAGCGGGTGCGACGGTAACGAACCCTGAGTCCCGAAATCCTCTTCGGTTTCCACCAGGCCGCGGCCGAACATTCGCGACCAGAACCGGTTCACCGTCACCCGCGCGGTCAATGGGTTCTGGTCCGAAAACAACCAGCGGGCCAGGCCCAGTCGATTGGCCGGCGCATCGGCGGGCCAGCCGTGCAGAAACTCCGGAACACCGGCCCTGACGGGCGGGCCCGGATTCCGAAAATTCCCCCGCTGCATGATGTGCGTGGTCCGCCGCTGGTCGCCGGACAAATCCTGCATTACCGGGACCAGAACCGGTTGTTCCGGGGACGCGGAATCCATCGTCCATTCCAGAACCGGCGTTTCATCCGGGCGATCGGCGTCGGCCGTCTGGTTAAAAAAATCCAGAAACTGGTAGTACTCGCTGTGGCTGACCGGATCGTACTTGTGCGAGTGGCATTCAGCGCAGCGCAGTGTCAATCCCAGCCAGGTGCTGGCCGTCGTGCTGGCCCGATCCTTGACGGCCACCGTGCGAAACTCCTCGTCGTTGGTTCCACCCTCATTGTTACTGAGGGTATTGCGGTGGAACGCCGTCGCCAGCCGCTGATCGGTCGAGGCATCCTCCAGCAAATCGCCCGCCAGCTGCCACGTGGAGAACTGGTCAAACGGCATGTTCTGGTTGAGGGCCCGAATCACCCAGTCTCGCCACGGCCAGATGGTTCTGGTCTCGTCGCTGGCATAACCGACCGTATCGGCATAACGTGCCAGGTCCAGCCACATGGAGGCCCAGTGTTCGCCAAACGCCGGATCCGCCAGCAGGTGGTCCACGATCACTTCGTAGTTTTTCAGCGATGGATCGTCGGCAAACGAATCGACCAGTTCTGCGGCCGGTGGCAAACCGGTCAAATCCAGAGCCAGGCGACGGATCAGCCGCCGGGGATCGGCCATTGCGTTGGGCGTCAGTGATCGTTCCGCCAGTCGCGCAAATACAAATCGATCGATCGGGCCGGTCGACCAGCTGTCGGTGGATTGTGCGGGGATGGCAGGTCGCCGGGGAACCGCAAAGGACCAGTGCACTTCATAGTCAGCACCGCCCGCGATCCATTGGGTCAGCAAATCGATTTCGTCGGCATTCAACCGTGGATGTTCCTCCGGCGGCATCGGATCGTCGTCCGAGGTAATACGGGCGATCAATTCGCTGGCGTCCGGATCGCCGGGAACGATGGCCTGATAGCCACCCAGGTCCGACGTGGCGCCGGCAAACGTGTCCAGTCGCAAGCCAGCCTGGCGACCGTCCGGGTCCTGTCCATGACAGGCCGTGCAATGTCGGGAAAGAATCGGGCGAATCTGCCGGTTGAAGCTGACTTGGGCCAGGGCATCGCCCGGCGCTGCCACGCCGCCGGGCAGCATGCCGAGGACCAGAATCAGCATTCCGGAAGGCACTGGAATTGCGTCAAAAGAAACGAACATTATCGGTGGCCAGGCAGGCAGAATCGGGAATCAGTCCATTTGCGACAGCTGACGTCCATTATCGCCAGGTTTCGGCCCCTTGCCAGTCGATTCGGCAACCTGTCGGGCCGGGCAACCCTGTTCAAGCGGACGTTTTGCGACAATTATGTATCTGAAATCCGGTTTGTTGTGCGAAAGGGGTCACCGATTTGATGAACAACGCCGCCCGATTCACTGCCGGCATGGTTGCACTGGTCAGCCTGTTCATGGTCACCGCGGCCGTGCGCGGCGACGACCCCATCGATTTTCAGCAGCAGATTTTGCCGATCCTCTCGGATCGCTGTTTTGCCTGCCATGGCCCGGACAAAAATTCGCGTCAGGCCGACATGCGTCTGGATCAGCGCGATGAATTGCTCAGCCATGTTACGCCGGGAAAAGCGGACGCCAGCGAATTGTGGTCGCGCATTTCGTCGGTCGATGATGACGAATTGATGCCCCCGCCGGAATCGAAATTGTCGTTGACGGCGGATGAAAAGACGCTGATTCGCCGATGGATCGACGAGGGCGCCCTCTGGAACCGGCACTGGTCACTGGAGCCGCTGCCGGATTTCGTGACCGTGCCGGATGTTTCGGATTCTGACTGGGCGGCCGGCGACCTCGACCGGTTTGTTCTGGCGCGGTTGCAGGCGGCCGGAAAAAAGCCCGCCGAATCCGCGGCGCGGTGGCGCTGGCTGCGCCGCGTTACCCTGGATCTGACCGGGTTGCCCCCCACGTCCGGGGAGATCGAGGCGTTTGAACAGGATCATTCGCCGCAAGCCTGGGAAAAAGTGGTCGATCGTCTGCTGGCCTCGCCGCGATTTGGTGAACACCTGGCCGTCAGCTGGCTGGACGCCGCTCGTTATGCCGATTCGTACGGCTACCAGTCGGATTTGTTGTCGCCCACCTGGCCGTGGCGCGACTGGCTGATCGGGGCGATCAATGACAATATGCCATACGACCAGTTCATCGCCTGGCAGCTGGCCGGCGATTTGCTGCCCGACGCCACCACGGACCAGATTCTGGCCACGGCCTTTAACCGGTTGCACCGCATGACCAATGAAGGGGGCAGCCTGGAATCCGAATGGCGAACGGAATACGTGGCGGACCGGGTCAACACGCTGGGCACCGCCGTGCTCGGTATGACCCTGGAATGTGCGCGGTGCCACGATCACAAATTCGATCCAATTACGCAGCAGGACTACTACAACCTGTTTGCGTTTTTTAACAGCATCGACGAATGGGGGATGTATCACGACAGCAGCCGGGTCCCCACCCCCAGCCTGTTATTGCCCGATGCCGATCAACAGGCGGCGATCGATGCCGCCAGACGGCAGTGGCAGGCGGCGAACAAAGCCGTCACCGAATATCGGCAATCGCAACGGGACCGGTGGACGGATGCCAACACGGAGACATCCGGCCGGGTGACCATGATTGGTCCCCCGGCTGCCCATTTCCCGCTGGACACGATCGAGGACCAGAAATGGCTTGCCAATGCCGTTGACGAAAGCAATCCCGGAAACACGACTCCGGCCAATCAGGTGGTATCCGGGCAATTCGGCAACGGACTTTTGCTGACCGGAGATGATGTGGTGGAGTTTCCCTATGTTAAAACCGGTTTGCAGCCCTGGGAACGATTTTCGGTTTCGTTCTGGATCCGAATTCCACAGGAATTGCCGAATGCCGTACTGCTGTACCACCAGGGCGGGACGGATGTCGGATTTTTTGGGACGGAATTGAGTCTGAATCACGGCCGGCTGCAATTTTTGATGGCCCGGTTTTGGCCCGGCAATGCCTGGGCGGTCGAGACCATCGATCCGTTGCCCGACGGTCAGTGGGTTCATGTGACCGCGGTCAATCAGGCGAACGGCTCGGCCAACGGCCTGCAGATATTTGTCAATGGCGACAGCGCCACCCGCATCCTGCAGGACCAGCTGACCAAACGTCCCGATCCCCCGGGCAGCGGATTCAGCCTGGGTGCCCGGTTTCGTTCCACGGGCTTTGCAGGCGGGATCGTGGATGATGTGCAGTACTTTGACCGGCCGCTGTCTCCGGTGGAAATCGGATTATTGCGCGACGGTTTGGAATCCGCCGATCGCGACCGGTTTTCCGATTGGGAACTGGCCGAACACGAACTGGCTGGCGATCCGCAATATGAGACTTTGACCCGGCAACGGGCCGACTCCGTCAAACAGCTGCTGGATGTTCGAACCGGCGTGCTGGAAGTACCGGTGATGCGGGAATCCGGTCAACCGCAGCCTGCCTGGGTGCTGGCGCGGGGCCAGTACGATGCACCTCGTACCGATAACAATCGCGCGGTGCGCAGGGGTCCCGGATCGCTGCCTCCCATGGCCGCTGATTTGCCCCGGAATCGCCGGGGACTGGCCCAATGGCTTGCCCACCCTGATCATCCATTGACATCTCGCGTGGCCGTGAATCGATTGTGGCAAAACTTTTTTGAATCCGGTCTGGTGCCAACGTTGAATGATTTCGGCGTGCAGGGCCAGCAGCCATCCCACCCGCAACTGCTGGATTGGCTGGCCCGCGATTTTGTCGATCATGGCTGGGATATCAAACGCCTCTGCAAACAGATTGCGCTCAGCAGCACCTATCGGCAGGATTCCACGGTGGCCGTCGATGACTGGACCAGCGACCCGCACAACACCTTGCTGGCCCGGGGCCCGGCCCGGCGATTGACGGCCGAGATGATTCGGGACCTGGCACTCAGCGCCGCCGGGCTGCTGAATGAGGACATGGGGGGACCGCCCGTCAGCCCCTATCAGCCGGGGAATCTGTGGCAGGAAGACAATTCGATGACCCCCGCCTGGCAGCAATCCGTTGGCCGGCAGTTGTATCGCCGCAGCGTTTACACCGTCTGGAAACGCACCGCGCCGATCCCCAACATGCTGCTGTTCGACGCCGCCGGTCGCGAAGTTTGCAGCGTGCGGCGTACGACGACCAATACCCCGCTGCAGGCACTGGTGTTGCTCAACGATATCCAGTTCGTCGAGGCGGCCCGGGTCCTGGCCGAGCGGGCCCTGCGGGATCACGGGCCGGCTTGCGACGACGCCATCACGATGATGTTTGTGCTTTTGGCCGGACGCAAGCCGGAGATCCGGGAAACGGCGGTGTTGCGCGAGTTGTACCACGAGCAGCAGGCATTTTATCAATCCCGGCCGGATGAGGCCGACAGGCTGCGGGCGGTGGGCGAACATCCCCGCGATCCGGATCTGTCCAGTCCGGAGGTCGCCGCCATGACGATCGTCGCCCAGACGATCCTGAACAGTGACGCCGCAGTGTGGAGACGCTGACGACACCAGAATTAACCGTCAAAAAAACGACTTTGGATTAACAACTTATGAATCCACTATTTATAACCCGCCGCCATTTCTTTGGCCGTTCGGCAACGGGCGTCGGGGCGCTGGCACTCGGCCAGTTGCTGGCGCCGTGGCAGGATGCAGGGACGCTGCCTGCGGAGCGATCCGTCATGGGAAATCCGTCGGGGATTCCGCATTTCGCCCCCCGGGCCAAACGGGTGATCTACCTGTTTCAAAGCGGGGGACCCTCGCAACACGACTTGTTTGACTACAAACCCGTGTTGAACCAGTTGAACGGGCAACAACTGCCCGAACACGTGCGTGGCGGGCAACGGCTGACTGGCATGTCGGTCCATCAGTCCTCGATTCCACTGGCCGGTTCCCGATTCCAGTTCAAACAGCACGGCCAGTCGGGCATGTGGATCAGTGAATTGCTGCCGCACACCGCGGAAATTGTGGACGACCTGTGTTTCGTGCGTTCGATGTATACCGATGCGATCAATCACGATCCGGCCATTACCTTTTTCCAGACCGGTTCCCAACTTGCCGGACGACCGAGTATCGGATCGTGGCTCAGTTATGGACTGGGCAGTGAATGCGACGATTTGCCAGCCTTCGTGGTGCTGATCTCGGCCGGCCAGGGGGGGCAGCCGCTGTACGCCCGGTTGTGGGGAAGCGGTTTTCTGGATTCCCGGCACCAGGGGGTGCGTTTTCGCAGTGGACAGAGTCCGGTCCTGTATTTGGCCAACCCGGATGGAATCTGCCAGTCTGGACGCCGGTCCATGCTGGACCGGTTGTCGGAACTGAACCGGCTTCAATACCAGCAGGAACTGGATCCGGAAATCGAGTCCCGGATTGCCCAGTACGAACTGGCCTGGCAAATGCAGATGAGCGTTCCGCAAGTCACTGATATTTCCAGCGAACCGGACTCGGTCTTTCAGGCTTACGGTGAAGATGCCCGCCAACCGGGAACGTTCGCCGCCAATTGCCTGTTGGCCCGACGACTGGTTGAACGCGGCGTGCGATTCGTTCAGCTGTACCATCAGGGCTGGGACCAGCACGACCAGTTGCCCCAGGCACTGCCCGCGCAAACCCGGGAAACGGACCAGGCCTCGGCGGCGCTGGTCCGCGACCTGAAACAACGGGGATTGCTGGACGAGACGCTGGTGATCTGGGGAGGCGAGTTTGGGCGAACCCCGTACTCGCAAGGCAAATTAACGGCCGACAATTATGGCCGCGACCACCACCCCCGTTGTTTTACGATCTGGATGGCTGGCGGCGGAGTTCGCGCCGGGTATGTTCACGGACGGACCGATGACTATGGATACAACATCGCCGATTCGGATGGGCAGCCGATCAATCCCGACAAGCATCATTTCAACCCGCACGCCGTACACGTGCATGATTTGCAGGCCACCATGCTGCGGCTGCTGGGGATTGATCACGAGCGGCTGTTCTACCGGTTCCAGGGTCGCCGTCACCGGTTAACCGATGTGCACGGGCACGTCATCGAGGCATTGACCGGCTGAGCGCCGTGCATCGGCCGGCCGGTGCTCAAACGGCCGGGAACCGCTAATCCAGAAAATCGCGGTCTTTCAGCCGCTGCGGCACATATTCCTCGGTCACGTAGCTAATGTCCTTGCTGATCAGCGATTCCACTTCCAGTTTGAAATCGTTATCCAGCATCATGCGGATTTCCTTTTGCCACTCCTTTTTCTTTTCAAACCACGGGTATTTGGCAATTTGCCGGGCCCGTTTCTTGTCCGTGTCGTTCAGCTTGATCGTCACGCTGGGATTCAGTTCACAGCGTTCGAAATCCTTGCTTCGCAAACCGATAAATCGGGCGCCCGGGATGGCCATGCGGCGGGATTCAAACGCCAGATTGATCGATCCCTGTTTCATCACGCTGTAGATGTAATATCCCCACGGATCATTATCCAGCAGGCAGTAAACCGGCAGATTCAGCTCGCTGTGCAGCCGGTACAGCATGCGGCGAACACCGCGCGGGGGCTGGCCGCTGCCGTGCGTCAACAGACACTTGTGTTTTCGGAAAAACTCGTCTTCCACGAAACGCGTGAACACCGTGTCTTTTTCGACATGCAAAACGAATTTGCAGTTGTGTTTGACAAAATTGATGACATTCGGTTCGACGATAGAGGGAATACTGTAACCGTTGCGGCCGACGCGGCTGCAGTTCAGTTCCGTGCCGGAATCGTTGAGCGTCAAATCGCCGATCATGTTTCCGCGATTGGAGGCGTACAGGTGCAGCTCCTCACGGAGCGCGTCCAGCGTGACCTCCAGGTCTTCGATAATCGGGTCACAATCACTCTGCGTTTCGAAAGTTTCCTCGCGGGTCCCCTCGATGGTGTGTTTCAGCAGGTAGTACATTCCCCGGATGCTGGTGGTTTTGCCTTGCTGAATCAGCTGCTTGCAGCCACTCCCGACCAGCAACGTTTGCATGTAGCTTTTTGCCTGGGACAGGTTGAACAATTCGCGGCGGTTGGTGTTGGAGCCCATCTCGATGATTTTTCGCGAGCGATTGAACCGCACGTTGGACAGCGACCGGGAGGGGATATCCAGGTGAGGTGCCCGACTTCGTTGGGCGACCTGCACCACTCCGTCAGCCAGATTGCGGAGCGAGCCGAGCGTCTTTTTGTCCTGGGAGCTCAGGCGGACCGAGCCGTTTTTGCCGGCCGGGGCGGTGGAGATTTTTTTGCGGCGAACGACTTTCTTTTTGGCCATGTTCGTGGTCGTGGGGTGTTGGGAAACAGGAGTGGTCGGGGAATCAAACAACAGGGATCGGGAATCGGCGGACGTGGACCTCGCGCCCCAGGACCGGGGGTCCGGCCCCCGGGTTCAAACCTTCCCTGCCAGGATAACCGGCGGGTTCGTCAGGCAAACAGCTGGCCTTGCCCGGAACCATTCCGGGCGGCGGACCCGTTACCGAGAGGCGAAGCCGGCTCCACAATCAATACGTTGTCTCCATACAGTTCGGCATCCTCGCCCTCGACACGCCGGCCCCGCTTGTCCAGTTGCGTGTCGGCCTCTCTGGTTTTTCGCTGGGCGACCTTCAACAGGTTCTCGTACAACTGTTTGCGGCTGACGCCGTTGATGTCACTGACGGCGTTGGCGACTTCGCCGAGGTACCGCAAAAAGACCGTGCGACGTTCCCCCTCCTGTTTGATGTTTTTGCGACGCCGCAGGTACATTCCCAGTTTTCGACCCACGGACTGCAGGGCCAGTCGCAATTCCTTTTCAATTTCCGGATAGGCGGCGATCGCTTCCTTGGATTCGCTGGTAAACGGCACCCAGACACTGGCCATATGCACCATCACGGTTACCGGTCCGGAGGGGACCGAACCCCGGGACTGGCTCAATCCGTAGCTCCGCCAGTTGGTTGACGTGATGGTTTTGGTAACAGCACAATCTCCCATTTTGAACTGCAGCGGGACGCGATTGGCGTAACGCAGGATATTCATCGCCTGGGACTCGTTGACGTTGACGTCCCGCATGGCCTCGTGCAGGGCGGCCCGTTCGCGCGGTTTCAGTTTGGACGGCGACTGCCGCGTCCCCAATCCGGACGCCTTGATGATTTTGTCGGCCCCGTCGGGACCCAGCCCGTCGAACGTGCTGACCAGAAACTGTTTGGTGGTCCGGGCATCGGTTTCACTCAACAGCTGATCCAGCTCCTCGCCAGAGACCTTGCGGGTGCCCAGCCCGCCGCCGTAGGCCAAAGCCACCTCGATCTGGAAGGGGTTTCCGCGATAAACCGACGGGGGTCGGGTGGCCGCCGCATAAAACTCGCCGGGCACGACCTGGTGCAAACCCTTCAACAACAATTCCTCGCCGATCGGGGCGATGCAATCGGTGGCCGGCGCGCTGATTCTGGTTTCCTGAATGGCCTGGTACAGTTTGTCAACTTCGCCGCGGCTGATCCGTTTGGTGGAGGCCCGCGTCCCCAGACTGGCCTGTTCGCAAATGCGGCGGGCCACGGCCGGGCTGACCCGTGAAAAATGACTGGTCAGAAACTGGGACAAGGTCACCGGCGGCTTTTGCTCCTTGAGCATCGACAACAGACGCCCCAGCTCCACGCCGTAGGGATGCGGTTTGATTTCACGGGCTTCCGGCGGCAATTGCCGGGTGCTGCGGTGAAATGTCCGATGATTGTTGTCGGCGTCGGTAAAGTGGATCGTGACGTGCGGATTGGCGATCGCGGTCTGTTCCAGGTATTCATCGACGCTGCCCTTGCCCCGTTTGTAGGCGGCTTCCATCTCGATCGAGACCATGGTCCCGCTGACGAGATCCGTCGGCGAGCCGTCCTCGTTTGGCGGAGGTGACTGGGTGTGCCAGACAAATCCCTTTTTTTGGCAGAAGGCCTGGGCTGCCGATTCCGTCCGCGGCAGATCCTCGCCTTCGCCCCGTCCATTATGGATTTCGGGCGTATTGGTTTTTGTGCTGATCTGGATTTCGAAATAGTGAGCCGGTTTTCGTTTCGAGGTTTTGGAAACAACCCGGATCGGTTTTCCAGTGGTCAATTGACCATACATTCCGGCGGCGCTGATCCCGATCCCCTGCTGGCCGCGACTCATGCGCAGCCGGTGAAACTTGGAGCCGTACAACAACTTGCCAAAAATCAGCGGAATCTGTTTCTTGACGATGCCGGGACCGTTGTCCTGCACGGCGACCCGGTAACGATCCTTGCCGACCGATTCCAGTTGCACCCACAACTCGGGCACAATTCCGGCTTCCTCGCAAGCATCCAGCGAATTGTCCACAGCCTCCTTGACGGTCGTTAGCAAGGCCTTGCGGGGATTGTCGAATCCCAGCAGGTGACGGTTTTTGGTGAAAAACTCACTGACGGAAATACTGCGTTGATCCGCGGCCATGGATTCGGCCGTCGCGCGGTGCCGCGCGGTGCGACCCGGGTCGCAGAAGGAGAATCCGCTGATTTGGATCCTGGGGCGGGAGACGCGGCCGGGCGTTTCGTTTTGCGGCGTACTTTTTTCTTTTTCACGACGGCCAAACCGGTGCTCCTTTTCCGATTGCAGGTTGCCCGAGCCGGCGGGCGCGTGGCAAAGTTAATCGACTGGGGGATTTGGGCGAAATTATAACCGGCTTCCCAAAATCGTCACAGACGGTTTTTGACGGTTGTACAGGGTGCCCGGGGTTTTGATGGGGTGGCCACCCGGAAAGCCCGGTAGCACTTTGCGGCAAATGCCGAAACTATCCACGAATACCACGCCGCGACCAGGTTCTCACCGGTTCGCCTGTGGCCTTTCCGGTTGCGCAATGCGCAGCCCGCCCAACAGCCGCCAAAGTCGAAGGAGCGATTGGATGAACTTTTTCAAATATGCAATGACACTGGGTGTCGTCGGCGCGATGATGATAACGACGCATCCCTGCACCGCCCAGGATTCCGCCGCCGCATCTGGACAGGAACTGGAATTCAACCTGTTCCAGAATTTTTACACCCCCCAGGGGACCAGCCTGACCACCGCTGCCATGTACAACGCGCCCCAACCGGTGCCGTACTGGGTCGGAGGAAGCCACTATACCTATCAACCGTTCTATCCGCATCAACAGTTGTACTGGCACAAAAAAAACTACTACAACTACTACGCAACCGCGGATCAGTTCTACAGCGATAACCAGCGGCACGGTCAGGGGGGCGACGCCCTGAACAAGACCACCGTGATCTGGAAAGGCACTGGTTACCACTTCGGCAACTTTCCGTTCAGTACACAAGGCGCTCAAAAGTTCAAATACGGAATTCATGCCAGAAAATATGGACTGAATTCCGAACTCGGTTTGGGTGGCGGAATCGGCGGCCACGGCGCCGGGGGCCACTGCGGCCACGGCTGTCCTGCCGGTCAATGCGGCCATTGTGGCACCGGCAACTGCCGCTAGGCGGGCCCGCGACAATGTTGGCAGATCATTTTTTTCAGCCGCCCGCACGGCCGCGGGCAGGCTTTAACCCAAAAAAACAGTTCGCCGCTGGATCAACATCAATACTTTCACAGGAATTCTGAACCATGAAGCTCCCAAACCGGTTGATGACGGCGGCGGCCCTGACAGCCCTGATGGCCTGGTCGGCGTCCGCGGCGGCCCAGGAAAATTGCAACGGTAATTGTATCGCGACGGCCGGCGCCGGCGGCCACTGCGGCGGCGGGTATAACGATGGCAATTGCGGAACCCGTCCGTCGACACCCTGTCCCGACGCCGGGCCCAGCACCGATTGCATCGGTGCCGTAGGTCCGAACGGCAAGCGGTATCTGGGGCCGATTCAAGCCACGGGCCTGGCCGTTCGCGATCATTACAGCCCCGAACCCTGTTACGCCTACGGGTCGGCCGGACTGGACGCCACGCGAATGGATCGCTGGAATCGCGAGATGGCCTCGCAGTCGTCCTGGCACGGCGGGTACAACTACTGGCGCTACGGCCAGCCAACGGCCCTGGTCGTACCGCCGACGGCCGCTTTCCAGACCGAATACAACTGGGGCGTTGCCCAGACACGTCGCTTGCCCATCCATGCCCAGTACGGGTCCGGAGCGGGCGGCGTCGGTGGAGCCGCCAGTCCGGGCATGTTCCCCAACACCCCGTACTGGCCCTCCAGCACCAGCCAGTTCGGCATCTATCCGGTGCGCAGTCCCTGGTAGGGAGCCACGCGTCGGCCGCGGCAGGCAGCCCGTCGGGTTTGCAAGACGAATTTCGCGGCGTCAAATCGGGGAAACTTTTTCAGGCGGTGATGCCCAACGGCATTGCCGCCTGTTGTTTTTTTACCGGCACGGCCGGTGTTTCGGGATGCGGGGCGGGCGAGCCGCTTCGGATTCGTACCGGCTCATGGTAGGATTAATCCATTCTGGTCGAGCGCCGGTTCGACCCTTTGGCTGATTCCACGACCCTGACAGAAACATGCAAAAAACAGTTTTATTTCCGGCCATTGCCGGCGGTTGGTTTTTGACTCTCCTGATCGCCACTCCGGCCATGATGGCCCAGGATGGCTGGGGACATCTGACCGGCAAGATTATCGTTCAAGGGGCTGTTCCCGCTCCCGCCGAATTGACCATCGATACCAATGACCGGCAGTATTGCCTGGCCCGGGGTGAATCGTTTACCGATCGTTCGCTGCTGGTCGGGCCCGGGGCCGGACTGCAAAATGTGTTTGTCATGATGTATTTCGGACGCGGTGACGAAACACGCCCGGCGGTGCACCCGACCCTGGACGAGACCAATACCCGGGTGGTGGAGCTGAACAACGAGAACTGCCGGTTCCAGCCCGGTGCCCTGTGCCTGCGCGCCGGGCAGCCACTGGCGTTAAAGAACTCGGACGCGATCGGCCACAATTGCCACTTTGTTACGATGAAAAATGAGGAAAACGTCAGCCTCGGCGCCGGTCAATCGCTGGAACTGACGCTGGAAAACGCCGACCGGGTCCCGGGAATCGTCAAATGCGACGTGCATCCGTGGATGGAGGCCCTGATCCTGGTTCGCGATGAGCCGTACATGACGATCACGGACGAGCACGGCAGTTTTCTGATTGAGAACATTCCGGCCGGCGAATGGACGTTTCAGTTTTGGCACAAACGCCCGGGGTTTCTCAGAGGTTTGACGCGCGACGGCCAGTCGGTTGTGGGACGCCGGGGCGAAATTCAGGTTAATATTTCCGCGGGTGAAACACTGGACCTGGGTGAACTGAAGGTCGCTGCCGATGACCTGCTCAAGTAACGGCCGGCCGGGCTGCCGAAATCGGGAATACAGCGGCTGCCGCATATTCGCCTGGGCCGTGATCCTGTGCGGTACCAGCCTGTGGTCCGGCTGCAGCCGCAATACGGCCCCTCCCCTGCCCTGCGATGCCGCTCAGGTCCAGCAGCTGCGCCAGGATATCAGCGAGTTCGACTGGTAGCCGGCCCCCGGACAGCGCGCGATGGATCCGCGTCGACCCGCTTTGCCAAAGCACGCCTTGCCAAACCACGCGTTGGGAAACCACGCGTTGGGAAACAATGGCACGAACGCCCATCGGCCAGCGCGGCTGGTCCTCGCGCTGAAAGATCGGCAGAAATCCGTTGTCCAGTTGCAGGATGATCAGGTTGCAACTGCTGACGTAGGCCGGATCAATATTGCCATCCCAGCTGCCATCGGATCGTTGCCGCGTGGCAATGTAGGGACAGATCCGGTCCCGGAATTCTTCCCACACCTCCCGCGGCTGCCGGTATACAACCTGGGAATAGTACATATAGGTGTAATGCCAGTGCCCGTATTTTTCACCCTGGTCCAGGTTGTGCAAGTGCTTGCGGGAATACTCCCACATCTCGTCAATGTTGTCACTTTCATAGTCGCCGGCATTGTACAAACAGGCCAGCGCGGCAGCGGTAATGGCTTGCCGCGATGTGCCGGTCGTCCGCGAGCTGTAGGAGATACCGCCATCGGCATTCTTGCAATCGTAGATATACTGGCGCGCCCGCAAAATGGCTTCGCGCGGCACGACAATCCCGGCGTTGCGACAGCCGCGTAACCCCTGAACCTGGGTGATGGTCGTGGAGCCCTCGTCAAACGTGCCATTTTCCTGACTGCTGACGTAGCCCCAGCCACCGGTTGTGGTTTGGGCATTCACACTGAAATCAACCGCCCGTGTCAAAATCTCAAGCAATTCATCACGGCGGTCGGAATCCTCTTCCTCGCCCAGCACCTGGGAAAGGAACAGCATGGCGAACCCGTGACCGTAGGTGTAACGGTTATCGCGCTCCGGATCGCCAATCAGTCCGTTGTTGCGACAGCGGGTCAGCAGGTAATCCACCGCCTTGCGAATGGCTTCGGCGTACTGGCCCTGAATGGTGGTGTTGCCGGAGCAGATCAGCGCCAGACCGGCCAGCGCCGTAATCGCCGTTGGATAGGTCGAGTGATTCCAGTTTCCCAAACGCGTCTGTCGACTGACCAGCCAGTCCAGTCCGCGGTCGATGGTTGGCTGCCACGGGCCGCTGGCAGAGCCGGCCGGCGTGCCGGCAGCCGTCCGCAGCGCAGCCGGTTCCAGCCGCCAGCCACCGGCCAGGGCGGCACCGGCCAACGTGCGAGTCAGAAAACGACGGCGATTGAATCGCCCGGGGGGTGAGGTGGCCATGCCGGTATTCTACTCCAACCGGGTACCCCGACAGCAAGATCGATTGCCCTCGCGGTCGTGCCGCCAAACGCAGCCGCGAATCCCCGCGCCCGACCGCCGCAGAAGTGCCCGGGTCCATGTCTCGCGCGGGCTGGCATGGACCAGCCTCGCCAGGGCCCCCCTAAACCTGTTCGCGAAAGGTCCGGTACGCCAAAAAGCCGATAACCGCGGCGCAAATGCTGAAAACCAGGTCAATTCCGAAGTGCGCACCGCGAAAAGGCGCAATCGTTTTCATGCCCACCAGATTCAGGAGGAGGTCAAAAAAGAACAGCAGAAAGACCAGAATGGAAATCACCATCGCGGTCAAACACAATACCTTGGGCATTCTGGAGGTTCCTCACACGGCCGGTGCCATGCTCCGCGGACGTTGGGTGATAAAACGGGATTGGGTGGGGCCGGGAAAGTATCGTAGTATAATTGGCTGTTTCGGCATGTCACGCCGACTGACGTGACAGATCCTCAACTTCGGGCATTTATTCGGTTCCTGGTCGATTTCCGGACCCCCGAATCACCCGTGATCCTGACGAATGAATCGAATATTCGGCCTGCCGGCGGGCATTCCCCCCAGGTCCCGATGGCACCCGGGTTCGACCCGTCCCCGGGTTCATTGACAGAAACCCCTTGGCGCGGTGTACTTTGCAAACCCCGGAAAACGAACGGTGATTCGATGCAAAAACTGATGCGCAAAGCGGTTTATACCGGGTCTTTCGATCCGGTCACGCTCGGTCATTTGAACGTCATCCAGCGAAGCAGCCGATTGTTCGATTGCCTGATTGTGGGCATCGGTATCAACTCCGGCAAGGACGCCCTGTTCGAATCGGACGAGCGACTGGATTTGGTCCGCCGGGTCACACGGGACATGGACAACGTCATCGTGGAATCGTTCGATGGATTGGCCGTGGATTTCGTTCGCCGCTGTGACGCGCGGATCATGGTGCGCGGCGTTCGTCCGCTGACCGATATCGCGGCCGAATTCACCATGACCATGGCCAATCGACAGTTGGCCGAGGACCTGGAAACGGTGTTCCTGATGGCCGATGCACAGTTCGCGCATGTTTCCAGTTCACTGATTAAACAAGTGGCTCCGCTGGCCGATGACTGGCAACTGGCCCGGTTTGTGCCCGCCGAAATCATTCCGGAATTGCGCCGGAAAATGAATCTGCAGCAGGCCGCGGCCAGCCAGGCGGTGTCGCCGGATTAGCCTGGCGGCCCGGTCGGGCACCGCCCTGGCCCGACCCCGCACCGCTCCTGCGGATCCCTTGCCACACCGGTCATCAGGCCCGGTGGTGTTCCGGGAAGCCAACTCGGGACCGTCGCCGCGCTGGTCCATTCCTCGAGCTGCTGAGCGTTTTGAGAGCAGAACGCCAGTCGACCGTTGACGCCCAGTCGACAAAAACTGCCCGTCATTAAAACGCGTGTTGCGCACCGGCAGCGACTCTTCGGGCTCAGCCAGATTCGGTCAATCCGTCGGGGGGATTGACCGATGACAGACTGGGTTGACGTGTCTGGTCCTGTGCACCCGCGAAACGCCGTTCATGATTCCGATTCGCCCGAATATTTTCGTTTTGTGCATGCACAAGGCCGCGTCGACGTTTGTAGCCGACGTATTGTTGCCGAGCATCGCCATCCGCACGGCCCAGTACAATTTGTACAACGTGGGCGAAGAGCTGATTCGACTGCGTGAGCAGGAGTTGCAATCGCTGGAAACCGGGCTGGCGTGGGAATCGGCCAGCCCCCACGACCAGCTGCGGTATTGCCTGCTGCAGCGACCCCTGCCGACCAGCAACGGCCTGATCGGACGCCTCTATCCGGGTCACCTGCCGGCCATCGAACAATCGTTGGGGATGCATTTGCCCAACCCGTCCCATCGTCTGGTCGTCGTCCGCCGCGACCCCCGCGATGCGCTGGTGTCACTGTACTATTCGCTGGCGGTCAGCCACGACCCGCATCGCATCGAGGGCAATTCGCATGTGTTTTCGCAGATCCGCCAGACGCTGCAAAATCAGGATATCCGCGATGGACTCAAATCCATGCTGGGGATTCGCGGCTCTGATTTGACAACGAATGAATTTCTGGAATGCACGCGACGGGTCCAGGCGGACCAGAATGTGTGTGATTTGCCCTACGAATTGTTGCTCAACCAGCCGGCCCGGTGGTTGCGCGAATTCCTGCATTTCGGCGGACTAGACGGTTTCGTTGACAACGCCTGGTCCGAGCAAATGCTGGAACACCTGCAGCCGCCGGTTTCCGAAGACCCGACTCGCCACAAGCGACGGATGAAACCGGGCAACTGGATCGAGGTTTTCGACGAGGAACTTCGCCGCCTGGTGGATCGGCGAGTGGGGCTTCAGATGAAGCAGTTTGGATATGTCTGGTAGTTGGCGACCCCGGTTGGGGCAGAGGTCCGTCTGATGTTGCAATCCGAAAATACAGCGTTGCGCACCCGGCTTCCCTCGTTCCGGTTATGGCTTCGCCAATTGTCTTCCCGCGGTCCGCACCGCCAATTCGCCGTGGCCTGGCTGGATCATTTGCGAGTCAATCGGGGTGTCACGTTTCCGTTGATGGGTTTGTCGCATCATCCGCCGCGAACGTCCGAACACCCTGCTCCGTACCGCTCACCTCCCGTGATTTCGATGGTCGGGTTGCCAACGATTTCGATCGTGACGCCCAGTTACAACCAGGCCACCATGCTGGAGCGAACGATTCGCAGCGTGCTGGATCAGGACTATCCCCAATTGCAATATGTGATTCAGGACGGTGGTTCGACGGACCACTCGGTGGACATTATTCGCCGCTACGCATCGCGGCTGCACCACTGGGACAGCCGGCCCGACGAGGGCCAGGCCCATGCCATTCAACTGGGTTTTGCACGGACCGACGGTCAGGTGATGGGCTGGCTGAATTCGGACGATATCCTGCTGCCCGGTGCCCTGTGGGAGATCGCCCGTTTCTTTCAGAAGAATCCGGATGTCGATGTGGCTTACGGGCACCGCCTCATCATCGACGAACAGGATCACGAAGTGGGCCGATGGGTCTTGCCCGCCAACACGCACAAGTACCTGCCCTGGGCCGACTACCTGGCCCAGGAATCGGTTTACTGGACCCGCCAGATCTGGGACCGGGTGCACGGGATTGACCGGTCGTTTCAGTTTGCCATGGACTGGGACCTGTTTTTGCGGTTTCGGCGCGCCTCGGCCCGCTTTCAGCGAATTCCCCGAATGATTGGCGGATTTCGCCTGCACGAGAACCAAAAGACCGCCGCCCAAATTGCCGATGTCGGTGCGCAGAGAAATGGAACGGTTGCGGTGGCGGGAACTGGGACACGTTCCCCAACAACGGGAACTGTCACGCAAGCTCATTTGGTTGTACTGGCGCAATTACGCGATTGACTCGGCGAAGAAAATGGGGCTGTACAACGTTGCCTGAACCCGGGACCGCGCGGGTTGACCGCCGCGGGTCAGGCGGTTGCCAGCAAATCGTTCATCGTGCCGACCAGTTCGCGCACGGCATCGACACTTTTCCGGAAATCAGCGCGTTCCTGCTCGTCCAGTTCCAGTTCGATAATACGTTCGACGCCGCCGGAACCCAGCACGACCGGAACGCCGACGTAGTATCCGCCGACCCCATATTCGGTATCGCACCAGGCACAGCAGGGGATCAGCCGCTTTTTGTCGCTGATGATCGCTTCGACCATCTGGGCGCAGGCGGCGGCCGGCGCGTAGTAGGCGCTGCCGGTTTTCAGCAATCCCACGATTTCCGCGCCCCCCTTGCGGGCCCGATCGACAATTTCGTCCAGCCGTCCGCGGTCGATCAATCGGGTCACCGGAATGCCGCCGACCGATGTGCAACTGGGCATCGGCACCATCGTGTCGCCGTGTCCGCCCATCAACAGAGCCGAAACATCCTCGACGCTGACACCCAGTTCCATGGCAATAAACGTTCGGTAACGAGCCGTATCCAGCACTCCGGCCTGACCCAGCACGCGGGCGTGAGGGAATCCGGTGACGGCCTGGCACTGCTGCACCATCGCATCCAGCGGATTGCTGACCACAATTACAACCGCCTCGGGACTGGTGTCGCGAATCTGTTCCGAAACGTTCGTGACAATTTTGGCATTGGTGCTGAGCAAATCGTCGCGGCTCATCCCCGGTTTGCGCGGGATGCCGGCCGTCACGACAATCACGTCGCTGTCCGCCGTATCGGCATAATCACTGGTGCCGATGATGCTCGAATCAAATCCCATGATGGGTGAGGACTGCATCAAGTCCAGCGCCTTGCCAGCCGGCATGTCACCGGCCTGCGGGATGTCCAGCAGGACGATATCACCCAGTTCCATCGACGCGCACCAGTGGGCGGTGGTGGCTCCAACGTTTCCGGCTCCGACGACGGTAATCCTTGCTCGTTTCATGTTTTGACTCGCTGTTCGATTTCCGGTGGTGGACTTTGGATTTTGAACAAAACGTCGAATATCGCGGCCACCGGGTGCAAGTCAAGGGTGCCGGGACGAGAACGGGTCATCCCGGTCGATGGAGTTGGCCAGGTGGCGTGGCGGGCGCTGTCGCTGGCGGGCCAGCCACGAGGGACCCCGGCTGCGGGACCAGACAACCAGCCCGCACAACAAGGCCAGCAATCCGCCCCAAAAGGCCGGGATCAACAACGCGATCAGCCCCCCTGCCAACCGGGGTGTATTCCGTTGCAAGCGTCCCGGGATGCCAACGAACACCGGATTGGGGCGCTGCAGGGTCGGCGAAACGGCGCGGGTGGCCAACGACTTGTGCCGCCAGTTTTTCAAAAAAAATGCCGGGACCTCAACCGGAATCGGCAATTTGACGTCGTCCAGGTCCGCCGGCAACTCGCTGATCAAAACGGTGACGCCGTAGCTGCCGTTGAACTGGATCGGTTGGCCGGCCTGGTCGTGCTCCAGCAGGACCTGCTGGTTGCCGAGTGGAATAAAAACATCCAGCTGATAATACCGGTCACCGCCGATCGCCTGTTGCAGCGAGGGTTCGCTGACCTCCACGGGCGTGATCCGCCGCAGTTCGCCGCGAACTGAAAAAATCTCTCCGGCATTGCGGACGGGTTGCCGGGCCAACGCCACCAGACTGATTTCCGGGGCGTTTTCAAACAGGCCCGAGGGCGGCGGATTTTCCCGGCCAATGTGTGCCACAGCGCGCAGCAAGCTGCGGAAAACCGCGTGCTCCCCGGCAACCAGTGCGGCGTCGGAATACTGCTTGACATCATCCAACAGCCCGATATCAAAACCGTGGCGGGCCAGTTGGAGTTTTCCGGCGTCCACCAGCAAATCGGCATTGGCCTGATCGGGGAGCCATTGCAAACGATCCGTCACCAGCACCGCCGTGGAACCCCGCGCCCCCAGAAACAAACCTCGACCCTGCACGAATTGGCCCCGGGCCGTTTTGCCTTGCCAAACACCCGGCAGCCGGTTCACCAGTACGTCAATCGACTGACCATCGTCGGCCTCGATCAGCACGCTGCTGATTGAATCGGACATGACCCCGCTCGCATCATCGACGGGCCGACGCCAGCCGGCCGGGCTTTCCAGAACTCGGCCGGAGAATTCAAAGGGCTGCCCCCCGTGCTCGTCGGGAGACTGCACGGCGCGGGACAATTCGGTCTGGTTTTGCGCCAAACTGCTGCGCCAAACGGCCTCCGGAATATTCCCCAGTCTGGCGAAAATATCCTCAACCACTTCGCGACGATTGGTCAGTCGGCCGGCAGCAATGTCCTGCCAGTCAGCGGGTTGCAAATGGGGGAACAGGTCGTGCAGGTCCGTCGTTTGCCCGTGGCCGACCCCGGCAAATGCCCCCAGGCTGAGGAGCAGGATTGCCAGTCGAAAAACCCGGCTGGACCCGAAAACGGTGCTATTCCGGCGAATCATTTTTGCGGCCCAGCCGTTCCAGTTTTTGGCGAATGGTTTCCACCTCGGGATTGCCCCGAAGCTGTTGCATGGCCGAGTGCATTCGGTCGGTCGATGGCGCACTGCGCAATTTTCCTCCCAGCGACGTTCGATAGGCCAACCACGCCAGCCAACTGGCCAGCGCCGCGATCACCACAATGACGGCGGCGGTCGTTGCCGGTGCCGGAAACACAAACTCCGGCCGGGACGCCACGGGCTCCGGGTCCGGCCGAATCTCCAGGGTGGACGACATCAGCAATGGTGCCTGCCCTGCCTGCCCATCGCCATCGAACATTCGCACCTTGAAAAACCGGGCCGATGCCGACACCGGGATCTCAACGCGTTTCCGGTTTTCACCCTCGTTCAGGGCCAGCGATTCGGGGGGCAACAGGGTATACAGGCAATACGGGAAACTGGAGACGTGGTCGGGTCGAATCCAGATCACGTGATAGTCCCGAATGCCAGGCAGGTTTTTGCCGGCCGGTGCCCGCTGAATCAGCAAGGCGGTTCCGGCAATCGCCACCGTTTGACCCGACCAGGCCTCCGGTTGCCCCAGCAATTGGGTAATGGTGGGTCGGGGCAGGTTTTCCGAATCGATCGCCAGTGGTTGATCAAACACATCCGACCAGGCCGCCACCCACGCATAACTTTCGGCCGGGCGGCCCACCGGTGTTGACTGGACCACCAGGGAATCGGCCGCACCGCGAACCGCCTGCCGAAACGCCGTGAATTCGGCGCTGACCGGCGACTCGTCCGTTCCCAGCAGGGCGGAATCGAAGGTTGGCACGACGGATGAATTCCAGGACTGAATCAGGGATGAGATTTCCTGGCGGACCGCGGGATTGTCTGGCGCCGTCGCAATGGAGGATTCCCAGGTCACCTGCCATGCATTCCAGCGGTCGGTGAATTGCCGAATCAGGCTGGCCGCCACCGCCGTTTCGCCGGCGGGCAGCGGATTCTGCCGGGCGATGTTGTCCAGCAGCGAATAAAACCCGGCCTGATCCCGACCAGAAAGGGATCGCAAAAAACCGCGCAAGAATTCCCGTTCAAACTGTCGGGCCGAGTCCACCCGGGGCATGGTCCAGGGTGGGCTGGCCGCGGACGGTTCTGCCGGGCCATTGGCCGGAGAGGTTGCCTGATTCGCGTCGGTCTCCGACCCCTTGCCGCCACGGACGACCGCGTCCGCGAGGCGAATACCGGTCGCAACATCGTCGCGTGGCTGAGGGGACGAGTCCGGTTTTTCACGCGCGTCCCGGGCCGGCTGGGGAAACAGCCAATTCCAGGTTTCCGCGCGTCCCGAAACACGCATGGCCCAAACCACCATGACCAACATCCCGGTCAGGAATACCAGACGCATCAGGGCCGCGTTCCCGGCTGGCCGGCCTGGTCGATTGCGGGCAGAAGCGGAGTGGGGCGAATCGGGTTGATTGCCAAAGTCAATTGGTAAAATGTCATCCTTGTCGGGAATCGGTTGTTCGTCCACAACGGCTCTCACGCGGGCAGCGGGTTTACATTTCTCATCATACCGCGGGTTTCTGATTTTCGGGTTGATTCGTTCGGCGATTCCCCGGATTCCGTTCCGTGCGGTCCAAAAAAGTTGCCGGGGCCATGCGACAGTTTGCCACGAGACCGCAGCGTCGATCCGGCCCGGTTCCCGGCAGGACGTCTTGGGCGTTGCCGCGTCCCCGGCCGGCACGGTCAGCGGCCTCGCTGCCGGAACCGCGTGCTGCTTGATTTCACCCGGCGAGAGGACTAAGCTGGACTAACTGCCTTGTCCTGGGCATCGCAAAAAAATGCGGTTGTCCGATGATTTTTCGCGTTCTCTGGCCGCTGCCCACTGCTTCCTGTCCGCGCGGCACTAACGGTAGAATACCGGGTTGCGTTTCGAATTATATAACCGCAAATTCCGCGCGGCCCCGGATTGATCGCTGTTCCCGTCCGGATTCGGGCCCAGATACAGGAAGCACCAGGTTGATTGGGAAACGATCGATGTTTTGCCGGAACACCCGGAGTCATTGCCGCTGGATGGTGGTGTGGCTGGTTGTCGTTGCCACAGCCGCGGCGGGTTGGCACAGGAGCCTGTCGGCAGAAGAGCCGTATGAGGATTTTCTGAGGGCCTTGCGGGACAGTCGCTACTTCGATGTGGCCATCGATTATTTGGACGACATGCAAGACAGCGAACTGGCCAGCGCGGAATTTCGCCGGCGGGTCCCGTTGCTGAAAGTCGCGATTTTGCTGGATGAGGCAGCCACAATCCGCGACTCCGAACGGGTCACGCAGCAGCTGGACATGACCGAACAGATTCTGGACGAGTTCATCGCCAGCAATCCCGATTCGGATCTGCTGGCCGAGGCCCAGGAGCAGCGTGCCAACATCTCCATGGGCCGCGCCAACCGATTGCTGGATCGCGCCGCGTCGGATCGCATTACGGTCCAGCAGCGCACCGAGTATCAGCAGAAGGCCCGTGATTACCTGAACGAGGCCGGCCAGACGTTTGAATCCATTCGCCTCCGCTTGCGTGACGAACTGGACAATTACGAAATTGATCCGCAAGACCCGAATGCCAACGCTCGCCTGGAGCGATTGCGCAATGACTACATCAAGATCCGCATGAAATCTCCCCGGGTCAAGGAGCAAATTGCCGATTCATTTGGGCCCGACGATCCGCAATACAAGCAGTTGCTGCAATCTGCCGCGACTGAGTACCTGGAGCTGTTTGACAAATACCGCACGCGGCTCAGTGGTATCGACGGTTGCCTCGGGGCCGCGCGGTGTTTTCAAAAGGTGGGGGATTCCAACAAGGCCCTGGGATACCTGCTGGAAGTATTCGATTTGCCGCTGGGGCAAATTCAGAATCTGAAAAAACGGGAAGCCGCCCTGATCGCCATTGAAGCCTGGGCAGCCATCGATCCCTACCCGGACCAGGAGGCCTTTTCCCGACTTCAACCCCTGATCTACTCAATGCCCCCGGAATTTGCCCGCACCTCCGACGGGATTCGGTTGCGAATGGAGTTCGCCATGGTCTGCAACCGGCTGGCCAAAAATATCCGGGCCCAGGGGGCTTCCGGTCCGGAGCAGCGCCGCCAGATGTCGTTGCTGGAGCGGGAAGCCAACAGCATCATGCGGTCCCTGTCGCGGCTGGCCGGCCCGCATCGGGACCAGGCCCGGGAATTGTTGAAGGCCTGGGGCAACGTGGTCGCCGATGACGGGTCCGCCGACGCCGAGCTGGGTCCGCCAGAGACCATCAACGAGGCCCGCCAGCGGGGAGCGGACCTGCAGCTGGCGGTGGCCGAACTGGATACCGCGCTGCGCGAAAAACAGGACGAACTGGAGGATGCCAGCGGGACCGACCGGGAATCGCTGCTGGTCGAGGAGGTCGCGCAGTTGCGCGTCCGGGTCAATGAACGGGCGACCGAGGCCCTGAGATATTTTGAGTTGGCGCTGAGCATGGCCGGCGACGCGGCCGCTGCCGACGACTTGTCCAACTTGCGCTATCTGCAAGCCGCCAGTTATTTCCAGATGGACCGGTTTTTTGAAACCGCCATCATCGGCGAATTTTTGGCCGAGCGGTTTCCTGACAATTCCGGAACCCGGCCGGCTGTCGGCCTGGTGTGCAAGTCGTACTGGCAATTGTACTTGCAAGCCAAACAGCAAACCGGTTCTGGCGCGGCCGCCAGCGACACCGGTTTTGAGCTGGGACAGCTGAAAAAATACTGCCAACTGGTGTTTGACAAATGGCCGGGCAGTGAGCAAGCCGAAACGGCGGGCATTCTGATGACCCTGATTTCGCTGGACCAGAATGATCCGGTCGCGGCCGACCAGTATTTGAACAAAATCCCGGCCGAATCCCCGACCCGGGCGGCGGTCGTGCTGGAAGTCGGCAACAAAATGTGGCGTCAGTATGTGCTGGAGCAACGCAAGGGAACGGCCAACCCGGCCAATCGGGACCAGGCGCAAAAGTTGCTGGAAAACGGAGTCAATTATCTGAAACTTGATACGCTGACACCCTACCAGGCACGCAGCGCCCTGTCGTTGACGGAACTGTATCTGGATTCCGGGCAAAACGACGCGGCATTGCATCAGCTGGAACAGGCGCCGGTGGCACCGCTGGACCTGGTCAAAATCAAACACCCGGCGGCCAGCGACCCCCAGTTCCGCCGGGATACGTTTAAGACGGCGGTTCGCACCTACCTGGCCAAACTCCGCAATGCCGAACAGCCGCTGGTCTGGGTCGAAAAGTCGCGGGGAGTTCTGGAGGCCCTGAAACAGGATATTGGCCAGCAACCCGACGGCAAGAAACAGCTGACCGGCATTTACCTGACATTGTCCCGCGAACTGAAACAGCAATTCGATTCGCTGGAAACCAATGAAGAACGCATCGCGGTGGCCGATGGCCTGGAATCATTCCTCAAAGCGCTGGCGGACAATACGGATGACAGCCAGCTGATGTTGCTGACCGGAACCATGCTGAACGACATCGGAACCAGCCTGAACCAGAACAGTCTGACGCCTCAGGCCGGGCGATTTTTTGAACTCGCCGCCAAAGTTTACGAGACGCTCGGTCAATCCGGCGATCCTGACCCGCGTATCCAGTTGGCCATCAGTCGCGGCCGCGCCAATGCGTTGCGGGGCAGCGGCCAGTATGCCGAAGCGGCCAAATTGTTTGGTGACATTCTGCAGAATCCTGACAACCGGCGGTATCTCGACTTGCAGGTGGATGCCGCCCTGACGCTGGCCCAATGGGGCCTGGAAAAAAATGATCCGGCCGCGCTGGTCGGTGCCGTGCAGGGGGGCGAAAAACGGGCCGGCAGCAATACGATTATGGGCTGGATCCAGCTGGCCAAGGTTGCCCGCCGCGAAAAGAACACGGCCCTGTTTGCCGAGTGTGTGTATTACATTGCCCAGTGCAAGTTCCGGTACGGCAAGATTCGGCAGCAACCCAAACTGCAGGAATCCGCGATCAGTGAAATCGAGAAATTCCGCGAAAACGTCCCGGAAATGGGGGGGCCCCGCTGGAAAGCCCGTCTCGAACAATTGCATCAGGAACTGAAAAGCCAAATGAGTTGATCATCACGTCCCCCATCGCATCCATGAACCGTTCGATTTCCCTTGCTCCCTGGTTCCCCATGATCCGGTCCCCCAAAACATTCCCGACTCGGCAGTCCCTGAACGCGGCCATTCCGTTGTTGCTGGCCATGGCACTGGTCAGCAACTGGCCCGCGCTGGCCGTGGCCCAGCGGGATTCGATCGACCTGGTGAGCGGGCGACCCCTGCGCGGAACCATCCAGTCCTCCAGCCCGGCCGGTCTGGTCATTGAAACGGCGGACGGTCCGCGGGAAGTGGCTGGCTGGCAAATTCGCAGGGTGAAATTTGAAGACGAACCCAACGAACTGACGCGAGCTCGCTCGGCCTATACCGATGACCGATACAACGTCACGTTGCAGGAGCTGGAATCACTGTCCGAAATCCCCGATCGGCCGCTGATTGTCCAGGATATTGAGTATTATCGGGCCATGGCGTCGGCCCGAACCGCGCTGACCGGAGGGGGCATCACCGCCAATCAGGCGGCCGAACTGGTGCGCGGGTTTATCGATCAGCATCCGGACAGCTACATGCGGGCCGCCGCCCAGGAGGCACTGGCCGATTTGACGTTGGCACTGGGAAATTTTGAACAGAGCTCTCGCATGTTTGGCGTACTGGCCACCAGCGACTGGCCGGAGGTTTCATTCCAGTCCCGAATTAAACAGGGGCGGGCGCTGATCCTGGAAAAAAAGTACGCCGAGGCGGCTGCCGAACTTCAGAAAGTCGAGGCGGTCGACAGCGCCGAGGATTACGTCTTGCAGGGCAAGTCCATTGCCCGGTGTTTGCGGGCCGAAGCCCTGGCGTTTGCCGGACAGAGTGACGAGGCCCGGGTCATTGCCATGGACACGATCAGGAATTCCGATGCCAGGAATACGGTCCTGTTCGCCTACGCCTACAATGCGCTGGGAGCCAGCCATTTGCAAAAGGGCGAACTGAAAGACGCCGCGCGGGCCTACTTGCACACCGATTTGCTGTTTACCGCCGATCCCGACGCGCATGCCGAGGCCCTGTATCAACTGGCACAGATCTGGCCCCGTCTGGATCGCGAAGACCGGGCTCTGGAAGCGCGGCAAAAGATCAAGGATCGGTATCGAAACACGTTTTGGGCCGCCGCGCTGGACGGAAACTGATCCGGACCGGTGACCCTGACTGGACCCTGCATGCTGAATATCATCCCGGCGGCGATTATGCTGTAGCTTTCGTCTCCGGCCACTGCTTGCCCGGCAAGCTGTCGAAAACATTGCAATTGACAAACCACAGCGGAGAAAAATATGCGAGCCCCAGCTGCCGAACACCCCCCTGCCGCCGACGCTTTTGACGCGGGTGGCCTCCCGATTGCCCGGCTGGAAACGGCCGTCGGCGCCGCTCCCCTGACCCGTCGGCCCGCCCGGCTGCTGGTAGTGTTGCTGGTATGGCTGACGGGTCTGGCCGTCGTCGCGGCGCCGGGCCAGGTCACCCGGATCCAGGCGCAGGAGAACGGTGCCAGTGCCGCGCCGGCCACGACCGGTTCGGAAGCACCGAAAAAAGAGAAAACCGTTCTGGGTTGGCTGTTCGAGTCGCTGGGGGCCCTGTACATCATTATCTTTCTGGTCCTCTCATTCACGCTCGTGGCCCTGTTCGTGATGAACCTGCTGTCGGCCCGCCGTGACACCGTTTGTCCGGACCATCTGGTTGAATCGTTCGAAGCCAACCTGGACCAAAAGAACTATCAGGAAGCCTACGAAATCGCCAAGGCCGATGAGTCGTTCCTGGGAAATGTCCTGTCGACCGGCCTGGCCAAACTGACCTCGGGATATCCCCAGGCTGTCGAGGCCATGCAGGAAGTTGGCGAGGAAGAAAGTATGAAACTGGAACACCGGCTCAGCTATCTGGCCCTGATCGGTACCATCTCCCCCATGATCGGACTGTTCGGAACGGTACACGGGATGATCGACTCGTTCAGCGAAATTGCCATCGCCGGAGGCAGCCCCGATCCGCAGTCCCTGGCGGACGGAATTTCCAAAGCGCTGGTAACGACCCTGATCGGACTGGCGATCGCGATTCCGGCGATTGCGGCCTACAACATTTTGCGGAACCGGGTCCAGCGACTGGTGCTGGAGGTGGGCATCGTCAGCGAAAACCTGATGAGCCGGTTTGAAAACGTGTCGGGAGCCAACAAGTAACCCGCGCCGCAACCGGCCGCCAACCGCAGACCCGGCAGGCCGCCAGCAACCGGTTCCCGATCGTCGGGAAGCAAACGATTCACGCGACTTTTTTGACGGTTAACCTGCCATGCGATTCAAACAAAAAGCCCAGGGCATTCTGGAGGGTGACCTGACGCCGATGATCGACATGACCTTTCAGCTGATCGCCTTTTTCATGCTGATCATCAATTTCTCGGAAGTTGAAAAAAGCCAGGAATTGCAATTGCCGCTCAGCGAGATCGTCAAACCACCCGAGACGCCCCCGCCCTACAAAATCATTTTGAATATGGAGGCCGACGGCCAGATCAAGTTCAGTTCGTTGCCCCCCGTGAAACTGGAAGCCTTGCGTCCGATCCTCGTTCGCGAAATTGGTGCGGCCTCCCGGATCGACGTGCCGGCCGGCAAGATCAGCGTGATCATTCGGGCCGACAAGAACGTCAAGACCGGGCTGGTTCAGGACCTGATGGATGCCTGCAAACAGGAAAACCTGGAATCATTTTCCCTGCGGGTCAACGAACAACTGCGCTAGCTGCCAGCGACGGGACACCCGTCACCCCGAATAAACACTAACGGAATCCTGAGTAAACGTGTTCCCATGAAGATTCGCGGATACGACAAGAAAGCCGAAGAAATCAAGTTGCAGATGGCTCCGATGATTGACATCGTGTTTCTGTTGCTGGTGTTTTTCATCATGACGTACAAGGTGACAGCCATGGAAGGCGATTACAATATCGTGATGCCCTCCGCCACCAAAGAGCCGACGATGACCGACGAGGTTTTGGACGACGTCCTGCAAGTCAAACTGGTGGCCGGGCCGGACCGGTATCTGGAAACGTTGAACGTCACGTTTGGCCCCGAGGACCAGACGTTTCAGGGCACCTCCAGCCCGGACAAGTCCGTCCGCCAACCGGCATTCGATGCGCTGCACCAGTTCGTGCTGGGCGTTGTGGGGGGCAGCAACGCCGACCCCACCGCGGCCAGCGAGATCGAGGCCGAACTGGAAATCGACTACGACCTGCGTTACGAAGACACCGTTTCGGCCATCGAGGCGATTTCGGGTTACAAGGCAGACGACGGTCAGATCATTAAACTGATTGAAAAGATCAAGTTTCGCAATACGAACTAGAGCCGCGTCACCGGACATGGCAAACGGGGGCGCCCGAGTGCCACGGCGGGATGATTTGGCCCGGGTGCCACGCCTGGCTGGCCCAGCCGTGCTGAACGTGGATCATGCCAACGATTGATTCCGGTTGGCCGTGGCAATGCACTTTCGATTTCACTGCCGGGGTCTGACCGAGGAGCTGTTCGCAAAGAATTCACCTGCCCCTGCGCTTTTGGCGAATTTCAGTCCCCGAGGGCGACGTGGTCCGGCCGGGTCACTTCGGGCCGTGACCGATCGATACCCGTTTATCTCGCCCCGGCCTCCGGAGGGGCGGGGATGGCCGGTTATTCATGGTCGTGGCCGTCATCGTCGTGATCGTGATTGGGGTCGTGGTCGTGGTGATCAAATACACCGCTAAACGGTGTGTCGTTGATCGTCACACGCAGCTTGCCCTGGACACCGTCCGTCTCCAGCAACTCCGTCAGATCCGGGTCGCTGGACCGGAATTCCGACGATCCGGCCGGCTGACTGGCAAGCAACTCAAACGTCCGGGTCTGGTCGCCAGTGATCATGACCAGCTGAATCGATGACGCGTCGATCGAGACGGGCTGCAAATGGCCGTCGAGCATGTAGATGGTCACCGATTCGTTTTGGTCATCATCCAGCAGTTCGGCATGGTATTCGTGATTGCGTCCCAGTTCAATCAATTGGCCGCCGTGGGGCGCTGGAAGATTGTGGGCATGATCGTGACCGTTGTGACCGTGGTCGTGACCATTCGTCTCGGCGGGAGTGTCCAGCGAATCGTGACCCGCGGTGTTCATGTCGGTACATCCGGTTGCCAGCAACGAAACGGATGCGATTGCCATGGCGGCAAAAAACAAATTCTTCATCAAATTCTCCCTGATATCTTGCAGTCAAATCGAAACTCAAGTAGCAACAAGTTCGCGTACCGATTCGGAATCGGCCGCTGTCCGGATGTATTCTTCGGATTCCTCGATCAACTCAACCCGTGTGGCCTCGTTTTCCACAACCGACCTGGCGGACTTGATTCCGAACTGCCAGAACAGTGCCGGCCGTACCAGAAACTCCAGAGTCGTGCTGGTGATCAATCCGCCGATGATGACGGTAGCCACGGGATACAATATCTCCTTGCCCGTTTCACCTGCCGCCATGGCCAACGGGACCAGACCAATCCCGGTGGTCAGGCAGGTCATCAAAACGGGGGCCAGCCGTTCCTTGCCGGCTCGAACGATCATCGCGCGTGACCAGGTCTCACCTTCGTATTTGACCAGGTGCAAATAGTGATTGATCAGCAGAATACCGTTTCGCGTGGCGATGCCGCACAGGGAGATAAACCCAACCATGGCGGCGATCGTAAGCGTTTGATCGGTGAGTTTTAGCGCGGCCACGCTGCCAATAAACGCCATCGGCAATGCAACCATGATCTGCAGGGAAAGGTTGAAACTGTGAAACATGCTGTACAGCACCAGCAACATGCCGCCCAGGGATGCCGCAAAAAGAATGGCCAGCACCCGCGATGCACTTTGCTGACTTTCAAACTGGCCGCCGTATTCCAGCAGGTACCCGGGCGGCAGTTGCGCTTCGACGGGTCGTACCGCGCGCTTGATGTCTTCGACAACATCGACGAGACCTCGCCCGCTGACGTTGCATTGAATCACAATGTGACGCCGGACTTTTTCCCGTTTGACCTGATTGGGGCCCAGTCCCTCGCGGATCGTGGCCACATCCTCGAGTTTGGTGATGCCGCCATCGGGCAGGTTGATGGTCAGTCTGCCCAGTGACTCCAGGTCCTCCCGCCACGGCTCATCCAGCCGCACGAGCAGATCAAATTTTCGCTGACCTTCCAGAACCTCTGAAACCACTTTGCCGTTCATGGCCGTTTCAACGAATTCGGTCACTTCACCACGCGTCAGGCCGTACTGTTCCAGAACGTCGCCGTTCACCCGGATTTGCAATTGCGGAATTTCGGTCTGCTGCTCGACCTGAGCATCCTGAACACCCTCGATCGACTTGATGACCGCCTCGATTTGGAAGGCATTGCGGCGGAGCGTTCCGAGATCGTCGCCGTACAGCTTGATTCCAACCTGGGCTTTTACGCCGGAAATCATGTGCGAAATCAGGTGTGCCAGCGGTTGTTCCACACTGACGACGATTCCCGGAACATCTTGCAATTTTTGTCTTATGTCATCGAGGATTTTTTCCCGCGAGCGGTCGGAGTCATCCATGGATGCAAAAAACTCGGTCACATTCACGCCTTCGGCATGCTCATCCAGTTCGGCCCGTCCGGTGCGGCGGGCCAGAGTGCGAACCTCCGGGACTTCCCGAATCCGGTGTCCGGCGATCCGGGCGACTTCAATCGATTTGGAAAGTGATGTACCGGCTGGCATCAGCACATTGATTTGAACAGCGCCCTCGTTAAACGGAGGCAGGAAATCGCGTTCGATGTGGTACAAGGTGATCCCGGCGATCACCACCAGGGTTGATGCGGCGGCCAAAATCGGTATCGGCAGCCGCAAACTGAACCGGATCGCAAACCCGGCAATCCACTTGAGGAACCGCAATACAATTGAGTCTCGTTCCTGCCGGTCGCCCGCGCTTTCCCGGGGCCTGATTCCGGCGAGCAACCAGTACGACAACACGGGAGTAACCGTCAACGAAACAAACAACGACGCCAGGATGGAAACGATGTAGGCGATTCCGAGTGGCGCAAACAACCGGCCCTCCATGCCGCCAAGTGCGAACAGCGGAATGAAAACCAGAATCACAATCAGGGTGCCGAATACGATTGGATTTCGAACCTCGCAGCTCGCCTGGAACACCACCAGAATCGGAGGCTTGGGGTTGGCGGCATGGCGGTTTTCACGTAATCGCCGGAAGACGTTTTCGACTCCCACGATGGCGTCGTCAACCAGTTCGCCGATGGCCACAGCCAGGCCGCCCAGGGTCATGGTGTTGATCGAAAGTCCAAAGGCCCAAAAGACCAGAGCGGTTACCACAATCGAAAGCGGAATGGCCGTCAGCGTAATGAACGTCGTCCGGAAATTCAGAAGAAACAGGAACAGAATGACAACGACCAGAATGCCGCCATCGCGAAGTGCCTGAACCACATTCTCAATCGCATGGTCAATAAACACTTTCTGTTGATAGATGCTTGCATCCAGTCGAATATCGTCCGCCAGTCGGCCTTGCAGGTTGTCGATCAGCTGTTGCACGCTATTGGTGACTTCGCGGGTGTCCGCACCGGGCTGCTTGCTGATCGTGAGAATGATTCCCGGTCCGCCAGCAAACGGATCGTCCGCGGCGCCGGGGACATCGTCCAGATCGGACTGCCGCAGGTACAGTGCACTGTCGCCCCGCTTGATTTGGGCCCCCTCGACGATGCGGGCAATCTGTCCGAGTGTGACCGCTTTGCCATCGCGGTAGGTGACCACAACCCGTTCCAGTTCGCCCAGTGTTTCGATTCGGCCCAGGGCCCGGACCAGGTATTCGTTGGGGCCCTGCTCATCGAGGTAGCCACCGGTCGCGTTCGAGTTGCTTTGCGAGAGCGCCTGCTCGACCTGGTGGATGGTCACGCCGTACTTCAGCAACAAACCGGGATCAACCAGCACCTGAAACTGTTTGCGGTCCCCGCCCATGACAAATACCTGGGAAATTCCCGGAATCGTCAACAGTTGCTGGCGAACGACCCAGTCGGCCATGGTCCGCATTTGCATCGGAGAGGTTCGGCGATACACGGCCAGTTGACTGGAATGTTCCCCGGCCCGGACTACTGCGTAGCACTGTTCGCTGTGTCGATCACCGATCATCCATTTCTGACCGGCAATTTCCGTTCGGATATCGAGGTCGCCGGACAGCGGCATGGCCCGGGATGCGAATGCCTGTTCCAAACCCGGTGTCACTCGCCCGGAGGCCAGTTCCGAAACCGCGTTGCCGTCCCTGTCGTCGATGTCGAACAAATGGGTCTTTTCACTGGTTTCGCTCAGCATGCCGACCATGACAATTTGGCCCATGATCGATGAAATCGGAGCCAGCTGGGGCTTGACGCCATCCGGCAGCTGTTCGGAAACAATCGCCAGACGCTCGGCCACAATCTGGCGGTCGTTGTAAATGTCCGTGCCCCAATCGAACTCCACGTAGATCACAGACAGGCCGACGCCCGATGTTGACCGAACATCCTGGACGCCCGACGCTCCATTCAGGGCGGTTTCGATGGGAAAGGTCACCAGCGTTTCCACTTCCTCAGGCGCCAGGCCCGGGGATTCGGTCATGATCACAACGCGGGGGCGGTTGAGATCCGGAAATACGTCGATTGGCAACCGGTACATTTGCCAACCTCCGTACAACAGGAGGAATATCGAAAATGCCGCTACCAGAAACCGGTTTTGCAATGAAAACCGAATGGTGGCGTTCAGGAAGCTGGCCAGCATGGAATGTACTCAAGGGTTACTGAATTCGGTGGGCGGCGTTCGATGCCGGGCGGGCAAGAGCTCCTTGCCGGACCGGGAACCGGCAAAACCTGAACAGGCTCAACCGCAGTCCGGCAGCCAGGGGCTTGCCTGTGGCATGTTCAATGACTGTGTCCGGCGTGGGGGTCAATGGCTCCGCCCGACTGGTTTTTCATTGCCAGGTGCATCTGGTAGGCACCATTCATCGCAATCACGCTGCCGACCAGTTGACCGTCATTTTCAAGCACGACCGATTCCTTGTCCCGGAACAGAACGTGCACGTCGATCCGGTCAAAGTTCTTTCCGTTCTGTTCAAACACAAAGGCGTTCGGCCCGTCGATCACAACCGCGTCGGGCGGCAGCACAATTTTGTTCTTGAGAACCCCGGAGGTTGGTATTTTGACTTCCATCCGCTGTCCCGGCCGGTATTTCCACGCCGGGAATTCACGTTGGGAAGGCGACGGCGCAGGCCCGGCACGTTCATTGGGCAGCAACAAATAGAATTTCAGGGCTCGCGACTGCTGCTCAACCTGGTCAGAAACACTTTGCACGGTCAGGTTCAATGTGGCGTCGGGGTCCCGGCCGCCGGAAACGGGCACGACCTGCACGGTCGTTTCGTCACGCGCTGCCTGGACCAGGCGATAAACGTCGTCCTCAAACGCCTTGCCTTCGACATACAACAGGCAATGATCGGCCAGGGTACCCAGCAACTGGCCTGCCGTCACACTCTCTCCCCGATTCACCTGGATGGACTGGACATGGTACTGATGATCAACCCCGGCATGCTCGTGATTTCTGGAATAGGGTGGAGCAACCACGGTAATTTCCTTCAGCACATCACGCGTTTTTTCCATGTCTTCAATTTGCTGCGGGGTCATTCCGTGGAGAAGCAGGCTCTGCCGAATCGCCGCCAGCGTGGCGGCGGCCTGATCGCGCTGGTACTCCTTTTCAATCAGCCGTTTGCCGGGAATGACACCCTCACCAATGCTCTTGAGCCGCTGCAGTTCCTGATTGATGACATCCAGCCCCTGCAGTTGTGTCAAAAACCCGCTCTGCGCCGTCACAACGTCCTCATGCGTCAGACGCAAATCAAAAAGCGGAGTCCCGGGATCGATGGCTTGTCGCTCCAGCGGATAAATGTGGGTTACCACCCCCGTCATCGGGGCAGTAATTTCGATTTGCGATCGTCCCGGTCGTTCGACCACCATGGCCGGAACCGACACCACTTTGAAAAAATCCGCAGGCTCGACGGACTTCGTAACCAGTCCGATGTTTTTCCAGGCAGTTGGACTGAGCGTTAGGGTATCGGGATTCGCACTGGCGACCGCCGTTTCGCCGCCGTGTTCATGTTCATCCAAATCCCTGTTTTCAATGTATGCCATAAAACGCTGCGCATGCGGCATCCATTGCCGCTGGGTCAATGTCCCAGCGACGCCTGCCGCAATAATCAGGACCAGCCATCCAATGGTCTTCCAGCGCTTCATCAAACCCCCAAATTTCACTCGTGTCATTGTTTCTCCCGTCCATCATCCGAAATTGTTGCCATTGCTGATGGCCGGCATGTTTGTGCAGCGCAACACGCGCAACGCGAATCCCGGAAACGGCGTAACCGGAGTCAAGCCATGAATCGCCAGACCGGGGAGGCAGGCGAACGAATTGGAGAGCGCTGCGCAAATGAATCGCAGCGCGCGTCAATCAAAGAACAAGCACGCAGTAATACAGATGGGCGCGCATACCCGGCGCGCAGGGGTGACGCGAACAATCAATTCGGCAATAGTCCGCCGGAACCGCGACCAGTAATGTGTTGGCAACGGCCCCGTTCAGATATTCGGCCAGGTGCCTGATCGAATCCGGATCAAACTTGTTGGACGGGTGAAACGAACACCGGTCATCCTGGCAACCCGAGTGATGGTGCTGGTGATTTGCCTGACACCCGGGGTGGCACCCGGAGTCAACCGTCGGTCCCGATTGATGACTGGCGTGATCCGGGTGGTGTCCGGTGCAGGCGTCGTCCCCACCATGGTCACATGCCAGCGACCCCGTGCCGTGATCCATGCAGGTGTGCGGCGCCGCCAGACCATGGTGCCACGCGCATCCCAGCGCCATGTGCAGCATGGTGGTGATGGTGGCGAGTTTTACGAGAATACTGTGCATGATGGGCGCTTTCCGGGGCGACCAATAATCCGCCGGGCGGCAAACAACGTCAAGACTGGATATCGTTATCCTTGCCGACTATGGCCATTTGGCCGCCACCTGACCGTCCGTTCCGCCGTGTTTCCAACGGCCTGCCTGAATCTGATTTCGGCATTTTCGTCGGCAATTTGTTGGGAATTTGATCAAATACGGCCCTTCGGCGGTTTTTCACCCGAGTTGTTCCCGCAATTCCGATTTGGCAACGGGGCCAGGACCGGGTGGCGGTCCGAATTCCCGCCCTGAATTGACAGTTGCTGGTATGCTGCCGCCAGGCCTCCCATCCGGTCCCATGCTGATCCCGACTTTTGCCGAAGCGGATTTCCTGGTTAGTCGAGACTGCCGGTAAGCAGCAAGCCATGAATTTCAATGGACTGTTGCCACTGCATACCAAGGCTTTCGAGATAGGCCATGTTGGTTTGGGCAAACGTCCGCTGAGCCGTCAATAACTGCAAAAAATCCACTTCGCCGGCCTGGTATCCCCGCGAAATCAGGTCCAGCGTTTCTTTCGCTTTGGGCAATATCCCGGTGGCGTAAGCCTCCACCTGGACTTTGGCGTTCAGATATCGCTCATATCCGGCGGCCAGGCGATGCCTCAAGTCCAGTACGCGCTTTTCAGCACTGTGCTGGGCAACCGCAATTTGCTGACGGGCCTGGTGAATTCCACCCTGGTTTCGATTAACCGTCGGGATGGGCATGCGAACCTGAAACCCGGCAACCATGTTGTCACCTACCGTATCGAAAAGCAGGCTGGTTTGCCAGGTAATGTTGGGTACCGCCTCGACGCATTCCCGGGAAAGCTGTCTTCGGGCCTGTTCCACCTCGGCAAACAAAGCCGAGATTTCCGGACTGTTATTGATCAAGTGATCAAACGTCTGTTCGAATTCCTCCAGTTCGACGGCGTTGTCGACCTTTCCGGCAACCCGATTGGCCGGCAAATCATCTTCATTCAGAAACGCGGCCAGTTTGCGACGGGCGGTCAGACGCTGATTCTCGGCCAATTGCCGAACCACCTGGGCATTTTGCAACTCCAGTTGCGACTGCAGCACCTCGGTGCGGGGCGCCTCTTTGGCAGCCAGCAACTGTGCTGATGCGTCGGCCGCTTGTTGCGCAACCGTGACCAATTCCGCCGCGACGGTCACTTTTTCCTGGGCCACCAGCAGTTCGTAGTAACGCAGGCGCACGTCGGTCAACAATCGATGTTGCATTACTTCCAGACGTCGCTCGGCCGCCTCAATCTCGGCGCAAACGACCGACCGTGAGAGCCCCAGCTTGTTTCCCCGCACGATCTCACGCCCCAAAAACACACCATATTTGCCGGCCCTTCCGTTTTCGTTGATATCTTCTCCTGAAACACCGACAACCGGATTGGGAGGAAGGCCGGCCTGGGTCAATTTGCCTCGCAGGGATTCCAGTTCGGCCCGAGCCTGGAATACAGCCGGATTGGTGGACAAGGCCAATTGCTCAAGCTCCGGCAACGTGATGGTTTCGCCGTCATTCTGAACGACGTCGACGATCACCGGAGGGTTGGGTGACTCGGCGGAAACGGGTTGTGGTTCCAGCCGGCCGTTATCCGGCGAAGAGTCGCCTTGTTGAAAAGAAACCTGGCGGAGCCCGGACGGGTTTTCCGTTGGGTCGCTGGACACGTCAGGACGCCGGGCCACAACTGCATGCCCCATGGCACGGCTGGATTGGGAGTCGGGCAATGGCGCCGTCCGGCAACCGCCGATTGCCAGCGCCAGCAATCCTGCGCCAGCAATCCATTTCATATTCATCGCGCAATCATCCTGACGTGTCCCAATTTTTCGGATTGCGACGGTATTGAGTTAGGTATCGACAAATCCGCCGCCAATACTTAGCGGGACCATCGAAAACGCTGCCTCCGCCATGATTCCGCTGATGCCGACATTCTCGGGGGGCATCTGTTGTGGTCACAGGTCGGCGGGCGTGGTCGGCGGGCGTGGTCGTCGCGCAACCGGGGATCACGACGCGTTGTCCACCCTCAAATCCAAACCAGCGGTTTTTCCTGAACGACCTTTTGGACAGGCACTGCAGAAAACCACGAATTGGTGCCACTGCCGGGTTGCCTCGCCGTGCGGTTTCCCCGGAAATGGCACGGTTGGACCAGCCAACCGTGGCACCCTTGAGTCCCCAACCAGATGTTCTCTGCAAAGCCGTTCCGGGCCTCTTTTCCTTGCCAGACCTCTTTTCCGCGCCTGAATTCCAGGGGAGCAGTAGCCTGACACTCCCGCACGACGTTGCCGGCCAAAGTTCACGCGAACACCAATTGGAATACCGGGCGACGATTGGTGCGGCCACGGGGCTATACTGCTGCTTCAAATTCGCGAGAGGCAACTTCGAGTTTGTCGACGCCCTCGGCGGTAATTGCGAGGCGTCCACCGTCCTGCCGCTTGAGCCAGCCCTTCTCAACGAGATACCACAGGTGGAACTCAAGCACTTTTGCAGAGTTTGCAAATTGGTCCTCGATCCCTCCCGAGGCCAATCCAGGATCCTTCATGTCTTCACGACGTCGGGCATAAAACAATTTCAGCAATTCAAATCGTTCGCCCGAGTCGTTGTTGATTGAAAGTGAATTCTCAATTGGCTTTTTGCCTGGCCTGGAAAACGCGGCATACCGGTCATCGTACGTCCGCCTTGATTCGGGCGTGCGCAAAGTCTCAAATGCTGTGGCAATTTGATTGAATTTTTCCTCGTCACCCGAAAACGGTACTTCCGGGTGATAAAGCTTTGTTAGATGAGCAAACAGATTTTCCAGCGTTTGAATCGTTGCATTGGGACTGGACTGCATGATTTCATAGTAGTCGACAAACTCGTTGGTCGGCATCGTGATCTCCCTGGGGTATTTTTCAGGTCCCGAACGAAAGCTTCATGAACATTCAAATGCGCCTGAACGAGACTACTGTTTACCTCGGATGATTTTCCGGCAGGGGCCCGGTAATAGCGAAATTCCCGCCCAACAAGGAACACAACGCGATTCGCTTTGGGGGTTGTAATGATCAAGGCCCCGATTAATCGGAATTACCTGCCGCACAGCTTTGCAGTCGATTTGCAAGTCTGTGGCCGAAACAGGGGCCAGGCTTGCGGGCAGCATTCGGCTCACTCTGGACAAGCCCGCAGCGCAAGCGAGTGGTTGATTCCCCGGCGTGTTAACTGCCTGCCTGAATGCTTGTTGCGTGGCCTGGTCGTGTCCCGCAATTCAGCGAGGTCCCCAAAACCGCGAACAGCTTTCAACTTTTTTGCGCTGTTCCTCACGTGCCGATAACACTGCCCAGCAAACCGGTGGGACGTTTCCATTCCGCTCTTGATCTTGGCCAGCGGTGCTGTCAGCACCCCGCGCCGACTCCCAACGCTACTTTGGAGGTGACCGTTAAGGCAATTGTCAGTAGAACATATCGAGGCGAGATTCGATTTGGCTCGATTGGCGCAAGCGGGTAGAATTGGTTTGGGGACAAGCCATGATTAAAAAAACAAGAGAATTCGAAACTGTGGAGTCTGCAGAACAGCTGTTTTCTGTCGCCCATCACGGCACAAGGCTTGAGTTGGTTAGGGGGGGCGTGCATGTGATGTCGCCTGCTGGCAGTGAACACGGTTGGATTGCAAGCCGGATACTCATTCGACTGGGAACACATGTTGAAGCCAATGATTTAGGTAAAACCTTTGCGGCCGAAACTGGATTCTGGATCGAAGTTAATCCGGATACGGTGCGTGCGCCTGATGCAGCGTTTGTAAGCCATAAAAAACTTTCCGCTGCTCCTCCATCATCTTCGTATCTGCAAGTCGCCCCTGATTTAGTCGTTGAAGTGGTCTCGCACAACGACACATCAACGGATGTTGAAGCGAAAGCAGAGCAATGGCTTGAGGCTGGCTCAAGAATCGTCCTCGTAGCGGACCCCGTAAACCAGACACTTCGCGTGTACAAGAGCAAGGCACAAATCGAGGTACTTCACAGCGGGGAAGAGTTTTCGAGTGGTGACGTGTGTGGTGACTGGAAAATTTCAGTTAATGAGATTTTCGACATCCAAGATTAACCAGCCTGTCAAAAAAGTTGCGGAACCAGAATGGTTGGCAACGAAAACACCCCGGGCCGACTCCCAACGCTACTTTTCCAATAAAGCTAATGCTTAACCGCCTAAGGAAATCGCGGGGTGAATACCAGCTTGAATTGGCAAAAATACGCTACAATCAAGGCATGATGGTTCCCAAGCATAATATCGACACCCGCCCTGAAGCCAATTCTGTATTGACTCAGTTGATTCAGAATCAGGAGCCCTCCGAACGTCTTGCCAGAGCCGTTTCAGCCAGCAACCGTGTCGCACAGCAATGCAAGGATGCAATTATTCGGGCGAACCCCGGAATCTCTGCGCAAGAAGTCAATCTGCGATTCATTGAACTCAACTACGGACGGAAATTAGCAGACAACGTGCGAAACTTTATGGCTGGGAACGAATGACCCCGGACCAGGGACTGATCGAAGCTTTAGAGCCAGTAGCAAGAACTCTTCAGTCGTTGGGCATACGATTCTACATCGGTGGCTCAGTTGCAAGCTCGTTTCACGGGGCTGCTAGATCGACGATGAATGTTGATTTGGTGGCAGACTTAAGTCTTGAGAATGTCGAGCTTTTTATTCGTCGGCTTGGCAAAGAAGAATTCTATGTGAGTCAAGCAGCGATCGAAGACGCGATAAACCGCTCTTCGTGTTTCAATGTCATCCACTTGGCATCATCGTTTAAAGTTGACATTTTCATTCTGAAGAGTCGCAATTTCGACAAATCTTCGATGAATCGAGCCGTTCCCGGCAAGGTTGACTTGCAAAGCGAATTTCAAGTCCCAATTGCGTCGCCAGAGGACACGATTCTCAGCAAACTTGAATGGTATCGCTTAGGCAATGAAGTTTCCGAACGTCAGTGGGATGATGTCGTTCGCGTCATGAAGATTCTCGGAAATAAAGTCGACCAAGATTACCTGGAACACTATGCGATCGAATTGGCTGTCTCCGACTTGCTGCAAAAGCTGCTTGCCGAACTCACTTGAGTTTACGGTAACCGAAATCCCGTGAGCCAAGAAAGTAGCGGAACCAGGATGGATGACATCGAAAGCACCCCGAACCGACTCCCGACGCTACTTTCGTGATTGAGATTCTTGCGAAAATTCAGCGAATTGCCCGGGGACAAATCGGATTGTTCATTGGCTGGCTTGATTTTGTCTTTGTTGGCTCAACGTGTAGAATTGGCAACTGAGGATTTACAGAATGATCCAACAAACCAAGAATGAAATAACGACCGCCGAGCAACTGTTTCGGGCTCCCGATGGTGGAAACCGGCTTGAACTGGTAAGAGGAGTCTTGAACGTGATGTCACCCGCTGGAAGCGAGCATGGTTGGATTGCCGCGCGAATTTTGACCCGAATGGCCAATCATGTTGAGGCCAGCGGACTGGGACGGGTTTATGCGGCGGAGACTGGTTTCTTAATTGAAGTCAATCCGGACACTGTGCGAGCGCCAGATGCCGCGTTTGTAAGCCATGAAAGACTTGAAACCGTCCCCCCTTCGTCCTCATATTTGCAAGTTGCACCTGATTTGGTCGTTGAAGTAGTTTCGCCCGACGACACATCAACTCAAGTCGAAGCGAAGGCAGAGCAATGGCTCGAGGCTGGCTCAAGAATCGTACTCGTTGCCGATCCCGTTAACCAAACACTTCGCGTTTATAAGAGTAAAGCACAAATCGAGGTGCTTCATAGTGGCGAAGAGCTTTCGTGTGGTGACGTATGTGGTGGCTGGAAAATTTCAGTTGACGAGATCTTCGATATCCAAAATTAGCCAATCTGTCAAAAAGTTGCGGAACCAGAATGGTTGGCAACGAAAGCACCCCGGGCAGGATTCGAACCTGCGACCTACTGATTAGAAGTCAGTTGCTCTATCCAGCTGAGCTACCGGGGCGGATCTGCCGGGCACAAGGCAAAAACCGGATGCCGGGGACGGTTCAGCGCATACGGTTTGTCGGAGCCGACCGGACAATTTAACAAACGCCACGGCCCTTTGGCAGACGCCGGGAAGCGGGGCCAGGTTCATTGCGCACCGCAACCAGTCGCCGGTTCCCGCCACCGCCGGAACAAAACGTTGGCAAAAGCCGGCGAATCGGGCGGGAATCAATTCGGCTGTGTCGCGATCCGCGACACCCGAGGTTACGACGGGATCCGCCCTCGCGGCCTATTCGGGAATCGCGCTGTTGGCGATCGAAACGGGCTCTTCCCGGGATGGAACCGGAACGGCGGAGTCCGCCAGCGGTCGGGCGGGCGCGGGCGCGGCCGATCCCCGGGACCGGCGGCCCTCGGCGGCGCCGGGCGACTGTCGGGAATCAGCCAGCGACGAACCAGCCCGGTGGAGTCCACCATCAGTGTGAAGATCGTCGGGATGAGCACGAGCGTCACGACGGTGGATACAATCAGCCCGCCCAGAACCACACTTCCCAGTCCCCGGTACAATTCGCTGCCGGCTCCCGGAAAGAACACCAGCGGCGACAAGCCGAATACGGTCGTCAGCGTTGTCATGAAAATCGGGCGAATCCTCGTTCGCAAACTGTCGATGACCGCATCCCGGGCCGGGCGACCATCGACGCGCATGAAATTCAGTGCCTGGTGCACGATCAGGATCGCATTGTTGACCACGGTTCCTACCAGAATGATGAACCCCAGCATCGTCAGTACATCCAGGTTTTGCGGCGGGTCATTGCGAAGGTACAAATAGACCCCCAGCAATTTCAGGCCGAGGATGCCTCCGACGGCACCCATGGGTACGCTCAGAATGATCACCAGCGGGTAGGCAAACGATTCGAACAGGGCCGCCATCAACAGGTAGGTGATCAGGATGGCCAGCAGGAAATTCCATTTCAGGTCCGACCAGGTATCGGCCAGTTTGTCGGCCGTTCCGCTGAGTCGAATCTGGTATCCACCCTCCAGCATGCCCGCTTCGGACAAATCAGCGACAATCCTGTCCTGCACGATGGAAATCGCCTTTTCCAGTGACAGTTCATCGGGAGGCGTCAGCTCGATGGTTATGGCCCGTTGCCGCTGGCTGTGATTGATTTGCTGGGGTCCGGCACCCAGTTTCACTTCCACAAAGGAATCCAGGCGGACCGGAGTCGGTTCGTTGGGGGTGGCCACGTACTGCCCGGCCAGGTCCTGGGTACGCGACTCGTAACTGTCGGACCCCAGCACTACCAGATCGATCTTTTCACCGCCGATCGAGTAATCGCCGACGTAGGCGCCATCGACCAGGGCATTGATCGTCCCGCCAATTTCGGTGTTGTTCATCCCCAGCTGGTTTGCCTGGGCCGGTCGGGCCGTGACATGGACTTCGGGACTGGACAATTCCAGACCCGGCACGGGCCGCGCCTGGGTATCGGGGCCAAATTCCTGCTTGATTTTCCCCATGATCTGGCCACCGATCGTGACCAGCTGTTCCAGCTGGGGCCCCACAATTTCGATTTCGATTTCACGTCCGCCGCCGAGTCCCCGGCCAAAGATGCTGGTTTGCGATGAAACGACCAGCGCGCCGGGCTCAATATCGCGAAGCTCGTCCTGCACCAGTTTGACCAGTCCGCGGGCCTTCAACGGATCCAGGGACCGCAAGCCCAGAAAGATGGACGTGCCGCGGGTCACACAAAAGAAGTCGGCAATGACCGGATGATCATCCGGCAGCCCGGCGGCCTGTTCCAGGTCGACATCCCAGTAGGGTCGCAGTTTGGCTTCGATGCGTTCACCGATCCCGGCCATGTGCTGAACACTGTAGCCCGGCGGAGGCAGCAACCGGGCAATAATCAGATTGCGATTGCCCGACGGCAGATACTCGATCTGGGGCATCATCCACCAGGCCCCGGCAAACGCGGCAAAGATGATTCCGACCGCCACCGCCCATCGCCGGCCCCAGGTCTCCTGAATCCAGCGGTTGAGACGGACGACTTGATCAACAAAACCGTTTCCAATCGCCGCAATCCGCCGCGCCAAACGCGACTGACTGACAAATCGCGGTCCCGATTTTTGACTCAGGATGCGGGAGGCGGCGACGGGAATCACAATCACACTGACCAGCAGCGACAGCCCCACGGCCGCACTGATGGCCAGTGCAATATCGACAAACAGCTGACCGGCCTCGCCCTGCAGAAAAACCACCGGCAAAAACACAAACAGGGTGGTCAGGGTGGACGCCAAAACCGCTCCCCAGACTTCGGATACGCCCTGACGGGCTGCTTCCCGGGCGCTGAGCCCCTGCTGGTAATAGCGGTAAATATTTTCGAGAACCACCACGGCATTGTCGACCAGCATGCCGACGGCAAAGGCCAGTCCAGCCAGCGAGATCACATTCAACGAACGTCCCAGTCCGTTCAGAATCAAAAAAGTGCCGATGATGCTGACCGGGATCGCCACGGCCACGACGAGTGTGCCGCGGGCGAACCACAACCCCGCTACCAGAATCGCGAGCAGTGTCAGCAGAAAAAACCAGGGGGAAACAAACAGGGCCAACAGCGACGTCAGCGCCAGAATCGGGATGAACGTCAGCGTGCGGGCCCCAATGTGCAGGAACAGCATCAGCACAATGACGGTCAGGGCGCTGCCCAGCACAATATTCTGATCAACCAGTCCGATCGCCGAATTGATGTAAACCGTATCGTCATAGACCTGCGACAACACCAGACCGCGGCTGGCCAGTACGTTTTCGTTCAGCCGCTGGACGGCCGCCTGTAATCCGGCCATGACATCAAACACGTTCGAGCCGAACTCGCGCTGCACGTTCAGCGAAATATTGGAAACTCCATATCGGCGAACAAATCCGTCCGGCTTTTTGAATCCCAGCGACACTTCGGCGACATCCCGCACAAACACGGGTGTTCCGTCGTCCCCGGTCGTGATGATCTGGTTGGCAACTTCGTCGACGGATGTGTACTGGCCCAGCGTTCGAACCACGTAGCGACGTTTGCCCTCCCAGAAATCGCCCGCCGAAGTGTTCTGGTTTTGCTGGCGCAGTACCTGCACGACGCTGGAGATGGTTAATCCGCGGGCCGCCAGTTTGCTGGCGTCCAGGCGGACTTGCAATTCCCGTTCCTCGCCGCCGCGAACCTCGGAATCGGCGACCCCGGGAACCCGCTCAAACTCGGCTTCGATGACGTCCTCGGCAAACTTCCGCAACCGCGTCACGTCGCGTTCGGGAGGAAGCAAATATCCGGCTTCCGGATTCCGGGCCACAAACTCCTGCAATCGAACCGTCGCCAGCCCCACACTGGTCTGGAAACCCCGCTTCACATGATCCACTTCCTCCGCCAACTCCGGATGGGACGCGGCGAATTCATCCAGGTCGCCGATCGCGGGCGGAGCGGCACTCAAGATAAACCAGGCGATGGAGCGATCCGAATTGGACGAGGTGGTGATGACCGGCTTGTCGGCATCGATCGGGTACTGGCGGACTTTCTGCAAGGCACTGTTGACCAGCAACAGGGCCTCTTCCATGTTGGTCCCGACTGCGAATTCCAGCGAGATCCTGCCGTCGGAATCGCTGGACTCGGAGGTCATGCGGGTGATTCCGGAAACCCCCTTGAGTTGCTCCTCCTGTTCATTGACGATTTCTTCCTCGATCTCCTGGGGGCTGGCACCGGGCCAGGACGTGCGAACGGAAATGATCGGGCGGTCCACATCGGGAGCCAGCTGGGTGGGCATCCGCCAGGCGGCCATGATCCCGAACATCACAACCAGAATGACACCCACCGCCACCTTGACCGGGTGATCCAGAGGCGAAAGGCTGGGCGCCGAAGTCCCCCGCAGGTCGGCGTTGGTCGAATTGAATGGATCCGTATTAATAATCGGTTAATCCTGAATGTTCCGGTTGCCAATAAATCATCAGCCGCGCCTGCCAGATTCAGGAACGCGAATCGTCGGACACTACTTGCAGGGCCTGGCCATCCCGCAACCGTTCATTGCCCTCGGTGACGACCGTATCGCCGTCCTGAACAGCACCGGTTACGGCAATCCAGCCGTCAACCGCCGAGCCGGTTTGCACCTGGACGCGGCGGGCCAGGGGTTGCCCCTGGGAATCGTCCACCACGTAAATGACCGTTGAGGATTGCCCCAGCACCAGGGCGTCTTTGGGGACCATCAGGGCGGTTTCCCGCTGACCGACATTCAATGCCGCCTCGGCCAGCAGACCCGGGTACAGCACGTGTCCCAATTCGTTGCGGGGATTGGGAATTCGGATAACGACCGGAACGGCGCGGGTTCGCTCGTCGGCCTGGGGAATGATTTCGGTCAAAACACCGGCAAATGACCGGGGCAGTGATTCCACGCGAATTTCCACCGCGGGCCCCGCGTCGTCCGGCGCCTGGGCAACCGTTTGTTGCAGATTGGCCAAATACTCCTGAGGAACGTTGACCCGCATTTCGATCGGGTCCAGTTGAACCATTTCCACGACCGGCGTCCCGCGGGTGACCCAGTTGCCGCGTTCCACGAGTACCCGGGTGACAAACCCGGAGAACGGGGCGGTGATCGTGTACTTGTTGCGCAAATCGGTCAGCCGCCTCAACTCGGCCTCTCGGGCCGCGACATTTTTTCTGGCAATCAGCAGCCGAATTTCCCGTGTCGATTCCAGTCGCTTGAATTCCGCTTCCGCCGCAATCAATGCCTGGGCCTGCGTCTTGTACAGCGAAAAGCTCTCTTCCCGCTCCTTGACGGCCGCCGTCTGCCCCAGTTCCTGCAAACGCCGGTACACGCTCTGGGCGTATTCGTTCTGGGCCCGGGCCTGATTCAGCTTGGCCTCGGCCAGCTCAATTTCCACCGGCAGGGAGAACTCCAGCTCTCGCAACGCCTGTTCACTCAATTCAAACTCGATCTTGGCCGCCGCGTATTCGATGTCGATGGATGATGTGTCAATTTCGACCAGCGTCTGCCCCGAGGCCGCTGCTGCCTGGCCGGTTTCGGCCGGGCCCACGACTTCGTGCCCCTCGTCGATAAGCACGCCAAGAACCCGGTCCTCCACGGCGCTGCCAATGATTGCCCGGCGAATCGGCTGAAGCGTACCAATGAAGCTTTGGGTGCGGTTCAGTTCCCGCGTGGTCGCGGTTGCCGTGCGCACGGTCGCCGGGCGGTCCGCCGGGTTCTGGCCGCGGGCAATGGCCGGGATCGTACCCACCAGGGAAATCAGGATCAGCAGGGAACGCAAAGTGAAAACCCACCCAAAAAATTGACTTGCCAACCAAACAGACGCCAACCGAAAGTGCGCCTCCGGATATAACCAGTTTGACAGAACGGGGTTGCCAGAAAAGGGATGTTCTTGCGCGGGAATGCCCAAAATCCTGTTTTCCGGTTGGGATCGCACCGGTCCGCAGCGGCCGGCCGCCGATCGCCGGCGTATTCGGCCATAACCGCAGGTTTTCGCCAAAACCGGGACAGGGCGGGCGGGTGAAACCCGTCAACCGATGATTTCCACCAGCCACGGGCCGCCGCGTCCGGGGGCGGAATCAACTGCTGGTCAGTTCCTTAAGGGCTTCTTCGCGAGTCCTGGCGACGGCCATGATGGTGTCCAGCCGGGTAATTCGAAACAGCTCCGTGATCTGGCTGGTCAGATTGCAAAACATGGCCTGCTTGCCCAGTTCCTTGCACCGCGAATTGAACTTGATGAACTCGCCAATCATCATCGACGTCATCAGCTCGATACGGTTCATGTCAATCAGATACCTGGTTTGTTCCGAGTCGTTGGCAATTCGCATCAACTCGGCTTCCACGGCGTCGACCGTTTCCTGATCCAGGATTCGTGTTTCCGCGAAGTCGATTACCAGTACATTGTTGGATTGAGTGGTGATCAGTCCTGGCATGGCTGGATTCTCCGGCAATCGTCGTTAAAAGATGGAGGCAGGCACCTGAAATCGCCCGGGATGAACTGGCGGCCGGACCCGGAACATTTTAACCGCTGGGAGGGCGGGCCGCGAGCACCTGGCGGATATTACCGCGCCGGTATTAATCGCGAGTGGCCGGTTTTGGGGACTCGTCGTACAGCGGCAACAACCGATATTCAACTTCCAGGGATAACAAATTCATGGTGGTCACGTAGATCCGACCCCCGTGGGCGCCCCAGCGATCGGGAACGGGCTCCAGCGGATTCCAGCTGCCGGACAGGTCCCCCTGTCTGATTTGGGTGCTGACCAGCAACGGATGCAACGACTGGTACCACGTTTCCCAGGCCTGGCCGCCAAGATGTTTGAGGATTTGTGTCGCGTAGTACCAGTAATACGTGTCGCGGGTCTCGATGGATGAATCGTCGGGCAAGTGGTCCAGTAAATACCGGGTGCCGTCATCAAATCGGGGATCGACCTTGTCCCAGTCGATGTACAGCCGCATCAGCAAACCTACCGCGGTCATGCAGGGCGTCGGAATTCGACCTTGCGATCGTCGCCACTCGGCGGTGTCTTCTGCCTCGGGATTGTAACGGTACAGATGATCCTGGCGGGCATCCTGGGCCACGTCCAGCCAGCGGCGTACATGGTCAAAGGTCTCGGGATCCGTTTCCAGTCCCGCCAGTCGTCCGCTTTGCAGCGCCATGACCATCCAGCCCGTGACGGAAGTATCACTGTTGATACCGGGGGTATAGCGCCAACCACCCTGGTTGGGATCCTGAATCCCGGTGATGTAATCCAGGGCCCGTTGCACCGGCTGGCGAAGCGCCGAATCCTGGGTCATGCCGTAGGCTTCCGCCAGCGCGATGGTGGCGATCGCGTGGCTGTACAGCCGGGCAAACCGGTTTGAATTCTCGTCGCCCGCCCGATACAGTTCGCCCTCGGGTGACTGGTTTTCTACCAGCCAGGAAATGGCGTTTTGCAACCGGATCGCGTACTTGAACTCCTTGTGATGATAACCGGCCCCCTGAAACGCCAGCAGCGCCAGGCCGGTGGCCGCGGTATCACTGGAGATCATGTTCGCCCGATCGCTGCGATCCATATCAAAACCGCCCAGTGTCCAGCTGCCGTCGTCCTGCTGGTAGCGGGCCAGAAACGCCAGACCCAGTTCGATCGATTCCTCGGTGTCCGGCGCGGCGGCCGCCCGCGACGGCTGGTTGCGCGACCGAAACGCCTCGCGGGCGATCGTGGGCGCCGCGCTCACGGACGGGGCACCGCCGGTCTCCGTTTTGCGGAATCGCGTTTCGCTCATCGATTGAATTGCCGGGCTTTCCCGCGACGCGCGACGGGAATCGACGCCGACATCCGGCTCAGGCAAATTGCCCACGCCCGCCGGCCCGGGGCGAACCTCGATATTCAGGGACATTCCGGCAGGTGCGTCGCGGGCCAGTTGGGCGACATTGGCGGCCTCGTTGATTTGACGCGACCGGCCCGTGGACCCCGCCACCAGACTGGCCGGTCGAGGCGCGAGGTTGGTTTCGGGCAGGCGCTGGTCGTTGCCAACGGGACCCGCCGGTTGATCAACCGGGCCGGGTCCCTGCCCCGCACCCGGACCGGTTCGGGATTGTTGTCGTCCCCCCGGCCCTGCCCCGCGTGGCTGACCCGCTACCATTTCGTCAGCGCCCGGCGATGTCGGCCGTTGGGCTCGACGCGCCGCCGATCCGCCCGCTTCTGATTTCAGGTCCTCGTCACGTGCCACACCGCTGGCCGCAACGATTTCGACCTTGCGCGATTCGTCCGCCGATCCCGGGGCCAGGGGCAGGTTCATTGCCGCGGCAACATCGGCATCGGGAGTTGCGTTGTTGCCAATGACCGGTGCCGAACCGCTGGAGGGGTCAATCATTCCCCGCAGTTGCCGTTCCCGTTCCTGTTCGTCCTCATCATCCGCGGGCCCCGCCCGATCGATGTTCGTTTGGGCCAGATCGTCAGACATTCTGGCCTCGGCGGCCCCGGCTGGTCGACGCTCGGGTTCGCCCGATTCCGTACTGGCCGGTCCCGACCGCGCCGTCAGGTCGGACTCGGCGGCAATCGACGGCGTATCGGCCAGTCGGGACTGTCCCGGACTGGCCATGTTGTCCGAGACCACCGGTTGGGTGATGGCGGCGGCAATCGCCGGTTCACGGGCTCCGGCATCTCCATTGCGAACGGATGGCACGTCACTGGGTTGGTTGGCAATTTCCGGTTGACCTCCGCCTTCGACGCGACGGCCAGGAATCTCGGTCACAATTCGGGTGGACCCCAAATCGGCCGAACCGGTTCCCTTTTCGACCGACGTCTTGCCGGTTTCGGCGGTGCTGTTGGATTGATTCAGGGCCGCGCTGCTGCTGGCTGTCATTTCGGCCCGATTCGGGGCCGCGGCGCGACTGGCAAGCGGGATCGTGTCGGGGCGCAATGTGGATCCGGGCACTCGCTCGGCGGCGCTGGCCACGGGAATCTCCGCCGCCTGTTGCAATGTCAGCGATGATGAGTCCGGAGTCAGGGTGGTTCGTTGCCGACGATTGAGCGAATTGGCGGGCTGCAAGGCGGGACTTTGAATCGACCCCAGGTCGCGATCCATATTCACCGCCCGCCCGACCCCGGCCGTGCCGCTGCTGGATTTTTCGATCGCCAGCGGTTGCGGTTCCAGTCGCCCGGTGGCCAGATTGGCGGTTGCCGGCCGCACCGCCGCGGGGCGTTCGGCGCGGACCGGGCTGGTGGGCTGGACGGCGCTGGTGCTGGAGCGGGCCGGTCGGTTTTCGACGACGCGGCGGTCGATGGCCGGTTGCGTGACATTGTCGCGCGGTACGGGTCGGGCTTGCGTCTCGGTGATTCGTGTCTGCGGACGATTGTCCCGGTTCGGCGCTCGATTGGCGTTGCTGGCGGTTGCCTGCCGCTGGACCGTCGCGGGGCTGGCCTGCGGCCGGCTGGCGGCGGCCACCGACTCCGGACGTGACGGGGCCGTGGTCGGCGGAACACTTGGGGTGCGGGCGATTCGCGGGCGGGTCTCGTCGGCGATAACGGTTTCGCCGGATGATTTCAGGGGCGTCGAGGCGGCGGGCAATTCGCGCGACGGGCTGCGGGAAATCTGGCCGGCCGCCCGTGACTCGCTCAACCGTTCCCGGCGCTGGCGTTGCGGTTCGGCCGAACTGGCCGACGTAGCAGATGGTCGGCTGATTTCCGAATCCTCGGCAACCGGCCGGTCCAAAACCGCCGCGGGAGTGGCCGGTGCCGGTCGCGCCATTTCGACCGGCTGACTGGATTTGGGTTGCAGATCCCGAGACTGGCGGCTTAACTCCGACAGGTTTTTTCCGAGACGCGGTACCGTTCGGCTGACTTGTTGCCGCTGAACCAGTTGGGGATTTTCCGAGGGTGTCTGGTTTTCAAGCGGGGCGGGTTGAGGACGGATGGTGGCGGCGTCGCGGTCGGCCTGTTTTTCCGGTTCCGGCTCGGCGGGGCTGGGCGTGGGGGTTGGATTGATTTCCATCCACGGGCGGGTTTCGGCCAGACGTGAGACCTGAATGACCCGCTGTTGCCGAACCGGCGTCACTTGCCGGTTGACTTCCACGAACAATCCGTGAAACACCTCGGTCTGATGCGCCACAATCAGAAAGATACAGTGAACCGCCAGGCTCAGGATGACGGCCAGTTGCAGCGATCGCCGTACCCGCCGATCGTCCACAAATCGCAGCACCAGCAGCAGAACGGCAACCGCTGCCGGCAACACCATCAGACTGACCCACATCCAGAATCCGGCCAGCAAGGTGACGATGGTGGCAGCCAAAATCGAGGCGGTGATGCACAGCGCCATGAAGATCGGCCAGAACTGCTGATCGAACGCCCGGTGTTGCGGGGGTTGCCAGGTGCTGACGATTTGGCGACGCGCGGGCATGATGTCGTATCACTGGGGGGTGAAATACCGGGAAGCCGTCCGGCGGCCAACTTATTCGTCGGTCATGGCGGTGTAGTTGTAGATCCCGGTCTTGATACACAAATCCACGGCAGTCAAAACGTGCTGCCAATCGGCGGTTTTGTCGGCCCGAATAATCACGGTTTGGGTCAGCGGGTTGTTGGCAGCGGCCTGCCGCAGCAGCTGTTCAAGCGCTTCCGGTTGCCGGAATTCGCCCTCCACAAAATACCGGCCCTGGCCGTCAATGTTGATAAACATTTCCTGGGGTTCCGCCATCAGCGGCAGCGATTGCGACGCGGTGGGCAACTCAATGTCGATTTCCCGTTCCTCCTCGGCGAACCGGGTGGCCACCAGAAAAAAGATCAACAGCAAAAACACCACATCGATCAGCGGCGTGATGCTCAATGAGCTGACGGCATGTTTTCCGGGTTGAACGGCCATGACAGGGGGTTGTGGGCGGCCGCAATGGGCCGCAGGACAGATCGTCGTATTGGAGTCAAACGGAGATTGGAAAAAAGGTTACCGGGGCGCACGGCCCGACCGGCGTGTCCCCGGAGCCGGATTGCCGTCCATCTCCGGGGCAGCGGCCGGCCTGCGGGACGGACGGGAGGCGGGCGAATCGGGAGCGGCCCCGGTTCGCACCTGACCCTCAAACGGTTCCAGCAAGGGGGACAGGCTGGTTGCCATTTCCTCAATGCGATAAAACCACGAAACAATTCGGTTGTCGAAATAGTGGGCCAGGATGGCCGCCGGGATGGCGATGATCAATCCGCTCAGGGTGGTGACCAGGGCAGTGTAAATCCCCTGGGCCAGAATCTCGGCCTTGTTTTGCCCGGCCACCAGCTGCGTGGTGTCGTAAAACGCCTGAATCATTCCCCACACGGTTCCCAGCAACCCGATCAGCGGCGCGACGGTGGCGACCAGCGTCAGCCAGGAAACAGGCGATTGCAAACGATTGGCCTCCCGCTGGCTGGCCTCGGAAACCGCATGATCGATTTCCGATTGCGGACGACCGGCCTTCAGCAACATCACGCGAATCACGCGGGCGGCTGCCGAGGGATACATTTGGCAAGTCCGGAACGCCAGCCGCGGATCGAAACCATCCTCGCTGCGACTCAGCGCCTCCCAGCTCCCGCACGAAGGATCGGGGCAGCATTTTTTCCGGTCGCAACGCCAGGGCCCGCTCGATTGCCAGGGCGACCACCGCAATCGACAGGATACCCAGAGGAATCATGAACCAGCCGCCGCGCGACAGCAGGTTCAGCAGATTCAGGCCTTTTTCGCGAAAAACCGGCTGCGCGCCGATGTTGTCACTGGCGGCCTGCGGCGTACCGGGGTTCGTGGTGACCGGGTCGTTGCCCGACGGCAGCGAATCGCCGGGCGACAGATCGCCGATCTGCGGCACGGTTTCGGACTGGGCCCGTGCCCGATCGGGCAGCAGGCAGAACAGGCTGCCGGTTACCAGACCGATCGCCAGGTACGTGCGCCATCCGCGTCCGCCGGTGCGCGGCGTTCGGTCAGTGCGGGTCCGGGGTAAAATCATTCCTGCTCCGAAGTTGAGGCGGTGTTGATCCGACGGAAACAGCCCCGCGGCACTGCCGGTGAACGCCGCCCGTCAATTCAGCTGGTCCAGCAAATCGAGTTGTTTGCGGGCATCCGGCGCCAGGGCATCATTGGGAAAATTGTCGACCAGGTACTGAAACCACTCGCGGGAGTTGCGGATCAGCTGCGGCCGCCGGTCGGGTGCGGCATCGTTGATCTGCACGTAATAACAACGCGCGGTTTCGTAGGCGGCAAAGGTGCGCCACGGATCGATTTCCGTATTCCCGTCCTGAACCGGGTAACCGTACATAACCAGTTTGAATTCCCGGATCGCCCGGTCGTAGTCTTTGGCCTTGAAGTATTCATCGCCGACCATGGCGCGGGCCCGCGCACCGATTTTGTCAAGCGATTTTTCGGCGACGGTTTGCCACGTTTCAATCGCCTGTTCGGTTTGGTCCAGACCCAGTTGGGCGGCACCCAGTTCGTACATGGCTGCGTACTGGTAACCGCTGTCGGGAAACTCATCGATCACTGACCGGGCATAGGTCTGCGCGGCTTCATAATCGCCGGTCTTGTTGGCGCTTTGCGCGGCGTGCAGGGGGGCCAGAATCCGCACGCTGTCCTCGCTGATGGCCGCAGTGCGGATGGCCGGAATGGCAACCTTGTAGGCCGTCACGGCATCGGCGTGGTTTTTGTTCTGAAACAGCGACTCGGCGACCATGGACAATCCAATGGCATTCAGCGGACCGTCCGGGTACCGTTCAACCTGCTCGGCAAACAGGCGTCGCGCGTCGTCCCATTGCTGTTGTTCAAACGAACACCATGCCAGTTTGTAGGCTGCCCGTTCACCAACATCCGGGTTCGGATTGTGATCCAGGGATTGCCGGTAGCGGGCGCTGGCCCCGGCATAATCGCCCGCCTGGTAAAGGGATTCGGCGACGTGGTAGTTGGCCTCGGCCGCGAATTCGCTGGTCCCCTGCCCGTCCGCCAACCGCTGAAACACAAGGGCGGCCTGGGCCGCATCCGGCTTTTTCTTCCAGGCCCAGGCCAGTTCATATAACAAATTGTCCGCCAGCGGATTTTGCGCATCGAGGTTGTCGGCCAGCGAGCCCAGGTCCGCTACGGTCTCGTCCCATTGCTCCAGGCCCACGTGGCAAAGTCCCCGCTCGTAGATCGCTTGCCAGCGATCTTCGTCGCTCGGCCCCGAGGCCAGGAAGGCGTCCAGATCGGCAATCGCCAGTTGGAACTGGGCCGCCCCGCGACGCGCCACGGCGCGTCCGATTAACGCCTGTTGCGCCGTGGAGTGATCCGGGAATTCGTCCAGCAAACGATCAAAATCGGCGATGGCGGCCGCGGGCTCACCGAGTTTCACGTTTCCCCAGGCGCGACCGTACAGGGCGTCCGGCAACAGTTTGGCGGGCGGGTCGGAAACAATCACCGCGGTATAGTTTTCGATTGATGCCGGATAGTTTTCCGCGCGATATTCAATTTCACCCAGCCAGTAACGGGCGGCCGCATGGGTCGCCTCGTCCAGGCTGTTGTTCAGGATTTCGCGGGCGATCTGTCGAGCCGGATCCAGTTGCTGTAACTGGTAGTGGGCCCGGACCAGCAACAGGCGGACCTGATCGGCGTCCTCGCGTTCGGCATTGTCGCGGAGCGCCAACTGCAGCGACTCGATCGCCCGGGGATAGTCCTCCAGTCGGAATTGGCTGGAGCCCATCACGAAATTGGCTTCCGACCGGCTCACCGGGTCGTTCATGTTCACCAGGGAACTGGACAACCAGGCGACCGCGTCGTCGTGCCGGTCCTGCAGATACAATGCCCAGCCGACCCGGGTTCGCCACCATTCACCGGATTTGTCGTTGGGGAATCGCTGAATCAAATCCTCAAACGTCGATTGGGCCAGCGGCAACTCGTTGACCTTTAGCGCTGATTCACCCAGCACCTGCAGCGTGGCGGGCAGCAATTCATCCTGCGGATAACGGGCCTTGAACTGTTGGGCGTCCCGAATGGCATCGGCCCAGGCGCCGGTGGTCATGTTGGCAAAGGCGGCATAGTACAGTGCCTTGGGGGCCAGAGGGCTGTCGGGAAACTCGCTGGCGACGGCCAGGTACAGGGGGATAGCCTGGTCGCGTCGATCGGGGATTTCGTGCAGGGCATCTCCCGCGTCCATCAGCAAATTCGCGCGGTGGGCACCCCCGCCGCCATCGGCCGTCGCGGTGCTGGCCAACTCCAGAGCTTTGGAATACTCGCCGTTTTCCAGATGGACGCGACACAGCCAGTGAGTGGCTTCGTCCCGGTTGTCCGGATCACCGGCGATGACCGTCTGCAGCCATTGCGCGGCGCGGGGCAGATTTTTGGACGAGAAGTAGAATTTGCCCGCACTCAGTGCGGAATCGGCGGCATAACGCGAATCCGGGAAATCGTTGGCCAGTCGCGCAAACGAGTCGGCCGCGGCCTGCAGTTGGGACAGTTGCAGTTGACACCATGCCGCGGAATACAAGGCCAAATCCCGCTGGGGGAATCCTTCCGTCTCCAGCAATGGCTGGTAACGAGCCAGGGCATCCTGAAAATGCTTTTCGGCGGTCGGGTTGTCTCCCGCATTCTGACGGGCCATTCCCAGTTTGCGAATCGTCTCGGCGGCCCGCAACGCCACCACCGGCGCGAGTTCGTCGTCGGCAAACCGATTGCCAAACTCTTCGTAGCGGACCAATGCCTCCGGGTAATTGCCCGCTTGTTCGTAACAGCCGCCCAGCTCCGACAAGGCTTTGGATTGAAGATCCGAGTCCGGGAAATCCTCCACGACCTTGCGGTAGGACGCCGCGGCCCGATCCAGCAGATCCGGATTGGCCTGGATCTGGTTTAACTGATTCAACGCCTCGCCATGAAAAAACCAGGCCTGATCGGCCAGGTCATCTTCCGGGAAGTTGTCGAAAAAGGACTGGTACGTGGCGACGGCTTTCTGCAGCCGATCGATCGCGTCCGCCTCCTGATCCGAGGCGCGACCCACGGAATACTGGGAAAATCCCAAAAACACCAGCAGCGCCGGGCCGTTCCGGTAATTGGCAATCACCGGAATCGATTCGCGCAATTCGAGAAATTCCGCCGCCGCGTTCGAATAATCTTTCAGATTGAACCATGACTGGCCCACGAAATATTTCACGTCCTGACGGGCCGAATAATCCGGAAAGTCCTGCAACAGCTTGTTCCACTGATCGATGGCCAGCTCGTATTCCTGCTGCTCAAAGGCCTTGATGCCCGTGCTGTGCAGATTGATGGCCACCGGATCGTCGTCCTGCCGGGCCATCGCCGGAACCGCGGTCAAACTGATCGCAACCAGCACCAGCAGCCACGGTCGGATCGTGCCCGCCGGCAACGCCAGCCGGGCCGCGGGGCCGGCAAACCCGCCGCCCTTTGCGTTGTCGGCGTTTCGGGATGTCGCAAGAATTGCGGAAAGCATTGCCATCGTGCCGATTCCCTGAATACGGGGGTGGATTTTACGGGGGGGATTATCTGCCAGGTCAACTCAACGCCGGTCGCCCGCCGCGAGCCGGCGAAGCCATTGCCAGATACGGTCTGGCGCAAGGGCACCGCGTGATGCTGAAATCGAAAAAAAATGTGACGTCGTTACGAAATTTTCGATGGTCGGGTTCAGTCTATACCCGCAAAAACTGCCGGGAAAGGGTTAAACAAATGGCGGTTTGCCCCCCTGCACGCTGCGGCCGCCAGGTTGGGCAATGTTTGTCGAACGGGCGAATTGACTCGGCCCGGAACGATCGTTTCCGCCTGGCCGCCACGGGCGAAACACCCGAACCAACCAGCCGCCGGCAACCACCAACCGCAGGCGCTCGGTACGGGACTCAACCTGCCGCGAATCCAAACTACCCATGATAGTTAACGCCGCGGCAGGCCGTATGTCGCGAAACCAGTTGGGCATTTCTCGCCAGGTCGTGACGGGGCTGTCCAGTCGCTGAAAAAAAACGGTCGCCGCCGGGCCAGGTCCTCCCGGTGAAAAACCCGGACAAACCGGCAAAAACCCCGCATTTTTTGCCAAAAACCGGGCCCGAGGCGACAATCGGACCATGTACAGTCGAGTGGGTGGCGATAGAATAGGGCCACGTATCGCGTGACCGTTTTTTTGAAGCGGTCCCGTCACGTCCCCTTTCCGTGCTGATCGCCACTGCCGTCTTTTCCGGTGATCGCCAACAATACGGGCAGCCGCATGCAGTCATCTACTCCCGGTATTTGCCACTGTCGTGCCCGCTCGCCCGGCTACTCTGGAGAAATCTCATGAACCCGTTGGCTCCAAACGCTCTGTTGCCGGGTTGTCATTTCCGAACCCCTTGCCGCCCAACCCCGTTGCGTCGCGGATTGACGCTGATCGAATTGCTGATCGCGGTCACGCTGACCCTGATCATTGTGGGAATCATGGTTCGGGCTTTCAGTACGGCCAGCAACGAAATCAGTATCGGCCGGGCCCGAATGGACATGCAGAACCAGTTGCGGATGGTGACCGAGACGTTGCGCCGGGATTTGCAGAATGCCACGTGCGATCCCCGTCCGCGGGGCGTCGCCGACGAGCGAACGGGATATTTCGAGTACGTGGAAGGACCGGAATTTGACCAGGAACATACCCTCACAAACCGGAACAGTCACGTTGGAGATCACGACGACATTTTGGCGCTGACCGTCCGCAGTGAGGACCGGCCATTTCGCGGGCGGTTCAACGGTGGTTTTGTTGAATCCTATCTGGCGGAAATCGTCTGGTGGGTGGTGCATGACGATACCAATGGAAACGACGAAGTTGAATACGACGAAAACGTGCGGCTGTATCGCCGGGTCCTGCTGATTCGGCCGGATTTGACCACGGCGGAAACCGACTTTGACACGTTTTACGCATCGAATGATGTTTCGGTCCAGCGTGACCCCAATCCGCCGGGTACCGGACTGGTGATGAATTCGCTGGAAGACCTGGCCAATCGCCGCAACCGGTTTGCCCACAACAGCAATATCTTTCCTCACGAATTCGACCAGGCGATTTTGGACGGCCGAACATACGTTGGGGACCTCGAGGGCGAAGACCTGATGTTGTCCGATTGTGTGGCGTTTGACATCAGGGTCTTTGATCCCAACGCCCAAACATTTGTGCCTGACCCCGCGTTGGTGACTGGCAACCCCAATTTGCAGATTGGGCAACCGATTGAATTTGGTGACCCGGCAATGGATCCCAATGGGTTAAATACGGTGCTGGCCAGTTATCCCCCGGCCACCAATCCGTTGTCCTATCCCAAATCGGGGGGCTACGTGGATCTGGGATACGACCCGACGGCGACCACCCAGTTCGACGATACGGTCCCGCCATTTCGGTGGTATAACAATCCTTCCCGGTCCCAGGGTGCCTATTCGTTTGTCAATTTTCCCAACACCTGGTGCTCGTGGTGGGCCGGATACGAATACGACGGAATTGACCAGGATGGCGACGGATTGATCGATCAGGGGACCAACGGGCTGGATGACGATTTGATCAATGGGGTCGATGACAACGACGAACGCGAAACCCCGCCACCGTACGCCCATTCGATTCGTTCCCTGCAGATCTCGGTTCGAATGATCGAAAAGAAAACCAATCAGGTTTTGCAAAAAACGATCAAGGAAAGTTTTGTGCCGAACTAGACCGGCATCGTAAAAGGGGCAGGCACCTCGCCGATCCCGCAATGCCGGATATAACCGATTCGGGCACGGAGCCAGTCCCTGTTTGCCGATCGCAGTTTCAGTGACCGGAATGGTACGGGTGAACCAGCCACCCGTGGCACCCTCCAATCCAGGCACGGGTGGACCAGACACCGGTGGCACCCTCCCATCCCGGCCCGGCGCACGATCCCGGGTCAGGTAAAATACGGAATCGACGTACAACCCGTGCGTCGTTGGCCCCTCTCCTGACGTCGTCGTCATGATGACTGAGTGAACACGGATCGCTGTCTTGTCTCCTGTCCATACCATTCAGCTTCGGGGTCCCTGGGTGGCGCAAACCGCTGCCGAATCCGGTCAGCATTCGGTGCCACTGAATATCAAGTCGGCCGGGGACTGGAACGCCTGGCTGAATGTCGACCGGTTTTCCGGGCAACTGACGCTGGTTCGCCAATTCAACTGGACATTTCCCCGTCCCGCCCCGTCCGTCATCCAGCTGGTCGTGGTCGGCCGTATTCCCGAGCGAATCGTTTTGAATGGTCAGGCGATCAGGGGTCACGCGGACGATCACGCTTGCCAGGTCGATATCACCGGGCGCATTCAAACCAGCAACCGGCTCGGACTGGAATATCAGCTGGACGAGTTTGGTCGGGATGACGGGCTGATCGATTCGGTGGCCTTGCGGTCGATCGACTGACGTCCGCGCCGCAGCGGTCCTCGATTGGGAAAATGGATGGCCCAATCAGCGGAATACCGCGCCAGCACGGTGTTAATCCTTGCCGATCGTTCCGCTTCTGCCCGTCAGCCAGGGTCTGCCAGTCGACGGGGGCGGGTTTCACAACGGCCGCGGGCGGGCCCGATATCTGAAAAATCGGCAAAACCGTTTTGTCCGATTCGACAAATCGACTTTGACTGATCCGCGCAACCGCTTTTCCAGCCCTGCCGCCCTGTATGTTGCCCTTTCGCATTATCTCGCTGGCGCTCGCCCCGCTGCTGGTGACGCTGGTTTGCGGCGACACGCGGGGACAGGATCCGGCGGTCGTCGGAAACCCGGGAGTTGCCTGGGCCGACCAGTTTAATGCCCCCGGTGCAGGGTTTGACGGCTGGGGGCGTGGACCGGCCGGGCAGGTATCGATTCCGGTGGACCGCGATCGCTGGTATGACCTGGCGGCGGTGGGCCGGGCCTATTACGTCAACGACCAGCGAATTGAATTCACCGGTCTGGAGGCGACGTTCGGCGTGGAGGGCGTATTGCGCGGCGAGTGCGGCCACGTGCACGGGGATGGCACCGGAGTGCTGTACGGGGAGTTGTTTCTCAATCAGCGATTTGATCAAAACGTCTTGACCGATTCGGCGCTCGCGAGTCGTATTCCCACAATTTCGAAATCGACACATTGGAAATCTCGCAACTGGCCGTGCTGGTTCAGCGCGGGAATCTGGAAATTGAGTTGGGCCGGTTTGTCACTCCGTTCGGCCGATATTACGGTTTTTCAGCCCTCAACGACTTTTTTGATACGCCGTTTGTCCGACGCGACGTGATTCTGTTTCGGGAAACCGGGGCCCAGCTGCGCTGGAATCCCGGGATCTGGAGATCGACGGTGGCCATTACCAACGGGGGGCCCCACAGGGATACCAACAGTTCCAAAGCCCTGATTGCCCGACTCGGTTTCGATCTGCCGGTCGCCAGTCTGGGCGCCAGCATCAAAACCCAGGACGGGATCGGATCCGAGGGCCAAAAGGAATTCAACAATCACGTGGGAGTCGACTGGATGTACCGGTTTTCTCCGGCGATTTTTTTGGCCGGGGAAGTCGTGTACGACGAGTATGGTCTGCGACGACCCGGTACGCCGCTGGATGATATCGACTGGGGCGCAGCCTGTATAACCGCCAACTGAATAACGGACTCAATCAACCGCTGGCCGGTTGGGGTTACTACGTCAACCTGGCCGGCAATCATTCCCGATTCGACTGGAGTCTGGGATACGGCCAGTTTCTGCCCAATGCGATCGGCGATTTGACGCACGACACGCCCATCCAGCAGGGAATCGGCCAGCTTTACTGGCACGTCAACCCGATGACGGATGTGTTCTCCAGCATCGTGATCGAAAACTCGATCGAGGGCTTGGAGCATGTCCCGAGATCCAAGGGGGTCGCCTGCGCGGCGGGTTTGCAAGTCAGGTTTTGACAGCACGGCGGCACTCCGACCATGGGGCCATCGCGTTTCAATCGGGGCGGGTACCGGCAAATGCATTTCCCGGCCATGGTTCAGGGCCCGATCATCGTCACTCGAACGGATTACCTGTTAACTTTTGCCGGTTGGCGAAGGATTGCCTCAAATAGCGAACATCGGGGTGCCAGGGATTAAAACCGGCAAAATCCTGCTGGCTTGCTCAACCTTTCGTTACAACTGGATCGAACAACATAACAGGTACGCACCGGGGCCGGCGCCCATGAGCCTGCGGTTGTACCTGTTTTTCGATTTTCCGAGTTCCGTCTCGCAGGTCACCACGATGTCCCACGCCGCTTCGCCCCAACCGCAGTCCGATTACCTGCAAGCGTTGTGCAGTACGACGATCCAAAAGCCGGGGCTCTGGATCGTTCCTCTGATGGCGGCGGTTTTGATCGCATTATTGTCCGGTTTTCTGGGCCCCAAACAGTGGTCCGCGACCCAGACGTTTGTGGTTCGCGAGGAATTGATCGGTCGGATTGTGGGTCCCGGGCGATTCGAGTCGCTGGACACGATGAAGACAGCGCAGGAAACGATCAGCGAACTGGCCCGGCGACCCGCGGTGCTGCGACGTACGCTGGAGCAAGTTGGCCCCGAAAAACCGGTTGCCGGGGCCCCATGGCCTTCGGAACAAACGGTGGCGGATATGCAGGGCGCGATTGCCTTTTTTGCGCCCGGCGGCGCTGAATTTGGAAAAACGGAAGTGTTGACGATGCAGGTCAAGTCGTCGTCGCGCGAGCGGGCCCGCAAGATCGTTACGGCACTGTTCGGGGAAATGCAACAGGAACTGCGCCGGGTGCGTTCGCAACGGGCGGAAAGCATGGTTCGCGAAACCGAACAGGCCGTTCAGCTGGCCCAGGATCGGTACGCCGTCACGGCGCAGCGGCTCAGGGAATTCGAATCAGCGGTGGGACCCGATTTGGGCGAGCTGCGCAGTCTGAACGAACCGATCTCGGGCACCGGCGACTTGCGCAAGATGTACATGCAAATTCAGGCAGAAATTCGGGGCGCCAATACCCGACTGGAGGTCGTTCAGGAACTGGACCGGCATTTGCGCAGCGTGCAACAGGATGCCCGAAAACTGGTCGGCACGCCCCGCACGTTGCTGGAATCGCAACCCAGCCTGTCGCGCCTCAAGGAGAAACTGGTGGATGCCCAGGTCGGTTTGGCGACCGTTGGAGGCAATTACTCCGCACGCCATCCCAAATTCCAGGCCGCTGAAAACTCGGTTCGCGACATCGAGCAGCAGATCCAGGTGGAATTGGCCAACGCCATTGGCGGACTGCAGACCCAACAGACGATGATCGGGCAGGAACTGGCCATGCTGGCCGGGCGGGCCCAGACCATTGACCAGCGGCTGAATGAATTGGCCGAAATGCGTGTCGGTTACGGGCAGATCGTGGACGAGATGAATCAGCGCAAGTCCGATTTGTCCACGGCGGCCCAGGAACTGGGCCAGGCCCAGGCGATTCAGCGGGCGGCCGATACCGTTGACCTGATCACCATGGTCGATCAGGCCCAGGCCGGCCTGCAACCGTTGGGGCCTTCCAAAAAGACCATGTTGCTGGGGGCCATCGTGACCGGCTCATTGATTGGCCTGGGCATGGTCATGATTGTCACCCCCGTGACGCCGACCTTGCCACCGCGTCCCGGTCCCGACCGGCCGGGCGATGATCAGTCGAACCATGTCCCTCGTCAGCCCCGTCCCGCGAATCCCTGTGCCGGCAACTCGGTGACCACGGTCGGCGTTCCCGGATTTGCCATTCCGGATATCTCCCAAACGATGCCGACCCAGGTCGGCCAGTAGGTCGGGGATCCGGCGTCCGGACCATTGGCGAATGACCTGTGAATCCGGTTCGATACCGCCGGGGAATCAGTAGGCATTTTGCCGTTGGGCCACGATTCCCACGGTGCGCCACAGAATGCTGAAATCCAGCCAGATGGTCCATTCGCGGATGTACTGGTGATCGAACTGGATGCGGCGGGCCATTTTGTCGACCGTTTCGGTTTCTCCCCGACAGCCGTTAACCTGGGCCAGACCGGTAATGCCCGGTTTGACCTTGTGCCGCAACATGTAGCCCTCGATCTGGTTTCGATAGAACTCGTTGTGGGCGGTGGCGTGGGGACGCGGTCCAATCATGGACATCGACCCCCCCAGGACGTTCAGCAACTGGGGCAATTCGTCCAGCGACGTCCGGCGCAAAAAGGCTCCAAGCGGCGTGACCCGCTTGTCGTCGTGGGTGGCCTGAATCACCGTATCGCCATCCTCGCATACGGTCATGGTGCGGAATTTGAGCACCCGAATTTCACGGCCATCCAGACCGTAACGCCGCTGCCGAAACAGGATGGGACCCCGCGACGTGAATTTGACCGCGGCGGCAATCAGGGCCATGGGAAGGGCTGCCACGGCCAGAGCGGCCAGGGACAGCACCACGTCACAACTGCGTTTGAGGATTCCGTCTACCCCGTAAAACGGGTTTTCAAAGACGCTGACGACCGGAACACCCTGAATATCCGACCAGCGCGAATGCATCAACTGGAAAACAAACAGATCCGGAACCACGTATACGGACACCGTCGAATCGCTCAATCGCGTGATCACGTCGCGAATTCGGTCCTCGGCCCGCATCGGCAGCGTTATGAATACAACGCTGACCTGATGACGCCGGGCGTGTTCGACCAGGTCCGAGATTCTGCCCAGCCGGTTTTCCAGTTCGGCGGGCAGTTCTGTCGTTCGTTCTTCCGGGCGGTCGTCGTAAAAGCCGAGAAACTTGAGTCCCAGGTCCGGAGAACCGGCAACGTTGCGAACCAGGTTGACCGCCAGCTCGTTAATGCCAACGATCGCAAAGCTCCGCGTGAACATGCCGCGCTGGACCATATACGACATGAACCAGCGGCACAGGATCCGGCCGCTGAGCGAGATTACGGGCGTGAACGCGAACCACAGCAGCAGCGAATGACGGGAAAGCTCGGTCGTGTAGACACTGACGGAACCCAGTGCAAACAGACCCATCACGGTCAGCCCCCAGGCCAGCATGCAACAGGCGGCTTCCCGCTCAAACCGGATTCCCTGCCAGCTGCGGTACAGGCCCACAAACTCGCTGAACACCCCGAAAATTCCGATCGCGACCAGACAAATGGCGACCGTTGCCTGGGAGTTGAGTTCCGGAAACCACTGTAACAACAGCCACAACCCGATTCCGATCGCCGCCACATCCAGCATCTTGCAGGTCAGCTTGAGCGTCGTTTGGTACTGCCGAATATTGGGTTGGCTCATGGCGAGGGTAGGCTGGGTGAATCGCGTCTCAGGCCGGCGCCCCGTCGAATTCCAAACGGGCGATCGCGGGCGGGTTCGGGTCCGCCAGCAACCATTTCGACCACTTGGGACGGGTCGAAAGTCGGCCATCCCGGCGGAAAGTCCCGGGAAATATAGGTTGCCCCTGGGGCCATGAAGCGGGGAATTCGCAGCGGGCCCGAAAATGAAAAACCGGCACAACCGGTACAAATCCGGACCGAGTGCGTTTGGAAAATAGCGGTTTCAACGAACAGGTCCGGAGTGTTCCCGGAACCCGGGCCGCAATCGCTGTTGCCGGGCGCTGGCGTTTTGCGAAACCGTTAATACCGGCTAGTATTGAATGAACCAGCCGACGAGCCAGGTTGGGACGTCAACGTCCTCCTGCCATCGTGGATTCCTCCTCTCCGGTACTGCCCCGCAAGCTTGTCTCGTTATTCCCGAAAAGAAATCTGCATTTATGAAAAAAATCCTTGGCGGATACAGCCGGAATTCGCGCCGGCGTCGACCGGACAGCCTGTCGTTTGAACGTGTTGAGCCCCGTATGATGCTGGCCGGCGACGTTTCGGTATTTGTGACCAGCGGCCAGCTGCTGGTCATTGGCGACGGCCAGGCGAACCAGATTCAGGTGATTGGCACAGCCGATGGCCGGGCCCGGGTGATTGGCCTGGAGGGGACCACGATTAACGGCGGACCGGCAAATTTCCGAAGCGCTCCCGGTTTGAACAGCCTGCTGATGCAGTTGAACGGGGGGGATGATTCGGCCCGTCTGCAGGGTCTGGTTGTGCCCGGACGACTGGAGTTGCAAGGCAATAACGGAAACGACTCGCTGGAAGTGCTGAACAGTTTTGTGGGCATGTTTTCCGCAATGGGCGGCAACGGCGACGATATCCTGCAACCGGATAACGTGTTTGTTGCCGATACGGCCCTGATCTCGATGGGTGCCGGCAACGACATTATTTCGGTGAATGCCCTGGCGGCCGGCCGCTACGTCGGCATGTTTACCGGGGACGGCGATGATGTCGTCGCGATCAACGATTTGCAGACGGGCCGGCTGCTGGCGCTGGGGACCGGCAGCGGCGACGACCTGGTTTTGCTGGCTGGCCAAACATCGTCAGGGACCGGCTCAGGAATCTCCCTGGGATCAGGAGCTGATTTCCTGGGAATTCTGCCCGGGCAAACGGGACAGCGATCGAGCTGGCGGAATGCCCTGTCGATCGAGGCAGGTGCCGGCGACGACCAGGTGGCCCTGGACTCGAACGTATCTACCGGACTCCGTGCCATTCTGAACGGACGCAGCGGGTTTGACCGTCTGCGCCATGGCGGCGCCAGTTTCGGCAGCGCCATGATCGAAAATTTTGAAGCCGGCGCCATCGGCAATCTGTCTCAAACCCTGGATGCCCTGTTTGAACGGCTGGCCGACGCCGATATTGATCCGCAGATCTTCGGAGGACCGGAACTGGTGCGGGCGTTGAGTGTGTCCACCAGCCCGACCGGGGCTGCGTTTACGGAAAACGGCGATCCGGTGGTGGTGGATGAAAACCTGGAACTGAGAGGCCCCCGCGATGCCGAAGTGGTTTCGGCCACGGTCGCCATCCGTTCGGTTACCGCCGCCGATTCCCTCGAATTTCTAAATACACCTGACATCAGCGGCAGTTACGACAGCGGTTCGGGAGTTCTGAATCTGTTTGGAACCGGTGACCTGGCCGGTTGGGAGGCGGCACTGCGGACGGTCCGTTACGCGAACACCAGCGACGATCCGGTTGCCGAACGAACCATTACCTTTACCGTGAATATCGTCGGGGAGACGGCGTCAGCCGTCCAAACGGTCAACATTGCCAGTGTCCCCGACGCGCCGGTGTTGACCGTCACCAGTGATACGCGGACGCTCGACCTGGATGACCCGGCGCAATCACTTCCGCTGGTGCTGGACGACAGTTTAACGCTGACGGATCCCGACACCCCGGAATTCAATACCGGTTTGGTGTCGATCTCGATTGCCTCCGGATTGCGGAGCGGTGACGTGCTGGGATTCACGCCGGTCGCCGGTGTGACGGGCACCTTCAATCCGGGCACCGGTGTCCTGGCCCTGTCCGGCACGGCCACCACGCAGCAGCTGGAAACCTTGCTCCGCAGTCTGACATTCGACACCAACCGGGACGATCTGCAGACCGGATCCCGCATCATCAACATCTCCGTTTTCGATGGATCCCTGACGTCCACTCGCAATATTCAGGTCGACGTCATTGCCAGCGAGTCGATAACGATTGCCGTTTCCAATGTACTGCTGAGTTTTACCGAGACGGACGATCCGGTGGCGGTTGACGCTGACCTGACGGTGACGCCGGGCGTCAATGCCACCAGCAAAGACGTGGATAGCGCCTCGGTTCAATTCTCAAGCGGCTATGTGGAGGGCCAGGACATGCTGGAGTTCACTCCGGCCGCGGGCATTACCGGCAGTTTCGATGCCACGACCGGAATCCTTGAATTCACCGGATTGGCCACCGCATCCGAATACGAATCGTTGCTCCGCACGGTCCGCTATGCCAATTCGGCAACAGGCGACGATTTGGTCGCAGGCGACCGCCGCGTCGAGTTTCGTGTCGTTGCCGGCGGATCCCGGTCGGTCGACACCCGAGTTTTGCGGGTTTCCCCGGCCAGCGAGCAACGACTGATCGAGAATTACCTGCAGGCGAACAACCTTACTTCGGAACAAACCGGTTCCGGACTGCATTACATCATCGAGCAGGAAGGCAACGGGAATTTTCCGACCGTTCTCGATTCGGTGACCGTCAATTACCGGGGCTTCCTGCTCGACGGCACCAGTTTCGATGGCCGCGACGGTGTGACGTTCGAGCTGGCTGGTGTGATCGACGGTTGGCAAGAGGGAATCCCGCTGTTTTCCGTGGGCGGCAGCGGCCAGTTGATCATTCCATCCGATCTGGCCTATGGTGAGCAGGGATTCCCGCCGAATATCGGACCCAATGAGATCCTCAGGTTTGAGATCGAGTTGCTGGCCATTTCCCCCCAACCGTCCAGCTTTGAAATTCTGGATGTTTGTCTGGATGGTCACGATGACGTGGTGGCTCACGATCACGCCGAGTTGAATATCCTGATTGATGGTCAGCCGGTGGTCATTGCCGGCGATATCGGAATCGATGACGCCGAGTGTACCGGATTGCGCGGCATGCACACCCACGACGCGACGGGAACGATACACATCGAGACCCCTGCCGCGATGGATGCTCCACTGGGAGCGTTTTTCGAAATCTGGGGCCGGACATTCAATCAAAACCAGATTCTGGACAACGTCGCCAACTCGGAAAAAGAAGTTGTGATGTTTGTCAACGGACAGCTGAACAACCAGTTTGAAAACTATCTGGTCCAGGACGATGACGTTATCGAAATCCTTTATCGGGATCGCAGCGTCGGTTAATCCGATTGGCAGGTCACCCTATTCCGGGGATTTGCGAATCAGGATCGCGGTGGCCTGTCCGGCCGTGGTCAAATTGATATTAATGAAGCTGTCGCCGGCCGAATGTTCGTCGGGTCGGGCGGCCAGGATATCGCACCGGGGATCCGGCTGTTCGTAGTTCAGAATTGGAAACAGCCGGTCGTGGCCCAGCGCCAGCAAGCTGGCCAGGGTTTCCACGATGCCGCTTCCGGCGCCGAGATTTCCCATGTAACTTTTGGCCGCCACGACGGGAGGCCGAACATCGCCAAAAACCGTTCGGATGGCGGCCGCCTCGTCCCGATCACAGGAAACGGTGGCCAGACCGTGGGCGTGAATATGTCCGATCTGGTCGGGGCGATTGCCGGAGTTTTCCAGAACACCGGTGATGACATTCTGGATGGCCTGCCGGTAATCGGCCATTCCGGTTCGGCTGGCGACGGTACTGCTGCTGTAACCGGTCACTTCGCCCAAAATGTTGGCTCCGCGATCCCGCGCAAACTCCAGTTCTTCCAGGATCAGGCAACCGGCACCCTCGCCCAGTACCATTCCGCTGCGCCGCCGGTCAAATGGCCGGCAGGCATCGGCCGGTTCCACGAAATCGGTTGCCAGCTGTTCCTGCAGGGCGACGTGCACGGACCGCAGCGGATGAATGCGTGTGCCAGTGGCTCCGGCCAGCATGACGTCGGCAATCCCGCGGCGGATGGTCGTGACCGCTTCGGCAACCGACGCATTGGCGGAGGCTTCCCGCATCGTGATCGAATTGCTGGGACCGCGCAGGTCATTGTGAATGGCCACATGGCTGGCCGGCATGTTGGGCAAATACTTCAATAACCACAGCGGTTCGACCCTCGGCAACCCCTGCTGGCCCCAGCGATCCATGTGAAATTGACCCTGCTCATCCAGGCACCGGGCGATGCCGTCGCTGTATTCCGATGGCAGGGTCAGGATGTAATCCGAACCGAACAGCGTTCCAATCCGGTCCGGCGAAAATGAATCCAGCTGTATCCCGGAGTCCTGCAATGCCAGCTGGGCCGATGCCACGCCCATCTCGATTTCGCGGCACATCAGCCGCAAGGCCTTTTTGATTTTTCGCTTGAGCGTGTTATCGAGTCGGCCAAAATTCTCGATTGATCCGTCAAACCCGGCGGCCTCGCCGCCAATGTTGCCGGGCAGCGGCGAATTGGGCAACGATTGCAAATATCGCACGCCGCTGCGGCCGGCCGTCAGGTTGGTCCACAACTCGGACGGGCTGTTGCCCAGCGGACTGACGATACCGGCTCCGGTGATGACGACGCGGCGGAACGGTGGAGGCATGTTGATCGGAATCAGGTGTTTTCGACGGAAATCGGGATCGCGGCCGGGCTGTGACAAGCCAGGAATTCACGAGACGATATTCTAGAGGACTGCGGTGTGGCGTCGAGGCGTCCCTGACCCGGACCCTCGCGCTACGAATGGTTGGTCCGCCGTAACTGCTATCGTCGAGGCAGGGCTGGCAACGCCGGACCGGCCGTGGCCGCACCGGGGCCACTGGTGGCCGCCCGCCCCTTGTATTCAATAAACATCAATGCATCGGCCCGGCCGCGGCTGCCGTTCAGCAGTGCGGGAATCCCCAATAACGCCTGACGCTGGGGGCCCGGTGTGGCCACCACCCCGCAGCTGAGGACCAGGACCTGGTTGCCGGGCCAGCGGAACCGTTCATTGGCTCGCCACGAGACCATTTGGGGGATTTGCAGTTGTGCCGTCTGGGTCTGGCCCGCCAGTCCGGGCAGTTGCACCGAAACCGGCTGTAACTGTTCGATCTGGTCGATCTTGCATCCGATAATCGCCTCGATGGTTTGACCGTCCAGCGAACTCGGCGCTGAGTTCTACCGTATAGCCCTCGTCGACGCGATCGGTGACCGGTTGGTAATAGCCGGCCCCCTGGTTGACCCATGCCAGGGATCTCAGGAATTCCACGGGACGCGTGCGCGACAAGATGTATTTTTGACCGTCGGTGACCACAATATCACCATTGTTGTGCTCCTGATAATCGGCTCTCAAACGCAACTGCCCTGTCAGGATGGCGGCGTTTTCCTTGCTCATCAACCAGGCTTCGATCCCCGGTGCCTCAATCGGCACGGGTTGCATCATGGTCAGTGCCAGGGTTCGCCAGTTGGGACTGGCGATCGTCGCCAGCCGCAATCCAATGACCTGTGGTGCCGCGTGGGTGTAGACGAAACGATCCACAATCGGCTTGATCCGGTTTTGTATTTCAGGCGTGTGATAAACGTGCAATTCATTTCGCGAGGCGCTGAGGATTCCCAGGGGTTCGCTGAACCACATGTCAGAACCGGTTTCCTTGATAATCCAGTCGATGATTGCCTGTTGCGGTCGGGTGGTGTTTTCGACCCGGTAGGTATACGGGGAAATATCGTACGTGCGCCAAACCTGACCGGCGTCATTGGGCAGGGATTCCACGCCTCGTGTTACCGTCGTGATGCGGGAATCGATCAGGTTCCCGTCAGCCTCACCGGCTTGTCCATCCGCGACCGGTTCCTCGTCTTGTACCATCACAGTGGGGACGACCGGGTATGGGCCGGTCAGGCCGCCGGAAATCCGGTCCCCGGCGGCGGCCGGATCGCCGAAACCTTCGCGGGTCGCGGGAATCGGCAAGACGCTTTGATCCCGGGTAAACGATTGCGGCGGACCGGACGGCAATGGCGGGATCGGCCGGGCCGACGGCAAGGCCGGGGCGGTGGCCGGGGCGCCGGGCGGGTGACCATTATTCGGCAGGGGTGCCGCAGCCGGGGGAGTCACCGGTTGTCCCAATCCTGGCTGCCAGGGCAGATGGTCGTCGGCAACCGGTTCGGTTTGTGGCTCAGGTGGCGCCGGTTGTTGTCCACGAGCCAACGGTGGCGCGACAGCCACACTCGCAACCAGCACCGTCGCAACCAGCGTGATTGCAGCCCGGACAACCCGGTTCGTCGTCCGATTGCCCATGTGCATCCAGTTCATAATGGCGACTCCGTTTCGGGGCTTAACCGCGCGGGGGGCGTGGTTGGCCCGGCCCGGATGGAAAAACCCGCATGTGCTTGCGGCCAAAAAGGGGCGGGAGTATAGCCTCGAACAAAACCGGCCCACAATATCGATCTGCCCTGAAATTCGTGACTTGAACGGGCAATCCGGAACAATCCGGCGGCTTCCGGAGACCGATCCCGTCCGTCGGGCGCCGATTTGTTGTAATTCGGCCACCCACGGTCGATAATCAGGACATCGTCCGCCCCGGACGTTGTTGTCGTTTCGGAATCTTGCAGTTCCCGGGTGAATCGCCGTTCACGGGAATCGGACCAGTGACTATGGGCCAACCCGCAATTCGACCTGCCGCAACGGGCGGCCCGAAATCCGCGGATCAGGCGTCCCGGCAGGTGCTTCGATCCCCGCTGCCTGTTTCCGACGGAGCCGGCGGGGGTACGTCGCCGCTGCCGACGGTTCCGGATTCCACCGGCCCGTCGCTGTTTTCGCAGGTGCGATTAAACCTGAGCGGCTGGGTCACCAGTACGGTTTTGCATGTACTGGTCATCGTCGGTCTGGCCCTGCTGACAACCCGGGCGCCGTCGCGTTCGGTAATGCGGCTGGAGGTAATGGACGATGCCGATGACCCAATGCAGTGGCTGGACGAATTGCAGTTTGAGCTGGCGAGCGATGAACAGCAGCTGTCGACGGTGTCCCGGGAGGGGGGGATGTGGTCACGCATGGATCCGGTACTGCGGCAGCCGATCGAGCCAGCGGCGGTCGAGGAATTTGGATTACCGGATGATTCAAACCCGGCAATGATGGAAATGCTGGGCAGCGCGATCGAAGGCGAACAGATCGACAAGGCGCGTACCGGATCCAGCTTTTTTGGAATCGAAATTGCCGGCAAAAATATCGTTTACGTTGTGGATCGATCCGGCAGCATGCAGGGCCATCGATGGGAATCGGCCCGGGGAGAATTGATCAAATCGATTACCAGTCTGGGAAGCGACCAGAAGTTTTTCGTTTTCCTGTTCAGCGACAGTTGCCATCCCATGCCGCAACTGGCCGGCCCCAACCGGCTGGTACCGGCAACCCCCGAAAACATCCAGGATGTGACAAAATGGCTGGTGCGACAGGTTCCCGATGATCGCACGAAACCCAAGGGATCCCTGCTGCGTGGCCTGCGAATGAAGCCGGATATCGTGTTTCTGCTAACCGACGGGATTTTCCAGGACGATACCGGCCCGTACCTGTTGCAGCGGGCCCGGATTCAGCAATCCGTCAGCCAGCCGGAAAGCCTGGTCATTCACACGATCGCCTTTCATTGTCGGGACGGGCTGACGATGTTGCAGCAGATCGCGGAAAACTATCGGGGGACCTTTCGGCTGGTGGAGTGAACGCCGTTGTCGCCGGTTCGCGGCAGAATGCCGGACACTGTGCGGCGATTGGCCTGGATGCGGGGACATCCGGCTGGCCGCCCTGCCCGTCCAGGGCAGGCCCACCAGCCCGTTTCGGGCCCGGGCCGGATCCGAATGTTGTTGACCGGTTTGCGGGCAACGGGTATCTTTAAATGCCGTCAATCGGGCGTTGACACCACACGGAGCCGCCCCCGGAATTCCGGGGACAGCGTCAGACCGAACATATGAGGAGCATATTTGTGTCCTAGTCGTCTTAGATGAGCACCGATGGTAACCGGTCGGGACCGGCAACCTTTGCGTGCGGCAACGTGGAATCGGGAGGATTGAGACATGAATCCTTTCGGCAGTTGTCCGGCGGTGAACGCCCAGTCACGACGCAGTCGTGGATTGAGCGGGAACCGGCGGTTTTGTTTTTGATAGGTACTCAATACAAGCCAACACGACAACCCAACCCGATTTCGAAAACGAATTGCGAAATCAACCCAAAAAAAATACAGCACGATCGGAATGTCGGCCGGATGGGGCCGACTGACCGGCGGCACCAGGGCCCCCACGGATCCGGTACAACCAACAGGCAGTCCAGCGCGTGATCGACCTGGGCGGAAGCGGTAAACGAAATGAATGCAAGCGAAGTACTACGCATCGTTGATTCGTTGCATCGGGACAAAAACATCCCCAAGGAGATTGTGTTTGTCGCCATTGAATCAGCCCTCGTTTCGGCCGCCCGAAAACATTTCGGGGAGGAGGCCGAAGTTGACTTTCAGATCGATCGCGAATCCGGCGAGATCTCCGGACACTGCGATGGCGTGGCCCTGGATTACGAGGAAGTCATTGGCCGGATCGGTGCCCAAACGGCCAAGCAGGTAATTATCCAGAAAGTCCGCGAAGCCGAACGCGACGCCCAGATGATCGAATTCGATCAGCAAATCGGGGAGATCGTTACCGGAATTGTCAATCGCAGCGAGGGCAGCGTGACCACCGTTACGCTGGGAAGCGTTGAGGCGATTTTGCCGCGAAGCGAACAGATTCCCGGCGAGTCGTACCAGTCCAATGACCGGATTCGCGCCGTGGTCACTGAGGTCAAGGCGCAGGGCAGCCGCATCAAGGTCGTGCTCAGTCGCACCCGGGGGGTGCTGGTGCAGCGTTTGTTCGAACAGGAAATTCCGGAAATCGCGGACGGCGTGATTTCCGTCAACGGCGTCGCGCGCGAACCCGGGTACCGAACCAAACTGGCGGTCAGCAGCATCGATTCCAAAGTGGATTGTGTGGGCGCCTGTGTCGGCGTGCGCGGGAATCGCATCAAGGGCATCATTGAAGAGTTGTCCAACGAACGCATTGATATTGTTCGTTTCGATGAAGATCCCCAGGTGATGATTCGAAACGCGCTGCAGCCGGCCAATGTCGACGAAGTGATTTTGTGCAACGAGATCGGGCGAGCCATTGTGCTGGTGGCCGAGGACCAGTTGTCGCTGGCCATCGGCAAGCGTGGACAAAACGTCCGGTTGGCCAGCAAGTTGTGCGGCTGGGACATCGAAATCATGACCCAGGAAGAACTGGAAAAACAGATTGAACGGGCCGTGGAAGGATTCAGCGCCCTGGAAGGCGTGGACGATGATCTGGCCAACGCCCTGGTCGGCGAAGGATACCTGTCCTACGACGACCTGGAGGTCATTGAGCCCGAATTCCTGATGGCCCTGGGCAGTCTGACCAGCGAACAGGTCGACGCGATCGTCGAGCAGGCGGAAACCCGGGCCGCCGAAGCCGAACGTTTGCTGCAGGAACAGCGTCGAATCCAGCGAGCCGAAAAAGAGGCCGCAGCCCGGCAGGAAGCCGCCGCCGCCGCAGCGGCCGCCGCGGCGCGGCTGCCCAGGCGGCAGCCGACCAGGCAACGGCGGACGCGGCAGCCGGTGAACAACCGGCCCCGACAACGGAAAGCGAACCGTCGGGCGAGGCCGGGACTGACACGGCGGCCACCGGCAATGGATCCGGCGCGGCCAGTCAGCCGGCGGGTGATGAAACGGGAGAAACGGCGGGAACGACGGAAAAAGCGGAGCATTGACGGTGGGCGTCTGGACAGGCCCGAATGGGGCCTGCCGATCGCGTGGCTGACCCGAAAACCTGCCCGTGCCAGACGGTCCGGTCCGGGGCTCCGCACTCGAAACCATGACACGGCGCGTCGCCGGCAAACGGCGGCGGTCGTATAACCATAACAACCATTTTGTTGCCTTGTCGGATCGCAGTCGCCAGCGCGGTTGCAGCCGGACAAGCTCGCGGAACGAATCGACCGTGGCCGGTCCGTCCCGCCCAACCAGACCCCGGGAGGTCCCTGAATAGTGTCAGTCCGAATCTACGCGTTGGCCAAGGAATTGGGCATCGATAACAAGGATCTGCTGGATATTTGCGAGAAGGCAGGTATCAAGGGCAAGGGGTCTGCGCTGGCCAGTCTGGACGACGGCGAGATTGCCAAGGTCAAGCAACAACTGGAGGGAGCCCGGGCGGCCCCGGTGGTCGAACGTTCGGCCGTCGATACGATTCAACAGCCGGTGGCCCCGGTGCGACAGGATGCCGTGGCGCCGCGAACCGTCGCGACGGTTCGGGATCTGAACAAAAAACGACGATCGAGCGAATCCCCGGCCCGGCCGACTCCCCGCGACAACCTGAAAAAATCCGGGATCAACATCAAGGTCGCGGCCATGCCCGAGGTGCAACAGCCCCAGGCCAAGGCCACACCGGCGGAAAAAGTTCAAAAGCCGGATATTGCCCTGCCTCCCGGAGCCATCCGGGATGCCATGCAGAAAAAAGCCTCTTCCGGCTCGTCGGCCCCGCTGCAGGATTTTACCCGGACCCGCACCCCGCGCCCGGCCGGTCGCAGCGACGGCAAGACCGCGGCTCCCCGGCCCGGTGAGGCACCGTTGCCGGCCGGACCGTTAAGCGGCCGGCGCAAGGGGAAAAAGACCCGCGAGAGCGAGCGCGAGGGAGTTGATTCGGGAATGGGCAGCACCCGCCAGGCCCGCGCACCGCGGCGCCGTACGGGTGGATTGATGGACGATCGCCCCAACCGGCGACGCCAGATTCCGCGACGCAGTCGCAGTGGTCCGGCTGTCAATACCGCGGCTCCGCGCAAGGAAAACGTCCAGCTGGAAATGCCCTGCTCGGTCCGTCAGTTTTCCGAGGCCGCCGGTGTGCCGGCCGTCAAGGTTCTGCTGGCCTTGCAACAACTGGGTGACGAAAACGCCAAGACCATCAACTCGCCCATGGCCGACGACATGGTTGAAATCCTGATTAACGATTTCGGCATCGACCATCTGGACGTAGTGACCCGCGAATCGCTGGAGGACAAACTGATTCAGACGCTGGAATCGGAAACGGATGATCCGGCCGATCTGCAACCGCGACCACCTGTCGTGACCTTCCTCGGGCACGTCGACCACGGGAAAACCTCATTGCTGGATTACCTGATCGGTATCGATGTGGTCTCGGGCGAGGCCGGCGGAATTACCCAGCACATTCGGGCCTATCAAATCGAAAAGGACGGCCAGAAAATCTCGTTTGTCGATACTCCCGGCCACGAGGCCTTTACGGAAATGCGGGCTCGAGGCGCCAATGTCACCGACATTGCGGTTTTGGTGGTGGCTGCCGATGACGGAGTCATGCCGCAAACCGAAGAAGCCATCAGTCACGCCAAGGCCGCCGGAGTGCCGATCATCGTGGCCCTCAACAAAATCGATTTGCCAGGCGCCAATCCGGACAAGGCCTTGCAGGATCTGGCCGCCCACGAACTGCTGCCCAGTGAATGGGGCGGCGATATCGAGGTCGTCCGCACCAGTGCCATCAACGGAACCGGGATGGATGAGTTGCTGGAGACGATCCTGGTCACGGCCGAATTGCACGAGTACCGGGCCAATCCCGACCGGGCGGCATTCGGGACCTGTCTGGAAGCCGAACAACAATCGGATCGCGGCGTGATCGCCAAACTGATTGTCCAAAATGGCACGCTCGCGTCCGGTGACGTGATCGTTTGCGGTGCCGCTCATGGTCGGGTCAAGGCGATGTATGATACGCTGAATGCCAACCAGACCCTGGAGTCCGCCGGACCCACGGTGCCGGTCAATGTGACCGGCCTGGACGTGGCCCCCGAAGCCGGCGACCGATTCTATGTCCTGGAGGATATTGCCGACGCCCGCGAAATCGCCCAGTCCCGGGAATTTGAGTCCCGTCACCAGTCGCTTGTCCGGAATCACCACCCGCGTTTCGCTGCAGGAATTCCAGGAACGCCTGGAATCCGGCACGCTGGGCGTGGCCGAGGATGTGGTCACCCTGAATCTGATCATTCGGGCCGACGTCCGGGGTTCGATCGAAGCCATCCAGAAGGAATTGGGCAAACTTGATCATCCGGAAGTGCGTATCAACATATTGCAGGCTCTGGTCGGCGGCGTGACCGTGGCCGACGTGCGACTGGCCCAGGCCTCTCAGGCGGTGATCATCGGTTTCAACGTCGTGCCCGACGAGGCCGCCCGCAGCCTGGCCGATGACCTGCAGGTTGAGATTCGCCGCTACGACATTATTTACAAGGTGTCCGAGGATATTCGGGCCACGCTGGAGGGACGACTCAAACCCGAAGAGCAAACCGTCGAATTGGGAATGGCCATGGTGCTGCAGGTGTTCAACATCAGCCGCGTCGGTTCGATTGCCGGTTGCCGCGTGATGCGTGGTAACATCGAACGGGGCTGCCGGATTCGCCTGATTCGGGATAGCCGGATTATCGGCGACTACGCGCTGGATTCGCTGAAACGGGAAAAAGACGACGCCAAAGAAGTGCAGCGTGGCATGGAATGCGGGATCAAACTGGCGGGCTTCAATGACATCAAGGAAGGGGACACGCTGGAAGCCTACAAGATCGAGGAAGTTGCCCGAACGCTGTAACCGGTCCTGAAACGCTACGCGCCCACCCGTCCACCACAAAGCCATGAGTTCCCGTCGCGCCCTGAAAGCCGCCCAGGCCATTCGTGAAGTCGTCAGTTCGGCGATCCTGCTGGAACTCAAGGACCCCCGGGTCCGCGACGTGACCGTGACCATGGTCGAAGTGTCCGGCGATCTGCGAAACGCCAAGGTCTATGTATCGATCATGGGAGACGAGAAAAAACAGAATCTGTGCCTCAACGGGTTGCGCAGCTCGACCGGATTCCTGCAACAACGCGTCGGTACCCGAATTGATACCCGGTACACACCGCGGCTGACGTTTGTGCTGGACAAGGGTGCCAAAAACGCCCTCGAAGTGACCCGGATTCTGCGCGAGGTGTTGCCGCCCGGCGATGAGCCGGGTTCGTTGCCCGGCGGGGACGATGGGGCGTCCGGTTTCGGGCTTGCCCCGCCACGGAGCGAAAACGCCGCTCCGGACCGCGCGACCGCTCCGGTCGAACAGGCGCCGGGCCACTCTGAATCCCCGTCCGACTAGACTTGGCAATGCAAGGCTTGCCAGCCGGTTTCCGTTTATAACTGATTCCAAGGAATTCCTGACCCGGAGAGATTACCGCTACCATGGCTGCTACCAATCGCGCCAGCAAGATCGCCACTCTATTCAAGGTTGCCAAGAAACAGTACCAGCCCGTCAAACCGCCGGCGGACCGCAGCGTACTGGAGCACATGCTGTATGCCTGTTGTCTGGAGGATTCCCTGTTCGATGCCGCCGACATCGCCTTTGCCCGGCTGCAGCAGTCCTTTTTTGACTGGAACGAAGTCCGCGTGACGACGGCTACCGAGCTGTCGGAAGTCATGGATGGCCTGAACGATCCCGGCGGCGGCCGCCGCCCGCCTGAAACGCACGTTGCATTCGATGTTCGAATCGCATTATTCATTCGATATCGATCACCTGCGCAAGGAAAACCTGGGCAAGGCCGTTCTGAAAATGGAAAAGTACAGGGGGATTACGCCATTTGTGATCTCCTACGTGGCGCAAAATGCGCTCGGTGGCCACGCAATTCCCGTCAGCGGTTCGCTGGTTAACCTGATGCTGACGGTGAGCATCATTGATGAAAAGGAAGCCGCCAAAGCGGTCGTACCCGGGACTGGAACGGGCCATTTCCAAAAACAAGGGCGTGGACTTCTTTTCCGTACGCGCACCAGCTGGCCGTTGCCTGGTCCGCGTCGCCCCACAACCGGGATTTGAGAGCCGTATTGTTGACCATCGACCCGACGGCACAGGAGCGATTCCCCAAACGAACCCGTACCAAAAAGGCGGTCGAGGAAAAAAAGCCGGCCCGGTCCAAATCCGCCCCGACCGACACGCCGGCCGCCCCCCGGGGATCAGCAGCCAGGGTGAACGCCGCTGCGGCCAAGGCCGGCGCCAAAAAGTCGGCGGCCAAAAAGCCGGCCGACAAGGCACCGGCGGAACGAAAATCCGGCACCCGGAAAAAGACCGTCAAGGCGGTATCCGCCAAATCCGGAAAAAAGCGCGGCCCGCAAAAAAACCACCGCCCGGAAATCATCCCGCAAGTCGCCTGCCAAACGACTGGCCCGCAAGAAACCAAGATAACCCCGACGCGAGCCATCCGCCGGGCCCGGGTTGCGGCCGGGCCGCGGGGCCCCTGATCAAACGCCCGCATCAACGCACTGTATCTGTCGGAGACATTACCCCATGGCCGGTCACAGCAAATGGGCCAACATCAAGCACAAAAAGGCGGCCACGGACGCCAGGCGCTCCAAGGTTTGGAGCAAATTGAGCAAGGCCATCATGGTGGCGGCCAAATCCGGCGCGCGACCCCGACGCCAATATTCGGCTCCGTACCGCGATCAACGAAGCCAAGGCGTCCAGTTTGCCCAAAGACAATATTGAACGGGCCATCAAGAAAGGCAGCGGTGAACAGGAAGGCGATGCGTTCGAGGAAATCCTGTACGAGGGTTACGGGGCTGGCGGCGTCGCCGTGATGTGCGACATCCTGACTGATAACCGCAATCGAACCGCCCCGGAAGTCCGCAAGATTTTTGAAAAACACGAGGGCAAGCTCGGTGCCACCGGCTGCGTGGCCTGGATGTTTGATCGCAAGGGCCTGTTTGTCGTCGCTGGCCAGGGGATCGACGAGGAACGGCTGGTGGAGGTCGCCATTGCGGCCGGCGCCGAGGATATTCGGGCGGCCGCCGACGATTTCGAAATCGTCTGCGATCCCGACGCATTTTCCGACGTGCAACAGGCCCTGCAGGATGCCGGATTCGAACCCCGGTCGGCGGCCGTCACCCGTATTCCCCAAAACACAGTCGAGCTGGATGCCGATACCGCCCGCAAGGTCCTGTCGCTGGTGGAGGCCCTGGATGACCACGACGACGTCCAGGGGGTATCGGCCAATTTCGACGTTTCCGACGAAGTGCTGGCCGAAATCGGGTAATCCCTTGCTTTGCCCGTCCGGTGATCCAGACTACACTGGAGGCCCAAATGGCGAGGTTCGCCGCGATTTGACAATCCTGGTTCCGGTATACGCAGGGGAAACTCATGATGATTCAACGCTTGGCAGCGGGCGTTGTGCTGGTCGCTGCCAGCCTGTTCGGTGCCGCTTCGTCGCATGCCCAACTCACGATTGATCCCTACAACACGATCATCAGCAACGGCGCCTCGTCCAATCGCGTGGACATGATCTTTATAGGCGACGGGTATCAGATCGGTGAAATCAACTCGACCTATACCACGCATATCAATAACACGCTGGGTCATTTTTTTGCCAGTGCTCCGCTCAGTCGGTATAGCAGCTTCTTTAACGTTCACCGCGTGAATGTCATTAGCAACGAATCGGGAGCCGACAAGCCGCTGGACGGGATCTATGTCGATACGGCCCTGAACGCCAGTTATTCCTGGGGGGGCAGCGTCGAACGCTGCCTGTATTTCGATACGGGGCTGGCCAATGCGGCCGTCGCCAGCGCACTGGCCGGAACCGGGATCGATACCAATGACGGCATGCTGCTGGGAACGGTGAACGATTCCCAGTACGGAGGTTGTGGCGGGCAATGGGGCGTTTATGCGGGTGCCAACAGTGCGGCCAACGAAATTGCTTTGCACGAAATCGGTCACTCGTTTGCCAATTTGGCCGACGAGTACTTTTATACCAACGATCATTACAGCGGACCGGAACCGTCGCAATGGAATGTCACGGCCGATCCCAACTCGGGCAAGTGGGACCGCTGGCTGGGCTACGACGATCCCGACTCGGACATCGGCCCGATCGGCTACTACGAAGGCGGCCGCTACAACGCCACCGGCATCTGGCGCCCCTCCGACAATTCGAAAATGCGGGCCCTGAACCGGCCGTTCGATGCGGTGGGCCGTGAGAAGTTCATCAATGATATTTACCTGGAAGTCGATCCGCTGGACGACTGGCTGGACCTGGGCGCTACGGGCTACGTCGATCCGCCCGAATTGTGGGTCGATACCGTGGATGCGGACGTGATCAATGTGGAATGGTTTGTGGACGGATTGTCCCTGGGCGTTCTGGGTGAGACGCTGAATCTGAACGGTTTGGGTCTGGGAATCGGCGAATATACGATCACGGCCCGGGCCTACGATTCGATTCTGGACCATGCGTTTACCGGCGATTCGCTGGACTGGTGGCGTCTGGACGCCGATTTGCTGCAACAGTTCGTCTCGTGGAACATCGTCGTTTCGATTCCCGAACCCGGCTCAACGGCGCTGCTGGGTCTGTGCGCCGCCGGACTGATCCTGTCGCGCCGCCGCCGCGGCGGTTGCTGAACCGCGTTCGGGACGTGGGGGTCACGTCCCGGGACGGTTGCCAGCGGCGCCGTGGTGAATGAGGGGGACCGTTGGTCGCGCACGGGTTGATTGCGGCACGGGTTGATTGCGGCACGGGTTGATTGCGGCACGGGTTGATTGCGGCACGGGTTGATTGCGGCAGGAAACGCCTGCAGTTTTGGGAGTTGACCTTTTTCTAAAAGACCGGGCCCGTTGGTCAACCTTTTCAGGGACAAGCCCGACACCGGGGGCCGGCTGGCCTGACGGGCAAACTGTCACATCCATCCATCACGGGCCATAGGGGTCGCGGGAGAATGCATTGGTCGGTTATCGCAGGCAATCCGGCACGCGCGGTTTTGGCAAATGGGCACTGCTCGTCGCGACCGTGGCCACGATCGGTGGGGTGACGGGTTGACCGACGATGGCAAAAACCGATCGATCCACGGCAAGGATTCTGGAAGCCTGCGGCGACGGTCGTCGGCTGGTGGACGGGTTGTAGTTGTCGCAGGGGGTGGACACGGAATTGATGGCCGAGTCGTTTGACCTGGCGGGTCCCCTCGCTCCGCCGCCGGTCCCCGGCCCCCTGCGCGGTCATGTCGAGATGGCATTCAAGGTAGAAAAGGGCGCGAAATAGTCGCGCCGGTTGTTGCGGCTTTGACTTGTCGATCACGGGTGGAGACGGTACATTGCCGTGGTGTAACAGCCTGGGCCGGCGATCCCGATTTGTCGCCAGAATCCCCCGGCATCAGACGTTTTGCACCCGTAGCTCAACTGGATAGAGCATCGGTCTTCGGAACCGAGGGTTGGGGGTTCGAATCCCTCCGGGTGTACTTGATTGCCGCGTCGACATCGACGTTTACGTTTTGCTCGGCATTCTTGCAAATTGGTTGCGCTTCGTTGCCGGCCAAAACAACCGTTTCAGGTATCTTCGCCCGCACCCGTTGCCCCGCCCTGTCGGCGATTGCCATAGCGCAATGCCCGGCATGCCGAACAGGTAATGATCGCGGGCCACCTTCCAGCTGTTGCCCATCCACTCCGCGAAAAAGAAAGTGGCAGGCGCTGGCACAAGTCCTTTTGCAGGCTGCCACGCAGATTGTGAAACAACCCTGGCCAGGTCGTGAGCCCGGCCTTAACGAGTATCTACAGAGTCTGTTCCCCGAGGCCTAGGCGCGGTTGAGGGGAAAGTCAATTGATTATGTCGCAAAATTGTCGAGCTGCTGTTCTGGCAATTGATTCCATTTTCAATTTGCACTATTGGTCTTCGGTCGGGTTTCGCACACCGGCGCGCTGATACAGCGCATGTCGCCTCATTCCATCTGAACATCCGGTAGCACTGGCCCGAAACGGTACTGGTTCGCGCAGGCCAGGAAAACATGCAATCCAGGAGTGCCATTCTCAGCATACACGGGATCAGTCATCGCCGGCGGATTGCCTGGCACAATCCTTGCGGCAAGTGATGCTGCCCCGACTGGCAAGCCCGGTCCCAACCACCACTCTCTTTTTGCCCGGCATGTGATGCAATGAAGATCCTGATTACTTGGCTTTCGATTACAGGACTGTCTCTCGGGACATTCCTCGTTCAGCAGCAATCCCGCCTGCCGTCGGTTCAACAACAGGTCCAACCGGACACGCTGCAGCGCGAAATTGCGCTGGATCCACGAGGTCGCACGATTGTCGATTTCGAGGTGGCCGTAAAAGGAAAAATCCTGATTCAATTCGAGGGTGACCGTGCATCGCGCGTGAGCCTGACCCTGCGGGGTCCCGGTTCACGGGTTCCCTACGCGCTGAAAGTCGGCTCCGGGTCGGTCCAGGTCGAACACGATATGTCGGATACGGCGGCCGCTGCGGGGACCAAATGGTCAGTCTCGATTGTCAACCTGAGCCCGGGGCGAAGCGCTCAGGGAACCGTACACATCTCGTTTCCTTCCCCGACAGAAACGGCACCCGGGGAAATGGTGCCGGATCAACCAGCGCAGCCCGACCAGCCGGAACTCTGGCCCGGTGGCCAACGCTTTTTGCGCTTCGCGCACTATGAAATCGTCGAGGCCCGGGGATATACCGAAAGCGAGCTGCAGCAATTCAGAAGCATTCTGCAAGACAGAAAACGCTCCGCGGCCCAGGCCAAATGGCAGACCGGGATCCGGAACATCACGCAGCGCGATCAGGTGGCGGGCATCGTTATCCCCTTGTTGATGCAGCGTCTTGAGCGAGCGGCGCAGGCATCGCCCGAAGCACGTCGACGGCCGCGAGCACCGGGCGTCCAGCCCAGGGACGAGGTCGGCCGGCCGCGTGACCAACCGGGAGCTCAGGTCCCCGGCGCCAGCCACCCGTGCGTCCGATCAAGCCGCCACAGCCCATTCGTCCCGTCCGCCCCGGCCAGCCGGTGCGGCCCGTCCAGCCCGCGACGCCCGAGCAACTACCGCAGCAGCTTGCCCAACAACTGCCGCCCTATGAAATCGATGTGCAAGAGCACATCGCGACCATGGTTGGGGCTTACAACGATATCCCGGCATCATTTCGCATCCAACATCTGCATCCCCGATATGCCAGCCTGGGAGTCAATCAGCAAGTCGACCGACGTCAACTGGGTGAGGACCTGGTAACGGCCGTCAATCCCAACCATCGCCAGGAAATCCGTAATGCCTTGCAGCGATCATTTGCAGCCAATCATCCGAAATTACGGTGGGATGCCACCCGCGTTCGCCCGCGGGCACAACGCCCGCCGCGTCCGCAGCCCGCCAGGCGATTCAATGCCTCCGAGACCAGGCAGTTGCGAGCATTCATTCGTGCTGCCCAGGATGACCCGGTATCCGGCCGGGATCCGTTGGCAAAATTTCTGCTGGACCGCCAGGCCATCACCCCGCAACAGCTGGATGCGCAGGAGCCCAACGTCGTCGAGCAGGCGCTGGCGAACACGGGGGTCTTGCCATTCACACCCGATCTCAACAGCAAGCACACCGTATTGGATTACTACAATTATCGGATCGAACTGGACTGGTTTCGTTGCCGGGAACGCGACGAACTCACGCCCGACGAACCCTATTTTCATATTCAGTCCCGGGTACCGCTGTTCGATCCCAACGATCCCCGGCATCTGAACAGCCTGGAGCACGGTGACCTGTACGAGGTCAACAGCCACTTCACAGCAAGCCATTCGGGCGTCAGCGACGGAACGGAGCGTCGGGTCCGCAATGGTCGCCTGATATTCGACGACACAACCTGGAACGCCGACACCTCCTTCACGATTACCCTCTTCGAGGAAGATTTCAGCAAGCAATACACCACCGAGGAAATTCGCCTGCAGATGGCGGTGCTGGAAAATGAATTGATCGGATATATCCGTGATGCTGCCACCGACTACCTGCAATCCGTAGTCATTGCCGAAGTACTGGATCTCATGCCGGATTTGCCGTTCAGCGGGCTGGAACAGATGCGGGTGTTGCTCAACAACGTGATTGACGGGCTTCCGTTTGGAGATTTTGTGGTTGCCCTGGAAAGCATTCTTGGTTCGCAGGCAGGTGGCGACAACATTGATCCGACGTGGGTCGTTGTCCATCTGGTGTTGAGCGGCGGGGATATTGGCGAACTGTTGCTGGACATTGGCGCGGGAAACCCGGAACTGGGGGCAATCATCCTGGCCATCCAAATTGCCGGGCCGGCGGCCTACGATTTCTTTGCGAATCTGTTTGAGGGCGATGTGGCCGGGGCCCTGGAAGGGTTGATTGTGGCACCCCTGGAGCTGCTGGAGGCGGTCGTGCATTCGGTTATCCGTGTCATCGATACGGTTATTCACATTGTGGATACCGTGGAAATGATTCTGGCGGCGATCGATCCCGATGACATGATCGGAACCCAAACGGTGACGATCGGTGCCAGCCAGGCCGATATTTTCGAGGACGCCATTTGGCCACGACCTGATGCACATCAACAGGGTTCAAGTGAATACTATTGGGTTCCCGCCGTTGCAGCCCCGGGTTTGTTTCAGCAGCTGGGCTTTGGCCCCACGTCGGCCAACAGCAGTATGTTAAGGCAGGGAAGGTTGCATCAGCCAAGGTTGTATTTTGGGACGCCGTCCATGGGGGGCGGTGGCTCCGGAAGCTGGCAGGGTGATGTTGACAGCTTTCAATTGCTCAGGTCAGCGCCCCGCAGTTCTGGTGCGAGGTATGAGGGTTATTACAACGTCAAGCGCTCCAAATCCGGTGGTGTTGAAACTTTCGGATTCACAGCCTGGAGAAACAATCATCCTGAGGAACCGCGCGGGATCTTCGAGGCCAGGAGGGACGGAAAAATCAAGGTATCGGTGTGTTCGCTCAATACCGATGAGCTGCCGTTCGTATGCGTTGCCGATGAATCCGGAAACACGTGGTGGCGACTGGCCTCAGAATTCGAGGTCGATGCGGTTCAGGGAGAAAAATACTCGTTGCACGTCTACAATTTGTCTCTCGTGGACAGCATTTACGGATTCGTGACCATGACAGAAATGCCTCCGGTACCTCCACCGGTCGTGGCCGGCTACGTGACGAGAGCGAGAGGAGAACCGGTTTCCGGCGCTCAGGTTTCCATCGACGGAGGAGGCAGCGACCTCACCAACAGCGACGGCTATTACCAGATTGCGCTGCCTGGTCCCAATGTCTATCAGGTGCGAGTGTCTCGGGCAACGTATGAGCCGCAGCCTGCCAAGTCGGTCAGCGTGATTCGCGGCACGAAACAGGTCAACTTCTACCTGCGCAAATTATCGGATCACTATTGAGGCGGGTTCGGGCCTGACCGGACATCCGCGAGCACGAGAGGGCAAAATGCGGTTTGCAAGATTTGTGCCAGTTTTTGTCATCGGATTATTGACTGTCGTGGTCTCGAGCGACGCATTCGGTGCCGCGGTCGCGGGCGGATTGCACAAGAACACTCTGGCCGTGTACCTCCGGCGGCATCCCCGGGTCCGGGCGCAAATCGCTCTGGAAACGGACCACCCGATCGGGCAGTCCGGCACGTGGCTGTACTACGATCAATGGCCCGCTGCCTGGAAACAGCGGCTCAATGGACTGTTCGAAGACTTCTCCAGCCATCAGCCCCTGAACCTGCCTCCGGTCCTGCCCGCGGCGCCCGCCGACGTGATGCAGGACATCAGCCGCATCGGCTACCGCAACGTCGAGTTGGCACGGAATGTGTGGTTTGCACAAGTCGCGTATGCAATTTGGATTGATATGACTGGCAAGGTGCCGTGGAAACTGACGGACTGGTCAGATCAGGAGTTGAGCTTTCTGTTGTCCAGCAAGGTCTGCTTCGAAGCCATGCGGACGTTTCCTGATGGCGAGCTGTATTATGTGGTTCACGTCGGGTCACAGGGCGATGCGACAGAAAACCTGCTGCACGATCCGCGGAAAATCCTGCAGTTCCTGGAACGGGAACCTGAACAGGGACAACGGCTGATCGGCAAGACGCCCGGTGACACGGCAGCAAGACTAAGTGGCTGGATGCACGACTACCTTTATCATAACTCTGCTGAGCTGAACGTTCACCAGTTCCATCGCGATAATCCCTTGCTGACCGATCGTCTCAAGAGGCATGTAATGGCTGATGGCCAACGTCTTTACATAACGTCGCGAGGATGCTGGAGCGCGTCGGCGCTGTTTGCGGACCTGATGCGTCATGCCAATGTTCCAGTGCGAAAGGTTACAAACAAGCTGGAAACGTTTTCCGGTGCGGAACAATCGCACAGCGGCCTGATGTTTGACTGGCAAGGAGGTGTCGGAACAGGCCGTTATCTTTTGCACACCGACGACCTGTTTACCACGTCCTGGTTCCAGGATCCCGCTCCTGCCCCGCGGGGGACGCACCGCGGAACGGCCTTGTGGAATCATGTCTGGCTGGCACCCTCACAATTCGGCCAGGCATTTTCGTACGATGCCCGATCAGACATCTTCGCCAGCGCAACTGTTTCGCAAAAAGAAAGGTACTGCGAGTTGGGAGACTGGCAGGTCGTCTCGGCCCAGTCGGTACGCATTGCCCGTAACCTGGGTCGCCGGGGCGTCCTTGATCATTTGCGGAACAAGGGATACAGCCCAACCGAGGCGGAGGCCTGTTGGCTGGCGACCGAGGAATCGGTGACCTCGCAGGGCGATGGCGATATGGCATTGGGATACATGCGATTGCTCGATGGACCGGACTCGCGGCACGCCAAATGGTGTCAGCGGACCGGGAAGTGTCATTGACGTGCCGACTGATTGGGGAGTGGTCATATATAAGCGGGTATTCCGCTACATCGGAACTGAAACGTATGACGCAACGATCCCGACTTCGGTCAACGAGGTTGACGCTGCAGGCCTCTGCTCAAAAAAGCAGAATGTCCCTCTTTTTGCCCCTGGAACGGGAACCTGAACAGGGACAACGGCTGATCGGCAAGACGCCCGGTGACACGGCAGCAAGACTAAGTGGCTGGATGCACGACTACCTTTATCATAACTCTGCTGAGCTGAACGTTCACCAGTTCCATCGCGATAATCCCTTGCTGACCGATCGTCTCAAGAGGCATGTAATGGCTGATGGCCAACGTCTTTACATAACGTCGCGAGGATGCTGGAGCGCGTCGGCGCTGTTTGCGGACCTGATGCGTCATGCCAATGTTCCAGTGCGAAAGGTTACAAACAAGCTGGAAACGTTTTCCGGTGCGGAACAATCGCACAGCGGCCTGATGTTTGACTGGCAAGGAGGTGTCGGAACAGGCCGTTATCTTTTGCACACCGACGACCTGTTTACCACGTCCTGGTTCCAGGATCCCGCTCCTGCCCCGCGGGGGACGCACCGCGGAACGGCCTTGTGGAATCATGTCTGGCTGGCACCCTCACAATTCGGCCAGGCATTTTCGTACGATGCCCGATCAGACATCTTCGCCAGCGCAACTGTTTCGCAAAAAGAAAGGTACTGCGAGTTGGGAGACTGGCAGGTCGTCTCGGCCCAGTCGGTACGCATTGCCCGTAACCTGGGTCGCCGGGGCGTCCTTGATCATTTGCGGAACAAGGGATACAGCCCAACCGAGGCGGAGGCCTGTTGGCTGGCGACCGAGGAATCGGTGACCTCGCAGGGCGATGGCGATATGGCATTGGGATACATGCGATTGCTCGATGGACCGGACTCGCGGCACGCCAAATGGTGTCAGCGGACCGGGAAGTGTCATTGACGTGCCGACTGATTGGGGAGTGGTCATATATAAGCGGGTATTCCGCTACATCGGAACTGAAACGTATGACGCAACGATCCCGACTTCGGTCAACGAGGTTGACGCTGCAGGCCTCTGCTCAAAAAAGCAGAATGTCCCTCTTTTTGCCTGTCCCTCTTTTTGCCAGTGGCTGAATTCGAGCCATATCTGATCGAAGGAAAAACGGGGTCAGACTATTTAATCTATAAAGTAGCCTGACCCCTTTATTGCCTCGGGGTCAGACAATTTAATCTATAAAGTAGCCTGACCCCCTTATTGCCCATCTGCTATCCCCCGCCTTTCGATGCTCCCAAAACCCCGCGTTTTTGGGTTTCTGCCCTGCCCCGCTTTGCCATTCTGCGCGCAATTTGCGCGCGCCATTTGCGCGCAAGGCCAAACTCGCGGGCTGAATCTCAAAAAAAGTAGCCTGACCCCTTATTGCCTGACCCCTTATTGCCCATCTGCCCGTTTCGTCAGAAAGCCGTCCATCTGAACTTGCCGAAGGATTAGAATTCGGTGGTGCCTCCGGGTCGCCAGCCTGTTCAGACAAGGTCGGTATCGTAATCGGGAAGGCAGGTTGAGTCGTTCCGGTAATTCAGGCGGAGGCGGTGATGATGAGACGGCAACGCAAAAACGGTTTCACGGTCACCGAACTGATCGTGTGTTGCTTGTGCGTGAGTTCCCTGTTGGCGGTCGGGCTGCCCGCGTTGACACAGAATCAGGAACGGGCGCAAACGACCAGTTGCGCGAATCGAATTCGGGAAATTGCCCTGGGCGCCCATGCGTATCATGACGCCAACAAGCGGCTGCCACCGGCCACCCTCGGGGCGGGCAGCGGCGTGACATCGGAGCAATGGCTGGATGCAAACGACGAAAAGCACTGGAAGAATTTCCAGAATACGTCTTCCCTTGCCCTGATCATGCCGTTTGTGGAACTGAACTCCAAATATCAACAAGTGGATCCCGCCGCATTCAATTTGCACAGGGATCTGCGTGAAACCACTAATCAGACGGGCACCCGGCTCTATGCGTGGCAGGGAGATATTCCGGGTGCGGTCGAAACGGCCACGACCCTCGAAGACAAATTCGCATGTCCTGCGGACACCATCAACGCGCTGGACTTGCAAGTGGCGATCGCTTCACAGCCGGTCTACGACAAAGCGGACACGGATCGGGACATCAGCCTGCAGTTTTGGGAAACCGCTGCCGATCGCGCCAATTTGGGGCGAACGAGTTACACCGGATGCGGCGGTGCCCTCGGTGGATTCACCGGGCCCGAACGTGCGCAGTGGAAGGGCTGCATGACGTCCCGGGAACGAGTCACTTTGGAGACAATTTCTGACGGCACGTCGCGAACAGCCATGTACGGTGAAACGCTGGGCGGTATCAAAGACTCCGAACGCACCGCCGTGTATTCCTGGTTTTGGGCGGGCTTCTGCCGTGGACGGGGAGACGTCCCGTCTCTGGAGCCCAGGCATCCGGATAACGATCAGATTCGAATGCTCGGCGATTCCAGGTGGTCCAGTCTGGCCGGATTCGGATCGATGCATTCGGGCGGCGTGAACGTGGCGTTTGCAGACGGGTCAGTGCGGACGATCAGTCGTGATATTGACTGGATGACCTGGTATGAGGTTTGCGGCGCCCGGGATGGCGGAGTCCCTGTGGATTTTGGAGGCGGCCGGGGGCGCCGGGAACCGGAATTCACTCCGGTCACCGAATGGCCCCGTCGCGAGTCGACCGAACCGCCGCCGGCCGTCGAGGAATACCTGACGTCCGGTCGACTGGACGACGGTGAACAGGCGTTGCAAGTCCGCCTGCAGGAACAACCGGACGACGATCAGGCCCGGTTTGGACTGGGAGTCCTGCAGTTCTTTCAAACGGTCGAACATTTGGCCCAGTCGCTGCATCGGCATGGGGCCGGGGGAAATTCGGATTCCGGGCTGATGCGCAGCATTCCGTTTATTCGGCTACCCGTTCCACCGAATCCCGATCCCGATCCGATTGACCTGGAGGGAATGCGGCAAATTTTGCAGACGGTGATTGACGATCTGGAGAAAGTCCATCAGACACTGGCCGGAGTTCAGTCCGACGATGTCAAGCTGCCGCTGCATATCAGCCAAATTCATCTGGATTTGGATGGTGACGGGCGCTGTAGTGATGGCGAAGGCCTGGAACCGATCCTGCAACTGTTTATGGGAGGCGGTCGGCCAGTCGACGCCGTCGAGGGCCGTGGCGATCCACAGCCGGGCCCGGTCGTCGCGTTTGACCGGGCGGACGTGTATTGGCTGCAGGGTTATTGTCACTTGCTGCGGGCGATGGCCGAAACCATGCTGGCCCACGACATGGAACCCGTCTGGAACGTGTTTGGGCATCGGCTGTTTGCCCGCGCCGTCGTGCCTCATGAATTTCTGGCAAACGATCGCGTTTCGGAACAGGATTTCATTGAGATCGGGCTGATTTTGGATGCCGTGGCAGCCATTCACAATTTGAATCTGCCGGTGGGCGACCCCGAGCGTTTGTTGCGGGCTCTCGATCACTTGCGCGAAGTGGTCCGGCAGAGCCGCCTAAGCTGGGCGGCCATCATGGCCGAGACCGACGACGATTTCGAATGGATTCCTGCTCCCGGACAGTCCAGTGCCTTTCCCAATGCCCGGGTTACCGAAGAAATGGTCGATACGTGGCGTGATTTTCTGGACGAGTTGGAATCGCTTCTGAACGGCGACAAACTGGCTCCGTTCTGGCGCGGCGATGATCCTGAGGTTGGTGTTAACCTCAACCGGGTGTTCACCGAGCCGCGGCCGTTCGACCTGGTTCTCTGGATTCACGGCTCGGCGGCGGCGCCCTACCTGGAAAAAGGGGACGTGACGTCGGCTGAAACCTGGATGCGGTTCCAGGACGTGTTTCGCGGGAATTTTATCGGATTCGCAATCTGGTTCAATTGAATCCAGTGCCGTCGTCTTCTGCGCAATATCAGCTCCGGGGCGCCGGGCGAGCCGGCAGAGGCAGCCAATCGTGGTTTTCTACAGAGCCAGCCTGACCCCAAATTGATCCCCGCGTTTGGGTGCTCGCGAATCCCCGGTTTTTGGGGATCCTGCCCTGTTCCGGTGTTCGGCCCGCGACCGGTGCGCCGCCATCCGAACGGTCCCGCTACAATGGATCGGAATCGGTACGACAGGCGCAGGTATCATGACGATCGACAAACGCAGGGCGATTCGAAACCAGCTGGCTCGTCAGGGAATGCAGGCCAGGCCCCGCGAGGTCGTCGAGGCGCTCGAATCATTTGGAATCCTCGTCAGCGAACGACTCGTCACTCACGTCAAATCGCAGATCATCCGGGACGGTGCCAGGGCAGAACGACAACGAACGAAACGTGCCCCGCGTGCCGTCAATTGCAAGCGTCCCCGGCAGCAGAAAATTCCTCCTCGACGATGAACGAAATCGGTCGAACTGGTGTCCTCCAACAAGCAACGCGACGTCAACCACGGAGTAAATCATGTCGGACCAGGCACTGCGCAAACAGCTCGTTTACCTGCTCAACGGTGGCGGAGCCCACCTCGATTTCGAACGGGCCGTCGCCGGTTTGCCGGCCGCGCTCCGGGGAGCCAACGTGGATGATATCCCGCACACGCCGTGGCGATTGCTGGAACACTTGCGGATCTGCCAATGGGATATTCTGGAGTTCTCCCGAAATCCCGAACATGTCTCACCCGATTTTCCGCGCGGTTACTGGCCCGACGGTGATGAACCTCCGGATCCGGCCGCATGGGACCGAAGCGTTCAGGCCTTCCGGGATGACTTGCAGGCGATGATCGAGCTGGTTTCCGATCCCGCAGCCGATCTGTTTGCCTTGATCCCGCATGGCGAAGGCCAAACGATTTTGCGGGAGGCACTGCTGGTCGCCGACCACAACGCCTATCACTTGGGGCAACTGGTGTTGCTCAGACGATGTTTGGGAGCCTGGGACGAATGAGAACGGACAGAAACCGCGATCCCAAAACCGAACGGCTGGGGCAGCCAGCCGTGGCACCCGCACCGGGTACCGTTTTTCTCGGCTGGTCCGAATTCGGGGCACCCGTCAAACGAGGCACGGGAGACCGGATTTTTCTGCGGTCTCCCGCGTGCCCCTCGAAGTTCAACCAAAAACTATCCCGCCGGAACAGGCTCGCCAGGCGTATTCAGCAGGATGTCCTCGATCTTGGCCTCAAAGTCGGCATTGGGGATCGAGGTCGGGCCGCCGCCGCCTAACGGGCGCAGCAGGTTATCGAAGTTTTCGTTGGCAATTCCGTACCCGGCACGGACTCCTTCGCTCCCGTCGTACCGCCAGTGCACCCCGTTGAAAACCCGGCTGGCTGCGTTCTCGGCAGCCAGACAGTTGAAGCTGTCATACGTCCGCAGAACGATCGGCCGCAGGCGGTAGAACTGATCACGCGTGGACCCGTTCCACTCGTCCGACATGAAGATGAACGCATCACCAGGATTCTCAACATCGTCGGGAATCGCGTCGCTCTGGTAGAAGTTTGCCAACGTCTTGAATGCCGCGGCCCCGAAGGTCGCGTGACCCGATGTGTAGGCCGGGAACGGTGGCGAGAAATTGCTCTCGAAGACGGGAGGAGGGCCCGGATCCAGCAAAAACGGGTTGCTCCGCGAACCGCCCAGCGGGCACCAGTCTGGATCGGCCACCGTCAAGGGATTGCTGTCGGTCAGGGAATTGCCGTCATAGTCCACTTGCCGGATACCCAGGATGGGTCGCCAGTAGCGATAAAAATACTTGCTGTCCCAGGCACTAATGCCGGCGTCACCCATGGAGATGTTCAGCAAAGCGAACAAACGGGCATTTTGCCAGACGTCATTCCCGGCCCGGATGGCAATCTGGCGGGCGATCTGGTTATACAACCGCGGTGGCGTTCCGGTTTCGGGGCTGCCGTTGTAGCTCCAAAAATTCGCGATGACATATGTTTCGTCGTCCGTCGGCGCCATGGCGCCAGTAGTCCCGCCACGGAATACACCCAGACGCTCAACCTCTTCGAACGCGAACGCATACTCCAGAATGTCGCCTGGATCCGTGCTGTTCGGGCTGGGCGGGGGAGGAGCGCGATAGGCGACAATGTTCGAGACGCCAAACGGCGGAAGGCCGCCGATTTCGGGGCTGATGAATGATTGTTGCGGGTGTTTGGGGTCGACGTTGTGTTCGCCAACCGCGATCACGGGCGTGTACGTGCCACCCAGGAAATTCCCATCCATACGCCGCAACTGCAGGAGCTTTTTCGCAATGATCTTGCCAACGGTGCGTCCCTTGTTCCTGCTCGAATTACTGGTTACCCGGGCGAGCGTCGCCTGCAAGGCGTCGTCGACGAACTGCCTGATCTCCGGCCTCGGGGCCTGGTTTCCACTATACAGCCCGACGATAACATCATGAGCGGCCTGAGCCACGGCGGCGTCGATGGACGCGCCAGGGGGACTCGGAAACGGCGAACCCAGATAAGACGTGTACCTGGGGTCAATCGTGTTATACGCGTCAAACATGGCCGCATGCACCAGCGCCAACACGCGCGCCGAAGCTGGCGGTCCCTGGGTATTCGACAGTTGATCACCGGGCGTATCCGGACCATTGTGGTCAATTACGATTACCTGGAGCGCAACGGCGTTCCACTCCAAAATAACATCCTGGCCCCACGCTGGCACGCACATGGCGAGCAGCAACGCAGTGCCTTTTCCAAACCGGCAAAGTTGTGACGTCATTGCAAACTCCTCTCAAGAATCGCGGTGGAAAAGCCATCGGAAGTATGACGTGCCAATTGATGTTCCGGGAGACCGCGGCCGCGAACTCCAGACCGTGCATACGTCCGACAATATTTGATTCGCTCCGGGAAATCTCCGATGTTACCCATGAAGCCTGAAAACCGGTGAAACGCCTCTTGTTCGGGCCAATCAAAAACCGTCACGAATTTTAACGCAAATGACGCCAGTTCAATGCCTGCTGGCGATCGAAATTGACCAGCAACTATTTCCAGGCGGGACGAGACCCGACCCGCACCTGACTCGACAATCCGCGCGTTACGGCTGCGTCCGGCTCTGTATAAAACCACGATTTGGTGACACTGCCGGTTGCCTCGCAGTGCGGTTTTCCCTGAAAATCACACGGTTGGACAAGCCAAACGTGGCACCCTCAGTTCAAAACCACAGGTTTTCTGCAGAGCCGCTGCGTCCTCTTTTCCCCGTTTCGCTTTCCGGTTCCTTTCCGGTCGCTGTCCGGTCCGTTTCCGGCCGCGTTCCGGATTCGTTTGGTTCCTCTCCGGTCTTCTTCGGATCTGCCCGCACAGCATCAATGCCCCAGCCGGCGATCAGGCTGCTGACCCTCCGGAGAACAGGTAGCCCGGGCTCGGTAGAAAACCACGATCTGGCGCCACGGCCGGCTCGCCCGCCGCGCGGTACTACCCGGAAACGGAACGGTTGGACAAGCCAGCCGTGGCACCCTCACCCGCCCCACCCAAATGTTTCTGCCGAGCTGGCAGCGCCCTGACGTCGCCAGGCTGTTGGGCCTTGCGCCATCACTGGAGCGCCATGAACGGCGGCGAATACTCGACGCTTCCCTGTACACCGTCCAATGCCCCCGCCGCCAATTCCAAAGCCATCCACGCATCGCCGCCACCGAACGGCGATTTCAACCGTCGTGCCAGTTCTGCTGAAAACCCAAACCGCGGATAGAACTCAGGATGGCCAAGGACAACCGCGATCCTGTTGCCACCTTTCCGGCAAGCTTCCAGCCCCGCTTCTGCCAGCGAGCTGCCGATGCCCATTCGCTGACAGCTCGGCAGCACCGCCATGGGAGCCAGCGACAGGGCGTCTACCGTTCCTGCGGTTGTAACGATCATCACCCGGCTGAACAAAATGTGTCCAACGATCTCACTATCCCGTTCGGCCACGAGTGAGACCACTGAGAATCTGCCGTCACGCAGGGCATCGACCAGGTTCGCTTCGGCATCGCCGCCAAACGCAGCCTGATTGACGTTCCAAATCGATTGCCGGTCGTCAGCAACTTCGGTGCGAATCGTAATCTCCATCAATGCGACTTCACTCTCCGGGTTTTTGCAGCTTCGATGCCATCAACGGGCTGACGAACAGCACCAGCAGCCCCACGGGCATCAACCCGCCTTGCAGCAAGTTGTAGTCGGCAGCAATCCGCTCCCACGACAACCCCAACACGAAGCGCCCGAATACAACTTCGAACACAACGGTCAGCACCAGCCAGACGGTTCCCACCCGCAGCAGTTCCAGGCGTTGAGTCGCTCCGATCCAGTGAATGGCCAGAAAGGCAATCACCAGAATGATCCCCGAGCCGGCAAACACGCCAATCTGATTCGAGCGGAACTCACCAATCATCGGCACCAGCAAAATCGCTCGTAGCAGGCCATGGATGATCTCGGCACCGATCAGGACCAGCCAGATCAGCAGACTGCGGGCGATGATCATCCCTTGATGTGCCGAAATGATTCCAGATTCACTCATTGTACTTGCGATCCAGCAAGTCTACGAACACTACTCTCGGAGAGCCATACGATTGGCTGGCAGCTCCGGTTCCGCGCCGCCGGCACCCGTGAGGAGTCAGTCGCCAAACCCCCGCTTTTTACCAGGTCCGACAGCAATTATTGCGGCAGTTCCCGCGTTTCGGTTCTCTCGAAACCCGGTATTCTCGGAGTTTCGCCCCTTCGGGGGCCGATTCCGGTTGGTGACCGGTGCCCGGGAGACCTGGTGAAGAAAAATATCCATGCTCCTGAAAGAAATGGGCCCGGTTCCCACATGTTCAGGGTGTTCCATCAACGCGTCTCTGAAAACTGCAGGTTGTGCCATGACTCGTGCTTTCAATACCCTGGTGTTTGCCCCGGCTTTGTTCCTTTCGATGTCAATGACCGGATTATCGGGCGCCAGCCTGTATGCCCAGGGACACAGTCCGGGTTGCGGGAGAGCGACGGGCCTGACCGTTCAAGACGTCTCGTCACCGTCCACCGTCGTTCTGAATTTGCTGGTTTTTGGACAGCCCGAGGTGCCCTGCATGAACTTGTTGCTGGGGATTGTTGGCGATGCCAATGGCGACGGTGTCGTGGACGGTGCCGATTTCCTGATCTGGCAACGGGGCTACGGACACGCGAGTAATTTCGATGCCCGGGGCGATGTGGATGGAAATGACTTCGTGATTTGGCAGCGAACATTGGGCGGTGCCGCCGGTGATGCCGATATCGACGGTGAGGATTTTCTGCTGTGGCAGCAACAGTTCGGTGCCGGGGCCGACGCCGACGGCAATGGCGTCGTGGATGGACGAGACTTTCTGATCTGGCAGCGACAGTTGAACCAGGTTCCCTGATTGCCGGACGGCCACCGGTGCGGCTGATTCCCACCGGTCCCGGCCCCGGACAGGAACGCCCGAATCGTTTAAACCGCCTGTCGCAGAAAAAGGGGAAGGCGCTAACCGGCGATTTCATGTCCCGCTCAATCGTCCCCGCAATCTGCCACAAGGCCATCGAGCTTTATTCCGGCCTGCAGCAAGCAGACCAGGTCGGCCGGTGGACCGACCGCCTGACAACCGTCGATGCCCAAATCAAATCATTGGGAGGCGGGAATTGAGACCGCGGGCTGCCGGTTGACGAATTGCATCAGACACGCCATGAACGCGATTCCCGACCGGTGAATCCATTGCGGCCCTCAGCCGGCACGATGACCGGGAATCACCCTGAATGCCTTGCCGGTCTCGCGGGGCAGGTCACGGATGAAAACCAGCCTGTCATCATCACGGACTGCCCCTGACGCGTGCCCCCAGTGCCGGGCGGCCCTTTCTTTGGCGATCCCCGTTTCCTTTCCCCCGAACCCTGAGTCATCGCGCGGCCCTTGACGTGTACGACAGTCTGTCGTATAACGACGACTTGTCGTCGGATAGTGAGGATGAAACCCGGAGAAATGGCTGTGAGCAATGCCCTGGCCAACGCGGAATTGGCCGTCATGGATCTGATCTGGCAGAAAAACCGCATCACGGCCCGCGAAATCCGCGAGCAACTGTATCCGGACGCGGCCCGCACGCAACACGGGACCGTCCAGCGCCTGTTGCAACGGCTGGAACAGAAAGGCTTCGTCCAGCGGGACGATTCCCTGGCGATCCATTTTTTCTCCCCCCGCATCTCGCGCGAGGCGTATGCCGGCCAGCAATTGGAGGATCTGGCCGACAAACTGACCGCCGGCTCCATCGCGCCCTTGATCACCCACCTGGTCGAACACAAGAAGATCTCCCGCGCGGAAATCCAGCGCCTCCGGGAAATCCTCAACACGCCACCGGGGCGCCGGGAGGGCAAGTCATGATGGATCAGCTGTTGGCCATCGGGCTCGGCAATACCTGCATCGCGCTGATGCTGGCCATTGGGGCAGCGATTGTCGGGATCCGGAATCGTCGTCCGCAACTGGCACACCTGCTGTGGCTGCTGGTGCTGGTCAAGCTGGTGACGCCACCATTGTGGTCCATTCCTGTCGAGCTGGCCGGGCCCGTTGCGGAATTCACTCCGCCCGCGATGTCGCCGGATGATTTTGCGACCGCGTCGCTGGTCTTGCCCCCGGGCGAGCCGACGGCCCCTTGCCCGATCACCTGGGGCCAGATCGTGACCTGGCTGGGAGTGGCCTGGCTGTGCGGAAGTGTTGGCGTGCTGAGCTGGTCGTTGCGGCGAGTCGTTCAGTTCGAACGTTTGTTGCGGCGGCAAACGGAGCAGGCGTCCGACGATGTGGTTGCGGCTGCTGCCCGGTTGGCGCGGCGGCTGGGACTGAAACAACTGCCCGAAATCCGTACGACCACCGCCAACCTGTCGCCGATGGTCTGGTGGGTCGGGGGACGGGTACGAGTACTGGTACCCAATTCCCTGTTGCAGAATCTGGAGCTCCGCCAGTGGCGGTGGGTTTTGGCCCACGAACTGGCTCATGTTCGACGCGGGGACCATTGGGTACGGTGGCTGGAGTGGATTTCGCTGGTGGTGTTCTGGTGGAATCCCCTCATCTGGTGGGCCCGGCGAAATCTTCGCGCGCTGGAGGAGATTTGTTGCGACGACCTGGTCATTTCGGCCCTCGATGCCAATCCACACAATTACGCCAATTCCATTCTGAACGCGATTGAAATCCTTGCCCGGCCGCTGCTCCGCCCGCCGGCCATGGCAAGCCAAATCAACAGCGGCGGATTCCTGGAACGGAGATTTGAAATGATCATGTCAAACCGGAGCCATCGAACGGGATCACGTTTGCGGCAAGGCGGCTCGCTGTTGCTGGCCATGGCGATTCTGCCTCTGGGACTCAACTGGGCCCAGGACTACGACGCCGTCGGGAAACGGCTGAAAGAGGCGGTCAACGCCGGAGAGCTGTCGGACGAACAGGCCCGCTTCATGCTCGGTACCTTGCGATTGACCAAAGGCCTCCAGACAAAGGATTCCGACAAGGCCCTCTCGCGCGAGGATTTCAAGGCGGCGGCGGCCCGGATCAAACGGGCGGTCAAAAACGGGGAGGTCTCGGAAAAAGACGCCCGCACCCGACTGGATGAAATGCATCGCCAGTTGGCGGGAACCGACCGTCCACGGCAAGCGAAAGACGAAATCGACTGGCTGCCCATCCAAAAACGGATTGAGGGCGCGGTTCGGCGGGGCGACCTGACGCGCCGGGAAGCCGAAAGAAAATACAAGGAAATCAAAAAGAAAATGGCGGCCGGGGCGGACGAAGCCGCGGCGCGTCTGCGCGACGTGGACTGGGAGGCGATCCAACGGCGGATCGAAGCTGCGGTTCAGCGAGGAGACATGACTCGTGCGCAGGCCGACGGGGAATACAAGGGGATCAAAAAGCGGCTGGCGGCCGAAAAGCAACGCGATGATGCGAATGGCCAGACCAGCATTGACGACCTCGGGAAAATCGTGGCCAAACTGAAGGCGGCGGTCCAGGCGGGTGAAGTTTCGGCTGCCGATGCCCGAAAAAAATTGCAGGCCATCCGCCAGGAAAAAGCGGCCGAGCGTGAAGGGGAGCAAGCCGGCAAGGTTGATAGCGAGGATTCCATCAAGCGCCGTATCGCGGTCGCTCTGGATGAGTCGGGAATCGACCGTGAAAAGATCCGCAAGGTCGTCGGTGCAATGGAGCGAATCGTGGGCGAAATGCAGGCCGAGGGCGATGAGTTCGAACTGGATCCCGGGATGGATGAATACCTTCAGAAGTTGAATCTGACCAAAAAGCAGAGAAAGCTGGTGCTGGGGTTGTCCCAACGCCTCGCCTTTGCCAGCGAGGCCGAAAATCGCGACCGGAACGACGAGCGCTCCGAATCCAATGACCGGTAGCGGAAACTGGCCGGGGGAGCATTAACGGGCTGCCAGCCCGAGGCCCCGTCCGGGCCTGACGCGAAACGGGAAGCGTTGGACCGGGCGCCGCGCCAACCGGGGCCCGAACGGGATTCCACCGCGATCGATCTCCCCGGGCCGCCGGCAAAGCGTTGCATTTGGAGGCTTTTCCGATGAATGGTTACTGCGGCAGTCCGCTCCAGATTTTTCCCTTGTTGGCGTTCCAGATGTTGAAGTCCGAGCCATCGACAACGCCGTCGCAGTTGAAGTCCCCCTGGGTGTACCGGTCGTTGACCGTGAACCGATGCGTGTACCACACGTCGAAATCCGTCAGGTGTTTGTGATTGGTGTGACTGCCGGGGCGGTCGCCCGGGCAACCGTCCGTGCAACCCGTTCCCGGGCCGTCGACATCGCCATCGCCATCGGCATCCCCCAGCAGCAATGGCTCGAGTCCTTCGGCGTCCATGTTTCCATGGATGACGAACCACTTGTGGGCGGCCAGATACAAGCACATTCGATCGCGGTCATCCAGATTAATCCATCCATCGTCTGTCAAATCGAATTTGTCGTTACCGGATTCGGCGGGGACCCCCGCGCCGGTCAGGTTTCCAACGGCCGCCAGGGCGTCCATGTCATCCATGTTCACCAGGCAATTTCCGTCAAGGTCGCCATCCATCCACCAGAAACCGCAGGCGTCCTCCTGGGCGTGCGCCGCCATGACAACGCCGAACGAACCGGCAAGCATCACCACCAACGTCATACAAGTACGAGAGCCTGCAAAAGTCATGAGTGTCTCCTCGACCGAAAAAGAGAAACCTGAAGACAGAAACCGGAAAGGACCGGGAATCATTGCCGTTTTGAAATTCGGTTTTGAACACGGCTGATCGACGCCGCGGTTTGCGGTGCGCAGCGGATGCCGGGGCAATTCACCGCGCGCGTCCACCCAGGCAACTCGCCGCGCGCGTCGAATAACTGTGGACGGTCCGCAACAAATGCCTCCGTACGCTCATGCAATTGCCGGTTCAAAACATGACAGGTTTTTTTACAAAAAGCAAATAATTTTTTGGGCAGTGTTTTTTCTTGGAAATCCCAAACGGCGGGTTTAGAATTGCGGACTCGTTCGAATGCGGAACAGTCGTCCTCAAAACGTCCAGCCGTGAACCGGTTCCCGTGCCAGATAACAACGATGCCCGAATGTGCGTGGCAGCCACGTCGTCATCCGACGCCTCTTCCCTGGCCGTTTTGCTGGATCACGCGCGGCACGGAGATTCGGTCGCTGAAGCGGAAATCTACGAGCGTTACGCGAGGCGACTGATCCGGCTGGCAGCCAGCCGCATTGCGCTCCGGTTTCAATCCAAATTCGATCCGGATGACATCGTTCAATCGGTGTTTCAAAGTTTCTTTTGGCGCCACCAGAATGGCCAGCTCCGCTTTGCCTCGTGGAGTGACTTGTGGTCGTTTCTGGCACGTGTGACCGTCCGGAAATGCCACCGGCACGCGCGGCGAATGCTGGCTGAGAAACGCAGTTTGAATCGCGAAGTTGCGTTCGATCACTGGCAGGAAAGCGAACCGGGACCGCGCGAGATCGCCGCACCGGACTGCACCCCTGAGGATATCGCCGAGTTTGACGAGATTCTGACGCAGCTGCTCGATGGACTCAGTCCGATCCAGCAACGGATTGTGGAACTCAAGATGCAAGGTTATTCCAATCTGGACATCAGCAAAACGCTGAAGCGAAGCGAACGTACGGTTTATCGTCTGTTGGGCACATTGCGGGAGCGGATGCGGTTGATCGAGGCGGAATCAAAGATCTGACGATTGTTACAGGAGCTGTTTTGTGCTGGCAGTCGGTGGATGGGGATCGCGAATCACTCGGTCGAGTCGCTGGCGAAGCCGTTTCCGGTTGCTGATTCTTCCCCGATGGACGGCCGCCCGGGGCCGCTGCCGGGAAAATTTTATATCGCAAGCGGCCCTGAAAAACCGTCCTGCCCATGACTGGAAAAGGATGTACCTGCCCGTCGGGAACCCTGCAACGCCAACCAGAGGGCCCGCGCGGGCTCGCGGAGAATCCTTATGAATGCCAACCCTTCCGTTGCCGGCCTGGAAGCGATTATCGAGCGGTTCGAGTCCGCGTGGTCCAGCGGACAACGCCCCGGGATCGACGACTACCTGGCAGGCCAATGCGGTGACCCCCAATCGTTGTTGATGGAACTGGTACTGACGGAGCTGGAATTTCGACTGAAAAGCGGTGAGGCCGCCCGGGTGGAAGAGTACCTTGGTCGATACCCGCAACTGGGAGATCAGCGAGCCGCCACCGCCTTGCTCATCCGGTTCGAGTACCTGATTCGCAACGCCCGGGAACCGGAACTGGATCCGGCCGAATTCGTATGGCGGTTTCCCGACCAGTATCAATGCCTGTTCGAGGGCCACGATATCCACCGGGATGGAATGGACGTGCGGGATATTCTGGCCAGGCACCCGCGGTCCCGCCAGTTGCAAGACCAGGTTGGATGGCCCGACAACCGCTTTGAACTCGATCAAATGCATGCCCAGGGGGGATTGGGGACGGTCTGGAAAGCGCGCGACAAGATGTTTGACCGGCTGGTGGCCATCAAGGAAGTCAAATCGCAGTGCGCGCTGAACGAGCGATACCAGCAACGACTCAGGCGGGAAGCCCGGATCACCGCACGCCTGGAACATCCTGGTATCGTGCCCGTTTATGCGCGGGGCAGTTTGAAGACGGTCACTTCTATTACGCCATGCGGTATATCGAGGGCAACAGCTTTCGCCAGGCGATCCTGGAGTACCATCAACGGACCGCGGCCGGGGCCAGTTCCGGTGACTGCAATATCGGACTGCGCAAGCTGTTGGCGAACTTTGTCGACATTTGCAACACGATGTATTATGCCCATTCGCAAAACGTGATTCATCGCGATCTCAAGCCGCAAAACATCATGATTGGCGAGTTTGGAGAAACGATGGTCGTTGACTGGGGGCTGGCCAAGGAACTGGGCGAACCGGAATCGTCGGATACACCGTTTCATAGCGATCCGGCTGCCGATGGCACCCCGGAAACGAACCTCGCCACCGGGCAAGGTGATGTGTTTGGATCGCCGGGGTACATGAGTCCCGAACAGGCGGGCGGCGAGATTCAGCGGCTGGACCAGCTTTCCGACGTCTACAGCCTGGGGGCGACGTTGTTTACGTTGCTGACGGACCAGGACCCTTGTGAAGTCAAAAATGCCAAACGGCTGCTCAAGCAGAATCCGCGACCCCTGGCTGCGATTTGCAGCAAGGCCATGTCCGGGGAACCCGATGGCCGGTACGCCAACGCCAAACTGCTGGCCGACGATGTTGAGCGTTTTCTGGCCGACGAACCGACCACAGCGCACCCGGAATCGTGGCTGGAGAAGACAGCTCGCACGGCGCGTCGCCACCAGCGCCTGATCCGCGTCGCTGCGGTCGCGCTGGCAGCTCTGGCGACCGTCACGATGATCGCTGCCGTGTGGATCAATAACGAGCGTCAGATCGCGACAAGAGCAGCTGCCCGGACCGACCTGGAAAAGCGGCGGATCGAAGACGCTTTCATGTTGTTTACCCAGATGTTTCGGTCGCCCGATCAGCAGTACGTGGCCACCGGTATGACCGCGTACGAATTGCTGAGTCGGGCCGTAGCGGAATTTGAGAAGCATGACGATCCGGTGATGCGCGGAAGACTGCTGAATGCGGCCAGCCATGCGTTTGCGGCATTGGGAGACAGGGAACAAGCCAGACAATGCGCCGAAAAATCATGGGCCATCCTGTCCCGGCAGCCTGATGCGGATCAGAGAATTCGGCTCAAGACGCTCAATCGCCTGGCGGATGCCTGTGCCGATTTGGGCTACTACTACCAGGCGCTTCGGCTGGTCCAGGAAAGTTTGGCGATTGCCGAGCAAAACCCGGCTGGACGGGATGATACCTGGCTGGAAGCGTTGAGTCTGAGGTCCTCAATTTACCGGAATTTGCAGATGCCCCGGCAAGCCCTCGCCGATGCCCGCACTGCCCTCGAAATATCCGTCGCCATGAACGGGACGCTGGATCGACACACGTTGCACTTGCAGGACATGCTGGGCATTGCCCTGTACGCCGACGGACAAATAGACAAGGCCCGGAAAGCGTTCGAGGATATCATCGCGATACGCTCGCAGAATCCCCAACTCAACCCCACCGATATGTTTGTCGCCTGCCGCAACCTGGCGCTGTGGCACGAGGACCGTCAGGACTACGCGTCAGCGACTGAGATCCGAAAGCAGGTGATGGATGGACTGAGCGCGGAGTTGGGGACCCTTCACCCCGAAACCCTGTCGGCGACGCGAAAATACCATCGTGCGCGGTTTTTCAATGGCGACACGGATGGAGCCATCACAGATTTGCACCTGTTGCGTGCTGCGCTGGAGAAAGAGTTCTCCACGGATAATCTGGAGGTATTACGTACCGTCAAGCTGCTTTCATGGCTTTATCGAAACAAGGAGGCATTCGACCGCAAAACGGCTTCCCGCGAGGGAACCGGAACACCCTCACAGCTGACGTTTTCTGTAGCGGATTCGATTTCGGTGCTGGACGAGGCGATTCAGCTGTGCGCGCAAGGCAAGCCGGGGGCGGATAACCTGATCACCCTGGAATTGATGGACCAGCTGGCCTGGGCCCATTTGTCAAATGACGATATTGACAAGGCAATTGAGGTCCGGCGTCACCAGGTTGAAATCTGGGATCAGCGGTTACAAGCTCAAACCGAAATTCATGGCAATTACCTGAAATCGCTGGAACACCTCGCAGAACTCCTCGCGAAAAAGGGCGATCGATCGGAAGCCCGTCGCGTGTCGACAAAACTCGCCGAAATTCGAAGCCAACAAGTCGGGCCGCATTAGATCCTGGTTGGCGGTCAACCTCGCCGGGGACTCACTCGCCGGGACAAGTTCGCGTGGCGTGCGGGTCAGCCCGGCGGTACCGACGCGCTGTTGCTTGCCAGTTTCACCTCTGGTCATCGGCGAACCTGCGAACGAATTTCGTCTTTTCCGGAATATCGTGTCATGTCTTGGTCACCGATTCGCATTGGCAATGCGGGTTGACGTTTTGCCGGACTCAGGTGGCGGCAAGACCCAATGACATGAATCGCGTCTGCACGGCTGGTGGCCCGGAAATCGGACACCAGATGCGGCTTGATGGAAACGGGCGCGCGGGATGACCGGGGCCGGCAGTGCGAGCGCATGCTCGCGACCGAACTGCGCGATCATTCAGGTCATCCCGCGTCGCTCATTTTCCCCGACAGCTGTTCGTCCACGCCTCCCGTTGACCGTTTTGATGCACACCGTGTCCGGTTCAATGACTTGACACATTTCGATGATTTCGCAAAGGAGCTCTTGCATGACCAAAGTCCGTTTGAAGATACCATTGGCCGTCATAATCGTCCTGGCCAGCCTGACGAGCCATACGGCAGCACAGCAAAAGGTGCGGTTCCGGGTCGAGTGCTCGAATCTGGATGGCAGCCACCCGCGTGCCATCGTGGTGCGCGGACAAACGTTTCGGTTAAATGTCTACATTCAGGACATACGCCCAAAAATGGCCGATGGGATTCTGGCCGCGTTTACCGATGTTCTGTACAACGACGCACGCGTGAGCGTGGCTGGCGGACTGGCCGGTGGTCCCGACTTTTTTGTTGCCAGCCCCGCGACGGCAGTCAATACCATTCCCGGCGAAATCAACGAAGCCGGCAGCGCGACCTGCGTGTTGACCGATGGGGATCCGTCCCACATTCTGGTTCCGCAGGGTGAACGCCTGCTGTTCAGTGTGCAAATGTCGGCCAACGAATTCGGACCGGCCGTGTTGGCCAGTGACTCTACCGAGGACGATCCCGACCCGTCCGACGGGTACGACGCCCTGCCGGTATTTGCCGCGATCACTTTTTTCGTTGGTCCCGACGGCGATCCTGCCCAGGTCATGGACCGGTTGCAGGAACAGGATATCGATTTCGGTTCCACAACTCTGGAAATCCGGCTGGGGGGCGATGCCAACCGGGACGGTTTTGTCGACGGACAGGATTTCAATATCTGGAACAGCAACAAATTCACGTCGGGCAAAACCTGGGTTCAGGGAGATTTCAACGGGGACAGCGTTGTCGATGGCAGCGATTTCAGCATTTGGAACTCCAACAAGTTCCAATCCTACGTATATCCTCCCCAGTAATGGATGGATGCCCCGCCTGCAGGCCTGCCTCGATGAGTCAACCAATCCACAGCGCACAAGGAAAATAATCAAATGCCAAGAAATACTTTGATCACTGCCATTCTCATTTGCCTGGCGGGCACCACTCATGTTTTGGGACAAGGTGCCGTGACCGTCAGCGAACGGCTGGATTTCGGCTTGCTGAATGCAAATGCGTCCTATTCCGGATTTGGATTCAACTGGGCCACCCTGGATTCTGCGGAGTGCTACCCCTTCCAGTCCAGCAGTAGCGAAGTGCTGGCCCATGCCGAGGCCAATTGTAACGAAACGTTTGATTGCGGTGCCCTGAATGGTGCAACACTGGCCACAGCGTACAGCCCGATACCGGTGGGAGCCTTCTCGGCGGCTCCGTATGCCGCGGCCGTCACCAACGGGGATGTTGCAGTTTCGGCGGGAAACAACTGCGAAGCCACATTGCATAACTCGGGAACGGCCGGGGCCTATACGCTTTGGCGAGTCAATGCGGAGGCACCCAACCGAAAGGGGGGCCTGATTCAGGAATTGTTCGTCTGGGTCGTGATCAACGGCGGCGAAATCCGCATTTTGAATCTGGGCCAAGGTGAAGATAATGCTGATGAGGATGCCGAGTTTTGTCCAATTGTCAGCGCGTATGCCGAAGTCGACGGGTATTTTGCCAGCGGCAGCTACGCGCCGGGATCCGGGACCTACGTGTACACCCAGGGATTTGGAATCGGCCAGCCCATTTTTTCGCCCAACGGAGTCAATCAGGGCTTTCACCTGATTCGACCGATTAGCGGTACGCGAAACATGCAGGTAAACGCAGCGTCTTCGGTTGGCGGCTGCTATGGCGTCGGGCGATTCGAAACGGGAACCGAATCCGCCCAGTGGGGTACGGTCGGCCTGGCGTTTTTTACCATTCGCTAGTGCTCAATAGTCGGTTAAGAGTCGCACGGTGGCCTCGTCACCGTGCGGTTTTCCGGAGGAGGAGTTTGCCAATGCTCACGTTGGTTCGCTGGCATTGTTCACTGGGCCTGATCGTGGTCATCGCCTGCCGGGTTACCGGTGCCGGCAATCCGCAGGAATCGGATTCGCCATCGATTGCCCAGCGCTACGACCAGCTCCGCACCGCCTATCTGGCTGAATTGCATCAGGCCCAGGACGACGTCAAACAACTGGAGTCGACGGCGTCTCGCCACGAACAAGCGCTGCGCGAGCTGGTCGGGGTTGCCGGGGACTGCCCGGCCTGTTCCCGAACGTGGCACGACGAACTGTCGCTGGCCGAAGCCTGGGAAATGCTGCACGACTCGCACCAGGCCGCCCACCACGGATCGCGGGCGATTGCACTGCGGCCGGGCCACCCCTATTCGTATGCCTCGTTCCTCCGTTCATCGCTCAATCTGGGGGAAATGACGGATGCCGAAAAATTCCTGGCCCAGGCCCGATCCGAATGTCCTGATTCCGGCGCCGTTGCGTTTTTTCATTACTTCATGTTTATCAAATACAAGGCGCTGGAGGAATTCGACCCGGCCGCCCGGCATTGCCGCGAATTCCTGGATTTTCATCTGAACCGGCTCGATTCGAGTCCGCAGGCCGGCATTTTGATCGCCCGCTATCTCGACGAGTTTTTCCTGTTCTGGTCGCGCCGATTCGGTCCACGTCATGCGCTCGAACAGTTGGCTCGACTGGAGCGACGAGCCAACACTGGCCTTTTGCCCCCCACTCCCCAGGCGCTTGCAGAGTCGCCCGCCAAAGCTATCGCCGGATACTCGAATCGGCTGGGTTTGCAGGCGGACCTGGCATCCTTGCTGGATCGACCGGAACTGGCCGAGCGGCAGCAGGAATGGACTGGCTGGTTATTGGCGCAGCTGCAAGCCGTCGGGAGCGAACTGGAACCTGCCGAACAGGCGAGTTTGCTGGTAACGGCTCTCGATCGAATGGTCCAACGATCGGCGACATGGCGCGATACGGCGCCGATCGCCAGAGTTGGCGCCGAAGTATCCGGTTGGTTGGGCCATTCGCGGCTGTCCGACATGGAACAGGAACGGGTGAATCGCACACTGCAACGCCTCGATCAGGCGGTCAAGCGCCAGTTGCGCCGAATAAATCTGATCGGGACAATATTCGATCTGAATCAACCGGCCATCACCTGGCACGATCAACCACCCACCGGCGAGCGGCCTCATGTCGTATTGGTCGTCGGCCCGGATGCCAGCCTGCAAGAAATGCTGCGCGAGTTTGAAATGGTTTCCAGTCAGCTGCCCCCGGCATCGTCGATCGTCCTTTTCCAGTTGTGTGACAGCCCGGATCGGGTCGCTGGTGACGGGAGCCGCGCGGCTCTCGGAGCGGCCGGCCATGACGGGCTGGTCCAGCAGTTTCGCCAGTCACTTCCCGGTGCGATCGTGGCCACCGGGTGCCTGAAATCGAAACTGGAGAACGTGGTGGCCCGCCGGGCGGGCGTTACCCTGATCCTTGTGGATGGCCAGCGCATCGTTGAATTCGTGGTTGATCCCGATCCGCTGGCCATCGCCCGGGTCCGGAGTTTGCTGTTGCGCTAGACTGCTGCGTCAGGCGAGCGCGGACTGGTTTGTCCGTTTGCGACCCGGGAATGGACAATCCGAGCCATATCGTGGGCGAACCCACGAGCCTGAATCCGGACAAGGCGTGCACCAACGCCCGGTGACCGGCCGCGCGGCAAATAATTGAGCGTCGTGGAGCCGATTTTCCTTGCATTTCCTGCCACATCTTTCGATTAACGGCCACGGCCCCGCTCATTGGTCGCGATGAGTCCGGACGCGACGAATTCCCATCGTTTGACGATGTAGTACGGAATCGTGGCAGACCTGCGGTGCTCCTGTGCCCGGCTGATACTGATAAAATGCCCGAGGCCACGGGACTGGTGCACTCTCACCTGAAAGAACCGGGATGGTTGTTGTTCGCCGCGTTGCTTTCATGCCTGGTGACGTTGGCCAACGGCTGGGGCACAGGCGGTACGCAGCGATCCGAATTCAGGGATTCACCGTCAACGGATCAGGAGACCGTAATGAAAGTGGAAAGCAGCGCGTTCAACGATGGCGATCAACTGGACGATCGCTACACCGGTGACGGTCAGGACGTTTCTCCGCCATTGACCTGGTCGTCCGGCCCGCCGCTAACGAAGTCCTGGGCATTGATTTGCGAGGATCCGGATGCCCCCAGCCGCCGTCATCCAGCCGCCGAGCCATGGGTGCACTGGATTATTTTCAATATCCCGGGGGAGCGATCCGGGTTGCCTGAGGCGGTCGGTCGGCAGGTCGAGCCAGCCGAAGTGCCGGGGGCGCGGCAAGGGAAAAATTCGTGGCCCTCAAACAATACGGGTTATCGCGGTCCGGCACCGCCGCCCGGCAGCGGGCCGCATCGCTACTTTTTCAAGTTGTATGCCCTCGACAGGGTCCTTGATCTCAACGCCGGCGCTGCCAAAGACGAATTGCTGAAGGCCATGTCGGGACATGTGCTCGGCCAGAGCCAGCTGGTTGGGATCTGCGAAAGGTAGTCTCCGTGTCCGGGAACATTCGGCCCTATTTCAGACGAACGAGCATTTCGTTTCGTCGAAAGGGGCCGGGCGTCCACGGCGGATCGTAGCCGGCCAATTCGGGACGGCCGTCTGCGGTCAGCTGGTTACCGTTCATCCACTCCAGCAGTTTCTGCCGCGCCGCCTGAACCGATTCGGATGTCATTCGGCCCGAAAACCGAATCACCGCGAATCGACCACCCGACCGTCGCTGGAGTTGAACGTCGCTGGCGGTTGGCTGCGGGATTCCCTTTGCGGCAACCTGTTGGGGAATCACAAATCCCATCTGGCCCTCAGACTGCGGGGTTTCCGGTTCCATGAATACGGGCGTGGTCATGGCCACTTTTTGCTTGTCTTCGTTGGCACCGCCAATGTACCGAAACAGCCGCATGAAGCTGCCGTCGTCGCGCTGGGAATCAAACAGCATCTTCGTACTGGCCAACATCAAATCCGGGTACTCACGGACTTCAAACCGTCCATCCGATTCGAGAACGGTATAAGGGGCTGATTCGTAGGCAGTTCGCGACGTCAATTTCCAGCCAATTCCTGCAACAATCACAATTCCAGCCACAATCGCCAGCCAGGCCACTTTTTTTCCAGTCATCGGTAGTTTGCAGACGAGTTGAAAACCTTAAACCAATCGAACCGAAACTCCACGGCAATCTTAACGGTCTGTGGATCGCTTCCGCAATCGACGGGCGTCATCGGTCAACCGGATGCCTCATCGTCGGGCCAATCGTCACCGGAATGCCCGCGGTCTGAAAACGATTCGACGGACGCTCCGGCATTGGGTCGGGGCGGTTACCCGACATCGTTCGTACGGCCGGATGTCTTTGACGATGCTGAGCGGAGATTGGTGTTGGGTAAAGGTGCCCGATTCCGATATCTTTGCCATCGTCGCGGGAAAGGCATCGACAAGGGAAAAGCATGGCAACGGTCCCCTTTGTAATTCTGTTTCAGGGCCGTAGTGGCTCGACCTGGCTGACCTCCATGCTCAACGCCCACCCTCAGGTTGTTTGTCGCTACGAGGACTTCGATACCATCGGTCCGGATCATACCCGGCGGCGGCTGCTGAATTTCCAAAACGAGATGCTCGAGGACCCGACCAATCAACAGGCCCAATTGCACTTGTTGAGGTTGTTCGAGCGTCAGGCAACCGCCTCCGGTTTCAAATTCAAATTCCCCAGCCAGTATTTCGGGTATCCCGAAATTGTCATGTTGTTGCTGAAACAACGTGAAACAGTCCGGATTTTGCATCTCGACCGCGCCAATATTGTCAAACGACTCATTTCACTACAACATCTCAAATATTTGCGCGGGACAACTTCACTTGCGGGGTGCAACGTCGTGCGGCGGCACGAGGTGCGACGATTTGCCGTCGACATCCAGGAGATTCTCGACAAAGCCCCGTTTGAATCGTTGATGCGCGAGCAACTGCAGTGTTTTGTGAGGCAATTTCCGAATCATCTGACGGTCGAATATGACGACCTGCTGGGTTTCCCGGAAGAATCGTTGCAAGGGGTCACCGATTTTCTGGGGGTACCGCGGTTTGAGGCGATCGAGTCCCGGTTTCGCAAGGCAACACCGGATGATTTGCGAGACGTCCTGGAAAACTACGACGAACTGGAGGCTTCCCTGGCCGAGACGCCGTGGACCTTGAATCCGTTGGCCAGGCAGGCTGCCTGACATCATGGGCAGCATCATCATGGGCAGCAGGCAAGTTGAATCGCCGGGCGAGCCCGTTCCGGGACGTTGATTCCAGTTCCGATTTGACGGATTTGGCCAGCGCGCCTGCCCTGCCCTGAACGGGGAAACGGGTTTGGGGCAGGATGGGCCGCAGGCTTCGCTGGCCAATCGCTTGAAACCGGACCTCGACAGGCAAACAATGGCCTGTCCCGCTGTCTTGCAGGGAGCCGGAGCCATCCTCCATTATCAACCTGTCGTACAACTCGCCATCAACCGGTGCCGGGATTGGTTTGGACCTCCCCGGCAGGTGGTCGTAGCCCCTGGCCGTGTGAACCTGATTGGCGAGCACGTCGATTACAACGAGGGACTGGTCCTGCCGGTGGCCATTGATCGATACACGGCGATGGCCGGGACACTCATGCCGGATTTGCCGGATCCGGTGGCCCTGATTGGAACGGCCCGCGATGACCAGGTGCACCGGTTGTCCCTGACGATTCCCGTTCAGCCGGGTGTTTCCGGCTGGCCCGCCTATATCGAAGGAGTCATCGCCGGTTTTCAGACCCGGGTGGGTCCGTTGCCGTCGTTGGCCGTCGCCATCGAGTCCACCGTGCCGCCGGGCGCTGGCCTGGCCAGCAGTGCGGCACTGACCGTGGCGATGGCCACCCTGCTGGAATCGTTGCTGGGGATGGTCCTGGACCCGATGGACAAGGCATTGCTGTGCCAGCGAGCCGAACATCAATTTGCGGGTGTCATGTGCGGGATAATGGATCCGATCAGCAGCGTGTTTGGAAAACAGGGGCACGCCATTCTGCTGGATTGCCAGTCCCGGGAAATGCAATGGGTTCCCCTGGCCCCGGGCATTACGGACCACGACGCCAGCCGAAATGTCTGCCTGATGGTCGCCAATACCAGGGTTTGTCACGACCTGGCGGATGGCCAGTACCAACGGTGCCGTCAGCACTGCGCCGAAGTGGCCAAAGTGCTCGGCGTACGCTCATTACGCGAGGCAACCCTGCCAGCCCTGGATGCCATCCGGAAGCGCCTGGATCCGTTCCTGTGGCGTCGTGCCCGCCACGTGATCCGTGAAATTGAGCGGGTGCGCCAAGCCGTCGACTGCATGCGGCAGACCGACTGGGTCGGGATGGGCCGGTTGCTCAACGCCAGTCATGAATCGCTGCGTGATGATTTCGCCGTCAGCTGCGACGAGCTGGATATGATGGTTGAAATTGCGGGGCGGATCGGTGTAACGGGTGGCGTTTACGGATCGCGAATGACCGGTGGAGGGTTTGGTGGATGTACGCTGTTACTGGTGGACCAAATGCGCGCCAATGAGATTGAATTGAATTTGCGACGGGAATACCGGGAGCGAACCGGAATCGACCCGGCGATTTTCATTTGCGAAGCGGCCGATGGCTGCCAGCGGGTCCCCAACGGTCCGGGCGAGCCGGGAATGCGTACGAACGGGAATTCCAAAAACTCAAAACAGGCCTGAGCCACACATGATTTCCGTTGCCTTGACGATTGCCGGATCCGATCCCTCCGGCGGAGCGGGATTGCAAGCTGACTTAAAGACGTTTCACCAGTTTGGCGTGTACGGGATGAGTGTAGTGACGCTGTTGACCGTCCAGAATACTGAATCGGTTTACGGGCTGCAGGTACTGGATCCGGAATTCGTGCTCCGGCAGCTGCAAGCGGTCGTTTCGGATATCCCGCCGGCAGCCGCCAAAACGGGAGCCCTTGGCAATGCCGGGATGATCCGGTCGGTGGCCGAACGGTTGGGCGATTTGAATTGTCCGCTGGTGGTGGACCCGGTGATGATCAGCAAACATGGCGACTCGCTAATGGACGACCATGGCGTACAGGCGCTGGTCGACCATCTGTTGCCGTGTGCCACACTGGCGACTCCCAATCTGGCAGAGGCGATCCGCATGAGCGGAATGGATATCAACGACTCTCGATCCGCGGCCCAGGCCGCTCGGGCGATCCAGGCCCGGGGGGCCTCCAGTGTCCTGATCAAGGGGGTCCCGGCCAGCGCCGGACATGGCAGTGGATCTGTTGCTGGCTGACAACCGGTTCCACCAAATCCGGGGTCCCCGTTTTATGACGCGTCACAGTCATGGCAGCGGCTGCGTCCTGTCGGCGGCCATTGCGGCACTGCTGGCCCGAGGTGTCCCGCTGGTCCCCGCGGTCCAAAAGGCCAAGGCATTTACCGGTCGGGGAATCGAAACCGCGCCGGGGCTTGGCCGGGGGCGCGGACCGGTTAATACTTTTGCCAACCCGGACGTCGATACCGGACCCGCGTCCTGACGTGATCCGGATATGGCCGACCGCGATTCGGCAAAATCGCCTTGTCCCAACCCCAACGCCCCTGAATTGCTCTGGAGAATCCGTGACCCGCCAGGTACTCGATATCGGCCAGTGTGGCCCCGACCATTTCCGCATCGCCCATGTTCTGAACGAACATTTTGACGTTCACATCGAACAGGCTCACAGCCGCAGCGAGGCGTTGCGCAAGGCTCGCGCCGGATCGTTTGATCTGATTCTGGTCAATCGGTTGCTGGACGCCGACGGGGATTCCGGGATGGAGATTATTGAGGCGCTGAAGTCCGACGAGTCGACCGCCACGGTTCCCGTAATGCTGGTTTCCAATTTTTCCGACGCCCAGCAAACGGCGACCGCTGCCGGAGCGGTGCCCGGGTTTGGCAAAGCGTCGCTGGACGAGCCCGCGACCATCGAGGCACTGGCAAGACATCTGCGCGATTAAGACCGGCCATTTGCGCGATCAAGGCACGCGGCGATCTGTCCCGGACGGGCCGGCTCAGGGCCCCGGGAACCGCAGCGCGACGGAGGGCCTGAAATCCGGCGCCTGGTTGGGGAATTGAACCAGCGGATGGGAACGGCCGATTTTCTGCAAGGGCCTGAGGCGTGCGGGGCGGGACACCGCTGCAGGACCGGCTCGTTTCGAACGAATTGGTGGCGAAGTGTTTCAATTCGGTCGCATTGGCCGGGCAGCCGCGATATTATAGAACGCATGACGAGGACATCCCGCGAAACTGAACTGGAGCATCGAATTGCGCAGCTGGAAAACGAGCTGCAGCAGGCCCGCGAAAAACCCGGACTCTGGACGCCGACCGGGAACACCGTGCGAGTTCCCGAATCCATGCGGGCCATTTTTGACCAGGCTCAGGAAACGGTCGGCCAGTATTTTTCACGCGTGGCGATCGATCCGGCAAGGGCCTCGGTCAAGATTGGCGACGAGCGATATGTCCTGATGCGGGCGTCCTCGCTGTCCGTCGGATTTCTGCAGACCATCCAGCACCTGTATGCCGATTTGGGAGACGAGGAGGCGTTTGCGGTGGGCCGCAATTTCCTGTTCGATATTTCCCATGTAATTGGCCGGGAGGATGCCCGCAACTTTCATGAGAAAATGAATCTGGTGGATCCGATCTCCCGCCTGTCAACCGGCCCGGTCCATTTCGCCTATGCCGGCTGGGCCTTCGTGGATATCTCGGATGAAAGCCGGCCCAGTCCAGACGAGAATTTCTTCATCAAGTTCGATCACCCGTTTTCCTTTGAAGCCGATGCCTGGATGAGGATTGGTCAGAAGCCCCTGCATCCGGTGTGCATCATGAACGCCGGGTATTCATCCGGCTGGTGCGAGCAAAGTTTTGGCGTGGACCTGACGGCGGTTGAAATCAGCTGCAAGGCGGTGGGAGACGATTCCTGCACGTTTATCATGGCTCCGCCCCACCGGATTCGCGAATACCTGGAGCGTTACGTTGCCGACAGTCCACGCACCCGACAGGTCGCTCACCAGATCCCGACCTTTTTTGAACGGAAACGGGTGGACGAGGAAATGAAAGCCGCCCGCCAAAAGGCCGAAGAATCGGACCGGATGAAATCCGAGTTTCTGACCAACATCAGTCACGAGATTCGCACGCCCATGAACGCGCTGATCGGAATGATTGAGCTGGTCCTGGAAACACCGCTGGCTGGTGAACAACGGGATTACCTGAACACCTCCCTGGAATCGGCCGAAGCGCTGATGGAGATCATTAACCAGATTCTGGACTTTTCCAAAATCGAATCCGGAAAACTGGAGATTGCGTCCCGCCCCATGAAACTGCGGGAGCTGCTGGAAGAAACCTTCAAGCCGCTTGAGGTGCAGGCCGACGAAAAGGGTCTGACCCTGGAGTGGACGGTCGCTGACAACGTTCCCGATGGCCTGCTGGGGGATCCGTTGCGGTTGCGGCAAGTCCTCGTCAACCTGACCGGCAATGCCATCAAGTTCACAGAAAAAGGGGGAATTCGCCTGCAAGTGGCGGTCGAGCAGCGGGCCGGGCGCGAGATGCGGTTGCACATGGCCGTCCACGATACCGGGATCGGGATTCCGCCGGAAAAACTGGATTCGATTTTCGAGGCGTTTACCCAGGTGGACATGTCCACCACCCGCAATTTCGGGGGAACCGGTCTGGGACTGAGCATCTCGGCACGGCTGGTGGAAATGATGGGGGGACGAATCTGGGCCGAAAACAATTCCTCCGGGGGCAGCACATTTCATTTCACCTGCCGATTCGAGATCGACGCCCCGCCAGCCCACCCGGAGCTGGTCGACCAGCCGGTACTGATTGTGGCTGATCGGCCCCGGCACTTGAAAACATTGCAAGGTGTGCTGGAGAAATTGCGGATGGAGGTCCTCATCGCCGACTCCTCGCATAACGCCCTCGACACGCTGACCAATCGAAAATTGCCTGGCGGCGGGCTGCCTTTGCTGCTGACCGATGTCGACGACAATGTGATTTTGCTGGAGTCGATCCGGGCGCGTCCCGAAATCCGGGATACGCAAGTGATTGCGCTGATCAGCGGGAGTGACCATGAGGATTTGCCGCGCCTGCGGGAACTGTCGATTGGTGAAATCCTGGTAAAACCGGTCAAGGCGTCCAGGCTGGTTGCCGCGATCAAACGCGCGATCGGGCCCGCCGGACAGGTGGTTCACGTGCAACCGGTAACGGATACCGGCGACGTGCATCCCGCCGCCGATGGCTCCGGCAGCGCGGCGCAAAGTGGGTCAGGCATCACGATTTTGCTGGTCGAGGATGGCAGCACGAACCAGAAATTTGCAACCGCCATGCTGAATCGCTGGGGCCACAAGGTGGAAATCGCCAACAATGGCCTGGAAGCGGTTGAGATTCTGGAATTGAAACCCGATCATTTCGATTTGGTGCTGATGGATGTTTTGATGCCGGTGATGGACGGATTGCAGGCCACGGCTGCGATACGGGAACGGGAAAGGAAATCGGGACAGCACATACCGATTGTGGCGATCACCGCCCAGGCGATGAAGGAGGATCGCGACAAATGTCTGGCCGCCGGAATGGATGACTATTTAAGCAAGCCGATTCGCCGCCGCGAGCTGCAACAAATCATCCAGCAACTGGTTGGGTAATCGTGGACCGGTTGGTTGATGTTGCGGCGTAGCCTGGACCGGCGATTGGTCGTGCGAAAGACTGTTTCACAACCAGGGAATGATTGTCATGAACATGATAACGGGCTCGTCCGGTTTTTGCCTGCTGATGGTTTGTTTCGGCTCTACGCTTGCCGCCCAGGAGAATCAGGTGTCTCAAAACGCTGTTTCGCAGATCGACGATTGTGCGGTGGAGGTCGATGTTTCCATTCCTCCCCAACTGACGGTTTGGGCGCGGGGCAACGCTCAGGCAGGCGTTCACGCACGGCCGCAACTGATACGGATCGAATCCCCGACGCCCCCGGCCGATGGCATTCAGGAATATCGCCTGTTGGCCATGCCCGCGACCGGTTCGGACGCCACCGCGGGCATCGAGGCCACCGACCGCTGGAGTACCGTAGCCCGCGATGCGCCGTGGATTCGAGGCGTTCGCATCCTGGGAAAGGGCGACGGAATTCGTGAAGTCCTGCTGGACGAGGACGACCTGTTGCGGATTGCCAGCTGCCGCGAGTTTGACGGGGTTTCGCAGCGCGGCTCGTTCGACGAGGCCTTGCAGAATGCCCTCGGCAAAATGAATGCGGCCATGGCGGATTCGCGTGCCGTCGACGGAATGGTGACCTGGCAGTTGGGGCCGGTCTCGGGCCGGATGGGCGGTTTTGCCGGATTCCATGATCTGACCGTCATCATCTATGCCGTTCGAACTCCCCCCTGGCGATAGCGCCGGTCGTGGCGAAATCGGGTTCCGGCCAGGCCCGGCACGCGCAACTGCGACCGATTCGCGTTGTCCGGATTCCGGGCTCCGGTTATGATTGGCACTGACGTCAGGGCTCCGTTCGCGGGCCTTTTTTTCCAGATTTCCCAAACATACGGACCCCCTTTGCATGTCCCGCGCCGTTCCTCACCTGACAGCTGATTTGGCCCGTCCGGAGCTTGCCCCCGGGTACCAGCTGACGCATTTGAAACAGCTGGAAGCCGAAAGCATTCACATCATTCGGGAGGTCGCGGCGGAATTCAAGAATCCGGTCATGTTGTATTCGGTGGGCAAGGATTCATCGGTGATGGTGCACCTGGCGATGAAGGCCTTTTATCCGGCCAAGCCGCCGTTTCCGCTGTTGCATGTCGACACCACCTGGAAGTTTCGCGAGATGTATGAGTTTCGCGAAACGTATACCCGGCAACAGCTGGGTCTGGAGGTCATCGCCTACACCAATCAGGAAGGCCTGAAACTCGGGCTGTATCCGACGGATGACAGTACCAAACACGTCAGTGTGATGAAAACGGATGCGCTGAAACAGGCTCTCGACAAGTACGAATTTGATGCCGCGTTTGGCGGTGCCCGGCGGGATGAGGAAAAATCACGTGCCAAGGAACGGGTTTTTTCATTTCGAGACAGCCATCACCGCTGGGATCCAAAAAACCAGCGGCCCGAGTTGTGGAATTTGTACAACACGCGAGTCAACAAGGGGGAGAGCATTCGGGTGTTTCCGCTCAGCAACTGGACGGAGCTGGATATTTGGCAATACATCCATATGGAAAATATTCCGATTGTTCCATTGTACTTTTCCGCCGAGCGGCCAGTCGTCTGGCGCAACGGTGTGCTGGTCATGGTGGACGACGACCGATTGCGGATGGAGCCTGACGAAAAGCCCCAGAAAAAAATGGTCCGCTTTCGAACACTGGGATGTTATCCATTAACCGGCGCCGTCGAGTCCAACGCGACCACGTTGCCCCAGATCATTCAGGAGATGTTGCTGGCAACTACCTCCGAACGACAGGGTCGGGCAATCGACAATGACGAGGAGGGCAGCATGGAAAAACAGAAAATCGAGGGACATTTCTAGTCGACGTCCCTGCCCGGCCACTGTTAATTCACTCGTTTGTTTCTCACCGGATCGTACCTGCTTATGTCTCACCAATCCGACCTGATTGCTACCGACATCGATGCCTATTTGGCCGAACACGAACGCAAGGAATTGTTGCGGTTCATCACTTGCGGCAGCGTGGATGACGGCAAAAGCACATTGATCGGGCGTTTGCTGTACGATTCCAAAATGATCTATGAAGATCAATTGGCCAAAATCGAAAAGGACTCCCTGGTCCATGGGACGGTGGGCGGCAATTTTGATCCGGCCCTGCTGACCGACGGATTGCGCGCCGAACGGGAGCAGGGCATCACGATCGATGTGGCCTACCGGTACTTCTCGACGGCCAGGCGCAAATTCATCATTGCCGACACGCCCGGGCATGTGCAATACACCCGCAACATGGCTACGGGAGCGTCCACGGCCGATCTGGCCGTTATCCTGATTGACGCCCGGTATGGTGTGCTGGAACAGACTCGCCGGCACAGCTTTATCGTTTCGCTGCTGGGGATCCGGCATATTCTGGTGGCGGTCAACAAAATGGACCTGGTGGACTTTGATGAAAAAGTATTCGACCAGATCCGGCGGGAATACCGCAGCTTTGCCTCGCGGCTGGAGATTCCCGATTTGCACTTCATTCCGATCAGTGCCCTGCAGGGTGACAATCTCGTTGAGAAAAGCGTCAACATGCCCTGGTACAATGGCAACACGTTGATGAATTTTCTGGAATCGGTGTATATCGGTTCGGACCGCAATTTGCAGGACTTCCGGTTTCCGGTGCAGATCGTGTTGCGCCCCAACCTGGATTTTCGCGGCTTTGCCGGCTCGATCAGTTCGGGCATCGTGCGGGTGGGCGACGAGATCATGGCGTTACCCTCGCGCAAGACCAGCCGGATCCGCGAAATCGTGACGGCCGACGGGAACCTGGAGGAGGCCTTTGTCCCGATGAGTGTCACGCTCACGCTGGAAGACGAAATCGACGTCAGTCGCGGAGACATGATCGTTCGGCCGGGAAATGTACCCAAACTGGAGCAAAAATTTGACGCTGAAATCGTCTGGATGACGGACAAGCCGATGGTGCCCGGGAAACAGTATCTTTTCAAACAAACCACCCGAACCGTTCCCGGAACCATTCATACCCTGCGGTACCGGATCGATGTGAATACGCTGCACAGCGTCGATGCCCCGACGCTCAGCCTGAATGAGATTGGGCGGGTCAGTATTTCGCTTTGCCCAGCCAATTACCTATGACCCGTACGCCCTGAACCGGTCCACCGGGGCCTTTATCGTGATCGACCGGATCACTTACGAAACCGTGGGTGCCGGGATGATCATCGACCGGCAAACCAGCGAAAATCGCAAGGATCACTGGGATGACGAGCCGCAAAGCCGGACGCTGGTCAGCTTTGACAGCAAGGTCACCGGGGAGGAGCGGGCGGCCCGGTTTGGCCAGATTCCGGTCACGATCCTGTTGACCGGTTTGCCCGGTGCGGGCAAGTCCACGACTGCATTCGGCGTGGAACGGGCCCTGTTTGAACAGGGGCGAAATGCCGTGGTTCTGGACGGTCAAAACCTGCGAATGGGGATCAGTCGCGATCTGGGATTCTCGCCGGAAAACCGGTCGGAAAATGTGCGGCGGTCGGTGGAAATCGCCCGCTTGTTTAACGACAGCGGGATGATTAGCCTGTTATCCCTGGTGGCACCCTCGGAAGAGGTTCGTCAGCGGGCCGCAGAAGTAATTGGGAACGACCGGTTTCTGGTGGTTCATTTGAATGCACCCGCCGATTTGTGTGCCCGGCGAAATTCCGGTGAACGCGAAGTGACGGATCCGGTAATGCTGAAATACGAACCACCTGAAAATCCGGATCTGGTTCTGGATACCGACCGACTGTCACCTGCCGAATGTGTTGCTCGCATCCTTGAGATACTCGGACAGCGCAAAATTATTTCCTGAAACCCGGTTCGATCTGGAACCGGTCGAGTTTCTTCCCAGCCGTGCGTTGCCCACCGGGCATCTGCAAACGGTGGCTGCGGTCGTGATACCCGTGCGCCGACCCTTGCCCTCCGCCACCGGGCATATCGTGGAAACCACCGGGGGCGACCAACTGGTATTGCATGAAAATCGCCCGTCACCGGGGTTAACGACTCGTCGCGACGTGCTGTTGCTGCACGGCGTGGGAGGCTGTCACGCCAGCCCCTACATGACCCGCACGGCCGAGGTGCTGTTGCAAGCCGGGTTTCGGGTCTGGCGACTCGACCAGCGGGGCTGTGGCGCCGGCACCGAACTGGCCCGTCATCATCACCACGCCGGGCGTGTCGAGGACCTGGAGGCCGCCATCGGTGCCATCAGGCAGCGGACCGAATCACCCTGCCCCTTGTCGGTGGTCGGGTTTTCGCTGGGTGGAAACCTGTTGCTGAAATGGCTGGCCAATTGGGAAAGGGTATGTCGCACTCACGTCGATTCGGCCATCGCGATCGCGCCGCCGGTTGATCTGATGTATTGTATTAACGAATTGAATCGGGGCCTGGGCCGCTGGTATGACCTGTTTTTCGGCAAGACATTGCGGGGCCGGATGCGGGAGCGGCGGCGGGCCCGACCGGATATTCTGGACCGCCCGATTAATCCCATGCCTCGGAAACTGTTCGAGTTCGACGATCGGTTTACGGCGCCGTTGGGCGGTTTTGCCGACGCCCGGGACTATTACTGCCAATGCAGTTCCATTCACGATCTGGGCCGCATTCGCACCAATACCCTGATCGTTGCCGATGAGGATGATCCCGTCGTCCCGTTCGAGATGTTTCACGGTTGCCGGCTGTCGTCCAGTGTTCAACTGGTCACCACCTCGCGTGGCGGACATATCGGATACATTGCCCGTCGCGGGATCGATCAATCCAGGTTCTGGATCGGCTGGCGCATTTGCGACTGGTTGACAGGGATCGCCGATGACCGGATGTTTTCCGCCACATGATCCCCCGGGCAACTGACAAACCCTGGAAATTTGCCATCGATGTGGGTGGCACGTTCACCGATTGCATCGGTGTGTCGCCGGCCGGGGAGTTGTCCCGACTCAAGGTCCTCAGTTCGGGCAGCACCGGCGGCGCGATTGATCGCTGGGACGGGCCCGCCGCAATTTTCGATCCGTTGCGGACGGAGGTCGACCAGTTTTGGGACTCGGCTGGCCTGTCGCTGCTGGATGCCGGGGGCCGGTGTGTCTGGAGCAGTACGGTCCAGGCATTTTCGTCCAACGGTGGCCGGATTGAATTGAGCGACGATGCTCCGGCGGATGTGGCGCGGTCCGCCACGGGCTACGAACTGGCAACGACCCTGCAGGCGCCCGTACTGGCCATCCACCGTCTGTTGGGAACACCGCTGTCCGGGGCCCTGCCCCCGGCCATTGTTCATTTGGGAACCACGCGGGGCACCAATGCATTGTTAACCCGGCGCGGCGCACGGACAGCCCTGGTGACGACCCGGGGGTTTGGAGATTTGTTGCGAATTGGCGATCAAACACGCCCCGACCTGTTCGCCCTGACGGTTCGTCGCCGCCAGCCGCTATGCGAAATTGCGGTCGAGATTGACGAGCGTATTCTGGCCGATGGAACCGTCGAGGTCCCGATTGATGAACGGGCCGTCCGGGAGCAACTGGCAAAGTTGCGTCGGCGGGGAATCAAATCCATCGCCATTTGCCTGATGCACGGATACCAGTACCCGCAACACGAACAAGTCATTGGTCGGGTGGCCCGGCAAACGGGTTGGGACGAGGTTTGCCTGTCCAGCGAAACGGCTCCCCTGATCAAGATACTCAACCGGGCGGAAACGACCGTCCTGGACGCCTGGCTGAATCCGGTCTTGCGGACCTACCTGGATGAGGTGGAAACGACCCTGGGGCCGGCGGCCCACGTTCGCTACATGACATCCGCGGGCCGGCTGGTGTCGCGTTCGCGTTTTTCCGGCAAGGACAGCTTGTTGTCCGGACCGGCGGCCGGTGTCGTCGGAGCCGCGCACGTGGCTCGCCGGTTCGGGTTTGAACGCGCGATCGGGTTTGACATGGGGGGGACCAGCACGGATGTTTCCCGGTACGACGGCCAGTATGAACTGGAATACGAGTCGATGAAGGCCGGCGTGCGAGTCATGACACCGGTCATGTCGATCGAAACGGTCGCTGCCGGTGGCGGTTCGATTTGCCAGTTCGACGGAACCCGTTTGGTGGTGGGACCGGACAGCGCCGGTGCCGATCCGGGACCTGCCTGTTACGGACGGGGTGGCCCGTTGACGGTTACCGATGTCAACCTGTTCCTTGGCCGAATCGATCCGGAACAGTTCCCGTTTCCCCTGCACGAGTCAGCCACGCAGCGCCGGATTGCGGAACTGCAACAGGAAATGCAGCAGGCGGGATTCCGGCGGACCCGGGAGGAGATCGCCGCCGGGACCCTGGAGATTGCCAACCATCAAATGGCCGAAGCGATTCGCAATGTTTCGGTGTCTCGGGGATTTGATCCCCGTCAATATCCGCTGGTCGCGTTCGGCGGGGCGGCCGCCCAGCATGGTTGTGCCGTGGCAGAATTACTGGGGATCAGGACCATTCTCATCGATTCCCAGGCCAGTATTCTGAGCGCGGTGGGCCTGCATCTGGCGGAACAAGGCAGTTACCAGGTGGAATCCGTGATGCAGCTGCTGGACGAGCACAGCCAGGCCCTGCTGGAACCGGTCTTTCAGCGTTTGCGGCAATTGGCGCTGTGCGAACTGACAACCGAATCGCCGGAACTCGATCCGCAACAGGTCCGCTTTCGATGCAGTCTGGATGTGCGGTATGCCGGAACGGAACCCACGGAATCCATTGACTACGCCACGGGGATGGATCTGGTAACGGCATGGCAAACGCGTCACCGTCTGAGGTACGGCTACGTGCAGCAGCGACGTATCGAGATCGTGGCGGCCCGGGTTGAGGCCACCTGGCCGGGGATCCGGTTGTCCGGAGATCGGTCAGCCAATCCATCCGACCCTCCCCCGCCATTGCCGAATTCCCGAAAACCGGTCCATATCCACGGGAACGCGATGATTGTCCCCGAATACCGGCTGGCAGGTTTGCAGCCTGGCCAGCAATTGACCGGACCGGCTATCATTCCGGACCAGATGACCACCACGGTTTTGCTGCCGGACTGGACGTGCCAGATTGGAAGCGAACGGCGATTGTTGTTGCGGTATCAGCCGGCGAGCGATCCGTCATCCGGCGAGGCGGCGGCCGTGGCCAGCGGTCAAGCATCCGACCCCGACCCGGTGCGGCTGGAGATCTTTAATCGCCATTTCGAGTCGATTGCCACCCAAATGGGCACGGTGTTGCAACGAACAGCCAGCAGCGTCAACGTCAAGGAACGTCTGGATTTCAGTTGTGCGCTGTTTACCGGACACGGGGATCTGGTCGTCAACGCACCGCATATTCCGGTGCACCTGGGCGCCATGAGCGAGACGATTCGTAATACGATTCGACTGAACCCGGTGGTCCGGCCGGGCGATTCACTGGTGACGAATGATCCCTATGCCGGCGGTTCCCATCTGCCCGATGTCACGGTCATGACGCCGGTATTTGATGCCGCAGGGGCCGAGTTGCTGTTCTGGGTTGCCAGCCGCGCCCACCACGCGGAGATCGGAGGTATTGCACCGGGATCCATGCCGGCGACCGCCCGCACCCTGGGCGAAGAGGGTGTCCTGATCGACAATTTCAAGCTCGTTGAGGGCGGTATTCCCCGTCTGGACGAACTGCAGGCCCTGTTGTCGGCCGGCCCGGCGCCGTCCCGGACGCCGCTGGAAAACATTCGCGATATTCAGGCCCAACTGGCAGCCAACCGCTGTGGGGAACTGGCATTGGCAAAGCTTGTCCATCAGTATTCGGTCCAGGAAGTGACCGATTACATGCGGCACATTCAGGCGGCAGCGGAATCCCGGGTTCGATGGCGGTTGGCCCGGCAGGGCGCCGGCGAATACCGGTTTGTGGACCAGATGGACTCGGGACAGAAAATTGTATTGAACGTCAACATCGATAACGAATCGATCGTTTTCGACTTTACCGGAACGGATCCGGTCGCGGCAAATAACCTGAATGCCAACCGGGCCATTGTGTCAGCTGCCATCATGTACTCCCTGCGGGTCATGGCGGGCAACGATATCCCCTTGAACCAGGGGATGATGCAACCGGTGCAACTGGTGTTGCCCGACTGCTTTCTGAATGCCAAACCGGCGATGCGCCGGGCCGACAGTCCTCCGATTGTGGGCGGGAATGTTGAAACTTCCCAGCGTATCGTTGACGTCATCTTTGGCGCCCTCAACCTGGCCGCGGCCAGCCAGGGCACCATGAATAACTGGCTGGTCGGCGACGAAAGTTTCGGTTACTACGAAACGGTGGGTGGCGGGTCCGGGGCGACGGCTGAGGGGCCCGGGGCATCGGCCGTTCATTGTCACATGTCAAATACCCGATTGACGGATCCCGAGGTTCTGGAGAATCGATACCCCCTGATCCTGCGCGAGTTTGCGGTCCGCAGCGGCAGTGGAGGAACCGGCCGGCACGGGGGTGGCCACGGAATGGTGCGGCAAATCGAGTTTCTGGCACCGCTGACATTGTCGCTGTTGACCAGTCGCCGCAATTCACGGCCGTGGGGGCTGGCCGCGGGTGGAGCGGGCGCTGCGGGAGAGAACTGGCTGATGGGTCAGGACGGATCGAGCAGGCGGCTGCCTGCCACCTGCCAGGTCCAGGTGCGTGCCGGAGACGCGTTGCGGCTGCTGACGCCGGGCGGCGGCGGCTGGGGACCTCAGACGATTTGAGGTTGCAAGACCTGGCAGCCAATTTCCGCCAGACGGCGGGCCAGATTCGGGAATTGTTCGGCGTCGGCCAGCATCCCTGTGATGGCCCCTCCGGACCCGCAAAACTTGGCGGAGGCCCCCGCGGCGCGGGCCGTTCGAATCATCTGCAGCTGGGTCTCGGGCAGCCGGCAGATCCGGCTCCGCAAGTCAAAATTGGCATCGATCAAACGACTTAATTCCGATGGATGCCCCGCCAGCCATGCTGCGCGACCCAGGCTGGCAAATTCGGCGAATTGTCGCATGGCCGCCACGACCTGGCGATCTCCGGCCAGAAACCGTTCGCGCAAGTTGCTGTGGTACACTTCCGTCGGCTGGCTGGCACGGCAATCGAAGGCCACATACAGGGGGCCCGGCGGCTGGCCCGGCAGGGATTCGTAGCGCCCGGTTTCCAGGCCGGGCGGGCCGCTCATCGCATCCGCCGAAAAATCCATATACACCACGCCCTGCAGCATCTGGATGACCCGATCCTGCAGCCCGGCGGGAATGCCCAGCACGTCCCGTTCAACACTGAGCGCCAGCGATGCCAGGGTTGCCGGTGGTATGTCCAGTTCAAAATAAGCCACCAGCGCCTTGAGGGCCGCCGTGACGATGGCACTGGAACCGGCCAAACCAACGCCCCGGGGGATATCGGTTCGATAGCTGATTGAGAAACTGGCGCGATTCAGCGGATACCGGTCCTGGCAATAGTCATGGAACCGTTTCAGGGTTGCCTTCAGCAGCCGCACGCCGCCATACAGCCCGCGACGATCGATCAATTCCGCGAATTGGTCCAGTGATTCAAATTGATCGCCGTCCTCGTGACCGGGATGAATCGTCAGACAGCGGTTGGCCTGCAGTTCCACCGTTGCCCGATACTGGCCGATGGTGAGCGAAAGCGTTTTTCCGCCATATCCGTCTGAGGGGTTTCCCAGCAAGCCGACGCGAGCAAAGGAATGCCGGGCAATCATTGCGATGTGGTGGCCAGCGGAAATCGGAACGGCTGATGAAGGAACGGAAGGCGTTTTCGGGCCGGCGGAAACGCTGTTTTGTCCGAATCATTGCCAGCCGGCGACTCGACGGGCAGGGTCCCGTCGACCACCTGCCGTTGCAATTCGGCCGCTGCCGCCTCCAGCAACTGAATCGCCCGTCGCTGAATTGGCCGGGGAACCGGCCCCAGTGTCTGCACCGTAATCTGAATGGCAATCGCATCGGGGACCAGCAAACGGGGACGATGACGAGCATTCACGCGGCGGGACGCCCGGCGGCGGAAATCCTGAAAATTGCTCCAGGTCAGTGGCGGCTCAAAGGGCTCGCCGAAACCATCGATTTCACAAAACGCCAGAAAGCTGTGCTCGGCCAGGGTGTTGTGAAATTCTGCCACGACGATGGGCAGGTTGGGAACGATTCCGGATGTCATGATCGTTCCGGGAGGCGAGACGGAATCGGGAATCCATTGAAATCGCTGATGGCTGGTTATCGCATCATGCCAGCCGGGCCAGGCCTGGGTGACGGAGATTTCGTAACGGATTTGATCGGTTCCCGGATCCTGCCACGTCCACACGTTTTGGCGGACTCGAAAGGCTGTCTGGCGCCGGGGCTGTTCGATGCCCGTGCCCTGCAGTTCGGCCCCCAGCAGCGTGCTCGGCAAGGCGTCGGCAGACAATGCAATCCCGGATCCGCTGCCGGCCCGAAAAACATGATTTCCGGAAAGGGCACTGGCCCGACCGATTTCAACAACCTGGAAAACGGCGAGTGCCGCAGCGGCGATGGCCGTGATCCAGAGTACCCGCGACACGTTGGCCGAGGGCGCAGCGTTTCGCCAGCGAGCCCAGGTGACTTCGCGGCGGACATTGTTGTCGATGACCGGAGATTCGAATCCGGCGATCAAAAAGTTCCAGCTGCGGCACAACCAGTATTGAAATTTCTGATCTTCGTCGATCGATGTCAAATCCACCTTGCCAAACAGGAACGTGATCAGTGGATCAGTCAGCAGGGTCAGGGCCAGCGCCGTGATCAGGCATGTCAGTCGCAACAGGGTGGGCGCATTGTTGTCCAGCCAGTCGAGGTTAAACGAAACGGATCCAATGGTGCAAATCATCATTTGCATGGCTTCGCCGGCGATTGCCCAAAAGACGCAGGCCAGTAACAACAGGGCGGCGCGAAACAGCGGGCGGCGCATCACCGCAATATAAATACCGGTGGCAATCAGCAACGTGAATACGGATGCACTTCGTGTCCCGATGTCAATCGAATCCAGAAAGCCCCCGGGGATTTCGATCCTGGATCCGGATGGCACATTGAGATATCCCAGTTCAAACAGCCACCCCAGGACGTCGCAGAGATCGGACGTTATTGCGGTGCTGGTCGTATTGACAACCTGCATCAGCTGAATATCGCCCTGCACGTTGTCAAAATCGATCCCGGCCGGGGGCTGCAGCAGGACGGCCAGCGGGGCCAACAGTGAAATCAGCGTTCCAAACTGGCGGTGATCGTTGGTCCGGGCCAACAGGCTGCCGAGAAACGACAGCAAACTGGCATAGGCGAACCACGGCGACAGCCAAAGCGTGCCCCCAATCGCCAACAACATGCCGGCCACCAGCAGAAACAACGACAAATAGCTGGGAAAAAACGGTTTGTCGCCGGATCGTGGCCAGCGCAGAACCAGCAAAATGGCAAACGCCAGCAGGGCGATCGGAAACAGCCGGTAATGCAACCGGGAACCGGCCAGGTTCAGGAAATAGATGAACGTCAGCGGGACCTGCGAGCCGATCAGGATCAGGTAGGGCACCAGAATGCTGGTCAGACCGCTGCCTTCGGCACCCTTGCTCCCGATATTCTTGATGTCGAAATTACTGGTGCTCATGCATTAATCCGGTCTGGCCGAAGTGTTTGAGCGAGCCGGGGCGGGGCCAGAACGCGATTCGCTGGCGGGGGCCGATTCTATCCGGGTCGGCTGGCGAGGTCCACCGGTTGCTGCCGGGCGATCAATTGACTGCCACTCACGACGCATCCTGTTGAATGTCGGCATCACGATACCGCAACAGGGCATTGCGAAGCAATTTGCGGACCTCAAAAAACTGGCTGCGGCATTCATCTTTTTGTTGATCCGTTACCGCATCGGCCGCGGGACTGAATACCTGAATCTGATACGACTGGCCGCGAAACAAATTGGATCGAATTCGGTAGGATAGCCGGTTTTTCGCCCGCTCAAACAGGGAACTGAGTTGATCCCATTCGACCGGGGCATCAAAGGGCTGGCCATTACCGTCGCAGAAGCAAAACAGCAAAAACCCGCGCTGCAGCGTGGCGGGGTGCTGCAATTCAACTTCGATGTATGTCCACTCCATGGTTTCACCGTTACCCAAGTCCAGCGGCTCACTGAGTCGGCGGCGAAGCGAGGCGAACTCCCATCCCATATTCTTGTAACAGGTTGTCAGTTCGTGCCAGCCCGGGAAGGGCTGATCGAGGTGCACAAATGCCCCGACACCGGTTTTCGAGCCGTACATCCACTGGTCCGAGCGTTGCCCCAGATCGCTGCCTCGCGTTCGGTCGCTGCGCTCGTGCTGAATCAGGTCCCATTGATATTCTGTTGTTCCGTCACTGGATCGCACGACCTGCGGCATGCAATCCGGTTCCACGTCGATGATGGTGCTGTTATCAAAGAACCGAACGCGGTATTCGGGGTTGTTCAGGGATCGCACCACGTCGGAAATCTGAAAACAGCCCAGGATCACCATCACGGCGGCCCCGACCAGTATCGTCCGGCGAAACAAAGAGCTTACCGGCCGGCGAACGATGCGATCGTCGTCACGGCTGCGGCGTGATCCCAATCCACCCCAGCGGGGTCGCTCGGCGCCGTCGTCGATCCCCTTTTTCCCAAACAAGTATTCCATCAGCTGATCCGTGCTCAACAACATGGCACAGGCCATCAGCATCACGCCATAGCCCAGCAATTCATGCCGGATGCCTTCCTTCAAATCCAGTCCGAACATGATTTCGGCAATCGGAATAATCATGATCCGCAGGCTGTTCATCAGCAGGGCCCAAAAAACCGCGGAAATGAGCAGGAACAAACCGCGCAGAATCCGCGCCGCAACGCGATAATGATGAATGTGGCGCAGAACAACAGCGTGAAAAAGGACTGAACCCCGCTGCAGGCCCGTTCCACTTCGTAGGCCTGTTCCGGAAAATTCAGCGTCGTGCCCGGCGAATAGTGCTTGAAATTCAGCAGGTCCAGGTACCAGCTGCTCATCTTTGAGCTGACCAGTTGTAACCAGGTGATCAGTTTGAAGTCGAGGTTTCGGGGAAGTGACAGAATGACGAACAGGGGCAATGCCAGGGCAATCAGGGATTTCGACGGAAATTCGCCATCCCGGGTCCGGGCAAACAGGCTGGTCATCAGGAATACCATGCTGGCGGCCGCCAGCCATGGCTCGGCAAACAACGTACCCAGCAACCCAAACAGCAGCCCTGCCCCAAACATCGCCGAACTGAAGGTACTGGCAAAAAACGGCTGCGGTTCATTCCGGGGCCAGCGAATCCAGGCAAACGCAGCCACCATGATCAGGGCGATGGGAAAAAACTGATAATGGGGACGGTTCCACAATTGGGAAAAATACAGCAACAGCATGGGCAGCTGGGCTGCAATCACAATCACGTATGGCAGGGTAACTCCCCAAATACCAAAGCCGGATTCTTTTGTCTTTACGTTCTTGAGCGGCAGTTGACATCGATCAGGTGTCCTGACAGGGGCGATTAAGGGTGCGTGAGGGTGACGGGTGCGTAAGGGTGAGTGGATCGAACGGCAGGAATCACGCCTCACCGGGCATCCTGCCGCGCAGAAAGGCTGGCCACCAACACCGCGGGGGCGCCGGTGGATTGCGGGACCATCTTAGCCGCTATCCGGACGAAAAGCCCGCCGCCGACCGGCATCCGGCCGGTTCAGGGAAGCAGGATTTCATGTGACCAGGGAGCGTGCTCGCGATACCAATCTACCGACTTTTGCAGGCCGTCGGCAAGGGAAACCCGGGGTTTCCAGTCCAGCAGATCGCCGGCCTTGGAAATCTCCGCCCAGGTTGACTTGATATCCGCCTTGTGAAACGGCTTTTGGCTGATTTTGGCCTTTTTACCCAACATCGATTCCAGATGGGTAATCACCTGATTCAGCGAAACCGGGTTGTTGCCGCCCCCCAGGTTAACCACTTCAAATCCCAGCGGCTTGAGCGCGGTGACGGTCCCCCCGGCGATGTCATCAATGTAGGTAAAGTCGCGTGACTGCGAACCATCCCCAAACAGTTCAATTTCCGATCCTTCGTCAATCCAGCGGATGAAACGAAAGATGCTCATGTCCGGGCGACCCGCCGGTCCATAGACGGTGAAGTAACGCACGACCGTGACGTCCAGTCCGTACAGGTAATGGTACGAATAGGCCAGCGCTTCCGCCGCCTTTTTGGACGCGGCATAGGGTGAAATCGGTGTATTGACGGCCAGCGTTTCGGTAAACGGCATGGGCTGGCCGGCATACAGGGAGGACGTGGAGGCCAGTACCAGCTTGCTGACCGAATGCCGCCGCATGCATTCCATCAGGTTCAGCGTGCCCATGGCGTTGGTCGTCATGTAAACATGAGGATTCTCCATGCTGTACCGAACGCCGGCCCGGGCTGCGAGATTTAAAACCGCCGAAAACCGGTGCTTGTCAAACAGCGAGTCGAGCCCCGCAGATCCTCAATATCGGTCTGTTGAAACTCGAAATTCGATGATTCCCTGAGCCGGGCCAGTCGATGCTGCTTGAGGCCCACGTCGTAATAGTCATTCAAATTGTCGATGCCGACGACCGCGTGCCCTTCCGCCAACAGCAATTCGGCAACCCGGGAACCAATGAACCCGGCACAACCGGTAACCAGAAACGTTTCCATTTTGTCCAATGCCATGAGCGGGCGCCGAAGGGGGGGGTGATCTGTTTGCGTTGCGCCGATTTCCGGGAACCGGGTTGCCGGCGCAAACTCAGGCTTTTCTGATTTTGTGACGACCCTCGGAAACATCCCGGGTCGCGTTCCGGGTATCGATGACCAGGTTCGAATGTTGCACAATCTCATCCCAGTCAAACGCCGAGTGGTCCGTTGCGATTAACGCGCAATCCAGAGAGGCCAGATAATCCGGTGTCAGCGTCTGGCTGACCAGCGCGGGCACGTCGAAACTGCGCATCCGGGGCAATTCCGGAATGTGGGGATCGCTGTAACTCAACACTGCCCCCCGTTCCCGCAGCAATTCCATCAACTTGAAGGAAGGGCTCTCCCGCGGATCATCCACGTCTTTTTTGTAAGCCACCCCCAATATTCCGATCTGGCTGCCGCGGACCGGTTTGCCAACCTCGTTCAACGCCTCCGTCAGGCGATGAATCACGTACAGGGGCATGCTGGTGTTAATTTCACCCGCCAGTTCGATAAACTTGGTGGGCATTTCGTGTTTGCGGGCAACCCAGCTCAGGTAAAACGGGTCGATCGGGATACAATGTCCTCCAAGTCCCGGTCCCGGGTAAAAAGCCTGAAAGCCGAATGGTTTCGTTTTGGCAGCCTCGATGACTTCCCAGATATCGATGCCGATCTTCTGAAACAGCACCTTCAACTCGTTGACCATTGCAATATTGATACTGCGATAAGTGTTTTCCAGAATCTTGCAGGCTTCGGCCACTTCGCAGCTGGAAACCGGAATCGTGGACGTCACGGCCTTGCCGTACAGTTCGGTGGCCAGATTCAAACTGGTGGAACAGATTCCCCCCACGACCTTGGGGATCGTGTCGGCCGTGAAGTTGGGGTTGCCCGGATCCTCGCGTTCGGGGCTGTAGGCAACAAAGAAATCCTTGCCAGCCACCATTCCCGTACTTTCCAGAATCGGTAACATCACGTCGCGGGTGGTGCCCGGATAGGTCGTGCTTTCCAAAACCACCAGTTGCCCCGGGCGCAATTGGGCGGCAATTGCTTCGGTGGACGAGATCACATAGGTCAGGTCCGGGTCGCGACTGTCAGTTAACGGTGTCGGCACGCAAATCAGGATAACGTCCGGCTCGTCGAGCCGGCCCAAATCGTCCGTCGCCTCAAACCGGTTTTTGTCCAGCCAGCTGCGGATTTTGGATTCAGCAATGTGCTCGATATAGGATTCGCCGTTATTCAGCGCCGCCACCTTCCGCGGATCCACGTCGAAGCCCAATGCCGGGAAATTTTGGGAGACAAAGGCATCGATGAGTGGAAGACCGACATATCCCAGCCCAATCACACCCACCAGGGCATTTTGCGACCGGATTTTTTCCAAAAGCCGGGAGGCGGGTTCAACGAGTACTTCAGACATGAAATTACCTGACAAAGGAGTAACAGTTTCGGGTGGGCTGATCGAAAGTCGATCCCGATTCGAATCATCCAGCGACGGGGTGATGCCGATCAGAAACGATCGCGGCAAGAACTTGACCGGGGCCGGGTTGTCGGATGAAAAGCCTGTTCCGGGACAACCGCCCCCGCTGCATCCATCTTAATTTTGGGGGCTTGACGAGTCTACTCCGGAACACTCGCGATCCTTCAATTGGCGAGGATTTTTACGATCCTTTGTGAGGCCTGACCGTCCCAAAGTTCCGGACAACGGCCGGTTTTGTAGTCGCCATCGAGAATCTGTCGCAGGTGTGTTTTCAACGCCTCCGCAGAGTTGCCAATCAGCGTACTGGTCCCCTGCTCCACCGTGATGGGCCGTTCCGTGTTGCCCCGCATCGTCAAACAGGGTACGCCCAGCGCCGTGGATTCCTCCTGCAGCCCGCCGGAGTCCGTCACGATCGCGCGGGCCTGGGATGTCAAACAAAGGAAATCCAGGTAACCCAGCGGTTCCAGACAGTTGATATTCGGGGACGCGGCGATTCGCTCGTGCAATCCGAACTCACCCAGTCGAGCCAGTGTCCGCGGGTGAATCGGGAACGCCAAAGGCATCTCGCCGGCGATATCCAGCAGCACATCGACCAGTCCGGACAGGATCCGGGGATGGTCAACATTGGAGGGTCGATGCAGCGTCACAACACCAAACGTTCCCGCTTGCAGGCCAAGGCGGGTGAGCGTGTCCTGCTGGCGAGCCCGCTCGACCTGGGTCAACAGGGTGTCGATCATGACGTTGCCGACCAGGTGAATATGCGAATCCGGGTGGCCTTCCCGTTTCAGGTTGCTGACACCGGACGGTTCGGATACCAGCAGCAGGTCGCAAATGGAATCCGTCAGGAGCCGGTTGATTTCCTCCGGCATGGTGCGATCAAAACTTCGCAATCCGGCTTCCACGTGGGCCACCGGGATTTGCAGTTTGGCCGCAGCAATCGCTGCGGCGGCGGTTGAATTGACATCACCCACGACCAGCATGCGGGAAAACGGCTCGCCATTTTTTTCCGCCTGCAACAACACCTTTTCAACCGCGACCAGAACATCGGCCGTTTGCCGGGCGTGGGATCCGGATCCCACGCCCAGTGAAATATCCGGCCGGTGGATCCCCAACTCCTCGAAGAAAATATCCGACAGGTTTTTGTCGTAGTGCTGACCCGTGTGAATCAGGACCGGCTGTAACGGCGAACAGTCTTTCATGGCCCGCAAAATGGGTGCAATTTTCATAAAATTGGGCCGGGCACCCACAATACACGCAATACGCATCACTCAAAGTTCCATTCAAACTGGTTGCCGGGATCGTCGCACTGAATCACAAAACCGTTGTCCTGACAGTCGATCAGCCGCACCTGCATTTCAGGCAGACCCAATACCCAGCCCATCGGACAGGAGGACGGCAAGCTCTGACGATATGCGATGACATGGCTGGTCTCCCGAATTCCAAATGCCGGGCAATACCAGCCCTCCAGCACCTGCACGTCACTGGCTCCGAAAAAAGCCAGCTGTCGTTGATGAGTACCGTCGTCCAGCCGGAATACCGGCAGGTTGCCCGGCCGGTCATCTTCCCGGGCGAGATCAATCCGCGGCGCAAGGTGAACATAACCGATCAAACACGGGTGTCGTATCCCAAATCCGTAATCCGCACAAATCCAGCAGCGTTTGCCGGAATTCACGGCGACAACCCGTGCCATTCGTTTTACCTGCTGGCGTCGATATCCGTCGTGGCTGGCAGTGGCCCAGTCGAACGCGCCTTGTCGGCCGTTTTCGGACTGGCCAATGGTTCCCCGAAATCCCATGCGAAACCGGGACCACACATCGCACTGGTTGTGACTGTCAACGGTCATGACATTGTGGGCCAGCGAGGACCGGCAATACTGCCGCATGCTGCTGTCCTCGTAATCGAAGTTTCCGCTGTCGATGATCCAGCGGCAGCCACCGACGCTGGCTACCAGATTCAGCAAGTCGCAGTGGCCATGCGCCGGCAGCGCATCGGCGGCGACGGGCCCGCGGTCAAACAGCAGGAAATCGGAAGCACGGTCCGCGGCCGAGTCGTAAATCCAGTACGGTCCGGTTTGGGTCACTCCCGCACCGCGAGGATCCGCGTCCAAGCCCAGCAGTCCCGCCAGTTGCCGAATCTGGTCCGTAGCGGGCGCCTCGCCAAATCCGCTGTCGCCCAGCAAGGCGATCTCGCCATCGGGATGCACAACGATATTGAGAAATTCCAGCATCCGCCGGGCATGGGACAAACTGGTGCCGCAGATCGCCGGATTTTTTTCCCCCGACACACAGGCCATGCGCAGCAGGTTGCCGAGGACCTGGCAATGGTACATCGGCGCCAATTCAAAGTGCTCGCCATGCGGCAGAACCTGAGCCTCCAGTTCCCTCGGCAGATACTGCTCCGCCCGTTTCAGCCAGGCATCCGGGCCAGGGCCGTCCAGGCAGCATCCGGCCAGCACCAGGGCCGTCAGGTTTTCCAGCAGATGATTGCCGCCCAAATCCAGTTCCAGATGATCGTGCAGGTAGTCCATCTGCCGAAACAGACTTTGCAGGATCGGCCTCTCAATCTCCGGTGCCGGCTGTCCGAGTGCCAACAGCCAGATCCAGACGGCCGTCCGCCGTGAGATACAGTAGGGATGCCAGGCATCGTCGCGGACCGCCACCCGGTCCGGTGACAAGTCATCAATCCAGGACAGGACAATCTGCCACACGGTTTGCCACCCGGGATCGTCCGGACTGTCGATCATTTCCCGATCGGCTACCCACGACAACAGGTACTCATGGTATTGCAGTTGAAATCGCCACAAGTGCGGGACCTGGGTCAAATCAGAACGCCAGGCGATGGGCCAACCGAGATTAACCGGCCGATTCAGCAGTACCAGCTGGCCGCTGCAAAGGTCGCCCCGGGCATGGCTGCCACGTCCGCCAGACGACTGCGTAATGATTTGTGCCGCCTGGGCGCAACGGTCCGGGGCCCGGAATGTCAGGTCTGGCGGGACCTCGCCACGACCGATCGGACGCGATCCGGCCATCTGCCGGCGAACCAGCGCCGCCGCCCGCCGGGCCAGCTGGCTCCAGCGATAATGACGGGCAATTTGGGCGGCCCGCTGAAACCGCCCCCATCGACCCGCTTGCCGCCTGACGAGTTGCTCCGCCTGTGTTTCCAGTTGATTCGTGGGGATCTGCATCAAACGCCGGGCGTTACCGTTGGGCGGGCGGAAATTCCGGCGACCGATTCGATGATGTCCAGAAACCGGGCGGCCAGCCCATCGCGCGTGTAATGTTCGGTAACAAAGGTGCGGCCGCATTGGCACAACGATTCGTAAAATGCGGAATCATCCCGCAACCGAATCACGGCATTCACCAGATCCAGCTCGTTATCCGGTTCCATTTCGATTCCCGAACCGCTGGCCCTGACGATTTCGGCAGACTCGCCGCGCACCCCCATGATCAGCGGTCGCTGCATGGCCATGGCTTCAAAAATCTTGGACGGGATCACGGTTTCGAACAGCTCGGATTTTTTCAAATGCACGAGCAGGCAATCGGAGCTGGCCAGAACGCACGGGATTTCTGTTTTGGACAAACGGCCCGTGAATCGAACCAGATTGTCCAGTCCCTGTTCCCGGACCGACCGTTCCAGTTCCTGGCGCCGGGCCCCGTCGCCGACCAGGCAAAATACGATATCGTCGCGGCCCCGTTCGCGAAGCCCGGCGGCGGCCCGAATCACCACGTCCAGACCATGGGCCATTCCGATGGTGCCGACATAGGAGCACACAAACCGGTCCTCCAGATCATGGTCCCGCAGGAACGACCGGGACGGCGGGCGAGGCTGAAACTGTTCGGGGTCCACACCGTTGGTGACCACCGAGATGCGATCCCCGACATCGACTTTGGCAACAATATTGTCGCGATATCCCTGACCCACCGCGACGATGTGGTTGGCGCTGCGATACATTTGCCGTTCCAGCAATTCCAGGAGGCGGGTCAGCAGCCCCTTGTTCATCGCCCCCACCGTCACGATCGATTCCGGCCAAATATCGCGAATTTCGAGAATGAATCGGGTCCACTTGAGGTAACTGCAAATGACGCCGGCCCAGCCGCAAAAAAACTGGGGTGACGTGGCGATGATGATCTTTGGGCGACGACAAAAAAACACAAAGGTCAGGATGGCCGAGACCATATAGGAAAGATAATTGGCAATTCGCCGTGCGCCTCCCGCATTGGGTGCGACCCATGTCCAGATGCGAATGATCTGAATCCCGTTCATCGATTCCCGGCGGGGCCAAATCCGGTTCCGGAATCCCTCGTAGACCACCCCGTTGGGAACACTGGGCACCGGCGTGATCACGGTCACCTGATGTCCGGCCTGAACCCAGCGCAGGCAATGATCATACGTCCGTGATGCAGGCGCGTTTCCTTCCGGAGGAAAATAGTGAGTAAAGAACACGATGCGCACGATCAGGGTTTTCGCAATCCGCACACCATCACGGCGCGAAAGGGGGCCAGCAGCCGGGTGGAGTTGACAATCTTTTCGTAGGCAATACCGCCCATGTACGTAATCGCCGAGATCCGCAGGTATTCCGGACGCCATTCCCAAAACTCCAGCAATTCGACGGCGAGGCCGGCCCGGCGGGCAATACCGGCGATCTGCCGCCGTGTATTGCACCGGTACACGGTGGGGAACGTGTCGACCGATTCACGTCCCCGAATTCGATTGAACCGCTTGTGGAACCACAGAGGCGTCAGTCTTGCGGCGGCGGCCACGTAGTGATTCTTGTTACTGGTCTTGGCCAGGAAAATCCCGCCGGGTTTGAGCACCCGGTGTATTTCGGAGAACAATGGATCCGGATCGACGACGTGCTCCAGCACATTGCACGAGAATATCACGTCAAACGTGCCATCAGGAAATTCCAGGGGTTGACCGGCCGTAATCACATACCGCTCGTCCAGGTGGCTGTTTTCGAGGACACCCGAATCGACGTCCACGCCCACGACCCGCCGGACGGAGCCGCGGAAATTCAGGATCGGCGTTTTGCCCCGTCCCGCCCCCAAATCGAGAATGACTGATTCAGGCTTCAGATGCCGTTTCACGATCTCGACAAATCGTTCGTCATCCCACACGCGCGAAGCGTTTGGATAGAAGGAACGGTCCAGTTTGTGAATCAGTCGCTCAAGCATTAGCAGGCCAGGGTGTTGGAACCAGTCCAGTGCCACAACCAGGGGCGACGAACGGCGACTCCATCAGTCAGGATCAGGGTTTCCGGGTCCCGGCAACAGCCAGTTTGGCAAAAACGCGTTCGCCCACGAGCGTGCGATTGGGACAGTTTAACGGGATCGACAGGATCTGCCTGTTGCAATGTGGGCTATTCCACGAGTTTTCCGCGAATCTGCCGGTCGGCCAAAATCGTGAAACGTGACACCTCGATTAATTGGTCGGCCGGAATGGGCCAGTCGCCTCCATGCTGGACCGTGTTCACAAACGCCTTCAGCTCGGCGGCATGGCCCTTGTCCTGACCGCGTGTCCTGAATGAACGTTTGCCTCCCACTTCTGTGGAGACCCGAAAATTGTTGCAGGTCATGACCCGTCCGTCGGCAAAAATCTCAATGCGCTCTTTGGGGAAATCCTTGCTGCCATTGGCCAGGTAATGAATCGTGGCGATCGAACCGTTGTCAAAGCCCAGTTGAATGGAAACACAATCCCCCAACCGGCCGGCGGTTCCACCCATGGGCAGCGCGTTGACGCTGCTGATCGGAGCCTCGGCCAGGAAACGCGCCAGGTCCACAAAGTGACAGCATTCACCGATGATTCGACCTCCGCCGATCTGCAAATCCTGGGTCCAGTGATCGGCTGGCATGGCTCCGGCATTGACCGTGACAATGATCGAGCGAGGACCGGGACAGGACTGTAACCACTTCCCGATTTCCCGCATGTGCGGCGAGAAACGACGGTTGAAACCCACCATCAGGCAGCGGTTTGACGAGTCGTCAATCATCGCAGCGATTTCGTCGAGTTCCTGCCCGGTCAGGGCCAGCGGTTTTTCGACGAACACATGTTTGTCGTGCTGCAACGCCTGGGTGACCAGGGAGGCATGGCTGTTGTGCGGCGTGGTGATGAATACGGCCTGAATCTGCGGGTCGGCGAATACCTTTCCGGCATCGGTGGAGACTTGCTGGAATCCGAATTTCCTCGCGGCATGTGCCGCCGAAACTCCGCTGGCACTGACGATAGTTCGCAGCGCGATGCCGTTGTGCGGCATTCGGGGTAACAGCATGCGAGTGGTGAATCCGCCAGCACCGATGAACGCAATGCCTGTTTCCGGGCCGCTTCCGCTGGCCGCGGGCGGATGCAGTACTACGGTCCTGCGGCGTTTGGAGGCATCGCTTTCGGGCGACTCGGCATACTCCAGCAAGATCCCCATGGCGCCGGGTTCATTGACGGAATCGTATCCCTGCAGCGCGTCGTCAAACGAAAAACGGTGCGTGATCAGCGGCGTGGGGTCCAGCCGGCCATCCGCCATCAAATCCAGAACGGCCCGAAAGTTGCGTTGCTCCGTCCAGCGAACGAAACCGATCGGATAATCCAGTCCCTTGTTCTCATAGTTGGTGTCGTAGCGGCCCGGGCCATAGGAACAGGAGACCTGAAAGGACAATTCCTTTTCATAAAAGTCCGAACGCTGCAAATTCAATCCCACAACACCCACCAGTACGATGCGCCCGCGTTTGCGGCACATCGTGGCGGACTGGTGGAGGATTTCGTCGGATTTGGCGGATGCGGTGATCAGCACGCCGTCGACCCCCTGCCCCGCCGTCCATTGTTCGGCAGCGACCACCGGGTCCTGTCCGGCGCCCAGATCAACGACCTCGGCTCCGAATTGCCGGGCCAGCTGCAGTTTTTGCGGGTCGAAGTCGATGCCCAGCACATGACAGCCGTGAGCCTTCAGCAACTGAACGGTTAACAGGCCGATCAGGCCCAGTCCGCTAACCACGATACGTTCGCCGAGCGTGGGTTCCAGCAATCGAATTCCCTGCAATCCAATCGCGCCAATGACCACAAACGCGGCCTTGTCGTCGTCAACGTTCGTCGGGATTTTGGCGGTCAGGTTTTCCGGAACCGCTACCATTTCCGCATGCGGCCCGTTGCTGATGATGCGATCACCACAGCCCAGTCCGCTGCCGGGATCGGCCTCGACGACCCTGCCGACATGGCAATAGCCGAGCGGAATGGGTGTGTCCAGTTTGGAGCGGACCGCCTCAATCGTGGTCGACAGTCCGTCGGTCCGGATCTTCTGCAATACCTGTTTCACCTTCTCCGGTTGCGACCGGGCCTTGGCAAACAGACCGGCGCGGCCAAATTCAATTAACATCCTTTCGGTGCCGAGAGAGACCAGCGTTCGCGTGGTCTGGCACAGGACCTGCCCCGCGGCCCGTCGCGGGCAGGGCACATCGACAAGCATGGTTTCGCCGTTACCGAGATTTTGAAGTATTTGTTTCATTCACTTGCAATGAGTTTGACTTTCCGTTCCCGTATCCGTGGGGTCTGCCAGGCCAGCGTTTTTTCCGCCGATCATTGATTCGCCAGCCTGCCGATTCGCCAGCCAACTGGTTCGGCGGGAATCGGAACCGGCGGATAATTCACTCGCTGACCGGATTTGCCGCCATGCTGCCGGTCACCATTTGGGCCCCGGCAATCATCTTTCCCGTCTCCGAGTCCTCGAACCGGTTTAAGGTCACCTTCCGGTTTTTCTCAAGGGCTTCCCGGGTTTTCAAGAATAGTTCGCCCGTTTCCCAAATGTACTTGATGCTGCATCCGGGGTGCCGTTTTTGACTGGCTTCGTAGGAAAATTCGATGGCTCCGCTGTGCCCATGATCGCGATACCAGGGTGCGTAGCGGATTTTTTGGTCAATGATTTCAACGGTCAATGACTTGAAATCCGTCATGGCCATCAGGGCATTGCCGCGGTGAGCCGCAAAGCTTTCGCGGACCCCTTCAAACGTGTGCCCCTTGGCTGAAAACGTAATCACGGCGATCGAGCCGTCACCAAACACGTACGTCACCGCGATATCGCAATCGGACCGTTCGGCCCGCGTGGGATTGATTTCGATCGGGTAACGATTTTCCTCGGGCACCATTTGATAGACAAAATCGGTCCAGTGGCAAAGATTGCCCAGAATCCGGCCCCCCTCCTGTTCGTGAAAGTACCAGTGATCGGGGTTGATTTCGTGGCCCGCCACAAACCAGTTCATCATCAGGGCACCCGATTGTTCGGCCAGATGCCTTTTAATCATTTTGCCGATTCGGCTGTTCGGGCGATTGAATCCCAGTCCCACACGGCCAGTCGACTGACTCATTTGCCGGCACAGCCGCACCAGCTGGTCTTCCGTTACAACGTGGGGTTTTTCAATGTGGACCGATTTGCCCTGCTGCAGTGCCTGAATGGCATACTCGGCGTGCGTGGCGTGATTGGAGGCAATATATACCAGATCAATTGCCGGGTCCTCGATAACGCGACGGGAGTCCTCGGTACAGTATTCCAGACCATAGGCGGCCGCCAGGGACATGGCCCGGTCGGGATCGACGTCCATGGCGGCCCGCATGACGTTGCCATATTTCTTTTTCAGATAGTACGCGATCGCACTGTAGGCAAAATTGCCACAGCCCACCAAGCCGACATGGCCGGCGGGATTGGGTTTCAGTGGTGGCGGCGAGGAAAATGTCTTCTTCATATGGTACTGGCCACGAACCTTGACCAGCGTTCGCCGAAACCCGTACAGCCGGATATACCGCAGGACTTTTTTTATTTTGAACCAAAACGGCTCTTTGGTGTAATCAACCATGGATGGGGATCTGTGTCAGGAGTTGCAGGGTTTTCGCGGTACACGTTTGCCAGCCGTAATCGTCAGCCCGGCGACGGGCCCGTTGCTGCAGTTCCGCCGCCTCGGCCGGGGAATTCAGCAGGTGACCAATTCGGTCAGCGAGCTGGACCGTATTTCTCCGCTCAAAAAAACTGGCATTCTCGCGCCCGATGATCTCGGGCAGCGGCGGACTGTCGCTGGCCAGAATCGCGGCCCCGGCCGACATGGATTCAATGGCAATGTTGGGACAAGCCTCGATCTCGGTTGCCAGAACGACCAGTTTCGCCTGCTGGTACAGGGCCCGCATGTGTTGTGGACTGACATGCCCCGTGAATCGAATCCGCCCTGCCAGTGTCGGCTGGTTCGACCGTTGTTGCAACATGGTTTTGTACGGCGGGTCATTCCCGTCGCCGGCCACAACCAGTTGAAACGAGCGGTCTTCCGGCCGGGAAAACCGGCCAAACGCATCAATCACATCCTCACAGCGCCGGTAGGGCAACAACGATCCACAGGTAAGCAAAAACGGGGATTCAACTTGCAGTTCTTCGAGTAAACGTCTCGCCTCATCATCGTCGACCGGTTCCGAAAAAAAGGATCCCGGCCATGGTAGATGCGGGTCACCGCATGGCGGGAGACTCCCACGACATCGACCAGGTAATCGCGGGCGAATTCGGAAACTGCAATGACATGGCTGGCCGCCCGGGTGGATCGGATGGTCGAACGCCGCAGCAATTGATTGCGGAGCCGGTTTTTAAACGAGTAATGATAACGCTCGAAGAAAAAAGGTTCCATGTTGCGTAACATCAGGACGGACCGGACCGGCAATGCGGCCGCTGACAACTGGTAAGGCGTAAATACGGTGCCGTATCCCCCTTGCCGCACGATCCGCGGCAGGTTGCGTCGCTCCCACAGGCTCCGTTTCCAACCGCCCAACCGGGCAGTTTCCGCCAATATCCGGCGATCCGGGGACGTGTCGATTTGCAGCGCCTGGCGGGCATCACAAAGCGCGTGTATTTCCACTCCGTCCAGGCGGTTCCCCTCGGCCAGAATGCTTCCGATGGCGTTTCGCAAATAGCTGATGGCACCTCCGCTGCGGGCGCTCAGGCAATTAATCAGGATCTTGTGGGGGGGCGCGGTCAACGGCTGGATCCAACGGGCATGGGCCGGTTACTTGCCGGGTTGACGAGGTGTTTGGACGTCCGGCTTCAGCAGCGAATCGCGTATCTCGCCCCGGATCTCGATAACCAGTGGCGGACTTTGCACGCGCTGGATTCCATCCCCGGCGATTGCGACGGCGGTCAATGTCACCGGCCCGCGGCCCACATCCCGCGCCGGAAACCCGATTCTGCCCTGACGCTGATTCAGGGTTCCGAGCGGCGCTCGTTGTGCAGCAGGATGACCTGCTCACCAAAATTGGAATCAATATCTGCTGGAATGACGTCAGACAGGTCCCACGATGATTGGCTGACGGTTATTGAAACCTGATGTCCGGAATTGTTAACCGTCACGGGAATGATTTCCCGGGCACTGGTTTCGATCAACCCCTCCGAAACAGCAACCAGTCGCAGTTCGTGATATCCGTCGCTGATTTTTCGCGAATCCAGCCGGAACGATTCGGTCACCGGCTGGTCGCTGATTTTGCGACCATCCAGATAGACCTGCGTTTTGGCAACAGGCACGTCGTCGCCGTAACCGATTCCGATATCCAACGTTCCACCGATGACATCACCGGCGCGAACCCCGCTGACGTGGATCGTGGGCCGGTTTCCCCAGGGACGGCACAGAGCATCACCCACCAGCAGGATTTGAAACGGACCATGGACGGATTGATAAAACGCCTCACCGAGCGTGCAGCCGCGTGCATAGTGAACCTGAATCATGGGATGCGGGAACTTGGCTTGCACAGCGAACGGTTCGATGACCGTTCCGCTGGAACCGGCCGCCCCGTACCGCAGGAATTCGGTACACTTGGTTTGCCGCGTGTTGGTCAACTTGCCGCCGGAGCTGGTCAGGTTTTCACAGAGGGAGCCCGCTGAGAAGGTACATCCGCAGCCCGCCAGGTCCAGTGCCGGCGCACCGGCAACCAGGCCGGCAACCACCGCGTTGGTGGGCAATTTGCCGGGGATCACCTCGGCCGGCACAGCGAGCTGCGTCAGCGCGGTGACAGCATCGGCGAAGCCGGGAATTCGGGGTGCCGTGCGGGCTCCCGGATTGGCCGTGAAGTACACCGTGCCTGGTGGAGGGTTGCCATCGGCCGATACCGTCCGTTCGATGAACGCCAGGGCCTCGCGTTCGGTAATGCCCTCGTTGCGGGTGACTGCCAGGATGGAGGAAATAAAGTAGGAACGCGCCGTCGCCGTGTCGCCGGTCAATGACCCGTCGGCCGCCCACCGGTCCGTGGCATGCAGCGAGCGGGTGGGCAGGTAGTCGGCGCCGGTTTTGACGCGCATGTAGCGGTTGGCGTTCAGCAGCATGAACGAGGAATCATCACGCAACACCTGCCGGGCAAACCACGTCATCGAGGAAATGGAGGCCGCCGGGTTGTAGAGCTTGCGAGCTTGCCCGTTGAGCGGCTGGCCCTGTTGCCCGGCCAGCGCGAGCAGCCGTTTTTGCGAGTCGGGAATGTTGATCGTGGTGGGGAAATCACTGGAATAAATGATGTAGTCGACGCAATCCTGCAGATTCCGGTTTTCGATTTCCTGCATCAGGGGTTGCAGGATGGTGTCACGAAAGTTTTTTTCGCTGGTGTATTCGCGGTTCGTGATTCCGGCCAGGCTGATGACGCGGGACGGCGGGATCTTTCGCAGCCAGGCATAATAATTGGCCAGCAATTTGGAGGAGTCGGATTCCTGATTTACGATAACCACGGCATTTTCCGGCCCCCCCTGGGCCAGCGCGGGTGCCGGCACCATCGCGAACCAGGCCAGGCAGGCCATGGCGATTCCGGTGAGCCGGGGCGCACCACGATTTGAAATGAGGTTAATCACGAAATGGTATTGTGGCTGCGGACTGCCTGCTCCTGGCGTCAGGACCAGAAACTGGCAAGCGAATCGATTGATTCGCGATGTTTGATGATCTTCATTTTGCGGCCATCATTTGACAGCGCAATAACTTTCGGAAACGGTCGGCTGCAATGCCGCGACCAGAGAGAAAACGTATTCGCACCCACGTCCTGAATCACCAGTTTGTCGCCGGGGTCGGCAAGCCCCAGTGGAACCGGTTCGCCAATAAAATCACCACCAAAACACAGCGGCCCGGCGATCCTGGACCGGACAGGCGGGCAATCGTTCTTTTCATTCCCCGCCGGGTCCATCACAAACATTTGGTGGTACCATTCACCTGGATTGTAGCACTCCCGCACAAACATGTCGGCGCCCAGGTGGGTCAGCAGGTTGAAACCGTCAGGCGTCGGTTTAATGTATTCGATGGTGGAAACGGCCCAGCCGGAGTTGGCGTGCACGTACCGTCCAAATTCGGTAATTATTTGAAAGGCACCCTCGAAAATCCGGGGACAGGCTTCGCGAATGGCGTCCACATAATCAGCGATTTCCGGATGAGGCGGTCCGTTCCGGTAATTAACCGGAAAGCCACCGCCAATATCCAGAGTTTTGATTTTTGGTTTGCGGCACACGTGGTTGATTTGATCAGCCAGATCTGCCAGCCCGGCGATCGCCCGGGCGGTTGGCTTGTAATCCCGAATCTGTGACCCGATGTGCACATGCAGACAATCCAGATCCGGGTGGCGGCGGCAGGCATCGATAATGTCATCGCGGCGGGAAACCGGTTCTCCAAACTTCGAATAGGGGCCGCCCACGTTCATTGAATGGATGGTTTCCCCGGAGATCAGCGGGTTAATCCTCAATCCCAGCTTCAGTCGGGAACCGTCTGCCGGGTAACGGGCCAGTTCGGCAAGCGAATCGGCGTTAACGCGCAGCCCGGCGTAATCTGCGGCAAGTCGCCGGATTTCGCTGGTTGTCTTGACGGGAGAGTCGAAGACAATACGATCGGTCGCCAGGCCGGCCCGACGGGCCAGTTCCACTTCGGTCATCGTTGCCGTTTCCAGGCCGGCGCCTGGCTGGCGAGAAATGCCAGAACCGCCGCCAGCGGGTTTGCCTTTACCGCGACGGCATGCAAGGATCCTTTGGGGAACGCGTCTTTCAGCCGTTCCAGCCGGTCCTGGATAACCGTCAAGTCAACAAACAGCACGGCGGTATCTTCGGCGGGATTAACCAGTCCGAGGTTCAGCGCCTGTTGCCAGGATTGGCAAATGGTGGCTCGATCAATCAGTTGCAACGTCGTGTCGCCTCGATAACAGATTCAATCAGCTGGATCAGCTTTCGATCGTTTTCAAAATCGGTTCCGGATTCAACGAATCGCCGGACATCGCTGGATCCCAAAGCGATTCGAATAAATGACTTGTCACCATAGCGGACCGGCTGGCCAAACAGCACCCGGTCATACTGGCCGAAATCAAGATCACGGCGCTGACAAATCGTGTTATATAACCACGACAGTTCATCGTGGCTCAAAAAATCCCCGTTCCCGCGTTTGACACGGAATGACACGATGGTCTTGTTGGTTATTTGGTGATCGGGCATCAACTGAAATGAGTCGGCCTGGCCCAGTTGCGTGACCACAAATTCATTCCAGCGTTGAATCACGTCATTAACTGTATGCAAATCCAGATCAGCCATCGCTGTCATTTCCGCCAGAGCCGCCTGCCACCTCAGCAGTAATCCGTAATTGCGGAAATCCGGCAAATGGGCCCGTAATTCAGCAAAGTCTTCCGGAACGTCAAATCGTGAAAAGATGGCGGCAAACGGTTCCACAAGATCGGGTGCCGGCGGGCCGAACCGGCTGGAAATGGTCCGCGGTACCAGCAGGACCGCGCAAAAAGGCGGGCTTTGGTAGAATTTGGAACCCGTCAGCATAACCAGGCAATTCATGCCGATCAGGCCATTGATCAAAACCCGCGACGCGCGAAACTGGCAAAGGTCAATGGTCCACAACACGTCTTCCGGCGTTTGAGAGGCGATCGTAATGTTGTTCTCAATTCCTGATTTGCTGCCGATCACCAGATTGGCATTGACCGAATGCGTCAGGTACTTTTGATGGATGATGTCGAGAATTTCCTGCCAGTGATTGATGATTTTGCCATCGGCCGAGCGAGCCGCAAAGCTCCGGTTTTCAATCATCAGCCGATCGCTGATCCGGGAGTCCCGTGAGACGGATCGGCCCTGCTGGTTGCGATCAAAATAGAATTTTCCGGCGTAGGCCGTGTTGCTGCCCGAGCCCAGCTCTTCCGGGCAGGTGACCACGTTATAAATACCACGGTCCGGATGAATCAGCGTGGAAAACAACAAGGGATAGTAACATAGGTCGCTGCCCGACGGAGCATAAAACACATGAAACCGATCCTCTCCTGCGTAATTGATCAATCGCTTGATTTGCCGGGTGTGATCGGCCCGGACCTCGTCGAATACTGATTCGTCAAGACGGTCGTACAGGCGGCATGCGGATTCATATCCGGCTTGGGTAAACGGCGAACAGGTACAGCTGGCCCGATTGAAGACCGAATGATAGTCCGTGGGACACACGTGGTACCTGTTCGTGCCGGGGGTGCCCAGGTCCAGCCGGTCATCACCGCCGCTCACAATCAGGTCGGCCAGCGAAACCCCCACCGCAGGATTGATTTCAGGTTGCATGTTCGTGTTTGACATATTGAAATGACAGTGCTGACTTGAATTGCTGGAGGTGGTCCAGCAGCGAAATCTGCGGTGAAGGATACAGGGATTCCAGGCGTTCATCGCGGGCCACACGCAACTCCCGCATCTCGACATCCTGATTGACAAAGATCGTATCAACGTCCGGGAACAGCTGGCTGATTGCCTGGGCGATTGTGTTGATGGTCCATGTGGCTTCCACCAGATTGTAGGTGTCGGGGGGGGCCTGACCGCTTGTCATGCTGGCCAGTACGTCGACGACACGATCTATATGCACGAATGAGCGGTGCTGATTTCCGTTTCCCTCGATCGCGATTTGTCCAAGATAATTGGCTTCAAACAGGAACCGGTTGATGACGGAATCAAATCGCATGCTGCGGCCGAAGCCAAATACGTTTCCACATCGCACGATGCTGGCATCAAACCCGGCCTCGCGGATCCGCCGGACGTGCTGTTCGCCCCGCAGCTTGGAAATGCCGTAAAAGGTTTTGGGATGGGTGGGGGACCGGTGGTCAACCGGTTCGGATGTGGCCCCGTATACCGATGCGCTGCTGAGATAGATCAGTTTGCGGACCGGGGATGCCTCGATGGCGTACACCAGCTCGGCCGTTCCCCAATGGTTGGTTTGTTCGAACAGGTGCGGATTTTCGTCGGCGAACGGTGTCGTCACGCGGGCGGCCAGGTGCACAACCACATCGATGCGTTGCAGGACACTTCGAAGTGTTCGCGTGTCGAGGATATCCGCCCGAACCAGTCGTGTCTTGTTGCCAGGTTTCGGATCGCCAAAAAACAGGTTGTAGTTGCGTCGCCCGAGGTTGTCGAAGACGATGACTTCCCCGATATCTTCGCATGCCGACAGGCGATTGATCAATTGCGATCCGATGTAACCGGCTCCCCCGGTGACCAGGACTCTCACGATTGTTTCCGGGCCAATTGTGTGTGCAAGCCACATTCCGTCTTGTTCTGGCCATGCCAGCGGCCGGATCGGTGCCCCGCAGTGCCGGGTGCGATCGTGCAGGGTTCGCAGCCAATGCTCCAATAGCCCTGTTCATCCAGCGGATGACGGGGCAATTCGTGCTGTTCGAGATAGTCGTAGATCATGGCCACGGTCCAGTCCAGCATCGGATGAAACCGCAGACAATCAAACGGACCCTGCTGGATGACGCCCATGGACTGGCGATTGGAGTTCTGGTCGCTGCGAATCCCGTTGATCCAAATATCGAACTTCTGCAGGCAGGGTTCCAGCGGCAACACCTTGTTCAGGTAACAGCACAGGTCGGGATTGGAGGCAAAGTACAATCGGCCGGTGTCGTCCCGCTGATTGAACTTGGGGACCGTGGGTGCGATGTTGACCACATTCAGGTTCATCAGCCGGGCAACCTGATCGCGAAAGGCCAGCGTTTCCGGAAACAGGTAACCCGTATTGAGGAACATCACGGGAATCGAGGGGTCAATCCGGCTGATGATGTGCAACATGGGCAACGAATGCGTCTGGAACGAGGACGTCGCAAACATGGTCCGGCCCTGCCCCAGCCACGACTGGATCCGGGATTGAATTTCCGGCAATTTCATGGAGCGTTCGGCGGGGTCGGTGACCGGGAGGCCTGCCCCCCGACGGCCGGCAATCGCAGCTGGTCGCCCAATATCCGGTCATACTCGGGAGGAAAAAAAGGGGCGAAGCCGCCGTGGGGATGAAAGGTAATCTCTCCGAAAAAAACGTGGCCTCCGTGGTTGAACAAGTCAATTCGGGCAAATGGCAGACCCGCTGACAGGCGACTTGCCATCTCGATCATTCGTTCCAGATCCGGGGGGGGGGCCAGCTCGTCCTCGTACGGCGGGTACAACTGGTAAAAACGTTGCTTGTTCCATTGCATGTCGTAGAACGCCTGGCGGTGGTGGGCGTACCGGTCAACGTCGATTTGAACGTAGCGGGGCTGGCCATCGAAACAGAAGAACTTGAAGTCGCGAATATCGGAATCGGCAATGTCGGCCAGGTGTTGTTCGACGACGATTCTGGGCGGACATTTCCGGTAGGGCCTTTCGCGGCCAAAGTAATAGTAATTGCGGGAAAGCCACCGGTTCATGGTTTTGACGGCGCGATTGGGGTCCAGTGCCTTTTTGTCGTCGCACACCATGACCCATCCCGAGCCATGAGAGGCCTTGGCAACGAACCGGTCCGGCAGACGGTCAAAGTCAATTTCCCGAGCGTCGTCCCATGCACCGATCAGGGGAACCAGGTGTTTCTGGCCGCACAGGCGGGAAACATGTTCCCGCACGAGAAACTTGTCAACGAGCGCATGGGAATCCGGGGTATCGTGATACAGCTTGAGCCAGATAATCTTTTCGCTAAACGTTGCCGGCTGCCGCAGATTGAGGGTCTGACCCCGCGCGCGACGGCGCCAATGGAGATAGCGAAACCAGAACCGGTTGAACAAGGGCCCACTGACCAGGCCGTGCGAAATTCGAAGACTGTGATAAAAAACAGGAAACAGGGGTGAGTTGATATTCATTCAGGTTTCTGTGCGCGAACCGCGTCAGGCCATCTCTCCCGGGTCGCCGGGCCGCGGGGCGCCGGATGCGGTCCCGGGCGCCGGACCCAGCCAATGCGAAAGGTCGCGATTAATCAGTTCTCCCAGCAGCGCCACGTCGTCGCGAAACGCGTCGGACAACCGGGCCCTGAATGCTTCGCGGAGCTGCGGGCGCGATTCCGGTCTTTCATTGAACCGGTTCAGGAAATCCTTGACCGCGAAAGCGCGGGTGATTCCCATCCGCCGCTTGACCGACGAACCGAGATCCCGCGCCCTCCATGCCAGCCAGGCCAGACGGCGCGAGCGAAAGTCGCGACGCACATTGATTGCCGGAAAGCTGGTTCGTCCATCGGGCGGCAACTGCAGGAACTGCAATACCTGGTTGTAGACGGCTTGTGTGTCGGCGGTGAAGTCATCAAACGGGATGATCAGCACCTGGTCGTCGTGGAAAACGGACTTGAGTCGTTGGATCTGGCAGCCCAACTGGCAAACTTGCGAATACTGCAGGGTCGACACGTCAAATCGCCGGTTTCGGTTTCGGGGCAGTGAATGTCCGGCCCGGCGGGCATCCTGCAGGTCCCATGCCGTTTCCAGGTCTTCAACATCTTCCGCAAAGTTGAACATTAACATCCGATGCAGTGATGGCAACATGTCGACCGGATTGCGAACCATCGCAATAATCCGGGCATTCGGTTCGAATTTCCGAATGTTGGCGATGGCCTCGCCGGAATACAAATACCAGGCGGATGCTTCGCCGATCACCGTGTGACGGGGTGTTGCAGCGCGGTACAGGCCAAGGTATGCGTCATGATTCCGGACGTACCGCTGGGTCGGAAAGTCGGTCGCGAAATAATTCGGTTCCTTGGGGGTACAGACAAAAACATTGGGATGTTCACCCAGATAAGTATGCAGGGCGGTCGTCCCGCATTTGGGGGCACCCACGATAAAAAAGTCAGGCTTGCGCATCGTCGATTTTGCCGCAGGACGTCGATGCTTCTTCAACGTCGGCCGGGGGTTGCGAAAGGATCTCGGCCCAAACCCGGACCTGCAGCAGGTTGTAGAGTTCCTGTTTTTCAGCCAGTTCCTGAACCAGGTGGCGGCCTCGCTCGCCCATTTCCCGGCGCAGGCCGGGATCATCCAGCAGTTCAATCGTCCGCGCCACCAGGCCGGCCGGGTCGTCCTGGGCGACAATAAATCCGTTTTGGCCGTCGATCACACCATCGTTGCAACCGCTCACGAGGGTGGTGACCAGCGGCGTCCCGGCGGCCGCCGATTCGACGAAGACCCGCGGAAATCCCTCGAACCGGGAAGTTACCAGACACACATCAGCCGCCTGGAACCAGGCGGGGATTTCGTTGTGGGGAACGCTCCCCTGCCACAGGATATGATCCTGCAATCCGAGTCGGTCGGCCAGCGACCGGTACTCAGGCTGTCGTCGCCCCCGACCGATAACGACCAGCCGCGTTTCGGGTCGCTGGTGCACGATTTGCTGAAAAGCGTTCAGCAAGCAAGGTATGTTTTTCTGGATAGACAGATTGCTCACGTGCAGCAATACATGGGCAAACCGGTTGCCGAGCAACTGCTGCCGAAGTTCCGCGAAATCGGAATGCCCGAAATCACCGATGTTGGATGGCACGTTGACCTTGCGGGTAAGTCGTTCGCGGGCGATTCCGGCCTGAGCCAGCCGCTCGATGGTAATCGTGCCGTCCGCAATAATGCGATCCGCGTGCTTCAGAACATATCGGGCCAGCGGGGTGACCAGACGATTGTACCAGGACGCCCGGCACCAGTGTTCGTCCCACGGGTTGGGTCCATAGACGCAAACGCAAACCGGGATTCCGAACCGAAATTTCAGCAGCTGACCGACCAGACCGGTGGTCGAGGGTTCCTGGGTCTGGATCACATTAATCCGTCCGCCGCGGCACAGTTTCGCCCCTTCGCGGTACATCCGCCACATCGCCAGAGGAGTGCTGCGACTTTGGGCGGGAATGACATGGATATTCCGCTCCCGTTTCTCCTGAAATGAGTCGTCCACTGGCGACAGGGAAATCATGGTATAGGAACCGATCCGCTCGGCAAAAAACATTCGTCGGTTGGCGCCGTCACTGGCGGGCTTGCCAGCCGCATCGTGCAACAAGCCCTTGTCGTAGCCGAGCGACAGCACATGGACGTGCGCGCTGGCTGGATGCAAGGCTGCGTTGGCTTTCATGCTACCGGGCTGTCGTTTTTCGACTCTGCTCCAGGATGGACTCGACGGCCCGGCCCCACGTCGCGGGCCATGATAACCGTTCGGCAACTGCCTGGCGGGCGGCCGCGCCAATCCGGTCGCGTTGCAGCGGGTCCTGTTGCAGGCGGGCCAACTGGCGGGCCAGGGCCTCCACATCGCGCGGCTGGAAAAGTATACCCGTGACGCCATCCTCCAAAACTTCCCGGTTGGCCCGGTAATCCGGAACCAGCGGCGGGATGCCCATGGCCATGTACTCCTGAACCTTGATCGGCGTGATGATCTCGGTACAGTCGGGCAGAATCGCCGTATCGGCTGCCGCCAGATACCGGGGCACCTGATCGTGCGGTACCCTGCCGACAAAATGCACCCGATCGTTCAGATTCAATTTCCGGACCAACGACTCACAGCCCGGACGATTGGGACCGTCGCCGACCAGCACCGCGTGAACGGACTCCGGACAAAGGGGCGAGCCGATGGCGCGGATCAGGTACTCAACATGCTGGTACCAGTTAAATGAACCGACGAAAACGGCCAAAAAGGAATTCTCTGGCAGGCCCAGTTGTTGCCGCGCGTCAGCCTGACTGACCTCACCGGCAGGAAAGTCGGCGATGTTCACGGCGTTGAGAGCCACGACAATCGACTGCGGATCCCGACCCAGGTGACGCGCCAGCCGTTCCCGCAGCACCTCGGATTCGACAATCAGCCAGTCAGCATGCGCCTCTTTCCATCGCTCGACCCGGCGGGCGTACGGTTTGAGAAAGCTCCAGCCATACAAGTCGCCACGGCCAATCGACTGGCGAGCGGCCGGACTCACCACGATATTGTCCTTCCATTCGAGGACCGTCGGAATTCCGGCACGCCGCGCTTCGTTCAGAGTCCGGGCATCAATGCGACTGGAACGCTGGACGTACAGATCGGGCTGAAACGAACGGATCCGGTCGCTGACGACGGCAGCCAATCGCCGGTCGTGCCGGATATTGGCCCACTCGGAGACGGTGTTCACCAGCGGTTGCAGCCAGGGCGTCTGCCGGTACCAGGGCGGAGCGGCCTGATTGGCCTGATATCGCTGCACTGACGCCTGCCGCCCGGCCGGCAACACATCATTGCCGCAAATCAATTCAACCTCGTGTCCCATTTCACGCCAGCAGCGCACCAGTGCGGCAATCTTGCGACTGGGCCGACTGGATGAATAGGATTGGCCGCTGACGACGTACAGCAGTTTCATGGGCCGGAACGATCCGATTCGACAGGCAGGGGGAGGATTTGGTCAGCCGGTATCCGTGGCACAGGAGATTCGTCGTATATCGACCGCAATCCAAACAAGTCCAGAATTTTCAGGCCTCGACCGACCTGCCCGGCGTCGAACATCTGGTTGGCACCGCGCAGCAGTGAACCACCGGTATTGATCGCACTTTCCGCTTTGGTCGCCGGAGAAGGACTGGAAATGGCCCTGTCGCTCAATGGGGTATACGGTCGGTTCAGAAACTGGCAAAGCTGGCGATTGACGAAATCCGGAGTGCGGCAACAGTCTTCATACGTTACGACCAGCATTTGACCGGGCCGGAATTGCCGTAGCGGCACGAAATTCTCGACGCACCAGCGAACAAGGTTTCGGTCGAACGGAGTCCGCGCCCCCCGAATCACCGATTCGAAGGGACCCAGGTGGTCCTGCATCAACGGGTCCTGATCGAGATAGTCGTTCAGGTTCAGGTCCCACCCGGCCCGCAGCTGGGAATGGACGACGGCAAAGGGATTCCGGATCACCAGGATGATGGGTATTGGGGGGAAATGCCGGTGGATCCAGTTCAGGATCAGGCAAGTTCGAATGTCCTTGATGAGTCGTTTTCGGACAAATCGTTTGGTGTTGAATTTGTCAACCCACAGGCTGCGGATCTGCCCGGACAGGATGCGAGTGGCGGGCTGCAGGTAGCGGGGCTCCCGGTTTTCCGGATGCAGGTACTGATGCTCGTGCCAATCGGCGATCAGCGGCGTTTTCAGGCGGTAAAACGGCTCGAACATGATTCGGTACGAGCCGTCGCTGTTGATCAGATTCTGGATCCAGGTGGTTCCGCTGCGCCCCACGCCCGCCAGAAAGACCGTATTCCGCCAGTCGCCGGCATCCCGGTAAAACGGGCGTAACACCCGCTGGTTGGTGATGCGCCGAACACGGTTGAGAAATGAACGGACGTTGTTCATTCATCCGAAACGGCTCAACCGTGTTGGCAACTCCCGTCGTCTCGGTTGTTCGCTGACGTCATCCGGGTCGGCCTGGCTGAACGGTGGGCCGGTAGCGGTAAAACGGGTTGGCGCGGGTCATTGGATTCGTCGCCCGCGTGGCCAGCACCAGCAGCACAATCATGTAAGTATTGAAATTCTCGGTTCCAAATCCGCGCCAGAATATCTGCCCGAACCAGGCCGCAGGAATAAAGGCCAAAACGGCGCACCACATGCCAATGGCAAATTGCTTGTCCGTTTCGTTGGGTTGGCGCATCGTGTGGATCAGCGATTTGATCGTCGCAAACAGAAACAGGCCGGCCAGAATCCAGCCGAGGATTCCGGCCTGTTCGTAGGGGAACAGATAGGCATTGTGCACGCCGTATCCGACGCGAAACTTGGAAATCCGGCCCCCCTGGGAATGGGGCACTGCGTAAAACCCGCCGCCAAACACAGGCAGCCGCATTCCCTGCCAGCCATAGGCATCATTGCCGCCTCCCAGCAAACCATCCAACCCCATGCCAATCCGCGCCATGATGCTGTTGGCACCACCCCGCGACTCCTCGGCGCCCAACAAACGGCGGACGGACGTGGAGGCCTCAGAGGCCCGCTCCACGAACTCTCCCGAAGTGAACAGGGCCGACGCAGCACAAACCGCCAGGCAGGCGCTGATGGTTAGCGTCAACCGGGTCCGTTTCATGAAAAAGAAAACACCGGCCAGGACCACCAGCAAAATCGCCAACCCGGCCCGGGATCCACAAAACACGGCGGGCCAGGCACTGAACAAGGCCGCTCCGTACAGAAACGTTTTCGTCCCGCAGGGACGGTATTTGTTGGCCAGCGCGAACGTCATGGCGCAGGACAACGACGAAAACGATGCAACATGAAAATAGGTCGGTCCGAGGCAGCTGAACAGGGTCCCCTCGGCCCGCTTGATTTCCTTGCCTTCGGCAATAGTCCGGACATTGGAGCCGGTGGCACGCTCGTACAGCGCGTACGTCGCCACCGCTATCCCGCCCATAACGACCATCCAGTGCAGGGTGTGTTTTTGCCGGCTGTTGAGCGGTATCGCTGCGACCAGAAAAATACAGAGCAATCCCTCCAGATACTTGCCTGCGTAGTACAGGGAATACTTGCCGGCCGGTCCCCACGGAAGCCATAATCCGGCCCAGATGGTTGCGCAGAACGTGAACCAGGCCATCAACCAGAACCAGCGGCGAAATACCGGATTGCGAAATGCATTGCCCAGGTTTCCGTTTTGAAACAGCACGATGAACGCGCCCAACACCGCCACGCCGTCAAACAGGCGCGGATTGAGCCGGTCCATCGATGTCAGGCGCATCAGCGGCAATTCATAGCAAAACGCCAGTATCAGGGCACACAACCAGTAAAACTGGAACTTTGTGGCACCGGCTGCCGCCGCATACACGGCCGGCATCGGCGTCGCGGCCTGACGCGCATACGACGGATAAAGAGCTTGCGTCATGTTGGGGCCGAGCGGGTGATGTTGGGCAGGTACCTGCAGTTGCGAAGCATCAGTCTATCAAAACGTGCAGTCCGGTTAAAATCCGGTTTTTGCCATTCGTTCCGGACCGGCGGGAGCCGATCCGGCAATTTGATCATACAGCCCGGCCAGCCGAACGCCCTGCCGCGCACAGTCAAACTGTTCTTCGGTCCGGCGGCGTCCGGCCCGCAGCATGGGTTCCCATCGGGTCGGGTTGCTGGCAAACCAGCGCAGGTTGTCGAGGATGCCCGAAACATCTTTTTCATCGGACAGTCGCCCGGTTTCCCCGTCTATCACGACATTGGGAATGTCGCAATGGCGACTGCTGACGATCGGCATGCCGGAGGCAGCCATCTCGATAATGGCCACCGGTGCCCCGCCTTCGGTGTCACCGTTATCCGCCGTCACGCTGGTGGAGACAAAAATATGGTGATTGCAGGCAATTTGGATCATCTCCCGGTGCGACAGGAATCCGGTCCGTTGCGTGACGTCCCGCAACTCGGGCGAATGGACCAGTTCGAGGATTTTTTGTTTTTCCGCGGCGCCTCGTGAACCGGCCGGCGCGTCACCAATCAACGTCAGCTGAACGGGCAAGTCCCGGGCCAGTCGGGCAATGGCCTGCAGGGCGTAGGGGATACCCTTCTTTTGCACCCAGCTGGAGGCAATCAGCAGTTTCAGCGGCGTGCCCGGTTGCCAGCTGCGGGGCCGGTAGGGCAAATCATGCAATGGCACCCCCAGGTGATGCACATGGACCTTGTCTGCCGGACAGCCCAGCCGGCGAATTTCCCCGGCCATAAAAGGCCCTTCACAAAAAACCGCGTCCACCTGTTTAAACAGGCGCTGATAATCCTCGCGCAGTCGCGGATCGTTGCGCGGCAACTGATTAACATCCAGTCCGTAAAACGTGACACAGGTTCGGGCCCGGCTGCCGCGGGTGGCGGCCAGGTTACGGCAGGCAATCGGTCCGAAATGAAAATGAACGACGTCCGCATCGACCTGCCGAATCACCCGTTGCAGCAATCCCAGATGACGTCGAATTTTGGCCTTTCGCAAGCCGCGATCCCACAAGGATCGCCAGGCGGGCTGGTCGGACAACGCATGCAGGTTGCGGGTCGGGAACTGGTCGAGATGTTCCGTTTTTTCACAAACGACGTGGGGATCCACTCCGGCCGGCAGGTACTTGATCTGGTAGTACAGCCACGTGGCCGTTTGCGACAACCAGACCGGATAGAAATGAACCACTTTCACCACATTACCCCGCCGTCGCTTTTTTCGATCGCGGCGCCAGACGCGGCGCGACTTGCCGAATCACCTGTAACGATTCCGCCATGGAGCGCAGATCAAAAATCCGGGCGAGCAGCAGATACAGGGGAATTCCCGCAGCCACTTCGAGGAACAGGGCCAGCCAGACCGGGACGCGCTGGTCCAGGTACCATCCCAGAAAAAAAACGATCAGGGCCATGCCGCCCGCACAGCCCAGATTTCCCGCGAGGGCTTTCAGGTATTCGGAAAATCTCAATCCCACCAGCTTCCCGGCAAAGTACATATTCGGAAACTGGTTCAGGACCACCGCCAGCAAATAACCCGTGGCAACTCCCTCAATACCCCAGTACAGTCCAATCACGATACCGGCGATCAGATTCAGACGCAGTATAAACGTCACGCGAAACTGCAAATCGGTTCGTCCCTGCGACAAGTACAGATTTCCGATCAGATACGACGTGCACTGGATGGCACTGACGACGCAGAGAATCCTCAGAACGGTCGTCATGGGCAGCCATTTGGGCCCCAGCATGACTTCGACGAAGTGGGGCGCGATCGCAACCAGCCCGAATATCGCCGGATAGGCGAGGAATCCAATCACCCGAACGACGCTCAGAAATACCTGTTTGACCTTGTGCGGCTGGTGTTGAATCCGGGCCAGCGAAGGAAACAGCACGCGGGAGATGGACCCCGAAAGGTTGTTGATGGGAATCATCATCACGTTGTATGCGCGATTGTAAAATCCCAGCAGTGTTTCGCCCAGGAACTTGCCAATCAGCAGGTTGTCAAGGTTGCGCACCCAGTAATTCAGGATGTTGGTGCCCAGCAGATTGAGGCTGAACTGCAACAATTCACGGATCGCCGAGACGCGGAACAGGAAGGCGGGTCGCCATTTCGAAAAATGCCACAGCAACACGGTCAGCGCCAGGGGCAAAAGGACCGCCTGGACAGCCAGACTCCAGACGCCGAAATTCAGGTAGGCCAGGACAATCGCGGTGGCACCCGCTGCCACCCGGGCCGCCAGTTCACACAGGGCCAGCTGTCGAAACTCGAGATCCCTGATCAACAGGGCTTTCTGGACCAGGTGCAATGACCAGATGATAAAACAGATCGAAACAAATCGGGTCAGCGGAATCAGCGGGGGGCGATCGTAAAACTCCCCAATAACCGGCGCCCCCAAAAAAAAGATCGCCGCCAGCACGACACCGATGCCAAGGTTGAACCAGAAAACAGAACTAATGTGGGTTTCCTCAAGATCCTGTTTCTGGATCAGTGCATTGATGAATCCCGAGTCGGTGAACACCATCGCAAAATTGGTGATGACCGTGACCATCCCCAGCAATCCAAACTCGGCAGGTCCCAACGGACGCGCCAGGATTACGAAAACGACGAAGGTGATAATCGTTTTTAACAGCTGGGCCCCGGTACTCCAGGCGGCCGCATTCAACGACCTCGTTTTCAGGTCGCTCATGCCCGACCCCGGGAGTCACTCAGCCACCCTGCGCGCTGCAATTCCTCACGAATCGCTGCGCCATACCGGTCAAAATCGCAATGGTGGTCGCGGGGATCCCGATTCAAGTACTCGTCGCGGATGATCCCGTTGTCACCCAGCAGGTAGGAGTCGAGATCCAGAAACGTCAGTCCCTCGTTGTGGCAAAATTCCCGCAGTCGGGCGTTGTACCGCAATGTCAATTCGGTGCGGGTTCGCTGGTCCACCTGCACCTCCCGACGCAACCCGGCAATTTCGCCGTGCTTTTCGTTGTTGTCGGGAATCGTTGGCAGCGGCGCCGACATCAGGCAGACGTTTTGATATCCGTCCGCAAGGATTTGGGAGATGAATTCAAAATAGTTTTGCAATGATTGCTCAAACTGGCTTGCCACGGGCAAGTTGTATTTCCGGGCCCGGTACCAGATCACAAATCCGGTATCCACTTCGCCAAGCAAAAAAATCAACCGCGACCGGCGGTTGATCGTCGCCAGTTTTTGTCGAAAGATGTTAAGACAATCTGTTCTGGAATTCGGATTGACCATGCCCATGGCGGTTCCGCCCCCGACAACCGTCACGTCAAAGTGCACCTGTTTGGGGGACAGCGAATTCAGATGTCGAAACACGTGTCCGTGACTGTCACTCAGGACATAGACAAATTCGTACCGTATGCGGTTGATGGCATGGGCCGAGACGCGTCGAATCTTGCGGTTCAGGCGGCCAACCAAATTCACGACTTCAGCCTTTTTGGCACCGCCAGGCGGCCACCGGCTCGCCAAATCGGTCGTACAACCGTTCGATTTGAGCCGCATACAAGGTTTCCAGAACGTCACGAAATCGATCCGGCAAGGCCCGGCCGGCGCCGGGTTGACCACCTCGGTCAAGCGGAGTGAGTCCCAGTCAATGTCGGTCGAGACGTCGAGATGCTGAAACACCCGGCTCAACAGACCGCGTGGATTGGTCGTCACCTCATCAAAAAAACCGTACATCCAGTGCCCGTCGCCGAAACAGCGCTCCCAGCGGCCCAGAATCGCCAGGTAATCACCTCGAGCCCGCGAGCGGGGCAAGTGGAAATGGGCGATGAACTCGTCGTCGCTGACCGTTTCAAACGGTCGCCTGCGGTCGCTGACCAGATTCATCACGGCATGCGACCAGGCCCGATCGACGGGATTGCGAAGCATGAATAACAACCGCAGGTCGGGCAACAGGCGGCGGACAAAGGCAATTTTCCAGACCGGCAGCAAACCGTACGCCGGCGTGTTTTCTCCCTTTTTCCGGTCACCCGCCTGCCGGAAATGCGCCGCGTACCAGGCCAGCGGACGGTGAAAGTGCCGGTCGAAATAATGCACATCGAAATGTTTGATATGGGGCGGCAGGCAAATCTCCGGGTGCCGGGCCAGGTTGGACATCAGCCACGACGTCCCTGCTTTCTGGGCACCCAGGCAAATGAAATCCGGCAAGCGCTGACGAATTCCGCCGGGATTCAGTCCTGCCCAGCAGGCTGCCTTGGACGGGCCGCTGAGCAAACTGCCCAAACTGCGGCTCGTTGCATGGGCCGCGGCGCGGGTGCGACGCGCGGCCCGTGCGATCACCGTGCGCGACTGGTTCAATGGCTGTCGGCCGAAGCCGCCCGGGGCGCGGAACGGCCGGACTGATAACCCAGTCGAGCCATCCGTGAACCGCAAATCTCTTCAATCTGTTGCAAATTTTGGGGGCCAAAGAATTCCTCCAGATCCGCTTCCGCGCGACCGCGAGGCTGAAACTGGACATTTAACCGGTCGGCAATGTTTCGCACCGGCGTCAGGCCCAGTTTCCCGGCCAGTTGTTCCAGGTAATGCAACTTGTCCGCCTGAAATTCCTCGTACCGGACCAGCAGAATATCGTCCGGATTTTGCAAATACACGTCGGCAGCCCGGTTCCAGCGATGCGACTGGGCGGCGATGTAGTTTTCCCGGGGGCACCCGTTGACCCGGTCATCCAGAACCAGGCGCCAGTTGGCCGGAATCCGGTTCCATCGCGGTTCGTCCAGCCGCGACAGGTTGCCCGGCAACTCCAGGCGGTTGCACACGCTGCGAATGCTCTCGCGAGGGTCCCGGACAATCAGGACGTATCGCGCATCCGGAAACGTTCGCTTGACCGCCGGGAAAAAGAACGTCAGGGCCGGTTCCTTGATGATCGGTTTGCTGAAAAAGAAACGGTGGCGCTTCACAAACTTGTCAAAGGCCACGTCACCCTGTTGAATGGCGATTTCGCGGCGGCCCCAGATCGGGGGAATATCGATCACGGTTTCCCGATCCGTCATTTCGCCCAGCAACTGGGCGATGGCCGATGTCCCGGATTTCTCCTTGCCGAGAATGATGATGGCATCAGACCGGACCTGGGCAATTCTGGATTTCAGCCAGAAATCGAGGTGGCGGCGCAGCCCACGGATTTGGGCCCTCATGACTTGCGTCCGGCCATGACCGAAATCGCCTGGCCCAGGTCGTCGTACTGGCCAATTTTTTGCAGGCCCATGGCTGGAAACAGCTGGTTCAGTTGCTCCACCGATCGAAAACACCACTGGTTGGTCGATCGCGCGTCGGCCGTATTCTCGACCAGGAACAGCAGACCTCCGGACTTCAGGCAGCGGTCAATTTCACGGGCGGCTTGCCGGGCCTGCTGCTCGCGAACGATACCACCCAGCACCAGGCAGACCCAAAATACGTCGACCGACGCATCGGCCAGCGGAATTCGACCCTGCCGGATCACCCGGTATTGCGTCCGGTCACCCGGCGGAGCCTTGCGAAGCAGTCCGCGAATCGGATCGACCCCGATGGAATCCCCATCAATCAGCGTGGCCAGTTCCCGGGTAAACCGGCCCGGGCCACAGCCAAAATCCACAATCAACTGTTCGTGCCCCTGCAATTGCCCGGCCAGCAGGGGAAACAGGATCTCGCGCTGTTTTCGGGTAACCGCGTCATAGTCCTCCGGCCGGTGCCCGACATGCAACACCGATCGCCGACCGTAGTACAGGGCCCGCAGATTCCAGTAAGCCACGGTGGAATATCGGGCCGAAAACCGCAATGACCGGGCCATCAGGGATTTGGAGATTCTGGACAGCATGGGGGGTGACCGTTGCTCACGGTGGTCAGACGAGGGCTCCGCGGACCGCCTCGATGACCCGGGTCACGTCGTCATCATTCAGTTTTGCCGACAGAGGCAGGCTGACCGTTTGCCGGCCGACCAGGGTGCCGCAGGGAACGTCATCCGGCGACCAGCCGTAGGTTTGTTGATAGTAGGGATGGTCGGCCAGGCTCAGGTAATGCACACCGGTCCCGATCCCCCGGGCCGTCATGCGGGCCAAAAATCCGTCCCGGGAAACTCCGGCTTGCCCGGAATCGACCAGGATCGTGTACAGGTGCAGGGCGTGCCGGGTGTCAGGCTCGAAATCAGCCGGACGGGTCACCGGCAGGTCGGCAAATGCCTCCTGATACCGGTCCCAGATCGCCTTGCGAATCAGGTAGTTTTGCTCGACCCGCTGCAGCTGGTGAATCCCGATCGCCGCCTGCAAATCCATCATGTTGTACTTGAAGCCGCATTCCACGACCTGGTAGTGCTTGAATCCCTCGTCGCCAAACCGTTTCCAGGCGTCCCGGGACATGCCGTGCAGGGCCAGCGTCTTCAGACGACCGGCCGCATTGTCATCGCGTGCCAGGATCAGGCCGCCCTCGCCCGTCACGACATTCTTGGTGACGTAAAAGCTGAAGCAGCCGAAATCACCGAATGTGCCGGCGTGGCGGCCGTGATACGTGGTCTCGATCGCGTGAGCGCAGTCCTCGATCACGACCAGGTTGTGCTGCCCGGCCAGCGCCATGATGGCATCCATGTCACAGGGACGTCCGGCAAAATGAACCGGCACAACGGCTTTGGTGGCCGGAGTGATTTTGGATTCGATGGCGGCCGGATCAATATTCATGGTCCGGGGATCGATGTCCGCCAGAACCGGAGTCCCGCCCGCATGAATGATGGCATTGGCGGTGGCACAAAAGGTCAGTGGGGTTGTGATGACCTCGTCACCGGGACCGATCCCGGCGGCCAGCAGTGACAAATGCAAGGCAGCGGTGCAGGAGTTTACCGCCACCGGATATCCCCAGCCGGATTTGTAATGGCAAAAATCTTCCTCAAACCGGGACACCAGGGGACCGGTCCCGATCCAGCCGGATTCCAGACAGCGGACGACCGCATCGATTTCGTCCCGTTCCAGTTGGGGCGAACCGAAAATCAAAAAATCTTCCTGGGTGTTCGTGGGATTCATGGGTCCATGGCGACAGAAAGGAAATTCACAGTTGTTGGAGCACGGCAAATATCCGCGGCGCGCGGCCTTCCGCAGTTACCGGAGCGGTTACGATTCAATGTTGACGTTGGCCTGGTCGTGCAACCGGGGCCAGTTGGCGACCTGCCGCAGGTAGTCGCCATACCCGCTTTTTTCATAAACATCGGCCAGTTTGAGCAATTCGTCCCGACTGATCAGGCCCATGTACCAGGCGACCTCTTCAATGCACCCGATTTTGGTGCCCTGTCGTTCCTCGATCACGCGAACGAATGTGGAGGCTTCGTTCAGGGACTCAAAGGTGCCGGTGTCCAGCCAGGCAATACCGCGGTTGAATACGCCAACCTGCAACTGGCCACGCGACAGATATTCATTGTTGACGGTCGTGATTTCCAGTTCGCCACGCGCTGATGGCCGGATGTTGCGGGCAATATCCACGACGTGGTTGTCGTAAAAGTACAACCCCGGAACGGCATAGCTGGATTTGGGATGGGCCGGTTTTTCCTCCAGCGAAACGACCCGGCCGGATGGATCGAATTCGACCACGCCGTAGCGTTGCGGGTCATTGACCCACGAGGCAAAAATGACCGCTCCCTCCGGATTGGTGTGCTGGCGAATCAGGTCACCAAAGCCGGAACCGTAAAATATATTGTCGCCCAGGATCAGGGCCACCTGGTCCGTGCCGATAAACGGGGCCCCGATAACGAAAGCCTCGGCCAATCCGCGCGGCTCAGGTTGCTCGGCATAGCTGAACGAACAGCCGACCGACGAACCGTCTCCCAGCAAACGCTGGAAATGCGGCAGGTCCAGCGGTGTGGAGATGATCAGCACCTCGCGAATACCCGCCAGCATCAGCACGGACAGCGGATAATAGATCATCGGTTTGTCATACACCGGAATCATCTGCTTGGAGATGCCCAGCGTGATCGGATGCAGACGCGTTCCCGAACCACCTGCCAGAATGATACCCTTCATGCCCCGGCTCTCCTGGTCCAGACCGGTTGCAGCGCCCAGGCCCTGTCGCTCCAGCTGGTACTGTCCGGAAAGGATTTGTTCCCACCACGGCCGATGGTCCAGGTACCACTGGACGGTCTTGCGAAATCCGCTGGAGACATTCTCGCGGGGCGCCCAGCCCAGTTCATCCCGGATCTTCGACGCATCAATCGCGTACCGCAGGTCGTGGCCCGGGCGATCGCTGACAAACGTGATCAGATCCGCGTAGCCGTGAATCGGTTCATGCGACCGGTCCGCCAGGGCCGGGTTTTCGGCTGGCGGGCAAATCTCATCCAGAATCTCGCAGATCATGCGGACCAGGTCGATATTTCGCAGCTCGTTGTTGCCGCCAATGTTGTAGGTTTCGCCCAATCGGCCTCGACCAATCACCTGAACCAGGGCCTCGGCATGATCCTCGACGTACAACCAGTCCCGGATATTTTCACCGCGGCCGTAAACGGGAATCGACTGACCGCCGAGGGCCCGCAAGATGATGACCGGAATCAACTTTTCGGGAAACTGGCAGGGTCCGTAGTTGTTGGAACAATTGGTAATCAGCACCGGCAGCCCGTAGGTATCATGCCAGGCCCGCGCCAAATGATCCGAGGCCGCCTTGCTGGCCGAATAGGGCGAATGCGGATCGTAGGGCGGTCGTTTCGGAAAACGCCGGATCGTCCGGCCCCAGTGAACCGTACACTTCATCGGTCGAGACGTGCAAGAATCGAAACCGGTCTCGCGGCGGGCCCGCCAGCGATTCGAAATAGCCGCGGGCGGCCTCCAGCAGCTGGTAGGTGCCCACGATGTTGGTCTGAATGAAATCCCCCGGACCATCGATCGAACGATCGACATGCGACTCGGCCGCCAGATGCATGATCCAGTCCGGTTGCCACGCGGCGAATCAACCGTTGACGGCATCGGCATCAACCAGGTCGACCTGCCGAAACGGGTAACGGGGATGATCCGCAATATCCTCCAGCGAATGCAGGTTGCCGGCATAGGTCAATTTGTCCAGGTTCAGGACCTGATGCCCGGTTTGATTCAGCAACAGGCGAATCAGATTGGAGCCGATAAATCCGGCTCCGCCGGTGACCAGGATTTTCATGGATAGGTTGAGTCATGTTTTCCAACGTGGCCGCGACGGCTTCAGAGACTCGCCCAGGCTGGAGACGGACTGGCTTCCTGCTCGGGCCAGTTCCAGATCGTGTTCCACCATCAATTCGGCCAGCTCCCGACAACTGGTTTTGGGTGTCCAGCCGAGTTTCTCCCGGGCCTTGGTGTAATCGCCCAGCAACAAATTGACTTCGGTGGGTCGAAAATACCGGGGATCGATTTCGACGTATCGCTGCCAGTCGAGTTCCAGGTGCCCGAACGAATAATCGAGGAACTGGCGAATCGTTTGTGTCTGGCCGGTTGCCAAAACAAAGTCATCCGGTTCGTGGTGCTGCAGCATCATCCACATGCCCTCGCACATAATCCTTGGCATAACCCCAGTCCCGCTTGGCATCCAGATTTCCGAGATACAGCTTGTCCTGCGTGCCGACCTTGATTCGCCCGGCCGCGCGGGTAATCTTTGCGTGTCACAAACGTCTCACCCCGTCGTGGCGATTCGTGGTTGAACAGAATTCCGTTGGTCGCAAACAAGTCATAGGCCTTTCGGTAATTGACCGTTTGGTGAAACGCGTAAACCTTGGCACAGGCGTACGGGCTCTGGGGCGCGAACGGCGTCTGTTTCCGTTCTGCGGTGTCTCGCAAACGTCGCCATACATTTCCGATGACGATGCCTGGTAGATGCGCACTTCCTTGCGCTTGTTCAGTTGCCGGGCCGCTTCCAGAACGTTCAGGGCCCCCATGCCGGTTACCTGCACCGTATACGCCGGTGAGTCGAACGACACACGCACGTGACTCTGGGCACCCAGGTTGTAGATCTCGTCCGGTTCGACATCCAGCACCAGGTTGGTAATGTTCTGGCCGTCCGTCAGGTCGCCGTAATGCAGAAACATGTGGGGGTCCGGCTCGTGCGGGTCCTGGTAAACATGATCGATCCGGTCGGTATTGAAAGTGCTGCAGCGACGGACGATGCCGTGAACGTGGTAACCCTTTTCCAACAGCAACTCGGCCAGGTAGGAGCCGTCCTGTCCGGTAATCCCTGTGATCAGTGCTGTCTTGCCCATGGTCTTTCCTTGCTGGTTCCGGGCCTGAAAACGGGCCGGAACCGTTCAGGCCAGGGCTCCCGGAAACATCCCCCGGCAGCGATTGCCCGAAATGACTCTCCGCCAGGCGCCCCGCCCGGGATGTTTTGATGATTCACGCGGTCCCGGCCTCGTTGGGGTAAAAAACGAATCGACTCGGCCGTGGGCCGCATCCCCTCCGGATACGCCTCATTTCCGCGCGGACTCCGTCCCTGTGGGTGACACATCAGTAAAGCGTGTGCCCGTTCGGGATGCATTCGAGTTGTTGGCAAAAGGCGGAAACCAAATTTCGCCTTGTCAGCGCAGGCTGCCCTGATTACCAGCGGGGCCGGAAAAATCCGGCTCCCGACTCGGAAAACGGCAAGACTCAATCAAAACGAATCGAGGTTGAAAAGTCAACGACAATTGCAGCCCGGCCACCCGCTGCATCCCCGGTTTTTCCACCCCGGCCAGGTGATGGCCGCCGGCCAAATGAGCCCAAAAACACGATCGAGCGAGAGCCGGCGTGGCGGAGTTTCCGTTATCGACGATTAGCGGCGGCAGACGTTCCGTTCCGGCAGGTTTCCCCAGGGTTGCCGGGGGGACGATCGCCCGGAACGGGGCACGTCGCGTCCAGGACCGGTGCTAGATTTCCCGCAAAACACCCCGCCTGAGTTCCTCCAAAAAGCAGCCATACGTTTGCCGCAATCCATCCGCCAGGGTGATGGTGGGCTGCCATCCCGTCGCCCGAATCCGCTCGATATCACAGCATTTGACTGGGGTTCCGTCAGGTTTGCTGGTGTCGTGGGTGATTTCGCCGGCAAAGCCCGTAATGTCCGCAATCATCCGGGCCAACTCTCCGATCGAAATATCGAGCCCGGTCCCAACGTTAACCCAGTCCGGTGGATCGGCCAGACCCAGCAAATGAACGACGGCCCGGGACAGATCGTCCACGTGCAGGAATTCGCGACGGGGTCGACCGGTCCCCCAAATCACTACCTGCGAGTCGCCGTTTTCAACGGCCTCGTGAAACCGGCGGATCAATGCCGGCAACACATGCGAGTTGCCCGGATGGTAGTTGTCGCCGGGACCATACAGGTTGGTTGGCATGGCCGAATGGAAAAGGCAGCCGTACTGGCTGCGAAAATGCTGACATAATTTGAGGCCGGCGATCTTGGCCAGCGCATACGCTTCATTGGTGGTTTCCAGGGGGCCGCCCAACAGACTGTCTTCGCGAATTGGCTGGGAGGCCAGTCGCGGATAAATGCAGGTGCTGCCCAGAAACAGAAAACGGACGGTTTCATGTCGCCACGCAGCATGGATGGCATTGGCGGCCATTAACAAATTGTCATACAGAAAATCGGCCGGATACAAGTGATTGGCCTGGATTCCACCGACCCGCGCGGCGGCAAACACCACCGTCGCCGGTTTGTGTTGGGCAAAAAAGTCGCGAGTTGCTGACTGGTCACGGAGATCCAGTTCCTGGCGGGTGCGCGTCAGCACCGAATCAATGCCCCGTCGCGCCAGTTCGCGCACGACGGCCGAACCGACCATACCGCGATGCCCGGCAACGTAAACCGGCTGTGGAATTGGGATGCTCATGGGTCCTGACAAATTCGTGGGGTCATGGCGGCGGCCTGTCGTCAAACGGGATTCCTGGCTACAGCGGTTTCAGGACCGCCTCGTCCAGTTCCATGGAAGCCCCCTGCTCCAAAAAATTGAGACGCAGCAGCAATCGCGTTTTGCCCTCGCGACGCAAAACCTCCCCCTCAAACCCCTTGAAAGGTCCCGAACTGACCCGCACCCGCTGGCCACGCTGCAGTTTGGCTTCCGGAGTCAACGGAACGCCCGCTTGCAGGGCGGCGCGAATCTGGCGCAAGTCATCCGTCAGGCCCGGGTCAGTGATCAGCTGGGACCGCGAAACGCACCGGGTACCCAGCGCGAACAGTCGACTGGATTCATCTCCCAGCAGAAACACATAATTCGGAAACAGCGCGGTATAGGACGTGCGAAGCCGGCCGGCTGGTGACCGGTAACGTTTGGGAACCATCGGGGCATAGCAGGGAATTCCGGAGCCAATCAGCTTCCGCAACAAGTCCTTCTCGCGCCGTGACAGCGTGTACAGGCAATACCATTGCCGATTCGGATCGTTCAGCAATTCCGGATTGTCCAGCAGGTCGTCCGGATGAATGTCGTCTTCGCGTGTCAGGATCGGCATGGAGTCGGTTTCGATGGACTGTTCCCGGGCGCCTGATCACCCGCAACCGGTCCGGTCAAGTTGCGGAATTCCGGATGATACCCGGTAGCCGCGAATCTGTCGATCAACGCCCGCCGGTTGCATCAATTCACGGATGACCGGGACTCGCCGGGAATCCTGCGACTGGAATGTGTCCGGCGAACCCGGCGGCCCGTGTGATCAGGCGGCCACGAGCCGGGATTCGGCGGCAATCCAATTCCGTGCGGTGCAGCGGGGCCGCAGCCGTGAGACCGGTCGCTAATCGAACATGCCGTCACCCGGATCACTGGTGCCGTTCTGGCGGTGACGTGGTCCGGACTCCAGGACCGGCAAGGGATCGAAATGACTCCATGCCGGCAATGAGGAAACCAGGGTAGCCATCAGGCATCCGCCACGCAAGGACCAGAGAATATAACCAGCCGTTGCCGAAATCGTGGAAACGGCAATCGATGTGGTCAACACATATTCAAACTGGTCACCGCCGAGGACATCATCTGCCAATTTGTCCAGCTGGTCCCACAGAAAACGCGTGTTAAATACAAATGTCAATCGGCCCAGTCGTTCCAGCGAATCTTCCTGATCCGGGTCCTCGTTATGGCGATAACAGGCCAGCATCATTTCCAGAACTTCCGCTGCCTGACTGGAATTGGGAATCCAGGCGCGATTGTTTCGGCCCTGATCACTCAGGATCTGGTCGAGCACGCCGGATGACCGCGACGTGCCGGGACGGTCATCGGCGTTTCCACTGCCAGGCACCGGTCCTGTTCCGGTTGGACCGAATGGATCCGATCCGGGGATCTCCTCGTCATTTCCGTCATCGCCGGAATCCGCGGGATCATTGTCATGGCGGTCATCACGGGAATGGTCATCGAAAGGATCAGGCGAGTCGTCCGGGTCCGTGTTGTCGTCAATGGGACCGGAACCGAGCACCTCCAGTTGAACATTGATCAGGGTGCCGGACTGGCTGCCATCATGGGGTACATAGGTGAATGAATCAAACCCGGCAAATCCCGGATCGGGGTTGTATGTGAAGGACCCGTCGCGCTGAAGAACCAGTGTTCCATGCGCTGGCGCATTGACCAGTATCGCCTCGAGAGCGTCGTTTTCAGGATCGTTGTCATTGGCCAAAACACCGACCAGTTCGATCAGCGATTGATCGGGCGTTACGGTATACCGGTCGGCTTGCCCGCGCGGGGCGTCATTGACGGCGGCAATCGTGATCGTCACGGTTGCGATATTCGAATTCGAGGTTCCGTCGTTGACAAGGTACCGGAACGAATCCGTGCCATTGAAATCGGGCGCTGGCGTATAGGTAAACGTTCCGTCCGTGTTCAGAACAAAATGACTGGCGTTGGCGGGTCCCGAAACCAAAACGGCACCCAGCGGGTCCCCCTCGATATCGGTGTCGTTCGCCAGCACCGAACTGCCGGCCAGCGTTTGATCTTCGTTGATAGCAAAGGAATCATCACTGGCGGTGGGCGCGTTGTTCACCGAGTTGACGGTCACGTCAAACTGCTGTCCCGTAATGACGGCCCCGCTACCGTCGCTCAAGTCAAACGTGAACTGGTCGCCGGTTGTATTGCTGCCATCGTGGACATAGATAAGCTGGCCGGCAGCAATGTCAGCTTGTGTAAACGTGTTGACAGGAATCGTGGGCGATGTGGCCAGCGCCAAAAAGCCGTTGGCAGGTCCGGCCGTCACCGTATACACGAGCTGCAATGGCGAGTTGTCCTGATCGGTGGCCCGCAGTTCGGCTGAATCGATGATTTCGGAGGATCCTTCAGCCACCGTGGCACCCGTATTGGTCAAAACCGGGGCATCATTGACGTCATTGATGCCGACAGCAATCGTCGCGGTATCGGTCAACCCGCCCGAGTCGGTGACCTGCACGGTCAACGTTCGGGAAGCGCTGGATTCAAAATCGAGTTGGGAACCATCGGCCACCGTGATATTTCCACTGGCATCGATGGCAAAAATTCCGCCGGGATCACCAGCGGTGATGCGGTAGACGAGCGAATCGCCCGGATCGGAATCTCCGGCAGTGACCGAACCCACCAGCGTTCCGTTGGCCGCGTTTTCGTCGACCGTAAAGGCGTCATCAAAAACGGTTGGCGGCTCATTGATCGGGGTAACGCGGACGGTCACATCGACGGTATCGCTGAAGGTTCCGTCGCCGACGGTCACGGTCAGCGTGGCGACCAGATCGCTGCCATCGTCGAAATCCAGATCGAGGACAGCGGCGTTGGCAATCGTGATGTTACCCGCGGCGTCGATCGAGAATCCGTTCAGCGGATCTCCGCCGGTGATCGTGTAGGTCAGCGTATCACCGGGCAGGTCCAGGTCGCTGGCCGAAACGGTCCCCACCAGGGTGCCGTTGGCACTTGCCTCGGCGACCGTCGTGGTAAAGTCCAGACCGGCATCGGGCGTGTTGTCGTTAACCGGGGTAACGCGGACGGTCACATCGACGGTATCGCTGAAGGTTCCGTCGCCGACGGTCACGGTCAATGTGGCGACCAGATCGCTGCCGTCGTCGAAATCCAGATCGAGGACAGCGGCGTTGGCGATCGTGATGTTACCCGCGGCGTCGATCGAGAATCCGTTCAGCGGATCTCCGCCGGTGATCGTGTAGGTCAGGGTATCACCGGGCAGGTCCAGGTCGCTGGCCGAAACGGTCCCCACCAGGGTGCCGTTGGCACTTGCCTCGGCGACCGTCGTGGCAAAGTCCAGACCGGCATCGGGCGTGTTGTCGTTAACCGGGGTAACCGAAACCGTGATCGACCGAATCGAGGAGACGCTTCCGTCCGACACGCCGACCAGCAGTTCGTAATTGTTGTCGCCATCCAGATCGCCCGGCAGTTCGAAGTCGGGTGGGGTTACGAAGGACAAGTCACCGGTGCTGCCATCGATGCTGAAATGTCCGCCGTCATCGCCGCCAAAAATGAACCAGGTGAGCGAATCAGCCGGCTGATCCTCGTCGCTGGCCATGACCGTGCCGACCAACGTCTGGTTTTCGGAAACGTTCAGGCTGGTGGTGGAAATCACCGGCGCATCATTGGCATCCGTCACGGTAACGGTGATGATCTTTTGAACCGAGACGGTACCGTCGTTCACCTCGACTTCGATTTCATATATGTTGTCGCCATCGTTATCGCCAGGGATTTCGAAGTTGGGAGGTGCCAACAAACGAAAGGTTACCGGTGGCCGAGTCGATGGTGAACAAGGCATCGTCCGCGCCGCTCCGGTGATGTTCCAGGTCAGCGTATCCGGCGGGAGATCCGGATCGCTGGCAACAACGGTACCTGCGGCCGTCTGGTTTTCTGCCACATTCAGGTTGCCGGTCGTGATGACGGGCGGATCATTCAACGGATTGATGTTGATGTTAAAGATACCGGCAGCCGGCAGTGCTCCATCTTCGCCCCCATCGGCCAGGGTGAAACCAAAGTTGTCGGTGAAGACTTCGGCGCCATTGTGATCGTAGGTCAAATTTCCAAAATCAATATCCTGCTGCGTAAACGTGGCCCCCGTCCCGATCGCGATTCCAAACAGCCTCAGGGTACCGCTGCCGGGCGCCGAGGTGACCGTGTAGGTCAATTCAGTCCCGGAATCGTCGACATCCCCTTCGTTCAGCATCGCTGAGGTAATGGTGATGCCGGTTTGACCCTGGCCCAGCGTCAGGCCAGTATTGGTGGCAACCGTCGGGCTGTCGTTGACGGGATTGATATTGATCAGAATGAACTGTGAAATCGAATCCTGCCCGCCATTACCGGTTCCGCCATCATCGACGATTCTCCACTGAAAGAACGAGGGGCCCCCGGACGCATCCGGGGCAGCTTCGAATTGCATCCCCTGCAAATCGGCCAGGGTGTAAACCCCGCTGGTTACCTGGGTGATTCCGTCCGCAAGGTAAATCTTGCCAAAGAAATTCGGGTCGGGATAAACCATTACTTCAATCGCCAGCGACTGCGCCGCTTCATCCGCCCCGCCTCCCGGTCCATAGGTCAGACCCACCAGTCCGAGGGAGGTTAAACCGGAATCTTCGTCGACGGTCAGGTTGGCCACCGTGCCACCGGTTTGGACGGGAGCGTCGTTGACCGCGGCGACGGTAATAGTGGCGCTATCAACGCCGGTTTGGGCCGGGCCGCCGGTATTGCCCTGGTCATCGACGAGCATGGTGACGGTGTCGCTGCCGGCGAAATCCGAATTGGCACGATAGGCCAGAGTGGCCAGCGCGTTGTTCAGATTGGCGAGAGTGCCAGTAAACGTCATGGTCGAGCTGTCGTTCGCGCCGCTGGTAAACGTCAAGCCCGCAGTATTGGTCAGATTGATGACACCCTGGGTTACGGTCAGCGTTACAGCCAGTTCGCTGGCACCGGCATCGACATCGGATACGCTGAATCCGGCCAGCGGGCGATATCCGTCGTCTTCGGTGACCCCATAGCCTGACGGAATGATGGAGGCTGTCGGTGCATCGTTTACCGGATCAATGTTGATCAGAACAAAATTGACCACCGTATTGGATCCGCCGGTCCCGGTGTTGCCGCCATCATTGGTAATGATGGCCAGCGAATCGGCTCCGGCGCCGACGACGTCGGTGTTACCGGTGTAATTCAGCGTGGCCAGCGTGGCATTGATTTCGGCAACGGTTCCCTCGATCGTCAGGTCGGCGGAATCGTTGGCCCCGGCGCTGATCGTCGCGCTGCCGGCCAGAGTAACGTTCAGCACACCGTTGGAAACGACCAGACGCGTTGTGACCAGGCTGAGACCGGCGTCCACGTCGTCGATCGCGAGACCGACGATGGCAGTCGCTGTTTCCTCGACCACGGTTTTGGGTCCGATCGCGTAATTGACGGGCGCGTCGTTGACCGCAGTGATGTCCACGACGGTACTGCCGGTAACCGACAGCGGGCCGCCAGCGCCCTGGGCGCCGCTGTTGCCATCACTGAAATTCCAGTCAAGTTGAACGCTGGCTGGCGGTGCGTTGCTGCTGTTGCTGTAGGCGATCGATTGCAGGGCCTCGTTGATGCGAGCTTGCGTCGCATTGCTGTTGAAGGTCAGCTGCAGCGTTCCGCCACTGTTCGTATCGACCGTACCGATCGTAATTCCCGACAGGATCAGATTTCCGGCCGAGAAGACCAGGTTGCCGGCTCCGCTGAACTGGTCGTCGGCGTTAGCGCCGCCATTGCGCGAAATGCTCAACGTCGCGCTGTCGTAGTTCCCGGATGCCGCAAGTTCCACGTCAAAGACATTCACGTCCGGGTCGAGGACGACAGCCGCGCCATCCTCAACAAAGCCCGGATTTCCGTCCAGCGTATTGGTTGCATCGAATTGCGTGTCCAGCGTGCCGTCGCTGTTAAGGCGAACGAGGGCAATGTCGCTGTCACTGTCGGTCCCGGTGTCGCTGTAACCGGCCAGCACGATCTTGCCATCCGGCTGCAACGCGAAAGCCCGGGCCTTGTCATGGCTGGCGCCGACGCCCGTGGTGACGATACCGCCCGTTCCAAAGCTGGTGTCGAGCGTGCCATCGTTGTTGTAGCGGACCACCGCAAAATCATCATCACTGCCGTTATCGCTGTCGCCCGATACCAAGATCTTGCCGTCGGCCTGAACCGCCACATTGTAGGCCACATCGTCACTGGCTCCGATCGCCGTCGTGAGTTTGCCGCCCGTGCCGAAGCCGGTATCCAGGCTGCCGTCGGCGTTATACCGCGCCAGCGCGAAATCGTAGTCCGTTCCGTTGAAACTGTGACCGGCCACCAGGATTTTGCCATCGGGCTGCAACGTGAGTCGAACTCCCTTGTCGACACCCAGCGCGAAATCGGTCGTGACTCTGCCACCCGCGCCGAAACCGGCGTCCAGGCTGCCATCGACGTTGTAGCGGACCAGGGCAAAATCGGAATTGGCTCCGTTGAAACTCTCGCCGGAAACCAGAATCTTGCCGTCGGGCTGAACTGCCACGTCCACCGCCTGATCGTCACCAGGGCCGATACCTGTCGTGACCAGGCCAGCGGTCCCAAAGCTGGCGTCCAGGCTGCCGTCGCTGTTGTATCGCGCCAGCGCGAAATCGTAATCGGCTCCATTGTTCGTGACGCCGGTCACCAGGATTTTGCCATCCGTTTGCAGGGTCATGCCCTTGCCATGGTCGTCGAGACCGGCGAAGTCGGTCGTGACGATGCCGCCGGTCCCAAATGTGGCGTCCAGGCTGCCATCGCTGTTGTATCGAATCAGAGCAAAGTCATAATCGGTGCCGTTGAACGTTTGGCCCGAAACCAGAATCTTTCCGTCCGGCTGGATCGCAACGTCAAACCCGAGGTCCGCCGTACCGGCGATATCGGTAATGACCACACCACCACCGCCGAAGCTCGTATCGAGGCTGCCGTTGGGATGGTACCGCAGCAAGGCAATATCACGAGTGCTGCCATTGCCACTGTATCCGATCGCCAGGATTTTGCCGTCCGCCTGCACCGTCATGGCAAAGACATTGTTACTGTCCGAGGCGATGTCCGTGGTCACGATCCCGTCATTGCCGGGCAGCGGAGTGCCATCACCAAATGTGGGCGCATCGTTGACGGCCGTGATAGTCGCATTGGCGGAGGCCAATTCGCTGGAAAACGCCGATGTTCCCCCTCCTGTACCGGGATCCGCAAACGAAGGCGTGGTGTTGGTCGAGACGGTTCCCGTCGTTTGATCCCATGCCCGGAAGGTGAAGTCGGGTACTTCGCCATCGAGGCCATCACCCACATAACGAACCTGCGAGGTGCCACTGAGCAGCAGCGCGTTGGTTGCCGAGACCGCGCCGAATGAGTTCCAGGTCAGCCCGTCGGTGGAATACTCCCAGATTCCATTACCGGTGATGCCGGTGATGGCCATCCCGCGGACGGGACCGGCGTCAGGATCAGCCCAGCCGGCGTTATTGACGATGGCTGAAACCGTCGTGCCGATCGTCGCGGAGTCTTCATCAGCGCCGGGCAACCCGACCACGAAACCGTTGGTGATCGTCGGAGCCTGGTTGGCCGGATTGACCGGCACGCTGACATATTCGATTTCCGTGGAAAAGGCGGTGGAACCACCGTTGATCGTGGAGTCGGCAAAATCTCCATTGAGCCCGCTGGTCTGGTCCCAGGCATGGAACTGCAACGGATTGACGACCAGCCCGGTGAATCCCGGATTGGGTTCAAAATACAGGCGGGTCGCCGAGTCGGCAGCCAGCAACAACGCATTGCTTTCCGTGACCCCGGTCAGCAAATTCCAGTTGCGCCGTCGTCGATCGAGTAGTACCACGTCCCGATTCCCGTGGAGGCCTGAATCAGGGCAATCCCGGTTACCGCCCCGGCGTCGGGGTCCGTTACGTTGTCCCGTCCGCCACCGCCGGTCAAATCGACCAGCGAGCTAACCAGCATTCCCACCGCGCCCACGGGCGGACCGGCGTCCTGCACCACCGGATCAAAGTTTATGATTGGCAGGTTGTCCAGCGCGGGGGCCGTATTCAGGCCGGCGGCAGCAACGGATTGCGCGAATTCCGACGTGTCGGAAAAACTGCTGTAGGTGGCGTCGGTTTTGGTCGCCGTGGCCGTGATATATTCACCGGCGGCCACACTCTGGGCCAGCCAGACGGCGAACGGCGCGTTTCCACTGCCATTGGTCGATACGTTGACATAGCCCAGATACCGCTGTCCCTCGCCATGCCCGGAAGCATCATCGACCGTGTTGGCAAAAAATTCGATGCGGAAATAACTGTTGGCCGTCGAGTTGATCGAACCGTCCAATTTGATTTGGCTGCCATTGGTGGCCACCGCAGTGAGCACCGGGAAGTTTTGCAGGTTGTTGGCACCGCTGTCCGCATCCCCCGAATCGTTCGCCGTAACGCCCCAGGCGGGGCCGGCCTCGGTCAGTTCGATCCCCAGGCCGCCACTGTCGTAAACGAGATTCCCCAGCAACGAATTGCCACCACCCACGATGTCGTCCAGGTAAATACCGTCGTTGCCGCTGTGGGCAACCACATTCCCTTCACCTGCCGCGATCCCGCCGATCAGATTTCCGCTGGCCGTTCCGAACAAGACAATGCCACTGCCCATGTTGCCCAGATTCGGCGCAGCCATGGTGTCGGTGCCGACAAAGTTGCCTTGCACCATCACGCCGGTGGAACTGCCGACCTCGATCCCCGAATCCCCGCTGCCGGCAACCACGTTGCCCGCTCCACTGCCGCCAATGATCGTGTTGTCCGACTGAAAGACCCAGATGCCGTCGGTGCCGTTACCGATGGCCGCGGTTCCTGACGCGTCGGTGCCCACAAAATTGCGCCGGATCGTGTTTCCGTCGGCGTTCGAGATGACGATGCCATACTGGCCCTGGCCGGAGATCACGTTTCCGGCCGCGGCGGCCAATCCGCCGACGGTGTTTCCCGAGGCCATGTCAAAGATTTCAACGCCGCTGGTTCCATTCCCCAAAGCGGCCGTACCGGTGACATCCACGCCAATGTAGTTGCCGGCGATCACATTGGCCGTGGTCGTGGCCAGTCCGTTGCCGTCAATGACAATACCTGCACGGCTGTTGCCGGAGATAATATTGCCCTGCCCCGTTCCGGTTCCGCCAATCCGGTTTCCCTGCACGCCGTCGTATAACACGACGCCATGGCGCAGGTTGCCAATATCCAGCGTTCCGGATGCGTCGGTTCCGATATAGTTTCCGTAAACCAGGTTGTCGTTGGCGCCGGCGTTGAGGATTTCGATTCCGTCATCCAGGTTTCCGGAGATCACATTGCCCTGACCGGCCGTCCGGTCACCACCGATGGTGTTGGTATGGGCTCCACCGCCGATGCGAACTCCGTCATCGGTGTTTCCGATCGCGCCAGTTCCCGCTTCATTGGTGCCGATATAGTTGCCAATGACCGTATTGCCAGTCGAAAGCGAGCCCCAAATCGAGATGCCGGCCCGGTTGTTTCCGGAAATCACATTTCGATCGGCGAAGTTCGAACCGCCGATTGTATTATCGAACGAGTCGAGAATTTGTATTCCATACCCGGCATTTCCCATATCGGCGGTACCGGTGACGTCGGTCCCGATATAGTTGCCATAAATCAGGTTGTCACTGGTCCCGGCAATCAGATTTTCGCGGATCAGGATTCCAGCGCCGCCACTGTTGGCGATGACGTTGTAGCGAACGATATTGCCGGAGGCGCCGTCGGTGATCAACAGTCCGACATCTCCGACTCCGGCGGCGTTACCCTCGGCATCAACGCCAATCCAGTTGTATTCGATGATATTGTTGGCGGCCACGCCGGCGGTCAGCGTGCCGTCGATTTCGATCCCGTCATCGGCGAAACTGTGGATGGCAAAGCCCCGAATGACGGAGTCGCTGGTCCGCAGATTCAGGCCGGCGGAGGCCCCGGAATTCAGGGGATCGGAACCATCCAGCTCGATCACCGGCCGGCCACTGTAACCGGGTTGGGTGGTGGCATCGATCATGACCGGGTCCAGAATGTCGCCCAGGTAGGACTGGGGCCGGATCACCCAGTACTCGTCGCCGCTGCCTGGCAGCGCATCCGGATCGACATGGCCGCTGTCTGCCGTGCTGATACTGAACCAGATTTCGTCTGGCGTTGTGGCGTCCCGGTTGGCTGTGTTGTTGGCCGCCTCAATTGCTTCCCGCAACGAAATCAGGCCGTCGGCGCCCTGATCGGCCAACAGGGCGACAATGCTGGACGTGTTGCCGTCGGCAACATCACTGGTGGTCGTCACCACAATGCGGTTGTCGATCGAAAACTGTTGACTGAATACGCCGAGGGTGTCACCGGTACCGTTACCACTCCAGGCCACGACCGCCCGTTCGCCGTCGTAGGCTACCGACGAGTAATGCTGGTTGTCCTTCAAGGTCGAGTTCACCAGAAACTCGTTACCGATGGTTGAGCCGCTGGCGTCAAACTCGTGGGCATACGTTCCCTCGACGCTGCCATCCTGTCCGGTACTTTGCCAGCTGATCAGGAATCGTCCATCGGCCGCGACGTCGATCGCCGGTACATGCTGATCGCCGGCCGTGTACGTATTAACCGGAATCTCGGCTCCCTGGGCGATTCCGGCAGCATCAAACCGCTGGGCATAGACGCCGATACCGCTGCCATCCTGGCCGACACTGTCCCAGGCCACCACGAACGAGCCATCGGCCGCCATGTCGACCGTCGCTCCCAACTGGTCGCCGATCGTGGTGGTGTTTACCCGAAACTCGCTTCCCTGACCAAGCCCACTCGAATTGAAACGCTGGCCATAAATTCCCCAACCGCCCCCGTCCTGGCCATTGGCTTCCCAAACCACCACAAAATCGCCATCGCGATCGACGTCCACACTGGAATAATACTGGGTATCAATCGTCGTTGAATTGACGCGGAAATTGCTGCCGAGCGCCGATCCGCTGGAATTGTAGCGCTGCGCGAACACATCACCCGTCGTGACGTTCAGGTCGGAAAATGAGATGACAAATGACCCGTCATCTGCCATGCCAATCGAGGGCAGATCCTGCTGGCCGAAGGTTACGTCATTGACCCGGGTTTCCATACCCAGCGCGTTGCCAACCCGGTCAAAACGCTGGAAATAGACGCCATAACGATTGCCATCTTGCAGGTTGCTGGACCAGGTAACTACAAAATTGCCGTCAACATCCATGGCGACGGCCGCATCTCCCTGCGCGTTGGCGGTGTAGGTATTGACCAGCAGGTCGCCCGTACGGGCGCTGCCGTCGGCATTGAAGACTCGTGCGTAAACATCCAGATTCCCGGAACGGTTGTCTTCCCAAACCACCACATAGTTGCCGTCGGCATCCATGGCCACATTGTCACCGCCAAACGCCGTGGTTGCCTGCGTGCCAGTCGCGTTTGCATTGACCAGCGATTCACCTCCGCTGGCGGCCAAATCCAGCGTGTGATTCCAGTCAGCCAGTACGTCCAGGGAAAACACCAGCCCCGTTTCGATCCGGCCGGCCTGGTATTCCAGGTCCCAGTCACCCCCCAGGGCTGCATGCCCGGTCACGTCAATACTGGCCGCGACGTCCGCACCGGTGAGCCCGGCCACGCTTTCCAGAAGTTCCTGTCCCGACGAGTCACCGGCCAGATCACAGCCGTAAAAAAGAATGTCGGCATCGGCCGACAACGAGTTGCCCCATCCGGCAATTTCAGCAGCGAATGACGACAATTGACTCGAGGTCAGCAACGTTCCACCCAGCTGAACGGTCCCGGCTGTTGAGTGCGACAGGACATGGATTGCTGCAACATCGCGTTGCCCGGCCAACGTCTGGCTGATTTGCGAGATTCCGTCGTGCGCCGCGTCCAGAATCACCACCTCAAACCGGGTATGAGCGTCCCGCTCAAGTAACGATCCGAGCAACTGATCCAGGCCCTCCACGCCCGAATCGGCAAAGATGATTTCAGTCGCCATGGGGTCGCCCGCAAGCAGCGAGTCGGAGTCAAGACCGCCCAACAGGGGCTTGTCGGTCCACGATTCCACGATCGCGGACGTCTCGGTCAGACAAAGCCAATCGGTGGGGGCGGGGGCGTCTGTTGCCAGCCAGTCGCCAGCCCAGGCGTCCGGATGGTGATCCATGGAATCGGCCACCAGATCAGCCGCAACGACGGTCTCCGCAGCCAGCAAATCGCCCAGCGGCGCACCGCTGAACATAACGCGCGGCTCCAACTCAATCAGAATCGGGCGCATCGGAAGTGCCGCAATCGACTTCACGTTGCATTGTCGCACGGCGAAGCCGGGCCCACGGGTTGCGCAAATTTTTCAGCCCGGGGATTTTTCGTTTGCGTAAGGACATGTCCCGTTCCAGGCTGATGGGGCAGCAATTTTTGCAAGTAAAGGCCGGGCGATTTTGGCGGGGCTGCGTTCCGGCGCGCAGGCAGGCACGTTATCGAAAGACTAGGTCAAAAACGGGCAACGATCGTCAACGCTTCCCTGGAAACGCACCACTCGCAGGCTCAAAAAACCGGGCATCGACCGCAGCATGACAGATATAACGGCTGGCCCGCCGGCCAATCGACAGGACCCTTGTAACCGCTGCAAACGGCACTGGAGGACCACCCTGGCAACCGGGACCACGGGCCCGGCGTGTCATGGCCGGCTGGTCCGGCCCTGCCGGATGAACCGCGCGGGACGGACCGTGCGAGATGGACAATGAGGGTGCCACGGCCGGCTGGTCCGGCCGTGCGAGGCAATCCGCCATGACCTTGGCGTGACACCGGGAAACCCGCTTTGGCTCCGCCGCGAGCGGGGACCGGAATCACGGTGGTCACCCGCGCGAGGTGCACCCGCCCCGGTCAATTTCGGCGACACGACCTTACCGCGTGATCCAAAACGTCACCAGCATCATGACCCAGATGAGGTCCAGGAAATGCCAGTAGGCGGCACAATGCTCGACGGCGTAATGCCGTTCGTGGTCGTAACAGTGGGCGAATCCGCGGCCGATGATGAAGGCCAGGAAAACCATCCCTCCCAGCACGTGCAGGGCATGCAAAAATGCCAGTGTGAAGCACAAACCGTAGGCCTTGGTCGATCCGTCATCGCGCAGGAAATGGGATTCCAGCAGCGATCCCATTCCCAGGTACTGAATCGCCAGAAACGCGGCCGCCGCAAACCAGCCGAGCACCAGCCACGTCCGAAAAGGCCGTTGCTGTTCGCGCCGAATACAACCGACGGCAAGCTGCAAAAACCCGCTGACGAACACCAGCATCAGCGTGCTGTACAGGAAGCTGGCCGGCAATTCCAGTCTCAGGTACTCGCGCTGGATCGGCTGAAATGACTGCCAGCGAATCAGGCAATAGCAGATCATTCCGGCCAGAAAGAATACGCCGAGGGAGACCAGAAACAGGTAGAAAATCAGTTTCGCCCGGAAGATATCACGCCGCGCCCCCCCACACCACGGGTGACGATTTCAGCGGAGGCTTGCCGCCCAAAAGTCGCCTCCGTCCGTCGATCGAGTTCTCGCCAAAGGCGGGTTGAGGGTTAAAGGTACCGGACATTATTCAGCGCCGCATCAGGAATTGGTAGTGACATCGACAACAGGAACCGGAGGCGACGGCCGCTTGTCCCGGGGAAACATATCCTGGGAATCCCGGTAGGCATTGGTATCCATCAGGGTCAACCCGATAAACAGCGTGACAAACAAAAACGACGAAAAGAATGCGATCAGGTTGATGCCTTTTTCCCAAAACATGTGCATGAAAAACAGGCAGACCAGGGATGCCTTGATCGTTGCAATGATCAGCGCCGCCCAGATATCCAGCTTGCCCAGAGGCAGGTCGTTGACCTTGATTGTCAGAATAGTCAGAAAGACCAGACTGACAAACACGGCCAGCAGCAATTTGACGGGTACCGGATGAGCGAAACCGGAGTGATCGTGGTCGTGTTCGTGGTTTTGATCAGCCATGGGACTTGAGCCTGAATAATCGACAATGAGTAATTCAATCAAACACAACAATTGGGCAGGACGGTTTTGGCGATCGGCTATTTGATCAGATACAACAGCGGAAACAGAAAAATCCAGATCAGGTCCACCAGGTGCCAGTACAATCCGACAAAGTCGACTGGGCCAAAGTAGTCGCGACGCCAGTCGCCGCGGAGGCACCGGTAGTACAACCAGGAAAGCGCGATCATGCCGCCGATGACGTGGAACGCGTGCAATCCGGTCATGCAGTAATAAATACTGAAAAACACACCAATGTCCTGCGGCGAGACCGCGATGCCCTGCAAGTCGGCCGATTCCTCAAATCCCTGTCCCCCGGCATGATCCGATGCCAGATGGGCGGCGTGGTCCCCCCGATCCACAGCATCCTGATACAACTCGCCCCCGAGGGCACCCAGAAAGTAGCCGCCCATCATGATCGCGAGGCCCGCATACATGGCGGCCGCCCGCCGGTGGCCATTGAGGCGGAACAGCAATCCGACCGATGCAAACCCCACCAGCAAAATCGTCGGTACGATGCTCAGGTTGACCAGATACTGGGAGATGTGCAGGGCGCCAGCCACTCCCCCTTCGGGTTCGGGATGCGCCGCACCCTCGACATAGTGATATTTGCTGGCCACAAAAATGTTCAAATCCCATTTGTGGCTGTATTCCACCGCCTTGACACCCAGAAAGACGCCGGCGCAAACCATCGTGACCAGAATCAGTCGGCCGGCCAGCCGGTTTTGCCCCAACATTGCGGCGCGGACCGCCCAGGCCATCGTTAAACTGCTAAACAGCAGTACAACGGTGTTGATCCCGCCCAATACCTTGTCCAGAAACTGGGAGGCGTCGACGAACACGTCCGGCCGGTGATAGCGGTACAGGGCGTAGGCACAAAACAGACCGCTAAAAAACAGGACTTCCGTCACCAGAAACACCCAAATACCCTGCTTGCCCGAATCAAACTGTTGCTCGGCGGAGTCGAAATGGTGGGCAATAAACTCGCCATGATCATGGTGATCATCGAGATGATCGTCATGCCCGGTTTCGCCGTCAACGGCAATGGTCTCGGCCGTATTCATGAAATGCTCTGCAAAGTGTCAGGGAACAGGTTGGAAAGGCGAGGCGCCAGCACTCGCCGCCCGGGAAATCAATTCTGGCCGCCGCTGGCCGGTACCGTATCGGGGGCGACCGGAATTTCCTGCGGTGCCACGAATTCGCGCTGGACCCAGGTTTGCAAGTCGGCGTCCCACACGATGGCATCAAAATCATAAGGGTCATTCAGTATGATTTTGTGGTCAAAATTGTGGAACGACGGCGGTGAACTGCTTTGCCATTCCAGCGAAGCAGCACCAAACGGATTGCCGCCCACCTTGCGTCCGCGAAATGCGGCGTAAACCAGCACGGCAAATGCCAGCAAGACGCCAAAGCCAAGGACGAAAGCGCCAACGGTCGACACCTGGTGAAAAATTTGAAACTCGGGATCGTAGCGGGCGTAGCGGCGGGGCATGCCGCGGGCACCCATCACGAACTGCGGAAAGAACGTCAGGTTGAATCCGACAAACACCAGAAAGCAGCCGAGTCCGACCCAGAAATCGTTGTACATCCGCCGAACATCTTGGGCCACCAGTGGTACAGGCCGCCGAGAAAGCAATCAGCGTACCGCCCATCATCACGTAATGGAAGTGGGCCACGACAAAGTAGGTGTCGTGCAGGTGATGTCCGTGGACAGAGTTGCCCCAAGAAACAACCCGGTCAAGCCCACCGATCGCGAACAGAAACATGAAGCTCAGCGCGTAGCACATGCCGTGGTGACCAGACAGATGATGCCCTTGTACATGGTGGCCAGCCAGTTGAACACCTTGACTGCCGAGGGGATGGCGACGCTGAAGGTCATCGCGCTGAAGATCACCGTGACGAGCGCCGACTGGCCGCTGGTGAACATGTGGTGTCCCCACACCAGAAAGCCCAACAGGCGATCGCCACGCTGGAAAAGCGCGATGAACGAATAGCCAAAGATCTTCTTGCGGCTGTAAACGGCATCAACTCGCTGATGACCCCCATGGCCGGCAGGATCATGATGTACACCGCCGGGTGCGAGTAGAACCAGAAAAAGTGCTGGAACAGCACCGGGTCGCCACCGTAGGCCGGATCGAAGATGCCAATGTGCAAGGTACGCTTCGGCAATCAACAACAGCACCGTAATGCCAAGCACCGGCGTGGCCAGAACTGGATGATGGCCGTGGCGTAGATGGCCCACAGGAACAGCGGCATCTTGAACCAGGTCATGCCTGGCGGCCGCATCGTGTTGACGGTCACCACGAAGTTGAGCCCGTGAAGATCGAACTGAAACCAAGGATGAAGACGCCCATGGTAGCGGACACGACGGGCGCGGTATTGGTTGCGAATGCTGTACGGGGTGTAGAAGGTCCACCCGGTATCGAGCCGCGGTAATCAGCATGGCGGTCAGGAAGAAGAAGCCGTGCCAAAGACCCACAGGTAGAAGCTGGCACAGGTTCATCCGCGGAAAGGCCACGTCCTTGGCGCCGAGCATGATGGGCAAGACGAAGTTGCCTAGCGATGCCGGGATGCTGGGGATGATGAACAGGAATACCATGATCGCCCCGTGCAGCGTGAACATCTGGTTGTACTGGGCCTCGGTCAGAAACATTTTCTCGCCCGTGAACAATTCGCTGCGCAGCACCAGCGCGAAAATGCCGGCCAGAAACAGGGCCACACTCACACCGATCAGGTACATGATGCCGATTCGCTTGTGATCCAGCGTCAGCAGCCAGGACTTGAGCGCCCTGGGACACGTTCAAATAGTTGTCGTGGTCGGCGTGACCAAACAGTTTCGCGACTTGCGGTTTCGTCAACATGTCATTTCACCTGGGGTTATGGCGGGATCAGTCGTTCCGCCGCTCAACCTGAACGTCCAAAAACGGTCAGGGTTGTGTCTCGGTTTGTATCTTGAAATGTGTCTCGGGTTGGGGTCTGGCCAGCAATCGGATCCGGCCCACAGGTCACGGGCGGACTAGCCGCCCCCGGCTGCCGCCGCCTGGTCCGCGTCGGCCCCGGCATCATCCGCCGCCGCATCATCCGCTGCCGCATCATCCGCTGCCGCATCATCCGCCGCCGCATCGTCCGCCGCCGCATCGCTCCGTCCGCCGCATCATCCGCCGCCGCGATCTCTTCGGTAATATTGCTGAGACTCTTGACGTAGATTCTCAGCCACAACAATTGCTCGTCGGTCAATTTGCCCTGAAACGAAATCATTTGTGACGGCATCGGATAACCGGACACGATTTTCGCATTCGGATTCAGAACGGATTCCCGGAAGTAGTTGTCGTCGACCAGGACGGTGGAACCGTCCGCCAGGTTTTCCTGCATGCCCCAGATTCCCCCCAGCCCGGGTCCGGTTTTTCGTTCATTGGTGATGTTGTGGCAGCCGGCGCACTGCATTTTGAACAACCGCTCCCCGTTGTCGCGCGGCGAATTGCCTTCCCAGTCATAATTGGTCGCCGCTTTCCGCTGGGCCTCGGTTTCGTGAACGGTGACGGTGGTCTTCATCGTGCTGTGGCCGTCGCCGCAGTATTCGGTACAGTACATGCGAAACGTGCCCGTGCTGGTGGGTTTGATCCAGGTCGAGGTGTAACGCCCGGGCACCACATCCTGTTTCTGACGAAATGCCGGTACAAAGAAACTGTGCAGGACGTCGGCCGATTCCAGAACAAACTCGGTCGGACGATTTCGTACCAGGTGCAATTCCAGGGAGGAATCTCCGTCGGGATAATAAAACGTCCAGTCAAACTGTTTGGCAACGACCTGAATTTGTTCGGCATCTCCCGGCGTGATCCGCTGTTTGAAATAGCCATTGGCTCCATCAACAAAAAACCAGATCAGCAGGAATCCCGGCAACACCGACCAGGCAATTTCCAGCGTCGTATTGTGCGAGGGGCTCTTCTCGGGTTCGTGACCGGGACGGTGGCGGTACTTGACCACAAAGTAAACCATGGCGCCGACGATGCCCGCAAAGAACACCAGCGACACCACGAAAATGAGCATGTACAACGAGTCAATGTCACTGGCAAAACTGGACGCCTGCTGCGGGAACCAGTAACTGGTGGAAAACGGATTCAGACTGTGCCGGGCCGTTTCCGGAACGGGACCCTTGGCCGCTTCGGCCATGCCGGATTCCGTCTGGGCCAGCAAATTCATTATCAGATTTGACATGACAATCAGCTTTGGTACTCGGGTTCAGGGGTTTCAGTGGCCCGCACATCGGTCCGGCCCGCCGTGTTGCGGCGGATCAGGTAGGGGGTAATGCCGATCACCAGTGCGATGATGGTTCCAATACCGGCCAGTCGCATCAGTCGAATCGCACTCAGCGAATATTTGCCGTTGACGGAGTCGTAGACGTAGCAGCCGGAAAAATACAGCACCTTGTCCGCCAGGCTGCCGATTCGTCCCTTGCCCGCCTCGATCAATGCCAGTTTCAGCGACTGATCCAGCGGCGGGTCGCCGCTCAGTCCGTCCAGGTAACGGGAAATCCTTCCGTCCGGAGTGCAAAAAATGAACGCCGCCGGATGGGAATATATATTCTGTTGCGGGACGTACTTGTATTTGAAACCGCAGGCGTCGGCCAGCAGGCGGATATTTTCCCGGGTGCCGCGCAAAAAGTGCCAGCCATCGGCCGATTCCAGGTCGCCGTAGGCCACCACGTAATTGCGTTTGGTGTCGGCGAGTTTGCCCGTTTGCTCGTTGGGATCCAGGCTGACCGAAACGATCCGAAAATCGCGACCGGGTACCAGATTAATGTGCTGCAATGCGGCGGCCAGGTTGTTCAATTGAATGACGCACAGCTGCGGGCAATCGGAATAATTGAACGACAGGACCACGGGCAACTTTCCGTCAAACAGGTCGTTGATAAAGACCTGATTGTTGTGGTCATCGTCAAAATCCAGTGCCAGCGGCAGTCGCTCGCCGATCCGCTGGTCCACGCCGATCCCTTCTGCCACCGGGGGCAGACCCTCCAGCACCTGCGCCAGCATGCACGCCCGGGGGCCAGAATTGCCAGCAACAGCAGGACGGTTAACGGAAAACGGTACATGACAGGACTCAAACCGGTTTGGTAAATGCGTTGTTAGTGCCCTTCGGCTTCGGGATCAGCGGCCGCAGCCGGATCTTGAGTGGCATCCCCCGTCCGGTACTCATCGATCACCCTGGGGATGACCGACTCCAGGCTGGCGTAGCCCTTGTCCGGAACACCGAGCAATTGTTCTTTCTGGGCGTCGATCAGATCGACTTGCCGGGGGTTGGTGACATCGTAGTTTCGTTCCCGAACCAGGTCCGAATGCCAATGGTAATACAATCCCTCCACCGCCCAGATAATCAGCAGGGTGACGATCGCGCTGAATAATCCCGATCAGGAATATAACCGGAGCATTGATGTCGTCGTAACTTGGCCGCACCCGCGTTTCCGGGGCGGTTTCGCCCGTCACCGGGGCAGTTTCGAGGGTTGCGTTGGTTGTCATGGCATTGTTTTCAGGGAGAGCCGCCGGGGAACCCGGTCGTCAGGACGGGATTAGGGGTTATCGTAGTTCAGGGCCTCGTACAGCCGCGGATCATGCACGGGTACCAGCGACCGTTTGCCGGCAATCAGGCAAAAGCTGGCCACAAATATTCCGCCCATGCCGATCAGGCACAGCAATTCCGGCAAGGGCGGAAACGGCAAGGTCGTATTGTACTCGTAGCCCGGGAAAATCGCCGCATTCAGTTGTGGCATCACCAGCCAGTAATGATCGATCCAGTGCATGATCAGCAGGTAAATCGACGCAAACAACAGAAATTTCTTGCTGCGGCGAACCGTTCGGGCCATCAGTCCCAAAAACGGAATAAACAGGTGACCAAACAGCAGGACCATCGACATGGTTAGCCAGCCACCCTGACTGCGAAACTTGAACCAGAACGTTTCTTCCGGGATGTTGGCGTACCAGATCAGCATAAACTGGCTGAACGCGATATATCCCCAAAACACAATAAAGGCAAACATCAGTTTGGCCAGATCGTGATAGTTCTCGATCGTAATTTCATCGGTGACCCGTCCGCTGCGCTGCAACAACAGCGCAACCAGCGTGATCATGGCCAGACTGCCCAGAACCGATCCCGCGAAAAAGTAGACCGGGAACATCGTGCTGAACCACATCGGTGCCAGCGACATCTCCCAGTCAAACGAGGCGAACACCATGCAGGCCACAAACACCAGCATCATCGGGGCACAAAAGCCTTGCATCCGCATGGTCAGTTTGGGGTCTCCCGTTTCATCCTGACGGATCGACCAGCGAAACAGGGTAACCGCGATAAAGGTCCACAGTCCAAAAAACACGATGGCCCGCAGGACGAACCAGTGACTTTGCAAATAGGTGGCCTTGATGGCGTAAATCCGCGGATCGGCCGCGGCCCAGCCGATTTCCGCCGAGCCGGTCACCACTTGAGACGCTTCGACGGGTACGTTCCACGTGTACAAACCGCTGTACCCCAGAGCGACCGGTACCAGAATGGGCAGAAACAGCAGGAACATCGGAAACATGCAGCAGGCGATGATTTCCGCAATCCGACGCACGGTCACGCTCCAGCCGGCACGGGTCAAATGCTGCACCATGACAAAAAACAGGCACCCCAGAACGATGGTGAACAGGAAGCAGAAATTGACCAGGTAGGCATGCGAAAAACGCGCCAGGCCGGCCGGGCCGCCCGCCACAAAAAACGCACCGACCAGGCAGGCAATCCCGGCGACCGCGGCCATGGGCATGAACCGCGCCGTGTGTTCACTGGCCAGCGTGGTGATGGGCGACGTGATTTCTGCTTTGCGAAAGTGGTGCATGACTGTTTGGCTGATCGTATGTCAGTCGTGGTTTGGGTGGTTGCGTGAAAGTACTGGCATTCAGGAACGTTAGCCGGCTTCGGCAGGCGGTGCCCCGTTGTCGGCCGCCGGAGCAGCATTGGGATCCGGTTGCGGCGCGTCGCGGCGCGTGGCCTGCAAGGCCTTGACATACAAAACAATGGCCCACCGGTCGGCCGGGGCAATGCGGGTCCCGTACGGTCCCATCGTGGATCGACCATTGGTGATCGTGTCATAAATCCGTCCGACCGGCTGGTCGATCACCGTCGGGTCATATAACGATTTGGCGGTCGTCCACGAGGCCTGGCCGTTGATGGTCAGCGCCAGGGCCCGCTGATTGACCAAACCGTTTCCCTCGCCCGAGTACCCGTGGCATACCGCACAGTAAATGTTGAACTTGGTCTGGCCCCGCAGCAGCGTCGTTTGGCTGACGTCGACCTGGGCCGGGAACCGCGTCATCCAGTTGGGTTCAGGCGGAGGTGCATCGGCAGCCGGTTGTTGCTGTTGGGGGGCGAGGACGCCAGGACGGCGGGCGTCCCGTGGCGGGTTTGCGATTCCCCACCACCCGGCTGAATCCCCCGCAAAAACTCGATGTCGTCCAGTCCCTGGCCGCGGGCAATCGTCCCGGGCACCGGCGCAAAAGAGGAACGCAAGTGGTCAAAGAAAAATCCTTCACCGTCGGCCGCGATCGGACCGAGCGTTTGCGGCTTGTATTTCACCTGAAAATCCATGTCGGGATTCACGTGTAACCGGGTTTTTCGCGATGTCATGCCGCGGGCCGCGGAAGATCAGCACCGGCGGGACCATCAACAGGATCAACCCCAGCACGGCAAACGTTTTGAGAAACGCCGGCAATTGCTGGTCGTTCTGGTCGAGCCAGACTTCCTCGACATCCGTGGCCCCCCACTGGTTCAGCCTGGCCCGGGCATCGTCGGCCTGAAAGCCCTCTTCCCCGGCCCCCAGCGCCAGAAAAAACCGGTCGTTGGTCGCCCGCTTGAATCGCGGAATCCGCTGCAAGGGGTTGGCCAGACGAGGCAAGCCATTCAGTATCAGCATCCCCAGAAACGCTGCAAAAGCACTGGAAAGAACGATGATTTCGAAGGTCACCGGAATGTTGGCGGGCAGGCTGAAATAGGGTTTGCCGCTGATCTTGAACTGGTAGCCACTCCACATCGCACCAGATTCGGTGCGCGTTGGTGTACCACTGCAGTCCCAAACCCAGCACACAGCCGCCCAGCCCGACGGCCAGCACGATAAACGGCAGAATCGTCCGCGGAATTCCCATCGCCTTCTCGATGCCATGAACCGGAAACGGCGTGTAGGCATCCATTTTCCGAATGCCGGCGTCCCGGCGCATTTCACAGGCGTGCAGCAGGGCAGTCGGGGGTATCGAATTGCCCGAGCACTCCAACCAGCTTGCGGTCCGCCGAGGGTGAGTCTTCGTTACTCATGAGTCTTTGAAGGAAGTGGTTCAGGATAAATACCGTGCCCGGCAGTTGAATTGGCGTTATTCCGCGTAACCGCCTGCCTGGGCCATGTTTCGCTGGAAGGTCATCGTTCCCTTGACTTCCGAAATCGCCATCACCGGCAGGAATCGACAGAACAGCAGGAACAGGGTCATGAACAGTCCGAAACTGCCGATGAACATCATGATGTCGACCCAGGTCGGCCGGAAATAGGACCAACTGCGATGGCAGGAACCCGCGATTCGAGCGTCATCACGATCACGAATCGCTCAAACCACATGCCGACGTTCACCAGAATACCGATCACCACACTCCATAACATGGACGTGCGGATCTTTCTTGAACCAGAACAACTGGGGGATGAACACGTTGCAGGTGAACATCGTCAGATAGGCCCACCAAAACGGTCCAAACGAGCGGTTGATGAACGCAAACTGCTCGAACGGGTTGGCGCTGTACCAGGCAATAAAGAACTCGATGGTGTAGGCCGTACCCACCATCAGGCCGGTGACCATGATGATCTTGTTCATGTTTTCGATGTGCCGCACCGTAATGATATGCTTGAGGTTGAAAATCGAGCGCATCGGCACCAGCAAGGTCACCACCATCGCAAATCCGCTGAAAATGGCCCCGGCCACAAAGTAGGGCGGGAAAATCGTGGTATGCCAGCCGGGCAGGATGGACACGGCAAAGTCAAAACTGACGATCGTGTGCACCGACAAGCACCAGCGGCGTGGCCAGGGCGGCCAGAATCGTGTAGGCCACTTCGTAACGATGCCAGTGACGGGCCGAACCGGTCCAGCCCAGCGAAAGCACACCGTAAATGAACTTCTTGACTTTGGTTTTGGAACGATCCCGGAACGTCGCCAGGTCGGGAACCATGCCCATGTACCAGAACAGCAACGAGACCGTGAAATAGGTTCGAAACCGCGAACACGTCCCACAACAGGGGACTGCGGAACTTGGGCCACATCGCCAGATGTTCCGACGGAATCGGGAACAGCCAGTAAAAGGCCCAGACACGACCAATATGAATCCCGGGAAACATCCCGGCGCAAATCACGGCAAAAATCGTCATGGCTTCGGCCGCCCGGTTAATACTCGTCCGCCAGTGTTGCCGGAACAAAAACAGAATTGCCGAAATCAGCGTTCCCGCGTGTCCGATGCCGACCCAGAAAACAAAATTGACAATCGGCCAGCCCCAATAGACCGGGTTGTTGTTTCCCCAGACGCCGACCCCCTTGAAAAACAGCAATCCGATCAGGCTGCCCAGGATCAGGGTCAACGTGGCGGAAATCGCCAACAGCACATACCAGATGCGGGGAGGCTTTTCGCTTTCGGCCAGATCCGACACGACATCCGTTACGCCATCGTAATCCAGACCGCCGGTAATCAGCGGCGCCCGACGTGTGGGATCCTCGAGGGAATTGTCGATCAGGGTATCCACGGTGATTGCCATCGAATTGTCTCTGTCGATTTTCTTGCGGGTTGGGTTTCGGGTGACCGGGTGCTGCCGGTGGTGCGCTAGTGGGCCGCTCCGGCATGGCTTGAGACCAGGGCGGGGTGCGGATTGCGGACCGGGCCAGATATCGGGTCCGCGGCAATACGTTCAGTCCATCCAGCAACGTATAGGCTCGTGGATTGTGGTGCGCCTGGTATACGTCGCTGTGCTCATCCTGAATATCGCCAAACACGATCGCCTCGGTCGGACAGGCATCCTGGCAAGCCGTCCTGATTTCATTGGGCCGGATTTTCCGGTTGCCCTCGGTCTTGGCCAGAATCTTGGTCGTTCTGGATCCGCTGGACACAATACGTGCATTTTTCCATGACACCCCGGCTGCGAACGGTCACTTCCGGATTCATCATCATCCCCTGCAACTGCAAATCCGCCTTGTCCAGACGATCGGCACCGGGCAATTTGATAAACGTCTGGGCATCGGTGTAGTTGTAGTAGTTGAACCGTCGAACCTTGTAGCGGACAGTTGTTGCCGCAATATCGTGTGCCGATACAACGGTTGTAGACCATGTCGTTCAGGCCTTCGTCGGAATGCACCGTGGCGGCCACCGGGCAAACCGTTTCGCAAGGAGCGTTTTCGCATTGCTGGCAGGTCACCGGCTGGTGAGCGATCGCCGGATTGGCGCCATCGGGGTCCCCGGCGTCGGTGATGAAGTACCGGTCGATCCGCATCCATTGCATTTCACGGCCCCGCTGCACCTGATCCTTGCCGACCACCGGAATGTTGTTTTCCGCCTGACAGGCAACCACGCAGGCGTTGCAGCCGGTGCAGTTGTTCAGGTCGATGGACATCCCCCATTTGTAGGGAACGGCTTCGCTTCTTCCAGCCGGCACGGGTCAGATCGAAATTCTTGAAATGCAAATGATGACCTTCCGGCCAGTGGGCCTCGTGCCCGTGATCATCATGACCGGCGGATTCGGCTGTTCGTGTCGCCGGGTGCGGGATGCGGGTCCCCGTCCGGATCGTCGAGCGCCAACGGGATGCTGTTTCAGAAATTCCTGATAACTGGCGTAACTGCCTTCCCGAATCATCTCCCCCTGCGGAGCCATCCGCTGGTTGATCTCGTCCCGACCGACCTCATCCATCCGGAAATGATCCTGGGTGGACGCCAGGCTGTAGGAGGTGCTGGTGGGGACGACGGTCACGGCAGGTACCGACCACCAGTTGCCACTGGTTCGCAACGGACGAACGTCTTTGCCCACCGAATCAATCAAATAATCCGCATCACCGGCCACCCGCCCGGCGGCCTCCCGCCCATACCCCAGCCAGGTACAGATCGTTCCCGGCGCAGCCCCGGCAAAATGTAAACCGGCAGCGAAATCGTCTGCTCGCCGACTTTCAGGTTGACGATTTTGCCATGTTCCAGGTCCAGCTGGTCGGCCGTAACGGTTCCCACCAGGGCGGCGTTGTCCCAGGTCAACTTGGTTACAAATTCCGGCAATTCCTGCAACCAGCCGTTGTTGGCGAACCGCCCGTCATAGATGCTTTTGGAAGGACGAAAAATCAGTTCCGGATCGCCTGAAGTCCAAACCGTTTTCCAGCTGCCGTCATCGGCTGGCAAAGTCACGTTGACCACTTCGGGCGTTTGGGGCGGGGCCGCGGTATCGGTAATAAATCCGTCATGCACGGCCGTGCGCCAGGCTTGTTCCGGATGTCCGTCCCCCAGTCGTCCCAGGTGCGTCGCCTGAACGGTATTCATCCCGATCAGGTGTATATGTCCGGTGTGGGATTGCCGCGAGGCGTCCTCCAGGGTGTGTTCCCCGGCAGGCTCACCCTCGTGCGGGTCGTGGCCGGTCAGCAGGTCGGCCTCGCCGGTCAGCACGGCCAGCAATTCGATCGCCGACCAGCCGCCGAATAACGGTTCAATCAGCGGCTGCGCGATCAGGATGGAACCATCGATGGACCGTCCATCGCCCCAGCATTCCAGCGGATGGGCGGCATTCAGCTGCCACTGGCACAGCCGCGATGTTTCGTCCCGGTAAACACTCAGGTGAGCCGAGTGGGTGACCGTGGCGAGAGCCTCGCCAAAACCCAGATCGGAGGGAGCGTAAAAGACCGGATTGCCGCCGAGGATCAACAACGTCCGGATTTCGCCTTTCCGGATGGCCGACGTCAGTTCCTTCAGCTGTTCCACTCCGGATTGCGGGGCGGCGTTTTCCTTGCGAACCAGGGAAACGGTACGGCCGATGTTTTCAAGTTTGGAATTGATTCGCAACGCCCGCGCGTGAACGTCCGGAGGTTGACAGGATCCCACAATCACGACACCCGCGCCCCGGTTTTGTGCCAGGTCCTGGGCGATTGCGGCCAGGATTTTTTCAGGGTCCGGTAACGAGGGGTCCACGTCCGCCGGCATACCGTCGAGGGCCGCTTCCAGGGCGGCCAGGAAGGGGCCGATTTGCCGGAATCGCAACGGCAGCCGGTGATCGGCCATGGCCCCGGTGGTCGTAAAGTCACTTTCCACACTGTACAGGCGGCTCATCCTCCCCTGATCGGCGTCGCGACTGGCGGCAAAATCCCGCGCCATACGCAGGTTGGCCGGATCCACATCCAGCGGATCGGCATCGATCGTTACGATCACCCGGGCGTTTTCCAGCCGGTATACCGGCCGGTAAACGTCACCAAAGACCATTCTCGAGCCCTCGTCGGAGTTGTCGTCGCCGATGGATGTGAATTCGAACCATCGCGCGGAGGGATTCCTGGCAATCAGCTGTTCCCGCAACCGCTGCAATGTCGGGGAGCTGTCAGGTTCGGTCAAAACCGCCATACCGGGTTCCGTCACCTGCGATTTCAGAATATTGATGGCGTCGTCCCAGGTGACGTCGTCGAGGCCGTTGTCGGTTGCCCGAACCGGACGTCGACTGCGATCCGGGTCATACAATTCCAGAATCGTGGCCTGCGTGAATTTGTCGGAACCACCGCCGGAGTCCGGATGGTCCGGGTTGCCGTCCAGTTTCACGGGCCGTCCGTCATAGCTGGTCGAGACCAGCGGGCGGGCAATCCCGCCGAACTCCAGCATGGTGGAGAAGGAATCCGGAATACCAGGCGTTCGCCCCTGGGGCCGGAACGCAAACGGAACAATTTTTTCGGCCGGGTACCGGCATCCGGTCAATGAAGTGCCAAAGGCCATCGACGCGCCCATCAGCTGCAACCAGCGGCGTCGCGACAATCCGTCGCCCGGTGGCGGCGCCGCGGCGCCAAATTCCTCATCAATCACGTCGTCCAGCCGCGGGTTGCCGTGCAACTCGTCCAGGCTGCGCCAGTAACGTCGTTCGGGGCCGGGTGCGTTTTTGGGGGGGGATGGTGTGATCATCGATGACAGGTTGAACAGCTGACGTTCGGTTTAATATTCAGTTTTTCTTTCCACTCCGTGCCGTACGCTTTCCACGACTCCTCGTTGTCGCCTCCCGGAGGGACGAAATCGAGCTGCGTGACCAGCGCCGGATTACGAATGCGCGAATCAGGATTCCGGTGACAATCCAGACACCAGGCCATCGACAGGGGCTCCACCTGTTCGACGACTTCCATCTTGTCGACGCGACCATGACAGGACACGCAACTGACACCGCGCGTGACGTGGGCGGCATGGTTGAAATACACAAAGTCGGGAGTGTCGTGTACCTTGACCCACTCGATGGGATCGCGTGTCTCCAGACTCTCGCGGACCGGTTCCAACAGCACGCTTTCGGCGCGAATCACGCCCAGTTCAGTCCCCGTAACCCGGTTTCCGCCGTGACAATTGCCACAGGTTTCAGTGGCCGGCACGGCCGCAAACGCCGCCGTATCCACGGTGTTGTGGCAGTACCGGCAGTCGATTTTCAGGTCGCCGGCGTGCAGTTTGTGGCTGTAGGGAATTGGCTGAACCGGGCGATGCCCAATATTGACCGTCGTCGGCAGCGTGGCGGCATACAACACGGTGGCCAGATAGCCGCCCATCAGCAAAATGCCGGCAATCAGCAACAACGTGAATTTGTTGACCCAGTTGGGGAATTGGAACTCTTGCATTGCCTGAAATGACCTTTGCCTGATGCGATCGGGTCCACGGGACACGCAATCCGGCCGCCAGCCGTGCAAGCCATGGCGGAGTCGGGGGCCCTCCCCGCACACCGAAACCGTCCCGGTCCGGGGGCATCCCGTCCGGGGGCATCCCGGACCCGGATTTGCACAGAATCCTAAGACAAAAGTCGCATTTCGTCGACGTGCTAAATCGTCGCATACTTTCGGGGGGTGTGCATTTTCGGGCGAGCCGGTTGCCCCCGTCCCGGCCCGCGCCGCCCGGGTCAAAAGGCCACGGGAATCGTCCCGGCGGCGGGGTCGGTCGGCCGGTCGCCCCGGAAAGCGTCGAGCCGCAGCGGCCCGCAGCGCCAGCCGTCAACCCCGCATTTATCAGACCTGGCCGGTGCAGGATATTGAAACATCCAGGTCCTGTTTCAAGCAATCCGGCGCATCATGATCTACTTGCTGGCGAATATCGTGTTTGCCTCGGCATTCATGCTCACGATCAAATGGGTTCAGGTTCGCAAACGGGAAGACATCATCACCGTCGGCGCGATCAACTATATCGTGGGTCTGCTGGCGGCGTTGCCGGAATTTCTGAGCCTCACCCCGGGGAGTGATGCGATCCCGGCCGTCATAACCGGCGGTGTGATGGGGATCTGTTATTTTGTTTGCTACTTCTTTGTGATTTATTCGATCCGCTGGATCGGGGCAGCCAGTTCGACCGTCATCGCCGTGCTGTCGATACTGTTGCCGATCGGTTGCGGTATTTTTATCTGGGGCGAGCACCCCAACCGTTTGCAAGTGACGGGGATCGGGCTGGCGCTGATGGCGTTGACACTCATCGGTGCGCCTCCGCCCGATTCGCCCGGCGGCCGCCGACCATGGTTTGCACCCCTGGTGCTCGTCACATTTTTTCTGCTGGCCGGATCCAGTCGCCTCGCACAGGAAGCGTTCAAGCACGAAAGTCTGGCAGCGCAGCGGCCGGTATTTCTGGTCACCGCCTTTTTCATGGCTGCCCTGCCCTCCCTGGTATTGCTCATCGTGCGCGGTCGCCGGGTTCGGGTATCGGAGTTGATCATGGGGGCCGCGATGGGTCTGTCCAATGTGTTGCAGACCCATTTCATCCTCAAGTCCCTGCAGTATTTTGACGGGTTTGTCGTGTTTCCGGTGGCCAGTGCCGGGGGACTGGTGTTAACAACGCTGGTGGCCACAGGATTGCTGGGTGAGCGGCTGACACGAAAAACGGTGGTCGGGATTGCCCTGGCAGTCGTGGCCCTGTTTTTTCTGAACTGGTTGCCGGATGATGCCGCCAGTTTTCAGTCGCATTCCGCGACGCGTTAATCACGGCAGCATCCGTATGAATTCCGGCGGCGAATTACCCAACGTCCTGAAACCGAACGGTCTGGAAGCGGGCCGTGGCGGCGCACCGTCGCCCGGGGAATCGGCGGAACAGCGCCGCAATTTTCTGGCCACGGCGTGGTATCAAATCGTGTTGCGGGTGGGCTGGATTTTCAAAACCGAGTCGGTAATCATTCCGGCAGCCCTGGATTCGCTGGGGGCCAGCGGCTGGGTGCGGGGGTTTTTGCCGGTGCTGAACCGGTTCGGTCAAAGTATTCCGCCCTTGCTGGTTTGGCCGACCATTCGGCAGGCGCGATATCAGCGGCACTGGCTGTCGGCCACCACGTTGATCATGAGCCTTGCGTTTGCCGCGCTCGCTGCAATCTGGTTCAGCGGACTGCCGGCCCGTTCCGCCGGCCTGGCCCAGTTCGTTTTCCTGGTGCTGTATGGACTGTTTTTCGCGGCGACCGGAGTCAACCAGCTGGTTCTGTCAACGCTCATCGGCAAACTGATTCTGGTGCGGCGGCGCGGGATGCTGATGCTGGTATCCAATACCCGCGGAGCGTTGTTCTCGATTTTTTGTGCCTGGTGTTTGCTGAGCCGCTGGCTGCACGAAGATACCGCCTGGTTTTCCGCGATCTTCAGCGTTTCCGCCATCTGCTTTCTGATGGCAACCGGCCTCTGTTTTTTTCTGCGGGAACCCCCCTCGGCGGAACCTCGGGGCGAGCAGCCGTTTGACCTGCGTTATATCTTTGGGGGCGTCTGGCAGGCGTGTTCGGTGGATCGCCAGTTTCGAATGGTCGTCGTCATCTCGGGTTTGTTCGGGATGTCACTGACGTTATTTCCGCACTACCAGAATCTTGCCCGCACGCGACTGGACGCGGGTTTTGGCGATTTGCTTCCCTGGCTGATTACGCAAAACCTGGGTGTGGCCGTGTTTAGTATTCCCGCCGGGCGACTGGCGGACCGGCACGGAAACCGGGCTGTATTGAGATTGACATTGCTGACCCTGACGCTGGCACCGGTGTTGGCACTGGTGTTCGCCAATACGCCGGCGTTTGGACGAACCGGATTTTCCATCGTTTACTTTTTGCTGGGCTTGACCCCCGTCATTATGCGCACGTTGTCCAATTTCAGTCTGGAGTTTGCGCCCCCCTCGGAACATCCCCGTTACCTCAGCGCCCTGACGTTATCGATGGCGTTGCCCGTCATGCTGACGTCCGTGTTGCTGGGACGGTTGCTGGACGTGATCGGACATGAATTCGTATTCGGCACCGGGATTGTTTGTCTGACGCTGGCAGGGTTATTGACCTTTGTCGTCAGCGAACCGCGAGATATCTGACAAACCGGACGGAAATTCGGGGGGGGGTCGCTTTGCGTTGGCTCAGGACTGTGGATTAAACTGCGTGCGACGTCCGGAATGGCCCGCTTGACGGCCGCGGACAGAAATCAAAATCCGGGGGTGTCTGCCGCCCGCGCGGCTCTCCCCACAATCCAGACAAGGAGAAACTCAATGAAGTACGTGTTTATGCTGGCTGTGCTGTTGATGCCGTTTTCGCTGACGGCACAGGATCTGACCGGGGTCAAGTGTCTCGTGAAGCCCGAGGCGGATGCCAAGGCAACTACGGCGGTCGATTACCAGGGCGGCCGGGTTTTCTTTTGTTGCAAGATGTGCGCCGGCAAGTTCAGCGAGCATCCTGAAAACTGGGCGGCGAAGGCCAATTACCAGCTGGTCGCCACCGGACAATTTGTGCAAAAGGCCTGCCCCGTATCCGGTCACGATGTGGCCGGGGATGTCACGGCCCAAGTCGGCAGCCTGCAGGTCGGGCTGTGCTGCAACCAATGCAAGGCCAAGCTCGATCAAGCCGCCGAATTGGCAGACAAGATCGGGATCGCCTTCGGCCCGGATGCATTTAAAAGGGTTTTGAACCCGCCGAAAAGGAAATTGACCTGACCGGCATCAAATGTCCGATGATGCCCGACGACGACGTCTCGGCGGATACGTTTGTCGAATTCAACGGCGGCAAGTTGTATTTTTGCTGTGACCACTGCGTGACCGAATTCGACAAGGATAATGTGGCCCATGTCAGCGTGGCCAACCGGCAACTGGTCCAAACGGGACAATTCCGGCAGACGGCCTGTCCCTTCTCCGGCCAACCGGTCTCGGCGGATGCCACCACCAGTATTGGCGACATGCCGATTGGTTTTTGTTGCCTGAAGTGTCGGGACAAGGTTCGCGACGCTGCGGATGACGGGGTCCGGACGGAAATGGTGTTTGGCCAGGACGCCTTTGCCAAAGGTTTTGCCAAATCTGAAAAGTAACGGCCCGTGCCAGCAACCTGATCCCGCATCACCGAATCCGGGGAGGCGGCCTGTGAAACCCGGATTCGGGGGTCGGGAATTCGGTTTCGGGGGCAGGCTGCCCCGGCCCCTGTCCGGCAAACTGGACTTTTCGCAGTTGCCCTGAATTGCCATACTCCCGGCCGATTTCAGGACTCGGGGATACAGGGATGCGGGTTTTCTTTTCCGTTGGTGAACCCAGCGGTGATTTGCACGGCGCCAATTTGATCGCTGATTTGCGCACCGCGGATCCCGGGCTGGAAGCCGTCGGATTTGGGGGGCCCAAAATGGCTGCCAGCGGCTGTCAGTTGCTGTTTGATCTGACAGGATTGGCCGTAATGGGGCTGTGGAACGTACTGGCCAATCTGCGTCAGTTTTTTCGGTGGCTGGCCGAGGCCGATCGCTATCTGGCCAGTCATGCCGTCGATGCGGTGGTCCTGATTGACTATCCGGGGTTCAACTGGTGGATTGCCCGCCAGGCCAAACGCCGCGGCATACCGGTTTTCTATTATGGCGTTCCCCAGATGTGGGCCTGGGCGCCGTGGCGAGTCAGGAAACTGCGGCGTCTGGTGGATCACGTGTTGTGCAAACTGCCATTTGAGGCGGACTGGTTCCGGCAACGGGGTTGTCCGGCCGAATACGTGGGCCACCCCTATTTCGACGAGTTGCACCGATACCAGCCGGACCAGCGGTTTCTGCAGGAATATGATGATCCGGATTCCCGTTTGCTGGTGCTGTTGCCGGGATCCCGGACCCAGGAAGTCCGCCGCAATCTGGCCATGTTGCTGGAATCGGGTGCGCGGGTTTGCCAGACGCATCCCAACACGGCCGTGGCGGTCGCCTGCTTTGGCCAGCAGCATGCGGAATACGCCCGCCAGCTGTGCCGCCACAACCGGCTGCCCTTTGATGTGATGGTGGGGCGCACCCCCGAACTGGTATCCCTGGCAGACGCCTGCATTGCCTGCAGCGGTTCGGTATCGCTGGAGTTGTTGTATCACCGCACCCCGTCGGTGATTGTCTATCGAATTGGACGTTGGTCGGGCAAAATCGGCCTGATGCTGCTGAGGACGCGATTTATCACGCTGGTCAACCTGCTGGCCGCCGGCCGAATTTGCTCGCGGGCGGCCGACCGCTACGATCCCGATGATCGGGGACGAACGGATGTGCCGATGCCGGAATACCTGACTCACCGGAATTGCGCGGAGCGGGTTGCCGCCTGGATTAACGAATGGTTTTCCGATGACCGCAAGCTGGCCGAGCGGGCCCTCCAACTGGACCGGATTGCCAGCGACTTTGCCACGCCTGGCGGATCGGCGCGGGCCGCGAATTTTATTGTGCAGCAAGTGGGCCAGTCGGTGCCCGTCCCGCAAAACGTGCTCCCCGAAACCGTGCGCCGCGCGGCCTGAACGGTTGACCGGCAGTGGGTGGAACGCCGCCAGGTGCAATACAACGACAGCCCCTGGCAACGTAGAATACATTCTGATTCTGGAATACATTCTGATTCGACAGGCGGGCGCACGCCGGGCATCGACGCCCGGGCATTCGACGCCCGGGCATTCGACGCCCGGGAAACGGGCCGACCATTTGAGACAAGGAAACGCATCGGTGTTGTTACAGGAACCACAACGTACGCACTACGATCTGAATTTCAATCTTCTGGGATTCCAGGTCCGGATTCATCCCGGTTTTTTTATATTGCCGGTTGTCTTTGGAGCCAATCTGGCGCGGGGCAGTGAATTCAATCCGGGAGTTGCCATTTTGATTTTTATCCTGGTGTTTTTTCTTTCCATTCTGGTTCACGAGTTGGGACACAGTATTGCCTTTCGCGCTTTTGGTATCCCGTCGCGCGTGGTGTTGTACTGGCTGGGAGGCCTGGCCGTGCCCGAATCATCGTGGGGCCACCAGCGCGGGCTGACAGCCAACCAGCAGATCATGGTTTCCGCAGCCGGGCCGCTGGCCGGGTTTGCCCTGGCCGCCCTGTTCGCCGGGGTGGCAATCGCTCTGGGAGGCGTACTGATACCGGTCTGGCAGGGAATTTTTCCGATCGTGGTACCGGATTTGTCGGGATCGGTGGTGTCGGGCAATCAGGCCCTGTTTCTGTTTTTCTATACGGGTTTGTTCTGCAATATCTTCTGGAGTCTGCTCAACCTGGCGCCGGTGCTGCCCCTGGATGGCGGTCAGATTTCCAATCAGGTTTTTCAGCAGGCCGATCGACGCAACGGGACCCGCAAGGCACTGGTGTTGAGCGTATTTGCTGCGGGCCTGATTGCCCTGCTCGGTTTTTCCAGCGGCGATCGCATGATGGGCATTTTTTTCGCAATCATGGGAGTGACCAGCTACATGGCCCTGCAACAAATGTCCGGTTTCCCGGGCGGCAGGTTTTAGTGCGATCGATGAGCGGACCCCGTTCGGGCCCGTCGTCGCACCCCTCTGCCCGGGCAAATTCGCAAGTGATGCGCGTGCGTGTTGACGCGCAAGGCGCCGCAAGCCGTCCGGGTCTCGGCCGCAGGCAACATGCATCGCGGACTTGCCAAAAGGGTCGAAACGTGACCGAAAGGTGGTCCGGCAAGCCCCGTTTCCAGGAATTTTAAAAAATTTCCGTTTTTTTTTTACCGGACCTGATGTTGACCGGCACGATTTCGTGATGCGTACGGATTTCGCGGACGCGCTGACGGCGTTTCGCGTGATGCAAATTTCAGGGGTACAAGTTTTTTGAAAAAAAACGGTTGCGGAATTTTCGATCATACCGCCGGGAACGTAACGGACGCGGCGTGGGTGAAATCCGGAAACGACGCGATACCCCGTGGATTCCCGAATGGCGGGCTTTCCGCCATTGCGACCGCTTCCGTTTTTTTGTGCCAATTCTTCGAATTTTTGGACATTCATGCGGCCCCGGTTGCGTCGCCGGGAATGCAAAACGGGGGTTTCCGGGCACCGCCTGGCCCGCGCCAGCGCCGCGGATGTTTGCCCGGCGATGCCCCGAATGGAATTGTGGAACCCTTTGAACGGATCCCGGACGCCGCCAACGTCGTTAACAGGTCAGTGCATTAAAAATTGACGCACCTGGCAGCGGGTGAATTGCGGTTTGCAGCACTTTCCAATCGCCGGGTGCAAAACGCGCGGTTTGCCACCTCAAAAATTTTGTCGGCCCGCGGTAATTCGTCGAAAATCCAGTTGAAAAATTTCTGACGTTTTCTAAAACTTGTGTCGATGGAAAGGCCGTTTGAATTTGGTTTGTTTTCATCAGCGGAGGCTTCAGCAGTCCAAACGGCTTTGAAGCATCAAACTTGTGGATCGGTCCGCCGAGGCGATGGCCAGTCAGTTTCGACTGACTTGTTTGCAATCCGGTAACCCGGAAATCGAACAGAACGCCAAGCGGATTTGATTTTTTATCACGGTTGGTGGGTCTCCCCTTGAAGGCCCCTGGCAACAGGATGCCTGCGAAAGGGAATTCACCGGTTGGTCTAATTTACGGAGGACGTACCATGGCCAAGAAGAAGAAGGCTGCCAAGAAACGCGTAGCCAAGAAGGCACCGAAGAAGAAGGCTGCCAAGAAGAAAAAGGCAACCAAGAAAAAAGCTGCCAAGAAAAAAGCAACCAAGAAAAAAGCTACGAAAAAACGCAAGGTAAAGCGCAAGAAGTAGTTACCAGCTGGTTACTTCTTTCCGCAGTACAACAACGAGAAGAGCTGTGCCCGTTGGGCACGGCTCTTTTTTTTGGGGATCCGGTTTTGGAGGGGGCTCAGCCCAGTACCGGCAGGGCCGGCATTTCCGGATTGGCGGCCGCCGATTCGGCCACCGACCAAACCAGATTCTCGATCATTTGTTGCAGGCTGCCGGCGACCAGCGGATCGTCAAAATTGGCCGCCGTCTGCCCCTCATCGCCCCGTTGTCGCATGGCGATGTTGATCGGCAACTCTGCCAGAAACGGAACGCCGGTTTGTTCGGCCAGCTTGCGAGCTCCGCCCTTGCCGAAAATATCGTAACTCAGGCCGTTGTCCGGGCAAACAAAACTGCTCATGTTCTCCACGATGCCCAGCACGGGAATTTTGACTTTCTCAAACATCGACAAGGCCTTGATGGCATCCAGCAAGGCGACTTTTTGGGGTGTGCAAACAATGACCGCACCCGTTGCCGGAACCAGTTGTGACAAAGTCAGTGCCACATCACCGGTGCCGGGCGGCATGTCGATGATCAGGTAATCCAGCTCGCCCCAGTCCGTGTCCCGCAGAAACTGCGTGACCGCCGAGTGCAGCATGGGACCGCGCCAGATGACGGCCTGCTGCACCGGCACCATGAACCCGATCGACATGACGGGCATGCCGTTGGCGTCGATCGGCGAAATTTTTTCTCCCGACTTGGCCGGTTGCCCGTCCACGCCGACCAGGTTGGGGATGCTGGGCCCGTATACGTCGGCGTCCATCAGCCCCACCCGGCAACCGGCCCGCTGAAGTCCCAGGGCCAGGCAGGCAGCCACCGTGCTTTTGCCCACGCCTCCCTTGCCAGATCCCACGGCGATGACACTGCGACAGCGCAAGCCGATTTGTCCAATCTCGGGAATCGCCCGCTGATGTTCCGGCAATTCCACGATGATTTCCGGACAATCGGGAATCGCTGCCTGCAATTGCTGAACGACGCTGCGGCTGAACCGCTCGCGGACCGGATTGGAATGGGGCGTCAAACCAATTCTGACCCGAATCCGGTGCTCATCGACCCCGGTTTCCTGCAGTTGCCGGGTGCGGACAATCGACCGGCCGGTTTCCGGATCCCGGATTTGTTCCAGGACCTGATTGACTTGTTGGACCGTCGGAGAAATCGTGTTCATGGTTGCCGATTTGTTTTCTGGTTTCACGGTTGTGTATTGCAGGATCCCGGTGGCGGGTTTCGAATTTAACGTCGTTTCGAATTTAACGTCGTTTCGAATTCGACGGCGTTGCCCGGGCCGGGCGGCCAGGCCATGTTGGCGGCTTGATAATCTTCGGGCGATCCGGAACCCCGCAGGTATCCGGTTACCAGGGGATCCGCCTGCGGAAATCCTCCTGCCAATCGATCGGACGCAACGCCTGTTGCTGACAGGATTGAGCGATGATTCGAGCCACGGTTCGGCAGTCGCCCGGGCGGCTCACAACGGCACAGGCGCCCGCCATGGTCAACACCGCCCGCCGCCGGTTCAATTGCCCGTGGCCGGTGACGATGACCCGCGCCTGATGCGAGTATATCCGGTAAACCTCGGCCACGAAACGTGGCCAGGGTTGTCCGGCATGCTCCAGAACAATCACCGAACCGGCGAGATCCGGGCCAGGCAACTGGTCGACGGTGGCCACAAGATTCCAGCAAATATCGGGCTGGTCCGTCAGGAGTTCGCGGGTTTCGCCCAGCCAGTTGTGGCGTTGCTGAACAAACCAGCAGGCCAGCGGCGGGCGGACATGCTGTACAAGCAGCTGGTTCACAACGAGTCCCCTCCCGGCGCCGGTTGCCCGTCCGCCGGTTCCTCGCCCAGCCGGCGCAGCAGGCGGGGACGGCTGATGCCCAGCAGGCGGGCCGCCCGGCTTTTGTTGCCCTGGGCGCAGGCCACGGCTCGCTCAATCAATTCGGACTCGATCTCTGCCAGAAACTGGTCCAGGTCGATGGTAATCTGGCGTTCCGATGCGGCATCGGCCTGGGCGCGAACGGCGATCCGAACATGGGCCGGCAAATCTTCCACGCGGATAACCGGGGGCGTGGCCCGGGCCCGGGCCGACGTGACCACCTGGATCATTTCATTCAGCTGGCCCGGCCAGGCATAGGCATTGAGGCATTCCAGGGCGGCGGCATCCAGGCCGGAAAACTGCGCCGAACCCGCCATGTTGCCTTGCTCCACGAGTGCCTGAAGCAGGAATGGAATATCCGGGCGTCTCTCGGCCAGCGCCGCAAGCTCGATCACCAGGGTCGACAACATTTCCCACAATTCCGGTTCCAGCCGGGCGCGACAGTCGGGCCCACCGGTCGCCAGCAGCGGCAGATCAAAATCCGGCAGCTTCAGAAAACCCGTCAGTTCCGCCCGGGCCTCTGCCATCAGGCCGTCCACATCCAGCAACAGTAACCGGCCCAGGGGTTCCTCCGGATGTTTGTGTTGTTCCCGATACAATTCCTTGACGACCGATTGCATGCCTTCGGCGTCGACGACCGGACAGTCGATCGGTATCAAAGGGCCCGCCATCGCCGGTCCCTGGGCGAAATGAACCAGTTGGGCTACCTGGCGGCGACCACTGCCCGGCGGTCCGCAAATCAGCAAACTGCTGGCGGACTGTCCGGCAAGACGGATTTGCCGGCGGATTTTTTCGGCAGCCGGTGATCGGCCGGCAACCAGATCGATATTAATCTGCAATGCCGATTCGTATTGCATTTGCGCAATCGCGGCGTGCAACCGGGTGTTTTCCACCGGCCATGCCTGCCAGGGTGACTCGGGATTATTCCGGGGATCCCCGAATACGGTCACCAGAACGCTGTCATGCTCCGGACCGGCCGGGCAGGAGATCGCCTTGCGAAACTCCGGTTCCCGATTGCCGGATCCCGGCCTGTAAACGAAAAACTCGCGGGGTGATCCGTCAAAACAGTCCGGTGGCGGGCACAGCCCGTTGCCGATCTGGTCGCTGGGCGGATTTTCGGCCGACGACTGGTAAACACACGTCAATTCGGTCAGGGACTCTTCATCCAGCCCGATCCACTGGCTGGTCGCCGGGTTGGCGTATGCAATCTGCAGTTGGGATGTCACCAGATAAACCGGCAGCGCGGATTGGTCCACCGATCGTTGCAAGGCGGCTTTGCGGGTGCGTGCAGTCGCCATACCGGCGTCGGCTCCGGGAGTTGAATGAGGTTCCCACAGTCTCGCACGCTCTGCTATATTTCGCAAAGACCCAATTTGTTCCGCCGCCGTTTCGACCGATTATGAGCCGCGAACCCATTATTTCTGGCCAGCCATTTTCTGGCCAGCCATCGGCCCGTCGCAAACGCCCGGTGGCGGGGGACGCGGCCGCCCCGGTCCGCGGTCCGCTGGATGGCGCCTCGAGCCGGTCCGAGGCCGACAATCAACTGCGTCCCCAGCGGATGGCCCAGATCGTGGGACAGCGGGACGTGATTGAGCGAATGCAAATCGCCATTCAGGCGGCGTCGCAACGCAACGAATCACTCGGGCATATTTTGTTTGACGGTCCACCGGGACTGGGCAAGACCACATTTGCCACCTGCATCCCGCGGGAATTGAACGTTCCTGTCGAGTTTCTCAGCGGTCCGGGGCTGACCAAACCCAAGGACGTCATACCCAGTCTCACCAATCTGCAGCAGGGCCAGGTCCTGTTTATCGACGAGATTCACCGAATCTCCAAAACCGTCGAGGAGTTTCTCTACACGGCGATGGAGGATTACCGGGTCGACGTAGTTCTGGGTGAAGGGATTCACGGCCGCACGCACAGTCTGAAACTGAATCGGTTCACGATGATTGGGGCCACGACCCGGGCTGGCTTGCTGAGCGCACCGCTGCGGGACCGGTTTTTGCACCGGGAACACCTGGGGTTTTACCAGTTGTCGGAATTGACCGAGATCATTCGCCGCAACGCCCAAAAACTGGAAATCGCAATTGAAGACCCGGCGGCCGAGGAAATCGCCCGGCGGAGTCGGGGAACGCCCCGGGTGGCCAACAACCGTTTGCGCTGGATTCGCGACTTTGCCCAAACCCGTGCCGACGGGCGCATCACCCTGGAGGTCACGGTCGACGCGCTGGCGATGGCCGAAATCGATCAGTTGGGACTGGATGGCCAGGATCGCAATTACCTGCATACGCTCATCCGGGTTTGCGGGGGTGGGCCCACCGGAATCGATACCATCGCCGCGACGATGAACGCCTCTTCGGACACCCTGGCCGATGACGTGGAACCGTTTTTGTTGCGGAGCGAATTGATCCTGCGGACGCCCCGCGGCCGGGTCGCCACGCCCGCCGCGTATCAGCACCTGAATATCCAGCCGCCACCACAGGGAACCCTGTTTTAGATCGCGCCGGGGATCGCCCCGACCCATGGTCCGGCCCGGTCATCGAGTCTGCCGGGGCAGGAATTTTGCCCGACTCCAACCCGTGGCTTGCCGTTTCCATGCTGTCCCCCGCCGACGTATTGAATCCCGATGGCCTGATCGCGCGGCGTCTGGCGAACTACGAGCATCGGCCCCCGCAACTGACCATGGCCGAGGCGGTCATGCAGGCGATCGATGGCCGGCAGCATTTGATGGTGGAAGCGGCCACGGGGGTGGGAAAAAGTTTTGGCTACCTGGTGCCGGCCATCCTGGCCGCCACGGCCCATCAGGAATCGGGTGACGACACGCAAAAAAAACGAATTGTGGTATCCACCCATACCATCAGTTTGCAGGAACAACTGGTGAACCGGGACATTCCGCTGATCCAAAGCGTCTTGCCGCGCGAGTTTTCGGCGGTCCTGGCCAAGGGACGGGGCAACTACGTCAGTTTGCGGCGGATGCAGCTGGCGTTGCGACGGGCGGAAACCCTGTTTCCAACCGACGAGGAAGTCGGCGAAGTCCGCGAGATCCGGGACTGGGCCGCCCGCTCGCGGGATGGTTCGCGAGCCGACCTTGAGCGCCGCGTTTCACCCGGTGTGTGGGACGAAGTGGCCAGCGACAGCGGCAACTGTCTGGGTCGCAAGTGTCCCAGTTACAAGGATTGCTTTTATTTTCGGCGCGACGCCGGATGCAAAATGCCCAGCTGCTGGTCGTCAATCACGCCCTGTTTTTCGTGGACCTTGCGTTGCGGCGTCTGGGTGTCAATTTGTTGCCCGACTATGACGCGGTCGTGCTGGATGAAGCCCACACGATCGAACAGGTCGCCAGTGACCATTTGGGGCTGAAACTGTCGACGGGCCAGATCGAATACAGTTTGAACAAGCTTTACAACGAGCGCACCAACCGGGGACTGATGGTGCACCACCGCCAGGGTCAAGGCCAGCAGCTGGTTGTCGCCGCGCAACTGGCGGCCGAGGACTTCTTTGCCGACATTGTCGCCTGGGCCCGCCGCCGCGACGCCGAATCAACCTCACTGAGCTTGCGGGTTCGTCAGCCCGGGATTGTCCACAATCGCCTGTCGGGAGCTCTCGACACGCTGGCCGGCTTCCTTCGCCAGCTCGCAGCCGGCATCCATGATGAGTCGGAACGGCAGGACCTGGTGGCATCCCGCGACCGGTTACTGGCCCTGTCGACCATGGCCGAGCAGTGGCGACTGCAGGAACGCGACGGCTACGTTTACTGGATCGAATCCCGGTCGCGGAGCAACCGCCAACGCGCTGTGGAACTGGTGGCGGCCCCCGTCGACGTGGGACCGGTGTTGCGGCAGGAGCTGTTCGACAAGACCGACAGTGTGATTTTGACCAGTGCCACCCTGGCCACCGGAGGCGCAGGTTCGTTTGAGTTTTTCAAGAGCCGGGTTGGTCTGCCCCAATGCCCCAGTCTGGAACTGGGGAGTACGTTTGACTATCGCCAGCAGGCCTGTCTGATTCTGGTTCGTGATATGGCCGACCCGGCGCGGGACCGGGATACCCATTTCCGCCAGTCGCTGGATGCGATCAAGCACTTTGTGGCGCGGACCGATGGCCATGCGTTTGTGCTGTTTACCAGCTACGATGCGCTGCGCCGCACGGCGGCCCGCCTGGGCAGCTGGCTGGCCCGCCGGGATCTGGCCCTGTATTGCCAGGCCGATGGCGTGCCGCGGGGCAAATTGCTGGACCAGTTTCGGGCCCGGCCCCGGGGCGTCCTGCTGGGCACGGACAGTTTTTGGCAAGGCGTCGACGTCCCCGGCCAGGCATTGCAAAACGTCATTATTACCCGTTTGCCGTTTCGGGTTCCCGATCATCCGCTGCTGGAGGCCCGGTTGGAGGCAATCCGCGAGGCCGGAGGCAATCCGTTCATGGAATACCAGGTGCCCGAAGCGGTGATCCGGTTCAAGCAGGGATTTGGCCGGTTGATTCGCAGCTCGCTGGATTCGGGGATAGTTGTCGTGCTGGACCCGCGTATTCACCAGCGTCGATACGGTCAGGCCTTTTTGAACGCCCTGCCGGACGTTCCGGTGTTGTACGAGACATTGCCAGGCACGGTGGACGATCGGGTCATTTAGGACCAAAATTTGTCCGTCACGAAATGCCGCGGCGCGAACTTTCAACCTGCCAGGGTGAGCAATTTGTACCGTTATATCTCTGTTGGATTGTTACTGGTGGCGATCCTGCTGGTCGGGATTCTGTTTTACCGGGTCATGGCCGGTTTTTTCCTGCCGCTGTTTCTGGCGGCGTTGCTGACGGTGATCTTTCAACCGTTGCACCGGCGGATGGTACGCTGGGTTCGCGGTCGCCAACGCGTTGCCGCGGCGGTAACGACCATCGTGATTCTGCTGCTTGTGCTGTTGCCGCTGATGCTGATCGGAATATTTGCAGCGGCCGAAGCCCGATCCGTCATCAAGAAATTTGATCCGCCCACGCTGATGGGCAAGCTGCGGGGCGTGCGTGACCGACTCCGCCTGGAGATGCCGGCGGCCGAAGACTTTACGCGTATCGAAATGGCGATGGCCGCCATGCGCAGCCAGAGTCTGCCCCCCAACGCGGGGCAACAGCGCGACCAGTTGCTGTATGATTCCACCGAATTACGGGCCTACGCCCGGGACCTGGCAGTCGACCTGCAGCTGGAATGGCCCGATTCGCCGGAGCAGGCGGAGCCGGCCGCAGGTGCCGGCACGGTCGTTCAGGCGTGGAACCGGTTCGCCCTGCCGATTGAGACGATTCGGGCGGCCCTGTCGGATGCCTCGTGGCAGGCGGTTGCCGATACCGAGCAGCAACAGGAAGTTCTGGCCAATGCCCGGGAAAATTTTCAACTGGCCCTGAAACGATTTGTGGATTTCAAAACCACGTTGCTGGGCGGTCCCGTCCGGGCCTGGTTTACCGAACTGGCCAATCCCGACGAGCAGGAGGTCCGGACCTATTTCGAAAGTGTTGGCAACTGGGTGCAATCGAAACTGTTGAGTTATGGCAGTGCCACGACCCAGTTCGTGATTCGGTTTGCGTTCGGGCTGGTGATCATGTCGCTGGCCATGTTCGCTTTCTTTCTGGATGGGCCCGGGATGCTGGCGGGACTCAAACAGCTTTCTCCCCTGGATGACGCGTACGAAGACGAGCTCATTTCGGAATTCCAGAATGTCAGCCGGGCCGTCGTGCTGGCGACCCTGTTTTCAGCCATCGCCCAGGGATTGCTGGGCGCGATCGGGTATTACCTGGCCGGTCTGGAACCGGTCGTCCTGCTGATGCTGTTAACGGCGACGCTCGCCCTGGTCCCGTTTGTGGGTGCCGCCGCCGTGTGGGTGCCCTGCAGTTTGTACCTGGTGTTTGTGGATGGTCGCCTGGGCGCCGGGATTTTTCTTGCGGTCTACGGTGCGCTGATCATCTCGATGGCGGACAACGTGATCAAGCCACTGGTCCTGCATGGCCAGTCGAATCTGCACCCGTTGCTGGCCCTGTTGAGTGTGCTGGGCGGCGTGGCGGCCCTGGGCCCGGTGGGGATTCTGGTGGGACCGATGGTGGTGGCGTTTCTGGAAACGTTGCTGCGGATTCTGCAGCGGGAGTTGTCGGAGATGGAGCGTCAGACGCCGCCCGGCCAACCCGGGACCGGCAACCTGTGAGTCCGGTCGACCCGGTCTAGTCCGGCGGGTTGTGGTTCTCGGAGATGACGCCGGTGGCCGGGCGATGTTTGTCCAGCAGTTTTCGAACCTCATCACCCATGAATCCCTGCAGCTTGTCCAGGTCTTTTTGCAACTCGGGCAGGAACTGAATGGCCGCTTCGGGCTGGTCCAGATAATCAAACACGAGAGCTTGTCCGGCAATACCAATCAACCGGAAATTCTCCTCGGTTTCTTCCAGGCCGGCCAGTCGCTCGAATACACTGCGGGCCTTTTCGTACTGGCCGGTTTGAAGGTACAGGTCGCCAAGGCGAACTTCGGACCAGCGCGATCGCAACAGGTTTTCCAGGTTTTCGTTTCCCGCCGGGTCATAGGGCGGAAAATACCGCGCGACCGCCTGCCACGCCCGTTCGGCGCGATCGGGATCGGTAATCCACAAGGCGTAGAAATACTGGTCGCTGGCGTTCTCCTGACGTGGAATCACATCCTCCTGAACGGTCCGTCCGGCCAGCGGGTCGGCCGGTGGCCGGGACAGGGCAAATATCGAACCCGTCAAAATGCCAATCACCGCCAGAATGCCGATGCCCAGCACCAGGCGAGGCGATTGCCACCAGGATCGAAACTGGCCACGCATGATCGTTTCCAGTTGCCGGGTGACTTCCAGTCTTGATTCCGCCACCGTGGCCGCGCCGGCGGCCGGCATCAACTCGTCGACGGCCAGCCGCTCGCTCAGCAACTCCCAGTCGGCAATGTCATCGAAATCCAGTTCACGCAGTCGACGTACCAGTTGCCGGGGCGTTTGAAAACGGTCCTGGGGTTGCTTCCGGGTCAGCCGGTGCACGATCTGGCATAATTCCGGGGGCAGGTCCGGACGCAGCGATTTGAGATCCGGGATCTCCTGTTTGACGTGCTGGACGGCGATCGCAAGTGCAGTTTCACCCTGAAACGGCGGCCGGCCGGTCAGCATGTGCCAGGCCGTGATACCCAATGAATACAAATCACTGCGAGTGTCGACAGGGCTGCCTTCGGCCTGTTCCGGACTCATATACAGCGGTGTCCCCATCGTGATCCCGATTTGTGTCAGGTCACTGCGATTGTCGTCCATCACACGGGCCAGGCCAAAATCCGCGACCTTCACTTCGCCGTTGGGTGAAAGCATGATGTTTTCCGGTTTAATGTCCCGATGAATCACACCGTGCTCGCTGGCCTTTTGCAGCGCTCCGGCAACCTGGCGCATGATGCTGACGGCCAAAATCGGCTCGACGACCTGATGCCGGTTCAGATACTGGCGGAGATTCTGTCCGCGCACGTATTCCTGGGCGATGAAATGCACACCCTCGACTTCACCCACCTCATAGATCTGGACAATATTGGCTTGCACCAGGGCGGCTGCCGCCTGGGCTTCGCGGTGAAACCGGGCCACGTACGCGCGATCGACCGCCAACTCGGGCTTTAACACCTTGAGAGCCACCGGGCGCTCCAGCGTGGTTTGCTGGGCCAGATAGACGTGGGCCATGCCTCCCCGACCGAGACGTCGAATCAGCACATAATTTCCCAACGTGCGACCGGTCAGGTCGGGGTTGTTGGGTACCACAGGCAGGCGTTGGTCAGGCATAACGGGCAATTGCCACAGACAAAAACACCGGGCCCGGCCGATTTTCGTCGCCCCGCAGGGGGCGGGTTGGAATCGGGGGATGGCCGCACGTTGGCCAAGTCGATGAAGTCGGACGGAATTTCCTATTATAGACGGGGTTCGTGCCCGGGGCGCGGAAAAACACTTGACGGTCCGTGCCGGGCAGCCGTTTTTGGGGTCGAGGCGCCGGGCGTTTACTCTTCGTAGTGCTTGATTTGATCCCAGTATGTTTCAAACGCGCCGGCCTCGTGAAAATCGGGGCTGTTGTCGACGTCGTGACATTCAAAACAAAGCCGCTGACGGGCGTCGTCGAGCGTCACGACCATCTCGGCCGCGTATCCGCGACGCGTGGTCTCATCCACGTCCAGGTCGCCGTTTTCCGCCTCCACGTGATGCGAACCCGGGCCATGGCAATTCTCACAGCCGTTGCCGTACAGCAACCGGTTGTCGAGGCTCAGATAACCGGACTGGTACGGATAAAAGTTCTGCGGATTCCAGCCCGTCACATGGCAACTCAGGCATTCCGGGTCGTGATGTCGCTGGACCCAGGTTCGCTCACCCGGATCGGTTAAATCCCGAGTGGCGCGAAAGTGGGGACCCCCTTGCCCGTCGGAACCGTCCTGCCAGATCTCGTACGCCGCGTCATGGCAATCCGCGCACGCCTCGGAACCGACAAACTGGCGGCCCGAGGGGTGGGTTACCGGTCGCACATCCAGACCCTCCAGTCCAAGGGCTTCCATCTGCCGCTGATAGGCCAGAAAGAGAGTCTTGATCTCCGGCGAGTCCTCAAACCGGGCGTCCAGGGGAACCCGCTGGTAGCGAACCGGATTCTCGGGATCATCAAAAAACCCGATGACCCCCACGTACATTCCCTTGTAACCCGTTTGTATGATGCGGGTCAGGTGTGATGATTCCTCACTCCGCACGATCTCCGGTTCCCGGGTTGGTTCACCGTCCACCCCGCCACTGACGATTATGTCAAACCAGGGATAATCCAGCGCCAGTTGGCGACACCGTTCCAGCGACGTCAGGGCCAGCAACACATAGTGGTCACAACGTTCGGCCCGCAGGGGCCCGGCAATTTCGGTCAACGCCTGATCCACCGGCATCGTTCGCACATCGCCCCCCCGCGGGATCGAATCCAGGTGTTCGTCCCCCAGTACCATCGTCACGCCCAGTCGACCGTGGGCGGTCTCGATCACCCGAAACGGGCTGGTGAATCCGGACTCGTAAACGGTCACATTGGCGGCCGTGAAATTTTCCGTTGAGAGCCCTGAATTGGTCATCGCGGCCATCAGTTCCAGGGTCGGCAATCGCAAATCGTCCGGCCCAAAACCGATCGCCTGAAAGTTCATTTCGAAACCGAGGCTGGCGTAGGTGGTGGCGATTTTGAGATTGGATTGACGGCCATAGCGACGGACCTGATTGCCCAAATCCAGCCCAATCGGGTTCCAGCCGCGAGACTGCAAACGCTTGAACAACGTGTGCCGTCGCATCATTCCGCCTTTTTGGTTGTCCAGTCCGGTACAGCCGCACGGTTCGAGGTACCCGTTTTGTCGACCGCTGACAAACAATGTCATAGCCGGATCCGGCCAGCCCTCAAACAATGGCTCCTCGGGTTCCCGTGACGACACGGAGGCGGCCTGAATGCCGCTGGCTTCCCCGGGCCGGGCCAGTTGTATACCCCGTTGCTGCTGGTCCCCCCGAAGCAGTTCGCGGGCGGGCTCGGGTGGCGTTGCCATCGCGCCCAGCATCAGTCCTGTGGACAAGACCAGCAAAAAGATAATCAGGCGGTTCGCGGTTAATTGGGCCATTTCCGTTACCTTGTGAGTCCCTGGAGGACAACATCCCTGCCTCGGAAACGCATGATTGCGTGGATCAAGTCTAGCGAAACCGGCCCATTTTCGCGACACGGGACCTGGCCGAACCCGCCCAGCCGCCAAAACGGATTGCCGCGACAATTTGACGCATTCCCCCCCGCCGGATTGCCGCAAGGATAACCGGGATGCGATGACGTGAAATGGTTTACGAAAATCCGGTTGGGACACGGCGAGCGATGATCCCCCCACCAACAATTTGCCCGGAAACGCCCCAGGCCCGTTAAAAGCAAGCGGTTTGGACGTTATCCTGTCCTGACCGGAAAAGGACAGACGATACTGCGGTGCCAGCACGCCTGTTGGGACGGGCGAACCTCTTTTTTTCCAGAGCGGCCACGAGGTGAATCGGCATTTCAGATCATTTCGCCGGTTTCGGAAACAGCAGTCGACGCTTAATGACCATGCATGACCAAACCCGAAACATTCGTCCGGCCAATCCGGGTCCGGGTTGGTCGTTGTTGGCGGCCGCCCTGTTGGGGTTGCTGGCCGGGTGCACCTCCGAGCCCGATTTTCGTCTGAACGCCGTTCACAAACGGACAATCGAAAAGGAGCAATTGGACGGTGCGGTCATTCCGGAATCCCAGGTTACCGACATAGGCAATCTGGTAACCGCCTTGTTTGGGACGCCGGCCGAACCTGAATTTCCGGTCCTGCCGGGCGACAATCCGGTCGTCGATCCGCAGCTGTTGAAACTGGCAGCAGGCCCGGTGGCCAGTGATCGAACGGGGCGGCACAGCGGATTGTATCGCGAGCATTGTGCCCACTGTCATGGCTTGACGGGAGACGGGGCCGGGCCGACCGCCGCGTTTCTCAATCCGTATCCGCGCGATTTCCGTCTCGGGAAATTCAAATTCAAATCCACGCGGATGTACCGGCCGCCCACCGATGCCGATTTGCGTCGGATTCTGGAGAACGGCATTCCGGGAACGGCCATGCCTTCCTTTCGTTTGCTGGACGACGAGGAACTGAACGCCCTGGTGGACTATGTCAAATACCTCAGCATACGGGGTCAGACCGAGCGGGCGTTGCTGGAGGAAACAGCGCAGCTGGATCCGGACGAATCGTTATGGGCCGCTCGCGGAACCGTTTCCGACGAAGAATTCGACGACCAGCTGGGTCAGATTCTGGAGGATATTGTTCTTCCGGTCATTGAAAAATGGCAAGAGCCGGACAGCAACATCACCATGGTGCCGCCGCTGCCGGATGATTGGGACACGCGCCAACAAACCTGGGCTCCGGCGGGCGCCGAGTTGTTTTTTGGCAAGGCCAATTGTGTCCAGTGCCACGGACCGACGGGGCTGGGAGATGGCCAAACCCGGAATTACGATGACTGGACCAATGAGTGGCTGAAACGGGCCAAGGTGGATGAGGGCAATCCGGCCGAAGTGGCCGAGTTCATGCAACTGGGTGCCTTGCCGCCCCGCAAATTGCGTCCCCGCAATCTGGGAGACGGTGTTTTTCGGGGGGGCAGCCGGCCGTCGGATTTGTACCGTCGCATCGCCGACGGGATTGAAGGCTCGTCGATGCCGGCCGCCGGCGGTCTGCAACCCCAGGAGATCTGGTTGCTGGTAGCCTATGTTCTGGAACTTGGATTTGCGGAACAGGAAGGGCAAAAGGGATACGACCGTTGAACCGCTGCTGGAGTCTGCTGTTTCTGTCCGTCCCCCTGCTGGGTACGGCCATTGTTTGGGGCGCCAGCCGACAAACGGGGTTATTTGCGGACGCCTGGCTGCCCGAATCAATCGGCCCACGGACGGAGTCCGTTGACGATGTATTCAACCGCATCAACATCGTCCTCGGATTTGTGTTGATGCTGACCGGCCTGATCCTGGCCTGGTCACTTTGGAGATTCCCGGCTGGCCAGAACCGGCCGGCCAGTTTTCGACGCAACCATCTTGTTCTGGAACTGATCTGGACGCTGATACCCGCCGGGATACTGACCTGGCTGGCGTTTTACCAGTTGCCGTTCTGGAACGAAAACAAGGTGGATCCGCCAGTCCGGTTTTTGTCAGGAATCACCGGCGACAAAATTTACGTTGAGCCGATTGCCCGGGTGATCGCCCGGCAATTCGACTGGACGTTTGTCTATCCGGGAATGGACGGAGAGTTTGACACCCGCGATGATCTTGTTTCACCCGGCGTCCTGATCTTGCCGCAGGACGAGGAACTGGTGCTGGAATTGACCAGTGAGGATGTCATTCACAGTTTTTGCATCAATGCGCTGCGTCTCAAGCAGGACATCGTGCCGCAGCTCAATCCGCAGATCTGGTTTCAGGTGACCCGATCCGGTGAATGGGAAATCAACTGCACGGAATTGTGCGGCTGGGGGCATTTTCGCATGGCGGCCATGTTGCGGGTGGTCCCCAGGGCCGAGTTTGATGCCTGGAGGCAGTCGGCGATGCAGGATCGGGAACGTTGAACGGAGCGGCACGAACCAAAAACCTAATCCGGCGGGAATATCAGGTTTGATACGACTGGTTGATCAATACGCGGATACCCAGCAGGCCCGGCACGGTCCGCCACGCAGTTGGCTGCGCCGATACATATTTTCAACCGATCACAAGGTCATTGGACTGCAGTTTTTGTTTTCGTCGCTGGTCTGGATGGCCATTGGCGGCTTGCTGGCCATGGCCATTCGTTGGCAGCTGGCGTGGCCGTGGAGCGACATGCCGATCTTCGGGTCGTGGTTGTTTGCCAGCGAGGGCGGCCAGATTTCGCCCGAGTTTTACAACATGTTGTTTACCATGCATGGCACGATCATGATTTTTTTCGTGGTCATTCCGATCCTGCTGGGTGCCTTTGGAAACTACCTGATTCCGCTCATGATTGGCGCCCGGGATATGGCGTTTCCGGTGCTGAACATGATCAGCTACTGGCTGATGTGGCCGGCCTTTGTCTGTCTGTTACTGGCTTTTTTGACACCCGGTTACGGGCCCGCCGCGGGCTGGACGGCCTATCCGCCCCTGGCCGTGATTTGGGCAGCGGCTCCGGGCAGCGGGTGGGGGCAGTCGCTGTGGCTGGTCAGCCTGTTGCTGGTGGGGGCCTCGTCCATTGCCGGTTCCGTCAACTACATCACCACCATCCTGTTCCTGCGCGTTCGCGGGATGACGCTGTTCCGAATGCCGATGACGATTTGGGCTATGCTGGTCACTGCCATTCTGCAGGCCCTGGCGTTGCCGGTGCTTTCCGCCGGGCTGCTGATGCAATTGTCCGACCGGCATCTGGGGACCGGTTTTTTCATTCCGGCGGACGTGATTGCCAACGGCATGGCTGGCGCCGGCAACGCCGGACAACCGCTGTTGTGGCAGCACCTGTTCTGGTTTTATTCGCATCCGGCGGTGTACATCATGATCCTGCCGGCCATGGGGATGGTGTCCGACATGCTCAGTTGTTTTGCCCGCAAGCCCCTGTTTGGTTACCGTCCCATGGTATTTTCGGTTTGTGCCATCGGCGGCATGGGGTTTCTGGTTTGGGGACATCACATGTTTGTCTCCGGGATGAACCCGATGCTGGGCAACGTCTTTATGGTGGCGACGATGCTGATTGCCTTGCCCAGCGGCGTGAAGGTATTCAACTGGCTGGCCACGCTGTGGGGTGGCAGTATTCAGTTCACGACGCCCATGCTTTTTTGCCTGTCGTTTGTATCGATGTTTATTATCGGTGGATTGTCGGGAGTCCTGATGGCGGCCAACACCGTCGACGAATTCGTTCATGACACCTATTACATTGTGGCTCACTTTCATTACGTCCTGTTTGCCGGCACCCTGATGGCAGTGTTTGGAGCGATTTATTTCTGGTACCCCAAGATGTTTGGCCGGCAGATGAACGAGACGCTGGGCAAATGGCATTTCCTGTTGACGTTTGTGTTTCTCAACGCCACCTTTTTCCCAATGCACATTCTGGGCTGGCGGGGTTTTCCCCGACGCTACGCCGATCCCTACCAGCTGGAACAGTTTCAAAACCTGTTGCCCCTGAACCAGCTGATCACGGTGGCGGCCCTGATCCTGGCGGCGGTGCAGGTCCTGTTCTTTGTCAATTTCGTGGGCAGCTTGTGGATGGGCAGGTCCGCCTCCGGAAATCCCTGGAACGCAACCACGCTCGAATGGTCGACCCCTTCGCCGGCGCCCCACGGAAACTTTTTGCATGAACCCGTCGTGCAGCGTGGTCCCTACGAATACAGTAACCCGCAAGCAGCCCGGGATTTCTGGCCGCAAACGGACACACAGGAGGCGCAGGTCTGATGCTCGACAAGGCATTGCGGCAAGCCCCGGCCGCCGGTTTCCAACCCGCGATTCATCGCTGGGCGACGGTGTTGATGCTGATCGTGTTTCCGCTGATCTGGGTGGGTGGCCTGGTGACCACATTTGACGCCGGGATGTCGGTTCCGGACTGGCCCAACACGTTCGGGTACAACCTGTTTCTGTATCCTGTCTATGACTGGTTCTTTGGTCCGTGGGACTTGTTTGTTGAGCATGGGCACCGTTTGCTGGCGTCGCTGGCCGGCCTGCTGACCATCGTCGTCACCGGGCTCGCCTGGCGGGGATACCGGGGTCGTCCCGGACTGGCGTGGCTGGCGACGGCCGCCCTGGCCATGGTGATTGGCCAGGGGGTCCTGGGCGGCCTGCGTGTGGTGCTCGATCAAAGGGTCCTGGCCATGATTCACGGGTGTGTGGGCCCGACGTATTTCATGCTGGTCGTCGCCATTTGGACGGTTTCTTCACGCTGGTGGTCGCAACGGGCGGCCGAGCTCGGCAGTACCCGCCTGACTCGCGGTCCCTTTCTGGCCCGTCTGTCGCTGGTGATGCTGGTCGCCTGTTTGGGTCAATTGATCGTCGGCGCCAACATGCGTCACGTGCCGGTTACAGCCGACCCGTTCTTTTACCGGGGACTGGTGGTGGCCCATGTGATGTTGGCCTGTTTCATCCTGGCGGGCAGTGTGCTGCTGGCGGGGATCTGCGGGCACCGGGCCTATCGGGACATGCGTTTGTGGCCGCAAGGTGTCTTGCTGGCCGGATGTGTGGTCGCGCAGATCACCCTCGGGCTGGCGACTTGGACCGTCAAATTTGGCTGGCCCTGGTTGTTGGGCGATTACCGGTTTGCTGCCAGCTTCGTCGTCCAGGAAAAAAGCTTTTTACAAATGAATCTGACCACTGCCCACGTGGCGATTGGATCGCTGATCCTCGCCGTTTTGACGGTGATTGCCTGCCGCAGCTGGCGTGCCTGGAATATTGTGAACGGGACCTGTGGCAACGCGGAGGATACGCGGTATGCGAATCCGGCGGCGCGATTGCCGGATTCGACGAATGTATCCGCAGGAGTTATTTTGTGAGTACCCAGCCCGTGATGGTTCCCTCGTCCGCCCGAGCCGATACGATCCAACGCATGTTTCGGGATTTTGTAATTCTGTCGAAACCGCGGATTTCGGTGATGGTGCTGCTCACCGTCGGCGTGGCGGGGCTGGTTTCTGCCGGAGCGGGGAGCCGACTGCTGGACCTGTTTCAGGCCATGTTCGGACTGTTTCTGGTTTCGGCCAGTGGCTGCGCCGTCAACCAGTACCTGGAACGTTATGTGGACTGGATGATGCCGCGTACCGCGCGACGACCGTTGCCGGATCAACGCCTTTCCGCGCGGCAGGTCGCTGTTTTCGGTGCCGTGACGCTGGGTATCGGTCTGGCCTGGCTGGTAACTCTGGTGAATTGGCAATCGGCGCTGCTGGCCGGCGCAACCTGGATATTGTACGTCGGGGTCTATACGCCCATGAAATCCCGCACCTGGTTGAACACGTTTGTTGGCGCGGTCGCGGGAGCCCTGCCGGTCCTGGTGGGCAGTACGGCGGTGGCCGGCGGCCGGATTACCGGGCCCGCCCTGCTGCTGTTCGCGGTTTTGTACATCTGGCAGTTCCCCCATTTCATGGCGATCGCCTGGCTGTACCGCGATGATTATGTTCAGGGGAATCTGCGGATGGCCTCGACCGAGCTCCATGCTGCGCGTTTGACGGGGCGGGTTGCCACGGGGTTCGCCATGGCCCTGATTCCGGTTTCGGCAATGGCCTTGTGGCCCGCCGGTCTGGCCGAGGGGATCCTGTGGTCGATGGCTATGGCCCTGGGCGTCTGGTACCTGATGGCGTCACTGAAATTTCAAAAAAACACCAACGAAAACACGGCCCGCCATCTGTTTCGCGTTTCGCTCCTTTATTTGCCCCTGTATCTGGTCGCGCTCAGTCTGTCGGCATTGCTGCCGTCGGGTGTGGCGGCCATGGACGTGGCCAGGATTTCCGGGGTGACGGGTTGACGGAGTCAGACAGACAATCTGGCCTGGAGGAACGTTCGGAAAGCAATCCGCTGACGCCGGGACAGGTCGGCATGTGGGTATTCATCTCCAGCGAGATCATGTTTTTCGCTGCCCTGATCGCTGTAGCCCTGATCTTCCGCTTGTCGACGACCGAATCCGGCTGGCCCAATCCGGCCGAGATGCACGTTTCGCTGGGTCTGGGAATGCTCAACACCGTTTTCCTGGTCCTGTCCGGCGTCACCGCGTTTGCGGCCGTCAACGCGGCCCGCGAGGATCAGCCCCGGCGGGCTAAATTGATGCTGACGGTGACCATCGTGCTGGGTCTGGTGTTTTTGGGTGTCAAATTCCAGGAATACTCCACCAAATACCGATTGGGATTGTTGCCGTCACCGGCCGGCCAGCAGATTTATCAGGAATCCACTCGCCAGTATGTATCGGCGGTCGATCAGCAGTTAACGGACCTGATTGCCGATATGGAGCGGCGGTCCGGGACCGCAGAGTTTGCCGAGGAGGATCAGCAGCGGCTGGAACGACTGTACGAGCTGAAGACGCACATGAGTGGATTCACCGCCAATTTTGTGGGGCGGAGCAATGACCCGGCAATGCAACAGGTTCAAATGAACCTGATGGCCCAACAGATTTTTCCCAACTCCGGGCCCACACGTGGTTTGGAAGAAGTTCTGACCCTGAACCTGACCAATTTGATGGCCTTGCGCGACCGCATGGCTACCCGGCTGGAATTGGGGCAGCAACGCGCGGAACGAATCCGGGAACAGATGTCATCCCTGGAGCAATCCGTCAGCGACCAGGCCCGGCTGGGTACCTCGCAATCCGGGACGGCTGATACAATCGAGGCCGAACCGGAAAAATGGCTGGGCATCAAGCAGGACCAGTTAAAGCTGCTGAACGTCGAAATCGAGAAGCTGAAGCTGAGTCTGGAGCCCGTTCAGGGCCGTGTCCAAATGCTGGGTTATTTTGCGGATCCGGAATTTGAGCAGGGCTTCAATGCCGCGCTGGGCCTGCGTCTGCCCGTGGTTGTCACCAATGGCCAGGCGTGGATCGGCGTGTATTTGTTGTTGACGGGATTGCACGCGTTGCACCTGATCGCAGGTTTGCTGGTGTTTTTCTGGTTTTGGCCGAGGCGGCTGGACCGGCATCGCGCTGCGGCGCTGTTTGTGGCGGCCATGTACTGGCAATTTGTCGATGTGGTCTGGCTGGCGATCTTTTGGCTGATTTATTTCTAGCTGCCGTGATGGAGCATTATTTAATTTAAACCGGGAGATCCCGTGATACGACGTGTCGGAATCGTGCTGTGGATACTGGTCCTGATCGCGGCGGCCCTCTGGATTTACCAGAAATCCCGATCCGTGACCGAAATCGTTCCCGAAGAGGTTTCCGTCGGATCCGGGACCAATCCGGACGGGCGCGTGTTCGCAGATATTGCCTGGCGGCGATTGCCCCCCATGCAACGCTTGCAGATGACCGAACGCAGTGGCCAGCCTTTTGACAACGCGGACCTCGCCGGACAACCCTATGTGGTCAGTTTTTTCTTCGCCAGTTGCCCCACGATTTGCCGCGAGCTGAACGAACAAATCCGGCGGCTGGCCAACGAGTTTCAGGGAACCGACCTGAGGTTCGTCAGCCTCACGGTGGATCCGGAGAACGATACGCCCGAGCGATTGCAGAGGTACGCCGCCGAATTTGAGGCGGACCCCCGGCAATGGTTGATGCTGACCGGACAAATGTACAAGGTGCGGGCCCTGGGCGAAAAACAATTCAGCGTGATCGTGGATGGTGTGAATCACACGGGGGACCTGTTTCTGGTGGATCGCTGGGGCCGTTATCGCGACCGGTTTACCTGGGATGACCCCCGCGAGATGAAACGGTTCAGCCAGGTTGCCCGCGAAGTTCTGGAGGAGCGCCAGCCGCCGCTGGACAAAAACGTGCGGACGCGGAATGTGCTGGCCAGCCTGCCGCATTCCGGGATGCCGAGGTTGCCGTGGCTGTATGATTTTCAGCTGGTGGATCAGGATGGGGCGGATTTTTGGTCGCGTGACCTGACCGGCAGCGTTTGGATTGCGAGTTTCTTCTTCACCCGGTGTCCCGGGATTTGCCCGCGGCAAAACCGGTACCTGGCGGAAATTCAAGCCGATATTGCCGGACGCCAGGCGTCGCTGGTCAGCATTACGAGTGATCCTCAAAACGACGATTCGGCCACATTGCGGCAGTATGCCCGTAGCCTCGGTGCCGGTGATCACTGGCGTTTCCTGACCGGCGATCTGGATTATATTCGCCGGGTGGGCAGCGAGTATCTGGGAATCGCCGCTGAGGGGGAACATCATTCGTCGATGCTGGTGGTCGTCGATCGCTGGGGCAATGTGCGCGGTAAAATCGACTGGCAGGTGGCAGGCTCCCGGGAATTCCTGTTGAATTTGATCGACGCGCTTAATCAGGAAAAAATGCCCCCGGCCGATTTTCAGGTGGTCACCAATCAGGAGACGCTCGCACCATGAACTCCGGTTTCACCAAGACCGTTTGCCGGCTGGTTCTGGTCCTGATGGCGCTCGTGATCATGGTCCCGCCACTATGGGCCTGTCCCAACTGCAAGACGGCCGTCGCCGACAACAGCAGCGGCATGGCTCTCGGGTTTGCCTGGAGTATTGCCCTGTTGCTGGGTGTGCCAGCCCTGATCATCGCCGGGTGGGGGATTGCCCTGATGCGTCTGGCCCGGAAATTTCCGGCAGATCCGCCAGCCAGGCGGTTACCGCATCCGCTGCCCGCTGAATGACTCCGGCGTAAAAATGGTTGGCGCTGGCCACGATCTGCAGTTGCCAGTTGGCCAGCCCGGCGGTCGCCTCGACGGCTGAATCCCACAAGCCATGAAAGGCCGGATTGTCATGCAACTCCCGCTCGCCAAACAACAACAGGACAGGCATGTCGATGCGAGCGGCCAGGGGGATCCAGTCGTAACGGTCCTGCGGTCCGTACTTGTCGTGATAGGCCGCCGCCGTGATCCAGGTCGGGAAAGGAAACTCAACCGGCATCAGCTGCTGGCCTTGTCCGGCCGCGACCAGTTCGCCGGCCCGCTGAAACCATTTGCGAAACGTGGGGCCGGCCGGCGACCGTAAAAACTGTTCATGGCACAACCGCGTGGCGGACAATCCGACGACGCCGCCGATCGCAGGGTGCCGCTGGTGGGCGATTGCAAACAGCGACTTGATCGCTCCCAGGCTGTGTCCCAGCAGCAAAATGCGACGGTAGTTTCGTTGCACCAGGAATTCGGCCCAACCGGCCACATCGTGGCGGCATTCGGCCACGATTTCGCAGGCCGCCCCGTACGTGGCGGCGCGACCGTTCACCGCACTGGAACTGACACTGTCATGCCCCCGGGTATTTCCCGCCACCACGGATATTCCCAGGCTTCGCAACGCATCACCCAGCCTCAAATTCAGGGTTGAGCTGTAAAAGTTGCCAGCCAGACCATGCAGGATCACCGCCGCGTCAAACGGACATTGGCGGAATGCGTCCGCCGCCTGAAAAATCCCGTGCAGCTTCAGGCCATCCGGCGTTACCGTATGAACCAGCTCGTATTGACGATTGACAGCGGTCAATTCCGTTCTGAACCAGGGGAGCGGCCCGGATATCAGGCCTGGACTTGAAGCCTGGACTTGAGGCCTGGACTTGAGGCCTAGACTTCGCTGCGCGAATGGCCGGGAATGCTGCTCAGCTGGGCCAGCAACTGCAGCACGCCATTCAGATGCGCCAGTCGCGGACCAAAACGATCCACGAATTCGTTCAACACGAATTCTCCGTCCATCATCGCTTCATGGTTTTCATTAACTTCGAACGCCAGGTTTTCGATGAATTCCGTCTGCACCCGACCCAGCGCTTCGGCCGCCGCCCGACAGCGGCGCGCCAGAATGGGATTGGCTTCCTTCCATTGCCCCAGCTCGGCGGCCCGCTGCCGCTGGCCTGCATTGATCTGCTCGGCCAAATCCTCCAGCAATTCATTTTGACGGTCCTGACCAGCCACCAGTTGTCTCAGCAAATCGGCCATTTCGCGATTGCTGCCAGAGTGCTGCGCGACGTTTTGGGAATCGGTCGCCGCCGGAGTCACATCCAGGCGAAAAACCGGCGACAGGTGATCGTGGGGACCGTGGCTCATATGACGGGCACTCCAGTTGGGGGAGAGTGAGGATAACGGATGTGGAAGGATGACGTGTTACCCCCAGTATAAGCATGGAATCCGAGACTGTCGAGAAACACTTTATGGGGATTGCAGATTCCTCGGACAAATTCTGCCAGGCCCGGGAACAACAGGAACGAGTGCAATATTTTATGACAGCGATCCGGGCAAATCGTTACGATTGCACCAGTTTATCGGGCCTGCCAAATCAAAGTGGAACTGCGGTTGACAAACCGGTCGCCGCTTGCCTGGCAAACACCGGTTTCCCCTGGCCTCCGCAATCGTTCGGACCAGCCGGCATGACGCCGCCAATCCGCAGCGCCTGGCCAAACATCAATGGGCGGATGCGGCACGCCGCTAAAGTCATCGAAACGAGCCGGTCGATGAACAACAAACACCGGACCAGCCCGGGATGATGGCAAACGCAGTGGCTCAGGCAGGAATTGTGGGTAACGCAGCTATGGACGATTGCGACGATATACCCGAGGCCCCGGCAACGGTCGGGTTCCTGTCCGTACTGGACGTGGCGGGACTTGGTTTCTGCGGCGGTTACCTGTTGTTAAACCGTTGGGGACGCCCCCTTGAGTTTCACTGTACGTTACCGGTGCAGCCGGATCGCGCCCAACAGATCCTGTTCGGAACCACGCTGCAGCCGTTCCTGTTTTGCCAACACATTGGCCGGCCGCTCGTCAGCAAAACCCGAACCATCCCCGGGGCAATCTTTGTTCCGCATCCGGCCTTGCTGGGCATGGACGAGCTGGTCCCGACGCCGGTGATCCGAATTTGGCGCGATGCTGCGGATTCCCGGCAGGCTGCCCCTGACGGCGGGTCCGCGCCGGCAACCGGTCCGCTCACCGACTCGCCACTTCAGTTCCAGACGGCGTCCGGGCAAGTGCGGTCGCTGGCGTGGCAGCTGGTCGCGTCGCTGCAGCCGGAAATGGATCTGCTGGAACCGTTCGATCGAATCCACGAGGCAATTCAGGAAGCCCACTCGGCTCGCGCCGCCTGACTGTCAGGCGGGCCGACATCACTGAAATTCACCGCGCGGAATGAACATGATCGATGGGCAATGCCAACCCGAAACCAGGGGCCATGACGTGTTTGGCCAGGGCGGGACGGGAATCACCGGGACCGGACCCGGTGCCACCGACATGGCCCCACCCGTCGCCGGCCGGCTTGGCGTGATCACGCCATTCGAACCGGAATTGCCGAACGCCACGGTGGCCACGATCCGCTTTCCGTTCCGGCCCGTTCGGATTGAAAGCTATTCGTTCGAATCGACAACCGGCCCTCCCTCCGGTCGAGTGCCATCGGCCTTGCCGGCGGACACTGGCAGCGCTGCGCGGTTGGCGGACATCGGCTCTTCGACCCCTCACCGGTCGGCGACCGCAACGCGGATTCGACCCCCGCGGGACATGGTTAAAATGTCGGATCGTCTGTATTGCATGCTCCAGCCTCCGCTGGAATCCCTGCTGGCGCAAGCCACCATTGAATTCCCTTTCGCTCCATTTCCGCATCAGTATTCCGGTGTGGCATTTCTGTATCCGCGCCAATCGGCCATTCTGGCCGACGAAATGGGACTGGGGAAAACCATGCAAACGATTACGGCGATCCGGTTGCTGATACGGTCGTCGTTGCTGTCCCGAATCCTGCTGATTTGTCCCAAACCGCTTGTCACCAACTGGGTTCGCGAATTCCGCACATGGGCTCCCGAAATTCCCACCTGTGTGATTGAGGGCAACCAGGCGACCCGCGAGTTTGCCTGGCGGCAGCAACAAGTGCCGGTCCAGATTGCCAACTATGAGTTGATGCACCGTGATCTGGAAATCATCCGGACGGGGGGACTGGAATTTGATTTGGTGGTGGTCGATGAAGCCCAGCGGATCAAGAATCGTCAGGGGGCCACCAGTCAGGCAGTTCGTGAAATCCCGCGTCGCCGCAGCTGGGCGTTGACCGGCACCCCTGTCGAGAACAGCACGGATGACCTGGTGGGGATCTTTGAATTTCTGTCCAGCGGTTATTTGCATGAGGGAATGAGTCCCCGCGAGCTTCGCAAACGCGTTCGGGATCACATTCTTCGCCGGACCAAACTGGAAGTGCTGAAGGATCTGCCACCGCTGCTGCATCGTGATGAATTGCTTGATTTGCACGAAGATCAACGGGCCACCTACGAGCAGGCCGAGAACGAAGGGATTATTCGGCTGAACGGGATGGGGCACTCGATCACTATCCAGCATGTATTCGAACTCGTATTGCGATTAAAACAAATCTGCAATTTTGACCCGCTCACCGGGAACAGCTTCAAAATGGAACGTTTGCGGGCCGACGTGGAAGAAGTGATTGCCAACGGGCACAAGGCGATCGTGTTCAGCCAGTGGGTGAAAACGCTCCGCAAGATCGGCGCGCAACTGCCCGAGGCCAACCCGCTGGAGTATCACGGCCAGATCCCGTCGTCGCGGCGCGATGCCGTGCTGGCGGAGTTTCGCGAGAACCCCGGGCGACACGTGCTGTTGATGAGTTACGGCGCGGGCAGCGTTGGACTCAATCTGCAGTTTTGTCGCGACGTGTTTCTGTTCGATCAGTGGTGGAATCCTGCGGTTGAGGACCAGGCCATCAACCGGGCGCACCGAATCGGTTCGATCGGCAGCGTGACCGTAACCCGACTGATCTCGCAGAATACGATCGAAGAACGTATCAATCAGGTGCTGCAGTCGAAACGGGAACTGTTCGAGCAGATCCTTTCGGGAACCGACCAGCCCGGCAAATCCGGCCTGTCCCGGGAAGAGATTTTCGGATTATTCGATTTGCGTACTGGCGGAAAACCGCTGTCCGTCGTCGCCTGAACCAGGGGTTCGGGGACGTTGTGGGCCGCTCCGGGGTCCAGTGGCAATTGAGCGCGGTCCGGTATTTGCCATATAACTGGGGGGAAATACCGGAAAGGAGTCCTGTTCCCCGGTCGCTCCCGTTATCCTGTAAGGTTGGCCGCCGCGCTCCAGGGATTTTTGACCGCACCACGGACTGGCAGATATGACCCGATTTGCAATTGAACAAGTAAATCCGTATCCGTTTTATTCACCCCGGTTTTGGGCGGGGATGAATTTCAGCGATTATGTGAGCCTGTTGGCCGAAGGGCGATTTCGCATCCATCCGATGCGTTACGCAATGGCCGTGCTGGTTGGTGGCTGTGCGGCGGTTTCCAGCGGACTGTCGCTGACTCAGCGGCTGTTGTTAAACCGCAAGATCGCCGACGTCGAAATTGAGCCGCCAATTTTCGTGATTGGCCATTGGCGCAGCGGGACCACGTTGCTGCACGAGTTGCTGGCCCTGGATTCGCAATTTACCTACCCCACCACGTTTCAGTGTTTTGTGCCCGGGCATTTTCTGATCAGCCAGTCCGTGCTGGAACCGCTTGTCCGCCTGCTGCTGCCGTCCAAACGCCCGATGGATGGCATGGCGGCCGGCGTTGGGCTGCCCCAGGAGGACGAATTCGCCCTGTTGGGCATGGGCGCTCCCACCCCCTACCGGCATATCGCCTTTTGCAAGGAACCGGCATCGCACCTGGAGATGTTGAATTTCCGGGATGCCGATCCGCAGGAGGTCGAGACGGTACGTCGGTCGCTGGAGTGGTTTTACAAATCGGTTTCGCTCAAGTCCGCCGGTCGACTGGTCGTCAAATCCCCGACCCACACGGGGCGGATTGGCGAATTGGCCCGCTGGTTTCCCGGCGCCCGGTTTGTGCATATTTCGCGAAATCCGTACAAGGTGTTTCCCTCCACGGTTCATTTGTGGCGTTCGCTGGTTTCGGTCCAGGGATACCAGTTGCCGCCCGCCAGCGACGACGAGTTCGGGCAGTACGTGCATGAATGCTACGAGCGGATGTACGACGGATATTTTGACGGCCGCGACCAGCTGCCGGCCGATTCCCTGCTGGAAATCCGGTTTGAAGAGCTGGTGAAAGATCCGGTCTCGGTTGTCAATCAAATCTACAAGGCGTTTGACTTGCCGGGCTTCGAAGAGGCCCGTCCGCGAATCCGGCAATACTGGTCCGCTCGCGAAAACCATCGCGTCAACAAGACCACGCTGAACAGCGCGGCCCGCGAGGCAATCGATGAACGGTGGCGGCGGTACCTCCGGGAATTCGGGTACGCTCACGCGCCGACCCTGAACGCCCGGGTTGGCTGACGAATCCGGAAAACCGCGTTCCGGTGGTCCCGGGATCAGCCATGACGGTCCGAATGATCCTCGCGATCCAGCAACCGCCGGCGGGCGCCAATCTCTGGTGGCGCTTCGGCCGCCCGGCGTTCGTCACGAACTTCCTGATCCGTCATTTGCATGCGGTGCTGGTGATACCACCAGCGAATGCCATAGTCCGCCAAACCCACCAGGCAAACACCTGCCGCCAGCTTGACCAGCAACCCCGCCACGAACATCCCGGATTGTCCAAACCCGTCGTTCAGGGGGTAGCCGCCGAGGGCCAGCAGCCGCTGCACATCGGCTGCCAGTATCCACCATGCCACGAATCCCAGACCGGCCAGTTTGAACACGCCGAAAGCCGCCGTTAACCAGTTGGGCAAGGAGCCCAGTCGGCTCAGGTTGCCGGCCGGGCTGAGCCGCGACCAGTCCGGCTGCAGCAAATTGGCGAAAATTCCAAACCGCGTTTGTATCGCAAAGCCGGCGGCGGCGATCGCAGCGGTTGCGGCCATTACGGGTAACAGCTGGCTCCAGAAGAACGCAGTGGCGCCGCGGAACTGAACCGTCATCACGTCTTGTCCATTTGCCGCCAGATCGGTGTGAGTCCAGTTGTGCACGGCCATCGCCTGCAGGGCCTGCCACAAGCCCCCCCCCAGAGACAACATGATGGCCAGGCCACCCAGCCACATCAGGCTGCTGGCCAGCTCGCGACTGAGAGGAATTTGCCCGGCCGCCCGGGCTTGCCGAATTCGAGTGGGCGTGGCGGCGTGTTCAGCTTGATCACGGTGGCTGGTCATGGGGAATCGTTCATCCAGTTATCTCGGTGGCATTCAGCCCGGGCTGCCGGACAGCAATGGTCGCAGTTCCAGCCACGTTACCTGCAGACCCCCGTTGATGATCCACGGCACCGATATCAACAGCAGGGAAGTCACGATTAACCCGGCGATCGATTTCAGTCCGAGTCCGATTTGCAGTCCTCCCAACTGGGGGCAGTTGCGCTGGGTTATTCCCAGGATCGCTCCGGCGACCAGCAGGGCCACGACCGCCGGCAACGCCGCGCGCATTCCGAATTCGAAACCATTGACGATGGCACCGCACAAAAACTTCAGCATGCCGCTGTCAAAGCCGGCGGTTCCGGCCGGCCAGACCTGGAATGAGTGAAAGGCACCACCAATGACCTCGTTGGCGCCGCCTGCCGAAACAAACACCGCCAGCGTGGTCCACCAGAACAATTGTCCAATAACCGGGCCGCCCGCACCGTCCGCCGCGTGGCTGCTGGCGGGCAGACCAAAGGACATGCCACTGAGGCTTTCCACCACAGTCCCGGCCAACCGGGCTCCGGCCAAAACGACCTGGGCGGCCAAGCCCATGCTGGCTCCCAGCAACAATTCGTGAACCAGCATCACCAGGAATTGCGGAATCCGGGAACCCGATGACAGGCTCGCCACCGATTCGGTTGCCACACAAACGCCTGGTGCCACGGCCAGAGTCATCAACAGCGCCAACCCGATCCGAAAACGCACCGGGACATGGCGACTGGAGACCAGTGGCAAGGTAAACACCAGCCCCAGCATGCGGGCCAGTGCCGGCAGGGTCGCCAGCAGGCCAGGCGTCAATTCCGCGGACCAGTCCATGTCAGAGCGGCTCGGTAGAAAAAAACATTTGGGGTTGGGAGTTGAGGGTGCCACGGTTGGCTGGTCCAACCGTGCCGGTGATTTGAGGGTGCCACGGTTGGCTGGTCCAACCGTGCCGATTCCGGGTAATACCGCGCGGCCGGCGAGCTGGCCGTGGCGCCAAATCGTGGTTTTCTGCCGAGCCTGTCAGAGCCCTTTTGTCTCCGGTGGTTCTCCATATCCGGTCACAGCGGCGGCTGCCCGCGCACGTTTTGCGGGATCTGCTGAAACAGTTCGCGACTGTAGCCCGTGTAGTGTTCCACCAGCCATGGCAGGCAAATACTGAGGACAATGACGACCGCGATCATGCGGGCCACGAACAGTACGGTCTGGTCATTGATTTGCGTCACGGCCTGCAACAACCCGACCAGCACACCCACCAGGGCTGCCACGACCAGCACCGGTGCACCCAGCACCAGCACGGTTTGCACTGCGTGGCGACCAATATCAATTACGGTTTGTGGATCCACCCTGAATGACCTCGTCACGGCGTCGGGATAAAGCTCTGCATTAACATGCTGACCACCAGATTCCAGCCGTCCGCCAGTACAAACAGCACCAGTTTGAGTGGCAGGCTGATCATGGTCGGTGGCAGCATGACCATACCCATCGATGTGGTAATACTGGTCACCACCAGATCCAGCACGAGAAACGGCATAAAGATCTGGAATCCGATCAGAAAGGCGATCTTCAGCTCACTAATCATGAACGCTGGCAGCAGAACCTGAATCGGCACGTCATCGAACGTTTCCGGGGGCTGGCTGCGCCGGGATTCGGGCAGATAGGCATAAAACATCCAGATATCATTGACATTGCCCGCCATATCAATCTGGCGGCTCATAAACCGTTTCAGTGGACGCGATCCGGCCTGCCAGGCGTCGGCCAGCGTCATGGATGTTTCGGCGGCTATGTAGGGATCGATGGCCTCCGTTTTGACTTCCTGCCAGATCGGCGTCATGATCAGAAAACTCATGAACAATGACAGCGCTGTAATAATCTGGGTGGAGGGGATTTGCTGGGCCCCAATCGCCTGTCGCAGGATGCTCAGCACAATCATGATCCGTACAAACGAGGTGGTCATCAGGGCGATGGCCGGTGCCAGACTGAGGACGGCCAGCAGCGCGATCGTTTGAAAGGTGCCGGTAATTTTTTCCGGTCGCGTCAGATCCTGGACGTCGACCAGGTCGCTCAATGACGATGCTGATTCCGTTCCCGACCGGGTTTGCGCCAGTGTCTCCGCGGGGCTGACCGCCAGGACCAGCAGCCCCAGCCCCAGCCACCATCCGCAGCGGACCAGCTGCCAGCGCGCCGCTCGCCGGTGGAATGTGTCGGTCATCAGAATCAGTTACGTTCAGGTCCACGAAACGGGGAACGGGTGTTGGCCGAATTGCTTTCAGGCTTCCAGCAACGTGCGTCCACGGCCCGCGGCAGCCGAAAACCGGTTTCCGCGGCCAGTGCCCGTTCCGGATTGGGCGGTGGCAGTGGCCCGGGCCCGTTGCCGCAGCGTATGGCCAATCGTGTCAAACTTGCCGTCGCGGCACAGCGATTCGATTTGCAGTACTTCTTCCGGATCGGTGATTTCTCCCAGTGTGTGCGAGCCCGCCGGCGAGCTGGTAATCAACAACAGCTTGCTGGCCAGCCGAACCAGCCGCAACGACTGGTTGGGACCAAACGGGATTTGGCCGAGCACCACCACAACATCTTCCGGCAACCCGCCCCGCCGCCGGCGGGGTTTCATCCGCAATAAAAACAGGGCCAGCAGGGATACGCTCAGAACCAGCGTGGCAGTCGCCGCCGTTTTGATCGTCAGGCGTTTTTTGGCGGGGTCGGAAAACAGCGATCCGCCGGAACCGCTGGCATCACCGCCCGGCGGCGCCAGTTTTTTTTGCAGCCAGTCGATCGACTTCTCGGCAATACTTGGCATGTCCGAACCGGTTGCCGGTGACACTCCGGGAAACCCGGATGGTTGGCCGGGAGGCATCGGGACAGAATCGCCGGACTGGGCCCACAGTGGCGAGCCAAGCGCCGCCATCAAAACGCAGACGAGGAAACCGGTGCTGCAGGAACGATTCATACAAGATCCTGTCGGTTGGATTGGTTGGATCACGTCGCTTCTCAAGAAATGGTCAGTTTGCTCGAACGGGCGTGCCCGATAATCGGATGGTGCCCTGCTCTGCCAGCTTGCGGACAAACTGGCAATAACGGTTTTGAATGGATTGCATCTGGTCAAAGTCACGCGGCCCGGCCTCGTTAATGCGTTGCGTCACGATTTCGGCTTCCTCATCGGAAAGTCGGGCAAGGACTCGTTGAATGAACGATCGGGGACTGCAACAAAGCGTCTGGATCGTTAATTCCGCCGGCGCCGCAGCCAGCAGGGCGTCAATCGAGGCGTCGTCCAGGTTCAAAACCGTTTGAAACCCGATTTGAACGGTGGTCGTTGCGGGCGCCGCAGGCTCGCCCCGGTCTCCGCCGGAATTCGGCCCGATATCACGCGGCGACTGGGCCGGCTGGCGACAGAAATACAGGAACTCGGCAAACTCCTGCAGCACATCGTCGGCCGGCCCGGCCGTGCGGCGTGTGGCCAGTGATTGTCGAATCAGGTTTCGGGATTCCTCATCGAATCGGGACAGGATTAACTCTGCCGTGGCCGGCGCGAACCCGGACAACAGGTTGGTAAACCGGGTTTGTTGTTCGGAATTCAATTGCATGGGGGGCCTCCCTTATCCGGCTCGCCGATCCAGCCACTGGCGGATCGTGGCGGCCGCAGCTTCGGGGTTTTCACGGCACCACGAGTCCAGTTCCTGCCGCATATCGTCCCCGGCGTGGTGGTACATGGGGGCGACCGGAGTGCGGGCAGCATCGATTGATTCAGTCGTGGCGACGTATCCCGAATCAACGACTCCCCGCGCCATGGCCAAATCGACGCCGGTTTCCCGGTCCGTCCCGGGGGACTGTTTTCGTCGCAGTGGTCGCAGCCAGAATGCGGCGCCCAGCAGCACGGAAATCAGGGCCGCGGTTTGCCACTGGGCCCACCAGGGCAGGGCCGTTGTCGTGCCGGCCGGTGGTTCAAAATCGTCCAACGGAATATCGGGATCGATGGTGACCACAATACCGGCGGGTTCGGCCACCGATCGCACGCGGCCCGGAATCAGGGGGCCAACTTTTTGCCGAATATCATCCCGAATGTTTTCAAACACCCGATCGGCCAGTTGCAGATTCTGCTCGGGCGTCATTGCCCGGCGACGGTCTCCCGGAGCCAACCGGTTTTTTTCCCGTCCGATGAAATAATCGACGCAACGTTCAGGAATTCCAATCGATACCCGCACGTCGGTAACGGTCAGGCCGGCCGTTTCAATGGATTCGAAGGAACCGCTGCCAACGGCCTCGGTAACCTGTGTCTCGCGTTGCGTCTGGCAGATACCCGATGTCGACGTAATTTGGGCATGGCGGTTGGTTCCAACCGTTACCCCCTCCTGCGGCGGAGTTGTGGGGCGCGAGGCGGGCATGGTTTGCGAAGTTTCCCGCTGAACGGTTTGCGTCACAGTAACCGGATGGCCGTCAATAGTCCGTTCGTCGCGGACCCGTCGCAAAACCGGGTCCACGGCCACCTCCACGTTGACACGAATTCCCGGGTAGGCCGATAACGCGCTGCGAATTTTGTTTTCGTATTGCCGCTCTTCCTGGGCCCGGCGTGCGGCGTGCGGGTGTGAATCGCCGGATTCGGAATCTGCAACGCCCACCCAGGACCGGTTGGCATTGATATCGATAACGGTAACGTCGTTGGACAACAAACCGGCCACGGCTCCCCGAACGGTGTCGCGAATCGCCTTGATTTCCGCAAATTCCAGGATGCGGGAGCCCACCGGTTTGATCGTCACGATGGCCGTCCGCTGCAAATCGTCAAACGGAGTTGCGCCGCGAGCCTCGTCATAGTCCACGATTGCCTTTTGCACAAAACTCATTTGCTGAACCATGTCGCGGATGGACTGCTTCTTGCGATCGAGCATTCGCTGGCGTTGCTGGGTGCGAGTTTGCAGGAATTCCAGTCCGTTTCCGCTTTCGGCCGTGCTGGCCAGATCCGGCGGAATGGCGCCGTGGTCCGCCAGAGCCTTCAGGTAACCGGCCCGTTCGGAGCGGGGAATCACGACCTGATTGCCCTCGATTTCGTAGTCGTTCAGTCCGGCGCGGCCAAAGGCCACCTGCATGGCGCCCATTTCCTCGAGGGTCAGCTGTCGGCCGTTGAGCAACTGAATCCGGGCGGAGGACCAGATGTTTCGCTGACTAATCAGCAACACACCGACCAGCAATGCGATGGCCACGACGATCGTCCAGCGAGCGCTGCCGGATTTCATCTGATACCATCGGGTCGCCAGGTGCGACCATTCGTGCCAGGGTTTCATGCTTCAGGAAGCCTTGTTTGTCGGTTGTATCGTGAGACCAGGGAGGTCGGAAACAGGCAGCACCCCGGACGGGGCCGGGCCGGTCAGGCCGCCTGCCGAATGGCGGCCATGGGGATGTTGACCTGCACCGCACAGCCCCCCAGGGGACAGGCCGGCAATTCAATGGTCCACTCCGGGCAAATGGCGTTCAGCCACTGCCCCGTGCGCGAATTTGCCAAATCCGGCGGCCCGGAACCCTGGGCCATCCAGCCCCGGTCGTCATGACCGACCTCGATCTCGTAACCAGCGCCACAAGCGCCAATGTTGACTTCGATGTTGGTCCCGGAACTGGCCGCCGTCGCCATGTCAATAACCAGGGACCACAGCGCCAACAGCCAGCGCGAATCGGCCACCAGGGAACCGGACTGGCCAAACGTCTCAATCTGGACCCGGCATTCGAAACATTCCAGAACGGGTCCGGTTTCCCGATACAACCGTTCGGCCAATTGCGGCAATGTCATGGTGGGTCGCAATATGGCATGGGGATTGCCGATGTAACCGCAGATCAAATGAGCGGTCAGGTGCATGGCCGCCGTCGAATTGGCGATCATGTGTTTGGCCCGCGGGTTTTTGCCCCGGGCAAAATAGTCGTCGGCCAGTTGGTCCCACAATTCGGTCAAATCCTGATTGGCGGCCAATGAAAATTTTTGCATAACCCGTTGATCCTTTGCGTGTCGGTCGGTGGCCAAAGATTCTTGAGGCAAAGTCGCGGATATGTACAGAAAGTCAGGGACAAGTGTCAATCGAGCATTTTGCAATTGCCGCTGGTGAAGCCATGGCATGCACCTGACCAACGCAGGATCCTCGCGCGACCGAAGATGCAGGTTGCTATCGGTGCGTGCTGGCGGCGTGACGATCGACCGGACGCGCCCGGCCCGTCAGTTCGTCTGGCCGCGGCGAACGGGCTCGGAACCACTGGAACCGATGAGGGCTGCGATATCGGAAATCACCGTATCCAGGGCACGATCCCTGGGGGAGGCGAGGAACAATGGCTGCCAGTCGGGCGCGTACCGTTCCAGGTAATTGCGGAGCCCCTGATAACTGTAGAAATGTCGGCTCAGGCGAAACGCCACATTCATTAACTGGGCCCGAACGGCCTGATGCCGGTCGGAGTGCCATTGGGCCAGCGGGGCCGGGCCCAGGTTGAAATGCCGGAAACCCTGTGATTGGCCCCATAACATCGACTCCGTCAGCACGACATCCAGCGTTCCGGCCGGCGAATCCGGCAGATATCGAATCAGTCCGGCCGCCAGTTCCTCGTGACCGGCGCTGCACCACAACGAAGCGAAGGCCACGACCCGACTTTCCGTTTCCAGGATCCCCACGGGCGAGCCCACGATCGCCTCGGGGGCATAAAAGCTGCTGGAAAACTGCCACGGACGGCCCCCGCGGTCCTGTTGCCACAGGTTGGCAATTCGTTGCAGATCCGGCAGGATCGACTCAACATCCGCAGCGGAAACCACACGAAACCGGTACCCGTCCGCCAAAACCGTATTGCGTGACTGCCGCAGGATTTGCCGTTCCGGAAGTTCAATTTCGAATCGCCGCAGATCAACCCGCGCGTCGTCCGCGACATGAAACAGCTGCAGGTTCATTTCCTGGTAGAGGGTCGCATAGCGGTCGTTCACCAGAAAAAATACAGGCCAAAATCCCTGCTGTTGGCACATGTCATAGAAATCCCAGGCAATCTGAATCGCATCCTCGACCGGGCCGATCGGATTACCCAGTGCGACACACGACTTGTTGCGAATCGACCATGGCATCATCGCCGTGTTGGCTTCGTTAAACAGCAATCGCTTGTCACCCAGCAACGCCAGATAGGCCGCCGATTCGGTTGAGTGGGCCACAATGGACCGGGCGATCTGCAATTCGCGATGCGTGGTCGCCTCGGGGCGGCCAATCGAGATCTGCAGCAGGCGAACCGTGTAGTATCCAATCGCCATCACCAACGCGCCCAGCAACGCCCGCAGGCTGCGCTGCGAATCCGCATGCAATGCGATGTGCCAGAAGTCCAGTCCCAGATCATCGCGTTTTTTGTAACCAAACCAGAACAGCCAGAACGCCAGCATCAGAACGACGGCGACGGCAATCAGCCAGTGCCAGGCGAAGTGGTCCGAAAACAGTTTGCCACGGCGGTGAAAATAATGTCCGATCGGCGCGACGACGCAAAAGGCCGTCAGCAAAATGATCACCTGCACATAACCCAGCGAACCGGTCAGCGCCACGAGGATGGCGATCAGCAAGGTGGGCAGCGACAACCAGTAGGCAATGCCGATCCGCCGGTACAGGCCGCGTGACAACAGCAACAGCAACACGCCGATTATGCCCGTGGTGAAATAGCTGAGTTCGATGAACCACAGCGGCAACAGCGAATTGAGGATCGCCATTCGCTCGTCATCCACCGGCAACGCGGCCGCAAACAAAACGCAAATGCCGCAGAAAAACACCAGCAAGGCAGTGAATCGCGGCGCAATATCGGGGGTCCATGCGCCGCCCAGAAAACCAAAGGCCCGTTTCAGGTGTTTGCGCTGGGCAATCACTTCGTGCGCCCCCAGCAACCCGATGCCGATCGCCATCGGCGTCAGATAAAAAATCAGCCGGTAGGCCATCAATGACGCGAACAAATCCGGCTTGGCGTCAGCAGCCGGTGCCAGCAGCGTGATCAGTGACATTTCCAGGACCCCCAGTCCGCCGGGCACCTGCGTTACGAATACGGCTACCTGGGCCAGCAGGAATATTCCTACAAAATGGAAATAGCTGATCTGAATGGATGCGGGCAACAAAACGTAGACAATGGCCGCCGCGACGAGCAAGTCAATGGCCGCCACCAGGAACTGCGCCAGCGACAAACCAAACGGGGGCGGATGAAACTCCCGTCGCCCCAACCGGATTGGCTTGCCCACCGCACTGGCAATCAGGTACCCAATGGCCAGCGCCGTCAACAGCACTCCCAGTGGCCGGGTTGACGTTACGGGCAGCCTGAATTCCACGGGGATCGGCAATGGATCGATTAAAAAGACCACCCCCGACAGGGCGAACAGACCGATCCAGAACGTAATCGCCAAAATGAAAAGCAGTTTGACGATTTCGGCCGCCGACAACCCCCACGTGGAGTACAGCCGGTAGCGAATGGTTGACCCGCCAAACAGGAGCCCGAAATTGTTGCCGACCGAATATCCCAGAAACGAGGCCAGCGCGACGCGCCCAAATCGCATCGGATGCCGGATATACCAGATCCCCAGCCAGTCGTAGCAGATCAGGATGGCGTAGTTCAGCAGCGTCAGCAGAACGGCCAGGGCCAGATTCCAGGCCGGGATCGCCATTAACCCGTCGCGAAATTCCTGCAAGCTGTATTCCTGCAGTTCCAGATGCAACATCCAGAGAGCCGCAATCAGCATGATCAGGACAAATACGGGCCCGGCCCAGGCTCGGAGGTTGGCAAACCGGTCTTTGGCTGGCGGGGTGTCCAAAGGTTCGTACGTAACGGCAAATTGAATTGCGGTGGGGTTGGCGGCTGGCCGGGTCATTTCCCGACAATACCCGGTCGCGGTCAGGCGAACCTCGACCCGCGACTGGCACGCTGATGGCCGGAGAAGCACGAACTCGTTACGGCGTTACCGCTCGACCTGCTACAATATAACCTGATTTGGTTCCCGCTGATGAGTAGCTTGCCACCCCGGTTTCCAGTTTGACATGATTCGCAACCGTTGCCGTTACCTGCCGTTGTTGTGGGGGGCTGTTCTGGCCGGGCTGTGTGGTCCGGCGACGGCTCAACAGCCCGCCGTATCTGCCGGTCAATCGGTCCCGTCCGATCCACAAATCCTGTCAGAAAACGCCCTGCGAATTCTGCGGACCCGTTGTTTCAAGTGCCACGGCGCCGGCGAAAAAGTGCGCGGCGAATTTATCCTGACCAGTCGCGACGGCCTGTTGGCCGGAGGCGAGAGCGGACCGGCGATTGACCCGGATTCTCCGGAGGACAGTCTGCTGCTGGAAGCCATCAACTACGACGGATACGAAATGCCGCCCGATGGCAAACTGTCCGACGAGCAAATCGCCGTGGTGGCCGCGTGGATCCGGGCCGGTGCCCCGTGGTCTGGTGAATCTGTTGAGGGTCCCGCCGCGACCGACCGTGCCGGCCCGCCCCCGGTCAATGAGCAAACCCGCGCCTGGTGGTCCTGGCAGCCGGTCCGGCGGCCAGCCGTGCCGATCGTGGCCGACCGGCCAGCCTGCCATCCGATCGATTCCTTTATACTCGACCGGCTGGCGGCGGCCGGCCTGTTGCCCAACCCGCCTGCCAGCCGCCAGGCGTTGATTCGTCGAGCGTACTATGACCTGACCGGGTTGCCACCCACGCCACAGCAGGTCGCCGAGTTTGTGGCCGATGATACCCCGGATGCCTGGGAAAACCTGATCGACCGCCTGCTGGAATCCCCGCATTACGGAGAAAAATGGGGTCGCCACTGGCTGGATCTGGTTCGCTATGCGGAATCCAACAGCTACGAACGGGATGGCACCAAGCCATTTGTCTGGCGGTATCGCGATTACGTCATCCGGTCGTTTAACGACGACAAGCCCTACGACCAGTTCCTGACTGAACAACTGGCTGGCGACGAAATGGATCCGCTGACTCCCGACAGGATTATCGCGACCGGCTATTACCGGCTGGGCCGCTGGGACGACGAACCGGCCGACCCGGAGCAAGCCTGGTACGACGATATGGACGATGTGTTGGCCACGACCAGCCAAACCATGCTGGGCTTAACGATCAATTGCGCCCGCTGCCACGATCACAAAATCGATCCGATCCCCCAAACCGATTACTATCGCATGCTGGCGTTTTTTCGAAACGTTCGCCGCTACGGCGTACGGGCCCACGAAACAGTCGTGGATGCCTCGGTCCGGGTGATCGCACCTGACGCGGACCAGCAACGGTACCGCCAGCAAAAGGACGAGTGGCAGGCTGCCATGGACCAGACCCGACGCGGTCTGCAGGCCATTGAGGAGATTGTCCAGAAAGATTTTGTTCCGGTGGAGCACGAGGAATTTCGGGATGAAATGAAACGGGTCGCTTTGGTCGGCAAACGCGCCGGGGGGGTGATTTCCGAAGAACAGGCCCGTCACTACGAGTCCCTGTTTGCCGAACTGCGTCGTCTGCGGGACCACCCGCCTGCGGCTCTGGAATCGGCCCTGTGCGTCAAGGAAACCGGGGCCCGGCCGGCCGAGACGTTTTTGCTGATTCGCGGCAACCCGCATGCCCCGGGAGATCGTGTGGAACCCGGGTTTCCGTCGGTCCTGTCGCCGCCTGAACCGCACATCGTGAAACCGGTTCGGGGCAACTCGACCGGTCGGCGGTTGGCTCTGGCTGAGTGGATTGCCAGTCCGCGAAATCCGTTGACTGCCCGCGTGATGGCCAACCGGTTGTGGCAATATCATTTTGGCCGGGGCCTGGTCCGCAGCTCCAGCGATTTCGGGTTTCAGGGGACGCCGCCCACGCATCCCGAATTGCTGGACTGGCTGGCCAGCGAACTGGTGGCCGGAGAATGGCGTCTGAAACGCATGCACAAGCTGATTATGACCAGTGCGGCCTACCAGATGTCGTCGGCCGACAATCCCCGCTCGCTGGCCAGCGACCCGCTCAATGATCATTTCTGGCGATTCGACCTGCGGCGACTAACGGCAGAAGAGATTCGCGACTCGATACTGGCCGTCAATCAGTCGTTAAACCGTGAGGCCCTGTTTGGTCCTTCAGCATGTATCCGGTAATGCCGGATGAAGTCTTGCAGGGTCAGTCGATGCCCGGCGACAACTGGTACACGTCATCCGGTTCCGAGCTGAATCGACGCAGTATTTACATTCATGTCAAGCGTTCGCTGCCGGTTCCGCTGTTGGCCAATTTTGATGTCGGCAGATCCCGACTCACCTTGCCCGGTTCGCTTCAATACGGTCCAGCCAACGCAGGCACTGGGATTGATCAACAGCGATTTCATGAAACGCCAGGCAGGCACGTTCGCTGAACGATTGCAACAGGCCGCTCCGGATAATCTGAACCGGCAGATCGACATTGCCCTGCAGCGGGTTCTGCAACGGATACCCGCCGATACCGAAATTCGACCGCGGCGTTGCGGCTGGTCGGGCAACTGCAGGACGCGGGTATCGAACCCGCCGAGGCGCTGCGGCATTTTTGTCTGATCGCCCTGAATTTGAACGAGTTTTTGTTTTTGGACTAATGTGCGGTATCGGGTTAATTTCACATGACATCCGACCAGAAACTTTTGTGGACGAACGCGACGGGAATTCGTTTGGCAAGCCGGCGGAGGATTTGCCGGTACAGCCCTGGCAGGTTTGCTGGGCAACTCGTTTTTTGCCCGCCAGGCGGTGGCCGCCAACGGCATCGACGAATGGCAAAATCCGCTGGCTCCCCAAACGCCGCATTTTCCCGCCAGGGCCAAATCCGTGATCTTTCTTGTTCATGTACGGCGGCCCCAGTCACATCGACACATTCGACTACAAACCGGACCTGGTCGGCATGGACAACAAGACGGTCCAAGTGAAGACGTTTGGCCGTGGCGGACACCGAAATGAAGGGCGCATCGTCGAGCCGCGCTGGAAATTCAAGCAATACGGCGAGTGCGGGAAATGGGTGTCGGAACTGTTTCCCAACCTTGCACGGCATGTCGATGACATCGCCTTCATCCATTCGATGACCGCCGATTCACCGATTCACGGCAGCGCCATGCTGCAGATGAACAGTGGGGAAATCCTCAGCGGCAGTCCCTGTCTGGGATCCTGGCTCAACTACGGACTGGGCAGCGAGAACGAAAACCTCCCGGGATTTGTGGTGATGCTGGACAAACGCGGGGGTCCCATCAGCGGTCCCAAGAACTGGTCGTCCGGTTACATGCCGGCCACCTATCAGGCGACGGTCATGCGATCGTCCGGATCACCCATCCTCGATTTGCAGCCCAACGGCATGAGCAAGTCGACCCAGCGGAAACTGCTGGATACGTTGCAGGAGTACAATGCCGAACATCTGGAGGCCCACGCGGGCAACAGCGAACTGGCAGCGCGGATTGCCAGTTATGAACTGGCGTACAAGATGCAGGCTGCTGCGCCCGAAGCGGTTGACCTGGGCCAGGAATCGGATGCCACCAGGCAACAGTACGGACTGGATCATCCCACGGCCGGGTATTTTGGTCGTCAGTGCCTGTTGGCCCGACGCCTCGTGGAACGCGGCGTGCGGTTTATTCAGATCTATTCCGGAGGCAACCATAACGACGCCAACTGGGACGCCCATGGTGATTTGAAAGCCAATCACGATCTGCATGCGCTGGAAACGGACCAGCCGATTGCCGGGTTGCTGCAAGATCTGAAGGAACGGGGCCTGTTTGACGAAACTCTGGTCGTGTGGGGCGGCGAGTTTGGACGACAACCGACGGCGGAGTACGCCGAAGGTACCGGTCGTGACCACAACGCGTACGGATTCACCATGTGGATGGCCGGAGGCGGAATCCAGGGGGGGATCAGCATTGGCAAAACCGATGAACTGGGCGCCGCGGCCGTCGAAGACCGGTTCCACGTGCGCCGCATTCACGCCACGATCCTGCACCAAATGGGCATCGACTGTAACCGGTTGACCTATTTCTTTGGCGGACTTGACCGGCGACTGGTCGGAGTCGAGGGCTCCGAACCGATTCCCCAGCTCATCGGATGATGGGCCGGATCTGATCCGGTATCCGGACGCGGCGGTTGCCCGTCGCCCGCCGGCGCCGGACGCGGATGTCCGGCTCCCCGCTAAACCAGGCTGGCCAGCCACGGGTCGCACCCGCTCCAAAATCCGATGGGGTTGGAAACCCGGCGTCGGCCAGCGTGGTTCCGCATTGCGCCATGCCGCCGCGGAATCTGCGAACCGCCGATCGGCGGCCGATCACCCGCGAGCGGCCGAAATTCCCGATTATTGGCATCTTTTGGCCGGGTATGACGCAGCCAGGCGGCGACCGTGTTGGGAATGGCCGGGCGATCCCGCGCGAGATTGCCGATTCGGGGAATTGGATTGATACGCGGGATTTCCCAGATTAACATAACGTCGACTTTGGAAACGCGAAAAACGGCCGACCACCTGCGAAGGCCGGTTTTCGTCGGCGTGAAACCAGGCTGCCGCCTTGTTCACCGGGTTTTGAAAGCCCTCCGCCGATGGACGAACTTGCCCCCTGACACCCGCACCCCCGACATCTTCGCTGACTGGATTCGACCAGCCCGGCCCAACCCGGAATTCCAGTCCCCGGAGAACCGTTCCCCCAACCTCAATCTGTGAAGGCCCCACGATGATCCACCAATGGTTAAACACAAAACGCAACACGCCGGCCCACGATCCAGGTCGAAACGCTTCCAGTCGCCGCAACAGGGAGTTTGGGAGTTTTGAGCAACTGGAGGAAAAACGTTGCCTCGCGTTTTTGGGTTTTTTTGACGGTGTCACGCTGGACGTTGTGCAGACCGCCGAAGATGGTGACATCGTCGTTGAAAACACGACGGGAGTATCGCGCACGACAGACAATGCCGGCACGTTTACGTTCGTGAATTCCCTGAACGTGACGGTTGACCTGATTGACAATACGGCGAATCGGCTGGATTTCCTGATTGATACCCTGCAAAGCGGCGACGTGGAACTGAGCCTGGGTGACGGAGTTCGCGACGTGTTCTTTTTGGGGACATCCAATCAGATTGGTGGCGACCTGACCATAACCGGGGGAACCGGTACCCAGGAACTCAACGTGGAAGGAGTCAGCATTCGCGGTTCGGCCGGTATCGATCTGGGCCTGGGCGTGGATTACGTCATAACCAACGGACAGATGACGGTTGATGGCGACCTGAGCCTGACAGGCGTCAACGAATTCGAGTTCACGTTGATGGCGGGACTGCCGGGTCCCCCCGTGACCGGCGGCAATGTGACGATTGATGTCAGCGGCGAAGATGTCCAGTCATCGCTGATTCCGGTGGGTGGGGGGGCCATCCTGGGCAATTTTACGTATCTGGGCAACGACAACATCGACCGGGTTGATCTGGGCGGTACCTCCGTCATGGGCGACGTCAACATCGATTTGGGCATTGGCAATCCATTCTTTGGCGATCCCCAACTGGTCGAAATTGGGGGCACGGTTCAGGGTGACGTAATGATTAACGCCGGGGACGCCATTCTCGGCAACGAAATCAATCTGTTGGGCTCATTCGCGGGCAATATCGTTTCCATTACCGGCAGCGATACGGTTGACACCGTGATTTATTCGTTTAATGGCACGCAAGCGGATGTGTTCGCCGTCATGGGGGGCGGTGACGACGTGTTTGAACTGAACGTGCCGGTCAACCTGCTGGAAATCGATTTCGGAAACGATTTGGGTGACATGTTTGTCAACAACGTCGCGCCGATCGATTTTAATTTTGAGTTTGACATCACCAATTTCCAGTTTTTTGATCATTTCTATACGGCGCTGGATGACACGCTGGTGATGAACCAGATCGCCGATACCGGGAACATCATTATCGACAACGACGGGGGGATGAGTGGCTTCGATTGGCAGCTGTTTACGGCGATTGGCGGGACTTCGTCCACGGTGCAGGCCGAAAACCTGATCCTGACCATGCTGCCCAATACCGGGAACAACGTGGAAATGGATTTGTTCAATCCGGTGCTGGCCAGTATCACGATGAGTCTTGGTGACGGTTCCCGCAACGTGGCGTTTACAGGAATTGCCAACAATCCGCTGCGTGACATTATGATCAACGCCGGTGCCGGTGACCAAAACGTTGATTTGTCCGTCAACAATCCGCTGGGCGTGGCCACGCTCGCAATCGACCTGGGGACCGGTTTCGATACGGTGGACGACAACGCCAACAACCTGACGATCAATGAAGACCTGATTTTGACGGGCGTCAACCATTTCGAAAATGACGGAGTGCTGCTCGTCACCCGCAACGCCTTTATCGATACCTCGGGAGAGAATGAAAATTCGCTGTTCGCCAACAACGGGATGATGTTTGTGGGCAACCGGTTTTCCTACATCGGTGGTGACGGCAGCGATGAACTCCGGCTCAATGGCGCCGGCGGCACGACCATTACCCGGGAAGCCCTGATTGATTTGGGCGACAGTACGGCGGGTGGCGACCAGTTTGTCTATCTGAACGATGCCAACACATCTTTTGGCAGATCACTGACCATCATTTCGACCAATTCGCTGGGCGACGATGTGCTGTTAACCGACATGGGGACCGGGTTTGGGGGCAATCTGGATATCGACCTCGGCGATGGAACCAACAAGGCGACGATCGTTGGTGTGTTTGGCGGGACGACCGTCCACTACACGGGTGGGGCTGGCGAGGACACCGTCGTTTACGGGCTGACCGGAATGCCGGTCATTTTGACGGTTGATCTGGGAGCCGGCGACGATTCCTTTGAATTACGGGCCGGTTCCAGCATTGCCAGTCCGTTGACGATCGATTTTGGTCCCGGGGCCGACACGTTTGTCAACAACTACGGCGCCTTTGACTTCGACGCGTTTCTTTACGGTCTGTATGGCTTCGACCATGTCTATCAGTTCGTTTCAGGGACGTTGACGTCCACGCAAGTGGAGGATTTTGGTTCGACAATTACCGTGGACAACAACGGGCCGCTGCAGGCGATTCGTTTCATCGATGGCGGCACGACGGTGCTGGGCCCCGTCACCAGCCTGACGGTCAATATGCTGAACCATTCAGTCGGTGACCTGAATGTGGATCTGGACAACGCCCTGGCGGGCAACCTGACGCTGAATCTGGGTGACGGAGCCCGGGCCCTGAACCTGACCGGCAACAACAACTCGATCGGCGGGGACCTGACGGTCACCGCCGGCAGCGATGCCCAAACGGTGGAAGTGGCCGTCAACAACGCGCTGAGCGTCGGAGGCAACGCCTCGTTCAGTTTGGGAACCGGCATTGATGTTGTCGACGAAGACAGTAACGACATCAACATCGTGGGCAATCTGGGTTTTAGCGGCGTCAACTTCTTTGAAAACGACGGCACGATGACCGTCGGAGGTAATGTCAATGTTGACAACTCGGGCGAAGCCGAGGCGAGTTTCTTCGATGACGATGCCACGATGGCGATTGCCGGCAACTTCACATACCTGGGGGGGAGCGACAACGATCAGGTGACGCTGAACGGTCTGGTTGCCACGACAATTGGCGGCGACGCGTTTATTGATCTGGGCGACAATACCAGTGGATTCGTGCAGCTGGCATGGCTGAACCAACCTGCCACTTCGGTGGGAGGGAACCTGACGGTCTTGTCCAGCGGTGCTTCCGCGGCCGACGAGGTATTGCTGGTGGCGGCGGCCAGCTATGGTGGAAATATCAACATTGACCTGGGAGACGGCGCGAACACCGCCAACATCGTGGGTACCTTTGGCGGCACGGATGTCACCTACAACGGCGGCAGCGGCGTCGATAATGTGATGTTTGGCACGACCGGCAGCCCGGCCGATGTGCTGGTCAATCTGGGAGCCGGGGATGACACGTTTACCCTGCTGGCCGGCGCCAGTATCCAGCCGACGACGCTGACGGTCGATTTCGGTGGGGGCAACGACACGTTTGTCAACAACTATGGCCCGTTTGATTTTGACGCCAACCTGTTGAACCTGAACGGATTCAGCCACATTTACAATCTGGCGGGCATGTCGCTGACGTCGACGCAGGTGTCGGCATCGGGTCCGGTGACGATCGACAACAACGGGACTGCCGGAGCCATCCGCTTCATCGATGGCGGGACGACCGAATTGACGCCGGTCACCCATCTGATCGTCAATCTGCTCAATGGACCCGGCACGGATCTGGATGTGGATCTGGACAACGCTTTAACGGGAGATCTGACGCTGAATCTGGGCGACGGGGCCCGGGCGCTGAACCTGACGGGCAGCAACAACTCGATTGGCGGAAACCTGACCGTTACCGCCGGCACGGATGCCCAGACGGTGGAAGTGGCGGTAAATAATAACCTGACCGTCGGTGGCAACGCCTCGTTTGATCTGGGAACGGGCAACGACACCGTTGACGAGGACACCAACGATATCACCATCACGGGCAACCTGGAATTCACCGGCGTCAACCAGTTCGAAAATGGCGGCATGATGACCGTCGGCGGGAACGTCAGCGTTGATAATTCGGGCGAAACGGAATCCAGCCAGTTCAACGACGATACGACCCTGTCAATAAGCGGCAACTTCACGTATCTGGGTGGCAATGGTGATGACGCTGTCCTGCTGACCGGCGCCGGTGGCACTGATATTGGCGGAACGGTCTATGTGGATCTGGGGGATAACGTGCTGGGCGGTACTCAGACAGTGTCGTTCAACGCACCGGGAGGTTCGGTCGGCGGGACCCTGACCGTGATTTCCACCAGCACCACCAACCCGGACACCTTTGTGGCGTTTCCCACCACATCCTTTGGCGGTGACATCAGTGTTGATTTGGGCGGCGGTCAAAATGACGCCATATTTGCCGGCGTATTCGGCGGCTCGGACGTGACGTACACCGGTGGCAGCGGCATGGACAACGTGACGTATTTCATGTCGGGTAACCCGGCCAACCTGATGGTCAATCTGGGTCTGGGCGATGACCTGTTCAGTTTGTTCGGGGGCTTGACCCAGCTGACGGCCCTGAATGTCGATTTCGGCGGGGGCAACGACACGTTTGTCAACAACTACGGCATGTTTGATTTCGACGCCAATCTGTTGAATCTGAACGGATTCAGCCACATGTACAATCTGGCGGGCATGTCGCTGACGTCGACGCAGGTGTCGGCATCGGGTCCGGTCACGATCAACAATAGCGGGGCTGCCGGCGCCATCCAATTCATCGACGGAGGCATCACCGAGTTGACACCCGTCGACCACCTGACCGTCAATCTGCTCGATGGTTCCGGGACCAATTTGAATCTGGCACTCGACAATGCCTTTGCCGGCGACCTGACCCTGGATCTGGGGAACGGGACGCGAGCTGTCAATTTTGACGGACTGACCAACTCCCTTGGCGGCCATTTGACCGTCACCGGCGGCAGCGGAACCCAAACCGTCAGGTTGTCCGTCAATAACGGACTGACGGTCGGAGGTGATGCCCTGATCGATCTGGGTCAGGGGGCCGACGTGGTCGATGAAGACGGGAACGACGTCACCATCACTGGCAATCTCGGTTTGACCGGCGTGAACGTTTTTGACAACGACGGCAACATGAGTGTCGGTGGCGGTTTGACCATCGACAATTCCGTGGAGGTTGGTTCCTCAACATTCCGCAACGATGCCAGCCTGAACGTCTCCGGAAACTTCATGTACACGGGCAATCTGGCCAGTGATGACGTGCTGTTGACTGCCGGCACGGTCATTGGCGGCGACATCAACATCAAGGGAGGCGGCGGGACCAATACGATCTTGCTCCGTGGCATCCTGAACGGAACGGCGGTTAAATACAACGGCGGAAGCGGCATGGACAATGTGACCTATGGCCTGACCGGCACGCCCGTCGATCCCAACATCAAGCTGAGCACGGGCAATGACCTGTTCATGCTGGATGCCGGCTCGGCCATCAACAGTTCGCTGAGGGTCGATTTTGGCACGGGCGTGGATATGCTCGAAAACAATTTCGGAGCGTTTGCCTTCGACGCCAAACTGCTCAACCTCAACGGTTTTGACCGGTTTTATGATCTGGCAACCGGCAGTTTGAACATGCAACAGGATCTGGATACCGGCGCTGTCACTCTTGACAACAACGGTGTCGGAAATGCCATTCGGCTGATCAACGGAGGTGTCGTTACCGCGATGACGCCAGCCAGCAATGTTCGGCTGATCTTCCTCGACAATACGGCCAGCCAGGTGACCGTCGATCTGGACTCCGCTTTTGCCGGTGACATGATCCTGCAGCTGCGCAGCGGTGCCCGTGACGTCATGTTTACCGGATCCAGTAATACGGTCGGGGGTCTTCTCAGAATCGAGGCGGCCGACGGCGTGCAGAATGTGCATCTGGCCGTCAACGCCGATTTGAATGTGGGGGGCAATCTGGTCATCAATGGCCGGGACGGCAGCGATACCATCGATGAGGGAGCCAACAACGTGAGCGTCGCGGGCACCATGATTTTGCGTGGCGTCAACGAGTTCAGGAACGATCACACGCTGACCGTTGGCGGCGATTTCAATATGGTAACGACGCTGGAATCCACGGACACGCAATTGGTCAATAACGGCACGGTCGATATTGCCGGTAACCTGACCTATCTGGGCGGTGGCGGCGTCGACGAGTTCCTGTTCAATTCCGGCACGGCCACGATTGGCGGTTACTCGTACATCAGTCTGGATCAGGCCAGTGATCTGGTGAACACTCAACGGGTGCGACTGATTGGCAATTACTCGACATCGCAACTGTTCGTGGTGGGCGGCAATTCGACAGCCGGCAACGTCGTCGTGACTGATGCGAGCACCAGTGTGGCCGGTGACGTGACACTGAATTTCCAAACCACAACAACAGCGAACTCGGTTCTGTTGTCCGGCAACTTTGGCGGGACTTTTGGATCCTATTTGGGTGGCACCGGGGTGGACAATCTGACGCTGGGAATTGATGCCTCGAGCATGTTCTTTGTGGGTGTGATGAACGATGGCGACGATTCGTTCGTCCTGGAAAGTTCAACGGTGCTGGCCGAATTGCTGGTCGATTTCGGAGCCGGCAATGACACGCTGATTGACAACCTGGGCCAGCCGTATCCGTTCCCGGTCACGTTTGCCAATTTGTAAAATGACCACGGGCAACCTCCGGTAACGGCAGGGCATCGGCCATTGCCGCCTTGCGGAACGGGCTTTCACGGGTGTCCGCACGTTTGCGGACGCCCGTCGAATGGTGCACGCCGAGGCGTCCGGGGGCTCCCCGGATGCCAGGCCGATCCCTGCAAATTGACGAATGGCCCCCCGTTTTTCTGCAAACCCCGATATTTCGTGAACACCGGTATTTCGCGTGGACTCGCAGGTCCGGCGGCCATCCGGGCAACGCGTGGTGCATCGCCAACGGAGGTTGATCAAACGCGGTCCAGGGGGTCAATGCACCGCGGCGGACTGGGGGATACGAACCAGGGTCTCCAGCAGAAACCGCCAGAATTTCTGCACGCTGCTGACTTGTACTTTCTCGTCCGGCGAATGGGCGCCCCGGATGTTGGGGCCAAAACTGATCATTTGCATTTCGGGATAATGGCTGCCAATAATCCCGCATTCCAGGCCCGCATGACAGGCCGCCACGTGGGCCGGTCCCCCGAACAATTCCTCGTACAGGCCGGACATAATTCGTACGATCGCCGAGTCGGGGACCGGTTTCCAGCCGGGATAGTCACCGGCAGTGGTAACGGTGGCGTCGAGCAGTTGCATGATGGCGATTATCGCGTTGGCCAGGTCATCCCGTTCGCTGTTGACGCTGCTTCGGGTCAAACAACCCACCGTTACCTGGCCGTCCCGGACTTCCACCCGGGCCAGGTTGTTGGAGGTTTGCACCAGTCCGGGAACTTCCGGGCTCATGCGGTGGATCCCGTTGGGACAGGCGTACAACACGGCCAGCAGCGTCCGCTGCAGGTGGGTCGGCATGACCGTGGCGGGGCAATCGGCCGCAACCCCGGTAATGTTCAGCTGGGGGTCGGTGCTGCGATACTCTCCGGCGATCTCTGGCAACTGCTGCTCCAGCCAGTGATGGAATTCCCCGACCCGCGGGGCCGGAATTGCCATCGTGGCGCGGGATTCACGCGGAATCGCGTTTCGCAAGCCACCGCCATCGATCGAGGCCACCTGGGCCGAAAAATTTTGGGCCGCGTACCACAACAGCCGGTTCATGAGCTTGTTGGCGTTGCCGCGTCCCAGGTGGATATCCATTCCCGAATGACCGCCCGTCAAACCGCGCACGGCCAGTTCCACGCCGACACTGTCATTGGCGACGGGTTGCATTTCAACGCTGGTCCGGGCCGTAATGTCGACACCGCCGGCGCAACCGATGGTCAGTTCGTTGTCGTCCTCGGTGTCCAGATTCAGCAGAATGGCGCCGTGCAACAGTCCCGCCGCCAGCCCCTTGGCACCGGTCATTCCCGTCTCTTCGTCGATTGTAAACAGGGCCTCCAGAGGGGGGTGGGGAATCTCGTCGGAAGCCAGCAAGGTCATGATGCTGGCCACGCCGATTCCGTTATCCGCCCCCAGAGTCGTGCCGTCGGCAGAGACCCAGTCACCGTCCACCTGCATTTGGATTCCCTGGGATTCAAAATCAAAAACCGTGTCCGCGTTTTTTTGATGGACCATATCCAGATGCGATTGCAGGATCACAGGCAAGCGATCGTCCAAACCTCCCTGGGCGGGTTTGCGAATGATCACGTTGCCAACCGAATCGACGCGGGTCGGCAACCCGAGTTTTTCACCGAACGATTTGACGAATCCGATCACCTGTTGTTCGCGTTTGGACGGGCGGGGGATCTCGTTCAAATCAGCGAAATGGTTCCACAACGCCTTCGGTTCAAGTTCACGAACGGTGTTACTCATGACCTGTTTGCCTCGCAATCAAGTTTTTTTCAGAAACTGGAGAATTGGCCCGGCGGGCGATCCGTGAACGGGCCAGTTTACGGTGGCACCCTGCCATTGGAAACCAGTCGCGTGAGTCGACATACAAAACCACTGGATTCCCGCCGCCGTCCTTTTTTTGGTTGTCCGGTTTGACAGGATTCCGGTTTTCAACGTTAATGTTGCCTCGCGCCAGTTGTTTTTTCCAGCATCGGACAATCTGTGAAAGTATTTGCCATTACGACCGGAATTGTGCTGTTGTTTCTGCCGGCACTCGTACAGGCCCAGCCAGCCGATAACTGGCTTGGCTGGAGAGGTCCGGCCGGCAACGGTCTGACCGAGAACCAGAGCCCGCCGGTGTCGTGGTCGGAGACCGAAAATATACTGTGGAAAACAGCCGTGCCGGGTCGTGGACACGCCTCGCCGACCGTGGTGGACCACCAGATCATACTGGCCACATCGGACGCCACGGCCGAAACCCAGTCGGTAATGAGTTTCGATTTTGAAACCGGTCGGCCGTTGTGGCAAACCAAAATCAACGAGGGGAATTTCAATCCGCGCATCTATCCCACCAACACTCACGCCTCGTCAACGGTCGTTTCCGATGGCAAGCGGTTGTTTGCCGTATTCAACAACAATGAATCGGCACAGGTGGCGGCTCTGGATTTGCAAGGCAACCTCTTGTGGAGCAAACAAGCCGGCGTTTTTATTCCCAAACGATACCAGTTCGGTTTTGGAGCGTCGCCGCTTGTGTACCGGGAAATGGTCATCGTCAGCAGCGAATGCGAACGGGATGGTTCTCTGGTTGCATTGAGCGTCGAGGACGGCCGTGAGATCTGGCGGGTTCCGCGAAATCGGGCGACCAGTTATTCCACGCCGGTCATTGCCACCGTGGCGGGACGGGAACAATTGCTGCTCAGCGGAGGCGAGGAAGTGGCATCCTACGATCCCAGCGACGGTTCCCTGCTGTGGAGCGCCGCCGGACCCTGGTCGGTTACCTGCGGGACGGCCGTATGGGACGATGAGCGGGTTTTTGTCAGTGGGGGATATCCGGCGGCGCAAACCCTGGCCGTCCGCGGCGATGGTTCCGGGGAAGTGGTCTGGCAAAACCGCATTAAATTCTACGAGCAATCGCTGTTATATCACGACGGCTATTTGTACGGACTGGCCGACAGCGGCGTGGCCTACTGTTTCCGGGCCGTCGACGGCCAGGAAATGTGGAAGCAGCGGTTGGAAAAGAAAGTCAGTGCGTCACCCGTACTGGCGGGTGGCCATATCTACATTTCCGGCGAAAACGGCAAGACGTGGGTGTTTCGCGCCGACCCGGACCGGTTTGAGCTGGTTGCCGAAAACCAGCTGGGCAACACGGCCTATGCCACGCCGACGTTCGTGCGCAACAAGATCATTGCCCGGGTGGCCAGTGGAACCGGCAACGACAAACAGGAGTACTTGTATTGCATCGGCCAATAGGTGCCGACAGGTGGTGCCGACAGGTGCCGGCAGCCGGCCGGGATGGGCCGACGGTGCCGCCGTGGCGGCGGCTGGCCCGGTGGGGTGCCGGATCGGTGGCAATCCCGACGGTCGGTCCCCCCCAGGGTTTGCCGGCCCGCCGAGCTCATGCCGGGATGGCACCGGCCCGCTTTCTGTGACAATCGTCGCGCTCACAGAAGCCCGCGTCAGGCAACCCCTGCGATTGCCCCTCCGGCCGAATCTCAAATCGAACCAACGATTTCCAGCAGTTCCACCGCCGGGATACCGTTGGCGTAAATCAATGCCGTCCGCCCATAACATTCCTTCAGGTCCGGGTCGGAAAACGCATCCTTCAGGGCCGGTCCCGGTTTGATTCGCCAGGTGGACATCAGTTTTACCTTGCGCATCACATTGTGCTCAATTAGCGCCCGTCCCAGGGGAACGGTTTCACTTTCGATTTGCGGCCAAACTTCGGCCGGCAGTGCGGATTTGCCGAGGCGGACGATACCGAACTGGACCACCTGACCGTCCGAGCGGCGCCGCAACACGATTTTGCGGGCATAGTGCGACGATGTCAGCTGTTTCTCCAGGACTTGCACGTCGACCGGGGACTGGTGCCAGTTTTCGACGGTGACGGTCATGTGGTCCGTGTGGGCCAGCAACTGGGACCACGGATCGACCAACTGTTCTGGCGGGACTTCCTCGAAATCACCCAGCTGGCTGAGGTCGTCAAAAAACAGCCCGGCCAGGGATTGCAAGTCAGGATGAGTCCAGTCGGCGCGATTGGTTGTCATGCTGGCCAGGAGTTCAGGGGGTGGCGGGATTGGCGTCGCCGGTGCTTCGGTTTCGTTACGGGGCAACGATGGGCAACGCATCGCCGAACGACGGTTCCACAAACTGGATGGTCGGGGTCACGTCGGTGCCGGAGCGAGTCAGAACGGTGTCCACCAGGTAGTAAAGCAATCGGCGCAAGGATTCCGGCTCGACGCCATCGGCAACTTCCTCGGCCCGGGTTTGATGTTTGTCCACCAGGCGGTGGGCGGTTTCAAAAACGCCGGCCTCAATATACAACTGTCGCGCCCGATTGATGCGCTGCAACGGGTTGGTTCCGGGATCCTGCACCAGGTCCATCAATTCCTGCCGCAGGGAATCGCTCAGACCCTGCAGGGCCAGCGCCCATAATAACGTCGGTCGTCCGGCCAGCAAATCGGTGCCGGCCGTCAGTTTGTTGTCCTGGTCGCCCTCCCAGTCCTGCAAATCATTCAGGATTTGGAACGCCACGCCCAGATTGCGGGAAAACGCCCGGACCGGTTTCAGCCAGGGCCCGGCGTCACCGGCCAGGCGGATTCCCGCATACAGGGCCGCCTCAAAAGCGGGAGCGGTTTTCAGGGCATAGATTTTCAGCGCATCAATCGGCTGCAACCGTTTGTCCGACTGGTCGCGCCACAGCAGCTCGGCCCCCTGCCCCTCGGACAATCTCAAATGGGCATCGGCCAGCAGGTCCAGAATGTCGGCGGCCACATCGCTGCCCAGTTCCGGGGCGTCGCGGCTGACCAGCCGGTAGCCCAGGCCGATCAGGTAGTCCCCGACGTTGATGGCCGTGGGAATCCCGTATTTGCAATGAATCGACTGCTGGCCGTAGCGAAACCCGTCATCATCCTCGATGTCATCGTGAACCAGAGACGCCTTGTGGAATGTCTCAATGGACATGGCCGTGCGAAACACCGAATCGGGGTATTGTCCGATAACTTGCGGGCCGTCCGAGGCCGTGGCCGGGCCGCCCTGCAGGGCATCGTAGGCGGCCAGTGTGATAAACGGTCGCGAGTGTTTGCCGCCGCGTCCCAGAAAATCGTAGGCGATGGCTTCGGTCGTGGCGATCGGGTCCAGTCCGGTAATGCCCTGGCCGTTCTGGTCGGCCAGCCGGACTTGCCCGCGGGAGCGCGGCACCAGGCGTTCCAGATTTTCCGTTTCGAAAAGCCGCGAGGAACTGCGGAGCAAATGGACGTAGGAACGGGTTTGTCGGGTGGCGGCCCGCCACGGCGTGGCCACCATCTCGGCCACCCAGTCTTCGTCGACGCTGGTATTGCGGCAATCGCTTGACAACAGGGGAACGGCCATACAGGGGATACCGGCCAGCAAAATCTTGTCGATCGCCTTTTCCAAAACGTTCAGACAGGCCACGCCCACAATGGCGTCCACGTAACCGCTGACAATGATCTTGAGAACAATGGGAGAGCCCTCCGCAACCAGCACCTTGTACCCCATGTCGTCGGCGGTGGTTCTGAAATCGGCAATGCTGCAGGCTCCGCAGGTCTTGCAATCCAGCCCAAACTGGTCGTAATCCGCCGGGCAACCTTCGGCATGTTTCAGGCAGTGCGGCAGCAAAAACAGCCGCCGCTCGGGGGGAACGGCAGCAACCTGATCGCGCCAGAACTCGCTGGCCAATATGACCATGCACCAGCCCAAATAGCTGTCTTGCAATCCGGATTGTTGCAACAGCTCGCGACAAATCGACTCCATTTGATCCTTGGATAACGGATGGTCGGAGCTGAGTGGGGCCACGATTTCGCGGCATTTTTCCCGCAAGCCCTCGCGCAGGACGCGGGTCTCGGGCACCATTTTGAGATGTGCGGTCTTGCGGCGCCGACTGCGCCGTTTCGGTTCCGTCTGTCCCTGTTCTGCAACCAAGCCGCTCGTCCTCTGTGATAATCCAATGACCTGAAACATGATGCCGTGGTTCAATTGAACCGGCCGTTTAATGAACCCGGTTGTTTTCCGCCCTCGTTTCTTGCCGGGTTGGACCGGTTGTCACGAACTCCCGTTGCAACAGCGTTCGCAAGGCCGATGTGGCAAACACGGGCGGATAGAGGGCTTCATAATACCATAGCTTGGCAAAGTAAAAACCGATCGGCCACGTTTCGTGCTGCTCCTCACGTTCAATTCCCTCCAGCAGCCACGCCACACCCTGGTCCAGGGCCGCTTTCAAACGCTCGTTGGGTGGGTTATCCGCCATCCCGGCCGCCAAAACCTCACAGGCCAGGGAGGTTTCCTGCAAGCTGCTGGTTCGCGACGGGAGGGTGCCGGGGCACGCCCGCGGGCGACTGGGGCCACCGCCCCATCCACCGTCTTCATTTTGGCGGTTCAGCAGCCAGGCGATGCCCCGGGCCGCCGCCGGGTCCTGCCACCGGCCACAGTCACGCCAGGCCATCAACACCCGGGTGGTTCCGTAAACCAGATTATCCTCGCGGGGATGATCCTGGTTGCCAAACCACAACGGCGACCAGCTGCCGTCGGGATTCTGGCGTTGCCGCAAATATTCGAACCCGGTGCCAAGGGCCCGCCCGATTTCCGGCAGGTCCAGATCCGAATGCCAGGCGGCCAGACCACGCAACACGTGCGCCGTGATATCGGTGCCGCTCCGGTCAAACGGCAAACGCCCCCATCCCCGGCAAAAGGTGGGCCATCCCCGATCGCGATTTTGCAGATCCAGCAGCCAGCGGGCAGCCCGGCCCGCGGCCTGCAGAATCCGCTGCCGCTGGTGGCCGGTCAAGGGGTTCCGGCGCCACCAGTGTCGCAAGGCCAGCAACGCACCCGGCGTATCATCGGCATCGGGCACTGCCCCGCTCAGGTCGCTCCATCCCCAGCCTCCCGGCGCCGCGCCGGTGAACGGATGGATGGTCAGGCACTGGCACGACAACAACCAGTCGAGCAGCGGGTCGCTGAGGTGGTCATCCGCCGCCGGGTCAGCGGGGTGCTGGCCGATGGCATTAATGGCCAGCGTCGTATTCCACGTGGCCAGATTGGTGTCGATGGGCCACGTACCCTCGTCCCCCAAATCGCGAAAGGAGTCGTTGATGAACCGGATACAGCGAACGGTTACCTCGTGATCGGCCCGTTCACTATGCGCCAGACTCATGGCCACAAAGCTGGTTAGCGGAATCGCTTCCAGGAAACCGCCGCTGGCGGGTTGCATCTGCGCCAACAGCCGCATTCCGGGATTGACCGACCAGCGCCGCACCCGGCGCGTCAGCGGGTTGGCGGGCGGGTCACAAAAAAATTTGGCCTGGCCGATCGACACCAGGGCCGGGATCGCATAGCTGACGACCGGCAATCGGACAAATCGAAAAAACGACCGGGGGATCATGGCCGCCTCGCAAGGCAACGCGGAAACCTCGGACCAGGGTGCCAGGCCGGCGATCGCGCAGTTGGCCAGAATGGGTACCGCAAACGTCTTGTCCTGGCCGTATCGCTGCCGCACGGCCGCATAAACCGCTGTGCTGTCGCCTCGCCGATCGGGCAGGATGGCAGCCTGTTGCTCGCAGAATCCGATTGCCCGCTGCGCGGCCGTTCCGGCCAGGTCGGAGGGTGCATTCGCCAGCTTCAATGCGGAGCGAACCAGCATGGTCGTCGCAATGTTGGAGTGGCTGACCTCGGTGTCTCCCCAGCCACCGTCGCCGTTTTGACGGGCCAGGCACCAGCGAATTCCCTTGTCGATCATTTCGTCCAGCCGAACCCGCGCGATAATGGGACTTGTCGACCGTTGCCGGTATTCGGCCAGGGCACTGATGGCCGTGGCTGTGGCCAGGGCTGAACTGGACAAATGCCCGGTCCAGAAACCGGAACCTGTTCGGCTGGCCAGCAACTCGTCCCGGAGTTGCTGGTAGGCACGAGTCAGTGATTGTGTCGTAATGGATCGTGGCACGGTTCAAGTACGCCGGGACGGATGCGGAGGGGCCCTGCCGGGCCCCACAGTCTATCACCCGTGGCGGTCGCGGTGTTACATAACCCCTGCCAACCCAGGAATCGTTTTGACGAAACTCATGACGCCGATTGAGAAATTTGCCACGAGCTGGCGAGACAAGTCCCTGTCCGCCGCCCTGGACGAACTGGGCGATTACCTGATCGAACATCAACGATTTCACGAACTGTTCGAGTTGCGCAAGGTTCAGCTGCGTCTGCGTCTGGGTTTGCCGGTTGACCAGTGGCAGCCAATGGATGACCTCCCTCCCGACCAGGGGCAATTGCTGGAAAACGGTTTGCTGGAGATTTGCCGTGAGATCGGCAGTCGTCTGGTACGCAGCGGTGATCTGGCGACGGGCTGGTCGTATTTGGAACCGGTTGGCGACAAGCGGCTGATCCGGGAGTTGATCAACGAGGTTCCAGTCACCGACGACAACGCCGAATCCCTGATTCACATTGCGATTGCCGGCGGCGTTGACCCGCTCCGCGGATTTCAGGTTGTGCTGGACCGGTTCGGAACCTGCTCATCGATCACGACCTACGAAACGCAACTGGCAGGGGCTCCCGTGGAAACCCGGCGGGGGCCGGTCGGTCTGCTGGTCCGGCACGTTTATCGGGAACTGGTCGAAAACGTTCAACGGGCGGTCGGCGGCCATCCGCAGCCAGCCCTGGCAGGTGATGAACCGGGTACGCTGCGCCGGTTACTGGATGCCGCGCCTGCGTTGACCGAGGGCCTCAATCATCACCTCGATACGACGCATTTGGCCTCCACCGTCAGGTTTTCCAGGATTCTGGACCATCCCGACGAGATCGAGCTGGCGATCGAGTTGGCCGAGTACGGGCAGCTGTTACACGAGGATTTTCAGTACCCGGGAACCGCGCCGTTTGGCAAAACCTACCCGGATACACTGGAGTTTCTGAGAGCCTTGCGCGGAGACCAGGTGGAGGTCGCGGTCCAGCGACTGCGCCAACAGGCCGTCCGGCAACGGGACGAGGCTGGTGTTCTGGATGCGGCGGCCTGGTACGTGTACCTGCTGGATCAGCTGAATCGCGGCCCCGAGGCGGTCGAGGCCTGGCTGGAATTGTTGCACCAGGTCGAACCGGATCACGTGCTCGGCGATGATGTGGCTCCCTCCCTGCAACGCCTGGTCCGCCGCTACGGGATGTTTGACCGGGTGGGCGAGATCCTGCAGCAACGGGGCGATTTGCTGGGATTCGCGATGGTCGCGGCCGCCCGGGACCAGGCCGCTGCCATTCGTCACGACCCCAACAGAAAACGGCCGGCGTCCTCGTGACACCGGCCGTTTATAAAAACGTTCGTACTGTCTCGAATTAACGGGCACCACCTGCAATTCGACGGTTCGGAACGATAAAGGCATTCGGATCTACGATAGGAGCGTAGTGAGCGCCCGAATTGGCGTCCACGCCGGGATCGACGACGGAACCGTCAGCCGGTGCCGCGGCAGGTACCGCCGTGGCTGGCTGGGCGGTGCATCCGCTGTCGCAACCGCAACCGTTTCCACAACCGCTGTCGCAACCGCAACCGGTGTCGCAACCGCAACCGGCAGAACGGCAAGCCCGTCGGGCTCTCAGGCGATCCAGCAGTCCCGGACCACAACCGCAACCGCCGCCGCAACCGCTGTCACAACCGCAACCGGCGTCGCAGCCCGTGCCGCAGCCCGTGTCGCATCCGCAGCCCGTGTCACATCCGCAACCGCTGTCGCAGCCGTGACCGTGACGCGAGAACAAACCGCGTCCGCCGCCGCAACGGGAGAACAATCCACCGCCGCAACCGCTGCCGCAACCGCTGTCACATCCGCAACCGGTGTCGCAGCCCGTGCCGCAACCGGTGTCACAACCGCAACCGGCGTCGCATCCGCCGCCGCCGCAACGCGAGAACAATCCGCAACCGCCGCCGCACCGGGAGAACAATCCACCGCCGCAACCGCCGCCACAACCGCTGTCACATCCGCAACCGGTGTCGCAGCCCGTGCCGCAACCGGTGTCACAACCGCAACCGGCGTCGCAACCGCCGCCGCAACGTGAGAACAATCCGCAACCGCCGCCGCAACGGGAGAACAATCCACCGCCGCAACCGCCGCCGCAACCGCTGTCACATCCGCAGCCCGTGTCACAACCGTTTCCGCAGCCGGTGTCGCATCCGCATCCGGTATCGCATCCACCGCATCCACGATTGAAGAAGTTACCAAACTTGGGGCAACCCATGCAGAACCGGTGCCCGGCATTGAAATCCAGCTGGTCACAACCGCAACCGGTGTCGCATCCGCAACCGGCCTGAACCGGAGTGTCGCAACAGCTGGCAGCACAGGTATCGCATCCCGAGCGACCCATCATGCGATTTAGCAAACACTGTCCATAGCAATCGCTGCTACACATCGCCAAGCCGCAAACCAGCGTGACGATTACCATTTTGAGTTTCATTGAGACTCATCTCCCCGTTATGACTGGTCTACGTAAAATCATCCAGCGTCTATTGATGATCGGCCGCGCCACCATTAGGCGTGGGGTGCTGACGGTCCTGAACGATCAAATCGACATTTTTCGATTTGCAATCTGTTTTCGGCTATTCAGTCGCCGCTTGATTTACGTATGGAATGGAACCAGATAGATTGACGCTGTCGCCGGACAGACCGGGGTCCGATCTGCACTCCTTCCGGAAATCTGACAGCAAGATTGCTTTGAACCACCCAGAACAATCCTTCCGTGATATCGGACTCCCCAAATAGCGGGCGGCAATCCTGCTTGCGCTTTTTTGCTTCTATCAGCTGTAGCACCTGTGCGATGCGACCCGAAAAATTTGACTCGGCAAACTTTGACGGACGAACCGGCGCGGCCAAACACCGGGAATTGATGATCGAAAAAGCGGTTTTTCGACGAGGATATTTCTGATGAGGCGGGAAAAACCGGGTTAACCACCGATTTGCCGGTGCGGGGCCAACACCCCGGTGTTGGATCGGCACCGGGCGACCGATAATCGCCGGTGAGCGAGAACAGGGCTGTTGAGGCGCAAGTACCCTGCGAGCCCCAACGCGCCCAACCCCTTTGGGCGTCCAACCATTACCACGGTACCAGCAGCTGTGTCCGATTCCCCAATATCCGAAATCGAAACCCGCGTGCGGCGAACCGCAATCGCCGTCATTTCATTCCTGCTGGTCGTGACATTCGACGGGTGCCTGGGGGATCGTCACGATATCAATGTGCCGCCAGCCGACGTCGAAATCTGGCAAGACAAAACGGAAAGGCCCACGTCGGGTCAGGGATTCCCGCGATTGCTGGTGCAGCCCGGATCCGGCCGCGGAACCTTGCCGGGTCGGGGAACCCTGCCGGACCGCGGGACGTTGCCGGGCCGCGGGACATTGCCGGTTCGGGGGACATTGCCGGTTCGGGGGACGTTGCCCGGCCGCGGGACGTTGCCGGCGCGGGGGACGTTGCCCGGCCGTTGACCAATTTGCGAGCCGGGCTTTTCGAAAACGGTTGCTGTCCGGCCGAGCCCGGGCAACCGGCAGGACGGGGAGGCTGCCGGACCCAACCTGAAAACCGGCGATTTCGAACTATTCGCTGGCAATCTCTTCCTTGATCTTGGCAACAAAATGCGGCGGCTTGCCATCGGGGCTGAGCTCGCGGGCTTTCTTTTCGGCAGCCTTTTTCTGGTTGTAGCTGTATTTGGCCACCGGTTTCATGGCGTGGTTAAAAACGCCCCAGGCCAGCCGCTGTCGCACCTTGATGTCTTTTTTGGCCCGGCTCTTGCGTTTCGTTTTGGCCTTTTTCTTTTTCACCGGAGCGCCGTCAGCTTCCGTTTTACTCTCGACCGCTTTTTTCTTTTTGGCGGGTTTTTTGGTGGCGGCAGTTTTGGTGGCGGGAGTTTTTTTGGCAGCTTTTTTTTTGGCAGCTTTTTTGGCCATCGTGATTCCGGAAATGCCTGTTTTGAGTGAACCGTGACCAGCGTCAACTGGCCACGCGTGCGTCCTGGTAGGAAGCCTATAATAACCGTTTTCGGACTGGTTGAATACCGACGGCTCAACGGTTTGACCGGGCTCGCCAGGGGGCGATTCCGCGGCGCTGGTTTCGGGCCTCCCGGGGGGCTATTTCTGCGGCGGGCCCCATCCAATTTGGCGATGAAACTCGCCGCGTTGCCGCTGGTATTGTTCGGCGGGCGGGATACCGACCGGGGGCGCCGCGGGCAGGTCAGCAGCCTCGAACAGGGCGACCAGATACTTTCGGCACCAGCCACAGCCGGTGCCCGCCCCGTAGCAATCGGCCAACTGTGCGGCTCGCCGGGGACGTTCAAGCCGGATAAAATTCTCAATCTTGCGGCGCGTGACGTGGAAGCAGATACAGATTTCCTGATCCGGATCGCCGGTCGCGGCAGGCGGGTCGGGGGGGTGGTCGGTCATGGCCATTGATTATCCGAAAGCCGGCAATACATGCAATCGCTGCTGGACGAACCCGAAATTCTCGAATCCTGGCTGGCTGGCCAGGGACAGCCGTCCTACCGGGCCCGGCAGATTCGAAAATGGATCTTGCAACAGCGGGTTACGGATTTTCGGCTCATGACGAATCTGCCGGCCGCATTGCGCGATCAGCTGGCCGGTGCCTTTGTGGTCAACGCGTTGACGATCATTCGTCACCAGAGTTCACCGGACGGCACAGAGAAGTTGCTGGTCGGTCTGGCCGATGGCCGGCAGGTTGAATGTGTGTTGCTGCGCGACGGCCAGCGCCGCAGTATTTGCGTTAGCAGCCAGGTCGGCTGCGCCATGGGGTGTGTGTTTTGCGCTTCAGGTCTGGATGGCGTTGAACGAAATTTGACCCGTGGCGAAATTCTCGCCCAAATGCTGCTGTTGCAGAGCTTGCTGCCTGACGACGAACGTATCAGTCATATCGTGATGATGGGCATGGGTGAACCGCTGGCCAACCTGAATCATGTGCTGGGTGCCTTGCACTGGGCCAGTTCCGGGGAAGGGCTGGGCATCAGTCCCCGTCGCATCACAATTTCCACGGTAGGATTGCCGGCGGCCATCGATCGCCTCGCCCAACTCGATTGTCGTTACAATCTGGCCATTTCCCTGCATGCACCCAATGACGAACTGCGGAATCAGCTGGTGCCGGTAAATCGTCGGATTGGGATCGAGGCGCTGCTGAACGCGTCGGATCGGTATTTTCAGGTGTCGGGTCGTCGCCTGACATTTGAATACGTGTTGCTGGCGGGTATCAACGATTCTCCCGAGCTGGCTCGTCAACTGGCACGATGTCTGGCAGGTCGTTGCCAGTTGCTCAACGTGATTCCCTACAATCCGGTGGCCGGTTTGCCATGGCAAACACCCTCGGCTGAATCGATCCGGCAGTTTCGCGACGTGTTAACCGGTGCCGGCATCGAAATCCGGTTTCGGCAGCGCAAGGGGGATCAGATTAATGCCGCCTGTGGTCAATTGCGGCGAAGCCCGCCCGCCGTCAATGTGTTGCCAGGCCCTGCCGACCCGACCTGAGCCGGTGAATCCGCTTGGCAGAAGCCCCCAACGGGACGCCATGGCTGGCTCGCCCGGCAGAGCCGGCGGGCGAGGAAATCTCACAGCAGGATCAGCCACCGGTGGCGGTCTCACCTCCAGAACGGCATGTTTTCGACAGAGCCCGCTGAATCCGTTTCCACGGACGCCGGGACCCGCATTGGCGGTCTCCCCGGGCCGGGTTTGGCTGGCCACGGGAACGGCCACAAGTAACAATGGACCATTGCAACCTCGTTGGCCCGACCTGGCCCTCTCACCGCTTGTTGGAACCCCGTACGGAGAAATGCGTGTTGCCCGCCGATTCGGCGTTTGCCGAAAAATACGAATTAATCGATGAGGATGTGCAGCTCATGCTGCAGGTGCGGGACGGCAGCGGGGCGGCCTTCGAAAAACTGGTGGAGCGGTACCAGACGCGGCTGGTAGGCATTCTGGAGCATCTGGTGCCCGGGCAAGGCCAGGCCGAGGACTTGGCGCAAGAAGTATTCATGCGTGTGTACCGGGCCCGGGAGACCTACCAGCCAACCGCCAAATTTTCAACCTGGCTGTTCACGATCGCCAACAACGTGGCCAGCAACGCAATCCGCAAAATCGTGCGACGCCGGGAAATCAACCTGCAGTCCTCACCCAGCGGGAAATCGCTGGCCCGGCCCCTGGACAATCTGGCCAAGGAAGCCAGCGGTTTGATGCCCACGCGGCAACTCGACCGGGCGGAAGTCGCCGAGATTGTGACGCTGGCTATTCAGTCCCTGGGGGAACGACAAAAAATGGCCCTGTTGTTGTCCAAATACGAGCACATGAGTTATCAGGAAATTGCCGAGACCATGGGACTGACCACCCAGGCCGTCAAAAGCCTGTTATCGCGGGCCCGGGCCAGTTTGCGCGATATTCTTCATCCATATATGCAAGCTGGCGCGCGACCCGATGCCTCTCCGGCGGTGTTTAATCAGGATGCGGACGACACGCCATTAAATTCGAGTTCGGTTTCACCATGAGTCAAGATTCCAGCCAACCGCGGTCACTCCAGGGCGGATCCGGTCATCCGGACGACACGCTGCCGGCGGACCTGCCCGCGCATTCTGCGGACCAGTTGCTGATCGCCTATCTCGACGGAGAACTGGACGATCCGGCCGCGGCGGAACTGGAATCCCGATTGGCGGACGATGCCGGGCTTCGCAACCGCCTGCACGAATTCCAGCAAACCTGGGATATGCTGGACGAAGTAGGTCGCAGCACGACGGACCAGTCATTTGTCAAAAGTACGATTGAAATGGTGGTCACGTCGGCCCGCAAAAAGCGGACGCGCTGGCATCGCTGGCCCATTCGCATTGCGGTTGGACTGCTCGCATTCGCCCTCCCCGCCGTACTGGCGTTCCAGGCCGTCCGCTATGGCCAGAATCAGCCGTATCGGCAATTCGCGGCGGATCTGCAGTTTTGGGAAAACGTTGATATGTACGACAAGGTCGACAGCATCGAGTTCGTCGAACAATTGCATTCGGCCGGGTTGTTTGCCGAGGAGTTAACCGATGAACCCTGATCGCCGCTGGACCCCGGTTCAAAAACGGGTGGGCATTCTGACCGTCCTGCTGGCGTTGAGCGCGCCGGGTCTGTCCGCCCTGCAGCAGCCCGGCGCCCGGCGATCGGCTGAAATGACCGAACCCGGCAGCGGGCCACTGGACAACGAACAAAAGATCGCGTTGATGACCGGCAACGAGTTGCAGAAAATTAGAAGCCGGCAGCAGCGCATTGAGCAATTGCCCGAGGCGGCCCAGGCCCGTTTGCGGTCCATCCATCAACAGTGGCTGGCACATCCCCGGCGGGACGAGTTGCTGCAAACCATGAAAGCCTATTATGAATGGTGGAAAACGTTGAGTGTCGAAGAGCGGGCCCGGGTCAAGTCGGAAACGGGACCCGCCCGGTTGCAGGTCGTCAAAAACATTATTCAGGAGCGGGCGGAAGCCGTTTTTGGCATTGCCGGAGAAACGCGACTGCCTCGCGAGGATGTGACCCGCCTGTTCGAATGGAATCGGGAATTTGTGATCAGCAAACGTGACCAGCTGATTGAGCTGTATCGGTCACGCGAGAGCCGCCGTGGTTCCCGCCGCCTGGACCAGATGCTGGAACAGACCCGGCAGCAGCCCGAAACCCTGTTTTGGTTGCTCTACCGGCTTCGCGACGACCAGGCGGTACAGCTGATCGAACCGGGCGACATCGAATCGCTGCGGGCGAAACTGTCCAGCGAAGCGGTGGCGATCATTGACGCCCAGAACGACGAAGCGGCCCGCCAAAAACTGGTCTATCGCTGGCTGATTTCGGCCGTCAGCGCAATGGAATCCACCCATTCCGGAACGCGAATTGATGGAATTCTATGATCTGGAAATGACCCAGAAACAACGGCAAATGGTCGATGCCATGAGTCCCGAACGACGCCGTTCGGCTATTGCCCAGATGTACCGGGCCCGACTTCGCACGCAAACCGGCCGCGGATTGTTGCCGTTTGGGCCGACCATCGACCCGTCGCCCAACACAGCGGATCCGGGCCCGCCGCGATGACCCCGAACGTCCGGTTTTGCGGGCCCCTTTGCCCCGACCAGGACATTTGGGCCAGTTACCGGTTATCCCCGTACCGTTTGTGCGGAACCACCCGGGGCTATCGATCGTCTATAATTGTGATTGACCCCGGACTGCCCCCGGGACCCGATTGCATCATCGGTCCTCCGGGACCCGTTTCCTCGTTCCTTCGCGGCAGCCGCACCCAGGGACCCCATGTCACAAACAACGGTCAACAATCGGCAATTATCCGGTCGCGGTCTGCAACTCGACCAGTATCTGCAGGCCCAGATGAAAAAGGCCAGTGCCCAGGTACGGCTGGTGGATCTGTTCACGTCCCTGATGACATTGCTGGCCGGGTTGCTGGGCAGCCTGTTTCTGGTGGCAGTAATTGACGCCTGGGTGTTCGAATTGACCCCGTGGCTGCGGTGGGGCATCCTGCTGGCCATTCTGGCAGGCGCGGCTGCTTTTACCATTTGGTCAATCGTGCCGCTGCTGATACGCCGCATCAATCCGGTGTATGCGGCACGGGTCGTGGAATCGGCCCGGCCCGAAATCAAGAACAGTCTGATCAACTATTTGTTGTTGCGCAGTCAGCAACGCGATACATCCCGGCGCGTTCTGGAAATTGTCGGCGCCCGGGCGGCCAATGAAATTTCCGGGGTCGAGGTTGGCAACACGGTCGACAAATCACAAACCGTCCGCATTGCGGTGGTCCTGACCGCGGTTGTCATTGGACTGGGCCTGTACAAAATTCTCTCCCCCAAGGACCCGTTTCAAACGTTTGCCCGGGTGCTGGCACCCTCGTCGGACGTGGCCCGACCGGCCCGCGTCCGAATCAGTCAGGTCGACCCCGGAAACACTACCGCCTGGTTCGGTCAACCCTTGTCGATCTCGGCCAAAGTCTCGGGGCAATTCGCCTACGAACCGGTGCGTTTGGTGTTTTCCACCAGCGACGGGCAAATTGTTGACGAGCGAATTCAAATGCAACCCTCGGCGGCAGTCGGTGACCGCTGGCAAACCCTGTTGAAAACCGATGGCCGGGGAGTGGGTCATTCGCTGGTCTATTACATCGAGGCGGGCGACGGTCGAACCGCGGATTACAAGGTTGAGCTGAAATCGACACCGATGCTGTCCGTCGATTCAATCACCTATCAACCTCCGGCATACACCGGCCTGGCCGAACAGCGGGTGACCGGTACCAGCGTGATCCAGGCGATTGAGGGCGCCATGGTCGAACTGGAGGCCGTTGCCAATACGCCGCTGCAGTCGGCCGTCCTGGAACTGCTGCGGAAGCAATCCGGAGATCAATATGATATTGTGAATACCGTATCCATGGAAAAACTGGATGACCTGCGGGCCCGCTGCAAATTCCGGTTGCAACTGGACAGCAACCGGCAGTCTGCCCGCTATTCCCATTATCGGCTGAGCATGATCACTGCCGATGGGCAGCGGAGCGAATCGCCCGGCAATTGCCCGATTCGCGTCATTCCCGATTTGGCCCCCGAAATACAAGTGGTCGAACCGTTGGCCGAGGAATTGTCCGTGCCGGTCAATTCGAGGATCCAGTTTACCGTCCGCGCCGGGATACGGATTTTGAGCTGACCCGGATCTCTGTCGCCGGTGATGCCAATGGAACACGGGTCTTCAATCAACAGCTGGAATTGCCCGCCGACGCCAATTTATCGGATACCGTGTCCGCCCGATTTGAGTTTTGGCCCAAGAAACTACGCTTGCGAGTCGGCGAAACGGTGTTGCTGGCGTTTGCGGCATTCGACAATCGGCATTCTGCGGTCAGCAACAAACTGGATCCGAACATGACGTTGACGCCCAATATCGTCATTCGTATCACGGAACCGGTGGACAATCCGCCCACCGAACAGGCCGATCAATCGCAGGGCGAGGCCGGTGACAACGGCGAGGGCCAAAGCGGCGATCAACCGGATGACGCCGCGGCCGGCGATAACGGCGATGCTGACAATAATCAGCCGACCGGCGAAGCCGGCGATGGCCCACAGCCGGGCCAGGAGGACGTCGCGGCCAATGACAATAGCGGGTCCTCCGGGCAACCGGATGCGTCCCAGGAACCCTCCACCGACCCGTCAGCGGGTGACCGTTCGCAGCCCGGTGAAGACCGGAATACGTCCCAATCGGGACAGGAAACCGGACAGGAAACCGGACAGGAAACCGGACAGGAAACCGGACAGGAATCCGGACAGGAATCCGGACAGGAATCCAATCAGGCGACCGACTCCGGCTCGGCGAATTCCGGGAGCGATTCGGATAAAGCTGGTGAGCCGGGGGCGGGGAGTGATTCTGCGTCCGATGCGGCCGCGACCAGCCAGCAGACTTCCGGGTCCGGCGATTCCAACGATGGTGGAATGGCCTCAGAGAATTCGAGTGACCCGACCAATAACGGTCAGACCGCGGTTCCGGGAGATGCACAAGCCGGACAGGGCGCTTCCCGGGAACCGCTCGGTGAGGACGCCCATGATGGTGAAATCATCGAAGCCATTAATCGGTTTCAGGAGCAACAGCAGAATGCGCCGCAAGGTGGCGATGCTTCTTCTCAATCCTCCAGTGGTTCGGATCCCCAGTCCGCCGAAAATCCCACAGCGGGTTCCGGGGCGGAACCCACCGGTCGCGATAACCCGCCGTCCGCAAATCAAAATCGTCCCGGCCAACAGGATTCCGGGCAGGATTCTTCCACCAGCGGCGAGCAAGCCGGTGCAGAGCAAGCCGGTGGTGAGCAAGCCGGTGGAGAGCAAGCCGGTGGTGAGCAAGCCGGTGGTGAGCAAGCCGGTGGTGAGCAAGCCGGTGGTGAGCAAGCCGGTGGTGAGCAAGCCGGTGGTGAGCAAGCCGGTGGAGAACAAGCCGGTGGAGAACAAGCCGGTGGAGAACAAGCCGGTGGTGAGCAAGCCGGTGGAGAGCAAGCCGGTGGAGAGCAAGCCGGTGGTGAGCAAGCCGGTGGTGAGCAAGCCGGTGGTGAGCAAGCCGGTGGTGAGCAAGCCGGTGGTGAGCAAGCCGGTGGTGAGCAAGCCGGTGGTGAGCAAGCCGGTGGTGAGCAAGCCGGTGGAGAACAAGCCTCGCCGGTGGAGAACAAGCCGGTGGAGAACAAGCCGGTGGAGAACAAGCCGGTGGAGAACAAGCCGGTGGAGAACAAGCCGGTGGAGAACAAGCCGGTGGAGAACAAGCCAGTGGAGAACAAGCCGGTGGAGAACAAGCCGGTGGTGAGCAACCGGGCGGGGACCAACCTGGCGCCCCCGGTGGCGACCAATCCAGTGGAGACCAATCGGGTGGGGAATCCGGATCAGGTGGAGCTGAAGGTTCCGGTTCCGAGCCTTCGAAATCGGGTGCCGGGCAATCTGGCGGCTCAGATAATTCGCAATCGAGTAATTCGTCGGCAACGGGGGATGCGGGTCAGCCTGGTTCGTCATCCGGGGCTGCCTCGGATTCCGGGGGCCAGCCATCGGCTGACGGAGCCGCACCTGGCGATCCGTCATCGGGCAGCGGCAGTGCCGGAGGCGCCGGTGGAGGCGGAACGGCAGGCGACCCATCGGCCACCGGCCAGGCCGGCAATCTGCCCGGCCAGGGTGGAGGTGACGGGCAATCCGGCGGGGCGCAGAACGCCGGCGGATCCTCGGGCAGTGGCTCGGAAGAGGAAAAAGCCAATCTCGAATATGCCAAAAAGGCGACCGATCTGGCGCTCGACTACTTGTCGCAGCAGCAGGTTGATCCGGATCCGGAATTGCTGGAACAGCTGAACTGGAGCGAGGAAGATTTACGCGATTTTGTGCGTCGATGGAATACGCTGAAACAACAGGCCCAGTCTGGTGATGCCGAACAGCAGCAACAATGGGAGCGCGCGTTGAAAAGCCTCGGATTGGCGCCGGCCCAATCGGCCGTTCGGGGCTCGGAGGTCAGGCGGGACCGTCAATCCGGGTATTCCGAGGAGGGTCGGGTCAGCCAGGCACCGGCCGGATTCCACGCGTTTCAAAAACGCCGCAATCGCGTGGAAAACCCGCGCTGACCGGAACCCCGGGCCAATCGTGGCAGCCCGCGCACGACCGGATGCCTGTCGTCGGGCTGTAAACAACACCCCGCCGGGCGACCATTGCTGGCTCGTCCGGCAATCGGCTTTCACCGGGATTGGCAGGGATGGACCCGCCACGCGGGGAACCCTCAAGTGCCATTGGACATGCATTCGACAGAGCCGCGCTGACCGCTTTTTTTCTGGAGGGTGGACCGAAACCAGCAGATTTTGATTTGCGTGGATTTGGGCGGCCCGTGGGCGTACCGGTTGCCCTTCCGGTGGCGTGTACCATTGAGTGGTACCGCCTCGCTGAATTATCATGTTTTCCAACATCCGGCGATCCAGGCGGGTTCCGGTCGCCGCCATGGATCCGCTGATGCGGTCCAGTGTGCGATGGGCGTGGCTGACGTTCACGCACGCCTGGCCGAACGAAGTGGACAGGGTTTTTGCCGGGGGCGGAAACCGCAGTTGGCCGGCGTCCGTACAGAACGAGTTCAGCTTGCTGTTGTTCTCCGGTCACGCCGGCGCGTTGCGAATCGCGATTCAATGAAGACTGTCCGATACTGGTAAACAAAGAATGATGACCGAATCTGCAACCGAGCCGTCCCGGCCTGACGCGCCCCGCGATGCGTCGCCGATGATCGAGGCCGAGCACCTGTCCAAGTTCTACGGAATTTTTGCGGCCACCCGCGACGTTTCATTTACCGTCAAGCGGGGAGAAGTCGTTGCTTTTCTGGGCCCCAACGGTGCCGGTAAAAGTACGACGATGAAGATGTTAACCGGATACCTGTCACCCTCCGAGGGTCTGGCCCGGATCGCCGGCCACAACATGGCCGATGACCGGCTGGAAGGGTCCAAACACCTGGGCTATTTGCCGGAGACCGGCCCCTTGTATCCCGACATGACTCCGTACAGTCTGCTCGATTTTTTTGCTGAAGCCCGGGGCATGGGCAAGAAACTGAAAAAGGACCGAATCGCCTCGGCCGTGGAGTTGTGCAGTCTGGAAAGTGTCATTTACAAACCGATCAACAAGCTGTCCAAAGGCTATCGGCAACGAGTGGGGATGGCCCAGGCCCTGATCCACGAGCCGGAAGTCCTGATCATGGACGAACCGACCAGCGGACTGGACCCGAACCAGATTCGCGGCGTCCGAAAAACGATGCGGCGTCTGGGTGAGACCAAAACGATTCTGTTGTCGACTCACATTCTGCAGGAAGTGGAGGCCATGGCCAGTCGCGTGATTTTGATCAACGAGGGACGGCTGGTTTACGATGGTCCCTTGAGTGAGATGGACCCGTTGGGCAAGGGGCTGGACCAGGTGTTTGCCGACTTGACCGGACATGGAGAGGATGATGCAGCCGGGGCTCCGGTTCCGGCTGATCGACAGCCGGAGGACGCCGGCTCCCCGGAAGACAGCCGGCGAGTCAGCAGCGACGGTACCGTGAACGACGCCGTGGTGGACCCGGCAGCCGGGCCGCCCGATGCCACGTAGCCAGGCTGGCGGGCCCGCTCCATGGCACCGCCGTTTCCAGCGATTCGATTTCCATTCCTTTCAAAAACCGGGTATCAAAACCCATGACCGAAAAACTGCAGCTGCTGGAATTCCTGAACATGGTCGGCATCGACGTGATGTTTTTTGCCGTCCTGATGCTCATCATGTTGCCCTTCGGAATCTGGCGGCAGGCGGCCTTTGCCGTCATGAAACGCAACTTTGTGGGCTATTTCAGTAATCCAACCGGGTATGTGTTTTTGTGTCTGTTTGTGCTGTTGACGTCGTTTGCGGCGTTTTGGCCCCACGAGTTCTTCACCACGAATCTCGCCAACTTTGACCAGCTGAACCGGTTTTTGCCCTATATCATGCTGGTGTTCATTCCGGCCATCACCATGAGTATCTGGTCGGAGGAGCGGCGGCAGGGCACGGATGAATTGCTGCTAACCCTGCCGGCCCACGATTTCGATATCGTGATCGGCAAATATTTTGCGGCCGTGCTGGTATTCACGGTCTCCCTGCTGTTTTCCCAGTTATCCAACTATGCCGTTCTGATCTCGATGACCGGCGGCAACCTTGACAGCGGGCTGCTGTTTTCGACCTATCTCGGATACTGGTTTGTCGGAATCGCGATGCTCTCGCTGGGCATGGTCGCGTCATTTCTGACCAACAACCTGACGGTTGGATTCATTTTTGGCGTGGTGTTTAACGCGCCCCTGGCATTTTTTTCCAATTCCGATGTCATTATCTCCGATCCCGAAACGGTGAATCGACTGTTTGAATGGTCCCTGTTGCAGCGTTTCGATCCGTTTGGTCGCGGATTAATCAGCTTGTCCAGCGTGTGTTATTTTCTCGGTATCGTTGTCATCGGCGTGTACCTGAGTCTGGTCCTGATCGGCCGCCGGCACTGGCAGGGCGGCAAGCACGGGACATCACTGCTGAGCCACTTTGTGTTTCGCACCATCTTCCTGACGATAACCATGATTGCGATTGTGCTGATTGCCCAATACAGCCCGCTGAACCGGTTTCGGCTGGATGTATCCATGGAGAAGATCAGCACGTTGACGGAAAGCACGCGGCAGATATTGACCGAGCTGGCCGGGCAAACCACATCCGATGGCCGACCGGCCCCACCCATTACGATTGATGCCTATGTGGGTTCCAGCATTCCCACCGACTTTGTGCAAACGAAATACGATTTGGTCAACCTGCTGCGCGAATTTGATGTCATGGGCGGGAACCGGATTCGGGTCAATTTGCACAAGAATGTTGAGCCGTTCAGCCAGGAAGCCATTCTCGCGGAGAAACGGTTCGGGATTCAGCCGATTCCCTTTCAATCCGAATCACGGGGAGCCTTGCGTCGTCAGGAGGTCATATTGGGAGCGGCCTTTACCTGCGGACTCAATCGCGAAGTCATTCCGTTTTTCTCGTACGGGTCACCCGTCGAATACGAACTGATTCGTTCGATCGCGACGGTGGCCCAGCCCGTGCGACTGAGAATCGGGATTGCCAACACCGACGTGTTCGCCATGGGGGAAGTGTTGTCGACCGGAACGCAGACGTTCAATATTCCCAAATTGGGAATCATTGGCGAGTTGGAGAAACAGTACCGGGTACAGGGCGTCGATCTGGGCAAGCCCATTCCGGTGTGGCTGGACAGCGACGAGGGCCAGCGGCAGCTGGAATTCGACGTGCTGGTGGTGATCCAGCCTTCCAAAATGACTCCGGTCGAGCTCGACAATTTGCTGGCCGCGATCCAGGCCGGACAGCCGACGATCATGTTCGAGGACCCGGCGCCATTGCAACAGTCCCTGAGAAGCCGTGTGTTGGGAACGTCCCAGACGCGCCGCCTGCCGCGTGGCGGCAATGTCGAGAATCCGTCGATGAACGATTTCTGGTCGCGGCTGGGAATCGTCGTGTCCGGTCGCAAACGGGATGACACGTTCATTCCGGATCTGGTTTGGCAGCGCTATAACCCGTACAAACGGGATGCGTCGCTGGATGTACCGGAACGGCTGATCATCAATAACGATGAAGACAATATCAGTGCCAGCGATCCGCAAATCAGCCAGGCGTATTCGGCGACCCGCGGGATTGGCGAACTGCTGTTCGATTTTGCCGGCAGCTTTTCGTCCCGTCCCGACTCGCCGTACGAGATTGAACCCCTGGTGATCGCTCGCAACGCCGGGAAAATCTCGGTTGAGACCTATCAGCAGGCATCCCGGATCAGCGAACGGGCCCTGGAATTGCAACGTGGCTCGGTATTGCCGGACAGCAATCTGATTCTGGCAGCCCGTATTTCGTCGCGACTGGAAGCGGACGACGTGGCGCCGGGAGATGTGAACGTCATTTATGTCGCCGACGTCGATATTTTGTCGGATGAATCGATCGTCGTTCGAAATTCCCCGGTGCAGCGGGGGATCGAATACCGTTACGAGAACGTGGCGTTTGTACTGAACCTGATTGATTCGTTAACGCTGAATCGCGAATTCATCGATGTCCGCAACCGGCGCGAAAGATATATGACGTTGCGGCACGTGGACGAGACGATTCGCGTGGCGACAGAAGAATCGGATGACGAATTGCAGGAGTATGAAAAGGACTATCAGACGCGAATGACCAATGCCCAGACGACGGCTCAGGCCCAGGTGGCTGACCTGGAACGGGACGTCAGGAAAATGCTGGACGCCCGCAGCCAGGGCCAGGAAGTGGACGTGGTGGCCCTGGAGGCCAAACAGAAACTGCTGGAATTGAGCGTTCGCAACGAAAACGAAAAATTGCAACGGATCAACGAGGAGATGATTAATGAGCGAAACGAAATGGTTCGATCGACCCGCCTGACTGCCGAATTGAAAATTCAGGAAATCCAGCGGCGTTACAAGCTGGCGGCTGTCCTGATTCCACCGATTCCCCCGCTGGTGCTGGGCCTGATCGTGTTTACGCGGCGGCGGTTGAGGGAACGCGAGGGAATTTCCAAGGCTCGCCGACTGCGTTGAACGGGCCGTCGCGGTCCCCGTTGCCAAATCCCCAACGTCGCGCCAGCCCGGCGCGGCCCTAACCCAACCCGGACAGGAACCTCCCGTGAAACCGTTTGTGAATACCCTGGCGATGGCCATCATTGCCGTGATTGCCAGTGTCCTCGCCTGGCAATACTTCCCCAAAAACGAAGTCGGCGAAACCAATGTCAAAATTGGCCAGCCGTTACTGGAGGGAGACACCGCCTACGAAACCGGCGACGTCTACCGGGTTGCCATCCAGCGCTACGATCGGGAACTGGATACCGCCAAGGACATCGAATTGTCCCGGGTATCGGGCAGTTGGGTGATTCCCGAAAAAAACGATTTCCTGGCGAGCAACGCCGAGCGGATTTCGGGAGTCATCGATTCGCTGCGCGACAAGAAAATTCTCGACATGCCCTCGGACCAGCAAAACGATCATGAGGAGTTCGGGGTGGTCGATTTGACCGAGGCCGGCGCCAGCCGCACCGGCGTCGGTACGATGTTGACGCTGGAGGATTCCCGCCGCAACCCGCTGGCCCGGATCATCGTCGGCAAAGCGGCCGACGACAGTTCCAAACGATTTGTCCGCTTTCCCGGGCAGCCCCAGATTTACGTCATCGATTTCGACGAGAGCTTGCTAAGCACGGAGTTCAACGACTGGGTCGACGGCGATTTGTTGAGGTTTGGCAATCAGCAAGTGCAATTGCAGCAATTGCTGGAATCCATGGAGATCGATTACTACTTTATCGATCCGAGAAAAACGGGGGCGGAAAGAAAACCCACCTGGGTGTACAAGGCCCGGATTTATCCGGTTGATGGCCAGTGGCGATACGATCTGTGGATGCCCAACGACCAGCAACAACTGGACTCCGAACCGTCGATCACCGGTGCCGCCCTGAACGTCGATACGCTGCGGAACCTGTTCGGCGTGGTTCTCTCGTTTCCATTAAGGGATGTCCAGCGAAAGCCGGCGGTGGCCGCCGTGGACCTGGCGGATCCGAAAGCGGACAGTCCGGTTGCCCATTTCGACTGGCTGGCCACACGCGGTTTCCAGGTTGCCGGCTTTGAATACGGCCAGCATCTGTTTGACAGCCTCGCCGGAGAAATCCGGTTGCACTACCGCAACGGCAACGTGGACACGCTGGCGATCGGGGATCTGGCCGGCCTCGATATGCAGAATCGCAGCAATATCAACCGGTTTCTGCTGGTCACATGCGGCGTCGACGAATCGTTAATGCCGGAACCCGCGAAACCGGATGACGGGAACGCCGATGACGACGCGTTGCGGGACTACCAGAAACAGTTGAACCAGCGAAATGAAACGCTGGAAATCGCCCGCGAGCGGGCCCGGTCTCTCAATCAGGTACATGCCGACTGGTTGTACGTGATACCGCAAGACGCGGTAATTGAGCTTTTTCCACCCCTCCAGGCGCTGGCCGCCGATGGCAAAAAGTAAAACGGATTACCGGGTCCGGCCGGCCGTTCCGGACCATCCCGTTGTCCCCGCCTGCCCTCCGGGAAATCGCCCATGATGCCCTGCCCCGTCCCCTGGCACCATCGATCGGAATGGTTGTTCATGTGGTTGACAAGTGCCGGTTTGGCCCTGGTTGTTCCAGCCGGACGGGAGACCGGGGTAAAGGAATCGGAAGTGATTTCCGTGGCGACGTGGAATCTGGAGTGGTTTTACGACGATTTCAGCCCCGACAACCGAACGGATCTGGGCAAGGAAAAATCGGCACCGTCGCGAGCCGACTGGGACTGGAAGCGACGCAGTGTGGCGCAGCGTGATCGGCGAATTGCAGCCAACGATTATGTGTCTGCAGGAGGTTGAAAACCGGGATGTGGTTTTCCAGCTGGTTCGGGAGATCGAGGAAAACCACAACCTCAAATACCGCCAGGCGTTTATCGACGGATTTGATTTCGGCACCGAACAGGATGTTGCGATCATCTACCGCGACGGACTGGTGGAATACAGTCGACGCGAGCAGACGCCGGCGATGTACGATTCGGGGATGATATTACAACCTGAGCAAACACCTGATTGGCCGATTCCAGTGGGGTTTGGGTGACAACACCGTCCCTGGGGATTTTCAACTGCCATTTGCGGGCTCGCCCCGAAAATGCCGAATTGCGTCAACGACAGGCCCGCTTGATTCATCGTTGGATGGAAGCACTGATCACCAGCGGTGAAAATGTCATTGTGACCGGCGACTTCAACACCGAAGAGGATTTTGGAACCGAAACGCCGGCTGGGGAAGTTTCCATAATTCGTGGCCTGGTCACCGAATCGACGGCCGATGACCTGAAAGATGCCCACCGTACCTGACGGCGAACCAGCGAATGACACACCTCTCGGGTCGCCAATACGATCGTGTCTTTTACTCAAACGCCTGGCCTCCGAGGACCCCAATTCCGGGAACCTGGTGTTTTCCGGAGCGAATGTTCATCGGGACCTGGTCGTTCAGGGTCAACTGGACGCCGAATCACTGGAACGGGTATTACCAGATTGCCCGGAGCAACGGGATATCAGCGATCATTATCCGGTGGTGGCGAAATTCGAAATCCGCTGAGTTGGTGCCTGTCGCCGGCAGTCACCGGATCGCAGCGCATACCTGGTTCCGGTTGCTGCATTCGTGGCATAACCGTGTATCGAAACAATTCAACGGAATCGGTTTGGCCGAAGGTCGAAATTGCAAGTGGACGGCGTGGAAGCGTAAATTTTGACGGAATCGTGGGCCCCACTCACAACTATGCCGGGCTGTCGTGGGGCAACCTTGCCTCCGCCCGGCACTTTGGAACGACGTCCAGCCCCCGGCGGGCAGCCCTGCAAGGCCTGGAAAAAATGAAATGCGTTCACGATCTGGGAATCCCCCAGGCCGTTTTGCCACCCCAGCGACGTCCGCGGCTGGATTTGTTGCGCGATCGGATTTGGCGGCCGCGACCCACAAATCATTGAATCTGCCTGGCGGGCTAATCCGGTGCTGGTGGCAGCCTGTTTCAGTGCATCCAATATGTGGACCGCCAATGCGGCAACGGTCTCACCAGCGGCTGATTGTCAGGATGGCCGCTTGCACATCACACCCGCCAATTTGTTCAGCGGTTTGCACCGCTCGATCGAAGCGGCGAAACCGAGGCGATATTGCGGGCGATCTTTGCGGACGACCGTCATTTTTGTGTACACGCCCCGTTGCCGGCCGGGGCTGCCCTGTCCGACGAAGGTGCCGCCAATCACACGCGACTGTGCATGGAATTCGGCGATTCGGGACTGCACTTGTTTGTCTTCGGTCAAGGAGTGTCTTTGACAAATCGTTGCCGGAACCAAAGCTGTTTCCGGCGCGACAAACCCGGGAAGCCAGTCAGGCGATTGCCCGCCGGCACCGCTCCGTCCACAGGCGTCCCTGTTTATTCAACAAAACCCCGTGGCGATTGATGCCGGCGTGTTTCACAACGATGTGATCTCGGTGGGCACCCGGAACATGTTGATGTTCCACGAAATGGCGTTTCTGACGGGTAAGTCGGTCCACGAAATTGAATCCGTTTTTGGCGATCTGTTCGACCAGGAGTTGTCTTTTGGTGCGTGACAATCCCGCATTGTCCGTCGAGATGCCGTTAACAGTTACCTGTTCAACAGCCAGTTGCTCTCGCGACCCGATGGGGGCATGACGCTGTTATGTCCTGCCGAAGTCGCCGAACTGGAATCAGCGCACCGGTGTGCCGAGGAAATTGCCTGCCGGACAATCCGGTTGACGAGGTGCGCTACATTGATCTGCGACAAAGCATGAACAATGGCGGCGGCCCGGCCTGTTTGCGATTACGGGTGGTCATGGACGTAGGACGAACTGGACTGCGTTCACCAGGGAGTACGATTCGATGATGAGTTGTACGAAAACCTGCGCGATTGGGTCAATCCGCAACTATCGTGACGAATTGAGGGTCGCTGACCTGCGTGACCCGCCGTTGATGGCAGAAGTTGATCACGCTTTTGCCGAATTGTCACGAATCCTTAATTTGCCGGGCCACTTTTCCGACTGGCGAGCACTGATCCGGTGGAACGATGTCTACTTTGTCGGTCAAAGGCCCTACCGATCAGGAAAACGGTTTTGAAAGGGCGACATTTTCCGATGTCAGCGAATCCTTGTTGCAGTTCCAAAAAATTTTACTTTTCCGGATGATGATTGTCGATACTATTCGTCTCACGGACGGACTGCGCAAACACGGAAGTGTTCAACCACCCTCATCCCCCTGAGGTCCCCCATGTTGTCCTGTGATTCCATGCATAGCATGATCCTGCTGATGTTCGTTACCGTTTGGGCCTTGATCGGCCAATTCACATTTGTCAAACGCTCGGGACGGAACTCCGTTCCGCACGCACCCTGATCCAGCTGCCGTTGCTCACCATGACGGGTTACGGCCCGAAACCGCTTTCGGGTCCGGTCCGGACGTGCCTGGAAAGCATCGTCACCGGCAGGCATAGCCGGTGTCGCGATTATGTTATTCTGTCGGAATGACGAACCAGCCGTCCCATTCCTGTGACGATGTGGCGCGCGCCGCTGGTCAGTCGGCGGGACCGGTCTATCGGCGACGGCGAACTCGGCTGCCGCTGATTCTGTTTTTACTGACCTGTCTGTCGACCTTTTGGGTCGGGATTACCGACTGGCAGCCAACCTACGAATTGTCACGAATGTTTTCGGGCAACAGCTGCAGACGGCGGCGTCGACTGGATGTTGGTGCGCCGATTGCTGATTCGCAATTGGGACCAGGGAATGGTCTACATGTTCGCCGTTCTGGCGATTCTGCTGGTTCATGAAATGGGACATTTCGTGGCAACGCTGATCTATCGGATTCCGGCAACCGTGCCCATTTTTTTGCCGTTTCCATTCAATCCCGTCGGAACGCTTGGGGCAGTTATCGGGATGGAGGGCATGCAGGCCGATCGGCGACAGATATTTGACATCGGGATTGCTGGTCCATTGGCGGGGTTGGTGGTGGCCGTGCCGCTGGCGTTCCTCGGCATCAGTCAGCTCGACCTGACGCAACCGGCGGGCGGCCAACTGGCGTTTGAATGTCCCCTGGCTTTTCACTGGCTGATGGAATGGCTGCAGGTTCCCGGTTACCTGCCGGGTGCGGGACAGGGCGTCTGGCTCAGCCAGCTGAATCCCTGGTTTGCCGCCGCGTGGGTCGGGTTTCTGGTGACCGGACTGAACATGATGCCGGTCGGGCAACTGGACGGCGGGCACGTAACGCACTGTGTCTTTGGACGGTACGCCTACTGGATTGCCGAAGGCATCATCATATTTGCGATCGCCTTTATGGTATGGCGCGGTATTCCCCACCTGGCCGTCATGGTGTTGTTGTTGCTGGTCATGGGAACCCGGCACCCTCCGACACGTGACGATACGGTGCCCCTGGGCTGGCCCAGGATTTTGCTGGGCGTGGCGTCTTTGTCCATTCCGTTCCTGTGTTTTCCGCCCAACATTTTCAAGATCGTGTTTTAGGCTTCGTTTCCTGATTCCGGGTACCGATGACGGGACCGGGCCGGGTGGTGATGGCCTGCCGACACCGGATTTCCTGCCCGCATTTCAATGGTGGCGACACCCCTCCATCAAAAATCGACGGTCGACGAGATCCGAAAACGGTTTGACAAGGACGTCGAACGATTCTCCAGCCTGGAAACTGGCCAGTCGGCAACCGTCAACGCGCCTCTGGTCATGCGGTTAATCAGCCAGGCGGCCGTGGCAACGTCGACTCCCGTTCGGCGGGTTCTGTGGATGCGGTGCCGGAAACAATACGATTTGTTTGCGGCAGGCGGCGGGCCACGATTTCGAATCCCGGTTGCTGGACATCAGCCAACCAATGCTGCAGCGAGCGAACCAGCGGGTCGCTCAACACGACACCGCGGGTATCGTGATGATTCATGATGAGTTTTGCCAGGTTCGGCTGCCGACTCGTTCTTCGACGTGGTTCTGGCGGCCGCCGTCTTTCACCACTTGCGGGATGACGCCGACTGGCTGGCCGTCTTTGAAAAAGTTTGCCGGATTCTGGCGCCGGGTGGATCGGTCCGGATCACCGATTTGGTCAGCCACGAATCCCCCGCCATTCAGCAGATGATGTGGGATCGATACGCCGAATATCTGGAATCGCCGGGTGGCATGGCGGTGCGCGAAAATGTGTTTGATTAGGTCGACCGGGAGGACTCGCCCCGGCCACTCACGTATCAACGGGAACTGCTGCGGGCGGATGGTTTTCGGCAGGTGGATGTGTTGCACAAAAATTCCTGTTTCGCCGCGTTTGTTGCGGTCCGTGATCGCTGGTGCCAGTCCCACCGGCATGCCGCGTTCGCGCGATGCTTGCCAAAGCGTCATCCGGGCAGGCGACGTTACACGGTTGTGATGCATGCTCCAGTTGCACGATGGCCGGCGAACACCCCCGGCCTCCCGGGCGATAGCGGTTTCCCCGGGGAAACGCGGAACTTTTTGCCATGCCGCGACACCGCCGTTATATTGTGGGTCTGTTGACTCGAGGGTCACAATCTTTTCCTGCAGGCGCGACGCCTGATCTTTTCGCGGGAGGCGATCCATGTTTGATGCGAGACGCTGCGCTGTCCGGCTGGTTGCTCTGGGTATGCTGGCTTCGGTTTCCACGGCCCAGGCCCAACCGGCACTGACCGCCACACGAGTGGTTTCCGGGTTGAATCGACCTGTGTTTGCAACATGGGCACCTGGCGATTTCGACCGGCTTTTCATCGTGGAACAGCGATCGGAGACGACCGCCAGTATCAAGGTACTGAATCTCGGTACAGGTACGCTGAATGCTTTGCCGTTTCTGACGATTTCGGATGTTGCGACGGGCAACGAACAGGGGTTATTGGGCATGGCGTTTCATCCCGAGTACACAAGCAACGGATTGTTTTACGTTTATTTGACGACGTCGGCCGGCGACGGGGATTCCGCGATCCGGGAGTACGCCCGGACCGATGCAGACACGGCCGATCCAGACAGCATGAGAACGCTGCTGACCCTGGATCAGCCATTCACCAACCATAATGGTGGCTGGATGGCATTTGGTCCCAACGATGGCTTTTTGTACGTGGCCACAGGGGATGGTGGCAGTGGCAATGATCCGCAGAACAATGCGCAGACAATCAACGGCAATTTGCTGGGCAAGATTCTGCGGATCGATCCCCTCGGCAATAACGGTCCGGGTGGCCAATATGGCATTCCCGCCAGTAATCCGTTCGTGGCTGCCGACGGGGATGACGAAATCTGGGCCTGGGGGTTGCGCAATCCGTGGCGATGCTGTTTCGACTGGACAACCGGCGATCTGTACATTGCGGACGTGGGGCAGAACGCCTGGGAAGAAATTAATATACAGCCTGCCGCCAGCAGCGGCGGTATAAACTACGGCTGGCGTGTCCGGGAGGGTGCGCATGGTGGCGTGTTGGCCGGGGCCATTGATCCAGCCTGTGACTATTCGCACGGCAACGGCAGCGCTCAGGGATTTTCGATCACCGGAGGGTGCGTTTATCGGGGACCCGTCGCGGTTTTGCAGGGCCACTATTTTTTTGCCGATTTTGTGAATGACCGGATTTGGTCCCTGAAATGGAACGGCGACCCCCCGGCCGTGCACAATGGAACCAACTTCACGGATTTCATTGACTGGACGGACCAGACGACTACCGACGCCGGTGCGATTGCGAATATTTCCTCATTCGCCGAAGATGCGCTGGGCAACCTGTACATCATCGATCTGGGCGGCGAAATATTCCGGATCGATTCGGCCACGATTCCGGTGGTCCCGGAGGGTCAAAAGCTGACTGACGGGATTACGACAGCGGGTGGCTTGATGAATCTGTTTGCCAGCGACGACGAGTACCAGCAACTGGATCCGTCTCCGACCAGTAATCCGGTCAAGCAAAAAAACCGAGATGATTGTCCAGGCGACAGCGCGGAGCCAGGCGCCCACGCGTCTCTCGTTTCGGCTGGAGGCCAAAATGGCAGGTGGGCCGCCGGGAGACGTGCTGCAGATGATCCAGATGCAGAACTGCCAGACAGGCCGCCTCGAGGTGCTGGACGCACGAGCGGCGGACATGGTGGACGATCGCATCGTGATCACCGTGACGGGAGACCTTTCCCGTTTCGTCCAGCCGATCACCCGCGAAATGACGGCCAGAATTATTTGGTACAGCAGCTCATTTTCAGGTGAACCGTTCAGCTGGTCGATCGACGTTGACGAAGCGGTGTGGCCGGAAGCGGGATAGCCGGGGCGGATCGTCCGACCGGAAGATTTTGGGGATGTGCGCCGGCGTCCCGGCAGCCGATAGCGCGGACCGGGGGGCCCGTTTTTCAGGCGTCCCGGTGATGCAGGATCCAGTTTCCAAAGGTCCAGGTTTCACAGGAGGGCCCACCGTGCCGCTGGACGACGGATTCTACCTCTTGCAACAGATCTTCCAGGCGGGCAAACAGGGGTCCCAGTTCGTCCAGGGCCTGCGGAGATTGCAATCGTGGATTCAGGCCTACGGCGTACCGGTTAAAATGAAACTTGTGATTCTCATCCAGCCGGTATATCTCATGATTTCCTCCGGCTGCTTCCGCCGGCATCTGGATTTCACGACCGGGCGGCATCTCGCCCCGAATGGCCCAAAGCTGACCGTGATGGCTGCCGCCGACGAATTGGTATTCCGTTGTTGACGCTTGAATCATGCGCAGGTGGTTCTCCGGATAGTTGACCAGTTACATCGCTATTGAACCAGATGCGGTCGGCGGTGTCAAAAACTGGCGGTATGGACGGCAACCGGCCAGCTCCCGGGTTCACAGCCTGGCGTCCGTTCGGCGAGTACCCTTGCCGGGGACAGCCTGCCGGCAGGCGGCATCCTGGGCCCCGACCGGTTACTTGTCCGGATGATTTTTTTCGACGTAACGCTGATCGAAATCACTCAATCGTTCCAGGTTTAGCGTAATGATCCTGCCATTGGCCTGACGAAGTCGAATGGTTTCGCCGAGGCGGTCCAGAAAAGTCGCCTCGACCTGGTAGCGGCCGGTATTGTCCGACCAGATACGCAAGTCGTCGGCCGCCAACACCTCGGAGGCGGCCGGCATGCCCAGAATTTCCCGGGCCTGAACGGCCGCCCCGGTGGCGGGAAACCGTCGTAACAAGTCGGTCAATTGCTGGTTGGCCTGTTGCGAGTTTCCCTGTTCCCGGTTTGTTACGGCCTCGGCCAACAATCGTTCGGCCGACCGTTCGTTGTCTTCGGCCAGGAACTCGTCGATGGATTCAATTTCTTGCCGGGGGGCCAACCCGGACATGGAACCGGTGGGCGCGGGAACCGGTGCCGGCTGGTGACTGGGCGACTCCTTGAAAAACGAGTCAACATCGACCACTTCGCTGGCGGCCACCGAAGTCCTGACGGCCACGTTATTCGAAAGGTAACTGGCAAATTCCGGGGTCATCGACTTTTGGCTGGCCCGGTGCGCGGCGTCGGCGGCCTGCTGCATCCGGGACAATTCATTTTGCAGGTTGGCCCGGCGTTGATCCATTTCGGCTTTTTCGGCTGGCGGCAGCTGGTCCCGGGATTTCCGCAGCACGGCGTTCATGGTCTGCAGGTCCACATTACGGGGCTTCAGTTCCAGTACGACGGCCGCGGCGAACGCCGCGTCGGAGAACTTCCCGGCTGCCTGCCGGTTTTTGGCAAATTGTTCCCAGCACCATCCCGAACGGGGAAACTTGCTGAACCCTTCTCGCCAGACGACAGCCGCTTTTTCCGACTCGTTTTGCTCCTCCAGATACAATCCCAATTGCCGGTACACGCGATCGTCCGTACCGCTCCAGGGCTCCAGATTCAGGGATTGCAGCAGATACGACGCGGCGGCCTCCGGTTTTTTGTTGCGGCCCAGCAGCAATCCGCAATTGTAATAAATCGACCAGTTGTCCGGATCGTATTCCAGCGCCTGGTGATACGACTGAAGTGCCAGGAAATGCATCAGCGTCACCATCGGGTGGTTTTCCCGCTCACGCCGCGCGGCTTCGCCTTGCCGAATGTGCTGGACCGCCTGATTCATGGCGATCCGGGCAGCGCGGGTGTCGACGTTGTTGCGGGTCCATGGTTTGATCGACGTCGTGGAAAAATCGTGCACCGGCAGTACAAACCCCACGTTCTCCACATCCGTGAACTTCAGTGTGGCGATTCCAATCACCTCTCCGCTGGTGTTGACCACCGGCCCGCCGGAGTTGCCGGGATTTATGGCCGCATCAATCTGGTAATAGTCGATGCCCTCATGCAACCGATTGACTCCGCTGATCAGTCCCTGAGTGATGGTTTTGTTCAGGATCTCACCGCCGGCGGCCGGATTGCCGATTGCATAGATCTGCTGGCCCGGGCTCACGCGTTCACGGGTAAAAACGGCAGGAATCAGTTCTCCGGGATGCTCCGCCGGATCGATTCGAACCAGGGCGAGGTCCCGGTCGGGGTGCCGGCCAATAATCCGGACTCGTTTGAAGGTGACAGTCTCGAACTGTCCGTCCCGCTGCACATCAGCAAGGCATTTGAACGGAATGGGCGATGCAACCACGTGGGCATTGGTCAATATCAGACCGCTCCGGTCGAGAATTACGCCGGTACCGCTTCCCTCGACGTTGGAGATGCCAACAACGCTGGGACCAACCTTGCGAAAGACCCGGGTCGCTTCCTGTTGAGCCAGGCAGGGACTCGCAACCAGCAGACCAATCAACAGACTGGTCGGCGATTTCCAGACACTGCGCCGCAGGGCGGGCGGAATTCGTCACTGGCGACAGGCATGTGCGACGACGCGGCATGTCAAGGTCCTCCTCGTTCCGACCATACTATTGAATGAACCGCGTGGATCCATCAAAATTCAGGCCCCGCCAGAAATGGTGGTCTGGAGATATTCCCCATTATTCGCGGCAGGGGCAGGCAACGCAATGTTTGGTTCCCCGATCCCGTTTTTTCAGGCCGGCCCGTGCGGACGCCCTGCTGGCGGGGCCCCCGGAACAACCCGACCCCGGCGGTATTTCGCCCCCGTTTTTGGCCGTCCCTGACCATTGGAGATCAAGTTCATGTCACGCCTCGTCACGCTGTTCACCGGCCAGTGGGCCGATTTGCCAATTGTTGACATGGCCCGCAAAACCGCTGAATTCGGTTATGACGGGATCGAGCTGGCGTGCTGGGGCGACCATTTTGACGTCACCCGGGCGCTGAATGAACCCGACTATTGCGCCAATCACCAGGACTTGCTGGAACAGCACGAACTGGTGTGCCGGGCCATCTCGACGCATCTGGTGGGGCAGGCGGTTTGCGACCGGATCGACGAGCGTCATCGGGCGATTTTGCCGCCGCACGTCTGGGGGGACGGAGAGCCGGCCGGCGTCAATGATCGAGCCAGCCTCGAACTGATGAATACCGCGCGGGCCGCGGAAAAATTTGAGGTGCCGGTGGTGAACGGATTTACCGGCTCCAGCATCTGGCATCTGAATTATTCGTTTCCGCCGGTACCCGAGCAGATGATCGAGGACGGCTTCCGGCAATTTGCCGATCGCTGGAATCCCATTCTGGATGTGTTTGGACAGTGTGGCGTGCGGTTTGCCCTGGAGGTCCATCCGACCGAAATTGCATTCGATATCCATACGGCCCGGCGGGCCCTGCAGGCGGTCGACCATCGGCCGGAATTTGGTTTCAACTTTGACCCCAGCCATTTGCACTGGCAGGGCGTCGACCCGGTTGAGTTTATCCGTGCCTTTCCGGACCGGATCTATCACGTGCATGTCAAGGACGCCATTACAACACTGGATGGTCGATCCGGGATCCTTGCCAGTCATTTGGGGTTTGGCGACCCGCGCCGCGGCTGGGATTTCCGGTCGCCCGGCCGGGGTGCCGTGAATTTCGAAGAGATCATTCGGGCGCTGAACGGGATTGGCTATCAGGGACCGCTGTCGGTCGAATGGGAGGATTGCGGGATGGACCGCGAATTCGGGGCGGCCGAAGCTTGCCAGTTTACCCGTTCAATCGATTTTGCCCCCAGTAACGTCGCCTTTGATGCGGCCTTCGAAGAAGCCTGACAGGATCCCATGTCCGAATCCGTCTCTGTTCGCCGCGATACTCCCAGCGCCACAATTCGCATCGATAATCCCTCCAGCCGGAATGCATTGACACCCGGCATTGTGGACCAGCTGCTGGAGGCGTTTGACGATTTGCATGGTGAAAAAGGAGTCCGGGGTGTTATTTTGACCGGCAGCGGCGAGTGTTTCTGTTCGGGAACTGATTTGAAATCCCTGGCCCGGCAGATCACCGATCTGGAATCGAACCGGAGTATCCAGCAACAGTGGCACTCGGAAGTCAGCCAGTTGCTGGAACTGGTGACCGGCATGCTGAGATTTCCCAAGCCGCTGGTTGCCGCCGTCAACGGCGTCGCGGCCGGTACCGGAATGGCCCTGGCCCTGGCCTGTGATTTCGTCATCGGTGGTCGTTCCAGCATCTATTCTGTGCCGGAATCCCGTCGCGGACTGATGGCTGGCCTGACGGCTCCCTTGCTGGGATTTCGTGCCGGAAACAGCGTCGCCCGGCGAATGCTGTTGCTTGGCCAGACCGTTGACGCCACGCAGGCATTGCAGTTCGATATCATTGATGAACTGGTGCCCGACGATATGGTGTGGGCCCGGGCCAACGATCTCGTGAACAAACTGGCCGAGGCCTCGGCCTCCAGCCAGTTGATGGCCAAGCAACTTTGCAACGAAACGATCGGCGAGGCCCTGTTTGTCCAGCTCAGCAATGGTGCCGCCAATATGGCAGCCGCCCGAATTACGGATTCGGCGCGGCGTGGTGTTGAAGCGTTTGTCAACAAACAGGATATCGACTGGAAGACGTGGTAGGTGAAGCCTCCCGATTCGCCCGCCGGGGGCGGTCAAGCCACCTGAATTGCGTCAGTCTCCCGACACGCGACTGCCCACATGATAGTTGTGACAGTCGACGCAACCGGCCGGTGCCCCTCCGGCCCGATGGCACGTGGCACACTGGTGTTTGCTGATGGGTGCAAAGTCACCGGGGCAATTCTCCGGGCCAATGGCGGTTGGCGTGCGACGGGTCGACACGGTCTGCGGCGACTTGAGCTGGTGGCAACTGGTACAGTCGGACAGCGGCGACAGCAACCCGTGCGGTCGATGCGAAAAACGGGTAAAGCCCCGAATACTGGTCTCGCGATACACGGGGCTCCACTCCAGCGGTTCCATTCCGGATTTGTTGCGCGTTTGACGATGGCAGCTCATGCAGGTACCCGGTGCCAGGTCGCTCGTCAATGAACGTTGCAAGTCACTGGTTTGGACGGCAGGATATTGCGACAACGCCACGGCCAAATCTGTCCAGCTCTTAAGCACCGGATCGAGGTGCCCGGTCGACCGCCAGGTGATGGCAAACGCACGGTCATTTCGATGCCAGCCTCGCCGGCCGGAATCCGCAACTCCGCTGGCTGCTGCCGGACCGGCCGGTCGCCGCGGATCGTCCGGGATCGGCTGTCCGACGATCTCGGGGTCCCAAGGATCGGGCGACGACGTTACCGAATCGCCGCCCGCCCGTCCGCCGCCGGCCAGCGGATTCTCAACCAGCAATGTATCGGTGGGGATGAGACCGGTGTCCGCGTTCCCGTTTGCCACTACCCCACCCGGCTGATCCGACGTGCCCGGCGTGCGGATGACTGGCGGTGGCGCCCCGCGCCGGATTCGATCGACAGGTTCGCCAGCGGATTGTCGACCAGCAATTCGGAGTCGTCCTGCTGCTGATGATTGGCCCGCGCCCACACCGGGTGCCGGTTTTCCGGGGATTCCGGATTGAGTGAACCGGAGGCGGTCCCCGGAATTTTTCCCGTCAGTTCCTGTTGCAGATCAGGCAACCAGGTCTGTTGCGCCTGGGCAAAAATATCCGGATGCAACCCGGTCGCCAGTTCCAGCGCGTTCAGCAGTTCGTCAGGAACCGCGTCCCCCGCCCGGCCCGGTGTCCCCGTCAACGCCGTCAACAGGCGATCGCGAATTCCGGAATGGCCGGAGTCGGCCAGGTCATTGATCAGTTGCTTGATGGCCCAGCCCAGTTTGGCGGCGTCAGCCAGATCGCCCGGGTCGTCCGGGTTGAGTTGGCCGAACTCGAACGTGGCACCGCGTTTTTGAAAAATTGCCTGAATCTGCGGATCCGACGACAACAGCAGTTTCATGGGAGGTGGAATCTGGCCATCGAAATCTCCATCACAGGCCACCGGCCAGTCGCCCAGGGGGTGCCCGGCCGCCGCCAGCGCAGCGGTATCCATTATGGGCAACTGAAAAACCGTCCACTCGGAACTCTCGGGTCCGTCGATTTGACTGGAATGGCATGTGGCACATGATTGGGCAAACGGAGCCAGCAGCTTGACGTTGCCGCGCTGGTCATCAATATGGCAACTGCCGCAATCAAACGCAGCATCCTGCTCGGGGAAATGCTTGAGCAAATGGGACGAGTGATCAAAGGCGATTCGGCTGGCCTGTTCTTCGAATGGCCAGCCGCCAAACTCGGGATGATTGCTTTCAAAACGGTGTATGTAACTGGCGTGGCACGTTTGGCACTGGCGATCCGACAGCGTGGTCAGGTTGAATTCCGCGCCGTGGTGTTCCCGATGGCATGCCGCACAGGCCAACTCGCCGCGTTCATTCGTTGGAATCGCAAGGCCCAGCGACGGATTGTTGACGATGGTCGAGGCCGTCATCGCGGCCAGCGCCGATGGTTCCACGTTATGCGGCAACAATGCGAATGTCCGCAATAATGTTTGGTCATGGCAATCCATGCACAGTTGCGACTGCGAAACCGGAATGTGGCGTCCGTTCGCGACGGCATCAGCCATCCAGTCGCCGAGCGTTTTATCCCCGGATCCGTGACAGGCGCTGCAGCGACGGTTTCCCTGATCCAGCAATAACCGGGCATGGGCACGCGTCAGGGGGCCCGGCGCCAGAAAATCATTGCGCAGCGGGCTGGCCAACAGGGCCAGCAGCAATCCGGCCACCAGCGCGGTGCAGGACGCCACAAAAACTCCCCGTTTCAGTCGCAGTGACGGTCGAACCCGGCAAGGGTCCACGGGATCCAGATGCAATCCACAGCCGCCGCAACTGGAGTCCCCGGTCGCCGTGCATTGCCACAAGTCATGCGGCCGCGGGTATTGGTTGGCAAACGGATCGGGTGTCGGATTCATCGCAGGCCTCCGGCAAATGAATGCGCCAGAATTCCGTGCAGAACGGCGCAAACCAGCAATCCGTACGTCAATCCGATATGCAGGAACAACCAGAGTTTCAATCGTCCCTGCAAGGCCCAGTGGTAGTCCAGGTCCTCTTTTTCCCGAACCAGTGCCGCCAAATCGCGACTGGCCTGGCGTTGGGCTCCTGTCAGGTAACGATCCAGTTGATGAATCTCCTCAACCAGCAATCGACTGCGCCGCAATGAGGGCGAGGCGTTGTAGGCCAGCGAGCGGGGACGCTCCATAAAATGGACCAGCTGGTTAACGTAATGCCGGGCCAGCACGTCGGTGCCGGCAACGGTATCCAGAACCAGAGTCCGGGCTTGCCGGGCCAGGTGCCGCCGGCGGCCAGGAATCTGTTCAAAAATGACTTCATAGCCAGTCGCCGTCAGTCGTCGGGGTACGGTCCGCGTAGCATACAGACCATACACGCCGCTGCCGGCTACCAGAACGTACAGCCCTGCCAGCAGTTGCTCGAAGCCCCCGTCAGGCATCGCCCAGCCAATATGCATTGCGAACACCGCGATCGAAAACAGGGCTACATAAATATGCAGTTGCATCCACCAGCGACTGGTTCCCGCCAGTGGCAGGCACGGAATTTTTTTGCGAAGGTTGTACGCCGCCAGAAAAAACAGGCACCCCAGCAACACCCAGCCGGTCGAATATCCGCTTTGCCAAAGACTGGCTTCCTGTAGCGCCACTGCCAGCCAGGTTCCGGCGGCCGCGATCACCGTCAATACCAGCGCCAGCGCGTGACGCTGCCTGCGCAGGGGTCGGACGGTTTCGCGTTGCGACGGACTGGCAAGCGTCACGATTGGCGATCCTGGATTAACTGGTACAACGGAAGGGGTGTCGTCAAATCAATGCGGGTCAGGGCGTCATGAGGACAGGCGTTTTGGCAGGCTGGTCCGCCGGGCAGCTGGTTGCAAAAGTCGCATTTGGTCGCTTTCTGGACAGGTTTGCCCTGTTGTTGATCAACAACGGGTGCGCCGCCGGGATCGCGGATGTCGACCATTCGGATGTTGCTGTAGGGACAACTGGCCGCACACGTGCCGCAACCGATGCATGTTTGGTCATTGATGACAACGTTTCCAGTCGTTTCGTCCCGACCGATGGCCCCGGTGGGACAGCCGATCATGCACACCGGATCGATGCAATGCATGCAAGCGCCCGCAATCATCCAGTTTTCATATCGAGCGCCCTGACGCACAAACCGGGGATTGTTGTCGTGCGTTGCGGCGCAGGCCCGGACACAGTCATCGCAACGCGTGCAACGGTCCAGATCGATCAGCATGGCCTGGGTTCCGTTGATGTACCGGTTTTCGACGAGGAACTCCAGCAACCCGGTTTCCAATTCGCTGTCCCGCGGTGTCATGCGGCGCTCCCGGGCGGCCGGGGGACTTCCGCGGCGTGGCTCCGGCTCCGGTTCGGTCAGGCGGGGGGGCAGCCCGGATTGCGGAACGTACGGCAACACGTGCTGCTCCATCGTCCGTTTCGGAATCCGCAAAATGTCCACGTATCCGACCGCCCGCAATGAAAGGGACCAGGGACGGTGCTGATCCAGTTTCCAGTTGTGGGCCAATTCGCGCAATCCAAATGACTGGCCCTTTCCCAAATAGGCAATCGTTTGATGGCCGTCACCATATTGGCGGCTGAGTCGGGCAAAACCGTTGCGGATCAGGATCAGGCTGTCGGCCGGATCGCCCTGGCGGGCAATTACCGGCTCGGCCGTGATTTTCCGGGCGACATCGCGGCGTCGCAGCGATTTGAATTCCCGGTTCCATTCGAAATCGCCAAACGACTCGAATTCGGTGTCATCGGCCACGAGCTGCAGCAACTCGTCACTCAACCCGGACAGGACCGGAGTTTGTTGCAGGTGGCCGCGGAGACTGTTTTGACGATAAAGCGATTCAACGTACTCCCGCAAGCCGTTATCCTTGCGCAACAGATCGCGAAACCCCTGCCACCGCATCTCCAGCATTTCGCCGGGACTGTCCGCGATCACGGTCGCCGAGCGGGGGGTTCGGGTCAGCGCCGCCAGCTCCCCGAACAGTTCGCCGGCCGGCAATTGCCGGGTCTGGCGGAGGTCGAGTGTTCCCGGGATGTCCTGAAGGAACACGCGGGTTTCCGGTCCGTTGCCGCGGGTCGCCGTGCCCGCCTGGGCCGCATTGACCGTGACCCGTGCCTCGGCCACCCGCGCCCGGGTCCAGAATCGTCCCAGCGTCTCCAGCCACGAACGGTTCCCAACGACGGATCGGCCCAGCAGTTCCGGTGGCAACGGAGCCAGGGAAACAAGAGCCGTTCCGCGGAGAATCAGGAAGGCGCTGTTTCCGTAATCTCCCTGACGAATTACGATATCGCCGGCTTCATACCGGTTAATGCGGCAGTCATTTTTAAGGATGCCTCGCAGTGGCAGCTTTTCCGAAAAGGCGGATTCGTTCATGTTGCGGAACGGGGCCAGGTTCATTAACCGGTCGACATCCTGATCGGACATGTCCGGCGAAAATGGGGTATCCCAGCGCTGCGGCCTCTGGACGGTAACCTGTTTGGGGCTCATGGGAAAATTCCGTTTTCGAAATGGGGGACCGGTCTGGCCAGTCCAACGTGATCGACTAGCGGTACTGGTCGGGTTTCGGCAACCAGGCGTCGACGGCGGCCAGCTGGTTCCCGTCGGAAACGGCAGCGAACTCGATTCCATACTGGTTGATTTGGTCGGCGATGGCGTTCAGCTGATCTGCGTTGTTGATCGCCAGTCGGGCTTTCGAAAACGCTGCCAGGACTTTTTGCAAATGCGGATCGTTCACCTGTTGCTGAATCTCCAACAGCCGAATGGCAATGCTGGCTGCCCGCCTGGCTGATGTCATCCCGTAGGTGGCCCGCTCCGTCGCCCGGGCCGTCGCCCGGGTGCTGAATTCCAGGTCGGCAATTTGCCCGACCACATACATCACCCGCAGGCGTTCCCGGTCATTGGTGGCGTTGGATTGACCGCCGGTGCGGAGAAAATTGTGTCGCAGCATTCCCTGGGACCACGCCACGAGTTCAAAATCCGGACTGCCGGCCTGGTGGGTACCCACGTTCACCAGGGCCTCGTTCGGTACGGTATGACATTGCAAACAAGATTGCGCAACGAGGTACAGATTGGCGGGATTTCGCATTCCGGCGGAAATACTGGCCTCGATTCGCTGCTGGCGGTGCGCCGGCGACTCGTTTTTCCGGGTGACGGTCGGTCCGCCGTAGTCATTGTGCAGTGCCAACCAGTCGGCCGCCGCCCCATGGCAGGATTCACAGGACACGCCCGAGACCGGGAGGGTTTGGTCCCCCTGCTGTTGCAGGGTGTAATGACAATCGATGCAAAGATCACCGCGCTTGATGGAGGCGCTGTCCCATCAGCTGGGCGATCTCCCGGGCCCGCGGATCACGATGCAGCTGTTCGAAGGTCTGGCAATGAGGCGTCTGCCGCCATGTCGCCACTTCTCCCTCATGACATTTGGCACACGATTCCGCCGACACGACTTTGGCCGGGTCACACTGGGGCGGTTGGGCAGATAACACGTTGATCAGGACAAACCAAACCAGCAGCATGACGAGTGCCCCCGTGCAGCGCCACATGCTCGTTCCCAAAATCGTTGTATCTTGCATGCCGGCCGCCCTTACACATCGATCTCAACGGGACCGTCCGGTACGGCGATGCAAGGCAGCACACAACCGTCCGGACATTCGGCGACCTCGTCCAGATACCGGACGGTACCGTTCACCAGCCGCGTGGCGCACGTCCCGCAGCAGCCGGCCCGGCAACCCGAATCGATCGCTACATCGTGGGCGGCGCAAAAGTCCAGCAGCGTTTCATGATCGCCGGACCACAACAGGGTCTTTGCAGAACGGGCCAGCGTAACCGTTGACGAGCCGGCCGGTGACTCCGGGCCGGTCAGCCGCTGTTTTCTGCGGACCGTGGCCGGACCAAACGCCTCAAACCGAATCTGCGTTTCGGGAACTCCCCAATGGACGAGTCCCCGGTACAGGCTTTCCATAAATGCCGGCGGACCACACAGGTAAAAATCAAACTGGTTCGATGGCAGGACGGCCCGCAGCACGTCCATACTGACCGGTCCCTGAACCTGGTAGTCGATATTGGGACGATCCGATGATCGCGGCGCCGTAAAACACCGGATGACTTGCAGGTTGGGATGTTGTCGGGCCACCGTGACCAAATGCTCGCCAAACGTCAAATCGGCTCCGTTACGAACTCCATAGACCAGCAGGCAACGGCGCTGCGAACCGCTGGCCACCAGATGGTTGATCATGCTGATCATCGGCGTGATCCCGATTCCTCCGGCCAGCAAGACGATCGGTTGCTCGCCCGGTTGCAAATAAAATTTCCCCGACGGCGGTTTGATGGACAACGTGTCACCGACCGACAGGTTTTGATGGATGTGATTGCTGACGACGCCGGCGGGACAGGCAGGCTGATCGGCAGGGGGGCGGGCGAGTTTGATGGTGATCCGGTAATGGTCCAGTCCGGGCGCATCCGAAAGCGTGTAGCAGCGAATAACCGGCTGGCGGTGTCCCGGCAGGCTTATTCTCAGCGTGACATGCTGTCCCGGCCGAAACGGCGGCAGGGGAAGCGGATCCGCGGGCCGAAAGCAGATGGAAACCGCGTTTTCCGTTTCCTGCTCCCGTCGAATGACCTGCCAGGTGCGAAAACCGGCCTCGGGATCGGGGATCGCGGATGCCCCGACCGGCTCGGCCGGTTGCGTTTCCGCCAACTGCGATCGGCTGGCCTTGCGCTGCTCCGCAATTTCATCGATCCGGGCTCGCAACAACTCCAGCTCAGATTCGAATTTGCGACGGTCCAGAATACCGAGTTGCAGGCTGCGACCGCTCCATAATGCGAACTGCAGCAAGGCAGCGGCAATCAGGGCAATACCCAGTATTGGAAATACAGAATCCATTCCGGTTCAGCTGTATCAGGACTTCGTGCGCCGCCTGGCCAGACCAGCGGAAAATGTTGGCGCTATACATTCGATCGAAACAAGCGTTGTTACCGGCATAATTGCCAGACTCGTAGCCACGGCGGTGGACCGCTGTGATCGGACATCGACGGATCATTTTGTTCGCTTGAGGCAATGAAAAACTGGGCCGATTGTAACCCGTCCGGGTAACCAGAACGTACGATTTAGCCGGTTTTTAGCCACGCGGGCCAACGATCCCGGGACACGACCGATATGCTCGGCATCACCATATTTCATCGCGACCTGCACCTGCAAAAAACGTTTGCGGCGTTGCCGGTGGTCATGGCAACCCGGCCCGGGGCCGAATCAGCCCAAAATACGTGGCGGGTGCCCGCCGATGATTTTGGACCGCAACAATGTGAATTGCGGGCGACTGGCGACGTCGACCGGGTCCGTGTTGTGAACCGCGGCCGTCCGATTCAGCTGGGCGATGGAGTGCGGTTGCATCAGGGCCAGCAACAAACCGTTCAATTACCGGCCCTGTTGTGGATCGGCGAGACGCTGGTTCGCCTGTTTCGGGTCGACGTTGCCGGGGCGGGGGCCACCGGAATGGCAGACCGATTTGTGGCGCTGGACGATTCCAGTCCGGACGACGGTTGCCCATTGGTGCCCTCCGCGCGACCGCGCGCCTGGAACTCCGACGTTAACGGCCTGGTTCGAGTGTCTGACGGAATTGCAACGTTGCATTGCGGCCGACCAGGACTTTTTTCGTTGCGCCGCTCGCTCGATATTTGATCCGGGCGGTCTGGATGCCGGCATGATTCTGTTGCGCGAACAAAATGAATGGCGGATTGCGGCCAGTTACATCCCCAATCCCGCCCACGAAATTTCCTTCCAGCCGGAATTGCTGGAACTCGTGGTTCAAACCCGGCAAACCAGATTTCATCCGGGCAATCCGGCCGGTCCCGACGGGCAGGCGCAATCGCTGGTGGCGGCGGCTCCCCTGCTGGATGACCAAAAACAGGTGATGGGGGTGGTATACGGAATTCGGAGTCGCAACCAGCGAAATCAGAGACGCGGCGTGCGGTCCGTCGAAGCGCATTTTGTGCGGCTGGTTGCGCAGACGGTGGCGGCCACGATTGGCCGTTCGCGGCGCGAGGCCGAATTCGCCCAGGGACAAGCCTGGTTGCGGCAGGTGTTTCCCGAAGCGGTGGTGCAGCGCTTGCATACGGATCCACAAATCCTCGAAGGCCAGCAGAAGGTGGTGACAACGATGTTCGCCGATATCCGCGGTTTCTCGGCGATCAGCAGCCGGTTGTCCCCGCGGGTGACGTGGCAATGGATTACCGATGTGATGGACTGCTGGACGGAAATCGTCATTCGCAATTCCGGAGCGATTGTCGATTATTATGGTGACGGGCTGGCTGCGTTCTGGAATGCACCGCTCGAAATTGAGAATTTCGCCAGCCTGGCCGTGATCTGCGGTTATCAGTTGCGCCAGACCCTGCCCGATTTAAATCAGCGCTGGGGTTCGATTGTGGGCCGGCCGCTGGAGATGGGATGCGGGATCGCCACCGGGACGGTGCAGGTTGGAAACTGCGGCAGCCGGCTGCGGATCAAGTACGGACCCCATGGTCGCAGCGTGATACTGGCCCGCCGCCTCGAATCATTGACAGCGATGACCGGGATCCGATTGCTGATTTGTCGCGAAACCGCCGATCATATCGGTTGCGATTTTCTGGTTCGCCGATTATTTCGCGCACAATTTGAGGGCTGTGCCGAGCCGGTTGAGGTTTGGCAACCGCTGGAGGATGATTTTCCCGATCCGCTGCAGGCCCAGGTGCGGTATGACATCGCGCGGCAGGCGTTCGAAACCCGAAAATACAGTGTCGCCGTCCGGGAACTGGAATCCTGGCTGCAGGACATGCCAGGAGATGCTGCCGCCCGGCACCTGTTGGGTCTGGCCCGGTCAGAACAGGGGCCGCTGGTGAACGGGCACCAGTCAGGAAACCGTGCGAGTCCCACGGACACGTAGCGTTTGTGCCCTTGTTTCCCCAGTCGTTTTCCGGCGAAGCCACGCGACACGGACAGGACGCACGCTCTATGGTTCGTCAGCCAATGAACGGAGCAGGTCAAACGTAAAGATCCCGGTGTTGTGCTGGTCACTGAACTCAATATGGTAGGCATAGTTGCCGACCGGGGACATGGTCACGATTTCCAGGGGCCGCGTTTCGGCGGGGGTGAGGATTCGCAAACCCGGACCTGCCGGACTGTTCGGTGGATCCGGTGTCCGGCAGCTGGCGCAAGGACAGCGGTCACGCAATTTGCGATAGGGCAGGCGGTGCTCGCGCCCGTCGTTCCATTGAATTACCAGGCAGCGGGATGCCCCGTCGCGTTGCAAATTGACCGGGAACAGGGACACCACTACTGCCCCCCATTCCGCTGGTCGACAAACCGCCGGCCCTTGAGTTCGTATCGGGGCAACGAACCAAGCTCGACACACTCGACCTGGACTTTCAGTCCCAATCGCAGTCGCAATTCCTTTTCCACCCGCTCGGGCCGCGCCAGGCGGTCTTCAATCTCGATTCGCAGGGCATCCATCTGACCCTGCCTGAACGCGACCATGCGGAACTCCACGATTTCCGGAAAGCCGCGCAAGATCTGTTCGATTGAGGACGGGAAGATGTTAACGCCCCGGATGATCAACATGTCGTCGACCCGACCGAGGGCTCCCCGTTGCAACAACACAAAATTGCAGGATTGCGGATCGTTCCAGGTGGGGCGCACCAGATCTCCCGTTCGATAGCGAATAATCGGACTGCCCGTTCGTCCCAGACTGGTCAGTACCAGCTCGCTTAACTCGCCTTCTCCCGCCGGTTTGCCGGACTCGACTGAGTAGAATTCCGCAATAAACTCGGCCTCATTCACATAGATGCCATGGCCTGCCGGGTCCGCAAATCCCCAGGGACCCACCTCGCTGGCCCCCGCATGATCGATCACCCGCGCTTGCCAGGCCGACTGGATCCGGTCACGCACTTCCGGTATGGAACCGCCTGGCTCGCCAGCAACCACGATCTTCTGAACCGGGGTATCGGCGACGTTGGTCTGGTTTTGGCTGGCGACCTCGGCCATGTGCAGGGCGTAACTGGGGGTGCAAAATATGGTGGTCGCCTCCATGGTCCGGATCAAATCGATGCGAGCCAGCGTGCTCAGCCCACCGGCGGGAGCCACCAGGGCGCCACGGCGAATGACGGCGTCGTAGGCGCTCCAGAAACCGATAAACGGGCCAAATGAAAAGGCCATCATGACGCGGTCGTCCGGCGTGATTTCGCAGGCATCCAGGACGTATTGCCAACAACCCATCCACCATTCCCAGTCGTCCGCCGTGTCCAAAACAATCAGTGGCCGGCCGCGGGTACCCGAGGTTCTGTGCAACCGCACGTAGCGATTCAGGGGCCACGTCCGATTGGCGGCGTATCGGGATTCAGTCGATTCGCCGAGCAGGTCATCCTTGAATGTAAATGGCAACTGTTCCAGCTGATCGAGACTGTCAATCCGCTCCGGTCGGGTCGACAGTTTGGACTGATAGAACTCGTTCTCCGGCAGGATTTCACCCAACAGGCGGTTGAGTCGATCCAGCTGATGCGTGACCAGCGCCTGTTGATCCAGTTGCATGTGCGCTGTTGCGCGGAAATTCCGGTTGGGTTCATGACCGAATGATACGACACCGCCTGGCCGGCGTCGAGGCGGAGCGGCGGGGTCCCTGGGGGCTCCCAATCGGGCATGGGCAAGCCCGGTTTTTGGGGTATCCTGATGTGCCATTGCTTTCTTTCACGGAATCCGGCCGTGTCCTTTGCAGCCCAGCACATTCGCGACGCACGTAACCACTTGCGACGGTCCGATCCTCCCATGCGCGAGGTGATCCAAACCGTGGGGCCCTTCACCGCGCGCATCCGGCGTGACCGGTTCGGTGCGCTGGCCGGCGCCATCGTGGCCCAGCAGATTTCCGGCAAGGCAGCCCGCTCCATCTGGAACCGGCTGGAAACCGCGCTGGGCGGATCGGTCGACGCCCGCGGGTTACTGGGCCAGGACATCGATCAGCTTCGCGCGACGGGTGTTTCCCGCCAAAAGGCCACGTACCTGCTGGACCTGGCAGCCAAAGTCGAAGCCGGGGAACTGGCCCTGTCCCGGATCGGACGACTGTCCGATGACGCCGTGATCGCTGACCTGACACGCGTCAAGGGGATTGGTCGCTGGACCGCCCAGATGTTTTTGATGTTCTGTCTCGGTCGACTGGATGTGTTGCCGGTCGACGACCAGGGAATCCGGACAGCGGTGCGGCTCAGATACCAGCTGGCCGAATTGCCCTCCCCCGCCCAGGTTTGCGAGATCGCTGCCCCGTGGCGACCCTATGCCACCGTGGCCAGCTGGTACCTGTGGCAATGGCTGGATCGTGACAATCGTTAATGGGCAAGACCGCGGTTTGCCGGAAGCCGCCCGCAAACGAACGGCGGTACGGCGGTACGATCCGCAACTGCTCCAGCATCGCTGTCGCTCGCGACAATCACTTCGCCACAAGGGCCCTGAATTTGGACGATCTGAAAGCCGGGCAGACGCCTTTGCGCCGGAAACGCGTCAGAGCTCCGGACCGGCCGGCTGGCCGCGCCGGCAGCCGTGGCCGGGGAGGGCAAGTGAACGAACCCGATTCCGGCGGGAACTATTCCGGGGCGGGCGCATCGGCGGCGGATTCGTCGGGCGACGATTCGTCGGCAGACAATTCATCCACGGGCCTGGATTTGTCCGCGGTGCTGGCCGATTGCGACTGGGGTGAATCGTCCTCAAAAGTTGGCCGGCGGGCTTCCCGAGTCGTGACTCGATCGTGCTGGCCCACAAATTCAAGAATTGCCCGGGTACCGGCATCGCCCAACCGCGGTTTGGCCAGCCGCATGATGCGGGTGTATCCTCCAGGACGCTCAACAAACCGTGGCGCGATATCCTCGAACAGGATCGAAACGGCTTCCGGATCACGCAGGATCTGGAATGCGCGGCGGCGGGCGGAGACCGCCGGAGCCATGGCGGCGGCCCATTGCTGCCATTGATCGCTGTTCCGCCATTGCCGCCACTGTTCCGAGTTGCGTTCGGCATCCACCTCAAACTGGCGGGCTGCCTGTTCATGCGGCAAGGCCCGTTTGGCGATGGTGACGCATTTTTCGACCAACGGACGAACTTCCTTGGCTTTGTGCAACGTGGTGACGATTCGTCCCTTGTGGGCCGGCGGATTGACCACGGTTTTGCCGTCCGGTTGCCGAAGGCCTTCGTAATACATCTCATCCCGCTCCGTGAGGATCAGATTGCAGGCCAGATTGCGGAGCAACGCTTTGCGGTGGCTGGGGCTGCGGCCGAGCGTCCGGCCTCTTCGTCGATGTCGCATGGTTTCAAATCCGGTCGAATCAGATTGTGCAGTGTTGTGCGGCGGCCGGTCGAGAACCTGAAACGCACCGCATGAAATGTGGAGGGAGCCCCGGGATCAGGAAATCAGCGTGGCGGGCGGGACTTTCATCCCCAGCCGCAAACCAAGTTCCCGCAGTTTTTCCTGAATTTCGGTCAGCGTGGTATCGCCAAAGTTACGGATTTCCATCAACTGGTCTTCGGTTTTCGATACCAGTTCGCGGACGGTCAGGATCGTCGCATGATCCAGGCAATTTTTGGCGCGAACGCTGAAATTGAGGTCGTTAATGGACATGTTCAGTTTGGCTTCCTGGGCCGCGTCCATGCCGCTGGAAGATTTCGGTCTGGAGAAAACCCGCGTTCCCAGTTCCGAGTACTGGATAAACGGGTTCAGGTGTTTTCGGAAAATCTTGGCCGATTCCACCAGGGCCATTTCCGGGCTAACCGATCCGTCGGTCCAGATTTCCATGGTCAGTTTGTCGTAGTTGGTTTTCTGGCCCACCCGGGTTTCCTCGACGTCATAGCGGACGCGGGTCACCGGACTGTAGACGGCGTCGATAGGGATGATTCCGATTTCATGATCGCGGGAACTGTGCTCGGTGGCGGGCACGTAACCACGCCCGTTTTCCACGACCATTTCCATCATGAATTCCACGTCGTCGGTCAACGTCGCCAGGACATGATCCCGGTTAATCACCTGGATTTCCCCACCGGTTTGAATATCCGCGCCCGTAATGGGTCCGGCGGTATTTTTCTCGATTGTGATGACCTTCATTTGGTCCGAGTTGTTCTTGACCACCAGCGACTTGATGTTCAACACGATTTCGGTGACGTCCTCGAGAACACCGGGGATCGACGAAAACTCGTGATTGGCACCGCGAATCTTGATTTGGGTCACGGCACTGCCCTCCAGGCTGGAAAGCAGGATCCGCCGCAGGCTGTTGCCAATCGTCGTCCCGAAACCCCGTTCGAACGGCTCTGCCAGGAACTTGCCGTAGGTGGGGGTCAACGACTTTTGGTCACATTCAACCACACTGGGCAATTCCAGTCCACGCCAGCGAATATGCATTGAACGATCTCCGTTTGGTTGGTCATGCCTGTCCCCGTCGGGCACAGGTCATTCGAATTTGGGTTGCGGGACGATATTGGCTGGCCGACGACCGGCGGCGCTGGCCCAGGCAGGTACCGTGGTATCCTAGACGCGCCGTTTTTTGCGGGGTCGACAGCCGTTATGCGGAATGGGAGTGCAATCCTCGATGGTCTTGACGTTCAGTCCGGCAGCCTGCAGCGCCGTGATGGCGCTTTCGCGACCACTGCCGGGGCCCTTGACCCGCACTTCGATTTCTTTCATGCCCATTTTCAGGGCCTTTTCAGCCACCTGTTGGGAAGCGCACTGTCCGGCAAACGGGGTACTTTTGCGGCTGCCCTTGAAGCCGCAGGTACCGGCACTGGCCCAGCACAGGGCATCGCCCTTGGTATCGGTGATCGTCACCGTCGTGTTGTTAAACGTCGCATTGATGTGAGCGATCCCCATCGATACGTTCCGTTTGACTTTTCTCTTTTTAATCTTGGCCACGCGCCACCATTCTCCACGTCAATTGGGACAGAAACAACAATTGGCATTTCCGGCGACAGCGGGGCCGGGTCCGTGGGGATCCGCCGCCAACGCCAAAAACCGGTTTACTTCAGATCCTTGACACCCTTCTTGCCGGCCACCGTCTTTTTGGGGCCTTTGCGAGTTCGTGCGTTGGTCTTGGTTCGTTGGCCGCGGACCGGCAATCCCAGTCGGTGACGCAACCCCCGGTAACTTTTGATTTCCTTGAGGCGGTTAATGCTTTGCTGCAACTGGCGCCGCAACCCCCCCTCGACGATGTAATCCCGTTCAATGATCTTGGCCAGACCACTCAACTCCTCGTCGGTCAAATCCCGCGCCTTCTTGTCCGGATCCACGCCGGCCTTGAAGCACAGGTCACGGGCCGTCTGCGGACCGACGCCATACAGATACGTTAGTGAGACGACAGATTTTTTGTCGTTTGGAATATCCACACCGAGCAAACGCGGCATGAGCAACTCTCCCTGTAAATACAAACAGCCGACATGCGGAAGCGATCGACCGCCAGATGCTGAATCGTCAAGTCCGGAACCGTACGGGGCCAGCCAGTTGAAGGCCCGATCCGTCCGCAAGCTCCGCGAAACCCTGCCCGGCGCCCCGGAAGCCGATTGCGCGATGCAGCGATTTGACGCAAAGTCCACGGCCAGCCACAAAACCCGGGGCCAACCCGTTGAATTCAGCGATTAATCATCCGGCAATTAACCATTTCGCGATTAACCATCCGGTGCCTAACCCTGACGTTGCTTGTGTCGCGGGTTGCTGCAAATGACATAAACCCGTCCGTTTCGGCGGACTATTTTGCAGTTCTCGCAAACCCGTTTCACGCTAGCGCGGACCTTCATCGTGACGCTCGACAGCAGGTGGTGTGCCAAAATGGGAAAGCCGACCAGTATAAGGCTTGGGGTCGCTTTCGTTCAAGTGCCAAAAAACCCGCAATTTTCGAATTTTTTCCGCGAACCCGGGGCCGCCGTTTGACGCAGACCCCGGCCCGCCAAAACTCCGGCATCCGCGTCCATTCGGGACACGGTCGCGCCACCCAGGCCCAACGGTCCGACAGCGCTCGACTGACCGTTTTTCCAGCCCCCAATCGATCTTCGCAATGCCCCAAGCGACTCTGCCGCGCCGTGTCTTGCCCGACCCCGTCGTCGGGACGACCCGTTATTGAACCTGAACCCGGAGACATCCGGGTTTTCGGGGAATTGGCAATTCGGGCAGTTTGGGGTCCTTTCCACAATCCGGCAAGTTTTGCCGGTTGAAATGAATTTTCCAGCAAAACACGACGATGATACTGAAACGGCTTGTTCAATGATCCGAAGGACACCGCTGCGCGAACCCGAAACGAAATGAACCGACACATATCGATTTCATCGTTAATCTTGCCAGGGTTGCTGCTGGCAACGCTGGCGGGTTGGGGTATTGCCACGCGACTGGTTCCCGCTCCCCGTTCCGAAAATGCCGAAGTAACGTGGCTGGAACCCGTGCCAAACCCTCTGTCGCCCACGGCGCCCGACATCCGGGAGTGGTGGGACGCGGCCCTGGGGGTGTGGGCATCTCCGCGTCCGACCGATGGTCCGGTCCTGGATCACCCGGGCTCGCCACCGCGGGTCGCCGATCTTCCGGCTGCCTGTTTGAGCGGTCTGGAGGGACTCGATCTGGCCGGGCAGTCGGCCGATCAGGTGATGCGCGAGGTGGACCGAATCCAGTCGATCATTCGCGAGCATCCGCAGCAACGCGTCGCGACGGATCAGGATCAGGTTCGAATTCGGACGATTCGTTCATTGCCGGATGTGGATTCTGAACTTGTACAGCAGGTTTCCTTCGATCAATACAACCCGCACGCCAGATCAACCGCCGCGGCCGTGGATGTCGCTCGCCATCACCCTGCACCGGACCTGGGTGCCGACCCCCATGCGGATGTGTTTCAGGAATCGCTGTTTCCATCGGCTGCCCAATGCGCATCGTGTCACCAGCAGATTTATGACGAGTGGGCCAGCAGTTCACATGCCTATGCGGCAGTCTCGCCCATGTTCCAGCGGTTCGAAGATACGATCAACCAGCTGAGCCAGGGGACTATCGGATATTTTTGCATGCGTTGTCATGCGCCTGTCGCCACCACCGTCGGTTTGCGCAGGGACCAGGCGATATGGGATGGTCCGCGGGTATTTCGCGAGGGAGTGACGTGTATTGCCTGTCACCGCGTCCGCGAAAACTACACCAAGGTCAATGGCGAGCGACGGATTGAGCCGGGTGACCTGTATGCTCCGGTGTACGGTGCCAGCGGGCAGTTGGGTGCCCAGATCGTGGCCAAGTACAAGGACTTTTTCAAGGTAAAAACGTCGCCCGACCAGACCGGTCCGGGTCAGCCCATCCACACTCGCGTCATCAAGTTCGAGCAATTGTCACAAAGTGATTTTTGCATGTCCTGTCATCAGGTCGCGGTACAACCGGGTATCAAACTGGAGGTGGTTTGGGACCAGTACCGCGCATCGCCGGCCCGTCGGGACGGAATTACCTGTCAGGATTGCCATATGGGAATTGTGCCCGGACGGGCGGATGGATATTCCATCGGACCGGCAGCCGTCGTGGATGGCAAGGCCGTTACGCCCGAACGCAAACACTCCAATCACCTGTTTTACGGTCCGGGGTACTCGATCGCTCACCCCGGCATATTTCCTCAAAACGTGAAAGCCGATCGCTGGACGTTCAACGACTGGTTGCAATTCGACTGGAGATCCGGCTGGGGAACCCCGGAATTTGAGAATGCCGTGGCGGACGGGCTGATCGACCCGTACTTTCCACCTGCCTGGGAATCGCCCGATGATCGCTACGACGCCCGGGATGTAATTAACGAAAATCTGGGCAAACTGGCGTACAAGGATGATCTGCGCCGCCAGGTGCTGGAAAACGGATCCAAAGTCGACGGGCCATTTTTCCAGGATGCCCCGGCGCAGGGACAATCGCTGCGATTTCACTATTGCGTGACCAATACCAATCCGGGTCACAACATGCCCAGCGGTTCGCTGGGCGCCCAGCCCCAGTTGTGGCTGAACGTGGTGTTGATCGATCCCGCCGGCAACCGGGTTTGGGAAAGCGGCTACCTCGATAGCGCCGGAGACCTGGCGGATCAACACTCGCGGGACGTCCTCTGTCGGCGGCTGCCTCTGGACAAACAGCTGTTTAACCTGCAGACCAAATTTCTGACGACCAACGTCAAGGGCACCGATCGCGAAATGTACCTGCCGATCAATGTCGATTTCGATCAATTGCCGTTTATCCGTCCGGTTCCCCTGCCCGTTTCGGTTCTGAATCATCCTCCGTTTATTCGCATGGAAGGGCATTCGATTCCGCCGCTCGGATCGCGAAAAGCCAAATACGTAATCCCGGCTGATCTGATCCGGCAACCCGGAACATGGCGATTGAGTGTACGGTTGCGCAGCCGGGCTGAACCGGTTTACTTTATGAAGTTTGTAAAGGCCACTCCGGAGATGATTCGCATGATGAACGAGGGCATCGCCGATGCCCACGTACAGTCGGTTGTGTTTGAAGTCCGTTAGACAAACGGATTCCGGTGCCCGCCTGACCGCAATCAGCGGGTGGACTGGTGGAAACAAGTTGAAGCAACGTCAATTCACAACGCGGACAGGACCAGTGATCAGGGGTTTGTTGCCCCTGATGGTGTGGGTCGCTGCGCTGGGGGCGGGGGATTTGTTTTCGCAAGACCCGGTGCCCCGAATTCCGGCTGGCCGCGCGGCGGTCCAGGCCGCTCCGGCTCAAACAAGCGGTGGCCAGGTGTGGTCCTCGCAACGTTTTTCCGCCAAAACAACGGCGGCCGAAGCATTGAGCCAGCGGCCTCGGGTTTCTGCCATCACCGCCGCCGGATACCGGTCCGGCCCACCGCCGGTCCCGCTGACGGGAGACTCGCCAGGCGGCCCGCCAGCGACCAATCATCAGGTGGGAACCACGGAATTCAAACTGGCCGCCGAACCCGGGCCCGGTGTTTCCGTCTGGCAGGGTCCGCTGCAGGTCGACGCCTGCGCCACGATCATCGAGCCGGAACTTGACGATTTTTCGCCGACCCCCGTCGATCCCTGCCTGCCGTGGAATGCCGCCGCCGAACAGTGGGTCTACGAAGGAAAGCGGCTGTATGCCAACCAGCGACCGCTGGTGGAACTGGGGCGGCCGTGGTATCAGCTGGGACAGTTGAAACCGGGCGGCACGCTGTTGGGCCGCCACAATTTGTTGTTACCCCAGTTCCTGATCTACGGTGATTTTCGGACAGCCTACGCCAGCAGTGATTTTGGGGACGATACGACCAGCCGGCTGGCGTTTGAATGGAATTTGAATTTTGATTTGCGGTTAACGGCCACCGAGCGATTCACGGCCTTCATGGCCCCGCTGGACAAAAACGGACTCCTCAATACGCGTTGGTTGCTGGACGACGACGTGTTTGTGGAAGAACTGAATGCCGACATCGATTTCGGCATGTTGGAAGGGGATCTGGGGGCCATCACGGGTGGACTGGTCGGCCAAACCCTGCCGTTCGATCTGCCGTTTGCGATGGGGGTTATGCCGCTGTTTTTCCAGAACGGCATCTGGATGGAAGATGCGGTGCTGGGCGTCGCCATGACCCTGCCGGCGCGGAACAGCCGAGTCCTGGATATCTCCAATATGGATATCACCTTTTTTGCAGCGTTGGACAACGTTGACAGTCCGGCGTTTGAGCGCGACCGGGCGGCCGCCAAAATGTACGGTGTCGCCACTTTCATCGAAGCCAGCGGGGGTTACTGGGAAATTGACTACGCGTTCCTGGAGGACCGCAACCAGGAACGGGACCGCAGTTACAACAATATCGGGCTGGCCTACAGCCGCCGCTACGGACGATTTGTTTCCAACACGGTGCGCATAATCGTTAACGCGGGCCAGGCAACGACCGGGGGACCCAACACCGCCGACGGAACCCTGGTTTTGCTGGAAAATTCGCTGATTACCTCGCACCCCTATACGTTTGTTCCCTATTTCAATCTGTTCGCCGGATTCGATCGTCCCCAGTCGGCCGCCCGGGCCGCGGCGGCCGGAGGGATCCTCCGCAACACGGGTATTCTGTTTGAGACCGATGGAATCACGGCCTATCCGACGCTGGATGCAACGGCCAACAATACATGGGGGGGCGCTATCGGGTTAAATATGCTGACCAATAATTTCGACCAGCAACTGATCCTGGAAATGGCTGCCCTGCAAACCATGGGGGACGCGGCCGGTCGAAATGCGCCGGGGGACCAGTACGGAGTCGGGATGCGTTACCAGATCCCGCTCAGTAACGCCTGGATCTTGCGAACCGATGCCATGTACGGATTCCTGCGGGAAACGCCCGATATCCATGGATTCCTGCTGGAGCTGCGACACAAATTCTAGTGCCTGTGGCACGGGCGTATCGCGTTTGGGCCGTTGTTTTGCAAACCGTTTTCTGATGAATCGACGCGACACGGCGGTGACGCACACGCTGGCTGGTCCAATCCAGTACCGCTTTTTTGAAACTCGCCTGAACTGAAACTCGCCTGACGGCGGGCGCCGAGCGGGTCGATCCACCCTGGCCGGCCCGGCCGCACCAGCGGTTCCCGGATTTTGATGAAATGGAGTACTATTTGTCCAGGAACACGGTCCTGCCGGCGAATCACAAGACTGGTTTCAGCTTCTTTCGTCCGTTGATCCCCCACTCGTTCCGGAGCACGCCCGATGACCGTTCGCCATGCTTTTCCCTTGCGATACTTCGCGCCGGCAGTCTGGCTGACGGCGGTCACTCTGTTGGCCGGGTGTAATACCGGTTTACCCGGCAACGGAATTTCCAAAACCGAGGATCGTGTGGTCGAGGATTTTAATTCGGTGTCCTTGCGCGGGATTGGCGATGTCACAATCCGGGTCGGTGAAACCCAATCGGTGTCCGTCACGGTCGATGAAAATCTGATCGCCATGGTGGAAACCACGGTGGAGGACGGCGAAATGGTCATTCAATCCTCCCGATCGATTGCTCCCCAGGTCCATCTGCGGGTGGACATCACGATGCCCGCCCTGACCGCTGCCCGGGTATCCGGCGTCGGCGATATGTCGATCCGTGAAATAACGGGTGACTCGGTGACCTTGACCGTCAGTGGCGTCGGCAGCCTGAGCGCGACCGGTGACGTGGGTAACGCCGATGTGCGAGTTTCCGGTGTGGGCAGCGCCAATTTGGCAGGATTGCATGCCGACCATGTGGTCGTTCGCGTTTCCGGCACCGGGGATGCCACCGTCTTTGCCCGAACCAGCGTGGATGCCAGTGTCAGCGGGATTGGTGATATCGTGGTGCATGGAAACCCGGAGTCGGTCATCCAATCGGCGTCGGGGATCGGCGATGTCACCATCAGCCAGGATTAGATGAGGCGACCGACGAATCATGCGACTGTTCGCCGGCACGCCCTGGGACGTGCCACCCACGTGCCAGCGATGTGGCCAGGACGAGGCGTCGTGTCAGTGCCCTGCCCCGCCCGCGCCGCGAATCGCGCCGGACCGGCAAACCGCCCGAGTGTCCGTTGAAAAACGAAAGAAAGGCAAACTGGTTACGCTGGTTCGCGGATTGCCGGAAACCGGGAACGATTTGCCAGGCTTGCTGGTCAGGCTGAAAAACGCATGCGGCGCCGGCGGAACACTGAAAGAGTCCGTGATCGAGATCCAGGGAAATCACGCGGTCCGCGTCACGGAATTGCTGAAGGGCATCGGATTCAGGGTTCGCCCGATGTAGCGTCGGCGACAACCGACCACAGGGATTGAGGCTCGGCCGACGGCAGCACGATTCGGGCGATTTCCCGGGTCGCCGCCAATGCCTGGGCGATCGGTGTCGACCATGGTTCATGTCCGGCGCGTTCCAGACCCGCCCGGGCCAACTCGACCGCCGGATCGGTGTCAGCGGCCAGCGGGTTGGCCGGCAGTCGGTCGTAGTAATTCCGAAATCCGGTGGTGGCGGCCAGGAACGACCGCAGTCCGAACAAGTCGGCCAGGGCCGCCTGCAGCCGTAGCGTGGCCTTTTCAAAAATCTGATGTTCGGGACTGTCGTAATCCAGTCCCCAGTCGGGTTGATTCATGCATTCCGGACCGGCCACCAGCGCATGGCAAAGCTCATGCAAGATCATTTGTGCCAGGCTGTCGTCGGCATCGAGAGTCTCCGGCGTACCGATTCGCAAGACTCCGGCACCATCCCACGCGGCAAAGACTTCCGGATCACGAATCACCTGGATGCCAATTGCCCGGGTGGCCGCCAGCCACACCAAATCCAGCGGGTCCTGATAATGCATTTCAATCGGCCGCGATTCATTCATGACAGGTTATAACACGGTGGGGCTCGAAAACTCCTGTTCCCGGGGAATGCAACAATATCAATTGCCGCGACACCGATTGCAATAGTCGACTTGCATTACCGATCGATCGACTTGCCGGCATGGGCATCTGTGCAATCGTTGCGGACGTCGGGCAGAACCTGAAAAAACACGAACCCGGATTGTGGCCTGACTGGCCATTTGCTCGGGGCGGGCCAACAGGGATGTGCAACATGGTCTGGTTGGCGACCCGTACCAGCCCCGGACCTTTCAAAATATCTTGTGGCACCGCCACCGGATGCCGCAGCCGCGAGCAGGCCAGGGCCAAAAACCTGTACCTTGACGGATACAATCGATTCGGTACGCTCGGGTGCCGCAATGAAATTTGACCCGTTCGACGGGGCCACACAAACGAGATCTCGATCGACGATTAGTCATCATCGGCTTCTTTTCGATTTTGCAATCACATGGCGGCTGGTCAAAGAATTCGGACCAGTCGGAATCTTGTGACGCCGGGTAAAATCGCAATCTGTCGAAATCTGGCCTCGCAACGATCGATGGTGTTGGCCTTGTTTCACAGCGATTTTGCCACCATGGCTACACCCGCGTCGCCTGATCCAGCATTAAATCAGATGCGGTGTCGCCGAGATCCGGAATTTTTTTCACAGACGATTGTTCGCGGCACCTGATTCTGAAACCAGGCGGATGGAACTGGTGAAACAGCCGATTACCGACTATCACAAGGACGATGACGACCACTGGGTTGCCGAACTGGCGTGCGGGCATTTTCAGCACGTCCGTCACGCCCCGCCCTTGTCGATGCGCACCTGGACACAATCGGAACAAGGCCGCCGGGCCATGGTGGGATTCCAGCTCAATTGCCTGAAATGCGATGACGGAGCTCCGCCTGATCAACGTTGATTCACCCCGGGGCAAAACACGCGATACTGTTTCGGAAACGGGGCCGGACGAGGCTGGGGGAGTCAGGCTGCTTGTCTGTTTCTGGCTGCCGTGAGGCCCGGATTGTGTCATACTTGATGATCTGCCGACTGCCCCCGGGAAACACAAACCGAAAACGGTGCTTCACCCGCTCCCCGCCGGATATTGAGATGGCTGTCACCCAACCGTGGAACCTGGTGTTCCTGGCCGGACTTGTCATTTGCGTCTTGACTCGCGGCCGTTTTGCCCGGCAAACCCGTGCCAATCGGATTACCGAGCGATACGTGGGTCCCCGGGAGATCATTTTGTTGATCGCGGTGATGTTGACGGCCCTGGTGGTGCCGCTGTTGTACCTGTTTACTCCGCTTCTGGCCTTTGCGGACTACGAGTTGCCTGAATGGGCGCACTGGACGGGACTGCTGATCATGCCGGCGGCCTTGTGGTTATTTTGGCGTTCGCACCGGGATCTGGGATTAAACTGGTCGGCGACGCTGGAAATGCGGGAAGGTCACCACGTCGTCAAACATGGCGTCTATCGCCGAATTCGACACCCCATGTACGCCGCCATGTGGCTGTTCAGCATGTCCCAGGCATTGTTGCTGGACAACTGGCTGGCGGGCTGGGGTGTCGTGGTGGCCTTTGGCTTCATGTACTTTGATCGCGTGCCCCGCGAGGAAAGCATGATGCGGCAGCGATTCGGCGAAGAATACCAGACCTGGTCCCGGCAAACGGGACGTCTGTTCCCGCGATTAACACCCGGCGACCGGGCCAGGGCACCCCGGTAGTTCAGGCACTTCCGATCCGACCTTCCCACCAAATGCCTTTGAATCCGGCTCCCGGGGTCCGATTCAATCACCGGGCGTCCGCCTGACGGGACGGATTGGGATGTCAATGAAAACTCGTTCCTGCGGATGGGTAACGGATCCGGGAGACAGGGTCCTTAAATGAACCGGTCGATAAACCGCGGGTCCAGCGGGATATCCGAGACTTCGATGTCGGCGATCAGATCGCGGTGCAATTGCGAATTGCGATTCATCATCAAGCGCCGATTTCGGCCCAGGCAGCCTGCAACCCGGGTGACGACGGTTTGCCCTGCATCCGCAGTCCGGCCTCCAGATCCAGGGCGGCCGCAACCTTCAGGTATTCCTGCTGGGGTTTGTCCAGGGACAGGGCAAAACACAGCGATGCCATCGAATGACAAAGCTGGTCGAACACGCCGCCTTCATCGCCGAGCAAAAAGCTCTGGTCCATAAACGCCTTTTGATAGCGGGCAATGATCAACAAGATCCGGCGTCCCAAAATCCGTTGCCGCCGCAACGCTCGACGCAGATAGCGGCGTTTTTCCGGAAACAGGTTGTTGACGCCCTCCAGTGACCCGGTCCAGGGATTCAGGGATCCCGTGACCGTTCGGGCAATATACCAGCCAAATTTGACCTTGAGCCCCAGCCCGGATTTGCCGGCCACTTCGGCGACACCGATCGGTTCCAGATAGTCGGCCCGAATGGCGCGGGTCATGGCATTGGGCGCACCGACATCGGCCAAAACCGGATTGGGGCCTTCGTAAACCGTAGCGATGGTAAACTCATGCATGTTTTCACCGATGTAGTTTTCAATCGGGTGGTGCGGCATTCGGCCTTCATGACCCGTCACTGCGGAGTACTCGCCACTGCGTGTATATTTTCGCGTTTCATCGGTGTGGACCGAGCGGCCGCCCTGGATCTGATAACAATTGATAGCCGATTGCAGCAACCCTTTGGTGGCGTACACCTTGGCAATCATTCCCTGGGTTTCATCGCGCACGCCGTTGGCAGCCAGGCGAAAGCACAGATCGCCAAGGACCCGCCCGGCCAGTCCGTGACAGGCTGCCCGTCCGACCCAGGTCTGGATTCGCGGCGCACTGCCAATCGGCTTGCCAAACGTGCTTCGGAATGACGTCCATCCGCCACCATTGGGCGGATCACAGTGATCATCAGCGGAGCTGGTCGCCGCGGCGGATGCTTCGGGATCGAGTATGATCTGGGCCAGTAATTTAAAGGTCTTGGCGGCGCTGTTGACACCAATTCCACCACGTCCCTTGGCCAATGAGCTGAAGGCCTGTGCCAGTCCCTTGCCGGGCGGTCCCAGCAACGTGTGGGCGGGGACCGGACAATCGATCAGGCGAAAACGGGCATTCCACAAGTAATCGAATGCGGTCAGATCATTTCGCTTCATGCGGAAATGTTCGGTATCCGACCTGGGGACTTCGAACACAATCATGCCGGAATCCCGGCCGGGCTTCAGATTCTCGTCCTGCAATTTGACGACCAGGATACATACGCCGCCATAGATTACGTTGGTAATCGGCCATTTGACGCCGTTGACAATATACTGATCCCCCTGCCGGCGGGCCGTCATCGACAATCGACTTGGGTCGGCACCGACGCCCGGTTCGGTCAGGGCAAACGAACCCAGCAACTCCCCCCGGGCCATCCGCGGCAAGAAGTATTCCTTTTGCTCGTCGGTACCAAAATCGAGAATCGGAGTGACGGGGCCGAGGAAATTGTGTACCTCAAACATGACCGCCAGGTCAGGATGAATAAACGTCAGCGCTCGCAACAGCGGTCCCAGGTCTCCGAGTTTGGCGCCGCTGCCGCCGAATTGAACCGGTATGGCCAGCCCGAAAAATCCGCGTTCAGCCAGTCCCGAAATCGTATCGTCATGGAACAACATTTTTTCGTGGTCGCACAGCGTCCCGGCTTTTTTTCGCTGTAGCAGGAAATCCATGCAGTCACCCATTACCCGGGCGACTTCCGGGGAGGGGCTGAACTGGCCGGCATCAAATTCGGCCGCCTTGCCCTGACCAAACAGCGAGGTCAACGTGGGCGCCTGCCCCGAAAACTGGGTTTCGGCCGAACGGTCCGCCGCATCCAGAGTGGACAGGGCCGCTATTTCGTCAGCACTTTTGCCGGCCTGTTTCAGAATCATGGCAACGGCATCGTTGCTTCCGGGCTCGACGGGCGTCGCGGTGGACTGAATTTCCTCAGTGGCAATGTCACCTTTGAGCATGACTGAAATCCCTGAAAAGTGGTGTGCGCAGAACAACACCCGCGCCGGGCGTTTATTCTAAACAAAACGGTCCTGCCGTGTCAGGATCTTCACCGCGAGGCGACTGCAGAATTAACACCGATTCGCGTGGCGGGGTAAACTGGGCGTTTAATGGTTGGCCGGCTTTTTCCCGGCTCCAACGCGTTTATTGGCTAACGGGGGTCCCGAATGATTACCAAATACGAGATAGTCCTGCCGATACTGGCCGCCGTGGTATGCTGTTCCGCATTCATGCAAGCCAACGGGAACAAGACGATGTCCGGGCATTCACGCAACGTGCAAACCGTTTTTGATCTGGCCCAGCTCAATCGCCAGCAAGCCGAGTCCGGCGGTCCGTGGCTGGAATTTCTGAATGTCCCCTCACTGTATTGCGGCGTCTATCATCTGGCAGCCGGCAGCCGGGACAGCCAGGCACCGCACGCCGAAGACGAAGTGTATTACGTGGAAACGGGTAAATCGAAATTTCACCTGAATGGCGACGAGTTCGATGTGCGGCCAGGCATGGTCCTGTACGTTCCGGCCCGCAAAGTCCACTATTTTCATGAGATTACCGAAGACCTGAATCTGCTGGTCTTTTTTTCCAGGGCTCCGGTAGCCAACACGGATTAACAATGCCTGTCGTGACGGGATGGTCGACGTTGCTGGTCAATCGCAAATCAGGATTTGCAAAAACCCGGGGCCTCGGAGGGGAGCGTTCAAGTGGATTCGGCCAGTTGCCTGTGCCGACAACATGGAGGCTGGCGGGACGCGTTTCTCTGCTGTGGTTGTGTCTGAACGTTCCGGTTGCCGCGCGGGCCCAGCCCGATGCCGATGGGGCGGATCGCATCAAACAGGTGGTGTTGGCCGCATTCGCCGCCACGCACAATGGCTGGAGCAGCGACGAAGTGATTTTGCAGGATGAACTGAATGACCGATTCGTGACTCGTTGCCGACAGGAATTGCCGGATACGGAACCGGCCCGATTAAACGGGACACTCATGAATTTGCGGAAAGCCGGGTTGCTGGAGGCATCGACCACCCGTCGCGACCCCCGATCCACCGCATCCTGTTCACACATCGGCGAAATGTGCGCCCGTCTGCTGATGGACCGGCACGCTGTGTCGATCGACCGGATTATGGCGGATCCGGAATTGCGGGCGGAGTTTGATGACGCCGCCCGGGCGATTGATCAGCAGGTGGATCCGTACCTCGTTCGCAAGGCCGCGTTTCAATTACGCAAATCCCGACGGCTGCGGCCGGAACTGATCACCCGAATCGCCGACTGGGGGCGGGTGGTGACGACACACAACGCCAGGACGCTGATCGACGATCCGAACCAGATTCCGGACGGTCCCGGGATCTATCTTTTTCGCGACGCCAGCGGCTATTTGTACGTGGGCGAGGCAGCCAGTTTGCGCAAGCGGCTCACACAGCATCTGTCCGATTCCGACCGGGCGGCTTTGGGAAATTACCTGGCAAGCCAGGGAGCCGCCAACATCACCGTTGAAATCCACAGTTTTGATCCCGATTCGCGAATGCGGGAAATTCGGGTCCGCCGCGCGTACGAGTCCGAACTGATTCGCAGCCGGCATTCCCGATTCAACGTGCGTCCCTGATTTCCGATTGCCACATCCCGTTACCGGCCGCCAGGTCCAGGAGTATTAAGGTGCCGAACTCACTCGTTGCCCTGTGCCTGCTTGTTTCCACTGCCTCTCCCGGTATGGCCAACCCGCAGTCCGGCCCACCGCCAGCCATCGACGATTCCCGATTCCAGGCTCGCGATGTTTTTCAGCTGGAGTTTGCCGCCGATCCCCAAATCGCTCCCGACGGAACGAGGATCGTGTATGTCAGAAATTTTTTTGACATCATGACGGACAGCGCCAGGTCCGGGTTGTGGATGATCGACCGTACGGGCCGGCACGTGCCGTTGATCGATCAGGGAAATGTTTCTTCGCCGCGCTGGTCTCCCGACGGGACGCGTCTGGCGTGGGTCACATCTGGCGATGACCAACCCCAGATTCACTGTCTGTGGCTGGATTCGGGTCGCACTGCCGCCCTCAGCCGGGTGACCGAATCGCCGGCGGACCTGGCCTGGTCACCTGACGGGAAACAGATCGCGTTCACCATGCGGGTCCCCGAAACGCGCAAACCGTTTATTGACATGCCGGAAAAGCCGGAGGGGGCCGAGTGGGCCGAAGCGCCAAACATGATTACGGATTTGAACTATCGGGCCGACGGGCAAGGCTACCTGAAGTACGGATTCACTCAGGTGTTTGTGATCAGTGCCGCCGGCGGATCTCCACGCCAGATCACCAGCGGAAATTTCAATCATGGGGGCAACCTGTGCTGGACCCCCGATTCCGGGCGGATTATTTTTTCAGCCAACCGCAACGCGGATCATGAACTGAACCCGAAAAACAGCGACCTGTATGAAGTCACACTGGCCGACCGCTCACTGCGGCAGCTGACCGATCGCCACGGTCCGGATGCCTGGCCGGCCCTCAGTCGCGATGGCAATCACCTGGCGTTTGTCGGGTATGACGATCAGTTGCTGGGCCACCAGTCCAGCGCCTTGTACGTGATGAATCCGGATGGCTCGGGGCGTCGTGTCCTGGCCGATATCGATCGAGATATTGAATCGCCCGTTTGGAGCGAGCACGACAACGGTTTTCTGTTTACCTGTGTTGACGAGGGGAATGTCCGCCTGGGTCTGGCCGGGCTGGATGGCACGGTCACGCGGGACCTGGCGACCCATTTGGGCGCCAGTATCGGGCGACCGTATGCCGGTGGTGCCCGGTTCAGCGTGGCGGAAAACGGCAAGGTCGCCTTTACGGTTACCGGTCCCCGGCGGCCGGGGGATCTGGCCTGCCGGGATCCCGGGGGCCGGGCCGAGCGACTGACAGATCTCAACGACGATTTGCTGACGCACAAAACCCTGGGCGCCGTTTCCGAAATCCGGTTTCCATCCAGCGCCGACGGCCAGTCCATTCAGGCCTGGCTGATCAAGCCGCCGGATTATGACGCGACCCGCAAGTACCCGCTGATTCTGGAAATTCACGGGGGACCGTTTGCTGCCTACGGCGAGGTATTCGCGGCCGAGTTGCAATTGATGGCCAGCGCCGGATACGTCGTGTTGTACGTCAATCCGCGAGGCAGCACCGGATACGGTCAGGATTTTGCCAATTTGATCCATCACAACTACCCCGGCCAGGATTACGACGATTTGATGTCCGCCGTGGACCAGTTGATCGCCGCCGGGCTGGTGGACGAACACCGGTTGTTTGTGACTGGCGGCAGTGGCGGCGGTGTATTGACCGCGTGGATCGTGGGTAAAACGAATCGCTTTCGCGCCGCCGTCGTGGTCAAACCCGTGATCAACTGGTACAGCTTTGCCTTGACCGCCGATAGGTACAATTATTTTTACAAGTACTGGTTCCCGGGATTTCCCTGGGAATATCCCGACGAGTATTTGCGTCGTTCGCCGATTTCGCTGGTGGGCCATGTCGCGACTCCCACGATGTTGATGACGGGCGAAGAGGATTACCGGACGCCGATCGGCGAGGCCGAACAATACTACCAGGCGCTCAAGCTGCGTCAGATCGATACGGCCCTGGTCCGCGTTCCGGGCGCCTCGCACGGCATTGCGGCCCGGCCCAGTCACCTGATTGCCAAGGTCGCCTACATCCTGAAATGGTTTGAAACGCACGACGAACCGGCCCTTGGGAAATAACCGGGCCAGCGGGTCGATGGAGGGGTGCAACCGGCCCGATGTTAACGGCGGGGTCGCGGCGCCGTCCGGCCGGCGTTCGGTTTCGACAAATCGGTTTCGGTCACCGGGTCAAACTGCAGGTACTTTTTCAATTGTCCCACACAAATATAAACCGGGATGGTATCCAGCAGGGCGATGGCGAATTTAAAGGCGTAGCCGGTGGCAATAAACAGCAACAGGTGCGCCACAAACTGCGACCCTCGGGAGGCAGCGGCAAGCCGTTGGCATAAAAGTGGGTGATCAGAATCACGGCCACGGTGTCAACCAGCTGACTGATCATGGTGGAACCGTTATTGCGCAGCCACAGGTGCCGCCCGCTGGTTAGCCCCTTCCAGAAGTGGAACAGATAAACATCACAAAACTGGGCGGCCAGATACGCCAGCATGGAGGCGAAAACCGCGCCGAACGTCAATGCCCGAATCCGGTAGAAGGCGAATCCGTCGGGATCCGACAGGCCGCGGGCGTCAACCGTCAGATGGTCCACCGGAGGCAGGTTGGTCAGCGGGTCCATCTCGGGAACCTGCGGCAACACTCCGGCCAGCCACAAAATGAATACCACCCAGATATTCAACATCAGACCAACGGTAACCACCCAGTTGGCCCGGCGTCGTCCATAGAATTCGCTGATCAGGTCGGTACACAGGAAAGTCAGCGGATAAGGCAAGACGCCAACGGCCAGGGCAAATGAAATATTTCCCCACCGTCCCCACTGCAACCCCCAGTTGACCTGATCCGGATCCAGGCTGAACAACACGATAAACCGGCTGATGCCCAGGATATTCAGCATCGCCAGGGTACCCAGAAAGATGCCGGCCAGCACCAAAAAAACGCGCTCCCGCCGGGCTTGCAGCGCGGAGGCTTCCATCGGGTGCAGATCCGCTGGGCGCTTGTCCTGATTCATGCCTGGCGATTGTCGGGCAACCGCTGCATCCCATCAAGTGCGCTGGCCGGGCGCGGTCGCCAGGCCGCCCCGGTATCGTCCGGCCCCGCTGTCAGGATACCGGCTCAGGCATTATTCGGCGTCATCGGGTCGCCCCACATCGACCTGCGACCAGTCGACCGGTTGCTGTTCCATTTCGATCGACGCCAGAACCTGCCGGGCCCGGGGCAGGTCCTTGTCACTTACCACGACATCCACGTATCCGGGAGCCTCGGCGCGAAAGCCGGCCGTGAATCCTCCCGTGGCCGTGGCCAGGATACCGGATTCCGCCAGGGCCGCGACGACCAGGCTCGCCTGAATCTCGTCATTGATACGTACCAGCGTGATCAGTTTGTCCTGGTTGTCCATCCGGGAACTGCTTTCCGAATCGGGTGAGAACATCGGGAATTGGGCGAATTTTACGGATTGCCGGTTTCCTGAACAGTCACCGGTTTCCGGCCGGTAGCAAAATTGTCGGGTCTTTTGCAATAATCGGGGCCGGCTAGAATAGGCGACAGTTCAGGCGGCACGCGTTTTCGGTCCCCATCCGTTTTCTGTCCCCATTCATTTGCAACCTGTATTCGATTCATGAGCACGACATCGGACCTGTTAAAGACGCCATTGCACGACTGGCACGCCGGGCACGGCGGGCGAATGGTTGATTTTGCAGGCTGGTCGATGCCGGTTCAGTACACGTCGATCATCGAGGAGCATACGGCAACCCGAACGGCCGTGGGGATGTTTGATGTATCGCACATGGGGCGGTTTTACTTTGCCGATCCGGCCGCGGGCGAATTCCTGAACTCCCTGACCACGCGTCGCGTGTGGCCCATGGAATCCGGAAAAATTCGCTACTCGCTAATGACTCGCGAGGATGGCGGGGTGCTGGATGACGTCCTCGTTTATCACTTGCAGGACGTCAGCGGGAGTCCGTTCTATTTCATGGTTGTAAACGCCAGCAACCGGCAAAAGATCCTGGCCTGGCTGCAGCAGCACGGAGATCTGGACGTCTTTGGATTCGAAGACCAAACCACACGGACCGCCATGATTGCCGTTCAAGGTCCGCAGGCCCTGGCGGTGATGGACGGGTTTTGCGATGTCGCCCCCTCCTCGCTGCCCTATTACCACGGCGTGATGACCGGCGTATGCGGGGTATCGGCAATCGTCAGCCGCACCGGATACACGGGCGAAGACGGTTGCGAATTGACGGTGCCGGGCAACCGCGCCGTGGAGATCTGGTCGACGATTCTGGACCATTCGGCGGCGACCGGTGGACGGCCAGTGGGTCTGGCAGCCCGGGACACGTTGCGACTGGAAGCGGCGATGCCATTGTACGGTCACGAGTTGACCGAGGAAATTAACCCGGCCATCGCGGATGTCAATTTTGCCATTAACCTGAAAGACCGGCAGTTTCCCGGGCGGGACGCGATCGCTGACGCGCGGCAGGACCCGGCGCTGCGCCGCCGCATCGGATTGCAACTGGACGGCAAGCGGGCAGCCCGCGAGCACAGTGCCATTTTTCAGGGCGACCGGCAGGTTGGTGAAGTAACCAGCGGGACGTTTTCGCCGACTTTCGAAAAACCGATCGCCATGGGCTATGTCGATCCCTCCTGCACGGAGGTGGGCCATGTCCTGGAGATCGATGTTCGGGGCAAACGCCTGCCGGCCACGGTGTGCAAGTTGCCGTTTTACCAACGCCGTTGAACGATCAACCGCCCGGCCCGGGGGCTGGCCCGGCCAACCATGAGTCACCCTGTCCGATCGAGAATTTCAAACCGAAAGTCCGGCGACTTTCGCGACCGAAACCGGAGATAAACCATGAATCAGGAAGAATTGCTGTACGCCCCGACGCACGAGTGGGTCCATGTTTCCGATGATGATGTGGCCACGATCGGCATCACCGATTTTGCGGTCGAGCAATTGACGGATCTGGTTTACATGGAATTGCCGGAACCCGGTACCTTGCTGACCGCGGGCGATGAATTTGGCGAAGTGGAATCGGTCAAGGCGGTCAGCCCGATGTACAGTCCCGTGGATGGCGAGGTGATTGAAGTGAACAGCGGTCTGCCCGACAATCTGGAAGTGCTCGGTGATGACGCGTTTGGCAAGGGGTGGATTGCCAAAGTCCGCCTGACCAGCCGGGAGCCTCTCGCCAAATTACTTGATTACGCAGCTTACAAAAAGCAATGCGCCGAGGCGGGTTAACAGGCGGCCGACCCGGCCGCGGCCTTTTCATCCGTTCAATCGATCCAGCCGGTACCGCCAGGCCGTCCCGGTCAACCGGGGTACGGCCCGGGATTTTGACTCCGGCATCTCGTGTCCTAGCCTTTCAGACACATCCGCTGTTTGAACGTTTTTCGGGATTGGACCGATGGACCAGAGAATCATTATCGGGGTCGTGTTCGCCTTTGCCGCGCCGCTGGCAGCGGTTGTGGCGATGAACTTTGACCAGTTTGCCGGTGGAGATCCCGATGCGGTCCCGCAAGGCAAGTTGTTGTACTTCTATTCCACCACGTGACGGGGCTGCGACCCCCAATTGAAATCAACGGTCGTTGATTTGCGGAATAGCGGATTCAAGACGCAGTGCCTGAACGTCAGCTCCCACCAGAGCCTGGCGCGAAAGTACGAGGTGCGTTACGTCCCGACGTTTATTTACGTTCGCGACGGCGAAGAAGTGCGTCGGTCCACCGGTTGGAAATCGGAATACCAAATCCGGCGACTGTGTCGCGACACGTGGCTTTAGTGCCAGTCGCTCGAACAGATGGCGTTCGTGCCAATCGTGTTTCCAACGGGTTTTTGTACGAAGCGACACTGCCCGGAAATGACGCACACGCAATTGGAAACTCGCCCGGGTCGCCAGGCAAACATCGCCAACTCGGCGGAGACCCGGCCACCATGCCGCTGGCCGAATGCTGTTGAGGTAGACATCCCGGGCCGGGCCAATTTAAGATTGACCCGTGACTGGCACCCATCCTCTCTCTGGCCGGCCCCGTTCGGATTCCATGCGAATGCGGGATTCGATTCGACCCCGAGCATTTTGCTACCGGTGCTTTCGTGCCCAATCCGTGTGCCTTTGCCCCCTGATTCCGGTGGTCGACAACCAGACGCGTGTCCTGGTGCTGCAGCATCACCGGGAGCAAAGACATCCGGTGGGCACGGCCCGAATTGCCCGTCTGGGGCTGTTGAATTCCTCAGTGGTAATTGCCCGCCGCAACCGTCAACTGGCCGTATCCCCGGATTTTTTGCCAGCCCGCGGACTGCTTTGGCCGCACCCGCACGCTGAGGATCTGGAATCGATACCCGCCGCCGAACATCCCCGGACCCTGATTGTGCTGGACGGTACGTGGTCGCAAGCCAAACGCCTGTATCGCGCCAATCCGTGGCTGCAGGCCGTGCCGCATTATTCCATTCGACCGACGGTCCCCAGCCATTACCGGATTCGTCGACAACCCCGGGCCGGTTGCCTGTCAACCATTGAGGCCCTGGTGCGGGCCCTGCAAATCATCGAACCGGAAACCGCCGGCCTGCCCGGGTTGCTGGCCGTGTTTGAGCACATGGTGGATCAACAGATCACGGCCCACCAGTCAAACCGGCAAACAATGCGTTAGCCAGTCGTCACGGGCCGGCGGGCCCGGTCCCTGGCCAATCCCCGGTCCCTGGCAGGGATCGCAATTGCTGGCTGATATCCCGGGTTTTGTCCGTCTGCACGTTTCCGGTATGCCGGGTGCTCTTTCGCTCGACCAGCATGATCAGGCATTCTTCATCTGCCACCGGGTTGTGCATCACGCCGGCCGGCACGACGTGCAGATCACCGGTGTTCAGGATCACGTGGCGGTCTTCATACTCCATCCGCAGTGAGCCGGCGAGGACGAAAAACAGCTCGTCTTCATGCTCATGGTTGTGCCACGCCAGACGGCCCTGCAACCGGGCGATCTTGACGTACGAGTCATCCACCTCCGCGATGACCCGGGGCGACCAGAATTCCTGCAGTTTTTGTGCCAGTTTCAGCGGCGAAATCGAATCTTGCATCGTGTTGATTCCTTGTTTCGGGATTCCGTCAGCCCAACACCGGTTGCTGGCCGGCGAACACCTAAACCGGGAACTCCGCGTTGGGCAGATCCCGCACCGACGGATCGACATTGAAATAGTCTTCCGTTTTGAATCCGAACATGCCGGCCACCAGATTCGAGGGAAACGACTGGCACTTGATTCGGTAATCGCGGACATTCCCGTTGTAGAATCGCCGGGCGGCCTGAATCCGGTCTTCGGTATTCACCAGTTCCTGTTGCAATTCCAGAAAGTTCCGGTCGGCTTTTAACTCCGGATAATTTTCAACCACCACCAGCAATCGTTGCAAGGCCGCCACCAGTTGACGTTCGTCGCCCGCCTGTTCCACGGGAGTTCCCTGGTTGTTCAGGCAACGGTTTCGCAGGTCGGTGACCTGCTCCAGCACCTGACGTTCGTGTTTGGCATAACCCTGAACCGTGGCCACCAGATTCGGAATCAAATCGTAGCGGCGTTTCAGTTCGGTATCCACGTTACTCCAGGCGTTATGGATATGATTTTGCAAGGCGATGAGGCTGTTGTACTGTACCAGCACAAACAGGCCGGGGACTGCCACCACGGCGAGGATTACCAGCAGGGCCGTTCCGTTCATCGCGGCACGGTTTTCAGCGAAACGATGCGGATGAGCGATTGACATCAGTTTCCTGAACAACCGGGGCGGGTGCCACCCGCCGCGCATCGGAAAAAAATCGAGAATCTGTGTCCGGGCGGCGGCCGTTTGCCACTTGGGGCTTATCCGCAAATCCTGACCAGGTCCAGAATTCTATTGGAGAGTGAACCGTGAACCGATTCCCATTCGACTTGAAGGCCTTCGTCCTGATGGTCACCGGCAGCCTGCTCGTGCCGGCAACTGCCTGCGGGCAATCCGCCGAAATCATTTGGGGTCATGCACCTCAGCTGCGCGTCTACCTGACCGACCAGGACGACACCTGTTCGATTTATCAATATCGGGGGAAAGTCTGCGTACAGACGTCAGGAATTGATTTTGGCTTTGACTGGTACAACTTTGACTCAATCCGTGTGTACGGGTATGACGGCGACGACACGATTTCCTTTGGTTACGGACTGGAATCGTATTCGCTGGGTGTTTTCGGGGGTGATGGCAACGACACCATTCGTGGTAGCGCCTGCAGTTATTTTTGGGCCTGGGGGCAGGATGGCGACGACACGATCGAGGGCACCAACGGGAACGATTTTCTGAGTGGTGGATACGGATCCGATGTGCTATCCGGATTTCAGGGTGACGACTGGATTTCAATGGGTGGCGACCAGGATTTGGAAACAGACATTGCCTGGGGTCACGAAGGAGAAGACATCATTGACGGAAGTGGCGGCACGGACTTTATATTCGGGGACGCGGGGGACGATGATTTGCGAGGCCACGATGGAGCCGACTACCTGCTCGGGGGCAGTGGCAATGATGATTTGCGCCCCGGAGATGAAAACCAGTCCAGTGAAATGTACGTAGCCGGAAACGGGGGCGACGATGTGTTTTACATCCTGAATGACAATGGCAGCTGGTACGATATTGTCTCCGGAACGGACTTCAATGCACTGCAGGACTCACTGCAACACTGGGATGACTAGACACAGCCCGGCGAGGCCAAGGCAGGGGTGCGGATGGTCCACATCCGGCAGTTGGCCCGTTACCCTTAAGGCAAGTCAAGGAATCAATCTGATTCCTCGAGCTTGCTTCTGCTGCACGCAGGGGTTTGCCCAATCCGGGCGGGAGACGGCATCCTATTCCGGATTCAGCGCGTTGGCGGGCTCCGCATCCAGCCAGGTACTGACATCCGCGCCCAAACGTCCTGCCAGTGCCATCAGGGAGTTGGCCTGGCGGGAATAGTCAGCGACCAAATCAGTTTTTGTTTCGAGGTCCAAATCGTCCGAATCCCTGATGAGTTTGGCAATCGAGCCGAGTGTTTCGATGGTCCGCTGAATCTGGTCACTGTTGTCCGGCAAAAATGCGGCCTGGCGTTCGATGACCAGCCCGGATTCCTGATGGCGATCGAGTGCCGCCAGGGTGCAGGCGACGCCGGTGAACTGGTAATTGATATTTGCAAGTTGCCCCGGGTAGTCCGGGTGCGCTGCATAAAGGTCAATCGCAATCTGTAGCGCTTCCTCGTAATGCTCGAGGGCGGCGGTTCGGTTTCCCGCCGCAAATTCCGTGACCGCCAGGTTGCCGAGTTGCAGGGAGAGCGACTTTTTGGACCCTGGCCGATCCGGGAATTGCTCGACTTGCTGGCGTTTAAGCCGGATTGACTCCAGCTCCAGCGGCCGCGCTTCATCCCATAATTCGCGGGTCTTTAACAAGGTCGCCATACCACCGAGTGCAATCTGCAACCCCTCGCCGGCACCCCGACTTTCTCCAAATCGGGTGCCAAACTCGCGCCACGCGTTAATCGATTCATCGTAGGCTTCCCGGGCCGCATCGAAATCATCGAGCTTTCTGGATACCAGCCCAAACCCGCTGGCCGCCCGGGCAAATACATCCAAAAACACATTTCGATCGGGAAACAGCGTGCGCAACATCCGGCATCGTTCCATGGCCAGTTCGTAGGAGTCCCGGGCGTCGTTCAAGTTACCCGCGTTGAAATGCAGGTTGCCCAGGTTGCACGCAACAATCGCCTGCATTTCCTGATACCGGGCCCGTTCCGGAAATTCATCCAGCAACACGGACAGGATGGCAACGACTTCCTCGTAACGCCCGATCGCCTTGTCGTATTCCCCATTGGATTTGCGGGCAATTCCGAGGCTGTTCAGGGTTTGCGCCCGCATAAACATAACTTCCCGGGAATGGGCCGCGGATTCGACAGAGTCGAGGACCGCGACAGCTGATTCGAGGTACTTGATTCCCTCACTCACACGGCCCTGTTGCAGGTTGTCAATGCCGGCCTGGCGGAACAGTTCCGTCAGGCTTTCCTGCAACTCCACGTCTGGCGATTCCACGCTTTCGAGTTTTTCGATTATTGCCGGAATGCCTTGTCGCGCCGGATGGCCGGTGGCAATCTGAATCATGCAGTCCATCCGTGCCAGTCGAGACCAGCTGACCAGCACCTCCGGCTGCTGCTTCCGGGCGGCGGTCAGTTTTTCGTATTCGTCCAGCCCCTGCTGCAGGATTAACTGGCATTGTTCCAGGTTACCCAACTGGTTTTCGATAATCGCAATCCGGTAAAACGAGTCCAGTGCGTTGGCTGCATCGACCTGTTGCAGGTAATCATCATTCAGGACTTCCTGATAAATCTCCCGGGCATCGGTCAACAGTCGTTGTCGCAGTTTGTCCATGCCTGGCCGATCCGCCAGGGCTTGCGAAACATCTGTTAACAGCCGATCGACGGAGCGTCGTGTACGTTCGAGGCCGCGGCCCGCCAAACTGGTTTGCTGTTGAGCCAGGGCCAGACTGGATTGCGATTGACCGTACATCCACAGCGTTCCGGCGAGTCCCAGCGCCAGAAACAGAAATGCCAGGGAAGCGACCGTGGCCACAATCCGGTTTCGTCGATACCAGCGTGCGAAACGCATCATCGGTCCGATGCGTCGAGCCTGAACAGGTTCCCGACGCAGAAAACGACCGAGATCTTCAGCAAGGCAAAACGCTGCAGAATACCGGCGGGCGGGATCCTTTTCCAGGCATTTCAGGCAAACGGCATCCAGATCCGCAGGCACCCGCGGGTTGATTCTTGAGGGGGCCATCGCTTCCTGATTGCGGACCTGGTTGAGAACGTCCAGGACGGTTTCGCCGGCAAACGGCGGTTGCCCGGCAACCAGTTCATACAACAACGCGCCCAGGGCGTAGACGTCGCAGGCCGGGCCGGCGTCCGCCGAACCGGCAATCTGTTCTGGTGGCATGTAGGCCGGTGTGCCAACCAGATCACCTTCGCGCGTTTGCCGGCTGTCATCCGAAAGGTTTCTGGCCAGTCCAAAATCCGTCAACTGGACACGCTTTTCAATCGGCAACGAGTTATCGTCGCGAACCATCACGTTGCCGGGCTTGATGTCCCGATGCACCACACCCCGTTGATGCGCATGCTCGGCGGCTTCGGCCAGGTATTTGACGATGCCGGCGGCCTGTAAAATGGTTAGTTTGTTTTGTTCAATGTATGCTGCCAGCGATTGACCGGGAACAAACTGGCTGGCGGTATAGCAGATCGGTCCAACCGTTCCAGATTCGAAAACGGGAATAATGTTGGGGTGCGCCAGAGCGGCTGCGGCGCGGCCTTCCCGCAAAAATCGCTCGCGCAAGTCCCGCGTGGCAAAGGCATGGGGCCGCGGAATTTTAAGCGCAACATCCCGCTGCAAATCCGGATCAAAAGCCCGAAAGACAACGCCGAATCCGCCCTGCCCCAGTTTCTCGCGGATCTCAAAACGACCGATGTGTCCTGATGAATCGGGCAACCCCGTGGCCAATTCCCCGCCGGCTCGCGTATCGAACCCGGCGGCCGTTTCCAGGCCCTGCTGCGCTTTGATGCGATTGATCAACAGCAAGGCGTCGGCCGCGCGTTGCAATTCGGGATCTCCCAGTTCACCAACAGAATGTCCCTGCCGAATCCGATTCTCGATGGATTCCAGTTGTTGTTCGATGTCAGGTTTGTGAAGATTGTCTGTCATGTTGGTCGCCAGTGACTGCCGTCCCGATCCCGGGTCACGCCTCCCCCAAAATGCCCTGCAAGGTCATCACGGCCCGGGCCCACAATTTTCTGGCAGCGTCCGGACTGCGACCCATTTGTTCGCCAATCTCCGCAAAAGACAAGTCTTGCCAGTTTCGCAGACGGATCACCCGTTGATGCTCCTCGCCAAGTTGGGCCATGGCCGATTTTAGACGCTGGGTTTCTTCAATTACCAACGCTTCGGTTCCGGGCGTATTTTCCGCGTCGGCGATACCACGTTCCAGCGATGACGAAAAGACCATCGGACGTTCGCGATCAACGGCCCGTTTTTGGGCGCGAAACCGGCGGCCGGCCTGGTACACATCGTTAATCAGGATTTGTCGCAACCAGGCCTGGATTTCGCCCTCCGATCCACCGACGAACTGGTGAAAATTTTCATGGGCTGTCAGCATGGATTCCTGCACGATGTCCGACGGCGCGATTTTGTTGCGGACAGCCGGGTCGACTTCCCGCTGGGCAATTGCCAACAGGTAGTCCCGGTATTGTTGCAACAGGTTCCCCATGGCGCTGGTGTCGCCGTCCCGCGCACGCTCAAGCTGCCGGTGGAATTCGGTTGATGTGGAATCGTGCGGATCGCGAGATTCTTTTTCCGGTCGATTTTTCAAAATCACATTCCTGACAAGTGCCAAAACGAGTCCGGGCGGACGTCGAAAACCGATTATGGGCCCCGGAAAGGCCTATTTGAAGCAAATTGCGGTGAATTTGAGGGAGTCGGATTAAATTTTGCGAAAAGCGCGTCCGGATTCGGCCGCCGAGGTACTTGGAATCCTGTTGCGGATCGGCAAACCGAAATACAGCCTGCTTCTTCTTTCAGCAAGAACTCAACCATGACTTTACCACGAATACTTTCCGGATTGGCCGTCTTGTTAACCCTGGGGGACTGGATGGTGAGTCACGTCCACGCCGATGTCGTGCTGACCTTTGATCAGAACGGCTTTGCCAACGGGGTTTCGGTAGATCAGACCTATGGCGATCGGGTCTCCGGCTCGCCCGATTCCAACGGACATGCGTACAGCATCATCCCTGGAGCGGGGCTCGGATTGACGCCCAATGTCGCAGTGGAATTCGTGACCGGTGGTGATAACCTGAACCTCTGGTCTGGCGGTTACGGCGACCTGTCGACCGTGTTGTACAAGGCCTCCAGCACCAACTCCGACCACCTCGAAATTACGTTCACGGCCGACCCTGGATTTGAAGTCGGACTCTTCGGGTTTGACCTGGCCGCCTTTGGATCCAACTTGCCGGTCGATGGCATGGAAATTCGGGACGGGTTTGGAAATGTTCTCTGGTCACAGGGAAGCACTCTGATTCCCGGCGCGGCCGCTCATGCAAGTTTTGACTTTGCCAGCGGGTTATTCGCCCCGCAGTTAACGCTTGATCTGGATTACGCGACTGCCGCCAGCCTGATGGGCATCGATAACATTCATTTCGCCCAGCGTGCGGGAGCCCAGGTACCCGAACCCGCATCTGCCTGCCTCGTCGCGATGGTCTGCGGAATGTTGGTGCTGCGGCGCAGCAAAAGATATCTCGCATGACTGGCTGAACATGATCCTGTTCAGCCTTGCGCCGGGAACTCCACGTTGGGCAGATCCCGCACCGACGGATCGACATTGAAATAGTCTTCCGTTTTGAATCCGAACATGCCGGCCACCAGATTCGAGGGAAACGACTGGCACTTGATTCGGTAATCGCGGACATTCCCGTTGTAGAATCGCCGGGCGGCCTGAATCCGGTCTTCGGTATTCACCAGTTCCTGTTGCAATTCCAGAAAGTTCCGGTCGGCTTTTAACTCCGGATAATTTTCAACCACCACCAGCAATCGTTGCAAGGCCGCCACCAGTTGACGTTCGTCGCCCGCCTGTTCCACGGGAGTTCCCTGGTTGTTCAGGCAACGGTTTCGCAGGTCGGTGACCTGCTCCAGCACCTGACGTTCGTGTTTGGCATAACCCTGAACCGTGGCCACCAGATTCGGAATCAAATCGTAGCGGCGTTTCAGTTCGGTATCCACGTTACTCCAGGCGTTATGGATATGATTTTGCAAGGCGATGAGGCTGTTGTACTGTACCAGCACAAACAGGCCGGGGACTGCCACCACGGCGAGGATTACCAGCAGGGCCGTTCCGTTCATGACATTGGTTCAGCGATGTTCAGGTTGCCGTGTCAAACAGGTACCCGGGAAACATTTCCCGAATCGTAACCAGCCTGTCCAGATTGTACCTGATTCCATCAGGCGCCAGCCGTTGCGGGAAAAACAGCGTCAGACAATGGCGGTCAATTTCAACACTCAGATCGGAATTGGCCAGCAGGTACTCGATCATCAGACCATGACAAATATCGTAGGCAAATTTCTTGTCCCGGCACCTGACCGCAAACGTGCGACTGAACTCGGCAGATTCAAAATCGATATCGTCGAATCCGAAAAACTGGGCGATCTTCGACAGCCAGCCTTCCCGGAAAATCATCAATTCCGGGAAATTTCGATCCAGATGAAGGATGAAAAACGAAAAATAGTGATCGTGGGTGTGGCGATCTCCGTCGGAATCGGTTGAGGTCGTTTCATAGTGATAGTCAAATGCCTCGACCGCGTATTTCCGCCAGGTTCCGGCGATCACATTAAACGAGTAACGGTCGTCTCCCTGGCAAAGTTTGGCAAGAAACGGGTACCGTTCATCGTACGCAAAGTCTTTATCGGGTCGGAATTCCAGGCCCATGGAGTGGGCGGCGTGCCGAAACGCCTCACGACGTTTCCGGGCCGCCTCATACGAAAACCAGATGATCGCGGCGCCCAGCACGACAGCCACAAGAAAAATCAGGAAAAACCCCATCCGCCGGCTGCCCCTGTTCGCGACCCACCTGGAAACGGCCCGACTGCCCTGCCCCGCCGGGATTCGGCGGGGGCCGGAATATATTGATCATTTTCCCGCGCAACCGGTTCGCGGCAACCGCGTCCCGGCCGCGGATTCAACCGGCGCTGACCGGTTCCGGTTCGGAATCGGCGGACTCGGCGTCGACCCAGGCGTCCAGCGGCGGGCAGGAGCACACCAGGTGGCGATCGCCGTATACGTTGTCGACCCGCCCCACCGGCGGCCAGTACTTGACGCTGTAGTCCATCCGGGCGTCCGGGCAAACGGCTTCCCGGCGGGAATAGGTTCGCGTCACCTGATCATCCAGGATCGAGTCCAGGGTGTGGGGTGCGTTGTGAAGCGGGTTGTTTTCCGCCGGCCAGTGGCCGTCCCGGACTTTCACAAACTCGGCATGGATCTGGTTCATTGCCCGACAAAACCGATCCAGCTCGTACAGTGATTCACTTTCCGTGGGTTCGATCATCAGCGTACCGGTGACTGGAAAAGACATCGTCGGTGCATGGAATCCGTAATCAACCAGGCGTTTGGCAATATCGTCGACGCTGACATGAGCCGCCTGGTCCAGCGGTCGTGTGTCCAGGATGCATTCGTGGGCGATCAGCCCGTTTTTGCCGGTGTACAGGATCCGGAAATTTTCCTGCAGACGATGGGCGATGTAGTTGGCACTGAGAATGGCGACCTGGGTTGCCCGCCGCAAACCGCCGGGACCCATCATCCGAATGTACATCCACGAGATGGGCAAAATACTGGCGCTGCCAAAGGGAGTGGCACTGACGGGCGGACCTTGCCGCTCCGGATGGATTCCATCAAAGGGCAGAAAAGGCGCCAGGTGGGAACGAACGCCAACCGGACCAACTCCCGGACCGCCACCGCCGTGAGGGATACAAAATGTTTTGTGCAGATTCAGGTGCGAAACATCCCCGCCGAACTTCCCGGGCCTGGCCACACCGACGAGGGCGTTGAGATTGGCGCCATCAATGTAAACCTGCCCCCCGGCATCATGGATTTTCTGGCATACGGTCGTCACGACCTCCTCAAACACCCCGTGCGTTGAGGGGTAGGTGATCATGATTGCGGCAATCTTGCCCGCATGCGCACTGATTTTGGCATCCAGGTCTTGCAAATCCACATTGCCATGTTCGTCGCATTTAACCACCACCACTTGCATGTTTGCCATGTGAGCACTGGCCGGATTGGTTCCATGAGCGCTGCCCGGAATCAGGCACACGTTGCGGTCATGGTCGCCGCGCGATTCATGATACCGCTTGATTGCCAGCAGGCCTGCGTATTCTCCTTGCGAGCCGGCGTTGGGCTGCAACGAGATGGTGTCGTAACCGGTGATCGCACACAGCATGTGTTCCAGTTGATCGATTAGCTGCCGATAGCCGACCCATTGATCGGCAGGAGCAAACGGATGGATGTTGTTGAATTCCGGCCAGGTGATGGGCGACAGTTCGCTGGCGGCGTTCAGTTTCATCGTGCAGGAACCCAGCGGAATCATGGCCCGGTCCAGGGCGATATCCATTTCCGACAAACGCCGCAAATACCGCATCATTTCCGTTTCACTGTGATACCGGTGAAACACTTCCTGCGTCAAAACCGGGTCCTGCCGCATTGGGAATTCGGTGACGGCCACTTCATCGTCATCGGACATGACCGTGGCGTTGAACACGGCGGCAATGGCCAGCAGGTCCTCCGGGGTCGTCGTTTCGTCCAGCGAAATGCCAATCGTTGACGCGTCGATTCGGCGAACGTTGTAACCGGCCTGCAAGGCGGTCTGGACGATGGTGTCCGTGCGGTCACCGGAATCGATCGCCAGCGTGTCGAACCACGTGGCGTTGGTAATGGTCACCCCGGCCCGTTCCAGGCGTCGCCGCAAGCGACCGGTCAGGCGATGAACGCGGACAGCGATCTCCCGGAGTCCCCGGGGGCCGTGATAACAGGCGTACAGGGTTGAGATAATGGCCAGCAACGCCTGGGCGGTGCAAATGTTGGATGTGGCTTTTTCGCGTCGAATGTGCTGTTCCCGCGTTTGCAGCGCCAGGCGAAACGCCGGCTTTCCATGCCGGTCGACCGATTGACCAACCAGTCGTCCGGGCAGGGTCCGCTTGTATTCATCCCGGGTGGAAATGAACGCGGCGTGGGGACCGCCGAAACCGAGCGGGACACCAAACCGCTGCGAGTTGCCGATCGCAATGTCGGCACCGAGGCTCCCGGGACTTTCCAGCAACATCAGGGCCAGCAAGTCCGTCGCCATGATGACCAGGGTCCCGTTGTCATGCGCGTCCTGGATCAGTGGCCGGTAATCGTTTACCGAACCCTCGGTCGCCGGATACTGGACGATGACGCCAAAAACATCGGTCCAGTCATCGATACCCGTGTGCTCGTCAAAGCGGACGACCTGAATCCCCATCGGTTGGGCCCGGGTTTCGATCACGGAAATGGTCTGGGGATGACAGAGGGTGGAAACCAGAAACCGGTTTCGCTTGCCGCGGGCCGAGCGATGCGCCAGGGCCATTGCTTCGGCCGCTGCCGTGGCTTCGTCCAGCAAGGACGCGTTGGCAATTTCCAGTCCGGTCAATTCGGCGATCATGGTTTGAAAATAAAACAGGATCTCCAGACGGCCCTGGGAAATTTCCGGCTGATAGGGCGTATAGGCCGTATACCAGGCCGGGTTTTCCAGGACGTTGCGCTGAATCACTTGGGGCGTATGCGTGCCGTAGTATCCCTGGCCAATCAGCGATTTGAGGACCCGGTTTTCGGCCGCCAGACCGCGGAGCTGCGCCAGGGCGGCTTCTTCCGACAGGCCGGGCTGCAAATCCAGCGGATCATTGTTGGCGATGTTCGCCGGCACCACGGCAGCCGTCAGTTCATCCAGCGACTGGTAACCGAGCACCTCCAGCATCTGCCGGATTTCATCTTCACGGGGTCCGATATGACGGCTGACGAAGGGGGACAAGGACATGGCAGAATTCCTGATTGCGGGATACGAAACAAAAATCGCAGCGGAATTTGATTTCCTCCGCCGCAAATTTCGCCCCTCTGTCCAGGAACCTGAGAGATCTCGACCCGGCGGTACCCGAAACGCGGGTCCGCAGGCCTTACCCCTTCGGTGGATGGCCGGGCCCGTTAATGATCCGGCGGCATCGCTCTCCAGAGACGGTGTATCAGTGTCCGCGGTCCCGGGTGCCTGAGCGGTTCGGAGCGACCTTGCGCCTTCGGCGTTTTGTAACCGGCCGGTAACCGGCTGGCGACAAAAACTCTCCCGCAGATTTTTCACCGTGGTGGAATTATAGCGGCTCGTCCCCTGATTGACAGCGGCAAAATCGCGCGGGGCACGGAACCCGCCACGGATCGGTTGCGTCCAAACCGGAAATCGTGTCCGATGAACCGGTTGCCAGTAGCCGAAAGGCGCGGCGGACCCGGGATTGGATCCGGCCAGTCGTGGGTCGGTGGGCACCATTGCCTGCGCACAATGCTTTCCCCGAGGAACAGGTTCCATGTTTCGCCTGACCAGCTTTTTGCTTTTTTCTTTCAGCTCACTTGTCGTTGCCGGAGGCGTCTGGACCATGAACACCCCGGCCCTGCCCCGCCAGGATGATCGCCAAAAACTCTGGCAGGAAGTCGACCAGGCCACCAGCGAGGGACTTCCCAAAACCGCCATGGAGAAACTGGACCAGATCTATCGGGGTGCGGTGGCTGACCAGGCGTGGCCGGAGGCCATCCGCGCCCAGGCCCGCGGTATCATGTTGCAGGCCAGTATCAATCAGCCGGCGCTGCCGCTGATGATCAAGGAAATGACCGCCGCGATTGAATCCGCGCCGCAACCGATGAAACCGGTCATGCGAGTCATTCTGGCCGAATGGTTTTTCGGTTATTACAACGCCAACCGCTGGCGATTCATGCAGCGTTCCCAAACGGCGACTGCACCCGGCGAAGACATTGAAACCTGGGACCTGGCCCGCCTGTTAACCGAGATCGACAAACGGTTCAGCGAGGCACTTGAGTCAGCTGAACAACTAAAGACAATTCCGGTTTCCGCGTACGACGGACTGCTGGTGGCCGGCAATGTCACCGATGCGGTTCGCCCGACCCTGTTCGATTTTGTCGCCAACGAAGCCCTGGCGTTTTACGCGCTGGACGAACAATTCATACGGCAGCAAGGGGCCTTTGAGGTTTTGGGCGACTCGCCCCTGCTGTCCGATGCCGACGAATTTTTGAAATGGCAGCCTCAGTCGACGGATGCAGACTCGTTCCTGCTGCGGGCAGTGCGGCTGTATCAGGAATTGTTGCAGTTTCATGCCAGCGACGATGATCCCGCGGCGTGGCTGAATGCGGATTTGTCACGACTGGTATTTGCTGCCCAGGTGGCACGGGGCAGCGAGGTAACGGCCCGTTACCGGGCGGCGCTCAGGCGGTATGCCGACCGGTATGCCCAACATCCCCTGTCGGCGCTGGCCCTGTCGCATCTGGCCCGATCCCTGCAGGCCGGCGGGGAACTGGTCGAGGCCGTGGCACGGGCCCGGGAGGGCGAAGCCCGTTTCCCGGACAGCCGTGGAGGGCATGCCTGTCACAACATCATTCAGACGATTTTGCAGCCGTCGCTGGGAATTCAAACCGAGCGCGTCTGGAACCAGGCCGGGCCCACGATCGACGTGACTTTCAAAAACGTTGAAAAAGTTCATTTCCGGCTCTTGTCGGTCGACTTTCCGGGATGGAGTACATGGGGGGACAGCAACGATCTGGTCTACGCCCAGGCCAGGCAAAACTGGAATCAAATGCTGCAATTGCCGCAGGTCGCCGAATGGTCGGTCGAGTTGCCGGCCACAGACGACTATCAAAACCGGGTCCAGCAAGTGCCGGTCGACGTGGATGCGGCTTCCGGTTGCTATATCCTGATCGCCAGCGCCAAGGCCGATTTCTCCGAATCCCGAAACCAGATAGCGGCCTGTGAAGTCTGGGTCAGCGATTTGGCCGTGGTCATGCGGAATACCAGCGGAACCCTGCAGCTGGACGGGCAAGTGGTCAATGCCATTAGCGGCATGCCGGTGTCCGGAGCGAACGTCTCTGTCACAGCCTGGCAACGCGATGGTCGCAACAGTCGCGAAGTCCGGTTGCCTGGAACCCGAACCAACGCGGACGGAATGTTCTCGGTCAACGGGCTGCCGCAGTCCCATCACAAATTCCTGATTGAGCAGGACGGGCAACAGCTGGGCTTTCTGGATACCAGTTACCTGCGCGAGGGCCGCACGATTGCCAACCGCTTCGATCGTTCGATTTTCTTTACCGACCGCTCGATCTACCGTCCGGGACAGACGATGCAGTTCAAGGCCGTTGTGGTCTCGGCCGACCAGAGTTCCGGCCAGTACCGGACGTTACCGGCTCAGCGGCTGACGGTAGGGCTGTTCGATGTGAACAACCAGGAAATCGAAAAACAGGATTTTCAGACCAACGAATTCGGATCCATCAGCGGCAGTTTTACCGCACCCCGAAACCGGGCAACCGGGCAAATGTACCTGCGGGTCGCGGGCGGACCGGGCGGCCAGACGATCGTGCGGGTGGAAGAGTACAAACGCCCCCGGTATTACGTGGAGGTGCAGCCGCCGGCCGAAGCCGCCGGACTGGGGCAAACCGTCACGGTGTCCGGGTGCGCCATCGGGTATACCGGGGCTCCGGTCGACGGAGCGCAGGTGACATGGCGGGTGGTTCGCAGCATGCAGTTGCCTCCGTGGTACTACTGGCGCTACTGGTACCTGCCCTGGCCCAATTCCGAACCCGCGGAGATTGCCAACGGAACCGGCCAAACCGGTGTCGATGGCGGATTCCAGGTGAAATTCACCGCCGAGCCTGATCTGAGTGTCGACCTCGAGAATGAACCGCGATTCAGTTTTCAGATTTTTGCCGACGTCACCGACTCGGCCGGTGAAACCCGGTCTTCATCCCGAACCGTTACCGTGGGCTATACCTCGCTGCAGGCCAACCTGACGGCCCCCTCGTGGTTGACCGCGTCGGCACCCGTTACCGTGCGTGTCAACGTGGCCACGCTGGACGGCGAGGGCCAGGAAGCCACCGGCTCATTGAAGATCTATGCGCTGCAGCCGCCGGCCAGAGTGCAGCGGGCGCGTCTGGACGGCAATCGCTGGCAGGGCCATGGCCGACCCGATCCCGACGACCAGTCCCACATGTCGTCGATCGACGTCTGGCCTCTGGGCGAACTGCAATCCGACCAGGCCGTGACGACTGCGGTCAGCGGATTCGCCGAGGTGCCGGTATCCCTGACGGCGGGCGCGTGGAAGGCTGTTTTTGAAACCACCGATCCCCAGGGTCGAGCGGTGCGTGCCGAACTACCCTTGCTGGTCGTCGACCCGGCAGCCGATTCGTTTCCCGTCAAAATTCCAAATCACCTGGACGCCGAATCGTGGACGGTCGAACCGGGCAATGAGTTTCTGGCAGTCTGGGGCACCGGCTACGGCGAGGGACGTGCCTTTGTCGAACTGGAACACCGCGGCAAGGTATTCAAGTCATGGTGGACCGACGCCAACACCACCCAGACGGCAATCCGTTTGCCCGTCGAGGAATCGTGGCGCGGCGGCCTGCAATTGCGGGTGACCTGCGTGCGCGAGAATCGGGCCTATGTCGAACAGCGGACCATTAATGTGCCCTGGAGCAACAAACAGCTGAATGTGAAATGGGAACGGTTTGTTTCCAAATTGCAGCCAGGCGGGCAGGAGACATGGACCGCGATTGTGCAGGGGCCCGACGCGGGGAAAGCCGTTGCGGAAATGGTCGCGGCCATGTATGACGCCTCGCTGGACGCGTTTCTGCCGCACTCCTGGCCGGCGTCCTTCAACGTGTTTTATCAGGACTACTCGCGGACCCGGATCGCATTTCAGAACCAGCTGCAGTATCTGAGATTATTGCACAACAGCTGGTCCCTGGATTTGAGGGACGAGATCATCCTGTACCGGTACTTTGCCGACGAAATCGCCTCAGTCGGGTACGGTCCGTGGGGCAACACAATGACACGATCCGGCCTTCGCGGCGGTGAGGTGATGATGGCGCCCGCCTCGGCGATGGCGGCGGACGAGGGCGTGGTCGCAGAAAGTCGCCAGGACAATCGTGTGGTCGAACGGAATTATTTCGGCCTGGCCAAGCAGGCGCCCGGATCCGCCGGCGCGGCAGCCCCGGACGTGGATTTGTCGCAGGTCTCCGCCCGGAAAAACCTGCAAGAAACCGCCTTCTTTTATCCGAACCTGCGGGTCGCCGACGACGGCACCGTGCGGATTGAATTTGAAATCCCCGAGGCACTGACCCAATGGAAGTTTTTGGGATTGGCCCACGACAACGCCTTGCGGACCGGTTTGCTCACCAGCGAGATGACCACCAGCAAGGACTTGATGGCCCAGCCCAATCCACCCCGGTTCCTGCGCGAGGGGGATGTGCTGGAGTTTTCGGTCAAACTGACCAACCAGTCGGACAAGCCGCAAAGCGGTTCGGCCCGGCTGACACTGGCCGATGCCCGGACCGGGGAGTCTGTTGACGCGATTTTTATCGACGGCGACCTCGACCAGCCGTTTGAAATCCCCGCCGGACAGTCACTCAGCCTGTTCTGGAAACTGGTCGTACCCGATTTCACGGGAGTCCTGACCTACAAGACGGTGGCCGCCACCGAAAAGCTTTCCGATGGCGAGGAAGGTTTTTTGCCGGTGCTGTCCAAACGCATTCTGGTTACCGAGTCGATCCCGTTGCCGATTCGGGGCCAGCAAACCAAACAGTTTGATTTCGAACGGCTTCGAAATTCGGCGGACAGCGGTACCCTGCAATCGCAGTCGTTAACCGTGCAGATGGCCTCCAATCCTGCCTGGTACGCAGTGCTGTCCCTGCCGTACCTGATGGAATACCCGTACGAATGCAGCGAACAGGTCTTTAACCGGTATTATGCCAATGCCCTGGCACGGCATATCGCCGCCAGCGATCCCAAAATCGAACGGGTGTTTGAACAGTGGCGGGGAACCGAGGCCCTCGACAGCCCGCTGGAAAAAAATGAAGACTTGCGAAACGTCCTGATCGCCGAATCACCCTGGTTGCTGGACGCCAAACAGGAATCCCGGGCCCGCCGCAACGTGGGGATTTTGTTTGACCAAAACCGGCTAAATCAGGAAATGCAACGGGCCTTTCAGCGGCTGTCCGAGATGCAATACAGCGACGGTGCCTGGCCCTGGTTCCCCGGCGGTCCCGCCAACGATTACATCACCTTGTATGTCACGACCGGCTTTGGCCGGTTGCGGCATCTGGGTGTGGACCTGGATGTGGTGCCGGCCATTCGGTCCCTGGATCGCCTGGACAACTGGATCCGCCAGCGGTACGAGGAGATCTTGCGTCATGGCGACAGGAACACGAACCATTTGTCGCCGGTCATTTGCCTGTACCTGTATGGCCGCAGTTTCTTTTTGCAGGACAAGCCGGTCGATCCGCAAAACCAGGAGGCCTGCAACTATTTCCTGGCACAGGGCAAACAGTACTGGGTCAAACTGGCCGATCGCCAGCCCCAGGGGTTCCTGGCCATCGCCCTGCAACGTAACGGAGATCTGGAGACGCCCGCCAAAATTATGGCCTCGCTGACCGAACGCAGTTTGAACGAGGAAGACATGGGCATGTTCTGGCGGGAGGGCCAGCAATCGTGGTGGTGGTACCGGGCGCCCATCGAAACCCAGGCCTTGATGATCGAAGCGTATGATGAAGTCGCCAATGACGCCGACAAGGTCGAGGATTGCAAGGTCTGGTTGCTCAAACAGAAACAGACCCAAAACTGGAAAACCACCAAGGCCACCGCCGATGCCATTTATGCCCTGCTGTTGCGGGGCACCGATGTGCTGGCCTCCGACCAACTGGTAACCGTGCAGCTGGGCGACATGCAGATTCGTCCGGACCAGGTCGAAGCCGGGACGGGTTTCTTCGAACAACGATTTGGTCGCGGTGAAATCAGCCCGGAAATGGCCAGCATTACAGTTACCAAATCGGACCCGGGTGTGGCCTGGGGCAGCGTGCACTGGCAGTATCTGGAGGACGTCAGCAAGATTCAGCCGTACGAAGGTACTCCCCTGACGGTTAACAAGGCCCTGTATATCAAACGCAATACGGAAAAGGGCCCGGTGATCGAGCCGGTTTCGGGACCGGTGGCGGTGGGCGATGAACTGGTCATGAGGGTGGAGCTGCGGGTCGACCGCGATATGGAGTATGTGCATCTGAAGGATTACCGCGGCAGCGGTACGGAACCGGTCAATGTCCTGTCGCAATACAAGTACCAGGACGGACTGGCCTACTACGAGTCGACCCGGGATACGGCCAGTCACTTTTTTATTGATTACCTGCCCCGCGGCACCTGGGTTTTCGAATATTCGGTTCGGGTTCAGCATCGCGGGAAATACCAGACCGGGATCGCCGAATTGCAATGCATGTATGCTCCCGAATTTAACAGCCACAGCGGAAGCGTGGAGATTGTTGTGAAGTAGCTGGCGGGGAACCGTCCGGGATCGCCCGCCCGCTCCCGGGCCTGCCGTATTGCTTTTCACTTTGTTTATTCGGAACGTTACCGCCCAATCGGGTCCAGCTGCAACAACGCAAGTGATTCTGTTTCTGATTGGCTATCGGGGATCCGGCAAAACGACCATTGGGCGGGCCATGGCGGCCCGCCTGGGTTGCGACTGGGTTGACAGCGATGCCGAGATCGAGTGCGCGGCCGGCCGCACGATTCCCGAAATCTTTGCCAGCGGCGGGGAGTCGGAGTTTCGGGAGCGGGAACGACAAACCATCGCTGGCCTGATCGAGCGGGCCCGCGCCGGCCACGGGGACATCGTTGTTTCGCTCGGCGGCGGCGCGGTATTGATTCCCGAAGTCTGCTCAATCATGCGGGCCAGCGGCCGGTGCGTTTGGTTGCAGTCCGACGCGGAAACCCTGATCGGTCGGTTGCGGCATGCACCCCGGCCCGCCCTGACGGATTTGACGCTGGATGAGGAAGTTCGCCGAATGCTCGAACAGCGGAATCCCGTTTATGCCGGATGTGCCGATTACGAGATCGACACCGGGCTCCTGACGCCGGAGCAGACCGTGGAACAGATTGCGCATTGGTTGGCCGGGGTCGATAACAAGTAAGCCGCTGTGCCGGGTTCACGCCGCGCAGCCCGATTCATTCCCGTTCTGCTTTCCCGTTGCGGTACCGTCATGTTTCTACAGCAGTTACCCGTTGTGGTTCGCTGGGCGTTGCTGTTTGGGACGGGTGCCGCGGTGGGTGGCCTGGTGAATCTGGCCATCTATCAACTGTCATTCTATCGGGCCCGCAATATCAGCCCATGGTGTCCGCCGGACGAGAACCGGCCGCCTCGAACATGGCTGGACCGGATACCGGTGGCCGGTTGGCTGGTGTTGCGCCGCGAACGGGACCAGCACGGGCGCGGGTTCTGGATCCGTCCGCTGCTGATCGAACTGGCATGCGGGATCGGACTGGTCTGGTTTTTCAATTGGCAAATGGCCGGTGGATTGTGGGGATACCGGCTGGACCCCCTCGTGCCGGACCAGGCTCGCGTGATCGGGACGCTGACGTGGGGCTGGTTTTTGTTTTACACGGTCCTGCTGGCACTGCTGATGATCGCCACGTTTGTTGATTTTGACGACCAAACCATCCCGGATGGGGTGACCGTGCCCGGCACCCTGTTCGCGCTGATCATGTTACCGGTGGCGCCGCTGCTGCGATTGCCCGTCGTGCATCAGGACCTGGGCCCGATTCGACTGGCTCCCCTGACTTACTGGTCTCCCGGTGCCGAACAGACCTGGCACCAGGGACCGTACGGCTTGCTCTGCGGACTGCTGATCGGTGTGGTCTGGTGCTTTGCACTGGTCCCGAAATGGACCACATTCCGTTACGGGCTGGTGCGGGGGCTTCGGATCTGGGTCGCCAGCATGCTGCGTCCGGCCCGCCGGACCAAATCCGCAGTCGGCCGAATTCGATCGCGGGCCATGTTGCCTCAAACCCGATTTTTGATTGGGTTGTCCCTGGTCGGGTCGGGCCTGGTTATCGCCTGCTGGTCGGGGGGGGGCTCGTCGTGGCAGGCCCTGTTCGATGCCTTGCTGGGGCTGGCCATGGGCGGTGGCATCGTCTGGGCGGTGCGGATCGTGGCGGGCCAGGCGCTGGGCGTCGAGGCAATGGGGTTCGGCGACGTTACGCTGATGTGCATGATCGGCGCGTTTCTGGGTTGGCAACCGGCTTTGCTGGTGTTCGTGATCGCGCCGTTCACTTCGATCGTAATTGCCCTGGCCCAGCTGCTGACGTCGGGCGAAAACCGTCTGGCGTTTGGACCCTACCTGTGTTTGGCGACCGTGATTGTGCTGATTGGATGGAACGAAATCTGGAATGAGCGGGCTGCCAATGGTGTGTTCCAGGCGGGTGGCGGATTCTTGCTGGTTGTGATTCTCGTTTGCCTCGTGTTGATGGCATTCATGCTGGGCATTTGGGGAAAAATCAAGCGTCGTTTTTAACCACTTGGGAGACTCTGGTCATGTCAAGGCTGTTTCGCAAAGTTACCGACCTGGATCAGCCCGCGTCGCAGCAGCAGATTGCCCGGTCCACCTGCGGCATGATCGAGGCAGCCGGCGGCCAATTGCAGTTCGTACAGATCCGGCCGTGGCCCAAACTGGTTTCCGGAGTGGAGGCCCTGTGCCTGGGAGGCTGGTGGCATCGCCGGGTTTCACGGGACCGCGTCCAGATCTGGTATCACCAGCCCGTCGCCCATCGCAACTTTCTGACTTTGTCGTATGAACTCTCGGCGCTGGGAACCTCACTGGCGACGATTCGGTCCGCCCATCGGCGCTCGATCGAGTGGCAGAAATCAAACGCAGCGATGCCATTTTGTGTCATGTCACCAATCGCCGCATCACGGATCGGGTGATGCGTTTTTACGGGTTTGAACGACATGTGCCGGGGCACCGCCGGGGGCGGCATTACATCCGCCGGTTTTACGGTGAATACCCGACCGCGTCAGGACCAGGCACCCGCGACGCTGCCAGCACCCGTCCGGTAGCATTACCGGTCGTCACCTGGCCAACCGGCCAGGGCATTCCGGGATCCCCGAGTCGCCAGTTTGATTGATCTTTACCGCCGGCATGGCCATTGCTAGGATTCCGCCTCAAATTTCCCGGGGACGGGGAATTTTTGCGAACCGCCGTGCACCAGTCCAATGCCGGGAAAATGACGCGAATTGTCCTGCCGATGCTATGCCTGCTGATGGTTGCGGGCGGCTGCCGCCAACCCTACGGCAGTACCGCCCAGGCGCCTGGATTCGGCGGTTCGTCGCTGCCGGCGTATCAGGCCAATGTGCCGGGCGGAAATCTGTATGCGGGCAACTCCCAGTTGCGCCCGGGTCCGGGGCCGGTGCTCAAATGAATCAGCTGGGGCAACAGGTCGAGTCGTTAAACATGCGGCTCAGCCAGTTCAATTACGACAACGACAACTTGCATACGCAAATCGCCGCGTTGCAACAGCGTCTGCAAAATGCCAACAATTACAACGACCAGCTGCGACAGCAACTGGCGGACACGATGGGCCAGCTGCAGCAGAGTCAGCAAGTTGCCAATAGCCCGGCAACGGACTCCTCGTCGTGGACTAACGCCTCCAGTACAGGCGGTGTTCCCGCACAGAATGCGGGCGCAACCATTCGGGCCAACAACGGATTGATGCAGGGGCTGCAGACGGTTCAGCTGCCGGGATTTCGGTCGTGGATGGACGGCGATGTCATCCGTATCGAAGGGCCCACGGATCGCTTGTTTGTTTCCGGCAGCTACCAGTTGAATGCCAACGATGCGGCCACGCTGGCCAGTTTGGCCAGTACGATTCGGCAGAATTTCCCGCGCCAGATCATCGGTGTGGAGGCTCACTGGGACGGATCACCCATTCAGCCAGCCACCACCAGTCACCACCAGCTGACGGCGACCCAGGCACTGGCCGTGTTCGACCTGCTGGTCAAGTCGGGATTGCCCAACCGGCAGGTGTTTACGATGGCGATGGGCAGCAACCGGCCGCGCTACGAGGCCAGCGCGACCGAAAACGGAATCAGCCCGAATCGCCGTATCGAAATCGTCATCTATCCCGAGACGTTCCAGTAACAGGGCCCCCGGACGCTCCCGCCGACTGGACTGGCGGGTCGGGTTTTCGCCGGTCCGCCACCGCCATTCGGTGGCAAACGCCCGTCGAGCGGCACGGGCACCGTCTGCGGGCACCGTCTGCGGGCAACGTCTGCGGGCAACGTCTGCGGGCAACGTCTGCGGGCAACGTCTGCGGGGCGGCCAGCCCGGGGAATCAAGCGGCAAGGGTTGCCGACCAATCCGGGGCGCCGGTGGTTGGCGCCGCGGGGCATCGGGCTGAAACTGCCAGCCGCTGGGGCGGGTAACCATTGTTCGAGGCGCCGACGGCGAGTCGATTTTTGGCAGGGGGTGAACGAAATGGGAAATGCGTGGAATGCTCGCCGGATGGGCCATGTGTTCTGGTTGACGGCGATCGGGCTGGTTGCGACCGGCGGCGTGGCAGCGCAAACCGTTGCCCCGCGGTCCGACACCGGAGAATTGATCCGGAACATTGACGCCATGCTGGATGCGCAGTTTCCGGCCCACCAGCCGGGTGCAGCAGTGGTGGTTGTGCAGGGCGGCCGGGAGATCTACCGATCGGCACGAGGGAGGGCCAGTCTGGAGTTGGGCGTGCCCCTGCACCCCGAACATGTGTTCCGCCTGGGCTCGATCACCAAACAGTTTACGGCTGCCGCGATTATGTTGCTGGTCGAGGAAGGGAAGATTGATCTGACCGACGAGATTACGAAATTCCTGCCCGATTATCCGACGCAAGGGGCCGCAATTACGGTGGAGCACCTGTTAAACCATACGTCGGGCATTCGCAGTTATACCGAGCTGCCGGGCTGGATGATCAACCGGATCCGCGAGGAGTTGACGGTCGCCGAATTGATCGATGGATTCAAGAATGAACCCATGGACTTTCAGCCGGGAGAACAATTCCGGTACAACAATTCCGGTTACATTTTGCTGGGAGCCATTATCGAACAGGTCACCGACAAGACGTATGCCAAATTCCTTCAGGAACGGATCTTGGGTCCATTGCAAATGACCGAAACCCGTTATGGAGACCATGCGGCGATTATCGCCAACCGCACGCCGGGATACGACGGCTCGCCGGACGATCCGCAAAACGCCCAATACCTGAGCATGACCCAGCCTTACGCGGCCGGTTCCCTGTTGTCGACGGTCGGTGATCTGGGGAAATGGAACCGGGCCCTGTTCGGAGGCCGGGTGGTCAGTCCGGAATCGTTGGCCAAAATGACGACCTCCTCCCGTTTGAATGACGGCTCGCCGACCGGCTACGGTTTCGGTCTGGTCCCGGGAGACATTCGCGGACATCGGGCGATTTCGCATGGCGGCGGGATCTTCGGATTCTCGACGTTTGGTGTTTACTTGCCGGATGATGACATTTACGTGGCGGTATTATGCAATTCGGCCGGGCACAACCCCACACTGACCGGTACCCGGATCGCGGCCCTGACGGCTGGCGATCCGTTTCCCGAATTCCAGGCCATCACCCTCGATCCCGCGGTGTTGCAACGATACGTGGGCGTTTACAGGATCGACGACCAGTCCAGACGGCTGGTAACCGTGGAAGACGGCCAGTTATATACCATGCGCAACGGTGGGAACCGGCTGGCGGCCCTCCCCAGTTCGGAAACGGCGTTTTTCTATGAGGCCAGTCCCAGCCATTTCGAATTTGTGATCGATGCGGATCACCGCGTTACGGGCATGCGGATGTACCAGGGCGGAGGCAATTCGTTTGAGTTGGCCGCAAAAGTTGACGAGGCCATGCCCAAATCCCGGACGGTTGCCGATATCGACTTTTCGGTCTGCGACGATTACGTTGGTGAATTCGAATTGGCACCGGGATTTGCCATTACGATCCGCCGCGATGGCCAGCACCTGTATGCCCGGGCAACGGGCCAGCCGGAACTGGAGGTGTTGCCCGCATCCGAAACCACGTTTTTTCCCAGGGAAGTGGATGCGGAAATAACGTTTGTACGGGATCCGGACGGTTCGGTGAACCAGCTGGTACTCGCGCAGGGAGCGCGCAGGACTCCGGGACTTCGCAAGAAGCAGGCGTTGGGCCGTTCCAGTCGCCGGCCGGCGGCATTTTTCCGGCTTTCCCGGTAAGACCTTGCCGGCAGGCCCGTCCAAATAAGAAAGGCTGCTGATCAAGTTCGTTGCCGGGAGAGGGCGGACGTGACTGGCCAGGCGGTCCGCCGGGTTGCGAACTGACGCTGTTCGCTTCAGGAATTTGACTATGGAAAAAACGCATCGGGACTGGGTCGCGGAACTGCGGAGCAAGGATCCGCGCGTTCGCGAACTGCGCGTCGGGTGAGTTGCGGGAAACGTTGCTGCGCGGTTTGCGGGCGGCCTGGGCCGGCAAGGGAGTCGATAACTCGTTTTCCGAGGACATCGCCCAGGAGGCAACGGTCAAGGTGATCGACCGGATGGATCAATTCGAGGGACGAAGTCAATTTACAACGTGGGCCATGACCATCGCCATCCGGCTGGCGGTCAATGAATTCCGTCGAAAATCGTTCCGGGATGTATCGCTGGATGGATTGCGCGGTGACCATTCACTGGGGATTCAATTCGAGGCGGTTTCGGAGAATCCGGGTGACCGCCTGTTGCGGGATCAGGTGATGCGTCAACTGCAGGAATTGATTCAGGGTTTAACCGACAAACAACGAGTGGCCATGCAGGCGTTGCTGGGGGGGATGCCGGTAGATGTTATCGCCGAGAAAACCGGCAGCAATCGCAATGCCGTTTACAAACTGGTTCACGATGCCCGAACCCGGTTACGCGAGGGTTTTGACAGGGCCGGCTATGACTGGCAGGATATTTACGCAGCCATTTCGGGGAGTGCCTGACCATGTTGAACGACAAGCAAATCAAAATGCTGCTGCAACTGGCCGGTTCCGTGACTCCCGATGCCCTGAACTGCGACGATTGTTTTGGTGAAATCGCCCGGTTCGCCGAGGAGGAACTGGCCGGGCACACCGTCTGCGAGGCCATGCGGAAAGTGCAAAATCACCTGGCCAACTGCCCTTGCTGCCGGGACGAATACCGGACCTTGCTGGAGGCGTTGCGGGGCATGCGGACCGGCGAGGCGACCCCGGAAAACGCCACTTGAGCCTCCGCCCACGCCTGCGCGTCATCCGGTTCAACCGGTCAGCTTGTGCAACGCCAGCGTGGCCATCGACAGGACCAGAAAGAAGCCGCACATATCGGTGACCGTGGTCAGGATCGGTCCCGAGGCCAGTGCCGGGTCCCGACCCAGGCGGCGCATCACCAGCGGCAAGCAGCCCCCCAGCGTGACCGCGATCAGGGTATTGGCAAACAAGGCGGTGCCCACCACCACACCCAGCCAGGGACTGCCTTGCCACAGCACGGCCACCAGGGCAATCAGCAACCCGAGGGCCAGACCGTTAATCAATCCCACGCTGGCCTCCTTGCCGATTACTCGCCAAAGTTCGCGGGGGTCCACCAGACCGAGGGACAATTCCCGCAAACTGACCGCCACCGCCTGGTTGCCGCTGCATCCGCTCATATCGGAAATGATCGGCAAAAAGACGGCCAGTGCGATCACTTGTGAAATGGTATTCTGGTACAGCGCGATAACGCTGGCGGCAATTATGTTCAGCAAAATGTTGATGCTCAACCACGCCAGGCGGCGGCGCGAGCGAACCAGCAGCGGCATCGTCCGCAATTCCTCGCGAATAATTCCCTGGGTTTTGAGGAATTCGTCGGCGTTGCGGTCTCCGAGAGCTTCCTCCACATCCACCTGCCGCACGACGCCCGTCAGTTTTCCGGTATCGGTCACTACCGGAACGCCGAGAAATGAATGTTCCAGGAATATATCGTGCAAATCGGTCAGGGGCGTGCGATCGCTGACCGACAGCGGATCAGGAATCATGAGTTCCCCGATCTGAAGTGATGCCTCGGCCAGCAACAGATCACGCATCCGAAGCACGCCCAGCAGTTTTCCGTCGGCGTCGGTGACATATCCGTACTGAACCTGATAGTCACTGTAAACTTCGGCGTTTCTCCGTAACGAGTCGATGACCTGTTCAACCGTTTGCCCGGCAAAAAACGCCAGAAATTCACCACTCATGATTCCGCCGGCCTCGTCATCGCTGAACCCGGCCAGTTCCCGTATCCGGGCCGCCGCCGCCGGGTCCCGCATCTCTGACAAAATCTCCGTTGCCACGCTGGCTGGCAATTCACCGATCAGATCTGCCTGCTCGCTTTGGGGCAGTTCGATCAGGATATTGGCTGCGGTTTCGGCAGGAATGTCATCCAGCAATTCCAGGGCCTGGGCATCCGGCATGCTGTGCAGAATCTCCGCCGAGGATTCGGGCAACGGTCCCGTCAACAGCGACTGCTGAAGGTCGATGTTCAACCGCGACAGAATTTTTGACCGGTGTTCATCCGGCAGCCCGTTGACCAGGTCGACGGCCTGCTCAAACTGACCGGTGTCCACCAGTAACTGCAGTTGAGACTCGATTTCGTGCTGGGGAACCGTCGGGTAGGAATCAACCATGATAAGTCCAGAAAAGGGCAAAAAACCGCGGTTTCAGGGTATGCCGTCGACACCATGGACGGATGACGATCGCCCCGATCATAGCGTCAATATGGCGGTGATCCGACCGGAGCACCATTGGGCAGGCTGTCAAAAAAAACGCGTTTGGTGCGCGGCCGGATTCTGCTACGCTCCGGGGCCCCCGGGGTCCCGACACGGGACTCCCGGCCAGTTCGCCCGGTTCTTTAACCGCTTGATGGCATGTCCACAACCCCTGCTGCCAGCACAGAAATCCGCAGTGGCGTCGCCCATCTGCGGGCGATCACGGGATTGCGTTTTGTCGCTGCGGTGGCCGTTTATATTTCACACCTGAACCTGACGTTGTTTCCAGCGGACCGTCAACTGGCGATTGGTGGACCGGCCGTCTCGTTCTTCTTTGTGTTGTCCGGGTTTATCCTGACCTGGGTGTACAGCGATCGCCTGCAATGGAAATCGGTGCGTCGATTTTACTTCACGCGCTGGGTCCGTATCTGGCCGCTGCACATCTGCTGTCTGATACTGTTTCTGGTGCTGGTACAAGGGGTCACGGCACCGGGATTCGAAACAAATGGTCCCGCAAATCTGGTTGCGGCGACGACACTGCTGCATTCGTGGGTTCCCGTCTCCAGCTGGTACATCGGTTTCAACTCCGTTTCCTGGAGCATTTCGACCGAAATGTTCTTTTACCTGGCATTTCCCATGCTGCTGTTGGGAATGCGGCGGAACTTTCCGGCAAAGTTCATGGTTGTTGCCCTGTCGTCACTGGCGACGGTCACGCTAATCCAGTCTGGCCTGGATTCGGGAGCCCTGCCCGACTGGTTGTTGCCCATGTACGTGGCGGTGGCCTGCCCCATCACCCGGCTGTTTGAGTTCGTCCTCGGGATGGCGACCTGTCAGTGGATGTTTGCCCGACATGGTCGCGGTGCGGCTGGAGACCGGATCCGGTCGACAGGGGCCGAATCGATTCGCGAACTGGCTGTGATCGGACTGTTGTGTCTGGCGTGGTATCTGGCCTGGGAATTTCGTCTGGCGGTGGCGATCCGAAATTCGTCGGCCGGCGGTATCACATTCGCCAACTGGTTTCGCATGGCCAGCGGCGCCCCGTTTTACGCGCTGGTTATTTATGTCTTTGCGCGAAGCCATGGTATCATCGGCAAAATTCTTGGCTCGGCGGCGGCGGTCTGGCTGGGAGAAATCAGCTACGCCTTTTATCTGATTCACCAGATAATTTTGCGAACCATGGACGGGATGCGGATTCCCGACTGGCAGTTCATCGGGTTGAGTTTTGGACTGGCCCTGTTTTCGTCGGCCCTGTTGTTTCGGATCGTGGAAATGCCGGTCAAGAACGCAGCGCTGTGCTGGTATGACGGGCGAAGTGCGCCAGGCAGGGCGACAGGCGTTGGCCGGAATCCGATCGGCATTCACATGCCGCCGGGGATGGGCAGAGTGCCTGGGCCTGGCGGCGCTGCTGATTACGTGCCTGCTGATTCAGGATCCCGTCGCCGAGCAGCGGATGATTGACGGGATTATTGCCGGTACACCAACGGAATTTCGGGATGTCGAGTTCCAGGGCGAGGCTGTGTTGCTGGGTTTCCGGGCCCAGCCGGCCAGCAGTGGCGTGCTGCTGGAACTGGCCTGGCGTCGATTGCCACAGCAGCAGCGAACCCGCATCCTGCACGTCTGCGATCAGCAGGGAGCGATGGTGGGTCTGTGCCCGGAGGACAAAAGGCCTTTTCCGCCGTCCCGCCCAACGACGTGTTCGTCGAGCAGGTGGTTGTGCGAAAACGCAATTGCCGCGGGGGGGTCTCACTGGCTGCCGGATTCTGGTCCCGCGATACGGGTTTCGCGCCCGTACGCTACGCGGGGCGACCCGCCACACCGGTGAATCATATCGATTCCCAAAACCGGCTGCATTTCCTGCAAATCGATCGGATCCGGTGACCGAATTGACCGGGGGCCGGTCGGCATCGCAGCAACCGGACGAATCGCGGAGATCGTGTTACAATCTTCGTTTGCCAAATCGATTTCCGGCCTGCCGGATATCGTGGTTGATTAACTCGTTCAGGCAATTTGCCGGAAAGGAACCTTGATGAACACAAGCCTCGCCGTATGGCCATTGCGGATTCCGTTCCACAAACTGTATCCGGCCATCCTCGTGTGTTTGCTGGCAAACGTCTCCCCAACAATTGGCCAACCGCTTTGGGCCCAAACCAAAACTCTTGCCACAGAACCATCCATGCAACCGATCAACATGCTTCCGGATGCACCGGTGGGTATCACCAGTTTCGGTGCCGCCAGTTGTGACGGACATCTTTATGTTTACGGCGGTCATGTGGGAAATGCTCATGAATACTACCGGCAAGGACAAAACGGCACGACCTGGCGGCTGAACCTGGAAAATCCCGTGGCCTGGGAATCCGTATCGGAAAGCGGCGGGCGACAAGGCCTGGCCATGGTGGCGCACGGCGGCAAAGTATATCGGCTGGGTGGATTCGAAGCGCGCAACTCGCAAGGGGACCCTCAGGATCTCCATTCGCTGGCGAGCGTGGACGTGCTGGATCCCGCGGTTGGCAGCTGGCAGGAATACAAACCGATGCCCGTGCCCCGCAGCTCGTTCGATGCGGTGGTGGTCAGGGACACGTTGTATGTGATTGGCGGCTGGGCCATGTCCGGCGGCGAGGAAAAACAGTGGCTGACTTCGGCGTATTCGCTGGATCTGTCCAATCCGCAAGCCGACTGGCAAACGTTGCCATCCCCGCCTTTTGTCCGCCGTGCCTTGTCCGCGGCGTTTCAAAACGACAAGATCTACGTCATTGGTGGAATGCAGGAAAAGGGGGGGCCCACCCGTCAGGTTGCCGTGTTCGACCTCGCAACCGGCCAGTGGACCGGTGGCCCGGAGTTGCCGGGGGATGATCCGATGGAAGGTTTCGGCAGTTCTTCCTTTAACGTGGGTGGTCGCGTTGTCGTCAGTACCTTTGGCGGAAACGTCTTCGAACTGAATGCCGACGGCGACGGGTGGCTGCCCCTGGGATCCATCCAGCCAGGCCGGTTTTTTCACCGACTGTTACCGGTTTCCGAATCCGGGTTTGCGTTGATCGGCGGTGCCAATATGCAATCCGGAAAAACTCTGGACACGCCCGTGTTTGCCCGCTAGTGCGAGTCGCACTGGCAGGCAGCGTCCCCGCCATGGGTATTCCAGGGCGTTTTCTGGCGAAGCGACGCACGTCGGATGCGGCGCCCGATCCAAACGCCAGCCACGGAATCCCGGGCGGGCCATCAGGTGCCGGCCGCATGGCGGAGCTGGCTGGCCGGGCGTTGCATCCGCATTCGTAAGCGGTTCCCGGTCGCCCAACTCACTGACTGCCGGGAACCTGCTCGGGGGTTGCCATACCCCGCAGCGACGCTCAGGCCGCGGTGGTCGGGACCAGCAGGTTGATCGCCCGAATCAAATCGGCGGGCTCCAGCGGTTTTTGGAACCACTGGCTGACGCGCTCCCGTTTGGCATCAATCCCGACATCCTGAGGCAACAATCCGCTGACCGCAAATATCAAAATGCCATCCCATTCCGGGTTTTCCCGGATTCGGCGAATGGTGGTCGGACCATCGCAATTGGGCATGTTCATGTCCATCAGAATCAGGTCGGGCCGAATCGAGTTGTTTTCCAGAAACTCGACCGCCTCCACGCCATCGTTGACGGTTTCCACCTGATAGCCGTGCAAGCGAAGGAAACCGGCCAGCATTTCGCGTTCATTCGCGGTATCCTCGACCAGCAGGGCCGTCAACGGCCGGCAATGCGTTTCCTCGCCGCACTGCTCGAGCCGGCCAATCGCTGCTTCCAGTTGCGAGCAGGCCTCGCCTGTACGGCCCGCCTGCATCAGCTTTTTCGTCAGCGCCGATGCAATAGTCAGCGAATTGAGTTGATTGCGAAACTTGTGTTCATCGGCTTCCGGGATCGAAATCTTGCGGATCGTCTGCCGCGGCTCGTTTTCTCCCAATTCGCCACGGATGACACTAATCTCCATGGGAGCCTCGATACCAACTCGTACACTGGATCCCTTGATTCGCAGAATTTCAATACTGATTCCAACCTCAGGAAACCGGATTACTTCCTTGTTGCGTCGCGACAAAACTAGCATGGCTGAGCCTCCTTACACTGACCAGCAAAACGGGCAGGGACGGAATTGCAAGTCGATCTGTGCGATTCGACTGGCCGTCCGCTGTTTTGCGGATGCCACCGCGAAAAGTGTGAAACGCTTCCATGCGAGAGGATCAGGGCCTCCAGCCCTGTCGTTGGCAAATTGTTGGTATTTGGAAAAACTTGTCAACCTGAAGTTGGGTTTTCGGGATTCTCGGCCACGCGGCGGTTCACCGGCCCTGCGGCGGTTCACCGGCCGCCTGCGAACCGGGGACCGGCCAACTCCATCGCGGAACAGGCATTCGGTCTTGTGCCAAACACGGGCAAAGGGCATGGCAAACTCCTCGTAAACGGGATGCCACGTTGTCGAACGAACATTGGCGGCAACGCGTCGAACCTAGTCCCACCGCTCGACCAGTTCAGGTGTGAGCGGCGGCATCGGGCGCGTTCGCGCGTCCGCCAAAGATTCCAGGAATTGCTGGCGGGCCAGGCCCAGGGCATCACAAATGTGACGGCAGCGATCCTGCACCGGATTGACGTCCCAGTGATCGTCCGGTTTGACAAACAGACGCTGTTGTTGGGGAGATTCAACCAGTAACCATGCGGGTGTTCGTATCGCCGAGTGGTCGCCCGCGGTCAGCACGGCGGCCGCGGCCCGGCGAGCGGCAATTGGTTCCGGCCGGTCGGGTTGTTCTGTGAACCCCTTTACCAGCAATGACAGGATGGAGGACGGCTGAATCAACTGGTGATCTCGCCAACCCACGGCCGGTTCGGTTTCGGGCAGCTTGATCCAACAGGGGATGTCTATGACATCGCTGTACAGATGTTGGCGACCGGGACCCACAACTCCATGATGACCCGTGGGAAAACCGCGAAGACCGGCGAGGGCCAGCAGCGTTGACGGACCCAGTTGTTGCAATTCGAGTTCCTCCAGCAAAGTCCCGAGACATATGTCAAAGCATTCGATCTGTGCTGCCAGGGCGCGAGTAATCCCCAGGATCTCGTCCGGATCGGGTTCCTGCGGATTCGCCAGGTGGCCAGGGGGAACGACCCAATCGCCGGGATCGGGATCGTCCTCTTCGCAAAAACGGGCCCGCATTGCCGGGGGCGCGTCCCACAATTGCGCGATACTGGCCAAATGAACGACGGCCACCAGCGGCAGGTCGCGCGACAACAGCACGGTGTTGATCCAGGCAAAGCAATGCGCCAGATGGGTGTCAGCCAGGTGACTGGCCGGTCCGGCTTCGCTTGATCGTTCGCGGACGTTCGGCAGGTCGATCACCTCATCGAATATTGCGTTTGGCGATGCCAGGTGCCAGCTGGCCGGATCGTCGCTCATTAACAGGCAATGAGCCTGGTCGCGCAAATCGCCCAACGGTGACGCAACGGCAAGGTCCGCGGAACCGAAATTGGCTGCCGGGGTCCCGGTGATGACCGAGCGGATCGCCCAATCCGCATCAATCGAATCGGCGACCGCATTTTCGAAAACGATCGAGTGGGCTGCCAATCGATTCAGAGATGGTGTATCGATCCAGGTGCAACCATAAGGCCCCAGGTATCGGGGGCTCAGTCCATCGACCAGCAAGACAACGGTTAACGGAGGCAGCGATGGAAACGAAGGCATCAAACAGCTCACCCTGATTGGCCAGGTTCCGAATGGAACCGATAACGATCAGCCTACCTTATCGACACGGGATCGGAAAACTGGTTCAATCCGAATCAGGGAATGACCGTCCACATCGACACCGGGTCGGCGGGAATCGGCAGGACTGAAAACCAGGCCTCGAAACGGGCCGGATACAGGCACAGGACAGATAACTTGTACAACGAAACGAAACTCATCCAACTGGTTGAATCACTGGCCTTGCGCCGCGGATCCTTTACCCTGGCCTCCGGCAAAACGGCCAGTTTCTACCTGGACTGCCGAAAACTGACCCTGGATGGCGAAGGAGTCAATCTGGTTGCCGCGGGAATCCTCGAGTTGCTGGAGAATGACTGGCCCGATTGTGTAGGCGGAATGGCCATTGGTGCGGACCCGATTACCGCCGCCGTGATCACGGTGGCCTGGCAACGCGGCCATCGGCTGGCCGGATTTATCGTGCGCAAGGAGCCCAAGGGGCATGGAACCGGTCAACAGGTCGAGGGCCCGGTGCAACCGGGCCAGCGGGCCGTGATTGTCGAGGACGTGGTCACATCCGGTGGCAGCCTGATCGCGGCGATCGACCAGGCACGCCAGGCGGGACTGGTTGTGGACCGGGCGATTGCGATCGTCGACCGGCTGGCCGGAGGCGCCGAACGGATTGCCGCCGCAGGCGTTACATTTCACGCACTGCTCAACATCCGGCAGCTCGGTATTGACCCGACAACGGAATAGTCCGTTGCTCCCGGAGCCGGTTCACTGGGTATCCCAGGTGCCAGCACCGGAATTACTGGCATAACGCCTCGTTGTCGCGGGTCCGCGAAACCTTGCTGCCTGGCGCGATTTGAATGGCGACATGGATTGTCCCTGGTATGCCGGAATGGAACTGGAACGACCCGTTCAATCGGCAGTCTGCAGCGCGTGGTCTGTCGGTCACGGAGAGTTTGACAATTATCGCGAAACCGCCTGCAATCCGGTTGGTGATTGTCGGTGAATCTTTGGCTGTCGTTGCGCATATTTGAACGAATCAGATTGCACGCCCGGGGGCATGTGATTTTCTGAAAAGGCCTGCAAATGCTCTCGCCTGGAATTACGGGCAAGGTCGATTTCACAGGCAGAATCGAATCGAGCCCCGCCGCCACCACACGGCGACCATTGTTCTTTAACCGGTTCAATCAGCAATACGACTGTTGCCTCGTCCTTTGATTGTCACGCCGCGTGACGGCAAACGAGGCGAGTCGACGGTCCCGAGAAAAGGAGCCTTTTCAACGATGAAACGCACATTTTTCAGCGCAGTTGCTGTCGCGGCCAGTTTTGGCCTGGCAACCAGCGCCTTCGCCCAGACCCAGTCCAATTACCGGTATTCCTCGTACGGCTACAATACGCAGGAAGCCGCCCAGCAGGAAGCTTCGCCCAGCGACGTGCCGGTAGAGGCTCCCCAGCAAGATCCCGCGTCGGTGGTCGGCTCGGCCGTCCCGGCCACAGCCGGCACCAGCTGCGATTCGGCATACGGTTCCGGCGGCTGCAGCGGCGGATCGGCCGTCGGCGCCGACCTGCTGCACAGCCGGACGCGCAACATGACGTTTGGATTGCGAGGACTGATTTTCACTCGCGATTACGAAGATGATCGCGGTTACGGTTCCAACGCGTTTGGCGAGTACCTGTTTTCCACCAGCGCCGACCATGACTCGATGGGCGGTTTCGAGACATTCATTACCAGCCGTGGTTGCAACGGCAGTGGCTGGGAGATTGGTTACTGGGGCCTGTATCCGGACCGCGCCGACGTGACGTTTGGCGGACCTCCGCTGAATACGGCCCTGACGGGTCTGTCGGCGATCGATCTGAACGGGTCGGCCGTGGATGCCACGTTCAATACCGCCGATACCTGGCGGGCCTATCGTTCCGAGGAATTCCAGAATCTGGAATTTAATCTGCTGCGAAACGCCGGGAACGTCCGCGGTCTGTGCGGCGGCTGCACGAATCTGGAATGGCTGGCCGGCATTCGCTGGTTCAAATTCAACGAGGATATGCGGTTGGCCGCGTTTAATACCACGGCAGGTTATCCCCAGCAAACGTACTACGATACGGAAGTGGAAAACAACCTGATCGGATTCCAGCTGGGAGCCCGGGCCGATCGTTGCCTGACGAGCTGCCTGAGCATGACGCTGGGATTCAAATTCGGCGTCTACAACAACGATATTTACCACCGCCAGTCGATTCGGGCCGGTGACGGAACCAATGCCACGATCGGTGGCGCCGGACCGTATGCGGGCGACGACTTCGCCGTGGGTCCCCGCAAAACCGAAGTGTCGACACTCGGTGAACTGGACCTCGGCGTGAACTGGAACTTCCGTCCCTGCTGGCGGGCATCGGTCGGCTACCGGGCCATCGGAGTTGCCGCAGTGGCCCTGGCTCCCGATCAGATCCCTTACAGCAACTGGGAAGATCTGGCCGACGTCAACCGCATCAACAGCAATGGCGACCTGCTGCTGCACGGTGCCTACTTCGGACTCGAGCACTCCTTCTAGTCGCCGGGTCCGGTCGGCCGCCCGGCAGACCCGGGACCCGGTCGACACATCGGACAAGGAAGTCTGAAAACAGCGGAAGGGCCGCGGTACAGGATGTACCGCGGCCCTTTTTTTTCACGACGTCCGCATCCGGGCCGCCCGCCGTGAAAATCCCGCGGAGCCGTGGTTTGCCGCTTGACCGGCGGTCCGCGGTCCGATACTATGCGATACATAGTACTGGAGCAACCGAATATGAAACTGGAACGGGAATTGATGCGGGGCGCGGGGCCCATGGCGGTGCTGCACCTGCTGCTGGATCGGGAGATGTACGGCTACGAGCTGATCGAGGCCCTGGCCAGCCGGTCGCGCGGCATTTTGCAGTTCGGCCAGTCCACGCTGTATCCGATGCTGTACAACCTGGAGGCCAAGGGGCTGGTGGCGTCCCGCGAACGGGTGGCCGACAACGGCCGCCGCCGCCGCTACTACCGGCTGACCGGCAAGGGACGCAAGAAACTGCAGGCCGATCGCCAGCAATGGGCATCGCTGGTCGAGGCGCTCGGCGCGCTGGGTGTGACACTCATCCAGCCGCCGGGAACGCGGGTGCTGCCCCAGGGGGCTCCCGGATGAGCGCCAGCCTGTCCCTCATGCGCCGAATCCGGTTTACGCCGTGGCAGGATATCCTGCGCCTGCGGATCACCGGACGGCTGGATTGGCGGGCGATCGTGGACCGTTCGGGTCTGCCGGAGGATATCGGCCGGATGATCCGCGACGTGCTGGGCGGGGCCCGGTTGACCCGGAGCGAAAAAGCCAGTGTGGCCACCGAGCTGGTAGCGCATTTTCAGGACGGATTCGAGGCCGGGCAATCCTGGCATCAACTGACCGCCGATTTTGGAGACGCGGACATCCTGTCGCGTCTGATCCGCAACGCCAAACACAGGAACCGAAGCATGATTGTCAAATTGATCAAGGTACTGGGCGGAGCTTCGGCATTGACTGCCGGAGCCGGTTTGATTTGGCTGATTCTGTTCCTCGGCCGCGAGGCGGGTCCACCCGTGGACTACGTGCCGCAATTAAACGTGCGCGCGCTGGCTGCCAGTGCCACACAGCAGGCCTGGCCCGTGTACCGGGAATCGTGGATCCGCCACCGATTTGTGGAATGGGACCAAAATTGGGAAACAAATGCTGTCCGCATGTCCCTGGAAACCGTGCGACCCGGCGACCCGGGCTGGGACTCGGTCCTCGAAATCCTCGATCAGCGAGCCGATTTGGTTGAAGCGCTGCGCCGGGCGCGCGCTGCCTTCATTGGGCATCGTGTTGCGAGCCAACATGCACGAATACAGCGACCTGGACCAGCAAGCACTGTTTCCCCAATGGTACGAACAAACACCGGCAGACCAGCGTCAAAACGCAAGGAATCTGGACGACCAGATTCCTGCCGGAGGGGTCATGGGCGTCCTGTTGCCGCACAGTCAGGCGCTGCGGACGGCTGGCCGATTGCTGATGGCCGATGCGCGATGCGCACTGGAGCAGGGAGGCACCCAGCGGGCAATCGAGAATATCGATCTCACCTTCGGGCTCGCCTGGCAGGCATCCGAACCGGCGTGCCTGGTGTCGGCACTGGTCGGGTACGCGATTGCCGATCTGGGTTTTGAGCAGCTGAATGAACTGTTGCGAAATCACCAGCAGGAATTGTCGGACGACGATTTGGAACGACTGAAACAGATCGTGGCGCGACAGGATTTTCGCCAGTTTATCCAGCTGGACGGTGAACGGGTAATGCTGCCGGATGTGCTGCAAGCCTGCTACACCGACGACGGAAACGGCGACGGACGAATTACCAAACAGGGTCTGGAAATGATGACCGGCCTGGTCCCGTCCCTGTCGGGCGAGTCCTCTCGACCCGGTTTCGATGTGCTGTGGGCGCTGTTGTTTTCGTCGCGGAAGGAAATTGAGGACGCCTTTGACCGGTGGTTTGATTTCGCCGAACCGGTGTTGGACCGGGCGTGGTACGAGGCCTCGTTTTCCGGTGAGGCACTGATTGACGAGATAGCCGAACCCGGAACTGCCGAACGTTGGCTGCTGGATACCCTGATTCCGGCGGTCGACGCGGTGCGTTCCTCGCTGCAGACGAGGCTGGCCCGCCAGGAAGCAGCCGCAACCGCACTGGCCCTGATTCAGTTCCGTCGCCAACGTGGTGTCTGGCCAAACGCGTTGAATGAACTGGTGCCCCGCTATCTCGAGCGCGTGCCCGTGGATCGCCTGAATGGCCAGCCGATCCACTACCGTCTGGATCCCGAGCCTGTCGTCTACTCGGTCGGACCCGACGGCGATGATGACGGGGGCTCACCGCTGGTCGACGCCCACGGCCAGCCACGCGACTGGTCGTCGCCTGCGCTGGCGGAGGGGCTGCAGGGGGACTGGATCCTGTGGCCGCTGCCGGCGGAACCCAACGACTAGGTCGGGGCCTCTGCCGGGTCCCCGGGAAGACGAGACGCTCGCCGAGCCGCGAACGACCCGCAGGAGTTGGCCCGGGAGCGCCCTCCCGAGTTCCGGATGACGCATCAGATCCGGTTGGCGATCACTTGGGGGGCGATCACTTGGGGGGCGATCACTTGGGGGCGATCACCTTTGGGGGCGATCACTTTGGGGGCGATCACCTTTGGGGGCGATCACCTTTGGGGGCGATCACCTTTGGGGGCGATCACTTGGGGGCGATCGTACAGGTCATGCGGCGGGACTGGGTGCTGGGCGGACTTTCCAGTTTGCCAAACTCGTTCAGCTGTTCGATGATGCCCTCCATCACCTTGCGGCCTTCCTCGATGTGGGCCAGTTCGCGGCCGCGAAACATGACCGTCACCTGCACCTTGTCCTTGTGGCTCAGGAAGCCGATGGCCTTTTTGACCTTGAAGTCAATATCGTGCTGGCCCGTTTTGGGGCGAACGCGAATTTCCTTGAGCCGGGTTTGATGAGCCTTGTTCTTGTGAGATTTTTTGCTGCGTTCATAACGAAATTTGCCGTAATCCATGATCCGGCAAACAGGTGGCTTGGCATCGGCAGCAACTTCCACCAGATCCAGTCCCGCTTCCCGGGCCTTGTCCAGTGCGTCTTTGGTCGGAATAACTCCCAGTTGATTACCTTCGGCGTCAATAACACGAACAGGGGAAATACGGATCTGTTCGTTAATTCGATACTGATCGATCTTGGGATCCTCTCGTATTGCGAAATCAGTTGGATTTGGCCCGTTTGGGCCCCGATGAAATGACGGCCGGTGGGTCTCCGGCAGATTGCGGCCGGGAATCGCGTGGAATCACGTCCGCCCGGTGGTAACAGGATAACGTAACAGGATAACGCCCGCCAGCGAACCGGGCCAGTCCACCCGGCGGTCGTGGTTCGGTTTTGAATCCGGGCGGTCCGGATACCCGACCGACGGTATGTTCAGGATCCGCCCCGCCAGGTACCCGGGCCTGCAGCGCGCTGGGGTTTTTGCCAAAATCGCGTGGAATCTGTCTGCCGGTTGATCGCCGGTGATCGTCATGGTGATCCGGAGTTGGCCAGAAAAGCACGCCAGCGACGACCGGAACTAGTACTCGTTTTCGACTCGATCGTCGGCCAATGCGACCTGATTGCCGAATTTTTGACGGACCGTCCGCTCGGTGACTTCGCGTTGCAATTTGGCAATGGCCTCGGCCACCGGCAGTGCACCCAGATCCCCATCGACCCGATCGCGGACCGCCACGGTTCCGTTTTCGGCGTCCCGCGGTCCAACCACCAGCATATAGGGAACCATTTCCATTTGGGCATCGCGAATCTTGGCACCCAGTTTCTCGCTGCGAAAATCTCCTTCAATTCGCAAGCCGGCATCGCGGAACCGTTGCTGTACCTGGCGGCCGTAAGCTTCACTTTTCTCACTGACGGTCAGTACCCGACCCTGCTCCAGGCACAGCCACAGCGGAAACGCGCCGGCAAAGTGTTCGATCAGCACCCCGATGAACCGTTCCATCGAGCCAAACGGAGCGCGATGAATCATCACCGGCCGATGGGGCTGGTTATCGGCGCCGATGTATTGCAGATCAAAGCGCTCGGGCAAATTGTAATCGACCTGCACGGTGCCGAGTTGCCATTCGCGGCCAATGCAGTCCCGCACCACAAAATCGATCTTGGGTCCGTAAAAGGCTGCTTCACCCGGTTCCTCGGTGAAGGGTTTGCCCAGCGTGGCGGCCGCCTGGCGACAAGCTGCTTCGGCCCGTTCCCAGTTGTCAGCCGCGCCCACGTACTTGTCCGAGTCCGGATCGCGCAAGCCAACTCGCACCCGATAATCGTCCAGTCCCATCGATCCCAGCACGATTTTGACCAGTTCCAGACAGCCGGCGAACTCGTCCGCCATTTGTTCCTCGGTCACAAACAGGTGGGCATCATCCTGGGTAAATCCACGGACCCGGGTCAGCCCGCCGATCTCACCGGATTGTTCCCAGCGATAGACGGTTCCGAATTCTGCCAGCCGGATGGGCAGATCGCGATAACTGCGTTGCCGGGATGAAAAAATCTTGATGTGATGCGGGCAATTCATCGGTTTCAGCATGTACCCGTCGATGTTGCCCTCGGCCATGCGATTGGCCAGGTCACTGCAACTGCAGCCCTCTTCGGCCAGCAGGCTCAGCTGGTCACGCATCACCAGCGGCGGGTACTGGCTTTCCTGGTAATAGGGGAAATGCCCGGAGGTCCGGTACAGATCCAGCTTGCCAATGTGCGGGGTGAACACCTGCTGGTAACCCTGGCGAGTCAGGTGCCCGGAAATAAACTCCTGCAACTTCTCCCGAATGAAGGCCCCGCGGGGGGTCCACAGAATCAGTCCCTGGCCAACGTCCTCGTCAATATGGAAAAAGGCCAGTCGCCGGTTGAGGACCCGATGATCGCGTTTTTTGGCTTCCTCGATCCGCTCCAGATGTTCGTCCAGTGATTTCTTGTCAAAAAAGGCGGTGGCATACAGACGCTGCAACTGCTGCCGGCTTTCATCCCCTTTCCAGTAGGCGCCAGCAATGGAAAGCAGCTTGAAGGCTCCGATCAGGCCCGGTTTGGGAATGTGCGGTCCTCGACACAGATCGATAAACTCGCCCTGCTGGTAAAACGACAGCGAATCGTGGTCGGCCAGCCCTTCCTGGATGTGTTCGACTTTCAGTGGCTGTTTCAGGTCGCGACAGATCTGGATGGACTGCTCCCGCGACCGCTCGATCCGTTCGAACGGCTCATCCATTTCAATGATTTTCTGCATCTCGGATTCAATCGCCGGAAAATCTTCCTCGCGGATCGGCTCGGGTGATTCAATGTCGTAATAGAATCCGCCGTCAATGGTCGGACCAAACGCCAGCTGGACATTGGGCTTCAGCCGCATCACCGCCCGGGCCATCACATGGGCGCAGGAATGTCTGCAGGGTCGCCAGGGCCGCCGGATGGGTACCGGTGATAATCTTCAACTCAACCTGCTCCCCGTCGATCACATGATCCAGCGGTACCGGCTGGCCGTTGACCTCGCCCCACAGGGCGTCCTTGGCCAGCCGCGAACCAATGCTTTTGGCGACCGCCTGAACGGTAAGCGGGCCATCAAATTCACGCACGCTGCCATCGGGTAGTTTGACGGAAACCATGGCGGGGGATGTTTCGGAAATGGTTCTGGTCCTTGTGCTGCGGTACGGATCGCGAGGTCACTGGCCGCGCCCCCGGACAAAAGGAATGACACCTGACGGGGGGCCGCGGTTCAGTATACGAGCCGGCGCGGAACGGGAAAACGGCCAATCGGCCGGACCGGCAACCCGCATTGCCCGGAAACACCAGGCGGTTCGGTTGGCAGGGGCCAGCTGGCCGCAGCGCCGCCGAAATCAGCACCGGCAGCTCCCGCGCCGCAGTCCATGGACCGGAAACCCCGGCCCCACCGTCAACGGCGGATGCCGCCCTGGGGAATCCCGCTTTGGGTCACGTTCGGCAGCTCGCTGTCGGACACCGTGGGGAGATTGCCCTGGGTGACGTTGGGGATGCCGGGCTGGGTTCCGAAACGAAATCGGCTGTAAATGTTTTGATCAAAGGGCGGGACCTCGAAACCGACTCGTTCGCCCTCCAGTCGCAGGATGCGCTCGAAATAGACAAAGGGATAATTGGTGGTCGGCCGTTTTTTGCGAACCCATAACCAGGCGGCGTCGACCGCAGTCTTGGGAATCCGCTTCTCCTGAACGTCGACTGCGACCTCCAGAACAAAGTTTTTTTCCTCCGGAAAACGCGTCTTGTTGACGGCCTGCAACAGCTGCTCGTATTGCAAAAATGGTTCGGTCAGCAGTTGTCGCAACTCCTTTTCCTGTTTTAGCAAATCTTCCGTCTTGGTCCTTTGCGTCGACGGTGTTTCGGTATCCTGCCCCGGCAGGGATCCGGTGAACAGTGTCGCGAAAACAATCCAGCATCCGGTCAACAGGTGCAGCCGCATAGCAATATCCTTGTCATGGCCGTAACGCCGGGGCCCGTTCCGGTCCCCCATTCGCGCTGGTCAGCAAACGTGTGGGGCGACTATTACCAGTTTTCCCGCGAGCAACTCAACCCCGATCGGGTTCCACAGGGGGCCGAAACGACGGGCCACCACGACCAGGGGCCGGTTCCCGAGCCTATCGGCGGCCTGTGGACAGCCAAAAAGGCTGGGAATTCGCCGGCTCGCGGGCGGCCGGGGACGGCAATAGCTGACCCGCCGACGGGAGCAGCAAACTGTCGCAATGGAACGACAAGCCGCCGGATTTGCCGGATTCGGCGGGCCGGCCTCCGTCCAATTCGCCCGCCGCCGATGCTTGCATGGTCAGGTACAAAAACCCCAGGGCCGCCACTCCCAGCGTTTCCATGACCAGTCCCCGCATGAACTGAACCATTTCACTACGATGACGACGCGGGCGCATGCCGAATCGAACAGGTGACTGGCGTGGGTGACTCATGGATACTCCTTGTGTGCTTGCGGCTTCCGTGGACAACTGTCCCGGGTGCAAGTGGGATGCCAAATCCGAACGACCTCGGCGATTCCCCGATTTCGGATCGCAGGGCTCCGGGTTTTCGCCTGTTTGGTAAGCTATGCGGGCCAACCTGGCAGCTTGCATTCACCCTGGCCCTGTTGCGAATCGGATACGGGCTTTGCAAATTGGATACAGTTGCATTGCCGATGCAAGCATTGTTCGGCCCCCTGCATTTCGTCCTCTGTTCCCCGACGCCGGCTAAATGATCATTCCGCAATCGCGTCGCGACGAGCTGGCCGAGCAATACTTTGAATCCCTTGCTTACGAACCGTACCCGGTTCAGCAAGAGGCGTTGCTGGCATGGTTCACCAGCGACCAGGGCGTGCTGGTGTGTGCGCCGACGGGGATGGGCAAGACGCTGATTGCCGAAGCGGCAATGTTCGAGGCCCTGCATCTGGGCCGCACGGCCTACTACACGACTCCGTTGATTGCTTTGACGGATCAGAAGTTTCAGGAGATGCAGGCGGCGGCGATCCGCTGGGGATTTCAGGCGGAGGATGTCGGGTTGGTCACGGGCAACCGCAAGGTGAATCCCCAGGCCAGGGTTCTGGTAGTCGTGGCCGAGATTTTGCTGAACCGACTGTTGCATCGCGAGGCATTCGACTTTACCGACGTGTGGGCCGTTGTGATGGACGAGTTTCACAGTTTTAACGATCCGGAACGGGGAATTGTCTGGGAGTTTGGTCTGGGGTTGTTGCCCGAGTCGGTTCGCACACTGTTGTTGTCGGCAACCGTGGGCAACTCGCGGGAATTCAACCAATGGCTGCATCATCGCCACAACCGCCGTTTGCAACTGGTCGAAAGTACCGAACGCAACGTGCCGTTGGCCTTTGAATGGGTGGGCGACCAGTTGTTACTGGAACAGATCGAGCACATGGTGCAGGGCGACGACCAGCTGCGCCGGACACCGGCCCTGGTGTTTTGTTTCAACCGGGAACAGTGCTGGACCGTCGCAGAACAACTCAAGGGGAAACGGGTTGTCACCAGCGAACAGCAGCGGCAGATTTCCGAAATTCTCGACCAGCACGACTGGTCCCGGGGCGCCGGTCCCAAACTGAAACAAATTCTGATTCGCGGAGTGGGCGTCCATCATGCGGGAGTACTGCCGCGATACCGGCGAATCGTTGAGCATTTGTTTCAGGAAAAACTGTTGTCGATTTGTGTTTGCACGGAAACGTTGGCGGCGGGGATCAATTTGCCGGCCCGCAGCGTCGTTTTGCCGACCTTGCTGAAGGGCCCCCCCGGAAAAATGAAACTGATCGAGCCGGCGTCCGCCCACCAGATGTTTGGCCGGGCCGGGAGGCCCCAATTCGATGACCGCGGTTATGTGTATGCCCTGCCCCATGAAGACGACGTGAAAATCCTGCGTGCCCAGGAAAAGCTGAACCAGATACCCGAGGACACCAAAGATCCCGGGCTGATGAAGGCCCGAAAACAGCTCAAGAAAAAACTGCCCAAGCGCCGTGAAGGCGTGCAGTACTGGAATCAGCAACAGTTCGAGCAGTTGATTGCCGCGCCGCCCGCCGATCTGGCCAGCCGCGGTGGACTTCCCTGGCGATTGCTGGCGTACATGCTGGACATTTCGCCGGAAGTCGAGACGATTCGCCGCCTGGTGGACAAACGGCTGTTAAATCCCAAACAGGCGCAGCGGGCACAAAACCAGCTGAATGACCAGCTGATCACCCTGTGGCGGGCCGGATACATCCAGCTGGAGCCCAAACCCTCGCTGGCGGAAATGAACACCGACGATTCGCCGACGGCCGCGGGGGATCGACAATCCGCATTGCCGGCCGACACGGTGCCGGCGACCGGATTGACCCTGGACCTTGGACAACGCCGGGCTTCCCCATCGTCGGGACCGGTTTCGGCGACGGCCCGGCGAACCGGCAGCGCCCCACCGAGTGGCCGCGGGGACACGCAGGGAGCCGCCCCGCCCCGTTACCGGCCGGAGTTGGCCCATGCCACGGAACAGCTGCCCAACCTGTTGAAATTGCGGGGGGTGCATCCCCTGTACGGGATGTTTTTGATGAATCATCTGGGAATCGCCGATCGCAACGAACGGATCCAGGCGTTGGAAAGTTTGCTGGAGTTGCCGCGTTCCCTGGGACCGGCCGTTCGCGTTCCCAGGCCAGATCAACTGCCGGCTGGTCCGCTGGCCACCACGCGGCTGGACGCCCAATTGCTGAAACTGGGTTTGGCCACGGCCGAAGAACTGGGTGCCACCGGCGATGACAGCGAGGACGATCCGCGTCGTGGCTGGTTCGACGAGGACGAGCGGGTGTATGTGCTGACGCTGGCCCACAAGCTGCACCGGCTGTTTGGTTTTGATTTTCCGACGGTGGATGATGTCCGTGTGTGGCCGGTTTGGGTGGCCGGTGAAGTTCTGGAGTTTGGCGGCGATTTCAACCAATACATCACCGGTAAAAAACTCCAGAAACAGGAAGGCATGATTTTTCGCCATTTGCTGCGACTGATTTTGCTGATCGACGAAGTGGCCCAGCTTTGTCCGCCGGATATCACAGTCGACGAGTGGCAGACGGACCTCGGTGAAATCGCCGATCAGATCGAGGAGACCTGTCGCCAGGTCGACCTGCAAGGCACCCGGCAGTGGCTGGAAACGGGCCGCAAACAACAGGATGATGTTTAGGGAATGAGGCGGCGGCGCGATTCCTGCAGTCAACATATTCGGATTCCACCAACCCCCCCATGGCTCGCGCGATGACCGGCCACTATTCCGATATTTACTGGTCCACGGCGGATGGATTGCAGATCGCCGCCCGATCCTGGACGGTCCCCAGGCCGCTGGCCACGGTGCTGATCACGCACGGTCTGGGGGACCACAGTGGCCGTTTTGAACCAATGTGCCGCTTTTTCAATGATCAGGGGTTTTCGGTTCTGGTGCCGGACCTGCGCGGGCATGGACGCAGCGAAGGCCAGCGGGGCTATGTGCGGGATTTTGACGAGTTTCTGGACGACATGGATATTTCCGTCGAGCAGGCGTGGCATCTGCAGGATGACCAGCCGGTGTTTGGCTGGGGTCAGAGTTTTGGCGGTTTGCTGGTGCTTTATCACGCGCTGCGGCGACAGCCACGACTGGGCGGACTGGTCGCCAGCAGTCCCGCATTGAAAATCGCCATGCCCGTACCCGCCTGGAAAACGGCGCTGGGGCGGACGATGGGCAGGCTGCTGCCGAGGATCAGTGTCCGGTCCGGTCTGGACCTGAGCGAATTGTCGGACGATCCGCGAACCGAATCGCGGGCCCGCTCCGACCGGTATTTGCATGGCCGCATTACCCCCCGCACCTGGTTCGGGATGGTCGACGCCGGCCAGTGGTGTTTGCAACACGCGGACCAGCTGGCCACTCCCGCCCTGGTGATGCACGGCCGCCGCGATACTATCACCGATCCGGTGGCCACCCGGGAATTTGCCCAATCGGCACCCGGTTGCCTGTTGCGTGAGTGGCCGGACGGCAAACACGAACTGCACAACATGGCGCGATCGGACGACTATTTGGCGTACGTCACCGACTGGATCCGCCAACAAGTGGCGGGATCGCCAACCCGCAACGTCTGAGGCCGCAGGAGGTAACAGCGGGCGCATCGGGGCACCGTCAACGCCCGGTGTTGTTGAACTTGAGGGTGCCAGGTTGGCTTGGGCAACGGTGCCATGTCCGGGGAAGACCGCACTGCGAGGCATCCAGCAGTGGCACCAAATCGTGGTTTTCTTCAGATCGGCTACGTCCGCTTTTTTCACCGTTTTCGGAACTGCCGTTGGCCGCAGGCGTTCCCCGGTTTATCGGTGACGGCCACAATGGTGCCGCTGACGGTGAGATGGCCATCGGCCCCGCGAACCGTCGTAATCGTGTCGGCCCCGGGGCCAGCGATCGGGTCGAGCTGCCGTGGTCGTTCCCTGGCAGCCGGCGGTGATCGTCGTCACCTCGAGGTTGCCGATCCGTTGCCGGGCGGCCAGCGACTGCAAGGAGTAGTCCCCGCTTCGCTGGATATCCCACTCGGTCCGCTTGTCGCCTGCCGGCAGTTCCGGGTGGATCGTTTCGGTCAGCACATCGGCGGCACCGGTCAGCGTGAGGGTCCGAATGGCTCGCCCGGTCGGCCGCGGCATTTTCCGCCGAGCAAAACGTCGACAATAGCTCACGTTTATCCATTTCTCACCTCACATACTGCCAAAGTCTTTTTCTCCTGACTAAACTTGTCACAGGGATGGTCCCGGGTCCGGGCGAGCGGGCGCGGGACCGTCGTTTTCGGATCATCCGTCAGACCGGCGGCGGCCGACATTGCAAACTCCACTGCCCACCCTGAACCGGCGGCCGACAACATGAAAAGATCCCTGGAATTCCGCCTGGTGGCGATCGTGCTCCCGTACCTGTGGCTGGCCGGTGGCGGCGGGCTGACAGAATCGGCGATCGCCTGGCAGCCGCCGGTTGAACAACCCAATATCGTTCTGATCAATCTGGATGATGCCGATTTCGAGATGCTCTCGCCGCAGAACCTGGCAGTGCTGTATCCCAACTTGCAACGCTTTGCCAGCGACGGAATTTGCTTCAACAATTTTCACGTGACCACGCCACTGTGCGGGCCGTCCCGGGCCTGTCTGTTGCGAGGTCAATACGCCCACACCACGGGTATCCGGTGCAATGACCCGTTCTCGTACCAGTCCAACGGATTCTCGGGCGGCATGGCCAGTTATGGCGCAGCGGGTTATCACGACAACGACATCAGTGCCTGGATGAAAGCGGCCGGCTATCGCACGATGATGGTCGGCAAATTCCTGCATCACGATGTCGTCAATGTGGTGCCCTCCTGCTGGGACGATTTTTACTCCAGCCGCGGCGCCAATTATTTCGGAACTGCCCGGTTCTCCAACAAGAACAACCCGCAGGGCGAAGCCTACGTGGAACCGATTGACGTTTACCGCACGGTGAAAGAATCCGAGGAGGCCATGCAGTTAATCGACGCGCACGTGGCACGTGATGGCAACCAGCCGTTCTTTTTGTACCTGGCGCCGCTGGCACCCCATCAACAAACACCCCACACCGGCGAAGGCATGGTGGAGCCGCGTTACCAAAACTGGTGGCCTTATGCCCGAATGCCCCGCACCCAGGCCGTCAACGAGCTGGACTTTACGGACAAGACAACCGCCATTCGCGATTTGGCGCCGCTGTCGCCGGGGGACATGGACCAGCTGGACGTCCGACATCGCGAGCGGTTGCTGGCCGTGAAGTCCGTCGACGACATGTTCGCGGCACTGACGGCCAAACTGGCCCAGTACCAGTTGTCGGACAACACGTACGTTTTTCTGACTTCCGACAACGGATTTTCCAACGGCCATCATCGACTGACCGGCAAATCAGATTGCTTCGACCGGTCGACGCATGTCCCCATGTATGTGCTGGGGCCGGGCATTCCGGGCGGCGTGGCCACCAGCCACCTGCTGGCTCACATCGATATCGCACCGACGATCGCCGAGCTGGCCGGCGCGTGGTCTTCGCCGCTGGTCGACGGCAAATCATTTGTCCCGCTGCTGTTTGCCCCGCAAGACCACGATGAACACCTGTGGCGGAATGCGATCCTGATCGAAAACTGGGAATCCCGTATTGTGAACGGTGCCAATTACAATACGTCGTCGCTGGCGCTGCGGATGTACGATGCCATCTATGCCGAATGGGGTGACGGTTCGCGGGAATACTACGACCTGGCCACCGATCCGGAGCAGCTGAGCAACCTGATTGACACGCTGCCGGCATTTGAGCAGGATTTTCTGGCCGATTACCTGCGGACATTCCGGCCGGTGGCCACGGCGCCGGAAACAACGATTACCGCGCCCTTCGAGATAAACGAACTGGTCAACAAGAAACTTCCGATCCGGGGCATGGCCGAGGACGATTCGGGCATTACGCGTGTGCGGCTGGTGATCAAACGACTCAGCGATTACTGGTACTGGAATGGCGATTCGTGGCAACCGGATCGAGTCACGGTGGATGCCAGTGTCACCAATCCCGGTCAGCAGCTGACGACCTGGAGCTACGACCAGATTCCCCGCGGCCAACCGCAGGACGATCTGATCGGAATATGGGCCCGGGCTTATGACGATAATCGCAACTATGACACCGACCTGCCCTGGATGGTTTTCCGGGTGGATCACACCAGGCCGACCTCGGAAATTCTGGAGCCGTTAATTCATGAAACGGTCCCCGAATTCAAAATACATGGAGAAGCTGTTGACCAGGGCGGCGTCGAATCCCTGCGGCTGGTCATTCGCGATCTGAACACCGGCCAGTATTACGACGGTCTCCAGTGGGTCAACGCCTGGAGTTATTTTGTGATTCCCGTCAAGCCCAACGGTCGCTGGAACTACGATAACCCGGCATTGCAGGGGTCCTTTTTTGTCAGCACACGGGCCGTGGATGAATCGGGCAACGTCCAGTCGCCCCCCACACAAACGCGATTCACGGTTCAGCCCTGAGGATTCACGGTTCAGCCCTGAGTTGAGTCCCGCCAGCGGGCGACCAACGGGCAGGTTTTGACGCTGGAGCGACCGCCACACGGGGCCGTGTGGCTGGTGGAAAACATCGCGCCGTCGGCCGAGTCATGACGCCGCCGGACCGGTGCCATTCGTCACGTGCAGGCTTCCGGCGGTGGTTTCGGCACGTTCAACCACTTGCCGCCAAAACCTCCCTGGCATGACATTGTCAACGGGCCAGCGGCGAAAGCCTGCAGACGCGCGTTCTGCGGGCTCCGCCTGGCAGCCTGCCGGACGATGGGTGCCGGGTTCGGGGTTCGCGTCTAGCGTTGTGATTTTTTCAGGTGCTGGTTGCAAAATTCCAGAATCGCCTTGTACCCGCGTGCCTGGTTTTCCTTTTTCCGGAATCCGTGCCCCTCATCGTCGAACACGATGTATTCCACCGGCACACCGTTTTGACGAACCGCTTCCACAATCTCGTCCGATTCGACTTTGAGGACCCGGGGGTCATTAGCGCCCTGCAGGACCATCAGGGGTTTGACGATCCGGTCGGAATGGAACAGCGGCGAGATGCTGCGGAAGTATTCCTCGTCGCTGAAATCGCCCAGTTCCTTTTCCAGGGCCTGCCGCTGGGATTCCCACCACGGCGGAATACTCTGGACGGTCCGGTACCAGTTGGAAATCCCGAAAATATCGACGCCCACTTCGAATTCCTCCGGCTGAAACGTCAGAGCAGCCAAAGTCATGTAACCGCCGTAGCTGCCGCCGATAATCCCGATGCGGTCGGGATCGACCAAACCGGTTTCGGCCAGTACGCGTTTGCTGGCCACGCAATCCAGCAGGTCGTTCTTGCCGTGATTTCGATTATCCAGTTGTTCAAAACGCTTCCCGTAACCGCTGCTGCCCCGGTTATTGATGGCGTACACGGCGTAGCCGTGATTGACGAGGTACTGAATCAGCCCGCTGTATCCGACCCGCGACTGTCCTCCCGGTCCTCCATGGACCCAGACCAGTCCTGGAACCGGTTCGGTTTCGCTGGCCTGCTGGGGGAGGTAGAGAATTCCCGGAATCTCCTCGCCGTCGAATGACTTGAATCGCACGACTTCCCCGGACACCAGGTCACGGGGATCAATTTCAGCATTCAGGGAACGGGTCAGTTTGACGGGAGCGGCCGATTCCTCGGCCTCCAGATTCAGGTAATACAGGTCACTGGGCACCCGGGAACTGGAAACATACATGGCCACATGGGCTTCATCGTCGGAAATGCCAAACGACGCGATGCTGGCCCCCTCGATTTCCGGCAGTTCGACCGGTTGCATCGTATCGGCCCGCAACACCTGAATCACCGTCCGGGCATCCTCGTTGGTGCCGATCAGCAGATACTTGCCGTTTTTCGAAAACCTGGCAAAGGCGATATCCCAATCGGGTTGGGCAATCGTCTCGCGCTGGCCGGTTTCCAGGTCCTGCCGGACGAGGTAGGCAAAATCGCTGTCTTCATCGGTAATGAAGTACAACGAGTTGCCATCCAGCGAGAACGCGGCGGGTTGATGATTGATCTCTCCGTCATGCGGTGTCAGGTGCGACATCTCTCCGGACTGGCGATCATACAGATATATATCGCTGTCGTCGCGGTTGCTGGTTTTGGACAGGGCAAACAACTGGCCATCGGCCGTCACGTCGGCAAAGTTGTAACCTTCCTCGTTTTGGAAAACGAGCTCCCGTCCCAGCGTTTCCGTATTGTACTGGTAGACATCGAAATATTTGTTATCACGCTCATTGGTGCCCACGTAAAACGACTGGTCATCGTGGGCCCAGCCGAGAAACTGGGCTTTGAGGTTGTCACCCGGCGTCAGGTCCTGGACCCGGCCGTCGGGAAAACGGACAAACAGGTGATTCAGTTCGTTGCCTCCCTGGTCGGATGTATACAGGATCCGCTCGTCGGCCGGAAAAAAGCTGACGGAAAAAATTGAATCGGTCGTCGAATCCGTCAGTGGTTCCGGCGGGCCCCCGGTTACCGGGATCGTACAGGCATTGAACACGCCGCTGGTGTCGCTGCTGACGAGCAATTTCGAATGATCGGGGGAAAACGAGGCCCCCCGAAAATTGTTGGTCTTGAGAAACTGCTCGATCGTATAACGCTTGACGTCGCGGGGACCTTCATTCTGGGCGACCGCCAGGCGGGTCGATCCCGGCAGCAGCACGGCCAGCACGATGGCGGCGTTGATCAATCTGGACATGGTACGATTCCTGTGGATGGAAAATTTGCAAAAGCAATCATTCGGGTTAATCGCCAGTATAGCGATCCGGCGCCACCGCGGGGTGACGTCCCCGGGGGAGTCCGCGTGACAAGTCGGCGACCCGCTGCAATGCCAAACCGGAACCGGGTCGATCGACCGAAGATTCCCGTGGCGAAACCGTGCCGACATGGACCGGAAATCGTGGCCATCGGATCCGGCTCCGGTCAAAAAAAACCCCCGGCGAATTCGCCGGGGGTGGGCCATGCTACTGCTCGCGCTGAAAAGCGGCTATTCGTCGGCCTTGTCCGCGGCCGGCTCTGCTTCGCTGTCGCCGACGTCGCCCGCCGCCACGGCCACCGGTTCCGAAGGGGCCGGGGGTTCCACATACGCGCTGTTGAAGACCAGGTGTTTGAATTTGCCCTCGTCGTCGCGGGCCACCTCGACCGTGATATGATTTTTGCCCTGGAAGTTGCCGTGCAGCAATTCCTCGGACAAGGGATCCTCAATAAAGTTTTCCAGGGCGCGGCGCAGGGGCCGGGCACCGAAATCCAGGTTGGTTCCCTTCTTGATCAGGAACTCCTTGGCGTCGTTGCTGATTTCCAGTGCAAAGCCACGCTCCTCGAGGCGGTGCCGGATTTTGGAAACTTCCAGTTCGATGACTTCCTTGAGGTCTTTCTTTTCCAGATGCCGGAAAATGATCGCCTCGTCGGACAGACGATTGAGAAACTCGGGTCGGAAGGCCCGGTTGATCTCATCGTAGACCCGCGTTTTCATGCTTTCAAAGGAAGCGTCCTCGCCGGCCCCCGGTAACCCGAAGGCCGATTCGTTCTTGATCGCATGGGCGCCCGACATTGGTCGTCATGATCAGAATGACGTTTCGGAAATCGATGTTGCGTCCAAAGCTGTCGGTCAAACGACCCTCCTCCATCACTTGCAGCAACATGTTGAAAATGTCCGGGTGGGCTTTTTCAATTTCGTCCAGCAAGACGACGGCATAGGGACGGCGGCGGATTTTTTCGGTCAACTGGCCGCCTTCCTCGTAGCCGACGTATCCGGGAGGGGCCCCGATCAGGCGGCTCAGATTGTGTTTCTCCATGTATTCGGACATGTCGATCGTGATCAGGGCTTCCTCGTCCCCGAACATGAACTCCGCCAGGGCCTTGGCCAGCAGCGTTTTACCCACGCCGGTCGGGCCGGCGAACATAAAACAGCCGATGGGGCGTTTGGGATCCTTCAGCCCGCTGCGACTGCGGCGAACCGCCTTGGAGATGGCATTGATGGCTACATCCTGGCTGATCACCGACTTGTGCAGCGCATCTTCCATTTTCAGCAAACGGGCGCTGTCCTCGGTCGACAGACGGGTCAGCGGGATGCCCGTCATTTTGGAAATCACTTCGGCAATGACTTCCTCGTCGACGACTCCGTCGGCTTCATCGGACTTTTCGCGCCAGTCCTTTTTGATCTGCTCTTTTTTCTTCCGCAGCTTGTCCGCCTGATCGCGGAGCGCGGCGGCTTTTTCAAAATCCTGGTTGGCGACCGCGTCTTCCTTTTCCTTGTTCAACCGGTCGATGTCCTCGTCAATCTCTTTCAGGTCCGGGGGACGCGTCATGCTGCGGAGCCGCACGCGGGCCCCGGCCTCGTCGATCACATCGATGGCCTTGTCCGGCAGGCAGCGTCCGGTGATGTACCGGGCTGACAAATCGACGGCGGCAATCACGGCATCATCGGTGATCTGCACGCGGTGATGTTTTTCGTAACGTTCCCGCAGCCCCTTGAGAATCTCAATGGTTTCCTCGTTATTGGTGGGATCGACAATGATTTCCTGGAATCGTCGGGCCAGGGCATTGTCCTTTTCGATGTACTTGCGATATTCGTCCAGCGTGGTTGCTCCGATGCACTGGATCTCACCCCGTGACAAGGCGGGCTTGAGCACGTTGGCGGCATCAATGGCGCCTTCGGCGCCGCCGGCACCCACCAGGGTATGCAGTTCATCGATAAACAGGATCGTGTTCTCGCGCGACGTACCTCGTTCATCACCGCCTTGATCCGTTCTTCGAACTGACCCCGGTATTTGGTGCCTGCCACCATCATGGCAAGGTCCAGTACGACAATCCGCTTGTCGACCAGGATTTCGGGAACTTCGCCGGAGATCACTCGCTGCGCGAATCCTTCCACGATGGCCGTTTTTCCAACACCAGCCTCGCCCGAGCAGAACCGGATTGTTCTTGGTGCGACGGCACAGGACCTGAATGGCCCGCTCGATTTCGTCTTCGCGGCCGATCACCGGATCCAGCTTGCCTTGCTGGGCCAGTTCGGTCAGGTCGCGGCCAAAACTGTCCAGCGCCGGGGTTTTGGATTTGCCGCTCTTGGAACTGCTGGCTTCGCCTCCCGCCGAGCCCTCGCGACCACCCCGTTCGGCTCCTTCGCCACCCTCCAGGCCACTGCCCAGCAGGTTCAGCACTTCCTCGCGAACTTCTTCCAGTTTCAATCCCAGATTCATCAGAACCTGGGCCGCCACGCCCTCCTGTTCGCGGAGCAGGCCCAGCAGAATATGTTCCGTGCCCACAAAACTGTGCGCCAGGTTGCGCGCTTCCTCCATCGAGTATTCGATTACTTTTTTGGCCCGCGGCGTTTGAGGCAACTTGCCAATTGTGACCATCTCGGGTCCGCTCTGCACCAGTTTCTCAACCTCCAGCCGGATCTTGCGGAGATCCACACCCAGGTTCTTGAGCACATTGGCGGCAACACCGTTGCCTTCCTTGACCAGTCCCAGCAACATGTGCTCGGTACCGATATATTCGTGATTGAAACGCTGGGCTTCCTGGTTGGCCAGCTGCATTACCTTGCGAGCGCGTTCGGTAAATCGTTCGTACATGTATCTGCTCCTTGGGTGATTCGACCACGGCCTGCCCGGTAACGGGAAGCCTGGCCGGATTCACCGGATTGTTTTCTCCCGGGATACCCGGGACATGATTCAAGCTGCTTTACGAGTTTGCGGGTTTAACTTCAAGGGATCGGGTCGTGGATCGGAACCGTTCGCGGAATCTCCGGGCATCGGCGAATCGTTGTCGGGTGAGGCTAACCTCTCGCCCAATCGCACGAATCCGGTGGTTGATGCCGGTGTTTTGTTTTCAGGATCGTCGCGGTCCGTGCCCCCCCGGAGACTTGCGCCCCCGGTTCCCCGGCCTCCGTTTGCCGGGATTCCAACAGGTTGCCAGCCGGATGCTCCTGATCCAGCCGGGCAAGTTCCCGATGAATCTCCGGCTGCCACGTTTGCCAACCATCGATTCGTTGCAACATCACCAGTTGCTGTCGGGCAGCGTCCCGGCGATGCAACCGCCGCAACGTGGAAGCCAGCAACAGCCGGCTCTCCAGATCGCGTGGTTGATCCGTCAGCTGCTGGACCAGCAACCGATGACACAGTTCCCAGTCCCCTTTCAAGTATTCGGTTTGTGCCTGAATAAACAAGGTGTCGTCGGTTGCCCCCGAAAAACCCGCCGTCTCCCCCCGTCGATCAAGCATTTTCCAGGAAATCCCGAATGACAGGGTCCACCCGATCGCCAGAATCGGCCAGACCACCAGCGAAAATCGCGGGCCGAGTAATTCCGGCCAGATGAAGCTGCCGGCCAGCGCCAGGTTCAACAACAACGAAAAACCGGCCGCCAGGACCAGCGAACTCCACTGACCACGCAGCCATATTCCGGCCAATCCAGGCCAAAGACACAGCGCGCGAGTGCGATCCGGATTCATGCGATAACCACCACTTCAAAACGAGGCGTCTGCCCAAAAAATACCACGCCGTTTGACAAAACGCGGCGAAATTCTAGCTGTCCGAATCGGGGGATTCAAGGCAAGTATTTCGCCCCCAACCACTTACGTCGAATAGCCCGGCGGACGTTCCGAAGGGGATGATCTTCTATAATCCGGGATAGCGTCAAGGTTTATCACGGTCGGCGTTCGGCAGATGCATTTTCAGGACTTCCTTTTTCCAGGACCACGTTCATGCATGCGGTATGCCAAAGATCCCAGTGCGATAGCTGTTATTGGCCTCATCGCGGGCGTAAGATCCCCCATGGTGATCGCAAAGTCCCGATAAACGGCCGGATTGAGAAGGTTTTCACCAATCTTGCCAAAATGCATGCCCCGGGATTCCCGCTCCCAATCTCTGGAGTTTCCGCTCCGGCAAGTTGGCTGCCGGAGCCGGAATTGACAGTTTGACAGCATGAACCTGACATTTTGGAACCACCCCCCAATGCCGAAAATGACCGGATTGGCCATTTGACTCGATGAAACCCAACATCAAAAATCCGGAGCTCCATGGATCCGCTCCGCCGGATCAGCGGGCGGCGGCAGCTCGTGTGATCGACGCCAATCTGAATCGGAGCAGCGAGGCACTGCGTGTCATCGAGGACACCCTGCGCTTCGTTCTGGCCGATCCGCATTTGCAAACGGTCTGCAAACAACTGCGTCACGACCTGGGAACCGTTGCCGCCGGATTCAACCGGTTGATCACGGCTCGAGACCCCGCAAACGACGTGGGGCGGACCCGGGCGGTTTCCGCCGAGTACCAGCGGACCGGTGTTGCCCAGATTCTGAAGGCCAACTTTGCCCGGGCCGGCCAGTCGCTGAGGTCGCTGGAGGAATACAGCAAGATCATCGAACCGGCCCCGGCCCAGGCGATTGAGACGATCCGTTATTCGGTTTATGGACTGGAAAAGGCGGTGTTGACTTTGCTGGACAGTCACGACCGCCTGTCCGCTGTGCGGTTGTGTGTCATGCTGGACGGTTGCGCCGACGACCATGTGTTTCGGGCAACGGTCCGCGCAATAATCGATGGCGGCGCGGGAATGATCCAGCTGCGCGACAAGCTGCTGGATGACCGCCAGCGATTGCAGCGAGCCCGGATGCTGGTGTCCCTGACACGTGCAACGCCGGTTGTTTCGATCGTTAATGACCGGGTCGACCTGGCCATCGCCAGTGGAGCCGATGGAGTCCATTTGGGACAAGAGGATTTGACCCCCGCTGCGGCGCGGCAAATCGGTGGGCTTGATTTGCTGGTGGGAGTCTCGACCCACCATCTGGACCAGGCGCGACAGGCCGTGCTGGACGGAGCCAACTACATTGGAGTCGGTCCCACGTTTCCGTCGGGCACCAAACTATTCAGCGATTTCACCGGGACCGCGTTGCTGGAGGCCGTTGCGGCCGAGATTTCGTTGCCCGCGTTTGCCATTGGCGGCATCCATCCGCAGAATCTTGCACAGGTCATGGCAACCGGATTTTCCCGCGTGGCGGTCGCAGGTGCCGTGTTTCATTCGGAAATGCCCGTTACCGAGGCCACGGCCGCGCTGGCCACGCGACTGGCCGTCAGCGAGTCGGTCGAGGGAGCGCGCTGACATGCTGGAAATCGAACAAAAGTTTCAGGTCCCGGATTTGACCCGCCTGCGACGCCGGATTGAATCCGCGGTTGCGATCGAGTCCGAACAAACCCTGGTTCAGAACGACTGGTATTTTTCCCATCCCGTACGCGATTTCGCCGAGACCGACGAGGCGTTGCGAGTCCGTCAAACAACCATGGCCGCCGACCGCTCCGCGGCCACCACATGGGTGACGTACAAGGGCCCGCGACTCGACCGTGCCGGCAGCGGCCGGCAATTCAAAAGCCGCCCGGAAATTGAATTGCCGGTTGGATCCGTTCCCGGGGACGCGGAAAAGATGCGGACGATGTTGTTGTCACTGGGGTTTGGCGAAGCGGGTGCAGTGCACAAAACGCGACAATGTCTGAAGACCCAATGGCGCGGATTTTCGATCGAGTTCGCACTGGATGACGTGCGGGACCTTGGTCAATTCGCGGAAATCGAAATTGTGACCGGACCCGACCAGCGGCAGGCCGCCCAGCAACTCATCGCGGAACTGGCGACGCAACTGGGCCTGGTCGACCCGATCACCCGCAGCTATCGGGACATGCTGTATTCGTAGTCGAACGGTTGGATGACGCGACGCCCGCCCGGCCGGAAACCGTTGGGTCCCTGCCGGCCGGCCTGGCGTTAATCCAGATAATCGGTCAGCGGACCGGTACTGTCGGCGTAACGGTCCAGGGTGAGGCCCATTTCCTGGCCCAGACTGAGCCAGAGATTGGCCAGCGGCGTCCCGGCCCGACAGTTGATTTGGCGGCCCGTTTTCACTCGTCCGCCACCGGAGCCGGCGACAACCAGCGGCAGTTCGTTATAGGAATGAGAATTCCCGTCCCCCAGGCCCGAGCCCAGTACAAACAGGGTATGGTCCAGCAGCGAGCCGTCGCCGTCGCGGGTGTCGCGCATTTGTTTCACCAGGTAGGCAAACTGCGCGACGTGAAACCGGTCGATCAGGGAGACCTGTTCATCAAACTCGTCGTCGTGAGTCATTTGATGGTGGTTGACCGGTTTTTCAAAAACATCATCGTACAGCTGCGGAGTTTCCCACCGCTCGGGTCCCACCATCAGGGTGGCAATTCGTGTCTGGTCGGTTTTGAACGCCAGCAACATCAAGTCGCCCATCAGGCGAATGTATTCCCCCCGGTTCACCGGCGGCCCATCGGAAACCGGCGACACAATTCCGGTCAGCTGATCGCGGGCGGCCGTCTGTTTTTCCAGGCGTTGTTCGATGGCGCGCACCGATTCCATGTATTCGTCCAGTTTGCGGCGGTCACTGACGCCCAGTTCGGCCCGCAAATCGCGGGCGTCTTCGATTACGGTATCCAGAACACTGCGATTGAACCGGTCCGTCCGGCCGAACAGCCGTTCGAACAAGGCCACCGGATCATTCAGACTTTTGGCATCGTACCCGGGTCCGTACCAGGAAATGGCATCGAACATTTTCGGTTCCATATTGTCGACAAAGCTGTTGCAACTGATTTCCAGTGAGGGAAACGGCGTGGCCTGCCCAACCTGCCGGGCCATGAATTGGTCCAGCGTTGTGTTGATGGCCGTAACCCCATCGGCAAACTGGTCCGGTCGGGCACTGGTCAGCCAGCAGGAACCGCACTGGGAATGCGGTTCGCCCGACAGATAAGTCCGGTTCAAACCGTTAATCACCACGACCTCATCACGCAGCGACTGCAACGGCTGCAGGCTCCGCGGAGACAGGAAGTCGTCATTGGGCTGCGCGGGAAACCAGTGCTGGGAAATCACGCCGTTGGGAATGTACATGAAGGCCACGCGGCGCACCGGTTCGGCCCCGCCGACGGCGAGTTTCAGTGGCTGCATCATTTCCAGCCATGGCAGGGCAATCGCAGCAGAGGTGCCTTGCAACATCGAGCGGCGTGTTATTTTTCGCATGGGTATTCAGTTTTTCAGGGGGTCAGGGTCGGCTGCCACCCCAGTCTGACTGGCGGCCGATCGGTCGTCGATACCCGCAGCAGGCTGCGAGCGGAACAGGTCGCTCAAGGCGACCTCTCGAATGACGGCACCAAATCGGTATTCCTGTTCGGCCACGGCCGTGGCAATCCGGGCCAGCTCCGGTTCGTCGCTGACGTGCAGCTGGCGACCCAGGGCATAACGGACGACATGCTCGACAAAACCGCGAACGAATCGCTGTTTTTGCCGCAAAATCACGTTTTTGAACCGGGCTGCCCCCTCATACGGATCGCCATACAACTCGCCCCGCGCGTCAATGGCGACGCCGTCGCGGTATGTTTTTCGAAAACGGGCGACCGGGTCAAAATTTTCAAGTGCAAACCCGATCGGATCGATGCGGTCGTGGCACACGGCGCAGGCAGGATTCTGGCGGTGCGCCGACAACTTTTCACGGACGTTATTGGGGACGCCCGCATGAATGTCTTCGGAATCCAGCGCCGGAACATCCGGGGGTGGCGGGGGCGGCGGACGGTTGAACACGACATCCAGAATCCACGCGCCCCGGTATACCGGACTGGTCCGGGTGGTCGCCGACGTGGACACCAGCATCGCCCCGGAAGTCAGAATCCCGCCCCGGTGCGTGTTGGGCCACTGGATCCGAAAAAAATCCTCAAAGCTCTCCGGATCCGGTGTGTATCCCAGGGCGGTGGACGGGTCGACGTAATACCAGTCCATGAGTTGCCGGTTGAGATAGGCAAAATCGGCGCTAATGAATTCCAGAATGCTGCGGTCCTCCACCATGATCGTTTCAAATAACAGCAATTGTTCGATCATCATGGAAACGCCTGGCGAATCGGAATCCTTGCGATACCAGCCGGGAAACAAATCGTTGTCGGGACGCGCCGAATTGACCTTGGCAAGCTTCAGCCATTGCATGCCAAATTCCGTGGAAAGCGATTTTGACTTGCGGTCCTTCAGCATTCGCTGAACCTGGTACTCCAGATCGGCATTGCTCTGCAATCGCCCTTCTGCGGCGGCTCGAAACAGTTCGTCGTCAGGCATCGATGCCCACAGAAAATAACTCAGTCGCGACGCCATGTCCCAGGCATCGATCGCCGCCGCCTGACCCGGTTGGCCCGACATTCGATCCATCCGCAACAGAAACCGCGGTGACGCGAGGACGGCGGAAACGGTCGTCTTCATGGCACGGGTGAAATCGCCATTTTCCAGCTCCCGGGCAAACAGATCCAGGTACCGTTGTCGCTGGTGATTGCTGACCGGGCGTCGAAAAGCGCGGGGCAAAAAAACGGACAGCCGCTGGTCGGCCAGTGCCAGCAACGCGTCCCGGTCGCGGGCGATATCGTCGACCACAAACAGGGAGTCCCAAAGTTGCGATTGCCGCGAAAAATTGGCATCGTTTAAAATGGAATTGGCCAGCGCCAGACAGGCTTCCATATGGACCGGCGAAAAGCTGAGAGTCGACTGGTCGTTGTTGAATCCGTGCAACACCGGCGGATCCACGGGCAATTCGGAAATTCCGGGCAACTCGGCCGGTTTTCGCTGAATGTACGAATGGTGACTCATGGCCAGAACGTATCGCGGCATCCGTCCGCTGGCCGGCTGGAAGTAATCGTCCGTGATCACAATCCGGTTCGGATTGTCGAAGACATCGGATTTCAGCTGCAACAGGTCCCGCACCGTATTTTCATACTCACTGCGATTCAAACGGCGTATGATTTCCTGCGGTCGTTCCAGGTTGCCGTGGCCGGCAAGGGTCCTGGAAAACCAGTTTTTGATCGACTCAATTTCTTCCGCAGCGGGCTGACTGGCCTCGCGAGGCGGCATATAGTCCGTGTCCAGCGCTTCCAAAACCGATTGCCAGGTCTCCAGCTCGTTTCCAACACTGGCCTGCGAATCGAACCGGCTCAAATCCAGCCCCGATTCGGTATCATCACCCGTGTGACATTCCAGACAGTACTGCTGCAGAAACGGCAGTACTTGCCCGGTGAATTCATCGTGGCGGAATTCACCCGCGGATTGTGGTGCCGCGGCAGCGGGCCGCGGTTGGCCGGTCGCAGCAGCCGGTTCGCCGCTGCCAGTCAACCACGGCGCAATCCCGGCCCCGCCAATCGCCAAACCGGCCACGGAAAGCCAGGAAACAAATTGCCTCGGTCCACGTAACATGATGCCATCGGTCAGGGTCGACAGAGCCGGGCCGCAGTGACAACGGCCAACGACGCTAGTTTCCGTCGGGTTTCGGTTCGACAGGTTGCGGGGATTCAAATCGCGCCGCGTATTGTGCTTTTTGTTCGCGATCCAGTACCTCACGGATGATTTGTTTGCGCACCTGGATGGAAAGCTTGATCGCGGCCACCTTGTTGTATTCCAGTAACTGTTCAGTTCCCTGGCCGTCCCGGGCATTTTCCAGGATCCGGGCGCGGCGGTCCAGCAAATCCTGATACTCACCGGCATGGGAATCAATGATGGCGGTGGCTTGCAACATCTGCTCGTCGTTGACAAGTCCCGTAAAGTTGTTCAGAAAATACCAGCGGCGGGTTTCGGACTTCATCGCCATAATGACCAGGGTATGTTCCTTTTTGGCCAGATTGGAATTCAGTCGGGCCAGGCTGCTGTTGACCTGATCGGCCAGGGGACCGGCGGCCATGCGGATCTGTTCGTCCAGGTCGGGCTGGTCGCGTTGGTCCTCCGCCACCGTGGCCGACCCGGTTTCGGCCGGTGGATGAACGGATGAACGGTCTGGTTTGGCAGCCGAATTCTGGTTCTCTCCGGTTTCCAGGACCCCGTTTTCGGCTTGCGAACCAGGCGCGGGTCCCCGTTGGCATCCGGACAGCAGCATTGCCAACCCCAGACAGCCGGTCAACAGCCAGAAGCCTGGGACAAAATGGCGGCACATTGAGTCGACAGCTGTCACCACGATACGGTCCTGTCCCCTGAATCCAACCCGGCCCGACAACTCCAATCTATTCCGCCACTCTATGGAAATCAAAATTACGGTGCAATCTGAATCGTTAACCGCCCAGCCCCGTCGCAGCCACCCGGATTATTCCGGTTGGCGGGGCTGGTTTGCGGGCTCCGGGACCGGCCGTTGGGTCAAACCAGCGTCCGTCGCAGCAGAAATCGTCGTTGCATCGGAACGGGCGGCGCATTTATCATTCGATCTCATTGGGATCCCGACCCCCCCGAGCGTCGGGTCGGGAATGTACGGATTTTGGTTTTAGCCTGTAACGACACCCATGTGGCAAGGTTGGCATCAAGGCAGCAGGACGGCAAGGCGCCGGGTTGCAATAACGGGAGTGCTGGCCAGCCTGTTGGCAGCCGGCGGTTATTATTCCTGCCAGGCCGGGCCGGGCGAACCGGCACCGGGTAACGCCCGGTCGGGCCAGGCCGGTCACGAGGCGCGCTCGCCGAAAACTGGCCCAACTTTCGCGGGCCTGGATTCCGTTCCACCACCGGTGCGGGCAGTTTTCCCACGCACTGGAATGATGCCGAGGGAATTCGCTGGAAATCCGGTTTGCCAGGTCGCGGCGCTTCCAGTCCCGTCATCCAGGGTGACCGGATCTACGTGACGGCCTACAACGGTTACGGCTTGAATCTGGAGAATCCTGGCGAATACCTTGACCTGAAACATCACCTGTTGTGTTTCGACAAGAATAGCGGGCAACCGGTCTGGCAGCGGGAGATCCGTGGCACGCATCTGAAACAGACGCTGAATCCGGAGTTGATCCAGCATGGATTTGCATCGTCCACTCCGGTCACCGACGGAGACCAGATTTATGCCTGGTTCGGTGTCACCGGTGTCTTTGCATTTGATGCTCAGGGTGGTGAACTTTGGCAGCGCAATTTGGGACTGGAAACCAACTATTTCGGCAGCAGTGCATCGCTGCTGGTTTATCAGGATCTGCTGATTGTCAATGCCAGCATCGAAAGCAACACCGTTTATGCGCTCGACAAAAAAACGGGCGCTGTGGTTTGGTGGATTCCGGACATCCACGAGTGCTGGTCAATGCCCGTGATCGGGTTGAATCCGGACGGGCAACCCGAGATGGTTATTTCCAGCAAGAATACCGTCGCCGGTTACGATCCGGCCAGCGGGAGACGGTTGTGGCATTGCGCTGGCATTCAGGATTATGTGGTTTCCACACCTGTGATTGTCGAAGGCGTTTGCTACCTGTCGGGAGGCAAGCAAAAACAGACGCTGGCCGTGCGGCTCGGTGGTTCCGGAGACGTCGAAAACACGCACAAGATTTGGGAACAGCAAAAAGTTGGCTCCAACGTTTCGTCACCGGTCTGGCATGACGGCCGGCTCTATATTTTTCATGACAACGGCATCGTGCAAGTGATCAACGCCGATACCGGTGCCATGATCAACCGGCATCGCACGGCGACGCAAACCCGACCGTTTGCGTCCCCCCTGCTGGCAGGAGATCGCCTTTACATGCCGTTCCAGGATGCCGGGATTGCCGTGTTTCAGGCGGACGAGCAATGCGGGGAAATTGCCGTCAATGCGTTGCCGGATACCGCCCCGCTGATGGCTTCCATAGCCGCCGCCGGGGACCGGCTTTATTTTCGCAGCGACCGATACCTTTACTGTATTGAAAGCGGTGCCGGGCCTGCCAGCGTCACCGAATGGAGCGAACCGGACGACCGACGGGTCATTGCCACGCTGGAATCGTGCCTGATCGAACCGGATCGGGGCTGGACCCGGCGATTCCTGCTGTTCCTGACCCCGGACTACGAGCAAACGATTCGTTACCTGCTGATGCCCTACCAGTCGGTCATCACCGACGACCAGACCATCGAGGCACAACGAATAATTCGCGAGGAACAGCCCAAATACGAGAAACTCCGGGACAGGTTCGAAACGCTGGAAAAGGATCGGTTGCAAACCGCGGCCGCGGAAATCGCCAGCCTCCGCAACCGTTACGAGGCGCTGGAAGAAGACACGCGCCAGCTTTCCGAGCAATCGCGAATCCTTGTCAAGAAACTGTTCACGGAGGAACAAATGCAACAGCACCTGGCCGATGCCGCCGAGGGCAAGGCCCACCTCAAGCCAACACCGCGGTAGTCACCAGGACCCGTCAGGGGGCCATCTTTTTCAGTTTTCGCTGCAACGTTCGCCGCGGAATGTCCAGCAACCGGGCGGCTTCGGAAATATTGCCGTGGCACTCACTGAGCACCCGCTGAATGTGCTCCCATTGAGCCTCGGCCAGCGACGGCGGTGCGATATTGTCCGCTGCCGGCCGGGCGGCATTTTTTTCGTCCAGCGCGGACAAAATCTGATCCGCATCCGCCGGCTTGGTGACATAGTTGACCGCGCCCAGTTTGATGGCTTCCACCGCGTTGGTAATGCTGCCGTAGCCGGTCAACATAACGCAACGGGTACCCGGCGAAATTTCGCGTATTTCAGTCAACAGCTCCATTCCCGACCGACCAGGCATTTTCAGGTCGAGAATGGCCAGATCCGGCTGAATTTGGGTTGCCACGTCAACCGCCTGCTCGAAATCGGCCGCGCAGACGACATGGAAACCGCGTCGACGCAGGGACTTTTCCATGCGGAACCGAAGCGTATCGTCATCGTCGACCACCAGGAACGTTTGCCGGCCGGTATCAATTCTGTCCTGAATGACGACGTTGTTCATATTACGGATTCTACCAGAGAACTGGATGGTTGCACGCCATTGGATTGCGGCAGGGTTACCCGGACCAGGGTGCCTGTTTCGCCCGGGCCGGCGGCAGTTTTCGATTCAAAAACGACGGCCCCATCCAGACGCTCGACAACATTCCTCGCTAAAAACACCCCCAGACCCATTCCCTTGCCGGGTTGTTTGGTGGTGAAAAATGGCTCGCTGATACGACGCAAGACGTCGGGTGACATTCCTGGTCCTTTGTCGATGATTTCCCAGTGCAGAGCCGTTGGCGTCCGGCTCAAACGCATCAAAACGGTGCCGCCGGCGGGGCTGGCATCGACGGCGTTTTGCAACAAACCGCGAATGGCCTGCGACAACGCATCCAGTGGAACTTCGACCCACGCCAGGCGGCAGTCCTTTTCAAAAACCGTTTCCACGTGACAATCGTGACGATCCAGCCCCTCATGAACCTCTTCCACCAGTTGCTGAACCGAAACCCGCCGCATCATTTCACCGACGGTTTCGCCGGCATGGCTGGCCATCCGGTCGAGGATTCGCTTGCACCGATCCAGCTGCTGGCGGATCAGTCCCACGTCCTCGATCAGGCTTTCGTCGCCCGACGATGGCGATTCGACGGTGCGGAGGGCCTGTTCCACATCCTTGGCCACCAGTGCGATGGTGGTCAACGGAGTCGCCAACTCATGCGCAGCTCCCGCCGCCAGGGTCCCCAAAGCCTCAATTTTCTCGTTCCGCGACTGCTGCTGCTGGGCCAGCCGCAGATCCACCTCCTGCTGCCGCAGCTCGCCGGTCACGCGATTCATGAAATACACAATGACGCTGGAACAGGTGGGAAAGGCGGTCAGCAGGCCGGCCTGGGCGAGCGACACATTTTTCCTCAGGGTAATGGGATCCATCGCCTCCCCGAGGTCCAGCTGAGCGACCGGAATATAGCGGATCAGCAAGCCGCTGAAGCAAATAATCGATAACAGGTTCAGGCCCCAGGCCCAGTTTCGATCCAGCAATACGGCGCTCAGGCTGAGATTGACGAAAAAGAACATCCAGAACGGGTTGGTGGGACCGCCGGTCACATACAACAGCGTGGTCAGTGACAACATGTCCATCGTCATCACCAGCCCCGGAATATGAGTCATCGGTGCCTCACCTGCTGCGGGCCCGGTCAACGCCACACTGCCCTGCCATTGACGGGCAAACCAGCCCGCCAGAAACAGATTGGAAACTACGGTCAGGCTGAGAATCATCACCAGTGGCCACAATACCAGGTCGATATTCAGCACGAATATCGCCATCATGATCGTGACCAGCTGACCCACGATGGCCACCCAGCGCAGTTTGATCAGCCAGGCAGTGTTGACCGCAAAACGATGGGGAGTATCCGGCATTTGAAGTTAATCAGCCGGGTAATTTCCCGGTCAGCACGGGGTGGGGGGCGGCCCGACCAGCAAAATAATCCGAGCCAGCTGGCTGGCTTTTTCGGATTTGTTTGGGACACTGGTTCTGCCCGATCAACGTCGATTCCGCCCTATTGTAACCGGAGTAACCGGGTCGGGGGACGATTTGACCGGGCGGTTCCCGGGTGTCGAAGGTTCGATTTCCTCTTTCGCGGAATTCGTGTGTGTGATGACAAAGACCGTGTCCATGTCTGAAACCGGCCAGCACAGCGCTGCCCAACCCCTGCCCAACGGCCCGTTGAGCGACGCCCCCTCCCTGAGCAGCCGGGGTCTGACAATCCTGCTGGTTCTGATGTGCCTGGTGCCGGTCGTTGTGATTACGATCCTGCAGTTCGCCATGCCGCCCGTCAAACCGGATTTTTTGCGGGCCGACATTGAGCTGCGCAACGTTCCGCCCTCCAGTTACTACCAGTTGTCGCTGGACGAACGACGTGATTTCCCCGACGCGGAGGTGTTGATCACCAATACCATGGATGTTCCCTGGACCAATTTGAACGTGCGAATCAATAACGGTAATTACCAGATTTACGACCACGACGAACCGGTTTTGCCGGGACAACAGCGGGGATTCCTGCTGAATCGCTTCGTGCACCGGACGGGAGCCATTTATCAGGTCGGTTTGGTGCGCCCCTCCGATCTGGAGATATATGCCGCCCTGCCGGATCGCAGCCGGGCAACCCTGGAATACACGTTCCCGGACTAGCGTGGCAGGGCCGGAGCGTCGCCGCACGGGTCGGGCTGCCAGGCCCGGTTCGGTTGCACCGGTTTTGGGCAGACCGCGATGTGCCGGTTTCCTCACAGGCAACGAGGTCGATCGCCGGGTCGCGGCCGCATTTTCGGTTTTTCGGGACAAAGGGCGTTTTCCCGCGTTGTTGCTGATCTATAATCGTTTGCTCGCGCAACGCCTCCCGCTTGTTAGTCTCTCCGGCATTCACACGTTATGCCCCGGATTCTGGTTGTTGATGACAACCCCGTCGACCGCAAGTTGATTTCGAGAATGCTCGAGCGCCAGTCCGGCTGGCATGTTGCAACCGCGGTGGACGGCCGCGCGGCCCTGCAGGTACTGGACTCGCAGCCTGTTGACCTTGTTGTCACCGATTTGCAGATGCCCGGGATCGACGGAGTTCAGCTGGTTCGCGAAATCGCCAAGTCACCCCATCGCGTTCCCGTGGTGCTGGTCACCGCATTTGGCAGCGAACAGGAATCGCTGGCAGCCTTGCAGGCCGGTGCCGCAAATTTTTCCCACAAAAGCCGCTTGACGCTGGACCTGATTCCAACCGTCGCGACCGTGCTGGACTGGTCACAAAAGATCAAGTCATGGTCTCATCCCGTTGCCCCGGACGCCAGCGAAAGCCGCATGGCCTTTGTCCTGGCCAACGACGTCAGCCAGATTCCCCGCCTGATTGAAACGTTCAGCGATCGATTGCCCGGCTGGGCCCGTCCGGATGAACTGCGAATCTCGATGGCCCTGGACGAAGCCCTGACCAATGCCATCTGTCATGGCAATTTGGAAGTCGATTCGGCGCTGCGGGACCACAACAATGCCGCCGCCTACCGCAACAAGGTGGCCGATCGCCAGGATGCCGAGCCCTGGTGCGGGCGTCGCGTTCAGGTGGAAGCCAGTTTTTCGCCCACCGAAATCCGGTTTCAGATTCGCGATGAAGGACCGGGATTTGATCCCGGAACCCTGCCGGATCCCACCGCGCCGGAAAATATTGCCAAAGCCGGAGGCCGGGGCCTGTTTCTGATTCGCACGTTTATGGACGAAGTCGAACACAATCCCGTGGGCAACGAGATTACGCTCGTCAAATGGCGTTCGAAATAACCCGCCCACCGGACCCCGGCAGTCGCCAATGTCAACGGCACCGGGTGCCACGGCTGGCTGGTCCCGCCGAGCGAATCAGGCGAAAACCGTACCGCAGCGCCGTGTCGGGCAGGGTCAAAAATAGTACAGGGCCAGGCACAAACCCAGTAACAGCGTGGCCCACACGGCCATGGCGCCGGTCGTCCACGTTCGTCCAAACAGTCCGTTCTCGTCGAAAGATTTACGGGTTCGCGCAACCACGCCCCGCAGGGCGGCCAGAAATGTATACCGTACGGCGTGGTCGAGTTTTCGAAACCCGCCGGCCACAACACCGATTACTTCGGGAGCCAGTCGCCGGTAGAACCAGTCGGTATCCAGGTTGATGGCGCGAACTTCGGCCGGGTACAGATGGGATTTCATCAGGACCACAAATGCCAGAGCGGCAAACAGCAACAATTGCAGCTGGGTAATCACGTGGGCCGCTGTGTAGGGCGAATAGTCCACGTCGAACGGCAACAGACGATACAACACCGGGTACGCCACGCCCAATCCAATACAGCAGGCCGAGGCGATGGCCATGGCCAGCAACATGTTCCAGGGGGCCTCCCGCACCCGCTTTCCGGAATCGTGGGCAAAGAAGGCAAAAAACGGAATCTTGATGCCCGAATGCTCCATCACCCCGGCGGAAGCGACCAGCAACAGGATCCAGATCACGAATTGATGCTGTTCGGCGGCGGCCGTCAGGATCATCGATTTGCTGACAAAGCCGCTGAGCAGCGGGAATCCGGCGATGGATCCGGCTCCGATTATGCAAAACACCGTGGTCCACGGCATGGATTTGTACAGGCCGCCCAATTCGGTGGCTTTGGTCGTTCCGACCCGATGCAATACGGCACCCATCGACATGAACAGCAGGGCCTTGTAGATGATGTGGCAGAATGCGTGGGCGGCGGTTCCGTTCAGGGCCAGTCCGGTTCCGATCCCGATTCCCACGACCATAAATCCCAGCTGGTTGTTCAGGCTGTAGGCCAAGCACCCGACGCAGGTCATTTTCGATCACGGCGAACAGAATCGGGAACAGAGTCATCGCCGTGCCAATCCAGATCAGTTGCTCGGTGCCGGCGAACCCGCGAGCAATCGAGTACACGGCCAACTTGGTCGTGAATGCACTCAGAAAGACCGTTCCCGTGGCGGTGGCCTCCGGGTAGGAATCCTGCAGCCAATTGTGCAGTAGCGGAAAGGCGCATTTGATGCCGAAGGCTGCCAGAATCAGCACTCCCGAGAGTGATTCGATCCCGACCACGCCGAATTCGTCAGCCGTTCCAAATGCCAGTGACCCGCTTTCCAGATACCGCAATATGGCGCCCGACAACAACAGCACCCCGGAGATCACCTGAATGATCAGGTATCGCATACCCGAGTAGTAGGACCGGTCGGTGTTGCGGGCCCAGATCAATACGACACTGCTGATCGCGGTCAGTTCCCAAAAAACAAACAGCGTAACCAGATCGCCGGCGCAGGTCGCGGCAATCGCGCTGCCGGCGTAAATCATCGCCGCGACGTGTTGTTTGGTATCCTGAACTTGCAGTGCAAAAATGGCGGACATCATGGCCGCCAGGTGAAACACCAGCGCGAACAGGAAGCTGAACCGGTCGATGCGAACCATATCCAGCGTTTGGCCAAACAGTTCCAGCGAACCGTACGTGCCCGCCGGAGTGAGCCAGAATGACGCCAGGCTGAGCACCGTCAGTAACAGGGCGCCGTGCCCGCCAGCCGCCGTCCCAGCAACGGCAACAGCCACGCGCCCAGGATCATAATCGTGCCCGGAGGCAGGTTTTGGAGGCTAATGGTCATAATAGTCCTCCGGCCGCTGCACAAACACTCTCAGCAACTTGCCCAGAAACACGACGCATACAAAAGCCGCAAATCCCAGTACGGCCTGATAGCCAAAGACGTTTTCCAGTTCAAAGTGGGCCGGGTGGTGCTCGTCAAAAAACGGACTGAATACAAGTTCCGCCACGAGTGTACTGGCACACGCCGCGACCAGGGCAACGATGAGCAGATTGACGTTCCGTTCCAGCCAGCCGGAGCTGTCCGGGGGATGCGACGGATCGGGTTGGGGTTCGTCCATGGTGTGTCTCCGGTTAACGGCCCGATGCAATCGGCAACAACCAATAGTAAATTTCGTCGGCCAGAAAGAACAAAGCCACACTGCCGATGGCCGTAATACAAAGCGGAGCGACGCACATCAGCGGCGCTTCCTTCCAGGGCACCCGTTCTCCGGATACCGGCGCCATGAAGCCGCGGACCGGAATCGGGATCAGGTAGGCGATATTCAGCAGGGAACTGATCATCAGGGCCGCCAGCAGCGCCAGTTTTCCGGATTCCGCGGCGCCCACCGCCAGCAGGAACTTGCTCCACGAGCCGCCGCCCGGCGGCAAGCCGATAATACTGATTGAGGCCACCAGAAACGCCGCAAACGTCAGTGGCATTGCCCTCCCGAGACCCCGCATGTCACTGATTTCGGTCTTGTGCGCCGCGACATAGATCGCTCCGGCACAGAAAAACAGGGTGATCTTGGAAACCGCGTGCATGGCGATATGCATCCCCCCGCCAATCACGCCGGCCTGATTGGCCAGTGCCGCGCCCAGCGTGACATAGGCCAGCTGGCTGACCGTCGAATAGGCCAGCCGGGCCTTGAGATTGTCCCGGGTCATCGCCACCAGCGAGGCCAGCAGGATCGAGGCGCCGGCCAGATAACAAAGCCAGTCGCTGATATGGGTATCGGCCATCAGATCGATTCCGAAGATGTAAACAGCGATCTTGAGGATCGAAAACACACCGACCTTGACCACGGCCACGGCGTGCAACAGGGCGCTGACCGGAGTGGGAGCCACCATCGCGGCCGGCAACCAGCGATGCACGGGCATTAACGCGGCCTTGCCCACGCCAAAGGCAAACAGGGCCAGCAACAGGGTCAATTGCAGGTTCGAGATCCGCCCTTCCAGGTGCGGCAGTCCCAGGATCCCGCCCTCGGTAAACGTCAGATTGCCGCCAGTGACCTGCCATGTCCAGGCGATGGCCGGCATAAAAAACGCGATTGAGGTGACCAGCAGGATCCCCAGATAAACCCGGCCACCGTTCCGGGCCTCGATTGTTCCGTGGTGCGTAACCAGCGGCCAGGTCGATATCGTCATCAACTCGTAAGCCACGAACAGCGTAAACAGGTTGGCCGACCAGGCAGCCGCCATGGCCGCGAAAATGGCGATGGCAAAAAAGGCGTAGAACCGCGTCTGGTGCGTTTCGTGATGTCCCCGCATGTAGCCAATCGAATAGATCGTGGTCAGGATCCACAGGCCCGAAGCCACCAGGGAAAACAGCATCCCCAGGGGCTCGACCCGAAAGGCAAATTCAAAGCCGGGAAGCATGGCGCCGACGTCCCAACCCGGCCGCCCTCCGGCAAACACGATGCCCGCCAGGTTGCAGGTGACCCAAAACAGGACGATCCCGCATACCAGCGAACAGGCTTCGCGCAGATTGGGAATCGATCCGGTTACCAGAATCAGAATCGTGGCGACCAGTGGCAACAGCAAACCCAGCTGGATCATGATCTCGGCGGTCATGGTGATCCTCCCAGCAATTCCGCCGCCGCCGCGGCGGCCAGCCCGACCGAGTATTGCGTCCAGACTCCGAACACGAGCGTGGCCAGAATCACCGTCCAGGTCGCGGCCAGCATCAGGGGCGGTGCCTCGGTGGCCTGCCGTGCCGCCGCCGAGGGCTCGCCAAAATACAGCGTTTCCACCACCCGCCAGACGTACACGATGGCCAGCAATGAACTGACCAGCATCAACACGGCCATCGTCCAGTTGTGGGTATCGGCGGCCGCCGTTAACAACAGCCATTTGCTGACAAAACCGGCCGTCAACGGAACACCAATCAGTCCCAGACCGCCAATCACCCAGGCCAGCGACGTCCAGGGCATGGTCTGGCCCGCCCCCCGATAGTCGTCCAGGCGGTTGGATCCCAGCCGCAGGGCAAAACAGGCAACGGCCATAAACAATCCGCCCTTGATCAGTGCATGGTTGAACATATGGACGATCCCGGCTGTCAAACCGGCTTCATTGGCAATGCTGATTCCCAGCAACATGTAGCCGATCTGGCCGATACTGGAATAGGCCAGCAGCCGTTTGATATTGCGCTGATAGATGGCGACCGTGGATGCCACGTAGATGCCGATCAGCGCGAAGATCATCAATTCGCTGCGCAGCGGCAACAATTCAAACGCAAACTGCGGCGTGAAAATCGAGAACACGACCCGGATGAACGCGTAGATCGATACCTTGGAAGCGGTGGCCGCCACAAAACCGGTTACGGCCGACGGCGCGTAGGTATAGGCGTTGGGCAACCACGAATGCAGCGGAAAAACCGCCATCTTGATACTCAGGCCGATCGTCAGAAAGGCAAAGGCCACCAGCATGGTTCGGGAACCGGCCCAGGTCGTGCCATCCACCCGCCAGACCTTTTGCAGTTGTCCGGCCATGTCGGCCATGTTGAGCGACCCGGTCATTTGGTACAGCAGGCCGATCCCGATCAGGATAAACGTGGCCCCAATGGTTCCCATCACCAGGTACTGAAAGGCTGCCAACCGGGCCCGGCGTGATTTTCCCAGTGAGATCAGGGCATAGGTCGACAGTGACGAAATTTCCAGAAAGACGAATACATTGAACAGGTCTCCGGTCGCGCAGATTCCCATCAGTCCTGTCATGCACAGCAGGTACGTGGCGTGAAACAGGTAATGCTTGGATCGGGGAATTTCGAAATCAATACTGGCGCCCGATCCCGTCAACACGATGGCCGCCAGGCCCGATACAAACACCATCACAAACGCGCTCAGGTGATCGATGACGTAAACGATGCCGTAGGGCGCTTTCCAGCCGCCCAGCTCGTAGGAAACCGGGCCTTGTTGCATCACCCGGGCCAGCAACCAGACAGAAATCCCGAACGTGATCCAGCACACGGCCACGGCCAACAGCCGTGTCAGTCGGCGGCTGGAGACCAGCACACACAGGGGAGCCGAGAACAGCGGGATCACGATCGCCAGGATGGGCAAATGATGTTCGATCACGATTCCCGTTCCAGCAAAAGAACTTCCCGTTCCAGCGCGAGGATTTCGTCCTCGTCGATCGTTCCGTATTCCTCGTGAATTCGCACAATCAGGGCCAGTGCCAGGGCGGTGGTGGCAATGCCCACGACAATGGCCGTCAGCATCAGCACGCTGGGCAACGGATTGGAATAGACGGTCGGATCGATCATGGCGACGGCCTGGGCCCCCGCGGCAGCCGCTTCACCGGCCAGTTCCCCGGCATGTTCCGCGGCATGTTCCGCGACCGGTCCGACTTCATGCCCGGCCGCGTGATGCCCGAACGCCTGTTCGTAGTCCGCCACCTTGTCCGGCGGGATGACCGGCGCGGTGCCGCCGGTGACCTTGCCCATGGTGATGTACAGCAGGAAAACCGAAGTCTGAAATATATTCAAACCGATGATCGTCTTAATCATGTTCTTGCGGGCAATCACAATATAAAACCCGGTCATCATCAAAAAGATGACGATCCAGTAGTTGTACAGCCCGCGAAAAAGTTCAAGGGTCATGAGTCCTCGCCCCGTCCGGCAAAACAGTAAAAAATCATCGTCATGACCGCCGTCACCGTAATTCCCACGCCCAGTTCGACCATGAAAATCCCCAGATGTTGACCCTGAGGCAGAATGCCGGGTAACAGGTGATGGTCCAGAACGCGGTAGTCCAGAAAATTGCCGGCCCCGGCGTGACGCTCGTCCTGGTCGGCCAACAAGATGGTGGCGAAACCGGTGCCGGCATAGATCATCACGCCCAGGGCAATCATCTTTTCAATGATCGCCGGAGGCGCAACCCGCTGGGCGGCCGGTAATCCGAACACCAGTCCGTACAAAATCAGCGCCGACGCAAAAATAACGCCTGCCTGAAACCCGCCACCCGGCCCAAAATCTCCATGAAACTGGACATACAACGCAAACAGCAGGATGTAGGGAATGATGATTTTGGTAACGACACGGATGATCGGGAAGGAATTCATGCGGATGCCTCCGCCGATCGTTTTTTGTTGTCCGGCGTCGGCCGCCGCAGGATCAGCAGGACCGCAATCCCGGCCGTGAAAATCACGGCCGTTTCACCCAGCGTGTCGTAACCCCGGTAGCTGGCCAGCACGGCAGTGACCACATTGGGCAGAACATGCATGTCCGGCTGGGAGATGGCCACATAGGAGGGCGTCGGATGGGTTTGAACGGGCGCATTCGGGTCCCCGAAATGCGGCATGTCCAGAGTGCCGTAAATCAATGCCGCCCCGGTTCCCAGCACAACCAGAAGAGGAACGACGGGACGCCGGGCGGGCAGTCTTTCCTCACGACCGGTCAGTGCCAGTGTTGCCAGCATCAAAAAGGTGGCGATACCCGCCCCCACGGCCGCTTCTGTGAACGCGACATCCGGAGCATCCAGCAGCAGCATCCAGCTGGCACCCAGGAAGCTGTAGATGCCTGTGAACATGACGGCCGACCACAATTCGCGCAGCCGGGCCACGGTCAACGCCGTCAGGGCCAGCAGCGTGAGGATACCAATATCGATCAGGATCATGGGTTACTCGCGGTTTCCTTGTTGGCTGGATGAGGTATCCAGCTGCGGTTTCAATCCCTGAATCAGGGCCGATTTTGCCAGGGCATGACAGGAACTGGGACTGGTGACCATCAAAAAAAACAGGATGGTCGCCAGTTTCACGCCCGCCAGCAACGTGCCCACCTGAAACAACAGGCCCAGAATGATCAGCGCCGCTCCCAGCGTATCGGTAATGCCTCCACCGTGCAGGCGCGAAAAAAATTCCGGCAACCGCACGATGCCAATCCCTCCGACGATCGAAAACACCGCGCCGAGGATCAACAGTATCCAGCTGACAATGTCCAGTACCATCATGATGTGCGGCTCTCCTCCCGAAACGTGCCGAATTCGGTGAATCGCAGCAGGGCCACCATGCCAATGAAATTCATCAGGCTGTACAACAACGCCAGATCCAGAAAATCGGTGCGCTGATACAAAAAGCAAACGACGCAAATCAACAAAACCGTTTTGGTGCCAAACATGTTCAGGGCCAAAACGCGGTCAAACACCGTCGGTCCCAGCATGGCCCGTGTCAGGGCCAGCGACATCGTGATCAGAATGGCGATGGCTGCCACAAAAAACATCATTCCGGTCTCTCCAGCGCCTGAACTCGGCGATCCATATCCCCCGAAATGTCCTCGGCGGCACCCTGAAACGATAGCGCATGGACCAGGATCTGGTCGTCTTCCATCCAAACCGAAACGGTTCCGGGGGTCAGCGTTATCGAATTGGCCAGAATTACCCGGCCGATTTCGCTTTGCTGGTGTGCCGTCACGGTGACCAGATTACGCTGCAGCGGCATCTGGCGTGACAAGATGATTTTGGCGACGGCGATGTTCGATTTGACAATTTCCCAGGCCAGCCACGGGGCGTAGTGCGTGAAGGGTTTGATCCCCATGTGCACCGGTGCGCCTTCGTCGTCCACGATCCGCATGCGGCGGGCAATCCAGACGGAAACCAGGCAGGACAGCGCGCCAGGCCCGGCAGAAATGGACTGTCATAATGTCCCGACCACAGCAGCCAGCTGCCGGCCAGGGCAACGACGAGGATTAAGGCGTTTTTCATGTTCTGAAACCATCGGCCAGGGGAAACCAAACGGGTTTTCGGTTTGCGACACCCTGCCGAACAACATCCATCCGGGGGATCAGGAAACCAAAAACGTTTTGCCAAATCCGTTGGCCCGCCGGTCCGATTGGCGGCGGAATGGACTGGCCCATGCAGAAACCGTCAGTGGGGTCCCGGTCAGAAAACCGATCAATATAGCCCGCCATGAAATTGCCTGGAATGCCGCTTGATGGCAACTCGTGGCAGTGTCCCGGGAGTCCCCGATTCCGTTCGCGGGCGGACCTGCCGCGGCACGTTTCGGATGGCAAAAGCCGCAGAACTGTTCAAGCCTGGTGAAACCGGGATTCGGAACGGGAGATTTGCGGGAAAAACAGGGATTTTGTGCGTTGCCAATGCCCAGGTCAGGTTTAACCTAAGATAGGCAGTGGCCAAAATCCGCGGCGGGAATCTGTGGGGCAACCCTTGGTGGTGCACGTCAACCGGCCGGCCGGGGCGGGGTCCCGCCCGACCGGCCACCGGAAAATCCCGAATCACAACGAGCGGGGGTCACCTTTTTTGACAGCGGTATGAACTACTTTCCGTTTGGTTACAAACCGATTGAAGCCTCGACGTGGGCCTACCTGTCGTCGTTGCTGATGTTGGCGCTGTTTTTCAAATTCAACCGTTTCTGGAGCCTGCGAAATTTCGACCTGCTGCTGATCATTCTCCTGACGCCCGGATTGTTGATGGTGCATTACGGGAGTGAGTTGCATGACCGGATGGAACTGCAGCAGGTGACCGCCGTGGCCGATGAATGGCCGGCCGGGGAAATCGCCAGTAACCAGGCGGCCAGTGTCGTTGGCCGGCCGGAACGGGACGATGCCGAAACACCGGTCGTCGAGGCAACCCGCCTGTCGCAATACCAGATTCTGGAGCGGGCCGGATATATCTGGCTGTTTTCCATGGGGCTGGTCTGGATCATCCGCTTGCTGTACGACCCGTCCGTCAAACGCAAGCCCATGTTGCCTCCCAATCTGACGGTGGGCGGTTTGGTCTTTCTGGCGTGCAGCCTGATGATATTCCTGTTTGCCAACGTGCTGACCACCAAGGTGACCGACTTGTCGGGCCCCCAGGGTGCCGCGGATTTGGCCAATCGTTCGGCGACGCTGGCCGGGGAACAGTTGCAGAAATACGGACCCGGCTATCCGTTGTTACACCTGATTCCTGCCATTCCGGTGTTTGTCGAGGCCGAAGTGGCCGAGCCCGACCTGGCCGGCAAATTTCTGGTCGAGGTCGCCCGGATCATGGCGATTCTGTCGCAAATCGCGATCGTGGGCGGTCTGATATTTATCGGGCACCGGCATTTTGGCAATTTTCAAATGGGTGTCGGGATGGCAACGATCTTCCTGATGTTGCCCTACACGGCGCAGTTCGCCGGCAATTCAATGCATCTGTTGCCGGGTGCCCTGCTGGTCTGGGCGGTCGCGTGTTACCGCATTCCGGCATTGGCGGGCGTATTCGTGGGATTGGCAGCCGGCGTCTGTTATTACCCGTTTTTTCTGCTGCCGTTGTGGATCAGTTTCTACTGGCAACGCGGGCGAAACCGTTTCACCCTGGGCGCCGTCCTTTCGATTGTCGCGGTCGTTTCGTCCCTGGCGTTTACGTCGGCCGATGTTTGGGGGTTTGTCGCCCAGGTCCAATCGATTTTCGGGTTTATTATTCCGCGACATGAGGGGTTGGGAGGGATCTGGGCCCTTCACTGGCACAGCTGGTTCCGGCTGCCGTTGCTGGTTGGTTTCATCGTGTTGTGCGTCTCCTACGTGTTCTGGCCGGTCAACAAGGATTTGACGGCGCTGATCAGTTGTTCGGCAGCGGCCATGATCGCGGTCCAGTTCTGGCACGGCGATGGCGGGGGCCTGTACATGGCCTGGTACCTGCCCCTGGTATTGCTGGTGATCTTTCGACCCAACCTGGATAACAAGGTTGCCGTTCAGGTGCTGGAACCGCCCCGGCACGAGAAAACTCCGCCCGTCACCGAACTGGACGATCATGCTGCCTGAGTGTTATGACGGCTGATCGGGTTGTTCCATTCAGGCCCGCGCGGGCCATGCCGGTTCGGGCCGGTACAGGAACTCCGCGGCCGATTAACCGGTGCGACTGGCGGGTTGCCCAGGCCGCCGGGCCAGTGCGGTCGATTCTGACAGGGGAGTTGTGCCTTGTTCTACCGGAGACAGACCGTTGCGCAGGTTCGTGGTCAGCGTTGTACTGGCAAGTGCCCTGGGGTTGGGCGGATGGGCCTTGTATCACAAGGACCAAATCCGCAGCCCCGGCGATTTCTTTCGACTGGCGGCCGACCAGATCGACCGGGCCCGCTCCGCGCTGAGCCCCTCGCACACGGCCAGCTGGCAATCCGGCCGGCAACAGCTGATCCGGATTGCCTCGTTTAATTCGCGAGGCCTGAACCAGGCCCGGTTGTCCGACCCGCAAATCGCCGCGGTGTTGTCAAAAATCCTGTCGCAATTCGATGTGGTTGCCCTGCAGGAGGTCAGTGATGAAGATCCCTGGTTGCTGCAACGGTTTTTAAATCGTCTCGGCAACCCGCAGCAACAATACGATTACGTGATCGGGTTGCCAGCCCGCGACAGTGGCGGCAGCAGCTGTTGCGCAATCATCTACAACCGCAATACCGTGGAACTGGAGCAAGACAAACATTACACGGTGGGAGATCCCGACGATCTGATGTTGCGCAAGCCGCTGGTGGCCTGGTTTCGGGCCCGACAGGCACCCCAGGACCAGGCCTTTACCTTCAATCTGGTCAACCTGCAATTTGATCCGGCCTCGCCGCGGAACGAAATTCTGCAGGTCGGGCCGGTATTCCGGGCCGTCCGCAGTGATGGACGCGGCGAGGATGATGTCATCCTGGTGGGAGATTTCGGAGTGCCGGCGGTGCAGTTGCAACAACCCGATATCGGCCGCGGTCTGACACCGCTGGTTCGCTACGAGGCCACGACCACGGCTGGCGATTCCCAATCGGATAATATTCTGATCGATTCCCTGGCCACCAGCGAATTCAGCGGCGAGTCCGGCGTCTTTGACTTTCTCAAACTCTGCAATCTGACGCTGAGCGAAGCGGAAATGGTTTCTGACCACATGCCCGTGTGGGCCGAGTTTTCCGTGACCGAAACGACCCGGCCCGGGCGAGTCGCCCGTCATTCGGACCATCCGGCCGGGCCGCGGTAGCAGGCGAACCGAATTCCATCCCGGTGGTCCTCGTTGACCGCCAACGACCGCTGACCAAGAATGAGTTGTCGCCCGGGGCCGCCTGTCCGGGGCGGCTGGCTGCTGATCGGGCCGGTCTGGCCCGCGCAAACCCATCGAACCGACTCATGATTCTGACCTGCACGCACTGCGGCGACACTTTTCGCATTACGGCGGATCAACTGGGGACCCGCGGCAAGTGCCCGCACTGCAAGGCCACGATCATCCTGCCGCGGGCCGCCAATCGGGAAATCGAAACCGGTGAAATCCGGAATCCGGATATCCGGACGGAACGCTGGTTGTCGCTGCTTGGGACCGTGTTTCTGCACGTGGCCGCACTGGCAATTTTGGCGCTGGTCCCGTGGCAGGAAATTCCGGCGAGATCATCCAGCGAAGGCGAGGCCGTGACCCTGGGAGCGGCCAGCCAGTTGGCCATGACCTTTCCAGCGGAAACCGGGCCGCCAGCCGACTCCGTGACCACCGACAGTACCCGCCGGGTGGTCGAACTGTTCAGCGAGCAAATGGTCTCGCCGTCGCCGGCCGCCGAGACAACCTCCCAACCGCACAACCTGCAAGTGCCAGGATCGGGCGACCAGGGAGAACTTCAAAATGACGCGCTGGAGTTTTTTCGCAGTTCCGGAGAGGGCGTCGACGAGTTTGAACAGTTGATAGCGCAGTTGCAACAGGACGGACTGGAAATCGTCATCACGTTCGACAGCACCGGCAGCATGGAAGGCGAAATCCTGGAGGTCAAAAGAAAGATCGAACGGATGGGCGGAGTCCTGTTTCGAATGATTCCCAAAACGCGGATCAGTATTTGTACCTACCGGGATACGGGCGCCAGGTATCTGGTCAAGGGAATCCCGCTGACCGACGACCTCGGCGAAGTGGTTCGGTTCCTGGAAGACATTACGGCCGCCGGGGGCGGAGACGATCCGGAAGCCGTGAACGCCGGACTGGAATGGGCCATTCGACAAAACCGGTTTCGCGAGCGGGCCCGAAAAGTCATTTTGCTGTTCGGCGATTCGCCACCCCATGCGGCCGACCTGGACGATTGTCTGCGACTGGCCAGCGAGTTTCGCCGCCAGTCGGGTGGCGTGGTCAGCACGGTCACCTGTCACAGCGCCCAACGCTTGCCGGCCTTTATCGAAATTGCCCAAATGGGGGGCGGCGAAGCATTCCTGACCCGCGACGAACAGGAAATCATGTCCCGGCTGCTGGTCCTGGTCTTCGGCAGCCAGTACCGCGACAAGGTCATTGAGGCCTTCAATATGATGTACCGGCAGGATTGACGTTTTTACGGGTGTATTGAGTCGCCCGTTCCGGCCGGATCACGTGGCCGGGATCGGCCGGAAGCCGTGTTTTTTCGGGATGGCCTCAAAATATCCGGGGATTCCGGTCAGCAATTCTGGAAATTCCGGTCGCCGGAATTAGGCTGCAAAGAGTCTCGCTGTCTTCCCGTTCCTGCCGGAGCCCACACCATGAGAGCTTTTGTTCTGGCGGCAGTGATTGCCGCCACGACCGTGATCACGACCTCATCCCTGGACGCCCAGTGCTTCCGCCGCTGCGCCGCGCCGCTGTTGCCCGCAACCACAATGTTGCCCGCAACCACAATGTTGCCCGCAACCACAATGTTGCCCGCAACCACAATGTTGCCCGCAACCACAATGTTGCCCGCAACCACAATGTTGCCCGCAACCGCAATGTTGCCCGCAACCCGGTTGTCAATCGATGCCGATTCTGGGGGATGCTGTGGATGACTGCATTGATGCCAACTGCGCAAATTGCTACGGAGCGGCCAGGATCGTTTGCGAGCGGTGGTGTCGACACTGGTATGGCGATCCTCCCGGCCTGAAACCCTTGTTCGTACCGGATTGCATGGGCACGAAGAGTGTCTGCTGTCCCCCCAAATGTTGCCGTCCCCGCTGCCGGTTGTTCCGTTGTCGATAACCGGACGACGGCGGGTCGCCGTCACAAGTTGAGCCAACTCTGACCGCCGGCACAACCAACTCCTGTCCCGACTGTCGATGCCCAACCGGCTCGGCAGTTTTTTATTTTTGCGATTTGGTTTGGGGAAAGAACCCATCCGCACCCGGGTTGATGGCCAACCGAATCGACTCGATGCCCAACGAATCTGACATGGCTGTATATCCAAAAACCCCTGGCAACAATTCGCTTTCACTGGACCGGGAATGGCCGCCGCACCGCATGTGAAAAAAATCTTCGTATGTGTCGTTGCACCATTGCGACGTGTTTCCCGCCATATCAAACAATCCGAACTGATTCGGCATTTTGGAAAATACTGTCCCGAATATTGAACCGGAGGGCGTATCCTGTTCAAACGATGAATAGAGTTCCCAAAATGGCTCGTGGCGCGAATCAGTAAACGGCGTCAAGGTATGGGTGCCGGCCTTGTAGGCGAACTGCCATTCGGCCGCAAACGGCAGCCGAAAGCCGGGTCCCTGGGGATCGGGAACGACCCATTTTTCCCGCAGAATCATTTCGTCAGGTATTTGTGCATTCTGCAGCGATGCCAGTTCATCATCGGACAAGGGTTCTTTTTCATAATAAGCCGGCATCCCGTATTGCCTGCCAAGCCAGTTGCAAAACTCAACGGCGTGCTGCCATTGAATATCGGTTGCCGGGAATTCGCGGTCGGCCCCGGACGCCCCCGTCGGCATTTTTTCGGCGGTTTTCAGCGGGTGGTCGTCGGGCAATTGACGAACAAAATGGTAAAACAGGTCCCGCGTCACGGGAATGGAACACAAATAGAACGGGGCCACCGCAGTTTCACCCGGAGCCAGTGTTTTTCGGCGATCGACTCCGTATCGCGAAATGGCCTCTTCTGTCATGCCGTCCATCGGGTCAAACGTTCCTCCCCCGATGCGGGCGAAGGTGACCCAGCAGTTGTCCGCCAGTTCGATGGATTTCCAGCCGTCTTGCCGCCTGCTTTCACGCTCCGAATACTCCGGGCCGTTTCCAAAGCGACGCATGACAAACTCGATGGCCGAACGGGTTCCATTTGGGGATTCCGGGGAGTCGAACCATTGCTGCAACACCCTGAAGGGGACGTTGGGTTCCGGATCGCTGCCACTGGCCAGCGATTGCTCCCGGCAGTTGGCCAATGCAAGGCACAGGCCGCCTTTAAAATCTTCGCTGGATGTCGACTGCAGCGCTCCGGAAACGATTTCAGGACTCCAGAAAAATTCAGAAAACGTCTTAATGAAATAGCTTCGTTCATAACTGTTTCGGCCATTCAGGACCTGTTCGGCGATTTCCGAAAACCCGCAATTCAAAAACAGCATTGCAAACCTGACACGCCTTTTTCTTTCTTCGACTTGCCCCGCCCATGAGACAAATTCGGAAATGGTACTGGGTGCAAGGCGGGTAATGGTTGTTGTGGTATGCCGGAATTCTGTCTCCGGCGCCGTCTTGAGCGCATCGACAAACGTCTCAACAAATTTCGGATCGTCTCCGAATTGACCAATCAGAAAGCTGCTGCGCGCAACCGCGTAATATTTGATTGCGAGTCAAGTCCTGCCACCAGCAGAGGTTTGGCCCGCCATTTCCAGTCCTCCAGCAATTTCGCGTAGACGGGAGCATTTTCGGCGGACGCGACGAGGTAGTTGTCTGCGTGCCGTTTGGCGGACTTGTTGAGTCCGTCGTGGATCAAATAACCAATCGCCATCGCAGTGAATGCAAAAACGACTGCGATTGTGCCCAGCCGCCTCGATTGTCGTCGTCCACCAACTTTCAAAAAATCGCGGTAAGCCGCCGTTGCATGTTTGGGTGCGGAAAACACAAAGCTCAAATATTCAAAAAGCCCCGGGAGGTAACAGGAGTCTCCGGTTGAATTCCAGGCGTCACCAAGTTCCGTCAAACGCTGCAGCGATCGCCCTTTCCGGGTTTCTTTCTGCTTGCGATCCAGCCATTCACGAATCGGGATAACCAGAAAATCGTGGGTTAACCGAAAAATCTGGCCGGTTTCCCGATCGTCCTGGTCGGTCGACTCATGTAACCCATCTGAATCCACGCGGGAAATCAACCGGAGTTCGGATTCCAGCCGGTCCAGGACCTGATCAAACGCCTGCCGCGTGAATCTGCCACCCAGGCCCTGCCACAACTGGTCGCGGGACTTCGAGGTTCCCTTGATCACCGTCGACGTACCCGGCAACAGCCCGCGGAAAACCGATTTGACGATTTCATCCTGGTCGTTTCGAAACCTGGAACCGGACCGGGACGGGAACAGATCGTCCAGAAACCGGACCCCGACCCCCTTCAGGCCACCCAGCCGATGCAGTTCACTGGCGGTCCAGTCGCGGTCCCTGGCGATTTGTGCGAATACCGAAAGGTGGACACAGATCACTTTGCCGTCCCGGGAAAGCGATTTGACGGCATCGCGAATGAATCTTGACTGCTGGGCATTCAACGATGATTTCTGTTCGTCGGCTGATATCGGCAACCGGTCAAACGAACGACCGTAAGCCACCAAAACGTTGCGGGCGTGACGTTCATCAAACAACGGCAAGGCCAGCGCATTGTGGCCCTCGCGAACCGGAATATCCAGCGACTTCATGAATTCGCTGGTGCTCATCCAGAAATCGTCGCGAATCAGCAGCAGGCAAATAATCCTTTCCCCGTCGCATTGCCGCAGGGCTTCGGTCAACTCCTGTTCGGCATACCGGTTGTTGCCGTGCAGCCACTGTTCAAACTGGTCCAGGACGATCAGTAATTTGTCGTTCGGGTCGAGATGAATCCCGCGACGAATTTGTCGCAAAATGTCTTGCAACGAGTCATTGCCGTCCACCGAATCGATCCGGTGCGCGATTTGCTGAACCAACCGTCGTTCCGTGTTTTCACTGGAGCACTCCAGATAGATCGGGTTGATTTGGGCGGGCAAAACCGGCAGCAAGCCGGCCCGTACAAATGAACTTTTGCCGCAACCACTGGGACCATAGATCAAGCCCACCGCCAGCGGTTCCAGTTCGTCCCCCCGGATTCGGCTGGACCAGAACTGGATCGATTCGGGAATGTTGTCCCGGGTCCGGGGGCCTGGCAACAGTTGCAGAAAGAAATCCCGGTCATTGCTGTCAAACGGCCGCAACCCCTTGTACGTGATTTGCAGTTGCTGGCTCTGCGAGGGTTCGCTGACCGCCGAGACCCCGCTTCGTCCTGACGGTCCGCTGCGGCGCGAATCATTCAGTATCTGTCGTCCATAACCGGTGTCCCGATCCAGGGCCCGCAGACGGTGACTGGCGAGCGCTGCTGCCGGGTCCGTCAATGCCTGCATCTCGTCAATCGCACAGGACAGTTCGTCGATCAAATCCGGAGTGGACTGGTACCGGTCGCCCATCATTTTGGACAGGCATTTCAGGCAAATCCGTTCGATCTCGCGCGGGATATCGGGTTCCAGTTGCCGCAGTGGCTTGGGATCCTTGTAACGAATCACGCGGGCCAGTTCCCGGGTATCCCGGGCCCCAAACGGATGCTTGCCGGTCAGCATCCGGTACATGATGACACCAAACGCCCAGATGTCGGTTTGACCGTCGATCCGGTGATTCTCGCCGCGAATCTGCTCGGGAGCCATGTATTTGGGCGTGCCCTCGATCTCGGTACCCAGATCCGCCAGGGACAAGTCGTCATGCAGGGCCAGTCCGAAATCAACCAGCGTGATACCGGTTTTTTCCTTGTCCAGAATCACATTGGACGGTTTCAGGTCCCGGTGCACGATGGTCGCCTGATGGGCCACCTGCAGGGCCTCGGCAATCTTCATCAGGATGTGCAGCGACTGGTCCTGCGTCAATTCGCGGTCGGCGATGTGTCGTCCCAGCGGTTCACCATCGACGAATTCCATCACGGCAAAAACAATGCCGTCGTCCGTTTCACCCACATCGTAAACGGTCACAATCGAGGGGTGATTGCGAATGCGGGCCAGCGTGCGGGCCTCGTTTCGGAACCGCTCGCGCTCCCCGGCTCCCAGGATCCGGTCGGCGCGGGGAACCTTGATGGCCACATCGCAATTCAATTCCGGGTCCCAGGCCCGGTACACATTGCCAAAACCGCCTCGTCCCAGTTTCGCCCTGATCTCGTAGCGGCCAATACACAGCGGCGAAATCTCGTGGTCGCCGCGGTCCCCCGTCCCGAAGCCCGCCGAACGCTCTTCCACCTGCCGGGTGGTCTGGTCGAAATCGGGGGGCTGAGCGGCCTGGTCTGGCGACGATGAATGATCGGGGCCCGACGGCATAGGCAAACCAGAGGGAGGGGAACGAAACAACCTGGACGAACTGTCAGGTTATTCTAACAGCAAAACGCCCAATCAAAAAATTGGCACTCGTGGCCCCCTGCCCCGCATCATGAATTCCTGAACCCGTGCGTTTGACCAATCGGGTTGGGCCGGTTTTCGTCGCCATGACCGGATTCCGGGTCCCGGCGGAACCGCGGCAATCGATCGCCCGGCTGATCCTACTCGACAGACGCCGGACAGAACGAAGACGACGACCGGCGACCGAATCTGGCAAAACCGCTCGCGACGATCACGAGCAACGCCAACAGACCGAACATCGCGGGTTCCGGAATGGGGCTGATCGTGACCAGGCCCAGTTGAATGTTGGCACCGGCACTGCCGGTATTGTCCCCCAAAAAAAGGTAATTGCCCAGCGTATAGGGCGGGCCGCCAAAGGCCGTGTAGTCACGCAACGAACTGGACAACAGCAAACTGCCGCCAGCCGACAGGAAATACTGGTTACCCACGATCGTCAGGTCGTAACTGGTTTCCCCCAGGGTGGTATCAAATGCCACCCCTTCACCGTGCGAAAACAGCGGATCGTCGTTCTGGGCCCAAATCTCGTTTTCCCAAAATCCGATTTCGATGCCCTGCATGTCATTGGCCAGCAAGATCACACTAAATCCGGCGCGGTCATTGCTGACGTGTGTTTCGCTGGTAATCTGCAGCTCGAAACTCAGCCGGAATCCTGTGCTCCGGTCCAGCAGCGGGAACGACGGATTTTTGAGCGTGTTGATCAGCGGGATGTAATTGCTGTAGCCCGCCGAGACCGCGTTGTCTGTGACCAGGTTCACGCCAGATGCGTTGGCCGTTTGGGAAACCGTTCCGCCGCTGAGGATGGCATCGTCGGCATAGAACAGCCAGGGCTGGGTGGCCGGCAAGTTGCCCTGCGTATCGTCATACAGCACCACCAGATCGGCGTGCAGGGCTCCGCCCGTGACCAGCAAAACGAACAATGACTGAATCAATATGCGCATGGGATAATTCTCGAAGACGCTGCCGCGAAACGTTTCCAAGCGTAGCATGGTTCCACGCGCGGTGCGAATGCCGAGACGGAAGCGAGGCGTGATGGCGTCCGAATTTCTCCAAACGGCCGTACCGGATACCCTCACGACCGCTACAGCCAAACCTGCCCGTCCGCCACAGGCAACGTCTGACCAACGGAAAAGGCTCTGTGGCAGACCTGTTGTTTTGGACGTCAAGGCCGGGCGGTACCGGTCCAATTCCGGGGAATGCGGCACTGCCGGGCGAGCCTGCCGGGGTACGAAATCGAGGTTTTCGCCAGGGCCAGTGGTTTGGGGTGAAGCGGATCGTCGGTCAAATCAGCCGGACCGGGGTGAATATTTCATGTTCATGTATCGATCCCCGCGAGCCAGTTCGGCGAGCATTTGGGCCAGTCGTTTTTGTCGGGTTTCCGGCTTTTTGGCTCGCGATATCCAGCCAAGATAGTCATTCTTCTGATACGCCGGACGGGCCTCAAACTGGTCCCGCAGCCCATGTTCATCGAGTGCATCGCGGACGAACGCGGGCATTGGGTTAAGTGCTCGTTTCAACCTGGATGGTTTGCCTGTCATCGTGCACTTCGTTTCGGGAACGTCACTCCACACGGCGGGACCAGCCAGCCGTAGGACCCCGAGCTTCGGGCCAGGCAGCCGTGGTACTCCAATCCACACGGCGGGACCAGCCAGCCGCGGCACCCCGTCACCAACGAGTCCGGCCGCACGGCTGGGCCAGCCAGCCGTGGTACACCGCTGACGCGTTGGGCCCTTACCGGCCTTCCCCGACTTGTCCAACCCGGCAACCGGGTTTCCGGTAACCGGGAGTTCCGCGGACTACTTCTTCAGCAAGGCCAATAACGCCTGACCCGGGACCTTCTGGCGGTTGGTTTCCCGGGGCGTAACGTCGTGAGTCATGACCATTTTCCGGCTCACGAAGTAATTGGCGTTATCGGCAACTTCCAGGTTGAACGTTTCCCTCGGCACGTCAACGGCAACGGCGGTAATCCGGGATGGCAGTCGGGCTCCGTGAAGCACATCGCCCACATTCAATTCGCTGGCCTTTTTCCATCCGCAACCGGATACCCAAAACAGGTGTCCGCTGGAACAGCAAACCGACTCGCCATCCATCGAGATATTGACCGTCGGCGACGCGGGGCGGGTCGTTGGGCGCAACACCGGTTTCCAGCTCAATTCGCCCGTCGCAATACTGCGACTCAACACCAGATCACCGGTGACAATTTCTTCAATGCTCTTCAGGCCCGTACAGGTCACGACGGGTGTCCCGGCCACGAAACATTCATACGATCGCATGGATTCGACCGGCGGCACAACAACAATCCGCGGAGTCGACGTGGTAATTGTCTCGCGTTGATAACGCTCCGGCTTGTATCGCTGGTACTCTGTCTCGTTGTACTGATCCCACCATTCCCACATTTGGGTGGGGTCATCGGTGTAAGGTCGTCCCGAAACTTCCGCGATGACGGTTGCGATTTCGCGATTTCGCTGTTCAATTTGCCGGTTTTGCTGCTGCATCAATTCGGTGCGCTCCAGGATTTCGCGTTCCGCCTGGCGACGAACCACTTGTTCGTTCAGCTGTTCCATCCGGGCCGGGGCGGATGGAATCCTTCCTGGAAAAGCAGCGGCCTGAAGGGAATTGCCTCCAGCGGCCGTCGTGGCCGTCGCCAGCGGTGACAACGTCGTTGCCGGCCGGACAAAATTGCGGTCAATTTCGACGAATTCCTTGCCGTCAAAATCTTCGCGCGAAAGGCCTGCCGGTATCCGACCAGTGCACCACGCTGGTCGAAGCTGGGAACAATCGTCATGCTGACGGGTGACGAGAGCATACCGAGCATTTCCGGGACAAAATCAAACAGCGGCCGATCAACCAGCCTGCCCCGCGCCGATTGCCTGACGCTCTCGGCCGGATGCATCAGACTGTAGCGGGCCAAAACCCGCGATGATTCGACATCGTCAATCCGGGACATCCAGTCGATGGCCAGCATGGATGGCGGTGCCGACGGCGAAGCCAAACCGGCTTCGACGGCACCGATGGCGTCGGCGTCGGTCAATTCCATCAGTTCGTCGATGGCCCGGTCGCGCACGCTGGCTGCCGGCGAGTTCATGCGATTAACCAGTTTTGCAATCCGTTTTCCGTATCGTTGAATGGATCGCTGTTTCCAGGCCGTTCGTTCGGCCACGTCGGCAATTTCCCGGGGACTGATCCACCCGTTACCGACGCGTCGGTAACCGAGCAGATTGCGCCAGGGCATGGTCCGGATCCAGGTCGATGATTCTTTCCAGATGCGCCCGGGCCTGCAGCGTCATCGCCTTTCCCATACACCAATTGGCCAGTCCCAGATGGGACTCGACATTGTCGGGCGATCCGGATCGCAATCCGCAGTATTCCCTCAGCGACGGGCTGTCCTGGGCCTGAACCATACTTTCGCCAATGGTGACCCAAGAATTGTCGCCATCGCTTAACTGACCGGTATACCAGCGGGCCAGTGACGAATTGCCGGATTCGATGGCTTGGGCAAGTGACTTCCGTCGCGCGTCCAGGTCCCCGTTGGCCTCCGCCTCCAGGGCGGCTGCGACATTCAGATGGGCGGTCGTCAAAGGCGACTGTCCGCGGGCCGCGAATCCTTGCTGCGCGGATGCGGGGGCGGCCTGGTAGCTGCTCAAACCAAAACAGGACAGGAACGTGAACAGGAAAAATGTGATTGGTCGCATCGCAACGCACCTCCATTAAAACGGACGGTATCGGTTGTCGAGAAGAGGCTGTTCCCTGCTTGTTGTAGCAGTGTTGTCCGGCCGATTCAAACATTTTCCGGTTTGACGATCAACATTTCCGGGTGCCATCACCCCGACCGGCTGCGGTTTTCCAGTCGCCGCAGGAAACGTGCGGAATAATTCGTGGTGGCTGTTACCGACGGCGGACGCCGCCCGGTCGAGCGCTCGTGCCATCGAGCACTCGTTCAGTCGAGTCCCTGGTCAACGATTCGGGACAGAGCTGCCTGGAGCGTTAGCAAATCCGCAGCAAGTTCCGGAATCAACTGGCGGGCGTCGTCCAGGCGGCCTTCCCGTCCCATGGTTTCAATGCGCTGGGAGACCTCGGCGACCCGTTTGGCGCCAAACAGGTGGGCGTTTCCCTTCAGGGTATGGGCCGAGCGTTCCACACTCCCGGCATCGTCAGCCGCCAGCCCTTGTTTGAGATCGCCGAGCAGCCTGGAGCTGTCCTCCACGAAAACCCCGGCTATGTCCCGTATCACGTCGTCGCCTCCCGGGATGTTCAGCCGCGTCTCGTTCAAATCCATGCAATCCATCGCCGGCTGCGACGATGGCTGCGGATCCGGTCGGGCCTGTGACCTCGGCACTCGACCGTATTGGACAAGGACCGCATTTAGTTCGTCGGCTGAGATCGGTTTGGAAATATAGCCGTCCATGCCGGCATCCAGGCATCGTTCACGGTCTCCTGTCATGGCCGAGGCGGTCATGGCGATGATCGGCGTGTGGACACCGGTGTCCCGTTCCATTTTTCGAATGGCCGCAGTGGCCTCCAGTCCATCCATCTCCGGGCATCTGTACGTCCATCAGGACGATGTCGTAGTGGCCGCTCTGCATCATTTCCACCGCCTGCTTGCCGTCGCTCGGCAATCACGACGTTGTGCCCCTTGAGCATGCCGACGGCGACCTTTTGATTCACCAGGCCATCCTCCGCCAGCAGAATGTCAAGAGAGGCAAGCTGCGGCGGGTGCGATTCATCCTCGATTCACCTACCCCGCCGTGTCACCGGCTGTGGCGACCACGCCCAGAATCGTGTCCAGCAATTCCGACTGGACGACCGGCTTCAACATGAATCGTTGAATCCCCAGCCGCCGGCATTTCGCCGCATCGTAGGGATTGGCACCGGAGGAGACCATGATCAGGGCGCAACTCGGAAAGTTCGGGTCGCTTGCGAATCTCTTCGGCCAATTGAAAGCCGTCCATTTCCGGCATCATGTAATCGACGAGTGCCAGCCGAAACGGCTGACCCTGGTCGGCGGCCTGCTGCAATCGTTCCAGTCCCTGGCGGGCATCGCGGACGGCCACAGGGCAGCATTTCCCAGCTTTTCAGGATCTCGTCGAAGATATGCAAATTCGTTTGATTGTCGTCAACGACCAGCACCGGCATTCCCTGCAGCGGTGATGCCGTGTCAGGCCGTGGCGACTTGCGTGTTCGCAACGCCAAAGGTCGCTGTGAAATGAAAATGTCGATCCCTTGCCGACCTCGCTTTCCAGCCAGAATTTGCCGTTCATCATCTCAACCAGTTGGCGGCAGATGGCCAGACCGCAGTCCCGTGCCGCCATACCGGCGGGTCGTCGAGGTATCGGCCTGACTGAAAGCATCAAAGATCTGTGCCTGCTTGTCGGCCGGGATACCGACTCCGGTGTCGCGCACCGAGAATCGAATCGACACATCGTCACCCTGTCTCGATTCCTGGCTGACATCGACGACGACTTCACCGCGCTCGGTAAACTTGATGGCGTTGCCGACCAGGTTGACGATGATCTGCGCCAGGCGACCGGGATCACCAATCAAGATGGTCCGGCAGGTCCGGATCGATGCGACACGCCAGTTCCAGTCCCTTGTCGGCAGCCCGACTGGCAAGCGTTTGAGCCGACTCTGGCCACACAATCTCGCAAGCTGAAGTCGATGATTTCCAGTTCCAGCCGACCGGCTTCGATTTTGGAGAAATCGAGAATATCGTTGAGCAACCGCAACAGCGAATTGGCCGAGAGTCGAATCATGTCCAGGTGGTCGCGCTGTTGCGGATCGAGCTGCGTGTTGGCCAGCAGATCCGACATGCCGATGATGCCATTCATGGGAGTGCGGATTTCGTGACTCATATTGGCCAGAAACTCGCTTTTGGCCTGGGTCGCAGCTTCGGCGGCGTCTTTGGCTTGTCAGCAGATTTGCCTCGGATTCACGACGTTCGGCAATGCGAGCGCGAAGCGTCGCAATGATCGAAGTCGATGCCAGTCCAAGGGTCGCCACGACTCGCCAGAAATCCGATGACGCTCAGTCGACTGCGGCGAATGGCCGCGAGCCATTCAGCCGCGTCGAAGTCGACGCCGACGATCGCTTCGACGTTTCCCGCTTTGTCACGCATCGGGGCATAGGCGCTGACCCAGGTGCCCCAGCGATCGGTGTAGATCGTGTCGTCAAACAAGGCTTCGCCTGCATAGGCACGGTCCAGGGCGGAGTTTTTCTGGTCATAGATCTCGCCGATCGGTGTCCGCATCTCTCGGGGAGATTCGTAAACACCATTGCGATCGTAATCGGTTTCGGAATCAACGATCAACTGGTTGCCGTCCGGGTGCTGGCGCGCCGTATAGATATCCGCGACCGCCTGGTTGAGTTGCAGCCAGCGAATCTGGCGGTCGATCATCTTCAAATAGAGCGGATCGTCAGGGGGCGTGTCGAGCGTAATGTTCTCGTGCCCCAGCTCCGCCAGTTCGTTGGCGTAGGTCGGGGCAAATCCTGCGATGCGGGTTTTCAGCCGGTGACGTTCGCGACTGACCTGCGGCATCGACGAGAAACCATCCCCAGACCAGCAGAAGGGCCGATACGGACCAGAGCCACGCGAGGGTTCGACGACTTCGGTGCCACCTGCCACAGCTGAATCGAAAGTCCCGTCAGTCCCGCGATGGCGACCACCGTAAAGAGGAGGTAGTCGATGTTTTGCATGAAGGTGCCCATAACCGTCCCCATCGGCCAACTTCGGTCACATCAACATAGTCGGGATTGAATCGCTTCGCGAGATGACAACGACAGCGGCAAACGGACCCGCCAACGGGACTCTGGTCCAAACAATGTACAATTAATGCTGCCCTGCAACCGGGACGATGCTCCACCCGTAGACCACAGCGGGTCACTGGCCCCATGAAAGACCCTGACGTGATTATTGTCGGCGGCGGAATTTCCGGACTGGCTTGCGCAAGGAAGCTGGTCGAGGGTGGTTTAAGTGATTTCCGATTGATCACCCCGGATATCGGCGGGCGCATTTGCAGCTCATGCGATGGCCGCGTCAACTATGGCGCATATTATGCTCGGCGGGATTATGAGCATCTCAAACCGTTCCTGACGCTAAAACGTCGATTGAGAATGCGACATGTTTGTCGACTCGAAAAGGGCCGCGTTAGACCAGTTTTCCGTACGGCGTTTTGCCATCCTGTTGCCATAACGAGGTTGTTGCGGCAACTGCTCAGGTTCAACAAACATTATCAACAGTTTAAACGACGAAGCACGGCATTTCCGCAAAAGGAAGTGATCGAAGCCGACTGCTGGCTGCACCAATTGTACCAGAGCGATGCAGCCGATTTCCTGAAGCAGCAAAGGCTGGAATGCCTCCGCGATGGGCTGATCAATCCAATCGTCTGGGGAACGGCCCTCGTTAGTGTCGATGAAGTCTCCGCGTCAACAATGTTGTTCCTGTTGTTGATCCTGATTCACCCGACCGGCGAATTCGCGTTCAACTTTGAAAAACTCATCGATCCATTTAAGGGAAATATCTCGTTTGATTCCGTAACATCCGTTCAACGAGCGGGCGCCAAATGGCAGGTTGAAACCGAGCGGGGAAGAAGGCACTCGGCGAACAACATCGTCGTTGCATTGCCCATCGATGCTGCGGCAACGTTGGCCAACCTGGATTGCCCGCGCAACAGACCGGTAAATGCATCGATGTCACATGTTTCAGGCACCCCGAAACCGCCTTTTAACCTGGCACGTTACCTGATCGTGGCCCCCGAATTGGATGACGTCATCCTTGCCAAACAGTCCGATGGTTCCTGGATCGTCTATACACGCAGGGACATCCTGAATCTGGAATTATACTTCCAGGAATGGAAAGTGATCGGCCGCAAGGATTGGCGTCCGGCGTTTAATGTTGGCAAGCAACTGGTTGATTGTTTTCTGGGTAGCGGGTTGTACCTGATCGGAGACCATAACGCAGTGAGCATGGAAGATTCATGCATCACCGGAATTTATGCCGCTAACAGGATTTTGGGACGTGTTTGAAAAGATGGTCAAGGGAAACACCGGAAAAAGTCCGGGTGCGGGCCCGGGTGCTCGGCTGGCGGCGGGCCGTCGCAGCGAGTGCAATGCCCGAAATCCGGCGAAAAAGCCAACGGCTGGCTGGCCAGCGGAATCGACCCGCGTGGCGATGAACGCTCGAGCCGTGGGCGCATAAACCGGTATGGATTTCGCAATCGTTACACTGCCCAATTTGCTCGCGGACCGCTTTGCCAACACCGCAGAGGCGATGCGCTCGCTTCGTTGCGCGCGCGGAAAAACCTTGCACAACCAGCCTTTAACCCCGACCATCATAACGACTGGTACAGAAAACCGGGGCCGACCAGATTCTTCCACATCCGGGCGTTTGCCTCATATCGTGTGGCTTCGTCCACTATGCCTGCCTCGCGACAGACGCTGGCCAGCTCCACGCAGGCAGCCGTAAGCCTTTGCGGATTGGTTGCCGCATCTTCGTGCTCGGCAAATCATGTCCAAAGATCATCGACAACTGTTTGAATTTCAGGGTGCTCGCGGACCAGCGATGGCGCCCAGGATCCGGGGAATCTGCGAGTCGGCACACGGCCATCAAAATACCCGCCCTGCACTTTCTGTTTTGGGACCGTCATTGGCAATTCCACAACTCCGTGGCGTTGGCAAGGTTTTCGTCCCGACGTTTCCGCCATGGCTCGTATGGCGCATGCCAACCCTGACTCCGCCGGGCTGGAGAATATCCGGAATAATCCTGGAAATCATGCGAATGAGGCGGCCTGCTGGTATCCAGTGAAACAGACAGAGTAATTCATTGGAATTTCGGAGCTCCCCATGCGCTGCCTTGTTACCTGCTCGATTCTTTGTTTGGTTGCCGCCCATTGCCAGGGCGACATCGTCGTAACGGCCGAAGAAACCGGTGGAAATGTCGTCTTTTCAGGTTCAGGGACGGCGGATTTGTCAGGGCTTGGACCGGGCGCCAATATTGGAATCAATCGTTTTGTTTTTTCGAGCGAGCCGGAAGTCCTCATCGGCGGGGACGGCGTCTCTTGAATGCCGACGCTTACTCGATTTCGCCCGGTCCATCGAATTTTGGATCTGGCGGGTTTGCCTTCGCTTCTTCCTCGACCGGGGACCGATTCGGCATTAACCTCAATGCCCTCGAGGATACGCAGCTGGTCTTGCCCGATGGCTATGTCTCCGGTTCACAACTCTCTGGCACGGCTACGTTTGCGGGTGCAACCTTCTCATCGCTGGGTCTGTCTGAAGGTACGTACGTCTGGGTATGGCCAATGGCGGGTATGCCTGGTGGAGTTGACTCATTTACCTTAAGGATTGGTAATGCCGTGCCCGAGCCGGGGACCGTATTTTTTTGCTCGGCGTTGGCGGGTACTGGTTTGCTGGTTTCGCGTCGTCGACGTCGCTGAGCCATCCAGTTTGACAGGCCCGGGATTTGCGGATCGTGGAGTTGAGCGCTGCCCGCGAGGGCGCAGGATCACATTTGGCCGAACTCGACACGGGAGAGGGCGATCCGGTCTTGCGACGCTGGCGAAAAGGCTTTTGCCGATTGGGCCGTCGGTTTGCCCGGCGGATCGCTTTACCGTTCGAGGGGATAGCCAAAAAACCGAAACCATCGCTGCAGGTCCGGGGCGGGAATCCCGCAGGCTGAAAGCCATCCGGTCAATCGGCGAACGAGCCTGGACTGGTGCGAATCGTGATCCCGATTGAATCGCCAGGCAGGATGATTGCGGCGGTCGTCCGGATCGCCCATGTGGACGCGGATGTGGCTGACCGGCAACGGCTGGCCTGTCGTCTGGCGGTCCGAAATCTGCAGTTCCGGTGGCATACCCAGATCCAGCTTTTTTAATTCCAGGGCCAGGCGGCCGAGATCCCAAATCTGAAATTGGTCCACCGAAGCAATCGCCAGTCGGGTGCTGGTGCGGTCAAACGACAACCAGCTGACAGTCGTCTCATCGGGAACTTCCAGAGTGGCCAGAGGCCGGATGTGCCCAGTCTCGAGCAATACGACCTTGCCGGGGCCCTGACTGACCGCCAGCAGGTTGGCGACGCGTGAAAACGCAACGGCCCCCAGACGAGGGCATTCCAGCGGAATTGTTTGAAGGTGTTTCCAGGTTCCGGTTTCAAACACCCGGTATTCCGTAGTGGTTACCGTCACCAGCCATTTCCCGTCCGGGCTGAATGCCGGCGCATTGTCGTGCACTCCCGCCAGCGTAGCGACACGAGCACCGGAATCCAGATCCCAGATCACGACGTCGTTTCCCGGTCGGGCACAGGTTGCCGCCCACCGGAGATCATCGCTCAGTTCCACATAATGCAAGTTTTCATGGCCCTCCAGCCAAATCGGAGCCTGGTCCATATGATGCAGGTCCTGAACCCGGATCGATCGCTGCGAATCCGGAAAGGCGATGAACCGGTCGTTGCCGGAAAGGCTGATCTTGGGCGAATACACAGGCAAATCGGCAATCCAGACCGGAGGCCCCAGGTCAATACCGGTGGTGGAAGCATCGCGGCTGACGGGCCAGCGATACAATCCGGTCCTCGAAGCCGTGTACAGGAACCGGCCTTCGGAATCAAAGGCCACCGATCCGCAATCGGCCAGTGGCAGCCAGGCCAGTTCCCTGCCGGTAGTACGATCCCAGATGCCGGCGCCATCAATTCCGGCCGAAACCATTAACTGCCCGAGCGGATCGAATTTGGCCAGCAGTATTCCGTCAGGTGTCTGGCGACTGAAAAACGTCTGCAGGGACGGGTCGCTTTCCAGACTCCAGGTGCCAACACCCTGGGCAGTCTGGAATGCCAACCGTTGCCCGGACCTGTCGAATTGGGCAAACAGGCCGGCCGAACGGACCAGCAATCGTCCGTCGGATACCTGCCACAGACGCGTATTGGCATCATGACCGCTGGACGCCAGCAGACGGCCATCCGGACTGAACCGGACCCGGGTGACCTGCCGCGGGTGATGCATCATGGACTGGATTTTCATGCGGGCCAGATCCCAGATGTAGATGCGGCTGTCCAGGCAGCCCACGGCGATCCGGGTTCGATCGGGGCTCCAGGCGACATCACCGGTCTGGCCGACATGGCCATCCAGGGTTTGAACCACATCTCCCGTATCCAGGTCGCGGATGACCACTTCATTGGTGCCATAATGGCAAATGGCCACCAATTGTCCGGCGGGCCCGACGCACAGGGCCTGGGGGCGGGCCGGGCGCAGCCGACGGATTTCCCTGCCGGATTCCAGGTCCATCAAAACCAGACGGCCGTCCGGCGTTCCGCAACACAAACGGGAACTATCCGGAGTAAAATCGATGGCTCCCCGCGAAGTATCCACCTGGAAAACAACGGATCCCGATTCCAGGTTCCAAACCGTACATCGTTCGCGCTGGTCAATCGCGGCCAGAAACCGGTCGTCCGGACTAAAAACGGAAATCGTCCACGGCCCGGTGGAGTCGCAATCCAGCTGTATCTGTTGCTCCGGGTTGATCATGTTGCGAACGTGGATCCGGTTTTGCCAGTCGGCAATGGCAAACCTCGTCAGCCGCGAATCAAAACCGGCCCGCGAGACTTTGGGGACGCGCCAAAAAGCCGTTTGCCGCAAATCCGTAATCGCCAGGCAGGCGATGGCCTCGTCCCGGAGTTTTCGGGTCGTGATTTCCGGCAGGTCCAGACCGCTGGCCAGGTCCCGCGCCCGATTGATGGCCTGCAAGGCCTGCTGCCGGCGACCGGCGGACTCCGTTTGCCGCAGAGCACTGGCTCGCTGAACCAGTGTTTCCACCAGTTGATGGCTGCGCATTTGCTCGGATTTTAGAGCGGCCTGGCGTTCGGAGCCGATCTGATAGTTGCTGTAGCCCAAAATGGCCAACGCCACCAGCAGCGAAACAGCCAACCCGGCCAGGGCCGTTCCCACAAAGACCTTGTGGCGACGCATCCATTTCGCGGTGCGGCGCCAGCGTCCGGGGGGACGAGCCAGGATGGGCCGATCATCCAGGAATCGCCGCAAATCTTCCTCCATTTGCCGCGCTGTCTGGTATCGATCGGCCGGATCTCGTGCCATGGCCTTGCCGGCGATCGTGTCCAGTTCAACGGGAATCGCCGGATTGACCTTCCGCGCGGGCCGCGACTCGCCAAACGCGATTTCCTGTATTACCTCCTCGCGGTTTTTCCCCTTGACGGCCGGCTGCAGTGTCAGCAATTCGAACAGGGTTGCACCCAGCGAATAAATGTCACTGCGATGATCGATTAGCGGGCGTTTGGCCAGTGCCTGCTCCGGGCTCATGTATCGCAATGTGCCCAGCAGATCGCCGCTGACCGTCAGACTCAGGGCGTTTTCGATTCGGGCCAATCCGAAATCGGTAACCCACAAGTGACCGCTGGCGTCCAGCATCAGATTGGCCGGTTTAATATCGCGGTGAACAATGCCCTGCCGGTGTGCATGGTCCAGCGCCTCACAGGCCTGAATGATAATACTGGCTGCCTGATGCCAAACCACAGCCCGACTGACGCCACGCTCGGTCGACAGGAGACCGGTCGCCAGCGTATCCGGTTGGGCCGCTGCAGCGTCCGGGTCCGGCAGAGCGGCATGTTCGGCAGAATGAACCAGGGTTTTCCGGCTGCGATTCAGGTTAACGACAGGGTCCGGTTCCCGGTGGGTCGGTTCAGCGCGGGTCGTTTGCAGGTCCTGAACCAGTTCAGCCAGCGATTGACCTTCGATGTACTGCATGGCGAAAAAGTGGACACCCCGCTCACAACCGACGGCGTAAACCGGAACGATGTTTTTGTGCGTCAGGATGGCCGCAGCCTGGGCCTCGTTGCGGAAGCGGGCCAGTTGCCGGGAATCCAGCACCGAAACAAAGGGCAAAACTTTCAGGGCCACCCGTCGTCCCAGCGACATCTGATTGGCCTCGTAAACAATTCCCATCCCGCCGCGTCCGATCTCCCGAATGATCTGGTAATCGCCCAGCAACTCCCGGGAAACCGCCTGGTCTCCGCACGCTTGGCGACTTGCCGCGGGGAGCGTGGTGCTGATGCCGCGAGCATGGGTGACAAATTCCAGGCTGACCAGGGCATCGCGCAGCGCCTCCGCAATCTCCGGGTATCGGGAAATGATCTGTTCCCGATCCGGTCGCTCACCCTGCTCCAAAGCGGCCAGGTACGCGTCCAGGATCCGGGCCAGTTGGGCCTGGGAATCATCGGTTGAACTACGCCGGGACATCACAACATCTCTTCGATCAGGGGCCGCAATTGCTGCAAGGCCCGGACCCACAGCATGCGCACGGCACCGTTGCTGCGTTTCATGCGCGTGGCTACCTCAGGCCATTCCAGTTGTTCCAGGTTGCGGAGAATCACCACCTCCCGCTGATCCTCGCTCAGCCGGCCCAGAGCTTCGGCCAGGACCACGGCCTGTTCGCGTCGGGAGGCGATGATGCTGGGTGTTGCCCCGCTGGCGGCCAGAATGTTTCCGATGGCCATCGACGACTGGTTGACCATCGCTTCCAGCGAACGGTCCCGTGCCAGATCCCGGGCGCCCGTCTTGTAACGACGGACCTGCTGGGCCAGATTGTTGGCCAGGATCTTTCGCAACCAGGCGGCCAGTTCCGGTTCACTGGATCCACGGAACTGGCCAAATTTCTCGAATGCGTTTAACATCGTTTCCTGAACCAGGTCGGACGCGCCGGCTTTCTGCCGCAGCGCTTGACCGGTACGGTTGCGGGCCAAAAGGCTCAGGTACTGGCGGTAGGTCTCCAGCAGGTGATCCAGCGCCTGCGGCTGGTTTTGCCGGGCCGCCTGCAGCATGGTTCCAAAATCAACTGATTCACGATGCATGCCGAGTGTTGCTCCCATCGATCTGGATGCCCATGTCGGCAGCCAGTCACGCACCATCAGGGATTTTTTCAAAACTGAACCAGACGAAACCAAGAATCCCCGACGCGTCCATCGTATCACAATCTGCCTTGCCGGCCCGGGATTCCCGCGCCGCCGGTCAACGGAGGAACGATACCCCATTGTCCCATTCAATCCGGTTTACCCGGCCGCCGGAATCGTGAAACAGTCGTCCGGTGGCTGATCCAGGGCCGAGGTTACCATTCCAACTGGCCTCGATGGACATTCCCTCGATGGTTCCGGAACCCTGTTCGCCGATCGCCGGCGCCACCCACGTAAACCGGTTTTGTTGCTGGCGAAACTGATACCGAACCCCTGCCACGCCAGTCCACGTGCCGTTCAGATCGCCCGATGCCGGGACCGTGGCCTGACCAGGGATGCCGGCGGCGCCTTGCGGGTCGAAGGTTCCCCCGGGCCGTGTCGGGTCGTTGCCCGTCAGATGATCCGAAAGGTCCGCCTGGAGCATATTTTCGATCACGACGGGTCCAGTGCCGCTGGCGGTTAGGGTATTTCCGGCCAGGGACGATCCGGGCCTCCGGTTACCCGTGCGATTGCCGGCCGATTTGCGATTGCCCGTCTCGATGCGGAAACGGATCGAGAACCGGCCGCCATCTCCCGCGACATTCACCCAGGTTTTCACGGATTGGGGCGAATCGGCCGCCAGGATTCGCGGGTCGATATTGAGCGGCACGATGCCAATCAGATCGTCACCGTGACGGGTCTTGGGGCCGAGATAGCCACGGGCCAGATCTCGCCGGACCTCATCGGCGATTTGCTGCCGAGATATTTCGTGATTCCGAAAAGATTCAATTCGGTATTCCATCATGGGAACCGAGGCCTTGCGCAACCAGTCCGGAACCAGAATGCTTGACGTAAAGTTGTCTCCATTGATACCGGTAAAATCGTCTTCGGCCAGCAAGATCATAATCAGGATATCCTCGGCATGTTCGACATTTCCCCATCCGGCGATGACCACGTCTTCCTGGATTCGAAAGCGGTCATCCCAGGATTTTCGGTGCAATTCGCCCTGGTCGACATCGACAAACCGGGCGAATCCGAACTGGAAGTCGCGGGACCGAAAATTGATGGCGTACGTCACCAGCCATGGCCGGTCCGAACCGACTTCATTCGTCTCCTCATTGCATTGAAGTCCAGTCAAGGTCACCGTCAGCGACTGGTCCGCAGCAAGCGGGCCGCTGATTTCCGGGCCAAATATGATTAAAGCCGCAAGGGTTGCGGCGGCAACGCGGGTCGCGCAGCAATTCCTGTTGATTCGGGTCATGAGTTGCCTCCCGGGACGTCGCCCCGTGAATGTCGGTCGGTTGTGATCTGGCCAGCCCGGCGGGTTGCCCAATTCTACGGATGCCGGCGATCCCGATCCGTCACGCAAATCCTTGGGGAATATTTTGTGTTCCGCATCCGTGACAAATGTCGTGGCATCGCATCGAACCAATTGAGCGAAATGGCCGGCCCGGCGGCACGCCGTTGCCTGACTGGCCCGAACCCAACTCTGACAGCAAGGAGTCAACGATGTTTTTCATCCATCGAATAACCGTTTTGGGGACTGCGCTGATGTTTTGTTTCCTGAATCCATTGCCGGTGATGCGGGCTGCCGCCGAACAGCCGGGTGACCGCGAGATTCTGATTTATGATCGGCCGGGGTTTCAGGGCCCGGCCCGCAAATTCCGACTGCCACCGCAACGCAGCCAGTTGACCGAGTTTGCGATCCCGGTCCCGGCGTCGATCCGGGTCGGTCGCGATGTGGCCGCATTTCTGACCGGCGCATCAGGCGGAAAGTACACCATCTTTCATGTGGACCATCCGGATACAGCCTCCCGGTTTGACCAGCGGGAGGGAATGCTGATCGTTTTTCCCAAAGGGAAACAGATCGGAACCAGTGGCAACGCCAGTGACTGGGCGCGACCCCATCCGCAGGGAGCCTTGTTTTCCAATCACCGCCTGACCAATACGCTGATCGGGGGGTCGCACGATTACAATCTGTCGTTTTTCGGATGGGACCGGTATCTTGACGATCTCGATATTTCAGGGCTCCGCGGCAACATTCTGAATAAAAAGCAACGCTGGATGACCGTTTACGATCCCCAAACGCTGGTCACCATTCATGCTGTGGATGGTCCACACCGGTTTACCACAGGCGGTCAGGCCCGCAAGGAATTTGACCTGGCGTCCATCGAAACCGACTTTGGCAACCTGTTTGACAAGATGACAATCGTCGAGATTGGCCAGCGGAAAATCAATCTGGTCGGTTCCGGAAACAAGTCCTCATCGGCCGGCAAAACGACGTCCACCACGGAACGAAATCTGTGGAAGTTTGCCAACGGTGAATATCGCCAGCGGCCCGATGGCCGGTGGGAAGTCATTCAGTCGGGAAAACGTGTATTCGTGCTGAATGAACATCTCAGGACGGACCAGTACGTCGAATTGCGTTCCGACAACCGGTTGTTGTGGGTCCGTCTGTCTGACAACAAGGCAGAAGTTCTGGATCTCGACCGCCAGGGCAGCGATTGGCTGCCACAGTACACGGGTGCCTGGCAAGCCATTTCCGGAGGGGCGGGACAGTCGGCGAAAATGGCGGGCAACGGCAACACTGGCTTGTTCCCTGGTCAGAACAAATCGGCAACCGGAATATTGCCGATTACCGGCAATGGCCAGCCAGGCAATTTGATCTTTCCCGATCTCTCGGGCGACTGGTCCAGCAATCTGGGACTCACGTACCAGATTCAGCAACAGGGCAACTCGTTCACCTGGACCAGCAATATCGGTGAACAGGGCCAGGGGCAATACTCGGGTGATCGCCAGCTAAAGCATTCCTGGAGCGGGAGTCTGGGCGCGGGCAGCGACACCAGCCGGTCTCTGGAAGTTGACGCCCAAAACCGGGCTACCCGAATCCAGTGGAATAACGGGGTGGAGTTTTACCGCCAGGCCAGCGGGAACGCAGGCGGGCTCTCACCGCCACCGACCCCTCCCGGCCAACCCGGCAACAACCACCCGAACAACTGCCTGACCGGAATGTGGCAAAGTTCGATCGGCGTCAGCTACCAATTTGCGCAACAGGGCCCCAACTTTTCGTGGGATGCGCCGGCGCTACTGGAATCCGGCCGCGGTCATATCAGCGGGGATCAGATAGTCGCCGAATGGACCAATCCGACCGGTGGCTCGTCCCAGCGAGGCACGGTCATTCAGCGCGATGCGACCGGCCGCCCCGAGAAAATCCAGTGGGACAACGGAGTCGTTTTTTACCGTTAGTCGGATTTGCAATAACTCCAGCCGCTCATCCGGTTCGTATCGTCCCCTTTGGGAGCGAACAGACCGGGTGATTTTTGATTGCCGGTGCCCCGTGTCGCCTTCCGTACGGGTACCCCCGCGCCGTGTCTGCGGCCGCCTGGTTTCCGGCTGTTTTCTTTCGATCATGGAGATTCTCTGTATTTAAATTGACGTAATCCGCTCCGCATGCCAACCAAACCGCAGAATCAGTCGGCCGTGTACAGCTGGTTGTGCGAAGCGCATTGATCAGGACACATAATATTCTGCCGTGCAAGGTGGGAAGCTTTGACCGCTCGGAAACCAACTGGTGTTGAAATCTAGTACAATGCGGCGGCTTGCGAGAAGGTGATCTTTTTCGCGCGATATGTATTTGAGCCCACCACGTTTGGCTCGCGCAAGTCGATGTTGATGCGGCCCTGCATTTTCCGTTGTGGCTCGAGACGAATCAGCTTGCAGGTGAACAGGAAACAATTGGCGCTGTTGGCAGTTAGCCAATGCACGTTGTTTTTGTAATCCGAAATGCTTGACCAGGTACCCACGGTCGCGTGTTTTTCGTCAAGTGTCTGACGGACGATCATTTCATCCTGATGATCCTCGATCTTGTCAAACAGCTGGACGCGAAAATCGCCGGATACACAGAGAAATGCCGATACCATATTGCCGTGACCGTGCGGCGGAATATTGCGGCCTTTTTGCACATAGGCCAACTTGCTGATCAAAACCTGATCCGGCTCCGAACCAGTAACTGCATCGGCTACGCCGGGAATGGCGATATCCACAAATAATTCACCGCGTGTTTTCAGATCCTGTTTCAGGATCCCTTCCTTCAAATCATCAAACTGAATCGTTTTCAGCAAGTCGGGGATTGGCGTGTCGCCGTAGATTCGGTCCATTTCTTCCTGCCACTGCAGTCCCGAGATCGCGCCTTTGCCGAGTTTATTGGAAACGCTGCCCAATCGTTGCTTCCAGGACTCCAAATGGTCCTCTACCGGACCCATGGCACAGCCGATGCTCGCGGCATGATTCAGAAAAGAGGCCGCCAGTAAAGAACCGGCGCTGAGCTTGATTGCGTCTCGGCGCGAATAATTCATCGTTTGCTCCGGTGGAATCGTTTAGCCGGGCTCATGGTACCAGCAACTTGTGAGCGTCGACTTGGTATATTTGGACGGATATCGAAGAATTGGTAAAAAACCAAAGTCGGTGCCCTGACGGCCGGCCATTCCTGACGTTACAGGTTTTGGCGAACCGCCCGTACTCGGCGCACAGCGCGGTAATCGGGATCACCCGCTGTGGCTCTGCCGGCAGGCGCCGCCCAGAGGCCCGCCAGACGGTCGTATTCGCGGTGGCGGGTATCGGTGCCGCAGGGTCCGAGTCAGAAGTCCCGGCCGTCCAGCGTGACGACGGCCTGTCCGCTGTACCTGGGAGGTACCGAAGTAACGATTTGTCTGGTCCTCGCATGATGTGCAACTCCCGTTATGGGAGCAAATCCGGCAGGTACCGTTTTTGCTCTGTTTTCAAACGGGTCGCACTGGGGACCATCGGCAGGTACTCAGGACGATTTTCGACCGTGTCTGGTCGATAAATCTGTGCCAAATAGCGGTGAGAGGACTCGAACCTCCACGTCCAATGGACAACCGATTTTGAAACGGCAAAGCCTAATTGGTTGTTTCTTCGCGAAATTTCGGTACCCAACTTGCGACGTCGTTGGGAGTTGCGGCGTCGGCTACTGCCCCCTGGATGGCTGAATCCCGAATGCCCACATTTCGTGGATATTGCCCACCAATTGTGGGTTCGTGATCGACAATGGGTTGCATTGAGCCAACTTCTTTTCGCTTGCTGTCGAGCAAATTGCTCGAAAGTGAACAGCAGCCATGAAACGGTCGTTTTCGATGCGAATGATCAAAGGCCGGGCTTTGCCCGGATTTAACTGGCAGGCGCAAAAAAACGCCTTCCCCGACAGCAGGCAGGAAAGGCGTATGTTGACCCAGTGTTCTGCCGCAGGTCGACTAATCGTCAATTTTCACGATCACGGTGGCGTCAGGATCAATGACGATGTTGTCGCCAAGGGTGGCCATCCCGTTATCATCTCCGGGCCCCCCTTCGACCTCCACAGTAACCGTAGCGCTGGATTCAATCAGCACATCGTCGAGGTCGACATTCCCGGTATCGTCACCGGGGCCGCCTTCAACTGTTGCGGACACGGTGCCGGCCAAAATCAGATCGCGTGCAAACATGTCTGCCGTATCGTTGCCCGGTCCGCCCTCAATGGCCGCGTCCAGGGTTCCGGATTCGGCGACGAGAATCCCGTTAACATTCACGGAGATGATGTCATTCCCCTTGCCGCCCTCGATTTCCAGTTTGGCATCGCCGGACACCTCTACGTTGCTGGCGTCGACTGACATCACATCGTCACCTTTTCCGCCTTCAGCAGAAGCTTCCAGCTCACCACCCTCAGCCACGACGACGCTGGCCTCCGATTCGATCAAGGCACCGAGGCTCATGTTGACGACGTCATTATCGCGGCCTCCTTCGACCGAGAGTTCGACTGCTCCGTCTTCACCGACGAATACGTTGTCAAAACTTGCAGTGACGATGTCTTCTCCGCCGCCGCCCTCGGCTTCGATCGAGATTTCACCGCCGTCTGCGGCGACCAGACCAGATGCTGTCAACGTGACAATGTCATCTCCCTTGCCACCTTCGACTTCCAGTTCAAACGACTCTTCTTCACCCACGGTGATGTCGTTTACTGTGACGGTAATCGTGTCGTTGCCTTGGCCACCGTCTACCTCGACCGAGGTGAATTCGTCCAGTTCGGAGAGGTCCAATTCCACCATGTCACAAGTCACCGCCGCCGTCAGCGATTCGCCCGAGCCGTCGATGGAAACATCGATAACGTTGTCCATACTGTCGCCCTCTATGGTGAGTACGCCATCCATGACAGCGACCGAACATGTAAGGGCCAACCGCTGTTCCAATTTCTCGAAAGGGGTAAAATCCCGATGTGTTTTACGGCGATGGTAGCGGGAGTGTTGTTTGTCCGTGTGCCTCATTGCAGGTATCTCCAAGGTACTTGAATAGAGTAGAAAGAATCTGACGGCGGGAATCAGGGTCAAGATCCTCACCGTAGTTGGCAAAAACGCGCCGTCGAACGCCAGCCCAGGCAGAGCGGGTTTTTCGACCGCGCAGCCGACTTGGATTTTCCAATATTCGGATGAATTTGCTAGGGCCCCGAAATTCAGGGAAGTACCCGGTATCGGTAACTGCTGAACCGGAACGCGGCACGCCAGATTGAAAGGAACCAGGTGTTGCTCAGCAGAATGCCAGTACTCGGCCAAGCTCCAGCCATTTCTTGCCTTTGATCGACTGGCGGGTGTGATACGCAGGGCGGACGGAAAGCCGGGATTGCCCATCTTTGACTGTTGGTGGTATTCGAACCACTTTGCGACGTGGCCGAGTATCAATGCCGGGTTTTCATGACGATCAAGTATTCCAGACGGTCGTTTCTTGGCTCTCTTGCCATCACGGTTCCTGCCGGGATTTGTGGATGCGGAACAATTCTGCATCCCGAACGAATGGGGCAAACACGAGGCCAAATTGACTGGCGAATTGCTGCACTGGATGGTGCCGGGCTGTTGTTGTTTTTCGTGCCAGGAGTCATTGCATTTTCAGTGGACTTCTATAACGGGACCATATTTCTACCGCCGGAAGAATACGAGATTTCCGAAAATGACAATCCAGCGTTGCGCAAAGTCCAGGTTCCGAAAAGAAGCCTCGACGATCGAGAAATAGAAACTGTGGTTGCACATCACACAGGCAAGGATGTGAAATTGGCAGCCAAAACGACTTACATCGAGAGATTGACCAACATTAAGCAGTTCTGGTCCAAGCTGGCCCAGTTACAGTCCAGCAAACATCGTTTGGTTTGATCAACCAAATGCAAGAATCCCATGACTCCGAACCGCATGCAGTTGCATTTGACTACCTTCTGATCTGTCATTATTGGTCGTAGGGTTCAGATGGTTGTTGGCTGTTTTGACCGGAATTCAACCGCATATTCCGGAAACCTTGTTGTTGCGACTGCCGAATATGTCGCCAATGCTGATTGACGACATCGGGGGAAAGAGGCAGGCAGCGGGGTACCGAAATAGTGCCATGCGGCTGTTTTGCCTGATTGAAGCTGACGCACCCGATGTTTCATCTCAGGGAGGAAATGATGTCTCTTCCGAACTCAATTGTATCTTTCGGTTTTTTGTTAATCGGCGTAGCGATCCCCTCCCAGCTGTGGGGGCAACAGGCGACTTTTCCCCAATCCGATGGGTCCGGTTATCCGGGAACCGTCGAATCGGATGGGCGTTTGCCAGTCCCCGCCTCTCGGGGTGGCATGAGCATCGGGGGACCTTTTGGAGTGGTCTTTGGTCGCGGCAGAGGATTGAGCATCGGCGGGCCCAATGGAGTGCAAATCGGAGGAGGGAACGGAGCGCGTTTCGGTGGCCCGGAAGGCGTACAACTGGGAAACGGTACCGGACTGCAGTTCGGTGCCGGTACAGCTGGTACGCCGGACCGGAATTCGATCGGGGTCACAGTTGGTGAAGCGACGGCAAAGCCGATCACGATCGAGTACCCGGTAACTGCCAGTCAGCAGCTGAGACTTCAGCTCGACGGGACCGAATTAGTTGTTTTTCCCGGTGAGACCATCGAGGTTAACGATCGGCAAAGTGTCAGGCTGCGTGCGCCAACGCCTGAAGATCAAATTGGTGTTCATCGGATTTTGACACCTGGTCACCACGAACTTCGTTTGACAGAACGTGGATGGGCTCCGTTTCGCACTGCCGAATCAACGCCCTTGCCTCCCCATCCGGGGGCCCCGCCCTCATTGGATCCACTGAGCTTGCCTGATGATGGAAACCGGCAGTTCCGGGAGGAAGCGGCTCGTCCCTTGCAATCTGTGCTGGTCAAATAATCGAGGGACCCGGCCCTGACATCCCCGCATAATGAACATGCTGGTCCGATCCCCAAAGAAGGCGATTTCGTCATGGGTCTGATTGAATCAATGTCGGGACCGGTCACGAGAGGGGCCGGAAATGTCCACTTTTCGATTCAAGCGCGGGACCCAAAAAAAGAGAATAGCGGTGAGAGGACTCGAACCTCCACGTCCAATGGACACTTGATTTTGAATCAAGCGCGTCTGCCAATTCCGCCACACCGCCAAGACCCCTGATTCTAGCCGAACCGGTTCCCGCGACAAGACGTTTTGACGTCGCGTGTCCGGAACGGCAAAACCGTTGAACGTCCCGTGTCATGCGAGTCCAATGATGCATCAAACGTCGCCCTGCCCCCTGATCCTGTCGATCCTGCTGGCCGTCGGCTGCCAGCAAGGGGTCCGGGGTGCCGAACTGGAAAACCTGCGACAACAATTACAACAGGCCCGCCAGCAACTCGAAACATCCGCGTCAGCGACGCCGGCCCGGCAACGGGTGCATCTGGTCTGGTTCAAATTGAAACCGGATATTAACGAACACCAATCCACCGGATTGGTCGCCGAAATACGCAAGCTGGATCAAATCGGGGCGGTCCACGGTCTGGCGCCCGGACGCTTTCAGGATCTGGGCGACCCGCGCCATGGCCCACCTCGGCTGGGTGATGCGAATGAGCTTTGATTCCCAGGCCGACTATCGCACGTATCAGAACCATTCGATCCACCGGCAATTGAAACAGGACATCGGGCCATACCTGGGCGGACCGCCGGTCACGTACGACTGCTGAACGGTGGGGTAACCCGGACTCCTGTTGCTGCTGCTGCTGCTGTTGCGTCTCATCCGGCTCCAGCCCCGGATGTGGCCGGGTATCCCAACCCGCGACGGGGGTGGCTTGGTCGGGAGACCAACCCACAACAGAGACTACTGGACGGTGGAGTGATTTGAAGTCCTGCTCCAGCTCCGGTTGTGGGCGGGTCTTCCGGTTGTGGGCGGATCTCCCGACCCGTCCCACCCCAGGTGCAAGCGCGAAGACAGGTTCACCCCGCCCGCAGGGATTCGATCAGCGGCGCCCGGAACACGCTGCGCGACGCCAGCCAGCTGGTCACCAGGCCGACCACCGCGATAAACGCAAACATCCCCAGCAACTCCAGCCACGGCACCGAGGCATCCCCCAAAAAGTAGTGGGGCAACGTCGTCACCAACGCAGCGCCAATCCCGATAGCCAGCCCGGCCAGCAACAGCCAGGCATTTTCGATGGCAATCAGTCGAGCCAGTTGACGACGTGTGAAACCGACCGCCTGCAGCAATCCCAGCTCACCGCGGCGTTCCATCACACTGCGCAATTGTACCGCCGCCAGGCCAAGGGTTCCCAGCAACAGTCCCAGCAACCCCAGCGACTGAAACGTGCTGAGGTAGGTATTCTGCACCGCCAGGAAACCCTCCAGCAACCGGTTGGCGCTGCGGGCGTCGAATCCGCTGTCGGACAAGGCGGCCGCCAGTCGATTGATCTCCGACGCCGAACCGCTGCCGTCGGCCAGTTTCATCAGAAAGTACCGGTAGCCGCTGAGGTCCGGAAAAACGCGGGTAAAGTGGTCTTCCGAAATCAACAGGTTTCCCTGCAGCACCGAATTGCTCAGCAAACCCACCAGGCGGAACGTGATTTTTTCCCCCGAGTCGTAGTCAACTGTAAATTCGCTGCCCGGCAAATAGACTTTCAGGCTGTACCAGGCCGTGTTCTTGTCAATGATCACGGGAATCGAACCGTTGTCGCTCGGTTGCTGAAGCAGCTGCCAGGGGTTTTCCCCCGGGGTCATGGTGAACGAAAACCGGTCCACGTCCGAATCGTCAAAATAGCCGACCATGTTCGGCGGCACTCCCAGAACTTGCGGCTGCGTGGACTGGTACAGATTGTTGCAGCTGGCGTCCTCGCCGGACTTGTAGCGCATCGACAGGACCCGGCTGGCATCCGCCAGTTGCTGGTTGTCGCCCCGCAAGATCTGCCGTTGGCCAGTGGCGGTATTCAGATCGGCAAACACGGGTTGGCTGGTTGTCGCGACATAATTGAAACCGGCCGTGCCTTGCCGAGTAGGTGACAGGCGAAATGCGCTGATCGCCAGGATCAGAAAACTGGCGACCGCGACCAGGCCGATGGTCAGGGTGCTGCGCAGGGGGTTCCGGGCGGCGCCGGTCGTCGCCAATTGCCGCAAACTCAGCGCCCCGGATCGTTGTCGGGCTCCGCTGGCTTTCAGGTAACGCCAGGTTCCGACCAGGGCAGCCACCAGAATCAGGAATCCGGCCGTCATAAAGGCACCCGCCTGGGATTCACCTGCCAGACGGAACGCCGCCAGGCAGGCCAATCCAGTCGCCGCCACCAGACAGATACCGATCACGAGTCGGAAAAACCAATCCCCAAAACGCGGCGGTTTCCCGCTGCCAGATTCCAGATCGCCGCTCAACAAACTGCGGACCGTTTGCCGCCGCGCCGCCCGAACCGACCCCAGAATCGTGACCACGCAGATCAATACGCCCAGCAGCAAACCCAGGGGCAACGTCCACCAGCTGATATGCAAGGTCAAAAATGGCGTCGTGATCGCACCGACCCACCACGTGCGCAGTCCCCACAGCATGAGTTCGGCATATCCCACAGCGGCAAACAGACCCAGCACCGCGCCACCCAGACAGACGCCCAGCATTTCCATCAACCACAATCGGCCCACCCGGCGCTGTCGAAATCCGAATGCCAGCAGCGTACCCATTTCAGCGCTGCGTTTTTGCAACGCCAGGCGAAACAACAAAGACACCAGTACCAGGGCGGCGGCGATTACAAACATGCTGAGTCCCAAAAACAGCGCATCAAACGGGGTGGACCCGGCCGAGGCCGCCAGCCCGTTGCGGCGGATGGGCACAATTTGCAATCCCCCCAGATGACCGTCGCTGCGGAACCGTTGAATCAGCCTTTGGGAAATCTCCGACTCCGTCAGTTCCCCGGGCGCCATCCGAAACGACGTCGTTTCGCCAAACCGGCTGGACCACAACCGGCGCCCGGTTTCCAATGCGACCCAGGCCTTGGGGGTGGTTCGGAAATAGTCCCAGTACTCGTCGTCCTGGGGACGAATTTTGTCGGCAGTCGCAAAGGGCAAATCCCAGCGCTCGATGGATTCCGCATCGGTGAGTCCCGGCACTTCCGGCGTAATATCCGGATCGTTGGCCGTGGTGGGCCGCTGGTCAAAAACGGCCGGATCGATCCGGCCGCGGCGACCCACCCGAAACGGTTCCACGGGCGTCGTCAGTGGAATGATGCCGGATACGGTCAATTCGACGGTGGTTTCGGTTTCCTGTCCGTGCGTGGTTTCCGGTTCAAAGAAACTGATGGCGACGCGGTCGCCGATATTCAATTGCTGATCGTCAGCCGCCCAGCGTGTCAGGGCGATTTCATCCGGGCCCGGCGTCGACAGCGAACCGCCTCCCGCGGAAGGCAGTGGCCACGCGGAATCCGGGTCCACGGAAGCCACAATCGAAAAGGGAATACCGGATTTCTGACCGGCCCGCTCCACCGGCGCAATGTTATTCGCCAGATACACAAACAATTCATTGCTGTCGGGAAATTCCTCGCGAATCGAATGGGCGATTTGATCCGGAATCACCAGCCGGTCGGACGACAGACTGAAGTAATCGAAGATCGTTTGATCCCCAAACGTTTGTGTCACCCGTTTCAGGGACAGTCCCAGGTCTTCCAGATTCGGCTGCAGCATTTGCGTCAGTGAATGCGTGGTCGGCGCTGCAGGCGATCCGGCAATCAAAATCAGGTTGGCCTGACGGCTGGAACTTTTAAATTTTAAAACGCCTTCGTTCAGCGCCGACTGCAGTTCGTCGATGGCCACCCATGCATTGCGGGGAGGAACCTGGGTGGGATGCAATCCGAACCGGCCCAGGTTAACAGCCGGGACAATCTGAACCACCGTCAGATCGACCAGTCGCTCGACCAGGTCATCCTTGTTGCCCAACGAACTGTCCGATGGCAGCAATTTCTGTTTGGGAACACCCACCGTGATCCGCGCCGCAGCGGACGCGACCTGGCTGGCCGTAATTCCCAGATCATCGGCCAGCACCTGATTGATGACGACCTCGCCGCGACCCGGGACGACCGTTCCGGCAACCCGTTCATCGCCGAGGTTCCAGTAACCGGCCGGGATCCCCTGCACGTTGACTTGACCAACGCTTTTGGGTCTACCATCCTGCTGGAATTCCGCCGAGCCGTTGGGGAAAAAGATAATCGGCGTGGCGGATCGAAACGTCGACTGGAAGTCCGGATGACTGGCCAGTTTGCCAGCCAGTTCCTCCCCGAAAAAGTCCGGGCTGGTAATGATGGTATCGACCTGGCCCAGGCGATCCAGTGTCAGATCGCGAAGGCTGCCCCGCATGCTGTCCCCGATAATCAGGGCGCCGGTCAAAACGGCCGTCGCGGCGGCCACGCCCAGCGCAATCGCCAGGTTGACGCGGCCGTGATACCGCAAGCTGCTGATTGCAATTTGCCACAGGTTCATGTCGGGCCGATGCAAAAAACGGTAACCGGGACGCGGGAACCTTCAGATTATCAGAAATCCGTCCGTTGGCTCAGGGAGGGCGCCCCTGCCCGGGTGGGTCATTGGTCCGGACCGGGAGTCGGGAGCCCGCCTTTTCCCGGTCTGCTGCAACGACGAATGTCATGGGGTACAATCAGGGCCCGGCTGGATAACGGCTGGCACGGCGACGAAATTCAAACTTCTCTATCTGCTGGAGCGAATTGTGAAATCGATCCTTGCCCTCTGTTGCCTGACTTGCATGGTTTTGCTCCCCGGTCTGTTATCGGCCCAGGAAAATACCCTGGCGACGCCCGAGGCTTCGGCCGGGCACGCGATTTTGAAGAAAGACATCGGTATCTGGGATGCCGAGATCAAAATATGGCTGCCCGGTCAGGGCGATCAGCCGATGCTGTCCAAAGGTACTGAAACCAACAAAATGGTGGGTGACTTCTGGATAGTCAATCAATTCGACTATGAAATGATGGGGCAGACGTTTGGCGGACACGGCGTTTTCGGTTTCGATCCGGCCAGCGGCAAGTATTCCGGTACCTGGTACAGTTCCGATTCGCCCACCGCCATTCCCATGGAGGGTCAATGGGACGAGTCCACGAAAACGATGACGATGTCGATGGACGGAACCGATTCGTTTGGCAATCCCATCAAGGGCAAGACCGTTTCAACGTACGTCGATGACAACCACAAGACGTTCGAAATGCATTTGGATTTGGGTGATGGAGAAATGCACAAAATGATGGAAGTTCGTTATACACGCAAATAACGCTGGCAATCGCGTGCCGCGAGGCGTGCGTTGCCCGCAATGGCGGGTCCGGCCGGACCGGGGAACCGAATCGCTTCCCCCTTTTGCGATCGCAACCTCAATCCATACAATCAGACGCCTGCCTGTTTCAACTTGACCTGCAGCCACGCGCTGATGCCGATCACCATGCCAAAAAACGTATTGGGCACAGAATTGCAACCGTGTTGCTTCGAACCGTTAACCGGATTTTATCGCGACGGTTTCTGCCGCACCGGGGAAACCGACTACGGCGTGCACACGATTTGTGCGCGGATGACCGCCGAGTTTCTGGAATTCAGCCGGCGCCGGGGTAATGATTTGATCACGCCGATACCCGAATGTGATTTTCCGGGACTCCGGCCCGGTGATCGCTGGTGCCTGTGCGCCCAACGATGGACCGAAGCGCTTGAGGCCGGGGTCGCGCCGCCGGTGGTTCTGGAATCAACTCACATGTCGGCCATCGAGCACGCCTCGCTGGACGATTTGAAACTACACGCCCTCACTGAAGGAATTTGATCGATGTTATCGCAAACAATGCAAGCGGCCCTGAACGTTCAAATCAACGAAGAACTGGAGTCGGCGTATGCGTATTTGCAAATGGCCGCGGAAAGTGATCGATTGGGGTTGCCGGGGTTTGCCAACTGGTTCAAAACGCAATATACCGAGGAATTGGCACATGCCGAGCGATTCTTCGGGTTCGTGCTCGAGCGCAACGGCGAGGTCCAGCTGCAGGCCATCGCCCGGCCGGAAATTGGCGACGAGACGCCGCTGAGCCTGTTTGAAAAGGCACTGGCTCACGAACAGCACATTACCCAGTGCATTTTTAAACTGAAAGACCTCGCGAAACAGGAATCGGATCACGCGACGGACGTGTTTCTGGAATGGTTTGTTTCGGAACAGGTCGAGGAAGAAGCAGCCGCCCAGGCCGTGATTGACCAGTTGCGGCTGGTCAACGGCAGCCCCAACGGGTTGTTCATGATCGACCGGGAACTGGCCACTCGCCGTGTCGAAACGGTAGCCGAGTAAGCGTTTCGCCTGCATTCCCGGAGTCCCGGTCCCGGGCCGCCTGCCGCCCGCCGGCGCGTCAATGTCGCGTTATGGGGCTCTGGATGCGTTATTTGCGTCGCGGGGAACGTCCAGTTGGCACGAACAGGCCCAGCCCAAACCCCTGTCGATTGATTGCAAAATCCCGGCTGATGGCTCATCATGGAGTCCCTGCCTTGTCGAGATCCACCAGCCCAATCGACTATGAATGCTCCAGCTCGCTTGTGTGTTTGTCTGTGGGGATTGATCGTTTCCGGACTGTTGCCGATCGTGGCTCACCCGTTAGGGGCCCAGCAACCGCCCACGGTCAGTTTTGCCAAAGATGTGCGCCCGATTCTGACGGCCAAATGCTTCAGTTGCCATCAGGGGGCCCGGCTGAGCGGCGGTTATCAAATGACCGATTTTCAGTCGATGGCGGCCGGTGGCGATTCCGGCTTGCCGGCCATTGTCGCCGGAGATCCCGAAAACAGTTACCTGCTGGAACTGATCACACCGGTTGAGGGCCAGGCCGAGATGCCCCCCGAGGGCCCGTCGCTGACCCCCGAAGAAATCCAGGCCATTCGCGACTGGATTGATAATGGCGCGACCAGCGATTACGCAAACCGGGAGGTTTCCTGGTCGGTCGACCATCCGCCCCGCTACACGCGCCAGCCGGTGATTACCTCCCTCGATTACTCGCCGGATGGCCAGCTCCTGGCGGTCAGCGGTTTTCACGAAGTATTGTTGCTGGATACAACCCGGCTGGCCGCCAAAGAACCGGCCAACCGGATCCCCGGAGCGGCCATCGCCGGGCGGCTGGTGGGATTGTCGGCGCGGATCGAATCCATTCGCTTCTCGCCGGACGGGACCCGCCTGGCGGTGGCCGGCGGCAATCCCGGAGAATTCGGCGAAGTACAGATCTGGAATGTGCCCGAACGAACTCTGGAACTCTCCCAGGTGGTAACGCACGATACGATCTCGGGAATCAGCTGGTCGCCGGACGGACAACGGGTGTCGTTTGGCTGCAAGGACAATTCGGTTCGCGCGATCGATGCGGCCAGTGGCCAGCAAGTATTGTTTCAGCAAACGCACGAGGACTGGATTCGAGATACGGTTTTTTCCGTGGACGGTTCGCAACTGGTATCCGTTGCCCGTGACATGAGTTGCAAACTGACCGATGTCGCCACACAACGGTTTATCGACAACATCTCGTCCATCACCCCGGGCGTCCTCAAGGGCGGACTGGCCAGTGTGGCCCGCCATCCCGAACGCGATGAGATCGTGATCGGTGGTGCCGACGGCGTTCCCAAGGTGTATCGCATGAACCGTATTACCAAGCGTGTGATCGGCGACGACGCCAATCTCGTGCGATTGCTGCCTGCCCTGCCCGGCCGCATCCAGTCCATCGCCGTTTCCCGTGACGGTACCCGGATTGCTGCCGGCAGCAGCCTGAATGGCCGCGGCGCCGTCAAGGTTTATTCGTACGAGTTCGATCCGGCGGTTCCGGAACCGTTGCAGGCGATTTTGGCCAAACAGCCAGGCCAATGGACGGCCGAAGAACGACAGATGGTCGCCGACTATACATCAGCCGATGTGCGTGAAATTTCATCCGTCGAGTTCGAGGACGGCGGGATTTACAGCGTGGCATTTCAGCCGGACGCTGCAACGGTTGCCTGCGGTGGAGCCGACGGCGTGATTCGCCTGGTCGACGGTGAAACCGGAAAACTGCAGGGCCTGGTCGAGGCCGTGTCCATCGATACCGCGGCAGCCGATGCCCGCCAGAGCGTCCAGTGGCATTTTATTTCCGACGCTGATTCGAATGCTGCCGCACATCGGGAACCGCCGGTCGAGGCCATTCAGACGTTGGCCGTTTCGCCGGCCAGTATCCGGTTCCGTTCGCCGGCCGACTACGCCCAGCTGGTGGTTACGGCCACACTGGCCGATGGCAGCCGGCAGGACGTCACGGAATGGGTATCGATCGATTCGGACGCTTCGGTCACCCGCCTGGGCGGATCGCTGGTCCAACCCGCTGGCAGCGGTCAAACGGAGCTGCTGGTTCGGCTGGGGCCGCACACGTCCGTCGTTCCCGTCTCGGTCGAGATTCCGGACACGCCATTTGTGCCGGACTTCCGCCGGGACGTCAATCCGGTCCTGACCAAACTGGGTTGCAATGCCGGAACCTGTCACGGATCGGCCGGAGGCAAGCAGGGTTTAAACTGTCGTTGCGCGGATACGACCCGCTGTTTGACGTCCGCGCCCTGACCGATGACATGGCCGCGCGTCGCGTCAATATTGCCTCGCCTGACGACAGCCTGATGCTGATGAAGCCGTCGGCCGCCGTCCCGCATGCGGGTGGTCAGGTCATTCGACCCGGTGAAAAGTATTACAACCTGATCCGTAACTGGATTGTGGGAGGTGCGACGCTGGACCCCCAGGCGCCCGGGTCAGCAGCATCGAGTTGCTGCCGACCAATCCGGTCCTGGCCGGGCCGGAATCGACTGCAGCAGTTCCGGGTGGTTGCCACATGGTCCGACGGCAGTCAGCGGGATGTCACGCGGGAGGCGTTTGTTGAAATCGGCAACACGGAAGTGGCTGCGGTGCAGGATTCCCGGGTGTCCGCGGTGCGCCGTGGCGAAACTCCGGTCCTCGCCCGTTACGAAGGCGCCTTTACGGCAACCACCCTGACGGTCATGGGAGACCGGTCGGGATTTGCCTGGGTTGAACCCGAACACTGGACGGATATCGACCGGTTGGTCGCCGAAAAATGGAACCGGCTGAAAATCATGCCCGCGGAGTTGTGCACGGACTACGAGTTCCTCCGCCGCGTGTACCTGGATTTGACCGGATTGCCACCGGATTTGACGACGATTGAGAAATTCCAGGCGGATACCAGGCCAACCCGGATGAAACGGGACGAGCTGGTCGATTCGCTCATCGGTACCGACGACTACGTGGAGCACTGGTCCAATAAATGGGCCGATTTGCTGCAGGTCAACCGAAAGTACCTGGGTGCCGAGGGGGCCGCTGCCTTTCGTGACTGGATTCGCCAGCAGGTGCGGACCAATCGGCCCTACGACGAGTTCGCCTGGGATTTGCTGACGGCAACCGGCTCCAACCGGCAAACGCCGCCAGCCTCGTATTTCAAAATTCACCGGACGCCCGCTGATACGATGGAAAACACGACCCATCTGTTTCTGGCAACGCGTTTCAACTGCAACAAATGCCACGATCATCCGTTCGAACGCTGGACCCAGGACCAGTATTTTCAAATGGCCGCATTTTTTGCCGAATTCAGTCTGGAACGGGATCCGTCCAGTGGTGATCAGACGATTGGCGGTTCCGCCGTCGAGGGTGCCCAGCCCCTGTACGAGGTCGTGACTGACCAGGGTTCCGGTGAACTGCGGCACGATCGCACGGGGGAAATTGTGCAGCCGCAGTTTCCGTTTGAATGCGATTACCAGGTCAATCCCAACGCATCGCGCCGCGAGGTGCTGGCTTCCTGGATCACATCCCCCGACAATCCGTACTTTGCGACCAGCTACGTCAACCGGTTGTGGGGTTATCTGACGGGCGTGGGTCTGATCGAACCGCTGGATGATATTCGCGCTGGCAACCCGCCGACCAATCCCCTGCTGCTGGAGTTCTTGCGCGATGAATTTGTCCACAGCGATTTTGACACACAACATATTATCGCCCTGATTTGCAAATCGCGTGTTTACCAGCTGGCTATCCAGTCCAACCCGTACAACGAAGATGACACCATCAATTACTCGCATGCGCGGCCGCGTCGATTGCCTGCTGAAGTACTGTTTGATGCAATTCACCGGGCCGTCGGCAGCCAGCTGAACATCCCGGGTGTGCCAGCCGGAACACGAGCCGCCGCCCTGCCCGACGCCGGTGTCACCTTGCCCAGCGGTTTTCTGTCGACCCTCGGCCGGCCGGCGCGGGAAAGTGTGTGCGAATGCGAACGATCGGCCGATTTGCAGTTGGGCAGCGTGCTGGCCCTGGTCAGCGGACCCGATGTGTCGCGGGCCATCAACGACCCCGGCAATTCCCTGGCCCAATTGGTCCAGCAGGAACCGGACGATCAACGGCTGGTGAACCAGGTCTACCTGGGGATTCTCAATCGCCCCGCCACGGCGGCAGAAATCGAACTGGCCATCGAGGAGTTTTCCACCATGGGGGCCGACCACGAGGATCTGGTAGCGCAGCGCGACCAGCGTCAGCAATGGGTAGCGGAGCAACTGCCGCACCAGGAATCAGATCGTGCCCGGGCGATTGACGACACCACCCGGCTGCTGGACGCGGCCATACAGGAGCGGGATCCCGGGTTACTGGAAAAGGAAGCCGCACGCGAACAGGCGATTGCCGACGCCCGGCAGGCACTGGCGGAATACGAATCCGGTGGCGAGGGATTTGACGCCTGGCAACATCGCCAGTTGAATGATGTTCACTGGTACCCGGTGATGGCCCGTTTTGCATCGGAAGCGGGGCGTACGGCCAGACAACTGGACGATCGCAGCCTGCTGGTTTCAGGCCCTGCCGGGAAGGATATCTATACCACGACGGCGGCCACCGACCTGACCGGCATTTCGGCCGTGCGAGTGGAATTGCTGCCCCATGATTCCTTGCCAAACCGGGGACCGGGCCTGGCCCCCAATGGCAATCTCGTGCTCAGCGAATTGCAACTGGAAATCGCCAACCCCGAAACTCCGGACCAGTGGCAGCCGGTCAAGTTCTCCTCGGCGCTGGCCAATTTCGAGCAGTCGAACTATCCCGTGGCGGCCGCCATTAATGGAGTTACAGATGACGGCTCGGGCTGGGCACTAATGGGCAGCCAGGGCCGGTCCAGTTGGGCGACGTTTCAGCTGGAATTGCCGGTTGGTTATTCGTCTGGCACCCTGTTGCGATTCAAATTGCATCAAAACCATGACGACCAGCACCAGATTGGACGGCTGCGAATTTCCCTGACCCGGTATCCCGCCATGACGGGACTGGGACTGGACGAGTTTCTGTTGTCGGAATTGGCGCGGCCGCCGGCCGAACGTGAGTCTGCGACCGGTAAGGCATTAATGGATTCATTCCGCCGCAGCGACGCCCGGTTTGCCGCTCTGGAAAAGGCGGCGCACGAGGCATCCCGGCCGCTGGAAATCGATCCGGTCATAGTGGCCTTGCGCGAAAAGCTGGAACGGGTCAGTCGGCCGCTGCCGCCCGATTCGCAGCTGGTCCGATTGAATGCCGATGTGGCAATGAGCCAGGTGCAACTGGAAAACCGGCGGTTGACGGCGGTTCAGGACCTGGCGTGGGCCTTGATCAACAGCCCCGAGTTTCTGTTTAACCACTGACGAATGACGGCAATCCCCAAAGTCTGATTCGAGGAAACCATCATGTTTCGAATCGCTGGACAACCTGGAAAAGACCTCTGCGATCCACAGCTGCGGGTGACTCGGCGCGATGTCCTGCGGGTCGGCAGCAGCGGGATGCTGGGCCTGTCGCTGGGCTCCCTGCTGCAACTGCAATCGGCCAGCGCCACGCTGGTGCGCCGCGCGGCGCCGGGATGGAACCGGGCCAAATCGATCATCATGGTTTACCTGCAGGGCGGGCCCAGTCACCTGGATCTGTGGGACCCCAAACAGAATGTGCCGGAGAACGTCGCCAGCGTATTCAAACCGATTTCCACGAAAATTCCCGGAGTCCAGTTCACGGAAAACCTGCCCCGCCTGGCAACCCTGAATGACCGGTTCACGCTGATTCGTTCGATGAGCTACACGCCGGTGGGGCTGTTTAACCACACTGCGGCGATTTACCAGATGATGACCGGGTACACGACCGACAAGGTCAGCGCCTCGGGGCAACTGGAGCCGCCCACACCCAAAGATTTTCCGAATTTCGGGTCGCACATCGCCAAAATGAAGCCGGTGGACGAGCCGATGCTGCCGTTCGTGATGCTGCCCCGCCCGCTGCAGGAGAGCAACGTGGTTGGCAAGGGAGGTTCGGCCGGTTTCCTCGGCAAGGCGTTCGATCCCTACACGCTGTATCCTCCCGGCGACGACATGGATATGCAAAAGATGGAGCGGATCAACATCGACGATCTGCAGTTGCCGCCCGAGGTCTTTTCGGTCCGCCTCCGCCGCCGGGCCCGCTTGCGGGATCTGGTAAACCAGCAAATGCCAGCCATTGACCGGGCCGTCGAATCCTACCAGCTGAATCGGCATTACCAGCAGGCGCTGGATCTGGTGGTCAGCGGCCGGGCCCGGGATGCGTTTCGGATCGGAGACGAACCCGAGACGCTGCGCGAAAATACGGGCGCAACACGTTTGGCGACAGCTGTCTGCTGGCGCGGCGGCTGATCGAGGCCGGGACGCGGGTCGTGGAAGTGATCTGGCCCAAGGTGGCCAACAGTGACAATCACAGCTGGGACCAGCATCGGGATCTGAGCAAGCGGATGAGCGACCAGTCGGCTCCCATGTTCGACGCCGGCCTGTCAGCCCTCATCGAGGATCTTGACCAGCGGGGCATGCTGGACGAGACATTGCTGGTGGCCATCGGCGAATTTGGCCGCAGTCCGCAACGCGGTGTCAGCACGTCCGGCAATGACAATACGGCGGACGGTCGCGATCACTGGCCCTATTGCTATACCGGCCTGATTGCCGGTGCCGGGATCCGTCGTGGTTACGTGCACGGCAAATCCGATGAAACGGCGTCGGCACCGGTCGAGGATCCGGTCCATCCAACGCAGTTGCTGGCCACCATCTATCATGCCTTTGGCATCGATCCGGAAACGATGGTCCTGAACCATCTCAACCAGCCCCGCGAACTGGTCAAGGCCCATCCGGTGCATGCACTGTTTGTCTGACCGTGCGGGTGGCGAGTGACGACCGCAAGCCAAGACCGATTTCGGTCGCCGGTCGCTGCTGGCCAGTGATTCGTCAATCTGCTGGCGTTCGGGCCCTCTGCAGAAAACATGCCGTTTATGGACCTGAATGTGCCACGGTTGGCTTGTCCAACCGTGCGATTTCCGGGGAAACCGGGTTGCGGGGCAAGCCGGCAGTGACACCAAATCGAGGTTTTCTGCAGAGCCGCTTTCGGGCCCTTTCGCCTCTGCGGAATTTGCGTAATCTGTGGTCGTTGGTTTTGTCGCGCTGGTCTTTTTCTGTGGGTTGGCCATGAAACGGTCTTGCGGAACCCGAATTGCCATGTGGTCGGGACCCCGTAACATCTCGACGGCCCTGATGCGATCGTTCGGCAATCGGCCGGACTGTTACGTCACGGATGAACCGTTGTATGCGTTTTATCTGGACCAGACCGGCCTGGATCATCCGGGCCGGGCGGAAACGCTGGCGCAACACGAAACGGACTGGCGCGCCGTTACGCGCTGGCTGACGGAACCCGTTCCCGGGGGAAAAACGGTTTGGTACCAGAAGCACATGGCCCATCACCTGTTGCCACCGATCGAACTGGCCTGGCTGGAGACAATGCAAAACTGCTTCCTGATCCGCGACCCGGGGGAAATGCTGGCCTCGCTGGTCCAGTTCATTCCGGAACCGCAACTGGCCGATACCGGGTTGCCCCGGCAACGGGAGATTTTCGACCTGGTTCGGCAGCAACAGGACGAGGTCCCGGTGGTGCTGGATGGCCGGGACGTGCTGGAGAATCCGTCGGGGATGTTGTCCGCGCTGTGCGAACGACTGCGAATTCCCTGGACCGATGATATGTTGGCATGGCCCGCCGGCCGCCGGGAAACCGACGGAGCCTGGGCCGATCACTGGTATGCCGCGGTTTACCGGACGACGGGCTTCGAACCATGGCGACCCAGGCCGGAGTCGTTTCCGCCGGCACTGGCGGAACTCCACGATCAGTGTCTGGAAATCTATCAACAACTGGCGGAATTCAAAATCGTTCCCTGAACCGGAAAGATGCCTGTGATCCCCACTGACAAATCCATCAAACGGTCGCGCAGCACGCACGACGCGCTGCCGGATCCTCGCAACGAAACCGTTCAGATTTTTGTCAACGGCGAGTTTTTTCCGCGCGACCAGGCCAAAATATCGGTCTTTGACAGCGGCTATCTCGTGGGTGACGGGGTGTGGGAGGGAATTCGCCTGCATCAGGGCAAATTCGTCTTTCTGGATCTGCATCTGGACCGGTTGTTCCAGGCCCTGGCGGCGGTGGGAATGGATTTGTCGTGGACACGCGATGATTTCCGCCGCGCGTTGCAGGAAACCGCGGACGCCAATCATATGACCACGGACGTTCACTGCCGGCTGATGGTTACGCGAGGTATCAAGAAAACCCCGTCTCAGGATCCCCGATTAACGATCAGTGGTCCCAATGTCGTGATCATTTGCGAGCACAAGCGTGCCGATCCGGAAACGACAACACGCGGGATCCGGCTGTTCACGTCGACCGTGCGCCGGGGCTCGCCCGATTATCTGGATCCGCGACTCAATTGCCATTCCAAGTTGCACGAAGTCATGGCCCTGATTCAGGCGATCAATGCCGGAGCCGACGAGGCGCTGATGCTGGATATTCACGGGTTCGTGGCAACTTGTAATGCGACCAATTTCTTTATGGTCAAAAGCGGCGAGGTCTGGACGTCCACGGGCCAATACTGCATGAATGGCGTTACCCGGGCCCAGGTGCTGCGAGCCGCTCGCGACGCGGGCTGGACGGTGGCGGAGAAGAATTTTTCGCTGACCGATGTTTACGATGCCGACGAAGCCTTTGTCACCGGCACGTTTGGCGGGGTGACGCCTGTGGTGGAAGTCGACGGACGCGTGATCGGGACTGGCGCCGAGGGTGCGACGACCCGCCGGTTGCGTGAACTGTACTACGAACGGGTGGCCGCTGACGTGCGGCGGGACTGAAAACGCGGACCGCAGCCGCGATGGGCCCGGCGGTTGCGAACCGGGCGACAAGCCTGTTTTGGGACAGCCACCCTGAAATCGCGGCAAAATCATGCGGGGGCAAGTGTTCGGGGGACAAGTTGGCCCGGTGTCGAACCCGGGGGGGCCCGGGTAATATGTTATGCCCGGCGGATGATCGCGGTTCGAACAGATCTCCGGCGCAACGTCCCGGATTTTGTAACCCCGCGTGGAGCAAACAATGAAACAGTCTTTGTGGATGGCGACGCTGATTTTGGCTTTTGGTTGTGGTACAACGTTTATGAATGCTCAGGAAAAGAACAACGACGCTGTGCCCGCAGCACTGGATTTCACCGTCAAGTCAATCGATGGCAACGACGTCAGTTTGGCCGATTACCAGGGCAAGGTGCTGGTGGTGGTCAATGTGGCCAGTCGTTGCGGCATGACGCCCCAGTACGCCGGGTTGCAATCGCTGTATGAGGCCAATGCCGACCGGGGGCTGGCCGTTCTCGGATTCCCCTGCAACCAGTTTGGCGGGCAGGAACCGGGAACTGAGGAAGAGATCAAGACGTTTTGCAGCGACAAGTACAATGTCACGTTTGACATGTTTTCCAAAGTTGATGTCAATGGCGAAAACGCTGCCGGCCTGTATGCCTTTCTGACCCGCTTGAAAACCGCCCCCGCTGAAGCCGGAGATATTACCTGGAATTTTGAGAAATTCGTCATCGACCGTTCGGGTAATGTCATCGGCCGGTTTGGTCCGCGAACCCGTCCGGATGATGAACAGTTCGTGGCGGTGATTGAAAAAGCCTTGCAGGAAAACCGCTAAACGGTCCCCGCCCAAAACCGGTCGCCGAATTGCCGGTGGCGCGGTCAGCGGTCCGGACAGTCCTCGCCGGACACGGCTGTCCCCGCCAGCCGCGGCACGCTGCCCCCGCCCGGGACAGCGACGGACCGGGCATCCATCTACACCGGCTTGCCTTCCAGCCGGGTAATCGCTTGCCGCAACTCGTCCGGGACGGGGTGCGGCTTTTGATTTTCATAATCGAACATGACGACCACCGAGTCGCCATCGGCTGCGATACCGTCATGTTCGCGGCTCCAGATGGCATGAGCCACGGTCATGCTCGTGTTGCCAATCCGCGTGATGCGTGTTCCGATCAGGATTTCGTCGGGCCAGTTGATCTGGCGGCGGTAATTGCAATTGATGGCGGCCAGGATGGGCCCCACACCCACCGCCGAAATGGCAACGCCGCAGCGAGCCAGATACTCGATCCGTCCGGTTTCGAACCAGCGGAAATGATGGATGTTGTTGACGTGACCAAATGCATCCTGTTGCCCCCACTGAATGATCATCGGCGTCACCACCGGAAAGTCCGGCAAGCGGTCGTCGTTGGCTGCAGTCATCGGTTTCCCTTGCCCGGCTCATTCTCCATGGATCGACCGGCGCGCTCGACAGTCGCCCGGCAGGCAACGGCGGTTTCACCGTGCAGCGGGCACTTTACCGGTTACGACCCCAGTTGTCAGGAGCGCTGCCCGACGGCGGTCGTTCGATCGAAACAACCATTCCGTCAGCGCCGATGCTCATTCGGTCAAAAACGGCTTCGACCGTGGACAGGTCCAGTGGCGGGTCCGCAGTAACCAGCGGATTCAGATGGATAATCACAGTCCGTCCGACGGCCGCTGCCCGGCTGGTCTCGGCGACCGGTGTCAGGCAACTGTGACCGGTCAGAATTGCCATTTCCTCGTATCCGTCCGGGAAATGACATTCGTGCATTAACAAATCGACTCCGGCGATCCGCCGGTTATAGGGGGCCTCGGGCCCGGCCGTGGTGTCGGTGATATAGGCCACGCTTTGGTCGGGCCAGTCAATACGGAATCCCAGGCTGCCTCCCGGATGCACCAGTGGAAAGGGGGTAAGCCGGCCGCCCAGGGGCACATCGACCGGCTGGTCGCCTATCGGGGTCCAGTGAAAATCCGGCGCCAGCGGAAACAGGTCCCGCGCAAACAGATGTTGCCGGATAGCGTCCAGCTTGGCCGGTTCGCCATACACGAACACATCCCGCACGCGCTTTTCATGCAACACGTCAATATAAAATGACAGGCCAAAACAATGGTCCAGGTGGCAATGACTGAGAAAAATATGCAGTTCGCTGGTTTCGATCAGATCGCGAACCCGAAAAAACCCGGTGCCGGCATCCAGGATGATCCCGGCCGCCGGGATCATGTAGCAGGCCGTGTGGCGTTTTTCGTTGGGATGATAGCCGGCGGTACCCAGCAAATGAATGTCCATACCAGTTGGGTCGCAGAAATTCAGTCCGTGGCTCCGGTGAAACCGGTTTGTCGGGCAGTCCCGTTCGATGCATGAGAGATTCTAGGGCCAGTCGGGGCAGTTCGTCATGCACCCCACCCTGTTTTTCAGTTTTCGCCGGGAATGTTTTCTTCAAACTCGAGGATAAAACCGGTCCAATCGTTGCGTGGCCGTCCGGGATTAGCTGAGCCTGTGCGGGATTGAGGCGGGTCAGGCCGGGACACGTTGTTACTGCAGGCCAGCCAGGCAAGATTTATCGGAGATCAATATGAAAATGCCAATGGTAATGGCGCTGGTTGGCCTGTTTCTCATGTCGGGGTTCGCTCCCCAGGTCCAGGCCCAGGATGACGAGGCCGGTCTCAAACAGCAGCTCGTCGGCCAATGGATGGCGGACGCGGAGAAAACACTTGAACACATGAAGAAAAAATCGGACGAAATGCCGGACGGCATGCTGGAAATGATGGAGCAGTTGTTGCCGCAAATCGGAATGACGTTCAACGATGACGCAACATTTGTGATGGGCGGTCCGCAAGGGGATCAATCAGGGAATTTTAGTATCGACGAGGTCGATACCGGGAAAAAGATGCTGGCGATCAAGGTGTCGATGGAGCAGGTCGATGGTGAAAAGAGCGCCAAAGTCACGTTTGAAAACAAGGATGCCATGAAACTGGAAACGGATGAGGGCGACGTCCTGTTTTTCAAGCGAAAAAAGGCCGACAGTGACTCGGCCGATTCCGCCGACAAAAGTGACGGTTAGAACGATTTCGGGCCGCCTTGTCCGTCCACCGGCGTTCGGCGCCGTCTGGTGGGTCGGGCCGGCCAACCAGCGGCAAGAAAAAAACCGGCGGAGCCCCACTGGGTAATCGCCGGTTTTCGCATTAACGGGCCGGGTCTGGCCGGGACCGGGAATCGATGGCGATTACGGATCCGTTTGCGATCGCGGCGTTGGCCGATTTCTTCGCGTCAGGACTGCGGCCACCGAGGCGATCAAAACTGGCAGGCTGCCGGGCTCGGGAACGGCAATCAGATATCCGCGGGCTTCACCCCCGCTGTTCTGCCGGGTGTGAATGTGGACATACAGCCGGCCGGTCAACAGATCATCCACGTTATCCGTCGCGATCGTTACCGTTCCGCTGTAGCCGCCATTGGTCGGTGACGTATTGACGCCGGCCAGCGAAATCAAACCTCCGGCATTTTGGTTGTAACTGATCGGTGCGGCATCGGCTGTTGGACCGTGCAGGTTGAGCAGGGAAACCGGGCTGGTCAGGTCGGTGAACCCCTGTCCCGAGCCCCAACCGATGTTCATGGTCAGCTGGTTGGTGTTGGTATCAAAGAAAATGCCCCCGGCCACGATACCCCCGGTGCCTCCCGCCATGGACGGGTTCTGGTTGGCGGCCAGGATCCCGGAACCGGCACGTCCCTCAAGGGTGAAATGGATAATATCGGCTGAGGCGCTGTGCCGGATGCCAGTCACCAAAATAGCGCTCAAAACGCCCATCATCAAGGCTGTGAATCCTGGTCGGTGCATGAATGGAAACCTTTCCGCAAGGTGAATCGTAGCCGGATAATGAGGGTCCCGACCCGGTGGGCGGGAACCGTCAATACGACAAGTCAGGAATGGAAAAGTGGCGAGCCGCGACCCGTTGGTGGGCCGGCGGCCGCCGGTCAGTATACGCTACCGGGACTGGTTTCCCGCTGATCCCCAGGTGAAGCCCCGGCGAAGCCCTCCGGAAACAGGGGCAATACCGGCGCCCGCTTACTATACTGGTTACTCGACCAGGGGGCGGCCATTTTCAGGCGGCCCGGGTCGAACCTTCACATTAACGAATTGGCTGATCTGATTCTGGCCAATACAAATGGAGTTTGCATCATGAACCAAATCATCTTCCGTTCGTTTCACGTCCGTTTGATTCTGCTGGCAGCCTTGATCCCGGGATCGGCCCTGTTGCTGTTTCCCGCGGGGCAAGCCGATGCCCAGGCGGCGGCGGACAAGGCGGAACAAAAGTCGGGCAATTCGGCACAAGAGGCCTTTCGAATCAATCTGGGCGAAGTCCGCACATGGGACGGCACGGGCAATCACCCGGACGATCTGGGCGCGGTGGGCACCCCGCTGCTGCGGTTGTCGGGAACGGATTATCCGGACGGGATCGGCGAAGTTCTGCGGAGCGGGGCCAACCCTCGCGCTATTAGTAATCTGGTCGTCAATCAGTACGGCGCCTCGGTCCCCAGTGCCGCCGGCCTGAGTGATGCTGTCTGGGCATGGGGCCAGTTTATCGATCACGATCTGGGCCTGACGGATTCCCATCCCGATAACGGGGCCGCCAACATCCCGGTCCCTGATTCGGACGATATGCTGTTTCCGACCATCTTTTTCAATCGCGCCAATCACATGGTGATCGACGGTGTACGGGAGCCCTTCAACGAGATCACGGGGTTTCTGGATGGTTCGCAGGTTTATGGATCCAGTGAGTTTCGGGCCAACGCGCTGCGTACGTTTTCACGCGGCATGCTGAAGACCAGCCCTGGCAACCTGATGCCTTACAACGTGGACGGCCTGCCCAACCTGGGCGATGGCGCGGACCTGTTTCTCGGCGGTGACATCCGGGTCAACGAGAATGTTGTGTTAACCAGCATGCATACGTTGTTTGTGCGTGAACACAATCGACTGGCCCAGCGGCTGCGGTCCTTTTACCGGGGCGCCAGTGACGAACAGATGTACCAGCTGGCCCGGAAAATCGTCGGTGCCGAAATCCAGAAAATTACCTACGAGGAATTTTTGCCGGCCCTGCTGGGACCCTATGCGCCCGACGGCGTCCAGCAACAATATGATCCCGCGATTCATCCCGGGATCTCGAACGAGTTTTCCGCGGCGCTGTTCCGCGTCGGACATACCCTGCTGTCCAGCGATCTGATTGTCGGCCATGCCGGCAACACGCTGCCGCTGCGAGACGCCTTTACCAACCCGTCGTTTATTACCGACAATCCGCGCAATGTGGCTCGAATGCTAAAGGGCCTGTCGGTTCAGCCCTGCCAGGAAATCGACTCGACGATTGTTGACGATGTTCGAACATTCCTGTTTTTGCCACCTCCGTTTGCCATCGGGCTGGATTTGGCTGCCTTGAATATCCAGCGTGCACGGGATCATGGCATGCCGGTTTACAACGTCGTACGCGAGGCCTACGGGCTGCCTGCGGTTACCGATTTTTCCGAGATTTCCAGCGATCCTGGCGTGCAATTGGCCTTGCAGGCCGCCTATGGTTCGGTGGATGAGATTGACCCCTGGGTGGGCGGGATCTCCGAAGATCATTTGCCGGGGGCCAACGTGGGACCCCTGATAGCCGCGGCCTTGATTGACCAGTTCACGCGATCGCGCGATGGCGACCGGTTTTTCTACACCAGCGATCCGGCCTTGCGACATCCGTGGATTCGCAATTACCTCCGCGGCGTGACCTTTGGCCGCCTGATTCGGTGGAACACCGGAGCGAACACGCCCCGCGACATGTTCTTTGTCAGGTAACGGTCGCCCGCGACGATGGTCGCCCGCGACGATGGTGGCCCGCGACGATGGTCGCCCGCGATGATGGTCGCCCGCGACGATGGTCGCCCGCGACGATGGTCGCCCGCGACGATGGTGGCCCGCGACGATGGTGGCCCGCGACGATGGTCGCCCGCGATGATGGTCGCCCGCGACGATGGTCGCCCGCGATGCAACGGGTCGGGTCAGTGTGACCTGACCCGATTCATCCCCTGAGCGTGGCCCGCCCCGCCCGGGTCGCGATCCAGGGCCCGGGTCGTCATCCGCCGGTATCCCCAGGGACCGGATTCCCCCGCGCGGTGGCGTGTCGGCAACGGTTATTTGCCGCCTTCCATGAATCGGCCGAACCCCTTGATCAATTCATCCTCCAGCCGCTGGTTGCCCTGTTCGATCAGCCCCTGAACCTCCTGATTGATCAGGTTACCGGCAGCGCCCTGCAGCAACTGGCCGGACAGGCGAACCAGGCCCGAATTGTCAACGCGGACGGGAAACGGTTCCGGTAACGGGAATCTGAATGGTTTGCCCGCGCAAACCGCTGACCAGACGGTTGTTGCCGATCCATTTGTCCAGAACCGGGATTTCGGCCACCAGCTGCATTGACTGGTCCAGGCCCACCGATCCGCGCGTGCGAATCGTAACGTCATCCACCTGAAACTGCATTCCCTCGTGCGCCACACGGCCTTGCCGCACGGCAATCGGGACTTGCTGTTCCGGCAGGGTCATCCACGTGGACCGCGATCCGCCGGGACCGGGCGGCCCCAGCGTCAACGGTGAACCGCTGGACAGCGTTTTGACTTGTGTGACGATATTGATTAACTGCTGGCTCAGCGGACCGGGACCGACACTGGCGCCGTGCAGGATCATCGTTCCGGTCATATCGGCAGCCGCGAGATTGTCCAGCGGAATCTGCAATTCGTCCCGACTGGTCAAGCTGAATTTCCCGGATGCAGCCGTGGCATCGGCGATGATTGGCGCCACAAACCGGAGCCAGCCCCGGCAGATTTCCGGAGTCAGTTCAACCCGGTCCACCAGGGTGCCCGCCGGAACACGGAGCACCGGTGCCGGGCCACGCATGTCAACTCGCGGCGACAGGTTGATTGTGCCGCCGCTGAACCCGATGGGTCGGGTTTGTATCTGGGCAATGCCTCCGGTCATTGAAACATTCAGGGGACTGCCACTGATCGGCAAACCCAGCAGGGTTCCCGATTCAAAGCCGGCCGAGGCAGTGACCTGCAACGCGGGGTTGAGCCACGGTTGGCCGGAGGTCCCGCTGGCGGCGTTCCATACCGGTCCGCGGATCTGGAACGGGCCTCCGCTCACCTGATTCAGCGTCACCAGGGACCCGGTCCACGTCTCCAGCAACGGCCGTAACAACGGCCAGTTGGGAGTCCAGGTTCCGGACAGGTCGGTAATCAGCGCACCGGCCGGTTCGCGTACGGAACCCGTGACACGGAGGGTCAGGGCCGAGCCGGCAAGGTCGAAATTGTCCAGGCGGATTTCCCGGAACGAACGATCCATGCGGATCCGGGACTTCAGGCTGACCTGTTTTTCTTCCAGCAACCGGACCCAGTCGATCCGGTCGCCGCTGCTGGCATTCCGGATTCGGCCAGCCACGCCGGGAACCGGTCGGGCGGCGATCAGGTCGTCCACCCGAATGTCCACGATGCCGTCGATGGCATCGGATGTCGTGCGGAACTGAATCGTTCCCTGACTCGCGCCAAAATACTGGACCGCATCGGGAGCCGGCGTTCCCAGCCATTGCAGCGCGCGGTGCAGGTCGGCGCGAAATGCAACTTGACCGGCCAACGTGCCGCCGGCGGAATCGAAAACCAGTTGCTGTCCCCGAGCGGCCACGGCCGACGACGTGATGGTCGCATCCCCAATTTCGATTTTGCCACCGGCCAGATCCGCGTCCAGCGAAGCCTCGCCATTGACCTGCGGCTCGTCGATTTCCAGGCCGTAGCCACGGAACCTGAGGTCATTCATCCGGTATTGGCATTGCTGGACAACCAGCCGCCGGTTGCCGTATATCACACGGGCGTCAACGTCCATATTGCCACTGGCCCGGGCATCGAGGGTCATCCAGGTTCGCAGCTGGGCCAACCAGGTTGCGACGTCACCGCCAACGCTGCAATCCAGCGTGATCGGCGTGCTCCAGGACGGGTTCGTTACCGGTTGGGCCAGTGTGACACTCAGTTTTTGCCGCGGATTGAGCAGTTCAATCTGGCCGGTGTCAATACGAATGGCCTGTTGCAACTGGTCGGACGGTGACACCTGGCCGGCCGCCTGGACGACAATATTGATTTCGTCCTCGGACCATTGGGTCTGACCCGGCCAGTCCACCAGCGGTTGCTGAATGCGAAAGTTGCCGCCAATTCGCAACGGACGGCTGGTGGTTGGGGCATTCGGCAATCCATCAAACTGCCAGGCGAACTGGCCATCAAACTTGCCTGCCAGGTGAAAATCACCGAGATCAAAAAACTGGTTCACTTCGGCCAGGGCTGCTTCCAGATCGCCGTTGGTGGTGAACTCACCACGATCGGACGTTGCCGAACCGCTGAGTTGCAGGAAATTGGTATGGCATTCCAGCGACTCGACGATCGTCGTGGCTGGCGTTTGCCGGACGGCGGCCACCAGCCGCGCTGGTTTGTGCCAGTTGATCCGCTGCGCGTCACGGATGGCCGTCAATCCCGCACTTTCAATATTCAGTACCAGCCGGCGGTCCGGGCCCTGCAGCTGGCTGTGGGCATTGAACTGGATCGTTCCCGATTCAATCGTCACGCCGGGTTGCAACGGCACGGTTTCCGGCAACATGGCGACCAGGGGCGCGAGATTCAGTGATCCATCGGCCTGAAACTCGTTGGCGGGCAGCTGATTGGCCCCCGTTCCGGTCCCCGTCATCGTGGCCAGCTGGTTGCGATCCAGTAATCCGCTGGCCCGAACCGTGCCGACCTCGGATCGGCAAACAAAATCTTTGGCGTGGATCGATTTGGGGCTGATTCCCACTTCTCCCTGCAGCCACGCGTCGCGGACCTGAATCTCGTCATGGCCGATGCGCTGGGGAGCCCGAATTCGCAGAGCGGTCAGCGTCGCCGGCTGCATTTCTGCCGAGACCTGTTGGCCGAACCCGGCCCAGGCGACGTTCACCTGTCCATCCAGTCGTCCGGCGATTTGCAGCGGTTCCACAAACCGGGTCAAAAACGGGCTGGCCAAATCAATCGGCAACGACTGGCCATTCAGCAACATTCGCCCGCGGGCAAACTCCAGATCGTTCGCCCCTTCATCGATCGACACCGCCACGTCAAAGGTTCCGCTTTCAGGCGTCGTCGTGATTTGGCCCTCGAACCGGGCCGCCAGGCAAGCGGACTGGCCGGGAATTTCAATGACACCGTTCAGTTTTTCCAGGTGGTGGATTTCGCCCGTCTCGGCTTCGCTGACCTCCGCCCGCCCATCTTCAATTCGGACATGGACATGGACCGGCGCCGCGGCCGGATCGGTGGACTGGCTGACCAGCCCCGCAATGGCGTCCTCCAGGTTGCTGCCGTCGGGCCGCGCACGAAATGCCAGGTCGGGCTGGTGAATCGTGATATCGCCATAATGGCTGGTATTCACCAGGCCCAGCAGCGTCCGCGAAGTTGAGACTTTTTTGATCGCTACGATCACTTGACCGTTTTCATCGACGATCTGAACTCCGTTCAGCTGGACCGGTGAAAACCATCCCAGTGACATGGACTGGATGGTCGCCCGCCCTCGCAACCCGGACGCCGCCACATCGATGGCCCATTGGCTCAACGGAGTGACCGCAATGATCGTTGGCAGGAAAAATGTCAGAATGCCGACCAGAACCAGCCCGATCAATACCCGCCGGCCAGCCCTCCCCCCTGGGGTTCGGGTTGGTGACCTCCGGGATCCGGATTTCCGATCCGGCGGATCCTCGGTGGGGGTTTTTTTCCGTGATCGACGGCGTGCCATGGCCAAAAAATTCCTCGTTGGGGTGCCGGAGCATTACAAACCGTGATTTGGGGAGGGGACCCGTCCCGTTGCCCCAGGTCGCGCGGAATACCCCAGATCTTATAATCGGCAATAACAAGCCCCGCGCGGCAGGAAAAGCTCGGTTGTTTGGCCGTCGCTCAGCATGTGACAGGAGTCGGCCTTCGATTTGCCGAAAAATCCGGGATGTCGACGCGTGCCAGGCCAATCATACGTTCACCAATCCGTTCTTTTGATTAATACAGGGTACCTACATTGACTGCAAAACTTTTGGACGGTGCAGCGACGGCGTTGCAGATTCAGGAAGAGATCCGGGAACGGGTCACGGGCTTTTTCGACGCGAGCGGGCGGAATCCGACATTGGCAGCGGTGCTGGTAGGCGAGGATCCGGCCAGCGCGGTTTATGTGCGCAACAAGGAACGCGCCTGTCGCCGCGTGGGTATTAACAGCCAGTTGCATCGACTGGATTCGGATACATCCACGGCCCAACTGGTGGACCTGGTCGCGCAGCTGAACGAGGACGCAGACGTGAGCGGAATCCTCGTGCAGTTGCCGTTGCCACGACATATAGACGCGCTGCAAGTTCTGGATTTGATCGATCCGTCCAAGGACGTCGACGCATTCCATCCCACCAACGTTGGCTTGCTGTCCCAGGGCCGTCCCCGATTCTTGCCCTGCACCCCTCACGGAGTCCTGCAGGTATTGTCGCGGAACCGGATTTCGATCAGTGGCAAACGGGCCGTGGTGATCGGGCGCAGCGACATCGTGGGCAAACCCCTGGCCATGTTGATGGGCGCCAGGGACTCGCACCTGGGCCCCGAAATGTGCAATGCGACGGTCACCGTTTGCCACAGCCGCACGCCGGACTTGCCAGAGGTTTGCCGCCAGGCCGACATCCTGGTGGCGGCGATTGGACGGGCCAAATTTGTGACCGCCGACATGGTCAAGCCCGAGGCGGTTGTCGTTGACGTTGGTATTAACCGGACCGATCAAGGACTGGTGGGCGACGTCGATTTTGAACCCGTTCGCCATGTGGCCTCGTATATCACGCCGGTCCCCGGCGGCGTTGGCCCGTTAACGGTCACGATGTTGCTGGAAAACACGCTGCAGGCTGCCGCCCGAAAAATGGAGGTGCCCAGCGGTTGATGACACCGACACCGTGGTCCGGACCTGCGGATCTCTGGCCAGGCGGTATCTGCGCCGGTTGAAAACATGATTGCCCTGGTCGGGCGGGAATCCGTTTATGAGTGAATTGGCCCCGTGGCATCCGGGATGTCAAATCGAGGTCTTGCAAGGACGGGCAAAAATCCTGGCAGGGATTCGCCAGTTTTTTGACCAACGTGGTTTTGTCGAAGTACAAACGCCGTGTCTGTCGAGAGACGTGGTGGTGGACCGGTACATTCAACCGCTGGCCGTCACGCTGCCAACGTCCGGCGGCGACCAGGATTTTTGGCTGCAGACCTCGCCGGAATTCGCCATGAAACGGTTGCTGGCAGCCGGTGCCCGGGCCATCTACCAGATCGGACCTGCTTTTCGGGCCGGCGAGACCGGTGATCAGCACAATGTCGAGTTCACCATGCTGGAATGGTACCGCGTGGGGGACGATTATGGTGCCGGCATGGACTTGCTGGACGAATTCGCCCGGACTTTGCTGGCCTGCGGGCCCGCCAGGCGGTGGTCGTATCGCCAGACATTCCGGCGACTGGCCGAAATTGATCCGTTTGACGGGCAATGGAATGCCGAGCAGCTGAATCGCATCCTGGTGCAGCGCGTCGAGCCCGGTCTGGAGTCGTTTCCGGCCGTGATCATCTACGACTGGCCGGTCGACCAGGCGGCCCTGTCGCGAACCCGCCAGGATCCGGAAGGATTCGACGTGGCGGAGCGATTCGAACTGTATTGCCGTGGCGTGGAACTGGCCAACGGCTATCACGAACTGCTCGATGCCGAGGAGCTGCTTGACCGCAACCGGCAGATCAACCAGTTGCGACAGCAGGACGGTCGTCCGGCCTTGCCGGTCGACAGCCGGCTGGTGGACGCCATGCGCGCTGGCTTGCCGGCCAGTTCGGGCGTCGCTTTGGGAGTCGACCGCCTGGTGATGCTGGCCCTGGGGCAAACCCGTATTCAGTCCGTCATGACCTTTGATACCGATCGCGCCTGAGCAACAAGGAACCGGCAGGTCTTTGAAACCTCTGTGGCAGGAAACTCCCCTCGCTCCGGACCACCGCCGCAGCTCTACGGTCCAACGAGTTCTTCGACCGGCTGACCAATCGTCCAGCGGGAGAAGTCATTCTCGTCGCGCAGGACCTGACGATAAATCGTATCCCGTTCCACGGGTTGCCGTCCCGCTTCGGCGATCAGATGCCGGATCCGTTCGATCGACAGCATTTCGGGTGTGGTGGCTCCGGCGTCGTGATAGATCAACTCGTGGCGAACCGTCCCGTCCAGATCGTCGGCACCGTAGGACAATGCAGTTTGGGCCGTGCCGATGCCCAGCATGATCCAGTAGGCCTTGATGTGGGGAATATTGTCCAGCATCAGGCGGCTGATCGACATCGTCCGCAAGTCCATCAGGGACGACGGTTTCCTGATATGTGAAAGCCCGGTGTTTTCCGGATGAAAGGCCAACGGAATGAACGTCTGGAACCCTCCGGTTTCATCCTGTTGCTCGCGCAACCGGACCAGATGGTCGATTCGGTGTCCGGCGTTTTCAATATGACCATACAACATCGTGCAATTGGTTTTCAGGCCCATCTGGTGCGCGGTACGGTGGATCTCAAACCACTTGTCCGTATCGGCCTTGTGTTCACAAATCCGGTCGCGCACTTCGGGGTGAAAAATTTCAGCCCCGCCGCCCGGCAGGCTTCCCAGGCCGGCATCCCGCAATCGCTGCAGAACATCGGTTACACTGGTTTTTAACAACTGTTCGAACCAGCTGATTTCCACAGCCGTCCAGCCCTTGAGGTGCAATTGCGGATACGCATCATGCAGGATGCGAATGATATTTTCGTACCAGTCGAATTTCTTCAGATGGTGCAATCCACCGACGATGTGCATCTCGGTGCAGCCGTTTTCGACCGCTTCGCGTCCCCGCTCCAGAATCTGCTCGTCGCTCATCAAGTAGCCCCGGGGGCTTTTCAGATCCGCCCGAAAGGCGCAGAACACGCATCGGTAAATGCAGACATTGGTCGGATTCAGGTGGGTGTTGATGTTGTACCAGGCAATGTTGCCGTTGATCCGTTCGCGTACCAGGTTGGCCAGTTGACCCAGGTCATTCAGCGGAATGGACTCGTCGTACATCAGCAACCCGTCCTCAAACGACAGGCGCTGTCCGGCCTCAACCTTGTTGCGAATTTCTTTCAGTCGCGGATCAGTCGTCAAGATCATAATCGGGAGGTTCCTGAGAGATGGTCGGAAAAATGGCCGGGAATGAATCTGTTGAGGCCGGGGATGGAGTGCCCCTGTCCGCTTGCCCGGTCGTGTGATTGCCGACGAAATGGCTCGGTTGGATTTACCAACCGTGGCATTCATCAGCGGCATCGGCGCGTTGGGACCAGCCAATACGCGGGGCACCGACACGTCCGGTACCACCCATTGCCTGCCATGCCACCGGGGACGATGACACAGGACCGGCGAAACGGCCATATTATGTTAACCGGCGAAGGGGCCGGCGGGTAACGGGTCCGCGGTTGTGGCAATCCGCCTAAACCAGCGTATCGAGGGCCCCGGTCAGGAAAAGTCCAAAACTGACGATGGCATTGACGTTGAAGAAAGCCTGATTCACCCGGGTCAGATCGTCGGGCCGGACCAGGGCGTGTTCATAAACCAGCAATCCGCCGACCGCGATCACGCCGGAGTAGTATATCCACCCCAGTCCGGGTTCCAGCCCCACCGCCCTGGCGATCACCGGAACAACCAAAAGCATTACGATCATCACCAGATGACTGGCTGCGGCGATTCGCAGTGCCCCGGCAATTCCACACCGGGCGGGCAGGCTGTGCAATTTGTTCTGTCGATCAAACTCGTAATCCTGACAGGCGTAAATGATATCGAATCCCCCGACCCAAAACAGGACGGCCAGACCCAGCGTCAGGGCTGGCAGAATCTCCTCCGGATGCTCGATCACGACCTGGCCGCGGAGTGCGATCCATACGGCCACGGGCGCCAGCATTAGGGCAAACCCCAGCCAGTAATGGGAAACCGGGCCAAGCCGTTTGGCGTAGCTGTACAACATCAGTACGGCCAGGACCGGCAGGGACAGGAACAGCGGCAGCCGATTTGGCAGAAACAGCAAGGTTGCCATGACAAAAGCGATCGCATTCAGCGTCGTAAACACGGCAACGCTGCGTCGGGACAGGATGCCGGCCGGGATATGCCGCGCGGCCGTGCGCGGATTGGCGGCGTCGATTTGGTGATCGACCAGCCGGTTGAACGCCATGGCAGCCGAACGGGCCGTCACCATGCAAACCAGGATTCCCAGCAAATCCTGCCCGCGGAAACCAATCGTCTGGCCAGAGGCCGTTGGCGTTTGCCAGGCCAGGACAGCGGCCAGCAGCGCGAACGGCAATGCGAACACGGTATGCGAAAAGCGGATCATCTCCAGCATCATCCGCGTTTTTTCGGTCCATGACGACATGCAGCCAGCGACTCTAGCGAGTCGGTTCTCCCCACCGGTTAATCAGCGAATGTTCAATGTCCAGCTGATCCAGGATCCGCGCCACGACAAAATCGACCAGTCCCTCGATCGACGTATTGCCGTGGTACCAGGCCGGCATGGCGGGCAGAATCGTGGCACCGGCCAGCCGGGCAGTTCGCATGTTTTCGATCGTGGGCAGTGAAAGCGGCGTTTCCCGCTGCACCAGGACCAGTTTGCGACCCTCCTTGAGATGGACTTCCGCCGCCCGCTCGATCAGGTTGCGACTGGAACCGTGCGCGGTGCCGCTGAGGGTGGCTCCGCTGCAGGGGCAAATGACCATGCCCGCCGTCAGATACGACCCGCTGGCCAGCGGCGTAAAGTAATCCTGGTAATGATAATACTGCAGTCTTTCCCGTTCCGCCGGAGCGAAGTCCCACAGCTGTTCGGGCTGGAAATCCTGCAAATCGACATGGATGCCAAGTTCGTGTTGCATCACCTGGGTGGCGGCCGGACTGATGGTCAGCAGCACCTGACGGCCGCACTGCAGCAAGGCCTCGACCAGCCGCCGACCGTAGACACAGCCGCTGCCACCGGTCATCGCCACAACAACGGGTCGGGGAGTCGCGTTCATTTCTGACCTGCGTACAACGTGGCGATGCCAAAGGTCAGCGGATAAAAACGGGTCTCGCGCAAACCGGTATTTTGCATTCGCTGGACCAGTTGTTCATAGGCCGGAAACTCCCCCACGCTTTGTGGCAGGTAGTCGTATGCGTCCAGGTCGTTTTTCGCAAGCATGGACCCGATTCGGGGCAACACGTGTTTGAAATACCAGCCGTACAGGGGTCGTACGGGCCAGCGCCGTGGCGTGGAAAATTCCAGAATGCCAACCCGGCCACCCGGACGACAAACGCGCGTCAGTTCCCTCAGCCCGCGATCAGTGTCCTCGACGTTCCGCAGACCAAAGGCCACGGTGACAATATCGAATGAATTATCCGCAAACGGCAGCGACTGGGTATCCGCCTGACAAAACTCCATGGAGCGGCCCGCCGGCACCTTGGTTCGGGCAATCTCCAGCATCTCCGGGCAGAAATCAGTCCCCACAATCGTGGCTTGCCCGCGCAGGAATCGCGCAAACGCCAGAGCGAGGTCGCCGGTTCCGGTGCACACATCCAGAATTCGGTCGTTGGGTCGGGGCCGCAACGTGCGAACCGTCTGCCGCCGCCACCAGCGGTCGACATTCATCGACAGCAGGTGATTCATCCGGTCATAACGGGGCGCGATCGAGGCAAACATTTCCCGAACCCGGTTGCCGGACTTGTCGACCGACGTTCGACTGGCGGGGGCATCGGAGTTGGACATGGGTCGGGATTCGGAAACCGGCATGGCAAATCCCGGAAACAGGAGCAAGGTCATCGCGCGGCGGGAGCGACGATTGGGGGCCACGATCCGCCTGTCGGTAACCGCGGTCAGGGGACCGGATTAACGCTGACCAACGGCCCGCGACTTGACAAAATCATAATCATTCAGCCAATATTCGTCAGCCGTCGCCGCCACCGCCACCGGGCAATCTGCCGGACCGGGGGCGGATTCGCCGGGATATTTCAGGATCGGACATTTTTGGGGCCGGGATTCGTTGGCCAGTCAAATCGACGTTTTTCAGACTCCCGGGGAATTGGCGGGAAAATCGCTCGACGGGCAAATCGCCGTCGTGATCGACGTATTGCGCGCCTCGACCACCATCACGACCGCCCTGCAGGCCGGAGCCAGCAGCCTGATACCGGTATCCACCGTCGACGAGGCTCGGGAATTCCGGGCGGCTCATCCGGGCACACTGGCCGGGGGCGAACGGGGCGGCCAGTGCATTGACGGATTTGATTTGGGCAACAGCCCGCTGGAATATACGGCCGAACGGGTCGCCGGACGTTGCATCGCGTTCACCACGACCAATGGAACCCGGGCCATCGCGGCCTGTCAATCCGCCGGAGCACTGGTCATTGGCAGTTTTGTCAACGCCCGGTCGATCGTCGACCTGCTGCGCCATGGCGGCCGCGATGTGGCGCTGGCATGTGCCGGGACCGACGGCGCTCCAACACTCGACGATGTCCTGCTGGCCGGCTGGATCTGTGAATCGCTGACCGACGGCCCGCAATCCGGCCAATGGCGGTTGGGCGTGGCGGCCCGCGCTGCCCGGGAAATCTGGCGGACCGCCGGTCGACAACTGCAACGAGGCAACACGTTGTATGACCTGTTGTGCCAGACCCGGGGCGGACAGAACCTGTTGCAGATCGATCGTCACGCGGATATCCGATTTGCCGCGGAAATCGACCGCTTTCATGCGATTCCGCGATTTGATTCGTCGCGAAACAGGATCATTCAGGGGCGACCTGTACACAACGGCGCGGCAGGCGATAAACTGCCTTGAGATGATTCGCCACAGCAATTTGGTTGATGCCCGCCAAACCATCGCGTTGTGGATTGCTTCCCCTTATTCTGGCCGCATGACTCATGAACACCTGGACCCCGCCGACACCCACCCGCAACATGGAACAAATCGTGTCGTTGTGCAAACGAAGAGGGTTCATGTTTCAAAGCAGCGAAATCTACGGCGGCTGTAACGGGTTTTGGGATTACGGACCGCTGGGGGTGGAACTGAAGCGGAATGTTCGCGAGGCCTGGTGGCGCGACATGGTCACCAGCCACAACGATCTGGAAGTGTTGCCAGGTGCCCCGGATATTTATTCGATGACCGGGCTGGATACGACGATTATCATGCATCCGCAAGTCTGGAAGTGCTCCGGGCATTACGACCTGTTTCACGATTACATGGTCGATTGCCGGGAATCCAAAAAGCGGTATCGGTACGACCAGTTGGTCGGACGCTGGGTGACGGCCCGCGATCAGCGAGTGTTTGTGACGGCCCACGCCGGAGAGGATGAACAGGCGGCCATGCGAGCGACAGGCGCTGCGGTTTTTCAAATCTGCGCAGCAAACACGCGGACCAGCTGGTCTGGGAGGGTCTCGCCCCGACCGCCGGGCGATACGGATGATGCCAGTCAGATACTGGGGCCCGATGCCCTGTCCCTGGGCACGTTGACGGAGCCTCGCGAATTCAACCTGATGTTTAAGACAACGCTGGGAGCCCTCGGCGGCGATGACGATGCAGCGTTCCTGCGACCGGAAACGGCGCAGGGAATTTTTGTCAATTTCAAGAACGTGATTGACAGTACCCGGTTCCGGCTGCCTCTGGGCATCGCCCAAATCGGCAAAAGTTTTCGAAACGAGATCACGCCCCGCAATTTCACCTTTCGCTCGCGGGAATTTGAGCAAATGGAGATTGAGTTTTTTTGCCATCCCGATGCGTCGCAGCAATGGTACCGCTACTGGCGCGACCGGCGTCTGGCCTGGTACACCGGCCTCGGTCTTTCCCCCGAACGATTGCAATTGCGCGAACACGAGCCTGCCGAGCTGGCCCATTATTCCATCGGAACGGCCGATATCGAATATGCGTTTCCGTTCCTGCCCCCGGGACAATACGGAGAACTGGAAGGCGTGGCCCATCGGGGTGATTTCGATTTGCGCAGCCACATGGAAGGCAAACTCGATGAAAAATCGTCACCGCTGACGGTCCAGCTGGGGGCTGACGGCAAGCCAAAGTGGAAAGGCAGCGGCAAGGATTTAACCTACCGCGACGATTTGACCAGCGAAAAGTACACGCCCCACGTTATCGAACCGTCGGCCGGTGCCGACCGGGCGGCCCTGGCGTTCCTGTGTGAAGCCTATTGCGAAGACCAGGCGCCGGACGAAAAGGGTAACATGCAGACGCGTACGGTGATGCGGTTGCACCCGCGACTGGCGCCACTCAAGGCCGCAGTCCTGCCGCTGGTCAAGAAAGACGGGATGCCGGAAATTGCCAAACAGATCTATCTGGACCTGAAACAGCACTTTAACGTTTTTTACGACGACAAGGGCGCCGTGGGACGGCGATATCGCCGCCAAGATGAAGCCGGAACGCCGTTTTGTATCACCGTCGACGGACAAACCCTGAACGATCACACGGTCACCATTCGTGATCGCGACTCGCTGCAACAGTGGAGGGTCGGGGTCACGGAATGCGTCGCGGCGATTCAGGAAAAACTGGGGTGACGTCCATCCATGCCAACGAGGTCTGTTCAGGGTCACCGAACGACGTTCCGGTTTCGGGAATTGATTGATCACGGGACTCTGGTCCAGCGGGAACAGGGGGCCGGCGTTCACGGTGGCGAACAACTGGAATTGGGACCGCTGCGAATACCCGACAACCAGATCACCCGCGCCGCGTTTGACAATGGTCAACTGACAATTCATTACCTGGACCCCGAGGCGCAACCGCGGTTCGCCCGGTTTGTCGTGACGGACGATCCGGTTCCGGTTTGGCAGTCTGTCAATTACGGACTCAGTCGACGCAACTTCGCAGCTCAACTGGATCAGGCCATCGCCCGCAATCAGGGTCACCTGGTTCGGGAAACAGTTTGTCCGTGGTGCCAGGCAAAAATCCTGACATTGCAGTCCGGCGACTGGAGTCCCCAGGTATGGTGCGAGTACTGTGACGCGCTAATCACAACGATATTCGTGGAAGGACTGGCAGAGACCGAGCGGGATTACCGGATTTGTCCGCAATGCGGGATGTACAGTCGTCCTCGCAAATTCAGTGAAGCCTATTTTTACTTTTTGATCGTGCACGCCGGAGTGCATCACGTCGAGAATTACTGCTGCAGCGGATGCATGCGCCCGCGAGTCTGGCGGATGGTCGCGGGCAATATTCCGGGTGTCCTCGGATTACCCATGGCCCTGGCCCAATGGGTCCGCGTTTACCGGGATTCGGTGGGCCGGGGACCTTTGCGCGGTCTGGATTCCGCCAATCGGCTGTTGCGCCGCAATCGGATATCGCGGGCATTGCAGCGGTACGCCAGAATCCTGGAGCGGCACCCGGTCAGTGCGGGTGTCCTGTACAACGTGGCCCGGGGGCTGATTGCCCGGGGCGAACGGGTGTCCGCGCGCCGAACTTTGGAACTGGCGATCCGGAATTGCAGTAACTACGGACCGGCACTGCAGCAACTGCAACAGCTGGACGCCGTCGAGTTTTCGGGTCCGGAATGACGGTCGATTTGTCTGCCCGGGGCCGGTTTTTTAAGCGGTTTTTGGGGCAGCCAGCCGCCTTGTCCAGTTTGCGTCACCCGCACATCCGGGCAGAACCCTGCGATGTCGGACGGCGGAATCCTGCCTCCTGCGCGGGAATTTTGGTAGAATTCCACCCCACATTTGCAAAACGGGCTGTTCCTCGCTGTTTTTCGCTTAAAATTATTCGCAGTCCCGGCTATTTTTAACGGGCACCTCCACCTCATTTCTCCTCCCCTCCGCAGATCATTGTCCTCTCGAATCTCCTCCATGGATCAGATCACGCTACGGATTCTCGACGGCGCCGACCGGGGTCGCGTATACAGTGCCGTCGATCCTCCCGTAACCATTGGCCGGGAGGAAGGGAACACGATTCAGTTGAACGACGAACGGGTTAGCCGGTTTCATTTGAAGATCCAGCGCGATCACGAAGACCTGGTGCTCACTGATTTGGCCAGCACCAACGGTACGCGAGTCAACGGCGAGGACGCCCAGTTGCGAATCCTGCGACACGGCGACCTGATTACCGTGGGCCGCAGCACGCTGATTTACGGCACACGAAGTGAGATCAACCGCCGTTTAAAGCGACTGCATCACACGCCCGCCAGTCATCACGAGGAGACCGGGGCCGGCGCCCTGGAATCCAAAGATTGGGACCAGCTGGTGAATCAAACCGACGCCCAGCTGAAACTTATGGAAATGGACCCGCCCCGGCTGCCCAGCCGGCTGTCACCAGGACAGGCAGCCCAGCTGACGGAGGTCTTTGAATATGTGCATTTGCACATGCGCCGATTGATCCATTCCGCGCAAATCGAGCCACGCAGTACGTCGGTCCAGCTGGATATGCGTCAGTGGCACCAGTTGATCGACTTGCAGGCCCGGATGGCGGAATACCTGCGCGGCATTGCCCAGCCCGAGGAATAGGCTCTGACCTTGAATTCGTTGCGCCGTGGTTACGGCCAATTCGATGTCCAATCCGCCTCGTGAACCGGCAGCTGGCAAAAAACGTGATTCAGCCTGAAATGAATGGCGGTTATCAAGTTCACGACAGACGGTTTAGGTTCCCGGCCGGATTAACCAACAGGCCCACTATTCGTGGGGACCGCCGGAGCCGTCGTCTTGACCCTCGCCTTGCTGGCGGGCTTTGCGAAACCGGTTGATTCGATCGCGAAAGTCCGGCGTTTTCAGCTGGAATGATTCGCCCATCATGGCTTTCAGCTTTTCGCGTTGTTCACGAGTCAGCTCGTTCAGCAATGTTTCGCGGGCCTGTTCCTTCATGCGGGCAATTTTCTCGTCCATATCCTTTTTGAGTTCGCTGGCCCGTTGCTCAATTCTTTGTTTTTGCTCATCCGTAATCCCGAGAGCGCTGGCGACTTGCTGACTGCCCAGGGTGGCAGCCTCGCCGGAGCGTTGCAATTGGGTTTGCAAGGCAATCTGGCGCAAACGATCAAACTGGTGCGGTAACAAAACGCCTTCCATTTTGGCTTTTTTCTGTTCGTTCAATTCCTTGATCAACAACGACAATTCGCGGCCGCGGTCGGGGTTCATATTGCCGTCGCCCAGCCGTACATGCTCGGAAATTTTTTCCGAAAACTCCTGATTGATTTTTCGGATCTGCTGCAGCTGTTCGTCAACCAGTTCAATTTCCTGCTGCACGCTTTGGTTGTTGGCCAGAGAGAAAACATCGGGGGCCGGAAACATGCCGTCTCCCACAAAAATCCCCTCGGAACCGGATGAGGAGAAGACCTGGATTTCGGCCACTCCGTCGCCCTCGTCCGAGGCCGCAATGATCATCCGCTGCTCCGACAATTCCCGGGGTTGGCTCTGGTCCTGGTCCTGGGCCGCGGCGAACGAACCGCCAGCGAGGAGTCCCATCAGTGTCACCGACAACAACGTTTTGCTGAAAACTCTCATAATCATCTCCGTGAGCGATTTTGTTTGACCAGGTGTGCGTTGGCAAAGCCCGTGATTATCGGGTCGCGCGGGCGGACCGGAATCGGGCAATTTTTCCCCGGGAATTCCGGTATTTTAACGATTCCCGGGTCCGGTTGCTGGGCAAAATCCGGGGCCCTGGCGGTGTTTACCAGTCCCGGGTCGCATCCGCCCATTGCCGCAGCCGCTGGTATTGCAGCGTGAGATTGTGTTCCGCGGTCCCGGCCGGTGATTTGAAGAAACAGGCCAGCCAGTCCAGATTGCCATACTGGCCAGCACGCTGGGCCCGCTCGGCAAACCGCAACAGGTCGAGTACCAGCGGTGCCGCCAGGATCGAGTCGCACCCCTGCCATGTGAACTGCATCACCATGGGGGTGCCCAGAAAGCCCTGAAAATGAACATGGTCCCAGGCGGTTTTCCAGTCACCCAGACTGCGAATGTATTCAATACTAATGTGTGATTGCGGCTGGTAGCCGAGAATCTGGCCCAGCAACTGATCCTTGCTGGCGACCTTGGATTGCTTGTTGGCAGGGTCGTCCAGCACCTGGCCGTCCAGGTTGCCAAAAATATTGTGGCCGACCCAGCTCATTACTTTCAGATGCCGCATGGCAAAGGCCGGTGCCAAAACACTTTTGATCAGTGTTTCGCCCGTTTTGCCGTCACGGCCGGCATGGGCGGCCCGGCGGGCATCCGCCAGTTGTTGTACCGCGGGACAGCTGCAACCCGGCGAAGGCGTAAAGTTGACGTAGGCGTGCCCGAGGTCCAGCGCCGCGATCGCGTACAGACAACTGGAGGGCAACGGACAGTCAGCCTGGTCCAGCGCGGGTTCCAGTTGCCCCCATGTGGCAAACTGCGCGCCGCATTCCCACGGCGGTTCGGTCGAGGCAACATTGATGACGACCACACGTTGCAGATCGTGTTGGTCGACAAATTCCCGCAAGTCGGACTGCAGCTGGCGGATTTTGTCCCGGGCCGTTCCCCGATCATTGGCAATGGCCGGGTCGGCCAACGCCAGAATCGCCGGTCCGGCCTGGGCCACAATCCCGGGGCGAATCCGGGTATCGACGGTTTCCAGCGCGGCAGCCACCTGGTCGATGAGTTCGGGGGCAAAGGCCCGGCTGGACTGCTGGAATTGCCGGACCTCGTCAACCAGCGACCGGTCCCGGATCTCGTGGCCGCCGACAACGATCGAATCCCAGCCCACCAGCTGCAGCCCGGCGAATTCGGGCAATTCGCTGACCAGGCCCACACTTTCGACCTGTCCCTGTTGCAATGCGGCCAGCCCGGTGGACACGACCGATGCCACGCCGCCTCGCGCTCCAATCATCCACAGACCAACGCGATGCGACATAAATTTGCAAGCAAAATCAGGCGTGGAAAAATCGGAAATCGGCCGGGACCGGCGGCAAACACCGGCGGTGCGCCCGGATCCATCCGGTCACCCCCGGATGGCGGTCGCAGCCGAGAGTCGGGGACTCGCTGCGCACGTGCCACCCGGGTAAATTGATCTTCTCAATTCCCCTGGTTGCCCGCAACCCTCCGCCCGTCGGGGTGTGGTCCACCGTTGCCCGAGTCATCCGGTAACATTCATTTTTGAGATCGCCAGACCGCCATGTTCGAGTCGCTGCCCGCCGTCGCGCCCGATCCCATTTTCAGCTTGCTGGATCAGTTCCGGACCGATCCCCACCCGCACAAAATCAACTTGACCGTTGGAGTCTGGCAAAACGATCAGGGTGTGACGCCGGTCATGGACTGCGTCAAACTGGCCGAGCAGCGGATGCTGGCGGAGGAATCCACCAAGAACTATTTGGGAATTCGCGGGATGGCCGAATACAACGATGCCACCGCGCGGCTGTTGTTCGGGGACGATTCCCCCGCGATCACCGGGGGCCGCTATACCTGTATCCAGACCCCCGGCGGAACCGGAGCCCTGCGGATTGCCGGCGAATACCTTAACCAGCTGCGTCGACAGTCGGCGTTGTGGATCGGAAATCCCAGCTGGGCCAACCACATGAATATCTTTTCGCAGGCCAATGTGCCGATCCGCCAGTACGATTACCTGGATGCGTCCGGCACCGCCGTGAACTTTGACGCGATTGTGAATTGCCTGAATGAATCGACCGAAGGCGATGCGTTTCTGTTTCATGCCTGTTGTCACAATCCGTCCGGGTTTGATCTGGAAATTGACCAATGGGAAGTCATATTTGGCTTTCTGCGGGAACGAAATCTGCTGGCCATCTTTGATTGTGCCTACCAGGGTTTGCGGCAGTCGCTGGACGAGGATGTCTGGCCGTTGCGGCGACTGGCGGAACTGGACACCGAGTTTCTGGTATGCAGCTCCAATTCCAAGAATTTTGGCTTGTACGGCGAACGGGTGGGCGCCGTGACGGGTATCTGCAAGTCGGCGGATGATGCCCGCAAGCTGGATGACTACCTGTGTTCCGTGATCCGTGCGATTTACTCCAACCCGCCCAAGCACGGTGCGTTCATCGTGGCGACGATCCTGAATGATCCCCGGTTGCGGGAGTCATGGGTTGCCGAATTGTCGTCTGTCCGCGGCAGAGTTGACGAAATGCGCAACTTGCTGCTGCGGGAACTGAACGCGGTCTGCGGAGAAGGTCACTTTGAGTTCATGCAACGCCAGTCCGGCATGTTCAGCTATACCGGCCTGACCCCCGAACAGGTGGATCGGCTGCGCGAGGAGTTTTCGATTTACATGTTGCGATCCGGGCGCATCAATGTCGCTGGCGTTCGGCACGAAAATGTCCACCGGTTATGTGAATCGATTGCCGAGGTCCTCAATCCCGTCACCAGCCGCCGCTAGGGAAATCATCGACGGGATTGCCGCAGCAGCGGCTGGAGTCGGACGTTCTCGCTGCCCGGTCCGCGGCATCCTGATCCCTACCGGCGAGGCCAGACGGGATAGGCCGTAATGACCTGATCGTCCTCCAGAATCAACTTGAGACGATCGGTCCGCGGCCGGTTCTGCCGAGCCCCGTCCTGGCCTCCCACAAAACCGATGGACCGTGGCATCGTGATGGTCAGCTCGGTTCGGTCCCCGTTCCGCTGGCTCCGCACCCGGGGTGAATTCTGTCGGACCAGGGCGTAGGCCTCATCCAGTACGGTGTAGACATCATCCCGGGATTTGGCGTCAAATACTCCGTGGACGGGGCGATCCGAATCGTCGGTGGTATGACGCATGATGTGATCGATGCGGGGCTGGCGGCCCGGGCCGATTCCGTATACCAGTCCCTCCGGCGAGCGCCACGTATCGGCTCCGATCTTTTCCAGTGGAAAACGACCGGATGCGTCCGGGGTTTCGGAGTTGGTCGCGGCCGAAGCGGACTGGTTCGCATTCCCAACCGGACCATCCCGTTCGGGAGGACGCTCGGCCAGAGCGGGCAATTCCACCCCCAGCCAGCGCCTCCAGGGTCGGCTGGGCGTAGATGTATCCAGCGGCCAGCAGCAGCAGGATAATGCACAGGACCCGGCGTTTGCTCCACCACTGCCGGTCCAGCGGGCCAGAGGCTGATTTGTCAGGCTGGTTCATAACTCGGGGCTGGTCGTTAAACCGTGTGCGGGGAGTACAATTCAATGTACGACGCTTTCGGCCGTGCAACAACGGCCAACGCAACTCAGACTAAATATGGCCCTGTGGCCAGAGCGATTGGCCTCCCCTGTGCCGCGTGACCCGTCAGGCGGCCCGTTGTCATGCCGGATTCCACCAACTCGCGTATTGCATTGCCCACCGCGGTCGGCCGCGGCGCCGGCATCAATGTCCCCAACCGCTTCGAGCGGATTCACGTCGAACCGGAATTCGACCAGCTGACCGTCGAGGACCAGCAAGCAGCGGGATCGCGAAAGGTATCCACCGAGTATTTTGTGGATGACAGCCAGTCGGTGGTCAGTGAAAACAACAGTCCGGATCTGAAGTTTCGTTACAGCGTCAACCCGTACCGGGGATGCGCTCATGGTTGCAGCTACTGCTACGCCCGCCCGTGGCACGAGTTTCTCGGCTGGTCGGCGGGACTGGATTTCGAAACCAAAATCCTGGTCAAGCCGGATGCGCCGGCCCTGTTTCGCAAGTGGTTGGCGCGGCCGGGTTGGGTTGGCGAACCCGTCAATCTGTCCGGAGTGACCGACCCGTGGCAACCCGCGGAACGCAAATTCGGGATTACCCGCGGTTGTTTGCAAGTGGCCGTGGAATGCGGACAGCCTCTGTATCTGATCACCAAAAACGCCATGATTACCCGGGACCTGGAGTGGCTCGGCGAACTGGCCGATCACAATCTGGTTCGAGTCGTAATTTCGGTAACGTCGCTGGACCAGTCACTGGTTCGGGTGATGGAGCCGCGAACCAGTTCGCCCGCGGCGCGGTTGGCAGCCATTAAACAACTGGCCGATCGGGGCGTTGTCGCAGCCGTCAATGTCTCGCCGATTATTCCCGGCCTGACCGACAGCGAGATTCCGGCCATCCTGCAGGCGGCAGCGGAGGCCGGCGCCCAGGCGGCCAGTTACACGGTATTGAGACTCAACGGGGCCGTGGAACCCGTATTCAGTGAATGGCTGGATCGCCATCGACCCGGGCACAAACAAAAAATTCTGAATGGCATCCGCGCCCTGCATGACGGCCAGCTGGCCGACCGCCGGTTCGGCAAGCGAATGAGCGGTAGCGGTGTATTGGCCCAAAACATCCGGTCCACGTTCAAAACGTTCGCCCGCAAATTCGGGCTGGATGGCCCAGTGAATCCACTGGAGACCGGTTTGTTTCGCCGCCCCGATGCCAATCCGCGACAGAAACGGTTATTTTAGCAGTTTCGACCATTGTTTGGTTGTCACCTGTCCGGCAGCGGCCGTATGTCCATTGAAAAAATTACGCCGATACTGAATGTCAGCGACATCGGGGCCAGCTTTGAGTGGTTCGAAAAGCCAGGTTGGCAACGTTCGTTCAGCTGGAATGACGGGGGACTGATCGGCAAGGGGCCGGACGCCGCCGGTGAAAACGAACAGGGTCGGGCCGGCTTTGGCGGTGTCTGCGTCGGCGACTTGACCCTGTTTTTGTGCTGTGGCGCCCAGGGATCCCGCGGTACGATCTTGCCGAAATTCCCGGGTGATGACGGTACCGATGGAGTCTGGATGACGTGGTGGCTGAGCAGCAAATCCGAAGTCAATGAAATGCATGCCCTCGCCGTGAAGCACGACATGTTTGTGACGCACCCGCCTGTCGACGAGCCGTGGGGCGTTCGCGAGTTCCACCTGCGGCATCCCGACGGTCACACCTTTCGGGTCAGTTGCGGACTCGATTCCACCGACGACTGAAACAGACAAGGATAATTTGCGGATGTGTCGTTGGCTGGCCTATACCGGAAACCCGATCCGCCCCAACCTGCTGCTGTTTGAACCGGAAAATGCGCTGGTCAACCAGAGTTATCGGGCCCGGCTGTCGGAAACTCCCACCCAGGGGGACGGATTCGGGATCGGCTGGTACGGTACGGACGATTCGCCCGCGTTGTACCGCAGCGTGCTGCCCGCCTGGAACGATGCCAACCTGGCAGAATTGGCTCGCAGCATTACGTCCGGGCACTTTTTTGCGCACGTTCGCGCGACGACGGGTACCGAAGTTCAGCAATCCAATTGCCATCCTTTCCGGCACGGACGCTGGTTATTTATGCATAACGGTCTGATCCATTGCTTTGAACGGGTGCGGCGGGAACTGATGCTGGCCGTGGATCCGAAATATTTTTCGCTGATGAGGGGCAATACGGATTCGGAGCTGATGTTCTATCTGGCCTTTTCCCAGGGACTGGACCAGGACCCGCCCGGTGCGTTGGCGCGGATGGCCGGTATCGTCGAGGAGGTTGGCTGGCAAAACCGAATCGATGATATTCTGCAAATGTCGGTTGCCGTGACCGATGGCAGGAATGTGTGGGCCGTGCGTTATGCAACCCGAGGCACGCCGCGGACCCTGTATCACAGCCGGGAAATGGAGGCGTTGTACGGCCTGGTACCGGAATTAAAGCAGCACTTTACCCCCGACTGTCGCGTTGTGGTCTCCGAGCCTCTTTCCGATTTGGGCGAGTCATGGGTGGAAATTCCCCCGTCCAGTGCCGTGCACGTTTGCCAGGGCAAAATCGAAACCAGCGAATTTGCGCCGCTGGCCCCCTGAGCGCGGTCGGCTAACAGGCACCGCCCAGGCCGCCTTTCCGGATCGGCAAATTGCGGGAATGGGTGAGTCATTGCCAGCCTGCTGGATCGCCGGTCATGCCCGGCGATTCCGCTGTCCGGCAATTCATTCAATGACGGTCCGGCTGCGTGGCCGTTGCCGCAAGGGTCAATGCTGGAATTGGCGTGTCAGATGCCGCTCGCTGAGCAAGCAGTTGATGCCAGATGGCAGTGGTTGCATTCGAAACCGGTTTCGCTCTGTCCCGGTACCGCGCTTTCCAATAGTCTTTGCAAACTTTACAAGATGTTCGAACCCTGGAGTCAGGTGACGTCACGGTGCCAGCAGGAAGTTGGCCCACGGATTTCCGAAGACCCAAAACCCGATTCCGATTGACCACGTATTCAGTACATCTGGCACCGGTTTTGCTTTGGCGGTGCTGGACGAATGGATTCGTCCTCAGGGTTCGATCCCTGATTGCCCCCACAATCTGACCTCAGGAAGGACCGCGCATGGAAGCCCGGCTCATTTCAATCGCCACGGCGATCGCTCTTTTAATTCAGCTGTCCCTGACGGGAGCGCTTTCGGCGGGCGCCTATCGGACCCGAAACTTTGTCGTCACGGCTCCCGATCCGGCATTTGCCAGGCGGGTCGGCGACGAGGCCGAACGGTTCCGCAAGGAACTGGCCGAGCTGTGGCTGGGCCACGAGTTGCCGACATGGCAACAGCCCTGCCCGATTCTGGTCAAGATCGAACCGCATGCCGGCGGCCAAACCAGTTTTGCGTTTGTGCCGGATGGCCAGGGCGCTTCCCGGCCCATTGACTGGCGTATGGAAGTGTTTGGCACACCCGAGCGGATTCTGGATTCCGTGTTGCCGCATGAAGTGACCCATACCATATTTGCCACGCATTTCGGACGGCCACTGCCTCGCTGGGCAGACGAAGGGGCCTGCACCACCGTCGAGCATCAATCGGAGCGAATCCGCAGCCATCAAATGCTGATTGATTTTTTGACAAATGGGCGCGGAATTCCGTTCAATCACATGTTTGTCATGAAACAGTATCCGTCCGATATCCTGCCGCTGTATTCACAAGGACATTCGCTGGCCCGGTTTTTGATCATGCAACGGGGACATCGCCATTTCGTGAACTTTATCGGCGAGGGCATGGACCGTGAAATTCCCGGTCACGAGCCGCAAACGTGGAACGAGGTCGGTCAGAAGTACTACGGTTACGAAGATCTTTCCGATTTGCAGGTCCAGTGGCTGGGCTGGGTCAAGCAGGGCTGTCCCAAATTGCAGGCTGGTGCCACGCCCGACGAGGCGATCGTCAACAGTCCACTGCCGGCCGTCGACAATCCGCCTGCGACCCCGGTCGTTGCGGTTGCGGCAGCGGGGGGTGGCGACACGGCGGTACAAATACCCGCCAGCGAAAGCTGGTATGTGCGTCAATCGCGAACCGGTGGAAATGCCCTGGTGCAACGCCCCGGTCAACAGACCGCACCGGAATCCGGTGGTCATTATTTGCCCGGCTTTCTTCGCCAGACTGAAAACGGCTTGAACCCGGGTGCCAACACCATTTGGCGCTAAACCGTGCCGGGATCCGCGTTCAGTTTTGAGGCCTGACACCGGACACGCCGGGCGTTGCGGAAAACCGTGCCGTCGGGGACTTGCGGGTGACACGACTGGCGGATCCAGGCGTGCGGAGGTCGGTTCGGGGTGCCACGGTTGGCGGATCCAGGCGTGCGGAGGTCGGTTCGAGGTGCCACGGTTGGCGGATCCAGGCGTGCCTGGCCGGTTCGGCAGCGGGGGGACTGGCGGGCACGACGCGTGGTCATGTTGCCAGGCATTCTGCGGAAATCGGGTCGAGCCATTCCCCGTTCGCCTTGTTGCGGATACGTGGATACAACGCGTCGTTTGAAAGCCCCGTGGTATACAATACGCCCGGGCGGAATGTGTTGTCTCGTGGTCCGACTCGGTTTGCCGGTTGTATGTCATTATTTAAACGCTGGTTCGATATCCGGCGGCCCCGGATTCATCCGGATGCCTTTACCCTGACGGTGTCGCGCAAGTATCGCACGATGTGTCAGTGGGTTGTGGATTTGACCCGGCGGGGCCATCGGGTGATTGTGCTGTGCCATTTCCAGTCCACGTTTTTGGAAATTCAGACTGTACTGGACGAGGCCGGTCTGGAGCATGAGGTATTGGCGACCCGCGTCAGTGAAGAACATCTGTTGCGGCAACTGCGCGCTTCTCCGCCGGAACTGATGTTGACCATGGCCCCCATGCTGGAGTCGGCCGGCCCGGTTGTTTCAGATCCCCGTAATTCGGGGCCGCCGCTGGCCATCATTGTCACCGAACGGCATCCGTGGCCGATTCACGACCGGCGACTTGAGCAGTTTTCCCGCAATTTGAATACAGACGTTGCCCTCGGATACCTGCTTTCATTTGAAGACCCCGTGATTCGCCATTTCCTCGGCAAAAACTTCATTGAACTGATGCAGCAGCTCGGACTGCGGGATCACGACCTGATATCCAGTGCGATGACGCACAAGGCACTGCGGCGGGCGCTACGCCGCGCCACGGCCAATGTGACCGATGAGATCGCGGCGGAATCTCCATCGCGCTGGCTGGAGCTGAATATGGCTGGTCCGGATTCCAGTCCGGCAAGCACGGCCAATTCACGCCGCGGCCATTCCTGACCCGCACCGCCCGGTTTTGGCGGCGCCGCAACGGGTTGACGGATCGCTTTCAACCCTCCCGGGCCGTCGGCTTTTCGATTCGTGTGGCGATTCCCGTCCGTTACAACGGTCAACTTCCCAACCGGTGTTGCAACCGGCAAAAGCCTGAGGAACGGAATCCGACGGCCCAAATCGGCCTCCAGCCGGTGGTGCCGCCCACGGGCACCATTATGTCGGGTCCCGATTGATGATGCCCAAACGCATCGTTGTGCAAAACGCAAAAAATCGAAAATCAATCTCCGGGTTTCGGAACCTGTCTTATAGTTCATACGGGAATTGTACCCGAACGATTCCGCCAGGCTTTTTACCTGATTTGTTACGGGCGACGACCGACCTGCGATCGATGCAACTCCGCCGGGAGGGAAAGACGACAAACGATGTCAAAAATCAAAATCCTGGTTGCCGACGACAGCAAAACGGTCCGCACGATGCTGGATGCCATTTTGCGCGGGGCCGGCTTTGAAGTCATGCTGGCCGCCGACGGATCGGAGGCGGTGGAGCTGGCCCGAAACTGCCGGCCCTGTCTGGCCATTCTGGATATTGTGATGCCGGAAATGGACGGATATGCCGTTTGCGAACAACTGCAGCAAATGGGTTCGCCGTGGCGGGAAATGCCCATTGTCTTTTTAACCAGCGTCAAATCCCAGGCGTTGCGGGTATTGGGCAGTGAGTACGGAGCCTACATGAACAAGCCGGTCAATTCTGTGATGTTGCTGGATACGATTCGTGAGCAGCTGGCTCGCCGCGTTCCGCAACCCGCGCCTGGCCGGGTGCCAACCAGTTGCCCTGTTGATGATTCGCCGGGCCACGACACGTTGTCCAATCCATGTTGAAGCGATCACCCATGACACTGGAATCCCGACAATCCGATGCTGCGCAACCGTCATCCGGCGCAGCTGTGCCGTCGCTGGACCTGGAAAGGTGGGCGATGGAGATGGACGAGTTCGTTCGCGATATTTCGGCCGAGCTGTCCGATATTGCGACGGGACTGGATGCCTCCCCGGGCGCCGAACGCCGCATGCGGGACTGCCGGCCGGCGGGATCCGGCGAGCCCGACCATGCCGGACGGCAGACCGCCGCGGCAACGGAAAACGGCCGGGCACAATCGGTAACAGCCGAACCCCCGACGACCGGGTCCGGTCCGGTTCGGTCCAATTTCCCGGAACCATCCGTGGCTGTGCCGGTCAGTGACACGGCCCGGCAGACCGGCAATCCGGTTCTCCGCCCCGCACCCCGGTCACCGGTCGAGCCGGCAGCGGAAAACGCTCCGAACTCATCGCGCCTGCAGTCACTGATGGATCGCCTGGAATCCGTCCGGTTGCCGGACCCCGATAACAAGGACTCGCAATGACCGACGACAAACTTTTCCAAACCGACAAGTACTGTGTGTTTGCCTGCTGCGGCGAGACGTTTGCCGTGCCGGCGTTGACCGTGCGGAGCGTGACACCGGCCCAGCAGTTGTGCTGTTTGCCGCTCTCTCACGAGTGTCTGGCCGGGTTGGCCAATGTGCACAAGGAAATCGTTCCGGTTTTTGATTTGTCGACCCAGGTCGGCGTAACGGCCAGCTCGCCAAATCGTCAGATGCTGATTATGAATTCCGATGCGGGCGCGCTGGGGAATCCTGATAGGCCAGGTGCTCGGTCTGGAGTCCATTGAGGTTTCATTTAACGGTCCGGCCGCGGAGGGTCTCGGCTGGAACTCGGTGAACGTCGGATCCGCTTCGTTTCAGGAACAGTTCGTGACGGTCCTCGACCCCGACAATTTGTTCCAGTTGCTGAACGCCAGTTTGCGTTCACATTGGGAGGGTCTGGACCAGCATGTCCGGACAACCGGCGACCCGGCTGGCCAGACCGTTACGGTGGGCTAATCCCCGAGACTAACCCCTGATTTCAACAGGTAATTGAACATGCGCATTCAAAACACAATTCTGATTTCCCAGATGGTGACGCTGGCTGTGGGCCTGCTGTGCGGGGCCCTGTTTTGCCTGGTCCCGTCGATCACCGTGGCCGCCGTGATCAGCGGCGGATTACTGGTCGGCACCGGGGTGGTGGTCTGGAAAACCGTTTTCCGGATCGTCCCCGCAGTCCATGAAATGAACCGCGCTGTCTGTCAAATCAACTCGCAGGATCCGGGGAAACACGGATTTCAAATCGTATCCAGCGGGATTTCCGAAATGGACGAACTGGCTCGCTCGCTGGCTACCCAGGTGATGTCGCTGTCGCGTCATGCCCAGGCCGGCAAACAACACACGCAACAAATTCGTGAACTGATCGCCCAGCTGGAACGGCGCCATCCGTCCCACGGGCCAATGGACGATTCGATGCTGGCGGAACGGTTGCGCGGCCTCGTCGATGGTTATGCCGAATCGCTGCAAAGCGAATTCGGTCAGTTCACCGCATGCGGCCGCGAGATCAGCCGGTTTGCCGAAGAAATGACCGGCACGACGGATTCCCAAACCGATTCGGTCAATCAAACGGCCAAGCTGCTGGGGCAAATTTCCGAGCGAATTGACTCCATCACCGCCAATGCGCAGGCGACTCACGGGCTGACCGAAACCACCTGCAAATCATCGAATGAAGGTCTGCAGCAGGTTGAGGAATTGCTGAACGAGCTGGGCCAAATCGAAAATCTGATTGCCGGACGGGGCAAACGCCTCAAGGCGCTGGGCGAAAGCACCATGGAAATCGGCGGCATTGTGGAAACGATCGGGCAAATCTCGTCGCGTACGGACTTGCTGGCGCTCAACGCGTCTATTGAATCCGTCCGTGCCGGACAACATGGCCGTGGATTTGCCATCGTGGCCGAGGAAGTCCGCAGTCTGGCCGAACAATCGGCCAAGGCAGCCCGCGATGCGGCCATGAGAATTGAGTCCATCCAGGCGGAAACCCAGCAGTCGGTGGCCGTCATAGATGACGAACAAAACAAGGTTAACCAGGTGGTCCGCCGTCTGGAGAATGCCCGACAGATGCTGCTCCGGATTTCCGAATCCTCGACCGAGGCTGCCGATCGGATCCAGACCATCTCCACGGACTCGCACCATCAATTCAAGGTTGCCGAGCAGTTCGTGGACAACGTCCAGCAGTTGACCGAAAACGTTCGCGAAGGGCGCAGCCGGGTCGAGGCCATTCGCTGGACCACCAAGTCCTTTGACAAACTGGCCCAGCAATTCCAGACGCGTCTGGCGAACTGGCGACCGACGGGATCGGCCACGTATTCGGCGGACGAAACGCGCGACCGAATTGACGCCTCGTTCGAACAAGCCGGTGCCCTGCTGCATTCGGCCGACTAATTACAACCGCTTGCCCGGAATTATTTTGACCGCACGCTCCAAGCCATGAAAAAACGATCCAGAAAAGTGACTGATGCCCTGCCGGGTGATTCGCGTTCCAAAGCCGCAGCGTGCAACGCATCGCCGGATTTGGCGCAATTACCCGAGTTGGCCCGGGAACTGGAAACCTACATCCGGTGCGCCGACGAAGCGGAACAGTGGGACCTCGGCCAGGCCGGTCGCACGCTGTTGCACCTGGTTCAAATTGCCGAATGCAGCATCGACGATCCGTCGGCCCGCGAGTCGCTCGACGAAATGCTGGAGTTCATCGAACAGTACCGGCCGGCCATGGACGGCGGCGACGCTGCCCAGCTGGCCGATTTGCCGGAACAGGCCCGAGTCCGCTGGGGGGATATGCTGGACCTGTTGGGCGACGGCGGTACAGCCGGGCCGGATGAAGTATACGACTTCAGCGAAGGGGACGAAGGCGTCGAGGATTTGCCGCCGGCCCAAGATGCCAGTCAACAAATCGACATGGTGCTGTCGTTGTTGGGCAACGCGGAGTCCATAACCGACGGGGTGCTGGCCAGCCCGGAACAAGAGGAGACATTTGCGACAGCCAGTGGCAGTCCGACGACCGTTCCTGCGGCCCCGGGCGACTGGACCGTCCCGGAACATCTGCGATCCAGTGCGGAACTGTGCGAAGCTTTCATGGATGATGCCAACCGGTGCCTGGTGGAAATGGAAAGCGTCGTGCTGGACGGAGCCTCATATGCCAACGATCAGGAACGTTGCCGGGTCTTTTGTCGCCAGTTGCATACGATCAAGGGAGCAGCCGCCAGCGTGGGGCTGGAGGCCCTGGCCGGCTACCTGCACGAGGTGGAAGAGTGGCTGCAGCATTCGGTGGATCAGGCAGGCTGTTCCCTGGATGACGAACTTTTGTTGACGGCCGTGGATTCGGTACGCCAGCAAACGGCCCTGCTGGAAAATCCCGCCGCCCCCGCCCGTGCCGGGCAGGCTCATTCCGGGTCACAACCCGCCGACCCCGTTCGATCCGCACCGTCCACCAGTCTGAATTCGGCCATTACCTCGGGCGAACAATCTGTCCGCGTGCGGGCTTCCCAGCTGGATCGGTTAATGGACATGCTGGCTGAACTGGTGGTGATTCGAAATCGCCGGGAAGCCTGTGTCACCGAATTGTCCCGCTGCAACGACGAACTCGGTCGCTGCTCCAACCGGATTCGGCGGTTTGGCGATGAAACCGTTGAATGGCTTTCCGGGAAAACCCGTTCGGCCACGAGCCCGGCATCTGCGGGCGGACTGTTGCTGGGCTACGAGCCCTCGGGAAAAAACGCACTGGACGAAGTGGCCAGCGATGTAGCAACGATCTCGCGGGAACTGTCCGAGACGTTTCAGCCGTTGTCCGAGGAAAACACGGCCCTGTCGCAATTCATTCGTCAGTTCCGCCAGGAACTGATGCAACTTCGTCGCTTGCCGGTCGCCGGGTTGTTCCAGCGACTCAAGCGGGCCATTCACGATGTTGCCCGCCTGGAAGAAAAACAGGTGGAAATACGCCTGGAAGGCGAAGACACCGGACTGGAACAATCGATCCAGGAGCGACTGTTCGAACCCTTGCTGCATATGGTTCGCAATTCGGTCAGCCACGGAATCGAGACACCGGACGTGCGGCAGAAGAATCGCAAACCGGCACAGGGAATGATCACCTTGCGGGCCCGGGCCAGCGCCAGCATGCTGACCATTGTGGTTTCCGACGATGGCAAGGGTTTGGACTACGATGCGCTGCGGCGCCGTGGTTTTGAACGCGGCCTGCTGGCTCCGGGATCCAATCCATCCCGGCAACACCTGGCCAAACTGATCTTTCACCCGGGTTTCTCAACCCGCGAAACCGCCAGCCAGGTATCCGGCCGCGGAGTGGGAATGGATGTCGTTGCCACGACGATCGACCGAATGCAAGGCCGGATTGAAGTGGATTCAAAAACCGGAGCCGGCACCAGTATCCAGATCTCGATCCCGCTGACCACCGGCATCGAACATGTGATGGTGTATCGCGCCGGCGGACAACTGTTCGCGTTGCCGATGCGTTCCATACAGGCGGCCGATCACCAGTCGCATGCCGACACACGGATCGTACCCTTCGCCCGCGCGATTGGGTTGACGGATATTGCCGGCTCCGGTGAAACCGCCCGGGATTCCGCCAGGCATACGCTGATGCTGGATGAGCGGCTGGGATTGCGGATCGATGAAGTCGTCGGTCCGGATGAAGTCGTGGTGCGTCCGTTGCCGGAAGTATTGCGTCGTCATCCGCTGGTCGGTGGCGTGGTTTTGTCAGCCAGTGGCGAGACCGTTTTGCTGCTGAACGCCGATCGCGCTCGCGAGTGGTGCCAGGCCATTCCCGATGCAAAACCCCTGGAATCCGAACCGGCATCGTCCGGCGAACCGGTCTCATCGCCGGCTCCGGCCAGCGGCCCTCCCGTGCGGCGGGCTCTGGTGGTGGACGATTCGTTGAGTGCCCGCATGATCCTGGCGCGGAAGCTGAAAGACCGGGGCTTTTCCGTTGATGAGGCCAGCGATGGCCTGGCGGCATTGGCCAGTCTGCGAACCGGCCAATTCGAATACCTGTTCACCGACCTGGACATGCCCCGGATGGGTGGACTGGAATTGCTGGGTGAAGTTCACCAGGGCGAATTTTCCGGAATGACCACGATCGTGGTCAGCAGCCGTCCCCAGGAAGAAATCTGGAAACGCGCCACCGAAAACGGAGCGGCCGGATTTCTGCCCAAACCCGTCAGCGGAGAATCGCTTGATTCCCTGCTGCGACAAGTCAAACAAAACCAGGCCCTGCAACCAACCCATTGAACCAACGTTCCAACCTTCGCGGAGATATCTGATATGAGCGAAAAAACCATACTGGTCATCGACGACAGCGCAACCATTCGCCGTCTGGTTGACAGCGAACTCGGCAACGCGGGCTACCGCGTGGTCATGGCGGCGACGGCCGAGGAGGGCCTCGATATGGCTCGCAACGAGTCTCCGGACCTGATCCTGCTGGACCATCAATTGCCGGGCACCACCGGTTATGACGTGTGTTGTCAACTGATTCAGGACGACTCACTCAAAAACATTCCGGTCGTGTGCAGTTCCACGCTTCGTAAAAAGGCCTATGCCGAGTATACGGAACTGCCCAACGTGATCGACATGTTGCCCAAACCATACACGCCCGAATTGCTGAGAACGATCATCGCCAATGCACTCGAAACGGCATCGATGGTCGTCAACTCCCAGTCGGGCGGTACGGCGGTTCCGGAAGTCATCGACGAAATGGCCGAAGGCGACCTGTCCGGCTCGTTTGCCTGTTTTTCGATGCGGGAAGTCATTGACTTCCTCAACAACGCATCCCGCCAGGGCGTGCTGGAAATGGACCTCGGGCGGGCTCGCGTCAGTGTGCATCTGTCCAACGGCCGGATCCAGGCGCTAACCGCATCCGGCATCGAAGCCGGCGTCATCTCCGGCAACATGCCGGCGGCGATCTCCGATCTGGCCCCCATGGTCAAATTCACGATCCGCGGACGCAATTCCAGCGAAATCGATGGCCTCGTCGACTTGCTGGACAACAAGGTTCTCGATGAGCGGCTGTTGCGACAATTGTTGCGTCACCAGGCCGCGGCCCTGGTCCAGTATTGCCAGGCGAATCCACCCAGGACATTCCGTTTCCAGCGACAGGCGGAACTGCCCAAACTGTTCACCAAACTTCCCCTGGATACGAGTTTGATGAACCTGATGGTGGTGGCGGCCCTGACGGACCAGCAAGCCGAACCGTCGGCCGAGCAATTGCAGGATGTAACCTGGGTACGCGCCTCGCAACGCGGACAAAACCTCGACCGCGGAGGTTTGGCGGCCCGGCACATGAAATTGTTGAACCACGTCGCGAACCCGGTGACCGCCAGTGAACTGGCCAGCCTCAGCGGGTTGTCGGCCGGCGAGGTTTGGCGGGTGATGCAGGGTTTTATGCATGCCGATCTGGTGACCTGCCAGAAGAAACGGGATGTCAACACGGTGATTACCGTGACCGGCAATGCCAGCCATGCCCGCAAGTTGGCGGATTTCTTCCGTGTGGAAACCGACTCCGTCTGCGGCAAGGTCGTGCGTGACGCGTTGGCTGTCAAGTTGCTGTCCCGCCGGTTCCGGCCCGACATGCTGGTTTTTGATATGGATTGCGAACAAACGGTCCAGGCGCTGCAGCAGCTGTCCCAGCAATGCCCGGCTGAACTGGCTGATGTCCGCTGGGTGGTGCTGACGAACCAGCCTCGGGAAGACATGGCGGACGCCTGGTCACAGGTGACCGACGTTTGCCGCTGGCCGGAATCGGTGGATCAGATGCGGGCCATTTTTGGATGCCCCGAACCGTCGTCGGCCGCCGGCGAGGAAACGTCTCCCGCCCTCGTTAACTAGCACCCCGCAGCGGGATACCGGGAGGACGCCAATCCGGCGTCCTCCGATTCGGAACAAAAAAAACAAGCAACATTTGGACCACACCACCGGAGCAATATCGTGTCACAGGTATCGGAAAGCAAAACGGATCAACTGGTTGCGGTCGTTCAAATCGAGGGCGGTGACCAGACCGTTCGCTACACGATGAACGATGGCAGCAGCCTGATTCTGGGCAGCGATGCACAGTGCGGCGTCGTGCTGGAATCTCCTGCCGTCGCGCCCGGCATTGTGTCATCCACATGGCCGAGGGAAAGGTATTTGTCACCGACTGGTACTCGGAGACCGGAACGTATGTTAACGGCGAAAAGATTTATACCGAAACCCTGTTGCGGCCCAATGACAATCTGATCGTCGGTGCCTATCAGATTCGTTATGCCATGTCCACGGAGTCCCGGGCCGAATATGTTTCATTCAAGCAGGGGGCCGGGGCGGATGAGCCCGCCGCGACCCGACCCGAATTCGACGACCCCTGTGACCGGCAACCACCGCCCCAACCTATGGAACCCGCCGGGGGGCCGGTGCCGGGCGATTCCGAAACCGGCATCGCTGAATTTGCACCCGGTGAAATCAATATCCCCGGCGAGCCCCTCAACGAATCGGTTCCCGCCAACGATGTGGCCAGCCAGTTACAAGCTGCCCATGAGGAAATCGAGCGGCTCAATCGGGAACTGGAATACCAAATGGCTTTGGCGGCCATGCATGATTCCCGGAGTTCGCCCTACGACGGTTTCGGTGGCGATGAATCCGACCTGTTACGCGCCGAAATCGAACATCTGCAAACTGAACTGTCGCGTCGCGAAACCGAGATTCAGGAACTGCTGGGTCGACAGCCAAACGAAAACCTGGCCAGCGACGACGCCGATGACAGCGACACGGCCCGGCTGGTGGAACGGCTCGATCAACTGCTTTCGGAACTGAAAGCCTCGGATGAACGGGTTCGCAACCTCGAGACCCTGTTGCAGGCATCCGATGACGCGGCGCATGCCGAGCGTGAAGAGCGCGAACAGCTGTCATGCTGGGTTACCGAAATTGACTCGCGGGTTTCCGAACGGGAACGCAACTGGCAACTGGAAAAACAACGGCTGGAGGGCAAGCTGCAGGAAGCCACGCAGCGGTACGAGCAGGCCGAAAACAACATCGAGCAGGTGGTCAAGCTGCATGCCAATGAATTCCAGCAAAATATGCAGAAACAGGTATCCGAGCTGACCCGGCAAAACTCCCGACTGGCCAGTGAGCTGGAATCCGCCAAATCGGCCTACAGCCAGCTGGAAAAACTGGTGGCCGAAGTTGGCGTCAGTGAATCGGAGTTGAAAGCGATGGCGGTCAAGCAGGATGAATTGCGGGCCCATGAAGTCGAACTGGCCCAGGAACGGGCCCAGATCGCCCGGCAACGGGCGGAAGTGGCCCGCCTGCGTGACGAACTGGAACTGGCGGTTGGACAGGTCCAGCCCCAGGACATGGAGAATCCCGATTGTCGAATTCGCCAGTTTCGCGAGCACCTGCGTGAAATTCACGAAAAGGAACAACAGGAACGACGTCAACGAAGTTTGAGCGGGCGCATATCAAGACTCTGGAAACGCGTCGATGACAACTAAACCCCTGCCCACCATGAACCAGAACCAACTCAATGCCGAACAACAGGAGACCGTTCGCCGCTTGCGGGCAGTGACCCGCCGGATCGAGGCGTTTTTCGAGTCCCAGGCCCGAAAACTGGAATTCGCCATGGGGCAGGTCAATGACATGCAATCCGAATACGATATTGCCCGCCGGTTGTCGGCCGATATCGAACGGGCGCGAATGGCCTGGCAAGACGAGCGCCAGCTGGAAATGGCCCGCCTGACCGAGGCCAGCCGGGCCCTGGAAAAGGCCTGGCACGAACTGGAACAAAAACAACGTGAACTGGAGATCGACCGCACCCGGACGGGGGGCGTCGTTTCGAATCCGGCTGCCGAAACACCGGTCGGAAACGCGGCGCCGGTGGCCGAGCGTGTCCCCGTGCGACGGCGGGCGGAACTCGGTTTGTTCGAAATGAAACAACTGCAATCGCAAGTCAAACAGCACAAGCGTCGTGGTCGCTAGGCCCCGAAAGTGAATACGCCGTAAACTATTTTTGGAGATACCACCGTGGGAATTTCATCAATCTTTGGAAGCTCTTCGAGTCGCCACTCGAACGAGACCTTTGTCTCGGCTCCGGTCATGTCCGGATCGCTGGCGGGTGACACGAAACGTCTCAATTACTGTCAATTGCTCGGTGGGGGTGACGACTCGGTCACGCCCTCGCGGGGCGACATCCGCCGCGCCTGGAAAATCCTCGAAAAGCAAATGGCTCTGGTTCCTGCAGGTGCCGTGCCGGTGTTGTCATCGGATCCACTGGAAGATCTTGATCATCCCAGCGAACGCCAGCGCGTCAAACTGGAACTGGTCGATGTCGACAGTTTTTATATTGACCGCCTGGCGGTTACCAATGCCGAATTTGCGATGTTTGTGCGCACCGGCGGCTACGCCGATCTGAATTTGTGGCCCAATGTGGTTTGGCCGCATGTCGTGCAATTCGTTGACCAAACCGGCTCGCCCGGTCCCCAGTTCTGGAAAAATGGTCGCCCTCCGCGCGAACTGATGGATCATCCGGTCACCGGAGTTTCCTGGTACGAGGCCAGCGCCTATGCCCGATGGGTCGGCAAGCGGTTGCCCACGCCGGCCCAGTGGCAGCGGGCAGGTACCTGGCACACCAGCGTCGATGGCCGCTACAGCATCAAAATGTATCCGTGGGGAGATTTGTTCGACTCCCGCCGCGCCAATGTCTGGGCCACCGGCACCGGCGCGACCGTCGCCGTGGACAGCTTCTACGACGGATGCACGCCCAACGGAATATTCCAGATTATCGGGAATGTATGGGAATGGGTGGACGCCAGTTTCGCCGGATCGGAACCGCCCGAGTACGCGACCGGCGGCCTGTGCGAAATTCGCGGCGGCGCCTTCGACACCTATTTCCCCAAACAGGCCACCTGCCAGTTCCGCACCGGGCAACCCCGGTTGTACCGGCCCAACAATACGGGATTCCGACTGTGTATTGCGGCCGAGAATCTGCGGCACAAACCGGCCTAGTCAAAACAGACGCCCCAACACCAACTGTCCATACCAACCAAAGTTCAACTAATCATGGCTACTCTCCAAACTCGCAAACACCAGGATCGCTGGGAACTGTATTGTGTCGTATGTGATACGGTGGTTCTCGAATCCGGTCGTCGTTGCCCGAACTGTCGCACGCCCATCGCCGTGTCCAAATCCGTGATGCAGCGCAACAACCGCAGCAGCCGTCTGTTTTCGGTACTGGGTTCCAGTGGCGCCGGCAAGACCGTGTACCTGGGCGTGTTGCTGGATATGCTGAGCAAGGGGACGCACGGAATGCGCGGCATTCCCAATGGCGCGTTTTCGCTGGAAGTCCAGGACCAGACGATTGCCGCACTCGAGAAGCGGCGCTTTCCCGAAAAAACGCCTTCCGAGACCGATCGCTGGAAATGGATCCACTGCGAAGCGTTTTTTCAGCGCAAGGAAAAGCAAAAAATCGATCTGATTACGCCTGATGTCGCCGGTGAAGTGCTGGCGCAGGAGATTGATCACAAGGGTTCCTGCTCAACCATCAATAACCTGACTCACAATTCCAGTGCCATTCTGGTGCTGCTGGATTCCACTCGTGTGCGGGACCATTCCCGCGCTGAAGATACGTTTGCCCTGAAACTGATCAGCTACATCGCCCAACAGCAAACCCGGGAACACGACGAGCGGCGCAAACACGTCCGGTTGCCGGTGGCGTTTGTATTGACCAAGACCGATGTTTGCCCGGAAGCGGAATCGAACACCGCGGCATTTGTCGAAACCAACTTGCCGGGCTTGCACGAGATGTGCAAACAGCGGTTCCAGTCGTACGAATTTTTTCCGGCCAGCGTCGTGGGCACCACGCTGGAACACGAAAATCAGGATGGCAGCTGCACGCATGTTCCGTTGCATGTGCAGCCCCGCGGTATCATCGAACCTTTGCAATGGGCCCTTGGCATACTGGACAAAAAATGGCGACGCTTCATGTAGAACAGGCGATCTTTTCGTCTGACAACAACGAGCGAATGCTGGGCTACCAGCTGGTGGCCAGGTCGGCCGGAATTACCAATGAACAGGCTCGTGAATTGACCCGCTGGAGTCCGTCGCATGGCGCGATCCTGGATCCGCGGATGGATGCCCAGTGCCTGATCGCATTTCCGATGGGGGGCGAGCGTATCGCCATCGGACGAACCATGTACGGATTGCCCGAGTACAGCGGTCGCGGTGGCAACCAGACGGTAACGCAGTATTTGATTACGACCCGCCAGCACCTGGCCGGTTATCAAAACAACGTCTGGAAATTCTGGCTGGTGGCCCGCTCCCACGGGCTGCTGCAATGGAATCCGGATTACCGCCGGGGGCTGCCCTCACCCGTGATGATGGCCCGCTGGGCTGCGGCCGACGGTTCGGTTCGATCGCGGGCCATGCCCCAGGTGATTCGGGCGGCCGCCGGCAAATTGCTGGCCGGGCGGCGGGTCGCCGTAACCGACGTCGATCATGCGGAAACGTTTTTACGCGAGATTCTGCAGTTGATTCCAGTCGAGCAACGACTGGAGATTTCCCTGTCCAGCGGTCTGCGCCCGTCAGTTGACCGACCCTTCACATTGCAGTTGTTACCCGCCGTTGACCTGGAATTTCGCGCCGAGCTGTCCAGCGACCAGGTTGCCATCGTCCGCAATTCTGAAATCCCGATCATGGCCTAGGCCGGCGCAACAGGGACAGGCACCTCGCGGGCGAGGCAAAACAGGGTGTGACCGGATGGCGCTGGGAGCCAGTCCCTTTTCTGAAATCCCGATCATGGCCCAGGCCGGCGAAACAGGGACAGGCACCTCGCGGGCGAGGCGAAACAGGGTGTGACCGGATGGCGCTCGGAGCCAGTCCCTTTTTCGCAGCCAACCCTTTTTCGCGGCTGACCCTTTGCCTGTTCACCAGGCCGGTTCGGCGGCTCCGGTGGCGTCGACCCGCCAGGGCAACCAGACGACTGCCAGCTCGGAAATCGAAATATCGGATTTTCGCGGTGCGACCGACAGCGGCTCAAGTTCCAGATTTTCGACATGCAGCTTGTCGTCCAGGGCCGCGACGTCGCGTTCAAACGTCGCCTGCAATTCGTCCCAGTCGGCTTGCAGCTTGTCCAGGCTCTCCTCCGCTCGTCCGATATCGGATCGTTCACGGGCGGCCCGGCCAAACGAGCGCATGCTGGTTCCGGCACGGCGGGCGTTGGTCACGCTGACCGTCTTGCGACCCAGCAAGGCGCCCATGATCGAGGTTCCGGCGGACAAAATCGATTCCAGCTTCTTTTGCGTGTATTGTTCCTTTTCCTGTTCGACCCGCCGTTCTGCCCGGTAAATCCGGCTTTTGAGCGTCTCGAATTTCGGAGCCAGTTTTTTACGCAGCTTTTCGACTTTCGCGTCGCGTTGTTCGGAAGCTGCCTGTTCCAGTCGCACCCGAAAATCCCCCCGGGTTTCAAACGGTTCGGATATCAGTTTCAATTCCCGGCAGCGGAACAGGGGCAAATCCTGACAGCGGTACAGATACTCCTTCAGCTCCCGGCTCCACGTGCTGTAGCGTTTGGCCTGCTTCAGCGGCCCGGGCAGCGGCCCAAACGCGGCCGACTCGAGGGGCTCATTGTGAAGTTTCAGATCGCCCTCGATCGTCCGGGACGTATCCCAGACCTCATCAGGAACCTCATCGCCATTCACGGGAGCCAGAAAAGCGCGTTCGGACCAGACATCAACCTGATAGCTGGACCGAACATAATGCAATCGCCCGGATCCCATTAACGCCGGCCGATAGACGATTTGGCCGGACGACGCTGGTTGCGGATGCAGTTCCGCGAATCGTTGTTGAATTTCGGCAGGAATCAGTTGTCGCGGATCGACGTCCCCGGGCGTGGCGTGATCACCGGCGGCAGCCGGAATATCGCCGGCAGCCGGCGGAGTTGGCGGCGCGGGTGAATCAGCGGCCTGCGGTGCCGGACTTTGCGCAATCAGCGACTGAATCTGGGTGCGGGTCAACGGGCCTCGCAGATAACTCATGGCCCAGCGCGTCTCGAACACCACAGGCTGGTCTTCATGCACGTTGTTCATCAGGAATCGGCGACTGCCCAGACCCGCCAGGATCTGTTCGATCTCGGCCCGGTCAAACGAGGCACCGGTACTGGAAGCGGCGCCCTCCAGTCCCTCAATCACCCGGGCCTTGTCGCGTTCCGTTTGCAGCCGGCCGAGAAACCAGGTACCCGTATTGGACAGTCCCTTGTAGTCCAGATCGACCGGGTTTTGAGTTGCCAGGATCACCCCCAGGCCATAGGCCCGCGCCTGTTTCAGCAGCGTCAGCATGGGCTGTTTGGACGGCGGGTTGGCGGTCGGCGGGAAATAGCCAAACACCTCGTCCATGTACAGCAGCGCCCGCAGACTGGAGGTGCCCGCCTGGCTCCGCATCCAGGCCAGGACTTCGTTCAGCAAAATCGTGACGAAAAACATCCGCTCGGCATCGTTCAGGTGAGCGATCGACATTACGGAGATGCGGGGTTTGCCTTCAGCGGTATGCAACAGCCGTTTCACATCCAGAGGTTCGCCGGCCATCCATGCCGAGAACGAGGGGGATGCCAGCAAATTGTTCATCGTCATCGCCAGTTCCATGCGGTCCCGGGCCGGGAAGAACGTATTCAGATCCATGATCCCGACCTGTTCGAACGGGGGATTCTGGATCTCGCCGATCAGTTGTCCCAGACTCAGATTGCGTCCCGCGCTCCAGGCCTCGCTGAGCAGATTGGACAACAGGATGTGTTCGCGGCTGCGAATCGGATCGGCGTCGATGCCCAGCAAGGCCAGCAACCCGGAGACGGCCGCCGAGATACGTTGCTGAAACGCGTCGGGGTCATTCAGCACTTCCTCGCCCGGTGCCGCAAACGACTTGAGCACCGTGATGGGGCGGCCCGAGTTGCTGCCGGGAGTGAAGATTTGCAAATCGACGGTGTCGCGGAATTTGGCAATCCGGGCTCCATCCTGGCCCCAGCGAGCCAGTCCGTTTCGCCACTTGTCGGCTTCCGCCGCTGCGAACGCATCGACCGACATGCCCTCGCGACGGGCCTGGCTTTCGTCAATCCAGGGTCGAAACTCGTCCGCCGACAGACCGGGAAAGGTCAGCAACAGATTGGAGATATCACCCTTGGGATCAATCACGATGGCGGGGATTCGGTCGATGCCGGCCTCTTCCAGCAAATCAACACACAAACCCGTCTTGCCGCTGCCGGTCATTCCGACCACCACCGCGTGGGTCGTCAGGTCCCGCGAATCGTACAGCAACGGCGCCCTCGACCGTGTTGCCCGTTTTCAAATCAATTTCCCGGCCCAGAAAAAAGGCGCCGAGTTTTTCGAAATCTTGCATAGTGACCGTCGAAACATCGAAACCAAAATATTTCGGTTAACCCGAATTTCGCCCGGGGAGAGGGTTCCCGCCGGGCGGATGACGGTCAGAGCCTGAATCGACAGCACTCCGCCGAACCATCAACATTATCCACAGATTTCACCAATCACCCAGATGGGCGAATGTACCGGACGTCACCCGCTTCCGGTCGCCAGGCTCACCACCCCGTGCCCGCCAGCCGTTCGAGATCGGCTCGCGATACCTCCATCGTCACATCGCATACGGCTCCCGTCCGACTTTCAAACTCGAACGCATACTGCGGCTTGTTTTCACTGTTTTCCGACTCAATATTCGACATCATAAACCAGGTTGTCGGCGGCTGGCTCAACGGTTCTGCCGATCCCTGCAACGCGACCCGGGACGGTGCCCTGCGCGGCGACTCGTGGACCGAACAACCATCCATGATGCTGTCGCCCCGGTAACCAATTCGAAATTTGCCAACCGGAACCACGGCAATGACGAGGCCGTGAACATCCGTTTTGGCCGTTGTGCCAAAGGTCCAGCGCCGTGGAGGCAACAAACCAGCCGGATCATTATCCACCCCGTCGCCACTGACACACAGCTCCAGGCCCGCCAGCACCGTATTGGGTTCATCGCTTTTGACCACGATCCGCGCAAAGGTTAGCCTGGGAAGACGAACGTCGTATTCGGCGGGCAGTCCCTTGCCAACCCAAACTTGCTTGATCGATACCGGGCATCCCGAATTTCCATCGACGCCGGACAACCAAAGCGTGACATCGTCGTGCCCTGTCCCCCCACCCAACAACGGGTCGCCTGGCGCAACATCAACGTCAGCAGAATAATGCCCGTTTTCGTCAGTGGTTGTGCGACAGTAAACTCCGGTGCCGTGTCCCGGTGGGCCGGGCCTGAGAAACGCTACCTGAATTCCGGCGACCGGTTTTCCCTCGTGATCGACGATTTGCCCCGATACCGTTTGGACATTCGGTGGCTGGGGCCGGAACTCGCCGGGATCGGCTAACGTCAGCTGCGGCTGAGTGGGCATCGACGGTCTGTCCTGGGCATTGATCGGCGCTGTTAGCGAAACAACAAGCAGCGCAACAACAAGCATCCCAACCGGCATTCGCATCGCTCGACTCCATTCGGGGAACCATGGGCAGGTTTCCGGCAACGTTCATCCCCTCTTCCACAAGGCGAGGCTGCCCGCCGGGCGGATCAGGGCCAGCCATTGTCCGGTTTCCGGTCATCAGCAGGTTTATGTGGCTATTATTGCAGCAAAACGAAAAAACGCATCCTTCTTCTCCTGCTTTTCTGGCTGCCGTTCCTTCAAATCCGCGCTGCTACTTTTTCCGTTTCCACGACTTGATATACCGGTTGGCCTCACCCCGGTTGCGAAACTGCCGCAGTTCAAACCGGGCGCTTTTCTTTTCCGTCGCGTTCAATGATTCCACCACTGCGCCCTGCCATTCCTGCACACTTCCCTTGTCCAGATAAAAGCAGGCGTGTTTGCGAACGCCGTCGACGTCCGGGATTTCGACCGTACACACAAAATGCGGATAGTTGCCAAACGGCGAATCGAATTTCTGCTTGCTCATAAACGTGACCATTTCATTTTCGAACGCCTCCAGATCTTCCGTGAAGAACTTTTTGAAATGGACCATGTTGCCGGGGACCACTGGCCGGGTGGCACCCGGGTCCGGGACCATGCCTTGCAGGGGAGGCATCCGCGACAGATACCGCATGTAGCGGTCAAAATCCTCCCTGTGTTTTTCGGCCAGGTAATGGGTAATGGTCCAGGCCGAGGCGTAGCCGGTGGAATCCAGCTGGCCGGCCAGCACGGTTTGATCGACGGTATCCCCGTTGAATCCCTTGATGTACTGCTTTTGCAAAAACGATTCCAGTTCCCACATCCGCAGGTTATTGAGTTTACCGGCGCCTTTCCAGGCAAATTTCAGACCTGGCTTGGTGGGTGCCAGGTATTCAGCAATTCCCTCACCCAGCCACATTGGCCAGCGGCTCAATCGTTGCTGGACGCCAATATTGTGCAGGATCTGGTGAGCCCCCTCGTGGGCGATCGTCGACAACAGTTCTTGGCGAGCCAGTTCCCGATCGACGGCCATCAGACTGGAACTTTCATGCAAAATAACTCGGTTGCTGGCGATTTCGTAATAGGCCAGGACGGAACTCGGCAAGGAGTTGGAGCTGTACGCCTGAAACTGCTCGACCCGGTGGAACATGATCACGGGCAGCGGCACCTCGGGCTCATGCACCTCCAGACCCTGTGCCCGACAGTGCTCGATGACGCCGGTCAACATGGTCTCCATCACGGTCGCTGTGACCTTGGCAAATTCCGGCGTGGTGTTGTAAACAAAAACGAATCGATCCGTCACCAGTGTCTGAAACCCGGTCAACCGATCCTGGACGATCTCCCGGCCGACAGCCTCAATACTGGCCGGCTCGAACGGGCGATCGGTCGGATTTACCTTGTCGGCTGTTCGTCCCACCAATTGGCCATCGGGCAGTAACACGATAAAGTTGTCACCGACCTGGACATGCACCCGCGCCACGCAGCCCCGGCCGTTTTCGTCCGTGGTCGCGACATTTTCCGCGGTGTGCGGGACGACCGGGCCGTCGGGCAATCCGATTCCCAGTTCCCGCGGCATCAGTTCCCGCGAGTCCTTGATGACATACCGCTTTTGCGTCTGGGCCTGCAATCCGCTGGCACTGATCGCCAGCCCCGCCAGCAGGACGGTGACGGTCACCGCCAGGCAAGGCCAGCAGCGAGTCGTGGTAACCGGTTGGTTGGGGAGGAATGTCATGAGAAGATGGTTTGCCCGCAGACGGATCCGCCCGATCGGGTCATGGTGGCGTCACAGGCAAGTGATTGGTGGAGCCGCATTATTCAAATTTATCAGGGATCCGTCAAATATTTTGAATTTCGATCGCCCCTGATTCCCACCAGAAAATGATACCCTGGACCCGTTCCCCGGCATGCACCATGAAGACCCTTTTTATCAACGCCCAAATGGTAATCGGCCCCGAGATCGTGCCGGGCAACTTGCTGGTGGACGGCGACAGGATTGTTGAAATTGGCGCCAGCCAGCGTGCGACCGTCGACCGGGTCGTGGACGCCGCAGGCCGGTTCCTGATTCCGGGTGTGGTCGATGACCAGGTGCACTTTCGCGAGCCGGGTTTGACGCACAAGGAAGACCTGGTGCACGCCACCCGCGCCTGTGCCCGGGGGGGCGTGACTTCCTTTCTGGAGATGCCCAATACGAATCCGACCACCACCAGTGTGGCGGCGCTCGACGACAAGTTGAAGCTGGCGGCCGGCAAATGTCTGGTGAATTACGGATTCTATATTGGGGCCACTTCCGAAAATCTGGCCGAATTGCAGGCGGCCCGCAGGACTCCCGGGATCAAGATCTTCATTGGATCCAGCACCGGTGATTTGCTGGTTGATGACCAGGCGGCGCTGGAACGGATCTTTGCCGAAACGACGTTGCCAATTTGTGCCCATTGCGAAGATGAATCGACGATCCGTGAAAACGCCGCTCGCTATGCCGATCGCACCGATGTGGCCGCGCATTCGCTGGTCCGCGATCACCGGGCAGCCCTGATCGCCACGCAGCGGGCGATTGATCTGGCTTTGCGTCACCAGCACCGCTTTCACGTGCTGCATGTGTCGACGGCCGGCGAGATCGAACCGATTGCCGCGGCCCGGCCGTGGGTCACGGCGGAGGTCTGCCTGCATCACCTGTTTTTCAACGTGGACGATTACGGGCGGCTCGGTTCGCTGGTCAAGATGAATCCGTCCATCAAGACGGCGGTCGACAATGCGGCGCTGTGGCAGGCATTGCTGGATGAAAAGATTCAGGTGATCGCCACCGACCATGCCCCGCACACGCTTGAGGAAAAGGGCCTCCCCTACCCCGCCTGTCCCTCCGGGTTGCCGGCGGTTGAGAATTCGCTGGCCCTGATGCTCGATCAGGTCCATCGAGGTCGCTGTACGATCCAGCAGGTCGTTTCCTGGATGTGCGAGGGCCCCGCGCGGATCTGGGACATGGTGGGCAAGGGGCGGATTGCGGTGGGCCACGATGCGGATCTGGTGCTGGTCGATTTGGACTGGACCGAAACGATTCGCAACGCGCAGCAGCAGACCAAATGCGGCTGGTCACCGTGGGACGGTGTCACGCTGACCGGATGGCCCGTTCGTACATTTGTCATGGGGCAGGAGGTTTACCGGCGTGAGGGCGGCGAATGGTTTGCCGCGGATTGCGCGGGCCAGGAAATTCGCTTTGACCATCGTTGACGGAGATCGGCGTTCGGCGATCCCCGGAGAAATCCGCAGCGCAATTTGGAAATAACCGTCCGGGGCCCGGGCCGGGCTGCGGAATTTCGCGTCCAAAACCGTCTCGCCGCATCGCGATTTTTTCGGAAATGCGCCGATTTCCTGGGGAATTCCGTTCAGGAAATTGACGGGGCCGACCAGAAACATAAACTGAATCCCGTCAGGTTCTCTCCGCCAACGACTTCTAGCCAGGAAGACACACCATGAATTTCAAGTCTCGATTCTGGATCGTCCCGGTTGCCGCCGCCGTCATCGTTGCCTTTTGCCAGACCAGCGTGTCGGCCCAAATCGCTTCGGCCCTGATTCGCGAAGGTGATACGCTGCCCGGCGAACCTACCGGCGCTGCGATTACCGCCATCAACAACTCGGCCCAGAACGGTGTCGGCGGATATGCGTTTACGGTCAACACCGGCACCGTCGGTCACATTTGGGGGAATGCGACCGGGGGCGCTGGAGGCATTCTTATCAGCGAGGGAACGGTCGGAAATCTTGAGCAAACGGCATTTGAATCATTTTTTGGACTCAGTGACGCCGGGATGGTGGGTTACTCAACGTTGTCGACCGACCTGATCAGCGGCACGACGGGTCTGGACGGGGCCTGGGTGGGTACGACCGTGCTGCTCAACGAACTGGACCCGATTACTGCCTTGCCCGGCAACTTCTCGACGTTTAACAGTCGGGTCGGCATGACCCAAAGTGGCACGCCGTACTGGGTCGGCGGATACACCGACATGCTGGGTGGATCAACACAGGACCGTGCCCTGTTTTTGGGAAATTCTCCGGCAGCGATCTTGCGGGGTGGGGACAGCATCACGGGCATTACCGAGACGGTTTTGCCAAACCAGGGAATCGATTTTGATGTTCGTTTCTCCGCCAACGGTTCCAATTACATCAACCCCACGGGCGTTAATTCCGGCTCGACGCTGAATGATGTTGTGATGGTCAGCAATGGAGCCGTGATGATGGCCGGGGGCAGCATTATTCGCGAGGGATCGCCGGTTCCCATCTCGGTGGGCGGCCTGGTGGGTGAAAACTATGACAATTTTGATTTTTTGGGGATTACCGAATCCGGAAACTACTTGATCACCGGCGACACGGATTTTGCGACGACGACGAGGGACGAATTTGTGATGACCAACAGCCGGATCGTATTGCGCGAGGGGGATTCGATCGATGGCTTTGTTTTGAACGGTGCCATCGAAGGCGGTTACATGAATGAGGACGGCGACTGGGCCGTGATTTGGGATGTGGATACGATGACCGGGGCCAACCTGGAAGCATTGATTTTCAATGGTCAGATTGTGTTGCTGGAGGGAGACCTGGTCGACTGGAATGGCGACGGGGTCATTGATGCCGCGGATCAGGGTGGATTTCTGACAAACTTTACGGGCATTTCGTCGCTGACGCTCGGTGATCGGGATGCCAGCGGGTTTGTGAATCTGGCATTCACGGCCGATGTGGATTTGGGCGAGGGGATATTGGAAGGCGGATTTTCGCTGTCGGTCTTTGCCGTCCCCGAGCCTGGAACGGCCACCCTGCTCGGCCTGATGGCGGTGGTTCCCTTGCTGCATCGTCGCCGCCGTCGTCCGGTGTAAAAGGTTCAGGCCCGAACCCGAATTCGGAAATCGACAGCTCCGTGTGACGAACCGGGGGCCATTTGGGCCTGTCAGTAATTTGCGATGGAAATTCCGGATACCCAAGCGAAACCCGATTCGTTAAGATACGGATCTGCACGAGCAAACCCGGGCGGTTAGCTCAGTTGGCTAGAGCGCCACGTTGACATCGTGGAGGTCGTTGGTTCAAGTCCAATACCGCCCACTCGATAAAGTCCTGACCGACAACGGGTTAGGACTTTTATCTTTGGTACCGCTACGTTTTCTGACACAGCGATCTGACACAACGTTGCATTTGCATTGCATCCGCAAACCAACACCGAGTCAAAGCATTTACCCTGACTTACCAATCAAGTTTCTTGTGCAGTGGCAGCGACTGGCCGACCGGTCGATCCAACACAACGCTAAACCACTGCAAATGCAATCCGAGTTAGGGGACCTCTACGTCTCTGTCGTGGAGGTCGTTTTGTGAGAGCAGGGATCGCAAAATCCGGTCCATTTATGCGCGACCCAGAAAAGGTGCGGGTTGTTGAAAGCGGAGCCGGTTATCGCACTTGCTCGTGCCTGGCAATGGCAGGAAGAGCTAGAGTCTGGAGATTATTCGACAGTCCAAGAATTGGCGTCTGACACACAAACTCTAGTTAGTCTTTGGCGAGCCAAGCCCCATGTTTGGACTGACATACGATAGAAGTTGATCGGAATCGTCCCGAGTAGCCCACCGCGCTGCGCTATCGGCGAAGTGAGGCGTCTCCTCTTCCGTGTGCGCCTCCGTCCAGTAGGAGAGGCGTATCAGTAGACCAGCAATGAAGTAGAAGGGGTTTAGCCTCGCGCCGACGGTGCACGTGAACTTGGAGCGATTTTCATCTACCGGTTCAACCTTCATATCCCACGTTATCTGCATCGTCATCGGAACAAAGCCCCAAAAACGAGCCTTAGTTCTTGGACTGACCAAGAATACATGCTGCGGCTCCATGATCTCTTCGCGGTAGAGCTGGGTCATCATGAAACCGGCCGCCGTTTCATCGTTGCGGAACACCCAGCGACCATCGCCGCTACGGTAAACATACATCACTTTGTGCGCCCTGGTGGCTGGAGTACAGGCCACGTATTCTTCGTTCGAGAAATGCACGATCCAGTCTGCCAAGTCAAACTTCGCCGCAGGCAGATCAACGATGACCGACTTGGATGTCTTGAGGTTGTCTCGCTTTGCCATGTTATCTTTCTCTTAATGCTGTCTCGGAAGCTCGTGTACTGGCACCGCTCAGAGTGCCTTGTGTTCGTTAGACACCCAGTTGATGACCATACTGAGGAAAGCCTCATGCTGGTCCTGATAGGAATAATGTCCGCAGTTCTCGAATACGTGCAGCTTACTCCGCCTCAGCCGCTGATTGAGTCGTTGGGAATTCTCCGCGAGCAGCAATTGGTCTTGTGCTCCCCAGAAGATCAGCACGGGTTTGTCGATTTCAGAGAGCTTGGGATCAATGTACGCGAGGCTTTCCGGATACTTCTTGAACCACTGGGTGATCGGTCCGATCCGCCCGGAATACGAAGTGATATAATCAGAAGTCTCTTCCTCATTAGGAACGTAGTTCAGGTAGCACAGAGCATTTCCGGCATGTACAAAAGTCGCCGCTCCAGCGATCTTGAAGACCTGCCGCCAGAAAGTTGAATTCACAATCTTGTTGATGACGCTGCCATTGTTCGACGGTGCAATGCCGGGACCATCTCCAATAACGAGACTTGTGACTTCATTTGGAAAGTGAGTGACATAAGCCAAAGCGGCGGACATTCCCACGTCTGGTCCGACGAGATGGGGGCTCTGGATGTCGAATTCGGCAATAAAGTCGTGCAGGAAGCGCCCCTGAGCTTCAAAGGTCATATACTCGAGGCCGCCTTCGCTGCCACCGAAACCTGGCAGGTCGTAGGCGTACAGATTGAAATGACTTGCCAGTCCGTCCCAGAGGGGCGCAAACGCGACAATGCTTTGAGGCAAGGGATTCATCAGGATGACCGTTGGACAGCCCTGACGATCGGCATGGGCATAACGCACCTTGACGCCGGCGATGGTCTTAAACTTCAGTTGCATGGGAGCGGGCTGGCTGAACGTTGGTTGCTTGCCGTATCCTTTGCCTCGCGCACGTTTGACTGTGCCATACTCGGGCGTGATCGCAAGCAGTGCACTCGCGTTGAGCCTATCGAGCCACGAGACCGTTCTCAGAGACTTCGCTGGGGTATTTTGGTTATCTGCATTCATGCGAAGGGGACCTATTTCTCAGTCTCTGAACTATGCCAAGGGTTCCAGTCATCAGCGACAGGAACGATCACTTTGTCTTTTGCGTACTGTTCATAGTTAGCAATCAGTCGCTCTAGTCTTTCGGGCATTTCCTCGTCCAGGGGACGGGTTTCGCCCGGATCATTCTTGATGTCGTAAAGGTGCCATTTGCCGTCGCCATACATGCCGGTGCGGACTCGCAGCGCCTTGTAATCGCCGGCAATGACGTAGCTGTTTCCAAATAGCTCAAACGCGACCCATTGTTCATCGCTGCGCGGTCGTTCGGTTTCGCCTTCAAGGAAGCCCCTCATCGACACGCCCGAGGGTGGGGTAATCTTTCTACCCATGTATTCGTGCTGCGGATGTTCGACGCCCGCGTAATCGAGAATCGTCAGCGGTACATCTTTCACGCTTGCAAACTCGCGGGTCATCTCTCCGGCTCGCGCTGGAGAACTGGTTTTTGGCGGAACCACAATCATGGGAACACGAATACCCCCCTCGCCAATGAACCACTTCCACCATTGCAATCCTCCGGTTGAAGCGTCGGCCCAATCAGTGCCGATGAACGCAAATGCGTCCCCGCGGCCGATGTGATCGAATTCCTGGCTAAAGTTACTTCTGATCCAATTGGTCGCCTTTGGATTGCTCAACTCACCTCGCTCATCCAATCCCTCGGGACCGTTGTCGGCCAGATAAACAATCAACGTGTTGTCCAGCTGCCCCGTCTCGCGAAGATAATTCAGCATGATTCCAATGTGGTAGTCCTGGGACTCCATCATCGCGGAGTAAGTCGCCATGGATCGAGCCTGCCGACGTTTCTCCTCGTCAGAAAGACTTGCCCAGGCACGAAGCAAGCGGTTCTTGCTCCTATCGGGGAAGACGGCATCCTGAGGAATGAGACCAAGGGATCTTTGGGATTCGAATCTTGCACGCTTGAGCCCCTCGAACCCCAGCTTGAGGTAGTGCTCGTAATACTTGTCGATCAAGAAATCGGGCGCTTGAAGGGGAGCGTGTGCGGTGGTGTAGGCGACGTAGGCAAAAAACGGCTTCCCCGACTCCCTGCCTTCTTCGAGGTATTCCAACATCTTCGAGGTATAGAGGTCGTCTGAGTAGATGCCCAGGGGACGATCGACTTCTTTGCCGTCCTCGTAAAACGGCTCCTGGGGTATCTTGCCGGCCTTGATCACGGCGACCACCGCCGGATCGTGCATGTCGACGTGGAACACGCCCTGGTTCCAGTGATTGGAGCCGCCGGTGTAGATGGCGTAGCTACGGTCGAATCCCCACTTGTGCGGCCCCTCGCCACCGTGATGCGTTCCGCCCAAATGCCACTTTCCAACCATGCTGGTCCGATAACCAGCGTCTTTGAGTAACTCCGCAATGGTGGCGGTTGTACGCGTCAGATATGACTCGTAGCCGGGCTTACCTTTCGCAGGTGGATAGAGAGCGTAGTCGAAGGCACCCAGTCCGACGTCGATCGGATCGTTCCCGGTTAACAACATGGCTCTCGTTACCGAGCAGACCGGCGATGCATGGAAGCTCGTATACGTGACGCCTTGCTGCGCAAGACGATCCAGGTTGGGCGTCTGCGTCACGGAACCACTAATGCCGAGATCACCGAATCCAATGTCGTCGCCTACGATCAGCAGGATGTTCGGGGGCTGACTTGCGCTCTGATCTCCGGCACCCTTCGCCGCAGTGCGGTCGATTCGCTCCGTTGCGGTTTCGTCTATCGTGGTAACTGCCGGCACCTGGCCTTCCGGGCGATCGGCCAATCGATTGTCTGTATTTTCGCTTCCTGCCAGACCCTCTTTGTTGCAACCTAAGCTGAAAATCAGAACTACGGCACACAGAGTAGACAGAACAGTGAGTTTTTGAAATCTCATGAATTAACCGCTTGGCGTTAAGGATCAAGTTACTTTTTATATCGGGCAAGCCGGAGTTTTGTTACCATGCGAGCAGGAATTATCCGCTTTTGGCCATCGAGGCAGCAGGAACATTTAATGACGACGCCCAAGGATCCACGAAACCCGGTGGCTGAGGTATCCTCCACCCGCGCGATATCTAGACGGCTTAATGACTTCTCGGAATTTTCGGAAGTTTTTGCCCAATGGAAGGGGCAGTTCTGCCAAATGTCGCGAGGACAATTTCGTGGATCTATTCGAGTGGTCGCTGGGCAAAGAGTGCGAGCGTTCGAGGCAGAAACGAATCAGTCCATTCTAACTCGCGGTATGGACGGCGAGTTTGCAACTTTCCTTCCAATCACACGTCGAAATGAGGCGACAATCTGGCGGGGACGAAACTTGTCGGCCGGTCAGATGATCGTCAAACTTCCCGAGGCCGAATATCACAATCTGACAGCTCGCAACACGGCGATACGGGCACTGCTCGTGCCAGTTCAATTGATTGAGGAATCAGCCCGGATTCTCACCGGAGGTAAGGCTGACTTTCAATTTCCAACTTGGGAGGCGCCGCAGATACCAACAAGAGCAATGAATCGCTTGGAAAGCGGGCTCGACGAACTGATGGCTGTTGCCCTTCAAAATCCTGACTTTTTGGGAAGTACGGAAGGCAGGGCGTTTGAGATGGATTGTTTACGCCGAGTGATTGCTGCCGTGACGTCATCCCGAGTGGCGGAGAATCATCCTCTCGGTCGAGTCAGTCGAGTCGCGTTAGTTAGGCAAGCGGTTGACTATATGCACGCACATCTCGACCAGCCATTAACAGCGTTGGACTTATGCTCGACGCTTGAAACGAGTGATCGCACGCTACGTCGCGTTTTCCGTGAGACGTACAATCTTGGACCGATTGCTTACTTTCGCGTAATACGTCTGCACGCTGTAAGGGCAGCACTCCAGGCCGCTCGGGGCAGTGACGACTCTGTTGTCCGTATTGCTCGTCGATGGGGCTTTCATCGCCTTGGTTCCTTTGCAAATGAGTATCGTGTTCAGTTCGGCGAACTTCCGTCTCACACGCTGGGAGTACGCGGCACCGCCGTGTTACAAAACAAAACCGCACGGTCAAGTGATTTCGCTACGGTGGGTTAGTAGTTGCACGGGCTGGATTAGAACGTACACCAGCGAGGTTACGCGTTTCCCGTCACGAAGCAACGATGCTCACAGGACACGAATTTTTCGGACTGTTGCTACTGGCGTTCCGAGGTAAAACCCCATTTTGGGACCAGCTGATTTCAGATCCGTTTTTCGACTTTTTCATTCACAAAATACATTGGCAGTGTATCCGGTGAACCTGAGCTTTTTGGCGCCGATTTTCGGTGGTTCATGTCCCACGGTTGGACCCGGCGACGATTGACGGGAGCGCGACAAGGCCGCGGTTCTTGGTGTGAAAAAAGAAGCTCGCCGGCATCAGCTGTATAGCCAAAAGGTTGTTGAGACGGCGATATGGTCCGGCCTGAGTCGGGCGATGGGAATCAAACCTGAGTTTCGCACGTTGTTCAATAAACGTTCGTTTACCAGGTCGATGCCGGATTTCTCGGAAATTGAGTTCGTTCCTGCTATGTGAGTCTCACAAACTCATCTCATCAATCAAAATCTCGCAATACGTCGAAACGGTCGAAACGACGAAACGAGAGATATTTGAATAGATGCTGGTTCGTTGCCTAATTTTGCTGGTCAATTTTGCCGACTTGGATCTGACACAAATCTGACACAATGTTGCACAACTCAGTTGCAACGCTGTTTCAACTCAAAGGCAACGTATTGATCGGCTTTTGTCGTGTCGAGTTCCCAAATGTCCTGCGTTTGCAATGCAAAACCAACACGTTTCTTTAGATTGACATCGTGGAGGTCGTTGGTTCAAGTCCAATACCGCCCACTTGGTAAAGTCCTGACCTGCAATGGTTAGGACTTTTTTCTTGTGCCGCGCTACGTTTTCTGACACAAGAATCTGACACAACGTTGGATTTGCATTGCATGTCGAACCAACGGCCATTCAACAACTTCTCCCTGCCGTATCAACTGGTCCCGCAAATAGAGGTTTCCAAAGCCGATCACGGGATGTGCGCAGGCAGGAACTTTGGAACGATCGTGCTGTTTGAATCGGCCATGCACGACAAGTGCTTCCCGGTTCGGTTCAACCAGGACCAGTGCTACGCAGTTGTGTCAGGCTCTTGGCGTCTCCGAAGGAAGTTGTCCAAATAACTTCCGATAGTCCTCTGCAAATCGGCTTCGATCTGAGAAACCACTTTCCAGGGCGGCACGCTTGACGCTCACCTCCTCGAGACTCGATGTGAACAGGCGTTCACGTGCCGCGTGAAGCCGCCGAAGTTTGAGATATCGCATCGGGGAAATTCCGTAGGCCTGCTTAAACGTGATCTGCAACGTTCGTGCACTGACGCCAAGCGCTTGGCATAACTCGTAGAGATAAATCGTCTCCGGTCCAGACTCTTCGAAAATCTCCCTCACCGCGGACAATAGCCGACCTGATGAGTCATGCTGATCATGCCCGGAGGATGCCAGCGTTGTATCCCGGCAAAGAATTTGGGAAATGCGATCAGTCGCCTTTCTCGCCAGCGTTTTGTGGCACAACGATTCGTTCCCTTCTCCCTGGTTGTTAACGGTAAGTTGGGTCAGCTCGACGATCAGTTGCCGAAGGGATCGCAGCGGAACACGGCCCGGCGCCAGGAGTCGGCGTTTAGACTTCAGACACATTGGATCTTCTTGCAGAAGCGCCCCGATCGCAGCCTCAAGCATGCCCTCGGGCAAAAACAATTGCGTGGCTCGACTACGACCTGACATATCGCTGAAATGCTCGCTGTTAGGGCCGTACAGCATGGCTTGTGCGTCGTTGAGATGTTCGCCAGATATGAACGCGGGACGTTCCTGCGGTTCGGGAATGAACAGGGTGGTCCGATTCGATCCGTTTGCAGCCTCGGTGATCAGCTTGCCGGTCCAGCTAAACTGTTGAATTTGCAACGGGCCGATTGACGTCAGTCGGGACTTCGCCGTGACGCTGCCACGTGCCGTTTGGATAAATCGAACTTCAGCCCGGCCCCTGTAAGCTGTGTTCATTTCGCTGACGTCGGTGAACTGACGCGTTTCGCTTTTGAACGACTCGGAGACCGATTGAGGCGTACCTGCGATCGTTTGCGCCTTTTGCATACTGATTTGTCCTGCCAATCCCTTTCCTGCCATTCCCTTCCAGGTGGTTTTTCCAACGGCCCGCCAAAGATAGGATACTGACTGCATAAATTGTAACTGATGGGGGCCCATCTGCATCCGCGGTGTTGCCGGCAGGATGGCACGCCGAAGTCCCATTTCCACTCCACGGCGACGAGTCCCTCATCGTTCTCTGCTGGCTTGGAAGATCGCGATAATTTCGAGTCAGCTGAATGCGTCATCCAGTTGGCGGTTCGCGGATAGTCCAGGTAGGGGGTCGAGCCTATGTTGGGCCACTTATCTCTGTATCGATCAAGAAAACAAGAGGATATCGT